>OZ245828.1:2682500-5980661 GCA_965228595.1 Cyclobacteriaceae bacterium | reverse complement strand
GCCAGTGCAGGGAGCCAGGGTGATACCTTTTGATCTTTCTCCGATTTTAGCGTTATCCTTACTTCGCCTTCCTTACCCATCACTCCGCCATCCATTTTTGTAACTGGCATTTCCTCATCAAACTCAATGGGGTGTCTAAATACTGTCGGCTTCCGGTCATGTCGAATGGGGTTAGGAGTTTCCTGAGCATACAATCGTGTCCAGATTGTGGCAGAGGATTTGTTGACTTCCAGTGCTTTGAACCCTGATGTGAAGTAACCTTGTTCTTTGGGAGTCTCTTCACAAGCAGAAAGCAACAAGGAGAAAAGTAATAGAATTTGAAGGAAGAAATAAGTAGTTTTTAGGTTCATGGGTCATTGATTTGGCATAAAGATAATCGCAGTGGATGAACTTCAGCACTAAGTTCAATATGTTTCCTTGCCTTAGTGATAACTTTTTAAACTAGCCTGTATAATTTAGACATTCAAAATAAAAATTGATAACCCAACCCTATATTCTAAAAAAGAAAACATGAACAACAGCAGAAGAAACTTCATAAAAACAAGCTCAATCGTGGGAACTACAGCCATGGCTGGTGGTTTGGCTATGCCCCTATCCGCAAAAGGGAAAAATACTTTTAAGATGAAATATGCCCCGCATTTTGGCATGTTTAAAAATTCTGCTGGTGAGGATTTGATCGATCAGCTGAAGTTCATGACTGACCAGGGTTTCACAGCACTGGAGGATAATGGGATGATGAAAAGGGATATAAAGGTCCAGGAAGCCATCGCCAGTCAGATGGCTAAGACCAATATGGAGATGGGTGTCTTTGTGGTGGATAAAGGTGGCAACCTGGCCAATACACTGGCAGCTGGTACAAAAGAGAATGTGGACATATTTCTGGATGGCTGCAAAAGAGCTGTTGACGTGGCTAAAAGGGTGAATGCCAAATGGATGACCGTGGTGCCGGGTGCTTTTGAAAGGAAACTGCCTATTGGCATTCAGACGGCAAACGTAGTGGAAGCCCTGCGAAGGGGGGCTGAGATCTTTGAACCGCATGGCCTGGTGATGGTACTTGAACCTTTGAGCGATTCACCTGATCTTTTCCTTCAAAACTCTGATCAGACATACGAAATCTGCAGGGCTGTTAATAGTCCTTCATGCAAGATCCTATTCGATATTTATCATATGCAAAAGACGGAAGGTCACATTATCAGAAATATTGACCTGACCTGGGAAGAGATCGCTTATTTCCAGATTGGTGACAATCCGGGTAGAAAAGAGCCAACTACTGGTGAGATCAATTATAAGAACGTATTCAAGCATATCTATGACAAAGGATTCAAAGGTATCATGGGTATGGAGCATGGGAATAAATTTCCGGGCAAAGAAGGAGAGCAGAAGCTTATTGAGGCGTATTTAGAGGCAGATAGTTTTGAGGTGTGATTAGGTGGTTAGGTTATTAGGTTGGTAGGTTAATGGGTTATTGAGTTAAAAGTAAAAACCATGAGATCAGGTCTTGTTTTTATATGTTTGATTATTTGGGCTGTAATTCCTGCTTTGAGCCAGAAGCAAGAGGATGAGACCATTAAAAAGCTCATCGCAGACTATGCTCAGGCCCGTGAAACGCGGGATACTACTTTGCTGTCTGGTCTATTGACCGATGATATCGATCAACTGGTGTCATCCGGCGAGTGGAGGAGAGGTAAAGAAGGCGCGTTTAAAGGTATGATGCGAAGCTCCTCCGGGAATCCGGGAAAGCGGGTGCTGACGGTAGAGCATATTCGCATGATTGGGAAACAAAGTGCTATTGTAGATGCCCGGTATGAGATCTACCAGGCTGATGGATCCATTCGGAAGATGTGGAGCACATTTATCGTGGTGAAAAACAAGAAAAAGTGGCAGATTTCAGCCATTAGGAACATGCTACCTGCCAAACCTTCAGACTGAAATGACTTTTTGATCTGAAAAGTTGCAAAAACTGCAACTGATCCGAATTAGCAGACAAAATACAGTTTTACTTCATGGTTTCGTGGTTCTAAATTTGATTCATTAATCATTTGAATCATGAAAACATTAGTCTTTATTCTGTTGATCTCATGGCTGTTTCCACTGTTTGCATTCAGCCAATCTAATGTAAGGATGTCCGCCGGGTTTGGTTACCCATCAGGCATTCATTTGAGCTCTATCTATCACGAAAAGGCCTTCCAGTTTGAGTTTGTGTTTGGTTTACCTGCTGTAGCCCATGATATGGATAGAGGGTATTACTGGAATTTGAATTTGGGGGTTAGGTTTGGGAAGGAAGAGAATAAGGCACAGGTAAAACCCTGGATCATCAGGCTTGGCCCCTCATTTTACCAGGTAGAAGATAAATGGGAAATTGAAAGGAAATCTCTATTATTTGCATCATTGGGAAGGGAATTCAATTTTACCAGTCGCCTGGGTTGTGAGCTCATGATCGGTCCGACCATCATTATGAGCGAGAAAACAACAGTGAAAGAAGAGAAGCCATCTTCCTGGCTTGGGAATATACTAGAAGATGAGATTCCCATTACTGAAGGCAGGGTAATGATTTTCTATCGATTTTAAACACATGAGGCTATGCTGCCCCATATGTTTTATAATAGTAGAAATGTGAAACAGACAAGATAGCCAATGCGATCAATGGGAATATAGCGATTGAGATAGCATCTCCTGTGGCGAGATGAGCAATAAATGCCGAAATAAAAGTGATAGAGAATCCTGCGAATGCCCATTCCCTGATACGGGTAGGGATCATTGGCAAAAGCAGGACCAGTGCTCCCAGCACCTTTGCAACACCTAATTCCAGTCTGAAATAGTCTTGAAAGCCCATGCCCTCGATGCCTGCAGCAACCTCCGGGTTCGTGAAATAGGAGAATCCACTCATCAACATCATTGCGGCAATTAATCCCGTGGTGGCCCAATAAATAATCTTATTTTTCATTTTTAATCAGTTTTTATTTTTAGATACTTGCAATATTAAGAGATGTAACTATACTTTTGTAAGTACTATACCAGAGTATAGTGCTATACTTTGGTATAGTTTAGCCTCATATTCTAATTTTGTATATTATGAAAGAGCCGGTTGTTCATGATCCACAGGCTTGCCAAAAGAAAATGCTTCCCATCCAGGATGCCCTGGAGATTTTGAGTGGAAAGTGGAAACTGCCCATTCTTATTGCATTGATGTTTGGAGTTAAGCGATTTTCTGATCTATCCAGAGAGATCCCCAGAATCACAGATCGTATGTTATCAAAAGAGTTGAAAGATCTGGAGATGAACAAACTGGTCAAAAGAACGGTTTATGATACTTTCCCGGTAACTGTAGAGTATACCATGACTGAATACGGGCAATCACTTAAAAAAGTGATTGAAGCCCTGGGGGAATGGGGAGAAAAGCACCGTGAAAAGATTATGAAATAATTGAGTCCGGGCATTTCAATGCTTAACAACATGGACAGATCAATCAGCATCATCGGATGTGGATGGCTGGGCTTGCCTTTAGGAAAGTTCTTAGCCCGTGCCGGGTATCAGGTGAAAGGAAGTACGACACGACAGGAAAAACTTTCCACCCTTGAAGAAGCAGGTATTGAATCTTATCTGTTATCATTTCAACCGAATCTTTTTGGTGACCCCGGGGATTTTTTTGAAGCTGATATCCAAATCATCAACATCCCTCCAAGAAACCAGGATGACGACCCCAATTTCCATAAAAAGCAGCTGCTCACTATCCAACGAATGGCGAAAGACCATATTACCAGGGTGCTTTTTGTCAGCTCTACCGGCGTATATCCCAATACAAATGGTGTTGTGACGGAGATAGATGCTGATGCCCGGCAACTTTCCAGAGGAGGAGTTTCCTTGCTTGAGATGGAGAAACTCTTCATGGAAAGCAGCCAATTTCAAACCACAGTAATTCGATTCGGAGGATTGTACGGCCCCGGGCGCCATCCGGGAAGGTTTTTATCGGGCAAGAGCGGACTGGCAGGAGCAAAAAATCCGGTAAATATGATACATCTGGAAGATTGTATCGGAATAATAGAAACCATCATCAGCCAGGACGTTTGGGGAGAGACATTCAATGCCTGCAGTCCAACACCTGAAACACGAAAGGCGTTTTATCTTAAGGCAGCCAAAGAATTGGGGATACCACCTCCGGTATTCAATGATGAGCCAGCTCCATCTAAGCGTGTCAGCTCCGAAAAGCTGATCGAAGCCACCGGATATCAATTCAAATATTAGCATGAACCATCATGGGTCCTCATTAGACTAGCAAACCGAAAAAAAGCGTAAATTGGTTGGGTATACATTAAACGTATGAAGCTACCCTCACTTCAGTTTCTGTTTCAGCAGGCTGTTGGTGCCTTTCTTCGACACCCCATGGTCATCATTTCTGCAGCCGTGGCAGTTTTCTTTGCCATCTTCCTGGTTGAGCATGAAGCAGATCTGGAGAATGTATTTCCTTTTGTCAACCTGCTTCTGTGTGGTTACCTGGGAGTTCCCCTCTTCATTGCTGGGGACATCTATATCACTGTACTTAACAAGACTACTTCATTTAAATGGTTGCTGTATTCCGGGATCATTGTCATCCTGATGGGCATATACTTCTACCTGCCCGGCTCAGAGGAGACACTCAATGTGACCATCCCATATATTAGGTATGCCATACTGGCCATTTCAGCCCATTTGCTGGTCGCGTTCATCGGTTTTCTTCAACGGGGGACACTCAATGGTTTTTGGAATTTCAATAAAGCACTGTTTCTTAGGTTTCTATTGTCAGCTTTGTATTCGGCGACAGTATACCTCGGGCTTATGCTGGCCCTATTCGCCCTGGACAACCTGTTTCAGGTTGATATTGAGGAAAAACGCTATGCAGAATTGTTCTTTTTTATGGCAGGCGTCTTCAATACCTGGTTTTTTGTGGCCGGGCTTCCTGCAGATTATGCGAAGCTCGACGAGGAGGTAACGTATCCCAAAGGGCTGCGCACATTCATCCTGTATGTACTGATACCGCTGATTGGCTTGTATTTTTTGATCCTGTACAGCTATTCTGTCAAGATCATTGTGGGTTGGAACTGGCCAACAGGTATCATCGTGTATATGATCATTGCGGTGGCTGTATTGGGAATTTTGGCCATGTTGCTGGCCTATCCTTTTGATAAGGACATCCCGGGACCCATCCAGTTTCTCAAGAAAGGATACTATTGGGTCCTCATCCCCATGATCGTCATGCTGTATCTGGCCATTGGGATCAGGGTAGCAGATTATGGTGTTACAATCAATCGCTATATCACCATTTTATTAGCGATCTGGCTGACCGGAGTATCGATATACAAAGTAGTGGGAGGTAAGGATATCCGGGTGATACCTGTTTCCCTTTTTGTGATCATCCTGTTTTGCTCTTTCGGACCATGGGGGATGTTTCAGGTCAGTGAAAACAGCCAGGTGAAGCGACTGGAAAATATGCTCACGGATGCGGGGATATTGGATCAGAAAATAATTAACGAACCCAGGTGGGATGAGTCAGATACGCTGTCTTTGACGGTGAACCCCAGGCATGCCAATGAGGGGATCCTGAGTGACAGTTTACATAATGAAGTATACTCTATTCTTAATTACCTGGAGGATTTTCATGGGTTAAGTGCTATTGAAGGGTGGTTCGATCAGAGTATAAGGGAG
This sequence comes from Cyclobacteriaceae bacterium, assembly GCA_965228595.1. Taxonomy (GTDB): domain Bacteria; phylum Bacteroidota; class Bacteroidia; order Cytophagales; family Cyclobacteriaceae; genus UBA7330. The sequence goes on along the minus strand of OZ245828.1, from coordinate 5,974,982 downwards.
ATCGCCAAAGCACGTAGTTATTCGGAGGATTATGTAGCCATGGAACTCATGGGGCTTGAACACGTCTATAAGTCTGCTGGTGAGGACACTGCTTTCCCGACGTTTTATGCAGATGAAAGTACCAACAAGGTATTTCTTGTGAGCGGATACGATTACCTGTATTCATTTAATTTTTCCCGGGGAAAATATGGTGATTTCAGCCAGGAAACATTAGTAATTGAAAGTGATTCAGTTGTCATCAGTTTAGATGCCAAAGCTTTGACATTGTCAACAATTGATCAAGAGCTCAGTGTTTCCTTTGATTTAGATAGTCTTTATGACGCGTTGAATGAGGAGAAGATCTCAAGTAATTATGGTCGAATATTGGTTGATCAGGATCGATTGACCCAGGAGGCAACCAGTGAGCAGCTCAAAGCCCGGCTAGTGATCAAAAATCTTTCTGCAAGCGAAGAGGGAGTCATCTATTGTACGGGAGAGCTACTGATTAGCATTAAGAAAGATCAATAGAAATGTATCAGGATGATTTTTTTAGAATAACGGTAGTGGGAATCTGTCACTCAGTCATTAGCCTACCATAACCCCTTTCTCTTCCCTGGAAGATCGATAAATGGCTTCCTGTACCTCCAGGGTTTTTTGGTAATCCAGCGCTGATGTTTCAAATTCATTTCCATCTACAAGACAGGAGATAAAATGGTTCAGACATGCATGAACGCTGTCACCGCAAAAACCAGTTTGTGGAATGTGATAAGACACATCTTTCTCTTGTTGACCCAATTTGGTCAATGTGAGCCTTCCATCATTGTATATGCGAATGCTCCCGTCATACCCTTCGATCAAAGCTTCTCCAAAGGTGAACCGTGGCTTCTCTGCTGTGGTTTCGTTGTACCTGCCCGCATCCAGCAGACCCATGCCTCCATGGGCGAAATCGAACTGGACCCAACCGGTATCTTCACCTTTGATCACCGGGTTTAACCTCCGTAATCGCGCATATACCTTGTTTATATCGCCAAATAGATACCGGAATGCATCGATGAAGTGGACGCCGGTTTCATGGATCAGAAGCCTCTCCATGGTCCTGAAATAGGGTTGCCTGCCCAAATAGGCATCCTCACCCCATCCATCACCCATGCGCATCCTGAAATTGATCGTGTGAAAATCTCCTATTGCTTTTTGATCCATCAATGCCTTGACTTTCCGATACCACGGTTGAAATCTCCAGTTATCATGGACCATGAACCTGACCTGGCTTTTATTCACCAGATCAAACAAATGAGTGGCTTCATCAAATGTGGGTGCCACAGGTTTTTGACAAAGCATGTGAACACCTTTTGAAATAGCCAGTTTGCAAAGTTCGAGGTGTGTATCCGGTGGAGTGATGATATCAATAAAATCCGGATTTTCTTTATCCAGCATTTCTTCAACAGACTTATAGGAGACGGGGATGTTGTATTTGGTGGTTAAAGTACTGAGTTTATCCTGATCCAGGTCACATCCTGCAACTATTTGGACATTGGGGATCCTGTTCCAGGCATCCAGGTGGAAATGGCTAAAATAGCCTGCTCCTACAAATACTCCTTTTAGTTCCCTGGCCATAGATCAATAGTCTGTCACGTAATTCTCCGGTTTAGTCATTAGCCAAAATACAATGGCTAAAGCATTTAATAAAGCTGCAATATAAAAGAATGGATCGGGTGAGCCAGTCCAGCTCAACAAATAAGGGAAGGCCAGTGCAGTGATAAAACTCCCCAGGTTGCCAGCCATGTTCATGGTTCCGCTAACAGCGCCCGAATGTTCTCTTCCAATGTCTACACAAAAAGACCAGGATGGACTTAACGTCATGTCTGCACCAAATATGGCCAATGAAAAGAAAATGATAGCGCTGGCAGGAGTATCCATCTGCATACTCATCAGGATACCAATCGATGCCAATAAAAAACCAACGATAGCAGGAATTTTTCTACTCACATTTAATCCTTTGGTTTTGAAAAGGTAGTCCACCAGCCAACCCGCAAAATAATTACCAAACGCCCCTGCTATCAGCGGCGCTGAAGAATACCAACCGGCCTCCAGGGCATCCAGCATGTACTTCTCTTTGAGATGACTAAACATCCAGGACAAGCAAAAGAAGAAGGTAAAGTTGCTGGCAAAATATTGCCCCATAGCCAGCCACATGTTCTTAGACTTCAGCAGTAATAAGAACGGCAATCCGGTTTGGTCTTTTTGATCTCTCTCCTTTTGTCTTGTGTTCAAAATGTGGTTCAGCTCTTCCTTGCTGATTCCCGGATGGTCTTCTGGTTTGGTGCGAAACCACCAATACCATATAGCAGCCCATACAAAGCCGATACCACCCAATACCATGAAAGACATCCTCCAACCCAACGTGGCGATCATCCAGGCCACCATGGGTAGTGCAAAAGCAGCTCCTATTCTTGAACCTGAGAAGTTTATTCCCGTAACGATTCCCCGCTCCCTCACAGGTATCCATTTGTAGACTGCCTTGGCCATTCCGGGAAAGGCTCCTGCTTCTCCTACACCAAACAGTAACCGAGTGATAAATAGGGATATAAAGTTCCAGGCTGCACCAGTCAAAAAGGTAAACAATGACCAAAAGCTAACAACGATACTTAGAATAGACCGTGGACCGTATTTGTCAGCCAGCTTCCCTGAAGGCACCTGTGCCAGTGCATAACCCAGCGCAAAGATGGACATGATCCATCCCATTTGGGGTCCGGTAATATCCAGGTCGTCAGCAATATTGTCCTGAGCCACCGAGATGTTGATCCGATCAATATAGAGTAAAAGGCTGAGCAGGAAAGTCCCAAGAACCATGAGGAATCGGGTAGGTATTAGTTTTTTCATTGGGGTAAGGTTAGTTTGTTGTATAGTTCTAACAGGGAGTTTTTTGTGCCAACATTTCCTGGAAAAATGATGTAGGGCAGGTCAGGAAATTTACTTTCAGGACTGGATTTCCATACCGGGATACCGGGCAATGCCTGACCCATGATCATTGCCCGTTGGATGCCCAGACTTTTGGTAGCGATGTCACTGGAGGTGATACCTCCTTTAGCGATCAGGTATCCGGGTCTTTCTGTGAGGTTTTTGACTATTTGAACCACTCCGGACGAGACGGTATTGATAATAGAAATATTTTCTTCTTTGGTTTTACCACTATGGAGCTCCCTGGAGGTGTAGGCTACCACGCTCTTGCCATCCCTGATCAGTTCACTGATCTGGTTTGATATCCTAATCAATTCCTGTGCTCTTGTATCATCATCTAATAATCGCTCAACACTAATTTCAAAACCTGTTACACTGGAATGTTTGAGGAGCTCATTCAACTGATCGGAAGTTTTAGGAACATAAGAACCTACAATGATCAACCCGGCCTTTCCTTGCTCTGAAATTTCTGATCCGGTTAACACTGGTTTCCTTTTCACATTTCCCAGGATGGGAACAATGGAAGCTGCCGACCTAAAAACCAAATTGAAAGGTGCCACTTGAAGTGCCGTTTTGAGAACCGAAGCAAATCGCTCCAGGTCCTGGTAATTACAGGCATTGACGATGAAGACCTTCTTTTGGACGTTTTTAATGACCTTGTCAACTACATCCTTCTTTTTCCACGTCCGGAGTTCCGCAATAGAGAGATCAAAAATGTCATTTTTAGTTAGTGAGGGGTCTTTTTCACATGCCCAGTCGTAAAGGTTACTTTCCGAGAAACCAAAAGCATTGTCCTTCGCAAAGGGTGTTTCACCGGCAGGGATCAGTTGATCCTCTTCTTCCACATAATGAACGTTGCCAATGGTATACCGGCCACCTTCAAAAAAGGAAGGGATCAGTATGGTGAGAAAAGGTTCATTAAAGAGTGCTTTACCAAGGACCTTGGGTTCCAGGGGAAAATGACCACGTAGCGTAGAATCACTTCTGGAAACCACGATAAAGGGTCTATTTGCATTTTTGGAAGCCTGGATAAGGTTTTTAGACAACTCTTGATGCAAAGCTGTTGTGTCAGCTTCCTTAAGGCTCCGGGAGTTGGTGAGAATAAAGAATAGCTTCGTGTTTTTGCTGAATTCTTCTTCGATGATCGGTATTTCCCAGTTCGTCAATACCGGAACATCGTTCACCGTCTGGGTTCCCGTGGGGTCATCATCCAACACGACAATGGTTTCTTCAAAGGTTGCAGTGGATGCAGTCCATTTGATATAGTTCTTTGGTAGCTGATTAAATAGATTTTCTTTGAACATCGAATCCATTATTCTTCAATCGCAATTACCCTGGCAGGAGCACCGTCGCCATCCTTGATCTTGAGTGGCAATGCAATCACAGTAAACCTGGGTTGACTTAAAAATTCCAGGTTTGTCAATCCTTCTACGATGATCACATCACCGCCTAAAAGCAGCCGGTGGATCCGGGTGACTTCTTCGAGATCATTGACATCTGCCACAGATGGAGGCTCCACACCCACGAATTTGATCTGTTTTTCAACGATCCATTTGGCCAGCCCCTCACTGATGCGAGGCAGACCCTCTCTGTATCTGGGCTGTCCAAGGTGTTGGCTCCATCCTGTCTGAAGAATGAGGCCTTCACCGGGTTGTATTTTGTCCTGAACAGCTCCAAGGTTATCCACTTCAATTAAATAGCGATCCTTAGTCACATTGACTTTCGCCAGATGACAGGTAAGGATAAAACGACCGGGTAAAAAATCATCGATGGTCTGGTTGCTTACTCCAAAATGATACGGCGCATCCATGTGGGTGCCCGCATGGGAGTAGATTTCCAGGGTTTGTGCATTCCACCCATCCTTTTCCAGTTTTTTAGCTGGTTTAGCTTTAAAACCACTAATAGCTTCTGAATAGGGGAGCGTCAGATCGATGATTCTTTTACCGTTCATCTTAAGAAAGCTATATCCTTTTGATGATTTCTCCAGCCATTTGATCGGTTTTTACCTCTCCGCCAAGGTCAATGGTCTTAAAACCAGCTTCCAGGGTGTCTTCAATGGCTTTTACAATGGCTTCACCAGCAGCTTTCTCGCCAAGATGTTCCAGCATCAACGCGCCGGACCAGATCTGCCCAATGGGGTTGGCGATGTTTTTACCAGCGATGTCAGGAGCAGAGCCATGAATAGGTTCAAACATGGAAGGAAAGTCTTTTTCCGGATTGATATTACCGCTAGGTCCCAACCCAAGACTTCCCATGATTGCACCTCCCAGGTCGCTGAGTATGTCGCCGATCATGTTGGTGGTGACAATCACATCGAAGATCTCCGGACGCAACACAAAAGACGCTGAAGCATTGTCAACATACATTTTTTGTAGCTCAACATCAGGATATTGGGCAGCTACTTCTGCGATCACCTGATCCCAGTAGGCCAGGCTATGAATCAATGTATTGGATTTGGTCACGTTGGTGACTTTCTTTCGTCTCTTCTGAGCCAATTTGAAGGCAAAATGCGCGATCCGTTCAATGCCCCTGCGGGTAAACATGCTGGTATCCGTTGCTATTCCTTCCGGGCTTTCCGGACGAAAGATTATGCCGTTTTGGACAAATTCCCCTTCGTTGTTCTCCCTAACAACCACAAAGTCAATGTCTTTTTGACTCTTTGATCTGAGGGGACTGGATAATCCTCTTGGAAGCTTGACAGGACGATAATTTACATATTGACTAAAGGCTGTCCTGACTTTAAAAGTGTACATCATCGCAGGGAGGGTATCATCCACATCCGGCAGACCGACACCTCCAAAATAGATGGCATCATATTTTTTAAGCTTGTCCAGCGCACCTTCGGGAAGGAAAACACCGTGTTCCTTATAATACCCGGCCCCATACGGAAATTGGTCGTAGGACAGGCTGAAGTTGAACTTTTTGGCTGTATGTTCAAGTACGGATACTCCCGCTGGCACTATCTCGTGACCCACTCCATCGCCTGGGACCACTGCTATCTTGTAGTTATTCATTTAGTTTAGATCTATCGTTTGTTTTAAATTATTTTTTTACTGGTTTTGGTCCTTTACCTTCAGGTTTCTCATAGTCTTTGGTCATCGCCCATTTGTCAAACTCAAAGCCATCTTCTCTCATCGAAAATGAAATGGTATGTTCTCCTTTGGTGGACACATCAATCCAGATCAGCTCCGGTACCCCACAATGTTCTTCCACAGTTCTTTGTTTGCTTTCCCAGGTCCATTGATTTTTTCCTTCACACCACTGCATACGCTGCCCACTTTCGGGCCAGGTACCATCAATGCCCACGTGGATGCCATTGTCTTCTGTCCCGGTGGAATAGGCGCGTACCCATACGTAATATTTACCCGGATTGTTGAAATAGACTTTGTAATTGAGTACTGCCATCTCACCGGCTTTATTGGTGAAGTTGACACCATGGGTGAGCGTGTCATCGTGGGTCTTTCGGGTATCAGGGAGGATCTCCAGGTACGCTTTATTACTGGCATCCTCAAAATGAAGTTCAGTATCCTCCTTAAGGTTTGATACGTCTGATTTTTTGTTGAACAGATACCACTTTCGTATATCAGTCAGTTGCTGACCGGCAAAATCCTCGGCTTCCACAGCGAGAATGCCTTCTTTTTCTTCAAAAAGAGGTGGAGCTTTTTCACCATACAGTAAGAAAATTGTCAAAAATGAAATTACAATATTCATCAGATCTATTGTTTCTTTATGAGGATTACCCAGTCCTGATCAGGATTCCCCGGCGGGTTTCCCAAGGCCTGGATTTTATCCCCTTCTATCATTTTGATATCACTTTTCTTTAAATCTCCGCCTGTAATCGGGTCGAACCATGAGACATTATAGGTCCCACTTGCGCCTGACAGGTCCAATGTTAAGTCCTCTACCCGCCAATCATAGACTACATAGGTGTCATTGGATTTGCTGAAACAATATGCATGCTGGTCGTTGATCAGCTGGTCTGTGGAAACCATTTCTGTAAATGAAGTATGCTTTTGAAAGAAATCCGTAGCTGCCGAGGTAAATCTCCACACCCGATCCCTGGTTTTCCATGACTCCAGGTTCAGGTCATTGTTGGCTGATCGGTAGCCGCAATACCATTCTACGCCGGCACCACCTGCCATCAGGTTGCCCCAAAGTGTGACCCATCTTACGGTGTCCTGATTGTTGATGGCTACACTGTCTTCATCAATGCCCCGGCTGGCCGGACCGATCTCATCAATATTGACAACCCACTGCTTGCCTGCATCAGCAGACATTTGCAACCATGCGATGGTCTCTTTATGGGCAGATTCCGGATGATGTATTTGGATGGATGGTCCATCAAGGGTTTGCAGCCCCAACAATGGTCCCATGATTTCATCACGCTCCTGTTGTCTGGAGGAGGTATGTAATACGGTGAAGCTGTCAAACGGATCCACCTCCTTGATGTAGTTAATCATGTCGATTTCATGCCGTGTATCCTGGTTAATTTCTCCCAGGTGACCGTTTTCTTCACCCATATTCCAGGTGATTGCCGGGTGGTGCCCAAATCTGGCAACCAGCTCCCGATAGTACAGCTTACGTTGTAATCCGGTCTCACCATCATCCAGGAGCATCTCGTTTTCTGTTTCCTGGGTCACAAAGTGCTGCATCAGCCCCAGCTTATCCATGTGGTCAAAAACGATTTCCCACTGGTCCAGCTTGCTGCAATCGAAACGGGTGAAATCCTTGTCATCGACATAGGGCCAGATGTCATAACCATCTCCTTCAATGTTCATGGTGAGCATGTAAACTGAATTCACACCTGTGGAGGCCAGGTAGTTGAGGGCCCCAATGATCGCTTTGCCTTTTTCACCTTGCCAGGTAGGGTCCCCGGCATTCCAGTCAGCCTGGTGGACTTGATATTCATGGACGAAGTCTTTCCCTTGTGGATGGTTTGAATAGGTATCGTCAAACTCATGATAGGCGAGGAAATTCTCAGGGCTGTCGGCTCCTGCCTTTAAAAAGTATTGTCCTGATCCCTGAAATTGCAGATATCTACCCCCAGTATAGTCCAATCGACCGTGCGCCCGGAAATCTTTTCCTGTTTTGTCGCTTTCAATCACGTTGATCGAACCGGTAGATCCGTCAAAAGCCACACTTTCTCCCGCCTCGTCGCTTATGGCAATGTTTTCACCTTTCACAAAGGAGACCTCATAGGTCCAGGTACCCAATTCATCGGGACGGAACCTTACCTTCCAGGTGTTACCGGCAGTGCCACTTGACTCTGCAGCTTTGCCGTCGGCAGCATAGAACCCCGGTACTACGTATGTTTTGGTCCCATTGGTAAAACGAACATTTAACCGGTAATCCGTAAAAGGGTTGGTTTCGGCATCTTCGGAAGTTTCCGGACCCTGAAAGGTGAGCTCAGCTTTGTGCCAAAGCATAACTTCCACAGGTGGTTGTTCTTTGCATCCCAAAGAAATCAGGATGAGCAAAGGGATAAAAAGCAATGAATTTCTGAGGTGCATATTTTGGGTTTTTAGATTATTCATTCAAAAAATACAGATCAATCATTGAGATCATGAGGGCATGATAAGTAAATCAATTTGAATATAGAGAACCGTTTAAAAGTATTTTTACTGCAAACCTTACCGCAAACGTTTGCGGTATTTTCACGATATTTTCAGATCTTTATAAAAGGTAAAAAAGCCAGGGAAATAGTGATTGTCTGGTGGTATAGGGGATAGGTTCATAAAATTGGATTATATGAAGAATAAGATCGCGACTTTAAAAGATATTGCGGATAAGCTAGGGCTGTCCATTTCTACGGTTTCCCGGGCCATCAGTGACCACCCTGACATCAGCGAACAGACCAAATCACGGGTGATGAAGCTTGTTAAGCGACTGGATTATCAACCCAATCAGCTGGCCATCAACCTGCTCAATCAGCAGAGCAATTCTATCGGAGTGATTGTACCGAGTATTGCTTATTATCTATATGCCTCGGCGATCTCAGGGATCGAGCAGGAAGCTGAAAAGCATGGACTTAAGCTGATCATTTGTCAGACCAATGAGTCCGTACAAAGAGAGTCTGAGATCATCAATGAACTGCTCAGGATGCGGGTGGCAGGCATCATTGTTTCTGTGTCGAGTGGGGGAAGGGATTTTACCCACTTCAAGCGGATCGTAAAAAGATTTCCATTGGTATTTTTCAATCGTGACTGTTCTGTAAACGCTTCAAAAGTGATGATCAACAATCACAAGGCTGCCTATGACCTGACACAACATCTCGTTGAGACAGGGAAGAGGCATATCAGTTTTCTCGCAGGACCAAAAACCTTACAGATCAGCAACAAGCGTAAAAAGGGGTATCTCGATTGCCTGGAAGATTTTGGGATAGAAACGCAAAAAGAGTGGGTCTGCCATAGCCCTTTTAGCCAGATAAGTGCCATGAACATCGTGGATACCCTGATCAGAAAATATCCGGAGATTGATGCCCTCATTGCTTTCAGTGACCAGCTGGCGATGGGGGCCTTGAAAGCCATTAAAAAGTATCAAAAATCAATCCCGGATGATATCGCAATAGCCGGATTTAATAATGAGCCAGCTGATGAACTGCTGGAGCCCCCTTTGACGAGTATTGAGCAACCAGCATTTGAGATGGGTAGAAAGGCCGCAGAATTGCTATTCAACCAAATTCATCAAACGGGTAAATACAATGAGCAGGTTGTTTTGAATTCCAGATTGATCATTCGGAGATCTACGTGGCAAGAAACAACAAAGCCGGAGCTTTAGCTATTTGTTGAGCGTGTAAATGATGTGGTAATGCCCGCACAAAAACCACGAGGCAGGTTATGCACGCCCATGATGGCCCTGGAGTGATTACCTTTTTCTCCCAGCACATGTATGAAAAGGTCGGAGGCACCATTCACTATTTTAGGGGCTTCGTCCCAAGTGTCTGAAGCTACATAATAGGCATCCATGTGGTTTAAACCAATGATATGTTCAAATCCTATTTTCTGATTGATCTGAGCAATGACATTGAGCGCACATAGCTGCATGGCTTTTGACCCATCTTCTGTGGTTAGGTCCTTTCCTAAAATTCCCTGATAGAGGAATTTCTCGTTGAGGATTGGAAATTGAATAGCTATATAAGCAATCTGTCCTCTCACATTTACTGACTGGTAATTACCCCCGGGTGTACTTACTTCGGGGAGATCGAGATTCAGTTCTTTCAGTTTTTGGGAGATGTTCATTATGGATGTTTTACTCGTAGTTTTTGCCTTTGTGTTAAATGTGAACTATTTATTATTCCGGGTTTAAAATAAGTTACTTACAATTTTATTGTGTAATGTTGTTGGCTTTTTAAGGAAATAGCAATCAGTGTAACGATCTGTGATAACATGAATCTTAATTTATGATAATTGAGATCTTGAATATGAAACTGTTCAATTTTAAAATACACGAAAAAACGGGAATTCTTGTTTTAGTTTTTTGGTTCCTGGCAATATACTCTTGCTTTAGTCAGGATCCTCAGCTACCCATGGCGAGGGATCAGGAGATATTTATGGGCAGTGCCTTTAGTAACCCACAAAAGCTGGAGTTTAATCAGCACTGGAACCAACTAACACCGGAAAACGCCGGAAAGTGGGAAAGTGTGGAATCTGTAAGGGACCAATACAACTGGGTCGAGCTTGATGAAGCCTACAATTATGCTAAGGATAATAATATCCTTTTTAAACTTCATGTGCTCTTCTGGGGAAATCAGCAGCCTGTATGGATTGAGAGTCTGGGGCAGGAAGAGCAGCTTGAGGAAATCATTGAGTGGTTGGATACGCTGGCCAGTCGGTATCCTGACATGGAGTATATCGAGGTGGTGAATGAGCCTATTCATGATCCCCCGCATGGGGCAGGTAACGGGAATTATCGAAATGCCTTAGGAGGCCAGGGTACTACTGGTTATGACTGGATTATTAAAGCTTTCCAACTCGCAAAAGCACGCTTTCCTGAAGCTAAACTTATGATCAATGAATACAACATTGTCAACAACCCTCAGAAGGCTTCCCAGTATAAAGCAATTATTGAACTGCTTCAGGAGGAGGATTTAATTGATGCCATTGGTGTCCAGGCACATGCTTTCTCTTTGACTGGCTCCGAAGACGTATTCAAGACATCATTGAATATTCTTGCTGAAACCGGGCTCCCGATTATGGTGACCGAGCTAGACATTGACGGACCCACAGATCAGATCCAGTTGGAGGAGTATCAAAGGATATTTCCGGTTTTCTGGAATCACCCGTCTATTCAGGGAATTACACTCTGGGGTTATAGACCGGGACTTTGGCGGGATGAGCAAAAAGCATACATCATCAATGCTAACAATGAGCCAAGGCCCGCAATGACCTGGCTTCGGGAATATGTGGAGAGTGGAAGGAATGTTTATGAAATTTTAGGAGTATCACCTGACGGAAATTTGATGAAATTGTATCCTAATCCAGTCGTGAATAATACAATTGTTATAGAATCCGGTAAAACAATTTCAAACTTAGTGGTTTCTGATTTGCAGGGAAAAATAATCTTGAGATGGGACGACGGCAATCAGGTGGATTTAGTGATTACACTTCCAGATACTCATGGTGTATATCTGGTTTCTGTTCAGTTTGATGATGGGAGTGTCTGTCTTGAAAAAATCATTCTCAAAGAGTAGTAAATATACTTTTAAACAATAAAGACCATATGATGAAAAGAATAGAGTATTTAGCCGTTTCAATGCTAGTTGTTTCTCAATTTATGTGGACTGGATGCTCACGTGGAAGTGATCCACAAAGTTTAAAGGATGCATACAGCGATTTTTTTGAGGTAGGTGTGGCGGTTTCACCTGCTGCGTTGAAAGGTGATGAGGCCACACTGATCAAAAAGCATTTTTCTAGCATGACACCTGAGAATGTTATGAAAATGGGACCTATTCACCCCGAGATCGATCGGTATAATTGGGGGCCAGGGGATGAAATCGTAGAATTCGCCCGTGCGAATGGACTGCTATTGAGGGGACATACGCTATGTTGGCACAATCAGACCCCTAAGTGGTTATTTGAGTCAGATTCCATACTCACTAAAGAAGAACTTTTATCAAGGCTGGAAGAACATATTTCTACAGTGGTATCCAGGTACCGTGATGATATTTATGCATGGGATGTAGTAAATGAAGCGATTTCAAGCAAACCGGGAGAATTTTACAGAGAGAGTGAATGGTATCGTATTTGTGATAAAGATTATATCTCAAGAGCTTTCGAATTTGCCAGACAGGCAGATCCTGATGTTGAATTATACTACAACGATTACGATGTCATTAATCCTGTGAAAAGGGAGAGAATCTATTTAATGATAAAAGAGCTCATGGAGAATTCTGTTCCGATAGATGGTGTGGGAATACAGGGGCACTGGTCAGTATATGAGCCCACGGAGGATCAATTACGTGAGACATTGGACGCTTTTGTAGATCTTGGGCTTAAAATTCAGATCACTGAACTGGATGTATCAATTTATGAAAAAGAGCATTCATCAAGAAATCCTTTGCCTTCTGATACAGATGTGTTTACTGATGAATTAAAGCAGAAACAAGCAGACCAGTATGACATGATTTTTCGGGTATTTCGGGATTACAAAGAACACATTAGCAGTGTGACTTTTTGGAATATATCTGATAGACACAGTTGGTTGGATAATTTTCCCGTACCAGGCAGAAAAGATTACCCACTGCTCTTTGATAAAAATTTTGAACCAAAGGAGTCCTATCACAGAGTTGTAAATTTCAGGTGAATCAAGCAGCTAATAAGCAAACTGCTATTTGTAGAATGAAAAAGATTCCCGATTATTATAATTACATTTAGTTAACATATCTATGTTAAAGCTTATTACAAATGGTCTGAGGAAGGTATGTTTTACGTTTTGCCTGATCTGCATCACATTTTGTAGCATTGCCCAGTTATCCCAGATAAGATTTGAACATCTTGACATGCGGGACGGGTTATCTCACAACAGGGTTAACTCTATTTACAAAGATCAGCTGGGCTTTATATGGTTTGGTACCAGTGCCGGTCTCAACAGATATGATGGTCACGAAATAAAAGTGATACCCATAGATGACAAAGATCCCTTGTCTCCATCTGATCCCAATTTTGTATGGATCAAGGAAGGTCCCGGACAGTTCTTATGGTTAAAAACCGGGTATGGAGTTTTTGCATATGACATCTTCAAGGAAAGATATGTAGATATCAGACCGCTACTGGGTGAGTTGCAGATCAATACATATAATTTATCAGATATCGTTAAGGATCACCTGGGAAACTATTGGTTGGTAATTACCGAAGTGGGTGTCAAAAGATACATTGCTGATTCTCAAACTGTCCATCATTATGGTGGAGCATATAGAGATGTGACCTTAGTGCAGCCCGATCATAAAGGAAATATGGCATTGATCCATCTCGATGGAGAGATAGAACTCGTCAATGTGGATGACCCTCGTCAGACCGGTTTTCTGCATTACCCAGGCCACATTCAAAATATCAGAGAATTTTCTCTTTACATAGATTTTGACGGGGATTACTGGTTTTATAGCACAGGAGATTCTTTTGGAGTATGTTGTTATGATCCGGAAACCAATACCTGTAAACACTTTGATAAAAAAGAACTGGGCTCCAGTGTGGTGAGTGGAGTTATTCAGGACAAATCGGGGAGAGTCATAGTTGGGGTTGATCATGGGGGAGTGAATATGATTTCCAAGTCAGACTGGAGCATTCAGAGTTTTCGAAACAGCCCCACCGATCCAAAGTCACTAAGTCACAACAGCATTATCTCCATGTACTACGACAGGTCGGGCCTGATTTGGCTCGGTACTAATAAAGGAGGTGTCAATTATTTCACCCCTAAATCTGCTTCATTTAAATTCTTCAAGCAGACAAACAACCCTACGCCAAATGCGAATGATATGTGGCCCCTGGTAGAAGACAAAAAGGGGAATTTGTGGATCGGAACAGATGGGGGTGGTCTGGTTTATTTCAACCTACAAACTGGTCAGTTTACTAACTACACCCACAACCTGGAAGATCCTAACAGCATCAGTAGCAACATCATCGTTAGTATGTCAAAAGCTGCCGACGGCGGGATGTGGTTTGGCACCTATATGGCGGGTCTGAATTATTTCGATGGTAGCAAGTTCCGACACTATTTCATGGACCCGGATGATCCCAATGCAATCAGCGACAACAGCATCTGGAAATTATACCTGGATAGCAATAAGAATTTGTGGGTGGGAACGCTCAAAAATGGGATCGATGTATATGATTCCACTTTCACTAAGATCAATCATTTTGGTTTGGATAACCAAACAATTAATTCAAGCTATATCACCTCAGTTTGTGAAGACAAAGAAGGTAAAATTTGGGTAGGTACCGGTTACGGTATTGAGATCTTTGATCCGAAAACCAAAAGCTTTACCCATCACCTTAAGGAGGAAGGTAATCCACAGACCTTGAGCAACAACAGTATCATAGATATCTATTGCGATAGGGAAAATAACATGTGGATCAGTACGATGTATGGCCTCAATGTCTATAACAGATCTACCGGAAAGTTTACTTCATATACCAAAAAGGACGGACTCCCGGAAAATATCATCGCTGCTGCTTTGCAGGATGAATCAGGCAATATGTGGTTCAGCACCTATAAAGGAATTTCTAAGCTGGAATTTAAAAACTCAGAAGCTGTATTCCATAATTTTGACATCTCTGATGGGCTACAGGGAGATATGTTCAATGGCCGATCAGCTTTGCATCTATCCAATGGAGACCTGGCGTTCGGAGGCAAGAATGGGCTCAATATTTTCAATCCACAAGACATCCATATTGCAGAATCAGAAAACAAACTGGTATTTCTGGACTTTTATATTTCAAATCATCAGATAAGTCCGGGAGCTACTTATAATGGCAGAACCTGGTTTGAAGAAGGCATTAATAATGTTAACGAGATTACTCTTAAACCATTTGAAAACAGTTTCACCATTGAATTCACTTCCTTAAATTTCTATCAGCAGGAGAACCTGGTGTATAAATATCGTCTGGTAGGCTTTGACAAAGAGTGGGTAGTACGCCCCAATGTACATAGAGCCAATTATACTAACCTGGATCCGGGCAATTATCGCTTTGAGGTGATGGTGACAGACCAAAGCAACAACGGAGTTGATGAAGCTATCATGATGGATATAAATGTTTTGACACCGCTATGGAAAACACCGGTAGCCTATGCCATTTATGTAGTGTTGATATTAGCTGGTTTGTTTCTGACACGAAGGTCGATCATACAAAAAGAACGATTTAGAGCAAAAGTGGCCCATGATCAATTAGAAGCTCAGCGACTACATGAAATAGACCTGATGAAGATAAAGTTCTTTACTAATATCAGTCATGAATTCAGGACTCCGCTGACTTTGATCATGACCCCAATTGAGCGATTGCTCATGAGTGATAAGTATCCTGATGAAAACAACAACTTTCAATTGATCTATCGAAATGCTAAAAGGTTGCTAACACTGGTCAATCAGCTATTGGATTTCAGAAAGATGGAGGCCAATCAACATCGGATGTCTTTAGCTACCGGTGACATTGTGGCATTCATCAACAGTACGGTAGAGTCCTTTTCAGATCTATCCAATGACCGAATGATCAGGCTTGAGTTTCAATCAGAGCTAAAGGAATTTCTGACATTGTTTGATAGGGATAAGATGGAAAAGATCATGTTTAATCTGCTTTCAAATGCCTTTAAGTTCACAAATACAGGAGGTAAAGTAACCGTCAGGCTGGAAAAGGTCGGTCAGTACGATGGAAAGCACATGATCCAAATCAGCGTGATTGATACAGGCATTGGTATAGCCAAAGAACGTCATCATCAGGTCTTCAACCGTTTTTTTCAGGTTGAAAATGATCAGACGATCAATGTCAATAAAGGTACGGGCATTGGACTCTCAATCACCAAAGAATTCGTAGAGATGCATGAAGGTGAAATTTGGTTGGAAAGCGAGCCTGAACATGGAAGTTCTTTCATTTTTAAATTACCCATGAAAAAGCTGGCCGGGCAGTATGAGTCCTTCGGTGACCTGGATGGGGTAGATGAGGATTTCAAGTCAGGATTACCTAGCAAACCTTCAAAGGACACAATTTTACTTGTTGATGATAACGACGACTTTAGGTTTTATCTCCGTGATAATCTCAAGGATCGTTTCAATATCAAAGAAGCTTCCAATGGCAAGCAGGGATGGAAAAAAATCCTTCAGGAAGTGCCTGACCTGGTAGTAACGGATATCATGATGCCCGAAATCAATGGCATAGATCTTTGCAGGAAAATCAAGAAAGATCCAAGGAGTGCGCATGTTCCTGTGATACTATTGACAGCTAATTATTCTGACAGTCAAAAGCTCGAGGGTTTTGAATCCGGAGCCATTGAATACATCACCAAACCTTTCAATTTCGAGATCCTGGTCAGAGCAATACATTCAGCTGTTCAGCTTCAGAAAATGATCCATTCATCGGAGAAAAGAGTTGAAGTGAAACCCGGTGAAGTAGAGATCATTCCGCAGGATGAACTGTTCATCAAAAAAGCTATCGAGGTTGTGGAAGAAAACCTGTCGAATCCTGATCTTTCTGTACAGGAACTTAGTCGTGAGCTTGCAGTGAGTAGAGGTCAGCTGTACAAGAAAACATTGGAGATTACTGGAATGACTCCCATTGAATTTATCCGCTCCATCAGGATTCAGCGAGCAGCCGCTCTGCTGGGAAAAAGCCAGTTGAACGTGGCTGAGGTAGCATATAAAGTAGGTTTCAATAACCCTAAGAACTTCACGAAATATTTTAAGCAAGCCTACAAGGTGATCCCTTCCAGATATGTTTCTTCTGAGGATAATGAGGCCAGCTCTTAGCACTCCTGTTTTTTTAAGTTACACCACTTCTCAATTCGATCACTGATTTCATTATTGAAATTTTAATAGTCATTGTTGGTTTGATTAATAAAATCATTTTTTAACCAACGTACGCCCCTTAAAATCCTTTTTATTCGAAAATACATCTTCAAATAATTAAAATAAAGCCATTCTCAAGGGCCAAAAACCCCTTTTATTCTTCATAAAAGTCATAATTAACATTTTGATACCCTTTTGTGATCAAATGAGACCTATCTGATAATCCTTTGCAGTCTAATATTAAGCCTTGATCAAAATCCATTGGGATTTAGTGAACAACAAACCTAGAATTATGAGAAAAACTTCTACTATCAAACCTGGCCTTTCGTTGCATAGCAGACGTCTGGCCATTTTACTTGCTTTTCTCCTGGCAGCCGTATTTAGCACACAGGCTCAGGAGAGAGTGGTTTCTGGTGTTGTAAAATCCGGAGAAGACAATGAGCTTCTTCCTGGTGTTACAGTGCTGGAGAAGGGTACTACCAATGGTACCATTACTGACCTTGATGGCAAATTTCAACTGAGCGTTGGAACGGATGCCGTATTATCCATATCTTTTGTTGGGTTCAGGACGCAGGAGATTGAGGTGGGAAATCAATCCTCGATCAATGTGGTGCTGGATATTGATGTATCCACACTTGAAGAGGTTGTGGTAGTGGGTTATGGAACCATGCGAAAGATGGACATGACCAGCGCGCACACTTCCATTGGAGCCAAGGAAATTAGTCAGACTGTAAATACCACCCTTGAGCAAGCCATTCAGGGCCGTTCGCCAGGAGTATACATTACTCAAAACACGGGTGCGCCTGGCGGAGGCCTTTCTGTCAATATTCGAGGGGTAAACTCTATCAATGGAACAAATGAGCCACTATACGTGGTTGATGGTGTTCAAATCCAGGGAGAGGCTTCTCCGGACGGTACCAATCCGCTGGCTAATCTGAACCCTTCCGATATTGAAAGCATAGAGATCTTAAAGGGTCCTTCGGCCACGGCCATCTACGGTTCACGTGCAACCAACGGAGTCGTTATGATCACTACGAAAAGAGGAGCTTCAGGTGAATTGCAAATATCATATGGATACCAGTATAGCCTTCAGACCGCTCCAAAACCTCTTGAGGTGATGAATATGCGTCAATATGCTCAAATGGAAAATGAGTATAAGGAAAGAGCAGGAGGAACCGTAAGAGAAGAATTTCTTGATCCATCTATCCTGGGTGAAGGTACCAACTGGCAGGAAGAATTATTCAGCTCTGCACCCTGGCAGAAGCATCAGGTGAGTTTGAGTGGCGGCGGTGATAAGACCAGGTATTACATCTCTGGAGAATATCTTGATCAGGAAGGTGTAGCCCTTGGTTCAGGTTTTGACAGATACTCAATGCGTTTAAACCTGGATAGCAAGCCCCGGGAATGGCTAAGTCTGTCAGGTAATTTCAACTTTGCTCAGACCGATGAGCGTATTTCCACCACTCAGTCCAATGTGATTACCACAGCCATTCAGTTGGCCCCACATATTCCGGTAAGAAATATTGATGGATCCTACGGTGGAGGAACCGTGACTCAGCAAAATAGCTCAGAACAATTTTCGCCACCTAACCCCATTGGGATAGCAAACATTACCATCAACGATGAAACCAGAAGACAGTTACTAGGTGGGTTTACCGTATCCATGGATATCATCGAAGGATTGGTATTTCGTTCATCTTTAAATGGCAACTTTGGTTTCTCCAATTCCACGTATTTCCTTCCTACCTATAAATTCGGCTATCAGGAAAATGTAGAAGCCATTCTGAATAATAATCACAACCTGAATACTTACTGGAACTGGAATCAGACAGTACAGTACACAAAAGTTTTTGGTGGCAATGAGGCAAGACACACGCTTACTGCAATGGCTACACATGAGGCTCAGGAGTCCACATGGAAAAACCTTTTTGCCGAACGTAGAGGATTCCAGACCAATGATGTGATAGATCTTAATGCCGGTGATGAATCACTGGATGATACCGGAGGAGGTCAGGGCGACTGGGCCATGGAATCCTATCTGGGTCGAGTGAATTATAATTTTGCAGATCGATACATTGTCCAGGCCAATATCAGGGCAGATGGTTCTGTAAATTTTGGATCTCAAAATAAATGGGGAGTTTTCCCATCCGTTTCCGGAGCCTGGAGAGTTTCTGCAGAGCCATTCTTTAATGTGCCATTTTTCAGTGACCTAAAGCTTCGGTTTGAAACGGGTTTGACAGGAAGCCAGGGTAGTGGTGGTGCCATTTATGGTACACTTGCAGCGAGTCCTTCGGAGTGGGGAACAAGCTTCAGACCCAACAGGTACCCTAATCCAAATTATGGTTGGGAAGAAACGCTCACCAATAACCTGGGCTTAAACATTGGGTTGTTCAATGACAGGATTCAGATTGAAGCGGACTATTACATCAAAAGTACGGACAACCTGATCCTGGTCAATCAATTACCGTGGTATATGGGGACGCAGGGCCAGGGTAATATCCAGGCACCTACAGTAAATATCGGTTCCTTAGAAAACAGGGGATGGGAGTTTACCCTAAGCACAGTAAATATTCATAAAGGATCGTTTCAATGGACTTCTGCGCTTAATATATCGCATTTCAAAGCCAAACTTACCAGCCTGACAGCTGCCAGCAGCCACCTCGATAAAATTAACTGGTGGATGAATGACTGGACACAAAGATCAGTAGTTGGCGAGTCACCATGGTTGTTTTATGGTTACATCGAAGAGGGCATTTTCCAAAGCATTGAGGAGTTGGAAAACAGTGCCTTGCCTGCAGATAACAATGGCAATGAATATCCAATCGCTGAAAACAGCATTTGGGTTGGGGATGTGAAATACCGTGACGTAAATGGCGATGGAGTAATTACAGGAGAGGATCAAACCTTCATAGGTAACCCGTGGCCAAAACTGTTTGCTGGTTTCACCAATAACTTATCCTATAAAGGGATCACATTGAATGTATTAATCACAGGGACTTATGGAAACGAAGTATATAATTACCTGAGAAATCAGAATACAAATCCCAATAATATCAACCTGGGACGAAACTTGTTTATTGATGCCTTTGACTATGCTAAGGTGGAGTATGCGGCCGACGATGTGGCTCAACAACAGCCATTCCTTTCTAACCCTGATACCAAAGTAGCCAGGATCTCGGGAGGCAATAACAACAATAACTTCGAGCGACATACGGATAAGTATGTGGAAGATGGGTCTTATATCAGGCTCAAGAATATCACGCTTAGCTATGCCCTGCCAGCTAACGTTATCCAGGCACTTAGATATATCAGAGCTGCAAGGATAGGTTTCAGTGCACAAAATGTGTATACACTGACCAACTACTCAGGTTATGATCCTGAGGTAGGATCATATGTCGGGCCGAATGCAAGCGTAGGCAATGCCGCTATTGGAGTGGACTATGGCAGATATCCGGTCACCCCAATATATTCTATCAACCTGGGTATTGATTTCTAACATTAAAGCGACTAAGAAAATGAAAAATATATATTCAATTTTAGGACTGTTGGTGATGGTAGTTTATCTGGTGGGATGCCAGGAAGATTTTCTTGAACGACCTCCCAAGGATACTCTGGTAGATGCTAATTTCTACAAAACTGATGAACAGGTGTTAGCAGGTACAGCTGCCCTGTACAGTGTGGTTTGGAAGGACTATTCGGATAAGTCCCTTATTAATCTGGGAGACTTCAGGGGAGGCACTGTCTATCGGGCCTGGAATGATCGCGACAATGTCTTGTTTAATACGACTGCCGTCTCACCAAGAAATGGAGAGGCTTACCGCTCCTTTTTCAATGTAGTTGGTCAGGCCAATGTGGCTATTTCAAACATCAATGAATATGCCGGAGCTGCCGTGAGTGATGAGGTCAGACAGCATGCCATTGGTGAAGCCAGGTTTATGCGGGCAACGGCTTATACCTACCTGGTGATGAACTATGGAGCTGTGCCAATCATTGAAGACAACATTTCACTTTTGGCAGATTCCAGCAAAACGAGAAATACTGTGGAAAGTGTTTGGGAGTTTATTACCAGAGATTTTCTCTTCGCAGCAGAAAACCTCATGGAGGTGGCGCCTGAGGAAGGCAGAGTGACCAGGTGGTCAGCAGAAGGTATGCTGGCCCGAACTTATCTGACACGAGCTGGAGTTGGATCCACGGATGGAACAAAGAACCAGCAATATCTGGATCTGGCCAAGCAATATGCCGAAAGTGTGATCCAGAATAGTGGACACTCACTCTTAAATGAATATGCTGATCTGTTTCTATTTCCATACGACAACAACATTGAATCGCTGTTTGAACTGCAGTGGGTATATACCACGGATTACAGTGCTGCCAATACCATGGTTTCGCAGATCACATTCAGCAATGACATCGCCAATGGTGATGGCTGGGGTGGTGACATTGGAGCTTCTTACTGGATGCTGAGTTTATATGATGGATTGATACAAACTGATGGGTCGCCAGGGTTTACGTTGGATAGACGCTTGAAAGCCAGCTTTATGTTACCTGGTTTTCATTATCCTGAAATCACTCAGACGGTTCGGGATGATCAGGGAAATGCATCTGAGCAGGAGTTGATATTTCCTGCACCGGCAGTTGACGCCTGGGTAAGCTTTGCCAGCCCTAAGAAATATGTGGTAGGAAAAGCGAAGGATCTCCAAAAAAATGGTGGCAATGCCACAACTCAACGATATCCAAACAACACTTATATGCTGAGGTTGTCGGAGATCTATCTGATTTATGCTGAAGCTGAGCTTGGTAACAGTGCTACGACCTCTGATGCCAAAGCACTGGCATATTTCAATGAGGTTCATATGAGAGCAGGGCTACCGGAGTTTGTAGATCCACTCACCTGGGATATCATCTATGAAGAGCGATGCAAGGAGTTTGCCATGGAGGGAATGTCCTGGTATGACCTGGTGAGGTTGCATTATTTCAACCCTCAAAAAGCCTACAACATTGTGAATACTCAGGATAGAGGATTTTATGTGGTAGAACCGAATCAAATGCCTGATGCCACAGCATGGACGGTCGAAAAGAATCTTGAAGCAGCTGAGGAGAGGTTTGCCACAGCAAATTCAGGGAATTTCCTTCTTCCTATTCCGGCTGCTGAAGCAAGTCAGGCACCCAACCTTTTAAAGCCTGCGGTACCCTATGAGTTTGGTGAATAATCTGATTAATGAATAAGGAAATGAAAATATTTAATAGAATATCACAATACCTATTGTTCGTCACTTTTGGAGCAATAGTACTCACATCCTGTATGGAAGATGACAGTACGATGAGTGGAGGGGAGCCCAGTATCAGTTATATCAGGATTACTGACCCGGAATCATCGGATTCCTTGCTGATTGCTGCAGGCCAGGGAAGCATGATTGCCATCATAGGAGAAAACTTACAACAGGTAAGACAGATTTGGTTCAATGACCGACAAGCGCAGCTTTCACCCAACCTGATCACAGCTACTTCGGTGATCACCAGAGTTCCTTCTTTGATTCCTGTTACCATCACTAACCAGTTGAAATTGGTTTTTCCTGGTAGGGATACACTTTTCTATGATTTCAGGGTAGCGATTGGCGAACCGCAGATCACAAGCATGGTCAGTGAATATGTCAATGCAGGGGGTATTGCCAGAATAAGAGGGCAATATTTTTATGAACCACTAACAGTGACTTTTCCTGGTGGAGTAACCGGTGAGGTAGTAGATGTAGAAGATGAAATGATTGAGGTCATTGTACCTGAGGGCGCACAGTCGGGCCCCATCACTGTGACCAATAATTTTGGTGAGTCAGAATCTGATTTCTGGTTTCGTGACGACAGGAATATTATTGGCGGTTTTGAAGGGACCGAAGATGCTGATTTTTCAGGATGGTGGCATGGAAAGGATTTTATTGTTTCTTCAGACCCTGATATTCCGGCTATCAATAACCAGTTTATACGTATCAACAGGGAACTAGCTGAATGGGGATGGTTTGAGATGTGGGTTGGCAATGGAGGTACCATACTGGAGGAGACCAGCAATATACCAGCTGATGCCTTCGATAATCCTGACAAATACAGTCTGAAATTTGAGATCAACACGCTAGAGTCATTGACCGGTGCCAGAATTCACATGTATATGGGCCCTGATATGCCCGGCGAAAGAGGAACCAATTACATGTGGGAGCCTAATCTGCATACAGAAGGTCAATGGGAGACTGTGTCTATCCCTTGGAATACCTTTTTGGCAGCAAGTCCCACGCTGGATTATAACCCGAATGGTTATCAGATATCCTTTCACTTTAGCGGACCATTAGCTGTCAATGCTCAGTTTGGTCTTGATAACGTCAGAGTAGTCCCCAATTAAATACTGAAAATGATGAATAGTAAATATTTCAAGAATAAAATATCCTTCCTGCTGATGCTTTTAGTGGTAGGGGGGATAATGACCGCATGCAACGATGATGAAGACAATGCAAGTGATGAAATCGTCTTGCTGAGCTATGGTCCATCACCCATTCTGAGAGGAGACGAAATGAAGTTTATCGGGAGAAACCTCGATCAGGTAACTTCAATTGTCTTTCCTGATGAAGTAGAGGTCACTGATTTTATTTCCAAAGAAAGTGGAAAGATTGTATTGGTAGTCCCTGAAGCAGCTGTACCCGGGGATATAATTATCAAAACACCACAAGGAGATATCGTGCCTAAAACTCCTTTTGATGTTTTGGAACCCATAGAGATTGAAAGTATATCACCGCTGGAGCTTCGTCCTGGTGCAACACTGACTATCACAGGAACTTATCTCAACCTGATTAAACAGGTGGAATTTTCTTTAGGGAAAGTTGTTGCCCAGGACGATTTTGTGAGTCAGTCTCAGACAGAACTCAAAGTGGTAGTTCCTGCCGATGCTCAAACGGGACCAGTTGTACTTTCTAATCTGGCTGAGATTGAGGAGGAGCTTAGGGAATTGGAGACAGAGGAGGAAATAGCGATTATTTTGCCTTCTATCACCAGCATGTCACCTCTTCCGGTGAAGCCAGGTAACAACCTGACAATCACGGGAACCGACCTTGATCTCACTGCTCAGGTGAGTTTCTCTGGTGGTGCATCGGTTGCAGAATTCGAAAGTGTATCAGCAACTGAACTGGTATTGGTTGTTCCTGACAACGCAGAAGAAGGGCTCATTAAGGTAGTTGCCTCGTCTACAATCAGCAACGATTCACCTGACGAACTTACTATCGTAGCACCGGCCATATCTGACATATCCCCATCACCGATCAAGGCAGGAAATACGATCACCATTACAGGATCTGATCTGGATCTTGTGAAGACATCCGTTTTTGGCGGGGGAGTAGAAGGGACCATTATCTCTCAAGCTGAGACTCAGTTGGAAGTGACTGTACCCATGAATGCTTCTGAGGATATTGTGACCCTCAACACGGTGGCAAAATCAACAGTATCGGTGAATGTGCTGGAGTTGATAGATCCTGTGGTGAATTCAATCAATCCTGCATCAGTGGAGACCAATGCAGACATCACCATCAATGGGGTTGATCTGGACTTAATCTCAAAAGTGATCTTTCCTGATGGGTCAGAGGGGCAGTTTGTGTCGCAATCAGAGACTGAGCTGATGGTGACAGTGCCTTTAACTGCTACTTCAGGGAAATTGTTTTTTATGACTGTGAATAGCTATGAATTCGAATCCACCAGTGAATTGGATGTACAACCGGCTGATTTACCGATCATCAATAGCATACCCGCAATTGCCGCAGTAGGAGATAAGATCACGATTGAAGGGGAGAAAATGCAATTTGCTACCGAAGTGATCTTCGGAGGAGGTGTAAGTGCCACAAAATTTGGATTGAAGAGTGAGACTTTCCTGGAAGTATATGTCCCGTCAACTGCTGAAGACGGAGCCATTATGCTGAAGACTGATTTGGGTCTTTCCACAGAGTCATCACCTGTAAACATTATCAACCCAGAAAGCTACGGTGCGCTTATTTATGACGATGCTGTAGTTGGTAACTGGGGAGACTGGGGATGGGGAGGTGCTACTGTATGGAGCAGTGATGAACAAGCTTTTATCGGATCCAGTGCTGCCAAGAAAACCTATGATGGCTCCTGGGACGCCATCAGGTGGCACCACAATTCCTCAAATATAGATGTATCCGGTTATACCAATTTTGTATTTCTGGTATATGGAGGCGCTGGAAGTGGTGGCAAATTTGTTCAGCTTGTAGTAGATGAGCAATGGGGCACACCATATGCTTTCGATGTGGCTGAAGGAAAATGGACAGAAGTGATTATCCCAATAGCTGATATAAATGGTGGTTCTTCCACCTCAGCATGGACAGATATTTTGTTCCAGGGTGAAGGCGGAGGAGGAAGCTTTGAGGTGTATTTTGATCATATAGGTTTTAAATAATTGCATCGAATCCCGGAGACATTTTCTGTTTCCGGGATTTCAATTTCTCAAGTATTACTATGAGGGTAATTTGTGTGCTCCTTACACTTTTGTATGCTTATGGATGCTCATTGGTACACAGTCACCAGTATTCAGAATCCGACATTAGGTTCAATCAAATTGGATACCTGACCTCGGGCCATAAACAGGCAGTAGTAGTGTCTCCAGCGGCTGATCTATTTGAAATAAAAGAGGAATCCGGTAAAGTGGTTTATAAAGGATATTTATTGCCGGTGCGGTATTGGGATAAATCAGGAGAAGAAGTAGCGATAGCAGATTTTTCAGGGTTTAGAAAGTCTGGAGAATATGTTATGACAGTGGGTAATACCGAATCCCGTTCATTTTTGATTGACGAAAAGCCCTATTATCCGTTGATAAAATCGGCATCCAAATCTTTTTTTTTCCATCGGGCGTCTACAGCGCTGGAAGAGAAATACTCAGGTGCATTTAAACGTTCCTTTGCACATCCCGATACTTCAGTAGTTGTGCATACATCGGGCGCTTCGAAGCTCAGACCATCAGGCTATAAACTCTCCACTCCTTATGGATGGTATGATGCCGGAGATTACAATAAATATGTGGTGAATTCCGGAATTACGACTTATACACTTCTGATGGCTTACCTTCATAATCAGGCTCAGTTTGATACCCTGAGTCTGAATATCCCGGAAAGTACCAACGATCTTCCGGATATCCTGGACGAAATCCTATGGAACATACGGTGGATGGAGACCATGCAGGACCCGGAAGATGGGGGAGTTTATCATAAAACCACAACAGCAAACTTTGAAAAATTCGTTGACCCGCCAAAAGCTACTGGTCAGCGTTATGTAGTAGCAAAAGGAACAGCGGCCACCTTAAATTTTACTGCTGTGTTGGCAAAAGCAGGACTGATTTTTTCTCAGATTGATCCGGACCTCTCATCGAGGTTGATTTACAAAGCTGAAAATGCATGGCGTTGGGCAAAAAAACACCCTAAAGTGATTTATCAAAACCCTGATAAGGAATTAATCGGGGGACCAGCCATCAAAACTGGCGAATATGGAGACAGGGATTTTCAGGATGAGTTTCTGTGGGCAAGCGTGGAGCTTTACCTGGCCACCGGCAAACAGGTGTATCTTGATGAAATCAACTTAAATGCTGTACAATATGGTGTGCCTGATTGGAATTCAGTTGAAACACTGGCATTGATTTCTCTCTCAACTGAGGGAGCTAATGTCCCCGAGTTGCTGAGGAAAAGTGCTTCCGATAAACTCATGAGCCTGTCAGAAAATTTGATAGGGATATGGAGAGAATCACCTTATAAGATAACACTGAATGATTTTAGGTGGGGAAGCAACTCTGTCATTTTAAACCAGGGAATGGTGCTAATCAATGCTTACAAAAGTTTTGGGAATACCGAATTCTTTGAAGCCGCCTTGTCGGGCCTGGATTATGTGCTTGGACGCAATGCTGTAGGTTATTGCTTTGTGACGGGGATGGGACATCGTTCTCCACTTAATCCACACCACCGAATCTCAGCAACTGATGAAATAGATGAGCCAATTCCCGGAATGCTTGTAGGAGGGCCTAATCCAAATCATGTAGACCAGGATTGTGGAAGAGAACGTTATGGTGAAACACTGTTCTCTGCCAAATGCTACATAGATGAAGTGTGTAGCTATTCCACCAATGAAGTGGCCATCAACTGGAACGCCCCATTGGTCTATATGAGTAGCAGCCTACAGTCCATTTATCAAAGTGAGTTTATCAAGAAATAGCAGCACTCAGCGTTTAATAAATTTTTGTGTACCCAGATAAACTCCATTACTCAGGGTGATTTGATAAATGCCGGTATTTAGTCTGGAGACATCAAGACTAAATTTATTTTGTGAGGTGGTAGCTGATAAAAACAGCCTTCCGTTTAAATCAAATATATTGACCTGAATAGGATGCTGAGAAACCAGGGTGCCCATGTCAATATTCAGTAAACCTGCCGTTGGGATTGGATAGATACTGAAAGGACCTGAATGTGATATTACGGAAAGCGGTGGAACCTCTTCATGTTCAATGATATGGAACGTTTGGGTACTTGTGGCGCCACAGACATTTTGAAAACTGGCTGTAATCGTATTCAGTTTGTCCAGGGATACGGTTTGTTCCTCCGCTGAGGCCATCCTACTTGGTACCCCAAGCCCACTCCAGCTCCAGGTACCTTCATCTTCAGTCTCTACCCTCAAACTTGCCTGAACTCCTGTTCCCAATCCGATTTTATTAGAAGCCAACCATTCACCATCATCAATGCTTACCGAGGCCATAATAGTACTGGGTTCACAGTCCTGGTCCCATCCGTAAACGGCCATGATATCAGGTAGTTCATCATGCGTGACTACCAAATGACTGTTATACTGGGTTGTTAAGTAATCTACATCAATAGCTTCCAGCCAATCCGTATGCCAGACCATCCACCAGGACCACATCGCACCATCAATAATACATTCTTCAGCATTGGGAGGATTTCCTGTCTCATGGAATGCTATGGGATAATGCTGATCGTTGATCGCATCAAGCACTGCATTATACATATTTAGGTGGGAATCTATGCTGTTATCATAAGTGTCAGCTCCGGCGATGTCCACATAGTCAGCACCCGGGAACCAGTCGCCATCCGGGTTTCCAGAATAGCATAATACCCAGATAAGGTTGTTAAGGCCCCGATCATGTACCAGGTAGTCAAACATGGTGGTCCAAAGAAGTTTGAATTTTTCAGGTCCTTCCTTACTCCACCAGAACCAACCCCCATCCAGTTCGTGGAATGGTCTCCACAAAACGGGTACTTGTGCATCTTCGAGTTTCTGTAACCAGTCACCAATGCGTTCCAGGTCCGCCCAGAAATCTTCATATTCAGGTGTACCTTTTACAAAGCATTGATCAATGTCAATGGTAGCCTTGCTATTTTCATATCCTTCACCAACACCCGGAGCCCCCCAATGCCACATCATGGTAGATATACCTCCATTCTGCCAATATTCGATGGCTTTTTGGTTTTCTCCCGCATTTTGAGGCTCATTGATGTAATCAAATCCTGCCACAGCAGGCATTTTACCCGTTACCTCCATTACATAGTCTATTTCATTGATACCCCAGGGAGACCACATCTGTCCCGAGAGTATTTGCTTTCCAAATAGATCCTTGAGATATCTGTATAATGCAATGGATTCGGGAGAAGGGTTAGGGGTGACCAGGGTATCCGAGGAACTAAACAGGATTTCTCTGGTCCTATATCTGGCAGTAGCGGAGTCATCCAATATTGTGGTTGATATAAACCTTTCTTCATCTTCAACCCCGGAAATAGAAATAGAATCTGAGACCAGATTTTGAGCGCTTGCTGCTATGGTTAATAGCAGTCCAGTTAGTAAAAGTGGAGCTTTCATTTTAGGTTTTGTTTCAAAACCAAGGTAGGAAAATTGGCTTACTCCCGATGGGGCTATTTGTCCATTATTTAGGTGCTTTTTGTTCAATTAAACTGAAAAAGTCAGGAAGGGGCTATCAGGCCACCTTCAATTCCTCCAGCCGGTCTTTTTTGATATAGAAGGATAGATAGATGATGCTGATGCCTGTGAGCAAAGCTGTGAGAATGGTTGTCCATCCGGTCCAGGGAGCAATACCCGTATTGTTGAAGATGATGACCAGGGATGCCGCCATAAACAACAGTCGAAGCACCTCCAGTGTGAGCGCCCACCTTTTTCCCTGAAGCAATCCGCCCCAGGCAATGATCATCATAAACAAGCCTGCCGACATGATGATGCGATCGATAGAAGAGATGGCCAGTGACATATCAATTGTGATCATCATGTATGCCAGACCCAATGCAATCTGAAAGATGAGGTAGGGACTAATGCCCTTAAACTGTTTACTATGGTATTTCACCTGTTCCTTTCGGGTATAGCCGACAGGTCCTTTGTTTGTTTCCAATCCGCGGGGTCGCCAGCCGAGGGGCATAAACCAAAGTTTGATCTTGTCCCACCAGTAGGGGGCGGCTACGGCATCATCCCATAGCTGTTTCCAATACTGGAAGTTGACAAAGATGGGATCCCAGCTTCTGGGAGGGTGTGTGACTCCATAGCAAACTTCCTCTTTTTCCGGTTCGAAGGTGCCAAACATCTTGTCCCAGATGATGAGGAACTCACTATAGTTCTTATCCAGATATTGAGGGTTTACTCCATGATGCACCCGGTGATGGGAGGGGGTGACGAAGAATTTTTCAAACCAACCCAGTTTTTTGATGACCTGGGTGTGGTGCCAATAGGCCAACAGTAAGTGCACTGCAGCCACAGCATAGACCATTTCAGGAGAATACCCAAGGAGCACAAGAACCCAGTCGAAAAACAGAAACTGGAACAATCGCTGGGTGAAGCTGGCTCTGATACCCACAGACAGATTAAGCTCCTCTGATGAATGATGGGGCATGTGTGCGGCCCAGAAAATATTCATGGTGTGTCCAAGCCTGTGAAACCAGTAGAAAATGAAATCCTGAAGGAGCAGGAGGATCAACAGGCTATACCAGGTAGCGGGGATCTGCCACGGAGCAAATTGATATAGCCAGCCATACCATTTATAGACGAAAAAAGCCACCGCCAGGTTTACGCATTGGTTGCCAATCCCTGTAGCAAGGTTTGTGACCGTGTCCTGAAAATTGTACAGACCATTTTTGGTTTTAACGCTGTAAATGATCTCTGCAATAAGAAGAACCAGCACAATGGGGGCTATAAATGTATAAACATTCATACGGCTTTAATTCTCCATATTCTTTAAACGAAATGACAGGCAATTCCGTTCTAAGTGGTTTAAAAAAATATTAGCTTGTGATTGGGAGGGGTGTGATAGGTATTGGACAAAATGAAACTATTTCATTAATTTAAATTGTTAAAGTGGTCTAAACCCATCAATGATGTATGCCCAGTTCACCCCGGTAGATCCTGATTTTTATGATATCGTCAATGACTATCAGCATCAGCTATTGGTCATTCATTACTTCAACCCCCAGGGGGAGGTAGATACGGTCAGAAGTGAATTCGTGAAGCTCAAAAAATCAGGAAAAGAAGGAGATTTTGCAGTTTTAAAGAATAAAGATAAAGTGCGTCTCGATAGGATCATCACCATTCATGGCAGACCCGGACCTGCTTATGATGAATACGACAGCTATGCCAATCAGTGTCTTGATTGCATGGGTGGGATGGATTAAACAAAGATAGACCCCGGTTGCTGATCCCTCAAGAATAACTATCCCGCGACATAATATTTTTTCCTTAACCAAAAGGCCACTCTGACTAACAGGATCAAAGCTGGTACCTCTACCAGGGGTCCGATCACTCCGGCAAAAGCCTGACCGGAATTGAGTCCAAACACGGCAATAGCAACAGCAATGGCCAGCTCGAAATTATTACCCGCTGCGGTAAAGGCGATGGAAGCATTTTTTTCGTAATCAGCGCCTGTGGCTTTGCTGACAAAGAAGCCAATTAAAAACATCAGGGTAAAATAGATGAGTAGTGGTACGGCAATTCTCAGAACATCAAATGGGATCTGGACAATCAGCTCTCCCTTAAGAGAAAACATCACCACGATGGTGAAGAGCAGTGCAATCAGTGTCATCGGAGAAATGGCCGGGATAAATTGCGTGTTGTACCAGTCTTCTCCTTTCCATTTGGTCAAAAACACCCTGCTCAGAAGCCCGGCCAGGAATGGGATACCCAAATAGATGGCCACACTCTCCGCAATCGTTGCAATACTGATGTCCACAACGGCACCCTGGAAACCAAAGAGGGGAGGCAACTTGGTGATAAACAACCAGGCATAAAAGCTGTAGCCAAAGACCTGGAAGATGCTGTTTAAAGCCACCAGACCTGCGCCATATTCGCTGCTCCCTTCCGCCAGGTCATTCCAAACCAAAACCATGGCAATGCATCTGGCCAGTCCTATGAGAATTAAGCCCACCATATATTCTGGATAGTCTTGCAGAAAGACCATAGCGAGAATAAACATCAAAATAGGGCCGATCACCCAGTTCAGCAAAAGTGAAATGGATAGTACCTTAACATTACTGAAGACTTTGGGCAACAACTTATAATTGACCTTTGCCAGGGGAGGGTACATCATTAAAATCAAGCCAATGGCAATCGGGATGTTGGTGCTTCCGCTGCTAAAGGAATTGATAAATCCGGAACTGGATGGAAAAAAATAGCCAATACCCACACCAAGTGCCATGGCAATGAAAATCCACAGGGTTAGATATTGATCCAGGAAACTTAATTTTTTATTAGACACAGTAAGAATTGATTAAAATGGTCTTTAGAAATAGAAAGATTTCAAATGGAATTAATGTTTGATCATTGAAAACACGTAAAACATTTCAGCTGCGATCTGTACGGACCGTTCATCATATTTACTGGCTTCCTCGGGCGTACCATCAAAGGCTTTAGGGTCTTCGTAAAGTACGGGGATCCTTTTTTCGGCTCCGGGAATAAATGGGCAGTTTTCATCTGCATGAGAGCAGGTCATCACTGCTGCGAAATGATCTGATTGATTGACCGGATCGTCGAACAACTTGGAAAAAAGGCTGATACCTTCATTGTTATCTGAATGGAAGACTGTATAAACAGGATTAGTATCGCCTTCGGATGTTACTTTGAATCCGCTTCTTTTGATGGATGCCACGGCACGCTCATTAAATGCGGTTACCTCCACACCCCCTGAAAAAGATTTGATCGGGATGCCATAATAGTCGGCCGCTGTTTGTGCCCAGATCTGTGAAAACTGGCTACGGCGGGAGTTATGGGTACAGATGAAATTTAAATTCACATCTGCCTGCTGATCCAGTTTTTCCTGTATATAAGCAATCAAAGGAGCGAGGACCCGTTTTCTTTCGTCTGGAATGTCCTGGCTGATCACTTGGTCGATGGTTGTGGAAAGAGTGGGTATCATAGCGCTTTTTTGTATTGGCATCGTTTGGTGATTTCTGAAAGTGTTATTATTTTATATTATTGCAATATTACGATGTTATTTACTAAATTTTTTTAACAGCAATCTTCTGGATCAGCTGATTTAAATTGATCAAATATTTCGTTAAACTGGTTTTTGATCGCTCCCCAACGCACAGGGTTGATACAATAGCTGATACGAGACCCTTCGATGGTACCCTGGATAATTCCTATGTCTTTGAGTTCCCTCAGGTGCTGACTGATCGTGGCTTGAGCCAAACCCAATTCGTTTACCAGATCTCCATTGATACAGGCATTTGTTTTGAGCAGATACTGAATGATGGCAACGCGTGCCGGATGTGCAAAAGCTTTTGCGGCTACAGCTATATCATTCTGTGTTGCTGAAAAGAGGTCTGTCTTGGTTACGCCCATAATTTTAAGATCGCAATATTACGATTAGTAACGTTAAAGCACTAACAATAGTTTGCTTTTTTTGAATTTCAGCATTGAAATCAGAGTAACAGCTCATTTGGCTTGTATCAAATTGTCTGCAAATTCATTGGGGAAATCACTTTCCTTTACTGCTTGCACTGCCCGCTTGATGTCATAGTCTACCCTCCTAAACTCAACTTCAAGCGAATTTTGGTTATGCCTGGAAAAGTGCTCATCAAATGTCATTACGGCATAGCAGACCCGGGGATCACCGTCTTTGGGCTTACCAACAGCGCCAATATTGATCACATGCTTATTTTCTTTTCCTGCCTGCAAAACCCGATGATAGGGAATATGCGTATGACCACATAAAACAACATGAGCCAGTTGAGACTCCATCTGATTCAAAATATCATCTTCAGGGTAGTCTTCCACTAAATAATCATTGATCGCTTGTGGACTGCCATGAACCAATAACAAGTTGAATGTTTCATCACCGGTCCCAAAGCTAAGCCTAAGCTGTCTGGGTAAACTGATCAGGTATTCTCTGTTTTCAGTAGAAACAATCTCCCGGGTAATTCGTCTATTGGGTTTGTCATTATTGCCGGGAGGAAACAACAATGCCTCATCGTGGTTTCCCATGATCGTAACAATATTCCGTTTCCGTATTTCTTCCACCACTTCATTGGCCCATACATTATAGCCAACCAGATCGCCCAGGCAATACAGGGCGTCTGGCTGTACTTCTTCAATGTCCCGGAAAAAGGCTTCCAGGGCCGGCAGGTTGGCGTGTATATCAGAGAAAAAAGCGATTTTCATATGGGTCTATCCTTTAGCAGCATCCGGAACCGGGAGCGCAGCAATCTTCCTGATTTTGTAAATCAGCAAGTTTGACTTTTGGTTTTTCCGATGGGCTTCCTGGTTTCTCAGCAAATACTGTGATACTGAAAATTCCTGTTCCACCATTGTTGAAATCAGCTGTTTCCTGCTCAGACAGGTACTTACTCAGGATGTCGTCCGGAATGCTTATGGGCTTTTCCTTTTGTAACGTAATGTTTTCAAAGCCAGCATCTTTGATGAATTGAAGGTATTCCTCTTTTTGGATGGCACCTGCCACGCATCCGGCATACATTTCCGCATCCTGACGCAGTGCTTCAGGCAAATCGCCCACCATCACGATGTCTGAAATACTAAAGTGTCCACCCGTTTTTAACACCCTGAAGATCTCTCCTATGACTTTTTGCTTGTCAGGAACCAGGTTCAATACACAATTACTTACAATTACATCTGCCACGTTATCATTGACGGGCATGTTATCGATGTCCCCTTCACGAAATTCTACGTTGTTGTAACCGAGCTTTTCCGCATTTACTCGGGCTTTCCGGATCATGGCAGGAGTAAAATCGATACCTATTACCTTACCCTCGACTCCTGCTTCATGTCGTGCTACAAAGCAGTCGTTACCAGCTCCTGAACCCAGGTCAATCACGGTATCGCCCGGTTGGATTTTAGCAAATTGTGTGGGTAGGCCGCAACCCAGACCCAAGTCAGCATCTTCTATATATCCTTCTGTCCCGGTATAGTCATCCATCATGATGTTGTACACTTTGTTGGAAGGAGTCGTAGCTCCACAGCATGAAGCTGCATTTTCGGCTTTTCCCTGTTCGGCTATTCGGGCATATCGCTCTTTCACCACGTTCTTTAAATCTTGTTCGGTACCCATATTTATTAAGTTTATTTTTAGTCCAATAGGTCGGGTTGCGATTAAGTAACCTATACCTTATAATAATATCGCAATATTACGATAAGTAACGTTAAAGACCCAAGAATAGTTTGGTTTTTTTGTACTTTATACAAATGTATTTGTGGCTCCTGGAGGGATTAAAGCCAGGAGTTCAAATAGGTTGTGGACAGTAATTTTTTGGCTCGTATGATATAAACCCGTTTCTTTGTATATGATATAAATGATGATCCAGTGGGAACCCAACAGGAAAATATTGTCATTGCCGTTCTCCACTTTGAAAGTCGATGAATATCTTTCTCCTCCTGAAGTTTTAAACCGTGGCAAGATAACAACAACCGATATCCTCAATGTTTCCGATGAAGCTACATGCAAAGAAATGATAGAAAGTTGGGCCCATGAGGTGTATAAAACCTGGAGCTCACATCACCAAACGGTAGATTTCATTGCATCAAAATTTATGCAATCAAAATAAGCTGTTGTAAAAAATGAAGAAACATAAAAAGAATGGGCAATTTCCAACCATCACAACAAGTCGTTGCGTCTTAAGAAAGATTGTGTCTGATGATAGGTCTAAAATTTATGAAGGTCTTTCGCATCCTGATGTCATTCGGTATTATGGCGTCCATTTTGACACGTTGGAATCTACCCAGGCACAGATGAAATGGTACGACAGCCTGGAAAAAGCAGGGACCGGGATTTGGTGGGCCATTTGTTCCTCAGATAATACCATTTTCTATGGTGCCAGTGGATTCAATAATGTCTCTCATGAGCATCTAAAAGCAGAAATAGGTTTTTGGCTTTTACCAGCTTACTGGGGACAGGGAATCATGAAAGAAGTAGTTCCTGAGGTTTTAAACTACGGTTTTCAATCTATGCACCTACACCGGATCGAAGGGATTGTAGAAGCCGAAAATACCAATAGCAAGAAGTTATTGGAGAAGCTGGGCTTTCAGTATGAGGGAACAATGAAGGAAT
Organism: Cyclobacteriaceae bacterium; assembly: GCA_965228595.1. Lineage (GTDB taxonomy): Bacteria > Bacteroidota > Bacteroidia > Cytophagales > Cyclobacteriaceae > UBA7330. The sequence goes on along the minus strand of OZ245828.1, from coordinate 5,939,466 downwards.
GTGAGCTTAAAAATGGTCGATTTATCAGTCTGGACATTTATGCGATGATCAATAATGCCTGAACCAGATGGTCAAAAAAATATGGGTAAGCAAAAAAATACATGGTCTCACGATGAGGTGATGAATGTCTTCACCAAAGACCAGGTTGGTCGGCTGTAATTCATCTGGTTCAGCAACGTCTGAAAATGAGACCAGCCGATTCTATGTTTTAGCTCATCAATTCCAATGCCAGTACGTTTCAACTTAAAAATTGACAGACTTTTTCTGAAAAAAGGTCAGTTTTTTGGCTCCAAAGGTGACATTAAAGACCCTCAGGGCATCCAAGAGAGCTCGCTGGGTAATCCGACCCTTCCAGCCGGGCAATAATTTACTTTTATTGCAGGAAGTTAAGGTCAGTAAATTTTCTTGTTTTTTGGATGTTAGCCTGTGATCAAGTATTTTCAAACCATTAATAGTAAACACCGTCCTAAATCAGCTTTATGAAATATTATAAAATTGTCCCTTTTCTATTTTCATTCATCCTGTTTATTGCCTGTAACGAAAGTGAAGATGAAATACCTGATGGTCAGGAAGGAAAAGCTACTTTCACTGTATCCGGAGCAGAAAGTGGTACGCTGGAGTTTAATCAGGAGATTGAATTTGCTTATTCAGTCAGCTCAGTGAGTGGAGGCGAAATTTCAGTGCTGGAGATTTACATTGGAAACTATCCTACAACGCCTTCATCTCTTAAGATCTCCATCGTAGAACAAGGCAATTCCAGTGGATTTGAAGAAAGGAAATATACGTACGAAGAGATGAGCAGTACTGAATTCGTCGGGTTCATATCCCTGTATGTAAGTGAGAACGCAGCATATTCAATCAACCCTGAAGCAGGTGCTGTAAATCAAATTACCTATACTAAGATTTCCAACACAAAAGTTGAAGGTTCTTTTGAAGTAAACCTGGAGGAAAGCCTTTCTGGTTCCGGCGAAAAAATCAAAATCACGGGTACATTTGAGGCCATTGGAGAAGCGGCATTCCTGTAATCCATTCGATGAAAATGTCCTCATTGTCAATGAGGACAATGAGGTCATTGATGTGATCCCCCGGTCTCTAATGAGGTCCGGAGGGCTCCTTCACAGGGCTTCTTACATCACCATTTTTAATCCTTCCGGTGAATCCTGGTTCAGAAGAGATCGATGAAGAAGGATGTTTACCCTGGCTTTGATCCCACTACTGGCGGTGTGGTGGTGGAAAATGAGACTTATGAAGAAAATGCAAGGAGGGAACTCGATGAAGAGAATTAGTGGATGGTGAAGTAGATGAATATTTTATTGTCAGGCTGCATGAGTTAGATGAGTTTTTACAAGGAAAACCGGTGATGCCTGATGGTAAAGAGGCTTTGGAGCGATACCTAAAAACTGAGTTAATACGGATTGCTGATGCTAAAAATTCACCACTAATCCCAGTGAGGGCAAAACCGTACCCGTTTCGTTGGTACTTACCTGAACCAGGCTTCTGGGATTGATGACCTCACCCACATTATCTCGGTCCAGTCCAAACTGGGGAGGTGAGGGCTGAGCTTGAGCCAGTACATTTTGTATGTCAAGATATACGTCCAGACTGAATTTTCTAAAGCTCCATTTTTTGTCTACCCTCAGGTCCAGCTGGCTGAATGCATTGAGCCTGACTGTGCCAAGTCTGTCATAGTCCAAAATCACTGCAGTGAGGTGATGAATGTCTTCACCAAAGACCAGGTCTATCGGATGCATTATGTTTTGGAAAACCACCTGGGGAGAAGATCATTATGGGAGAATTGCTATATCGTGAATTGATTTTTACTGAGCTCTTATTTTATGTTGCATGGTAATAATATCATACTTATGGTAATTCTTGTTACAATATCTTCAATTGCGTATCAGCCTGTTTTCGTTTGCCCACCGCTCAAGCTTTGGTCGCTCAGATGGATCAACAGATTGTAAGGCTTTTTTGTATTCTTTTTTGAGTAGAAAGTCATCAAAACTCACTTTCTCAAGGATCGTTTTGTAGTAGTTCAAGAGGGATTTACTATTCATCTGATTTCCTATTTGATAATGACATAAATAAGGGGAGGAGCTTTTGACTCCTCCCAATGATACTTATTATTCTTTGTCTTGATTACTGTCCTCAGACTCAGTTTTGTCTTTGGTTTTTTCATTTTCAGATTCCATTGAGGTCTCTGATGTATCCGTCGACTCAGCAAGTGTCGTATTAGCCTCGTTGACCTGATCATGGTTGGTCTCATTTTCAGACGTTGCTGAACCGGATGTATTACAGCCGACCATTATGAAAATCAAAAAAACTGTTAGAAAACTGATTATTCTGCTTTTAATCCTTACCATTTTCATGTGTATATCTATTTATTTTCAAAGGTCACATGGAATTCACATGAGCTATATTCATCCTTCGGTTGGTGTTTTCCTAATCATGCTCATTTCATGTTTCCTCCTTTCTTTCAAAAGAAAAACCCACATAAAGACACTACGGTATTAGGAGCATACCATAAACTAAGAAATAGAAATGGTTTTCACAGGTTTCTTCCTGGCTTCTTCTTTTTTGGGAATAACCAATGAAAGCATACCATCTCTATAGGTCGCCTCGATCTTATTGGCCTCTACCGTGTTGGGTAGGTAGAAGGAGCGTTTGAATGAATGATAGCTGAACTCCCTGCGGGTGTATTGTTGATTTTCATTTTCTTCCTCGTTACTTAACTCCGTCCAGATGGTCAGCATATCATTGTCAAGCTCTACATGGAAGTCATCTTTCTTCATGCCCGGAGCAGCCATTTCTACTCTGAAGTCATCATTGGTTTCCATGATATTTACTGGTGGAACAGACCTTAATTGATTGGATCGTCTGTTTGACCAATCAAATACGTCTCTTGTAAGAAAATCATCAAAAAATGAAGTGTTGGGCAAAAGCCCGTTTCTTTCTACTAATGTGCTCATCATCTTTACATTTTAATAGTTAAACAATTCAAACATGGTTAAATCGTAATCCACCTAAGGCGGACCATCAAAACCCAAAGTCAATAAACAATAGAATCGCGACTCATTTTTCACTTTAGCAATTCAAATGCCAGTACGTATGAAACTTAAAAAATGTCAGACTTTTACTGAAAAAATGTCAGTTTTAGGTCAACACAAGTGACAAAGGGCCTTATAAATTATTTTTTTGCTATTGGTACAATCCAAAACGCTTTTCATTTGTTAAAACAGTATATGTGGAGGTTTTTTATTTAATTTGTCTCAGTGAAGCGTAAAGTCTACCATATTTTACTTTCTATTCCAGTACTGGTAGTGCTCCTCCATTCTGTAACACCCCATCAGCATTTTGCGCTTGACGAGACTCCTACTTTCATCGCTCAAAACCATTGTTCCGGGAGTTTCCTGAGTCACTTGTTCGAAGTTGACCTGGGTGAGAATCACCTGGAAGAGTATAAGATTTCAAAATATGATGTGGATTTTCATCCTAACCTGGAGCTGGTGGCGACGATGGATCACGTGCAGGTCAATAACATAGAAAATTCACGTATCCCGTTTATTGCGCTTGTAGATAATCTAGTTCAGGATCTTTATTTACGTGGTAGCCATACCCTACGGGCACCTCCTGTTGCTTAATACTTCCGTTTCGCTCACCGACTACGTGGGCTCCCATTCTATTTCTTAAGCAACAAACAATAATTTTCATGTTTGGAAAAATCATTGCTTATTCTGTTAAGAATAAGTTCATCGTGCTGCTGATGGTAGCAGCGATTGTTATTGGAGGTATCTATTCCATGCGGGGGATACCCCTGGATGCAGTACCTGATATCACAAACAATCAGGTACAGGTTGTGACTGTGTCACCTACACTGGCAGCCGAGGAGGTCGAACAATTGATCACCTTCCCGATAGAAGCTTCTCTTTCGAATATTCCTGATGTTGTCGAGATCAGGTCTATATCCCGATATGGGCTCTCTGTAATCACGATTGTCTTCGAAGAGGACGTGGAAATGTTGGATGCCCGTCAATATGTGCGGGAGCAGCTGGGGGTAGTAGATATTCCTGCTGGTTTTGGTACCCCCGAGTTGATGCCTATTACTACTGGGCTGGGGGAGATCTATCAATATGTACTACACGTGCAACCCGGGTATGAGGATAGATATGACATCATGGACCTGCGTACGATCCAGGATTGGATTGTCAAGAGACAATTGGCCGGAATTACCGGAGTGATTGAAGTCAGTAGCTTCGGTGGACTGGTCAAGGAGTATGAAGTAGCTGTGAATCCGGAACGAATGTTTGCCCTGAAGCTTTCTTTACCAGATGTGATAGAGGCACTGAAACAAAACAATGAGAACTCCGGTGGAAGCTATATAGATCAGGGGACCAATGCCCTTTACATCCGTACATTTGGGCGGTTACAGGCCAAAGAAGATATAGAGCACATCATGGTCGCCAAGAAGGGTGATCTTCCCGTCTATCTCCGGGACATTGCTACAGTGCAGCTGGGCAGCCCAAAAAGATATGGAGCCATGACCATGGATGGAAAAGGAGAAGTAGTTGGAGGAATTACCCTTATGCTAAAGGGGAGCAACTCGTCTGAGGCCATCGCCAATGTTCAGGAACGGGTAGCACTTACTCAATCTACTTTGCCTGAGGGTGTTAAAATTGAACCATATCTTGATCGCTCGGAACTCATCGGACGAGCGATCAATACAGTAAGTAATAACCTGATTGAAGGTGGACTGATCGTGATCTTCGTGCTGGTGTTGTTGCTGGGTAATCTGCGTGGTGGGTTGATTGTGGCCTCTGTCATCCCATTATCCATGCTGTTTGCTTTTATGCTGATGCGCTACTTCGGAGTTTCGGCTAACCTGATGTCTCTGGGAGCTATCGACTTTGGGATTGTTGTGGATGGTGCCGTGATCATTGTGGAGGCTGTTCTTCATACCATTTATTCCAGGTTTGCAGGAAGTAAACTTAACCAGGCTGAAATGGACCGGGTAATCACCGACACCGCAGGAAAAATTTACAATTCCGCAGCCTTTGGGGTACTGATTATCCTGGTGGTATTTATCCCGGTAATGACCCTCACCGGGATAGAAGGAAAAATGTTTCGTCCCATGGCATTTACCGTGAGTTTCGCTATCCTGGGAGCGATGATCCTGTCTATGACCTATGTGCCAGTAATGGCTTCTATGTTTTTCAAAAAGGATATCAAGCATGAAAAGACATTTGCAGATAGGATCGTTGGTGCGCTAAGGGCAGCCTATAAACCATCGCTTAACTGGGCATTGAAATACCCCAAATGGGTCATCACAATGGCCTTTGGTTTGTTGTTGCTTGCCGGGTGGACCTTTTCCCGGATGGGAGGTGAGTTTATTCCAAACCTGGAGGAAGGAGACCTGGCCATGCAAATGACCATCCAACCAGGTAGCTCGCTCACTGAAAGCATAAAGACCAGCACCAAAGCGGAGAAAATCCTGCTGGACAATTTCCCTGAAGTAAAACGTGTGGTTTCTAAGATTGGTACTGCCGAGGTGCCTACTGACCCTATGGCTATTGAAGATGCAGACATCATGATTTTGCTGGACCCTAAAGATGAATGGGTGACAGCAAATAATAGAGAGGACCTGGTGACTGCTATGAAAGAAAAGCTCTCCCTGATCGTAGGGGCTTCTTTCGATTTCACCCAGCCCATCCAGCTGCGGTTCAACGAGCTGATGACAGGAGCTAAGACAGATATAGCTATTCAAATATTTGGAGAAGATATAGACCGTCTGGCAACGCTGGCAAATCGTACGGCGGAGCTCATCCAGGATGTTGAAGGAGTCGGAGACATTAAGGTGGAACAGACGGAGGGTTTGCCTCAGCTCATGGTCACCTACGACCGAGAGATGATGGCTTATTACGGAATCAATGTGGATGAGCTCAACACCATCATCAAGTCTGCTTACGCAGGCACCGCAGTCGGTCAGGTATTTGAAAATGAACGTCAATTTGACCTGGTAGTACGTTATGATGAATCCTTTAGAACTGAATTTGATATGGATAAGCTATGGGTCAATACGATGCATGGAGATCAGATCCCTTTGAGCAAGGTTGCAACGGCTATCTATCGCGAAAGTCCTTTGCAGATCAGTAGAGAGCAGGCCAGGCGTCGGATCAATGTCGGGGTGAATGTCCGAAACCGGGATATTGCGAGTCTGGTAAGTGAGCTACAAAGTAAGATCAATGCTGAGCTCAGACTTCCTCCCGGGTACATTGTAACATACGGTGGGCAGTTTGAGAACCTCGAACAGGCACAGGCCAGGCTCCAGGTGGCCGTGCCGCTGGCATTAGCCTCTATTCTGGTTTTACTCTATTTCACCTTTGGCAATATCAAAGATTCACTGATCATCTTCATGGCTGTACCATTTGCTGCCATCGGAGGCGTATTTGCGCTTTGGTTGCGTGATATGCCTTTCAGCATTTCAGCAGGAGTAGGCTTTATTGCCCTTTTCGGTGTGGCGGTGTTAAACGGTATTGTATTGATCCAGTATTATCGCCAGTTGCGGGAGGAAGGAGAGACCTCACTGGATAAACTGGTGGTGCAGGGTGGATTAGTCAGATTGCGTCCGGTGATCATGACAGCGGCTGTAGCTTCCCTGGGTTTTCTCCCTATGGCAACATCTACCACGGCAGGAGGGGAGGTTCAGCGTCCGCTGGCCACGGTTGTCATTGGCGGATTAATAACTTCAACTTTGTTGACCCTGATAGTGCTTCCGGTGATCTACCGGATGATACATAAAAAGGAATTCTCTATCAATAAGGGATTAATGATCCTGATGTTTATGAGTTTTTCATTTGCTGTGGCCGGGCAACCGAAAGCCACGTCGCTGGAAAGTCTCCAGCAAAGAGCATTGGATAATTATGAGTTGGTCGAGGTGGCTGGACTTGCAGTTGAGCAGCAGGAAGCCTTAAAAAAGCAGAGTTACAATCCGGGGAATTTGAATATTAACTACATGTATGGGCAGATTGATGGGCCTGCACAGGATTATAATTTAAGTATTGTCCAGCCACTGGGCAACATACCCATGGCAGTAAAACTGAACAAAGCTGGGAAAAAGTCAGTACGACTGGCTGAGGTGAATAAGCTGCTGACAGAAAAGCTGATCATTAAGGAAGTAAACGATGCGTATATTCGATGGGTAGCATCAGGTATGATGTATGCCTCTTTGGTACAACAACGTATGCGCTATGAAAACCTATCAAAAGAAGCCCAAAACGCTGTAGCATCAGGGATTTTCAGTGAACTGGAGATACTATATGTTAGTCAGGAACACAATGCGGTCAGTAACCTGATGGTGCAAGCCAGGTTGTCATATGAACAATACGGAAATCGACTCATCGAATTAACAGCTATTCCAGAAGACTCACTTTCGCTGCCTGATGGATTGCCTGAAATGAACGCTACGCGGGATACTGTTCTCAGTCCGGTGTTTTATGAAGCCTTTGGCTACCGTTCAGATGTGGAGAACGAACGGTTGGCTGCTGCCAGGATGGGGTATTTGCCCAACCTGAATATAGGGTATTTCAATCAGCAGCTAGACGGTGTGTCAGGCTATGAAGGTGTGCAGTTGGGAGCATCTCTTCCGTTGTGGTTTAAACCACAAAAGTCACAGATACAAGCGCAAAAGATCACCGTGGAAATGGTTGAGCTGGAGAGCCGTCGGGAGCTGAATCAGTTACAGAGATCCTTGCATAAATGTTTGAATACTTTAGAAAGTTTTGATCTTCAGTTCGATAGTGAAGCGATAGATCATACCAAACAGATTATTCAGCAGTCTGAAGCGGCTTTGAATGCCGGGCAGCTTAATCTTTTCGACTATATAAAAGTGGTTTCCCAGGCTTTCGAAAGTCAGCGAAGTCTGTGGGAGACCCGACAGTTATACTTACTTACTCTTTCAGAATTAAAATATTATACAGAATGAAAAATCTGATTTTTATGACACTCATAGCTTTGCAAATAGCATGTAGCCAAACTTCAGTCCAGGAGGAAACAGCGGAAAAAGAAGGATTGATATATCTCACTTCCGAACAACTGGAATATAATGATATTCAGACTGGTACTTTACCGAAAGGGCCATTGTACCACAAGATAAAAGCAACTGGTCAGGTAGATATTCCGCCGAATTATTCGCTGAAAATATCGTCACCTACAGAAGCATATGTTACTCAACTTAAGGTACTTCCCGGTCAGCGTGTAAATAAGGGGCAGTTGGTAGCTAGGCTGCAAAGCCCTTCCATTGCAGACATTCAGAAGTCCTACCTGACTGCACTAGCTGAATTGAATTATTTAAGTAAGGACCTGTCAAGAAAACAGGGGCTTATTGATGGAAATACGGTCTCCGCCCGCGAATTTGAGCAGCTGCAAAGTGAAGAACAATCCAAGACGGCCATGCTGAAATCCATTGAGGCTGAGCTTAAAAGGTTAGGCATAGATGCAAACAAACTTACCAGTGACAATGTGACCCAATCGCTTGATGTGAGGGCCCCGATCTCCGGTGTGGTAACGGATCTATTTAGTCAGACCGGTCAGTATGCAGGTCCAAATGATCCGTTGTTGACTATTTCAAGTAGAGAACATGAGCATGTGGAGCTGGAAGTATTTCAGGAAGATCTGTCCCGGGTTAAGGAGGGAATGGCGGTGTTGATGCGGTTGCCAGGTCATGACCGGGTTTATACAGGAGAGATCTTCCTGACCAATATTCAGCTGGACAAAGAAACCTTAGCAGCGAATGTACATGTACATGTGGGAGAAGACTTTCCGGACCTGCCCATCGGTGCTGTGGTCTTTGGGGAGATCATCTACCAGGTGGATTCAGGGTATGTGATGCCCAGATCTGAAGTGATCCGGGAAGGTACCAGTCACTATATTTTTACCAGTTCACAGGAAGGGTACCAAAAGCAACTGATAGAGATTGGATATGACGACGGTGTAAATGTTGGGATTTCCGGCCCACATGAGATATTGGGAGCATCGGTGGTGGTGAAAGGGAACTATTATTTGAACGGGATGTAGGAGGTAATTATTTTTCAGGTTTTTAAAGTGTACTATTTTAGAAGTGTTTTTTTAAATGATGCAGAACAAAATCGGAAGAACAATCATACTGATACGTGATTATGAAACCTCTGCGGCTTTCTACGAAAAAGTGTTTGGGTTTGAAAGGATTTTCGATATGACTACCCAGGAGGTTCAACGGTTTCTTCAATTGGGGGATAAAGCAACCAATGTGGGTATCTGGCTATTGAAAGCAGAAGGCAAGGAACAGGAAACCCGTGTAGGTAACCAAACGGCTGGTCAACCAACGCTGGTCATCTATACCGAAGATCTGGACCAGCTGTATCAAAACATGAAGAAATACCAGGTAAAAATTAAGGTGGAGCCTGTAGCTGGTCCTGAGTATGATTATCTACACTGCTTTGATCATGATGGGAATGAGATCATTGTGGTGGAATTGAAAGAAAAATAGCCATAGCGTCTCTTGAGATGCTGGGTAACTCCAGAATTATTCACCTACTTCTTGTTATCCACCATTTTAGTCGCATGGAATTCCTTCATCTGTCCTTTTACCGGCTCTCCGTCCAGGTAAAACAAAGCAAGTGGCGCTTTGGTGGTTCCATCATAAATATCGGTCCATTTAGGCATGCTCAGACTGCTTATACTTTTTGTGGAAACAGGCATGTAGTTGATGTCCACTTTTATGGGTGATTGTAACCAGCCGGTCCATGACTCAGTCTGTACCTTCTGGACTTTATTGCTTTGAGATGCATTGGTCTGAGAAGATACATTAAACTCACCCCGGGCCTTCACATAGTTCACAAACATCACCTGAGTCCTTTCTACTTCATCTAATTTTACTCTTTCAATTTTAAAATTATTGGCCATGTTTCGTTGGCACATCAACAATTCCAGCTTGTCATCTTCAATTCGGATACCTGCTCCGAATCGCATGCCCGGACGATTGGCCAGTAGCTCACCGGCGGATTTTAGCAGTGGTGCCCCAATAGATACGATTTGAGTGATTACTTCACGTTTTGCAACTGGTGTACCATCAGCTTCAACCAGCTTAAACATTTTCACCTCATTGCCAACCAGCATCAGGTTCATAACGGATGGCATCCCTTCATCATTGGTGTTGTAGTAAAACCCCCAAATAGATTGATCTGTAGCTGTGATCAGGTTGAGTCCTGCTCCGGCACCAAATCGTGGATAGTAGGCGATGGGTTCCTTTCTCCAGGTTGTTAGGTTTTCATTTTCTGTGCGATATAGAGCCACACGACTATTGCTGAAGTCCTGATCTGCCAGCAAATACCAGCATTTGTTTTGTGTGCTGTAGGTAAGTCCTGCGCCTCCGCAGTTCATTTCGTTTTGAGTTATTCTGCTGACTTCCACGGAGCAGAATGGGTCTTTTTCCAGGTCAAAGATCTGGATGAGTGAAGCTTGTGCCCGCTCGATCCCAACCATTTGGTTTGTGCCGTAGGCGGCTTCAAGGGCTATTGTCAGATACTTGCCGGTCACCTGGATGGAGCAGGGGTGCTCATATCCTTTTTCCAAATCAATCAGCTTGCCCTCATTCGTTTTAATGTTGTAGACCCAAAGCTTGCCATAAGCCTGTGACTGCTCTTTTTTGGTGGCTATGGTCCTGGCATCCAAAAGCTTTCCATCACTAAATGCCACATATACATAATCTTTGTACTGACCGATGGCCTGTGCATGCCATCCACCAAGCAGTGTGGTAAGGCTAAGGCTGGTCCCATTGATCTCCTCCAGTGTAGAGACGGATCGGGCCATCATACTGAGCAATTTGGGTTGATCACCCTGTAACCAATTGATATCAATCGGTTTATTGGGTTGACCAAAAGATATTCCAGTGATGGTAATAGCAAGAATGATTAGCGGGATCTTTTTCATCTGATGCATGATTTAGGCAGTGATAACCTGTAATAGATTGGATTTATGAAGCTAGTGAAATCAGAGAATACTCGCAACCAATAAGCTTTATTTAAAACAGTTTATATTTCCGGATTTAGATAGCACAAATGGGTGTCAATTATTCAACTTGACTGATAGAAAAATCCCTGATGTAGTAACCTAATTCTTCATCGGCGATGTTCTCATCAAAATCAAAATAGGCCTCTTTAGGAAAGAAATATTGATGATCATACGCTACATTAAAAGAATGAGGATTTCTGTCAATGTTCTCTCTTATTTTATCGAACAGAGCATCGATGACCAGGTCTCCTGTTGTATTAAGCATTGTCTCATAATCAACCTCTGAATCTTCAAGATCGCTTAAATATACCGTGTCGAGTTCTCCTTCAATAAATTCCAGGATGTATGGGCCAGTACCTCCACAATAGCAATTATATCCTGCTTCGTAAGAATAGTTCTGCAGCCCCAACTTTTCCCAACGCTGGCGCATAGTTCCCAATTCGTCGAGTTCGGTATCGTTTTCATTGCATCCAATGAAAGCAGGAAAAGCAAGGATGATTGTGGTCAGATAAAAGAGCCTTTTCATTGTTAAGAATGTAATTTGGTATTAAGACACCTGAATGGGGGATAAAGTTTGGATGTCAGGTTGCTTATTAAGAAAACATTTTAGGAACGAATGAGCTCGATGCAACCTTTGTGATAATATTTCCGATATATTATATATGATGTTAGGAGCCGGATCAATCAAAGCGATGATTGATTCATGGAGAAACAATCGCCAATTACTTAAAGAGAAGGGATTCTACAAGAATTTTGACAAGGAAGCCTATGGAAAAGTGAGATCCTTCAAATCACCAGTTTACAGGGAGGGTTCTGCAGAATACCTTATATCTTTAAAAACCAGACTACAAGAGGAAAGAAAATCCAGGCACTTCAAAAGCATCATTCAGTTTTTAATTTCATTGGTACTGGGAATCATAACCCTCCATCTGCTAGGGTGGATGATTTTCACGGTATTCTACTAATTTCTAGATTATTAGCCATTGATTTCCACCAATGGTTCTCCGTTCGCTAGGATATCAAGTGCCGTTTGAAGATTTTCCCGGAGTATTGATCTTAATTTTTTATTCGATGTATTTCCACAAGTTATTAGGATAATTGTCGGAGGAGGGCCATGCTCCTTAATTAGTTGGACAAAGTCATCATCTTTCGTAATTAATATAACATTATTGTTCCTTGCTTGATTGAATATATTTGGATATCAGATGCTTTAAGTAATTCTAATGCTCTGAGTGATTTGGCTTGAAGATTTTTGAAGTTTTGATTGATCCAGAGGGCAATTGAGGGAGATAATTGAGCATCTATCCAGATGTCCATTTTATGCAGCAACTATAGGGTGGTCGAATCGACTGCTTGCGTACCTTAAGACCGCCTCAATATCTTCCGGTTCCAGATCAGGAAGTTCTTCCAGCACCTGGGCTTGAGTCAATCCTGAAGCCAGAAGGTCCAGTACATCAATAACGCGAATTCTCCTACCTCTGATACAAGGTCTACCGCCACATTGGTCAGGATTAATTGTGATTCTATGCTTCCAGTTTTTTTCATTCATTACGTTTCACTTGCTAAGTCTTCTAATCAAATTTAACGAAAATGTTCATTGTTTGATTCCTGAATAATGGATGTAAGCTATTTTATAACAGCTTGCATCGTGTTGTTCTTCGAATTATCCATTTAAGCTGCATATTGCTTAATGGTTTATAAAGATTAAACCTATCCCTTCTTTTTCATCCGTTTTACCAGCTTACTCAGCTCCTTTCCTTTTCTTCTTCGCTCAGCCTCAGTAGCCTCAAAATGGCTTCGTTCACGTTCCATTTTAAGATAATTGGCATATGCATTTTGAGAAACCTCGCCTTTTTCTACAGCCTCGATCACGGCACAGCCCGGCTCACTGGTATGGGTACAATCCTTGAACTTACAGTTGCCCTGATAAGCACTGATGGTTTCGAAAGCCGACTCCAATCCTTCATCTGAGCTCAGGGTGCCCACTTCCCGCATACCCGGATTATCAATCAATATCCCACCACCTGGTATTACCTGCAGCTCCCGGTGTGTGGTGGTATGCAGTCCTTTTTGGGTGCTCTCACTAAGTTGTTGGGTGTGCATGTTTTTTTTCCCGGTCAGGTTATTGATCAGGGACGACTTACCTACACCAGAGGAGCCAAGGAGGCAGTAGGTGACTCCTTCCCTGAATAAACCTGTCAGCTGTGCGATGCCATCTGGTGTTGTGTTGCTGATCGCAACGACCTTTACTGACGGAAGCCTTTCGTGTATCGCTTTTATCAATGAATCCAGCTCTATTGCACTGACCAGGTCGATTTTGCTCAAAACAACTACCGGGTCTGCATCGGTGGTTTTAATGATGGCCAGGTATCGTTCGATCCGGTTCAGGTTGAAATCGCGGTCAACAGCCTGAACAATCAATGCAACATCTACATTGGCGGCGATGATCTGTTTTTCTCCATGGCTTCCTACCGCAGGTCGTTCTATTACAGACTTTCTGGGTAATACATTGAAGATGATGGCAGAATCATCATAGATTAAGAGATCTACCCAGTCTCCCACAGCAGGGAAGTCTGCCCGGCTGGTTGCTGCGTAACGTAGCTTACCGATAACCTCGGCTTCCAGTAAACCGGTTTCGGTCATGACTACGTAGCGGTCTTTATGCTCGGTAACTACCCTGGCCAAAGTGTATTCACTATCAGGGTTGTGTGTAGATTCAATGGATTTTAGATACTCATGGTACCCTAAAGCTTTTAGGTTCATTGTATATGAATAATGTTTGAGAAGAAAACTTGAAAGGGCTATTTGCCTGAGGAGTATATCGTTGACCAATACAATATTAGATCACCTCCGGTTGCTCAGAGAGAGCAGGAGGGGTGTCTTTCAGCAACGATATGGCTTATACAATGACCATCAGATGCAAAAGTAGTGATTTTTCGATAGATTTTAGTTTTCCGTTTTATCAACCAACTTTTATTGCGTGTCTCCTGGCCTTACCTAATGAGTATGTCATTCACTCATCATCCCGGGGCAAATCTTCATCCGGATCGTGATCAAGAGGGCTCACTCCGGGAGGGTTAAACAACCCCCAGCGATCAATCTCATAATCCCACGGATCAAATGTCTTGACCCAATCAATAAAAAGAAGTCGAAATTCTTCTATAAGATCCCGAACCATATGAAAGTAATCTACTTCCTTAAAACCATACATTTCCAGGGCATGATTCTGGACCATCAGGTCCCTGGCAGCTTTACGGATGAGTGTCGCAGATTCCATTTTCAGGTCATACATATCCATCACTGCTGCTCCAGATACCTTGGTAGATAGGGTAAGGGCATCACCAAGCATTTGTTCTTTTACAATGTTGAGATGCTTATCCTCGGGAGGAATCAGGTCAGCTATCAATTGCACGGTGTCAAGAATTTCAAGCCCTTTGTGGTAAAGCTTTAGTTCTTCAGGAGAAAAGTGTTCTGTATGATCAAAACTCATTTTATGTCTTGCTTCTTCGACGGTTTTAATTTCAAAACATTCAGTGCAGTTAATTTGGTGACTTTTATTGATCAGACAAAAGAAAACCGGAGAAGATTTTACCTCTCCGGTTTTGAATGAATCGTCTTAAAGCGGTCAGTTATTTGGCCACATACTCCAGTTGCTGCAGTGACCGGCCCGGTCTGTTCTCCTGATGGAAGTTTGGATGCCTGTGTATCCGGCATTCATGACGGCTCTGGGAGCGAAATGGAATTCTCCATTTGATTCCGTTTGAAATAGGCTACCAAAGTGTGCCTGGCTCAGTCCATGACCCGCCTCATGTAGCACCACGGTTTCTACATCAATGTTGTTTCCGATGGCCCAGCTATAATCATCATTATAATAGATGTCCCTGAAGGCGACATCATCTTTTCCATTGTTGTCGATGTCACTTGGATTGCCATCGTCATCCAGCCAGATGAATGTGAAAGTGACTCCTAAAACGTTACTTCCCGGGCCGAATACTGCATCCGTGACGGTAGTATTGAATCCGGAATGCATGATGTCTGTAAAGACCAATGCACCCTCAGCACCATCGGTGACCAACGCTTCTACGTAACCCAGATCAAAGTCACTGGCACCCAAATTCGTCAGGTTCAGACCACCAGAACAGGTCACTTCATCCCAGGTGCTCATCGCACTTGTAATGGCAGCATCCGTATCTCCCTGGGAGAGTCCACTTGAAGTCGCTCCTTCAGTGCCATCTCTGGCAAAAGCAATATCGGTAAAACCCCCTCTTCTGGGATCACCTGGCACAAAATCAGCGGATAATTGCTTGTTACCCCGGTTGTTGAAGTATACGACAATTCCTTCGCCGTCGGCAGCATAAGCTTCAATCGCTGATAGCTGAAGGTTTTGGGATATCAAGGCTTCATTAGCTGATGACATGAAGCTTTCAATGTCTCCGGCCAGACGCGCACTGGAATAACCGGCATCAACTTCTGCAGCTTGTAACCGTTGGCCGTTGAATGCTTCGGTAGGTTCAGGAGTCTGTGATTCCTGTTCGGTACAGGAAATGGCAACAAAAAGTAATAGAATAGCAAATAATAAGATATCTCGTTTCATAGCGGTAAACGTTTAAAATGGTTAGATACTAAATCTAATCAATTAAAACCGATAATTAACGGTATAGTAGATTTTAATTCGATGAAGGTTGGATCAGGATTAGCCTACAACCTCCACTGGAACCATGGTTTTTTAGTCAGGAAAATATACTTTTAAAAATCATTCAATTCTCAGTGTATATCAGCATATAAGCAATCCCCATTTGAACAGTCCCGACAATCATATCACCCTCTCAGAATTGACCCAACACATCAAAGGGGTGATCAATGCGGCTTTTGCTTCGGAATCCTATTGGGTCATCGCCGAGATCTCCGGCCATAAAATGTACATGGACGGGGACAGGCATTATTTCGACTTTGTGGAGAAGGCGGATGAAAGCAGCGAGACCACAGCCAAGATCCGGGGCATCGCCTGGAGAGAAGGCTCGGAGAGCATCAAATCCTTTGAGCAGCAGACCGGACAGATATTTAAGGATGGAATAGAGATCCTGGCCCGGGTAAAAGTGGAATATCAAAGCAAATATGGGATCCAGTTGATTCTTCTGGATATTGATCAAAGCTGGACCCTGGGTAACCTGGAAAAGCAGCGACAGGCCACCCTGGCACGACTCGTAGCAGAGAATCCGGATGCTATCCGGAAGGTCGGAGAGGAGTATGTCACCACCAATAAGCAGGCTCCTCTCAATGCCGTCATTCAGCATATCGCGATCATTGGCTCCCCCAATTCCGAAGGGTACAAAGATTTTATCGGAGTCCTGGAGGCCAACCAGTTCAGCTATAAATTCGATATTGACAACTACCAGTCAGCGGTTCAGGGTGCGGAGGCGCATACTGAGATTGTTAGTCGGCTGGTAACCATTTATCAGTCAAACAAAAAGTATGATTGTGTGGTGCTCATCAGAGGAGGGGGTGCCAAGACGGATTTTCTGGTCTTTGACAATTACCTGTTGGCGAAAGCAGCAGCCCGGTTCCCTATTCCAATTATTACTGGAATTGGACATTCCACGGACACCAGCATCGTGGATATGATGGTCAATACAAGAACTAATACACCCACCAAAGCTGCGGAATTTGTGGTGCTACACAACCGAAATTTTGAAGATGATATTTTGAGTCTGCAGAAGAATATTACCATTCAGACACAGCGTCTCCTGGCTAGTGCATTATCGCGAATTACAGCGACGAATCTTACTGTTATCAACAAGAGTCGGCTGCTTTTGACGAACCATAAAGATGCACTGAGTGCCATGGCCAATCAAATGAATGTTAAGCCCCGCATCGCGATTGCCCATCAAATACAGGAGCTGGAAAACCTCAAAACCAATATGCATAGCCATACCCGCAAGTATTTGGCTAATTTAGACGGCCAATTGGAGCATTATCAATCAATGATCCGCATGTCTACACCCGAGAGTATTTTGAAACGCGGATTTGCTATCATTACGCAAGAAGGAAAACCCGTGAGCAAACCGGAAAAACTGCATACTGGCAGCGAAATGAAGGTGATCATGCATGCATATGATATCGAAACGAAAATAACAGCCAAACGAAAAAGAGAAGATGGAGAATCTTACCTATGAGGAAGCCTATAAGGAGCTGAAAACAATCGCTGCTGAGATCGAAAATGAAACGGTCTCCATCGATGTATTAAGCGAAAAGGTAAAGCGGGCATCTTCGCTGATCCAGTACTGCCAGGAAAAGCTCCGTTCAACAGAGTCGGAGGTAAATAAGATCATCAAGCAGATGGATGCCAAACCCCGGCCGGATGAGCTATAGATTTTTGTTGTCTTGGAAATTCGGGTTGTTTTTTTGATTTTATCTGACTTAAGCAGAATACAATTTTTTTTTCGATTTTTCAGGGATATTAGCTTTCGCAATTGCCTTTTTATTTCTGATACGCACCTTATCTATTTCGTAGGATACCTGGTATTTCATCCAAAATTCTGCCTTTATATCCAAGGCTTCCTCCAGCTTCACCGCAAGTTCAGGTGTGATATTTCGCTTACCACTTATAATCTCAGACATAACATTTTTTGCGATATTTAGCATTTCGGCCAGTTCGATCTGTTTCATTTCTCTGGCCTCCAGTTCTGCCTTCAAGAGTATTCCCGGATGTGTTGTCGATCCTGGGATCATGTCATTAGCTAATTTCTTTTTGCTATTCATAATGCTTGGATATTTCAATTATTTCGATTTCTATCGTATCGTCTTTCTCCTCTCTAAATATCAGTCTAAATTGTTTATTGAGCCTAATTGAAAACTGTCCTTTTCTTTTTCCGGATAGTGATTCAAAATTTAGTGATCTGATTGGAAGGAGTTCTTTTAGATTATCAATAAATATTAATATTCTGACTTTAGCCTGATACTGTTTAATTACTTCTTTCGAGAATCTCTGTTTCCCTTTTAACTCATCCAGAGGTGTTATATACAGTTGTTCTAGCTCATTTGTCTTAAAATAAACTTTCATTTTCTGAACACCAATATAGTAATTTTAGTTTACTAAATAAGTAAACTTTATATCATAAAATTAATTTACCTGGTTCCTGGCCAGCGACAATCCAAGAGTCAGCAGAGAGATCGTTTGCTGTGCCTCAGCATCAGACGATCCAACGGGCAATAGCAGGTAGGGGTGGATCCGTTTTTCCCACGAATGTATGGACTCAGTGAAAGGTGCGTCCTGCCAGTACCCGATCATTTGCTGTCGATGAATTAATGCACATTGATAATACTCGCCACTATATACCAGGGTATAAGGTTGATCCTCGAGGGTGATGTCTACAACGAAGTCCATGGGTGCGTCATAGTTCCCATAACTATCCAGCTTCTCCGTTAGCCAGTGAGGAGGGTGTCCCGGAAAACTTTTCCAGTATCCGATGGAGTCAAGGACCATATTTACCGGCCTGAAGACAAACTTTCCGAGTGTCTTATTGTTTTCATGGATCAGTCCTTCCGCACCTTCATCCCAGTAAGGATTGTAAGTCTCCACGGTTTCCATAGAGTGGCTACCGTCTTCATGATCTACCCGATCGCGATATTTTTCGTAATAACCACTTATCTGGACAGGGAAATCCATTTTTTTGTTCACACCGATGAGTTTTACCTGATTTTCTATCAGAAGCACTTCTTCCGATGCCGAGCTGCTCGACCATCCGGTGAATATAGTGATTACGCCTTCGACGATCTTTTCATCTTTGGCAATGTTGTCAGTGACCCGGTAGGGTGGTTTGTTCTTCAGCTTGATTTTTGAGATACCGAATCGGTTGATTTCATATTTCCCTGATTGCAGTCGGACCTTGCTAAACCCAATAGAATCCATGGGTTGCCCGAAGGTGACTGCTATATAGAATATCAGGCATGTAATAGTTAGTAGTAGTTTCATGACTGGGTGGTTTATGATTTTAACCAGAAGGAAAATGCGCGGAAGAAACTTCCGCGCTAGGGGACGTCTCAAAAGCCCTATATAACCGTCATTCTGACCGAAGGGAAGAATCTTATACTCATTAAGTGATTCACTATGAAGTAAGTAAGGTTCGTTATTTCCTTAGAATGATGCTTTTGAGACGTCCGCTATTAGATAATCATCAGATCCGTTCGTATCGGAACTTGATCAACTCATCTCCGGAGTAATCTATCAGGATGAAGTGGTCTTCATGAAATGTATGAACAAAATAGTCCTTCACATCCACTCCATTGATCAGTAGCGATAGATTTTGTCCATATCCCCACCAGCTGGCTTCGCGAAATTGTGGCAAATTAGCACAGCGATCGGTTCCATCGTCCATGGTATAGTACCCGGCCTTCTCAAAGTGCGCCACATTACCGATCATGCAGGAGTGGTCCGGGTCATCACTGATGTCATTGTCGAATTCATCATACACATTCGTGATCTCCCAGTCTTTACCTTTTGCAGAAGAGATGATGTAGTTGAAGTTGTGCGAAATCGCGATATTATCAATATTGATATCTCCTTTGTAAACCTGGATGCCCCTCGGGTTTTGCCAATTGGTCATGTCATCTTTGATCACATCCAGGTAATAATCCCCATCGTTTAGCTCTTTCAGCTTAACCTGACCATCAGCATTGGTAGTCAGCGTCTTTATCAGGTTTTCTTCAAAGGCCCAATCATCTTCATGTTTGTATACTTTGACGGAAGCATTGGGAACGGGTTCCCAGGTCCATTCATCCACGATGGTAACCATCGTGATCCCCTGCTCATCGAACTCCAGTTCCCCACTGCATTGTGCAAAAGCAAGGATAAGCGCAATGGCTACATAGATTCTTAATATGATTATGATCGTTTTCATAATTTCTTATTTAGTGGTTCTTAAAATCGATATTCAAGTGAAAGATCTACAGTGCGGTTAAACACTTCATTGTCATCCTCATCATCCAGGGACATCAGTCCCCACTGATAGCCCACGGAGAGGCCAATGTGGTCAGTGATCAAATATCCGATACCCAGACCCAGGCCAAAGTCAGTACCATTGAACGAGTCAATCTGGTCTTCCTCCTTCGAACCTGTACATTCCCTTCCAATACATTGTCTTTGGATGGCGGAATAATTGCTTTTCAATAGAAAGGAGAGCATGGGCCTGGCGATCAGGTAAAGAGATGGATCCACCTGGTATTCTAAAGCCAATGGAAAATCCAGGTAATTGGCCCTTACCCTCATTTGGTATTCAGAGGTGACTTCCAGATCTTCATACCAATCGTAGGTTTCTTTATGCTGATCTTGTGTCCCCCGCTGGGTAAATTGTATGCCCGGAACAACATTGAGTGTCTCGGAGGCCTTAATCCGGTAGTGGAGGCCCACCTGGTAACCCATTCTTACGTCTGCAGATTCTACATCATCTCCAGCCCAGGTAGACAAATTCGCGCCTGCTTTTACGGCAAAGCCCTGAGCATGTGTCAGGACGGGTGCAGCCAAAAGCAGCATGGTGATCGAAAACATTACTAAACGTTTCATAAGCGTTTATTTAGGGTTGATTATGCAGTAAATTTTAACCCAATAAACAGGGGAATGAAACTGAATATTAAGGGGACACGGCGCTTTGAATGGATAATTGCAAATGCAGCATGCACCCAGGCAATCAGTTTGCAGATATTGCAAATAGGAGGGGAGTGGAGGGAAAAGTTAGTAGGGCTGATTTGGATTTTCCCTATGTAGAGTCATGAATAGTCTTAATTTTACTGACCCTTCTTACCTTTGCTCCCATGAGTGAGGGAACAAAACGAAGCAATATCAACATAGGTGCAGAAGTGGAGATCGTAGAAAAGCACAACCAGCGATCCGGAGAGCTTACCAGTGGTTTCGTAGCGCAAATCCTTACGAAGTCACCCAACCATCCCCATGGCATCAAAGTACGGCTGGAGACCGGAGAGGTCGGCCGGGTAAAGCACCTACTGGAAGAAGGCTGAGCCTATCGGTGACTTGACCGTAAGGTCGGCTGGAAACGCCGACCTCCAGAAATAAAAACGATCAATGAGGTAATTTGCTTCTTACGATGCCGTAAGCGAGCGTACCCAGCACTGCACTTGCCAGCACCACCAGGATCACTCCATATCCATTACCGATCAGCGTGTACATGGGGCCGGGGCAGGCACCTGCCATGGCCCAGCCCAAACCGAAGATGGTACCGCCAATCAGGTAGCGAGGGATGCTCTTATTCTTTGGTGAAAAGGTGATGGGAGTCCCTTCTGTGCTTTTCACCTGATACTTTTTGATCAGAGCCACTGCCACGATACCCAAGGCCACTGCCGACCCAATGATGCCATACATATGGAATGCATCGAACCGAAACATCTCGTAGATCCGGTACCAGGAGATCGCCTGGGATTTGGTCATGACAATGCCGAATAATGTGCCTATGAATATGTAACTGATATATTTCATCATCAATTTGCGGTATTAAAGGGTTAAGAGAAGTGGTAAAAGAAAGTAGGTCATGATGAGCCCTCCGATAAAGAAGCCGATCACCGCTATCAGGGAGGGCAGCTGTAAGTTGCTCAATCCGCTAATGGCATGTCCCGAGGTACAACCGCCTGCATAGCGGGCACCGAAACCAATCAGGAATCCACCACCTACCAGCATCAGAAAGCCTCGCAGGGTAAGCAAAGCTTCCCAGCTAAATATCTCACCGGGTAGATAATCAGCGCCCGGATTTTCAATGCCTAATTCCTGCAATGTCATGACTGTATCCTGCGCCAGCGGGATAGGCTCTGACTGTTGTAGCCAGGTGGAGGATATAAAACCTCCGATCACAGCACCCAACACAAAAAGTAAATTCCAGATCTGCTTTTTCCAGTCAAAATCAAAGAATTCACTCAAAGCGCCTCCGCCACCAATGGCACAGGTCGTCCTCAAAGTATCTGATACCCCAAAGCTTTTTCCTACCAACAACAAGAGACCCATCACCAGTGTGATCATCGGGCCCGCCACATACCATGGCCAGGGTTGACTCAAATATTCTATCATACAAATTTTTCGCTATACTAATTTTACCTGTGAATTTTTAAATGTTAAGACGGGGTAATAGGCGTGGTGCACCAAAGCCGACGAAATGTGCTTGTGAAAGAGTTTGGCCAGCCTGTCCGGTTCCACTTCAATGCTGATCATGTCCATGTGATGGTCTTCGGTGAAATGTAGAATGCCCGATTCTACATCTTTATCGCAGTAAATATGGTGTTCCACCTGGCTCAGTTCATTCTGTTTTACAAAAGCCTGCATGAGCTCCTGCAGCTGACGGCTGGTTTTAAAATGACCTGGCGTATTGATCCGTAACAGATGGAGCTTAGCGCCAAAAGCTTCCTGCAGGGTTTTGATGAAGCTGATGGTAGCCGGTCGCTTTCCTTCGAAGCTGCTGGCAAACACAATATTTTTGATCTCCAGGTCTGAACGGTCACATTTCAGTGAAAGTACCGGCACAGACGACTGTCGAACCACATGCCCCGTTACCGAATCAGCGATCAGCTCACGAAAGCCCGTAAGACCATGCGTGCCCATGACCACCAGGTCGACCTCTTCTCGTTTTACACAGTGAAGGATCTGGTCCGTAAGGTTTCCTGCTTTGACCACGGGCGTCGCGGATAACCCTGATTTTTTGATCCAGTCACTCACTTTCAAGTGTGCCTGTTCCTGTTCCGCCATTGTAGCCTCCACATCAAAATCTTCTCCTTCCACAAGTTCCCCCTGCTGGTTGAAGACTGCGTTGGCTGGAGTGGGCACTACGCG
The DNA here is from genome assembly GCA_965228595.1 of Cyclobacteriaceae bacterium. Lineage (GTDB taxonomy): Bacteria > Bacteroidota > Bacteroidia > Cytophagales > Cyclobacteriaceae > UBA7330. The sequence continues at coordinate 5,916,602 of OZ245828.1, read as the reverse complement.
TAACGCATAAATTTCAGCTCCACTTTGCTTTGCCAGTTTATCTGCCAGGGTCAGGGCATAGCCTGATAAGTCCGAACAGTCTGTAGGTACTAATATTTTTTTCATTGTTCAGTCATATTGATTTAATCAATGGCATGTGGGATTTCCTCAAGCCACATTTGAATGGAAACCGGAGAAAATGCAAGCCCGCTATTTTGATTGCCTGAGATGTTTTCACCATCCTCTAGCCCGGTAAAATGTCCGGGAATTTCGCCGGACATTTCTATGCCATCTATTTAACTATTCAGTGTCGTAGGGCCATCCAAGGATCCCGCCGCTCAGGTTATAGAGGTCGGAAAACTCCTGCTGAGCCATGTACCCACAGGCCTGAGCGCTTCGGGCACCGCTGCGACAGTATAGTAAATAGGTCTTGTCTTTTTCCAGCTTATGGATGTCCTCGACAAAAGATCTGTCGCTCACATCCAGGTTTATGGCCCCCGGAATTTTTCCCTGACCTACCTCTGCCGGTGTTCGCACATCCAGCACACGGGCGTTGGGGTTTTCTTCCTGTATCTTCTTAAAATCCTGAGCTGCTATATTTTTAAATGACATGGTTGTGTTCTTTTTTGAAATAGATTAAACATGTTGTTCTTCCTGTGCATGAGCAGCGGATGCGTATGAATCCTTCAGCTCACTGACTGCTTCACTCATATCCAAAACATCTACGGGTAGGGCATTTTCCAGAATACTACTACCTGCTGATGAACGATAGCCACCGGCGCAATGCACCACCACCGGTTTGTCGGTAGGGATCTCACCGGTCCGTTCTCTCAGCTCTGGTAATGGAATATTGATGGCATGATCAAAAAACTTACCTTCTTTGGTTTCGCTGGTATTCCGGATATCCACGATGGTGAAATCATCCTCATGTCCACTGAATTTCTCCGCTTCAAAGGGTATGCTGGTTTCACCACCCGGCTGATCATAGATAAATGCCCCGGAGATATGCTGCTCATAGCCTATTTTGGCTGTTTTTTCAATGAGTTTATCTAAAACCTGCTCGTTTTCGGCAACCAGGTAAAAATTTTCATCCGGGCCGACGATGCTGCCTACCCAGGTTTCAAACTTGGGATCATCCTGGATATTGATCGCGCCTTTGATATGTCCGGCTTTAAACAGTGACTGTGGGCGACCATCTATCACGATGCTGCCCGGTTCAGTATCAAAATTCTTCTCCAACTTTTTCACTTCCTCCATGGCAGGTTGAAAAGCAGGTGCTCCTTTTTTGTTGAGGGCTACATCATAACCAAAATATTTGGGGATAAACGGCTGGTCCTCCAACAGTATTTTTACGAATTCCTCTTCTGACATGGGTTGCAGGGCGTAGTTGCCTGTTTTTTCCGCACCTATCGAGCTGCTCTGGGCATCACTCAGAGCTTTACCGCAAAGGGAGCCGGAGCCGTGCGCGGGGTATACGATTACATCGTCCTCCAGCGTCATCAGCTTTTCACGCGTACTGTGGTACATCTGGCGTGCCAGCTCCTCGCGTTTGGCGGTTTTGTTACCTGCTTTTTCTCTTAGGTCAGGACGACCGACATCCCCGATAAACAGGGTGTCTCCCGTGAATACTGCGATGTCTTTTCCGTCTTCTTCAGCAACGATGCTGATACTGTCCGGGGAATGTCCGGGTGTATGCAAGGCCTTTAGTTTTACCTCGCCCAGCTCGATCATATCACCTTCATCATAGGTCTGATGAGGATAATCGGCCCCCAATAGCTCACTCACATAAATGATCGCTCCGGTAGTCTGGTGGATTTCCAGGTGTGCGCTCACAAAATCTGCATGGGGGTGCGTTTCGATGATACCTGTGATTTTAGCCCCCTGAGCTTCCGCGTATTCATAGTAAGGCTGCGGGTTCCGGGCCGGATCTATCAATATAATTTCATTCTTTTCTTCACTGAGAATGGCATAAGAGAAATGTGCTAGTCCTTTATCTTCAAATTGCTTGATCTTCATATTTTATCGTTTTTTGAACGCTTCAGGTTTATTATTATAACCGGGGCAGGGGGTGTTTTTGTTTGATGACGACCCCTTTCCCGGATTCCTTCACATGCAAAACTAGCAGGAGGAAAAGCCCGCTTCAGTGACTTTTGTTACACAGCAGTAGGTAAATGGATTTTCATAAATTAGATTGGGTCTTGTTATATGATAATTAAGCTGCTACTGATCTTATTTGGTATGATTACCCTGATTGTAATTAATACAGGGAAACAAATCGAAAGAGGGGACCTTTGGAGAGGTCAGGTAAAATGGGGTGGAAATTTTGCCGGAGTTATGATGATTATCATAGGTGTTCTTTGGTTAATCAACGGGAATTAACCCCCTCAACCACTACCCGATACAGAATTTACTGAAGATATTATCAAGTAGGTTGATATCATCATGATAAGTAAAATACCCTTTCACACTAGTTTGAATCTTTTATCCGTTTTAATTCCTGAACATCTAGGAGGTCTTTGGGTCTGGCTGATCTGATCTTGCTTTCAATCAAGTCTTGAAGATTTATCACTTGATATTTGATGGTCCTGGTTTCAGATTTAAATGTGGCTGTTTCTGAGTCTTTCCATACCTCTTCAAAGCTTTTGCCGGGATTGAAGCTTGTAATTAATTCAATTTCTAATAAAGGGGAAATCTTGATGGATATGTTTTGTTCTTTTTGTCTTACCCCTTCGGGAAAATCATTGAAATCATAACCTAAGTCCAGCAAAGAGGATTTTAGTTTCTCCAGGTTTTCAGTGGTAACATTAATCCAGAAATCTACATCAGAAGAATGTCTTTGATAGCCATGGAAATTGACAGCTCCACCACCCACCATCACCATTTCAACACCATGTTGAGATGTTTTATCCAGAAATTCAATAACCATGTCATCAAATTCCACTTAGTCTTTTTTTAGAATGAAGTTCCCCTTTTTAGTGGATGAAATGGATTCAAATCGGGTAAGCGCCATTGATAACTCTAGAAATCGTTTGACCCTTTCGGAAGGGGATAGTGCAAGAAATTCCCTGTCACGCCTTGTATTATTTTCTTCCTTGCTGCCAAAGTAAATTGATTTCATACATTAAAAGTAACTTAAATTGTGAGATTTTGATTCCTTCATATGCAAAACTAGCAGGAGGAAAAGCCTGTCTCAGTGACTTTTGTTACACAGCAGTAGGTACATGAATTTTCATAAATTAGATCGGGTCTTGTTATATGATAATTAAGCTGCTACTGATCTTATTTGGTATGATTACCCTGATTGTAATTAATACAGGAAAACAAATCGAAAGAGGGGACCTTTGGAGAGGTCAGGTAAAATGGGGTGGAAATTTTGCCGGAGTTATGATGATTATCATAGGTATTCTTTGGTTAATCAAATGAGATTATGTCCTTCGAGCTTTTCTCCAGGAGACTGGAATTCAAGGTACATATTTATTCCCACCTTCTCAGCAGCAACTCATGGTAAAATCGCTGTGTAGGTCGGTCATAATCCTTGCCACCATAGGTGGTGATATCCCTCGCAATAAGGTCATTGTAGAAAGCTTCGTCTTCTGGAGCTGAAACTTCGTGATGGTTGTCCTCTATCATCCACTGATACTCCCATTTAATGCGTGACAGGTGTGCTGAGGCTGAGCGATTACTGGATCGGTAAGGGATCAACAGGTCACACTGTTTCAAATATCCTTGAGGATTTATTTGAGCCGCATGAAGTGTTGTTTGCAGGTTAGTTCTAAACGTTGTGATCAAATCCGGGTGTGACTTTTTAGCATACCTGAAGATGAAAAAGGTGAGTTTGGTGAGTGGATTAGTGAAAACCAGATACCGCTCGCGGTTAATGAAGAATACATCTACATACCAAATGGTCAATGGGTCTATCTGATCCTCTTTCCAGGGCACATCCATATACACCGATTCTCCAATGTACCTCTTAACTTTTTGTGATTGATAGAGATGGATAGGCATTATTTCACGATAGGGAACTTACAAAGATATGACAATGTATTGCTGCTACTATAACCCTGCTTTTTCAAGCTTTTTAATGAGTTCTATAAAACTGTAATCAGGCATAGGAAACTTCCAGACTCAACTCAAGTAAGTTATCGTCTTTGGGGATGGGGAGGTTATCCTCCTTTAATGATTCAATATATAACTCTATGGCTTCTTTGGCGTTGATTTTTGCTTCATCCAGGTCTTTACCATACGTAACACATCCTTCCAGATTTGGAACAAAAACGGTGAATCCTCCTTCTGGTTCTGCTCTTAATAGAACCTTATAGTTCGAAGTTTCCATGATATAAATGTAACTGAAATTACGGATTTTAATTCCGACTTACTTCCCCTAGCTAGCGCGGAAGTTTCTTCCGTGATGGCTATAGACTTATTTTTGATATGAAGTCAGATGTTTCCATCTGACATTCACACTGTGAGTTTCTCACCAAGCATCCTGTAAAAACACCACCCGCTGCCAAATAATTGCATTATTCTAATAGGTTAAGCGCATAGTCCTCCAGGGGTGCGTTCAGTCTCCGTTCGCACTTCCTTTACACTTCCTGTACACCCCGATAGTCAGGCATTAATTGTACTTAAACAATATGGGGAAGCTGCCAATCGGGACCCACTGCGGAACCTCATGCATCGTAGTCTAAAAATGGCTTTTGTTTTCTCATTTTGAGAATAGGGGATTGACTAAAGGAAGGCCCTAACTACTTCAAGAATGTGCCAGGCGAACACGGGGAAGCCACCATCCATTAAACGTATAAGAATCCCTTGTGGTTGTGTGTCCTACGCAGTATATGTGATTTATTCAAAAAGTTTTCAAAAACAACTAAAAATCACATCTCATACCATTTTATGGAACAATTATTGCTTTTTAAAATCTCAAGAGGCCTCTTCTTAAATCTTTTTCTCACTTTATAAATTTTACAACAATGGCAACTTTAAAAAAGAACCTGTTTTTACAGGGTGCTAGTGGTATGCTAGGCAGCCAACTAGTTTACAGAAGCATGAATGGTCGAACCATCGTATCCTCGAGACCAGTGAGGCGGGGTGAGGGAACCGAGGCTCAGAAGATGAATAACATGCGTTTCAAATATGCAACTTCCTTTGCGAAGCATGCAATGGCCAATGAGGTGCTTGGACCTATCTACGAGGCGGCAGCTGCCAGCATTGCCAGGGTCAGGAACGCTTACACGCTTGCTGTTACCGATTACCTGAGAGCACCAGAGATTGGTGAACTTATTTTACCAGGTGGAGCAGCAGGAAGCCGAGGGCTGGTAGAGGCGTATGAAGATCCTCAGCTGGCGAAAGTCAGGTTTGACATCATCGGTGAAGATGAAAAGTTGATTTACTCCGGGGAAGCTACACCAACTGACAACGGGATACAGTGGGAGTTTACACTCACACAGGATATTCCGGAAGGTGGATCGATCAGGGTAAGGGCGTATGACCTGCCAGGTAATGTGTCAACTAAATCGTTTACGGTATGATGATCAATGCTGATATGACTTGAGACCGCTTTGCTTAATTGGGAAGCGGTTTTTTTTATAGAAGATCTCATGAGGGTAGGAGGCTGAAGCAATTACCGGTTGTGCAGCTCTCACTTTCCGATACAAAACTTCGAAAAGATATTATCCAGCAGATCATCCGTCGTGATCTCACCGGTGATCTCACCCAGGTGGAGGAGGGCATTGCGGATGTCCATGGCCAGGAAGTCATTGGTGACGCCCGCATCGATCCCCTCAATCACCTTGTCCAGCGACTGATTGGTCTCTACCAGGCTCTCATAGTGGCGAAGCGTGGTCACCAGGGTATTGCCGGCCTTGAAATCCTTCAGCATGACTTTTTCTTTGAGGGCTTCCTTCAGCGTGTCCAGGTTTTCCTTCCTGTGGGCGGAGATCCTGAGGAAATCCGTGTCTTTAAGTGCCGTAATTACTTCTTCATTCGCTTTATCCGCTTTGTTGCCTACGATGAGGTGGGGGACACCCAATTCCTTGAGGTAGTCCAACTGCTGGGACACCTCGTGCGGCGTGTCATGGGCCAGGTCGATCAGGTAGATGATCACGGCGGCCTCCTTCATGCGGGCGTGGGCTCTTTCCACCCCGATGGCTTCCACATGGTCCTCCGTAGTACGGATCCCGGCGGTATCGATGAACCGGAAGCTGATCCCGTCGATGTGGATCACATCTTCGATGATGTCACGGGTCGTGCCGGGGATGTCGGAGACGATGGCTTTTTCTTCGTTGAGCAGGGCGTTGAGCAGGGTGGACTTACCGGCATTGGGTTTTCCGGCGATCACGGTAGGGATGCCGTTTTTGATCGCGTTCCCCAGGTTAAAGCTCTCTGTCAGGGCCGTGATAAGCTTTTGGAGGTTGTGGATCAGCTTTTTGAGCTCATCACGGCTGGCAAACTCCACATCTTCCTCTGAAAAGTCCAGCTCCAGTTCGATCATGGAGGCGAAGTGGACCAGCTCTTCCCGCAGGGCTTTGATCTCTGCTGAAAATCCACCCCGCATCTGGTTCATCGCGGCCTTGTGCATGGATTCATTCTCTGAAGTGATCAGGTCCGCTACCGCCTCTGCCTGCGCCAGGTCAAACCGTCCGTTGACGAAGGCCCTGAGGGTATATTCACCGGCTTTGGCCAGTCGTGCACCGTGTTTGAGGAGCAGTTTGATCACCTTTTGCAGGATGTACGGGCTTCCATGACAGGAGATCTCGATGACGTCCTGTTTGGTGTAACTGTTGGGCCCTTTGAAAACGGAGACCACCACCTCATCGATTACCTGATCATCATCTTTGATGGTGCCATAATGCAGCGTGTGACTGGCCACCTGAGAGAGATCTTTCCCTTTGAATACCTTTTGAGTGATCGGAATGGCCTCTTTTCCGGAAAGTCGGATCACGCCAATGGCTCCGACTCCGGGAGGTGTGGCCAATGCGACGATGGTATCTTCGGTGTTCATGCCGCAAAAGTAGTGTATTCGTGCCACCACTCAGAGTGGTGGCACGAATGGCTTCACTATCTTGCGACCATGGGAGAAAAAGTCCTCATCGTTAACCCTGCCAATGAAGTTATCGATGTAGTCCCGCGATCTGTCATGCGGGCCAATGCCATGCTTCACCGGGCCTCGTATGTGATTGTTACCAATTCACAAGGCGAGATCCTCATTCAGAAGCGTTCTGACCACAAAGACCTGTATCCTGGCTTTTTTGATCCTACCACTGGGGGCGTGGTGACGGAAAATGAATCTTATGAGGAAAATGCGATCCGGGAGTTGGAGGAGGAGCTGGGGATCACTGGTGTGACTTTGTCTCCTTTATTTGATTTCCTTTTCGAGAATGAGGACGTCAAAGTATGGGGACAGGTTTATTCAACCATATATGATGGTCCCATTAAGCCTATGGATGGTGAAGTGGTGGATTTCTTCTTTTTAAAACCTGATGAATTGAAGACTTTCCTTAAGCAGGAAAAAATAATGCCTGATGGGGAGGTTGTGATTAAGCGGTATTTGGAGATGTAACATATTTGTGCCACCACTCTGAGTGGTGACACAAATACAAGCAAGATCTTACCCCACGACCAGCCTATAAATCTGAGCCACCAAAAAACAAACCACAAATCCCATGATCACGGGCAGGATAGAAGCCACAGCGGTCCATTTACGGCTCTTGGTCTCTTTGTAGATGGTATAAATGGTGGTGCTGCAGGGATTGTGTAGCAAACTAAACAGCATCAGGTTGATACCCGTGAGTAACGTCCAGCCGCCTTTTCTCAGAATGGCTTCTGTCTCCATGGCGCTATCCAGCTCAAACATCACGCCTTCACCGGCTCCATACCCTGCGATGTTTAAATTGGCCACTGTGAGCATCAATATCGTTGGAAGTACAATCTCATTGGCTGGGATGGCGACAATATAAGCCAGCAGGATCACTCCATTTAAGCCAATAAATATTCCAAACTCATCCATCCAATCGATCATCATATTGGCAATGCTTTGATCCCCGATATCAATATTTGAGGTCAGCCAGATCACGGCGCCCGCTGGCGCAGCAAAGACCATGGCCCGCCACAACACGATCAGTGTCCTGTCAATCAGGGAGGTGTAAATCGTCTGCCAGAAACGAGGTGGACGATAGGGAGGAAGCTCCAACGCAAACGTGGATACTTCGCCTTTTAGCAGCGTATTGGACAATAGCCACGAGGTCAAAAACATGAAGGCAATACCCAGCATAGCGATCCCAATCACAGAAGCCGTGCTCATTAAGCCAGAGAAGGCAGGAGGGACCAATGCCCCGATAAAGATCGTTGCGATGAGGATCTGGGTAGGCCACCGGCCATTACACAAAGAAAAATTGTTGGTAATGATGGCAATCAGTCGTTCACGCGGGCTGTCAATGATCCGTGTGGCCACGACACCGGCGGCATTGCATCCCCAGCCCATACTCATGGTCAGGGCTTGCTTGCCATGGGCACCAGTTTTTCTAAACATATTGTCCATGTTAAAAGCTACCCGGGGCAGATAACCGAAGTCTTCCAGCAAGGTAAACATGGGAAAAAAGATCGCCATGGGAGGGAGCATCACAGCGATTACCCACCCAAGTGCGAGGTAAACTCCATCAATCAGGAACCCGTCCAGCCACCAGGGCATCCCGATGCTGCTGGCTACACCTTTTAAGAAAGGGTAGATGTTTTCCAGGAGCAGGGTTGCGAGCATTCCTGAAGGATAATTGGCTCCCTGGATGGTGATCCAGAGGATAATGGACAGGATCAGCACCATGATCGGAAAGCCAAATGTCTTGCTGGTAAGCAGCTGATCGAGCTTCCGGTCAAAAGTAAAGTGAGACTTTCCATCCCTGACCTCCACATCCTTCGTAATGGCGGCGGCATCTGTATAAATACCCTCTGTCAACCGGTCATGGTAGTTTTCGCCTACTTTCCACCGCAGGTTTGAAGCCAATTCAATGATATCGTTCGATTGATCCTGGTTCATTAGCTTGCTATTTGAAATTCATCGTTTTTGATCGCGTCCAGAATATACTGGTCGCCATCAAGTAGCCGCATGGCAATCCATCGGGTGTTGGGCAGCCCTGGGTATTTGGCCAAAAGTTTCTTATTGAGGTCCTCAATGGCCTGGTTGATCTGTTTAGATGAAATCTTGATCCGGTGGGGCGTGCATTTGATTTCACCTGTGGCTACTTTATGAATCGTTTCCAGCAATTCAGGGATCCCTTCCCCATTTCTGGCACTCGCAGGCACCACAGGGATGCCCAATCTCCTGGAAAGAGCTCGTGCATCGATTGTAACATGGTGCCTTTTGGCTTCATCCATAAGATTGAGGCATAACACAGCTTTATCCGTTATCTCCAGTACCTGTAAGGCCAGGTTCAGGTTTCTTTCCAGCCTGGAAGCATCCACCACGATCACTGTCACGTCGGGCCTGCCAAATAAAATGAAGTTTCTGGCTACTTCTTCATCTGTTGAAGTTGAGAGTAGGGAATAGGTCCCCGGCAGATCTATTAGTTTCACGTGTTTGCCATTGTAGTTGTAGCCGCCTTCAGCACGGGTCACCGTTTTGCCTGGCCAGTTACCTGTGTGTTGTCTCAAACCTGTCAATGCATTAAAGACAGTACTCTTTCCAGTATTGGGGTTCCCAGCCAATGCTACCACAAAATCGGCATTGTCTACATTTACTCCAAGCTTCTTTAGCTCGGCACTGTTATATAGTGGGCAAGTTTCACATGCTTCTGATACTACCTGACTCATATTACCTCCTTCTCAATTAATATTAAATCTGCCTGATCATTCCTTAAAGCGATCAGGGTATTCCTGATTTTGTATGCTTTTGGGTTGCTGTTGGGTCCGTTATATTCTGTCTCGATCTCGGTGCCTTTGATAAATCCCAGATCCATCAATCTTCTCCTTGCAGCACCCCTACACTCGGAGGAGATGCCAACAATCCTGGCTTTCTCTCCTTCATCCAGGCTGGACAGCCGGACCTTGCTATCCTCAAAAATTTCTTCTTCACTTAGCTCCAATACGCTGATGTTACAAGCTACAATGGATGGTAGGATATATTCTTCTCCCTCCGAATAAAACTTCACATGCCTGTCATCTGATTCAATCACTTTTAGTTGAGAACCGATATGAAGTTTTTTAGCAATGATCTGCTTGTAAACGACTTCGGGCTCGTCCTCAATATGTTTGATCCTGGCTACGGCTCCCTTTCGCAAACCAGTCAACGGCACACTCTTCACTTCTATCACCTGACCCTGTGCGGTAGGGATCGGATCACCGTGTGGGTCAAAGCGAGGTCTACCCAATTCTTCATACAGTGACTCTGTTTGTTCCCGGGTAAGCTGGTGTTCTTTCTGCTCGGCACGGTCATGCCATTCGAGTTTACTGATGCCTGTCTTTTCAGATAAATATTTTTCCCAAAGGCGATGAACACGGATGATCCTCAACGCGTAATCTCTTCCCATTTCAGTAAGTACAATCTTTTCGTCTCTCGTCTGGATGAGGTCCATACTCACCATCTCCTCGATGAGGTTGAGCATCTTTTTGTCAGAAATTCTGAGTACTCCCGAGAGGTCAATGATGCCGACACTTTTACCCCCGGCCTCTACATGATAAAGTTGTTTCAGGATGTCTTCGATATGTGCACGATGTGACCTGACCCGCCCTGTTGTGATCACTCTCCATACCTTTAGTTTCATCATGAAATAGGCGAGAAAAACCACCAGTAGAAAGATGGCCAGTGCCCAGAAGGCCTGGTCAGTTTCCGTGGTTATTATCTGAGATATGGTAGTGGAATTTCTCATGGCCATTTAGAAACTAAAAGTTGCTCAGCTGTCTTTTTTGAGATAAACATTTCCTCCTTTTTATCAGTTTCAATTTTCATCGAACCGTCAAATTCTTCGATCTCAAGAATGATCAATTTTGTCCCTAATCCCACCTTGATCTTGTCGAGATATTGAAGCAGTTTTTGGTCGTCGCTTGTGACTCCTGAAATGATCCCTTTGTCCTTGGATTTCAGGTCAGACAAGGGGATGGCCGGACCTACATGAAACACACCGTTTTTATCAGGTATGGGGTCACCATGTGGATCCATCACAGGGTGATCCAAAAACTTGTCGAGACGCTCTACGAGGAGAGGGGATTGGATGTGCTCCAGCTGCTCTGCAATGTCGTGCACCTCATCCCAGTTGAATCCAAGTTTTTCAACCAGGAATACTTCCCACAACCGATGTTTCCTGATCACACTCAGTGCGATGGTCTTTCCTGTTTTGGAGATGTTTACTCCCTTGTATTTCTGATAATCGATTACCCCTTTTTGAGACAAGCGCCTGACCATATCACTTACCGAAGCAGGCTTGGTTTCCATAGATTCTGCCAGGGCATTGGTAGAAACACCACCATCTCCGGCTTCGGATAGATGATAAATTGCTTTGAGGTAATTTTCTTCTGCTAATGTCAGTTTCATCTTGATGGCAAAGATATAAAATAAATTTAGATTAATCTAAAAATATTTTTAAGTATGCACATTTATAAGACCATAAGGAATTGTTGTTCAGATATATAAAACTATTCAAGTAAAGTATATATAGAGGTTAAAAATTTACTTTCTTCTGCCTTCCAAAGTGCTTCGTTCCTATCAGAGGCATCAGCAAATGTAGGTTTTGTTTTGAGTGCCTTTACCAGCGATTCAGTTGACAAAGCATCAAAATCGACAGGAATGGCTCCTCCTAGCTTTTTACCCACTTTCCACCAGTAAGAATCTTTTTCTATCAGGTATGGCAATCCGTAGGCGACATACTCATATAGTTTTGTAGGCACCTTATTGGCATTGACAATTTGACTTTGGTAGGCCACTACTCCAATGTCGGCCTGCTGGATCTCTTCGATAATGGATGCATGAGGTACAGGTGATTCACTCACTTTTATGTGAATTTTGGATGACTGGATATTCATCAATTTAGAGCTGATTTGTTGATCGAAAACCTGTCCGATAATTGTGAATTGAAAGTCCAGTCCCGATACTTTCAGACACTCAATTATTTGAAGGATTTTATGGATGCCTGCGTAGGTAGAAACAGTGCCTGAAAATACGAACCTGAGTTTGTTTATTTCGATCGGTTCAGACGGTTTATTAACCTCTTTTAAAACAGTTTTATTTTCCAGAATCGTAAACTTGGTATGGATGAATTTGAGTTGTTCGGAGTAACACTTTTCAGCAAGAAAATAATGATCCACAAATCGCCGGGACAATCTTTCTATTATGCGAACGAGGGGTACCAAAAGCGCTTTATGCAAAAAACCATATTCCGTAAGATATTTAAAATTCAATGTATAGTTTTCCTGCACATCGTAGACTATCTTACATCGGGTGATCCGGGAATAAAAAAAGGCAAATGGAAGTAGTTCGATGGTGCAGACAATCAGGAGGTGGGGTCTTATCTTTATTATATAGGAATAAGTCTTCCATCGCAGTTTTAATCGGTGGGTGAGCTTTCGTCCGGGGATACCATTGGAATAGAATCTTATATCAGGAGTGTTTGGTTTTTTTTCTCCATTTGCTATGATATTAACCTCATATTTATTTGTTTTCGCCAGTGAAAGAGCGAACCGCTCATAATGCCTCGGATCGAGGAGGGGTTTTAGGATGGACGCTATTACAATTTTTTTTTTATTCAATTAAGACAACTTTACCAGAAACATTTCAAACACTAGATGGAAGCATTACAAAAACTTATAGAGTCTGCATGGGAAGATAGATCGTTGATCAAGGAAAAAGAAATTTCAGTCGCAATAAAAACTTTGATTGATGATCTTGATACCGGAAAGAAGCGAATAGCAGAGCCAGGTGTGGATGGATGGAAAGTAAACGAGTGGATCAAGAAAGCTGTGATCCTTTATTTTCCCCTGATGAAGATGCAGCTCATAGAAGTTGGCCCATTCCAGTTTCATGATAAAATCAAATTAAAATCAGGATACGATCAGTTGGGGGTAAGGGTAGTACCTCATGCCATCGCCCGATACGGATCTTATATAAGTAAGAACACCATACTCATGCCTTCCTATGTAAACATCGGTGCATATGTGGATGAGGGTTCGATGGTGGATACCTGGGCGACCGTGGGTAGCTGTGCCCAGATTGGAAAGAATGTTCACCTAAGTGGTGGAGTTGGAATTGGAGGCGTGCTCGAGCCGGTTCAGGCTGCTCCTGTTATCATAGAGGATAATGTGTTTGTGGGATCTCGATGTATCGTGGTAGAAGGAGTAAGGGTAGGTAAGGAGGCCGTGCTTGGAGCCAATGTCGTATTGACAGCAAGCTCAAAGATTATAGATGTGACAAAGGATGAGCCCATCGAGTATAGAGGGTATGTTCCGGAACGATCTGTTGTGATACCCGGTACGATCCCTAAGAAGTTTAAGGCTGGTGAATACCAGGTGCCATGTGCGCTGATCATCGGTGAGAGAAAAGAAAGTACAGATAAAAAGACTTCATTGAATAACGCGCTTAGAGAAAATGACGTTTCAGTATAATTAGTTGGCATGTTACTTGTTTAAACCTGACATGAGGCTAAAACTGTGCAATATGATACTGATTGTCGCGTTGATTCTTTCCCTCAATATTTTTGCCCAAAGTGGTGAGGAAAAAGAAACCCACTCTTTCCAGATGGGGGAAGAGTTGGAATTTAAGTTGGGTTATGGGTGGTTCACCCTGGGTAAAGCAACTGCAAACATTGGGGAAGCTCCGGTACAATATTCCAGAGAAGATTGTTATAAAGTAGAGATCGTGGGACGTACCGATGGTTTTGTTGGTCTTTTTGCCCATGTAAAAGATACGTGGGGAGCACTGGTGGCTCAGAATCAACTTAAGCCACTATATGCATATCAGGACATTGAAGAAGGAAAGTATACGCGTAATGAAAAGACTTTCTTTGATCATAATGAGGGGAAGATCAGGATCATCAAAAACAATGAAGAAAAGGATCCTAAGGAGTTTGAACCTTCGAAAAATGTGCATGATATCCTGAGCGCTTATTTAAAAGTGAGGACCATTGATCTGAGTGGGTTTAAAAAAGGAGATACTACGCTTGTATACACATATTATGACAATGCATTCTATGATTTGGTTCTGAAGCATGATGGAAAGGAAAAGGTCAAGACTCCTTTTGGTAAGATCATGGCTCACCGGGTATTGATCATTATCCCTAAAAATGATGTGTTTCCGGAGGAGGGCGGAGTAATTGCCTGGGTATCAGCAGATAAAAACCAGATTCCGTTAAAGGTGGAAGCCAAAATGTTTTTTGGTAAAGCTTTCTGTGACCTGATCGGATACAAAAACCTGCGATATCATTCAGATTTTGTCAATTAGGCAGGTTTTGCCTTGGTCATCCCCTATATTTGCCACGCTATTTAAAAACTATGCCAGTACGGTTATTAAGTATACTAATTATTCTCATCGGTTTTAGCTGTAATTCAGGTGAATCGCGCAGAGCTGATCGACTATTCAGTCAGGGTAAATTCCAGGAGGCTATTACTGCCTATACTCATTATATTGGTGAAAACCCCAGAAGCGTTGGAGCGATCTATAACCGGGGCAGAGCTTATGAGGAATTGGGAAAATATGATCAGGCCGAGAAAGATTTTGCCAAGGTTTCGGAGCTTGACGAGAAGAATGTAAATGCCTATCTGAGTCTGGCAAAGCTTTACTATAGACAGGAAAAATACTCCAAAGCATTGATCTATACCGAAAATGCCCTGGAGATCAATGAAAATTCAGCGGATGGCTATTTTCTGAATGCACGAGCTCAACACCAATTGGGCTACATAGATGGAGCGCTGGAATCTTATACCCTGGCCATTAAGATTAACAGAGATTATGGCGAAGCTTATCTGTATAGAGGTGCACTGAAAATCCACAAAAATCAAACACGATCAGCGTGTGAGGATTTCAAAAAGGCTGAGAATCTTGAAGTTGCTGATGCAGCGGCCATCATTAAGAAATACTGTAAATAATACTATGCTTGAGTTAAGAGAATTAGTTCCTCAGTTCGGGGAGAGGGAAACTCCGTTCTATTTTTATGATATGACCCTGCTGGAAGAGACACTGAGTGCTTTGGATAAAGCAAATAGTTATGGTTACCAGGTACATTATGCGCTGAAAGCCAATAACAATTCCCCCATTCTGGATAGGATACGTGAATATGGCCTGGGCATAGATTGTGTAAGCGGAAATGAAATCCTGATTGCTTTAAAAAATGGGTTTACGCCGGACCACATTGTTTTGGCAGGTGTTGGAAAAACAGACAAGGAGATCAAGCTGGCTATTGAGCATGAGATTTTCAGTATCAATGTGGAATCCCTTCAGGAGCTCATGGTCATCAATGAGCTAGCGGAACAGCTTGGTAAAACGGCCAACATCAGCATTCGGATCAACCCGGAGATGGAGGCTGGCACGCATCATTATATTACAACGGGAACCAGGGAGAATAAATTTGGAATCTCTTCAGATGAATTGTTGAAAAACCTGGAGATGATAAAAGGCCTTTCTTCGGTTTCGTTCATCGGATTGCACTATCATATTGGGTCTCAGGTTACTGATTTGAACCGATTCATTGGTTTGACAGAAAAGGTCAATCACTTACAAGACGAGCTAAGGGCAGCCGGCATTTCTTTAGCTCACCTCAACGTAGGAGGCGGACTGGGAATAGACTACAAAGAACCTGCTATCAACCCAATACCAGATTTTGCTTCCTATTTCAAAGTCTTTCATGAAAACCTGAAAGTTTCAGATTCTCAGCAGGTTCACTTTGAATTGGGTCGATCTATTGTTGGACAATGTGCGTCAATCATTAGCCGTGTGGTGTTTGTAAAGGAGAGTGAACACATCAATTTTGCCATCCTGGATGCCGGAATGTCTGATTTGATGCGCCCATCGCTTTATCAGGCCTATCACAAGGTGGTGAATCTGAGCAGTCAGTCCGACCAAAAAGAGACTTACGATGTGGTAGGACCGATTTGTGAAACTTCAGACTTCTTCCAAAGAAACTATAAGCTCCCCATCACTAAAAGAGGTGACCTGATGGCTATCATGTCTGCGGGGGCCTACGGCGAGACCATGAAGAACAACTATAACGCCAGAGACTTTGCTGGTGTGGTTTACAGTACCGACCTTAAGTAATTAAGAATCCTACCACAAGGTAGAAGAGGATACTGACGGTTCCTGATATCAGTGCGTAGGGCAATTGTGTCCTTACATGGTCAATATGATCACTTCCTGAAGCGACCGAGGCAATGAGTGTGGTATCCGAAATCGGGGAGCAATGGTCTCCAAATACACCACCTCCCAAAACGGCAGCGGTCATCACATAGATATTGATATCAAGTTCCAGGCTCACCGGAATAGCAATGGCCAACATGATTGCAAAGGTGCCCCATGAAGTGCCCGTTGAAAAGGCAATGGCACAACTTGTGATAAATATGATGGCCGGAATAAGCGGTGGATAGATCCATTCTGCAGTCAGTGATGCCACATAGTTTCCAGTGCCCAACTCATTACACAAGCTGCCTAATGCAAAGGCCATCACCATCAATAAGGCCATTTGTATCATTTCACCCATGCCTTTGAAGGATTCCTCGGTGAAGTTTTTAAGGTTGATCTTTCTTTTGAACCCATAAAGCAACCCTGCAAAAACCCAGGCCATCAAGACAGCAAGCAGCACCGCCATGGATCCGGAACCGTTTCCTATGGCCGTCCAGACCTTTGATGCCAGCGGGTCATTGGAAGTTGGATCCCATCCGGTATAAATGAGGAGGAATGGCATCGATATTATCATGATCAGGATGGGTAAGATCATGTCCAGATAATTGCCAGACCCATCAGTTTCGATATCGGTTTTTGAAGTGGTGTTAGCAATATTTGCTTCAAATTGACGCATTGGGCCAATGTTTTTATTTCTTGATATAAGAAAAAACAAAAGGGTCAATGTGAGGATCGGGTAGAAATTGAATGGAATACTGTATATCAGGGTTTTCACCGGAGAAACGCCTTCAAAAGCCACCAATAATCCCATGATGTAAGCACCCCAGGCATTGATTGGGAATAAAATACAGGAGGGTGCAGAGCTTGAATCTGCGATATAGGCCAGCTTCTCCTTGGAAATTCCAAATCGGTCAAACAGCGGCCTGAAGACAGTGCCTACTGTCAAAATTGATATGTTGGATTCTATAAAGATCAGAAAACCGGCAATCCCTGCAGTAGCCTGTAGCTTACGTCGGGGATTGGCAGACCCTTTTACCATCTGCTGGATCTTGATCACAAAACCATTTACACCTCCGGAATAGCGGACCAATTGTATGAGTGCACCAATAATCAGGGTGAAAACGACGGTCCTTGTATTCCCGGCACTTGCAAAAACATGAATCATTGCGTCTACGGAGCTGTATAGCCCAATAAAAAATCCCTCTTCGATGATGATCCAGCCAATAGCCAGACCGACAAATAGAGAAAAAAGCACCTGCCTGGTCCAGATGGCTAATGCAATGGCAACAATTGGCGGGATGACGGAAAGAAAGCCATACTCCATCATTCGATGATCAGGGATTTGTCTGGTTGTCCTGATCCTGCTTTATACGGATAGGTGTTGAAGATACTGGTCACCGCTTTTTGTATGATGTCGTCCATTTTTTTCTCTTTCCTGTAATTGTTCATGTCTACGCTGGCATGCCAGATAGCTTTCTTGGTTTTCAAGTTAATGATTTCGATCAAAAGTGCAGACTCAAGGAACGTGCGCACTGAAATGGTGCGATAAGGATACATAGGACCATATAGCCCATAGTTATTGACATTGACATCAGTCTGTTGGTTAGAAATAAGCTCATAGCGAACCACCAGATCAGGATCTTTTTGAGGTTTATAATCACGCCTTTTCATTTCCTCTATGATAGAGGATTCAATGTGCTTGATGATCTCCTGGCCTGTGGGTGAAATATCCGCATTGTTAATTTTCACATTGGTGACCTGGTAAGTATTAAAACCGGCGTATGGGGCACTTTCATTGAGAAAATGAATGACTTTCGGGCTGCATCCGAAGAAGATAACCAGAATTAAAATGAAGACTCTTTCCATGTGCTTTATAACGTAGCTCAAATATAATATGGTGTGTATTCCTCAAACAATGCTAACCATTTAATGTAGCTTGTTATCAATAAATATTGCTACACCGCTATTTGAATCGTTAAACTATTCGTAAATTATAAACAGAATACATTTTTTTCTATGTCAAATACGATTCATTCCAAGACAGAGGCCAAAAAATCAACCGTTGAAAAGCAGGCCAGTTATTATGCTAAGATTCTTGAAGAGTTTAAGCAAAGAATGGCATTGGTTCGGGATACAAAGCCTGATCCAAAAAAAGGCAGGGCCAAAAGATTGCCAGCCAGGGAAAGGGTCAATAAGTTAGTCGATGATGGTACCTTTTTGGAATTGTCCCCATTGGCCGCGTGGGACATCAAAAACAATGAGTTTCCTTCAGCCGGACTAATAACCGGTATTGGTAAAATCAGGGGCATTGATGCCGTGGTCATTGCCAATGACTCCAGCGTTAAAGGCGGGACCTATATCTCACAAAGCATTAAAAAACATATTCGTGCGCTTGAGATAGCCATGCAAAATGAACTGCCCTGTGTGTACCTGGTAGACTCAGGAGGTGTTTTTCTTCCTGACCAGTCGGAGGTATTTGCAGATCGGTTTCACTTTGGTAGGTTCTTTTACTATCAATCGCGGTTATCCGCTTTGAAAATCCCTCAAATAGCTGTGGTGATGGGTAGCTGTACAGCAGGAGGTGCTTATGTGCCGGCAATGAGTGATGAAGTGATCATGGTCAAGCAGCAGGGCACCGTTTTTATCGGTGGTCCGCCTCTGGTAAAAGCCGCCACAGGAGAGGAAGTCAGTGCTGAAGAGCTCGGAGGTGCTGAAATGCATACCAAGATCAGCGGGGTAGCAGATCACCTGGCGGAAAATGACCTACATGCACTGGAGATCTGCAGGGACATCTTTGATCATTTGAAACAAAAGGACTATTCAGAAAGGGAAAAAGGTTTCAAACCCCCACTTTATGAGCCGAAAGAGATTTATGGTTTTATCCCTCCGGATCTTAGGATGCCTTATGACCTTAAGCAGGTTATTGCACGAATTGTTGACGAGAGTAAATTTCAGGAATTTAAAGCACGGTATGGCAAAACTTTGCTCACCGGATTTGCAAGGATCAAAGGTATATCCGTGGGTATTGTTGCCAATAATGGGATTCTCTTTTCTGAATCAGCATTAAAAGGTGCCCATTTTGTCACCTTGTGCGCCTCCAGAAAGATTCCGATCATCTTCCTGCAAAATATCACCGGTTTCATGGTGGGGAAAAGATATGAGCAGGGCGGTTTGGCAAAAGACGGAGCTAAAATGATCCATGCGGTAGCCAATGCCCAGGTTCCCAAGATCACAGTGGTTGTTGGTGGTTCATTCGGTGCCGGCAACTACGCCATGGCTGGTCGGGCCTATGATCCCAATTTTCTTTTCTTGTGGCCCAATGCAAAGACCTCTGTGATGGGAGGCCAGCAGGCTGCCAATGTTTTACTTACCATCAAAGAGGATCAGCTGGCGAGAAATGGAAAGAAGCCCAATCAAAAGGAGCTCAAAAAGCTGGAGGATGATATCCTTCAGAAGTATGAAGCAGAGGGCAGCGCTTATTTCAGCACAGCCAGAATATGGGATGACGGCATCATAGATCCCGCAGAGACGAGGGAAGTATTGGCCCGGTCATTGGAAATTTCCCTGCATAAACCAATTCCTGAGACAGTGTTTGGTGTTTTTAGAATGTGAGTGATGGGACAAGTAATCGTAGAAAAGGAAGCAGGAGTGGCCACCATATGGCTCAATCGTGAGCAGGTTCGTAATGCCTTCAACGAGGAAATGATTGCTGATCTTCAGGATACGCTTGTAAAGCTGGATCAAGATCCTGGCCTCCGGCTTTTGATCTTGAGGGGAAAGGGTCCGGTTTTTTGTGCTGGCGCTGACCTCAACTGGATGCGAAAAGCCGTAGACTATTCGTATAATCAAAACATGGATGAGAGTCTGATGCTTGCCAAAATGCTCAATTCCCTGTATACGTTTTCCAAACCAACAATAGCACTTGTGCATGGGGCAGCAATCGGCGGCGGGGTTGGGTTGATTTCCTGCTGTGACTTTGTGTTCTCACTCCCCGACACCAAATTTTCCTTCAGTGAGGTGAAATTGGGTCTGGTACCTGCGGTAATTTCTCCGTATGCCGTCAAGCGTATCGGTGAGCGATATGCGAAACAGTTGATGCTCACGGGGAAACTATTTGGGGAAGATGAAGCCCTGGACGTTGGTTTAATCGACTTTTTTGGGGAAGAGGCAGAAGTTCAGGCACAGGTAAGCTCAGTGATCTCACTCATCAAAGAGGCAGGACCTGAAGCGGTTTCAAAATGCAAAAGGCTTATCTCCAAGGTGGTCAATCAATGGACCCTGGAGGAAGCCATTGAGAAGACTTCCGGGCTAATCGCAGAGATTAGGAGTTCTAATGAAGCCCAGGAAGGTATGCGTGCTTTTTTAGCTAAGAAGAAACCAAATTGGAAAGGTTGAGATGAGAAAAGTAAGAATTGGCAACAGCAGCGGATTTTGGGGTGATGAACCCATGGCCATGGAGCGACAGGTTCGGATGGGACGTTTGGATTACCTTACCGCAGACTATCTCGCTGAGGTTTCGATGAGTATTCTGGCCAAACAACAGGCCAGGGACGAACAACGTGGATACGTTACTGATTTTATTGAGCATGTTCAGCTTTCACTAGAAGCGCTGAAGTCTCACTTCCCTAAGATTGTCACCAATGCCGGAGGAAACAATCCAATAGCCTGTGCGAAGGCCCTTCAGGCTCTGCTGTCCAAAGCGGGGTTTAAGAAGAAGGTGATTGCGGTGACCGGAGACAATATCATCACCAAAGTACCCGAACTCAGGCAGGTTGGAAACACCTTTAGCAACCTCGAGACGGGTGAGGGATTTGAAGAGATGTCTGGCAGGTTGCGCACAGCCAATGCGTATACCAGTTCGGAAGGCATTGTAAAAGCACTTGAAATGGGGGCTGATATCGTGATTTGTGGCAGGGCGTCCGATAGTGCTTTGGCGATTGGCCCCATAAAATATGAGATGAGCTGGTCTTCGGATCAATGGGATCTGATGGCTTCAGCTATGGTGGCGGGTCACCTCATTGAGTGTGGGACACAGGTTACGGGTGGAAATTATACTGACTGGAAGACCATCAAGGGTTGGCATCACATGGGGTATCCGATCGTCGAATTCTTTGAGGATGGGTATTTTATCGTAACCAAAGCTCCGGGGACAGGCGGTGTGGTCAACGAGTGGACGGTGAAGGAGCAACTGGTTTATGAAATTGCAGACCCTGAAAACTATATGGGGCCTGATGTGATAGCAGATCTTACCACCCTTGAAGTCACCTGGATTTCAATGGATCAGGTGATGGTAAAAGGAGTGAAGGGTAAGCCGTCTCCGGATACCTGGAAAGTCTCCATGGCATACCATGACGGTTATAAGGCTACTGGTCATATAGTGGTTGGAGGAGCTGATGCACACTTAAAAGCTGAAACCCTTAAAGACATTTTCTGGAAACGGCTTCCGGATTTTGATAAGACCAGGTCGAGCTTCATCGGGTCAGATGCTCTGGGACAGTCCCTGAAAAACCCTGAGCCAAAGGAAATCCTTTTGCAGTTTACAGCCTTTGATCAGGCTCAGGAAAAGCTCTATCAATTTAGCAAAGAAGTCGCTGGACTCATTTTGTCCGGGCCACAGGGGGTTGCCGCATATGGCGGTCGTCCGAAAGTGCAGGAAGTAATGGCCTACTGGCCTACACTCGTGTTTAAAAAGGACCTAGAGCTTGGTCTGTGGGAAGTCGACGACAAAGGAAAAGCATCAAATGTATTGACTTTACACCCTGAAGCCATGAAAACCGGTACTGATTCCACACAACACCCAAAAACCACTACAATTAGTCTAAGTGTTCAGGTACCAACCAATGGAGCAGAAGTCCCCCTGGACAAAATTTGTCTGGCAAGATCCGGAGATAAAGGAAATAGCATCAACCTGGGAGTGATTGCCAGGTCGAGGCTGGCGTATGAATATATCCATAAGTATTTGACACCGGACCTATTGAAAAGATGGTTTTCTGATATCTGTGAGGGAGAAATCATGAGATATGAACTGGAGAATTTACTTGCACTGAATTTTGTTTTACATGAGTCACTGGATGGAGGAGGAACACGATCCGGGAGATTAGACCCACAGGGAAAAATGCTGGCCAGTGCATTTCTTCAAAAAAAGTTATTTGTTCCAAAATCAGTGACGGAAAGTGTCTTAATTTAAATAACAGTGTGCCAATGGATATATTTTGCAACCAGGACCATGATCTGATCAGAAGCTCGGTGAGAGATTTTGCCGAACAGGTCATCAAACCTCAGGCCAGAAAGCTCGATCAGGCCGAGGAGTTTTCTGTGGAGCTCACCAGACAGATGGGAGACCTGGGGATATTTGGTATGATCGTGCCAGCAAGATATGGTGGTCATGGTATGGACATTCTTTCATACATCATTGCAGTAGAAGAGATAGCCAGAATAGATGGATCTCAGGCCGCTACTGTGGCTGCCCATAATAGCCTGGGAATTGGACCCATTTATAAGTTTGGCACCAAAGAGCAAAAAGAGAAGTATCTTCCTGATTTGTGCTCAGGTAAAAAGTTATGGGCGTTTGGTCTTACTGAGGCTGAAGCTGGTTCAGATAGCAGAGGCAGTCAGACGTTTGGGAAACTAGTCAAAAATGACTGGGTGATCAATGGATCAAAAATATTCATCACAAATGGGGACACTCCAATCACAGGAGGGGCTACCATCCAATTTATCAGCGACGTACATAAAGACGGCAGAAAGGAGATTTCTGTAATTCTCATGGACAAAGAGACTCCCGGATTTACCACGCAAACCATGCATGGCAAACTCATGTGGAGGGCATCCAATACTTCGCAGCTCTTTTTCGATAATTGCCATGTACCACGCAAGAAAATGCTTGGGAAGCGGGGTCAGGGATCCAAGATCATGTTGTCTACTTTGGATAGTGGTAGATTATCCATAGCAGCTATGGGGTTGGGCTGTGCTCAGGGAGCCTATGAATTGGCCTTGAAATACGCCCAGGAACGAAAACAATTTGGTCGGCAGATATCAAAATTCCAGGCCATCTCTTTCAAACTTGCCGATATGGCAATGAAAATTGAGTTAGCGAGGAACCTTCTCTACAAAGCCTGTTGGCTAAAACAGAAAAAGAAGCCTTTTGGAAAAGAAGCTGCCATGGCTAAATTGTATTGCTCAGAAATTGCCAAAGAGGTGGCAGATGAAGCAGTTCAGATCCATGGTGGTTACGGTTTGATGAGTGAATATGATGTTGAGCGATTTTATCGTGATCAAAGGTTACTCCAGATAGGCGAGGGTACCTCAGAAATACAACGACTTGTCATTTCTAGGCATATTCTCGGCAAATAGGTCGCTTATCCGAATATCCGGTGTTTGACTAAAAATCTCTAATCCACCTGGCGAATGCTGCTGCATTTACAGCAATAGCTCTTTTACATCAGAATTTTTGAAAGGTTCCCAATACTCATCAATCAAAGCCGAATCTTTCACGATGATTCCGGACTCGATCCTGATACTTGGAACATAACCAAAATGGTACCATTGATTCTCATCAATCTGGTATTTAAAATCCAGGGATTTGCCTATTTGACCAGTGTTTTCAGGGTAGATCATATGAATCTCCTCTGTATACTCATCACCGTAGGTATAAGTCCCAGATCCTGCGGCATAGACTTCATCACCATTTCGATCGTATTTGATCCAGGTGAAATGTGTTGGGGTGACTAGCTTCAGTGAACCAATAAAATCAGGGTACTCGATATAAGGTTCCCCTAATTTTTCTTTATAAGACTTGAGCTGCCAGGTGCCTACCAACTCTGCATTCTTATTTACCGGGACCTTTGTTCTCTCCCAGATCTCTTCAATTTTCACAGTGTCTCGTGAAGTGATTTCACCAGATTCAATATCTGTTGTTTCTGTCACAAAATAACCGGTATGGAGCCACTGGCCATCTTTAAACTCCACATCAAAGGGGATTGGCTGCCCAATCAAACTTTCTATAGGGGGATAAAAGAAGGCAATGTATTCGGTATATTGATCACCACTGAACTCATATGTGCCACCACCCATTCCTATCAATCTTTCATTTTTCTTGTCAAAGTTGAGCCAGACAAAAGAGTTGGGGGTAATGTGTTTTTGATACATGATGGAATCACCGTGTGATTTCCATTTATTGTCCATATCATAGTCATAGTATTTGATCAAATTCCATGACCCTTCCACAGTTTCTGCTTCTTTTTCTTTGGTGGTTTTTTTATCTGAGCAAGCAGTGAAAATTATGGAAATAATAAGTAGGAAAAAGGGTATTCTTAACGGAGGCATGAGTTCTAATGTTGTTACATTTAAAAGTTAGATAAAAAATGGTATTATTAAAAGTATTTGGGATATAATGTGGCAGGTTGCCGCTAAATCATGACAGGTAGTCTATTAATTCTGAATATGATTAACTTTAAACAAATAATGAGAGAATAATTGTGTTGCTGCTTCTCATTTTACTCCGATTACTGCCTTTCGATGAGCAGACAGATGCGGGAGAAACTTACTTCACTGGAGTATACCAGGGTAAGGTGCTCTTCATACAGAATCCCTATGACCCTACAGTAGCCCAGTTTTGTATCAAAGAACTTTATGTCAATGGGAGTAAAAAGACTTTCAATCCCAAATTAAGTGCTATTTCGCTGGATTTTGAAAAGGTAGAACTTTACGCTCCGGTGACCATAAAAATTATTCACAAGGACAGTTGCGATCCTATCATTCTGAATCCCGATGCCATTTTCTTCCATAGCACATTCAACTTCAAAGAAATCATACTTTCCGATTCATTGCTTTCATGGAAAGCTGTAGGCGATAAGCCTGGGGCCAGGTATATAGTTGAACGCTATGAAAGTGGGATATGGGATGAGGTAGAAACCATAGAAGCCAAAGGCGTGTATGCCGGCACGGAGTATGAATATGTCCCCCACCTGGAGGAGGGCGCCAACAAATACCGGATTAAGTACATTTTCCCAGACAATAAATACCTATACTCCAGGGAGATGGATTACCATTATTATCCGGAGCCTGTCACCTTCAACCCCAAGAGGACCAATCACATGATAAAGTTTTCCAGAAGTACCTCTTATAAAATCTATGATCCCGAAGATAAGATGGTACTGGAAGGAGTGGGCACCCAGGTGGATGTCAGGAGACTGTGGAAAGGGGAATATATCATATATTTTGATGGTAAAGACCCCGGATCCTTTATCAAAGAATAGTTTTTAGAAAATCTCTATACCGAAAAACCTACTGAGAACAGTGAGGATAAAAATGATCCCAAGCACTGTTGGGCACAGGTAGCTTATGGCAAAATCAATGTATTTCTCTACAAGTGTCCCTTTGAAAGCAGGGTAACCCGCTTCAATTTCTTTGTTGAGGTTGTGTTTTTTCCATACATATGCAGCAAAAACGGTCATCAGGAAGCCTCCAAGTGGCAGGAGCGTATCACTTCCTATGTGTTGTACAAAATCTAAAAAGTTGGTCGGGTTCTCTGCTCCGAAATAAGTAATGAAATTGGTAAAGAAGTGTGAATCTCCATTTGAGATGAGCGATGGCACACCCATCATGAAGATAAACAGGGCAATAACCCATACTGCGTGACTCCTTCGAATATTCAATTCGTCTACCGCATAGGTCACGGGAACCTCAAGTAGTGATATGGTAGATGTGAGGGCAGCAAATGAAAGTAACAGGAAGAACAATGCTCCGACTATTCGTCCCAGTATTGGACCTATGGATTCAAAGGCTCCCGGTAGTACCGTGAAAATCAGGCCAGGACCTCCCTGAACGGTCTCTACAGCACCATTGCTGATATAGGCAGCAAACGGAAACATCATCAATCCCGCTAAAAAGGCAATCCCCGCATCAGCCATGGTGATCATCGCAGCAGAGGTAATGATATTGTCTTGTTTGGAGACGTAGCTACCATAGGTGATCAGTGCACCCATTCCAAGGGATAGCGAGAAAAATGCCTGACCAAGGGCATTGTAAACAACAGAAAAATTGATTTCGGAGAACTGGGGTACGAGGTAGTAAGAGATGCCCTTAAGGGCATGGGGTAGGGTGAGCGAATAGATTACCAGCAAAATGATAATCCCTACCAGTGTGGGCATCAGGATTTTTGAAGCTCTTTCCACACCTCCTGAAATTCCTTTACTCACGACAAAAGCTGTGGCGATCATAAAAAGGATCCCATAAAGACCTACTCGTCCTATGTTATTGATGTATTCGTTGAATTGTCCGCCAATTTCAAAATTGCCAAAGCTGATCTGGATGAAGTATCCAAAGGCCCAGCCTGCCACCACGTTGTAGAATGAAAGAATGAGGATGCCTGCCAGGATACCAATCTTACCTAAAAAGCTCCATCTGGGGAATCCTAAATCAATGAATGCCCCGACGGGGTTTTTCTGTGTTTTCCGCCCGATGGCAATTTCTGTTACCATCACAGGGAAGCACAGCAAAAAGCAAAAGAGCAGATACATGATCACAAAAGCGGCACCTCCACCATTTGCGACTTCAAAAGGAAATTTCCAAATATTACCTAAACCAACTGCTGAGCCGGCGGCAGCAAGAATGAATCCGGCTTTACTAGAAAATGATCCCCTGTTAGTTGCCATGGTTGATGATTAAACCGTCAAATATAGCAAAAGGGAATTGAAGGTTTGAATACCTGAGATATTACAGATCTTCCTCATCCACATGCAACTCGTAAGGCAGGTTGAATAAGTGGTTCTTTTTGATGGCATCTGCTACCTTGTTAGGGACATACTTTTCCCAACCGGACTCTCCCTGGCTAATCATCTCAAGCACATTGTCAGAAATGATGTGCATATACTCTGCTTTTGCTCCTTTCAGGTCAAAAATCTGCTTGTTGTCCTGGAAATAGCTGTACAGCTTCTGTAGATGAGGAGGTGGAGTAAATGATTGAGAAGTAAGTAATTTCTCAGAGCCCGGCTCAAGGGTAGGGTAGACGTATAGCTTCACATTACTTCCAAATAGTCGGCTGAATGCCTCAAGGATACCACCATTGAGGTTTTCATAATATTTTTCATCAAAAATCCTGACCAGGTTGTTATACCCCAGGACGATACCAATTTTCTTTCGACGTGTAAACTGAGAAAGATACGCTGCCAGCTTATAATGCTCCTGGTAGTTGGAGATCATTACATTTTGACCCAGTCTACAAAGAAGATCTACACGATCCAAAAAGTCATTTTCATCTATCTGACCCTCCATCGTAAGGTCATTCAGGGTTAGCTCACATATGGGTTGGATCTTGCTGATCTCCACATCGTCTTCATGACGGTAGGCTCGCATTCCGGTGAGCATCATATCCACATTGACATGTGTGACGGGTTTGAACCGGCCCCGAAGTACGAAAATATTCTTCTTATAAAGCGCAGCTGAGGGTTGGAGTACATTCCCTTTGGGATCAAACATTGTAGCATGTGTGAGTCCGTTCTTTACAAGCTTCAAACTCATGAGACGGTTGTCTACATGATGAAAATCAGGACCTTCGATCCTGAAAAAGTCTATTTCCAACCGGCCGGAATGTAGGTTATCCGCCAGGGAATTGATGATTTCCTCAGGCTCATTATAGGAGAAACATGCATGAATGAGGTTCACCCCTACAATACCAAGTACCTGCTGTTGCCAGAGCATATCTGTGTCTCTGAGCATTACATGAATAATGCAATCGTTGGGCTCGGAATTGGAGTGCTTCTGAAATCGAAGTCCGATCCAGCCGTGGCCTTCATTGGTTTTCTTGTAGTTAAGTACCTCTACGGTATTCGAAAAGGCAAAAAAGTGAGATCTTTTTGTCCGGTGGGTAAGCCGCTGCGACAACAGAGAATATTCCCTGTTGAGCATCTTCATTAGCTTTTCTTCACAGACATATCTATCACACTTACCATAGATAGCATCGCTAAAGGTCATGTCATAGGCCGACATTGTTTTTGCGATCGTTCCTGATGCAGCACCTGCTTTAAAAAAGTGGTCAGCTACCTCCTGGCCTCCTCCAATTTCAGCAATGGTTCCGTAGATTTTTTCATCCAGGTTTAGCTGTAATGCCTTCTCTTTTGTTGTTAGTTTTTTGAATTGCTCCATACCCTCATGACCAGAAATAACTTTTATAAAATTATCTGATACTTTCCTTAAAGAAAACCGTTTACCCTTTTATTATAAAAAAAGCCGACAAAGCCGGCTTTAGTTCAAATAATCCAAAAATTATTCCCTACTGATATAGGGAATATGGGAATTTGTTAGCTTGAATCATCTGGTCTGCGATGCTTCTCCTGAGTAATGTGGTGTTGATCGGTTCTGACTTGGTGAAACGTTTCAAACCCATCAGCATTACTTTTAACTCATCCCCGGTAGTAAAAGAAGAGACTGCCTCATCGCCGTGGTTCTTAATCTTTCGAACGGCCTCATAGAGGTACACCCGACCAAGGTCCTGATACAGTCTGCTTCCATCCTCTCCATATAATTTCATCAATTTTTCTGTTCGCAATAGCACGGATTCTGCTACATAAATTTCAATGACCATGTCAGCAATGTGCATCAAAAGTTCCTGCTCATCATTGAGTTTCGGTCCAAAGACCTCTGCAGCTTTTCCAGCGGTCATTAATAGCGCTTTCTTTAAGTTCTTTAGAGTTTCCTTTTCACCGGCCAGAGGAGCTGACTTGTCTACGGAGCCAAAGGATGGCACAGAAGTCAATTCTTTGGCAACTTCTTTGGCCGGAGTGAGGAAATCCAGTTCACCTTTCATGGCTTTTTTGAAAATCATCCCGACAAGGAGCATGCGGTTGATCTCATTGGTCCCTTCATAGATTCGTGTGATCCTGGCATCCCGGTAAGCTCTGGCCATTGGTGCTTCTTCAGAGAAACCCATTCCTCCGTAGATCTGAACGCCTTCGTCCACCGTATAATCCAGGGCTTCCGATCCATGGATCTTAATGATCGCACATTCCACAGCAAATTGCTCCAGGCTCTTGAGCTTGGCTTCATTCACATCTTTACCCGCATCGATCAATTGCTGCGTGTAATCGTCAATATTTTGTCCTGCCCTGTAGGAAGCGGACTCAATACCGTAAGTCTTTACTGCCATGGATGCCAGCTTTTGCTTGATCGCCCCAAAGCTGGAGATTGAGACACCAAACTGCTTACGTTCATTGGCGTAATTGGTAGCCAGGGTAGCTACGTGCTTGCATCCGTTGATCACACCGGCTCCAAGTTTGATCCGGCCGGCATTCAATACATTCACAGCGATCTTAAACCCGTTCTCCCGTTCAGAGAGCATATTTTCTACAGGTACTTTGCAGTCATTGAAGAAGACCTGACGTGTGGAAGAACCTTTGATACCTAACTTCCGCTCTTCATCATTCATGGTGATGCCACCAAATGTTTTTTCTACCAGGAAGGCAGTCAGGTTTTTGTCATCATCTATTTTAGCAAATACAATGAAAAGATCAGCGAATCCTGCATTGGAGATCCACATCTTTTGCCCATTGATTAAATAATGTTTTCCGTCGGCGGTAAGCCTGGCTTTTGATTTTCCGGAGTTGGCATCAGATCCGGCATCCGGTTCGGTAAGACAGTAACTTGCCTTCCATTCTCCAGTCGCTAATTTTGGTAAATATTTTTGCTTTTGCTCTTCAGTGCCATAAAACAAGATGGGTAGGGTACCGATACCTGTATGTGCACCATACGCAGTAGAGAATGAACCTGAACTCGCTATGATATCAGCCATCAGCATCCCGGTATTGAAACTCATGCCAAGACCTCCGTACTCTTCTGGTACGGTCACACCCAACAACCCCAGCTCACCTGCCTTATCCATGATGGAGGACATGAGTCCTTCTTCCATTCCATCAATCCTTTCTACATGGGGAAAAATTTCCTTGTCAAGAAAGTCCTGTGCCGCTGTGGCCATCATCTTTTGCTCTTCGGTAAACTCTTCGGGGATGAAAATATCCTCTGCCGGAGTTTCCTTGACGATGAATTCGCCACCTTTTATTGAAGTTTTTTTTGCTACCGCTTCCATGTTGGTTAACTCAAATTTGTTATGCATGCATACTAAATCAAAGGTAGGAAAAAATGTTATGCATGCATAACAAATTGGAAAATATTTTTATTCATGAGTGTTATACGGCTTTTATGTCCACTTAAATCATGGAAGCACCACTCAAAAGAATTTGATTTTGATAAGCTGACTCATTCATTAGCTTTATGCTTTCAAATACGAAATGGATATGAATAGGATATTAATAGTTTTAACGCTGGGATTGCTTTTTGCCTGCGGAGGCAAAGAGGAGCCGAAAGAAGAGGGAGTATTCCCTTATCCCATCCAGCAGACCATGCTGGACAATGGACTCAATGTGGTGACCGTTCCTTTTAATAGCCCCGGGATAGCGGCTTTCTATATCGTGGTAAGGGTAGGGTCGAGGAATGAGATTGAAGAAGGAAAGACTGGGTTTGCCCACTTCTTTGAGCATATGATGTTTAGAGGTACGGATAAGTACCCGAAAGAAAAGTATGGTGAGGTGCTCAAATCAATCGGTGCTGCAGCCAATGCCAATACATGGTTTGACAGAACTGTCTATCATATGACAGGAAATGCGGAAATGTTGGACAAGATGTTTGAGCTGGAAGCCGACAGGTTTATGAACCTCAATTATTCGAAAGCGGATTTTAAGGTAGAAGCAGGTGCTGTGAAAGGTGAGTATACCAAGAATTTTTCCAGTCCTTATATGAAGCTGTATGAGAAAACATACAATACGGCATTTACCGAGCATACGTATTCTCATACTACCATTGGCTTCTGGGAGGATGTAGTAGACATGCCCAATCAATACGAATATTCCTTGCAGTTTTTTGACAGATGGTACAGACCTGAGTACTGTACAATCATCGTAGTGGGTGATGTGACCCAGGAAAAGGTAAATGCCCTGGCCAGGGAGTATTTCGGTGAATGGGAACCAGGTTCTTATACTCAGCAAATTCCTGTGGAACCTGAGCAGACAGAGACCCGGTATGCCCATATACAGGAGGAGAATTTTCCACCAGTATTGTCATTGAATTATAAAGGAGTTGCCTATTCGGTAGAAAATCTTGATATGGCTGCATTAGATGTAATAGGGACGCTGGCATTTTCTGAACGGTCACCTATCTACAAAAAACTTGTAGAAGAGGAGCGAATTGTCAGAGAGCTATCTGCTGGTGGGTACAATACCGTCGATCCTGGTTTATGGTCCGTAGATGCGGTTTTGGTCAATAAGGAGGACCTCACTAAAGTTAAAAACGAGGTGATGGATGTGTTGAATAAACTTAAAACTGAGCCAGTGGACTCTCTTACTTTGGCACAGACAAAAAGCCATTTGAAATACGGTTATGCCATGACTCTGGACAATCCTGATGCCATTGCCAATTCCCTAGCGTGGTTTACCTGGCTTACCGGCGATCCGGCAGATGTGAATCCCGGG
The DNA here is from genome assembly GCA_965228595.1 of Cyclobacteriaceae bacterium. Lineage (GTDB taxonomy): Bacteria > Bacteroidota > Bacteroidia > Cytophagales > Cyclobacteriaceae > UBA7330. The sequence continues at coordinate 5,884,799 of OZ245828.1, read as the reverse complement.
TATGCCAACTATGATAAAGTCACTCCTGAGATCATCATGGACGTAGCCAACAGGTATTTAGTTGATAACAAATTAACCGTTGCTACCATTTCTCCTGATGAGGAAGTAGAAGTGATTGAAGAACTAAATTTTGACAGATAATACGCTGAAGATATGAACCGATTATTCATTCTAATAACCTTTTTGACATCATCAGCAGTATTTGCACAGGATGTCATTGAATTGCCTAGCAGTTCCACCAAAGTGATCGTAAAGCTGGCCTTCAAAAACGGATCCATCTGCGATCCGGTGGGCAAAGAAGGTCTGACCAACTTAACAGCTTCGCTTATTGCGGAGACTGGAAGTGATCAGTATACCAAATCCGAGATCAATGATCTGCTCTATCCAATGGCAGCAAACTATGGTTCTTTCACAGATAAAGAGATGACCACATTTACATTTGCGGTGCATAGTGATTTTCTGGAAGAGTTTTATGATATCATTAGAGGCGTGATCCTGAATCCTTCTTTTGCGCAGTCAGATTTTGAGCGGATAAAATCGAATCTGGAAGTATATGTGAAAGAGATCATTAAGGCCAACTCGGATGAGGATTTCAGTAAAATGGCCCTTGAGGAGCAACTGTTTGAGGGTACACGATACGCCCACATGAAAGAAGGTACCATCTCCGGGTTGGCATCAATTACCCGGGAGGATGTGGTGGCACATTATAAGAAGTATTTTACCAGCAAAAATGTGCTGATAGGTATTGCAGGAAAATATGAGCAGCGTTTTCTCGACAAGATTAAGTCAGACATCAACCAGTTGCCTGGACAAATGCCTGACTTACCAAAGCTGGGAAAAGTAGAAATGCCTGATGGAATTGAGGTACAGCTGATTCCAAAGCCGAATAACCTGGGAACAGCCATCTATACCGGGTATCCTATTGATATCGACAGGTCTTCTCCTGACTGGCCTGCTATGCTTGTGGTAAATAGTTACCTGGGGGAGCACAGGAAATCTTACTCTAAACTCTACAAGCTTATTCGTGAGCAAAGATCAATGAACTATGGCGACTACACCTATATAGAATGGTATGAGGCTGGAGGTAGTAATCAACTCCCTTTGACCGGATTTCCGAGAAGCCAAAATTATTTTGCCATCTGGATCCGCCCGGTACAAACTGCCATTAGCTTAACAAGTCAGTATCCGGAATTGGCTGGGATCAAGATAGGACATGCTCACTTTGCCATGAGGATGGCATTGAATGAAGTGGAAAGAATTAAAAAGGAGGGGCTGACGGAAGAGGAGTTTGATCTTACCAGGCAATTTTTGATGAGTTACATGAATTTATTTGTTCAAACACCTGGAAAACAGCTTGGTTTCCTGATGGATAGTAAGTTTTATGGCATGGACAATTACATAAGTAAGACGACCCATGCTATTTCAAAGCTCACACTGGAGGATGTGAACAAAGCGGCTGCTAAATATCTGCAGGTAGACAATATGTACATTACCATGATCACCGACCAGGCTGAAGCCCAACCACTGAAACAAAGTCTTCTGACAAATGCGGTATCACCGATGTCATATTCCAATGTGGTGCGGGAAAGTCTCGGGGAAGAGATCTTTGAACTTGATAAAAAAGTTGAGAGCTATTCCATGAATGTGAAGAAGGTAGAGATTGTGGATCCAAAAGAGCTTTTTAAGTAGGATCAATTTATTTGTTTGTGAATTTTAAGTAGTCCGGGGGATACCTCGGACTATTTTTTTGAGCTGTCAAACACCTGTAATTCCGGGTTTTGATCCAGATTGAGAACATTATACCTTTTATTTGCGTTGACGAGACAGAAGTGAGAAAAATTTCTTCCATATTCTTCATACTATTTTATTCACTGATAGCCACTGGATTTTCAGTCAATCTCCACTATTGCCTTGGAGAATTAGCAGATATTGAGGTTTATGGAAATAGTAATATCTGTTGCTGCGGTGAAGAAGCAGATATGTCCGGTTGCTGTGATAACGAAACAGTAGTACTGGAGACTGCAGAAGACCAAATCCCTACAGCAAATAACATTGAGATCACTCAGTTCACCACAATTGAAGAGGTGCTTTTTGATCTTTCTGATTCCCTTTTTATTCAGAATAAGCAAGCGATTACCAGGGCTGGAGACTTGTCACCACCTGGAAGTCGACCTATATGGCTTGTCAACTGTAAGTTGATCCTCTACGGCTAGAGATTTAGCATGCATTGCAGAAGTATCCAAATGCTTCCATGAGATCCATTATTTAAGCTAAATCATTAAAACCATGAAAATTCTTAACAACCTCATTATTGTAGCGATTGTGCTACTCTCTATTCAATCATTACAGGCACAGCGTACCCAGGAAATTGATACGGCCACTTTCAAAGTAGCGGGGGTATGTGAAATGTGTAAAGACCGCATCGAAAATGCAGCATTGATCAAAGGAGTGAAATTTGCGGAGTGGAACAAAGATTCCAAAGACCTGGTGGTTATCTACAAGACTGACAAAACAACTGAAGAGGAGCTTCATAAAGCGGTAGCGGAGTATGGGCATGACACCGAAAAAGTAGTTGCCAAAGAAGAGAACTATGATAAGTTGCCTTTTTGCTGTGAGTATCGAGCCGGAGTAGAAACGCACTGATTATGTTGAGACATCATAGCAGTATTTTATTTGTTGCACTGCTAGTCATTTCCTTTGCTTCGTTTTCCCAAACATTACAGATCGAGGGAACGGTTACAGGAAAGCTTCCTGATGGCCAAAAGGAAAAGCTTTACGGTGCAAGCGTTTATTGGTCGGGCACGACCAGTGGAGTGACTACGGATACCTCTGGCTACTTCAGGCTGAAGAAGGAGGAATCTATCGATCAATTGGTTGTCAGGTTTATAGGATACGTGGCAGATACGATATCTGTTGATTCGGAAAATCACTTACAAATAGAATTGATTCAGGATAATCAGCTGGATGCTGTAGAGGTGGAGTATCGTCAAAAGACCACTACCATTGATTTTCTTTCGGCTAAAAAAGTAGAGACAATTGGTGAACGTGAATTGCTCAAGGCAGCATGTTGTAATTTGTCTGAGAGTTTTGAGACAAGCCCCAGCGTGGATGTTTCTTTTACTGATGCTGTGACAGGTACACGGGAGATCCAAATGTTGGGCTTGGCAGGACCTTATTCTCAGATCATGAGAGAAAATATGCCGGACGTTCGCGGACTTTCATCCATTCAGGGGTTGACATACACTCCGGGTACCTGGGTAGAGGCTATCCAACTCAATAAAGGAACCGGGTCTGTGGTGAATGGGTATGAAAGCATTGCCGGTCAGATCAATGTGAACCTCAGAAATCCAGCGAACATGGATAGACTTTATCTCAATAGCTATGTCAATCAGATGGGCAGACTTGAACTGAACGCCAATCTGAGTGCCGATGTTGGAGAACGATGGGGTACCGCATTACTGCTTCATGGTAAAAGCAATGCCATCAGAAACGACACAAATGAGGATGGTTTCCTTGATAATCCTCTCAGCAAGCAATTCATAGGACTCAACCGGTGGGAACTCTACAGCGATCAGGGACTACATCTTCAGTTTGGTGTCAAGGGCACATTTATTGATAACCTGAGTGGTCAAAATGATTTTACCATTTCTGACCGGGGTTCAAATACCTTATGGGGTATGCAAATGCTCACCAACCGGGTGGAGGCGTGGACTAAAATTGGCAAGGTAAACCCCGAGAAGCCCTATGAAAGTTTTGGTATCCAGATATCAGGCAGCTACCATGATCAGGAAACATTTTTTGGTCTTAGGGAGTACGACGCGATACACAGCATGTTATATGGAAATTTTATTTTCCAAAGCATTCTAGGATCCACAAACCATCAATATAAGACCGGATTAAGTTTCCAGTATGATGATTACCTGGAAGAATTTAATCAAACAAACTACAACAGGACAGAAGTGGTACCCGGAGGGTTTATGGAATATTCATTTAAAGGGTCAGAAAGATTTGATCTGGTAGCCGGACTGAGAGGAGATTATCATAACCTGTATGGTGCATTTGTCACACCCAGGCTACATCTAAGGTATTTACTAACAGATAATACCGTGCTGAGAGGATCCGCCGGAAGGGGCCAGCGAACCGCCAATGTATTGGCTGAAAATTTGGGTTTAATGGCTTCTTCAAGGGATTTTATTATTCAGGGAGATGGAAGCGATAAACCGTTTGGTTTGGACGCTGAAATAGCCTGGAACTATGGCGTGAACCTGACACATGAATTCACAATGGACTACAGGGATGGGAGCCTTACATTTGATTTTTACAGAACTGACTTCGAAAATCAAATTGTTGTGGACCTGGATGAAAGTCCACAGGAAGTTCATTTTTACAACCTGGCAGGGGAGTCATATTCCAACAGCTTTCAGGCACAGTTGGACTATGAATTGATCAAACGTTTGGACCTGAGGATGGCCTATCGCTGGTTTGATGTGCAGACTACTTATGGAGATCAGCTATTGAATAAACCATTGATCTCTACTCATCGTGCTTTCGCTAATCTGGGATATGAAACCAGGGATCACTGGCGGTTTGACTATACAATCAACTGGCAGGGGGGGAAACGGATACCAAATACCTCATCCAACCCTGAACCCTACAAACAAGCTGAGACTTCACCGGATTTCATATTGATGAATGCCCAGGTGAGTAAGTACTGGAGAGATGAAGTTTTTGAGATCTATGTAGGAGCTGAAAACATATTGAATTTCCGCCAGGAATCACCCATCATATCGAGCGAAATGCCATTCAGTTCGTATTTTGATAGTTCACTCGTCTGGGGACCTATCTTTGGTAGGAATGTGTACCTGGGACTAAGGTATCGAATCAGATAGGATGAACATGGCCAGTTCGAATCGTTCTTTGATCTGAATATCATGTAACATAAGGAGTATATTGTGTAACATGTAATCAATAGTTACTCTTGATCTTTGTATCGTAATAAAAGCAAAGTCAGATGAAGCATACCTATAAAATTACCGGAATGAGCTGTGATGGTTGCAGAAACCATGTAGAGCAGACATTAAAGCATGTTGATGGTGTGAAATCTGCCCGGGTTAACCTGGGGGAGCACGAGGCAGTACTGGAAATGGATCAGCATGTTCCCATTGAAAAGCTGCAAAAAGCCATGGAGGATGACGGAGGTCATTACGGTATTGCTGAGAATGGAGATGACCAACATCATCATGTACATACAAAACCCAAACCGGACGGAAAGGGGACTGGAACCTACTACTGCCCGATGCAATGTGAGGGAGATAAGACCTATGATCAACCGGGAGATTGTCCGGTCTGTGGGATGGATCTGGTTGAGGAAGTGAGTAAGGAAAGCCTAAAGAGTCATGCCCAGTATACCTGCCCCATGCATCCCGAGGTGGTCAAAGATGAGCCAGGCAGTTGTCCTATCTGCGGAATGGACCTCGTCCCCAAAGAAGCTGACACATCTGCAGAGAATAAAACATATCTGGCGCTGATGAAAAAATTCTGGATTGCCCTGGGCTTTACACTGCCGATTTTTCTGATTGCCATGTCAGAGATGATCCCTGATAACCCGCTTTACCAGGTATTGTCCATGAAATACTGGAATTGGATACAATTTGTACTTTCTATTCCAGTAGTATTTTATGCCACCTGGATGTTTTTTGAACGGGCCTACCGTTCTATTTTGACCTGGAACCTGAACATGTGGACCCTGATAGGTATTGGATCATCTGCAGCCTGGCTTTTTAGTGTGGTTGGGATGTTGTTTCCGGATGTTTTTCCTGATCAATTCAAAACCGAAGCGGGTACGGTGCATGTCTATTTCGAAGCTGCTTCTGTCATTCTCACTTTGGTATTGCTAGGGCAGGTATTGGAAGCCCGGGCACACAGCAAGACCAATGCGGCAGTGAAAGAATTACTCAAGCTGGCGCCTAACCAGGCTGTGCGGATCCGTAATGGAGAAGAGGAGGTGGTATCAGTAGATGATATTCAGGTCGGTGATTTGTTACGGGTGAAACCAGGTGATAAGATTCCGGTGGATGGACTGATTGAGGAGGGGGCAAGCCAAATTGATGAGTCAATGATTACGGGTGAGCCCATCCCGGTTGAAAAGTCGGAGGGAGACAAAGTAAGTTCCGGAACCATCAACGGGAATCAATCTTTTGTCATGAAAGCGGAACGAGTAGGTGCAGAAACCCTTTTATCTCAGATTATTGATATGGTCAACAAGGCCAGCAGGAGCAGAGCCCCCATTCAACGGCTGGCGGATAAAATATCCAGCTACTTTGTGCCCATTGTGGTATTGGTATCTGTTATCACCTTCGCTGCCTGGGCCATTTTCGGTCCTGAGCCAAGATATGTCTATGCATTTGTCAATGCCATTGCGGTGCTAATCATTGCCTGTCCTTGTGCTCTGGGGCTTGCCACGCCTATGTCAGTGATGGTAGGAGTAGGAAAAGGAGCCAAAGAAGGTGTGCTCATCAAAAATGCAGAAGCTCTGGAAACACTCAACAAGATCGACGTACTGGTTGTAGATAAGACGGGCACGATCACAGAAGGAAAACCAGCTGTTGAGAAGGTGGTGAGTAGTGATGAGCAGTTTTCTGAGAAAGAGATTCTCCAAATGGTAGCTTCACTGAATCAGCAAAGTGAGCATCCGCTGGCGGAGGCTACCGTGAGGAAAGCCAGGGAAGAAAGTATTTCCTTGCTGAAACCTCAAAAATTTCAATCTGAAACGGGAAAAGGTGTTACAGGGGAGGTTGAAGGAAAATCAATTGCGATTGGAAATGATAAACTGATGATATCTGTAAATGCTGATCTTCCTGTTCGGGTGAGTAAGCAAGCCAAAGAGGAGCAAAGGAAAGGCAAGACGGTTTCATTTGTAAGCATCGCTGGAAAAGTGGTTGGATTTTTTACGATTAGTGACCCGATCAAAAAGACCAGTCGTGAAGCCATTCAGGAATTGAAAGCCAAAGGGATAGAAGTATTGATGCTTACGGGTGACAATGCCTATACCGCCCAGGCCATTGCGTCCGAACTGGATCTGGAATTCAAGGCCGGGATGTCACCTGAAGACAAGCAAAAAGAAGTGAAGCAGTTACAGTCGGAAGGGAAAAAGGTAGCCATGGCCGGTGATGGGATCAATGATTCACCTGCATTGGCACAGAGCGAGGTAGGTATTGCCATGGGTACGGGTACGGATGTAGCGATAGAAAGTGCAGGTATTACGCTGGTGAAAGGAGACCTAAAAGGGATCTTGAAAGCATTCCAGCTGAGTAAAAATGTGATGCGCAATATCCGCCAAAACCTGTTTTTTGCACTGGTCTACAACACAATAGGTATTCCGGTCGCTGCCGGCTTGTTGTTCCCGTTTTTTGGAGTATTGCTGAGTCCGATGTTAGCCGCGGCTGCGATGAGTCTGAGTTCGGTGAGTGTGATAGGGAACAGTTTACGATTACGGTGAATTTGCTCACTAAATGGATTTTACGCAAAGCCGCAGAGACGCAAAGAGGGGAAGCAAAAAAAAGGTATATTCATCTTTGCGGTTCTGCGTCTCCACTGGCGGTCATTATGGGTAAATATTATATGTGCAAAGTAGATTGACATGAAGTTTTATACGAGAATACCAGTGGGATTAAAACCCTATTTCAATGCAGAATTAGCCTTGTACCAAGAAGAGTTTTCCAATGGAAGTTATCTGGTGGCATGGAAGCATTTGGAACGGGCCCATATCCTGGGGCAGCGGTATCCTTTTGCGCATTCCTATGTGCATTGGAAAATGTTGGTGTTTGGTTTTAGGATAAAAAGTGCTAAGGAGGTTATGGGTCAATTGCCAAGATTGTTTTTTGGTGGGGTGAAGTCCTTTGTTGGGCGGGTACCGGTTGGAAATCCTGGTGGATCGAATGTTCCGGCGCTTAAATCTTTTCCGATTGAGGAGGAATTGCAGGAGATTTTTGAGAAGGCAGGAGTTTGAGCGGTTCCCCACAACCTAGAGAGGCAGAGCAATGACATCCTCTAGTTCATGACAGTTTGAGAGATAATATAATTAAATTTAATATAATGACTACTGTCGCATCGAAATCCAAACTGGACCTGGCTTACTACCTGGCACATATCACGATTTTTTATAATCTGATTGAAGGTGGGGTATCCACATTTTTCGGGACTTCTGATGAAACCCTGGCGCTTTTTGGTTTTGGTGTGGACAGCTTTGTGGAGGTGCTTTCCGGGATTGGCATAGCGCATATGATCCTCAGGATGAAAAGGCATCCGGTGGAGAGACGTGATCAGTTTGAAGTGACAGCACTGAGGATTACCGGCACAGCCTTTTACCTGCTTGTTGCTGGGCTGGTCATTGGAGCATTTCTTTCCATCTACTATGCCTCCGAACCCCAGACCACCAGAGTTGGCGTGATTATCTCTGCACTATCTATTGTTACCATGTATTTTCTATACCAATACAAGCTTAAGGTTGGCCGTGAGCTAGACAGCCAGCCCATCATCTCTGACGCCAACTGCACAAAGACCTGTTTTTATCTGTCATTCATCTTGTTAGCCAGCAGTCTACTCTACGAACTTTTCAAAATCCCGTATGTTGACGCTTTAGGTAGCCTGGGAATTGCCTGGTATGCCTTTGGTGAAGGAAGAGAAGCTTTTGAGAAGGCGAGGACAAGGAGCATTGCTTGTGATGATGATTGTTGCTGAAAGTGATTCTCATTCTCCTTTTTCAAATTCATCGCTATGGCGTAGGTTTGAAGTTTAAGAAAACAGGATGAGGGCATTAATATCAATTACACTTTTAGTAATCAGTTTTACAGTTTTTGGTCAGTCGACCATATTTATAGAAGCAGAAAGTTTTTCAGATCGTGGAGGGTGGGTCATCGACCAGCAGTCGATGGATGTGATGAAGTCGGCTTACCTGATGGCTCACGGATTGGGTGAGCCTGTTTCAGATGCCACAACTGAGGTAGAAATCTCTTCAAATGGCAAGTACTCCATTTGGGTTCGGACCAGAGACTGGGTGGCTCCATGGAATGTGGAGGGTGCTCCGGGCAAATTTCAATTGTCAATCAACGACCAACCACTCGAAACTACTTTTGGCACAGAAGGTGCTGACTGGCATTGGCAGTTTGGAGGGCAAATCTCACTTAAGAAGGGAACGAATACCCTTTCGCTGCATGACCTGACAGGGTTCAATGGCAGATGTGATGCCATCATTATCACAAAAGACAAAAAGCTCACTCCACCCAACGAGCTGGAAGCATTAACAGCATTTCGAAATCAGCAGCTGGGTTTTCCGGATACTCCGGAAGATGCAGGAGCGTATGACCTGGTTGTAGTTGGTGGCGGTATCGCGGGTATATGTTCGGCAGTCAGTGCGGCACGCCTTGGATTGAAGGTGGCCCTGATCCAAAACAGGCCTGTTTTGGGTGGCAACAATAGTTCGGAAGTGCGGGTAGGGCTTTCCGGTCTTATTTATCAGGACCCTTATCAGCATCTGGGCTCACTGGTCGATGAGTTAGGGGCTGTTGGTCATTGGACACTTTGGGAAGCCAATCAAAATCCGGATACCGAACGAAGCCGGGCAATATTGGAAATCATCAAGAATAATCCTGAGAAGAAAGAACACAATGCCGGTCCGGCGAGCAATTACGATGATGACAGAAAACTCGAAGTTGTACAGGCGGAGGAAAACCTGGATTTGTTTTTAAATACCCATGCCATAGCTGTTGAAAAAGAGGGGGACCAAATCACTGCGGTGATAGGGAAAAGTATCATTACCGGAAGGGAATCGAGATTTAGCGGAAAACTATTTGCTGATTGTACCGGAGACGGAACGATAGGTTATCTGGCAGGGGCAGATTTCAGAGTGGGAAGAGAATCCAAAGCAGAAACGGGGGAGCCCCGGGCACCTGCCAAAGCAGATGAGCTGGTGATGGGTACGTCTGTTCAGTGGAATTCTATGGAGACAACAACTGCAAGTCCTTTTTCCAGCACAAGTCCATGGTCAGTAAAGTTTGATGAGGAAACCGCCATTAAGACCTTCAAGGGTGATTGGGATTGGGAGACAGGAGCGCTTCGTGATCAGGTAACTGAAATAGAATTTATCAGGGACTATGCTTTGAGGGTAACATTTGGTAACTGGGATTACCTTAAGAATAATGCCAGTTACAAGGATGAGTTTGTAAACAGAAAATTATCATGGGTAGCCTATATTGGTGGAAAAAGAGAGTCCCGAAGGCTACTGGGGGATGTTATCCTCAAAGAGCAGGATATTCTTGAAGGAAGAGCATTTGGTGATGCCACTTTCAATACCACCTGGGGCGTTGACCTTCATTACCCCATCCGTAAAAACGGATTTACCGGTGAGCCATTTCTGTCGAGGGCAGATATCCGTGAGATAGACTCTTACCAGATACCGTATCGTTGCCTCTATTCCCGCAATGTGAATAACCTTTTCATGGCCGGTCGTAACATCAGCGTCACCCATGTGGCTTTGGGTACGGTAAGGGTACAACGAACAACGGGAATGATGGGAGAGGTTGTCGGAATGGCAGCTTCTATCTGCAAGGACGAAAACGTTTTACCACGGGAAGTTTATGAAAAACACTGGTCTAAAATGGTGGAATTGATGACAGCAGGCATTGGAAATCCCGATTGGTGATGGGTCGTAGCGCTATACGGGTGACCAACAATTTGCATGAAATATTCAAAATAACTTTGATTATGTTGGGTCTGTCCATGATTTCATCGGCGCAGACCAGTAAAATGGGTAACCCTGAAATCGCCTTTCAGTATCTCACTGAAGATTCAGTTTTACTTGATATTTATGAGGCATACGATTCTGAAGGTCAACTAGCCGGGTATCACGCCCATGTTACCACACCGGTATGTAATACAGGATTGTGCTATGAAGCTGAACTGGACTTTTATTGGGATGTGCTGGGTAATTTTTCTGACTTTGAGATTTTGCAGGATAAACCGCTCACCAAGCTGGATCATGTTCCATTTGAGGATTCTGACTATGAAAAATTAAAAGCCATATTGCTCACAAAGTCACCTACTTTTATACACCTGAGAAGAGATGAGCTGGTGGTAAAACCTTTTGATACCGATCCGCAAGATGTGGATGCTGTAGGTGGAGCTACGCTCAAACACATTGAAAAAGACATGGTAGAGGGAGCCATTTATACCTGCTACACACTTTGGCATATTGCCAATGGCGACATCAATTTTCAAATGCAGGAGCATACGATCCAAAACCTCGACGAAGGTTTGCTGGCCAAATTGTTGAATTCAGACGATGTGGAAGCACATTATTTCGCAGTGGAAAACATGGATCCCGCCTATTTTGAGGTTTTTATTGATCAGATTGCTGAGGCCTGTAAAAGCTACGGACAATATTTTACGGATAGAACTTATACCAGGCTTCCGGATCACCTGGATTTGAGATTGCGAGATTTATTGGAAGCCGGGAAGTAATTGCTTTCATCAACTGGGGAGACAGTAGGTATAATGACATATCACCCCTACGGGGTTAAGGTTCTTCAATTAGATCAGTTCTAACATCATTTCAACCGTAGTGACCATCAAAATTATAGGGTCTGTCAGGAAGTAAAATACACAGAACTATTTCTCTCCCCTGCATTCTGCTAACTCCGCTTTTAGTTTTTCCAGTTCTGCAAGAACGCTGAGAGCCTTTGCTGCCTGTGCCTCAGCAAATTCTTGTTGATGCATAGCTTCGGTGGCTTTTTGCATAGCAACATTTGCATTTTTATCAGCTTCATTAGCCTTAATGTATGAAAGTATAATCAGGAATATTGATAGAATGGCAAGAGCAGCGATGACGATGCTCTTTTTCATGGTGGTTTTTAACTTGAGAATAATACAAATAACGTAAGTTACAGTATATTACTGATAGTTTTTGTACTGATTGCAGACCAAAAAGATTTGACAGAAAAACTTATCATACCATTAATTTTGATTTTAAGTAACTACTACGCAGTATGTGGACAAGAAAAATTAGATGCTAAGTTCAATGCTTATGATGGTGATATAACAGAATATCTTAGGGATGGTTTTTTTCAAAGAATTTAGAGAAATCTTTGATCCGGAGGGTGACTTTGTCTATTCTCTGACTCTGGACATTCAAATTGATGCGGATGGAAATGTTGAGAACGTTAGTTTGATTGAGAAATCAACCAACAATAAATTTGATTCCTATTTAGTGAAAAAAATAAGTGATACTTCTGGTATGTGGGAAATTACGGGCACTAATATCCACTCAAATACTTATCATATTGTAGTGCCTTATAGAATGAAAATCTTCCCGAAATATTCCAAAATTGATACAGAAAAAAGAGAGATCAAGTCGGATAAATATGGACGCCAGCATGAAAACTTGAAAATAGATGACTTAGCTGGATATGATAAGTCATCTACGATAATTTTGAATGAGGTTTTGCATGCCGTTTCAGAGATTTGGACTTCATCACATGCGGAATCCATAAAAGAAACCTACCCTCGTCCGATCAAGTGATTCTAACACTAGCGCGGAAGTTACTTCCGCGCAGTGAGTTGACAAATCTTATTTTATCGGTTTAATCACAATATTTTTAAAATACAGCTTCAAGCCGCCGCCACTGTGGATCTGTAACGCAATCTGGCCACCTTTCGAACCGATCTTTTCATCTTCCAGCGTGATCATTTGCTTGCCATTGAGCCAGGTAGTCACCTGATCACCTTCCACCTTAAGTTTCATCTTATTCCATTCACCGTATTTTAGTGCATTGTCAGACACTTCCGGATCTGGTTTGATCAGCCAGCCTCTTCCATAGGACTCATAAATCCCACCGGAGTCATGACCAGGAGGTGCTATCTCTGCCTGCCAGCCTGCTATCTTTGTGCCTTCTATGGATGAATGGAAAAACAGCCCGCTATTACCATCTTTTTCCTGCTTAAACTCCAGGGTCAGGACAAAGTCTTTGAACTTATCTTCAGTTCCCAGGTAGCCATATTCTCCATCTGGACCACTCTCAGCAACCAGGAGACCATCCTCCACATACCATTTCTCAGTGCCGTATATGGTCCATCCGGAGAGGTCTTCGCCGTTGAAAAGTTTTTGCTTTTGTGCAAATGATGATGAGAGCGTCACAAGTGTGAGTATTGCTACAAGAAGAATGTATTTTGTTTTCATTGCTATTATTTGAAAGTGTAGTACCAACATGCACATATTCACTTTACATAGTGATCTATATAACATGTATATTTTGCGGCTGTAAATATATGTCAACAAGCCTATTTAGACGAATCCATATAAGCATTATAATCCTCCTTCGTATCCAAATCGATATCACCCTTTTCAAAACGTATCAGGCCAAATTCACCGCTATAATTTTTGATTACAGATTTCGCACCTGCCCTGTCAGTGATTTTCAGCAGCTGTGAAAATATGGATTTTCTGAATAAGGTAGGAGGGCCAAAGTTTCCGTCGGAGTACGCAGATGCGATGATTTCCTGATCCCCTATTTGAGCCAGCAACTGGTTAAAAACATTTGATGTAAGGAATGGCTGGTCAGAAACAGAGACAATGACCGCATCATAGATGCCTTGCTTTTGGATTTCCCCGATTCCCTTTTTGATCGAGTTACCCATGCCTTTAATCCAGTCTTCGTTTATAATCACTTTAACCTCATTGGTTGCGATCAAAGAGGTCAATAAATCTGCACCCGACCCCAGAACCACATAGACATCATCAGCTTTGCTATTGCATGCCTGTGTGACTACGTGTGTAAGGAGTTTCTCCCCATTGATCTCCAAAAGCTGTTTGGGACTCCCCAACCGGGAAGAATTACCTGCAGCCAGGATAACGATTGCAGACTTCTCAATCATTAAAGTACGTGAGATGATTTCAGTACTTCACCGGTAGCTGGATCTTTGTGGTGAATGCTTTCTTTTCTTTGTTTTAGAGGATTGCCACTACGTTTTGAAAAGTACGATTTGATCTCCGCTATGATGGCCAGGGCGATCTCTTCACGGGTATCAGCCCCGATGTCCAGACCGACAGGTGCATGGATCCTCTCCAGGTCCTTTTCACCCAAAGTGATTCCCTGATCTTCCAGCTGGGCTTTCATCTTTTCCCATCTTTTTTTAGGGCCAACGATACCTATGTAGGGTGCATCGCCAGCGAGGATTTGAATAAGTGCCTCCCGGTCATAATCCAGGTTGTGGGTCATTAAAACGACTGCAGAGAAAGGAGTTGTTTGAATCTTTTCACCCATGTATTTGCGGTCGCATTGGATTACCTGTGCCTGTGGAAAATTTTTTGGAAACAAGTGAGCTGCACACTCGTCAGTCAGCCGAACATTCCAGCCCAGCTGGTTAGCCAGACCAACAACAGGTTGTGCATCACCGCCACCTCCTACCACTACCAGGTCGATGGCCGGTTCAAAATGCTCAAAGAAGACCTGACCCCCGCCTACTTCCACAATACCTGAAGTTTGATTGTAAATTTTTTCTTCCACTTCTTTCAGCCCCGGAAGCTCATGATAGTCAAAAGTAGAATTCAGGATCTCACCATCTACCTTTATCCATGAATAGGTGGGAAATTCATCCAGTTTTTTAATCAGAATGGTTCTTTGTTGTTGGGTAATGATCTTTTCAAAAACAGGAATGATCGGATTGTTTCTGTTGAGTGGCTCAACAAAAATATGGATGATCCCATTGCATCCCAGGTTGACACCAAGCTGGTGGTTGTTATCGTCATTGGTGTCGTAGGTGATGATCCGAGCCTTGCCGGATTGCATGATTTCTCGTGCTTGCCTGAGTACATCACCTTCCAGGCAACCTCCGCTGACAGAACCTTCCCAGAGACCATTATCCAGGATGAACATTTTAGCACCAGGACTTCGGTAGGAGGAGCCTTCCACTTTCACGACTGTGGCCAGTGCTGTGTGCTGGGTGTCAAAATCAGTTTGGTTATTTGCCGCTACAATCCGTTTCAGTTCAATCATACTTTGAAGATAACAGGATAAATGTTTAATTTATCGTTTTCTTAGTGATAAATCATCATGCCCAACCCATTTAACCCGCTTCTCAAAGGTATGGTTCGCTGCCTTTGTGTGATGTCTTTTCTCTTGTTTTCATGCAAAAAGCCGGCTCATGAATTTAAAACCTGGCAAGTTTATAGGGGAGATCAGGGTAGTACCGCTTACGCTGAGCTGGATCAGATACATTCAGGAAATGTCAATCAGCTGGAGGTAGCCTGGGAGTATGCCACGGGAGATGCCAGTGAAGGTAACAGGTCGGCCATTCAATGTAATCCCATTATCGTTGATGGCAAGATGTACGTTACCTCACCGAAATTGAAATTAATTGCACTTGATGCAATCACCGGAGAGGAAATATGGAAGTTTGATCCTTTTGAAGGTCGTAACGCACGAGGAGTAAATCGTGGTGTCACCTATTGGGGGACAGATGATGATCAAAGAATATTTATTGGGGCTGGGCCAGAACTCTATTGCCTTGATGCCAGGGATGGAGGATTGATCCAAACTTTTGGCGAAGGCGGAAAGATAGACCTGAGAGAAGGTTTGGGACGTGATCCCTCTACATTATCTGTCTGGGTAACTTCTCCCGGGATCATTTATAATGATCTGTTGATTCAGGGTACTGCATTGGGAGAGAGTTATGGTGCGGCACCTGGATTTATTAGAGCTTATGATGTTAGAACAGGTAAGGTTGTCTGGACCTTCCATACCATTCCACAGCCCGGTGAGTTTGGGTATGAGACCTGGGAAGAGGATAATTACAAAAATGTAGGTGGAGTCAATTCCTGGACCGGAATGTGTCTGGATGAAAAACGGGGCATCGTTTACGTGCCCACTGGTTCGGCAGCATTTGATTTCTTTGGTGGATATCGCACCGGAGAAAATCTATTTGCCAATTGTTTACTGGCATTGGACGCTAAAACAGGCGAGCGAATATGGCATTACCAGCTCACGCATCATGATCTTTGGGATTATGACCTGCCTGCTCCACCCACTTTGGTCACTATCAATAAGGATGGTCGAGAGGTAGATGCGGTGGCACAAATTACCAAGCAAGGGTTGGTATTTATGTTTGACCGGGAAACAGGGGAACCAATTTTCCCTATTGAAGAGCGTCCGGTTCCACAATCTAAGTTATTTGGAGAGTCTTCCTGGCCCACACAACCATTTCCGGTAAAACCACCACCATTTGTAAGGCATGTTTTCGATGAAAGCCAGATCACAGACATCTCTGAGGAATCTAATCAGTATATCAGGGGATTCATCAAAGGTGCCAATTACGGGGCAATATATACACCTCCAAGCCTGGAAGGTACCGTTCAATTTCCGGGCACCCGTGGAGGAGGAGAGTGGGGTGGACCTGCTTTTGATCCTGAATCAGGAATACTCTACGTCAATGCCAATGAAGTTCCCTTTTTTATTAAGCTTAAACCATTACAACCTGAGGGTCATAATGTGGTATTGAGCGGAAAGTCTATCTACCGACTCAATAATTGTAGCATGTGCCATGGGGGAGATCTTTCAGGAGTTGGAGCATTTCCGTCATTGCAGACCATATCTATTGGTCAGGAAGATGTGATAAACCTGCTAAGCACAGGCAAGGGTCAAATGCCAGCTTTTCCGCAGCTCTCACAACAGCAGAAGGAGGCGCTGGTAGATTATCTGTTTAACCCGGAAAAATATGCGGATGAAGAAGTGGCTGATCAATTAGAAGACACCCGGTATGTGCATGATGGGTGGAATATACTGGAAGATCAGGATGGATACTTTGGGGTGAAACCACCCTGGGGGACACTTAACGCCATTGACCTGAATAAAGGAGAAATCCTCTGGCAGGTCCCTCTGGGTGTATACCCTGAGCTCATCGAACGTGGATTACCACCTACAGGCACGCAAAACCTGGGTGGACCCATTGTGACCAAGGGTGGCCTGGTCTTTATCGGAGCTACGCGGGATGAAATGTTTCGGGCTTTTGATAAACAGACAGGAGAGATCGTTTGGGAATATAGACTTCCTTTTGGAGGACAGGCCACCCCCTCCACCTACGAAATTGACGGTGTGCAATACATCGTCATTGCCGCTGGTGGAGGAGGGAAAGTTGGCGCTAAATCCGGAGACCGCTATGTAGCCTTCAAACTAAAAGGCTCCTGACCTATTTTTGGTTGGCCAGAAACTCAATTACATCTCTGATCTCACGCTTTGACATGATGCTGCCCATCGGTGGCATGCCGGAAGGTAGGTTTTCTCTGTTTTTAATTCTGGATAAGGCGATATGCAATGGTTCCGGCTCACCGGCATTCAATAGAAGTTCATTCTTCCTTTCTTCTAAAAGAATCCCACTGATTTTTGATCCGTCGTCGAGTGTAAGCATTACATTTCCAAAACCAGGTGAAAGCCTGGCACTTGGATCAATCAAAGCTTCCAGAAGCTGCTCTCTGGTTAGTTTGGAGCCAATGTCAGCCAATAGCGGACCTACATTGGAGCCTGTACCTTCTTCCATGGAATGACACCGAACACATTGTCCGGTTTCATTGCGATAGAAATACCTGGCTCCCGACCGGGCATCACCTCCGACAAGTGTTTCTTTATATGCTTCCAGGGAGTTTTCATTCGATTTGAGTGGTTCAAGAGCTGCAATCAACTCTTGTGATCCGGTTTTTTCCACAGACTCGGAAAGGTCAAGGGCTATTCCGGGGTCCAGTTGAGCATTGTTCAGACGGTTGATAAGCTCTGCCAATATGGGTTGAGTCTTTTCAATGGGTAGTTCTCCCAGAATACGAACTGTTTCCTGTTGCTCTTTCAACTCCCCGGATTTAAAAATCGGCATGACGACATTGGGCAACTCTTCTTTAGAAATATCCAGTTGACTTAACATTCCGATAGCCGTTGTTCTTACATCTGCATCTTTATCCAGCATACCTTTCTCTATCACCGGGGCCATTTGGTTATAGTTGAGATTGCTCAATACCTCCAGGACACTTGATCTTACTGCCGGGGAAGGGTGATTTTGAAGTGCAAGAACAGCACTGGTCTGGCCAGTGATATTCAGATTACTTATAGCTTTCAATCCGGTAACAACTACCTCAGGAGATTTATCAGAAAGGAAGTAGCTTATCTCTGGTGAAATGGCCTGAATAACTGGTTCTGCATTCCTTTTTACCTCTCCACGGTACCTGCCGTCAACCCGGTCGAGTACGGAAGGCTCTGGCCAGGTGCCAAGTGTTGCCAGCGCTTCAGCCCTGAGTTCATTGTTTACATCTTTTCGTTTTGCAAATGCAATTACCCGATTCATCTCTGCTTCTCCACCTACACGAAGTGAGGCGTTGATGGCTCTTCGTAATAGTGGTTCTGAAGTAAACCTTTCACTATCAAGGATGGCCGAAAGTGCCGGCAAAGCAGGCTCGATAGAAAAATCATCATTGATAGCACGTGCAGCTTCCGTGACAATGTACTCATCTTCATCATCCAGGAATCTGGCCACATTTTCATTACTCAATCTTCTCAGGACAAGGACTGCGGCTGTTCGCATGGCTTTGCTGGGATGGTTCTCCAATGCAATGACCGGTTCAGCCTTGCCAATTCTGTAAAGCGCGTAGACTCCCGCATGTCGGAGGTAAAGATCTTCATCATTGTTTTGTTCGATCATGGAGAGGAGACCCTCAATGGCTTTTTCTGATTTTAACCTACCCAGTGCTTGTGCAGCATAAAATTTAACACGGGCATTTTCAGCACTGAGCAAACTGATAAGTGTTTCTTCCGCAGGCTGATAATAGACGTCTCCAATGACTTTAGCTGCTTGCGCGACGATCTCCGGATTACTGTCATTTAGTAGAGGTACCAGGTTTTCTGCATATTTTATGTCTTCGGCAGCCAGCTGGCCAATACCCCAAATTCCATGGATACGGGCAAGCTGGTTTTCTTTTTGCTCAATGGCTGATTTCAGTACCATAGAACCAGGTTGATCTCTCTTGGCCAACTCAAATTGCGCCTTTTGTCTGATTCGCATGTCCGGATAATGGAGGAGCGTAAGCAGCTGATCCCCGGACTGTTTTGAATAGTCAAGTGACATCAGACGCAGTGTTTCTTTCCTTTGTTCAGCCAGATCATTGGCATCTTCAGTCACATCCAGTCGCCAGATCCTGCCATAGTTTTTAGGTTCCCAGCCTTTTATCCAATCGGCTACATACAAAGCACCATCCGGACCGAATGAGATCCCTGTTGGAAGTATACCCTTTACAGCCATGACCTCATCGTCAAACTCAAAAGAGGCACCTTTTGGCTTCAGGCTAAATGACCAGATGGGGGACCGACTCGACTGTCCGACAAATTCTACCAGGAAGTATTTGTTTTGCCACCTTTTGCCAAGAGCTGTTCCCGGATTGTAAACCATTCCCGTAGGTCCGTTATGATAATTTCGGATAGGAGGCAGGATATGTGCTGCCTGGCCTTCCCACCTGGGAACAAAATACTTCTCATCCATCCAAACCCGGTAATCATTGTTTTTTGGGTCTGTGTACTTTCCAAACTGCCAGTTGATCCTCCATCCGGAGTCATATCCTTCTACAATATGAACCAGTCTTTCGCTCTCACCTGGCTGATCACCATCATTGTCAGAGCTGATCATGTTGCCATATTCATCAAAGACAAACTCATGAGTGTTTCGGTGGCCTGCAGAGAACACCTCGAAGTTACTTCCATCCGGGTTTGATCTTACGATCACTCCTCTGTTGGGAAACTTATAATTAGATCCGTCATTTGCTGTTAGGTTAGCACCAATGTCACCGATACCCCAATAGAGTTTGCCATCTGGTCCCATAATGGCTCCAGACATCCCATGACCACCAAAGCCAATGTGGGTCATGAATCCGGTCCCAAGTGACTCCTGTTTATCCAGTACTCCATCGTCATTTGTGTCTGTTAATCTCCACATGTCTGGTGCACTACCCATGAAAATGGCATCTCGTGTTACCTCCAGGGCCCCAGCTACATCGGTCACTTCCTCGGAAGGAAGTTGGTAGATTCTTTTTGCGATATCCGCATAACCATCCTGATCTTCATCAGCTATTTGCCAGATTTCGTCCATTTCTACGGCCAGATCACGCCAGTCATGATTGCCATCACCATTGAGGTCAGCCAGCCATTCATTATCTATACTTTTTTCAGGTGCAAACGTATTGCGTAAAAAAGCTCTTCGATCCTCGACAGACTGAAATCGAATGGAAGGGGTCATCCAATCCCTGTGCCCCCGGATATCGAACTCGGAGTTGTATGGTCTTATGGCCCTGGTCAGGTAAGCCCTGCCGTAATCATCCATTTCCAGCGCGATGATATCCGGTGTGAGGGAGTCAGAAGCCCAGAGCTTTAGCGAGAGCCCTTCTTCCACTTCCAGGGTGGTTTCTCCCATGATTGCGGCTTCCCGTTGTTTGGTTTGCTCAAGGGTCTGAGTAACGGTCAAAGGCTTTACCTTGTTAGTTTGCTGGCAGGCAAAGCCAACGGCCAGAAAAAGCAAGATTAGATACTGTGAATAATGAATAATGTTTTTCATCTCTGATTTTGGAAAATGGTTATTTTACCTGCCGTACAGCAATATTAGCGATGATTTTGTTAAAGAAATTAATACTTTTCAAAATCGCATCATCAGACTGCTCCCAATTGCAGGAATATGCCGATCCAACCATAGTTGGTTTGTCTTTGTTTTCAACTGATGTGCTCAAATTATTTTTGATTTTACCCATGCCAAATCCCCATGGCAAATCATGACCCTTATTCGGACCAGATTCTTCTATTTGGTCCTTGGAATATTCTGGAATGTCATAAAATTCACCGGCTGACCTTGTGTCTGCAAAAGTTTTGGAGAAAGAATTGACTGTTGCGATTTGGATGAGGGCAATTCCTAATACCAGGTGACACAATGGCTTCATCAATGTGGGGCTTTTTTGCGGAAGACAAAGCTAACACATTCATGGCACAGCAAACGCTCTTTTGGGTGCCCATTTTATGATGATAAATAGCATCATAAGTATGAAGGGTAAGGTGGCGAGTAGCAGGCTTTCCCAGCCAATGGCAAAAATGATCCAGCCGGCAGACAGGGAGGCAATGGCTTGTGCACCAAACACAATGAATTCATTGAATGCCTGAACTATGAATCTTTCAGATGGCTGATAGGTGCGTGGGAGGAGTGTAGTACCGCCAATAAATAGAAAGTTCCAGCCGATCCCCAGCAGAATCAAAGAGATCCAGTAGTGATTGAGATGATGTGATGAATAAGCCACACCAATACATACCAGGTATGCAAACAGACCAATTATCATCATTCTCGTTATGCCGAGTTTAGATATAATCCATGCGGCAAATAAAGATGGAACAAACATGGCCAGGATATGACTTTGAATGACCCACTTGGTACTTTGAAGAGATAAACCGTCAATCACATGCATGCTTACCGGTGTAGCAGTCATGATAAAAGACATGACGGCATATCCCACGGTGGCGCTTAATATGGCCACCCAAAAGAGCGGCTGTTTAGCTATTTCGCTCAGCTTTCTTTGACCGGATGTGGTTTTGGAAGTCTCTGCCAGGGGGTTTTTGAAAGGAAGCAAAACCAACAGACAGATGAAAAACAATCCGGCAAGCAGGAGAAAAGACCCTGAGTACTCTACTGATAATAAGTCTTTCCCATATAAAGCAACTTCAGGTCCTAGAATGGCTGCTACGATACCACCAAGGAGAACATTTGAGGCTGCTCTGGGTACCAACTCAGCTGAGACGCTTTCCATGGCAGCAAACCTGAATTGCATGGCACAGGCACTGGTAGCACCAAAAAGGAAAGTGGCCGTGCAAAAGCCAAAGAATGACTGAAAAATAATGGAATAGAGTGCTCCAATAGCGATCACTATAGAATAGGAAAGGATCGTGATAAATGAGGCCCTTCGACCTATTTTCTTCATCAGCATGGTAACAGGCACCGATGCTGTAGCCGTACCAATGACAATACAGGCGACTGGTAATGTACTCAGATTGGGGTTGGGGGCAAGGTTCTTACCAATTAGTCCACCAATAAATACCACGGAAGAATTGACTGACAAGATCAATGCCTGTGCAACCGTCAATAACCATACATTCTTGGGCAATTGTAGCATGTGAGGCAGTGGAAGTCTATTTGATCTGTTGCATCATGCGGTTGGCAAATACGAAGTCATTCAGCTCTTTCACATCTGAGTCAGTGATATTTTGGTTGCTGCCTTCCCAGAGCTTTTTGCCTTTGTACATAAACATCACTTTGTCGCCGATCTCCATGACAGAGTTCATGTCATGGGTCACTACAACCGTAGTTATGTCATTCTCAACTGTGATTTCTTTGATCAGATCATCTATGAGGATACTGGTCTGGGGGTCCAGTCCAGAGTTCGGTTCATCACAGAACAGATAATTGGGCTTATTGACGATGGATCGGGCGATCCCCACTCTTTTTTTCATACCACCACTGATCTCAGAGGGCATAAGCTTATTTACATTTTCGAGACCAACTCTTTCCAGACAAAAATTAACCCTGTCCAGCCTTTCATCCGTCTTCATTTTTGTCAGGATGTTTAACGGAAACATGACATTTTGTTCCACCGTCATACTGTCAAATAAAGCACTACCCTGGAAAAGCATACCCATTTCTCTTCGGATATCAGTTTGGATTTCCTTGTCCGAGTCGGTAAAGTTTCTTCCATCGTAAAGCACATCACCGGTATCGGGTTTTAGGAGGCCAACAATGCACTTTAGCAATACACTTTTCCCAGTTCCACTGGAACCAATGATAAGGTTTGTTTTGCCTTTCTCGAAGGTGGCAGAGATATCTGTCAGTATTTCTTTGCCGCTAAATGATTTGCCGATTCTGCTTATTTCTATCATCCCAGTAAGAGTTGAGCCAGTAAATAATCCGCTAATAATACAGCAATACAGCTACTCACAACAGCGGCTGTAGAAGATTGCCCTACTTCTAATGCACCTCCTGAGGTATAGAATCCCTTAAAAGCTGAGATAGAAGCGATAAGGAAGGCAAATACCACCGCTTTGATCAGCGCAAAAGCTACATTGAATGGAATAAACTCCATTCTAATTCCTATAATATAATCTGTTCCTGTCATTACCCCAGTGAGCAGGCTGGTAACATAACCACCCCAAATCGTTAAAAACCCTGAGAGAACCACCAGCATGGGGTACATCAAAACAGATGCAATAATTTTTGGCAAAACCAGGTATGAAGCGGCATTAATACCCATCACCTCCAGCGCATCGATTTGTTCGGTGATCCGCATGGTACCTAGTTCTCCAGCAATATTAGATCCTACTTTACCGGCATAAATGATGGCAATAATTGTAGGAGCCAATTCAAGGATGGTCATATCCCGAACAACCAGAGAAATGACAGGTGCAGGAATCAGCGGGCTTACCAGGTTAAATGCAGTCTGAATCGTAGTCACAGCTCCCATAAATAGTGAGACAATCGACACGATAAACAATGAATTATAACCTACATTGATACATTCGTTTAGTGTGAGGCGAACATAAGTAACGAATGTCTCACGGCGAACGAACAGTTGACCAATAAAAATGAGAAACTTTCCGAAATTTTGCATGAACTAGATCTTCTCCTGGAAGTGTTAGTTTTGCCAAATTAACAAGAAGAAGTCAAACTCCATGATTTGGCCAGAGCAAAAAAAGTAAATATGGAAAATGTTGACAAATTAATTGTCGTTACAGGTGGTACCAAGGGCATAGGACTTGCCATATTAGAGTTATTTGCATCCCAGGGATATTCAGTGGCAACTTGTTCCCGAAGTGAGGAAGATCTCGATGATCTTAAGGCCTCATTCGAAGAAAAATACGATGGTAAAGTGTATGTCAATACAGCGGATCTTTCACAAAAAGAAGAATGTCAGTCGTTTGTTGAGTTTATCAGACTGATTGGTAAGCCTGTTGAAATGCTGGTAAATAATACGGGGAGGTTTATACCGGGAGAGATTCTGCAGGAGTCAGAAGGAGCGCTGGAGGAAATGCTCAATACCAATTTACTGAGTGCTTATACCATTACACGCGGTATTGTGCCTTTTATGAAACAGGCAGGGAAACCGCATATCTTTAACATGTGCTCAACAGCAAGCATTACGGCTTACAAAAACGGCGGTTCGTACTGTATTAGCAAGTTTGCTCTGTATGGTATGTCAAAGGTCCTGCGGGAGGAGTTGAAAGAGGTGGGAATAAGAGTAACTTCTGTTTTGCCTGGTGCCACCTTCACAGCCAGCTGGGAGGGGGTGGAAATTCCTGAGGAGCGATTTATGAAAGCTGAAGATGTGGCGGAAATGATTTTCTCTACCTACCAGCTGAGTTCACGATCTGTGGTAGAGGATCTGCTTATCAGACCTCAACTCGGTGACTTGTAAAATTCTGCGCAACCTTTCTGATTGAATAGTGTTTACCTTTGTATAAAATCGCAAATATGTCAGTTCTGAGCCTTCCGGAATCAATCAGATTTACCAAGAATCTCAATGCTTACAACAGAAGGGAAACCCGTGTCGTCAACATTGGAGAGATACCACTTGGTGGATCATATCCCATTCGGGTGCAATCGATGACTACCATTGATACAATGGACACCAAAGGCTCCGTGGAGCAATCTATCAGGATGATAGAAGCAGGGTGTGAATATGTCAGGATAACAGCACCAAGTATCAAAGAAGCTGAGAATCTCAGAAACATCAAAAAGGAATTGCGTGCCAGGGGCTACAATACCCCATTGGTAGCGGATATTCACTTTACCCCAAATGCTGCTGAACTAGCTGCCCGGATCGTAGAGAAAGTGAGAGTCAATCCCGGTAATTATGCTGATAAAAAGCGATTTGAAGAAATTGAATATACGGATGAAACCTATCAGCTGGAGCTGGAGCGGATCAGGGAGAAGTTTATTCCCCTGGTAGAAATCTGCAAGGAATACGGAACAGCCATGCGTATTGGGACAAACCATGGATCCCTGTCAGACAGGATCATGAGCCGGTATGGTGATACACCATTGGGTATGGTGGAATCGGCACTGGAATTTATTCGTATCTGTGAGGATCTGAATTATTATGATATTGTAGTTTCCATGAAATCCAGCAACCCTCAGGTGATGGTGCAAGCCTATCGCTTGCTTGTGCAGAAGCTGGATGAGGAAAAATTGCAGCCCTATCCGCTTCACCTGGGTGTCACCGAAGCAGGCGAGGCCGAAGATGGTCGGATCAAATCTGCAGTAGGGATCGGGACACTGCTAGAGGATGGATTGGGAGATACAGTAAGGGTTTCCCTGACCGAAGAACCGGAATATGAAGCACCTGTGGCAAAGCTGCTCGTGGATAAGGTAGTGGGAAGAGAAACATCTTCAGAGCATGTCCAGATTGATTACAGTAAATACCAGCCTTTCGAATACCAGAAAAGGGTGACACGAGAGGTGGTAAACATTGGTAGTGATAACGTGCCACGCGTGATTGCAGACCTATCAAAATTTGATGAGATCTCCACAAAAGACCTGAATGCCATTGGGCATTTCTATCTGCCGGAGCTGGATAAGTGGGCCATGAATGATACAGGGGTTGATTATGTATATTCCGGATCGAACCCTATTCCTTTTATGCTTCCCAATGGGCTTCGGGAGATTGTTGATTATGCGGTTTGGAAGGAAAATGAACAGAAAGCCACTCAATATCCATTAATCAGCGCTATTGAGTTTGTGCAGGGTGCAGATTTACATCCGAAGTTAAATTTCCTTTTGGTTGATATTAGGGAGATAAATGACAAATTGATCGATCAGCTCAAATCAATTGATCACGTCGTATTGATTGGCAAAACTTCCTCTCCTGGGGCTTTTGCTGAATTTCGTAAGGTGATGCTTACGCTGATGAATCAGGAATGTCAGATCCCATTTATTATTCAGCGTGACTACGGTGAGCTGGAAGGAGATAAGCTTACGGTTTATGCCGCAACTGATGTAGGCGGGTTGCTGATCGATGGCTTTGGTGATGGAGTTATGATAACCGGGTCTGGCGTCGGTTCAAAAGATGCTCAGTTAAAGGCCGCCAAAGCTTACAATCAATTGGCTTTTGGGATCCTGCAGGCTGCCCGTACCAGGATCACCAAGACAGAATACATTTCATGTCCTTCCTGTGGACGAACCTTGTTTGATCTTCAGGAGACCACAGCGATGATTAGAAAGCGAACCGACCACCTGAAAGGAGTGAAGATCGGAATCATGGGCTGTATTGTAAATGGTCCCGGCGAGATGGCGGATGCCGATTATGGTTATGTCGGATCAGGAAAGGGTAAGATTACCCTGTATAAGGGTAAAGAGGTGGTAAAGCGGGGAGTTCCTTCTAAGGAAGCCCTGGATGAGTTGATCAACCTCATCAAAGAAGACGGAAAATGGATTGAACCAAAGCAAGAAGAAGTAGCAACACTATGAGCACTGAGAAAAAAGAAGACAACGAGAAAAATGATGTGGGATATTTCTTCAATTTCAAGGAAGTCCTGTTTTATTACTTCAGAAAGAAAGATCCCAATCGTAAACCCGATCTGAACCTGAAGATGATGCATGGCATCAATAAGATCGCCATTGTGATGTTTTTAATAGCATTGGTTGTGATTGTTGTCAGATTGATTTCGAGAGCTTAAATTCCTATCTGAATCACTATACACTTCAATGGACATCGAATCATTCAGAGAATACTGCCTATCAAAACCCATGGTGACTGAAGAGGTACCCTTTGGACCTGATACGCTAGTATTTAAAGTGGCAGGTAAAATGTTTGCTTTGGCTGATATCGAGCAATTTGAAAGCATCAACTTAAAATGTGACCCGGAGGTTGCTGTTCAGCTTAGGGAACAATACCCCGACGTAAACCCAGGATATCACATGAATAAAAAACATTGGAACACGGTGAATACCAGAGGAATGGTTGGTGATGAATTGTTTAAGCAGTGGATTGATGATTCGTACAATCTGGTTGTAAAAGGGCTCCCCAAAAAATTGCAGGAAGAACTTAAAAAGATTTGATAGCGCTATATATATTACTTGCCTTGCTCTCTAATCAATCATACGTGTCAGAACAACCCGAATCGGATAAGATCAAATATTTGGCACTTGGAGATAGCTATACCATCGGGGAAAGTGTTGAAGAGCATGAGCGATGGCCTAATCTGCTGGCCAGGATGTTGGAAGAAGAGCTGGATGGCACCATCGAAGTAACAATCATAGCCAAAACAGGATGGACAACGGATGAATTGATGGATGCGGTGTCAGCAGCCGGCTTGATGAGGGAATATGACATGGTTTCGTTACTCATAGGCGTCAACAATCAATATAGGGGGTATCGGAAAAAACAATACAGGAAAGAATTTGATCAACTATTGAATCACGCAATCCGTTTGGCAGAAGGTGATAAAAATCGTGTTTTTGTGCTATCTATTCCTGATTACGGGGTCACCCCCTTTGCACAAAACAAAAATCCTGAGCAAATCGCTTCAGAAATAGATCAATACAACAATATCGCAGAAGAGATCTGTGGAAAATATGAAGTTATTTATCTGGATATCACAGACATGTCAAGAAAAGCAGCCTCTGATGGATCGCTGATAGCCAATGATGGGCTCCATCCATCGGGAAAAATGTATGAAATGTGGGCTAAAATGGCATTTTCTTCCAGTCTCTCCTTATTTAAATAACCATATACTTTATTCAGATTTGAGCGTTGTAGCTTTCAGGATAGTTAAAATAGTCCTATTTTAGGGCTGTCAAACAGGACGCTGCCACGAACTTATGAGGCACTTAACAGGAATATTGTGTTTAATCCTACTCCTCTTTTCATGTAGAGATAGGGTGATCTGCCCTGCCTTCCAAAGTACATATATTCTGGATGATTCTGTTCGTATTGCCTATTTTTCATACATATGGAAACTGGATGAGGTAGATAGAATGAAGATATTGGAGCAGCGAACTGCCCAACAGGATAGCATAGCAGGAATCAGCATCGGAATGGCCGCATTGAGTGATACAGTTGATGTAGAGCCTACCACACAAAAGTCCGGAGTTGACTATTTTGCCTATGTGGAGGATATCATTGTTCCTCCCCGTGAGGTCAAAAAGACCAAATACGGGATTATCAAATACGAACCTTACTGGTTGAAGAACTATCACCTTAAGACGGCACCAATGGAGAATATCCTGACTCCTGAGCCTGATGAGAAGGAGATAGAACCGCTGGCTGATGAGGAGATGTTAGCAGATATCAGTTCTGATTCCACTTTAGGACTTTCGGATACCACTGGTGTTGCTATGGTGGACTCTACCGGAGCACCTACTTCTGACGTCCTGGCAAAGGCGGATGCAGAAGAAGAGAAAGGACCAAGATTTCTCTACAGATATGATCCGGATGACAACTTCAATGTGGAGCAGGTCTACTACAATAAATGGTACGGTAGACAGCTGATCTACCAAAAACCACCTCCGAAGCCAGAGATAGAACCCCTGGCATCAGACAGTGTTGTGACCGATGTGGAGCCTGTTGATCCGTCCAATCTCCAGGGCACAGATCAGGAAACTGGGCAGCCAACAGACAATCAGGAGCAACCGGTTGAGACCACTGAGCCACAAGAACAAGAACCTGTACAGGAGGCACCACCACCGCCTCCGACGAATGAGCCAGTGATCGAAGGTCAGGACGACAACCTGGGTTTCTAGTGATTTACAGGCTGAAATAATGATTTTATTGACTGGATACCATCCGGATTTTAATAAATTACGACTCAAACAGACCAAAAATGAAAAAAACTATTCTATTGACTGTAGTCGGTGTGGCTGCATTGTCTGCGTATTTCATATACGCATTTGAATCCAAAGAACAGCCAGTCGCTGAGCAAACAGAGAAAGCCTCAACTCGTGTACAGGCTGCAAATGACTTCATCAACTCTCTTGACGGCAATCAGAAGTCAAAGGCCATTTTTGATTTCAAGGATGAGGAGCGATACAACTGGCATTTCATCCCTCGTGAAAGAGAAGGTCTTGATCTGAGGAATATGAATCAAGAGCAAAAAATAAAGGCCTTTGCTCTACTCAACACTTTTCTGAGTGACAAGGGGGTGGAAAAGGCCAAAAGCATCATGCAGCTGGAGATCATTCTCAAAGCGCTGGAGAATTTGCCTCCGGAGAATGATCGTCGCCACCCGGAAAAATATTATTTCTCCATATTTGGTCAGCCTACAGATACGAAACCATGGGGATGGCGATTGGAAGGACACCATCTGTCCATCAATTTCACTTCTGTTACCGGTGAGGTTACTGTCACCCCGGCTTTCTGGGGAGCAAACCCTGCAAATGTGCCCTCCGGAGATAAGAAAGGATTGAGGGTATTGAAAGATGAAGAAGATTTGGGCAGAGGCCTTGTGAAATTGCTTAGTCCTGATCAGCAAAAAGTTGCTATCATCATGGAAGATGCTCCTGATGATGTGGTGACGGGAGCTGATAGAAAAGCCAGTCTGGAAAAATTCAGCGGATTGAAATATACAGATATGAATGCTGCTCAGCAGACTTTGGTACAACAGATCCTTGAGCTCGTCTTCTCAAATGTAACACCTGATATCGCAAAAGCGCAGATGCAGGTACTGCAGGAAGCCGGTGGGATGGATGCCTTGTATTTTGCCTGGGCAGGAAGCCTGGAAGTGGGTAAGCGCCACTACTATCGCGTTCATGGCCCATCCATCCTGGTAGAATACGACAACACTCAGAATGATGCCAACCACATCCACTTTGTCTGGAGAGACCTGACCAATGATTTTGGAGAAGACCTACTGGCAAAACACTACAAAGAAAGTGGAAGCGGCCATGGCCATAGCCATGGACCAGGTTCGGATCATACGCACTAGTGGACCGGAAGGCTACAAAAGTTTCTTGCTCTAAACATCAGATTTAAGACTTCTAAAGCTTTTAGACTTTTGTAGTCTATCTGAGCAAGAAACTTTTGTGGTCTACTTACACCACCACATTCACAATCTTATTTGGCACGAAGATGACCTTCTTAGGCGCTTTACCTTCCAGCCACTTCTGCACCACCTCGTTTTCAGTGACCGTTTGATGAACTTCATCCTGAGAGGCATCCGTCGCAAAAGAGATCTTGGTACGCATCTTACCATTAATCATGATCGGGTATTCTTTGCTGTCCTCTTTAAGGAATTTTGCATCAAACGATGGGAGCGAAGCGTCGAAGACGGTGGTTGTATGTCCCAGGAGACTCCATAGCTCTTCGGAAATGTGCGGCGCATAGGAAGCCAGCAGGATGGTGAATGGTTCCAGTATTGATCGTTTATTGCATTTCAATGAAGCCAGCTCATTGGTAGCAATCATGAAGTTACTCACGGAGGTATTCAAGGATAGTCTATCCACATCTTCCTCGATCTTCTTGATCGTTCCATGAAGCACTTTTAGCTCGGCTGGCGTGGCTTTATCTTCACTCACATTGAAATTTCCTTTATCATCGTGGAAAAGCCCCCAGGATCTTCTCAGGAATTTGTAAACTCCTTCGATGCCGTTGGTATTCCATGGCTTACTGGCTTCTATAGGTCCCAGGAACATTTCATACATCCGCAGCGTATCCGCACCATATTGCTCAACCAGGTCATCGGGGTTGACCACATTGTATTTGGATTTGGACATCTTTTCGACTTCTGCCTCACAGATCAATTTACCATCCTCCAATTCAAAATGGGCATCTGCAGCATCCGGTTTGAATTTTTTGAATGCCTCAATATCCAACACGTCATCCTTCACAATATTGACATCTACATGGATAGGATAGGTATCATATTTATTCTTCAATCCT
Source organism: Cyclobacteriaceae bacterium (assembly GCA_965228595.1). Lineage (GTDB taxonomy): Bacteria > Bacteroidota > Bacteroidia > Cytophagales > Cyclobacteriaceae > UBA7330. The sequence goes on along the minus strand of OZ245828.1, from coordinate 5,853,826 downwards.
TTTGAGACATAGGTGTTCTCGCTGCTTTTTCTATATACCAAATTGGACCTACCCTGAATCATCCCCTGATTTACCAGCTTCTTGGCATACTCATCCACAGAGATATGCCCCATGTCATACAAAAACTTGGTCCAGAAACGGGAATATAACAGGTGCCCGGTAGCATGCTCGCTGCCACCCATGTAGAAATCCACCTCTTTCCAGTATTTCAACGCCTCAGGACCAGCAAAAGCCTGGTCATTGGAAGGGTCCATGTATCTGAAGAAATACCAGGAAGATCCCGCCCAACCAGGCATGGTTGTTAATTCGTATGGGTCACCATCTATGGTTGCCCATCCTTTAGCGCGACCCAGCGGCGGTTCACCATCCTCCGTGGGTAAAAACTTATCTACTTCAGGTAATTCCAAAGGAAGCTGATCATCATCCAGCAGGTAGGGGATGCCATCTTTGAAATAGACCGGAATAGGTTCTCCCCAGTAGCGCTGCCTGCCGAAGATGGCATCGCGTATCCGGTAATTGATCTTTCGGGTACCTATCCCTTTGGATTCAATGAATTCAATGGCCTTTTTAGTGGCTTCTTCAAAGGTGAGGCCATTGAGCATTCCCGAATTGATGTATTTGCCTTCCTTGGTAGGGTCAGCTTCTGTATCCGTTACTTTTTGAGCATCCAGAATCAGGGGTGCTTCCAATCCAAAATGTTTGGCAAAATCAAAATCTCTTTGGTCACCACTTGGCACGGCCATTACCGCGCCCGTTCCATATCCCGCCAACACATAATCAGCAATCCAGATAGGTACTTTTTCCTGGTTGAAAGGATTGATGACATAGCTGCCCGTGAACACCCCAGAGATGGTTTTTACATCACTCATCCGATCGCGTTCGGATCTGTTTTTCGCTACTTCTACGTAGGCTTCTATTTCAGCCTTTTGCTCCGGTGTGGTAAGCTCAGGGACGATCTCACTTTCCGGAGCCAAAACCATAAAGGTCACTCCATAGATCGTATCAAGTCGGGTGGTGAATACCCGGATCTTTTTATCGGAGTTTTCTACCTGGAAGTCCACTTCAGCGCCGATGGATTTACCAATCCAGTTGCGCTGCATGTCCTTGATCGGCTCCGGCCAGTCAATTTTGTCCAGTCCGCTGAGCAGACGTTCGGCATATGCCGTGATCCGCATGCTCCACTGCGGCATTTTCTTTTTGATGACCGGATGTCCACCGCGCTCTGAGAAGCCATCTTTTACTTCGTCATTGGACAGTACGGTGCCCAGTGCAGGACACCAGTTGACCACAGCCTCAGAGATGAAAGTCAATCGGTATTTAAGCAGCATTTGTTGCTGATCGTGATGTGACCAGCTTTTCCAGTCGTCAGCAGTAAAAGCGGGGGTGTCTTCGTCACAGGCCGCATGCACATGATCATTTCCCGATTGCTCAAACCTGGCAATCAACGTATCTATTTTTTCGGCTTTGTCAGTGTCTTTGTTATACCAGCTGTTGAAAAGTTGTTTAAAGATCCACTGAGTCCATTTGTAATATGATGGGTCGGATGTTCTGACTTCTCTTGACCAGTCATAGCTAAATCCCAGGTTGCGAAGCTGCTCTTTGTACCGGTTGATGTTCGTTTCCGTGGTAATTGCCGGGTGTTGGCCCGTTTGAATGGCATATTGCTCAGCAGGAAGACCAAACGCATCAAATCCCATAGGATGTAATACATTGTAGCCTTTGAGTCTTTTGTATCTGCTGATGATGTCTGTAGCGATATAACCAAGGGGATGACCAACGTGCAACCCTGCACCGGAAGGGTAGGGAAACATATCCAGGGCATAAAACTTGGGTTTGTCAGGATTGATCCTTACTTCATAGGTTTTCTCTTTATCCCACGTTTCCTGCCATTTAGGTTCGATCTGTCTGTGATTATATTCACCCATCAATTGTTTATTTTTTTGAGGGCTCAAATTTATCGGAAACAGGATGCCCTGCCAAGTACAGAAAAATAAATTGTCGTGGGCGGAGAAACCTTTATGAACATCGGCTGTCTTTAGAGGCAAATGAATATTGAAAAATGAAGATCAAATACCTTTTTTTAACCCTCGCACTATCCTTTTCTACCATGTGTTTGAATGCCCAGGAACAGGATACTACCCAAACAAAAGAGCAGGTGGAAGCTGAGACTGTTTTGGAAACAGATAAAGAGCCCCGGATCCAGAAAAAATCAGATGGGATCATTATTACAGGCCCGGATGGTGTGGTGATCGATGAACCGAGGGAAAAGTATCAGATAAATGCACCAAAGGAAAAGTTTAGGTTTGAAGAAGAGGAAGAGGACCCGGAAGAAGATGAAGTGATCTCACAGTCGGAACTGCAGGAAGAAATTGAAGTGAGCAGAGAACCCCGGATTATTTATTACGAATCCGGTGACTACGCAGATGGCGACAGGCATTACGGGAGTAATCGGAGAAAAAGTGATATAAAAACACTGGCTGGATCCATGAATCACAGTGGTGGATTTGGCGCAGTGTCTTTCCGATATAGTGATTTCCGCGACGAATCTCTCGTGATGGCCGGTTTCAGAGGGGGATGGATTGTCAACCGAACATTGGGCATTGGGTTTGAAGGGCATGGTGTGATTCCAACCTCCAGATATGAGGACATTGATGACAATAGAGATGTCGTGCTTGTTGGGGGCTACGGAGGGATGTTTCTCGAGTTGATTTTCTTTTCAAATCAGGTAATACATGTTACTTTCCCAGTATCTGCTGGTGCAGGTTGGTTGGGGTACACGGAGCATTGGGAAAATGATTTTACCAATCCTCCTTTTTCACCTGATGACTCCCTGTTTTACCAAAGAAATCAATTGATTGATGATGATACCTTCTGGTATATCGAGCCAGGCGCCAACATCGAGTTGAATGTAAGTCGGAATTTCAGGATGTGTTTTGGTGTGAGTAAACGGTTTACCCAGGATTTTAACATGGTGCGCACCAATGACAATGCTTTTGATAAACCAAACTATTACGTGACACTGAAATTCGGAAAATTCTAGGAAACTTTTTTTAGTGCTTCAATGGCTTCCCGAATGTGTTTGGAAGGATATAATGAAGAATTAAATTCATGGATCAATTGTCCTTTTTTGTCAAAGACGAAGGTGACCCTGCCGGGTAATAATCCAAGTAGCCTGCGGGGTACTTCAAAGGCTTTCTCGGCTTTTTTGTCCGGATCGCTGAGTAGCTGGAAATTCAATCGGTATTTAGCAGCAAATCGTTTGTGGGATGATACTGAATCACTACTTACCCCAAAAACCTGTGCACCAATTTCCGCAAAGTCCTCAAACTGATCTCTAAAAGTGCAAGCCTCTTTGATGCATCCGGGAGTTTCATCTTTAGGATAGAAATAAATCACCAGTGGGTTTTTCCCGATGAAGTCATGCAGTTTGACCAGTTCATTGTCCTGGTTTTTCAGTGTGATGTCGGGTAGTGGATTTCCAATTTTCATGTCCATCTTAGAACTATCTTTCAGAAGACTTGTTTCAAATATCATAGAAAACTTAATTCAATATTTGATACGGCTTCAGATCACTTTAATTTAGCATTCAAATCTTTCCCCTATGCAACAATACCTTGACTTAATGCGGCACATCATTGATCACGGAACAGAGAAAAGTGATCGGACCGGTACGGGAACTAAGAGTATTTTTGGCCACCAGTTGCGCTTTGATCTGTCGAAAGGATTCCCCCTGGTAACCACCAAGAAGTTGCACTTAAGATCAATTATTCATGAATTATTGTGGTTTATCAAAGGAGATTCAAATATTAAATACCTAAAAGAAAATGGGGTTAGGATTTGGGATGAATGGGCAGATGAGAATGGTGATTTAGGCCCCATTTACGGTGTTCAGTGGCGAAGCTGGCCAAAAAGCGATGGTTCTACAGTGGATCAGCTATCGCAGGTTATCAATACAATAAAAAATAACCCTGATTCCAGACGAATCATCATCAGTGCCTGGAACGTAGGGGAGATTGAAAACATGGCTTTGCCTCCCTGCCATACACTGTTTCAGTTTTATGTTGCCGATGGCAAACTTTCCTGCCAGCTTTACCAAAGAAGTGCGGATGTGTTCCTGGGTGTTCCCTTCAATATTGCTTCTTATGCCTTATTTACCATGATGATAGCGCAGGTCTGTGATCTGGAGGCAGGCGATTTTGTTCATACATTTGGAGATGCGCATTTATATTCAAACCATATGGAGCAGGCAGCTCTGCAACTTTCACGTGATCCTCGGCCCTTGCCGCAAATGAAGATTAATCCGGAAATTAAGAATATATTTGATTTCAAGTATGTAGATTTTGAGCTGGTCAATTATGATCCTCATCCCCATATAAAAGCTGAAGTTGCCGTTTAAATAAGAATATCAGGTTTTATACCAATAATTCACCACATTTTAGTGATGACCGTTTATTGAGTAGATAATGTCAACCTATCATTAAGAAAACTCAAAACCCATGGACTTTAAACTTACATTAACCGTTATTTTCCTTTTTCTGTTTTCTTCAATAAAAGCGCAGGAAGAGGGAACTACACTCGATATCCGGGAATGCATTGATATCGCCCTGGAGAATAACCTTACCTTAAGGAGAAGTCAGCTGCAAAGAGAAGGGGCCAGGATAGATTATAATCAATCAAGAGCCCAAAGACTGCCCAATGCAAATATTAGTGGGGGCTATGGTCTGAATTTCGGGCGATCTATTGATCCAACAACCAACGATTTTATTACTAGAGAAATTAATACTTTGAATTTCGGTGGTAATGCCGGAGTTGTGCTATTTAATGGATTCAATATTCACAACACCATCAATCGAGCTGAAACCTCGCTGGAAGCATCAGAATTTGATGTGGATAAAGCTACAAACGATATTACGCTAAACATTATCAATAACTACCTGACGGTGTTATTCAACAGTGAGTTATTGGAAAATGCCAAATACCAGTTAGAATCCAGCAAAAACCAACTGGATCGTACAAAAAAGCTTGTTGCTTCCGGCGCATTACCCAGGACCAATGAATTGGAACTTGTTTCCCAGGTAGCCAGTGATGAAGTCAATCTGGTTAACGCACAGAACAACCTGGATCTCGCCAAACTCACATTAAAGCAAAGTATGCTGATCCCTGCTTCTCAAAAGGTCAATGTGGTGATGCCAGATCTTGATATAACTATGGAAGAGGCAGACCTGAGCATTTCTGTAGAACAGGTTTATGCGCTGGCATTGGAGAACCAGCCAGAAATAAGAAGTGCTGACCTGAAAAAGGAAAGTGCATTATTGGGCGTTAGGGTCGCGCAATCCGGCATATCTCCATCCATTACAGCCGGAGCAGGTTTTAGAACGAATTATTCAGATGCTTTCTCTTTGGGCACAGAGACGGATGTAGCTTCACAATTTGAAAATAACCTGAGTAAATACCTTTCTTTAGGTATTCAGATTCCGATTTTCAATCGGTTGAGTGTTAGCTCCGATATACAGCGATCTAAGATTTCTCTTCAGCAGGCTGAGTTAAATGCCATTGAGCAAAGAAATACCTTGAGGCAAACTATCGAAAGTGCTTATAATAATGCACTAGCTGCATCTAAAACATATGCCGCATCGGAAAGAAGGGTGGAAGCGCTGGAAGAAACTTTCCGTTCTGTTGAAAATCAATATAACTTAGGGGCAGCAAACTTTACTGACTATCAGTTAGCATCAAATAACCTGTATCAGGCAAAATCTGATCTGATAAGAGCGAAGTTCGACTTTGTCTTTAAGAAAAAACTGGTTGATTTTTATCAGGGCAAACCCCTTGACCTTTAAGCATGGCAAAAAAGAAGAATTCTAATAACAAATTACTTTATATCCTTATTGGTGTTGTAGTTGTGCTGGTGATTGTCGCACTGATTGGCAGATCACAGGGATGGGTAGGGCAAAAACAAGCCATTGAGGTAGAGTCTGACGTAGTTAAGCGTGCCCGGATCATAGAAAAGGTCAGTGCATCAGGAGCAGTCCAACCGGTCATTGAGGTAAAGATCAGCCCGGAAGTTTCAGGTGAAATTATTGAGTTGCGGGTAGAAGAGGGTGACAGTGTAGCCAAGGGGGATTTCCTCCTCAAAATACGTCCGGATAACTTCATTTCTGCTTATGAGCGTTCAAGGGCCACCTTAAATCAGCAGAAAGCCAATTATGAAAGTGCTAAGGCGGCGCTGGAGCGGGCAAAAGCTAATTTTAAGCGACAGGAATTGGATTATGAAAGGCAGAAACAGCTTTTTGATGAAAAGGTGATTTCAACGTCAGACTTTGAGTTGGCAGATGCAAACTATAACGTAGCCAAACAGGATCTGGAGTCTGCCAGACAGCAGGTTGTAGCCAGTCAGTATATTGTTGAAAGTTCTCAGGCTACGGTCGAAGATGCACAGGAAAATCTTAGGCTCACTGAAATTATTGCTCCAATGAATGGTATCGTCTCCAAACTTGCGGTTGAGCTTGGCGAGACTGTCGTAGGAACCTCCCAGATGCAGGGTACAGAGATGCTCAGGATCGCAGATCTCAATAATATGGAAGTAAGGGTGAATGTGAATGAAAATGACATCATACGCATATCAGTAGGCGATACTTCAATCATCGATGTGGATTCGTACTCTTACAAGGAGAAGAAGTTTAAGGGGGTAGTTACCCAAATCGCCAATACAGCCAATGAAAAGGCCTCCGCTGATGCGGTGACAGAATTTGAAGTGCGTATTAAAATCCTTAATAGCTCCTATCAGGATCTCGTAAACGAGGGTACGAGATATCCATTCCGACCAGGAATGACAGCCAGCGTCGAAATCATGACTGAGACAAAGAACAATGTTTTATCAGTACCTCTGGCATCGGTGACTACCAGAAAGTCGGAAGCTGACAGCATCAGCAACGGGGAGCAAGCTGAAAACACAAGCCTGGCCAACCAAGAGGTTGATGAGGTGGTTTTCAAAATTGTAGATGGTAAAGCGGTAAAGACCATCGTGGAAACTGGTATTTCTGATTTCCAGCGCATAGAAGTTCTCAGGGGGCTTGAAGAAGATGATGAAATCGTCAAGGGCCCATTCCTGGCAGTTTCCAAACGATTGAACGACAGCGATAACGTGGAAGTCACCAACAAGAATGAAGGCAATGGCAATGGCGCCTCAACTAATAAGGAGTAACACCAAATTCCTCTTTTAGCAAATGATATAGTGGGTGAATGGGAAGTCCCATCACATTGAAGTAAGACCCTTCGATTTTACGGATTTTTGTCAAACCAATCCAGTCCTGAATACCATATGCTCCTGCTTTGTCATAAGGCTTGCAGGTATCAATGTAATACTTGATTTCCTGGTTTGACAAGGGGTCAAAAAAGACCTGTGTGGTATCGTGAAAGGTGAATTTTCGATCCCGGTCAGAAATACATACTCCGGAAATCACCAGGTGTGATACACCTGAAAGTTTCTCTAGCATATTTACTGCATCCTCATAATCAGCTGGTTTTCCCAGGATATGATCATCTTTAACGACAATGGTATCGGAGGTGATCAGGATCTCATCCGCAAATTGATGCCTGTAAAAGTTGTTCTTTTCTGCTGCCAAATGTTCTGCTACCTCAGCTGGCGACAGGTCCTCAGAAAAAGTCTCATCAAAATCCGTATTAATTGCTTCAAATTGATAACCAGCTTCCGCGAGTAGTTGTCTTCGTCTTGGGCTGTTGGAGGCCAGGATTATTTTGTTCATCGATACACCCTCCTGAATTTCCATTTGCTGGTAATACCAGGTGTTTGAACCGGTTTGTGGTTATGCTCTAAATAGACCTTTCCGCCCATTAATGCAGCAATCTCCAGAATTTCCTTAGGGATGGTTTTTTGCAGATCTTCAGGCTTGAAATGTTCTTCTATAAACTTTGTGGTAAAAGAACCGTCAACAAATACAAGGTGTTGAATCACAAACGCGGCCAAATCAAGGGAATTTTTTACACCAACTATTTTATAGTCTTTGATGGCTCTTAGCATGCGGTTGATGGCTTCATTACGATCCTTGCCGTGCGTGATCAGTTTTGAAATCATCGGGTCGTAGTGAATGGGTATCTCCATCCCTTCCTCAAAACCATCATCAACACGAATGCCAGGTCCCGCAGGGGTCTCATATACTTTCAGCTCTCCCACATCAGGCAAAAAGTTGTTTTCAGGATCCTCTGCGTATACCCTGATTTCCAGGCTATGACCATTGATGCTGAGTTCTTCCTGTTTTACGGACAGGTTTTTACCTTCAGCGATGTGGATTTGTTCCCTGACCAGGTCGAGCCCGGTAATCATTTCCGTGACAGGATGTTCTACCTGCAAGCGGGTGTTCATTTCCAGGAAGTAAAAGTTCTTTTTGTCATCCATGACAAACTCCACCGTCCCGGCGCCATAGTATCCACAAGATTTGGCCACGTTGATGGCAGCTTGTCCGATTTCTTCACGCTTTTTTTCATCCACCGAAACCGATGGTGCCTCTTCGATTACTTTCTGATGCCTTCTTTGAATGGTGCATTCCCGCTCAAAAAGATGGATGATATTCCCTTTTTGGTCGCCCAGGATCTGTACTTCGATGTGTTTGGGAGAGGTGATAAACTTTTCGATGAATACGGCATCGTTGCTAAATGCATTTTTGGCTTCGCTCATGGCACGTTTCATTTCCTCTTCCAGGTCTTTTTCCTTCCACACAATCCGCATGCCTTTGCCACCACCCCCTGCGCGGGCCTTGATCAGGATCGGGTAACCAACAGTTTTTGCCACTTCCCTGGCGACTTTCACATCCTTGATGGCTTCATCCATTCCGGGAACCAGGGGAACATTGTATTTTTTGACTGCTTGTTTGGCCGTCAGTTTATCACCCATGATCTCAATGGACCTGGACGAAGGACCGATAAATATGAGGCCTGACTTTTCTACCAGTTCAGCAAAACCGGCATTTTCGGATAGAAAACCGTATCCCGGATGTATCGCATCAGCCTTTGTTTCTTTACATGCCTTAATAACTTTATGCTGATCAAGATAAGACTGAGAGGAGGGTGGGGGGCCAATACAAATACTTTCATCTGCATATTTCACATGTGGAGAAAACCGATCGGCTTCACTATAAACTGCCACGGTTGTTATACCCATGTCTTTGGCTGTTTTCATGATTCTAAGGGCTATTTCGCCTCTGTTGGCAACCAGTATCTTTTTGATTTTGGGCATATTTTGTATGGTTAGAGGCCCTAATTTAATGAGGCGTTCGGGCATTTGATGCTTGATTAAGAAATTTTTGGTTTGTGCAGATTTTAATATGTGTTAGTTTTGCGTTGCGGATTTGGTAAGGAATTATTAACAATCTTTTATGGATTTATTTGAAAAATTACAGGCCAACAGGGGCCCATTAGGTAGCATTTCGCATATAGATGACAATTACTATATGTTTCCGATGCTTGAGGGTGAGATTTCACCGAGGATGCAATTCAAAGGTAAAACTGTCCTTACCTGGAGCTTAAATAACTATTTAGGCCTGGCCAATCATCCTGAAGTGAGAAAGGCGGATGCAGAGGCCGCAGAGAAATATGGATTAGGGTATCCCATGGGTGCCCGAATGATGACTGGAAATACCAAGTATCATCATCAGCTGGAAAATGAGCTGGCAGAATTTGTAGGGAAACCTGCGGGTTTGCTTCTCAACTATGGTTACCAGGGTGTATTATCTATTATAGATGCGCTGGTAGGTAGAAAAGATGTAATTGTATACGATGCAGAATGCCATGCGTGTATTATCGACGGCGTAAGGCTTCATATGGGGAAACGTTTCGTTTATCCACACAATGATATCAGCAACCTTGAATTGCAGCTTAAGCGCGCCGAAAAGATCACCAAGGAAACCGGAGGAGGTATCTTAGTGATCACAGAAGGTGTATTTGGAATGTCTGGAAATACCGGTGATCTCAAAGGGATCGTCGGGTTGAAGAAAAAGTTTGACTTCAGACTGATGGTCGATGATGCTCATGGTTTTGGAACCATGGGTAAGAATGGTGCGGGTACTGCCGAACACTACGGGGTAACAGACGAAGTTGATATTTACTTTGCCACCTTCGCAAAATCAATGGCAAGTATTGGCGGATTCCTGGCTAGTGATCCAAAAGTGTTGGATGTATTGAAATATAATCTGAGATCACAGATTTTTGCCAAATCTCTACCTCTCGCAATTGTATTGGGTAATATAAAACGACTGGAGCTGATCAAGAAGCATCCTGAGTTTAAGGATAATCTTTGGAAGATTGTCAATGCTTTACAGACAGGGTTGAAGGAGATGGGACTAAATATTGGTACCACCAAATCACCTGTGACCCCAGTAGTATTGAGTGGTGACCCTTTTGAGGCGGCAAACCTGATGAAGGACCTGAGATCAAACTACAATATTTTCTGCTCTGCGGTGGCTTATCCGGTTGTACCAAAAGGAACAATTATTGTGAGAATCATCCCAACAGCAGTACATACTTTGGATGATGTAAAAGAAACATTAAAAGTATTTGAAACAATTAAAGAAAAACTCCATGATGGAGTCTACCTAAAAGAAGGTGAAAAAGGTGCTACTTTATTAGAAACATAGCTTTTTTCGCTGTTTTAGCTTGGATTTTGAACATTTTAGTTAAATTGCTCTATCGAATAATTATCAGTAACCTTAAAGATTTATCAATATGAAAAGATTTGATGAAATAAAAGATTTATTAATGTCATTAGAAGGAGACTTCCAGAAATTTTATGATAAAGGAAATTCTGCTGCAGGAACCCGCGTAAGAAAAGGAATGCAGGACGTCAAAAATCTTGCACAAGAGATCAGAATCGAAGTTCAGGACATTAAGAACAAATAATTAAAGTCTAATATATCAAAAAAGGGGCCTGAGCCCCTTTTTTTATGCATTTTCCTTAAACTTTTCAAATAGTTCTGCTGAGCCACTTACCAGGGGCAACCTCACATAATCATCTATTATCCCATGGGCTTTCATGCCTACTTTAAGTGAGACCGGGTTACCTTCCAGACTTACCAGTTCATAAGAAGGAATTAATTTCTGGTTCAGTTTCATGGCCTGTTGGGTATTTCCTGAAAGTGCCACCTTCACCATTGCAGAAAATTCCGCCGGGAAAAGATTGGCAATCACTGAAATCACGCCATGTGCTCCAAGAGAGATCATTGGAAATGTAAGCCCGTCATCTCCTGAGATAAGCATAAAATCATCATCTGCATTCGCAACAATTTTACTACACTGATTCAGATCTCCGCTGGCTTCTTTGATACCAATGATGTTGTTATGCTTAGAAAGCTCAATGGTGGTGTCTGACGTCATATTGCTTCCGGTACGTGATGGTACATTATATAAAATCACCGGAAACGTACTTGCATCTGCAAACCGCTGATAATGAGCGATTATTCCTTTTTGAGTAGGTTTGTTATAATGGGGGCTGGAAGTTAGAATGGCGTCAATCGGAAAGTCTGCCAGAGCTTGTACTTCTCTTTCCATGGCAACCGTATTGTTGCCACCCAAACCCATCACTACAGGAAGTTTTTTAACATTGTTGCTGATAATAAATTCAAGGATTTTTAACTTTTCATCCCACGCTATTGTAGCTGCCTCCCCTGTACTTCCCAAGACTACCAGGTAGTCCACCATGCCCGCAGAAACATGTTCTAATACCTTTTTAAGGCCCTGAAAATCAATCGTAAAGTCTTTATTAAATGGAGTGACCAGTGCTACTCCCGTACCTTTCAATTTTTCCTGTAACATTTTATATCTTTTTGAGATACCTGAGGATCTCCTCACTCACAAATTTATTGCTATCATCCACTTGCACCATCATCTCATAGAAATGTTTGCGTTCAGGATTCATCACCCCAATGCGTGCCGGGGCATTGGTCAATGAGCTGATATAATCCAGAAGATAGTGCCCTGAATCATCAAAACAGAGTAAAAAATCATAATCCTGCTTGAGGAAATGATCCAACTCAGGTGACTTTATCTGGCCGATAGCGTTGATTTGAGAGGCCTTAAACCAGGGTGACATTTGATGCCCCTTTGGTTTCCTCAGAAAGTAGATCTTCGAGACTTTCTTGCCCTCGTTTTTCAACTCATCAACCACCTTATTGATGCTTTCTTCATTTTCGAAATCTTCCTGAATGATCAACCCGATATGTCTGGATTGGTTAAACTCAATCCATGAATTTATCTTTCTGTTCCTTTCATTTCTGGAAGTTCTGTAGCCTATGATTAGTTTTTTAATCATTTTCGGTTGATCAATTCATTAAATTCCTTTTCGGAAAGTATGGTTACTCCATTTTTCTCTGCTTTTTCCCTTTTAGCTGGTCCCATATTTTCTCCTGCTACCAGAAAGTCGGTATTGCCGGAGACGCTGCTGCTTACCTTACCACCGAGGCTCTTGATAAGCTTTTTTAAATCTTCTCTGTCGATTGTTTCAAAGACACCCGAGATCACAAAAGATTTACCTGCTAAAGTATCATTTTGCTCCGTTGCATCCGCACTATTTACCTCAAAGTTTAGTCCTGCATCCTTCAATTTCTCAACAATCTGAATGTTTTCAGGGTCTTTGAAATAGTTAACGACACTTTCTGCTATTCTGTCGCCTATTTCATGAACTGCAATGATGTCATCAAATGAAGCATTTTGTAATTGGTCTATAGCTTTGAAATGTGCTACCAGCTTTTCTGCCACAGTCTTGCCCACATACCGGATACCCAATCCAAAGAGTACATTATCAAATGGTATGCTTTTAGATTTTTCAAGAGCATCAATGATATTCCTGGCAGTTTTCTCTTTGATAGATCGCACTTTTGTATCTCCCGTAACCGGATCTGTCTCCTCAAATTTTAGCTCATTGAGGTCTTCATACGTGAGCGAATAGAGGTCGGCAATGTTTTTTATTAGCCCCTTGCTATATAGTCCTCTGATGGTATTGGGGCCCAGGTTGTTGATATCCATGGCATTTCGGGAGATAAAATGCTCAATCCTGCCCCTAACCTGAGGAGGGCACCCGGTAAAATTAGGACAATAATGTACAGCTTCACCTTCTTTTCTTTCCAGCTCCGTGCCACATTCCGGACAACGATCAATGTATTTTAATTTTTTAGTGTCAGCTCTCTTCTCCAGGATTACCCCTGTGATTTTTGGAATGATCTCACCACCTTTTTCCACAGCCACATAGTCGCCAATGCGGACATCCAATCGCTCTATTTCATTGGCATTGTGTAGAGACGCCCTTTTTACCGTAGTGCCAGCAAGCAGCACGGGTTGTAATTCTGCTACCGGGGTAATGGCTCCGGTACGTCCAACCTGGTAAGTGATCCCATTGAGTCGGGTCACAGCTCCCTCTGCCTTGTATTTATAGGCGATGGCCCAGCGTGGACTCTTAGCAGTGAAGCCCAGTTCTTTCTGTTGATCTGAGTTGTTGACCTTGAGGACTACACCATCCGTTTCGACAGGCAGATCATGTCTTTTTTGCTCCCATTCACTGATGTATTCAAATACCTCTTCAATGTCTTTGCATTTACGGTATGTTTGCGAAACATTGAATTGTAGCTTTTCCAGTAATTGAATGGCATCTGAATGGGTTTTAGGCTCCAGGTTTTCACCGAGTAAGGAGTAAAGGAAACAGTCGAGGTTTCTGCTTGCCACTACGGAGGAATCCTGCATTTTCAGTGTCCCACTGGTCGTATTTCGGGGATTTGCCAACAATGCCTCCCCAGCTTCTGCACGTGATTTATTTAGCTCCTCGAAAGCCTTTTTAGGCATAAAAACTTCTCCACGAACTTCAAATACAGGGGGGTGATCTTTAGCTGCAATTTTCAATGGGATGGATCGAATGGTTTTGACATTATTGGTAACGTCATCTCCTTTTTCTCCGTCCCCCCGGGTAACAGCCTGTTTTAATATACCATCTTCATAGAGAAGACTAATTGCCACTCCATCAAATTTTAGCTCGCAGAAATATTCATAGTCGTTACTCCCCAGACCCCTGGATACTCGCTGATCAAAATCACTCAACTCCTCTTTTGAGTAGGTGTTGCCGAGTGAAAGCATCGGGTATTTATGGTATACCGTATTAAAGGTTTTGGTAATGGTGCCACCTACACGCTGAGTAGGGGAGTCTTCGCGCTTAAGTTCAGGATGTGCTTTTTCCAGGGATTCCAGCTCTTTGAGCATCTGATCAAATTCATAATCAGATACTTCTGAAGTACTTTCCTGATAGTATAAATAATTTAACCTGTTGAGGCGATCGGTGAGTTCGTCTATTCTGTTCTTTACTTCAGGTGAAGGCATGGGATTGGGTTGTTCTCACAAAACTAATAACTCCAAAAATATGAACAGCATCTTATGCGTACTGAAAGTCGCATTATTGAGATAGAAATGAAAAAGCTGGCATCTTCAAAATAAATTTTGATACCTTTGCAATAATCAGCCTGTCTTTCATGTTTCTTAATTAATAGTCGATCGCCGCATTTTAGTTTTTCTAAAATGTGAATAATTCAATATTTAATATTATTATTCTGTGGCGAGATTTATACTAGCAGCATTATTTTCTTTTCATTGTTTCAGTCAGCTATTTGCTCAGTGCAGTGCCTTGCGGCAACAACGCAACCTGAGTTTTAATACCGATAGGGACTGCGCTCCTGTGACGGTAACTGACTTTACCATCACCTATTTCTTCAATGTTCCCCAGGATCCTAACACAATATCCATACGATTTCAATGGAATGACCCTGGAAATAATGTAGACATCTACGGATTGGGGGACCCCCAGTTTTCTGTTGGTGGTGGGGATATGGAGTTTACTGCAGCGGGTACTTTTGTATATCCTGAGAATGAAGATTGCCTGTTTGAACCCACTGCACATATTCTGGTAAATGGCGTGGCGTGTGAGACTTCAGAACAAATCCAATTGGTTTCCTCGTGGTCCAATGACAATGATTTTGGAGGTGATCTTTTGATAAACCCCGATCCTTACGCCGTTTGTTTCAATAATCCTATTGTCAATGCTGTCCTTGATGACAATTCTACATTCAACTGTAACATCAATGATGAGCCGGATAATCCTAACCGATTGGCCAGACACACACAATTTGTTTATGGGACAAATCATGATCCTTCAAAGGCTATACGCAACCTGACATTGGAAAATGGGGGGACCATCAACCTGACAGATGGTAGTGCCAATTTATCTTCAACGACAACACGAAATGGAGTAACAGGTGCCTATTTCGGACCGATAGTAGAAATTCCTTTCACTGCAGACGGACCAAATATGTCCACGTTTCCAATGAATGCACCTGCAGATATCAATAATGCGGTAGGAAGCGAGTTTGAAATCACCTTATACAACTGGAATACCTGTAATCCTTATAATGGGGATCCTTTAAATCCCAACTATAATGAGGCCGTTTCTACCACAGGGTATATCAGGATTGTCGCACTTCCCAATCCGGATTTTCAAACCAGGGTCAATGATGCGAGCGGAAATATCCAAACCATCTTTTGCATTGGTGAACCTATATACTTTGAAAACCTCACTGCGGGAGCCAATAGCTACAGGTGGGAGTTTTATGCAGATGATACCGATGCTACTTTGGCTTCATCTAGCACGGCAAATAGCCCGACATTTACCTATGACGTGTTTGGTGATAAGCTTATCCGGTTAATTGCCGAGGATCCCAATGCTCAGGGCGCTTGTGAAGTCATTGTGGAAAAAATCATTTCCCTGTCACCATCAACCACTGCCACCATAGAACTGTACGAACCTACTTTTACCACACAGATTGAACCCCGGTTCTGTCAGTCAGATGGTTCGGACATTTTCACTGTTGGGTTTAGGGACGCCACCACCAATATAGAACCCAATTCAGAATGGAGATGGGAGTTTTATGATGAGAATGGAGCTTTTGTAGAAAGTCTTCCTGCAGCAGGATTTGGCCCTCAGAACACCGATTTTACCAGAAATTACAGCGCTCCCGGGCAATACCTGGTAAGATTAACTGCCCGAAACAATGCTTCCAATTGCCAGACGGTGGATGAAAAAACCATCACCATCTATGATAGTCCGGCAGCTGATTTTATGGCAAACGAAGTCTGTGAAGGCAAAAGGACAGGGTTCAGTGAAATCGCCGATGAGTTGTCGGGTATTACTCCAAGGATCGATGGGGATTACATCGATTCCTGGCATTGGGATTTTAGTTATAATGGGACATTCAGATCTGAACTGATCAAGACAGACAGCGCTGCATTTGAATGGTTTCTGGACGGCACAGACATTGTTGCAGGTAATGAACCATCTATTTCTGTAGCCGGGACTTACCAGGTGGCTTTGCGGGTTACAACAGCCCAGGGGCTTTGCTCTGATATTTTTGTGAGAGATGTGCTTGTACAGCCATCCCCTGAACCCATTTTGGACAGTGATTACTCCAGCCCTATATGCGCCAATGATTCATTAACCATTTACAACAATTCAGATTTATCGGATGGAAATTACTTTCTGACCATTTCAGATGGTACATCTACAGACTCGGTTTCTTTTGACAGGGTAGATTCCACCATTGTATTTAGCAATTCATCAGGAATGGAAAAGACCTACAGCATGGTGCTTCATGGGATTTCAAATCTTGGGTGTCTCGCTAAATCAGATAGTCTGAAGATTACGGTATTACCCACATTTCCTTCATCTTTTACGGACATAAACTATAATCCTGTCGGGAGTAATTGTTCCCCATGGGAAAGTACTTTACAGGTTGGTGAATCCACTCAGTCTCTAAATCCGGATGCATATATATGGTCAATATCGCAACAGGGAACTTTGCTTCCTGGATACCCTGTGACTAAAAATGCTGGTGATGCAACTTTTCATTCTCTGGATTATACCATTGAGAATAACAGTGGGACCAACCAGGTCTATCAAATCAATTTAGAGGTAGTTAAATCCGGAATCTGTGTGGATAACAGTCAGCTGGATGTTGTGATAAATCCGGTGCCTTCCGCAGATTTTGAAATACGGAAGCGTGATTCCTGCTCTTACAAGGTTTTTGAGCTGGAAGCCTCTCAAAAAGGGTTGACTTATTATTGGAGCTTTGATCCTGAACCTGATCAATGGGTAAACGACGGTGATGTACAACTACTGATGTACAATCGTCCGCCTGTCGGCAGCTCCAATCTTAACACTCAGTTTAGTCTATCTACAGAAAATCTGGTGAATTGTATGAGCGAAGAGCTGACCCAAAGTGAAGTGGTAGAGGCCAGTGAAGCTGCGATACTCATAGACTTTGATTTGGTGCCTGATACCCTGACACTCCCAGACAACAATAGTGTTGATATAGTCAATAACAGTAATTCTGGAATGGGTTGGGAATATCACTGGGATTTTGGGGATGGCAATACTCAGGACATCAGGGACCCGTTGTTACACCAATACAATGAGCCCGGAAGCTACCAGGTAACGCTAAGCATTAGCAATGCATTCTGTAGTGAGATTCTGAGTAAGTCAATTATTGTCAACCCGTCGGATCCTGTAGTAGATTTTACTGCTGATCCACGAACCGGGTGCAGACCTTTGGTGGTAAGCTTCACTGATCTGTCGGAAAATACAGACAGGAACACCTACCGCTGGGATTTTGGTGATGGTATTACTTCCGCTGAGGTAAGTCCACAGCATACTTACAGCAAAGCTGGTACTTACACTGTAACACTCTATGCAGAGAACACTACAGGAGGCTCTGATACAGAGACGAAGGAATTTTACATTGAGGTTTTACCTACACCAATCGCTGATTTTATTGCTAACCCTACTACCGTCCTCATACCAGATCAGCAAGTCTTTTTCAGAAACCTGTCAATCAACGCTGATCGCTACGAATGGGACTTTGGGGATGGAAGTACCTCTATTGAGGAAAACCCCATTCATACATATGGGCAGGAAGGAAAATATGGAGTTTCCCTGATCGCTCAAAACGCGCTAGGTTGTGCAGATACACTGGCTTATGAGGGTTTGATAGCTGCCACTAAAGGGGGTACGGTCAAAGTGCCTAATGCTTTTTCACCAAGTCCTGATGTTTCTGAGAGCGGGGGCAACAACAATTCAATTAATGATGTGTTTCTGCCGCGGGTAGAAGGAGCTCAAACGTTTAAAATGCTCATTTATAACAAATGGGGTGAATTACTCTTTGAGTCAAACAATCAGCAGACTGGTTGGAATGGGTATTACAAGGGCAGACTGATGCCTACAGATGTATATGTATACCGGTTGGAAATTATTTTTAGTGATGGTCGGGAAGCCATCCGAATAGGGGACGTAACATTAGTCAGATAAATTTTGAAACAGCTACTTTTAACCAGCTTATTTATCATTTTGTTCGTCAGAGCAAATGGTCAGGACATACAATACTCACAGTATTACGCCAATCCGCTTTATCTAAATCCGGCATTCAGCGGTTCAACAAACATGCACAGACTGGTGGTGAACCACCGGCTGCAATGGCCCAATCTTCCCAAAGCGTTTGCTAATTATTCGGCTTCATATGATTACAATGCAACCAGTCTGAATAGCGGCTTTGGATTGTTGATTAATTCAGATGTTGCCGGGTCAGCATCATTGCGGTCAAACCTGGTTTCCTTCAATTATGCCTATAACATTCAGCTTCAGGATAAATGGGTGATCAAGCCAGCTGTGGCCTTCGGGTGGGTAAACAGGACCATAGACTATGAAAAACTTGTCTTTGGAGACCAGATAGATTTTGGGATGGATGGAGCGCCTACTCAGGATCCGGCTATTTCATCAATTGAAGGTAATTCTTACATGGATATTGCTACGGGTTTTTTAGCGTATAATCAGAACTTCTGGTTTGGCTTTTCTGTATTCCACGTAAATGAACCCAATAACTCGTTGATAAATGGTCAGAGCATTGTTCCCATGAAATTTAGTATCCATTCCGGAACCCGGTTTGAGTTGGGGAATAGAGCGTTTAAGTCTGTCAGGAAGGTGAGTTTGGCTCCTGGGTTCATTTATAAGCGACAGGGAGATAACCAGCAGCTGGATGTAGGTACCTCAATTTATACTGAGCCTATCCTTTTTGGAGTTTGGTATAGGGGAGTGCCCTTTACAAGAAATGTAGCTGGTTTTCTCAACCAGGATGCCGTGGTCTTTGTGCTTGGAGTTGAATTTAAACAAATTCAGTTTGGCTATAGTTTCGATGCCAACATCTCAAGCTTAGGACCCGAGACGGGTGGGGCCCATGAATTTTCTCTCCAGTATAATTTCGAAACAGCCTCTAACCCAAACAAGGTAAGTAGGCGAAAAAAATTCCTTCCATGTCCGGCATTCTTCAAGTAATGGAGGTGTATTTGGCTGATTGTTATAATTTTGAGCAATGGTCAAAACAGCCGGTTTCAGCGAGAAGATTGTAAAAGAAGATGCGTTAAGGGTAGTAAGCGAAATCGCCCAATCAGCTGATATACAGACCTATGTCATAGGTGGGTACGTGAGGGATCTTTTGCTCGGTCGTCCCTCAAAGGACATTGATTTTGTGTGCGTGGGTAGTGGGATTTCCCTGGCCCAATTGGTACACAAAGCATTGGGCGATAAGTCCAGACTTGCTGTCTATAAAAATTTCGGAACAGCGTCTATTCATTACGAGGACTACATTTTGGAGTTTGTGGGTGCCCGCAAAGAATCATACCGCTCCGACTCAAGGAAGCCTATTGTTGAAGATGGCACCCTGGGGGATGATCAGAAAAGGAGAGATTTCACGATCAATGCGATGTCCATTGGCCTTAATAAGTCTGATTTTGGTCAGCTCATTGATCCCTTCAATGGGCAGGATGACCTGGATCGGCAGATTATCAGAACGCCCCTGGATCCAAATGAAACATTCAATGACGACCCTCTGAGGATAATGCGAGCCATCCGGTTTGCCACTCAGTTGGTGTTTGATGTTGAGCCGGACACATTTCAGGCCATTATTGATTATAAGGACAGGTTGGAAATTATTTCAATGGAGCGGATCAGTGATGAGTTGAACAAGATCATTCTGTCACCAAAGCCATCGTATGGATTCAACCTGTTATTTCATTCAGGTATACTGAAGATCATATTTCCTGAAATGGTGGCCCTGCAAGGAGTAAAAATCATCGATGGTCAGGGGCATAAGGATAATTTTTACCATACTTTGGGGGTATTGGATAACATTAGCCTGCATACCAATAATTTATGGCTTAGGTGGGCTGCTATACTTCATGACATTGCTAAACCAGCAACGCAACGTTTTTCCAGGAAAGCGGGATGGACTTTTCATGGCCACGAAGATCTCGGAGCTAAATGGGTTCCTGGTATTTTCAGGCGCCTGAAGCTTCCCCTTAATGAGAAAATGAAATATGTGCAGAAGCTTGTTCGTTTACATCTTAGACCGATAGCACTGGTAAATGAAGAAGTGACAGACTCGGCAATACGGAGACTTTTGTTTGAAGCAGGTGATGATATCGATGACCTGATGACTTTATGCAAAGCAGATATCACTTCCAAAAACAAAGAGAAGGTTAAGCGATACCGAAACAATTTTGGTGATGTTGCGCAAAAGATCAAAGATGTGGAGTCAAGGGATCATATCCGAAACTTCAATCCCCCCATCTCAGGAGAAGAGATCATCAAAGCTTTTGATATCAAACCATCGAGAGTAGTGGGAGATATTAAAACTGAAATCAAAGAAGCCATTTTGGAAGGAAAGATAAAAAATGATCATTCTGAGGCATTTAATCTGATGGTAGAAATCGGGAAATCAAAAGGACTTAAGATAAAAGAAAACTAATGCCTATTTTTGCACCCTTAAAAATAAAATCAATGAAAATTATTCTAAGCAGTCTTTTACTTGTTGTAATGTTTTTTGCTTCGGCACAGGAACAGAAACCTGTACCCCAGGATTCCGTGCCATTTGAGGTCAGGAAACAAGCTGTTCTCTACAATCTGGCGAGAAAGTACAACGATACAGAAATGCAAAAGCAGGCGCTTTACAACTTATATGTGTTCAACCCCAATGTAGCATTCTTAGATTCATTGGCAATTCTCTATTTTGATCAGCAGGAATATGTTTCAGCTGGTCTTGTTGCACAGGATGCAGTCACTATCAACCCCGATGACATGCTGGCTACAGAAATAGCAGCCTTGAGTTTTGATAACATCGGTGTTGGTGCCAAAGCCATCGATTTCTATGAAAAACTCTACGTAGCAACTGAAGAGTTGGGTACTTTATACCGTATCATGTTTCTGCAGTATAACCTCAAACGATATGAAGAGGGCATGACCAATGCAGATATCATCATAGAGCATCCCAAGGCGAAGACAACCAACTTGTACTTTCCGGTTGATGATAACCAAAATCAGCTGATCAATTTGGAAGTAGCCGCTTACCGAATGAAAGGGATGATAGAGCAAGCCAGAGGTAATAAAGGACTTGCGGCTCAGCATTTTAACAAAGCCCTGGAATTGGCTCCAGCGTTTGCCCTGCTGAAAAAGCAGATTGAGGAACTGAACAAAGCCGAGTAAGCACTTGCTAGGCTTCCGCCTTCACTTTGAGCCTGGATAGCCAGGTAAGGAGTGTGTTGTGTAGTTTTTGGTGACCAAAGAAAAAAGCTGATAAACCCTGAATGGATTCTTCGGCAGATACAATCGTTTGGTCGCCAGCTTGCTCAAGTCTCCAGACATTAACGGCTTTGAACATTTGGGACTTGCTGGTCCATGCCAATAAATAGGGAGGATCTACCTTTTGAAAGGAAGACCTGATTGACTGCCCCTTTATTTGCCATTTGAAGGTTTCTTCATCTGCAGTAGAAGTAAATTTATCTACTTTGATGTCGTGATTCCATTCAGGCCACGCCTGTACATTGACCAGCAATTCCCAGATTTTCTCAATTGGACTATTGATAATGATGGATTGGCGATCCGTAATGTGTGCGTCCTTATTGATTTTTCCTTCTTTGGCTAAAGGGTTCAGGTATTTCATTGGTGAGCGTGTATATTTATTGATTGAAGGTAAACATACGATATTATCATTTTTTTATTAAGCATTTAATAAAAGTTTGGTAGTCGTTTGGTCAGTAAATTATCTTACCGCTATTCAAAAGCTATGTTCAGTATACTCATTCGTTTTAGTCTATTAGTTACTTTTTTTCTGTCTATACATCTGATCGGGGCTCAGGAAGAACGGGATACTATAAATACCCAGATTCTTGAAATCATTGAGAATGATTCACTGCAGGCAGAGCAGGTAAATGTGGTCACAGATTTACTCCGTAAGGCTGATTCAATCAGGATCGCTGATTCACTTGCCAGGGTAGAGATGCTCCGACAGCTTGAGCAGCTCAAAACAACCGACAACCTTCAAAAGCTCGATCTGCTCAATCAAATCAAAGAAATAGAGGAGGCGGACAGTCTTCGCAAAGCCGTAAGAATATCGCGGATTGATTCGCTCAAATCCGTGACTCAGGGATTTCCCGTGGCGCCATTTAAAGATACACTTTTTTATATCTACAATAAGTTAGGCCCTTTTTCTGCCCGCGACAGAGCTACGAATATTACCAGCAAGATAAAATCATTGCCAAATGCATCTGAAGAGATCCCGGCACTAATCGTCAGGACGCATGAGGAAACAGCTGATGTCATATTTGGCGACCTGATCATTTTATCTGTTACCAGTGATGATGCCCTCTGGATAGGCACTACAAGGAATGAGTTGGCGCATGTCTATAAGAATGCTATTGAGTCAAGTATTCAGGATTTCTATGATGACAATACACTCAAGAAGATCCTGATCCGCATAGGTACAGTCTTGTTGGTAGTCACGATCCTGTTCATTATTATTTTTTATATCAATAGGATTTTCAAGTTCATCAAGCAGCAGATTTATGCACAAAAGGGGAAAGGCATCCAGGGAATAAAGCTCAAGAACTATGAATTCTTAACCGCTTACCGGCTGATCCAATTGATTTTTGGAGCACTCAACTTCCTCAAAGTTGTTGTAATTATAGTAGCATTCTATTTTTCTCTGACGCTTCTTTTTGGAATTTTCCCGGGGACAAAAAACATTGCTGATCAGTTATTAAATTACTTTTTCACCCCTATAAAGGACATCTTCGATAGCTTCATTGCTTTTCTTCCCAATCTTTTCACCATTGGGATTATCTACCTTATTATCCATTATCTTATTCAGTTTATTCGGTTTTTAGCTATAGAGGTGGAGCGGGGAGAGTTGGTCATACCAGGATTCTATCCTGACTGGGCAAAACCCACATACAATATCATCAGGTTTTTCCTTTATGCCTTCATGTTTGTGCTCATATATAATTACCTGCCTGGCTCGCAATCAGCAGTTTTTCAAGGTGTTACAATTTTTATCGGTTTGATTATATCCCTGGGGTCCATGTCCGCAGCTTCCAATATTGTGGCAGGTGTGGTGATCACATATATGCGTCCGTTTAAAATAGGGGATAAAGTAAAAATAGGGAAAGTGAGTGGGGAGGTTCTAGAGAAATCTTTGTTGGTAACGAGGTTGCGCACTGATAAGAACGAAGATATCACAGTGCCTAATTCATCCGTCCTGTTGGGTCATACCATCAATTATTCCTCAGGAGCCAAAGATATAGGTGTAATCGTCCATACAAGTATTTCTGTTGGGTTTGATGTGCCATGGAAGACTGTGCATAAACTATTGATCGATGCGGCTAAGGAGACCAAACTGATCTTGGAGAATAAAAAGCCGTTTGTCCTGCAGACAAGTTTGGATGATTTTTATGTTAGCTACCAAATCAATGTCTATACCAAGCAGGCGAATAAAATAACAGAGATCAAATCCGAACTGCATCAAAATATCCTCGATAAGTTTCATGAAGCAGAAATAGAACTTTTAAGCCCACATCGTAGAACGATGGGCGATGAAACCGGGAATAAACGCTTATCTACTGACTCCAATATTAATTAAGTACGGAGTCTTTTTCGGAATCTTTGTTGATCGTCTCTTCCTGATCTTCAGTTTGATCCTCATTGGCTTGTGGGATGTTTTCTTCCGTGTCCTTTTTCTTTTTGCTAAACCTGACCAGTCCAACAGTCATCAATAAGCTAGTGACAATAATGATATATAAGATGATCCCCTGACTAAAAAAGGGTGTTTGGATCTCCTGGGGGATTGAATAGAAAAGGAGTAGCGTGATTAATCCACGCGGAGCGACGAATGTGGCAAGGACAATGTCTTTTTTCAGGACCAGCTTTAAGAGTAGTACTCTAATTGCATAGATACTTACCAGGATGAGCCCGCTTATAGCAGCAACTTTAGTGTCGAAGAGCGAACTGATCATTACCGTGAATCCGAAAATCACAAAAAAGAATGTACGGATCACAAAAGCACTTTCCATAGTGATCAGGTGAAATGCTTCGTAAATTCTGTCCGTAGCTTCCTTATTGATGAGATTATTGAATTTTCCTGAGAAGAATATCCTGTGATTGCTTAGTATCAACCCAAAAATCAGGATGATGATCAGGCTGGACATATGCATGAGCTTTCCTATACCGAATAAAAGTATCAGCACAGCGATCATTAGAAACAGTTTGACCTTGGCTTCAAGCTTCTGAAATAGGTAAAGCAATACATAAGATAGTCCCACGGAAAGGGCTATCGTAAGGAAAAGGCTTACGGTGAAATCACCCACTGCTATGGCATTGTTGGAAGTTTCTACCAATTGCAGCAAGAAATAAAACATCATGATTCCCAGGATGTCTGAGAATGTGCTGTCATATACGTGGAATTCTCGCTGTTCTTCCTCGAGATTTTCTACGCTTGGGATCACAATAGCGCTGCTCAGGATGGAAAGGGGTGTACTAAAAATCAATGCCTCGACAAAACTTAGCTGTGGGATAAATGCCATGATGAGGTAACCGGAGATAAAAGCTGTTGCGATAAGCACAGTAATCGCGCTCATAAACGCCTTAAAGATCAAGCCAACCTTACCTCGTTCCAGCTTCAGGTCCAAAGCAGCTTCTAATACGATCATAATAAGGCCCAGCGTTCCCAGGACTTCCAACAGTCTGATTTCCTCAAATAGCGCAAGTACGTTGGCATGTTCATATCCAAAAAGTCCTACAGATTGGTGCAGAACTATACCCAGTAAAATCAGGAGTAACACAGAAGGAAAGCTGGATTTCCTGCTGACCCAATTAAAGAAGTATGAAAGAATAATAATTACCGAGGCGGCAATAATGATATAATACTCCATAGTGTGCCCTTGAATTGCTAAATTAACCAAGAGGCTCTTAAAATTGTTAAAAGAGCCAGGTATTTGGTTTGATTTACTTTTATGAGAGGTATCATATATACTCTTCTAATATTATTCACTGGTTTTCAGTGGATTTTCGCTCAATCAGGAGAATCAATAGACTCCCTGTATCTCAGAAGACTTGATTTACTTGAAAAGCGGGCTGATAGTTTAGAGCAAGCGCTAAAAGAATCTCGTGAAAGGATGGTCACCCACTCTCAGTTTGAAAGTATCTTGAGATCTATCAATGAAGATGATCAGGAGTTTACTGATCAGGCCAGAAGATCAAAGCGAAGAGCACTTGACTCCCTCTTTAAGGCGGCAGTTGCACGTCCCAAGCAGCTCACTTTTACCGGTCAATTTTTAAATGTTTTGCACTGGGATGGTAATTTCAGGGATTCCAGAAACTCCATGGTTGGTGTTTTGGATCTATTTGCAATTTCGTCTTTCGGAAGGAACAGTCTGGTATTTATCAATCTCCAGGGCGTGGGCGGAGATGGTCCTGGTAATTTTTTCTCAAGTTATTCAGGTTTTCATGCAGGAGCAGGATCTACACAAAGTGGGGATGGGCTGGATAGGATCAATATCTTGGAGGCCTGGGTTGAGTATACTGCCGGGAATATTTCATTCACGATGGGTAAAATAGATCTGACCAATTATTTTGACCCAAACTCGATCGCCAATGATGAATATTCACAATTCCTTAGCGGTGGTTTCGTCAATAGTACAGCATTGGCTACTCCGGGAAATGGACCAGGATTGGCTATCAATACAGAGCTCTTTAATGATATTGCTTTCCAGGTAGGACTGGCCAGTAATGACAACTCAGGTGACGAAATCTTCAAGGATCTTTTTTTGATCGCACAACTCACAGAATCCTTTACCATTAACAATGAAGAAAAGGGAGCCATAAGGATTTATGGATATCACAATACAGAAATAGCAAAAGGTTGGGGATTTGGTATCAGTGGAGATCTTCGTCTCATGCGTAGATTATATACCTATGCCAGATTTGGTCAGAATCTGGATAGTCTAGCCAGTCAATTTAGCGTTAAAAATTCATGGAGCGGGGGTTTGCAATTAAGGAACTACCAGCTTTTGGAGAGTGCAAGTATTTCTACAGGATTAGCATATGGAAATTCACAAGGGTTTTCTTCTGTTGAGGGAATAAGTATTCCGGCAGAACG
The DNA here is from genome assembly GCA_965228595.1 of Cyclobacteriaceae bacterium. Lineage (GTDB taxonomy): Bacteria > Bacteroidota > Bacteroidia > Cytophagales > Cyclobacteriaceae > UBA7330. The sequence goes on along the minus strand of OZ245828.1, from coordinate 5,827,259 downwards.
AATTTTGGAGGCCTATGTACGTTTTAACATTAAACAGGCATTTTTTATTTCTCCACATTATCAAGCCATCTGGAATGGTCAGGGTCTGAGCGGTGAGCACTTGAGTATGATAGGTATTCGAACCAGGGTGGCCTTTTAATTGGTTAAAGGGATTTTGTGCTTGATGCCTACCCACACAATTGACGTTCGTGAAAATATTTCTGCCTGGTTCTTTTGTGCAAAAAGGTGGTTGTAAATGACTGAGATGTCCACGTTTGGACTGAGGTGCAGTGTCGGACCAATTAGTATCCGATTGCTGTCAAAGACATTATAGATAATTTCTTTCCCGGAGTTGAGGAGAATTTCATCGCCAACGAGTAAAACCAATTTCTTTTCATTTTTAAGGTTAATCAATGGTATGATGGCCTGGAATCGATATCTGTATCGGATATTAAAACTTGATATGAACCCGGATTCATCGGTGGCACTAAAAATACGTTCTTCTATTCTAAAGCGATGCTGTGTCTTAACAGGGCCATAAGTCTCCGTAAGGTCTAGTTCCTGATATGGTCGGTATTCAACCCTGGTTCTCGTACCATCCAGGTGAAATGTAAGAAAAGCAAATCCAGCTGTCGATCTTAAATGGTTATTCCATTGGTATTCGATTCCAGATCTTATGAGTGTCTGTGAAAGATCACCCAATTCATCCCTAAACCGGATACCCAGATCCGATTGGATCGCCCATTGATTGCCAATCTGAAGCGTATTATAGTATTGAAACCATTGTTGATCGCCAGTGTTAACTTGTTTTTGTGCTATTGACTCAACTGAAATACAAAGTGTTAATAAAAGAACTAAACCCGGGCCTCTCATACTCTAACCGTTGAAGGAATTAACATACGCCAGTTTTATAGAATCAAGCATCAAATCTGAAAGTATATCTCCTGAATATGACAACTCATTTTCATTTATTGCTAACTTATAGGATATTAGGAATAAAGGATTGGTAAAAAGTCAGTTAGTGAACTGACTTGGAAGATTGCACCGCTCAGTGATCTTTATTAACTAGAGGAGGTTCTTGCGTTTTACCAAAGATGTGACTTTTGATAAAACGTAAGTCTAAATAAAGTAACTCCAAATAAAATGAAAACAACAAAAAATCCAGGCACCAGAAAGGGAACTGTAGCTAAAAAAGCCACGTCAGGAGCTAAACAAAAAAAGACCCTGGAATCTTCCAAAAAGAGTCATGTAGAGGAAAAAAATAAATACGAAGCCAGAATCGTAGAAGCCATTGATGGTATTGATGAAAAGATAGATCATCTTAAAAAAGAAAGCGTCAGGTTTCAGGAAACAGCCAAAGCAAAAATGGATGAACAAATTATTTTTCTCTCCAAAAAGAAGGATGAGTTGCAAGAGACACTAAAAGATCTGAGGGAACATTCCGGCGAAAGGTGGCATGACTTTAAAGAAGGAATTGAAAAAGGGGTGGAGGAAATGGAGGAGGAGGCAAAAGAACTCCTTGATGGTGTGAAAAGTGGCTTTAACTATCTGATTTCCAAATTCAAGAAGAAGCCATAATACAGTAATGAGATATATCCGAATAATATTCATCCTGCTTATAGCACTTGTAATAGTGGTATTTTCAGTTCAAAATGCTGAGGTGGTAGAAGTCAGGTTTCTGGGCTGGAGACTTGAATCCTCCCGTGCCCTTATCATGTTGGTATGTGTTGGAATTGGCTCATTAGGTACGATACTGGCGCTGCTTCCTGCAATTTTTGGCAGAAAAGAAAAAGAAAACACCGATACTGACGAATAGGTTATTTCACAAAACCCAAAAATCAACTATATTATTTCCTTAAACACACCTATGGCTCAGCAAGAAGAAGGACTGAAGGACCAGATTTCCGAAGTACTCGAAAAATATTATACTGATATTCTCAAAGACCAGCTATCTCAGGAAGTGAAATTCATGAATGAGTTACTGGATTTGGTTAATTCCTTTTATGCCACACCGGCAACCGAGCGCACTTTATTTTCAAATCTGGCTAAGTACAAGGCTCAGCTTCGTGTCATATTTGAAGACAGATGGCAAGAACCGAAAGAGGAAAAGGGTTTTATTCAGCAGTTTCAGGGGTTTGAAGAAGCTATAGATGCTATATTTTCTTCATTACCATATAGTAAGATAAAAGAACAGAAGCCGGAACGTTTTTTTTCTCAGAAAGAGGATTCTTTCTTCCTGAAAATTTCAAAGCTGTTTAAGCGTAGTTTCTTTTTTATTTCCAAGATCCCGGTTTCGTTTGCAAACCTGTTCAGAAAATCAAAGCAGAAAAAACGATACTGGAAGCATAAGATCCTTGTTAGGAATCTGGCCAAATATCATCTTCAGTCCAAACTCATCCTTGACTTAAAGTCAACCACAGATATTTACTTCACCACATTGACTGATATGTATCTGAATATCAAGTTGTGGGAAGAACAACTGATCAATGTGGAAATTGGACAAAAAGAAGTGTCCTCAGGAGAAGCAATGGTAGATGTTGAAAAGAAGCTCAAAGGTCTCAGGAGATCGTTTTCTTCAAAGCTTAAAAACAAAGTTGAAGAGCTTTTGGAGCAACGCCTTAATGAATTCCACCTTGACTATGATAAAGTAGGAACCATTGAGTTTCCTAATAAGAGCATCTCGGACACCGAGGTTAATAAAGACATTGAAAAGGCAGAAAAGAGATGGGGGAGATACAACAGAGAATGGGAAAATACCATATACGCCCTTTTTGAAGAGTGGAGATCTGATCTGGATATTTATTCACTCAGAAATTATACGAGAGCCACTTTTGAGGAATATCAAACAGCCCAGTTTCAGAAGCTGGCTGATCAAATTGATCCTGAGATAACCGTAATAAGGACTTTTATTGAGGAATGTGAGGAAACAATCAAGGGCAAGGCTTCATCAGAAGAATGTACAAAATCTCTAAAAAAGGTGGGGTACCTGGCTACTAAAAAATTGGATGGGGAGCTTCTTCCAAAGTTTAGTGAAAAGTTGATCAATCAGCACATTGCCAATGTGATCAACAAGCTTGAATTGGACATCAAGCACCGGGTAGAGGAGCTTTCGGACGAACATGTGATTGTAAAGACGAGTACGTATGACCGTCCGATTAAGACCGATGATCTAAAACGTATTTCGCCTTACGAGCTTATTGCGTTTGAAGCACTATCAAAGTTTCAGGAAGAGATAGAGGATGTAAAACAGGCATTGTTTTCTACGCTGGAGACAACCAATGCAGACATCCAGGACATTGGTCAAATCATTGCTTTCAGTGCGGATTCTGCGGTATCTGCGATAGAGGATGAAGGCAAAACCAGTGAGGAAGCGATAAAGGTAGCCAGTGAGGGATTGAAACGTGCTGGGGGCAGGCTTACCAAAGCCAGGGAAGAGCTTGAGCAATCCATGGTTGCCAATAGTGAGAAGCTTGAGGGCATCGTGGATTCATTTTGTGATCATTTGATTGAACTTACCTATAATGAGAATGTTGGGGAACTTCGCCTGAGAATTACAAGAGCTAAAGCAGCCATTCAGGCAGAGGAGATTAAAGAGGAGATCCGCGAGAAATTCAGAGCCAGAAAGAGCGTTTACAAGGCCAAGTTAGGTTTGCTTTATTCCCGTGTTGTCAAATTTTTGACCCGGGTGAGAGAGAGTTTTGTACTTACTGCCAGTAAGCCGTCAATCACCCGTCAGGTTTCCGATTTTTTGATGGAGTCACAATTGGCAATTGACAACCTTCCACTCATATATCGAAGATTGTACCGCATTGAGCCGCTGGAAGACCTTGAGCTATTTGAAGGTAGAATAGATGAATCACGCAAACTACATGATGCTTTTCAAAACTGGAACCAGGGAAGGTATGCGGCTACTGCTATTCTGGGCGAGAAATGGGGAGGACTTACTTCCTTTCTAAACTATGTAGTTCAAAGGGAAAATTTTCCTTATCCCATTGTTCGGTTTGTGCCTAAGCATAATATATATGACGAACAAGGCCTTATTCAGTTGATGAAAGAGGTCTTTCAAAATAACGATTTTGAAAATTTAGATCAGGTTGTCGATTATCTTAATGGAGGGATCAAACGGATAGTTATTCTGGAAGATTTACAGAATCTATATTTACGCAAAGTGGGAGGATTTGCGGCTCTTCAACTTCTTTTCCAGTTGGTGACACGGACCTATAACAAGATCTTTTGGATCACCTCCACTACCATTTATACATGGCAATATCTGAGTAAAGCAATTCACATCAATGAATACTTTAGTTATTTGATTGAAATGGGTAAGCTCACTGATGAACAAATTGTAAACATTATCTGGAAGCGAAACAGAATAAGTGGATTTAATATTCAATTCGAGGCTGATGAAGCGCATCTGGAAGATAAACGATTCAAGAAGCTTACAGAAAAAGAACAGCAACTTCTGCTGAAAAAAGAATATTTCTCGTCATTAAGTGAGTTTGCCAGTAGCAATATTAGTCTGGCACTGATATTTTGGTTGTTATCCACTAAAAGTGTGGACGAAAGAACGATCACCATTGGATCATTCAAGAAACCGGATCTAAATTTTATGTCGGTATTGTCTATGGAAAAAGTGTATACCCTGCATGCGCTTATTCTACATGATGGCCTTACGGAATCCCAGCTACAGGAGGTGTTGAATTTGACCGAATCAGCTGCAAGGTTGAATTTACTTGCGCTGGTAGAGGATGGTATCGTAATGACTAGAGGGAAGGGGTATATCGTCAATCCAATTATTTATCGGAATACTATTTCCATGTTGAAAGATAAAAACCTGATACACTGATGAAAAAGCTTTTATTAAACTTAGTCTTCTTATGCTTAATAGGAGGCGTTTATGCTCAGCAATTACCTGTTGACCTTGCCGGTAGTGATTCCAGTGCTGTACAGGATCAACCAATTCAAAGTGCGGATAAGGATTCCAATAAGTCCAATCCAATGCTTTTCTCAACTAATGATGCGCTGACACCCCCTTCATTGGATGAAATCATTTCTCTACCGAAAATTTTCTGGTCCATGGTATTCCTGCTGGCCGGGTATTTTCTGATCAAGATCATTTCAAGAATCCTTGAAGTTTTTGCGGAACGGAGCACTAAATATCGAATTACCATCAAGAGCTTCATTCCTGTAGTAAAGATCATGGGGTGGATCGGGTTAATTTTTATTGTGGTGGCAGGCATTTTCCAGCCACCGGCAGCCACATTATTGGCTTTTTCTGCATCCATTGGTGTTGCTGTGGGTTTTGCATCACAAGACATACTAAAAAATATTTTTGGAGGTGTGATGATCCTATTTGATCGACCTTTCAAATCGGGAGATAAAATCGATGTAGGAGGATTTTATGGTGAAGTAGTTGAAATCGGCCTAAGATCAACACGTATTGTAACGCCTGATGACAACCTGGTGTCTATCCCAAATGGTGAGATCATGAATAAGTCAGTGTCTAATGCCAATGCCGGAGAAGCCAATTGTCAGGTAGTGGCAGAAATCTACCTACCCATTGATGCTGATACGGCGCAATGCCGATCCATAGCCACACAAACAGCGATGGTTTCCAGGTATGTATATTTAAATAAACCTATCGTAGTCGTTTTTTCCAACGAATTCAAGGACCGGAAGTCTTTGCTTAAGATGAAAATAAAAGCATACGTACTGGATATCAGGGATGAGTTTAAGTTCAAAAGTGAAATGACTGAGGTAGTGATCAAAAAGTTGTTATCCGAAAAAATCCTCCAGATACATGATGATCTGGAGACTAAATACAGCAGGGTTTAAAGTAAAAACATAGTATTTGGAAAGGTCATGAGGTGAAGTGGAACATCAACTATACTAGATTTGTTATCGTGTGATTCAACCAGAATATTTTTTTTATAGCATTCGGGTTGAAATTATAAATATCGGATATCATTATCCACCAGATAACTATTGAAAAATATCATGGAACAAATTACGCTGGGGTCTGGCTGCTTTTGGTGTACAGAAGCCGTTTTTACAAGGTTAATGGGAGTTGAATCTGCTGTTTCCGGTTACTCGGGGGGATTTAAACCTAATCCTACTTACGAAGAAGTTTGCTCGGGCTCAACTGGTCACGCAGAGGTTGTTCAGGTGACCTTTGATGAGAAAGAAATTTCTGTTGAAGAGATTTTGGAAGTATTTTGGAAGACCCATGACCCCACCACTTTAAATCGTCAGGGAAATGATGTGGGTACTCAATATCGTTCAGCGATTTTCTATCACAATGATAATCAGAGAGATGTGGCGACCGCGCTCAAGAAAAAATTAGATGAGTCGGGTGCATGGTCTGATCCAATTGTCACGGAGATCACCCCCTTTGAAAAATTTTATCCTGCTGAAGACTATCATAGCAACTATTTTGAACAGCATGGGACGCAGCCTTATTGTCAGTTCGTAGTAGCACCCAAAGTTGAGAAATTCAAGCAGGTCTTTAAAGAGAAGCTAAAATAAAAAGAGGGTCCCTCATAAGAGAAACCCTCCAGTCTACATAAAAATACATGTTAACGTAAATAAGAAATCTTCTTTTGCAGATCGCTGACATCGACTGAAAAGTTAGCATCCTTTTTAGCGACCATTGCCAGGTAATATGATTCAATGGCTTTTTTATGATCTCCTATGGAATGGTAATAGGCTCCCAGTTTTTCCAGGTTTTCAATAGCATGTTTTGATTCCCAGATCTTTTTCTGAAGATGTCCATTGTCATACCAGAAGTTCTGTTTTTTCCCGACCAAGATGGCTTCATGGTATTGTTGAAGCGCTTTTCTGTAATGTTTGATCGATTTATAGTAGTCACCTTTTACCTCATAATTGAATGGATCAGGATTGATTTCAATCGATTTGTTGATCCACTCCATGGCCTGATCAATATTCTGCCCCTTTTTAAAACATTTTTGCGCACTTTCAGCTAGGACTTTCCAATCACTGGCACTGGATTCAACAGCCTCACGGGCTTTTTCTACTGCTTTACTTTCAGGGTCACTTGCAAAAGCGCTTGTTGAGATTACTACTGCGATGAGCGCAACCAAGCTTGTTTTCAAATTTTTCATAATTTCAGTGTTTTGAGTTTTAACCGATGCCAATTCGGTATGAGAAATCCGTACCATTTTTGTAACTATCTGATAATCAGATTTTTGGTGAAAACAAGCTTGAAAGTTCGTGTTCAGAGGAGGTCAAAGAGTGATCGGAACCGAACATTTTTGGCCGGACTTACGGGTCAAAAGGTTACACCTTTTTTTACCATTTATTTTTATTTAACGATCAATCAAATAGCCGGAGCTGTTTATCGGCGGGAGGTTTGGTATCGCCATAGACGGTTTTCCCTCCATATCTCCAGCTGTTTTTTCTTTCATGATTGATTACATCCTGAAGATCACCATTCGGGATAAAGTCTTTTTCCATCCTTTGTGCGGCAGTTGAGAGTGCCTGGATGGCTTTGGCTTTATCAGAATTTCCCAGCTTAGCCATTTCAATGGCTTTTCTCAAGGTATCAATACTTTCATCATAGGTTTTTGTGGGAACAGGGAAGGGGTGACCGTCTTTGCCTCCATGTGCAAAGGAGTATCTTGCAGGATCACTAAATCGGGAGGGAGTACCATGGATTACTTCACTCACCAGGGTTAATGACTGCAAAGTCCTTGGGCCAAGCCCTTCGACAAGCAAAAGCTCCTCAAAGTTTTTCACCGGAAGGTCATTGGCAAGCGCCAGGACTGATCCCAGCCTCTTCAGATTCACATCTTTGTTTCTTACTTCGTGATGACGCGGCATAAAGATCCTTTTGATCTCGGTGAGCATTTTTTCCGGTTGCTCCCCTGCGATATCCAGTATACCCGATTTGGTAGTTGAAGCCTCCCTGGCTGTCAGGTTGAGGATAGATCCTTGATTTCGACCATATACAAAGGCATGAGGTGTTTCTACAAAGCTTTTCAGGTGAGATGAATGCCAGTGATATCGTCTGGCATATCCACTTTGCCCATTCATCCCTTGCTGGATGACAGCCCATTCACCGTCTTTGGTTACCACAAATGAATGGAGATAGATCTGAAAACCATCCTGGATGGCGGTGTTGTCTACTTTAGCGGAAAGGCGACTACTTCTGACCAGTTCTGTTCCATTGAGACCTGTTTTATCCGCGATAGCCAGAAGTTCATCCGGAGTCTTTCTGGAGTGTTTGCCTCTTCCACCACATACATAGATGCCCAGATCGTTGGCCATGGGGTTGAGCGCTGATTTCAATGCGCCCATCACTGAAGTGGTAATGCCTGATGAATGCCAGTCCATTCCGAGCACACATCCCAACGATTGAAACCAGGCAGGGTCGCTCAGACGGGTGATGACCTCATTCCTTCCATAGTCCATCGCAATGGCTTCGATGATCGCACCACCGAGCCTGGCCATTCGTTCCGATAGCCATCGGGGAACACGGCCTCCATGGAGTGGTAGATCGGCATAACCTGATCGTTTCATGAGTTTTAAGGATATTTGAGAATGGATAATCAGTCCTTAGCCTATGAATTTCAACAGTGTGATCAATAGTGCCAACACGGTGAAGCCAATACCCATCATCCATTGGAGGGTAGAGAATCTCTGGTCAATGTGGGAAAATCGTTGGTCAATATAGCTTTTAAAATCTTCCATTCTAAATTCCAGAATTTGTAGCAGCGCGACTGAGGACTCTTTTCCTGCTTGTTGCTCTAATTTACGGAGTTCTTCATTCAATTGTTTAATATCCATGACTAATTCAGTTTAAGTGTTATGGGTTCTTGTGCATATTTATCTTTCATGGGAAGCTTGTCCATCCAGTCCACTTCGATCATAGGATACCCAAAATCTTCCACAACCTTACCTGTGAGCCGGTAAAACCCCCGCCCACGAAAAGGGAATCTCTTGGCAACAGGAGGGAAGTTGACCGTATCGAAGACCTTACCTCGCTGATCATAGAAGGTACCAAAGTGCATCCGCTTTCCATCTTTGGTGCTCGTGTCTTTCGTAGTGACGAGGTAGCCCACCATTTCCACCTTTTTATTGAGGTTGGGCATCAGGTCTTCGGCATAAGCATTGCCCAGGTCCTGAGTTTGTAAAAGCCTGAAGGGATCACAGAGCGGGAAGCCCAGCAGCTCGATCTCATCATAGGCATCTTCAAATAAATGATGCTGCAGGTGGGGTAGCTGGTAATCCTCAGGCTCCTCATTGAAGAGATCAGGTAGGTACTGTTTGTTGCTTTTCTGGCCAAAATAAAGCTGAGCTTTCCACAGCAGTTCCTTCTTGCTCTTGCCGGTAAAACGAAATGCCCCAACACGGATCAGTATCCGGATCTGCTCCAGACCCAGAGGTACCCTGCGGATAAAATTGTCCATGCTGAGATAAGGACCATTTCGGATTCGCTCGGGAGCGATATGCTGGGCAATTTTGGTTTCTAAATCCTTGAGATGGATAAAGCCAATGTAGATCCTTTTCCCGTATATATTGGTGAAATAGTCCGAATGGTTGATGCAGGGAGCCTGGATCTCAGCGCCCCACATACGAGCCTCATGAAAATAGAATTCGGTCTTGTAGAAGCCCCCGAAGTTGTTGATCACACCGACCATAAACTCCAGCGGATAGTGTGCCTTGAGGTAGAGGCTTTGATAGCTCTCTACCGCATAGCTGGCTGAGTGACCTTTGGAGAAGGAATATCCGGCAAAGCTCTCGATCTCGAACCAGACCCGGTCCGTCACATGCTGGGGATAGCCTCTTTTCTGGCAGTTGATGAAAAACTGGTCCCTGACACGCTGAAACTCAGCTCGTGATCGATACTTCCCTGACATGCCCCTACGAAGCACATCCGCTTCTGTAAGTGTGAGTCCACCAAAATGATGGGCCACTTTGATCACATCTTCCTGGTAGACCATTACCCCATAAGTGTCGTCCATCAGTTCATCCATCTTAGAGTGGATCGATTCGTAACTCTTGCCTGCTTTGCGTAGGTGATGCCGCTCGATGTAGGCCCGCATCATCCCCGACCTGGCCACTCCCGGACGAATGATGGAACTGGCAGCAACCAGGGTCAGGTAATCATCACACTCCAGCTTACCCAGCAGCATCCGCATGGCGGGCGACTCCACATAGAAGCATCCCATACAGTTTCCTTTGGCGAGGAGCTTTTTGATCTCTACGTCTTTCTTGAAATCATGGAACCGGTCGATGTTTTCTTTGATGCCCTGATTTTTTTCCACCAGTTCGATCGTGTCTTTGATGTGCCCCAGTCCACGCTGGCTGAGGATGTCAAACTTATAGATACCGATGTCCTCCGCATTGTGCATCTCGAAATGGACAACCGGGTAGCCCTTAGGTGGCAGGTCCAGCGCTGTGTACTGATAGATGGGTTTTTCCGTGATCAATACTCCACCCGCGTGAATGGATAGGTGGTTGGGCATCCCTTTGATCAGGTCGGCATACTGGAAAATGAGCTGGGTGGTCCGGTCATTTTTGTACTGGTCAGGATAGGGATAGGCCACAATCTTATCGATCTCTTCCTTGGGAAGGCCAAATACCTTGCCCAGCTCCCGGATGTTGGACCTGCGCTGGTAGGTGGTGTGCGTACCGAGCAGGGCTACGTGATTGCTGTCGTACTTCTGGAAAATGTATTCATAGATCTGGTCCCGGTCTTTCCACGAAAAATCCATGTCAAAGTCGGGAGGGGAGGTACGCTCCGGGTTGAGGAACCGCTCGAAGTAAAGGTCCAGTTCGATGGGGTCCGTATTGGTGATGTCCAGACAATAGGCGATCAGGCTGTTGGCTCCACTGCCACGCCCCACATAGGAAAAACCCATCTCTTTGGCATGTCTGACAATGTCGTAGCTGATGAGGTAGTATGCCTCGAAGTTTTTTTTTCTGATGATGTCAATCTCCCGCTCGAAGCGTTCTTCTGTGATGGCATTGATCCTGTCACCGTATTTCTGAAGGTAGCCCTCTCTGGCTTTGGATAGTAATATCTCATGGTCCTGCGCCTGACTGGTGGTGAAATACTTCTTGTTTTTGTCTGTGCCCAGCTTCAGGGTGAGGGTGCAATCTTCAACCAGCATGTTGGCGTTTCGGATCAGGTCAGGAAAATTTTTGAATATCTTTCGGAACTCCTTCTCACTCAGCATGACTTCAGAAGGCTGTGCCTGCAGCTCGACAGGCAGCTTGCTGAGTAGCGTATTTTCTCCAATTGAGCGTAGGAGCCGGTGGATATTAAAGCTTCGGGTGCTGGCTGATGATCCTTTGGTATCCGGGTGGAAGGTGACTGGCTGCCAGGCCACCATCTTATGGATGAATTTGCGATTGGGGCTCAGCACGATCTTGTTGAGCTCCTGCTGACGAATGCCAATCCATTCATTTTCTCTGAGGTGCTCAGGGATATTGTACTTTGGGTACACGATATAAACCTGTTCAAATTCCGGAGCCCTTTTGGGGAGTGGCTTGCTGGTCCGCTTATGAAAGGAGAGGTACCTGTTGAGCTCTTCAAAGCCGTGGTTGTTGAGTGCCAACCCGATGTACAAAAGCTCATTGCTCTGCCTGAACTCAATGCCCACCCCTACATCGAGCTCCCAGTCTTTACGCTGCTCATGGCAGATGCGCAACAACTCAATGTAACCGGAGGTGTTGTTGATGTCGGTGAGGATGAGCTTATGGATGCCATTTCGCTTAGCCTCATCAAAGAGCTCCTGTATGGAGAGCACTCCATATTGGAAAGAGAAATATGAGTGGCAATTGAAGAGCAATGGTGGCTTATTTAGTCTTCAAAATTACTAATATAATTAGTAATATACTAAATAAAATAGTAAATAGAAAAAGCTTTTTAGAAGAGGTATTGGGTCTGGTCATTCTGAAAAATGCTTAACTTACTTCAACCTTTTAACCCAAATCCTTTCAAAAAAGATGAAACCCCACCATTACCTGGCAGTTGCATTGCTTGCAACAACCTCATTCCTTTCAGCTCAGTCTATTCGTACCGGACTATTTGACAATACCCTGGATGTTGGGAATCCGGAGATCTCGGGTGAAACTGTCTACAATGCCACTTCTCAAACCTATTTGCTTACCGGAAGTGGGTTAAACATGTGGTTTGATAAAGATGAGTTTCAGTATGCTTATAAGAAACTCCAGGGGGATTTTATCCTGCGGGCGGATGTTGCATTTGTTGGGGAAGGAGTGGATCCGCACAGGAAGATTGGGTGGACCATTCGTCCGATACTTTCCGGTAATGGAAAACATGTGAGTGCGGTGTTACATGGTGACGGTTTGACATCCCTGCAATATAGGGAAGAAGTTGGGGGAGAAACCACATCAATTGATTCCGTGGGAAGTCACGCAGAAGTGATCCAATTAGAGCGAAGGGGAAACCTTTACGTAATGTCAATGGCAAGGAAAGGTAATCCACTCAGGATATTGCATCAGGTGGAAATGAGCTTTCCGGATGACGTGTATGCAGGCCTGTTTGTTTGCTCCCATAATCCCGCCGTGAAAGAGACAGCGATATTCTCTAATGTCAGGATCGTCAAGCCTGCTCCTCAGGGATTAATACCCTACAGGGAATACATTGGGAGTAACCTGGAGGTGATGGATGTGGAAACCGGGCATCGAAAGATCATTTACCAGGTGAAAAATTCCATTCAGGCACCCAACTGGACATTGGATGGGCAGGCATTGATTTACAACAGTGAGGGAAACTTATACCGGTTTGATCTGAGCTTAGGTCAGCCGGAAAAGATCAATTTGGGACCAGTTAAAGGCAATAACAATGATCATGTGCTTTCCTTTGATGGTAAAGTGCTGGGAATCAGTGCGAATCAGCCATCGGGCGGAGGTTCTGTGATCTATTATTCTCTCATTGAGGGGAGTGATAATCCGGTGCAGGTCACTCCGGAAAGTCCGTCATATCTCCACGGATGGTCTCCGGACGGAAAAGAGGTCATTTATACCGCACGCAGAAATGATGTGTACAACCTATACAAAAAGAACATAATGGGAGGGAAGGAGGTCAAGTTGACTGATACCCCCGGATTGGATGATGGCTCTGAGTTCTCACCAGATGGAGAATATATTTATTTCAACTCCAATCGGACAGGGACTATGCAATTGTGGAGGATGAAGCCAGATGGTAAAAATCCTGAACAGCTGACTTTTGATGAATTCAATGACTGGTTTCCACATGTATCTCCGGATGGAAGTAAGATCGTTTTTCTTTCGTATTTACCCGAAGTTTCATCTGGTGATCATCCATTCTACAAGCATGTGTATCTCAGGATGATGGATATAAATGGAAGGAAACCTAAGGTGATCGCTTGCCTCTATGGTGGTCAGGGATCAATCAATGTTCCTTCCTGGTCACCCGATAGTAAAAAGGTAGCATTTGTAAGTAACTCAGTGATTGATTAAAAAAAATAATTTTCTTATTCCTGAACACTACAGGAAATAAACGGTTTTCATTAATATTGGATTAACTAATAAACAAGTAACCATGCTAAAAGCTACAAGAAAAGCCACAGCCCAATGGTTAGGCTCAGGAAAAGAAGGAAAAGGAACCCTTTCAACCCCTAGCGGAGGGCTTGATAAAACTAAATATAGTGCCGGTTCAAGATTTGCAGATGAAAAAGGCACCAACCCGGAAGAGTTGATCGGAGCGGCCCATGCCGGATGCTTCTCCATGAAGCTGGCCTTTGTATTTCAGGAAGCAGGGATCACTCCGGAAAGTATCGATACAGAGGCCAAAGTGATTTTTGAAGATGGAATCAAAGAGATTGTATTGACAACAAAAGTGAAAGCTCCGGGAGTGGATCAGGCTAAGTTTATGGAGATGGCGAACAATGCGAAAGAGAATTGTCCCGTTTCACAGGTTTTGAAGGCAAAGATTTCTTTGGATGCCAGTTTAGTTTGATATTTCACGCAAGGCTCCAGAGGGAGGATAGACATGTCTACAGGCACATGGCCAAAGGGGGCTGTGTGTTTCTATTCGTCCTGGCGTACGCATGCAGCCAATAGTATTGACTACGATCGTTGGATTTTACTTTCCAGGTTTTGATTCTCGTTTCATGATCGGAATAGGTCTCTGCTGTAAAAGCCATAAAGTTAGATGTCTTCTTTAAAGTCTTTAAAGCCATCGCCTAAACCCTTCACTCCGTCATTCAAATAAGCAATCTTAGCTTCCAAGTGAATTAGACTTGAATGATTTCTTTTAATAAGTTCATCGAATTTCTTATTTGGATAAACCATTGATAACCATGCGTTTATCTAAGTCTTCATTTTTCTCGTAAATTAGGTCCATCTCACTCCCCTGAATTTCTTTCAATTCTTCAAAAGCCTGATCTATCAACTTTGTGTGATCTCTCAGGAACTTCATTTTAGCCTCTGTGACCAATCTGAGTTGTTCGACTTTCTTTTTTAATTCTTCAATGGTCATAGTTTTCTCCAACGGATATATCAAATATACGAAGTTATTACCCTTTTGGGTATTCGATTCTTCTTGTAAGAACTATAAATGGCAGCAGATTTAACCTTACCGTCCTGTTAATCTTGTCAATTTTGCAGTTCGATTACCCTAATTCCTATTCCAGTAGACCTTCAAATTTTTAGTCGCTCTTCCTGCAGCGATGATGTCTTTTCTGCCGTCTCCATCCAGGTCAGCGATGAGCAGGTCCTCGGTAGCCATGCCATTCTCGTCAATCCAATGATCATTCCAATTTTTTCCCTGATTATCCTGAGGGGCAAATATTTTGATACCTACTTTTCCTTCATCATTGGCTTCTCGCCAGCCCACCACAATTTGGTCATTTCCAAGAGCCAACAGATCACCCGTTGCGATGGCATGACCTTGTTTGAGCTCAGATGTCAGTACATTCCTTTCCATATCAGCCCGGTTGTAAACAACCAGCTCATTCCCATGCATCGGTTGAATCCCCACAAAAAACTTTTCATTACCCAGCTGACCATCTCTTATTTCCCCAAAGGGGTCCCCTTTGATTGCCCAATCGCCCATAGAAGGAGAGGTCCAGTGGCTGCCATCGTAATAAAATAGTTTGAGGCCTTCCTTGCCACCCAGATAGATCCATTCTTCGCCCTCATTAATCACCACATCAAAATTGTGTGTAAGGTGCATCGACTCGTCAATGGTCTGAAGCTTCCAGGGTTGCTCAGGATTCGATGGCATCTCATAGGCCATCACTTTTACACCTTCACCTTCACCACCTTTATTTCCTCGTCCATGCAAGGGGACCACAACCAGGTGATATTTGTCTCCAGCCTTAACCCACTTCATTCGATGAGTAGTTGGCTCATGATGCAACTGTATCGGCTTCCAGGGTTGCGTTGGGTCTTTAGGCCTGACCAGGTAAAATACCGCTCCGGATTTTTCTGTATCTGAAGTTTCTCCCGGGTTCCATTGAGCACCTACAGCTACTTCAACCTGCCCGTCTCCATTGATGTCTCTTGCAGCAATACAGACATTGTCTGACTCGGTGATGTTATCCACCATCACAAATCGTTTCCAGTCACCATTTCTGTACCAGACGAATTGCTTTTTGTCAGCCAGGAGAATGTCAGGTTTTTGGTCACCGTCCACATCTCCAATGGCGAGACCGTATCCAATGCTCACCTTGTCGTCTATGGTTTGGGCTTCAAAGTTTGGGTCTGCGGGGAAAAGCAGAGAGGCTAACCAAAAAAGGCTAATCAGGGGTAAATGCATCATTTGGGTTTGGTTTTAAATAAGTTCTTATTGAAAGTTAGGTAATTTACTTTGTTCGGAAAATTCGGTTCGTTTCTAATTGCTCCATCCAGGTAAAGAAACAGTCACCTGGTAGTTGGAGTAGTTATAGAGCGGATTCCGGACCGGGGCATAAAGTTTGCCTTCTTTTGGGTTGTCTTCCTGAGTATAAATCCAAATCTGATGAGGGTCCCAGACTACAATTTCATCTCTGCTATCGCCAGTGATATCCATTACGGCATTGCACATGTCCGGATGCCCATCATCTGGAAATTCAAGAACCTTCCGGCCCCATCCATCGAATACACCACCAATATCAACATTTGGATTATGAACTATAAACTCCTCAGAACCCCCTGTCCAGTTGAGGGGCAAACACATACTGCCCATCTGATTGGGTTCGAATTCATGATAAATATTTCCTTCCGAATCGTAATAATTCATAATGCCCTGGTTCCCCCAGAAATTAATTGAGACAGATTCTAGTCCGGGTAGATCATCCCTGAAATTGGCTATTGCAGGGTTTTGAACATGCCCTAGATAATGATGCTGCAGGACCTCACCTTTCATGTTGGTAAAAAACATGCCCTCATCACTGGCCGCACAGAGTAGTTTGGGTTCCTGGTCGCTATCAAATTTAACGATAGCTACACCATCTGCATGGTCCTGAATCTCCCCTGAAAGATCCCAGATAATTTCCCCATTGTCATCCACCAGGGTATACCCAACCATGAGTTCATCTTTTCCATCTTCATCCACATCAAAAGCATATGGGTAATGACCTGTATTGGTTTCAATTTTCCAGAGTGGTTTCAGGTTTTGATCATAAGCCCAAACATGCCGATATCGATCTTTGATGATGATGTCACCGTCATAGCCTTTTCCGCTTAGGTCACAAAAGAACAGGCAGTCCCCAAGGATATGTGGAAATTTATTGTGTTCATTCATATTGGGTTCCCAGTTTGGAGAATCAGGTGTGGCCGTCTTATATTTTGTCTTGCCTGTGGCACCTTCAGCAACGATGATCTCAAAGTCTTTGCTATAGATCACCTCATTCTTTCCATCGTTGTCAATATCATGGATTTGAAAAGCCACATCATTGGTCAGGTGATTTTTCCATGGGTCTGGCTGGCCGATCTGCCAGAGCTTTTCACCTTCCAGGTTGATAGCCGTGAGGCAGCTCAGTTCCGAATTTCGATCCTTGGGTCCATGATGAACTACCTGACCAGACAGGATGTCTATACTACCATCGCCATCCAGATCTCCAAAACGCAGATTTCTGGCCATCCCAAAATCATCTGTTTTGATTTTTTTCCAGACCTTCATTTTCGGATTTTTTGACTGTAAGTCTTTTTCTTCATTTTCTTTAGCAGCTTTTTCAGCTTGGAAATCATCGAAAGCTGAGGGTTCCATAGTGACCCTGACAAAATTGTATGCACAAGGGACATCAGCCATTAAACCAATCTTTCCTTTCGTAAATGTTGAATCTTCTGCAGATAAAGTAATGTTATCCAGCGTGGCTTCGATGGAATTTCCCTTGACCGAGATTTTGGCCGTTAATTGAGTATTTACTTCTGTTTTGAAGGGTTGTTTGGCCAATATTTTCTCGTCCGGTTGACGAAAACCTGTTGCATGATTGACTCTTTTCAGAACTACTTCGTCGTCTTTTATTCCAAAAAAGTAATAGCACCGATCATTGTGATACCTAAAAACGACTCCAACTTGTTGGTCGAGTGACAGAGGAGTGAACTGGCATGTGAATGAGTAATCTTCCCACAGTTCATGCCCTGAGATAACCATGGGGTGAGTGAAATTGGCTCTGTTGGTGTAGGATTGCTCCATATGCCTTTCCCCATTGATCTCTCTTACTCTCCAGGCCCTCACAAATCCATTGTGGTGATAAAAGGTAGATACAGCCCAGTTTCCTTTTGGAGCAGCCTCATGGATATAATGATATTCGGTATGCGCTCCTAAATCAGGGAGCATAGGCCCTCTGGGCAGTTCATTGAAATCGTCTTCCAATACGGTAATTTGGTCTGTGGTTTGAGCACAGCTGACACACATGAATAGGAATAGGAGGTGGTTAATTTTCATGTTGCTTATCATTTATCCTGATTATTAATCCGAATAAAGATAAGATGAAATATTAAAGACTATCTCATGAAAAACTGGAGGGCCTCATGAGAAGATTTAAATGATCCCCCGGGCATGAGCAACTTCGTTGGCTTTCACTGCTCTCACATCACTTGATTTTAGGGTTTCCACTGATCTGGTAACCCCATCAAGGGTAAAAAACTCTACTTCATACCCTTCATAATTACTGTGTATAAACACAACCGTTCCGATATCTCCTTTTTCTAACCCTTTTGAAGGGATGTTTCGGGTTAATACTATTTTGTCGAAAGCTTTAATCATTTGATGGATATTCAAATTTTTTGATCTTCTTAAATTCACTTTTCTTTTCATAATGTTCTTTTCTGAGGTCATACTCCTGTTGCAGGTTTAACCAAAATGCTTCAGAGGTTCCGAAAAATTTACTCAAGCGGATAGCTGTGTCTGCCGTAATAGATCTTCTTTCCTTGATGATTTGACTGATTCTTGTCTGCTGGACACCAATTTCCTTTGCCAATCGATATGCAGTGATTTCCATTGGTTCCAGAAATTCTTTCTCCAGAATTTCACCCGGATGTATGTTTGTTTTTTTCATTTAGTGATAATCTATAATTTGAACATCATGTGCATTATTATCAATCCACTTAAAAATAATACGCCATTGATCATTAATTCTAATTGCCCAAAAATCCTTAAGCTCACCTTTAAGTTTATGAAGCCTGTTTCCTGGTGGTATCATCAGGTCCTTTACATCTTCTGCGGCTTGAATCATTAATAATTTTCTAAGGGCCATTCTTTGAATATCCTGATGCCATTCCTTCGTCTTCACACCCTCCCAAACTTTTTTGGTTTGCTTATCAGCAAAATTAACAATCATAATATTGTGTAAAGATACTATTGTTTATCGATACTATCACCTTCACCTCCCCGAAAACATGTTGTTATCCATCATGATCCTTTTGTCCATCCCCAGAGCGGCTGCACGGGTGACTTTGTCTACACCATGCTTCTTCTTGATGGTGTCGAGTGCCTGAAACAAGCGAATACTCTCCTCGGTGTCTTCAAACAGGTTGATCTGGTAGTTGCCGTGCACCAGGTGGCTGAGACGAACTCCAACGAGCCTGAGGAGCATCCTGCGGGTATACAGCTTGTCAAACAGGTCAAATACTTCTTTGATGATGACCGGGTCAGAGGAGGTGTAGGGGATGTGTCGCTGCTTGGTCTCCGTGTCGAAGTTGGCATATCGGATCTTTACTGTCACGCATGCGGTGAGTTTTTGTTCTTTTCGGAGTTTATGGCAAAGCTTTTCAACCATAGCAAGTAGCAAGACCTTCATCTTTTTCACATCAATGGAGTCCTGGCCAAAGGTGCATTCCGTAGAAATAGATTTTTGTTCGCTGTAAGGCTCTACCGGGGAATGGTCGATGGCGTTGGCTTTGTGCCAGAGTGCTCGTCCGTTGATGCCAAAGGCTTTTTCGAGCATCTTCACGGGCATATCTCTCAGGGTGTGGACATGTGTGATCCCCATCTCCACGAGGAACTGAGTGGTTTTTTCTCCCACCATAGGGATCTTGCTCACATGAAGTGGGGCCAGAAAATTCCGCTCATTGCCAGGCTCTACCCATTTTTGGCCATTGGGCTTGTATTCTCCGGTAGCTACTTTGGAGACGAGTTTATTGATGGACAGGCCCATCGAGATGGGGAGCCCTGTGTTTTTGATGATCTTTTGTCGCAGCTCGACAGACCACTGGAAGGTGTTGAAGAATCGATCCATGCCACTTACGTCCACATAAAATTCGTCGATGGAGGATTTTTCGAATAAAGGAGCATCTTCCCGGATGATGTCTGTGACCAACCGAGACTGGTAGCTATAGGCTTCCATGTCGCCGGAGATCACCTTGGCATCCGGACATAGCCGAAGGGCCATCCGGGTGGGCATGGCTGAGTGGACGCCAAATTTGCGTGCCTCGTAGCTGCAGGAGGCAACGACTCCGCGTCCGCCACTGCCTCCAATGATCAGTGGAATCCCCTTAAGACGTTCATCTCTCAGGCACTCCACTGATACAAAGAAGGCATCCAGGTCCAGGTGGATGATGGCTCGGTTTATAGGTTTCGATAGCATTGAGCTGTCGAAAAATAGACCTGGTAGGGGGTGGTTTATATTATGAGAATACAGCATACAGGAGACAGTATACAGGAGTGTGTCAATATTTTAATCAGGGGATGGTTTTTCGGATCGTCTTTATATAAGCGAATAGCAGTTTGCTGATTTCTTCAGACTGATTATTTAATGTATCAGTTGATTCTATATAAGATAGATCCTTAGATAGGATCAAATAATATTTACATTCTTCCAAAGAGCCTTCGGCGGTATTGAAAAATCTGATTTTATCCCTTAAGCCATATTTCTTATAGCCTTCTGAGATATTGGCTGCTACTGAGATGGCAGCTCTTCTCAACTGACTGGTCAGGCCGTAAATTTCGTCCTTCGGAAAATCCTTTGTCACTTTATAGATCTCAAGGACGAACTCATGTGCTTTTCTCCAGACTATTAAATCCCTGAATGATTTGCTTGGTAGCCTACTGACTCCTGTATTCTGTATGCTGTATTCTTCCATATTCTGCTAAATAAATTAGTATATTCTTGTTTTTTACTAAAAATATGATCAAATTTACTAAATAAAATAGAATGATATGCAGGAAATTGCTAATAATTTTAGGATAAAAGATCTGGTCACGATCGATGCTGATGTTGCATTTGAGGATGATTATAAACTAAAGATCAATTCGAAGAAACTGAAGTCAGGGAAGTGCCAGGTGAAGTTCTCCGCGATCGTTCGGGAGCGTAAGGATCTGTATGGTTATGTGTTGGTAGATGCTGAGCAAACCCTGAAGGATGTTGTTGTAAGTATCAAAGAAAAGCTTCATACGATACACCAGACCAGGGATTTTCATAATTTGCATCTATATTCTATTGGTAAGACGGGTCACGAAGACATGAATTTTCTGATATTTGACTAAATAAGCAATTGAGATGAGTATTTCCGAAAATATTAAATACCTAAGGAAGCAGGCCGGTTACACCCAGGAGCAATTCGCCAATGAAGTAGGCATCAAGAGGTCACTGGTGGGTGCGTATGAGGAGGGGAGAGCAGAGCCCCGTCTACAGACTTTGCAGAGGATTGGGGAGGTGCTGAATGTGACTTCCGATGCTTTGATCGCCAAAGACCTGACGAAGGAAGACCCGAAAAAATATCAAAAAGAGAAGATCAAGATTTTGTCCATTACCGTTGACAAAGAGGATAAAGAAAATATTGAACTGATCCCACAAAAAGCTGCCGCTGGCTATCTCAATGGCTATGCTGATCCTGAATACCTGTCAGAGCTCCCTCGCTTCAATCTGCCGATGTTACCGCCAAACGCTACCTACAGAGCTTTTGAGATATCCGGAGATTCAATGCTTCCGTTACCATCGGGAGCCATAGTCATTGGAAAGTATGTGGAATCAATCCAGGACATTAAAAACGGTAAGACCTATGTGTTGCTTACCAACAAAGAAGGAATTGTCTACAAAAGGGTTTTCAACTACATTGAAGAGAAAGGAAAACTATTCCTTGTCTCAGATAACAAATCCTATGCTGCTTACGAGCTTGACCCGGCAGACCTGATGGAAATTTGGGAAGCCAGGGCATTCATTAGTGTGGAGTTTCCGGACGCTGAATCAGCAACGGAATTGTCGCTGGATAAACTAGCAGGGATGGTTATGAGTCTGCAGGAAGAGGTGAAACAACTAAAGAAGTAGGCCAAAAGCATGGAAATCAATTCCTGCAGCTTTTCTTAAGTATGAGAAAAGCCACTTCCCCTGGTCACTGATACCAGGATTACTCTGGTAGATTCGTAAAAAATCAAAAATATTTCCAATTTGAGGTGGATGATTGTCTGCCCGAGTAAGAGTTCTCATCAAAATCCATTTGCTTTGCATCTTGCTTGCTAATCATTTCTTGATTGAGAATACTAACCTCCTTCGTTATTGGAATTGTTCTAAGTTTCAATTCCATTGCACAGACCACCATTGTTTCGGGAAAGGTAACTGAAGTCACGACCGGAACCCCAGTCCCATTTGCAAACGTCATCTTCACGGGTACATCTGAGGGAGCTACAACTGATTTTGATGGAAATTTTTCTATCTCCACAAAAGCCCCGGTAGACTCTATCGAAGTAAGGTATATTGGATATATAAAAAGGGTAAAACCTCTGATTAGAGGATCCGAACAGGTAATCAACTTTCAATTGGAGGAAGATCTGCTCACCCTGGGTGAAGTGGTGGTCTACTCCGGTGAAAATCCAGCCTTTGAAATTCTGAGGAGAGTATATAAAAGCAAAAACAAGAATGATCCCCGCTCCCTGGAGGCCTATGAATATGAAGGGTATACAAAAATTGAGTTTGATATAGACCAAATCGGGGATAAGCTCAAGGGCAGGAAGATCATGAACAGGATTACTCAGATCCTTGACAGCGCTGAACAAATTGCAGGAGACGATGGACAGCCTATCATGCCGGTTTTCTTATCCGAAGCCATTTCCAGATTCTATTATAAGAAGAATCCAACTTTCAGACATGAAGAAATTCTTAAGACAAAGGTGCATGGGATCGGAATTACTGATGGTACATTGACATCTCAGGTCATTGGAGCTTCGTTTCAGCAATATAATTTCTATCAGAACTGGTTAAATATTGTCAGTAAAGAGTTTGTTTCTCCCATTGCAGATGGTGGCCGGATTTACTATGAATATGATTTGATTGACAGCTTGTGGCTGGACGGTGATTTTTGTTATCGTATTGATTTTATTCCCAAACGGGACCAGGATCTGGCCTTTCGGGGTAGTATGTGGATTACCAAAGACGACTATGCGCTGAAACGGATAGACGCTACAGTGCCAAGATCTACTAATCTCAATTTCGTGGATCGGTTGAAGATCCAGGAAGATTTGATCAAGACGTCCGCAGGCCCCTGGTTGCCTTACAAAACCAGAGTAGTTGTTGATATGATCGAACTTACCAAAAGGTCGCCAAGTATCATAGCGAAGTTTTATGTTTCCACAGCCGATCATGTGGTGAATCAGCCGAAGGATAATAAGTTTTATCAAAATCCAGTGACTTTTGATGACTGGGAAATTGAGCGGGATGAATCTTATTGGTCTGAAAATCGCCATGATTCATTGACCTCCACTGAGGTAGCTGTATTCAAAATGATAGATACACTTAAGCAAGTGCCCATTATCAAGCTTGGAATGGATGCTGGAAAATTTGCTTTCAATGGCTACCATAAAATGGGAAAGGTTGAGATGGGCCCATATACCACCTTTTTAGGAAAGAATGATATTGAGGGATGGAGGCCAGGCATCGGATTAAGGAGTTCAATAGATTTCAGTAAGGATTGGGTGATCGGTGGTCATGTAGGATATGGTTTTGATGATGATAGGTGGAAATACCGGTTATACCTTGAGCGGATTCTGAGTCGAAGAAAATGGTCTACACTTAGGTTTGAGCATCAAAGAGAAATAGAGCAGGTCTGGGTACTCAACGACGATTTCGAACCCTTTAGCTTCTTGTATACTCTCAGCCGGTTTGGTACACTTTATAATCCGTTTTTGATTGATGGATATAATGTGAAATACTTAAGGCAACACGCTGCCGGCTTAAGTCAGGAACTTCAATTGAAGCATGAAGTCTTTAACCCACTTTTTGATTTTAGGTATTACAAGAACCCAGGCCTGGATATGACTACTGATTCTGTTTTCAGAACTTCAGAGATTTCCTTGAAAACAAGATATGCCAAGGATGAGATTTTTGTGATCAATGACAATGACAGGCTGAGTATGGGGACTGTCAGATGGCCAGTTTTTGAGTTTAAATATACTTATGGATTCAGGGACGTACTGGAAAGTTCTTTCGAATATCACAAGTTTAAATTCTCATTTGAGAAAAGGCAAAAAATGGGAATTATGGGCATTTCAAAGATCAAGGCAACAGGTGGTTTGATCCTTGGGGATCTTCCATATCCGTTGTTGTATAACACCATTGGCAACCAGACACCTTTTTATGTGGATTTTGCTTACAACCTGATGGATTATTTCGAATTCAGTTCGGATCGTTTTGCGGAATTGAGGTACCGACATTCTTTTGAGGGGATCATCTTGAATACCATTCCATTA
The DNA here is from genome assembly GCA_965228595.1 of Cyclobacteriaceae bacterium. Lineage (GTDB taxonomy): Bacteria > Bacteroidota > Bacteroidia > Cytophagales > Cyclobacteriaceae > UBA7330. The sequence continues at coordinate 5,803,159 of OZ245828.1, read as the reverse complement.
ATCAAACGATTGAAATGGAGGTTGATTGGCGAGGCCAATGTGCTATACGGAGACCTGAGTCAATCAAGTATCGATAGAGTGATTTATCCGGTAGATATAAATAATGATCCGGTGTTGCCATTCAACCAGTTTACAAATAAGCCTTATATTGAGGTAGGGTATGGGATTGAAAACATATTCAGGTTTCTTTCTGTACAGGCTTTCCACCGTTTAACCTACCTGGATCAAAATAATGTCAATAAATTTGCCATTAAGTTCAATATTGACTTTAATCTTTAGAGTGAGACTATTTACACTTTTACTTGTACTGATCATTGGCTGCAATTCCAAAATTGAGAAGCAGGAAATTTCAAGCTTAGACTCAGCAGGCAATATCTATTGGGATGCTTATGAAGAAGTGGAAAAGGCTTATGATAATGAACCCTCTGATCAGCTAATCAATCAGAAGCTCTATTATCTTGAAAAAATGGGGTGGCCACCGATGGCCATTGAGGCTTTAAACCAGGCAAGGAAGAGATTGGGACTGGATGCCGGGTTGGTCAGGAAGTACATCCTCTATTATGAAAAGAACCAACAATACGCTCCAATGATGGAACTATTGGATAGCTGGGGGAAACTCAATAAGCTGGATGAAGAAATGATGGAGGCAAATATCAGGGCACATATGCTGTTGGCTCAGAAAGAAGAAACCATTGAGCTCCTGAATGACTACATCTATGACTACAACCAACCTGATAATGAGGCTTTTGTTGCCAGCAAGTTTTTAAAACTAGGAGATACGCTGATGAGTGTTTACCATTACAGCAAGCTGCAGAAGATGGACCCTACACATCATGACCTTGTCAGTTTATATGTGCCAATACTGTTGAAAATCAAGCAACCTGAAAGGGCAAGAAATATTTTAACAGCATCTGCCAGATCAGACACTACCTTTCATACGCGATTGATGCTGGCGAAAAGTTTATATCAGTTGGGAGAGCGTAGGCAAGCCAAGGGGATATTGTTTAGCTACGACAAAAAAGAAGCCCTCGATCAAATGACACGATGGTACTGGCAAGAGGAACTTTGGGATTCAACAATGTTTTTTGTCAATAAACTGATTCAGGTGGACTCATCCAGAGAAGCCCTTTTCATGAAGGCATCTATCTATGAGGAGCGCGGAGCGTTAAATTCTTCTTTGCAACTTCTCAATCTATTGGTAGCATTGGATTCTACAGACAATTTAGCAAGAGAAATGGCTCAGGATGTTTCCCGAAAAATCGCATATTTGCGGGAATTAGAACAACGGCGAAAAACGCCTGTACCAGAATTGTCACCCAAGACATCCTTAGATAATGAGTGAAATCAAGATCACACTTCCTGACGGTAGTGTGAAAACTTTTGAAAAAGGGGTTACTGCACTTGATGTGGCTGTAACCATCAGTGAAGGATTAGCCAGAAATGTACTGGCGGCAAAGGTCAACGGAGAAGTGTGGGATGCTACCAGACCCATCCATTCCGACGCGAGTTTAAAGCTTCTTACCTGGAATGATGAGGAAGGAAAGATGGCTCTTTGGCACTCATCTGCTCACCTGATGGCTGAAGCCCTTGAGGCCTTATATCCGGGAATCAAATTGGGAATTGGTCCACCCATAGAGAATGGGTTCTACTATGATATTGACTTTGGAGACATTCCCTTTGATTCCGAAAACCTCAAGAAGATTGAGGATAAGATGCTGGAGTTGGCCAGAGAGAAAAACGAATTCACCAGGAAGGAGATTTCCAAAAAAGATGCTGTCGAATACTACCAAAAGAAGGGCGATGAATATAAACTGGAATTGATTGATGGGCTGGAAGACGGTAAGATCACCTTTTACACTCAGGGAAATTTCACCGATCTCTGCAGAGGGCCCCATATCCCCAATACCGGATTCATCAAAGCAGCGAAGATCCTCAATGTAGCAGGCGCTTACTGGAGAGGGGATGAGAAGAGAAAGCAGCTCACCAGGCTATATGGAGTTACTTTTCCCAAGCAGAAGGAGCTTACTGAATATCTGGAACTGCTCGAAGAGGCCAAGAAAAGGGATCACAGAAAAATCGGCAAAGAATTAGAGCTATTTACCTTCTCAGACAAAGTTGGAAAAGGTTTACCACTTTGGCTTCCTAAAGGGGCGATACTCAGAGAGCGATTAGAGAACTTTTTGAAGAAAGCTCAGGTAAAGGCAGGATACGATCAGGTAGTTTCGCCTCACATTGGAAGTAAAGAGCTGTATGTGACATCAGGTCATTATGCCAAATATGGACAGGACTCCTTTCAGCCCATCCATACGCCGGAAGAGGGAGAAGAGTTTTTGCTTAAACCCATGAACTGCCCACATCATTGCGAGATCTACAAATCCAGACCTCGCTCGTATAAGGACCTTCCATTAAGGTTTGCGGAATTTGGTACTGTGTATAGGTATGAGCAAAGTGGAGAGCTTCATGGATTGACCAGGGTTAGAGGATTTACCCAGGATGATGCGCATATTTTCTGTCAACCGGATCAGGTAAAAGGGGAGTTTGCGAAAGTGATCGACCTGGTGCTGTATGTCTTCAATGCACTTGGTTTTCAGGATTTTACCGCTCAGATCTCGTTGAGAGATCCTGAGAATCCTGAAAAATATATTGGGACGGATGAAAACTGGGAAAGAGCTGAGAAGGCGATACAGGAAGTTGCCAGTGAAAAAGGGCTCAACACGGTAGTGGAGCTTGGAGAGGCAGCGTTCTACGGACCGAAGCTGGATTTTATGGTCAAAGATGCCTTGGGCAGAAAATGGCAACTAGGGACTATTCAGGTTGATTATAACCTTCCTGATCGTTTTGAGTTAGAATATGTGGGTGCAGACAATCAAAAACATCGACCTGTGATGATTCATAGAGCTCCGTTTGGGTCTATGGAACGGTTTGTGGCTATTTTGATCGAAAGTACAGCAGGCAATTTCCCGCTTTGGTTAGCTCCGGAGCAGGTTTCAATTCTACCAATATCCGAAAAGTATCATGAATATGCGCACGAGGTATTTACAGCGTTGCAGGTTTGCAATATCAGTGGTAAGATTGATGAACGAGATGAAAAAATTGGGAGGAAAATCAGAGATGCTGAGATGCAGAAGATTCCATTTATGCTGATCGTTGGAGAAAAAGAGTCGGATGAGGGAATGGTTTCAGTTAGATCTCATGGGAAAGGAGACCAGGGAGCCATGAAAGTGGCCTCTTTTATTGAATTCTTTGAAGCTGAGGCTGGAAAATTTATAAATAATTAGAATATTGCATTTTTAATGCTGGAAATAATCCCGATATTTGCGGTTCTATTTTTTATGGTGAAATTAAAAAAGAAGGAAAACAATTATTAGAAGACAAGGAAATTTTAGGGGGCGAGTTGAAGAGCCTTATAGGATCAACGAGCATATCCGAGCCAGGGAAGTCCGGGTAGTAGGAGACAATGTTGAAGTTGATGTATATGGTATTCAAAAGGCCTTAGATTTAGCAAGAGCTCAGGGTTTAGACCTTGTGGAAATCTCACCAAAGGCAGATCCTCCGGTTTGTAAGATCATTGACTATTCTAAGTTCAAGTACGAACAAAAGAAGAAGCAGAAGGAAATCAAAGCCAAGACCCAGAAAACGGTTATTAAAGAAATACGTTTTGGGCCAAATACGGATGATCATGATTTCAATTTCAAGCTGAATCATGCAATAAAATTCCTTAAGGAAGGAGCAAAAGTTAAGGCTTTTGTCCACTTTGTTGGAAGAACAATTGTTTTCAAGGAAAGAGGAGAAATATTGTTGCTGAAGTTTGCCCAGGCATTGGAAGAATACGGAAAAGTAGAATTGCTTCCAAAGCTTGAAGGTAAAAGAATGTCAATAATCCTTTCTCCAAAACCAACTACGAAGAAAAAGTAAAAAAATGCCGAAAGTAAAAACTAAATCCAGTGCCAAGAAAAGGTTTAAGGTGACCGGATCAGGTAAGATTAAAAGAAAGCACGCTTTTAAAAATCACATCCTGACTAAAAAGGAAACCAAGCAGAAAAGAAACCTGGGCCATATGGCGTTGGTAGACAAGTCTGATGAGCAGAACATAAAAGACATGCTCAACATCTAATCTGTTAATTAAGTTTAACCAGAGGATTGGTATTAAGTGCAGTGATCTGACGCCAATCATCAAAACAAAAAACAATGAGATCAGTAAATCATGTGGCCTCCAGGGCCAAGAAAAAGAAGGTGTTCAAACAAGCCAAAGGTTACTTTGGTAGAAGAAAGAACGTCTGGACAGTAACCAAAAATGCTGTCGAAAAAGGTATGCAGTATGCTTACCGTGACAGAAAAGCAAAGAAAAGAGAATTCAGAGCTTTGTGGATTCAGCGGATCAATGCCGCAGTGAGAGAGTATGATCTCTCTTATTCTCAATTCATGAATGGTCTGAAAAAGGCAAATATTGACATCAACAGGAAGGTTTTGGCCGACCTCGCGATGAACCACCCACAGGCTTTTAAAGAAGTTGTGAGTAAGGTAAAGAAGTAAAAAAATTATTTCTCTGAAAGGAAGGTATCTCAATTTTGGGATACCTTTTTTATTTTATTGACGCTTTACTTCATAAATCCATGTTTTCTCAGGAAAGCATCAGTACGTTCCAGGATCTCCTCATCAAACAATCGGGAATATTTTTCATTACCCTCACCCAGGTAATGTCCGCGTCCCTCATAGGTCACCACTTCAAAAACATTACCAAGAGATTTGGTCCTGGTCTCAAACAGTCTAACCGTCCAGAACTTCACAATATTATCATCAAGCCCATGAAATGCTATTGCCGGAGGCATACCAGGTCTGGCATTATGATAGGGCGAGATATCCCATATCCTTGGATCACCCTCTCCAAATATACGGTCACACCAGGCCTCGATTGTATTCACTGTGGAGGAGTATAGTAACATCAGATTGGGGGTAGGGTCGATTGCAAGGTCATCTGACAACTCATTGATAGAATCTGCCAGGGCAGTCATTAATGTCAGTTGACCCCCCACAGATTGTCCTCCAACTGCAACTTTTTCTGGGTTGATATTGAACTTTTTGGCATTTTGTTTCACCCACCTTACAGCAGATCGGGTATCCAGTACACACTCATAGGGGGTAATATCTGGATGTGGATATGAACCGTCTTGATTGATTGAAAGCCTGTATTCTACTGAGAAAGTGACAAAACCCTTTTCAGCATATCTTTTACATGCCCCGTGAAATTCACCAGCATGACCATATACCCATCCGCCGCCGTGAAAGAAAACAATCGCATTACGGGGCTCTTGTGAATTTTCAGGCATAAAAATATCTATGGTAAGGTCCATAGTATCTACGGTCTTGTAGACTTCAGTTTTACGTGTGATGGGAATTTCCTGAGACTGGAGGGTATTGCTAAAAAGAAAAATAATTGAGATGAAAGGAAGATATTTGGTCATGGATTTTTATTACTTTTTGTTTATTACATATTGACAAATTGAGTAATATTAATCTGTTATTTAATTAAATCAGTGCAAAAAGAAGAGTATGTTAAATACGTGAGTAAGTCCAATATTTCTGGATTTATAATCGTTAATATACCTCTGAAGACTAAATAAACTGTAATTTGATTTATATTTAATCTTGCATTTGGCATCTCAAACACTAACTTCAATTTGTGAGGAAAATACTGGTTTTAGATGATAGTCAAACTGCATTGTTTGATATCAAAAATAAACTTCAGGAAATTGATTTTGAAGGAGAAATTTTGTGTGTTTCAAACTTTTTTGACGCCAAAAGGATTCTTGAATCAAATCCCATTGACTTGGCCATTATCGATCTTCAAATGCCAGAAAAGAATGGAGCTGACCTGATAGTCCATATGAAAGGGAAAAATGAGATGAAGAGTATCCCAATTATCGTTTTGACCGGGTCTGGAGATAATTCTTTATTGAAAACCAGTTTGGAACCTATGGTTAATTATTATTTAAATAAACCCGTAAGCCAGGAACATCTAAAAGAGCTTATACAGGAACTTTCAGATGAGTGATCAAAAAGTCATTGACACAAACTGGTTAAAAAGCCAATATAAGGGTAATTTGAAGGATCTTCTCGTCATCTACAAAAAGGAAAATGACGAGTGTATGCTACGGATCCAACATGCCCTAAACTCAAAGGATCATGATGATATCCGGGCAATCGCTCACAAAATGAAAGGCTCAAGTAGGATCATTGGGGCTTTTGTTGTTGAAGGCCTGGCTAATCACATTGAAAAAACCTTTGACCCTGTTGAGTTGCAATCTAAAGTGACTCAGCTCCAGGAAAATTATAAAGACCTCATCCGGGAGATTGATAGCCTAATCGCTAATTAATATCTATTTCTTTCTGAAACTTTAATGAAGCTAATTGTCGTTACATCAATGTACGCCTAAATTTAGATTAATCTAAAATTTTGTTTTGTATAAACTAATATATAATTTAGCAGGTACATTGAAATATGATTAGACAACTTGCAATTTGTTTTTTATGCTGCTCTCTTCCCTTTTGGTCTGTAGGGCAATTCTCTATTGAAGGAGATGTGATGGATGAAGAGAGTGTGATACCTGGAGCTACTATAAGACTTTTAGGAACTGAATTTGCTGTTGTAGCTGACAATCAGGGAGTCTTTTTAATTGATGGTGTTCCTCAGGGAGAATACCAACTCGAGGTACGTTTTATAGGCTACAAATCTCACATTGAGAAACTTTCGGTAGATCGGGACATAAGGAATCTGGAGATAAGGCTCGATGAAAGCTTGCTGACTTATGATGAGGTGGTCGTAACAGGTACCATGCAACCGACGTTTGTTTCCCAGTCACCAGTGAAAATAGATGTTGTTACTTCGAATTATCTACAAACATATTTGCCTTCTGCAGCATCGAGCATTGTTGAAGGAATTAGCCTTGTAAACGGAGTGCAGGAAGTTGTAGCCTGCGGTGTCTGTTTTACAAATAGCATATCAATTAATGGGTTGCCAGGGCCTTATACAGCGGTGTTAATGGATGGATCACCCATCTATGGTAATCTGGCATCAGTCTATGGTCTAAACGGGATTCCTAGTATGATCATTGACAGGTTTGAGGTGATTAAAGGTCCAAGCTCAACACTTTATGGATCTGAGGCTGTCGGTGGAGTTATCAATATCATAACAAAGGATCCAAAAAATCAACCCCCAGTCTCAGTAGATATCATGGGGACTTCTCACATGGAGTCTTTCGGCAATCTTTCTTTTGCTCCGAAAATAGGAAAAAGCAATGGTTTTATAGGGTTCAACTATGCCTATATCAATGATTTTGATGACCAAAATAATGATGGTTTTAGCGATAATGTAAATCTTGATCGGTTGTCGTTCTTCACCAAGTGGGATATCAACAGAAAATCAGGAAGGCAATTTGATATCGCTGCGAAATACTATTATGAAGATCGAAGAAACGGAGTAAAAGAGTTCCTGACAGATAGAAACTATCTTGAACTAAGGGGCGATGATCAGATATATGGTGAAAGTATCTTCACCAGAAGAGCAGAGTTGTTTGGAACCTATGCACTGCCGTGGGTTGCTAATGTCAACCTTAAATACTCCCTAAGTACACATGATCAGGACAGCTACTATGGAAATGATTATTATCAGGCGTCTCAGGACATTGTGTTTGCTAACCTCATATGGAATCACTCCAGTCAGGCCCATGACATACTGGCCGGTCTGACCAATAGATACCAGGTATATGATGACAATACCATTGCCACCAGTGCTAATAACAGCAACGCACCCCAAAATCAGTTTATTCCAGGTGTTTTTGTACAGGATGAATGGGCTGCGACAAACAGGTTAACCTTTTTAGGAGGCGCCAGACTGGATCATTACAGTGAGCATGGGTACATTTTCGCTCCCAGGTTCAATGTGAAGTACAAACCGGGTGAGTGGACCACACTTCGATCAAATTTCGGAACAGGTTTTAGGGTGGTGAATCTTTTTACTGAAGACCATGCTTTTGTTACAGGCCAGCGGGAGGTAGTCATCGAAGAAGAACTGATGCCTGAGGAGTCATATAATTTTTCTTTCAATCTCAATCATGTTTATGTGATTGGCAATAGCCAGGGAATGATTGATATGGACGCCTTCTATACTTATTTTACAAACAAGATCACACCCAATTATGATATTCAAGACCAAATCATCTATGCCAACAGTCAGGGCTATGCTGTCAGCAAAGGTGTGGGTGTAAGTGTCCAGCATCAATTTGATTTTCCATTGGCGTTCAACCTGGGGGTAAACTTCCAGAAAGTTACTGAGAACGAGCAGGGACAAGTCAGTGAAATTGAGTTTTCTCCCAGGTCTTCCGGTGTCTTTACCACAAATTATCGAATTAAGAAGTTTGATCTTGATATTTCATATACAGCGAGCTATACCGGCCTAATGAAGCTTCCGGAGGTTTATGACCTGGATCAGAATGGTGATCCACTCCCCCAAAGCAGGCCTACTGTATCAAATGATTTTTCCATTCACAACGTTCAGTTATCGAAGGGACTGAAACAAGGGTTTAATTTGTATGTGGGTATCCAGAATCTATTCAATTACGTACAGCCATGGTCTCCGCTTACCGGGTTCAATGATCCCAATACCCGTCCCGGTTTCAGTGACAACTTTGACACGGCCTATGCTTATTCACCCATTCATGGAAGGGAAGTATATTTGGGAGTAAAATGGAGTCTTCTTCATAAAAAGTAATTTTTTTTATTAATTTCAGCCTGCCATGAAAATTGATTCACATATACACTTGTGGCAATTTGATCAGGAAGAGTATGATTGGATCACTGATGAGCTAGCAGCTATCCGTGAGTCATTCACTCCGGATGATTTATTGCCATTTCACCAAAACCTGGGTATTGACGGATTCATTGCCGTGCAAGCCAGACAAAACAAAAAGGAAAATACATTTTTACTCAATTATGCCAATAAGCATGATCATGTTTTGGGTGTGGTGGGATGGCTCGACCTCCAGTCAAAGAAATTGAAGGGGGAAATAGAGCAGTTAAAGCAAGATCCGTTTCTCAAAGGTCTTAGGCATATTTTACAAAGTGAACCTCCGGGTTATATGCTTCAATCAAAGTTCATTGAAGGCGTTAAGTGCCTGCGTGAATTTGATCTAACTTATGATCTGCTGATTTTTGAGAATCAGCTTGAAGAGGCCAATACCTTTATGAGTAGGATTCATTCAGATCAGAAGGTGGTGCTGGACCATATAGCCAAACCCAAGATCAAAGATGGTGAGTTGGTTGACTGGAAGAAGGGTATTGAGACGCTGGCAAAGCATGAAAATCTCCTGTGTAAGGTATCCGGAATGGTCACGGAGGCAGATTGGCAAAACTGGCAGTACGATGATTTTGTCCCTTATTTGGATGTTATTTTTGAAGAGTTTGGTCCTGATAGGATCCTTTATGGCAGTGATTGGCCAGTTTGTCTTTTGTCTAGCCCTTATCAGCGAGTTTTTTCCATCCTTGATCAATACTTAAAGCCATTTGATTCAGATATCAGGGATGGTGTGATGGGAAATAATGCTGCAGCTTTTTATAAGGTCTGAAGAAACTAAAAATCATTGTAGTTTTAAGTTTTAAACAGCCTGGAGGGTAACTTCAGACCGTTGAATAATTATCATTTTTTTTTTGGAATAACATGGATTTAAAATTATCAGAAAAGACATTTATTGTAACCGGTGGAGCAAAAGGAATAGGTGAAGCCATTTCCAGGGAATTGGCCCAGGAAGGAGCCAATGTTGTGGTAGCTGGCCGCTCAAAAGCAGAGGGAGATGCCCTGGTGAAATGGATAGAAGGGATTGGCTCCAAAGGTTTAAGTATTCATGTGGAATTGTCTGAAGATGGAGCTTGTGAACGTGTGATTAAAGAAAGCGTTGATAGGTTTGGGGGTATCGATGGGATCGTTAATAATGCCGGATTTAATGATGGAGCAGGATTGGAAAATGGAAGTCCGGAGAAATTCAGAACTTCTATTAACACCAATCTGATGCATTACTACGATATGGTCTATTATGCGCTCCCATACTTAAAGAAGACGCAAGGATCAATTGTGAATATAAGTTCTAAAACATGTGTGACCGGGCAGGGAGGTACATCAGGCTACGCAGCGAGTAAAGGTGCACAGATCGCTTTGACGAGGGAATGGGCCGTTGAACTGGCACCATACAATATTAGGGTTAATGCCATCTTACCCGCAGAAGTGATGACTCCTCTCTATGAGAAATGGATCAAGACTTTTGATAATCCTGAGCAAAAGCTCGAAGAGATTGCCGCAAGAATCCCTTTAGGAAAACGAATGACTACCTCGGAGGAAATCGCTGCAATGACAGTATTTTTGCTTTCGGAACGAAGTGCACATACCACCGGGCAATGGATGTTTGTAGATGGTGGATATGTACACCTCGATCGCTCTATCAGCACCTTAGTTGGTTAAAGACTTGCTACGCTGACACAGCTGTAATGGGATGCCAAAGGGATCCCTCATCATTACCAGGAGTGATCCTTCGTTGGGGATCACTTCTTCCACTACGGTGGCTCCTTCCCTGATCAGACGATCCCTGTCTTTGGCGGAGTCCCGGGAAACAAATGCAACATGAAAGCCCAGTACATGTAGCTTCTCAAATTTCAGGAATTCTCCTTTTGGGTTGTTGTATATTTCCAGGAATACATGCCCTGAATCATCAGCCAAAAACTTGGTCTGTGTCGCATTGTCAACCTGGTGGACGATTTGTGCACCCAGGTTCTTGATATACCAATCAGCAATTGCATTTGGGTCAGTAACATTAAGGGCAAAGTGTTCAAATTTCATTTTTGTTGATTTTGATATTCATAATTTTAGTAGTAAAACTATCTAAAAAAATATTTCGAGATTTACAAATGGGATGAAGGGCCTCTTTCTACTCAATAAACGGTAATAATATGAAAGGAACGCACAATTCATTGCCTGATAAAAGGAATGAAGATATCATCATCAGCATAAATGGCGAGTTATATCCAAGGACGGAGGCAAAAATATCGGTATTCGACAGTGGGTATCTGGTGGGTGATGGAGTTTGGGAGGCTTTTCGGTTGCACAAGGGTTCCCTGGTATTCCTGGATATGCATATGGATCGCTTATGGCAGGGAGCCAAAGCCATTGGGATGAAACTCCCTTTTAACCGCGAAGAGTTGGAAAAAATGATTTGGACTACATTAGAGGCCAATCAGATGAATGATCAGGTACATGTTCGCCTGATGGTTACCAGAGGCATCAAAAAGACACCCTCACAGGATCCTCGGCTTACCATTTCAGGACCCAATGTAGTGATCATCCCAGAGTATAAAGTGGCCGATGCGTCAGTGAGAGATCAGGGTATTTCGCTTTTCACCAGTACGATCAGGAGGGGGTCACCAGATTATCTGGATCCGAAACTTAATTGTCACAGTAAGCTGCATGAGGTGCAGGCGCTGATCCAGGCCCTCGAAGCAGGAGCGGATGAAGCATTGATGCTGGATATTCATGGTTTTGTGGCTACCTGTAATGCGACCAATTTCTTTATCGTGAAAAATGGAGAGGTATGGACATCCTCAGGGCAGTATTGTATGAATGGAATCACCCGGAGACATGTGATTGACCTGTGCCATGCAAATGGTATCGTTTGTCACGAGAAGAACTTCTCTTTGGTAGATACCTATGATGCTGATGAATCCTTTGTGACCGGCACATTTGGCGGATTAACTCCAGTTGTAAGGATTGATGGCAGGGTCATTGGATCAGGTAAGCAGGGAGATATGACAAAAACTATCCGCGTTTTGTATGAAAAGTTGATCGAAGACCAGGTCAGTCAATGAAGGAGGATCAAACAACCAGAATATGTCTTTGGGCGAGTCCAAGAAACATTTCTACTGCGCTCATGTATTCTTTCGCACAGCGCAGCGACACTGAGGTAGTGGATGAGCCTTTTTATGGTTTTTACCTGAGTCACACATCAGCCAAAGCATATCATCCCGGAGCTGTTGAGATTATGCAGGCTATGGAGAATGATGGCCACACGGTTATCCGCACAATGATGGGCCCGCAGGACAAACCCGTGGTGTTCTACAAGAACATGACTCACCACATGTTGGACCTGGATATATCCTTTACCAGCAAGGTTGTTAATATTATTCTCACCAGAGAGCCCCTCCAGATGATAAATTCCTTCTCCAAAGTTGTGGAGAAGCCAATGATGAAGGATGTTGGATATCAGGCCCAGGTGGATTTGCTCAACTATTTCAAGAAAATCGGGGCAACATTTATGGTAATTGATGCAAGTGATATTCTGCTCAACCCACACAAAGCACTGGATGCCATGTGCAGGAAGGCACGTATTGAGTTTCAACCGGCTATGCTATCATGGAACGCAGGTAGGAGGAAAGAGGATGGCATCTGGGCCAAATACTGGTATGGCAATGTGCATCAATCAACTGGATTTGAAGTTTACGAAGAGAAGAAGATAGAGGTTTCTGATGCATTAAAACCCTTGGTGAAACGGTGTGAACCTCTATATAACTACCTCAAAAAGCATTTTGAGCTAGGCAAATGAGTCATAACCTTCGTTGTATTCTCTGGAAACCTGACCCAAAATGTTCCCGTATTTAGCCACTTCACCAATTACAATAATTGCTGGAGACCCTAATCTATGGACTGATGCCAGTTCTTCAATATTTGCCATGTCGCCAATGACCAGTTTCTGATGAATGGTACTGCCATCCTGAATAATGGCTATCGGCTCATGCTTACCTCTGTGTTCTTTAAATATATTAACAATTTTATCAAGCTTGCTCATGCCCATCAAGATGAGCACAGTAGCAGACGATTTTGCTGCAAGGTGCACATCTTTAGATAGTTCCAGTGATCTTGTAGTTCCCGTGATTGTCCAAAAGCTCTCGTTAACACCTCGCTTTGTGACAGGAATCCCCATGAGCTCCGGCACTGCTATCGCGCTGGTAATCCCTGGAATGATTTCTACTTCTATATTATGAGCCAGTGCGTGCTCCATTTCTTCATGACCTCTGCCAAAGACAAAAGGATCACCACCTTTTAGCCTGGCTACATTGTCATACTGTTTGGCAAAATCAACAATCATGTCATTGATGTAGATCTGTTGATACCTATGTATTCCGGGCTTTTTTCCTACGTATACTTTTACGCAATCCTCATTACAGTAATCAAGTAACTCTTCGTTAGCCAGTGCGTCATAAAGGACTACTTGTGCTTCATTTAATGCTCTGATGGCCTTTAAAGTGATTAATTCCGGGTCTCCCGGTCCTGCTCCGATTAATGATAGTTTTGACATACTTAAAAAATTATTTCGTAAAAATACGTAATTATGTTTTTATAACTGATATAAATATACGTAAATTTACGTATTAATTACGTAATCATATAAACGCTGTACTATGAAGAAGGTCTTAGTCATTGGAAATGGAATGGTTAGCTACAAATTCTGTGAGAAGTTGAGGTCCAGAGCAGACGGGAATCAATTTAAGGTCAAGGTATTTGGTGAAGAAACCATCCCGGCTTATGACAGGGTTCACCTTAGTGAATATTTTTCAGATCAATCGGAGGACAAGCTTTTGATGGCACCTCGTACCTGGTATGAGAATAATGATATTGAATTAGTTACCGGAAAGCTGGTCACGGAGATTGACCGTGAAAAGAAGTTGATCAGAACGCATACAGGCGAGAAAGAGTCTTATGATTACCTGATTTTAGCTACAGGGTCCCGAGCGATGGTCCCACCCATAGAAGGTGTGAATAAGAAAGGAGTTTTTGTATATCGAACGATTGAAGACCTTACTCAAATTATTGATTTCTCCAGAAAGGTAAAGCGGGGAGCGGTTTTAGGAGGAGGACTCCTCGGTCTGGAAGCGGCCAAAGCATTGATGGATTTGAAACTGGAGACACAGGTAGTGGAGTTTGCCCCCCGGTTAATGCCCAGGCAATTGGATGAGCAAGGTTCTGCCATGTTGAAAAGTAAAATTGAGGCCTTAGGAATAGAAATTTTACTCAATAAAAACACCAAAGAGATTATTGGGAATGGAAAACTCAATGGTCTGGAGTTTAGGGATGGAAGCATGCTTGATACAGATATGCTTGTGATATCCTGTGGGATAGTGTCGCGTGACGAGCTGGCTGGTAAAGCCGGGTTAGAAACAGGTCCGCGTGGAGGATTTAAGGTAAACGAACACATGCAAACCAATGACCCTGATATCTATGCCATAGGTGAAGCTGCCTCTTTCAATGGTATGGTGTATGGTTTGGTAGCTCCTGGCTATGATATGGCAGAAGTGGTCGTCAAGAGACTGACTGGAGATAAAGAGCAATTGTTTAGCGGAGCGGATATGTCTACCAAGCTCAAGCTTATTGGCGTGGATGTAGGAAGTTTTGGAGATGCTTTGGGTGAAACTCCTGGTTGTATTCCTATTTCATTTGAAGATAAAAATGCCGGTATTTATAAACGTGTTAACATTTCAGCGGATAGGAAGAAGCTATTGGGAGGCATCTTAATTGGGGATGCCGATGATTATGGTATGCTCTTACAGTTCACTAAAAATGGTATGGCTTTGCCACCAAATCAGGAAGACCTGATACTTGGGAAAAGAGGTGCAGCGGTTGCAGGTGGAGGAATGGATGATTTGCCTGATTCTACGCAAATCTGTTCTTGTGAAGATGTGAGTAAAGGGGAGATCGTGCAGGCAATTAAGGAACAGGAAAATCCAGATTTACAGCAGGTCAGGAAGTGTACCGGCGCAGGTACGGGCTGCGGAGCATGCTCTCCTATGGTGGGCGATATCTATGCTGCTACACTTCAAAGCATGGGTAAAGTGGTGAGGAAAACGCTCTGTGCGCATTTTGACTATACCAGACAAGAATTATACAGCCTGATTAAGATCAAAAATATCAGGACATTTGATGACCTCCTGGATGAATATGGTACCGGAGATGGTTGTGAGACTTGTAAGCCGGCTGTAGCCTCCTTGCTGGCCAGTATATGGAATGACAAAATTCTTAAGCAGGATACCATTCAGGATACCAATGATCGATTTTTGGCTAACATACAAAAAGGAGGTAGCTACTCCGTGGTACCCCGGGTGCCCGGAGGAGAAATTACCCCGGACAAGTTGATTGCTATTGGTGCTGTGGCCAAGAGATATGGATTATATACCAAAATCACTGGAGGTCAAAGAATAGATTTATTTGGTGCAAGGTTAAATGATCTTCCACGGATCTGGCGGGAATTGATTGATGCTGGATTTGAAAGTGGCCATGCTTATGGCAAAGCGCTTCGAACAGTGAAGAGCTGTGTGGGGTCTACCTGGTGCAGGTTTGGACTACACGATTCGGTTTCGTTTGCCATTGAAATCGAAAATAGATATAAGGGATTGAGATCCCCGCATAAGCTGAAGGGAGCGGTTTCGGGGTGTAGGCGCGAGTGCGCTGAAGCACAGAGTAAGGATTTTGGTTTAATTGCCACAGAGATCGGCTACAATTTATACGTGTGTGGGAATGGAGGTACAAATCCTCAGCATGCTAAGCTTTTGGCAGGTGACATTGATGAGAAGACAGCCATAAAATATCTGGATCGTTTTCTTATGTTTTATATCCGAACAGCCGAACCACTAAATAGAACCTCTGTTTGGCTGAATAAACTTGAAGGGGGTATAGAATACCTGAAAGATGTAGTAGTGAATGATTGCCTGGGTATTGGTGATGAGTTAGAAAAAGACATGCAGGCATTGATTGCAGCCTATCACTGTGAGTGGAAAGAAGCCATCAACGATGAAAAAATGATGTCAAGATTCAGTCATTTTGCCAATGCAGATGATTACGATCCAACGCAACAATTTGTACCCATGAGAGAAATGAAAAAACCAGCTGACTGGGAATAGATTTTACACTTTATTAAGAATCAATAGATGCTAGTTCAATATAAGACAATAAAACCAGAAGAGGTAAGTGCCTGGAAGATGGTTCTGAATGAAACGGATTTCCCTGAAAATGGAGGACTCTGTGTCAGTGTAGATGGTTTGCAAATAGCCATTTTTAAATTTAGCCGAAGAGATGAATGGTATGCCACACAAAATCTTTGCCCGCACAAAAAGCAAATGATTCTTTCCAGGGGGTTGATTGGAGCGCATGGCGAGGAACCAAAAGTGGCCTGTCCATTTCATAAAAAGACCTTTTCACTAAAGACAGGCAAAAACCTTAATGGTGATGAATGTGAGATCGCGACCTATCCGGTAAAAATCAAAGACGGCAAAGTTTACGTTGGCTATGCGTGAAATTACGTAGTATTTACTACTCAGTCGGGCTATTTACTTATTTTTGAGTCCTCATTATGGCTGAGCCCAGGTTTAAACGACTTGAATACTTATATCTTACCGCACTTGGGTGTATCGCACTAAGTATCATTATCAGTCAGCTACTCATCCAAACATCGATCAGTAATCAACAGGATGATGCAAGGGTCATTAACGTAGCAGGTCGTCAGCGGATGCTAAGTCAAAAGATTAGCAAGGAGGCTCTTAAAATTAGTCAGGGGGTCAGTTTAGAACAGTCCCGATTACAATTGGGTAACTCGCTGGATCTTTGGAAAAAGTCCCAAGAAGGCTTATTGTATGGGGATACCACCCTGGGACTGTCAGGAGACAACTCTCCGACGATTATGCAAATGTTTAGAGCGATTGAACCCCGTTATCAGGCAATTTACCAAAATGCCAGGGCCTTGTTACAGGACTCTATTTCATCCCCGGAAGAAAAAATTTCTATAATTCTTGAAAATGAACCTTACTTCCTTGAGGGCATGGACAAGATTGTGTTTCAATATGATGAAGAAGCGAGGGCAAAAGTCTATCAGCTTAAGCGAACCGAAATATATCTGTTTGTAATTTCACTGCTGATAATCATCCTTGAACTCATCTTTGTTTTCCGGCCATTGGCGAGAAATGTAAGGACAACTGTGCTGGAGCTGCAAGATTCGGAGGAGGCCTCCAAAAAGATGGCTTCTGAAATGTCCAAGCTATATGAAGAGTTGGGGAAATCTTATCAGGACCTTGAAGCAGTAAATGTTACGCCTGAGTCACCCTCCGTATATGCCACGCTCAATAGTAAAGGAAACTTCACCTATTTCAGTGAGAAATTCATGCGTTTGATGGAGTATGAAGAAGCCACTCCGCCAAAGAGTCTTCAGAAGTTGTTGAAGATCAATGGCTACAAAGAAGATTTTGTGGATGGTCTGATGAATATTCTAAAAGCTTATAAAAGCTGGAGTGGCGAGATGAGGCTGGTGACTGAACCCGGAGATTTTTGTTGGATTGAGACATACCTTGTTCCGGTCAAGCCTTCAAATGATATCAAGCTCATTGCCAGAGACATTACCGAGTTTAAGGAGGCCAAAATAAGGTCTCGTGAATTAAACATAGAACGCATTGAAAAATCCGTTAAAGAACACAACTATCGTTCTTCTTTGATTCTTGAGGGACAGGAAGAAGAGCGAAAGCGACTTTCGCGAGAATTGCATGATGGTGTTGGACAAATGCTTTCAGCATTGAAGTTGTTGTTGGAGTCTATTGCGGCCTCTTCAAAACACATGCAGATGAGACTAGATGATGCAAAAAGTCTTATGAAAGGGATTATTCAGGAAGTCAGAAGAGTTTCATTCAACTTAACTCCAAGCAGTCTGGATGATTTTGGATTGGTTGCAGCCATTACCAAATTCTGCGATGAGATCAACGGAGTGACAAAATGCAAGGTGGAATTTCACAACGAAACCAGATTTATCAACAGGTTAGATAGTCCTGTGGAAACCAATCTTTATCGGATCATTCAGGAGGCGGTGAATAATGCCATCAAGTATGCCAAGGCCTCTAATATCATTGTCCGGTTTTCACATAACATTAATACATTGAACATTGTAATTGAAGATGATGGAAAAGGGTTTGACTATGCCAGAGTGGAAAGGAGTGGGCATTTTGAGAAAGCAGGTCATGGAATATTTAATATGAAGGAACGAACTTCTTATATTGGAGGTGTTTTTAAAATAGAGAGTACCCCTGGTTCCGGAACCAAGATATTTATCACATTATCCCTTGACAAATGATTAATGTAGCATTGGCAGATGATCATGAGATTGTAAGACATGGCATCAAAATGGTTTTAGAGGATGACCCTGAAATTCATGTAATATGGGAGGCATCTGAAGGAGAGGAGACCCTGGAAAAGTTTGAAAAAAATCAACCCGACGTACTGGTAGTGGACATCAGAATGCCACTGCTCAATGGACTTGAGGTTACCCGGAAATTAAAGACCCAAGACCCAAAAGTGAAAATCATTGTGCTTACCATGCATGATGATTCAGAGTACATATTAAAAGCGCTTCAGTATGGTGCGGATGGATACTTGTTGAAGGATACCAATAAAGCGGAATTCAATAAAGCCGTCAAAATGGTTTACTCTGGGAATAAATACTTCAGCGGTGATATATCCACCACTATTATTAACTCTTATATGGCAAACGGCCATGTCGCGTCAGAGACTGCTGCTCCCAACCAGGCTTCAGAAAATGATTATCAGTTGACCAAGCGAGAAAAACAGATACTTAAATTGATTTATGAAGGTGTGTCTAACAAAGAAATCTCAGAGACATTCAATAAGAGTATTAGGACCATTGAGACTCATAGATTTAATATCATGAAGAAATTGGATGTCAATAACATCACAGAGCTGCTTAAAAAAGTGGAAAAGGAAGGCCTCATCAATCAGCTATAAGCTTCTGCTCGTAGTTTACAACTAACTGGTTTTTAATTCTAATTCCCCAAAAAGACATTCGTTGAGAAAGAGGATCACCCTGCCTAAATATGAAAAATAGCCAGGCTTCTCAGTGTTTGGTATAACAAATACGTAATTACCTGGCTATTCTACGTATAAATATTGCGTGTGTTGTGCTTCCTGTATTGCCATAATTTGAATTGTATATCTTCATATCGTCTTTATTTGAGCAATTAATGCCAAATAATTTGTTTTTCTGCTGATATTATAAAAATACGTATAATTACGTAATTATATTTTTATAATACGATTAATTACGTAATTTTGATCTCATTATTATACGTAATCAACGATAAATATGAAGAAAACTTTACTAACCGCATTTTTAGTCGTACTCGTAGTGATCAGTATGCATGCACAGGTAAACATTTCAGCGGAGGTTCGTCCAAGAACTGAGTTTAGAAATGGTTTTAAGACATTAACGGACGAGTCAAAGGATCCGGCTGTTTTTACAGAGCAACGATCAAGGCTATACATCGATTATGCTGATTCAGCATTTAAGTTCAGAGTGGCTTTTCAGGATATCAGAATTTGGGGAGAAACCTCACAGATTTTTAAAGAGGAATTCGGAAAGACCTTTATCAGTGAGGCCTGGGGAAAATATTATTTCAATAAAGACCTTTCGGTTAAAGTTGGACGTCAGATCATATCTTATGACAACCAGAGATTCTTAGGTGGTCTGGAATGGGCACAGCAGGGTAGAAGACATGATGCCGCTTTATTGATTTTCGAGCCAGAGCGGACCAAAATACATTTGGGATTCGCCTACAACCAGGATGACGATGTGCCTGAGCAGGCATTTCTTCAGAGTCCTGGAGCCGGTTACTACAGTGTTGGAGGAAGCTACAAGTCCTTTCAGTATGGGTGGTTCAATCAGGGATTCAATTCAGGTTCACTTTCCTTATTGGCGTTCAATGCGGGTTACCAAAATGCAGACAGCACCGTTTCATTCAAACAGACTTTTGGAGCCATTGCGTCAAAACAGATTTCAGGGGTGAAACTGGCGGGTGACTTTTATTATCAGACAGGCAAACTTTCCGGCAATAAGGTGAATGCATACCTGGCGGGTATTAATGGTACTTTCTCTACATCAGTGACACCCATCACTGTAGGAGTGGAGCACATTTCCGGGAAAGACGATAGTGACGCCTCTTCGGACATCACGGCTTTCAGCCCTGACTTCGGCACCAACCATGCACACAATGGATTCATGGATTACTTCTTCGTAGGGCCAGCGAATGGCACAGTCGGAGTGACAGATCTCTACCTGAAGACAAGTTTCAAACTAGCTGGTGGGGCACTGAAAATAAACGCACATGAGTTTATGACAGGATCATCCCAGCTTGACGGAGAAGGTGCTGAGTTGAGCAAAATTATGGGTACTGAAATTGACCTTGTTTATGGAAGACAGTTAAAGGGAGGAGTTACCTGGAACATAGGCTATTCCCAGTTATTCGCTACTGATACCATGGAAGAACTGCGAAGCGGGGATAAAGGAGCGATGCAATTTTGGGCCTGGACCATGATCACCTTTAAGCCTACCATCTTCTCTTCAAAATAGACATTCGAGGATTATATCATAACTATAATAAAAGCAAATGAAGATTTTAAAAAGCATATTCACATTATCTATACTCGCTGTCATCTGGACAGCTTGTACAGGGGGTAAGGCACAGGATCGTTCTGTTACTGAGGGCGTGGGCGAAACGTCGAAATCAGCCCTTTTGATTGAAAAGCCACAGTTGACATTTGGGTTTATCAAGCTAACAGACATGGCACCTCTGGCAATTGCCAAAGAACTTGGATACTTCGAGGATGAGGGATTGTTTGTCACTATCGAAGCCCAATCAAACTGGAAAAATGTGTTGGACAGGGTTATTGATGGTCAGCTGGATGGTTCGCATATGTTGGCCGGCCAACCAATAGCCGCCGGAGCTGGATTTGGCAGACAAGCCGAGCTTGTTACGCCCTTCTCTATGGACCTGAATGGAAATGGGATCACTGTGTCCAACGAAGTATGGGCTAAAATGAAATCCAATGTCCCTACTGAAGATGGAAAACCTGTCCATCCCATTAAAGCGGATGCCCTGGCACCCGTGGTAAAAGAGTACAAAACGGCAGGGAAGCCCTTCAAAATGGGAATGGTATTTCCAGTTTCTACCCACAATTATGAAATCAGGTACTGGTTAGCTGCAGCGGGTATTAGCCCTGGTTTTTACACAGCCGAAAATATTCAGGGGCAGGTAAATGCAGATGTACTGCTTTCCGTCACTCCACCGCCACAGATGCCTGCCACACTTGAAGCCGGAACGATCTATGGATATTGTGTTGGAGAGCCGTGGAATCAACAGGCAGTTTTCAAAGGAATTGGAGTCCCTGTAACAACCAACTACGACATCTGGAAAAACAATCCGGAGAAGGTTTTTGTGATGACCAGGAAATTTGTGGAACAATATCCGAATACCGCACTGGCCGTCACCAAAGCGTTAATTAGAGCTGCAAAATGGCTTGATACACCTGGTAATCGGTCGCAAGCTGTTGGGATACTTTCCATGCCTGAGTATGTAGGCGCAGATTCTGTGGTAATCGCTAATTCTATGACAGGAACCTTTGAATTTGAGAAAGGGGACAAAAGAGAAATGCCTGATTTCAATGTATTCTTCAGGTATCATGCCACCTATCCGTTCTATTCGGATGGTATCTGGTTTTTGACACAAATGCGACGATGGGGGCAGATTCCAGAATCAAAACCTGCAGATTGGTATCATCAAACGATTAAAGAGATCTATCGACCGGATATCTGGAAAAAAGCTGCGGATTTACTCGTAAAGGAAGGGCACATTGGTGCTTCTGATATACCTGAGACGGATGGTTACAAAGCAGTATCCTCGGATTTCATCGATGGTAATGCCTATGATGGAAAAGATCCGATAGGCTATATCAACAGCTTTAACATTGGAAATAAAGACAAATCACTATAGTGTTCATGGTTGATTTTTGGAGGGCAGTTTCGTCCTCCATCTATTCTTGATAACAAAATATTGAAATAAAAAGAGATGAAAAATAAGTCTATCAAAACCTTAAAGTTCCTTGGGCTAGGTTTTCTTGAGCCACTCATCCATTTGATTGATGGAGAAGAACGACAAAAAAACGCAACAAGGTTTATCAAAGGGTCATTGCTTCCCCTGGTGTCAATTTTCCTCTTCATATTCCTTTGGCATCAGGGGGCAATGGCACTTTATAACAGTGAAGCCAAAGAAAGAATTGAAAAAGCCAGAAACGAACAGGGAGAACAGGCAGCATTGGATATGAAAGCTTGTATTGAGTCGGGTGAAGTAAGCTGTCAACCGAATACCTTACCATCTCCCGCTAAAGTTTATCAGGCCTACATCGCTTTGTGGCAAGATCACCTCAGCATATCACAAAAGAAGAGTGAGTTCAAAGAAAAGGTGTCCGATACCAATGCGCAGCGAGAAGCCCAGGGGTTAGATCCGATTACCTATACGGGAAGACCTTCCTTTTTGGATCAGATTGGGACTTCACTTAAGACTGTCGCTGCGGGTTTTTTGCTAGCCATGCTTATTGCCGTCCCGATAGGAGTGATCATTGGTCTGAGTGACTCATTGAGAACGGCTTTCAACTGGTTGATCCAGATTTTTAAACCAGTATCACCAGTCGTATGGTTGCTGCTGGTATTTATGGTAGTTAAAACGGTCATCAAGGACCCCAGCATAGATAAATCTTTTATCATCTCATCCATTAGCGTTGGTTTATGTGCGATGTGGGCCACACTGGTCAACACCAGTATGGGTGTTGCATCGGTGGACAAAGATTATCTGAATGTAGCCAAGGTATTGAAACTAAATATTGGGCAAAACATCTTTAAAATCGTCTTGCCTGCTTCTCTTCCGCTCATTTTTACCGGCTTGAGGATCACCGTATCCGTTGCCTGGATGGTATTGATAGCCATTGAGTTGTTGGCTCAAAGCCCGGGTCTGGGATCATTTGTGTGGGAAGAATTCCAAAATGGAGCCAACGATTCCAATGCCAAGATCATTGTAGCCATGTTTGTGATTGGGATCATCGGATTTATCCTCGATCGGATCATGCTAAGCGTACAAAACTTAATGACTTTCAATAAAGGAATTGCCTGATGGGATTACTTGAATTAAAAAACGTGTCGAAGACCTTCGGGCAGGGAATTAATAAGAATGAAGTCTTGTCCGACATCAACCTGTCAGTTGAAGACGGTGAGTTTGTGGCTATCGTTGGGTTTTCTGGAAGTGGTAAGACCACGCTGATCAACCTGATCAATGGGCTCTTGTTTCCAGATAGTGGGGAGGTATTATTAGATGGATCACCCATTACCGGACCAGGTCCGGACCGGGGGATGATTTTCCAGAATTATTCACTGTTGCCCTGGCTCTCAGTTTACTCAAATGTCAAACTTGCGGTGGATGAGGTGTTTAATAAACTTTCCAAAAAAGAGAAAGATGCCCATATCAGGAAATACATTGATATGGTAAACCTCACACCAGCGGTGGATAAAAAACCTTCTGAGTTATCAGGTGGAATGCGCCAACGCGTGTCCGTGGCCCGCACCCTGGCCATCAATCCCAAGATTTTGCTCATGGATGAGCCATTGAGTGCATTGGATGCACTGACTAGGGGCACCCTTCAGCAAGAAATCCTGAAGATCTGGAACCAGGAGAAAAAGACGGTGATACTAATTACCAATGATGTGGATGAAGGGATTTTGATGGCAGACCGGATTATTCCGTTGACTCCCGGGCCAAAAGCTACGCTGGGGCCGGAATTTAAGGTCACCATCGAAAGACCTCGTGACGTAACACAGCTGAATCAAAACCCTGAGTATAAGCGATTACGAAATGACATCCTGGAATACCTCATTGATGTGGGGGCAACAAGAAAGCAGGTGAGTGACCAGAAATATATTCTACCAGAATTAAAACCGGTGATGCCAGGACGTGTCGTCTTTGGTAGAAGAAGAAAAAAAGAAGCTGTCAAATACTTTTAAACCGAGACCATGGAAGCCTTATTAAAAAAAGTTGAATATCAAGTAATGCCTCACCTGGAAGACAAGCCGGTGATGTTGGAGTGTCAGGATCTTAAAAAAGTGTATCCAACACCCAAAGGAGATTACGTGGTTTTGGACAAGCTCAAACTGACCATACATCAAAGTGAATTTGTCTCTATTATCGGGCATTCGGGTTGTGGAAAATCCACTTTACTGACGATGATCGCAGGACTCAATGAATTGAGCGGTGGAAAAATCATTGTAGATGGACTCGAGGTGAGAGATGCTGGTCCGGATCGCGCTGTCGTTTTTCAATCACCAAGCTTATTGCCCTGGTTGACTGCCCAACAGAACCTGATGATAGGGGTCAATCAGGTATTTCCGCACGGAAGCAAAGCCGAACGAGTAGAAATTTGTAAGTATTACCTGGACAAAGTGGGACTGGGCAATGATTTCAACAAAAGACCGAGTGAGTTGTCTCAGGGGATGCAGCAAAGAGTGGGACTGGCCCGTGCGTTTGCCCTAAAGCCCAAAGTGTTGTTGCTTGATGAACCATTTGGAATGCTTGATTCCCTCACAAGGGGAGAGTTGCAGGATTTATTGCTGGAGATCTGGCAGAAAGAACAGATCACCGCCATAGCGATTACCCACGACGTTGATGAGTCCATTTTCCTCGCAGATCGGGTGATCATGATGACCAGTGGACCCTATGCGAAGATTGGTGATGAACTTGTGATCCCATTTGAAAGACCTCGTAACAGAAAGGACGTTCTCGAACACCCCGATTACTATGATTATCGATCCTATCTGCTCAACTTTTTAAATCATTAATGCACCCTTTTTTGACCGATTTCTAATAAACACAACATGGTTAGACCTGGTCATTGAAGTTGACCAGGTCTTATTAATCAACCTGACTTTTGGAAAACCATATAATAAATTATGTCACAACCTGTTGAATCTTACAAATCTACCTGTTCCTACTGTGGGGTAGGTTGTGGTATTGTAGTCTCCCGCGATAAAAAGGGTAGGATACAGGTGAAAGGGGATGAGGATCATCCTGTCAATAAAGGGATGCTCTGTAGCAAAGGGATGAACCTTCATTACACGGTGATGGATACCAGCGATCGGTTCAAATATCCTCAGATGCGATGGAGCAGGCATCACTCCCGTGAGCAGGTAGACTGGGATACAGCCATCAGCAGGGCTGCTGCCATATTTAAGACCTTCATCGCCAATCATGGGCCAGATAGTGTAGGATTATATGTATCCGGACAATGCCTGACCGAGGAGTATTACCTGGCTAACAAACTGGTTAAAGGATTTTTAGGAACAAACAACATAGACACAAATAGCAGGCTCTGTATGAGCTCGGCGGTAGTAGGATATAAAGAAACCCTGGGTGACGATGCTGTGCCTATATCTTATGAAGACATTGAATTGTCAGATTGTATTTTTATCACAGGTGCAAATCCAGCATGGTGTCATCCGATCCTTTTTAGGCGGATTGAAAAGCACAAAGCAGAAAACCCGAATGTAAAGATCATTGTTGCAGACCCCAGGGTTACTGACTCCTGTTCACTCGCTGACCTACACCTGCAGGTGCAGCCGGGCACAGATCAGATGTTGTTTCATGCCATAGGGAGATATCTCATTGATGAAGGGTTGATCAATGAAGAATTTATACAGGCACATACCAACGGCTTTGATGATTACGTGAAAGAAGTTAGATCAAAATCACTTCATGAGTATGCTGCGATCTGTAAGGTATCAATAGATGATATTGTAGAAGCAGCCCGTGCCATTGGCGCTTCAAAAGGTTTTATCACTATGTGGGCAATGGGGCTGAACCAAAGCACTTCAGGTGTGAATCAAAACCTGGCCCTAATTGACCTTCACCTGATCACCGGCCAGATCGGGAGACCGGGAAGTGGTCCTTTTTCGCTCACGGGCCAACCAAACGCTATGGGAGGTCGTGAAGTAGGTGGGCTATCAAACTTATTGGCTGCCCACAAAAACCTGGCTAATCCCGTACATCGAAAAGAGGTTGCTGACTTTTGGGGGGTTAACGAGATCCGGGAAAAACCCGGCCTGACAGCCACTGAGATGTTTGAGTCACTAAAGTCAGGCAAGATGAAAGCCATCTGGATCATTTGTACCAACCCTTCTGTGAGCATGCCCAATGCCCGGCTGGTGGATGAAGCCCTCAAAGCAGCCAAATTCGTTAT
Source organism: Cyclobacteriaceae bacterium (assembly GCA_965228595.1). GTDB lineage: Bacteria > Bacteroidota > Bacteroidia > Cytophagales > Cyclobacteriaceae > UBA7330. The sequence continues at coordinate 5,776,968 of OZ245828.1, read as the reverse complement.
CGTGCAGGATATTTCTAAGAAAAGCGATACCGCGAAGTATGCTGACCTCATTCTTCCTGCTGCCGGCTGGTTGGAGAAAGAGGGCACCATGACCAACTCAGAAAGACGCATCACCCACCTGTCCAAAGTGATTGATCCGCCCGGAGAAGCACTTCCTGATTCGGAGATCCTGATGCGATTTGCCAAAGCCATGGGATTCCACGGGTTTGATTTCAACAGCCCGGCAGAAGTTTATGCAGAATACGCTCAGCTGACTAAAGACACACCCATAGATATTTCAGGATTGTCTTATGAAAAGATCCAGGCGAAGACCTCCATCCAATGGCCGGTCCCATCGGAAGATCATGCTGGAACACCTAGATTATTCCAGGATGGTAAATTTCTCACTCCGGATCAACGAGCCAATATTCATACCTCAGGACCATCAAATCCGCACGAGTCAATATCACCTGATTTTCCTTTAATCCTTACCACGGGCAGGATCAGAGATCAATGGCATACGATGACTAAGACAGGAAAAGTGGCTAAACTCAATAAGCACATTGAACGACCATTTTTGGAGATTCATCCCAATGATGCGGAAGTGCGAGGGCTAAAAGATGGTGACCCGGTGAAAATTTATAATGTGAGAGGAGAGGTTCAGCTGTCAACAAAAATTACAGACAGAATCAAAGAGGGTGTTGTTTTCCTGCCCATGCATTGGGGCAAAAAGCTTAATTCAGACTTATCGAGAGCCAATAACCTGACGGATGATTCCGTAGATCCCAAATCCAAGCAGCCGGGGTTTAAATATGCGGCAGTACAGGTGGAAAGGGTGGTCTATGAAAAGAGAAAGATCATTGTCATCGGAGCCGGAGCGGCAGCATACCGGTTTGTAAACACCTACCGTGACTTCAATCAGGAAGATGAGATCCATGTATTTAGTAAGGAGCCATGGCCATTCTACAACAGGGTGTTGTTACCTGACTATGTCAATGAGACCAAACAATGGCCGGACCTGGTAAAATATACAGAGGAAGAACTTAAATCATTGGATCTGACGCTGCATCCCAGCAATCCCATCGACAGGCTTGATAGAGAAAACAAGTGTGTCGTTGATAGCAAAGGAGAAAGGCACGCTTATGATATTGTAATCATGGCTACAGGCAGCAGAGCCTTTATACCACCTAATGCCCCTATGCATCTCCCCGGTGTCTTTACCATGCGTGACCGGCAAAATGCTGATGACCTAAAGCAGAAGATCTGTCCGGGCAGTCATGTGATGGTTGTTGGGGGGGGGCTTTTAGGATTAGAATTGGCCTCAGCACTCACCGAGATGGAGGTGAGACCAACAATCATTCAGTTGGGGTCACGGCTCATGGAACGTCAATTAGATCCCATGGCCAGCTCGATGCTTCGTGAATATGTTGAAGACCTGGGTGTGCAGGTACTTACCAACAGCGAGGTGGTTAACATTGAAGAAAATGAGGAAAAACTATTACTGGTTACGCTAAAAGGAGGGCATCAACTGGTAGTGAATGCTGTGGTCTATGCCATCGGAACCAGGCCAAATACTCAGCTGGCAGTAGATAGCGGCCTGGAATGTGGTAGGGGAGTTGTGGTCAATGACTATTTGCAATCCAGTGATCCCGAAATTTTTGCGCTGGGCGAGATTGCCGAGCATCATAAAAAGTTAAATGGAATAACTGCTGCTGCAGAGCAACAGGCAGACATCTGTGCCAGATACCTCGCCGGTGATCCAACAAGCTGTTATCAGGGTACTTCCCCGATGAATATTTTGAAGTTTCCAAGTCTGGATCTGTGCTCGGTAGGCTTATCAGAGATTCCCGTTCATGGTAAAAATTACAATGAAATTACCTTTTTGGATCGTGAGGCACTGTACTATAAAAAATGTATCGTGCACGAAGATCGGCTGGTTGGAACAATTTTACTTGGTGACAAAGCGGAATTTGCGGAATACAAGGAGTTGATCGAGAGCCGGACTGAGCTGTCTGAGAAGCGAATGATGCTTTTAAGGTCAGGTAAAGCACCGGAACCGGTTGTGGGCAAGCTGGTTTGCTCCTGCAACAATGTGGGTGAGGGAAATCTTACCGAATGCATAGAGAAAGGTGTAAGCAGCTTAAATGAACTCTGTCAGGCAACTGGTGCGGGGTTAGGGTGTGGCAGTTGTAAGTCAGAAGTCAAGCGGCTTATTGATCGGTCGTTGGCACAGATATCCCAATGAAATCTTACTTTTGAATAGTGGTGAAGAATATACAGGTAAAAGATCTCGTACGCATATTTGTTAAAGGGGGCATTATTTCTCCAGGAGACTTTCTTAAGATTCTCCTCGTAGCAGAAAAACTGGGAGCTGAATATGTGCATTTTGGTTCCAGGCAGGATATCTTATTTCCTGCCAAGGAGAAAAGTAAGGAAATACTGGACGAGACCTTTCGGTCCATCAGAACTGATTATGAAATCAATACGTTTGAATATCACAATATCTTAAGCTCCTATGTTGCCCAGGATATTCTGAATGGGAAACATTGGCTGGCCTCTCATATCTATCATTATGTTTTAGATAGTTTCACCTATCGCCCCAAGCTTAGGATCAATATTGTAGATCCTTCCCAGAGCTTAGTGCCTTTATTTACCGGGCAGATCAATTTCATTGCTTCCAACCAGGAGAATTATTGGTTCGTGTATCTCAGGTTTCAGCACATCCAAAATGCACCCTGGCAGTTCCCTATGTTGGTTTATACCGAAGACTTATCGAAGCTGGCTTTTGCTTTAGAGGAACATGATATCAAAAAAAACGGATGGGAATATAATGATATACAAAGATTTCTTGAGCACAATGTGAAAATGAATACCATGCCGGTCACAGAAGATCTTGTACTCCCGGAAACGCATTTTCCATACTACGAGGGATTTAACCGCTTACCTGATGGTAAATATTGGTTAGGCTTGTATTGGCGGGACAATAAATACAGGACTTCCATTCTCAAGGCCATCATGGAACAATGTATAGCTACAGAAGTTGGTAAAGTATCATTGACACCCTGGAAGTCATTTATCATCAAAGGCATCTTTGAGAAAGATCTCTTTGGATGGGAAAAACTCATGGGGAAATTTGGTATGAACCTTCGTCACTCTGCACTTGAGCTAAACTGGCACCTTCCTGCCCTGGATCAGGATGCGATGGATCTTAAACTCTACCTGGTACGCGAGCTTGATAAGCTAGACATCAGTACCACGGGTCTGACCTTTTCCATTAAAACAAAATCAGACTATACGCCTTTTACATCTGTATTGATTGAAGAAGCAGAAATGATAGATGGTGTGGAGTCATACAACATTCTTTACAGCAAAGACTTTAATCCTAACCTCACAGACTACCAGGTGTATGCCGACAATATCCCTAAGTCTGTAATGGCCTCATTGATTGTGGAGCTGAGCAGGATGTATTTTGAAAATGTAAAAGATGAACCGGCGGCTTCACCTAAAGCAAAGATCATCAAGGATAACTTGCAAAAAGACATTTACCAATGCATCCATTGTCAGACGGTTTATGATTCGGAAGTCGGAGATATCGATGCGGGTATTGGTTCCAAAACATCTTTTCGAGATTTGCCGGAAGACTATGTTTGCCCTACTTGTGGTGGGAAGAAAGACGGTTATAAAAAAATGCAGTTGCTATAAGTCTGCTCGGGTGTTGACATTTTTCAGTTGCGCTGGATTTGCAGGTGTGATTTTCTGAACATCAGAGGCTTTCAATACACCTTGCAGACTGTATTTCTTTTGCCTGATCGCCTGTTTCACTGTTGTAAAAACATCCTGGCAGTATATGGTAATAGTGGTTTCAGGAAATTCAACATCTTCTCTTTGAAAGGTGATAACACCCTTACGAGGTGCTCTCGCAACCAATTCTTTGATGGTTTCCGGCTGTAAATTGATGAGGTCACAGGCTACGACGAGCCAGTCAGAAGTTTGGTCATGCTTGATGGCAGTGGCCAAACCACCTATAGGTCCGATCGACGCAAACTCATCAATAAGGTAGGGTATACTTTGATCAATCTGATCTGTTTGAGCTGCCGAACAGGATATATAAGTTGAAATCCCCAATGCCTCGATCATATGATGAAGATGTAAGTATTGGGGTAATCCATTGGCATCGATCAGGAATTTATCAGTTCCCATCCTGATACTCGAGCCCCCAATCAATACCAATGCTTTTAACATGTCAAGTTTATTAGCTGATAGTCTCAATTTATAAAACAATCCGGTATTAAGAAACAGATGGCTCCAATCCATAGCAATAATCCATGAGATTAACTGTTTCCTGTCTGGCGATTTCCTCCCAGGTAATCTCAAACAAAGATCGATCTGGGAAATTTCAGTAAGTATTGATCATTATTTTCCAATCAGAGTCTGGTCCTAAATGGGTTCTTACTTAATGAGAACGTGTATGCCATATTGCTCAATATACACTATAGGTATTTCACTTAAAGTTACCCGGATTCTCGGCATCTTTGATCATAACTACCTCAATCATAACTGATTAGCTGTATATTTAAAACATCAATTAATTTTTTAACCAATTAAATTTTTACAGTTATGAAAAAGTCATTTCTAGCCCTGGTTGTTGTTGTAGCTTTAGGATTCGCCAGCCAATCATGTGAAACTTCTTCCAGCCTTGAAGACGTGGTCGTTCAACAAGATAATGGTGGTATCAACAATACAAGTGGTGCACAGGATCAAAAAGACATCCCCGGAGGAGGAGACGGTGGGGATTGATTAATCCTTATAACGGTTAGATAATTTTAAAAAAAGGCAGGTGTTTTCATCTGTCTTTTTTATTTTTGGTTTCATCAAGCTATGGTATTATTTTTTCTGTCGTATATATTCCTGAATCCGTTTACGAATTCTGACGTGATTGCTGAAGTAGATACGTGCCATAAACAGGCGCGAGCTATACTTTTTCAGCATCCTGATAGTGCACTAGCCATCGCAGAAAAGGCCTTGAATATGTCGGAGTCTGCTGACTATACATGGGGGATAGCCAATTCCTATTATTTTAAAGGTTATATACTGGAGGAGGTCCAAAATAAGTCTGTTGCGGGGCTCCTGATGTATCTTAAAGCCGGACATATACTGGAAAATCAACTAGATGAAAGATCAGTAGGTGCTTATACAGGTCTGATGCTCAATGCTGGAAGTGTTCTGCATAAACATGGTAAAAATGATGAAGCCATAGATCTATATGAAAAGGCGCTTAAAAAGGCTAAACTTTTTAACCTCAAAATAATTGAAAATAAACTTTTGTTCAATATTGCGTTTGCCAGCAGGGACAAAGGAGATCTTCCAAAAGCCATTGAGACAATTAAGGCAGCAATTGAATTATCTGAAAGACTGGAAGACCGGAAGCTCTTGAATGACTCATGGAATTTACTGGGGATGATTCTAAAGGATGATCTGAGGAATAATGAAGCAGAAAAATGCTTCCTGACGATCGTCAATAATCCTGATTCAAGACCAATCATTAAAGCCAATGCCTACAACAACCTCGGAGATCTTTACATTTCTGAGGAGAAATTTGAACAAGCCGTTTCAGCCTATCTGAAAGCTGGTCAATTACATACCATCCCGGTCATAAAGTTTGACAGCTACCTGGGGCTGACCAATGTGTTTCAGCAAACCGGTGATCTGAGCAATGCCCTTAAATATGCCAGTGAGGCTGTACATGTTTATGACTCGGTGGTACCCGAAGATCGTTACTTACAGGTCTTCAATATCATAAGCCAGCTACATCAGCAAAAAGGTGATCAACAACTGGCCAATCACTATTCTAACAGATATTTTGAGGAGACTCAAAAGTTTTTTCAGGCTCAAAAAGAACTCATTAAGATTAAGAATGAGTTTCAGGTTGATCTGTTATTGGCAGGGTTTTATACTGAGATGGAAATCGAAGCTACAGAGGAAAAGTACTCAAATGCACTGGTTTTTGGCACCACGATCTTTTTTGCGGCCATCTTTCTTGTTCATTTGGCATACAGGAGAAGGATAAGCTCCTCCAGGGAGAAGATCAGAAGGATCCTGAATGATTATCGTTAAGTTTTAGTTGTTTCTTTTGACTGCCTGATCCCTTTCCTCACTACTTCAGCACATTCGTGAAACGCAGCTACTTCATTCTTTCTTAAGACCGGTTCAATCACTTTACTGATGCCATTTTTACTGATTACTGCTGGCAATGACAGACACACATCATACTCATCCAGATATCCATTGACGAGGAGTGAGACAGGGATGGTGCGATGTGAATCCCAGACAATCGCCTCAATGATCAGGGCCGCTGACATGCTGATGGCGTAGTTGGTATGTCCTTTTTTGTTCATCACTTCGTGACCTGCTTTTTTGGTCATTTGATAGATTTCCCTGGATAACTCATCCTCTGCAATTCTGGTACCGCCTACTGTAGCCATGCTAAAAAGCGGAAATTGCGAATCCCCATGCTCACCAAGGATATAAGCACGCAGATCATCGGGATGGATGCCAATTTTTTGAGACAGCATGGTCCTGAACCGGGCACTGTCGATGAGGGTGCCAGAGCCAAAAACCCTGTAAGGTTCAAAACCGGACAGCTGAATGGCGTGATAGGTCATTACATCGACCGGGTTTGTGATGATCAATAAGATGGCATTCGGGCTAAGTTCAGCAAGAGGAGGGATGAGCTCTTTGAATAGTTTCAGGTTGTCCGAACCAATATCAAACCTGCTACTGTATTTTGAGTTCCAGGGCACGGAAGAACTTATCACTAAAATATCCGAACCAGTCGTAGTTTCAATTTCACCTCCCTGTATATCCATTTGGTGATCCGTAAAGGCTTCTGCATGCTGAAGGTCGAGCGCTTCACCCATCGAGATGTCTGGGTTCCTGTCTACAAGAATCAGCTTATCAGCCAGCCCTTTGAGTAGAATTGTATATGCCAAAGCTGAGCCTACGCGGCCCATTCCGATCAATGAAATCTTCATAGTTGATCTGCTTTATCCCAATTTATGCAAATTAAACCCAAACCAGGTTGCCTTAAATAGGGAATGTGTACAATTGGAACGAGGTCGCACCTACATATCTTTTTTTAGTGGTACCCTAAGTTTAATACGGGTGCCTTTTCCTTTTTGACTAAAAATATTCAGAATACCCTCGATCAAGGCAGTCCGTCTTTTTAGATTTTTAAGCCCTATGCCACGGTTATTGGATTGCAAAGATGTATGATCAAAGCCTACACCATTATCAACGATGTCCAGTACCATTTTTTTATTTTTGGCAATAAGGGAGATATCCATTTGGGTAGCTTTTGAATGCTTTCTAATATTATTCAAGGCCTCCTGCATGATTCTATAAACATTGATCTTGACCTTGTCGCTGAGGTTAGGATCATCAAAATCTATGGTAAAATTGACTTTGATGTCACTGGTCTCGGAGAAATCATTGACCAGCTCTTGCATCAGGTAGTTTAATGTTAAGTCTACAACTGACTTTGGCATCAGGTTGTGTGATATACTTCTTGCTTCTGAAATACCTCGTCCTAATAAGTTCAGCGCTTTGTTGTATTGATCCATCAGCTCCCCCTCAATAGATAGTGATGTGTGGATTTTCTTAAGGTAGATCTGTGAGGCAGCCAGTATCTGGACCAACCCATCATGGATTTCCTGTGAAATGGCTTCACGTTCCATGTCGATGGCTTCGGACTGGGCATTGATGATTCGGGTCTCGATACTTTTATAAGGTGATACATCGTTGATCACTGTAAAAGCCACTTCTTTTTCTTTGTATAAGATGATCTTAGACTGGATCGAAGTATTAATGGTTCGTTTTTTTTTCGTCACACACCGGCTGATGGTTTCAAAGTAGTGGCCGCTTTGAACTGACACCTGCGGAGGTGAGACGATCTCTTTATCTTCTGACAGCCGGAAATCAGAAAGATCCATTTCTAACAACTCTTCACTGGAATATCCAAACTTGGCGGTGGCTGCTGAATTGGTTTTTAAGATCTTGTTGGTATTAAGCTCAATCAACATTAACGGCAAAGGGTTTTCGTTGAATAGCACCTCTGCGCCATACTTGGGGATCTGGTAGTCCATAGCTGAGTAAAAGTTCAATCCGGTTCAGCGTACAATATAATTTATTTCCTCGGAAACTGTTTGGAGAAGCGGTTTGTTTTTAGACAGGTTAAACCACGAAGGATAAAAAGTGAACAAGCGGTTTTGTTCATGATTACCTCATTTTCCAGCAACTTCTCTCGCAGAAGACGCTGCGTTCAGAATTATTGAAGTCTTCAATTTACCCAGATTCCAATGCAGGAAACTTTTTTGGGTACGGTTGCCTGAGACGAGGACAGCATGCCTGGCTTAGGTAATCCGGGCTAGAGTCGCGGCAAAATAAAGTGTTCCGGAGGCCACTAAATCAATCTGTGTCTAGTCTGGAAATTGCCCTAAATTCGTCCTATGAAAAAACGAGATAGCCAATCCACAGGAGAGGAAATAGCCAACTCCATTTCTCATGGGATTACAGCACTTTGTGCTATTGGCGGGATGGTCATATTGTTGATCTTTGGTGCCCAAAGTGAAAAGGAGTGGAGCCTGTTCAGTGCATTATTTTATGGGTTGAGCCTGGTGGCTCTTTATACATTCTCTACATTTTATCACAGCCTGACCCATAAAACAGCCAAGAAAGTATTTAATATCCTGGACCACTGCGGAATATTTCTATTAATAGCTGGGACTTACACCCCCGTATTGCTCGTTTCTATTGGTGGTGCAACCGGGTGGTGGTTTTTTGGTATCCAATGGACCATGGCCGTAGTTGGTATTATTCTCAAAGTCTTTTATACCGGGAGGTTCACTGCGCTTTCTACAGCGCTCTATGCTTTCATGGGCTGGATCATCATATTCAAGCTTGAAACTGTAAAGGCAGCCTTGCCAATTGAGGGCTTCTGGCTCCTGGCATCCGGAGGGATCGCCTACACCATTGGGATTGCCTTTTACATTGTGGATACCCGGATGAAGTATTCTCATTTTATCTGGCACCTGTTTGTAATGGCTGGCACGATATTGCACTATTTGATGATGGTGAAGTATGTTTATGATTCGTGATGATTGGGGGAAGGCAAATGAGATAGAGCTACAGAGGAACAAAAGCAATCAATATTCTGATCAGAAAGGCAACAATTAAAAAAACCGCGGTAAATACAAAGCTCCATAAACCCTTCTTCAAAAAAATCCTTTTTTTCCTGAAGATGCCCTGAAAGATAAAAACCAAACTGATTAAAAAGCCGATAGATGCAATCAGAAAAATAGTGAAATCAATGGCTACATTGAATTTCATCCTTCTAATTCCTTCAAATTGATCATTGGTTTGAAATGATCAAATACTCATAATTAAAAAAAATCCAATGGCCACGGCAATCATCCCAAAATCCACCGTCATGTTGAGCAGCAAGGCTCGGTATCTTATTTTCCCTCGATATCGCTTGTAAATGTTGTAGGGAAGGTAAACGCCTGCGAGTATGAGGAGGATACCGAAAAAGATATTAAGCAATAAGATCATTATCACTCAAGATAAGCATTTTATAGTAATGTCTTTAAAGGCCAGGATATTGAGAACAAGCTGATCACTACTCGTATCAGTTCACAGAAGTGAATTCCTAATTGATAATTAATCAAAATGTCCTTAGGTTTAGATAAATGATTCTTATCAATGACAACCTTAAAATTTCGGTTAGAATGCACAAAAATCATCTAACGTTGCTAATAATATTGATTAGTATAACTATGCTGCTTAATCACCAGGCAGCTTGTATTGACCAATTGCCAGCTAAGCGTCCAAATATCGTTTTTATTCTCGTTGATGATCTTGGCTGGGCAGATGTCAACATATATGATCCTTTGAAACGAGGATATTATGAAACACCTACTATAGATGCGCTGGCATCTCAGGGAATGAGGTTTACAAATGCTTATGCCAACCCAACCTGCACCCCGTCACGCGCAGCGCTGATGAGTGGTCAATATTACCCTCGCCAGCCGGTGTACGATGTATACACCCAACCACCAGGAACTGAGATGATCCCGGCTGCCAATACTGATGACCTGCCGGAAGATAAGATTACTATTGCCGAGGCACTAAAATCCGGAGGTTATCAAAATGGTTTTATGGGTAAGTGGCACATTGGAAGATCTCCGCGCCATGGACCGCTTGAGCAGGGGTTTGATGTTAATATCGGTGGATATAATATGGGCAACCCGGGAGAGTGGGAAGGGGAGTTCTTTCAACCCAATAATAACAAATACATTAGTGATGCCAGGGAAGGAGAATTTCTGACAGACTACCTCACCAGGAAAGCGGTGGAATATATCACGGAAAAGAAAGATGAGACTTTCTATCTGCATCTCAGCTATTATGCCGTCCATATTCCTTTGCAAGCCCCTCAGAATCTTGTGAAGAAGTATGAAAAGAAGCAGGGTAGAGGGGGGCATGACAACCCTACCTATGCAGCCATGATAGAATTAGTTGATACAGGAGTTGGCAAGGTAATGTCTACTTTAAAAGACCTGGGACTTGATCAAAATACCCTGGTTATTTTCTATTCTGATAATGGTGGGTTTGGAGGATATAGTTCTTTTGGAGAAGCATATGAATCATCCGATATCACCGATAATTCACCACTTCGGAATGGGAAAAATTCTATTTATGAGGGAGGCATTAGGGTCCCACTCATTGTCAGGTGGCCGGGGGTAATCAATCCGGGAACGGTTTGTCATGAACCGGTCATACACATTGACATGTATCCAACCCTGCTCGAAGCAACCGGTGTAAAGAAACCTGAAAATTACATTTTGGATGGAGTGAGTCTATTGCCGTTATTGCAAGATCCTGGCGAGCAGTTGGGAAGAGAAGCATTGTACTGGCATTTTCCCGGGTATACGGAAGCAGGATTTGAAGGAGGGCCTCAGACGGTGATCCGTTCCGGTGACTGGAAGCTGTTGAGAAGGTATGAGAAAGGCAAACCGATGGAGCTTTACAATCTGGCCAGTGATATCGGGGAGACTACAAATAAAGCTACATCCCATTCGGAAATTGTTAAGGAACTGGAGAGCTTTATGGATGAATGGTTATATAAAATGAAAGCACCCATGCCCTACTATTTTGAGGAGATGTGGGGGATGAGGGACGAAAATGAACAACTTAAAAAGCTGGTTGATGATCAGCAAAAGTTGATTGAGCAATTGCAGAAGAAGTAAAGCTGCCATTCCGGGTGAACCAAATATGTGCCTCTAAACCTCAATTAAGTCCTGAGAATCTGAACTGCAACACTGCGGCACCTCTCTGCAGGAATTTTAACCGTCCTGCGAGGATCCCTCTCTTCCTGCACTACTACGGGGCCTTCCTGCGGGCTTGATGACCTGTTATGTGAGGATTCCCGCTATTCCTGCGAGATGTTCAGCCAGTTCTGCGAGAATTTTTGAGTGTCCTGCTGAGTTTGGTAAGTGAAGATGATGGAATGAATACTCCTTATAGCGCAAGTGTTTTTCACTTGTGTGATAAGGGTGTAATACGAGACCTTGTTAGCCCATGTCAAAAGGACTTGAGTTATAATAGATTGACTGATTGAAAGCTGCTTTGTCACAAAGTTTTTTGGACAATCTATTTTGGAGTATAACGCTCAGCAGGATAACTTTAATCTTTACAGTAGGTTGGGAAGTTAATAGTTTGTCGATCAGGAGATCCACAAAACAGACCATAAGATTCAAATTATTTTTAAAACATATGAAGCGTGTAAGCAAACTAAATTTTCAGAAAGTTGATGTGGCACGGCTGTCTTTCTTGTGCTGTATGTTGTGTTGTGCGTCAATGGTCTATGGTCAGTCTGCACCTACTTACAACACAGCAAGAAGCGGAGAAGTATTTAAGATTTTCCAATTCCCCAGAAACCAAATGCCGCGAATTGACGGGGACAAAAGTGATTGGGAAATAGTACCTGAAAATTACACCTATGGTACGGATCTTTTAAATGATACCGAAGACGGTATGGGGACCGATATTGACCCCAAAGACCTGGATGTGAAAGTGACCATTGGTTGGGTTAAAGGCCTCAACCGCATCTATTTTCTGTATGAGGCATACGATGACTTTTGGGACTTTGAGCGTTTCAACCCCAAGGGTTATCTGAATGATATTTTTGAGATCGTTGTGGACGGTGATCTTTCAGGAGGCCCGCTGATCAAAAATCCCCTATATGGTTCTGCACAGGCTAGCGAGCAATCTCAAACTGCTTCTACTTTAGAAAACCATTTTAACTTCAGTGGCGTACATGCCCAAAATTACCATATCTACACACCCCCTGTAAACAATGCCTGGGTGCTGGTTTGGGGTAGCCAACCATGGATTGCTGAGTTTCCGTATGCAAACTACGCTTATGACTATGTTTTTAAGCACGGAGAAAGTGGTACGCTGATCCTGGAAGGCTGGATTACCCCTTTTGATTATGCTCCCCATGATGGGCCGGAACGTGCCATAGAATCTAAGCTAAAGGAGAATATGTTATTGGTTTAGCATGGTCGATATTGGACTTTGATGGTGGAAAAAGAGAAGGACATGTCAATCTTGCTCACAATGTTAATATGGTAAAGGATGCCTCATATCTATGTGCTTTCAAACTGATGCCATTGGAAAAGCAATTCTTAGCGCCCATTAAGGCGGAATGGTCCTTTAAAGTTATTGACGAGGAAAAGGGGATCGTAGCTTTTAAGGATGAATCCGTAGGAACTATTAATAAGTGGACCTGGGATTTTGGAAACAATGATAGCTCTACGGAACAAAACCCCATCTACCGATTTAAAGAAAAGGGAATACGAAAGGTTATCACTTTAGAGGTTGAAGGACCCGAAGGCAGCTCCAAAAGGACCAGGTACTGGGAGGTGATGATACGTTAGCGATGCATTAACATTTCAACGCATCGAGCAGAGAAAGTTTATAAGACTGTAGATGTCGTTCCTCAGTAAAAAAAGCCTCAATCTCTTTCGAAAAAATGCATTTTCTGCAGACACCAGCCCAAGGAGGGACAAGTGGACGAGACTCGAACTCATCCCGCCGGAGGCGGGATGAGGCAGACTTCAATGGCATAAAAAAAGCACTCACATTTGATGTAAGTGCTTGATTTTAAAAGCGGTCTGGACGAGACTCGAACTCGCGACCTCCTGCGTGACAGGCAGGCATTCTAACCAACTGAACTACCAGACCAACTTGTTTTTTCTTTGGACGTCTTCCAAACGAGGTGCAAATCTATACCCTTCAATATTTTTATCCAATATATACTTTCAATTTAATTTAAGAACCTTTCAAATTATTTGAAAGGCATCCATTCTTTTCTTGCTAAATTTGCCTCTTCAAAAACAACACTATACATGCATCTGGAATTTGAGCAACCTATCGTAGAACTTGAATCTAAACTTGCCGACATGAAAGAGCTGGCAAGAGAAAGTGATGTTGATGTGAGCGACGCGATCAAAAAACTGGAGGATAAAATCTCCAAACTCAAAAAAGATACTTTCCTCAACCTGACCCGCTGGCAACGCGTACAGCTGTCAAGACACCCTGAGCGGCCATACACCCTCGATTACATCTATGAACTCTCCGAAGACTTTGTTGAGCTCTTTGGGGACAGGGTAGTCAAAGACGACAAAGCCATGGTTGGAGGTTTTGCCAATATCGATGACCAGACTTTCATGATCATCGGCCAGCAGAAGGGAAGAAACACCAAGCAGCGGCAGATGCGTAACTTCGGGATGGCTAATCCTGATGGATACCGCAAAGCACTTAGGCTAATGAGGTTGGCAGAGAAATTCAACAAACCCATCATTACTTTGATAGACACTCCTGGTGCATATCCGGGTATCGAAGCAGAGGAAAGAGGGCAGGGGGAAGCCATTGCCCGAAACCTGAAGGAGATGATGACCCTAAAGGTACCTGTAATCTGTATTATCATCGGTGAAGGAGCATCAGGAGGTGCGTTGGGTATAGCGATTGGAGATCGCGTCTTCATGATGGAAAATTCCTGGTACTCAGTGATCTCACCGGAGAACTGTTCTACCATCCTGTGGAGAACCTGGGATTATAAAGAGCAGGCAGCCGAAGCTTTGAAGCTGACAGCTTCCGACATGCTGAAGAATAACCTGATAGATGGGATCATCAAAGAACCTCTGGGTGGTGCACATACTGATCTAAAGACTTCTTCATTAGAGCTGAAGAAGGCCATATTCAAAGCACTTAAGGAACTTGAAAAACTGTCTGTAGAAAAGCGTATCGAGCAGCGCATAGATAAGTTTTGTGCGATGGGTGCTTTCACAGGATAATATGAAAGTTGGATTGGTTCTTTCCGGTGGTGGTGCAAGAGGCATAGCGCATCTGGGAGCTATCCAGGCACTTGAAGAAGCAGGGGTTCAGTTTGATATGGTCTCGGGGACCAGTGCAGGAGCCTTGCTTGGCGCCCTCTATTGTTACGGGTATTCACCTAAGGAAATCCTCCAGCGAATCCAGAAAACCAATTTTTATGGTTTCCTAAGACCAGCCCTAAACTGGAAGGGACTTATCAACATTGAGAAGGCCAGCGATGAAATTAAAAAGCATATCCCTGAGGACAATTTTTCGGCTTTGAAAAAACCTCTTTACGTCACAGCTACGCAAGTGAATAAGGGAAAGGCGAAGGTATTTAGCAAGGGTCAGCTGATTAAACCATTACTGGCCTCCAGCAGTATACCGGTGCTTTTTAATCCGGTTACCATCAGAAACAAACAATATGTGGATGGGGGTATTACAGATAACCTCCCCATTAAACCCTTAAAAAACAAGTGCGACAAGGTCATTGCCATGCATTGCAATCCTATAGAGAAGGATTATAAAGTTGAAAGCTGGAGAGATTTGATGGAGCGATCTCTGTTGATTGCCATCACCATCAACAGTCACCGTGCGAAAAACAAGTGTGATGTCTTCATTGAACCACCCGGAGTAGCAGATTTCAGAGTCCTGGATATCAAAAGTGCTCCTCAGATTTACGAGGTTGGATATGACTATACCAGAAGACAGATTGAGGAGAAAGACATCCTGAAAAGATTTCAAATCGTCAATGTATGATGCGTCTATTCTTTCTTCTATGTTTTAAACTATCCGGCTGGACTACAAAGGGTGAATTACCAGACCTGAAAAAGTTTGTACTTATCGTGGCCCCACATACCAGCATGATGGATTATTTTGTGGGAGTAGCTGCCCGGTCCATCTTCCGGTTAAAGTCCAATTACCTGGCCAAAGATTCACTTTTCAGGGTGCCCATTGTAGGTTGGTTTCTACGGATAACAGGCGGATATGCGGTAGACAGATCCAAAAATACCGGCATGGTGGATCAGGTAATAGAATTGTTCAACACCAAAGAACGATTTGTGCTGACTATCACACCTGAGGGAACAAGAAAACCCGTAACAAAATGGAAAACCGGATTTTATTGGATCGCCGTAAAATCAAAAGTTCCTATTGTCATGGTGGGATTCGACTACGAAAGAAAATTCGTTGAGATGCGACCTCCCTTTTATCCAACCGGCCATATCGATGCCGACATGGAAACCATGTTGGCCTACTTCAGAACCATCAAAGGAAAGCATCCCGAAAAAGGGGTGGTTTGAATTGGTAAGACGTTCATCCACCGACTCACCCCAGACCCTCTCTTGCGAAGAGAGGGAGCGTTCTATCTAAGTATTTTATTTTCTCGTACTCAATTTAAAATTGGTTCTCACGGACCATCTAAAATATCTCGAACTATACGCCATCATCCCTCTCTTATGAAGAGAGGGGTAGTATTGTATGGACAATTTTAGTAAGCGAACCAGTGGGTGAGTTGGTAGAAAAATGGCCAATTCAATTAACAACCCCAATGATGAGTGAGTAAAGAGCAAAAAAAACACCCCTCAGGGGGTGTTTTCGATAAACTCTTCGCAGTTAAGAATTAACTTTTTGTAGTTCTTTTTGTTCTTCGTTTCGGCTTCACTTCCTCTTCCACGATCTCATCCTCAACACTGGCGAGGATCCTACCACAGTGTTCACAAACGATAACTTTCTTTTGTTCTCTGATCTCTGCCTGCTTTTGTGGAGGAACGATGTTGAAACATCCACCGCAAGCACCACGTTTCACAGAAACGACAGCAAGACCATTTCTCATGTTCTCTCTTACTTTCTCATATGAAGTAAGCAGTCTCTCTTCTACGTTTTTAGCAGCTTTTTCACGATCCTTAAGGATTTTCTTTTCGTCTTCCTCAGATTCCTGAGTGATTACATCAAGTTCTCCCTTTTTAGAGTTAAGGTCTTCAGTACGCTCTGAAAGTAGCGTCTTTGTAGTCTCAATCTCCTCTTTCTTGGCATCAATCTTCTCAAAAGCCTCTTTGATACGTTTTTCAAGGATCTGGATCTCAAGCTGTTGAAGCTCAATCTCCTTGGTGATTGCATCGTATTCACGATTGTTTCTCACGTTCATCTGCTGTTCCTCATATTTCTTGATGAGTTTTTCAGCGTCCTTGATGGCGGATTTGTTATTGTTTATGGCTTCTTCTAGTTCCGAAAGCTCTTGATTTTGCTTGTCGATGCGGGTTTGGTATCCGGTGATCTCATCCTCAAGGTCCATCACCTCGTCAGGTAATGCTCCTCTTACTTTTATCAGTTCATCAAGTTCGGAATCAAGGGATTGTAATTTTACTAGGGCGTCAAGCTTTTTAGCTACAGGATTTTCCATTAAGTATTACAAATATTTGATTGGGTTTGTCACTACTTCTGACAAACGGAGTGCAATATTAGTGAATTTTTTGCTTAATACTTCATAAAGTAAATCCTTTGTAAACTGTTCGCTTTCATAGTGACCAATATCCGCAATAATGATGCGGTTGTCCGCCTCAAAAAAGTCATGATATTTGAAGTCTCCGGTGATAAAAATATCCGCACCTGCTGCCATAGCCTGTTTGAGCAAAAAGCTGCCTGAACCACCACAAACGGCCACTCTTTCGATGTTTTCATGACAAATCTCAGTATGCCGAACTACTTCAGTGTTAAGCTTTTCTTTTAGATAGATCAAAAAGTCTGAGGTAGCCATAGGATTTTCAAGGTCACCAACCATCCCGGACCCTATATCCTGATTGGCATTGTTGAGTGTATTTAAGTAGTAAGCGACTTCCTCGTAAGGATGGCTGAGTTGCAATGCTTTTGCCACGCGCGAAACGTCTGGCGACTCAATGATCACTTCCACCCGCACTTCGCTGACTGTCTCATCCTCATTCACTTCCCCGATGTGTGGGTTGGTGCCTTCTCCCGGACGAAAAGTGCCAGTGCCATCCAATTGGAAGCTACAGTGATCATATTTTCCTACCTGACCGGCCCCTGCCTCATACATGGCCTTTAGTACCTCATCTTTGTTTTCATGAGGGATGAAAGTGACCAGTTTGAACAAAGTATCCGTTTTGGGGCTCAAGATCTGCGGATTAAGCAATTGTAACTGATCCGATATTTTTCTATTCACTCCATGACTCACATTATCCAGATTGGTGTGAGCAGCATACAGGTTGAGGTTATTTTGGATGGCTTTAATCACACACCGCTCCACCCAGTGATCCGGAGTGATCTTTTTTAGTCCTTTGAAGATCAACGGATGATGCGCAACGATGAGGTTGCATCCTTGGTCTATGGCTTCATCAAGAACCTCTTCTGTAATGTCCAGAGTAAGCAGTATGCCCGAAACCTCGTCCTTATAATTCCCCACCATCAAGCCACTGTTGTCATAAGATTCCTGGTAGGCAAGTGGAGCGAGTCGCTCTAGGTAGTTTGTAATATCTTTGACTTTCATATGACCTGGTGGCAAATTTTGCTTTTTCCGTTTGCTTTGTTGTTGGATCTTATCACGAGGATAAGGAACCGGCTGTTTGACAAAGGAATCATCAAACCTGTACAATTTGAAACAAATGTAATAGGCATTGGAAATCTTTCCGTGGGAGGAACAGGAAAAAGTCCCATGGTGGCCTATCTCTGCGAATGGCTGATCAGTCACTCAATCCCTGCGAGTACTTTGAGCAGGGGGTATAAAAGAAAAACCAAAGGGTTCAGGATCGTAACTGATGAGGAGACCGCCATGACAGTGGGTGATGAGCCATACATGTTTTACCAGCGATACAAAGAAAAGGTCAATGTGGTGGTGGGAGAAGAGCGGATGTATGCCATTCCTGAGCTGTTATTTCATTTTCCTGACACACAGGTTGTTCTCATGGATGATGCATTTCAACATCGGACGGTTAAGCCTTCTCTGAATGTCATGATCACCACTTTTCAAAGACCCTTTTATAATGATTTCCTGATGCCATCTGGCTTTTTGAGAGAATCGAGGTCCGGAGCGGGACGTGCAGATATTATAATTGTGTCCAAATGCCCTATGTATCTGAGTGAAGCTGATCAGCGAAAAATCAGCGATCAGGTTGCAGCGTATTCTGATGCCAAAGTTTTCTTCACAGGAATTGAGTACGGTAACCCCGTGGCCTTATTTGATAAGAGCCAGCCACTAAATAACCAGGTGATTGCTATCTCCGGGATTGCCAATGCTGATATTTTTCATGCTTATGTAGATGATCACTACCAGGTGAAGATCCATCATCAATATGGAGATCATCATACCTATACCAGGCTGGATATTAAGGGCATTGTTGCCGAATTGAATACACAAACGAGTTTAATCACTACCGAAAAGGACGCCGTGAAAATGAGACTCTTCCCTGAGCTGAAGGACTACGCTTGTTATTATCTTCCGATCAAAATAAAATTTTTGAAAGACGAAACGTTATTTCAATCAATGATTAAGGACAGTATTGAGTTTCGTCAAAAAGAGATCAGTTAATTTTGAGCGTGCGAAAGCTAATAGTCATCCTTTTACTTGCCATTTCCTGGTCTGCCCACAGTCAGATTGTAGACGACTCTACAGAGCTCGTCTATGGACCGGAGACCACCCTCATCATCAAGGAAATTGATATCAAAAACAACTTTCCGGTAGAGCGGCATCCTGATACACTGATGTATGATACGGAGCGATTTACCTGGACAGACAGGCTACGGGATTATTACCAGGATCTCGGTAATAGTGGTACAGCCATGTATCCTATTTTCCCTCAGGCCAATGAGGTGATTGGGAGGACAGCGGGGTATAATGTTTTTGATCCGTATATGGTGGACCCTGAGGAAATGAACTATTATGACACAAAGTCACCTTACATGGATCTAAAAGTGGTTTTCGGTGGAGGAAGCCGGTCCATCGCAGATTTTAATTTTTCCAGGAATGTGAATGAAAACTGGAATGTAGGCTTTGATATTTACAGGATCACCTCCGACAAGCAGATAGGCTATGCGGGGCAGGGAGACAGAAATGTGGTAGGAACTACTTTTGATATCTATTCTTTCTATAAACACTCAAAAATACCCTACACCATGATCATCAACCTGGTGAATATGTCCCATAATGTGGAGGAAACGGGTGGAATCCTGATTGACAGTGACGCCCCGTCTGAGGAATTCTTTCAATATAAGGACTCAGAGATCAGGCTGGAAGAAGCCAGGACCTATGACAAGCGGATCCAGGGGCATCTGTACCATCAGTTTCAGCTGGCCAATCAATTGCAGATATATCATCAATTGGATCTGGGAAGGAAACGCTTTGGTTTTAGTGATGCTGATGACGGGGGAGACTTGTTTTCCAGCTTCTACAAGCAGTTTCTGATCGATCCGGACAGCAGCTATGAAAACACCATCTTCACAGAAGCGGTGAATGAAGCGGGGATAAAGGGGGATCTCGCCAATCTGTTTTACAGGTTATACATCAAGTCAAGAATTTTGGATTTGGAATATCTCTATTATGATCCCACCACCGGTGAGGTAGAAACTTATCTGGGGGGTTATGCTCGGTTTGACTGGAAGGAAAAATTCAATGTGGAGGCCATGGCCGAGTTTCTGCAGAGTGGTGAGTACAAACTCATTGGTAAAATCAATTCCGACCTGATTTTTGGCTCTTACAAATCGATTCTGGCCAAGCCTGGTTTCCTGGTAGAGAATTACTTTGCCAACAACCACGAATGGCACAACAACTTCAGATCTTCATTTACCAATGAAATTACAGGAGGGCTAAATGTAAAGACTAAAAATGTCAGGATTCGCCCTTCAGGAAGGATTATTACCCTCAACAACTTTGTCTATTTTGATCAGGACATCAATCCTCAGCAAGCCGATGCGGCAGTACTCTATAGCCTGGGTGGAAATTTTAACCTTTCCTTTTTCACAGACTTTGCCAGGAAAGAAGGCTTCCACCTGGAAAATGAGGTGTACTATTCTGAGTTGTCAGGAGGAGATGCCAGCAAGATTAGGTTGCCAAAACTTTTTTACAATGGAAAAGCCTATTGGTCAGGCTTTGTTTTTGACAATACCATGGGGCTGGAGTTAGGAGTAAATATGCATGCGAAGACAGCCTATCAGGCGTTGGCTTATGCACCGGAGATCCAACAATTCTATTTGCAGGATGATTTTACGATTGATGCATTCCTGGCAATTGATGCGTTCCTGACCATTCGGGTAGATAAACTAAGAGCTTTTGTTAAATTCACCCACGTAAATCAACCGACTGATGGTGGATATTTTGTTACACCCTATTACCCCGGCGAGCAACGGATGATTGGTTTGGGTGCCAGATGGTTATTTTTTGATTGATGGAAGACTTAACAACATTGGGATTGAAACTGCCTACCGATCCCAGGTGGGTGGAAATTGCTGAAAAAGACATTGAGGAGATCTTGGTGGATCATGCCTATTGTGAGCAAAAGGCCGCTTCTTCATGTATCTCACTCATCGTGCAATTTCCTGAGAAAAATAAGCTGGTAAACATGCTTACTCCGGTAGTGAGTGAAGAGTGGACGCACTTTGAGATGGTTTTGGAGCATCTAAAAAAACGAAAAATGTCGCTGGGTAAAGCCAAAAAGGACGAATACGTTATCCGGATCAATCAGATCATGAAAAAAGGTGGATCAAGAGACGAGCAGCTGGTGGAGAAACTCTTGCTGAATGCCCTGATAGAGGCCAGAAGTGCTGAGCGATTCAAGATATTGTCTAAAAACCTCTCAGACAAAGAGTTGGCGGCGTTCTATCATGACCTGATGGTGTCAGAGGCTGGCCATTACAGAAATTTCATTGATCTGGCGAAGACCTATATGCCGGAGGATTATGTCAACCAACGCTGGAAACAATTCCTTGTAGAAGAGGCCAAAATAATGGAGACAATGGAACCGGGGAAGAGCATGCATTGATGTGCATTCCCTCTTAATGTTGATGTTTGCCTGTCTTCTGCCAGATATTACTATTCTGATGCATTAATTAAACAGATTGCCTGCGTTTTTCAACACATTGTAAATTGTATCCTCTCAGACTATCAGACCCGATTCAAAAGACTAATACGAACATGTCATTGAATTTATGGTTAACTTAAGCATGTAGACCCTGCAGCATGATACCTCTCATCATTTTCCTCAACCTTTTCATCATCTCCAGCTCCACGGAGGAGCGGGTTTTGAAAATCCATGAGATGGAATATTTTGTCGATGAAGCAAAGGCTTATTCACTGGAGGAAATCCTTACCTCGAACCCTCGCTTTATCATTAACCCCGATTTTAAACCGATTGATTTTAACCCAAATGCAGCCTACTGGGTAAGACTGACGCTCAATATACCTGACAATGGAAAAGATTATTTACTTGAGGTGTTTGATCAAACCATAGATTCGCTGACCATTTATATCAAAAAAGAAGGAGAGGATCGATACACAACCTATGAGACGGGCGATAATTTTAACTTTCATCACAAATACTACAACCACAAAAACTTTGAAGTCCCATTGGGCAAGGCCGGCAAATATGAGTGCATAATCAGGATTGTTAGTCATCAATATGTGGACGTTCGTTTTTCAATCAGAACATTTAACTTCTTTCTTGAGTATGCGATCAGTGAATACTTTGTTTACGGCATTTTCTACGGGATGATCCTAATCATATCAGTGTACAACTCACTGATATACTTGGCCATCCGAGAGCGTAAGTACTTGTTTTATACTTTCTACATACTGAGTGTGGGCCTGTATGCGATGTGTGTGGATGGTATTGCCTACCAGTACCTGTGGCCAAATAGTCCGGCCTGGAATCAGATAGCCTATGGTGTGGCGCTGTTTATGGTGATTTTCTGGTCAATCATCTTCTCGAAACGCTTCTTACGGATTAATATTCGATCGCCAAGAATCAATAAAGCCCTCAATGTGGTGCTGGTGCTGAGGGTCGCTTTCTTTCTGTATGCATTGTTTTTTGATCACGCTCTGTTTCAACTCCGCAACATAGAACTGATACCCCTGACGTTGATCTTCATTGGTGGGATATCTGTTTATATGAGAGGCTATCAGCCAGCCAGGTTTTTCGTTGTTGCCTATGGTTTTTTGTTCATTGGTTTTTTTATCAAAGCCCTGATGATGTTGTTTGCTATTAGGGTATTTACACTATCCTATTATAGCCTGCACTTCGCATTTGTACTGGAAATGTTGTTTCTGTCTTATGCCCTGAGTGACCGGGTAAGGATTTTGAAGGCAAACAGAGATAAGGCACTTAAAAGGATTATTGCTCAACATGAGGAAAATGCTCGCTATAAAGACAAACTAAACGCTCAACTTGAGAAGGTGGTCAGCGAGAGAACGAGAGAGCTGAAAGTAAAGAATGCTTTGCTTACCAAGCAGACAAAGGAGATATCAGAAATCAATTCACTACTTGATCTTGACAACTGGAGACTGAGAAACAACATAAAGTCCATTCAAAGGGAAAGGCTTCTTAATATTGAGATGACTTATGATCAGTTTAACATGGTTTTTAGTGATAAAGACAAATGTTTGCAGGCATTGAGCAACTACAAATGGGAAAAAGGTTATCAATGTCATAAATGCCAAAACACCAATTTCAGTGAATCCAATTTGCCTTATGGCCGAAGATGTACCCGCTGTGGGTACAATGAATCAGCCACCACCAATACACTGTTTCATGGGATTAAATTTCCAATAGAAAAGGCTTTTTATATACTCTATGTTACCCTCAACAACAGTGCTCATACTTTAACTGAACTTTCTGAAATTCTGGGGATCAGAAGAAATACAATTTTGGATTTCAAGAAGCGGATTGAGGAATTGGAAAGAGGGGAGCACTTGAGACTTCGTGAGATTTTTCACAAAATTGACACCCAATCTCTTATTACTGAAAAATAATATTGTAAAATAACAAGAATTTTATTTCGTGTTATTATTGTTATTAAAGCGATCATTTGTCCGATTAATAAAGCTATTTAATCTTTATTGGACGAAAAGTACTGTTATTATTTCGATATGGCCTGTTTAATATTGAGAGGCTATACTGTGTTATAAATTGTATTAAACTAAGAATATGCAATTGGAGAATTAATTTAACGATTGTATTATTGACAATAATTGTGCGAGGAGAATATTCAATTAAACCAAAAATTTATGAAAACACCCTTTACATTAACGATTTTGCTATTACTAATAACGGCAACGTTGAGTGGGCAGGACCTGGATGTTTCTGGCCAGGTCACTGATGCTGAAACAGGAGAAGCACTAATTGGTGCGACTGTAGTGGTTCAGGGGACAACCGATGGTACTGTCACTGACCTGGACGGAAATTATCGGCTTACTGTAAAGAATTCGGAGACGACCCTTGAATTCTCTTACATTGGTTATAAGACCATGTCTGTTCCTTTAAATGGCAGGACTTCTGTAGATATCGCAATGAACCTGGATGCGGAGCAACTGGAGGAAGTGGTTGTGGTAGGATATGGTACGCAAAAACAAAGAGACCTTACCTCAGCGATTTCGACGGTTAAAGCAGAGGAAATTACCCAGTCACCGGTAGGCCAAACGATGCAGGCTTTACAAGGACGTGTGGCTGGACTGCAGATTGTGAGTGCAGGTTCACCGGGTAGTGAGCCTACAGTAAGAATTCGTGGAATCGGCTCCTTTCCTGGTAGTAGTGATTCATCTCCACTTTACGTAGTAGATGGGATGTTTTTCGATAACATCGATTTCCTTAACCCCTCAGATATCGAAACACTGTCTGTACTAAAGGACGCTTCAGCAGCTGCAATTTATGGGGTAAGGGCCGCGAATGGGGTGATCCTCATAACAACAAAGGGCGGCAGGTTGAACGCTAAGCCTACGATTACATATGATGGTTACGTGGGTGTTCAGGTACCACAAAATGTATTGAAGATGGCCAATGCGGAACAGTTTGTAAACTACATCAATCAAACCGGATCGGCAGTAGACATTGCCTACATTGATAATGCCATGCAAAGATTTGGCAGAAGTAGAGTCAACCCAAACATCCCTGATGTAAATACAGACTGGTATGCTGAGATCATGGAGCCTGCTCTTCAGCAGAACCATTCACTGACAATCAGCGGAGGAAACAATCAAAGTTCGTACTCATTTGGAGTGAACTACTTTGAGCAGGAAGGATTACTTAAGACAGATAATTCTTATCAAAGAGTGAACATCCGAACCAAGCTCGATCAGCAGGTAAATAACTGGCTGAAGGTAGGGTTGAACCTCAACTTAAGCCAGGGAATAAGATATCTGCCAAACGACGCAGCCTGGTTTAGTGCCTATCACGCTGTGCCCATTCTTCCGGTATTTGATGATGAGAACTACACTGCATTACAAGCTGCAGGTACACCCAATGCAAGTCGGTATTCCAGCGCACAGATACTGGATTATCGGGGCAGTCAAAACCCTTTTCTAAATCTCGATTACAGAGATAACCGTCAGGATATAAGAAAAGTACTGACAGGACTTTATTCAGAGGTAGACCTGATTCCAAATAAGTTGACTTATAAAATTACTTATAATGTGTCTGTCCTGGCATTGAAAGGCAGGAGCGTGTTATTGCCTTACTGGATATCAAACGAGACCAACAGATTATTATCAAGTATCAATACATCACGAACTACTGAAGTAAATCACTTTTTAGACAATGTGCTGACCTATGAAGAGCAGTTTGGAGATCACAATCTGACAGCCATGGTGGGTACTTCTTACAGGGATGAATGGTATGATTTCCTGAGTGGTTCGGCAGAGGATATCCCACTCAATGAAAATTCCTGGTATATCGGCCAGACCCGATCGGAGACATCAAAAAATGTAAATGACAATGCTGAACGGATTTACGGCCTCTCATATTTTGGTCGTATAGCCTACAATTATAAGAGCAGGTACATTGCTTATTTCACATTGAGAAGAGACGGTACTTCGAAGTACCAGGAAAAATGGGGTACTTTCCCTGCATTTGGTCTTGGATGGGTGCTTTCGGAAGAATCCTTCATGCAGGGTGTTCAATTTATTGACTTCCTGAAAATCCGTGGTGGATGGGGGCAACTAGGTAATGACAATATCGCCCGACAGGACGGGGCCAATACCACCAATCCGGTATTCCTGGCTATCAACGACACGCAAGTCAATGGTACGCAAACTACCAGCACATTTGGTTATCTTGGATGGGAGACAGTCACAGGAACAAACGTCGGATTAACCGGGGATTTGTTTGATGGAAGGTTAACCGTAGAAGCTGATTATTTCATCAGAGATACAGAAAACGCTGCCATTCCCGTCAGTCTTAAGCTTCAATCGGGAAGTGTCTTGAAAAATGTTGGGACGATCAGAAACTCAGGGTTTGAGCTTGCTTTAAGCTGGAACGGGAACATAACACCAGACCTGCAATATTCCTTAGGAGGTAACTTTGGTACCCTTAAAAATGAAGTTACAGACCTGTTTGGCCAACAATATATCAATGGAGGCCAGGCGGAATTTCGTCAGAGATCTCAGGTTGGTGAGCCATTGTTATCATTTTACGGATATGAGGTAGCAGGAGTATATCAGACTCAAGAGCAGGTAGATGCCGATCCTGTAGCAGTAGCCAATGGATTGGTACCGGGGGATCTCAGGTTTTTAGATCAAAACGGTGACCAGGTCATTGATGATGACGATAAGGTATTCCTGGGATCTTATTTCCCTAGCATTACCTATGGTGGTTCGCTTGGGCTGAAATTCAAAAACCTGGAATTTTCCATGTATATCATGGGGCAGAGGGGCAACAAGATACTCAACAGAAAAAGAGGTGAGCTGATCTGGACCAACGATACCAATATCGATGCAGACCTGGCCACTGGTCTTTGGAACGGTGAGGGGACTTCTGATAAATATCCTTCAGCCTCCGGCCTGAGAAGAGGATGGAACCAAAACTTCAGTGATTTCTATATTGAGGATGGTGCATTCTTCAGGATTCAAAATGTGAAGTTGGCATACAATTTCAACGGAGTTGAATTTATGGGCCAGGAAATGCCTGATGTGAGGGTTTATGTAACAGCTGAGAAGCCTGTGACAGCATTCAATTACAATGGCTTTAACCCGGAAGTACCTGATGGTATCGACAGACAATTCTATCCGGTTCCAGCAATCTATACAGTAGGCCTAAACCTTAAATTTTAATCTCGAATAAGATGAAAATTCTAAAGAAAATATATTTAGCGAAACCCCTAATCTTGGTTGGGATGATGTTGGGGCTTGTTTTTGGATGTGAAGAAAAGCTGGATGCTCCTTTTGAGGATGAGGCCTTTACATCAGATGTGGATTATGATGATCCTGAAGGTATGATCCTTCCATTGCTTGGGTCATACCAGGCATTATATACGCGTGGATGGGAAGACCCTGTCACGATAGGTATAAGAGGTGATGATGTAAATGCAGCTGGAGACCAGGTGCCAATGCAGGAACAGGATCAATTTATCTACCTGGCTAGTCACTGGAATACCAATGCAGTTTGGCAGGGTCGCTATAATGATATAGTCAACGTATTTACTGCCATTGATGAAATCAATAAGTATCGACCTGCAGCCAATGACGATGATCTGGCGGATCAGTATATCGCAGAATGTAGGGTGATCAGGGCATGGCTTTATCTGGATATCATCAGAACGTTCGGGGGATGTATTGTGATTGATGACCTGACCAATATCCAGAATACCCCGGTAAGTAACAAGGTGGAAGCCATGGAATATATCGTGGATGAGATGGATGAAGCAATCCCACTACTACCTGATGTCCATCCGAATAAGCGTATAGATATTCCTGGTGGGATCACTCAATATACGGCTTATGCCATTCAAGCGATTGCTTATCAGGAAATGGAGGATTACCAGGGAGTAGCAGATGCTACCTCAGCGATTATCAATTCAGGAGAGTTTCAGCTGCATTCAGACTTCTATCACTTATTTAAATTGGATGGAAAGCTCAGTGATGAAAACATCCTGGAATTTCAGTTTTCTGACTTCAATTCAGGTACTGGTGACAGGTTTGGACACCTGTATGCTCCATTCGGAATGGCATGGACACCTGCGAAAACTGGTGCAGGTGGAGGATGGGGGTTCTATGAGCCCACCAAGAAGTTTATCAAGTTTATGCTGGACCGCGGTGAGACCGTGAGACTCGAAACATCTGTAATATGGTCACCTGATGGGATCACGGAAATTGAGAATGAGTGGGGGACACTACCTGCCTGGATTGACAATTTTAATCGGGAGGGTGATGAGTTTATCAACAATGCCCGTAAAAAATGGGGTGCCGGAAAATGGATCCAGCCTTCTACTGAATTGATTGATGGAAGAACCTCTCCGGGTAGCAATAAAAACATGATCGTGATCAGGTATGCAGAAATGTTGTTGATGTATGCTGAAGCCCTGACCAGAGGTGCCAATGGAAGCGCCTCCATTGATGCCGATGACGCTGTCAACCTGGTACGAGACCGGGCTGGCCTGGGTGACCTCACCGGAGTCACAACAGCGCAGGTGCTGGATGAGAAATTCGCTGAGTTAGGCACTGAGTGGGGCATCAGGTACAATGACATGGTAAGGACTGAGAATACGGCTGAGCTCACACATGAAGGAAAGACATTTGATATGAGTAAAGCGTATTTGCCATTCCCTGCAGATCAGGTATCAGAATTACCTCAATTAGCTGAAGGCATTTAAAAAATAAGAAAACAAATGAAAAATATACTTAGCATATCAACGTGGGCATTGCTCGTAATAACGATGTTCAATGCCTGTGAGCAGCAATATATTGATCCGATTACCAGTGTAGACCCGGGAGCCGATGAATCAGCTCCGGAAGTTATAGTAAACTTCCCTCCGAATGGGTATGAATTACAAACCAACGCTGAAATAGCATCCATCAACATTCGGTTTGAGGTAAGGGATGATATTGAGATTGATAAAATTTCCATTTCCATCAACGGAACAGAGATCACCAGTTTTGATGAGTTTCTTGATTATCGGGTGGCAAAGATGGATTACGACTTTGACAATGTCACGACTGGTGATCATGTGTTGACCGTTGCAGCGACAGATATGGATGGAAAAACGACTGAAGTAAATGTAAGCTTCTCCAAAAGTCCTCCATATGTCGCAGCATACGAGGGTGAGGTATTCTATATGCCTTTCAATGGTGAATACAGGGAGATGAATTCTCTGGATTTAGCAACAGCCAAAGGAATACCAGGGTTTGCTGGTTCCGGTAATGGTATTCAGGGTGGAAATGCATATGCAGGTGCCGCTGAATCTTATCTTACTTTTCCCACTGCGGGACTGCAAGGAACCGACGCTGTCAGTGCCACATTCTGGATGAAAGTGGATGATACGATGGACAGAGCAGGTATTTTGGTGGCGGCTCCTCAGGCTGACAACAACAATGACAGAACCAAAGGTTTTAGGTTCTTCAGAGAAGCCAGCAACGGGGGTGCCACACAGCGTTTTAAACTGAATGTGGGTAATGGAACTGCAGACTCCTGGTTCGACGGAGGGGCCAATGCTGATGTTACACCAAATACAGGGGAATGGACACACTTTGCATTTACGATTACGGACGCCAAAGCGGTTGTTTACATCAATGGGGAGATTGTCAGTGAAGGATCGTTTACCGGACTGGACTGGACAGACTGTGACATCTTATCTATCATGTCGGGCGAGCCTAACTGGACAGGTTGGGGCCACTACTCTGACGGTAGTCTCATGGACGAATTGAGAATATATAATGTGGAATTGTCTCAGGAGGATGTTCAAACCATCATGCTAAAAGAAGAAGCAAGCTTTTACATGGATTTCAATGGAGACTACACCGATGCCGTTAGCGGTGCCGATGCCACAATTGTGGGGTCACCTGATTTTGAGTATAGTGGGGGCGTGTTTGGTGATGCCTATCAGGGAGCTACCGATTCGTATCTGACTTTTGATACTGAGGGTATCCTGGGTGATGAGTTCAGTGCTAGCTTCTGGCTCAACGTCAACAATTCACCAGACAGGGCAGGGATTTTGGTTGTCGGTCCGGAAGACACCGATAACCCTGATGCGCAGAATGACAGGAGTAGTGGCTTCAGGTTTTTCCGTGAAGCCAGCAATGCGGGTGCCACACAGCGATTCAAGCTCAATGCGGGCAATGGCACTGCTGATTCATGGTTTGATGGTGGGGCATCGGCTGATGTTGATCCTACTACCGGAAATTGGGTACACTTTGCCTTTTCCATCTCTGGGACGGAGGCCGCAGTTTATATCAATGGGACGCAGGTATCTCAAGGGCTGTTCACCGGAATCGACTGGACAGGCTGCGATGTGCTCTCCATTATGTCGGGGGCTCCCAGGTTTACCGGATGGGGCCACTTGTCAGATGCAAGTCTAATGGATGAGTTGAGACTGTTTAATAAAGCAATGACAGCAGATGAGGTAGGCCTGCTTTACAATGACGGTCTGTAGTAATTAGATAAGATTATTTAATAATAAACAGATTCAAATGGGACTGTCGAAGCCAGGAGCGATCTTTCTTTGGCAGTCTCATTTTATAAAAACGCTTTTATGCAAGTGCATTCTGATCGAGCAATGATTAAGCAAGTGCTTTTAGGTTTTCTAAGCATTACATTGCTGGTTTTAATTTCTTGTAACAAAGACAATAATGATCAAACTCCTGATCTCGGGTCACTTGAAATAGTCTACATATACATAGGTGATGCGAATGTTTATTCCACAAGCGAAAGCATTGTTGACGAGCTTGATAAACCCATAAAAATTAAGTTTTCAAAACCTGTTGATCCTACTTTGGCAGAACAAGCCATTTCGCTTGTAAAGGAGAGCGTAGAAGTGGATGTGTCCATGGGATTCAATCAGACCAATGAGCTCCTGACTATTACTCCTGGTGCGCTTTCGGAAGCGACAAATTATACCCTTACAATCACCGGTGAACTGAAAGGAGCAGCGGGAGAAAGTTTCGAAGGCTTGCAGATAGCATTTATGACCTATATAGCTCCGCTGACCGTTGAGCATGTCGCTTTAGATGGGGAAAATGTAAACCTGAATACACGAATTATTGGCACCAGCCTCCAACCAGAAATACAAATCTCATTTAACCAACCTATTAGCGACGAGCAAATTGCAGGTCATATAAGTTTGAAGCGGAATGCAAGCAATATACCTTATTCTTTAGCTCTAGCAGGTGAAAAGACAATTCTAATCACACCACAGAACGAACTGGGAGGTTATCAGAA
Source organism: Cyclobacteriaceae bacterium (assembly GCA_965228595.1). Classification (GTDB taxonomy): domain Bacteria; phylum Bacteroidota; class Bacteroidia; order Cytophagales; family Cyclobacteriaceae; genus UBA7330. The sequence goes on along the minus strand of OZ245828.1, from coordinate 5,746,198 downwards.
ATATAGTCTTAAGATAGCTTCCACACTAGCCAATGATACAGATCGACCTTTCAATGGACTGGATTTCGATTTTTATACAAAGCTTGATTCAATTCCAGTATTTCCGGAGATTTCAGATGATGAGTTGTTAACTAAAATCCAACAACAGACCTTTAAGTATTTCTGGGATTTTGGTCATCCTGTAAGCGGCCTCGCCAGGGAACGCAATACTGCTGGGGAAACTGTGACGTCAGGAGGTTCTGGCTTTGGAATAATGTCTGTTATCGTTGGGATTGAAAGGGGGTTTATCACCAGGCAGGAAGGGGTTGATAGAATTGAGACTATCGTTGATTTTTTATTAAATGATGCTGATAGGTTTCATGGCGTCTGGTCGCATTGGCTGAATGGCTCTACCGGTACAGCTGTTCCCTTTAGCTCAAAGGACGATGGCGGAGATTTAGTGGAGACTGCTTTTATGATCCAGGGACTCCTGACAGTGCGACAATACCTGGACAGTAACGATCCACAAGAAGCAACCATTATTGACAACATCAATACGGTTTGGGAGGAGGTGGAGTGGGACTGGTATACCAGAGGGGGACAAAATGTGCTCTATTGGCACTGGTCACCCAATTTTGGATGGGAGATGAATCATCAAATCCAGGGATGGAATGAAGCTTTGATCGTCTACGTGCTGGCAGCATCATCGCCCACACATAGCATTGAAAAAACAGTATATGAAGAGGGATGGGCCCGCGGCGGCGGGATGGTAAATAACAATGGTAACAGTTTTTACGACCATACTATGCCATTGCGATCGGATAGAGGTGGGCCCTTATTCTTTGCTCATTACTCATTTCTTGGCCTGGATCCGAGAAATCTGGAAGATCAATATGCTAATTACTGGACACAAAACGTAACGCATAGTCAAATCAATCTGGCTTATTGCGTTGAGAACCCTCAACGATATGTTGGATACAAGTCTTATTGCTGGGGCTTGACGGCCAGTGATGGAAATGCTGGGTACTCAGCTCATTCCCCTGACAATGACAGAGGAGTCATTACACCCACAGCCGCCATTTCCTCGATTCCATACACACCGGAGGAGTCAATGGAAGCCATCAGACACTTCTATTATATCCTGGGAGATCGACTGTGGGGAGAGTATGGGTTTTATGATGCATTTAACCTTACATCAGATTGGACAGCGTCATCCTACCTGGCCATCGATCAGGGACCCATCATTGTTATGATTGAAAATTACAGAACTGGATTGCTGTGGGACCTTTTCATGTCAGCACCAGAAATACAAAATGGACTTCAAAAACTTGATTTCATCTATGAATAATCTTGAGAAATTTGGCATCCTAATGATTGTAGCGATACTGTCGTCATGTGCAGGCAGGCAGGTTTCAGAGGAAAAGGAGCCCATGCGAATGAGCGACGACTCATTGCTCACACTTATCCAATACCAAACTTTTCAATATTTCTGGGAAGGGGCAGAACCCAACTCAGGTCTTGGACGAGAACGTATGCACATGGATGGCCAATATCCTCAGAATGATCAAAATGTTGTCACTTCCGGTGGGTCCGGGTTTGGAGTGATGGCCATTCTTGTAGGGGTAGAACGAGGCTTTATCACCAGGGAAGAGGCTGTTAAACGGTATCAGAAAATATTGGACTTCCTTGAGACTGCAGATAGGTTTCATGGAGCATGGCCACATTGGTGGCATGGAGAAACCGGTAAGGTGAAGCCCTTCAGCAAGAAAGATGATGGGGGAGATTTAGTTGAGACAGCCTTTTTGATTCAGGGGCTTCTGGCGGTGAGACAGTATTTCAAAGATGGGAATGATGCGGAGAAAGACATAGCATCCCGAATTGATAAGCTATGGAGAGAAGTGGAATTTGACTGGTACACCCAGGGTAAAAGCACACTTTACTGGCATTGGTCACCCAACTATGGCTGGGAAAAGGACTTCGATGTGGAAGGCTATAACGAATGTCTGATCATGTACGTTTTGGCTGCTTCCTCACCAACACACGGAGTGTCACCCGATGTATATCACAAAGGCTGGGCAAGGAACGAATCTATTGCAACAGACCGGGAATATTTGGGGTACAAAACAGTTTTGGATCATTATGCCGGTAATGATTCACCGGTCGGTCCTTTGTTTTGGGCACATTATTCATACCTGGGCCTCAACCCAAAAGGGCTCTCTGACAGATATGGTAATTACTGGGACCTGAATCACAACCATGCCATGATTCACTATACTCACTGTGTGAATAACCCCAATAATTTTGAAGGTTACGGTAAAAATTGCTGGGGATTGACTTCAAGCTACTCTATGAAGGGATATGCCAGTCACCGGCCAGATAGTGACCTGGGTGTGATTTCACCTACGGCAGCATTGTCCTCTTTCCCATATACTCCGGAACAGAGCATGGATTTTCTCAGGTATTTGTATGAGGATGCTGATTCACTGGTAGGGAAGTATGGACCATATGATGCATTCTCACATGAAGCAGACTGGTATTTACCCAGATATTTGGCCATTGATCAGGGGCCAATACCTGTAATGATCGAAAACTATCGCAGTGGTTTGCTTTGGGACTTGTTTATGTCTGCCCCGGAAGTGAAAGAAGGGTTGATGAAGCTGGGTTTCTATTATGATAAATAAGGATCTAATGAGTAAAAAGTATAAATTGACCTACTCCACGAAGTACTTATTTTCAATACTGTTTGTTTTCATATTGAATGCTTGCGTTCATGCACAAGAGATAATCCCTCAAACCTATTGCAACCCTTTGGACATTGATTATACCTATATGGTATATAATTCATCCAGAAACATTTCATATCGCTCCGGAGCGGATCCGGCGGTAATCGAATTTCGTGGGGAGTACTATATGTTTGTTACGCGTTCTTTTGGATATTGGCATTCAAAAGATCTGATGAACTGGGATTTTATCAGGCCGGTACAATGGTTTTTCGAAGGGAGCAATGCACCAACTGCTTTCAATTACAAAGATTCACTGGTGTACTTCGCCGGTGACCCCGCAGGTTATGGAAGCATCTTATATACAGATGATCCAAAAAGCGGGAAGTGGACTCCCACTGCATCCATCAGTAACAACATCCAGGACTCGGAGCTTTTCATTGATGATGATGGCAGAGCCTACCTGTATTGGGGATCCTCCAATGTACATCCTATCAGAGTCAAGGAGCTAAACAAAGACGATCGCTTTCTGGAGACCGGCGTCAGAAAGGATCTGATCAACCTGGTAGAGGAACAACATGGTTGGGAGCGCTTTGGTGAAAATAATTTTCATCCTACGTTGAAAGAGGGGTACATGGAAGGGGCTTCCATGACCAAATACAATGGCAAGTACTATTTACAGTATGCAGCTCCTGGTACCCAATTCAACGTGTATGGGGATGGTGTGTACATTGGAGATACACCGCTTGGCCCATTTACCTATATGAAAAATAATCCCATGAGCTTCAAGCCTGGCGGGTTTACAAATGGCGCCGGTCATGGCATTACGGTCAAGCAGATCAACGGTCAATACTGGCATTTTTCCACCATGGCACTGGCCTCCAATTCTCATTGGGAACGGCGATTATGTATGTTCCCGACCTACTTTGATGATGAGGGCTTGATGCATTCCAATACTGATTATGGAGATTATCCCCGTTTTGGTTCTGATCATCCGACTAAAGCCGGTCAGCACTGCGGCTGGATGTTACTTTCCTACAAAGGCAAGACCACCGTTTCCTCCTCCCAGATGCAGATCAAAAAGAGCACTTCAACGGATGATGATTATGAAGTTACTGAAATGCCTCTGAAGAAAAACAACGATGGGGAGATCCTTTCAGAGGTGCTGACCGATGAAAGCCCCAAATCTTTTTGGGTAGCTGCAGCCAATGATGATCAACAATGGGTGGAGATAGAAATGCTTAATCCGGGAAAGATCTATGCCCTGCAATTGAATTTCCATGATCATGAATCGGGGATTTACACAAGAATAAAAGGTCTCCGCCATCGATTTGTCATTGAGGCTTCTGAAGATGGCAAAAACTGGAAAAATATCGTAGACAGAAGGAATAGCTACGAAGATGCACCGAATGCTTATATTACTCTTAACCAGCCGTTCGAGGCTAAATATGTTCGATATAAAAACATTGAAGTGCCTGGCAAAAACCTCGCTTTATCGGAAATCAGGGTTTTCGGATTGGGCATTGGTAAAATGCCTGCAAAAGTTACCGGCTTTGCTGTGAATCGGGATGATGATCCACGGGATGCCGTTTTATCCTGGAACCCGGTAAAAGGGTCCCAGGGGTATAATATCAGGTGGGGAATAGCACCTAACAAATTGTACAATAGTTGGTTAGTCTACGAGGACACCTCACTTTTAATGAGATGTTTGACTTCAGATCAAACCTACTATTTTACGATAGAAGCCTTCAATGAAAATGGTATTTCTGAAAGGACCAAAATGATAGAGAAATGATTCATATTAGAAAGGTTTTATTGGGTGGTTGCTTACTGATTTTTATTGGAATATTAATGAGTTGTCATCCTAAGCCCAACAAAAGAGTACAAGCTGACCCTTTTGAGTTAAAAGCAGATTCAATCATCGCTTTAATGACCATTGAAGAGAAACTGGGACAACTAAATCTTCCATCAGCAGGAGAAATCACTACGGGCCAGGCATCCAACGCTGATATTGCGGCTAAAATCAAAGCAGGTAAAGTAGGAGGACTTTTCAATATCCGGACTGCTGAGAAGATCACTGAGATTCAGCGAATTGCAGTGGAAGAAAGCAGATTAGGAATCCCGCTCATTTTTGCGATGGACGTCATTCATGGGTACAAGACGGTTTTTCCTATTCCGCTGGGACTCTCGGCCACCTGGGATATGGATCTGGTGGAGCAATCTGCCAGGATTGCGGCTCAGGAGGCATCAGCTGATGGGATCGCCTGGACATTTTCGCCAATGGTTGATATTTCACGCGATCCACGATGGGGAAGGATAGCGGAAGGCGCTGGAGAAGATCCCTTACTAGGAAGTGAAATCGCCAGGGCTATGGTGAAAGGCTATCAGACGGATGATCTGGCAGCTAACAATACGATCATGGCCTGTGTAAAGCATTTTGCCCTGTATGGAGCATCTGAAGCTGGTAGAGATTATAATACCACTGATATGAGTCGCATCAGTATGTACAACGATTATTTCCCTCCCTATAAAGCAGCCATAGACGCAGGCGTTGGATCTGTCATGGCATCGTTCAATGAGGTAGATGGAATTCCGGCAACAGGAAACAGGTGGTTGATGACGGAGGTCTTGAGGAATCAGTGGGCGTTTGACGGGTTTGTGGTGAGTGATTATACGGGGATCAATGAAATGATCGCTCATGGTATGGGAGATCTAAAAACAGTTTCAGCACTGGCACTCAATGCCGGAATAGACATGGACATGGTCGGTGAAGGTTTTCTGACCACCCTTGAGCAATCTTTGGAGGAAGGGACAGTTACAGAAGCTGCTATTGATCAGGCAGTGCGTCGGATATTAACGGCAAAATATCAGCTTGGATTGTTTGATGACCCTTATCGATACAGTGATGTGGAACGGGCAAAAACTGAAGTGTTTACCGAGGAAAATCGTCAGCGGGCACGTGAAATTGCCGCGCAATCCATGGTTTTGTTAAAAAATGAAGGGAATGTATTGCCCCTTAAAAGGACCGGAACCATAGCGCTCATTGGCCCTTTGGCTGATAATCGTGTCAACATGGCCGGCACATGGAGTGTAGCAGCCGATTTTAATCAGGCCGTTTCCATTAAAGAGGGTCTTGAACAAGTAGGGGGCGGTCAGGTAAAGGTCCGCTATGCCAAAGGAGCTAATGTATATGTTGATCCTGAGCAAGAAGCACGGGTGAGCATTTTTGGAAAGCCCACCGGGCGCGATAACAGGTCTGAAGCAATCCTCATTGCAGAAGCGGTTAGGGTAGCTAGTCAATCTGATGTGGTGGTGGCGGTCCTCGGCGAAGCGGCAGAATCTTCGGGGGAAAGTAGCAGTCTGACAAATATTGAATTGCCGGAAAATCAACGCAACCTGATGAAAGCATTGCTAAAGACAGGTAAGCCTGTTGTTATGGTGCTGTTAGCGGGTCGTCCCATGGCTATCAAATGGGAGCAGGAAAATGTACCAGCCATTCTCAATGCCTGGTTTCCGGGAACTGAGGCCGGTCTCGCCGTGGTGGATGTGCTTTTTGGGGATATCAACCCTTCAGGGAAGCTTCCTGTTACTTTCCCTCAAAACACTGGTCAGATACCCATCTACTATAATCATAAGCACACAGGAAGACCACTTCCGGAAGGAAAATGGTTCCAAAAATTTACTTCTAACTACCTGGACGTGAGCAATGAGCCTCTTTACCCATTTGGATACGGATTGAGCTATACATCATTTGAATATGGAGAATTGTCCCTGTCGGCTGATGAGCTTTCAGGGGATGAATCAACTTTAACCGTCTCTGTTACTGTTAAAAATATCGGGGACCAACCCGGGAAAGAAGTGGTTCAATTATATATCAGAGATCTTGTTGGATCGGTCACCCGACCAGTCAAAGAATTGAAGGGATTTCAGAAAGTTGAGATTGCACCTGGAGCTAGTAAAGTGGTGAGTTTTGAGATTACAACAGAAGATCTGAAGTTTTATAATTATGTTTCATCGGAAAGTCTGGGGATGAAATATGACTGGGAGTCTGGCGACTTTGAGGTGATGATTGGGACTAATTCCGCGGATGTAGAAAAAGCAAAAATTCATTGGTCCAAGGAGTGAAACTGCTCTATTCGTCCTTAAGTAGGGATAGATCAAATTCAAAGCCAGGCAATACATCTTCACCGCTAAGCTTCGAATCAAAACTTTCAATGTCCTTTTGTTCTCCATTCTGATTGTATATAGATACTGTGTTTTCTTCGGTATCAATCAGCCAGGCAAGCTTAACCCCATTGGCCATCCACTCAGTCATCTTATTTTTGAGCTCCTTCAATGAATCAGATGGTGATTTCACCTCTACAATAAATTCCGGGCAAACGGGTGCAAATTTCATTTTTTGCTCTTTTGTCAATTTATCCCATTGGTGATTGGAAACCCAGGATACATCTGGAGATCTCATCGACCTGTCAGGTAATGTAAATCCTGTTGAAGAGTCGAAAACCTTTCCGGAGTTCGACTCTTCATTCCATATACCTAGTTTAATCAGAATTTTACTGTTGATATTACCAGTTAAACTTCCAGTTGGTGACATAATAATTAAATTGAGATGCTTGTCCCGTTCAATATTCAACTCTGGGTTTTTCTGACAAAAGGCAAAAAGCTCATCATCAGTGAAGGTGAGGTGTTCAGGGAACTTGAGGATATGGCCGTTTTCCAGAAGGTTCATAGATATCTACTATTTCTTATTGTTAAAGATAGCAAAACGCAATCAACTATATAAACGACATTTTTTCAAATTAAGACACCATAGTCCTTATTTTTGAATCATGAGACATCTTTCCATTTTTATTTTTATGCTGCTTTTCGCAGCTAATCCCGATCTTCATGCCCAGGATATTGAGCGAGTAACCATCAACTATACGGATACACTTTCGATGGATATTTTTGTTCCCAAGGGGGGAGATAAGGTCAAACCTTTACTTGTCTATGTCCATGGAGGAGGGTTTTCCGGTGGTACAAGAGACAGCCAGCGCAACCTGGAGTTTTGTCAGTATTTCGCTGAAAGGGGATGGGTAACGGCAACCATTTCCTATCACCTCACCAGAAAGGGGAAGGGTTTCGGATGTGATATCCCTATTCAGGAAAAAATCAAGACATTCGACATGTCTGCAAGGAATACTCACCAGGCCGTGAAATTCCTTTTGGATAACCAGAAGAAATATCAAATTGATCCGGATAAAATTGTCCTGGCGGGTAGCAGTGCCGGGGCAGAGGCAGTAGTTCAGGCTGCCTATTGGAAGGAAACCAAAGCGAGGATTTTACCCGATGCTTTCAAATATGCAGGAGTGATCAGTATGGCAGGAGCTATCCTGGATATTGGATGGATTTCTACATCCAGTGCTATTCCTACCCAGCTTTTTCATGGTACCTGCGATCCTCTGGTGCCGTACGATATGGCCTCTCATCATTATTGTAAACCTGAAAATGAAGGATTTATGATGCTTTATGGGGCAAAAGCGATATCTGATAAGCTTGACCGTCTGAATAAGTCGTATTATCTGGTCACAGATTGTAATGGTGGACATGAATGGGCAGGAAAACCCATGGGCAAAGACTATATCCATTTGGTGGAAGATTTCCTGACAACTGATGTCCTGAACCAAACACATAGGCAAACAAAAATAGTCTTACAGGAAGGTAAGAATACCTGTGACATGAATTTTGGTTTTTGCAATTGATCTCAATCCTGTTTCGGGACAGGTTATCTGAACTATAAGCCTTAGATTTACGGCACAATTCTGTCTCTATGATTTCCCCTGTCACGATTGAAGAAGTAAAAAACAAAGCCGACATTGTCGAAGTCGTTGGGGACTTTGTGACTTTAAAGCGGTCCGGGTCTAGTTACAAAGCCCTCAGCCCGTTTACCAATGAGAAAACTCCGTCGTTCTATGTGGTGCCGTCTAAGGGGATTTTCAAGGATTTTAGCAGCGGAAAAGGAGGGGATGCCATCACCTTTATCCGGGAGATAGATGGGCTTAGCTATATCGAAGCCATCAAATTCCTGGCTCAGAAATATGGCATCGAAATCATCGAGGAGGAGCAGAGCGATGAAGCCATCGAAGCACAGAACAAGAGAGAAAGTCTGTTCATCGTTTTAGGATTTGCCAGAGACTTCTTTTTAGACGCCTTGTGGAATCATGAGGAAGGAAAGTCAATCGGCTTAAGCTATTTCAAAGAAAGGGGGTTTACCGAGGATTCGATCAAAAGCTTTGAGCTGGGGTATAGCCTGGAGGCCTGGGATGGACTCCTCAAAGCAGCTGAGCAAAAGGGCTATAGCAAAGAGCTCCTGGAAGAGGCGGGACTTATAATCTCCAAAGAGGATAAATCCTATGACCGGTTCAGGAACCGGGTGATCTTCCCCATCCACAATCTCACAGGCAAGGTCATTGCCTTTGGTGCCCGGATTCTCACAAAAGATAAAAAGCAACCCAAATACCTCAACAGCCCCGAGACCGAGCTTTACAACAAGAGCAAGATTCTCTACGGGATCTTTTTTGCCAAACAGGAAATACGAAAGAAAGACAATTGCTTCCTGGTGGAAGGATATACTGATGTGATTTCTATGCATCAGACAGGGATTCACAATGTGGTGTCCTCATCTGGTACCGCCCTTACCGAAGACCAGATTAAGCTGATCCGACGGTATACCGAAAATGTCACAATCATCTTTGATGGTGATCAGGCGGGTATCAAAGCATCTATCCGGGGCATAGACATGCTATTGGCAGGCGGACTCAATGTGAAAGCTGTTGCATTGCCAGATGGTGAAGATCCTGACAGCTATGCCAGGCAGTTGGGGACGAGTGCGTTTACCCATTTCATAGAAAAGGAAGCCCAGGATATCATCCAGTTCAAGACCAGACTGTTCATGGAGGAGGCACAGGGAGATCCTGTGAAGAAAGCCGCTATGATCAAGGATATTGTGGTGAGCATCACTAAAATTGATGACCCTGTCAAACGAACAGTTTATATCAAAGAGTGTAGCTACCTGATGGGGATCGATGAGGCGGTCCTGGTAGCTGAGCAAAACAAGATTTTACTTTCAGAGCGGAGAAAGCCGGGACACGAGACGAGACCAATCGAGCCTCTGGTAGATATGCCACTGGAAGAGGATGACAAGCTGGAATGGATTGATATCCTCAAGGTCATCGAATTCCAGGAAAAGGAGAGCATCCGTGTATTGGTGAACTATGGCAAGAATACCATCAAAGGACAGGAAGTAGAAGATGAATCTCTGATCAAGTATTTTCTGGCTGAAGTAGAGGAGATCAAATTTACCAATCCGGTCTACTACGAGATTCTGGAGATCTTCAAAGAGCGCTTGAAAGCCGGAGAGATCATCGATGGGGATTATCTGCTTCAACATGGATCGGAGCAGATCAAGAAGACGGTGGTAGAGTTCATGACCAATAAATATGAGCTCAGCGAGAATTGGGAGAAAAAGTATAAGATTCACATTCCAAAGGAAAATGAGATCCTCAGGGATGTGACATATACCAATATTTTACGATTGAAATTTCGGATTATCCAACATTTGATCCATGAAGAAAGTCAGAAACTTAAGGAAGCATCAGACAGTGATTTGGATCACTTCCTGGATGAAATCAGTGAATTAAAAAAGATAGAAATGGACATTGCAAAGATACTTGGGAACGTCACAGCCAGGTAATTTGTATAATAGCTATAAATGTAAAGAATGAATCAGGAAAAATTATTAGATAGTATAGAGGAGGCGATAGAAGCCATTAAAGAAGGTAAGGTAGTAATAGTGGTGGACGACGAAGACCGTGAAAACGAAGGGGATTTTATATGTGCTGCGGAAAAGGTTACACCAGAGATCATCAATTTTATGGCTAAAGAAGGTAGGGGTTTGATCTGTGTTCCATTGCTGGAAGAGCGTTGTGATGAATTGGGACTCGACCTGATGGTTGGTAAGAATACAGCGGTTCATGAAACACCCTTTACTGTTTCAGTGGATCTGATCAGTGATGAAACGACAACCGGTATTTCTACTTCCGACCGAGCAAAAACAGTTCAGGCACTGGTCAATCCTGATACCAAGCCGGAAGACCTTGGTCGTCCGGGTCATATTTTTCCATTGAAAGCCAAACCTGGGGGAGTCCTACGGAGGACAGGTCATACAGAAGCAGCCATTGACCTGGCCAGACTCGCAGGGCTTTATCCTGCCGGGGTATTGGTAGAAGTACTCAAAGAAGATGGATCAATGGCCAGAGTGCCGGACTTAAGGATCATAGCTGATAAATTCAACATCCCTTTGGTATCTATCAAAGACCTGATTTCCTACAGGATGACAATTGAATCCCTGGTAGAGGAGGAGGTTACTGTAGACATGCCCACGGAACATGGGGAATTTAAGCTAAAGGCATTTAAGCAAAAAAATACTGGTGAGATGCATCTAGCGTTATGCAAAGGTGAATGGAAGGAAGATGAGCCAGTTTTGGTGAGGGTACATTCATCATGCCTTACTGGTGATATTTTCGGTTCATATAGATGTGACTGCGGCAATCAACTGCACAGCGCCATGGCCATGGTGGAGAAAGAGGGAAAGGGAGTTGTCCTATATATGAATCAGGAAGGAAGAGGTATTGGACTATTGAACAAATTAAAGGCTTATAAGTTGCAGGAGGAGGGAATGGATACTGTAGAGGCTAATCTCCAATTGGGCTTTAAAATGGATCAACGCGACTATGGTGTTGGCGCCCAGATTCTAAGAAAATTAGGAATAACTAAGATCAGATTGATAACAAATAATCCAAAAAAACGTGTTGGATTAATGGGGTATGGCTTGGAAATTGTTGAGAATGTAGGAATTGAAGTCGTTCCCAACAAGCACAACATTAAGTACCTGGAAACTAAACGGGACAAGATGGGACATACCATTTTGAAAGTAAAAAAATGAAAAAGACTGTTTTTATCACTTTATGCTTAATTGCCTCACTTGGTCTTAGGGCCCAGTTTTCCAATGAAGTGTGGCATGAGGGGTTTTTGGTAACCACAGAAGACGATACGTTGAAGGGGCTTATCAAATATGACATGGAGGCCAATATTGTGCAGCTGATAATCAACAAATCAAAAGTACAAACCTTCAGTAGTCATAAGATTTTCTATTTTGAGATCTTTGATAAGGTTGTAAAAAATTATCGGCAGTTTTACTCAATTCCTTATGAAGTGAACTACGACTATACGATACCCATCATTTTTGAAGTCTTGTATGAAGCACCTCTTTCTTTGTTGGCCCGGGAAGCAGTGGTACAGGAAAATGTGCCCAACTCTTCGGTATACTGGAGTGGAACTGTAATGCAGGACAAGATGATGAAAACATTCTATTTTCTGGATAAGAAAGGAAATATTCAGATGTTCACCGGAAAGCGCAGTGACCTGCTCACTATCATGGCAAGAAAGTCTAATGACGTAAAAAACTTCATCAAAAAGAATAATCTGAAAACCGATGAGGTTCGGGATCTGATCCGAATCACTGCTTTTTACAATTCAATTTAATCCTAATAATACACGATGTCTAAGCCTCTTATTCTGGTCTCAAATGATGATGGGATCACCTCTCCTGGTATTGCGAAATTGGTCTCTCTTATGAAGCAGTTGGGGAAGGTGATTGTCGTGGCACCCGATAGCCCACAATCCGGTATGGGGCATGCCATTACCGTAGGTAATACCCTTCGTTTGACAGAAAACAGCATATTTAAAGATGTTGCTGCGTATGAATGTAGTGGGACGCCGGCAGATTGTGTGAAACTGGCAAAACATCATTTACTGAGAGATCAAAAACCGGATTTAGTTGTCAGTGGGATCAATCACGGAAGTAATACGTCAATCAGTGTGTTGTACTCAGGTACCATGAGCGCCGCCATTGAAGCCGCCATAGAGGGGACACCAGCCATTGGGTTTTCGTTGTGTGATTATGATCACGAAGCAGATATGTCGCATGTGGACGAACACATCCTTAAAATTGCCAGTGAGACGTTGAACAAGGGTATTCCTAAAGGCATTGCATTGAATGTAAATATTCCTCCGAAGCAAAACCAAAATATCCGAGGTATTAAAATTTGTAGACAAGCCAATGCCAGATGGGAGGAAGAATTCGATCAGCGGGTAGACCCCAATGGAAGAAAATACTTCTGGATGGTCGGCAATTTTGTGAATCACGACAAAGGTGAAGATAATGATGAGTGGGCCATCGCTCAAAATTACATCTCCCTGGTCCCTTGCCAGTTTGATCTCACCGGTCACCACGCCATCAGCATTCTCAACGACGACTGGGAGTTGTAATGCTGTATTTAGGAAACAGAACAGGACCTGAACGCTATTAGATTCCCGATCGAGCAGGTAATTTAGCAGTCTCTCCTTACGTACTCGATGCTTTGCGTCGCAGCTAAAATAAATAGAGCTTCACAAACAGATTAACAGCCGGTGTAGACTTATCAATGGTCTTTCCGTATCCAGGAATACTGTATACATCAATCGGACTTTCCTTAGTATAGGTGACTAGAAATCGCATTCTGATATTGAAACCAATGGCAAAGAGTTCATTGTACCAGGCAGACAAGTTGTCTTTGTTGAAACGTAGCTTCTTTTCCGAGGTCACTACCAGCTCCCACCATCGAGCCTCCAGGTCAGGGCGATCAATTATTCTGTCATAGCTGTTATCAATACCACTGCCACCTTCAATTTCGATGAATCCCTGATCACTGAATTTGCTTACTCCATATCTGGCGCTGAGGCCAATGGCGAAATTGGATTTGAAAGTGCCTAAATATCCACCACCAAAACGGTAATAAGTACCTTCGGCAGAATAGTTGCCATTTGTGTATGACTCGGCTGGAGAGAGTGTCGCTGTGCCTATTTCTGCGATCAATTCATACCGCTCGAGAAACAACAAAGAAAAAGCACCTTCCAGCTTGTCTTCGTAGCCAACCAACCGGGTAATCAGCTTTCCATAATCAGCGTATATAGAAGGCCGGATCAATTTCTGGCTTGCTATAATGGTCGTGTCTGGTGCTGTGGTTTGTGACCATACAGAGCAACACCAGACACTACTCAAAATATAAATATACAGTCGTTTCATCGTCTCTGCATTGATCGGTTACACAAATGGGTTCACCCACAGAATCAAATCCAAAAGAGTTTACAGGGTATATATTGAAAGCTCTCAGCTTGATCTCCCGGGTAGCATCCACAAACTCTTCCAGGTCATAGTCAAAGGCAATTTCCCCCCTGAAATTCCCAATGACGATCTCAAACTGAGTGAATGATTCTTCATTCATCAGCAAAGGAGCGTCATATGTTTCAAAACTGTCTTCGTAGGTAAGGTATTGATCATTGATAAACAGGGTATCGACACGAAGTAGCCCTTTGTTTACTTGGCCCTTTTGAAGATTCAGATAGTCGATGACAGAATCGATCTGGGTGAGTAGGGTATCATAATACACCAGTGAATCGAGGTAATCGCTGATCAAAACTTCCAATTCCTCCTTTTCTTCCTGATAGGAATTGTTCCCGTTTTCGATCGAATCATTTACCACGATCAGGCGGGCTTCCAGTGAGTCGAGTTCATCTTGAGCCCATCCTTCCTTATCTTCATTCCTATCCAGCGAGTCTGTGTATAGTCCTAATACTGTGTCGAGCTTTTTCAAAGTATCCTTGTTGATGATCACCAACTCGACTGTAGGCTCATATATCAAAGGTTCTCCACAGTTTTCACATGGATCACAAGCTGTGCAGAAAGCAAGCCAAATAATAAATATGATAGATAGTCCTCTCATACCCTAAACAGGATCAACATCAAAAATAACTCTCACACTCCTATAGGAACGTTGGCTTTGCAACATATTACGCGAATTAAGGAGGAATTCTTTTATCGCAGCTAATTTTAATCCCTGTTTTTCAAGCTTTATGGTAATATCATAGAGGTATTGGTTTCTGATTCGGGAGATGATTGGCTCAACAGGTCCGTTAACACGCTGATTGCCTAAAGACCTTACAGCTTCGTTCACCAAAAATTGGGCGGCGTTGAAACTGGTACTTTTGTCTTTGTGCTTTACGATGATCTTGATGATCCTGTAAAAAGGTGGATATTTAAAAATCTCTCTTTCATCAAGTTCTCCCCGATAAAATGACTCGTAGTCATGGGTCCTTACCAGTTCCAGGATCTTTTGGTCGGGATTGTTGGTTTGAATGAGAACACTGCCCAAATCCTTCTTTCTTCCTGCACGTCCACTTACCTGATACATTAGCTGAAAGGCCCGTTCATGAGATCGAAAATCAGGAAAATGGATCATTCGGTCGGTGTCGAAGATGCCTACCAGGGTCACATGATCAAAGTCCAATCCTTTGGCCACCATCTGCGTACCCACCAGGATGTCAATCTCTCCAGACTCAAAGGAATTGATGATTTTCTCATAGCTAAATTTACTACGTGTAGAGTCAAGGTCCATGCGGCCAATGTTGGCATCCGGAAATAAGATGCTCAATTCTTCCTCGAGCTTCTCAGTCCCATAGCTGATTGCTTTGATGGCTGTTGACTTGCAATCCGGGCATTCGTGGATGGTCTCTTTCTTATACCCGCAATAGTGGCACATGATAAAGTTGGTGTGTGCATGGTAGGTAAGGCTCACATCACAGTTAGGACATTTAGGAATATGACCACATTGCTCACATGATAGGAAAGGGGCGTAGCCGCGGCGGTTTTGAAAGATGATGATCTGTTTTTCAGCTTCTAACTCTTTAGTGATCCTATCGAATAGTATTGAAGAAAAGTTGCCTTTTAACCGCTTGCGACTCTTTTCCTTTACCATGTTCACGATCTCTACTGTTGGGAGACTGACATCTGCATACCGCTGATCAAGGTTGACCAGACCGTACTTGCCGTGCGTGGCATTATAATACGATTCAATCGACGGTGTGGCTGTACCGAGCAATGTCTTGCCTTTGAATATCCCAGCCAGATAGATGGCAGCATCACGGGCATGATACCTGGGCGCAGGATCAAATTGCTTATAGGAATTTTCATGCTCCTCGTCCACGATGATCAATGACAGGTTTGAAAAGGGAAGAAAGACTGCACTTCGTACTCCAACGACCAAAGAATACTTTTGATGGAGGACATTTTCATAGATTTCTACCCGTTCGTTGTCTGAATATTTTGAGTGATATACCCCAAAGTCATTACCAAAAACAGCAGCCAATCGCTTGATGATCTGTGTGGTTAACGCAATCTCGGGCAAGAGATACAGGACGGTGCCTCCTGAAGAAATGATATCCATGATCAGGGAAATATAGATTTCTGTTTTACCACTACCGGTTACTCCTTTAAGGAGCACAGTATCTTTTTCCTGAAACAGATGTAAAATCTTTGACTTGGTTTCTCCCTGTACAGTGGATAGTATGGGGGCCTTTCTGTCTGAATTATCTCCGATTTCAACTCTGGATACCCTTTGATCCCATTCCTCCAAAACACCATTTTTCACAAGGGTCTTTATACTGGAAAGACTAAGGTCCTGGTTGATCAAGGCCTTTCTGGGGATCCCCCTTTCATTGAGACCCGGGTTTTCATCTACCTGTGTCAGTCTTAGATAGGCCATCAAAACATCATATTGCTTGGGCTTTTTTTCCAGCTGTGCAGCTACATCATCCAATGCATCTGCCTGTAGCAGGGAAGGAGCCAGCTTGATCCTCTTTTCAGTTTTAGCCGTGTATTTATCATTTAACTGCTCAAACAATTGGATTACGTGTTTGTCTGCAAGCTTCTTGATGTGGTGATGCGGGGATTGAATGTTTAGGATCTTACCAATATCCTGAATTTTAAGGTCCCCATTGGTGAGATGATGAACAATGATTTCTTCTTTATCAGTTAAGACCACCTCATCGGGATCAAAATCGTCATTGAGCGACAAATAGGACTCGCTGGAGATCTTCAGCCCGGCAGGTAAGGCAGCCTGTACCACTTCCCCAACGGCACACATATAGTATCTGCTTATCCAATTGAAGAACGTGATCTGATTTGAGGTGATAGAGGGTGTCTCATCCAATATGTCGATGACTTCTTTGGGTTCAAAACCTTCCGGGCGTACCTGATGCAAACTGTGAATAACACCGGTAATGATCTTTTTACTTCCAAATAGCACGATAACCCGAGATCCTACCTGTGCCTGTTCGGTCAGGTTATCAGGAAGCACATAGGTGAACGTCCTATGTAGTGGAATAGGTAGTATTACTTCTGCAAAATTCAAAGGAGGCCTAAGATAAACAGAAGCTGGCTGTCAATAAAATAGTGGGGTCAAACAGATTTATTGATGTGTGTTTTTTGAACCAAATGATCAATCATCTCAATAGATGCTTCTGTGAGTTCGATGAGCTCTTCATACCCATTGATTAGACGCTCCACCGCGTCAGGATCCAATTTGTCTTCTTTGATAAGCTTGCGAAAGGCATCAATCCGTTGCTTATCTGCTTTTAAACTTTCCACTTGATAGCTGATTGTGATTTTTTTAAATATATAAATATTTATTTTAAAAATATTTATTTACCAATCAATTGTTTCTTAGCCATTTCAGGGTCTGTTACAGGTTGCTTACAGCTTTTGTTATAGCAAACATAAACTGTGGTCTTTCCTTCGTCAGTAAATTTATACTCAAACAAGGGTAGACTGCTGCTTTCTTTGGCACCCATCAATGTCATATCCGGAATAAATGTATGATTTATGATACTCCCAAAGTCAACAAAATGGTTGCCCAGGATTACGACTTCTGCATTTTGACCCAGGTGGTTCATGACTACCTTATTCCAGTTTGAGAGATATTCTGGGTCTTTAGAAAGTAATCCGGATACCTGGCCAAACATTGATTTTGCTGTTTCAAGATAGGATTTACTGTCATATAAGGTTCCTAGTTTCAACAGGTTTTCAGCCATGATTGAGTTTGAAGAAGGTATTACATTGTCAAAAATCTCCTTTTTTCGGGCGATCAGGGTTTCTGATTCATCTCCAGTGAAATAAAAGAGTTTATCCTTAGAATCATAGAATTGTTCTATGGTATAGTCCGCCAGCTTTTTTGCAGCATGGAGAAATTGCTCATCAAACAAGGTTTCATAGTACTTGACAAAAGCCTGGATCATGGCGCTGTAGTCCTCCATGAAGCCTGGAATACTAGATCCATAGGTTCTTTTTAGCGAACCGTCTTTGTTGATCATTTCCTTTAACAGGAATTGTGCATTATTTCTGGCCAGTTTTAGAAAGTGTTCATCTTTGGTGGCCTGGTAAGCATCCAATAGACCTGTCAATGCCAGTCCATTCCATCCGGAGATGATTTTAGTGTCAAGGCCTGGCTTGATCCTTTTTTGTCGCTCAGCCAATGCTTTGGGTTTAAACTTGGACAAAATTTGTGATAATTGCTCCTGGGTCAATTCATTCTTTTGACAAAACTCATCTATAGGTACCAGCCTCCGTAATACATTTTTGCCTTCCCAGTTACCTGCAGCGCTCACATCATAGTAAGACGAGATAATTTTTTTATTGTCACCAGAAATGGCGTTGATTTCCTCCTGGGACCACACATAATATTTTCCTTCTTCACCCTCACTGTCGGCGTCCATGCCAGCATAAAAACCCCCATTGTCCTCCAGCATTTCACGCTCCAGCCACTGAGCAGTTTCTTTCATTACCTGATGGTAGTTGTGATTTCCTGTGACCTTATAGGCATTGGCATAGAGGCTGAGCAATTGTCCGTTGTCGTAAAGCATTTTCTCAAAATGGGGGACATGCCATTCTGCGTCTACAGCATATCTGGAAAAGCCACCTCCAATGTGATCATAGATCCCACCCATTGAAATTTTATCCAGTGTGAAAGTCAGATGATCAAGGGCAGCCTGATCTTTTGAATAGTAGTGGTAGTGTATCAAAAATTGCCAAACTGACGGCATAGGGAATTTGGGGGACTTTTTCACTCCACCCCATTCCTTATCAAAGTTGTTTTTGAGTTTTTCATAAGCGCCCTTCATTGTCTCCATAGAGATCGATGTGGAATCACTACCTAAACCATAGGTTTCTCCTTCTGCCTGATTTAGTGCTTTGGTAAAATTGATGGCGGACTCATATAGCTTATCACGATCATTCTCGTAGGCTTTAGCAACTGCTTCCAGCAGCTTATGCCAGTTTTGAGGTGGAAAATAGGTGCCACCGTAAAAAGGTTTTTGGTCAGGAAACAGAAACACGTTCAGCGGCCAACCACCATTGATCCCCATGGCCTGCACGGCCTCCATATAGATCTGATCAATATCAGGTCGCTCTTCACGATCGAGTTTGATATTGATGAAATATTTGTTCATGATTTCGGCAATGGTATCATTCTCAAAGGATTCATGAGCCATCACATGACACCAGTGGCAGGATGAATATCCAATACTCAAAATGATGGGTTTGTCTTCAGTTTTGGCTTTTTCCAAAGCTTCTTTACCCCATGGATACCAGTTTACCGGGTTGTGGGCATGCTGTAGCAAGTAGGGACTGGACTCATTTATTAAAGCATTGGTGTGTGTAGGGGATTCCTGGTTCATGGGTGGTTTACAGCTAAAGATGAGAAAAAGAAATAAGATGAGTAGTTGTCTCATGAATCTAATAATTGTTTTTTGATGGCTTTTAGTTCCTCTTCTATATCTACCACATCTGCTAATGACTGCAGTTTTTTAGCTGTCGATTTGAGAAATGTTTGATGAGCAGTTGTTTCAGGATGAAAAGGCCGATGATTCATGGATTTGGCCAATTTCCCCCATTCTTTGATAAAATTTTGGGTTTCTATATCAAAATAGCTCAGGCCAAACTTCTCCCATATATAGTCAATGGCCTGATCGTTGGGGTGAATCAAATCTTCTTTGTAGAAGCGATAATCTCTCAAAACATCGATGAGGATCTCATATGAAGGAAAGTATGAAGCTTTTGCGTCATTGGCAATGATTTGACGTACAGCCTCTATCAGGATTGCTTTGCTTTGATTGTTTTCGACTAAGCCATCGCGGACATGACGTACCGGGCTTATTGTCAGGACAACATTGATTCGAGGATTCACCGATCTTACCAGTGAGATGGTTTCGGAATAGCATTGAGTGATCTGGTCTACCGTAAGCAATTCCTTCGTAAACTCTTTTTGAGGGACTTTGTGGCAATTGGCTACGATTGCGTGATCTGATTGATGACGATATACCCAGCTTGTTCCAGGTGACAATACCAGTGTCGAAGCCTGAGAAAGCATTGTTCGTGTTAATTCTCGCTGCGTTCTTAGCTTCAGGATGAGTGCCTCCCGTGAAGGATCAGATAAGTCAGAGTGGGTGTCCCAGTGATGATAGATATGATTTGCTTCTACAATTCTTTCTTGTGGTGGTTGAGGATTTACGGATTGCTGCAGGGTCTTGAAGATGGAGATGGGATTGTAGATGACCCCAAAGGGATTGACAAGCACCTTGAATTTATGACCAGCTAGTTTTGCTCCGATATTTTCAGAGAAACAAGAGCCCATAAGTATCACCTCCTCTCTAATTGAGAGGCTAAAGGGTGCCTTATCGACTTCAAAAGGGAGTACAAACATGTGCTGATTGTCTTTCGAGACAACACAAAGTTATAGATATTGAATCATAGGGATGTGGATCTGGCGATGGACTTTAATTAGTTGAGCAAACCAGGGAAGACTATTTTAAGTCGTACATACCGATTAGTAGGGCAGATGATATTGAGACATTTCCTGGTCAGGAGTCGGACAGGTGATTACTTGCTGAAATAGATGAGTGCGAAAGGGAATATGAAAAAAGTGATGATTATGTACATCAATCCAACAATCCTATACTTTTCAGACAGGTAGCCCAGGTACTGAGACAATGCGATGGGTAGTTTTGAAGCATAGGGTACAAATAGGAAAATGCAGGAACCGATCAGGTTAAAAAAGAAGTGGACAAAGGCAAGACTTACAGCGGCTTCGCTTTTAAATAACGAAGCCAGAATGGCAGTAATGGTGGTGCCTATATTGGCACCGATAATAAACTTCAACGCATTGTCTATCCTGATTTTGCCAGTTGCGGTAAGAGGTACGAGGAGGGAAGTGGTCACGGAGCTGGATTGAATAATGGTGGTAAGTAGTAACCCCCATCCGAAAGACTTTACCGGTAGATTGAAGACGCTTTCAAATCTGCTTCTCGCATTCCCGATAAGCGCTTTGGACAACACCTGGGAAATCATCTTCACCGTGGCAAAAAGCAATATGAAAGATCCGATAATTAATCCGAGTGCCCCGACCCATTTAATCAGTGTATTGCCAATTCCTTCAATACCCATACCAATGCCAAACAGGTCAAACTTCAAACCACTTCCGGCATCTACGTGGGTGAATTGGACGAAGAAATGACTAAGGTCCGTAAGGATTCCATATTTTAATTCCAATGGGAACAGGATGATCACCGTGAGAATGTTGAAGAAATCATGGATCGTACCGCCTGCCACAGCTTTTCTGAACTCACCCGTAGAAGTGATATAACTCATTGAAACAATGGTGCTGGTGATGGTGGTCCCGATATTTGCACCAATTACGATGGGCACTGCATGCTCCAGGGAAAGAGAGCCGGCTGCTACAGCCGCCACTGCAAGAGAAGTTGTGGTAGAGCTGCTTTGAAGAATTGCTGTTGCCAGTAGTCCAATAAATAGACCAATAAATGGATTAGAAGTAGCAATGATTATTGACTCGGCGGTGTCTTTTCCAATCTTACTAAAGCCATGGCCCAGCAAGCTGATGGAAAGTAAAAAGAGTATTATGGAGAGTAGGATGATTGCCGCGTTACTCCATAAATTTTTGGAATCACTTCCCTGAGTCATGTTAATTGGGCTCCTTTACCGAAGTTTTTGACACATCTTGTTTCTCGACGACAATATCTTCGCTTATACTAATGATGTGATCCCCCAACTTTTCACACAAATGGTAGAGATCCTTATATAAGCTATTGGTGACTTTGTTTGAGGCCTTTTTGTCTGTTCCATTCACCTGTTCTTTGCGTAGTTTGTCTCTCAGGGTGTTTATTTTCTTTTCCACTTTGAGCGCACTTTCATAATCACCTCCATTCGGAAAAGCTGCTATGTTTTTGACCATGATATCCAGGGCAGTGTCAACATGCTCTATCATTGAATATAGGTTTGATAATTGCTTATCAGTAAATGCAAGACCTTTTTCCATTTTGGCATCAATATCCTTGGACATCTGATAAAAAATGTCACCAATTCGTTCCAACTCGTTGGAGGTGCTTAAAAGGATAGCTACTTTATCACTACCTTCTACACTCAGACTCTTGTCGCTGGAGATTTGGAACAGGTATTTTGAGATCTCGTCCTCGAGTGTATCCGTAAGCTCTTCAAATTTTATCACCTTTTTCATCAGCTTTCGCTGCTTTTTGGCTTTTGAGGCTTCCAATAGTTTTTTGAATAAATCGGACATATCCTGAGTCATTTCTGCAAACCGCACTATCTCCTTGTTAGCCTGTTCGATCGACAACTCAGCAGTACTGAGAATACCTACGTTGATGTATTTCAATTCGGTAATGTCCTCTTCTCTTGTTCTAATGAGCCGAATTGCCACCTTGGCAATAAATGGACAAAACCACACGAGCAACAATGTATTGGTAATATTGAATGCTGAATGGAAAACAGATAGGGAAATAGGTATACTTTCCGGGTTTGTGAAAGGGTCACCATTACCCATAGAAGTCATCAGTGACGAAATCATTAGCAATACCGGGTGTAAGAGCGCAATGATCCATAATACCCCAAAAATATTGAATATGAGGTGTGCTAAAGCAGCTCTTTTGGCGTGGTAGTTGGCGATCATTGCTGCGAGATTGGCAGTAATGGTTGTACCAATATTTTCTCCAAGAACCATTGCTGCAGCCAATTCAAAAGGTATCCATCCATTGTTGGCCATGACCAGTGTGAGTGCCATAGAAGCGCTGGAAGATTGGACCACCACCGTGATCAATGTACCGATGATGACAAAAATAAGCGTTGACAGGAATCCCAGATCGGTATATTTTGAAAGAAAGATCAGTATTTCCGGATTTGACTGTAAGTCAGGGACAGAATCCTTTAGGAATTCAAGCCCAAGAAAGAGCAACGCAAAACCAATTAATACTTCACCCCATGATTTCAGTTTGTCTCTATTGAAAAAGATCAAAGGGAAGCCGACAGCGATAATGGGTAGGGCATAAGCTGAAATTTTCACCTTGAAGCCTATGATGGATATCAGCCAGGCGGTAATGGTGGTCCCTATATTAGCTCCCATGATCACACCGATGGCTTCGATGAGGGAGAGTAAACCAGCGTTCACAAAGCTGACCACTAACACTGTGGTAGCCGAAGATGATTGAACAATACTGGTGATCAGGAATCCGGTGAGTACTCCTTTAAACCTGTTTGAAGTCATAGAACTGAGGATTTCTCTCATTCTAGAACCGGCCACTCGCTGAATACTTTCACTCATGATCTTCATACCATAGATGAAGAATCCCAGCGAGCCAAACAATGTCAAGATTTCGAACAGGCTAAAGTTCATTTAATTATGTTGTTGAGGAGGCAATTTCAAAATGCAAAGTTATCCTTAATCGTACTAGTATATATTAACTAAAAGCTAACTAATGATTAACAAGATGTTAAGAAAATAAAAAAACCCCGACAAATTGCCGGGGTTTTTTTTAAAATGATTAATGATTTACTCTGAGATCACATTTACTGTGATCTCATGATGAACTTCTTTGTGTAGATCAAGGGTGACAGTATGCTCACCAAGTTCCTTGATGTTACCATTAAAGCTGATTCGCTTTCTGTCAATCTCAAATCCTTTTTCTTTCAGAGAATCTGCTATCTGAAGAGCGGTAACTGCTCCAAAAATTTTCCCGCTTTCACCAGCTTTTGTCTTGATCTCCAATGAAATGGCTCCAATCTTTTTAGCCAGATCTTCAGCATCATTTTTAAGCTTTTCAGCTTTATGAGCTGCCTGACGGATATTTTCTTCTATCATCTTGCTATTTGACTTATTAGCGATGATAGCCAGTCCCTGAGGAATAAGATAGTTTCTTCCGTACCCGGGCTTTACATTAACGGTGTCGTTTTTGTAGCCCAATCCTTTGATATCTTCCTTTAATATGATTTCCATGATCCGCTTATTTTAAAGAATCTGTAACATATGGAAGAAGCGCAAGGTGACGTGCACGTTTTACTGCTTGTCCAACTTTTCTCTGGTATTTCAAGCTAGTACCAGTGATTCGTCTTGGCAATAACTTACCTTGTTCATTTACAAACTTCAAAAGGAAGTTTGCATCCTTGTAGTCGATGTATTTGATGCCGTTCTTTTTGAATCGGCAGTACTTATCTTTCTTCTGTTCCCTGTTGATGGGTTCGTTTTGCAATGTCATGATGTCACCTCCTCTTTTTCAGCTTTTGGTTTGTTGAATTCTCCTTTTCTTCGACGCTCGTTGTAGACAATCGCATGCTTGTCAAGTACCGTCGTTAAAAATCTCATTACTTTCTCATCCCTTCTGTATTCTGTCTCCAACTTCTGGATCAAGGATGGCTCTGCCTCAAATTCAAACAAATGGTAAAAACCTGTGGTCTTGTGCTGGATTGGGTAAGCTAACTTTTTCAGTCCCCAGTCCTCATCATTGATGATTTTAGCACCACCGTCGGTGATAATGCCTTTGAATTTTTGGACAGCATCCTTCATCTGAGCTTCAGACAAAACGGGAGTTAAAATGAATACCGTCTCGTATTGTTTTTTCATCTTTATAATTGTTCTTCAAAAAAAATTGAAGGGCAAAATTAGAGAAAGATTCTTAAACGGCCAACGACTGATAGAATAGTTTGGAAACTACTTGACGATAAAAGTACCAGTACCCATCAGGTAGCTATCTGTGTATACCTCTACCTGGTGATTGCCTTCGGCAAATTCACTGCCTTTGTCATAATATAGTGTGACCATCTGGCTCTTTTTGTCATAAAGGATCTCCTGCTCCAGGGTGTAAAACATTTCGCGACCTTCAAACATAAATGTGCCGGAGCCTTTAGTGACATCAAATAGCACATTGCCATCCGGAGCAACTACGCGAATCTTAAGTGTCTTGCCTTCAATAGGGGCTACTTTGTTTTCAGAGACTGTGAAAGTGATCTTCAGTTGATTGATATGCCTGTTTCTGAATTCAGACGCTCGTTCTCTCCCTGATTCATTGACAGCGTATACGGTGAGTCCCTCTGCCTTCAATCGAGAGGCAAATGCAACCTGCTCCTGCAACTGTGACTTTTCCTGGTTGATTTGACGTATCGACTGACTTAGTTCTTGTTTCTCAACCTTCAGATCATTGTTTTCTGAAAGCAGCTGGTCATTCATAGCCCGGAGCTCAGTGATTTCAGCATCTTTCATTAGCAAGAGTTCCTGATAGCCATCTACTTTTCCTCTGAGGGTAGAGATCAGCGATTGCTGATACTTTTGAGAAGTGAGTAATTGTTTCTTTTCCTCTTCCAGCTGCGCTTTCACCTTTAGGAGTGTATCCACTTCACCTCCCAGTTCTTTGATGGTGAGAATCCTTTGGTCTAGCTCACCAGAAATAGAGTCGAGCTGAAGAATTGTGCTGCTTAGTTCCTGTGCCTGTCTTTCATTTTCATTTCCCAGTCTAATGCTTAGGTAAATGAAAAAGCAAAGAATCAATATAAGGATCGCCAATACCCAGTAAAATACTTTTTTGCGATCTCCGGCAAAAGGATTGATTGATTTGCTGTTCTCCGATATGTTTTCCATACTCCTTGATTATTCTGCGGGCAAAAATAACCTTTTGAATGAGAATATGACAATGGTTGCTTTCAGATCAATACTTTAATACAAAATGTTGCTTTTCCATGTCCCTGGAAGGAAATATGATCCCGGCATGGAAACAATCTATGGTTAAAGTATAGTCAGGGTCTCTGATGACTGTTTGCCATGCCTTATTCATATCTGCTGACCAGTAAATGTCATGGATGACTATGGCTTTGATATTTTTTCCATGTTTCTTCAACTCTTCGAGATAGAAGTAGATGGTCTCAGAGCGATGGTCTGCGTCTAAAAAAACAATATCAGGGTTTGACTCCATAAGGACCTGACTAAAGACCTTTCTTACCTGACCCTGAAAGATGAGTGAGTCCACATCTTTGGGCTTGAAACTAAGTTGCCGTGCTTTTTCTGCCAGTTCGGAAGACCCTTCAATAGAGTACATCTTTTTTATACCCTGCGCATGCGACACCATAGAAAATGTGATCCCCAATGCAGTGCCTGTTTCAAGAAAAGTACTTGCCTGTAGCCACTCACATAGTTTAATCAGGAAGTAAGAAAAGGACTTTCCACTCCATGTTCTTTTCGCCAGGGATTGAATGGTTGAGGTTTTTGTTTCGCTCGTCTTTGGGTCTTTAAATTCGATGGACTCACCATTGTTGAGGTATTGTTTGCTCACCTGTCTTTCAATGACAGGGAGTCGCAATTTTCTTCGAAGCACCTCATTGTAAAAGCTGAAGACAAAGGGGGAGTGAACACCATGCGCATTTTTTGCATGCCAATGGTAACGGAGGTATTCAATAATTCTGAAAAACAAGAATCAGTTTAGCTTGAATGGTACCACCATCTCAAAGGCAGGAATATTTACCGGGAACTGTCTGCCACTGACCAGATGCTCCATAATATAGTAGCCTTGCATTTTACCGATACCTGATTTGAGGTTACAGCCCGAAACATAGTGATGCGCCTGACCAGGCTCAAGAATGGGCTGCTTGCCCACTACGCCTTCTCCTTCTACCTCTCTTTTAGGAAAGGTGATGTCATCAATTTCCCAATGACGAGAGATCAATTGGATGGTCTTATCACTTTTATTTTCAATGGTAATTTGATAGGTAAAGACAAAATGATTTTGGACAGGATTAGAGTATTCAGGTTGGAACTCTACCTGTACGGTCACTTGAATGCCTTTGGTAATCTCAGTAATCATCATATTCTAAAGCCAGAAAATTAAGGCAATTATTTTTTTAATTTGCCACGATCGAATAAAAAATCGATGAATGGAATGAATGTGAAAATAGAACCAGGGTGGCATGAGATGCTTCAATCGGAGTTTAACCAACCCTATTTTTCTGATCTTGTCCGCTTTGTCAAATCAGAATATCAAAACAATACTGTGTATCCTCCTGGAAATCAGATATTTAGAGCTTTTGATTTGTGCCCCATTGATCAGGTAAAGGTGGTAATTATAGGTCAGGATCCCTATCATGGGCCGGGCCAGGCGAATGGATTGTGCTTTTCGGTGAGTGAAAAAATAAAAATGCCTCCTTCTTTGGTGAATATATTCAAAGAAATACGAGCCGATCTGGGGAAAGAATTCCCCCCGAATGGTAGTCTGGAGCGATGGGCCAGCCAGGGCGTATTACTACTAAACGCTACTTTAACCGTACGGGCCAGGGAAGCCGGATCTCATCAAAACAAAGGATGGGAGGATTTTACTGATGCTGTGATTCAAAAGCTAACCGAGCAGAAGAGTGGAATTGTCTATATCCTCTGGGGAGCTTATGCCCAAAGGAAAGGGGAGGTCATTCCAACGGACAAGAATCTGGTGATCAAATCTCCACATCCTTCTCCATTCTCAGCAGATCGTGGTTTTTTTGGAAGCAAGCCATTTTCCAAAACCAATGAATACCTGATCAGTCTGGGAAAAGAGCCTATTGATTGGTAGTCTAGTCTATCCCTTTGAAAAGTCTGCTCCAGCGGATTTTGCTAAAAAGAGAGCCGCTATCATCAAAAGACATCCAAATGAAAGAAGCTTCACCAACTACAAAATCGCCGGGTACAAAACCCCAGTAGCGGGAGTCTTCTGAGTTGTGCCTGTTGTCACCCATCATGAAATAGTAATCTTTCGTAAAGGTGTATTGACTGACAGCCTTTCCATCTATGATTAACTGGTTGTCTTTGATCACAACATCATCGAGTTCTTCATACTCTTCGATCGTTGAGCCATATTTAGCCAGTGACTCCTCAGTAATGTCAATGGTAGTACCTACTCCCGGAATCTCTAGTGGTCCGTAGTAATCAGCATTCCATGGGAAATACCGGGCGTCAGGAAAGATCCGTGATTCCACAAAGTCTTTTTCGGCAAAAATGGGCTCCACCCGTTTAATGAATTCCAGCTTTTCAAGCGTTTTAGCTACTTCCCCGGTGGTCATGACAACATATCCCCTTGAATCAGCAGAGGCTCCCACTGGTCGAAACTCCCAGATGTTATAATCCCTAAAGATCCTGTCCCGAATGACCTGATCAGTCTCCACAAAATACTTGAATTGCATCAGGTCAGGATTTTCCTGGGTCACTCCATCGATATATACCTGACCTTTTTTGATCTCTAATACATCTCCCGGAATAGCTACACATCGCTTGATATAGTGGGTTCTAAGGTCTTTTGGGTGTTCAAACTCAGGTGGATAGTTGAATACAACCACATCATTTCTTCGCACTTTATCAAGAGAAGGTAACCTCAGCTGAGGAAGCTCAAACCAATCAACATATGATTGTGCTTCTGTTCCCCATATTTTAGCATGTGTCAAGGGGATTTGTAATGGCGTTTTTGGTGTTCTCGGACCATAGTTGATCTTGCTGACAAAAAGAAAATCACCTACCAGTAAAGACCTTTCCATGGATGGGGTAGGGATGACATAAGCTTCCATAAAAACCCATCGGATGAATGTAGCAGCAAATACAGCAAATACAATAGCTTCAAACCACTCTTGCCCGATCGTCCTGACTTTCTTGGGCATCTCGGTAGCCTTGCCCAGGTATCGCGTATTGGAATAGGCGATATAGAGCATGTAGAAGGGGGCAAAGGCAACTCCAACTGCCTGATCAAAGTAAGAATATCTTCCGAATGACTTTAGCAGGTCGAGGTGGATAGTCAGGGCAATAAAAAAGTTGACTACAGGAACAAAAAGCAGTGCTACCCACCACTTGGGTCTTCCTATGATTTCAAGGTGAACGATGTAATTATAGATGGGAACAAATCCTATCCATCCGGGCTTCTCTGCCTTTTCGAAAAATTTATAATAAGCAATGGATTGTAAGATGTACCAACCAAGGACAATGATTAGAAATGATGCTAAACTAAAGTCGTTAAAATACATTTATTTGCTATTTAAAAAGTCTGATATTGTTAATACACCTTGCTGGCCGGCTACCCATTCAGCCACCTTCACAACTCCCTGGGCAAATACTTTTCGATCGTGAGCTATGTGTTTTACTTCAATGGTCTCCAGGGGAGAGCTGTAAGTGACCGTATGTGTTCCGGGTACATTTTCTTCCCGCAGTGATATAATGGGCAGAACACCCTTGTCGTCGGTAGATTCGTTGACCCAGGAGCTATAATTTTTACTTCTGCTTAAGATTCTTTCGGCCGTGGTGATTGCCGTTCCACTAGGTGCATCCTTCTTTTGAAGGTGATGGATCTCTTCCATGGTAGCTTTGAAACCTTCCAGGTTGTTCATCTCGTTGGCCAGCCATTCATTGAGCTTGAAAAAGAGATTTACTCCCAGGCTAAAATTGGAAGCATAAAGAAAAGTGCCTTGCTTTTTATCACACAGGTCTATTACCTGATCGTATTTGTCCAGCCAACCCGTAGTCCCTGCTACTACTTTCACTCCTTTATTCAGCAGGGTGGCGATATTGTCATAAGCTGTTTCAGGCTGTGAAAACTCGATAGCCACATCGGTATTGCCCGGTGAGATCTTATCAAGGTCGCTGGTATTGTCTGCATCGATGATCATGGATATCTCATGACCTGCTTCCAAAGCCAACTGTTCGATGGCTTTTCCCATTTTACCGTAACCAACAATAGCAACCTTCATTTACTTGAGATTTAGGGATATTTTAAGTCCAATTGCTTGCGAAAATAAGGCAGTTGGCTGAATAGCCGGTGAAATATTTATAGAAAGATTATCATTCACATCAAATTCGTTGAGGTGCGCTGATACGTGTGCTTCCACAATATTGATGAGATAATATCCAACTCCAATGATCATCAGGTAATCTCTGTTTCTACGGAAAGCATCCCTATTACGGATGAGGGCTGTCTGACCGAATTCCGAGTAGGGGTTTACCGTAGTGGGATCATCGTCGGCATCTGCAAGTAAGGCATTTTGAAATTCACTGTAAATGCGGTGATTATAATCGATATAGTGACCAATAATTATTCCTCCTGCATATACCAGGGGGATTTTCCAATACTGACCATTATAAGCCTGACCCAACCCGGGCAGGATGGCAGAAAGCAATGCAGCGCGATTGGGGTCAAGTGTGGAAACAGATTGAAAGGAAGCCCCTTCTTTACTTGCAGCCAGGAAGAGTGAATCGGAATCAATGATAGTACTGGATTGAGCCTGCACAGAAAAAAGAGCCAGTAAAGTAAGTAAGAATACAGCGATAAACTTAGATATCAAGGATATCGAGTATTCGGTTAAGGTCATCTGCTGATGTGAAGGGTATCTTGATTTCACCTTTGTTATCTTTATTGGCTTTGATACTTACCTTGGTACCAAAATGAGAGACCAATCTGGTTTGCAACTTATTTATTTCATTTGAAACGCCGCTTTCATCAGATGTTGCATTCTTGTTTTGGTTTTGTTGTAAACCTGCCCTGACGAGCTGTTCCACCTTTCTTACGGAAAGTTGCTCTTTTATGATACGCTTGAATAGATCTAATTGGAGATCTACATTTTCTATGTTGATGATCGCCCGGGCATGGCCCATGGAGATCAGGCCATCTCTTAAAGCTATCTGAATATCAGGAGGCAACTTTAACAACCGCAGGTAATTGGTTACCGTAGTCCTGTTTTTACCCACATTGGTGGCCAGTTCTTCCTGGCTGAGATCACACTCGCTGATGAGCCGCTGGTAGGAGAGCGCTACCTCTATGGCATTAAGATTTTCCCTTTGGATATTCTCAATAAGCGCCATCTCCAGCATCTGCTGATCATTGGCTACCCTGATATAGGCAGGGATAGTCTTTAGCCCGGCTCGTTTAGAAGCCTGAAGCCTCCTTTCACCGGAAATAAGCTGAAATTCATTTTGACTGAGCGCTCTGACCGTAATCGGTTGAATGATCCCCTGAATCTTAATGGATTCAGCCAACTCATTCAGCGCTTCTTCATTAAAATCCGTTCGGGGTTGAAAAGGATTGACAGCGATGTCATCAATGTTGATCTCATCAATCGCTCCCTGTATAGTTGCTCCCGACCCAGAAAGGGTTTCCTTTTCATCCGAATTCTCTAATAGAGCACCTAAACCTCTTCCTAAACCGCTTCTTTTTTTCAACTTGTTGTCTGCCATTATGCAGCTTTTACTTCGTTACGTTGCAAAATCTCCTTAGCCAAATTCAAATAGGATAGGGCACCCTTGCTTTCCGCATCATGGGTAATTGCCGGCAATCCAAAGGAAGGAGATTCGCTCAGTTTTATATTTCTTGGGATGAGTGTTTTGAAAACCATGGATTTGAAATGAAGCTGAACTTCTTCAACCACCTGATTGCTAAGGTTCAATCGGGTATCATACATGGTAAGTAATATCCCTTCAATTTCCAGGTTGGGATTGAGCCTGTTTTGAATGATCTTGATGGTGTTCAGGAGTTTACCTAGTCCTTCCAGGGCAAAATACTCGCATTGAACCGGTACAATCACCGAATCAGCTGCAGTAAGGGCATTCACCGTGATGAGACCCAATGAAGGGGAGCAGTCAATGATGATGAAGTCGTATTCATCGCGGACTGCCAGCAAAGCCTCTTTCATCTTTTCTTCTCTTTTGCTGATGCTTACCATCTCCACTTCAGCACCTACCAGGTCGATATGAGATGGGAGTAAATCGAGGTACTTGATCTCAGTCGACATGATGCATGATTTCGCCTCCACCTGG
The DNA here is from genome assembly GCA_965228595.1 of Cyclobacteriaceae bacterium. Taxonomy (GTDB): domain Bacteria; phylum Bacteroidota; class Bacteroidia; order Cytophagales; family Cyclobacteriaceae; genus UBA7330. Next base: position 5,714,427 of record OZ245828.1, on the reverse strand, counting down.
TTTACCATACACTCATAAATGCTGTTTTCTATCTCTTTAGGGTTTTGTCCCACACCCGAAGTAGCATTGGCCTGTGGATCAGCATCCACGATCAACGTCTTGAATTCCAAAGCTGCCAGACTGGCTGCCAGGTTAATCGCTGTGGTTGTTTTCCCTACACCGCCTTTTTGATTTGCTATCGCTATGACTTTACCCATCGTTAGTGATTAAAAAAAATTGAAGAAATGGACACAAATATATTTAAGATCATGAGAAGAAAAAGACCCTAAAAAACACAATACTTGTATCCCATTTTTTAGTCAGCTAGAAATCAAAGAGTTAGCAGGCTTTCGCTCAACAAAAACTTTATCAAATTTTATTTTTTGGATTTTTTCTTGGCGTTCTCATTGGCTTTCATTGCCTCTTCCAATCGCTGCTGAAACTTAGACTTCTTCTTGTTGGCATTCTTCTTTTTGTTTTCTTCCAGCGCCTTTTTGATCTTGTCTTCATCAATGAATTTTCTGAACAAAGCGATCTGTCCGAAAGACACAATGTTTGAAACAAAATAGTAAAAGGTAAGGCCGGATGAATAACTATTCAGGAAGAACAGGAACATGACTGGCATGATATACTGAAGCGTTTTCATTGGTCCCTGGATGGTCGTCACCTGACTATTCGACCAGGTGTAAAGGATGGTAGAGGCGGTCATGAGCAATGTGAATAAACTGACATGATCTCCATAGAATGGAATATTAAAAGGAAGATCTAAGATGCTGTCATAAGTAGACAGGTCATGTGCCCACAAGAAACTCTTTTGCCTGAGTTCGATAGAGTTAGGAAAGAAGTAGAACATGGCAAACAGGATAGGCATCTGTAACAGCATCGGAATACAACCGCTTAGTGGGTTAATGCCCACCTTCTGGTAAAGAGCCATCTGCTCTTGTTGAGCCTTTTGCATGTCTCCTCCATGCCTTTCTTTGATCTCATCCAGCTCTGGTTTCATCACCCGCATCTTGGCCATTCCCATGTGTGACTTATAAGTTAAAGGAGCCAGGACAATCCTGATCAGGAACACCATGATGATAATGATGATACCATAATTGCTGATATAATTTTCCAGGAAATGGAAAATTGGGATGATAGCAAACTTGTTGATCCAGGATAGGATACTCCAACCAAGTTCCACATTCGCTTCAAATGAAGGAGCTACTTTCTTCAGAATACTGTAGTTATTTGGACCAAAATAATAGGTGGCCTCAAATTGATTGCTAACCAGCTGATCATAAGGAAGCATAAACTTCATGGTTCCCTTTTTCACCAGTGATGAATCATTAGGGGTCGCCATGGTAGCCACCGAAACTCCGCTAACTGGCTTATTCAAAATGATGGCAGAACTAAAGAATTTCTGATTGAAAGAGATCCAGTCTACCGGGTCAGAGATTTGCTCTTGCTCGTTGCTATCTGTGGAGATACTCAGGTAATCTACATCACCATTGTTCAATCGATACCTCACGGTGGACTTATTTCTGGCATCCTCCAGGTTCAGCTCCATCCTTTTCATGTCCTGATTCCACTCGTAGGCAACTTCATTGCCTATGATACCATTGAGACCGGAAGTAAGCACTTTGAAACCAATTTCGTATCCTTCATTGGGAATGGAGTACTGGTAGGCAATTGATCTGTTCTCTCCCAGATCAACCTTATAAGTGATGATTGTGGTGTCAGTTTTACTGCTCTGGTTTGCTGAGAAATAGATCTCTGACAGATTTATTTTTCTTGACAGGTGATCGAGGATCAGGTTTTGATTGGTCTTGGAATTTACCAGAATTAGCTCATTGTCTTCAAAATCCTTGAATTCCTTGAGAATGACTTTCTTTACAGACCCACCTTTGTTGCTAAAGGATATTTTTACCTGCTCATTTTCAATGGTTGTAAGTTGTTCGGTTCCCTCGGCAAACGGAGAGAATAGACCAAACTTCATCTCGTTCAATTGATTTCTGGCACTGTCTGACAAGGTTGACACCTGACTGGGTGCATTTTCAGTGACAGCAGATTCGCTGGCAGGAGACTGGGTGGTTTCCTGGTTCTGTGTGGTTGGTTGCTCGGCCGGTGGTTCTGGTGCAAAAAACTGAAAGTACACGGTAATAAATACCAGCATCAGCACAAGCCCGATTATTTGACTTCTATCCATTATTTTTATTTGAATCTATTCTGTATCTTTTTTATTGACGATTGTCGCCTTGATAAATTTCACAAAGAGAGGATGTGGATTATCAACTGTGGATTTCAGCTCAGGATGAAATTGTGTCCCAACAAACCATGGGTGGCCAGGGATCTCCATGATTTCTACAAGGTTCGTCTCCGGATTTATTCCTGATGCTATCATTCCTGCTTCTTCAAAAGCCTGAAGGTACTTCCCATTAAACTCGTATCTGTGGCGATGTCTCTCAGAGATTTTCGCGTGATTGTAAATATGAGAAGCCTTAGTTCCTTTTTTTAAGGTGCAATCATAAGCCCCTAATCGCATAGTACCACCCATTTCCTTAAGATTTTTTTGATCTTCCATGATGTCTATAACGGGATGTTTGCTTTTAGGGTCCATTTCAGTACTGTTGGCACCTTTCAGTTTTAGCACATTACGGGCGAACTCTATCACTGCACATTGCAAACCAAGGCAGATGCCCAGAAATGGAATCATGTTTTCCCGAGCATATCTTACGGCTTCAAGTTTCCCGTCAATACCTCGCTCGCCAAAGCCTGGTGCAACAAGAATTCCATCCAGGTTGGACAACATCTTATGGACGTTTTTGCTGTCGAGGTCTTCAGCATGGATCCAATGTATGTTTACATGACACTCATTCTCTGCGCCTGCATGGGTAAAGGATTCTGCGATCGATTTATAAGCGTCCTTTAGCTCTACATATTTGCCTACCAGACCGATATTCACTTCTGAGGTAGGGTTTTTCAACCTACCTAAAAACTCTTTCCATTGATCAATCTTCGGCTGCTTTTTGTAGCTCATCTTGAACTTGGCAAGTACCCGTTCATCGAGCTTTTCTTTTCGCATCAGAATGGGTACATCGTAGATGGTCTCTGCATCCAGCGCCTCAATCACGGAGTTGTAAGGCACGTTGCAAAACAGCGCCAGTTTCTTTCGGATATCCAGCGTGACAGGATGTTCTGACCTGCAGACCAGGATATCGGGCTGGATACCAGCTTCCTGAAGTTCTTTCACCGAATGCTGTGTGGGCTTGGTTTTAAGTTCACCCGCAGTCTTGAGGTAGGGCACAAGCGTAAGATGGATGCTGATGCATCGATTAGGTCCCACTTCCAGTTTCGCCTGTCTTACAGCTTCAATGAATGGCAGAGACTCAATATCCCCCACACAACCACCAATTTCGGTGATGACAATGTCATATTTTCCGGTATTGCCGAGCTTGAAAATGTTGTTTTTGATCTCATCCGTAATGTGAGGCACTACCTGAACGGTTTTGCCCAGAAATTTCCCTTCACGTTCGGCCTGGATTACATTGTAATAAATCCTTCCGGTAGTTACGTTGTTGTCCTGAGAGGTAGAAATGTTGAGAAAACGTTCATAATGCCCCAGGTCAAGATCCGTCTCAGCTCCATCATCCGTTACATAGCATTCACCATGTTCGTAGGGGTTGAGTGTTCCCGGATCGATGTTGATATAGGGATCGAATTTTTGGATTGTTACGCGGAGACCTCTAGCCTGAAGTAGTTTTCCTAAAGAAGCTGAAATGATACCTTTACCAAGTGATGAAGCTACACCCCCCGTAACGAAAATATATTTGGCCTTTGACATGAAAAGACGAGTTGCTTTGTTTTGTTACGGGACACAAAGATAGGGTCTTCTAATGGTTTAATCTCAAACAGTTTTAAGTTTATTAGAAAACTTAATTTTTGAATGGAATGCGATACGTAACGGATGCGCTGATATAGCTGATCGGATCGAATGAAAAGTCTTCCCCGGGAAGCGAATAAGGGATGTTATAAGAGTAGGTAAGGGCGATACTTAATTGATCAATGGTAAAGAATATGGGGAAACTAAGATTCAGATTCATCAATCCAAACACATTGTCTTTATTTTCAACAATCAAATCGTCCTCAATTTGAGATAACTCTTCAGGTGACAGAATTGATCCATAGGTTTCTAAATTATTATTTAATTCAGAGAGACGTTCAATGCGAATTCGCTTCTCCTTATTGGAAAGGGCGCTTTTACGAATTCTATTTAAGGCGATAAGCAACCATGCTTTTTGATCGTTGTAGGTTTGCTGTGACAAGTAATACAGACTTTGATCCGTAAGTCGCACAACCTTATCTTCAGTAAATCGCTGCGTGGTGATCTCATCGTTGCCAAATAGAAGACTTGCCGTAGGCATAAAAGTGATCGCATCAAAAAACCAGACGTCCTTTATGGAAAAGTATCCGCTCATCGTTGGAATCAACCGGTGAGCAGTTTCGGCTCCAAACATGAAGCTGTAGTCAACGCCCAGGCTCAGAAATTTTATTTTTTGGCTCATGGATATTCCCAAATTGTTAAAAAGGGTAGCTGTCTCATCCATGTTATAGATCCATCGTTCATACGAAGGCACAAAAGTAAAATTGCCCTTATTGCCAAAATAGCCTAATGAAAGCATAGTAACGCTATAGGCAGGTTCATAGGCGGAGTTCCAGTAGCCGGTGATATCGGCGAAAAGACCGGACTTGTGGTAGAAACTGATTCCAGGAGAAAAACCATGCTGATTGATGCCATAGTTGCGGCCTGCCACTGCTACATTACTGGAATAGGAAGCCCGGATATTCAGCTCCGAATAGGGTGTGTAACTGGCAGAAAGGGTACTGTCTATCAAACTGAAAATAGACAATGAGTCCATTTCAGCTATAAGTGCTTCCAATTGATCTGCATAGGCGCTTTCCTGTGCCCGTAAGGCACTGGGGTATATAAATAGGAATATTAAGCATATGTGATATGCTAATCTCATCAGGTGAACAAATTTAAGGCTAGTTGCCGCGTTGCTGCTGCCTTTGTTGTCTTATTTCATCATTCAATGGTCTGTCTCTCAATTGATCTCTTGGTCGATCTCGTTGTTCCCTCAGCCTTCGCATGAGTTCTTGCCTAAAATCATTTTCTGCTTCTCTCAATCGCAACAATTGACGGTTATTGATCACATTAAGCATTCTTTCGGAATATACTTTATCGAGATTGATCATTTGCTCTTTGATCTCCAATCCTTTGTCAATCAGGGCTTTACTTTCTTCTTCCGTTGCTGAATTTGGCCGATAGTTTCGCTTCAGATCCTGGAAGTCCTGGTGAATTGCCCGCTGTTTTTCTGAATACTCCCTGTATATCGGCCAGAACTTTTCTGCTTGTTCGGGTGTAAGGTCCAGCCGCTGAGTGATCAGTGCGATTTTTGCTGATTCGATCTTGTCCAATACTTCCTGACTCTGAGGAAAAGCCCTCATTGCCATTAAAAGCAGGAGTAGTGTGATGATCTTTTTCATGGTTGCCTAATTTATTTTTTTTCGGTCATATTTTGAATTCTTCTATGACCCAATGCCTTGTTCTAATGATTCTAAGTCAATAATAAAATTTTCAAGATCTTCCTCATTCAATTCGATGCCCTCCAGGTAGTCATTCGTTTCCATCAACCCTTCCGCATCGTCTATTAGCTGAGCAAGCTCATATTCTGAAATGTCGCTGAGCTCCAGATAGGCTTCTATCTGATCGTCTGTCACATCTGCCAGCATCTGATCCATGTCTAATTCTGATCCATTAGGATAGAAATAAAAAGCCAGGGCTACTATCAAAACCATAGCCGGAGCAAGTGCCCATTTCCACTGAAATGCAGTCCTTGGATCCTGAGAAGGTACAGATATACGCTCCTGAATGTTGCTGGTTAGCTCTTCAAAGTACGCGTCAGGTGCCTTAAACGGTGCCCTAATCTTGTCCTTATGTAAATCAATTTTGCTCATTTCTTACTTAGATTACTTTTTCTTTAAAAGGTTTAATCCATACTCAAAGTTTCTTCAATTTTTTTTACTGCATGGTGATAACTGGCCTTTAAGGCGCCCACGCTGGTATTGGTTATCTCTGCTATTTCATCAAATTTCATGTCGTCAAAATACTTCATGTTAAAAACCAGCCGTTGCTTATCAGGCAACTTAAGTAAGGCTTTTTGAAGCTTTAGCTCAATTTCATCGCCTTCAACCAGGTCATTGCTCACTGAAAGCTCCCTGGACAACTCTTCTGAGATATCATGAATTTTGACGAAGAACCTCTTTTTCTTTTTATTCAAAAAGTTAAGGCATTCGTTGGTAGCAATCCGATAGATCCAGGTGAAAAGACTGGAGTCTCCACGGAATTTGTCCAGGTTTTTCCAAACCTTAATAAAAACCTCCTGAGTGAGATCATTCGAATCTTCGTGTTTGATCACCATTTTACGTACATGCCAATAAATACGCTCCTGGTATTCCTTTAGCAGTAAGTTGAAACCATAATTTCTGGTTTCCTCATTGGTGATCTTTGATATAATAAAGTCCTCTTCCAAGAAGCTATCAGGTGTTTATATCCCTTTGATTGTAAAAAAGGGGAAAAGTTTAAAATCTTTCGTAAAAATTTTAAATAATCTGAATTTCTTTAATTTAGATGTTGTTACAATAAATGTAATTGTAGATATGGGCATCAGCGAAGATATAAAGCAGGAAAAGTTTAAGAATGAGCTTAATAAAGCCATTATTAACATAGTATATACCAATTCATGGCTTAATACGAGGCAGGCCGGGTTGTTTAAAGATTACGGTTTGACCATGCCGCAGTACAACGTATTGAGAATACTCCGGGGTCAGCATCCCAAGCCTGCAACTGTTAATTTATTGATAGACAGGATGTTGGACAAAAGTTCCAATGCCAGTCGTATCGTGGATAAGCTGGAAGCTAAGAACCTGGTAATCAGAAAACAATGCTCCAACGATAGGCGTGCGGTGGATGTTTTGATCTCCGACGCTGGCCTTGAGTTGCTCAAGAAAATTGACTCAAAACTGGATAAATGGGAACAAGACCTATGTGGGCTTTCTGAAGAAGAATGCGCTCAACTAAATCATCTGCTTGACAAATTGAGGACTTAGATTTCCTGCAGTGACTCAATGAATCCTGCTACTTTTCCTTTAGGCCTCACCACCAACACTGGGATGTCAGTATTCAGACTAACCAGTTTTTCAGCTTTGCTACCAATGAATATCGCTGCAGTAGCAGTCTTTCCCTTGGCGCCAATGATTATCAAGTCGGCTTTGATCTTCTTGGCAGTAGAATAAATAACACTGATCACGTCATCATTTTTGTCGATGGTATACATTTCTTCAATGTCGAGGCCATCGGTTTTCACTTTTGAGACGAATCTTTTAAACTCAGACTTTGCATTCTCTTGCATGATGAGCGCAAATTCCTTGAAACTTTTGCCAGTGTAATGGTAACCTACAGGTACCTGATAGACGTGCTGAATGATCAGTTTTGACGGTTCCTTTGATCGCCGGGCCAGGGTGGTGGCTTTTTCCAGGGCACTCTTCGAATAGTTTGAGAAGTCTGTGGGCACGTGAATAGTCTTTAAGGAGAGGGGGCCCTTAGGTAACATGAGCAAGGAACAGCCGGCGCGCCTGGCAATTCGGCTTACAAGTACACCACCAGCATCTTTCTCGTTCTTTTTACCCAATACAATAAGATCGATTCTATATTGCTGGATAAGCTTCATAAATGACTTTGTGACAGGACCTTGCTCTATAAGCACCTTTACCACAACCTCAGCATCCTCATATTTAAAATGCGCTTTGACCATTTCCTCAATGGATTGCCTACGCTCTTCAATGGCTTTGTCTATGAGGTCCGGGAATTCCTTCTTGAGTTTGTCCGGGATGTTGAAGTCTCTGATGACATTGATGAAATAGACTTCTTTGGACCCAGATAGCCCACTAATTTTTGAAGCTGCCTCCATCAGGTCCTTATCATGTTCAGATAAATCAAGGCCAACAAGAATTTTACTAAACTTATACATGGATGTTTGGGTAGGAGTTAATGAATACCATCTGTTATTTTGGGGCCAAAATTAATAGCGTTTTGTTTATTAAGTTGTTGGACACCTCATTTAAATTCTCTAACCAGGAAATCACATAACTGTTCTACCTGCTCTTTGGAGTGCATAGGAAAATTAGCAATTCTTACCTGATTTTGCTTTTGATCACTGTATCCGGATCCCAACACCCAACCTTTTTTCTTGCAAACTTCAATGATGGTGCCACTGCCGTTTTGCGCATTGCACACCGCCACGGTTTTTGACCGGTATTTTTTTTCTTTTATGAAAGGGTCCAGAATTGAAATGCTCTCCGCAGTCTGGTACAGAATGGTTGATTTATACACGGATTCATTCCTCACATAAGAGACACCTCGTCGCAGCATATCTTCTGCGATTTTCCCTAATATAAAGATGGACAATGCATTTGGGGTTTCGGGAGTTTGATTCTTTTGGCCATATTTTTCAAAGGAAGTAAGGCTGTGATAGCTACCTGTGACCATTCCGTCTGTCTCCATTTGCTGTGATTTTTCAATGCATCTTTTGTTTGCAATCCATACCCCTAGTCCTGCGGGCATGCCAAAACATTTTTGCACAGAAAAATAAGCCGTGTCGATGTAGTTAAAGTCAACGGGAATGGCAGGAAGCGCGCTCACACCATCAATGGCCATGAGGCAATCCGGATTTTCTTTTTTGATTTGATAGATATCTTCTGCTGGAAACATAAAGCCATTGCTTGTCTCGTTGAGGGTGATCCCACAAAGTTCCGCATCATCCGGAATATCCAGGGAGTCATAAGCCTGACCAAACGGAGATTCTGTTTTGCTTGGAGATTTTTGGTATTGTAAAGCAAAATCATAGAATTTTTTAGCAAAAGCACCATTGAGAAAGTGGTGAGAACGGTTGATAACCAGGTTCTGGACCATCCTTTCCCATATTTCATTGGCAGAGCCTGTGAAATAAATACGGTGATCATCGGTGAGCTCCAGTAGTTGATGCAGGTTTTCACGTGTCTCCTGAAACAATCGCATGAATTCTTTGCTGCGGTGCGAGATCGAGCCCACATCCTGCTTGATTGCCTCCCTGAAATGATCCTGATAGGTATAAAAGAGCTGAGTGGGCCCTGGAGTAAAGAATATTTTATTTGACATGTTATATTTCTAATAATAAAGGATAAATTTATATCAGCTTTATGAGCAGGCAAATGTTTTAAACCTAACATTAGAACATAGCCGAGTATGTAATGCAGTAAAACTGGACCTCATCCTGGTTTGATATCAGGACCTCATATTCACTTCGGTGGATTTAGGATAACAGTGGATAGTTGATCTGCGCTTTTACAACTCAAATCCTGGGATAAAGGAGGTTTAAACAATGCTCATATGGCTTTTAAGCTTTCGGTTTTCCGGGGGCTTTTTTTTGTTTCCGGGTTTTCATCCACTTAAATGTCCGTTCCACGATCTTCACAGCCAGCTGAATTTTTTTGGCAGAGATCTCCTCACATTCCTCATAGATAACCTCACCTTCGATCAGCAACAGGATGATAGGAGAGATCTCCTCGACTTCCAATTGATTGCAAACCTGCCTTGATAGGTCCCCAACCAGGCTATCATCCAATAGGTAAACGGGAATATGTGCTTTGATGGTCCATTCACTATCCAGTGCCTTTTTAAGCTTGTGATCTTTCTTCCTGTCCTGGTTATACCTGAATAAGATTACAGCTGACTGATTGCTGAACTCAACTAACTTGTCAAGGTCATCAAGGTTTTTGAGGTATCTCCAATCCGGTGTTAGAACTTCACTCATAGGGAGCGACAGAATTTAGGCTAATGCAAGAGTCACTGATAGCTAATATATCCCTTTTAAGGATAAAAAGTCTCAATACAAAACCCTAAACCTGATTGTACCCTTGATATTTTTTAGGTTTTTGATCACTTCCTGCTCATAATCCTTATTGATGTCAGTAATCACATATCCGATCTTTTCATTGGTTTTGAGATACTGACCAACAATATTCAGGTTGTTATCCGCCAAAGTGTGGTTGATCTTAGCCAGAATACCAGGTTCATTGTGGTGGATGTGGATAAACCTATGCGCATCTTTTAATTTAGGCAGCACGATATTCGGAAAATTCACACTGTTGTTGGTAGATCCGGTATTGATATAATCAATGATCTTTCCGGGTACGAAATCAGCGATGTTTTTCTGGGCTTCTTTGGTGCTGCCACCTATATGTGGTGTCAGGATGGTGTTTGGCAGCCCTCTAAGTTCTGAAATAAATTCCTCGTGGTTGCTCTTGGGCTCTTCAGGGAATACATCCACACTTGCACCGATGATTTTTCCTGATAGAATATGCTTTTTGAGTGCAGCAATGTCTACCACATGTCCTCGACTCAGGTTCATGAAAATCACTCCATCCTTCATCTGGGCAAACTCTTTATCGCTGATGATGTTTTTGTTTTCTGGCCTTCCATCTACGTGAAGGGACACTATATCAGACATTCCCAGCAATTCAGACAGGCTATTACACTGGGTCGCATTTCCCAGCGCCAGTTTTTCCTCCCGGTCATAGAAGCAAACTTTCATGCCCATTGACTCGGCCAAAACAGAAAGTTGGGCTCCGATGTTACCATAACCGACAATGCCCAGGGTCTTATTTCGGATTTCAAAACTGTTCTTGGCTGATTTATCCCATTTGCCTTCGTGCATTGCTTTGATCTTATCAGGAAGATTTCTGATAAGCATGATCAGTTCGCCAATCACAAGTTCCACCACAGATCTTGTATTGGAAAACGGAGCATTAAATACGGCAATACCTTTTTCCTGAGCTGTTTCCAGGTCTATTTGATTCGTGCCAATACAAAAAGCTCCAATCGCATGAAGTCTTTTGGCATTTTCCAGGACCCTCTTGGTAACCTGAGTTTTTGATCGAATACCTAATATAGAGACCTCTTTGATGGCTTCAATCAGCTCATCCTCATCCATCCCTGCTGGATGAACTTCTACATTATATCCTTCTTCCATGAGCTTCTGGATCCCATGGTCATGAATGTTTTCCAGTAGAAGGACGTTTATCCTGTTTTTTGGGTAAGAAAGGGCTCTTTCCATATTATTTACATATAAAAATTCGTCGAGGGTAGGGGCTTCATGATCTGCATTTTCAAGTACTTTTTCTCTCCGGACATTTTCCGTAAAAGCATAGAATTTATGAGCTATCCCCGCTTTTTTGATCTCATAGTCTGTATAGCCATCGCCAAGCACATAGATTTCTCCCTCAAGTTTTAAGGCTTCGATCTGACGTGGCTTACCATTGTTTTGTGAAAGTAGGTTTTCCGGGTTAAAGCCAATGATGTTGCCATCATCATCATATTCAAATTCGTTGGCAAACACCCTGGATTCATCTATACCATAGGGCTCCACAATGGGTACAATGAAGTCCTTGAACCCATTGGACACTATATATATATTGCTGGAATATTTTCTGATGAATTCTTTATTCCGGATGAAGGATTTAGAGACCTGGGCGCTCAGTTTATCAACCAGCTCGGGCAGGTGTGACTTGTTTGCCTGAAGTGTTTCGATTCTTTGCTCGAGTGATTCTCTGAACGAAAGTTTGCCTTCCATCCCTAAATCAGTAATATCTTTTACTTTTTTTAAAGCTCCACTTTTGTTTGTATGATTTTTCAAGGAGATTTCCCCCAGGACGTCCAAAGCCTCTACCCGGGTGAAAGTACTGTCAAAATCAATCACAAAATGTTTCGAATTTTCCATAAGTTCGTGAATCAAGCCGCAAAAATAAATACCTAGATGTCTTATAGAACAATTGTCATTCTTTTATTATTCATAAATGTTCAAGTTTCTGCTCTTGCACAGTCGAATAGCCTATCTGTAGCTGCAGATTCTATTCCGATCACTGACACGCTTACTGAGCAACCAACGAAACTTGAAATAATTAGCAGCAGGATTGATAGTCTGGTATCAACAGCCATTGGTCAGGAGGCTTTTCCAGGTTGTGTTATTCACTCCTTATATCAAGGGGAAGAGCTGTTCTCTAAATCGTATGGGTTTCATACTTATGACAGTCTTCAGCCCATGAATTTTTATGACATCTTCGACCTGGCTTCTGTTTCTAAGAATACAGGTGGAGTATTGGCCATGATGAAGTTATATGAAAATGGACTCATTCAACTGGATGATCCTATCAAGGATTATGTCAAAGGTTTTGGGTGGAATAAGCGGGGGAAATCCACTATCCGGGAGGCCATGTCTCATCAGGCCGGACTTCAAAGCTGGATTAAGTTTTATGAGGAAATAAAAAAGAAGAACGGAAAGTATAAGTCGCGTACGCTTGCCTCACAACAGTCGGAGGAATACCCTTTCAAGGTAGCGGAAGGTAAATATGTTCACCAAGATTTTTATAAGAAGATCAAAAAGATGATAAGGCGCTCTACCTATCACAAAGAGAAAAAGTATATCTATTCCGATCTGTTTTTCTATTTGTTGCCGGAGATCGTTGCCAATCTTACGGGAATGGGGTATGAAGATTTTTTAAGATACCATTATTACGATTCTTTGGGAGCCGCCACCATAGGTTTTAATCCATTGGAGAATTATGATGCTTCAGCTATTGTGCCTACGGAAATCGATACATTTTTCAGGATGGAAAATATTCACGGTACCGTCCACGACGAAGGAGCTATCCTGATGAAGGGTGTCTCCGGTCATGCGGGGTTGTTTGCCAATGCAGATGACCTGGCCAAAGTATGGAAAATGCTTTTGCAGGGCGGAGAATATGAAGGCAGGCGCTATTTAAAGGCGGCAACGATCGAGCTTTTTAGCTCCTATCAGTACCCCTCAAATGAAAGCCGAAGAGGGCTGGGGTTTGATAAGCCTTTGCTTGAATATGATCCTAAACTAAGTAGTGTTGCGGAAAAAGCCAGTGTCTATAGCTTTGGACATTCCGGCTACACCGGGACGTTCGTATGGGTGGACCCGAAATATGACCTTTTATATATCTTTCTTTCCAATCGGGTATATCCCACCAGGGACCATCGGGCGATTTATGAGCTCAATGTAAGGCCTCAGGTCCATAGCTGGCTCTATGACCTGATACTTCCTGAGGATGACCAAAATGTTGAGAATTTTGAAAAAAACTAAACATTGCTATGGTCGGTGTGTTGATTTTTATAGATTGGCGACTAAGTTGAAACAGATCATTACATATTTTGGAAATTCATTGGATAGACCTTACCGTTTTTATCGTTTATATTCTTTTGATGCTTGGGGTGGGGGCATATTTTCTAAAATCCAATAAGAGTACTGATGATTATTATGTAGGCGGAAGGACCATGAGCAGTTGGCATGTAGGGCTCTCTGTAGTGGCTACCGATGTCGGTGGGGGTTTTTCTATTGGTCTTGGAGGTTTGGGTTTTACCATGGGCATTTCAGGTTCATGGATGCTGTTTACCGGTTTATTAGGTGCCTGGTTGGCTGCAGTAATCCTCATCCCGAGGATAACCGAAATTCCCGGTTTCAAAAAACTGTACACTTTCCCGGAAATCTTCAAAGTTTTTTACGACAAGAAAACGGCCTTGTTGGCTGGAATTATTTCTGCCATTGGCTATGCCGGATTCACCAGTTCGCAATTGCTCGCAGGAGCCAAACTAGCCTCTTCCACTTTCGTGTCACTCAGTCTACAAAATGCCTTGTTCATCATGGGTACGATAGCTGTGGTCTACACAGTAATGGGTGGCTTAAAAGCTGTCATCTACACAGATACCATTCAATGGGGATTGCTGCTTTCCGGACTGATATTTATTGGTATTCCGTTGTGTTATCAGGCTATTGGGGGATATGCAGGGTTAACAGCCAATATCCCTGACAATTTTCTGAGTTTTAGCAATCTTACCTGGCAGGATCTTGTAAACTGGGGGGTAACCATCATTCCTATTTGGTTTGTTGGAATGACCCTATACCAACGTATATATGCCTGTAAGAGCAAGCGAGATGCCCAAAAAGCATGGTTTATCGCCGGGATTTTTGAATGGCCAATCATGGCATTGATGGGCGTACTGTTAGGCATGTTTGCCAGAGTAGCTGCCGATCAGGGTATGTTTGAATATGCTGGGTTTGCCACTGCAGCAGGAATGGATGCAGAAGTTGGGTTGCCATTGCTATTGCGTACTGTTTTACCGGTTGGACTTACCGGCTTAATGATGTCTGCATACTTCTCTGCGGTACTTTCTACCGCAGACAGTTGTCTGATGGCTTCATCAGGTAATCTCGTCACTGATATTATAGGCTTTGAAGGTACAAATACCAGAAAGTTTCTCAAACTTTCTCAATTGTTTACGTTAATTATAGGTGTATTAGCACTCCTGTTAGCCTCTTTTATGCAAAGCGTGTTGGAGCTCATGTTATATTCCTATGCATTCATGGTTTCCGGGCTCTTTATCCCAGTCCTGGGTGGATTATTTCTCAAGAAACCCAATCCCAACGCAGCATTTTTCAGTATGTTAATAGGTGGAGTAACTACCATCAGTCTGATTATATTGAATATTCAGCTGCCCCTTGGACTAGATGCCAATATCTACGGTATCGCAATGTCGCTTATCACTTTTTTATCTTTAAACAGAATTTTAACCATACATAAAGCATGAAGATCGAAGTATTAAAGCCCGCAGACACCGTAGGCCTGGTTCAGTTACAACAAATTAGAGACTTTTTATTCGAGCACCTGGACCAGTATGGTGATAAGAAAGAGGATATCATGAAAGCCATCAATTACGCCCTAAATAAAGGCATTACACCTGGAGGCTTTGTTGTTGTTGGTAGTGAAGGAAATCAAATTGCTGGTGTTGTGGTGGTGAATAAAACCGGCATGGAAGGTTATATCCCTGAAAACATACTCGTTTATATTGCCACTCACAGAGACCAACGAGGTAAAGGTCTTGGGAAAAAATTAATGCAACGCGCAATTGATGAGGCTGAGGGAGCCATTGCACTGCATGTAGAGCCTGATAACCCGGCTAAAATCCTCTATGAAAAATTGGGCTTTACCAATAAGTATTTAGAAATGCGACTGATAAAATCCTGATATGACAGATCATTTGCCGGAGGTCATTCAATTCAGACGGTATCTGCACCAAAATCCGGAATTATCAAACCATGAGAGGGAGACCTCCAGATTTATCCTTGATAAAATCAGGCAATGTGATCCTGACGAGATCATCTCTTTTGATAATTATGGGCTTGCAGTAATATTTAGGGGGAAATCACCCGGAAAATGCTTGCTAATCCGAGGGGATATGGACGCCTTACCTATCCAGGAGATCAATGAGGTAGAATATAAATCAAACACCGAGGGGGTAAGCCACAAATGCGGACACGATGGCCATTCTGCCATTTTGTATGGATTGGCCAGGATCTATTCACATGAAAGACCTGAAAAAGGGGATACTATATTGCTCTTTCAGCCTGCTGAAGAGACGGGAGATGGTGCAAAGGGTATACTGGCTGATCCGAAATTTTCTCAATTGAAGCCTGATTTCGTTGTAGCCCTTCATAACCTTCCGGGTTTTGCGAAGCATAAGATCATCTATAGAAGTGGAGTCTTCACTGCGGCAGCAAATAGCATCATTATTAAGTACCATGGAAAGACCTCCCACGCAGCGGAGCCTGAACTAGGGATGAACCCTGCCATGGCCATGGCTGAAGTTACAAAAAGATACGAAGCACTTTGTAATCCGGATATGGAGGATCCCGATTTTCAGATTATTACACCTATATATTATACATTGGGCCACAAATCCTATGGAGTATCTGCAGGATATGGGGAGACACACTTTACTTTGAGGGCATGGCACAATGAGGTGATGAAAAAACTGGAATCGAAGTGTGAGGACGTCGCCAGGGAAGTGGCCGGGCATTTCGGACTGAGGATTGAAATAGACTGGACACAGAGTTTCTTTGCCAATGAAAACAATAAAACGGTTGTTGATGCCATTGCAGCTTCTGCCAAAAACCTGCAACTGGAGTTGGAGGAGAAAAATACACCTTTTAAGTGGGGTGAAGATTTTGGGTTGTTTACGAAGGAATTTCCTGGAGCCATGTTTGGGCTGGGAGCTGGTACCCAGTCACCGGCACTACACAATCCTGATTATGATTTCCCTGATGAGATCCTTGAAACGGGTATCCGGATGATGCTGAAAATACAGAAACAACTGTCTGGCGGGATCACCCGATCCTCCACTTAGGGATCATTCTTTAACTTTGTATCTTCTTCAATTCAAATTTCAACTATGCTGGCTTCATCCACGATAGAATTAGACTATTCGGCCCTACTCAACAACCTTCAAATTATCAGGGGTATTCTGGGGTCAGACATCAAATTTTCTTCTGTGGTGAAAGGCAACGCCTACGGACATGGGATCAGTGAATTTGTTTCAATGGCTGAGACGGCCAATGTGGATCATTTTTCAGTATTTAGTGCCGGCGAAGCCTTTTCGGTGAAGAAAGCCGGATCAAACCCTCAGGTCCTTATCATGGGTTTTATCGATGACAGTGAAGTAGAGTGGGCTGTGGAAAATGACGTTGAGTTTTTTGTCTTTGAAAGTGGTCGGTTGCAGGCAGCTATCAATGCAGCTAAAAAACTCGGAAAGAAAGCACGCATTCATATCGAATTTGAAACAGGTCTGAACAGGACAGGTTTTAGTCATGAACAACTTGTGAAAGTTGTTCCGATCATACAGAAGAACCTGGATAACCTTGAGGTATGCGGAGACTGCACCCATTATGCAGGTGCGGAAAGTATTGCCAATTATGTAAGGGTCAAAAGTCAAATCAAAAAATTTAATAAGATGGACCGATGGCTGAGGTCAAATGGAATTAATCCGCTTAGAAGACATACAGCATGTTCAGCCGCTGCCATGAGTTATCCCAAGAGCAGGATGGATATGGTCAGGATCGGTATTCTGCAATATGGGTTTTGGCCTAGCCGGGAAACCATCATAGATTTCTTAAAAAATAAGACTGACAGGGTAGATCCACTGAAACGCGTGATCAAATGGAAGAGCACCGTGATGGATGTAAAGGAAGTGAATACCGGTGAGTTTATAGGGTATGGCACCACATTCATGGCCTCTGAAAACATGAAAGTGGCTACTGTACCAGTGGGGTATTCTCACGGGTATTCCAGATCACTAAGCAATCAGGGGCGTGTCCTGATTTGTGGCAAAAGACTTGCGGTGATCGGAATAGTCAATATGAATATATTGATGGTGGATATATCGGAGGCTCCTGAAGTGAAGAAAGGCGATGAAGTTGTCCTTATAGGTGATCAGGGAGACCAATCCGTATCTGTTGCCTCATTTAGTGAGCTGAGTAGTCAATTGAATTATGAACTTTTAACGCGTTTACCGCATAATATACCTAGGAAGGTGGTCAACACCGACGCATTAGTAACCAAAAACTCAAACAATGGCCTACATAACGCTGAAGAGAAAGTCGCTACAGCATAATTATTCATACCTCGAACAATTTTTTGCTCAACATGATATTAGTTGGGGGGTAGTTACAAAATTGCTTTGTGGAAATAAAAAATTCATCAATGAAGTAATTCAGCTCGGTACCAAGGAAGTACATGATTCCCGCGTGAGCAACCTGAAGGTGGCGAAAGAAATAGATCCCGGGGTGCAGACAGTCTATATTAAACCACCCGCCAAAAAGGCAATTCCTAAGGTAGTGAAGTATGCTGATGTGAGCTTCAATACCGAGCTTTCAACGATCCGGCTAATTTCCGAAGAAGCCAAACGACAAAATAAGATTCATAAGGTCATTATCATGATTGAGATGGGTGACCTGAGAGAAGGAGTGATGGGCGAACAGTTGCTCGGCTTTTATGGTAAAGTATTTGAACTACCAAATATTAAGGTAGTAGGAATTGGGACCAACCTTAATTGTCTGCATGGTGTAATGCCCTCTCAGGATAAGCTCATCCAACTTAGCTTGTATGAACAATTGATTGAAGCCAAATTCGACAAAAAGATCCCATGGGTATCCGGTGGGACCTCTGTGGTGATTCCTCTGTTGATGAGTAGACAGCTACCCAGGGGTGTCAATCACTTTAGAGTAGGGGAGACATTATACTTTGGTACGGACCTGGTAGCAGAAGCTCCCATCAAGAAGATGAAGCAGGATGTGTTTACACTCAATGCCCAGATCATTGAGTTGATAAAGAAACCAAAAGTGCCGGTAGGTGAATTAGCCACCAATCCCTCAGGAGAGAAATATGAGATTGATGAGGATGATTACGGCAAGGAATCATACCGGGCCATACTTGATCTTGGGCTACTCGATATATCTACTGATTATATGATTCCTGTTGATGAAGAATTACAAATCAGTGGAGCCAGTTCTGATATGCTGGTCATTGATTTAGGTAACTCAAAAAGGAATTTTAAAGTGGGCGATTGGATCAAATTTAGGCTGAAATATATGGGAGCTTTGAGTTTATTGAATTCCAGTTATATAGACAAGGTGGTAGAATGAGATTGTGGGAAAATTCTATTATTTAAAATGATTCTAAATAATGACAATATAACCACTTCTAAAAGTATCTAATTGCTTGATTGTCAGTGGTTTTTGTCCATGACAACCCTTTAGTTTAATAAAATGCCCATAGGGGCTACAATTCTGCCTTTGAAATACACACCCCCCGTGTTACATTTGTAACCGTTTGAATTTCGAACCATTTAAACGAATGTTTTCCAAACAAATACTCAATGTCTAAAGCCTCAGGATTTCGCCCTCAGATATTAAGCTTCATAATAATTTTTGTTGTCTCATTTGCTACCTATAGTCAGGAGATTCCGACTGATGAGGCGGTGATCTCATCAGGTGAAGCACTTTTCAAGGCCAATTGTACACAATGTCACCAAGTCCATAAAAAGGTTATCGGACCTGCACTAAAAGGTGTAACGGATAGATTGGAAACTGGTTACCTGATCGATTGGATAAGAAACTCTCAGAAAGTTATTCAAAGTGGGGATGACTACGCTGTTTCGCTCTACGAAGAGTATAATCAGGTAGCTATGCCTTCCTATCCATTCTCAGACGATCAAATATTGAGTTTGCTCGCTTATGTCAAAGTGGAGTCTGAAAATGTACCTCAGGAGACCGCTCAGGTTGATCCTGCAGCTGGTGGGGAAGTGGCAGCAGCAGGTGGTGACTCCATACCTTCAGGGTATCTAACAGCGGTGTTAGTTGTGCTGGTTGTAGTACTTATACTTATACTGATTGTCCTGGTGCTTATCGTATCTGTTTTACAGCGGTACCTTAAAGAGAAAAAAGATCTTCAGGAAGAAGATAAAGAAATTCTGGAGCAGAAATTTGACCTGCTCAAAGTACTTAAGTCTGATGCAGTTGCAGGTGTTGTGATCTTCCTTTTCACTGCAATTTTGCTTAAAACACTTATCGACGGTGCTTTCACCATTGGTGTTCAGCAAGGTTATCAGCCTACTCAACCTATTGCATTCTCACATGAATTGCATGCAGGACAGTATGAGATTGACTGTAATTATTGCCATACGGGTGTAAGAAAAGCCAAGTCGGCCAACATTCCTTCACCAAACATTTGTATGAATTGTCACTCTGCCATTCAAAATGTAGGTGGTGAGTCCGGAGTATCAACAGAGATTGCAAAAATTTATGCCGCTGTGGATTACGATCCGAATACGGGTCAGTATGGACCAGACAAAAAGCCAATTGAATGGGTAAGGATACACAACCTGCCAGACCTTGCATACTTTAACCACTCTCAACACGTGGAAGTAGGTGGTCTTGAGTGTGAGACTTGTCACGGACCTGTTTCAGAGATGGAGGTAGTCTACCAGTATGCTCCGCTGACAATGGGATGGTGTATCAACTGTCACAGAGAGACGGAGGTCAATTCCAAAGGCAACGAATACTATTCTAAATTAATTGAGTTACACGAGGAGCATAGCAAAGAGCCGATGGTAGTAGAGGATATCGGTGGTCTTGAATGTGCTAAATGTCATTATTAAAAAACTGACTTGAATTTGATTCCAGGAAGAAATATGAAAGGAACAAAGAAATATTGGAAAGGACTTGAGCAACTCGCTGACAATGCTGAGTTTAAAAAGCATGCCGATAAGGAATTTCCAGAATATCTGCCTATTGCAGGAGAAGATGGACCCAACAGAAGAGATTTCTTGAAAATGATGGGTTTTAGTGTTGCGGCAGTTTCATTGGCTGCTTGTGAAACACCCGTGAAAAAGGCCATACCTTATGTATCTAAGCCTGCTTCCGTAGATCCATCTGTTCCTAACTACTATGCCTCTACTTATGTAAGTGGCAGTGATGCTCTACCAATTGTGGTTAAAACACGTGAGGGTAGACCTATCTATGTAGATGGCAACAAGCTCTCTAAAATCAGTGGAAAAGGTACCAGTGCTCAGGCTCAGGCTTCCGTGCTGTCTCTTTACGACAAAGAAAGGCTTGAAGGACCAATGGTCAACGGTTCATCTGTTTCATGGGATGAAATTGACTCGGCGATCAAAAAAGACCTGGCTGCTGCAGGTGGAAAGATTGCTATTGTTAGCAATTCAATTGCCAGTCCTTCTACTTTGAGCGTCATTGAAAAGTTTAAATCCGTATTCCCTGCTGACCACATCATGTACGACACCATGTCATTGAGTGGTTTGACTGAGGCCTACGAAAAGGCATTTGGTAAAAAGGTACTTCCGGTACACGAATTCGGCAAAGCCAAAACAATCGTGAGTTTTGGAGCTGACTTCCTGGGAACGTGGCCTAACCAGACATATAATAACAATGAATTTGCTAAGACCAGAAGGCTGTCTGACTCCAAAAAGGATATGTCAAGACTTTATGCCTTTGAATCAAACTTGTCATTGACAGGGGCTAATGCGGATTATAGACAACCCATCAAAGCTTCTGAAACAGGAGCCTATGTTGCGAGTCTTTACAATGCGATTGCTTCTAAATTAGGTCAGCCAACAGTAGGCGGTGCTAAAACCGAGAGTGCGATACTTAAGAAAGCAGCCGCTGATCTTTTAGCTACTCAAGGCAAATCCATCGTAATCTGTGGTTCTAATGATGCTAAGATTCAATCTATAGTCGTTGCCATCAACAACCTTTTAGGTAGCTACGGATCAACCATCGATGTCAACAAAGCATTAAATACAAGGAAAGGTAATGATCAGCAGTTTGACGCTTTTGTAAAAGCGCTCAACGGTGGTCAGGTAGCTGGTGTGATCTTCGTCAATTGTAACCCTGTTTACGATCACCCACAGGGAGCTCAAATAGCTTCCGGGTTGAGTAAAGTGAAGTTGTCTGTTTCTACTTCAGATAGACTCGACGAAACAGCTTCTCTGGTAAAATATCAGACTCCGGATCATCACTATCTGGAATCATGGAATGATTTTGAGATCGTGACTGGCAATTTCAGCTTATCACAACCAACCATTAAAAATATTTTCGATACCCGTCAGGCTCAGGAGTCCCTTTTGACCTGGAGTGGAGAATCGAAGGCTTATTACGATTTTATAAAGGAATACTGGACTGAGAACATTTATCCGTTGTCATCAGGTTTCTCAAGCTTTATCAGCTTTTGGGACAAATGTTTGCATGATGGTTTCTTCGAGCCAGAAGCAACTGCAGGTGACTCACCACAGGCCAACGTAGACTTAAGTGGTGTTTCCGTATCTGGTAAATCAGATGGGATTGAATTAATCATTTACGAAAAAAATAGCATTGGAAATGGAAGGCAGGCCAACAACCCATGGTTGCAGGAGATGCCTGATCCAATTACCAAAGCTACCTGGGACAACTACCTGACTGTTTCTCCAAAGCAAGCAGAAGAATGGGGTATCAATTTGGGTGACATGGCTACCCAAAAGGTTAATCTGACAGTGGATGGTACTACTGTTGAAGTTCCTGTGATGCCACAACCAGGTCAGGCATACAACACTGTTGGCCTGGCACTTGGATATGGAAGAACAAAAGCAGGTAAAGTAGCTAATAATATAGGTGTTAACGCTTATCCTTTTGTATCCAGCAAGGGTGGTAGCTTATCATATGCCATCACAAGTGGTGTTTCTGTAGAGCCAACCGGTGCTAGCTACAGGATTGCTCAGACTCAGACTCATGACACATATATGGGTAGAGAAACGGTGATCCAGGAGAGCATCCTATCAGAATATAAGAAAGATCCTCAGGCAGGAAGACATTTCCCTATGATCTCCAAAGCCAATGGTGAAAAAGTAAGACCTCATGCTGTTTCTCTTTGGAAGGGACATGAGTATCCGAATCACCACTGGGGATTAATGATTGATCTAAACTCATGTACAGGATGTGGATCATGTACGGTAGCATGTCAGTCAGAAAACAACATTCCTGTAGTAGGAAAAACTGAAGTACTGAACCGACGTGAGATGCATTGGATCAGGATCGACAGGTACTACAGCTCAGACGCTGAAGAAGGCAACTACGCAGCAATGGAAAAAGCTTCCGAAAATCCGGAAGTGACTTTTCAACCAATGATGTGTCAGCAGTGTAACAATGCGCCTTGTGAGACGGTATGTCCGGTAGCGGCCACCACACACAGCAGTGAAGGTCTCAACCAGATGACATACAACAGGTGTATTGGAACAAGATATTGTGCAAACAACTGTCCTTACAAGGTAAGAAGGTTCAACTGGTTCAAATACCATGACAACGAGCAGTTTGCTGACAATACAGCAATGAACAATGACCTTGGTAAGATGGTGTTGAACCCTGATGTGACGGTAAGAGCACGGGGTGTGATGGAAAAATGTACTTTCTGCGTACAACGTATCCAATACGGCAAGCTGGAAGCTAAGAAAGAAGGTAGAAGACCGGTTGACGGTGATGCCGTTACAGCTTGTGCGAGTGCATGTCCTTCAGAAGCGCTTGTGTTTGGAGACATGAAAGATCCTTCAAGCGAAATTTCACAAAGATTAAAAATAAAGACTAGTGAGAAGATGGTTGAAGCCATGGAAGACAGGGCTTACCATGTATTGGAAGAGTTGAGAGTGATGCCTAATGTTTGGTATTTAACCAAGATTAGGAATAAAGATGAAGTTAAAACTGTAAACGGAGAAGCATAAAGTAATGATAGCAGAATCATCTGTACGTGAACCATTAGTAACCGGTCATAAGACCCTCCATGATGTCTCTAATGACATTGCTGGCAGGGTGGAAGATAAGCCTTCCAAGTCCTGGCTGTTAGCCACCGCAGTTTCATTAGCAGCCTTAGCTGTAGGTGCTTATGCTGTGTGGATGACAGTCTGGCATGGTATCGGAATGTGGGGACTTAATAAGACTGTTGGTTGGGCCTGGGATATCACCAACTTCGTATGGTGGGTAGGTATTGGTCACGCAGGTACACTTATTTCTGCCATCCTTTTGCTGTTCAGACAGCGCTGGAGAATGTCTATCAACCGGGCAGCTGAAGCGATGACGATTTTCGCGGTAATCTGCGCCCTGATGTTCCCGATCCTACACATGGGGAGACCATGGCTGGGGATGTACTGGGCGATTCCACTTCCTAATACGTTTGGATCACTTTGGGTAAACTTTAACTCACCACTTCTTTGGGATTTCTTTGCGATCAGTACTTATTTCTCAGTCTCTTTGGTATTCTGGTACATTGGGTTAATTCCTGACTTTGCTACCATCAGAGACCGGGCAACAAACAAGATTTCAAAAGCCATCTATGGTGCTTTGAGTTTCGGATGGGACGGAGCAGCCAGAACATGGTCACGATATGAGACTGTAGCGTTAATACTTGCCGGACTTGCTACCCCTCTTGTACTTTCGGTACACACCATTGTATCTATGGACTTTGCTACCTCGGTAATACCAGGGTGGCACACTACGATTTTCCCTCCTTACTTCGTTGCCGGAGCGATTTTCTCAGGATTTGCTATGGTACTTACACTACTCCTGATCACCAGGAAGGTGTATAAACTCGAAGATTATATCACCATTCAGCACATTGAGTTGATGAATATCATCATCATCATTACTGGATCCATTGTGGGTATTGCTTATATCACTGAGCTCTTCATTGCCTGGTACTCAGGAGTTGAAGCAGAACAATATGCGTTCCTAAACAGGGTTTCAGGACCGTACTGGTGGGCATACGCTTCCATGATGACTTGTAATGTGATTTCACCTCAGCTGTTCTGGTTTAAGAAGATACGGACGAATCTTGCTGCAACATTTGTATTGTCGATTGTTGTAAACATTGGAATGTGGTTTGAGCGATTCGTGATTATTGTTACCTCATTGCATAGAGACTTTTTGCCTTCAAGTTGGGCAATGTTTTATCCCACTATCTACGATATGGGAATGTACCTGTTCAGTATCGGGTTTTTCTTCACAGCTTTCTTATTGTTTGCGAAGTTTTTCCCGGTAATCAACATCGCGGAGGTGAAGAGTATTATTAAAGCAACTGGCGAAAAAGTTAAAAGTAATGGCTGAAACTAGTAATTATTTAACTGGTGTATTTGAGGACGAGGATGTCCTACTGGATGCTATCAAGAAGGTAAGGAATAGCGGAGTGAAGATCCATGAAGTGTACTCTCCGTTTCCTGTCCATGGAATAGAGGATGCACTGGGATACAGAAGATCAAGATTGTCTATCGCTGCATTCCTTTTTGGAATAACAGGAACCTCTTTGGCGCTTATCATGCAAATCGGGATGATGGGCATTGACTGGCCGATGATCATTGGTGGAAAAGACTACATCCCTGTTCCTTCATTTATCCCTGTATCTTTTGAGCTCACAGTATTGCTTGCTGCATTTGGAATGGTAGGTACCTTCTTTGTAGTGGCCAACCTGAAGCCATGGGGGAAACCTAAGATTTTTGACCTTAGGATCACTGACGATAAACACGTGATGGCAGTGGATCTTGGCAAAAACAATCTGGATGAAGGAAAGATAAGCCAGATATTAAAAGATAGTGGAGCATCTGAAGTAAATAAGAAAACGCTGTAAGGCATGCAAAAAGGAGTACAGATAATATTATTGGTTGTTGTAGCATTGGTAATGGCCAGTTGCACGGCTGGGGTAGATAATCCTGGTCTGGAGTATGCACCACAAATGTATCATTCCACACCTTATGAGCCACTTTCTCAGGTGCAGGATGAATCAATAGGTTCATGGTTAGATTCCAATCCTGAGGATGGACATGGCGAGTTTTTCAACTCAAATCCATACAATCCTTATGGAATGACCATGTTGGAGCCCGTAGAAAACACCATCAAAAGGGGTTCATTACCAAATCACATTGCACCGGATGATTATGAAACTGCGGCAATCGAGCTGGTAAACCCATTGGATAGCACCAAAGAGGTGGTTGCACAGGGCAAAGCCTTATATGAAAGATTTTGTATTCATTGCCATGGACAGAAAGGCGCAGGAGATGGATTGGTTGGTCAGGTCTTTCTCGGGGTAACCGCATATAATTCTGCCACAGTAGTTGATAAGCCGGAAGGGCATATCTATCATGTAATTACACATGGAAAAGGCAGAATGGGTTCCCATGCTTCTCAGCTTAGTGAGGAAGAGCGTTGGAAAATTGTAAAATATGTTCAGGTATTACAAAAACAATAATTGATCACAATCGATTAACACTTAGCATGACAGAGGAAAGATTTGAATTTAAAGCAACAACCAAGAGAAATCTTCTCATTTTTATTGCGGTCGGAGTAGTATTAGCAATCATTGGTATAGTCGCACTCAATATGGGTGGAGGGCATCATGAGGCAGGCGGACATGGAGAAGAAGTGGAAGCAGCTCATCATGGGTTTCACTGGATGCAACGCGTCAATGCTAATCTATGGATCAATATTGTATTCTTTACTGGTTTGTCACTTATTGGAGTATTATTCTTTGCCATCCAATATGCAGCGCAGGCTGGTTGGTCTGCGGGGATCAAACGAATTCCGCTTTCATTTGGCGCATGGATTCCCATTGGTTTTGTTTTGATGATTGCCATGTTCTTTATTGGAGGTCATGACATATTCCATTGGACCCATCATGACTTGTATGGTCCTGATGGTGATGAAATTATTAAAGGGAAGGCAGGATATTTTTATTGGCCACTGGAAAACGGGACATTTCCTTTGTTTTATGTACTCAGAATGGTCGCCTTTTTTGCCATTTGGTACATACTGTTCAACAAACTGAAAAACTTAGCTTATAAAGAAGATATCGACGGAGGCACAGAAAAATGGTATGAGATGCGAAAATTCTCTGCACTGTTCATTGTCTTTTTTGCTGTTTCTTCTTCCATCGCAGCATGGGATTGGGTGATGTCAATTGATACCCATTGGTTTAGCACTATGATGGGTTGGTATGTATTTGCAAGCTGGTGGGTAGCCGGATTGGCACTTACAACTTTCATTGTGGTGCTTCTTAAAGATCAGGGGTATTTAAGCATTGTGAATGCGAACCATTTGCATGACCTGGGCAAATTCGTTTTTGCCTTCAGTATCTTCTGGACTTATATCTGGTTTTCTCAGTTCTTCCTTATCTACTATGCCAATATCCCAGAAGAAACAATCTACTTTGTAGAACGATGGAAAAGCAGTCACTACGCTCCATTGTTTTTCTTAAACCTGGGTGTGAATTTCTTTTTCCCATTCCTGGTATTGATGACAAGAGATTCTAAAAGGCACACAAGAATATTGAAAGTTGTAACACCTGCAGTGGTTATCGGTCACTGGTTGGATATTACGCTAATGGTTACACCAGGTACGCTGGGTGAGAATTCAGGATTCGGCGTACTGGAGTTAGGATTGTTGTTTGTATTTGCAGGGGCATTCATCTATGTTGTGTTGAATCAGCTGTCTAAAGCTCCTTTATTTGCGAAGAATCATCCAATGTTGGAAGAGAGTTTACATCATCACGTATAAAAGCTTATTGAATAGAGATGTTGAATTTAATAATAGTTATCGCAGTAGTATTGATCCTGGCTATCCTGGTCACGGTATTCAGGGTAATTACGTTGGTCAATGTTGCGAAAGGAGAGGGAAGCAAAAGTGTTCCTCCTACTAACAGGATCAATGCCTTATTGTTGATGTTGTTTTTAATAGCAGGATTATTCGGTTTTTTCTATTATTCATTTGGGGGTCTGCAGGATGATTTTGTACTGCCATTGGCTTCCGAGCATGGTGCTGTAACAGATCGTCTGTTTTGGATCACCATGGGTATCACATGTTTTGTGTTCATCGTCACACAGATATTTCTGTTTGGTTTTGCTTATAAGTACCAACATAAAGAGGGTAATAAAGCAGATTTTTATCCACACAACAATAAGCTAGAGGTCATATGGACAGCTATTCCTGCCATTGTTTTGGCATTATTGATCGTTTCGGGATGGAAAGCCTGGTCTGACATCACAGGAAAGGCTCCTGACAATGCTGAAGTGATTGAAGTAATGGGGTACCAGTTTTCATGGTCTGTAAGATATCCTGGTGCTGATAAAAGTCTGGGAGATTCTGACTTCCAGAAAATGGATGTAACAAATTCCATGGGTATTGACTTCACTGATCAGGCATCATTTGATGACTTTATTCCTACCCAACTTGTATTACCCAAGGGACGGCCGGTATTATTGAAGATACGTGCCAAGGATGTGATTCATAGTGTGTTTCAACCACACTTCAGGATGCAGATGAATGCGGTGCCAGGTATGCCAACCAGATTCTGGTTTGTGCCTACAAAGACCACAGAAGAGATGCGGGAAGAGACTGGAAATCCTGATTTCAACTACGAATTGGTTTGTAACAAGATATGTGGGTATGGTCATTTTGGTATGAAATATTCAATTCTTGTATTGGAAGCAGATGAATATGATCAATGGTATGCTGATCAGCAAGCCTGGCTTAAGCTAAATGATGATTATCTGTCTGAAGTACCCGATAATTTGAAAGAAGCTGCAAGAATTGCTGCTGGAATTGATAATGTAATAAGTGTAGATAAGGCTGATAAAGCCCTGGTAAGCAACTAAGATTTTAAAAGATTTTATTATGTCAGTAGCCGACATCCAAATTGAAAAAGATTTACATCATGATGGTCATGACGATCACCATGAGCAAAGCTTTATTTCGAAATATATATTCTCGACAGACCACAAGACCATTGCCAAACAATTCCTGATCACAGGTATTTTCTGGGCACTGATTGGTGGTGGTCTTTCCGTGATTTTCCGACTTCAGCTGGGTTTTCCGGACATGGAGTTATACTGGTTGAAACCATTACTTGGCAAATGGATTACTGCAGAAGGTAAGATAGATTCTGAATTTTATCTTGCCCTGGTAACGATGCACGGGACAATCATGGTCTTTTTTGTATTGACTGCAGGATTGAGTGGAACGTTTGCCAACTTCCTGATTCCATTGCAGATCGGAGCCAGAGATATGGCTTCAGGCTTTATGAATATGCTGTCATACTGGTTCTTCTTCCTTTCCGGTGTAGTCATGTTCATTTCCTTCTTCCTTGAAACGGGACCAGCCTCCGGTGGGTGGACGGTTTATCCGCCATTGAGTGCATTGCCTCAGGCAATACAGGGGTCCGGTGCAGGTATGACAATGTGGTTGGTTTCTATGGTATTCTTTATAGCTTCCACCTTATTGGGTGGTATCAACTATATCACCACCATCATCAACATGAGGACAGAGGGTATGTCTTTTACAAGATTGCCTTTGACCGTTTGGGCGTTGTTCCTGACTGCTATCCTGGGACTGTTATCATTCCCTGTTTTGGTAGCTGCTGCCTTGCTATTGGTATTTGATAGGTCATTTGGTACCAGCTTTTATCTTTCAGACATTTATATCGGAGGTGAAGCACTTCCACACATAGGAGGTAGTCCAATCCTGTATCAGCATTTGTTCTGGTTCCTGGGGCACCCTGAAGTATACATTGTCATTCTCCCTGCATTGGGAATTACTTCAGAGATCATTTCTACCAATTCAAGAAAGCCAATCTTTGGTTACCGTGCGATGATTGGTTCCATGTTGGCCATTGGGTTCCTGTCATTTATCGTATGGGCTCACCATATGTTTGTGACTGGATTGAATCCTTTCCTTGGATCCATCTTTATGTTCCTTACATTGATCATTGCTGTACCATCAGCAGTAAAAGCATTCAACTACATCACCACACTCTGGAGAGGTAACATTAAGTTTACGACGGCGATGTTGTTTTCTATTGGACTGGTGTCCTTCTTTATATCAGGAGGACTCACGGGTATTTTCCTTGGTAATTCGGCTCTTGATATAAACCTGCACGATACTTATTTTGTGGTGGCTCATTTTCACCTGGTAATGGGTAGTGCGGCATTCTTTGGTATGTTGGCAGGCGTTTATCACTGGTTCCCGAAGATGTTCGGAAGGATGATGGATGAAAGACTAGGTAGCATTCACTTCTGGCTTACATTTGTTGGAGTATACCTGGTATTCTTCCCGCTGCATTACATAGGAATTGCAGGATTTCCAAGAAGGTATTATTCTTTCACAAGCTTTGATGCTTTCCAGACCTTCACTGATCTGAATTCATTTGTAAGTATTGCAGCTGCATTGACCTTCTTTGCACAGTTCATCTTCCTGTTCAATTTCTTCTATTCCATTTTTGCCGGAAGAAAAGCCTCTTTGAATCCATGGAAGTCCAATACCTTGGAGTGGACTACGCCAAGATTGCCTGGACATGGTAACTGGCCTGGAGCGATACCAAAAGTATTTCGTTGGGCTTATGATTACAGCAAGCCAGGCGCGAAGGATGATTTTATTCCGCAAACTGTACCTTTGAGTGAGACTCCGGAATCAAACCTTCCTAATGAAGTAGAAGATGCCAAAGCTGAAGCTAAGAAGTAGTCTTAACAGATGAATAAGGTATCGGTTTTCCGATCAATTAATCTGACTACAATCATTGCTGTTTATTTACTAATCCTTGTAGGAGGTTTGGTACGCACCCTTGGTGCCGGGATGGGTTGTCCTGATTGGCCGAAATGCTTTGGACAGTATACGCCACCCTCATCAAGCCATGAATTACCAGAAAACTATCAGGAATTCTTTACCGGGAAGCGACTGGAGAAAAGCAGGAGGTTAGCCGCTGTACTTTCAGCAATTGGTTTAAAAAAGGCAGCAGACAAGATCCTGAATAATCCGGAATTGGCAGAAGATACACCATACAGTTTTAGTAAAGCCTGGATTGAATATATCAACCGAATCATTGGGGTGATCATAGGGTTGTTAATTATCCTCAATGCCTGGTGGTCATTAAAGCTAAGAAAACAAAGTACTTCCCTTGCATTCATTGGGGTTTTTGCTTTCATTCTAGTAGTGTTTCAGGGATGGGTTGGCAGCCTTGTGGTTGCAACAAATTTACTGCCCGGCTTTATCACTTTCCATATGGTGTTGGCTTTATTGCTTGTAGCCATGCTACTGGTGCAGCAGGTGAAAGTAAGAGATTTCAAAGAAGAGATTACAGGAAAATGGCAGCTCCTAATCTTGTTAGGCATGTTTTTTATTCAGATTATCCTGGGAACTGGAGTAAGGGAGCAAATTGATGTGTTGGTTCATCAGGGAATCGAAAGAGGCGCATGGATCGGTCAATTAGGTATGGGTTTTTATATACACAGATCCTTCTCGATATTAATTGTATTGCTGACTGGATGGTTGATCTGGCTTAATAAAGATAAGTTCTTAAAAAGCCCGATGTTATTGGCTTTGGCAGGTGTTATCGGACTAGAAATCTTGCTGGGTATTGTCCTGGCATATTTAAATGTTCCCGCTGCTGCTCAACCAGCCCATTTGCTTCTGGGAAGTGTCGGATTCGGAATGATTTTTTACTTATTTTTGAGCACCTATTTAAGACATAGAATAATCTAATGCAATCGACTGTTTCAATAAGCACTGTACATATACTGAATCGTCTCAAAATGTATGTTGAGCTTGTAAAAGTTCGATTGTCTTTTCTTGTTGCTTTTTCAGCTTCATTTGGATATTTACTGGGACACTCTGGTGCCATAAACTGGGCATCATTTCTAGCCCTTGCGATGGGAGGTTTCCTGATCTCCGGTTCATCAATTACCCTCAATCAGATCATCGAGCAGGTTCATGATGCCAAGATGAAAAGGACCAAAGACAGACCTTTACCTACAGGTCGTATCAGCAGTCAGGAGGCTTTACTCTATGCTTTGTTAAATGCTTTTGTAGGATTAAGTTTGATCGCCTGGCAAACCAATATGCTGACATTGTCTTTGGCTGTGCTTTCAATGATCCTTTATTCTTTTGTTTATACCCCACTGAAAAGAGTGGGGCCTATAGCCGTATTTGTGGGTGCGATTCCTGGGGCATTACCCCCACTATTGGGATGGGTTGCAGCTACAGGCAGTATTTCTCATGAAGCACTGATCATTTTCGGGATCCAGTTTATCTGGCAGTTCCCGCATTTCTGGGCCATTGCCTGGATAGCAGACGAAGACTATAAAAAGGCAGGGTTTAAGCTTTTACCAGGTAAAGGAAAGAAAGACCTGAATACAGCGATCAATATCATGATCTATACGTTATTTCTTCTCCCTTTGGGGCTTTTGCCGACCTATTTTCAATTGACAGGGATCACTAGTGGTATCATTGCCACAATTTGCGGAACTTTATTTCTTGCCCAAACATTTTCTTTGATGAAGGATAACTCCAGACAATCTGCCCTTAAGATCATGTTTGGTTCCTTTATTTATTTACCAATTGTTCAATTGGCTTATTTAATTGATAAGATATAATGGAAAGACACGCAGAAATACCTTTAGGAACAGTTAGAGTTCGTTCAGTAAATCCCAAGAAATTCGCTATGTGGCTGTTTATTATTACAGTCGCCATGCTATTTGCAGCACTGACAAGTGCTTACCTGGTAAAACAATCGGAAGGCAACTGGCCGGAAATCGTGTTCCCGTCATTATTTAATACAACTTCAGTGATTATTGTGCTGAGCAGTATATCACTGCATTTTGCTTATTTAGCGGCTAAAAGAAATAATTTATTGCAGATCAGGGTAGGATTGACTGTGACATCCCTTTTGGCCATTGCGTTTATAATTGGGCAATATATGAGCTGGGGACAACTGATCAGTCAGGATGTGTTTTTTGTTGGACATCCTGCGGGGTCTTTCATTTATGTTTTTACAGGATTGCATGCTGTCCACCTGGTAGGGGGATTGATATTTCTTGCAATCGTTTTATACAATGCATTTAATTACAAGGTACACTCTAAAAGTTTGAACCAATTGGAAATGTGCGTAACATACTGGCATTTTCTTGGTGGACTTTGGTTGTATTTATACTTATTTTTGGTTCTAAATAATTAGGTCACGTAAACTATGGCACACTCTACGGCAATTGAAAGTAATAACATCTGGGGTGGTGGAGTAGCTCCCATGAAGGCGAGCTATGGAAAACTCATGATGTGGTTCTTTCTTCTTTCTGATGCATTCACATTTTCTGCACTATTGATTACCTACGGATTGATTAGATACAGTCATCCGGCATTTGAAGGTACAATCGATGAATTTGCATTTTCACAGGAATACTGGCCAATACCAGAAATGGTATTTGAAGGGTTTCCTTTCTTACATGGAGTGCATCTGCCGCTGGTTTTTGTTGGTTTGATGACCTTTATCCTGATTTTGAGTAGTGTGACCATGGTGTTGGCAGTGGAAGCTGGTCAACGAATGGACCGAAAAGGTGTAGAAAAATGGATGCTATGGACGATCCTTGGAGGACTTACTTTCCTGGGCTGCCAGGCCTGGGAATGGACCCATTTTATTGTGGGCGCTGATACGGCCAATAATGCCGCCGGGAATAGCTTTATGGGCGCAAACCTTAGTATGAACCAATACGGACCCCCGAACTTTGCAGCACTGTTCTTTTTTATCACTGGATTCCATGGATTTCACGTTTTTACCGGAGTTGTTTTAAACTTCATCATCTTTTATCAGGCAGTAGTTGGAAAGCTGGAGAGAACCGGTCATTACGAAATGGTAGAGAAAGTGGGTCTTTACTGGCACTTTGTTGACCTGGTATGGGTATTTGTATTTACATTTTTCTATTTGATTTAATAGCTAATATATCATGAGCGAAGAAGTTTCACACGTAGAAGCACAACCGGTAGATAAATCTAAGATCAGGCATATTTGGAAAATTGCATTCTATCTGGGTGCCATTACTTCTGTAGAGTTCCTTATTGCATTTACCATTGATGCCGGCCCAGCGAAAACATTTGTTTTCATTGCCCTTACTATTTGGAAAGCATTTTTCATTGTTTCCGAATTTATGCACTTAGGTCACGAGAAAAAATCACTTGTCTGGTCCATACTTTTACCGACATTATTCATCATATTTCTGATCTTCATTTTGATGTATCAGGGTGCAGCTATCTATGAGATATTGCACTAACTCCATTTAAATCTGGATGAAACGAAGGATCGGAGTAATTCTGTTCTTTGTTGTTGTATTTGGATTACCTGTTGGGTGGTATCTTTTTCTTCAGATTTTTGGAGAGAATAAATTCGACCTTCCGGTAATGGAAAGGTACGTACAACCAAATTGTGAGATTCAAGGTCCTGTCGTGCTTTCAAAATCTGATTTTGTTCAACAAAATCCAAATCAATTTGAAAGATTGCTGAAAACACTAAACAATAATTCTGAAATTGGATTTTATAGTATTGATTCAGCATGTACCATGGGGCATCCATTGATCTTTGTTGATGAAAAGAAAATGGTGAGAGGGGTTTATGAAGCAACAAGAGAAGATGTTGATCGATTATTAGCAGAAGTAGATATCTATTTATTGAATCAGCAAAATGCAAAAAGTAATACAGGCCAATAAGAGTTATTTGCGGTTTATCTATATCGTATCAATTGCAGTGCCTGCACTGGTGGCAGTACTTTTATTCAGTCCTTTAAAATTTGAAATGGCTGAATGGGTAAAATATTTACCAACACTTAACGCGATCCTAAACTCCACAACTTCCGTGTTGTTAATAGCTGCTTTTTTTGCCATTAGAGCAAAGAAGATCAACCTGCATAGAAATCTGATGCTTACGTCACTTGCCCTCGGAGCCCTGTTTCTCATTTCTTATGTGTTGTACCATAGCACCAGTGAGTCTACCGTATTTGGTGATATTGACCACAATGGTATATTAGATGAGGATGAGGCAGTCACGGTAGGTAGCTCGCGGGTGATCTATTTAAGCTTTCTATTGTCCCATATAGGCTTTTCTATTGTGGTGGTACCATTTGTTCTGATGGCGTTTTATTATGCCTTATCCGACCAGATTTCACGGCACAAAAAAATCGTAAAATTTACGTATCCTATTTGGTTGTATGTATCACTAACCGGGGTATTGGTGTATCTTATGATAAGACCTTATTATCTTTGAACTACTCTAAATTGATTCCTGTTATCAAGCTATGGTAATTAGATCCCTGATCCTTTTATATATTTTAACTTTCCCGATACTAATACAGGCCCAATGTGCCATGTGCAGAACTCAGGTGGTAAATAATGTAAGTCATGGTGAAACCTCCCTCGCTGCAGGATTGAATTTTGGGATTATGTACCTCTTCTTTACTCCTTACATACTCGTTGGTCTTATTGCTTTCCTTTGGTTTCGAAATTCCAGAATTAATGAAAGAAAAAAATCCGTTGCAAGCCATTCTCGCGGCTAAATGTCCTCAATGCAGAGAAGGGGATATGTATGCTCATGCTGCTTATGATCTAAAACACCTGGGTAAAATGAATGAAGAATGCCCAAATTGCAAATTAAGATTTGAGTTGGAGCCAGGTTTCTTTTATGGTGCCATGTATGTGAGTTATGCTGTGTCTGTAGCTATTTTCATGGCAACTGTTTTCGTGTTGTACTGGTTTATGGGTGATCCTTCACTGACAACCTACATCGTCACGGTCACCATTGTCTCTCTACTGCTTTATCCTTTAAACCTGCGCTATTCCAGAGTGCTGTTCTTACATGTATTTGGTGGTATAAAATATAAATCTTCTAAATACAATGACTTATCTTCATAGCAGGTAAAAAACTGCGATGAAAATACTGATAAGGTTACTTGTTCTGTCTTCTCTGATTAGCCTGGCACTTCTGGTGCTTAAGTTGAGACCTGGCGCGGAGGATGCTACCTACTCACAAATTCAAAAACGTTTTGATCAGCAGATTGCCTTATTAGAAACCGATCTGACATCTTTTCTCGAACAGTTTGAGG
The DNA here is from genome assembly GCA_965228595.1 of Cyclobacteriaceae bacterium. Lineage (GTDB taxonomy): Bacteria > Bacteroidota > Bacteroidia > Cytophagales > Cyclobacteriaceae > UBA7330. The sequence goes on along the minus strand of OZ245828.1, from coordinate 5,679,023 downwards.
TCCTTACCAATCCGTTTAAAATTCAATCCTCTCAGGATTTTTTTAAACGGGTTTATGTAAACGGATCTATGATTTATTGGAGTGACAATAGGTCTATTCCGGCTTACAGTACAATCAAAGACAGCGACACACTCTATTCTATCAAAAGTGAATCTGACGTTTATGTAGTGCGGAGGGAGGTGATCCCTTCAAATACTGCTTTGGTTGAGGTTTTTTCAATCATACCGCTTCAGATTTCTCCTCCCATATCAAATGAATATCTAAGTAAGACTGTAAATGCGCCAATTTTTGGTGAAAATGTGATTTCTTTCTCTGATGGTAATAAAGAAATAACACATAATGGAGAGACTATCCTGAAATATACCATTACATCATCAACGACTAACGTTGGAGATAAATGGTTTCCGCCGTCAATGTTACTTACCATCATTCTCCTTCTTATTTCTATTTACTTCTATTTTGGCAAGGACCATCCAAGCCATAGAAGACTAATTCTGGCTATCGTACTTATCTTGATTTTCAGGTTCATTATCTATGTGATGATGGACCTGTTTCGTCCGCATTGGGAGATCTTCAATCCCATTTATTTCTCAGAAAGTAAGTTCAATTATTCTCTGGGAGACCTCTTTTTCAATGTACTATGCGTCTTTTTTATTGTTGCTATCTTTTTTAGGTTATGTAAGTGGATAAGGTTAGGTGTACTATTCGGTAGTCGTGAAAAGCTAAATGACGGGTTATTCCTCACATTATTACCTATGTTGGTTTTATTCTCCGGATTTGTTGTCTATAGAATACCTTGGATTATTCTTGAACACTCGCAGATAGAGCTGGACATCAGCCAGTCCATTTCTTTTGATTACATGAGGGTGGTGGCTTTGTTGATACTTGTATTAGTCGCACTTACATTTATTATCATATTTACGTTAAGTCAGAAAGTCTTCCAGTTTATCAAACAACCACTCTACCTCAAGATTTTGTGTTATGCAGTGGCCTCAATTGTTTTTTACTGGCAGGTTGGCAATGTTGGACTTACCATCATTCTAATTGTGACCACGGTATGGATAATAATCAATGGCACATATCTCTCATATCAGCTTTTTAATCCAAGGTATGAGACATTTCTTTTGCTGGTATTGTTGCTTTCTACCTCAGCTGCATTGTTTTCTTATGGGATTTATAAACACTACCAGCGGGATCGTCTGATCGCAAAAGAGAAGTATGCCAATAAGCTACTTATACCCAATGACATATTGGGTGAGTATTACCTCAATCAGATTATGGAGGATATCGAAGATGATACGTATATCCAATCCCGACTTCTCAACCGACTAGTAGCCAAGCAAAACATTCGTGAAAAGATCACCAGGCAATTTTTGTCAACCTACTTTAAGAAATATGATGTAGAAGTTTACCTGTTTGGTGCCAATGGTGAGTCTTATGATTCACCGAGTGCGATGTCTTATTACGACTGGCGAAGAACCTATCAGAAACCTGAAAACCTCACAGATTACCCCCAATTGTACCTTATCGAGGATGAGTCGGACAACATAAGAAATCAGTACTTGTGCTTTTTGAGTATCGAAGGATTCAACCAGCAAATAGGGTATATCATTTTGCAGCTTACACTAAAGAAGAACATTCCAACCAGTGTTTTTCCAGAATTGCTGGTGGAGAGCAAATACTATTTGAGCACCGATCAGGAGGAGTTTGATTATGCCATTTATCGTAAGAACAGTGTGCTCCCTATCTACAAGCAGGGACGTTCCGGTTTTGAGTCCAACCTGAGCTATCGTAATCTTCAGGACCCAGCACTGTTTCATGAAGGTAATGAAATAGGAGAAATCCATTATTTTGGCTTCACTACCAATGATGGTCGGGTAATTGTCATTGCGAGCAAGGCCTATGATTATATCTATATCTTCTCCAATTTCTCCTTTCAGCTATTTATACTGCTTGTCTTATGCGGTTTGATCTTTGTGGGATTTAGGATTTATAAAAACAAAGCGCATTTAAACCTATCAACAAAGATCCAGCTTTACCTGGGCATAGCATTTATCTTCCCCATGTTAATCGTTTCAGTAGGCTTGCTCAATACATTAAATGCTACCTATCGTGAAGAAGTAGATCAGAATTTCCTCACCAAGTCTTTCACCCTTGCAGGTAACCTCGTTGACATCACACAGGCATTCGAGAACAACACGATCAATCGGGATGACTATTCCAACGCAATTGCTGAAGCCGCATCGTTGGTCCAAAGTGATATCAATATTTATGAAACTTCCGGTCTTTTGCTTTCTTCCAGCCAAATGGAGATATTCAACTCAGGGATCCTCGGCAAACAGATCAAACCAGAGGCATACAATGCAATTGTTTATAACAATGAGCAGAGTATCATCCTGGATGAGGAAATAGGTAAGCTCGACTTTAAATCCTCCTATACCGCCCTGCGTAGTGACAGGACAGGCAACCTGTTGGGTATCCTGTCAATGCCCTACTTTGAGTCAGAAAGTCAGCTGCAAAATCAACAGATACAGATATTCACTAATCTCATCTCAGTATTTACGCTGATCTTCCTGATCTCCTTGTTTTCGGGAAACCTGATCGTTAACCAGTTGGTAAGTCCATTGAAGCAAATCGCAGACAGGATCAGAAGAACTTCATTGCAGGAAAAGAACCAGCCGATCTCGTATGCGGTAAATGATGAGATTGGTAGCCTGGTGAATGAATACAATCAGATGCTGGTGAAGCTCGAAGAGAGTAAAGAGGCATTGGCAGAAGTGCAAAAAGAATCGGCGTGGAAGGAGATTGCCAGACAGGTAGCTCATGAGATCAAGAATCCACTCACACCAATGCGGCTGAAAATCCAGCAGATGATGCGTTCTTTAGACAAAGAGGATAGAAATTATAAGGCATGTGTTTCGTTGATTGAGCAGATTGATTCTCTTAGCGACATTGCTGACTCTTTTTCAGCATTTGCGAAAATGCCAGTCCCTAAAAACGAAAGGTTTTCACTGGATGAGCTCACCCAACACACGGCAGAATTGTACCAGTCAGAGCGTACAAAGCTCTCTCTGGACATCCAGGACCAACCTCTGGAAGTCTATGCAGATCCCAAAATATTTAGTGGAATACTGAATAATATCATTTTAAATGGGATTCAATCGGTAAGCAACGGTAGTCCGGAAATTCAAATTTCACTGGCCAGAAAAGGTAGTAAGGCACTTCTGAGTATTAAAGACAATGGAAGCGGAATACCCCCGGAAGTTCAGGATAAAGTATTTACTCCTTATTTTAGTACAAAGAGAACGGGAAGTGGGATTGGTTTAGCTGTTGCTAAAAAAGGAATAGAAAATGCAGGAGGAAATATTTGGTTTGAAACTGAAGAGGGGATGGGCACCACTTTCAATATTTCCTTGCCGTTGGTGGATTAGTTTACTCTTCCTTTTGGCTTTTGGCTTTCAGGCTTTAGCACAAAACTATCAGTGTAAAAAAGTACCTGTCGGAATACCAGGTGACCTGGGTGCTATTCCTGTAGACCCTGCCTCTATTCGAATCTCTACAGGGGTGCATTTTGAGTTTACTCCTGAAAACAATAGGATTCTGATACCGGGTGAGCAGCCAGATTCGGTTGAGGTGTGCTACCGGAGAGTCTCCGTAGAATACCTGGATACTTTGTACGACAGAAGCATCCTTACTTATGCAGAGGTATATAGTGATGAACCCCCACCAAAACAAGTAAATATTGAAGAGCAGGAAATTTTCAAATTTAGTGATGTTGAAAGTTTTGGTGCCATTACAAGAGGCGTCTCATTTGGCAATCGGCAAAATCTGTTTGTGAACTCTGCACTCAACTTGCAGATGGATGGGAAACTAAGTGATGACCTGAATATCAGTGCGGTAATCACAGACCAGAACATTCCTTATCAACCGGAAGGGAATACCCAACAGCTGAGAGATTTTGATAATGTGTTCATCAAGTTATACAATCAGAATTTTGATATTACAGCGGGGGATATCGTACTCCAAAACCCGGTTGAGGAATCTTATTTTCTGAGCTATTATAAAAATGTTCAGGGTTTGTCAGCGAATTACAGGTACAAGACTGGTTCCGGATGGAGCGCGACTTCTAATCTCTCGGGATCGGCAGCAAAAGGACAGTTTGCATCAACACAAATAAACCCAATTGAAAATGTTCAGGGACCCTATAAACTCAGGGGACCAAATGGTGAACGCTTTATCATTATTCTGGCCAACTCAGAGAAAGTTTACATTGACGGTAAGCTGTTGGAGCGCGGATTTGATCGGGATTATATCATAGACTATAATCTGGCGGAGGTTACTTTCAGTAGCAACATTGTGATCACCAGGTTTACCAGAATCAGGATTGATTATGAGTATGCTGAGCAATTTTATAGCCGGTCTAATGTTACAGCAAATCAGACCTTTAAGAAGGATAACCTAAAGTTATACTTAAATTATTATCGGGAAAGTGATAATCCCAACAGTACATTGGGGTTTTCACTTAGTGAAGATGACTTTACACAGCTTAGAAATACAACAAACGGGCAAGGTCTTATCTCCGGAGTAGATTCAGTAGGTTATCTTGAAGGTCAACTATTGTACTCCAGGCAGGACACAGTTGATTCAGATGGAAATCAACAGACCATTTACGTCTACTCTTCGGATCCGGACAATGCCTTTTGGAATGTGAGCTTTACAGAGGTGGGGCAAGGGCAGGGTGATTATATTTTAGCAAATCGTAATGCCAATGGCAGAGTTTATCGATGGGTTTCTCCTTTGGGTGGAGTCAGGCAAGGAAGTTATGCGGCGGTCATCAATATTCCGACACCAAACAGAAAGGAGATGGTAGTTACGGGTGTATCAGTTGGTCTTGGTGAGCACGAACAGGTCTTTCAGGAGTTTGCCATATCCAATAGAGATCAGAATTTGTATGCCGATCTAAACAGTGAAAACGTAGGGTATGCCTGGAAGGGAGGAATTACCAGCAAGCGTCCGGTTGGATTTCTTGATGACTATGTATTTACCGGTAAGCTCACTTACGAATACGATCACGAAAACTTCAATGCCGTTGATCGATTCAGGTCCATTGAATATGATAGAAACTGGAGCTATGATGTTTTTTCTGATACTGTCAACAGATCTGATCAAATACTGGAAGCAGAGCTTGGAATTACAAAGAACGGAAAGAATACTTTTTTATATCAGCTGACTAAAAGAAAGAGATCAGGTATAGTTGATGGTTATCAGCAGCAGCTTACAATCTCCAAATCACTGGGGTTTTTTCAAGTGCAATCAGAAAATTTCCTGATGGATAACCTGACAAATGGGAGACAGGCGCAATGGAAAAGATCCAACAATGATTTGAGCTTTGATCTCTGGAAACTCAATCCAGGTTACAATTTCACAATTGACCATCATTCGTTTGCTCGTGGTGACAGTGCTATCAGTACGTTGATGCATTATCATGCACATAATTTCTACATTCAGTCGGGGGATAGCAGCAAGGCAAAGGTGAGACTCGATTATGTACGCAGGTTTGATCAGTTGCCACAACAAGGAGAGTTTTCTTCCTATACAGCAGCAGAAGAGCTTAGGATGAGCCTTGCCAGTCAGTTTTCACCCAACCAAAGGATCAGCGGCCAGCTTAATTACAGGTCAGTAATGGATCATTCTGTAGATGAAGAAGATAGGAATATCATGGGAAGGCTCGAATGGATATCCGGCTATTTTCAAAATAATATCAATCAGCATGTTACTTTTTCTACAGCGAACACGCGTGAACTCAAGCGGGATTTTATTTACGTACTGGTGCCTACAGGTGAGGGCACACATACCTGGAGAGATGAAAACCTGGATGGGATCAAAGACCTGAATGAATTCTATGAGGCCATAAATGTGGATGAAAAAAACTATATCAAATTATTCACCCCTACAGATGAGTATATTCAGGCATTTCAAACCACCTACTTACATACCATGGATGCTACTTTTCCTTCGGGTTGGAAGGACAGGGGTGTGGCGTTGTCTCAGATGTCGAAGTTGTCATTTAATGGAAGTATCAGGTTGAACTTTAAGTCCACATCGGCAAATGCCGCAGACCGCATCAATCCCTTTGGGCTGGATCTGAATGATGAACAATACATTTATGCACGTAACAACAATCGCTTCACTTTATTTTATAACAGAAATGCCCCCGGACTTGGATTTGATGTATCCAGACAAAATTTAGACAATAAGTCCTTGCTGAGTGGAGGTTATGAATTAAGAGAGAAAGACTTGTGGAATGCCAATATCCGGATGACGCTGGCCAATACATATATTTTGAGGTTAAATGGCAGTATCGGAGAATTAAGTAACCAGGCTGATTATGTGTCGGGTAGAGATTTTCAATTGACATTAAAGACCTATTCACCGGAACTGGTTGTTCAACCGGGCAAACAGTTTAGGGTAACTGGAAAATGGGAGAGAAGGTTGAGGAATGATCAGTTGGAGGAATCTGGTGATTTCTCTGACATCAATGATTTTAGCCTCATGCTGACCTGGTTAAGACAAGGGAAAGGAAGCTTGAATGCGAATTTTCAATGGGTAGACATTGATTTTCAGGGAGAAGTCAACTCGTTCCTTGGCTATGAATTGTTAGAAGCATTGCAACCGGGCTCCAATCAAAAGTGGACAATCAACTGGCAACAATCACTGGGCAGAGGCTTACAGCTTAATCTGCAATATTTTGGCAGGAAATCTACTGAAAATCGAGCTGTTCACACCGGAACAGCTCAATTAACAGCTTATTTTTGATTTTTACTTGATAATAGGCTTCAGGACAATGTTGCGGTAGGATACTTTACCGTGGTCTCCCTGAAGGTAGATAGGGCCTTTTGCAAATACATCATGAGAGATGGCTCCACCTGTCGGTCCGTATGCAGGTTGATTATCAATAATTTTTGTGCCATTTAATATCACTGTGATGTGTCTGTCGACCAATGTGATATCCAGGGCCTGCCAGGTATCAGCGGGCTTCTCAGCGACTGTACTAGGTGTGATCCTGCTGTACAGGGCACCCATGTTGTGTGAGTCAAGTGGCTGACCATATGAATCCAATACCTGGATCTCATAAATACCTCTCAGGTAAACACCGCTGTTGTTTCCTTTGGGAATATTCACCTCCAGTGTCAGGTTGAAATCTTCAAATTCCTGGTCAGTTCTGATATTTCCATATCGGATGTGCTCACCATTTTCTGGTTGAACCGGATTATTCACCAGGACGCCGTTCTCAACAGAGAATCCGTTTTTCTGGTTTTCATTCAATAGCCTCCAGCCGGTTAAATCCCTTCCGTTAAACAGGGAAACAGGCTCACCGAACTTAAGTGAAGAGAGATCGGGTTTTTGGGTGATCTCCGGTAATTTTATGCCAACAAATGTGGTCGTATCTACTCCTTGGCCATCATTGTTGGGGACCAGGTAATAACCATAAACCTCATTATCGCCTTTTTTGAAAACTTCCAGTGTGTTAGTTACCTGATGACTTCTTGTGGCTTCTCCATTTTCATCTCTTGCCCGAATTCTGTTGCTCAATCGGGTGGCGATCAGCCGATCTCCCTGGACATAAACATTTGCTACAGGAACCACACTTCCCCCTCGCCAAAGTAGCGAAGCGTCCAGAAAGCCATCGTTAGTGACTCCAAGCCAACCTACTGCCATGTCTCCTTCAATGTCTAAAGACCAATGGCCAATAAAGTCGTTAATTTCAACAGGGTCAGGAGTGACCACTGTAGTTGTTTCGGGTTGCTGGCACCGCATCAGGGTGACCAGAACGATTATCAGCAGAGATTTGCTAGCAAAATTCATTTTATAGATGTTAAGTTTCTGCTGCAATTTAAAGTATCTATTTCAGTTCCCAACCGTTTTGATAGGGTTCGTTGAGGTAATTGTTGGCTTCTTCATTGTTGGTGAAGCGGTTTCCATCCCAGTCGAGTTTCTTTCCTGTTCTGATAGCAATATTACCTAAGAGAACTATTTCTGTGAGAAGACTTCCGTACTCAAATTCGACGCCTGCAGGTTCTCCACCTTTACAGGCTTCCACCCACTCCTCGTAATGGCCGATAGATCTCTTTTCTGTCTTTGGAGGTCTTTTATAGCTTCTATGGCGAGACTCGGGCAATAGTCTTGGGTCATTGCCCGTGCTGTTGCACATCAAGGCACCTTTTGAGCCTCTAAAAAGAATTCCTGTGGGATGGATCTCCCGGTTGCTTTCCAATTCCTTAGGTCTTTCTGGTTTCATTCCGCCATCATACCAGTTGAGCTTCAAAGCAGGAAAACCGTCTCGAGCAGGGAAGGAATAATGTACGATAGATGCATTTGGATAAGTTGCAGGAAACAGGGGAGTAGAGCTGGCATAAATGCTATCAGGTTGCCCAAGCTTCAGGGCTTTGAATACAGGGTTGAAGAAGTGACAGCCCATATCACCCAGTGCACCAGTCCCAAAGTCATACCAGCCCCGGAACCTGAAAGGATGATAAGCCGGATGGTACGGTTGATATGGTGCAGGACCAATAAACAAATCCCAGTCCAGCGTGTCAGGAACTGCAGGTGTGTCAGTAGGTCTTTCTATCCCCTGTGGCCATATTGGCCTGTCTGTCCAGATATCTACTTCTGTGACATCCCCGATAGCTCCATCCCAGATCCATTCACGAATAATCCTGAATTCCTCCAGTGAGTCTGATTGAGTACTCATTTGGGTGGCTACATTGGAGTTTCTGGCCAATTCCCGGACGAATCGTGATTCTGCTATGGTCTTTGTCAATGGCTTGGCACAATACACGTGTTTGCCACGTCGGATAGCTTCAATGGTTTGAATGGCATGAGTGTGATCCGGAGTGCCAATCATCACGGCGTCAATATCCTCATTGTCCAGCATTTCGCGATAGTCCTGGTAATACTTAGCCGATTCCATCTTCTTCATAAACTCTTCCTGAGCCATGGTTCTGAATCGTTCGTTCTCGAAAATCTTTTGATAAAGCACTTTATCGATGTCTGCATTAGCCACGAAATTTTCCCTTTTGGCTCCCAACAGATAGTGCTTACCAACTCCTGCGACACCAATGCCGGCTATATTGAGCTTATCACTCGGAGCAGTATGGTATTTGCCTCCCAATACAGATGCTGGCACGATTGAAAACGTGGCCGTAGCTATGGAAGTGTTTTTGAGAAAAGTACGGCGGGAATGCTTAAGAACTTTGGGCTTCATGATGAATAAATTTATAAGATGAGTTATTGCACCCTATAAATCTAATGATCATGCTTGGAGTAACTATCCCACAGTAACCTGATGGGGTCAGATTACTTCCTCTTCTTCCAAAGGTGCTCATAATCACTGTAATCCTCCTCTTCTTCAGGTTCCACTGCTGGGGTCACCTTCATGGTCTCTTCAGTAGGTTCAGCATCGGGTGGAGTAGGAGTAACCGGAGGAGTCACCTTTTTCTTGCTTTTCTTCTCAGCACGTCCAAAAAGGAAGTTGATACCAAAATTGATATTGGCTGCACTCGCGTTCGGTACATCAATGGTATTAAAGATATTGTCTGCAGCTACGTATAACTGGAACGTTGATAACCTGAACATCATGCCCAGTCCGAGGTCCACACCTTGCTGAGGCACATAAGACCCTGTTGCTGAGGCCGTAAACCAGCGACCTACCTGTTGCGTGTAACCAAGTCCAATAGATGTTTTTACTCTCCCCTGTGTCATATAGTTGGCTATGGTAGCCTGCGCTTGTCCTTTTGGGGTCACCTGATAGTCTGCTGAAAAATAGGTTCTGGCATTGAGTTTCGTCGTAAACGTTCCAGCTACAGTATCCGGTTCCAGGTTTTTCAATGAATCTTCGATGGCCTGACCAAAGGAATCCGTGTCATCAAGATCTATCCCGGAGTAGGTAAAGGAAGTTCCTTTGAAATTGATGAGCTCAGCATGTTGTTTCCAGTTGATAAACCCTAAATCGTTGACAGCAGCTCCTAAACCAAGTTTATCAGAGAATTGCATTCTTGCTCCAAGATCAAGCCCGAATCCTGCATTTTCATTAAAGATGAAATAGCTTTCATCAAAATCTTCCGCGTCATCATCTGTTAACTGTGAAAAGGCTACAGACCTGATCTGAGCTTCGTTAAAAGATGCAGTCAATGAATAATCAGCCTCGTCTGTAAGAATCGAAACTGAAAAGTTCTGAGTGCTATTATGTAGCATACCATTCAGGTATTTGAAACGGGCTCCAATCGTTGTTTCCCGATCCAGAATAGTGAACGTTTGTCCATAACCAATGCCGTATTCTCTATAGTGTGTAGTGGAATATCCCATTTGATCCGCTACAAAGTTCTGACCGACGTAGGCCGCATTTCCTCTCCAGACAAAATTCATGAGGTCAATAGGGTAGAAGAAAGTGAAGTCAAATTTGTCATTGACAAAAAGCGAGAAATGCATCTTTTCTCCAACCCTGAATCCGATCATCAGGTCTGTTACGTCAAGATCGACATTCAGGAAGGACCTCTTTTTTTGTTGTGTTCCTAGAAACCGACCGACATCAATCAAAGTAGAATCACCCGTTTGGGTAAAAATATCCGATATGCTGAAGGAGTTGTTTACAGACAGGTCAATACCTGATATTCCCGGTAAGCTTACAAATACCCTCGCATCAGGGAAATAGGCAGGATTGTAATTACTCCCTTGTGGGATACCCTTACCCATATGATAAAAGCTGAGATTGTTTTGTGCCACCAATTCTCCTGAGGCTACGATCAAAAGTATGAGAATGATTCTTTTCACGGTGATCTTAGTTTTCATTTAAGTTGATGGACACTTTCCCTTCTATTGCAATCGTGGTTATAAGCGAGTAATCAGAAAAGATCTTTACAAATTGGTTTTGTTGCGAGCCGAAAGAGTTGAAACGGACAGTCACCCTTAGTTTTTCTGCGGTGGTCAGGGATGTGATCTTGGCTTGGTCCAGTGTCACTCGTGTTTCTAATGAGGAGGGCTCAGTGGTTTTATCATCAGCATCAAAAAGGGTAGGAGATTCAAGAATTGAGATATTCAGGATATCATCAAATGCTTCCCCATTCATATTCAGGAACTCAACATCAATCTCGCCCCCAATGGGTAATTCATTGGTTGTTTTTAGTATCAGTGTAAGAGACTGACTATCTTCAAGTCTACTCAGGTCACCCAGATCAAATTCAGTGTCATATTCAAAGTCCTGGAGTTGCAGACTTAGTGGTAACTCTATTCTCGATTTGATTTTGATATTGGAATTTTTGAGCAAAAAGTTGCCGTCCTCGTTGTCAGGATTAGAAATACCTACCAGCGACAGGTTTAGTTGATCCGGTGAAGAGCTGAGAATATCATTGATATTGGAGTTATCTTTTGTCATCGTGATTGTAGAGGTGGTCACACTACCAGCATCTTCAATCGAAGGGGCTTCAATGATCTGTAGATTTTCAGTGAATTGACCTGTTAACGGCATATCAGGCTTATCCTCATATGAAGCGTAAATATTTGAGAAATCAAGGCCAGCTGCAAGACCGAAAGAGTTTTCAAATGTGAAGTATACCCGAGGTGCTTCAAAAGATAATCCAGTATCCGAAAACTCTGAAAATACGTCCAGAGAGATCTCCTGGGACTCTATATCAAAGGTATCAGTACCAAAACTTCCATAAATGGCATCAAATTCAGGGTCTAGTACATCCACCTGAATTTTGATGCTTTCATTTCCTGAGAGTGTTCTTCCTGCCGGAATTGAAACTGATGCCTGCAGGTTGACAATAAATACGCTGGAGTCATTCTGAAAATTTAATAATGTCTTGTATCCTGATAGATCCGTATCCTGTGTCCCTGAAATAGGGGTGAAACCTGAGTATACCAGTGCTGAACTAATCGTGATTCCATCTCCAGAGTTAACTTCCTGAAATGAGTTGGTGTTGATGTTGTAGGCTACATCCCCCGGAAAATCCGAAATGATAGAAAGTCGAAGTGTACCCGATTCATAATACAGAGAGTCAAGTCGCTCACCTTCACTTGAGACGTAATCAAAATTAATCTCCCTGCTGATTACCAGGGTTGTATCCGTGGGAGGGATGAAAGGGAAAGAAACAGGACTTTCAATGGTCTTTTCATTAGAGAATGAACTTACGTCAACAAAGTCTGAGGTCAATGAAAAGTCTGTGCTGTCTTCATAGACAATATAGATTTCTTTGTTCTGTGTTTCCTGTACTATCGTGGTATCATCAGACAGTTCCTTGATGAACTCACCCACAGTAAGCGTATCCTTGCCAATAATGAGTGCGATTTCACCTTCGTAGTCAGGTAAATAAGTATTGTCAAAGTCAGGAAGATTTTCAATGTTACACCCTGATAGGAAAAAAGCTGCTAGCCAGGCGTTGGCTAACAGTCTGGAAAATTTTGGCGTCATAAATTTTATTTGCTTCGATGCGATGAACAAAGAAGTACAAATAACGCTCCAAAAATTCAGATGTTCGACAATTTGATTAAAATTATCGATAATCGGCCTTTGTATTTCAGGCTAACTCCCTAAGGTCCACAGGCACAACCCTGGAAACGCCCTGCTCAATCATTGTGATCCCATAAATAACGTCTGTGCTTGACATGGTGCGTTTATTATGGGTAACAATGATAAACTGTGAGTCTTTGCTGAATTCTCTGATAATCTCATTGAACTTGTCAATGTTGGCATCATCGAGTGGCGCATCTACCTCATCGAATATACAGAAGGGTGCTGGCTTAAGGAGGTAAATCGCAAAAAGGAGGGAAGTAGCAGTGAGCGTCTTTTCACCTCCGGAAAGTTGGTTAATGGTGAGTGGTTTCTTGCCTTTAGGCTTCGCCATAATTTCTATGGCAGAATCCAATGGGTTTTCCGGATCTGTAAGTTTCAGCTCACAATCATCCTCTTCGGTGAAAAGTGTCCTGAATACTTTTTCAAAATTCTCTCGTATCTTCTCAAAAGCCTCCAGAAATGTAGTTTTTGCCACGTCATCGATTTCACCAATAGTAGTCATCAAAGATTCCTTGGCGGTAATGAGATCCTGTTTTTGATTGGTGATAAACTCATGCCTCTCCTTGATTTCTTCATAGGCTTCCATGGCCATGGGATTGATGGGCCCCATGTTTTCCAGTCTGTTTTTATGGCGCTCTGCCTTATCACGTAGCTCATCTTCACTTTTGCTAAGAATATCTTCATTATCAAAGCTATCTACCTGTGAAAGATCAATGTTGAATTCAACCGACAACCTGTCTTTCACTGAATTGAGCTGCATTTTAGTGTCACTCAGTTTTTCCTGCCATTCCATCAGGATATGGTCAATAGATTCCCTTTGGCGTTGGATCTCCCGGAGTGTCTTTTCATCCTCATCGATCCTGCCACGTACCTGGTAGTATTCTTTCTCAGCTTCGTTTACAGCAGCTTCAATGGAGGCTTTCTCATCATACATGGCTACCAGCTCATCATCTCCCTGTTCTGAAGTTTTGATCAGCTCATTCAGGTTTTGAGTGGTAATATGAAGCTCTTCCGAATTCTTCTTGATTCTCTCAGCGCTGCCATCAAAAGCCTCTTGCTTATAGCTGATTTCCTGGCGGATACTGTTGAGCTTATTCTGCTGCCTGTGATAGAGCACATTCTCCTCATTAAATGCCGTAGACTTGTGAGACAACAGCTCATTTAGAGATTCCAGTTGTTCTTTTGCACTGGAAACCCTGACCTCCATTTCCTGCAGTAGGCTTTCGGCATCATTATGACTAGGTCTTAAGGTTTTTAGCTCTTCATTGAGTTTTTCAATCCTGGCAATAAGGTCCTCATGCTTGGTTTCATTTGAGCTCAACATGGAAGAGAATTGCTCTTTCTTGGTTTGCAAAGTCACAAAAACTTCATTCACCTGATTGATTTCTTCTGTTAGCCTGCTCAACTCCTCCTGCTTGGAATCAGCTTTAAGCTTGGCCAGCTCACTTTGTGCTTCGCGAAAAGCTGCTTCGGTTTGTTCCTGTTTCCTGGTTAGTGATTTGATGCCTTCCGACAGTTTCTCGAGATTTTTGGCCCGACCAATTCTCTTCCCTTCAAACAAACCAACAGATCCTCCTGCCAGGCTGTAATTTCTTTGAGCTATCTGCCCGTTTTTGGAGACAAATACCGCCCCATCGGTTGGTATGCCCGGCGCTGTGCCATCATAGATATATACATTGTCTAACAGGTGAGCAATGAGTTTTTGATACTTACTGTCATATTCGACTACTTCAGTGGCATTAATGGTCCCTGCAAAGAGATGGGAGGAAGAAGAATGATAACTCTCTAACCTCTCGAGGACAAAAAAGCTTACCCTTCCCTGAGAGGCATCACTGAGGAGGTTCACAGCCTTCAATGCCTCTTCGTATTTATTCACTACATAGTAGTTCATGTAAGGCTCGAGGAAATTTTCGATGGCTATTCGATATTCTTCCGGACACGTGATGATATCAGAAAGAAGGGGGGCATCTTTCCAATCTCTACTCTTTTTCAGAAATTTGATGGCTTCCGGAAAGCCTTCCAAATTATCCACCAGGGACTTGGTCAGATTGTATTCATTTTGCTGACGGTCAAGCTGGCGATTGATATGAGTAAGCTCATCGCGTAACAGGTCTATTCGCTGCTGGCAGCTTTCAATTTTCTCGTTGAGGTGATCCTCCTTTTCTTTGAGTTCTTTGTAAGCTTTTGATTTACTGGTTTTCTCTTTGGTGATATCATCGAGCTTTGAGGAGAAAGCCTGAAGGTCTTGTGAGTGTTGGGTCTTGTCTTGTTGTGATTTGTTGAGTTCAGAAGATAGCGTCTCCAGTTGGATTTCCCTGATCTCAATGTCCTTGTTTAACTGGAAAACCTCATCTCTCTTAATTCCGAATTGTTGGTTTATCTCATTGAGTACTGTCTGAGCTTCCTGGGTCTCTTGTTTTTGTTTGTCATAGTCCGACTGAAGATTATCCAGTCGTTTGGAGATTTGATCCAGAATCCCTTCGGCCGTTTCTCTTTCTTTTGTCAGGCTTTTAAGCGAAAAAGAAGCCCTTTCATTGCTCTGCTTATCCTGTTCAATGAGCTCCTTCAGGTTTTCAATTCGATCGTTAAGAAATCGCTGACGCTCATTCTTGATTTTCTTATCACTTTCATAAGCACGGATTTTGTTGACGTGCTCATTTAAGGTTTTCTGCCGGGTGGAAAGGAGTTTTTCCTTATTGAGCAGGTCTGTCTTTGTTTTTTCTATCAGGGCTTCAGTGCTGGATAACCGAACATTTAACTCGCTCTTGAGGTCATTCTGCTTTTTGATTTCCTCCTGAATATTATCATGGACCTGCTTTTGGTTATCGAGGGTTTTTTTGGCCAATCCAATACTGACCTGCTTATACTCTTCTTTGATTTCATAAAAACGAGTGGCTTGCTTAGCCTGTTTTTCCAGTGACTTAAGGTTTTTGTCAATTTCAAACAGCAAGTCTTCTACCCGGTCAAGGTCGGCATCGGTGTCTTCCAACTTACGAAGGGTCTCCTTTTTTCGAATCTTGAATTTGGAAATCCCGGCGGCTTCTTCAAAAAGACTTCTTCGTGAATTGTCCTTGTCATTAAGCAAGTCATCTACCATCTTCAGTTCGATGATGGCATAGGTGTTTGAAGCAATACCCGTATCGAGAAATAGGTTTGTGATATCCTTGAGTCTACACGGGACTTCATTGAGCAGATACTCACTTTCGCCGGACCGGAAGTACCGCCTCGTAATTGTTACCTGGCTATATTCTGTGGGGATGAGGTTTTTTGTGTTGTTGAAGGTGAGGGAGACCTCAGCCATCTGGGTTTGCTTTCTTGCTTTGGTCCCATTGAAGATCACGTTCTCCATTTTATCAGAGCGGAGAATCCGGGTTTTTTGCTCTCCAAGAACCCATCGGATGGAGTCCACCACATTTGATTTACCGCAACCATTGGGACCTACGATACCCGTGATTCCTTCATCGAAATTGATTGTGACCTTATCAGCAAAGCTTTTGAATCCTTTTATTTCAAGACGAGTTAATTGCATGTGGCTTATTGGCTATAGAACCTAAGACGAAACATCAAATTTAGAATTTAATTTCCTATTTTTAAGCCATAATGGATGACATTCAAACCTGGGTTTACATAATAATTGGTATTATTTATTTCATCTTTAGATCGATGAAAAAGAAAGCGCCAGACGCATCTGATCAGCCTCTGCCTAAAAGTGGCGGATCACAACCTACTGATACCGAGCGTCGTAGACCGATGACCTTTGAGGAGTTGCTTAAAGAGTTTACAGACCCCCAGGCCAACCGGGAAGAAGCGCAGGAGATTGAACCGATTGAGGAGGAGATAGAAACAGCAAGGGGGAGGAAAAGTGAAGAATATATTGAGGAGGGTAGAACCAGAAGATTTTCTGATGAGGAAAGCAAAAGGGTTTATGAAGAGTCGATCAAAAAAGCTGAGGGGTATGAACTGGAGTATAATACGGATGATAAATACCACACAGAGAAGCTAAAATCCATCCCCCATGATCACGAGGAGGAGGGAGATACTATGGTGGATGAAATCAAGGAGATGTTTGACGATCCGAGGGATGCCAGAAAAGCCATCATTTTAGGTGAGATCCTCAATAGAAAATACTAAGCAATACGCCCAATTACCAACAGTGAAATTTCATTTGCTCATCCTGATCCAGATTTTACCCTGGCTGGTTTATTCACAGACAATAGCTACCGACTTTCGGGATGAGGGGGTGATGTTTTCAGAGAAAGGGCGTCAGGTTCTGTTTTACCGGACATCAAGCGATCCCTCTCAGGGAGAATACCAGCGCCCTCACTACATACACCCACTCTATTCTCTGGATGGGGAGATAATGACTGAAGACTACCCTGAAGATCATCTTCATCATCATGGTATATTCTGGGCCTGGCACCAGCTATACATTGGGGAAAAAAGAATCGGCGACGGATGGGAGAACAGGGATTTTAACTGGACGGTACTTTCTGTAGAGGAAGAAAAGATTGATGGACCTGCAAAAAGAATTGTTTCAAAAGTAAACTGGACTTCTCCGTTGTGGACGGATGGTACCGGAGTGGAAGTCCCTTTTGTATCAGAATCTACAAAAATAACTGTGCATCCTCAAGATAAGGCTTATCGATTGATCGATATTGAGATTTCAATCCTCGCTCTTGAACCTAAAGTAAGTATGGGTGGGTCTGAAGATGCAAAGGGGTATGGGGGCTTCTCCCCAAGGATCAAACTACCGAAAGATATTCGCTTTTCTGATAACACAGGCGCGGTGGCACCTCAAACTACCCCGGTAGATGGAAATGGCTGGTTAGATATGTCAGGTGCTATGGGGAAGGATGGCACGCAAACTGGCTTAACTATACTCAGTCATCCTGATAACCCGGGATATCCCAATCCCTGGATATTGAGAAGCAAAAGGAGCATGCAGAACGCTGTTTACCCTTATCCCGGAGCAACGCCAGTTCCGGTTTCTACAGTAGAGCCTACCATACTTAGATACAGGCTGGTCATTCATAGTGGGCTAAAGTCCTCCGAAATTGATAGATTACACAAACAATACTGTCAATAACCCCCTGTCAGTCCAAAGCTGGCATAACAGTCCAAATATTCCGATTAAAATGATGAAAATAATTATTTCATTCACCCTGTCACTTATGATGTTTTCTGCCACAGCACAACTCAAGCCCGTACAATCAGGGGTTTATCAATGGTCAAATCTTCCGGTGAAAAAAAGTGAAGGCAGAGAATCCAGAAAAATCCTTGAAGGTACTTCCGCACATCTTGACTATTTGGAGATCCACGCAACTACCCAATACCCGGGAGCAAAACCCAGTCAGATGCACGCCAATGAAGATATTGAAGAACTGATTCTTGTCAAAGAAGGTACACTGAAGGTCATGTATGGAGATCGGGAGTCGATCATGGGGCCTGAGAGTGCTTTTCTATTGATGCCTCAGCAAATGCACAGCCTTTCTAATGCGGGTAAAGACAACCTGACCTATTTCGTGGTACGGTTCAAGGCAAAGAATCCCATGAAGTTGGCACGGGGTCTGGAAAATGGAGGGACTGCGGCATTCAACAGTGATTCTTTAGAATTTGAGACAAAGGTGGATGGGAGTGGAGGTGCCCGGGCTTATTTTGATCGGCCCTCAGCTATGTTTGAACGAATAGAAATGCATGTCACTCAATTGGGAAGTGGCAGTACCAGCCACAAAGGACACTCGCATATTGAAACTGAAATTGTGCTGATGATTTCAGGTGAATCAGAGATGAAGATCGATGGTAAAAAATACTACGGCAATACCGGAGACCTTTATTTCATGGAGTCTCAGTTGGAGCATGGCATTCTTAATATTTCAGATCTTCCCTGTACCTATTATGCTTTTAAATGGAAATAAAAAAGGCCAGTGAAATACTGGCCTCTTATGCTATTTATCTTTTGCTGACAGGAACATAGTCCCTGGCGGTTTCCCCGACGTATACCTGTCGTGGTCGTCCGATAGGTTCTTTGTTCTCTCGCATCTCTTTCCATTGCGCGATCCATCCCGGGAGTCTACCCAATGCAAACATCACTGTAAACATCTCTGTTGGGATTCCCAATGCCCTGTAGATGATGCCGCTGTAGAAATCTACGTTTGGATAGAGTTTTCTTTCAACAAAATAAGGATCGTTGAGTGCTTCTTCTTCCAAACCTTTGGCAATATCCAACACAGGATCCTGTATACCCAGTTTACCCAATACCTCGTCAGCAGCTTTCTTAATGATTTTCGCACGCGGGTCAAAGTTTTTATAAACCCTGTGTCCAAATCCCATCAGCCTGAACGGATCGTCTTTGTCCTTTGCTTTGGCCATCCATTTTTTGGTATCACCACCATCTTGTTTGATGCCTTCCAGCATCTCAATTACCGCCTGGTTGGCTCCACCATGTAATGGTCCCCACAAGGCATTGATCCCTGCCGACAAAGAGGCATACAAGCTGGCCTGAGAACTACCAACGATCCTTACTGTAGAAGTGGAGCAGTTTTGCTCATGATCAGCATGTAGGATAAGTAATTTGTTTAAAGCATCTACAACGATGGGCTCAGGATGATAGTCCGCTGTAGGTAAGCCAAACATCATTTTAAGGAAATTGCCACAGTAATCAAGCTTATTGTCAGGGTATAGAATCGGCTGTCCCAATTGGTTTTTATATGCCCATGCAGCAAATGTTGGCATTTTAGCAAGTATCCTGATAATACTTAGGTTTACCTCACCTGCAGACCGGTTAGGGTCAAGACTCATTGGATAAAAGGCTGTCAATGAGGTGACCAGAGAAGACAGCACGCCCATGGGATGGGAGGTATATGGAAATCCATCCAACAATTTTTTGATGTCTTCATGAACCAGCGTATGATTGGTAATGTCTTTTTCAAAACCGGCTAGTTTTTCAGCTGAGGGCAAGTTTCCATAGATCAGTAAGTACGCAACCTCCAAAAAAGTTGAATTTTCCGCTAGTTGGTCAATTGGGTAACCACGGTATCTCAATATACCTTTTTCTCCATCGAGGAAGGTAATGGCACTTTTTGTTGAGCCGGTATTTTTAAATCCCGGATCAATGGTAATTACACCCGATTGAGCCCGAAAACTACTAATATCAATGGCTTTCTCATTTTCGGATCCGACCAATGTGGGTAATTCGTAAGACTTACCGTCTATTTTTATCTCAGCTTTTTCTGACATTTTGTATTTAATGGTTTAAAATATTGGATTCCCTAAATATACACTTAAAATTATACTGATTGAGGTGTATTATCAAATCTTCAATTAGTTACCCCCCAGAATTAAAGGAAGACCGTCGTCACCACTTCCAATAACGATAACTTTAGCATTTTGTGAATTGGCAAGGTCACTGGTAGCCTCAATTCCCCTCATCCTTAGCAACTCCTTGGTCAAGCTACTGTTGATGATTTGATTCGCCCTGGACTCTCCTTCTGCAGCTATTCGTTTTCTTTCGGCTTCACTTTGCTCTTTTTCCAGCCTAAACTGATAGGCCAGGGCTTCCTGTTCCTGCTTCAGTTTGTTTTCGATGGCCAAACGGATTTGTTCTGGCAATTTGATGGATCTGATAAGTAAGGCTCTCATCTGTATGTTGTTTCCCGGCGCACCGAGGATAGCTTCTGTTTCGCTCTTGATCGCTCCTTCTACTTCAGGTCGTTTGGTAGAGTAGATTTCTTCTGCTGTATATCTACCCATCACCTGGCGTACAGTTGAGCGGGTTTCAGGTATTACCAGCCTACGCACATAGTCCTGTCTGAAATTCTCGTAAATATCTCCTATCTTATCATATTGTGGGTGGAACCTTAATGTGATGTCTACATTTATATTTAGTCCGTTTTTATCAAGGACATCCATGGTTTCCTCTACCTGATTTTCAGTCACGTCATAAATGTATGCATCACTCCATGGGGCTTTTGCATGAAATCCTGGTTGGATTACATTTTCTTTATCCAATTCCCCTGTAATGGTATTGAATATGATTGCACGTTCGCCAGCCTGTACCTTATAAAGGATGCTGTTTGAAAAGTAAACCAGAATAATCAAGGCTACTGCGCCAATAATGATAAAGGGCAGAAATCTCCTGTTGTCCATAATATATTTTATTTAAATGTTGGCTCAAAGGTAACAAGCCTGATGAAATCTTGTTATGTTTATTAAATTGGTCGCAATAGATAATAATTTTAAAGTTTTTGCAACTAAAATTGTGATCTCAACCAAATATCCGTTAAAAAATTTCAAAAAAGTCAATGAGTAATACGCTTGAACAACTGAAGGAAATATTGGGGAAACCCTATTATGACTTAGAATATCTGCTGGAAGCTTTGAAAGAAGTACTCATGGAAAATGGAGAGGAAGAAATTTCGAGACAGATTCCATGGATCAATGAGCAACCACCTGATCTTTTTGATGAATTGACAGACAAACACATTCAATTGTACTCTCTGGTTTTTCAATTGGTGAATATGGCTGAAATCAATGGGGCCGTTCAGCACAGAAGGCAATTGGAAAATAAAGATCTTTCTTCCGTCAATGGGTTGTGGGCCAACAACATCAAAGTATTGAAGCAGGCTGGCATCTCTGAAGATAAGATACTCGAAAGAATTAACAAGATACATGTAGAACCTGTATTAACAGCGCATCCTACAGAAGCCAAAAGAGCTACAGTCCTTGAACATCACCGGGAGTTATATCTCCTGATGGTACAGCGGGAAAACCAGATGTACACGGAGATGGAAAAGGAAAATATACGTAATAATGTAAAGCTTTGCTTGTACAGACTGTGGAAAACCGGTGAAGTGTTTGTAGAGAAGCCTGATGTACCATCAGAGCTGAGAAATATCATGCACTACCTGGTTAATGTTTTCCCCGAGGTAATCCCGGTTCATGACAGAAGGATGAGACAAGCCTGGGAGGATCAGGGTTTTTCTGTAGATAAATTGTATGAACACAATGCCTGGCCACGCATAACATTTGGTAATTGGGTAGGAGGTGATCGAGACGGCCACCCACTGGTCACGGCAGAGGTTACAGCCCAGACCCTCAAACATCTCAGATTAAATGCCATGGTGGTATTGAGGAGGCGTCTGACTGATCTCGTACGACACATCAGTTTTACCATGGATATCAATGACCTGCCACCCTATCTAAAAGACAGAATCCTGCAGATGGAGCATGAGCTTGAGGGGCGAGGCGAAGAAGCTTTTGAAAGAAATAAAGGCGAGGCCTATCGACAATTTACCAACCTCATGATCTCAAAGCTTCCGGTAGACACCAAAAGAGGTCATGCAACCGAGATCATGGAATACCCGGGTTCTTATGTGACATCAGATGAACTTATCGCAGATCTCCGGTTACTCCAGAAAGCAATCGTTGAGTTCGGAGGAAAGCTTGTTGCCCGCGATGATATCCATAATACGATTCGGATTGTGGAAACATTTGGTTTTCATCTGGCCAAACTGGATATACGACAAAATAGTGCTTTTCATGATAAGGCTGTAGAGCAACTTCTGGAAGCTGCAGGATTTCAAAAAACCAATTACAGTGAATGGTCTGAAGAAGAGCGGGTCGCTTTTCTGAACCATGAATTAAAGTCCAACAGACCTTTTACACATCAAAAGACAAAGCTTGGGCCAAACGCCGAAGCTGTCATTGAATGCTACCGGGTAGTAGATCAGCACATTACCAAATATGGAGTTAAAGGGATAGGATCGCTGATTGTGAGTATGACACGGTCTGTATCAGATTTGCTTACAGTCTATCTGTTGGCAAGAGAAGGAGGACTGACCAAACAATTAAAAAATGGAATGGTATCCCTGGTGCCTGTGGTGCCATTGCTCGAAACCATTGATGACCTGGAAAATGGTCCTGAGATCATGAAAGGATTTCTGTCCCATCCATTCACGCAGCGAAGTTTGAAGTACTTCCAGGAGCAAGACAAAGAAGAACAGATGATCCAACAGGTCATGGTAGGCTATAGTGATAGTAACAAGGATGGTGGTATCATTGCCAGCCAATGGCATTTGTTCAAGGCTCAGTCAAGGCTTTTTGAAACCGGTCAGGAATTCAATGTGAAGATGCGATTCTTCCATGGTAAGGGTGGTTCAATTAGTAGAGGAGCCGGCCCAACACATTATTTTGTGAATTCTTTGCCACACTCTACCATCAATGGAGATATGCGGCTGACGGAGCAGGGGGAAACCATCGCCCAGAAATATGCCAATAAAGTTAACGCAGAGTATAACATTGAGCTGTTAACCTCCAGCATTGCAGCCAAGTCAATACTTAGCAGACATACGGAACGTGCGGCTCATCCTTTGGAGGATATACTTGAAAAGCTGGCTCAAATGAGTAAGGCCACATATGGAGAACTGATTCATATGGATGGTTTTGTACAGTACTTCAGGGAGTCTACACCAATTGATGCCATTGAGTCAAGTAAGATAGGATCCAGACCGGCCAAAAGAACTGGTGCCAATACCCTGGAAGACCTTCGGGCCATTCCATGGGTTTTTAGCTGGAGCCAGTCAAGGTATAATATGACTAGCTGGTATGGCATTGGCACAGCAGTAAGCACCTTAAAGAAAGAGGATGAAAGATCCTACCAGAAGTTTAAGGAAGCCCTCAAAACAGATCCTTTTATCAGGTATGTATTCACCAATGTGGATACCAGCCTGGCAGCTACTGATGAAGAAATCATGAAGGAATATGCTTCTTTGGTGCAGGATAAAACCCTGAGAGAAAAGTTTTTAAAAGTGTTCCTGGATGAGCTGAAACTGACGCGAGACATGCTGATGGAGCTTTTGGAGGAAGATATAGATAAGAGAAGGAAAAACCATTACTACTCAAATCAGCTCAGAGCTTCCATGATGACTCATATCCATAAATTCCAGGTCAAACTCCTAAGGAAATGGAGAACAGAGAAGGAAGATAATGCTGCGGAAGCGGATGAAACACTCAAAAAGCTGTTGCTTACCATTAATGGTATAGCCGGAGCGATGAGGAATACGGGGTAATAAAAGGTAGATGACTGTAAAAAAGGAGTGACGAAAGTCACTCCCTACAGCTATATGTGAAATTCATAATCAATCCCGATAAGGACTGAATAGCTGTATATCTTAAAATTGTTTGGTTATCGCTTTGGATTGGCAACTTTCACCACGATGGTGCTACCCTCAAAATCTGATTCATTTAATGCATCGATGGCAGTTTTTGCTTCACTGTCATCACTCATTTCAACGAATCCATAACGTTTAGAATTTCCGGTTTCCCGGTCCATGATTACTTTAGCTGAATCAACTGATCCATATTGTTCGAATAGAGAGCGCAAGCTATCTCCTGTGGTCCTGGCAGCTAGCTTTGCAATAAAAATGTTCATAATAAATACAGGTAAACGGTAATAAAAAGTTAGGGTAGCATATAATTTGGCTCCTTAATTACTGTAATATAATAATATTTTGCGGTACCTGATAAATTATTGTAATGTACAATTTTAAGTTTGAGATGGTTTTTGGAAACACGCTTTAAATAAAGGAGCATTGCATTATTTAAAAATTTTGTCAGTGGTGTGGCTTTGCTGCAGCGTGTTACCAGGGATTGATTTTATCAAACATATTTGAAATATTTTAGCATTTAACCAAACGACCAACCCATGCGCTTGATTCTTTTACTTTCAATCTTTTCCCTGTTTTTCGGATGTAAAAAGCCACAGAAGGAGGCAACAGGTAACCCGACAAAACCAAATATCATTTACATATTGGCTGATGATCTTGGGTATGGAGATTTGGGTGTTTATGGTCAACAAAAAATAAAAACCCCTAATATTGATCGCCTGGCGAGACAGGGGATGTTGTTTACCCAACACTATTCAGGAAGTACCGTATGTGCTCCATCCCGTTCGTCGTTGATGAGCGGGTTGCACACTGGGCATACTCCCATCAGAGGCAATAGGGAAGTGAAGCCAGAAGGTCAGGAACCGTTTCCGGATTCAATTCCTGTACTGCCCAAAATGATGAAGCAAGCCGGGTATGTCACTGGTGCCTTTGGTAAATGGGGGCTGGGGTTCCCGGGTTCTGAAGGTGAGCCAAACAATTTTGGGTTTGACCAATTCTATGGATACAATTGCCAGCGTCTGGCCCATATTTATCATCCGGAATACCTATGGAACAATCGTGAAAAAGTGGAATTGCCAGGCAATCTGCAGGGAAAGGATCAGCAATATGCCCCTGACCTTATCCATCAGCAGACACTGTCCTTTATTAGAAGGAATCGGGATGTTCCTTTCTTCCTGTTCGTTCCAACACCCATACCACACGCTGAGTTGGTTGCTCCGGATTCGATAATGAAGCAATACATTGGTGAGTTTTTACCTGAGAAATCCTACGATGGTAAGGATTATGGTGATCCTGATTATGACTTCTTTAGAGGTCCATATGGTGATCAGGAAAATGCACATGCGGCATTTGTAGCGATGGTGAGTATTTTGGATCGGCACGTTGGGGAGATTATGGAGTTGGTAGATTCCCTGGGTATTGCCGAAAATACCATCATCATGTTTACCTCCGACAATGGACCACACTTGGAAGGTGGTGCGGATCCCGATTATTTTGATAGCAATGGACCATTGCAGGGTTATAAGAGAGATCTTTACGAAGGAGGTATCAGGGTGCCATTCATTGTCAGATGGCCAGGAACTGTAAAATCCGGGACTCAATCAGATCATATTTCAGCTTTCTGGGATATTGTGCCTACGTTGAAGGATTTAACAGAGAGTGACTATCACATCAACCCCGATGGAATTTCATTCCTGCCAACGCTAAAAGGAGACAACTTAGCTCAACAGGAACACGATTACCTCTATTGGGAATTTCATGAGAAAGGAGGGAGGCAAGCAGTGCGACTTGGAAAATGGAAAGCGGTGAAGTATGAGGTGTTTAGCGGAGAGGCTGATATAGAACTCTATGATCTCTCAGTTGACATCGGAGAAACCAATGATCTGGCGGATCAACATCCACAGATTATCGAACAGGTCAAATCCATATTTGATACTGCACGTACCCATAATCCCATCTTTAAGTTTGCTTCGGAAACCTACAAAGCGAACTAAGGGATATATAGTCTATCCACTTTTGCGATCATTGAATAGATATGCTAACTTGATTGTCAGGACTCATTTCAATGAAAAAGCTATTGCTATTTGCTGTTTTTCTGACATCGGGGCTTTTACATGCCCAGGATCAAGGTCAGATCATACGAAGTATCTACTTTGGTGGAGGAAGTTGGTATATCGACGAATATCAGATCAAAGAGCTTTACCATTTTATCGATTCTCTTCCCGGATCGATGAGTTATTCGATTAGTATCCACAGCCACACAGACAACATTGGCGGGGTGGCTTTCAATCAAATGCTATCAGAATACCGTAGCAAAGCCGCATTGCGAGTCCTGCTGGAAAAGGGGTATTCCCGTGATGCCATCGAAATCAAAGATTTTGGACTTCACAATCCGGTGTTTGACAATAGCACGTATGAAGGCCGTCTCAAAAACAGACGGGTTGACATTATTTTTTGGCCTCAGGTGTTATAATAACCTCTAGAAGTCAATAGACAACCCAAAATAGGGTGACATATATCGGGTGGCTTTATAGGAGCCATCATCAGCAGGCGCAAATGCCCAATAGTAGTCCATACCTACTGCCAGGAATTTATTCATGTGATAGATGAACCGTACCTTGGCCAATGAGTTTTCATCAAAGGTGAACGCATCTTTTAAAGTGGCCAGGTTTCCTTTGATATAGTTGGCGTGCAGGGATACTTTATCTCCAAGTCGTTCCAGGTCAGCATTCAATCTGACTACAGCGGGTGCTTCATCTGAAATTTCATCAGGGATCATCAAACTACCTCCGAGTTGAACTTTGTGGGCTATATGTCCTTGTAAGCTCCCATAGATTCCACTCATTTTTGGTGCACCATTTAGCGAAAGAATTTTAGCATCCTTATTGATTTCATAACTGGCATCAAAGAACTGAGGAAGGTAGTTCTCAGTGTAATTGAGCCTTTCAATTCTGATATCAGTACTAAATAAGTCAGCGATGAAATTAAGTCTGAAGTTCAATCCGGTACTAAAACCCGAACCACTGGAGAACCCATCACCAAGCGTATCTTTTACCGCCTGGTTTGCTACATTAAGCTTGCTGTATGTTGTAAAAAGATCAATCTGGATAAACGGGATACTCAAAAGTGTAATACCAGCATCCAATCCAAATGCACTGACTCCATCCTGTGTATACTGATAGGTAGTAGATGTGCTGTCGCTGGTAGGTATAGCTGTCTGGTCTTTATCCAGAATATATTGCCCACCGATTTCGAATGTTCGGACAATAGGAATTCCCGATTGTGCCAATGGTCTTGTGTATGGCCTGATAGCAAATAAGTTTAATGAAGCAGGGTTGAAATCACTATACAAACCTTCAATTCCTACCAGACCCCGATAGTTTAGGTCATAGTGTATACCCAATTTTCGTTTTTCATAGCTTGTGGTATTGGTGTAGTTGTTGATCAGGCCTCCAAAACCAATCATCGCACTACTCAACTCGCCTACTCTGAAATAGATCGGGTCACGTTTTTGGTTACCCAGTCTCAGGTATCTGATCAATCGGGCAACTCCCACACCGTCTTTGAAGATTTCCGTTCTGAACGAATTGCTTTGAATACCATAAAGTACCGGTACGTTTAGTCCCAATCCAACTTTACCCAGACTAAATTCCGGAGAGAGTACCAGTCCGACATAATATTGACCATCGATCTCTGTGAAGGTAAAGCCTCCAGTAAAGGATCCCTTGTTTTCTCCGGAAGGTATACCAGCCCTGAAATCCTGAACAGGGGGGAGATCCCGGTTTTCCCGTACTTTCTTTTCTTTCTTAGGCTTTTCTTCTTCCTCTGTCAGGTCTTCAGCCAGTTCTTCTTCGGGTTCTGGCTCTTCAATTTCAGGCTGAGGTTCCTGGACAGGCTCCGATACTGTATTATCCGGAGGGATGGAATCTGCTGCATATGTGTTTATTTCAGGCTCCGACGGAGCCACCGTATCAGCCACAAAAGTTTGTGGAGTAGGTGCTGTTTCAGTAGGAGAAGTTTCCTCAACTGTCACCTGATCAATCTGCTCTTCTTTCTTTTTCTTCTTTTTCTTCTTTTTCTTGTCTTCCCAAAGATGAGAATAGTCAGCAAATGGATCTTCCTCTTGAGCAACAGCAGGCTGGACTAATCCAAAGAGGTATATGATAAAGCAGAGAGATAGTAACGATTTTAGCATAGCCGGACTAATAAAAGTTCAATTTTATTTAAAAATAATCTAAATTCTGTAAAACTCAGACCCTCAAACCCTGGATTTAGTTGACCTGAATCAAAAAGTAATTCTTTTTTCCCTTTTGGGCAAGTAGATATTTCCCTTGCAAAAGCTCTTTGTCAACCGGCTCATCATCCGAAATTATTTTCTTCTTATTAATACTCACACCTCCGCCTTTGATCATTCTTCTGGCTTCTCCTTTAGAGGGAAATACAATACCATTGGTGACTTCACTGAGGAAATCTGCCACGTTTTGCACTTCATCCAAAGAATCTTTACTGATGGTTGTTTGGGGGACTCCTTCAAATACCTGAAGCAAGGTTCGTTCATCCAGGGAAGCCAGGTCTTCAGTGGTTGATTTTCCAAATAAAATGGAAGAGGCTTTCATGGCTACATCCAGATCCTTTTCAGAATGTACCCTGATGGTTAGCTCTTCTGCCAGTTCTTTTTGGAGCAATCGTTGATGTGGAGCTTCCTGGTGTTGTGCGATTAGACCCTCTATGGTTTTTTGATCCCTGGTGGTAAAGATCTTCATGCATTTCTCTGCATCCGCATCACTCAGGTTGATCCAGTATTGGTAAAATTGATATGGTGATGTTTTTTCCGGGTCCAGCCATACATTACCGGATTCGGATTTACCAAATTTTGAACCGTCTGCTTTAGTGATAAGGGGAGAGGTAATGGCAAATGCTTCTCCCTGGCCTTTTCTTCGGATCAGTTCAGTTCCCGTAACAATGTTGCCCCATTGGTCTGAGCCACCCAGCTGAAGCTTAACATTTTTATTTTTCCATAAATGGTAAAAATCATAGCCCTGGATCAACTGGTACGAAAACTCTGTAAATGAAAGCCCTGTTTCCAGCCGGTTTTTCACCGAATCCTTGCTCATCATGTAGTTTACCGATATATGCTTACCCACATCCCTGATAAATTCGAGGAAGTTAAATTCCTTAAACCAATCATAGTTGTTTACGATCTCAGCAGCATTTTCCCCTTCAAAGCTCAGGAACTTTTCCAATTGGGCTTTCACTTTTCCTAAATTGTGATTGAGGGTCTGTTCATCAAGTAGGTTTCTTTCTGCAGATTTACCAGAAGGATCTCCAACCATACCCGTAGCTCCTCCAACAAGGGCAATGGGCTTATGTCCGCAAGCCTGGAGGTGAACCAGTATCATGATCTGCACCAGGTTGCCAATATGTAATGAATCCGCTGTAGGGTCGAAACCGATATAGGCGGCAGTCATCTCCTTATTCAACTGTTCTTCTGCACCGGGCATGATGTCATGGATCATGCCTCTCCATTTCAATTCGGAGACAAAATTTTTCATATAGTGGTATATTGTTTTGTAATTTTGGAGAGCAAAAATAGGGTCCTTTTCTGTTTTGAGTCTTATATCACCACCAATCTTTCGACTGATCCAATTTCAGAGGATAGCATGCGTACCATTGCTTTGCTGTTTTTTACTGTCGGGTGCTATAGCCCAGGAAAATCTTCATACACTTCCGCGATATGGAAAGTCAAGTAAAGGTTTGATTCAAAGGGTAAAAGACAATACAAAGGCTGAGATACAAAAGCTTACTGTTGGAACCCGGTCTATTTATTACTCCCATCTTTTAGAGACACAAAAATACCAGCTGGAGAGGATAAAGGAGGAGCACTACTTCAGATCAGACTCCCTTTTGGCACTGGTCAATGAGGTAGCATACAGGATCATTGAGGCCAATCAATTAAAAGTGGATAATCCCTTGTTTCTGATAAGTCATGATCCGCATGCACAGGCCCTGACTTATATCAACGAGGTATTTGAGTTTTCTATAGGTCTTTTGGTGCTTGTTCAGAGTGAAGATCAACTGGCCTTCATTGTGGCCCATGAGTTGGCCCATCATGTAAAACATCACGTGGCAAACGCCATATATGAGATTTACGAGTTGGACCTTGAGAAAACGATAATCAATGAGTTTTCCAGGATCTTAAATGGGATGGGTACACTGGAGGGGTTAGAGGCCATGCAGTCCAGGTCTTACGACTTATTTAGGTTGTCAAGAACCAATGAGCTTGTTTCAGATACCCTGGGTTTGGAATTGATGTCAAAAGCTGGTTATGATATAAAAGAAGCCCTGCCAATATTAAGCGCTACAGGTTATAAATACCTGAATAGCGATTATCCGGTAGCGTATCTGCTCAATCAACTTTTCCGGGAAAGCTACCCATTGAAATCTTTTTGGCTGGATAAAGGCCTGAATATATATTCCAGAAAGCCAGATATGCTTTTTGTTTTTGACACCGACTCTATTAGTACTCATCCTGATATGGGGATTCGAATGCAGAGGATTCGTGATGCGACAGGGGTAAATATTATTGAGCCATTGAATCTCCATTCGATTGAGCATAGTCTTCCGTTGAAGTATGCGATTGATGGCGCGTTCTCTGCTAAAAAGTATGATGCTTGTTTGTACTTATCTCTCTTTCTCTTATCCCAGAACTCTTCACAAGTTCACAACGATGGGTTTCTTGTTTCCACGATCTGTAAAGTTTTCATTGGACTTTACCAGGCTAAATATGCTAACATCCCCACCAACAATTTTTCAATGTACGTAGGGAGATATACGATAGATTATACGGATGACTTACGGCAGATCAATGAGTTTCTATACAACCTTACCCAGGAAGAATTGATAGAAATTGGGTACCAGTTTCTTAATAAATCCACAAACTTTGATAGGGAAATTGAAGAGCATTATTGGCTGCTTTATCAGTTTTCTGAGCATTCTAAAAGAGAAAGTGTTGCAAAAAGGATAAAAGATACATACCTGGAAAAGTTTCCAACCGGGAGTTACCTAAAAGAATTCAGGTAGACTGTTCTTCTTAAATATGATTTAACCTTTATTATTGCCTCATGGCTGAGTATAATGAGATCATCAAAGCCCAACAACAGGGAAAGTTTGCCATGGTATACTTTTTACATGGTGATGAACCCTTCTTTATTGACAACATCATAGAAAATATTGAGCTGAATGCGCTGGATGATACCCAAAAGAGCTTTAATCAGTATGTGCTTTATGGAAAGGAAACAACCATTACGGATATCCTGAATATCGCCAGAAAGTACCCGATGATGGGGGAGCGGCAGGTAGTGATTGTGAAAGAGGCTCAAGAGATGAGAAGCTGGAGAAGTGAAGATCAAACGAACCTCCTGATCCATTACCTCCAAAACCCCACGCCAACAACAGTTTTAGCCTTTAGCTACAAGTATAAAACGCTGGATAAGCGGACCAAAATAGCCAAGGCTATTGAAAAAGGGGGAGAAGTAATGCTTTCCAAAAGGCTTTATGACAATCAGGTGCCTGATTGGCTAAGGTCCTATACCAAAGTGATGGGGGTAAACCTTAGTGCCAAAGCCGCCATGATCATGGCCGAAAATATTGGCAATAATTTACAGCGGCTTGCAAATGAAGTGGATAAACTCAAACTCAACACCAAACCCGGGGAGGAGGTCAATGAACAGACCATTCAAAAATTCGTTGGGATTAGCAAAGATTACAATACGTTTGAGTTGCAGACAGCTATCGCATTGAAAAATACGACCAAGGCCTTCAAGATTGTAAAATACCTGGCAGCCAATTCTTCAGCAAACCCACTGGTGATGACATTGGGTAGCCTTTATTCTTTTTTTACCAAAATCCTTATTTTGCATCACAATGGAGCCAATGACAAGAATGAGGTTTCCCGGTTAATTGGTGTTCATCCGTATTTTGCTGCGGAATACTTACAAGCAAAGTCTAACTTTCCCGAACACCTGGTAACCAGAAACATACAATGTATCCATGATGCTGATTTGCAGTCAAAAGGAATCGGTTACGCTACCATGTCCGAGGGAGATATTTTACAAGAATTGGTATATAAACTGATACATTGATACCAACTATTACCTTTGCAACGTTTATGGCTAAACTGGTAACCCAAGGTATGCGTAATTTGTTGACAGCTGTTCTGTGTTTTTGCTCTTTATTCGTTTTTAGTCAGCAAACCATTTATCAGGAGACTGGTGAGTCTCTGTATGAGGATGCACTTTCACTTTATCAGTCCAATAATTACATTGTCGCGCTGGAAAAGCTGGAGTCTTACCTTGATCAGAATGGTGCTCTGAAGAACGAGGCCACCTATTATCGGGCAATGTGTTTGCTTAAATCGGGAGACATTCGGGGAGAACGTGAGCTCGAAAGCTTTGTGCAGAGCAATCAAAATCATCCACTTGCGTCCAGCGCATATTTCTACCTGGGGAATTTCTATTTCACCAAAGGGGATTTAAAAAAGGCACGCAAATCTTATGAAACTACTGATATTTCCTCACTTAGTAATGTGGAGAAAAGTGAGATGTTTTTCAGGCTTGGATATTGCCAGTTCCAAAATAAAGAGCATGACAAAGCAGCAACCAGTTTTAGAAACTCCATAGCTTCGGGAAAGCAGTATGAATTACCGGCATCCTATTATTTGGGTTACATACATTTTCAGGAAAATGAATTTCCGGAAGCCTTGAATTACCTGCTTAAAGTAGGGGACAACAACGAATTCAAACAACCTGCTGCCCAATTGATAGCCAATATCTATTTCAAAAGGAAGGACGAGCAAAAACTGGTCAGCTTTACCAATGAAAATTATGGATCTGCAGACAAGGATACCCAGCGGTTGTTCAACAGACTATTGGGTGAGCTTTTCTTTGAGCTGAAAAAATATCAACAGTCAGTAAGATACCTTCAGTTGCACCTGGATCAGGCCAACAATAAGATGAACGAAGAAGGGTACTATAAGCTGGCATTTTCATATTACATGATCAAAGACGATCAACAAGCCATCACCTACTTCCAAAAAGCCGGGTTGGGTTCGGGTCCTATGAGCCAAATAAGCTCATATTATCTGGGGCAGTTGTACCTGCGTAACAACAATCCGGAATTTGCTATTAGGTCCTTCGAAAAGGCCTTGAGTGGTTCTAATGAGGAAATAAAGCTGGAAAGTGCCTTTCTGGTGGGCAAGATCAACTTTCAACAGGCACAATTTTCTGAATCCATCAGATCGCTGCAGCAGTTCTTAAAACAATATCCAAACAATAAGTTTAAAAATGAAGCCAATCAGCTGTTAGCCAATGCGTTTCTCAAAACCTCAAATTATGATCAGGCCATCGCTTACCTTGAATCGGTGCTGAACCGTGGCTACGACCTGAATAAAGCCTATCAGAATGCTACCTTCCACAAAGGGCAATTGGTTTTTAATGACTCAAGGTTTAGTGAAGCCATCACCTATTTCAAAAAAACTGTTTCAGCACCTATTGACAAAGAGATCAATGGTAAGGCGCACTATCTGTTGGGAGAATGTTATTCACTCGTTGAGAATTATCCCCAGGCCATCATTGCTTTTGAGCAATGTAAGCGCGTATCTGCCAGGTCTGATATTTGGAACATCAATTCAGATTACGGTCTGGCATATATTTATTACAATCTGAAAGAATTCGGGCGGGCAAGAGATTATTTCAGCAGTTTTACCAACAGGTCAGGGAAGTACCATGATTTTTACCAGGATGGTATGATGCGGCTGGCTGATTGTCATTATGTCTTGAAGAACTACTCTCAGGCCATTCAACAATATGAATTCCTGACCAGAGAGCCCTCTGTACCTAAAGACTATATTTATTTTCAGTTAGGGTTGACCTATCAGCTTAATAATCAACCTCAAAAGGCCATTAACAGCTTTGAAGTGGTAGTAAATTCAGAATTTCCTTCCACGTACAAAGACAATGCGTTGTTTCAAATGGGGATTTCATATCTGGAAGCCAGCCAGTATAAGAATGCGATTACCTACTTCGACCGCTTTGAACGAGACATGTCCACCAGTGGCCTGATGCCCTACGTAAGGAGTAAGCGAGCCCTATGCTATTTCAATTTGAATCAACTGGAATATGCAGCCAATGATTATCGAGCCATTCTGGAGAATAACATTACACATCCAGCAGCCAATGATGCACTGCTTGGCCTTCAGGAATTGAGGAAGAAGGGGCTGAATATTCCTGCTTTTGAACGGTACATGAATGCTTATCAGCAGGCAAATCCGGATGACGGATCGTTGGAAGTTATTTCATTCGAATCTGCAAAGACTTATTATTACAATCAGGAGTACGCCAATGCTGTGGAAGCGCTTAAAGCATTTAAAGAGAAGTATCCAAAGAGTAGCTTTTTGGAGGATGTATCCTATTTTTTGGGTGATTCCTATTATAGGATGGAAGATTGGGTAAAAGCAGTTGAGGTTTTTACTCAAATCATCAAAAATACCACTTCCAATTACCTGAGCCGGGTCCTTGATAAGCGGGGCAGAGCTTTGATACGATTGAAAGAATACCAGCAAGCGATTTACAACTACAATCAATTGGCAGCTTTTGGACTTAATAGAAAGGATCAATATTTAGCCGATGAGGGCAAGATGATCAGTCATTTCCACCTGGCTAACAGTGACAGTGCCATTCATTACTCACGAAAAATCATTGACAGCGAATGGAAACCGGTAGGAGCTGAGGCTCAGGCTCAGTTGATCCAGGGTAAAGTGTACCTCACCAATAAGCAATATGATAATGCCATGACCAGCTTCCAACAGGTGATGAGTGAAAACAAAAGTGAAACAGCTGCCGAAGCCAAATATAATCAGGCTTACATCCAGTATTTGCGCGGCAATTATAAATCATCAGTTGAAACTTTGTTTGGCTTGAATGAAGAATATGCATCTTACGATTATTGGATCGGAAAGTCCTTCATTCTGATTGCTGATAATTATATGAAAATGAATGAGCTATTTCAGGCTCAGGCTACATTAAACTCTATTATAGAGAAATCTCCGATCAAGTCCATCGTGGAGGAAGCAAAGAAAAAGCTCGAGCAATTGGAAGTGGAACGAAGCAAAGTAATTGAAAGTGATACTGTAAAAAATGGTTAATATACGTTTACGATCATTCATATTCATTTTATCAGTTGCCTGGGTCTTGTCTGCTACAGCACAAGATCAGGGAGAGATTGAGGATACTCAGGTAATCATTGAGAAGGATAAGCCCCTTACTTTGCCCAAGGCAAACAGGCTATACAAGCCTACTGAGATCAGTATCAACCAGTATCAGCCAGCTCCGGTAGAATACTCGTTTTCAACCATTGATATTCAATCTACAGAATACAGTCCGGGGTTAGGTTCAAAACAGTATAAACCCAAAGGTGAGATCCAACAGAACGACAATTACCTCAAGTTGGGATATGGAAACTACCAGTCTCCATTGGTAGAGGAAAATTATACGATGAGGCTCGAAGAACATTTCTTCAATGCTTTTGTGTTTCATGAAAGCTTTGGGAAAGGCCCTGTCAGGGATAAACAAAGTGCTTTTTCTGATACTCAGATCAAACTCAAAGGTCACTTGCATGGAGACTTTAATGTAGATCCCTATATCAATTATTCGAGGTCGAGCTATTATTTCTATGGAAGAGACACCACCTTTGATTTCGCCAATCCATTGATCATTGATGAGAAGGTTGCACTGCAAAATATTGCACTGGGCGTGGTATTTAGGCAGGGGATGGAAAGCAAGTTGGACTATTCCCTCAGACCACATTACAGAAATACGGTAAATAAGATCACCGGAGACAATAAGATAGCCGTTGAGTCCGAATTGTTTGTAGAGGGGATGGCCTCATACGAGGTGATAGAGAATTTAAACATTGGTGCAGATCTTAAACTAGCTACCACAAGATATGAAAGCTCCTTTCTTCAACGCAGGAACTACATAAGCTTTAATCCCAAAGCTATCTACGCATTTGATAAGGGCAGTTTTGGTGCTGGATTTACA
The DNA here is from genome assembly GCA_965228595.1 of Cyclobacteriaceae bacterium. GTDB lineage: Bacteria > Bacteroidota > Bacteroidia > Cytophagales > Cyclobacteriaceae > UBA7330. Next base: position 5,643,195 of record OZ245828.1, on the reverse strand, counting down.
ATAGCGACTGCTAATGATACCACCTCTGAAAGCAGCTCTTTATTTTTCTTCCCGGATATTGATTTTCAATTGAATCTATCTCCTGATCTGGCGCTGTATGGAAAAGCAGGTGGGGGGCTGGGAATGGTGGGCTTATACTCCCTGTCTAATGAAAACAGGTACCTGGAAGATGATTTGATGTTGCTCAATCAAAGCAATAAGGTAGATCTGGAGGGAGGTTTTAAATCCAGAATACTCAATCAGCTGGTACTGCAGGGTTCATTGGGTTATAGTCTCATAGAAAATCTTCCTTTTTTTATGCATAATCCTGCTGATTCGTCCAGGTTTATGGTAGTATATGATTCAGGAAGTCTGGTAAGAACTACCCTTGGAATAGACGCAGCATATTTTCTGAGTAATAAATTTTCTGTCAATTATTCCATGGAGTACTATGGGTATTCTTTAAATAAACTGGAAGAGCCATGGTATAAACCATCATCAAAAATGGATGTTCTGGTCAGATACATGGTCCAGGATGACTTTAGAATCAATTTAAATATGTTGTTCCTCAGTGGTATCAAGGCGCCTTCCCCCACAGATGAATCAGTTATTAACCTGTCTTCAATAGTTGATCTGGGATTGAGTGTTGATTATGCGATAAATGATCAGATTTCGATTTTTGGTCAAACAAGAAACATGGTGGGTGGCAACTATGAACGCTATTTAAACTACCCGGTAAGAGGGTTTTCATTTAAGCTAGGCGGTGTTTACATGTTTTAGATGGGGATTCTAAAGTTTAGCGTGTTGTTTTGGAATAATCAAGTTTTTGTTATCTTGAACCCGAATTCGTATAGCCACCTTTGTAATTTACTAACTAACCGACTTTTGCATGGCTGATAAAGATAAGGACGAAGAAAAGTTTGAGGATGATGAAGACTTTGGGTTACCTGAGCTTCATTACGAAGAACTAGATGACGATAGTGATTCCTCCTCAGATGAAGAGGAAGAAAAACCTGCAGAAACGCCCAAGCCTGAAGAACCAACACCCGAGCCTTTTGGTGAAAAAAGCACTTCTACTGATAGCGAGGAGACTTTCTATGAAGAAGAATCTTTTGATGAATTTAAAGATGACAGTGCAGCGGGTTCTGTCTTTGATAGTGATGAGACATCTTCACCGGAAAGCTACGGTGATATCACTACGGAGTCTCAATTTGGTGTAGCTGATTCCTACAAGGAATCGCAATCTGCAGAATCCTATGCCGCATATTATGATGATGATTCATCTAAAAAGGCCAAGTCCAACTTTACAAAGATCGTGATAATAGGCACATTGCTTTTTGCTTCGATTGCAATTGTATTTGTAGTTTTTATGGATGGGGAAGACCTCATGGGATTTGGAGATAAGGAAGAAATCACACCTCCTCCGGAAGAACCGGCTGCAGAAGAGCCAGTTGTAGATACCACGGCATTTCAGCCTGTAGAGCCAGAGCCGTTGGTTAGCCAACCCACTCAATTGACGCCAGGAGAAATTACTACCCTCGAGCAAAGGACTGGCAAGTCTTACGTGGTCATAGGTAGCTTCTTTGATGGAGATTTGGCAATGGATTATGCGAAAGCATTGGCTGAAAATGGCCATAGCCCACAGATAATACCACCTTTTAGAGATTATAGGTTTTATCGTGTGGCCGTAGCAGAATTTAATTCATTCGCTGAAGCTGAAGCTCAGGCACCATCTTATGGAGAGCAATTTGGCAGGGAAGCCTGGCCACTTCGATATTAAGCAAACAATCTTTGCAATCTGCCGTATATTTCTGCGTTGAATGCAGAGATTGTTTGGTATTGTTTTATCGTTTTCACTTAACTTTTTTTAAATGGAACCTTCAGAGGGTCTCGAAACCATTTCTTTCCTGGAGCTCATGTTGCAGGGAGGGTACATGATGATTCCAATCCTGATATTATGGGCTGGAGCAATCTACATTTTTGTTGAACGAATTTTGCTGATCCGAAATTCATCCCAAACACCGGATAATTTCCGTGAAAATATCCGCGATAGGGTGCTGGAAGGAGATGTACAGGGCGCAAGAGCTATTTGTCTTCAGACAGATACCCCTGTGGGAAGAATGATTGAAAAAGGTATTAGCAGGATCGGACAACCATTGAAGAACATTGAAGTAAGTATTGAAAATATCGGGAAGGTGGAAGTGTACAGACTGGAGAAAAATCTCAGTATGCTCGCTACCATCTCCGGAGCTGCCCCAATGATGGGGTTCCTTGGTACCGTGACAGGTATGATCCAGGCGTTTATCTCAATCGCTCAGGAAGAAGGGGCGGTGAGTCCGAAATTGCTTTCCAGTGGTATATATGAAGCCATGGTGACTACGGCTGCTGGCCTGTTCGTCGGGATTTTGGCTTATCTGGGATATAACTACCTGGTGAGTAGGGTGCAAAAATTAGTCCACAGAATGGAAACAACTGCGATAGATTTCGTTGATTTATTACAGGAACCCCAAAGAAAATGAACTTAAGATCAAAGCATAAGATTGAAGCAGCTTTTAGCATGTCGTCGATGACAGATGTGATTTTCCTGTTGCTCATATTTTTTATGCTGACAGCTTCTTTTATCACACCTTCGGGATTGCCGGTCAATCTTCCTTCAAGCAAGAGTTCTGAGATTGTGATCCAAAAGGTGAGTGTAACCATAACAGATGATCTTCAGTATTATGTAGATCAGAAAAAAGTTACCCTGGGGCAATTGGAAGGAGTGTTGCGAAATGCTTTTTCTGGCAAGGAGGGTGTCGTGGTACTCCATTGCGATAAGAAAGTGCCTGTGGATAACCTGGTACAGGTAGCCAGTATTGCTACAGCTTTGGAAGCGCGGGTTTCCATTGCCACCAAACCCAATTAATTTTGGAAAAGGAAAAAAAATATCGACGCATAGGTTTTTGGACGGCCATCTTGACCCAGGTAGTTATGTTGTTATTGTTTTATTTCCTGATTGCCTGGAAAGAGCCTTTTCCACCCATTCCTTCTTATGGCATTGAGCTGAGTTTTGGATTAGATCAGTCGGGTCAGGGTGAGGTGGCACCAGCAACCCCTGAGCCTCAGGAAGTAACCGAGGAGTCTGAAACACAGGAGGAGCCCACTGAGGAACCAGAAGTAGTAGAAGAGACAGCTACTGAAGAAGTCATTGAAGAATCAGAAATTCCGGAGGAGCCTGTTACCGAAACGCCCAGTCCCGATGTAGTCGAGAAGAAGGTGGAAGAGCCAAAACCAAAACCTGAGCCCGTTAAGACAGCGGAGCCAACGAAAGAAATTAAGAAAGAAGAACCAAAGCCAGCCAATACACAAACCAAAAGTGAAACGCCATCACCTTCCCAGGGAAATACCAATGAACCAGGTGACGAGGGTAAAAAAGAAGGTAAACTGGATGATAGAGCCTTGTATGGAAGCCAGGGAGGGGGTGCAAATGGGGCCAGCTTACAAATGGCTGGTTGGGTCTGGGATGCTAAACCCAATCCAAATGACAAATCTGATGAGACTGGCAGGATCGTTTACAAAATAAAAATTGATGATGAAGGCTATATCATTGATATTGAACTACAATCCAGTACTGTGACACCTGCTATTGAGAGACTGTACAGACAATCTGTAGAACGATTGTCATTCAGCAAGACCAGTGAATATAAGCCTGCTCCCACATCCACAGGCACGATAACCTTCCTTATCCAAACCAAATAGATGAATTATCAGGAGTCTTTGAACTACCTGCTGGAACGACTGCCTATGTTTCAACGGGTTGGAAAGGCAGCGATCAAAAAGGACCTCGGTAATACCTTACAGCTTCTTGATGCACTGGGAAATCCTCATCGGGAGTTTAGATCTATCCACATTGCCGGGACCAATGGTAAAGGCACCTCTGCTCATGCTTTGACATCGGTATTGATGGCTGCAGGACACAAAACAGGGCTTTATACCTCACCACATCTCAAATCTTTCACGGAAAGGATTAGGATAAACGGAATTGAGGTCTCGGAACAGTTTGTTGCCGATTTTGTGACCCGTAATCAACTGCTGATTGACCAGGTAAAACCCTCCTTTTTTGAAGTAACGGTTGTCATGGCGTTTGAGTATTTCAGGCAGGAGCAGGTTGATGTAGCTGTAATAGAAACCGGTCTGGGAGGTAGGCTGGACAGTACGAACGTGATACATCCACTGGTGTCACTGATTACCATGATTGGTTATGATCACATGGATTTATTGGGAGACACGCTTGATAAAATTGCTGCAGAGAAAGCAGGGATCATCAAAGCCCATTCACCTGTGGTCATCGGCAACAACCAGCAGGATATCAGGTATGTATTTGAAGAGGTGGCACGATCCAGAAAAACGGATATCTTCTTTTGTGATGATTATCAGGTAATACCGGTTGAGAGAAACCTACAATGCAATACTTACAGCATCTATAAGCAAGGTGAGTTATTGTTTGAAAATCTGAAAACGGATATTACGTCTACCTATTTCAGCTACAACATTCCGGGCGTGCTTAAAACACTGGAATTGTTAGAGAAGAAGGATTGGCATATTGACAGGCGAACCATTGAAAGTGGGTTTAGTCAAATTAGATCATCAACCGGCTTAAAGGGGCGGTTGCAGATCATTGGAGAATTGCCCTTGGTCCTTGCAGACATCAGTCACAACCAACCGGGGTTAACAGCGCTTTTTGAGCAACTGAAACGGGAGGTGGTCGGCAAACTACACATTGTATTTGGAGTGGTGAAAGACAAAGACCTTTCTGGTATTTTGCCTATTTTGCCTCCTGATGCATCCTATTATTGGACTTCTTCCAGTGTGCCGCGCTCACTTCCGGCTGATGAGTTGAAAGCTATTGCAGAAGAGTATGGTATCATGGGTCCGTCCTTCCAAAATGTAAACCGCGCAATAAAAGAGGCTTTGAAATTCGCCGGAAAAGAAGATACCATTGTGATTTGTGGCAGTACCTTTGTGGTTGCCGAAATTGATAATTTGTGAGACAAAAGCTGATACGGTTCGAGGCGAATAAGCTTAGGAAGAACATTATAGAACCCGGTAAACCTTTATTTGGTCAGATAAAGGGCCAATGGAATAAAATATATTTTGAGAAAGAGCAACCCATAATCGTTGAACTAGGATGTGGAAATGGAGAGTATACGGTTGGATTGGCTGAGCAGGATCCTGACAAGAATTATATCGGTGTGGATGTAAAGGGCGACAGGATCTTTGTGGGCAGCACTTATGCGTTGGAGCATAACCTGGACAATGTAGGATTTCTTCGAACTTCCGTGCATCAATTGGAGAATTTCTTCGAAGAAAATGAGGTGACCGAAATCTGGATCACATTTCCGGATCCCAGACCCAAAGAGAGAGAGGAAAAGCGCCGATTGACTTTTCCAAGGTTCATGGAGATCTATAGAAAGATTCTTTGTGAAGATGGCACTGTGAAACTAAAGACGGACAACACCGGTTTTTTTGAGTATACCCTGGAGTTGCTGCACAATGAAAAAATTAAGTATAAGGCTCTGGATTATACGGCTGACCTTGAGAATTCACCCCTGAAGGAGGAGCATTTTGGAATAGAAACCAAGTATGAAAGAATCTGGAAAGCAAAAGGATCAAAGATCAAGTATTTGAAATTTAAATTTGAAAATTACAACTAAATTTGAAAGTTGGTTGTCAGGCAATTAAACCTATAAACATGAATGATTTAAAAACAATAAGAGGCCCGTTATTTTTAATATTACTTATGGGAATATCTTTATTTACCGCTTGTAATCTTGATACTCCGGAATCTGATTTTGATCCGGTTGAACAGTTTGAAAATGAATTAGCGCTAATAGATGCCTATCTGGAAACCAATCTTATTGAAGTCGATACCCTCGAGAATTTTTTGATCAGGTACGTAATGATTGAGGAAGGCACAGGCGAAAGCCCTGAGCTAACTGATCAAATTAATATCACCTATCAGGGAAGGTTCTTGTCAGAAGAAGAGTTTGATTCAGGAACACGAACTTTTACGCTGAATACCTTAATACCAGCCTGGCAGATTATGATACCAGAGTTAAAAGTAGGGGGTACCATAGAATTTTACGCTCCCTCTTATTATTGTTATGGGAGAACTGGTTCGAATTCAATACCTCCCAACACGCCTTTAATTTTTAAGGTTACCCTGAATGAAATCAATCCACCATCTTAATCATCGATTTCTAACGCTTCCAATACATCCATAATCTCTCCATAATCCTGGAGACCTGTTTGTGCTTCCTGTTGGGCAGTGAGGGAAATACCAAATTGGCTAATTAGATCAAGGTTGGTTGTTGGCTGATCGACGTTCAGGATCATTGGTTTATTCAACTGTGACAGTGAAGAAGTATGTTCTTTCAACAGCGGTGTGCTTATTTCAAGGTGTAGATATTGCAGGAGATCATCAGTAAATGAAAATAGCTCATCGAGTTTGCCAAAGTCAGCCGATGAGTTCAGTGCAAATTTTAGAATAATGGGAATATCAAGGTCGGTCAGGACCTCAAGATGATCGGGTACCGAAGTTTCTATGAAATCAAGCGCATAATCTACGGTGGCCAGTTTGATCTGATCGACGCTTGCCGATCCAAATTCACCGGCAAATTGAGGCCCGGAAACCCATTGGGTTATTTCTTTGAATTGCTGGGGGTCTACATAGGAAGGTGTGCCTTCTACCAATGAAAACCCCAGTACATCCACACCCATTCCGGCACAGTATCTGGCATCACTGAGGCTGGATACCTGATTGATCTTGACAAATGTTTTTAAAGCCATTGTGATAGTTTGCTGCAAAGAAATAAAAAATATCTGAGGTGGTCTGTTTAATACCCGGTATCCCAACCTGGAGTGGACACTTTCCGCACAAGACCTGATCATCAATCAGGCCGGATATGTGTATATTTATGTGAGCAAACCCCCTACGCTCATCAATCTCAGTTGCTTTACCCAACAATATGCAGGAGTGGTATAATGTTGAAGTTGGTAAATCCAGAAATTAAGAAAAAATACCCTTGAAAATGAGATGTTTTATAATCCTAATCATATTCAGCTTAGTATGTGTAGATACAAAATCCCAGGTACCTGATAATGAATATGAGACCGCAATATCAGCAATATGCTCTGATACCGTCCTTCTAAGGAACTTTTGTTCTAATGGAAGTGAAATAAGCCTTGATTTTTTTGAAAAATACAATTATTTACCGCTCTATTATTTTAATCATAAGGTAGCAAGTGGAAGGAAAATAGATCTTAGTACAGCAAACGATATTCTATCTAAGGTTGATAAAAAGGTTATAAAGGAGAAGGATAGGATAAGTTACACCGAAGTATCTCCAGAAATAAGAGATTTATTCATAGATACGGATGATCCTTGTGCAATAATTTGTTTTGATAGAATGAGAGATGGTTTCCTTGCAGCTGAAGTGACATACTATTTAGAAGGAGAGTCTTGGGATGAAATAAGGAATCATCAAACTAGCTTTTTTTTGTTGTTTGACTTCAATATGAAGCCGTTTCAATACCATGCCATTGAAATAGAAAGATAAAGAAATTGACACCCCCCTCTAAGCGTGGGTTGTAAGCTACGCTTAACTATTTTATGGTTTCTTAGCAAACAATGGGGTGATTATATCAAAATTGCATCTATATGCTATTGGAAATAGCTTTGATATGCAGGCGTAGTTGCAAACTACGTCTAGATGAATTGACATTGTTGCTGGAACTGGCAAACTATATTGAATCAGAATACATTTCAGACAAACAATAATCACAAATCATTAACTTTGATTAAAGTAAACGGATAATGAAAATGGATATCCAGAATGAAAAACTACGACTGATTGAATGGATCGCTGGGCTCAATGATCCCAAGACACTCAATGAGTTCATCAATTTGAAAAAACAAAGGGAAGAAGACTGGTGGGATACCATCGGTGATGATGAACGGGAAGAGATCCGGGAAGGGCTTAGACAGGCTGACAGAGGGGAATTAGTTGATCACAAGACTGCCATGGAAAAATATCAGAAGTGGCTTTAGAGATTCGCTGGACCAGGCGTGCTCAAAAAGGCTATGATCAGATCATTGAGTACCTGAAAACCCATTTTACTGAAGTTGAAATCCGCAGGTTCATTCAACAGACCGAGGAGTTCTTCCCTTATCGCGCAAGTGTTTTTCACTTGTGAGATAATTGTGAATAGTGAATACCCCCTATAGTCCTCTACTTAGCAAAGCAGAAACGAAGACTTGACAACGATTGTATCGCCGATGAAGGATTTACCGTTATTTGGACTACAATCCCTCCACCCACAAGCGTTTCCCTATTTGCCCGACAATCCCCCAATCCCACTTATCATTTTCTCGAAAATCTGATATAAAATTTAAGGATTTTTATTCTAACGGACGCTTATTTAAAATCTTCTAAATCTTATTCCGAGCTTACTTTTTCACTAGGTTAAAAGCCCGCTGAAGTCTACTTTTGCGCGAAATCTAAAAACCAAAATTAAATGGCATTTACAGGTAAACAATTTCCAGATATTTCTGTGCCCGCAATGGACGAAATGGGCGATGTAAAACAGATCAACATTCTAAAACTGGCTAAAGAGAGCAAAAAGAAGGTATTGCTTTTCTGGTACCCTAAGGACTTCACTTTCGTATGTCCCACAGAGCTTCATGCTTTCCAGGCTGCGTTACCTGAATTTGAAAAAAGAAATACAATCGTTATCGGTGCTTCTTGTGATACACCGGAAGTACATTTTGCCTGGTTAAACACATCCAAAGATAACGGAGGAATTGAAGGTGTTACCTATGATATCCTTGCGGATAGCAACCGTAACCTGGCTAACCTATTGGATATCCTTGACGTGAAATCTGTGAAATACGATGAATTAACAGGTTCTGAATTGATCGAAGGTGACTATGTAACCTACCGGGCAACGTACCTGATCGATGAAGAAGGTGAGGTATTCCACGAAGGCATCAACCACATGCCTCTGGGTAGAAATGTCAATGACTTCCTACGAATGATCGATGCATACACGCACATTCAGCAAAAGGGAGAAGTTTGTCCGGCCAACTGGGAAGATGGTAAAGAAGCCATGTCAGCCAACAGAGATGGCGTGATGACTTACCTGAGCAATAACTAAGATTTATAGCATATTTAGTGTAGAGGTTCATCCGTTAGGGTGAACCTTTCTAGTTAAAAATAAGATCAAAATGTTTGAAGAATTAGCAGAAGATAACCTCGCAGAAAAAGTAGCGGGCGCTGATAAAGTCGTTGTGCAATACTCGGCAGGGTGGTGCGGAAACTGCAGGATCATGAAGCCTAAATTTAAAAGGATGGCTGGTGAGCATGGTGACATCAAATTCCTGGTTGTGGATGCAGAGAAATACCCGGAGTCCAGAAAATTAGCCAAAGTAGACAATCTACCTACGTTCGCAAGTTTTAGCCGTGGTGAATTGCTCAACCAGGTGCAGACAAATAAGGCAGAACAACTCAAAGCATTGGTTGATGAGATTGCCACTAATTAAACATATCAACAGCTTCATCTCAGAAAACGATGAGGATTTTGTGGTTGAGACTATTGAAGTATTGGAACATCTGACGGAAAGCGAAAACTTAAAGGATGAGGAGCTGGATATGATCGGGGAGCTGATTTCCAATTTCTATGGTGCACTGGAAGTCCGGAAAATGATCAAATCAGGAACACCCGAAAAGGAAGCTACTAACCAATTTATGAAAAGGGTAGTAGGTTCTATTGATCAGTGAGTTCAGTGATATTTGTGGAGTCAAATCCACCAATTTCCATTATTTTTGCATCTTAAAACGGAACCTATTTCCGTTTTTTGTTTTTATAAGCATATTTAACACGTAAACCAGGCTTTCAACCTGGCGAGACGCATGAGTAAACACGGAAGAATACTTGTCGCCATGAGCGGCGGAATAGATAGCTCGGTCGCGGCAGTGATGTTGCATGAGCAAGGTTATGAGGTCATCGGAATGACTATGAAAACCTGGGATTATGCCACCTCCGGCGGGTCCAGCAAAGAAACAGGCTGCTGCAGCCTGGATAGCATCAACGACGCTCGTAACATCGCGGTGGATCTTGGGTTTCCCCATTACATCGTAGATATCAGAGAAGAGTTTGGTGATTATGTGATTGACCACTTTACCAATGAATATCTGGATGGTCGCACACCCAATCCCTGTGTATTGTGCAACACACACATCAAATGGGATTCACTGCTAAGACGTGCAGATAAGCTGGGCTGTGAGTACATTGCCACAGGTCATTATGCCAATCTCAGAGAAGAAAACGGTCGCTATGTGATCAGTAAAGGCAAAGATGAAAACAAAGATCAGTCTTATGCGCTGTGGGGGATTTCTCAGGAAAGCCTGAGCCGAACCCAATATCCCCTGGGACATCTGAGAAAGTCTGAGATCAGGGAAATGGCCACCGAAAGAGGTTTCCATGAGCTGGTAAAAAAATCCGAATCCTACGAGATCTGTTTTGTGCCTGATAATGACTATCGCGGTTTTCTAAAACGACGCGTGGAAGGATTGGAAGATGAGGTAAAAGGAGGAGAGTTCGTGTTGGAAGATGGCACAGTTGTTGGGACGCATGAAGGATACCCATTCTATACCGTCGGTCAACGGAAAGGCTTAGGTATAGCTTTAGGTTATCCTGTGTATGTCACTGAGATACAGAAAGATAAAAACAGGGTAGTACTGGGTACTTTTGACGAGTTATCAAGGGATGGCATGTATGTGAAGCAACTCAATATCAGTAAATATGGCTCTGTCGAAGGTGAAAGAAGAGATACGATCACCAAAGTGAGATACAATGACAGTGGTACACCAGCCGTGATCGAACAGGTTGGCGATACCATGAAAGTATTCTTCGGTAAAGGCGTGAAAGCGATCGCACCTGGCCAGGCCGCAGTATTTTATGAGGGAGATGATGTGATTGGTGGTGGTTGGATCCATTCCAGTTTTAAGCAAAAGAATGAGCAACTGGTTTAAATTTTTCGTCCTGCTTTTTCTGGTTAGTTCCTGTGAGGATCAGTTCATAGAGGATGAAGCAGATTTTGGTTACGACTATTTCCCGTTAGAGATAGGCGCTTACAAAACCTATGCGGTGATGGAAGTCTCCTTTAATGCACAAGGACCAGATACGACTCGTTACGAGTTAAAAACCACAGTTACGGAGAAGGTGGAGGAAGATGATATTAACTACTACATCCTGAAGCGTGAAACACGCCCTGATGAATTGTCAACGTGGGAGGTTTCGGATATATGGACCATCAGAAGAGATCAATTTAATGGTGTGGTAGTGGAAGAGAATATCCCACTGATCAAAATGACCTTTCCGGTTGTGCTTGATAAAATATGGGATGGCAATGCTTTTAATTCCAGTAATTCCGCTGAATATAAGTATGTCACACCGAATACTGCCATCTATGATGAGATCCTTGGAGGAGCCGAAAAGATCCAGGTTCAGATCGCTGACATTCCACAGAATTTAGTGAACAGAGACCAGCGCTACGAAGTTTATGCAAGAGGCATTGGATTGGTTGAAAAGAATTATATTGTTTTGAATTATTGTACTGCAAATTGTGGATCAGAAGAAGTGGATTCGGGAATTATTATTGAACAGGTATTAACAGCTTATGGGGAGGAATAAATATATCTGGTTGTTGCTACTTTTTCTTCATCTTTCAGCATTTGCTGAAGAGCACAGGTTCATGGTCTTTCTTTCGGATAAAGCATCATCAGCATACTCAATAGAGAGTCCAGAAGCATTTCTGAGTACACGAGCTATTGAGCGAAGGCAAAGACAGGGTATTCCGATCACTGAGGATGACCTGCCGGTCAATGAAGGTTACATTGATCAGATTACCAGCCTGGGAGCCTCAGTATTTTTTCAGTCCCGTTGGATGAATGCAGTGCTCGTACAGATGGATTCCGCGCTTACAGCCGATATTTCAAATTTGTCTTTTGTAGACAGCATACATTACATAGCAAAAGGTGCGAGGCTGTCCTATGAAAAGGTACCTTTTGAGATACCTGGATCATTCAAAACACCCCAGGCCATATCTGCAACCACAGAACTCCAGCTATCCATGTTGTGGGCAGATTCTATGCATAATGATGGCTATAAAGGAGAAGGGATGTATATAGCTATTTTAGATGCCGGATTTCCCGGTGTGAATGAGTATAAGCCGTTTGAACACATTCATACGGAAAACAGACTCATAGCCCACAAAGATTTTGTGACCAATTCCGGAAATCCATTTCTATATTCATCTTCTGCCAGTGCACATGGTACGAGTGTATTGTCTACCATAGCGATGGACTATGGAGAAGAAGTACAGGGGATCGCCCCCAAAGCAAGTTTCATTCTGTGTGTTACAGAGGACGTAGAAAGTGAATATCGCATTGAAGAGTATAACTGGTTGCTTGGAGCAGAGTTTGCCGACAGCATCGGAGCTGACATTATCAATGCTTCTCTGGGTTATTCAACATTCAACGACACCACCATGAACTATACTCAGGAAAACCTGGACGGAGAGACAGCCATAGTGACCTGGGCCGCAACAAAGGCGGCAGCAAAGGGGATGGTTGTGGTAGTGAGTGGTGGTAATTCCGGCAACAAATCCTGGAAGTATGTGACCCCACCGGGTGATGCTGAGGGTATATTGGTCGTAGGAAGCGTAAATGCGCAGGGAGAACGAGCCTCTTTCAGCTCTTTGGGTCCTACAAGTGATGGCAGAATAAAGCCTGATGTGATGGCCCTTGGATCACCTGCTACTGTATTTGATGGCTCAGGCTATCCGGATAGGGTAACCTATGGAAGCGGCACAAGTTTTTCTTCTCCCTTGATTGCTGGCTTTGCAGCAGCCATCTGGCAAGCCAATCCGGACTGGACCAGCCAGGAGGTGATCAATGCCATAAAATATTCAGGCAACATGGCACTGAGTCCGGATGTGGAAATGGGGTATGGAATTCCTGATTATCGCCTGGCAGTCACCAACAGTACCCTGTCGGTTTCAGACATTTTTGAAAACAAGCTTAAAGTTTATCCCAATCCATTTCATGAAGGGAAACTAAATATTGATCTAAAAGGTGTCCAGAATGAACGTTTTATTGATCTGGTGGTTACCGATCTGAAAGGTGCTGCTCTGGTCAACCAGCGCATTGAAATTTCAGGTGCCAGTGATAAGCACGAGATAGATTTTCCTGCAGTTTGCAACGGTATCTATTTGCTAAAAGTCTCTTCTGCCACCTACAACAAAACCATAAAACTTATCAAATACTAGATTATGAACGACTGCCTGATAGCTCCGTCCGTATTGGCTGCTGATTTCGGAAGGATAAATGAGGAAATAGAAATGTTAAACCAGAGTCAGGCTGACTACATTCATATCGATATCATGGATGGTGTGTTCGTACCCAATATCTCATTTGGATTTCCCGTGACAAATGCCATCGCCAAGAAGGCAAAAAAGCCACTTGACTTCCATTTGATGATTACTGATCCGGATGCGTATTTATCACACTGTAAAGACAGTGGAGCAGCAATCATTACTGTGCATTACGAAGCTTGTGACCATCTCCATCGCACTGTCGAAGCCATAAAAGGCATGGGTATCAAGGCTGGTGTAGCGCTGAATCCACACACGCCTGTTGACTTCCTCGCTGATATTTATGACCTGTTAGATCTTGTCCTGATCATGTCGGTAAATCCTGGGTTCGGCGGTCAGAAATTCATCCCAAACACATATAACAAAGTGGCAAAAGCCCGGGAGATGGCCGATAGGGTAAATCCTGATATACTCATCGAGATAGATGGGGGAGTGACTACAGCAAATTATCAAGAACTTCAAAACAAAGGCGCTAACATGCTTGTAGCGGGCAGCTTTGTTTTCAATTCAGACGATCCTTTACATACAATAGCCTCGCTAAAAGACGTTTGACAATTAGCATGTCGATCCGTTCGCTACTTTTTGTCTCCTTTTGCATCGTCTACACACTTTCTGGAGCTCAGCGGTTGACAGTTTCAGGGAAGATAACAGATGGTGAAACTAAACCTGTGGAAGGCGTTAGCGTCCTTACTCTTCAAGGAGGAAATGGTACCGTGTCGAATAAAGACGGATCATTTAGAATAAAAGTCGCAAAAGGGGATTCACTAAGATTCAGACATATTCAGTTTAATGATTTGCAATTAGTCATTACAGGTGATGAATATTTGGATGTAAAGCTGGAATATCGGACTGTTGCACTCAAGGACATTGAGGTACGCGACAAGGCTGAAAAAGAGAACATCACACCGAAAACAGAAATAAATACGGAAGCCGTACGTAACCTGCCATCTGCCTTCGGTGAATTCAATAAGATTTTGATCACCTTGCCAGGTGTAGCTAGTAATAATGAGCTTTCTTCTGCCTATTCTGTGCGGGGAGGAAACTTCGATGAAAACCTGGTCTATGTCAATGATATTCCTATCTACAGACCCTTTCTTGCCAATGCAGGTCGTCAGGAGGGTTTAAGCTTTGTCAATCCCGACATGGTTGAAGATATTGATTTTTACCCGGGAGGTTGGGAGCCAAAGTATGGCGATAAACTCTCCAGCAGCCTGAATATTCAATACAAGGAACCTACTGAGTTGGAAGGTTCGGTTTCTGCAGGGCTGTTGGGAGGCACCGCTTACACTGGAGGAAGATTTGGCAGTGGATCCTATCTTTTTGGGGCGAGGCATCGTGATTCCAGGTACTTGCTGAACTCACTGGAAACAAAAGGCCAGTATTTTCCAACCTACACAGATGTACAGGGCTTGCTTACTTTCGACCTCACCTCGAAACAATCCTCGTATATCAATAAGACCAAGCTCAATTGGTTGGTAGCTTACGGGAGGAACCGGTATTCCACGGAACCAACCTCCCAGTTGACAGAGTTTGGGACGTGGCAGCAGAACTATCAACTAGAAACAGCATTTATTGGCCGGGAATTACTCAACTATGATACATTTCAATCCGGCTTAAGGCTTTCTCACAACTTCAACAACCGACTAAGAAGTCATTTGATCATGTCTGGACTCATTACCAGGGAGCAGGAGTTGTTTGAAGTGGAAGGTGCATACCGGCTAAGTGATGTTTCGAATCAGCAGAGCAGGGAAGAAAGGGTAGTTGTCAGGGGAATAGGCTCAAATTATGATTACGGCAGAAACCAGCTGTCAGCCAGGCTTTTTACATCAGAGAATCGATGGGAAGTGCTTGTCAGTCCCCATTTGGTGCTTGAAGGAGGAGCAGGTGCTTCATTACAACAGATTGAAGACGAGCTCAATGAGTATAGTTTCATTGACTCAGCAGACTATGTCAGTTTAACCTATTCGGCTTTCAATGAGGTAAACCTTGATGCCTGGCAATTAACAGGTTATCTGCAGGGAACCTGGTATGGGAAAGACTCAATCAGTGCTTTGATTGCCGGCGCAAGGGCAAACTTTTGGACATTGAATGAAGAACTGCTGATAAGTCCCAGAATTACCTACCGATATACTCCACGGTGGAAGACACCTACCTCGTTTTCATTTTCTACGGGCTTTTATCAACAGCCTCCATTTTATAGAGAATTGAGAAACTACCAGGGAGAGATCAATGCTACGCGCCTGGCGCAAAAGTCAATTCACTTTATTCTTGGAATGCGCCAGGGACTTACATTGTGGGGGAGACCATTTGTGTTTTCATCGGATGTCTACTATAAGTATCTCTATGATGTGATCCCTTATGATATTGACAATGTCAGGATCCGGTTTCTTTCTGAGACTGCCAATGCTTTTGCGACCGGTGTTGACCTGAGATTAAACGGTGAATTTATCAAAGGCACGCAATCCTGGTTTAGCATCAGCTATCTTCAAACAAAGGAAGACCTGGAAAATGATGGACTGGGATACGTGAGAAGACCCACTGACCAGCGATTAAACCTGGCTATCTACTTTGAAGACCACATGCCTATTGATCCGACCATTGAAGTATACTTAAACCTTGTCTTTGGTTCAGGGTATCCGTTTGGCCCACCGCAGGTATCTGAATTGAGAAACATTTTTCAGGGAGATGAATACTACAGGGCCGACCTCGGGCTGTCCAAACGCTTTGACCTGAGGTTTAATCAATTTTTTAATAAATTATGGATCAGGGCCGAGGTATTAAATGCTCTGGGGGCCGATAATACACTATCTTACACATGGATTCAGGATGTAAATGGCAACAATTTTGCCATCCCCAACTCATTATCGGCAAGGTTTTTGAATCTGAAAATTATCATAGAACTTTAGTGTAGAATTTACGTCTAAAGGATAGTCAAATACTTAAAAACTTAATCAGAACTCAAGATAAAATGAAAAGATTAATATTTTCTATCCCCGTCTTAGCCGCCTTGTTATTTCTTGGTGCTTGTGCTAAAAGAACAGTTACCCGGGTAAGTCCCGATCAGCAAATTGATTTGAGTGGTCGATGGAACGACACCGATTCAAAAATGGTCGCTGAAGAAATGATCAATGATGTATTGAACCGACCCTGGCATCAGGATTTTGTACGTGGCAATAGCCGTAAGCCAGTGACCATTGTGGGTATGATCCAGAATAAAACCGCCGAACATATTGAATCGGAAACTTTCATCAAGGACATCGAAAGGGAGTTTATCAACTCCGGAATGGTGAGAGTGGTACAAAATGCGGTGTTCAGAGAAAAACTCCGCGAGGAACGTGCTGAACAAGGTGAATTTGCTTCCCCGGAGACTCAGGCCAAATGGGGTAGGGAACTAGGTGCAGACTTCATGATGTTTGGGGTAATTACAGCCATTACCGATTCCTACAACAAAGAAAAAGTCATCAACTATAAAGTAAACCTGGAGTTGGTTAATATTGAAACTAACGAAAAGGTTTGGATTGGTGACAAAGAGATCAAGAAATTCATTCGAAACTAAGTTAATACCACCGATTCGTGATCCGTCATTGGGTAAACCGGATATGGTTGATCCTGTTTTTGGGATTAACCATATCCTGTGCTACATATTATCAACTCAATTATGAGTTTAACCAGCACTATGCAAATGGTGACCTGGAAGCTGCCAGCAAACTGCTCGACAACAATAAGAAGCAAGCTAAAGACAAAAGCCGGTTTCTGTATTTTGTCAACCAGGGGCTGGTCAATACCCAATTGGGTAATTATGAAGAAAGTAACCAGTGGTTTGAAAAGGCTTTTCTATTCGGTGAGGATTACCAAATGAACTACGCCAATGTCGCAGCTTCATTCCTGGTAAATCCTAACACAGTTACCTACCGAGGCGAAGACCATGAGCATCTGCTATTACTCTATTACAAAGCCATCAATTACCTGAAGCTCTCCGACTATGAGGCAGCACTCGTGGAATGCAGAAGACTAAATAACCGATTGCAGGTCCTTTCGGACAAATATCGTTCGGATAAGAAATACAAACGGGATGCCTTCATTCATAATCTGATGGGTATCATCTATGAGGCAAGTGGCGATGTCAACAATGCTTTTATCGCCTATCGGAATAGTCTTGAAATCTATAAGGAAGATTACATTGCTCAGTTTGGTGTTGCCGTTCCCAATCAACTAAAACAAGATCTGCTTAGAACTGCCTATTTAAATGGCTTTTTGACAGAACTGGACTTTTATGAACAGGAATTTGGGATTAAATATGACAGAAATTCCAACTCTTCAGAAGAATTGGTTTTCTTTTGGCATAATGGACTGGGACCTTTCAAAGCCGAGTGGTCTATCAACTTTACGGTAGTGGAAGGACAGGGAGGTATGGTGACTTTTGTCAATGAAGAGTATGGGTTTAACTTCCCTTTTCCCGTGGCTGATAATGATCAAAGAAGTGAATTAACCGATCTTCGATTCTTCAGGGTGGCCTTCCCAAAATATGTGGAACGTGGGGTTGTTTTTAACCAGGCAGCCATCATGCACAATAATCAAAAATACGGCCTGGAGCTTGCTGAGGACATTAATGCCATCGCATTCAAAACATTGGAAGAAAGGATGCTACAAGAATTTGCACAGGGTCTTTTGAGAGTAGCTATCAAGAAATCTATTGAGCGGGCCATCAGGGGAGATCAAAGCTCCGGGAGTGAAAAATCAGATCAGGAAAAGCGCAATGATGAGTTCCGTGATGGGCTTTCATTTTTGGTTGGTATTGTCAATACAGTCACGGAAAAAGCCGATACCAGAAATTGGCAAACACTACCACATGACATTTTTTATACACGTGTTCCTTTGGATACAGGCCTTAATGAGGTAATATTGCAGGTTTCGAGCAATAAAGTTGGGGCTAGAGACAATCAATCCTTCACTTTTGATGTTCGAAAAGGTGAAACCGTTTTCCATACATTTCACTCTTTGGAAGCAATGAGGTAAGCGATTTTGCTTATCAACAAATAAGTTAATGTTTAATTAAAAAGGATTAGGATGAAAAAAACATGGTTAATATGTTTAATGTCACTGGTGGTTTGGTCATTACAGGCTCAGGAAGAAGACAAAACAGAATTTACAGATGATGAATTGATTAGTTATGCGACTGTAATGGTTTGGGTAGAAGGAGAAAAAGGCAGGATGCAGGATGCCTACAACAGTTGGATACAGGAAAATGATTCAATTGAAGCCGCAAAATTCAGTGAAATACTGAAAGCCAGCAGATCAGGCAAATTGGAAGAAGTAGAAGCGACAGAAGACGAGCTAGCTGCATTTAACAACATCCAGGCAAAAAATGAGCAACAACAAGCCGATTTCAAAGAAGTGTTTGTGGGTAAGATCAAAGAGGAGATCACTGTATCCCTGTACAATGATTTGAGTAAAGCACTCAAAAAAGATGAAGAGCTAAATACACGATATCAGACAATTTTCGACGAGCTGCTGGCTGCCGCCACAGCCCCTGTTGAAGGCGAAGAAGCAGTGGAAGAGGGTTCATAAAACCAATACTTCAAGAGCATAAGAAAGAGGGTTGATTTACGTCAATCCTTTTTTATTTTCGTCAGGTTGCTTATTTTACTGAGCCTAAATATTCGTCATGTTTACAGAACACGAGATCCATACCATTATAGAAATTCCCGAAGTTCATGAGGCAACCAAAGCACTGAAGAAGGAATTTTGCAAAAAAGAAGCCCCATACCTGGAAATTTCTGATCATGATTTCTTTTCACTGGTAATGATGGCTCCAACTGTTGGAATTGCATTGGCTGATGGGAAGCTTACCCTTTTTGAAGAGTTGGCTCTTAATAAAAAGGCACGGAAACTTTCCATGGGAGGTTATTTCATGAAGAAGGACCCGGTGGTCTACGCCATGAAATTTCTGATGAAAAAGTATGATGAATGGTCAGACAGGTTTTATGAAGTTTTGAAGTTAGCCATGCATAAATCATTTGATATGAGCTCCATGGAGGTGCAGGACTTTGATGAATCCAAAGAGGTCTCATACGAGGATTATAAATTTGCTATTCTTGATTCACCCTATATCCTCATCCGGTTTATCTCAAGTTTCTTTCTGGAATCAGACGAAGATATCATCCGTAAAAGGCGCAACATTGGCAAAAATGAGTATGTAAGATTGGTGCAGATCGGAGAAAAACTGGGTTTGCAAAAGCTAAGAGTCTATCAGATGTTTGTAAAATCATTTGAAAAGACTACCTGATCTTTTAAAATTCCTGGCACAATTTTTCGTTTAAACACCACTGGGTAATTTGTTTAAGGTGGATGAATAACTATTATTTTGCCTATTTTAGCAAAAAACTATGAAAACCGCTTGAAGAGGTATGCATTTACAATACTGTTATGCCTAACTGCAGCCTTCTCTGTCTTAGCGCAATCAAAAGATGTCTACGAAAAGTATGATATCTATCGTAACCCCCTTCGCTTATTTCTAAACAAGTTTTCATTTTCTCTGAGCTTAGGTTATGGCCATACCGAATATCGAAACAACCTCAGTGACTTCGCTTTTTATCAGGATTCCAGCAGACAAATAATCCTTGGGGTTGATCCCGAATTTGGAATTGACAGCGTAGGTTATTCAAACTGGCTGGTAAATCCCACAACAGACACCATTATGGCTGGGAATACGCTATTTGGTGATTCCCTTGGTTTAATATTTCAAAAGCAGTCCGGTTCCATACCCATATCGCTCTCTATCCATTACAATTTCGACAAAATCAAAATTGGTGGCGGCTTCACCTTTGAGCAGCAAACTTTAAAGCCATTGGAGCCTAATGTTTTTAAGGATTCCATCCGGGCGTACGATTTTGGGTATAAATCCGTTCCCGTCACACGGCTTTGGGGGATGGCCGGGTATCAGTTCTACGAGTGGTGGGATTACACATTTGTTGGCGAGCTAAGGCTGGGCGTGACCAACTATGGTAAGCGATTTGAGTCTCCGATGGTCAGTAATGGACTCTTTGCAAATATTGGTGTAAACATAGAACGAAACCTTTCGGAGTATTTCAGGATTACTTTCAGACCCTCCTATGACATAAAAAGTTTTAAAATAGATATCCCTGGAGATAGTCCCATGCGGCTGTCAAACAATGCTTTTTTCTTCCAGGTAGGAGTAAGCATCAACATCCCGGAAATCCCCCGATCACCCATGAAAAGCGATCATATTCAGCTTAAGCATGTGCTGAGTGATGATGAGGGAAGGCTGAAAGAATTCCGGGGTCAACCCATATGGAAAGTTCAAAATCCTAAGGTTGGCCAGAATCACAGAAGATTGTGGCGGTATAAGCTAAAAAACAGGCGTAAATTAGACCCTTATTAAGCATATAATCCATAGATTTTTTGCTTAAATTGCGGGCTGTTTTAAAGGTATATTTTAACCCATATCAATGTCAGACGGAGACGATAAAAACTTACCTGACGAAGAGTCAGGAATGCAATCCGCCGGTCAAACAATCATCCCGATTAACATAGAGGAGGAAATGAGGGGAGCTTACATCGATTATTCGATGTCTGTAATCATTTCCAGGGCATTGCCGGATGTCCGCGATGGACTCAAACCAGTCCATCGTCGCATACTTTATGGTATGTTGGAGCTTGGGGTCAACTACAACAAGCCCTACAAGAAATCAGCAAGGATTGTCGGAGAAGTACTTGGTAAGTATCATCCTCATGGTGACTCTGCTGTGTATGATACCATGGTAAGGATGGCCCAGCCGTGGTCATTGAGGTATGAATTGGTCGACGGACAGGGAAACTTTGGTTCGGTTGATGGCGATTCACCTGCAGCCATGCGATATACCGAGGCTAGATTAAGAAGGATCGCCGAAGAAATGCTGGCAGATATCAACAAAAATACGGTTGATTTTCAGCCAAACTTTGATGATTCGTTATCAGAGCCAGCTGTATTGCCAGGTAAGCTACCTAATCTGCTTTTAAATGGAGCTTCAGGAATCGCGGTTGGTATGGCCACCAATATGGCACCACACAACCTTTCTGAAGTGGTAGATGGCATCTCGGCCTATATCGACAACAATGACATCACCATAGACGAGCTAATCACTCACGTAACCGCACCTGATTTCCCTACGGGGGGTATCATCTATGGTTATCAGGGTGTTAGGTCTGCCTTTGAAACAGGACGCGGACGGATCGTGATGAGAGCCAAAGCGGAGATTGAAGCCCTGAAGTCAGGAAGGGAGCAAATTATTGTCACTGAGATCCCTTACATGGTTAATAAGGCCAATATGATTGAGAAGACCGCCCAGCTGGTCAATGAGAAGAAGATCGAAGGGATTTCTGATATCAGGGATGAGTCAGACAGGTCAGGAATGAGGATCGTCTACGAACTCAAGAAAGACACCATTCCCAATGTAGTTCTCAATAATCTTTTCAAGTATACGCAGCTTCAATCCTCATTCAGCGTAAACAACGTTGCGCTTGTAAAGGGAAGGCCGCTTACGCTTAATCTTAAAGACCTCATCAGGCATTATGTAGATCATCGCCATGAGGTGGTGATCCGCAGGACGCAGTATGAGTTGGATGAAGCTGAGAAGCGAGCTCACATTCTTGAGGGTTATCTCATTGCACTTGATAATCTGGACGAGGTAATTGCCCTGATCAGAAGTTCGAGAGATCCTGAAATAGCCAAAACCGGCTTGATGGAGAAATTCAACCTTTCGGAGATCCAGGCCAAAGCTATTTTGGACATGCGTCTGCAGCGTCTCACAGGACTGGAGCGCGAAAAAATTGTGAAAGAATATGAAGAGATCAAGAAATTGATTGAGCATCTTCAGAATATTCTGGACAAAGAAGAGTTGCGGATGCAGATCATCAAAGATGAGCTTATCGAATTGAAAGATCGCTACGGTGATGAGCGTAGATCAATCATTGAGCATGCGGCAGATGAATTTACCGCCGAGGATATGATCCCGGATGAAGAGATGGTGATCACCATTTCGCATCAGGGCTATATCAAAAGGACTCAACTGGCAGAATACAGATCGCAGGGCAGAGGTGGTGTAGGTAGCCGTGCTGTGGCCACGAAAGATGATGACTTCCCGGAGCATCTGTTTATTGCTACAAACCACAATTACCTGTTGCTATTTACCGAGCATGGGAAGGTATTCTGGAAAAAGGTTTGGGAGATTCCTGAAGGTAGTAAAACCTCTAAAGGAAGAGCCATACAAAACCTGATCAATATTGATGCGGATGACAAAGTAAGAGCCGTCATCAATGTGCAGACGCTTTCCGATCCTGACTATATCAATAACAATTTCCTTGTGATGTGTACCCAAAATGGTACCATTAAGAAGACTTCGCTTGAAGCCTACAGTCGTCCAAGACAAAATGGTATCAACGCAATCACCATTCACGAGGGTAATAAATTATTATCTGTTCGTTTAACCAATGGAGATAATCACATAGTGATTGCCAGCAATTCGGGTAGAGCGATCCACTTCCATGAATCAGATGTAAGACCAATGGGAAGGATGGCTGCCGGAGTGAAAGGTATTTCACTAAAAGATAAGGAATTCGTAGTTGGTATGGTTTGTGTTTCTAATCAGGAACCATCTAACCTTTTGGTGGTATCTGAAAAAGGATACGGCAAGCGATCTGATCTGGAAGATTATCGCATCACCAAAAGAGGTGGAAAGGGTGTAAAAACCCTGAATGTTACGGAAAAGACCGGTCAATTGGTGGCTATAAAAGACGTAGTCGACAGTGATGATCTGATGATTATCAATAAGTCGGGTATTGCCATTCGATTGAACGTGGTTGATCTCAGGGTAATGGGAAGAGCAACCCAGGGAGTTAGGCTTATTAAACTCAACAATAAAGATGAAATTTCAGCAGTTGAAAAAATAAGTCAAATTGATGAGGAAGAAGAAAATGTTAATTAACTTAAAATTTTAAAACGCGCGAATCTAGGTTTACAATGAAAAAGATACTAGGACTTACTCTGGCATTGCTGGTATGCTTTGCCGGTTACTCACAGAAAAAGCCAAAAGTCAATAAGGCCAAAAGTCTTATGGATAAGGGCGAATTGGCTGAAGCCAAGGAAATTCTCGATGCTGCAACCACCCACGAGAAAACCATGGGTGATGGTAAAATGTGGTATTACAGAGGATTGTTGTATGTACAGTTGGATACCACATCTAATGACGCATACAAAATGTTGTCCAACAACCCAATGGAAACAGCGTTGAAGTCTTTTGAAAAAGCGGATGAGCTGGGTGATGAAGGAAAAGAATATTTCTACACAACCTCTGCTTCTCCATTTCCGGTGACTAAATCGGAGCAGATCAATAATTACTACAGCTACTATTACAACCTGGGAGTGAATGAATATCAGGAAAGTAATTTCCGGGAAGCTGTAGATTATTTTGACAAAGCTTCTTTTATCCAGCCTTCAGACACTAACTCAGTGATCAATGCTGCCTACGCAGCTCACTCAGGCGAGTTGTATGATGATGCTAAAACGTTTTATAAAAAGGCCATTGAAAGAGGTGCTGTCAACAAAGATTATTTCTTTAACTACATCGCCATTGTAGGAATGGAAAATGACATGGAAAAGTCATTGACAGCTGTAAATGAGGCATTGGAATACTTTCCGGGTGATGTGGACCTTACCAGGAATAGAATTGATCTCCTGATTAAATTAGACCGGATAGACGAAGCCAGGACTGAATTAGAGAAAGCCGTTGCCGAGGAACCCGGTAATCCGGACCTTCAATTTGCATTAGGTGTGATCCATGATCAACTGGGCAATAGAGATAAGGCCATAGCTGCTTACGACAAAGCCATCGAAGCCAATGGAACCCACTATAATTCCAACTTCAATAAAGGTGTGTTGCTTTTGGATGCAGCAAATGACATCATCAAACAGCAGAATAACCTTGGTATGACCAAAGCGGATAAAAAGAAGTATTCTGATCTGGAGCCTGTAATCCAGCAAAAACTTAAAGAAGCTATGCCTCAGTGGGAAAGGATTGTAGAGATCAGCCCTGAAGGAGACAAGGTGCAGAATATGGAGTACCTGGTGTATATTTATACCAACCTTGGTATGAAGGACAAGGCGAGTGCTACTCAAAAGAAGATTCAAGCTTTGGAGCAATAATCTCAAATCAAAGAAACTTTCTAAAAAGCAGTCCTTGGGGCTGCTTTTTTTATTTCCATTTGCTGAGAGGTTACTAAGTGATTTTTAACTGATAAACTGTGTTGAATTTAGGGAAGGAGAGTGCACTTTACCCAAATGATTTTAGGAGATTTGTGTCTTGAGGTTCAATCAAATATCAAAAATGAGTAATGGCTAAACCAATCATTTCTGTTTCCGGCGTAAAGAAATTCTTTGGTAGTACTAAAGCTGTTGATGGGATAGACCTTACCATTGAAAAGGGAGAGTTTGTGGCTCTTTTGGGGCCAAATGGTGCCGGAAAAACCACACTGGTGGAGATGATTGAAGGCATTCAAAAGCCCGATAAAGGTGAGATCCTCATCAATAACCTCCCCTGGAAAGGCAACGAAAGCAAATTGAGGAAAATCATTGGTATTTCATTTCAGGAGACATATTTCATTGAAAAACTCACCGTCTGGGAAACACTTGAATTGTTTTCAGGATTCTACGATTTGCCCCGGGAAAGGTCCGAAGCGATCATAGAACTTGTAGGGCTCAGTGAAAAAAGGAAAACCTATACTAAGCATCTTTCAGGAGGACAGCGTCAAAAGCTGGCCTTGGGGATTGCTTTTTTGAATCAGCCAGAAGTTCTCTTGTTGGATGAGCCCACCACTGGTTTGGACCCTACAGCAAGACGAGAAATATGGGAGATTCTCAAGAAGCTTAGAAAGGCGTATAATACCGCCATGATCCTCACCACCCATTACATGGAAGAGGCTTCGTATTTGTGTGAGAGGATCGTGATTATTGATCGCGGAAGGGTGTTGGCCCGAGGCACGTTGGATGATCTGTTATCAGAATACATCAATGGTGAGAAAATTTCATTTGCTGTCAATAGGCAGTTGAGCAACAATGGCATCCCAAAGCCTGACAGTATCATCAATATGAATTTTTCTGAGGATGGATTAAAAGGCGAAATCATTGTAAAAGATCTCGTGGATTATCTTCCGTCATTTTTACGATACATCGAAGAAGAGAAGCTGAGCCTGACATCCCTTGAGTGCAGGAAGATGACGTTGGACGATCTTTTTATAGCTATGACAGGCAGACATTTAATCGAAGAGAAATGAGGCAATTGATACTATTGACTGGGGTAGAGCTGAAGGAATATATACGGGAGCCTGGTGTGCTGTTTTGGGCCATCTTTTTCCCAATCCTGCTCGCATTGGGGCTTGGTCTGGCATTTTCTGGTGGTGGGGAAATGGAAAAAACTGTCGCCATTGTATGTGCTGATACAGACTGTGTGTTTCCGTATGATTTCTTTGAGGAGAGCGAAGGGAAACTACTAGGTAATGAAAAGATCGGATATACCAGGTACCAGTTTGAAAAGACAAGCTGGGATGAATCCATCCTCATGCTGAAGAAAGGTATGATCAGCATGATACTCAAAGTAGATGGTGAGGACATCCGGTATCATTTCGACCCCAACAATGCTGAAGCTAATTATGCCTACCTGCAATTGTCTGCTGCCATCAATGGGGAAGCGCCTGATCCTGGGAATATCACCGTATTAGAGCAGGGAGGGACCAGATACATTGATTTTCTGATCCCGGGACTGTTGGCGATGGGAGTGATGATGAGTTGTATGTGGGGGATCAGCTATAGCAATGTAGACCGCAGAAACAAGAAACTGCTCAGACGCATGGTAGCAACACCCATGAAGAAGTACAATTATGTTGCCTCTCAGCTCATTTCCCGCCTGATGTTGAGCGGTATTGAAGTGCTGTTGTTGGTAGGCATCACCAAATGGATATTTGATATTTCCGTTACGGGGTCGATACTGGCAGTGGTCCTTTTGGTGATAGCGGGAAATGTAGCGTTTACGGGTTTGGCTATCCTGATAGCTTCCAGAACCGCGAATACCCAGATTGCCAATGGCTTAATCAACCTGGTTGTGATGCCAATGATGATCATGTCCGGGATCTACTTCAGCTATCACAATTTTCCGGATTTTATGATTGCTGTGATTCAATTCCTGCCCCTGACAATACTTGCCGACAGCATTCGGACCGTATTTCTTGAGGGGGCTACATTGACAAATGTATTGCCAGAATTAATTAGCCTATTTGTATTTGGGTTGGTATCGTATGGCTTTGGTATCCGCATTTATAAATGGTATTGAGAATCCTTAGCGGCTGGAAAGGTCAAGGTTATAAACCAGCCTCACATCAAGGATTGGCCCCGGGTCAAAAGCTATATTTTTTTGTATTCTGTCATCACCAAAACTCAAAATGGCCACTCTGAAATCCATTTCATCACCTTCAGCAAACTGTAGGTAGCTTCTGCCAACTGCAAAGCCAGCCCTCGCCTCAAAGCATAAGCCTCCCCAAAAATTATACCTTCCGAAAAGTGTCAGGTCGATGCTCTGACGCTCAATATAGTCATTACTGTAGGTGGGATCGCCGATTTGGAAACTGGTGATCAATCCGAAATGGCTAAAACCCAAAGTAAGCTTTTCTGTTGCATGATAATTGATCTTTGCAAAGATCGGGAGCAGTCCGGATATGGACCATTTGGGAGCAACAATCCAGTCGAGATATACAAGCGGGACGAACATTTTTCCGAATTTTTCCCGATTGAACATCAGTCCATATCGCATGGTCAGATCTTCCCGGTATTTCACCTCATAGAGTCCTATCGCACCTAGTTGGAAGTGTTTTGTGTCAACTTGATTGAGATCACTCATAAACCTGGGAACAATCAGTATTTGCATGGCGTTTTTCTCATTAAACTTCCTAGCCCAACCGGTCTGAAGTATTATACCATGAACCCGAATAGGCATGATGCTCCCGGGTACATTGTTCGAGTAGTCAATGTTGAATTGCTGATACGTCAGATCTGTATACCAGATCGATGATTCATTGATCACTACAGGTATCTTGAAATTCGTCATTAAACCCGTTTCCCGGGCATTTCCCTGGTTATTCTCATAAGGTTGTGAAGGTCCGAAACGGTAGGAGAAGGTTGCCAGATCGATGGATTGCTGTGCCAACAAAGATGATGTTGAAAGAAAGAGTAGGATGATCGTCGCTTTCATGAACTGAAATTAGCAAAAACAAACCGATATTTTATTAAAATTTTATGAATAGCTCATTCGTTTCAATGCTTTCTAACATTTGGAATCGTAAAGAATATTTCGCAAAATTCGGAACCCAAAATTTCACTGATAAGAGGAAATAATTTATGAGTGATCGCCAGGTTGGGTATTTCTTTTTTTGTTGCTCGTTGCCAGATTATGAGTTTGAGGATGTGCTGTGAATGGAATCAACTACTATGGACCAAAACAAGTTGACTTTGATGGTAAAATAGCATATTCACAAATAGTAGTCAATTTATTGATTACAGGGGACTCTCCACAGGCTTGTATATTATGAAGGTCAGCACTCCGGCTGAGACATTCAATCTAAAATTTGTAAAAAAAAGTAGCCTCCGGTTTTTTAGCAAAACATTTTAACAATGTTAGCAGGTTATCGCTTTCTAATTTATTTGTGGTAAATTATTTAGAAATGTGTAGCCCATGTTAGAAAACATAAATGAGGTATTTGACAGGCTGTTAAACAATCTGATTGAGATTCTACCTGACTTAATATTGGCTGTTGGTTTGCTCATAGGAGGCTGGTTGATAGCTATGATTGTCGAGCGGGTTGTCAGGCGATTAATACTCTATCTAAACAATGTCGCCAATGAAAATTTAAGGGGGAAGTTCCTGAATGTGGATCTTAAAGGTTCAGCCAGGTTTGTTTCCAAAACGCTTTTTTGGATCATTATTCTTATCACCCTTCTGGCCTGCATTCATCTCTTACAATTTGATTTTTTGAGTGACCTTTTGAGTCGGATCATTGGGTTTTTGCCCAGTATATTTGTTGCAGTAGTCATCATTTTAGCCGGAGTCATTTCAGCCCGTCTGGCGGATGATCTCATCAAATCGGCAGCTGCACGCACCGGACTCAACCTGGGGAAATATCTCGGTAGGATCATCAGATATCTCATCCTGTTTATAGCCATCATTGTGGCTGTTGATCACCTGGGTATCAATATTCGCTTTCTCACAAACCTGATCATCATCCTGGTTTCAGCCCTGTTATTTGGAGCAGCATTGGCTTTCGGGCTGGGGGCGCAGACTTCCGTCAGCAATATCCTGGCGTCTTATTACGTGAGGAAATCTTATAATTTGGGTGATAAAGTGCAGATTGGTGAAGTGACGGGAGTCATAGTGAAAATAACCGATCATGCCGTGTTACTTGAGACACCTACAGGCAATGTAATGATCCCCGCCAAGGTATTTAATGAATCTAAAGCAGCCATTCTAAAAGACTGATTATGACAAACACTGATAATAAAATTATAGATCAATACATCAGGAACCATCCGGATCAGGCAGTTGGGCTGATTGAGGATTTTGATGATGAGGATATCGCCACATTGCTGGAGTCTATCCCAATCTCCATCTCCGCAGCCATTATTACCAGGATCGTTACTTTTAAAGCCATCAAAGTCCTTACTTTTCTGGATATCAACGTGGCTTCGGAAATCATTGCAGCTATGCCGGAAAAGAAAGCTGGCAATCTGCTTATCCGGTGTGATAAAACCATAAGAAATGAAATCCTGGCCCTATTGTCATCAGACCTGAGAGATAGCATAGCATTCAGGCTAAACTTTTCAAAGGAAGCGGTGGGGACTCATATGGAGACAAATGTCCTTACATTCAAGTCTGAGTATAAAATATCAGATTGTTTAGATCTGGTGAAAGCTAACCTGCAGGAAGTTGGCTTTCAGCTATATGTATTGAATGATCAGGATGAGCTGGTTGGATACGTGCTGCTTAAAGATTTACTCACTGATCATCAGGATAGAAATATTCACTCAATAATCAGAGAAAAGCCCATGACTTTGCTTCCTGCCATGAGTGTGGAAGATCTGATCGCACAATGGAAATCGGATTTTGTTCAGCTTCCCGTAGTGGATTCAGAGGGAATTTTTCTCGGGGTGGTGTCAAAGCAATCCATTCTCGAATACGCCGGAGCTGATGAGATACAGCGTAAGCCGGTTTATAAAGCAGGTAGTGCCCTGAGTGAATTATATCGTATTGGATTTATTAGTTTGCTGGGCACTTCACCAGAAAGCAACCTTAAAAACAGGTTATCATGAAAAGATCGACACTTCAATTAGCACTGGTAAATAGTTTTTTGCTGAGATACCCCAGAGAGGCAGCTAAAATCCTCAATGATTCTACTCCCGCGGAGGTGGTGGATTATTTTGCGAGCCAATCCCCTGAAATCGCTGCAGAGATCCTTTCCTCTATGACTCCGGGGGTAGTACCCGAACTGTTGGAACTCATGGATGATGATCTCTTTGTTTCAGTTTTTGATCAACTTGATGATTTTAAGGCCACACAATTGTTATCACGTATAGACAAAAAGGATCAGCAGGAAAAGCTAGGTCTCTTATCGGAAAAACGGGTAAGGCAAATAAAGGAATTGTTGAATTACCCACCTGATTCGGCAGGTTTTCTCATGGATACCAGAATTCACACCTTTAAACCAGGCCAAACTGCAGGTGATGTGCTGGATAAGTTGAGGGTAGTAAAGGACAGAAGGATACTCAATATATATGTGACCAATGATCATAATCAGCTATTGGGCAGAATACCCTTGCAAACAATTGCTATTTCCAATCCAAAAGCATTGCTGGATGATTTGATGGAGCCTAGTATTTCAGTAGAACCCATGGCTCCCGAAGAAGAGATTGTGAACTTGTTTCAGGAAGGAAAGATCTTTGGTTTGCCTGTGGTGGATCACAACAATGAGGTATTGGGTATTATCAGAAATGATGCCTTGATCGCAGCAGCTCAGAAAGATGCTACGGAAGACGTCTTGGCCATCTTTGGTGCTGGTAGAGAAGAAAGAGCCTTATCTAAAGTTTCATTTGCGATCAAGAAAAGGCTTCCATGGTTAGAAATCAACCTGGCAACTGCATTTTTGGCAGCCTCCATCGTTGGTATTTTTGAAGATACCATTGCCAGGATTACTGTATTGGCTGTGTTTCTCCCTGTGGTAGCCGGCCAATCAGGAAATACAGGTTCTCAGGCACTTGCTGTCACGATCAGGGGACTTGCCTTAAGAGAAATCAATACCACTCATTGGTGGCAGGTAGCTCGTAAGGAAGTTGCTGTAGGGTTTTTCAATGGTATTGCTGTGGCACTTACGACATCAGCAATCGTATTTGTCTGGGCCAGCTCTTTTGGCCTGGCCATCGTAATAGGGACCTCCATGATACTTTCTATGGTCATCGCTGGATTCTCAGGTGCAGTGATCCCCATTATGTTGAAATCCTTTGGTCAGGATCCAGCCCAGTCTAGCTCTATTGTGCTTACTACTGTGACGGATATTGTTGGATTCCTGAGCTTCCTTGGTCTGGCCACAGTACTTGGTACCGCCCTTGGCATTGTATAGTTGAAGACCATCTGCCATCAGAGGTTTATTTAAACAATCATCTGCTAGTTCTTGTTAAGATAATAGTGTAACTTATAAGTGTATCAAACCCACAAATGATTATGGCAAATGTTGTTTCATCAGTTGTAAACGGTATCAAAGGAGGTCTGAAAGGGGCACTCTCCGGTACTGCAGACCTTGGGGGTACTGTAATAGATTCTGTTAAAGATCTTACAGCAACCACCATTAAAGGTGCGTCAGATATTGTTATCAAAGGTATTCAATTGCCGGCGTCAATTGTACAGGGTGCTTTTGAGAGTATCAAAAACATCGGAAAAAGTAGTATTAACCTGGTAAAAGGAATTGTAGATGGTGCTGTTCAGGGATCCATGGAGGCTGGTGTAGAGCAAAAAGATGCCGTACAGGGCTCAGTAAGGCAAGCTATCCATGCTGCGAAGGAAATTGGAGTGGACGTAGGTGAGGTAGCCGTAGAGGCTATCAGAGGCTCAGTAGATGGGGTCAGGAAAGTAGGTGGAGATACCCTGGAAGCCACTAAGAATAGTATCATTGCCGCATTGGATGCTGCAGCTGAAATTAGTGCAGAGAGTGCTAACGCTGTGAAAAATTCAGTGAAAGAAGGCGTAAACGGGGCCAAGGAGATCCTGGAAGAGATAAAGAAATAAAGAAATCAAAGGTCAAGGATTTTCTATAAATCCGAATTTGTCCGATTTCTTTCAAAGCCTGGTCTTTAAGATTAAAGACCAGGCTTTATTGTTTATAAACTTTTGGATAAAATTTCTTTCCGCAATTCGAAATCGACCTTGCTCATTTCCGGAGATATGTAATCGATTTGCACTACATACTCATCATTGAATTTTGATAAAGTCAGATAGATTTCTGTTCTTTCGGTTTTCCATATTGTTTCCAACCTCAAATTTCCAGTCAGCAGATTCGGTGCCCATTCACTTTCAGTGAGGTTAGTCCTGTTGATCGTGACCACGCTGTTCTTAGAAGGCGCACCGTATTTACTGGCCAAGAGATCCTGAAAAAGCTTGTAATCTTTGATATAAAAATTGATGTTGGTGTAATCTGGAGTAAAGAAGTACTTTGCTCTCATCAAAAGGTCTGTTGTAGTAAATGTGTAAACAATCTGCCCCTTGATGTCTGCAATGGTACAATCATAGTAGACTCTTGAAGGAAGCTCGGTGACCAGGCGACAGGTTTCAAGAGATTTTACCTTTGAAAGGTCCATGCCCCAATCCAGGTTTCTGAAGTCATTTGTTTGTGCTGCAACTACATCATAAATGAATACCAATCCAATGATGATGAGAATTTTTTTAATGTTCATTTTCTAATTAAAAGTGTGCTATTATTTGGTTTAACACTTTGTTCAAATTGGAATGAATAAACGTAAACGATGTGGGATGGTTTGATTTTTTTATAAATACGAAAAATGATTTATAATCATCTGATTACAAGGTAGTTGTAAAATTAATTTACGCTGAAATTAATTCGGAGACCCTGTGAGAAAGTGTCATGATATTCGATTAATTTCGATCGTTAATTTCACTCATGTGCTGACCCTGATACAATACAATGAAGCAGAATGTTTGACCAAGGAAGGTCTGAGTCCTGCTAAAGCTTCTGAGCTGTTAGATAGCCAGTATGTCAACTGGTTTGATGTAGAGATCACCAACAAAGTGCTGGTAGAAGATACAGCCAAGCTTTTTGATATCCATCCATTGATGGTGGAAGACATTATGCAAACGGATCAGCTTCCCAAGTTTGAAGTGTTTGACAAGTATCTTTTCTTCACTACCAAGATGCTGAATTATGTGCACGCAGAAGACCGGATTGAGGAAGAACACCTCAGCATTGTCCTGGATAAGAACCTTGTGATTACATTTCAGGAAGGTTTACCGGGAGACGCTTTTGATGAGTTACGGTCACGCATTCAGTTGTCAAAAGGGATTATCAGACGTTCCAAAGGTGATTATCTGTTTCACCACATCATTGATGCTGTTGTAGATCATTATATGAAGATCATGGAGCATTTGAGAGCTAAAATAGAGCAACTGGAAGCCCGTTCATTTGCTGATCCGTCATTTAATGTGATGGAACTGGTCATTGATATTAAAAAGGATGTGAATATCCTTCGGAAATATACCTTACCGATGCGGGATGCCATTAACAAAGTCAGGGTAGAAGGGAAGGGGTTTATCGATAAGGCCTCAATTAACTATTTTCAGGATGTGATCGATCACCTGAATTATCTTATTTCTTCGTTTGATACTTCCAGGGAGATGCTCAGGGACCTGATGGACCTCCAGCAATCCAATCAAAACAATGAG
Organism: Cyclobacteriaceae bacterium; assembly: GCA_965228595.1. GTDB lineage: Bacteria > Bacteroidota > Bacteroidia > Cytophagales > Cyclobacteriaceae > UBA7330. The sequence continues at coordinate 5,609,703 of OZ245828.1, read as the reverse complement.
CGAAACAATGTAATGAAGACACTCACAGTTGTTTCAGCGATATTTATCCCATTGACTTTTTTAGCAGGACTTTACGGCATGAATTTTCATTACATGCCTGAGCTGGACTATAAATGGGGTTATCCGCTACTGATCGGGGTGATGGTATCTGTGGCTGTGGGTATGTCGCTCTACATGAGATTGAAGAAGTGGTTTTGATCACTACATCTGCCTTATACTAAACAAGCCAATATCCTCATGAGAATATTGGCTTTAATTATTTGACTGTTAGAAATTAATTACCCGGACTTATTGAAAAGGATCCATCTCCGTTAAAATCTGTAAGTGTTACTGTAATTGTCCATTCTCCACTTGCTCCTGTAGCGGAAACACCAGACTTGGAATCATCTCCCTGACCAACAACCAGTGTTTGATTAAGGACTGAAGTGCCATCTGCATCGGCAACACTCAAAGTAAAGCTTCCACCTTTTGCAGCGGTAATGTCCATATTGTAATCTATTGTCCTCAAAGAGTTGTTCCACTTATAGGATCTGACGGTACTTCCACCATCACCGGTGACATCGCCGCCCAGATCACTTCCGGTTTCGTTTATCGAAACCGAGGCGGTAGGATCTTCTTCACCGCAGCTGCTGATGAATAGGGTACCGGTAATTAATATTAAGGCAATCATGGATAACATTTTAAACTTCTGTTGTTTCATTGTAATTATATTTAGTTGATATAATCCGATTTTAAATTATATAGTCTGTTTGTTGATTAATGTTAAATATCATCTGTGATGGCCAGATCAAGTCCACTATTGTTGATTTCATGAGGTTTTATCATTAATAACTAGTTGGCTGAAAGCTGTAGTTTTTTAATTTTCCCCTCTTCATTTTCATGTTCAAAATTGATTTGCGTCTGATCATAGAACATAATTGTCCAATCTTCATTGAGAAGAATGAAAGGTTCAGTATCCGTATCAAATTCCATCGATACAGATCTGCTGATATCCTGTAATTCGACTTCCCAGTTTCCATTCAAAGTCTCTGGTCCCTGGGCAAGAAGGGTGAAGTCCTGATTAAACTGAAAGGTATAACCTGAGAAAAGGCTGGTTTTGTCGGTGCTCTCCTCTTCAAAAAGTGTTACCGACCAGGCGGATGAAAAAAGTAACTCATTGATTTCATTCTCAAATTGCTCTTCAAAATCAATAATATCTTCTTCATCGCAGACGGGAGCATCTTTTATTGCTGAAATAAGGGCTTCATTGTCATTTACATCAACTATTGACCCGTCAGAATCACTTAGCCTCACTGGATACTTGATGGTGATCACAAAATCCTCGGAAGAGAATATATTATAGACTTCCTGATCAGAAGACAAGACTTGTGAATCGACTGTCTCAGTCTTTTCATTAAAAACTGAGACGGTAAATGGATAAACAAAGTCGATGCACTCATTGTCTAAATCATCACCACCTTCTGCACAGCTGTCCTGAATTTCGTCCAGCATATCTTCATTAAGTAGTTCCAGATCAGTGTGATCAGAAGAGGTTACCGTGATAGGAAAGACCCAATCTATCTCCAGTACTTGTACCCCAAGCAGTAAAACGTCCTCAACTGAGTTGAAAACAAGTTCTTCATCTTCGAGAATACCACTGATCGGGAAATGAACTGAAATACAGCTTGACCGATCTATAATATTGTCAATTGACCCATCTTTTGTACTCACTTCAACGATCAATTCAGCGATCTCATCGGTATGGGTAATCCCTTCCTGACCAATTTCCACTTGTGGCTCAATCTCTTCCTGACAAGCAGAAAACAATAGAAATAAAGTCATCTGAGTCAGAACGATCAATAATTTCAATGATATGGACATATATTTTTTCATTCCTGATAAAAAACAGAAAGGTATGAAAAATCCCTACCGACCGTTCCTATATTTTTATTAATAGCCTTCAGCATTTATCCTTGTAAGAAATAAAGTAGTCTCATATCAAAAAAACTACTACCAGCATTGATGGAAAAAAATAACACAGGGGATGTTTGTAAAGAAGGAGTATTCAATGAGATTTTTAAATCCAATGCTCAGGACCTTTTCAATTTCCTTCACTTCAGGTACCAGGATGAAGATGAGGCCAAAGACATGGTTCAGGATGTTTTTGGAAAATTATGGGCCAATTGTAAGAAAGTAACGCTGGAGAAGGCAAGAGCTTATCTTTTTGTAGTGGCTAACAATGCAATGAAAAATATTATCTCAAAAAAGAACACCACCCTCAAACACCAAAACATACTAGAAGAAATAAAATCGTCGCCAGAGAGTCCTCAGTACATCATGGAAGAAGCAGAGTTTAAAGCCAGGTTGGAAAAGGCACTGGCTGATTTACCGGAAGATCAGCGAGTCACGTTGCTGCTTAAGAGAATTGAGGGGAAGAAACAGCGGGAAATTGCTGATATGCTGGGAATTTCAGAAAAGGCTGTAGAGAAACGATTACACAAGGCCATGAGCACCTTAAGAGAAAAACTAGGTGATTTTCTATGAGTGTATATGAAACCAAAAGATACTAATCAAAAAATGATATTTGATTCCATGTACAGGGCGAAGAACGAAACCAATTATGGATAAAATTAATTGATATCAGTGGTAGGGAAAAGAGGCATGATTCGGTTTTTTTAAAGAGGAAGAACAATGAAAGAGGAAGAACTTTTAAAAAAATGGCTGCTCGACAGGCTTTCTGCCGAAGAACAAAAGTCCTTCATGCAGTCTGCTGAATATTCTCGGCTTATCAAAATTTGGGATGGCTTACCCGAGGTGGCAACACCCCCACAGCTTGATATTGAACATGAGCTGCAACGATTCAGATCAGTTCACCATGCTAAAACAAAAACCAGGGTGGTTAAGGTATCCTGGGGTCAGCGATTGATAGGGATTGCAGCCTCATTGGTTATTGTCAGTGTTTTAAGCTATTTATTATTCAATGAATCTTTTGATGGCTCGACATCCGTAATGCTGGCAGAAAGTCATGTAGAACTATTTTTGCCGGATTCATCTGTTGTGGTACTCAATAAAGGATCGGAGCTGGCTTATAATGAGGAGAGCTGGTCTGATCATCGAGTTGTCAGACTTGAAGGAGAGGGATATTTTCAGGTAAATAAAGGATCCACATTTGATGTAGCCACTTCTGATGGGGTTGTCAGCGTACTTGGAACATCCTTTAATGTAAAACAGCGCGATCAGGTCTATGAGATCGTTTGCTTTGAAGGAAAAGTAGGTGTAAAAACAAACAATCACCGTGCTGATCTTATTGCAGGCCAGGGATTTCAATTGATAGAAGGAGACACCACAGCGTTTAAAATCGGATTTAAGGATGAACCTGATTGGATGAATGGAAAGAGTACTTTCTACAAAATTCCTTATCACGCAGTACTTTCTGAACTTGAAAATCAATATGATGTGAAGGTAGAAGCCAGAGACCTCAATATTCAAAATACTTTTAGTGGAAGCTTCCCCAATGATAACCTCGAAATAGCACTGGATGCTGTCACCACACCCTCCGGCTATCAATATCAAGTCAATGAGAATATAGTTTTGATTTTCAGTGCAGCCAATTAAGACTATCAAATGGTTCTTATTCACACTGATTACACTTCTGGTCTTAAGTGGTCAGGCACAGCAACCAGAAAAAAAACCAGTCCGTAGTATTCTGGATCGATTGGAGAGGCAATATGCTGTGAACTTCACCTATATGGACCAAACCATCGATAGTCTCTCTGTATCTCCACCCGATGAAAAGCTCAACCTAAAGCAATCTCTCTTTTATCTTGAAAATGCAGGTGGGCTACAATTCGTTTTCCTGGATGACGATTATATATCGGTAAGGTCAGGAGCAGGCAGTTCAGCGCCCTGTGGTTATTTGATTGATTCCGAAAGCGGGGATCCAATACCAGAGGCTTTGGTATATGTGGGAGAGAATTTTACAACAACCGATCAAAACGGGTATTTTATATTAAATAATACCAATCCTTCAGAAGCTGTTCTGGTTAGCCATGTAAGCTATGAAAAAGCTGTTCTTAGCTTTACTGAATCAATGGAGGAATGCACGGAATTTTACCTGAAGAGTACTATCAATACTCTAAGCGAGATTGTGATCCAAAGCTATATTACGAGGGGAATCAATAAAAAATCAGGAGGGGAAATAGAAGTAGATGTGCAGCATACCAATATCCTGCCCGGATTGACTGAGCCAGATGTCTTCTTCCTACTTCAAAATCTACCAGGTATTCAAAGTATCAACGAAACTGTCAGTGATATCAACATCAGGGGAGGTTCCAATGATCAAAATCTTGTGCTTTGGGATGGCATGAGATTGTACCAAACAAGCCATTTTTTCGGGTTGATTTCTGCGATTAATCCTTATACCATTCATAAATCATCTCTGATTAAGAATGGTACATCTGCCGAACTCGGTGAAGGGGTCTCTGGTACCATTCAGGTTGAAACCTCTGACGAGCAAGCTGAAAAAATATCTTTCCAGGCGGGTAGTAACCTGATTAACGCAGATCAATTGCTGAAAATACCTTTTGATAAGACTTCGCTGACGATTGCATCACGGCAATCATTGAGTGGGTTGGTCCTGACACCTACTTACAAGCAATATTTTGAAAGGGCTTTTCGTCATTCTGAAGTTATCAATAATCAGGTGTCTTCACAGGTTGTAAACTCAAACGAGCAGTTTGATTTTTATGACCTTTCAATCAATGCTATTCATGACTTTTCAACAACCACCAAACTCAAAACAGGTTTTCTTATTTTAGACAACACAATCAATTATGAAGAAAGTGCAGTTGTAAATAGCAAAATTACTTCAAGAATCAGTGGTTTGAATCAGGGAAGCTATGCTGGTTACCTGACCTTCAATCATCGCTGGAATGATCGGCTAAAGACCCGGTTATTTGGGTCAATATCAAATTACGAACAGAAGTCCATCAATTTTGATGTCCTAACTAACCAGGAACATGTTTTAGAGAATGAAGTGTTGGAAACAAGTCTAAAGGCGGTCAGTCACTATTATGTGACTGAAAACTGGGACTTATCTTCCGGTATTCAATGGGTAGAAACGGGCATACGCAATTACAGAGATATTAATACCCCTGAATTTCGTTCACTCAGCAAAGAAGTGATGCGAACGACCAGCCTTTTCATCGAAAATAACATAAATCCGTTTACAAATACCGAATTGATCCTGGGCCTTAGGACAAGCTACTTTGACAAAATTGCTCTGTTTAGGGCGGAGCCAAGAATATCTGTCCTGGTGAAATTAGGTGAATCAATGGCCGCTGAATTCCTGGCTGAATCAAAAAGCCAGACCACTGTCCAGACTGTGGATTTTCAAACAGATTTTCTAGGCGTTGAAAAGAGAAAGTGGGAATTAATCAATGGGGAGAATATTCCGCTAATAACCAGCAATCAAGCTTCTATTGGGATCAATTACAATAAAAAGTTCATACTACTATCATTGGAAGGTTACTATAAAGAAGTGAATGGAATAATAACTTCCAGTCAGGGGTTCCTCAATCAATATCAATTTGTAAGGTCTGCCGGAAGTTACTCATCCAGTGGTATTGAAATGCTGATCAACCCCAGGCTGGGGAAATTGGATGGTTGGATAACCTATACGTTTCTAAATAGCGACTATACGTTCCCAGAGCTAGCAACCCCGGAATTCAGGAATAATTTCGACATTTCTCACGCTATTACAGCCGGAATGTCGTACAGCCTGCAAGATTTTGAATTTTCGTCAGGGATCAATTATCGGAGTGGTTTACCTTACACTGGTCAATCCGGATTAGATCAAAATGGCGAAAGGATCCTTTTTGATAGCCCAAACAATCTTATCCTTGATCCATACTTCAGGCTGGATCTTTCAGCCAAATACTCGTTTAATATTACGGATAAAATAAAGGGAAAATGTGGTTTAGCCATTTGGAATCTCACCAATAAAGACAACACTGTCAATGGTTATTATCAACTTCAGGATGGAGATTTAGAATGGGTGAGTCAGCTGGCACTGGGCATTACTCCAAATGTCAATTTCAGGATCATTTACAATCCTTAATAACTTGATTAGAAAAAAGAAAAGGGCCGGAGAGGCCCATTTCAATTCACCAACAACTGAACTATTTATCAGTCATCCTCACTTTCATCGTCATCATCATCGTCATCATCCACTTCTTCGGCTTCAAGTGCCATTTCCAACTTCTCTACAATGCTATCCATAAGCTCACGGTTTGAATGCTCATTAATTCGAATCACTCCATCTTCACCTGCCTGTAATGAACTAAAATCAATAGAAGCAAATAGCACATCCAGATCCAGTGTTACCAAAATAGAATTGAGCATGCCACCATCAAGAACGAATCCTGCCTTGTTTTCAATTTCAATTTCAAACTCTTCTGCCGTTGAGAATTCTACAAAGGTAGGTTCAGTAGACCCTTCAGGAGTAAAGTGGAATTTCGCAATGAGTGTGTTATTACCCTCTAGTATATTTTCAAACTCTATTTCAACTTCTTCGTAGACACCGGATAAAAGTTCAGTAAATCCAAAATCAGGATCACTCACCCCGGTTAAAAGATCAATGATAAAGTTGCCTTCAAATTCTACTTCTTCATCCTCAGATTCACCGTTTTCTTCTTCCTCCTGGTTTTCTTCAAGCGTTTCGAGCTCAATCTCAGTTACGCCTACAAATACTTCAGTAAAAGTGTATCCTGCAGCTTCAACCCGCCCGCTTGTCGCCAGTGTGGATGCGTTCGTTACTGCTTTCATTTCAAAGCTTGCCATCGCTTCAGTCGGAAGATTATCATCTCCACAACTCTGTATCATGATTGCTGAAATGGCCAATAGAGCCACTAAAATTATATGTTTCATTGTTTTCTGTTTTTGTGTTATTAAGAAAACCGAAAAGCCCATAAAATCCCTACAGCAAATCTTGATTATTTTATTTTAGTTCAATGAGGCAAGACTATGATGAGTCAAGACTATTTAGATAATTATGAGTGAAGTAATTGAAAAATACTAGGATTGATACAAATACCCGTACTGTTCTAATTCCTTCTTTTGATATATTTCTCTCAAGATGCCATCATAAAGCACATAATATCTGTTGGCAACAGTCCAGACTGATTGATACTGGTGGTCGGTCAACACAATGCCTTTAAACTTGGATTGACGTGCAATATGTGCAGAAACCTCTTCAACGAGTACAGGAGAAAGAAATGAGAATGGCTCATCGAGTAAAACGAATTTTGACGGGGTATAGAGCATGGTAAGGATCTCCACAAGCTTTTTTAATCCTCCTGAAAGCTCTCCAATTCTGGCATTTTTATGCTTTTTAAGTAAATCAAGGTTTACTATTTTCTCTGCATTGAATATTCTACTTATCTGGTTGATTGTCAGGTGGTTCATAAAAAAACTATCCTGTGGTAAGTAATTTATTATCCCCGGTTGCCTGAAGAGCTTATCGAAATAGTGCTTGTCTATTCTGATAGATTCATGTTCTCCCCTCAAAGTCCCGAAGATGATCTTCATAAGACTTGATTTGCCTGATCCGTTTCTGCCAATGATGCCCACAATATCACCTCTCACACAGCGCAGATATACATTAGATAGGATCCTACGATTTCCAAAAGAAAGGGTGATGCTATCGGCTTCCAGGGTGCTCAAATTACAGAATCAGGTAAATAATCGTGTAGAGTGATAAGGCCATCAGCATGTCGATAACAATAGATAAGGCAAATAGCTGAATAGTACCAACACCCAGATTATGGAAAAAATATAGATGCTTTTTTCTACTTATCAGATAAAGGATTGCAAGTACTAAATACCCAAAACATTTGATCCAAAAGACATAGATGAAGCTGACCATTCCGTAGAAAATGATGAAATAAAGTCCAATCACAGTAAAGATCAGGTTGTGGAAGGTGTATTCTCTATAGAAATACTTTACAGCATGAATGAGGTTGTTATCGCGGTCAGACATGAATATATCTAACGGTATTTTGACGGTAAAATTACATCACTGAAATAGGGTAGGTGTAATGCCTAATTTTCAAATAGACTGGTTACTTCTACGTTAGATCCAGTACTAATAAGTACAAATTATTCTTGAATAGTTTATATTATAACCAAACCAGCAACACATGTATTATTTATCAAAGTTCACATTATTAATGATTGTCATTGTAAGTGTATGTTTTTTGTCTTGTGAGACAAGTCATTACAGTTCCAACAGTTGGCAGGACCTTTATCATTCCAGGGATCTGGATAAAATGAAGGGAAAGCGATTAAAGCCACTTCAGAAGAATGTGGCTAAACATCACAATTATTAGAATTACACTTTGGCCAAAAATTCCCGGATATTATCAGCAACCATTCTGATGAGGCGTACCCTTGATTCCCTGGCAGCCCATGCATGATGGGGTGTGATGAGGCAGTTGTCAAGCCCTAAGAGTGGATGGTCTTTGGCGGGAGGTTCTATGGATAAAACGTCCAAGCCAGCTCCTGCCAATTGTTTTTCTTGTAAGGCTTGTCTGAGGTCACTTTCATTGATGAGTCCACCACGACCCGTATTGATAAGAAATGCCGTCTTCTTCATTTTGTGAAGGAGCTGTGTATTGACGATCTTTTCATTTGCAGAAGTGAGCGGGGCATGGAGGGAGATAACATCAGAAATAGTGAATAATTCCTCCAGGTCCACAAGCTTCCAGTTTGGGTAGTCTGACTGTTTTGCATGACTGCTTGTGACGGCTATTTGCATACCGAAAGCTTCGCCGATTTTGGCTACGGCTTTTCCAATGCTTCCCAATCCATAAATACCAAGTGTTTTATCATGCAGCTCAGTGATGCCTTTCTTCCAGTAGCACCAGTCATCGTTATGGGTCCATTCAAGATTTTGGACTGATGTATTATGTAATGCCACATTATTTGTGAGTTCCAGCAACAAAGCGAAGGCTTGCTGAGCCACCGCCGTAGAACCATATCCTACGGCGTTTTTTACTTCAATGCCTTTGGATCTGGCATATTTGTAATCCACATTATCCATTCCTGTGGCCAATACACAAATCAATTTCAGGTTGGGCAATTCATTGATGTGTTCTTCTCTTACTTTGGCCTTGTTGACAATAACAATGTCAGCCCCCATGGCTCGCTCGACAATCTGGTTGATGGGAGTTCTGTCAAAAAGTGTGAGATCTCCTAAACTCCTGATTGGATCCCATGTGGTATCTCCAGGGTTGGCCACATAAGCATCCAGCATGACTATTTTTGGCTTTCCAGTCACTTGCTTTTTTTGAGTAGATTTTTACTGATACTTTGTTGAGCGGATATGGCTGCTCCAATGATACCTGCGTGGTTTCTCGATTCGGCAGGTACCACCTTGGTGTCCAGCTGGATGTATTGACTAAAGCTGTCAAATTGCTTACTGATCCCACCACCAATAATGAACAGGTCTGGCCAAAAAAGTTCTTCCAGACGTTTCAGGTATTTATTGAGGCGGCCGCCCCATACATCCCAGCCAAGGTTTTCCTTTTCACGTGCGGTGTTGGAGCAGTAATATTCCGCTTTTGTATTGTCAACATGGATAAATCCAAACTCTGTATTGGGTACCAGCCTTTTGTTTATAAACAGACCGCTTCCGACACCGGTCCCACAGGTAATCATCATAACTACCCCCTTTTCGTCTTTACCGGCTCCAAATTTGACCTCTGACAGCCCGGCAGCATCCGCATCATTCACCAGATGAGTGGGGCACCCTGTGGCTTGCTGGATCCGCTCGGCTGCATTCAATCCTTTCCATGATTGATCAATGTTGGACGCGGTTTTGATGATTTCATGCCGGATGGCTGCCGGAAACCCACAACCAATGGGGCCTTTCCAGTCAAATTCCTTAACTATTTGTGTTACTGTTTCCAAAACGGCATCCGGGGTAGCAGGTTGGGGGGTAGGGATTCTGTAACGCTCAGTTTTTAGTATTCCTTTTTTTGTGTTTACGATGGCTCCCTTTATTCCTGTACCACCGATATCGATTCCAAGTATCTTCATAAATTATGTCAAACTTAAACATTATCGATGAGTTTGATCTTTAAAAGGGTGATTATACCTAAGTTCGCATCAGCATTAAAATTTTATAGCTATGCTTAAAAAAGTCTTAATAGGGGTTGGTATTCTGGCCGTTGTGTTAGTTGGATTACTGGCCTATCTAAACAACAGAAACAGAACATTGAGTCCTCCGGGATCAGCCGAAGCGTCTAATCAGGAATTGTCTGTTTCAGTTAATTATAGCAGACCTTCGGTGAGGGATCGTTTGATTTTTGGTCCTGCCGAAGAGGATGCCTTACAACCTTATGGAATTTACTGGCGACTGGGTGCCAATGAAGCTACAGAAATTACTTTTAGTACGGATGTGTTATTTGGTGGTAAGATGGTGCCAAAAGGGACATACACCTTATATGCTGTTCCCGGTAGTAAATCATTTGTGATTGGAGTTAATTCTTCTCTGGATAGATGGGGCTACTCAGAACCGGATTATGATCAGGATGTTGCCAAGATTACCGTGCCTGTAGAAAAAGCTGGACCCACTGAGCAGTTTACCATCGATTTGGTAACAAGTGGAAACGGCATCAACATGCTGATTCTCTGGAGTGAAGTGAAACTGACCATACCAATAGCAGCTCAGTAAAAACAACAAAAAACCGGATCTTTTAAAATCCGGTTTTTTTATTTTGTATCGCATGCTGATTAAACAGCAGATCCCACGCTTTCGAGCAGTGCTTTTGTAGCCTTGATACCTTCTATTTCACCAAGCTTGCTTCCTTCATATTCAATACCAATGTGGCCGGTATAACCCGCAGCTTTTACTATGCCCAACATCTTAGCGTAATCCGTGTGGATCTCATTGCCTTCACTATCGAAATCGTGTGATTTTGCACTTACACCTTTTGCGTAAGGCATCAGTTCAGTAACACCTTTGTATCTGTCGTACTCATCTATACACTTACCATCTGCGCGTTCAATGCAGAAATTGCCAAAATCGGGTAAAGTACCACAGTTTTCCATGTTTATTTGTGCCATGACACCGGCCAGCCATTCTCCATTGGAGGATGGACCTCCGTGATTCTCCACGATGACTCCAATGCCATAGTCCTTGGCAAACTCTGATAATCGTCCAAGTCCATCCACAGCATTTTTAGCCACTTCTTCGAAGGAACCATTTCCTCTCGCATTTACACGGATAGAATGACATCCCAGCTCTTTGGCAGCCTCTACCCACTTGTAATGATTTTCGATTGCTGTGGTTCGTTCAGCACTATCTGATGCACCCAGACTACCTTCTCCGTCAATCATGATCAATACATTCTTAACATCATTATCTGCAGCGATTTTGTTCATCTCCGCGAGATAAGCTTTGTCATTTGCTTTGTCTTTGAAAAACTGGTTGACATACTCAACAGCCCCTATCCCAAATTCTGTTCTGGCCATCTTTATAAAATCAAGATTGGTCATTTCATTGGCCTTTAAAGCTTTGTGTAAGGACCACTCTGCAAGCGAAATGCTAAAAAATAATTTTCCAGCTGAGGTAACGGAAGCTTGTTGTTTTTCTCCGTCAGCAGATTTTGTTGAAGGACTACAGCTGGCAATAATGTTGGGTGACAGTCCTGCTAATGCGATACCTGCTGAACCTCCAGCAAGATTTTTAAGGAATTTACGCTTATTCATTTGCTTTGAATTTAATATAGGTTAGAACTGCAAAATAATAAAGATCAGGTAGCGATCCGAAAATACTTTGCTACAAGTGAATATTGGGGTCGACAATCTCAAATTGATCCTTTTCAATCATGTGTTTCGGGATGTTTGACTTGATATATTCTTCCAGCTTTGTAATAAACCTACGTTTGTCGTAGTGCTTAGTCACGATCAGGCTGATTTCCCTTACTTTTTTAATGCCGCTGATGCTTTTGAGGTTGGCTTCCTGCTCGCCGGATAAGCTCAGGGTGGACAATTCAGGAAGTATGGTCACACCGCCCATCATATCTACCATTCGGATCAAAGAGTCTATGGAATTGCTTCGGTAGATGAAGTTCTTTTCCTTACGCACTTTATTGAGGTCGCAGAGATCATTTACCTGGTCCCGAAAGCAATTTCCTTCATCCAGCAACCAGAGGTTATTGTAAGGGATTTCTTCCAGTTTCATTTCATTACTATCGCCGATAGATTTATCAGACAGGTAGAGATAGAAAGCCTCATAAAACAAGGGTATTGTTTGGATACCACTGGTGGTTATTGGCGTAGAGATGATGCCAACATCAAATTCACCATCTTTCACAGATTTTACCACATTTTCGGTTATGGACTCATGAAAATCCAACCTGAAAGTGGGGTATTCATTCTGGATTCTGTTGGAAAAGAGTGGAACAAGAAAAGGTGCCAGAGTGGGAATGATCCCAATTTTTAGCTGACCAGTAAAAGATTCGGTAATTTCCTGGGAGAAGCGTGAGAGCTGACTGGCACTGTTCAGGAGTTCCTGGGCTTTCGAAAGAAAGAGTTCACCATCGGCAGTCACTTCCAGAGGTTTTGTAGACCTGTTGAATAAGGATATCCCAATTTCTTCTTCAAGTTTTTGGATTTGCAAGCTAAGTGCTGGCTGACTGATCCCGAGCTGCTCAGAAGCTTTTTTGAAGTTTTTATATTTCTTCAGTCTGGTAGCATATATAAGCTGATTTAGTGTCATAAGAAAATCTTATTATTATTGAAGGCTTATAACGCAAACTTATATTACAGTCTGGTGTCAGACCTGCTCTGGACATGAAAAATTGCGGAGTTAACGTATTAGCATGATATTATTTTATGAGTCAAGCCAACCATTTTGATTAACTTTTAAGTACCACATAGAAAGATTACCAGAATTGAGTCTTGATGACCATATAAAACGAAAACTGATCAAGGGGTGTATCAGGAATGAGCGAGCTGCACAAAAACAGCTTTATCAAACTTACTATGCATATGCCATGAGCATATGCCTGAGGTATTCAAATTCAAAAGATGATGCAGTGGAGATTTTAAATGATGGTTTCATGAAAGTCTTTAAGTACTTGAAGGGTTTTGATGCAAAGAAACCTTTCAGACCCTGGTTTGGAAGGATCATGGTCAATGCAGCAATTGATCATTTTAATAAAAACAAGAGCAAGATTGAAACGAGCCAGCTTGAGAAAGCCCTGAATTTATCCGACAAATCGGATATTATTCAGGGTATTTCTTATGATGAGATTATAGATATGCTGCAACAGTTACCTCCCTCATATAGGACCGTCTTTAACCTGTATGTAGTGGAGGGCTATTCGCATGAAGAAATAGCGACTCAATTAGGCGTGACAGTTGGGACAACAAAATCCAACCTGTTTAAGGCCAGAAAACATATGCGCGAAATTTTAGAAAAGGTTTTAGAGAAACCATATGTCGAATAAAGAGGAAAATATTGACCGTTTTGTAAAGAAAGTTATATCGCAATATGAGGTGCGATATGATGAAACTCATTGGGAGGCTCTGGAGAAGCAGCTGGATGCTGAGATGCCGGTTGTTCCGCCTGTCAGTCCGCTATTAACCATTCCTACTATTATTATGTCTGTAGTAGGTGGTATGATCCTGATGCTTGGTATCCTCTGGATGGGAGGCACATTTGATGATGATGAAGCGGGAGAATTGGTAGGGATGAATCCTGGGACAGAAGAATTAAAAAATGGGGATACACAGGATGTAAAGCGCATTCAGAATGCAGGTACCCATACTTACCCGGAACCTAACAGAGAAAGTGGTCAGGAGGAGCAGGTTGGGTCAAGTATTGATCAGCCGAACTCGGAGCGTTTCCTAAATACTGCTGAGTCGAATGACAACATCAGGTCAGCGGGGGCAATAGATGCTGAACGGGTTAGCCTAAGAAATCAACAGGCGAATGCCGACAGTCATTCAGATACTAACAACCAACCTGATCAGGTTGAAGGTAAGCAACCGGATAGGTCAGGCATTGATGACACAAGACAGGAGCGTTTCTCAAATACCGTTCATTTAAATGGCAGGGCTGATTCCGGTGAGGGAGAATTGATACTGACTGATGATGATCAGGACGAGGAGATACCTTTCGTTGCAATGCAAGTCACCATAGAACAAAGACAAGGTGGTTTGAGCAATCAACCAACCTATCATACTTATAATCATGATATTCCTACTTCACCGCATGATGTTTTAATCTCGACTGATCAATCGGACAATTCGCTGTTAAGATCGGAGGATTTGACACAAGATGATGGTGTTGTCCCCGATAATAGAAAACACTTTATCTACGGTATAGCATTGGGCTTTTCTCCGGATTTCAACAGTGTAGGGATGCAGGAGAGCATGGAGGTGTCCGGGCAAGCCGGTTTACAGTTTATTATCACTTTCAGAAACAGGTTGAGTCTGTCCACAGGAGCCTACTATGGGAAGAAAAAGTTTATCACATCAGGAGAAAATTACTTTCCTCCGAATGAATATTGGAAGAGGTATACCAATGGTGTGATTCCGGAGGAAGTAAATGGCCACATTGTTGTAGTGGACATTCCGATCAATCTCACATACAATTGGAATCCAAAAAGCCGCTTTCAGTTTATATCAAGTATTGGAGTCAGCAATTACTTCATACTGAGCGAAGACTGTACCTATAAATTCAGCAGCTATAATCCCGGAACTGAATATGGCTGGTATTCAGATGAAATGACGAGGGAAATGTTCGGTGCTGGAAATTTATCAGTAGGTGTAATGTGGTATCTGAAACCGAGGATAAATATACGGGTGGAACCTTATATCAAGGTTCCGCTAAAAGAAGTTGGATGGGGAAGCGTGGATTTGTACAGTGCAGGCTCTTTAATCTCTATTCAATATACATTTAATTAAAAATTATTCACATATATCTTGCTGATTTGAAATGAGTTATCCATATTTATTTAAATTTTTAGTTTGCTATGCGAAAGATCCGAATTTTAATCCACGTCGCTCAGATCCTTTTAATGGCTCTGATGTACACCAGCATTGCCTTAATGGCATAGTTTGTCAAACAGATGTGAATGAAGGTGCAGGCCTGGGGCCTGCGCCTTTTTTTGTTTTCCAACTGACTAGAAGCGTTTCTGGTCAGCTCACCTATTTAAAAACAGTTCTCTTTGTTTTACTCCTGATCAGCTCCGTTGCTTTGTATGCACAGGGCCCGTTAATTGATAAAAATGGGACTGCCAGGTTTTATTCTGAAGCTCCGGTAGAAAATATCGAAGCAACCAATGATAAAGCAGTGGGGGCTATAGACTTAAGTAATGGCAGTGTTGCAGTGAGCATGCTCATGCAGGACTTTGAATTCGATAAGTCGCTCATGAAGGAGCACTTCAATGAGAACTATGTGGAATCAGATAAATATCCCAAATCTACATTCAAAGGTAAAATTCTGGATTTTGATGCCAGGAAATTCAGCAAACCAGGGAGTTATGTATTTAAGGTTTCCGGTGAGCTTACTATCCATGGTGTCACTAATCCATTGGAGACGGAAATTCAATGTCAGGTATCCAATGAAACGATCGCTGTTACGACAAAATTCATTGTAGCAGTAGCTAAATTTAAAATTGCTATACCTAAAATAGTTTTTTACAACATAGCGGAAGAAGTGGAAGTAACTGCTAGCTTTAATTTCAAAACAAATCCAAGTAAATGAGATTCATATTCCTAAGCCTCCTGTCTATTTTCAATGTTTGTTTTTTACATGCCCAGGATGATCTATTAAGTCAAATTGAGCAGGATTTAGACCCAGAGAGTGTTGAAGTTTCCAGTACGTTCAAAGGGACAAGACTGATCAATGGTCATTCCGTAGAAACACGGTCAAAAAAGAACCTTACATTTATCATTTCTCATCGCTTTGGCAACATCCGTGGTGGAGCCTATGAGTTTTTTGGAATGGATGGTGCCAATATCAGGTTAGGTCTGGACTATGCCATTACCGATAAGTTTACCGTTGGCATTGGGAGAAACTCTTTGGGTAAGCATTTAGATGGATTTGCAAAATACAGGATCTTACGACAATCCAGGGGTGATAAACAAATTCCCGTTTCACTCACTTATTTTGGGTCTGCCGCCTATAGAACTGTTCGGACGGTGCCAGAAAGGACCTTTCAGCAAAACCTGGCCTTTACCCATCAATTGTTGATTGCACGGAAGGTCTCATCAGCGATTTCGCTGCAATTGATGCCAGTTTGGGTACATTATAACGCTGTGACTGTTGAGGAAAACAATGATGTTTTTGCAGTTGGTGTTGGCGGAAGGTATAAAATCGGAAAACGCTTCTCGGTAAACATTGAATATTATCACCAGATTCAGGAATTAAATCCCGATTATTTTAATGCCCTGGCACTGGGTTTTGACATAGATACCGGAGGGCATATTTTCCAGTTTCACATCACCAATTCAGCAGCCATGATTGCCAAAGGATTCGTGGGTGAAACAACTGATGATTTTTTTGGAGGTAATATCCACCTTGGGTTTAATATTACACGAAACTTTCAGCTTTAAGCCCTTTTCTTTTGCTGTACAGAGCGGTAGCTTTCTAATCCGGCAGTAAATAAGATAATGGTACCTGC
Source organism: Cyclobacteriaceae bacterium (assembly GCA_965228595.1). Classification (GTDB taxonomy): domain Bacteria; phylum Bacteroidota; class Bacteroidia; order Cytophagales; family Cyclobacteriaceae; genus UBA7330. The sequence goes on along the minus strand of OZ245828.1, from coordinate 5,593,024 downwards.
CAATATGGTCTGGCCTTTGGGGATTTCATCCAGGATCAGAAAAGCCAGTAAGGTTCCAAGAAGGGGAGTGAGGCAGCTCATGATGCTTACTGTGGTCACCGTAAAGTTTTTAAGACTTCTTACAAACAGCGTATGTCCAAAAGCAGTTGTTACGAGTCCAAGCATCAGAAGTGCTTCCCAGTCTCCCTGCACGATTTGCACGCCAAAGTCCAATTTGTAGATAAAAATTACTGGGCAAAGCAATAACGTGAGAATGGCCATTTGATAATACATCAATGTAAGCCCGCCATGATCGCTGAGATTTTTTTTCATCAGGATGTTTCTGATCGCATAGAAAAACCCAGCCAGCAAACCCAGAAAGACTCCCCGGGTGACTGTGTTGTCGAAATTAAGGTCAGGTACGAGAAAGAAAACCCCTATCAGCGCAAGGAATGAAAGAAGTAACGATCCCTTATCAAACCTGGTTTTCAATAGTATCGGCTCAAGTAATGCTGTCATGATGGGGTAAGTAAACATGGAAAGCATAGCAATGGCAACATTCGAGGCCTGAAGGGCACTGAAATAGCTGATCCAGTGTGCACCAAGGAATATTGAGCTGATCAGGACAATCCTGAAGTGACGACCCCACCCAATGAACGTGGACTTTTTTAGTGCCTTTAGAATCAAAAACAGCGTAATTAGCGCGATCGCAGATCTAATCCAAATTGTAACGGGTGTAGGTAGGGTAATATATCGGCCAAGAACCCCGGAAGAGCTCATTAGACAAATAGCAAAAGTGAGTTGAAGAAGTTGGAAAAGATGTGTATTCATACCCCGAATTGAGTTGCAAACTTAGTCTTTTTAAGAAGTTTGTGATTTTTAAATGGAGGTTAAGTTTGGATAGGAACATCGTTTAAATAGTTGATATACTATTTTTGGCGCATGAAGATCCAATTCAAGCCCAGAACCAGTCACAAGAATGTCTGGATGTTTTATGCTGTACTCACTTTCTTTCTTGTAGTATTCGTTTTTCTGCTTCCGGTAGGTGAGGAGCCCATGTTATGGGCGGTGTTTGGGTTTCTGTTTTTGTTATTTGCTATTGTCTTTGTTCAGGCAGCGGCTATACCCTTTGGGTATGCTGTTTCTGATGAAGGGCTCATCCTAAGACACTACTCAAGCAAACTTATTCCTTTTGATCAGATCAAAGTGATCAAGAGTATTGATTCGGAAAAAACCTCCAGATTGCTGGAGACCGTTCGCAATAAAGAGGCCACTGCAACCAATGATCTGGATTTTCTTGGCGCTATGAAAAGCATGGTCACCTACGGTAAAATGATCCAGTATTGTTCGTTTCAGATCGTAAACCAGGATTCAAAAGTAGGGAGGAAGATCACCAATGTGAAAGCCATTACTTCGGGAGATTTTGTTGTGCTGATTACAGCAAATGATGAGTTGTTTCTTATTTCACCACAGGACCCACATGGGTTGATCAGCGAGGTAGAAAGACACCTCTAGGACAAAATAAAAGAGGCAGTACTCTTACGACCACTGCCTCCATCTATATTTGTGACTGATAATTAACAATCTACATCCTGTAGCTGGCTGTCCCAGCAATGGAATGCGTCGTCCTGGAAATGTCCAAAACTCTTCACTCTTCCGGTTTTATCTTCACTGTTCCATTCTACCGTGATGGTATTGTCTGCTTTTGTATCTACGATAACAACACTTCTGTTGAAGTCACCAGTGGTTGTGGCAGCATAGCTGATAGAGCTATTCAGGTTATCACCTTCTTTTTCCACAGTAAAAGTGGCATCGGCTTTGCCCTCAACTTCTGATTTTTCCCAATCAGTAGACAACCATGGAGTAGGGTTTTCAAAGCTTTCGTAAAGTGTCCATGATCCTGATTCTCCGTTGATAGCAGAAGTACCCTCAAACCATACAAAATCCTCGAATAAGCCTTCCTTGGAGATACTTCCAGTCCAAATAACATCAGGACCTTGAATTTCTGCCGTTAGTTTCACAGAATAATTTCCGCGTGCACCCACATTTACATCATATGCCCAGATCCAAAGACCTAAGTCAGCGTCAAAAGATACGTCTTGTGTCAAAGCGACTTTGTATGCTGTTACCGGAACAGCAAGTGCTGAGCCAAGGATTGCTGAATAGACAGTAACATTCGATGCGGCATAGACCCAGCTACTCACCACATCTACTCTACCACTACCATCTCCACCTTCTTCAAAGTATTCGAAGTCAGGAGACATACTTGATTCAGGTGGCATTGGAGGTGGGTCTCCACCATCCATATCATTATCTTCATTACAGGCAGTAAACAAGAAAAGTCCTGCCAATACCACTGTGAATAAATTGAAACGTTTGAAATTCATGTACATATACTGTTTCTTTTTGGTTTTGCTTTCTAATACCACAGAAGCCGTGCCAAAGTTTCTAATCAGCGCTTTTCAGAGATAAAAAAGATTTAGAAATACTGTATGATATCAAAATGAAAATCATATTCTCTTTTTGAACATGAAAAAAAATCATTTTGCCCGCAAGTTTTTTCTGCTTGTTGTCATCTAACAATTATTAAACAAAAAATAAAAGGTTATGAACTTAAGAAGTAAGATGAGCATCTTCACCCTGGTTGGGGCAATGATGCTAGTTCCCATGTTCTCATTTAGTCAGGGATCTCCATCCCCGGAGAGACACAAAGGTGAAGAAGGTCGACAAAACACTGAACGCAGGAAGGATGTACTTGATCTGACAGATGCACAGCGAGATCAGGCCAAGGATATCAGGATGAGTGCGGCTTCAGAAATTTTACCAATTAGAAATCAGATCAATGAGATCCGGGCAAAGCTTGAGACATTGCAGACAGCCAAGGAAGTTGATATGAAGTTGATCAATAAAAACATTGACGAAATGGCTGGGCTCGATGCAGAAATTCAAAAGATCCGTGCCAGGTCACACCAGGACTTCAGAGCCATGCTAACAGACGAACAGCGGATTATCTTTGACACTAAGGCCTCCATGAAGCGAGGAGGTCCCGGTGATAGAAACCACAAAAACAGACCTGCTGGAAGACGGCCTTAGGGGTTTATGTTTATCTTGAAAGAATGAATATTGACAAGCAACATTGGCTTTGACACAAATACTTGAGAAAATACCAGTTGAACAATATGACCTGGAAAAACTTGTTAAGGAAAATCAGTCAAGGGTTTACAATGTCTGCTTGTCAATTTTACAAAATCCGGAAGATGCGGAGGATATCAGTCAGGAAGTCTTTATAGATGTTTTTAATAACATTGGACAATTCAGAAGTGAATCGGAATTGTCAACCTGGTTATATCGGGTATCCGTCAATAAATGTTTGGAGGAGCTGCGAAGCCGCAAACGAAAGAAACGATGGGGTAGACTCATCAGTTTAGGTGGAAGTTTCGAAGATCAGGTAGATGCACCTCATTTTGAACACCCTGGGGTATTGCTTGAAAACAAGGAAAGAGCCGAAGTGCTGTTCGCCATGATGAGCCGGTTACCTGATAAGCAGAAAGTGGCTTTTACACTTCATAAGATTGAGGGTTTGAGTTACAAAGAAATTTCAGACATCATGCAAATTTCGTTGAGTGCCGTGGAGTCACTTCTGCATAGGGCAAAAAGTAATCTACAAAAAACGCTGAAAGTATTTTACCAAAATCAATTGATATGAAAAATATCGAAGAAGAGATCAGAAAGACCATGGAGAGCCTGGACAGTGTCCAAAGAGCTGATCCCGGACCATATTTTTATACCAGATTATCTGTCAGGATGGATACTCGTCCAATGCCTTTAAGGTGGTATTGGAAGGTAGCTGCAGGTATACTGCTGGTCCTCAACGCAGGAAGTTTTGTGATATTGGGAAATTCAGGATCCACCTCCAATGAGGAAGTATTAAATGAGATGTCATCAGAGTATCTCTATTATGTACCCGACTATGAGTTGACATTCAACGATGATATACTATGAAAAACAGGAATCTTATTATTGCATTGGTTGTACTGGTCCTATTAAATATCATTTCTCTGGGGTTCTTGTGGTACACAAACAGACAACATTTTGATCGGTTACCTGCCAGGCAGTCAGAAGTCAATTTTCGTTTTTTCAAGGAAATTGATTTTGATGAACAGCAACAAATAACCTTCAGAAGACTATTCACTGAACACAGAAAAAATATACGACCAAAATTGGAAAAGATGAGCGAGTTGAGAACCGCTTTGTTTTCCGGAGCGGAGCATTTAAGCAATGAAGAAAGAGATAAACTATTGACGGAGCTAAGTGCTATACAAAAAGCTGCTGATAGCATTACTTACGCTCACTTCAAGGAGGTCTATGAATTATGTGACCCTGATCAAAAGCGCAAAATGGATGGCTTTGTCCGCCAAATGGTCAACAGAGACAGAAGGGGAGCATCCAGGCCCAAATGATCTGGAACCTTAGTGCTGGCAACTGCATTTTGGCAGCATCAGGCTGTTTGCCTCTTCATGCCATGGGAAATTGTCATTATGACCTTCCTGTTCCCAATAAAATTTGCTTCTTTTTTTCTCCTCATTACCAATCTCATGCATGGTTTCTGTGTCGTACAGTCTGCCATTTACCATCGTGTATTTCACATATTGGGTATTCTCAATTTCTTGTAGCGGGTCTGCATCCAGCACGATAAGATCTGCCAGCTTACCGGCTTCCAGCGAGCCAAGGTGGTCACCCATCCCAATATACTCAGCTCCATGTAAGGTAGCGGCTCTCAATACCTCGAAGTTTGTCATGCCACCAAGCGCAAGACTCCACATCTCCCAATGCATGCCCAGTCCCTGTAGCTGACCATGTCCTCCTACACAGACTCTTACCCCGGCATCAACCAGGGCGCTGCACGATTCAGCAACCTTGATAAACCCATTTTCATACTCCTCAATAGGTGCCATGGTTCTGTGCCTTGACCGGCTATCGATGATGGCCCTCGGTGTATACTTCAGCAATTTCTCGTTTTCCCATACATTGAACTTCTGATACCAGTAGTATTCCCCATTCAAGCCCCCATAGTTGACCAGCAGGGTAGGTGTATTACTTGTTTCACTGGCTTTCCACAGGTTGATTACATCAGCATACAAAGGAGCTATCGGAATGTTATGCTCAATGCTGGTATGTCCGTCCAGGATCATGGTCATATTGTGGAAATAGGTTGATCCTCCTTCAGGATATACCATGATCTCCTGTTCACGGGCAGCCTTAATGATCATCTGCCGCTGCTCACGTCTTGGCTGGTTATAACTTTTCACACTGAAGGTACCATAAGCTTTCGTCCGGCTAATGGCATGTTCAGCATCTTCATACTTATTGATGACTGCCTTGAAATCTCCATCTGCACCGTATAAGATGGTCCCGGTAGAAAATATTCTTGGACCAACCATTCTACCTGTTTTCACCATTTCAGACTGTGACATGGCAGTCTCTGAATTGGATGAAGGGTCATGTGTGGCTGTTACACCAAAGGCCAGATTGGCATAGTAAGCATACTCCTTTTGGGGGCTTAATCCGTAACGGAAAGCACCCAGGTGGGCGTGTGTATCGATGATCCCCGGCATGATCACTTTCCCATTGACATCGATAACTTTAGCTTTTGCAGGAACTTCGACTTCGTTGGCTGTTCCTACAGTCAATATCTTATTGCCTTCTACAATCAGGGTGCCGTTTTCAATGACTTCTTCACCATTCATGGTAATGATTTTTGCTCCTGTGAAAGCAATGATACCGTCAGGAACGTCCGTTTCGAGTATGAGACCCACTTCAAGGGTCTTTTTAGGAATTTCACCAATACTGTCCGGAGAACCTTCCAGAAATGTAAAGCAATCTTTCAGGTTTACAGTATGATAATCATTACCCAGTGTCCAATGCAGCTGATCGCTATTGCTGTTCCATTCCAGGTTGATCCCTGCATCATCGGCCACCTTTGTTACGGGTAAAGCCTTAGTATCTCCGCTCAGTTCGAAGGTTTGACCATGGTCTGAAAAGGGCATGATATAGACATCATATAGCTCCCCGAAGGCTAACCACTTACCATCCGGACTGATGGTGTATTGATTTGCATACTTTGAATGAAAGTGTACTTTCTCATCTTCCCCATTCAGGTCCACACTCTTGTAGTTCTTGTCAAGCGACCCAAACAGGAAGCCTCCGGTTTGATAATAGATCCGACTGCCATCCTTGTTGTATTTGGGATATTCGCCTTCTTTGATAATGAATGTGGGTTTACCACCAGTGATAGGCAAGGTATAAATACCGGTGTTTAAGGTGTAAGCAAAACCAAGAGCATGATCTCCACCATCTTTTTTATAGATGATCTGTTGTCCATCGGGAGAAATGGCAGGTGTACGGTAAATCCCTTTCTCCGTTGTAAGCTTTTTCGGTTTGCCTCCTGAAACCGATGTTATCATAATGCTTCCTTTGCTTTCATCATTCCAGGTCACATAGACGATGGACTTTGAATCAGGAGTAAATGAAGGTTCAAACTCATAATCAGTACCCTTTGTCAGTCGTTTCGGTTTACCATCAGGAAGCTTTTTTGTATAGATATATCCGGCGGCATTGAATGCCAGCCATTGCCCGTCAGAGGAGGTAGTGGCATTTCTGATCACATTAGACTCAAACGATTCAGGTGCGGGATCCTGTCTAAACTGGACGGCATCAGTGATCTTATGTGATGAAGTGACACTAAATGGGATGATCGCTGATTCACCGGTTTCTGTATTCAGTTTCCTGATTTTTCCCTGGGCATACAGAATGATCGTTTTGTTATCTGGTAACCAGTTGTAATTAGGGTAAACTCCAAAAATCGCCCAAACCTCCTGTTGATCTTTAGTTAGTTCAGCATAAACCGGTTTTTGTACACCCGTTTCAAGGTCATGGATGTATAGGACTGATTTGGTTCTAACCCTTCGAACGAAAGCCAGCTTCTTCCCATCCGGGGACACTTGTGGCCTAACCGCTCCACCAGGTCCGGTGATATAGTTATCCAGCTCCCCTGTATTTAAATCGTATCGTCTGATCACATAGATCTGGCTGTTGGGGTCTTTGTTGTATTGAAATGAGCCGCCAGGATACATGTCCTCACTGAAATACAAATGCTGGCCGGAGACCCAGGGCTCACCTACATCCTGTTGGTCATTTTTTCTCTTGGTAAGTTGAACTCCAGAGCCACCGGCAATGTGATACATCCACATCTCACCGGCACCCAGAGATCGCTGGGAGGTGAAGTGTTTCCGGGCAATAAGGTATTCGCTGTCAGGAGTCCATACGGCATTGTTGAGCAATCTAAAATCTTCTTTGGTAATTTGTTTGGCATTGGATCCGTCTGTATTCATAATCCAGATGTTGTCTCCACCACCGGCATCACTGGTAAATGATATATATTTCCCATTCGGACTGAACCGGGGCTGAACTTCGAAGGCATGACCGGTACGAAGAGGCGTAGCTTTGCCTCCTTCTATTGGCATGACATAGATATCGCCCAGCAGGTCAAAAACGATTTGCTTGCCATCCGGGCTGACATCCAGATTCATCCACGTGCCTTCATCTACAGTAAATGAAGTTTCTTTAAACGGCTCGACCGGGGCAGTGACATCCCAGTCTTGAGCAGTAAGAGTAAATGAGATGATTGCAAGGAGAATGAAGATATTACTGGTTCGCATTTTTGAAGCATTGATAAAGCCTCAAAAGTAAATAATCAGATTTGACCAATCAGCCAGTATTATTTGAAAGGAAGATGATTGTTTTAAACGGGGATCAGCAAAGCTATCAGATTATGGGTGGTATTGATGTGGGAAATAGCAGGGTTGCCTAAGGAATACTTAAACAACCCTGTAATTACTTTGATCTATTCCGCTGCTCTGGTCGCATCATCCCAGGTGTCTGTTCTAAAGGATGATGCAGGTAACAGGTTAGTGTCATAAAGTGTTCCTTCAATCCAGTTTTGCCAGGCATATCTTATGGCTACAGGATTGGGTACATTTTCACTTTTGACTGTTACATTTTTCCGATTTGTGATTTCTGCAGATGCAGGATAAAATACTTTGTCTTCACCCGCTACCTCAAACCCGGATAGGCCCTTGTATGCATATACGCCTGATTCAGCATTGTTGAATGTAATGATCGCTGCTCCATCTTTCACCTCATGCGAGGCATAGGTCGGTCCTGCATAATCAATGGTCTTGAAACCATAGGTTTGATTGAGTGCATTGAACAGTAAACGATCTGCCACTTCTTTTTTCTTGGGTGGATGAATGCAATATTCATCTCCAATGTCCAGGGTGACTGCAATACCTGAATTCGGAATGATGTCCACACATTTCAGTTGTGTTTCCCTGATAAAGGCAGAATTTTCGTAAGTGTCATACGCATCGTGGTTGTTGTACCAGTAAGGGGCTATCTGTGCATAGTAAAAGGGGAAATCTCCAATTCCCCATCTTGTTCTCCAATCTTTGACCATGGCAGGGAACAGTTCTTCATATTTCTTTGGCTCACCTCTGTTGGATTCTCCCTGGTACCAAAGTGCACCTTTGATGGTATAAGGAATCAAAGGATGGATCATGGAGTTATACAGTGCCGTTGGGATGTGGTTAGTTCCTTTTGTGATATCCACATCTGTCAGGTCTACCTCCTGGTACTTACTGATTTCTTCATTGCTGATCCATGCTTGTACACTACTGCCTCCCCAGGAAGTATGGATCATCCCAACAGGGACACCCAGTATCTCCTGTAACTGCTGACCAAAAAAATAGGCTACAGCACTAAAATCCAGGACGTTGTCCGGACCGGCTTCTTCCCATCCGGTATACTCTTTTACATCCTTCAGGGGAGTCTTTGAGCCGATGCGATTAACCGTGAACAGACGTAGGTTGGGGTTTTTAGCCTTTGCTGTAGCCAGCATTCCACCGTAAGTGGGCTGACCAGTGTAACCACTCAATGGCTGCTGCATGTTGGACTGGCCAGAGCATATCCAGACCTCTCCAAAAACAACGTTTTCTAATGAAATGTTGAAATATTTCCCGGCAATTCGGATAGTCTGAGGTTCTTTACTTCCGGTAGTCTTCACGTCTACTTTCCAATTACCTTCTTTGTCGGCTTCAACTTTGATGGGTTCACTGAGCCATGAGGCTTCTATAGTGAATTTCTCTCTGGCATCGGCCCATCCCCAAAGAGGTACCGTGGTGTTTCTCTGCAGTACCATATTGGATGACACGATTGCTGGAAGTTTGACTTCTGCAAACGTTAAGTTTATGAGAAGTGAAAGAAGAAAAAAGAAAGAGAATTTTTTCATTTTTTGGATTGAATTTGGTTTAACCTGGGTTGTGTATTAGACTTTCTATTACGTGACTAAATTACTTCAAAATCAAGCACTTAACATGATATTCTCTCGTAAACATAGCGGAAGCTATGCTTACGTTCGTAAGTACTTGATTTTCTTGTAGTTTAGCCCCTCACCACAAAATCCTCATGCATAATCCAGGTTTAAGTTTCGATTTGGCCAGCCAATTTAGCCATTTATAATATTCGATACAACAAACCGGAAGGTTGGGTCAGGAGGGAGGTTCAGTACTGTCTATCGATTTGGATTTTCATACCAGATAATTCCAAGTCCCTCGCTTTCAGTCCCAAAATTCTCTTCACAGGTAAGCACATCCAAATCACCATCGCCATCCATATCCAGGAGCTCCACGCGGTCATATTTGATCCCGTCCGGTCCGCTGACGTTGTGCCAGTTCCAATCGGATGAGGTAGGGGATTGATCATAGCTCAACCAGTAAATGCCCGATTTATCACCTTCATTTGTTTCTGTGCTATGGACCACATCCAACCTGCCATCACCATTGACATCTCCAATGCTAACGGATTTTGCCCGGCCTGTATTGGCTGTAATAGGGATGTTAAAACTTTGCCAATGCTTACCCAAATGATCCATTCGTTTGAAGAAGACAATTTGTTGATTGGTGTATTCCGTAGCAATGGCATCCTCCAGGCCATCCTGATCCAGGTCGGCAAGGTCCATAAACATGACTTCCGTATTTTGTGCCCCGATGAAATGATTTTTCCAGGTTTGTTTCTGTTTATTCTGTTTTCCGGGATTTTCCATCCATCGGACCCCATTTGTTTTGCCAGGCTTTCGATCTGAAGTGATGATATCCAAATCTCCGTCACCATCCATGTCTCTAGCAAAAAGTGACATGACCCAGGTAGCATCGCTGATGGGATGCCAGACCCAATCGTCAAGGTTCCTGGGATTTTTAGGAGACTCAAACCATCCGATTTGGGCATTTTCTCCTTTGCCACCAGCTATCAGGTCAATTCCATACTTGCCATCTATCTGGACGGGAATGGCATACATCCAACGCATCAGGTTATCAGAAGCCGGAAGTACTTTACTCACCCATTTACTCGCTTCCATATAATCTGCAGGCTTTGGTGGAGCGATATTAAAATAGATTTTTTGCTCTTTGCCCTCGGTACAGCTGACTACATCCAGGGTGCCATTGCTGTCGAAATCAAAGAAAAAAGCGTCTTCTACATCGGGAGTTTTTCCAACGATAACGGATGGCCATACGTCACTTTTTACCAGGTCGTTTCCCGGATGTACATACACTTTTGTATACCCGGATTCCTCCCATCCGGTGGTAATGTCCTGATGTCCGTCTCCGTTGACATCAGCGAGTCGCACTCCATCAGCACCGCTAAGTGAAGCGTCAATGGTATGCCGAGTCCAATGACTCGATTGACTCATGAGCAACTGGGTATTGAATGCTGACAGTATGATCAGCAACAAGCCACGAAGGAAAAATTGTTTAAACAACAAAATAACCACTTACCAGAATATATAACAGTCCGGCGGCAACAGCACCTGCTATTGGTCCGATGACAGGGATCCACGCGTAACCCCAATTACTGTCACGTTTGTTTTTCATGGGTGCCAGCGCATGGAATATTCTGGGTCCAAGATCACGTGCTGGGTTGATGGCATAGCCTGTAGTGCCTCCTAAAGAAAGACCGATTCCCACGACCAACAGTCCAACAGGTAGTGCACTTAAAGAACCCAGCCCTTCGCCACTTACCAGAAAAAATATAGCAAATACCAGCGTAAATGTTCCAATGAATTCTGACATGAAGTTGTCGAAAGTACTTTTGATGGCTGGGCCGGTACTGAATATGCCCAGCTTGGTGTCTACATCTTCCGTTGCAGCAAAGTGAGGCCTGAAAGCCACATAAGTGGTAAAAGCACCCAAAAATGCACCTACCATCTGTGCCAGGATGTAAACGGGTACTTTTGCCCACGGGAATTTACCGGCCACTGCCAGCCCCACAGTAACAGCCGGATTGATGTGTGCACCGCTCACTGATCCGGCAATGAAGACAGCTACAAAGACAGCTATGCCCCAACCGAAAGCAATAACGATCCAGCCGCTATTATGTGCGAAGGTTTTCCTTAAAGATACGTTGGCATTCACTCCGTTGCCCAAAAGGAGCAGTATGAATGTCCCGATGATCTCTGCAATAATTTCATTCATTTTTGAGGTGTAGGTTAAATGTTTGTGACTATAGGTGCTGCCAGGCAGCTTTCAGGGATTTTGAAAGCATTTACTAACGGAATAGCATCCTGACGGACCTCCCTGACCAACTTGTTGACTACCCTTCTGATGGCCTTGGTCTTGATTCCTTCCATGTAGTCGTGCTCCAAATACCAACCCTTATTCTTTTCAATAGTAGCCAAGGCGTATAAATCACACAATCTTTTCATTACATTTTTGCTGCTACCATCTTCAAGTGAGTTGACTTTGAGGATAAATTGCTCCATGATCACAGACTCAATATATGCTACGCCTACATTGAAAAGATGATACTGGCATTGATTGAAGGCTTCAAATGAATCCATGCCCTGATCAATATGATACTTCAATCGCTTTGCAGCAGAAGACAGGATGTCTCTTTCCCGATATCTAAATGCATTGAGGTGAAACTCTGAATCCAATAAATGCGCTTCATCCGTAGTTCTGATGATGATTGGATTCATCTCAGTCAATGTGATTTTGGCCTGATCGGTGAGGTAGTTGATGATGCTAAAAAAGTTGATGTCGCTGAATTCCTGCTTAAATTCGGAAAGCCTACTCTTTGCTACCAGCTGCATCAAGACGGTATTATCGCCTTCGAAAGTGGTGAAGATATCCGTATCGGCCTTTAATGTATCAATCCTGTTTTCCGATAAATATCCCTTTCCACCACAAGCCTCACGACATTCCTGGAGTGTGTGGGTGGTATTCCAGGTGGAGTATGCTTTGATGCCGGCTGCCAGCGCTTCAATCTCCTGGATATCTTCATCGGATCGGTTGAGAAATCTTTGCGTAACGTACTCCAGGCCAAAATGTATTGCGTAAGCATTGGCAAGTAATGGCATCAACCTCCGTTGATGGGTGCGGTAATTTAGTATTACCATTTCCTCACCACCTTCAGGACCAAATTGTCTTCTTTGATTGCTATACCGAATCGCTATACTCAAACCAGATTTTGCTGCACTAAGTCCGGCTTTTGGCACACCAATCCTCCCGCCAACGAGTGTGCCGAGCATTGTAAAGAAACGCCGGTTATCACTGGCGATAGGGCTGGTAAACTCACCTTCTGCTGAGATGCTTCCAAACCGGTCGAGCATGTTTTCCAAAGGGATCTGGACCTGATCAAAAAAGATCTTACCATTATCTACACCATTTAAACCCATCTTTCTGCCACAGTCCTCAATGGTAATCCCTTTCAAAGTTTTGCCTTTCGTATCTCTTAATGGTACCACAAAAGCATTTACACCATAGTCTGTATCATTGATGATTAGCTTGGCAAAAACAGTAGCCATTTGGCCATGCAACGCTGCATTTCCGATATACTCCTTACCATCATTCTTTGTTGGAGTATGGATGGTGATCGTTTTGCTCTTGTGATCATAGGTGGCTGTGGTCTGAATGCCACGGACATTTGAACCATGACCTGTCTCTGTCATGGCAAAACACCCTGGTAACTTAAGGCTCCCTATGTCTTTGAGGTATTTTTTATGGTGCTTTTCGGTACCCAAAAACAGAATGCTCATGCCCCATAGACCAAATTGAACACCAAATTTGATCACCATACTGATATCATGGTATGCCAAAGTCTCCATGACAATGAAGTATTTCCTCATGTCATCCTGGCCACCATAGGCTTTTGGAAAAGCAATGGCACCAAGACCTTGTTGTGCCAGCAGCTTACACCATTCCAGTACCTGCTCCCTATACTCAAATAGACTCTCCCCCTTGTAATACTCAAAGACGGGGTCCTGCAACAGCGTTTTTACCTTCCTAATGATTTCAGCATTTTCCCCATCAAGGATTGTACTGATTTGGTTTGAATCTACTGTGGAGGCGCCTACTTCCTCGGTTGCGGCCCTTTTTACCAGTGAGTTGAAGTGGTATGCCGATTCTCTGGAAACAACTCCGAGGGCTTTTTCAATATCTTCCAAAGGCTTTCTGGCATTGTTTATTGTCTCCTCTGTACCACTTCTGGAGTTTACTTTGGCAAGCTTAATACCAATCTCTACCAGACTGCTTTTCATCTCAGGTGTAAGGTACTCAGATGTCTTTTTGATTTCTTTCAGCCAACTTTTGAGCTGGTTTGGAGAAGGAGGGGAAGTTGGGTTTAAGAAAGATAAGAGAAATGTTTTCTCTTCAGAGGTCAACCATTGTTGTTTTTCTAATAATTTTTTGACGCGGGTAATTTCTGATGGAGTCAGTACAGCATCTGCCCATACCATATAAAACAAGGGAAGAAAAGCGTAAAGCGTGGGGTTTTCTTCAAAAAGTTTGTCACCTACCATAACAGCTAGTTTAATGTTGTTGGGATAAATATAGAGGGATTTTTGAGGAAGAAAACGATTTTAATCACAAGTCTTTGTGTAAGGTATCGTTGGTCCTACGTATTCCACCCATTCCTCAATAGTAAGATTTCTATCAATCATTTCGCAAATCCTCTGAGCAAGTACCGCGGGATCAATGGGCCATACCCTGATGAAGTTATCGGAAGATCCTGAAATAACTTTATTTCCCGATGGATCGAAGGAGGCAGTGAGTACCCATGATAAGTGATCATCCAGTACCTGTGGTAGTTTTTTGGGATCATGTATGTCCCAAATCTTGACCGTTCCATCCCTGCTGGCAGTCAACACGGTATTTTCGTGAGGATGAAAATCTACATCGGTGACCGCTGATTGATGTCCGGAGATCGTCCGGATCACTTTTTTCTTTTCAATGTCCCAAATCAATGCATCTCCCAACTCTCTGCCAATGATAAGCAGCTTCTGATCAGCACTGATATCCAGCGCATTGATGGCATAATGATCTTTTCCTTCAATTTGATCAACCCCGTCTTTCCCAAAAATGAACACATCTCCTTGCTGAAGACCTGCATAGATATCCTCATTGTCTGGCTTAATGGCCAGTGCGTTTACCCGCGACTGCACGGTGCCAGGGCTCGGTATGTCAACAGCATAACCCTTGATTTTTAACTCACCTTGATCATTTACTGTCAGGTATTTCAAGGCGTTTGGAAAAAAGACTGCGGATTGGACGGGCTCAGGGTCAAATGCCACACCTCCGGATTCCGAAAGCAAATCTTCCAGGGCAACCAATGCTACTCCCTTATCGCGTGTGACTACCAGAATCCATTTACCATCATGACTCAAATCAATGGATCTAATGAGATGAGGACCCTGATAAACTACTGTTGGCAGTTCATCGAGTCTGCTGAGGTTCCATCTCAGTACTTTTCCATCTGAACCTGCCGAATAAAATATGTTTGGATCGTTGCCAAACTGGATGGAGACCACAGATTCGCTGTGACCTATTACCTGGTTAAATGAAACTTCATCATCCAGGTATTTATTGGCATAATAAAGTGCCAGATACATATTCAGATGTGAGACATAGGTTTCATCACTGTCTTTCCAGAAATCATAGGCTTGTTTGGCGACAAGGGCTTTTAATTCTGATTGATAGGATGGCATCAGCAGAGATCGCTGACTCATAGATTGCACCAATTCCGTGTATCTCAATGACTCGATGAGTGCTTGCTGGCTGGCTATTTTGTTTTTCAATGAATCAATAGCTTGGGCAACTCCTTGCTGACTCCAAATCAAAATGAGAACTATTGCGTAAAAATGTAGTTTGTAGGTCTTCAAAATTCTGGCGGTGGATGGTTTATAAAGATAGTAAATCAATTACTCCGTTATTTCATATAATCCAAAAAAATAGTCCCGGATACATTATTTTTTTGGTTAATTCAGCCATGGTCCGTCTGACAAGGGGTAGTTTTGCGCGCTTATGCGCAGGCTGGTAAATCCTAATTATCCTTTCAATCCCGCAAAGTGGCCGTTCTTTTATGGCTGGATGATCCTGGTATGGGGTACCATCGGAATGCTGATGAGTATTCCCGGTCAAACCATGGGTGTATCTGTGTTTACCGAGAGTCTTCTTGATGAACTGGTGGTGAACAGGGACCAGTTGAGCATTGCTTATATGTTGGGAACCATGGGTAGTGCTTTTCTTCTCCCATGGGTGGGCAGGCTTTATGATAGAGTTGGAGCCCGGCCCATTGCTATTACTGCTGGAATTGGTCTGGGAACCGTATTGTTGTATTTAAGTCAGGTGGACCGGATAACGGAGTTTTTTCAATCTGAACCATCGGTTGCTTTAACCTTCATCTTGATATTTTTAGGATTTATGTTTCTGAGATTTACCGGGCAGGGTGTAATCACCATGGTCTCACGTAACATGATGATGAAGTGGTTTGAAAAGAGGAGGGGGTTAGCCACTGGTTTTAGCAATGTCTTTGTTTCTCTCGGGTTTTCAATTTCTCCGCTCTTGCTTGATTCTATCATTGTTGCCTTTGATTGGCGGATGGCCTGGATCCTGGTAGCGGTTGTGGTGGGAGTCATTTTTCCGGTCCTTGTATACTTTTTCTTTCGTGACAATCCTGAATCCAGTGGTTTGAAGCCAGATGGAGGTTATGTGATGTCTGAAAGAAAGAAGAAATATTACTTCCCAGTGAAAAAACAGTTCAATTTAAAGGAAGTTTTACGGAGTTACCCTTTTTGGGTGTTTTCACTCATCCTGGCTATGCAGGGCCTGTACTTTACTGGATTCACCTTTCACGTAGTATCCATTTTTGATGAGGTCGGGATGCCAAAGGAGGCCGCAATCAGCATCTTTACCCCAATCGCTTTGTTGGCTGTTATGATCACCCTGCTTACCAGCTATATTTCGGATATGATTCCATTGAGATATTTACTGCTACTAAAAGGATTTGGTGCAATCATTAGTACCATGGGACTGATATTTCTTGGGGAGTTTAAATTTGCATATTATTTACTGATAGTGGGAACAGGTATCATGACGGGTTTGTTTGCCGTTTTGACCTCTGTCACCTGGCCTCGATTTTATGGTACCCTCCATTTGGGAGCCATTACCAGTCAGGCGGTAATGATGTCAGTCTTTGCATCTGCCATTGGACCGATACTATTCAGCTTGTCACTCACCTGGACCGGAGGGTATGGCACTTCCAGTTTTATATGTTTTGGAATATTTGTGGTACTTACCTTGGCCGGATTTTGGGCGAATAATCCACAAATAAAGATCCCTGATCCTGAGACACCATTAAAATCCTAAATTTGCTAAACAGCAATCCCAATTGATCGTTTAGTAAGTATGCAAGAAATAAATGATAAGGTTGTCCTCATCACAGGGGGAAGTAAAGGAATTGGATATGGTATTGCTGAAGCCCTTAAAAAAGAAGGAGCTAAGGTAGCCATTACCAGTCGAAGTCAAAGCAGTGCTGATAAAGCGATTGGATCATTAAACAAAATTTCAGCAGGAGAAGCGCTTGGTATAGAAGCTGATGTGAGAGACCTTGAGTCACAGAAAAATGCTGTCAAAAAGGTTTTGGACAAGTGGGGTAAGCTGGATGTGCTGGTCGCGAATGCGGGTTTAGGACATTTTGCATCTATTGAGGAGCTCACCAAGGATCAGTGGAATGAGACCATCGATACGAATCTTACCGGAGTATTTTATAGTATCAAAGCATCACTGGAGGCTTTGAAAAAAACTGAAGGTTATTTTATCACCATTAGTAGCCTGGCGGGTACCAACTTCTTTGCTGGGGGTTCTGCATACAACGCAAGCAAATTCGGTCTGACTGGTTTCACACAAGCGGTGATGCTGGATCTGAGACAATATGGGATCAAAACAACCACCATCATGCCAGGTTCTGTGGCTACTGAGTTTAGCAGCGGGAGTGATGCAGAATGGAAGATACAGATTGAAGATATTGGTCAGATGACGGTGGACTTACTGAAACTGCCTCCACGGACTTTGCCTTCCAAGATAGAAGTGAGGCCTACCATGCCTCCAAAACGGTAAGTCTGAAGAAAACACGGCTTTAGTTTCCGATTTGTTCATCGTAACAAATCTGGTAATTTTCTTAAATTACAGGGCGCTGAAAATACTAATTTAGGAGATTGGCAACCCATGTGCCCTATGTTTAAGAAATCCGGAAATTTTTGGTTTAAATATTTTATCTATCAATGTTCATTTTCGGTCCTGGCAATATTCCTGATCAGCTGTCAACCAGATCTGCCAGCTGAAGTTGATCAGGCCTATCAGGAGCTACCGGAGGTGATTGACTACAATTTCCATGTCAAACCGATCATCTCTGATCGTTGCTATGCATGCCATGGACCGGACAAGGAGACTCGTAAAGCAGGATTGAGACTGGATATTGAAGAAAATGCCTTTGCTGCACTGGAAAGCGGCAGCCGGGCGTTTACGCATGGCAACCTCAATAAAAGTGAGGCCGTCAAAAGAATCCTAAGTGAGGATCCTGAAAAGCAAATGCCGCCTCCTGATTCTAAAATGTCTCTTGATGCCAAAGAGATTGCCACCATTGTAAAATGGGTAGCTCAGGGTGCTGAATGGAAGCCTCATTGGTCGTTTATAGTTCCTGAAAAACCTGGGATACCAGATGATTTTCCAACCGAATGGAGCCCAAACAATGAAATCGATCATTTCATTTACCAGAGGTTGGCCCTTGAGAAGCTCTCACCCTCACCACAGGCTGACAAAGAGCGCTTGATCCGCCGTGTTACCATGGACCTTACCGGCTTACCACCCTCCTTAGAGGAAGTTGACGCCTTTATCAAAGATCAATCCCCTGAAGCCTATGAGAAGGTGGTTGACAGGCTGTTGGAATCAGATGCACATGCTGAAAGGCTGGCAATGGAGTGGATGGACGTATCCAGGTATGCGGATTCCCATGGGCTTCATGCCGATGGCTACCGATATATGTGGCCCTGGAGGGATTGGGTGATTGGGGCTTTTAAGAAAAATATGGGTTATGATCAGTTTATTACCTGGCAGCTGGCTGGGGACCTCCTGCCCAATGCTACCCAGGACCAAATCCTTGCCACTGCTTTCAACCGGAACAATCCAATGACGGCCGAAGGAGGGGTGATTGATGAAGAATGGCGGGTGGAATATGTGGCAGACCGCACCAATACAGTCGCTACAGCTTTTATGGGACTTACCATGGAATGTGCCCGCTGCCATGACCATAAATTTGATCCCATATCACAAAAGGAATACTACCAGCTGTCAGCCTTTTTTAATCAAATGACGGAATTGGGTATGACGGGTGATGATGGGAACTTCGGTCCACAATTGTTGATGACTGATGAAGAAGATGAGGAAAAGATAGCTGAGATCAAATCCATGCTTACCAGGCATGAAGCTCAACTAAAGAAAATCAGCAATCAGGTTCAGGTCAGTAAAAATACAGTGCCGGCTCCTGGTTCAGTTTCAGGAATCGCCATTTACCACCCTTTTGAGCGGGCAACAAAGGATGAAGAGGGCCGATCGGTCATTGATGGTATTTCGGATAGTAAAAGTCGCAAACAAGTCGTTTTTGAAGTAGGCAAGTTTGGTAACGCCGTAAGACTCACCGGCGAATATGATGAGATCAGTCTTGGAGGCATCGGAACCTATGAGGCTTATGAGGCCTTCAGTGGAGGAGCCTGGATCAATACCTCGAAAAGGAAGAAAGATCACCTTCAGACCATCCTTGGTAACACCGGACAAAAAAATAATTTCTGGAGAGGATGGGATTTTGAACTGAAGTCAACCAATCAGGTTGCACTGAGGCTCATTCATTCACTCCCGGATAACTACATTGAGGTAACTACCCTTGATTCTGTCAGACTCAATGAGTGGACTCATATCATGTTTACCTATGATGGATCCATGAAGGCAAAAGGCGTTAAGCTTTATATCAATGGCCAGGAAGCTGAAACTGAAGTAGTGTTTGATGACCTGTTCAAGTCCATCTATCCAATTAGAGTAGGTGACCATACACCTGATGACAGACCACTCAGGGTCGGACGCAGTTATCGGGCGCATACAGGGGAATTTGGTCTTTACAAAGGTTTGTTGGATGAGTTAAGGATTTACAACAGGGAATTAACCCCGCTTGAAGTGCTTCAGGTAAGTCAGATCGGACTGCCCCCAAACGATAAGCTCATCCGGGACCATCATTTGGCTACCCATCCTGATATCGAACAACAAAAAATCACAATCCGTGAACTCAACAAGGAATTCCTGAGTGTAGTGGATTCAATACCAGAGGTAATGGTGATGCGTGATGACGAGGAACCAGGGAATACGTATGTATTAAATCGTGGACAATACAATGCCAGGGGAGAGGTAGTGACTGCAGCTACACCCGAAAATGTATTGGTTTTTCCTGAAGAATTTCCCCAAAACAGAATAGGATTGGCCAGGTGGCTGTTTATGGATGGCAATCCGCTTACTGCCCGTGTTGCTGTCAATCGTTATTGGCAGATGATCTTCGGTACGGGCATTGTGAGTACTGCCAATGACTTTGGAAGTCAGGGTGCTTTGCCAACACATCCTGAGTTGTTGGACTGGCTGGCTGTAGATTTTAAGGAATCGGGGTGGGATGTAAGGAGGCTGCTGAAGCAAATGGTGATGTCTGCCATTTATCAGCAATCCTCTAAGTTCAGAAAAGATCTGGAGCAAGTGGATCCCCAAAATTTGTTATTGGCCAAATCACCGAGCTATCGATGGCCTGCTGAGATGATCCGTGACAATGCATTGGCTTCCAGTGGGCTTTTGGTCAAAAAAATAGGGGGTAAAAGCGTAAAACCATACCAACCTGATAGTTTGTGGATTGAATTAGGTAATTTCTCCCATATTTTACTTTATTTTCATCAGGACCATGGAGAAGACTTATACAGGCGCAGCATGTATACTTTTATTCGTCGTACTTCACCACCTCCATACATGACTACATTTGATGTGGCTCCGAGGAGTGTTTGTGTGGTTAAGCGGGAAGTTACCAATACCCCATTGCAGGCATTGAATCTGATGAATGATCCCCAGTTTGTGGAAGCGGCAAAAGTATTGGCCGAGCGGGTACTCAGGGAAAACTCCAAAAAACCTGAAGAACAGATTACTCAGGCTTTCAGGTTGGTAACCAGTAGATGGCCGAATGACGAAGAGCTAGAAGTGCTGAAGGAAGTATATCATCGAGAGGAAGAACGATATGAGAAAAAGCCCGGTCAGGCGAATGAATTATTGAGAGTAGGTGAATATGAGGTGGACAAAGGATTGCCATTCAGCAACCTGGCTGCGATGACTATAGTTGCTAATACATTGTTAAATTTAGACGAAGCTTATACCAAGAGATAATGAGTCATTGTGATCATCAGAAATCGGATTATACGCGAAGAGATTTTCTCACAAAAACCTCGCTTGGATTGGGTGCGCTTTCTTTGTCTTCATTGTTAGGACCATCACCTGTTTTTGGGGGTACACCTTCATTAAACCCTAACAGTGGTATTCTGGGGCAACCGCATTTTCCAGCGAAAGCAAAACGTGTCATTTACTTATTTCAGAGTGGAGCACCATCTCATCTGGACCTCTTTGATTACAAGCCATTGCTCAATAAAATGAATGGCCAGGAGATCCCTGATAGCGTAAGAAAGGGACAAAGACTGACGGGTATGACTGCCGGACAAGCCAGCTTTCCCCTGGCTGGAAGCATTTTCGATTTTAAGCAGTATGGTGATAGCGGAGCTCTTATGAGTAACCTGATGCCTCATACAGCGAAAATTGCCGATGAATTGTGTTTCATCAAATCCATGTACACAGAGGCCATTAATCATGATCCGGCCATCACCTTCTTTCAAACGGGTTCCCAGCTTCCTGGCAGACCATCTATTGGCTCCTGGGTGAGCTATGGGTTAGGCACCGATAATGAAAACCTGCCATCATTTGTTGTTTTGGTAACAAAGAACAAAACAGGACAGCCACTTTATGCACGCCTTTGGGGCAACGGGTTTCTGCCGTCAGAGCACCAGGGGGTACAATTCAGAGCAGGGAAGAACCCCGTTTTGTATTTAAGCAATCCTCCGGGGGTAGATCCAATAGCCAGACAACAGCAACTTCAGGATCTTGAGAAACTGCAGAAGCAGTCCTATGACGAATTCGAAGACCCTGAAATACAGGCAAGGATGGCCCAATATGAAATGGCTTTTAGGATGCAAACTTCAGTGCCTGAGGTGATGGACACTGAATCGGAGCCCGATTACATCTATGATCTGTATGGTGAAGACTCCAGGACGCCAGGAACCTTTGCTGCTAATTGTCTTTTGGCCCGAAGACTCGCTGAAAAAGGAGTAAAATTTATTCAGCTTTATCACCAGGGGTGGGATCAGCATAATAATCTACCAAATCGACTTCCTAGACAATGTCAAGAGACTGATCAGGCCAGTGCGGCATTGATCACTGACCTTAAACAACGAGGCATGTTAGAGGATACACTGGTCATCTGGGGAGGTGAGTTCGGCAGGACAAGCTATTCTCAGGGCCAACTGGACGAAACTTTTGGTAGAGACCACCATCCCAACTGCTTTACAATATTTATGGCTGGTGCCGGTGTGAAAAAAGGCTTCTCCTATGGTGCCACCGATGACTTTGGTTATAATGTAGCGGAAAACCCCGTTCATGTTCATGATTTCCAGGCCACACTGATGCATTTGCTTGGTGTGGACCATGAAAGGCTTACCTATAAGTTTCAGGGAAGGCGCTTCAGGCTTACGGACGTCCATGGTCATGTAGTAAACGACATTCTCTCATAATTTTTTAATTTCAATATGGATTTAGGATTATTCTTTGGCCGGTTTCACCCTTTGGTAGTTCATTTACCTATCGGCTTTTTATTGTTGGCAGCCTTATTTGAAGGGGCTTCAAGATTCAAACAATTCAATCAGCTGAAAGCAGCTGTCTCCTGGACATTGCTGTTGGGAGCCATCAGCGCTATCGTTTCAGTGATTTTTGGCTTACTCATAGCTGGAGATCGTGGCTATGATGATGACGTGCTGTCACTTCACAAATGGTTTGGGATTTCCGTTGTCGTGCTTTCTGCAGGCCTTTGGGCTATAGAAATCGGGCTATTAAAAGTCTCCTCAAAAATCATGGGTGGGATTTTTATTGTGTTGATCATCTTTCTTTCGCTGACCGGGCACCTGGGAGGTACACTCACCCATGGAGAGGGATATCTGGTAGAACATGCTCCGGGATTTATCAAGAAAATTGCCGGTGCGTCTGGTAAAAAGTTTGCACCGCTGGATAAAGTACCCGGAAACCCGGATTCCGTGGTCGTATTTACTGATATGATTATGCCTATTCTGGAAACCAAGTGCATGCCATGCCACAGTGAAACTCAGGCAAAAGGCGGACTGGTACTTTCCAACTACGAAAAACTCATGGAGGGCGGCGATGGCAATGCTACGATTAGCCCCGGCAAACCCTTGGGTAGTGAGCTTTTCAGAAGAATTACACTCCCTGTCAGTCATCAGAAATTCATGCCATTGAAGGAGGAGCCTCTGGCTTTCACCGAAGTTAGTTTGATAGCCTGGTGGATTGAAGAGGGGGCCAAAGCTGATTCCCGGCTAAGTCAGTCAGAGATTCCTGATCATTTATCTGAGCTATTGATGCGGGATCACAAGATAGATGTGACCCCTAAGCCATATTATGAACAGGCTACGGCTCCAGAGTTGAATCAGGAAAAGAATCAATTGATTGAAAGCATGACTGCTTTTAACATCCGTAAGCTCTCCGCAAAGAATAATTTCCTGGATGTGAGTGTGTCTCAGGACGTGGAAAAACTGACTAGCCAGGAGGTGGAGCAACTGCTGCAACTAAAGGATCATATTACCTGGCTTGATCTAAAGGATAAGTTGGGTGATCCATCAAGCCTGGAAAGCATCAGTGAACTAAGTCACCTGACCAGGTTAAATTTGGGTGGTAATCCAATTACTGATGATCATGTGGCAGCACTCAGTGAATTGAAATATTTGGAATCTTTAAACCTTGTGGCGACAAGTATTACTGATGTTGGATTGGAGACATTGAGCCAGATCGCCTCATTGAAAAGACTCTATGTGTGGCAAACAGATGTCAGCAGGGATGCTGCCAATGAATTGATGAAAAATAAAGGAATAGAAGTAGTAGTTGGATATCAGCTTGCAGTAGAAAATAATTAAATTTCACCTCATGAGTAAGAAACTAAGAAGCCGTGACTGGTTTGGCAGAGAAGGAAAAGATGGTTTTATCTATCGGGCATGGATGAAAAATCAGGGTTATCCGCCTGACGAATTTGAAGGAAAACCAGTCATTGGAATTTGTAATACATGGTCTGAATTGACCCCTTGCAATGGTCACTTTAGAGATTTAGCCGAGTCTGTTAAACGAGGGGTGTGGGAAGCAGGTGGATTTCCGCTGGAGTTTCCTGTCATGTCGCTGGGTGAAACGATTATTAAACCTACGGCCATGTTATTTCGCAACCTGGCCAGCATGGATGCAGAAGAAAGTATTCGGGGTAATCCTATCGATGGGGTTGTTCTCCTCGGAGGATGTGATAAGACCACACCTTCTATACTTATGGGAGCGGCAAGTGTGGATATCCCAACCATTTTTGTGTCCGGAGGTCCAATGCTCAATGGAAACTTTAGGGGCAGAAAAATTGCCACTTCAGATATCTGGAGATTTAGTGAAGCCTACAGAAAGGGAGACATGAATAAAGCCGACCTGCTGGAAGGAGAGGCAGCCATGTGTCGCAGTAGCGGACATTGTGCCGTGATGGGAACAGCTTCTACGATGGCTTGTATGGTTGAGTCACTTGGAGTTTCACTACCAACAAATGCTGCAATCCCTGCGGCAGATTCAAGAAGAAAGGTATTGGCCCACATGACAGGAAGGCGTATTGTAGACATGGTCAATGAAGACCTGAGATTGTCAAAAGTACTGACTCGTAAAGCCTTCGAAAATGCGATCATGGTGAATGCTGCCATCGGAGGTTCTACAAACTTTGTGGTACACCTGTTAGCCATTGCCGGTAGGATAGGTGTGAAGCTGGATCTGGAAGATTTTGATCATTTGAGTAATAATATCCCTCTCTTGGCCAATATTCAGCCATCAGGAAAATACATGATGGAAGAGTTTTATTACGCTGGAGGATTGCCAGTGGTCATGAAAGAGCTGCTTTCCAAAATACACAAAGACATAGTGACAGTAACCGGACAAACGGTGGAAGAGAATGTAAAAGAAGCTGTGTGCTATGACGACGAGATAATTGCGACCCTTAAAAAACCATTTAAAACCGAATCTGGTCTGGCTGTGGTCAAAGGAAACCTGGCAAAAGATGGAGCCATCATCAAGCCTTCGGCAGCTACTCCGGAACTCATGGTTCATAAAGGCAAAGCAGTGGTGTTTGAGACCATTGAAGATTTTCATGCCAAAATCAATGATCCGGAATTACCCGTGGATAAAGACAGTATCCTTGTACTGAAAAACGTAGGTCCTAAAGGGTATCCCGGAATGGCCGAAGTTGGTAACATGGGTATGCCTAAGAAGCTACTGGATGCGGGTGTCACTGATATGGTGCGGATTTCTGATGGCAGGATGAGTGGAACAGCGTTTGGTACGGTTTTCCTTCATACATCACCTGAAGCAGCTGCGGGAGGTGTTTTAGCCCTCGTGAAAGATGGAGATCTTATTGAAGTGGATGTTCCGAAAAGAAAGATACATCTGCATGTTTCTGACCAAGAACTGGAGGAAAGAAGGAAAAACTGGAAACCTTATGATCTTAAATACGGACGAGGTTATGTGCAGTTGTACATCGATCATGTGCAACAGGCTAACCTGGGTGCTGACCTGGATTTCTTGAGCGGTGGCTCTGGTGACGAAGTGAAAAGGGATTCTCACTAAGCGAATAGCATAGTGAGAATCTGATCAACTCGGCTCTTTACCCAGTTGGCCAAGGTAAGATACCAGGTCTACTATCTGTTCTTTGGTCATGGCACGGTGCAATCCTGAGGTCATGAGGGAGTTTTCCATTTCTTTGAGCGATGCTATATCAGTACGCTTATAGTTTGATTTATTTCCTCCCATCATGGTTAGTTCTATTTCATCCTCGGTCTGACTGGATATATATCCCACGGCCACATCTCCCGATTTGGTTTCAAGGACAAACCCCTCGTATCCAAAATTGATCCCTGCATCAGGGTACAGGATGGCTGCATAGAGTCCCTCTTTACTCAATTTATTCCCAATTTCAGAAAGGTTGGGTCCGAATTGAGTACCAGCTCTATTTATCTGGTGACAGGTTTGGCAATACTGATCAAAGACAACCTTTCCATTTTCCGAAGACCCGGACAAGGCAACCAGTTCTTCAACCGGAGGCAAGCTTTCGCCCTCAGGAAGTGAAAGATACTTTGCTGCTTCTTCACGTACACTGCCCTTGATAGCGCTCATGAGGGTGGAGGCAGCTATTTCTACAAACTGCTCAGGGATCTCATTTTTAACCAACATATCCAGGAGTTTGCTCTCTGCTGACCATCCTTTTCCCATTGCTGAGATTGCTTTTTTGCGTAAGGCCAGGTTTTCATTCTCATCAAAAGCAATGTCTTTAAGAAGGTTCCAGGTCTGGTTGCCACCGGTATTCGATAAAACAGCAATGGTGTTGTTCACTGTGGTCTGATCGCCGGATTTCAATTGTTGTTTGAAATAATCCAGGCCTTTGAGGTCCAATAGGAGATCTGCAGCAGCAATACCCAGCTTGCCGTTTGGATCTGTAAGATAAAGACGTTCCAGTTCCGGCGTTTGATCTGTAAGTTCAAATTTTCTAACCCATTCGATGTATTGCTCAGTCCCTTTTACCTGATTCAAAGTCGATGTCAGAACGCCTTTTAATTTTGATGAGCTTGCTAGAGAAGAAGGTGATACATGATTCAAAACAAGTAGATTGATATGGTTTTTCCTGGGATGCTCACCATCAAGCAAAGCAATCAGTGTCTTTTCTTTTTGTGGAGATTCAATGAAATCAAAAGCGCGGAAATATCGGTTCAGATCCTTCTCCGAAATACTCGAATTCTTAATGAGCTGACTGAGCAGCGATAAAGATGAAACTGACCTGGATCGCCAGACAATATCGCGACCTGCATCTGTGTTCCATGACTCACCTGCTGAATTTTTCCATGCAGCCAGGTATTCGTCCGGAGCCTGGTCACTCACCAGCCCCAATGTCTCTAGGTACCAACGATCACCGACAGGATATTTCTGAGCCATCGTAACCCATAGGTCAATAGCCTCTTCGGCTGGCAGATTTTTCAGCGCGGTTAAAATCTCCCGCTGTACCTGTAACGAAGGATCGTTCCGGAGTTGATTCAGGTAAGGCTTAAGATTAGCTGCATCAAAAGACTGGGCAATCTTCAGTGCTGTAATCCTTAGGTCCTCATTGGCTTCTTTCAATCCCATTTGGATGTACTCTGAGGTTTTGCCATCAATTTGAGCCAATAGCCACAGTGCTCTCGCTTTGATATGATTTTGACTGCCATCATACAAAGTTTTGAGTGGCTGTTCTGCTGCTTTTCCCCAATCTTTTAATTTGGTCCATGCAAGGTATCTGGTGGCCATGTTAGGGCTTTTAATGGCCTCTGCAGCATCTTCCGGTGTTTCCAGAATAGGAGGAGTTACCCTATACGGCGTATCTTTCGGGGCAATGCGATAGACCCTGCCTTGCTGCTGGTCACCCACCTGATGTCCACCTACACCCGGGTCATACCAGTCTGCAACGAAAATAGATCCATCAGGGGCCACACAGACATCTGCTGGCCTGAACCACTGATCTGACTTAGCTTTCATGATGTTTTTGATCTCGGCAGTATATCCTGCTCCGGATTTTTGGGTAGGATAGGCCCGTACTACATTTGGGCCTGCATCTGTATGGATGATCGCGTTCTGAAAGGGCTTTGGGAGTAGGTCTCCTTCGTAAAATACAATTCCGGTAGGGGATCCGGCACCCGTCTGAAGCAGATTTGGAATTACACCTGGGTCGTTTTGGTGCCAATGTCGTAGAGGAATTTCTTCATGCATCCCGGATCGGTGAACCCTCCAGTTTGCACCAGTCATCTCGTCTCTGTAGCCATAATTGCCATATGGGACAATAAAATTGATCCGGACACCTTTGTTACCATCATCGTCATTGTCCGATTGCCACATGTTTCCGTACGAGTCAAGAGTCACTTCATAGGGATTCCTGAAATTATGTCCAAGCACTTCAACCGTTGAGCCCTCAAAGTCAGTCCGGAAGATCATCCCTTCCCGGTAGGGTTTGCCATTGTCAATGATCTCCTTACCTGTAACATCCCGGATAATTTCACCTTCTTTATCAGCCAACTGGCCTCCGGCGTTACCCATATTGAAGTAAAGTTTGCCATCGGGCCCAAACACAAATGCGTGCACAGCATGATCATGTTGCTCACCTCCAATATTGCTAAATAAAATCTCTTTCTTTTCAGGTTTGTCATCTCCGTCTTCATCGGTAAACACCAGGACATTAGGGCTCACCGAGACAATGATTTTACTACCCAGAACCGTAATACCCAAAGCAGCATTTACATCATTGCCCTGATAAAATACTTTTCGGCTATCCGCTTTTCCATCCTGGTCCGTATCCTCCAGTATTACAATTCTGTCTCCTTCTGCTTTTGTGGGATTCCCCGGGTTTAGGTGAGGTCGGTAATTGTATCCCTCACATATCCAGATGCGACCTTTTGAGTCAATATCCATGTTGGTGGGATTGACAATCATGGGTTCATAGGCAAATAGGGTAGCTTCCAGGCCATCTGCTATTTCAAAACCGACAAGCGCGTTCTCAGGGAGTCTTTTTTCTTCTTCAGTAAGCTCTACTGCTTCCCGGACTTTTTTCTGGCAAGAGATAAATAGGAGCGTGATCGTCGAAAAGACTATTAATCTATTGATGAAAAGGGTGGGCATTTTTGATTAAGGTTAACTTGTTTAAGGTAATTGGCTGACCAATATACGCAAGAAACCTTAGTTGTCATTTATTTTTCTGCCCATTTTGGCCTGGTGCTTAATACCTGATGGTATACAGGACACTCAGGCACATGGGCACCTTGCAGGTAACCAGTACTCATCAAAAATTCATTGGTGATTTCACCCCCTGTGAACCGAAACGTTTTTTTGAAAAGTTTTACCCATTCCGCCTTTGTTTTTGGATGGTGATGATCCAGCCAGGCTTTGAAAGAACCAAAGTCTGATTGCAATTTCGTTATCTGTTGAGCATTATGAATCGCTGCATTTATCTTAAGCCGATTCCGAATAATTCCCGCATCATCAAGCAATCGCTGAATATCATTGTCTTTATAGTTTGCAACTTGTTTGATAGAAAAGTTGGAATATGCATTTCTAAAGTTGTCCGCTTTGTTCAGGATGGTGGTCCAGGACAAACCTGCCTGATTGATTTCAAGGATTAGCCTTCCAAATAATTCATCATCATCATCAATAGGGAAACCGTATTGTTTGTCATGATAATGTCTGTGGACATTGTCAGGCTCCATCATCTGTATGGCAACACAATATGAACTGGGTTTTTCCATGCTAAAATTGAATTACCTTATTCTGGCATCAATGGTAATTTGCAGTGTTGGATGTTTCTCGTAACGATCAGGGTTGTTTTTCACATACTGATGTAAATATGCGGTCTGAACAGAGATTTTGTCTGTGATTTGTAAGCCTAAAGCCAGGTAAAGCCAGTTTCTGTCGTATGCGACATTGCGTAGCTGTTGATCCATGCCTATCCACAGCTCATCAAAAATATTGATGAATAATTTATCACTTATTGGCCTTCTAACTGTCAACCTATACCGAAACCGATTGCTATACGAAAAACCATCTACTTCATAGGGTCCATTGACTCCACTTTGAACTAAATCACCTTGCCACCGGTGCTCCCAGCGATATCTGTGTTGAATATTTGTTTTATTAACATCCTGAATGATTGTAACCTGCTCCCAAAAATTGTTTTCAGGCTTATTGACTGGAAGTGGATATTTTCCGTAGGGGTAAGTGTTGATAAATGTATAACCTGCTGTTAATACCACGTTGGGGTTTGCATGAAAGTTGACAAATGGCCGGATTAACAGCTGCTCTTCCTCATTCAGATAGTCGCTATATCGCATGTGGAATTCATTGCCAACACTCCAGGTATCGTTGATTTTGTAGTGGTTGAGCAATAGAAACCATACATCCGGCTCACCATGGACCTCCTGAGCCTGAGATGGAAGGAAAGACAGAAACGTAAATACTATTAATAAGGAAACTAGTGGATTTTTTAGGGACATGAATGCTGTTTATTGATCAGGGTGTGAAATTACTTCACTAAAAGGTACTGGCACAGCTATTTCACAATATCTATGAAATTTCTGTGGAAAACCTGTAATGAATAGTTTTTAAATACCCAGGGACTGTCTTGTTTCCCAGACTTCATACAAGGGGTCTCCCTTACTACTTAAACCGCTATGGTGCCAGGAGCCTACATGTATTTCGTAGTCAAATTCCAGCCGGGCTCCGACCCGGGTATTGTCCCGTGAGAAAAATTGAATATTCTCAGTGTACTTACCCCGCTTGGTAGTATAGGTACCACCACCTGTTCCGGAAAACTCACCAGTTTCACTATTATATGCAATCCACTGAAAACGTGTTCCGGATAAGATTTTCATGGTTTTACGGGCTCCTGGACTCCTCATGCTTATTTCACCATCTCGTTTTCTTCCTGTAATGAGCCAGGCACCTTCCAACTTACCAGGTTTACCCTTATCAATTCTTTTCCAGGTAAGACCATTTGCAGTCATTTTGTCATCGATAATTGTGATCTCATAGACATCACCTGTCCCAACAAGACTCTTGTCCTGAGTATTGAATTCATAGGTGACCCTGGTGTGTTGACCTTGTTGCTCCCAGGAGCCACCCAGAGTGAAAACGAATTCAGCTGGATCCTTTTTGTAGGCTGCCACAGAAAAGTACTTTTCCGTAACTATCATTGACAGGGTATTGCCGTCTTCGTCCTTTGTTTCCCATGCTCCAATCATAGAGCTTTGCCTGGGCTGGATCAACACAAAGAGCAAGTAGGTGAGGTTTAGAATTTGAGCTATCATTGTGGAGTTGTTTCTATTAAATTTAACCTGAAACGTGATGAAGAGCAAATATTGTGTAGTAATTCGTTTTTTGAGAATATTTCAAAAACCCAGGGGAATATTTAGTTATATGGCCCCATCAACCTTCTGGTCACCTTTGTTGATTTTGTTGTTGGTATTCACCTGGTGTCCGATACGTGCACAGGATGGTGAAACACTCTATAAGACCTATTGTGCAGGATGTCATGGTGCCAATCTGGAAGGCAACTCAGCTAGTACGTTGATCAAAACTGATTGGAAATACGGCAGAACGAGTGGTTTAATGACCAGAAACATAGCACATGGGATACCTGGTACGGAGATGATTGGGTGGAATCAGGTGCTGGATGGAGATCAAATCAAGTCACTGGTAAGTTATATCTACAGATCCCAAAAGATCCATCCAAACCGCGAGAGACCTGTTCCTGAGACAATTGAAACGAGTGATTATACTTTGAAAGTAGAAGAGTGGGTTGAAACGAGAGCCATCAGAACGCCCTGGGCCATTGAGTTTACCTCTAAAGATAGCGCTCTGATATCCGAGCGGAGAGGGGTATTGCGTTGGATCGTGAAAGGAGAACCATTAGAATTACCTGTAGTGGATGTTCCGCAGACCCAGGAGTTCAGGACCGGAGGATATATGGACATTGCCATTGATCCGGAATACAAGAAAAACGGGTGGATCTACCTGGCATTAAGCTATGCACCCAAGAATATTACAGACAATATGGCTCCTGCGATGACAAAGATCGTGAGAGGGCAAATTGCAAATAATAAATGGATCAATGAGCAAGTGCTTTTCGAAGTGCCCGACAATTTATTGGTTACTGAAGGAAACAGATGGGGTAGTCGCTTGCTATTTGACCAAGAGGGGTATTTGTATTTCAGCATTGGAGATATGAACTATGAAGAGGATGCCCTTGATCCTTCTAAACCTGTTGCCAAGATCTATCGAATAAATGCTGATGGCTCTGTGCCCAAAGACAATCCATTTATCAGTACTCCGGGGGCTTTGGCCCAGGTCTATACTATTGGTAATAGAAACGTACAGGGCATCTCTCAACATCCAAAGACCGGTGATATCTGGTTTGCTGAGCATGGACCCATGGGAGGAGATGAGCTGAATATTCTCCAAAAGGGTGGAAACTATGGCTGGCCGGTCATTACATATGGGCTGGATTATGATGGAAGTGTGGTTTCTGGCAAGACCGAGCAAAAGGGCATGCTTCAGCCTGTGGTACATTGGACACCTTCAATTGCTGTGTGTGCCGCTGAGTTTTGTAATAGTAATACTTTTCCTAAATGGAAAAACGAATTATTTGTTGGAGCCCTGGCTTTTGAAGAAGTGCGAAAACTTTCAATTAATAAGAAAAATGAAGTGATAGCTCAGGAAATGATCCTGAAAGGATATGGTAGAGTCCGTGACCTGAAATTCGGGCCAGATGGAGCGCTTTATGTGGTGCTGAATCAACCTGACAAGATTTTGAGAATTACCAGGGATTAGGATTCAACCTTCATTTCAATAGACAACTAATACTGAAGATTGACTATGAGGGCTG
The DNA here is from genome assembly GCA_965228595.1 of Cyclobacteriaceae bacterium. Taxonomy (GTDB): domain Bacteria; phylum Bacteroidota; class Bacteroidia; order Cytophagales; family Cyclobacteriaceae; genus UBA7330. The sequence continues at coordinate 5,560,792 of OZ245828.1, read as the reverse complement.
ACAGACCTTAGGTTAGGGAGTACACCACCAGTCCACTCCTCAACTTAGGCTCGAACCACGTCGTTTTGGGTGGCATAATGGCACCACTATCCGCAATGTCGATGAGTTGCTGCATGGAGACAGGATATAAAGCAAATGCGACCTTCATTTCTCCTGAGTCCACTCTCTTTTCCAACTCCTCCAATCCACGGATCCCTCCGACGAAATCAATTCGTTCATCTGTTCGCAGGTCCACTATATTAAGTACTGGCTTTAAGATAGATTCCGATAGAATGGTCACATCCAATGCCTTAATCGGATCAGCGTCATCATAGGTGTGTGGTTTGGCCACTAGTTGATACCAATTGCCTTCCAGGTACATGCTCAGTTCATGCAGTCCTGTTGGCTTGTGGACTTGAGACCCTTTTTCAATTATTTCAAAAGATGCTTTCAGCTTGTCAATGAATGCATCTTTTGATAATCCATTGAGGTCTTTAACTACACGATTGTAGTCAATAATCTGAAGCTGGTTGTCTGGAAAATGGACAGCTAAGAAGTAGTTATATGGCTCATTCCCATGATGACCTTTGTTCTCTTTTTGAAGGTCTTTGCCAACCAATGCTGCAGCTGCCGTTCGGTGATGCCCATCTGCCACGTAAGTTGCCGGCATCTTTTCGAATTCCTTTTCAATTTGACTTACAAGTGCCGGATCATCGACTTGCCAAAACCGATGTGTTACGCCATCATCTGCCTTGAAATCATAAACCGGAGGTTGTTGTTTTATTTGACTGACAAGATTGTCAAGTGATTTTACAGCCTTATAGGCAAAAAATACAGGCTCAGCATTCATCATCGCAACCCTTACGTGGTTTTTGCGATCGTTTTCTTTTACAGGCCGGGTGAGTTCATGTTTTTTGATCCTGTCGTCGAAGTAATCCTGCACAGAAGCACAACCGACAATCCCATTTTGAGACCGGCCATTCATCACAAGCTCATAAATGTAATAGGAGTCTTTTTGGTCTCGAGCAAATACACCATCATTTTGCAGCTTTTCAAAATTCTCCTTCGCTGCCTGATATACCCTGGAGTCATAGTGATCAGTAGCAATAGGTAGTGTGATTTCCGGCTTTACAACCTGTAGAAATGATTCGGGATTCTTTTGAAATTCCTCCCTTGCTTCTTCGGAGCTTAATACGTCATAAGGTCTGGAGGCAATTTTCTTGACCTTTTCGGGCTGGGGTCTTATACCTTTGAATGGCTTGATTTTCATGATTTAGTTGTTTGGTGGGATGAGCCTAACCAGGAAAATACCTTCCATTTGATTAATGTCACTTATCTCCTGATGACTGATTGGGCTGTCAAGGTCAATGATATTGAATGCAATGTCGCCATGATGTTGATTGAGCATATCAGCAATGTTGATGTTCTGATCTGCCAGCTTGGAGGTGATCTTGCTTACGTATCCTGGTATATTCTTGTTCCCTATAATGATTCTGCTGCCTCCGTTTCTGGGCATGGTGGCGGTGGGGAAATTCACAGAGTTTCTAATGTTTCCATTTTCAAGATAATCGATTAACTGGTCAGCTGCCATGGTGGCACAATTATCTTCCGATTCCGGTGTGGATGCCCCCAGATGTGGTATCGTAATGACCTGGTCGTAGCCGAGCAGATCCGCTTCAGGAAAATCCGTAACAAAATACCTGATATGTCCTGTTTCTATGTTTTTCAGCAAACTTTCTCTTTCCACCAATCCTCCACGAGCGAAATTAAGAATACTCACACCTGGCTTCATGATTGCGATCTTTTCAGCGTCAAGGAATCCACTCGTTTTATCATTCAAGGGCATGTGCAGGCTGATATAGTCAGCATTGGTCAGTACTTCTTCCAGCTTTTCTGCCCTTTGGACATACCTGGAGAGTTGCCAGGCTGAATGGATAGAGATATAGGGATCAAACCCAATCACTTTCATTCCCAGACTCTCAGCGGCGTTAGCTACCAGCATTCCTATGGCTCCAAGGCCAACTACACCCAAAGTTTTGCCGTACAATTCCGGTCCCGCAAAGGAGGATTTATTTTTTTCTACCAGCTTGCCAATATCTTCTCCGGAGTCCCTGAGACTTTGGACCCAGTGGATACCTTCGTAGATCTTCCTTGAAGACAGGAGCAACCCGGATAGTACAAGTTCTTTCACCGCATTGGCGTTGGCTCCCGGTGTATTGAAGACAACCACACCTTTGGCTGTACAAGCGTCTATCGGGATATTATTTACTCCGGCACCAGCCCTCGCAATGGCCTTGAGGTTTCCATTGATGGAGTAATCATGCAATGAAGCGCTCCTGACAAGAACAGCATCCGGGTTATTTACATCCTCTCCAACAGCATATTTTGACGGGTCAAACCGATTAAGTCCTGTAGGGGAGATCTTGTTGAAAGTCCTGATCGAAAAATCCATATCTATCCATTTTCCGATTCAAATTCTTTCATAAATTCTACAAGTGTTTCGACTCCCTCTTTGGGCATGGCATTGTAGATGCTCGCCCGCATGCCGCCCACAGACCTGTGACCCTTCAGGGTTTTTAGTTTTCGCGCACTGGCTTCTTTAATGAATTTGGCATCAAGTTCATCGCTACCCGTAATAAATGGAATATTCATGATCGAACGTGAATCTTTTGAAACAGTACCTTTGAAGAGACTGGAATTATCAAGGAAATCATATAGCAGTCCAGCCTTTTCACGGTTTTTCCTTTCCATGGCATTGACACCACCATTTTTAATCAGCCATTTAAAGACAAGCCCGGCAATATAGATAGAATAGCAAGGGGGTGTGTTGAACATTGAATCGGCTTCTGTATGGGTCTGATAGTTGAGCATGGTAGGGGTCACTTCCATGGCTTTGCCTAGCAGGTCTTCTCTGATGATTACGATGGTTACCCCGGCTGGTCCGATATTCTTTTGCGCACCCGCGTAGATCAAACCGAATTTTGTGATGTCGTAATGCTGTGACAGGATATTGGATGACATATCTGCTACCAGGGGAACATTTCCTGTGTCAGGGATTTCAGGAAAACAGGTTCCGTAAATGGTATTGTTGGTAGTGATATGTACATAGTCTGCATTGGGTGTAAACTGAGCTGGGTTTAGCCTGGGGATGTAAGAGAAGTTTTTATCTTCTGAGGAAGCGACCACGTTGATGGCACCATACCTTTTTGCTTCAGCGATGGCTTTTTTTGACCAACTACCCGTATTGACATAGTCTGCACGGTGTGATTTTGACAACAGGTTGAGCGGTACCATGGCAAATTGCATGGATGCTCCACCCTGAAGAAACAATACTTTATAATCTTCAGGGATTCGCATCAAAGATCTGAGATCAGCTTCTGCAGAATGGATGATCTCCATAAATTCTGCCGATCGATGACTCATCTCCATGACCGACATTCCGGTTCCCTGATAGTCAGTTAATTCATTTTGTGCTCTTTCCAGCACAGGGAGAGGCAATGTGGCAGGACCAGCAGAGAAGTTGTATGCTCTAGACATAAATATTTGGGTAATTGTTGAGTAAAAGTTGTAGCTAATATTCAACTATTTACAGAAAGAGACAAGAATTTGAAACTGCTATATTCGTTTAGACAATTTATTTGTTCCTTTACCGCAAAATATTTAATTCAAATGCAAAAGATCCTAATCCCAATAATCTGCCTGATCGCATTCGCTGCATGCAAAAAGCCTGAAGGCAAAAACGCTGAACAAACTACAATGAATGAAGTTGATACGATACTGGTTGGTACTTACACCAATGAAGGAAGTGAAGGCATTTACAAACTGGCTTTCAATAACAATACCGGATCAATCGAAGGTATCTCTTTGGCAACGAATGCCACAAACCCTACTTTTTTAGCCTGGAATGAAGATAAGACTACATTTTATGCCGTGAATGCCGTAGACGGCCGGGGAGGTATATCCTCTTATGCCTGGAATAATGGACAAACATCACTTACCAATCACCTTTCACCGGAGGAGTCATCTCCATGTCACGTAGTGTTGAGCAATAATGGTAAGCTTGCTGCCTCTGCCAATTATGGTACAGGGGGAGTTGCTGTCTATTCGATTGAAGAGAACGGAGATCTGGGGTCCATAACAGGCACTGCATTCAATACCGGTGAATTTGGTCCCACTTCACGTCAAAAAGGTCCGCACGCACATTGTGGCATGTTTAGTAAAGATGACAAGTTCCTTTATATTGTTGACCTGGGCCTTGATGAGGTACTGGCTTATCCTGTAGCTGATGATGGCTCCATGGGTGAAGCACAGTCCGCCATCAAAATGGAACCTGGTGACGGACCCAGACATATGATCTTCAACAAAGCCGGCGATAAGGCTTTTGTGGTAAACGAACTGTCCAGTTCTGTGGTGTCATTTAATGTAGATAAAAGCACAGGCAAACTGTCTGTTATTGATAGGAAATCCACGCTTCCGGAAGGATATACAGAAGATAGTTTTTGTGCGGATATCCATCTGTCTCCTGATGAGAAATTTCTGTATGCCTCTAACAGGGGACACAACAGTATTGCCGTTTATGCTGTAGCCAATGATGGAAAGCTGACATTGGTACAAATAGAACCTGAGGAGATCGTGTGGCCACGTAATTTTATGGTTCACCCTGGTGGGAAATATATGCTTGTAGCGAACCAAAATGCCAATAGCGTGACCGTATATTCCATTGACCCTGCAACAGGCAAGATTGCTTATACAGGTGAAAAAGTGGAGGTTTCCAGCCCTGTTTGCCTGGCGATTAAATAAAATTTGAAGTTTTGCTCAAAGAGGAGAGCAGCTGATATGACTGTGGCTAACCAGTAAAAATCAATTGCGATATTAATTACTGGTTAGCCTCATATCTAATTTTAGTTAGACCTTAGATTGCGTCTGAACCCTTTTCTCCGGTACGTATTCTTATACATTCTTCGATTGGAAGGATAAATATTTTACCTCCACCAATCATGTCGCCGTCATTGGGTTGTGCTGCACTGGTAATGGCTTCCACTGCAGTGTTTACATATTTATCATTGACAGCGATTTCCAATCGAATGTTAGAAACAAGGTTGGGAATAACTTTTTGACCCCTATAGATCTCTTCAGATACTTTTCTTCCGTGGCCTGAGACATGGCTGACAGTGATACGGGTGATCCCCGCTTGAATAAGCGATTCCCTTACCTGGTCAAGCTGATTATCTCTGATGATGGCAATTATCATTTTCATGTTTCTACTTAATTAGGGTTGATCATTCCGTATCCTTTTTCACCGTGGTAGTAATTATCCAGGCCTTTGTTTTCAGCCTCTTCATTCACGCGTACCTTCATGAGTTTGTTCAATACAAATAGTATCAACAGCGTACCACCGGCAGCGTAAAAAACGGCAATAAGGATGGCCACTATCTGTACACCCAGCTGTTGTGTGATGGTCCAGCTACCACCAGCCAGTTCTGCAGCTTCCGTCATCCAGCTCTCTCTGATAAAGAAAACAAGGAAAATCGCGCCAATGATTCCTCCCACACCATGGATACCAAATGCATCCAGCGTATCATCGTAGCCCAGTTTATTTTTTAATATGATCGCCATGTAACAGGCAATTGTGGCTAAGACACCCAATGCGATGGCTCCAACAGGCTGAACGACACCTGCTGCAGGTGTAATGGCAACCAGACCTGCAAGGATTCCTGATACCAGCCCCAGTGCAGAGGACTTGCCCTGATGCCAACCTTCAATAATTACCCAGGTAATGGCTCCCGCAGCTGCCGCAATCTGAGTAACTGTCAATGCCTGTGCCGTGCTCAGACCACTTTCGATACTGCTACCGGCATTAAAGCCAAACCAGCCTACCCAAAGAAGTCCTGCGCCGATTAATGTCATGACCAGGTTGTTTGGTGACATCGGCAGGTGAGGATGCATTTTACGAGCTCCCAGATAAATGGCAGCGACAAGGCCGCTCACACCTGCAGAAATATGAACAACAGTACCTCCTGCAAAATCAATGGCACCATTGGCTCCCAGGTTGAATAGGAATCCATCGCTAGCCCATACCCAGTGACAAAGTGGATTATAGATTAGGATTCCCCACAGAGCAATAAATATGCAGTAGCTTTTGAATGAGATCCTTTCAGCAAAGGCACCGGCAATGATAGCTGGTGTTATGATGGCGAATTTTCCCTGAAACATCGTAAATACGTACTCAGGAATACCATCCATGATGCTATTATCTATTCCTTTTAAGAAAACATAGTCAGGGTTCCAGCCAAACCATCCACCCAGTACGTTACTTCCAAAAGCCATACTGTAACCGCAAATGATCCATAGTAGCGTCATGATGCCCATAGCCACATAACTGTGCATCATGGTTCCCAATACGTTTTTAGTCCGTACCAAACCACCATAAAACATGGCAAGCCCGGGGACCATCAGGAGAACAAGCATGGTTGAAGTGAGCATCCATGCGGTAGCACCACTGTCAATTTCTGTTTCCTGTGCAAATAGGGGTATTGTAAAGAATAAGGTAAATGATAGGATTAGACCAATCCTTTTGGATAAACCACTCATGTAGGTCAGCGTTAGGTTAATGATACACTATAATGCGAAAGTATAGCACAAATATAAAAACCAATAATCAGTAGACAGGAAATTTATGACTGGGTAGGAGGGCCTTTGCCTTCAAGGATAAATGACAATCGGTCTTGCATCTCATAAAAATCTTTCAATTTTTTATGGTAAGCCAGAAAAAGTATTTTGAGATCTTTAAATAGCTTTTGACGGTCTACTTCATTTAAATCATTTTGCTCGATCATGATTAGTTTGTCAGTGAAATAGGTGGCCATCCTGTCTACATCACCGCGCTTCACTTCTATATCACTGGTAAACTCACTCTTTAATCCTTCCAGTTTGATTTCCGTATCCCGTTCAACTTTAAAATCATCATAATTCTTCCTGGTGAGCTCCCGGGTTAAGAAAAGATGCAGATTAATATTAAAAGTTGTAGCAATGGTTCTGAGAACATCAGGTTTGGGGATCACATTGTTCTCGTACTTGTTGATATTGTGGCTGGGTACACCAATCAGATCGCCAAATTCACTTTGACTTTTGATGTTTTCAAGCTTCCGGAGAGTCCGAATGTTTTGATTGATGATATCCAATTCCTGATAATTGCTTTAATATTAGTAATTAAGAAAAATATTCTCAATAAAAAGTAAGAAAAATATTCTATTTAATTGAATATCAATAATTTATGCAATTAGTATTTCGGAAAATGATATTGACTTTCGTCTTTTCTCATCTCCACTACCTGTAATCAATTCTTCTGGCTAGTGGTGAAAATTATTATATGATATAAGAAAAATATTCTCAAAATCACAATATGCCTGTTGGTATAAATTACTGACAATCAGTAAGTTAAATATTTTTAATTGGATGATTTGAATAGATTTGGTAAAAATGAAGCATAAGCCTAATTTCAAATCATCAATCAGCTATAAAAACATTACTGAACCAGCTAAATTCAGTTCTCAACCAGCTAGCGAAAATGCACCTTCCAACCGGGGTGCATTTTTTATTTTGCAACTATTATGCCAGTTTATACCTGTACTGTCACCCTTATCAGGATTCTCTCACAATGGTACGTTTCCATTTGTCTGTTTATTTCACTATTTTAATTGTATGAATCATTTGAAATTACCAACAATGAAACATTTATTAGCCAGCATTATTCTGCTATTAGGAATAGCAACCGTCCATGCGCAAAGCATCAATAATTATAGAGAGGGTCGTAAAGCTTACGAGCAAGGAGACCTTAGTACAGCGATAGATCTATTTGAGAAAGCCGTCATTGCCAATACCGAATATGCGGATGCCTGGAACTATTTGGGTTTATCCTATGTGAAAATGGGCATGTATTCCCAGGCTGTCAATGCCTTTCAAAAACTGGAGGGTATTGATCCCAGCTATTTTCCATGGTACCATTTTGAAGCCGCCAATTCCTATATTCAGTTGAACAGGTTTGATGAGGCCAGGGCCTCCATTAATAAATTCAAGACGAAGTTTCCGAATACGCCCAAGTATGCCATCTATCATCATATGGCGAGAAGCCGGGAAGAGTATATCAGCCAAAGCCCCATCATCCGTGCGCAGGTTTCAGAGATGTCTACTCCCGTTCCTATATCTCAGGTAAATAGCGAGTATGGTGATTATACGCCTCAGGTAAGTCCTACGGGCACAAGGTTATATTTTACCAGTGTCCGCAAGGGTGGGTTTGATAATCAAAAGGATACCATCAATGGAATGAATTGGGGTGAGGATATCTATTTTTCAACTTTAATAGATAGTTCTTGGAGTGCTCCGCAGTTACTCCCTGAACCATTGAATTCCATGGGAGATGATTTTGGGTCTTCTTTTACCGGAGATGGGCAATTGATGGTCTATGTAAAGTGTGATGATGACGAAGGTATAGGAAACTGTGATCTATATATTACCCAATTGAATGGAACGGAATGGACTGTTCCTCAGAATATGGGTAACGTGGTCAATAGTAATATGTGGGATTCCCAACCAACCATCAGCTCCGATGGCTCGAGGATTATTTTTGCGTCAACAAGACAAGGTGGTTATGGTGGAATGGATCTTTACATGACTCAGATAAATCATCTTGGAGATTGGGGAGTTCCTCAAAACCTGGGCAGTACGGTCAATACGCCCTTCAACGAAAACGGACCTTACCTGGCACCTGATGGAAAGACACTTTACTATGCCAGTACCGGCCATCCGGGATATGGCGGCACGGATATCTTCAGTTCTACTTTTGAAGATAACAAATGGTCGAGACCATTGAACCTTGGCGCACCATTGAATTCGGAAGGTGACGATACACAATTTACCATCTCAGCAGCTGGAAAAGCCTATTTTGCCTCCTCCAGGTTAGATCCAAACAACTATGATCTTTTTGAAGTCGAACTTCCGGATTATCTCAAGCCTAAGCCAACAATCATTATTCAGGGAGTGGTGACCAATGCGAAGACAACTGATCCTGTGGGTGCAGTCGTGTTAATAGAAGATATCAACAGTGGTGAGCTACTGGCGGTAAACAAGAGCAACTCGGTAAGCGGTGAATACCTTGTGGTGTTACCAGCTGGAAGAAACTATAGTGTTTCTACTACCAGTGAGGGATTTTTCTTCTATTCTGAAAGCTTTGAGATCCCTAAAGACACCAGCTATGCGGAGATCATCATGGATATTGCCCTGGAGCCGATAGAAAAGGGAACCAAAGTTGTATTGAACAACATCTTCTTTGAAAGCGGACGAGCAGAGCTGAAACCAATTAGTTATGTGGAGTTAAATAAAGCGGTAGATCTGTTAGAAAAAAATCCAACAATGGTCATTGAAATAGGAGGGCACACAGATAATCTGGGATCTGACGAGCTCAACCTGAAACTTTCTCAGAGCAGGGCGGATGCCGTAAGAGATTACATGATTCTGGCGGGTATTGAAGAAACCCGTATCCGATCCAAAGGCTATGGCGAATCCACTCCCATCGAAGATAATTCGACAGAAGAGGGGAGAGCGGCCAACAGAAGGACTGAATTTGAGATTGTAGAATTCTAAAGATAAAAAAAGGCAGCCTCCTGGAGGCTGCCCTATGACCAATCTTACGATTAGTCCTGCCTTAGTTGATCTTTAGTGTTTAATAAATCTTTGCGCACTTCTTGAATTACCTGAGTCCAGGATCAACAGATAGTTTCCGGCTTTGAGTTGGCTGACGTCAATTTCTATTTTGTTCCGCGGCCGAAATTCCTGCTGATGATATTTCAGACCAGCCAGGTCATAGATCATCAGCCTGATGTTGTCTGCTGTCCCAAAGTTTGATTCGATGGTCAGGGTAGTCTGAGCAGGTACCGGGTACAGGTTAACTTTCATGGAATTGCTTGCGAGTCCCAGTACGGTTTCATTGATGGTTACCTTAAACGAAAGACTGGAAGAACCACCGTTTCCGTCCTCAGCTGTAATTGTTACCAGGGTAGTTCCCGCACCTGCTTCTTCCAGTTTTAATGTATTGGCTGATACTGAACCCGTTACTACTCCTTCATCATCACTCAGGACAGTGAAACTTAAATTATCCCCATCCTCATCAGAAAAAGTACCCGTTAGGTCAATTTCTGTACTGGTAAAACCCTGGTCGAATGTCTGGTCTTCAATCTGTTTTATCGCAACAGGATGATCGTTGACATTGTTGACGGTGATGGCAAAGGTTTCGCTGACATGGGCTCCATTTCCATCTGAAGCGGTTACAGTGATGTTTGTTGAACCATTTCCACCTTCACTTAATGAGAGTATATTACCTGCAATGGTCACCGTGATGATCGCTGTGTTTTCGCTTATGGCTTCAATTGTGAGTGGATCCTGATCGTCATCAGCAAAGGTATTTGTAAGGTCGATCTCTTTAGTTTCAAAACCCTCATCTAATGTCAGGTCAGCAATTTCATTGGAAACCACCGGAGCATCATTAACATTGTTGATGATGAGAGGGAAGGTAACCATAGTTGTACCTCCCTGTCCATCATCGGCGGTGATGGTAATCTCTGTGCTGCCGTTGCCTGCTTCCGAAAGGGTCAGAATTGTTCCGTCAATGCTTACAGTTACGACAGTTTCATCATCAGATAATGCTTCGTAATGCAATGGATCAACATCTTTATCGGAGAATACTCCACTAAAATCAATGACTTTGGATCCAAAACCTTCGTCAAGAGTTTGATCTTCAATATCAGCATCGGCTACTGGGGCATCATTCACATTATTCACTGTCAGTAGAAACTCATCGGTTGTTTCTCCACTGATGTTATCATCAGCAGTGACTGTGATAGTTGTGGTGCCTAGGCCAGCTTCAGCAATCGTTAAAAGCGAACCGTTGATATTCACAGTTGCAACGGCTGGGTTATGACTCTCGGCGCTAAAAGAAAGTGGATCATCATCCTGATCAGTAAATACGTCCGCCAGGTCAATTTGTATTGATCCGAAATATTCATCCACCTCCTGATCTTCAACCGGATTGGTAACCAGGATACTTTCATTCACATCGATGATTGATATGGCGAATTGTTTTTCGAATGAGCCGCCATTCCCATCATTGGATTGCACCCTGATGGAGTAATCAGATTGACTTTCATAGTCAAATATCACATTAGCTAATAGCTCATTTCCAAGTATGGTGAAAGATGAATTTTCATCATCACCTGAACCAGCTACCAATGAATAAGTATGACTGTCAGCCAGGTCTTCATCGATGCTTGAAAATGTACCGATCACATCGTTCATACTGTTGAGTTCGGCTATTGTAGCATTATTGAGTACGATTTCCGTAGGTGACTCATTTACATCATCAACCAGGATCGTCATGGCTTTTTCCAGGGTATTTCCTGTTCCATCATCCGTTTTCACCCGGATATAATATTCATTCTTTACTTCATAGTTGAAGGATTCTTCCGCAATCAGGACATTAGCTGAAAGACTGAAAGCTGCATTGTCAGTATCTCCGGCACCCGCTACGAGGGTGTAGGTATATGACCCTGAAAGACTTTCTCCGTAGGTGCTTAAATGACCAACTTCAATTCCTGCCAATTGGTTCTCATCAATGATTTCGTTGTCTAATGTGATCTCGGATACTGATGCTGGTAAGTCATTGATGGTGATGGAAAACTCCTTTTCAAATGTCCCACCATTTTCATCATCAGTTTGAATTCGAATGGAATAGGAAGTTTTGGTTTCAAAATCAAATATCTCCGCACTCCTCAGTTCATCTCCCACGATATCGAAGGATGCATTGTCTGTGTCACCTGAACCTGATACCAGGGAATAGCTGTGATTTTGAGATTCGTCTTCATCTGATGAGGAGAGCATTCCAACGACTGTCCCGGTGGGATTACTTTCGTCAATAGAAGTGCTGGATAACCCGATGTCTGTTGGGGCATCATTGGCATCAACTACGCTGATCGTAAAAGCTTCTTCATAAGTTTCAAATTCATCATAAACCTGTATCCTGATTGAGTAGGTGTCTTTTATTTCGTAGTTAAAGGGGCTATAGATATTTAACTCATTATCGTTGACATCAAAAGCTGCATTATCGTCATCTCCTTCACCAGGCGCCAGGTCGAAAGAAAGCGTAGGATTGAAGTTTTCATCCGTAGCTGATAATAGCCCCACCAACCCGGTTTCATTTTCTACAATGGTGTGATTTGAAAGTTCGATATCAGTTGGAGCAACCTGGTTTTCAATTACAGTGACATCCCAATCCTGAGTGGTGGCATCTTCTGCTGTAACCGTGTAAGTAACCGTAGTGGTAAAGTCCTGAGCTATTCCACTATTAGGCGATATAGTGGCTTCTTCTGAAATAGTAATAGCTGGGCTAAGGTCAGAAATATCTGTTCCAGCCTCAACCACCACAGAGACAGTATGGTTCAGGTCGTCGATGACGGCATCTTCCAATGCCTCAGAGAGTGTGAATGTGAGTATTTCCTTCCTGAAGCTGGGGCAGTCGGTACTAAACGAGGTCGTCACATCGATGTCAGTAAAATTGGTCTCAGCATAGGTCACATCATCTACGGTGACACAGGAAAGGTTTGGGTTGTCCCACAGGTCGAGATACTCCAACTCTTCATTGTTGCCGTTGGCGATATTAAATCCAAAGAAGTTGTTTTCTTCTGCATAAACAAATTCCAATAACGGGTTCATGCTCAAATCCAGGTATTCGATCTGATTACCACGGACAGACACGCCAATCAGATTGGGATTAGCTGTGAAGTCTGCCTCTGTAAACAGATTATAATCGATATAAACTTCCTCGAGTAAGCTGTTCTGGTTGAGATCAACATCAGTCAATTGATTTCCACCTACTGAAAGCATTTTCAGCTGAGGGCATTGAGTAATATCTATCGATGATAGTTGATTGTCTTCTGCATATAGTTCAATCAACTGAGGATTGCCAGTAAGTTCAAGACTTGTTATTAGGTTATCAGAAAGGTTAAGCACCTCCAATGCAGATAGTGTACTTAAATCAAGAGATTCAAGGAGCGTTTGTTGTATAACTACTTCACGTAGATTTGGATTATTGCCGAAAGTAAGCGCTGCCAGATCATCAGTACCACAGTTCAAAAATTCCAGGGCTTCGATTGTACTCACATCTAAGGATGTGAGGTGACTATTGGAGGTGATAAGTCTTTTTATATTCGTGTTGCTACTTAAATCAAGGCTGGTAATCCCGGAAGCCTGCAAGTCAAGTTCCTCCAACATGATATTACTACTTAGGTCCACTGTGCTGAAAGGATTGACCCTTGCCAAAAGTGTTTTGAGGTTAACATTGTTGGAGAGGTCAAGTGTTGTTAGATCATTATTCTCGATCTCAAGATATTCCAGGTTGGTATTGCTGCTGAGGTCGACGGTCGTCAATCCCATATAGTTACATTCCAGGTGTTTTAGATTCGTCAGGTCGGAGACGTCCAATGTGTTGAGTCCACAACCTGTCATGATTAGTGATTCGAGCTGGGTGTTGTTACTCAAATCCAGTGAAGATATTCCTCCGGAAAACAAGCTGGATATGTTTAGGTGCCTGAGTGAAGTCAGCGCACTCACATCAATTTCGTTGATGGAATTGTTATTTACTTCCAGGCCAACAATATTAACAAAATACTCAAGGCCTGTGAGATCAGTGATCAGTTTATAGGGGAGGTGTAAGGTGTCGCTGAAAGCCACTATTTCATCGTATTGCAGAATATCATCATCATTGGTATCGATGACTGGTATGTGGTTGAGCAGTGCCGTTCGGAATTTAGGATCCGGAATCGCCGGTGGGCAAGTCTCTTCGGATAAGTATGTACTCAAATTTATACCTACCCTGGAATTGGCGTAAGAAATGCTATGCACTTTTACACACAGCAGGTTCAGGTTGTTAATGATATTTATATTGCTGTAGCCAGTAATACCAGAGAGATCTAGTGTAGTTAACTCATTCTCATGCAGGTATACCTGATCCAGTTCCTGATTGTAACTAAGATCAATGGTCTTGATTTTATTATCTCCAGCACTTAAAAACTCCAGATTTGGGTTGTTTGTTACATCCAGTTCAGCAATATCGTTTACACCAACATACAGCTTTTGGAGCTTAGGATTGTTAGTGACGTCAATTTCTGTGAGAGAAAGGTTTGAGAAGTAACCGATGACGAGATCATTGAGTGTACTGATTTCTATCTCTGCCAGGTCATAATTGTTGAATAGTCTTACGTCCTGAAGTCTGGTGTTTTGAGAAAGGTCAATGGTTTGCAGGTCATTATTTCCAGCCAGTAAATAGGTGATATGCTGGAAGGCTTCTATTCCAGTGATATCCGTGATAGCCGCATTATTCCCAACATTGAGGTCATCTGTAAAGGCCAAAGCTTCACTGATCTGGATTTCACCATCATCATTCAGGTCAATATCCGGAGTATGGGAGGTCAGTGCGGTCTTAAAAGCCGCATTGGGGATATCCACAGCACAATCGGTGCTATAACCTGTACCCGCAGGTATGCCTAACCAGTTTGATGTGGAGTAGGTAGGGTCATCCACTGTGATGCAGGTAAGGTCGGCGTTTCCGGTGGCTTTGAAGTAGGTTACTGAGGTGTTGATCCCATTGTCTACCTTGAGGATGGTTAATCGATTATCAGCAACATTAATTGATGTAAGCGAAGTATTTGAACTAAGGTCCAGGGCTTTAATCTGATTATTATTAAGCAGGACACCTGTTGCACTTGTGAACGCTTCTATCCCGGTTACTGAAAGAATATCCTTGCCAGAAACATTTATGGTACCTACAAAAGCATTGGCTTCACTTGTTCTGATCTTCCCATCACCATCCAAATCTATAACAGGACTATGCGAGAGGAGGGCAGCACGAAAATTAGGATCCGGAATATACAATGTCGGGTCATCGCAATCTTCTTCAAAATTCACACCTGCATCAACATTGAGTGACATCGAAGCCGGTTCATCCGTATCATAAACAGAGATACATGTCAATGATGGATTGGATTGTAGACTCAGGTTATTTAGTTGACGTCCATTGTTGGCATTGAGTGAAGTAAGGCTGTTACTGTTAGCATATAAAGTGGTGAGGTTTGGCAACATACTTACATCGAGCGATGTTAATCCACTCGTTGAGATCTCAATGTAACTTAATGCCGTATAAGGACTAAAATCAAAGGCTGTAGCAAAGGGATTGTCTCCAATCGATAGGGCCAGAATCCCACTTTTATCTAAAGGTGGAGTAAAGGTTGAAATATTATTTCCTCTGCAATAAACCGATGAAATATTCTCGTTATTACTCAAGTCAAGTGTCGTTAGATCATTGGTATAAATAAACAGGTTGTGCAGGTTACTCAGATTGCTTAGATCGATTGATGTAAGTGAATTTTGTGATAAGTATAGAGAGTAGAGTTTGGTATTGTTGCTTACATCAATACTACTCAGATTACATTTATCTGCATACAGGGAAGTTAATTCTGTGTTTTGGGTGACATCCAAACTTGGTAAGGTGGTATTCCACCCCACATTCAGGCTTGTCAAATTGATGAAAGTCTCTATGCCTGTCATATCTGTAATACCCTTGGAATAGAGATTCAATGATCCGGTAAAAGCTTCAGCTTCCGACACCTGGATTTCCCCATCATCATTGGTATCGACAATCGGACTGTGTGCCAAGAGAGCTGCTTTGAAATTGGCGTCTGGTATGGTAACTACTTGAGCAAATCCCTCAAGTGAAATAATAGTTGTAAGAAATAATAGTAATTTTTTCATAAGGCATTGATTTAGGAGTTCAAACATCCTTCAATGCCTAAAAAATTTTCCTACCCACCCGGGGTAGTTTTGAAATAAAAATTTGTAAGTGTCTTTAAATCAGTTGATTATATTTAATTACTGGGAGCTATTGTTATCCCTGATCCACCTGAAGCATATACTGAAAAGCTTCTTTTCGATTGTTTACGCCCAACTTACTATAGGTGTTTTTAAGATGGTATTTCACCGTATTGACTGATATAAATAACTGGTCTGAGATCTCTGGGTTACTTTTTCCCTCCAGGGTCAACCTGAGTGTATCAAATTCTCTTTCGGTGAGTGGGTTATGCAGCTTACCATTAAGCTCTGAAAGGTCCAGATTTACGGCAATGTTAGCAGGACTGGTATGTAGCTCTATGAAGCGTTCTTTTAATGCTTCTAATTGTAACTCCTGGGCCTCTTTCTCTGCTTTTTGCTTTTTATGTCTTAAAGTGAAAAAGACGACCAGAAGCACGATGACCATGCCACCACCAATGGCTGTGGCAAATTGGGCAAACCGGGCTTTGGATAATCTCACATCCTTAAGTTCGTTCGCCAGGGCTAGCTGTTCTATCTCAGCTTCCTTTCTGGCCGTTTCATACCTGGTTTCCAGTTCATTGATCTGCCTGTTTTTTTCCAGTGTAAAAACCTCATCCTTCAGGCTATTTCCTTTAGATAAAAAATCATGTGCTTTTTTATAATTGTTTGATGAAAGGCTTATCTCTTCAAGCAAAGTATAGGTAAAGATGATATCCTGGGTCAGCTGATTTTCCTGAGCAATGTCCAAAGCATCCAGAGCCAACTGCTCGGCCTTTCGGTAATTCCCCCTGCCCAGCTCATTTTCTGCCATGGATAAGATCACATTTTGAATGCCTGATGAAAAGTCCAGCTGCCTGAATATTTCTAAAGCCTTTGCAAAGTTTTCATCTGCCCTTTGGAATTGCTTCATAGACGAATAGGTGGTACCGGAATTTAGGTAAGTATTACCCAGGCCTTCCAGTTCATTGATCTCCTTGAAAATTTCAGCTGCCAGTTGATAGTAGGCCAGTTCCTGGTCCGCTTCCTCTGCATAACCATGGATGATACCAATGTTGTTTAAGGCATGACCAAGCCTTAATGAATCACCAAAAGCCCTTGATAATGATTCTACCCGCTTGTAGTATTCAATGGCTTTTTCATCCTCTTCCTGGTACATGAAGTTGATCCCAATGTTATTGTAGGCATCAATTAAGGTGATTGTGTCATTGTAGTTGTCAGCAATGTCAATGGCTCTGTATGAATACCAGGTAGATGTATCATATTTAGCGAGATAGCCGTATGCCGTTGAAAGGCCAATATAGACCTGTCCTTTAAGTGAATCCACTTTAAGATGATCACACAATGTTAATAGTTGGTTACAAATAACTATAGCGGTATCAGCATCGGTCTCTGCATATTCTTTAGCAAGTTTGGTGGAGAGAATAAGATGGTTTTTGCTCTGCGGATTTAATCCATTCAACTCTTGTTCCAGGCTATCAAAAATGGACTGGGGATGTGCCGTAGCAATAAAAACCAGGTAGGTCATAGCAACACAGGCAGGCCGAACGATAAATTGAATAAAGTTCAATTGCAACAGTCTCAGGTTTATTGGTGATTCCGGACAAAAATGGTTCTGCCTGGTAAATATATTTAATGGTAAAAAATAAGGCGATTTTTCGGTCTAAAAATCAAATAAATTAATACGACCAAATAATCCACAAAAAAACCCTCTACATTTGCAGCTTAATACAATTGCATTTGAGTCATTTTAAAAATCTGGGACTGTCAGAGTCATTACTTGAAGTCCTGGATCAAATTGGGTTTTCAACACCCACACCGGTACAGGAACAAGCCATTCCTCAACTTCTGTCAAACAATCCAACTGATTTTATTGGCCTCGCCCAAACGGGGACTGGTAAGACAGCTGCATTTGGTCTGCCCTTGTTAGACCTCATCGATGAGAGTCAGAAAGAGATACAAGCCATTGTGATGGCACCTACGCGAGAATTGGGTCAGCAGACCGGTGCGCAACTCGTCGATTTTTCCCGTAACAACCCTCAAATCAGGGTAGAAGTGGTTTATGGTGGAGCCGCCATTTCCAACCAGATAAAAGCGTTGAAGCAGCGACCAAAAATTGTTGTGGCAACACCGGGAAGACTGATTGACCTGCTTAACAGAAAAGCATTAAACCTGGAAAGTGTAAGATATGTGATCCTCGATGAGGCCGATGAAATGCTCAACATGGGTTTCAAGGAGGACATAGATACTATTTTGTCGCATACTCCTGAAGAACGAGTAACGTGGCTGTTTTCTGCGACGATGCCTCCTGAGATCAGGAAGATTGTTTCCAGGTATATGAAGAATCCTATTGAGGTTGCTGTCAATACCGAGGAAAAATCCAATAAAAACATTTCTCACCAGTATGTGGTGACTAAAAGCTCTAACCGACTGGCGGCTGTTCGCAGATTCATGGAGATACAACCTGAGATGCGAGGGATCATGTTTTGCCGTACCAAAAGGGAAACTCAGCAGATTGCTGACGAGCTTTCGGGAATGGGTTATGGAGTGGAAGCGCTGCATGGAGACTTGAGCCAGGGCCAAAGAGATGCTGTGATGAAGCGTTTTAAGACCAGGTCAATGCAGCTTCTGATTGCCACTGACGTAGCTGCGCGTGGTATTGATGTCAGTGACCTGACCCACGTATTTCACCATTCACTTCCCGATCAACTGGAAAGCTACACCCATAGAAGCGGTAGAACTGCCAGGGCAGGGAAGAAGGGTATATCTCTGGTTTTTATCAATCCAAGGGAAGGCCGCAAAATCACTGAGCTTGAGAATAAAATCAAAGTGAAATTTGAGCAGGTGATGATCCCATCAATGGACGAGCTGAAATTCAGCCGTATTCATCATTGGGCCAACATCATTACCAATACCAAAGTCGATGACCATGCACCCAATATCCTCAACCAGCTGGAAGGACATTTTGATGCATTAAGTAAGGAAGATATTCTTAAGCGGTTGATTACCATACAGCTTGACCACCTGATGGATGAATCAGATGAACTAAATGAAACGGCTCAATATAAGACTTCAGGAGGCGATAGGGGAAGTTCCAGGCGAGGCTCATCAGATAATCAGAATCGCTATTTTGTGAATATAGGCAGCATCGATGGAATGACAAAGGCGGATCTTGTTCACTTCATTTCTGATATTTCGAGAATAGACCGGAATTTCATTACTGAGGTCACCATGCAAAAGAACCATGCCTATTTCAATGTGGAGAGTGGACAAGACAAAGGTTTAGGAAACCGATTTAAAGGTATTGAGATAGACGGAAGAAGTATCAGGGTAAACAGGGACGATGATGATACTCAACCCAGGAAATCTGATCGAAAAGGGAAGAATAAGCCCAAAAGGAACCGGGAACAAGTTTCCGGAGGTAGGAGAAGTAGAAGAAGAAGATAGGCTCATGCTTTATCCAGGGTAGTAATTGTGAAGAGTTTTACGTTACCAGAAGACTCGGTTTCTACGTCGCAGACATATTTTTTAATGAAGAATCGAGGCAATGTCAGTTTTTTCATCAATGCATCAGATATGAGGTGTGATTGACCGGTCTTTCTGCAGCTTTTTTCAATGATACCACCTTCATACAGCACATGTCCGCTAAACACTATTTGGCTTTTCACATCTCCAACCTGTCCGATCACAACGGGTCCGATGTGAAATCCTGCACAAAACTGGGGTAAAATGCCATATTTGCTGAGGTACTTTTCACGCTTATTATTGATGACCTCAATCGCTTTGAAAAAAGCCCTGATGCAGTTCATGTTTTTGATCCCGGCATCCACTTTCCAGGTTACAACCACTTCATCTCCTACATACCGGTAAATGAGTCCGTTTGAGTTTACAATCGGATCGGTGATATCCTGAAAGAACTCATTTATCAGTTGATTATATCTTACTTCTCCCAGTTTTTCAGCCAGACTTGTTGAATCATTGAGGTCCAGAAACATAAACACCCGTTCTTCTTTGGTTGGGTGATGATATTTACCGAAAATCATATTCAATAAAACACCCTGACCCATTTTCAATGACATCTGATGAGTGAAAATAATGGCTGCACTTATCAGCAATGTATAACCAATGATGATGTTAAAGTCTCCATGGATGATGAAAGATGAAAATTCGTCACTTTTCAAGTATTCGACATATCCTTTTTGATTATATATACTTCGGTTAACAGAATAGACTAGCAGAATGAGCAGCACAAAGAATGCCGTATAATAGCCAGTCTTTAGCAGTACCTGAGGTATGAATTTCATTTTCCGTTTTAAAGGGTTGTTGAGATATAATTCGGAGACCGATAGGAAAAGGCTACCTATTATTCCAATCATGAGTCCATTGAGCAGGGCTATGGGGTCAAAGATTTCTCGGCCCAGGATAGGATAGATCAGACCGAAGGAAATCCCGACCAGTAAAAACCTCCCGGTTATTCTTAGCTTTCTATTTCCTATTCCAGCCGTCATATTTCTGTCAGTTTTTTATCTTCTATCGAATAGATAGAAATTTCATCGGCTTTTCCCTTGAGTTTAAAACTGCCCATTGGTTTGACATCAAACAAAACAGGTATTGTAATTCTATTTAGAAGAGCATCAGATATGACCAATTGTTGATCGAGATCTTTGCATTTTCCCAACATCCTGGCGGCGGTATTCATGGCATCACCCTGGAAAACAATTTGCGTCTTGATTTTACCTATCTCAGCTCTTACCAGCTTACCAAAATGAAGGCTGGCAATGGTTTGTGGTATGATATTGTACTTATTAAAATAGAATTCTTTTCTTGATTCTAACTTGTCTATAAGTGCATAATATGCCCGGATACAATTGGCTCGATAGGTGCCCTTTTCAGGTCTCCAGGTAACTACAACCTGATCCTCTACATACTCATAAATGATCCCCTGGTGTTGTACTATGGGTGTTGTAATGTCAAATAAATAGTCATTAAGGAAGTTGAAAAAATCGTACTCGCTGAGTGTTTTTGAAAAGTGGCTAACATTTTTTATTCCAATAAACAGGATAATCCTTTCCTGTACAACAGGCTGATAAAAAGTACCTGTGATAAAGCTCACCAACATGCCTTGCCCCATCTTCCTGCTGATCATCCGGGTAAAATTGATTGAAAAAGCAAATAGCAGGGCATAGAATATAGCAACACTAAAATTACCGTCGATGATGTAGGCTTTAAAGTCATCAGAGTGGATCACCTGCGTGAAGGACATGTCCAGACGGAAGGACCTGGAAACAATTGTCACTACCAGGATGACAGAAATGATCAGAATGATATAAATGATGGTTCTTAGGGATAGCTGTGAAATAAAACGCATTTTTCGGGAGCCTTTGGTGAATACCCATAGCTCAAGAAAGGAGATCAACAAACCGAGCAGCAGCCCAATTACTGCCCCATTGACAAAAGGGTACATGTTTGAAAACCCGTTGGAAAAAGATACATAGATAATTCCCAGTAATACACCTACACTTATGATCTGAAAGGAGACACGAAGTTTGATCTTCTGATTGACAGTTAGGCTCATCTGATAACCTGACCTTATTGGCCAGTTTCTACAATAAATTTAGAGGAATTGGTTTAATCTTTCCGAAAAGTTCAAAGTGATGACATATCCGATAGTATTAACTTAAGTAATATTTGTATTATTTTTGGGATAGTTATCGCCATGACTAGTTATCGCCAAATATTATTTTCCATAGTATGCTTAGTTTGGGTATGGGCTGGTTATGCCCAGCAGCGTGGTCAAATACTCAAAGCAGGGGATAGTGTACTTGATCCCAATGGTGACGGCTATATTACCGCATCAGGTGGTCCCTTTTCCATTGATGGATATTACGTTGATGAATTTGAGTTTAAGATGTTTGGACTCCCAATTGCGGGAGATGGGGAGACAGACGGTGATGCCCAGCAAAGTTGCTCTACCACAGACCTGGCTACAGACACCACCGGATTTTCCTCGTATGGGGTGCTCGAAAATGGCAATCTTATCTTTAGGTTCAGACTGGCAGGGAACAGACCAAGTGTTGAATCTTATACCATACTAATAGATACCGATAACCGCATTGGTCCATCCGATCCGAACTATACACCTGATAACCCTGGATTTGAAGTAGATATAACGCTGATTAAGAATAAGTCACAAGGAGTTTTTGTCTACAATATAGACGGGATAGACAATTGCCCAACTCCACTGGCTAGCTATCCCTTCTCTACCCATTTTCAAAGTTCAGTAGCAGGGACCACTTCTTGTAATGATGCTGATTATTTTTATGACTTCTATATACCATTTCAGGTGCTGACCGATGAGTTTGGTATCACAGCACAGACAGAATTACGCTTTATGGCAGTCACCAATGTATCTGCCACCTGCGCCATGAGCGGCAATATTTCAGATGTTGGGGGTGTGAATGATGACAATTATTCATCACTTGAAGAGATGTTTGTTGCACTCTCAGAATCACAATGTCCAACAGCTATTGAAGATCTTTGCCAGACGTGTGATGGTTTCAAAGTAGGAACTACTGAAAAGCCCGATATCAATCAACCTGTCAAAGTTGGGGAAAGTCTGATTACGGGGACTTCAGAATCCCTGGCCAATATTTTTGTTTCTGTTTTTGATGGAACAGGGTCTCTTGTTGAAGATCTGACCACTGCTTCCGACATAGATGGAAACTGGGAATTGACCTTAGCACAGCCACTTCAAAACGAAGATTCTATTACTGCCCGCGCACAGATCGAAGGCTCGTGCTCCTCCGGAATTTCTGAATCTGATATCAGCTTTGCACTGGTTATTGTCAATACACCCCCTGTCATTAGTGGTTCCACGGGAAATTTGAACTATACAGAAAATGCAGATCCACTCTTGATATTTGATGATCTGAGCATTTCGGATGCAGATGATACAGAAATGGATTCTGCCTGGGTGACCGTCACAGCAAACTACAATAGTTCGGAGGATGTAATCACATTGCCACCGGGTCAGGGATTAGACATTAGTTGGGAACCTTTGTTGACGAGGGTAAAGATCTTTGGGCAGGCCTCATTGGTTGTGTATGAGTCTGTGATTCAGGGGATTGCCTATAGCAACTCAAGCGATGATCCTGATCTTGCTGTAAGATCATTTTCTGTCATGGTGCATGATGGCCTGGATGAAAGTAATGTCCTCAGCCGATCCGTTGATATCACACCGGTAAATGATCCTGCAGTCTTGTCTGGGGATGCGAGTATCATTCCATATACGGAGTCTGATACTGACGTAATCATAGAAAATACGCTGGTCATTTCCGATTTGGACGACAACTTCTTTGAAGGGGCAACCATATCATTCACTCAGGGCTATGATGCTGTGGAAGACACCTTGCAGTTTACGGATCAAAATGGGATCACCGGTTCTTTTGATGATGGAACAGGGTTGCTGACTTTATCGGGATCTGCTTCCCTGGCAGACTATCAGACCGCCTTAAGAAGTATCAAGTATGAGAATTTGCATGCTGGCAATGATGGAGTAGAGGTGATTGATGATCCTACTACCCGGATAATTGTCTTCCGGATTGACGATGGAGATGATCTGAGTAATGTCCATTCAGTAAGTATTGATATGGATATAGGACCGAATGTGGCCCCAATATTTGTTGATAATCTAACTGACAAGAACCCTGTCGATACAGTAGTAATGAACTTACTTGAGGACAGTGTACTAGACTCTTGTTTGGTTGCTTTTGATGCGGATGGAGACCCCGTAAACCTTCAACCAGGATTCTCCTATGAAAATGGGGTAGGGACCGTGGTATTAGCTCCTTCAGGTGGGCTGTGTTTCACCTTCACACCAGATGCCAATTACAGTGGTAGCGAATATGTGAGTTTTACAGGATGTGATGAAGTTTCCAGCGGCTCTTTGTGCGATAATGTTGTCGTTGAGTTCAATGTTATTCCTGTGAATGACCCTCCTGACATCGTTGACGAGAGCAATAATCCGATAGACACAGTTTATTATACGGCAACAGAGGACATTGCTGACAATTTTTGCATTGATGCCATAGATATTGAATCTAACACGCTGGAGTTTGCTGAAGCTGTTTCGGTTGCGGGAAATGGAATACCAACAATTCCTGATCCGAATACACTATGTTTTGATTACGTGTCAAACATGGATTATTATGGCAATGATACCCTCAGATTGGTGGTCTGTGAACAGGGAAGTACCACTCAATGTGACACCCTTGTTGCAATCATTGAAATATTACCTCAGAATGACCCTCCTGTGATTCATGTAGGAGGGCTTCCTGTTGATACGGTATATTTTGATGCCCTGGAGGATGTCATTACCCAAATGTGTGTCACGGCCACAGACCCTGATATGGATGCTTTAGAGGTTGTTGATGCCAATGCTTTTGAAGGTCCGGGAATTTTTGAGCATCTACCTTTAGGCGATTTGTGTTTCTTCTTTCAGAGTGAAAAGGATTCAACAGGTATGGTCTATGGAGAAATTGTGGTTTGCGACAATGCATCAACTGCTTTGTGTGATACCGTAGTTGTTGCAGTGAATGTAATTCCTCAGAATGATCCACCAGTGATTGTAGATGAAGATAATAATCCTCTTATTGAACCTTTTGACACGCTTTTCTTCCAGGTAAATGAAGATGAGCCTCTGGATTTTTGTATCGACGCCATTGATCCGGACGGTGACCCTGTTATTTTGACAGATGCGGTATCTGTTGACGGAAATGGTATCTATGTAATTACGGATACTGATAACTTATGCGTCACTTTTACTCCAAATATGGATTTCAACGGATCAGATGAAGGTTTACTTACAGTTTGCGAAAGTGTGGGATCTGATCCACAATGTGCATCGATCATTGTAATTGTGGAAGTGCTGCCTGTAAATGATCCACCGGTAGTCAATGATGGGACCAATGCTGTAGATACGCTTTATTACAATACCAATGAAGATGAACCATTGGATATATGTCTGATGGCCAATGATGTGGATGATGTCAATATCACGTTGGATCAGGTTAATATATTAGGTTCGGGAGGAAGTTTTGATTTAGGGAGTCCCGATGATTTATGCACCACCTTTAATCCTGATCAGGATTTCAATGGAGAGGTAGTGGCCGAAGTGATCGTTTGCGATGGTCAGGATCCGGCATTATGTGATTCAGTAATTATCGTGATAGACGTATTACCGATAAATGATCCACCCGGTTTCACAAATGAAGGGATCGTCAACGACACTCTATCAATCACAACACTTGAAGATGTTGAGGTAGCGTTTTGTCTCGGTATCGATGATCCTGATGGTAATTTTACCTCAAATCCGACAGTTTCATCCACAACCAACCTTGGAGATTACTCTCTCAATGTTGATGCTGAGTATTGTTTCGTTTTTGCTCCATTTGCCGAAATCAATGGAATAGAATATGCGACAGTCGAAATATGTGACGATGATGGCGCTTGTTCTTCGGTAGTTATTGAGATAGTCATAGTGCCCGTAAATGACCCTCCGGTGGGTCAGGCAGATGCTTATGAACACGACATCTATACGTCTTTTAGCGGTGATCTGGCAGCGAATGATATGGACCCTGAGGGTACCAGACTTCAGGTGACACTTGCTGATGGTTCAGGGTTACATGGCAACCTGGAGCTGTCTTCAAATGGAGAATTTGTTTATACTCCATCCAGAGGTTTCGTAGGTAAGGAGGAGTTTACCTACCAGCTTTGTGATGAAGGGGATCCTGTAGCTTGTGTACTGGTTACGGTGACGTTCGAACTCAATGATCCGCTTATCGTATGGCAGGCCGTATCACCTAATGGAGATAACATGAATGATGTCTGGATCATTGAAGGCATTGACCTGTTCCCGGATAACAGAGTTCAAGTATTTGATAGGTACAGTAATCTGATCTTTGAGATTGATGGATATAACAACCAGGATAAAGTATGGTTTGGCCAGTCTAACAGAGGATTGTTTTCTGATGAGGCATCTGACGGGACTTACTTCTATAAAATTGATTTGGGAGATGAAAAGGTGAGTAAACCTTTGAGTGGTTTTATCATATTAAAGGTGAATTAAATGCGAATATTCCTACTCATATTTTATACATCTTTTTCCTTCCTGGCTTTGAGCCAGCAGCAGGCTACATTCAGTCAATATATGTTTAATGGGTTGGCCATCAACCCTGCTTATGCTGGCTCAGGTGGGGTTTTGACTGGTACCGCTCTGGTCAGATATCAATCCCTGGGACTTGAAGGTGCGCCGAATACACAGACTTTTGCCATTCATTCTCCACTGCTCAATGAGAATGTGGCTGTTGGATTGTTAGCCGTGAGGGATAATATTTCTATTATCAATCAATATTCACTGAGTGGGATTTATGCCTATCGGATAAAATTTACCGAATGGAATAAACTGGCATTTGGGATACAGGCAGGATTTAATTCGTTAGATGCCCAGTATTCAAAGGCAAGAATCCAGAACCCCAATGACCCGGTTTTCCAGGAAGATGTGAGGTCTTTCAGGCCAAATTTTGGATTAGGGATCTATTATCATTCTCAGCTTTATTTTGTCGGCCTGTCAATTCCTCAGCTGGCCAATAATGTTTTTGACAGAGGCACCGATCTACAGACTATCAAACAAGAAAATCCCATAATATTAACAGGCGGGTATGTGTTTCGTGTTAACCGGCTGATAAATTTCAAACCTTCTGCTTTACTCAAGTATGTAGCCAATGACTTTGTGGAGTACAACATCAATGCACAGCTATCCTTCGATGATGTACTTTGGGTCGGAGCATCGTTGAAGATTCTCAATGCTGTTGACTTGATGACTGAGGTGCAATTAACACGACAACTGCGTTTTGGATATGCATATACCCACACCATCAATGATCTCAGTGTGATCGATTTAGGTTCGCATGAGGTCATGGTCAGTTATAGATTCTTGTATCCTCCTAAGGAAGGACTTATTTCTCCGAGATATTTTTAAATGAGATTTTTTACCATCATAGGACTACTTCTGGCTGCCATATTTACTCAGGCTCAGAATACAGATATCACTACTTTATTTATGAGTGATTGGCAGAAGGCAGAAAGGCATTATGAAAAATGGGCTTATAAAAATGCGATAGAGTTGTATGAACGGATGTTGGAAAAGAATCCCAATGAATTGCGTGCAAAAGTCAGGATAGCAGAGTGCTATGCTGAACTAAATGAGCTTGATCTCGCAGTAAACTGGTATCGGCAAATCATTGATTTTAATGACCTGGACCCGACCCACTATTATAACTATGCTCAGGCATTGTCCATGATTGGTGACTATGACGAAGCTAAAACCTGGTATGAAGTCTATGATGAGCAGACAGGTGATCCTCGCGCCAAATTGAAAATGGAATTTATTGAAGTAATGGATCAATATCGTAAGGACCCGTCCATGGTATACTTTAATAATCTCAAAATCAATTCGGAGAATTCTGATTTTGGTATGACCCCTTTCAAGGATGGGTTTGTGTTTCTCAGTGCACGTGATCAGGACCTGTTTATCAAATACAAGGATTCCTACCAATCAGCTTTGGATGAAGAGGATCCTTATGAGGCCCGATTGGATCTTTACTTTACCAGAAAGAGTGATTCTAGCTTTGCTGAAGTAGAAAAAGTTCATGACATCAACACTCGATTTCATGAAGGACCCCTTGCTTTTTTCCATGATGGAAAACAGGTAATTTTCACCCGCAATAATTTCTATGAGCGTAAGAAGAAGACAAGCAAAGATGGAAAAGTAAAACTGAAGCTATTTATAGCCAGGAGTGGAAAAGAAGGACATTGGGAAGATATACAACCTTTCCCCTACAATAGTGATGAGTACTCTACTGGTCATCCGGCGCTTAATCTTACTGATGATATGTTGTACTTTTCATCTGATATGCCCGGAGGAATGGGTGGCAGCGATCTTTATTATTCAGCATTGAAAAACGGTAAATGGGGACCTCCGGTAAATCTCGGGCCGGAAATCAATACCGCCGGCGATGAATTATTTCCGTACTTTTCTTATGACGGCAATTTATATTTTTCATCAGACGGCCATGGAGGTTTTGGAGGTCTGGATATTTATCGGGCTTATCCAAAAGGATTTTCATTTGGTAATGTAGAAAACCTCGGATCACCGCTCAATTCGAAAAAAGATGATTTTGCGTTTTATCTGGGCAATAGAGGACGAACAGGCTTCCTGTCGAGCAACCGAAAGGGAGGAGTAGGAAGTGATGATATCTATGAGTTTAATATTCAATTTTTAGGGATCATAGGGCAGGTCTTTGAAAGGTACTCTGGAGAATTGATCCCGGGAGCCGAAGTGATCATCACAGATGAGAACACACAAAGAACATATCTCATGGAATCAGACCAAAATGGCCAGTTTCGACTTGACTTACCTATTGATACCAAATACTATCTGGTAGCTCAAAAAGAAGGTTATTCCGAAGACGGGTATACCCGGGTAAGCTCAGAAGTAAACAGGTTTGAAACAGACACAGTGAACGTCTATCTATGGAAACACAGATTGTTTGCAGAAGGCCGGATATTTAGCAATGAGACTCAACAACTTATGGGAGGCACTACCATAAGTGTAGACGACCTGACAGCGGACAAACATGTAGAGATGATCACAGGATCCGATGGGTCTTATTTTTATGTTTTGCGTCCTGACAGGGAATACAAGATCACTGCAAATGCTCCTGGTCATATATCAAAAAGCTTTGTACTAAGTACAGCTGGTATGAATGGCGAGGACACGCTGAAAAATGATATTGTTTTGGAAGAAACTTATATTGATAAAACGACGGTATTCTTTGATTTTGATAAGTCAGATTTGAAGGGTGAGGCTATTCAGGAAATAAACAAAATGATTGCTGTGTTGAAGAAACACAGGGAAACCTTTATGGTTATTAGTGCTCATGCAGACGCTCAGGGCACGATTGAATACAACAAGGACTTATCCGATAGAAGGGCTCTGGCAGTGGTAAAATACCTTAAATCAAAAGGGATCAAAGAAGACCGTATAGACTGGTTTGGGTTTGGTGAACAACTACTGCTCAACCGATGTAGTGATGGCGTTGAGTGTGATGAGGAAGATCATTCAAAGAATAGGAGAGCTGAGTTGAAAATTGAAGACCCTAATTCCAGAAGTCAGGGAACTTAAGGTTACTGTACTAAAGTGATTATTCTCGTTAATTCAACGTTATTATTTCACAAACCGGAATGATATTTCAGCCTTTACTTCTGGAATTTTAAAAAAAATGCTAACTTATGAACGGTTTTCACCCAAATCACCTAATAACTGAACTATGAAATCCCCAAAAGAACTACTGGTCCTTCTGTTAGGAATGCTATTTGCACTCACCGGATGTGACAAAAACAATGAACCTGCTCCCGACCCGGGACCAGAGACTGGATATTTAAAACTGAACGTTGGAATTACAGTTAATGAATCTCCCTCAGGGAGGGTAGAGGAAGTGAGTACAGACGATTTTATCGTTTGGGTCATCACTTCTGATGGTGCGGACACTGTGGCATCTTTTGATCCCTGGTCTTCAGCTCCTGATCAAATAGAATTGGAACCGGGAGAATATTACGTGGTAGCGCAGAACCTTTACCCGCCTCCGGCAGCTGCATTTGAAACTCCATGGTATTATGGAGAGTCTGACGTTTTTAGTATAGATAAAGAAGAGATCCAGACGATCTCTGTCACCTGCACACTCTCAAACTACAAGGTTGCTTTTAATTATTCTTCTAATGTACAGGCTGACTTTACAACCTGGAGTGCCAAAGCTACCCGTGCCGTTTCGGGTGAATACCTGATGTGGCCTAAAGATGATGACAGAGAAGGTTATTTTCTGACAGGTGAAGACCTGAGCATTGAAGTGCATTTGGAATACCAAAAGGAATTTGGTGACGGCGGCGTGATTACCAGAGACTTTTATACCACAATAGCTACGCCAGCAGCAGCGACTTTATACAATGTAAACATCGACGCAGCACTATCCAATGGTGAGATCGTATTACTCATCAATGTTGATGATGGTTTCGAAACGGTCGAGATTGATCTTACAGCGTCATTAACCTTTTACGGACCCGGAACATACGATGAAATAGAAGGTGGTGCCACAGTAACCAATGGACCAGATAATCCTGAGCAAGGTTTTGGTAAAGCAGTTACCACCTGGGAACTTTCAGATGTGCTGCTAGCCAATAACAAGCGCGTACTGTGGGGACCAACACCCAATGGCATAAAAGGATCAATGGACAATGACATTTTTGAGGACAGCAGCCCCAATGAAATCCTTGATTTTGACCCGCTAGCTTCTGATTTACCCAATGGATACATGGTATTTACAGGGTCTACCGTCATTGCACTGGCCGTTTCTCCGGGATCTGCTAATGTAGACCTGATGTTTGAAATATGGGTAACTAACGATGCGGATGCACCCATTCCACTTGTTAGTCCTGCGGATCTTGGTCTTCCTCCTTCAATTGGAGGCCTGACAGAATTTAATTCTTCCAGTGATGTGATTGTTGTGGATTTTGTATTGAAGGCAAAGGATGCGGGAGCAGATCCAGCCACCTACGTTTCGTTCCTTGATTACTATGATGATGCCTCCACAATTCAAGGAAATTTGGCATATAGTTCTTACTCTGGCGGATTCTACTGGTCAAATCTGGATAAGTAAGCTTAATCATAATTAACATAAAAAATCCCTTTGGTGAGGTCATCAAAGGGATTTTCTATTATTGAAAAAACTGAACCTGCGTGAGATCTTCAGATATTTCCCACAATTTCTCCTGGGCGATATTATCTTTCGAAGCAGCGCTTGAATTCACCAGCTCTGGAGCACCTTGATACTCTCTGAATCCTTTTGGACCATAATACTCACCACCTTTTGCTTGGGGGTCAAGTGCAGCCCGTAACAAGGGTAATGCAGCTTTTTCTGTAGAACTAAACAGGAGAGGAGAAATTATCCTGGCCAGGAACTTTACAAATGGTCTAAAATGGTCGATCAGTTCGGTAAGTGTAACTCCCGGATGCGCCGCCAGTGCTTTGGTCTGATATCCTTTCTTTTTTAATCTTTTATCTAGCTGGTAGGCAAACATCAGGCAGGCCAATTTGCTCTGTGCGTAAGCCCCAAATTCTCTGTAGCCTTTTTTGAAATGCAGATCGTCAAACCTGATATAGCCGCGTCTGTGAGACAGGCTACTTACCATTACCACCCGCGAACCCTGGGTCTTCTCCAGAGTTTCCAGCAGCAAAGCAGTCAATGTAAAATGCCCCAGATAGTTGGCGGCCAGCTGCCCCTCAAATCCATCTTCAGTGAGCTCATAGGGCGTCATCATGATCCCTGCATTGTTAACAAGCAGGTCAAGCTGTTTGTAGTGCAGGAAGAATTGTTTGACAAATGCTCTTACCGAACTTTGCTTGCTTAAGTCAATCTCCAGACACTTTAGTTTAGCGTCAGGATAAATCTCCTTTATAGCATTTTTTGCCGTTTGTGCCTTAATCAGGTTACGACATGCAAGGACTACTTCAAAATCCTTTTGGGCTAGTCCCAGGGCTGTTTCATAACCTAATCCTGTATTGGCACCAGTAACAATGGCCAGTTTCCCTTTTTGGGAGGAAATGGAGTTTAGATCAAAAGGTTCCATATCCTATTAGACTCAATACTGTCCATTATGTTTTGAATTATCTGTTTGATTCAAATCATCTTTTGGGTTGATGGTTCTCATGTGGACATCGTGTTTCGTTGAATAACTTGATGAACAAACATAAGGAGATGGAAACACTACAGGCAGACAAAATCAAAACCCAATACAAAGCGGAGGTGCTACGGAGTAATCGTGTTACATCTGATCAGATGGAAGAGATACGTGAAATTACTTTGAGAGTGGAGAATCCTGACTTTCATTGTGGAATTAATCAATGTATTGGTGTGCTTATCGAAGAACCGGGGCTTAAATTCCATCACCGCTTTTATACCATAGCTAAAGTATCTTCCAGAGAGACCGAAAAAGACCGCTTTACCATTATGGTGAAACGATGCAACTACATTGATTCATTTACTGGTGAAGAAGTGCAGGGATTAGCTTCAAATTACCTGTGTGACAGAAAAATGGGTGAACAAATTACCATAACAGGACCATACCCTTTGCCATTTGAAATACCTCAGGATAATTATGCCAACATGATAATGATTGGTCTTGGTACAGGTATTGTCCCCTTCCGTGGGTTAATTAAGTATATCCATGAGACCCGAAAAACCTGGAATGGTAAGATCAGGTTGTTTCATGGAGCCAAAAATGGTCTTGAGCTATTGTATACGAATGACAAAGAATCGGATACTGCCCAGTACTATGATGATAACACCTACTATGCACTCAATGACTTGAGCCCTCGCCCATACTGGATGGATACCCTTACAAAATCACCCGAAATAGAAAAAAGGGCAGAGGAAATACTTGACCTTTTATGGCAATCCAACACGTATGTTTATGTAGCTGGAGATAAACGAATCCTGGATAACCTTGAGACTATCTTCTCAACAATTATTGGATCCAAAGTTAAATGGGCTATCAGGAAAGCTGACCTTGTTAGAAGTAAAAGGTGGATTGAGGTGATTTATTAATGTTAAGCCAGTCCTACGAGCTTAAATGGCAACATCAGGATCGCAAAAACAAAACCCAGGAATGCAGTCAGTAAAAGTCCAAAGGCCTTGAAGAATAATGACAGCAGGAGAATAAACGGGAGAAAAATAAGCATTAGTAATCCCAGTGGCCAGCAAACGGATAACAGGATTAAAAAGAGGAGAACAATGATGAGTGCCTTCATATTTATTTGTTTCTACCTCTAGTACAAATTGTTAGCCAAAGTTGTAACCATCTGAAAATGAGTATCTTGTGATTTGTTGTTGGTCACCCAGTGTTTAAAAGCGGACACTTGACAGACTGAATTCGGACAGTTACCAAAATACCCTAAATACCATATTAGGCGTAACTCCAAGCGCATAGATATTGGTTTCGATGAGCCTGTTTTCCAGAGTTGGTGTTGTTCGATACTCCCGATTCAATTGATTTTGGCGGTTATAAATATTCAGTACAGAGATTCCGATTCTATACTTGATCCTATTGTTTGACTTTGGATGGAAATCATAAACCACAGATGCGTCCAAACGGTGGTAAACTGGCAGTTTATGAGCATTGATGCCATCAAAAGCAACAGTAACAGGTCCTTGTTGGCCGGTTTCTTCAATCACTTCAGTATATGCTTTGCCGGTATGCCAGAGCCACCCAAGAGAGAACTGGAGCTTTTCCAATGAATAAAAATGCGACCATTTTACTGTGTGCTCTATATTCCAATTCCCGGGAAAAGGTTTGTTTTCATTGAGTCCGGTAAATTCATTTAAAGAATAGATGTATGAATAGGACAACCAGGTTTTATACCCTGTGAATTGCTTCTTGACAAAAAGATCGAATCCTTTGATGCTGCTGCTACCGATGCTAAAATCATTTCCGATGGGATTTAAAAATCCAAAAGTCAGGGTAGTGATTCCAGAAATGTCCTTGTAATAAGCTTCCGCTTCAGCATAAAAGTTGTTTCGATCAAAAATGCTTCCTGCGCTTACCTGGTAACTGGTAGTCAAAGGAAACCCATTGGTTGATGCTAATGTCCACACCTTGTTTTCCAGTGAAAGGTCACTAATCACAGATTCTCTGATTTGACTGACGGCTTGTGTACGGTACTCTCCGGAGGCTGTCAGGAGCAATCCGTTTGTTACCTGCTGTTCTATGTATAATCTTGGCTCAACAAAATACTTTCTCAGGCCCTCATAGTAATTGAGTCGGGTACCCAGTTGCAAGTACGAATTCCTTCCGTAATCCAGTTGATAATCAGTGTATAATGTATGGGTATTCAGTGTGTTATCCGCAGCATCCAGAACCAAAGAGTACGTAGGAGATTCTTGCTCAAAAGCATACCTTATTTGTTTATAGGAATATTCATAACCCATCTGGATACTATGCTTGTTTTCGAATGTATAACTGGTATTCAGATGCAGCCCGTAATCATGAATGAAGTTCTTTTTGGTGGCTACATCCAAAGTGTCATTAACGAGGCTATTGAAAGCATAGGAGAGTAGGTATTTTGAATATTGACCGCTAAGCATGAAAGAAAGTGGACGATCATCCTGTCTCTTCAGGCTAAAGTGATAACCTTCATTCTTGGTGTTTAATTGATCCGTAAACCTTTCACCGGTGGAGTCGCTACGGGTTTCAAATTGAAGTGAGTTATTGTCAAATAAACTACTGAATCTCAGTGAATAACCTTTACCCAGGTGGTAGTTGATATTTGTCGAGAAATCATGAAAGAAAAACCGGTTGTGCGCCTGCTGATTTGTCGAACTCTCAGCGATTTTGGTGTTTTGAAATACGCGCTCAGCATACTTGTGATAGGTTGGTGTTTCGATGAGATCGTTGTAAGATCTTCTTCCTGATAGCTGCACAGACAATTTATCTTTGACTATGGGCACGTGCATGTTTCCATCAGCATGGAGTAGATTAAACCCTACACCTCCGGTGGTTTCTTCAGGCACTTTATCTGAGGTTCTGATATCAATAACACTGGATACCCTTTCACCATATCGGGCATTGGTTCCGCTTTTGATAAATGTTACTTCATCGGTGGTGTAGGGGTTAAAGGCAGACAACATTCCAAAAAAATGTCCCTGGCTGTATGTACGAATTCCGTTCCAGAGCACAAGGTTTTGATCCGGAGAGCCACCCCTCACATGGATACCTGAAGCGGTTTCAAATGGACTGTTTACTCCCGGAGAAAGCTGAATGCTTTGCATTAGATCGGGTTCTGTATGCCCTGGCAATATTTTGATCTCAGAAGGGTATATTTTGACCTGATTATTTTCTTTAGTGATCCCTACAGCCAGGTAATCCTTCACTGTAAGCGTCTCCAGAAACCCAATTGATTCAATGAGTGTCAACTGGTTGCAGGCTGGATCTAAAAGCTCTTTGGCGTGGCTCCTGCGTAAATTATACCCCAGGTGTCTGAGGCTAAATGATAGGGTATAAGGCACATTTTTGATAGAAAAATAACCGTCCTGATCTGATACGGTGGCATATTCGGTAATATCACCACTAATCAATACACCGGGGACTGCTTTCCCTTCTTCATCTACAACCACTCCGCAGATGTCAATCTTATCATCTTCCCTGAAGGGCCTGATGATATAATACACATTGTTTACCTGTTCAAAACGTAGGTTCAATTTTGCCTGAAGGTAGGGAATCAAGACTGGCAATTCCTCAAGTTGGGATTTTGACAACTGAACAATATGATCACCAATGAGAGCTTCTTCATAGGAGAACCTGATGTCAGAAGACCTTTCAAGCTTCTTCAAAAGATCTTTGATATGCCAATGCTCCTGTTGGCAATAAGCGGAGAAATGACATAAATAAATGAGTATGATCAGGCAGCTCCTCATTTACGCTTTAGCTCAACAGTGTTTCCGTTTACCTGATAATCAATCTGAAGGGCATCCAGAACGATTTTTAAAGCCACCTCCTGATCATCATGAGGAAAGCTTCCGGTAAACATTTTGCCTGAAGGTATCTGGCCTTTGAACTGCAAATTATATTGTTTTTCGAGTTCTTCCATGACATATTCAGCAGGTATATTGTCAAAGGTACTCTCATTATTTATCCAGGTCGGCGCTGAAAGCTTTATAACGACAGATTTTGTTTGGTTTTGGATTTGCCTGAATCCTTCAAAAGCCATCAGAATCGTGCTATCAGAGGATGTTTGCACCCGAACACTTCCTTCATAACAGGCAACTTCGAAATAATTTCCTGAGACTTTCACATTGAATTCTGTTCCCAACACAGCAACAGAACCCATGGTTGTTTCTACTTTGAACGTACTTCCTTTGACCACATCAAAAAAGGCTTCCCCATTCAGATTCACACTGCGGTTATCCGACCAGTTCCAGCGGTCATGACTGATCTCAGATCCAGCATTGAGCGCTACTGTACTTCCATCCGGTAATTCAATCGTAGTTTTTTCTTCATTTTGCGCTGTATAGCTCACCTCATTCAATTGATCAAAGGCCAAATAGCTGATAATCAGAAATGCAATTGAGGCAGCTATGCGATAATACCAATTTTTTCTTCTAACGTTGACAGCGTCTTGTTTTGATGTCATGATCGCCTCCAGCATCTCATCTGCCTTGTAGTTTTGCGGAGATTCAAACAGGCTAGTGCCAGCTATGATCTTTTCATAGGTTTTAAACGCTTCACTGGCCTCAAAATCAGCCTTTTCTTTTGGAGAGAGCTCATTGTTTAGCCACCTGGCAAGGAACGTATCGTCATTAAATTCTTTCATGTCTGCATATCCTTAACGTTTTCACCAAAAAATACCCTACCACCCATCATAAATTCTTGAACTGGCTTCCAAGTTTCAGCAGTGCTTTGTGCATAAGCTTTTCAATGGCTTTTTGTGAAACATCCTTGATTTCAGCAATCTCTCTATAGGTGAGCTTTTCTATTCGATTCATCAAAAACACTTCACGCTGCTTATCCGGAAGAGAGGAGATGGCAGTATTCAACTGTTCTAAAAATTCATTCTCAAGCATCAGGTATTCAGGTGATTCCGATGTTTGATTAAGTTTTACTGCCTGATTGTTATACTTAAGCTTTACCTGATCATGTCTTTTAAGGCTCATACTCAGGTTATTGGCTATTTTATATACATATGCCCTGGCGGTCTCTAAGGTAACCTTCGAGCAATTGTTCCATAGGGCAATGAAAGCATCCTGAGCCACGTCATTGGCTGACTGGTCATCACCGAACTTATAATAGATATAATTCCGCAATGGCTTGATATGGGCATGAAAAAAGCCGTTGAATGTTTCTTCTTGACAAAGCGGATCGAGAGACTTCATAAAAAATTAAATCTATTCTTTTTTTCAGGTTTTCTCAAACAGGGGGGTAGGGTAAACAAATATGTTGCTCGTTTTCCAACCAGACAGTCAAACTAGTGACTTGAATAAATCATGTTTAAATCGTCAAAACACAACTAATGATGAAAACCTTTAATTACTTTATTTTGATAGGAATAGGCTTTGGCCTTTTATTTCTATCGTCTTGCCTTGAAGAGGAAAATCCCTGTCCGGATGCCGTGATCAATGTAACCGTTGATAGTACTGATTTTGAATATACCATTACTGCCGAGGGTCTTGAAGAGATCATCTATGAGTGGCGGGTGAATGGGAATCTAGTCGAGACAGAAGAGCTTGATGATCTCAGAGATAATTTGCTGAATTTCACTTTTGAGCCTGGTACCTATACGATATGTATCACTGGGGAGTCTGAGTTGTGTGGTGGAAAAATTGAAATCTGTAAAGAAATCACCATTGAGAAGAATCCTTGCCCTGAGCTGAAGTTTGAATATGAGCAGGTTTCGCACAACAAATTTGTTTTCGAAGCCAGCTTTGAACGCAAACATGACATTCTTTATACGTGGTATGTAAAT
This sequence comes from Cyclobacteriaceae bacterium, assembly GCA_965228595.1. Lineage (GTDB taxonomy): Bacteria > Bacteroidota > Bacteroidia > Cytophagales > Cyclobacteriaceae > UBA7330. Next base: position 5,523,279 of record OZ245828.1, on the reverse strand, counting down.
GGTGATTCGATCGAAACAGCTCCATTTGGTGAAAACAGATGGCATGTATTCGACTATGAATTTGAAGTAGGTACACACGAAGTTTGTATTAAGCCTGCAAACAGGGATTGTGATAATAGCTATTGTAAAGAAATAGTAGTAGAGGAGAGAGTTTGTCCCGATCCATACTTTGTAAGTGATATGCAGGAGGGTAATGCATGGTTATTCCAGGCAGATTTTGAAGGAAGAAACGAGTCCATGTACAAATGGTATGTAAATGGTGATCTGGTTGATAAGGAGAATTTTGATGGGCATGAGACAGACCACAAACTATTGAAGGAGTTTGCTCCCGGCGAGTATGAGGTATGCCTGGTGATCTATTCAGACTGGTGCGAAGAAGTAGAATATTGCAAGGTAATTGTTGTCGAAGAGACACCAAATACATGTATCGATCTGCACTACACCGCAGAACGCATGGGAAATGACCTGGCATATCAATTCACCGCCGATTTTGAATTAAAGAATGATGTGACCTACATCTGGAAAGTATATATCAACGATGATTATCAGGGAGGTGAAGTGAGAGAAGCCGGATCAGAAGATGATCACCAGTTTATCTGGCAGTTTGAGACGGGAGTCTCCTATGAGATTTGTCTTATCCAGGACGGAGGATGTGTAGATAAACAAATTTGCGAAACATTTAAGATTGAGTAGTTGGTTGGTTTACTTGCCTTAAGAAGTTGCCCTGATTTTCGGGGTGACTTCTTCCTTTTTTATATCCGAAATTTGAGACTATTACAAATGTGAATTGTCATTGTAATGAAAAAGATGGTTATTTTCACTTGCAGACCCTGTACCATAGAGAAACAAAGGTATGTGATCATGACCAGTGTTAATGAACAAAAAAATGAGCAATCAATGAAATATAAGTCATTGATATCTAGAATATTATATTATCTTATTTGATTCGTGAAGATCATTAGGTTACCCATTATTATACTATTTATCTGGGCATCGGGGTGTCTGTCGGGATGTATTGATGTCGATGAATTGGATTTTCCTGAAGACAGATCTGACGAGATAGTACAAACCCTTGACGTATTTACCCTATTAAATTATTATTTGGTCAGTGATCGTCCCAATACCTGCTTCTCAATAGTGTTTCCTTTTGAACTTGCCTACAACACTGGTATTATCATCAGCATCGGAGATATTGCCGGATTAAGTGAAGCGCTTGAAAACCAATCGAGCACATTTTATATCGAAGGAGTTATTTTACCTGTTCTGGTCAATAAAGATGGGGTGCTGTCCAGTATAGAGACTGATACAGATCTGAAAGAGCTACTGACAACCTGTGAAATCCCCAGGTTAGCTGACTACCTAAGTGATTTCAAAAGTCAATGCTTTGAGCTGGTGTTTCCAATCACACTTATAAATAATCGTGACACCATAGAAGTAGAAAACAATGATGTCTATCATGATTTAAAGAGTTCACTTGGTAATGACTTCGCGCCTGATCTTCAGTTTCCATTAGAGGTAGAAGTATTGGGCACCGATGAGTTGGTGACGGTGACAAATTATTATCAATTACTTCAGCTGATCAATCAATGTGTGCCCTGTCCGGAAGGAAGCATCCTCATAAACCCTGAATATGATGGCAGGTATACTTTTAAGGCCATTTATGATCGGATAGATATTCCGATCAGCTACAAGTGGTACATCAACGAAGATTTTATCAAAGAAGGAGCTGCAAGTAACGATGATTCTCTGGTACTTGAATTACCGGAGGGTGAGTTTGAAATTTGCTTACAGTCTTTCAGTGCAGATTGTAATGCCGGAACTTTTTCATGTCGGATACTCACTGTTGAGCGTCCTTGTCCCGTGTTGTTTTTTAATAAGGAGCAGAGCCCAACAAATCCCCTGGTGTATCATTTCTACGCTGATTTTGAGCTGCAAAATGAGATTTCCTTTGGATGGGTTGTCTATAAAAACAACGAATTTCTTTTTTTTGAGGAAGAGTTTCCGGGAGAAGGAGATGGTAAGTTTACCTTTGAGTTTACAGCAGGGTCATATAAGGTCTGCCTGGAAAAAGAGAATGTGAATCAGAACTGCCAGTTAGCCCAGTATTGTACGGAAATATTTATCCAGTAGCTAAACTATTACTCAAGATTTGACCCCTTACGATTCACCTAATGCCAGCACTTTCCTCACCACATAAGGATTTTTTGCCGTTGTTCGACAGCTACATATCACGTTGACAATATCACCTTTGGCAGATTCCGGAAATCCATACAATGCTTCTCCATTCCTTTTGGGTAAAATCTCTACAAAAGGAGGGTCTTCAATGAGGTATTGGTTGTTGAGCAAGGATCCAATATAGAAATTGGCTTCAGTGCAATTCTCAATGTTGAAATAATAAACGGATTGCCCTTTGAAGGTCTGCAATCTTACGTTGATTTCGGGCATGTATGTTTTTAATTCTCCACTCGTATAGTATTCTTTTAAGCCCAGCCCGTTTTTACTTTGATGGTAGGGGATCTCTGCTTTTAAGTGTCCATTTCTATAGTAGAGCTTAACGATTCCATTTACCTCATCATCTTCATAGGGAGTCTCAGCATATATCTTACCATTTTCATAGAATTTCCTGGCGATTCCACTTCTTTTGCCCTCCTGGTAGGTCATTTCAAGCATCACCTGATCGCTACCATCGTGATAGAGCAATGATTTGCCGTGCTTTATACCACCTCGATAATTTATCTCAGATTGAAGATGGCCATAATCATCATATGTTTTGATCAATCCGTCTTTCTTTTGGCGAATGCTTGCCTCCTTGTTTTCCGATTTTGGAGGTTCACAAGACATTCCAATAATGGCAATGACAAGCAATAACTTAAATGAAAAGTTTATCAAGATATTAGGGTTCTTATACCATTCCTAATTTAACAAATTCAATTGAAAAGAGGTGTATGAATCCTACTGGATTATCGTGTTGCCATAAAACCATTATTAATAAAACTACGTATAAATGCTGCCGTCTTACAATGAACTATACAGAAGAAATCCTTTCTGAAAAGAAGATCATTATTTTCCGATTTACGGGTGATTATGATGTTAAACTAATGAATGAACTTGGCATCAGGTTCAGGACGAGAGCATATGAATTGGGCTATAGTCTGATTATAGATATCACAAAGGGAAACAACAAGATTACATTGAATGACGGTTTGAAAGCCCTGAAGAAATATGATAAGTCTGAATATAAAGCACTTAAAAAAGTACCTGTAGCAATTGTGGTAAACAGCAATCAATATGTCTTTTTCAAGGTAGTAGAACAGTTTATAGTTAATGCCAAAGGTGATTTTAAGGCTTTCAAACTAATGGATACAGCAATAGATTGGTTTACTAAGCGGTCAAAAAGATAAAAAGCTCGGATAAGAAATTACCCGAGCCTCGCTTAATCCAAGAGGTACAAAAGACCCTTAGATAAATCCTTGACTAAACACTAAAATGCCTTAGTGTTATCAATCCACATGACAAGATTAGGGGATAGATGCAGTAAATAAAATCGGTTAGTCTGCTGAAATTTTCTAGGTTTAATCCCGTAGAAATGAATTTGAAAGCTTTGAATTTTAGGTAAAAATGTGTTTTTTTGAGAGTCCGCCACAGCTATGGGTACATGTTAAACCCTATTTTGGTTATATCAGATAGCTTTGACCTTCCCGATTTATTTAATAAAATGCCTCAGATCGCTACATAGAATATGTAAATACGCACTGGCGTATGGCTTTCTTTTGAGTATTGGTAAGCTCTATGCACAACCTCCCGGTTATGGATATGGCAAGACCCTCACGATTGACGCGAATCAGGTCAGTGGCAGCAGTGCTTTGACCAATTTCCCCGTGATGGTACGTATTTCAGGAGACAATGATCTGCGTACTTCTTCAAATGGTGGTCATGTAGAGCATACCAACGGATATGATATCATATTTACTTCTGATCAGGCCGGCACCACGGTACTTGATCATCAGGTGGAAACATATGATGGTGCTAACGGAGATTACGTGGCCTGGGTAAGAATACCTTCACTGAGCAATGCTGTTGATACGGATTTTTACATGTTTTATGGCAACTGTGCAGTGAGTGCAAGCTCATCAACTACCAGTACCTGGAATAGTAATTATGACGCAGTCTATTTCCTCCATGATGACTTTCAGGATTCCACAGCCAATAACAATGACGGAACAAACAACGGAAGTACTGATGTGTCTCCTGCATTGATAGGAGACGGTCAAAGTTTCGGTGTTAACGACTACATCCAGGTACCCACAAGCTCAATATCACTAGCTCAGGGCACAATCTCTATTTGGGCTTATAATTCCAGTTTTACCGGAACTCAATATATGTACGGGCATACTTCTAATCCTAACGGGTGGGTCGATAGAATCCAGCTTTATGTAGATGACGGAGCAGGAGGACTTGATCTGGGGTTTGGCAATACTCACGCGCTAGAGCAGGGAATAGTTACAATGAATACCAATGAATGGTATTATATCACCCTGTCCTGGAATGGTACCAACTGCTCTGTGTATGTAAATGGTGTGTTGGAACACACAGAAGGATACAACGGATTCACCAACCTGGAAACTTACATGGATATTGGAAATGATGGCCGGGCTAATGGCGCACGAAATGAAGGTTGGGGGGGAGATCTGGACCACGCTAGAATGTCCAATGAATTATTCAGCGCTGATTGGATACGAACGGAGTATAACAATCAGGTTGACACCAGTTCTTTTTTATCTGTGGGGAGTGAGTTTTCCGGCAAAACCTATTACTCCTTCGCTTCCGGCGCCTGGGATGACAACAACTCGTGGTCTTTGACTTCCGATGGTTCAAGTGGTGCCCTGGGGGCCGGCATCTGGCCAAGTCGAATTGACAATGTGGTGATCCAGAATGGACATACGATTACCATCAATTCCACAGATGACAACAATGCCTGCGGCGTAGCACCTGACAACTTAGGTCGCTCAAATGTGGGGAATGGTGCAGATCCTTTTACAGGGTCTGATGATCCGATGTTTTATCATGTTGGTAACATCGTCGTGGGTAATGGAGGTACATTGACCACCTCAGAGGAATTTATGACTGAGGGCTATATGCTTGTAGAAAGTGGGGGCACATTGAGTAGTACAGAAGACGTGGTAAACATAGGTTATTTGGAGTTCAGTTCAGGAGCTACCTTTAGCACTACGGATGATCTGATCCTGACAGGGTACAGCGTCACCATCATGGACAATACAGGTGAAGGGGCAGATGATCTGTATATCGAATGGACAGATGCCACATTGTGCGGTACTGGTGATTATAATATTGGAAATGGGGGTGCAGACCCGACCATTCAATACTGGAATGGAGCAACAATCGCACAAATCTGTGAGACCTTTACGGTGACCTGTGCTTCTTCATGTGCAGGCGTACCAGCCACAGGGACCGGAACATTCATCACCGGAAACTCCGGGTTGGGTGGAGTAGGAGATACCACCAATCTTCAACTTTGGCTGCGAGCGGATGACCTAAATCTTACAGATGGTGCCTCGGTCACTACATGGAATGATGTATCGGGTCATGGCCTCTCTGCGACGGCTTCCGGAGGGGGTGGCACCGAACCTACTTTCGATGCCAACACAGTAAATACAACTTTGCCATCACTGAGCTTTGATGATGGAGATTACCTGGACCTGGGGCAACCTGCGGGCCTGGATTTTGTGCCGGGCACGGACAGCTGGTCGTTTTTCATTGTGTATAATATTTCTAATCCTACAGAGCAGGGAACCTTTTTTTCCAAAGCTGATGCTACCGGGGGAAACAGAACCTATCAATATACCGTTGACGATACCGGCGGAGCCGAGACCTATTTCAGCTCTTATATTGGTGGAAATTTACAGGCAGGAACTGTGCAAATAAATACCGGTAACTGGTTTGTTAGCTCTCACAGCAACAATACCACGTTGCGTGACTCATGGACCAATGAAAATACCAATATTGTGAACGATGCCATAGGCACCAATAATACAGGTGCAGTCGATGTACTCATTGGTGCTCGCAGGCAAACCGCCCCGTCAACTGGTTCTGGTTTCAATCTGGATGGTAGCATCGCTGAGATTGCCATGTACCGTGGTGTGATGTCTGAGGTACAGCGTGTGATAATTACCAATTACCTGGCTGCCAAGTATGGAATTGCACTTTCGGCGAATGATGTATACTCAGAAGATGACAATGGCTTTGATTTTGAAGTAATCGGTATTGGGCAAGCTTCTGATGGCTCCAGACATTCGGATAGCCAGGGGCTGGGGGCAGTAAGGATTTGGAACCCCTCAGGCATGGCTAATGGTGAGTATCTGATGGTTGGACATGACAATACCGCACTTAATGTAGTTACCAGTGACCCTTCAGAAGTCGATGGCACGGTCATCGAGCAGCGTCTGAGTAGAGTATGGGCCGTCAGTGAAGTAGGAGATGTGGGCTCTGTGAATATTTCTATTGATTTCAATGCTGCAGGTGGCTCACCAATAGGATCAAATCTCAGATTGCTCATTGATAGAGATGGTGACTTTTCGACAAATGATGTGACACCTATAGAAGGAACAGTATCGGGTGGAATAGCCGTATTCTCTGGCGTGAATTTCCTGGATGGAGATCAATTTACGCTTGGCAATACTGACCTCTCTAACCCATTGCCTGTTGAATTGACGTCATTTACCGCAAGACCTGAAAAGAACGCTGTAAAACTCACCTGGGTGACAGCTACTGAGTTGGACAATGATTATTTTACTGTCCAACGATCTATAGATGGTATGAACTGGGAAGCTATTCTTGAGGTGGATGGTGCCGGCACCAGTAAGGAAACATTAACCTATGAGGCTACGGATATATTACCTTTACCAGGTGCTCAGTATTATCGATTGAAACAAACTGATTTTAATGGTGAATTTTCGTTCTCACCACTGGTTTTTGTTTGGTTCGAACAAGATGTGGATCCTGTCAAAATTTATCCTAACCCATCTTCTGACTATTTTTATCTTGAGTCTAAGGCATACCTTGATCCCGGCCAGGTGGAATTGATAAATCTGGCCGGAAAAGCTGTTAAAATGAACGTCATCAAAGAAGCATCAAAGCTAAAAATTGATATGTCTCACCATCCACCTGGGATTTATCTTTTACGGTTGAGGGCGGGAGATCGAGTGATCATGACTTCAAAGTTGATTCATAAATAACAACATCAGGTATAGGCGATTTACAAAATACCAACAAAGAAATCATGCATCATCGGATATTAAGTTATCAACCATTTCAATTAGTTAATTCTTTTTTCTAAGTTTGTTACAACACGTATATGTTGCAGCATATAGGTGCTCCCGCTATGGAATTATGAAAACTTGATGGTATTCATATTCCTTTTCAATGACCAAAAAGAAACTATTCATCCTTGAGGATGATGTCATTACCGCAGAAATGTATGCGCACTTTTTCAGTGAGTATTATAATGTCGCTGTAGCAAATAATGTACAAAGTTTTAGGGATTATTTCAAGAATCAAACACCTGATGCTGCTATTATCGATATCAACATCAGGGACAGCCATTATGATGGAGCCTTTTTGGTAAAAGAGCTGAAGGACCTCAGGTTGAACAGGACAAAATTCATCGCAGTAACGGGCTATCAGGACTTGAAATCCGCGGAGTTATTTGATGGCCATTTCAAAAAACCAATAGATCTGGATCACCTGAACCACTATATCCAGGACCAGATCAATCAGGAGTCTGTTGATTCTCATTAACCGATAACCATTCTTTTACACCGATCCTGTAAGTTAGCCTGGGAATTTGATTGTTGTTGATTTAATTAGCTGAATTACACATAGCTAACCGTTCGCGAATGAAATCTAGTTTTATCACGGTTCTGGTGGCTTTTTTGGCCATACTCATGGGCCTTTATCCGCTCATCTATCTGGGTTTAGATGAAAGTACCGGTTTTCAGTCCAGTAAACTGCCTGAATTGTTGGGTAGTTCAGTTTGGAAGATATGCTTTTACGGCCACATCATTTTCGGTGGTCTTTCGCTACTAAGTGGCTGGTCACAATTTGTATCTAAATGGCGAAACAGAAATCTGCGATTACACCGGAGCCTGGGACTGCTATACCTAATAAGCGTGAGCCTTAGTGGAGTATGTGGCCTGTATCTGGCATTTTTTGCCAATGGAGGGTTGATTTCTTCACTTGGTTTTGGCTCGTTGGCGATATTATGGCTTATCACTACCTGGAAAGCCTATCAAAGTATTGTTGCTAAAAAAATTGAAGAACATCAAAGGTGGATGCTTCGAAGCTATGCGTTAACCTTCGCTGCCGTAACACTGAGGCTATGGTTACCTGCCCTAACAGGCCTAGGAATAGCATTTATAGTAGCCTACAAAATAATATCCTGGCTTAGCTGGGTCCCCAACCTGTTGGTGGTTGAGTGGTTGATCAACAGAACCGGAACAAAACCAGGATATAATAGCATTAGGGCATCAAAGCAATGATTGAGGCAGCGATCAATAGTGTGAGGAAATGGTATCCTGTATTGATCCCAAACAACTTCCATGATTTTTGTTCCCAGGTCACAACTCCTATGTCTACTGGAAGGAAAAACCCCAGCCAGGTGAAAAATGCTGCCATTCCCGCAACAGCCATTGGGGGATTTTCATTGGGAGGAAAACCCCATGTTTCAGGATTGTATGCAGCCATGTTGTTGGCCAGTACCCATGCAAAGAGAAATTGACCAATGACCATGGCAATCATTCCACCTGCCATTGCACCCGAAGAGGGCTTTTTATCCGGATCTAATCCCATTTCTCTGGCCCAGGTTTTACCAAATAGTGGTGTATACCAGATAAATCCAAAGAAAAAATTGACTACGACTGCTATTAATACAGCCACCATGTTTACGTTAATTTCAGGCATTTTTTTGATTGTTTTGATTAATACAAACAAAGCTAAAGGCGATGGCATTATCAGTAAATGGGCATTATTGACAACTTTAGGGGTTGAAAATGCCAATCATTCACCGTATTTTTATCTGATCAACACCTCGACCTAATATGAAACATATCTCAATAATAGTTCCGGAAGGTCCTGTGGTACTCAGTAGCGTTGTCGGAGCATTTAAACTATTTGGACAGGTAAACAACTTTTTAGTTGATCAAGGCTCACCACCAGATTATGAGATCCAGCTTGTTGGATTGAAGAACGAAACAGAGCTCTATGATGGCTTATTTTCGATTAAGCCTAACACAACAATAGATAAAGTATCAAAAACAGATCTGGTCATTGTGACTACCATCATGGGGGACATGCCGTCTTCAATCTCTATGAACAACGCGTTTATTCCCTGGATCCAATCTATGCACAGACACGGAGCAGAGGTGGCTAGTCTCTGTATGGGTGCTTTTCTATTGGCAGCTACGGGTCTACTTGATGGTAAAAATGCGACCACACATTGGATTGGTAAGGAAGCATTTAAAGAGATGTTTCCAGCAGTGAATTTTCAACCTGAAAAAATAATTACAGATGAACATGGATTGTATACCAGTGGTGGTGCATATTCATTTCTCAATTTATTGGTATATCTGATTGAGAAATACAATGGCAGAGAAATGGCCATAGCTCTCAGTAAGCTGTTTGAGATTGACCTGGACAGATACAATCAATCAGAATTCATGATTTTCGACACCCAAAAAAGCCATGGGGATCAGACGATACGAAAGGTACAACAATACATTGAGGAGCATTTTTCCAGGACACTTTCCATTGATGAACTAGCAGGGCATGTATCACTCAGCAAGCGAAATTTCATCAGAAGATTTAAGAATGCTACCCAAAACACACCACATGAATACATTCAACGGGTTAAGGTGGAAGCGGCAAAAAAGTCTTTTGAACGGACAAGTCAAAATGTAAATGAGGTGATGATGGAAGTTGGGTATGTGGATAATAAGGCATTCAGAAGTGTTTTTAAAAAGTTTACCGGATGCTCACCTACAGAATACAGGCTTAAATACAACAGTTATCTGGCAAAGGCAGTCTGATTGCAATCATCTTATCAGTACACTATCTTGGGAGATCCTTTGTCAATCATTCAAACCCATTACTCATAATCATGCCCAATTATTACTTATTCAGACCAGAATTTTTGTCAGAATTCACCGCGGAGGTCTTCAAGTCCTTTGGTGTGGTCGAAGAGGACGCACAGCTGGCTTCCGACGTTCTTTCAAAATCTGATATCCGGGGGATCGATTCCCATGGAATTGCCAGGCTGAAATCATATGTGGAAATGTTTTCTATCGGCAGGCTCAACCCAACTCCGAAGATTTCTATAGTTAGAGACAAGAAAAGCGTAGCGACCGTAGATGGAGACAGCGGCCTGGGTTTAATAGTTGGACCCAAAGCGAATGAGATAGCCATGGATAAGGCTTCAGAACATGGTTCGGGGTGGGTGAGTGTTTGTAATACGAATCACTACGGGATTGCCTCATACTACAGTCTGAAAGCACTTGAACGTGATATGATTGGATGGTCTATGACCAATACATCCAGCATTGTGTCCCCACTCTGGGGAGCTAAAAGCATGTTGGGGACCAATCCCATTTCCATTGCATTTCCCGGATATAGAAATCCTCCTATCGTCATTGATCTGGCTACCAGTGTGGTGGCTTTAGGGAAAGTAGAGATAGCCAGACGGCAGGGTAAATCAATCCCCGAAGGTTGGCTGGTAAATGAAAAAGGGCGGGACACTACAAATCCTTCAGATATGTTCAAGGGCAGTCTGTTGCCTCTCGGTTCCACCCGAGAAATGGGTGGTCATAAAGGCTATTGTTTGTCTTCCATGGTGGATATCTTGTGTGGTGTTTTGAGTGGTGCCAATTGGGGGCCTTATGTGCCACAGTTTGCCATGTATGAAACTCCACCTGAGAAAAGTGTTGGCAAGGGGATAGGCCACTTTTTCGGAGCCATGGAGATTGATGGCTTTGATGAGGTGGACAACTTCAAAAAAAGGATCGACCAGTGGATCGATGAGTTTAGAGGTACTCCACCCATTGAAGGTCAGGAAGCTGTCCTGATTCCAGGAGATCCGGAAAGAGCGGCCGAGAAAGAACGGTCAAAAAACGGGGTACCGGTGATTCAAGCCGTCATCGATGATCTCAACCTGGTGGCCAAAACAACCAAAGTGCCTTTTAACTGGGAGCAAGTCTGTCTGGAGGTGATTGGTAGTGAATCTGAATCCAATAATAACTAATCTCTCTTGGTAGCAGTGAGAGGAAAATCATTGTAATCAACAGTCATTTTTCCTTCGAGCGCCCTACCTTCAAATGTGCCCTGCATCTCTACTTTATAGCCCTGATAGTTGAAGTTGCATTGTAATACTTCATCCTCGATCGTAATGTTGTTGAGTTGATTGCTGCCTTGATCAGAGTAGATCACTCCTGTGTATTTATCAATATCTTTTACAATGGTAAAATAACCAGTTACGTCACCATTGGGCGTGCCCTTTAAAACGAAGTCCCAGGTACCAACGGCACTTTCCAAATTTTTTGTAGTAGCACAACTGAAAGCTATTAGCGCAATCAATCCTAGTGTCCAAAATCTTTTCATATCGGTGGGTTTGGGTTAGAAAAATCGGATGAATATAACGAAATAAATTCTTTATAAGTCTCTAGTTCAAAAAGAAACAACCATATGATAGAAAAAGGTCAATAATTAGAATTTGACTATCTTAACAGATGTACCTTTTTCATTTCTCTCATGAAAAGAAAAACATTTATCCAACATTCATCAGTAATTTTAGCTGGGGGCTTACTTAGCCCATACTGGTCGTGTACACCCCGAAAACCGAATCATGAAATACCTTCCAGTGCCAGAACGAACTGGGCGGGAAATTATTCCTATAAAGCACCACATTTACATGAGCCCATGAATGTGCAGGAGGTTCAGCGACTGGTTCATACTTTGCCTAAGCAAAAGGCCCTGGGTTCAAGACACTGTTTTAACAATATAGCGGATAGTCCTCAGCATCAGGTTTCTCTTAAAAAACTCAAGGAAGTAAAACTGGATAAGGAAAACAAAACCATTACCGTACAGGCAGGTGCTCGTTATGGTGACTTTTGTGAATCATTGCATCAGGAAGGGTTTGCTTTGCATAATCTGGCTTCTCTTCCGCATATTACAGTAGCAGGGGCATGTGCTACTGCTACACATGGCTCAGGCGTTAAGAATGGTAACCTGGCAACGGCCGTGAAACAGGTGGAGCTGATTACACCTTCCGGGGACTTTGTAACAATAGGAAGGGACCATGCTGATTATCCTGCTGTTATAGTGGGATTGGGCGCTTTTGGGATTATCACCCAGGTCACATTGGATATTCAGGATACTTATGATGTGGAACAATATGTGTTTCAGGACATGCCATTGTCTTCTGTAGAAAACAATTTTCTGGAAGTTATGTCGGCAGGGTATAGTGTGAGTCTGTTTACAAACTGGCTCAATAAAAGCATCAGTGAAGTATGGGTAAAACGGAGGTCGGATCAGTCTTATAGCTCATTAGGAGATGATTTTTTTGGCGCAACAGCGGCAAAAAAGGATCTGCACCCAATTGCTGATCTTTCTGCGGAGGCTTGTACGGAGCAGCTGGGTGTTCCGGGACCCTGGTATAACCGGATTCCACACTTTAAGATGGGATTTACCCCCAGTGCTGGTGCAGAGCTTCAATCCGAATATTTTGTACCAATGGACAATGCTGTTGAAGCCATTCTGACATTGGAACGCATGAGGGAGGAGATAAACCCGCATTTGATGATCACAGAGGTGCGAACCATTGCTAAAGATCATTTTTGGATGAGTCCGTGTTTTAATCAGGATAGTGTAGCCATACATTTTACCTGGAAACAACACCCTAAAGAAGTCATGACTTTGCTGCCAAAAATAGAGCGGGAGCTATCAGGGTTTAATGTGAGACCCCATTGGGGGAAGCTTTTCACCCTCAAAAAGCAAACATTTATGGAAAGATACCCAATGAGTAGTGAGTTCAAAAAACTGGCGAAAACGTATGATCCGGTAGGAAAATTTTTAAACCAATACCTAAATCAAAACCTTTTTTAAGGGCTTGCTAGTCAAACACTCAAAATTTGAGGTCTTACTCCTGTAAAATATTGTTTGTTGATTAGATACAAAAACTTACTGATATACTACTTTTGGCAGTTAAATCAGGCTTTACTTTTAGTCTGGTTAACCTAAATGGTATACTTACTTTTTGTAATAGGTTTTGTCCTCTTGATTAAGGGGGCTGACTTGCTTGTAGACGGAGCTTCTTCACTGGCCAAAAGATATTCATTATCTGAGTTGGTTATCGGTTTAACCATTGTTTCTTTTGGGACCAGTACACCGGAATTAATTGTCAATATTTTCGCCAGTTTCAATGGTAGTTCGGATCTGGCCATTGGGAATATTTTTGGTAGTAACATAGCCAATATATTACTGATTTTGGGTTGTTCGGCCCTGATCCGCCCATTGCCTATTCAAAGGAGTATTTACTTCACCGAGATTCCTATTTCCCTGGTAGCTACATTCATGATTGGCTTTCTGGCCAATGCCAACCTTTTTGTCCAAACAAGTGGCTTGTGGATTAGCAGGTATGATGGAATCCTTCTCTTGTTGTTTTTTGGACTTTTTATGACTTACATTTTTGTCGTGGCACGTGACAAATCCAACGGATTGGCGGCAGAGCGTGTCAATGATGAGATCCTGATTATGTCTGTGAAAAAATCTGTGATTTTCATGGTAATAGGGATCATAGCCTTGTTCGTTGGCGGAAAATGGATTGTAGATGGTGCTGTACATATGGCAAGAGAAATAGGTTTGAGTGAGTCTTTTATTGGTTTGACCATCATAGCGGTGGGAACTTCACTTCCGGAGCTTGTTACCTCTATGGTGGCGGCGAAAAAGGGTAGGGCAGACATGGCCATCGGAAATGTAATTGGATCCAATATTTTCAATATTTTCTGGATTCTTGGTTTAAGTGCGGTGATTAAGGCGTTGCCTTTCGATGTGATTAACAACATGGATATTCTCATGCTCATCTTCGCCAGTACCCTATTGATTTTCGCTGTGATAAATGGTAAAAAGCCTGTGGTGAGTCGCTTCGAGGGGATTGTATTCGTAACAGTTTACGTCGGGTATTTAACTTATTTAGTGCTTAGAGGGTAAAGGATTATGGTAATCTTTGTTCATCTTTTAGCATATATGATGTGTCTGGTGGAAAACCATCATGTATCAGTTCATTTTGAAAATATCAGGACCAATCAGGGGACACTGTTAGTGGGTGTTTATACCGATCAGGCTCAATGGAAAATCAGGAAACCTGTATTTGAAGTAGTCCTCCCCAAAACCAACTGGAAGGATGGGAAGATGACGGCCGAGATACCCGGATTTGGTTCGGGCGTATATGGCATAGCTGTGCTCGACGATATTAATGACAACCAGGTGGTGGATATGGGATTGATCTTTCCTAAAGAGGGATTCGGATTCTCCAATTATGAACACAAAACCTGGTTCTTACCAACTTTCGATGATTTTGATTTTATGCTACCGGAAAATCATCAGATAACCATAAAGATCAGATATCTTGATTAAGCCTGCTTCATTGAAGCAAGGATATTCGCTACCATTGAAGCAGGGACAGGTTCAGTCTGGCTGTATATTACAGTTTTAAAGCCGGTAAATAGCAACCTATTCGGAATTGATGATCATTACAGGGAAATCATTGCCAAAGCTGTAGCTTGAAGGATATTGGGGTGTTCCCTGGTATTTTTCGGCAAGTTCGGGGACCTGCTCTTCCAGGTAAGCACTAAGCTCCCGTACGGTGATTTTCTTATCTCCGTTTGCTCCATCAGCTGCACCTTTCAGCCCTTCGAGCAATGCGTAAGTAAAAACCCCGTGACCAATGGTTTCAAACTCCGTAGCGAATTGCTCCGATCCTGTGGCCGTGATCCAGAAAGTGCCCGTACTTCGGGCAAGTTGTGCGATTGCCTTTTCTTCCAGTATCCCCCTTGAAGCAATGGCATCCAAAGCAGCTGCCGATTGACAGGCATCCAGGATGAAAAGTTGCTTTTGAGCGTTGATGTTTTTTGAGATTTCTTTCAGCTCAGAGGCGGCCAATGCTTTTTGGAAAAGCAATTCATCCCTTCCATAGATTTGTGTGACATCATGTGGTACCAGGAAGAATTCTGCCGGTGCATCAAGGCCTTTGGACATCACGCCATGACCGGCATAGTAAAAAATCAACAGGTCTTGCTCCCGAGACTTAGACATCACATTGGCAAATACAGATTGTACTTTTGATTTGGTAAAATCTGCGTTCCTGATGCCAATATGTATTACTTCTTCAAACAAGGTTGATTGAACAGTCATGGCTTCTGAAAAAGCATCAGCATCTGCAATGGCATAGTTGAGGTTGTACCTGGGGTTTTTGTATTCATTGATACCCACAGTAATTATATACAGTTTCGGTGGTGCATCCGTATTGCCGGTATAATTGATAATCAACTTTTGTTTTTCAGTATCAATTCCACTTTTTGACGTACCTACTACATAGAGGTAGTTTTCATTACCCAAGGCATTTGAAAGGGTTATATCGAAAGTGACGAGACTTGTAGGGTCCTCATTTACTGCCACCAATTTATTATTGTGAAAGAGCTTTATCTGCTCCAGATTCTCCTTATTCGTTGTAGCTCCTACCTGTAGCTGCACTTGCTTCTTGGCAGTAGATGTCTTTATAAGTCCATCTTTCATTTCTATTTGCTGTCCATCGAAAGATATGACCTGAATGACCGGAATTTCTTCTATGGCTTCGTCGATATCAATTTCTTCAATCACCTGATCCTCATACAACAGCGATCGTAGAAGTTTAGGAGAAAAGCCTCGTTCAAAGGTGCTTGCCAGGCTGGTCTTTTTAGCCGATTTTCTGGTGCTCCAGTAAAGCTTTTCGGAGGATTCGGAAGTGCCGTCAAAACGTCCGTCGCGAGAGACTACGGCATATTCTCCATCAGCATCAACAAATATGTACCCAATGATCTCATTTTGAGTGGCACTGTAAATCTGGTTGATGTTGTCGCCATAGGCATTGATCAAAGCTTTGTCATCACTAATTTGATAAAGAGAGCTTGCCTGGTAGTCGCCATAAAAGGAGAGTGTACTGGAGCTGCGTTCTCTTTTGGTTTTTCTTGTGGTAAAAACCATGCCACCCTTGTAGTAATCAAAAACCGAAAAACCACGGTAACCAACAGACCCAATTACTTTATCATCGATTCTTAAACAGGTCATCAGACCTCCCACGTCACTTGCCTTAACCTGTTCACCCGCCATGATCATAATAGGTTGGTAATCATTGCCTGAAGGCAGGGTTCTATGTCCATATACCGGCACACCAGGTCCTAATCCGGGAACAGCGTTATTCTGATAGAAATATACTTTTCCGTTTTTATCATTTAAACCAAAATACTTTTTCTTAAAATTTTCAATTTCTTTTCCAGTTTGATAATTGAAAATATACATCTGGTTTCTGATAAGTGACCATTTCGGGCTGATGATAATCTGTGGTTGAGTGAAGCTGAAATCAATGATCATGATGTTCTGCTTGATTTTCAAGGTCTGTACAACCTCCATTTGATCTTTATTCCAGATCTCCACATGATTTTGGAAGGCTACTCCAAAGTGATTGTCAAACCTGGCAACACGTGCATTTTGGACTCTTTCCTGATAGCTTTTGGTGAGTAATATTTCGCCAGTCTTCCAATCGAGAAGCCTTATTCTATTGCTTTCTACTATTAATATCGCCTGGTCATCCTGTGTAAAGGCAATCTCAAATATTTCGAGTAGGTCAATTTGAAAAGTGTGCGTAAATACAGAGTTATAAAAATCGAAAATCCTCAGCTCTCCATTTTCCAATAAAAATGCTGCTTGCTTTTGGTCTGAAGTGACGGCCATTCCTACCTGAAGGGCATCCAATTGATCTTCATCATACTCCAGACGAGTTTTGTCTACTACCTGTGCCGAGATAACTGTACAGAATACTAGTGATAGGATTGAAAAGAGTGTTTTCATTGCACTCAGGAAACGGTGATATCCTAAGTTAATTAAAAATTCTGTTTATGGTCAACCCTGATTTGATAAAATGGTCTGCCAGCCGGATATTTTAGGCCTACCGAACCGAAATTTTGTACATCTTCATGACGGTCCCCAATGTGAGACCCTGATACAGTACAGAGCAGACCACGACCACATAAGTAAACGTCAACAGCACTTCTTTTCCTGGGAAATTGGTTAGGGAAAGTGTAAATGCCACAGGTAATCCGCCTTTCAGTCCACCCCAGGTCAATACGCTGATCGTACCTTTGTCAAATGACCGCAGGAATGACATCAAACGAATAGGAATAAACATGGCCAGCCACCGGGCAAATAACACGATAAGCACAGCAAAAAATCCACCAGCAAAGTAGTCTGCTCGTTGGGGAATGACAAGCATTTCGAATCCGATCAATACAAACAGGATCGCCGATACCGTTTCCTCCAGCAGCTGCCAGAATTTATAGACATACGGGCCAACGGCACTCTCCCCGGTTCTTTCGTCTCGTCCAAAGTTTCCGATGATGATTCCACTCAGCACAGCTACCAGCATAGAAGATACACCCAGGGAATCGGCCAGGTAGGAGCCTGTCATCACCAAAGCCAGGGTGATGAGCATTTCAGCTTCAATCACATCATTGTCTACATACTTCAAAAGCTCATAGCCAAGCCATCCAAAGAGGACCCCCACGACAACACCTCCCAATAAGTCTTTTATCAGAATAATCGAGATATCAACCAGCTCTATACCTCCGTTTAGCACCTGGGCTTCATGGATATTGGTAAGTGTAAACGCGAGAATAATAGACATACAGCCATTCAGCAAAGCCTCACCCTCTACTTTGGCCTCCAGGGCGTCAGGAAGGTGAAATCTTCTGATATTTTTGGTAATTGCAATCGGATCTGTACAGGATATGAGTGCTCCGAACACAAAACATCCGACAAACGACAAGTCTATTGATAACAGTTCAACCATGAAATAGACAAGCAGTCCAATTGTGGTGGTGGATATAA
This sequence comes from Cyclobacteriaceae bacterium, assembly GCA_965228595.1. GTDB lineage: Bacteria > Bacteroidota > Bacteroidia > Cytophagales > Cyclobacteriaceae > UBA7330. The sequence goes on along the minus strand of OZ245828.1, from coordinate 5,505,078 downwards.
CCACTCCAAAAAATGAAAGAATAAGAACAGGGATCAGTTGTTTGCCCAAGCGAAAGAAATTGACATTCAGAGCCGTAGCAAATAACATGACACTCAAGACAAATCGATACATGATTTCGGTATAGTCATATTCCTTTACTTTCTCTGCCAGGTGATACTCCGGATGGATGGTTCCTATGATCAGGACGACCACAGATAAGCTGAGTGCAAGAACCATCAAACCGATGGAAGAGGGGAGTTTGATGAAATAAGTATTAACAAATAGAAAGACGCCGGCTAGAAATACCAGAAGTGCGATGATGTCGAAAATGCTCAATGCTTAAAAATTTTGACGAAAGTAATGGTTGTAAGTTACTTCTTCAATGGAAATAAATTCGTAAAAAACATTCAGTAGAAATACGGATAGTTGTCAGATGTGATCCAGCCTAATTTGTATAAATGCGTAAGGATAAGCGCTATTGATCTTTCCCATAACCTGTAAATTTTCCGGGTCACACTTTAAACTCTTGTTAGGAGCTTCTTCTATTGTTTGTTTTATCTGGCCAATTGTTAGCGAATTCATGCTCAATACAAGCACCATTGTTTCTTTACCGGGGTGACTATCAAGCTTGATATAGCGATTTTTACCTGGTAATTGTATGGAAGTTTCGTCAAACGGAAGCTCTCCGGATGAATATTCGTTCCCTGGAAATAGTAAGCCATTTTCATCTTTGTCATTGAAATAATACAGGTATAAGTATCCGTTAAAATCAGTTTGTATATCAAATTTAAATTGATGACCGTTGCCATATCCTTTTGTGAAAGTGTATAATCCCTCACTCTCTGATCTAACCGGCATCTTGCTGCCATAGTTTGATGATATGTCCACTTTCATTTTAAATTCCTGATTATCGGGAAACAGAAAAGCTGCATAAGCCTCCGTTATTCTGTCCATCAATTTAGAATAGGGCACATGAATAAATCCATTTGAACCCCAATTTTTCCCATAACTGTTGACCAGTTCAAAACTTCCGTCATACTTGTTGTCATCATAACCAATGACGCAAATGGCTTGATGATCGGAAGCACCAATGGGCTTGGAAGGACTCCATACTTCACCTGGTTCACAAAAAGATGAAGAAGTTTGCAGTGCGATCACCACTGGAAGTCCCTGACTTAGGGCCATCTTTATTTTGATGATTTTTATTTCTGGCGGATCATAGGAGTTGAAGACTTTGCTGTAACCTGATATTGTTGACAAATTAACTCGCCCGGGAGGAGTATCGGGGCAGAAATAGGGATATTCTGTAAAGGATGGTACACCTTCATTAACTAAGATATCAAGGGATTCTTTGATGGAGATTGGGACAGAACAGTCAGCATTTTCACCCTGAACAATATAATGGGTATAAGTTGGAGCGAACGATTCCCTGGAAATTATATCAAGGTCGGTTTGACCAGATTGCCGGGCATGTAAGATGGTTGAAGCATAATATGCGGTGGCCCAGCTTGCTGATGTCAGGTGATTGAGTTGGTTGCCGGGTTTGGGACAGAAACGCTTTAATGAGGCGACTTCCGGGAGGTTATCAGTTGCTGTGGCTGTTAAGACTGGCGTGTCATTGTATGATTTACTGTCTACTTTTAGGCCCGTAGGACACTGTGCGGATGTGATATGTATCAGAATAAACAGAGATAATGTGACCAGCAGTCGCATCACTTAGCCATGAATATGAAGTCGCTACCGGCTTCATTGTCACCAAAATCTCCAAAATGGGGGGCAGGATTGATCGTGCTCACTACATTTAGAATCTCACTTAAGGTAAGGATCCGGTCTTTACCGCCATTTGTTCTCAAAGCTTCAATGAATTTGTGGGCAAAAGGTGAATGCATGCCAGGACGTCCATCAGGTACGTATTCTTTACCTCCCGATGTCAGAAATTTTCTGGTTTTATATTTCAGTCTGCGTGAAGCAAATTCACTTCTGGAAATTTCAGCATACATTTCTTCATAGCCGCGGCTCGAGCTGGCCAGTTTAGCATCGAAAGTACCACCAAAACAAACATCCAGGGTGAGGAAAACATGCTTGGTCGGAAGGTTATTCAATGCCCTCCCCAAAACGGAATAGGAAAGATAGGATGTATTTGCCGGGTCATTGTTTTTAGAATCTTTGCCCACGATATATCCATCACCCAAAAGCTGATCATAGTGACCATGTCCTGCAAAAAATATAAATAATTGATCATCTTCCAGGTAAACCTTGCTCGCATACTCTCTGAGCTTGATCAATATATCCTGGATGTTGTTATTCTCCAGTATTTCCACCTGGAACCCATAAGTCTCCCTGAGCTCTTTGGCAATCGTACGTGCATCATTGATGGGATTACTTAGGTCTTTCCAGTTGTCGTACTGATCCGTGGCAAATATCAGGGCCATATCAGTTCTGTTTGTTGCCTCACCTAAATAGCGAATGGTTCGCTGCTCCGTTACAGCATTGCCAAAACTATTTGTTGCAGTAACTTCTACCACATTATCACCCTCTTCCAGCTTTAACTCATTGTCAATGAAAATGTCGTACTCTCCAGACTGGGTGTTGCCACTGACTACCCCCATACCCCTTGATTCATCCAGATCAAATCCATTAAAGCGGATGGTTACACTTTTGACCTGGGAAGGACATTTTATCCCTACTTTTAGTTTGAATTGCTGCTCCTGCGCCAGACTGATGTCTGTAGTTGGATTTAGCCAGAAGAGTACAGGAAGTGCCTTATCTCTGGATTTGATATAAAAATCATATGTTTGACTGGTCGCTTCAATACTTTGACCAGGTAAATCAAATGAAAGGAAAATTACGATTAACAGAACATTAAATTTTCTCATGATTAGAGTGATTCCGGTATAAATTCCCACATTTCTATATAATCTTCCGAAAAGTTCTCGTTTGACCCATTGATCAGGTAGACTTTATTGGCTACCACGAATGCCTGAACTCCCATAACCCCATTTCCGGGATAGGTTGCAAATTGTATCCATGAATCGTCAGCGGGGTCATATTTCCAAAAGTCTTTCACTGGGGCATTCGACCCATTCCTACCCAGCCCGATATATCCCTTGTCTCCAAGTGAGAAGCCAACACCCCCTTCCAGATTGGCACTGGGATTAATGGGTGCACCTACTTCAGCCCATGAATCAGAAGTAGCATTATACACATAGAAGTCATTCAGGAAGCTATTGGTATCAAAATCATAGCCCTGACCAACATAGCCTGTTCCATTTACTACGAATCCTGTTGCATTGCCTCGCTTTACTCCGCCGAAATCATTGAGTTGTGTCCACTCATCATCAACCGTCGAGTATTTCCAGACTGATTTACTTATGGCATTCTGTAATCCGGTTACTAAATAGAAATTACTTCCTATTACAATGACAGCAGGAAAGATCAGGTGATCATTGGGGTATCCACTCTTCATGGTCCAATCATTTGTGAATGGGTCATATTCCCAAAGTTCACCATCGAAACCTGTACCAAGAATATATCCTTTACCATTGACCGATACACCAATGGCTGCGGTTTTATCCGGGCCGGCATTGTTGGCATTCATGGGTGTCCATGTATCGCTGTTAGCGTTGTATTGATACCAGGGCTTACCCCCCATACCAAAATAGAGCACATCATTCAGCACAAAGCCAGCTCCACCAAATGCACCATCCGGGTGGCCCGTTTTTTCTAAGAAAAAGGGTAGAACCTCAAAGCTTGATGATGCAGGTGCACCCTGAGCATCTATTTTTAACTCGATTGTGGAAGGGGATAGGGATTGGGGGACCAGCACTTTGATGCTATTGGAGGATAACTCGATGATATCGGCAGCTACAGCGCCGAAAGAAACAGCTATATCCTCTGTGAAATTAGCACCTGTAATGGTCAGCGTGGAGCCTGGAACAGCTGCATCGGGGCTGATTGTAGTGATCACAGGATCTACTCTTTTAATATCCAGCTTTGAACAGCTGGCAGCGAGTAATCCTGATAGCAATATGAAATAATACACTTTCATCCTCAAAAGTTTACTTTCAATCCAGCCAGGGGAACACTTTTGCCTGGTAATACAGCCATATTTAGGTCTAATTTATATTTGCTGGTCAATCCTTCTCTCTCGTTTTTCTTGCCTTTGATGAATACACTCACTATATCTGTCGCCCATATAGCTATCGCAATGGTGTTCATTGTCCTGAATGCTTTAAATTTATTCTCAGCATCTGTATAAGATTTGTTGGCGGAGGACACGTCAGTCGCATTGAGATAATCGTCATAAGATTTACGTGCTCCCGAACGCGCAATGAGGCCGGACCCCAGCAGACCCCATGTACCTGCAGTAATTAGCCAATAACTATTTCCATTGCGAGCTTTATAGTCGCCCAATCCCGGAATGACTATAGAATATAATGCAGCTTTTGGCCCCATGAGTCTGTTGCTAGCTAAAGTACTAATAGCCGTTGCCCGAATATTGAAAACCAGGTTTTCACCGGTAAACTCCTCATCTTCATAGAAGTAATTCCAATAGATCTTCTTCTGGTCTCCCACTGATACCTGAGCTCCCACATCTCCACTGACTCTTTCTACCGGACCTTTGAAGGTTTTTCCGCCATCATTGGAATAATATAATTGAACCCGATAGTTTTTACTTTGATTGTCTGACTTTAAGTTGTATGTTATTTCAATGGTGTTGTTTGGTTCATCCAATACCGCATCAATGATTTGCATTTTCTGTGAGAAAACGTGTGTTGAGATGGTAAGGATTAGTAGGGCTGTAGATAGAAATTGATTTTGGAGATTCATCAATGCAAGGTTTAGAGGTAAATAAATTGCGAAAAAGGATCCGGAATGTATTCTACCAATAAGGTAAATGTAACCCTAAATATGTAAAAGTTGAGTTTCGGAATATCAAATTATTATGTATTATCTTGGATTAGCACAATAGACTCCGATCTTTAAATACTATGGACAGACATCAATTTATATCCTCACTAGGCCTTGTTGGCCTGGCTATTTTCTTTCGTAAACCTGCTCATTCTATGCATAATACTACCGAATTACACTTTGAAGATGATGGGAAAATACCAAATAGTAAATTCCCGTTAATTCTCTATAAAAATGCTTTCGCTGAAAGAGGGAATGAGGGTGCCGGGTGGCTTGAGAAGAGGTTTGCAAGCAACAACTGGTCTAACTCCTGGCGAAATGGCATTTATTCTTTTCATCATTACCACAGTACTTCACATGAGGTACTGGGGATATACTCTGGCAATGCTTTGGTGCATTTAGGGGGTGAGTCTGGTGAAAAAGTTAGTGTGGAAGCAGGTGATGTGATCATTATTCCCGCAGGGGTGGGGCACAAAAATTTAGGAAGTGAAGGGTTAGGTGTTGTGGGAGCATATCCGAATGGCAGAAGCTGGGACTTACTGAAAGGGTTGCCGGGAGAAAGGCCTGGAGCTGATCGGAATATTGCTGCATTGCCTATCCCATCATCAGATCCCTTGCTGGGGCAGAAGAATGGGATCGTTAAGGTATGGAAGGGAATGGATTGAGACAATAAGCCGAAGCGTATGTCAAATTACGGTTAATTATTTTTAGCCTCAATTTGTTTCTCGGTAATAATCAGGCACCTTCTTAAATTTGAGGGTAATTCGAATTTAGAGAATATCATCCTAAAGAAACCAGCTGTTTCCCCATTAATATATATCTTCTATTTGCCATTTTGGACTTTATCCCATGATGGTAATAGTCAGACTGGAAATCTGGTGCCTGTCACCATGGAAAGTATCAGTGACTTCCAGAATGTAAGCTGGACCACTGAGAACGGGGGGCAACCTTTCCGATTACCTGTGCAGCTAAATACCGCTTAGTCTACAAATACTAACTGACGTCTGGAAGGCTCAAATTTTCTTGGTAGAACCTCTTTAAATTCAAGCATCAGGTAATCATCAAGAATTTTAATATGATAATTGTAGAGCGAAAATATCTCCGTTTTTGTGACCTCTTGAAAACGATCGTCGATCAATACACATCCCGTGTTGTCTTTAAACAAAGTCTCCTCGAGATCGTCCTTAGCAAGATGTTTACCCTTTTGAGAAAGAATATCCCTCAGGTGGGTGGCAATCATATCAGCCTGATTGCTTTTCATTACAAATAGCACTTCAATGTTTTTCACATATTGAATATCCGTGGCCTTATACGTGATCCACATTTGATCTGCGTCATTTGCCATGACGATGCTATCAATCTTGCAATTCTTTGGAATCCTATAGGATACTTCTTTAGTCAACTCCAGCCCAAGACTGAAAGCAATTTCTTTGGAAATCTCTGCGTTGTCTGTCCTAAAGGCGGAATACGTTTGATAAATCTGTTCCGCCATGACTCGGGCCTGCAATTGGGCGCTTGTATTTTTTTCAGGTGTTTCTGAAAAACCTGAATAACTTATGGCAAAAAGTAAAATAGCTGGTAATATCTTTTTCATAATGATACAAAAGTCTGCATACTTAATCAATATTAAAATCCGTAAATAACCTCAAATTATTATAAGCAAATCACCTAGAAAGACAATGGTATTTTTTCTTATCTTGTTATGATGAAGTTCAATTTTATAGCTGGTCCCAGATGGATTCACCACTTTACAATAGTGTTTTTGCTCTTGATGGCTTGTAATGGTAAGCACCATGCGGAGGACAGTTTAAAGGTACGAATTTTTGATGAAAATAACCATCCTACGGCCGCCAGGGTCCGTGTCGTTACCATGGATCATGAATACCTTGCTCCAGTTGGTCATACGACAGATTTTCCGATGACAACTTCGGGAGACCAGGAACCCGTAGAAACAGATATTATCCTCGATGAACAGCGAAGATATGCTTATGTTGATGGTGAGTTTTTACTCAATACCACAGTTGATTCAATTCGGGTACAGATCGTGAAGGGTTTTAATTATAAGATACATGACCAGGTATATTTCATTGGCAGTCAGGAAAACATTGAGATAAGGCTAAAAAAAGCATTTAATGACCTGCCTGATGAGAACTGGTATAGCGGTGATGTCCATGTACATCATATCAATAAGGAATCAGCGATACTTGAAATGAAAGCTGAAGATGTAAATGTCTGTAACCTGCTGATCTCAGATTTTACCCTGGATCATGAGCATTTCAGTGGGACGATAGAACCGGAATCTGATTCCGTTCATCTATTGTTTTATGGGCAGGAATACAGGGAAGACCGGCTGGGACACATCGATTTACTGAATCTTACCCAAAACCTTATTGAGCCATCTGCGACACAGAGAACACACCAGTATCCGCTCAATATCGATGCAATGGACGAAACTCACCAGCAGGGTGGACATGTGTCATTGGCACATTTTGCAGCCTGGCCCGGCTTGGAAGGTCCCCTGGGGATTGTGCTACAAAAGGTAGATGCAGTAGAATTGCTTTGTACCATTGACCCTTTTCATGAACCCATTTTTGCTTCTGATGTGGTGCCAGAAGTCAGAATGAACTCCGGATTAAAACTGTGGTACAGGCTCCTGAACTGCGGATTTCAAATACCAATCACAGCAGGCACGGATAAGATGGGAAACTTTGTAACAGTGGGTGCAAACAGAACATATGCGCTGTTAGAGAGGGAATTTACTTATTCAAATTGGATAGATGCACTCAACAGGGGCAAAACTTTTGTAAGTAATTCTCCTTTTTTGACATTTACTGTGGATGGACAAGGGCCGGGAGAAACTTTGAATGGGCAACCAGGCAAAAGATACCGGATCAAGGCTGAAGTATGGAGTCAGATGCCAGTGGATCGTTTAGAGATTGTGGCCAATGGAGAATTGATTGCAGAAACAGTGATCAACCCGGGAGAACACCATAAGTCATTGGAGATTTACTATACAGCGAATGAAAGTGTATGGATTACTGCCAGGTCATATCAGCTGGCTCACCGAGAACGTAGACAGGGCTTAAGTATGGCTCAAAGACGAAATGAGGATGGTGGTCCGACTGAACTCAACAGGTATTATGGAACACTTCGACCCGAGGTCACATTTTCTCATACCAGTCCCGTATATATCAATGTTAAGAATAAACCTGTGCGGTCACGGGAAGATGCCTTCTACTTTGCCAGATATCTTCAAAATGCCATGGACTGGTTTGAGCAGGAGGGGAGTTTCCCTTCCGAAGAAGCCAGGCAGGAAGTTCTGACCAAATTTGAAGAAGGGAAAAAGCGGTTTATCGAACTGGCGCAATGAGCTATCAGTACATTTTATTGTCGTTAGCTGCTTTTTTTGGAATTTTCTGAATGGCATCCCAATGCTCTACAATTTTTCCGTTTTCATCAAACCGGAAAAAGTCCATGGTGACATATTCTTCATTTCCCGGCCAGGTCTGATGGGTGTGCAAAGCCACCAGGTCATCCTCTGCTATTACACGCACAAATTCAATTGACTTTTCCGGGTATTCATCCTGCATTCGCTCAAAATATTCGATGAATCCCTGTGGTCCATCGGCCACATCCGGATTGTGTTGGATATAAGTATCTCCGACATACATTTCTACTGCTTTCCTGGGTTCACCAAAATATGCTGTTTTGTAGAAATTGATCGCATTATGCTTGTTCAGTTCTGGTTTCATGGCAGATCGCTTGAGTCAAAATTGAATAACTGTTTTACCAATGGTTTTACCCGATTCCTGCATTTTGTGCGCTTTTTTCAGGTTGTCTACAGTAAATCCTTCCAAAGTTGTGGTTAGCGTGGATTTAAGGTTGCCAGACTCCAGCATTTTACTTATTTGATTCAGGATCTCATGTTGTTTCACCATGTCCTCAGTCTGATACATTGAACGCGTATACATCAGCTCCCATGAAAATGAAACACTTTTGGTTTTCAGCACATTGACGTCAAGTGGTTTACTGCTACCAGTAATTGATACGATGTGACCCTGAGGTATAATGATTTCCGCAATGGTATTCCAGTAGGCACCCAGATCAACAAGGTCGAGCACATAGTCTACCTGGCTGAAGCCAATCCTATCCAGGTCTTCCTTTATCTTATGATGATTTACCACGTAATCTGCTCCAAGCTCCTCACACCAGGCTTGTGTCTCAGGACGTGATGCAGTAGCAATTACTGTTAAGTCTGTCAGCTTTTTTGCAATCTGAATCGCAATTGAACCGACACCACCAGCACCCGCCAGGATCAAAATTGATCTATACTGATCTTGATTTGGAACTACCTTGATCCGATCAAAAATTGATTCCCAGGCTGTGAGACCTGTTAAGGGGATAGCAGCTGCTTCAGCCATGGTCAGATTTTTAGGTTTAAAACCAACAATTCGTTCATCCACCAATTGATACTCGGCATTGCTGCCATCGCGGGTAAGGTCTCCGGCATAGAAAACTTCATCTCCCACATTGAAAAGAGAAACTTTGTCTCCTGTAGCGACTACGGTTCCTGCAGCATCCCAACCGATAATTTTTGGTGAATCCAGTGGTTTTTCCAGGGCTGCCTTTTGCCTTACTTTGAAGTCAACCGGGTTTACTGAGATAGCTGAAATTTTCACCAGGATATCATGTCCGGTTGGTGATGGTTTGTCGGTTTCAAATTCGATAAAGCTTTCTGCTTCTGTTATCGGTAGTGATTTTTTAAATCCTATGGCTTTCATTTGATAGATCGTGAGATTGAGGTCTAATTGGTTATGCTGAGATCTTATGAACAGATCCTTGAACAATTGATCGGTAATTTTAATTCGCAGGTAAGATAAAAACCCTCAGAAAGTTTCCATAGGTAACCATATTTTACCGCTTGAAATATTCCAGTGATCAATACCAACCAATAGTGGTGTAAAGACGTCTTAGACTCACAGATTTAGAGAAACAAGATGAATTGGTTGTCTTTGACATGGTCAATTATGCTGGTGACCTCAGGGTTTATCACCAGTGCACAGTCACTACAGCAACCGCTGGAAGCGGTTCCCATGTCTAACGAAGGTGCTGTGCTATTAAAGAGTGGAGAACTGATTACCGGTAAGATACTCAATACAACAAGTGTAAGGGGAATCACTCAGGTAACCCTTATGACCGTGGATGAGGAGAAAAGAAAATTCCGGGCAGAGGAAATGGAGGAGTTCATGATAAGCATGAATAAGGCAGTGAAACTCCAGTTTTTCAACGAAAGAGGCTCTTCCATTGTGAAGATTCTTTCTAAAAACCAGCCCAAAGGTGTCCCTCAAGACTATATCATCTATCGCAACACGGTTTTGAAGTCAGGGAAGGAGGCACTGCTACAGCTGTTGAATCCGGGCTTTGATGACACCTTTCAGGTATTTTATGATCCGTATGCTGCAAAATCTGCTACTATGGAAGGTGAATACCTTACCATAACAGGTGATAAGCATAAGGCATTTTATGTTTCGAAAAATGATCAGGCGTTACTTAAAGTGAAAAAGGGAGGTTACCATAAATCCTACAAAAAGTTATTTGGTGAATGCGCTGTGATGCAACAGGAAGAAAAACCAAAGTGGAATGACCTGGGTCAGCACATTTGGATGTATGACCAGGTTTGTGGACCAGGTTTGGCACAAAACTAATACATCGGCTAGCTGAGGGAGCAGGACTCCCTCAATAGCTCATTTCATCCATTTTCACTTTCCCCTTAAAAGTCCAGAAGACAAATCCGGTATATAACGCAACCAGTGGAGCACCTATTGCTGCAATGATCAGCATGATCTCCAGCGACTTTTCCGATGAACTGGCATTGTGAACAGTGAGTGAATATGCCGGGTCCTGAGTGGAAGGAATAATAGCGGGATATAGTTCAAAAGCGACTATGATGAGTAGCAATGCAACCGCAATGGAAGAAAATAGAAAGGAATAGGCATATTTCTTTTTGTTGATCATCCGTGGAATGTTGGCAATGCTCAAAAAGGCCATCAAAGCAATTATAAAAGAGAGAGGATATGCTTTGAACCTATCAGAAAGGTGAGGAAAGTAAATCAGTGAATAAACAGTAGTAATACTAAAACTCACCAGAAAGAAAATGATGGCTCGCTTAAAGCTAAAAATAATGGGCATCAGGTCATAAAAACCAGGTGCTTTATCTGGCATCCAAAGATAAAAAGGAGAAATAGAAATTCGTCTGCAGAGACTGTCAATTTCAAAGGTAAATAACGAATTTTTTTAGTTGTTCCCGGCTTTTCTATTTTTTAGATAATGACTGATCAGAGAGCCGTATGTCCATACCACAACCAGCAGACCAATAAGCCATCCGAGAATCGGGATAAATGTGACAATTCTTAGGATAAAAATGCTTCCGAGGGCCAGTAACACAATGATGACCGGTGGCCAGGTGTTTTCCCGCTGTCTGTTGATATGATGAATGAAAAGCAAGCTGGCAATGGAGTAACTGAATAACAGGCTAAAAACATACAGAAACAGGATGAATAGGCCGATGGGGATCCCAATAAACAGTCCAAACAGGATGATAATTAATACGGGTACGCCAAATACATAAAAGAATCCATATCCAATATTTTCCCCGATTTTTGTCATCAATGACGATGAGGCTACTTCCAGCTGACGACCAAAAATTAGTTGTATGACAAGCAACAACAGGAATGCTGCGAACACATAATAGATAAAGAAACCTACGGCCATTCCTCCTAACCACCAGGGTGATGGTTTAGGGTCAAAGGCCAGGTCCGAATCAAAGTTAATTGAGCCATTTACCGTACCCTGATTGAAGTCTTGTTCTCCCTTTTCAGTCCAGTAATTAAAATCTCCCTGGATGATTGCATCGTTTCCCAAATCAATGTGATCTGCTGCTATTTCTGCAGATCCTCCTACATTACCATTTATCCGGATGTTACCACCTTTGAGGTTTACATTTTTACCTACCGAACCGGAAATATCGATCTCTCCACCGAAGCCATAAACATCTCCCATGATGGCTCCTTCGGACTTGATATTGCCCCCGAATACCACAAGGTTGCCCTTGATCATTGCATCTCGCTTGATTAAAATATTGCCAGCAAACACCAATAGATCATCACCTACGATACTGTGGATGGTAATGTCACCACCTGCAGCCCTGATATCATCTTTTACAGTGGCCAATAAGTTTATTTGGCCACCCGCTACCAGCAGATCTTCGTGGATGGAATCAGAAATACTGATTTCACCGCCGGCCACTACGAGGTCACCATTGATGGGAGCGTAGATGTCTACGGTACCACCGGCTGCATAGAGATCGCCTTCATGTGGGTCGTTGATGGTTACCTGATCTCCAGCCTTAAACTGTGAATGGCCAATAAAAAAGACCGAAAAACATGCGATGAGGATGATGAGCTTTTTCATTTCACGATGAATTTGTGGTATGTCCCATCAATTTCGTTCAAAAAGACGCATCATACAATGATTTTTATCAATTATAGCCGAAGTGTTACGTTATGTTTAGTCCTATTTTGAAATAATGGTCCCGATTTGTCACTCAAAATCGCATAATAATGGTCTAAAATCGCAATAAACCCAACTTTTTGTTTGAAAAGTGAAAAAAAATATCGATTATAGCACTGAAAAATATAGCCAGCCTTGGCGATTTAGATTACCGATCTAGAAATCTCCAATCTTATTGTTATTAATTTGTTTCAGGTTTTACCTCCTGGGATGGGATGTAAAAAGCAGTTGAAACTAAAATTGTTAGATGATTGATTGGTATGAATTGGAGTAAAAAAAGTTTTCTTTTAACTCTTTTAACCACAGCTATACTTACCCTGACGTTTACTCCTGCGTCTGCTCAGAATTTGCGACGCATTGAAAGACAGGCGATCGCAGAATTTGAAAATGGCAACTTCATTGAGGCAAGGGACAAATTTCAAACGTTGTTTAAGTTTGAATGGAACATTAACAACACCTCAAGTTATCTTGCATCTTGCTATCTGGAGTTGGATGAACCCCTAAAAGCTTATGAAATTCTTGCCCATGTTTCTAATCCTAACGAGCTCAACACCTACCTAAGAATACTTTCTTGCTATTACCTTGAATTTTTTGATGAAGCTGAAATGCTGATTGAAAGTTTCCCCGATTCTGCAGGATTTGATATTGAGGATTTAAAGAAACGTGTGGCACGAGCGAAGGAAAGCTATAGCCAGGGGGATGGAATTTTGGTGCAAAATTTCGGGGAAAATATCAACAGTGAGAACCTTGAATACAGTGCTGTAATGTACAATGACTTCAATAAGCTTCTTTTCACTTCCCGGAAAGAAGAAAGTGCAGTTACAGATGTGGACGGATTGGCCTTCGAAACAATTTATACAACTGAGATTGATTCCGCGGACAACTGGAAAAAGGCAACGCCCCTGAATATAGAAACAGAAAAGAAAAAGTCGCATGATGCCACTGTACAGGTCTATCAGGCTGGCAAAAAGATGATCTCTTACAAGGATGGCCAATTGTATAGCTCCACCCTTAATGATGGCGTATGGTCAAAAGACGAGGATTTTGTCATCCATGAAGGGAAGGGTAGTGATACCCATTGTTTCATTACGAAAGATGAAAAGACCATATTTTTTGCTTCTGACTACAAATCAGAAGGTAAACACCTGGATTTATTTGTGTCGCAAAAAATGGATAATGGGGGTTGGTCTGAGCCAAAGCCTCTGGAGATTTTCAATACGGAATATGACGAAGATTCACCCTTTTTAGCTACGGATAGTACTTTCTATTTCAGTTCAAGAGGTCATAACTCCATTGGAGGATTCGACGTGTTTAAATCTACTTTTGATCACGAAAAGAATCAATGGGGACCACCCGAAAATCTTGGCTATCCAATTAATACCGTAGCTGAGGATATTTATTATACCACTGAGGGAAAATTGGCTTACCTGAGTTCGACCCGACTGGAAGGTTACGGTTCACTAGACCTTTACAGGGTATACCATTTCAACAAAGTAAAAGTGGAAGGAAAACTGGTAGATGACAATAAACAGCCTATTCCAGATGCGCTGATTGATGTAAAGTACGACTCAACCACACTCAGGAGTTATACGGATGAGGAAGGGAACTATGAGATTTTTGTGCCGATCAATAAGAAGATGCACATTACTTTCATTAAGGATTCATTAAACCTGTTTGAAGGGGACTATATTGCCAATATCTTCTTCAAAGATGAAAATCAAAATGAATTCAATTTCTTCATTGATTATATGAGTTCAGATCCGGAGATCATCAAAAGCAATGAAGATAAGAAGACCGTCAAGCACATCAATGTTGACATCAGGAATGATTATGAAGAAAATCCTATCATAGCATCCGTACCCAAAAATGAAGAATCTTTGTGGTCTGATAGTGTAAACTATGTAGCAAAAACGAAGAAGATTGAAGAGCTGCAAAGCAGAGAAATATCCTTTGTAGATAACAAAGATGGGGATATCGATATTCTATCCAGTCACTTGAAACTGAGAGAAGCTACCGTACAGGTAAAACAGAAGGAGACAAAAGATCAATCTACTGGTATTGCATCAACCAACCAGGTTCCTGGTAACCAATCTTCAGATTATGATGGGGGGCTACCAAGTGGTTATACTGTGCAGGTTTTGGCCATGCCAATTAAAAGAAAGCCTGAAAGCTCATTCTTCGATAAGTTAGGAGATGCTGAAGTAAGAGACAGGGATGGAAGCGATGGTTTAAAAAGGTTCTTTACTGGGGTTTATGATTCTTTCGAAGAGGCCAAATATGCCATGAAAATGCTTAGAAAGACCGGATATAGTGATGCTTTTGTCCGAAAGCTCTCAAAGTATGAAGAGCTTTGACCCTCTTATAAAATTGTATTATATAAAATGGTATTTTACCTTTAGAGGCTAATCCGGACTCTTTTGGAACTCAGCTACGACACACTCCGCAACACGATAAGATCAAAAGGTTATGTCTTCTTCGACAGCGGACAATTTAACATCAATATTTTTGGGATCAGGTCCAATGAGCCTCTGGGTCGATGAGTTTAATGACCACATGGGGATTGCCTACCTGGATGATTTTGGTAATGAAACCCTACTGCTTTTTAAAGCAACCACCAGGCCCGGATTGCATTGGCTAAAAAACAGACTGGGGAATGTAAATGGCACGGCTATCCTTATTCCCGGACAATACAGGAGCTGTTGGAAGCTGGGGCATCACAAGGGTTATCAGGCACTACAACAAAATGGAGAAGGCATATTTAAGGTTTGGAGAGATAACGATAGTGATGGTGAGTTGGATACCGGTGGTGCTGTATTCGATGATGTTCAGGGCCTGAATGGTCACACCACCAGCTTTAAAAATGAGATAGATAGGGGATAGATAGGGTAGGAGCTTACAGTGCTGGCTGTCAGGTAGAACAGGCGACCTGGATTTTAATATATTTCTATCCGTGATAAGTAAATCTTCATCTGTTTTCGGAGATACCTTTTCTTACACCTTGTTAGAAGCAGCTGATTTTACCTGAAAGGTAATTCTATCTGATTTTTAGGGGTTTTAGGAAGATGAGAAGCTGGAGCAGGATCCCAATAAAGATCAGCACACCAATTTCTATCCGGGAAATCAAATCGCTTGTATCAATGGACTTGTTGGATTGCATGATTTGGCGCCTACTTTCTTCAATCTGGATTTTTGATAAGGCATCCAGGTCAAGGTGGATCCTGTCATAATAATTGTCAATCACATCAATGGTTGGCAACATATTATCGATTTTCTCTTGATTCAATTGCCTTTCATGATTGAATAATGAATTAAGGCTATTCTCCAGAGACTGGAAATGCACTGCTTCCTGTTCGGTAAGATAGGTTTTGGAAAATTTATTTATCAGTGAGCGAATAGAGTCGTTTGAAGCAGTGTTGAGACTATCCAGCTGGCTATAGCTTTGACTCCTCAGGGCTTTTTGTTTTTTATCCAGCAAACGTGAGATGTTGTAAATGTAGTTTTTAACCAGTATGCGATCCTCATATACAGTTGTCAGGGTTTTTTTAACAATAGAAAAGTGGTTACTATCGATCTGGTTGGTCGCAATGATCAAAAGGAAAACGATTGCAAGAGCTATCCCTGCTCTTATTTTTTGTGCTGTACTTAAACTCCACTTCATACCTGAATTTTTGCAAATATCTTTATTAAAAGTTTATTATTAAATCCCGAAAACCCTGTAAAAGGTTTTGTAGTAAATACGGAAAGAAAGCCTTCTTATCTATCATGATTTAAGTGATCTGGCAAACTTCCCTGGCTTCTTTCATGACTTTAGCCTGGCGGGATTCATTGATCTTTAGTTTTTTCAATACATTTTGGTTTTCACACAATTGTGCACAAAGGACGATATCCATATCTAATAAACTGGTTTTTTCCGACCCGGTTAATGATGCCAGGCAGGTTACAGGATGTAGCCCCGAAATTGAGATCCGCTGTTTTAGGCTGCCCTTCTTCGGGTAATCCCAGGAAATAAGTTTCAGGCCGGCACAATTCCCAAAGGTACTGGCATCATCGGTAAACCGGGTGTTTGTCACCAGCCATTCCTGGTAAAACCGGATACTTGGGTCTTTCTGTTTTCTCCATTGCTTTCGGATATCCTGAAATCTGGAGTGGATATATAGCGGGACCTTAACATCTGTTTTTCGACTTTGATCACTGTGAAATTTGCATTCCACCATAATTTTTTTGTCATTTTTGATGGCAATCACATCGATTTCATGATTGACACAGAAACCTTTTATTATCCTGCCCACCTCCACCTGATAATCCTGATATTTTAGCAGTTCCCCCACGAATTTTTCAAACGGATAACCGGAGGGTCCAAGGTCCATTATGGCCTTCTTCAGACTGTATCTGGAGGCAACAGACCCGGAGATCTTTTTAAGATGGTTGTATGCTTTCTTATAAAGTTGTTTTGTAGTGGTGCTGTCTGTGATCTCATCCAAAATATACTGAGTTACCTGATCAATGATTTCCTTTCCAGCACCACTGTTTTCCAGCGATCTTTGGAATTTCTTAAGGTCAAAAGGAACCTGCTGTCCGGAGGCCTTGGTAATATGAAGTGCTAATTCAGTCATTGACTATACTGGGTTTGAGGAAGTTTGCTATTGTATCAGATTTATTTTTTTCAATATTCTAATGATAAGTAGTGGGGCTATACTGGCTCCAAAAATGAAAGACCAGTTGATAATACTCAGGTGAGATATTTGTAATATTTCCTGCATAAATGGCATGAGATAGGTAGCTGCCAGCAGTCCGGCACAAAAAAGGATGGCCAGCCAAAGATGAGGATTGCTTACAATTTCATTCTTCAAAATATTATCCTGTCTACCTATGAGGTTGAAAGGATGCCATAACTGAGCAAAAGCAAGCGTAAAGAATGCAATGTTGTTACTGGTGACCTCATCATATTTTAAATGGACCGAACCATAATAAAACACAGCAAGGATACATATGGTCATGACGGACGAGTAAATGACAATTGATATCCAGTTCCTTTTGGATAATATGGCCTCGTCAGGATCTTTTGATCTGGCTTTCATGATCGAAGGATTTCCTTCACCCATTCCCAGGGCAAGCGCCGGAAAAACATCTGTAACAAGGTTTAAGAACAATATTTGGAGTGGCAGCAAGGGCAACGACAAGTTGCTAAAGGCAGCGATGGCTACTACCATTATCTCTGTCAGGTTACAGGAGAGCAGGTAAATGATAAAATTCTTGATGTTCCGGAAAATCGTACGCCCTTGTTTAATGGCCTCGACAATAGATGAGAATGAATCATCCTGTAAAACCATGTCGGAGGCCTCTTCTGCTACCTGCGTGCCTCTCTTGCCCATGGCAATCCCAATATCCGCCTTTTTTAGGGCTGGGGCATCATTCACTCCATCCCCTGTCATACCAACTACAAAACCTTTCTTTTGATAAAAATCGATCAGGTTGAGCTTTTGTTCAGGAGTAACACGTGAAAAGATTTGTGTTTCTTCAATCAGATCGGATGATGCAGATAAATCCCTTGATAACAGGTCTTTGCCATGTAAAACGTTGGTTTCTTTTCCAGGAGCTACAAGACCTATTTGATGAGCAATGGATCGGGCGGTTTCAGGATGATCTCCTGTGGCCATGATAACTTTGATCCCAGCTTCATAGCATGCTGCAATTGACTTGCTGACATCTGGTCTTGGAGGATCCATAAAGCCAACCAAACCCAGAAAAGTGAGGTCTGTTGCATAATTTTCAGCCGGGGAGGGAAGGCGCTTATAAGCAAACCCCAATACTTTAAGCCCTTCGGCTGAAAGGTCATGTGTTTTTTTATGCCATTCCTCCAGCATTTGGCCAGTGAGTGGAACAGAGCCCTTCGGGCTTTCGATGTTTGGACAAAGCTCAAGGATTTCAGCCGGACTACCTTTCGCTGTTACCAGGTGACCCTCATTACTTACATAGAGATTGGCCATATATCGGGTAGTGCTATCGAAGGGCTTCTCGTTGATTTCTTTCCATTGGTTGAGTGCATTCAGGATGAGTTGGTTATCCTTTTCAGCCACGTATTTTAGTAATGCTATTTCCACCGGATCTCCAATGCTTTCACCTTCCTCGCTGATAGTAGCATTGTTGCAGAGTACGGCGACCAGGTCCAGGGTATCTGCTGATTGATCATTAGCCAAATCGGTTTTTTCTACCTTTAGTTGATTCTCCGTCAGTGTCCCCGTTTTATCGGTAATGATAATATCGGTTTCTCCAAGGGTCTCTACAGCAGCCAATTTTTTTACGATGACGTTGGAATCGGCCAGTCTCAGCATACCCTTAGCCAATGAAATGGTAGCAACTATGGGTAATCCTTCTGGAATAGCTGCCACTGCCAATGCAATGGCTGTTTCCAGTATCAGATGGGTATCGTTACCGCGTAGTAGCTCTACGGCAAAGAATGGGATAATGATGATTATTGTGAGCCAAATAAGCTTTCTGCTAAAGACATTAAGCTTTTTATTGAGTGGTATTTCATCTTTTTGAGCCTGCTCAACCATCTCGGATATCAACCCCATTTCTGTATTCAGCCCGGTGGATGTTACTATAGCTTTTGCATTGCCTTTGGTGATGGAAGTCCCTTTAAACACCATGTTCACTCTATCCGCAAGAACAGTATCCTTCGCTAAGATCTCATCGGGGTCTTTGATCACAGGGACAGATTCTCCGGTAAGAACAGATTCATTTGTTTCCAGGTGAGGGGACTCTATGATCCGGGCATCAGCTGCCACCAGGTTTCCTGATTCCAGCACCAATATGTCACCAGGAACAAGATTTCGTGCATCGATTTCCAGGGGCTTGTTGTCACGAACTACCACCACAGTTAGTTTATCCATCTTTTTCAGTGCCTCCATAGAATTGATGGCCTGAGCCTCCAGGATAAAACCAATAATGGCGTTGATAATGATTACCGCCAGGATGGCAACTGCTTCTGTATAGTCCTGAAACAATGCAGACACGACTGCGGCAACGAAGAGCAGTAAAACAATTGAGTTTTTGAATTGCCGGATGAAAAGGATCGGGAGGGGCGTTTTCTTCTGCGGATTCAATTCATTCTTCCCATAGGTATGCAACCTGGTTTCCACTTCAGCCTGTGTGAGCCCGGTAGGACCCGATTGCATTTGATTCATCAGTTGATCTGCTGCAATCGCATGGGGAATTATTTCATTATCAGCCATCATTAATGCATTACATCCAGTAGATTAGATCAGCCTGATAAATGTAGCGATAAACCCATGGATCAATGGGTGATAATCGTCACTCAGCAATTTGACTTGGGTCAGTTTCGGCTTCATTTTTTACTTCCACCGCATAGTCAGGGTTCTTGCCAAGGAGTATCGAGATCATTTTCATTTCATCAATCTGATCTGCAATCAACTTTAGGATGGCGGTGAATGGAATGAATAAGATCATTCCTAGAGTACCCCATAAGATCCCTCCGGCAATAATCACGATAAGTGTTATTAATGCATTGATTTTCAATTGCCTGCTTACAGCCAGAGGAAATATTACATTCGCTTCCAGTATTTGCACGACCATAAATACAGCTATTACACCGATAGGATAATAGATGGAGTCATATTTGAGCCAGGAAATAGCCATTGGCAGCAATGCGCCAATTGTGATGCCCACATAGGGAATGAAGGTGAGAATAGACGCGACGAAGCCAAAAAATATAGGGTTAGGGATCCCAATAATGGCCAGCCCGATACTGTTGAGAATGGCGACAATCAGATACACCATCCCCATGCCTTTGATGAAATTGTAATAAGTGAGGATCACATTGGGAAGTGTTTCTTTGATCTGGCGTGCTGCAGATTTGGGAAACAGCTGATATACAAATCCCACCAGCATGCCCCTGTAATACAGTATCAAAGCTGCATACACGGGAATAAGTACCATCAATACAAGTGATACGGATGATTGATAAATGGTTTTTGGTATCAGGGGTAAGATTTCTGCTGATACATAATCGATGGCACTGCCGATCAACCCTTTATCACTATCAATAAATACCCGAATCCATGATTCAGATGCTTTTATGTCTGTTGCTTTTAGCCAGGCATTTAATTTGACACTTAGGACTGGCCATTCTTTCATGAATTCTGCAAACTGAAAACCGAGAAGCACGACTACGGCGCTAATGATCAGAAAGAAGACCAAGAGGCCAATAAAAATGGCCAGGACTCTTGGCGTTCGCCTTTTCTCCAACCAATTACAAAAAGGGAAAAGGATAAAACTGATGAGGAGGGCGACACTTAAAGGGATGAACAGTGCCTTGCCCATGTAGAGGAGTATGACTGTGAAAAAAGTATACTGTAGTACCCTTAGCAGGTCGTTATTCCCTGATGTAGTTACCGGCATAGTATTGCATTTTTAGCTTAACTCACGAGAACGGTAACACTTTCAACCATTTAGTGGATGGTCACCAATTCTGAGACCATAGAAAGTTAACGTTTTTTATTTTCAATAATAATAGTAAACTGATCGTATAGGGAAGAAGGATACACTTTGTTAATTGAGCCGACCTACTCAAACTTTGAATCACTATGATTTTTGCGCAAATCCTGCGGGACAATAGTTAATTATTGCCCCCAGGAAAAGGGTTGATGGTCTGGATCTTATTGGACTTTATCCGCTTTAAAAATGAGTCCTGACATGAAAATGTTTTCTGTAGAACCTCCTGTACTTGTGGAGTAATATAAGTCAGAACTCATGTCATCCTGGTTTACAAGTTGTGCAATAATATAAGTATCGGTCTCTTCCAGGATACGGAGCACTACTTTTTCATGAAATTCAGTGGCAGTATTCACTTTATAGTCAGTATTGGTGTCATCTTCATATTCGAAAGTTGAATGATCTATAGAATATGTGCTCAGGGTGTTAGGCTCATATCCGATTACATCGAATCTAATATGCTCTCCTGACTGATCACCGATTATTACCCTTTTTGACCCTTGCTGAATCTCTGCAATACTACCACTGAAGGTCTTTGAACTAAGGTTTGCAATGAAACTATCAGTAGTGTAGGAAAGTATGTTAGAATAAGCCATTCGGCCTTTGTATGTATATACACCCCTAATAAAAATGGTAGATCCGGGTCTGCGATAATAAAAACTTTCTCCCTGGGAAATACCCCCCGGGTTATACTCCTCAAGCGTGATTGGATTAGAAAGATTCTGCTCATAAGAAAAAGACAGCTGTACATCGCTACCAGTCAGGTATAATGATTCACCTGGTGGTTCATTGATGGTTGCGGTCAGTTTCATTATACATGCATTTTCAGCATAGGTCGTTACTGTTAATCCAGGCGCAAGTAAGGCGCCCAATTTGGCTGTCTTAACCTCTGAGTAAAAAGGACCATACGTGTGACCTCCTAATGCCAATTCCTGCCGAATGCGATAATAATACCATGAGCCTGGTTTCAGGTCTTTAAACTGATAGGTTCCGGTACCCGATATTACTTTTTCAGAAATTGGATTTTGAAAGTCTTCATCTGAGAATTCGATCATCTGGCTAAAATCCGAATAGGTAGAGAGCTCGAGGAAATAGGTAGGTGTGCCTTCAAATCCCGAGGTGGCGCTTAAGTCATATTCCAGGCTGAAAACTGTGACCCCTTCGGCACTGGTGGCCAAACTCATGGGAGCCGCAGCTACACCAATGTTGATTTCCGTACTGCTGGTGTCAGACCCATCTGTGTTCATTGCAATGAGTGAAATACTATATGTTCCATTCTCAGTGTAAGTATGCTGTGGATTCTCATCCGTAGATGTTTCACCATCACCAAAATCCCACTTAATAGAATCAGAAAATTCAGATGTGTTTTGGAATGAAATAACCACAGGGACCAATGCTAATTTGCCGTCGGTACCTTGATCTCCACTGTAAGTGAAACTAGCAATAGGTAACTGAGGTTCAGGTACGATTTCTTCATCCTGACATGCCGAGAGGAGCAATAATGAGGTTATCATTACTCCAAATAGATTTATATGCTTCATTAATTTGCTGGTTGTTTTAATGGCAGATTAAAATAACATCACAATCCATTCCCGATTAAAAGGTTTTAGTTAAATGGAGTAATATGCTCGTTAGCAGGAACTACTAATGAGATGACTGGATGCACTTAAATTCATAAGAATTTTTTCGAATCTTTATCAAAAAAGCGATTAATTACAGGTAAAAGACACCCCTTTATTTCAGGACTGTAATCAAGCGGAAGTGGCAAAAAGTTTTTTCTGTTTCTTTGAATTTTTCTTTAATTTATTGATCCAAATCAGCGTGCCTGTCACGGGTAAACTGGTGGCAATGAAGCAGGAAATGAAATAGATCATCTTTGAAAATGTACCGAAAACATCTCCAACATGTAATGCCTTGATCGATCTTGCCACGCGTTCGTTAAATGGTTTTTCGGAGAATACTTCTCTTGATTCTATCTCGCCAGTATAAGCATTCAGAGAGATATTATCAGACGCCGGGGAAGCAAAGAAACCGGTGTGATACGTACTGACTTTTACGTGGGTACTTTTTTCATTTGGAATATCAATTCGGTAGATTCCCTCATAGGGTAGTTCCTGATCTACTCTTTGGATAATACTGGCAATAGATAGTTGGGCACCCAAAGTTGGTTGCTCCGTTTTTTGGGTATCTCCATCAACCTTTCCCTTTTGTGTTTCACCACCAGGACCACTATTTCGGGCTGGTTGCTCTACACCTAAAATGCTTTGAAGTCCGGTGCGATACCATTCAAAAGACCATTGGAGACCTGTTAGAGCCATGATAAGGAGGAAAAATGCGGTATATAATCCCAGGGCATTGTGCAGATCATGATTAATTCTCTTCCAATTACCACTCCATTTGATTTTGAGGCCCTGCTTCCATGATTTTACTTTTTGTGGAACCCAGATCACCAATCCTGTAAGGATAAGAAAAACAAAGATGACGGTGCTCCAGCCAACAATCGGTCGACCTATGCTTGTATCCATTAACAACCAGCGATGCAACCGAAACATGACCATGAAAAACTCCGAGGTCCCGCTTTTGGTATCCCCCAGTACTTCACCAGTATATTGATTGACCAAATAGGTAGTGCCGCGGCGTTCGCCTTCTTTTTTCACAGCAAACTGATAGGTTTTATCTGCAAAAGGTGGGATTGTCACCGAAGCCACCTCACCTTCGACTTGCTTCCCTAATGACACGGCGAGTTCTTCCACGGTACGTTTGGGAGTAGCCGGAACTTCTACCTGGTACCTGTCTCGATTGAACCATTCATCAATTTCAGAATGGAAAGTATAAATGGTGCCTGTCAAACACACGATGAATAAGATGAGACCTGATCCCAGGCCGAGCCACAGGTGAATGTCGTTGAGGAATTTGCGAATCTTCTTCCAATTTGATTTTGATGCCATAGTTTAAAACGATAAGAACCCTATGCCGGATTTGTTCGACATAGGTAGGTGATTGGTCTTTTAATTTTATGTATCAGAGCTGCAAATGATTTAAAACACACCGATATAATGGTTACCTGCTTTGTTTTTAAGTGTTGCACCAACAGTGACTTCGCCAGTCTGACTATGTAAAACATAGATGTTCCCGTCTTTTCCAATGGGAGCTACAGCAATCAGCAGATCATTACCACTCACAAGGAATCCCTGGTATTGGTTGAAGCTGAGGTCTGCATCATCAGGTATTTCATTCACAAGAAATGCTGTTTCATTTGTCAAATCTAATCGGGCTACATAACTCTGGTCAGACTCTCCATAGCGAATGAGCGCATACCCGATGCCATTGTTCACATATTTCCAGGCTTCTATGTAAACATCCTCCAGGCCAAGTGTTTCATCCAGGCTCAGCTTGTATGTGTTGTCATACTCATTATCCGAGGTGATTCTCAGTATGTGAGAACCGTTGGGGTCTCTTTGAGTCGCCTGGTAGATGCGGCCATCTTCCGCCAGGTGATTTACATTGCTTCTGTATCCTGAGCAATCTCCAAAAGCCTGTGTTGAGGAGATCACTGTTGGGTTTTCCAATGATGGATAATCTACTACTATGGATTTGGTACCCAGTCTGTCCCATTCGCTATCACGCTCCCCTGTGAGTGGGTCATACTTTCTCATCCATGTACCAATGATTACTTTGTCTCCTGCGTGATTCAATACAGGAGCGTCCAGCCTGAAGATGCAATGACCTTCAGCTTCTTCCTCCGCAGTTAATGGAAGCTCATATTGCTTGTAGTTAGCAATCAAAGTTTCCTGCAGGTCTAGCGCCAATACGGTGGCAGTACCCCGGTAATATTCAAATTCATCCTGATTGTCAGCATTATTGGCTGCAATGTTGGCGATGTTTACTGCAATACCGGTTTTATCATCATTGTAAAGTTTGCTCCATCGGGGTGCAGTACCGGCATATTGAGAGATGTTAACGGTCACATCTTCCTGCACGTAGTTGCCACCTCCATTTACAGCGAATCTGGCATATTCACCACCGTTTTCACCAGCATAGGCAATGTTGAACATTGTATTTCCATCTTCAGATACTTGAAGGCGTGCGGTACGATTAGATTTTACCGGTGTGCCATTCTCAAAAACATCGATGACGGTTTCAGGATTGATGGCATCTTCATAGCTCACAGCATAGATCTGTGTACCACCATTACCATCACCAGGACTGTCTCCCATGAGGGCTCCAGCTACTGTTACCCATCTTTCAGCATCCAGTCCTTCATCAGGAGTGGGGCTTTCTCCTTCATTACAGCTAAAGAAGGTCAACATACTGAGAAACAGGCTTGTTTGCAGAATATATAAAAGTTGCTTTTTCATGTTTGGTCAATTGAACTTTAGAAATTATTGATTGTATAGTTTATTTTAAGGTAGAATGCTCTTCCTGGCTTTTGAACCGCGAAATTGTCGTAGGCCTGTTGGTCAAAAATGTTCCTGACATCTCCACTGACCACCAGCTTTTTATTGGGGAAAGTGTAATTCACACCGATATCCTGAACAAATTGACGGGGTGTTCTGAAATCTTCTATTTCCAGCCAGGTGGTATAAAACCTGTCAACAAAACCAAAATAGTAGGTGAGATTCAAGGCTGCTTCCCTCATGAATACATCTGCAAAGGCGTATTCCAGGGTGCTGTTGATGGTGAAATAGGGTTCATTGGGCAATTGCTGATTGTAGTTATCATAAATATTGCCGTTGCTGTCATACCTGGTATTGAAGACTGAGTTGAACCTGGAAAGGTTTATCATCGCCCTTAGTTTGTCACTGTGGCTATAATTAAGCTGGGCTTCAAAACCCATTGATTTCGTTTTTCCAAGGTTCTCGTAGGGGTTGGTTTGGACAGCATCGTTGATCCTGGGATTGATTTGCTGGATGATCTTGTCTTTGGTATCTCTCAGGAAGCCTGTGCTGGAAAAGGAGAATTTATGATCCGCAAAGTCAAATGATCCAACCTGAAATCCCAGGTTTAGATTATTGCTGATTTCCGGATTGATACTGATATTCTCAACGATGTTATCACCGGGACTTCCGAAAATCTCGTTTTCAGAGGGCATCCTTACTGCTTTCTCAGCAGACAATAAGAGGAGAAGCTTTCCTGATACTGTATACGAGAACGCCGCACCATAGCCTGTTGTGCTTTTAGTACTGGAAACGCGATCTTCGGATCGGTAGTATTCGCTATTGGTTTCTACCAATATTGGGTCCATCCGGTCAATGCGCTGTCGGTAGTATTTACCAAATAGGTTTCCTTTGAGTAGTGTCCGGAAGAGGTTAAACTCATAGCCTATTGAGGAAATGTCCTTTTGCAGGTCACGGGTACCGAAAAACGCCCGTTCTATGGCACTGAGCATTTTATCCTGCTGTCTGCGATCAATATCAAAGTAGGTGAAACTGTAGATTAGTTTATGCTGAGAATTGATCTGGTAGTTTAGACCTGTTCTGAATGTAGCAATCTTTCTATCAATGTGATTCAGCGTAGGAGCTCCCTGCTGAGCACCCTGTGGCCTCATTATGGGATTGCCATCCAATCCAAGACTTCTTTCTCCAAACCAGTTGTAATTCCATCTCACGGTGTCATTCACTACCTGATCCCTTGAGCTCAGTGTACCATTGAAATTGACTTCCAGTCCTCTTGTAAAGAGATCCTCTTTTGAATAGTCCAGGCCTAAAGCATGTGATTGAGAAGTAGTAAATCTTCCGAAATATGGGATGGACATGTAGGTGCCATGCTGGATCTCGTTGTAGTCATCTGACCCTGTGTAGCTGATAAAAAGCTGGTCAGCCCATTTGACTGAGGTGAAGCCCGCGGATAGTTTACCACCAACAGACTTATAAGCATCGTTGAATCGTTTGGCTCTTACGTAATCATATCGTCCATTGGGGAGTATGTTTCGTACGAATTTGCCCCATACTTCATAATCGTTGTCAGAATAATTGTAAAAGGCTGATGCCCTTACCGTGAACCCGGTACTCGATTCTCTGATCAATCCGTTAAAATTCGTCTGAAAGGTGTTGAAAGACCCATAAGATACAGATGCTGAAAGGTTGTTGGACATGCTCCTTTTTAGAATCACGTTGATCACGCCACCCAACGCATCATCGGCAAGATGTGCCGGGATTACACCTTTGTAAACCTCAATTCGCTCAATGAGTGCAGGAGGGATGCTGTTGAGACTAAATGAAGCCCCGTAGGTGGACGCGGGCAATCCATCAATAAAAATGCGAACGGAATTGCCTGACATTCCATTCAGATTATAGTCCACTGATGATCCGATACCTCCGTTTTGGCGTACACGTACTCCGGCAGTCCTGTTGAGCAGATCATTCGTTTGTACAGATTGTAATGATGCCTTTTTTGTTTCGATGACCTGGACCGCAAAACCTTTGGTCTCGAGTTCTTTTTTGATGGATTGCCCCTCAATGACGATTTCATCCAGTTCTGATGCCGCATCCATCATGACGATGTCAAGTTTGATTGGTTCCCCTGCTGGAACACTGATTTCTTTCATCATGCGCTCATAGCCAAGCGATGAAATGAGCAATACCTGATGCCCTGGAGGAACATTCTTGATTTCAAAATGACCATCAGGATTGGTAATGGTCCCAATGGCGGTGCCTTGTATGAGAAGCGTAACCCCGGGAAGTGGTTGTGATTGACTGTCGGTCACCTTTCCTGTAATACCGGCTGCAAGAATTTCTTCATATACCAGAAAAAGAAGAGCTATTTGTAATAATATGGTTATGTGTCTTTTGAGTTTCATTATTTAGAATGATTCCAGATAGCAAAGATGATAGGGAGAGGATAGGTGTACAATCGCTAGCAATGGTGAAATAGCGTTAAATAGCATCACTACTTATAGCTATTTTCTTCTGATTAGCGGGCCAGGGATTGTGCTTTGGGAACAGCTATCCCAGAAAAAGCGCAGTCGGGATTATTTGGAAGCTTAGGTGAGGCAGTTGTGTATCTTGCTTCTGAACAATTCTTTTACGGGTTCAGAGTCGGTAGATTCTACCGCAGATTGGAATTTAACTTTGGCAAGTTCCAGTTCTCCCAGTTCAAAATATATTTCACCCAGGGAGGCCAGGTATGCCGGGTGATTTTCGAGACCGGATATTGCATTCAATTCTTTTAAAGCATGCTCAAACCCAATGGCATATGCAGCGGCAATGGCTTTATTCATGGCTACAATGGGATTAGGTTCTAACTTTTGGAGCATGGTATAAAATTCATAGATCATTTTCCACTCTGTCGTTTCAAAGGATTTGGCAGATGCATGTAGCGAAGCTATGAGTGCTTCCAGGTGATAAGTGGAGACTTCGAAAGGTTCTGAGGCACTTTCCAGGTAATGAAAACCTTTATTTATCAGTGGCTTATACCATTTATCACGATCCTGGTAGCGAATAAGCACAATGTGACCATTGTCGTCCAGGCGAGCCTTTAGGCGTGAGGCCTGAAAACACATCAGTGCCATCAATGCATGGCTACTGGGTTTAGCAGTTAAAGCGTGTTCTGTCAGTATAAAACACAAACGCATGGCTTCCTGACAGAGATCCTCTCTGATGAGCTGGTCGGGGTGTGAGGAGTGATAGCCTTCGCGAAACAAGAGATATATAGACTTCAAAACAGCTTCGAGCCGTTTAGGCAAAGCTTCACCTTGTGGAACACTCATCTGTATATCTTCAGTCCTGAATTTCTCTTTTGCCCGATAGATTCTTTTGGTAATGGTGTCTTCGCTGGTCAGAAAAGCGCTGGCGATTTCACTGGTGCTCAAGCCTCCCAGGGTTCGGAGTGTAAGTGCTATCTGTGATTCAATGGGAATTTCCGGGTGGCAACAGGCAAACATCATCCGCAGTTGACTATCACCAATCTCATCCTCCATGAACACTTTGTGGAAAGCTGATGAAAGGGCAAAGTCTGAGTTTAGGATATAGGCATAGTCAGGGGCAAGTTTTTGAAATGTATGCTCGCGTCTTACCAGGTCAATGGCCTTGTTTTTGGCTGTTTTGTATAACCAGCCAGCAGGGTTGTCAGGTAGATTGCCGGATTTCCAGGTATGTAATGCCTTGATCAAGGTATCCTGGACGATGTCTTGAGCTGCTTCCAGGTTTTGCAGGCCCAGGATCCTTGACAGAACAGCCACCATCTTACCCGACTCATGTCGAAACAGGTGTTCAACCAGAGAATCGATATGGCTGTTGTCTGGCATAAACGCTTTATCCTTCCATCTTCATGACCTGACGTACCTGAACATACCCACCCATTTCATAATCAGGATAATCTTTGGAAATGGTCACTGCTTCATCGTAGTCTTTGGCATTGATAATGAAATAACCACCTACAACCTCGTTTCCTTCCGTGTATGGACCATCAGTCACTGTTTTTCCATTGGGACCCTTTACATCTTTTCCTCCGGGCATCAGAGGTTCCCCGGAAAGATATTGCTTTGTTTTGTTGAGCTTCTCAATCCAGGCATACCACTGGCCCATTTTTTCCTGCAT
The DNA here is from genome assembly GCA_965228595.1 of Cyclobacteriaceae bacterium. Lineage (GTDB taxonomy): Bacteria > Bacteroidota > Bacteroidia > Cytophagales > Cyclobacteriaceae > UBA7330. Next base: position 5,475,567 of record OZ245828.1, on the reverse strand, counting down.
TTTCTCAGCGCTTAATCCATTGTATTGGCCTCCGTGAAAGATGAGCATAAACTTTTCCATAATAATTTTATTTGAATGTTAAAGATATTTAAGCTTATGACGACAAGTGTAGCATCCACCGGACAAATAAGTGAGTTTTTTTTTAAGCTGCCTACATAAGCATCCTTTTGATGCGGTTGAGAACATTTTTTGGTGTTCCCGTGTAAACAATAAAGATTGTTATTGCTCTGTCTTTAATCTCAGGGCAATAGTGGATATCCACTACTTCATATACGAGGTAACCACCGTTGGGCTCTCTCAGTACGATTTTCTCCTGGATGCGTGGCAAAATATCAAACGAATGCTTCCTGCTTGATTTTGTATTGCCATCATCATCGATTTCTACCAATAGAATTGACATATATATAAATAATAAATACCCAGAATAGACTCCTTTAATCAGATTTTGATTGTGGTCCGGGTAAGATTTGGAAATAGGTTTAGGGATTCCCGAAATGGGAAAAAAGGAAGGTTGTCATCCCCTGGGTGGGGGAGAATCATGTGTCAGACAAGGATTCAAATATTTAGACTGGAGGATTCCCGAATTTTTTTGAATGGTAAAGTCGACCTCTGCAAGAAACTGAAAAGTACTTATTGGGATGATATGGTCGAGACTCAAAAAACAACTTCGCGATTCCGGGTCTGGTTCATCATGCTCGGGTAGAACATCTCCTTTATCCATTACTACTTCCAGAACAAGCTCAAATATGGATTCAATTTCATTGACCATTGGATCAAAACGACCTTCCATATCTGCTGCATCAATGGATAAATTGACCATGTAGAGCCCCAGTACAATGCTGAGTGGTTGGTTGATATAAGTTCTGAAAAAGCGAATCACAACAGTTTTTGAAATGATTATCAAAGATAAACTTAAAAGTAATTTAAAGCTATTATCAAAGCATGAGGTTGATGTAACCGTATTTATCTGGTTGATTTAATTGTAAATCCCTTAATTTGGAGTGTAGATATGATTAAGTTTTAGTGTATCCTTAAAAAATGCCTTTAAAAAAAGCAGACATATCAAAATTCACCGAAGAGTCAGTGGAGATCCGCTCTCAAAAGTTTGAAGCGATCTATAGAAAATATTTTGAAAAACTTTATGGGTATGCCAGGGCTATATGCGGCTCACCAGGTATGGCAAAGGATGTCGTATCTGACTTCTTTTATCATTTATGGAAAAATGAAACCAATCTTTCAAAAATTGAGAATTTGGAGATTTATCTTTTGGTTTCAATAAAAAACAGGGCTACTCAGGCGCTTGTAAAAGAAAAGAAGGTCGATTCTGCTGGCAATAATGCTGAATTTCTAATTGAAACAGTTGAATATATAAATCCGGAGGAGTTACTTCTTGAAAAAGAGCTTAAAGTGGCCCTTGATGAAATCATTAATAACCTACCTGATCAGGCCCAGTTGATTTTCCGGATGGTAAAAGAAAAAGGAATGTCTCAACCGGAAATAGCCAGTGAACTTGGTATATCAGTGACAACAGTGAAAAGTCAACTAAAGCGCTCTCAAACCAAATTAAGAGCAGAAATACTTAAGTTTTATATGGATTCCGAAAGTGACTTCCATCCCGATGTTCGACTAATTGGTCAGATAGTACTATTAATGGGCCTGGCTAATTGTGAATTTATCAATTGATATTAGGTTTGATTAGACTGTATGCTAGCTAAATCCATGTATTGCATGGCTTGTCACAATAATTTCTAATTATTACCTCCCATTGCCTGCTGTTTTCGCTCCTTTAAGTGAGTTTGGATAATCCCAAATGATCATATGGAAGATTTAATATTAAAATATTTAAATAAACAGCTGAGCAAGGAAGAGTGGAATGATCTTCAGGCATGGATTCAGGAGGATTCATTGAATAAGACTGTATTAAATAAGCTTCAGTCTTACTCAATGAGTGGAGAAGAAGAATCTGCGCATTTAAAGGAGCTTGTTTGGTCAGAGTTAAAAAACAGAACGGATATCGCCTCAAGCGAACTAACCAGTCACCGGACCATCAAGCCCAGAGGTGCGCTTTATCTCAAAATTGCCGCGTCCGTACTTTTGATTGCTTCTGTGATCTTTTTCTCCTATCAGGTTTCTTCTGAGGAAATGATAAAAAATCCGGTTGCCAGTGTAAAACAAATTGAGAATGAGGTTCCTCCCGGCACCAAGATAACAACCAAATTGCCGGATGGGTCTATTGTAATCCTCAACTCCGGATCGAAATTGAGTTATCCGGACAAATTCATTGGTCAAACCAGAGAGGTCAGGCTTTCCGGGGAAGCGTTTTTTGAAGTAGCACAAAATCCAGAAAAGCCCTTCATTGTGAAATTTAAGGAGGATGAAGTCAGGGTTTTGGGTACATCATTTAATGTGCGCACTTATCAGGACGAAAGACGCTCATGTGTCTCTGTTGCTACCGGAAAGGTGTCTTTTACAAGTGCTACCGGTGAACAAGCGATGCTCACGCCCTATCAGATGGCTACCTATTCCGAGGATGATAAAAAATTGATCATAGAAAAAGTTGATGACTTACAGGCTTTTGGATGGAAGGACAAGATCATCTATTTCAACAACAAACCATTTCCTGAAATTATTACCGAATTAGAAAGATGGTTTGGAGTAGAAATTAAGGCAAATGGAGAATTTGAAAAGATAGGGACTTTTTCTGGTCAATTTAAGGAATCAACGATCAACCAGGTACTGAAGGGATTGTCATTTGTGTATCAATTCAAGTATGAGATAGAGGGGGATCAGGTGACGCTGAAACCAAACTGAATAACTACTTTTTATGATAACAATTAGTTGATAATAACATGATTTAGTAAAGAATAAATTAGAATATAATTGGAAATAATTTAATAAACCCACATCCCTGTTCATCCGCTAAAATGTAACCAGGTCCGTGGGCTATAAGTCTTTGATAAACTATTACCAAAAACCGATTTTTATGGAGTCAAAACTACGAAAATTACTACTCAAAATGTCAAAATTGTGCATTTATGGCATTATTCTGCAGCTCTCGGTATACACGCTTGCATTTGCTGTGGATACCAGAGCTCAAAACAGAAGCGTTAATGAAATTCAGGTAACTCTAGACCTGAAGAAACCCGCACGGCTGGATAAGGTGCTAAGCAGGATTGAGAAGTCTACCGACTTTCAATTCTCTTATATTGATCAGGAATTGCTGACAAATTCTTCAAGTACAATTGACCTGGAATCTGGTGATTTTGTTTTAGGAGAATTGTTAAAGACCATCTCAGAGCAATCAGGATTATCCTTTCGCCGGGTAAATAATAACATTTTCATCAAAGCCAGAGAGGGGGGGTCCGATGCGGTGGTGGAAATTATTAAAGCAGCTCTACAACGGGAAATTCAGGGAAAGATTGTAAATGAAGAAACAGGTGAAGCATTGATTGGTGCTTCTGTTACAGTAAAAGGGACGACACAGGGAACAATCACTGATATTGATGGAAACTGGAGATTGACAATTGACGAAGATGCATCGACGCTGGTGGTTTCGTTTGTAGGTTTTCAAACCCAGGAGATTGCCGTTGGTAACCAGACCTCATTTACAATTTCGTTGACGGAAGACCTGTCAGAACTGAATGAGGTTGTGGTCGTTGCCTACGGGCTTCAGAAAAAATCTGATGTCACCGGCTCAATCGCTTCTGTCAAAGAAAAAGACTTTAACAAAGGTGTTGTTGTAAATCCCGGTGAACTGCTACAGGGAAAGGTAGCAGGTGTCAACGTAACTTCCGCAAGTGGGGAGCCAGGAGCAGCGCAGAATATTATTATTCGTGGAGTTGGTAGTTTGAGATCAGGAACCACTCCACTCTATGTTGTAGATGGATTTGTACTGGACAATTCTTCCACAGGGGTTGCCAATAACCCTTTGAACTTTCTGAATCCTCAGGATATTGAAAGTATTGAGGTGTTGAAAGATGCTTCGGCCAGTGCACTGTATGGATCCAGAGCTGCCAATGGCGTGATAGTTATTACTACCAAAAAGGGAAAAACAGGAAAGTCAGAAGTTAATTTTTCTGCCTCTACCGCGTGGTCATCAATGGCCAATATGATAGATGTATTCTCACCAGATGAATTCAGAACACAGGTCCCTGTAGCCGGAGGAACACTGGGAGATTTAGGTGGAAATACGGACTGGCAGGATGAATTATCTCAGACTGGCAGATCAAACAACATCAACCTGTCTTTGAGCGGAGCCGCCAGTGAAAGCTTTTCATACTTTGCTTCTCTTGGAGTACAGGATCAGGAAGGGATTTTGAAAAACAGTAATCTACAGCGCTATTCGGCAAGGTTGAACCTGAATCAGGAAGCGATGGACGGCCGACTGAAAGTGGCCTATAATTTCACAGGAGCCCAGACCAAAAACCTGAGACCTGACATGGGGTCTATTGTGGTAGATATGTTACAGCTGAACCCCACAATTCCTGTGACGACAAATGGAGAGCCGACCCAACTGGAAGATATGCTGAACCCTTTGGTTAGATATGACATCTATAAAGACGAGGCAGTCAATAACAGAATCCTGGCGAATATTACTCCTTCTTTGGAGATCATTCCGAAACTTATTTATAAGTTGAATTTGGGTGTGGATTACTCTACCACCACCAGGGACATTCAGGTCGAACCATATGCTTTGCTGGAAGGCTCTGAGCTTGGATCTCTCACTTCCATCGCCAAGCGAAATGAAAACAGCCTGGTAGAAAATACGCTGACTTACAATCTCTCCTCGGGATCACACAACGTAAATATACTGGGTGGGCATTCTTATCAGAGAACTTTCGAACACCAAAAGTCTTTTGGTTTGACTGGTTTTGCTGACAATGATGTAGAGCCTATCTACCAGGATCAGATCAGTACCACGGAGCAGCCAACCACCTTGTCTTCATTCGCCATAGAGAATGAGCTTCAGTCATTTTTCGGTAGATTAGACTATAGCTACGAAAGTCGATATTTGCTTACAGCTACCATGCGGGCAGACGGATCGTCAAAATTTGGTAAGAACAATAAATATGGTTACTTCCCTTCTTTTGCTTTGGGATGGAATATCACAGAGGAGTCTTTCTTTACCAGTTCAATGGTTGATAACCTGAAGCTGAGAGCCAGCTGGGGTCAAACGGGTAACCAGGAGATTCCGTCAAAAATCACCAGGGAAAGTTATACAGAGAGTAAGACTGAAAATGATACCTATCCATTGGATCCAAATGCCAACACCCTGGATGACTATCCTTACGGCATCATTTTTACCCGTCTGGCCAACCCTGATTTGCAATGGGAAGTATCTACACAAACGGATATAGGTATTGATTTTTCCCTGTTTGATTTCAGATTGAGTGGTACGGTCGATTATTTTAATAAAGTATCTGAAAACATTCTTCTTGAGGTGGTGCCGGCCGATCCAATCCAGCCAACCCCCACTTACTGGACCAACATACCTGATATGCAGATCAAAAACTCGGGAGTTGAATTAAAACTTGACTATAAGAGCAATCCGAGGAGCGAATTTCAGTTCAATGTCGGTGGTAACATTTCATTCATCAACAATGAAGTGATCAATTCCCCTTTTGCTGTATTGACCAGCGGAGCTGCCTCGGGTGCAGGTCAGACAGGCGCAACCATCAATGGATACATCAATGGGGAACCCATTGGTGCCTTCTATATGAAAATATTTGAAGGTATTGGAAGTGATGGATTGAACCAGTTTGAAGATGTAGTGGCTGATGGGCAAAACCTGGAAAATGACAGGACGGTAGTGGGTACCGCGTTACCAAATGTGTTATACGGATTTTACCTGAATACGCAGTATAAAGGGTTTGATTTGAGTTTGAACTTTAATGGAGTGGCAGGCAACAAAATCTTCAACCATACGGCCATGTCCATCTTCAACAAGGGCAACCTGGCATCTAATTTCAATACAACAGATTTTGCAGTGCAGTATCCGGAGGAGATCATTTCCAATTCCAATGAGGTATCTACACGCTATCTTGAGGATGGTGATTTCTTAAGGTTGAACAATGCGACTTTGTCCTATACCCTGGCGCCGGCTGACCTGGGACTCAACGGAATCAATATGATACGCGTTTCGCTTACAGGTCAAAACCTGTTTGTGATCACCAAGTACACCGGTTATGATCCGGAGGTTAATACCGGAAGTGCTATCAATGGTGTTCAGACCTTCGGTATCGACAGGTTTACCTATCCGCGGGCAAGAACCATCCTTTTAGGACTAAATGTGTCATTTTAAAAGATTATCGGATGAAGAATAGCATAATGCGTCTATTTCAAATGCCATTATTCTTTCACCTGACCAAAAATTTTAAGAACATGAAATATCAATTTTATATAAAAATAATAGTAAGCATCTTTTTTCTTACTCAACTTGGATGCACGTCTTTGGATGAAGATGTACTGGATGAATCCCTGACCGGTCCCGGAAATGCGGAGACCATCAGTGGAGCCATTGCACCCGCCTATGGACAGATTTCCTGGACCTGGAGGCACACAAATTATTACGGCATGCAGCTTCTTGCTGCAGATGAAGCCATCCTCCCATACCGTGGAGGAACGGACTGGTTTGATGGAGGGAAATTCATGGCTGTCCACCAGCATGAAATTACTTCTGGTAATGACCTGGTTGGAGATTCCTGGAATGAATTAGCCAAGAATCTATCGAGGACTATTGCTGCAATCGAGGCACTAAGACCATTATCAGAAGCTGGTAATACGGAGGCTTCAGGGGCTTTACATGAAATGATTGCTCTGAGGGCCTATCTGAATATGCTGGCTCTGGATAGCTGGGGAATTGCCTTTCAAAAGGAAAGTACGGATGAAATTTCTGTACTTCTAAGAACCCAGGATGCGATTGACTATATCCAGAATGATCTGCTTTCGGTAGTAAATGTGATCAATACTGATAAAGGTCCTGGCAGACTTACGCAGGGGGCTGTATGGGGTTTTCTGGCCAGATTACACCTGAATGCCGCTGTATATCGTGATCCTTATGGTACCCCTAGTTTTACCCAGGCAGACATGGATAAGGTGATTGAGTATACCACTAACATCATCAACTCAGGTGACTATTCTTTATCTCCAGAATATTTTGAGTTGTTCAACGACGAGAACAATAGCAATCCCGAGCTCATATTTGCGCTGGATCAGCGAGGAGTACTGAGAAGAGAGCATAGTCGATGGGCCTACTGGTCGATTGCCGGTTCTATGTTTCCAAGACCAGAGCACCCCAGTGCTGATGGCACGGATGGTCCTGCGATCACTTCTGACTTTTACCAGACCTGGGTTGATGCCTACGGTGCCGATGATCCTGCAGATGTGGATGCCAGGTTTTATCAGAGAAATACCATGGTGCCCGCCGGACTTCAGGACCTTACAGGACTGACACCCGAAAATGATGAAGATCATTACTATTGTGTCCCTGCATTAGAGTTTGAAATGGACAGGGGTATCCTCAGGGGTGTTCAGTGGGGCCCAAGAAAAGGCAATGATGGACAATTCCTCACCTGTGGTGATGGTACAACAAGAATATATCCGGTGGAGCAGACCAAGGGCAACAATCCAACGGGATATGTCAACCACACAGAAGTTGTTGATTTCACCAATGACGGACGTCTTCATAACACGGGATTCAGGGTATCAAAATATCAATTTAGCCGGACTTCTCCCAATGGTAATAATTTCAGCAGCGTAGACCTTGTCATGATGCGTTTGGCAGAGATCTACCTGATGCGGGCTGAAGCAAAATTACGCAATGGGGATGCGCCTGGTGCGCTGACGGATGTAAACACTGTACGAACATCCAGAAATGCCCGACCGGACCAGACACCTGCGGCATTGTCTGAAATTGATTTGGACATCATGTTCCGTGAGCGTGGTTTTGAACTTTACTGGGAAGGATTCAGAAGGAGCGACCAGATCCGTTTTGGAAAATATGAAGATACCTGGACTGAAAAAACCAATACTGATGTGACTAAGAGGTTGTTTCCTATTCCACAAAGAGCCATTGATGGTGCATCAAATGTACCCGGATTCCTTGTTCAGAATGAAGGTTATTAACTACTATTTGTGTAAAAAAAGCCGGGTGCACTTCGTACCCGGCTTTTTTTATTCATTCCAAAAGGGACACTGATAGTGTTTATTACACCATACACAAGCAAGGTCCTTTCAAATTTTCTGTGTAACAATTGTTACCTTATTAGGCTGGGAGATTACGTACAATTGAATAGAAGGATTTAAATAAATAGTATACGCATGAAATATTACCATTCAAAACAAATAAGCGGTGTTGGCTTTGAACAAGCCATAGAAAAAGTAACAGATGCATTAAAGGCTGAGGGGTTTGGTGTGCTTACCCAAATAGATATTAAAGAGACCCTCAAAAAGAAGCTAGACGAAGACTTTCGCCCATACACAATCCTGGGTGCCTGTAATCCACCATATGCTTTCAAAGCGCTTAGCACAGAAGATAAGATAGGCACGATGTTGCCCTGTAATGTGATCGTTCAGCAAATGGACAATGGAATTGAAGTAGCAGCCATCAACCCTGAAGCATCCATGCAGGCTGTTGACAACAAAAACCTGCAATCAATTGCAACGGAAATAAAAGATAGGTTGGTACGGGTTGTGGATAGTCTTTAAACGATTCGAGACCCCGAATTAAAGATCATCCTTTTGCTAAAGAGGTGATTAAGATCAGTCCCACTGGAGAGATATCTAATAGGATAGATAATTTTTTTTTGGGTATCTTCATCCTATGGGCAGTCTGAATGTTTTTGAAATCACTTCCCGCAAGCAATTAAATGAATTCACACGACGGTTGCTCAAGGACATTCATGCTTTGGAACGGATGATTGAAGAAGACTGGTTCAATCACAGTCCGATTCATATCGGGGCCGAACAGGAATTTTGTATTGTAGATAGTCATTTTAAGCCAGCTCCCAAGTCTATGGAGCTTCTTAAAATACTTGAAAATAACGATTTCACTACTGAGCTGGCACTGTTCAATATTGAGAACAATCTACCACCCTTGGTGTTTGAGGGAGACTGCCTTGCGCAAATGGAGCACAACCTGAATGACAGGATGAAAACGCTTCGGTCTGCCGGGGAGCAGTTTAACGTGGATTTTGTGTTGGCAGGCATATTGCCAACAATCAGGAAGTCGGATCTGGAGCTCCAAAACCTGACACCTATTGAACGGTATCTTGCACTCTCTCGTGCGATCAGCAAGGTGCGGGGCAAGACCTATGAAATGAAGATCACAGGTCTGGATGAGCTCAATATTAAAATTGAGTCGGCCATGCTGGAATCCTGTAACACCTCATTTCAGATACACTATCAGGTAAGTCCGGAAGATTTTGTAACCAAATACAACCTGGCTCAGGTACTGGCAGGACCCGTTCTGGCGGCAAGTTGTAATTCTCCAATTCTTTTTGGTAAAAGGCTTTGGAGTGAAACACGGATTGCATTGTTTCAGCAGTCCATTGATACCCGGGTGACGGGAGAGCACATTCGAGATAGATGCCCCCGCGTGATGTTTGGCAATGACTGGCTCAAAGATTCAATCGTGGAAATGTACAAAGAGGATATCGCACGTTTTAGGGTGATGATGATGACAACGTTTGAAGATGATGTGATAGAATTGCTCGACCAGGGAAAGACACCACCTTTAACGGCATTGAGTATCCACAACTCCACGGTTTATCGTTGGAACAGGGCATGCTATGGCATTAGTCCCAATGGCAAGCCACATTTAAGGATAGAAAACAGAATACTACCGTCAGGACCCACCGTCATTGATCAGATGGCCAATGCAGCATTTTGGTTTGGACTGATGTCAGCATTTGATCAGAAATATCCTAACATCACCGAATGTCTTGAATTTGATCATGCAAAAGACAATTTTTTCTCTGCAGCGAGAGATGGATTAAACACGGATTTCACCTGGATAGGAGGTAAAAAAATTGCCGTCAGAAAGCTAATTACGAAAGAGCTACTCCCAATTGCGGAACAGGGACTCAGGGCATATCAGATTGATGAAGAAGACATCAATAAATATCTAAAGATCATTGAAGAACGTGTGGAGTCGGGGCAGACCGGTACCCAGTGGATGATCAATTCACACGCACGCATGATCAAAAACACTACCCGTGAAGAAATTGCAGTTGCCCTTACCTCTTGTATGCTGACAAATCAAAAGAAGGGTACTCCGGTTCACCAGTGGGAGCTTGCTACACTCGATGGTATTGAAGGGTGGTTTCCTCATACCATGCTGGTAGAAGAATTTATGACGACAGACCTCTTTACTGCTCAACAAAATGATATCCCAGAGCTGGTAGCAGATATCATGAACTGGAATAATGTAAAGCACATTCCCATAGAAGATGACAAAGGACTTCTCAAGGGGATGGTTGATTATAGCATTCTTTTGAAATATTACAGCAAGAAAATGCATATAAACCCAGGTGTAAATGTGGTGATCAAAGACATAATGACAATAAATCCAATCACCATAGCACCTGAGGCAACAGTAAATGAAGCATTAAATGTAATGAAAGCTAAAGGTGTGGACTGCTTACCAGTAGTAAAGAACAAAAAGTTGGTTGGAATTATTTCTGAGGGCGATTTCCTTAAAATCACCTCCAGCCTCATGAAAGTTTTAGCCTCCAAAGAGTAAACAATGGAACGTATTTTAGGCAAACTGGAAGGAAAACAACCCGGGCCGCTAATCATTTGCCTGGCAGCCGTACACGGTAATGAACCGCTGGGGTTACATGCCTTTCAAAACGTATATAGCGCCCTGGTCAAAAACAAAATACCATTCAAAGGAAAGCTGATTGGTTTAGCCGGTAATGTAAAGGCCATTCGATCTGGACGTAGATTCCTCGACTATGACTTAAACCGATGCTGGACTGAGGACTTTGTGCAACAGGTGATCGAGGGGAGAAAGCATGCACAGGCAGAAGACGAAGAGCTCAGGTCAATTCATCAGATAATATCAGAGGAAGCCAACGGCCATCATAACCTGAAAGTGATGGTTGACCTGCATGGCACTTCGGCCGAGAAGGGAAACTTCATTGTTGTGCCCGAAGAGCTCAATGGGCACCCCATAATTACCTCCCTCAGAATCCCAATCGTAGTAGATCTTCATAAGTATCTAAACGGAACTCTGTTATCCTATTATTCAGATAGAGGATATGTGGCTTTTGCCTTTGAGGGGGGGCTGATTGGTTCATCGGAAGCATATAGGTTGCATACCTCTGGATTATGGGAAATCTTAGAGACGGCAGGATGTGTAACCGGTCATGACCATCATCAGCAGGATCACTATTCCAGCCATCTGGCTGAAATGTCGGCCAATCTGCCAGCAAAGGTAAAAGTGCTATACAGGCACCTGGTAAAACCCGAAGATGGTTTCAGGATGTACCCTGGTTTTCATAATTTTCAACCGGTTCACAAAAATCAGGAACTTGCCATTGACGCTCAGGGAGTGATCAAATCCCCTCATGATGGGCTGATCTTTATGCCCCTCTACCAACCAGAAGGTGACGATGGTTTTTTTATTGTTGAAGAGGCATAAGGATTGTATCGATCAGAGATAGACGCTGAATTGGGTTTACAAGACAGATCTCTTTTTTTTGATTGCAAAAGCAACCATTGTATTAGTATTAAAGGTATTAAAGGTATTAAAGGTGGTTTTAATGATTTTTACCCATTCAGAAGGTACTAATTGTTAAACCTAAGATATTGAAGGTTTGTAAGGGTTTATATCATTATTTTACAGAGAGGGTGTAAAGGAATTAAACGGGAGTTTGCTGAATAGGGATTCCGTACTTTGTGGAATTACAGTTAAAATAATGATATATTATATTATATGACCATTATCATAAAACCAAAGAAGGTTTTACAAGTTATAGATTGATGTTGTCAATGTTCTTCCATGTGTTTTGTAAAATATGAAATCAATTAATCCTGAGGTTGTCACAAGAATCCCGACTAAGTATGGTCCGTTCTTTATAAAAGCTTATCACTACTTAAATGACCAACCTAATCTCGCAATACACACTGAAGGTCTCCAAACAAATAAACCAGTTTATGTACGAATCCACTCAGAATGTATGACTGGAGATGTCTTTGGATCCAGCAAATGTGATTGTGGTGAACAATTAGATTTTTCAATGAAATGGATTCAAAAACACCAAGGTGTAATCATTTATTTGAGACAGGAAGGACGGGGAATTGGATTGATCAACAAGTTGCATGCTTATAACTTACAAGAAAAAGGTTTAGACACCAAATCAGCAAACCTGGAGCTTGGATTTCATGAAGACCCAAGAGATTATACTCCGGCTATAGGAATTTTGAAGGATTTAAAAATCGATAGAATTCGACTTCTCACAAATAACCCAATGAAAGTAGAGGCTTTTGAGGGTAGCCAGATCAAAGTAGTGGAACGTGTACCTATTGAAATAGAGCCACATCCAGAGAATCTATTCTATTTGCAAACAAAGAAAAAGGGAATGGGGCACATGTTATCATCTAAACAATTGTAACTATGGTATTATGGGACGCATTACTTTTGATAAAAGAACATTTGAGATTAACCACTATCTGGCCTAGCAAAATCTCAATTCAGTGTGGTGCTACCCTTAATGTCACATTTGATCAAGAGCCCGCCAATGCTCAATTGATTTTGCATTTACACGATGAGGATTATTCAAAAGATGGTTTGTTGGTTGATTACCTTAAAGAATTAAAAGTTGTCGATCAGGGTCTTATTCATGAAAAGGAACTTTCCCTTTTCAAGCTTTACCTCCCTTATACTTTCGCGCATTATTTTGGAAAAAAGGCAGGTAAATGTTATTCGGTTTCTCATTTTGCACAAACGCTTGATGGTAAGATTGCTACCATAAATGGTGATAGTAAATGGATTGGAAACGAGGACAATCTTGAACATGCACATCGCATGAGAGCTTTGTGTGATGCCATATTGGTTGGAGCAGGAACAGTTCAACGTGACAACCCAAGACTAAACGTTCGAAAGGTATCAGGTCCTCATCCAATAAGAGTAATCATTGGCAATCGTGAATTAAAGTCAACAGAATTTCATGCTATTGAACCCTCAACACTAATTTTTTGCAATGATCGTTTGGTCAACGGGGAATTCACTAAAGTCCATTTAAGCAAGGAACCCGAATATGATCTGGATTTATTGTTATCAAAGCTGGCAGATCGAGGTATCCACTCAGTTTACATTGAAGGGGGAGCTCAAACAACATCAAGTTTCTTAACCCAAAAAGCACTCGATCAAATTCAGCTGCATTTTTCTACTAAAATCATTGGATCAGGAGTAAGTTCTTTCAGTTTTTCTGGTATTGAGAAAATCCAGGATGCAATAACTTTTTCTTCAAAGAAATTTGTGCCTATGGGAGATGAGATAATGTTTATTGGAAATCTTAAGCGATGACAGCAAAAGTACTTTGGCATAACCTCAATGAAAGTTGGTTAGAAGAAGATTCATCAGGCCCTGTTAATTCATCAGGACTCCTAATTAAAGCACTTTACTCAATGGTTAGCCATGGCACTGAGAAGACCATTATCACTTCAAAATTCACAAAAAAACTGGCTGGTAAGATGACTGTTCCCTATATGAAAGGAACCCTTGGTAAGACGTTTACTTACGGCTATTCTATGGTGGGTGAAGTGATCGAAGGCGAGGCCGGGTTTTTAGGTCAAAGAGTCCATGTGATGCATCCCCACACAGATTTATTTTATGTTAAGTCAGACGATGTTTGTCCGGTTCCTGAATCTATGGATCCGCGGATAGCCACATTTGCCAGTAATATGGAAACAGCAGTTAATGCCATATGGGATAGCGAAATCGAAATAGGTGATCATATTCAGATTATGGGCTACGGGGTGATAGGGTCACTATTAGCCTCGATTATCCATCGGTTTCCTGGAGTAGTTTATGAAATAATCGAAAAAAACGATAAGCGTAGACAGCTTGCGAAACAACACGGACATCCTGTTGCAGCAGGTGATCAATCCAGGGAATCTTTTGATATCATTTTCAACTCAACATCTGAAGAACAAATGATTCAGAAAGCATTTCAGCGACTTGTCCCTGATGGGAAATTAATTGAAATGAGTTGGTACGGTGAGAAAAGTGTGACGTTAAAATTAGGGTCTGATTTTCATTATGGAAGAAAAAGACTCATTTCATCTCAGGTGAGCAGAATACCCCTAAAAAAACAGCCTTCATGGAATTTTAAAAAACGAAAGGAATTGGTTTTTAGACTGCTGGAAGAAATTGATTTAAGGAGTCATATTGATGCGGTAATTCCTTATTCAACCACCCCTCAGTTTTTCCAACAGCTCCGAAACGAAGAGGTAAATAATTTTAGTACAATCATTAAATATTAAAAAGATGGGTAAGTTTAGTGTGAAAGTTAAGGACCATATCATGATCGCTCATTCGTTGCCCGATTCGTATTTTGGTCCTGCTCAGCATATGCATGGAGCTACATATATTGTTGAGGTTTCGTTTATTGCCAGCGTATTAAATACGAAGAATGTGGTGATTGATATAGGAGAAGCGACAGCAATGACGAGAGGTGTATTGGAAGAATTAGCTTATCAAAACCTGGATGAATTACCACAATTTAATGGGGTACTCACTACCACAGAATTTCTTGCAAAGTACATACACAGTCAAATCAAGAACAAGCTAAAGGAAGATCTTCAGCTAAAGGTGGAGCTTTTTGAATCTCATGTTGCCTCAGCAAGCTATGAGGACTGATGAAACCGACCATTATTATATTGACCACCAAATTTGGGACTAACTTTTCAGGAGGTGCTACTTCAACATGTGAAATATTTCATAGAATACAAGATCAATTTGAAAAGATCATTGTTATCGGGACCCAATTGGGTGAGCATTCCATCAGTAATATTGAATTCCGAAAGACATCTTCTTTTTTGCAAATGTATCGGGCAATCAGGCAGTTTGATCCGAACCAACACCTGTTTTACGGCGATTTTTATAATTCCGTTTTATTAGCACTGGCAAATGTTCGCTTTGTGTTTACATACCATGACAATTGGCCTGAACTCGGAAAGCTTGATCTTAATCACTGGTTCCAAAGTCAGTTTTATTCAACTGTCTATCAGTATATTTTTCGAAAGGCGCTACGTGTGGTAACGGTCTCCCAGTTTAAGAAAAATTATTTAAAACAGTATTCATCTTCGGTCTCAGTGATACCCAATGGATTTTACCGGAAATTTGGACATTCCTCAGTTAGAGAGGCTGATGGTACTGGCCGTGTTCTTATGGTTGGAAATATTGACTCAAGAAAATATAAACTGGCGGTAAAACTCTTTGAAATGGTTGATCCTTCGATGGAGCTCAGCATTGAAATATACGGTCATATAATTGATTCAGCCATTGCGCGAAGGCTTACTGAATTTCAGTTTGTTACGCTCAAAGGATTTGTAAAAGAGGTACCTTATGAATCTTATGATTTGCTACTCCATACTTCCTTTACGGAGAGTTTTGGGTTGGTGATTTGTGAAGCCATCTTTCATCAGGTACCAGTACTGGCATTTGATTGTGGAGGAGCAAGAGAACTCATCAATCCAAATAATGGCAGACTCATTCATGCTTATAATCTTGAGTTGATGTTGGGTGAGTTGGAAAATTTGATCAAATCACCTATGAAAGCTGATCCCGGAACGGTGCAACAATATGCATGGGCATCGACCAGTGAAGCATATAAAAATCTTCTGAAAGATGTTGCTTAGTCCAATCGTGATAGGTATCTATTTGAGCTTTATCCTGGATTTATGGATATGGCCAATTCCCAGCGAGACATCTACTCGTTCTTTATTACAAACAGGCAACACATCCAGTATTCAGTCAATAGGTTTACTGGTCCGACACCTGATAAGCCTGGTGATCTTTATGGCTCCACTTGCCATCGCTATTCTTAAATATCCAATGCTTGAACAGACTGGAATTATGGTCATAGCAGGAATTGGTCTTGCCTTGGTGGGGAGAATATTCTCACTGTTTGGCTCTTATATGCTGAGAAATAAAAGATCTGATCTTGTGACAAATTCAATATTTAGTATAACCCGACATCCAATTGCTATGGGTATGCATTTTACATTATTTGGAGTGATCCTGGCAGTGGGGGAGTGGCCTCTATGGATCGGAGTCCCTTTTTATTTATGGAACATGGATGATAAGATCAGGCAGGAAGAAAAGTTGCTGGAGAAGCAATATGGCATTAAATACCGATCATATATGGTTAAAACTCCCAGGTACTTATGGAAATAAACCATAAACAACAACAAGTCAAGGAGTGGTTTGATAAGATCTACCGAACAAAGGGTTTTTCCTATTTAAGAGCTCAACCTGCCTATGAGATTTTCACCTCTTTGCTAGAGGTAAAGCCAGGAAAAAAACACCTTGATATTGCCTGTGGCCTGGGACTCATGCTGAAGACAATGGCTGACAGAGGATTACAATGTTATGGTATTGATATTTCTGACGAGGCAGTTACGAGAGCGAAAAAATATTGTCCAGAGGCTACCATTAAAGTCGCTAATGCTGAGAAATTACCATTCCCGGATAATACATTCGATTATATTACCTGTCTCGGGTCTTTGGAGCGTATGTTCAATAGAGAAAAGGTGATCCGGGAACAGCTTCGCGTCGCTAAGACATCTGCAAGGTTTTGTTTTATGGTACGAAATTCCGAACATTTCATTTGGCGGTTTTTTTTAAGGCCTTTTGGGTTGGACAACAAAAAAGGGCATCAGGATGCGTTGAATATTCAGGAATGGATTTCATTATTTGAGTCCTGTGGATTAACGATTGATCGAATCACCAGAGATCATTGGCCATATTATAAGACTTTGTCAATTTTATGGCCTTTTACAAAAATTGACACTTCCCGTCCATTGAGATTCTTGTTTCCTGTGAGCTGGTCGTACGAGTTTATTTTCATTTTGAAAAAGTCATAATTATGATCCCCAGGGAAAAACTTAATGTTTCTTTAGGAGAACTCTATGACTCCCTTTTTTTCTTTGAATCATCCAAAAACAAAAACGCGTCCCATTATCCCATTCACAAAAGGATATTAATAGAGGACTCATCGCTACTTACATGGTTGTTTAATCACTTACCACTCACTCATGGGATGACTGTATTTGATGCAGGGTGTGGAACGGGTCATGCCCTCTTTAGATTATATGAAGCCTATCAAATCCAGGGCATCGGACTGTCTCTAAGTAAGGAAGAAATACTTTTTGCCAAAAGTATCGCTAAAAAACTTGGAGCCAAGTCATTGGATTTTCATCAACGGGATCTTTCCATGAATACTGATGATTTAGGTAAATTTGATCTGATCCTGGCTATTGAATCACTCAAACACACCCATAACCCAATAGCTATAATAGATCGTCTGGTAGATCAGTTAACTCCCGATGGTATAATGGTGGTTGTGGATGATTTTCTTCTGAATGAGTATTCTGACTCCATGATTGATGGCCATAAGCAATACTGGAATGCTCCGGGTTTTATTACGGTAAGGCAAATGAAGACATTTCTTGAAAATACTAATCAGGTACAGTACGAATTGGTAAATCACTCAAAGTACATTCATTCGAAGCCAGCATGGTTGATTTTTACAATCACTCAGTTTGTGCGGATTATGCGGCCTATTTTACCTCGTACAAGTATTTTATATAGAAATCTAACCACCTATTTAGGCGCTGTGATTCTTGAGTTATTATACCGAAAGAAGAAAGTTGGATATTTCACATGGATCATTAAAATCAATCCGGTACCAAGGTAGAAAAATGATCAGGGCTCATTCTTCTTTTCACAAGTGTTTAACGACCTATTACATCAAGGTCATGCAAAAAATATATAATCCCACCAGGTTATTGAAACCCAGGTACATTCATCTGGAGAGTATAGAAGGGCAGTTCTATAATGATGTGCTAAGGTACCGTCTGGTTTCTACAAATGGTTTTGCTATCAACCCTGATCTTTTTCCTGATGGAATGGATTACAGAATTAGCAGATTCGTGCGAGACCCCAGAGACCTGTTGGTTTCAGGGTATTTCTATCACCTGAGAGGAGCGGAGCCCTGGTTTAGGTTTAAGTCACCCACTGCAAAATACTGGCAACCTATTAATGGAAAAATACCTGAAAACATGCCTAAAGGCATTTCTTATACAGAATACCTGAATCAACTCTCAAAAGAGGAAGGTTTGTTGGCCGAGATGGAATTCAGGAAATTTCACTTTGAATCTTTGCGGGAATGGCCTGAGGTCGATGACAGGATTAAGATCTTTCGATATGAAGATATGCTCGGTAATGAGTCGAAAGTTTTTGGTCAGCTGTTTGACTTTTATCAGGTCACAAAACTTGAGAAAAAACTAGGGATTTACCTGGCAGCTAATTATTCCTTGAAAAAAAAGAAGCTGCAGTACCATATCCGTGATCCGCGCCCGGGTCAATGGAAGGAACATTTTACTCCTCGTGTCAAACAGATCTTTGAAGAACAGTATGGAGATATACTCTGTGACTTATCATATTAATTTAGAGAATTCAAAATCATAAGACCTCATAGCCTTTAGGAACATTAGCTTAGATAGGTAATTTACTATAATAAGGCAGTAGCAATGCAATGCTCATTCTAGCTATTCTTTATTTGAATTCATCCATTAACAAATCAGATAATGGAGCAATTTTCTTTCGAAAAATGACAAATATGAGTAAGATACCAAGAATAAAAATAGCCATGGAGCTAAACAAAATGTTACCACTTAACCATGTCAGGGCTATACCCAGACTAATAGTGATGAATAAAGTAAGTATTGGGCTTAATGTTTGAGTTTCCATTTTCATACCACTCACTTGATTACTCGCTTTAAAGTTTAACCCATAGTTGACCAGACCAGCTACAGCCATCGCGATCAGTGCACCCCATAGGCCTAAGGTTGGGGTTAAGGAAATCAGCAGAGCAAGTTGAACCAGGAATGAGAGTAAACTAAATTTTGAAATCCAGCCTGTTTTTGAGGCATGCATCAAAGTCAAATGACTAAAGTGTAACATAGTACCAGGGATTGCTGCCAGGATCCCCACAAAAAGGTAATTTCTGACTTCGAGATATTTTGGATTGTCTGTGAACCATTGGAGATTGGCCCCCAATAGCAGAGTAAATAGAAAAATGATAGAAATGACACCCAGGTAAGCAAATTCAAGCAACCTGACCGAATCCATGGACTTATCTTCCAAAAGTGCTAGGATCTTAGGTCTTATCGCAGTAAGAATCGAATGAACTACTAAATTTGGTATTCCAAGCAATGTGATCAAAACAGCATATTGTCCTACTTTTTCGAGGGATACAAAACGTTCCAATACAAACCGATCTCCGAAGGTTTGCAACCTGTGGAGTAAAACAGTAGGTAGAAAAGGTAAGCTGAGCTTTAAAGCATTCCAGGCATAGACCCGAACTTTCTTTGAGAAAAGCATGGTAATATCTTTACCGATGACCCAGTTTGAATAAATGAACATGAGAGATGGGACGATGATAAGTCTGGGAATTAATCCACCATAAACGATCCCGTTTATTCCCATATCTAAATACACAACAAATATTATTTGACTCGTAACATTGATAACCACGGAAGCCAAAGTGTAGATCCCAAGTTCACGAACCCGATATTCATTTTTCAGGAACAGGAAAATAATTGATTGCAACTGTGATAATGCAATGGAAGTTATCACGACAAGTCCGAGAGGATAAAAGGAGATGCTATTTTTATACAAAGAGAAAAACAGATCACCGGTCACAGCAAAGAGCAGGAATGAAACGACTACCCCCATTATCGTAGTGATCATGATACTCACTCTAAACACATTTCGATCAATATCATGATTAAAGTATTGGGTACTGGCAGCAATATTGATTTGAAGACATGCGAAGACATTATATGTCATTCCATAGAAATTGATCATGATAAGATATCCGTAGTCCTCCACCGAAATATGCTGTAAATAAAGTGGTAGCAACAGGAAATTAATGGCTGATGGGAGAACACTTATTACTACATAAACAAAAGAAGCTTTGAAATATTTGGAGTGTAGTAAATTCCTGATCATTTTGGGTTGTGGAAAAATCGTTTCTTGATCTGATTGTAAATTATTGCATAAATAGATAGCCCAAAAGAGAGCATGATAAATGATCCTGAAATACTTACGATCAGTGTTGCCCAAAAAACGGGGAGAATAAATACCAAAAGAAGACTAATAAAAAAGAATACGGCTACTGAAGCTCGAAACATGTGAGAAGTGAATTCACGGGTAGATCGTACGAAATAGGATAATATACCAAAGAGAAATCGCATCCCTCCCGGTAATAAGATCCAAAAAGGAATCGATTCACGATTAATATGAACCAAAGAGAGGAAGAGTACCAATAGTGCGTCACATTCCATATCCAGTCTGCCACCATATTCAGACTGTTGATTGAATTTTCGTGCAATAAACCCATCCAGCCCATCGATAATGATTACCAGGCCAAACCCAATAAAAGCACTGATATTTGAAATATTGTTTATTGAAAAACCAAGGACAAATAGGAGCAACAGTCTAATGATTGTAATCCAGTTAGCATAGCCAATAAGTAATGGATAGCCAATTAGAAAACGACGTATATAAGATAGGTAGAATCCAAAGGAGACAATGTTGAATAGTAGCAATGGCCTGTGATCATTCATCCAAACAACTAGGAGTGCTGCAATAATATTGAGCAGCGAGTGACCTAATATCCACTGGAGATAAAAGTGATCAGAGCTTAATTCCTTCTGGTTCATATTCTGGAATATTTTCCGCTGAATAGGCATAAGCATTTGCAAAAGCCTGTAGAAAAAGGGAATAGAACCCTTCATGTCTTATAAATGAATTGACTGCTGATATATCAAGGTTAAATCCATAGTCCTTAAAATGATTGAGAAAATGCCCATCTCTACTGATCACATGAACAGGTGTTTCAAGGCCGTGTTGTTTGGGGTCACTTAGAATGGGTGGCTGATGATCACCGATAACAATAAATAGGTCATTATCCCTTCCGTGGTCTGAAATAAAACGACTTAAATTGTGTAGCTGATACTGAATGGCTTTTTTATAATCATCTGTTTCCGGATATTTGAGAAAACCCTTATGAATATGTGTGTTGCCATTGCTATGGTTGAGACTTTTCCAATCATCTACCAGTACAGGGGGGATATAAGGTGAATGAGAATTTTTTGTCAAATAAAAAAAACTATAGGGCTCTCTGGCTTCCTTTCGCATCAGGTCCATGGTAAAATTCATACTATACTGGTCGGGGGCACAGGCACCAAAACCATATTGATCTCCGGTGTATTGGATGTCCTTACTGAGTAACCATCGGTCGATTGAATAGAATTCACGCATGGCATCAT
The DNA here is from genome assembly GCA_965228595.1 of Cyclobacteriaceae bacterium. GTDB lineage: Bacteria > Bacteroidota > Bacteroidia > Cytophagales > Cyclobacteriaceae > UBA7330. The sequence continues at coordinate 5,454,000 of OZ245828.1, read as the reverse complement.
AAGGCACATTGATGCCATTGATTGGATTAATTGGATTCAGGTTGTAATTGTAATAACCACAATTCTTGAGTAGCTGCAAAAGGCTATTACTACTTCGAAAGTCTTTATCAAAGAGGAGATTTTCAAATAGCGTATTATTATCCAGGCGATATCCGAACAGTACAGAGGAGTAGGTTAACCAGGATTGGCCCCCGGTAGTGGTGGATTTGCTAAAATTGGATACACTGGAGAAACCTGCCTTCGAGATAGTCTTCTGAAAGAGATCCCACTCATTATAAGCGGAATGTTGAATAGAAGGCTCCTTGTAATAGTATGATCCATAAGATTCAATGAACAGGAAATGGATATTAGGCGCTGAGCCTTTCAACTTTATCGCAATTGGCTTGCGTTTCTCCCGATATAGATGCCCGATCTTCATCCTTGAGATTCGGTAATGTTGAAAACTTCTCTTAATATTTTCCAACAACTCAACTACCGTAAAATGATTTCTAAGGTATATATCATTGGGGTATTTTACATAGAAGCCCTTGACTCTAAAGAGGGTATATATGACAGGCATTAACCAAAGCATCGAGATGACCCAAAAGCTTGTGGAAATTCCTATTTGTTGATTTTTTGTCAGATACCACTCAAAACCTTTTTCCAGCACAAAAAATGATACGACGAATACACACAGAATACCTAATATTTTCCATCGGGATTCTTGCCAAACAATGGCCAGTCCATTTTTTAGGAGCTTTAAATCATTAAAAAGGATGGGTTCTGTTTCATAAATCCTCCTGATGATAAACTGATATTGGTTGAAGATCCAAAGCAGTAAAAAAAGTGCGGCTATCCAAACAGAAACCTGACCCAATGGGAAAATCCTGGAAAAGAGAACAAGAATTGAAAATTCCACAGTGTATCGGAAAAAATCCATATTGGTACTGCTGACGACCCTGAGTTTGGAACTCTTTCTTATGTCTGACAAGTAGGGTAGGAAAGAGCTTTTTTCAAAGTAGAACAGGTAATTAATGAGGTAGTGAGCAAAGTTGAGCAAAAGAAAAATACTCCAGAATATGAACTCATCAATCAATGAAGGACCTACCATGCTGTAAATATAGAGTTACATTTTTTAGTGTGTTGTCTGATCGTCCTATTTGATTCTAATATTCATGAAATCAATGAAAATGATAATAATACAATTTGAAACCGGACATGGAAAAAAGGCTTAAATGCTGTGAGTGTTGAGCTAATCGACTAAGCGCACATAGCAATAATCATATTTAAAAAAGGTGGACTTACAATGGTAGGTCCACCTTTTTATGCAATATAAATTTGTTATCAGTGATGGCTGGTTATTTTTTGCCTAAAATAGCGCCTATGAGACCACCAGTGATTCCCATCATGGCCATGCTGACGAAAGGGTCAACCAAAGCTGCAGTCAGGTTCATCATGTTACTGGTAGCATACATCACCAGGTTAAATCCAAGACCCAGAAGGAAACCGATTACAGCGCCGCCTTTGAGACCCTCAACAAATGAGGTCATATTTCCCCATCTTTCAAAGATGTATACGAGGAAGTACGCCTGGAAAACATTGCCAAGGATAAGGGCCCACCATACCATCTCAGACTCCTCCCGCATAACACCTGTGGCAGAACCTGCATTTTGCATATTGAAATCCATCAAAAGCATACCATAGAAAATCCAACCCAGTAAAAAGAGGGAAACGGTGCCAACAAGTGTGGCAATAATACTGTTTTTAGCTTTCATTATTTTTAGGTTAAGTGTAGATAAAGATACATCCTTTACGGCACAATATTATTATTGATATTGTTTGAAGTGGATTATTAAATCAACTGTTGACACGTATATCTCCATAAATAAAGAATCACTCTGCGCTTTGATACCTATCGAGGTGTCTATTGATAATGTATTATCCGGTTGTATAAAAATGGAATGATAAGGACCAAACTCCACATGCAGCGTAATCACACAAAATGTCACAGAAGCTGACATAAATCATATTCCTTTTTGAGTTGATCAAGACACTTGTAAACAGCAAATTATTGAACTTAGCTCCATGGTAAAAATGACGGAGTTTTATTTGTTCAAATCCATTGTATCTGTCCTGGTTATCTTTTTTGTTACCGGATGCAATTCATCCTCGGATACAATTACTCCCACAGTACGTGACATCACGGAATCAGTCTATGCTTCTGTAACCATTACTCCCGACAGCCTATACAAGGTACACACGACGGTTAGTGGTATACTCATAGAGCGATATGTACAGGAAGGCGATATGGTGAGGGAAGGGCAGGTGCTGGTACAGATAAGCAATGAAAGTCCACACCTGAATACTGAAAATGCAAGATTGGCACTCCAGCTGGCCCGGGAGAATCTTTTCGGATCTTCTTCCATACTTAAAACGCTTGAAAACAAAATAGAAACTGCAAGATTGACGTGGGAACAGGATTCCCTGGATTACTTGCGGCAGCACAGATTACATGCACAGGATATTGGTACACGGCGAGAATACGAAATCCGTAAAATGAACTTTGAACGTTCCACAGAAGTCCTCCAGTCCCTTCAAAAAGAATACAACAGAACAAAAGTTGAATTAGGTACAGCACTGAATACAGCACAAAATAACTATCAAAATGCCCTACTAGGGAAGGAAGACTTTGCAGTAAAAAGCAGAATGAGTGGGAAGGTTTATGCTATTTCTAAAGAAGCTGGTGAGCTGGTCAGTCCGCAGGAGCCCATTGCCACCATCGGCAAAAGTGATTCTTTTACCATCCATCTGCTTGTGGATGAGGTAGACATTACCAAAATTAGACTTGATCAGCGAGTGATCATCGGTATGGATGCCTTCGAGGGTCGGGTATTCGAAGCCAGGATCTCCCGTATCTTGCCACAGAAAGATACACGCACACAAACATTTACGGTAGAAGCCAAATTCACAAACCCTCCCGACCATTTATATTCAGGGTTATCTGGAGAGGGGAATATCATCATCAATCAAAAACAAAATATACTGGTGATTCCCAGAAGTTATTTAACACCAGGCAATCAGGTTAAAACGAGTGATGAAATGATCGATGTGGAGGTGGGCTTGATGAATATGGAGTATGTAGAGATTGTTTCCGGGCTGGATTCGACAACACAACTATTCTTACCAGAATGATGAACTGGCGAATTCTGCTATCGATATCGAAAACTCACCTGCTTGCTAGATTCAAGCAATCAGGGATTGCAGCCCTTGGCGTTACTTTTGGCATTGGAGCATTCATTATCCTTGTCAGCTTCATGACAGGTTTGAATAACCTGCTTGACGGGTTGGTGTTAAACAGGACTCCGCATGTGCATGTATACAACGAGATTGAGCCGAGCATAAAACAACCCATCGATTATTTGATTGAAGCTGATGACCATTTGAAGATTATACATTCTATTAAGCCAAAGCTTGTTCAGGAGCGGATTCATAATGCATTACCGTTGATGAGCCATTTAAAAGCTGATTCACGGGTAAAAGGGGTGACACCACTGGTCCGTGCCCAAACCTTCTATACAGCAGGATCACTGCAAATTAATGGATTGCTCAATGGTGTTGATATTATGGAAGAAGCACGGTTATTTTTGTTGGAAGATTATCTTTTTGAAGGTAATGCCAAATCATTAAAACGTACCCCGAATGGAATTCTGGTAGGTGCTGGTGTTGCAGACAAGCTATCGCTCAAAATGGGAGATAACATTCAGGTCATTTCTGGCAATGGGGATCTTTTTCAGCTCAAAATTGTTGGGTTCTACCAAAGTGGTCTGGCCGAAGTAGACAACCTGCAAAGCTATGTGAATTTAAGTACCGCACAACAGATATTAGGAGAAGGGGAAAGCTACATTACCGATATCAACATCAAATTACATGACATTGATGAATCTGTTCAAATGGCACAGGAGATTGAACGGGCATTCGACTTAGCAGCTATTGATATCAATGAAGCAAATGCTCAATTTGAAACCGGGACTTCGGTTCGAAACATCATCACATATGCAGTGTCAATCACCCTTTTGATCGTAGCCGGTTTTGGGATTTACAACATCCTGAACATGCTAATTTATGAGAAAATGAATGATATCGCCATTCTGAAAGCCACAGGGTTTTCGGGGCGTGATGTAAAGTACATTTTCATATTTCAAGCATTGCTTATAGGACTGGTTGGTGGGATACTGGGACTTGTATTTGGGTATGCTATCTCCACACTCATTGATCATACTCCATTTGAAACTGAGGCACTTCCCACGATCAAGACCTTTCCTGTGGATTGGAACCCTATCTATTACATAATAGGTATTGTTTTTGCGTTAATATCCACTTTTCTGGCTGGTTATTTACCCGCCAGACGTGCTGAAAATATTGATCCGGTAGAAATAATACGAGGACAATAATGAGTAGACCTAAGGAACTTACTCTTGAGGCGGAAAAGCTTAACAAATATTTCAGAGATCCTGTCTTGTTTCATGTATTGAAAGATATTTCATTGGAAATTGAACTTGGCGAGTTTGTATCCATAATGGGGAAGTCAGGCTGTGGTAAATCAACTCTTTTATACATATTATCTACCATGGATACGGACTATGAAGGGGATTTGTACCTGAAGGGTCAACTTCTCAGGGGACAATCCGGGATTGAACTGGCACGAATCAGAAACCAACATATAGGTTTTATCTTCCAATTTCATTACCTACTCCCTGAGTTCAGCGTCCTACAGAATGTTATGCTTCCTGCACTCAAACTGGGTGTTAAGTCGAAAGATGAAATAGAATCCGATGCCATGGAAAAGCTTCGGCTGTTAGATATTTCCGAGCAAGCACATAAATTAGCTTCACGAGTTTCCGGTGGACAAAAACAACGCGTATCCATTGCGCGAGCCCTTATCAATGACCCGGATATTATTATGGCTGATGAACCAACGGGAAATCTTGACAGTAAAAACTCTGATAACGTATTTCGTATTTTATGCGATCTGAGTCATGAAGCACAGCTATCCTTATTGGTGGTGACACATGATGAAGATTTTGCCAAACGTACAGATCGGGTTATCACCATGGAAGATGGTAGGATTGTGGGATAGTGATTTCACCAGGATTTTTTATTGATCGATCATTGATAGTTCCGCTCTCCAAAGGGCTGATTGATACAGTTTTGTAATTGAACCCAGGCAATAAGGAGAACCCATTCAATCAACCTTTTGAACTTATTTACTCAATTTCATGATAGGCAAGCGGAACCCTCTGATCCATTTTAATATAATCACCTCTTAACTACTTTATCCGGCGGTATTGGACTAAATTTATTAAAAATGTAGCCACCATGAAAATTGCCGTACTTTCCAGAAATCCAAAACTATATTCTACAAAAAGATTGATCGAAGCCATCAAGCAAAGGGGCCATGAAGGTCTGGTAATCGATCACCTGAATTGTGATATTGTGATGGACGATAAAGGCCCTACGATATACTATAAAGGGGAAAAACTCACCAATATTGATGCTGTAATTCCCAGGATTGGAGCATCCGTGACTTTTTACGGAACGGCTGTAGTCCGACAATTTGAAATGATGAAGGTTTTTTCAGCGGTAGATTCTTTGGCCATCACCAGATCCAGAGATAAACTAAGGTCCCTACAGATACTGTCCAGGTCCGGTATCAGGATGCCGAAAACAGCTTTTACAAATTTCAGCAAGGAAGACAACAAGCTGATGAAACATATAGGTGAAGCCCCGGTAGTGATCAAATTGCTGGAAGGTACCCAGGGTCTTGGTGTCATGCTTGCAGAGACAGAGAAGGCTGCTAAATCAGTCATTGAAGCGTTTGAAAGCCTCAAAACAAGGGTGATCCTTCAGGAATTCATCAAAGAAGCGGGTGGTGCAGACATTCGTGCATTTATTGTGAATGGCAAAGTAGTTGGTGCTATGAAACGGCAGGGAAAAGAAGGAGAGTTCAGGTCCAACCTGCATAGGGGAGGTGAGGCGAATATTATCAAGTTGTCTCCCGCTGAACGTTCCACCGCGTTGAATGCAGCTAAAAGCATGGGGCTCGCCATTGCAGGTGTAGATATGCTGCAGTCTCAGCGAGGCCCAATGGTACTGGAAGTGAATTCGTCGCCCGGTCTTGAAGGAATAGAGAAAGCTACTGGTGTGGATATTGCAGGGAAGATCATCGAATACATCGAACAAAGCATATCCAAAAAGAGTCTGCCTAAGGATAAGATAAAGGCGTGATATGCAATAAAGCGCTGATTGACAACTAATTCTGAAGTCAGATGTAGGATTTACTTCCTCATCTTAGTCTGCCTCGTTCTATCAGCAGGCCATCTACGATATGGGTGTCGTAAGTTGGTTTCCCAATGGGGCTGTACCAGAAACGAAAATACTGAATGTCTTCAAAACTGAAGTTTCTGGAGTCTTTCATACACAATATTGGAATGATGAGATGTAAGTTCCATGTTCATAATTAAAAGTATCTCTCCATCTTAATGTATATTCATATTTGAAATTCGAACAAATTGCACATTTAATCGAATAGTCCTATTTTCATTGTTGGAATAGGAGAACCCAATAACTTATCTGCCTTGAATTCCCCGATAAGACAGCCACTTAAAGCCAAAACCTACCTGATTGTAACCTTGATAGGGTTGATAATAGCCATCGGGTCTACGGTCATGTACGTCTTATATATCAATTCCAGTGAGCAACAACTGTCTGATAGAATTTTTTACTTGTTGCTCATTCTATTTGGTCTTTCGGTTGGGGCATTCCTCTTTGGAGCAATGAATTCATATGCCACCTTGCAAGGGCAGTCGCATGGGTATACTACCAACCTTGCAGGACCAGTAGTGGCGATCGTTTTAACAGTAGCCGGGGGATTTTACCTGCCTAAAGATGGAAATTCATTTCGGGTTCTTGATGTTTCGGTTAAAGATAACCGGGGGAATGTGCTAAACTCCGGAGTGATAGTGGTCAATGGCATTGAGTCAAAGAATATTGAGCACTTTCAGGCTGATGGATGGACACAGTTTAAAATAGATGATTCTTATGGCTCACAGGTAGAAATTGAAGTTAACATACCAGGGTATAGCAAGCTGACGAGAAACCTCCAATTAAGATCAAATGCTGAAAAAGTAGAGATCCTGGTACAGAAACTGGGTACATTTAAGTTGCGAGGAAAAGTCAAGCAGGCCAATGAATATCCAATCTCGGATGTGGAGATCCATATTTTAAACACCTCATATACAGCGCGTTCTGTTTCTAATGGGGAATTCACCATTGAGTATAAGGGTTTCCAAATTGGTGATAAGATTGAGTTGGAGACCTCGCACCCGGGATATGAGGACAAACAAATAAGCCTGGAGATCCAAAATGCCTCCCAGGAAATAGAAATTGTCTTAGCTCTTCTATAATGAGTGGGAAATGCCTATTTATCGTGTTGTTTGCATTACTCTGTGCCGAGGGATTTACTCAGGAACTCCAATTTCGGGGCAGGATAAAATGTTCAAATGACCCGTCTCACAGATCTACCAGAGGAGCTGAAAAGCTAATCGTGGTACCAACTGCGCTGCCTACACAATCGGTATATACTACATCAGACCCAAATGCCGGATTCTATTTTATCAATACCGGACTGGATGTGAAGGTGCTGGATGATCGCACAGTCAGGTTACTGGTGATTACCTCTTGTGATGAATGCACTGAAGATATTACCCGGTTTATTTCCAAAGATCAGTTGAAATATGATGATCATTATTTCATCGATTTTGGCACCAAGAAAATAAAGCATCTCTGTGATGACCTTGAGTTTGATGTGGTGGCCATTGATACGGTGATGAATAAAATACTTGCTCAGGAGAATAGAGATGTGAAAAATGAAGGTTGGGCTGCAACACCTGCCCTATTAAATATACTTTTTGCCATTCCTCCCGCAGCTGCCCCACCACCTGATTCAATTGTAGTTGACTATTTACCAATTGAGTCTACTTCTGAGGCGAGGATTACCTATGGTGAGTTGCTGCTTTATTCCTCCTTTGCAAATTCGTCTTCCGGTGGATTCAATTTTGCCCCAACAAGGGATTTTTCTGAGACTGTCTTTTGGAATCCGGCGGCCATATTCGAACATGCTGACAGAGCCAATGTATCAACGTCAACCAATTGGAGAAACCAGTTTAAGTCCACGGCATTTTTCAAGATCAAGCCGGGGTTTGGCCTGGGAATAGGTTTTCTTGGATCACGTCAAAAAGATTCCAGAACACTATTCAATGACGAGATTGATCAAGACATCAGGGAACAGTTTAGACTAAGAGAAAATGCCACATATATTTCTGCTTCCTGGAAGCCAGTCAGTTTTCTTTCCATAGGATTATCCGGAAAATGGATATCCCAAAAGTTTGACAACTATCAGATGATAGAACGTACCAGGGTCTATAATTCAGGAAACCTGAGGAGAACGGAATATGAAACCGTAACTAAAGAAGAAGAGCAGTCTCATTATGACATGGATTTGTCAGTTTATCTACCTATTCATCGATCATTTAGGTTTGGTTTCAATGTAATGAACCTCTTAAACAGCAAGCTTTTCGGATCAAATTATCTAAGTGATGAAAGTCCAACTTATGTTAATCAGTTCAGCTATGGCGCTGGGATGGTTTATAAATATCGGCGATTCAACCTGGGGTATGAGGTGTTAATCCATGATCAAAAGGTCTACAATTCCACGGTTGGTATTAATATTATACCGATTGATCAATTGTTGCTTTCAGGTTCCTGGTCTACAAAGTATAATGCCTATTCCGTTTCTATTAAATATGGGAAATTTAAGACCAGTTTCACCAACAACCAGGATCTTATTTTCCATGAACATCGTGGTAATAGTTCACGGTTTTTAATTGAAAAACCTTATTTGTATTCGTCCATTTCCTGGGACTTCTAGTTCCTGAGTTTGATCATCGACGCTGCTTTATCAAATATTCCATTCAGATAATTCAGAAAGGGTAGGTGTTTTATTAAAGGCTAAACCCAGCGGTCCTAAACGTACTCAGCACGATTATAAAGTTAAAGGACTTGAATATTACAATAATGCCATTTTTATTTGCATTCAAATCGTGTTTCAAAGTAATTAACCTAAAAATTTTGTTATCATGACTAAGCCCCATTTATTCTCACATCTAAAAAGTGATCTTCCAGCAAGTATTGTGGTTTTTTTAGTTGCGGTTCCCTTATGTCTGGGCATAGCCCTTGCCTCAGGGGCACCACTGTTTTCTGGAATCATTGCTGGAATTGTTGGTGGAATAATAGTCGGTTTAATTAGTGGGTCAGCAGTAGGAGTAAGTGGTCCTGCGGCCGGCCTGGCAGTTATTGTCCTTGCTGCCATTGAAAGTTTAGGTTATGAAGCCTTTTTATTGGCGGTGATAATTGGAGGTGTCATCCAGTTAATATTTGGATTTTTAAAAGGGGGAGTTATTGCCTATTATTTTCCATCTTCCGTTATCAAGGGGATGCTGTCCGGTATAGGGATTATCATTATTCTCAAGCAAATCCCTCATGCATTTGGATACGATAAGGATTTCGAGGGAGACCTCTCTTTTGTTCAGCCAGATGGGCATACCACTTTCAGTGAATTGTGGTATATGCTAGATTATATTACTCCTGGAGCGGTCATAATTACATTGGTTTCCATGGCCATATTAATCCTATGGGAACAACCTTTCATGAAGAAAGTAAGTGTGTTCAAGGTTATTCAGGGACCACTTGTAGCTGTAATCGTTGGTATTCTTTTAAATGTGATTTTCAAGAATATTCCAAACCTTTCGTTGTTAGGCAGTCAGATTGTAACTATTCCCGAAGCAGGATCAGTAATGGGATTTTTTAATCAGTTTACCACACCTGATTTTAGTGGTTTGGGGAATACTCAAATATATATCACTGCACTGACGATCGCAGTTGTGGCCAGTCTGGAAACTTTGCTTTGTGTGGAAGCAACAGATAAACTGGATCCGCAGAAAAGAATCACTCCAACAAATCGTGAACTGAAAGCGCAGGGAATAGGAAATATTATTTCCGGTCTGATTGGTGGACTACCCATCACACAGGTGATTGTGCGTAGTAGCGCCAATATTCAATCCGGTAACAAAACGAAAGCCTCTGCAGTTTTTCACGGGGTATTGTTATTGATATGTGTAATGGCTATACCCAATATCCTCAACCTCATCCCTTTGGCAAGCCTGGCAGCCATATTGTTTATGGTGGGATATAAACTGGCGAAACCATCACTTTTCCGCCAGATGTACAAAATGGGCCATGAGCAGTTTATTCCGTTTGTGGTTACGATTGTTGGGATTGTTTTTACTGATTTACTTATTGGAATCGGACTGGGCATGATTGTGGGTGTCACCTACATCTTGTGGAACAACTTTCAAACTCCCTATCACTACAATCCGGCAGATTACAGAGAAGGTAAACCTGTAAAAATTCAACTTGCAGAAGAAGTTTCTTTCCTCAACAAAGCCAGAATTCTGCATACTTTGAATGATATGCCTGAGAATTCTCATGTAATTATTGATGCTACCAAAACCAGGATCATTCATCCGGATGTATTGGAGATAATCGATGATTTTGGAAAGAATGCACCAACAAGGAATATCAAGTTAGAAGTGGTAGGGATGAAATAGAATATCATCCAGGATTTATTCCTCATTTAACCGTTTCTTCATTAGGGCAATTTGACCCATGTGGTTGGCTTGATGTTCCATTACATGGTACCAGGCCCAATAGTGATTATACTGATACTCCGGGCTGAAGTTTTTTGTTTGAAGAAGCCATTGGTCATCCTTGGTCTTGAGGACTCTTTTTGTTTCATTACGCACTTCATCCCATTTTTCCAGGTAATAGGAGATGGGTTTATCTTTTAGTACCTCTCGAGCCTTATCACCTAACTCAAAAGCAATCGACCATTCACTTTCGTCCTCTTCATTCAACTTGATATCATGAAAGGTGTTCTGTTGATAGTATCGCTCCGTAGCTGCCAGGTGTAAGATGAGGGCCCCAAATCGATTTGCTTTATCATCCATGAGATAATCAGTCTCTTCCTGATTCATTTGTTGTACCTGACTGGTAACCCGACCTTTGAGTTCATCCAGCATACTTATAAGTACACCGATTTGGGGAGTGTATCCTTCGGCCGGATTAATGGAAAGTGTGTATTGAGCTTGTGTGCTAATAGTAATGCCAAAACACAATGAGATTAAAAGTGATTTTTTCATGATTTATATATTTTCCAGGATACTGAATTGGTCTTGCTTGTGTCCTTTTGTTTGAAGGACTTTTTCAGGTCTCAATTTTGAAAAAGGAACATGAACTGACATCATGAATTGTAGAGGAATATAAAACCAGTCAATCATTTGGTGACTGACACTGATTTTTTGGGGATTGCCAGACGTATTCATTTTGTGTCCTGTTGGTTGGGCGCAAGTCCAATAGAAATGTAATCAATTAATAATTATTATTCAAAATAACTGATTCACTTTTTTTAGCGGCCTTGAGTTTAATTACTATTGACCGGGAAGAAGCCCGGTTAGTTCATTCAATGTCCCTACTTATTACAATTTTTTGAATGAAAGGCCAATTGAATTTATTATATTGTACCTAATCAAACCCCTGGTACAATGGCATTAACAATCAAAGAGGATGTAACCGTCTTATTTGCTGGTGATTCGGGTGATGGGATGCAGCTTACTGGCAACATGTTCACCGATACGCATGCGCATTTTGGTAACGATCTGAGTACCTTTCCCAACTTCCCGGCAGAGATCAGGGCTCCTCAGGGGAGCCTGGCAGGCGTATCAGGATTTCAGATCAGGTTTGGTAGTATCGAGATCTTCACGCCCGGGGATGCCTGTGATGTATTGGTAGCCATGAATGCGGCTGCACTCAAGACCAACCTACATACCCTAAAAAACAGTGGAACTATCATTGCGAATTCCAGTGGTTTTGATTCCAAAAACCTCAGGCTGGCTGGCTATGAAAATAATCCGCTCGAATCCGGGGAGTTAAGTGGATATCAATTATATGTCATTGATGTGACCAAGCTGACCAGAACAGCCCTGAGTGAAAGCGGACTGGGTCAGAAAGACATTGACCGAACCAAAAACATGTTTGTGCTTGGTTTTCTCTTGTGGATGTTTGATCGGTCACCCGATGGGCCCACGGAGTTTATCAATCAAAAGTTTAAAAAGAATGAGCCAGTACGAACAGCCAACCTGAACGTACTTGCGGCAGGTTATAATTATGGGGAGACGACCAATACATTCACTTCCCGGTATACGGTTAAACCTGCCAGGCTGGCACCAGGAAAATATCGAAGCGTCAACGGGAATCAGGCATTGAGTCTTGGGCTGGTAGCTGCTTCGGAGCAGTCGGGATTGCAGCTGTTCTACGGTAGCTATCCGATTACCCCCGCCTCTACGCTGCTCCACTACCTTTCGAGCTACAAAAATTTCAATGTTAAGACCTTTCAGGCGGAAGATGAGATTGCTGCAGTTTGTTCAGCCATTGGTGCATCATTTGGTGGAGCGCTGGCCGTCACTGGTTCTTCAGGTCCGGGGGTAGCCTTGAAGGGGGAGGCCATTGGGCTAGCCATGATCCTGGAATTACCGCTGATAATTTGCAATATACAGCGAGGGGGTCCTTCCACCGGTTTACCTACCAAAACGGAACAATCTGATCTTTTTCAAGCCTATTATGGCAGAAATGGTGAAGCCCCGATCCCCGTCATCTCTTCCCGATCCCCGTCTGACTGCTTCTGGGCAGCTTTAGAGGCTTCACGAATAGCTATTGAACACATGACTCCGGTCATGCTATTATCAGACGGCTATATTGCCAATGGCTCTGAACCATGGAAATTTCCGGATACGAAAGATTTGCCCGGCATAACACCACCGATGGCCAAACCAGGTCAGCGAGATAAAAAATATTTACCCTATGATAGGGATGAAAAGCTAGTCAGGAAATGGGCAATCCCTGGGATGGAAGGATTGATACATCGCATTGGAGGCCTGGAGAAAGAAGAAAAGACAGGTAATGTATCCTACGATCCCGTAAATCATGAAAACATGGTGAAGATCAGGGCCCAAAGGGTAGAAATAATCGCTGACAGCATACCGGCTCAGGAGCTTGACAGCGGTTCGCCAGGCGGGGATTTGCTTGTGATCGGGTGGGGGTCCACTTATGGCGTGATCAAGGCAGCAGTAAAACAGGCACTGGCAAAAGGGCATGGTGTCGCACATGCACATTTGCGGTATTTAAATCCTTTCCCTAAAAACCTTTTCGAGTTGATGAGCAGTTTTGATAAAATACTGATCCCGGAAATGAACAGTGGTCAGTTGAAGCATCTGCTTCAGGGCAGATACCTCATTCCGATTGAGGGTATGAACAAGATTCGCGGGATCCCCTTTACTTCCAAAGAAATAGAAGAAAAAATTGACTCCATCTTAAGTTGATCGATATGGCAACTGAAGCATTAAAATCCAAAGATTTCGCCACCGACCAGGATGTCCGCTGGTGTCCCGGATGTGGTGATTACTCTATACTTAAGCAGGTGCAACAAGTCATGGCTGATTCGGGAAGAGATCCCCAGGATATCGTCTTTATCTCGGGAATTGGCTGTGCTGCCAGGTTTCCTTACTACATGGAGACCTATGGTATGCACGGTATCCATGGTCGTGCTCCTGCATTGGCCAGTGGGCTCAAGGCCGTAAATAAAGAGCTGTCAGTATGGGTGGTGACTGGTGATGGAGACTGTCTGTCAATTGGTGGCAATCATTTTATTCACCTGCTCAGGCGGAATTTTGATCTAAACCTGCTGCTTTTCAACAATGAGATTTATGGGCTGACCAAAGGGCAATACTCACCAACATCTCCTCTTGGCAGACGGACAGGGTCTTCGCCAATGGGCGTTATTGATACCCCTTTCAGGCCTATGGAGCTTGCTTTCGGTGCCAAGGGAACATTTATTGCGCGCAGCATGGACCGGGACCCCAAACATCTCAGAGAGGTATTACAACACGCTGATGATCATCAGGGCACTTCATTTGTAGAGATCTATCAGAATTGTAATGTCTTCAATGACGGGGCTTTTTTCACCTTTACTGAAAAAGCTACTAAGAAGCAAAATACGTTATTTTTGACTCAGGATGAGCCATTGGTGTTTGGTGAAAATGAAGAATGGGGGATCCGACTGAATGACCTTAGACCGGAAATTGTTTCCCTGGAGCAATATACAAAAGACGATCTATGGATCCATGATTCAAAAGATCGGTTTAAGGCCACTGTTCTCTGTCAGTTTGATGATCTGAAAAATGGAGAAATACCTTACCCAAGACCTTTTGGTGTGATTTACCAGGAAGAACGACCCACCTATGAAGACCAGTTGGAGAACCTTCACAACCAGGCGGTGATAGAAAAGGGCTCCGGAAAATTGGATCAGCTATTGGCTGGCTCGAGGGTTTGGGAGATTAAATAGGGAATTTTATCAAAGTCATATTTCCATACAAATACTGAAATCATAAAATTCCAGGGAGAATATTCCACATATTATTTTCTTCTTTTATATTAGGTGGCATATTATATACCTAACTGATTAAAGAATGAACGAAGATCAAATACTGGATCAGCCTGGCGAAGGAGGAAGTGAAGGCAAAGAATTTGTCCAAAGAAACCTGGCAGGAAGTGGAAAAAGATTTGCAAACCTGATAATTGATACCATCGTGTATTATGCAATTGCTTTTGTTGCTTCTGTTCTTTATGCGTCAGCTTTATCAACGACAGGAGAAGAGGTAACAACAAGTGCCTTATATTTAGTGCTAATATACGGGCTAATAATCCTGTATCCATGGGCAATGGAAAGCCTCACAGGTAAAACAATTGGGAAATTCATAACGAGAACCAAGGTAGTCAAAGAAGATGGATCAAGACCAACTTCTGTTAACATTTTGGGACGCTCACTATGCCGGTTAATACCCTTTGATGCATTTAGTTATCTGGGAGGCAATCCAGGCTGGCATGACACCATTCCTAAAATTTATGTGATAAATGATGAATGACCTGACTATCTCGTCAGAATGGTATAGTCTTTTATTAAGGTCCTCAAAAACTCAAGTTTATTCTGAGGTATTTCCTGATCAGAAAGATTAATCTTTTGTTGTATACGTATCACAAGGTCATGAAGCACTTTGTCATGTGCTTTGTTGTGGTACTTTTTAGTCCTTAAATATACATTGTGGATTAGCAGCATATCTTTTTCAGAAAATTGCCTCACTGATGCGTATTGCGGCTGATAGTCTATGATTTCGTAATTGCTGGCAATATCCTGAAATACCATACTTTTAGATGGTTTTATGCGGATTACAGAGGTTTCACTGATGAGGTCTCCCAGGCGCTGTCCTTTTTTGCTCGTACTAATGAATATTGAGGCAATAGTTCCTAAAGAAAGATAAATATCAATCAGTCTGAATATCCACCTGAGAAAATAGTCCATTACCTTGGCTTCTTTTCCATTGACTTTTACAACCTGGAGATTAAGAGATCTTTTTCCAAAAGTTTGTCCATTCATGCGTATTTCACATACAAGTGTATAGAAAAGAAATATAGGCGCAGCTATTAAATAAAAAAACCAGGAAGTGGCATTACCTATAATCAGGCTTGACCCAATCATGGCGATGATAAAACCACCACCCATAATAAGTGCATCAATTAAAAAAGCAAATACCCTGTCAATCCATTTGGCCACCTCATAAGTGATGACGACATTTTGTGTAGTATTGATATCGATATTTTGCATTTTAAGTTAATTTGGTTGCCATGAAAGAACAACGGTTTGTAAAGCAAAATAGGGATAAATGGGTGAAATTCGAAAAATTGCTTGATGTTGATTATAAGGATCCTGACAGGCTCAGTACATTTTTTATAGAAATCACAGATGATTTGTCTTATGCTCGTACATTTTACAACAACAGATCCATCAGAGTTTACCTCAATAACCTATGCCAACAACTGTTTTATACCATTTATAGATCCAGGAAAACAAACCTTACCATTGGATTTAAGAAATTTTGGATTGTGGAACTTCCTTTAATCACCTATCAGTGCAGGAGGGAGCTTTTAACCTCATTACTTATCTTCTTACTGGCATGTGCGATTGGAGTTGTATCATCCATGCATGATACAGAGTTTGTTAGCGTAATTCTTGGAGATCGATATGTAGAGATGACGACAGAAAACATACAAAAGGGAGATCCAATGGCTGTCTATAAAGACATGAATCAGGTAGATATGTTTTTAGGAATTACTTACAACAACCTTTTTGTTGCGGTAAAGACTTTTCTTCTTGGTATTTTATATGCCATCGGGTCTATCATTATATTAATTTCAAATGGTATTATGGTAGGGGCTTTTCAGTATTTTTTTATTGAAAGAGGACTGTTTCAGGATTCTTTCCTTACTATTTGGCTTCATGGCACACTGGAAATATCATCCATAGTCATTGCAGGAGGCGCAGGAATTGTGTTGGGTATGGGGTTGATTGCTCCGGGGACCTATACGCGGTTACAGTCTTTTCAATTGGCTGCAAAGCGAGGTGTTAAGCTTTTACTTGGGATTCTGCCTATTTTGACTTTTGCAGCGATCATAGAGTCTTTTCTTACGCGATATACGGAAGTACCTGATATCATTCGGTTGGTACTCATCCTTGTGTCATTTGCATTTATTATATTTTATTTTGTTTGGTACCCCAGGGTTGTTAATAGTAAATATCCCCAGGGAGAAGGACTTACCGATCAACTACAAACATCACCCAGTTTCTCAATTAGCTATCAGGGGATTATAAAAAGTGTGAATGAAATTCTGAAGGACACTTTTCTATTTTACAGGAAATACTCCAGCAAATTGTTGGGTTTGAGTTTTATGGGTACCCTGATTTATTTGCCCGGAGTATTGTTTCTTATATATTCTTCCCTATACACGCTTGACTTTTCAGTTAACGGATGGTATTTTGATAAGATGACTGGTTTTATTGATTATCAGCAATATCCCGAACTGTATTTGATCAACTCCTTTGCACTTACTATCGTGGCAGTTATAGTACTTACTCTGGTTAAAAAGGATTCAGCTAGTACACAGCCAGGAGAAAAAAGGAACAAATTCATTGAGACATTGAATATATGCGTATTGTTTTTCATACCTCAGGCTACCTTCTTTATGAATGGCGGTATTTCCATATTATTATTTTTAGCATTATTTCCCTTTTTCATCTTCGCCAGCTATGTTCTAATAGAAGAAGGCTTGAATTTTCCCGGAGCAATGAAGAGATCTGTTCACCTCATAGGGAGCAGTTCGGGAAAGTTTATAAGGTTATATTTTCTCACTGCGGTAATTGCAGCCCTAGCATATCTGTTTATGAATTCTCCTTTCCCATTGTTTTACCTGGAGTTTATTAAATGGAATTTACCTGTTGAAGATGAATCACTCACCTTGATCATGGTTTCTCTCAATGCGAGCATTGCGGTATTGAGTCTATTAGTTGTTCTTCCTTTATTTCTCATCTCTCATGGGATGCTATATTTTTCACTCAAAGAGACTTTGCAGGCAGAGGGGTTAATGGCAAGTCTTGAAAAGTTTGGTAAATGAGTGCTCCAAAAGAAATGTTATTACTTGCCTTCCTTTTGGTTCCCCTGGCCATAGTAGCCCAGTCAAACCAGTTTGATAGAGAAGAATGGGTTAAGCTCAAAGAAGAAGTAGATTTCCAGAAGTACGAACAAAAGGAAGTCAAAAAAACCAAAACACAGGGTGAACGATATCAGGAAGGAAAAAAGAATAGTCCTTCTGAAGCTAATAGCCAGGCTGAACCAACTGTAATACATCTCGGGCCCGTTGCTCAGATCATAATTATAGTTGTTTTCATAATACTCATCGTTTTACTACTGTATTCTCTGGTGGGTCGGGATTTCTTTTCATCCCGATCCAAAATACTTACTGATGATCAGGATGTTGCCGATAAACTTATGGATGAGAATGTAAGTCAAACCGATTTGGAAAAGTGGCTGGAACAGGCTATTTCAGGTAAAAACTATCGCATGGCACTCAGAATCTATTTTCTAATGGCAATTCAAGCACTTGATCATGTGGGATTGATCAAATGGAAAAAGGAGAAGACCAATTGGGAATATCTGGATGAACTGAAGGATCATTCATTACGAGATTCATTTCGGAGTCTTTCAGTGTCCTTTGATGAGGTGTGGTATGGTGAAAAAGTGCTTTCTGAAGATAAAATGGTCAGGGAAATAGCTGTTTACAGGCAATTTCTGGAGCAGATTAATGGTCGTAAGAGATGAAAAAACAACGGCTCATTCAGTTTTCATTAGGTATAGTCGTTGTATCACTTATTGCCTTTTTTTACCTGACAAAGCCAAAGTACAACAGGTATGACTGGAGTGAGAATCTGCGGGCTTCTTCAAAAACACCCTATGGTACATATCTCATTCATCAATTGCTTCAATCTAAATCAAACCGCGATGGATCAGGGTTTTTCGAAATCGATGTCCCTGTCAGATACGCTCTTTTGGATAGTACACTAAGGAACTCGAGTTATATTTTTCTTGGTGAGGAATGGTTTTATGCGGAAAAAGATATTGAGACCATACTGGACTTTGTCATGCGAGGTAACAATGCCTACATCATCTCAAATTATGAGCCCTCTGAATTACTGGAAATGATCAATGGTTATCCGGTAACATTTTATTCTACTGTATCTGATTCTGTTGTAGAGATGAGCATGAAAAGATCGGGTCTGACAGATAGCTCCCGGTTTAAATTTACCTACATCGAAGACTGGGAACCTAAATACTATGAATGGAACTATGCCGATGAATACGAGGATGATAGAATTAGCACTTTGGGTTATTTTAATGATTACTACAATAATTTTTTTGAGATAAAGTTGGGTCAAGGATCTCTTTATATCCATTTAAGTCCGATACTTTTTACTAATTTTTATCTCAGAGAGGAAGATAAGCTGAGGTATGCTGAAATGGTCTTTTCCGATTTGAATAAGACTGTTTATTGGGATGAATTTAGCCAAACTCCTTTAGACGGAGTGGAAGAAAGCAAGAGTCCCCTGGTGTTTATTCTGAGCC
Source organism: Cyclobacteriaceae bacterium (assembly GCA_965228595.1). Lineage (GTDB taxonomy): Bacteria > Bacteroidota > Bacteroidia > Cytophagales > Cyclobacteriaceae > UBA7330. The sequence continues at coordinate 5,434,783 of OZ245828.1, read as the reverse complement.
AACCTGGCCTTAGATGGGCATGGTATCTTTTATTGATCATGGGCTTACTATACCTGGCTATCTATACCAGAAGAAGGCAGAACATTGTTCCGGTACTACCACAAAAAGTCAATTCATCCATAGAATTTGTAGAAACCATGGGTAGCCTTTACTTCCAGCAAAGCTCCTACCTAAAAATTGTCAACCATGAAAAAGAGCTTTTTTTATCGTATTTGAGAACCAAATATGGAATCTCCACTAATAAAGCGGATGATGATTTTATAAAGAAAGCAGCGCTTAAATCAGGCGTTTCCGGCAATGAAATAAGCTTCATTATCAAGGAAGCAAAGCGATTAAACTTTATTTCAAATATTTCAGAGAAAGATCTCATTGAATATCACAAGCACATAGAAACATTTTATCAAAATTGTAAATAATGGAAGAAAACATCAAGGAATCAGAGATCACACAGAATCCTTTGTTAGGAGAATTCAACAAATTGGTGGAGCAAACCAAACAAGAGGTTGGGAAAGTGATTATTGGTCAATCTAGGGCTGTTGAGCTTTTTTTAGTGAGTTTGTTTACCGGAGGTCATGTGCTTCTTGAAGGTGTGCCAGGTATAGCAAAAACTCTAACTGCCAAATTACTTTCTAAAACAGTTGATTCAGGTTTTTCAAGGGTTCAGTTCACACCTGACCTGATGCCTACAGATATCATTGGCACTTCGATTTTCAATCTAAAGGAGTCTGAATTTAGTTTTAAACCCGGACCTATTTTTTCTAATATAGTGCTGATCGACGAAGTAAATCGTGCGCCTGCAAAAACCCAGGCGGCCCTTTTTGAGGTAATGGAAGAAAAGCAAATATCAGTTGATGGAAAAACCTATAATATGGAATTTCCATTTATGGTGATTGCAACTCAAAACCCTATAGAACAGGAAGGGACTTATAAGTTGCCTGAGGCTCAGCTCGATCGGTTTTTATTCAAAATCAAGATGGATTACCCTTCGCTTGAAAATGAAAAGCTCATCCTTCGAAAGTTTAAAAATGATTTTGGGGCAGAAGTGGTTGAAGAGGTAAAGAAAGTGATAAAACCAAAACAGATCCTGGAATTCAAAAAACTAATAGAGGGCATCCACATCAAGGAGGAGCTTATAGATTACATAGCAGAAATTATACATATCACCAGAAATACTGGAGAGTTGTTTCTGGGAGCTTCTCCACGTGCATCATTGGCCATCCTGAAGGCGTCAAAGGCAATTTCCGCAATGCGCGGTAGAGATTTCGTCACTCCAGAAGATATCAAGTATGTGTTGGTTCCTATACTCAACCATCGCGTAATTCTGAGTGCAGAGAGAGAAATGGAAGGAACAGAAATCGAAGACGTCATCGACAATATTATCAATAGTGTAGAGGTGCCAAGGTGATCAATTTCTTTAAAAGTTTATTTCTGAATAATCGATTCTTCATCGTTCTTGGAGCAATTGCTACCTTGTTTGTTATTTCATTCTCGGTGGGGTTTTTGTTCGTCATATCTCAAATCCTTCTGGTATTTTTTATTGTTGCATTACTATTCGACGGCCTCCTTATTTTCAATTCCCGTTTGAAAATAACATGCGAGCGCACCTTACCAAGGATATTGTCCCTGGGTAATGATAATGAAACCGCTATCAGGATTAGTAACCTATCTGCTTTGACAATGGATGTGAGCGTGATCAATGAGTTACCTTTTCAACTTCAGGAACGAGACGTTCGACTTGACTTCAGGCTCATGCCTCATGAAGAAAAAGTACTAAACAGATCAATAAGACCTACAACCAGAGGAGAATACGACTTTGGTAATGTGAATGTCTTTATTCGGTCAGGAATCTCACTTCTGGAACGAAGAATTATTTTTGATGTAGGTCGGAAGGTTCCTGTATATCCTTCCTTAATGGATGTGAGAAAATATGAGTTACAGGCCGCCAGCTATTCCCTAAATGCCTATGGGCTCAAAAAGTTGAGAAGGCTGGGTCATAGCTATGAATTTGAGCAGGTGAGTCCATACACAGTAGGTGATGATTTCCAAAGCATCAACTGGAAAGCAACAAGCAAACAAGGAGAGCTGATGGTCAATAAGTATACAGACGAGCGTGCACAACCTGTGTATGCGGTGATAGATAAAAGTCGTTATATGAAAATGCCCTTCAATGGCTTAAGTCTTCTGGATTACTCCATCAATGCAAGTTTGATTATATTGAATACTGCGCTCAAAAAGTCTGATAGAGCAGGTCTTCTTACTTTTTCTGATCAGTTGGAAACATTTATCAAAGCTGACAATAAGCGAAATCAATTAAATCAAATATTAGAAAGACTTTACAGAGAGTCTGAAACTAAAATTGAGGCAAATTATGAATTATTGTACATCAATATCCTGAAGCGCATCAGCGGGAGGAGTCTGTTACTTTTTTTCACAAATTTTGAAAGCACTTATGCGCTGGAGCGTGTTCTTCCCGTACTTCGTAAGTTGAATAAGATTCATTTATTGGTAGTTGTTGTTTTTGAAAATTCTGAATTAGAGTCATACTATATGCAGACTGCCAAAACTACTCAGGAAATTTTCAATCATGCCATAGCGAACAAATTTGCGGATCAAAAAAGACAGGTGATTACTACGCTTCGTCAGTATGGGATTCAGTTAATTTACACAAGACCTGAAGATCTTTCTATCAGCACTTTAAATAAATACCTGGAACTTAAGTCAAGAGGCATGATTTAAAGGATGAGATTCGAGTATACACTAGGCTACTTTGGATACTTGGATTTATATGCTGCTAGTTTGTTTCAACACCCAGGCTCAATTTTTTAGCAAATTTTCCTACCTGCATTTTAAAAGGTTCATGTTCATTCATTGTAAATAGTTGAAGCTGTTTGTCGTTGTCATACTTCAGATGTAGGGTATATTCATTATAGTTTACCCAGTAGTCCCTCGATCGGGTAGTGGCTTTGTAGCTTTGCTGCTCTTTTGTGACAACAAGCTTATTCAATTCATTATAAGGATATTGTTCTCCAAAAGGGATCCAAAATCGATAATAGTTATCCTTTATCAGCTTGTTTTGATGATCAATGGAAATGACATATCTGAAGGACCAAAGTATCACCAGAATGATCAAGCAAATGATTGCGGTAATAAACCAACTGACAAAAAGTAAAAATAAAGTCAGAGGTAGTAGTAGGATTAAAAGCGTCCACCTCAATCCATTGGGGAAATAATACCTTGTAAATTTTACTGATGTATCCATGGTAATAAAAATACATAAAGGTTTTTTTTCGCACAACCGAATTTGTCACTGGTTCTATCGGATTTTCCAAAGAGATACCTTAATGGAAAATGGTTAATCGATAACAAACCCTTTGTCTGTCTATTTTATCTTTTATACAACCTTACAAACAAACCCATTAACAATGCCACATTTAATTACTCATTGAGCTAATGGGTGACAGGGATATGGTTTAAACGACCGCTGTGATCAGTAAAACTCGTCTGGCACCTTATTTGTCAGGAGATAGGGTATGCGTAGAATAGGACTAGCATTAATTGTATTCATTTCCTGCGAACTCGCTTTCGCTCAATCAGAAAGCATTGAGTTTGCCAGTTCGCGTTACAAAACTTCTTCGGGAGCGATAGGACCTCACGGAGTTGTTGCCACATACAGTTTTGATTTACATGTAAAAACAAAAAACACCCTTATTTTGGAAGGAATTGTCATTTCTGGCTATCATATCAATGGCCGGGATATGCTGCTACCACCCGTATTGGATGATCTCCTGAAGCTAAAACTGGTCATCACGATACACCAGAAATCCTCTGTATGGTACAATGCACAACTTTCACTCGATGACGTCACTGTGCCATTGGAAGTAGTCAGAAAAGAACAATATATGGATTCGGATCCGGCTATCATCCTGAAAGTGACATCCAAAGGACAGGAGCATTGGATCATAAAAGATGAGTTTGATAGCAGTTCGAGTAGTTATAATAAATAACGCAGGTTCCTGTGAAAGCTATTTAACCACTTTTAATAAAGTAAATTATTTAGCCCCAGAAGTTTTTTCAGTTACAGATCGTTAGGAGCTGACCTTAATCATGATCACAGTTGACGGGGCATCTTTATTTGGTTGCTTATACACCCTAACTTGACATGAAAAACAAAAAGCGTTATGAAAAATTCAGAAAGTCAGGTACAGCGCATTAAAAAGATATTTCTACTCTGTATTATTAGTGCCATTATACTTGGAGTGATTCTTTTTACATGGGGGGTAACATTTATTCCTGAAGGAATAAGAATTTGGGTAGCCTATTTTCCCTTTTTTCTTTTTACTATCGGCATCATAGGGTGGATTATAGCCTATGAAGGTAGGGTGAAACATGGGTATAGTTGGATGATCTATTTTCCCTTGATATTAGGATTGCTCTATTATTTACTTTTGTTTTTACATGTATTTATCATCGAACCGATTTTGTGTCCTTGTCTTAAACCTACAATGTAAAAGGAGAAGCCAGTTAGCTATGCCACGTGTCACATGCAATTATATTTAGCCATAAAAAAATAGCCGGATATTGTTCCGGCTAACAGGAAAATGTAATCACCTGGTATCCTCATAGTAAAAGATATATTTAGTCTTTCGTAAGCTCACCATTTGGTAGCAATTCTTCATTAATGACCTGCTCCAACACATTTTTTGGTAGGGCTCCTGACTGCATCATGGGTTGCTTGTCTTTGGGAATAAACAAAATGCTTGGGATGCTTCGAATGCCAAATACAGCTGCAAGTTCCTGCTCAGCTTCAGTATCTACTTTATAGATATGAATATCAGGGTAATCATTTGACAGCTCCTCGAAGATAGGAGCCACCATTTTGCAGGGTCCGCACCAGTCAGCATAAAAATCTATTATTGCAGGTTTTTCACCTGTATAGTTCCATTCTTTTTCTTTAGTATAATCGAAAACTTTTTCTTTGAAAAGTTGGGTTGTCAGATTTACAGTAGCCATAATTTTTATGTATTTTAATTAAACAAGTTTACGGCGCTCACCTCCATGGGTTTGTAACATTTGTTGCAGATCTCCTTTTTGTCATTTTAATGACTGTTTGCCTCAACTTCTTTGTCATACTTTTTTTCATCCTTTCTGCTTTTGTTAATGCCGATGCTACTCACTGCTCCACTCAACAGTGCTTCTCCCCAATAGTGAAAAATTACACGTGAAGGATCTCGGCGCTGAAAGATGGTACCAGGCCTTAAAACGAGGAATGTGGGGTTGTTTTGCTTAATCACAAAGGTATTGGCAAAGAAAGTCTTTATCTCCTGGTTTAAACCCTGCATGTCATACGTTTCGGGGTTAAGAATCTGGATCTTTAGATCTTCGTAGTGAAAATTCATCTCTCCGGTGGCAATATCATTATTGCCTTTCATGCTGAATCCTATTCGTTCAGCATAACCGTCCTTGATATTAATATTGGCTAATGGCCGGAGCAGTTTATTCAATGCATCCAATGGCATTTGATCAATCTGTCCGGAAAAGGAAAATGGGTTTTTAGGGTCATTCATGTCAAACACAGCAATAGCCTTGAACGGAGCCGTATCTGCCAGTTTACCATTTGAAACTAACCGCATGGGGCCGTTGACCATATGGTCAGCTGTGGTTACCTGAAACAGGGAAGCATTCAGGGCATTAAAGGTTATTTCTGCGATTTCTTCTCTGTTCTCAGGTTTGATCTGGTGGGTAATATCACCCTTAACCTGAAGAGTGTCGATGTGAATCCATTGTTCAATATTGCGCAACATACCCTGGGGAAGTTCTTTTACAACTGATGTATTTAGCGGGACGGACTTATCACGATATATCAAAGCTTTCAATCCTCCAATGGCTAATTTACCGGTATAGAATTCCCTTTTTCCAAGCGACCTTTGAAAGTCAAGGCCACTGAGTGTGATGTTATCTGCATCTACGTCAAACCAGTCCTTTTGATAAGTGAGGGTTTTGGTATATTCCGAAGGTGTATATTCGGAGGTGAGGTTGATATTATCAAGCCTTAATGTCTTTGTCGGATGATGCAGGTCATAATGTGCAACACTTAATTGATACCCATCATCCAGTGGGACGATTAGGTCATGGCCGCTTATCGCCGCATATTGAGCATATTCAAAAAAACGCTTCCAGGTGAAGGTCCCCTCAATAAAGAATTTTCGAACTTCAAATTGACCTTTATGCATCGCATAGCTCGTCGATTTTAAATGGTTTCTGAATTCGATTTCCGTTGAGACAGAAGATATGTAATCAATGTCAATAGTCTCTGGTAAAGCATTTTGGGAAAGTCGTTGATTATTTTCTGAAACGCTTTGATCATGGATAATTTCTGGAGCGATCAATTTCAGGCTGTCCAGTTTTAGCCGTCGATCATTCAAATACGCATGGGGATCAAAACCCATAATCCGGATGTTAGGGAAGAGGGCAGAGGTAGCACCATTTGCCTGAGCAAACCTCAACGTATTCAGGTTAATCAAGGCATCATTTTTGGAAAAACTCAGCTGTTCGATGCTTAATGAGTCTCCATTGGTCATCACAGGTCGAAGGTGCTTGATGTCTAGTGTTATATCATCTGAATAGAATAAATGATCTGCGCTTACCATAGGATGCAGTGGATAATGAAATCCTTCCAGGGTAACCGACAACTGCGGTGCCTTTATCATCTTGATTTCCGGCTGGCTGGCATCAGCATAATTCAACTGCCCTTTATCGAGTATGATTTTTTGAATTTGTACCTCAAAAGAATCAGCTGAAATCAGTGATGTGCCTATTTTGTTTAACGTCAGGTCAAGATCTGGCGTTTTGATAATAAGGCTGTCTCCTTCAATGGTATTATCCTGCCAAAACCTGTTTTGGTTCATACCATAAAACGACAGGGTGGGAATGTGACCGGCTAATTCTACCTGGTGGAGCAGCGTATCTTTTACTTGCTCTATTCTCACATCCTTCAGTAGAAGATTCTGTGAATCTGAAATATTTAAATTACTGATATTAAGTCTATTAGAGGTTTTTGGTAAAGTGATTGTTAATTGTTCTACATCGGCAAATTGTATGTTGGTACGTGTACCAAGATTCAGCTCCGTATATATTTTATCAAGTTTAATAGAGGTACTATCATAGGTTTTTACATGAATCTTTCCATTTACGATCTCCACAAATTTATCAGGCGAAATATCGCTCATGAATTCGCCTTCCATAGGTTTGAATATTACCATATTGATGCGTGGGTCGATGATTGTAAGAGAATCAAAAGCAAACGGATCTCCCATGAAAATCCTGTTCAGGTCTATTCCTGAAATGGTAAGGCTTGATAAGTCGCCCGACGCAGAGGCATAGGGGTCCAGGTAATCTAAATGCAAATCATCCAGAATTAACCGACTTGCCAGGCGATCCAATTTGATATGATTGGCCTGGAGCTTTAGTGCCTCATCATTTAATACCATATGATGTAATTCCAATTCGAACTCATTGAGTACATCATACCAGGAATTAGAATCATTAGGAATATTAATATTCGTGACCAATAGATCAGTTTGTTCAAAATTGAGCAGTTTATTGATTGAAAATATGCCCTGATCAATTTGTAATTTTTTGATTCCTACTAACTCAAACTGGCCCATGATCATTGTATAAAGACTGTCCGGCGTAAACTCCAGGTTCCCGACCTTATCATGCTTCATTTCAAAAACGATATTGGGGTGTTGAAGTAGCATTTCTCTGATTAAGAGTTGCTTATGGAGAAGAATATCCATGTAGTTCAAACCCTTTAAATGGATCAAAGGGAGGTCTATGGATAGAAACATATCTTTACTGCTTCCCTTGCCATTATTTGAGATGTTGAAATTTTTAAAGATCAATGAGGAATCAATGGAACTTAATTTGAGCAGATCAAAATGGATGGTGTGAATGCTATCTGGCAGGTAGGAACGATAATCTTTGATGTTGATATCTACATCATCAAAATATTTATTGCGGATGTTAAATTGATAATTGCTGCTATCCAGAAGGAAGTTATACAACACTATATCTGCCCTTTCGGACTGTACATGTTGGTAGTTGTTGTTGTAGTCACTATTGGTTTTCAGGTTCAGGTTGGCATTGATAAATCTCATTTTTCCAATGCTGACTTCGTCGAAAACCGAGATCAGTTGTTCGAGTATCGAATTTCCCCTTTCTCCGGGTTGAATGATCTGTTCACTGGTTTGCTCTTCCAGAAAAATTTGTGAATCGGTGATTGACAGCTCCTCCATTTCCAGGTGATTATATCGGTAGGCAGAGAAATAATCAACCCCCTTGAGCCTCAATGTTGGAATGGCTATATCATAAATGGTTTTATCCTCCAGTTTATCCAATAGGCCCTGAGCATCGGAGGTTGGCTTCAATACAAGATTTTCAAAAGTCAATATGGAATCCGCGGTAGACAGCAATAACCGATCAAAGCTTAACTGATGAATGCTGTCATTTAATCTGAAGCTTTGATTGTGAATTTCCAATTCAATGTTTTCTGAATAAAAACGCTGATCAGGTCTGGAGGCTGAATCTATTAATAAATTGCTGATGAGAAAGTCAATGTTGTTAATGCTTAACTCACTGGGAGAATGCTTTAATACAGCATTTTCTATGGCAAAAATGTCAATCTGAAGGACTCTAAGGTAATCCGAAATTTCCTTATACAGGTTTCCTGTTTGTAAACTAAAACTTTCATCAGGAGCATTCATTTTTCGACTAACATGTATACGGGGATCTATGATACGGATGTTCCTGATAAGTAGCTGACGATCAGTATAAATGCTAATAATAGATTTAAGGTCAATGTTGAGACCAGACATTTCCATTTCATAAAGATTGTTTAATCCTTTGGCCTGATAATCTCTGTTGGGATCAGGCTTTAGCAGCACCTTTTTAAGCTTTATGGTTTTATTCCATGGGTGAATATTGATTTCTTCAAAAGAGAGCTGGTAGTAGCCATTCGTTTCTCTTTTTACCAATTGATAAAGGATATCGCTGGAGTAAAATACACCCAACCTCACAACACCAAAAAATACTACCAGAAGCACTATGAATACCGAGGTCCATATGCCAAGTCGTTTTATAAGTTTAATAGTGGAAGGTGATCCCATAAATTGGTATTGCGCAAAGGACGAAATTACTATAGAATCGTAACTGTTTTCTGCTTTTTCGGTGATGAGTTATCCATATTCAAGGATATATTTTCTCTAAGAAATATAGTGAATGGATTTCCATTAACCGGTTAATATCCTTCCATTTTGTCCATCCAATAGGAATAATGCAGAATTTGTGCTGAAGCATACCATCATCCAAAGGCAACGCAGTAATTTGCAGATGATACATAACCTATTCTCATGAAAAAAATCATTAAAGTAATCGGGTGGGTATTTCTCTCACTTTTTGCTCTCCTTTTCATCCTGGTTCTGGGTCTGTGGTTTGTCAACATGAAAGACAGACATTCCGGTTACAGTGCTGACATGCATATTTTACCCGGGGCACCCGCACCCTTAAAGGTAGGCTTTGCCGCTATTCCGGTGACGCCGGAGGTCCCTGACCGATGGGAAGATGTGAATGGAGATGCTAAGTACAAACCTGAAGACGGAGATACCTATACTGATGTGAATGGAAACGGCCAGTTTGATCCGGTTTGGATCGCAGGATTTAGCAATAGTAAACCTGCCAACGGAATTCATGATGATGTGTGGGCCCGAACGATGATCATTGATGACGGATCGACTCGTTTAGCCATTGTGTCACTCGATGCGATTGGCTATATGCATAGTGATGTAGTGGATATCAGGAAGATGATCCCGGAAGAAACAGGTGTTACCTACACCATCCTCTCGTCTACCCATACCCACGAAGGTGCTGACCTGATGGGGATATGGGGTGAGAGTCCATTTAAGAGTGGCGTCGATCAAACCTATATGCAGTACGTGAAGGAGCAGGCAGTCCAATCAGTAGTGACAGCGGTGAACAACCTAAAGCCGGCACGCCTGGAGGTCTCACAGGACCTGACAGGTGCGGATGGTCTTGTCAAGGATACCCGTGACCCACAGGTGTTTGACAACGGACTCAGAATGATCCGGGCAGTTGACAAGGATACAGAAAACACCCTGGGGACACTCGTTTCCTGGGGAAACCACCCGGAGACTTTGTGGAGCAGAAACCTACTGATCTCTTCAGACTTTCCGCATTATGTGCGTGAAGGTGTTGAGAATGGCGTGTATTCCGGTGACAGCCTCATCCATGAGGGAGTGGGAGGAGTGACTGTTTATGTGAGTGCTGCCATTGGTGGGCTTATGTGTACGCATCCATCCCTGACGATAGTGGATCCATTTACAGGTGAGGAATTTGCTGAGCCATCTTTTGCTAAAGCCGAAGCCCAGGGAAGGCATCTTTCCAATCTGATCCTCAATGCCATGGACAATCCCATTGAGACCATCGACTCTACCAGTATTTCGCTGTTGGTCAAAACCATCGAGTTACCACTTGATAATAATGTGTTTAAGCTTGCATCGCTGCTGGGTGTCATCGATCGCGGGCCAGTTGGATGGATGAAGACCCGGTCGGAGTTGGCCATTGGAACAGTCGGACCATTGTCTTTTGTTGCTATTCCTGGCGAGATCTATCCTGAGCTGGTCAATGGTGGGGTAGAGGCACCACCGGAAGGGGATTATCCGGGACCTATTGTTGAAACGCCACCCATACGGGAAATGATGCCAGGGAAGTACAAGTTTGTCTTCGGCCTGGCCAATGACGAGATCGGCTACATTATCCCCAAAACCCAGTGGGATGTGGAAGCACCCTACGGTTATGGTCGGGACAATTCACCCTATGGTGAGGAAAACTCTCTGGGACCTGAAACAGCATCGATTCTACATAAACATCTGAAGGAGATGTTTGGGGTACGCTAATGTAAAAGTAGTGACTAAAGAAAGGGTGTGCGGAGATACTCTTTACATTAATCAGTACTTTGATCCCGCTTGAATGACAAAAATCATTTCCTGTTTTATCATAGTCTTCTAATTTGCCTACATGTCAAGTTTTAGGATAAGACCCCGGTTTAAGCACTTGATGAAAGGGATCCAAAAAGAGGCGTTGGAAAGTAAGATTTCCATTGCGTTAAAGCAAAACGATCAATTCACTTTCAGTCACCTGCCTGGTCATATCTACATTAGGATCCATCCAAATAGCAGACATATCTGGTCACCGCAGCTACATCTCACATTCGAACAGGAGGAAGACAATGTCATCGTAAGAGGATTGTATGGTCCAAATCCCACCGTCTGGGGGTTTTTCTTTTTGAGCTACGGGGGGATTAGCATTCTGGCTCTTTTTCTTGGAATGTGGGGTTCAAGTCTTTGGAGCCTGGGGAAAGATGCTTCTGTATTGTGGGGGTTGCCAGTGCTGGGTGCAATAGCGCTGGGATTATATCTTGTAAGTCAGGGCGGACAAAAGTTAGGAGCACAGGAAATGTTTGATATTCATCATTTCTATGAAGAGATTACTTATGACAAAGTAATAGTGAACTAGAGTTACAGGACCTACTTTGATTTTAATATCTTCTTGTAAATCGTACGCTTTCCATCAGATATGGTCATAAAATACAACCCTGGCTTCCAATCCGAGGTGGATATTAGCTTTTTTCCTGAAAGGAAATCTTCATAAACAGTATGGCCTTTCAGGTCAATGATAGCAACACTTTGGTTGCCTTCCCTTGTGGACTCCAGTGTAATAAAATGGTTAAATGGGTTAGGGAAAGTTTGAATTTTGAAGGTTTCATCCAGCCCCAATGCTTCTGGCGTATTCCCCAGCAAAATATATCCGGCACTGATCGGTTTGTTACTCAGAATTGAAGAGTTGTCTTGGTCTACAGATCCTGCCAGATCTGTTAATATGGTCAGTTCAGTATCCGTATTTAGTATAGTTAACTCACTGATATTCAGATCATTCAGATCATCTAACAGGAGTGGTAACTGAATGTTGGCATTTTCCGGGTTTCCTGTCACTACCCAATACCACGATTCGCTGGCATCAGGGGAGGGAGACAGGTTGGACAGGTCCAGCGCTTCCTGGAAAACTTCAATCCCGACCAGCTCTTCCGAGGTATTTACCAGGCCAAACAGATAGGTAGGTACATACCTGCCTTCCTTACCCAGGGGATAAAATTTATCACCTGAACCTGCATGATAGAGCGCTCCATTGACAAAGGATTCATTGGGATTAACTACTTCAGCCAATGTGTCCAGAATCAATTGCATGGGGTCAGTTGGTGTTATAGTGCCATCTACATACAGCTTTTGATGAATCATTAGGTGGGTTCCGGCAAGGACTGGTGCTCCTTCTATTTTTAATGTGTCCAGTTCCCACGAAGAACGGAAATAGATTGTGTCATTTCCTTCAAAAGATAAGGTGCCCATTGCAGTTTGAATCATGCTGCTATCAATGAGCGCAGCATTGGTAGTGATGATGCCATCACCGGCCAGGATGCTTTCATTTCCCAAATATGTTTGCCCAAAGGATAGTCCCTGAAGGAAAACAAAAACTTGGATAAAGATTATCGTCCTGCTCATCACTATTTGGTTAAGTAAGCTTCCAGTTTTGCCAGCCGTTCTTCCAGCGATGCGATTTTTTCGGCCTGGGTATCAATGAGCTCCTGTTGCTCCTGGATGGCTTTGATGGCAAGCACACCAAAACCATCGTAGTTGAGCATATGAAGGTCTTCATAGCCATTACCTTTTGTAATGGTGATTAACTCCGGAAAAAATTCTTGTACCTCCTGAGCAATGAATCCCACGGAGGTTTCATTGGAATTTATAAATTGATAGCTCGAAGGTTTAAGTTGAAGGACTTGATTCAATATGTTGTCATAAACACTAATGTTTGTTTTTAGTCGTCGATCCGAAATGGCGAAATAAGCACCGTCTGTCGAGAAAAAACCTACTTTACCTGGTGTCATGGTTGATGATTGGTAAAGGTCTAAAGCCCCAGCGATACCCTTTCGAAATGACCAATCAGCAAAATAGAGGTTTCCACCAACCCTTAACTCACCCTCCATGGTATTCAGGCTATCATTTGATATTACTATGCCGCGGTTAATACTGGTCAGTTCACCATCACTAAGGAATTCGATAAACAATCCAGTTGCTCCGTCAAGATCAGCATCGTTTCTGATTTGACTATGAAAACCAATGGAAGTCTGATTAAAGTCATGCTCAATATGAGAACGAAACCCGGTTTTATCTGAATTCCCACTGCCAATTTGGCTGAATGCACCCGTTCGGTCACCTGTTCCGGACCCATTAATTACGATTTCTGAGCCTATCGACGGCTGGGTAGCTTCACTGTTCATTACAATCTCATTGCCACGCATGCTCCCTGAGCCTGAACTTGTCAAATGATACTTGGCACCCACCAGATTGCCATCTATGGTGCTGGTCGCTTCATATAAAGCACCAAAGGCTGTTCCTGATCCCACATTGTCAACCCTGGATTGAACGACTACTGTGGAATCATCAGCCTGCTGTGTGATATGCGAATAGGAGCTTACTTTTTTTCCTGTATTGCCATACATTCGTTGCCAACTCCCATATTGGCTACCCACACCCGACGTGGTTATCATGGAATGCTGCCCATAGACATCACCATTTCCCGCACCTGATATGGTGGAATATAATCCATACGTTTCTCCCGCACTGGCATTATTGACAATATCGCTCTTCATACCATAACTCTGAAGAATATCATTGTCCTGCACGATTTCAGACTCAAACCCGACCATTTCTCCACCATCCAGGATTTTAGAATGAAATCCTTTAGAGCTGGTATTGGTAGTATTAGAGATTTCCGAATACATGCCGATTCCTTCTGCAGCTGTATTTTCAATAAATGAGCGGATACCCATGCCATTGCCAGTTCCTCCATTTACATAGGAATATAGTCCTGTGTTATTTCCTTCACCATTCCCGACACCTGCTAATATGCCATATTTATCACCTGCGCCCGAAACATAATTGGTCATATAGGTGCCAACAGTTATGGCATCAGAAGTTCCGGAAACCTGTATATTTTGACCATAAGTAGTTTGATTGGCATCTTGTTTAACAATAATTCCTTGTCCCACCTTGCTTCCCGATCCATTTTCAATACTGATATATTCACCAATTTTGGAATTAACACCGGGTCCTTCCACTCTTACCTGACTCCCATAGAGTGTAGAAGAAGTATTGGGTGATGAATTTTCAATGACCAGCCCTTTTGTTGTCAATGTATCCAGGCTATCGAGGACCACATGCAGCTTGGCCGTAGGCTCATTAAGGCCAATCCCAACATTGTCTTTATTGAAATAGATGCTGGTACTATCCAGCGTCCATTGCGTGATGGTCGATGAGGAAGACAATGCATCTATCGCTTCCTGCACATTGGTCGAGCCCAAACCAGATATTGTATTGTCAAAGTCAACTTGCTCCGCAGTTTGCGCATCAAGATCAATGGCTGGAGACCAGGCCTGGCCATCCCATTTCAATGCATATCCGACAGGCGCTCCGGCAGCCTCCACATCACTCAAGGCATCGATAGAGGTGGTGTCCAGGTTGACAGAAGAGCCCATGGGATACCATGCTGTACCATTCCAGAAAAAGATTTTCTGATTGCTTTCTTCATAGACAACCATCCCTACATCTTCTGTGTCTGGTGCGATATTACTTTTGTCATTGACCACCGGCAATACAAAACCCTGATTACCATCTGGCGCAACAAGTGTCAAAACGGCCTTGGGATTGAGCGTTTCACTACCTATAGTGACCGTTTTTTGTGCCTGGGCTTCAATGAACAGGCAAATCATTAATTGGGTGAAGAAATACTTTGTTAATCGTTTCATGAGCAGGTTATTTATGCGAGATCACATTTTCCATTTGGGTGTACTGAAGCAGGCCAAACCAGCAGGATCGGAAACATTTTTCAGCACCAAACAAGAATGTGTGCGTATTGTGGCTGAATTTGGGTTTTACTAAAAAAACACATTCGCAAGCGGTGAAGCTTAATTCAATTTATAAAAACATTGGGAAAATCTAAAGAATAATCCGGTGTTTTATAAATGATGGTTTGGCCAGTTTGGCAGTTAGGAGATATCGCGTAATAATTGGAATGGTTACAACTTAAACAGCCCCTTTGCATTCTCATACAGAATCTTTCTTTCAATTGATTTACTGGCACTGAGCCTTTTTACGGTTTGGATGGTTTTGTAGCCCTGGCAGTTTGAATGATCCAGGCCGTCCTTATCTGCACAATCACTGCCATAAATGATTTTGTCCTGGTGTCGTTGGAGGAAACCCCTGGCCTGCTCTTCGTCCCGGGTCATGGAATTGAGGCCTGATCCGGCTGAGAGGTCGGCATACATGTTGGGATAGTCACTGAGTAAACGATCAGTGATACCGCCTGGCGTTACCTCACCTTTAGGGTACATTACGGTCTGATCAGTGTGGTTTTTATCGATGTTGGCCCACCAGGTTTGTGCATGACCAATGAACGTAACCTTTTGGTATTTCTCCAGCATCTTATGAAAGCGATCCAGCCCATGGTTGAAGCGGCCATGCTGCCAATGCATCAACATCGGTACATCATAGTCTTGAGCCAGTTGATAGATCTTTTGCATCTCGGGGCTATCACAAGCTATATTGAATTTCTGCTCACCTATGACCACACCACCTTTCTTCAGGTACTTTTCGATGGTTTTAAGGGTGTCAGGCAGGTCAGGAACCTCATTGGCTCCAAAAGAATATTCATCCGGATACTGTTTTGCGATACGATAGGCGGCTTCATTCGGCTCTACCTCAGCTTCAAGGCCATTGGATTCACCAAAGTTGGTTGATGCACGGTCTTGCAACGCTCTTCCGGATGGCAATAGTATGGTATGGGTGATACCCATGGCCCGTTGATGTGTAAGCAATTGCTCGGTTGTACGTCCCAAATAGTTAGTGTGCTGGTGGATGTCGATGATGGGTTCATCGATGGATCGAAAAACCGTCCCCGCAGATAAGGGCAGTGCCATACCCGTAACAAGGGCTCCACTAAGACCTAAGAAAGATCTTCTGGAAAATTCTTTCTGTTTGGCTTTACTTGAGTTCATTCTATAATAGGTTTGTATTGCTAGTATACAAAAATTTAGGTAGGAAGTAATGTTGTTCACTTTGACAATCGGAGAAATGATTATTGGTGTAGACTACTTCACTGCGTGATAGATGCTTTGCGTGAAAACCTTGAATTCACTATTTTGGCCATCCATTACGTCCATTTCCTTTTCTTCTATGAATATATTATCAAAGCATTTATTGTGGGTGTTGCTTTTAGCAGCCTATGGCTGTACCTCCAAATACCCCGGTCCTCTCAGTCCGGAAGAAGCACTTGAATCCTTTCAGATACATCCTGACTTTGAGATTCAGATCTTTGCTGCAGAGCCATTAATCACTGACCCGGTTTGTATGGAGTTTGATGCCAACGGAAATATCTATGTAGTCGAAATGTATGACTATCCTTATCGGCCGGTGAAAGGGAAGGAAAGGGGCCGGATTGTGCAGCTTATCGATGAGAATGGTGATGGCCGTATAGATGGATCTTCTGTCTTTGCTGACAAGCTGATGGAAGCCACCAGTATCTTACCCTGGGATGGCGGTCTGTTGGTCACAGCAGCGCCAAATATATTATACCTGAAAGACACTGACGGGGATGGAAAGGCAGATGTAAGGAAAGCGCTGTTTAGCGGATTTTTTGCTGCCAACTCCGAGGCGCAGATCACCAGCTTACGATTTGGTGTAGATAACTGGATCTACGCATCCAACAATGGACGGGCTGGAAAAGTCACGTCTTCAATGGATACCGATGCACCACCTCTTGAAATGAGTGGGGCGGACTTTCGTTTCAGGATGGATACGGAAGAATTTGAACGGGTGACGGGTTCTGGACAATTTGGACAGGACCTGGATGAAAATGGGAACCGGTTTTACACTCAAAACACTCTGCACATCCAGCAAAACATCATGCCCTGGAAATATTGGCATCGACATCCCTATCTGCCATCGTTCAGGACTTCCGAAAATATTTCTGACCATGAACTGGAGATGTTTCAGCTGACACCGCCACCATACTGGAGGGCAGAGCGTACCAAAAGAAGGAATGAAGACTTTCAGTCGCGCAACCTGGATCGTGTGGAATACGCAGAGGATAAGTTTACCGGGGCTTCCGGGGGGACCATCTATACAGGTAATGGTTTTGGGGATGAATACGGGGGTAATGTATTCACCGGTGATGTGGCAGGTAACCTGGTTCATCGGGATATCCTGACAGTGAGTACTACCAGTCCTGCATTGATCGCACAAAGAGCCGAAGGGGAGGTGGACCAGGAATTTCTGGCCTCGACTGATCCCTGGTTTCGTCCCACCAATTTTGCGCAGGGACCTGACGGTATGTTGTATGTGCTGGACTATTACCGGCAACACATTGAGACGCCCTTGTCCATCCCGGAAGACCTCAAAGCAGAGATGGACTTTATGTATGGGAGTGAGCATGGTCGCATCTATCGGATCCAGCCCAAACGGAAAGAAGACACATGGACTAAACCTTCTTTATCACAGGCCGGTAGCTCGGAGTTGGTAAACTTGCTGGCACATCCAAATGGGTGGCATCGGAGCACTGCACAGCGGTTGATCCTCGAAAGGCAGGATAGGAGTATCATTCCTGAACTTCGAACCCTGTTTCAAAACAGCGATCATACTAAAGCCAGAATCCGGGCCTTATTCGCCCTGGAGGGATTAAATGCTCTGACTGTGGATGATGTGAAGCAGGCATTGAATGATCCGGAACCGGGTATCAGGAAGCAGGCCCTCATATTGGCAGAACAGTACCCCAATGTCGTGGAGTTGGTATTGCCATTGGCTAAAGACGCCGATGCCGGAGTAGCCTTTCAGGCAGCACTGACACTGGGAAATTATGATAGAAAGGCAGTACAGGAAGCTTTGGCTGATATACTGATTCGTTATGGAGACAACCACTGGTATCGGTGGGCCGTGCTAAGTTCGGAAACGGGTTCATCGAAGGACCTGTTTGACTTGTTACTTGATCAGGATTACTTTAAAAAGTTGGATGACAGCTCATCTGACTTTTTGAAAAACTATGCTTTTATCACGGGAGCTAAAAAGGATGCAGCTCAAACTACAGGATTGCTGACAGTACTTCAGCAAAAGCCTTTTGCAACAGACAATGAGTTATTGGAATCAACTTTAAGTTCATGGGTTAAAGGGATGCAGGATCAGGATTCCGGGATGGCCAAAAAGACTGAAAGCATCATAGCCAGCGAAAATGCCAGTCCAACTAAAAAGATTCAGATGTTATTGGCCCTTTTTGAATAGTTTAAAGGTATTACCCTTAGCATTTATTTGCTCTCCACTAAGCCACAAAGTGCTATTAATGTTATTTTTTCAATGAAATTAAAGATCAACCGTAGACAATTTTTCCATCAAAGTCTTTATTCAACCGCTTCATTTGCTGGTGCTGCCTGGTTGCTTACAGCCTGTTCTTCCCCGGAGAAGAAAAAGGAATACCAACTGAAATCCTGCCAGGACCTGTCTCAGCTGATTGAAACTGAGTTGGCCAAGCGCAAGCAGTTTGCTTATGAGACCCGGGCCAGCGACCCCTTGAAACAGTGTAAGGATTGTAAGCTATTTCTTCCACCCAGGCCCAACGAATCCTGTGGTGGCTGCAGCCTGTTCAAAGGCCCTGTTGAAGCCCAGGGTTCGTGTACCTACTGGGCGCCGCTGGAGGGGTGAGGATACACTCCAATTCTCACTAACTTTCAATTACTAGTCCTAATTTTTTAGCAAACTTCTCCACCTGGACTTTAAAAGGTTTGTGTTCGTTGAAAGTAAAAAGTGACAGCTGCTTAGCATCGTCATATTTAAGGTACAATGTATATTCAGTATATTTTACCCAATAGTCTCGCGATCGACTGGCAGCTTTATAGCCTTTTTGTTCTTTTGATACAATAAGTTTGTTCAATTCATTGTAAGGATAGTGTTCTCCTATTGGAATCCAAAACCTATAATAATGGTCCCTGATGATTTTTTTATGAGGATCTATGGACGTTACATATTTGAAAGACCACATCATCATTACGATTACAATTGAAATTATTGATGTGATATACCAATCGACATAGAGCAAATAAACCGCAAGGGGTAATAGGAGTATTGTGATTGTCCATCTCAGCCCATCGGGGAAGTAGTATCTCACATAGGTAGCAGAAGAATCCATAGAGATAAAAGTACAAAAAGTTCTTCGCCATATTAATGTTGACGGATAATATCTAAGTACCTATTCAGCGTCATCTTTCCATCCTTTCACGTTCCCTTTAGCTACTTCCACAGCTACGTGGTCGATGATCACTCTCAGATTTTCTTCGGTGGGGTCTGCTTCATACTTAGCCACGAGTCGGTTAAATACTTCCGGTTCAGTGAGTAGATTACGCATCTCTTCCAGCTTGTTGAACATGTCCTGATCCATGCGGGCAAGTTAAACAGGCTGAGTGATTTACCCTGTATGATTAAGACCCTATTGATTAAGTCAAAAATGCATCACCTTTGTGATATGAAGCTAAACCGGTTGATTGTTCGCGAACAAACATCTCATGACTCACTGAATGAAGAGATCAGACAATTGAAGCATGAGTTAGCGCAGCTGAACAGTAGGGTGGATGCTTTTGAGGCACTGTTGAGGTCCGGTCTAACCAGCGAGATTATTGAAGTGCAAGAGCTTACTGTGCTATACAAAGCGCAGAAAAATGCGAAAAAACAAAAGCGACTGGAACAAAAGCGAAAAGGAAAGAATTTTGTTGAACCCGTTGGTTTGAAAAGACAAAAGCCGTCAAAGATACCGGACCTTAGTGCGGAAGAGCTTCAGGAGAAAAAGCGGTTGTACCGTGAAGCCATGTTGCATGTCCATCCGGATAAATTCGCGATGAATGATGATAAGATCGATCTTGCTACTGAACTGACAACACGATTGGTCGCCATCTACCAGCATGAAGACCTGGACACACTCAAAGCATTTCATGCGCACTTATTTAGCCAGGTTGAGCTACCGATGAAAGACCCGGCAATAGGCAGGAAGATTACGTTGGCCGCCTCACCGGATGCATTCCTGGTCAGAGAAAAAGAGCAATTGCAAAAAGCGATTTTGAGTTTGAAGAACAAACAAACCTACCAGGTGTTGACCACCTATGAAGATCCATCTACTTTTATCGATGAGCTCAGGGCTTACTATCAGGACCGAATTCAGAAATTGAGAATACGTACCAGAATGAAGGAATGACCCATTTGAAAGATGAAATTGTAATAAAGTATTTATGAGTCAGGGCCAGATCAATCTATTCCATCACGATCCAGTCGTAATTTTCAACAGGATCAGGGAAAAAGCACCTGGTCATGAATATGATTTTAAAAAACATGTTGTGGTTTTGAAGGATGGAAATCATGAAGCAATGGGATTTATCCGGTTGCCACTTCATTGGACCCTGAAGGACGACTTATCACTTGTGGATCAGGCAGCGATGGCTTTATACATCACGATTGAATCCGGTAATGCGGCCATCTGCATGATGGAAGGCAAAGAGAATGTATATCACACGACCTTTTCTGCTTATATGACCAGAAAAAAACAAGGGTTTAGCCAGATCAAGTACCTGAAGAAAAAAGGAAAGTCCAAAGCAGGATCCCGGGTGAGACTGGCGAAAACAGTCACATTCTTTGAAAACATCAATGAAACGCTTACCGAGCTTCTGGATACTTATGAGGTAGACAGGATAGCCCTGAGCATTACTGCCACACTGATACCTTTTTTATTTCAATCCAAAGTAGCCTGTCCTTTTGAAAAGAAAGACCCACGGTTGTACAAGATCCCATTACACATTCCTCAATCCAATTTCACCAACCTGGATGCGGCCATCAGGAAGCTACAGGCACCCATCTTGTTTTTTGATCCACAACATCAGGAAGAACTCAGATCTTATTTTGCAATATGAAAGGTGTTGGCTATCATCGCCACTGAAAACCTACAGATGTTTAAAACACAATTCGGAAAAGCACTTAACGAAGAAACCTTTGACTCCTGGTTAGAAAAAGGCAGAAGTAGTAATATTGGCTATCACTACCTTCTGGTAATCTGGAATACTTTTGAAGAAGACTATCACTCAGCTTTTGTGGAAACACGGGAAGAGTTGAACCAGTACAACACTCACCTTGGAGTTCAGGAAATCATTGTCGCGATCTATGACCTGTATTCCGAGTCCAGGATTAGTCTGGATTGATTGACTTTTTTAAGCCATCACTTCCCGCTTCAACTGCTTTTCCACAACAAAGGGCAGGAACGGTACAAGTGATGCAAAAGAAAAGAATGCCACTCTGGATATGCGCCAGCCATAAGTAAGCCAGCAAGAGAGGAGCAAGCCCATATAGCCAATGAAGAGTAAGCCGTGGGCCCATCCTACGTATTTCACTGCCAGGGGATAATCCATGAGGTATTTAAGGGGCATGGCGATGAACAGGAGCAAGAGGTAGGAGATTCCCTCGGCGAGGGCAACCCACCGGAAGTTTCTGAGTTGAGTATTGTTCGATTTGCCTGGTGTCATGACCTCTGGTTATTAGGGTGCAAACATATAATAAGAGGACTTTAAATTATCCTAAGGTTCAAGAAAACAGGAATTTAGTGCTTGTTATTTTGAGATGACCAGATCCTCAATCACATGACTATGAGTTTCCCCACTTTTCAGTTCTACTAGAATGGAAATGTTGTAAACGGTGGTGTTTTCAGGAGCCTCAGTAAAGGCCATTAAGAAATGATAGCTACCCAGACCATCCTGGTTGATTTGTTCAATAAAGTCCTTTGTGCTTAAAGTGGGTAGATTGTTGTTTGCCCCAAACACACACAGTGAATTGAGGTTAGCCCCCTTGGGGTGATCCTGATCATAATCCTGATCGCTAAGTATCCGAATATCTTCAACCTCATCTAAATAGTGAACTAACGGGTCGCAGGCATATGCACCATAGGGTTGTCTTTCGCTCACCAGAACTTCTTTAGTGAGTAGATGGTTTACAATGATCAGACTATCAAAACGTGGAGCTGATGTTTGTTCTTCCATAGGGTCCCAAATAACAACACCAGAGTTTGCCGCTATCATTTTTACTGGTATGGCTTCAAAGTCCCGGATCATCAGGTTAATGGGTCCACAATCAGGCCCACATCCCTGGAAGGTGAAAACCAGGGGGATATTGATCATCAATGTGATTGCTAAAACGGATCTTTTCATACAAAGTGATATTTATTCGTCCTGAACTCAGATATAGATTCATTTTCCTCATGTTTGGTTGTAGCCGGGTAATATTATATTTTTTGCATCGGATCCTTTAGATAAACGACGATATGTGCTATGATCAGGATTTTTACTTATTCTTCAGGGAGGTTTAAATTCTACCGCTAGCTACAGCATATCACCTACCCCAGATACACCGTATCAAATCTTTCTGAATGGGTCATTAACAATACCATAAATGAAACACAATGTTTTTGTGTAGGATTGTTGCAAATCAATCCGGTCTTTTTCATATATTTCCTATTATTTGCAAAACCGTAAACCTAACCGCCTATGTTCACCAGCAAAACCATCGTCAGGTTCCTTGCGCTCCTGATCATTGTTAGCTCTTGTGGCACCAAATCCGGGCCCAAAGACGAAACAGAAATCCAGTATTCACCAGAAATCGCAAAGATCATCGGCAGAGCTACTGCCGGGTCTATTCAACCGGGAAGCATCATCGAGATTCAGTTCAACGATGATATTGTGAACCAGGAATCACTGAACAAAGAAATTGACAACCCGATCAAATTTGATCCTGGCATTAAAGGAAAAGCTTACTGGGCAACAGAAAGCCGTCTGGTATTTGAGCCTGCCGCCCCCCTCAAATCCCGGGTAAACTATCAGGCACAGCTGGATCTCAAAGCACTGTCAACATCTTTTGAGGTGGAAGTATTCGACTTCAAGTTTTATGTAGAAGGACGCGAGCTGATCTCCTTTAATGGGGAATTGGAGCTGATGAACCCGGCCAATCCCGAGCAGCTCGTTTACACCGGAAAGGTTGTGTTCTCACAAAAGACCTCCATTGAAAATGTTCGAGAGGCAGCCTCCTTTTCTTCCTCAACACTCACCTGGAGCCAGGAGGGGGACAATACTTTTAGCTTTGTGAGTGAAATGCTGAAACGGGAGTCTGGCACCAAAACCTATCAGTTTACGCTGGATGCCGGTGACCTGGACATGGAGACCAACCTGGAGCGATCTGTGAAGGTGGTACCGCTTAAGTCGATGGAGCTGGTAGAGGTAGAAACAAATGAGTCGGGTAAAAAACCGCAGATGACGCTGAAGTTTTCTGATAATCTCGACAAAGATCAGAATATCGATGGGTTTGTTTCAGTCAAACCATCTGTCGATTTTACGCCGCAAAAGATGGGTAAATTTCTTGTACTAAATGGTGATTTTAAATTTGGTACTGCCTACACTGTGCAACTCCAACCGGGATTAAAGAGCCAGTGGGGAACGAAAACAGAAAGCCTGACCAGCAGGGAGATAAAGTTCACGGATATACAGCCTCAGGTTCAGTTTTCCAGCCAGGGAATATTCATGCCTACTACCAATGACAAGCGGCTTCAGTTTCTCACAGCCAATCTGGAGCAGGTGCATGTAGAGATCAAGAAAGTATTCAATGAGAACCTGGATGAGTTTTTCAGGTATGAACAACTTAACAGTTCAAAGGATCGGAATACGGACTTCAACAATGACTATGTTTCAAATGTAGGGGCCATCATTTACAACCAAACACTGGAGATCGGTGATAAAAAGAACGAATGGCTGTTACACAACCTGGATCTCAGCAGGGTCTTTGAAACCTACGATAACGGACTTTTCCTTGTCCGGATCAACTTCAATCCCCGGGATAGTTCCGTACCCATAGAAAAGAGCGTGCTGGGCTATATCCAGCGAAAAGGACAAGTATATAAACCACTGACAATCAGTGATATTGGTTTGATGGCTAAATATACAGATGAATCCTACACGGTATTTACCACTGACCTAACGACCGGTCAGCCATTGTCCGGAGTAAACGTAACCAGCTTTCGCTATGACGAACATACTACCGGAATAACTAACACACAAGGAGTAGCCATCGTCAAAGGATATAGGGGACGATATATCAAAGCACAAAAGGGCGACCAGATCAGCATCATCAATCCGGACGAAATGCAATGGAACAAGTCTGGGTTTGACGTGGGAGGTATCAGTACCTATGACCTGCAGACACGTGCCTACACCTACACAGAACGTGGTGTTTACCGTCCGGGAGATTCACTCAATCTATCATGTATCGTCCGTTTTTCGTCAGGTACACGCAGCGACGTACCCGTTCGGTTGAGGTTGTTCAATCCGGAAGGTACGATGGTGTATGAAACCACTCAAAACACCGCCAAAGATGGCTTCTACAATTTTGAGCTGGGAACAGATATGAATGCCCCTACAGGTAGCTGGAATGTGCAGCTAAATATTGGAAATAAATACTTTCATCATGACCTGAAAATAGAAACAGTAGTCGCCAACAGGCTGAAGGTAAAGGTGAACCCTTCATTGACCACCGTGCTTCCGGAAAACAAAAACATACAAATAGAAGTTGAAAGTAAATTTCTTTTTGGAACCCCTTCACCGGGACTGGAATATGAAACGGAAGTCCAGGTTTTTGACCTGAGTAATCCTTTCCCCAAATTCTCACAGTATTCTTTCAGGGATCAGATGGTTGATTTTCAGCGTGCACGCACCAGGATTGGTTCAGGCACACTTGACTCTGAAGGCAAAGCGAAAGTCAACTGGAACATTCCGAATTTACGCAGTGCGTCTACTCCAATCAAAGCCAAAATTCTGGCCACCGTACAGGAAGACGGTGGTCGTCCCAATGACGCCTGGACACACATTGATATTCACCCATTCACCCATTACGTCGGTATCGATGATTCTGATCGTTACGTTAAGCTAAACAGCCGGACCGATATCCCAGTGGTAGTTGTGGATCATCAAGGCGAAGCTGTCGCTGGCCGTGAACTCGTCTACCGCATCTATCGCAACGATTCGCATTGGTGGTACCAATACAACAGTTACCGGGATTTCAAGCTTCGTTATAAGACAGATACGCATACACTCCTGGTAGAAGAAGGAACGATCAGCTCAGGGAAGCCATTGACAAACCTTCCATTTCAGCCTGCTCAGCAAGGTCAATACCTGGTAGAGGTTCAGGATGCTGTTCACCTTGGGCATACGTCCAGTATTTTCCTCAGTGCATATCCATATGGTGCCATTCCATCTGGTGATCAGAATGCCGGTACCCTGGTGCTGAAATCTGAAAAGGCACAATATGAGGTGGGGCAAGAAGCTAAGATCAGCTTTCCTTCCCCGAAACAGGGCAACGTACTCCTGACCATTGAGCAGGGGGATAAAATACTTTCGCACAGGTGGGTCAAGCCATCAGAGAGCGAGGACATGACAATTTCCTTTCCTGTGACCACGGCAATGACACCAAATGTCTATGCAACGGTGACTGTCTTACAACCCCACAGCCAGACTGTGAATGACCGGCCAATCCGAATGTTTGGGATTTTGCCTATCAAAGTATTTAATCCGAATACGAAAGATGAGCTGATCATCAACATGCCGGACGAGCTGAAACCCAAACAGAAGTTTAATGTAGACATCGCTACCTCCAGTGGAAAATCAACTCAATTCACGGTAGCCGTGGTAGACGAGGGATTACTGGATCTTACGAATTTCCAGACGCCCAACCCATGGGCTGAATTCTTCAAAAAGATCAGACTGGATATCGTTACCTACGACATGTTTGGCTTTGTGATTGGTGCCAATGAGGACGATGTGTTTAAGACCTTCTCTATCGGTGGGGATGGCGATTACCGGGAGTCCCAGGTCGATCCTTTTGAGCAGAAAAAGCGGTTCAAACCTGTCTGCATGTTCAAAGGACCCGTAACAACTGATGGTAACGGAAAAGCACAAGTAAGCTTTGAGATGCCTAATTATGTAGGCTCTGTGCGTGTAATGGTGGTTTCTGCCCAGGGTGACCGCTACGGATCGGCCGATAAGACCGTACCTGTGAAGAGTGACCTGATCGTATTGCCGACGGTACCTCGGGCGCTCAAGCCGGGAGATGAATTTAGGATACCTGTGAATGTGTTTGCTACCCGGGCGAACATTGGGGCCGTAGACATCAGCATAACCACGGAAGGGCCGCTGGAGGTTCAGGGCAAGTCAACACACAACCACACTTTCAATTCAGAGAGCGACCAGATGTTCTATTTCAATGTGAAGGTGAAAGAAGCGATCGGACAGTCTAAGATCGTGATCACTGCTAAAGGTAAAGATGCCGAAAGTCTATACGAGGCGGATGTGGCTGTTTCGCCGGGTGCCTCCCGCATCTATGAGAAGGAAGAAAAAACCATCGAACCGGGTCAGACGATCACCTTCGATTTGCCAAAGCTGGGACTTGATGGGACCAACAATGCCAGGTTACATCTGGCGGTCTTCCCAAACCTGGACTTTATTCATAGGTTGCAATGGCTGATCCGATATCCTTACGGTTGTATCGAACAGACCACATCATCAGCCTACCCACAGCTGGCGCTCAAAGACCTGCTGTCTACAGATCCTAAGCTCTCCCGTGAGATCGATAACAACATCAACTCAGCCATTTCGCGGTTGAGCCTGTTCCAGCTCAGCAACGGCGGTTTTTCCTATTGGCCAGGGGGCAATGAAGCCTCGGAATGGGGCAGCAACTATGCCGGACAATTTCTGATCGATGCGGATCGACAGGGATATGCCGTACCTGAGTCCATGCTGGATGGAATCATTAGTTACCTTGAGCGCCGGTCCCGACAGCCCAATACCAATCCACGGTGGCTGATGACACGTGTGAACCGCTGTTTCATCCTGGCCATGGCCAATCAGGCCAACCTGAGCGAAATGAACCTGCTTAAGCAAAATCATTACAAAGAGATGAACAATGTGATGAAATGGCAGCTCGTGACGGCATATAAACTCGCGGGTGCTTTCGATAAGGTGCAGGCGGATGTTGACCAGATTTCAAAGGACGTTCCGGAGTATTCGGAATTCTCGCATACTTATGGGTCCACCTATCGTGATTTGGGAATCATTCTCAGGTGCCTGGTGGAGTTGGAACGTGAAGAAGATGCCACTTTGATGGCAAAATCCCTGGCGGAGCAGCTTTCGTCGAGGCAGTGGTATTCCACTCAGACACTGGCCCAGATGTTGTTGGGTATGGGGGCTTTCTTTGACTATGCCGGGATCGTACCGGATGTCAACCTGGTGATCGAGGGTAGCATTACGCTCCCCGATGGTACCCAGGAGTCATTCAAGGAAGCGAACAAAGTAGCCAAATACATCAACAGTGGCTATGGTCAACCAATCAAGGTAACCCTAAATGAGGATGTTGAAAGTCCGAAGCTATATGCTACCCTTACCAGCAATGGTGTGCCCTTGGTAGATCAGTCGAAAGATGAAGATAAAAACCTGAAAGTAGATATTTCCTGGTTTGATGAAGAAGGTAATAAAATCGATATCACCTCGGTGAAACAGGGGGACGTCTTTTATGGTCGTTACCAGGTGAGTAACATCAGCCCGGTACCGAATATCGAAGAGGTGGCCCTGGTGCAGATGCTGCCTTCGGGATGGGAAATTGAAAACACCCGTCTTTCCGGAGAAATGTTACCCGGCTGGATGAGTGGTTACAATACCGGACGGGAAGAATACCTGGATATCCGGGATGACCGGATCATGTGGTTCTTTGACCTGGGTAAACAACGGCTCGATTTCATCGTCAAAGTAAATGCGATCACAGCGGGGTCATATACATTGCCGGGGGTCGTCTGTGAAGCGATGTACAACAGGGATTACCAATCTACCAGAAAAGCACAAAAGGTCAGTGTAAGATCGAAATAACCGTGAATAGAATGTTCCGATCGGGTAAAAAGTACGTGTTGTTCTTCCTGGCAGGATGCCTGTTAGCTTTTGGGGTGTACCTCGTGATGCCTTTAGGGGAGCAGCAGTTACGACCGGACTACAGCCAGGTGATCCTGGCTGGCGACGGCAGCTTTTTACGGGTATATCTGAATGATGAGGAGCAATACCTGCTACCACCTCAACTTCAGGACAGCATCCCGGCAAATCTTAAGAAAGCTGTCCTGACGTTTGAAGATCAACACTTTTATCTGCATCCGGGTATCAATCCTGTCGCACTGATCCGGGCCGCCTACTGGAATATCCGTCATCGGGAGGTGGTGAGTGGGGGCAGTACGATCACCATGCAGCTGGCTCGCATGATCCGGCACAGCCCGCGAACATATTGGAACAAATTCCAGGAACTGTTGCTGGCGATAAAGCTTGAAGTTCACCTGTCGAAGGAGGAGATCCTGGCCGAATACCTTATGCATGCTCCTTATGGCAGCAACGTGCGGGGATACCTGGCTGCATCGCACCGCTTCTTTGGTAAGCGTCCGGACCAGCTTACCTGGGCAGAAGCGGCCTTACTGGCAGTGCTCCCCAATGCACCGGGTTACATCTTTCCCTCCAGTCATCAGGATAAACTGACAACCAAGCGTAACTACTTGCTTCACAAAATGAAGGAAAAGGGCATCATTTCCGATGAGTCCTGTGAATTGTCCCTATTGGAGCCAATTCCTGAGATCCTGATGCCGTTTGACCTGCACGCACCACACCTGGCAGACCGGATCCATACAAATAACAGTCTCGATGTGATACGAACCACTATCGATCCGGAGATTCAGCGGGAAACCAACTTCTTTGTGAAGCAGCAGGCCGCCCGATTAAAGTTATTCGGTATTCACAATGCGAGTGCCATGGTGATCAATAACGTTACAGGCGGAATTGTCGCCTATGTAGGATCACAGGATTACCATGACCTGGACCATCACGGTCGGGTAGATGGCGTGATGGCTCCTCGTTCCTCAGGATCTATTCTCAAGCCATTCCTGTATGCCCTGGCCATTGATGAAGGACTGATTTTGCCAAAAACCCTGATCAAAGATGTGCCCACCTATTACAACAGCTTTTCGCCCAGCAACGCTTCCGAGACCTTCTCCGGGGTGGTGCCGGCCAATGAAGCGCTTATTCATTCGCTTAATGTGCCAGCGGTTCGCTTACTCAATGCCTACGGTGTCCCTTCCTTTTACAACCAACTCAAGGAAGCCGGAGTGAGCACCCTGTTTCGAGCGCCCGATGAATACGGATTACCTATTATCCTGGGTGGGGCAGAAGTGAGCCCCTGGGACATGGGCCGACTGTTTAGGGGATTAGCGAATGGTGGTGAGTTTCAGGACATCCATTACCTCAAAGGGCAGCCGGAGGGATACAAAACCAGGCTGGTGAGTCAGGGAGCAAGCCATCTGATCCTGGAAGAGCTCAAAGAGCTGATCCGTCCGGGACTGGAGTTCTACTGGAAGAAGTACAGCTCCCAGCGTCCCATCGCATGGAAGACCGGCACAAGCTACGGCCACAAAGATGCCTGGGCCGTAGGTACCACACCGCAATGGACAGTAGTGGTTTGGGTAGGGAACTTTGACGGGGAATCGAACAAAGCGCTGGCAGGAATGACGAGTGCGGGACCTCTGCTATTCAATATTTTCCAGGTTCTGCCCGGAGCAGATGAATGGTTCACACCTGTTGATATGGACTACGTGACAGTGAGGACCTGTAAACACACGGGATTTTATGCAAGCCAGGATTGTCCTGAGGTAGTGAACACCAAAGCACCTTATAACATGAAACCTTTACGCGTATGCCCGTTTCATGAGCGCTATTATGTAGAACACAACCACCGCGTTTGTTCACGTTGTTGGAAGGGAACACAGCAGCTCACCCATCAGCTGGCGTTTAGTGCGGACATCAACTATTACCTCCGTCAGAATGGGAACCTGATTACCACAGTGCCCCCACATCAACCTGGCTGTCCCGTGGGGCGGGAGGGTGACGCCCTGCAAATCATCTATCCACTCACCGATGCCAATATTTTCATCCCCAAAGACTTTGATGGTAAGCACCAGCAACTGATAGCCAAGGTGGCCTCTCAATTCCCGGACCGGAAGCTCTTCTGGTACCTCAACGATGAACTGGTTGGGACCACCCAAAAGACCGGATCTTTTCCACTCAGGCTCAAAAGAGGCAAGCAATACCTTACTGTCGTCGATTCAGAAGGCAATGAAGACCGTGTGGTATTTTCAGCGGTTGCGAATTGATATTACTCACTCTTTACTAAAATATTTGGGATCAGGATCAGCAACAAGCGATCACCTCCATCACTTGTTATTCATCAATATTTTAATTATCATTAACAACAGTATAAGGTCTGAAATTCATATGGTTTATTTCTAATGAGTAATATGATCCATGGAGCAACTCAAAGCCGTTCTTGAAAAGCGACCTTATGGCCATACTTCCCGAAAAGATCTTTGGTGGGTCCCGCAGCTTCTGACATTTTTAGCGCTTTCTTCTTTTATTGTCTATGCTACCTGGGCAGCATTTCAGGGGGTTCATTATGCCTATGGCCCTTATCTTTCACCTTTTTATTCCCCGGAGCTCTTTGGGGGATCTGAACACAGCCTCTTTGGTCCTAAACCAACCTGGTGGCCTTTGATCCTGCCTTTTTCTCCGGCTTTGTTAATCTTATGGGCCCCTGGAGGCATGCGTGTCACCTGCTATTATTACCGGGGTGCCTATTATAAAGCCTTCTGGCAGGATCCTCCAGCGTGCACTGTGGCCGAACCCAGAAAATCTTATTGGGGCGAAAACAGCCTACCACTCATCCTGCAAAACGTCCACAGGTATTTTATGTACCTGGCCGTCATTTTCGTTTTCTTTCTCACCTATGATGCCTGGAAAGCCCTCTGGTTTACCAATGCAGCTACAGGGGAAGCCGAATTCGGCATAGGTGTAGGCTCGCTCGTTCTCGCAGTAAATGCCACCCTGTTGGGTGGGTATACTTTCGGATGCCATTCCTTTCGTCATGTGATAGGAGGCATTAAAAACCGCTTGTCAAAACACCCTGTTCAAAGGACTTTATATAACTGCTCAAGTTGTCTGAATCGCCAGCACATGAAATGGGCCTGGTTTAGCTTGTTCTGGGTAGCCTTTTCCGATGTTTATGTTCGCCTATGCTCCATGGGAATCATCACTGACCTAAGAATTATCTAAAATGCCAGACTTTCAGACATTCGACTATGACGTTTTGGTGATTGGCACAGGAGGTGCGGGTTTACGGGCTGCTGTAGAAGCCAGTGCTAAAGGAGTAAAGGTGTGTGCAGTCAGCAGATCTTTGCTGGGGAAAGCGCACACAGTGATGGCAGAAGGAGGCGTAGCAGCGTCCCTCGCCAACGTAGACAACAGAGATAGCTGGAAGACCCATTTCGCAGACACCATGAGGGGTGGTCAGTATTTAAACAACTGGCGCATGGCTGAGCTACACGCCAAAGAAGCACCAGACAGGGTTCGTGAATTGGAAGCCTGGGGAGCCCTTTTTGATCGTACAGAAGATGGTCGCATCCTCCAAAGAAATTTCGGCGGACATAAGTATCCGAGACTGGCCCATGTCGGGGACAGGACAGGACTCGAGATGATCAGGACTTTGCAGGACCACGGGATTCACCAGGGTATCGACTTTCACCAGGAGATCACCGTCATATCACTGCTCAAAGACGGGGACCGGATGGCCGGTGCCATGGCCTACGACCGTGAAAAGGGAAGATTTAGGATCTATCGTACGAAAGCAGTGATCATTGCATCAGGCGGCATGGGTAAGATCTATAAAATAACAAGCAACAGTTGGGATTGTACGGGTGGCGGTATCTCCCTGGCGTACCATGCAGGTGCCAAATTGATTGATATGGAATTTATCCAGTTTCATCCTACAGGGATGGTCTGGCCACCCAGTGTAAGGGGGCTACTGATCACTGAAGGTGTGAGAGGGGAAGGAGGAATTCTGAAAAATAGTGATGGAAAAAGGTTCATGTTTGACGACATACCGAAACTGTACCGGCATCAAACCACAGATGATCCCGAAGAGGGTTGGAGATATACCCAGGGAGACCAGAAAGCCAGACGACCTCCGGAATTGCTCACCAGGGACCATGTAGCCAGGTGTATCTACCGGGAGGTGAAGGAAGGTCGGGGTTCACCCCATGGAGGTGTCTTCCTTGACATTGCCTGGATCAAAGAAAAATTACCCAATGCTGAGGCACACATCAAAAAAAAGTTGCCCAGCATGTATCATCAGTTTAAGGAGCTGGCAGGGATAGACATCACCAAAGAGCCTATGGAAGTAGGTCCTACCACGCATTATATCATGGGAGGCGTGCAGGTGGACGCTGACACACAGATGACCTCAGTGCCTGGGTTGTATGCGGCTGGGGAATGTGCTTCAGGTTTGCATGGGGCCAACAGGCTGGGTGGTAACTCCCTTTCAGACCTTCTGGTTTTTGGGCAGCGGGCAGGCTTACATGCTGCTGAATATGCCAGAGAAAATGGAGAGACCAAAATTTCCGATACGGAAGTAAAGACTTTGGCACAATGGGCGGAAAAACCTTTTGAGCGGTATGACCAGGGTAAGGCTGAAAATCCATTTCAGATCCAGAGTGATTTGCAGGAAAAGATGCAGGACCTGGTAGGCATTGTCAGGAGTGAAAAAGGACTGAACGAAGCTTTGTCTGTTATCGAGGAGTTAAAAGAGCGAAGTGAAAATGTTGGTTGCAATGGCAATCGGGAGTTTAACCCGGGCTGGCACACCGCCATTGAGCTGAAACATATGTTGACCATTGCCGAAGCAATCACACGGGCAGCTGTCGTCAGAAAGGAAAGCCGGGGAGGGCATTATCGTTCGGATTTTACGGAGAAGAATGAGCAATATGGGGAAGTCAACAGTATGGTGAGGAAAGATGCCGATGGTCGCATGAAAATGGACCAGCTGACTAAAACACCGATAAGAAAGGATTTGCAGGAGATCATCAATGAACAAAATATATAATGGGACAGGTAACATTCAATATCTGGCGAGGCAGTTCGGCAACTAAAGGGGCGTTTCAGGAATATACAACAGAGATTACCGAAGGTATGGTTGTGCTTGATGCTGTTCACCAGATACAGGCAACAGATGCCCAGGACCTCGCCGTCAGATGGAACTGCAAAGCCGGTAAATGCGGGTCCTGTTCGGCAGAGATCAATGGTCGCCCGAAATTGATGTGCATGACTCGCATGAGCGATATAAAAACGGACAGTCCAGTGACGATTGAACCGATGAAAGCCTTTCCTCTCATCAAGGACCTCGTGACAGATGTCTCCTGGAACTACCGGGTGAAGAAGACAGTGAAAAAATTCAAACCCAGAAAACCAGATCATGCGGATGGTACCTGGTACATCGACCAACGGGATGCGGACCGGGTGCAGGAGTTTCGCAAATGTATTGAGTGTTTTCTTTGTCAGGACGTTTGTCACGTTCTGCGTGAACATCACATGCATGGTCAATTCAGCGGTCCGAGACACATGGTCTACAATGCCGCCCTGGAAATGCACCCCCTCGATATAGAAGATCGACGGGAAGATCTCAAAGTAAAAGACAACATCGGATTATGCAATATCACGAAATGTTGCACCACAGTATGTCCTGAAAACATTACCATTACCGACAATGCCATCATTCCATTGAAGGAGAGGGTAGCGGATAAATATTATGACCCACTCAAATGGTTCTTCCGTTTATTTAAATCAAAACATTAAGCCCCATGAGTACAATACAAACGACACCGGAAACATTTACATTAAAACCCATCAGAAAAGAGGGTATCCCTCGTGCACTGGAAAAAGTTCAACAATACAGATTGCTCAATGAGCCCATGGAGGCTGAAAGCATCTGTCGGGATATCCTGGCTATTGAGCCGGACAATCAGGAAGCGATCATTAAGCTTGTATTGACATTATCAGATGGGTTTGGTGCTGGTAAGTCAGCCAATGAAGCCAATGAGCTCATTGAGAAGATCGATTCAAAATACCATCGACAATATTATAAAGCGCTCATCCTGGAACGACAGGGTAAGGCCACACTTGTCAAAGCTTATCCCCGATGTGAATATGATGCCTATGAGTGGTTGCGTGAAGCCATCATTGCATTTGAAAAGGCAGATCAACTGAGTGAGCCTGATAACAATGATGCCATCCTGAGAAGGAATACTTGTGTGAGAATCATCATGGAGAGACAATTAACCCCAAGGCCTGAAGACACGAGCTATCCGATTCTTGAATGAGAAGGTGCTGATTTTCTTAGCGTAGGATTGAGTTTTGCTACAAAGGGTCGGAAGCGGCATTGTTGAAATCGTAGGGAAATGGCTAAGGTCTTACATCAGTGAGCTCCTTCAAGCTTTTTTTGCATCTTTCAATTTCGTCAAAGCTCACAACAATTTTTTTCATGGCTTGAACAACATACAGGAGAGGTGGGACGGGTGAAGGCGATTCAAGAGGATTAGTCTTTGTTTTAGCTGAAGAATTCCTTTTATGCTGATTATAATTAGTGATCACGCAAATAAGCGTAACAATTTGTTGGGATTTATTAATCTTCAAACCTCTGCTTCACGTTATATATTAATAGGGTGTTTTGTGTTATTGACAAAGGGATGTGGACTTAGGTGATCGCTAGGATTTACATTAATCTGCTTTTCCAACGGGCAGTAGAAAAATCAGCTAGATTACTACAAACACAGTGTTTATCACCTGCTGTTCAGCGCTATGTGACTTAGGATCGGTTATGGCTTGCACTACTTATTTATGTACAAATTAAATATGGTATGGAAATAATGATTTTGATGAAAAATTGAAATTCAGCATTCCACTATTGTATATGTGAGATGTGACGACGTTCATGAAACCGATTAGGCGGAACTGACCACTTGACTGAGTTCCGATATTACCGTTATTCATCTGAATAGGTGAATTATATTTTCGTCTATTCGGGTTTTCAGTTTTGAAGATCAGCTAGTGGATAAATTACGGCAAATAGTCAATGAGCTAAAGTCGTCAGAGATCGAACTTATCAAAAGTTCTTATGGTCCTAACGGAAAAGCTATATCTAAAAAGTTAAAACTACTGAATCTGGTTCTTGACAAAAAAGAACATACAGATCAAACAGCTTCAAAACTAATATATGGCCACGCGCCTGATTCCAAGTTTTCTCAGTTAAAGAAGAGATTAAAGGAAGATATACTCAATATCCTTTTGTTAAAACCAATAGCCATTTGTTGCGATACTGATCCAATGGAAGCAGAAATCTATGCAAGAAAACTGTTTATACAAGGGAGGGTATTACAGCAAAAGGGGATCAATGATGAAGCAACAGATTTGTTTAAAAAAGCACTACACGTATCCATCAGATATGATATAGTAGATCTGAAGATTGTTATCTACGATACTTTAAGAGCAATGATTCATGCGCGTAGTGATGAAGATACTGTGATGAAATGTACAGCTAACATTAATCAGTGTCTCAGCACTCAAATCGTTCTATTAAAAGCTAAAGCAATGCATTATGACTTTGCCTCCACCTATGCAGAAGAAAATAGTTTGGAAGACCAGTCTTCTGCACTAAAATACTTAAGGAGTTCAAATAATCAGTCATCATCGATAAAAGCATGTTTTTGGTATCACATGGCCGAGCTACATTTCTTTAAAGTTTTAAAAGCCTACAAAAAAGCTTACATCTGTTGCAGAAAAATATTGTCACTTATTAGAGATAAACCTGAGATTGCCTCAGAACAGCGCTTAAGTTTTATTAAGCTCGAAATTGGTAGGATATCTATTTTCCTGGGAAAATATAGAAAAGCAATTAATTATGCTAAACAAGTACATAATTCATGTAAAAGCAAGGATTTATCTTCCCTTGAACCATTAGAAGTTATGTATTTTGGGTATATAAGAAGAAAGGAGTATGTGGATGCCAAGCAAACAGTTTTACAGGCCCAAATAGTATTAAACGAAACCCCCGACACAGTTGGCAACACAAAATGGACCTTGTTTGAAGCTTATTTAAAATTCTTTGAAGGTAATTATTCTGAATCTATCTATTTATTGAATAATCTGTGCGCACTAAATCGAGGTCAGTCAGAGATGGCTTTTGCTATCAGAACGTTGGAACTCCTAAATATCATTGAGTTAGGAGAAACCGACTGGCTGTACTTTAAAATAGAGAACTTCAGAAAGGCATTACAGAGAAATAAGTTGTATGACCTGTCTCGTTATAGTGTTATTCATAAGATATTGAATTCGCTTATAAAGTGTAACTGTAATTTTGGGCTGACAGGATACAGTGAACAAGAGTCTCTAAATAAGCTAAATGAGAAGGAAGGATTATATCATTGGGATGGTATGGGGTATGAGGTGCTAAACTTTTTCCAATGGTATGATCGACACCTCACCAGTAAGTAGCATAATCACAATTGGTTAATTAATGTCAATATGTATCGATATAATTACCTGATTATCAGTACTATATATTTGATTATGTTTTAGGAAAAATGTCAATTGGTGTTTAAAGTGTCCTTAGAAATGTGATCGACATTGGCTTAATTGAGTAAGAATCTATTACGATATACTCAAATGATCCATTCTGCACTTGATTTTCTCGTAAAGGAAATAAATACCTATCTGGAACTAAAAAATAGTGTTGTAGGGGAGAAAATTGTTTTGTCAAATGTAGCCACCCAGGAAGGTAACTGGGCTATTCCAAACAACAAACTAGGATTTTCGATAATTAACATCGAAGAGGAAAGGGTATTTAAGGAGCAACGATCTTCTCTGGTCAATGCCCAGGGAAATACAGAATCCTTTAATCCGGAGATCAAGCTCAACTTATATATAATTATTACAGCTAATTATACCAGCGGGGATACGGATCCATCGGGAATTGAATATAAAGAGGGATTAAAACAGCTATCCTATGTGATTTCCTTTTTTCAGGAAAAAAATGTCTTTACCCATACCAATTCCCCATTGCTTGCCCAGATAGATCCTGCAATTCAAAAGCTAGTAGTGGAGCTATATTCTTACTCATTTGAGCAGTTATACAATTTCTGGTCTGTAATTGGAGCAAAGTATTTGCCGTCAATCCTTTATAGGATCCGGATGATCACCTATCAGGGCAAGGCGATAACATCGCAACTGCCTAGCATTGAAAGTATTGAAACACCAGTTATCGGATCAAATTAGCTGACATGGCAACCTTTAGAACACTTTTTGAAGTTGAAATAAGCCACAATTACTTTGCAAATGATAAAGTAAGGGGAATCAGTGTTTTGCCCTGTCAGGAAAGTGCCCATTTCATTAAGAGCAGAAGGCTGTTATTTAGAAATACAGATAGTGGATTTAAGGTTTCTCACCGTACCTTGAATGAATCGCCTTTCTTAGCACTAAATGATTTTACCCTTAATTTCATTATTTATTTCAACAACGTTGGTGAATTCCTTAACTACTCCAAACTAAAGGACGGCAATAAATCACCAGGCTCCAATAGTGTATTGTTTTTTAGGAACAATGACGAATCTCGAAAGAACCTGGACTTCAGTTTGTTAGATGCGGTTAGGTCATCCGTTTTTGATTATACATTCCCTTTTGAAGCAGATGATCCCCCAAACGATGAAGCAGACTTTGAGATTGAAGATGTATTTGGGCAAAATATACTTACTGTAGAGGACATCTCCTGTGATGAAATGGGGATCTATCAGTTCCGAGTAGATCTTTTAAATCAGCCTCCGGGTAGGTATATCTTTAAATCATCTGATGAAAACCATGAAGTAGTATCAGAAGTAATTTATGTCGACAGTGTATTGTACCGTCAAAGGCCTTTCGGATTGATCCAGATTAAGTACAATGAAAATACACGTTCCGATTACAAGGTAAAATTCAAAAGAAACACATCAAAATGGACTTATTACGTCGTAAATAAGTCAGGTATTTCGCTCGATGATTACAATCTGCTGATAAATGATGAGAGTGGTGATGATGGCACAGGAGTATATAGCACCTACGCTTTTACGGGCAGTCAGACGCCCGATCCGGATAATAGCATAAATGGTTTTGAGACCTTGACATTCGTTTCAAACAAGAAAATTCCTTTTTACGAGGTACCTAAGTTTAATATAAAACTAAAGAAACTGGAGGTTACAGCTCCTCTGGATTCTGCGGAGGTACTGATGGCTCACCTTCCCAATCCTAAGTTGGATGGTATCATAAACAGCAAGAATGAATCAGAAATAATGGTATTCATTTGACTAAAAATCGAAGACATAATTAAGCAACAAAAAACAAAATGAAATCATGTTGAATCCAAAAACACCAGGTGTTTATATTCAGGAGATATCAAAACTTCCAGCTTCAGTGGCTCCTGTAGCAACAGCTATACCCGCATTTATTGGTTATACTGAAAAAAACTCCAGAGGAGGTAAGACGATTCCTGTTAATACACCTACCAGAATCACCTCATTATTGGAATACGTAGAAATTTTCGGTGAGGCATTTGACGAGAAACTGAGCGTGACCCTAACAGGGGGAAGTACCGAAGTAGCAGATACGAATATTGCGGTTGCAGCGACGAGTGCTCTGGCACCTTACACCATGTATTATAATTTGGTGATGTACTTTGGCAATGGTGGAGGTCCCTGTTATATAGTTTCAGTAGGCAATTATGTGGCCACACCACAAAATAGTGATATAACCTATGCGGCGCTGAAGGCTGGCCTGGACGCCATCGAACAGGAAGACGAAGTCACCCTTCTGGTCATTCCGGAAGCCATTCTTTTGGCCCAACCGAACAGAGAGACCCTTAACGATAATATGCTTGCCCAATGTGCCAAGTTGCAGGATCGGTTTGCCATTCTGGATGCAAAAGTATTGGGAGGTACTGTAAAAGCTGATGGTGATGGATTCAGGGATGATCTGGGTATAGGCAATTTGAAGTATGGAGCTGCATATTATCCTTCTCTGAAGACTGCAGTTTCCCTGAACTTTGAAAATGATGATGTATCCATTGTCGATAGTAGAACTGGTGGGCCATACGGAGGACTTAAGCTGTCAGATATCCTGGATGGTAATAACGCTGGTTTAAAAGCGACAGGTACCATTACCATCGATGATTTTAGCTTACTTGGCCTAGACACCATTACCATTAATGGAACTTCTTTTGTTGAAGGTGCGGATTTTGCTGCTGGTGCCACCAGCAATACGAATGCGGCAACCTCACTGATGTCTGCGATTACTGCTGCTGCCGATCCGGATTATACAGCAACCCGCGCGGCTAATGTGATTACCATTACCGCTGCTGCAGCTGGCACTGCTGGCAATAGTATTGACCTTGACTATACAGACAGTGGTAGTGGAGTCGCAGCCAGTATAAGCGGTGCAACACTCAGTGGTGGCTCATCAGGATTAAAACCGGATAAAACCCTTTATAACAATATTGTAAAAGAGATCTCCAGAAAATTTGAGATGACCCTTTACCCATCAAGTACAATGGCTGGTGTATACGCCCGTGTAGACAACATGCGGGGTGTATGGAAAGCGCCTGCCAACGTAAGCCTGTACCAGGTAAAAGACCCTACGATATTGGTGACTCATGAGCAGCAGGGTGAATTTAATATAGATGCTACCTCAGGTAAATCGATCAATGTAATCAGAAAATTTTCTGGTAAAGGATCTATTGTATGGGGTGCCCGCACACTGGCCGGTAATGACAATGAGTGGCGGTATGTTCCGGTGCGAAGATTATACATATTCATTGAAGAGTCTGTAAAGAAAGCCACTGAATTTGTTGTTTTTGAACCCAATGACGCCAAAACCTGGCTCAGAACCAGGACCATGATAGAAAACTTTCTGGCTGGTCTCTGGCGAGATGGTGCACTTGCTGGTGCCAAGCCTGAAGAAGCTTTTTTTGTAAAGGTGGGACTTGGACAAACCATGACGGCACTGGATATCCTGGAAGGCAGAATGAATATTGAAATAGGTATGGCAGCAGTAAGGCCTGCTGAATTTATCATTCTGAAATTCTCTCATAAAATGCAGGAATCCTAAAAATAGAGATCATTAAAAAATACTAAAGACAAAGATTATGGCAACATCAATAACAACCCCCGGGGTATATATAGAAGAGATTTCAACACTTCCTGCATCTATAGCGGCCGTTGAAACCGCCATTCCTGCATTCATCGGTTACACGCAAAAAGCAGAAAAGAATGGCGTTACCAATGCACTGGAATTTAAGCCAACACGCATTACCTCCATGTTGGAGTATAGAGAAATATTCGGAGGCCCAAAGAGCGAAGACATATCAGTCACTATTGATGATACTCTTGATACTGACAACAATGTAGTAGAGAGAATTATCACAACAAGTCTTGCATCTCCATCGGATTATAAACTTTATTATGGTCTCCAGTTATTCTTTAGCAATGGCGGAGGTCCTTGCTATATTGTATCGGTCGGAGATTATACCGATGCAGTAGTAGGTCCGGCCAATAATTCGGATGGCATCACAAAGGGTATAGCAGTACTCGAGGAAGTTGATGAACCAACTTTACTGGTTTTTCCTGATGCTGTAAACCTTGCAGATGCTTCGGCTTATGGAGTAGTGATACAAAAAGCACTTGCACATTGCAATAAACTCCAGGACAGATTTACTATTTCGGATGTTTTTGGAACAGACGTTGATGCCTTCCGCACAGCAATTGGTAATGATAACCTCAAATACGGAGCAGCTTATTATCCATCATTGAAAACATCTCTCAACTACGGGTATGATGAAAGTGTGGTCAATATCGATGCACATAATGAAAATGGTGCGGCAGCTACGGTGAACCCATTGAGTGGCACCCTTGCCACGCTTAAGTCCAGTGAACCCAGTGTTTACCGATCCATAGTCGCGGAAATCAATAAGATTTATGTGACAGTGTCTCCCTGTGGAGCCATTGCTGGGGTCTATGCACGTGTAGACCGTGAACGTGGAGTGTGGAAAGCTCCTGCCAATGTGAGTGTTAGCTCTGTTATAGGACCTACCATCAAAATCACCAGCGAAATGCAGGAGTCACTAAATGTACACCCTTCAACAGGGAAGTCTATTAATGCCTTACGCACTTTTACTGGTAAGGGTACCTTAGTATGGGGAGCCAGAACTTTTGCCGGTAATGACAATGAGTGGCGGTATGTCCCGGTACGGAGGCTTTATATTTTTATCGAAGAATCGGTAAAGAAAGCCACTGAGTTCGTGGTGTTTGAGCCTAATGATGCCAAGACCTGGCTCCGGACTAAATCAATGATAGAAAACTTCTTGTCTTCTTTATGGCGCGATGGAGCATTGGCTGGTGCCAAACCGGATGATGCCTTTTTTGTAAAGGTAGGTCTCGGCCAGACCATGACTGCTCAGGATATCCTTGAAGGCAGAATGAATATTGAAATAGGCATGGCAGCGGTTAGGCCTGCAGAGTTTATTATCCTGAAGTTCTCTCACAAGATGCAGGAATCATAAGTATTAGAAACATCATTAAAAGAGTTAAGTATAAAATTAAAACAACAAGATCATGGCAATTAATTATCCTGTTCCGGTTTTTCATTTTGAAGTACAATGGGAAGGAACTCGCGTTGGTTTTACCGAGGTATCCGGATTAACTGTAGAGCTGCAGAATATCGATTATCGAGAAGGCAGTTCACTGGAATATCAGGTCACCAAAATGCCTGGTATCCCTCAATACTCAAATATCACCCTGAAACGAGGTATTTTCAAAGGTGACAATGAGTTTTTCCAGTGGCTGAACACCGTAAAGCTAAATAATATTGAAAGGCGAGACCTTACGGTTATCTTATTGAATGAAGAGCACGAACCCGTGGTTTCCTGGAAGGTGAAGGAGTCATACCCATGTAAGGTAGAAGGTCCATCATTGAATTCTTCGGGCAATGAAGTAGCTGTTGAATCCATTGAGTTGTGTCATGAGGGATTAACGATAGAATTCCAATAAATCATTAATTGATATTATGGCACTGTTTTATCCACCTGTAGGATTCCATTTTCTGGTTCGTTTTGAAGGTTTATTGATCAAATATCCTGGCATTCCAGATATAGGATTTCAGGAAGTGAGTGGTATCAATGCGGATGTAGGGATAGAAGAATATCAGGAGGGTGGGGAGAACCGCTTCAAACACAGACTTCCGAATCCCGTGAGCTATCCAAATCTGGTGTTAAAGAGAGGATTGTTGATTGGATCGCAACTTATGCAATGGTTTCGCGATTCGGTGGAAGCCTATCAGTTTGAGGCGCATGATATTACGGTCATTCTAATGAATGGAGATCACATACCTATACAGGGATGGAATTTTATCAAGGCGTGGCCGGTCAAATGGAACATTTCTAATTTCAATGCACAGGAGGCGTCTATAGTAGTGGAAGACATCGAGTTTGCTTATCAGTACTTCCGAAGGTTGGATGTAACATCACTTTTATAACAATCATGATTGAAATCAAAGAGCTGATAATTAGAGCAGTCGTAGACAGCAAATCAGAAAAACCGGAAATACCTGATTCAGATAGTCACGAAGAACCTGAAAATGATTGCGCGGTTTGTGAAAGCATAGAAGAGATCGTGGAAAACTTAAACAACAAAAATGAACGCTGATGGGACTTACCAATTTATTTGATGGACTTGCTGAAGTTTCGAAACTGAAGATTGTTGCCTATTCGGACAATGAATACAAAAAGAAGCTGGGGGAGGATTTTAATGTGATGTACAATCCAAACACCTTCAGTAGAAATTATAAATCCGTGTGGTTAGCTGATAAGCCGCTGGGTGGTGCTGGTGAAAATAAAAAGTTCAGAAGGCTGGAATCAGATGGAGTCAGTTTCGAATTTCTCTTTGACGGTACCGGAGTATCCAACGTCAATGTATCAACCACCACTCAGGACATTAATGATGTGGGGTATGTACAAAAGCAGATTGATGCCTTTCTGGCTATAACACGGACCATCAACAGCGACACACATGAACCTAATTTCCTTGAATTAAGCTGGGGAAATTTCATTTTTCATGGGGTGATGGAGAGCGCTACAGTTACTTATAAGTTATTCCACGCTTCTGGAGCACCACTTAGGGCGACCATCAGTGCCAACTTCAAAGAGTCCGTATCTCCAAAAGAGCAGGCAGCAAAAACAGGTAAAAAATCCCCTGATCTCACCCACATAAGAGTTGTAGGTTCGGGAGAAAATCTTGCATTTATAGCTCAGGAAGTCTATGGAGATCCATCTATGTATCTGGAAATAGCCAGAGTTAACAATTTGAAAAATTTCCGTAGCCTCGAATCAGGTATGCAACTGGTGTTACCACCTATTGAAAAATAAATCAATGGCAGAAAGCAGAACCATTCCGACTCAAGCAGAGACTGACCTGCCCACCTTCAGAATACTCTCTGATGGGGAGGAGATAAGTGGTGAAATAGGTATTGATTCTGTGGTTGTATCCAAAGGCGTAAACAGAATTCCAACTGCTCGCATTGTAATATTTGATGGCAGCGTAGCCAGGGAAGATTTTGAAATGAGTACCGGAGAATTATTCGTGCCCGGCAAGGAAATTGAGATTAAAGCCGGTTATCATGCGATAGAAGATACCATTTTCAAAGGGATCATTACCCGTCACAGCATAAAGGCCAAAACCGATAAATCCTCGGTGCTGATCATTGACATGAAAGATGAATCAGTTAAAATGACAATTGGCCGCAAGAGCAAATATTTTGAAGAGGTCACAGACAGTGACATCATCGAAGAGCTTATCGCGTCATATGGTCTTGACAATGAGGTGGAAGCCACTGATGTTACCCATGCAGAAATGGTGCAGCATCATGTTTCTGATTGGGACTTCATCGTTACGAGGGCTGAGGTCAA
The DNA here is from genome assembly GCA_965228595.1 of Cyclobacteriaceae bacterium. GTDB lineage: Bacteria > Bacteroidota > Bacteroidia > Cytophagales > Cyclobacteriaceae > UBA7330. Next base: position 5,390,606 of record OZ245828.1, on the reverse strand, counting down.
TGGGAAGTTGGTATTTGTGGACGATGGCAAGATAACTGTCAAATCCCCGGACCTATCGGAGGACCCCATTCTAGAATTGGCTTTTGGGCACAATGTGTACGAGTTTGAAGCTGGCATGGATGCTCGGGATCAATATTCAGCCATTAAAACCAGCTCATGGAATTCCTCTGTTCAGGATATCATGGAAAGCGAAGGAGAAGATCCTGGTATTAATGAACAGGGAAATCTTTCCGCTGCTGACCTTTCTGATGTGATAGGCCTTGAGGAATATGTACTCAGACATTCCGGATCAGTGGCTGACGACGAGCTTAAAAGCTGGGCGGATGCAAAATTCCTCAGAAGCAGGCTGGCAAAGATAAAAGGCAAAGTAAAGATTCAGGGGTATAGCGAAATTAAACCCGGTGATATCATCAATTTGGTTGGCTTTGGACTTAGGTTCAACGGTACAGCATTTATTTCCTCGATAGGCCAGCGGTTTACGAGCCATTCAAACTGGTATACAGAAGTTGAATTTGGCCTGTGCCAGGATTGGTATATTGGAAAGTATGATGATATTCAAGATAAACCCGCTTCAGGTTTATTGCCCGCCATCAATGGTCTCCAGATAGGTATAGTGACCCAGATACATGAAGATCCTGATGGAGAAGAAAGAATACGCGTACGCCTTCCCATAATTGACAAAGAGCATGATGGGGTATGGGCGCGCCTGACCACACTAGATGCCGGTGACAACCGCGGGTCTATCTTCAGACCGGAGGTAGAAGATGAAGTGATCATTGGTTTTCTGAATGATGATCCACGAGATCCGGTAATTCTGGGCATGTTGCACAGCAGTGCCAGACCATCCCCGATACCGGCCACTGAAGAAAACAATGAAAAGGGATTTGTGACCAGGGGTGAGATCAAACTTGTATTTGATGATGACCTGGGAAGTGTCACAATAGAAACACCCAATGGCAACACGATTGTCATTAGCGACGATGAAGGAGCCATTAAAATTACTGATGAAAATGATAATAAAATTGAACTCACCTCCGATGGAATAACCATCGAAAGTGCAGCAGATCTGAATATAAAAGCCAAAGGGGATATTAATCTGGAAGGTGCCAATATAAATGTAACTGCGGAATCGCAGTTTAAAGCTGAAGGTAGCAGTGGCGCTGAAGTATCGTCGAGTGGTCAGACAGTCATTAAAGGTTCATTAGTAGGAATAAATTAAAAAAGTACTATGCCAGCAGCAGCAAGACTTACCGATATGCATGTGTGCCCGATGGTAACACCGGGTGTACCACCTATACCACATGTTGGAGGACCTATACTGGGGCCAGGAAAGGCCACTGTTTTAATAGGGGGTACGCCGGCTGCAGTATTGGGTGATTCCTGTACGTGTGTGGGGCCGCCCGACACCATTATCATGGGGTCATCCACAGTGATGATTGAGGGTATGCCAGCAGCACGTCAGGGCGACAGTACTGCGCATGGAGGGCAGATTACGTTAGGTTGTCCAACAGTGATAATAGGAGGTTGATTATGAATTCTGATAGCTCATTTTTAGGACGCGGTTGGTCGTTCCCGATAGAATTCACCAGGGGAGAAAACGGTGCAACAATGGTTGAAGATGAAGAAGATATTGTACAGAGTCTGAAAATATTGCTTGCGACCATTAAAGGCGAACGAGTAATGCAATTTGACTACGGTGCGAATGTGGAAGAAATGGTATTCGAACCATTGAGTGTGTCTTTCGCCAAGCGCATGAGTACGCAGATAGAGCGTGCCATTATGTTTCACGAACCAAGAATCAAAACTGAGGACGTGGACTTCATTCAAAATACCAACAACGGCGAAGTGCAGATCATTATCGATTATATCATCATCGCCACAAATTCGAGACGCAATCTGGTATATCCATTTTATAAAAATGAAGGCACTGATATAACGCAGTAGCAATGATATGAAAAGAAATTGTAGTTCAAAAAACCCTCTTCACCGCGATGGCACCAGCCAACAGCAAAGAATATTAAAAGCGTTGCTGCCTGGTTACATACCTGTTGACGAGCGTGATATCGAAAAATTGAAGGAATTTGCTCTAAAATATGCCAAAGAAATTCAATACTACAATCGAGACAATCAAAAAGATGGCGACTGGACAGACTTTTTTGATAAAGAAGTAGATAGTACAGCATACAATTCACCTCATTACACCCTGTTTGTTACGTTCCTGAAACTGTTCAAATATGCGCAGGATGAAATGAACAAAATAACCAAAAAGCACCTCGATTTTTATTATAGAGATGTGCTGCACCTGGAGGAAAATCCAGCTGTTCCTGATCAGGTATTTCTCATTTTCGAGTTGGCCAAACATGTAACACAAAAAAAACACTTACTCAAAAAAGGAACTCAGCTAATCGCAGGTAAAGACAGCGAGGGTAAGAACCTGTTCTATGGCCTGGCAACTGATATGACATTAAATGTTGCCAGTGTTTTTGAAATGAAGGCTGTTTTCTCCAATATCTACGATATACACAAGCATTTAGTCCACGATCCTGAGAATCACTATCGGCTATATGCTTCTCCGCAGGCCAACTCTGTGGATGGTGTGGGCGGGGAGTTTGTCGAGGAAGATAAAAGCTGGCGGACCTTTGGTACGGTCACTTTTCCTAATATCAGAAGCCCAGGAGAAGAACAATTCACAGCTGACCGGAAGCAGGCAGATTTAGGTTTTGCCATTGCTTCTCCGAATTTGTTTCTGGCAGAAGGAGAGCGGATCATCACCATGGAATTGACCTTCTCCAGTGATATCACCTTTGTCAATGCTATCGGAAACTCTGAACTGGACAAAGCTTTTAAAGTGATGTTCAGTGGGGAAAAAGAATGGATAGAGCCCTTGACTGAACAAACTTCATATATTGTGGATGGTGAAGTAGATCCTATTGTAGCTCGCAGAATTTATGATTTCCTCAATGCTGTCAGCACTCCGGAACAGATAGCGGGAACCGAACCAATGGATGGACCCGTTTTTGATGATCTTACAGCAGGATATGGCAATCAGATCCGGGACTATGATATTGGGCTCACTGTAGCAGGTTACATACTTGATAAAAGGGCACAACTCGGTGGTCGTTTTGATAGTATTGATCAGATTCGTTCAGTATATGGCATGGGAGAAGACAAGATCAATGACCTGGCATATACTTTTAGCTTTCCTGAAAACAATACCTGGGTCGACCGGGACAACAATAAAATCTTCATCAGACGAACGATTACCAAGGCCCAGGAAGCAATCGTAGCTTATAATAAAGAGAACCTCCTGGATCCCTTTGATACGAAGTGGCCGGTCGTAAAGGTATTGCTCAATCAGGAATATCCTGGCAATCCATATATCTATGCGCTGCTGAAAGATTTCCTTGTAGATGCTATTGATCTTACCGTGGATGTACGTGAGGTAAGAGATTTAATCGTACAGAATGACCAATCGGTACTCGATCCCGGCAAACCGTTTCAATTATTTACCAACAGGCCCATGGTAGGTTCCAATTTTTATATTGGAAGCTGGGAGGTCTTTCAAAAAAGTATCAACAGTCTGAATATTGATCTGAAATGGCATGACTTGCCTGATGATATCACAGGATTTGGTGGATATTATGTCAATTACTATCCGGATCAGCCAGCCCGTAATAACACTTCTTTCGAGGCCGATATTGAAATCCTAGAAAAGAAGGCATGGAAAGCGGTCATTCCGGAGGATGATCAGCTCTTTGATAACTTAGATAATGAGACCCTTAAAGCCGAGAATAACCTGCGGATATTAACCTCACCGAACCAGTCTACTATTGGTGATATAAAGAGAGATACTGAGTTACCGGAAATAAAAAAATTCGAACTAACCACTCAAAAGGGCTTTGTTAAGTTGAGTCTTAAGGGGATGGACTTTGGACATAAAGATTATCACATATCCTATACCAGGGCTATCCTGTTTAACATGGGTGCTACACTCAATCCCCAGGTTCAAGACTACACTGGCATGTTGCCCAATGAACCCTACACCCCGGCACTGCAAGAGTTATCGCTCGATTACGTGGCTACAGAGCACATCCCAGTACAAAAAGTGCCGGATGAAGATTATGAAGACCGGGTAGAACAATTTTATCACGTTCACCCATTTGGAGTCGGGGAAGTTGATACCAGGAATAAAAAGAATCATTTGGTAGCTCAATACCTCGAGGAAGGATCTCTTTATGTGGGTTTGAAGGATGTTAACCCACCTGAAAACCTTTCGCTGCTCATACAGATTCTTGAAGGAAGTTCAGATCCGGACCTACTACCACCGGAAGTTACATGGAGCTATCTGACTGACAATGAGTGGGAGGTATTTCCGGTCACTAATATCCTTTCCGACACTACCAAAGGGCTTATTACCACAGGCGTTATATTGTTTGATATACCTGCTGCAGCCACCAATGAAAATACCATCCTTACCAAAGGGCTATACTGGCTCAAAGCTTCTGTGGCCAGGGATTCCAGGGCCATACCAAATCTGATTGATATCAAAGCGCAGGCAGTACCAGCCATATTTGAAGACAACGACAATGCCCCTGACCACCTCAACACCCCATTGCCACAGGGTACGATTTCCAAACTCGTCAAAGCTGATTCAGCAGTGAAGACCATAAAACAGCCCTATACCTCTTTTGCTGGCCAGGTAAAAGAAGAAAGTAGTGAATTTTATACCAGGGTAAGTGAAAGATTAAGACACAAAAAACGAGCCATTACCATCTGGGATTATGAGCATATTATCCTCCAGAAATTCAACACGATCTATAAGGTAAAATGTCTCAATCATACACGTTTTGAAGGAACGTTCAGCACTATTTCCGAAGCAGCACCCGGAAATGTTAGCCTGATTGTGATTTCAAATGTACGAAACAGAAATGCAGTAGATCTGCTAAAACCAAGGACAAGCCTCAGTTTAATCAATGAAATCCAAGAATTTCTGGCTAAGATCAAGTCCCCATATGTCAATTTGTTTGTAAACAATCCTGTTTATGAGGAGATCATGGTGGATTTTAATGTAAAGTTTCATCAGGGTTATGACAAGGGACTTTACGAAACTATTCTGATAAACGCAATTAAGCAGTACCTGTCACCATGGGCATATGATATTGGATCAGACCTGGTATTTGGTGGCAAGATTCACAAATCTATGGTGCTGAATTTTGTGGAACAACAGGATTATGTTGATTTCATTACCTGTTTTAAGATGTTCCATATCGTACCTGATGACCCCGATAATGATCCACTAAGAGACGTGGATGAAGCAGAAGCATTCAGCTCAGCGTCTGTATTAGGTTCTGCTGATACTCATAAGATACACATTCTGGAATCAGACGCTTGCGAATGTGATGACAATGTCGTGTTAACTACTGAAATAGCCTCAGCAGATGAGTGCAATTGTGACTAAAGAAAAAGATGGCTGATTCTCCTACAATATCGAAAAAAACACCCGCATCAAAAAGCATGCAGTATAAATTTTTGAGAGATGAAGGAGTCAAACATATCCAAAAGCTGAGTGGTAAAATATGGACTGATTACAATACGCATGATCCGGGTGTTACAATACTTGAAGTTTTGAGTTATGCGATAACTGAACTCGGATACCGGGCTACTTACCCTATTGGGGATCTTATCGCTACGGCTGCAGATGATAAATCGGACATAAAGAACTTCTTTACAGCACGTCAAATCTTACCCAATAGTGCAGTAACCATAGATGATTACCGAAAGTTGATGATTGATACAGAGATCTATGATCCGTTAGATGGGGAATGCGAACATGTAGGTGTCAGAAATGCCTGGATACAAAAAGCCAAAGAAAGCGGGCCTCATGTATATGTTCATAAAACGGAAAGCATATTGAAGTATGAACAGGACTCCAGCTATGTCGGCACCAATGGATCTACAGAACAGCCAGCACTGGATATTGGAATTATGTACGACATTTTACTTGAGTTTGAAAAATGTGATGCCTATGGTGATCTAAATGAGAACACTTTGATCGAAACACTCATCATTCATTCACATCCATTGGATGAAGCGCTTGAAGGATTAATGATCAAAATAAGGGTTGAGTTTCCGCGCTGGGATAACAAACAGGTCGATTGGGAAGAGATACTCAGTATAAAAGAACATGTTCAGGGCTTTAGAGTAGATTTTTTGGATGTGCCCAATGGGTATGAATTTACCTATGAGATCGTCAACAACAATGTAAAACTTACTGGTACAATCACTACTTCATCTGATATCGTCGGGATACCCGGGATTGAAGATATTGAGGATGCTATTAATAACTTTATCTATCACAATAATGATAGCCTCACATATCATTATCTTCTTAAGATCAGCAAGATCAATCAGATTATTGACAAGGTAAAAGCAAGGTTAAATGCCAATAGGAACCTCTGTGAAGACTTTGTTCAGTTTAATGCACTGAGAGTCGAAAAAATCGCAATATGCGCTGATGTTGAACTGGAAACAGAGGCCAATATAGACAAAGTACAGGCAAAAATATTTCATGAAATTGCCCGGTTTTTTTCACCTCCCGTCAATTTCTATTCGCTTGATGAAATGCTCGATAAATGTCAGAAAAGAAATGATCTGAGCATAATACAGGTTGATATTTCGGGTAAATACTTTCTGATTAATAAAGAGGGGTTATCGGAAATATTGAGAAAAGATGATGTGATCAAAATCTCTGGCTCCACAAGTAATGATGGAGAATATACCGTTATATCAGTTAATGAAAATACTGAGGGCACAAAGATCTATGTTGATGAAGATATTCCCTCGGATCAATTGACAGAAGGGGAAGCTCTATCTTACTTTACCAAAGATAAAGATCAGTGTCTGACGGTGGACCAGGTATTTGAAGGACCAGCCCTTGATCATGGATTTATCGACGATCAGGAGCTGAAAGCTGCAGATCGTAAAAAATACATCCATGTTTCAGATCTGATCAGAATCATCATGGAGGTAGAAGGTGTAGTTGCCGTTAAAAGCATACAAATCGCCAACCTTCCCCAGGACAACGAAAATGGCGAAATAGTATCAAAAAGTGTCAAATGGTGCATGAAACTTGCGTTTGACAAGAATTACGTACCTCGCTTAAGCATTCGTGATTCTAAGATTACCTATTATAAAAATCAATTGCCCTTTAAGGCTTCCAGTGCAAAAGTTGAAAAAATAATTGATGACCTTGAAGCCGCTGAAAGAGAACCAAGATTGTATGATGCAAAACTTGACTTCGAACCACCAAGAGGTATTTACAGGGAGATAGAAAACTATAGTACGATTCAAAACGATTTCCCACTGACATATGGTGTTGGAGATGAAGGATTGCCTAAAGGAAGAACATCTTCCGAACTGAGAAAAGCCCAGTCGAAACAACTGAAAGGGTTCTTGATGTTTTTTGATCAATTGCTGGCCAATTACTTCTCACAACTTTCACATGTCAAAGACCTGTTTTCCATGAATGCTGAAAAGGATCAGTCAGGGAGATATATTATTGGGCGTACCTATTATACACAACCACTCTTTGACATACCGGGAATTGAAGAATTGTATGTTGACAAAAGTGGTCACCTGGTAGCACTCAATAACATCGCTGAGGATCAAGTCTTGTTTGGCAAGAGAAAGAATAAGTTTCTCAATCACCTCATGGCCAGGTTTGCGGAGCAGTTTACGGATTATGCCTTGCTCACGTTTAAGCTTACAGGGGAGGAGAGAGCACCTGAAGAGCTCATAGAAGATAAACTCTCTTTGCTCAATGCATATCCATTGATAAGTAGCCGAAGAGGTACCGCGTTTGACCATCAGGATCCTTGCAGACTGTGGCATGTTGATAATATCGCAGGTGTGGAAAGAAGGGTATCATTCCTTACAGGAATAGACCAGTGGAAACCGGAAAGACTGGTATTCGGAACGCATCTTTCTATTCTGGAAAGTAGCGGAAAATTTATTGCAAGAATTGCTGATAACAGCAACAATCCTCTCATGACTTCAGAGCATAACACCAATGAAGAAGCGCTGCGGGCTCTTGAAATAATAGTGATTAATGGAGTATTTAGAGAAAAGTATGAGATTCTCTCAGAAGATGGGTCAAACTACAGATTTACATTGAACTGCGGCAATGGGATCATTGCACAAAGTGAAAGGGAGGATTTTCCTGATGACCTGGCAGGAGGTGAAGCAGATCAGATAATTGACCTGTTAGTGAGTATATTCAGTGAAGAATATTATGGTAATACTGAATCCAGTAGAAAGAATCTTGTCTGTCCTCTTCAAAACTATTTTGAAACGGATATTACAATTGACATGGTGTCTGATCCTCCCATATTCACCATCTCGTTTAGTCTATACCAGCAAGCATTTGACTTCTCACCTGCCAATAAACTACTAGAAGGTGCTTACATATATGAGCAAGAAGCAAAGGCCCAGGTTGACATTCTTTCTGTAGATACCACCACCAAAAAAATTGTTGTTGATGGGAATATCAGTGATAAACTTGCTCAGGGAGATATCCTGGTCATTGAAAACTCAACAGGCAATGATGGTACATATACGGTGGACAGCGCTTCAGAGAGCGGTGATGAAACTACTATAATAGTGTATGAAGTCATTTCTTCGGATACGGTACCCTTAGGTGAATTGCTTTACAATACAATTTCCGAGACTGAAGTTCTACTCGCTGCAGAAAAAGCATTGCCAAATTTCCTTTGGGAAGTGATCAGAAATGCACGCAAGATTGGGCAGTACACATTTAAACCTAATTCGGTGCCTTATAATTCTCCATATGTGTTCGAAATCAACAATCAGTTTGGGGAGACTCTGGGAACGAGTATTGATAAAGATTTTAATAATGTGCTTGCCGACGAGTTAATGAACCTTATATCAGGTCAACTATTAGTGAGTGGATCCACAGGTAATGACGGTACGTATACGATTATTTCAGCCACCGGCAATGGCCCCAATGTAAGAATAAAGGTAAATATACCCCTTCCATCTACGCAAGCAGGAGGGATTGCCTCCATTTTGGAAACATATGATTATACTGTAGAGCCTGATAAAAATGCTTTTTTGGTTCAAGCTGAACTGACCGGAATACTCGAAAAAGGCAATACCATCACCATATCAGGATCAGTCAGTAACGACGGTGTTTACCAGCTATTTGGAATCAGCTATGATGGCACAAATACCTTGTTGATCGTTGAAGAACCAATACCTTCTGATGACAGTTCTGGTGACTTCAGCTATTCGAAAAGCTTTCCTGTTGTAGGTATTGATAATGATTCCCTGATTGTAAAAGGTGGTTATGATTTGAAGGCTGTGCAGGCAATGATCGCCTTTGTAGATCAAAAATTCTTTACACATGAAGGCATGCATGTGGTAGAACACGTACTGCTGAGACCACGCGTAAGAGGGCTGCATTTTAAAGAAGCTAATCAGGATACATTGACTGAATCACTGGTAGATCAGGGTTTGTTGGCTTTTGACAAGACGGTGGATATTTTCTCTGCCAGCGAACAGACCAGTAAATTTCGAGTTCAGGGAGATTTAACTGCTGAAATTGACCGATTTACTTCCACTGAAGATATCGCCAGCACTATAAAAGTAACTGCCACTAATATGAATGATGGTGATTACAAGGTAAGAGGCGTACAATATGATAGTGGAAGCAACAGAACAGCCATCAGGGTTTTTGGCAATATTATAACCGATATACCCAGCAGCAATGCCTATGGTCAGATCACATATCAAAGGTTTGCTCCTGTGATTACAACATCCGCAGCTGATCTCAAAATCACCGTGCAGCAGATAGAAGTGCTGAATCTTGAACCTGGCGACGTGGTAACAATTAGTAACTCATCAGATGGAATGAATGATGGTAGGTACAAGATCAAACGCATAGACGAGAATGGCCCGAACCAGGAGTTGATTATAAGTCAGGTAGAAGAAGCCATTGAAGACAAATTACTGGAAGTCGTCATCGATGAAGAAGAATGTGACGCATGTAAAATAGAGGATCCATATACCTGCATTGCCAGTGTGATACTACCTCACTGGCAGGGAAGGTTTGACAACATGGATTTCAGAAGATTTTTTGAAAGGCAAATACGCCTCGAAACACCCGCACACGTCTTCTTGAACATCTGCTGGGTGAGCTGTGAACAAATGGCAGAATTTGAGATGAAATATAAGGCCTGGATGGTCGAAAATGCAAAGTCTCAGGTTGATTACGCACTATTATCGGCCGCACAAAATGACCTGGTCGATATCATTCGAAGATTAAGAAATATTTACCCTGTCGGTCTACTTCACGATTGTGAAAAAGATGAATCACTGGAAAACGCAATCATTCTAGATAACTCAGTATTAGGAAACGCATAAATTATAATCCCATGAGCACAATACTTAACACCTATCCCATATTTGAGAGTAACCAAGTGCTTACCAGTCCTCATCTCAATCAACTTGTAAGCTATCTGGACCAGCAAAATCGGCTTACAAGGGCGAAGCTCATCGGTATGGGTGTTGCCTGTGGTCTGGAGCTCAGCTATGAACCTTCACCATCACCTTTGACCTTGACAATTTCCAAAGGGACGGGCGTGACTTCTGAGGGATACCTGATTAATCTGAGTGAATGCCCCACCATAAAATACAGACCATATACGCTGCCTTCTGGTGTGATTTATGAGCCATTTGTGGATCCCAATACAAAGGTTCAGGATATTGACTTAAACGAACTACTTACGGTAGAGGCAAAACCCGGGGCAGAGGATAAATCACTTTCAAATCCTGCCAATTTTTTGGATGATAAGGTAGTCTTATTATTTGTTGAATCATTTGATAAAGACCTCAAGTCTTGCCTTGGCAAAAGTTGCGACGAGCTGGGAAAAGACCGTATCCTGACCATCAGGAAATTACTTATCAGCAAAGCCGACCTTGCCATCGTTTGGGCAAGAACCAATTCCGGAAAGCTGGATGCTATTTATCCGGAGAAATATGATTTACCGACTATTAACCTGCCTAGAGCTCTGTTCGATCCTACTGCTTCGCATTCATCTGATTATGAGGATTTTAATAAAAATTATGTGAATGCATTCAAGGATATTTACAATGAATTATTTGATGCATTATCTCAGTCCTATGATATATACAGGCCGATATTACTTGACTCATATAATGAAAACAACCCATTCACAAGAGCTCCCATAAGCAATCTTAAAAGTACCTGGAGAGCATTTTTTGAAAATGTAAGCCACCCAGGAGAAGCTTACCTGGGAATGCAATACATGTATGATTTTATTCAGGACATCATTTTAGCATATGAGGAATTCAAATCGACTGCATTTGAGCTATTGTCGGAATGCTGCCCCGACATGACACGCTTTCCCAAACATATTATGCTAGGTGAAGCCATACCACCCCCTCCGGATCTGTGTGGTCAGGCTGAATTCAGAAATGAGTTTGTGCAACCACCCATTTACAATGATCAAAAGCACCTCCTGAAAAAAACTGTTGCGCTCCACAACAGAATAGTACTTATGTTAGAAAGCTTTGATCTCAATCGCATCAATGGATTGGGCACTTATGCCATAAAAATTACACCTAGTAAGGAGAAAAACACATTACTCAGTCAAAGGTCAATTCCCTGGTATTACGATATTGATCATGTCAGTACCTATACGAAACTGGGGAAATTGGAAGAGTACTGGAATTATGAGATCAGCGAGAAATGTGCTGATCCGGAAGATGGCCTGTTGTTATCATACCAAAATCAAAGTGATGATCAGTCGGTAGTGTCCAATAAGCTGAATACACCATTGTACTACGATCTTCAGAGTTATTCATTTTACAGGATAGAAGGTCATATAGGCAAACCTTATAGTACTGTTGAAACCCAAATAACGCTCTTAAGAGACAAGTTTAATCTTCCCTTTGATCTGGTGACCCTGAGACTTGATGGCAATACTAATGAAGACTTCAATCAATTGTGTCAATTGCATCAGCTGGAAGCAGACTATCATACATGCGCTGAAGAACTGCAATGTCATCTAAATCATATCATTGACTATTGGGATGACAATTTTGCCAATCGGTATGGTGATGCTTTTGCCAACGAATTCATATTGTTAAAAGCAGGATTTGAAACCCATTTTGATGCATTGGTAGATGCATTGGAAAGCTTACGTAACACTTTGACTGACAATCTTTATCAGTTTACACAAAATGACTTTATTACTCACTTTATTGATAAGTATCAGCTTGTAGTTACCAGGGCAAATAACCTAAAACAATTACTGAATAGCAACCTGGATGATGTGATCAGGTCTGTCAAAGACAAATATCCAGTTGAATTGTATGTTATGTTATCACAGATTTACTGTGAGTTTTTTCGCATACTGGATGCGTTCATACTCAACTGTTCACATCGTAGACTGGCAGTGGTCTATCATCACTATTTATATATTATCGATTATCTGGAAGCGCATGACAAAAAGCTCTTTAGTAGATATTTGGAAGAAAACAGAGGCATAGTACATGGAGCAGGTGTGAATCCTGGGGGTACTTTTATTCTGCTGAAAAATGGCATTGCTGTTAATGGCCTTTCAGAGGATGATGTAATCGCTGACTTCATCTTACCTTATGCTTATGGTTGCGACAGTGCCTGTACTGCTGTGCCCACTCCTGACATCGATGACCTCAATATACCTAACTATACACTTCCGGCATATAAGAGATTCCACCAGCGGCTTTATGCCTATAGCCGCGACCTGTTGAGGGACATTAAGTCTAAGACGGAAACCCCTGTTTTGTTAATTGATGTCATATCTGAACTCTATTTTGATAAGGATCAATTTGATGCAAAGGCAATTGTTCTCCAGCTGGTGCAGAATGGCGCCATAGCAGAGATTGATCCGATAAACAATCCAAATGGTGCACTTCCCATCGATATTTCGGGAAGTGCTGACAGTGTTCGTACCAAAAATGGCTATGTAGCTATTGCTTTCGTAGGAGAAGTTCAGAATTTCGTTTATCAACCTGATAAAGAGCATGTTGGACTTGATGAATTCAACTATGTTTTTGCTTTCAAGGAAAAAGAGGAAGCTCACTCATCGATGGGTAAAGTACATGTCTATACTTCGTGCTGTGGAGAAAAACCGGCTGATGTTAATACCTGTTATAGCCTGGAAATTCTGGAGTGTTGGGGAGAAGATAGTGTGACGGCCATACTTAATGGCAGAAAAATAGATCCTGCCAATGGTAATCCATATGAACTGCTGTACGGGGACTTGCAAGAAACCTGTGGATTCGCTTTGAATGAATTAAAGGAACTGCAGGAGTCAGTGGTTCTACGACTGGTCAATTGTGTGCTATTTAGCTGCATACGCTACCGATTCTATGAGGAACAGGAAATGGGCATGAACCTCTATATCTACCAGCATTATAATTCCGGGCCAACTAATAATAAAGATCTTTATACTCCTGAGGTCCTTAAATGCTGGGGACAGAATAATGTTGAGGATGTCTTAAGAGGAAGAGGTATAAATATAAGCAGCAATGATCCTTTTCAATTGTTGTACAACGACCTTCAAAAAACCGCTGGTTTTTATGTGCTTGAATTGTCCAAAATGTCTGGAGCAAAAGTCACTCAACTGTTGGATTGCTTGCAATTGGATTCCGATTCCGGAATATTAGGTCCGCTGTTTAGTATTATGGAATACCAACGGGCATCCAGTGGTCCCGCATTGAAAGATCCTGGATTTGATGCTACAGTGCTTGAATGTTGGGGGGAAGCAGACGTAACTAAAGTATTGGATTTGAGGAAAATAGACCATCAGGCCGGGAATATCTACGAATTATTGCATAACAGCATCAAAGCAACAAGAGGATTTTCATTTAAGGAGTACAACTCCTTGGATAAAAATAGCATTGCGCAATTGGTGCGATGTGTAGTTGCAAGATGTACGAATGATACCAATTTCAGCGATAACCCTATGGATATTCTTATCGCCTACCAAAAACAACATTGTTGTACACAGCCACCGGAAAAAACCTGCTATGATGTGGCCATATTGGGATGTTGGGGAATGACCCATGTTAAAGAAGCTCTTGAAACAAGAAAAATAGATCATTCAAGCATGGATAATGATCAGATGATCAACGCTTTGTTAACGAGCCTGGTACAAACTAATGGTTTTAGCCGAAATGAGATAATCTCAAGTCTCCCACTAAAAGAAGAACTCGCACGCAGGGAATTATTGACCTGTCTGTCCATCAGTCATGACGGACTTAAATATGATGAGCTGGAGACGCTGATTGTTGATTACCAGAAAGTGAATTGCGGATTTTTAGAAGGCACAATAACACCTGTCACAGATTGTATATCAACCGCTGTTAATGGTAAAGTAAGCACTACCACCGGTCTGCCAATACCAGGAGTGGCCATTACAGTTAAGGGGACAACTTTGGGTGTTGTTACGGATGCAGATGGTAATTATCACCTTGATCTGGGTGGAACACAAAAAACCATTATTTTCAGTGTTCCGGGTTACAATCCTCATGAAGTAGAAATATGTAATCAAACGGTAGTGGATTTAACATTGATGGACAATGTGCCACATGTAGAGGTTGATCCGCAAATTATCGACATGCCTGATTTGTTACGGATACTTGAAGACAGGTCTGTTTCCAATACCGGGAGTCTCAATACAGCGGTCAAAGTTCAAAATGCCTTTAAGAAAAGCACTGGTGGATTGAGACTATCTGAGAGCGAACTCTCCCTGTTATCCAAGTCAAGTCTTGGAAAACTTGCAGAAAGCAAAGGCCTGATTTATAATGTGAATGACACCAAGTCGAAGTTGATTGATAAAATTCTAAATGTCTGATTAGCAGATGGGTGAGCAGAAACATATCATAAATCGTCAGACCATTGAACTGATATTACCTGATAGGAACAATGTGTTGTCACTTCAAAACGACATATCAGATCTGGTCACAAAATCGCTCATTTCACAACTTGACCAGCTGTTCACCCGGCTAACAAGTGCACATCAGGTTCTCAGACTGAAAAAACTTGAGTTAGATCTTGGTGTCATACATCCCGACAGGCTAAATGATGAGTTTGTGAGCAAAGTGATGCACAATATGGAAGAGCAATTGACAAAGTTGCTCTGTGAAAACGACAAAAGTTCTAATAATCGGAGCGATAAATGGGCGATAAATGTGTCAGATAAGAAAAGCAGGAATACTCCAGTGAGCCTCACGACCAGGTCAGAAAGCGACCTTGAAGCAGTCATATATTTCTTAAAATATGGATTGCTGCCCTGGTGGAAAAAGAAAGAAAGTGACGGAGAGGGAATCCATGATCTTCTGGATAATGTAATGAAAGCTAATCTCACTTCCCTGAGGCCCTCATTCTTAAAATTATTGAAGTTTGAAACATCCCGCAAAAGGATTATTTATCAATTGAACACGAAGCAAAAGGAAGCATTGATAAAACGGCTGATCCAAACGAATGTGTTGCACTACTTTTTAAGGATAAACGATAGCCTGACTAGATTTTTAAAATTAATCCGCCCCAAAGCCATTGTTTCGCAGCAACGGATCGACCATGTGTATTGGGAGCATGTTTTACAACTTCCAACCAGAGAGACTATTGAAGTTAAGGAAATTAAAAGACTGATATACAGTATAATACATGATTTAGTTGAAAGTACTGAACTAAGTTTAAGGAATCAGTTTGTTCATACTTGTTTCAGGGTGTCGACCTATGACACCAAACTTACGGATCAGGAAACTATTCAACTATTAAGATCAGCAATTGAGGATTCAGTGAAGGTATTCGGTCTGGATGTAAACTCATCGAGTGATGTATACACTCAAAGTAAGAAGTATATACCACAGGAGCTCTTTACTAAAGACAAGGATCATGAAATATCTCCAAAGGAGGGAATTGACGGGTTTAATGATACTAAACGGAAGAAGACTGATGATCCATCTTCAGAGGATGATTTAAAGAGAGAAGCACTAAAAGCATCTGGACCTTCCAAAGACAGCCAGGAAGATACTCAGGATTTAGCGGGTCATAAGCTCAGACGAGTCACTTCCAAAAGCGATAAAAGGAATGATAATTATGAAAAGGATAGATCATCTGTTCGCAAAAGTATGGATAAGGCTCCGGGGAATGATAGACATGTAGATGATGAACTTCATGAAGAGAAGGGTAGCATACATAGCACCTCTGGTAGAACTGATCAAAATACCGAAAACATCGAGCAAGCGGATAAAGGTTCGGTTGACAAGGAAGTTGTAACGGGTAATGACAGGAGCACTGCATTCATAGATCAGTCCTTTCTACACAAGTCACTATTTAACTTACCGACTGGGGAAGACATAGCTATTACTAATGCAGGGTTGGTCATACTACATCCGTTTTTGAAGTATTTTTTTGAAGGTCTTGGTCTGATGGCAAATGACCAGTTCGTTGATGACCATTCCGCCAACAAAGGGATTCATTTATTACAGTATTGTGCCAATGGAATGTCAGATACCCCTGAGGAGCAGTTATTACTCAACAAAATTTTGTGCGGAATACCTCCATCCGCACCAGTACCCCGACATGCTGAGCTAACGGACCTGGAAAAAGAGGAATGCGAGCATTTGCTGAAAACCGTACTTTCTCAATGGACAATTTTGAAAACCGACTCCCCTGATGCCCTGCGAACTACTTTTTTGAACAGGGAGGGTATGCTATCCAACGAATCGGGCTGGACCCTCAAAGTACAACGTAATACCATTGACATTTTGCTCGACCGGCTTCCATGGAGTATTTCGTTGATCAAATTGCCCTGGAACAAAGAAATAATATATGTAGAATGGTAACACATAAAGTTATATCGAACGCCACTGATATTGAAAGAGAACTTCAGTGGTTCAAAGAGGTCCTTAAAGCCAGGTCCTTGATCAACAGTGGCAAACCGACTGAATATCATGATGTTTATGATATAATTCCGCCACATTTTAATGGCAGTACTTCAGATTATGCCTCATTTGTCAGGCAACACGATTTGGACTTCGATGATCGGTTTTTACTTATTCTGGCCATGGCTCCCCATATCAAACCGGAAATATTGGATGTTTTTCTACAAAAAAGTGAAACCACACAACAGATCTACACAGAATTTGGTGGCCAGATTGGTAGCAATCATGGTTTCATACCTACCGGAGAAACATTGATGTTTATTCTGGCTGGCAATAACCTCACAAGAAGATTTTCATTGCATAAGATTTTTGATCCCTTTCACTTTTTAACAAAAGAAAAAATCGTTTGGTTAGAGGATGTCAATCACGGTGAATCATTTCTCAATGGCGTGATCAACATATCACCTGAATCCCTGGATCAATTTACTACAGGAGAAGTCAGGAGGCCTGGGTTTTCAAAGGACTTTCCCGCCAAAATACTGACAACAAACATGGATTGGCCTGATTTGGTATTAAACACCAGCACATTAAAACAACTCAATGACATTGAAACATGGCTTAAGCATCACAAGACGCTGATGGAAGATTGGGGAATGAATAAGAAGCTGAAACCGGGATATAAAGCATTGTTTCATGGGCCTCCAGGCACGGGCAAATCCCTCACAGCAGCATTAATGGGCAAGAAAACGGGTAAGGATGTGTATAAAATTGACCTTTCGGCTATTGTATCCAAGTACATAGGTGAAACGGAGAAAAACCTGGCAAGGGTGTTTGATAAAGCAGAAAATAAAGATTGGATACTATTCTTCGACGAGGCCGATGCCTTATTTGGTAAACGAACCAGTGTCAATGACGCGCATGACAGATATGCGAATCAGGAAGTGTCCTATCTCTTGCAACGAATAGAAGATTATGACGGATTGGTGATACTTGCTTCCAACTTAAAGACCAATATGGATGAAGCATTTGTCAGAAGATTTAACGCCATGATCAATTTCCCTATGCCCACGCCGGATGAACGAAGGCTGATCTGGCAGAAAGGATTTTCAACATCATGCACATTTGAAGATCAGGTGGACATCAATGAGATTTCCAAACGATACGATCTGTCGGGTGGATCGATTATGAATGTAGTACAACACACCTCTCTAAAGGCTTTGGAAAGAGCAAGTAATGTGATTCTTTTCAAAGATTTGGTAGAGGGAGTCAAACGTGAGTATCAGAAGGGAGAGCGAACATTGTAGTAAATAATACTATGTCGAAAAAGACATTTGAAATACCGAACAAAGAGCGTCTAACGTCTATACCAAAGGTCCAGGCAAAACTTGAAATAGCCAGTTCCGAAGATAAAGAGGAGCAGGAAGCTAACAGTATGGCTGATAAAGTCATGATGATGCCAGATTCTGAAGAACACAGGGAAGAGGGCAAAATGCAAATGACTCCAACAGATAAAGCTATTTCACTTAATCCAAAGAAAGAGGGGGAAGACAGTAACAAAATACAGATGCAGCCTACATCTCAAAGCTCAGGCAATACCAGACAGATAAGCTCAGACCCTACTGCCAATACATTACCACACACTACCAGCCAGGGTAATACACTTGATAAAAAGGTTGGAAAGGAGTTGGGTAATAAAATGGGTGATGATTTTAGCGATGTAAAGATACATGCTGACCAAAAGGCCAACAAACTTAGCCAACAATTGGGAGCCAGGGCTTTTACCAAAGGCAAGGACATTTATTTTAACAAAGGACAATATGATCCTCACTCTGGCAAAGGAAAACACCTGCTGGCCCATGAGTTGACTCATGTAATACAACAAAAAAAATTAAGTACTTCAGAAAATAAAGTACAGCTTCAAACAGATAAAGAAGAGCCGATTTTCATGGGTAAGCCGCTTTCATATTGGAAGAGAAAAATGGCCTTTAGTGGTATGCCCGCAAGGGTAAGAAAACATATCGATGTCCCCACTACCTATACAGGTAAAAAGCCCTTGACAGCAACTATCCGTTTCGACGGGATTGACGTCCAGTTTAATGACGGAGGTCATATATATATTAATCGCTCTCATAAAACATTGAATATGTATGAGTTGGTAAAAGCGGAAAAGCAACGTAGGGCCACGGCTAAAGCCAGGGAAAAGTGGCACCAAACCTTATTGAGGTGGTTCTCTCCTAAATCGAGTGCACTGGGACAGGCACAATATTCAGCCAACTGGGAACTGTCGGACCGTCTGTGGATCATTCAAAAATTAGCTGATGGATGGACCCTCGACCAGATCATGAACAAGAAAAAGATCCTGGATGCTCAAAACTTACAGATCATCATAATTAGCGCATCAGTTATTCCCATTATATCAGGCTCTGCGCTCATGCCTGGTGCTGCCGCACCAAAGGCACCTGTACGAACAGGAGCACCGGTCCGGGGCACAGCAGCACGTGCGCTCAAGAGAAAAGGACTAACAGGAATGGCCGCTAAGTCTACTGCTGGAAATACGCTTTTAAGGAAACAGGGAATGGCCGAGTTAGCAAAGGCCAGGTCAAGAGGTGGTCCAGTTGTAGTAAACATAGGAGGCAAAGGAGAAGCAAAAGGAGCAATTAATGTGAATCCCAATGTTTCTAGTGTGGAAAAAAACCCAAAGTGGCCAAACTGGATTAATGCCGGAGGCGAAGATTTGGCACAGGTATTTCCGGCGGGATCAGTAGACAAGGTAATGTCCAGCAAATTACCTGGAGGCATGAATTGGACCGCTATTGTGAAAGCTGCTAAAACTGTACTTAAACCAAAAGGAGTGGTAGAACTCAATCAATTAGGGCCTGTGCAGCCAATTGTAGATGCCTTAAGAAAAGCTGGTTTTTCGAATATAAAAGTTATTGGAAATTCACTTGTTACCGCAGTAAAATGAAACTGAAAATCAAACCTATACGGGTTTTGAGATTCACCAGCTAAAGAAGCATTATTTCTGAGAAGATAACGCATTTAACATGGCTTCAAAAGTCGCACATGAAAAAAAGGAATCTAGCAGGCAGCGCGACAGAAACAATTATGTGCATTCGGGAATGAAAATTGGAGCACCTGGTGATAGATTTGAGCAGGAAGCTGATGCTGTTGCCAAAAAAGTGGTCATGCCACCCGGAGTAAAAGTCGCTGAACCTATGACTACACCTGCTGTGAATTCTGCAGGCAACATGGCAGCTTCTCAGGTGTCAGACCTTCAAATGAAATGCGAGGATTGTGAAAATGAAGATAAGATCCAGTTATTCTCTGAGCCTGGAAGTTTTACAGGCTCTTCAGGAGAGGATGAGGAAGGCGAAGATAATGGCACCATCAGGCCTAAAAGTAGTGGTAAGACACCAAAAGACGCTTCATCTGCTGTGTCTGATGCCATTAGACAAAGCAGTGGTAAAGGAAAACCGCTGGATCCCGCTACCCGGGAGGAAATGGGGTCTAAAATCGGTGCAGATTTCCGGGATGTAAAAATCCATACAGACCAGCAGGCGGAACAGATGAACCGTGATCTTGGCGCCAAGGCTTTTACCCATGGTCAGGATATTTATTTTAACCAGGGCAATTATAACCCTGACAAGGCCAGTGGTAAAAAACTATTGGCTCACGAGCTTACCCATACCATACAGCAAAACGAGGGCATCAGAAAACAGGAAGAAACTTCAGATCAAATACCAGAGAAGCCAAAGGTCAAGGAATCCGACACATTTACACCAGATACAACAAAAGCAAAGGCCGAGCATGCACTAAAAAATAAACCAATCGATGAACAGCCTGTAGTGGTGCTGGACAAAGACACCAAAAAGCCTGCTGTAAATCAAGATGCGGAAGGTCGCCCTGTCAAAGAGGAAAAGGAAGAGACTAAAGAAGTAGTTAGCGTACCAACTGGATTTGAAAATGTCACTCCTGAAGACAACCCTGTTGCCAAAGAGGCAGATAAGATTAAGCCTGAAAATGAAATTCAGCTGCCACAGGCTGTGGAAAGAATGGGGGAAGGAACCCTGGAAGAGGTTGCTCAGAATGGTGAAGCAGATAAATCAGTGGAAGAGACTGAAAAACCTGAAGAAGAAAATGAAGTAGAACCTAAAGAAACAGGTGTTGTGGCGGAAAAAGCGACCGCTATGGAAAGTGCCATTGAGGCACAGAATGGACTGGAAAATGCAGGAATGCTGTTAGAGGAATTGATGCTTTCCGGCACCTATATGCAAAGACCTTCCGTCAATAAAATGCCAAAGGGAGAGAAGCCGGACAAAGAGGCTGTCAGGACACCAACAGCTGTCGATCTTTCGCTCAGACAATCATCGGCCAATGATATGGCCAACAGTTTCTTGACCACTTCGGTACAACAAACCCAGGACATATTAACCGGAGCCTATCAAATCATGCCAAGGTTACAGATGGCTGCTGAAGGAGCCAAAGGTAAGGTCAGGGCTGCCGTCGGTGAGCAACAGCTAGTGGTAACTGAAGCCATCAAGGCCATGAAACAGAATGCCAACGCTATCTCTGGCGCTGCTCTGGCCAGCGTTGAAAAGAAGTACGGTGGCACTGTTTCCAGTATCAAAAAAGCCACCAATGATTCCCGCGACAAAGTCAACAAGGCATATGAGGATCAAAAAAAGAATATTGATACTTATGAAGAAGCACAGTTCCCGCTGATCAAAACTATTTATGCAGACGGTGCAAAAGCCATCACAAAAGCAGGAACCGATGTTGGCAACTTGGCCTATGACACTCAGTCTGCAAGAGCCATTGACCTTATGCGGGGTGTAAAAAATGAAAGTGACGGTGTGTTGGATGGCCCATTGACCTATAATCGGGCACTTGCACGCAGGGATGCAGCCAAAGCAGTTGGTGATGGCTACAAAAAGGGGATCAGTGAAGAAGGGGAGAAGCAAGCTGAAAAATTACTCGATGGAGAGGGTTATGAGAATGATGTTAAGAATGTAAAGAAATATGCAGTTAAGTCTAGGACAGCCCTTGATAGTCACTACAAGGCTTCACTTGAAGCGCTTGATAAAGGAGAAGAGAAGTCATTAGAAATGGCAGAAAAGACCTTTGATCAAATGTCAAAGGCGATCAGAAAAGCCCAGTGGGGTACACTTAAACTTCTTGAAAGCCAGGAAAAGGCACAGTTGGATATGCTGGCGGCATTTGGGGAACGCCAGGAGGCGGCCATAGACCGCGATATGTATAAAAGTGTGGAAGCACTAACGAATGGCGTAATAGATGCTGTCGGTAAAATATCGACCGCCCTTCGGGACTTCAGAGACCAAACCATGTCCATGGAAGCCCCGGAAACAGAATTGCTCCAAGCCACTCTTGATACACTGTCAGAGCAGATATCTGCTTCGATTATCTCGGTCGTCGACAACATGGAACTAGGTGTATCTGCATCAGAAAAGGGCATCAGCGATGGCAGTGACAAAGTAGTGGAAGGCCTTGGAGCCATGTCAGCCAAAGGGATTAAAGAAGCTGCAGATATACACAGTAACCTGAGCCCGGTGATGCAGGACCTAAGGAAGGGGGCTGCCAAAGCTTTTGACGAAGGAAAGGCAGGGCATAACAAATCCAATAAGTCCATGACGGATAGTGCATTGGATGGGATAAAAACACTGGATACAGGCATCAAAGAGATCTTTAAACAACTGCGTGAAGGACTGACCAAGGGATTGAAAGATTACGCAAGTAGTGCATACACATCTTTTCATGAAGCAGTATACAAGGGGAATGCCATGCTCAACAAGTCTGTTGAAGAAGAGGATAAAGCAGCAGCAAAAGTAAAACCCAGGTGGAAAAAGGTACTCAAGGTACTGCTCATTATTGCTGTCATTGTGGTTGTAGCCCTGGTAGTAGGGCCGGCTGTTATCGGTTTTGTGGCGGGTGCTGCAGGAGCTTTGGGAGCAGGCGCCGCTGCAGGTGCCATAGGAGCTATTGTGGGTGGAGCAGTGGTAGGTGCAGCTGCGGGAGCGGTTATTCAGATGGGTAGCAACCTCATTGATGGAGAACCTGTGATGCAAGGTGTCTTCAAAGCGGCCGTGGTGGGTGCTATTGGTGGAGCATTAGGTGGTGCAGGGGGAGCACTGGGTCAGTTTCTTACCAAAGGGCTTTCCGGCGCTGTACCAGCACTTTCCAGATTCGGGGTCGATATGGCATTCGACATCGGGGGTGGTGTACTGGGTGATTTGGCTGTGGGTAATCCTATTACAGTCGAAGGTATCTTGATGGGAGCCGCCATGTCTGGAGGCATCTCTGTTTCCATGGGTGGACTTTCATCTTTAAAAGGCACCAAGCTTGACATTGGTGGGTTTGCAACTAAATCCACCGGTATCCAAACAAAATTTCAGATGAAAGGTACCGCAATGGGTGGAAGTTTCGGTGCGAAGGTCAAATCTAAATTCAAAGCGCCGGAAGTACCCATCTCGACACCCAAAGTACCAAAAATCGAAACACCCCCTGCCCATAAAACACCCAAAACAGAAGGAGATGCTGTGCCCAAAACACCCAAGGAAAAAGCGCCTAAAGGAGAAGTAGAAGCACCTAAAACTAAAAAGCCTGAGACAGAACCACCCAAAGCCAGTAAGCCTGAAGCAGATGCACCTAAAAAAGGTGTCCGGGAAGGGCCTGCCAAACCTAATGGTGAAGCACCACCGACACCTGCACAAAAGCCTAAGTCAAAATTAAAAGAGCCTGCACCGGGTAAACCTGAACCTGTGGAAGGTGGTGTGGCAAAATCAAAATCCGAAACAGGCCATGACCTGACAGTAATGCCTGATGGTACCATAGTTAGGTGCTCGGCATTTTGTACGTCACTTAAAAACAGGTACAAAGTTGAGCTTGATAACCCTAAGAATATCAAGCTTAAGGAACAAATGGCTAAGATCGATGCAATGCCCAATGGCAAAGCTAAGGCTGAGGCCGCTGCAAAAATTGAAGCAGAACTGGCTAAGGTAAAAGAGACAGGTGATGTATCAATGAAACGCTGGGATGACCCTACATTGACCAAACAGGAGATGATTGCTGACTACAGGGCAGTCAACACGAAATCAGGTCTGACAGATGCTGAAATTGGGGCCTATTTTGACAAGGGAATGCGTGTTAACCCAAAATCTAATTCGTTTAAAAAGCCACTACCAGAAATTGAAGTTGGTCCACGAGCCGATTTGCCTAAGCCCGGAACAGCCGAATTTAATAAGTGGATGAAATACGATCTTAAAGGGGACAAACCAGTTTGCTTCCCACCAAAAACTTTAGTAAAGACTGCTGATGGTGAAAAGAGAATAGAAAATATTAAAGCAGGTCAATCCCTGCTTTCCTATAATCAAAAAACAGGATTTGTAGAGAAGACTACTGTAAGATCGCTATTGCAAAACTGGGCTCTGGAGATTATAACTGTAAAGACTGAGAATGCCGTTATAAGTTCTACTTTAAGTCACCCATATTGGGTTGGAAAACTCAATTTATGGATCGCAGCGTCTGAACTTAAGAAGGGAATGTTACTCACCACCATAGATGGTAAAAAGGAACAAGTGCTTTCAATAGAAAGAGAGATAACCCAAACCCGAACTTACAATTTCGAATTGACCAATTTCCATAATTATTTTGTTGGGGTCTCAGGTATTCTGGTTCATAACTCTGACGAAAAAGTATCCAAATTTTCTGATACAAATACTTATAAATCAGATATTTATATATTGAAGGATCCAAGGACAGGAAAAGTACTATACGTTGGTCAGACCATTCAGGGCACAACTACCAGGTTAAATGACCACATCAACTCGCCCGACAGTGCATTGAATCAATATCTCAAGGGTAAGTACGGTAAGAAATTTACAAATGACCCAGCTAAATTTGTTAATGATAATGGTGGGGTAAAAGGTATATTTATAGTTGAAAATCCAGTTAAAAGTAAAATGCTTACACCTTTTGAGCTATCTGTTTTGGAGCAACACTATATCAACAAACATGGAGGGAAAAACGGGCTATTAAACAAAATTGATGCAATAACGCTGGAAAAATTCGATCAATATAAAATGTTACATAATCCGTGTAGGTAAAAAAAAGAATACGAAATAATTAAAGTACGAAGATCAAAAGTCAATATGGTACAATTTAAACATGGAGATATTTTTGCGATTGAGTTATCGGAAAAGGAATATGCTTTTGGTAGAATACTGTTGAATATCAAAAAACAATGCATAGATACCAGGTTGATCGATACCGAAGCTCAATTGAATTTTTATGAAGATGCCATTCTTATAGATATTTATAAGCAGACAGCTTCAGATGCCACCTTTGCAGGAGGTGAGGTTTTGCTCAATGGATTATTTGTAATAAGCAGTATGGTTGCGAATGGTTCCTGGCCAATCATCGACCATATCTCTATAGATCCAAAATCAGTCGAGTTCCCTGAAAACCTTGCTGTATATAGTGGATCCCAATCTAAATTTATCAAAGGCGAAATTGAATTAATTATTGATATGGAGCAATCGGAAATGGACGATATAGAAGTCTACCCATCAACAATCCCACCAATCGTCTTAAGTGATATTATTCTATATTATCTAAGTAGACATGAGGAAATAGATTCGGAAGGAATAGATGACCTTGATGTTTTCAGTCTTAATAGGTATGATTTACGCTATAATCCTTCAAGAATAAAGGTCTATGATATGCTAAATGAAGACATGAATCAAACCTATTATGATATGGCTGTTAAAAAAGGGCTTGACTTAAGCAGATTTTACTAGTGGAAACCCAATTGGTATTATGCGCTTATTGCTGTACACCATTAAAAGATGGTGAACAAATTTGTTCCCAATGTGGTGGTAACCGTGACAATGATCCCGGGGTAGAAATGAGTGAGCAGGAGTTTCTTAATGAGGATCGTGAACCTTGCAACTATTGTGGACAACCGATCATTTCTTTTGCCCCTGTATGTTTTGCCTGCAAAAGGAGGCAATCTGATGGTTCAGTTTTTAATAATTCACAACATGGAAAATGAATTTGATCAATTGCTATGGACTGATAGAGATCTAAAAACATTCTATCTTATTCCAGATGATATGGATTTCACTGTTGGTAGTTTCACTATTCGCACCTTGGCAGGTAAGGAAGTGAAAACGGATGCTAATGTCATCAGTATATTTGAGGTCTCAAGAGAAGAAGCCAGGGCCATACTTGATAATGATCTCAACCTGTCACTGGAAATGGTCAGGGAAGCATTTAATAACCTTCAGGTTTTTCATCAGGGAACAACAAAATCTGAAGATCATACTGCCCCAGCCGCTAATGAGGCCATACAGAATCTTGTCAGCACAATGTTGGAATACGTACCCGAATTAAAGTATGAAAAAAGTGAAAAAGAAAGTACGGATAACTTGAATGATAAAGTTGTGCTACAGGAAAAGATTGCGAATTATCTGACCTCGGAGGAATCAGCCATATATTTCAAGAAAATCTCAAAGCAAGTACGAAAGATTGCAGATCAGCTGGAGGATCCGCAAAAACTGGGCACTAACTTGAATGAGATTATCAAAAGCCTGAGTGGAGATCTTTTAAGTGAGCTGGATGGAAGCCTGGATCAGACTAAACAGAAGAAGAGAATAGAAAAATCGGTACGCGATGCACTTAAATCCACTTCCAGAAAGAATAATTTCGGGAGTTTTAAGGGGGGTATTCCTGATCCGGACCTCTGATAGGCTCGGGTTAATAAAGAAGTCTATAGCTTATGTAAGTTGCTCTCAACAAATCTAAAGTAAGGTTATCCGGGCGGAGTAGGATGAGGGATCCACCTCTACTGATCAGGGTGTCTTACAGAGCTTTATCCCTGAGCCCAGGTCAATTCCTTTACTTTCAATGCACACTGTTCCCTAAATCTATATATTGATTTAACCCGTTCCCAGGTCCAGAGCTGATCATCTTCCCACCAGTTTACAGGTGGACTGGGGTATTCCTTGATGGAACCGATATTTCTATAACCCACTCCATTCAACTTGTAAGAAGAGTTGGACTCGAGGGTGAGCACCCTGTCTGTTTCCACATGATGTCGGACGATCATAAAAGTATGTCCTGAAGTCCACTGTTTTCGCCAGCCCTGGATCACCGTCCAGGGATGAGGGCTTTGATCAGCATCGCTGGTCTTTTTTGCGATCCCTGTATTTACCAGGCATGTTACTGGAGAAAAGTAATCATCAGATGAATAGATCATCATTTGCTTGTGTTCTTCAAGGCTCCATTTAAAATCGGGATGGGCATTTTGCCAGGCCTTTACAACCAGGCCTTCAACAAAAGTGCAACAGTTATTAGTAAAAGGCGGGGCAACAGGAGTCTTAAACCCTAGTAAGGGGTAAGGGTATCTACCCTGATCAAGATCATAGGTGAATTCGGAAAACGCCGGTAGAAGATCAGTGAGTTGGTTTTCTTCTACGGACAAAGGTTCCTGACTAAAATCTATAATTGGCGCTGATGCAACTTCTCTTTCTACTATCGTGGCATACTGATTGGTTTTCCATCGGGAACAGATCCAGGTTTCTTCATCGCCAAACGCAGGTACATAGATATGAACATAATCTGTGTCAGGATTGGGGAAGTTCTGTTTGTATTCGATTACCTTATATTCACCGGCAGGAACAAAGCCTTGTGCCTGACTATTGGTATCAGCATCTTCAAATCCTTTGAGCGGGTTGTCAAGATCAGCGTATTGATAAGTTGGCATCTTAAGTTGACTGGTGATTACTTAAAGTAACCAATTCCATTGAATATTCAAATGCCATTCCCCTATTGTTTTTCATTTGACGGTATAGCTTTAGATAGATTACCTTAATGAGGGGAACTCTCCATGATTCGAATGGAGTCAAGAAGAAATATCCAATGTAAGGTGACTCCCAGAAGGACGGCTAAATGGAACAATTCGTGAGGACCAAAATAACCATCGAACAGGATTGGTTTTCCGATCCAGTCTATAACGGCCCCTGCAGTATATGCGATACCTCCGTACGCTAAAAATTCGACCGATATGGTTTTCTTTAATCTCCAAATGCCTATAATAGAGACCAGGCCAAGCCATCCGAATGCAATGAAAATGGCATGGGTCATAAAGGGAGGAAGGTCATCAAAGTATATGGTCCCAAAAGTAATTCCCAGGGCCGTAATCATAGAGGCAAGGATGATGACCCCCCATTTCATCAATCCTGAAAATATCACTTCATGTACGGCGATTAAAGTACCTGAGATCAGTAAGAAAATACCTGCATGATCAAGTATTCTCAGTACATAACGAGAAGTTGTGTGCTGTGGCAACATATGATATACGCTACTCATAGAAAGCAGAAAAATGCAGGCTGTCCCATAAATGAGCACCGGTACCGGATTACTTCTACCCACACCGGTCTTTTTGAATAGCCTGATCAGAAGAATACCTACTGTCAACGCACCCATCATGTGAGTCCAGGAGCTTATGGGATCTTCAAAACCAAGAAGGGGATGTCTTAGCATGGTTGAAATTATTGGTACAATGAAATTAGCATAAAGCATTCAGTACAAAAGTAAATCTGGAGATAATTTATTGGATTATTTTATCCAGTAACAGTGGTGGATTCGACCATCATTCGCTTAATGAGAATGACTTGATGATAACAGGGTAGTGTGTCATTTGAACAGTCACTCCCAGGGTGGTGAGACCGAATAGATCATAATATGGTCTGATAACCATTATTCCACTTTACGATAGGGTGTAACCTATTCTATAGGGAAAATATTTCCACAAAGATTAGCATCACATTTGGAAGGTTTCTAACTTATGAGGGTGAATTATTATGCGGATTCTTGAAACCTCGTTTTTCACTTCTTAAACAACCCTTTTAAGTTCATTACTTATTAACTAACCCAACCCAAATGAAAAAAAGTTCTAAACAAGCCCTGCGCGATTCGTCACGAAGAGGTTTTATCAAAGGTGCTACCACTGCTGCTGCAGGATTCATGATCGTACCCCGTCATGTACTGGGAGGCAGTGGGTTTTTGGCACCTAGCGACAAACTGCTCATCGCCGGAGTAGGAGTAGGCGGTAAAGGGCGGTCCGACATTGCCAATTTCTATAAAAGTGGCAAAGCAGAAATCGCTTATTTGTGTGATGTGGATACCCGAATGATTGAAGCATCAGTTTCCAGCTTTCCCAAAGCAAAATTCTATACAGACTGGCGGGAGATGTTTGACAAGGAATCTAAAAACTTTGATGCGGTCTCTGTTTCCACACCCGACCACAACCATGCGACCATTGCCATGGGAGCCATGCAACTGGGAAAACATGTCTATGTGCAAAAACCCCTGACCCATGACATTTATGAAGCCCGGGTGCTCACGGAAGCTGCGAAGAAATACAAAGTAGTGACCCAGATGGGTAACCAGGGATCATCCGGTGATGGTGTACGTCAGCTGCATGAGTGGTTTGATGCCGGAATCATTGGAGATGTCCATACGATAGAAATATGGACCAACCGACCCATTTGGCCGCAAGGCATTCCTCGACCACCCAAAGCTGAAATACCCAAAGAATTAAACTGGGATTTGTGGTTAGGAACCGCCCAGAACAAAGACTATTTCGACGGGTTGATTCCTGGCAGCTGGCGTGGATGGTGGGATTACGGTACAGGTGCTTTGGGAGATCTGGGTTGTCACCTGATGGAGGCTCCATTCAGAATATTGAATCTTAAATATGTGCTGGATTGCCAGGCTAGTGTGAGCAATGTATATGTGGACTGGGCCAAAAGAGGAAATTTTCCCGATACCCCTCCACCTGCAAGTCACGCTACCCTGACTTTCCCTAAAACCGATAAAACCGCCGGACCAGTCACTATGCATTGGATGGATGGCGGCATCAAACCTTCACGACCTGAAGAACTTGGACCCAATGAATTATTTGGTGACGGTAACAGTGGCATCTTATTTATTGGCACCAAGGGAAAGATGATGGCCAGTGAATATGCGGCCAATCCAAGACTGCTGCCAACTTCTCGCATGGATGAGGTCAAGGTGAAGGAAAAATTTGAGCGTGTACCCGGAAGTGCCAATGGGCATTATGCACAATGGGTAGAAGGTGCCATTGCAGGTTATGGAAACATGGAACTCAGTTCGCCCTTTGAAAAGGCAGGACCTTTAACCGAAGCCATCCTCATGGCGAATCTGGCGATTCGGGTAGCAGATATCCCTAAACCCAGAGCGAATGGAAGAGGATTTGAATACCCCGGTAGCAACACCAAGTTGTTGTGGGATAACCAGAATATGCGCGTAACCAATTATGACGAAGCCAACCAGTTTGTGAAGCGTGAATACCGGCAGGGCTGGACGTTGGAGACGTAGAAACCTTGACTGCTTGAATGCTAATTTTACTAAAAGCATGGACATGATTCCATGCTTTTTAGTTTCTGGATTAGCATACATTGACCGGGTAAGGATGTATTTGACTCTCTTTCTTATCATAAACGATAACCGAAAGACCGGATCAGTAATAAGCCAAAAAATACTTCCGTCACGTTAATCTTAAGGGGAGAGGCTCTTCCAGCTTCCTTTATGTAACATTTGTTACATAACTCATTATCAGGGACATAGATCAGTATTTAACCTGACGTCCGTCAGCAATCAGTACTTCATGGTGGTGTTTCTTTACCACATCAATTAATGAGTACAACGATGAAGAATTTACTAATACTAGGCGCAGGATCTGCAGGAACGATGATGGCAAACCACCTCAGTGACAAGCTCCCCAATGACTGGAAGATCACAATTGTTGATCAATCTGAAAAACATTATTATCAACCCGGTTTTCTCTTTCTGCCATTTGGTATCTATGAAGAGAAGGACTGCTTCAAGAAGCAAAAGAAATTTATCCCCGACACAGTAAGGTATATGCAAAAAGGCATTGAAATCATCATGCCTGAGAAGCATCAGGTTCGCCTTGAGGGAAAAGAGGTGCTGAATTATGACCTGTTAATTATCGCTACAGGATCCCGCATTGCTCCGGAGGAAGTGGAAGGAATGAAGGGTTCTGAATGGAGAAAATCGGTCTTTGATTTCTACACCTTTGAAGGTGCAAAAGCCCTTCGTAAAAAGCTGGAGTCTTTCAATGGAGGAAAACTGGTCGTACATATCACCGAGATGCCCATCAAGTGTCCGGTTGCACCACTGGAATTTTCATTCCTTGCCGACTGGTATTTCAAGGAGCGGGGGATCCGGGATCAGGTAGATATTACCTACGTGACTCCATTGGATGGAGCCTTTACCAAGCCAACAGCAGCCACCACCCTTGGTCACCTTTTGGATGAAAAAGGAGTAAAAATAGTACCGGACTTTGCGATAGCCTCGGTCAACAACGAAGAGAAGAAGATTGTCTCCTGGGATGAAATCGAAGTTCCGTTCGATCTGCTTGTCACCATACCTACCAATATGGGGGATGATGTGATCTTAAGAAGTGGAATGGGGGATGATTTGAACTTTGTGCCTACCAAAAAGCACACCCTGCAGTCCGAAAGCTATGAGGATGTTTTTGTTTTGGGAGACGCTACCAATTTGCCCACCTCCAAAGCAGGATCTGTCGCTCACTTTGAAGCAGAGGTATTAACAGAAAACATCTTACGCTATATCAGGGGTGAAACGCTGAAAGAAGACTTTGATGGCCATGCCAATTGTTTTGTGGAAACAGGATTTAACAAAGCCATGCTCATTGATTTCAACTATGATCAGGAGCCGGTTTCCGGAGTGTTCCCATTCAATGGCATTGGACCGATGAAGCTTCTGGAAGAAAATCGAATGAACCACTGGGGTAAGCTGGCCTTTCGATGGGTGTATTGGAACATGTTGATGAAGGGTAAAAAGATTCCATTCATCAACCCGCAAATGTCTTACGTCGGAAAGAATATCAATAAAGAAGAAAAATCAACAAAAGAAGGAGTACTTAACTAAACATCATTAAAATGGAAACGATTATAGCAAACAGACCGGTAGAATTGAACGAACAAGGCTACCTGATAAATATGGATCAGTGGGACAAAGAGATTGCCCGAAGCATAGCAGCTGAAGAAGATATCGAGCTCACAGATCGGCATTTTGAAATTTTGGACTATCTCCGCACTGAGCAGGAGAAGGGCACTGCGCTGTCTATTCGAAGAGTAGGTAAATCCGGTGTGGTGGACATCAAAGAGTTTTATCAACTCTTTCCAAATGGACCACTGAAAAAATCATCACGGATCGCAGGCATACCGAAGCCAGCAAGTTGTATTTAAACCTTAAATCTTATGAAAATGGAAACGTTAGACGCACCAGTAAAAGATAAAAAAGCGAAAAAAAGAGCATTGAAGAAGCTCATGATTATCAACTCTAAAGCAACTGTGGATTCTGTGTATGCTGCGCTCATCTTAGCCAATGGTGCACGAATGGAAGGCCTGGAATCAGAAATATTCTGTACGTTTTTTGGACTGGAAATGCTTCAGCCAAAAAAAATGGACCATCTGCATGTAGCTACGGTGGGTAACCCCGGTTTACACATCCCAACAATGATTGGAGGGCTGCCTGGCATGGAAACGCTGGCGAGCACCATGATGAAAAAGGAGATGGATAAACTGGATATTCCTCCGGTGAGTGAATTCCTGGAAATCTATAAAGCTTCCGGTGGTAAATTATTCGCCTGTAAGCTGGCCATGGACATGTTCCACCTCAAAGAAGAAGATCTCTGGGAAGAGATTGATGGTGTTCTGACAGTAGGTGATTTCTATGAGAGAGGACAGGAGGAAGGCACACAAATACTCTTTATCTGAGTATTCCTTAGTTGATTAAAAGCCGGTTCAGCGATGTTCCGGCTTTTTTGGTATCCGTTTTCCCGGAGAATACCTAAAATCCATCTGATTACTCGGATCTTCTAACTATTTCATTGATCATTGGTTCATAGTTCAGGTAAGAACTTAAAACTTAGGATCAGGAATGGTAAAGAAAATAGGGAAGATCATTGGGTTGGTGCTCATATCAATCATCGTTATATCCGTATTATCATACCTCATATTTAATGAGGAATTACCACAGGGCGTAAAATCTGTTCAGGCAGATAGCCTCGCTATGAAGATGCTACGGGCTATCAATCATGAATCCTATCAAAACACGCGATATCTGGAGTGGACTTTTGCCGGGCATCATTACCTGTGGGACAGGCAACAGCATCAGGTAGTTGTAAGCTGGAAGGATAATGAAGTCCATCTTCTCACCAAAATGCCCGATAAAAGTACGGTAGAGGTAAATGGTGAGCCGGTTGAGGGTCCGGAAAGAACAGCGCTCATTGAAAAGGCCACGTTTTATTTTAACAATGACTCATTTTGGCTTGTAGCACCGCATAAAATCTTTGATCCCGGTACGGAAAGACGTTTGATACAAATGGAAGATGGGAGTGAGGCACTACTGGTCACCTATACAAGCGGAGGAAGCACTCCGGGAGATTCATATCTCTGGCTTTTGGATGAATCGGGACTTCCCTATGCCTGGAAATTGTGGGTCAGTATTCTTCCCATTGGTGGGCTTGAAACCACCTGGGAGGATTGGAAAACGACTACAAGTGGTACATTGCTACCAACAATGCATAAGTTCTTTTTTATTGAACTCAAAATAGGTGGAGTGAGGGGATGGAATGAGTAGGTGAGATATCACTACCGTTGATCAAGTGACTCGAACTACATGAATAAACAATACTAAATGCCGATATATTATGCGTAAAAAGAGACCCGTAGACTATCTGCTTAACCCTGTATATCGTTTTTTCGAAAATGAAATGGCTACCGGTATACTCCTGCTGGTGATGGTCGTGATCGCTATGGTCTGGGCCAATTCACCCTGGTCAGCGTCCTATCATCACCTTTGGGAAACCCATTTTATGATAGGTACCAGCGAAATCAAAATGGATAAGTCACTTCATCATTGGATCAATGATGGACTCATGGCCATATTCTTTTTTCTGATTGGGTTAGAAATCAAAAAGGAGATCATCAATGGAGAGCTATCTACTATCAAAAAGGCGTCACTTCCCATTGCAGCAGCCTTAGGTGGTATGGTTGTTCCGGCAGGTATTTATGCATTTTTTAATGCCGGGACGGAAGGCATATCCGGATGGGGAATTCCCATGGCTACGGATATCGCTTTTACACTGGGACTAGTCGCTTTTATTCGATCCAAAGTACCGCTTTCCTTAAAAATATTCCTGACGGCGTTAGCCACGGTAGATGATATTGGTGCTGTATTGGTGATTGCCGTTTTTTACACCCCGGATATTCAGGTGATGCAACTGGTTTATGCTGGTATTTTCCTTGGGTTGATGTATGGGTGTAATTTGTTGGGCGTAAGAAGTTTCTGGGTATATCTCCTCATAGGGGTACTCGGGCTTTGGACATCGATATTATACTCAGGGGTACATGCTACGGTAGCGGGGGTTATTGCCGCTTTTGCCATTCCAGCCAGGGTGCGAACGGATAAACTTGAGTACTCAGAAAAACTCAGGCAATGGGCAAAAAAATACCAGGATTCATACGATGAAGACGGACCATTTGTATCAAGAAGTAAAATGGAGATTATTTCAAAGATCGAAGCAGAGAGTGAGCAGGCACAAACACCTTTGCAACGATTCGAACATCAACTGGTTCCGCTGGTATCTTACTTTGTAATACCGCTTTTTGCTTTGGCCAATTCAGGGGTGACGATAGAAGGAAATATTGTAGAAATGGTCATGCATCCGGTAAGTATTGGTATTATAGCCGGGTTGACCATTGGAAAAACAGTAGGCGTGCTGGGCTTTACCAGATTGTTGACCCTTTCCGGTGGGGATCTTCCGACAGGTGGAAGTTGGTTCTCTGTTGGGGGAATTGCGATGATGGCCGGTATTGGGTTTACCATGTCCTTGTTTATTGCCGAGTTGGCCTTCTCCGATCCTGTATTGATTGCTCACGCAAAAATTGGAATCCTCATAGCCTCATTCCTCGCGGCTACCCTGGGAATTTTGTGGTTTAGGTTTTTCGTGAAGAAGCCCCAGACCGAATAAATAGTTGCTGCAATAAGGGTGAAACGAATCGGGTTTTCCGGGTCTGTTTGCAGTGATATTAAGTTTTGAAGGGAAGGGAAAATCCCAAAAATAGATATTGCTTCCACTTAGGAACCAGATTTTTGGCACTTTACTGTTACATATAATGGAATTGGAATTGAAAAAAAGCATCTAAAGAATATTTTTGCTATCTTCAAACGTTTGCACTCAGTCAACGAATACCAGGGTACAAGAATAGGGCTTGCTCATTGTCAGAAAATTGTGGAGCTTCATCAGGGAAGAATTTGGGTGGAGTCTCAATTTGGACATGGTAGCACCTTTCATTTTACCATAAAAAAATCGATAGAATGAATCCTTTAGACTGCATTTTACTCATTGATGACAATGAAGATGATAATTTCTTTCATTCAAGACTCATCAAAAAAGCCAATATATCGAAGGAAGTCGTTGCTATCACCAATCCTCTAACAGCTTTGGAGCGGCTAACAAATAAAAATGATGATCTTAAGCCAGACCTTATTTTTTTAGACATCAATATGCCAGAAATGGATGGCTGGGAGTTTCTTGAAAATTATGAAAAACTCGATCCGGGACTTCACAATGGTCACATCATTATGATGTTATCCACGTCACTCAATGTCGATGATCAATCGAAAGCAGATTCAAACAGTGTTGTAAAAGGATTCAATGCTAAACCACTATCCAGAGATATGCTTTTCGAAGTATTGGAAAATTTTTATCCTGGAAGATTCTAAGTAATGATGGCAAGGTGGTTCATTGTGCCTGTTCTACCTCTTTTCAAAAAAATGGATGCGGAAAGCCCTTTGATGCAAATCAATCACTTGTTTTTGCATTTAAGGCAGAAAAGGTGCAAAGTCATATTTATCGGAAACACGTCAATCACCCTTTGACCATAGTCATTTTTCGTCCTGACATCTATCACGAAACGGTGTAGGCACATCCTTTATCTTGCCGGAGTTGAGTCTCCGAAGTATGTCCACGATCTATCAATTTTTGTACGAAACCACGGATGTCAGCCGTTTTGCGGTTCGATTTTTCAGAGATGGGCTAAAGCCGCCGTATGAAATGGAGGAAATCATCAAGCAATGCTATGTGATTGGCTATAAGTCCCTGCCTTTGGTTGGGATCACCTCTTTTATCATGGGGCTGGTACTCACCATTCAGTCCAGACCCACGCTGGTGGAGTTCGGGGCGGAATCCTGGCTTCCAAGTATGGTGGGGATCTCTATCATCCGGGAGATTGGTCCGGTGATCACGGCGCTGATATGTGCCGGGAAGATCGGTTCCAGCATCGGGGCTGAGCTGGGGTCCATGAAGGTCACCGAACAAATCGATGCCATGGAGGTTTCGGGCACGAACCCGTTTAAGTTTCTCGTGGCTACCCGGATCATTGCTACCACCCTGATGTTGCCAATCCTGGCGATCCTGTCCGATGCCATTGGGATCTACGGATCCTACCTGGCCGTGAATATCAAGGACACCGTAAGCTTTCCGTTGTTTTACAGCCAGGTGTTTAACTCACTCTCCTTTGGCGATATTATTCCATCCGTGGCTAAAACGTTCTTTTTTGGCTTTGCGATTGGACTTATCGGGTGTTATAAAGGATATAACTCCGAGAAAGGGACTCAGGGTGTGGGACGATCTGCCAACTCGGCCGTTGTAATCTCCTCGCTGCTTGTTTTTATTCTGGATTTGATTGCTGTGCAGATAGCTGACTTGTTCTATGAATTATAAAACCTCTGATATGTCCATTCCGACATCGGGCAATACCCGGGAGCAACAGGTTCCGGCGGTAGAGATCATAGATCTGAAGAAATCATTCGGCAACAACGATGTATTGAAAGGATTCAACCTGACCATTCAGCCCCAAGAAAATGTGGCCGTTCTGGGTAAATCAGGAAGTGGCAAATCCGTATTGATCAAATGCATCGTAGGATTGATCAGGCCTGATGCCGGTCAAATCAGAGTGTTTGGTCAGGATGTAGTCAACCTGGAACGTCATGAGCTGGATGCGGTGAGGAGCAGGATTGGTTTTCTCTTCCAGAGCAATGCCCTGTATGATTCCCTGACGGTGAGGGAAAACCTGGAGTTCCCCATGAGGCGGCTGAGGATCAAAAAGACCAAAGAGCAGGTAGACCAGATGGTTCATGAGGCGCTGACAAGTGTTGGGTTACCCAACGTTCAGGACCTGATGCCGTCATCACTTTCCGGCGGCATGAAAAAGCGAATCGGCCTGGCCCGTACGCTTATCATGGAGCCACGCATCATCCTGTTCGATGAGCCCACCACAGGATTGGATCCCATCACCAGCAAAGAAATCGCGAACCTGATGAACGATGTGCATCGGAAATATCAGACGTCATCCATTATCATTTCGCACGACATGAGCTGTATTAAACGTACGGCACAGCGTATCGTGGTGCTCAATGATGGCATTGATTACCTGCAGGGAAACTACGAGGAATTGAAGGAATCTAAAGATGAAATCGTACGCTCATTCTTTTTATAGCTATGGAACAAAAATTTAAAAATATCCGACTGGGTTTGTTTGTGATTATCGGGACATTGTGTCTGGTTATGGCCTTGTATTTCATTGGAAACAATCAGAATCTGTTTGGTTCCAAATTCCGTGTCCATGCCGTCTTCAGAAATGTAAGTGGGCTGCAAAAAGGCAACAATATTCGCTTTTCAGGGATCAATATCGGTACAGTCAAAAGCATCACCATGACCAGTGATACCTCCGTGGTGGTGAGTTTTATCATCAAAGAGGAAATGAACCAGTTTATCCGCCATAATGCAGTCGCCTCGCTCGGTACGGATGGCCTCCTGGGTAATAGGATCATCAATATCATTCCGGGAAATGGCAATACGCGTCTGATCAGGGATGGTGATACGCTACAAGTGTATCATGGGATCGATGAGGATGAAATGTTCAGCCTGCTGGAAAAAACCAACTACAATGTGGCCGTGATCACCAACAGTCTGGTGGATATCCTGAAAGACGTGCAGGATGGAAAAGGCACTATAGGTCGTCTTTTTTCCGATTCCATGCTAACAAAACAGATCAACGAGACCGTCCGCAACCTCAATGCCTCGAGCAATCGGGCCATCAGCATACTTGACGCACTGGATGAAAATGTCGCACGGGTAAATGCCGGACAGGGAACTGTGGGCATGCTGCTGAATGACACCACACTGGCCAGCAGGATCTATCAGATCTTTGACGAGTTACAGGCCAGTACGGAGAATATCGAGGAAATCTCCGTTGCGGTAGGACAGATGCTCACTCAGGTGAAGGAAGGTCCGGGCCTTACAGGAAGCATCATGAATGACTCTACAATGGTCTATAGCCTGGAGGAAAGCCTGGAAAATATCCGGCAGGGAACCGAGTCCTTTAGTGAAAACATGGAAGCCATGAAACATAACTTCCTGTTCAGGGGGTATTTTAAGAAGCTGGAGAAGGAGGCGAGGAAAGGGCCATAAGATTGAGGGTGAAGTGAAATTTGAAATCGTCATTCGATGACTTTGCGAATCCTCTTGTAACACTGAAAGCAGGAAATATCTTAGTTATCAAGGATCAGGTTCTGTAAATTCCCTACTTATCACAACGAATAGTTTAATAATAAACAGGGTCATACAATGGAAATTAACTTAACCGATGTCAGACATACCATCACAGATGCTGTTCAGGAATCCTGGATATTGTTCATTAGGCAGATCCCAGAGATCTTTTTGGCCATCTTCATTGTTGCCCTGGGCATCCTGATTTCCAGTAAGATTGCACAATTCGCACGCAGAATTCTATCAAAAAAGGTAGACGACACTATCATGGTCAATTTTCTGGGTAAGGCAGTGAAGATTACTTTATCAGGTCTTTTTATCATGTACGCATTGCAGGTTGCGGGTTTACAAAGCATTGCCACGGGCATTCTTACCGCTGCAGGTGCTTCTGCTGTGATCATTGGGTTTGCTTTCAGAGATATAGGGGAGAATTTTATCTCGGGTATCATCCTCTCATTTAACCGACCTTTCAATGTGGATCAAACAGTCAGTATAGGAGATATTTTTGGTAAAGTAAAAAACATCGAGTTTCGCTATACCAAACTAAAAACTTTTGATGGGCGTGATGTATACATCCCCAATAGTGATGTGATTAAAAAGCCTGTATATAATTATACTGAAGACGGCTTTTTTCGATTTGATTTTGTGGTTGGAGTGGCTTACGAAGATGACGTAGAATCAGCTCAATCCCTGATCATGAAAATTGTGAATACCACGGAAGGCGTCTATGAAGATGATCTACATGCTAATTTCATTATCACGAATGAATTGGGAGTTAACACCGTAAATTTTCAGGTAAATTTTTGGGTTAAAACATTTGAGTATGGGAAAGAGGCCCTTATGATCAAGGGCAGAGTAGTGACTGCGGTTAAGAATGCATTAGTTAAGGATGGCTACAATCTGCCGGCCAACATCCAGGAGTTGAAGCTTTATGGGAACCAAAAGTCCTTCCCATTATCCATGGATGCTATAGAATAGGGCAGACAGAACATGAATAGGGAGGATACAGCGGGTCCAGATCCTCTGTTAACTTATTTTGAAAATTGAATTGATCTCTGAGAACGATTTTATGTGGAATTAAAGATGATCGCATAGTGTACAATTGATGGGCACACAGGAACACTCATCATCTATGTATTTTATAAATGAAATGACTGAAATGTGCTAGTATGCTCCCATTTAGTTATTTTTAATCTAAACAACTTAATGAAGCTTCATGGACGAGCAATCTAACAACTCTGGAAAAGTCGTATTAATTATCCTGGTTATCGTATTTGTGTTGGCAGCCCTGGTAGGTAGCTGGTACTGGTTTATGTACATTCCTGAGCAGGAAGCCATAGAAAAGGCCCGCCTGGAACAAATCGCCCGGGAAAAGGCTGAGCAGGAACGACTGGCGATGGAGGAAGCACAAAATAAGCTCAGATACGACGAACTCATCACAGCTGCCGATTCCGCATTTTACATGGAGCTTTGGGAAAATGCACGTTCGATGTATGTGGATGCGTTGGCTCTTTTCCCCAATGAGGCTTATCCACGTGACCAAATAGAGTTGATCAATGCGAAGCTGGAAAGAACAGCCGGAATGATCGAGACCGTCTCCACGCGAACCGATCGTTTCTACGTGATCATTTCCAGCAGTCTCGATGATGACCTGGCTATGGATTTTGCAAACAAGCTGTCGGAAGCCGGAAACAGTGTTAAGATCGTTGAACATATAATGGATAAACACACCTATTTTGGGGTATCACTTGGTGACTACGCCACCTGGGACCAGGCCGTGAGTGCCACCATGGAATTTGGCAGCTATGGAGAAGGTGTTTGGGTGCTGAAGTGGTGATGGATTGATTTGTCATGGGGCATTCCATCTGTCTTTCCATGGTATTACTGTTATTTTCCTGTCATTTTAATCCGGGAAGGGAGAATGACTTTGAATATACACATGGCGCTATCACCCGGGCTAACCCTGGACTAAAAGAAATAGCACTGGTCTTTACAGGAGATGAGTTTGCCGATGGAGCTGAGTGGATTACCAGTGTTTTGAGCCAACAGTCGATCAAGGCTTCATTCTTCTTTACCGGCAGGTTCTATCGCAATCCAGCTTTTGAATCCGCCATCCAGACATTAGTGAATGATGGACATTACCTGGGTGCGCATTCGGATGAACATTTGCTGTACTGTGACTGGGATCAGCGGGACAGTCTTTTGGTCACAAAACAGGCCTTTATCACGGATCTGGAGAACAATTACCGCGAGATGAAGCGCTTTGGGATAGACAAGCAGGACGCCAGGTATTTTTTACCTCCCTACGAATGGTACAACGATGCGATTACGGCCTGGACCAGTGAACTTACCCTGCAATTGATCAATCATACCCCTGGCACCCTGTCTCATGCGGATTATACGGAACCAGATATGCCGAATTACAGAAGCAGTAAAGAAATATTTGATAGTATTTTAGCCTACGAACGATCCAACGAAAACGGACTCAATGGATTTATTTTACTCGTTCATGTAGGGACTTCTCCCATGAGGACGGATAAATTCTATCCATATCTTGACCCTTTGATAGCATCGCTGAAAAGTAAAAGCTATTCATTTAAGCGGATCGATGAACTATTAGAAATATAAACACATGAAGAATCTATTGGCATTCGTCCTGATCCTCTCATGCCATTTTACATTGTTGGCCCAATCTCAACCTTTACATATCAGGATCAACCAGGTGGGCTATTTGCCGGAAGATCGAAAAGTGGCTATCGTATTTGCAAAACAGCCCGTAAAAGAAAAGTTTGACCTGATCCGAAAGGAATCGGGTGACCGACAAGCCAGGTTGAAGCTCAATCAAGCCTCGGCAAAAGGTTGGGGTACTTTTAGTTATTACTATGAATTGGATTTTTCTGCTGTAAAAGAAGAAGGCACCTATTTTTTGAAGGGACAGCAATCGGGTGTCACGTCACAGACGTTCAAGGTTTCCGAAAGCGTCTATACTTTAAAGCCTGAATTGCTACTGGAGTTTATGCGTCAGCAGCGATGTGGATACAATCCATACCTCGACATGGTCTGCCATCAACGTGACGGAAGGTCTTTTTACGGAAAAGTTCCGGACTCCACCTATGTGGATGTCAGTGGGGGATGGCACGATGCAGGAGATCAGCTCAAATATTTGATCACCTCCAGCTATGCTACAGGACATATGCTAAAGGCATTCGAACTTTATCCCGACAGGTTTAAAGACTTTAAAAACGCGCTTGGACAGCCCTTTCCCAATGAGATTCCAGATGTGCTGGATGAAGCGAAATGGGGATTGAACTGGATCCTGAAACTTCATACCAGCCCGGATCAACTGGTTCACCAGGTAGCAGATGATCGGGATCATATCGGTTGGAAGATGCCGGACAATGACCCTTCAGATTACGGATGGGGCAAAAACAGCTATCGGGTGGCTTATTTTGCTAACGGCCGTTCACAAGGTCTTCGGGAACACAAAAGTACAGCAACGGGTTTTGCCAACCTGGCTGGAAGATCGGCAGCTGTGTTGGCCCAGGGTGCACGGATTTGGAATGAAATGGGAGATCAGGCTTTTTCTGAACGTTGCCGGGTGGCAGCACAAAGTCTTTACCTGCTGGGAAAAGAAAATGAGGGGTTCCAGCAGGGAAATTCGTTTGGAGCACCCTACCGGTACACAGAGGAAACCTGGTATGACGACATGGAGTGGGGGGCAGCTGAATTGTTTCGATTAACAGGTGAGATAGCGTATAGAGAAGACGCCATAGATTATGCGCGTAAATCCCATACTATTTCCTGGATGAACAGGGACTCTGCCGCACATTATCAATATTATCCATTTATCAATCTGGGTCATTTTGTACTCTTTGATCTCGTGGACAAAGACTTTCAGGATACCCTGGCTGGTTATTACCGGGATGGAATTGAATATACATTCCAAAGGAGCCAAACCAATCCTTTTGGAGTTGGGGTGCCATTTATCTGGTGCTCCAACAACCTGCTGACAAGCCTGAACACCCAGATCATCCTATATGAAAAGATGACGGGTGACATGTCTTACCACGATTTCTTAATCAATCAACGGGATTGGTTATTTGGACGTAATCCGTGGGGTACCTCTATGTTTACCGGTATCCCGGAAGAAGGTGAATACCCGGAGGATGTTCACACGAGTATATGGGCACTTACGCAACAAATGGTTCCGGGAGGATTGATCGATGGACCCATCTATGGCAGTATTTATAGCCTGCTCAAAGGACTGACGCTCTACAATGACGATGAGTTTTCCCATGTGCAAAATCCCCATGTAGTCTATCATGATGATATCGGGGACTACTCCACCAACGAGCCCACCATGGACGGTACGGCCGGATCCATGATTATGATGGCTTATTGGGCTGGAGTAGTAAGGTAGTTAGAGATAAACCAAAGAATAATTGAAAATCCTGGATAGGATAAATAGGCATTTAGGTGGCCCTATTGATGTTAATACCACCTAAATCCCCCAGTTTTGAACCTGGATGAAAAGGATAACCGAGCAGATAATCAGGATCACGGAGGCAGAGGCCATCACCCGAACAGCATCAGTTCAGACACTTTGGAGTGGCTATGGGGAGATTAAACGTTATTTCCTGAAAGGAGGGAAGTACCCAAGTATTATTGTCAAGCACATCCAACTACCTGAAGAAAGTAACCATCCAAGAGGCTGGAATACGGAGATCTCACATCAGAGAAAACTCAAGTCCTACCAGGTAGAAACGAACTGGTATCAGCATTATTCACAAAAAACGAATGATGATTGTAAAGTGCCCGGCATCCTGGAAACTTCTGAGCAGGATGGAGAGCTACTACTCGTGATGGAAGATCTCGATGCCAGCGGTTATACGGGTCGTTTGCAACCGAATAATGTCACGCTAGCGGATGCTAAAAGCTGTTTAAGCTGGTTGGCCCATTTTCATGCCACCTTTATGGGGGCTGATGCGAAAGGATTATGGCCCATTGGTACCTACTGGCACCTGGAGACGCGACCCGATGAATGGGACAGGATGGGAAATCAACCACTTAAAAAAGCTGCTGCAGCCATTGACAAGCAGCTAAACAGGGCCAGATACCAAACACTGGTTCATGGGGATGCCAAGCTGGCCAACTTTTGTTTTCACCCAAACGGTGAAGTAGCCGCCGTGGACTTTCAGTATGTCGGTAGAGGCTGTGGGATGAAAGATGTCGCTTACTTTATCAGCAGCTGCTTCGACAATGAGGATTGTGAACAATATGAATCCGAGCTACTGGAGGGATACTTCAGACAACTTGAAGTAAGTTTGGATAACCAATATGATTTTCAGGAACTTAAATCGGAATGGATGACTTTGTATGCATATGCCTGGGCAGACCTTTACCGGTTTCTGGATGGCTGGAGCCCCGGCCACTGGAAACTACATGGTTATAGCGAACGCATGACTCAGCAGGTACTTGATGAATTAAATCCATGAAAGCATTAACAACTACCCAGTTACAAAATCTATGTGATGTTGCCAGGGAGGTAGCGGTATCGGCCGGCCAGTTCATCCAATCTCAGTTTGATCAGGAATATAAAAAGGAACACAAAGAAGGAGGGGACTCTTTGGCTTCCCAGGTGGTGACAGCCGTGGATTTCAAGGCACAGGAAATCATCCTGGAAGGATTGGGTGAATCCATAGAAACCTATGATTTAGGCCTCCTGACAGAAGAGTCGGCTGACGATCATTCGAGGGCAGACAAGGCTTATTTCTGGTGTATCGACCCAATGGATGGCACCTTGCCCTTTACTGAGCACCGGTCTGGGTATGCAGTATCCATTGCATTAATCTCACAGTCAGGTGATCCGGAGGTGGGGGTGGTATGTATCCCTGACCTGGAAGACATCTATACCGCTGTAAAAGGAAATGGCGTGTATCTCAATGGCGAACCATTTGTTCAGGAACAATCGGATGACCCTACCATCTATTTCTACATGGACCGAAGCTTTCTCTCCGAGCCATATGTGGATAGTATTAAGCAGGCGTTTGAATCCCGCTACCCTCAGGTCCAATACCACACCGACTTTGGGGGTGTCCGCAACGC
Source organism: Cyclobacteriaceae bacterium (assembly GCA_965228595.1). Lineage (GTDB taxonomy): Bacteria > Bacteroidota > Bacteroidia > Cytophagales > Cyclobacteriaceae > UBA7330. The sequence continues at coordinate 5,345,815 of OZ245828.1, read as the reverse complement.
CATTGGAGTGATGTCATCCGGCAGAGGATGTTACTTCAAATTCCCTAAGAAACGCAAAGGCTGTGGCAGTATCTGGGATTACGCAGCTACACGTCTGTTCATAGAAGAGCTGGGACTACACGTTTCCACCGCCGACGGGAATCCCCTTCATCTCAACCGTCCATCCACCACCTTCATGAATGAAACGGGGATCCTCTATGCAACAGATGAGGAGTTGGCGACATTTATCAGGGGGTTGAGGGTGTGAATTCAATCACGGTAATAGAGCATTTAGTCACTTCAGGTATGCATGAGGATGGTTACGTCCCTAATCCTGAGATCTGACGACTCATGATTGTCTCCTGATATATGCGCTTTTCCGTTTATTCCGCTTTTTCCTCCAAAGCATAAATGATATCCCCCTGATCATTGAATCGTATGCCTCGTTTCTGTTTGGCCACAAACCAGACAGCCATAAAGTCACCCCCCGAAGCGGCCGCATTGACCAGGGTAGGGATAAACACCCATGACAAGTAAGATAAAGACATCTGGCTAAGGAGAATAACACCCATCAGAGAGATGATAGTAAATGGAGCCAGTGCATTGATAATTAATGAGCGGGGACTGAGGACATGCTCGGGTGCAGAAGCAAAAATGGTCCAGCCACGCCAGCCAATTTGGGGTAGCTGCCTATGGGTCAGGTAAAATACGAGGGCATGAATGAGCTCATGCAGGTAGAGTACTCCCGCTATATTGGCAATTAGCAGCAATATGCTGACCCAGGAAGGTATACCCGCGATTTCAATACTCATTAACTGCCTAAAGCTGACATTTTCATGCATGGATAGGATCAATGTGTGAAGTAAATAACCAAATATCAGTACGCCTGCCCCCCTGATGGCATAAGACATGATCAGTTGACCTCGGTTGTTACGGAAGTCCAGTGTGTCTGTGGTTTTGTAATTGTGTAAAGGATTCATGAGAATATTTTTGTTTTGTTTTAGGGCAAAACTTGGTATCAAAGCTGTAGGAGTCGTCCTGAAATGAAATTCAGGACTTTTTAATAAAAAAAGGTAATTGACTATCCGGAGTATCTCGCCGTGTGGGAATAGCTGCCTTTGCCTTGCAGGAGTTATGGACGCTATGCTGCACAAGGCTGAGTTTGGCGTATTGTTATGTAAACACATTCCTGATGGGAAGAAAGAAATTGTTTTTGCCAACATTGAACAGGAACCAGTTTATATGGTAAGAACAAGAGTAAATTGGAGGTACTATGGTTTATTGTTAAATAATATATATACCTTTACCTCACCTAAAGGAATTTTAGGTGCAATAATTTAGTAAGTGCACTCTCTCAGAGTGAGTAGTAACCGTTCAGTTTGTATTTCCTCAAAGATTTCTTACCAACGTTTCCGGCAGTCAGTTTAAACAACTGGTTCCGCATCATTTACTTCCTTATTGAAGTAAGTTTTAAGTAATGCGTTTTTTATAAGAGAATTATCATTTCCAAAATCAGTAGGCACTGATTTTTCCTCCACACTTAAGTATTGTGTCGGGGAATACTTCAAAAGCTATCAACTAAACAGATTTGGCAAGACCATGGATGAATAGATCCATCGAATAGGTAGGTCCTAAAGTGTAACAGCCACAGGAGAACCCTACACATTCGTCAATTAATAAATAAAACATTTAATACATACAATTATGCAAGAAGGAATAGTGAAGTTTTTCAACACAGAAAAAGGATTTGGATTTATTACACCAACCAATTCCGACAAGGACGTGTTTGTCCACACCAGTGGCCTGATCCATGAAATCATGGAAGATGACAAGGTTTCATTTGAAACCGAGCAGGGTCACAGAGGTATCAGTGCGGTCAACGTAGAACGCATAGACTAATAACAAGTAATACATACAATTAATAATACAATGCAAGAAGGAACAGTAAAATTTTTCAACACAGAAAAAGGATTCGGATTTATTACGCCGACAAACTCTGACAAGGACATATTTGTCCACACCAGTGGCCTCATCCATGAAATCATGGAAAATGACAAGGTTTCATTTGAAACTGAGCAAGGTAAAAAAGGACTCAATGCGGTCAACGTAGAACGCATAGACTAATCACTGGCAATACAATACCAATACAATACCAATACAATGCAAGAAGGAACAGTAAAGTTTTTCAACACAGAAAAGGGCTTTGGATTTATCAAACCTGATAATTCAAGCGAAGATTTATTTGTACATGCCAATGGACTGATTGATGAGATCAGGGAAAATGACAAAGTACAATTTGAAACAGAACAAGGCAGAAAAGGCTTAAACGCTGTAAATGTTGAAGTTTTGAAGTAAAACATCATTCAAACACAGGAAAAGGTGGACCTGCACGAGCGGAGTCCACCTTTTTTTTTTGTTTCACAGATTGTTAGGACCATGCCGGTCCATGATGCAATGCACCCAAACAAGGTGATGCGTGAGTGCTCGTGTATAAGATGTAAAATTATTTGAAGGCCATAGAGAGGGATTTGAAACAGGATCTTGTCCACGGAAACCTTACTTGGTCTCAAGGTGCCCTTTGAAAGAGCTTATCTCCAAATCAATGGGTATTCCTCCCGGGAATCTGCAATAATTTTGAATTTCTGCGACATTGGAGAGGTCACCAGGGTAGGTGAGGATCTCACTCTTTCTTGAAGATTCTACCGCTGCGGCAATACCTCCTGTTCCTAATATGACAAGACCTACCAGCGCGAAGTTTTGACCATAATCCGGATGGGTTATGACGCCTAACATAGCTGGAATACACAGAAGCGCAGCGAACTTCATGTAGTTACCTGCAGCGTTTCTGGTCATGATCAACCGAGCACTTTTGACCTCATTGACAGGGGTTTTTATCACCCCAAATCCTCCAAGCATATAAAGTGTATCATTGACCAAAGTCAGGGCTTCCCCGATCTTCATTTCCCCTGAAACAGGCGTGAGCTCTACATAAGCGCCATAGGGGTTCATCTTGATTTGTTTGCGGGTAGCCGGAACAACCGTTCGATACATCTTGTCCTGGCATGCAGAGACCAACATAATCAGGATCATGAAATAGATACTTTTCATGGGTCAACGAATTTGCTTGCCCAGAAATACTCTTCCATTACCGGCTCCACTGCCTTATACCTCGGAGCCATTTCTTTGAGCCACTTGCCTGGTCTTAAGAACATCATCCTCACCATTGCCAGGTCTTGCTCTTTGAGCCAATCTTCCCGCATCCATTCGATGTAATATCCCTTCGAGCTTAGGAATAACTCGGTGTTCACAGCATCGGGCAGCCTAAAATTCAATCTATATTCAGTCCCCGGGAGATTCACCAGGTATTGATCCGGATCATTCAGTTTCGCAAGCAATTCCTCATTGTTTTCACCCCCGGCGATCAATGCGTAAGGGAGTAGGTGGATCGGCTCAACAGCCTCACTCATACTGACCAGGGCTACCTCATCAATTCGCCACAACCCCTTTGTCATGGTTAGACTGAGCTGATCGATCGTGCCTTCCATCTGTACAGGCAACAAATGGGTATCAGAAGCTATTGGTCCGGATTCATTCACTTCACCAATCAGATGCCATTTCCCATTGATCCTGGCCTGAACATCAATCCCGCCAAGCATGTCCATGATAGGAACAGGCACAGGGTGGCCTTTTTGTACTTCCCGCTCATAAGTTGCCAGCAAACTACCTGCACCAGCACCCATATAGGCGATGGATTGATAGAAAAGAAAGGTAGTCAGCAACGATTGTCGGTTCGTAATCACCACACCCAGATTACCAGCAGCTTGCTCATTCACATCAAGAATAATTGTTTCCTTCACTTTGAGATTGGAGGAATCACTTTCTGAGAAATACTCAATCCCATCCCTGTAGGTGAGTTGTCGGACTACAGGATCGGCCTGAGGATTAGGGAGTCTGGAAAAACCAGAAACTTTCCGGAATCCTGTACTTGTTTGTAGTACTTTTTCCTGGCTCTCAACAGGAAAAGCCAGTACTTTTACGTTCCGGACATAGTGCGTTTCATAAGCTTCATTTTTGATGATCAGGGAAAGGACGGAATCCGTCGTCTCAATGTCCAGATTATCAATATCCTCGGCTTCGAGGCTCATGGAAATGCTGGAAGAAAAACCCTCCGCCTGTATTTTGAGAGAATCACCATTTATGGAATAAAAGGTGGGACATGACCCAAAACAAGCTTTAGGATCAAACAGACAGGGGATGGTAATGACCCCTATAAGGGTTGGAAAGGTCATGATGAGGGGTGATATCACGTTGACTCCCTGGGGATCGTTGGTCTCCGCCAGCAGACAGTCACTGATTGCAAACGTTGCATCATTAATACTCCTACGAGATTTTCGATTCGCTTCGTACACATATCCCTCTCCGGAAACTAATTTCTGTTCAGAATCAAATTCCCAGGATCTAAACATCACCAGGCGACCATCATTCAGGTGAAGTTTCAAATAAGCATTGGATTCTAGACTGGACTCAGCTGGTAATTCAGATGCATGATAGACATGCTTGATACTGCCAATTGTGGAACTGCATGAAACAAGGAATAAAAGGATCAATAATCGCAAAATTCCCATCTACTAAAGGTAACGGATTTTGGATTCAAAGCAATAGACAAGCCGGTGTTTTTCATACAAAAAAACAGCAGCAGTGATCCATCAAAGTGCTGTGGTTCCTGACCATAATTCCTCTTTTATTATCAAATCAAATTTATGGACTACTGACCAGGCATTCACCTGATGAAAACCCATTGATTAAGATTTAAATCCTCTTTACATTTATCATGAAATAGGATCTATCAAAATTCGGCATCGAGAATGATGGAATTACCTGTTCATACGCTAACCGCCAAACCAAATGATGGCTTTTTACCGAATCCCCAGATTGAGACATACTGAAATATTCAGATGAAACACCTAAGACTTATCGCAATCTGTGGAATCATGGGCTTTTATTCATTCTCCGCACATGCACAGCTGGAGGAATACCTGTCACTGTATGAATTCCCCTGGTCCGGCCTGGTTTCATTTTCAAATACTGATGTTACGGTGAGGACTAAGCCAGTATCGGGATATGTAGTGTTAGCTGATAACAGTATCCATTTTGGGAAACTGCAAATCCAAATAACAGAGGGCCTTGTTAGCGAAGTGAAACTCAAAGAAGGGAAGTGGAAGTCGTTCAATCCACAGGATGTCCTGGGTATGGGGAGCATAGCATCACCACGAAAGCTCATGCTGGATGGCAGACAGCTTGATAACGATACAACAGTGAACTTCCACTCGGTAATTTTATCTAAAGACGGAACACAGGTCAAAGGATTTTTAAAACAGAAAAAGCTGGTAGGAGGGGGTCGGGTTTATCTTTTTGCCGAATCGCTGGATAGTGACGTGGAATTGATCTATGAAAGCGAAGTCGAGGATATTTCTGAAGCTAACGACCTGGAAATGATCCGCCAGCGCTATGATCTTGAAGCCAACCGGAACATCAAATATGGAATGCTGGTGGGGAACAGTGTTCAGTTTGGGTTTGACGGAACCCATCGCGAGGGATTGAGGGTCCGGGCCGTCCGTAGAGACTATGAAATGTCAGAACATCACCTGTACGAAGCTTCCAGAGCCATTTACAAGGGTAATTTTGGATATGCAGGGTTTATGTTGGGAAAAGGGACCCTGGAGAACGTGGCTCCTTCGGATGAACAGGAGGTGGAAATATCCAGTGAAGCGTTTTGGGGACGTACTGCTTACGGTCCTTTTATACTCAGGTTGTTTCAGGCGCTTGACACCACCGGATATGAACCGGCAGATCAATGGGTGCTGGCTGACTACCTGAATACCTATGCGCTTTTTCTTCACGTAAAGGGTAAGCACAAGATCGCGGGTTCTTTGTATGAGTATGGACTTTCTGTTTGCCAACACCTTCCGGAAGATGCTGAGATTGCGATGGCCCTGAAGCATAATTATGCCCTCTTACAATTTGAGACCGGACATTTTCGGGAGGCCGATAGCCTTCTTTCATGGGCAAACAGAAAAATTGCACATTACAAGGGGGAGCATCACTATGCCACCTTTATCGCAAAAAACAACCAGGCCATGATGCTGGCTCGGATGGGGTCTTTTGACAATGCCCGGGATATACTGCAGTCTTTGGCAGGCATTGCCGGTGAAGTCATCCCGGATTATTCGATCGATGATACGCGGTTGAAAATCAACCAGGGACTGTTGGATCACCAGGTGGGTCAATTAGATCAGGCAATGAAAACTTACATTGAGGTGATGGAAACTTTGAGGCGGGAAGAGAAAGTTTCTTTGCCTGATTATACTCAAATACTCCTGCTGCTTGGCGATCTCTACCTGGACATCCTGCATACAAGACCTGAATATGCAGGCAATCTTCAGGCTTTTTTAAACGCCGTGAGGCAGACAGTGCAAGAGGAGTATTCCCAAAAACATGATGTCTATGCAGCGGTACTCATGCTCGAGGCGAGGTATCATTTGGCCAGTCAGCAGTATGAAGAAGCCCTGTTGGATTTTAATGCTGCCAATGAGATCTATGGAAATAACAAAGGATCGAAAAGTTATGATTACCTGGCAAGCAGCAGGATGGTAGCACTTTGTCTTTGGAAGACGGGAGACTCCGATCAGGCAGCGCAAAGGTTCAGGTTTGTGGCGCAGAGCTATCTCAATTTAAAGTCTGAGCTTTTTTCTACGATGAGTGAACCTCAAAGGGAGGCTTTCTGGAAACAGATAAAGCCCCAGATTGATTACTTCTCCCATTTCGTGGCTGAAAATGCTGCTATTCATCCGGAGTGGCTGAGTGACGCTCTTAATTTCAGAATACAGACCAAAGGGTTATTGTATTCCTCTGCTTCCAGATTAAGAAGCGAGATCGCCAATACGAACGATCCGGAGATCCGGGAGCTGTTTCACGAATGGGTTACCTTGAGAGAGGAGCTGCTCATTCAGTATAACCTGAACAATGATGATAGAGAAAAAAGTGATTCCCGTGAAATGGAGCTAAGGAATCTATTGGGTGAAATAGAACAAAAACTGGCGGGTTTTATCAACCAGCACGACAGCGACAGGACCTATGAATCCCTGAAGCAACAGTTGGAAGGCACCGAAGCCATCGTGGAATTCGTAAAGATCGACCCGAACCCTGATTTCCCGGATACCACGAGGTATTATGCTTTCATCATCACCAGTGACGAAGATCATCCTCAGGTAGTTAAGCTGCCTGCCGGCGAGTCTTTGGAGAAAAGAGCCTTTAGTCAGTATAAAAACAGCATCAGCTACAGGCAGGAGGATCCTGGTTCCTTCGAGGCATTCTGGGCACAAATTGCTGATCACCTCAACGGGAAGCAAAAGCTATATGTCGTTAACGATGGTGTGTACAATCTCATCAATGTGGAAGGCCTGAAAACTCCGGAAGGAGCCTATGTAGCGGACAAATTTGAGATTGTGTATCTGACAGGTCTTAACTGGACGAGGTCCTCCGCAGTATTTCAAACGACCAAAGCCATGCTGGTTGGTCCGCCGGTTTTCAGCACTGAAAAGATCCCTGCTTTACCCGGAGCCAGAAAGGAAATCGATTCATTGAGCAGGCTGCTTAAAGACGGCGGATATGCTTTGTCAGTCTACACTGGTAGCCAGGCATCAGAGCAAAACTTCAGGGCAGTGAATGGAGCGGAAGGTATTTTGCATGTCGCGACCCACGGATATTTTCTGGAAGATGCGGTTGGACCTCTTTCGACGTTGACAGGAAGGCCGGACTTCCGGTCAGGTTTGATCTTCTCTGAAGCCGTGAGCGACAGGCCAGACTTTCAGGCGGTGTACGATGGCTTTTTTTCTGCCTATGAAGCACTGAACCTCGACCTGCAGGGGATTGACCTGGTGGTGCTCAGTGCCTGTGAAACAGGGAAGGGGAGCCTGATTGAGGGTGAATCTGTGCAGGGGTTAGCCAGGGCATTTAAGATCGCCGGTGCCGACCATGTGATCGTGAGTCTGTGGAAAGTGGATGATGAAGCCACACGGGAGCTGATGAGTAAATTTTATAGCATCTGGACCAGCAATCATGATTTTCATGGAGCTTTCAGGATAGCTAAAAATGAATTGAGAAAGGAATATGCCCATCCATATTACTGGAGTGGCTTTGTGCTGCTTGAGTAGTTCATGGCTTGTCCCCCGGAGTGGATGCTATATATTTCAGTGCCTGTAGTATTTACCCATAGGAAAATTTGCCTTCTTTTTAGGTAATGGTTAACTTATCGTTGACCAACCTTTTCTAAATCTCCCTTACGAAAGCAAATAGCTAATCACCATGCCATGATTTTATGTTTCTTCCGTATTTTCCAGGCATTGTTCAAGCTTTCTCCAGGTCTTTTTGGATTTTCGGGACCATCACCTGCCGTAAACCTTTTGAAAATCACCTTCCTGTCAGCTGGCTCACTTTTCTTTTTGCACAGGAGTGAAGCTCAGGAATTTGCCTACATCGACACCCACCCTCAGTCATCAGAAGTGCTGACGATGGCGGAAATGGACAACCACTATTACCTGGGAGGTTTTTTCGAACCCGAAAGCTGGTTGACTTCTGCACTGTATCTGATCAAGCTGGGAGCGGCTGGGGATACGGTATGGACGCAGGTGTTGGAATACAGCGGAAATGAACGGGATCAGGTTGTAGACATGGTAGCTATCGACAACCAGTACCTGGGTGTGCTAGGCCAGATAAACAGATTATTGACCATTTCGAAGATAGATGCTAATGGGTCAATAAACTGGACCTACGCAAGTGAAACGATCGAACATCCTGTGGCCCTTACCGTAACCGCGAATGGAGAAATGATGGCTTGCGGCTCCTGCCAATCCGAAGATTTTAATAATGGGGAAAATACGATATGCATTGTGAAATTGAATGCAGCAGGAAAACCTCAATGGACCACCTTTGCGGGTGAGGGTGAGCGTATCAAACCTTATGCCTTACTGGCAGGTCCATCGGGAGAACTGATCCTGGTCGCTAAGCGACGAACTGACCTGGATTATGAGCTATTCCTGACCCGAATCAGTAAAAAGGGGAAAGTGCTCAAAACAAACACGCTTGGTTTCTGTGATATTGACGAAGCCTTTGCATTGGAAATTGACGGTGCCGGCAACTTGCTCATCGCAGGAGAAGCTAAAAGTGCAGCCAAACCCATACTTGTCAAATTGGACCCGAAGGGTGAGCTTATCTGGCAGCAGGTTTATGAAGGCGATCCCGGTAACTATCGGGCCTATGCGATATCCTTGACAGATGACAAGGGTTATGTCCTGGTGGGACGAACGAAAGAGGCCCGGGCTTTCCTGATTAAGACAGATCATCTGGGTAACCAGGAATGGGTCCGGCATTTTTCCGGTATCGAAAAGGCCGGATTTAAAAAGGTACTGTCAACAACAGGCGGTTATGTAGCAGCCGGAGTCACGCTGAGCGGGAATGCTAACAAAGCGTATTGTGTGAAAATCGCCCTCAAGCCATGAATAAAATTGATTATATGTTATTGAATATCAGACTTATAAACACTATATATTATACTCAAACTGCGGATGAAGCATCAAAGTGATATTCATTTTATATCGAGCCTCAGTTATATTTGGAATCAATGCATGAGCCCAATACGGTTAGTGAGGACGTTGCTGGTTGTACTGATCATTCAGTATCCACAGGCAGCTGACGGGCAGATGACATATGACCCATCCCTGGAAGTGACTGCCCTTGTCCGGGTGATTGGGTATGAGCCAACACCGCATCACATTCCATCGGGTGATGTCACTTTGAAAGTGGATGAGGTCTATACAGGTACACTGAGAGACTCGGTGCTTCGGTTTTCAGGCTTAAACGATAAATATTTGGTTGAAAAGATCTTTGGTCAGCGAGCTACACAGGCAGCCATATTGGCGCAGGATCTACCGTTCGTCCTGAAATACACCTACTATCAAGAGGAAATGATGCCTGAAGCCACCTATCAGCTGATATGGACAGCCACCAGCGAAAGAAGAGCAAGTCTTGAAAAGCTGGAGTCCCTTTTAATACCCTTTGTTGAGAATAATGAAGATACCCCCTTGGTGATGTCATCCCCAATCAATCTGATGAAGAACGAGGGCTTTGGGAGGTTGTTCTTTACTGACGATGAGATCAATCTGGTATACCTTGAAACGTACCCCGGATCTGCCGAATGGGTCCTGGCCGTACCTGATGAAGGATACACCCATTCCAGAAAAATGAGTGCTGAATTGCTCGAAACAGAAAAGGAGGGACGGATATTTTATGAGGAAGGAGAGCAGGCGAAGATTGCGCATCGTCAAAATCCGGCGTCTGATTATTGGTTTATGGCCACCGCAGTTGAAAAACCACTCAAAAAAGACGAGGATAAATGACCAGGTTAGGCATCGGACAATTCATGGGCTTTTTTATTTGGATTTCCAGCTCAGCATGGGCTCAAACACAGGAAGACTTCATCAGTAAATACACGGCTGTTTTCATGAACCAGCAGGACAGTGTCAAAGCCAAAGAAATAGCCATGGAGGCTTATGAGATGCTGGAAAATACCGAAGACCTGCAAACAGTTGCCAATTATTATACGCTCAGGGCCGCCTTTGATGCGATTAAGGATGAAGAGATGGTGAAGGTATGTGAGGCCAGAGCCAAAGCAAAAATGGTTTTTCCAACCGTGGTTGAAAAGCCGGATACTTACCAGAACCCGTCGATGGAATGGGCCTATGAATACCAGGTAGCGTTTTACAAGTCCAATGACCTCACCCTGGGCAGAAAAGCTTTGAAATTTTTAAAGGAGAATCCGGAACTGGTCAATTTCACCAATTATTCGGCCATTGCTTATTTCTTTGAAAGAAACATGGATTTTGAAAGGGCCGAGGAAATTTACACCCTGGCTTTTGACCACATTGACTACGAGCAAAGAGAGTTTGTTTCCCTGATACTGCCCGCTTTTTTCTACATGCGCATCGGTCAATATGAAAAGGTAGAAGAATGCCTGAAACTTAATGAAGAACTGCTCGCCGAGGCAGATCAATACGCAAGACCCGGTTACGAATCCTCGGGTGAAATGATCCAAATGTATTACTACCTCTACGTTGGAGACTATCATCGCTATATCCGGTCAGCGGCCACCTATTATGAAAAGCTGTATGAACAAAACAAGGCTGATTTAATTGGCAATCCATATGCTTCTATCGTAGAGTTGAACCAGGCGATCGGTTACGAATACCTGAGGGAATATGACAAAGCCGAGGCACATTACCGGGACGCTCAACTAGCCAATGAACAATGGTTGAAGACCATGAAGGCGACGTATCCTAACTATCATCAGGAAAGCTTTCCCATGCTGGATTTATACCTGGCAAAAAGAGGCGACCTGAGGGATAGGGAATCAAAAATCGCCCGGCTGGAAAAGTATTATGAATTTATTGGGAGTAGCATGTCGCTTACACCGACTCAATATTATCAGCAAGCCATGCAATATGCCTTTTATCATAAAGAAGGTTATATCGATATGTTTGATGAGGTGATCAACCAGATTTTAGGCACCAGAGACTTCAATGAAGCCACGGGACCCATGGCACAGTATGCCTACTTCAGGATGCGGGAAAGAGAGCTGTCAAAAGCTGAAAAGATGTATGATCAGTTATTTGAAGAAAACCTGGAATGGATCAACGACCTGATTTTCACCTTTGGCGAAAAAGCTTTTGTTGCATACTATACTACCAAGCTGAGGGAAGGCTATCAGAACTACCATTCTTTCGTAAAACTGAGCGCCGATAACCCCTCGCTTCATCACCGGCTGGCTGGTAATGCCTATGATAATTTATTGCTGACCAAGTCCATCGCCTTTAAAGGAATAAGAAAACGTAAGCAGGCCTTCAACAAGGCCAACGATCCGGAAATCATCAAATTATACGATGAGTGGCTGGCTAAGAAGCAACAGCTCATCAGCCTGTATCAACGGTCCCAGCAGGATAAAAAGGACCTGGCCAGCGCATTGAATATTGCACAGGACACCACTTCTGTCGCCTTTTCCGTTTCTAAAGACCGGCTGGATTCACTTAAACGCGCCATTGACCAACTTGAAAACAGGCTGGCCACGTCAGCAGTCAATTTTAAAGAAACACTGGAAATTGATCAGCCCAGGTGGCAGTCCGTCAGGCAGTCACTCAAAGCCGGTGAAGCAGCCATCGAGCTGATACGTTTTCACTGGAGAGACCAGATCTATTACACGGATACGGCCTATTACGCCGCTTATATCCTTCGGCACGACAGCGAATACCCTGAAGTGGTATACCTCGATTCATTCGCTGATGAGCTGGATACCAGATATTACAAAAGCTATAGAAATAGCATTGACCTGAAAATTGACGACAATATCTCTTATGATCGCTATTGGAAACCGCTGAAATCAAAACTGGATGGGATCAACAAAGTCTACTTTTCGCCGGATGGCATTTACCATCTCATCAATATGCCTACCTTAAAAAACCCGGAGACCGGCACATATTTATTGGAGGAGATCGATCTCATAAATGTGACCAGCACTCAAAACATCCATGTGGACGAGGAAAAGGCAAGCCTGGTAAGTGCTGTGCTGGTAGGCAGACCGCAGTATTCCAGCCAATCAACACGTCCTGAGCTGGAAACATTACAGGCTCGTTCCTTTTCCAAGGATTTTCGAAATGCCAACATTGCAGACCTGCCGGGTACGGAGGATGAGGTCACGGCCATCACGTCAAATCTGGAATCAGCAGGAGTGAGGGTAAAGCAGTTGCTGGGACCCCGGGCCACGGAGGATGAATTGTATGCCCTCAAATCTCCGGATATCCTGCACATCGCTACGCATGGGTTTTGGTCCGGCACAGAAAATGCTACCCCCGGGTACAGGATGTTTAATGCCATGATGAATTCAGGTCTGCTGATGGCGGGTGTGGTAGACTATTACAGCTCAGATATTTTAGCTGCTACGACTGATGGTATCCTGACTGCCTATGAAGCCCAGAACCTGGAGCTGGAAGGCACTGACCTTGTGGTGCTCTCTGCTTGTGAGACGGGGCTGGGGGATTTTGATGCTGGTGAGGGTGTATATGGTTTGCAGCGAGCCTTTGGTACCGCCGGTGCAAAAAGCCTGATAACTACCTTGTGGAAGGTAGATGACATAGGAACCAGGGATTTCATGATCACCTTTTATCAACAGATGGTGCTCTTGAATGACAAGCAGGAGGCCTTTCGCAAGGCACAGCTCACGATCAAAGAAAAATATAAGGACCCTTATTATTGGGGAGCCTTTGTGCTGACCAGGTAAGGGTCCATCAAAGACGGTGCTCCTGTAGCGCTCTCCCTCTCGATACGACTAAACCCTCATAACGAAGTTTCGGTGCTTATTACGGGTTAAAATAGTCACTGGAAAATACATTGGGCTGTAGCCTGACCGTTTGAAGAATCATACAAGCGGTCTCAAATTGAGTGGCAGTCAAAGCATCTCCCGTCGACACCCAATAGGACTCATACAGGATCAACGCTGCTACTTTCCTGTCCAGGTTATAATAGAGCTGACCTGTTCCACTTAAGGTATCCACCTCGAGGATGTCTTCCGGCCAACCCGTATTGGACAGGCCCGCTTGCTGAAGCCCAAAACCATAATCATCAGATCTCAATATAACGGTGGAATCAGGTGAGCAGATTTCCATAACGTATGAATCTAAAGTAGGCCTTTGACTAAGCTGCCAGTCAGGAGGGAGGTGAAATTCAAACCAGTCAGTTTGGTGGAAAACCCATGTGGCAGGAACTGAATCCAGCTGATAGGGAAACGTTACTTGCTGAGCGATCCCCTCATTGTCCGAAGGTTGTTTCCTGTTTTCGCACGACAAGGTCCATACAACAAAAATTACCAGTAGATAAAGGTTGGTCTTCATGAAATGGCATGGTTTGTAGATTCAAGATACGCATTTAGGGAGTACCACATAACCATCCATATCAATCAGCTCGCAAATCCTGAGCTGCAATAAACGTTTCCAGCGCTTCGAGTGTATAAGTGTATTGATCTTCTTTTTTCAGCTTATGCTCAAATGCCAACATAAATTTAAAAACATCAAAGGGAAATTGCTGCTCCATGGTAGCTATCCATTGCCACAGACTTTCCGGTACTTCCTCCTGGTCGGGATTCATGGACTTAAAACAAGCTAATCCAATGATTTGCATGGCAGGGGATGGGTGCTCCAGCAATTGTTGGATCATATCGATCTCATAATCAAACACCCAGGTACCTCCATATCTGGTATTCAGCTTGTAGAAAATGTTAAAGAGCATCAAGGGATCCATTCCCTCGGTATAGTGGAGATAAAACTGTTTTTGCAGCCATACATAATAGGCTTCCAGGGCTTCTTCGTCATGGCTGGCCAATTGATGCAGGATTTCAACAGATTTCACACGGGCAAAATAATTACCGGTTACTGAGAGGTCCGTTAGTACTGTCTTCAGGTCATTATTCAGAAGTTTTTTCCAGCTTTGCTTCTGATATTGCAGGAGACTGCTGCTGATAAATTCCAGGGAGCTGACAAGAGTTGAATCATCTTTGCTTAAAGCCAGCTTGATGGCATCTAATATGGATGCTTCCCCATGATCGTAGAACAGTCTGTTCATGACAAAGTTGAACTGTTGCTCTGGGTAACTAGAAATTATTTGGTACGGGGTCAAATTCCTGGGCTTAGCTGCTATTCAATAGGTAAAAACCATTTCATTCTAAAACAGAATGACCTGGAAACGTGAGGTCCTGATGGTATCGCCGAATTGCTAATGATGCGCATTTCTTTTATCATTCTTTAAATTCACTTAAATTCAGTAGCCAGACGTGTCTGTGACTATATTGATGATGAATATAACAAAAAAAAGGCATTTTGAGAGATTAACAGGGGTTCTTCTCCTGTTGTTGTCGTTTACTGCAGGAGCCCAAACACCATGGAGTATTAAGCAATTCAGCAGGCATGTTGACGACAAAATTGAGTTGCCTTATCAGGGTAAGCAATTGTGGCTATTTAAAAAAGACAGTCTGTGGGGACTGTATGATGAAGAAGCGGAACAGCAACTGGTACCCCCTGACTACGATATGGTGCTGCCAGGAATTGAATCCGTCTTTTATTATGTGATCCGGGACCATTTTGTGGGTTTTTATGCCCTGAACGGTGGCGAAATCATTGCTCCGAATGAATTTGAGCAATTGCAGCTAGTGGTGGATACATCCGGGGTGTACTTTCTGCAGCATGTCAAAGACATCACCAAACAAGACAAGTACTACACCACACATACCACTGAAACCCGATCTTTTGAATTATTTCAGGATGACCAAAGCCTCTGGGCTTCCCGGGAAGTATCAGCTCCGCCATTGATCCGCGACAATAGTCGGGTGAAGATCCATGATGGGGTAAAACGTACACGGGAGGATCAATGGATACACCAGCATGCCTACCTGCAAAAGGCTGATGATAAGGGGTGGTGGGGCTCACCAATAAACTTTTTGAAAGTAGCTGACCAGCAATCCAGCGTCGTGGCCATTCAGGAGAAGCGTTATTTGATCCCTCCGGAATACGCTGAAATAACATGGCAAACGGATTATTTTCAGGCAAAATCCTATACCTCAGACAATCCTATCAACCCGCTGGGTTATGCCGCTGTAGAAAGCATTTTCACCACTGACTATCAATGGATCGCGTCACCACCTGCTGGTCATGCAGGGCTGATCATGGGTGGTGGTTATTACACCCATGACATGGCCGGAACGACGGTCACCTTGTATGATTCGCTGGGGAAACAATTATTTACAATCGATGATTTTGAGGGCTACCCGCAAGAGGTACTTGCTGTGGGAGACAAGTATTACCTGGCTTGCTGTCCGGAGAATGTTGAGGAAGAGGAGATGAGGGTTTTCAGGCAAAGTATTTACAACAGGGAAGGACAACGGCAAAAAACCTCTAAATTTCGTTTCGAAGAGATTGATGAAGACAAAGGATTAGCCATTGCATCCGTATTGAGTCCGGAAGCCGGGTCTTTTGAGCTGAATTATGGCGTTTATAACCTGAAGCAAAACGAATTTATGATCCGTCCGGAGTATGAGCAATTGGTCCACATAGCCTTTGAAAACAGCCTGGTGGAAGTACCCGATCCGGGATGTGATTCGTACTTCAGCGGAACATTGAATGAGACCTCCTTTTTTTGGGATTGCCGGGGTAAACGCTTTGCCGCACAGGCGGACTTTGTAAGTGGACAGGGTTATGTCGTAGAAGTGCTAGAGAAGCCCGAAGTAAACAGTGACTCCTCATCCGTCACGCATATCATTGAAGACGCTTTTAACGATTTGACCGCTGGAGACATCGGTTATTATCATGCCAGCATCGAAGATACCTATCGTGGGCTGATCATCTACCGGTGCATACATGCGTATAACAAAGAGGCGGTATATTTTGCATTGGGTGATCACTCACAGCTGATTTTAGCACCCGGATTCACATCCATACACTTCCAAAAGGACAACGAAACGGTTCACCTTGAGTACGAAGACCAAACCTATGTTTTTCCGATTTCCAGGTATGAGAAATAGGTAGGTAATGGCCACTCAATAACGGGACCTGATTAGAGGAAGATAAGTCTATGATTAGAGATTAACCGGCTCACTTATGATCCATTGAGCATATTGATGCGAGTTATTTCAAATATTGAATTAGTAAAAGTCAGAATTAACAGTATTTCTCTACCCATATGCCACATCCCTCTTTTAGGCCTATACTCCGTTGTGGCACGCAGTTTGCAAGTTTTGCGGGCATAACTAATTTTCATTTAATTTTAGAAATATGAAAAATTTAAAGAAGTACTCCACAATTACACCCGTACTCCTGGTGCTTTTCAGCTTTGCATTTACCAGTGTCAAAGCTCAACTGAAAACACCCAGTTCGGTAGGGACTTATGAAAAAGGTACAATAACCCTCAATAAAGGAAAAGAAATTGAAGGTTACATCTATATAGACCTGATGAACCCTCAGGAATTTCAAAAGAGAGTGAACCTGATCAATGAGAAAACATATCAGGCTTTCCTGAAGGGTAAGAAAATCAATAAGGATATCGAGGTTTATAAACCCAAAGACCTGGAAAGCTTTACGCTGGAAAACGGCAAAAAATTCAAAAAGGCCAGGTATGTCAACATATTTGCAACCAGAAAGCAAGACATGCTCCCTAAAACGCTTATGTTAGAAGTGGCTGCTGAAGGCAAGATCACCGTCTTTAAAAAGTATCACCACACCCAGGGTATTGTTTCTTCTCACTTGCCCGACCGAACGGAAGTTAATGATAATGAATATGTTGCCTGGCAGGAAAACAATTTCGAGATTCTCTACCAGAAAGAAGGAGAGGGGTCAAAAAACATGTCTGTCATCAATATCAAGGCGCTTGTTGGAGACAATGAAACTGTCCTGGAAAACTATAACAATGATTATTATGGCTTTCAAACCCTGTTTACCAAAGGACCTGTTTTCGAATCCAGCTTCCAGTTGGACGCTTTAGAGGCTTTCACGAAGATGGTGGATGATTACAACAAGTCGTAATTTGTTAAAATGATCTACGTGGATCCCTGGAGATTGAAGATCCAGAGATGAAGGAAGCGTTAAAAGCTTAATGGCCTTTGATGAATAGAAATCCATCATAAGACCCGATCAAACATGTTTTGGTCGGGTTTTTCTTTGGTTTAATGTGTAGAAGGACTTTTCTCATACTCAATGGCATAGACACGCCAGGTGAAATTGGCTATTTTGGTTTCGATTTGTACCAGGATCAGATTCTGGCTTTTGATTATATTAGAGCATTGCAAATAAGCTATCGTCTGTTCTGCTTATTTCATCAAGCTATTTTCAACATTTAATGCAATACAACATGAGCCCAAAATCAGACAGAAGAAATTTTTTGAAGAAAAGTATTTCTGCAGGTGTAGCCGGTATCAGTGTACCCTACCTCATTCCTGCAGAGGTATTGGCCAGCCCTGGCAAAAGGGTAGGTGCTAACGATAAAGTCATACTGGGTGCAATTGGCACAGGAAGCAGATTTGGTGGTTTAAGCCCGGGAGACGTAGGCGGATTGGGAAGTTCTTTTGCCAGTCTGGAAGGAGTGGAGTTTGCTGCCACTGCTGATGCTGATATGGGGCGTTCCAAACGTTCGGCAGCCAATCTTGGCAGTGGCGTGAAGGCCTACCAGGACTATAGGTATATCCTTGACCGGTCAGATATTGATGCGGTCATCGTGGCCAGTCCTGATCACTGGCACGCCCAGCACAGCATCGATGCAGCCAAAGCCGGCAAAGATATTTACTGTGAAAAGGCCTTGACGGTGACGGTAGAAGAAGGCAGAGCCATGGTAAATGCGGTCAGAAAGTATCGGCGTGTACTCCAAACAGGCTCTCAACAGAGAACATGGGGCAACTTTCAAAGAGCTATCATGCTGATACGCAATGGCTATATTGGTAAAGTGAACAGAATCATTGGTGTGAATTATCCCGGCGCCTGGGAAAATGCCCTCCCGGCACAACCGGTTCCGGAGGGAGTCAATTGGGACATGTGGATGGGACCTGTTCAGCCACATCCTTACAATGAGAATATTCAAATAAGTCGTTCGAACCCGGGTTGGCTGTCTATCAGGGACTTTTGCGGAGGTGAAATCTCCGGTTGGGGAGCGCATGGCCTGGATCAGATACAATGGGCGCTTGGCCTGGATGAGCGTGGTCCTGAAGAAGTATGGGTCGAAGGAAAACCCTATGAGCCATGGGTTGCGAAAGCTGACTCTCCCTACGGGCGGTTCTTTGGAGAAAAAGACCCGGTCATTCACTACACATATCCGGGTAACATCCATGTAGAGCTCTCTGATGAGGGTGAACCAACTGGTGGAGCCACTTTTATTGGGGATAAAGGCCAGATAAAGGTAGGCAGAGGTATCCTTGAAGTGAGTGATAAATCATGGCTTAAAGTGCCCTTGGAAGACATGAAAGTGCAGGTACCCAGGCCTGACAACCATTCCCAAAACTTTATCGATTGTGTCAGAGATCGCAGCAGACCCATAGCGGATGTGGAAATAGGCCACCGTTCTGCTACCGTAGGGCACCTTGGAAACATCGCACGATGGGTAAGTGAGAAGACCGGGGAAGTTGGCGTGAAAATGAAATGGGATGTGGAAGCTGAGAAATTTACCAACAGCGAATGGGGGAACCACTTTTTAAGCCGGCCACGGAGAGCAGGATATAGCCTGGAAAGTTAAATCAGGAAGATTGGCCAGGAATACTTGGTAGATTCAAATTATTTAGACGCTCAGGATTGGATTAGTTCGGTCACTAAGCATCGGCAGACAAGTTAGGTTTGAGTGGGTAGCGGATTTGTTTAACCATTCCCTACGATGCAGGTTTTTCAGTCAGATCTGTTCCACAAATCCGGCAATAGTTGGAGTCAGTCAGCAGATCTTCTGATTTACATTTGGGACATGAATGGAGTTTCCGGTTCTTTTCTTTGGAGGCCGTAGCAACACCTGCAGCTATCAGGCCTGTGGGAACTGCGATCACCCCATAACCCAGGATCATGATAATCATGGCTATAAACTGACCAATGGGTGTGCCTGGAGAAATATCTCCATAGCCCACAGTCGTTAAAGTGACCACTGCCCAATACATCCCCTGTGGGATGTTGTTAAATCCATGCTCCGGACCTTCAATCACAAACATCACCGACCCCATGATGGTGCACACAATAAGTATGAAAAAAAGAAAAACAAATATTTTGTTCGAATTGGCTTTTACGCCTTTGGCGAGCACATCCGCTTCGACAAGGAAACGCGCTAATTTTAACACCCTGAAAATCCGGAGCAGTCTCAGCAAACGAATGATGCCCAGTGAATAAATATTCACAAAAATCAATTCCATAAATAAAGGGAGAATGGCGAGCAGATCGATGATGCCAAAAGCACTCAGTACATACTTCTTAGGCTTTTGTGAAGTCCAGATGCGTAGAATATACTCAATCGAGAAAATAATGGTGATAATAAATTCAATGGAAAACAACATACCTGCCCAGAAAGGAGAGACACCAACACTTTGAATCATCACAATGGCTACTGAGATAACGATAAGTGTAAAGATGATTATGTCAAATAAAATGCCTTCCAGGTTATTGGTTTCAAAAATTACCTGATGGGCATATTTCCTAAGTTTGATGTAATCCTTGTAGTCTTTCAACTTCACACCTTTAGGATTTCTAATGATCCGTATGACTGTCTGTAACCTTTTTCCAAACGTCTTACTTTCTCTGGTAAAGATGGGTTTTACACCGAGTGCCCGGGTAGCCTTCAGAAAGAAAAGTTTTATTCGCTTTTTTAGTTCCAGGTAATAGGGGTGGTAAATAACAGGGTAAAGGATTTTAAGTTTATAGAACGTTGAAATTTTGAGCACGAGGCGTTTTGAGAAACTCGTGGAGGGATCAATAGCAATAGTAAAAGCTGTGCCTGGCAATGGTGTCACTGTATCCACAGCAGGATCGAGCTCTTTGGAAATGCTATTAAGTATAAGACCAAAAGTCATCAGGAGGCCCGTAGCAACGATGATAAAGAGCAATATGCCCGGATCAAAAAGTTCAGTCTGAAAGGAGATAGGGATGGCATAAAACAAAAGGACGGTGATTAATCCTCTTGGTGCTATCCACACCTGGGGCGAAATATCTTTGCCGATAAATAGACGAAGCAGCAAATAGCGTATGACAAAAATTGATCCGATGAGTGCCAGGCTAACTTTTAAGACTTCCAGGTTGTAGAGACTGGATACCATGATGCTCGCTCCGAATATCACGAGGAAGAATGTGCGCACAATAAAAGTTGTTTCTGCGGTAAGGCCAAGAAGTCCATGCTCCAGCTGCTTAAATTTTTCGGGGTACAGCATACGCTTGAAGGGACCGCTAAAAAAGAGCGAAGAGTTACTTACAGTAAGACCAAAAATCAATATGATTATGAACGGGGACAGATCGAACTTCTTTGCAATGGCATAGAGCAGGATAAGCACGGAGATCAATACAAAAAGTTTGGCTCCTACATTGATCTTCTGGAACACAATCAGTAGTAGGTAACTAACAACTAATGAAATGAGTATGGTAAGTAAAAGGTTGGTGCCAAAATCGCCCCATGGATTGCCCGTAGGGAGACCAGCAGCAACAGCCACCTCATGCTCGAAATAGCCAATTAGAAAATAAAACAACATGATGCCGATAATGTCAGAAAACGCGCTTTCGTAGAGGTGAAATTCACGTTTCTTTTCGGTGAGGTTGCCTACACTCGGAATGATGATGGCACTGGAAATAATGGATAACGGAGTGGAGTAAAGCAGTGCCTCTGCCCAACTCATGCCCGGTACCATATAATAAAGTATGGCGCCTGCTGCGGCAAATGAAGCTCCAAGACCAAGTATAGAAATCACAAGCGACCTGACAATGGTGCCCATCTTATCTCTTTGTAGCTTCAGATCCAGCGCTGCTTCCAACACGATCATAATCAATCCGATGATACCCAATACTTCGAGTACGTTAAAGAAACTGGGCACCGGGATATTCAGGTATGCCAATAAATATTGAAGGCTTACACCCAAGCCAATGAGTAGCAATACAGATGGCACATTGGTACGCTTTGCAATGGCTACAAAAAAGAAAGAGACCAGAACGATCACTGAAGCCGCAATGATCAGGGTGTACGTATCGAACTGTTCCATGGATATTTTTCTTTATAAGTAAATATATGGCTATTCGTCAAGTGATTTGCTGTGATGATCCCCCAATTAATTAGGACAGCTTTAGCTCGTTATTAAGTGCTACAATGTAAATATTTATTCATTAAACGGCTTTTGTTTTAAGTTGAAAGTAGAGCTATCCAGGCAATGCAAAAAAGCCAATCAATAATGATTTCTTAGAAATATATTTGTTCGGTCATTTTACACAGAGCGTATAACCGATTTTTCTGAGGAAGCACAAAAAGAAAAAGGCCACTCTGAGTTTGTCGTTATGCTATATTCCTCCAAATCTTGCCAATGCCAAACTCGCAAACGTCAATGTCACAAAGAAGCCAAACATATCCGTTATTGTTGTTAATATTGGGCCAGATGCAAGCGCAGGATCAGCGCCAAATCGCCTCAGAATAAGAGGTATTGTTCCACCGATTGAAACGGCCACCAACGTATTTAGCATCAGCGCTCCGCCAACAATAAAACTTAAAACCAGACTTCCCTTCCACAGGAATGCAACCAATCCAATCAGCAATCCAAGCACCAGTCCATTGATAAGTCCAACGGAAGCCTCCTGCCACCAAACGCGCATTACTTCGAAAGGACGAATCATGCCTAAAGATAATTCACGCAAACTCACAGCTACGGCTTGATTACCGGAACAACCACTCATATCAGAGATGATGGGAAGAAACACGGCCAGCGCGATAATAGAACTCAGCGTTTCCTGGTGGAAAGCGATTACACTCGCAGCAAGTACGTTCAATAAAATATTTACAGATAACCATGAAAGCCTCCTTTTTGATCTCAGAAATACAGGCATTGTTCGAAACTCTTCTCCACCCACAATACCCTGTGTCTTCAGCAATTCGATGTTGGCTTGCTCTGACTTTGCCTCCAATATATCCCTTCGAAGTACTACACCCAATAACACACCTGCATCGTCTAGCACCGGCACACCGTAGAAGTCGTAGTCATCAACGAAATTGATCAACTCGTGAAGGGTCTCAGAATCTTTAACAGAAACCACGTCTGGATGGACGATCTTACTTAAAAGTGTATCTGGTGTGGATAGGAGCAAATCGCGCATTTGCAGCACACCTTGTAACTTGCCATGTGACGTAACGTATATATATTGGAGGTTATAGTCTTTATATTCTTCCGCATTGTCTCGAAGCTGATTAACTACGTAACCTACAGTCCACTGATCATCGAAGGATAAAAATTCAGTGATCATCATACCACCAGCCGTATCGGCTCCATACCTCAACAAATTCCGTGCACTTTCAGCTTCATCAGGCTCCATTTTGGACATTATGGCCTCTGCTTCCTCGTCCTCCATTTCTGTAAGAAGATCAGCCTGGTCATCACTATCAAGTTCGTTGAAAATGGCGGCGGCCTGGCCTGCTTCCATGTCTTCCATGATATCGGCAGCCTGATAATCAGGCATGTCTTCGAGCAGGTCGGCAGCATCTTCAGGGGCAAGTAGAGTAAGTAGGCGAAGCTGCTTTCCCCGATCAAGGCGACTGATGGATAGTACCATATCCACTGTTTTCATCGACTTAATGTATTCTTTTATCTGTTCTGGTTCATTGACCTCCATGAGGTCCGCCAGCTTTTCCCATGGTTGCTTCATATCTGCCATAATCTTGTGTTTGCGAAATTTTCAAAAGAAAATCGCTGAGGTTAACAATTTATAGTTAGCTAATATTTCCTGAATTAGAATCAGTGAAGAGGAAATATTTAAACGAGTTGAAGAAAGGGTTCGGAAAGGCGGTCATTCGGTAAGTGAATCTACAGTTAGTGAGAGATTTACCAGGGGTCTGGAAATATTGGATAAATATGCATTACAATCTTATGATAGCATAGCTGTCTATAATTCTTCTGAAAGGGTTGAGTAACCATTTGTTATTCAAGATCAAAAGCTGGTATTCACGAAATTTCTGGATCAGGCTCTAATTAAATTATTACCAACAATGAGGGGTTTACTGGGGCATTGACAATATTCCTCAAATCCCAAAGTCCTGATGCACAATCCAGGTTAAATAGTTGATACAATGCCCTCAAATCCTGACAAATATTTTAAAACCAATGGGCGCTGTTTCCTCCGGTCTTTTATCTAACTTGATAAAAGAATAAACTTACTCGTTCCCCAGATTAAAACTGAATATTAAACCAAAAACTAAACTCAAATTTTTAACCCAATGAAGAACAACATGTTACTATTCGCGGGATTATTAACTTTTTTAATAACCCCTTCGTGCATGGAAAACGATCTTGATCCTAATGTCTCTCCGGAACTGGAAGAGCGCATGCTCAGGAAAAATGAAGATGCAGTTACGCACCAACAAATGGATGTGAGAAATTTCAGAGCACATCTTTCCGGTGATGAAGAAGTTCCTCCCGCAGATACAAAAGCTACGGGAGAGGCTATTTTTCGTCTTAACAAGAAAGACGGAACCCTTTACTACAAGCTGATCGTGGCCAACATTGAAAATGTGAGGATGGCCCATATTCATATGGCTGAGGCGGGATCCAATGGAGGTGTGGTGGCATGGCTTTACCCTGATTCGGCTCCTCCTGTATTGATTCCTGGTCAATTCCAGGGTATACTGGCCGAAGGAGAGATCACAGCAGATAACCTCACCGGAGCACTTGCTGGCGCATCCCTTGATGATTTGTTAGCGGCCATGACAGATGGAAAAACCTACGTCAATGTACATACGAATCAGTTTCCGGGAGGAGAAATCCGCGGACAAATAAAATGATGCGATCAAGGATTGATTGCTCATCCATATAGCTGATAATCCCTTATTTGGAAGTAAGCAGCTTATTTTGATTTTAAACCCTCGCTGGTTATCTGGCGGGGGTTTTTTAACTTTCCAACCTTAACTTTCATCAAATGAGCAACTATTACGGGAGCATAAACGCAAGGGCGATTTTGATTTTTTTATTCCTGGCAGCTTTTGTTCAGGTTGCAGATGCTCAGGAAACCTTACAACTGCCTTCAAAAGAGGAAGTGCTGAACACCTTAAAAGAACAACATCCCCGGCTGATTTCAGCCGAAAGGATAGCAAAAATCAAGCAGGTGATTCTGCAAGATGATATCGCCAGGCAAATTTGGATATCCAACCTGGATTTTGCTGAAGAATTAATGGATCAGCAACCAGTGATCTACGATAAGCCAGATGGGCGAAGACTGCTCAGGGTAAGCCGTGAAGCACTTGACCGAATACGTGCTTTGAGTCTATGCTACCTGGTATTGGAGGAAAATAGATTTGCAGAACGGGCCTGGCAGGAACTCGAGGCTGTCACCGCATTCGGCGATTGGAATCCATCACATTTCCTTGATTGTGCAGAAATGACACATGCTGTAGCCCTTGGTTACGACTGGCTATATGATTACTGGAATGCATCACAAAGAAAAATACTGGAAGATGCCATTGTGCAAAAAGGTTTGAACCCTGCATTGGAAGTATATGGCAGAGAAACAGGCTGGCATACCGGAAATATTAACTGGAACCAGGTGTGTAATGGCGGCATTTCAATAGGAGCGCTTGCGATTGCAGAAACTGTTCCGGAGCTCGCCTCCGAAATCTTAAGTACGGCCGTTGAAAGTATACTATTGCCTATGGAGGCTTATGAACCGGATGGTGGTGGCTATGAAGGTCCTACCTATTGGGATTATGGCAGCCGGTACAATGTATTCTTTTTGGACGCTTTGGACCATGGTTTAGGAACCGATTTTGGATTGAGTACGATGGAGGGATTTCGTCGCAGCGGAGATTTTCAAATTCATTTATCCGCAAATGACCTTTTGTGTTTCAATTTTAGTGACAGTGATATCAAAGCCATGTCTACCGCCCAGCATTTCTGGATGGGGAAAAAGTACGACATACCACGTTATTCAGGGTTCAGGTATATGGCGCTCAAAAGGGGAGTAGAAGCAAATGTTTTGGATTTGTTGTGGTTTGATGATCGCTACAAAGACTTTGACTTGAATACGATGCCTTTGGATAAACATTTTCGTGTGGCTGAGATCATTACCATGCGTGATTCTTGGGATGACGGAAAAGGTTTTGCTGTTGCGCTGAAAGGCGGATCAAGTACCCGGGTTCACAGTCATATGGATTTAGGATCGTTTATTCTTGAATGTGATGGTGTTCGCTGGTTTACAGACTTTGGTAAGGATAGCCAAACCTATCAGCGTCATATAAACAAAGCCGGACGTTGGGATTTTTACCGGACCCGCGCAGAAGGGCACAACACCCTGGTCATCAACCCGGCATTCAGGGGCAGCCAGAAAAGGACGGAAGACGGAATCGCTGAATTCATCAAGTTTGAGTCAAACAAGGAATCTGCAGTAGCGGTATTGGATGTTTCCAAAGCCTATGATAACGACGCCTTATTTAAACGAACTTTTACCCTAACCAGAGGAAAAGAATTCCGGATCTCGGATGAGATCAAATGCAAGGAACCTTCGGAATTGTTTCTGTTTTATCACACAGCGGCTGAAATAGCACTCACCAATAACAATCGTCAGGCTGTTCTTTCGCAAGATGGAAAATCAATGGTGGTCAACCTGGTGAAGCCTTTGGATGCGCAATTTGAAGTTTTGCCTGCCGAACCATTGCCAGAATCACCAGTCCTGCCATTTCAGGAAAAGAATGAAGGCTTTCAAAAGCTGTCCATTCATTTTACAGATACCGAAGCTGTCTATGTTGAGATTGCGTTAACCCGGATTCGTCAATAGAGCTTTGTTATGAGGTTTTAAAGTTAAATAAACAGGCACTTAATAGCAGTAAATCCCTGGTAATGTTACATAATGTTATCTGTGCATTGTCTACCAGATCTTTATCCATTTACCAGATATGCCAGAAGATTAAGAAACTACTTTTTTGATTTTATTTAGTGATTTTGCCGCTCTTATTTGATGCAACTTCTCCTTTTGAGTTAGCGGACGCTGTACTCTGTCCTTTTTTAGCTCTTCGTAGGAACTGAATAATTGTAAAGAAGCCATAAAGCAAAAGTATAATGAATTATTTGGTAATCAAACGATTAACAATTCAGTGAAGTTATTGTGTCACCCGCTAGAATTCCTACAGGATCCTTAGTTTTGCCACCCTAATGAGTAAACACATGAAATGTCCATAAAGCAAGCTATACCAACCGAAGATGAATATTTGAGAAAAATCGTGCTTTGGAGCAGGTTATGGGGTATTCGGACATTCCATGTGACCATTAAAAATCAAATGATCTACACATGAAATACCTCTTTTTGGTCACCGGCCTGATCATGTCACTAGCTACGATTGCGCAATGTGATACCTGTAATTTACCTGAAGCAGCAGATTATTGCTATACAGATTCTTTGTTTGTAGGATACTGTGCAGCCTTTAGTGAAGATGAAACCACTTTTCAGTTTACTTCGGGAAAGAAGGTAAAAAGCATCCCGTTGGCTGAGGAAACAGACACGAAGTATTTTCTGGAGCTCGCTAACAACAAAAAACTGAAGATCCGTTCAAAGGACATGCTTTTCATCCAGGCAGCCACCGCTCAATGGGCCATAGAGAAGATGACCCTGGGTTATACACTGGATGATCAGGGGTTAGGGATCAAAATACTCGAAGAGGGGACAGGTACGGTACCGCAGAAGGGTGAAAACATCAAAGTGCATTACTCGGGGTTCCTGCTGGATGGAACAAAATTTGACAGTTCGATAGATCGTGGAAGACCCATCGAATTTATACTAGGTACGGGCCGGGTGATCAAAGGATGGGATCAGGCATTTTCTCAAATAAAGCGAGGAACAAAAGCCCGAATTTTGGTGCCGCCGGCACTGGGCTATGGAGCCAGAGGCGCAGGAGGGGGTGTGATTCCAGGGAACGCTACGTTGATTTTTGAGGTAGAGTTGATGGAGTGAAGGGACATGTCATTCACTAATCCCATACGCCCCCTCTTTTTATTTCAACTCATTGAATTTTATCGGTTTTTCATCACGAATCCTATTGTTTCCATTCAGGGTTTAGCCTTCAGGACCGCACGAAAACGCCAAGCTGCTCCAGTAACTGAGGTTTGTCCTCCAGGGCGATTTTAGCGAAATCCCTGAGCTCATCACAGTAGTGGTCGAGCTCCTCCAGGTTGGCGTTTCTTTCCCGGGTTGCTTCCTGTGCTTCCCCTTCTTCCTTCTTGGCAGCATCTCTCAGAGATTTCAATCCTTCAATGGTGGCTTTCTCGCTTTTCAGCCGATTTGTAGTGACCTTGAACCTGGCAATCCTTGTTAAGAAGTCTGCCTCATTGAGAAGTGAATTGTAGAAGGACAATGTGTAGCTGATCCAATCTTCGATGGCATAGGGGATTGCATTAGCGAGTTTCAGCCTGTCTCTCAAATTCTGATCATTTCTGGAAGCAATCTCTACGATCTTAAATGTCTTTTTGAATTTAGATTGCGCTTCATCTTTTTCAATATAGAATTTATCATATGCAGTAGCTGATTCCTGGTATTCTTTCTTCTGCTTTTCAATAAGCTGTTCCGTTTTGTTGTAAAGCGTTTGACCATTGGTGAGATAGGCTGCATCAATACCAACATCCTTGAGCTTTGAAGTGATTTGGGGTTCATTACTATTAAAAATCAATGTTCGGAAATCCTGCATTTTATTGGATAATGACTTAGGCATGACGTACAATGTTTAAGTGGGTAAAAGTTATTTTATTCTAAATAATGTATACCGTTTTAATAATCCAAATTTTAATGTGATAAATACATTGTACGCATTGTAAAAGTTTAAGTATCGTCTGGCAAACAACGTGTATACGGTGGCAAAGTGAAAGTACGCATTGGCAAATCTAAAGTATGGACTGGCAAGCCTGAAGTACACATTGGCAAAGTCAAAGTATGGATTGGCAAACCTAAAGTACGCACTGGCAAACCTGAAGTATGCACTGGCCAACTTAAAGTACGGACTGGCAAGTCTGAAGTACACACTGGCCAACTTGAAGTATGGATTGGCAAAGTAAAAATATTGAATGGGTGGTGGGGGGATTAATTAAGATGACTATCACTTAGTCCAGGTGCAGGTATACGACATAACAGCAAATTCATCGCAATGTTACAGAATGTTAGATTTCATACCCCTCTGAGCGTAGATCTTCAAAAAGCAGAAATCATTTCATTGTTAGAGACGGAACGGGAACCGTAATCGTAGGGTCGGAAGCAATTGCAAAGTAAACCGAGATGGCTGAAAACCTCTGGCTTGTTAACTGGTAGATCCCGGGCGGTAATCTTACTTTTATTATCAAATCAAATTTCTGGAAAACTGAACGAACAATTCACGGCGGTGGGGGAAAACCTGCCTTTGCCGAAACGGCTCCGTGCAGGCAGGTTGGCGGGCAGCTTGCGGGGTGCTGTGTTGCCGGAGGTTGGCCTTGTGGGAGGCGTGTGGTGCGTCCCGATAGCCATCGGGAGCCGTGCATTCATTAAATTTTCCAAGGCTTTTTTTGGCGGTCCGCCCTTTAGCTTAGTAGTATGTAATTATTTAAAGATTACTACTATCATCGTACCGTTATGAGGGGGTTCTAGGGGGAGACTCATAAGTTGTGGATACTGTTGATAACTTTGAAATAAGTCAACACCGACAGAGGTGAATTATCGGTCCGCCAGGGAAAGACCCATGCCGCGATTTAATCCTCTGTCGGTTACTTAAACAAGCGTCATCTAGAAATTCGGATAAGATCCATTATTAAGGGCTTGACTGTGTTTAAGTACGTTGACCATAGTTAAACAACGTAAAGTTAAAAATGATGGAATACAAATGGTTCATTGGAATTGATGTATCAAAAGAAACATTAGATTTTGTGGTAATGGAAGGTGTAGAAATACGGTTCCATATGCAGGTAGATAATGATAAGAAAGGGATCAGTTCCTTTTATAAACGATTGAGCAAAGAGGTTAATACTGGGAAAGAACAATGGCTGTTTTGTCTTGAACATACCGGACTTTACTGTAATCCTTTTTTGGAGTTTGCTTCATCTAAAGATCTGGTTGTTTGGCTGGAGGATGCCAAAAA
Source organism: Cyclobacteriaceae bacterium (assembly GCA_965228595.1). Lineage (GTDB taxonomy): Bacteria > Bacteroidota > Bacteroidia > Cytophagales > Cyclobacteriaceae > UBA7330. Next base: position 5,315,914 of record OZ245828.1, on the reverse strand, counting down.
GATCAAAGCCTACTTTGGGCTGGAACGAGAGAAAAATGACGCCTTGGATGCTCATCGAATTGCGGAGTATGGCTATGCAAAAAGACATAAGCTAAAGCGTTGGGAGGCTCCCAGAGAAGTCATCAGTCAACTAAAGAGTATGATCAAACTTAGAGAAAGGCTGGTTAGATCCAAGAAAAGATTATTAACACCTTTGAAAGAGGAGAAGGAATTCGGTAATAAAAAGTGGTCTAAGGAACATGCCAAATTACTTCAGCCAGTTGTCAGTAAAATTGAAAAACAGATCCAAGAAATCGAGAAGCAAATCAAAGAACTGATTGATAAAGACGATCAGCTCAAGAGACTCTATGGGCTTGTAAGCTCGGTCAAAGGTGTTGGGTTGATTGTAACTATTAACACACTTGTAGCAACTAACGAATTCAAACAGATTACAGAACCGAAGAAAATGGCCTGCCATTGTGGAATTGCACCTTTCAAAAAAGAGTCTGGTAAATCAGTGAGAGGTAAATCCAAAGTCTCTCATCAAGCCAATAAGCCGATGAAAACGCTGCTCCATCTAGCCGCCCGATCGGCAGTAGGTTGCCAGGGAGAGATGCGGGACTTTTATCTACGCAAAATTGAGGAAGGTAAAAACAAGATGTCCGTGATGAATGCCGTCCGGAATAAAATCATTCACCGCATTTTTGCATGTGTTAGAGATGAGAGAAAATATGAAAATATTTATACACATTCACTTGCTTAAATCCTAGAAATCGCTGCGATCGTTTTTGGCCTCAAAAAAATGAAAGCCCCCCACGCTGACGCTGAAGCTTTAGCGTAAGAGTCTGGCAAGGGCGGGAATTGAACAGCCAAAGAAGTGCGAAGAATAAATGAACGAAATCTAACATGAGGTATGATGAATGGCCTTAAGCATTTCATTGCCACTTTTTCAGCCTTCGGTCAAACCTTTGGCAGATAAGTGCAACGAGGATTCCTGAGAATTGCGTCTATGACGCTCCAGATAAACTAACATCAAATCAACCAGTCCCTTTTCTTTTCCTGTATAAGTTGAAGATTTAAAAGTTGGGTAAAAAATAGTGTTTTTGCTTCAGCGATTCAATCGCAATTTTCGTCCGTCCTCGTTACAAACGAGGACGAGTGGGTGTTACCCTATTTCTGATATTCTATTTTAAGAATTTTCCATACAAAATCACCCATTTTGGTTTTAACTACTGCTTCATCTCCAACAGTTTTATCAAGAAGCGCTTTAGCCATGGGGGAGTCCATAGAGATATAATCTTTATTACCGATGAGTTCTTCGTACCCTACAATTCGAAATCGCTTTTGAAGACCTTTTGCTTCGTTTTTGATTTCTACCCATGCTCCAAACATCACTTTACCCTCTTGATTTGGGTGGTAGTCAACAACTTTTAAGTTGTCGATACAGTTACACAGATAGCGAATTCGACTATCAACTTCCCGAAGACGTTTTTTGTTGTAATGGTAATCGGCATTTTCTGAACGATCTCCCAAACTTGCAGCCCATGACACCTTAGCGGTAACGTCGGGACGTTCAACCCGGCAAAGGTGATCATGTTCATCCCTTAATTTTTGCATGCCTTCGGCAGTAATCATTTGCGAGCGGATGATTTTTGGTAGTGTTGATTCCGGAATTTTTCTTCTCATAATTAATGGTCTTTGCTTGTCGGGAGGCGAGCTTAGTTTGAGGGGGGATTACAACATACAAATTAGCTACACCAGTGCTGACTCTTTCCATTCCAGGTACTCATCAAAAGTCATCAGCTTGTCGATAAGACCCGTAGGAGTAAGCTCAATAATTCGATTCGCTACTGTTTGGGTGAAAGCGTGATCATGGCTTGCGAAGAGCACCGTGCCCGGAAAGTCTTTCAATGCATTGTTAAACGCCGTAATGGACTCCAGATCCAGATGATTGGTAGGTTCATTCAGCATCAACAGGTTGGCACCTTTGAGCATCATTCGTGACGTCATGCATCGTACTTTTTCTCCTCCTGAGAGTACATTGGCTTTCTTGAAGGTCTCTTCTCCTGAAAATAGCATTTTACCCAGGAATCCACGGATGTACACATCATCTGCCTCACCTTCTGCGTACTGCCTTAGCCAATCAATCAAATTGAGATCCGTACTGAAGTAGTCGGAGTTTTCATTTGGCAAATAGGCAGTGGTAATGGTTTGTCCAAATTTTATAGACCCTTCGTCAGCTTCCGACTCACCGTTCAGTATTTTGAAAAACGCTGTGATGGCATTGGGATCTTCTGCCAGCACGGCTATTTTATCTCCTTTGTTTACAAAGAGATCAATGTTAGAAAAAAGTATTTCCTCAGATTGAGATTTCGATAATCCTTTAATTTCCAATATCTGATCTCCGGCCGTTCTATTTTGGGTGAAAATGATAGCCGGATACTTTCTACTCGAAGGCTGGATGTCTTCTACATTGATTTTATCAAGCAGTTTTCTTCTACTTGTTGCCTGCTTAGACTTAGCTGCATTTGCGCTAAACCGTGCGATAAACTCCTGTAATTCCTTTTTCTTTTCTTCTGCCTTTTTGTTAGCCGAAGAGCGCTGCTGCAATGCCAGCTGACTGGACTCATACCAAAACGAATAGTTTCCGGTAAACAGTTTGATTTGACTAAAATCGATATCCGCAATGTGGGTACAAACGGTATCCAGAAAATGCCTGTCGTGAGAAACAACGATCACTGTGTTTTTGAAATCCAGCAGAAAATCTTCTAACCATGATATCGTTTGGATGTCGAGATCGTTTGTTGGCTCATCCAGAATGAGCAAGTCCGGATTACCAAAAAGAGCCTGTGCCAGGAGCACGCGTACTTTCTCCGCACCATCCAGTTCTTTCATGAGCTTATGGTGGTCATCTTCCTTAATACCCAATCCACTTAAAAGGGATGCCGCATCAGACTCTGCATTCCACCCATCCATTTCTGCAAACTTAGCCTCCAGCTCAGAAGCTCGTACACCGTCAGCCTCTGAAAAGTCTGCTTTGGCATAAATGGCATCTTTTTCCTCCATCACCTTCCAGAGGTCAGTATGTCCCATCATCACCGTGTTTAGCACAGATAGTTTATCATACTCATGGTGATTTTGCTTCAAGACGGCCATGCGCTTACCAGAATCCAAAGCAATGGACCCGGTATTAGGGTCGATATCCCCGGAAAGAATCTTCAGAAACGTGGACTTGCCTGCGCCATTCGCACCAATCACCCCATAACAATTTCCCTGGGTGAACTTAATGTTGACGTCATCAAATAAAACACGCTTTCCATATCTAAGCGATACATTGCTTGCTGTGATCATAGGCTTTGTATTTCGAGGCGCAAAAGTAGGAAATACATACAGCGAAAGCTAGGAAAGAGGCACATGATTGTATAATAATATCCTTATTAGTTTGCTCGAACTTGAAGGCACAGCGGGCCAGAAATGCAAATCCATAGTTTTGTTATATAATGTTATCAGTGCATTGGCTACCGAAGCTTCATTGATCAAAGAAGCTTCAGCGAAGTTGATCAATGAAGGGAGATTAATATAGCCCTGCCTGCAGGAGTACCCCAGGTGAGATGTAGGCCAGGAGAGAAGAAGACCCAATAGCTATCGGGTGGCAAATGTGTGCGGTGTTGTTAGTGCAATACAATCACTTTTAACCCAGAATTGGGTATGGAATTTCAGATCTATTATGATTGAATAACTAGTTGGGAATTTGTAACTTAAGACATGGCAGAAAAACGAACGTTCAATGAACGGATCCAGGAAAACCTGATCCCCTTCATCAAGACCATGCTGATTGTACTTTCTCTGATTTTTATTGTGATTTCCAGCGCCCAACTGATCTGGCTCAGCCAGCGGATCTATACCTACGAGAATATTACGATGGATCCTACGGTAAGGGAGTTTGTAGCAGCTGATCCGAATCTTGAGGCTATCAAATGGCTCACGATTTCAGAGATTGAGATCTATGCCATCAACCAGCGATATCACCAGGCGCATGTACTTTTAATCTCACGGATGTGGATCCAATACCTGAGCTTTTTTATCGGGATTATAATGGTGACTATCGGGGCCATCTTTGTGCTGGGCCGTATCAGTGACAAAGAGTCAGAGATCGACGTAGAAAGCAAGTTCTTTGGTCGAATACTGTTCCGCTCCACCTCTCCCGGACTACTGTTGGCCTTTTTGGGAGTAGTGCTGCTGATCTTCAGCTTTGCTTATCAGCGTGAGATCAAAGTGCAGGACAGCTCGGTATATATGAATAGTCTGGGAGTGTCTCCCACAGGCTTTATTAAGCCTTATGATTCTACCATGATTAAACAGGATAAGCCCGTACTAAAGAAGGGAGCCGAGCCGCCTCCTGATCCCTCAGGTAACTAAAAAACTAAACCATGAAAAAGAGCTATTGTGCAATCATCTTTTTAGTCTTTCTATCCGGTTCTGTCAATGGTCAGGACTGGCTGGATGATATTAAATCTCAGATATGGGTGAGTAAAAAATACGACGTCGCCCTTGCAGAAATCAACAGCCGACGTCCTGCAGCCGGCAGTGATGTCTTTGAATTGGATCTGCTTAAAGCCATATGCTACTGCGGAAATAACCAGCCAAATGATGGACGTGCCTACTTCAATTGGATGTTACGCGCCTACTGGATCACATCGCAGGATCTGAAGAACTATATTAAGTCATCCATTGACAATTGCGGATCACCCCATACCTTAGCGCAGACCAATAACTACGGCGCCCTGGCATCACTCACGATTGCTACACCTGCTATCGTAAGCGGTAAGGAGTTCTTTGGAATGAGTTCTGAATTTGATCAAACCCGTGTAGCGCGTAAGATTGACTCTGCTGAATATACGTCACGCTTGCAAGCAGCAACGGAGAAAGATACCATTCGGTTGGCCGGTGCTTCACAATTGGACGCCTACAGCATAGCCTCGACGCAAAATTTTATGGTATTCGTAGAGGGCGACAATTATTTTACCGGAGCCAGGCGTGTGGCCGAAACCCTGGAAGCCGCGTGTCATTTCTTTGTGAAGTTCTATGAGTTTCCAATGCCTGAACATCCAATTACCGTTTACATTTCCACTGATAGGGATGGATTTATCTCACTTGGAGAAAAACTACACGGTCTCGAGATTAGCTATTCTCTGATTGGCTATTCCGAAATGCGTGACTACAGCATGGTGGCCTATGATCCGGGTCTAAATGGGGGAACACTTAAACACGAATTGCTGCATATCCTGATCAACCAGAACACCCCGTTCCTGCCTCCATGGATCTCGGAGGGTGTACCGGCGTTGTATGAAGTGAGTACTATCCAGGCAGATGGACAGATTCTGGGAAATAGGGCATGGAGAGAAGCGGCACTGGGTCAAATCAGAGGCAATTTCAATCCCAGCCTGGAACGGATTATGAAAATGGGCTGGGAAAAATTCTTTACCTATGATGATCAGATGGATAACTCCCTGATCAAAGCTTCCCTGGCCCGGAGTTTTGCACTTTACCTGCAGGAGCAAGGCGAGTTATCAAAAATGTTCGAATCCTACCGACTGCAGGATCCATTGGAATATGATCCATTACTGATAACTGATGTTTTGGGTAAGCAGATGAATCAGATTCAAGAGGACTATGAGGCATGGTTGTGGGAGTAAGAGGGGAACATACCAATAACCTGGGCGCATAGGATGTAATGGGACTAAGGGCACGGCATCGGTCGGCGACCTCGCCATTGGATACTTGTTCTCACCAGCTGTGACAAAACCTAATTATTAGAATAACACCAAAAATCCTTTTGTATATATCCGGCTGAAAATGAGTAATTATTGAGTAAAATGATGTTTATTCAAGTGCCTGAATTATAGGCTAAGATCTATTTTGGTTACCCTATTTCTGATATTCTATTTTAAGAATTTTCCATACAAAATCACCCATTTTGGTTTTAACTACCGCTTCATCTCCAACAGTTTTATCAAGAAGCGCTTTAGCCATGGGGGAGTCCATAGATATATAATCTTTATTACCGATGAGCTCCTCGTACCCTACAATTCGAAATCGCTTTTGAAGACCTTTCGCTTCGTTTTTGATTTCTACCCATGCACCAAACATCACTTTGCCTTCCTGGCTGGGGTGGTAATTAATCACTTTTAAGTCGTCAACACACTTACACAGATATCGAATGCGATGATCAATTTCCCGAAGCCGTTTTTTGTTGTAATGGTAATCGGCATTTTCTGAACGATCTCCCAAACTTGCAGCCCATGACACCTTAGCGGTGACGTCGGGACGTTCAACCCGGCAAAGGTGATCATGTTCATCCCTTAATTTTTGCATGCCTTCGGCAGTAATCATTTGCGAGCGGATGATTTTGGGTAGGGTTGATTCAGGAATTTTTCGATTCATAATCAATGATCTTGTTTTGAAGACTTTCGCAAGATAATATAATGATGGATGCCTGGTGTGTTGGCAATGGTATTGGGGATAGGATAGCAGGTGCTTGGCGCCAGGTATTATGGGGCTATTTAATATAGCGCTTATTATCTATGACAATTTTGTTGCATAATGTCTTGCGTTAGGTTAATATAGCTTTGGTGTTAGAGGGAGGGAAGATAAAGGTTTTTGGAGGGTAGGGAAAAAGATCAATTCCAGGTAGTAAACGCATCAATTTATTGGACAATCAGAGGACTCTTTTAGCATCTTAGGATTGCAGGGAAGGAGAGGGCGGGTGACAATTGGGTGCGGAAATAATTATAAATACTGCCAAATTGGCATTTAATGGTATATGGCCTTATTATTGATTACTTTCTCATAATATTCTATAACCAATAAGTAGACATGGCCGAATCAATTCTACAATCTTACCTAAACGCCCAACACATAAAAACATCTGAACAAGGGAGTATTGAAAGCCTAAAAAAAGCTGTAACTGAAGTAAAGAAGATACTTGAGAAGAAACGTCCGTTAATCATTTCATATACTCTGGTAGCTTTAGATCCTAACGTCAATTCTACTGAGCCTGTGGTTCAGGATGTGGAGAAAGTGATAATAAAAAAGTGGCCTGCATTCAAAAATAGTGTTACAGCCACAAAGGATAAATCCACTACTTACGTGCGGGCAGTAATTCTTGAGTCATTGAGTCAGATGGCAAAAAAGGAAAACATGATAGCAGCTATTATATGGCATACTGCACGCGATACAGTGTCCTATTACTCCATAGGTGGCGAAGTCGATATTATTAAATCTGTTTTACAAAGTCTGGCAAATCAAATGGAAGAGGCTGGTCAGGAGATTTGGGGTATTGCTAGTAAGGTGGAAATAGGGACTTTTGAGGGAAATGAAATAAATATCGAAATCTCTCCATCAGCTATGGTAAGCGGTGAAAATATTGAACAACATTTTAAGGCTGGTTCGTTACACACCTCATGGGGTGATGGGGGAGAAAGCAGTTATACAACAAATCAGGGTAATGCGAATTGGCCAACATTTTTTTCAGAAAGAGTTGCATCTGGTTTAACCGAAGAAATAAATTCTGCCTTAGCGAAGCAAAATAAATCTTTATCTTCTGTATCCAAGAGTATAAAGGAAAACCTTGATGATTACTTCTCTGCGCTTCGGCCATTCTTTGAGAAAATATCTTCTACCTATGCTAGTAACATCATTGCCAATAATAAACGAAGTGAATTATTGTGGTGGAAACAAACTCTTTGTTCTCCGAGATTGAGACAATCTTATCGAGGATTTTCTCTACTAGAAACAGCAATTCTGATGGCAATTGATCTTGCAGATCAGGTTGATCCTATTTACCCAATAAGTGTGGATTATTTGTTAAGAGAAACGCTCAAAGATGTTCATGGTGAGGAGGTTGATAATAATCGTTCTCTTTCTGAATGGATAGATATATCTCTAAAGTTAAATGAGCTATTTAAAGAGTTACTAATTCCTTTTAGCAATGATAAAGAAGGAAGAAAGTCTCTTCTTGAAGAGATGAGTAATGCCATTTCAAAAGGAGAGGCGAAAAGCTTTTTTAAAGTAACAGGAATTGATCAAAAGGCGTCAATCTCACTATCAAGTCTTGCAGTATGGCTTTTTCATGAAATACAAGCAAGTAAAATTGTATCTTCAAAATAAAGGAAAATGGGAAGACCAAGATGTTCACAAGAAGGATGCAATGCTCCCATTGATTTCTGTTTGGAAACTGCTACTCCCAATTATCAGCAGTGTAGACACTTTAGAGAACACCAAGAGCAAAAATCCGAAGAAAGAAAAAATATAAATACTAATGCCATTCCCTGGACCGGACAGGCTTTACAACCTGATCAAATACCCTTGTTGTCCCATAGATCCAATCCAAAAATTATTGGCTTAGTAGGATCATCCGGTGCTGGCAAAACTACCTATCTGGCAATGTTATACACGCTTTTGTACAATGGAAAGCGAATCAACTCATGGAATTTTGCAGGCAGTTATACTCTCACAGATTGGGAGCTACAAGCAAAAAGCTTGCAAATTAAAGATAATGGAAAGGTTCCATATCCAGATACTACTCCTTCAGCCCCAGATTTTTATAGTTTATACCATTTGGCGTTGAGAAACAAGGGTCATTTGCACGATGTATTATTTGCAGACTCCTCAGGAGAAGTATTTTATAAATGGTCGATTAACATTGACGATCCGAGTGCTTCTAATGCACGATGGATATATGAACAAGCTCACGGCTTTCTATTTTTTATTGACTGTGAAGCAATTATAGAAAAACGAGGTGTGGCTAAAGCAGACATACTACAACTTGCCGAACAAGTTAAATCGGGGTTGAACGATAGACCAATCACCTTGTTATGGTCTAAAGCCGATATGGTTAATGAGATTCGTCCCAATATTAAAGAGGCAATCGAAATCGGATTAAAAGAATTATTTCCTCATGCCATTTCATTACAGATAAGCAATTACTCTAAAAGTGACTCTGATCAGCTATGTCACATAAATAATCTACAAGCATGCGAACTAATTCTAGAAAGCCTTAATACACCTCAATCACTGACCGTCATACCTACAATGGGTAACAACTCAGATTTGTTCTTTCAATTTAGAGGAAGCTATGGAAGCAAATAATGAGATATTGATTATAGGGCCGCCAAAATCTGCTAAAACTACTTTCTTAGCACAATTATATGGTCGTCTAAAAGCTAAAAAGGGGCAATTAAGGTTATCACAAGCCCCCACAAATATTGACGGGATCATACATGCCTATAATAGATTGGTCAATGGACTTGAAGCAGAAACTACACCGGCAACTGAAAACCTGCAAATTGAGATTCCAGTAAAAAAAGACGACATTGAGTTTGTTCTCAATTGCAAAGACTATGGAGGTGAGCAGGTACGTGATATTACTCACCTAATGGAATACGATCCTAGCTGGATAAAGCGAGCTAAGGGTAATGATAGATGGGTTCTGTTCATTCGGCCAGGTGAACTTTCACACCACTATGATCTTAGTATGAAGGGCTTTGCTGAGGCTGATTCAGAAACTACTAGTAATACAACAAAAGCAGCTTCAGATCAATATCATTTTATTGAACTCATACAAGCCCTGCTTCACGCAAGGGGTACTGGAATGAAAGATATTATTAATTGCCCCAGATTATTAATAGTTATGACGTGTTGGGATGAACTAGAAACTCAAGATATACCACTTGATATTCTCAAAGCTAAAATGCCATTGTTCTATCAATTCATTGAATCGAATTGGGAGCATAATATGTTTAAGGTAGTAGGTGTTTCCGCACAAGGGTTTCCACTTGATAATGATGAAGCAAAAGATAAATATCTAGACGAACTACCTGAGTCTTTTGGATATCTTGTGTCTGAAGATGGTGAAAATGATTCTGATCTAACTAGGCTTATTATTGAAGCTATGGATTTATGATCATTATCCACCAAGCCATTTATGGGGAAAATTCCGGTCATGCACTTTTATCAATGTCGGATTCCGGAAATGATATTTTCAATCGTATTAGTGGATATACCGATTTAAATGATCGACCAGCAGGAGGAATTTTAAGCGAACCTATTGTAAAAGGAATTTTTATTGAGAATCATTATGTGCTAATTAAAATTTTTCCTGACTTAAGTCCTAGTATGAGACCTGGAAGAGTATTTAGCCATGCTCTGATTTTGGATCGGGAGAACTTTTTGCAGGTCAATGACATATGTGATTTACTTCAATTTCATCTGTCATCTATTGACAAAAAGGTCAACTTGGAGCCAATCGTATATGAAAATCCCTCACATGATGCAATTCCACATAACATAAGCGGAAGAGAATCATCAGCAATCAATGAACTAGCAATTCATGAGGAAAATAAAAATTGTATTGTCTGGTTAGGAGAAGATGGGTATTGGAATTGGATCACACGTGTTTGGCCTAATTTACCTAAGGAGTCAAAAATTAAAACTCGTATCGGTACGGCATTCAATCCTCAGAATATCAAAGAAGAAAACCTAAACCTCATATTTATTCCCTCTGAGTTAAGTACGTCTTGGTCTAAATATGACTATAAAATCATCGACTTAACTTCAAATGAAAAGTTAAGCAGTTCTGTAGCATTAAGGTTGGCGGGCGAGGAGTCAGGCGATTCCTTACTCTCTAAATTGTTGGATGACTTTGAGTTAGAAATAAATTCAATTAAAGACTTATCTAGACTCGAAAGTATAGGCAAAGTATACTTTGATGCAAATCCTGCAATTAATCGACTATTGGTTTTTTCCAATTATATCTCAGAAAGCAGTCCTAAATCAAAATCAGGGACAAAAGGAAAGCAAGATCTGCTGAGTAAAATCATTAAAGCTATTCCTACTAGCACTATTCAAATGGTTCAAGCTCTTCAATATCAAACTTGGAAGGGTTTTGAAGATGGCAAAAATAGGATTGAAAGGGCTTTGAAAATTTGGCTGGACTCTAATCTTCTGGTAGAAAAGTATGATGAATCAAGAGGAAACTTGGTGTTCGAGGTACTTTCAGAAATGAATAATCCAAATTGGTGGCATTCAACAATTAAGGATTACCTGCTTGACAAATTCAAGGATTGGGAGGTGTCTTTTGCCACACCTATTTGGAATTGGATATCAAGTAGAGGGAATCTGATCCCATACCTGTTACCGATTCTACCAAATATTGCTGAATCAAGTCTGACGGCAAAAGTTCCAGTAATTGACACAAAATCAGCTAAACTATTACTTGAGATCGCAAGTCAAAAAAATTGGTTGGTATTACATGGAATTGTTGCTGTAAAACATTTTAAACCAAGAGAGGCTTTTTCAAAACAGATTGCAATTGATACTGATCATAAACACCTACAGGCACTCAGCTTGATGTCTAAACATGTTTCCTCAAAAGAGATCATTGAAATTGCTATTTCTTTGGATGATCATAGACTTTACCAGATTTCAGGACAATTAGTAAAAAAACAGTCTTCACTTTTAAGTGAACTAGATGTTACTCAAGCTTCTTGGCAGAAATTATGGATCATTGCTAAAGGAGAAGGTAGTGATTTATGGGAAGGAATAAAGAATCCAACTAAAACTCTTTACGCTCTTCTTGATCAAGTGTTTAAGGAGGATATTATTAATTATGATCTTTTAACTGAAATATCACAGAGCCATTATAATAATCTCGCCAATTATGAAAATAGAAAGGCTATCTGGAATCACTTACCAAGTAAAGTCAGAAATAATTTTCTTAGTTCAACTTCAGATTCTGTATTTAAACAGTTCCTAGAAGGCTCAATTACTCTTTTGGATATCGAAAAGCCAATTCTAGATACAATTCGATCAGATCAGTTTATGACAAACTTTTTGGCTGAAAACAGAGCTAAAATTTCAAAAATCATAAAGGTATATGAAGAGATTTCTAACTTAAAAGATCAATTTCTAGCTGATTTCATTTTTCATTACCCCACGTCTATTTCTGAGGCTGAGGCTGTCGATTTAGGGAATCTCGTTATCAAGAGAGGTCTGAAAATTACCGCTAGAAGCATATATGACAAGTCGTTTTATGATTATTCATTTTACAATGCATACTTGCTATGTAGTAACCTTGTCTATCTGAGTTTTTTTGAACGAAACTTTGGAAAATCGCCCCTAATGAAGAGCCATTCAAGTGAAAAGAGGATACCTACAGTTGTAATATTAACTGCCATTAACGTGGAATATCAAGCAGTGAGAAGAAATTTGACCAATGTCTCAGAAAATGAAACTAAAGGGACAATTTACGAAGGAGGTGAATTTAGGCATCAAGGCCAACTAGTAGCGAATGTAATCATACGTGAAACCGGTCCGAGGAATACAACATCTAGCCAGGAGACTGAAAAAGCAATTTCTAACTTCAGTCCTGATATGATATTCTTCGTAGGTATTGCTGGTTCTAGAAAACCTCAGGATTTTTCCATTGGAGATGTGATCTTTCCAGAAAAGGTTTATTCCTATGAAGGAGGAAAAGCAACTAAGGATTCCTTCTTGGCAAGGCCCGACTCACTTCCTCCAAGTCATGACTTTTTGGAACGAGCAAAGATCGAAAGGAATAAAAGTGATTGGAAAATTTTGATAAAGGGAGATTATGGCGAAATACCCAAAGCAGATATTGGAATAATAGCTTCTGGTGAGCAATTGGTGGAGCATTATAATTCTGACATTGGCAAAATTATTTTTAAGTATTATAATGATGCTTCAGCTGTCGAAATGGAGAATTACGGATTTCTAAAGGCCATTGATAAACAAAGCAAAAAGAATAAGCCAGAAATCAGCGGGATTGTTAGAGGTATTTCTGATGTGCTTGAAATGGATGAAAGTAATGATTTAAATCAAGATAGACGTCCTGAAAATGCGAAACAATTTGCGTCTGATACTGCAGCGGCATTTGCTTTTTGGTTGATATATAAATTGGCGAGAGAGTAAACAACCAGTCATAACTCCGTCCATTATCCAAGCTAGACCAACTAGCCGAGACCATCATGAAAACAGCTTTCTTACTCTCTGAAAACCTGCCTGACCTATATATCGCGAAAACGAACTATGCTTTTGTCTCAAAAAGATAAACCGTAATGCCAAGAATCGTACTTAAAACCGAAATAGATGCTCCAATTGAAAGATGCTTTGATCTATCGAGAAGTATTGATCTTCATAAAATCTCTACCGAGCACACAAATGAAGAAGCCATTGATGGTGTTACTTCTGGTTTAATTAACATTCATGAGTCGGTAACCTGGAGAGCAAAGCATTTCGGAATGTATCAGAAGCTGTCTACTAAGATCACTGAATTTGATAGTCCTAAATTCTTTGTTGATGAAATGGTCAAAGGAGCTTTCAAAGGATTTAGACATGAGCATCATTTTAAGGCTATTCATGGATGCACATTAATGACGGACATCTTTGACTATCAATCACCGTTTGGGATGCTGGGTAAGCTGGTTGATATGCTTATATTAAAAAGGTACATAACTAAGCTTCTGGAAAAGCGAAATAAGACAATTAAGGAATTCGCTGAATCAGATAAGTGGAAATCAATAAACTATGATATATAATGACAAATGCCAAGCCTACCCCTAATTACATTTCGTTTCGAAATCAGAAATAGGATAGTTGGTTCTTGATGTTCCATAGTTGTAGTGCCACCATTCGGTGTCTATAGCGGTAAAACCTGCGGCTTCCATCGTTTCTTTGAGCAATCTTCTATTGGTGATTACTGTGTCAGGTAGCTTACTATAGGAATGATGTGCTTCTACACCAAAGTGATCAAAGGAAGTCCCCATAGCTAACTCATTCCCATCAGTATCAACCAGGGTAATATCGACTGCTCCTCCGCGGTTATGTACAGACCCGTATTTAGGATTGGCCACATATTTACTATCAGGCAGCACCTCCCACATTTTCTTTTGTATGGATAGGGGGCGATAACAGTCAAAAAGCTTGATTCTATACCCTTGTTGTATCAACAAATCATTGGCTTTAATTAATCCTACTGCTACTTCTTTACGGATTAAACATTGATTACAGGAATAAACCCTGGTTTTAAGAAAGTTATCCGTAGTGGCATATTTCATGTCATAAACGAAGTCATTTGAAAGCGCAGATAAAAACAAAAAGGAAGTATCCGATAAAGAGGAAATGAGCGTATCCAGGGATTCTTCCACCGTTTTTGCTGAGTTTACAGTATCCATGACTATTTCGTCGCTTGCTGTAGATTCTTCAGATGCTTTAGTGAGGCAAGAGAAGAGTAGGGGAAGACTAAGTATCGGGATGAAAAACCATTTCATTTAAAAGGAGATCTTATTTTGGTTCGGATATACAGCTCTATCAGTAATAAATTTGGAACCCAACCTAACCACGCTACCCAGCGGTACAAGTCCATAGGTTGGGGTTGCAAGGTTACTACTAAGCCAAGTTTCCATAATCTTAAGGTTATAGCGGACAAGGTTAATGCATAGCTACGGTATAGAAATTTCTGATGGTTAAGCACATTGCCCTTTCTTATTTCAATCACTCCTTTGGCAGTGAATAGGATCCAGAGTGTCGTTAGGAGCGTGAAGGAAATTTGTGAAAAAATGCCACCATTGGCATAAAGAGACATGATCAATCCTGATGGTCCCGAGAAGCCTAAAATAACCACCACATAGAGGTAGCCCATCCATCGATGTATGTGTGGATGACGCGTTCGTAGTGGATTCGAAAACTGTGTAAATCCGGCTAAAAGGCAAAAACAAGCACTAAATACATGCGTGTAAAATGCCAGTTTCCAAACCTGATTGTCCAATACTACCTGTTTGATTCTTAAAAATGCTACATCATCCCGAAGTTGAAAATATGGAATGGTGATTTCAATCATCAATAACAGAAAAAATGCCAGCGTAAGAAGCAGTGCATAATAAACATATTTTTTCAGTGATACAGTTGTCAAATATTTTTCTATTTTACGACTAAATACAGCAATAGACTTGTATACAAAATAACTCAATTACAGACTTATGCACAAAATAACCCGGTTACTCCCAATAATTATTGCAATGCTTATTTTTTCATGTTCTGGTAATAAGAGAGAGAATAGCAATAAAACGAAGACTGACACGACAGTTGTAGAAGAAATTGATGTAAAACAAGCATCACTTGATGTCAAGAAGAATGCACGACTATTAGGCCCAAAACGAACTGCAGAGCAAAATCTAGTGGATAATGATATCAGGAATATCGATCAATCGAAGAACCCGTTGTATGGCTATTGGGTAGGCATGTTTGGAAAAAACAAGATTAACATAGCCATCTCTAACATTGAGTACGATTCAATATTTGGCTATAGCGTTTGTGCCGGTAATTATCGCAAGATAGCAGGAACGATAAAATCTTCCAGTCCTCAGGTGTATGACGTGGTGATGTTGGAGCCTGGTGACGACCAATATGACGGTAAATTTGAGTTCACGATAGATGAAGCGAAAAAAGAATTAAATGGAAAGTGGGCTCCTTATAAAAATACCGTAAGCCCAAAAGTGTATAGTCTAAAGAAGCGGAATTTCCGATACGATCCCTCTCTTGGAGAATTTTCTGAGGCATCTATGGAGTATTTAGAGCCTATCCAGGTCGAAAACTTTAAGACAGAAGAAATAGAGCTGTATCGAAACATGATCTATGCCAGACACGGATACAGTTTTACGAACCTTAAAATCAGAAGAATATTTGACGGGTTAGATTGGTATATCCCGATGTCAACAGACATCAGACAGGATTTAACGGATATAGAAGTGCATAACATAGACATGATGTACAATTATGAAGATTATTATGAGGAGTACTACAATGCATTTGGCAGGTAGTAAAAAAATACTTGTTGGTGGGATTTTTGGCCTTTCGCTTGTGCTCAGCTCATCATTTGTTCTTAAGTCACAGTCATTCATAAATAATATACCGCAAGCATGTGAGCAAGTCATTTTAGTGTACGCTGAGGAGTGGTCCAGCACAACGGGTGAACTTTTACTTTTAGAGAAAAGGGAGGATCAATGGGATACCGTCAGCATAGCCATCAAGGTCAATTTTGGCAAGAACGGCATGAGATGGGGAAGGGGACTTCACCAGAATAAAGGGACCCTGGAGAAACAAGAGGGTGATGGTTGTGCACCTGCAGGTGTATTTGAATTGGGCCTAGCTTTTGGATATGATGAGCAACCATCCGGATTGAGTTGGCCATATCAACAGGTTACGGACAGAGATTATTTTGTTGACGATGCCAATTCCGGAGATTATAATACATGGCAAACGATTCCAGTGAATGAAGTTAATGACCCCAAATTAAAATGGAACTCTTATGAGCACATGAAGCGAAAGGACCATTTATATTCATTGGGGATCGTTGTGAAGCATAATGAAAGTCCCATCGTTAAAGGGAAAGGCAGTGCTATCTTTCTGCATGTTGAACGAGCTCCTGGTTCACCGACTTTGGGATGTACTTCCATGAAAGCAGCTGATCTACTTAAAATTATGCGATGGCTTGATGTCCATAAGTACCCGTTGCTTATTCAAGCGCCTAAAAAGGAATTGAACAACATTGAATTGTGAGTTAGAGGGTTTTGCTCTTCAATTTTTGAATGGGGGTGGTATATTACATTATGAGTGCGGTTACATATGGCTACAATATTTAATATCTTTACGATATGGCAACTTTGAAAGACATTAGAAACCGAGTGATTGACAGTCTCATGTCTATTGATAACCCGGAATACCTTATTGCTCTTGAAAAGATGATCAAATCATCCAATATAGAGCATTCAAAAGTACCTCTTACAGAAGAACAAAAGATTATGTTAGCCATGAGTGATGATGATATCCAAAACGGACGGATAATCGATCAGCAAACACTTAATGAACAAGAAATTGAATGGCTAACAAAAAAACCTGCCTGACCGGCAGGTAGTCTGGACTCAGACTGCAGCCATTCAACGAAATCAAATTCTACGATACTGGGTCGAACATAATAAGACAAATACTTATTCATTAAAGCTGCTTGAATTAAGTAATAAGAAAACTTGAATTAAGTAATAAGAAAACAAGACAGATTTTACGTAATCCCCTAGCCGGGCGCCAAATATGTATCGGTTGTCTGAGTATCCTGATACTCGGGTTGCATCGATGGGACATTTTAGCATCTACTATCAAATAGATCGTAGCTCGATAATTATTACGGCATTCTGGGATAACCGAGATGACCCACAGAAATTACTGAAGGAATTGAAAAAGATTAAATAGCTAAATTTCTCAATTCACATCCGTTCACAGGTTTTTTAATATAATGATATCATTGATTAAGATCATTAATGTTTTCAAACAGCTCAATAGGATCTTGGTCAAATGAATAGCTGTCTATAATATCCGGGAATTGCCTCACTAAATTTGACAGCCCAAAATTCTTTGTTAATGAAATGGTCAAAGGAGCCTTCAAAAGATTCAGACATGAGCATCATTTTATGGCTATTCATGGATGCACATTAATGACGGACATATTTGACTATCAATCACCGTTTGGGATGCTGGGTGGCGACCCATTTTTCACATAGCTATTAATCATACATTTGTCTTAAACCTTCGGGAAATAAATCTGAAGATTATTCTGGTATTTCTGCTAATGGCCTGACCCAATAACTCCGGGCGAGAAGAATTTTAAAGTAGCCCAATTATTTGAGGCAACTCCAGTTGCTCCGGATGACTTCAGTTCCTACGACATTCAGGGAGTAAAATTTACGGTGTTCTACTTTGTCTATGAAGGATATGATGTGAACCGGATCTTTTGTAAGTATCGGGATAAGAAAGGACTCGTCTATGCGTATGTCAGTTCACCAGAGCCCAGAAAGTATAGCATCTTGCATTTTTTACAGCATGCCCTGGATAGGTATAAAGAGCGGTTAAAACTGCATCTGAAAAATACAGATGAGATTCTATACCACATGTCCAAGTATGGCTTGACAATGGTCAGGCAGGAGGTTGGTAAGCGGAATGAGGATCTTCTGAATGTTTTGTGGGTAGGTAATAACGGACTGTGGCTGGGGGAATCCGGAAGTACATGGACAGATGCGAACACACATCCTAACCTGGTGAGGACCTTTATTGATCTTTCATTGAAAAGGGATGATCAGGAAGCGATAATGGATGACGAAACACTGGATCGTTTGATTGCTTTTGAACAAAGTCTGGGTGGGGATGACTATGCCAGGAAGATGATTGGTCAGCTGATTGACTTGTTCATGAGGCAATAACTGGAATGTGAAATCTTTTAACATACAGTTAATCATAAATGAATTACGTTATTTGCAGTCTTTATTTATTTCACCTAAACTTATAAGGGATTTGCTTAAGAATCATATCTAATACCATTTTGTACAAATAATAATGAATTAAGAGTAGTCTTATTTTTAATATTTGTAGTATTATTTATACAATCAGTTAGGCTACAAAAAGTTGACTACTGGTTTCCCCCTTAAAAATTAACCCTATGGAAAAAATGATAAGGATAAGTGTACTGAGCTTATTATTAATAAGTGTTAGCTGTGCTCAACAAGAAGAAGATATTTGGGAGATATCCCCTGAATCCAAGGTATCCATTATACAACAAACAGTGGATAATATTCAATTCAAATTTTGTCTACTTAATGAGCTTGGGGAACCTTCAACCGTTTTCAATGAAGGCGATAATTTTTCAATTTATTTTGCGGTAACAAATAATTGGAAGAAGGAGATTTACATATACCCTGGATATGCATTCTCCGATGAATTTTGTGAAGTTTATCGTTCTGATGATTTGCAAAATCTAGGTAAGCCTTTTACTCTAAAAGGAGTTGATCTTGTTGGGATTGGAGGGTTCCCATTTGCAGTTGGTGAATCCTATATCTTTGAAAAGCCCTGGTTAGATGAACATGAAAATACTTGGAGTTGGGAGCACGGTATTTTTGAAAGTACGCATCAGGTGCCTCTGCCAAAGGGAAATTACTACACAGAGGTCAAACATCAATTTGAGTATGCTTTGCCTAATACAGAAGGAAAACTCTACACAGATACCCTTTTTTTTTAAAATAAATTTCAAAATTTTATAACCAGCTAAATGATGAAAAATTTTATCTTAATTTTTATCCTATTGTTTGCATGCATTGCTGGAAAGTAAAAAGCAAAAAGCATTTGATCGTTAAATAGAATTTCATGAAAAATAACTTTTGGTTGTCCGGCCTTTTGATCAGTGAATCAATTTGAGTCAATTATCCCTAACATAAGTAAGAAAGATTAAATAGATGTCTCCATGAGGGTAGTACATATTCTCCTATCATTGATTTTTTCAATCTCATTAGTTAGTTGCTTAGATCCCGAAGGATTAACTATTTCTGAAACTCAGAGTGTCAATAACCAATCAAAACGAGCGAATATTTGGTATTTTGGTAGAAATGCTGGATTAGATTTTAACAGGCTTACCAAAAATGGAGACCCAACTATACTTACTGATGGGGAAATAAATACTGAGGAAGGTTGTTCCATAATTTGTGATGAAAATGGTCAACTCCTTTTTTATACAGACGGAGAAACCGTTTGGAACCGATTACATAAAATCATGCCTAACGGATTTGGTTTAAAGGGAAGTTTTACATCTACCCAAAGTGCGCTTATCACTCCACATCCGGGGAGTACTGATTTATACTATGTCTTCACTACTGCTTTTCAGGGGCAGGAGGATGGGTTAAACTATAGTATGGTCGATATGGCACTTGACGATGGTTTTGGAGACATATCAGTCAAAAATGTTCAACTGTATACTCCAACAACAGAAAAACTAACAGCAGTACACCATGCCAATGGAGAGGACCTATGGGTTATTACACATTTGTGGGAGTCAGATGCCTTCTACGTTTTTCGCATTACAAAAGAAGGATTAGATGAAGTTCCTATTATAAGTAGATCAGGTAGCGTGCATGAATATGGGGTATCTAACGCAAATGCCATTGGTGAGATGAAAGCTTCACCAAGTGGAAAGAAGCTTGCGTTGAATATTGCTGAACTTCAAAAAACTGAAATATTTGATTTTGATGTTTTTACAGGTGAAATCAGCTTTCTTGAGGCGTTTATTACACCAGTTATCTATGCCGGTGTAAATAATGGTCATATTTATGGTATTGCATTTTCCCCGAATGAGGAGTTCTTGTACATATCTGAAAATTTTCCGAGCTCAAATCAAAGGCAAAACATTTACCAATATAATGTTGTAAATAAAAAGTTATCAATTGTGGATAGTGTAGAAATTGGTGGTGGGTTACAACTAGGTATTGACAAAAAACTTTACGCTGTTAATGCTGACAAGAATGAAATATTGGTAATAGATAGACCTAATCTACAAGCAGGTGATCATAATTTCAAGATTCACACCTTATCAATTTCGCCTGGAACCAGTTTATTCTGTTTCCCAAATTTTATTCAATCTTACTTATATAGTCCTGATCCTATTGTAGAAATGCCCAATGCTTTTTCTCCTAACGGTGATGGGAGAAATGATATCCTAAAGCCTAGTCTACTGACCGATGTTGAATCTTTTGAAATGAAAGTATTTAACAGAACCGGAGTTGAAGTTTATTCGACATCTGATGGAGAAGTTTGGTGGGATGGAGCCAATGCTCAAAATGGTATCTTTTATTGGAGTTTGAACTACGACGGCGTTAATGGATATAAAGGTAAACTCAATGGATGGGTTCAATTACTAAGGTAATAAAAATATAATATTGTATATAACTTATAAATTTTTAATTTAACTTATCTTCACACTAAATGGTATTGTATTTAAACAAATAAATTTATAATATATGAAATCAGCTTGGATAATCTTTTTGGGATGTACATTGTCATTGCAATTACATTCTCAATCGTTTCAATGGGCCGCACAAGTAACTGGTCTAGAGTATGAAACCATTACAGATATAGTTACAGATGCTTCAGGCAATATTTATGTGGTAGGCGGTTTTAAAGGTACGATTGTGTTAGGTTCAACGACTTATACATCAAATGGTACTGACATTTTTCTTGCAAAGTATAATAGCAGCGGTGTCTTTCAATGGGGGAAAGCAATTCCAGATACTGGATCAACTGTAGGGGATGATTGGGGGACATCTATTGCCTTAGATGGTAGTAATAATGTATATATAGCAGGGAGATACAATTACTTGAAAAACTTTAATCCTGGTGGATCTGGTGGGGCATCAGCAGATTTAAATTCTGAAGGCTTCATAGCTAAATACTCTTCTACAGGTACTTTTCAATGGTTGAACTCAGTTAGATATGCCTATTTTAATGCAGTCTCATTTTCTTCATCACAGAGCAAAATATATGGTGCAGGAACCCTGCAGAATATAACCAATATTGATTTTGATCCAGGAGCAGGTACTTTATACCTAAATGGTAACACCCACACTTCTTTTATTGCTAGCTACAATTTGAGTGGAGCTTCTCCAGCAGCTAAAAATTTTGGAGGAAATTCTGAGCTAAATAATATGGCTGTTGACCCGTCAGGAAATGTTTATGTGACCGGCCAGATTATTGGTACAGGTGCCAATTTTAACCCTTCGGGATCCAGCACTTCATTTGACGCATCTAATGGAGGTATGTTCATTGGTAAGTATACTTCAGGTATTTCATACACCAGTGCAATTCAGGTTTCTGGTAGTAGCGGGGACCGTGGCATTACAGTCGAAGCTCCTGCCAATGATCAAATCTATTACGGAGGAACAGTTGATGGGGACTTATACATAGCAAGAAGAAATTCTTCCTTCGCATTATCATGGGAGAAGCTCCTAGGCAGCAATGGGGCAGTTAGAGCCATTGCAATTGATGGAAGTAATGTATTTTTCTCTGCAGACGTTGAATCACCTTATACTTCTGTAAATATCGGTAATGGGGTCGTTCTTTCGGGAATTACTTCCGGCGATGTTAGCTTATTTAAAATTAATTCCTCAGGTACTGGTCAGTGGGCAACCAGAATCGATTTAAGTAATGGTGGGAGCCATTCAATGGCAACTAGTGGAAGTAACTTTATAGTTGCTGGATACTTTACAAACACTGCAGATTTCAATGCTTGTTTTAATACAACTACTTATACAGCTACAAGTTCTGATTCATTTCTTGCAAAATATTCAGGGAATCTTTGGTCAAGCGGAGTTGGACCAATAAATGGTGCATCAGTGCTTTGCTCCACAAATCAGACATATACAATTCCAAATTTACCCGCTGGATGTACAGTAAATTGGACGGTATCTCCTGCAAGTCTTTTTGCCGTTGATACGGGCACTGGTTCAAGTTTTACTACTCGCACCACCAGCTCTTCTATATATGGTAATGGAACTATTACTGCGACAATCTCAGGAGATTGTGGAAATCTTATTCTGAACAAAAGTATTTGGGGTGGTAAGGCTAATTCGAGTTTAATAGAATATTTTGCTACGAATGTTTCAGATGTAGAGGGACAGGCGATCAAAGCTTGTGATTATACAAGTGCAGATGCCGGCTATGATGGAGGTAGTGGAGCTTCTGTTGGAATTTATGAATATGAATGGGATATACCTTATTCTTCCTCCTGGGATATTTATGAGGAGTATGGTGGTCCTATTGAGATGAGATATGTAGAGATAGAGTATTATGAAGACCCACCACCAAGTACTGAAACCATTAAAATACGGGCAATAAATACCTGTGGAACTTCAAATTGGAAAAGCATTGTAGTTGATGTAGAAGATAATTGTAGCTTTTTTACATTTTCTATGAGCCCTAATCCGGTTGATCAAACACTAACCTTAGATTTTTCGCTAAGCGAATCCTCATCTGTTCAATCCAAATCTATGGAAACAAGCAAAGTGAATGTAGTTGAAGTAATTATCTACGATGGAAATCAAATGGTTATGTTATCACAAAATGGTAGCACAGATAGGAACATGGAGTTGGATGTTTCGGCATTGATGCCAGGAACTTACTATATTCATCTAGTATCTGATGGAGAAGTTGTAAGCAAGAAGCATTTAATTGTTAAATAATAATCACTGATATATCAAAATAGGTCGTGCAGATATGATTAATTGTACGACCTATTTTATTTATTAATTTATAAATAAATTATCGAATCCGCTTAGTAGAGCTGTTCGATAAGTCAGAAAGGCGGGCAGGCCTGCAAAAATACCTGGGCGTGTTCCGGCCTTGTGGGTGGATAGGCGATTATTTTGTCCGCTACGGCGGTCCGATAGATTTTTTGCTTGCTTTTTCACCGAAACGTCGGACCGCAATGAAAAAAGTAAAAGCCCAGTTGCTGACTGCGCGAAGCCGCTTCAGCAAAGGCACATCAGACAGGATTTAACGGATATAGAAGTGCATAACATAGATATGATGTACAATTATGAAGATTATTATGAGGAGTACTACAATGCATTTGGCAGGTAGTAAAAAAATACTTGTTGGTGGGATATTTGGCCTTTCGCTTGTACTCAGCTCATTCGTTCTTAAGTCACAGTCTTTCATAAATAATATCCCGGATGCGTGTGAGCAAGTCATTTTAGTGTACGCTGAGGAGTGGTCCAGCACAACGGGTGAACTTTTACTTTTAGTGAAAAAGGGCCAGCAATGGGATACCGTTGGTGTGACCATCAAGGTCAATTTTGGCAAGAACGGCATGAGATGGGGAAGGGGACTTCACAAGAATAAAGAGACCCCGGAGAAACAAGAGGGTGATGGTTGTGCGCCAGCAGGTGTATTTGAATTGGGTTTAGCTTTTGGATATGATCAGCAACCAACCGGATTGAGTTGGCCCTATCAACAGGTTACGGACAGAGATTATTTTGTTGACGATGCCAATTCCGGAGATTATAATACATGGCAAACGATACCAGTGAATGAAGTCAATGACCCCCAATCAAAATGGAACTCCTATGAGCACATGAAGCGAAAGGACCATTTATATTCATTGGGGATCGTTGTGAAGCATAATGAAAGTCCCATCGTTAAAGGGAAAGGCAGTGCCATCTTTCTGCATGTTGAACGAGCTCCTGGTTCCCCGACTTTAGGATGTACTTCCATGAAAGCAGCTGATCTGCTTAAAATTATGCAATGGCTTGATGTCGATAAGCACCCGTTGCTTATTCAAGCGCCTAAAAGGGAATTGAACAACATTGAAATGTGAGTTAGCGGGTTGTGCTTTGAAGGCTGGTGCTCTTCTGTTTTTGAATGGGGGAGGTATGTTTCATTTAAACACGACAGTTCAAAAGGATGGAGAAATTAGTAGGAATTGAAACTAAATATGGCATCATCAAAGGTCGGGATGGAATCTATCTGGACCAAATAGAATATCCCAATGAATCCGAGCTTATTTTAAGCGGAGAATTTAACCTAACAGGTGAGTTTGTACAGTATAAAATCAAGTTTTATGGAATCATTTTTATGAGTGCCCTTGAATTAGATTTTGATCAAAGAGCTGCAATGGAAAGCTTTGTATTAGTACAGGAATCAAAGAAAATAAAGGAATTCAGTAAACTTGATCATTTCGGAAAGTTGAATGATAATCATCAACATTACATATTTAGATCCTATGATACTGTGTTTGAAATAGTGGCCCTTGGATTTGAATGGCAGTGACAAATATTATGTTAAATAGAATCTCTGATCAGTTTGGTGCATTGAGAGGCTGAAATAGCACTCTTTTGGTATTTCAGTGAGGGTATTGTAGTGGTAAATTCCCCTGGGATTGGAGAAGAGGGAGAGATGAGTGTGTGCGATTCATTAACCAAAATTAGTTTACTAAATGTAAACTTTTTGACTAGTTTTAAGCTTAGATACATGAAGGTTCACCTCATTAAGAAGCAAACAATCGAAAACTACATCCTATCAAACAGTCAGAGTAAGATTGGTTTTTTGAATTGGATAAATAGATTGAGGTTATCTGAGTGGAATGAACCCTTGGATATCGTATCAACTTATAATTCTGCTGATATTTTAGGAAATGGCACCAATAGAGTTGTTTTTAATATCAGCGGGAATAAATATAGAATGATATGCGAATATTTCTTTGGATCTAAAAAAGTACACCTATATGTGACCTGGATTGGAACACATGCGGAATACACAAAATTATGCAATCAAGGTCTTCAATATACTATAACCAATTATTGAGATGGAAATTTTAAAATATACTGTGATTAAGGATGAGGAGCAATACGATCGTTATTGTAATGAGCTTCGGGAACTTCTTATTCAAAATAGCAAAAAAGAAAATCCAGTGATTGGAGATCAGATTGATCTTTTAACCTTACTCATCGAGACCTGGGATGAGCAACATAATACTTTAGGTGATCTCGATCCAATTCAACTTCTTAAATCCCTGATGAAAGACCATAAGATGAAATCAAATGACCTGGCCAAAATACTTGGAACGTCCAAATCACTTGTATCCAGTATGTTGAATTACAGACGGGGGCTTTCAAAAGAAAATATCAGGAAACTTTCAGAATGCTTTAAGTTATCTCAGGAGGCTTTCAACAGACCTTACAAACTTAAATCTCCCGTAAATAAGCAACTCAAGTACGCAAGTGTGATGAACAGCAAGAAGGATTTGAGTATTGCCTGAAATTTCCTTTTGCAGTTGGTAAGGGCACGGCGTGGGTCGGCAGACCTGGCCTTAGTCAATTGATCTTACCAACAGTGAACAAAATATATTCAGTAACATAGTCGCTGCGGTATCGAATGGTACACGTACAAATTCCCAGCTTTGCTGGATAATATAGGATGATGTTTAAAAAGGAGGTTGCGTGGAGCAGGTATTTGAATTTCGAAATTCTCTACCTGGAACTGCAAATGGCACCGGGAATTGCCTTAACATAAAATCATTGACGATATGTAACCGGCTAACGCACGAGCCAGCACACATTACATATCTGATTTTATCACTAGCCGTGCGCGTTAAATACTCGTTGTGCTCGTATTACGGCAAATCCCTACATTCGTTACATAATTTATATTATGTTAAGTAAGGATTTTAAGACGGACTGTGGTGTATAGTTATTAGCTCGATCTATCGCTCCCCTGGTTTGGTATTTCTCCACAGAGAAACAGATTACTTCAAATGGTTAGCCGGATACCTCTCCAGCTGCTGGCAGCAAGTTTTAGTTAAGTAGTTTATCTTTAAGAATGATGAACGCTCGCTGGTTGCATGGTTTACTTTTACTGTTTTGGGTTGGCATGTCTTCATGTGACTCCCAACATGAGATCACCATCAGTGAAAAAATGATGGCCGAGCAGCTGGAGCTGATGGCGGATGTCCAACAAATCTATGACGAAAAAAAACTGGACATTAAAAGTTTCTTTGTCCAGCAGTATCGTAATTCACGACCATTTGTGTCATTTTCTCCTGATTACATCTCTCTACATGATACCTTGGATTTCAGAGGACATTATCTGGAATTTAAAACGATAACCTTTAGCGGTTTAGCTTTATTTAATCAACTGGAGGAAATTGAAAACCAGTTACGGGATTTGCATCTTACCGATTATCATACTTCCCCGCGTAATGTTCAAAATCAAGAAGTTGTCCAATTGGCTGCTGATATCGAAGCCTACGTAAGTCAATTTGGATTTATTCCGAAGGAATATCCTGAAATGAGCCAGACCATCGATCAAAATCTGGAACTGATCAGGATGGAAGCCACACCCCTCCTACAGCATTTGAGTGCCATAGAAGCGCTGAAGCTGAGTTTGATTCGACTCATTGCTGAAATACAACGCCGGTATTATCACGGTAACATCAATGACTATTTTACCCAATTATCACCCTTTCTGTTGATTCCCGAAGCAGAGCAGTTTTACGTTGATGCGCAGGCCACCCATGTCAATTATACGGGACGCATCTATGCCATCAACAGATACGATTTTAGCCAGGGTCTATTTATTCAATCTGTTACCGCAAATGGTAAGGATATAGGGTATTCACCCGACAATCCTCAATACAGGTTTACCCTTCCGGTAGTTCAGAATTCGGGTGATTCAATGAAGATACGCCTTGAAGCTACAGCCATTACCCATGAGGGTGTGGATACTACATTCATTGTCGAACGAAAACTAAAGGTATGCCCATGAAGATCCACCTGATTGCATGCTTCATGTTCATACTATTTGCGTTTGGTATGACCTCCTGTCAGCAAGTGACGCTGAATGAAGACCAGACTGATCTTTTACTCACTAACATGGCCACATACATGACCATGCTGGATGAACTGAATGAAGCGGATATCAATAGATTATCCTACCACATCAATGAATCGGCTGGCGTATCTCCCCTGGTCAGGAAAACATACGATCAGCTCAAAGGGCTAAATGAACAACTGCAGCGTATGACCCGTGAACTAATAGAATCCATTCACCAAAATGAAACTATTTATTTCACTGATATTCAAGAGGTTGAGTATGTAGAATTAAAGCAAATAAGCCAGCACATAAGTCAATTCAATGACCTGGTAAAACCCCTGTCAGAAGATGTCTACAACGAGCTGGTTTCGGAACGGAACCTGCTTTTTGAATACCTCGAAGGCACTTATCCCACTGGTGTAGTGGATTTGGCTGTCATGAAATATTGTGTGCAAATCCGATTGTTGATGAAGCATTTGTATGGGAATTTAGCCCAAATAGAAATAACTCCGAATGCCAGTATCAACTATACAGACCCCTATTTCGCCATTGAAATCCTGCCTGAATCTAGCCTGCTATTGGCCGGTGATTCTTTGCGCTTTAAGCTCATCGACTTCACCTACTTCAAAGCCCATCCTGACAGCATCACCTTCATTTATGGAGATCAGGACTTTAAGTTTGGGAAGCACTTTGCGGAGATCAAAGATGAAATTCCCATTCAGCCAATGGCCCCCTTTGAGAAAGAAATAGCGATTAAAACCAATTATGGCCTTTGGCTCCATGGGCATTCCTCCTTTGAGTATGCAGTAGTCAGGGACACCCTTCGATTGGCGCCTCTTCAGCCCTGTGAATAGCTCATCACCCCAATTTGTATCAAAAACAGTAACTTTATCATACGTCTTTTATGGAAATCGATTTTTCCTGCATCTATAGATCAGGAACTTTTAAGTTAAGCCTATGCAGTCATTGCCGGTCCTGTTTTCCATTCTGCTCCTCTCCTATGGTTGCGCTCCTGTCAGCTCAGACAGGGAAGGCTCCACAGATACTGTCTCTGTAAAGGCTGATTCCATTTCTCAACAGGAGATCGAGATTGCTAAACCGGAAGAATCAACACCTTCTGAACTTTCTGGCGACAGTGTTTCTGGTACAATGAAGCAAGCTTTGATTGACCTATTTCAAGATCCCCTTGATCTTCGGACTTATAAGATCAACAAGCGGGGATCAAATAGCAGTTCAATTATCAGGAGACCATATTTTCGCTACATTGATACTGTTGGACACTACTTTCATTATTTCTGGTTTCATTCATACAGAAGAGATGCCTCTATCACGAATTCCCATGAAGCTGTGAAGGTCAACACGTTCATCTATGGTGAAACAATTGGTCGGTATGAGGATGTTGTCGAGGAATTGATATCTATCAAAGGGAGGGTCAAAGACCCGGATTTAGGCAAATTGAATGTGGTAGGATTATCAAAGCAAGACATTCATGATCAAGTTGGTCAGGCTGTAATCAGGGACCAGGATCTTTATGTTTACCAATACATGACAGATATTTTAATCCTCCATTTTGAAAATGATCAGGTGGACTGGTTCAATTTTTTACGAACGAACCTGGAGCTGACCAGTCTGGAAGATCTACCGGCTGAACTTATGTACTACAATGAACGCGTACCTTAATGAAAACTAAAAAGAGAAGGCCATGAAGTACCTGTTTTTCTTCTGTTCACTATTTCTGTCACAAATCATCTACGGCCAAAAGCTAGGATTAAGTGATTATGAAAAACCTGAGCTGCTACTGAAACTGGAAGCCTACGAAAAAGAAGGAGAAGCATTCAAATCCCTGGGGTTTCAGCTGGACGATAAGCTTCACTCGGTGAGTATTCCACTTGATGTGATCCCCTTTGCTACTGCCGAGTATTTTCATATTGGATTTCTAACAGACTTTGGAAGGATTTCTGACCTCGCAGCCGCACCCATTGTTCTGGTCAACAGTAGTCCCTGGGAAAAAGAATATACCGTCGCTCTGGCAGCAGAAAACCTGGAAATGTTCGTCGCATTGCTCTGTGAGGTTCAAACAGCCCATGTGTATGATTACCTGGTTTTTAGAAAGAACGGGACCGCTGAAGCTTATGATGAGTGGTTGTATGAAGCGGTCTATTTGTCACAGGCTCAAATCTCAGAACCCCTAAGCAAGGATGCCTGGATCCAACAACTACGCGCAGATCGAGCGAAGGTCGTTCAATACCTTCAAAAGAACATCGGTGATGTCCGGATCGATGATGCAGAATCGTACCTGGAAAAATTGAATCAAAAGCGCAGCAATGAAATTGGCATGGAGACGCAGGATGGTTTGGGGATCATTTTTCACGGGGCTACACAGCCAATCAAAGATTTTGACTATGAAGGAGAAGTCACACCTGATCAGGTGAATAAATACCTGTCGGAGGCCTCGAAACCCGAACGGCTCAGGTTTTACAGAGACGCTACCTTCGGAGAATTAAATGAAACCTATTTATTTGAAAGGATGGATAAGGATGAGGCTAAACAGCTCAAGAAGGTGATGGCTGATTATCTTGCTGAGGACGGATATGAATATGAAGCCAGGGTACTGAAGAAGTATTATAAATAGGGATGGGATGAGTCAATACTGTTTTAGCAGGAATTTCATCTCAGTGGTAGATTTCATACTAAAAGACGGAGGCAGGAGACTAGTTTATGAAGTAGGCGAAGGGACGAAAGCAATCGCCCAGTGAACCGAGAAGGCTGAAAACGCAGGATCGATATCTGGTAGGTCCCGGGGCAGAGTCGAACATTTATCTTCAATGCGAAATGCTGAAAAACTGAATAGGCTATCACGGCGGCTGGGGAAAATTGGTGGGCAGCTTGCGGGGAGCTGTGTTGCAGGAGTTTGGCCTTGTGGGAGGCGTGTGGTGTGTGGGCCGTGCATTTATTAAATTTTCCAAGGGCTTTTTGTTTCGTTTTTGGCCCTTCAAAAATGAAAGCCCCCCTGGCAAGGGTGGAAATTGAAACAGTATAGGATGTGCGACCAATCCTGAACGAAAATCTAACATGGGGTAAAGTGATTGGCCTTAAGCATTAAAAAGCTGTTTCTCTGCGAACCTCATCGCTAATAACCTCTGAGAAGTATTTATTATCATTGCTTTTGGTGAAGTCAGGAGCCTTCAACATCTGGTTATAGTCGAATTTTCATGTTGCATCTCACCGAGGCTTTAGCTAGTTTAGTTTTTTATTGCCCCAGGGTGGAAACTCATCATACCTGAGCGGTTGTAATCATAGCACTCACCTTTTGTGAAGAAAAAAACCAATGATAATCCTGACTGTTGACGTCTTTTATAAGCAGGATCAGGCACAGACAGCGGGTGTTTTATTTAATGATTGGAAAACTACTGAGCCTGATCGGGTGATCTATTCAACCTCAAAGGATATCCAACCATATGTTTCCGGTGCATTCTACCAGCGTGAGCTTCCCTGCATCACTCAATTGCTCCGCGATCACCGTCTAAAACCGGACATAGTCATCATCGACGGATATGTATTCCTGGATGGACATCACCAACCAGGCCTGGGGAAGTACCTGTTTGATGCATTGGATGGTAAGGTACCAGTCATTGGCGTGGCGAAACATCCTTACAGAAATATTTCAGAAAAGTATGCGCTGTATAGAGGAAAGAGCAAAAATCCGCTTTTCGTGACGGCTGTAGGAATTGATTCCGGGGATGCCAAAGCATACATTCGTCAGATGCATGGAGCGTACAGGATTCCTACCTTGCTAAAAATGGCCGATCAGCTATCCAGAAAACAAACAACCTAACATGGTTTGCGGTTGTCAAAGGCATAATCAAACTCAGCGCCGTATCCTGAACGGACAATCAATTCCCACTTTTCCGGATGGCCGGGATAGACCACATCCAGCCCTTCGATACCTACCCATCCTCCCTCTCCGACCTGCTCAGGCAGCAAGGCTATCATATATTCCAGGTCAAACAGGAATTCAAATGCCCTGCTCAGATGCATCGGCCCCGGTCCTTCTTCCGGTCCATAGACATGTATTTCAACATGGGTGATGTCTTTGGCCGGCTCAAAGGCTACATTCATGAGCTGATCAAAACACGGAAGGTACCTCCCTGGTTTTTCGAGAACGGTTTTCCAGCACTTATCCGGTAAACCCTGGTATGCGCCAAAGTCGACGAATGCAAAATCCACCCCAAGAAAATCCCTGAAGACCATATCCACCCACAAGGAATAAAGAGATACAGATGGATCCAGTAAAAAGGAATTTAACCATGGGTGCTCACCTACAAATACAAACCCCTCTTTTTGCTGCCATTGTTCAAGTTCCCGGATCCTGAGTTTAATTACACTTTCAGATAATGTACTTAAATCCTTATTAATCAGTGCATTACGACTTATTTCTTCAAATAATATTTGATATCTATCCGGTGTGATATACTTTCTCAATGACTTACTGAACGGATCAGTCATACCTAAGAGAGGCTTTTATTTTCACCTGTAAATGTATCCTGAATTAACCTAAACTTCCTGGCTTTAAAATAGAAATGGGGATCTGTCTGTCCTGCAGCTAAATCAAAGTAAATTGCCGCATTCGTCGGTGCCTATTTCATTTTGAGATATCCATTAAATTCCTGGTACCCATTCAATACCAATATTACAGGCAATTGTTAATTGTTTTTATCTTGGCACGGGTATTGTAACTTCACTTGCAAATACACAATCATGAAGGGATTACTATTTTCAGCACTTATCATTTTATTGGGTCTTACCGCGCAGGCACAGAACAATGATCGCAGAGGTTTTAAAGACAAGATTACAGCTTCCGAAGTAGCCACATTGGATGCAGCAACCAACGAAGTGCTGGTGAGTACTGAAGAAAGCACAGACATTGTATTTGACGGCCGCAATATCACCATCGGTAACGATGTCTATGAAATTGTTACCCGTGAATACGATGGGAAGTCAACCAATACGTTCAAAACCACCAAAAGGCGCAATACTTTCGTGATTAAATTCATCCCGGGCACGTCTCTTACTGTGATTGATGAATCCAACGATGCCGAAATTACCGTGTATAAGCTCGATTAAGCCGATCGTACTTCGGATTAGTGCGGCTGACTCCCCTTCAGGGGCCGGGGCGATCGGAGATATCAATACAATTTGGTACTTAAAAGAGTAAGGTATTAGCTTCGACAATTGGCCCACACACACCCTGGCCGGACTCTTACGCTAAAGCTTCAGCGTCAGCGTGGCGCCCCTTTTCCCTGAAGTAACCAGCCCCAAATCATGATTTTTTGCCAATCTTTATTACAAGCAGGGACCTGCTGAAAAAGTCTCAGTTACATTAGATACGACTGGCTGAAGAGAAGATGTATAAATATACTTCGATCTGAAGCCAGGAAGTAGATGATGTGACTGAGGCTAGCAAAAATATATTGCGAACGATATTTTCCGGATGCTTTAAATAAGGTAATCCTTATCTAAAAACCTTGTACCATTAAATATTTCATAGGCGTTTTTCAGCTGGTCCTAAGCCAATACCTGATTAATCAGTGCCACAGTGAATATACTGAGCAAAAACCAGCCAATAAACCCCTCTACAATACATAAATAGCGGGCAAATCCTTTGGTGGGTACCGAGCCAAAACCCAGCGTAACAAAACTATTGATGCTTAACGTTATCGCGTTTACCACTGTTAACAGCAACGAACCCCCTACCACGATGATAGGTCCAAAAAAGGACTTCTTTTTGGATTTTAATGCGTTTTCAAAACTCACGAGCAGTCTGCTTTTACTTTCTGCATCCCATTCCGATGGAAAAAACACATATAAGACGGAGAATATCAAGATCACGTAGAGAGACATCAAAACGGCCAATCCGGGATCTGTACCATGGTTTGTATAGATCCGAAGGAGTACATTCAATTGCCAGCGAAGAAAACTATTAAAGGTCCCCTCCTGCTGAAAACGATGTTTTAACATCTGACCCTGCAACTCCTTCATTTCACTGTAGCATGCATTGGCCGACTCCAGATCACCCCTCGATATGAATATCGAATGCATGTGCTTATAAATGTTAATGAGGTTTTTGAAAGCGATGTCGTTGTCAAAGTCACCACTTTCCTGCGTTCCATACTCCATGTAGCGAAGTTTATAGCCCTCCAGCTGATCCCAGTAGAGCTCGTTCCATATTTCTGAAAAGAGAAATTTTTCAAATGAAATGGTCTGTTGAAAATGATTGCTGACAAGGAAAAAGCGTTCCGAAACACTGACCTCGGCAAAATATACCTCGATAGCAAAGTCATTTTCACGGATGTCCAGGTTTAAGTAGCTCCCTTTATTGAGGATGAACCGAGCGGTGCTGTCACCGGAAAAAGTATTTCCTGTGAGATATAAATCACCTGAGGGTGATCCTGGTAGTTTATAGTGGTTAAATTCTCCATACTGACCTAGTTGGATATCACAGCGTTCGACAATAATGGCCTGAGCGCTATTGTTGCCTATCAGTAGGTTGCCATTACTGATTTTGCTATCCAGCAGATCGATTTCTCCGTTATTCACCCGGTTATTTTCTATTTTAACCTGTGAAGTAGTCATCCCTTCCAGTATCACACCAAAGTCAATATTATTTTGACTAACCTCTACCCTTTCAAAAGTTGATTCCAGGACTTCTACAATATTGGTTGAGCTGTTTTGATGAAAAATAAACGCATACCCGGCTGTCTCACTGATGGTTAACCCATTGAACTGGCAATTTCGAATTTCCAGCCCTTCCCGGAAATCAAATTGGTTCAGGTAAAGGTGATCAGTGAAGATAAGATTATCTAAAATCACCGGTCTGTCAATAGCTATAAGTCCCTGATTGTTAATAGTTTGTGGCTGATTATCAGAAATATAATTGAAAATACCTTTATTCCGTTTCAGTTGATTGTCAGTGATGGATATTTGCATTTGAGATAGCGTCAAATCACCCTCTCCATCCATTAATAAAAGTTGTATCCATTGCTCTACATTGACCTGTTGTTGGCAATAGACCGAAAGCGGCAGCATTACTATAAGAAAACAAAAAATTCGAGTGAGTTTAAAAGCCATCATTCGTGCGATTAGCTATAAAAGTAAGAAAAATTGAACGATGTGTAATCTACACTACCTATTGAAAAGACAATCAGTCTCTTCCTTAATATCATCAAGACATCTACCAAACCGAAGTTTCATGTAGTCAAAAATCCGTTTCCGGAAATGCCATTTTCGATCCGTAAACGCTGTTCGCTTAAGTACTTATCTCAATCTTCAATCCTGCCCTAAAAAACCTTTCCCATGCTCAGGTAAAAGCCGACCTGCTCTAACCCCATACCCAACCGTAGCACAAACCCGGTATTCTCAAAGTCCTGATATCGATAACCCAGGTTTACAATGGGTAGCACGGAAGGGTCCACGGCTCCGGAATACATGATGCCATAGTCAAACTCGAAGTGGTTCTTTTTTTTACCTGTTAACAACACTCCGGTCCAACTAATCTGAAGATGAGGGTCGCCATTTCTGGTATGAAGTCCGGCACTATATCTTACTGATGATGTAGGGTTACCCCTGCTGCTTTCAAAAGTCCCCTGAAGGTTTCCGATTCCGTCGGATTCCCCTCCTTCACAACCCAGACAAGGCAGGACAATACCTCCTGCACTAAGGTACACGGCGCGGTAATTGATTCCCCTGGATTGTGACTTGCAGACCACCGGAACCATTATTAAGAACCCAAGGAATAGCAGCGTTCTCATAGTCAAAAAATGGATGATGGAATTTAGTCAAAAATCAAATCCGTTGTATGATTTGACTGATGAATTGATGGTAAGATATTTGCCAGACGATCCCTTTCATAACGGCATTTTATCCAGGTGTATTTTGGTAAGATAAAGGTCATTAGACCTGTTGTCTGAAGCAAATTGTATTTTGAAACATGACATTCAGAATATGCAGATTATGCAAAAAACAGTCTTGAGCATGTAGAATATCCGGTTAAGATATTGCCAAACCCTTCTTTTCAACACCATTTAGTCCTAACTTGTAATTAGTCTTACCTGATTGGGTGTTAATTGAAGTACATGATCTGGGACTAAAGGATCTATTATGTGTTTCTCTGCAGAAGTAAGCTTTGGTGCCGGCGCTGTGATCGCAGCTATTGGCGTAGCTACGCTAAGAAAGGCAGAAACAACTCCTCAGCAATTATTTGCGGGTATTCCCTTGTTCTTCGCGGTCCAACAATTTACTGAGGGAGCGCTGTGGCTTACCCTGGATGATACATCTGGCAGCGAACTGAATAGCATGCTCAGTTTGCCCGGGTGATCTGGCCGGCCTACATTCCTTTTACCATACGCCAGCTGGAGACCCATACTACACGCAGGAATATCCTCACGGTATTCCTGATCATGGGTTTGATGGTATCCGTACTGCATATCTACCACCTGATATTTCATCATGTACATGCCCAGGCAGAAGGTGCCCACATCCGGTACCTGATGGATTACCAACCGAAATACCCCTGGGTCATAGGTGCGTTTTATTTCATCGCCATTGTCGTTTCACTGTTTGTCTCCTCCGCTAAACGCATGATCTACCTGGCAGTGATGGTGCTCACCACCTTTATCATCACCATTAGTTTCTTTCAGGAACACCAGATATCCGTCTGGTGCTTCTTCGCAGCAATTACCAGCCTGATGGTGCTGTGGGTGCTTGATGGCGTGAAGAAGATAAGTAAAGCAACGTAGGGATTGTTTATTTAAGGCTGATTACTAAGATCCTTCACATTTAAATATTACATATATAGTCCTGATTGCTAAGATCCTTCTTCTTTTATAGTTCATGAGGAAGTTCTGATCACTAAGATGCTTCGCAGGCTCAGCATGACGGTTAATTTTTTATTTACGTCATCCTGAGCAACGCGAAGGATCTTAGAATTAAAAAGGCCCTACCACTCCTTTACTTCCTCATAAAGATCTCGCCATTCAGGATTCATGGACTCAATGAGTTTGATCTTTTTGGCACGTGTCCAACCTTTGATTTCTTTCTCCCTGGCAATTGCTTCTTCTATGGTGGGGTGTTCTTCATAGTACACCAGTTTATCTACGTTATATCTTGCAGTAAAGGATTTTGGGTAGGCCTTTGTTTTATGGTCATAGACTCTTCCTGGTAGGTCTGAGGACACACCCGTGTAAAGTACTGTGTTTCTTTTTGTGGTTGTGATATATACAAGGCCACCTCGTACCATACACCAATTTAATGATAAATAATGGTAGGAATGAACTTCTTATTAAGATCCTTCTTTTTCTATTGTTCATGAAGAGTTCTGATCACTAAGATGCTTAGCAGGCTCAGCATGACGGTTGATTTTTTATTTACGTCATCCTGAGCAACGCGAAGAATCTTAGCAAAAAAACAGAAATGAAAAATCACCCTGAGTCTAAAATAGTATGATCAACCTGTCCATTTCAATGCCTCTCACCCGTCATCATACCAAACACTAAAAGAATAGATTATGAAAAAGTTAATTGTACTCTTCCTCGGATTGCTGATTGCCACCGTGGAATTAACCGTGGCACAAACGCTGACGGATACAGATCGGAAATCTGCTGTTGATCAGCTTAAGCAGTCGCGTAAAGCCCTACTGAAGACCGTCAAAGGCCTGACGGACGAACAACTCAGTTACAAACCAGCAGATTCCGTATGGTCAGTGGCTGAATGTCTGGAACATATCACCGTGTCTGAACAAAACCTGCTGGGACTGGTAAAAGCCACCATCGCAGACGAAAACGATTTGCAATCGGAAGTTGAAGATGCGCAGGTAGATGCCATCATCACCAATCGCGAACGGAAAATCAAGACCCGTCCGGAATTGGTACCCACCAACCGTTTTGGTTCTTATGATGCGACGTTAACGGCCTATAACGAAGCCCGGGCCAACACCATTGATTTCATCAAGGCGACCAATGACGACCTGCGTGGCAGTGTCACCACCTTCCCTTTTGGTAACCTGGATGCCTACCAGGTGGTCGTCTTTATCAATGGACATGGTAAGCGGCACCACATGCAGATTGAGGAGCTGATGGCCTCGGCAGGTTTCCCGAAGTGAAAAAACACTTAAAGCCGGCCAATGACCATCATGTGAGCCGGTTTTAATGATTTTGAAGTTGTCTCACCAGAGATATACTGATAAGCTTGTACATGCGTTGTGAAAATGATCCTTATACCTATCAGTATTAGCAATTAGGATCATTTTCACATCCGGGAAACTCACTATTATCCGGAATACCATCACCATCACTATCACTGAAAGAAGTAGTTTCAACATCTTTGATGCACCGGACACAAAGACCAAAGTCATTTGGAACCCTTTGTGTGACTACAGCGGTGTTGTTGTAATTTAGAAATTTTACCACTTGAAAAATTTCAATTTCAGGATCCGGAGTGCTTGTTCTAAAATGAGCTACAATGTCTGGTGTTACAAACCGACCATCGGGAAATCGTCTGCCACCAGGAATAGCATTAAAACCAACCTCATCTGTAGCTCCTACATTAGGATCCCTCCAATTGACCGTACCCATTTGCTTCAACTTTCCGCCGGCCACTTCAGCGCCCCCTAAATAGTTGATCAAGGCATTCCACTCATCATCACCTGGCACATGCCAGCCTACCGGACATGCTCCCTGTACGTCTGTGGTGAATACTCCTGCATTACCTTCCACATCCATTGTTGCCCATCCATTATATATCACACCCCTGGTTGAGTATTCCGGACGTTGCCGGGCTTCCTCTACTGAATTGCCGTCATAGTTGAAGACACTATATCCTTTTGTGTAATTTTCTGACGCAGATGTCCAATTTGTGGCATCATGGACTTCTGGTAAGTACCTCAAATTCTCACTCATCCACACCTGATCTCCTATTTGCACAGTACCGTAAGTTTCCCCATCCCGATCGTCAATCCAATCGTCTCCTGCAACCCAATCAGCATTAGGATCTGATCCTGTATCTCCAAGCTCAATCTCTACCGTCTCAAACGTCTCATCCACATTGATATTAAGGACAATCTCCCCATCCTTCAGTGTGGCATCCACATTCACATTGTAAAGTGTCTTAGGCTGTGCATCGATATCAGCGGCAAACTGTCTGGTAATAAATGTTCCGTCAAGCTTGTTGTAGCTCAGATCTACAACAACTGATAAGGGTTCTGATACAAAATAACCCTCACGGGTCTCCCCCTGTAGGTAATTAAGTGTGGTACCAGAACTAACCACAGTCACCGCTCCGGTATAATTATTGAATGTATTTGTCACATTGGAAGAATAATTGATGGCCACCTTGGAATTGGCCAGCTCAGCATTGATGTCTATGGTTTTTATCTCCTCTTTATCAATTGTAAAGTTCGCTGATCGGCCGAAATAATAGGAGTTTTCGAAAGCGGCTTCCATAAAGTTATTGCTGTGAGCTTCGATGTAGTATTCTCCGGTTGGCAACTGTATTTCAGTCGGTGCTGTGGAATACGGATCAAAGACCAGTGCTTCAGTGCCATCATCATAGAAGATAGTGACTTTCCATTCATCGGTCGAAACAGCCTCTACTCTACCATTGGCAGGCTCGCTGGTGATAGAAACAGAAACATTTAAAGACAGGTAGCCAAAATCTGTTGGTTTGGGGGCTTCATCGTTATTTTGTGAACAGGAAAATGTAATGCCAATTCCTATCGCACAAACCAGTAAATATCTTTTCATAGATGTTGTGTTAATTACTGTAAGCTAATCATATTACAGTTATCTACAAATAACTATATTCTCATAACTCAAAAAGTTAATGTTTACTAAAAAAAGATAACAAATAATTATATTATTAGCATAATACTAATTATATTAGTATTATGAACGAGTACGAAATATATACAGGAGCCAATTCTTCCCTTACTTTCTTTAAAAGGTGTGTGGAAGACCTTTGTAACAATGTTGGGGTACCCGTTCCGGACTACAATACCATCAGCAGGTACTATTTCAGTAAAAAGTATTCACCCGTAGACGTTTTCAGGATGACAAATAAGAATTTAAATATCAGAGAAGCCAAAGTGACCATCGAGTGGACCGACCAGTATGGTCACGGTTCCAGGGACTTTACCCATGCCAAACAGATCCGGGAATTTCTGGAGGACTTCCCCACCCTGAAGCATCATTTGCAGAAAACCAGGCAGGAAGCCAAAGTGTTGGAGGCGGTTTAGGACGTGATTTTCTAACGTCATCCTGAACGAAGTGAAGCCTGCCTGACGGGAGGCAGGAATCTCCTTCTCGTGAGGTCTATCAAGGCAGATCGGCCCACATGGAATGAGATTCTTCGCTCCACAAGCATTTTTCAACTTAGATAGATGCGCTGGTTGTAACTCTTAATGCTTCTTATTTAATTCGATTCCAGTGATTCCGCTCTGAATAACGATGGGTTTTGCGTGTTTCGGCACAATAAATAATACCCCCCACCATTCCCCAAAATCCTTAAATCCCAACCAGTTACCGTTAATAAGTACCAAACATAGAATTATTATAGTCAGTGGTAAAAAATCATATACTTTTATGACGTATTCATGGTTTTGAGTAAAATCGGCCTATTAATATTTACATGATCAGCCAGCAAAGAGCACTGTGAAGAACTATCTACTCACAACATTTATCCTATTCGGTACTGCCTTCTACTCCTATGCTCAGGACTCCTGTGGCTGTGGATCAGGTACCGGATCCAGTAACTGCAGACTGCGTAGTTCGTGCTCTGTCGATGATGATTATGATGGAGATATTACGGTTACAGACGGGAAAGTCACCATTCAGGCAGATGTATCAGGAACAGTCAATGTAACCAATGAAGATGCTGAGGTCACTTTCAAAGGAGATATAACTATCGGAGGTCTGAAGATTGGTGAAGAAGCCACTATCCGTGTAATTGGTGGAGCAAATGTTAATGTTGCCGGTAACATTGATTATACAGGTGAAGAAGACGGTTCCCTAAGGGTTAATGGCACATTAAATGTCAATGGAGATATAACAAGCCAAAGAGGAGAAGCCCGGGAAGATAATACTATCTCAACACCCGGATCAGGCGTGATCAACCTGAGCGGAGACTGTGAACTGGATGACTGCGGTTCCATCAATTTGGTATTTGGATCGCTCTCCCTCCTTCCGGTAGAACTGCTTTCCTTCACCGTTGAAAACAAGTGGAACAACTATTACGATATCTCCTGGTCTACCGCCTCAGAGGTAAATAATGAGTTTTTCACCATATCAGAATCCATCGACGGCATCAACTGGAAGGACCTTATGACAATTGAAGGAGCTGGCACCACCAAAGAAACCAGGTATTATACG
Source organism: Cyclobacteriaceae bacterium (assembly GCA_965228595.1). Classification (GTDB taxonomy): domain Bacteria; phylum Bacteroidota; class Bacteroidia; order Cytophagales; family Cyclobacteriaceae; genus UBA7330. The sequence goes on along the minus strand of OZ245828.1, from coordinate 5,275,265 downwards.
CGTACCGTATTAAGCAAGATTTCCGGTGTTGATCTTAAATACGTTCGATTGTCTCAAACAGATTTTGATGGGACCACAGAAATCTTTCCACTTGTGCTGATACAGGGCCAAAGTACGCCACCCGACATAAAGGTATATCCCAATCCGCTGACTAACAGAGAGTTTCATATCAATACAGGCTCTGCGGAATTACAGGAAATCGAGCTATTCAATCTATCCGGGCATGTCGTATTTCACTCTGAAGCTGTATCATTTGGCAGCGACCAGTATTTTACGCTCCCCAGCAGGCTGACTACCGGTCTGTATCCGCTCTTTATCAGAATGATCGATGGTCAGGAGATCAAAATAAACCTTTACATCCTAGACAGAAACAACCAATAGGGTTTCCGAACAGACTCACTTAAGAGCTAAATACCCACTCAACACCTTATCCAGGTATTTCGGCCATATCAGGCAGACCACCGTCACCGTTCAGGTCCTGTGGTCTTTCACACGCATAACATATACAGGGGTGTCTCCTGATCATTTCGATTACAGGAAAAAAGGATTACAGTAAGGATGGCAATGAGGTTAAGCTTTTTCATTTTTTTCAGGTGGTTGTTTGTAACTAAAGTTAGACAATTCTCAAACAATACCCCTTTTTAAGCCGGCAACTACCTTTTTTATACTGTCGCCAGCTTCCACTTACCTTTTCTAAACAACCACAGAGTGAACAACCCGACAGCTGTCTCCGAAAAGAACACTGCCCAGAACACCCCGGAGTGATCCCAGTGCCAGTGAATGGCCAGGAGATATGCCAACGGGATCTGGATCAGCCAAAAGAACACCAGGTTGATCTTCGTTGGTGTCGTTGTATCCCCCGAACCATTGAAGGCCTGTACAGACACCATCCACCAGCCGTAGATGAAGTAGGCATACGACAAGATGCGCAGCCATTCCCCTCCAATGGCAATGACGGTCATGTCATCCGAGAATATACTCACCAGTGAACGATTAAAGAAGAAATACACAATCGACACACCTATCAGAAAGACCATGTTATAAAACCCGATCTTCCATACGGAGGATTCTGCCCGGTCAGGGTGTCCGGCACCGAGGTTTTGTCCCACCAGCGTTGCTGCAGCATTTGAAAGTCCCCAGGCGGGCATCAGGGTAAACATCATCACCCGCATCGTTATCGTTGCCCCGGCGACAGCCTCACTGCCCACATCTGCCAGGATCCGCATCAGGAAGATCCATGAAGACATGGCCACGATCATTTGTCCCACACCTCCCAGGGAAGTTTTGATGATATTCATGATCCTTTTGGCATCCCATACAAAATCTGTTATGAACACCTGGATGTGCCTTCCACCCTTGAAGAGTGTCCACAACTGGATGCCCACGGCAATACCCCTGCCTGTTGTGGTTGCGATGGCAGCTCCTTCGATGCCCATCGTAGGAATGGGTCCCCACCCAAAGATCAGCAGCGGGTCAAGAATGATATTGAGACCATTGGCAATCCATAAAACCCGCATCGCAATGGCTGCATCACCGGCACCTCTGAAAATGGCGTTGATCACAAACAACAAGACAATTACTGCATTACCACCCAGCATCCACTGGGTATACCGATACCCATGCTCCAGACTCCATTGGTCACCTCCCATGAGTGCCAGCAGATCCTTGGCAAAGAAGATCCCGGCGATGGTAAAAGGAAGCGATATCAATAGCGAGAGAAATATGGATTGTACCGCCGATTTTCCGGCAGCACTTTTATCCTTTTCACCGACCCTACGTGCAATGATGGCCGTGACAGCCATCGCCAAACCCATGGCCACCGAATACAGCAGGAACAGGTAAGTCTCTGTCAATCCCACAGTGGCCACGGCAGAGGAGCCCAGCTGACCCACAAAATAGATATCTACTACCGCGAAAGTCGATTCCATCACCAGCTCGAGGATCATGGGTACAGCCAGCAGAAAAATGGCTTTTTTCAAGTCTATGGTGGTATAATCTGCATCCGTACCCTGAATGGCATCTTTGAGTTGGCGCCAGATAGATTGTTTGGGGGCTTCCATTACAGGCATTTCATTGTTTGATTCCATAAAGCAAAATTGATACTTAATTATTGAAATCATCCGATGCAAAAACGACATTCATGAAGGTCATTTCCGGCAAAAGATATCTTTCTACTACACAAAAAAACCGTCTTGAGTGACAGCCCTATGTCACTGATATTTTGAGTTTTTGATAATTATTAAAAAAATTCACCTGTAACCAGACCCGATGAGTGATGAATTGGTTGAAAATGGATTGAGTGATACCTTTAAGCGAACAGACAATAAACAATTTTGCGTCATCCACTTCTCTGTGAGACCAAAAACAAACAACTCAATGTCATCCAGAGCCTAGTTAAACGGGATGAAGCTGCCTGTGGGAAGGCAGGGATCTTATAAAAAAAGAAATAGGATCTAAAGGCTAATCGTGATGCAGTGATGGAAAGCTTGACCGTCATTGCAGTCTGTATTAAACTAAAAAGTATTAATAAACAGTTTCTTTACAATACTGTCAGGTGAGAATTTTTCTTTTGCCAGACTGAGATCATAGTTTCTTTGCATGGCTAACTATAAATCAGGTGTAGTATCAAATGCTTCGAAAGTCTTAATGCCATTTCGGGGCTTATCCCGGCTTTTCCATTTACAATCTTTACCATGGTTTGCCTGGTTACTCCAAGGGCCTCAGCAAGTGCTCCCATCGTTAAGTCAAGGGGTTCCATGTAATCATCTCTTATTATTCTTCCCGGGTGAACGGGTTTTAGCATTTTTCCCATATCAATGATAATCTTCTAGTGTAACATCCAGGGCATCTCCATCTTCAAACTGAAAAGTAATTCTCCAGTTACTTCGTGCCTTCGAGTCTTGGTGGCCAAAATTATTTATTGCCACTAAGGCCCACAGACGTAAACTGGACTACATCAAAACTCCTGTGCTCCAAACTCACTCTTAATAAACCGTGCCCGGTTCTTGCCGCTATAGAGTGTATAGCTCAGGTTGAGGATCACCATGTCTACTTCGTACACATAATTAGTGGTGGTATAAAACTCCCCATCTCTCCAGGTCGTGATACGCTGCTCATTCGTATCCAACAGTCCCATGTCCATGTTGAGCCATTGTAGGGTCGCTGTGAGCCGGTCATCCAGGAACGTCTTCTGCAGCGTCAGGTTGGGCGACAGGTATCTTGAATCTTTCCCCTGCGCAGTGATACGGTCCGAAATGTAGTTGAGGGTCCACTGCAGACTGAAATCTTTCGTGAAATTCAAGGTCGTGTTCATGTTGATGTTGTAGATCCAGCTGGATGTATTGATGGGATATTCATCAAACATTCCATCGATGGTATAATGAAACAGGTTACCTCCGATAAAGGCATTCCACTTGTCCGTAAGCTGAAGGTCAGATCCTACCTCAAGACCCACAGATGCCGCATCACCCACATTGGAATAAATCCTATTGAGGATGGTGTCGTTGTAGATATTGTTTACCCTGTTCACGACATTCTTAACACTGCGAAAATAAGCTGTGGCATAAATGCTGTGATCCGAAAAATTCTTGATCAACCCTAGTTCTACCAGATCAATAAACTCTGGTAACAACTCAGGGTCTCCCTGCTCAAGGGTTTCTGAGTGTTCCCGCTCAGGAAAAGGGTTCATCTTAAAGGTGGTCGTACGCTCGATCCTTCGACTGTAGGCACCTTTCACCGTCAACCCCTCTCCTACATCATACTGGATGTTGGCAGAAGGGAAAGGTTTGATAAAATCGTAATAATACATCGTGTCGATGGTCCCTGCTTTGTCTTTCAGCTCCAGCTCCCGGTCCATATATTCCACTCTCAGCCCGGCACCATAGCTCACCTGACCTGATTTCCCGGAATACTGGACATAACCCGAATGGATCGACCTCAACAGGTTTACATTACTGGAGAACTCCGGGACCAACTCAAACTCCCCGGTGTTGTTATTTCTTCGCTCATAGACAAAGTCTCCGGTATGATCGAGGTTTCGGAATTGATACCCGGCTTCCACCTTTCCAAAGGACAAGGGTTTGGAAGTATAGTCCAGCTGAAAACGAGTTCCGTAAAGGGGATTATCATTGGTGTTGTACTCATCCTGATAGATGACGGATGTTTCCGGATAGCCCAGGTTTCTGTTGGTGGTAGGACCACCGAGTAAGGTATATTCATACAGGAATGATGAAGAAAGTCTTGAGCCATTATCAAAAGAATGACCATAATCCAGGCTTCCCAGTACAAAATCCCCACGACGGATACGCAGGTTCTCATTGTAGTACTGAATAGTATATAGTCGCTGATTATTGTAAATAGCGTGATTATCATAATACACGATGTCTGCGGTTCGATCCTTGCTCCGCTTACCGGCGAAGAACCCCAGGTTGAAAGCGTTCTTTGGGTTGGGATTATAGCCCAGGGTAAACCTGCCGGAATAATTCACTTCATCAAAACTACGTTCCCCATTGGATGGGAAATAAACCGTCGTATCATTTCGTACCGTGTAAACTTCGCCTACCCGTCTACCTGTAAGGTCATTGCGCTGGTAACTCAGTCCCGCAGAGATGTCCCAGTCGCCTGATCTGTGGTTCAGTGTAAAATCGCCACCATGACGCTGAGCATATTCCGCATTGTCATAGTTTTCAATACTGGGTGCCCCCAGTCGGGCATTGATCTGCATGTAGGTGTTGTCAGCAGCACCTTGTTTCGTGATCACATTGATGATCCCTCCTTTTCCTTCCGGGTCATATTTGGCCGAAGGTGCAGTGATCAGCTCGATGTTTTCGATGGCATTAGCTGGTAATTGATTCAGGATCATCTGTGGATCCGATTGAACCGGCTTCCCATTGATGAGCACTACAAACCCGGTGGATCCCCGGGCGGAGATTTCCCCATTGGCATTTACGGTCACAGAAGGGAGATTACGCAATACATCGGTGGCGGTGCCTCCCGTGCTCGACTGGAATTTTCCGGCTTCAAAGACCTGGCGATCTGCTTTGGAAAGCATGGTTACCGTCTCCCCGGTAATCTCAATTTCGTCGAGGAACTTCTGATTGGCTTGCATCGCCACCGTTCCAATATCTGACAGCTTATTCCTCGAAACGGTAATGTTTTCAAGGGTTTGCTCGTCAAACCCCATAAAGTGCGCTTTGAGGTAATAGGTCCCAGGTTTGATATCCCGGATCTCAAAGGACCCGTCAAAAGTGGATACGGCTCCCCCTGCTAGTGAACTATCGGCACTCTGGTACAGGGCAACACTGGCATAAGGAAGTGGTTCATCAGCCGTGGGATCCACGAGTTTTCCTTTTACGCCAGTCTGTGCCTGGGAAATGAAGAAAGAGAGAAAAAGGATGAATAGAAAAGTATATCTCATGTGCCTGAATGAATAGGAATTATTTAAACGCAAATCACGCTATTTTCTTCATTAAGCAACGCTAATTTCTTTCAAATTATAGCAGAATTTTAACTTGGGTCTGAGATCACGATCGTTTCAACTCCTTTACCTAATATTTTTCCGGCACAAAAGTCTGATAGTCTACGGGTGGTCGTAGGTATTCATGATCATCGGGTAATGGCGGAAGCTGAATCTTTTTATATTTCTTTTTTTGATAAGGCACCTGGGTCAGCAGATGAGCGATGCAGTTGAGACGCGCCTTGCGCTTATTGTCTCCATTCACCACATACCAGGGTGATTGTTTGGTGTCTGTGTAGGCAAACATCTCATCCTTGGCTTTGGAATACTCCAGCCACTTCTCCCTCGACCTGAGGTCCATAGGACTGAATTTCCATCTTTTCACAGGATTGTCAATACGTTCTCTGAATCTTTGCTCCTGAATTTCGTCACTGACGGAAAACCAGTATTTGATCAGAATAATCCCTGATCTTATGATCATGCGCTCAAATTCCGGACAGGATCGTAGAAACTCCTCATATTCCTCCTGGGTACAATACCCCATGACCTTTTCCACTCCCGCCCGGTTGTACCAGCTTCGGTCGAAGAGCACCATCTCCCCTGCTGCAGGAAGGTGCTCGACATACCGCTGAAAATACCACTGGCTTTTTTCCCGTTCTGTCGGAATCCCAAGTGCCACTACTTTACATACCCGGGGATTTAATGGTTCCAGGATTCGCTTGATGGCTCCTCCCTTCCCTGAGGCATCCCTTCCTTCAAAAAGCACGACTACTTTGAGCCCCTGACTCTTGATCCACTCCTGCATATACACCAACTCCCGTGATAGTTTCGTGTATTCTTTGGAGTAACTAAGCTTTTCCATGAATTAATATCTTCTTTTCTATTGGACAATTTACAGGTTTTATACCATGCTAATTTATGACTTAAAACGCTTAACTTTAGCTCTTATGAAAATTCCTATCCCCAAACAAACCCTACGAATCATACTTGGCCTGTTGGCATTGATACTACCAATTATATTGCCGCTTGGCCAATGGTTATTGGGTGCAGATCAGGTATTGTTGTCTTCTATCAGCTCATACTACTATTCTGAGGTTAAGTTTTTATTCCTGATTTTTCTCATCCTTTTTGGTGCCACATTCATTCTATATGGTTTTACTTCGAGCCAAAGCCTGGTGATGTTGGTGGGTACCGGGACCATTACTTTACTAGTAGCCCTGGTACCTACGCATGCCCCTGGCCAAACCGAATGGACCGGGTATTTTCATATTGCACATGCAATAGCCTTTTTTGCACTCCTGGGATGGCATCTCAGGTATACTTTTAATTTACCACTTCCATACCCACTACTAACCAGGATTGGACTATACATCTGGATCGCAGAAGGTGGATTGATTATCTATTTTCTGGCGCTAAAGTGGATCTGGCCACCTCTTGTATTTTTCCTGGAAGGAGCCATACTTTGGTTATTTGTTTTCGGACTCTGGGTGAGGAATAAGATCACCAGCGAACTTAGCAAGGCAAGATAATAGTCCAGTAGTATTCATAGGATGATTACCTAAACAAATCAGAGTCCGAAGTTTTAAAACAGCGCACTAAATTTCAGACTTTCTTTTTATCCAGGTAGACGTCCTATATCTGTCTATTAATAAAGATCAATTGAACGAAGGAATTCCCATTGGGGACGACCTGTCTGTAGAATCTAGAATTGAATAAAGATTAGCTCCGTAGGAGCGTCCGATATCACATCTCTCTGATTCGTTGTTAAATAGAAAATTATAGTATCTACCCCAAACCTAAGTGAAAGCTTCAAATCAGTTCTACCTACTTTAATTAACTTTCATAACATGCTGATATATAGCAATATATACCCTTAGTTAAAGAAGTAATACTTTAGTTAAACAAAACAGCATATTGAAGCAAAAATTGCACAAAATCAATCAAATCCGGTGGAGTTTGTAAGGGTAAACGCCATCCGCTTTCCATTGGCACACATACAAATTTTCATCCCGATCTACACACACATCATGACAATGTTTGAAAATAGGCTGGTCCTGAAAGAGCGGCATGAGATGTCCGTCTTTGTATTTGGGCCGGGTGCCACCGGGGTTGGAGACCACCCTACCTTCCTTGTTGAGAATGGTTACAAACCCCAGGTTGTTCTGCAGATTAAAATCATGCCTGGTCATTCCAAAGCACACCCCTGAATACAATGTGTCACCCTGAATAACCGGTCTGCTGATATACGCGCCAGGCAGGTAGATATCTTCCAGATGTTCTCCGTCCAAAGTGAATCGCTTAAAGGTATTCTTGATCCTGGCAGTTACCAGTAAGGTGGGGTTTTGTTTGTCTCGGTTATCGAGTGCAATGCCATGTGCTTCTTTGAATCTCTTTTTATCCTGGAAACTACTTCCTCCAAACTTACTCAGATAATTACCCTTATTGTCAAACCTCAGGATATACTGTGAGCCATAACCGTCAGCAACATAGATATCCCCATTCGGTCCTATGGCTGTCTCTGTAGGTCTGTATTTATCACACTCCGCATAAATCCCCAGCTGATCGGGTCTGGGAAGTTGCAATACTACCTTTCCATCCAGGGTGGTCTTATATACCTCTCCAGCACTGCCATCTGTGATGTAGAGAAACTCTTCACCATTCTCATCATGAATGGTTAAACCATGACCCATTTTTAGGTTCAGTGTCCACGTAGTAAGTACTTTCCCGGATTTATCAAAAATGATGATGTTGTTTTTAGGATGATCAGTGAGTAGTATCAGTCTGCCCTGTCGGTCCTCTATCATTTCATGACAATTCGTGACCGGGGTCGTTGCTGCACTAGCCTGACACCAATGCTTATCAACCTTATAGCGAAATTCTCCATGTCCGATGATTTCATCAGGGAGTTTTTTTTTATGAATGATGTTGAAGGCTGGCGCGATTTGCCCGTAGTGTAAACCTCCAACCAATAACCCTGCTTTTATCAAAAAGTCTCTGCGGTTGTTTCTTTTATTCTGTGATGGGGCATTCATGATTCGGTGTTGATGTGTTCGGGAAATGTAGGTTTTCTAAAATAAACATTTATCCACAAATACATGAGGTTTATAGCCCTTTCGCGCGAAATGCATTTTGCAATATTTTATTACAACAGGGTTGCAATCCTAATGACATGTGTGAACGTGTAAAAAACACTTCACATTTTTGCGAATACCATATATAACAGGGTGAGATATTGAATTTTATTCAATTTTAACCTTACTTTGCATTGTAATTGAAAGCTGGTATATGAGGTTTATTAAAAATACTGCTACGAAAATGGTAATTGTAATAGCTCTGTTGCAATTATCCTATCAGGCATCTGCTGACGTTGTTGTCAGCGGTGTGGTCAAAGATCAAAATGGCAAAACCCTCGAGGGTGTTACCATCCAAATAAAAGGAACTGACTTAGCAGCCCTTACCAATTCAAAGGGAGAATACAAGCTGGAGGTTCCTGAAAATGCTACACTTATTTATTCCTTCATTGGGTTAAAAACAATTGAACAAAAGGTCAACAACAAGCAATCCAACCTGGACATCATCCTGGAAGATGACTCTGATCAGCTGGCTCAAAATATTGTATTTGGTTCCTTCTTCTAAGGCCTATTAAGGCACTTAATTAATTAAAAGACCACCACTTTTACATCGTATATGTGGGTTGATCAGGGCATACTTAGCAACAGCATAGCCATCACCAGACAATTTATTTAGAGAAGCATCTACAGGCCGCTCCTACGGAGCTGTTCTTCCTTTAACTGATATTATCTACAAACAGGTCGCCCCGCTGGGGCTTCCTTTGTAACCATAAATCTTTTCTCCCTTGCTTGTCTTCCTCATGGCCTGTTTGACGCTCATGAAATGCCGTATGATGTGAGGGCTATCAGACCTGAATGTTGTTTATTTAAACCTTCATGAACATATCAATCATTGAAGTCTTACATGGAGCCAAACGAGTCCCGGAGGGACGACCTGTTTGTAGAATCATTGATGAATCGCAGTTAGCTCCGTAGGAGCGGCCTGATTTTATTATTCAATCCAGTCAAACAAGTATTTTTCATCAAATTGAACATTGAATTTATTCAAGAAGTCAATGTATTCTTCCCTAAAGGTCTGCTTACGATGATGTTCTTCCTGATTCAAAACATAAGCAGCGACCGTATCTACCTGACTTCTGGAATATGAAAAAGCTCCAAATCCCTCCTGCCACTGAAATTTACCTTTCACCCAATTATTATCAGAAATGAATCCGGAGGAAGCCGCCTTAACATCCCTGGTTAAATCAGATACAGAGACTGATGGCTTCATACCCACAAACAGGTGGGTATGGTCTGGCATACAAAATACGGATAATAATTTCTGATCCCTACGGTCGACAATTCCTGAGATATATTTATGTAGCTCTTCACGATGGGCTTTCGGTATTAAATTCTGACGCCCTTTTACTGCAAAGACAATTTGAATGTAGATTTTTGAATAGGTATTTGCCATCTTTCAATATTTCTTGAAACTTAACCAAATTATCTGAATCAATTAGAACCATTTGCTAAGGTTCAACATGTAGCATCGGGCCGCCCCTACGGGGCTAATCACACTAACAAATGTAAATTTCTACAAACAGGTCGCCCCGCTGGGGCTTCCTTTGTAACCATAAATCTTTTCTCCCTTGCTTGTCTTCCTCATGGCTTGTGCGACGCTCATGTGCTGAAATTAAAATGCCGCATGCTGAGAGGGCTGCCTGATCTGAATGTTATCATTAAACCTTAATGAACGTGTCAATTATTGAAGTCTTACATGGAGCGAAAAGAGTCCCGTAGGGACGACCTGTTTGTCTTGGGCTTCCTTTGTAACCATAAATCTTTTCTCCCTTGCTTGTCTTCCTCATGGCTTGTGCGACGCTCATGTGCTGAAATTAAAATGCCGCATGCTGAGAGGGCTGCCTGATCTGAATGTTATCATTAAACTTTAATGAACATGTCAATTATTGAAGTCTTACATGGAGCGAAAAGAGTCCCGGAGGGACGACCTGTTTGTAGAAATTAATGACGAATTGTAGTTAGCTCCGTAGGAGCGGCCTGATTTTAATCAATCCAGTCAAGCTCAATTGGATAATCAATCCTTAGATTGATGGTTATGGTGATAACACAAACAAACAAGCTTATTATTTAAAGCCTGATTCCGATTTAATTTCAACCACATCCTTTTAATTTCGCGGATATACCAACCTTCACTCCCATTGTCTTTTGATCCCTACAAGGTTGACTTACCCATCACAGAAATCATCGGCGATGTAAAAGCCAGGCTAGCTTCAGGAAACCGGCTGATCGTTAATGCCCCACCCGGAGCGGGTAAAAGCACGATTCTTCCGCTGGCATTATTAGAAGAAAAATGGCTGGAAGGACAGAAGATCATATTACTCGAACCCCGGCGGTTAGCGGCCCGCTCAATTGCATACCGGATGGCCCAGCTACTGGATGAACCAGTCGGTCAGACAGTCGGCTATCGCATCCGTTTCGAGACACGTGTCTCTGATCAAACAAAGATCGAAGTCGTCACTGAGGGAATCCTAACCCGTATGTTGCAGGCGGACAATGCTCTGGAGGGTGTCGGTCTGGTCATTTTTGATGAATTTCATGAACGCAGCCTCCATGCTGATCTGGCACTGGCATTTACCCTGGAAGCACAGCAGGTGCTCAGGCCCGACCTTCGCTTGCTGGTCATGTCCGCAACACTTAACATGCCTGAGCTGGAGACCTTACTTAAGGCCCCTGCAGTAGTAAGTCAGGGAAAGCAATATCCTGTTGCGATCCAATACACAGGTGAAACAGACCCCTATATGATCCCTGAAATGGCGGCCCGTGTGATCCTGCAGGCCTTTCGGGAACAGACCGGTGATATCCTGGCTTTTTTCCCTGGAGAAGGTGAGATCCGTAAGTGTGAGGAGCTGCTAAAGAAAGACCTTCCGCAGGCAGCCATTCATCCCCTCTTTGGCCAGCTACCACAAAACAAGCAACTAGCTGCCATTTTCCCCGATAAGCAGGGTCGACGAAAGATAGTTCTCGCTACTTCCATAGCCGAAACGAGTCTCACCATTGAAGGCATCAAGGTGGTAGTGGATTCAGGGTTTATCCGTAAGGCTTCCTTTGATCCGGGGTCAGGGCTGTCACGTTTAGTGACTTTACCCGTCACCAAAGACACCGCAGATCAGAGAACAGGACGGGCCGGTCGTTTGTCTCCGGGTGTATGCTATAGAATGTGGACCCCGGCAACCCACGCTCATTTGCAGGAATTTAGCACGCCAGAGTTGCTTGAAGCTGACCTGACAAGTCTGGCACTGGAGCTTGCTCATTGGGGGATTACCGATGCGCAGGAACTGAATTGGCTGAACCCACCACCATTGGGACATATGCATGCCGCCAGCGAGCTCCTTCATGAGTTGGAGGCCCTGGAAGACGGTAAGATCACCTCTCATGGGAAACAGATACAACAACTCCCCTGCCATCCCCGGATTGCTCATATGCTTCTTGAAGCTGACAAGATGGGGATGGCCGCACTGGCAACAGACATTGCTGCCCTGATCGAGGAACGTGACCCCCTGCCGGATGTAGGGATTGACCTCTCCATTCGCGTTGAAGCACTCCACCGTTTTCGAGATGAAAACCGCAAAGGCGGCCGCATGAGCCGCATAGAGCAGGTAGCCAATAGTTATCGGGGGCTCTTAAAAACTGGGCCTGATAATGGGATCGTTGATCCTTATGAAGTTGGGTTTGTGCTGAGCATGGCCTATCCCGAGCGGATTGCCAGTGCCAGACCGGGTAACAATGCCCAATTTCAACTCGCCAATGGCAGGTACGCAGTCGCGGGTCACCGCGATGACCTGTCACATGAACCCTGGCTGGCGGTAGCTCATCTCAATGCCAGAGATGGCCTGGGAAAAATTCATTTGGCAGCACCCTTAAATCCCAAAGACCTGGCTGTTCGGGTAAGGGAACGGGAAGTCATCACCTGGGATACCCGAAAAGGTGGCTTAGTAGCCACCAAAGATTTATCTATAGGAAGTATTGTCCTGCAGAGCAAACCCCTGATCCATCCGGACCCTTCCGCTATCAAAGCGGCGATCCTCGAGGTGATTGGTAAGGAAGGCAGGCAGTTACTCGACTTCAGTGAAGAAGTGGTACAATGGCAGTTGCGGGTGCTATCACTACGTCTGTGGAATGAAGATACCTCCTGGCCTGATGTAAGTACGGAGAACCTACTGTCGACATCCGATAAGTGGCTGGAGCCCTATTTGGACAATGTCCGGACTCCGGAAGACCTGAAAAAGATCAATCTTAGGGAAGTGCTTCAACATACGCTAGCGTATGACAAACAACAACTGCTGGATAGTTTGGCTCCGCTAAAAATCAAAGTACCCAGTGGTAGTCAGCTGCCATTGAAATACCGGGAAGAGGGTCTTCCTCCGATCCTGAGTGTTCGCCTCCAGGAGCTTTTTGGGCTGGCTGAGACACCCACGATCAATGGCGGCAAACAAGAAGTGTTATTAGACCTGTTGTCGCCTGGGTTCAAGCCTGTTCAACGCACAGCCGACCTCCGAAGTTTCTGGAATGACGCCTATTTTGAGGTGAGGAAAGACCTGAAAAGAAGATACCCAAAACACCGCTGGCCAGAGGATCCCTGGGCAGTAGATCCAGGGGTGTTTAAGAAGTCATAAGGTGACTTCAGGTTAGAGTCATTGGATGACTCTAACTAATCATTTTCATTTAAAACAGCCATAAGAAGTTCTTTTCGAGTTTCGTAGGTAATTATTCCTTAGGAAGAAGTCATCCTATGACTACTTCTAATGCGCCAACAATTCGTTCCGCAACCGCACAAAGATCCGCTTCACAGCCGGTGAGAGCGTTTCCCCATATTCGTCTTCCAGTACATGGCTCAACTCATGAATCAACTCCGGATATTTCCTTATAATAGCTACCAGCTTTTTAAATGCCAATATCCTAACAGAGGGAGATTTCCTGATAGATGACCATATACCCAGGCAAGCGTCAAATAGCATTCCCTCCTGTTCATCGGAAAGGGTGAATTTGTCTACCAGGTGAATAAGCTCCCGCTGATGTCCGTCTTTTCGGTCTGAAAGTACTGAAATCATTTGATCAAGATAAGGTGCCAGTCTTGGGTCCTCATCCTTGATGATGTCTTTGAGGATCCAGGCAGCACGCCAACCCTGAGGATGTTTGTCTGATAAGGCGAGCTCAATGGCTTTCCTGACTTCTGTCGGATCGTTCCTGAGCCTATCTAGCAGCGGCTTCTTTGTAGAGGGCCTTCGGAGGATCTCGTCAATGATAGATTCAGGCATTTCTTTTAAATATCAAATCACCCTTCAACAGGTATTACCATGCACCCAAAATGGCAGAGATAATCAAAGTGACAAAGACCTGACTACCAAGAGCAAGCCTCACAGCGTTCCATTTTCTAAGAAAAGCATATCCTGGTAACATGGTTGCTATTATGAAGAAAATACTGATGATGACCCCTAACTGCAGTCCGGAACTAAGATCGTCAACTCCAAAAGCAATTTGAAACAACTCCAATCCCATAGTTAAAAGAAAAGTGCAGACAGCACCAAATGCATAGGTGTAACCCGGAACTTCCTTCGTATGCTCATTTTTATTTTTTGCAGGGTCATAGGCTTTGGCCCATTGTTCACCGAAAAACACACTGAACCATAAGGTCAGGAAGACCTGGCCAACAATAAAGCATACGACAATGGATAACCAGTTTATTTCTCCGAAATTCAATTCCATGATGATTTGGGTTAAGTTTTACGTGAACTAAACCTACAAAGAATAATGATGATATGAAAGATCAAGAGAAGTCACAGGACGACCTAAGTCATCTTTCATCTTACCCTTTCCATTAAGGAGCTCATTCAGGATTATATATCTAATCTCGATAGCATATAGTCATCCTAGAAAAATCACTAATACTCCACCCTGGGCTCCTGTTTTTTCTTCCCTCGCATCCGGTCATGCAGGTGTGGAATGAGTATCCCATTCGCCGCACCAATCACAAAGCCAAGCAATACATCTGTCCGGAAGTGCTTACCAGCATGCATTCGGTGATAGCCTACGAATAATGGGGGTACCGAGGCAGCTCCATACAGTGCAAAACGTTTCCATCCGGTGATGTCATGATAATCTGTAAATACCTTGGCCATAAAAAAGGTGGCTGTTGCTGCCGTGGACACGTGCCCACTAAAGAATGAGTTGCTGCGTTGCTCCCCGGTTCGTACTTCCATGTCCACCCCATCATTATACGTAAGCGGTCGGGGCCTTCTAAAGCTAAATGCTCCTGCCTGATAGATGGATGTATTGATCATTTGTGACTCCAGGTAAAGCACCAGGTATGCTCCCCAGTCTTGTCTTACCTTCCTGTCGATCAACAGGAAAAATGGAAGTGCGGTAGACAGGTTCATTGACAGATCGGAAAGCTTCTGGCTGGTGTCATATTCATTGGGGTCAAACCTTGCTACAGGCCTGTCAAACCTATTGATGTCATTGATATCCAGGGCCAGGACATCATCTTCTGTCATGGTAGCGATGCTGAAAAGCCTCTTAAAGAGCATGGTGGTTGTTACAAAACCTGCAGCTGTAATAGCTCCTTCAATGGGGATATTTACCTTGTAATAGGAACTATCCCGCTGAGCGATCGTCTGATAGGAAAAAAGAAAAATAAGAATCCCAATGATTATTCTCATACCAAAAGTGATGTGAAGCGGCAAAAATAGGGAAACGGATGGGATCGTTGATTTTAAACATACGGAGATCACTTTTAGGTTAATCCAGCGCTCAGCCCTGAATTTTTGTGTGCTCGAACACAATGTGTTTTTATCCTATGTGTGTTCGAACACACATATCATTAGTTGTATGCTTTCTTATTTATCCCGGAGGAGTGTTCCCAAAAGCTGCTCTGCAGCCTGCTTCACCGCGGATTCCCTGATTTGACGGATCTCCTGCTCATGTTTGTGTTTGAGCGCTGTGATCAGGTTGGTTTGATCTGTGGTGATATTTTGTGGTTTTTCCTGTACATCCTGTGCTTCTACCCTGCCCATTTCCTGAAGGAATTGCCAGAAATCCAGGCGTTCCTGACAGGAGACTACCCACACATTGGGTACGGCTGCTTTGTAAAGCCCACTCTCACCATCAGCAAGCAAAATATATGGTACTTTGCCAATAAGCTGATCCGGTTTGAGGGTAAGATATTCGCTTAATGGGATCAGATGTTTATCACCATAAAACGCCGAAGGGATGATCATCAGCTCTTTGACTTTTGATGGAAAAAATGCCTTATAATCAGCATAGATGAAAGGAAGCTCCATGGTGCCATCCCCTACTCCTTCATCGATAGTCAGCTCAAATACCGGCCAATCCTTCATCGGTTGCTCATTACCTTCCAGACTTAAACGTGGCCCGGCTTTTGGATCTGCTTCAGGGTTGTACTTGATGTTAGGAAAGTACCTGCTCAAAGCTGCTGCCCGGTCAGTTATTATTTTATCTCCGTTTTCTGGCAGCAGTATGTGTGCCTGGGACGGGCCGGATGAATGTAAACAACCATTGATGCCCTGCATCAACGTGCTCTTACTTTGCAGGGTGGACTGAAAAGTAAAAACATTGCGATGAGCAATGGTCAGCATAGAGAGCTCCTGTCTGTACCGATGGGCGGCATCCTCCCAACTAACATGCTCAGCAGTTTGACTCACCCCCTGGTTGTTTAATACGATGAATTTAAAAGGCCAGTTTGAAGCAAGTAATTGGGAATAAATATCCAGGTTTGCCATCAGATATGCATGATCCACAACAATAATGAAGGGATGAAATAATCTTCGCTCTTCGGCAGTCAGTTGGTACCAGGAAAAGTGATCGAAATATTCATTGTGGATATCTTCTTTATATGCTCCATCTACTTCCAATTCCGCGATTCTAAAGGCTTTGATAATGGCTAAAAAGTGGTCCATCTGCTCTCTGATGGTCTCATCTGCTTTGGAAAACACATCATCTTTCTCCGTGATAATTTCACAGTGTGATAACGTCTCGTGTTCCATGGCCATCCCTTCGGCAATCATCACTGTTGCCAGTTTTCCTTCCAGGTATTTCAATCCATGCTGTAACATGTCCAGCACACGGACCAAACGTTGGCTCCTGGATTTAGTCAATTGTTTGCCTTCTGTTTCCGGTATCAATCCGGAAAGCTTTTCAAAAGCAATCACTTCTTCCGCAAAATCATAGATCTCTCCAATTGTTTTTTGGTTTTCCGGTACCTTGAGCAACACTTTCAGGGCATTCATCAGGTCAGCTGACTTTTGTCGAAATCGGGCACTGATGACCTGCTGGTAAATGGCTACCCCGTCATTGAGTGTTTTGAAAAGTAATGGAGCTCCTGATGTAGACTCTTTTGCCTCAGTATGTGAATCCTTGATTTCACCAGCCAATTGATGACTGAATACCGAAACAAGCTTAGGGTGTTTATACCCTTTTGGAAGTTCGGCAGTCCGATAGTAATTCCGCAGTTGGTCCCAGAATTTTTCAGGGGAAACTTCTTCACCTTCCACTGCTGCTTTGATATGGAAAACAAGTGGTTTTTCCAATGCTTCGATTTGTGTGTTTTCAGACGGCATAATGATCCATTAAATGGTCAATCGCTTTCATTCTATCCTGCACAGAGATGCCTATATTATGAGCTCCATACTCATCATACCTGACAGCTTCTTTATTCTGATAAAAAAGCCCAATAGGAAGTGTTTTTTTCACTAGCTCCGCTACCTCCCTGGCCTTTACAAGGTCCGAAGGGTCATGATCGATCACGTGCCTGAATTTTGCCAGCTCTTTCTCAGAAAGTTTAATGCCATTTTCATGATCAAGGACGGTGATGGCATCAGGATCTTTGACCGTAGGTTCATAATTGTCATGCATAAAGACAGGACAACGCTGTACAATCCGTACAAAAGCCAATCCCGGATGTTCATAAGCCTTTTGGATGGTCGCCTGAAGGTGTGCGGGTTTCCAGTCTACCGTTTGCGCCACAAAAGATACATTGGGCAGCCCCAGTGTGGACTGGATAGGGTTTATTGGTGGTAAAACAGACCCCCTGGGGTGTGTATTCGTCACCGTCCCCATCGGACTGGTCGGTGACGTCTGTTTTTTAGTCAATCCATAGATGGAATTATCGAATAGCAAAACAACCATCTTCATGTTGTACCGAATAGCATGCACCCAATGGCCGGCACCAATAGAACAGCAATCACCATCTCCGGTGATCACAAACACATTCAGGTCAGGTCTGCGAAATTTCACCCCACTGGCAACAGGAAAAGCCCGTCCATGCAATCCATGAAAGCCATACGTATTCATGTAGTGCGGAAATCTCCCGCTACATCCTATTCCGGAGACAAAAACAGTCTTTTCGGGTGGCAGCTGTTCTTCCTTACATAGCAGTTTGACCGCATTCAGGATAGAATGAGCACCACAGCCCGAACACCACCTGGCCTTACTGCTGGTGTAGTCCTCCAGATGGAAAATGCCATCCGGAATGGCGATCTCACATGCATCAGGGTTCACTGCGATCATCACTTAATCAATTAATTCCATGTTCAATTTACTTTCCATCATCTTTAGAATCCTGAAAGGACTCATCGGTTGACCAAACACATGACTGAAGCAGTCAATATCCACCAGGGTCTGAGCCCTCAGGTACCAGGCCAACTGTGCATATCTCCTGTTCTCTTCAGTGATATGTGGATTCCCAATTGTATCACTGTAGTTGATCTCCACTGTCATGACTTGTTTGAATCGTTTAAATATTTCTTTTAAACCGGGCTCCAGCGGACTGAGAAAATGTAGGTTTATACTACTCACCGAAGCGCCTTTTTCCCGGGCTCTGGTCACAGCTTCTTCGATCGCTCCACGTGTAGAACCCCATCCGACCAACAACAGGTCCCCGGATTCATCACCATGTATTCTGGGAGGTTTTAACGTATCTTTTAATGTGGCCAACTTTCTGCTTCTGGCCTCCATGGCGCGTTGGTTGATGGCAGGATCATAAGCTACATGACTTCCTTTATCATGTGCCAGGCCTGTCAGCGTGTACATTCCCCCTTTTTGACCGGGAATAGGCCGTTTGCTGATTCCGGTCTGCTCATTCCATTCATACGGACTTATCTCCTTGTCCCAGGGATGTTGATCGGGTTCGGAAGCAAACCATTCTTCTTTTACCTGGGGCCGCTTAAAGGGTTGTACACCTGTGGCCAGGTTGGCATCGGAAAGCACAAACACAGGTATCCTGAAGGCTTCTGCTAATTTTCTGGCAAGGATTACATAGTGAAAACACTCTTCAATGGTAGCGGGCGCCAAAATGATTTTAGGAGCGTCTCCAGGTGTGCCGTATAGCGAAGCCAACAAATCACCTTGCTCTACTTTGGTGGGCAAACCGGTTGAAGGACCTCCCCGCTGGATATCAATGATCACCAGAGGAATCTCAGCCATGCTGGCCAGTCCAATGAATTCCGTCTTCAAAGCGATACCCGGTCCGGATGTGATCGTGATCGCTGTCTTGCCAGCATAAGAAGCCCCAATGGCGAAGCCAATGGCCGCTATCTCATCTTCAGCCTGGTGGATGACCCCTCCTGCCGACTCTATGGTCTCTGCCATGCCATGTGTTGCTGAGGTAGCCGGGGTAATCGGATACATAGAGCATACTTCCATCCCTGATGCCATTACCCCCAGGCTGATGGCTTCGTTCCCATTCATCACTACGATTTCGTCTTCCGTTTTTTTGGCTGGAATAGAAAAATGCAGATCCAGATGTTGTTCTGCCCATTGGTAACCAGCCTGTAACAGGTCCTGGTTCTTACGCACAACCTCATCTCCTTTCTTCTGAAAGATCAGTTTAACCTGCTCAGCAGCCAGCTCCATGTCACGGTCGTAGGTATAACACAGCAGACCAAGCACCCACATGTTTTTGCCTCTTCTGGCATCGCTTATCAGCTTGAGTGATTCCTTTTCAATAGGAATTTCATGAATGATATAACCCAGCTTATGGAATTTTTGTATCGACTCCAGGTAACCTCTTCTGATATCACCGGAGGTATGTTCTGCCCACTTGTTGTCAATCAACAGATGGGTACCTTCTTTGTAGGCATTTTGCTCGATCCTACCAAAGAGGACCTGCTCATTGAGCGCCACGACCAGCTGTGCCTGGTCACCCATATTGGTGATCTTTTCCTGACCAATCCTCACCCTGATACCGGAAGCTCCTTCTCTGGATCGTGCGGGTGGCTGGATCTCAGCAGGGATGATTTCTACGGTCCAAACTCCATTGCCCATTCTGGCCGAGATTTTCCCCAGCGATTGGCCGCACTTCTGTGCACCTTCTCCTGAGTCGCTGACGATCTCTACGATAGCTTCCCGGATAGCAGTTTTGGATGAGGTGGGATGAGTTAATGTTTGAGTGTCTTCACTCATTTTTTTACTATTGCTTTTTCTGCTAATTAACAGCATCTAAGCGGTTTTCAAGGTGACATTTATCATCCCAAAAAAAGAGTTGTATCAATCGGTTAGTCCTAAGAATAACCGATTTCTCTTTCACTCTTTCTAATCACTTTGTTGCTTTCCTTCCCTTTGATGGCGCCTAACTTTTGATCGAGCCAAACGATGGCTCCGGTTGGACATCTTTGAATGGGATCTTTGTTTAGCTCATTGGTGCCATAATGGATAACAGGCAGGTTGTTTTCCATGGTGATCAGGTTGCCCGGAGCATCCATGGCACATCTGCCACATGCTGTACATGCTACCTGACACTCCTCCAGGATCTCATCACCTGCCTCCAGATTTTTGCAGGCTACCCACAGCCGGTTATTGATGGATTGAATGGAGAACAGGTCTTTGGGACATACTTCCACACAATCACCACAGGCCGTACATTTATCTTCATCTACCACCGGCAATCCGTGTTCGTCCATATGGATCGCATCAAAGTCGCAAACTGCCTCACAGTCACCAAACCCCAGACATCCCCAGAAGCAGCCTTTCCCCCCTCCGGATACCAGTGAAGCCGCCTGACAGGACTCCATTCCCTTGTACTTCGCTTTGTTACGGGCTACGTTGGTACCCCCGGCACAAGCTAGCCGGGCGACCTGTTTATCTTCGGCACCGAGGGCTACACCCAGGTATTCTGCGATGGCTTCCACGCCTTCGGTGGAGCTAACCGTACATTTACCGGGGAGTATTTTTCCCCCAACAAGCGCTTCAGCGAAAGGTCTGCAACCCGGGTATCCACAAGCTCCGCAATTGGCATGGGGAAGCATCCCCTCTACCACATCAATTCGAGGGTCTTCATATACATAGAGCTTCTTATTGGCAACTACCAGCATGACAGCCAACAAGAGCGTTAACCCTCCGAGAACAGATATGGCAATGATGATGGACATATCAATAAATTACTTCAGCCCATTTTTTACCAGCGATCAACTCCGCCTTTCTTGTCTTCCATTTTTCTTCCCCCATGATATTGGAGAATGCTTTTTCTAAATTGTCTTTGACTTTTTCATACCCAGCTATGTAGATATAAGTATTTAGAAAAGAAAGCATCTCCACGATTTCTTCTGCACGATCTTCGATGGCCTGATCCAGCACGATAGGATCATTCCATAAAGGTCTCGGACTGAAAGCATGAACAGCCTTAAAGGTTTCTTTGTCATAATAGTTGATCAGGTCATCCTCCTGGTCATTCAGGTAGAAAAGTTCCAAACCACTTTTGGCACCATAGAACAACAGGATCCTACCGTGGAAATCCTTCACATTTTTATAGATGTGCTTGATAAATGCCCGGAAAGGTGCAATGCCAGTCCCCATGCCAATCAGGATAAGGTTAGCATCCTTCTCTTCCGGCACTTTGAATGCCAACTCATAAGGTCCTGTGATGGTAATCTCATCGCCTACCTTGCGGTTACACAGGTAGTTTGAAGCAATACCTTCTTCTTGTTCCCCGCTAAATGGATCCAGAAAGTTGCACCGTTTTACCATCATGGTGATGCGGGTCTTTCCGCTGTGCTTAGATGGTAAATCCGCCACGCTGTACAACCTGTGGTGCAGGTTATTACCAAAGTTGTCGCTGGTCCTCACCAGGACACCGAAGCTCTGATCCACCTCACAGGTGAAAGTAGGGTCTTTAACCTCCAGAATGATTTCACGTACTTCGTCACTGTCTTCAGGACTCAGCCGTCGGGTCTTCTTTACCACAGCGAAATATTGCTTTCTGGTATCGTAATCTGCTAGATGTGCCATTACATTTTAGTTTTATTGTTTTTAAATGATTTGACCGAACATGGAGTGGCACAGCCGCAGCTGCCACAGTCCGATCTTCCTGCCAGTACATCTCCATCATGAGGATGCTCTGTGAAGACTTTGCTCCAAAGTCGTTGAATACCCACCCAGCCAATCATGATGGCAGGGATCGTCAATATGCCGATGAGGTATTTTTCTATCATTGTGTTCCCAATCCTGAAAAACCCATAAATGTCAACGACAATATTCCAGCAATGATCAGGGTCAGTATCGTCCCTTTAATCACTTTTGGAACCTCAGCAAATTCCAGCTGTTCCCTGAAACCTGCAATCAAAACCAGCGCCAGGGTAAATCCGGCACCTGCTCCCAAAGCATACACGATGCTCTGGATAAAATCATAACCCTTGTTGGTCTGAAACAACGCCAGCCCCAGGATGGCGCAGTTGGTAGTTATCAGCGGGAGGAAAATTCCCAGGGCCTTGAACAGTGCAGGACTCATTTTCTTGATAAACATCTCAACGAGTTGTACCGTGGAGGCAATCACCACGATATAGCTGATAAGCTGCAGGAATTCTGCATCAACAGCCACCAGCAAGGCATGGATGCCATAGGCACACATAGAACTGATCAGCATGACAAACATGACTGCACCACCCATTTTGGTCGCTGTGCCTAATTTTCCCGAAACACCCAAAAAGGGGCAAATACCGAGAAAATAAGCCAGCACAAAGTTGTTGACCAGACAGGCATTGATAAAGATCTGACCGAGTGATTCCTGATTCATGCTGTTGCCTCCTTTCTTTGTTTGATGAGATTGAAAATAAGTAGCCACAAGGCCAGGGTAAAAAACCCTCCAGCCGGTAATATCATGACGATCCACTCCTGAAACGAATCAGGGAACAGGGCCAGCCCAAAGAACGTCCCATTCCCCAGAATCTCTCTCACGGCGCCCAGGCAAAACAGGGCGAAAATAAAGCCCAGTCCCATGCCCAGGGCATCCATCATGGATTTACCCAATGTGTTTTTTGAGGCAAAGGCTTCCGCCCTACTCAGAATCAGACAATTAACGACAATGAGTGAAATGAAAGCTCCCAGGCTCTTATGCAGGTCCACGCTGATGGCCTGGATGGCATAATCAGTGATGGTCACGAAAGTAGCAATGATGAGAATGTAGGAAGCTATCCTGACCTCTTTAGGGATAAAATGCCTTAACAGTGACACCAATGAGTTTGACATCAACAATACAAAAGCCGTTGCCAGTCCCATGGCCAGGGCATTTTCTGCCGTGTTGGATACTGCCAGCACTGGACACATCCCCAGCACCTGAACAAAAACCGGATTTTCTTTCCAAAGTCCTTTGATAAACTCATCTGTACTTTTAGTTTCCGTATGGTTAGTTACCGTACTCATTGGTTTTTCAGGGTAAATGCTGATACATGATTGTAAATTCTTGGCACCCAGATTGAGGTGCTTTCATTAAGGATATTTCCAATGGCTCTTGAAGAGATGGTTGCACCCGTGATACCATCCACTTCCCATGCATTATTCTTGGTTCCACTTTTCACAGGAACGATTGAATTCACTAGCTGGGTTCCTGAGGCTGTAAGTGATACATCCATCGCCGTGAAGTTGTCGAGGAAGCTTTCATCTTTCTCAATTTTATCTCCCAGGCCTGGCGTTTCCTTGCTTTCCAACACATAGAAACCAATGACCTGCTGTTTTTCGGGGCTATACCCATATAAAATGCTGATGATATCTGCATAACCTTGTCCGCTCGCTGCTATCGCTAGCCCTATCAGTGCTCCGGCATCATTATATCCGGCATATACCAGCGTGTTGGCACTTTCTTCGGCCGGAGTGAATGATTCTCCATCCCACATAAATGTTTCTGTTTGAGTAATCCCCGGTATCACTTTGAAAATGGCAGCTTGCAGGGCCTCTGCTTTAAGTCGTTGAACCCTGGGCAAAGTACCTTCATAAGCTACTACAATGAGAAAACCACACAGGATCCCAATACCTACCATGGCACGTAGCATAACGAAGCTACCGGATGATGATTTGACGGCTTCCTTGCTCATGATTTCTGTAGTTTAGAGGTACCATAAACCCTATACCGGATCAGCCTGTCAATATGCGGGGATATTGCATTGCCTAAAAGTATCGCATACATCACCCCTTCCGGTAGTCCACCCCAGATCCGGATCACCACCACCAGTGCACCTATGAGGACTCCATAAATGACCACACCCAAAGAGGTGATTGGTGAGGCTACCATATCAGTAGCCATAAAAACCGCGCCTAGCATAAGACCTCCTGAAAACAACATAAATAAAGGTGAAGGATATTTTATAGGGTCCACCCAAAACAGCAAGGCGCTGAATAGAAATACAGTAACCAGGATCGCTACCGGGATCCTCCAGTTCATAAATCCCCTCCTGATGAGGTACAGCCCACCTAGAATGATCAGAATTGCTGATGTTTCTCCTGCAGAACCACTCACCAGTCCAAATGCCAGCTCGGTGGCATCCGTGGTGACCCCGTCAAACTTAAATGCGGACAATGGGGTAGCACCGGTTGTGCCATCCACGACAGGTTCCATAAAAGGAATAGCCAGGACGGATGAATTGATGGTAGAAAATCGATCCAGCTGAAAAGCGCCATACCAGGTAGTGATAGCAACAGGAAAAGCAGCCTGTAGTATGGCCCTGCCCACAAGTGCAGGGTTGAAAGCATTGTATCCGAGCCCGCCAAAAAGGAATTTACCCATGGCTATTGCTATGACTCCCCCCAGAAAAGTCATCCACAAAGGAAAGATGGGTGGAAGCGTCAGGCCAAGGAGTATTCCTGTGATGGTTGCAGACCAGTCCCCTACAGTGGTTGGTTTATTAGAGATCTTACAAAGGACATGTTCAGTCAGCACGCAAGATGCTACTGCTGTCATGATGACCAGTGCTGCATTGAAGCCAAAGGAATAGACGGCAAAAAACACCATAGGCATCATCGCCAGGACTACATGAAACATGATCATCTCAGTACTCAGGCCTTTGGTGAGGTGCGGACTTGTGCTGATATTGAGGGTCTGTACTGACATTAGCTGGCTTTTCGTTTTCTAACAATCGATTTGGATAACCGGAAATATTGCACCAATGGTATATGTGACGGGCACACATAGGCGCAGGAGCCACACTCAAAGCAGTCCATCAGGTGATATTGTTTGGCCATCTCGTCATATGCTTCAAATTTGGCCAGGATACCTAATTTGGATGGATTCAAAGAAAGTGGACAAGCATCCACACAGGCCCCGCATTTGATACAGGGATAGACCCTGTCGGGCCTTGATACTTCCTGATCTGTAAACACCACAATTCCTGAGGTACCTTTCACGATGGATATGTCCAGGTTGGAAACAGCTACGCCCATCATTGGCCCTCCCATGTAGACCTCACTGATCCTGCCATTTACATCTACCTGATCCAGTACATATCGCAACGGTGTCCCGATGGGAATGAGATAATTCCCCTTCTTGTTCACCCCGGGACCCGTAATGGTAATAACACGTTCCTGGATGCCTCTGCCATGTGGTAACAGTCTTCCAATCTCCGCTGTCGTCGCCACATTCACGACCACGGCATGCACATCAATAGGAAGCCCCCCGGAAGGGACCTCTTTACCCAGGATGGCTGTGATCAACATTTTTTCAGCCCCCTGGGGATATTTTACCGGCACCACTTCCACGGTGACAGGCAGATCTTCAGGTAGTCGTGCTGACAGGAAATCTGCAGCATCCTGCTTATTCGATTCAATACCAATAATTACTCTCCTGGCTCCGGTTGCTTTCAATAAATACCTGATACCCATAAATATATCATCAGGCTGTTCAAGCATTACCCGATGATCAGTGGTTAGATAGGGCTCGCACTCAACCCCATTAATGATGAGGTCGTCACAACGTTTACCTTCCGGAATTTTTAGCTTGGCATGTGTGGGGAAAGCAGCCCCGCCAAGGCCAACAATACCCGCATTTTGTACACCCGCCAATATCTCCTCTGGCGTAGCTTCGTTCGGATCAATACCCTCCCCTTCAATCAGCTCCTGTGTCGCGGAAGGGGAAGTTTCCAGATAAATCCCGGGTACCATCTTGCCTGAGATGGTAGGCACATTGGTGATTTTCCTGATCATGCCTGTGACCGGAGCGTGTAAAGGGACAGACAAATAGCCATCCGCTTCGGCCAGCAATTGTCCCCGAATCACTTCCTGCCCTTCTTTCACCAATATTTTAGAAGGTGCTCCCAGATGCTGCGCTACCGGCAGGATGATCAGGGGAGAAAAAGCAAACCTACGAATAGGCAAACCATTGGTGTCACCCTTGTTTTCAGGAGGATGAACTCCATGCTTAAATGTATGTCGATGGAGTGTTAACACGGTATCAATTGAATTTTTCTCCTCTTTTAATCCATTTCTCGATATTCTTCTCACCTTTATCGGCCGGCAATCCCGGATGGATCACCTGGGTCGTGCATTTCTCTGCAGCCCTTACGATGTCAGAATATGGACCTCCATTCGGATTTTTGATGTAGGCCTTCTTGTTTTCATTATAGGCAAAGATCTGAGGGTTCAAATTGATACATTCATCGCAGGATGAACAGTCTTCCGTATCCAGCCAGGGAGCCATGTATTCACCATCGGCTGCAGGAGCATCTTTGGCAGCGGCCTCTTCAGCCTTCCCCTGAACAGCTACTTCAGGTACCTGAACTTCAATGTGTTCCGGCATGGGTACATCTTCTCCCTGCGCCATGGCCATCAGCTTTTGTGCCATTTTGGTTACCAGCTCTTTCCTGACCCTGGCTTCTACATCTTCTGATTTTTCCTCCGGTGTATCTTTTACTCCGGCGAGATCTTTAAGCATGATCCAGAAGTCACGACGTTCCTCACAGGATTCTACGATCTTCTCGGCTACCATCACGCGGCTGAGTGTTTTCTTCCTGTCCACAGCCCAGATATAAGGGAACTTACCTTCCCGTTCGTCAGCATCCATATTCAGAAAGTCAGCCAATAGCACCATGTTTTCATTCCAGCTGTCTCTTGGCGCTTTGCGGAAGTGTTTCCTAAAGCGGGCTTCTGTCAAAGCAAAATCAGCAAAGGTCATCTTCAGCTCCATCGACTTTTCCTGCCCGTTTTGAATGTATTTCAGATTATAAGTTGGCCAGTCCTGATCCATGGCAGGGTTTCCTGACAAGTCGAAACATTCGGCTGCTTTCTTGCTCACCTCAGGATCATATTTAAAGACCGGATATGCCCTTGATTCAACAGCCAATTTGGCCTGCTCATGGCCTTTATCATCACCGATGCCATGCTCTGGCTGGCATGAGGTGTAAAGATTGAATAAGGCTGGTCGTCTGGCCATTAGCCCATCGATAAAGCCCTCAATCATGTGTGTAGGATTGGAAATGGTGCCCTGCATTACATAGGTGTTGCGATGTGCCATGGCTATCAGGCCTATCTCTTTGCGTGGCTCATCTTTTCCCTGTAGCGCCTTTCCATATTGGGCCATATCAGAGATCTGACCAATAAATCCGGAAGTACAGGCCTGACCACCCGTATTGGAATAAACCTGGGTATCCACCACAATTACTTTGATGGGTTTACCTGAGGCCATGGCCCTGGACAGATTCTGGAAGCCAATGTCATACATGGCTCCGTCACCACCCAGTGCAACTACCGGAGGACAAAGTTTCCATTCTTCATCGGTAAACTGATGCCAGTTGAAGTAGGTGAAGAAATCTCTTTGCTCTTCTTTGTTGTATTTTCCATCCAGCTCCAGCTCGGCTTGGCGAATGGCTTTAAATCCCTCAGCCATCTTTGCCATATGTCCTTCGAAGATTCCCATCGCCAATGATGGTGAATCCTGGAACAGGTGATTGGCCCATGGGAAGGGATATGGGTTGAAAGGATAGGTACTACCCCATACTGAGGTACATCCTGTAGCATTGGTCATACCCATGTATGAGCGACCTTTACCGGTGGTGCCTTCAGCGTATCTCCATTTCAGGTCTTTCAACTGAGCTAAAAGTCTGGTTGTATCTCTCAACCATTCCTGATCCACCGGATGTGTGCCTTTCAGCGCTTCCAGTCGGCTGGAGATGGCTCCCATGGTCAGGTCAGCGTCTTTCAGCTCCCCGATCACCTGGTTGATGGCATCCGAATCGGTCACATCAATGGTTTTTACCAGTTTCATCTGTACATGGCTTTCCAGTTTACTGATCAGCTCCTCCAGGTACTGGACATGCTTTTTGATCCTGGGCTGCATCAGCGACTCTACGGTGGCTACAAAAAGGTGTACCACGGTCTTTTCAGAACAACCCAGGCAGGCCCCGTCTCCACTCACAAAGCTTTGATAGGCTGCTTTATTGAGCAACATGGTGTCCAATGCCCCGATTTTCTCTTCCAGGTCATCTATCCTACTGAATTTGGCTGGAGTAGTGGGCAGATCAGTCCATAAATCCCAGTTTTTCCTTAGTTGTTCAACTGATTTATCCGTCTGCGTGACTGTTCTAAGGGCATCATCATCACATACAGCCACACATTCATTACAACCTTTGCAGGTGTATGGGTTGACGGTGATGCTGAATAAGCCGCCACTGTTAGCATTTTTCTTTTCGAGGTTGTTGTAGTAGGGCTTGGTAATGGCAAATTTGAAATCGCCCAACTCCTCTTTAAACCAGTCAAATTCTTCCTGGTATTTGGCGGCATTGCCATTAGCTGAAGCGACAGTTTGCTCGATGGCTTCGTCCAGAAAATCTCCCATCGCTGATCCGCCACCATTCGTGTTTTCATTGATCAGCTTTCGCAATTTTGTTTCCAGGGTTCTGACAGCCTTGGGTAAAACTTCCACTTTGTCGTGACTTTTCTTCACGCGTTTTACCACCGTATCCATCACATCGCCAAAGTCACTGACTAAACCAGGAATGGCCGTGTCAGGACATACGGTGTAACAGCTACCGCAGGCTGTACAATTCTCAGGGATAAACTCCGGATGCTCGAAGCGAATCCCTGTCATATCTCTAAACAGAGAAGACACCGCTGGCATTGCACTCAGACCAATAAATGGATCTGTGATGTTGTCCGTACCCATACCCCTGGCATAGAAATTTCCCGTTTGCTCCCAGAACCTGTGCACATCACTCAGCGGTGATTTGCTTTGAGGCGCATCTTTCAACATCACCGGTAAGGAGATTTCTCCATTCACGGAAATTTTACGCTTTTCTTCAGTAATCTGTTTGTCTTTGATCTCGGAGATTTCAGTAAACCCACGCTTGACTACCCGCAAGTTGTCTTCCACCACACGTCGACCTTTGGAACCGAATTTATGTTCCAGCTGATCTTCAATGGCCTTCAGCAGGGTTTTATCATTGAGTCCGGCCTGTTTCATCACGGGAGAAGCCGCGAAGAAGGCCCCCTGAAATGCAATACCCTGCATCCTCAATTGCAATTCCGGGTCTGTGGCCTCTTCACGTGCTATCTTAAACCCATCGATGTAAAAGATCTTGATCTTCCTGTCGATGATGATTTTCTGGTAGTTTTTAGGAATGCTTTCCCATACCTCTTCCGACGTTTCCTTATCGCTCTGGATAATAAATACACCACCCTCTTTGAGGCCCGCCAGGGCGTTGGTATGTTTAAATACATTGGGGTCCGGAGAAAGCACCACATCCACGTAGTAATATTCACAGTTGATGCGGATAGGCTCCGGTGCGGCACTCAGGTAATAAGTCGTTGGTTGACCTTTTTTCTCTGATCCGTATTTTGGATTGGCTTTGATATGATAGCCCAACAGATCAAAGAGAGTCATGGCCAGGTTTTTACCCGTAGTGATGGCACCCCATCCACCCACAGAATGGAAACGGACAGTAATGGCTCCTTCTGGCATCAGGTTAGGATTTTCAGATCCTCTGACGGAAAGCTTATCTATCTCAGGATAGGCATCTTTTATGGTCTGCTGATAGATCTCCTGTTTGGGTGTAAAAGCATTCTTACGAAGAAAATCTATAGACAGGTAAAACATTTTTTTATGGTCCCCTTCAGGAAGCATATTCTCTATCGCTCCTATCAGTCCTTCCGGTTGTAGATCACGACTTCCCATACCGAAACTACCGGAAAAAAGCGGTGACATGTCCCCTGCTTTGTAAGCGTCAAGTTCAGGATAGGGTTTATCTTTTTTAGCAGCGCCATTTTCCTGAGCCTTGTTGAGTGCCGAACGGATCTCGCGCATCAATGGCTGATCACCAGCTAAAGGCTGATCCAATCGCTCGAGCACGACAACTCCTTTTCTACCTTTTAATATTTTGGAAATCAGGTCTGCAGGAAATGGCCTGAACATCACCAGGTTGACTACCCCCACTTTGATCTTTCTCGTTTTACGGAGATAATCGGCCACCACTTCGGCACTGGGGACTACACTACCCTGGCCTACAATGAGATAGTCTGCATCTTCCACTTTATAAGTCATGACCCGGCTGTATTTTCTGCCAGTCAGCTCATAATAATCACGGAAAGCATCTTCTGCAATGTCCTTAATATGATCAAAGAAGAATGGTCGCTGAGCAGCCACACTTTGCATGTAAGCATCCTGGTTTTGCACGATACCAGCCATCACTGGATTATCTACATCCCACAGCTCGGGAATTCTTCTTCTCTTGTTGCCGTAAATAATTTTTTGAGCACCCGTGGGCGTATTGATGATGTCATCAGGGCGACCCAGAAATTCTTCGATGAGCTCCCGTTCGGGGATCATCAAAGACTCTATCAGGTGTGTGGTAAGAAATCCATCTTGTGCCACAATGCCGGGATTCAATGCCAGCTCAGCAATTTTGTGGGCAATGATGTTGAGATCTGCTACATGCTGTGCATTTTTGGCAAACATCTGGAAAAATCCTGTATCGTCGATGGCATGGTAATCGTCGTGACCTGCGTGCACATTCAAGGTGGACTTGGTCATGGCACGGGCACCAATATTTAGAATATAAGTCAGTCGCTTACCTACGGCAGCATAGAGTGACTCATGCATATAGGCAATCCCCTGACCTGAGGAGAAATTCGCAGCCCTGAGACCCGTCATAGAAAGACCTGCTGTGACTCCAGCTGCAGCATGTTCACCTTCAGGTTCTATAAAGATCAATGGTCTGCCGGATATATTCAGATGGCCTTTTGCAGCTTCTTCGGCCCAGTACTCCCCCATTTGGGTAGATGGTGTAATAGGATACGCCCCTGCAGCGTCTGTAGACTCCCGTTCACACATAATTGCAGCCGTATTCCCATCCAGGGCCACACGTTTGCCAGGATATTTGAAGGTGTTATTCTTGCCCATGCCTTTCTTAGTTAGTTTGACTTATTGCACACTTTTTTTTGTTTTCTCGGCGAGATTCACATAGATATTGGCGATGCTCATATCTGCCCAGATATCTTCTTTATCCCGAAATTCAAGCATCGGCTCAAAGTCGATTTTCCTAAGTGCAGGATTGTGTTTTTGGCACAGCTCAATTAATTCATTAAATGTGTGATCACCGGGAAGTTCGATTTCTTTATCTTCCAGGTAATGCATCAGCAATTTTCTTACAGCTGTGTAGGCCTTTTCGCAGACGGTATAGGTAACAACATCTTCTTCAGGCCGTGCCAGTTCATTTTTAGCTTCTGAGATGAGATTATTCGCCTCCGAAATCAGCTTTTCTTTAAGTTGTGTAGTCATGATTAAAGATTTAGATCCTCAGTTATCGTTTTATTTTATTGCTGTCAATTTACGGAGACCAACCATGGCTAATTATGAGAAGCATCAATGCATTGTATGATATAGGTCAAATGGATTGGGTCTCATTCTATTGAGATAGAGAGAAAGGGGACTGCAAAAAGTATGGGCACAAAAAAAGGGTTCCGATTACCGGAACCCTTTCTAATCAACCTATAACACTTACTAACTAATTTGAGGTACAAACAAATTCTGTCTTAGGGATAGCTGTTTTAGAGATTTCTTTCATTCCGCCTTTCACGTCCACAACATTGTGAAATCCCCTGGACTTGAGTATGGAGGCAGCGATCATGGAGCGATATCCTCCTGCACAATGAATATGATAAGCCTTGTCCTGATCTATCTCATCCATTTTTTTGCTGATGTAATCCAGAGGAAAGCTCTGGGCGTGGTCTACATGCTCAGCTTCATATTCAGTGGGTTTTCGGACATCGAGCACATTGATGCCGCCAGTCTGATAGGCCAGCGCAAAATCCTTGGCTTCGATAGATTTGACCTGGTCCGTTTCCTTACCTGCTGCTTTCCAGGCATCTATTCCGCCTTTTAGGTATCCCAGGGTATTGTCATAACCCACCCTGGATAACCTGGTGACCACTTCTTCTTCTCTACCTTCAGGAGAAAGAAAGATGATTGGCTGCTGCAGGTCCGGAATCAAAGCACCCACCCAGGGAGCAAAATCACCGTCAATGCCAATAAAGATAGAGTTAGGAATGTGATCTTTTGAAAATTCTTCCTGTTTACGGGTATCCAACACCAAAGCGCCCTCATGGTTAGCCATGGCCTCAAAGGTTTCTACATCAAGGGCCACCTTACCCTTTTTCAATACTTCATCGAGACCCTGAGCTTCTGACTTATTCAAAGCCACATTCTGTGCAAAATATTGAGGAGGTGGCAACAAACCATCTGTTACTTCTTTAATAAACTCTTCTCTGGTCATGTTGGCCCTCAGGGCATAGTTTGTTTTCTTTTGATTACCAAGGGTATCTGTAGTTTCTTTACTCATGTTCTTTCCACAAGCAGAGCCAGCACCATGGGCCGGATATACAATGACCGAATCAGGAAGCGGCATGATTTTTTTACGCAAACTGTCAAATAAGAATCCGGCCAGGTCATCCTGGGTCAGGTCACCCTTCTGTGCGAGGTCCGGACGACCGACATCACCAATAAACAGGGTGTCACCACTGAAAATAGCATGTTCTTTCCCATTTTCATCCAACAACAGATAGGTAGCGCTCTCCATGGTATGTCCAGGTGTATGGAGCACTTTGATCTTTACGTTACCTAAATGAAATATCTCGCCGTCTTTGGATTCATGAAACTGGAATGAGGCTTGTGCCTTGGGACCATAAATGATCGTTGCACCTGTTTTGTCTGCCAGGTCCACGTGACCCGAGACAAAATCAGCATGGAAGTGCGTCTCAAAGATGTATTTGATCTTAGCACCCTCCCGACTGGCCTTCTCAATATAGGGTTTTGATTCCCTTAAAGGGTCAATGATGGCTGCTTCACCTTCACTCTCTATATAATAGGCACCCTGGGCAAGACATCCGGTGTAAATCTGTTCTATCTTCATATGTTACTTTTCTTTCAATTCTTTACTTCAATATTACGGCTCAAAACTCATCACAGATGTAACAATAGTTACACTCACAAATGTTTACTCATTCAAGGATTCCTTTTTGTGGTATATGAATTTTTTCAATCATTGTGCTGGACGGCTCTCGCCTTTCTTCTATTCGCCAATTTCCCTTCAGATTCAAGGGCATCATTTAGCGTAAGATAAATATTTTCAAACCCAATTTCTTCCATTAGACGGGTTTTGAACATAGAATCCCGCACTGGCCCCACCACTTCGGTAATCAAAAATCTTATTTCCCGGTCTTTAAGGGTTTTGAT
This sequence comes from Cyclobacteriaceae bacterium, assembly GCA_965228595.1. Taxonomy (GTDB): domain Bacteria; phylum Bacteroidota; class Bacteroidia; order Cytophagales; family Cyclobacteriaceae; genus UBA7330. The sequence continues at coordinate 5,241,748 of OZ245828.1, read as the reverse complement.
CAATTCAATGATGCCCTGCACGGCTGATGCATCGACATGGCTAATCGCAGAAGCATCGATGACCACCTGTCTGATCTGCGGGTTGCTATCCACCTCCCGCAAGATATAATCCCTGATATATTGAATGTTGATGAATGTGACCGGAGCATCTACACGCATGATCAGTTTGTCCTTCCATAAATCCAGGTCTGAAAATCGTTTCACATTTCGAAATACAGTTTGTCCCTTGATGCGACCCAAAACGGCAATGTGCGGATAGGCCATGTGGTAAAGTAAGATCAATATGGAAAGAACCACACCTGAGATGATACCCGGCACCATGCTAAAACTCATGGTGACCAGGAAGGTGACCATTAGCAGTACAAATGCCATCTTGTCTTCTTTAAAGAGTCGGATGGCATACTTCATATCCACCAGGCTTACAATGGCCACCATGATTACAGCAGCCAGTATCGCTGTGGGTAAATAATAAAACAAGGGTGTTAAAAAAAGTAAAGTGATGACTACAAGTGTGGCACTAAATACGGAAGCTAAAGGCGTGTTGGCTCCTGACTCAAAGTTCACTGCCGAGCGGGAAAACCCACCTGTCACCGGATACGCCTGAAACAGCGATCCGATTAAGTTAGCGGCTCCCAGACCAATCAATTCCTGGTTGGCATCTACCTGGTGATCCTTTTTTCTGGTTTCCAGCGCTTTGGCCACAGAATAGGCTTCCATAAATGCCACCACAGAAATAGTGAGCGCCAGTGGTACCAATTCTCCCCATCGTCCAAGACTAAAATCAGGTAATGTAAATGCCGGTAAGCCCTCAGGTATAGCCTTAACAATGTCCACTCCTTTTTCATGCAAATTCATCGTATAGACCAGGACTATCCCGATCACCACAGCGGCAAGGGCCCCCGGTGCTTTCCTGCTAACCTGTTTTAACCCGTAAATCACGATGATGCCTACCACACCGATGACAAGCGTAAGCCAATGTGTTTCATCCAGTCTCTGAATGGTATACCAAATGATTTCATAAACCCGGTTGCTCTTTTCTAACTCGATGCCAAGTAAATATTTAAGTTGGTTTAAGCCAATGATCAGGGCAGCTGCGGATGTGAACCCACTGATTACCGGCTTTGATAGCAGGTTTGTGATAAAACCCATCCGGAATACCCCCAGCAGGAGTTGAAACAACCCCATGAAGAAGGCCAGCAAAATAGCAAAAGCGATATAAGTATCTGTCCCCTCAGTGGCCATTACAGAAACTCCAGCGGCTACCAACAGAGAATCCATGGCTACAGGAGCCACTGAAAGCTGCCTGGAGGTTCCAAAGATGGCATAGATGAGCTGAGGCACAATGGCAGCGTATAATCCATACACAGGTGGCAGTCCGGCAATCAACGCATAGGCCATTCCCTGTGGGATCAATAATACACCTACGGTAAACCCAGCGGATAAATCACCATTTAGGTGAGCACGCCTGTAGTAGGGCAACCATTGTAATACAGGAAAGAATTTCCGAAGCTGTCTCATAAGTTCATGCAAAACTCCAAAGGTAGAATTTACACAATCTCAGGGATGTAACAATTGTCACACAGCACTAAAGGATTTCTATTTTGTTGCGGTGTTGCTCGATCCGGCCATCTTTTTCGAGTTGCTTGAGCAGTCGGGAAATCACTACCCTCGAAGTATTCAGCTCTTTAGCGATCTGTTCATGCGTTTTATTGATCTCAAAGGAACCCTTGGCTTGTTTGGTGTCCAATAAATATTTGAGCAAACGTTCATCCATCTTATGGAAGGCCATGCTATCAATGGCGATCAATAATTCTTCAAATCGTAGCTGATAAGCGCTGAATACAAATTTCCTGAATGAGGGATACCTGATGATCCAGGAGTCCATATAGGTCATAGGTATCATCCAAAGGGAAGAGTCCTCTTCTGCGATCACCTTATAGGCTGCTCTTATTCCCTCAATACAGCAGGTGATGGACATCGCACAGGTCTCCCCACCTTCCAGGTAGTACAGGAAAATCTCATCGCCATTTTCATCCTGTCTCAGCACTTTGAGCAGCCCCGATAACACAATGGGGATTTCATTCGTCTGATCCTCCGGACTGATCACTACCTGGCCTGCTTTGGCTTTTTTTAATCTACCGATGGTGGTGATCTCTTCAATCAGCTTGGGTTCAAGATCACTTTGACTTAGGATGGTGCTAATGTTTTCTGTCATACCTTATTAAATATGAATCCTAACTTTTGGAAACCAGTCTTAGTTCCTTAAAGGAGGAAATCAAGTTAGCCATTTTTTGAATTTAACCTGGTTAATGCTTTAGTTTAGTAGAGATGCTAAAGTGTAAACAGCATTGAGTACAAGATTAATTCAACAAACAGACATTATGATCATCACCCCAACCAAATCATTTATAAAAAGGCTCTCATTACTTTATATGATTTCTCTTAGCCTGTTTTGTGGAGCACAAAATCCAATTGTAACAGATGGGGAGATGATTGAATCCAGAATAATTTACGAAAAGGAAGGGGAACGCTACATGCCTGATCCAGCTCGGGAAAAGATGGTAAAATACACCATGAAAAAAGCATCTGAATTCATGCGTTCCATTTCTACAAAAGGCGGATATGCTGCCACGTATTCTGAGGATCTAAGCAAACGCTATGGTGAAGGCTTTTATGAATTGGCACTTCCTGATGAAATTTTCACACAATACCCGGGAACACCAGCAATGGGTGAATTATTCCTAAGATCATACAACGTTACAAAAGATGAATATTATCTGGCCAGGGCATATGATGCAGGAAAAGCGCTGGTGTGGGGTCAGCGATCCGAAGGAGGTTGGGACCATCTGGTGGATGTTTCTCATTATCACTCCCACCTTAAGACCATTGAAAGGAAAAGCGGCAATTGTACTTACGATGACAATATCACTCAGGGTGTCCTGTCCTTTCTAATAGAACTGGATGCGTATATTGATGATCCCTGGCTGACAGAATCCATTGATTTGGCGCTTGCTTTTATCCTGAAAAGTCAGGCGGATAATGGAGCGTGGCCTCAATGGTACCCATCCATTGGATCATATCACGATTACTGGACATTTAATGATGATGCCATGAATAATACAGTAAGGGTCTTGATAAAGGCTCATCAGGTGTATGGTAGAAAAGAGTTGCTTAATAGCATCAATAAAGCCGGTAATTTTATCATCAAGGCACAGGTAAGCAATGCTCAGCCAGGATGGGCGCAACAGTATGATCATGACCTAAAACCTGGTTGGGGAAGGAGATTCGAACCACCAGGTGTATGTAGCTCTGTCACAGCAAGCACCATAGCACTTCTGGCTGACATGTATTTGTATACTAAAAATGAAAGCTACCTCAAACCTATTCCTGCTGCTATTGAATGGCTGGAGTCATCAAAACTCGAGGAAAATCTGTGGGCCAGGATCTATGAATTAAAAACCAATAAACCACTTTATGGTCAGCATGACAGACGGATCCATTACCTGGCCAGTGAGGGTAGAACTGATTACAATTTCCAGGGTAGTTTTGGTATCAGAGATAAGATAGGCTATTGCCAGCAAGTACTTGCTTCAAAGAAGCAACCGGAATCTCAAGTATTATCTGACATAGACAGGCGTGCAAAAATTGACAACATGATGAAGTCAGTACAACGAGCAATAGCTATGCTCAATACTGAAGGCTACTGGCTTGACAGAGAAACAAGTATGATCAACCTGGAAGATTTTGTTGATAACATGAATCTGTTTTGCGAACACCTTGAGCTTAAAGCGCCAGATCAGTAGAAACAGGTTGTTCAAAAAGGAAACCTGAAAGCCTATTTTTATACGTGATTCCTAATGCTTTAATTCCCTTAGCGCGGAAGTTTCTTCCGTGCGGTTTAATCCCTCTATATAAATTATAAAATAAAAAAGGCTGTCCAAATACAAATCATGTTTTTAGACAGCCTTATATACGGTTATAAATATTTCTCTAATTCCTGTATATATCCATCGGGATGCCTGCCACATTCATGGTGACATGATATGATGGCTTATGCATTTCCATATATGCTTTCTCCTTTGAAGTAAATTCAAAAGTATAGAAAATACCGTTCTTCTGCTTAAATGAAAGTTTCAGTGCATTTTTCTCAACCCCAAATTCCTCTGAAATAAGGTCGGTTGCTTTCTTTAAAATGTCCGTTTCGTTTTTGACTTGTCTTCTCATTTTTGTCCGTTCTATATAATCCTTTGTAAACAATAAAAAGTATGCCTGTCCATTTCGGCTGTTATTTTAATACTACGGTTTACGTATCATTAAATACTATTCCCATCCGATTATTTTGTCCAATTATTCATCAGGAAAGGCAACTTTATTTCTCAACGGCAAATTTGGCACAGTGTTGTGAATAATATATCAATTAAGTATTAAAATATTGGATTTTTCTGTTAACAAATCTTAAAATCGTAACATTGCAAAGCTGTTTGGTTTTTGTTAAGTTCCGGTCTTTAACAACATGATGAACCAAAAAATGCACCTTTTCAAATACCTCTTACTGCTACTACCACTTGGATTAGTTGCTCAGAACCCCATTCCCCAGGCGCATGCTCACAATGACTATGAACATGACAAGCCCTTGTTTGAGGCCCTGTCTCATGGATTTACTTCTGTGGAAGCTGATGTCCACCTGGCACATAATGAATTATATGTGGTGCACGATGCACCAGAAAACTGGAGTTACACCCCAACCCTTGAGGAACTATACCTGATCCCTTTACAGCAAAGGATACAGCAGAACAACGGAAGGGTCTATCCGGATTACAATGAATTTTTCTACCTCATGATAGATTTCAAGACAGATGCAGTCCAAACATATGTAAAGCTGAAAGAGGTATTAAATAAATATGAGTCCATTCTGTCTATTGTTGATGAAAGTGGAAATGACCAGCCTGAAAAACCGGTTAAAGTATTTATCAGTGGGAATCGTCCCATTACCCAGCTTCTACAGGACCGGGAGAAATTGGCTGGTCTGGATGGCAGACCTGCTGACCTGGAAAAGGGGTATTCTTTTGCTGTGATGCCTGTAATTAGCGATAACTACAATAATCACCTTACCTGGGATGGCACAGGAAAAATAGACCGAAAGGAGCGGAAAAAACTAAAGGAAATGATCAATAAAGCAAGTGATCAGGGAAAGATCGTTCGGCTGTGGGCTGCACCGGATACACCTGAAGCATGGGATTTCTTATTGTCAATGGGTGTTGGCTTGATCAATACTGATCGACTGGGTGACTTCAGCAACCACATGAATTCCCGTAAGAAATAAATCACTTATAATAGATTGAATAAGATCACACGTTAAGTAACGAATCCTGTAACTTTGTAATACGACATTTTTCGTCCATAGGACTATTCTGAAATTCTATAATTGACAGGCGCTCAATTTTCCCTTTTCAGGTTCTTAAACTCCTATTATTTTCCTTACTTTCACCACTTTATTTTCAAAACATATACCCTTACCAAATGAAACCTATTGTACAGATATCGCTGGATATTATTGATATGGACGAAGCATTGGAAACCGCTCACATGGCCATGCGTGCTGGTGTAGACTGGTTAGAAGCTGGTACCCCGATGATCCTTGCGGAAGGCCTGCACGGTGTGCGCAGACTAAGAGAAGCATTTCCAGATGTTCCCATTGTAGCTGACCTTAAAACCATGGATGGTGGTTACCTGGAAGCAGAAATGATGTTCAAAGCAGGTGCCACTCACGTAGTGGTGATGGCACAGGCACATGAAGAGACCATCAAATGCGTGGTTCAGGCAGGTAAAGATTTTGGGGGTAGTGTGATGGGTGACAACCTGGCTTATCCCAATATGATCGATGGTGCCAAACGCCTGGAAGACCTGGGATGTGGATATATCATACACCACATTGGATATGATGAGCGACGGGGAATTGCTGCTGCAGGTAAGAGAATGCCCAGTCCGCTAGACGAGCTAAAAGAAATTGTAGCTGCTGTGAATGTCCCTGTGCAGGCAGTAGGTGGACTGAGCCTGGAGCAAGCCATCCAGTGTCCGGAGTACGGTGCTCCCCTTGTAGTGCTTGGTGCTCCATTAACGGTTGATGCGGATGCTTTTAAAACGGCAGATGGTAACCTGGAGGCATCACTTCGACTGATCTGCGAAAAAATCCACTCCTACGACGACGTGCCGGTAGGTAAATAAGAAATCATATAAACACAAAAAAGAATGAGTATTTCAGCAGTTGTCAACTATGCCCCTGAGAAGGGATCTGTTGACCTAAGAGAAATAGAAAAACCCAGCATCGGGGATGAAGATGTATTGTTAGAAGTAGCCAATGTAGGGGTTTGCGGTAGCGACCTTCATCAGTGGACCTCCTCCCACAGCTGGCCTGTGAATTATCCGGTAGTGTTGGGTCATGAATTTGGCGGAACCATTGCCGAAAAAGGTGACCGGGTTGTTGGTTGGAATGTGGGAGACCGTGTGGTGAGTGAAACCGCCGCCGTCATTGACCAAAACAACCCCATGTCTAAGATTGGACTTTACAACCTCGATCCTACCCGTAAGGGATTTGGTTATGGCGTGAATGGTGCCATGACTAAATATGTGCGTGTACCTGCCAGGTGTCTGCACAAGGTTCCCGAAAATCTTGCTTTTGAGCAGGCATGCCTTACCGAACCATCGTGTGTGGCCTACAATGGCGTGGTTAACAACAGCAATATCAAACCTGGCGACCGGGTCATCGTTATTGGCCCGGGAACGATCGGCTTGCTTTGTGCCGCGATGGCACGTCTGTGTGGGGCCGAAGTAGCAGTGACAGGTTTGGAATCCGATCAGAAAAGACTGGATATTGCCAGGGATGCCTATGGATGCGAGCCTATCGTGGGTGATGCTACCGAATGGGCCAAATGGCGTGACGGCATGGGTGCGGATGTGGTCATTGATACAGCAGGTATCAGTGCCACGCTAAAGTCTGCTCTTCAGTTGGTAAGACCAAACGGCCACATTACCAAGGTTGGCTGGGGACCCAAGCCCCTGGACTTCTCATTGGATCCTTTGGTTCAGAAGAATGTCACCCTTCAGGGATCATTTAGCCACAACTGGCCGATTTGGGAGCGCGTGATCGCACTGTTAGCCTCAGGACAGCTGGACGTACAGCCTATCATTGGTGGTGTATGGCCCATTTCCGAGTGGCACACTGCATTTACCCAGATGCATGATAAACAAGTTGTTAAAAGTGTACTAAAACCTATTTGATATGCCGAAGCTCGCAGCTTTCCCAAAAGCTTTTATGCAAGCCCTTTGTAAAGATGGATCCATGAAACTATCTGAATGGATCAAGCTAGCCACCGCCCTGGACATAGAAGGGCTGGAATGGTATGCCGGTTTCATCGAAATGCAGGATGAAAAAAACTGGCCGGAATTCAGAAAACAAGTAGAAGATGCCGGAAAGGAAATCCCTATGATGTGTTGTTCACCGGATTTTACGCATCCGGATGCAGCGTTTAGAAAGAAGGAAATCGAAAAACAGAAGTTCTGGATCGACATGACCTATGCTTTGGGCGGATCCTACTGCAGGGTGCTTTCCGGACAGCGAAGACCGGAACTCACCATCGATGAAGGGATCGACCTGGCTGCCTCAAGCATAGAGGAGTGTCTTCCCTACGCGGAAAAACTTGGCGTTACACTGATCATTGAAAACCATTACAAAGACGACTTTTGGGAATACCCGGAGTTTGCCCAGAAAATGGATATTTTCAGCAAGCTGGTAGACAAGATCCATCACCCTTATTTTGGTGTAAACTACGATCCCAGCAATACCTATATCGCAGGGGAAGATCCGTTGGAGCTGCTCTACAAAGTTTCAGACAGAGTAGTGACCATGCATGCCAGTGACAGATACCTGAAAGAAGGGACCATCGAAGATCTTCGCAAAGAAGAAGGTGGTTCACAAGGTTATGCCAAGCGATTGGCACACGGCGAAATAGGTAAAGGCCTGAATGACTATGATGCCATCTTCACCGAACTCAAAAGAGTAGGTTTCGACAGCTGGATCAGCATCGAAGATGGCGTAGATGGCATGGACCAGCTGGAACGAAGTGTGGCTTTCCTAAGAAGGAAACTCGCTCAATACTGGCCTTAAGCATCAAAAATCATATTTGACTTTTTTCGGAAGGGGTTTGGTTTCCAATTGGCGCCACTCCCCTTTTATTTTTATCACCACGATGTCATTGTCCTTGTCATAAAAGATGGTGCCGTCTTCGCTGTTCTTCAGCGATTCGTAATTCACATATTTGGCACTTTCTTCAGCTGCTTTCTCATGATCCTCGGCTGGTTCTGTTTTCACCAGGTCCTCCTTTCCTATTCTTCCCAATGTCAACGCATTCGTTAAAGTCAATGATCCATAAAATATGGCTTTGTCACGACTAAAAAGATAAGAGTGTTGTCTCACATCAGAACCTATCCTCAGCCAGTTGTAAGCCTGGGGTGAATGGTTATAAACAGTGCCATAGTAATACATTTCCGCAACGGCTTCCCTTCTTCTTCATGCTTATTGACAAGTAGTGTAATTCTTGATTTGTCATCTTGTGCGTAGCCCTCAAAGACATGATACCCCCATCGCTTTCTATTTCTTTCTTCTGTATTTCCCCTCACCTGTACCATGTATGATGTGCTGATAATACCATCAATATGGGTATACATAGGGGTTTTCCGTTTATCGAATCCAAATGAATAACCCCTGTGATCCCATCGATACCAGGTAGTATCAATGTCTGATCCCAACATGACCTGATAGCGACCGGAGTTTTCTGATCCCTCTACCAGCTGATAGTATTTGGAACGGAAGGTAGAAGAATCCTGACTCTTCAGGACATTAGGGAGGCAAATACCAATGAGCAATAGGAACTTAAATGCTTTCATACGTGGGATAATTTGAATTCAGATAATGGAATTAAATCTCAAGTTTTGAATCAATCAATAAAGGAATAAAACATCCAGCAGTTAAATTAGCTATACATTCATTAAGTATTGTCTTGGACCTTATTACCACACCAAAAAAAATCATTGATGTTTTGTCCAGCCCATTCCCCGGAAACTGTGACATAGGTCAGGAAGTACGCACCAACTTACTCATCGGGCTGTTCGTTGGTTTGTTTCTATACTTTTTTCAACCTTTTGGCATGAGTCAATACCCTGGCAATATGGTATTACTGGCCACCTGGTTTGGGTTGACGACCTTCATAGCAAGTTTCACATACTACCTGTTTATCACGTTTGTGCTTAAGATCAGGCAAGATGCTCCATCTTTTACTTTCGGCAAGTGGTTGGTGTTCATTTTTGGACTCATTGTTGTCATTACCCTCTATAATTTCCTGCTCTTTTGGATCATCACTGAAGGCCAATTGGTTTTTAGCTGGAAAGCCTTTTCCAATTTGTTTATAAAAACGGCTGCCATCGGATTTTTTCCCATACTGGTGAGTGGACTGATCATCTATTACAGCAACACAAGCAGATATGCCAGACAAGCAGGTGAAATACAGCTATCGGAGCCTGGGAGCCAGCATCCAGACAAGAAACTAATTTTTATCCCCTCCCAATATGCGGAGGATTTCTCTTGTGAAATGGATGATATATATGCATTTGAGGCGCAGGATAATTATGTAGCCATACGTCACAAAGCAGACGACACCATCAAGACATCTTTGATCCGAAACACCCTTTCAGCCATCCAGGCCAACCTGCCTTCAGATATATTTTTCAGGTGTCATCGATCGTTTATTACAAATCTCCGCAAGGTTGACAAAGTCAGCGGAAATGCTCAGGGTCTGGTGCTAAAATTGAAGGATGGTGAAATATCCATACCCGTCTCAAGAAGTTACATCAATGACTTAAAATCGGCAATAAGCCACCTGAATTGAAGAATCATTGATAGCAAAAACCTTGTCAGTCATCCCTATTCCTTGCTGTCTGCCCCTATGAATTGATTTGCTTTGGTTGATCCCCTAATCTTGGGCAAAAAGCAAAACAAATGGAACAACTGATTGATATATTATTCTACATTCATGTGATTGCAGGTACTGTAAGCCTCATCATGTTTTGGATACCTGTGTTTGCACAGAAGCGAAAAGGATTGCATACCGCCATAGGAAAATGGTATGTCTATTGTATGTGGGCTGTTGTGATTACTGCCTTTTTATTGAGTGTTAAGAACTTTGCGATCGGAAGATACAACATAGCCTTCTTGTTGGGCTTTTTAAGTCTGGTCACCGCCAATCCGCTATGGTATGCCATTGGCATTATGAAATCAAAAAAGACTCACACAGGCACTTTCCTGCTAACGTATTTGATCCTCCATATTGCCATTGTACTTCTGGGAGGATCTTTACTGATCTATGGATTATTTTATGTAGAAACCAGCGCTAAATATTTAATGATCATCTTTGGAAGTCTTGCCGTATTGGACATCAGGGAATTGTTGCGTGTAAGAGAGATGAAATCTTCACAACCAGATTGGTACAAAGTTCATTACTCAGGGATGATCACTACCGGAATTGCAGCTTACACGGCATTCTTTGCCTTTGGAGGCAGTCGTTTACTAGCCAATATTTTGACCAATGAATGGCAATTGATCCCCTGGACACTACCCGCAGTCATAGGAATACTTAGTATCAGGATCATGAATTACAGAAGAAAGAGGAAAGTTTCACTGGCCTGATTTACAACTGGTCATCTTCGGTTTATCATGAGATATGCTTAAATTACTTGTACACCCGTAACAACCCAACAATCTCATGAAGAATCTTAAGAAAGAAGACATCAGCCAGGAAGTTTTTGACCTGTATGATGACTATGCCCATAACCGGATAGATAGGCGCCTTTTTATGGATAGACTATCCACGTATGCCGTTGGCGGCATTACCCTGCCAGCACTGATGAGTTTCGTAATGCCCAACTACCAGGACAACATCCAGGTAAAGGCTGATGATCCAAGATTGATCACCGGCAGCATCAGCTATGATTCCCCCAAAGGAGGTGGTAGCATTGATGCCCAGGTATCGAGACTTAAGGAATCCAAAGGCAAACTGCCCGGTGTGGTAGTAGTTCATGAAAATCGAGGACTTAATCCCCACATTGCTGATGTTGGAAGACGGGCTGCACTGGCAGGATATCTATCCATTGCCCCAGATGCCCTGTCACCGCTTGGGGGTTATCCGGGCAATGACGATGATGGCAGAGAGCTTCAGCGGCAAAGGGACCGCAATGAGATGCTTCAGGATTTCATGGCTGCTTTCGAATACTTGAGAGATCACCCTGATTGTACGGGCAAGGTAGGTGTTGTAGGGTTTTGTTTTGGTGGATGGATCTCCAACATGATGGCCGTGAACCTTCCCGACCTGGCTGCAGCAGTTCCATTTTATGGTGGCCAACCTGATGCCGGGGATGTTCCCAAAATACAAGCTCCCCTCCTTTTACAATATGCAGAACTGGATACCCGGGTCAATGCCGGTTGGCCGGATTATGAAAAGGCCTTAAAAGCCCATAACAAAGAATATAAAGCCCATGTCTACCCAAATACCAATCATGGCTTTCACAATGATACTACCGGAAGATTTGACAAAGAAGCTGCTGCCCTGGCCTGGAAACGCACCATTGAATTTTTTGATGAGAAACTGAAAGGATAGATATATGATATTTTTATAACTTCGGTTTCTTAATTTGAACTGAATCAATTGGAAAACCATCAGCTGATCAACAACGAGGAACAGAAAAGGTATGAGTTTCATATTGACGGCATGATTCCCCGGGTGGAATATATCCTTACTAAAGATGACAAGATCTACCTAACCCACACGGAAGTACCGAAGGACCTAGAAGGAAAAGGGATTGCCTCGGCACTCGTGAAAGCCACACTTGCAGAAGTGGAGAAATCAGGCAGACAACTGGTGCCTTTATGCCCGTATGTTGCTCAATACATTAAAAAACATCCGGAGTGGAGTCGACTGGTTGCGCCCGGGTATAGTTTTGGTTGAGTAGTTAAACATCTACAGTAATTGCATATCGGGTGCCATTTTCAGGCTCAGATTCAAGAACGTAAGATCCCACATGGTTTAATCGATCTTTGATGTTTGACAAGCCACGTGATTTCTGATGAACTTTTAAATCCATTCCTACCCCATTGTCTGTTATTACAATGATGTATTTATTGCTTTGTTGAGAAAGCATAAAGCTAATTTTTGTAGCCTGCGAATGCTTAATAATATTGGATAATATTTCTGATAAAGCCGGAATGATCTGTTCTGCGACCGGTACGGGTATTTCAATATCCCAGCCATCTTCAAAATCGACCTCCATATTCGAATAGCTCTTGAAGCTATTGACCAGCTGTGCCAGGGTTTCACGAAAACCTAGTATTTCAAGTCGCTCTGTTGGATTTCCATCCAGCAAATTCCTGAGATGAATAAATGAAAGATCCAGGCTGTTAATGAGCGATTTGATGTCTTTTTGCAGGTTATCCTGATCATCCACCTGACTTTTGATCTTTTTGGCCATGATTTTAGAACCAAGCAAGGTTTGCTGCAGGTTATCATGCAGATCCATTTTAATGCGTTTGAGTTCCTTGTGTTTGGTTTCCTCTACAAGCGCTTTGTGATGCGCTAGTCTATATTGGACACTGGCGAGCAGGTCGGATTGTTCAAAAGGCTTGACGATGTAATCATCGGCTCCTTTGGACATGCCTTTTCTCATAAACTCACTTTCTGATTTGGCAGTAAGCATCAGAAACGGTATGTATCTGGTTTTCTTATAGGAACGGATGACTTCAAGCAGTTCATACCCATCCATTTTAGGCATCATTACATCACTAATAATCAGATCTGGCAGTTCCCGTACAGCCATAAACATCGCCGCTTCACCATCAGGAGCCACCAAAGTATTGTAACCATGGATCTCTAAAAGGTCCTGTAATGTTTCCCTGATATTCAGCTCATCATCTACGATTAGAATGGTTTTATGGCCAGCTTCTTCCATCAATTGACTGGGTTAAAGGTTATTGAAAAAGTGGACCCATTCCCAATCTCACTCTTCAGGTGAATATCACAATTATTCAATTTGAGAAACTCACGGGTTACAGACAATCCAAGGCCGGTCCCATTGAACTCCCTGGCGTTTTCCGCCCGATAAAAATCTTTGAATATCCTTGCCTGGTCCTCTTCCTTAATACCGATACCAAAGTCCTGAACATCAATTTTGATGGTATCATTAAACCACACGTTCACCTGTGGAGTCGGTTGACCTTGTGAATATTTAAACGCATTTGTGGCCAGGTTGAGTATAGCATGACGGAGCAATGAGGGATCCCCTTTTACCAGTTGAGGTTTCCCGTGGATGGACGGGATTAATTTTCTTCCATCAGATTGTGTTTCATTTACATCTCTGGCAATATCCTTCACTAAATCCACCAGATCAACTTGTTCCAGTTTTGCTTCCATATGTCCTGACTGAACCTTGCCGATCAATAACATATCTTCAACCAGTGCCACCAGTCGGTCGACCTCGTTCGTAAGCCTTGCAGATACTTTTTTTGCGATAGGGTGATCAACCTTTGCAGCTTCCATGAGCTGCATATTGGACTTGATCACCGTAAGAGGAGTACGGAACTGATGAGAAGCCATGGATACGAAATTGGTACGCATCCTGGACAGCTCTTTAGCCATGCTTGCCGACTTCTTTAATTCTTCCTCAGCCTTCTTCTGCAACGTAATAATTTCAATCACGACACACACCCGTGATTGGCCATCATACCCGGAATAATGGTGTGCGCGTGCTCTGTTCCACGCTGACCCTTCCTGATATTCATATTCATAAGATTTCTTTTCTGTGAAAGCTGTTTCTATGATATTGACAATCCCATTTCCAATATCGCCAGTCCAAAATTCTGTGATATAGCTACCCTTTATCTTACTGACCGGGATTTCCATTTTTTCCTTTTGTGCAATAAAGCCTTCAATTATACGCTGCTCATCAATAATAAAAACCAGGTTTTCAGTAGCTTTAATGAGTGCTGTGAGGTCATTGTTTGACCTGACCAACTCTTCTTCTACCGCTTTTCTATCAGAAATATCCCTTACCGAAAGCCTTAATTTTTTTTCAGAACCTTCAATAAATGGACTTACCAGGGCCTCTGTCCACAAATATTCCCCTGACTTCTTTCTTACACGAAACTCCATTTTGACAACCTCCCCTTTTTCAAGAAGCGGTTTGATGTCTTGCATATACGCTTTCAAATCTTCTTGATGAAATAAGTCCAGCCCCCTGATTCCAATGAGTTCTTCCTTATCATAGCCCAGAACAGGTTTTACAGAATCAGAAATGTACGAAATCGTGGTTTCCCCTGGTTTACCATCCAGTAAAAGAATAATGTCCCGACTGGTCTCTGACAACAGCCGGTATCGCCGCTCACTTTGGAAAAGCTCTTTTTGCGCTTCCCGCATATCTGTTACATCGCGGGTTACACCGAAAACTTTGACAGGTTCCTCCCCATCATAAACGATCTGTGAGGTATTGCTGATAAACCGCGTTTCGCCGTTATCTACTTTGATCCTGAATTCCAGATTCTCCCAGCCATTGGGCATACTTTTGATGAATGTTCGTGAATCAGGAATCTGTTTTCTTTCTTTGGGGTAAACCTTAGCTATGTATTCCTGCTCACTTTGAGGAAAACCTGAATAACCGTGCATCTGGAGCCATTCTTCTGAGAATCGACTGTTTTCAAAGTTTCTTAAGTCATACTCATACCAGCCAGTTCTGGAAATCTTTTGTGCCAGTTTCAGCTTTTTTTCTGTTTCTTTGAGCTCTGTAATATCCTGAATGGTCCCAATGATCCTTCTGGAGAATCCTTTGTTTGCCTCGATCAACCGTGCAACAGATCGGAGATTTCGATATTCCCCCTCATCATTCTTCACCCGGTATTCAATCTTAAAATGATCTATTTTTTCAAAATCTGATTGTAAGAATTGAGCAAAATTTTCATGATCATCCGGATGAACCAATGACATATATTTTTCTCCATCGGAGATTAATTCAAAGCTGGGGTTACCGTGCATCTTGAGAAACTCATCGGAGTAGACATTATTTAAAGGGTTCACCGTATCAATTTCAAACCAGGCTACTTTGGCTTGTCTTTGCGCCTCGGCTAGACGCATCTCCAGTCGAACACTTTCTGTTTGATTTTGAATGATACCAAGATACCCTATCGGATCACCTTCTGGTGACCGCATGACTTCACCATGACTTTCAAAATAATGAAAAGTACCATACTTATCAATCATTCGGAACCGCAAAAAAGACCAGTCTTCTAATGACTCCGGATGATTGAAACGATCAATCAGGTATAGGTCATCGGGATGAACATGTTTTTGATAATTCTCCGGATCAAAAGGATCACCTTCTATAAAGCTGTGAATTTTTTTGTACTCTTCTGAAATTTTTGAATTTTCAGGGGTGACAAAATCGACCTCATACCAGCCCACCTTGGAAAGACTCTGAACACGTTGCAGGTGAAGCTCAGATAATTTGAGTTTCGTCACATCAACAGTGACCCCAATGGCTTTTATCGGGTTTCCATTTTTATCGCGCACAATTTCTCCGTATGCCTGAACGTACTTAATGTGACCATCTTTATCCTGCACCCGGTATTCTTCATCAGCCCACTGGGTGAAATCAGGATCATCTATGTGCTTCAAATAGGTAATGTTATCCCTGTCATCGGGATGTATCTTACTAAGGAATGTCTCAATTTCTGGTTTATTATTGGGCTCATCCGGCCTATAATTATGGATCTTCATAAATTCATCTGAGGCCCTTGAATCTTCCATATTCTGGTAATCCACTTCATACCAGCCTACCTGCGCCAGCTCCTGTACACGGATCAGGTGTTGTTCTGTCTGCTTTTGCCGGGTCACATCCTGAGCCACACCAAATGACTTTACTAGTAGGCCATCAAGCCAGGTAAATTCAATCTTGACGTGGACCCACTTCGTTTTACCTGAACCAAATACCACCTTGATTTCATCACTGAAAACATTGTCCTGCCTTGAAATAGCCTCCAGTATCTTTGAATTGTATTCATCAGGTATTTTTTCATAGATATCGTTGATATTAATCTCCTGGTCCTGATCCAGATCAAACAACTTGTACATGTTGGATGAAGCCAGCAACTTGTCATTGGTTTTATTGTGCTCCCACCATCCAATATTGGCAAACTGAGTGACTTTGTCAATTACACGTATATCACGCTCGATGTTAAAAGACATGGATTCCGGAGAATCTTGCCTGATCTGCTCCAGCGCATCCTGATAAACGGTGATGTTTTTACTTAAGCTTTCGTCATCGAAAACCTTAACGAAGAAAATATCATCTCCCTCTTTCGACTTTTGTATTTCAGCATATACCAGGCACTTTCTGTACTCATTATTTGTATTTAATATCCTGCAGGTAAATGGATTTGAGTATGGCTTGCCCTGCATAAAATTGCTATGATTTACCAGAATTCCTGATACATCATCGGGATGAATTTGTGAATAGAAAGTATCGCGACCAGGCTCCACTTCACCAGGCTGATAGCCCAGATGCTCATAGAGCTCCTCCGACCAAATATATTCCTGTTTCTTAATGTTTATGATTGCGTATGCGGTATTGTAAAGACCAAACTGATCCATCTTAGAGAAATTTAATTCTCCACAAGAAAAATAAATGCGGTTTACATCTCAAAAAAGTTTACCTGAGGAGACAATTAATTACCTCTCTAGGCAATCAGTTTTGATGGTGGATACCCAAACTCCTCTTTGAAACTGCGGGTAAAATGGGAAATGGACCTGAATCCGGATTTATATGCAGCCTCACTTACATTGGCTTTGCCGGATTTCAGTAGGGATCTGGCTTTAGAAAGCTTAAAGCCCCTGACATAATCCTGAAAAGGTGCACTCGTATATTTTTTGAGTTTCTTCTGCAAGCCCGATTTGGACATTTCCAAAGCATCGGCAATTTTATCAAGCGTAGCACGATCAATGTTTTTCTCCAACACTTCGTGCAGTTTTAAAATGAAGCCCCATTCCGGATCGGTCTCTTTATCCACTTCAATGATTTCCCTGATGAGATTCTCCTTGAGTGTAAGCAAATTATTAATCTGATAGGATAACTCTGTGAGGTTGAAGGGTTTGGTAACATAGGCATCTGCCCCATTTTCGTATCCTTGTAAGCGACTTTCAGGCTCAACCTTTGCCGTTAAAAGGATAACAGGGATGGTACATAAGTTAGGGTCGGCCTTAATCAATTTGAGCATTTCTATTCCATCCATCCTGGGCATCATGATGTCGGATATGATCAATGATGGCCTGTGATTTTTTACCATAGTAAGGCCCTCTACCCCATCAATTGCTGTGGAATACCGGTATCCCAGGGTTTCAATTAAGTCAGCTAGAGTTTCTCTAATTGAACCATCATCTTCAACAATCAGAATCCTCTGATCCATATCATCAAATACAACACTTTTTGTGTCAATTGTTTAGTTCATTATAGTTACGAAAGGTTTCGCTTTTAGTCAATAAATCCAACTCTTCAGGCGTTTATTTCACTGGGTTCATCCCTATTTTGATTAAGCGTAGTTGCCATCTTTAGATCGAATATTCGCTGGATCTACTCTACTAATTTTCCCACAAACACACTCACCTTAGTGTTAATAGGATTTCCACTAGTCCTTCGGAATGAAACCACTTGT
This sequence comes from Cyclobacteriaceae bacterium, assembly GCA_965228595.1. Lineage (GTDB taxonomy): Bacteria > Bacteroidota > Bacteroidia > Cytophagales > Cyclobacteriaceae > UBA7330. The sequence goes on along the minus strand of OZ245828.1, from coordinate 5,223,951 downwards.
CCTACATGCCAAAGTGCATCGGAGAGATGCCCATTGATGAGGTACCAGAATGGAAACGCTTTTTTCCCAGCCTGAATACTGATGGAATCCAGGTTCAGGTCAGGATTGGATTTCAGATAATTGCTGGCTGATTCCAATGATTCCAATGTAAGCTTTCGTTTTTCTTCATAACCAAGTTCTTCAAGCTTCATGCGTTCCCCCTTTACGTCTCTTACAATGGAAGAAGCATAGATACAAAGACTCAATATATGCGTCAAGGTTTCATCCGTAGTCCTTGCTCCCTCACTGGGTTTAAATGATAAGTCAGCTTCACTCAAACCCTCGGTCGCCCAATAATATCTGAATCCCAGGCCATCGACCATCCGGGCTACTGTTGTGGCAGGTGTATAAACGGATGGAGGATCGGGTATGGACCGGTAGGGCAATAATGATTGCGTATATGCAGGAAATGATGATCCAATCGTTAATATGATGAAATATGTTGCTAGCCTGTTTTCCATATTTTAAATGTATGCAATAGTTGAAAGATAAGTTTAAACAATAACTGGTTCGGTTTTTGTTATCTTTGTTTAGCCAGTCGTTCTGGAATAACGTCAAATTTACTGGTCTAAATAAAACAAACGCCAACTTGTATCGTCTTTTAACGGCTATTTTGATTTCCCTGCTGACAGTTCCTGTTTTTGCTCAGATAACAGGACCAACAGCGGAATACCGGCCAAAAATTGCAGAGTTTAGCGCCGAGACGTTGATGGATTATGGGACCAATTCCACCTCATCGGAATATGGCAATGCTTCCAATGAAATAGAAAGGGATCGGCTGTATAAGGCCAAGCTAGGCATTCCTCTACTTATACGTGATGACAAAATGTTTGCCATCCAGCTGAAGTACTATCAACAACGTTTTTTACTGGATCTGGAGGAACACCCCACAGATTACGATTTTTACCTGCACCTGAATTCCACCAAATACACCAGCGCCGGAATAAGAGGCCTCTATAAGCAGGACTTACAGAATGGCAGCGAACTAAAAATTGCAGCCGGTGCTGAGCTCAAGAGTGATGTTTGGGTATGGAACAAAAACAGCAGCAAATATTTCATCAGTGCTTTTCAGACCTGGCAAAAATCTTCAACAACGGAAATTGGCGGTGGATTAATGTTGGGCAGAAACCTGGGAGTGACGAACGTCTACCCTATTTTTATTTATCAGCATGACTTTCACAATAAATGGACGATAGACCTAATGCTTCCCAAGTATGCAGCAATGCGATATCGAATTAACCCATCAAATTATATCATTGCCAAAGCACAGCTTTCGGGATGGCGATACAACCTCACCAATGCGCTGGAAGACAACCAGGGTGATCTTACCTTAAGAAAAGCGGATGTGCAGTTTTCATTGAGTTGGGAACGTGAAATTCATGACTGGTTGTGGTTTGGAGCTGATATCGGATACAACAAAAACGTGAGTTATTACCTGGCCCAACCAGGAGATCGCGGAAGAGATGCCCTCATTCACATCAACCCAAGAGATGCCATGTTCACCAGGGTATCTATCTTTATGGTACCGCCGAGGAAATTTTTTCAGTAGTGCTATTTAGAAGCTTTCAGAATGTCAGACGGCGCCAGGATCTTTTTATCATATCCTCTTAAAGTGACATTGATCATGGCCAGCCCAATCTGGGTGGTATTCACAATCCATTTTGGGAAAATCAGTTTAAAGAATTTGATCAGCCACAGGAAGTAATCATAAAAGAATTGATAAAGGTTAGTCTTTGATTTGATCCCTCTCAAAGGAATAATCGTTCCGGGTCTAAACATGAAAGCCTGTTTAAACCCGAGTTTTAACAGGTCATTTTCAGTCTTACCCTTTACCCGCGCCCACATGGTTCGGCCTTTTTCAGTAGAATCTGTCCCAACACCCGAAACATAAGTACAGGTCATATTGGGATTCAGCTCCAGCAGTTGTTTCGCCAGTGCCAGCGTATAATCATAGGTGATTTCCTTGTATTGTGCTTCACTTAACCCAACAGCACTGATGCCCATGTTTAAGTAGGCAGCATCAACATTTTTCAACTGATCCTGGATCGAGCTGTAATTTGAAAAATCCTTGTGCACAATCTGGCTGAGTTTGGGATGCGAAATATCAATCTCAGAACGGCCAATGCTAATGACTTCACTTATTTTTTCATGATCAAGGCATTCCAGAAGAACTCCCCTACCAACCATTCCTGAACCACCTGTGATTACAACCTTCATACTGCTTTTTTTCACATGACGAATGAGAACCAATTATCTTCTATTTTACCTGCAGTTTTTTCCGGCATCCTTATGGCATCTTCACACTGGCTTCCCCACTGTTCTCAAATGGGACCGTAATAGTATATTGTTCGCCATTTAAATCAACAGTAAGTACCATGTTTGATTCATCCTCAGCGATAACCTTTGCGTTTGCAGCAGGTATTTTTCCTTCCGCTGGCAATAGCAGCCAGGCCATATTCGTGCCTTTCTTCACATTTGTCTTGTAGAGACTGGCCACATTGGGTCCGTAAATGTTGTACTCCGGGCTGTACCACCCCTGTAATGGCTCTTCCTGTCCTTTCACCTGACTGATCTCATATTTCTGCTTACCAATGGGTATCACCGCCAGGTTGCCACGATCATTGTTGGTTTTGGTGATTAGTCCATCCTGAATGACTTCGCAGTCTGGGTGCCAATGCCACATGGTGGTAACTTCCCTTTTTCTGTCAGTTTCCACCCGATCTACAACAACCCAGAATTTTCCTCTCACATATACCATAGACCTGGTATGACTCGCCATTCCATCTATGTCAATATATCGGTCAAAATGATGTGAGCCATAATCAAAGTCTTCCGTGATCCTGAAATGGTTTTCTTTGACCGGTTCTTCAGCCAGTTTAGGTCCTGCATCCTGACTTTGCCCATCCATCAGAATGAGATTGTGGCCAAAACTATATCGTGCATAAGGAAGATACTTTTCAGCAACGGCTCCCGTATACGCAAACCGTCCGGCATCTACCAAAAGGTCTCTGCCATAAGCGGCAATGGATATATGCAGTTTGTCTCTGTGCTGATGACTACTGCCATAGGGTCCAATATCGAAGAATGACCAATGGGCATCTTTATCAAATCCACTCCTGGATACCAGATGACCGGCCCAGGGATAGAAATAGCTGGGTCCATCCTCGGGTTTCACCCCTTCTGCCCCATTGGTAATAATGTAGGTCCATTCGGGCTTATCAAATTTTTCAGCACCTCTTGTGATATACCCCACATCAGATCCCCTATCCCCATCATTATTGAGTATTCGAAATCCATCGGGCCGGACAACATGTGCAATGTAGCTATACATATCTTCCATGGTCTGAATGTAAAAGTCTGGGAGTTTTTTGTCAGCTACTTCACACAGCTGCTGGAACAACTCAAAATTGAATAAAGCCACATTGTGGTAGTGTGAGGTGAGTTCTGTTTGCACACCATCAGAATACACCTGCTCTTTCATGCTCTCCACCATTGTTTCAACCGCATAATCCATGTCCTCGGAAGATCTTTTATATTCAGGAAAGTAAGCTGCCGCAGTTGCTAAAGCGGAGATTTCCATGGTGAGCCAGTTGTTTTGGCTGTGAAAGTTCCTGTTGTAATGGGCATGATCCGGGATACTGCTCAGTATCAAAAATTTGGAAGCTTCTGACAATCCGGGATTGTTGATAAGGCCGTAGAAAAGCCTGGTCCATACCTTGACTCTGGCAGCAACTTCCAGACCTCTCCAAATAGACGGAGATCCTTTGACGGCAGGATATGGCATACTCGCCAGAATGAAGTCTTTTAAGAACAGATCTATATATTCAATGTACTTTGGATTGCCCGTATCATAGTACACTGATAGCACATGAGATAGCTGACTATGTCTGTTGGAAAGCCACGCCCACTCCCGATCGTTGTTAGGCCCTTTATAATACCAGTCCCGATGGCCATCTTCCAGGTAAGGCACGGTTCCTTTGACATTCTGGACGGTGAACACATTTTTTAGAATGGTATCAGCTTCAGCTACTGTCCTCATCGTAGCTTCCGGGATGTCTTTTCGATAGTTTTCAGCCTTTCCATTTTCTCGGTAATAGCTGAGCAGACTTCTGGCCGCGGCAATATAATCACCAGCTGAATAGGTGGCTTTCACTTCGTCTAATCCAGGATAATCCAGGTTGACTTGATCAAGTGTCTTCTTAATAAGTTCAGGATCAAACTGGTTGAGATCTTTCAGGGTTTGAATGTCTTGCCAGTCTATCTGGGCCTGTACCCCAAAGTGAATGAATGAAATAAAAACGAAACTAAAAAATGCTCTTCTCATTAATGTGTTATTCAAAGTTCTCTTATTTTAATATTTCTCCAGGCTACCTGGTAGGGTCCTGTGCCGGCTTTGATGCCATGTACCTGCAGCCCGATAAAGCCACTGGGAAACTTTTTATATGTCCCGGCATCAGTTACATTTTCCACCTGATTACCATTTACCCAGGTAGTGACGGTTGCCCCTTTTGCCAGGATACGATAGGAGTTCCAGGCGTCCTTCTTAAAAAATTGATGTTTCACGGGTTCTTCCCTGGAAGTCATCCAGCCATCACCCGTAGCCTCACGCCAGATGTATCCGGATAATCCTCCCTGGTCATCTCCATAAGCGATTTCCACCTGGGGCCCTATTACACGGCCAACAGCCTGATTTTGGGCTTCCCCAGCAGATTCTTCCCTGGTCTTTGACCTAATCTGAACTCCGGAGTTCAATTCAGCATCCACTTTCACTTCAAAAGTGAGCTCAAAGTCGCCATAGGATTTTTTAGAACACAGGAAGGAATTGGGACTTCCATCAGAAGTGGTACCTACAATGGTTCCGTCGATGACTTCGTAGGTTGCCGTTCCATTCTTTTGTTCCCAGCCATTGAGGGTTTTTCCGTCAAAAAGAGAAATCCAGTCAGACGATTCCTGGCCAGAGGAATTTGACGACTGATTGCACCCGCTCACAGATAATATCACTATCCAGGCGAGGACTTTGAGAAGTTTCGGTTGGGTCATGGGTAGATGTTGTTTTTGAATTTGGTGTTGCTACCAAAGATATGAATCCCGTTTATATTTACTAAATTTCTCTTTTAAATGACTTAACCTAATCCCAAACATGAGATTATTACAATTACCTTTTTTGATCCTGGTATTAAGCCTGGCTATTACTTCTTGCTCATCTGATAAAAAATCCACTTCCGAATCACAGGAAACTTCCCAAAGAGAAATACTTTTCAATGGTGAAAACCTGGATGGGTGGAAAATATACATAGAGAATGATAGCATTACACCTGAGGAATTCTTTTACGTCAATGATGGCATGATAGAAACTGTTGGAAAGCCAATGGGCCATTTAAGAACCATTAAGGAGTATTCCAACTATCGACTTCACGTGGAATGGAGATATCCGGAAGAACCAACAAATAGTGGTGTGTATTTGCATACTTCCGGTGAGGATGCGGCTATACCCAATCACTTTCAGGGACAGTTGAAATATGAAAATGCAGGTGACTTTATCGTAAGTGGCGTAGGACTTACTGCAACAATTCAAGACAGCACCTGTACTTCTACACCTGAAGTAAGGCCCTTAATTTCCAAACTTCATCCTTCCAATGAAAAGCCAGCCGGAAGCGAGTGGAATAGCTATGACATCACTTGCAAAGGAGATACCATTGAGCTTCGGGTGAATGGATTATTGCAAAATGTTGCTATAAACTGTTCGGTAACCAAAGGTAGTATTGGACTTCAGGCTGAGGGTTCCAAGATACAGTTCAGAAATTTGTGGGTAGAGCCTATCTAATAGTGACACTCCGATGTTCGGATGTTCCGATGATTCAGACTATCGGAACGTCCGAATGTCAGAACATCGGAAAATCTGAATTTCCGATCATCTGTTATACGTTAAAAGCAGTACTTCAGGGAAGGACTCCACGCCTGCCGACATTAACCTGACTAGTTCAGAAGCGTTGTGGAAATAGGATCCTAAGAAAATATCCTGGTAACCATCCTGGTTGAAATCCCCAATATCCATGGTAAGCCATTTACCACAGGCCGTCTCATTGATGAAGTGCGCTGTGAAGTTCATTTGGCCATCATTCTCCAGGTAGACAAACCCTTCTGTGGGTTGATCGCTATAAAAGGCGATGGCGGCAATGTCCAGATCCCCGTCTTTGTCAAAATCGATGGCCCTGGCTTCATTACAACCGTAAAGCGGGAAAAAATAAGATTCTGAGAAGTGATTCTCACCGTCGTTGAGATAGATTCGCACTCCATGGTAAGGTTTAGGCACATTCGAATAGTCCCAGTTATCACCATTTGTGATCAATATATCCGGATGCCCATCATTGTTAAAATCTGTGAGTTCAAAGTAACTAGACCCATAAACTGCCGGAAACGTAATTAATGTAGTTTCTTCAAACTTGTCATCACCTGTATTGTAATAGACCACCAGCTTTTCCCAGGCCTGTGTGATCAGGGCTACAACGTCATTCTTTCCGTCCTTATTTAAATCAACTATTTCAGCTTTTCTGGCTCCGGGAAGTGAGGATAAAACAGAGATGCTACTTTGGGAAAAATGGTCATACCAGGCCAGTTGCCCCTCGTGATTGCCAAAGCTGCAGATGACCAAATCGTCCTGTTTATCACCATTCAGGTCACCAATGGTAAACTGTACGGGACGTTGAAGGTCAGGAATTATATAATTTTCTGCGGGTTGATTGCCCTTGAGTGTCAAAGGAAAAAATACGCCATCCTTTCGCTCCGAGGGATCAAACTTGCCTATGCTGAGCACCATAATCCCCGCGTTGGTTATATCAATGTCGACGGATGGGGTTTGTGTTTGCCAGCTACCGATCATTTTTTCATTTCTGTCCATACCGTATAGCTGCAGGTGATCTCCGATGAACAATATGCCCTCGCTGGCTTCATACTCGAGTAATGTAACCTGGGACACCTCCTTCTTTCCGATTTTGATCAGGTCAACGTCAAAAGGTGCGGCTTTTGAAGCAATAGGTGTATCTCTACTTTGAGGGGGTAGAATTTCGGGAGCAGTACTTTGATAATAAGTGACAATTTGCCTGTATGTTTCTTCACTTATTGCTGACACCTCAGGATATATGTTGAGTCTTTTCAGGTCTGAGATTTCGGTGGAGTCAACGCCTTCAAATGGATGATATCCCATTGTTCTATAACCCAGCCTGGCGGCCATATTTGGCAATACTTTCTCAGTCCATGTTGCCTTGTCCAAAAGTGCTGGTGAGGGAAAAAGATGACAGGAGGCACAATATTGCCTGGCCAATGCTTCACCAGCTGTAAAATCCCCTATTGACTCCGATGCTGAATCACTTTTTTTATTTTGACATTGCCAAAGCATAGCAGAAAGAAGAACTAAAAACAACCAAACACGTTTCATAGAAACTTTAGACAATAAATGTAAGACTGGCCAGTGAATTCATATTAATCAGCTAATGTAAAGAGGTTGGTGTCTGTTTCCTTGCCTTTGAGCTGATGTGTTCCCAACGGCTTGAAAGGAATGTCATCCGAAAAGTGTTTCTTAAGCTCTTCAGAAATGATCAGGTCTTCTTTAAGCTGACCACACAAGGCCTGAATCCTGGCTGTTGTATTTAACACATCTCCCGTGAAAATGATCTCCTTTTTCAAGGCACCAATCTCCCCTGTCGTTACTTCACCCACATGAATGCCGGCTTTAAAATCAGGTTGAACCCCAAATTCTTTTAAATACCAATCAGCCCTGTCTTTCAGCTGATCTTTAACCTCTTTGAAACACTTAAGGCAGTTATTATCCTTTACTCCTTTATCTATGGTCCAGGATATAACAATTTCATCTCCAACATATTGATATACTTCACCCAATGTATTAATGATCGCATTGGAAAAATCATTATAGTATTCATTGAGCAGCTCAAAATACCTCACATGCCCGAGCTTTTCAGCAATGGTGGTAGATGAATTCATGTCAGCAAACATGAATATCCGGATTTCATATTTGGGTTGATGATACTTCCCTGTGAAAAAATTGATTAAAACACGCTGACCAACTTTGTCACTGATTTCCGAGTAAAACAACGAGGCAATCAGTGAAACCAAAAGTTGTAGGTTGGTACTCAAATACGTCACACTGGACAGGTACTTCACATACTTTTCCCATACCCTGGCATCAAAAACAGACACGCTCAATTCCATGCTTGCAGCAATTGGGAACGTGAATAAAATGATGACAAACAGGATTAATGAGTAGATAATTATCTTGGCTAAGATTTTGACAAAGAAGCTGTACTTTGAAAAAATAGCGTTGAGAAATATTATTTCAATCGCTCCCACCATAAGACCAACAATACCTACTGCAATGCTTGCATAAATAAAGATCTGGGCATTCAACCTGATAGCTGTTTCCTGCACACAATCTCCTTCACCAATTGCTGCGATTTCAATGGCCAGAAATATCCATCCCAGTAATATCCAGATGATGCCAAAAGGCACAATCCGACTGATATTCCTTTTTACTTTGGGACTCATTGACATAATATTAGGTTAGATGGGGAATAAAGCCTTGAAAATAACTCAATTTTCAATTACCCGACCACAGAATTGATCATAACAGGAAACCCGGACGTATTTAACTGGTCTTTTTGTAGTTCAGAATGGCCCAAACATTGAATACTACAGCAAATCCTGCCATGATGATGATCTGTTTGGTGATGTGCGTAAACTCACTTCCTTTCATCACGATCATCCGCATGACCTGAACAAAATATGTGACCGGATTCAGGGCTGCTATCCATTGTGCCCAGGTAGGCATGCTTTCTATGGGTGTAAACAGACCGCTCATCAGGATAAAGATCATCATCATGAAAAAGGATAGCGACATGGCCTGTTGTTGAGAATTACTATAAGTGCTAATCAGCAATCCCACACCCAAAATGGCAACTAGGTATAAAGCCAGATAACCATAAAGAACAAAAATGCTACCCAGAGGCACGATCCCATAAATCAATCGGGCGACCACGAACATACCCAGGGTGAAGACAATCACTCCCAGTACCCAAAATGGGATAAGCTTACCCAGGATAAAATGGGTCTTTCTGATCGGAGTAACGTTAATTTGTTCGATGGTCCCGACCTCCTTCTCTTTAACAATGTTCAACGCGGTCATATAACCCCCTACCATAGTGACCAGAACTACCAGGATCCCCGGAACCATGAAAAACTGATAATTCAGCAGTGGATTAAACCAGTTGATGACAGCAACACCAATAGCTGAACCATTACTTCCGGGGTTAAATTCTGCCCGGATATCCTGATTGAATCCCGTGATGATCCGGGTCAGATAGGCACCTCCTACATAAGCTTTTGTTCCATTGATGGCATTGACAGCAATAAACAATGATCCTTTTTGCTCCCTGATCAGGTCACTTTCCAGACCATTGGGGATCTCCAAAACAATATCCGTTTTATCAGATTCTATATCCGAAAAAGCTTCCTGATAATCATGGGTGTAATTGACCAGCTTGAAGTATCCTGAAGACTTAATCTCTTCGATCAGGTCATGGGCCATCACAGACCGGTCATGATCCACCACGCTGATATTGATATTTTTGATCTCAAAATCTGCGGCCAGCGGCAGAATGATCAGCTGAACCACGGGAACCAGCAGGATCATTCTCAGAATCGTTGGGTTTCTGAAAATCTGTCTGAATTCCTTTTGAAGTAAATATTTCAGCGTACTCATGACAATCTGATTTTGAATTTTTTAATACTCACAAGCAGCAAAAAGACGGTCATCCCAGCCAGGATCAGGGATTCCTTCCAAATGGATTCAAATCCCAGCCCTTTGATCATTACATTCTTCACAATGATATAGTACCAGGTACTTGGAATAATATTGGATATCAATTGCAGCAACTTTGGCATGTTCTCAATGGGAAACATGAACCCTGTGAACATTAAAGTTGGCAGTAACATGGCCATCAGACTGATCAGCATGGCAGTCTGTTGATTATTGGTCACATTGGAGATTAAAATACCCAATGAAAGCGCAGCCAGGATCAATAAGATACTTACTCCAAAGAGTAATAGGATGCTGCCAGCAATCTGGAGATCCAGCACAAAAACACTCAGCGTCAGGATCACAATCAGGTTGATGATGGACAGAAACAGGTATGGGATAACCTTTGAAATGATCACCATCAAAGGATTGAATGGAGAAACCAACAGTATTTCCATCGTACCCAATTCTTTTTCCTTCACGATGGCCACTGAGGTCATCAAAACACAAACAAGTAACAGCACCAATGCCATGACCCCTGGCACAAAATTGGACGTGCCTTCCAGTTCCGGGTTGTAGATATTCCTAAGACTCAACTCAATGTTCATCGGTATTTCCCGGACGGCATTCATTTCCATCTGATATTCCAGGAGCAGCATGTTGAAGTAATTGACCAGCGTGGTAGCCGTATTGGGATCGCTGGCGTCTGTGATGAGCTGGACCTCAGTATATCCGGAGTGGATCAGGTCCTGATTAAAGTTGGAAGGAAAAACGATGGCCATCTTCGTTTCACCTCGCTTGAAAGTTTCCTCGATCTCGTCATGATCATTCAATACGGCATAGAGGTCAAAATTTTCACTCGCCCTGATCTTTTCGATAATACTTCTCGACGAGGCATCCTTAGCATGGTCAATTACTATGACACTGGAATGGTTGATCTCATTGGACAGTGCAAAACCGAACAACAGGATCTGAGCAATGGGTAACCCAAAAAGTAGCAACATCGTCTTGGGGTCCCTGAAGACATGTAAAAACTCCTTATGAATAAATGCAAAAAGTTGTTTCATCGTTCCTGATCTTAATCTGACCGCTTAGCGCCTCTGGCCAATTCATAAAATACCTCATCCATAGATTCTGCCTGATAATCCTTTTTGAGCTTGCCAGGCGTGTCCAATGCCCTGATATATCCATCCACCATCATGGATACACGGTCGCAATATTCAGCCTCGTCCATATAATGAGTCGTCACAAAAATGGTGATCCCATCTGCTGAAGCCTGATAGATCAGATCCCAAAACTGCCTGCGTGTAACAGGGTCTACTCCTCCCGTAGGCTCATCGAGAAAAACCAGTTTGGGATGGTGAAAGATGGCCACTGAAAAAGCTAGTTTCTGTTTCCATCCCAGTGGTAACGAACCTACCAACAGGTCCTTTTGATCATTCAGGTCAAGGGTATTGATCAGCTCCTTACTCCTGGCTTTGATCTCACCGTCCTTTAGGCCGTAAATACCTCCAAAGAACCGAATATTTTCTGCTACGGTCAGGTCCTCATATAAGGAGAACTTTTGACTCATATACCCAATATTCTGCTTGATCTTTTCCGTCTCTTTATACACGTCATAGCCAGCGATGGCAGCTTCACCGGAAGTGGGTATGGATAATCCGCAAAGCATGCGCATGGCAGTTGTTTTACCTGCGCCATTCGCTCCCAAAAACCCAAAGATCTCTCCCTGACGCACATCAAAAGTGATGTTATTCACGGCAATGAAATCACCAAATGCTTTGGTGAGATTGCTGGTCGATATCATTTTAGTACTATCCATGACTCATGAGGTTGATGAAGCAGTCTTCGATGGTTGGGCTGATGGGTTTTAGTTCGATATTTGCCTTGTCATCAAGTGTTTTGAGTAATAAATCCTGACTGCCCTGATCACTGAAGGTGATATGGTGGTATTCCCCAAATGAATTGGCTGTTGCAACCAGCTCACTCTTTCTCAGGTCTTGCAATAGCTGATTCATCTTCGTCGATTTGATCGCGTAAAGCTTGTCAGGATATTGTGTAATGATCTCATCAGGTGTGTTGACAGATAAAATACGTCCTTCCTGGATCAGGGCAATCTCTTCACATAAACTCGCTTCGTCCATATATGGAGTAGAAACCATCATGGTAATCCCTTTGGACTTCAGGTTTTTAAGCATCCCCCAGAATTCCTTTCTGGATACCGCATCAACACCTGTGGTTGGTTCATCAAGGAAAAGCACCTTGGGGCTGTGGATCAATGCACAACACAGGGCCAGCTTTTGCTTCATGCCGCCAGATAGCTTCCCTGCCCTCCGGTCATTGAAGGGTTCAATCTGTTGATAGATATCCGCTATAAGACCATAATTCTCTTCAATGGTTGTATTAAAAAGGGTAGCAAAGAATTTCAGGTTTTCTTTCACTGTCAGGTCCTGATACAGTGAAAACCTCCCGGGCATGTAACCAATGGATTTTCGGATCTGCTTATAGTCTTTCACCACATCATATTCTCCAACCCTGGCCTCTCCACTATCTGCCAGGATCAAAGTGGTGAGAATTCTAAAAAGTGTTGTTTTGCCAGCCCCATCCGGACCGATCAATCCAAAAAGCTTTCCTTCATCTACATGCAATGAAACATCACTGACAACCTTTTCACCATCTTTAGTGTAGCTTTTGTTGATCGATTGAAGTAGGATATCCCACATGTTATTGGAACTTAATCTGGCCGTACATGCCAATCTTATAGGTACCATCATTGGGGACCCTCACCTTCATGGCATAGACTTTATCTGCCCGTTCATCCTGAGTCTGAATACTCTTCGGAGTGAATTCCGCCTTATCACTGATCCAGTAAATGGTTCCTTTTTGCTCGGTATACCCCCCGCTCCCATCATCGGTCAATACAGTCACTTGCTGGTTTAGCTTCACTAGTGGAAACTGATTGCCTGTGATGTAAACCTTTAAGGTGATGTCAGACAGGTCAGCCATTTTATACAGTGGTTTGCCCGGAGAAACCATTTCATGCTGCCTGGCATAGGTCAACAATACCGTCCCTTCCATAGGACTCCTCAATAGACTATTATTGATCTTTTCATCGATAATAGCTAATTGAGCCTCCAAAGGTGACGTTTCCCTAACCAGACTTTTGGAGGTGGTACTCAATGACGTATAAGTGGCTTCCAGGTTCCCTTTGATGATTGCAACCTGGGAATTGACATCATCCAGTTGTTTGGCAGTGGCTGCTTCTGCGTCAAAGAGTTGTTGCACTCTTTTCTGCTCCCGTTCTGCGGCTTTAAGTTGCTCTCTCAATGCCATCAATTGCGTATTGATATCCGGTCGTCTGCTAAGTACTGCCTGTATCTGGGCCAGCAGCTGCTTTCGCTGAAGGTGCAATGAAGTGGTGTCGATGTAGCCTATCAACGCTCCGGGTTTCAGAATTTGTCCCTCCTTGACATTGAAAGCTTTTAGCACACCCATCACCTCAGCAGATATAATGGTCTCATCGGCTTCAAAGGTGCCCGTTGCATCATAGCCTGGGCCATTTGATCCACATCCAGCCATAAAAAGTATGCCTGCAGCCATCAACATTGTATATCCGATAAATGAGCGAATGAAGATTTTGATCCTGATCATGTCTTTATAAGTTTCCGGTACTGAGTTTATATCGTTGTTTTACTTGTAGTAATTCTATCTTATGAATGGCTAAATTTTGTCTGGCCACATCCTCGTCTTTCACTGCATCTTTAAATACAGCTGCAGTTATCACTCCGTGTTCAAGCTGCTCCTGAGCAGTCTTTGTTACCTGGGCCCTTAGTGCTATGATTTCCTGGTCTTTCTCAATGAGTTGTGTTGACTTTTCAATCTGAACATCCCAGTTGTCTAATTGCAGATTGGTATTGAAGAGAAATGTCTCCCTTTGCGCATTCACTATGTCCTGTCTTAGCATGAGATTTTCTTTCGCTTTCTTACTGGTATAGAACCCTGAAATATCCCAATTCAACCTAAGCCCACCGATGTAATAAAACTCCAGGTCATTACTGAGGAAATTAAGGGCTGGCCGTCCTACCCCACTCTGGATAAACAGACTGAATTTCGGGATATTTCCGAGGTTGATAAGCTCTTGATGCAGTTGCAGAATCTGAGATTGTGAATTGAACAATGACAATTCAGGTCTGTTTATTTCACGGGAAGGTCGATCTATGGCTGGTTCAATAAACTCTGTATTTTGATCTATACCGACTCCAATAAACCGCTGAAGCATGAGTATAAATCCACTCCTGGCTGATTGCAGCTCAATCATTTTTTGCTCTAACCCCAACAATTCTGCTTTGATCAGGTTTACCTGACTGCCAAGGACTGTACCATACCGGGCACCTGCATCGAGTGTTTTAAGACCAGCTTCAAGTGATTCTTTAGTTACAAGGACTACCTGCTGTTGATTCTGAAGCAATAGGATGGCCAGGTAGATCTCGCTGACACGTTCTTTGATAGCATAAAGGTCTACTTCAAGTACCTGTTTCTCAATTTCACCCTGGTTTTCGGTCAGTTGCTTTTGCTTTTCTACAGTAGCCAGGTCGGTTAATGGCTGAACAATCTCTCCATAAAGCCGGTACTGATCTTTGCTGATAACAGGTCCAGCCCCGCCCGGCAAGCTGGTAACCTCGGATTGATAGGTAGCCTGACCTACCACATTGAATCGGGGTAATTTTCCTTTTCCCACGTTATCAACCGAGTACTCAATTGACTGCTCCAGCAAGTCGTACTTTTTGATCAATGGATAATTCCTCTCTGCCAAAGCAATACAGGTGTCCAGAGAAATGGATTGTGCCATCAAAGAAACGCTTACCAGAAAAAACCCTGCAGATAACAGGTATCTCAGAAAGTGGTGATTTCTTTTTGCCTCATTCATGTTGTTGATAATATCTGAGTTCATAGCCTCATGTGATTAATTGACCATTTGCTTAACCCACATTGGAATTAGTTTCTTTCTTTCTTGCATTAAAGCCTGGTATTCGTTTTCCGACATTTCTGTCACCTGAGAAACCATAGGCTTGACAATAAATGGAAACAGCGTCATGCTCATTACATTCATCATGATATGAATGGGGTTGATCTTATGCTGTTGTTTCTCTTTTAGGTGTGTGGTAAGCTGGTTAAAAAGTACTGTTTGCCTGATTTTTGTTCCTTTAAGGAACTCTTTGAAAAAGATTTCCGGGTTTGAACGAATCTCACTCAAAATGAACATAGGGATGTCCGGATGTTGGGTCAACTGATCAATGTATCGCTCAACCAGTCGTTCCAACTTGATTTCAAGTGTGGTGTTGTTATCATTGAATATATCCACTACAGAGTCAAAAAATTCATGGAGACTTTCTAACATGATCTGCTTAAATAATTGCTCCTTACTTCGAAAGTAATAGTTAACCAAAGCGAGGTTAGTCCCTGCTTCTGAAGCAATTTCTCTTGTGGTGGTACCTGTGAATCCCTTTTGAATAAACATGGCCCTGGCTACTTGTTTGATCGTATCCTCCGTTTTCTTATCCTTCTTCACTGCAACTTGATTTGTAGCAAATATAAACAAATGTTTTAAACATATGTTTAATTACGAAATATTTGATCCTTTTTAAAAGAATATCACTCTTTCTTAAAAATCAGTCTATCCAATTGGCTATTTTTAGTAAAATTTTCAGTCAATAAGCCATACTATTACTTTATGTCCATTCGTGTCGCTATACGCCATTATACAAAATATGACTATGACCGTTCTATCGAGGTTTCTCCCCAGGTTATTCGGCTCAGACCAGCACCCCACTCCAGGACGCAGGTAAAGGGTTACTCTCTAAAGATAAACCCATCCAATCATTTCATTAACTGGCAGCAGGATCCATTTGGCAACTATATGGCAAGGGTTGTCTTTCCGGAGAAGGTCAAATATTTTGAAATTGACGTAGAGGTGATTGCCGACATGGTGGTAATCAATCCATTCGATTTTTTCATTGAGGAATATGCTGATAAGATTCCGTTCAAGTATGAGCCATTGTTGAAAAAACAGCTTTCGCCCTATTTGGAAATAAAAGAACGGGATGATCAGCTCATGGTACTGGTTGAAAAAGCAAAGAAGCTTAAAAACAAAAAAATGAATACCGTTGACTACCTGGTAGCTATCAACCAGTTGGTCAACGGGATGCTAAAATACAATGTGAGGATGGAGCCCGGAGTGCAGTCCTGTGAGGAAACCCTTACAAAAGGTTCAGGGTCTTGCCGTGATTTCACCTGGCTGCTCGTACAAATTCTGAGACACCTGGGGCTGGCAGCAAGATTTACTTCAGGGTATCTCGTGCAATTAAAAGCCGATCAAAAAGCATTGGACGGCCCGAGTGGTCCGGAGGAAGATTTTACAGATTTACATGCCTGGGCAGAGGTCTATCTTCCGGGGGCAGGATGGGTAGGACTGGATGCAACATCAGGACTGTTTGCGGGTGAAGGTCATATTCCTTTGGCCTGTACTCCAAGTCCCGAAAATGCCGCTCCGATATCCGGATCTACAGAGCCTACTAACACCACCTTTCACTTTGAGAATACGGTAGAAAGGATTGTAGAAAAGCCCCGTGTCACCAAGCCGTACTCCGAAGAGCAGTGGAACCATATCATGGCAGTTGGTGATCAGGTGGAAAATGATTTACAAAACAATAATGTGAGGCTGACCATGGGTGGTGAGCCCACCTTTGTTGCGATCGACAATACCGATGCTCCGGAATGGAACGCTACTGCAGATGGAGCCCATAAGCGAAAATTGGCCAATCAGCTGTTTCACCAATTGAAGGATGAGTTTGCCACCGGCGCCCTCATGCAATATGGCCAGGGCAAGTGGTATCCGGGTGAACCGCTTCCCCGCTGGAAGCTTGCCTGCTTCTGGCGAAAGGATGGAAAACCCATGTGGGGTAACGATAAGCTTTTGGCAGATCTTTCTAAGGATTACGGGCTGGACATTAAAGATGCCAATAAATTCATGAAAAGCCTGACAAGGGAGCTGAACATCGATGCCAAAAACACACATCCTGCGTACGAAGACCCCTTCTATTTCATCTGGGAGGAAAGCAAGATCCCCGTCAACATAGATCCTTTGGAGTTTGACTTAAAGAGTGATCTTGAGCGTCAAAAACTAGCTAAAATACTTAAGGAAGGTATGGATGAGCCTGTGGCTTTTGTCATCCCGATCAGATGGGATGATGATTCCTCCAACTGGCAAAGCTGTCAATGGAAATTCAGAAGGAAGGATCTGTTTCTAATTCCGGGCAATTCTCCTGTGGGACTCAGATTGCCATTGAAGTCCATCCAGCACCTTGATCCCAAAAAGGAAGTCGTACAACCTGAAAGAAGTCTGTTTGCTGAGGTAGAAGCCTTACCAACGGTCAAGGAGATTGGAGATATGATTGATACCAACCAGTCTTTCAACAACTCCAAAGAGATATTTAAAACAGCGCTTACCGTTGAGATCAGAGAGGGCAAATTATTCGTTTTCCTTCCCCCCGTAGCGCTACTCGAACAATATCTTAACATGATATCAGCGGTAGAGAAAGTGGCTACTGAATTAGATATGCCCATACTTATTGAGGGTTATGATCCCCCGCGTGATACACGGATTAAGAAATTCATGATTACACCAGACCCTGGAGTGATTGAAGTAAACATCCACCCTGCTTCCAGTTGGGATGAACTGACAAAAAATTATGAAATATTGTATGAGAAGGCCACCCAAAGCAGGTTGACCAGCGAAAAGTTTAACCTGGACGGACGGCATACGGGTACCGGAGGAGGTAATCATGTCACTTTGGGAGGGAATACACCTGCCGAAAGCCCTATTTTACGTCGGCCGGATGTATTGAAAAGCTTTGTCACATTTTGGCAGCACCACCCCTCGCTCTCCTATCTGTTTTCCACGCAATTCATTGGACCTACAAGCCAGGCACCCCGTGTGGATGAGGGGCGTGACGAGATACTCTATGAGCTAGAGATTGCTTTCCAGCAGATCCCTGACATGAGAGAAGATGAAGTGCCTTTTTGGATTGTAGATCGTATCTTCAGAAATCTACTGATAGATATCACAGGGAATACCCACCGGGCGGAATTTTGCATTGATAAGCTTTACTCCCCGGATTCTGAAACAGGTCGATTGGGTATCCTGGAATTTCGTGGCTTTGATATGCCACCCCATTACAAGATGTGTATGGTTCAGTTTCTTTTGATCAGGGCCTTACTTTCCATGTTTTGGCAAAGACCATACAGCAAACCGCTTGTTCGTTGGGGCACTGCGTTACATGACCGCTTTCTGCTTCCCCATTATTGCTACAAAGACCTGAATGAGGTCATCAATGAATTGAAGAGCTTTGGTTACGAGTTTGATATGAGCTGGTTCGATCCATTCTTCAGCTTTAGGTTTCCATTTCTGGGTGAATTGCAGGTAGACGATATTCACATTGAATTGAAGATGGCCATTGAGCCCTGGAATGTACTGGGAGAGGAAATGTCCAGTATGGGTACAGCCCGATTCGTAGATTCTTCTATGGAGCGCATTCAGGTAAAAATATCCGGACTTACTGATTCCCGGTATCATCTGCTTTGCAATGGATGCCGTATCCCGCTCAAGAATACCGGAGTTCAGGGCGAATACGTGGCAGGAATTCGATACAGGGCCTGGCAGCCACCTTCGGCTTTGCATCCTACTATTGGAATAGACACACCACTGGTGATCGATGTGTATGATACGTGGTCTCAAAAATCCATTGCCGCCTGTCAATATCATGTCGCACACCCCGGAGGCCGAAACTATGAGACCTTCCCTGTAAACAGCTATGAAGCTGAATCCCGGCGTATTTCCAGGTTTTTTGACTTCGGTCATAGCATCAACATGGTAGAACCCACCGTGGTCAACCAGCAATCAAGTGGAAGGTTCTTTACCAAGCTCGACATTCTCCCCAAATATGAGGTGACCAACGAGATCGTAAATCCTGATTATCCTTTTACCATGGACCTCAGAAAATATAAGGGCCAAAGAAATTTCTGATGTTCTAAAAAAAGCGGACATTTGAGCACATGATTTCTTCCTACCTGTCTGAGCGTACTTCTACGAATACCAAATTTTTTGATGAGTTAGCCAGCTCTGACGGTGCGATCTATCCCCATTGGCAAAAGCTTGTAAATGCCTACGACAAATTAGGAAATGAGGGTTTGACAAGCCGATCCAATGAGGTCATTCAATTGCTCAAAGAAAATGGTGTCACCTATAACATATATGGGGATCCTGAAGGTCTCAACCGTCCCTGGATGCTCGACCCTATACCAATGGTCTTCAGTCAAAATGACTGGACGCGTATCGAAAAAGGGCTGAAACAGCGGGCGAACTTGCTCAATCTAATCCTTCAGGATATCTATGGAAAAAGGCACTTGATTCGATCAGGAATCATCCCTTTTGAGATGATCTATAATCATATGGGGTTTCTCCGGCAAATGGATAAAATCCGAATTCCCGGAAACCATCAACTGGTTCAGTATTCGGCGGATCTGGCCAGAGGTCCTGATGGGAGAATGTGGGTATTGCACGACAGAACCGATGCGCCATCAGGTGCAGGCTATGCTTTCGAAAACCGGGTAGCTATGACCCGGGTCTTCCCGGATATGCTGAGAGAAAATCATGTTAGAAAAGTGGGTAGCTATTACCAAACTTTAAAAAACACTTTGTCCAGGCTTTCATGGCAGGGCACGGAAGAACCAAGAATTGTGTTTCTATCCCCCGGTCCGGGAAATGAAACCTATTTTGAGCATGCTTATCTGTCATCCTATATGGGTTTTACCCTCGCGATGGGACAAGACCTTACAGTGAGCGATGGGTATGTTTGGCTAAAAACCATCAGTGGTCTGGAACGCGTAGATATCATTATTCGGCGAGTGGATGACGTCTTTTGTGACCCATTGGAGTTTAGAATGGACTCACAACTTGGTGTGGTTGGTCTGATGGAAGCCGTCCGACAGAAAAAGGTACTCGTGATCAATCCTTTGGGTGTGAGGATACTGGAGAATCCAGGACTCATGGCTTTTCTTCCTAAAATCTGCAGGCATGTACTGGGTGAAGAACTGATATTACCTTCTGTAGCAACCTGGTGGTGTGGCCAGGGGAAAGAAAAGCAATATGTGCTGGATAACATCCGGTTTCTGATGGTGAGAAAGATATATCGAAGCCGTTTAAACAGGTCCGTTTATGGGGGTGACCTCTCTGAAGAGCAAATCAATCAACTGAAAAACGAAATCCAGGCAAGACCACACCTCTATGTAGCACAAGAGCTGGTCAACTTTTCTACCACCCCTTCCTATATCAATGGCAAGATGGAGGCCAGAAACGCAGTTTTCAGAAGTTATGTAGTTGCTGACACAGACAATGATGATTATGAAGTGATGCAGGGAGGCTTATCAAGAAGTTCTCCTGATAAAGGCGTGTTTATTGTTTCCAATCAATCGGGTGGCATCAGTAAAGACACCTGGGTGCTTGATACTGAAGAAAAAGTACGTCATGTGGTGAGGTCAACGCAGATCATCAAACAAATACAAAACATCATACCGAGCCGAACCGGAGAAAGTCTTTTCTGGCTGGGAAGATATATTGAACGATCTATCTATACGGTGAGATTGTTACGCATCATCCTTAAAAAATATTATGAAACAGATGACGCAAAGCACCTAGAAGGAGATCAGGTGATTACCACTTTGCTGAAGACACTAACTGCGATTACAGGCACTCAACCCGGGTTCAATAAGAAAAGTGTATTGAATCAACCGAAGAAAGAGCTTATTTCACTCATTACAGACCCTCACCGATCCGGTTCTCTCTGTCAGTCTGTACAGTCTTTTCTCAACAATGCATATTCTGTGAGAGACCGATTAAGTCTTGATACCTGGAGAATCCTGGACAGCATCTCAGATGAGCTTAGTCGAATGAAAAATCAGGCGAGTCTACATCAAATCAACAGGAACCTTGATAACCTCATCATCAAGTTGATGGCTTTTCATGGGTTGAATATTGATAACATGACTCGTGAAAATACCTGGAATATTTTAAACATAGGCAGATTCAATGAATCTGCACGAAATACATGCATCATCATCAAATCTATGCTTGCTGAGAAAAGGTCGGATGAGGTGGAAAGGATGATCCTTGAATATTTGCTGATGACCAATGAAAGTCTGGTAACCTATCGATACATGTACAGATCTACGCAGGAAATTAAAGCAGTACTCAACCTGCTCCTGATTGATGAATTGAACCCAAAATCGATCACTTACCAGGTAGAACGCATAGATCAGCACATCAACAAAATGCCAGATGGAAATAACAGGTATTTGAATCCGATCAGAAAAAAACTCCTGGAAATCAATACCATGGTGCGCTTATACGATCCTGAAAAACTAGCGGTAACTGACAAATCCGGAATTCACAGGAAAGAGCTTGTATCATACCTGGAATCAATTGCCAGCTTACTTGGAGAAGTCTCGAGACTGATCAACGAACAGTATTTCAGCCATACCCAGAACGAATATGGGTTTGTAACAACCAAATTGCCTGAGGTATGAGATACAAAGTAAAACATATTACCAAGTACACCTATGATTTTCCTGCATCATTGTGTCATAACCTGGTATATCAGATCCCCAGTGCCCACCCTTACCAAAAGTTAGAAAGTTTTGACTGTGTGATTGAGCCAGAGCCTACTTCTATGACCAGGAGAAAGGATTTCTTCGAGAATGAATTCATTTATTTCTCATTGCAAAAAACACATCAAAAACTCATTGTCACCTCACAAAGTCAGGTAGAGCTGAAGAGACCCAACTGGATGGATATAGACCCTAAGCAAACTTCCTCATGGGAATCGGTAGCAGGGCTGATGCAAACAACAGAGGTCATGAATGATATCAGGCAATTTTACCTGGAATCCCCTTTTGTGCCTTTATTCAAAGAGATAAGAGGCTATACCGAAAAGTCATTTTCCCCAGGCAGACCCATCATGGATGCCATGATAGACCTCAATCAACGCATCAACCAGGATTTCACATTTACGCCGGGGTTTACTGAAATCAGTACACCGCTCAGGGAAGTTTTTAAGGAGAAAAAAGGAGTATGTCAGGATTTCGCACATTTTGGGTTGGCTTGTGTCCGATCGATGGGGCTTGCTGGCAGATATATGAGTGGGTATATCGAAACATTGCCACCTCCAGGAAAACCCAAGATGGTAGGTGCCGATGCTTCTCATGCATGGATGGCTCTTTATATCCCTGAAGTAGGTTGGGTAGAGTTTGATGCTACTAATAATTTGCTGGTAAATGACCAACATATCAGGGTAGCTACTGGCCGGGATTTTGGCGATGTCATCCCCATGAAGGGTGTGATCTATAGTGGTGGTGGCCAGACCATGGATGTGAGCGTGGATGTATCCCAACTGGAAAAGATTAATAGTAATTAAATCTATACGCTTAGTTGATAAAATAGCACTACATGATTACTGAAAAAAATATAACCTTAAGACGAGTCGTAAGGTTTTCTGGTCATCACTTCGTATGGATTACCCCCTGGAGTGCACTACCCGTCCTGATATTTGAGTTTACTGACTTTCATTGGTTGGCTGTTCCCTGGCTTCCTATCTCTCTGATAGGTACTGCTTTAGCGTTTTATTTAGGTTTCAAAAACAACAGTTCCTATGATCGACTTTGGGAAGCCAGAAAAATCTGGGGATCAATCATCAATTCCAGCAGGTCATGGGGAAGCTCCGTCAAAGGATTTGTGACTGATCAGTACGCCAAAAATCCTGTCAGTGATCAGGAATTATACGGGATCAAAAAAAGATTAATCCACAGGCATATCGCCTGGATCTACGCATTGAGAAGTCAACTCCTGGAAGTTGCACCCTGGGAACATGCCAGTCAGGGAGGTCTCGTAGGTATTTTCGGACGAAAAAACAGATCACAGAAAGGGATTGGGTTGGTCAATGAACATGAGTCAGGGACTGAACTGGTCAATTTTTTGCCAAAAAAGGAATCGGAGGAGCTGGCAAGGTATAAAAATACAGCAACGCAAATTATTGACAGGCAATCTGAGGACCTGAAGGAGCTCAGCAACAAAGGACTGATCGATACCTATAGGCACGTAGAATTACAGGCTATATTAAGAGAATTTTATGATCATCAGGGAAAATGTGAACGGATCAAAAAATTTCCCTTTCCCCGTCAATACGGAAATATGAGTATCGTGTTCGTTGGATTATTCATCTTCCTCCTTCCCTTAGGTATGGTCTCTGAGTTTGCAAAGCTGGGTGACTGGGGTGTCTGGTTTTCCATACCATTTACCATGATCGTTTCATGGGTCTATGTGGTGATGGAACTAGTGGGTGATTACTCTGAAAATCCCTTTGAAGGATTACCAAATGACATACCCATGCTTTCTCTGTGTAGAACTATCGAGATCGACCTTAAAGAGATGCTCGGCGAGACAGATATCCCGTCCGCTATTGATGCTAAAAATGGGGTATTGATGTAGCTACTCCTCAAGCACTGGTATCAAAAACTTGCTCACTGCCGGTGTCTCATGTTCATTTTGCATGATCTCGAGGATCTTCGTTACTACATCGGGATTTTGCCCGGAGACATCATTTTGTTCCTGCGGATCACTTTCAAGGTCAAACAGCATAAGATTGGTATCTCTTTGTTTGAGATTTTTTCTAATACCTTTCCATTGGCCCATTCTTACAGCCTGCTGACCTCCTGCAGCAGGAAACTCCCAATAAAGAAATTCATGAGTTGATTGATTCTGGTCACCATACAACTCGGGAAGAAAACTAATGCCATCCGTGCTGTGAGGCACATCAGTACCGGTAAGTTCAGCCAGTGTAGGCATCACATCCCAAAAAGCAGCCATAAGATCGCTTGTGGTCCCGGGCGGGATCTTCCCTTCCCAGGTAGCAATCATCGGAACCCTGATCCCTCCCTCATGAACAAAGCCTTTAGCACAACCCCTTTCACTCTTAAAAGGTTTGGCACTATCAAAATAAGGTGAATCCGTCCCGCCTGCATAAGAGGGTCCATTGTCACTGGTAAATATGATCAATGTATTTTCATAGATGCCCAGATCCTTTAGCTTCTTCACCAACTCTCCAACCTGCTCATCCAGGTATGTTACCATGGCTGCGTAAGTGGCACGAGGATATCTGGTTGGGAAATACCCTGCATTACCTGCGTATGGTTTTTCGTCACCGAACTTCTCTACATAATAGTCGATGTACTTCTGGGGCACCTGCAAGGGCACGTGAGTCAAAGGAGTGGCATAGTAAAGAAAGAAGGGATCTTTTTTGTTTTGATCAATAAAGTTCAAAGCCTCCTTTTGCATCAGGGCAGGTGCATAATCCTGCTGGAAATAGGCTTTGTAGCTATCCTGATCATATAGATCCGCACCACTGTCCAATTTGGTATGTGGAGGGACCAACTCATTATTGAGCATGTCTTTCTCTGTGTTTTTCCATAAATGCATGGGATACAGCTGATGTGCCTGGCGCTGGCAATTGTACCCATAAAAGAAGTCAAATCCCTTTGTAGTAGGAATACTCTTCGATGTAGGCCCTCCTAACCCCCATTTGCCAACTATGCCTGTTTTATATCCCACTTTTTGGAGCATATCCCCTATGGTTTCCAAGCTATCGGGTAAAGGCCGTTGACCCTCGAGATTTGGGTCTGCATTGGCTTTCTCAAAATTCCAGACATCACCCTTTTCAGCCATCTCGTCATTGCCACGGATATAGGCGTGCCCCGGGTGTTGTCCTGTCAATAAGGTACACCGAGAGGGTGCACACACCGGTGCACCTGCATAAAACTGGGTAAACCGCATGCCGTGAGCAGCCAGTGTATCAAGGTTTGGGGTCTCAATGAGCTCCTGACCATAGCTACCCAACTCTGCATACCCCAGATCGTCGGCCAGAATAAAGATAACGTTCGGTTGATCAGAAGTTCTTGGTGATGAACATCCTGCCCCTATGATCAACAGGATGAGGGCTAATTGGAGGTTTGACTTCATATGGATTATTTGTTTTGCTCAATCAATTCGCTTATCTGATCCAATATCGCTAATTCAGCAATAAACTGCCAGTCAAACGATTGGGTTTGGTTAGCACTATGTCTATGATGGTCCTGGTCCAAAACATAATTATCAGGTTTGTTAAGGACCCTGGTTTGTCCATAAATACTTTCAAATTTCGTTCTTACTTCATCAAACCTTGTCTGAAGACCTCCAAGTGCTTTCAGCTTCTCAGACTGATCCGTCAACTCTGATGGCTGATCAAATTCCTCCAGTGTGAGCAACATTTGAGCGGAATACTTGATCAGCTCACTTACCTGCTGATAAACTTCGAGGGTATATCTGTTTCTTGTGGCATTAACCTTTGCCTGATAAATCATTTTATCCACAGAATCACACGCTTGTAGCAACACTCTTGCAGTGGCTAACCGATCTGCATTTTTCTCTGACCATGAACCTTTATTCCCAGGGTCCGGCAGGTCTATCACTGCCTGGCTATTCTTTACCACGTCATTTCTGCTACCCTTATCAACCAGCAGATTCTTCCATTTTCCAACAGGCTTTTCAAGCGCATCAATAAAGGCCATCTCTTCCACTTTATGACCAAAAAACCGATGCATAAAAGCTTCATTGGTTTCAGCCAGGGTTCTTTGATCCCCGGACCAGCTGTATTCTGAAAATGCAAGAATACCTCGTGAATAAAGTTCGAAATGGGGAGAGTCATCGTCCCAAAGGGTCAGCAATAAGCCATTCAGGCCCTTTTCTATAGATGATAGCGCGAATGAACGTATATTGGGCATGTTGCTTTGATTCTGAGGCATCAGCACCCATCGTGTCTGACCAGCTGTAGCACCCATCACCTGAAAACCTTGCGAGGTAAACCACTCCATGGCCTTTAGATTGCCATAAGTATCAGGAGATTGGTAATTCCAGCGCATGTAAACACAGTTTTTCGGAAACTGATCAACAAACTCCAACAATTTTGATTCATTCTTTGCCCAGATCTGATCTACTTCCTCATTAGAAATTTTGGTATCGAACATGGGCCGGTAAACCTCCGCAAACTTCAATGGCATGTCATCCCAAAAGATGGGTGTCCTGCCTTTCTCTTCAGCATACTTACATACTTTGTTGAGCCAGATCAATTGCAACTCCAAAGCTGATTTTCCGCTGCCCCTGCCTGTGGTATGCACTTCGTCCCCTCCTATGTGCAAATACTTCCCATACGGTGTAGCCGCCAAAGCCTCTTCATACAGATCAAATTGCACTTTATAGGTTTCAGGATCTAAAGGGTTGAACGCCCAATCACTCTCCGAATCATCTCTCAGGTGCTTGTATTCTTCATGTTTTAATATAAAAGAAGCATGGCCTAAGCCCTGTACCAGTGGACTGATCTCTATGTTACGTTCCATGGCATATTCACTCAATGCTTTCCATTCAGCACCTGTCCAGGCATCCGCTGATCCAACCAATGGCTGACTTTCATATTTCAATTTGTCCTCTATCTCCAGAATGACAGCATTGATCTTGTATTTTGATAACCTGTCCATCATCTGGAAATAGTACTGTTTCTTTTCCAGGTGATGTTTTACATCCAGGTGTATGGCGCGATAAGCCAGCAAAGGATAGTCTTTGATATAACACTGTGGTAAATTCACTTGCTGATCCTGAGCATCGATCATCAATTGCTCCCAGGTCATCACACCATATAGTAAACCAGCCTGATCTTTCCCCTTGATTACTACCTGTTTGGAGCTTATGTTCAGTTCATATCCCTCTTCAGGAGTATCAATTGAATGATCAATCGAAAGGATAATCTGAGCTTCTGCCTGGCTTTCTGCAGGAACAAGATATCTCAGCTCCTGAATGATTGGGAAGTCAGTATCTGCTGTTATAAAACAACTGAAGTATTCGGTTGGCTGAATATCACTAACACCCTGAATATCTAATTGTTGTGGTGATGGAAGTATAACAAACTCACCTATTTCCTGAGGTTTCTGGCAGCTCAGAAATGAATAAAAAACAAAAAGCAGAAAGAGAGAATTAATACCTTTTTTCATAATAGGCGGGAAATTAATGAAATAATGCTGACGACATAAACAATACTTTTCAAAGAATCAGGATATCCTCATTTTGGCTATTAATTATTGAATGAATAACTTCCGGAAATTATCCCAAACCTATGATCTTAACTAAATCCCATATCTGCACAATCTTTCTTTTTGGTCTTTTCATCTCCTGCTCTTCTCCTCAGAGCCCGGATCTTTCACCCCGGGAACAAGCCGCTTTTGAAGAAGCAAAGGCGAACGGCCAGCTGGTAAATGAGGGGCTGGAAAGGTGTAAAAAACTGGTTGATGGCTGGTTAAAAGAGGCTGACCCCGAATCAGGATTGATCCCCAGAAATCTGACAGGCAGTAAAGACATCTGGAATGCCAAAGATGCAGCCGCTGATAATTATCCTTTTATGGTACTCACAGCAGCACTGACAGACCAGGAGCTCTTCGATGGAAGGATGCAGGATATGCTTGACAAGGAAACAGCGCTCACCTCCCGAGTAGATCGTATGCCCGACACCTATTCATTTAGTAAAAAGGATTTTGAAAACCCGGAAGTGGACATGGATGACATCCTCTTTGGTTCATCAGAATACATCAAGGATGGGCTGCTGCCTTTGACAGAGTGGCTGGGGGAAAGCCCCTGGTCAGATCGAATGATTGGCATCCTCGATGACATGTGGAAACATGCTCCGGTGGAAACCAAATACGGAAAGATTGTCTCCACCAATGTAGAATTGAATGGTGAGATGCTTCAGGCACTCTCCCGGATCTATTGGATGACCGGTGAGGAAAAATACCTGGATTGGGCCATCAGGTTGGGAGATTATTATTTGCTGGGTGACCAGCATCCGACAACGCATGCCAAAGAGCTCAGGCTGCGTGATCACGGTTGTGAAGTAGTATCAGGGCTTTGTGAACTCTACGCCACGGTGAGCTATGCCAGACCTGAAAAGAAGGGAGAATACCTCTCTCCTATTAACCAGATGCTTGACAGGATCCTGGAAGTTGGGAGGAATGCGGATGGACTGTTTTACAATGTGATCAATCCGCAGACCGGTGAAATTGTCAATGAAGGCATAGCAGATAATTTTGGTTATAACCTCAATGGCATTTACACGGTCTATCAACTGGATTCCAGACAGGCCTATAAAGATGCGACAATAAAAGCTTTGAATGCGCTGAACACTTCCTACCGTAACTTCGATTGGGAAAGAGGATCTGCAGATGGATATGCTGATGCCATAGAAGGAGCACTCAACCTCTACAACCGGGAACCGGAGCCCGCGGCGGCAGCATGGGTGGATAGTGAAATTCAGGTGATGTGGTCGATGCAGGACTCCAGCCACCGGCCCAACACTGAGCTCTGGAAGGATTCAGGGATCATTGAAGGATGGCACGGTGACGGAAACTTTGCAAGAACCACCATCATGTATTGTTTTTGGAAGACTCAGGGAATGACTGTGCAACCCTGGCGGGCAGACATTCAGCCCGGTGTTGCAAAAACGGGCGATGATCTGGCTATAAGTATTCAAACTCAGCATCCCTGGTCGGGAAAATTAAAATTCGATACAAAAAGACATCAAACCATTTTGAATTTACCCTTTGACTGGCCGAGGATCAACCAATTTCCTGAATGGTTTACACCTGATCCTGATTCGAAATACGAGCTGATCAATGTAGCATCAGGAGCGTCGAATATCTATTCCGGGACTCAGCTTATGGAAGGAATTGATGTTGATTTGGAACCAGGCACCGCTCAATGGTTGTTGAAAGCGGCCAGTTGATTACTCTCTGGGGATCCACCGAAACGCATAATATTCACATTGGCCTTTGCCAATATTCCTGATGCCATGGGGTACCATAGATCGGAGAAAGATGAATGACCCTTCATCAGCCGGAAATGTTTCGCCATCAATATGCTCCTCTACTTCTCCAAAACGAACAAGAATGATTTCTTCATCCAGGTGGGTATGTGGAGGATGACTCGCAATTCCTTCATTTAATGTGGTCACGTGCATTTCAAACTCATTGAGCATAGGTGTAGGCTGGCGCATGATATTGCGTCTACCTCCCTTGGCAGTTTCCTTAAACGTGACAGTATCCCAATCAACCATCACCGCATCGGGGTATGCTGCCTGATCATAGGATTGCTCGTTGATGCCTTTCCATTGTATCAGGTAAAAAACGCTCTCCTCTGTTTCCTTATTTTTCAGCTTGAGTGCCTTATCTGAATGAACAAGTGTAATGCTTCCCTTTCCAAGTGAGGCTTTATGCTTTCCAACCTGTTGTTGCAGTTGGCCAGACTTCATGATTACCAAAGACTCAATGCCTGAACCCGGAATTGTCAATGACCCCTTGGGTCGAATCTTCTTTACCGAAATATCCAGGTAGGTAAATCCATCCGAATTGCCGGAAAAGACCTTGTCCTGGTTCATTATTTCCTTCCAGTCAAAAACTTTTGATGAAATCGTGTTGGTCTGGCTATAACTGACGCTAGCGACCAGGCAAAATATAAGGAAAACAGGGTATTTGATAGAAATCATCGGGTGTCCGGTTAAATGTTGATCAGGCAATTAAAAGATTTTCATTGACTTATCCGTTCTTCCACCTCTTTTATCCATTGATCATCTATATGCTTTTCCGGATAAGCGACAGGAACTCTCAGTGCACGTAGACCATGAACCCCCTGAAGGTCTTCCAATTCAAAATCTTCAATCTCATCTGACAGGCAGTCTTTCGCTGCAAGGTATTTGAGATAAGTCCTGTACTCTCTGGCATCCTGCTCTTGTGAATAGACAATTACGAGGTGACCTGGTTTGGTAATCCGTTCCGTTGTCCCTTTGATATTGGCTTTGTCTACCCTTTTCTTGATGATCTCGTAACGCGCATTGTAAGCCCCTTCCACATCAAACTGCTTCTCATCCATCCTGAAATGAACCGAAAGCGGTGTGTTGTAAGCAAGGATCAATGAAGCTACTTCAATCGAGGTATTCATCTCCAGTTGCAACTTTTTAAAGTGCTGCTCCATTTCACACATCACCTTCAGCTGCCACAGTCGCAGATTTTTCAGGTAAACCGGATCAAATTTTTGACTTTTCGTAATGGATTGACCGATGTACATATTGAATTCTATGCCATCTGTCTTGTAACGCTCAAAATAATGTGGAAACATCTTTTGGGCCTCCTTCTGTTTCTCATCAATGAAGTTTGCCAGCTTGCTATTGATCTGGTTGACCGTTTGATCGTATTCTTTCCTTGCCTCATATACCGTTTTTACTTCCGGATCCAGCATTGCATAATACTTCTCAACCCGTGTTTTCAAAGCCCTGTCTATGGTAGCCAGGTGATCAAGTACGGGATATACTTCCGCCTCAAGAAAATTAAGTACTTTGTGCTCACTTCCGGCTGCCAACGCATTGCCTACCTCTTCCTGAAAAGCCTCTAATCTGTGAATCAATTCCTCATAGGCTGGCATTGGATTTCTTTTAAATGCTTCCTTCAACACCGTCACCACACCCCTGATTTGCCTGGTAAGATCTTTGCTGACCGCCTCATTGCGACGTTCAGAAGAACCTTTGATGTCCAGCTGACCATAGAGTGGATACAGATTTTCAAAAACAATGTCCTTGAATGATAATTGCTCCCCCTGAAATTGCTTTTTAATGTGTTTTCGCGCTTCATCCTCGAATCGCCATTTGACTGCAGGGTGAAGCGTGGTGTATTCACGCTGAATAATGGCCTCTACCAGGTTTTGTTCTTCCGTAATGAATCTTTTGATGGCCATGGCTATCACAGGCAAAACCTCTTTTAAGGAATCAATGGCTCCTTCATGAATCTCATATGATCTTTTGCTGGCCAGCTCAATAAATCCCAGCGATTCACCATCATGGACCAACGGAAGGATAGCATAGCTCTTAAAACCTGTGGCATTTAGTTTCGTCGATAACTCACTAGGCGCTCCAGCGTGAAATTTCTCAACATTGGTAATTACGAGTGGGGCTTTTTTCTCAACAAGTATCTCATAAGAGTACTCACACATTCCACCGATGTAATCAATAAATTCACCTTTCTTAAGGACTATGCTATTGATATCGTCATGGTCTATGGATAACAGCTTATTATCATCCTGCATCAATACTCCTACCTCAAGTGATGCATTGCCAAGCAGGCTTTTGATGCTTTTAGTCAGCGTAGCAAATGAATCCGGTGTCTTTACCATAAGACTGGATGATATGGAACTCACAGACTGATCCATGGTAACATCCACCAGACTAAAGATCATTATACCTCGCATGATCCAGCTGTCAGGAGGAAATTTCTCTTTCCATAATGCTATGTTCCCAAAATCATCAAGTAAGTCCTCGTAATCAGCCCTTGTGATCTCTTTGGTTTTTTCTGTAGGTAAAAACTCACAGAGGTCAGCATTAATTAAAAGTTTATATGTCCTAAGGATTTTCTGTTGCTCATTATAGATTTCTATTTTTTGTGGACTGCTTGTATTGACCGGATACCCGTAATAACTCCCCAGCAAGAAATAACAGCAATAGAGGTAAAACTGGTCCTCGGTTACATCTTTCATTCCAAATTCAAAAGGCTTGCCTGAGGCTTTGATGATATTATCAAACCGCTTTGAAGTTCTGATGGGTTGAAACAAAAATGGAGGGATCAACAATTTGATTTCATTGCCTGAAAGTGTATCGGGAAAGAGGTGTCTTGTTAGTTTATCTATTATCGACTGATATTTTGGAAGTGCGTCAACATCTGTAATTCCCTCTCGCAATTCAGGGTATTGGTTGACTTCTTCCAATAAGGTCCTGGCATAGTTAGACAAATTCTCATCCGGATCATTGGCCTTCTGCTCCATGTCTTCTATGATCTTAAAAAAACTTGTCTGCACTACGGCAGGGAATGGTATTACTTTGCCCTCATATATCATTGATTGATTCAGTAAATGGTAAAATGGGTTTCTCTTTCAGACGTACGCCTGTTAATTATATTTTAATCATCAACGATATAAAATCAGGAATGGTTGGGGATAATGAAGAAATGTAGTGAAAGGTCATGGAGGAAACATATTTTGTTGGAGTATCTATTAAAAGCTAGACACTAAGTCATAAAGGCATGTAGAGTTGTGAATGCATTTCAATTGTTATAACATAAAATCACCAAGCTTCGTTAAAGGTACCTCGGGTTTTAAATAGAACAGGTTATGAATAGATTGACCCTAATTGTTGTCTTTTGCATGGTGACCAGTCCTTTGCTGGCTCAAAAATATGGCACCACACTAGGTCTTAGACTCGCCAATGACGACCGGAGAATGTTGGGTGTGACCATGCAACAAAGGATATTCAATAATGTGACCATGGAAGGCATCGTACAATCCGACTTTGACAGGAACACCACAGTTCATGGCCTGGTAAAAAATCACATTCCTCTGATCACCAAAAGACTGAATATCTATACGGGAGCCGGTCTATCTTTTGGTGTTGAGGAGTCATTCCGAAAAGATCCGGTTAGCAAAGAAGTGATCAACACATACGGCAATGAAACGTTTGGCGCAGACCTGATGATCGGCGCTGAGATTACACTACTGGGAGCCAATGTTTCCCTCGATTACAAACCCAACATCAACATCTCCGGAAGAGACAACTGGTTTAAGGACCAGGTGGGCATCTCTGTTCGCAAGGTGCTGATCAAAGACAATCAGCGGAAAAAGAAAATCCGTAAAAAAGCCCGAACCAAGAGAAAAAAGGAAAGACAGAAAGCCAGGGATGATTCCTGACAGCTATCTGCTAAACGCTTTGAGTTCGGCAGTCGGGACAATCACTGTCCCCCTCTCCCACATCTTCGGGTCATAGACAAGCTGCTTCTTGAATTTTACAAATTTGGGTTGTTCAATCGTGGCTATTTTTTCCTGATCTATTGATTCATTGTCCATAATCAATAATTCCCACTGGTTGTGCATGTCAAAATTCATGGTTGCATGCATCTTGATTTCGTTCAGGGTTTTATCCCACATGAAACGTTTTTCCTTTTTCATGATGGAAAAATTCCTGTCTATCGATGCACGTTCCTTTTGTTCAGACTTGATGTATTTCACAAAATAGCTCCCATCATTTTTCTGAAAGATCACATGGCCTTTCTTATAGTCCATGGAATGGCCCATGCCCAATACCTGGAAGCGTTCGCTGTATTTTCCTGCAACATACTCGAAGGATACCTGATGTACCCCAAAATCATTGCTGTCAATAAAAACCTCTCCTTTGAACAGACCTCGGTTTTTTGGCAGGAAAGTAATGTGGTAAACCCACTGATCTTTATTGAGTGTAAGCCCTTCTAACGAATAGATGTACTTCCCCGGACTGGTGACAAATTCCCAGTTTTTACCTTCCATATCCGAGTAGTCTTTCAGCAGAAAAGATACCGTAGCATTGATATCTCTACTGGGTACCAAATAGTGAACCGTGTCACTCAACACTTCCTCCATCGAAATCTCCTGTTCATCATCTGCCTTGAAACTAAACACTCCGGTTCTGAATTTATAATAGCGATCCTCTTGGAGATTGGTCTTGTCTATGTCTTTGAACAACTCAACCAAATGCGTCTCAAACTCCTTCATCATATCCACTGCAGCTCCTTCTTCCATCGAGACTCCTTCTATGGGAATGACTTTCTTAACCGTCCCATTGGAATAATACTCCAGAATGGCATCCTGGTACTCGATGAATTCCTCAGGGAGCTTCTGAAGGAAATCCGCTACGGTCTCCCGATCTATCCCAACGAAGTCTGAAGATTTGATCAGGAGCTGATTTTCTTTCGGAAATTTGGCCTTCTCAAACCTGTGAAGAAACATTTCCCGCTTCATGGGATTTTTAGGATGATTTTCATCAAACCGATCCCGCGCCCTTTCCAGGATCTCACTGGCAGAAAGCTGATCTGCATACACAGCAATTTCACTCAACTGGATTGAAGAAGGTTTCAATCGTACTTCTTCCATCGAATAGAGTTTTTGTGCAGTTATTTTCAAGGGCT
Source organism: Cyclobacteriaceae bacterium (assembly GCA_965228595.1). Lineage (GTDB taxonomy): Bacteria > Bacteroidota > Bacteroidia > Cytophagales > Cyclobacteriaceae > UBA7330. The sequence goes on along the minus strand of OZ245828.1, from coordinate 5,189,891 downwards.
CATATCCCAAATGAGTGATGACTATCGTCTGATCTCCTTTCAGTGAACCAACGTCCAGGATGAAAAACCCTTCAGCATTAGATACGGTCCCGGAGTAGGTCCCTTCGATAGTAATGGTTGAAAATGGCAGCGGTTCATCTGTTTCAGCATCTAATACCACTGCATGAAAATCTTCAGCCATGGCGATCAAATGAGTCATCAGGTAGAAGAAAAGTAAAAAATAGAATTTCATTCGAATCAGCTAATTTGGATCACTACCTTACCCCGGGCATGACCTGTTTCCAGATACGCTATGGCTTCAGCAGCTTTTTCTAATGGATATACCCTGTCTATTACGGAACTGACCTGACCTGAGGCTAAAAGTTTGGCAAGAAATTCCAGATCTTCTCTTTCCATGTGTGCCGTTGGCATCAAGCCCACCCATTTTTTACTTGTTTTCGACTTCAAGGCTCCTTGAATGACATGATGTATAAGTCTGGACATGTTGGTAAATCCTGCAATCACACATCGTCCGTTCGGCTTGAGTGCATTGGCAAGATCAGGCACTGACCGATTGCCTACCGCATCAAAAATGAGATCGTACTTATCCTCTTGAAGGGTAAAATCCTCTTGCGTGTAATCGATCACATGGTCCGCCCCTATGGATTTGACCAGTTCCAGGTTTCGGGTACTACAAACTCCCGTTACATTGGTTCCAAATGACTTAGCGATCTGAACAGCGTAGTTACCCACGCCTCCGGATGCACCATTGATCAAGACGGATTGCCCGGACTGTATGTGTCCGGTATCACGCAAGCCCTGCAAGGCCGTAATGGCTGCAACAGGCACTGCTGCCATCTCATCGAAGCTGATGTCCTTTGGTTTTGTGACCAGTTTATCCTCTTTGGTTTTAGCAAACTCCGCCAATGAGCCAAGGCCTGTTTCATATACATCACCAAACACTTCATCACCTGGCTTAAACCTTTTCACGCCCTCACCTACTGCTTCCACAACTCCAGCAATATCTGCTCCGAGTCCATTTTGCTTCGGCTTACTCAATCCGGTCATGGCTCGCATAAAAAGCGGTCGACCACGCATCATGTGCCAATCCAAAGGATTAACGGAGGCAGACCTGACCTTTATAAGCACTTCATTATCTCCCGGGATAGGTTTTTCTATTTCCTGATATTGGAGCACATCCGGTGCTCCGTAATCAAAGTATCTGATCGCTTTCATTATGTCTTTTAGTCTGAAAGTTCCTCACACATTACTCCATGCCTGGAAAGCTTACTGATCATTTCATTCTCAGATAACTTCTCATCAGCTTCTATTCGCAGCACCCGATCGATGTCATGCATGTCGACACACCAATCTTCTACAGGTAGCTCATTAAAAAGCGGCTTCAGACTTTTGGCCGCTTTTTTAGTCTTAATGTTGGTTTTATAAATCAGGAGTTTCATCCTATCAGATAGATTAACTCAAATGACTGAAACCCGCGTAAACCAGGAATGCTGGCCAAACAATGGCTTTAAGAAATCCAACGACACCCATCCAAAAACCGGATGCCTGACTGATGAAATACACTGCCGCACCAATGAAGCCCATTCCATACAGGCAACTACCGGGATAAGAACGATTTGACGTTTGACTAGTGGTTTCCATGATCATAAAATTTTAGTTGATTAATTAAACTCAATCACATGCGCACTGACTGTGATGGTACGTTTTGAGTAAAATGGCGGTACACCACCAAGATGCTCTTCTGTAGTGATATTGGTGATCGCTCTGGATTTACCAACCAGTCCGGCTTCTTCCATCATTCTTGAATAGGCATCTTGATAAAGGTTTCGCTTCTTTATTCCTCCAAATAAGAAGACATACTCTACCTCAGAGCTACCACTGACCTGCCCGACTACCTTGAAATTGTTTTCTGATAGCTCTACCTGAGTAGCATTCTGGTTTTGATTCAGCACATACGCATGGCCTACACCACAACTGCTGATGCCAACCATTGATACAAGAATGAAGAGAATAAATAATTGATTTTTCATGATTTGATTTGATTTGTATTTATAAATGAGAATTTGACTTGGTAATTAATATTTATAGAAGGGTCGAACTTAGCCTCCAGCCCTGATTTGTTAAGGCATTGAACTCCTGTTCCTAATAAATAATTGGTTTGAATTTCATTGAATAAGTGGTTTATATGTTTTGTTTGAGTTTGGAGTCTGCTACATGAAAGGATCGTCTATTAATTTGATCTGACTATTTCCTGAGACATCAAAGGATGTGTATTCCAGCACATTTTCCCGTCCAAAGAAAGTACTGTTATCTTGCAGCTTCACTTGCAGGGAATCATCTTCAAAGCCCGCCACTGTAGCTTCCCCTCCCATGGTTACAGTGAGTTCATTCAATTTCGGAAGGGTAATCCGGGCGTAACTACTTTTTGTTGTTTCCAGGATAAGTGTATCAGAAATGATTTTGTGCTCCGAGGCCACAGACCCGGAGACTTCAACTTGAAAAGTGACACCCTGCCTGATGTGTGTTTTCCATTCGCCTGTTAAACGAATATTTGTAAACTGACCGACCTCAATGGGGACATAGTTCTTTTCTGCATTGGCCTGCTTCATTACCTCATGCAGGTCTTGTCTGATCACATACAGACCAGTAATGAAAAAAGCGATCAATATGCCTCCGGTTACGACGAGTGTTTTTCTGCTTGATTTCATGTGTGTATACTTTTTTGATAGGAATGATAAAGTGATTCCAGGTCTGAAATATTCAGCTTGAGAAGCTCCATCATCTTGAAAAACCGGGGCAATTCCTGGTTAATAAAATCTTCCTTCTTCAATGACCGGGTCTTATCAAATCCGTCATCGCTGACGAAATACCCGATACCTCTTTTGTTAAAAATGATTCCTTTTTCCTGTAAATAATTGAACGTTCTCATGACAGTGTTTGGGTTTACCTCAATATCGACCGCCATCTCCCTCACGGACGGAATACGATCACCCGGATTCCATTTCTTTCTTAATATGTTCTCACAAAAGAGATCTGCTATTTGCAAGTAGATTGCCTGATTATCATTAAACTCCACGCTACACCTCCTGATCTTTAAGTCCTAAATAGGTCAATACCCAGCTCATTGGCGCCAGTATCCACCAGAAGAAAAATTTGACACCGGTCCAAACAGTTTTTATTCCTGGCATATTTTCCCAATCACACTCTTCATCAGTATGATAGTCAGCCAGCATGACATCATTTAAGATTGAATAAGTGATTATTAGAAAGGTGAATGCTACAGCAATCAAGAGTATCAGCAACTTAGGAAGTACATACCCCCTGAAATAGGCCGCTCCAACCAGGAATACGCTTTGACAAACAAAGTAGTATTTCATAGGTGTGAATGCCTGTTCGTTAAATGGATTAAAACCATTGAATTTCACCTGGCTGAATAGTAGCTGACCAACAGTATTGGCGAACAGTGTATAAAGGGTAAATGTCAGTGTAAAGACCAGAATCCATCCTAAAGAGGTCAACAGCCACATGCAGAGTACACGCTCAAAAGCGGAGACCGGTAACATCAGGTACTGGTACCTGGTGAGTGTATTTCTCAGGCCATGAAAAGCCAGACTACTCAGGATGAATCCCCCGATCAGTAATGAAAAAGCGTAATTTTCATAATGATCAAAAACAGTTGTAAGCGGCTCGATTGTCAGGTCCACAATCATTCCCATAAAAAATGACAGACCGAAAATGATAACTAGTGTCATTACAATGGCCCTTCTACTTTTGAAAAGCTCCAGCTGCATCAACAGCCAAAAACGCGATATGTCGAAATAGCTATGCATTTACTTCCTGGTTAAATACTTTCTGCACCTTTTCCTTCTGACCAACCACGGCATTAAAAAGGATTTCAAGATTCATATGCGTGTGTTCTTGTGACTGGTTTTCTGTAAGTATGGTATACCCTCCTAAATAAGTTTCATGGTAAAGAACACCCTCTTTGGGAAGGTCATTTGTTCGCCTGATTGCTAATTTTTGGGTGATTGATTCCTGGTTTTCATGGAATATGATCTTTCCTTCATCAAGGATGATGATTGGGTCGATCAGGTTTTCCATATCCCTTATTTGGTGTGTGGAGATGATCAGCGTTCGGTCTTCGTGTACTGCATTGGCCACCACTTTTCTAAACTGACTTTTAGAAGGAATATCCAGGCCATTGGTTGGTTCATCCAATAGTACCAGTTTGCTGTCAGTAGCCAGACCAAAAGACAGGAGAAATTTCTTTTTCTGTCCATAACTGAGTCTCGTTAATTTCTGATCATTAGTTAAATGAAACTCTTCAAGATAGCGTTGAAAGGCTGCGTGATTAAAGCGGGGATAAAACGGACTATATACCTCAAGGTATTTTCCAATGGAAAAACCCGGAAGTGTAAATTCTTCTGTGATGATGACCACTTCCCGGAGAAACGCGGGATCTCTTTTATCTGGCTGATACCCTAAGGTGGTTATTTTGCCTGCGTGTGGGGAGACTAACCCGGCAATGACTTTCAGCAGCGTAGATTTACCGGCACCATTCAGCCCCAACAATCCACAGATATTCCCCGGACCTACTGATAGATCCAGGGATTTTAGTACATCCTGCTTCCGCTTGTAGCTGTAGGATAATTCGTTGATTTGGATCATTACATCTTAATATTATAGTGTACTATTATACTAATACACTACAACATTAAAAAATGTTTCACTGATCTTAAAGTTTTTTTTATTCTTTTTTGATGATGGTGTGTCTAAGAAGCCTGTTATTCGTTCTGACTGGCTTTTCTTCTTTCTTCTCTGGCTTTTAAATAGTCATTAAGTTCCTGCCTGGGCATTGGAAGGTCTGTCTTTTTATCCAGCCATTTCTGAAAATCCTTTTCGAATACATCCTTATCTACTACAAATGCTTCGTTGACATATTCATACTTATTGGTACTCATGGCAAACCGGTTGTACTCGTCTCGAAGTGCAGTGTATTCACCTGAGATAACCACTTCCTGCACAAGATGTGAAGGGATAAACGCCACTCCGGTTGTTTTAGCTAATACTACATCTCCGGGTAGTACGGTAACTCTACCAATTCTGATTGGCCCATTGATACTTTCTACCAGCATGTCTTTGATGGCAGAAGGATCGGAGCCCCTGATCCAGGCATTAAAACCTTCAATCTCAGAGAGGCCTTCTATATCTCTGACAGATCCGTTGAAGATCACTCCTCTTTTACCGGCTTTGTAGATGGCATTACCCAGGTTGTCTCCTATCAAAGTTCCTTCGACCATTTTGCCATAGCTGTCTGCTACATAAACGTCACCATCCAGCAACTTGATAATTGGGGCATAATTGGTAACAGGAGTCTTGGTTCCCTCCTTTTCAGCCTGTTGCTGTATATAGCTATCCAGGTCCTTTCTGAAAGGCATGAACTGTGCGGTAAGCACTCGCCCGGTCATCACATTTTCCGGGTGCAGGATCTCCCAGCCATTTTCATACATGCTGGCAAAATTCTCAAACTGATTGTTATATCCATGTCTTCTCAAACTACCCCAAACTTCCTCCATGGACAGGGCCTTAAGACGTTCCAAAAGTTGATCTGAAACTTTTGGCCTACCGTCAGACAAGCGCTCACCTTTCCATTCGGAAGTAAGCTGTCTGATGTTTTCTGCGGGCCAGACAACATTTTGGGCTTGAAGGAGTGGTATTCCAATAAAAAAACAAATAGTAAGCAAGGGGATATTTTTCATTATTATGAGGTTAAGGGTTAATTATGAGGTTAAAGGTTAATTAAATCTATGATTTGAATATAGCATTTATTTCAACAATGAGGAGTCCTTAAAGCAATTCATGTAATTCTTAAGACAAACAAATTGACCGGAATAAGTGTTGAAATGATTATAAACAATGACTTACTAACGATGGATATTAAAAAAAGGACTAAAGAAGAATTGGCCGCCAGAATAAAAGATCTTGAAGATTTTATTGCTAAAAAAGGTATTGGGTCCGACTACCTGGCAAGAGCTGAGAAAGTACAACGCAATATAAATGTTGCTTTATTTCTGGGTCTTTCCGTGACGGTTATTGGGTTATCTATATGGTTCTTTTCCGGATCAAAGGACAATGAAGATTAAGGTTATGTTTATCAGGACAAAATTCTTTATTCACATATCTGCCTGAAACTCCAGCTGCTTTCCTAATCTCCATTGTAGAAATCCTAATTGAGAACCACAGCAACTTGCTATTACCTATTGCTTAATGAACCTCATATTCATTTTGAACTGGCTTCCGGAAGACTGAATGGATAAGACGTAAACAGCTTGCTCTAAATGATCAACATTCACAGAGAGCTGGTGATCTCCTTTTTCTGCAGGGATCAACTGCTCAACAAGACGCTTACCCTCCAATGTAGTGATCTTCAATACAAGATCTTTCACCGGTTTATCTACTGAATACTTAAAATGAAGTTCCCTTTCCGTTGGATTAGGAAACAATGAATATTCCTTCATAGATAATTGAAGGCCCAGAACCTCCTTCAACGGCTCCTCGGCAACATAAATAAACCCGGAAGAAATAGAATAGACATTGTCTTCACTCACATTGCCTTTTCCTGAAGGCTCTCCCAGGGATACAATGGATTTGTAATTTCCTCCTTCTAGGACACCACTACCAATGGTAGTGATTGCTTTGTTTACATATTCCTGAGCAAATGATTGACTCACAATCACGCAAAAAACTAAGAATGTCATTAAATGCTTCATTGCTCAATTATTTATTGGTTGATGAATTCAATGCAGCACTTTCTGAATCTGCTCTCAGATTAAGCACTTGCTGGATGGCTTCTACCTGGTTTTTCAGGTTTTGAATCTCCTCACTCTGAGTCAGCTGAGCATTCAATTGTACATTTTCTGCTTTCAATGTTTGCACCTGCTGATCAAGTTCTTTCACAGCTTCGATGAGTACGGCAACCAATTGTGAATAGTTTACAGCCATATATCCGTCCGGTGTTTCTTTTACTAACTCTGGCAGGACAGCTGCCACTTCTTGTGCAATCACCCCGACGTCCTGTGTTCCAGGTCTGTTTCCCTGTGCTTTTTCATTCCAGGTATATCTCACACCATTAAGCTGGTTTACAATCGACAATGCATCATCAATTTGGTGAATATCATTCTTTAGATTCCTGTCCGAAGGTGTGATCGTTGCACCACTGATGTCACCCGTTGCTGAAATGTTACCATTCACCTGCACATCTCCATTAAAGTAGCCAGCCCAGTTTTCTGCACCATTAGCAGCTTCACCGTAAAGACCATAATTAATACCACTTCCAAATGCCCTTCCAGCTACCCCATGATTTTCGACTGTTGTGCCCGTACCAGCGTTGGAGATACCATGAATACCAAAATTCCAGGCTCCTTCAGTCCCATAATTTGAACCTTCTACTCCGGTGTTGTTCCAGGCATTCCCAGTGGCCGTACCTTCCATGCCAAAATTCACCGATCCCTCACCATAATTTTTACCTGTATCACCATTTCCTGCTCCACTTGCCGAACCTCTCAAACCTCGATTGTATTTACCAATACCACTGGCTACGCCAAAAACACCATTGTGGCTTCCTGTACCTTCTCCGTTTGCTTCTCCATAGATGCCATACTGGTTTGAGGTGTTTGTCGCAGATGATTTTGCATAGCCTGCTGTGGCCAGGTTAAGTCCTTCGGTGGAAGCATCTGCTCTCAAACCAAAATTCAGGTCAGCAGGGGTATCTCCTTCAATGGTTGATCTCAAACCATATGAAACACTTCCTGCCGCAGCGGTAGTACCTATGCTGTCTGGTAGGTTCATCTCTCCATCAACAACCAAATTTCCAGTGACTTTGATATCACCAAGAAAATATCCTGCCCAGTTTTCTATACCATTCTCTGCCTGACCATAAACACCATAATTGATGCCACTTCCGAAAGCTCTTCCTGCCACACCATGGTTTTCCACAGTTGTTCCTGTTCCTGCATCAGAAATACCATGAAGCCCGAAGTTCCATTCTCCTGCGTCACCATAGTTTGATCCTTCTACACCGGTATTGTTCCAGGCATTTCCGGTGGCAATGCCTTCAACACCAAAGTTGATGGAGCCTTCACCATAGCCTTTGCCGGTGTCGCCATTTCCAGCGCCTTCCGCAATACCGTAATGACCAATATTGTATTTCCCGGTTGAATTCGCATACCCCAAAGCACCTCGGTGATTTCCGGAACCATCTCCAGTTGCGCTACCATAGACCCCTGTATTGCTCGAAACATTGGTGGCCGAGGATTCTGAATTCCCCTGTACACCCACATTATAGCTTTCCGTTTTTGCCAACCCGTAAATGGCCCGGTTGAATTCTTTGCCATCACCATCGATGGCAAAGGCATACCCTATTCCTACCCCTGTACCGGCAGTGATGGTTTCCGACAAACTATCCGCTTGCAAGGCGGTAGTAGTAAAAGGGGCGTAGATATCGAGAGACCCCAATGAGGTATCATCAATAGTGACAGCCAGGGATCTGGATTCCACATCATCAAACAAGTCACCCGGAAGTGGATTGATACTTCCCAGTACGACCGAATAAAATCCGTTGGTAATCTGTAATGCGTCATGTGTTTCTGTCCAACTGACATCAGGAATTGAAAAGACAAATTTTTTGGTCCCGTTTACCGGCACACCCTCTTGCGTGATGTTACCCTGAAATGGAATTTTAGAATTGTTTTGAGCATAGGCTGTCATGCTGAAAAACAACACAGCAATAAAGGCGGTGAATTTGAACATAGTAGAATTTGAAAAAAAGTTAAATACTGGTAATGATTTTAATTTGGCCAATGCCAGCTAAAATAGATCAAAAAACCTTAGAAAAAAATCGAAATTAAAGGCCAGGACATATTACCTATTATGCCGTTTGAAACAATAATAATTGTCCTTAATTATTTGGAATCATTATCACAGAAACTCCTAATAAAAAGGACTCTGGCTGACTAAAATGCTAGATGGAGCCAAAAATATTGAGTACTTTTATTAAAATTTGACATCTATCAGACTCGCAAGTCTTCGATTAGGTTAGGTGCTATCAACCATTTATGAACCAGCTATTTAAGGCATTTTTTTTTATTTGCCTATTGTTTTTATGCACCTATATATCAAAGGGAACAGCATTTATATCTTCACAAAGTGGAAACTGGAATGACGGGGCCACCTGGGGGAATGCCAGCCCGGGTACCATAGGTATCGACTATCCTGATAACAATGGGGATGATGACATTACCATTTCTGCTGGTCATACGGTCATCTTACAAAGCAACTCCACCATCAATAATTTCATTATTAATGTCAATGGAATTTTTGATTACAATAATTTTACCCTAAACCCTGGTGGTACCATCACACCCTTTATCAGTGATCAATCTGGCGCCTTTGACAACAACAATACCTGGTTAAATGGAACTGCACCAGGTACAACCGACCGGGCTATCATCATCAAAGGACATACCGTAACCGTCAAAGACGATCAGATACAGGATATACAAATTGATGCCGGAGCGGTAATAAGTACCAATAACAACAAAGATTTAACCATAACAGCTACCTTAATCATCAATGGAACATTTAAGCTCAACCAGGGAAATGCGGATTTGGTTGTGGGTCCTGTCGATATTAGTGGCTTCGGTGCTGTTGATGGTTCTGCCAGTAATGCAGGAGCCTTACAAGTAAATGCATCAACAACCATCGCAGCTGGCTCGGATATTACATTAATTGGAGATGTAGATATATCCAACAGTACTACCTTGACAATAAATGGCAAGGTAAGAGTAGTCAATGGGAATGTAACGAGTGGAAATGCAACCAGCAGAGTTACCATGGGTGCTGCCGGAGAGCTCGAAATTGATGGGACTTTGGTGACCGGGGGTATTTTAGACGCTGTATCAAATCCGGGAAATACCATTGAATATTATGGGAATTCCGCACAAAACATCAAGCAACCCTTGTCAAACACCTATTATAATCTGATAATTTCAGGTACCAGCACCAAAACGTTCCCTGCAGCAGACATCACCATTGGAGGTTCTTTGACCATCAATAATGGTACGCTCAACGTCAACAGCCGAAATATTACCATAGCGGGTGACTGGGAAAATAACAGCACTTTTACCAATATCGGAAGTGTTACCTTCAATGGAGCTGGCACACAAAATTTGACCAATCCTACTTCTGGACAGAATTTCACCAACTTCACTGTGAACAAAAGTGCTGGTTCTTCGCTTGTACTGAACAATGATGTGGTCGCTACTACGGCATTGACGCTTACACAGGGATTTATAAATACCGGGTCTTATGCGTTCACTTTGGGTTCAGGATCTGAAGGCACATTAAGTGTGCCAGGCGGACGCATTATAGGCACTTTTGGCAGATATATTGCATTGACCAGCACCTCTCCTTTTACTTACCCTATTGGTACATCAAGCAACGCCAGAACCGCAGTGATCACCTTTGATCAAATCGGATTGGGAAGAACCGCTGGCATCGTTTATGGTCGTTTTATTGGTAGTGATCCGGGAAACAATGGACTTCCTTTGACTGATGATGTCACCTTGTACAACTCGTTCAACGAAGGTTACTGGGATTTTTATGTGAGCGGTTTCTCCAAAGGAGCCGGCAATACGTTTGATCTGGCTTTGACTGGTGATGGATTTTCTTCCTTTCCCATAGATGTAAATACCAGAATCATGACCAGAGCTGACGCATCCAGCGCCTGGACAGCATCAGGCACCCACAACACTGTCTCTGCAAACACAGTTTCCAGAGACAATATCACCACTTTTGCCGGACAGTTTACCTTTGGTGATGACACCAATTGCGCCAGACCTGCTGATCCATCCATTACGGGATCTACTGAGGTTTGTAGAAATGATAATAACCAATCCTATAGTGTTTCACTAAATAGTGGCAATAGTTATAGCTGGACAGTTGTAGGGGGTACCATTGATGAAGCTGGCGGTGCCAGTACCACTGGTTATGTATTAAATCTCAATTCCATAACAGTTGACTGGGGACCCACTGGTCAGATTGGTTCTGTAAGTGTGGCAGAGAAAAATAGTTGTTCTTCTTCCAATACAATCACCAATGCTGTCAATATCAACTCCATCCCCCCATCCGGATTGACAGGAAAAATACTTGTTGCTGAAAATTCTACTGGCATTGCTTATTCGGTAACCAATGCCGCCAATACTACTTATACCTGGACCATCACAGGTGGCACCCAGGTATCTGGTGGCAATACAAATGCCATAACAGTTGACTGGGGGAGCAGCGGAACTGGAACCGTCAGTGTTACAGCCACGAAGACAACTCCGTCATGTGTCGCATCTGCAGGCACCAGCATTGGTGTAACAAAATATGTAGTAGTTGAATCCAATGGAACAGGTGGAGGCAATTGGAACAGTGGTAGTACCTGGATAACCGGCACCGTTCCTTTGAATTCTGAAAGTGCTCGTATCCTTGCCTCAGATGTAGTAACCCTTTTTGGTGGCGGAGGTGATGATATTTATTCTCTTATTGTCAATGGTACACTCGATGTAAACAGCAAGGATATACGTGTCAGCGGAGACTTTATTATCAATATTGGTGGAGTTGTTACCGGAACAACCGGAAATGTACAACTAACAGGGACAGCCGCTTCGCCACAAAATGAAATCGATGGTATCGGATCGGTTAATGGGGGTTTTACCATCGAAGTAAAGGGTGGTAATAAGACAATAGCCCCAACTACAGTAATTACCCAATCCGGAACGGGAACAAAATTTAACATTGATGCCGGGCTTACCATAACCAACCGCGGATCAATTCAAATTGGCGGTGACCTGACAGGGGATGCTGCTTCCAGTACGTGGACAAATACATCCAACAGCATACTAATAGCCGGGAGTTCATTGCTGACTACAGGCACATTAAATGCAAGTGCATCAGATAACATTGTCAGATATGATGGAAGCACGGCTGCGAATATCAAGATCCCTGGTAGTAGCTATTATAACCTTTCCTTCCAGGCAACCAACACTAAAACAGTGACAGGAGCAGTGGATGTAAATGGTAATCTTACACTTACCAGCGGTACTTTGGCTCTTGGTGCAAACAATATTAATGTTGCCGGGAACCTTGATTATATTACCGGAACCATCACAGCGACGACAGGTGCCATTATTATGGATGGAAGCGGCAACCAGGTGGTTACCGGAGTTGTGACAATCCCAAGATGGACCATCAACAACACCAATTCGGGGAACTCCATCACCTTATCAAATAATGTTACAGTAAGCAATGTCCTGACATTAACTGATGGAATAATCAGTACAGGAACCAATGTTCTAACTATCAGCAATACAGCTACAAGTGGAATTTCAGGAGGTTCATCGGCTTCTTTTGTTGCAGGGAAGATGGCCAGACAGACGAATACGATGGGACTTTATGATTTTCCTGTAGGAGTATCCACTACGTTTAAGCGCGCAGGCATTACGCCAACGCTTGCAATAGGTGCAACTTACCAGGTAGAGGCATTTAATTCTGCTTACTCCGATGTCACCAACCTCGGGATAGGCCTGAACAATGTGAGCGCTCTGGAGTATTGGAATATTACAGGTTCATCTCCTGGACAGGTGAGAATTTATTGGGAGACACAATCTGCCAGCGATATCACGCTGGCATCTGATTTAAGACTCGCCAACTATACAGGAGGGCAATGGGAGAATCAGGGAAATACCAATGGTGGTGACACTGATCCTGGCTATGTAGGTTCGGTAATTGCCCTGACAACCTTTGGGCCTGTTACCTTTGGCTCAGCTTCCGGATCAGAAAATCCACTACCTGTTGAATTGCTCAGTTTTACTGGTGCTGAAGTAGAAGGGAAAGTGGTGTTGGATTGGGTCACTGCAACAGAAATTGACAATGACTATTTTCTGATCGAAAGGTCAGCAAATGCCATCGATTTTGTTTCTATTGGTCAGGTTAAGGGTTTTGGAACTTCCAAAGAGAAACATAGTTACACTTTTACGGATGCTTCTCCACATCGCTCCATTACCTATTATCGCTTAAAACAGGTTGATTTTGATGGGGATTTTGAGCATAGTTCGATCATCTATGTCAGACATGGAGGCAATTCTGATTCCTTTAGTATTTATCCAAACCCAGTGAATGAATTCACAAGGCTAAGGATGGGAGGCTATGCAGATATACCTTTAAAAATCAGGATAATTACCATCTCTGGAAAGCAGATTATAGACTTTAATGGCTCTCTGAATACATTCAATGAACATTTTGGAAGAACCATGGACCACCAGGTTCCGGGCACTTATCTGTTAATCGTCGAAAGTGATTTAGGTATTTTTAAAGCAAAGCTTGTCAAGTAAATAAAGCTTCACAATAACAGATCATGCACCACATGACCATGTACATCTGTGAGTCTGAATTTACGCCCCTGATAACGGAAAGTAAGCCGCTCATGATCGATACCCAATAGATGCATCAGCGTGGCCTGAAAGTCATGGACATGCACACCATTTTCAGCCACGTTATAGCTGAAATCATCGGTACTACCATAGCTCAAACCAGGTTTCACACCACCACCAGCCATCCACATGGTAAAGCAACCCGGATGATGATCTCTACCAAAATTAGTGGCTGTGAGTCTCCCCTGAGAAAAAGATGTACGGCCAAACTCACCACCCCATATAACTAACGTATCCTCAAGCAATCCTCTTTGTTTCAGGTCTTTGATCAATGCTGCAGATGCCTGATCTACAGATTTGGCCATTTTGGGGAATGCACCGGGCAGATTCCCATGGTGATCCCATCCCATGTGATAGAGCTGAATAAACTTCACATCCTGTTCAGCCAGCTTTCTGGCCTGGATACAATTGGCGGCAAATGTTCCGGGCTTACGGGAATCTTCCCCGTACATGTCAAAGATGTAATCAGGCTCATTGCTCATGTCTGTGACCTCAGGCACTGATGTTTGCATCTTGTAAGCCATCTCATAGGCTGCTATCTTGGATTCTATCTCCGGATCACCCCACACGTCAAAAGATTCCTGGTTCATGTCTTTGATGAAGTCCAGCGCTTCCCTCCTTGTATGGTGATCCACCCCGTGAGGGTTAGAGAGGTAAAGCACCGGATCATTACCCGATCTGAACTGCACGCCCTGATGTTGAGAAGGAAGAAACCCTGAACCCCAGGCATTGGCAGAAAGTGGTTGAGCACCACCCCCTTTGGATATCATGACGACAAAGGCGGGTAGATTCTCGTTGTCCGTACCCAAACCATAATTGATCCAGGATCCAATGGACGGCCTTCCGCTGATCTGAGAACCCGTCTGAACAAACATCACTGCTGGCTCATGGTTGATGGCCTCTGTATACATGGATTTGATCATGCAGAGGTCATCTGCAACCTCAGACAGGTAAGGCCATTGATCGCTCATCCAGATTCCGGATTTACCATATTGCTTAAACTGATATGGTGAGCCAACCAATGGAAACGATGCCTGGGCAGATACCATCCCTGAATTCCGTTGGGTCTTCTGCAGGGATTCCGGGATTTCCTGCCCCACCCTTTTGATCAACTCTGGCTTATAGTCAAATGACTCGATCTGGGAGGGTCCACCACTCATAAAGAGGTAGATCACCCGCTTGGCTTTGGCTGGAAAATGAGGTTGTCCTAAAATACCATTCAATGGGTCTGGTGCTCCCTGACCAAAAGATATTGTCGGATTCAGGAGAGAACCCAAAGCCATTCCTCCGATACCCATGGCTGACTGCTTGAAAAAATCTCTTCTTGAACTCATAGTTAAATTTTATTGGATGGTATAAGCTTCATAAGTATTCATCAATGAATTGGCTACTACGGTTAATGCAGCTAGCTGATCAACCTCAAGATCATGAATGGTAGGCTTCTCCCCCACATTTACCAGCTCCGCAGCTGATGAATGATCTTCCTGATATTTAGTTAACATTTTCTCATAAAGCCCCACCGTTTTGGCTAGTTGTTTATCATCAGGGGTTTGTCCGGTATTGGCACGATAGACATATTTTAAT
This sequence comes from Cyclobacteriaceae bacterium, assembly GCA_965228595.1. Taxonomy (GTDB): domain Bacteria; phylum Bacteroidota; class Bacteroidia; order Cytophagales; family Cyclobacteriaceae; genus UBA7330. The sequence goes on along the minus strand of OZ245828.1, from coordinate 5,174,775 downwards.
TGGCGAATGGTATCATCAGGAAATACGATCATCGCCTTTTCTGACATGACCCTTGATGCTTCAACATATTGCGGATCATTGAGCAATACCAAAGACTGTAAAGGAGTACTTGTGGTTTTTCTTCGCACTTCACAGGCTCCGCGGTCTGCTGCATCAAAAATCATCAGACTCGGAGGTGTGGTTGTTCGCTTCCATACCGTATAGATGCTCTTTCTATAGAGGCCTTCCCCCTTACCTTGTTTGTATGGATATCTCCAGATCTTATTCGAAACCTCATCCCACAGGCCCTCCGGTTGATAAGGATACTCACTTTCCCCTCCTATCCTGCTCACCAACAATCCGCTGGATTTCAATGCATTGTCACGGATCATCTCAGCAGGCATCCTAAATCTTGGTCCGCGGGCCAGGAAAATATTTTCAGGATCTTTCTCCCGGATCTCCGGAGTGATTTCTGACGATTGCTGAAAAGTATAGGACATGACGATCTTCTTGTGCAATGCCTTAATGTCCCAGTTGTTTTCCATGAACCAGACAGCAAGCCAATCCAACAATTCTGGATGAGAGGGCAAGCTTCCCTGACTTCCGAATTCCTCTGATGTCTTAACAAGTCCCTGTCCAAAATGCATTTGCAAGATCCGGTTTACCATTACCCGGGCAGTCAGTGGATTCTTATCATCGAAAAGCCATTGCGCCAGACCCAAACGATTTTGAGCATAATTTTCAGAGAACTCCAGCATATCATTTGGCATTCCAATATTGACTTCTTCCCCTTGTGCATCATACAAGCCACGATTCAACACAAAAGTCTTACGGGGCTCTTCCCTATCTCCCATCACCATGATCTCCGGCACAGCATTCAACAGGTCACTGAGACTATCCGCAATTTCTTTATACACCTTTCTCTCCTGTTGATATGCCGTACTTTGAGTGATATAAAAATCAGTTATCAGCTCCTGAGGTTGCTCATGAAGTGGCTCGCCATGCAGATACTTGACTTCAAGCGGTGTTATGGACTTATTGTACATTCTAAACTCATCGATCCGGCCATTTTTAAACATCTTTTGGAATTGTTCATTACCAAACATGAGCTCATGATCACTTAGCGTATGAATATTTTCCTCGTAAATAAGTCCTTTGTACAGGTTATCTCTTCTGATCTCTTTGGTTAGCTCCTTACCGTTCAGATACAGCTTAATTCCTGATGCCTTGCTGGTGCCATCATAGGTAATAGTCAGGTGACTCCATTCCGATACCGGAACCGGATCTTTGCTTACCACTTCCAATGAATTGTATGGCCAGGCATGCGAAATGATGAATCTCACCCTGTTGCTGTCCAGCATACAGTTGTAGCCTTTAAAACCATAACGGATGGACTGAGCATTGGCAAAAATCAAAGCTTCGTCATAATGCTTTGGAGGATTGATCCATAGGTCGAAGCTAAAGGGATGGGTACGTTCGTATAAAAAATCCCTGCTACCAAGGCCTGCCTTACCATAATCGCCATCAATCAATAAGGCTTCATTTTTTACACCATCCGTTAGGGAGATAAATCTCGTTTTTAACGCATGTGAATCATTTTTCCTGGCGGATAAAATCTTATCTCCTTTCTGGTATTGCTTGTCAAAGTTGAAGTAGACCACTTCGGATGCATCAAGTGATTGCTTAACTTTTTCTGAAAGCTGTGTACCTGCTCTATGAATATCTTTTTCACTTTTGCTTTTTATTTCCTTGAGCTTGTCCTCCTTATCTGCTAATTTATTATTCAGATATGCAATGATCTCATCCTGTTGCTCCGTCGTCAAAAGCATGGAAGGTCCTGGCGTAATGTCCGGACCGTAAACAGCTGATCCTATTTCATCGGTTTGATTAAAAAAAGCAAAAAGCTGATAATAGTTCTTTTGCGAAATGGGGTCGTACTTGTGATCATGGCATCGGGCACACTCAAATGACGAGGCCAGGAATGCCTTTCCAAATGTATTTGTTCGGTCTGCCACATATTCCGTCCTGAATTCCTCATATACTATACCCGCCTCAGAATTCCGCTTATGTAACCGGTTGAAGGCCGTAGCAAGTACGCTCTCTTTGGTTGGATTTTCAATCAGATCACCGGCAATTTGCCAGGTCACAAAATCTTTGTATGACATGTTTTGATTAAACGCCTCGATCACCCAATCTCTCCAGGGTGTAAAATCCCGCATTTTATCATCCAAATACCCATCGCTGTCGGCGAAACGGGCGAGCTCCAGCCAGTATATAGCCATACGTTCACCATAGTCTGAAGAGGCAAGAAACTTATCTACCCACTTCGCATAGCTGTTCGGATCAGTATCCGATACGAATTCGTCTATCTCCTTGATACTGGGAGGAATACCTCGAAGTGCAAAAGATAGCCTTCGAAACAGAATTTCTTTATCAGCCTTCTCAGCAGGCTTTAACCCCTGAACCTCAAGCTTCTTTAGAATAAATGGATCGATCTCATTTTGAACAATCGATTCGTTCTCCACTTCGGGCAATTCAACCTGATTCGGTGGAATATAAGCCCAGTGCTTCTTGTATTTTGCTCCCTGACGAACCCATTTTACGATGGCAGCCTTTTCATGAGCACTGAGCTTTAGATGTGATTCAAGCACAGGCATGGCGTACTCCGGGTCATAAGATAATATGCGCTGCACAACCTCGCTGGCCCCAGGCTTCTTCTTTACTATGGCAAATTTGCCAGGAGACTGCGTCAATTCGTTGTAAGCAGAGTCTGCAATATCAAGTCTGAGATTAGCCTGTTGCTTGGCAGCATCTGGCCCGTGACATTGAAAGCAGTTTTCGGAAAGAATGGGCTTTATATGATAATTGTAGTCAATTACTTCAGGAAGTTTTTCATAAGCCAAGGCTACATCATCAGGAAGTTCTATTTTTGATTGACAGCTGATGAATGCAAGGAGCATTAATATGGAGAACTTGCGATTGCGCATCTTTATAGAAAATATAATTTCCATGCATTTTAACTGAAATTTACGGATTTTTTGGGGTTAAAAACGGTTATAAACCGTACTTCTTTCAATAATAGAACCGGACACAAATGAATGACGGACCATTGACAGTGGATAAAGAAGAAATTCTTCAGCAATTGGATAAGATCATATCAAGTGAATTATTTAAGAGTGAGAAGAATCAGCAACTTCTGACCTATCTGGTAAATAAAACACTGGAGAATGAGCCACCTAAAGAAACTACCATCGCGCTGGAGTTCTTTGAGCATGATATCAATGAAAAAGATACCTCTTATGTGAGAGTGGCTGTTTATCACTTGAGAAAAAAACTGAAAGAGTATTATCTCACAGATGGAAAAGATGATCCTTTGCGGTTGTCGCTTGAAAAAGGAAGTTATGAAGTGCTTTATCAAAAAATCCCCCCTTCAAGCAAAGTTGTTTCAATAGGCAGTCGGGCCTTGTGGATAGCGATAGCCATATTAGTCACAGTTTGTATCGGACTGATGATCAAACTATACCTTTACAATCAACCGGATACTAAACGAAATTCATTTCTATATAATGACCTTTCTGCCAATGATAAACCCGTACTCATTGTATTGGGTGATCTCTTTATGTACGTTGAAAAGGATGGGACCATGGTCCGAAATTACAGCATCAATAAGCTGGAAGAGCTGGAGGCAAGAAAACCCGAGCTGTTGAGCTTAAACCAATCACGAAGCAAGATCCTAACAAGGCTACATGCTATCAGTATTTTCAATATTTCTACACTAATCAATGACCTGAACAAAGAAGTGAACTTTAGAATGGCTTCGGAGCTATCCATCGAAGATCTCAAAGAAAACAACATCATTTACATTGGACTATTCAAGAGTCTGTACCTGCTGGATTCCTATTATAAGATCTCTCATTACAGGCCCGGCCCCGGCATGTCTTACCTGATCAGGAAAGCAACCAATGACACCATATCGATCGTTGGAAATCCCGCTGAAATGCATAAGGACTTTGGGATTCTCACAAGAATGAAAGGCCTTGAGAGCAATGTGATTTACCTGATGGGAGGATTCACAGATACCAGTGTTGAAATGATTTCTTCAAAAATTCATCAGGAAGGTTTCTTTGAGAAAACAATCACTGAAGAGTTTACCAAAGGTCAACTTCCTGAAAACTTTGAGATTCTTTTCGAAGTAAATGGATATGACCGGAAGGAAGTTTCAAGCATGGGCATTGTAGATGCTCATGAGCTCCAAAACATATCCGGAATGTGGAATTAAAAAAAGTAGACCCCAAAGCTGGGATCTACCCTAACGAAATTTTTGTTAGCTGATTTTGCTTCCCAGTCGGTACCAGCTCCCCCCATTGTGTACTTCTTTGTAACCCTTTGAAAGCAAGAGACTTTTTGCAGAACCACTCCGCATGCCTGAAGCACAACAGGTGATAATGGGCTTGTTTTTATCTTTAATTCTATTCAAATGTTTCGGAAGCGCATCTACTGAAATATTGATGGACCCCTCGATGTGGCCCTGATCATATTCTCCTTTGCTTCTAACATCTAAAATGATGGCTCCCTGATCTACAAGTGCTTTGTAATCTACGGAGGGTCCAAACCCAAACAGTTCTCTAAGCATGTCTTTATATTATTAAGTTATCTAAAATCACTTTTGTTCTTTCCAGACAAAACTGATAAACCTAATCAAGAGATTTTGCAACATTTGTTACATAGTCGTAGACGAAAAAAAAACAGATGCCTGCTCAAAATCATGGACAAAACTAGTTCATAGGTACTTCCATCAACAAGATACGACTTCCGGTTCCTGCCTTTACTTTAAATTGTTCAGTCTCCCAGATACCCAAGCCATCTCTTTTGGATAATTTTTGGTCGGCTATTTCCGCTTCTCCTTCCAGCACAAACACATATACCCCATTACCCTTTCGGTGAATATCATAACTCAATTCCTTTTCCTGATCAAAAGTGCCCATGTGAAACCAGGCATCCTGATGGATCCAAACACCAGGAGCATCTTTTTCCGGAGATAAAACCTGGTAAAACTCATTGGGTTTTTCCAAATCTTTGATGCTTACCTGATCATATCTTGGTTGTACATTTTTCTCCCTTGGAAATATCCAGATCTGAAGAAATTTCACTTCCTTCTCATTATTTTTATTGTATTCGCTATGAAAAACACCGGTTCCTGCACTCATGACCTGTACATCCCCTTCCTTAATGGTTGCAGCATTTCCCATACTATCCTTATGCTGTAAATCTCCTTCTAACGGAATAGAAATGATTTCCATATTGTCGTGGGGGTGAGTACCGAAACCCTTACCTCCTGCTACTGTATCATCATTCAATACCCGAAGCATTCCAAAATGAATTCTATCCGGATTGTAATAATTCGCAAAGCTGAACGAATGATATGAATGCAGCCAACCATGATTGGCATGTCCTCTTGTCTCTGATTTATGCAATGTGGTTTTCATATGACTTCTTCTTATTTATATGTATGTACATATATACGCTGGTAATCAGATAAAAGTTATCAATAAACTGTGTATAAATAATCGATCAACTACGGTTATATAGAATAATTATGAATTATGCTCAAAAAAAAGCAGCAGGACCATTAATAATTAATAATTGATTATTTTGTAATACACTATAATCAAACTCCTGATGCCAAAGATTTTACTCGTTGAAGATCAAATGTTATTTGCCACGGTACAGCAGATGGAATTGGAGACGTATGATTATCAGGTGAGTCTGGCGCATTCTGGGAAAGAAGCAGTTCATCAGGCGATTGAAGATCAGGGGATCGATGTCATATTGATGGATATTGACCTTGGTGCAGAAATGGATGGTACGGATGCAGCTAAGGAGATACTATCAAAAAGGGAAATTCCAATTGTTTTTTATTCAAACCACACAAGCAAGGACGTGGTGGAAAAGACAGAAAAGATTTCATCGTATGGTTACGTGGTGAAAAACTCCGGAATTACTGTACTTGACGCATCTATAAAAATGGCATTGAAGCTTTATCATCAAAAGAAAGCCATTGAGGAAAAGGATCTGCTATTAACTTCGATTACCGACAACTACCCTAACGCTTATATCAGTGTGATAAGACATGACCTCACTGTAGATTTTACGGCCGGTGGTGGATTTAAAGAACAGGGTTTAGATCCGGCAACCTATTTCGGTAAACACATAAGTGAAATCTTCGGTCCTTATGCACCGGAAATAGAAATACATTACCAAAAAGTATTTGATGGTACACCTGTCGATTTTGAGATAAATTTTAATGGTACTTATCTATTATTTAAATGTAGCCCACTTCCGAACAACAAAGAAAAAACAGAAAGGATTGTGGTCTCAGTTATGGATGTGACTTCATATCACAGTGCAATCAGGGATATAGAGATAAAAACTGAAATGCTTAATTCTATAGCGCAGTCCGTAGTCTCAACAGATATGCAAGGGATTGTGACATACTGGAATAAAGGATCCGAAGAGTTGTATGGCTGGACAAGCAAAGAAGCTTTAGGCAGGCATATCCTTGAGCTCTCTCCAATCAAATCACAGCAGCAATCTCAGGAAATGCTTAAAGCATTGTTTTCTGGAAAAAAATGGGAAGGTGAATATTTGGCATGCAATAAAGATGGAGTTGAGTTTATGGTTCAGAGTATAAATTCTCCTATCTTTCATGAAGGTGTTCAAACAGGGGTCATTGGCATTTCATCAAGTCTTGAACGCAGACTTAAAATTGAAAGAGAGTTAGAAAAAGCCAAAAATGAAGTCACTACCCTACTCCACGAGCTTCAACATCGCGCTAAGAACAGTTTTACGCTGATTTCCAGTATGATTATGCTGGAGCAAAGTAATGCGCCTGATGGGGACTGCAAGAAATCACTTTCCAGGATCAATCGAAGAGTAATGGCTATTTCTGATATGTATGAATTGCTTCAAAAGAATGAAACTTCTAATCGGGTCAGGCTGGATGAGTACCTTGTAGAGCTTGTTCACCTCATAGAAAAAGCTGATCTATCCCAAAATATTGAAATTGAGACAATTCCTGTAGAAGCAAAACTAGATGTTGCTTTGCCTATCGGGATCTGTGTGGTTGAGTTGGTCACCAATGCCATGAAATATGCTTATCCGGATAACGAACGGGGTGTCATTTCATTCAGAATAGATAACCAGAATGATCACCTGTCCATTACTGTATATGATGAAGGAATAGGGTATCACGATGAGTCAGATGATTCTTCTGGCACGTCAGGGTTATCACTCATAAAAGCATTTATGCATCAATTAAACGGTAGCTTACGGATTACAAATAAAAAAGGCACCAGGTGTGAAATCCTGGTGCCAAATGATCAACACAACCTAACATTCAAATCACAAAAGTGATCATAACAACATCGAGATTCATCTCATCCTGCTGAGTCAGTTGATTTCATAAGGAATTAATCCGTAATATTGATTTCGCCTGTCATGGAACCATGAAACTCACAGTTATAAAAAAGTTTTGATGGAGCATCACCAGGCACAACAAATGTGATAGTTCCCCCGGATGCTCCATTACCGGTAACACCTGTATTATATGCATCACCACTGCCAGTACCCTGTACTGATTTAATAAAAAACGGATGACCCGGAGCATCTACTGTGAACGTGTATGTCTTCCCTCTTTGAAGCGTGATATTGGGATTGGACGAATTGGTCAGTCCATTTCCTGAAAAGACATATGCAGACGAGCCTGAATTGGAAACATTGTAATTAATGGCTGTTCCTGCACCCACGCTGGATCCGATATCACCCTGTGCTACCAAGGTCGCTAAATCACCTTCTGCATTGTGCACATTTACATATCCTGCATAGGCAATTAATTCTTCATAAGTCACAGCCGTCCCATCACTAAACTCAGTCACATTGGTTTTACTGGAGCCATTTTTAACATTGGAGAGATGAATGACTATTCCTCCCGGATTGGCTGTTGAGCCAGTATGTATGTGAGTGGGACGGTTACTATCCGTAGCGTCTCCTGTCAGACTTATTACTACCAGCGTATGACCGTTAAATCTTTCATTAAAGGTCACGGTGCCGGATACACCCGAATCACCTACCTCAGAAAAAGTATACTCTTCAGACTCTCCAGTGAGTTTATTTGAACCTATATCCCCTTGCGCAACCAAGGTTCCAAGGTCTCCTTCAGCATTGTGCACATTTACATATCCGGCATAGGCAATCAATTCGTCGTAAGTCACTGCTGTCCCATCATTAAATGCGGATACGTTGGTCCTGCTAAAGCCGTTTTTTACATTGGACAAATGAATAACTATTCCTCCCGGACTGGCTGCAGAACCTGTATGAATATGTGTTGGGTGATTGCTATCCGAAGGATCCCCGGTTAGGTTTATCACCACAAGGGTTTCCCCACTCACTCGTTCACTGAATGTGACTGATCCTGAAACACCCGAACTTCCAACTGCTGACATAGGATACTCCTCTGATTCTCCGGTCAGCACATTGGATCCGATATCACCTTGTGCCAGCAGCGTCCCCAGGTTATCAGAAGCAGTGTGGACGTTGATATATCCGTCAAAATCAATCAAAGACTCATAAGTCACTGCGGTACCATCATTCAATGCTGTTACAATCGTTTCACTGATACCCGTGGCACCCTCTACATTGGTCAAATCAAGTACTATTCCCCCACCCTCTGCAGCTGAATTGGCGTGAATATGTGATGGGTGGTCACCCCCTGCTGAGGTTCCCGTTAATGTGAGGGTGATTCTCACGCTTTGGTCATCCAGCTCTTCAAAAAGTGCTGTACCGGATACGCCTGATGAGCCAACTGCTCCCAGCTCAAAGGTCTTCTCCTCGCCTGTCGGTTGTGGGCCCGCATCTTCATCATCTTTGTTACATCCGATAAATACTGCTGTTAACAAGATGGATAAAATAAAGGTGATAAAAGTTGTCTTTTGTGATTTCATCTCCTCATAGGTTGAATTATTGATACTTCTCAGTATCAGGTAGTACCCCTGGAGAGATCAAAATAGTTGCTTGACAGATAGGGAAATCTTTTGACTTTTCTTCCTTAGCCCGAAGTATATGTATTAAATCCCTACACATGGCAGGAAGTTGGAATTCACAAAGCAACCTTTTTTGGAGGCATATTACTTTGGCTGAACTGCTTCCATAACTGATCTATGACCTTGGGGTCCGGTTTTCCACTAAATGTAACAACCCGATATCTGGCAATATGGATATCTCCTGGCTTAAAATCAAAGCCATGTTCCACGACAGGTGTAAAACAAAAATACGGCATGGTTGGATGTATCCGAACGTATGAAGGAGTCCTGAAATTTTGGGGATGCCCCATCACCGTAAGGTTTACAGGCTGATCATTGACATGGCCAAACATACTTACCCAATTGGGTCTGGTATGGTTTCCGGATCTTCCCAGCCCCTCACTTGTGAGAAAGCCCCCCTGCCCCTTTCCTGTCAGTTCCTGACCCGCTGTGGCTGTGGTATCATTCCAATCGGCACTGCCCCGAAATGCCATGCCTCCATAGTGGTATGGAAGAACCTGCAACATATCGTCAGTAATATTTCTTTGGCTCACCTCAATGTCCCAGATATAGTATTGAGAGGTGTTATAAACTTTCACTTTCCATCGCTCAGACAACACCTGTGTGCTATCATCTCCATCAAGGACAATTGCTGTTTGAGCACCTTCAAATGTGCCAAAAACAGGCCCACCGGAATAACTAATCAATGAGTCAAACACCACCGTTCCATTCTCCTTATGTTGATTCCAGAAGTCAATTTCACGTCCCTGAAATGAGGTCTTTACCCAGGCAAAAAATATCCCATGCTGATGGGTATGTCCTACCGGAAATCCGTCAGTTAGCACTTCTCCTCCCGGAGCAAAGGCCGGGTGAATAAAACCTCCACGCTGATAATATTCAGGACTGCCATCATCGGGAAGCACTGTTTCCATTTGGTAACTCAATACGGGTTTATTGTTAACTGAAACATTCAGTTTTCCATCAGAAACAACAGACGACACCAGACTGCCAGCAAATTTTTCACGCGTTACGAGTTTATATGTTTTGGGTTGGTTTGCTTCAATGGTATCAGGAATAAATATATACTGGTTACCTTCCACCTTTTGCAAGGCATAGAGCTGTTCAGATTCTATGTCTTCCAGATATAAATTTCCATCAGGAAGGACTGAATCAGGAATAATCAGCAATTGAGGTGAGGGTGGCCTGAGAAAATCAACTGCGGCCAGGTGATGATGGTAGGCATCACTCCCGTTGTTACACGACAGAATAAATATTAAAGACCCAATTAAAGCGACTTTAGCAATGGGCTTTGTAATGGTGACAATGTCGATCATAAATTACTTAAGTAAATGAGTTTGTCCTGTAAGAGTAATATAAATCTTTAAATGTGTATTTAGCTCATAGTCAAGTTTCCCTTTCAACAAATCCACAAACACACCCAAATTATCGAAATAAGGGGATTTTCTAAAATCATCAAGAAATTTATCATGATCATCAGGCAAACAATCTATGAATGTGAGATATACAGTGCTATTGTCTGTTTCCAAAGATACATTGATATAACTCTGAGGGATCAGTGGGTTCTTGATAAGACATAAAATGGTCTCATTGAAAATGATACCAATGTTGAAAGCCAGATCAGGATCCATCTCTGCATTCACACATGACAATTCCAGATCAAACTTCTTCTCGGTTTTGCTGTATGAAGCTATCAGTTGTCTGGAGAGCAAAGTAAGATACTCCCTTACATTCATGGAATTCGTTACTTTCCTTTGTAAGAGAAATTCATGAATGGTATAAATCGCCTGTATGCGACCATTCATTTCAGTCAGAAAGTGCTTAAATGAATCATCCTTTGCATTGTTGGCCTGTATGTACATCAGGCTGCTTATCAATTGCAGGTTATTCTTGATTCGGTGATGGAGTTCCTTCAATAACTCATCTTTTTCTTCCAGCGTACCTTTCAGCTCTTCCGTCAGTTTCCTTCTGTCATGCTCGAGTTTTCGAATGAGTATTTCCAGGTAAGCTGTGGCACATAAAGCCAAAACAATACTGAGCGTAATGAGGAAAACAAATCTAAACTCCAGCGAAAGTATATGCCTCTGATAAAAATAGTAGAGTACAGATCCCAAAACCAGGGCAGCCAACATGATGATAATCACCATGCGCCTTGCAACAACCCCGTTGAGTTCTTTTGAAAGCAACACCCTGATAAATCCAATATCAGGTCTGAGTGAACTCAGGCCAACACTTGCGACCAAAAATAAAAAGCAGGTCAATATGGACATTGTAGACCAAAATGTAGGCTTACTGGTCTCCAGTGGGGCAAATATGTGGCTAATGATTGCAATAAGAACGATAATCTGCACCAGGTTGTTCATTACAGCAAATGTGTGATCTGTAAGTACTGATTTCTTCTTAATCAGAAAGCTTGCCGTACCCAAAAAAATAAATGAGACCGCAGTACCTGATGCCATCAGGCTAAAAACATCCTGATCAACTCCCACCAACAAGTGATCAATTGAAAAAATAACTCCAAACAGGTTTTCAATAAAGGATAGAGAGGCTATAACAACAAAAAATACAGTTGGACTGAAGTGATACCATGACAACTGATTTTGTCTTTTTGCATTAATTATCAATTGGATTGCCAGGAGCAAAAAACAAAGTCCGGTATTTGCTTTCGTACTGGCTCTTCCCTCTGGCACAAAGCCCAGCAGCCAATACAATATGACTAATACTGAAAGAAAAAGTAAGGCATATCCAATATACCCGGCTACCTTAAAATGTGTATTCCTTACCAACCTTTAGCTCAATTTCCCCAAATTTCTTGTTGGGTTACCAGTTTTATGCCAAATTAATAAAAACCTTGTATACCAAAGGTTAATGAACGGTGGAATATCTTAAAAATACAGATTATGAAATCGTGCTTGAGTCTTTGTTATAGCCTAATTTCTGTGAGACCTTTATCCGGTTATCTTCTAGTGTATTAATGGCTGTCTGAAGTTCTCTCTTCAATGAAATTTGCTTTTTAGTCGCCTTCTCTTTGTAATCTGAAAACTCAGTGGCCAGTTGAGAAAACTCTTTTTTAGTTGATCTGGTCACTTTATTTGAAGTGGTATACATGACATATAGCATACCAATAGCGGCACACAACCCGGCAATAATTGACCAAATCACAATGTTGTACATCACCTTATTGATCTGGATACCCAAAAATCCAATGCTGGAATTGACATCTTCGCTGGCATCCAATTCTGCTTTAGTTTCCTGTAGCACAATACCAATGCTATCAAGTCTCGATGAAAGCGCATTGATCTTATTGTTAGCATTCATAAGATCAGTCTGGTTTTTAATGAGGGTATCTGATACCACTTTCCAAAACTGATCCAATTCATGATGTTTAAACATCGTGTACTCCTGCCATTTGCTGGCATCACTTTTAAATTCCCTGAATTGTTCTTGCATATCCTGAGCATTGGATGTGAAGAAACAGGTTCCCAGGATCAGGATTAGGATAATGGTAAGGGTGTACTGACTACTTTTCATAACTTAAAATGGTATCTGATCTAATAAAAAATAATTTTACAATCAGGGTTTACACCCTGAAAACCACTGATATCTCTTTTGTTGAGCCGTGTATTATAACAGGATAGCTCAATGAGATTATCAAGTCCAAAAATGTGATCCAGGCGATTTACTCGAGTATTCGAGCAGTCAAGCTTTCTAAGAGAAACCAGGTTTTCTAAGCCTCTCAAGTTGGAGAGGTTGGTTCCCGAACAATTTAATACCTCTAATTTACTTAAAGTAACCAAAGGTCTCAAATCATCGATAGCAGTATTTGAGATATTAAGTCTTTTGAGCGTGGTTAAGGACCCAATGGGAGACAAATCTTCGAGAGGTAACTGCTTGCATTCCAGGACCTCAAGCTGTGTGAGTGCCGGTAAAGTAGACAGATCTCTCAGCGATGAACCAGAAATATATAGTTCTTTTAATGATAAGAAGTCCCAAAGTGGCCTGAGATCCGTAATGGCAGCCTGTTCAATAATTACTTTGTCACGGGCTATTATCTCATGCAGTGTTTCAGTATCCGGGGTCCCCTGGAAGTTGCCATTCGCCCTGAAAATCTCCTTCCAGTCATCACTCATCTTTTGCCACCAGTTGGACAGGTAGTTTGTATCAAAAATAATGGTACACTCCGGATGTTCCGCATGGAATTCTTTAACGGCTTCCCAGGATACATTGGCTTTATCTACATTAAGGTATTGCAGATTGCCCAGGTAAGACAACAAATAAATATCGTTGACCCGTGTAACAGACAAATCCAGATATCTAAGGTTTTTAAGGTTCTTCAAAGGCAACACCTTTTCTACAGAAGTAGAAGATACCTTGAGAGACTCCAGCTTATCGAGATTAGCCAGTGCATCCATTGTCCTGATGTTGTTTTCACTGATGTCCAGGTATCTCAATTTGTAAAACCTTGAAAGTGGTTCAGAAGTACTTAGTCCGGACTTTCTCAGGTTCAGCGAATCAAGATTAAGAAGCATCACGAGGTCTTCCTTACCAGGCTGAGCTTTATTGCCTGTAAAATAGGCACCCAGTGCCTTTTGCCAACTGAAATCCAGTTTACCCCACCATTGCATGACCTGCTGAGAGTTATTGATGACCAATACATTCTTATTCCTGGTCATAAAAGCCGTAGCTTCGGTCTCCGTAATGGGTGTGTTGTCACAATAAATGCGCTTCAGCTTTTTTAATTGAGCCAGTGGTTCAAGAGAATTCACGCTTGTCTGATTGACATTTAATACCTCCAGACTAGCTAATCCTGATAAGGGTTGCACTCCGGTGATGTCTGTCTTGGAAACATCCAGCTCCTTCAGCAGAGACATGCCCGAAAGACCACGAATATCTCCTATCAGTGTATTGGAAATATCGAGTGTAACCAGACCATTTAGTTCGGAAAGGGTATGTGTAGAAGATAATGCAGTAGTAGATATATTCAGGTTTGCAAGCCCTTTTAACCCTTTCAACGCATCGAAATTGGCAATGTAATTGCCCGATAGATTGAGACTGGTAAGTGAATTGAACTGATCAAGAACTTCTATGTCCCGTATTCTGGTATTCGAGACATCAAGTGTAGTAAGATTCCTTAAGTATTTCAGATATTCCAAATCGTATACTTCTGACTGACTGGCAATCAAGGTTTCCAGAGAATTGGAGGACCTCAACGGACCTAAATCTGCAATTCTGGTTTCAGAGATATCCAAAAACCTAAGATTGGACAATACATACAATGGTTCAATATTAAATACATACTGGTTTCCGGATAGATTCAGGCTATCAATAGCAGCAATCCTATTCAACATCTCTGCGTTTACCTCTTCGTTGGTGTTGAGAAGCACCTTAAAGATCTTATTCCATTCATAGGAAAGGTCAGACCACCAGGCCATCAATTCTTCTTCCCTGCTTACCTTGGTAGTATAGATACTGGCAATCTTCATATCATCAGTGGCCTCATCCAGATTGATCTCGATAAAACGCTTTTGTGAGTTCTTCACAGATCTACCTTCAATAGAAATGGCTTCCAGCGACCTGTTCATCTCAACCCTGAAAAAGGGTTTGCCATTGGCACGGGTCAGGCGCTCTACTTTGATGATATCAAATTTGAAACCAGCATCCCTGAAGAAGAAATCTACATCTTTGAGATATGCTACCACATCTTTGTTGATCACCGACTGGCGATCATCCAGCAGATCATCTTCTATTTGAACCTGCGCATCGCGAAAGATCTTGGAATAGGACTCATTGATGATGACATCTTTATCCCGGTTGTTTGTTTCCCTATCACCTACTGTATTGAGGAAATACTCCAGAAATGCAACCATGTCTCTTACCCTTTGTTCATACCCATTTTGAGCAGGGGCTATCGTTGCTATAAGCAGGAACATCCCTAAAAATATGGTTCTACATCTTGCCATATATATACCTTTTCAGGGCTTGTTTTTGCTTTTCATTGATAGGTACCATGTTTGAAATCAACCAGCCTGTATTATAACCTGGTCGGTTAAAATCTGAGAGTTCGAAATACCACCCATCTATCTGGAAAAAGTGGAAGCGGAGATCATAAACGGTCTCAAACTTCAAATTCCCCTGCTTCAGTTCATATAAAAACAAGGTAAGGTAGTCTGGCTCGAACTCATGAATGGTGTAAGATTCCGGAGCCTTTCCGGGTTCAAAAGCTTTCCTTAGATTCATGAAATCCAACTCATGACTCATTGGGTGGATAAAGGCTTTAGTAGCAGTAGTATCCTTGTTGAAAATGTTTTTGAATCTCTTGTAAGAAACATCATGGATGACCCACTCATACCCTAAGCCCTGTGGCTGAATATTGAGATACAAGGTCACACTTTCCTGCTTTCCTTTATATAGAAACCCAGCATTGACTTCAGCAAACCATTCTCCCTTGTGGAAATCAAGATATTTAGGTTCTTTTTTATCCGTAACGAAACGAATGAATTCTTTTTTGGTGTCTAAGGAAAGACTGGAGTTTTGGTTATCAAAAAGGATTGAAAGATAGTCCTGACGAAGTTTAAAATCTCTAAAGTTCTTATCTCCCTGATAATACCGGTTCCCATTTTCATCCTCTTCCCCATTAAAACGCCTGAAAAACTGATTGATCTGTTTAGTTTGTGTTCTAAACCGCTCCTCAGCTTCAGGGTCTTTGGTGAGATTTTGTGCAAAAGAGAAACTGATAACCCAGAAAAGAGAAAGGGTTAAAAGCGTTTTGATCATGCCGTTGTTTCAGTCACTCTGATGTCACCAAGTAGCACATCCCAAAACTCGATGATCCTACCAGCGATTTGAGTCTTTTTCTTTTCAACGTAAATAGTAATGTCCTTCTTGGTGGTATCCTTATAGCTTAACCCGTCATCCGAGGTGCCCACGAAGCTTTGATAGATGGTTACAACTCCTACATATTTACCATCGGGCTGCAGTTCCAGGTCGCTGATGTAGTGAATGTCATACCACTTAATCTCTACTTTGTCGTAATTCAGGGCCATGAGACGTTCGAAGTATTTCCGAACCTTGTAATAGGCGATGTCACTTTTACTCAAAGAAGAGACACCCATTTCACTGTCCGGAGCAAATAGTTCTTCTGCTCTGTCCATCACACGGGTAGCCTCTGAGAAGGGGGTTTTTTTATCTCCAATCAGACTGATGTATTTACTCAAATCTTTCACTTTTTCTAAAGCAAGCGAATCTATTGCTCTCTTTCTGTTTGGATCAATGTCCTGGGCATTTACTTGTGAAACAGCTAACAATGCACAAGCTATGACGATGATGAAATGTTGTATTTTCATTTTATATCTATTTCTTATTTTCTAAACAAAACTAATTCCTTGATCTTACCATTGCTATCCAGGGTATAATCCTCTACCCTATTGATGCTCTTTTTGGTATCCTTGAGATAGTGAAGGTATTTATTGATTGTGGTAGGTTCGTCATATTCAGCTTTCCCTCCTGCTGCATAAAAGATAATCAACACCGGAGCATCTGATGAATTAAACATACTTTCTGCTTCCCTGATAGAATTGTTTGCAGAAGTAAGTGATGGCGCATTGGCAATTGAGTTGAAATAGCTTTCAAGTTTTACGGCTGTTGAAGCCTCGGGTTTATAGTACGTTTCTTCCTGGGCATTAGCATTATCTTCTGCTTCCTCTTCAAGTTCCTGCGATACCTGTGCCGTATCCGTCACTGAGGTTAATTTCTTTTTACTCTTACATGAAGAAAAAAATACCGATACCCCAACAAGAAGTATCACAAGCTGATATAAGAGACGAATTTTCATATTTATTTCACTTTGAGTTTAATTTAACACAAAAATAAGTGTAGACGCTTACAACGCCTACACTTTTGGCAACAGACTATGCCGATAGCTGGTTGTCTGATCTTTTTTTTATCAATGTGCAGGTGGAAATGTCAATTTTTACATCCATAACGATTCATTGATCAGGGTGTTGCGCTGAGTTTAAAGAATACAGCAGCTTATTGATGACCGAAACAGATGAATCATGAAACTCATAGACCACCTGTATGCTATGCTTACCCTTTACTTTTGAGCGTAGGCTCTCCAGTTCTTCCAGTGTTCCGGATTGATACAATTTTTGTTTTGAATCATACCAGATGAAAATATTCCTGTTAGACACCTTAATTTTTTAGTTCGGTCAGTAATCGCCAAACAATACACCAATCAAGATGCCAATTTTATAAGCAGCTGTATATCAGCTCATTAAACAGAGAAGTATTCTGCCTGATTTGGTTAAAATGAGAATGAAATTATCATTTTGAGAAAAAGGAACCGGGACGTCCTATTCATCGATGGTGTAGAGCAGCTTATCTGCAGCAAAGTCATACAGTGTGAGTCTTCTTAGCAAATAATAACTGTCCCAGAAATCCCTTAACGCATTGACATATTCTCTTTTGGCGTTGTCTTTTTGCTCCAGTGCCAAGGTAAGGTCTGTGATGGATGTCTTACCGATCAGATACCTGTTTTGCGCTACATCATATCTTTTTTGAGCAACCTCATCCCCCTTTTTCTTAATCTCTATTTGTTTTCTCAGCACTTCAATTCTACCTACGAGGGTAATGATTTCCTGTTCGAAATTTTGTAACTGTTGCTGTATGGAATACTCAGTCAACTGTTGGATCGCCTGTGCTTGTTTCACCCTTGACTTTCCCCGACCCCAGTCTAGTATCGGAAGACCTAATTGCACATCAAAAACCTGCTGATTGTTGGGATCTACATAAGTCTCATTAAATGTGGCTGCAGCATCATTCAATCCAAAAGAAGCAGTAAGTTCTGCATAAAACCGGGAAGCTTTGGCCTGAGCTACATCACGAGCTGCTTCAATTCGATTTCGCTCAAATGCGATATAGTCCGCTCTGTTCTTTTTTGCATAATCTAAAGCCTCTGCCAGGTCAATTTCAAACTCGGGCAATTGCTCAGGCAATTTCAATGTGATCTTTGAAGTATCATTTGCCAAACCAATATATCTTCTTAGCTCAAGACTAGCCTGCCTGAGATCGAGTTCGGCTTGTGTGATTTGGCCCTGGGAGGTCAACAATTGGAGCTGAACATTCAAAAGGTCATCTTCAGTAGCCGTTCCGATGTTATATCGGCCTTCTTCGATCCTGTAGATAGTATCATTCTTACCCAGGTTATATTCAGCGATTTGCAAACCAATTTGCTGATCTATATAATCAAAAAACAACTGGACCGCTTGCTGAGAAACAGCCTCTGTTTCCTCCACATAAGACCTTTTGGATTCTTCATATACTTTAGGTTCAGTGAGCTTATTCCATTTAAGCTCATTGAAATCAAACAAGGGCTGATTGAGTTCTATGTTGACCAGGGTAGAATTCCACTGCGTCGTACTATTGCTCAGATCCTGAAATTGCCTAACCTGGCTATTGATGCTGATCTCTCCACCCGTGAACGCGAGTGGTTGATATAAACCCAAACGCACATCACTCCTAAGTTGTTCTCTGGTTTGATAAGCAATCTCACCGTTATCCAACCTGTTTTCATTAAAATCCCTGTTATATCCGGGTAAACTACCAGATAAAAACAACCGGGGATTGTATTCTGATTTGAATGTTCGATAACTCCAATAAGCGTTTTCTTTTTGAGTCTCTGCTAATTTGGCATCTATCGAATTTTCCTGTGCCAGGTTAATCACTTCGTTTAGTTGAAGCAGGTATTGTGCATTTACAGAAAAAGAAACACAACAAATTATCAGGGCTATTAATACATATTTATTCATAACGGAGAGATTGGATTGGGTCTTGTGAAGCGGCTTTCCTGGCAGGTGCAATTCCAAATATCAGGCCTACAGAGGCAGCTACTCCAAATGAAAGTGCAATGGAGCCAAGGGTGACCACAGTGGGTATATTGGCAAAAGCACTTACTATGATGGCAATGGATACACCAAGAAAAACGCCTATAAGTCCGCCACTGATACTGATCATCATGGCTTCGAATAAAAACTGGTTGATGATGTCCTGCTTCTTTGCTCCTAATGATAGCCTGAGTCCTATTTCTTTGATACGTTCCAACACTGAAGCCAGCATAATATTCATGATGCCTATACCTCCAACAAGCAATGAAATACCAGCAATGGCACCCAGCACATAATTGAAGATATCGTTGGTTCGTTGTTGTTGTTTAAGGAGTAGCTCAGGTATTTCTACTTCAAAATCAACGACATCATAATGTCTACGTGCCAACATACGCGAAATGATATCAGCCGTTGGAGTCATCATGGCTGTCTCGTCCACCTGTACGACCAGTCGGTCTAATTGATGGTAATTTTTATCCTCGGCCGTAACTTCTCCTCCCTCCACTTCATCACTTCTCACCCATGTACCACCCCTATTCGCGGCATCTATCATTTCCCTACTCATGAATTGTCTATTACGATATCTTACCAGCATGGTATGAAAGGGTATATAAACATCCATGTTATAATCCCTTATTCCCAGGTTATTCAGACTGGCTGTAGAGATTAGCCTTTCTTTCAGAATCCCGATTACTTTTACCCAATTATTCCCACACTTCAGGTATTTACCAAGAGGGTCTTCGGTAGGAAAAAACTTGGCTTTAATTGACTTCCCAATGATGCAAACTGGTTCGCCTTTCTTCATGTGATTTTCGGAAAACATTTCACCTCTTTCCAGCTCAAAGTTGAATATCTGGAAATAGGTAGGATTAACACCAACCAACTTCGCAGATCTCCTGATCCCATTGTTGATGATGTAGGTATCCAGTATGATTTCAGGGCTCAGCTTATTGATACCGGGAATAACTTCATCGATGGCTTCAGCATCCAATACGCTTAGGCCTGGTGAAAATTTATTTTTTTCCTGAGCCTCTGTATTACCCTCAGCGATGTTTTCCTCTGTTCGCTCAGCTACAGGCCGTATCACAATATTGTTGACACCTACCAGCCTCATTTGTTCGATGATTTCCTGCTGAGCACCATTACCTATGGCCAGCATGGCGATTACTGCAGCCACTCCAAAAATGATCCCCAGTGCAGTGAGAACAGACCTCAGTCTATTGGCTATCACGGCTTCCACCGCGATAAACAAATTCATTAGTATTTTTTGTACCATACTTGAGTCAGGAATTTGAATTAGCTATTCTCTTCTTTTTTCAAATTCCGCTTGCCTTCCAATTCATCCAGTAAAGAAATGCTGCTCAATTTGGTTTCGTTAGAAGGCATGGAGAGATACACCCTGTCACTATCTTCCAGCCCGAGCTCGATAATCGCAGCATCGGCATTGGTTTGCCCTACTTTTACTTCTTGCCTTCTGAAGTTGATCCCATCAGAAACAAATACAAAAGAGATAGAGTCTGAATAACTATGCAGAGCCTCCAGTGGCACAAATAAGACATCATCATACTGGTTGGTAATGATAGTATTGCTGGTGGTCATTCCCGGACGCATGGTACCATCCACCTCGTTTACTTCAATCATCACCTCGAAAACTTTGGCATCTGAATTGGGTCTTTGCATCCCAACATTGGCTACTTTGGTTACCTTACCTGTCAATTTTTTATCCGGAAAAGCATCTAAACCAATTTTTACTGGTTGCTCAACCTGAATCTTTCTGATGTCCACTTCATTAACAAAGGTCACAGAATTCATTTCTGAAAGATCTGGCAACTCGGCGACCACAGCTCCACCCCAGGTACCAATGGTTGAACCTTCCTTTATGGGTTTTCCATCATAGTTTTTTGTATAGATTACCATACCAGGTTCAGGTGCTACAATCCGCATCTCTTTCAACACGTCCTGCATGGCTTCCAGCTCTCTCCTATCCTTGTACACTTCTGTAGCAGCTGCACGCATCTTAGCTACATTTTGTTGTTGCCTGATCTTAAGTGCTTCCTCTGCCTGCTCTAATGTTCTTTGAGCCCTTTCTAATGCAATTTCATTTTGTCGAATAGTAGCAGGAGGCTCATATTGAGATTGATCAAGGGTAAGTTGAGCTTGCTGAACCTCATATTTCAGGTTAACCAGCTTGTCTCGCTCTTCCCTCATTTGAAGTGTTGTGTCAAGTTGAGTCTGTTCGTACTGAGCTTCTTCCTCATCCAACTCCAATCTTCTGTCCTGTATTCGTGTATTCAATTCGGAGGCATCCAAAGAAGCGACAAAGTCCCCCTTTTCAACTACTGTACCTTCCGGGATAATGCTTTGAACCTGGACCTGATACACTCTAAATTGCCTGAGATTTGCGGGGCCTTGAATTTTTACGGAGTTTTTAGCTTCCAATTCACCAGTAGTGGCCACCTCTACTATGAACTCTCCTCTCTCAACATTCACGATGATCGAGGTCTCATCTGATGATTTGGATCCCATCAGCAAAAAATACAGTAGAAAACATCCTACGATTACTGATGAAACAATGATAATCCTTTTATTTTTCATAAACTAAGGGTTTAGTTGTGAATATAGGCAATCTTATTTAAGTATCAAACAATGGAATGTTAATAAATTCTAAAGTAATAACTTCCAACTTGTCAAAATATTTGAACTTCAATAGAACTTTGACAAATTAAGCATCAAATTCTATTAGAAATTTGAAGACTTTTAAATCATATATGGCATAATACCCTATTGTTGCAATTATGCATATCTCTGACCTGATCCTTAACTTTTATAAGCAATTAAGGCCTCCTGAAAGGTTGCCACAAGAAGTGAATGTATTGAATCCATATGCTGATCCACAAACCTGGGCACTGATCAAAACATTCTATCACAAGTATTACAACAATGATGAAAACCGCGTGATCGTTTTTGGTATAAACCCCGGAAGGTTTGGTGGCGGAATTACCGGTATACCGTTTACAGATCCTATCAGACTGGAAGAAGCCTGTGCTATTCCTAATGCATTTGATAAACGTGCGGAATTGTCATCAAGGTTTATCTATGATATGATTGAAGCGTTTGGAGGACCGACAGTATTCTATTCAACATTTTATATTTCTGCCGTGTCTCCGTTAGGATACATGATGAATGGTAAAAATCTCAACTATTATGACATTCCTGATTGGAAAAACTTGTTCACAGACTATGCAGTCCGAATGATCCGTGATCAGACAGCATTTATCCGGAACGATCTGGCCATATGTATAGGTCAGGGACAAAACTTAAAATTCCTGGAAGAAATCAATAGGGAGCATCAGTTCTTTGAGAAAATCATCACAGTACCTCATCCCCGGTGGATCATGCAGTACCGGTTAAAGAAGAAAGATCAATTCATTCAGGAGTACCTGGATAAGCTAAATATTTAAAGGGAAAATTCCATCCCATCAGCCAATCGCACCAGTTCAAATTCATGGGCGTTCAGCACTTCCGTATTCATGTGAGTAAGGTAAATACGATCTGCCCTTAGCTCATCTACATGCTCTAGTAAGGTTTCATAACTTAAATGAGCAGGCTGCTCTCCCTGGTAATTATTACACTCACAAATAAACAGGTCAGCTCCATCAGCCAAATCGATGAGTGCGTCGGTCCATTCCGTATCTCCACTGAAACCGATAACATAACCATCAATCTTTATTTTAATCCCATGAGGGTTTGAAGGCTTACTATGGATGACTTCTCTGCTATATACGGAAAGTGCGCCATGATCAATCCATTCTTTGTTTTTGAGTTCCACAAACTGCACATTCATCTCCTCCAGCATATGACTTGTCCCGGGGTAAAGCGCTTCCTGAAGCTGAAAGGCCTTTTCTTTAATCCCTTTAGGTCCTATGATGGTGTAAGGCTCCCTGCTGCCTGCTTCCACGTATCGGGAGATCGCAAAAAATGGAAGTCCCCCAAAGTGATCCCCATGAAAATGTGTGACAATAATGTCAGAAACATCCATCACGTCAATCCGCTCCTGCTTCAATCTGATCAGGGTGGATGCCCCACAATCAATCAATAGCTTTTGTTCATCCGACTTGATAAGAAATGAGGTATTAAACCTTCCTTCAGAACCAAATGCATCTCCACAGCCCAGTACTTTGAATTCAATTGCCACTTTTTATTGCGATTATGTGATGTTAAAGGAGTCCAAATTTAATGAATAAAGGATGAATTCTTAATTTTGAATGATGGGAACACAAGAAATTGAAGTCAGTGAAAAAGCAGGATCTATCCAGTTGGAAATTGATGAGAGCAAAGATTCCAAACATTGTCTGGTACTTGCACACGGAGCAGGAGCCGGCATGGACCATTCCTTTATGAAGTCACTGGCCAAAGGCATTTGTGCTCATGGTATACACGTTATCCGGTTTAATTTCCCCTATAAGCAAAAAGGGAAGAAAATGCCAGGAAGTCCCAGAGAATCCATATTAGCCATTGAAAAAGTAGCTTTGTTTGCAAAGGACAAATTTCCTGATTGCTCAATCGTACTTTCAGGAAAATCATATGGTGGTCGCATGTCCTCGCACGTGGTAGCTGAGCAACCTGGATTGGGAATAAAAGGCCTGGTCTATTTTGGGTTTCCTTTACATGCACCCGGAAAAGCTTCAACGGATCGAGCGAATCATTTGAAAACCATCGAGATCCCTCAGCTGTTTTTGCAAGGCACCAATGATGCCCTTGCCAACTATGAAATGATCCAGGCAGTTGTCGCTGAACAGAAAAAGGCTGACCTGGTTGCTTTTGAGCTGGCAGATCATTCATTCAAAACACCCAAAACTGCTCCCATGAAGACGTCAGAAGTTTTTAAACAGCTGGTAGACAGAGCAGCACAATGGATTATGGGACTCTCTTAGATGGCTTCCCTATCCTGATCTGAGGCATGGCCCCGTGATCCTTTCTTCCCGGCCTTCTTCATCGGTTTTTTTGACTGCATCAGGATTTGCGCAGCTGCTGAGCTGAGCAGATCATCATTGCCTTCATAGTCGTATTGCATAAGCTCCAGCTCATACACGATCTTCCCATATTCGGCAATGGAGGATTTCCCAAATGAATCCTGATTCTGCAGATACACCGCTTCAATTATGCCAAGCGATTTCTTCAGCAGGTCGTAAAGTCGCTCCCGCTCAGCGTAGTCATCGTTCCTTTTGGAGTAAACTTCAGGAACCAATTCTCTGAGCCTTTCAAAATGAGCTTTCAGTGCAGGATTTTTCATGCGAGTGATTTTAATGTTTTGACCAATTCGTTTGCAATGCCATGCTCCGTCGCCGGAGACAGGTCTATGTATTTGTTGATGACCGCTATGGCTTTTGAATACTTTTTTAAAGAGATAAGGACCAGGCCCAGGTTATAATAGCTATTGGGATAATCTGGCTCTATCTCAATAGCCACTTCATAATGGGACTGAGCCAACTTCAGGTTACCCAGGTCCGAATATACATTGGCGAGGTTATAATGCGCTTCAAAATGTCTGGGATTAACCTGCAAGGCCTGGGTCAGGTAATCAATGGCTTTGCCTTTCTCATCTTTTTCTGATTTCAGGATACCCAGGTTACATAGTGCATCCTCTTTGGCATCACCATTTTGTATTGCCAATTGATAAAGGCGCTCAGCTTCCTGATCATTCTGATCATCTTTTAATAGTGCTTCTTCGAAGAGGCTGTTGTTGCCTGGCATCTGAAACACTTTGGCCTCCTTCTCCTGGCCTGAAAATAAATTGAGCTGTCCGTAATCTTCCGGATTCGACTTTTTTCGCTTCCGCTTGACCTTTTGATGGCCAAGTTTTTCCGGTGGGTTGACAGGAAATTGGACTACCCTGGACATTTAGCTTGCTTTTTTGGCTTTCGTTTGTTTTTCTGACTTGTCTCCTGCTTTCTCCATAGGCTTTTTATCTGCCTTGGCTTGTTCTATGCTCTGCTTCAATGCAGTCATAATATCCACTACTTCAGGCTCCTCTTCTGAGATGGAAACCACTTCCTTGCCTTCTATCTTGGCTGTGATCATCTCCTTAAGCGCTGAATTATATTTATCCTCTAAAGTTAAGTCATTGAACTTTGTTGTCATGCTATCAATGAGGGTATTAGCCATCTTCAGCTGGGCCTCATCGATGGGTTTTTCTTCCAGATTAGGAACATCTTTCATGTCGCGCAATTCTTTGGGGTATCGCAACTTGTATAATAAAATCCCTTCTTTATGCGGCGTAAGTAAAACCACACTTTCCCGGTCTCTCAGGACTACCTTGCCAACACCTACTTTCCCGCTTTTCCGCAATGCTTCAGACAGAAGATTATAGGTCTGCGCAGCCACATCGCCATCAGGACCTGCAAAATACGGAGAATCAAAAAGCGTATGATGAACTTCGCTGGCATCTACAAAGCCTTCTATCTCAATAACTTTGGTACTCTTGAGCTTAACCTTTTCAAAGTCTTCATCCTCTATGATCACAAACTGACCGGGCTCATACTGATACCCTTTGATGATGTCTTCCTGTCTTAATACTTCACCAGTTACCTTGTCCTTCTTCTCATATTTCACAGGATTATGATTCTCTTTGGAAAGCAGATTGAAGCTAACCTTTTCCTCAGTGCTGATGGCATTGTAAATCCTGATGGGAATGGTGACTAGTGAAAAACGTATATGACCTTTCCAGATTGCTCGCATGGCTTATTTAGTCTTTGTTTAACAAATAAAAAGCAATTAAATAATTAAAGCAACTAAAGGTATTTAAAATATTGTGTATCAATTATTTATAATAAATCTTCTCTCAACCTTTTGAAAACCGGGTCTCGATAATGCCCGTCTTTGGTTATCTGGCTAAACTCAATTTCGCAGGGAACTGGTTCAAACCATCGGGCATCGGGGTCAACCTTGTCCTCGATGGGATGAGAAACTTCTTCCCTTTGATCAAAAAACGTTTTCAGCTCTTTAAAAGTTTTATCACTGAAGCCGGTCCCTACCCTACCCCGATATACAAGCCCTTTGCCATTTTGCTCTGCCACATGGACAGCCCCAAAGTACTTCTCTCTTTCCCCCTGTCCTTTGGTGTACCCGATCACCAGTGCATCAGCGGTATTTTTTACCTTCACTTTGATCCAGGCACTGCTCCGCTTACCCGGATAATATTTTCCATTGATCTCCTTGGCCATGATCCCTTCTACACCAAGCTTTTCAGCGGCCTGGAATAAAGCCTGGCCATCTTCAATGTCTTCACTGATTCGATATTTAGTGTCTTTCCGTACCGAATCTTTCAGCCACATTCTTCTTCTGGCCCATGGGTCATTCAGCAGGGAGCGTCCGTCGATATAGAGTGCATCAAACAGGTAACAGTAGGCTGGATTCCTTTTAGCCTGGTGCTCCACTTCCATTGGCTTTTTGGTCATCAGCCTTTTGATCACTTTTCTGAAATCAGCCTTTCCTTCTGCATTCAGACAAACGATTTCACCATCAAAAACAGCATTGTTAATTCTGAATGCATCCTCAGGCACATTCAGCTCCGGAAATGAATCCGTGATGATATTCATGTTTCGACTTCTGATGGTTAGCTCTCCCTCATTCAGGGTAATGATCACCCGGATCCCATCCCATTTCACTTCATACCGGTAATCTCCTTTAGGGGGCTTTTTAGCACTTTCAGCCACCATTGGCTGCATCTCTTGTTTCAGCATGTCTACCTGCGGTTGATCTACCCGCTCGAGCAGCCATTCCTTGTCTTTCATGAGATGCATGCGGTACTCCGCATTGATCACCGGGCTTGACAGCCTGAAGTAGAATCCATTTTTCTTTTCCTTGGTGATCTCGTATTTTCCTCCGGCAAAGACCCACATCATCCCACCTCCATACTGGCCCTTAGGTATCTCTCCTTCAAAGGACAGGTATTCCAGCGGGTGATCCTCAGTTTGTACAGCCAGCCGCTTTACACCGGGTACAGGCGGCATGCCACGAGGCACTGCCCACGATTTGAGCACACCAGCCTGCTCAAGTCTCAGGTCATAATGCAAATGAGAGGCATGATGTCTTTGGATACAGAACCGATTGCCGGAACCATCATCAGCTGGGGTGTAGGGTTCGGGCGTTTTTTTGAAATCCCTTTTCTTCTCGTAGTCTTTTAACTGTTCCGGAGACTTATGCTTAGGGTTTTCAGGCAAATCTTTATACGATGACTTCCTCTTATCCGTGTGTAAAGGCACCGACCAACCCCTGATCGCTTCCCAGGGATCTCCTTCGTTGAGTACCTTTTCTAAAACCGTCATAAGGTTCAAATCCCTCGGATGATCCAGTTTCTCCAGGTCGTCCCAGTTTATTGGACAAGAAACTGGCGCACCTGACCGTCCCCTCAAGCTGTAAGGGCTCACAATGGTCTGAGAGCCCTTATTACGGAATATATCAATCAGAATCCTCCCCTTTCTCGCATCTTTGTTCAGGTGAAGCGTGGTATTGGAATACTTCTTGACATATCCTTCGGCGAGGGATTTGGCCGTATTGAAAGCATCATCAAATGAATAGTATAATTCAATAGGTGTGACCAGGTGAAGACCTTTCCCCCCGGTTGTTTTAACAAAAACATGATAACCTACATTCTCGAGGTCTTCTTTTAGCTTAAAGGCCAATTCTTTGACTTCTGTAAAGTTGTCTTGATCTTCAGGAGGGTCCAGATCGTATACAATGTAATCGGGCTTATCTGCGAATTCAGAAAAACTGTGGAT
The DNA here is from genome assembly GCA_965228595.1 of Cyclobacteriaceae bacterium. Lineage (GTDB taxonomy): Bacteria > Bacteroidota > Bacteroidia > Cytophagales > Cyclobacteriaceae > UBA7330. The sequence continues at coordinate 5,147,040 of OZ245828.1, read as the reverse complement.
TTGGTGGATTTCGAGACAGGCTAGATTGGCCAGCCAGACCATGGTAGCTTCTTCCCTGGCCACGATATATTCTTTCTTCCTTTCCTTACCCAACCGGATATAATCAATCCAGTCAGGGGTCCAGTCAGGTCTGTTCTTTTGGAAGAATTGTTCCCCATATATCCCATCAGGATAGCGCACGAGGGAAAGTGGTCGCCCTTTGATGTGGTGGAGAATGGTGGGTGCCAGTTTGAGATAGTATTCGATGACCTGTGCCTTAACGATGCCATCGTCCGGGTATAGCACTTTGTCGAGATTAGATAGCTCCAGTGTCTGTCGCCCCACTTCCACATGAACTTTCTTCTTGGCCATCTTATTGAAGTATCTTTTATGTGTATGGAGACTTGATGCTTAACCCAGCCAGTGCGTTTAACTTTTTAATGAAGTAGTCGGCTTGTCTGGGCGCATAGGTCTCATCCTCCTGTTTGCTAAAGAAATACACTTCCGAAATCCCCTGTTCAATCCATTGGGTAATCCTTTCAGCCCATTCATCCAATCTGCGGTAGTTGGAGTCATGCAATTCGTAAGCAGCAAACCTTACAAACACTTTGTCGTTTGTAAATCGCTGATGAATAATTTCCCGTTTTAGAGCCGTGTCGGTGATGACCGCGGTACATCCCAGTGAACTTAGCATTTCAAAGGTCTCATTAAATGCTTCCCCTTCAAACCAGCTGGGGTGTCGCAATTCTACTGCAACGGGAAAATCTCTGGGAATTAGCTTAAGATATCCTTCTACCCTGTCCAGGTATTTGGCACTGAAGTTTTCAGGCATCTGCAAAAAGGACATGCCTAAATTGTCACCAAACTGCTGACACATCGTAACAAAATATTCCGTAACGTCTTCTACTTCCTTGAGTCTTTTCAAGTGGCTGATCCTCCGGTTGAACTTTGGGCAGTATTTGAAGTTGTTCCCTTTGCCCTTTTCGGCCCAGCTGAGCATATTGTCCTTTTTGATATTGTAAAAGGTACTGTTGAGCTCAATACAATTGAAATGCCTGATGTATTCTTCAAGGTAGTCTTTCTTTTTTGTACCTTCCGGATAAACGTCTCCCACCCAGGGATCCTGACCCCAGACGCTGCAACCAACAAAAACCTTTGGATCTTTTTTCTTCCCGGACAGCAAGGAAGCATTATCCGCATGGTCTTTGGGTAATGAGAGGTCTAATCCATCAAGATCATCGAGATTATCAGGAGCTCCAAATTTCATTTTTTTTATGTAATGACGTCTATGATTCAGAAAACGGACTCATATCCTTGAATAAATTTAGCGAATCATTTCAATTCCATTGAGGTGTGTCGTCTCATTTGATTGCTCAATTGAAAATGAAGCTCCATCATAATTCAATATATATACCCCACAATTGGAATGACCAAATTGTTCCATCTCCGTTAGTGATTTCTCCATCACCCAGCACAACAGGATTCGCATGGCCCTCCCATGTGTGCAAATGAGGATGGTTTCTTCATCTTCTTTTGATAAGATATACTCAATGGCAGGTTTTTGTCGGTTCATCACCTCCTTTGGAGATTCGCCTGTGGCAATTTTCAGGTCCAGTTCCCCGCCGCTCCAGCGTTTCACGGTTTCTTTATATACTCGGCCACTCTCTTCAGTAAAGGGTACCCCTTCCTGATCACCCCAGCTGATCTCTCTTAGCCCTTCTACAACCTCAACAGGGATAGATAGATCCAGAAATCCCTTTACAGTTTGCCTGGTCCTAATGAGAGGTGTGATGTATACCTTATCAAAAGAGATCTCTTTGTAAGCATCAAAAAATGCGGACGCCTGTCTGACGCCCGTTTCATTCAGCGGAGCATCAATTCCACTTCCCTGAACCATCCCTAATCGATTATATTCTGTTTCGCCGTGCCTAAGCAGATAAATTTTCTTGTTTTTCAATCTAAATGTGATTTGGTTTGTCCCCTAAATCGCAAAATAAACCGATGTTCCCGAAAGACCTCTCAATTGACGCTTTAAATGACCTTGGTAAAGGGAATTTATCATCACACCTTGGGATTGAATTTATTGAAATAGGCAAAGATTACCTGGTCGCAAAAATGCCGGTAGACCATAGAACAATACAACCTTTTGGCTTGTTACATGGTGGAGCTTCTGTTGCATTGGCAGAAACGCTGGGTAGTGTAGCCGCTACACTTACCCTGGATATTTCGAAACAGGCAGCAGTGGGACTTGATATCAATGCAAACCATATCCGATCTGCCAGAGATGGATTTGTATATGGAAAGACAACCCCCATTCATGTGGGAAAAAGAACACAGGTATGGGAAATAAGGATAGAAAATGAAGACAAGCAGCTGATCAGCATTTGTAGAATTACCATGGCGATCATCGATAAAAAGGCATGAAGGAGAAACTCTTAGAAGAAGTTGGCATATTCACGAGTGACCTGGATCACCTATTCAAGCAACTAATTAATCATCAATATGCTTTTGCTATCTGGCGAATTCCAAATACGGATATCAGCTATTTATTAATAGACCTGAAAACTGAAATCGCTTCACCGAATACTTCACTGGAGGAATTACATGATTGCTTCGTTATCAATCCTTACAAATCCAATCACCCACCTAAGCCACACGTATTGGCGGGAGATATCATTGTAAGCTATATCAATAATGCGCCTGAAATAAGTATTTCTCCAAAGGTCTCAGCAAAGGACATAGAGGAGCTATCGTTGAACCTGGCTAGTAAAACAGATACTGCGGATCCTACCGATGATAGCCTGGAAACATATACTCATGATTTCAGCGAACTGGTTTCTCAGGCCATCCAGGAAATAAAGAACGGTTCTGCGAACAAAATAGTCCTTTCCAGGTACGAGGAATTTACCCTAAAACCCAATTTCAGTTTAAACAAATGTTTTTCTGAACTGCAAAGCAGTTATCCGAATGCATTTTGTTACATGTGCTACACCCAGGAATACGGATTGTGGGTCGGAGCGAGCCCCGAAAGGCTCATTTCAATAGAAAACAGGCGATATTTCAAAACCGAATCACTTGCCGGCACGCAATACCTACCTGGCATTGATAACTTAAGTGATGTGGCATGGACACAGAAAGAGATCGAGGAGCAAGCCATGGTGAGCCGGTATATCATTAGTTGTTTGAAAAAAATACGGTTAAGAGAGTTTGAAGAATCGGGACCTAAAACTGTGAGAGCAGGAAAACTGGTACACCTTAAAACGGAGTACAAAGTAGATATGGTAGAAACCAATATGCCTGACCTGGGAAGTATCATGCTGGAATTACTACATCCCACCTCAGCCGTTTGTGGCACACCCTTCGAAAGTGCCCGCCAGTTTATTGAAAAACATGAGAACTACGACCGCTCATTGTATGCGGGCTTTCTGGGTCCGGTAAACTTCAAAGATTCAACAAATCTGTTTGTCAACCTAAGATGTATGCAGCTTTTCGATAGCAAAGCAAGATTATATGCAGGCGCGGGAATTACCGAAGACTCCAACCCGGCCAAAGAATACCAGGAGACTGTGAATAAAATGCTAACGCTCAGAGACCTACTCTAAACAATTTGGATGTCATTCTTTGATCCATTCATAAAAAGTTCAATTTTGCAGGACTAGAATCGTATCCATGATCCATCAGGTAGTATTTGACACCGCTGAAATTCTTTATCGCAAAGGCGTTAGACATGTTGTTCTAAGTCCGGGATCCCGCAATGCTCCACTGACATTAAGTTTTTCTCGTCATCCTAAGCTCAAGATCTATTCGATCGTTGATGAACGATCTGCCGGATTCATCGCTCTTGGTATTGCTCAGCATAGCCAAACAGCTGTTGTGTTATGCTGCACAAGTGGTACTGCGCTATTGAACTATTTACCGGCAATTGCTGAAGCCTACTATCAAGGCATACCACTTATTGTCATTTCTGCAGACCGTCCTCCCGAATGGATCGATCAGCGTGATGGGCAGACCATCAATCAGTCTAATGTAGCTGCTAATTTTGTGAAGGGATTTTTCCAGATGCCCGTGAGTCTGGATCACAGCGATGCCATATGGGAGTTTCAACGCAAACTAAATGACGTGGTCAACCTGAGTTGCGGATCAACATGCGGACCTGTTCATGTAAACATCCCTTTCAGGGAGCCTTTTTACCCGGCAGCGGATCAGCAGCTCAATTACAGCAAAGAACTCCAAATAATAGACAGGCAACCCCTTAAGGCAGATCCTGAGATATCGGATGAGATGCGGAAACAATGGAATTCATGTAAGAAAAAACTGATAGTTGTTGGACAAGGAGCACCTGATCCTGCATTTAAGAAGGCATTGATTACCCAGGCTACAAAGCTTAAGATACCAGTGGTAACTGACATCATCAGCAACATGGATGATCAGGCATTTATCCGGTATCAGGATCATTTTTTGCCTAGTCAAGAAAACAAGCAAGCCGAAACTTTGAAGCCGGATTTGCTCATTACCTGTGGAAAATCCATCATAAGTAAGAATTTAAAGCTGTTTCTGAGGAAGAATAAACCAAAATTTCATTGGCATTTCGAAGAGATAGACCAGGTGTCAGATACCTTCCAATCATTATCTCTGCATCTTTCCTACCCATTTGGCTCCTTTCTTAATAAGATGGATCAGCTTGATTCGGAACGTAACGCTTTTGATGATCAGTTGCAGATGAATTACATGCATGCATGGAAACTCCTGGATGAAAAAACAAAAGAAAAACTGGAGGTGATCAACCAGGTGGACTTCTCCGAATACAAGGCATCAGCCGTGGTCTCATCAGCAATTCCAAAAGACTACACGTTGCATCTGGCCAATAGTATGCCTGTGAGATATGCCAATCTGCTCAGGCTGACACATTCTGACATAAGTGTATACTGCAACCGGGGCACAAGTGGTATAGATGGCACCAATGGCACTGCAGTTGGCCACGCGATGTCAACGGATAATGGTGTAGTATTGTGGACAGGAGATCTGTCATTGTTTTATGACAGAAATGCTTTTTTTCATCAACATGATACACCCAACCTAAAGATCATTGTGATGAATAATCAGGGGGGTGGAATTTTCCGATTGATCAAAGGACCAAAAGCGCTACCTGAGCTGGAACGATATTTTGAGACCAGGCATCACCATACTGCCAGGTATCTGGCTGATGAATTTGGGTTTGAGTATTTTTCGGCTGCTGATGAAAAGACTTTGCAACAAGGACTGGATATGCTTTTCAGTAAAGCCGGCAAGAAAATTTTAGAAGTTTTTACCGAACCTTCTAAGAATGAAGAAGTTTACAACAAAATAAAAAACATAAGTTATGAGTAAATCCAAACGTGATTGGAAATCCATTAAGCCATACAGCGATATCAGGTTCGAATCTTACGATGGTATTGCAAAAATCACGATCAACAGGCCAAAGGTTTACAATGCCTTCAGACCAGAAACAGTCAAACAGATGATCGATGCCATAGACCTGGCGAGGGAAATGACTGAAATCGGCGTGGTCGTTTTGACTGGCGAAGGCGATAAAGCATTTTGCTCTGGAGGTGATCAGAATGTAAAAGGTACCGGTGGTTATGTGGATGAATCAGGTGTTCCCCGCCTCAACGTATTGGATTTTCACAAACGGATCCGAGAGATCCCCAAACCAGTAATCGCCATGGTCAATGGATATGCCATTGGCGGTGGACATGTCCTTCATGTAGTTTGCGATCTTACCATTGCTTCGGACAATGCCATTTTCGGTCAATCAGGACCAAAAGTGGGTAGTTTTGATGCAGGATTTGGCTCATCATATCTGGCCAGACACGTAGGTCAAAAGAAAGCGAGAGAGATATGGTTCCTGTGCAAGCAGTACTCTGCCAAGGAAGCGGAAGACATGGGTATGGTAAACACTGTTGTGTCTTTGGATCAGCTGGAGGACACTACAGTTGAATGGTGTCAGACCATTATGAAACGCAGCCCAATGGCTATCAGAATGATCAAGCGTGGTTTGAATGCGGAACTGGACGGTCAACGTGGGCTTATGGAAATGGCTGGAGATGCCACACTCATGTTCTACCTGATGGAGGAAGCTCAGGAAGGGAAACGTGCATTTTTGGAAAAACGTGACCCGGACTTCAAGAAATTCCCCAAATTTCCATAAGGTTAGCGACACCCATGGCCTGAAAATACTACTTTATTGCCTTGTCGGGAAAACGAGAAATCAAAAGTCTCTGCAATATATTCAAGGACCTCTTCGGAGGTCTTTTCTTTGTAATTGGCTGTCAATCTACAAAGCCTGATGGATGCGTTTTCAAACTCCACCTGGATCCCATAGGTATCTTCCAGGACATTGGCTACATCCGTCATATTTGTATTTCTAAACGACAGGTAACCCGTTTTCCATGCCAGATAATTTTGATCCTTCACCTTTTTCTTTCTGATCCCACGTGTACCTACAGACAATTCGCCACTTTCACCTGAAGTAAGACTTACCATCATATTAGACCCGTTAAAAGCTTCGGGTTTTTGATACAGGTTTACCTGACCCGACTCTACGAATACTTCCGTATTCTTTTTATCACGGCTATTCACCACAAACTTCGTCCCTACTACCTGCACTTTGGCACTCTCAGTCTCAATTGTAAAAGGCTTTGTAGGATCTTCTTTAATGTCGAAATATGCCCTTCCTGAAAGCGTAACAGAGCGGCTTGTTTCAAAATCATTGATCTTTAGCCTAGAACCTTTCTGTACTGTGACATTTGACCCATCCGGGAGTTTCGTGGAGAGGGTCTTTTCCGCTACTATTTCATCTCCTGATCCATAGGGACTAATAAAGTAGTTGTAAAGCAAAAAGGAAACTCCTGCAACGATCACAATGGCCGCAGCAAACTTTAAAATTTTTGGTAAAAGTGAAATTGTAGGAGCTTGTTGCTTGACAATGTCATCAAAAACACCCGGTTTTGGCTCTTCTATCGTTTTGCCAGCCAACCAAATTTTCTTTGCCTCAAAGAAGGACCTGGCGTTATCTTTTGATGCACTTCTCCACTCTTCAACTTCTTTTGCTTCGGAAACAGACGATTCCCCCGCAAAATATTTTGCTAATAATTCCTCCATATTCATATACACTCATCATATTAACAAATTTTGAGCTAAATTCCCTTACCTGCCGAAAAGTTTATCTGCTTTTGGATCATAACCAGCTGGCATCATATCCCCCACTCTTTCCCATGCCCAATACCCCATCATTTTCAGTCCAACGGATTCTTTGACCTGCCCAAACCTATCCAACAAGACACTGTCTGCTCTTAATTCAATAACTGATCGTTGGATATTTGGTGTGACATCCAATAAGGTAGAGGATATTATACTGCTCATCTCATTGTTGCTATTCTTTTCTAATACATATTGAGGACTTTCAATCTCTTTTGTATATTCTATCAAGAGCATCTTGTCGAATTTAAATACCCACTCGTAGGGATTACTTGTCTTTTTGATCAATTTTCTGGCATTGATGAGGCTTTTGTTCTGGCTGGTAGTTTCTGATGGGGTATTGATTTCATATATCCGGTAACCTTTTCGATTGTAATTTCCCTCTATCAGTGAAATGAAGAAATGATTTATAGAACCTTCATAGCTTTTCTTCCTGTTGTGCTTCCATTTCCTGAGTTCCTTCCTGTTATCAGGTACTAGATTCACGAAAAATGCCTTCCCATTTTCATAGGTACTTTCAGGAGACTTATTAAAGGAAAGTAACTCATAATTAATCTTATAACCCAATGCATGATTTTGAATAACAAGCGCCTCCGTGGCCTCGGCACTCAGCACGTCTTCTTCTTCGTCATAGGCAAAATTCAGCACCTGAGGATTCATTATCTCGCATCTGTTCGCATTTTTGGTCTTCCCCAAAAACTCTACAGTAAATTCTTTGAAATATTTTTCCCATTGGTTTTTGTTCACAAATCTTGTGGAAATCAATTCCACACCTTCAAGCTCCTGAACTTTTACCTGCATCAAAGCATTCACTTTTTGTTCGGCAACATCCTGCGTCAAAAAAGGGTGTGATACCACATCATACCCCACATAAGAGAATACCAGCTCATAGCTTCCTGGTGGTATTTTTTTGATCTCATAATTTCCGTACTTATCCGTAGATGTCCCGATTAGCGTTCCATTTAAATGGACATTTACGCCCGCCAGGGGGTCCTGTGTCTTGATGTCTCTGACCCAGCCAGATACAGAAAACCGGGTATTTTTTACATTTTTCTCATCAGGCTCCGGCTTATTCCTCTTAATGATAATCAAGTCAGATTTTCCTTCGTATACCAGCCCTGTTCCAACCAATAAGATGGAAAGTAAAGAGTCTATGTGGATGTTTTTTCTACTCAGAGAAAAGAGGCTACCACCTGGCATAATATCAGAATTGTAGGAGAACTGATAGCCTGTTTTATATGAAATACTATCCAGGATCAATTCTAATGGCATGTCCTGGAAGCTGACAGACAGCCGATCGGTAGTCTTTTGTGACCATGAGGCCGAAAGGGTGATTAGAAAAATCACTACAACAAGAAGTCCCCGAAGCATCATTAAACTCTATGATCCTTAAACTTTTCGCGCAATACGCGCAATGCCTTTCCCATTTGCACTTCCACTGTTTTCACAGAAATATTAAGATGATTGGCTATTTCGTAGTATTTCAACCCTTCAAATCTACTTAACTTAAAAATCTCCTGACATTTTGGAGGCAAATGATCTATTTCTTCCAGTACCTTTTCCAGGGTGGTTGTCTCTTCCTTCTCTATATAGGGATCTTCGGCACCCTCTTCCATAAACTCAATGATGTATTGTTTATATGCATCCTTTACTTTTTGATGCTTTATGAAATTCAAACAAGAGTTATGAACAGACCGGTACAGATAGTTCTTAATGGAGGATAGTGGATCAAGTAATTCACATTTTTCCCAAAATTTGGTAAATGTATCCTGTACAACCTCATCAGCATCCGCTTCGTCATCCAAAAATCGCAGGGCATAAGATTTTAATACCCCATAATATTCATTGAATACAAGTTCAAAGGCAGGTATATCTTTGCGCTTCAATCTTTGAACAAGTATTTGATCTGTCTCCTGCAAAAGCTATTTCTTTATGAAAATCGTTTTTAAAAACGAAAAGCTAACAATCGATGAAGTAAGAACCGGAAAATCCTTTAAAAATATTTACGAGGATCACGAGTCACAAGTAATTAATATCGTGAAAAAATGGTATTCAGATAAAGATTACATGGAGTTTGTGACAAGTGGTTCCACGGGAGTATCAAAGGTTATCAGGCTCTCTAAAGATAAAATGAAATACAGTGCTGATGTCACCATGCAGCACATCGACCCGGACCAAAAGCTTACACATGCTGTGCTATGTATTTCTCCCACTTTTATTGGGGGAGCGATGCTGGTAATAAGGGCCATCCAATCTGGGATTGACCTTATTGTAGAAAAACCAAACGCCATACCCTCAATCCCGGGTCATTCGGGACTGGTATCCATGGTTCCTTTGCAGGTAATGAAATCCATCGATTCTGACAAAGATTTTTTTGATCAACGACATACCATACTCATTGGTGGAGCCCCATTGTCTGAGCAGTACCTCAGTCAATTGCAGGAGAAAAATGTGGATGCATATATCACTTACGGAATGACTGAAACTGCTTCACATGTTGCCTTAAAAAATATCTTGAAAAGTGATGACTTTCAGGTTTTAGGAGACAGCCGGATTGATTCAGATCACCGTGACTGTCTTAAGATCAAAGGAACCCTAACGGATCATGAATGGCTTCAAACTAATGACATCGTAACACTTACGAGCGATACCTCATTTAGGTGGATAGGCCGAGCAGATTTTGTGATCAATACGGGCGGATATAAGGTAAATCCGGAAGCCGTAGAAGAGATACTGCAGGAAGCCATAAAAAAACCAATTTTAATTGCTCCAGAAGTTGATGAAATTCTGGGGCAGAAGGTAATTTTGCTGATAGAGAGTGACAAACCTTTTGATATTGATCATAGCATTTTCAATCGGTTGCATGCTTATTCCAAACCAAAAAGAATTGTGTTCGCAGGGTCGTTTATATATACCTCAACCGGAAAAATTGATCGGCTAAAGACTGCCAAAAAATACCTTAAATGAAAGTAATTGTTTCTTATCAGACGTTGCAGCTGCCACCTCCTTATTCATTTGCATATACGCTGGATATCAACATTGACAATGATCAGGTGCTGATCAATTTCGATCAGGAATACCTGAACAGGGATACATTATCCGAAGAAGAGATCCTTAACGAGGGGTTTACACTAGATGATAATTTTAGCTGGAAAGGCACATTAGGCAAAGTTTGGGCTGACTACCTGGGGAAACTGTTTGAGGATGTTACTTTGCAGGATGTGAGCAGTGATGAAGGGCTCTATATCCACATGGCCATAGGAAATGGGAAACCGGGAATGGTATTGGATACTGATTTTTGGGATTATGAATTGCAAGAGGTGGTACAGGCCATTTACGAGGCGGCAAAAAGAGAATCCATGATGCATCTCGACTTTGCCTTTATTGATGATGGAGGCCAAAGGGAAATCACACTGGACGCCAGCTTTGAAAACAGAAAAGCCAGAGTAGATGGAGATCAGTCCTTAAGCTGGGATGACCTTAGAAAAATCATGAGCCTTGTCTATAATGAGGAATATGAGGAAAACAGTTCAAAAAAACCGGCCAGTGACGGGATTTGGGTGGATTTTGATGGTCAAGGTGATTTCTACAAGGTTTCCAGCAAGTCTGTCCAATCAGAATTGGTTGATCTGCTTAGTTAATATCAAAATAGCTGATAGTTACCCCCTCTTCTAAAAATACCTGTATTTAAAGGCGGCATTTCCTTATCGCTGAAATATTTTTTCTTTGCGGTTTTAAACAACTGAGCAATCATATCAGCATAGTTGCCCTCGCCAGTCAGCCTTCTACCCCATTCCGAATCATTAAGCTGGCCATTATGCATGGCTTCTACCTGATGCAACACCTTGTGTGCCCGATCAGGAAACGTCTTGATCAGCCAATCCTTGAACAGTGAAGCCACCTGTCCATTGAGTCGTACCACAGTGTAGCCAGCGTTCAGGGCTCCTGCTTCACTTGCTCTCTTGAGTATTTCTGGTATTTCATGGTGATTTAATCCGGGAATAACCGGAGCATTCATGATTCCTACAGGTACACCACCAGTTGTCAATTCAGCAATTGCATCCAGTTTCTTTTGGTGACTGGCTGTCCTCGGCTCCAAATACCTCCTCAGGGATTCATCCAAGGTGTTTAGAGAGAAATAAACATGTACAAGGTTATAGTGTGCCAGCTCTTTCAAAATATCCAAATCCCTTCTAACCAATGCATTCTTTGTGATTATACTGATGGGATTTCGGAATTTAAGAGCCACCTCAAGGATTTTTCTCGTTAGCTTCAGCTTCTTTTCTATTGGCTGGTAGCAATCTGTATTGCCGCTCAGCATGATCGCCTGACTCTTCCAGCCCTGAGCCAGAAATCTTCGCTCAAGTTGTTCTGCAATGTCTTTTTTTACAATAATCTTGCTTTCAAAATCTAATCCGACACTGAAACCCCAGTAGGTGTGTGAGTTTCGTGCATAACAATAAACACAACCATGCTCACATCCCTGGTAAGGATTGATCGAATACCCGAGTTTTAGATCCGGACTGTCGTTTTTACTCAACGGATTCTTTACAGTCTCATAGAAAAGTTGGACGTCGGGATTTTCTGAAGTTGTATCCTCATCTATTCCTTCAAAATGGGTTTGACTTATTTCCTGCTTCAGAAATGGATTGGCAGGATTGTACTGTGCTCCTCTACCTTTTAACATGATACTAAAATACTAATAATTTTAGTATTATACTAATTTTAATAGTTTTATTTAGTGGAGACTGTTTTAATTTTACTCATGCCATATGCTACTCCCATGCCAGTCATCGCACCAAAAAGATGTGATTCCCAGCTTATCCGATCATTTGAGGGAAATATACCATAGATGAGCCCGCCATAGATGACCAGTATAATGATAGATATAATGATGGATTTAAAATTTCTTCTGAAAATGCCAAAGAAAATGAGGAATGTGGCCAGCGCATACACAAGGCCACTGGCCCCTATATGGTAAAAAGGTCTACCAAAAATCCAGACCAAAACATTTGTAAGAAAATAGGACTGTAGAAATACCTGAGAGGCTATACGATCATAAAAGATGTATACCGTAGAACCCAGAAACATAACCGGAAAAGTATTGGAGATCAGGTGAGTCAATCCACCATGGATCAACGGAGCAGTGAAAATACCGATCAACCCATTAAGGGATCTTGGCAAAATCCCCAGAAACCCCAGATCGATAAACATGTATAGCTGTATGGAATATACCAGCCACATAAAAAAGACCAGTCTGAGTGGGGGTATGATGCTGGAACGCCCCATTCACTAATGGACTGGTACAAAAAATGTATTCAGCATATCACTTTTTAGGCTCATGAATCATTTTTAGATCCACAAGCTGTGATTCCTCATAACTAACAGAAAGATAGCCCAATACCCCACCGGATGCTTCTGCAATTCGCTTTGCATATTCTTTTAGGCTGGCATATAACTTGATACTGAAAGTCTTATCAATTTTAGGCAAAATTACATTAAGCTTTCGCAATTCAGCAGAAATCTCTTTGGTCCGCTCTCCGACGTCATCTGGCAATTCATCAATGAGCTGATCAAAGTCCTGCTTGAAGGTTTTGCCTACTTCATGAAAGTATTCCAGTAGCTGCTCACGTGCTTTGCTTTGCTTAATCTTAAGGATGTCAACCGCCTCTGCATATTCCTTCTTGTCGATGTTTCCATCGGCTCCGCCAATAAGAATAGCAACATATGCAGGGGCTTTTAATAATACATTGATTTCATCTTCGCGAAGTCCTTCAAATTCCTTAATCATAATATTGAGCTACTTAAAATTTTGATCGAAAATAGTAAAATTAGGCTTTTGAACAGGTGATTAAACAAACATTTTTGGTCAAAAATAACACCTGCCCACCACAATCATTTAACAGGAGCATATTGTGGTGTTTCTCCGCTGATATAGAGGTCGAATACTGCTTTGATCCTGGCCAATACCTCACGGGTAGCCAGTGTAGAAGACAGTCGTCCTTTCTCATCCGCCGAAAAAGCCTGGGCATCAATGCCAAAATGATCAGCAATGAATAGCGCCCGATAACAATGAAAATCCTGAGTAATGATCAATATCTTTTCCGATCCATAGACCCATTGAGATCTCACCACAGAGTCGAGGGTGCTAATTCCCTCAGGGTCTAATACCACCACCGTTTCAGGAATCCCCTTATCCTTTAATGCATTAAGCATATCCTTTGGTTCATTGTAAAATTGCGTGCGATTGTCACCACTCACAATGATCCGTGATATCAGTCCCAACCTGAAGAGTTTGGCAGCAGCTTCGATCCGCTGATCAAAATACAGGTTGTTGTGACCTTGAACAGTTCTCCTACTGGTACCCAAAATAAGCCCTACACGATCTTTAGGAACCAATTCGGTGCTATAATGAATCTTATCCACCGTAGAGCTCACTATCCAAAAATTGACTGCCAGCAGGATAGCCAACAAGCCCAGGCACGACAATGCACCAATTTTAAGTACCCTCGAAACATTCATTTAGCTTCTCCTATTCTTCCTTTTTTCCTTTATTGAATAGTCCAAGCTGGTTGTCTTCTTTTTCTACTTCTTCTTTGATAGATGACTTCAATTCCTCTAATGTATCATCTTCTGCTTCAGAAGGCTCTTCTTTTTCCACTTTTTTAACCTCTAAAACATTTTGAACCGGAAACTTATTCCCAATGGCCTTCCATCCTTTCACATCTATTAGTTCATCCAGCTCAAAGATTTTATTTTGATGGCTTCGGCCATCTTTGTATTTCACGTCCACAGTAGTTTCATCGGTGTTGCTTGCATAGTACAACTTAGATCCTTTGGCCTCACTAATGAAATTGAAACGTTTGCCAATGGTCCTGGTCTCTACATTAAAACGCTTGACATATACGGTTTTTGATTCCCCATCCATATGTACGGCATTCACAGGTTTCTCCGGATAAAACTTGCTGATGCCAATGACCTGGTTGGCTTCATACCGGTTGGTAAGTTCAAATGAAGTCAATTCATAAGAACCGTCTTTATAGAAAACCATGACCTGATCATCCGGTCCAAAATTGCCTAATTTACTGCCGCGCCGATCAGTATTCAGCCTACCGACAATTTCATCATACCAGATATCCAAACCACCTAAAGTGGATACTCCGGCTGCCTTAAACTGGATTTTTCTGACCGGGTATTTGGTGAGGATATTTCCACCTGCTCCCCTGCCTTTTATCTCTAATTCTGCAAAATCAAAGTCAAAGACCTTTTTCCTGGCTTTCGATGCGGCTGTTAGATAAACAGTCACTACCTCAGCTTCTCCGTTTGGATTGGCGGTGAAATAATGGACTTTTGAACCCTTGGCACCCCGGGTAAGATCATACTCCCTATCCCTGGTCACTGACAATACCTGGAATCGCTTCACCATGGTCCTGCCCGACTTCCCGTCTACATATGCCAGGTTATAGACCATCCTTTCATCTCCTTTTTTAAATACCCCGGCATAGAGAATGTCTTTGCCCACAAATACCTTGTCCTGGATTTTAGTCACCACACACTTTCCATCTTTTCTGAAAACGATGATATCATCGATATCTGAGCATTCTCCAATCAGCTCATCTTTTTTCATACCATAGCCAATAAACCCATCTTCACGGTTGACATAGAGTTTGGCGTTGTTGGCCGCCACAACAGTCGCAGCGATGGTATCAAAATTGGTAATCTCCGTCTTTCTTTCCCTACCCTTGCCATACTTCTCGATCAGGTTTTGGTAGTATTGAATAGAAAAGTCCGTAATGTGTTCCAGGTGATATTCGGTCTCCTTTAGCTCTTCTTCGAATTTCTTGAGAAGTTCGTCGGCTTTGAAGGTATCGAATTTTGAGATTCGCTTGATCTTGATCTCCGTCAGCCTCACAATGTCTTCCTGGGTGATCTCCCGATAAAACTGGGCTTTATAAGGTTCCAGTCCTCTATCGATGGTCGCAATGACATCTTCCCAGGTTTCACATTCTTCAATATCCCGGTAGATCCTGTTTTCGATGAAGATCTTTTCAAGTGAGGAAAAAAGGATCTTTTCCAACAGCTCTCCCTTCCTGATCTCCAGCTCTTGTCTTAGCAATGAAACCGTCTGATCGACGGAATGCTGCAATATCTCAGTGACACCCACAAAATGCGGCTTGTCCTGGATGATCACACAGGCATTGGGTGAGATAGAGACCTCACAATCCGTAAAAGCAAACAGGGCATCGATGGTAATATCCGGAGAAACTCCGGGTGCCAGCTTGATCAGGATCTCAATGTCCTTGGCTGTATTGTCAATCACCTGCTTGATCTTGATCTTTCCTTTGTCATTGGCTTTGACAATGGACTCAATCAAGGATGTGGTAGTTGTCCCGAAAGGGATATCCCGGATAGCAATCGTCTTGGTATCCACCTCTTCGATGGTTGCACGTACTCTTACTTTTCCGCCTCGATGTCCGTCATTGTAATCGGAAACATCTATTTTTCCTCCCGTCAGGAAATCCGGATAAAGCTTAGGCTTCTTTCCCTTGAGTATACCGATGGAAGCCTCCAGCAATTCGATGAAATTATGAGGTAATATCTTTGTGGAGAGGCCAACAGCAATTCCCTCTACACCCTGAGCAAGCAAAAGAGGGAACTTTACAGGAAAGGTAACAGGCTCTTTCTTCCTTCCATCATAGGACAACTGCCATTCCGTGGTCTGGGGATTATAAATTACCTCCAATGCAAATTTAGAGAGCCTGGTCTCTATGTACCGGGCTGCCGCTGCTCCATCTCCGGTGCGCACATCTCCCCAGTTTCCCTGGGTGTCCAGCAACAAGTCTTTCTGTCCAATATTTACGATGGCATCTGAAATGGAAGCATCACCATGTGGGTGATATTGCATGGTACTACCTATCACATTGGCCACTTTATTGAAGCGACCATCATCCATTTCCTTTACCGCGTGCAGAATTCTTCTTTGCACGGGTTTTAACCCATCTTCAATAGCAGGAACAGCCCGTTCCAGGATTACATAGGAGGCATAATCCAAAAACCAGTTTTCGTACATCCCCGAAACCGGGATCACATCATGTAATTCTTCTTCCTCGTTTTTACCGTTTTCTTCGCTCATTACACGTTAAAAAAATTCAAACCATAAAATGTTATAAAGTAAAAAATAGCCGATGGCTGCAGAGACCGAGATCAGATTGCCTATCAGGAAATAATCATTTGACACCCTGTCATCGTCTTTGATGTGGGTGGCTATTTTCAATGCACCAAACAATGTCAATGCATGAAAAATGTCATTCACCATCGCAAAAAACAAAAACAGTCGCTCAAAGGTACCACGAATTGCACCTGAAAATGACATGCGTCCCCGGTTCATTATCTTTATCAAAATAAAGAAGCAGAGGTTGGTAACCAACTCCCCGGCTACAAGTATCACCAGAAACAATCCAACTTCCTTAATGCCCGGCATTCGCTGTCTCTTTTATTAATTCTTTGCAGATCAAATATTCAGATATGGCTAAACTCCTTGCTCTTCTCCACATGGTTGACGGATCTTTTTTAAGCTTTTTTGCTACCATTTTATAATCTCCATATTTTAAAAAGGCATCTACCACCTGTCTGTCTTTTTCATGCCAGCTATCCACAAAGTGCTGAAACAAAACAAACAATTTGTTGAGTTGATCAGCCATCGGGAATCCGACAATTTCAAACCGATTAAACGATTTTTTCAATTCCGTTAATCTGTTTCGTGCTTCAGTCAGCCCTTTCCCCAACATGCCATGTGCGTGTCGCACTTCGATAGGCGTTTCCACTTCACCGAACAGCAACACATATCTCATCTTAAATCCCGATGCACGTTCCACAATCAGCTCTTCCAACCTAAATATTATATCTACAGCTGAGCTTAAGTCTTTCATGATACCCTGAAACTCATCACCCAGCGTAATGGTTAAAGGGGATTTAATGCTGTCATCAAACTCCTTGTTGACCTTTTTCACCAATTGCTTGAATTCATTCATCAAGGGACCGGATGAATATTCCGAGCTATCAACTATATCAGCCATCAAGATATAATACATTATTGCATATTTATTACAATAATATATAAATTGTATTAATATTACAAATATTAGTAATTTGCATTATTTATACAATTAATCAATGTAATCAACCAGTCTTTTCGATAAATCTTCCAAATAAGGGATAAAACTGGTAGCATGAGTACCTTCAGTAATAGTAATAAAACTCACCTTGTTAGAGTTGAAATGATTAAACACCTCAACTGAATTTTCATAAGGCACCGTAATGTCAGCACTCCCATGATACATGATCATTTCTATCCCTGGAGTCCAATCCGTTAAACTGTTGGCTTCAAATGCCCCATTGATTACATCGTATCTGACATCGTCGGTATTCTCCAGATAATCTTCAGCAACCAGATCAGCAATCTCTGTTGTCAATTGCATATTTATTTCACTCCCACTCAGGTCACCACCAAACAGGTTAGGTATTCTGCTGGCGTAAGGTTCCTTAAAGTATGTGGTGAGTGATTCAGTCCAATCATAGGTTACCCGATAAGACTCCGCCACATAGGCAATGAAGAAGGGCTCATCATATGTTTCCTGTTCAAAGAAGTAATCCCGCACCCCTTTCACATCATATCCACCAGCAGCCGGAAAAGAAGCTTTCAGTTTGTAGCCGTCTATATCCCGTTCTTCATAGTATTTGTGAGCAGCCATCGTAGCATATCCGCCCTGGGAATATCCGGCCAGGTACAAATCTTCAGGCAGGTCCAGATCTATTGCATCAGCCAACTCCTTAGCTGCATACAATTGATCCACAATGGCACTGGCGGTCAGGTCTTCATCGTAATAGGGATGCATGATATCTACCGACGCCCCAAAACCAATATAGTCAGGAATGGACACCATCAGACCAGCTGATGACACCGTAGCATATACCAATAGATCATTGGTGGAAAGGTTGTTGGATGGGGCCTGATCATCTGCTGCAATCGTGCCATGCTGAAAACTAAGCGTTCCTTTTGCTTTTTCCATCACCGGTAAAGCCACCACTCCGGAAGCAACAATTTCCTCTCCTTTGTATTGCGTGGAATAGCTGACTTTGTATACATCCACATCATATTGCAAACTGGCAACCGGGATATCCAGCTGAGAAAAGATAATCGCGCTTCTTACGGTTGCTGACGTAATGGTGGAAACCTCTTCAAATTCAACGATGTAATTAAAAGAAGGGCCATCGTCATCCTTGTTACACGCTGTAACCGCAAGTAAGCATGCTAAACAAAAAGTTAATTTGTAATTAAACCGTTTCACTTTCACGATTCTAGCAGTACAGGCGCTTCTTTTACGATATCCTTTTCTACTTTCAGCTTGTTGATGATGAACTCCTGACGTTCAGGAGTATTCTTACCCATATAAAAAGACAGGATGTCTTTGGTCTTGGTGTCTTTTTTCAGGATCACGGGTTCCAGTCGGATATCTTCTCCGATGAATCCGGCAAATTCGCCTGGTGATATCTCACCGAGTCCTTTGAATCGCGTGATCTCTGGCTTAGCTCCAAGCTTCTCTATCGCAGCCCTCCTTTCAGCATCGGAGTAACAGTAGATGGTTTCCTTCTTATTCCTGACCCTGAAGAGTGGAGTCTCCAGAATATAAACATGCCCATTCCGAACCAGCTCCGGGAAGAACTGCAGAAAATAAGTCAATAAAAGGAGCCGGATATGCATTCCATCCACGTCGGCATCGGTAGCGATCACGATCTTTCTGTATCTGAGCCCTTCCAGCCCATCTTCTATATTCAGCGCATGTTGAAGCAGGTTAAATTCCTCATTTTCATAGACCACCTTTTTGGTCTGTCCATAACAATTGAAAGGTTTTCCTCTCAAACTGAATACAGCCTGTGTTTGAACGTCCCTTGACTTGGTGATAGAACCACTGGCAGAGTCACCCTCTGTAATGAAGATCATGGTGTTCTCCAGCTTCTCATCATCTCCTCGCTTGTCATTGAAGTGTAGTCGACAGTCTCGAAGCTTTTTGTTGTGAAGGTTGGCCTTTTTAGCCCGCTCATTCGCCAGTTTCTTGATACCGGCGATCTCCTTTCGCTCCCTTTCAGATTGCAGGATTCTCTTCAACAGGGCATCTGCGGCATCTGCATGCTGGTGCAGGTAATTATCCAGCTCTTTCTTAAGGAAGTCATTCACAAAGGTCCGCATGGTAGGTCCATCAGGCGCTACATTCTGAGAGCCTAGCTTTGTTTTGGTCTGACTTTCGAAGACAGGTTCCTGAACCCGGACGGCGATCGATGCCACGATCGATGCCCTGATATCTGCCGCATCAAACTCTTTTTTATAAAAATCCCGGGCTGTTTTTACAATGGCTTCTCTAAAAGCCGCCAAATGCGTTCCCCCCTGGGTAGTATGCTGACCGTTGACAAAAGAATAATACTCTTCACCGTACTGGTTGGCGTGGGTGATTGCTACCTCAATGTCCGAACCTTTGAGGTGTATAATGGGATATCTCAAAGTCTCTTCGTCTACTTTTCGTCTCAGCAGATCCAGCAATCCATTTTCAGAATGAAATTTCTTACCATTAAAATTGATGGTTAGACCAGCATTCAGGTAAGCGTAGTTCCAGATAAGGTTATCCAGGAACTCCGGAATAAAATGATAATGCTTAAATACCTGATCATCCGGCTCAAACTCGATCAGCGTGCCATCCCGTTCTTCAGTTTTGAAGACTTTTGCATCATTTACAATCTCTCCCCGCTCAAACTCCGCCAATTTGGATTGACCATCTCTAAATGATTGTACTTTGAAATGCTTACTCAATGCATTGACGGCTTTAGTACCCACGCCATTCAGACCCACAGACTTCTGAAATGCGCCGCTGTCATATTTACCTCCTGTATTGATCTTTGACACACAATCAACCACTTTTCCCAGTGGTATGCCCCGACCAAAATCACGAACCTCTACCCTATGGTCTGTCACTTTGATGTTGATGTTTTTACCATAACCCATCATGTGTTCATCGATACTGTTGTCAAGGACTTCTTTGACCAACACGTAGATCCCGTCGTCATGCGCCGATCCATCTCCCAGTTTTCCAATATACATCCCGGGTCTAAGCCTGATGTGTTCTTTCCAGTCAAGGGATTTAATACTGTCTTCCGTATATTGAACGTCCGCCATCTTTCTTTCTAAAAAATATTATTCACACTAATTCAACCAAGGCTTGAATTTAGATAAAATTCTGATGCTTTAAATGGAAAAAAATAATCCCAATTTAGGATTTTAATTGAAGTAATCAGCAATAATTCGCTGATTTTGAGGACTTTCTATTTTCTTTTCAAGACTAGAAAAATAAGTCCGATTAGCCATACTAAAACCATTATTGGACCCAGCCAGTTCAAATAATAGTAGCTTGAAGCAGGAATATGTGTTGGGTTATTCAATACCCCTAAAAACCCAATGATAAAGGCGAGATAAAGGTTGAATACAAAGGTAAACCCTCCTACCCAGGCTTTTAAAAACTCATCTATTGCTTTTTTGTTGATCATATTCTGAATGATCAGGATAAGCACATTTACCACAATGAAGACACCCACACTTCCATAGAAGAAATTCTCTTTATGGATCTCTGTCATACCCTCTTCATCCAGTTTGACCATGATGGGCATATAAGCATATACCAAAGAGAGCGTTCCAAGAAAAATCAATACTGAAAATACCTTGACAAGATTGACAACCTTAAGCATGAAATGATTTGATGTTGAATATGATATAGGCGCAAAACTAGGAATATTAACTCCTTATTTGTGAGCCATTATTGAATTAACTTTGAAGTTTCTGAGGATTTCCATTTCAATCGAAACATAAGTATCCCTTTTGTCCATGAGAGTTACGCTACTGATTCCTTTAGCTATTTGCTTTTCCTGTTATAATGCTCCACAAATAGCTGGTTTTGATGAGCAAGCCTGGCAGCAGTCCATCTCGTGTGATCAGGACAGGCTGAATCAGGCAGCTATTCTTTTAAAAAATGAAGAACGTTTGCTCGCATCCAATCAAAATGAAATTCAAGAACTCCTTGGTAGCCCCAATGAGCATGAGTTGTACAGCAGAAACCAGAAATTCTTCTATTATGATCTCAGACCGAAATGTGACACTATCCCGGGTCAGCGATTATCAATTAGGTTTGATGCGCTTGGACGAGTAAATGATATTCAGATCATTAAGGTCTTTGATTGAATCAAAATGTGACCAGGGTTTGTATCTCCGTATCCTGATCTCCCAACTTTTCTCTTCCTTTCAGAAACGACAGTTCAATCAGAAATGAATACCCCACTACTTTGCCCTTCATCTTAGCCACCAGTTCTGCAGCAGCCCTGGCGGTGCCTCCTGTGGCCAGTAAATCATCGTGAATGAGCACATGATCCCCGGGTTTGATGGCATCTTCATGCATTTCTATCTCAGCACTTCCGTATTCCAGGTCATAGGCATGACGAACAGTCTTGTAAGGGAGTTTGCCTGCTTTCCTTACAGGGATAAAAGGTACACCAAGCTGCTGCGCCAGCTGAAGTCCATAAATAAAACCTCTGGATTCTATACCTATCACGATGGCAATACCCTTTTCTTTCCAATGAGAATAAAAGGCTTCACTCACCTGAAGGCTAAGTTTTGGATCAGCTAAAACCGGTGTAATGTCTTTGAACAGAATGCCCGGTTTAGGAAAATCCGGCACATCTCGAATCGTTTGTTTCAGCTTTTGAGAGAGATCATTCATGAGCCCGAATATAGCTATTCGAACCTTAATGACTCGATGGGATCCAGCTTAGAGGCTTTGTATGCTGGTAAAAACCCAGAGATCAACCCCACGGCGGTTCCAACCAATACTCCGATAAATATCCAGAGCCAGGGGATCACGAATGAGCCGGAGCTGATGATGCTGGACACGAGGTTACCAATGCCAATACCAAGTAAAATCCCACCTATTCCACCCATCTGACAGATGACAATGGCCTCAATCAGGAATTGCTGACGGATCTTTAACGGGGTGGCTCCCAATGCTTTCCGTATTCCGATTTCACGGGTGCGCTCCGTCACAGACACTAGCATAATGTTCATCAATCCGATAGAAGCTCCCAGCAGGGTGATAAACCCAATGGAGAAGCCGCCAATCCTGAGATAGCCTGTTATTTCTCCCATTCGTTCTGCCAGGGACCGATTTAACTGAATTTCAAAAGAATCCTCTTCCTTAACCGGATCACTTCGGATGGCTCTCATCAACCCGCGGGCAACACCCGTAGCTGCGTCCATTTGCTCAGAGCTGGGTATCGATACCGTAGCTTCATAGTTCAGTCTCCTCCCAGCTGCCAGCCTTCTTGCCGAAAGTGTTGGGATCAACACCATTCTGTCAACAGAATTGTCTCCTGCCACACCTCCCTGGGTCCCCAAAATTCCAATTACCTGAAACCTTTGACCCATCACCGTTATATGGTCATTGACCGGATTTTCATAATCTTCAAAAAGCGTCTTCTTAATGTCTGCTCCAATTATAGCTACCAGACCGCCATTTTCTACTTCGCTGGAAGAAAATCCCCGTCCCTCATCTATGTCATAACCATCTACCACCAGATAATCATAATCTCCGCCCTGAACCCTGCTGTTGGGATTGGTCACCTTGGATCCACGCTTTATCTCTGCATTCCAGGTAACCAGCGCATTGACACTGACCAGACCCGGTCCATTGTAGCGCTCTTTAAATGTTACCAGTTGTTGGTAGGTCAAAGGTGGATGGATCTTACTCGTTTTACCTTCTCGAGCACCTCTGTCCACGCGTTTACTTTCCATATCAAAAGTATTGGATCCCAGGTTGCTGAAGCTTTCCTCTATGGACAATTGGATTCCGTCAATTGCAGTAAGTATCCCTACCAAAGAAGTAATGCCAATGGCAATTATAGCTGCCGTCAAAATTGTCCGTAGCTTGTTGGCATTGATCGACTTAATGCCTTCCTTTATATTTTCTCTCAGGTCCATAGGATAAAATTACAGAACTTGGCTTCAAACTATCCATGAATTTGAAACGTTGTAACTTTAAATTCAGATGCAAATGAAAAAGCTTTTATTATCAGCGGTAATATTTGTCCTTGGATTGCAAATACAAGCGGCTTATTTGTATATCCCGATGGATGAGACCCAAAAGAACCATCTGAAATCTTATGGTATTGCTTACTGGATATTGACCCAGGATGTAGAAGTAGACTGGCTACTCAACTATAATGGAGGAAGTTTTTTGGTAAAACATCATCAATTGATAGAAAATGAATGCATCATCCGGGGCGTTTCTTATCAGGTGATCTCTGATGCACAGGCCAACAGTATCCTGGCCAAAATATCCAGCCCTTCTTCCAACATGGATGTAATGAAGCTTGAAAAGCATCCCAAAATAGCCGTGTATAGTCCTAAAAGCAAGCAACCCTGGGATGACGCGGTTACCCTGGTCCTCACCTATGCCGAAATCCCTTATGACGTGATCTTCGACGATGATGTCATGTACAATGAGTTGCCAAAGTACGATTGGTTGCATCTGCATCACGAGGACTTTACGGGGCAGTATGGCAAGTTCTACAAAACTTATCATCATTTCCCATGGTATCAGCAGCAACAAAAAGAGTACGAAGAATCCGCCCGTAAGCATGGTTTTTCCAAAGTATCTCACCTGAAACTAGCCATTGTAAAGAGAATCAAAACCTATGTAGCCAGTGGAGGATTCCTGTTTGCCATGTGCTCTGCTACGGATACCTATGACATTGCTTTAGCTGCTGAGGGAATCGATATTTGTGAGTCAATCTATGATGGAGATCCTGCAGACCCTCAGGCTCAGCAAAAGCTGGACTACAGCAAAACCATGGCTTTTGAGAATTTTGAAATTGAGAGAAACCCACTGGAGTACGAATACTCCAACATCGATAATCAGCAGCAAATGAGAGGCTTAAATCAGTCCAATGACTTTTTCAGTTTGTTCCAGTTTTCAGCCAAATGGGATCCAATTCCCACCATGCTCACTCAAAATCATGAGAAAATCATCAAAGGATTTATGGGGCAAACCACCTCCTTCAAAAAGAGCCTGATCAAATCAGATGTCGTCATCATGGGCGAGACACGTTCAATTGACGAAGCCCGATACATTCATGGTGTGTTAGGGAAAGGCTTCTGGACCTTTTATGGTGGTCATGACCCGGAAGATTATCAGCATTATGTCAATGAAGAGCCTACAGACCTTAACCTCCACCCCAACTCAGCCGGGTACCGCCTGATCCTCAACAACATTTTGTTTCCAGCAGCCAAACAGAAAAAACAGAAAACATAGACTTCCTGTTAGAACTTGTTGAAGGATATGTTTGTTGATAAGCAGGTCTTACGTAAACTTGCACAAAGCTTAATCTATGAACATTTCCAAAGAAAACATCCTTAAAGCGTTAGGTGAAGTGCAGGATCCCGATCTAAAAAAAGATCTGGTCACCCTGGGGATGATTCAAAACATAAATATCGATGGAAATAAGGTTGCATTCCAGGTTGTGCTTACCACACCAGCCTGTCCATTAAAGGAAATCATTCGGAAGGACTGTGAAAAGGCCCTGATTCGAAATCTTGGAGAAGATATTGAGTTAGATATCGACATGACTTCTTCGGTGACCACCACCCGAAGCTCCAACCCAATTCTTAAAGGAGTAAAAAACATCATCGCTATTGCCTCCGGAAAAGGAGGTGTTGGGAAGTCAACCGTTTCTTCCAACCTGGCTGTATCTCTTGCTAAAACAGGTGCTAAAGTAGGGCTCATTGATGCAGATATCTTTGGACCATCTATCCCGACCATGTTCAACTGTGAACATGAACAGCCTGGGGTCGAAAAGATTGATGGCAAAAACATGATCATACCTATTGAACAATATAAGGTCAAACTGATGTCAATAGGTTTTTTGAGTCCTCCGGGAAACGCTGTTGTGTGGCGTGGCCCCATGGCCAGTTCCGCATTGAAACAATTCCTGGGTGACACCAAATGGGGTGAGCTGGACTATCTGCTGATTGACCTCCCTCCCGGCACCAGTGATATCCACTTAACACTCGTCCAGTCGGTTCCTGTGACTGGGGCTATCATCGTAACTACCCCTCAAAAGGTTGCCCTGGCTGATGCCGTTAAGGGACTGATGATGTTTAAACAGCCTCAAATCAACGTCCCTTTGCTTGGATTGGTTGAGAACATGGCATTTTTTACTCCTGAAGAGCTTCCTGACAATAAATATTTTATCTTTGGAGAAGAAGGTGGAAAGCGTCTGGCGGAAAGTCATGAGGTACCCTTCCTCGGTCAGATACCCATTGTACAATCGATCAGAGAAAGTGGAGACTCAGGATACCCGGCGGTATTGAAAGATGATATCACAGCTGAGGCGTTCAGTAACCTGGCATCGTCACTGGCACAACAGGTTGCTATACGCAATGCCACTATGGCTAAAACCCAAAAAGTAGAAATTAATGCCTGAAATTAACCTAAAAGATCGCATCGAAACTGCACTGGATAGCATCAGGCCTTACCTGGAAGCTGATGGTGGTAATGTTAAAATATTGAAGGTAGATGAAGAAAACAAGGTGTTTTTGGAGCTCCTTGGAAATTGCGGTAATTGCCCGATGTCTACCATGACGCTAAAAGCAGGGGTAGAAGAAGCCATTAAACGGGCAGTTCCGGAAGTTACTGCTGTGGAGGCAGTCAACATCACCACTCCTGAGGATCCAAATGCTGTTTTACCTCAAAGAATGATGTGAAATGAGGGCCATAGTGGCTATCCTGATGATATTACAGGTGGCAACTTCGTTTGCACAAGAGCGGTGTGCAACAAATTACACTCCGGCCAACCAATACATCATTCATCAATCGGATCAGTTTGAGTCGTGGATCTCAGAAATGAGAAACCAAAAAAAGGAGCTCAGGCAATTTCAATCGGCCAGGTCCAATGTTGTATATACCATCCCGGTAGTATTTCACATCATTCACAATGGGGAAAGCATTGGTACAGGTGTAAATATTTCTGATCAACGCATTCAGGAACAAATCGATGTTTTAAATAAGGACTTCAGAAGGGAAAACGAGGATGCATCCTCTACCCCTCTTGTTTTTCAACCTGTAGCTGCTGACACGGAAATTAACTTCGTGCTTGCAAAGCAAACTCCCGAGGGTTTGCCATCGAATGGAGTTGTCAGGGTTCAGGGGTCAAAAACCCAGTACAATGCTTCACAGGATGATGCCCTGCTGAAAAGTGAAAGCTATTGGCCGGCAGAAGACTACTTAAACATCTGGGTAACCAATCTCTCAGGAAATTTCATCGGGAATGCCCAATACCCCTTTGCCAACCTTCCTGGTTTGCAAGGCCAATTTCTGAACTACAGGTTGACTGACGGTCTGGTCATTGATTATTTGTGGGTGGGCATCAACGATAACACGACTTCTTTTGACTCCTATGGCCGCACAGCTACTCATGAATTGGGACACTACCTGGGTTTGAGACATATCTGGGGTGATGGTGGCTGTAGCTTTGATGATTATTGTGCGGATACTCCGCTTGCATCCGGAAGCTACTCAGGAAAAAGCTCCCCCTGTTCTTTCCCTGATGACCAGCGCATTTGTAGCGAAGGCTCTCCCATGTTTCAAAACTTCATGGACTATACGGATGATGAGTGTATGAACCTCTTCACCTTTGACCAGAAAGAACGGATGCGGCTAGTGCTCGAATACAGTCCCAGAAGAAAGTCTTTGTTGACGTCTCCAGGACTGGTAGAACCAGTTCAATTCACCAATGACCTGGGCGTTCGCACCATCCTTTCGCCGGAGATCTCCGATTGTGATGGATTCCTGGACCCTTCTATTGAAATCAGGAATTATGGAACCAATAACATCACGTCATTTTCTGTTGGATTTTATATCAATAATCAATTGGTCGAGACAGTTAATGAGCTAACGAACCTGAACCCACTTGACGTCTCTATCGTGAATTTTGGTTCGGTCTCAATCAACCAGTCCATCTTCAATGAGGTTGAGTTCAGGGTGAACTCAGTAAATGGAGTGGCAGACAACAATCAGGTCAACAACATAAAAAATCTGAACATCTTACCTAATGAGACCTCAATTATTCCATTTTTCGAGCAGTTTGAAGGACAACCCAAGGTGACCATGATTGGTGAGTTTGGTGAAAATTCAAACTGGAAGGTAGAAACGGCTCCCGATAATACCGCCCTGAACAAAGCTGCCAAACTGAAATTTTATAATTCACAGGATAATATTGGGTCTCTGGATCTCATGCTTACAAAAGTGCTGGACCTGTCGAACTTAAGTACGGCATTGCTTTCATTTAAATATGCTTATGCTCCGCGGTCAGACAGTATTTACAACGATGGGTTGATTGTCGCCATTTCTACCGATTGTGGAGCAAATTTCCCGGTAGATGAATACCTGTTTGAAAAATACGGAACGAATTTGGGGACGGTTCTGCCCAGAAGCCAGGAATTCACCCCTATGTCCCCTTTTGACTGGGAAGAAGAATTTATTAATCTAACCCCATTTATCGGCACAGATTATGTGCAAATAGCCTTCATTGGGGTAAATGGTGGAGGGAACAACCTGTATGTAGACAGCATAGCTATCACCTCAGATAATCTTCTCGCTTATGATGTTGGAATTCGTCAAATAAGCAATGTTTCCCAGGTTACCTGTTACAATGAGTTTGTTCCCTTACTTGAAGTGAAAAACTATGGATACGAAACCGTGGATAACCTGCTCATTTCGTATGACTCCGAAAACGGATCAGAAGGATTTCAATTTTCAAACCTAAACCTCCTATCCGGAGCATCTACAAACCTTGTACTCCAGGGTAATCTGAAGAATGGATTGAATCAAAATGAGTTTGAAGTTATTTCCGTCAACCAGCGGGTAGATGAATATGCTCCCAACAACAAATTACGATATTTCGCTGTACTAAATGAAGATGAGGAGTCTATCCCGGTTCGTCAAAATTTTGAATTTGAACCCTGGGTGATCAATGAATCATCTAATGATCCGGACTACGAAAAAGTATTGATTGGAGAAAACAATGTATTGAAAGCGAAAGCCTTCAACTCGTCTAATATAGGAACGGAATCGTGGCTGGTAAGTCCTACACTCAGCACGGACAACTACAAAGAAGCTGGATTAAGGTTTAGGGTCTCCTATGCTTCAAACACTCAGCTGATCGATAATTTAAAGATCTTACTTTCAACGAATTGTGGCTTGAGCTATGATAAAGTGATCTATAACAAAAACAGTGATTCTCTCGCAGTGACTGTTTCTTCTACAGAATGGGAGCCTCAGAGTGACGAGGATTGGCGCACAGAATATCTAAGTCTTACCAACATCCTCCAACTTGCCGATGAGGATAAGGTGGAGAATTTTCGACTTGCCTTTGTGTTTACCAATGGAACTGGCAACAATCTCTATTTGGATGATATTGAAATCCTGACCATTGATGACCCGGACCTGCAGCCATTCAATGACCCCATCACGATCTACCCCAACCCTTCACCGGACAAGCATTTCAAGGTGGCTTTTAACCTCAAACAGAAAGAGGAAGTCAACATTCAGCTGGTAGATCTATCAGGTAGGATTGTATACAATGATAGGTTTTCACAGACATTGAACCAGATTTACGAATTCGTTGCCCCTAGTCAATCTGGTTTTTACTTTGTGAGGATAACTGGTCAAAGTTTCTCTGACACCAAAAGATTGTTTATTCGCCAATAAAGAGAACTTAGTGACTTAATTTTGGCGACCATGAGAATTGGAATATTTTTTGGCGGCCAATCCAGGGAAAGGGAGATTTCCTTTGCTGGAGGGCGCACTGTTTACGACAATCTTGATAAAACACTTTTCGACCCGGTCCCAATCTTTGTAGATAGCCTGGGTAATTTCATCCTTCTCGATTGGCAATTTTTATATAAAGGAACCATCCGGGATTTCTATCCACCAGCCAGTGAGCTGCCACCAAGTCCGCATTTCTTTCAGGTATACATTGAATCCTTAGGAGATGATCCGGATAAAATTGAAGCAAGCATCAAGAGCGTTGGTCTCCCCCTCAAGCCAGATGAATTATCTCAGCATATTGATTTTGCTTTTCTGGCACTCCACGGGCCTTACGGTGAGGATGGCAATATTCAGGGACTCCTGGAATGGTATAACATCCCCTACTCTGGTTCGGGGGTCCTGCCAAGCAGTATTGGAATTGATAAATCCATTCAAAAAAAGATATTACATTCAGCGGGCTTTGACCTGCCCAAGCATGAATCTATTCGGAGGGAATCATGGTTGAAGGATCCGGTCAGCATATGTGACCACATGGCCTCACAATTTCAATTTCCTTTAGTTATCAAATCGCCACACCAGGGATCATCCATTGGTATTACCATCGTACGATCCGCTGATGAGTTGGCCGGTGCCATCAATAAGTCTTTCTTTATTCAAACGATAGATATCGGACATTGGAAGAGCCTTAGCGATACTGAGAAACGAAATTTCCTTATCCAGTTTACCGATATCCGTGAAGGTCTTGGATTTCCCGTGTTGATTGATGATGAACTATGCTATCATCCGGAAGCATTTTGGTCTATTCTTGACGGAACAAGCTCAAAGGAATTAATCCTGGTATCACCTAATGGAGAGGAAGAGGTACTGGTAGAATCATTTCTGGAAGGAATTGAATTCTCCTGTATCGTCATCACATCACCGGAAGGAAAACCGCTTGCATTGCCACCCACTGAGATCAGAAAAAAATCAAATCTATTTGACTATAGAGCCAAGTATCTCCCCGGGATAAGTAGAAAGGTGACACCTATAGATCTGCCGACCGATGTGGTGGAGAATATCAGGAAAAAATGTGAGCTACTTTATCAAAACATCCATTCTCAGGTATATGCCAGAATTGATGGTTTTTATACTACAGATAAGCGGATCATACTCAATGACCCGAATACAACTTCGGGGATGCTTCCCTCTTCGTTCTTCTTTCACCAGGCGGCGGAGATCGGTCTGAATCCGTCTCAATTTCTTACTTATATCATCGAGGAGTCGTTGAAAGCCAGGGGTCACTCAGGAAAGCAGACACAAAGGCTTAAGGGAATGGTCCAAAAGCTAAACGAAGCCCTGGCCTTAAAGGCTAAATCGGAATCTAAAAAAATCAACGTCGGCGTAGTGATGGGTGGGTTTTCTACTGAGCGTCACATCAGTATTGAAAGTGGACGGAATATTTACGAAAAGCTGGCTTCATCAGCAAAATATCATCCCATCCCTATTTTTCTGACGGGTGATGAACAAAACCATCAGCTTTTTCAGCTTCCGATCAATATCATGCTCAAGGACAATGCGGATGACATCAGGGAAAAAGTCCTTGACAACAGCGATAAGCATGAGATCCTTCAAAAGATTGCCGAAGAAGCACAGGCAATTACCTCAAAGTTTGCCTATAGTGAAGCCATGGAGGTGGAAGAATTAACTTATGCCGATCTTAAAGGGAAAATAGACTTTGCCTTCATCGCACTACATGGAAGGCCCGGTGAAGATGGTGCGATACAAAAACACCTGGAAGCTCAGGGCATCCCTTATAATGGGTCCGGAATAGAAAGCTCAGCCATGACCATTGACAAGTTTAAAACGAATAAGATATTAAGGGAAAAGGGTTTTCATGTAGCAGAGCACTGCATGGTATTCAAATCTGAATATGGCAATGATCCCATCCGTGAAATAGAAAAGCTGGAAGACGAGTTTGGCTATCCCTTCATTGCCAAACCTTCAGATGATGGATGTTCTTCAGCTGTGAAGATGATCAGAAACAGAGCAGAAATCAAGGCGTTTTCAGACATGATGTTTAGGGACCAACCTGCATTCCCTGAGCAACCTAAAGAGACCCTCAAGCTAAAGGACAACGAGGAGTTTCCGATGAAAGATTATTTCCTCGTAGAAGAGCTTATTAAGAAAAAAGGTGAAGAACACTTCCTGGAGATCACCGGTGGTGTGATCACCAAAAGGGTTTCTGGGAAAATCATTTACGAAGCTTTCGAACCGTCGGAAACCCTTGCAAGTGGGGAAGTTTTATCACTGGAGGAAAAATTTCTTGCCGGAGAAGGACAAAATATTACACCTGCGAGATTTGATAAAGATCCTAAACGATCACAGGCTGTTTCAGATCAGGTAAAGAGCGTTCTTGAGAAAGTAGCACAGGCCCTCGGAGTAGAAGGATATTGCCGAATTGACGCCTTTGTGAGGGTTTATCCGGATAAAGTGGAGACCTCTATTATTGAGATAAATTCGTTGCCTGGAATGACTCCGGCCACTGCGATATTTCATCAGGCAGCCCTGGCAGGACTAAAGCCTTATGAATTTATTGATCAGATCATTAACTACGGATTCAATAAGTAGTCGAAAAGTGAGTTTATATTTGGGGACGTTTCAATTTCGTAACCATATTTTTATACATGAAATGTCTATAAAGCAAGCTATTCCAAAGATGCCACCCCTGCCGGACTCTTGCGCTAAAGCTTCAGCGGCAGCGTGCAGGCAGGAATATTTAAGGATACCGGGCTTTGTAGCAGGTTATGGGGTATTCGGACATTCCAATGAGACCTATAAAAACCAACAAATACACACATGAATCTATTAAAGGCAAACAAGTGGTATGATATATTAAAACACCTGGGGCTGATGGCGTTTATCGGTATCCTGTTGGTCTTGTTTTTCTTTTATATCTATATGCCAATAAGCACCAATCACGGTGAAACACTCACCGTGCCTGATGTAAGAGGTGTTGCTTTTGAAGACCTGGACAAGTTTTTGGGTGAAAGGAAGCTAAGGTATGAGGTAACGGAAGACTCAGGATTTTCTGCTGACCTGCCTCCATTATCGGTGCTGAGACAGCTGCCAATGCCTAATGCCAAAGTAAAGGAAAACCGAAAGATCTATGTGACGCTTAATGCAGAGAAACCACCTCTGGTACGAATGCCCAAACTCATAGGAGGATCTGTCAAAAATGCTCAATTGATTCTGAAAACTTATGACCTTAGGTTAGGTAATATTGATTACCAACCTGATATAGCGCTTAATTACGTGTTAGATCAAAAAATAAATGGTAGACGAGTAATGGAAGGTGAAAGGATTCCTAAAGGCTCAAGCATTGACCTGGTAGCCGGCGATGGTCTGGGCAGGGTATCCCTTGAATCACCAAACCTGATCTTTCTTGACCAGGAAAGTGCGGAATTTGCCATCATTGGTTCTGGCTTGAAGATTGGTGATGTGACATACGAGAAAACCGGTTTAGCCGTTGTAGAAGTGGAAAAGGAAGATGGCACTTTTGAATACAAACAGCAAGAAGTATCTCCGGGAGCTGTCTTCAAGCAGCGTCCTACTCCGGGAATTAATATGCGAATTGGCCAGGAAGTGGATATTTGGATCTATAAGCCCGACTCACTCAATGTCAATCCCACATTACTTGATGAATGATCTTATATGAGGTATTCTCTTACCTTATTGGCACTATTTCCTCTTTTGCTCAACGCACAATTGATCATTCAATCGTTGCAAAAAGGAGACAATAACGCCAGTTACAGGATCACTGAGACGCAGGCAGATACCATTCTCACACTCCCTTTTTGGGATGACTTCTCTACCTCTTCAGATTCACCCGACATCTATAAATGGCTCCATGGTTCAGACGTGTTTGTAAATGCAACCTTCGGAAGCAATGCTCCCACATACAAGGTAGCTACGCTGGACGGCTTAAACGGACTGGGTGGAGCTCATCAAGCAAACAACTCCTTCCCGGGACCAGCAGACAGTCTAATAACCCATTCCATTGACTTGTCACAGCTATCAGCTTTTGACAAAAACACGGTCTTTCTGAGCTTTTTCTGGCAGGCCTTCGGAAATGGAGAGCTTCCCGATGCAGAAGATTCCCTGAAGGTATCATTCTATACCAGTGACTCTCTCTGGGTGGAGGTATGGGGTACCAATGGCGGACTGGACAATAGCAGTCCGGATTTTCAGCAGGAGATCATCCAGGTGAGCGGTGACCAGTTCTATCACCGGAATTTCAGGGTAAAATTTGAGTCCATCATAAACCGGGGAGGTCCTTTTGATACCTGGCATATTGACTACGTCTATCTGAACAAATCCAGATCAGCCAACGACATCTATCATTTCGACAGGAGCTTGTCGAGCCCCCCAACGCTGCTATTTTCTCCATATGCTGAAGTGCCGGCGCATCAGTTCTTCAAAAATCCGACGCGCTTTCTCAGCACACAAAACATCCTGGCCAGTAACCTTGACAATACCCCCCACCCACTCGACTACTACTATCAACTAAGGAATTTAACAACCAACGAATCATACATTGATGCCTCATTAGGGAATGGTGGTGGTGGGGCTATGTTGCCTTTAGAACAAAGATTGCTCGAAGGACCGGTCTTTCCTTCCATACCAGTCAATGCGCTGGATTCCCAGGTTTTTGAGGCCACTTACTACTACAATACCGGAGATAAATTTCTATTTGAGGAAGTGGATAATGGGGATACATTGTTTCTTCCTGTAGACCTCAAGGTGAATGACACCATCCGACATACTTATACGATGCACAACTATTATGCTTATGATGATGGAATCGCAGAGTATTCTTCAGGCATCAATGTTGAAAATGGGATGCTGGTTGTCATGTATGCTTTAGAAGAACAAGATACACTTACTCACATAGACATTCATTTTCCGGACATCAACCCAAACAACCCGGCTGGAAAAGTTATCAATATCATTGCCTTGCGCAGGCTGGATGAAGGAGTAGTACGCTCTCAACCTTATACCATCCAGCTTTCCAATAAACTAAATGGATTTACGAGGATCAAACTGTCTACTCCGCTCATCGTGAGTGATACTTTTTATATCGGTTATGAAAACACCTCAAATAGCCTGATTGGTGTGGGGTTTGATCGAAACAACATTGCTGCAAGTGATTTTATCTACTACAATGTGCTGGATAGCTGGATTCAAAATGATGAACTTCAGGGTGCATTGATGATGCGGCCGGTATTTCAGGATGGATCTGAGTTCATCCTATCAGCTCCAATACCAGAATTAAAAGCAGACATTTACCCTAACCCAACCAGTGGGTTAATCAACCTACCCAAATACAACCATCTTTCTATTTATAACCTTTCAGGGCGTTTTATCGAACAGTTTGGGTACTCTCCTCAATTAGACTTTTCAAACTACCCCAATGGGATTTACCTGTTAAAATTCACCATTCAGGGTGAGTCCATCCTGAAAAAAGTGATTGTTTCCCATTAAAAAGCACCTTCCGGGATTTCCAGAATCAACGGTCTTGGACTAAAGGAAATCACGAAAATGATCAGAGCCAGCCAGCCAATCAGCTGTCTTCCGGGATCAAGCTTTTCATTTTCGATTGTTTTAGGATGATCAATACCTAAAAACCTGCCGACGACAAATGCAAATACCAACCAACCACTGTATCCTTCCAAATAGAAAAAGGACGATAAAATAAATTGAACAGCCATGATTGAGGCAGCAAATACCCACCTGTCCTGGGTCTTCTTAAACATCGAGAATGCACTGGCAAAGAGAAAGTAAACATACAATCCCAGGTATAGCGCAAACTCCCCCATGGCGCCCATGGAGGTATCCTCAAGACTTCTGACATTGATCAGGCCCAGCCCCGCATAGAAAATAAAAGCCGTAAAAAGCACTCTGGCTATGATGCCATGGTATTTCTTACCAAATAGGCCATAGGTAATGTGTCCACCATCGAGCTGCCCGACGGGCAACAGATTCAATGCCGTAAACAGCAAGGCAATATAACCAGCCAACAGGATCGGATAATGATACATCTCACTCATGGGTGGCAATTTATCCTGATCTGCCACATATGTCCTGAAAAACCAAAAGATCAGGTTATCTCCCAACTTCATCGTCACCCCTTCTTTTCCTTCCTCCGCCTGCTCTATATTGCCAAAGCCATTCTGCTCATACTCAGGATGGATCTCGTAGATATAAGACGTGTCTGGGAGGTGCGTAAATCCATACCAGATGAAAAATATAGCGATAACAAAACCCGCTATCGGACCGGAGACTCCCACATCAAAGTATTTCTTTCTGGTGTTGATGTGCTCTTTGATCCTGATAAGAGCCCCCATTGTTCCCAGGGAAATGGACCCGATAAAGCCCAACCAAAGGGGTATATAGTAAGGTAACGTCACCTTGATCTTATGATATTTTGCCGTGAAGTAATGGCCAAATTCATGGAAAGTCAGAATCAATAACAGTGGAACAGAAAAATAAAGACCTGCCTGAAAATCGTCCCAGGTCATGGTCTCCTCACCTAAAAATAGAAATCGACCATAGATCCACTCGGCGCCAGCCAACGTGGTGGTAATTAAGGTCAAAAAGAATAGCCCAACCTGGATAAGAAGTGTTTTTTTCTGCTTATCCATGGTTTGTGATTTGAAATATCTGGTCAGGATATTTTACCTGAACGGCCTGAATTCCCAACGACTGGGCACTGGTAATATTAGCCATGTTATCATCAAGAAATAAAGTACGCTCCGGTTTTAATTGACTATGATCAATCACATAATTGTAGCATGATGCTTCGGGTTTCCTCAGCCCTATCTTATGAGAATAATGGGCCAGATGCACAAAGCTATGCATCCCTTCTTCACCGGTAGCCTCTTTCACCATCTCATCAAATTTTCGCTCATGAATCCCATTTGTATTGCTGAGAATCATCGTATTAAAATTTTTCCCCAGGGAACGCATCAGGTTTAACCTCTTTTCAGGAATGTTTCCTAACATCAGATTCCAGGCTTCCTCAAACTCTTCCAAACTCATTTTCGCCTTGAGCAATTCATTCATATCTGCCAGAAATTGTTCCTCCGAAGTCTTACCAGTTTCATATTGAATGAGTATCGGGGAACTGACAATGAACTCCTTCATTTTATCCATTGGACCCAAATCCACTCCTGCATGTTTGGATAGTTTTTCTATAACTGCCCCTGGGTTCAGGTCAACAATTACTCCCCCTAAATCGAAAATTATTGTGTCAATCTTTGATAACTCAATCATAAGGCAGCAATATTAAACCGAAGGCACTAGAAATCATTACATGCCTACACATTTCGCAATTATTTAACTATTTTCATTCAATGATGAGATCAAAACTACTTTTCGTTGTGTTTATTTTGGTGGGCTGTACAGGGTCAAAAACTGACACTGATGCAAATGATCAGCGCCTGCATTTGATTGAGGTTGATATCACCACACTACAACAGGGATACCAGGACCAATCCTATACCATTCAGGAAGTTGTCAGGTACTATTTAGAAAGAATTGAGTCAATAGACAAGCAGGGACCAGGCCTCCAGTCAGTCCTCCAGGTAAACCCTGAGGCACTGGATATTGCTAAGGAACTGGACCTTGAACTGGCCAGCGGAAAAAAACGCGGTCCACTGCATGGCGTACCGGTGCTGCTTAAAGATAATATTGATACACATGATCAAATGGAAACGACCGCGGGCTCACGGGCATTAAAGGGTTCCCGTCCATTAAAAGATAGTTTTGTTGCAAAGATGCTCCGTGAATCGGGTGCTGTCATTCTGGGAAAGACCAACCTGAGCGAATGGGCCAACTTTAGAGGAGAATTGTCATCCAGCGGATGGAGCGGGTTAGGTGGTCAAACCAAAAACCCATATATATTAGACCGAAATCCCTGTGGTTCCAGCTCAGGGTCCGGGGTGGCCGTTAGTGCAAATCTCACTATGTTAGCCATTGGCACTGAAACAGATGGATCCATCGTATGCCCGTCTCATGCTAACGGGATTGTTGGAATAAAACCTACGGTAGGACTCATCAGCAGATCCGGAGTGATCCCCATATCATTTACACAGGACACCCCCGGCCCTATGGGGAGAACAGTAACAGATGCTGCCATTTGTCTCGGCGCACTAACTGGCATTGACTCAACTGATTCAAAAACCTTAGGTAGTACAGGAAATCACCACAAAGATTACACACAGTTTTTAGATCCTGATGGGCTCAAAGGAAAACGAATAGGTTTTTATAAAGGGCCTATGGGAAGACATTTTAAGGTTGACGAAGTCATGCTCGAGGCCATAGACGTTTTAAAAGCGAATGGAGCCGAAATAGTTGAGATAGACCAGATTTCCACCATTTCAAAAGGTAATTCAGAATTTCAGATTTTCTTGTATGAATATAAGGATGGGCTAAATAAATATTTCCAATCTCTGGGTCCTGATGCTCCTATAAAAGATATCGACGACCTGATCGAGTTCAATAAAAATGATTCTATAGAACTCGCCTTTTATAACCAGGAATATCTGGAGTTGGCCGCAGCTAAAGAAGGTCTGGATTCCAGGGAATACCTGGATGCATTGGCAACAGCCAAAAAATACAGT
The DNA here is from genome assembly GCA_965228595.1 of Cyclobacteriaceae bacterium. Classification (GTDB taxonomy): domain Bacteria; phylum Bacteroidota; class Bacteroidia; order Cytophagales; family Cyclobacteriaceae; genus UBA7330. The sequence continues at coordinate 5,109,248 of OZ245828.1, read as the reverse complement.
AGAGATGAAGGTATAGACAGGATAATGACAATTCATGACCTGGATGCTATGGTAGCTCCAACAGGTAGTCCTGCATGGAAAACAGATTGGATAAATGGAGATCATTTCTCATTGGGTAGCTCTACATTTCCGGCGGTAGCCGGATATCCCAATATAACTGTGCCCATGGGATTTATTGATGAGCTACCCGTTGGTATTTCCTTTTTTGGGAAAGCCTGGAGTGAGCCTGAACTCATCTCCATAGCTTATGCGTATGAGCAAAAGACTTTGCACAGGCAACCTCCCAAATATCTGGAATCATTATACTGATTCCGGATATGACTGGAATACCTGCTTTGACACATTATCTGTAATAATATAAACGCGATTACTTAAACTTCAGATATTAAGGCAACTACATCGATATTTATGCGTTAGTATTGCATAATACAAAGAACTCTTTGTATTTTATGGCACCAGCTATTGAAAAAAGAGACTAAACTCACTTTTGGCAAACAGTCAATTTGGTCTTTGGTTAAATATTTATAGAACGATAAACTTATCAATAGATGGTCACTTGGTTTAAAAAATTAATCCTTCTGGTTCTGCTTTCTAATTCCGTTGGAGTTTTGTTTTCACAGGAATTTTCAGCTGGCATAAATACAGAAACCCCCAATCAGTATGCTGTTTTACATTTAGTAGCCCCAAATGGGAATCAAGGCTTGCTACTTCCAAAGCTTGACACGAGTCAACGAACGGCATTGGCATCGTCACTCGGAACTTCGGAAAGTGGTCTAATGGTTTTCGATCAGGAGGAGAATCAAATCTACTTTTGGGATGGGTTTAAATGGATTGCTTTGATCCAGACAATATCTAAGGATTTAACAAATGGAAATATCATCAACCTTGCAAGTGGTGGTTCAATCAATATAGGAGAAGGAATTCCTGTGGTCGGTCAAGTCCTTGAATGGGATGGCAACAATTGGGTCCCCGCTCCTCCTGCTGGAGTTCAAAATCTTGCGCTCACAGGTAACATACTGGATATTACCAGCGGGAACAGTGTGGATCTTAGCGGATATTTGGACAATACAGATAATCAGGATCTTACACTTACAGGAAATACTTTAAGCCTGACGAATGATGGTACGCCTGTAGACCTCTCAGTGTATCTGGATAATACTGATAACCAGGATTTAACCCTGACTGGCAACACATTAAGTATCACCAATGATGGGACTCCTGTAGATCTCAGTGGCTTCCTGGATAATACCGATAATCAGGATCTCTCTTTGACTGGAAACACATTAAGTCTTTCCAATGATGGGACTTCGGTTGATTTGAGTGGCTATCTGGACAATACAGATGATCAGGTTGTAGACCAGTTTGATCTGACAGGCAGCACCCTAAATCTTTCTCTGGAAAATGATGGTGCAGCACCTTACACGGTTGACCTAAGTACGTTTACACTACCGTCATTAGCTGGCAATGCTGGCAACTACCTCACAAATGATGGTGTAGTAACCTCATGGGACCCTTTGGGAGCCCTGGCTCAACTTGACCAGGTCACCTCTGCTGAAATTGCTGATGGAAGTGTTGGTGAGCTGGAGCTATCCAATACAGTAGCTGGAAACGGTATTACTGGTGGTGATGGAAGCCCCCTATCCGTTGATCTGGCTCCGGGTGCAGGCCTTGATTTCCTTGGAAATCAACTTCAAATGGAGGAGTTGTATCCTGGAGGCACTATTTATGATGGAGGAGCATCTACAGCGATCCGGTCTATCACCTTTGACTCAAAAGGAAGATTTGTGAGCGCCACATCAGTTACTGTAGTATTGAGTGACAGGCGCTTGAAAAAGGAAATCACTCATCTGGATCATTCATTGGAGAAAGTCCTCCAACTGAATGGATACAACTATTATCTGAAATCTGATTCATTGAGTACGGAATTAAAAACAGGTGTGATGGCCCAGGAGATCAAAGAAGTGATCCCTAACCTGTTATTGACCCGGCCGGATGGATATTATGGTGTTGATTATCAGGGTTTGATTCCTATTCTTCTTGAGGCGATCAAAGAGCAACAAGTCATTATTGATGAAGTTAAAGAAGAGTTAGCCACGGAAAAAAAGGTCAATAGCACCTATCAATCCAAGATCAATACCATGGAAGCTAAACTGGATCAGGTCCTGGAGCTGTTACAGGTAAAAGAATTGCCAGCAGAGATTAATTAATCCAATACGTGCCCCTTGGCCGCCCAGCTTCGGACTTTCTTTCTGAACAATTCATCTGCTTGTTCGGTCCAGTTATAATGAGTCCTTAGCCTTCTCAGTGTATCTTTTTCCACCTGAGTATAGGCTTTCCCATCGGAGATCGTATCGAAGATCTTCTCAGCATCTTCCATGCTTATTCTGCCGTCACCTCTACCATTCACTGCTTCATCAGCCATTTTGATGGTGATACCTTTATAGCGTTTTCCATCAATGACCTTGTAGTAGGAGATCTTTTTGACTTCAAGCTCCCGACTAAGGGCCTCAATCTCTCGCTCCTTTTCACCCATTGCTTCCTTCAGAAGCGTGATCTCTTGTTTAAGTGATTTGGCTAAATCATTGCTGCCTTTTGCTTTAGGCTTCCTGGTTGCAACGCGTTTTGACTCATCCTCCAGCACATTTTCCGTAGCCATTTTAAGCGCTGTTTCCAGCTCATTGATCTTGCCTTTATAAACCTCTATTTGTGAAACAAGCCCGTTGATTTGCTTCTGTAATGCTATGTTTTCATCCGTTAATTGTTGACATCGATCCTTCCAGTACCTGTAAGTAAAATATATCCCAATGAGACAGGAAACGGTCAATAAGGCAAGGATTTCAAATATGGCTGTGATCATTTCGATGTGAATTGTAAATTGACTCTTCTGTTTTTTACTCTATTGGGTTCTGTTATATTGGGCACCAAAGGTTCGGTTTCTCCCAGATAGGAAATGGAAGAAATGTTGATAGGATCCCCCACCATTTTGGATATAGCTTCAGCTCTTTTCTTGCTCAACTGCATATTGTACGCATCGGCACCCAGATCACATGTATGCCCGACGATATTCACCAGTATTTGCTGACCCTCCCACTGCTCCAACAGGCTGTCGTAAAATTTACTGAAGTCCTGAGGGGCAAGCAATTCTATAGTGTTTTTTCTAAAAAGCACATTCTTTGAAAGATTGAGAGGTTCCTCCTCCACCACGGTTTCTATTGAATCAGAATTGTCAGGAAGGACCTCACTGATAGGTTCCTGAGATTCGGAGATTGAATTGATTTTTGCTATTTCCGGCTCATTCTCAAAATGCCTGATAAAGTTTACATAGTACCATGTGCTGAATGTGGACCATACAATAAATGAAATAATTCCCAGGCTTAGATTGGCATTCATTAGATCAATCTACAAAATTCAACAATCAGTTGTAATTAATTATCCAGGAAATTACTATAAGTTTTATTTGACTGGTAATCCCATAATTAAAGCTGCAACTGAAATACTTTGCATCTTTGCCAACTATGAAAGCCTTCTATGAACAAAGAGTTGCCCAATTTGATGCTGAGCTCAAAGCCCTTAACAAATCAGCCAATCAATTATCAATTGTCAGGGGTATTAGCTTTCTCTTAGGATTTTTATTACTGGTGGCCTTTTTCTCCACGCTGGATGCTGTCAATTGGGTGTGGTTACTTCTTACGACAATTATTGGATTAATATTTTACCGGGTGGTCATACTGCATACTCAAAAGCTTCATCAGATCTCAAAACTCGAGTCGCTCTTTGAACTCAACAAGCAGGAGATAAAAAGGATAGAACTCGACCTTTCAGGAATAGAAAATGGCACTGAACACCTTGATCAGGAACATCCTTATCAATTGGATCTGGATATTTTTGGCAATCACAGCCTTTTCCAACTCGTTAACAGGTGTCATATACCAGAATCCAAAGCATTGCTGGCGCAATGGCTTTCTAAAAAGGCATCCGTAGAGGAAATTCAGCAAAGACAGGAAGCCATCCAAGAAATTTCACGGGATGTTGATTGGTATCAGGATTTCATGGCCGAAGCGGACATTTCACTGAAGAAACGAGGAAAAAGAGAACCAGAAGTCTCTCAAAAAATGCTCATGGAATGGGCTAAAATGGATTATCCGATTACCATTGGCACTGGCCTTAAATTCCTCGCTATAGTCGCTACGGTTATTTCTGTTGGTTTAGTTGCCAGCATTTTATTCATACCGTTTACCTATCATTGGCTGTATTTACTCATCATCCCAAATGGTTTATTACTTGGCTATTCTGTAAGGCACTTAAACAAGCTATCTCAGGGGCTGGATAAGGCCCATTATCTGATCACTACCTACCTGAAGACCATTCCCCTGATAGAAACAAAGGAATTTAATGCCTCTAAGTTCAGGCAACTCCAGGAAAAGTTAGGAAGTAAAACTTCAGCCAGTGAAGCCGTCCAAAAACTCAATAAGTTGACTCATCGCTTGGCCCTGCGTGGTAATATGTTATACATCATTTTAGATGGTCTGTTTTTACTCGATACTTACTTGCTCATTGATTTATATGCGTGGAAGAAAAGATATCAGTCTCACATTGGGGAGTGGCTGGAAGCAATCAATGAAACAGAGTGTCTGATCAGTTTGGCAGGATTTTCCCATATTCATCCGGACTATACTTTCCCGGAGGTAGGTGAACAACCTTTTCATTTTAATGCTAAAGCCCTGGGACACCCCTTAATCCCTGAAAATGAACTGGTGAAAAATGATTATGAGATTACCGGTCGCGGCAGCATCGATATCCTCACTGGCTCCAATATGTCAGGGAAATCTACTTTTGAACGTACCATCGGGATCAATATGGTGCTCGCCCAGGCTGGCGCTCCTGTCAATGCCACCTTCCTGTCTATGGGCCTTACCGACATCTTCACCAGCATGCGGACGGTCGATGATATCAGCAAGCATACCAGCTCCTTCTATGCAGAACTCAAGCGGATCAATCAGCTGCTGGAAGCTTCAAAGAGCGGTCCTGCCACTTTTGTAGTCATCGATGAAGTACTAAAGGGTACCAATTCGGAAGACCGACACATTGGAGCTGTGGCCCTCGTAAAAAAACTGAGCTCGCTCAATGCCTTCGGGATCATTTCCACTCATGACCTATCTTTAGGTAAGGAGACTCAAAATACTACAGGTATCCGCAATTTTAGCTTTAACAGCGAAATAAAGGATAACCAGATTCTATTTGATTATAAGCTGACTCCGGGATTATGCAAGAGCTTCAATGCCAGTAAGCTGATGGAAAAAATGGGGATCCTCGATTAATCTGACCCTGACCTGTCCGTTCTTCGTTTGTTAATACGTCAGTATAGCAAACAACAGAACTTTATATCATGAAAAAATTTATCGTATTGTATCACGCCTCGCCTGAAGCGATGGCAGAAATGAGTAAAGAACCACCGACTGAAGAGACCATGAAGCCCTGGATGGACTGGGCACAAAAATGCGGGTCTAAACTGATCGATCTTGGAAACCCATTATTTGGTGGTGTGAGACTGAGTCCCGATGGAAAAAATACAGCAAGGAGTAAAGGTGTTGTTGGTTACTCTGTGCTTCAGGCCAATGACCTGGAAGATGCCAAATCTCTGCTTAAAGACCATCCGCATCTGGGCTGGCATGGTGGATGTGACATTGAACTGCACGAGGCTATGGCGATGTGAAAATAATTTCAGTCCGGGTTTACCACTTACCTGGACTGAATTTTACCTGATGGGCTGGATCAGGTAGGTATACTGATAGCCTTTTGGCTGGATCATGTATTGTTCATGCGGACGATACCCCCAACTGTTGTCACCTCCTACTCCCATCTGAACATGATCGATGTTTACATTTACCAGGTTTCTTACCGGTACATGATAGGCATGCTGCTGAATTTTTTCTTTACCCTCATCAAAGTCTCCATTTAGCTGATGGTGGGCACTAAAGCCAAGCAGGTCTTTTATCGCCATTATTTTGATCCCCTTTCCATCGTTATTGATGAATGAGACTTCCCTGATGCCTGTTCTGTAGCCATTTTCCTGCGGTCGCTCATAAGGATAGTACAGGTCATCAACTTTCATTTCGTAGCTACCAACAAATGCTGAAGAATACCGATCCTGATAATTCTCGTGAGGTCCTCTCCCATGCCATGAAACATTTTGATACGCATTATTCAAAATGAGATTATTGCCTATTCTCGGGATCTCCGGCAGCGTATCTGCTACGCCTTCAAGCGTTGAAGAAACAAGAATCTGACCTTCAGTATTAAAGGAGTAGCTTAAAATCGCTTTGGCCTTTACAGAAGGTAGCCAAAAAGTTGTTGTGACTTTTGGGTTTGCTGCCTTTTCCAATTTGAAATCAGTCAGTATCACATCCATGGTCGCTTGTTTCCAGACTTCAAACCTTCGTGGCATGCTATAGCCAAAATCATTGTCTGTCGGGGCTCGCCAGAAATTTGGCACGATGGGTCCTTTCAGTATATTACCATGGCCATAATCGAGAGCTAGCAAATGTCCGGTATTGTGATCAAAAGAGGCTGTGTAACCACTACCAATAATTGTAGTGATACCATCTTTATCTTCAACTTTCACTTTACCCCTTGAGTTGTTGAATGAGGCCAGGTTGGGCTTCAATAGCTGAAACTCTTCTTCGGATACGACATGGCCTTGTGGCAACAACCCATTCGTCTCCTTAATCTTCGCCCTTACCCTTAGGTAATATTCACTCATATCCCGGGTCATGGGGAATAAAACTTCAACCACTCCCTCTTTTCTTGGCCCAAGATTTTCTACTTCAAAGTCTCCTTTTCTCACAGACTTTCCATTTCTGAACAGCTCCCACTCAAAATCAAAACCTGACAAATCGATAAAATCATATCCATTATAAAGTGTCAGCTCGCCACTTCCTAAATCATAATTCCTGAACTTGATATACTGGTAGACCTTCTTCACTTCATACAAAGAAGGGTTAGGGGTTCGGTTGGAAGAGACAAGCCCATTTAGACAGAAATTGCCATCATTTTGGATTCGGCTACCACCCAGGTCTCCGCCATAGGCATAATAGGTTCTTCCATCTGGTGTGTTCGCTTCCAGACCCTGATCTACCCAGTCCCAGATAAACCCACCCTGCAGCACATCATACTTCTCAATCACATCCCAGTAATCCTGCAGGTTACCAACACTATTTCCCATCGCGTGTGCATACTCACACATGATAAAAGGTCGTTTAGGGTCATTCTCGGCATATTCAATCAGCGTAGGGATTCGGGAATACATCGGAGCCTGGATATCCGTATTGGAGAATTTGGTAGCTCCCTCGTATTGTACAGGTCTGGATGCATCATACTGCTTCAGCCAGTCGTAGGTAGCAAAGAAGTTATCTCCATTTCCTGCTTCATTCCCCAGTGACCAGATAATGATAGATGAGTAATTTTTATGCCATTCATACATCCTGATGGTTCGGTCCAGGTGCATCTTCTTCCACTCCGGCAAATAAGCGGGGTGCACAGCCATTCTTTTCGGGCTGTTTTCGAGTCCCTGGTTGGTAGCACCCATACCATGGATCTCAATGTTCGCCTCATCAATTACGTAGAAGCCATATTCATCACAAAGCTTATAGAAATAATCGCTTTTGGGGTAGTGGCTGCATCGGATGGCATTCAGGTTATGCTTTTTCATCAGTTCCAGGTCGAGCCGGGTCACCTCCTCTCCCACTACATGTCCGGTCTTTGGATCGTGGTCATGTAAGTTGACGCCTTTCAGGTAAATAGGCTGGCCATTCACCATCAGTTGATTGTTTTTGATCTCAATTGTACGGAAGCCGATCTTGTGTGAGATATACTCTCGCGGATTTCCTTTTTCGTCTTTGAGGGTGATCAGCAGGCTGTAAAGCTTAGGCGTTTCTGCCGTCCAGGGTCTAATCCCTCTGAGAACCTCCGAAAAATCAATTTGACCAACAGCATTACCCGTGATGGTTATTTGATCTTCTTTGATAAACACCTCATGCTCTCCATCCAGGACTTTAATCTCAACCAGCTGATTTTTAACGGATTTCTTACCATTGTTGCGATAAGTCAGCGTGAGATCAAGCTGGCCGTTTTGATAAGCTTCATCAAGCCCGGGTGTTACCTTAAAATCCGCCAGCGTAAATTTCGGAGTGGTATACAGATAAATATCCTTTTCAATCCCACTTAGCCGCCAGAAATCCTGGTCTTCAAGATAGGAAGCGTCAGACCATCTGTACACTTCAATGGCAATGGTATTTTCACCCGGTCTGACATATTTGGTGACGTTGTATTCAGCCGGCGTTTTACTTCCTTCATTGTATCCGACAAACTGCCCGTTGATCCAGATATATGCCGCACTTCTGATCCCTCCGAAATACAGAAAGACATCCTTCTCGTTCATCCATTCTTCACTTACATCGAACGATCGTTTGTAGCTCCCCACCGGATTGTCATCATGGGGTATAAAGGGTGGGTTGGCAGGAAAAGGATAGGTCACGTTGGTATAGATTGGGATACCAAAACCTTCCAGCTCCCAATTGGATGGCACAGGAATATCAGCCCATCCACTCACATCATAATCTTCTCTGTAGAAGTATTGGGGTCGGTCATTGGGTTTCTTTACATAGTTGAATTTCCAGGTACCATTGAGCATGAGATAGGCTGGTAATTCTTTGAATGACCTTTCCTGCACCGCCTGGTCTTTGTCAGAGTACCGATGAAAGGTCGCATGAGGTTTTTCCCTGTTGATCTCAACAATTTCAGGGTTTTCCCACTCCTTCAGATCCTGGGACAAAGCCACAAATACAACAAGAAATAATACAGGGACTAAAAAAAGCTTGAATCTGATCATCATCACCGGGGCTGTTTATGAAAGCACAATTTATATAATCCTTGCAATAGAATTCAACACGATTATCTTTGAATACTGACCAATAATCCAAATATGAAAATCTCAACCTCCTTCCTGTTTTTTGTTATTATACAACTGCTTTGCCGGTGTACCACACCTGATCAAAAACCCAACATCGTATTCATTTTTATAGATGACATGGGCTGGAAAGATGTGGGCTTTATGGGTGCTACTTACTATGAAACACCCAATATCGATAAGCTTGCAAACGAAGGTATGATCTTTACCAATGCCTATGCCAATGCGGCCAATTGTGCACCTACACGTGCTTGTCTGCTTAGCGGTCAGTATTCACCTCGACATGGGCTGTTTACTGTTGCTGGTTCCGACCGTGGCAAACCCGAAGACCGACGTATCATCCCTATCAAAAACACTACTGAGATTCCTTTGGACAAGATCACCATCGCCGAAGCCCTAAAACCTGCAGGTTATGTGAGTGCAGCCATTGGAAAGTGGCACATTGGACATACACCAAAAGACCAGGGATTTGATGTGGGGATTGACCGCGGGGACCTTGGTTATCCTTATGGACACTACAATGAAGACAGTGTTTACCTGACAGATCACCTCACTGATGTAGCAGTGGATTTCATCAGGGAGAATAATCCAAAGGAAACTGGAAAGCCATTCTTTTTGTATCTGGCCCATCATGCGGTGCATACCCCCATTCAGGCCAAAGAAGAGATGATTAAAAAGTATGAAAACAAAGAAGGTGTAGACTGTCACAACCATGGCACCTATGCAGCCATGGTAGAAAGTGTTGACGAAAGCGTCAGGGATGTAAACAAGACATTGGAGGAGCTGGGGTTGAGTGAAAACACTTTGGTCGTATTCTTCTCTGACAATGGAGGTCACGGAACCTTCACCTGTCAAAAGCCGCTGCGTGGTGGTAAAGGCATGTATTACGAGGGAGGCATCAGGGAGCCCATGTTTGCCTATTGGCCGGGAAAAATCAAAGCTGGCAGCTCTAATGATGAACCTGTAATCAGTACAGACTTTTACCCCACCTTTCTGGAGCTGGCAGGACAAGCAGCACCTGAAGATTATCCATTGGACGGAGAAAGTATTGTACCGCTCATTTCCGGTGAAGCGTCTGTGGACAGGGAATCCCTATTCTGGCACTTTCCAGCTTACCTGGAAGCATATGCCGGACTCAAAGAGGAATCCAGGGATCCAATCTTCAGAACCCGCCCGGTTAGTGTGATCCGAAAGGGTGATTGGAAGCTGCTTCTATTTTATGAGGAATGGATGCTGGATGGCGGACGCGATCAAATAACAACCAACAACGCTGTGGAACTCTACAATCTGAGCAATGACATCGGTGAGACCAATAATCTGAGCAATAAAGAGGTGGAAAAAAGAGATGAGCTCTTAGATGAACTACTGGCCTGGATTGATGAGACCGGGGCTCCGGTACCGAAGGAGGCGAATGGGGAGTATGTCCCATAGTTTTTTATGCCACTAAGGCACAAAGGCGCAAAGAGTATTTTTTTGGTCTGGAGATTTATTATTTAAAACTCCTTTGTGCCTTCGCGTCTTAGTGGCAAAAACCTTAAACCCAAATTCAATTATCTTGGTATAAAAATTTCAAGGTTGACGCTCTTCAGGATTTACATCATCATTTTCTTTTCAGCTTTTCACGTTGTATACGCCCAAAAGAAAGTCAAAGTAGATGAGAAGATCAGGGTCATCGAGTATCATGTACTGAGTAAGCTGGAAAACAGTGGGTTCTATCGGAAAAATCAGGAGCTACCTAAAATTCTGTTGGAGGCGGCTGTAAATAATGAGTTAAGCACTTATCAAATCGATTATCATGAGGGAGCAGCGATTTTAATCTCCCCAGAAGCCTTATCCAGGAAACTGAGAAAGGTCAATGAGCCAGGATTGATAGAAAAATATCAGCCAGAGGAAGTTTCACTGATTGGTATTGACGTTACCCAAGGCTATAAAGATGATCAAATCTATCGTCAGTACAATTTCCTCAACCTCTACGTACCATACTACCACTCGCCCACTACCACCAATGTCTACATTGCTTCGTTCAGGTTCAATGATGTTTTGGAACTGCTGGATAATAAAGGGGTTTTATGGTATACTGAAACCTATGCGTTATCACGTGGCATATTTTCTAATCATGGAGGGAACTCATTGGGTAAAACCGGATGGTTCAAACAGGTGCTGGAAGATATCAAACTCGGACATCTCAATGTCACCTTCAATGACGGGGTGAATATCAGTGGATATCAAGCACTGGATGGCTATGCTGTGGATATTCGACTCACAGAGTCTTTTGATGGCAGACATTTCAGCCTGGATTCCATTGAATTGTACAAAGCACAAAGCGGGTCAGAACAGAACCAGAACCTGTTCATTTGCTCAGTTGCTTTTAAGGATTATCAAAACTACTTATCAGGCCCTAAATCAAACAGCATATCAATGATGTCTGAAGCACTATTGAATAATATCCTTATCAGCCCTTCAGAGATCTGGAGAAACAGGTTCGAAAACTTCTATGATGCCAATTTCATGGATAATGAGATCATTTCTCATGATGGAACATTCCAGGATAGTGACCGCATTGACCCCTACTCCACAGGCATGAAACTGTCACCGCAAAAGGCTGAAAGAAAAAAGATAACAAACAAAAGATATACTGTCAGGCAAATTGAATTTTCAGATCTCAGTATGGCGGGCAAAGAGCAACTTAATGGAATGCTACAGACCATCTTGGAAAGCGCATTCAAGGGATCTTTGGATATCTACGAAAATGATTCATTATTGACCACCATTTCTCCCAATGAATTCAAATCGTGTTTTAATAGTTCTGCATCAGATCGGCACAATCAAAAACAAATCGAATGGGTTTATGAACTCACTTTTGACATCGACGGGGGTAAAAGGTCATATAAACCTTTAGGCTTAGGGGTGATGAATGCCTCAAAGCTATTCGGCTATTTCGCCTTTGAAGATTTGCAACCGCTATTAAGCCAGGAACAACTTAACACATTTCAAAATAGAGCGTTCAAGGGTTTTGTTAGAAGTTGCAGTCACATCGCGATCGAGTGATATTTTCGACGAAAACACCTACAAAGGCTGATAAAAGTCCTAAAATATTTTTCTGATGCTACTATATAATTTACAATCCGGGCTTTTGCCAGGGATTTTCTTTGCCACTGATTCTCGAATGATTTTTCTTCTCAATCCATCGGTGATCATATAAGTTTATTGTTATTGAAATTATAGAATCACACAAATAGCTCCGACATAATCGGATAAGAGAAATCCGTGACATCTATTTACTCAAAAACTCTACTATTACCTTTAGAATTAGTGAATTAGTGGCTTCAAAGGGTAGTTGCAGTCACATTCCGATGGAGTGAAACTGCTGGCAGACAAAGGACACCTCCACTAAGTCTCAAAGACACAAAAGCCAGCTATTTCCCTATCGGACTGTCATCACATTTCAGATCTCCGGCCACATACTGGATGCCATCCAGAAAGAACTGAAGCAATTCTTTATTCATACTCTGGGCGTTGTGGGATGGGGAGCTATAAAACACCCTGCCCGCTCCATGTTTTTTGATCCATGCGACATAAATGGTATTGTCTGTGACTTCCTTCCTGAGTCCCTCCAGCTTATCTGCCTCTATGTATAACAAGGGTCTGAAATTGTAGTCGGCATAAGCATTCTTAAAGAAGTACGGCTCATCCGTATGGACAAAACCCTTGCCCTTGAATGCCTGAACCATGGGGTGTTTAGGGTCAACTTCTTTCAGATGCATTTCCTGCTGTTTTGGATGGTAATCAAAACTACCCCCCACCATCCGACTGAATGGCATGGAATTGTTTTGCACGGTGATTGCTCCATGCATGATCATCAACCCACCACCATCGGCCACATAGTCTATCAGGTTGTTCTCATATTGTGCGGCCAGTTTGGAGATTGTATGCTCATCAAGACTGGAGTTTTGTTTCAGGAGGTCAGCAAAAAGATTGCGATCCGGACCGCTTGGATTGGAGTTGTTGAGAATGATGGCATCATATTGCTTCAGATTTTCCTTTTCAAAAGTATCCACGTCCTTTGCTATGGTAACATTGAAAGCTCCAGACTTTTTAGCCATGATCTTCAGCATCTCATTGTTGTGAGGAATGGTCCAGTGGTTGAAACCGGTATGTTGAGAAAATACAAGAATGTTTCTCACTTCAGCTTTGATTCTTGCGCTGGATGGAGCTATAGATTCAATTTTCGCCAGCCATGCGTCATCAATGTCAAATGGTTTTTGTCCCTGAGCATAGATGGAGCCGGTAAAAAGAAGGATAAGTACTATGGAGGTTATTTTTTTCATCTTGTTTTTTGGATAGTCGATTTGAGCGTATTTGAATTGGGGCTTAAAATTAATGGATAGGAAGCTAATTACTGGTAAGTCAACTAATTGGATTTATCTCAACATATAATCTGATATTTTACCGTTTTAAGCTATATTAACTAGTATAGAAACAAAACTGAAATCAAAAAAAGTAGTTTCACTCAATACATTGCTAAATATCTGATTAATTGGTAAAATTGCAGTTCGAAAAAAATCGGGTAGTATGTTCCCGATTTATTTTTTTTGGGCCTATAACTCAGTTGGTTAGAGTAACTGACTCATAATCAGTAAGTCCCTGGTTCGAGCCCAGGTGGGCCCACATACAAGAAGGCCACGATCTGTGGCCTTCTTTGATCAGATCACTTCAATCTTTTTATGCTTACGGACAAAATCCGGATCAATATCAACGCCTAATCCGGGGCCGGTAGGCACATCAATCTTACCATCTTTCATTTTCAGGTCTGAGGTATTGGAAGTAATTGGAATATCGTCGCTGAATCCCTTAAATTCATGATATGGGCCAGCATTTGGCAGGATCGAGACAAAGTGCATCATATACAGGTAGCCCAGTCCTGATCCAGAGATGTGAGGCACACACGGCTTACCCAGGGCATTAGCCATCCTGGCAACTTTCACACCTCTGATCATCCCACCGAAATAGAAAATATCAGGTTGCACGATGTCCAAAGCGCCATTGCCGATCAGCCATCGGAAATTGTGCATGCTAGGCTCCTGCTCCCCACCTGCAATGGGTACTTTCAATGCATCTGTCACTTCTTTGGTTTCCACATACCAATCGAAGGGAACAGGTTCTTCATAGAAATCAAACTTTTGTTCCTCAATCAGTCTTCCTATTCGAATGGCTTCCTTTGCATCATAAGAGCCATTGCTATCCGTATAGATCACCATGTCATCACCAAATGTTTTTCGGACCAATGGGATCAGTTTTTCTGACCGGCCCGGAGGATAATCCGCATTGTTGCTCATCCTGCCACCTATCTTGAACTTCAACGCTTTAGCATTGGTTTGATCCATGTGTGCCTTGATGAGTTTGATCGATTCTTCCGCACTCTTCCCTCGAAAGTTGTTGGCTTCATATACTGCAATGCTGGGATGGTGTCGGTCACCCAGCAGTTCTGAAAGTGACTTACCAGCCATCTTGCCAAGCATATCCAGCAATGCAAACTCTACAGTAGCCACAGGAATCCATAAAGCCAAACCCTGATACTTGTAATTAGAAGCATGGATCCTTGCTCCTTCAATCAGGTCATCGAGATCTCTGGCGTCCTTGCCCATAAAGAAAGGGGCCACCTGTTTGATAAATATCGGATAAAGAAAATGCATCCGGGCATTGTTGCTGACAGAAATGCCCTGGTTACCCGACTTATCATATACCTGGCAGATGAAATTCCCGTCGTGATGAAGCAATTCTACCCGATCAATGATAACAGGATCTTTGAATAATTCCCTTTTTAAAACCGGTTTAGCGGCCGCTTTATCAATTTTTTCAAATTGAGCTTCTGTTTTTACATCAAAGGTCAGGCTGGCAGGTGCAGATAGGATCAGTCCGCCGGAGACGGATTTCTTTAGAAAGTTGCGTCTATTAAAGGTCATGGGTCATCTTATGATGGAGTATCAATTTAATGAATCCAATCTGAATCCCCATAAAAATTTAAAGCAGACAAAGCCTGCTTCAAATCTCTAAATATATGAATCAATATTCAACGTAATGTTAACAACTGTGTTCTTTAGCCCTTAGCAAACTTCCTTAATGTATAAGTGAATGAAAGCATGAAGTACTGCTGGAGCACCAGGGATCGTACTTCTTCAAAATAAGCCGAGGTAATGTTTTGTGTAATGCTTTGATTTTGGTTCAACAGGTCAAAAACTGTAAGAGAAACTTCACCCATATCATTTTTCAGGAATTTCTGAGCAATGCTGATGTTCCACAGGATGTAGCTCGTGTCAAAGTCAGCCGATACTCCATCATATATCTGGTAGTTTATGTCACTTCGGAATACAGTGCCTCCTTTTGAAATCAGGTTGATTTTTCCATTGATGAGGTGAGTCGTATACCTGGTATTGCTTCTCTCCTGAACAGAGTTGGTAACCCGGTTTAAACCAGCATTATAAGAAATGTTAAAATCCACATTTTCACTAATATTGGAGGAAAGATTGATCCCTGTATTTCCATTATAGGTCTGTGAAATGTTACTGATTCTGTTGGCTTCCCCGGGTGTTCTGGTATATCCGGCACCCAAAGTCAAATTGACGTTGGTTTTCAGCGGACTTACAAGGAATCCGTAAGTAATATTGTCCCTGACATTCCAATACCCATTCAGGTTGATTGGTTGCGATAACTGACCACCTCTTGGAAGGATAATATCTCCCACCAAAACACTATCGGCGCTTGCACTAAAGGTAGCATTGGTGATAAAATCCTGAGTAGCCCTGACCATCATGAAATTCGAAAAATTGGTATTCTTATCAGTATTGGTTTTTGAAAACCTGGCAAAGAATTGATGGGAATAAGATTGATCCAGGTATGGATTTCCTACAGACATAAACAGTGGGTTGCTATTATCCACTACCTGCTGTAATTGCTGTGCAGAAGGGATATCCGTACTCGTACTGTATCTAAAGAACAAGCTCCTTTCCTTGCCCAGATCCATTCTTGACATGATTGAAGGCAAGAAATTGTTGAAAGTGTTTGTCGGGATAATGATCTCAGACGGGTATCCCTGCCTGCTATCCAATGCCACATATTGATAGGCAAGATCAACTCCAAAGAAACCGGTCAAGCTTCTGTTTCTTAAGCCGATGCTTGGCTTATGTGTGGTATAATCCGTGTCAAAATGGCTGGATAAACCTTCTTCAAAAGTCTGGCTATTGACAGTGAATGAATTATAGCTGAAACCATCCCTGATATTTCTCCTCACATAGTTTGACAACTCATAGTTGGCATTCAACTGGCCAGACAAGCCAATGGGCTCTGTATAGTTGAATTCAGTTGTCATAGAAATATTCTCATCAGTGTTGTCATACCTAAACAGTGAGTCAAGTTGATTATCACTGTAAATATTTTCACGATTAGTATTGTTAATATTGGTTCCCAATTCTACAGAAAATGTCCTGCCTGTTTTATTGAATTTATGGTTCCAGGTCAACTCACCATCAATTCGATAACCTAGATTATCTCCTGAATAAGTGTTATCTGTACCGTTGATCAATTGTTGATCTTCATCAAATGTTTGACCAAAGGTTACATCTAAAGACTCGTTATCCTGAAAACTGATATTTGGTCTGAAAACAATTGAGTTTTTATCATTCAGATTATACTGAAGTCGCATATTCATCCTGTGATTCATATTTTCTGTACTGGAGGTCGCGTCTTCATCATAAAACAAGTTCTCACCTCCAAAAAACGATTCTCTTGAAAGGACTTGATGATTTTCAAACAGTGAGCGATCAAAAAAGTAACTTGACTCAATCCTACCTTTCTTTGCCCATGTGTCTGAAAAGTTTACACCTACAGATTGGGTTTGTGTGATCCCGGATGGTGTAAGGTCCTGACCACCCCCAAATGACCTTCCAAAGCCCCGGCCTCCACGGCTTGAACCCATAATACTGCCGTCACTAAAGTTTGTTTTATTGATATCATTGGTCATCCCGAGAATGGTAAGTTGTCTTCCATCATTCATAAAATTGATGTTTCCTTCCACATTGTGTCGGTCATCAGTTCCATAACCTGCGGTAAGCTTTCCAAAAGTACCGTTACGCTTATTCTCCCGGGTCACCACATTGAGGGTCTTGGTCGTATTTCCGTCGTCAAAGCCTGTAAACTGAGACCGCTCACTCATCTGGTCAAAGACTTCGACTTTTTGAACAACCTCCGCCGGAATTGTATTCAAAGCCAAAACAGGATCTTGTCCGAAAAAACGTTTTCCATCAAGTAATACCTGGCTTACGGTTTCCCCATTGGATTGCACGCCGGCATCCGTAATGGTCATCCCCGGAAGCTTTCGAACCAGGTCTGCAGCACTTGCATCGGGGTTTACCTTATAAGCATCTGCATTGTAAAGGGTGGTGTCGCCTTTCTTCTCAACAGGTACTACATCCCCTTTAACCTCTACTGCTTGTAGTTCAGTGACATCCACTGCCAAAGGAATAGCTCCCATATTGACATCTGCAGTTACACGTAAGATCCTCACCATGGGTTTGTAGCCCAGGCTGGTTACCCTCATCTTATAAAAAGCTTGTTCAAGGTTAGTCACTGTGAACGATCCATCCGGAAGTGCATTGGTGAACTTACTCCTTGCAGAATCCTTCACATTGATCATCAGGACCGTAGCCCCTGGCAGTGAAGAACCATCGTCAGATCCAATAATCTTACCAGAGATCTTAAATGATTGGGAATATGCAAAACCCATTGACAGGGTTAATAAAATCGTAAAGAGATTTTTCATTGGGTAATTTTAGTTGTGTCGCTTTCTTGTCTGTTTCTTACTGGTCTTCCTTCCTGATTTGGGCCCTGCTCATTTCCTTCACCACGCTGGCCTCGCCCAAATCCTAACCCATTGGAATTAACCACCTCTTCATATGTCACATATTGTTCAGCATTTAATACGTCTTTGACAAGGAGATCTTTTTCTTTTTGTAGTGCTGGCATTTTCGTCCTGAACTGACTGAAATCCCCTGACTTACGGATCTCTTCAATTGTTTCATCCATGGTAACACCATATTCCTCATAGATCCCTTCCAATAACAATTTTTGATCTGCCGAAAGACCTTCAACTTTAGAGAAGACATTTTCCTTTTCTCTCTTTACCATTTCGGATCTGTCAAATCCTCCTCTTTGGGCAAAGACTGCCGTCACTGTAAGTACCAGAACCAAAACAAGTAGTGATTTTTTCATTTAATTAATGTGTTATTTGGTCATTAATACCTCAAAAGTATTTCAAAGGTTTACGTAGTCTATTACAATTCAACAAACGGGATCATAATTTCAATCAACACATGAAAATTGACCTCATTTACAGGTTTTGGCACTTTTAATGCATTCATTGATTAATTCGTCACTTTTATTGAAACATTCAGGATCTTTATTGAAACCTATCCGATTGATGCATAAAACCTGCCAATTTTACGACTAATTATGAAAAAGGAACAACTCGTACATGTATTGTCCTGGTTTGCTTATGGCCTGCTGATCTTCTATTTTCAAAGCAGGATTTTTGATATTGGCGATGCATTGATCCATACACTCAGGTTGCTGGCCATCCACATGATGGTGTTTTATGTGAACCTGATGATTTTTCTACCAAAAATATTCGAACAAGGTAAATACCTTTATTATGCCGTTGTGGTCATCGTGATCATTGTCAGCGTACACTATCTCATCGTTTACACCAATGACCTTTTACCAAAGCCGGATTTTTCCGGATTTGAAGGTGGTAGAGGTAGATCCAGGTCAGGGTTACGTCCTTTCCTTTGGTTAATTTTTGGTTCTGTAGTCAATTCCATACTTATGCTATTCTTCTCCACCATAGTATGGATATCCACCGAAAACAGGAAGCGAAAACAAAGAGAAGCCTCACTGATCAACGAGAAGCTACAATCTGAAATGCTATTTCTCAAAACGCAGATCAACCCCCATTTTCTATTCAATGCGCTCAATAACGTCTATTCGCTTTCATACAACAAGTCGCCACAGGCACCCAAAATGATTATGAAGCTATCGGAGATGCTCAGATATGTGGTGTATGATACCTCTGAAAAAAAGGTTTCGCTGGGTAAGGAAATCAGCTACATTCAGCACTATGTCGATTTTCAGAAACTAAAGATTGGAAAGGATATCCGGGTGGACCTGGACATTGCCGAGGTCAATCAGGAAGCATTGATTGAGCCCATGCTTTTAATTCCCTTTATCGAAAATGCCTTTAAACACAGCAACATAGAATCCATTCCGGGCAGCCTCATCAGCATACATATTTCAACAGCTAATAACACCTTGAAGATGAAAGTATTGAATAACTTGGGTACTGAAATTGCAAATGGAACAGAAAAAGGCGTGGGCATTGAAAATGTAAAAAGACGATTAGAGCTTGCATATCCGGAAAAACACGAGCTTAACCAGGAAATCAAGGACGGAATGTATCATGTATTTCTAAAGATAGATCTCACATGAAATGTCCTTAATGCGAGCTATACCAACCAAAGATGAAAATTCAAGGAAAATCGGGATTTGGAGCAGGTTATGAGGTATTCGGGCATTCCATGTGACCTATAAAAATCAAAAAATACACACATGAATTTACGATGTATCATCATCGACGACGAAAAACCTGCCAGGGACCTCATCAAAGCATATGTTAAAAAAGTCAGTCATCTGGAACTGCTGGGTGATTTCCCCAATCCCATGGATGCCGTGGCCACAATCAACAACCAACAAGTCGACCTGATTTTTCTGGATATACAGATGCCTGGGTTAACAGGTCTCGATTTCATCAAAACACTTACTGTCAAGCCTTCCATCATTTTAACAACGGCTTACCCTCAATATGCGCTAGAAGGATTTGAATTGGATGTATTGGACTACCTGATGAAACCCATCCCCTTTGAGCGGTTTTTGAAGGCTATCAATAAATTCAAGACTGCCGACTCACCCGTAACAACTCCTCTAAAAGAGGAAAAAAGGCAGGAATTTCTCTATTTTAAAGCTGATGGCCAGAAGCACAGAGTAGAAATCAACAGCATCCTCTACATCGAAGGATTGAAAGAGTATGTCAAAGTAGTGACTGAAAGTGGTCAGCTAATTACGTTGGCTTCTTTAAAAAATTTAGAAGAGGAATTGAGTCATCCTTTTTTAAGAGTCCATAAATCCTTTATCATCAATAAAGACAAAGTAAGCAGCTACTCAAACCACCAGATTGTCATCAAAGGGAACACCATTCCTATCGGAAAAATGTACCAGGAGGAGGTGCTGAAAGAAATGTATTGAATGCATTCAGGACCAAAAACGTTTCCAGAAAGGCTTTTTCATCTCCTCTCTTGTCATGATCACCAATTCCCATGCTGCATCTGCTTTTCGCTGGGCGGCATCAGCCATCTTTCTCAGCTCAGCAGTTTCTTTTTCCACTGCCAAAGTAAGATTCCTTGTTTCACGAATCTCTTCACTGAGTAATTCAATGAATTTATTATCCATTCAATAATCTCTTATCAATAAATATAGGAAGAAATTGAAAAAAATAATTTGAACAGCAAAAATTAGCACATAACTACTTATCGCTGACTCGTTGTTGCCAGCGCCAGGCATCCATCATCATTTGATCGAGTCCTTTCGATGCCTTCCATCCCAGTTCTTTGTTGGCTAAATCTGTATTGGCATAAATTTTAACCACATCGCCGGGCCTGCGGTCCACAATCTTGTAGTTCAGCTTTTGGTTGGTCACCCGTTCAAACGTTTCAATAACTTCGAGTACTGAGCTTCCATTCCCTGTGCCAACGTTAAAATATTCGTAGTTCTGCTTCTGATGCTTGCCTGTCATTCGATCCATGGCTTTCACATGGGCTTCAGCCAGATCTACCACATGAATATAATCCCTTATTGCCGTACCATCTGGCGTATCGTAGTCATTACCAAATACAGACAATTCTTTGCGGATTCCGGCGGCTGTTTGAGTGATAAAAGGCACCAGGTTTGCAGGTACACCAAGAGGTAATTCTCCGATCTCAGCAGACTCATGAGCTCCCACCGGATTGAAGTATCTGAGCGCTATGAAATTCAGGTCTGAATTTACATGGGCCACATCCTGCATGATTTCTTCACAAATCTGCTTTGTGTTACCATACGGAGATTCAGCTGTTTTGAATGGTGTATCTTCTGTAACCGGTAACTTATCCGGCTGACCATATACGGTACATGAAGAAGAGAAAACCAGATCCGGAATGTTATTACCCTTCATCTGATCAATCAGGTTGATCAGGGAATTAAGATTATTTCGATAGTATAAAAGTGGTTTTTGTACAGACTCTCCCACTGCTTTGCTGGCAGCAAAATGAATGATCCCGGTGATGTCTTTTTCAGCTTTAAAAAAATCTGCAAGTTTTCCCGCATCACACAAGTCAAAATTGTAAAATGCTGGCCTGGTCCCGGCAATCTTATAAATACTGTCAATGACATCAGCGCGTGAATTGGTTAGATTATCTACAATCACCACTTGATAACCTGATTTGATCAACGCTACTGCTGTATGCGAGCCGATGTATCCGGCACCACCTGTAACCAGGATCTTTCCTTTCATAATTTGAATACTTAAGAATATTTCTTCACAATGCTAATTAAATCAGCTTTTCTTGCCAGCATCTTTCGTGTTAATTCTAACTGACATTTTGCTCTGACCAGATTATGTGTCGGATAAGCTGTCTTATAATATATATTTCCTTCGAAGTAATCAGTTAAAAACCTGACACCCATGATGAAAGGCATCATAAGTGCCCCCTCTACCATCGTCTGAGCCTCCAGGGCAGTTAGAATTGGCCTGGTATCTTCTAAAAAGCCAGCCACATAAGCCTCAAAGAATCCCATATTCAGATCAACTAGATTCAGATCAGGCTCATCCTCAGTGCTTGTACAGGTTGCAGTCCTCACTCCATCGCCGAAATCATAGTGAACTAATCCTGGCATCACAGTATCCAGATCTATCACACACCTGGCCTTGTTTTTAGTATCAAACAAGATGTTGTTGAATTTGGTGTCATTGTGTGTGACCCGAAGGGGTAAACTTCCCTTATCAAGCAACCTTTGAAGCTCACATAATTCATTCCCCACCTTACGAACAAATTGAATGGCTTGCTTCTCTTCATCTTTATCCACACTGACATCAGAAACCACCTCTTCAAACCTTTTCAGTCTGCGAGGCATATGATGAAAATAGGGGATTGTATGAGTAAGACTGTTGGCATCAAAATGATGAAGATCAGCGATGAACTGCCCAAATCCCTTGGCCCCCTCAAATACGATATCCGCTGAAGAGGGTATATCTATGGATTGAAGTCCCTCAATCAACAGGTACAGCCTCCAATAGCTGTCATCCAATTTCGTATATAGTGTACCATCCAAAGTCTTTACAATCTGCAGCGCCAGCATGCCATCCTCACCGAACGACTGCTCGTCGTATTTTTTGGATAGAAATGCCGTTACAGATTGAATATTGTTCATCATCCCTTCTACATCCCTGAAGACATGATGATTGATTCGCTGTAAAAAGTAGTTCGGAAATTGACTCCGGGTATTCATGGCCCGAAAGGAATCGTTGATATGACCGCCCCCAAAAGGCTTAATCACCTCTATCGATCCCTGAGTATCAAATTTTGAAATTATTTGACGAAGATCATCAGTCATTACCCCAGAGACTTTTTGGGTAGATGCCCTCATCTATCATGGCACGAAGCTTCTTTTGTGCGATGACCTTATCCTCTTTGTAAGTCACTCCAAACCAGGATTCATCTGTAAATAATACAGGCACGTCACTGCCCGATTTACGCACATTATCCAATACAGTTGGGATGTAGTACTCCGCTTTTAGGTTTCCCTTTGACTTGTGATAAAACTTGATAAAATCAGTCTCAATGTCTTTAAACACCTGACTTGTAAATCCCATCAGGTTCATTGAAACGGGCTCATTTCCAGTCAGCGGGTGATCTTTACCATCTTCTACATAATAAGGATGGTCAGTCCCCTTGTAAATCTCCGTCTTTTCGGTGATAGATTTCAGACTCCCATCATCCGATACTTCACAAATTCCTCTGGATACGCTCCCATGGTCCGACAATGTATTTTTTAGCTGGTAAGCCACCAGGCATGCATCGCCCTTTTTGTTATCCACGTGTTTCAGGTGATCATAAATCACCTTTAATGCTGACCTCCCATAATAATCATCGGCATTTACCACTACAAATGGTTCATCCACTACCTGATTGGCCGTCCAAACTGCGTGGCCCGTTCCCCAGGGCTTTTCTCTACCTTCCGGTACTGATAGACCTGCGGGTAAACTATCCAGCTCCTGGTACACAAACTCCACATCAGCATGATCAATTAGCCCGGAGAACTTTTCTTTCACATCTGCAAGAAGATGTTTCCTGATGATAAAGACCACTTTTCTGAATCCTACACGTAGAGCATCGTATACAGTATAGTCCACGATGGTTTCGCCAGAAGGTCCGAAGGTGTCAATTTGTTTCACGCCACCATATCGGCTACCCATACCGGCAGCCATTACAACAAGTGTAGGATTCATGCTTTGAGCTTTTGTGTTAGGCTGGCAAAAATATTAAAACTTATATCTCACGAAAGCTTCTATGGCTTCATATTCAGTAAGTCCTAATAAATCATATTGTTTTGCCGTATCACGGTTCCTGTCCTCGGCCCTCTGCCAAAACTCTCTTGAATCACTTCCGGGGAATACAGGACGATCTTTTTGTGACTGATGCTTGAAGATGGCATTTCGCTTCCTTGTCATATCTGAAGGGCTCAACGGCACTGCCATTTCAATTTCATACAAAGGCCATTCGTGCCATGCCCCTCTGTATAACCAGAAGTAACAATCTTTTAGCCAGCTTGTTTTTTCAGCTTTGAGTTGAGCAAGCGAGTCAATGATCAGGTCCAGACATACTCTGTGAGTGCCATGCGGATCTCTTAGATCACCAGCCGCATAGATCTGATGAGGCTTGATCTCATTGAGCAGGCTTTTGGTAATCTCAAAATCCTTTGCTCCCGGGTCACTTTTCTCTACAGTACCTGTCTCATAGAATGGCAGATTCAGGAAATGAATATGATCATCTTCGAGGCCGCAATATCTTGCACCGGCAGCAGCTTCTCCTTTTCTGATCAATCCTTTAACTTTCCTTACATATTCATGGTCAACATCACCACTCATCTTTGTCTTGATGGCCTCATAGATTTGATTTCTAACAGCTTCATGTTTCGACATATCTACATCCAACAACTCAGCCATGAAATCAAAAGCGAAATCTGTAAATCGTCTGGCATCAGAATCGAAAACCGCAATGTTTCCGGACGTCTGATAGGCCACATGTACATCATGGCCCTGCTCCACCAACCGGAGGAAAGTACCTCCCATTGAGATTACATCATCATCCGGGTGAGGACTGAAGATGATCACACGTTTTTTGGCTGGTGTTGACCGCTCAGGCCTGTTGGTATCGTCGGTATTCGGTTTTCCTCCCGGCCACCCTGTTATCGTGTGCTGGAAGTGCGTAAACATCTTCACGTTGAGGTCCTGTACATTGCCATAATGAACCAGCAAATCACCCAACTCATTTAGTTTATAATCTTCTTCTGTAAGCTTGAGAATAGGTTTATTGATTTTTTGACTTAGCCAAATGACAGCCCGTTTAGCCAGGTTGTCATCCCACTGACACAATGAGACAATCCATGGGGTCTTAAACCTGGTGAGTTCAAGTGTGGCATGCTCGTCGATAACCACTTCTACATTGGGGTGATGCTGAAGGAAAGTAGCCGGAATATCTTCGGAGATATTGCCTTCAACAGCTTCTTTTAAAATAGCGGCCTTTTTCTCACCCCAGGCCATCAAGTAGATTTTCCTGGCTTTGAAGATACTTTTAATACCCATGGTGATGGCACGACGAGGCACTAGTTCTTCACGGATAAACTCCCTGGTTGCATCAGAAATGGTCACCGGGTCTAGTTTAACCAATCGTGTAGGAGAATCTTTGAACGACGGCGGTTCGTTGAAACCTACGTGACCGGTTCGACCAATACCCAGTAGTTGAATGTCCATCCCTCCATATTCATCGATCTTAGTTTCATAATCCTCACAAAACTTTTTCACCTCTTCGATCGGGATAGACCCATCAGGTATATTGATGTTCTCCTTTGGAATATCTACATGATCAAATAAGTGATGATGCATGAAATAGTTGTAGCTAAGAATGGAGCTCTTATCCATGGGATAGTACTCATCCAGGTTAAATGTCACTACATTCTTGAAGCTTAGGTTTTCTTCTTTGTGCTTCCTTACCAGCTCTTTATAAACTTTAATGGGTGTGGCACCTGTAGCCAGACCAAGCACAGCATTTTCACCAGCTTTTTGTTTGGCAATAATCAAATCAGCAATGTCGTCAGCAACCTTTTTGCTTCCCTGCAGATCATCGTCAAAAATGGTAACAGGAAGTCTCTCAAGGGTTTTAGCGGAGTGATCGAGTGTTTGTGGTGTCATGCTAATGAATTTACTATAAAATATTTTAAAATCATACTACCTTAAGCAGTGAACAATCTTGTGTGTTCGAACACAAATATAATTTGTTCGTCCACATTTATAAAATATTTCAAAAAAATATCATAAATTCGTAACAACTATTTTATGCTATGGAGCCGAAAAAAAACCTAACCATAAAAGATATTGCCAAATTGGCCAATGTATCACCCGGTACCGTGGACCGTGTGATTCATAACAGAGGCAAGGTCTCGGACAAGGCGCTGGCCAAAGTGAGTGTGGTACTTGAGGAGATCCAATACAAACCCAATGTCTTCGCGCAATCATTGAAGAAACAGAAATCCCTCTCCTTCTCTGTTCTAATCCCCAGAAAAGAAGATGATGGGTACTGGAGAACTGCTCATGAAGGGATCACCAGGGCAATTGAAGACTTTGACCATTTTGGTATTGATGTAAAAGTTACGTCCTTCAATAGCAAGCTACCCGCTGACTTCACCTCAAAGGCCAACGAGATCCTGTCCGAGTCGCCCAATGGATTGTTGATCACTCCCATCTTCCTCCAGGAGTCCCTGGATATTTTAAAGAAATTTGAAAATGCCGGCATACCCTATGTCACTTTTAATACGAAGATCCCTGATCTAAACCCCAGCTGTGCCATCGGCCAGAACCTGAAGCAAAGTGGCAGACTTGCTGCCAATCTTATAGATCATTGCTGTAAGCAGGTGGGGAATTTATTGATCATTCACCTGGATGAGAACCCTGGAAATGCGCCACACATGATCCAAAAAGAGCATGGTTTTAGGGAGTATTTTCAGTCAAAAAACCATCACTTGGAAATCAAAAGTATCGTCATTCCTCATAGGGAACCAGCCCTGATCAACGACATTCTGAATAAACAAGCCGGAGACCTTCGCAATGTAACCGGTGCTTTTGTGACCACAGCAAAAGTGCACCTTGTGGCCTATCCCATTAAGAGCAGATTTAATGATTGCGTTGTCATTGGATATGATCCCACAGCGAATAACATTGATGGAATTAAATCAGGAACTATCGATTTCCTGATCAATCAAAACCCTTACATGGCCGCATACGAAGGCATCGCCAAACTTACTGACCTACTTGTTTTTGGGAAAAATATTGACCCAGAAAAACTACTCCCACTGGACATCATCACCAGTGAAAACCTCGACTCTTACCTGCTCAATTAGTTCAGTTTATCAAAAGCCGAAGAACTCAGGAACAAACATTGTGATTGATGGAACGTAGGTAATGATCATCAGTATGATCACCATTCCAATAAACATCGGAATGAGTGGTTTAATCACCTTTTGAATGGGTAATCCAGCCACACTACATCCAATAAAAAGTACGGATCCTACTGGCGGTGTACATAGCCCAATACACAAATTCATTACCATGATAATACCGAAGTGAATGGGATCGATTCCCAGACTGGTTACAATGGGTAAAAAGATCGGAGTAAAAATCAATACTGCAGGAGTCATGTCCATGAAAATCCCCACGAAAAGCAAGATCAGGTTAATCAACAGCAGGATGACAATTCCATTGTCGCTGATCGACAACAATCCGTCACTTACGGACTGTGGAATGTCCTCATATGACATCACCCATGACATCCCCATAGATGTAGCGATCAGCAACATCACAATTGAATTTGTGTTGGTTGAATTCAATAAGATTGTGGGTATGTCTTTAATTTTGATCTCCTTATAAATAAAGACAGTCAAAATGAATGTATAGAGTACTGCTACGGCAGAAGCTTCAGTTGCTGTAAAGATCCCGGCTACAATACCACCGATGATAAGTACCAGCAGGAAAAGACTAGGCACCGCATCAACAAATGTTTTAATTACGTATGTGAATGAAACCCTGTCCCCTACAGGATATTTCTTACGATAAGCAAAATAACCGGATATAAACATGAGTGTTAATCCAATCAAAATACCCGGTAAATACCCAGCCAGAAACAACGCAGCAATGGAAACCCCACCACTTGCTAAAGAATAAACGATCAATACGTTACTTGGTGGGATCAATAAACCAGTCGTTGATGAAGTGATATTTACAGCCGCGGAAAATTCGGGCTCATAACCTTCTTCTTTCATTCTTGGTCCCATAAAACTACCCATGGCGGATGCTGCAGCGGCAGCAGATCCTGAGACCGCACCAAAAAGCATACAAGCCAGAATGTTTACATAGGCAAGTCCTCCGGGAAGCATCCCGAGACAGGCTTTGGCAAAATTCACCAGTTTATTGGCTATCCCCCCATGATTCATAAACTGCCCGGCCACAATGAAGAATGGAATTGCCAGGAGCGCAAAGCTATCAAGACCGGTCGCCATACGCTGTGCCATGGTAGTTAAGGCAATGGTGGGATCCATACTCACCAACAGGGTAAGAATAGAAGAGAGTCCAATGCTGTAGGCAACCGGCAGCCCGATCAACAGCAAAACAACAAATGAAACAACAAGGATGAGGATTTCTAGTGAGCCCATGGGTGTGCTTTTAGTATCTGGTTTAGGTTAATGAATCAACTGGCGGATTTTTCTGATCTTTTGATCCGGATATTATCAATCGAATAGAATATGAAAAATACCCCACTAATTGGGATTATCAAGTAAACGAAGCCCAATGGCATTTCCAATGCAGCTGAGATTTGTCCCAGGTAAAATGTCAAATATACCAGCCGGATACCACCTACGATTAGAAATGAAAAAGAAAAAATGATAATGAGAACCTCCAGAATGATTTCCAGGCGTACTTTGGCTTTATCGGATAACTTATCATGAAAAAGACTCATGGCAAGATGTAGTCCTTTTCCTGAGGCGTAAGCAGCTCCCAATAAACCTATCCAGATCAATAGGTAACGGGCCAATTCCTCGGTAAAGCTACTGGGTGCTCCCATCACATACCGGGAAAAAACCTGCCACAATACATTTAAAATCATAAATCCCATAAGAAAGGCCAGAAAGGCCTCCAATCCACGGTCTATCTTTACTCTAAGTTCCTTCATTTCTGATTTCCTGAATCAATTGTTTAATAACTGGATCACTTTCAAATGAATCGTATAACGGGGCTACTTTTTCCTGAAACAATGTCTTGTCGGGGTAGATCACTTCCACACCTGCTTCTTTCACCTTATTAATACAAAATTCAACAGATTCTTTCCAGAGTTTCCTTTGCTCCAACACGGATGCATCCACTGCATCTTGCAGCCACTTCTTCTCCTGATCTGACAGGTCCTTCCAAAGATTGCTGTTGATCAACAAAACATCAGGCTGTGCTGAGTGCTCATCAATGGAATAATACTTACATACCTCGTAGTGATAAGAAGTATAGAAACTTGGCGCATTGTTTTCGGCACCGTCCACAATTCCTTGTTGTAATGCTGTATAAAGTTCTCCCCAGGAGATAGGTGTAGGTGAACCGCCCAGTGCTTTGACCATGTCAAATGCTGTGACGCTGTTCATTACCCTGATCTTCATACCATTGAGATCTGCTGGCTTTTCAACTGGCTTTGCTTTGGTATAAAAACTTCGGGAGCCTGCATCATAGAAGCATAGCCCTCTCATCAGATAGTTTTCACCTTCTGCCAGAAGTTTTTGACCTATTGGGCCGTCCCATACAGCAAATCGGTGTTTTTCATCCCGATAGATATACGGTAAGCCCAATACTTTATAGGAAGGAACGAAATTTTCCATCACTGCCGCCGAAACCTTAGTGATCTCAATACTTCCTATCTGCATCAGCTCAAGAAGCTCTCGTTCCTGGCCCAACTGGCCAGATGGATAAATATTGATTTGAAGTTTTCCTCCGGAGTTTTCCTTTACCTTTTCAGCCATATACTCCATCCCTTTGTGCACCGGATGTTCGATATCCAGCCCATGGGCCAGTTTGATCACCCGGGTGTCTTTTTTGATGGCATCACAACCAATAAGTATAAGCCCAAGAAAAAGTACAGGTAAGTATTTCATTCTATTTATATTTTTTAACAATGGCTAACGCATTCTTGACTTTTTCAGTCAATGATGCCCAATCATTATTCGCTAAAATATCCTTTGTAACCAACTGGGATCCCATTCCTACACAATGGACTCCCGCTTTGAACCAGGCAGACAGGTTTTCCTCGGTAGGCTCAACACCACCGGTAGGCATGATAGATGTCCATGGGAATGGTCCTTTCACTGCCTTCACAAATGATGGACCGCCAACTTCAGTTCCAGGGAAGATTTTCACCACCTCGGCACCAAGCTCTTCAGCGTATCCGATTTCAGTCAGGCTACCACAACCGGGCGACCAGGCTATTTTCCTTCGGTTACAGACCTTTGCCATTTCGGCATTCAAAATAGGAGATACAATGAAGCTTGCTCCTAATTGAATATAAAGTGAGGTAGTACCTGCGTCTACAACAGAACCAACTCCCAACATCATCTCCGGGGCTTCTTTGGCTGCCCATTTGTTGAGTTCGCCAAATACCTCATGCGCATAATCTCCTCGATTGGTAAACTCAAAAACTTTTACACCACCATCGTAACAAGCTTTTAGAACTTTCTTACATAGCTCCAGATCCTTGTTGTAGAAAACGGGTACTATACCCGTTTCCTTCATAGCCAATGCTACTTCTATTCTTGTAAATCTTGACATGCTTCTACTTTTATCTTGCTACTCTACCAGAAGCGTCTCCGCTCATTAATTTCTCAACTTCACCAACAGTTACCTGGTTAGCATCACCGAAGATAGTGTGTTTCAGGCAAGATGCAGCTACTGCAAAATTCAATGCATTCTGATCGTCTTCAGGGTATTTCAAAAGACCATAGATCAGTCCACCCATGAATGAGTCACCACCCCCTACTCGATCTACAATATGCGTGATCTGATAGGTTGGTGAAGTAAACATTTTACTTCCATTGTAAAGTACTCCTGCCCATGAGTTGTGAGATGCACTGATCGAGCCACGGAGTGTAGTAATTACCTTTTTAGCGCGTGGGAATTGCTTCATCACCTGCTTACAAACTGACTCGAAAGCAGCAGCTTCCATGGAATCACCTTTGGTCACATCTACACCTTCAGGGTGGATACCAAAATGCTCGGCAGCATCTTCTTCGTTACCCAGGATGATGTCACAATATTCAACAAGAGGTCCCATTACCTCATCACTCTTCTTGCCGTAATTCCAAAGTTTCTTTCTGTAATTAAGGTCAGTAGAAATGGTTACACCATGCTTATCTGCTGCCTGTAATGCTTCCATACATGCATCTGCGGCGCCCTGAGAGATCGCCGGGGTAATACCTGTCCAGTGGAACCAGCCGGCACCATCAAATACCCGGTCCCAATCAATCATACCAGGCTTGATATCAGCAATGGCTGAATGAGCACGGTCGTAAACTACTTTACTACCACGGGATACCGCTCCGGTCTCAAGAAAGTATATACCTAATCGCTCTCCACCCCAAATGATATTTTCTACATTGACACCACGCTTTCTCAATTCCATCATGGCACATTCCCCGATGTCATTTTGTGGAAGTCGGCTAACAAAATCAACAGGTACGCCATAATTAGCCAGAGAAACGGCCACATTTGACTCACCGCCTCCGTAGATAACATCGAAACTGTTGGTCTGGGAAAATCTAAGTGTTCCGGGAGGAGAAAGCCTCAACATGATTTCTCCGAAAGTGACTACTTTTTTCATTCTTTTATGCGCTATTATCAGTTAAAATTTAAAATAATTTTTGGCATTGTGATAGCTGATATTGGCTACCATATCACCTAATAAATCATAATCCTCTGGCAATCTCCCCTGCTCAACATCTCTTCCCAGCAGGTCGCAAAGCAACCTCCGGAAATATTCATGCCGAGGAAATGATAGAAAGCTTCTGGAGTCGGTGAGCATACCCACAAAACAACTCAATAAGCCCATGTTTGACAAAGCATTCATTTGTTTCTCCATCCCATCGATTTGGTCAAGAAACCACCAGCCGGATCCAAATTGCATTTTGCCTCTGACAGACCCATCATTGAAATTACCGGTCATTGTAGCGAATACTTCATTGTCTGAAGGATTCAGGTTGTAAATCACAGTCTTTGCAAGTTGGTCTGTGGAGTCCAAGGTATTAAAAAATACCGATATGCCTTCAGCCTGAGAAAAATCCCCAATGGAATCAAACCCGGTATCCGGACCCAGCTTAGTGAGCAGCCGTTTGTTGTTATTTCTCAGGGCACCCAGATGAAACTGCTGTGTCCACCCCGAAGCATGATCCATTCTGGCAAACTCCATGAGCATATCAAACTTGAGCAACCGTTGCTCTCTGGCGGAAATCTCTTTTCCACCCAGTACTTTCTGGAATACAGCCTCCGGTTCTCCGGCTTTGTAGGTCTCATGTTCTATACAATTCAGCCCATGATCAGAAAGTCTGCCTCCCATTTCATGGAAGAAATCATGCCTTTTTTGAATGGCTGCTTTGAAAGCATCATAATCTGTGACATCCACACCCGATGCAGCCGATAACTTCTTTAGATAGTCCAAATACGTCGATGCTTCGACGGTCATGGCTTTGTCAGGCCTGAATGTTGGTAAAACCCTGATCTCAAAACCTGACTCCCTGATCTTTTTGTGATATGCCAGATCGTCGATAGGATCATCAGTCGTACAAGAGATCTCCACCTTCATCTGCTTCATCAAACCACGGGCGGTATGTGAGCTGGTCTTGAGTTGTTCACCCGCATTTTCGTAAACTGCCTCAGCATTTTTTGAACTTAAAAGGTCATTGATTCCAAAATAACGCTTCAATTCAAGATGTGTCCAGTCATACAAAGGATTGCGGAGCGTATTGGGCACTGTTTCAGCCCATTTCAAGAACTTGTCTTTGTCAGGCTTATCACCGGTGATATAAGCTTCATTGATCCCAAAGGTTCGCATGGCTCTCCACTTATAATGGTCACCTCGTAACCAGACATGTGTGAGATTGTCATATTGCAGATCCTCAGCAATCTCATTAGGAGGTAAATGTGAATGATAATCAATGATCGGTAAAGATTCTGCGTAGTCAAAGTAAAGCCTTTGAGAGGCTTTGTTGCTTAGCAGAAAATTCTCGTCCATGTATTTCTTCATGATTCTTTAGTCTGTTTGGCTCCTTCTAATACCCAGTTCAAGTCCCCTCAACTCTGCCAGTCCTCTCAGTCGTCCGATAGCAGAATATCCCGGGTTGGTCTTTTTGTTCAGGTCGTCCAGCATTTGATGACCATGATCCGGACGCATGGGCATCCTCAAATCTTTTCTTCCCTCCCTGGCTCTCTTGTTTTGTTCATTGACAAGGGCTTTCATCACTGCATACATATCCACATCTCCAGTAAGATGATCTGCTTCATAGAAATTGCCCTCATCATCACGCTTGGTGGCGCGCAGGTGAATGAAGTTGATGCGATGCCCTAATCGCTCAGCCATACCAGGAAGATCATTATCTGCTCTTACGCCGTAGGAGCCTGTACAAAAGCAAAGCCCGTTGTTAGGTGAGTCCACTACATCCAGTAGTTGTTTGGCATCGGCTTCCGTGCTTACCACTCTTGGCAGTCCGAGCAATGGATATGGCGGATCATCAGGATGGATAGCCATAAGGACTCCAGATTCTTCAGCTACAGGAATGATGGCTTCCAGAAACTGGTACAGGTTATTTCTCAGTTCAGCATCCCCTACCTCGGCATAGGTATCCAATACTTTTTGAAATTCTCCCAGGGTATAACCTGCGTCTGAGCCTGGCAGACCAGCAATGATATTACGTACCAAAACCTCCTGCTCGTCTTTAGACATTTTATTGAGCGCATCTTTGGCTTTATGTTTTTGCGCCTCAGAATAGACAGATTCTGCGCCAGGTCTTTTCAATAGAAACAATTCGAATGCGGCAAACTGGCTTGCATCATACCTCAATGCCTTTGAACCATCAGCCATCTCGTAAAACAGATCAGTCCGGGTCCAGTCTAGTATTGGCATAAAGTTATAGCAGACAATGTCAATTCCTGCTTTACTCAGGTTGCGAATACTTTGCTTATAGTTTTCTATATAGGTAACGAAATTACCGGATCGGGTTTTGATATTCTCATGAACAGGAATACTCTCCACTACCGACCATGTCAATCCCGCAGATTCTATCTCATTTTTCCGCTTGTTGATTTCATCAATCGTCCAGACTTCTCCGATGGGCACATGATGCAGTGCCGTTACAATTCC
Organism: Cyclobacteriaceae bacterium; assembly: GCA_965228595.1. Taxonomy (GTDB): domain Bacteria; phylum Bacteroidota; class Bacteroidia; order Cytophagales; family Cyclobacteriaceae; genus UBA7330. Next base: position 5,075,432 of record OZ245828.1, on the reverse strand, counting down.
AGTTGCACCAGCCATTTTTACATGACTCAATGGAATGGGGTCTTTAGGTCCGTACCATCTCCAGGTTTGTTCTAAGGTCATTTCCAGGTTTATAATTCAATGTAATGATAATATTTTATTTATACTCCGCTGTAAGCACTAAACCCACCATCAATCGGGATTACCACACCCGTAACAAATGATGAAGCAGGGTCACAGAGGTATAACAGGGTACTATTAAGATCTTCAGGATCGCCAAATCTCCCCATCGGGGTCTGTGAGATAATCTTATTTCCACGGGCTGTTAAAGATCCGTCTTTATTGGTCAACAAGGCCCTGTTTTGGTCAGTGAGGAAAAATCCGGGAGCCAGTGCGTTGACACGAATACCGGCTTTTGAAAAGTGAACTGCCAGCCATTGTGTAAAGTTGCTCACTGCGGCCTTCGCACCACTATATGCAGGGATTTTAGTGAGTGGTGTAAAAGCATTCATGGAAGAAATATTGACAATGCAGGCATCTTTCTTACCGATCATTCCTTTACTGAATACCTGTGTGGGTATCAAAGTACCCAGGAAGTTCAGGTTGAAAACAAATTCTATCCCTTTGGGGTCAAGGTCAAAAAATGAGGTGATCTCATTGTCTAGCAATTGGTCCTCCTCAAAGAATTCTTTTGTCGTGGTGCCTTTTGGATGATTCCCACCCGCTCCATTCAACAGAATATCGCATGTGCCAAAGTGATCTTCCACTTCTTTTCTGGCTATCTCCAACGCTTCCTTTTCCAATACATTGGCAGCGACGCCAATTGCTTCTCCTCCGGCTTTAATGATTTCGTCTGCTACCTGGTCGGCAGCTTCTTTTTTGAGGTCAAGGATGGCCACTTTGGCGCCATTTAAAGCTAGTAATTTGGCTAGTTCACCGCAGAGCACTCCGCCTCCGCCGGTAACTACGGCAACTTTTCCTTTTAAGTCGGGCATATGTTGTAATTTATGAATATTCGTCCGTGTACGTTAACGAATGTGCGAAAATATCATTTTTCTCAAGCAAATATATGATATTAGTGGAAGGTTAATAAAAGCTGAACCAAAATTTGGAAAAATATTGGATAGCAAAAAAGTAAGTATTAAAGACATTGCTTCCAAATCGGGAGTATCCATAGGCACTGTGGACAGGGTCATTCACCAGCGTGGTGAGGTGTCTGAAAAAACCAGGAAGAAAGTGCTCAAAGTAATTGAGACACTCAATTACCAGCCCAATCTGATTGCCCGGTCTCTGGCCTCCAAAAAGAAGCTGCGGTTAGCTATACTCTTACCCAGTGCCGAATCAGAAAGTGAGTACTGGCATTTCCCCCGCATTGGCATACAAAAGGCATTGAACGAGATTCATGATCACGGACCGGTGGTGCACCAACTCTCTTTTGATCAGGGCAATAGAAAGCAATTCCTCAAACAACTGGAAAAACTGGAATCGCTGGAATATGACGGACTGCTGTCGGCAGCGATATTTTCAGATGAGCTAGGCGAGTTTATTGACAGGCACAGAAAAAGCAAATCCATCATCCTGGTAGATACCAATATACCAGACTCCGGAATTGATTTTGTAGGCCAGGATGCCATCAAAAGCGGCCTCGTGGCAGGCAGATTGATCGAACTCCTTACGGCTACTCATAAAAAGAGCAGAGTTTTGATCCCGAAATTGGTTTCCAACCCCCAGAGTATACCAGTCGTTTTAAAGCGGATCGAAGGATTTAAACAGTATTTTCAAACCTTCGTCCACCCTCCTGACATCGATGAGGTCACCTATACAATTAAACCACAACAAAAAGTCATCCCTGAGCTCCGCAAGACATTGGACCAGGGTTATCAGGCTGTATTTGTACCTAATTCTAAAAGTTACCTGGTGAGTGAAAACACCTCACAGAAAATTAACACCATTGGATATGACCTGATAGATCAAAACGTAAAGCTACTGATTGAGGGGGGCATCGACTTTGTGATTAGTCAGCAACCGGAAAGGCAGGGCTACATGGCTGTGATGAGATTATTCAACAAGCTGATCGGCAAAACCAATTCAACGATGCTATATCATCTGCCAATCGATATCCTGATGAAAGAAAACGTAGAAAACTATATCAACAAACAAATGGAATTTAAATCTGATATTGGCTATTGAACAAGTTGCTGGTAAAATTCTCTGGTTTCAAAATCTGATTTATTCACCCAGCCTGTCTTACCACTGTCTCCTTCCATAAATTTCTCGAAGAAGTTCTGTCCCCCGGTAAGCGGATAATCATCAAATACGGATCCATTTCCTGACATACGTGGATCACCCTGCTCAGCTAGCTCAGTCATCAACTGATTTCTCAATGTACCTATCAACTCTGCCTGGCGCTGATCATTGATCAGGTTGTTGACACAGGATGGATCTTCTTTGACGTTGTAAAACTCCTCGTCCACACGTTTCCCGAAACTTAATTGCCAGTATGGGTCAATGGGATGATGTCTGTTTTGTTCGATGATCCATGTTTTTGTTGGACTTCCATCAGTGTTTAGATAGCCTGTCAAAGGATGTCCTGCGGGCCAACGATCGGTTTCAAAATTTTTAAGATAAATGAATCCATCTTTTACAATACCTCTGATGGGGTATCCCCAATCATGGGGTCTGCCTGTATCATGACGCTCCTTCCCTATCAGGACATGTGATCTGCCAAGTCCTGTTACCTGATCTGATTCGGTATTGAAGATGGGTAGCAAAGACATCCCTGAAACGGGTTGCATTTCTGAAGTGGCCACATTCACTCCAGCGGCTTCAAGAATGGTTGGGGCATAATCGATAAAGCTCACATAATCCTCAATGTTCCGACCAGGGTTTTTGATTCCCTTCCCCCACATAATGGCTAAAGGAAGGTGGTTGGCATATTCATAAGCATTCCCTTTGATTCTTGGGAATGGCATTCCATTGTCCGAAGTAACAATGATTATGGTGTTGTCCATTTGACCTCTTTTTTCCAGAGACTCAATCATTTTACCCAAATGACTATCAAAATATTCTATCTCATAGCCATAGTCCAGGAAATCGTGGCGTATGGTGTCATTGTCCGGGTAGAACGCAGGTAAATCATCTACCTCATTAAGGTTTCTTTTACCAAGCCTGTTACCAGATTTGAATTCATAGGCACGGTGCGGCTCTACACTTCCGTACCAAAACATGAAAGGCTTGTCTCCTGCAGAATCGAGGAAGACTTCAAAATTCGCAGCATAATCTACCGATCCGATCTGCTTTGTTGGCGGTTCAAGTTTGATTTGACTAAAAGCTTGACCCGTAAGCTCTCTTTTCTTTCCGTTGATTGTGCCAGGATCACCAGGTGCCCACCCTTTGGCTGTATAACCGGTCTTGTACCCGTGCTCTTTCAGCACTTCCATAAATGAAACGTACTTTTTCGGCCAGTAAGCCAGATGGTTTCCCAGCTCCTCAAGTTGCCAGGAGTTTCTGCCTGTTAGGATCGCTGCCCTGGAAGGGGCACACTTGGCATTGGGGGTATAAGCATTCTGAAAAAGTAATCCCTGCCGAGCGACGCGATCAAAAGCAGGAGTACTTACCCAATCGCAACCATAGGCCCCGAAGTGCATATAGGTAGCATCATCAGCTATGGCAAATAAAATATTCGGGCGCTTTTCTTCTTCCTCGCAGGAGAAGAAAAGGCCCGAAATTATTAAGAAGAATAATAGTCTATTCATCAACCATTTAGGAAACCTTGGGATCCCAACCGGGTGCGTATTCGCGCTTCCACAGTTTCATGGCTTCCCTGTCGAAGATATGACCATTGCTCACATCTACATCCAGCGTCTTATCATTTAATCGACTGGAAATATTGGCCAGGTGACACAAGTGAACACTAATGGCTCCCTCATCGATTGGGGCATTCAATTTGTCCTCACCTCTGATTGTTTGAAAGAAGTTATGCAGGTGATTGGTTGACATATCACCACCTCCACCAAGCGCCATTCCGCCTTCATCACCACCGGACTCAGTTTCCTTGACAAGTTTGCCGCTTCGATCATACAATTCATATTTACCACGGTCTACCCGTACTACACCCTCAGATCCATAGATCACCGTTCCACGACCACCTACGTATGTATCATATCTATTCCGGCTTTTGCCATCCCAATTGATCACTTTGTTGTCATCAAATTTGAATGTAGCATACATGGTATCATACATTTCCCAGCCATCATCTACAAAGTGTCCTTTGATGGAATCGACCATTACTTTGTTAGGGTAATCCACTTGTAATGCCCATCGAGCCACATCTAGCTCATGTGTTCCGTTGTTTCCGCTTTCTGCAGTACCGTAATCCCAACCGTACCAGTGCCAGTTGTAATCCCAGGTATCGTGTGTATAAGGTCTTCTTGGTGCAGGGCCCTGGAATAAATCCCAGTTTAAGTCAGATGGTGGAGCTTGCTTCACCTGTCTTGGCACTTCCCCCCGTCCACTGTTGTAATAAGCAACAGCTTTGTAAGGTTTACCGATAATTCCATTGTGGATCTCCTTTATGATCTCCTGAGTATGTCCGGAAGATCTCTGCTGATTTCCCATTTGGACAACACGATTGTATTTATCTCTGAAGTAAACCAGCAATTCGCCCTCCCAGGGGTTGTGGCTACATGGTTTTTCTACATATACATGCTTGCCAGCTTCCATCGCTTTCCAGGCTCCCGGAGCATGCCAATGGTCTGGTGTGGCATTGATGACCGCGTCCACGTCTTTTGAGTCCAAAGACTCTTGTAGGTTTTCAACAAATTTAGGCTTGTATGAAATACTCTTTTTTAACCTTTCTGCTGCTTTTTCGAGTTGACTCTTCTTGACATCAACGACATAGGTTAATTGTACATTGTATTTTTTATCGAGGATATCCTGGTAAGCACCAAATCTTCTTCCGGTACCCCAAATCGCCAGGTTCACACGATCGTTTGCACCCATGATCCGTCTGTAGCTGGATGCTGAGGCTGCACCAGCAAAGGAAAATCCTGCGGTGGCTAATGCAGATTTTTTAATGAAGTCTCTTCTTGAATCTTTTTTCATAGTTCTTTAATTTTTATACTTCTATAACTTACGGTGTCTCCATGATCCTGTAGCAAGATCGGACCTTCAGGCCATTGACCAAAGTTATCCCATTTTTGATATTTACTATAAGCAACTAATGCTCTGAACATCTGAGAGAAACGATCATATTCAACCACTTTTTCGTTGTTGAGCCAGTGCTCTACTTTTCCATCTTTAGATACAATCCTGGCTACATTCCAGTTACCCACGCTTTTAAATTGCTTTCCACGTCCTTCAACAGAAAGGTTTTCTGCAGCGATCAGATCATATAGAGAGCCCACTGTTCTATTACCGCTCACACCCATCTTGGCATCGGGGTGTTTATCATCATCCAGTACCTGAAATTCACAACCTATGGCTGATCCGGATCCTTTATTTAACCCGGGATCAACGAAATACTTAATTCCGCTATTTGCTCCTTCAGTGATCTTAAACTCCAGTATCAACTCAAAATCTGAGAAGGAATTAATGGTAACAATGTCACCGGGACCGGCAGACTCTCTCCCATCTTTTCCAAGGATTGTCAGTTCTCCATCCTTCATCTCCCATCCTTTTTCCGGGAAATTAGGAATTTTAGCACCTTTCCAACCAGCAGATGATTTTCCGTCCCATAGCAATCGGTATCCTTGTCGCTGCTCGTATTCGGTAAGTTTGTTTTTCAGATAGCTGATTTCTGGTACTTCAGGATCCGAATCCCACCTGTTGGCTTCCAGATTGTCTGTCATGATCCTGATGTTTTTCCACTTCACCTGGGATCCTGCAAGATGATCTCTGTCTCCAATACCGTGCACCTGCAAAGCGATAAAACCTTCGGCAGTCAAATCATCAACCAGCCGGCTACATTGAATGCCGTTCACCCAGGTACTGATAGAATTTCCGATTGCTTCAACTCTTACCTTATTCCACTTGGCCATTTTGAAGGCCGTACGTGCTTTGGGATTTCTTGCCAGCGGATATAACCATCCGCGACGAGCTTCATCATAAATACCTCCGGTATACCCTCTCTCGGAAGGGTCAATCTCTACCTGGTATCCGTGCACCCTTCCATCCCTGTATTCTTTGGTACTTAGACTCCTAATCTGCACACCTGAATTCATATCGGTATCCAGGTAAAACTCATACTCCAGGATAAAATCCGAGTATGTCTTTTCGGTAGCCATAAAAGAATTGGGAGTATTCATGACCGTGGTCCCTACCACCATACCATCTACAACTGCGTATTTGGCTTTGCCATTTAGCTGCTTCCAGCCATCAAAATTTTTCCCATTAAACAAAGGCTTCCAAGTCTCCTGAGCTATCAGGGCATTGGTAGCTAATGCTAAAAGGGCTAGGATTAGCGTTCTTTTCATCATTTATCGATTAATTATTTATTCGTGTACGTTAACGAAGTTAAATAAAACTCTTATACGATCAAGTCTTGAGATCAAATTATCCGCCTTATTTAACAAAACTTATCAAGATCAGCCCGCCAGGACGCATAATGCTCCTGGTATACGGATCGGTCTGGCAAAGGCATATATACATCCACAGCTTGTGATGAGCCAATGGCTTCCTGGATTGATTTACGATGCCCAAGCGCAAAACCGACCGCCTGTGCAGCACCCGTAGCGCCCGTAGTTTCTACCATCTCTATTTCACAATTTAGCAGTGTAGCTATCGTTTCTGAAAAAACCCGCGATTGGAACAGGTTATCGTTACCCACCCGGATCTTATTTACTTCGCTCCCAAGCTCCTTGAGTATCTCTACACCATACACAAATGAAAAAGCGATACCTTCCAGTCCTGCCCTGAATAAATGGGATTTATCATGCCTGTTGAAGTCCACGTTCAGGATATGCGATCCAACCTCTTTGTTTTCGAAGATGCGCTCAGCCCCATTACCAAATGGCAAAACATGCACACCGTCAGATCCTACTGGTACTTTTTGCGCTATCTTTTCTATTTGATCATAGTCCAATTCGGGGGCTAACTGCTGTTTCAACCACCTGTATTGGATGCCGGTACCATTTATACACAACAGCGAACCTATCCTGGTGTGGTCCTGGCTGTGATTCACATGCGCAAATCCATTGATTCTGCTCTTTTGGTCGTAGATCAGCTGATCAGATACACTATAGACTACTCCGGATGTACCGCCGGTGGCAGCAATGTCTCCTGGCTCAAAAACCCCCAGAGAAAGTGCGTTGTTGGGCTGATCTCCTGCCCTGTAAGCAACGGGGATTCCAGCATTAAGTCCTAGTAAGTTAGCAGACTCCGCAGAAAGATGGCCTGAATCAAAAAATGTACCGTGAACTGTCGGGATCAGGCTTTTGTCAATACCCAGATCCTCCAACAGAAAACCGGCTAGCTCGTTTTTACTAAAGTCCCAAAAAATTCCCTCTGAGAGTCCTGAAATTGTAGTTGAAATCTCTCCCGTCATTTTCATGGCAATGAAATCCCCGGGAAGCATCATTTTATATACCTTGTTATAAATGTCAGGCTCATTCTCTTTCACCCATTTTAATTTGGCAGCAGTGAAATTTCCGGGACTATTGAGTAACTGGCTTAGGCTCCTGGTCTCACCTATCCTGCTGAAGGACTCATTACCATACGCAACAGCCCGGCCGTCACACCATATAATAGAGGGTCGTAGTACCCTTTGTTGCTTATCTACCAGCACGAGCCCATGCATTTGATAGCTTAGTCCAATACCTACGATGTCCTTTTTATCAATCCCAGCCTTTTTAATGACCCTCCTGGAAGCATCACATACGTATTTCCACCAATCTTCCGGCTCTTGTTCAGCCCAGCCAGGTTTTTTTGAAATCATGGACATCTCTGTATCGGGGTAGCTGACCAAGCCAACGGATTGCTTGCTGTTCGCATCTACGATGGAAGCTTTGATAGAAGAGCTTCCTATGTCAAATCCTATGTAGTACATAAATTATTTTGGGTATTCTGTTGAGGCCCGAAAGATAAGAAAATGTGAGAATGTTTATCGCACAGTCATCCCCAATCCCAAAGAAAGCACCGGATATTCCTGAAAAGTGAAGGCCGAACTAAAGGTCAGTGCCACAATCCGCACCCTCAACCCCGCTGTTAGGTTCATGCTGCCAGTGCCATATTTTAAATCTATGGGATCGACAGGCAACTGCTCGAAATCAGGATCTATTGGATATGTACCCAGTACTTGAGTCCTGGATCCAGCCCTGGAATAACCCAAGGCTCCGTATATGGTAAATATATTGATGTACTCTTTGGAAACGATCCCCTGAAATACCAAACCATTCATTTTGAACACCCCCTCGTTACTACTTGTAGCCGGGTCGTCCTCTTCTGATAAGTCAGCCGTAACTTTAAAGTTGCTAAAACCCGCCAAGAAAGAGACATCCACACCTGAATAGTCCAGTAGGGTAATCCATTGTCCTAAATTGTGCTTTATCCCCATACCAAACATCCTCACCCTACCGGCATCCTCACCAAATGAGATTGGTGGGATGAATCGAATGATCAAATCAGTTTCTTTGATTACTCCTATACCCGCCTGGATCATTGGCACGGGTACCGCATCAAAACCAATTTCCTCCTTTAAGTTGATGGCACCAGGGGGTGAAGTGGTGCGAACAATTTCTTCTCCATCATTGTAGAAGGTCACTTCAGGTCGTTCACTTTTGAGGTAGGGGCCCAATACTGTGGGAAGTTGTGCAGTGCTTGAATTGGTCAGTTGAATATTCGTATAATCGGAATTATTGAATGTATAGGTAAGCTTTGATTGGGGAATAAATGCAACATTGCCAGAGACAGAGATATCAAAACCCAGGGTCTCATGGGCTTTGGCCGTATGATACCATCCATTGGTATATCCGTACCCCACTCCTTCAAATACCGGCTTCAGATAATTTTGGATCACCAGCCCGGCATCCTTGACACCAGCCTGCAGAAACAAATCCAGTTCGTCCTGGGCCGTCGATTTGCCAGCCTGGGCTAAAAAGACGCAGACAATGATCACTCTATAAATCATAATCTATAGCAATTGTGGTATCAAAATAAAGGCTCAGGGTGAAATCAATCAATTGGGTGTCTCCAGTTGTTTCCACCATCATCAGAAACGTTGATTGATTATTCACAAGACTGGTGATAGCACTTAAATGCGTGGTACTCACAGGGGCTACCACCCTGTCGCCAACCACTAAGGGCACATCACTTATTTGAAACAATAAAAGCGTATCTAATGAAGCATTTCGATAGAATGCCTCAATGCTTACTGACTCAGCTGTATTGGCTAGACCGATACTGTTAATTCTGTAACTGACTTCATTGACAGTAAATGGATCAGGGTATACTGCATAATCCACATAATCATCGATTTCATCATGGCCGGGAATATTAATAAGACTATCAGCTGATGCCACAAATGAATCAGAGGAGAATAATGTAAACGGGAATTCGAGCTTTTTGGAAATATCTGTCTCCAACCCATAGCAACCCTGCATCAACATACATGCAATTAGCCCTGTCAATAGTTCAAGCTGTCGCAACATGAAGATAAATTTAACTAAATTTGCAGATTATACATCACAAATCATCACACCTGCCTTTAATGATCCCAGTTTATCTTCCTTTTTAGGGATGAATTCCTGGGCCACGTAGCCGGTATACCCGGTTTCAAGTATGGCCTTCATGATCGCCGGATAGTATAATTCCTGTGTTTCGTCAATTTCATTTCTACCGGGAACACCCCCCGTATGGTAATGAGCAATATACTCATGATTGTCTCTGATTGTCCGGATCACATCCCCTTCCATGATCTGCATGTGGTAGATATCATAGAGCAATTTGAAATTGGGAGATCCAATTTTCTTTGCCAGTCTCACTCCCCACTCTGTATGATCACATTGATAGTCAGGGTGATTTACTTTGCTATTCAAAAGCTCCATCACCAATAGAATATTCTTCTTCTCCGCGACTTTCAGGGCCTTCTCGATCCCAACGGCACAATTTTCCAATCCATCTTCATCGGAAATATCATTTCTATTGCCAGAAAAAACGATGATCTTCTCCACACCTGCATCTGCTGCCTTATCAATGGCCTCTATGAAATTCCTGGTTAGTCTTTCATGATTTTTTGGATCATTGAGTCCGCGTTCAATACTGGAATCTTTTGGCGTACCCATGGAGCAGGCTAACCCTATATCCATTACGGTTTTCCAGTCATCCGCACCCAAAAGATCTATTCCTGAGATCCCCATCTCTTTGCAGGCCAGGGCAAATTCTTTTAAAGGGATATCCCTGTAGCACCATTTACAAACAGCATGATTGATGTTACCTTTTAATTCCAATTTTTCCGTTGTTTTTGATTGAGCGTTGGCGAAAGGATATAATCCCAAACCAAGAGAACCACCAGATAATATTTTAAGGGCTTCTTTTCTTTTCATTATTGAGTTAAATTTGAATATAGGTAAAAGGTATTAAATAATTGATAAATAGCAGGCTATGCAAAGAGTAGATTCGCCATTGATTTATGCGTATTTTCTGTAGTAATTTATTAATTAATGATATTTCTATTCTGCCATTGTGAATAATTTTGGCAATATTTAGGGTATAATTGTAGTTTCCACCAATACCGTCAATTATAGTATGAATAGTTTGCAATTACTTTGTAGAGGTTGCACTCTGATTTTATTTTTCTTAGCATCACATATACTCTTTTCTCAGGGTCTGGACGCCCGGTTGCAAAAGGTTGATAATCTGATGGATAGAAATGATATCCTATCAGGTATCAATGAGATCAATGGCATTTTGAGCAACCCTTCTCTCTCTGGTCAGCTATCTTCAGTACAGAAGGCTAACCTTCACAACAACATTGGTTTTGCCTATATCAAAATCAAAAAATATGATCTGGCCCGAAAAAATCTGGAGGAGGCCCTAAGGATTTACCTTTCGGATCCCATCATTGATAAAAAAGACCTAACCTTCACTTATCAAAACCTCGGATCTGTGATGATCGAGGAAGGAGAATACGACAAAGCCAGGGACTTCCTCATCAAATCCATCGATGAGGCCGCACGAGCATATGGTCAGCAATCCTATGAATATGCCTCTGCCCAAAGCAAATTGGGGATTCTGTTTGAGGAGGTGGGGTACTATGACCTGGCCATTGATTATTTCAACAAATCACATGACCTGATCGAAAAGATCCACGATGAAAACACACCCGAATATGCGGAGGTTTGCAATCACCTGGGTAGGATCATGATAAAAAATGGCAACATTGCCAAAGCGAAGGAATACCTGCAAACATCTACAAGTATCTATGAAAACCTGGGGGTAAACTACCAAATTGACTATGCAGAGTCTCTTGAGAGCCTGGGGATGTTTTATGAGGCAGAAGGAAACTACGCTGAGGCGGAAAGGGTGCTTCTCAAGACCATGGACCTCAAGAAGAGTATCCCCAACCTGCCGGAGCACTTATTGGTGGAAACATTGAATGACCTCGGCATATTGTATCAGGACCTTGGCAATATGGATCGCGCGGAGGAATACTTTAGTGAAGTACACAGCATTTGCATTGATCACCTGGGGACAGACAATCAATATTACGCCACTTCAATCAACAACCTGGCTGTCATATATAAAAGGAAAGGTCAGTTTGAGGCTGCAAAAGCTCTATTTGTTGAGGCTTTGCCGGTTTATGAAAAAAGATACGGTAAAAGACACCCTAGCTATGCAGATGCTTTAAACAACCTGGCCAGTACGGAAAGGATCCTGGGTAACTACAGCACTGCCGAGCAATATTACCTGGAGGTGCTGAAGATCGATGAGCAGGTCTATGGCAAGAACCACCCGGATTACGCTACCACGCTGAATAACCTGGGAATTCTTTATTCTGCCATGGGGCAGCCCGATAAGGCGATTAACTACTATCTTGAATCTGTAGTGATCAAGAAAGATCGTTTGGGGGTAAACCACCCCTCTTATTCCCGATCACTTGAAAATATCGGACTTCATTATTTTGCTCAGGGAGATCTTGAACGTGCAGAACAATATTTCCGGGACGCCATCGCCATTCAGATTGATCAGATCACCAGTATTTTCCCGGTCTTGACCGAAAGAGAAAAAGAGCTATTTTATCAGGATGTACGTGAAGATATCGAACGGTACAACTTTGTAGTGATCCGGTTACTGGAAAAAAAGCCTGAGCTAATCACCGAGGTATTAAATAATCAAATCCAAACCAAGGCCATCCTGTTTTCCTCAGGAGAAAAGTTGCAAAAAAGCATTAGCAAAAGTGGTAATCATGAACTGATGGCTACTTATATCCAATGGAAAGATTTAAAAACCAAATTGGCAAGCTATTACCAGGTGGGTAAAGCCCGACTAGAGGATTATAAGATTAACCTGGATGTACTTGAAGACAGTGTGGAAAACATGGAGAAGAATATCATGTTGAGTTCACAGCAGTTCTCTTCCTTTATCAGGAATGATAAGGTGACCTGGAAAAAGGTACAAAGAAACCTCAAACCGGATGAAAGTGTGATAGAGATTATCAGGATCCGGGATTTCGTATCCGGTACACGGGGAGATGCTCATGTATTCGGTTTTAGTGATGCACTCTCCTATCTGGTAATTATTCTAAAACCAAATAGTACTATACCAGAATACGAGCTCATAGAAAACGGTGTTCAGCTGGAAGAAAAGCTATATGCAGCCTATAAAAATGCCTTACAGTTTCAATTTGAAGAATCTGCCTCATATAAGCTGGTGTGGGAGCGAATTGATAAGCACCTGAGCGGAACAAAAAAGCTTTACATGTCACCGGATGGTATTTTTTATAAGATCAACCCAAATACCTTTAAGCTACCAGACAACACCTATCTTATCGACAAGTACTATGTCAGCTTCATCACCAACTGTGAGGATGTCGTTAAGGGATCAACAAATAAATCTGCCAATGATGCGGTATTTTTTGGAAATCCAAACTTCGGAACGGCAAGCGAGAGGACCTTTGCGCTCGATCAGCTGCCAGGGTCAGAAACAGAAATCAACATTGCCTCCAAAGATCTAAGTGACAAAAAATGGCAAACGACCCTTTATAAAGGTGACAATGCGACCGAAGCCCGTATTAAGGAGGTCAACAGTCCCAGGATATTACATATCGCCACACATGGATACTTTTCTGATAAGAACAGCGCCTTGAAAAGAGTGCTTAACACGGACAATCCGCTCTTCAAATCAGGGCTATTCTTACAAGGTGCTGCCACTTCACTTTCTGCTTATGCCAATGGCAGTAACCAGGTCAACTTTAGTGATGGCATCCTTAGTTCCTACGAGGCCATGAACCTAAACCTGGACGGTACAGAACTGGTCATACTATCTGCATGTGAAACTGGTCTCGGAGATGTGGAAAACGGAGAGGGTGTATATGGACTACAACGCGCATTTCTCGTTGCAGGCACCAAATTTTTGATTACCAGTCTGGTAAAAGTGGATGATAAAGCTACCCAGGAATTGATGAACAGCTTTTATGAAAACTATTTGAAAAGCAGCAACATCGCCGAGTCACTTTATCAGGCACAAATAGCATTAAGAAAAAATTATCCAAACCCTCTTATTTGGGGATCTTTTATACTAGTCGGTCATGGGTAAAATGTCAAAACACTATCTATTAGCAGCCTTCCTACTTCTTTCAATTCCTTTCTTGGTGATTGGTCAGCCCATCACCCTTCTCATAGAGATGGGTGACAAATATGCAGAGGCTAACGACCATCAAAGTGCCATTGGTGTATATAAAGCTGTGTTGGAAAAAGATGACAATAACATAGCTGCACAATACAAAATAGCAGAATCCTATCGGGCCATACTGGATTACGAGATGGCGGAAGGTTATTATCTAAAAGTAAAAAGACGCAATGACGGGAGGTTTATCCTGGCTGCATACTATTACCCATTGATGAAAAAACTCAATGGTGACTATCAGGAAGCCCTTGAAAATTTTGAGGAATTTATGCTGCTGCTAAAAGAAAAAGATCAGCATGAAGATCCGAGGTATCGCCACTATTACGAGCAAGCCAGGATCGAAAGGGAAGGTACTTTGATTGCATTGAATGAAATCTCTGTGGCACAGCCTGAGCATCAATTTACCATTCTTCCCAAACCTGTGAACAGTGAAGATATGGATTCTGCTCCTTCTACATATCTGAATGACTCTACAATCGTAATTTCTTCCGGAAGAAAAGGAGGTAAAGGGTCCGGACAGAGCGCTTTTGGAGGATCGTGGAATGACTTGTACAGGTTCTCAAAGGTTGGCAACAACTGGTCAGAGGTAAAAACAAGAGATGATTTTGATATTGTCAATGATAAGTTTGACGATGCTGCCGGGATGTTTAATCATGACAGGACCAAATTCTATTTCACCAGATGTGTGGAAGCGAGTACAAATGTGGTCAACTGCTTTATATACGTCTCTAAACTCCAAAAAGGAGAATGGACGGATCCCATAAAGCTCAACCCTAACATCAATGCACAAGGCTCCAATTCGAGACAAGCCTGTATTACTGTTTCCGGTGACTCACTTTTCTTTTGCTCAGACAGGGATGGCGGTGTTGGAGGATACGACATCTACCTAAGCACAAAATTCGGTGATGAAAACTGGGGTCCTGCCCAGCACCTTGGAGCTCAAATCAATACACCATTTACGGAGTCCTCTCCTTTTTATGACCATAACGACCGGGCACTTTATTTCAGTTCAGACGGACACCGGGGTTTTGGTGGATTTGATATCTACCTGGCAGATGGAAGCTCTTTCGAAAAGGCTGAGATCTATAATGTAGGAGCTCCTTTCAACTCCAATAAGGACGATATGTTCTTTTTCATGGGAAAGCATAAGGGCTATGTCTCCTCCAACAGAAAAGGCGGCGTGGGCAAGATGGATATCTATACCTTCAATATCTCTACGGAAAAAGATATGATCACTGAGATTGAGTCCGACGAGGCTATCGCAGGTCGAAACTCGCTCTTTTCTGATGATTACGATTTTGATTCTGACAATGACGAGATGCTCAGTGAGATCATTAGTCACCTGATGGCATCAAATGTATCCAATATTGAGATGGCACTTACCAATGAACAGCTATCATTCTACAACTCATTGAGTAAAGATGACCAGGAAAGGATAGACAGGATTGTAAATGCCCGAGTGAGAAACCTGTCACAAAACGACTTGCAAGCCATCCGTGATGAAGACGAGTTCTTTTACTCACACATGACCTCTGAAGACAAGCGGCATGTGGATAACCTCGTGTCTGCTTATGTTCGCGAAGACGGTCTTGGATTGAGTATTGCCATAGATCAGCAGGAAACGAATTTCTATGAAGAATTGCCAGTTTCTGATAAAGAGAAAGTGGACATGATCATCGCTGCCAGGATGAAACAGGCACATGACTTCACCTACCCCATGGAGACGTACGATAAGCTGGATCAGCAATCACAGCAAAGTGTGGACCAGCTCTCTTATAAGGTGATCAGTGAGAAGAAGAATGTCCAGAATATGGCACTTGCGTTTAATGAAAATCTTTTCCTCAGAAACAATCAGAGTAATCCAGATATCATCAACAATTCAATAAAAGAAAAGATATATAACCTGGCAGATGACCCCAAGTTTGAGTTAAAGGAAGAAGATCGCATTTTCTATCAAAACCTTGATTCAAGACAGCTTGAGGCACTTAACAACATTGCATCCAGTATCATTCTCAATGATGTGAATGATTTAGAGAAAAATATCTCCAAAGAAGATCGAGCCATTTATGCCTCCTTTAGTGGCAATCAAAAGCTACAACTTGACAAAATACTTTCTAAAATCATCAACAACACCGTAAAAGCCGACCTTTATCTGGGTGAAGTAAATTTTGAAAAGAATGAACTGGCAGTTGCTAAACTAAACCGGGATATCGAAGCGGCATTTAATTTCCTGAAGGCCAATGACCAGGCTTTATTCAGCACATTCAGCGAAGACAAAGAAAGAGCAATCAAACGATTCATCTCCGTGGCTGACCCATGGGTAGATAGTCCGGACAATATCTATCTACCTGAAAGGGAAGTTTCTGAGCCAACCAGCCTGGTTAATCGCGGCCCGATGATTTCTGATGTGAGAGCAGGAGTTTCTGCAAACCCACGAAGAGACAGGCCGACAACTGCAGCCCAGAACAATCAGTCAACGGGTCCGGGTTCAGGCACCACGGCAAGCAGAGTTACAACCATATCAAATGCAAACATCAGTGCCTATGAAAACCTGTCACCCGATGAAAAAGCAGCCATCAACAGGTCAATTGCTGCTAACCTTTTAAACAAAGCTTACAGCGCTAACCCCAACCTTCCGGTGTCTGACGACTCTTTTGTAGCTGGCTTGAACAGTACTCAGAAGTCTTATATCAACATTCTGGCGAGACACCTTGCAGGTACTCCACTTAGTGAAACTGAAAAGTCCCTGTTGCTAAGCGCTCAATCTTATTATGACCATTTACCAATAAATGAAAAAGCGATCTGGAGCAGAAGTATTGCCAAAGAAGCGCTTAAGGGGAATCGTATTGGAAATGAGTACAGCATCAGCGAAAGAGACAGGAATCTTATTGCAGGACTTTCAACCATGGAGAAGTCGGCACTCAGTGAAATTGAATCCGCACTTCTCAATGATCAGTCTCTTACTTTTGGACAGCTGGCAAATAGGGCCAAAAACACATCGGAACAAGCTCCTGTGGGAGGAATTTCCAATGAACTGGCAAATAACTTCAGCCAGGTTAATGTTTCAGGTAAATTACTGTTAGTAGGCAACCAGGCCCCAATAGCCAACAAAGTTGTCAATCTCGTTTCAAGCAATGGAGTGGTAATTCAGCAGGTCACCACAAAACCCGATGGCAGTTTTCTGTTTACCAATGTTCCAAATTCAGACTACCAGGTTGAGTTCAACGATCCCAATGACATCCCGGGAGATGCCTTCCTTAGCAACCTGACAGTAAAAGGCACCGGTGCGACCACAGCCAATTCCAATGATCCAGGAAATCCTATCACACAGGAAGATGTAAATTATTATCGAGCACTCACTACTGATAAAAAACATGCCATCGATCTGGGTATTGCAGCAACCTTACTTAATGACATTTATGCTAAAAGCCCTCAGGTGGCACTATCTGATCAAACCTATTTCAACACCCTCAGTGAAAGAGAGCAGGAATATATCAGAATATTGGCGAAAGACCTTAATGGTGAGCCTATTCAGGAAAGTGAATATTTACTCAAAGCCACAGCAGATTCTTATTATACACACCTCATCCCTGTTGAACAACCCTTTTGGAACAGGCTCATCGCAGCTGAAGCGCTTAAGAACAATAAAAAAGGAAATCTATATGCCGTCAGTGCAAAAGACCAGGCAATCCTTGATGGTTTGTCTTACACAGAAAAAAACATCTATGACCGCATAAAAACGGCCAGATCTTTAAGCGAACCTATGTTTGGAGAGGAACTGAATGCCGGTGCAGAGTTACTCTCAACAATTCCTCAAAACACCATGCGGAATGTGAGGGAGATCAATGGCCGTCTTGCCTCAGTAAAATCAGATATTCCGGTAGCCAACCAACCCGTGGTATTGTTGGACGCCAGCAACAACGTGATTTCCCTTTCCAGAACTGACAGTAATGGTCAGTTTAAGTTTGACAATGTCACGGAAGGAGAATATACCGTAAAAATGGGTGAAGGGTTTGATGAGGGAGCACAACACACCTACGTCAATCGGCTGGTATTAAAAGATGGTCAGGGAAATGTATTGCTTTCTACTCCTGAAAGCAGTCAACCACTTGCTCAATCAAATCTCATGACGGCAGATGTTACTTTCTACAAAACGATAAACCCACAAACAAGGAAAGCCATTGACCGAAGCATTGCAGCAGAATACCTAACCAATGCTTATCAACAGAACCCATCGCTCATATCACAAGATGAGAAATCCTATAAATCACTGAGCAAGCAAGAGCAGGAATATATCGAAGTTCTGGTAAAAGACTTAAAAGGAGAAACTCCCGGAAAGAATGAGGTCATTACCAGGGCCATTGCCTACTCCTACCTGAGACAGTTGCCTGAATCAGAAAAAAATGTGTGGGCCCGGTTAGTTTCGAAGGAAGCTTTCAATAGTACCAAATCAGGATACACCTATCAGCCTTCTGCTGCCGATCGCAAGTTAATTGATAACCTGAGTGCTTATGAACAAGGCATTTACGATCGCATAAAAGGAGCACGAATAGCCACCGGAATACTGGTCGATGGGACTGTCACTGCTGATGAAACAAAAAATGCTCTCCTGAAGCTGCCTGAAGCTACGGCCAGTCCTACAGAAATGGTAGAAGTTTCAGGGAATATCAGCAACACGCAAAAAGGCAATATTACTAATGTCCCTTTAGCACTTCACGATGCTGATGGTAATATCGTAGCCCGAACAACTACCGGATCAAAAGGGCAATTCGCTTTTGACCGTACGACCCCCGGAACATATACCATCGTCCCAGTCAATCCCGGATCTACGATGAACACTTATGTGAGCAATCTGGCCATGAAAAATGTGAGAACAGACAACATCCTGGCTACCAATGAGCAAGTTGCTGATGTCAGTCCCACACTTTTAACTCCTGAAACCATACGTGCCTATGAAAATCTATCAAGGGCTGAACAAAAGCAAATTGATCGCCTGATCGCCTTTGAATACATTGTGGATGCATATAGAAAAGACTCTTCACTGAAATCAGCTGATGCCCAGGCTTCCAAAGGACTGAACAGTCAGGAAGAAAAATATGTGAAGGTGTTGACAATGGACCTACAGGGTCAGGAGCTTACTCAAGCGGAACAACAACTGCTTTCTACTGCTTACTCCTATTATTATAACTTAGCTCCAAGCAGAAAAGCCACTCTAAACCGTATCATATCTGACGAGATTTTCGGTGATGGAAAACAGAGTGGTAACTATCGCCTGGCCAGCAATGATGCATCTTTCAAAAACACAATGAATGCCAGTACGCGTCAAATGTATGAAAACATCAAAGCATTTAGGTTTAACAATGATCGTGTACTGAGTGAAAACCTGGAAGTGGAATCCAGAGATATTGGAGATCGTCAGGTTATCTTGAATCTACCAAGCTATACCAACCAGGAATACAGCAGATTAACTGTGACAGGAAAGTTAATTAACTCAGAAACCGGTCAACCGGAAAGCACCAAGTCACTGCGAGTAGTAGATCAATCAGGCGTAATGATAGCCCGAACTTTTTCAGGTTCTGATGGAACATTTAAGTTCAATCAAATCAGAGCAGGAAACTATCACATTGAGTTAGAACATCCGAGCCATGCAGGTGCACATACGGATTCCTATTTTGTGAAAGACCTGGAGATCACAGGAACACATGGCATGACCCATGCACACCAAAGGACTTTTAATATATATTATGATTTCAATGACTATCAACTTCGACCGGAAGCCAAAAGATCTTTGCTGGATCTTGTGGAAATTGCCAAACAACAGGAACTCTATGTGGAGCTAAAAGCCCATACGGATGCCATAGGAGATCATCAATACAATGACGAATTAAGTGGAAAACGAGGAGTGGCTGCCATGGACTTTCTCCGGCAATACGGCCTCAGCGCAGATGACATCACCCTTACCTCCTATGGAAAGAGTGATCCGATTGCACCGAATAACGATGAGTATGGCAGACAATTCAATAGGCGCGTGGAAGTGATCATGAAATCTCATGAACCCATCAATTACCATCCTCCTACCATCTACCTCATCAGACCAAAGGCAACATTATACAGCATTTCTAAAAACTTCAATATGAGTATTGAGGAAGTAATGAGACTAAACGGACTCACTGAAGCCAGTCTGCATGCCTATAAACCGTTGAGAATCAAAAACCCAATGGGCTATAGACCAAACCTTGACATGCTTGTAGAACTGAATGAATCTGTGAGTGCAGGTAATAGCTTCAAGTATACTGTGAAAGCGGGTGAGAATGTCACAACGATTGCAGAGAAGTTCAACCTACCCGAAGAGCTGGTACTTGAAATGAATGATCTTACCTCCTTGAATGTGAACAAGGGACAGGTCTTAAATATCTATGTGAGATTCTAAAAGAGGGCGTTATTCATTTTCCTCAGGGTCTGGTCCCCTGAAAGTATATAGGTAAGCGAAATCTCATATGCCGGGGTCACTGAAATTGCTTCATTGTCAACAAAAAAATTTGAATTCATATCATAGCTGGCTCGAATAGCAAGTGAATTAACCTGTAGTCCACCCAATAAAGTGAAAGACTCTCTTAGTCGATACCATGAGCCCAGCAACAATTGAACCCCCTTGGTGTTCGAGGTAAACCTGGCCGTACTTACAAAGCTATAAGCAAAGTGTGACCCCACTATTGTAGATACTTTCCCTCTGGAGAGGTAAAACAGCATGTTGGGTAGGACATAGAGATTCCCGGTTCTTACCTCCATACCTCCATGATATTTAATGATCATCGGACGTTTGTCTTTCCCATTAAAACTAAAAGAATCATTGGGCCTGTTTACATTGTAGATAGCCACTCCGGAGAAAGCACTGTAATTGTGCAACAGGTAATTTCGCTTTCGATTGTAGTAATACATCGCACCCACATTAAAGGTGATTCTATTGGCGCTGTTGTCAAATTCGCTGACTGGTGCCGGTGAGAAGTTGTTATATCCATCAAACACATACCGACTGTATTGGGATCCCCACTGGAAATTGGAGGGAGAAAATGAAGATCGTGAGTATCCGCCCTGAACACCTACGGCAATCAGGTCTGATCCCAGAAGCCCAAGCGTGAAATTTTGGGAATAGGTCAGAAACAGACCATTTTCCGTGAACAATCCATCGTCAATGTTTTGATTGAAAGCCATCAATCCTACTCCTGCGATATTGTCAGATACAGCATCTGCTTTCAACGGAAACACCAATGACACCTGCGTTGTTTGTATGGCTGCTTCCTGCAGAGCCTGCATCTTGTAATTCATGTTCACAGCCAGGTCTGTATAGGTAGACGCATAGGCGGGGTTCATGTAAATAGAAGAAAGCATGAACTGTGAAAAATCATCCTCCTGTGCATACAGTCCTGCTGCGGAGACAAAAGCGAATAGCCATATGATGCCTTTCTTTATCATCTGATTAGGTAAATCTTGCCTGTTTTATTTTCTGTGACCGGGTCCATTCCAACAGGCTCACGGGTAAATATGATCTGGTAAAAGTAAACCCCAGAAGGTTCATCCTTACCTGTTTTAACATTGGTTCCATCCCACCCTACCTGAGTAGCTTCAATAAAGTCTGTTGTTTCGTACACAAGTATTCGTTTCCTGTTATACACCCGCATCATAAATCCTTCATTCGAAATCCGCTCACCAAAGAACCGAAAGGTCTGGTTGACAGGATTGGTCGCATGCGGTGAAAAGGCTTCCGGAATATACCAAACACCAGCCAGGGATACCTGAGGGGCCTTTGCCAGGGCAAAATATCTGATGTTGGAAGTATCCGAAAAAACAAGCAAGCTGTCACTTAGGATCCTTCCATAGGATATAGAATCGGTATTTTCTAGGGTGGTAACACCTAAGGTACCGAATTCACCTCCGGCGCTGTCTGCAAAAGCTATCACAGGAGAATAATTCGTGGCATTTACCTCATTGAAGATCACAAAATTTTCCAGGTCTTCATCCATAAAGTCCAGGAATAATCTTGAGCCATCAAAGGATCCGCTTAACAACTCAACAGACCACAGACCATTCGAAGATACCCCAATGAGATCACTGTTAGGTACTGGATCTGTAGGGTTGGTCCAGATATGATTCACGGCAATTTCCGTATTGATCCCTTCTATGTTATCAAACTCTACCGGTCCGAAGTGACCATTATCCCCCACCGGGAAATATTTAAATCCTGTTCCTCTGCTGATTAAGGTGCCATCATAGTATGACGTTTCCGAGCCACCCATAGCTGAGGCACTTTCATCCAGAATAAGGGATCCATCGACAACAGATGTCAATGTACCTGACTGAAAATCAAGGAAACTGTCAATGTTGTCATCTGGATTAGTAATGGTAATCGAAGCATTTAAAGTAACAGGCCCTGTACTGGCAACTGTGATTGCAGTTACCAACATGGCATTATCATTGAATTGCTGGGCCCCTGTTCCATTAAAGATAAGCTCGGCACTCACAAAGTTAGAGATGCTGTTGTTGGTCCAGTCACCACCAAGATAGACGGTACCCGCACTTGTCAGACTATTGTCATTGACCCCGTTTCCAGCAATGGTAAGTTCAGAGTCCCCTGCCAACCCAAGTACCCCTGCATTGTTCAGGTTTTGATCGGTGGCAAGACCGCTCCCCTGTGAACCAGCAATGATCCCATCATTTTGAATGTCACCCTGAGCATGCACCTGTGCATCGTTTGTCAGGGTGATCGTCGCATTGGCTGGGACATAGAGGTTTTGGGTGAAGCCTTTATATCCACAAAGGATTGACAGAATTAATGATAATATGGAAACCTGCCTATTCAATGCATTATCGAATTAAATGGCCTGAAAAAAATGAAAGAGCTCTGCCAGCTGAAACAACTCTACTTCCTGGAGGATTATTAAATTCCACGTAAACAACATTGCCAGCGCTTAATTGAATGGTTTTACTAGAACTCCATGAGGTAACATTTGTTGTTCCGATGCCCGTTGCTCGAATTACTTCTGTAGGTGTTCCATCATCTACAATTAATGAATAGGAAAGTACTTCACCACCTCCATTATTAAAATCTGCTTCTAATTGAATTTCAAAATGGTATAATCCATCCACTGGAGCAGTAAAGCTGTGATTTGTAGCTGAATTATCGAAATTCCCATTAATATCAAACACCTCTGTATCAAATTCAACTAATTCTAGTCCAGTTACAGTTTGAGGTGAACCAAGATACACCTCAAACCCTACAGCAGAGGTCAACTGAGGATTTCCTGAAGCATCTGTAGTATATGTTTTATTCGCATCACCCACTCCTGCTGTACCTAATTTAGCGGTGGTTACAGCATCATCAACCAATTCATCTGTGTCTACGGACCCTGTTCCAAGATCGTCTGTCGTCAGCGAGTTATCAGTCACCTCACTCGATCCAATTGAGTTAAGTGTTGACAATGAGCCAAGACCTAGAGTAGTCCGTTGAGCAGTAGCATTTGCATCA
This sequence comes from Cyclobacteriaceae bacterium, assembly GCA_965228595.1. Classification (GTDB taxonomy): domain Bacteria; phylum Bacteroidota; class Bacteroidia; order Cytophagales; family Cyclobacteriaceae; genus UBA7330. Next base: position 5,052,112 of record OZ245828.1, on the reverse strand, counting down.
TCTAATATCGCACGACCTGCTGCCGTTAAGTTCGTTACTGCATATGCGTCAGATCCAGTTGTATAAACCATCTGATCAGCTGCTGTTGTCAATCCGGAAATTGAATTCAATCCCGCATCATAGGCTTGCACATCAGTTCCTATCGCTAATCCAAGGTTAGTCCTTGCTGTTGAATAATCTGCTGATCCAAGTAGAGATTGGATATCGGCACTTGGAGTGATACCAGCATAAGTAGTTAAGTCTGCATCATAAGCCTGAACATCAGTTCCTATGGCCAACCCAAGACTTGCTCGTGCTGTAGCTCCAGTCTCAGCTACCCAATTTGTGCCATCTGCTACAATGATATTGCCATCGGTTACTGCTAAACCTGAGACATCATCAAGTGCCTGATCCCATGCCTGAATGTCTGATCCTATGTCTATGCCTAAGGTTGTCCGTTGAGCAGCAGCATTAGCATCATCTAATATTGCACGGCCTGCTGCAGTTAAGTTTGTTACTGCATAAGTATCTGAACCCGTTGTATAAACCATCTGATCAGCTCCTGTTGTCAACCCGGAGATTGAATTCAACCCTGCATCGTAGGCTTGTACATCACTTCCAATTGCTAGTCCTAGACTAGTCCTAGCTGTAGCCCCAGTCTCGGCTACCCAATTTGCACCATCTGCTACAATGATATTCCCGTCAGTTACTGCTAAGCCTGAGATATCATCAAGTGCCTGATCCCATGCCTGAATGTCTGATCCTATGTCTATGCCCAAGGTTGTCCGTTGAGCAGCAGCATTTGCATCATCTAATATCGCACGACCTGCTGCCGTTAAGTTCGTTACTGCATATGCGTCAGATCCAGTTGTATAAACCATCTGATCAGCTGCTGTTGTCAATCCGGAAATTGAATTCAATCCCGCATCATAGGCTTGCACATCAGTTCCTATCGCTAATCCAAGGTTAGTCCTTGCTGTTGAATAATCTGCTGATCCAAGTAGAGATTGGATATCGGCACTTGGAGTGATACCAGCATAAGTAGTTAAATCAGCATCATATGCCTGAACATCAGTTCCTATGGCCAACCCAAGACTTGCTCGTGCTGTAGCTCCAGTCTCAGCTACCCAATTTGCACCATCTGCTACAATGATATTCCCGTCAGTTACTGCTAACCCAGAGATATCATCAAGTGCCTGATCCCATGCCTGAATGTCTGACCCTATATCTATGCCCAATGTTGTCCGTTGAGCAGCAGCATTTGCATCATCTAATATCGCACGACCTGCTGCCGTTAAGTTCGTTACTGCATATGCGTCAGATCCAGTTGTATAAACCATCTGATCAGCTGCTGTTGTCAATCCGGAAATTGAATTTAATCCCGCATCATAGGCTTGCACATCAGTTCCAATTGCTAATCCAAGGTTAGTTCTTGCTGTTGAATAATCTGCTGACCCAAGTAGAGATTGGATATCAGCACTTGGAGTGATACCAGCATAAGTAGTTAAGTCTGCATCATATGCCTGAACATCAGTTCCTATGGCCAACCCAAGACTTGCTCGTGCTGTAGCTCCAGTCTCAGCTACCCAATTTGTACCATCTGCTACAATGATATTCCCGTCAGTTACTGCTAAGCCTGAGATATCATCAAGTGCCTGATCCCATGCCTGAATGTCTGATCCTATGTCTATGCCCAGGTTTGTTCTTGCCGTAGCAGCATCACTTGCTCCAGTACCACCATCAGCAACCGTCAAATCAGTAATTCCAGTAATAGATCCTCCATTAATATCTATTGCATTCGTTTGTACAACACCTGATCCATTAGGAACTAACAATATGTTGCCGTTTAAATCAGTGGATGAAATGGTATTTCCGTCAATGCGTAAGTTGTCAATGTCTAATTCACCGGTATTCGTGGCTGTAATAAATGGGGTACCCGCATCTTGAATAACAAAATCACTTGCCTGACTTAAATTCACCGTAAAATCCCCATCGGCAGTTGTTGTTGTAATTGTATTTCCTCCCTGGTAAGCGGCATCCAGGTTTATATCCCCATCCAATACAACCGTACCATCAGCGTCAGGGAAAGTAATCGTACGATTGGATCCGCTACTGGCATCAATGGCAAAAGTTGTATTGTCATTGCCTGCATTGAAGGTGAGTGGTGTAGCTCCCTGAATTGTTCCACTAATAGTAATTGCATCCGCCGCCGCATTCCCAATTCCTATCGTACTGCTATTGATACTTGTAGTAGTACCATCAGCAACCGTCAGATTATCATTGAATGTAGCGTCAGCACCGGCAGCTAAAGTTAATGATCCTCCGTTGATATTGGTAGCACCGGTTAAATCTATGCCTCCTGAACCTGCATCTAATGCCAGACCAGTTGTTCCTCCGGTTGTTCCCAATGTGATTGTACGGTCTCCGGCGGTTCCCAGGTTAATCGCCTGATTATCCGCATCTGTTCCTATGCTTATAGCACCACCACTGGCATCTATGGTTACCCCATCTACTGCATCCACATCTACTGTACCAGCCGTATTGGCATCTATTACTACACCAATACTTGTGGTGGAAGTAATATTTACACCATCTGCACCTTCAACTGTTAGCCCTCCGGTACTCGTAGTCACATTACTTGCTCCTGCTGCATCCAGACTAAACGTGCTGCCATCTACTGTCAAATTTCCATTCAAATCTGTATTGCCCTCTGCTGTAACATTGCCACTATTGTCCACGATGAAGTTTGTACCTCCCACTGTAAGGTCAGCAGTAGTCACATCTATTCCATTGGCTGCATCCAGGTTTCCTGTATTGTCTACGGTGACATTACCACCAGATCCAGTCACCTGAAAATTACCCCCCGCATTGTTATTCACAATAAAGCTTCCACCTCCTGTAGCATCAATCGTCAAATTACTCGCATCAACGTCAATTATGCGTGATCCCGAAAAGGCATTTCCACCTCCAATATTCACCGAAGTACCACCAGTTCCTACTGATGTGCCTTCACCTGCTGTAAGGTCTTCTGCATCAATGGCCTCTCGTACCGCTGATTCCGTAACAAGCGTATTATCATCGGCAGTACCAGATGCACGAACTCCTGTGCCACCACCTCCGGTAGAGGCCTGGATATTCGTTACTGTCGTTCCGCTGTTCAGTTCAAAGCTTCCACTCACTACCTGAGTGTTCAATCCATTTAATGCTATCTGGTCTGGGGAAGTCACCACTACATCACTTCCTACTCCCGCCGCTGTCACTCCAATATTGCCACCCGCTGAGTTGATCATTACTGTCGTACCTCCATCCAGATCCAGCTCTCCGGCTGCATTGATGTCTATGTCATTGGCTGCTGTTCCCAAGGATAATCCGGTAGCACCATCAATGGCTACTGTGGTTCCTCCATCAATATCCACGCCTCCGGATGTGGCATCGATATCTATTGCGTTCGTTGCGGTACCCTGGGTATTGGTAATGACAATCGTCTCACTTACTCCACCATTGGTGCCCAAAGTGATGGCTCCAACTGCATCGCTGGTAGTGTTGATACTTGCTCCATTGGTGCCACTTACGGCAAATGCACCATCGTCTGTACTGATCGTTGTCTGATCTAATGTCGTAGCTCCATTCACATCCAAAGCATTGGTAACATCCAGGTTGCCTCCTGTAACTGCTACTCCATTACCTGCCGTGACGGCTCCATCCTGATCGATGGTCACATCACCTGTCGCTCCATCAACCACAAAATCTCCCGTGCTGGTCAGACTGATCGTCGTTGCGCCAGATCCTGTATTGGCGATTGTAAATGTCTCTGTTCCATCTTGAGTGATGGTCGTATTCTGAGTTAAATCTCCTCCTAGTTGAATGTTACCTTGTGTAGGTCCTTCGGTCAATCCATTGTCTGCACTTACACTATTAACCAACGCTTCCCTAACAGCTGATTCCGTAACAAGCGTATTATCATCGGCAGTACCAGATGCACGAACTCCTGTGCCACCACCTCCGGTAGAGGCCTGGATATTCGTTACTGTCGTTCCGCTGTTCAGTTCAAAGCTTCCACTCACTACCTGAGTGTTCAATCCATTTAATGCTATCTGGTCTGGGGAAGTCACCACTACATCACTTCCTACTCCCGCCGCTGTCACTCCAATATTGCCACCCGCTGAGTTGATCATTACTGTCGTACCTCCATCCAGATCCAGCTCTCCAGCTGCATTGATGTCTATGTCATTGGCTGCTGTTCCCAAGGATAATCCGGTAGCACCATCAATGGCTACTGTGGTTCCTCCATCAATATCCACGCCTCCGGATGTGGCATCGATATCTATTGCGTTCGTTGCGGTACCCTGGGTATTGGTAATGGCAATCGTCTCACTTACTCCACCATTGGTGCCCAAAGTGATGGCTCCAGCTGCATCGCTGGTAGTGTTGATACTTGCTCCATTGGTGCCACTTACGGCAAATGCACCATCGTCTGTACTGATCGTTGTCTGATCTAATGTCGTAGCTCCATTCACATCCAAAGCATTGGTAACATCCAGGTTGCCTCCTGTAACTGCTACTCCATTACCTGCCGTGACGGCTCCATCCTGATCGATGGTCACATCACCTGTCGCTCCATCAACCACAAAATCTCCCGTGCTGGTCAGACTGATCGTCGTTGCGCCAGATCCTGTATTGGCGATTGTAAATGTCTCTGTTCCATCTTGAGTGATGGTCGTATTCTGAGTTAAATCTCCTCCTAGTTGAATGTTACCTTGTGTAGGTCCTTCGGTCAATCCATTGTCTGCACTTACACTATTAACCAACGCTTCCCTAACAGCTGATTCCGTAACAAGCGTATTATCATCGGCAGTACCAGATGCACGAACTCCTGTGCCACCACCTCCGGTAGAGGCCTGGATATTCGTTACTGTCGTTCCGCTGTTCAGTTCAAAGCTTCCACTCACTACCTGAGTGTTCAATCCATTTAATGCTATCTGGTCTGGGGAAGTCACCACTACATCACTTCCTACTCCCGCCGCTGTCACTCCAATATTGCCACCCGCTGAGTTGATCATTACTGTCGTACCTCCATCCAGATCCAGCTCTCCAGCTGCATTGATGTCTATGTCCCCTGTGGTGGTCGTGAAGTTTGAAGTCGCATCTGCATCCAGGCTGATTGACGTTCCGGCATCAACGGCTACTCCACCTGATGTTGAACTCAACTGTATTGAACCGGCTCCCGTTCCTGTCGTGTTGCTGATCCCTATGCCTGCTGTAGTTCCTCCATCTGTTGTCAACGTGATTGCATCCGCCACATCTTCACTACTGGTCATCGAAATGCTGCTCGTACCACTTACATTCAGATCCGCTTCATCTGTCACTATCGTTGTTCCATCCAAAGTTGTAGCTCCACTTACATCCAAATTACCTGTTACATTCGTATTCGCAGTCACATCCAAATCACCTGCTGTCACGTCTATTCCATTTCCTGCAGTCACCAGTCCATCCTGATCTACGGTCACATCGCCTGTCTGCCCATCTACCACAAAATCTCCGGTGCTGGTCAGTTGTACTGTGGTATTTGCAGTTCCTGCATTTACAAAATTCAACGCTTCTGCATTGTCCTGTGTAATGGTCGTGTTCTGGATCAGATCACCTCCCAATTGTACAGTACCTGAGTTATTGGTTAGCCCGTTGTCAACATCAAAATTTGAAATGGCTTCTCTAACAGCCGCCTCTGTGACCAACGTATTGTCATCGGCTGATCCACTTGCGCGTACTGCAGTACCCCCGCCACCAGTAGAGGCCTGGATATTCGTTACTGTCGTTCCACTGTTCAGTTCAAAGCTTCCACTCACTACCTGAGTGTTCAATCCATTTAATGCTATCTGGTCTGGGGAAGTCACCACTACATCACTTCCTACTCCCGCCGCTGTCACTCCAATATTGCCACCCGCTGAGTTGATCATTACTGTCGTACCTCCATCCAGATCCAGCTCTCCAGCTGCATTGATGTCTATGTCCCCTGTGGTGGTCGTGAAGTTTGAAGTCGCATCTGCATCCAGGCTGATTGACGTTCCGGCATCAACGGCTACTCCACCTGATGTTGAACTCAACTGTATTGAACCGGCTCCCGTTCCTGTCGTGTTGCTGATCCCTATGCCTGCTGTAGTTCCTCCATCTGTTGTCAACGTGATCGCATCCGCCACATCTTCACTACTGGTCATCGATATGCTGCTCGTACCACTTACATTCAAATCCGCTTCATCTGTCACTATCGTTGTTCCATCCAAAGTTGTAGCTCCACTTACATCCAAATTGCCTGTTACATTCGTATTCGCAGTCACATCTAAATCACCTGCTGTCACGTCTATTCCATTGCCTGCAGTCACCAGTCCATCCTGATCGATGGTCACATCGCCTGTCTGTCCATCTACCACAAAATCTCCGGTGCTGGTCAGGCTGATTGTCGTAGCGCCGGATCCTGTATTGGCAATTGTAAATGTCTCTGTTCCATCCTGTGTGATGGTTGTGTTTTGAATAAGGTCCCCTCCTAATTGAATGTTTCCTTGTGTGGGTCCTTCGGTCAATCCATTGTCTGCACTCACACTATTAATAAGCGCTTCCCTAACAGCTGACTCTGTCACCAACGTATTGTCATCGGCTACACCATCAGCTCGAACTCCTGTGCCACCACCTCCGGTAGATGCCTGAATATTAGTCACCGTCGTTCCACTGTTCAGTTCAAAGCTTCCACTCACTACCTGAGTGTTCAATCCATTTAATGCTATCTGGTCTGGGGAAGTCACCACTACATCACTTCCTACTCCCGCCGCTGTCACTCCAATATTGCCACCCGCTGAGTTGATCATTACTGTCGTACCTCCATCCAGATCCAGCTCTCCGGCTGCATTGATGTCTATGTCATTGGCTGCTGTTCCCAAGGATAAGCCGGTAGCACCATCAATAGCTACTGTGGTTCCTCCGTCTATATCCACACCACCAGCTGTGGCATTCAAATCCAGTGCACTGGCAGTTGTACCCGCAGAGCTTATAATAGTCTGTGCATCACCAATCGTTCCCAATGTCAGTGTATTGGTCCCTGAGGTGTTAAAGTTAGAGGCACCCCCCGCATCCAATGATATCCCTCCTGTCACATCTACTTCAATAGTACCAGCATTGATATCTACAAGGGCTCCTGCCGTAGTCAAATCTATTTCATTGCCATTGCCAGCTATGTTCACCCCCTGATCTCCATCCAGCGTCAAGGTATTGCCTTGCGCATCAATAGTGATCGGTGCTGTACTTGATACAACATCCAGACTCGTAGCCCCCGTGTGGGTAAGGCTTTGTGCTGCTCCGGATAGCGTAACATCTCCTAAAATATCTATATCTGTATCTACATCCAGTATGCCTGTTCCACTAACCTGGACATTTACTCCTGCGGCTGTTACCAGATCAGCTGTCTGATCCAATACACCACCTAAATCGATTTCCTGATTCGCTGCATCATAAGTCAAACCACTTCCTGCCTGGTTGCCAATGGCTGTGGCTAGCGCTGTCTCTGTTATCAGCTTATTATCAGAAGGTGCGGCTAAATCTACTGTCAGGTCATCTACGATCTCATCTACCTGGATACCACCGTTGGCCAGTTCAAAGGTTCCGTTCACCACCTGGGTATTGGTGGCATCAAATTCTATCTGATCAGGTGCTGTGACCAAAATGTCATTTCCGGCACCAACCGCATCAATGGTGACATTGCCACCGCTTGCATTGATATCTACTGTCGTCCCAGCGGTAATGTCTACTTCACCTGCTGTAGCTGTTAATGTTGCCGTTCCCGCCGTCGCTGTGGTCGTCACATTTGTGCCTCCTGTTATCGTCACATCATCGGCCCCATCCAGGATCACATCACCTGTTGTTAATGTGGTCAAACTCACATCTCCATCAGTAGCTACAGCAGCAATACCACCCGTTCCGGCTGTAAGGTCAATCCCTCCGGATACATCACTGGCAGTAATCGCAATCGCATCTCCTGCTGCTTCTGCTCCGTCTATACTTACTGACCCTGCTGCAGAATTGATCGTAACATCTCCCGAAGCACTCGCATCAATATCTACTCCACTATTGCCATCCAACACCAAAGTACCTGCTATGGCATCAAGGCTTAAGTTGTTATTTGTGGCATTTACAGTTACTCCCTGATTGCCGGTTACATTTACTACCCCGGTAGCTGCGGTCACACCAATATTGTTACTCGCTGCATCAACGGATACCCCCTGATCTCCATCCAGCGTCAAGGTATTGCCCTGAGCATCAATAGTGATCGGTGCTGTACTTGATACAACATCCAGACTCGTAGCCCCCGTGTGGGTAAGGCTTTGTGCTGCTCCGGATAGCGTAACATCTCCTAAAACATCTATATCTGTATCTACATCCAGTATGCCTGTTCCACTAACCTGGAGATTTACTCCTGCGGCTGTTACCAGATCAGCAGTCTGATCCAATGTACCTCCTAAATCAATCTCCTGATTTGCTGCATCATAAGTCAAACCACTTCCTGCCTGGTTGCCAATGGCTGTGGCTAGCGCTGTCTCTGTTATCAGCTTATTATCAGAAGGTGCGGCTAAATCTACTGTCAGGTCATCTACGATCTCATCCACCTGGATACCACCGTTGGCCAGTTCAAAGGTTCCGTTCACCACCTGGGTATTGGTGGCATCAAATTCTATCTGATCAGGTGCTGTGACCAAAATGTCATTTCCGGCACCAACCGCATCAATGGTGACATTGCCACCGCTTGCATTGATATCTACTGTCGTCCCAGCGGTAATGTCTACTTCACCTGCTGTAGCTGTTAATGTTGCCGTTCCCGCCGTCGCTGTGGTCGTCACATTTGTGCCTCCTGTTATCGTCACATCATCGGCTCCATCCAGGATCACATCACCTGTTGTTAATGTGGTCAAACTCACATCTCCATCAGTAGCTACAGCAGCAATACCACCCGTTCCGGCTGTAAGGTCAATCCCTCCGGATACATCACTGGCAGTAATCGCAATCGCATCTCCTGCTGCTTCTGCTCCGTCTATACTTACTGACCCTGCTGCAGAATTGATCGTAACATCTCCCGAAGCACTCGCATCAATATCTACTCCACTATTGCCATCCAACACCAAAGTACCTGCTATGGCATCAAGGCTTAAGTTGTTATTTGTGGCATTTACAGTTACTCCCTGATTGCCGGTTACATTTACTACGCCAGTTGCTGCCGTTACATCAATATTGTTACTCGCTGCATCAACGGATACCCCCTGATCTCCATCCAGCGTCAAGGTATTGCCCTGAGCATCAATAGTGATCGGTGCTGTACCTGATACAACATCCAGACTCGTAGCCCCCGTGTGGGTAAGGCTTTGTGCTGCTCCGGATAGCGTAACATCTCCTAAAATATCTATATCTGTATCTACATCCAGTATGCCTGTTCCACTAACCTGGACATTTACTCCTGCGGCTGTTACCAGATCAGCTGTCTGATCCAATACACCACCTAAATCGATTTCCTGATTCGCTGCATCATAAGTCAAACCACTTCCTGCCTGGTTGCCAATGGCTGTGGCTAGCGCTGTCTCTGTTATCAGCTTATTATCAGAAGGTGCGGCTAAATCTACTGTCAGGTCATCTACGATCTCATCCACCTGGATACCACCGTTGGCCAGTTCAAAGGTTCCGTTCACCACCTGGGTATTGGTGGCATCAAATTCTATCTGATCAGGTGCTGTGACCAAAATGTCATTTCCGGCACCAACCGCATCAATGGTGACATTGCCACCGTTAGCGTTGATATCTACTGTAGTACCCGCCGTAATATCAACTGCAGCATTGGTTCCCGTAATGTTTACATTGTCATCCGCAGTGACATCTACATTATTAGCCGCACTGGCTATGGAAACACCTCCTGCTCCATTAATAGCCACAGTGGTACCTCCGTCCAGGTCCAGCTGACCAGCAGCATTTATGTCAATATCCCCAGCCGAGGTAGAAAAGCTTGATCCGGTAGCCCCGGTCATCGCTATACCATCACCGGAAGTAAGTGTGATATCGCCGCTGGTTGTAGTAATGCTGGCATTGGTAGCTGGATTTAAGGCAACATTGTTGGATGTGAGCGTAATGTTTTGATTCGCATCAATGTTGACAGATCCGGCAATCGCATCGATATCCACATTGTTGTTATCTGCATCGATGAGAACACCCTGATTGCCTCCGATATCAATTCCACCTCCCGAAGCATTGAGCTGTATGGCCTGGGCTGAGATATTGGAAGTGGTGATACTTATCAACCGAGTACCAGCGATAGCTAGATTTTCATTGGTTGCATCGATGTCATTGCCCTGGACGGCGTTGTCCTGGATTTCTGTCTCACCTATTGTACCAGTCATGTTGATATCTCCTGTTAAGGAGAGTGATGTTACATCAACACCATTACCTATTAAAAAGCGGTTAAAATTCCCTGCAAATAGAGGCTGTGCATTACCAGCTCCGTCCCCTACAAAAACAGATCCCAGAGGTAAGGAATTGGTTGCAAAGTCAGTTAATGGTTTACCAAAAATTCTTCCTGATGGAGTGGTTGCAAGTACGGTTGAATTCCCAAGATTTGACCACTCAACCTCTGACCCCTCAGTAATTGTTAACACTCGGTTCTCATAGGGTATTCCTGTATTAAAGTTGATACTCGAGATTTTTGCCTGAGCATTTATGGTGAAATTCTCAATCTTCTGATTTGTAATCCCCAAATCCTTTACCTGCACCACATCAGAAGCCACTTCCAAAGTAGCATCATCTACATTCACATCCAATTCCCTGTCTGTCAGGTCGGCTACAATTCCATCACCGTCAATATCTTCCAGATCCACCTCAACCGAATCTGCAGCGACCAGCAAACCATTCCCGGCATTGACATCCAAAGCACCTGTTGTGGCATTGGGAATTAAGGCTTCACCCGCAACATCCGGATTGATCTTGGCAGCAGTCACGGCGTCATCGCCAATCTTTTGCTCTGTCACAGCCGCAGCAGCAATGTCTGCTTCCGCCACGCCCCCATCCATGATATCTACACTTTGAATGGTTTCATCCACAATTTCAAGTGTACTCACCACATCTGGTCTTATCTGAATATCAACTGCAGTGCCCGCATCTGATACTGTGACGTCTCCACTCGCAGGTAGACCCTGGGCCACGCCAGCGGCATTTCCTATATAAATATAATCCGTAGGAAGTGCTGATGAAGTAAACGCAGCTATGTCTTCCCAGTATATCAAACCTGTACCATCTATTGCTAATACCTTATCTGTATTTCCTTCCGGATTTAGTTTAGCGATCGTGATGGTTGTATTGGCTATGTCTTCATTCAATATGGAAGCATCATAAATATTACTAGTTCCTACTCTGATAGACTTCTCAACAACAGCTGTTACCCGACCATCAACATCAACAGTGACCTCCAGAATGGTTGAATCATTTGAAGAACCAAAAGTTCCTACATTGCCAGCCACATCAGTCAATTCATCTGTCCCCACGGCATCATCATTGATATATACTTCAGGGAATGTGCCGTTCAGGTCTCCCGATGCAGTGGTTTGATCCAGCACACCAAGACCTGCTTTCCATTCGTCACTATCCCAGTGCCAGAACTGGTTGAGGTTGATATCATAAACCATCATACCTCGATCAGTAATGTCCAGTGACATGGCTTGTCTTTGGGCAGTAGTTAATCGGGGAATGAGAAATCCCTGGTTGTTTGTTTTTGATACGAGTTCGAGAACCGCATTTGTGTTGGGTGTTGATGTATTGATACCCACTGAGCTTTGCCCCAATGCTGAATAACATGAGATCAAAATCAAAATGAGTGCCGGATATAACTGTTTCATAATTAGATCGGTGGATGCATATTTAAAAATTGCAAACTTCAGAACATTACAAAAATCATAATTATTATAAAAATATTACAATCAAATCGATAAGTTGTCACTTTTGCACGAAGAATGAAACTTATTCCTGATAGTATGGGTGGCTTATATTATTCAGCTCTTTGGTTTTAATTTGGCGGTTAGTAACTGAATTGTGTCAAAAATACACATTCCTGATATTTCTTTTATCATAATTTCTGTCGAATTTGTAATAAAATATAGGACAATTTCATAATATATCACAATAAAGATCAATTAGTTAGTTAGTTAGCAATGATCAATTAATTTAAAGTGCCGGGAAACTTGACAAATTCATAATTATCTTTTAAAATATTGCATATTCTCAAATTTGAGATGTTAAAATGAACATACTTTAATTTTTTAGTAATTCTATTTGTCAAAAGAGGCCATGAATGAAATTTTATTTTAAATAGCAGTCAATTTGAAGTAATTTTGCTACGCTTAACCATTGATTAAACTGAAAGGATATAATATGCAGGAGAAGGGTCTATACCGAGAGGAATTTGAGCACGATTCGTGTGGTGTAGGTTGTATTGCCAACATCAACAACAAGGAGTCACACAAGATAGTAAATGACGCACTTACCATGCTTGAGCACATGGAGCATCGGGGCGCCACGGGAAGTGATGAAAACACCGGTGACGGAGCTGGTATCCTCATCCAAATCCCTCATCAGCTCTTTAAAGAAGAGTTGTTGAAATATGCTATTGAACTCCCTAAAAAAGGCTCTTATGGGGTTGGAATGATCTTTCTTCCAAAAAACTACAAGATTCGGGAAGCCTGCAGAAAAATACTTAACAAGTGCATTGATAACCTGGGACTCAACCTGAATGCATACAGACATGTACCTATAGACGAGAAGGTTCCCGGGCATGAATCCAAAGCAGTTGAACCCACAGTGGAGCAGGTGTTTGTTACCCCAAAAGAAAAGATGACGCAGGATGAGCTTGACCGCAAGCTTTTTGTCCTTAATCATTACGCAACCAACGAGATTAAAAAAGCAGTTTCCGGTGAAAATGACGACTTTTATATTTGTAGTTTCTCTACCCGGACAATCGTCTATAAAGGACAGCTAAAAACCGACCAGGTAAAGAAATACTACTACGACCTGCAAAACAAGAGCACTAAGTCAGCGATTGCCATCGTCCACTCACGATTTTCTACCAATACCTTCCCTAATTGGCGGTTGGCACAGCCTTTCAGGTACATCGCTCACAATGGAGAAATCAACACCATCCGTGGTAACGTAACCAAAATGAAATCCAAGGAAGCTGCCATGTCCTCTCCGCTCTTCACTGAGCAGGAGTTGCAATGGTTGCTACCGGTTACCAATCCAAAGAATTCTGATTCTGCCAACCTTGATGCGCTTGTTGAATTGTTGCGCATGGGTGGCCGGCCATTGCCGCATGTCATGATGATGCTCGTGCCGGAAGCATGGCAGGATAATTCCAAAATGGATACCATGAAAAAGGCTTTCTATAAGTATCATGCTTCACTTATGGAGCCATGGGACGGACCTGCAGCCTTGTTCTTCACCAATGGCGTTCAGGTTGGAGCCACCCTGGATAGAAACGGGTTGAGACCCGCCAGGTACTGCATTACCAAAGATGGCTACCTGATCATGGCATCAGAAGCAGGTGTGCTCAATATTCAGCCTGAAAACGTACTGGAGAAAGGTCGATTACAACCCGGTAAAATGATCTGGGCTGACCTTCCCAACAACAGGGTGCTGAAAGATGAGGAGATCAAACGTTATATTGTAGAGAATAAGCCCTACTACGATTGGATCAAAGAAAAAAGGATCAAGCTTCACATGCTTCCTGAAGCAGAGATGGATCTTGTAGAACTGGACCCTGACACACAAATCAAGCAACTCAAAGCCTACGGTTACACCCAGGAAGACATTAAGCTGATTGTCAAGGCCATTGCTGAGCAAGGCAAGGAACCCGTTGGTTCCATGGGAGCCGATGCTCCTTTGGCAGTATTGTCTCAACAGAGCCAGCATGTGTCCAATTACTTTAAGCAGTACTTCGCCCAGGTAAGTAACCCTCCGATCGATCCCATCAGGGAGCGATTGGTGATGTCACTGTTTACTCGGGTGGGTGAATCTCTCAACGTGCTGGATGAAACGGCCGAGCACACCAAACAGATCCACATTTCCCACCCGGTGTTGTCAAAAGAAGATTTCTTCAAGCTCACACACCTGAAGGAATATGATTTTGATTATGAAATCATCGATGCCACATTCGATCCTCAAAAAGCATCACTTTCAGAAGCCATCAATAAGATCTGTGTAATTGCTAAAAAGGCAGTTGACAATAAGAAAAAGATCATTATTATCAGCAACAGAAACGTTGATGAGGTAAGGGTTCCGATTCCGGCACTGTTGGCCACAGGAGGCATCCACCACCACCTGGTGAAAAATAACATTCGCACAAAAGCAGGGCTGGTTGTCGAAGCAGGAGATGCATGGGAGACTCACCATTTTGCTACCATCATCGGTTATGGAGCGAGCGCGATCTACCCTTTCAAGGTCTATCAAACCATCAGAGACCTCCATAAAAACAACAAACTGGACAACAGCCAGTCAGTAGAATACTATTTCGACAACTTCGCTAAAGGTGTTGGTTCGGGACTGTTAAAGATCCTATCAAAAATGGGCATTTCTACACTTCAGTCCTATCAAAGTGCGCAGATCTTCGAATGTCTCGGACTGGGCTCTGAAGTTGTTGAAAAATGCTTTAAAGGAACCATCAGTCGTCTGGACGGCCTGACCTTCGATGACCTGGAGAGAGAGGCATTGATCAAACACAATGCTGCATACAAAACATATGACAGGTTACTTGAAGTGGGAGGATATTTCCAATGGAAAAGAAATGGTGAGGTTCACCTGCTGAATCCAGAAACGATCCATCTGCTGCAGAAATCTACCAGACTGAACGACTACAACCTGTTTAAGAAGTTTTCTGAGCAAATTGATCAGCACCAGGAAAGAAACATCACCATCCGCAGTCTGTTCGAGTTTAAAAAGCGACAGTCTGTTCCTTTGAGTGAAGTTGAGCCTGTTGAAAAAATATTAAAGCGTTTTGCTACCGGAGCCATGTCATTTGGATCCATCTCTCATGAGGCCCACTCTACCCTCGCTATTGCGATGAACAGAATTGGAGGCAAGAGCAACAGCGGAGAAGGAGGCGAAGATGAAATTCGTTTTGAGAAGAAACCCAATGGTGACTGGGAAAGATCAGCCATCAAGCAGGTGGCTTCCGGACGATTTGGTGTGACAAGCAACTACCTGAAAGAAGCTGCTGAGCTACAGATCAAAATCGCCCAGGGTGCCAAGCCCGGTGAAGGTGGACAGCTTCCTGGCCACAAAGTGGATGCCTGGATTGCCAAAGTAAGACATTCTACACCTGGCGTTGGATTGATTTCACCTCCCCCACACCACGACATTTATTCTATTGAGGATCTGAAACAGCTGATCTATGACCTGAAAAATGCCAACAGGCATGCCAGGATCAATGTGAAGCTGGTAGCTGAGGCTGGTGTTGGAACCATCGCATCAGGGGTTTCTAAGGCGAAAGCTGACGTAATCCTGATTTCCGGAGCCGACGGAGGAACCGGTGCTTCACCGATCTCTTCAATCCGGCATGCAGGACTACCCTGGGAAATTGGCTTATCCGAAGCCCATCAGACCTTGTTGAAAAACAACCTGAGAAGCCGGGTAGTGCTACAAACAGATGGCAAGCTGATGACCGGAAGAGATGTGGCTATCGCAACGCTTCTGGGAGCTGAAGAATATGGATTCAGTACCTCTGCGCTGATCGTTGAAGGATGTATCATGATGCGAAAGTGTCACCTGAACACCTGCCCTGTGGGTATTGCCACTCAGCGACCTGAGCTGAGAAAACTGTTTACCGGAAATCCTGACCATGTAGTGAACTTCTTCACGTTCATTGCTCAGGAGCTGAGAGAGATCATGGCAGATCTTGGATTCAGGACAGTCAACGAAATGGTGGGTCAGTCTCAGGTACTTAAGGTAAAACCGGATATCGAACACTGGAAACTGAAAAGAATTGATTTCTCTCCTATCCTGAATAAGGTAAGTGTTCCTAGCTCATACGGTGAGTACAACCAGTTTGAACAGGATCATGGGCTCGAAAAAGTGCTGGACCGAAAGCTTATCAGGGATTACCTGAAAAAGGGGGAAAACAACAAGGTTTACAACATCAAAAATACCGACCGGTCTGTCGGAGCGATGCTTTCACACGAGATCTCCAAGCTTCATGGCAGCAAAGGTCTGGGCCTATCACAAATCACTGTAGGATTTAAAGGTTCTGCGGGACAGAGCTTCGGCGCGTTCCTGGCACCTGGAGTGAATTTCGAACTGGAAGGTGAAGCCAATGACTACTGCGGTAAGGGATTGTCAGGTGGAAACCTGGTGATCAAACTTCCAAAGGAATCTACGCTGAAGGCCCACGAAAACATCATCATCGGAAACGTGGCCTTTTATGGAGCCACTTCGGGAAAAGCCTACATCAGTGGAATGGCGGGTGAGCGTTTCTGCGTGAGAAACTCAGGCGCAGAGACGGTAATTGAAGGAATCGGAGACCATGGATGTGAATACATGACCGGTGGTAAGGTGATCGTCCTTGGAGAGACCGGAAATAACTTCGCTGCTGGTATGTCCGGTGGCATGGCCTATATCTTCGATCAGAAGAATGAATTCCCTGAAAAAGTAAACATGGAGATGGTTGGTCTGGAATCACTCGCTGAAGACGACCTTAAATACATCCATGAGGAAATCACAAACCACGTAAAATATACCGGTAGCAAGCTGGGTAAACTGATACTCGATGATTGGGAAAGCATGGCTAAATACTTTATCAAAGTAATGCCAAATGACCTGAAAAGGGTATTGGAAGAAAGAAAATTGGAGGAACAAGAAAAAGTAGCTTAAATGGCAGACGTAGAAGGATTTTTAAAATACAAAAGAGAACTTCCCCAATCGCGGGATCCACATAAGAGAATCGACGACTACAAAGAGGTTTACGAACCTTTTTCAGAGGATAAGACCAATAAGCAGGCTGCACGATGCATGGACTGTGGGATCCCCTTCTGTCATCAGGGATGCCCATTGGGTAATCAGATCCCTGATTTCAACGATGCGGTTTACAACAAAGACTGGGAAGCTGCTTATAAGATCTTAAAGTCGACAAACAACTTCCCGGAGTTTACGGGTCGCATCTGCCCTGCCCCATGCGAAGGTTCATGTGTATTGGGCATCAACAAAGACCCAGTCGCCATTGAGTTGATCGAAAAAGAGATCATCGAAAAAGCCTATGAGCTGGGGCTGGTAACCCCAAGGATTCCTGAAGTGCGTACAGGCAAGAAAGTTGCTGTCATCGGTTCAGGTCCTGCAGGTATCGCCGCCGCAGACCAGCTCAATCAGGCGGGTCATGAAGTGACTGTGTATGAAAGAGCCAGTAAAATTGGAGGTCTCCTTCGCTTTGGCATCCCTGATTTTAAACTTGAGAAATGGGTTGTGGACCGAAGGATCAAGCTTATGGAAGAAGAAGGAGTGATCTTCAAAACCAACGCTGATGTTGGAAACAATATAAGCGTGGAAGATATCCAGTCTGCTCACGACGCCATCGTACTTTGTGGTGGATCCACAGTACCAAGAGATATTCCAATCCCCGGCAGGGAATTGAAAGGCATTCATTTTGCCATGGATTTTCTGAGCCAGCAAAATAAGCGTGTCTCTCAGGAAGACAATGTACTTAATAACCACGAAGGACGTCCTGTAGAAGAAGTACTGGCCACAGGCAAAAATGTTGTGGTGATAGGTGGTGGTGATACGGGTTCTGACTGTATCGGTACGTCCAACAGACACAAGGCCAAGTCGATCACTCAAATAGAGATTCTGGACAAGCCTCCAAAAAACAGATCCATTACCAATCCATGGCCGGAGTGGCCCATGATCCTTCGTACTTCTTCCAGCCATGAAGAAGGCAGTGACAGAAAATGGTCCATCCTTACCAAAGAATTTCTTGGCAATGACAAAGGTGAACTCACTGGAATCAAGCTGGTAGACATTGAATGGGGGGACAAAGGATTCAATGAAATTGAAGGTACCGAGCGGGTAATTCCTTGTGAGCTTGCGCTCATCGCTGCAGGTTTCCTGCATCCGCAAAAAGCGGGTATGATTGAACAACTGGGTCTTGAGTTGGACGAACGTGGCAACGTGAAGGCTAAAAATTATCAGACGAGCCAGCCAGACGTATTTGTTGCCGGTGATATGCGTCGTGGTCAGTCATTGGTGGTATGGGCCATCTCTGAAGGAAGAGAAGCAGCAAGAGCGCTGGATGCGCACCTGATGGGTGTTTCCAGCCTGCCATCCAAGCAGCATAGCTATTTCGAATTAAATTAAATCCCTGATTTCAAAGTCCTGACCCTTACCATAACGGGTCAGGTCTGAGAGCTTATACTTTTCCAGGGTAGCCAGGTCTTTGATCACAAAGTCCAACGGGTAGAGTACTTCCAAAATTTCAAATTCAATTTTCTCTCCAAAATTGACTGCCCAATATTTGTGTCCGGCTCTTAGACTTGAATAGCTGATTCCGCTCATCTCCTACAAATGTTCCTAATTTGTTCCAACAAAGTTTGAAAATCTTCTTACTAAATTTCAATGCCACTTAAAAAAAGATTAAAATTGGGTATAAATAAAACCTAACTTATAAATGAAATGAGTTTCGCCTCTGGCGTGACGAATTCCATTTGTCCCTAAAAATCAACTATTATCAAATGAAACTCACATCATTCTATTCTTCCTGTGTAATTCTTTCCATTTTCTTTTTGATGGGATGTGGTGGTTCTGGCAAAGGATCAAAAGCAGATGCTGTTGAATTTTCAGCATCCAAAGAAAAGTTGGTTGCCGATATTGATAAAGTACTGGCAGAACTTCCTAATCCATCAGAAGTGCCATATACCTTACAAGCTGCCGCTGCAGATTACAACGAGGACCTGATCAATGGTCTATCAAAAAGTGCATCCTATCAAAATGATGAAGATAAAGCTGCTCTTAACCTGGGTGTATACGCCACGGACATGGGCTACCTGATCTCTTATGAGCAGGTGCAAAAATCTTTGGATTATCTGGAAGCATGTCAAAAACTCTCTGAAACACTTGGAGTTTCATCCATTTTCAACAATCAGATGATCACCAAATTCCAGGAGAGTGAAGGCAACAAAGACACTTTATCTTCCATGATTGACAAAGCCATCGATCAGGCAGGCAGAAACCTGAATGAAGCAGAAAGACTCAATATAGGAGCTTTGATCCTCACGGGATCTTTCGTTGAAGGCTTATACCTGGCCGTAAAAGTAATTGAAACCTACCCTACCGACATCCTGGATGAAGACAACAGAAACCTGATCCTGGAACCTCTGGTAAAAATCGTATTGGATCAGGAGAAGCCACTCATAGACATCATTGCACTCCTTGAAGACATTCCTCATGATGAAACCATTCTGGAGATGATGGAGGAGTTGAAAATCCTGAAACTGCTTTATGACGGAGACCTTGCTGATATAGAAAAGAAAATCTCTGAGAATACCGGTGATTTTATCCTGACTCAGGATATGCTGCTGGACATCACCATAGAAGTAAAGCGTATACGCTCCGAAATAGTGGGATAAAACTTTGACAACCAACCTATTCTAAATCGAATAAAAGCATTGAATATTTTTTCAATGCTTTTTGTTTTTCCGCCTAACCCTAATGACTGAAAATGAGTGAAGAAGTTCTCAATGCAATCCTAAGACTCCTGGCAATTGTTGCTTCAGAAGATGCTGTTTCCGAAGAGGAACACACATTCATTCAAAACTTCCTGAGAGAGTCTGTAGACCAGGAGACTGCCAGGAAATACATGCAAATCTTTAACAAGCTGGTTTCTGAAGACCAGAATGTTGACCTGGCAAAAAACATTAAAAAGATCTGCGACCAAATCAATTTTGAGCAAACTGCTCAGCAAAAAGTTGTGGTCATTCTCAACCTCGTTATCCTCATCGCGGCAGATGGTGTTGTCACAGAACGTGAAAACCAATTATTGTACATGATTGGTGACTTCCTGAATGTGCCCAAGGATATCATTGATCTGATAAAGGCTTTTATTATACATCAGGAAAGAAGTAAAATCACCTCATCGAGCGTTCTCATTATTGACGATGGCAAGCAACCCGTCAATCCAGCATGTAAACACCTGATCAACGAAGAAGTAGATGGCTTTATCTTCGTGCTGAATATCCCCGAAGTAGATCTTTACTTCCTGAAATATATGGGTGAGAAAAACATCCTGCTGAATGGGGAGATCATGAGGACAGACAAGATCTACAATTTCAGTACCGGGAGTGCAATCAAGTTCCAAAATTCAGCCATCTATCATTCCGAGGTGGTTGGCTTATTCAGAGACCTGTCTGATGAACACAAACTCACCTTTGTTGCCAAAGACGTCTCTTTCAAGTTCAGAAACGGAAAGACAGGACTGTTCAACATCAATGTGCAGGAAGAGTCAGGCAAACTTATCGCTCTGATGGGTGGTAGTGGTGCGGGAAAATCCACGCTATTGAATGTGCTGAATGGGAACGAAACACCAACCAGGGGAGTGGTAAGGATCAACAGTATTGACATCCACCGCGAAAAGAAAAAGGTTGAAGGGGTTATAGGGTATGTCCCGCAGGATGACCTGCTCATTGAGGAGCTAACAGTCTTTGACAACTTGTATTTTGCTGCCAAGCTGTGCTTCAAAAACCTGGGTGATCAACAACTAAAAGAACTGGTTAATCATACCCTGGAGTCGTTGGGATTATTTGAGACCAGACAACTGAAAGTCGGATCCCCGCTTGACAAGACTATTTCAGGCGGGCAAAGGAAAAGATTGAATATCGGGTTGGAGCTATTGAGGGAGCCGTCGGTTTTGTTTGTGGATGAGCCTACGAGTGGCCTGTCATCCAGGGATTCTGAAAACATCATGGACTTGCTGAAGGAGCTGGCACTGAAAGGGAAACTCGTTTTTGTGGTGATCCATCAACCATCTGCTGAGATCTTCCGGATGTTTGATAACCTGCTGATTCTGGATGTAGGTGGGTACCAGATCTACTATGGCAATCCTGCTGAAGCAGTACCCTATTTTAAAAGAGCTGTTAAAATCGTGGATCAGGGACGAAACAATGGTCCAGAGCAGATCTTCAATATCATAGAATCCAAAGTGGTTAATGAGTTTGGTAACTTCACTAAAAAGAGGAAAATCACTCCTGAAGAATGGTGGCAGATATATCAAGAACATCTTGAAGCTACTGAACTTACAGAAGCTGATGCCACACCCCAAAAGACCTCCGAGATTCCAAGTAAGCTAAGCCAATGGAAGACTTTTACCATCCGGGATTTTAAGTCAAAGATTACCAATCGGCAGTATCTGACCATCAATTTACTGGAAGGGCCATTGTTGGCTATCCTGCTATCATTCATTATCAGGTACATGCCTGAAGATACAACTGTCTACCACTTTAAAGAAAACCTAAACATTCCTGTGTTCTTCTTCATGAGTGTGATTGTGGCGCTATTTATGGGCCTCACAGTGAGTGCCGAGGAAATTATCAGGGACAGGAAGGTATTGAAACGAGAGGAATTCCTACACCTAAGCAGGCTGAGCTATCTCTTCTCAAAGGTATTCATACTATTTACCCTTTCTGCTGTACAGACATTATCCTTTGTGATACTGGGTGAATTGATCATGGGAGTGAAAGGTATGACCCTCGTATTCTGGCTCACTCTGTTTTCTGTCTCATGCTTTGCCAATACACTTGGGCTCATTATTTCAGCGGCCTTCAAATCTGCAGTGACGGTTTATATTCTGATCCCTTTACTGATTATCCCTCAAATTATCCTGAGTGGCGTGGTTGTTAGCTTTGACAAACTAAACCCATTAATCACTACAGAAGACAAAGTGCCAATGATCGGCGAGATCATGACCTCCCGATGGGCCTTTGAAGGGCTGGCGGTTCATCAGTTTGTCAACAATGATTTTGCCAGTCAGTTCTATCCCCAGGATAAGATCATAGCAGAGTCTGAATTCAAAACCACATACCTGCTACCGCGACTCACGGCAGATCTGGAATACGCCAATCATCACCTCCACCATGGAACGGATAAAGAAAGGAAAGATGCGCTTTACCGGTTAAAAACTGTGAAAAATGAATTCACCAAAGAACTGTCCAAGATTGGTTTCAACCATTTCCCTCAACTGGAATCATTGACTGCAGATGGTTTTACACCTACGGTGCATGATGAAGCGATAAAGTTTATTTCGGACCTGAAAAGATATTATTATCAGCGATTCAATGCAGCCAATGGTGAGAAAAATGACTTACTCAAAAGCCTAACCTCCACGCCTGAGAAAGAAGCCATGCTGAATGAGCTACGCAGAGATCATGAAAATGAAGCCATCAGCTTTATGGTGAAAAATACAGCAACGGAACACAGGATACTTGAGCATAACAATCACCTGATCCAAAAGATCTACCCTATCTATATGGATCCGGAATTCTCTGACCATGCCCTGGATTTTAGAGCACAGTTTTTCCAACCCAAAAAACACCTGTTTGGAAACTTATATCCCACCCCTGTTTTTAATATTCTGGTGATATGGGTGATGACAATCATTATGTTTATTGCCCTATACTTCAACTGGCTAAAAATATTACTTTCGGGGTTAAAAAGACGCTAATCATATGTTCTTCTTTCTTTCCAAGATCCTCAATTTTATCATTCAACCGATATTGTGGGTCTTCATTTTGTTGCTCTGTGGATTGTTTTTCAGGAAAAGCTCAAAAGCTTTTCTTGGAGCAGGAATCCTCGTTTTTGTGATTTTCTCAAACCCTTTGCTGTGCAACTATGTGATGCACAATTGGGAACTATCGGCCTCACCAAAAGAAAACCTCCCACTGATGGAAGTTGGAATTGTACTGACAGGGGCATTGAGTCACAATCCGGACCTGGAAGATCAAATGCATGTTGGCGAAGCAGGAGACCGATTCAACGAAGCCATGATCTTATACAAGCAAGGATTCATTCGGAAGATCCTCATTACCGGAGGATCAGGTTCAATTCTGGATCAGGAATTCAAAGAAAGTGAGGTGATTAAGTCATTCCTGATCACCAATGGATTCCCTGAAGAAGACATTATCATTGAACCCAATTCGAGAAATACACATGAAAATGCTGTATATACAGCAGCAGTCTTAAGAGAATATTCGCTGGAGGACAGAAAGCATCTGTTGATCACCTCGGCCTTCCACATGAGAAGGTCTCTGGCTTGCTTTGCCAAAGAAAAGATTGACGTGGTCCCCTACCCTGTAGATTTTAGAAGTAGCTATGTAGCGTGGGATATTGCCTGGATATTACCAGGTCCGCATGCCCTGGCTAATTGGAGCATGCTTATCAAAGAATGGGTTGGAATGGTAGCCTACAAGATTGCAGGCTACATATAACCAATTACTTATCTTCCTTTTTCGCCGGCTTCTCTGCTTTTGCCTTAGGCTCAGCTTTTTTGGTAGCTTTCGCTTTTGGAGCTGCTTTTGCTTTGGCTGCATCTTCCTTTTTTGCAGGAGCTTCTTTTGGCTCAGCTACTTCAGCTTTTGCTTCAGTTTTAGCCTCTGCTTTTGGAGCTTCTGCTTTAGGTTCCTCAGCTTTTTTGGCTGGTGCCGCCTTTTTCTTCTCAAACTCAGCTTTGATCGCCTCGATATCAATATTTTTCACAGGAGGTATTGCATTCAACCTTTTCATTGTTGCAATCCTACGCTTAGACTTTGCTCGGTCTCTCTTTAATTTTCTTTCTAATCTGGTAACAGCCATTTCTAGATGATTTCCTTGTAAACGAGCGCAAATCTACGCTTTTAGTTAGTTTTGTCCAAAATTTGTTCATGTCAAACAAAAAACCTAACACACCAAAAGGCACAAGAGATTTCGGTCCGGCAGAATCGGCGAGGCGAAATCACATCATAAACAGCATAAAGGCCCATTTTCTCAACTATGGGTTCTCTCAAATTGAGACACCTGCCATGGAAAATTTATCTGTTTTGATGGGGAAATATGGCGAAGAAGGCGATAAATTATTGTTTAAAATCCTGAATTCGGGGGACTACCTTCAGAAAGTTTCCCAGGAAGACTTTGAGCAAGGCAGTCAACATGTGCTTCAATCCATCGCTGAAAAAGGACTCAGGTATGACCTTACCGTCCCATTTGCAAGATTCGTAGTTCAGAACAGAAATGACCTGGCTTTCCCATTCAGACGCTTCCAAATCCAACCTGTTTGGCGGGCCGATAAGCCTCAAAAAGGCAGATATAGAGAATTTTATCAATGTGATGCCGATATCATTGGTACCAAATCAGTGTTTAGCGAGGTGGAACTCACCATGCTCATCCAGGATGTCTTTAAGAGTTTGGGGTATCCCAACTATCTGATTAAGATCAATCACAGGGAATTATTGTTCGGTCTCGCTCAATGGTGTGGGCTGGCCACAAAAGAAATCCAATTTTGCACCGCTTTAGATAAGCTGGATAAAATTGGCCAGGAAAAAGTAACAGAAGAGTTGAATAACCTGGGAGCAGATACAGAAAAGCTCGTCCAGTTGTTTGATTTATTGGGTAAGGACTGGGATAACATGCAAAAGTTGGAAGGTATCGAAGCTTTACTACCGGAAAATCCTGGTATAGAAACAGTGAAAACATACTTCAGGTATTTGAAAGACTCCGGCGAAAACGTTTCCCTGGATCTAAGTCTTGCACGTGGCCTCAACTACTATACAGGTATCATCTTTGAAGTGGTGGCCCAGGATGTAAAGATTGGAAGTATATGTGGGGGCGGCAGGTATGATGATCTCACGGGTGTGTTTGGACTTCCGGACGTATCAGGGATTGGCATTTCCTTTGGCCTTGACAGGATATACGATGTGCTGGAAGAAAAGGGTCTCTTCCCGGATAGCCTCAAAGTAAGCGCACAGGCACTGATCACTCACTTTGATGAAAAATCTTTTGAGCATGGGATGGACCTGCTCAGCGAACTCAGGACAAACGAGATCCCGGCAATGTTGTTCCCGGATCTGGCTAAAATCAACAAGCAGTTTAACTACGCTAATAAAATCGATATACCTTACGTTATAGTCATCGGGGAAGAAGAGGTAAAAACCAGGGTATACACAGTGAAACAGATGAAAACAGGTCAGCAGCATGCTTTAGCACTTTCAGAGCTGATAAAGCTATTAAAGGCCGAATAATCATCTTATCATTACGTTTCCTTAGTAATTCATGCAATCAATCCTGAGAAAATATGGCATTTTGATGCTGATGCTCACGCATTGGGCTTCTCAGGCTCAGCATACCAGTCAGCTTGGACGGTTCTCGATAGATTATCAGCGGGGATGTGAAGGGATTACCGTTTCAATTACCACATCGCCCACCTTTTCAGGGTTTACCAACTCATATTATTATGAGAGCGGTCTGCTTGACGTCAACGATACATTTTATACCTACACTGATCCCGGAATATATCAGATCGTCCAACTGACCCAGGAAACCGTGGCTCCCAAAACCGACACACTTACTTTCGAAGTATTGCCAAACACCACCCCACAATTTGAGATCTATGAATGTGGATCTCAGACTGTACAGGTGGACATCACGGAGAGTATCTATGATTTTTATAGAATCCACTTCACCAATAATGACTCCCTAGACTATGTCCCGGGCGACCCCTTCCCTACATTCACCTACCCGACAAACAATGTGCAGGTACTCGTCGAGGGATTTTATAACGACGCCTACCCAAACTGTGGCAGTACCTTCAAGTCAATTGTGCTCAACAATTCCATAGTGCCTGCCAATGTAAACAGTGCATCCCTGACTCAAACCTGTGGAACGCTCTTTGATGTCACCGTAAATGGTACAGTTCTGCCCAATGTCAAATATCAGGTAGAGATTGCCTTTAATAACAGTGCTTATACTACCCTCTATGAGGGGCCCATATCCAGTCCGATAACGATTAGAGACGTGGACAATCCCGGCTTTCTGGATTATTGCTTAAGAATCAACACGGTCGAAGCCTGCTCAAACACCATTATCAATGGGAGCGATTACTGCGGCACCATACCAGGCTCACAATTTGAGTACCTCTCCAATGCCTATGCGAGCTATGCCGGCAGTCGGGTTGCGATTGTTTTCAGCAATCAGTCTTTTCAGGATGTGATTACACAAAACATAAGTGTAAACTCATCCACTGACACAATCAGCACATCCACTACCTACCCTTCTGCCGGAACCAATACCTACAGACTGGTCATGATCGATAGTTGTGAATCAATTCTTGATTCGGCAGTCATCATGCCACCGTTTCTTTCCATCACAGACAGAAACTATGAGATCAATGAAATCAGACTTGAGCTGGAAGACCCCATCAACGAGCTGACAGAAACCTCGCGGGAATTGGTCTTCTACAGCGAGGACAGCACCGTGGTAGAAGTAGTGAATTTCGATCAACAGATCAGATTATCTGCAAACATTGGCAGCATACAGCATATCAGGTCACGTCATTGGTTTGCCGCGGTGAGCGACCCGATCTATTCCAATGAAGTAACCACACGGTTTATCTATCGTATTTATGTACCAACTGCTTTCACACCCAATAATGACGGTCTGAATGACAGGCTTGAATTCTTTGGTTTGGACAACAATAGCGCAGAAGTTAGTATTTTTAATCGTTGGGGGCAACAGATCCACTTCACTGACAACTTAAGTCTTGGCTGGAACGGATTCATTAACGACGAACCGGCACCTGAAGGATCATATACCTATGAGATTAAATTTACCAGCCCTGATGGCGAAGAACTCGTACAAGTTGGTACGTTTGCATTAATAAAAAAATAGAGTCCGATATGTTTGATATGATGAAAATGATGGGCAAGGTCAAAGAGGTCCAGGAAAAAATGAAGAAAGCTCAGGAGGAACTGGGATCAGTGACCGCTGAAGCTGAATCTGGTGGAGGGCTTGTAAAGGTAGTCGTCAATGGACGCAAAGAGGTCGTTTCTCTCCAGATAGATCCTTCCCTCATCAACAAAGATGATGCTGAAATGATGCAGGATCTTGTCATTGCTGCTGTGAATTTAGCCATCCAATCCGTTGAAGTAAAGGCGAGAGAATACCTGAAGAAGGCCACTGAGGGTGTGATGCCTAACATCCCTGGTCTGGACCTTAATAACCTGATGTAAGGTGAGTAGAGTCGCTGTAGCAATCCTTAACTACAACGGAGCCGATCACTTAAAGAAATTCCTGCCTACGCTTATTCAATGGAGTCCTCTTGCTTCCGTGTATGTTATTGACAATGCATCTACGGATGATTCTCTTAAATTTCTAGAGTCACAAGAAGCAGTAAATATAATTCAGCTCAAAGAAAACCACGGATTTGCCGAAGGGTATAACCTGGGCCTCGGGCAAATTGACTCGGAATATTTCATTTTGTTAAACTCCGATGTCGAGGTCACAGAAAATTGGATAGAACCCATGCTTCAATTTTTGGATGACCAACCCCAATATGTGGCCTGTCAGCCAAAAGTATTATCCTATAATAATAAAGATCAATTTGAACATGCGGGAGCAGCTGGTGGTTTTATTGATTTCCTGGGTTATCCTTTTTGTCGGGGCCGGATTTTACACCAAACCGAAAAGGACCTTGGCCAGTATGATGATCCAATAGAAGTGCTATGGACTTCCGGAGCGTGTATGATGATCCGTGCATCTACTTTTCGGGCACTTGGAGGCTTTGATATAGATTTTTTCGCCCACATGGAAGAGATTGATCTCTGCTGGAGGATCCATCAGGACAATAAAAAAGCCATGTGCCTTCCACAGTCGGTTGTATATCATGTAGGCGGTGGCACAATGAAATATGGCTCTTCAAACAAGACATATCTGAATTTCCGGAACAGCCTGATCGTATTATGTAAAAATCTTCCCTTCCCTCACCTGGTTTTTGTATTGATGATGAGAGTGGGCCTGGACATCTTGGCTGCCATCAGTATGTGGTCCTGGGATCATTTTAAAGCGATAATGCGGGCGAATCGTGATTTCTATCGATCCATAGGCCACCATTTCAGCAAAAGAAATAAGCCAAAACGTGTTCCCCGTAGGTTGGGAGGTAATAAATGGATACTAATTCTTTACTATATTGGCGGAAAAAATAAGTTTTCTAAACTTTAATAATACCAGATGGTATTGTTTCGTCTCCGTAGCATTTTGCGAAAGTTCATGATGAAAGCCAATGCCAGATATAGAATAATAGGTGAGCCAAAAGTTAAAAATGACGCATAAATGAAGGATAAACGTATGCTGGACGTAGGAATACGAAATTTCTCTCCAAGTCTGGTGCATACACCAAATGCATATTTTTCAATTAATTCCTGCATCGAAAACTCCTGTTTTGTTGCAAAGATAACACTATGGCCCTTGAATTTGTTATATATGGTTCAGAAGAAACTATTTTTTAAGTAATATTGTAAAAATCTAATGTTAAAATTCACCAATTTTGTATCTCAAAAATTCAAAAAGATGATCCACATGAAAAAACTTAACTTCGCTATAGCCATGCTTGCAGTAGCTATGATCTTCTCGGGTTGTAAGCTGGGCAAGATGATCAAATTAGCAAATGATCAGGATCTAACGATTGATCCTAATCCACTAGAATTAAAAGGAGATGAAGTGCCATTCACTATGTCGGCCGTTCTTCCTCCAAAAATGCTTCCATCAGGAACCATGTATACTATCAATACGATCTATCAATATGGTGATCAGGAAGTTGCAGTGGGATCTGTGGATTTCAAAGCAGAAGATTTTCCTAACAGTAGCAGTTCTACTTCAAGAAAATCTGAAAATTTCTCTTTCCCTTATCAGGATGGCATGAACCCGGGTACTTTGTACGTAGAAGGAGTTGCTACCATCGCAGCCAGTGGAAAATCTAAAACTTCTCCTAGAATGGAAGTGGCAAAAGGACTTATCACTACTTCTTCATTCGCTAAACCAGTTGTTTTAACTGCGCTTGCAGACCATGGATACAATGACAAAGAAGAGTTGGAGCCTACAAACATCGACTTCTACTTTGAGCAGGGAAGATCAAGGATCAACCCAAGACTATCTACAGATGGTACTTCAAACAGTGAGAAGACAAAAAACATGACAGCATTTATTGCTGAGAAAAACGTAACCAGAACTGTTACAATCACTGGTACTCACTCTCCTGAAGGTTCTGAGACTATCAACTCTGACCTATCAAACGACAGAGCAGAAGCCATCGAAGATTTCTACAGAAAGCAAATGAGCCGATATGACTATAAGGACATTGCTGATGAAATCAACTTCATTCTTAAGCCTGTAGTTCAGGACTGGAGTGAATTTAAAGCAGCTTTATCCGCATATGATGGTATTTCTTCCAGTGAGAAGAGTGAATGGACAAACATCATCAACGGTTCAGGAACATTTGTTGACAAGGAAAAGCAATTGCAAAAACTTTCTACATATAAGAAGGTATTTAATGATATCTATCCTGGATTGCGATCTGCAAAAACTGAGATCCTAACAGTCGTTGTTAAGAAGCCAAATGCTAAAATCGCTGTATTGTCTAAAGGTATCGTAAGTGGTAATGTTTCTATGGATTCATTGACTATGAATGAATTCTTATTCTCAGCTACCCTAACTCCTTCTTTGGATGAGAAAGAAGCTATTTATAAATCAGCTACTAAATCAGGTGACTGGAGAGCTCATAACAACCTGGGTGCAACCCTACTTGAGAAAGCTAAAATGACTGGAAATTCTCAGTTAATTGAAGATGCTATCACTCAACTTGAAATTGCCGCTAACAAGCAGAATTCAGCTGTTGTTCAAACCAACATGGCTGCTGCAGCAATGCTTCAAGGTGACAAAGAAAGTGCTTCTGAAGCCATCGATGGTGCAATGAGTGCTTCTCCTTCCAACATGGTATCTGCCAAACTGAAAGGCATGAAAGGTTCACTTCAATTGATGAGTGGTGACTACGAAGAGGCAAAAGCTTCTTTCGCTTCAGCTGAAGCAAGTCAGGAAGTAACTTTCGATAAAGGTCTTACAAGCTTATTGACAGGAGATTACGGTGATGCTCAAACTACTTTGAGCGGAGTAACTGACAGTGAGACGTTATCTGCTGATGCTTACTATCTGAAAGCAATCGCTAGCGCTAAGCAAAACAATGCTCAGGGTCTTGGATCAAACCTTAAGCAAGCAGTTAGCAAAGATGCTTCATTGAAAGAAAAAGCATTGAACGACTTGTCTTTTGCAAACTTCGCAGACGCGGTTGCAGAAGCAGTGAGATAATCAATCATTTCTCAAAAACATTCAAAAAAGCTCTCCTTTCAGGAGGGCTTTTTTATTTTATATAGATTAATTTAGCGCCCTGAAAACATCGTTTACTATGAGAGAAATTCAATTTAGAGAAGCCCTTGGAGAAGCAATGAGTGAAGAAATGCGACGTGACCCTGCCATCTTTTTGATGGGAGAAGAAGTAGCAGAATACAATGGAGCTTATAAAGTAAGCCAGGGGATGCTCGATGAATTTGGTCCTGATCGCGTAATTGACACCCCGATCTCTGAATTAGGCTTTACCGGTTTAGGTATAGGTGCAGCTATGAACGACCTAAGACCAATCATCGAATTCATGACCTTCAATTTCTCTTTGGTGGCCATAGATCAAATCATCAACGGTGCTGCCAAAATGATGTCCATGTCAGGTGGTCAATTTAAAGTGCCGATCGTATTCAGAGGACCTACCGGAAATGCCGGACAGTTGAGCTCTCAGCATTCACAAAACTTTGAAAACTGGTATGCAAACACTCCTGGTCTCAAGGTAGTAGTACCCTCCAACCCTTATGACGCCAAAGGATTACTTAAGTCTTCTATCAGAGACGACGATCCTGTTATCTTCATGGAGTCGGAGTTGATGTATGGCGATAAAGGAGAAGTTCCTGAGGAAGAATACCTGATTCCGATTGGAGAAGCCAAAGTGGTGAAAGAAGGCACTGATATAACGCTTGTTTCTTTCGGTAAATTCATGAAGGTAGCCAACGAATCAGCCGCTGAAATGGAAAAAGAGGGAGTAAGCGTAGAAGTGATTGACCTTAGAACTGTACGACCCATTGACTATGCTACTGTGATCGAATCCGTGAAAAAGACCAACAGGTTGGTAATCGTGGAAGAAGCATGGCCTTTGTCATCTATTGCCTCAGAATTGAGTCATTATGTGCAGCGACATGCATTCGACTTCCTGGACGCTCCCGTACACAGGATCAACAACCGTGACCTGCCGCTTCCATATGCTCCTACATTGATTGAAGAGATCCTTCCTAATGTGAAAAGGACTGTTGAAGCCATCAACGCAGTATGCTACAGATAATATACTAAGGAACTAATTCCTAAAAGATATATACAAGCAACCCCTGAAGCTTTCAGGGGTTTTCTTTTTTGTTGACAAGAAGCATTAATTACTTATTGGCGAAGCATTCCTGATAGTGCTTTGGCACCACCCATTTTATTCATGGTCTTCATCATCTTCTTCATCTGACCGAATTGTTTGAGCAGCTGATTTACCTGGTTGACATCCGTACCACTCCCCTTCGCGATGCGTTGTTTTCTGCTTCCGTTAATGATGTCTGGCATCTCACGCTCTTTTGGGGTCATTGACTTGATGATGGCTTCAATGGGCTTGAGTGAATCGTCATCGATATCCACATCTTTGATGGCCTTACCTACTCCGGGGATCATCCCCAGCAAATCCTTCATGCTACCCATCTTTTTGATCTGCTCCATCTGGGAAAGAAAATCATCCAGACCAAACTGGTTTTTCTTGATCTTCTTATTGATCCTCCTGGCTTCATCTTCATCAAAGGTTTGCTGCGCTTTCTCTACAAGAGATAGCACATCACCCATTCCCAGGATCCGCTTGGCCATCCTGTCTGGATAGAAAATGTCAATGGCGTCCATCTTCTCCCCTGTACTGATATACTTGATGGGTTTGGTAACCTCCTTGCGAATGGATAAAGCGGCTCCACCACGGGTATCACCATCTAGTTTGGTCAATACAACGCCATCAAAGCTGAGCCGTTCGTTGAAGGTTTTGGCCGTATTGACGGCATCCTGACCGGTCATGGCATCCACGACAAACAGTGTCTCCGAAGGATTGATGTTTTGCTTGATGGCTGATATCTCATTCATCATGGCCTCATCTACCGCCAATCGACCAGCCGTATCTATGATCACTGTTCGTTTGCCATTCTGCTTGGCATACTTCACAGCATTTTCAGCAATTTTTATGGGGTTTTTCTCCTCCGGTTCCGTATAAACTTCCACATCGACCTGCTCACCTAATACTTTAAGCTGATCAATCGCAGCCGGACGATAGACATCACAGGCAACCAGAAGCACTGTTCTTCCCTGCTTCTTTAAATGATTGGCCAGCTTACCAGTAAAGGTGGTCTTACCGGAACCTTGCAAACCTGAGATCAGAATGGTATTGGGGTTACCATCCAGGTTGATAGGTACATTGCTCTCTCCCATCAACAGAGTTAGCTCCTCTGCTACAATTTTCGTGAGTAGCTGACCTGGGGAGACTGCAATAAGTACATCACGCCCCAAAGCCTTTTCCTTGATGGTATCGGTAACCTCTTTAGCAACCTTATAGTTTACGTCAGCGTCAATGAGTGCTCTACGTATCTCTTTGACAGTCGCCGCAACATTGATCTCAGTAATGGTACCCTGCCCCTTTAAGGTCTTAAAAGCCCTGTCCAGCTTAACACTTAAATTATCAAACATAGAAATTCAAATTAGAGGGCAAAATTAATAAACAAAGGATGGAAATGCTTTAAGAATACTGTATTCTCATTTACCGCTCATCAAGTTTTACGACAGAATACATATAAATCAGCAACCTTTATACAAACAACACAGTATGCCTACTATAGTACCTTGTATTACATAATATTGAATCCATGAAAAAGCTAGCATTACTCGTTTCAATGTGTATGGTCTTTGCATTAACCAGTCACGCACAAAAGAAGCTCAGAGAAAAAGACCTGCTCGGTCAATGGAAAATGGTCATCAACCTGGAAGAAGGATTTGAAAAGGCAAAAGAAGAACTGGATGACAATGACGATGAATTTCTTGGCAAATTGATCCTGAGCTCAATAGAAGGTTTTGCCTCAGCCATTTTAGATGAGGTGGATATTTATATGGATTTTGAGAAGGATGGAAAACTTAGGGTAATTGTGGAAGCCTTCGATGAAAAAGAAGTCGAATATAGCGAATGGATCATCAATGAAAAGGGATTTTTATTAATCAATGATGGCAAAAATGATGTGGACATTGATCATTGGATCCTGGAAGATGACGTTTTAGTAGGGTATGATGAAGACGGAGAAAAAAACATGGCATATCTTGTTAAGATAATTTGAAAAATAGCGGCATTTTTTCATTGTAATGTCAATAATCCTATGTTACTTTGCGTTTGAGATAAAATTATTCTTAATTCATTAATAATCAGCTAAAGTATCATAGGATTTCTTATGAAAAACAAAAAGATCACTCGCTTACTGCTATCTTGCTTTACCTACATGTGCTTAATGTCTTTTTTTGGATGTGAAGATGATAACACCATTCAAAAACTGGTAGAATTGAGAAATAATACGGCAACTACGCTCACACTACTGATACCTTAATTAGTTATCAAGGATCTTTTTAAGATCTGCAGGAGAGTAGTTGATTGACTTCAGCGTTTTGTTATCACCTTTCCTGAACACAAGGTACTTTCCATCTTCTTTTCTGTAATAACAGGCTGTTTTACGTTCCTTTTCGTAGTATGCTACCGTAGCTTGAGCTTCATCTTCAGAATCACATGCTTTACTCATATTTGATCGCTGAACCTCATCAAATAGCTGCACAAACTTTTCACCCAGCCCAAACTCAAGTACTGCACCGGACAATACATATTGGATATCACAGAGTGCATCTGCTATCTCCACAATGTCTTTGTCCTCAATGGCTTCTTGCAGCTCTTTCAGCTCTTCAGCAATAAGAGACACCCGCAATTCACAGCGCTTCTCATCAGGAATGGTTGGTTTTTCTAACACCGGATGGTGAAACGTCTTATGAAATTCTGCTACCTGATTGAGTGAGTCGATTTTATCCATTATATCCAATTAACTATTTATTATTCCTGATTGCCAATATGATAAAATACAGGAAGCCACCAAAGGTAAGCCCCAGAATGATTATCATTGATATGATAGCTGAATAGGTCATTTTCCTGCCACCATTTTTTGGTATATGTATTTATTTAGAACTATTCCTATAAGAAGCACACTCCCCCATTGCGTTACGATGGTGGCATTGCTATATACATCAAAAACATTCCACCATCCTGCTTCGGTAAACCAGGGATATTCACTGTATCCCTGAGACATCCACCAGTAAATCAATCCCAGTGCCAGGGGTATATTGAGATAAATACAAATGGCAAAATACCACTTGTTTACCCTTAAGTCCGAATCCAGATCGATCAATTCAGTTTTAAACTTGAGGGGGTTGTATTTAACAACGGCAAACAAAATAAAGAACCCGCTCAAAATCAACCCCAATCCCCAAACCCAATCCTGGTTTGTAAAAAAATCCAGGTTATAAGCTGACGGAAAGCCAAATGCGATAAAAGCTACGATAATCAAACGCGTGGTTTTCCTTCTTGGGATTCCAAAGTCCACAATGTTACTAATAAAGAGTTCAATCATCGGAAGAAAAGAACTAAAAGCAGCAAACAGCAATGTCAGGAAAAACAGTACTGCCATATATTCTCCCGCCGGGATCCTGGCAAACAAGTCAGGAATCACATTGAAGGTGAGTGCCTGATTGCCCTGCTGCAAATAACTGATCGCTTCAGCTTCAGTGGGTGCCAAAGCAAATACCGCTGGCAGAATGGCCATACCGGCAATCAGCGAGGCTGTATTATTTCCAAAGGCCCCTATGAAAGTATTGAGTGTAACATCTTCCTGCTTTCTGGAATAAGCTGAGATGGTCATCAGTAGCCCCCACCCTGCCCCGGTGCTCCAGGCAGACTGCGACAATGCTTCAATCCATACTTTGGGCTCTTTCAGGTATTCCACTTTGAAAGTAAACATGTATTCTAGTCCCAAAATACCATTCTCAATAGACAAGGCTGTGAAAATGATGACGATCAGCAACACAAAAAGTGTGGGTATCAATACCTTGTTCACTCTTTCAAGCCCTTCTCTTATTCCTTTCATCAGCATGAAAACACCCGCCAGAATGACAACCACAAACATTGAAATGGTGGTCCAATTGGCATTAGAGATTGACATCCATTGACTCTGTAGGAAATCAGGCTGTTGCTGCAGGGTGTCAGCAAAGGAAATCCCGTTGAAAGTATCTATTACATTCCCGGTGGCCAGGAATAAATATTGCATGGACCAGGCGGTGACTACCGAATAGTAGAAGGCAATTCCCAGTGTACAAATGGCAATAAAAAAGCCCATCCAGGTCATTCCGGGTGAAGTCACCTTGCTCATGGAATGTATCACCCCGTGTTTAAATTTCTTGCCAATAGCGAATTCGGAAAGCAACAATGGAATAGACCAGATTAACAGAAACAGTATCCACAACAGGATGAATGAACCACCGTATTGACCAGCCAACCTGGGAAATCGCCATAAATTACCGGCCCCTATAGCCATGCCCAATGAGGCCAGGATGATCCCCCAACGATTGGTAAACTGATCCTTTTGATCCATTAATGATTTTCTGTCAATTGGCTACTTCTTTTTACTAATCGAATTAACTGTCCGGTATAGATAAATGAGTATCAGGAAAAGCAATACCAATCCAGGAAGACTTCCTCCCCATGGTTCATCCGTCAGCGAGACACTCCATCCAAAAGTCGCCAAAAGAGCGATGAGGATCCCCATCAAGGCTTCTCCTGTTATTAAACCTGAGGCAATGAGTAATCCACTGTTTGATGCAGAATCTTTTAACTCAGTGGAAACCTTGTTCTTCCTAAAGCTGCGATCCAGGGCCCAGGCGATCAATCCTCCGACAAATATCGAGCTATCTAACTCGAAGGGTAAATAAAGACCAACAGCCACTGCCAGCACTGGCATCCTAAATGAAGACCCTCTTTTCTTTAAATAAAGATCTGTGATGATGATCAAAACCCCGATGCATCCTCCGATGGTGATGATCGTCCAGGGAAGCTCACCTCCGAAAATCCCGGTTGCCACACTCATCATCAAAGTAGCCTGAGGAGCAGTCAACGGATTGGGATGTTCTGCAGTTGGACTTCCAATACCTTTTGAAGCAAGTAACAGGTTTAATACAGGTGCGATGAGCAGCGCTCCGGCTATCACCCCAATCATCTGCATGACCTGCTGATTTCTGGGTGTCGCACCCAATATATAACCAGCTTTAAGGTCCTGCATGTTGTCACCTGCTATGGCTGCAGCACAGCATACTACAGCGCCAACAAGAATCGCTCCTGCTGCACCACTTATGGCTCCACCGGAACCCATCAACAGCAAAAGCAAGAGAGAGGTAGACAATATGGTGGCAATGGTCACACCTGAGATGGGGTTGTTTGACGAACCAACTAAACCCGCCATATAACCGGCTACCGCAGAAAAAAGAAACCCCGCAAAGATCATGATCAGTGCCATAAACAGGGTAATCGGAACATCCTCAATAATAGAGATATAAATGAAAAAGATAGGAATGACCAAAATACCGATCCCAATGATCACCCAGGACATGGGTGTATCCAGCTCAGTCCTGGCTGTATCACTTACCTTTTGAGCGCCCTTTTTGAAAGCCTCGACTCCTGCTTTGAAAGAAGTAACAAGGGCACCTCGTAAATTCAGTACTGCCCATATACCACCAACGATCATGGATCCAACACCCAGAAACCTCATTTTAACGCTCCATAAACTGATCCCCAGCGCTTCGGCATGTATCTGATCAATACTCGTAAATTTCCCGGCTGCTATCAGCTCATTGGCTACTGATTCAAATCCATTGATCCATACATAGGCAGGAATCGCTAACCACCAGGTGATCACCCCACCCAGGAAGACAAGCGTAGCAATATTGAGCCCTACGATATACCCGACAGCGACCAGGGCTGGTGAAAGGTTCAGGCTAAAGTAGAGGTACAGCTTTTGGTTGAGGATTGTGGCCCGCTCAAAGATACCTTTCCAAAGATTGAGGGCCTCATACCCAAACTTGAAGATCCCTCCCATCAAAGCACCGTATACCAGGTACATGACAGATTTTCCACCTGTCTCACCAGACTTTAACACTTCCGCTGTGGCTACACCCTCCGGAAACATCAGGTTTTCTTCCACGATCAAAGCTTTTCTGAGCGGAATGGTAAATAGTACTCCAAGCACACCACCACAGATGGAAATGAGTGTGGTTTCGATATAATTAAATTCCTGCCAGTAACCCATGATGACCAGGGCCGGTATTGTGAAAATAACTCCTGCTGCCAATGATTCTCCGGCCGAGGCTGCTGTCTGGACCATGTTATTTTCCAGGATGTTAGCATCCTTGAAGGCTTTTAAAATAGCCATGGATATCACAGCAGCTGGGATAGACGCTGAAACGGTGAGTCCGGAAAATAGACCGAAATAAGCATTGGCTGCTCCAAGAATTACTGATAATAGTGCGCCCAGTATAATGGAACGAAAGGTAAGCTCATTGAGACGGGTCTCAGGGCTGATGTAAGGTCGCATAGGATTGAAAAAAGGTGATACAAAAAATTCAATGCAATGCCAACAAAAATGCTCATTTGAAGTCTTAAAACAAAGGGTACCCCCACTAAAAGTGTAAATCCAGATTACCACTACCAGTAGCGGCATCGATGATGATAGGTCCCTCGCCTTCCAGGTAATTGTTTTTAAAAGCAATACCATTCACGCTGATTATTCCGGAACCGGTCATCAATTGAAATTTAAAGTCGTCATGGGGGTTGCTCAGGTCTATCTTCAGATTACCTGAGATGAGCGCAAATTTCGAATCACCTGTAATCAGCAATTGATGCGTATAAATGTTGCCGGATGTTGATGTGACTTCAACCCTGCCCTTAATCTCCTTGAGGGTTACATTACCCGAAGTGGATGATACATGTACTGGTCCGATGATGTTGTGTAGATAGGTTGAACCAGAAGTCCCTGAAACCCTGACCGTTCCCTGAGCATTACCTATATTTTTGTCGCCGCTGGTAGACCTCAGGTGCGCTTCCCCCTGAAGATTCTCTATAGAAATGTCTCCGGAAGTAGTTTCTACCCGGAGGTCTCCAATGACTTCGGACAGGCTAACATCCCCACTTGATGATTTAAAATTATAAGTACCTGAGATCAGGTTATCCCCTTTAATATCTCCTGCTGTGTTGTCAATATTCAGCACAATTCCCTTAGGAATATGTAGTTGAATGCGGGCTTTACTGATATAATTAGACTTTCTTCCCCGGTGTCGTACGTGAATCACCAGTGTACCTGTATTGCTCAGACCGGAAGATATCGTGAAATCATCAGGGCGCCCACTTCCTTCAATTTCTCCCAAAAACCTAATTTTTTGGTCGTGAGAGATCTTCACATCACAAAATGATCCATAGAGGTGGATCTTTGATATATACTCAGCTTCGAATTCATGGTAAGCCAGCCTCCTTTGACTTCGGGCATCGTGAAACAGCAGTAAACACAGTAGTAAACCTATTATCCGAAACATGAGCATTCTTTTGATCAAAGACCAAAAGAACATTCAAAGGTTTCCTTGTTGGCAAACAGAATATTAGCCTATTTTGGATTTTGTCAAAGTAGCCAGTAGCCTTAAGCTTTCTTTCAGATAAGGGTCTTCGGATAACTTCTTAGCTATGCTATCCACTTCCATTTTCTCTTCCCCCAATTCATTGATATCGATGGTAGTTGAAAGATCATTACTGGCTTTTTCAGCTTGTTGTTCTTTCAGTCGTTCCTCATAGTTCAGAGAAATAGATTTGATGTACTTGTCTTCCTTGATCCGGTCTACGTCTTCGGCAAGGGTCCTTAGATCATCATCCGTTTTCAGGTGTTTTTCATACAACTTTTTCAAACTGGCCATCAAATCGTCTGAGATGGTATTCTCTTTTTTGAAATTAGTTGTCTTGATCTCATCCCATGGCAACGCATTGGACATGTTGCTTTCACCAAAAGCTTCATCATCATAAGGAGATGGAAAGGCTATGTCAGGGGCTACCCCAATATGTTGCGTACTGCTACCTGTTACCCGATAGAATTTCGCCAGAGTCATCTTAAGTTGTCCCAACTCCACTCCGGAATTTCTTAGATACAAATCAAGATCGATCAGGTTCTGCACAGTTCCTTTTCCAAAGGTATTTTCACCCAGTATGATACCTCGTTTATAGTCCTGAATGGCTCCTGAAAAAATTTCTGATGCCGATGCACTGTACCGGTTGGTCAATACTGCTAGAGGCCCTTCATAGTAATAACCTGCGTTTCATCCACATAAATGTCTACAGAATCATAAGTGTCTCGCACCTGTACCACCGGACCTTCATCAATAAACAGCCCTGTGAGTTCTACAGCTTCCTGCAACGAACCACCCCCATTGAAGCGAAGATCAATCAATAAACCATCCATGCCATCCTCCTGTAGCTCAGCGATTAATCTCTTTACATCCCTGGTGGTACTGGTATAGTCTTCTTTGCCCTGGTGCATCTCCTCAAAATCAATGTAGAATTGAGGAATCGTGATCACTCCAAGTTTGAAAGTTTCACCATTTTCGATGATTGGAATCATCTGAGACTGAGCGGTGGATTCTTCCAGCTTGATCTTATCCCTCACAATCCTGATAGTATCAGGCAGTGCATTGATGTCTTTATCATGTTTCAGCACTTTCAGTCTCACCACGGACCCTTTAGGTCCTCTGATCTTTTGTACCACATCATCAATTCGCCAACCAATCACATCCTCAAACACCCCACTGTCTCCCTGGGCCACTCCAATAATCCTGTCATCCTTTTGCAACTTTTTGCTCTTAAAGGCAGGCCCACCAGGAATGACGTCTTCCACTTTGGTATAGTCGAGCTGCTGGGTAAGTCTGGCACCGATCCCTTCCAGGGAGGCACTCATGTCAATCTGAAAATTCTCTTTGGCGATAGGTGAAAAATAATCAGTATGCGGATCATACGTGCTGGTAAAAGCATTCATGTAGGTCTGGTACACATCCTCACTGTTGTACTGGTACACTGATTTGCGTACCCTGGCATATCGTTTGAGCAATGACTCTACAATATGGTCCCAGTCCTGACCTGTCAGCTTGTAGCTTAGCGCCTGATTTTTGATGATTTTCCTCCAAAGCTCATTGAGGTCTTCCCTGGTCTGCAACCAATCTTCTCGCTCAATCTCTAACTCTTCATTGGCTGACCAGTCAAACTCTTTGGCCAATAAGACATCCAGGTAATCCAGCCTTTCCAAAGATCGCTCTCTGTATATTGAAAATACCTGAAAGGCAAAATCAAGTTTACCATCAAGCAGCTCATCGTCAAGTTGATACCTATATCTTGATAAGTATTCAATATCACTCTGAAGGAAATTGGCTTTGTTAGGGTCTAATGCATTTAAGTAATTATCGAAGACCTCCGAAGAAATAGAGTCATTCAGCCACTTCTTTTTATAATGGTACCTTGTTAATAAATCGACAATGGCCTTTGTCTCAGCGGGATGTTCCTGCTTCGGGCGAAGCATTTCCAGGGTATCGGAGCGAACTAAATCAATAGCTCCTTCGGCTTTATCATTACTGGCTGGTTCCAGATATCCCCACCCCACAACCAGGGAAAACAATATTAACAATAACTTATTCATTACCTAAATGTAAATAATTAGCAAATAATCTATTAGATATTTAACATACCTTTCCAGGAATAGGTTTGTTCAAATATCGTTCCCAATTAAGGTTGAACTTAACGCCTTTGATGATCCCATACAAGCGCAGCAGCACCAAGAATTGCAGCATTCTTATCCATCATTCCGGAAGGCAATAGTTTTACTTTATCCTTGTAAAATGGCAGAAGATATTCTTCCATATGTCTCTTGGTAGGTTCAAATATCCATCTACCTGCCTTCGCCAGTCCTCCAAGTAGGAAGAACGCTTCCGGATGGGAGAATGTTGTGAAATTGGCCAGTGCCTGACCTAAATATTTTCCTGTCAACTCATAAGCTTCAATAGCTATTGGGTCACCATCCTCAGCAGCTTTGGTGATGATCTCACCGTGTAAATCATTGTAAGAATAATCCCTTAAAACACTGTCCTTGAGTGAATCGCATAGCAGAAAAAATACATTTCTTTTCAACCCGGTGGACGATACGTATGCCTCCAGCCCTCCCCTGCGATCAAGTCCCGTCCATCGGCCATTGTAGTCAATTACAATATGGCCCAGCTCTGCTGCCTGAGAATCATAGCCGTAGATCAACTTACCATTACTCACCACTCCGGAACCCAATCCTGTACCAAGTGTAATGACAATAAAATCCTGCATTCCTTTGGCTTCACCATAAATCATTTCACCTATAGCAGCTGCATTGGCATCATTGGTGATATGCACAGGTTTATCAAAGCGTTTCTGCAATTCCTCAGTTACCCTGAGTATTCCTTTCCATTTGAGATTAGCCGGATGCTCAATGGTCCCCCGGTAATAATTAGCATTGGGAGCTCCTACGCCCATTCCTACCACCTCCAGCTCTACAGATGATTTTTCTATCAGCTGAGTATAAGTTTGTACCAGCTTATCCAGAAACTGCTTAAAATCCTTTCCTTTTTGCGTTGGAAACTCTGTATGACCATACATATTTCCATCCAGATCAACAATCCCAACCTTGGTGAGTGTACCTCCAATATCTACACCAATCGCTACCTTTAAAGACATATAATTTTATTACGGAAAAACGAAGATTTCAAAGATATAAAGGTTCACCAATTGATTAGCGTAAATCATTATTTTAGTACGACTATTATCACATTTTCCTGCTAATGTCAAAAATAAATGCCAATTATCTGTTCGTATACGGGTACCTGATGAGAAAAAACAGACTCATCAAAGAATTAGGGGTTCCGGACATGCCCGTCGAATATTTGGGTGATGGATATATGTACGCACACCTATATAGAGTGGCTGGATTCCCCGGACTGGTGTATGACAATACCAGAAAACACAGAACTCATGGTGAAGTTTATTTGATCAGAGAACAAAAAGTCTTTTTTGAAGAAATGGATGAATATGAGCTAGCCCTACCCAATTATAAGAGACA
Organism: Cyclobacteriaceae bacterium; assembly: GCA_965228595.1. Taxonomy (GTDB): domain Bacteria; phylum Bacteroidota; class Bacteroidia; order Cytophagales; family Cyclobacteriaceae; genus UBA7330. The sequence goes on along the minus strand of OZ245828.1, from coordinate 5,009,681 downwards.
TGATGCCAATTATCACAGGAGAGTGCGCCCCGTGCACATAGCTAAAGGACCCACGCTGCCCTGCTGGGTGTATGAGTATATACTCCCTACCGATCATTTAACCCGGATCAAGACGGGCAGATTTGAACTTTTGATATAATTTTAACCAAAACAGCACTGCCATGCCCACTATCCAGCTCAACCACCTGATATGCATCCTCAATGACGAGATAGACAAAGATGAGGTCTTCCTGAAATATAAAGGAAAGAAAATCTGGCCTGAGGGCATCTACAAGTCTGTTGATAATGAAGAGAAAAAGGACATCGGTATCACTTTCGAGCACAAGGATGTCAATGAGCCCATGGTGATTGAGCTTTGGGACTTCGATTACTTATCACCAAATGACCATCTGGGTACTTTCACCATGAAAGTAGATGAAAAAGCGGGCGGGCCTTACCAAACCAGCATGGTTTTGAATGAAAAAAGAAGTACAGCCTCTTATATCCTGAATTGGGAGATCTTGTAAAACACTTCTGAACTTAAGCGTTTTCGCTCTCGAAAAACACCAAAAATTGGCTCCAAAATCAATCAATCGTTGATTTTGACCCATTCACAATCCTAAGATATCCACTTATAGATGATTAATACCCATTCATCGATCATATAGGGAAATTACCTATGCCTGGTACGTGAATTGCATACTTACCTACTATAAGTAATTCAACAGTTCAGGTAATGAAATCTCTTAATTCAATCTTAATCTTAATCATCATGACAGTTTCAGTGTCTGCTGCCAATGCACAGACCTATATCGCACCTGGTTCTGCTGGTGATGTTGAATTGAAAGGAGATAATGTGACCATTGGTGGTGTCGGAACTTTTACCTTTACTGAGCTTAAATTAAAAGATGCATCATCGCTGACTATACCTGCTGGAGTGGTTGTAATAGTGACTGGAAAATTTGAAAACAAAGCCAGTAGCATTGTAACCCTTGATGGTGAGCTCATTCTGAATGGCAAATCAAACTACAACAAGGGCGAAGGAGTAATTGATGGCATGGGAATGCTTTATGCACCTAATGGCATCAAAAACAAAGGCGGTGCTACCATCTTTAGCAATTCATCGAAAACCCCAGATTGCTCAGGCGGTTGTTCATACTCTACCCTACCTGTCGAACTGCTTTCATTTGATGCCTCTTTCGAAAACAATGTAAAGATCACCTGGTCAACTGCTAGTGAAGTGAACAACGAGTACTTCTCATTGGAAAGATCTGAAGATGGAGTTGAATTTTATGAGATCGCCCGAATCGAGGGAAACGGAAACTCAACTGAAGTAATTGAATATACTTTCGAAGACGATACTTACAAAAGTGAAGTTGAATATTACAGATTGACTCAGGTTGACTTCGATGGTCAGTATGAGGTTTTCAAAGCCATCCGGGTAGAAACTAACATGGGGGAAAGCGAAAACACTTTCAATGTATACCCTACCGTAGTAACTCAGGGTAAAGTAACCATTGAAGGTGAGAAACCTTTCCAGGTGAAAGACATTCAGGTAATCAGCCTAACTGGTACCTCAAATATTTATCAGCCTAACACTTCTGAAGTTGGATTCAGAAATGTAGAAGTTGACATGAACGGATTACAAAATGGATTATACCTGATGAAAATGGTTTCTGAAGACGGAAATGAAATGACGTCAAGAATCATTGTTAAGTAATTACAATCCCGACAATTGCCAGAAAGGCACAATGACCTTAAAACAATCTTTGTCTTTGCGCCTTTGCTACTTCAGGACCTTTTGGATTAAATTAGTGATCCCTAACTGCGACCCACCCAAAAACGAACTCATAGCATAAACAAAACCGGCAGCGGGGATGAAACCTTTTAACAATAGTCTATGAAAATCAAAAAACTTATGATCTATAGCCAGCTGATAGCTCTGGCTTTAATCTTTAATGCTTGTGTGGATGTAAAAGAGGATGCTCAGCAATATATTGATGGTTATACAGATGAATTGCTTTCACTTTACTACGCCTCGGCCGAAGCAGCCTGGAAAACAAATACCCAGATAGTTGAAGGTGATACCATGAATGCTTATGAATCTAAACAAGCAGACGAGGCATTGGCATCCTTCATGGGGAGTACCGATAACATCGAAAAAACCAGAAAATTCCTAAACAGCAAAGACCAGCTTACAGATCTTCAGGTACGTCAGTTGGAAACCATTCTTTACAATGCCGGAAGCAACCCACAGACTGTAGAGGACCTCGTGAAGGAAAAGATCAAGGCTGACATCGCTCAGACGGAAACTTTGTATGGATTCACCTATACCCTGAATGGTAAAGAGGTAAGCACCAATGAGATAGACAATATCCTATATCACAACAAAAACCTGAATGAACGCCTGGCTGCATGGGAGTCAAGCAAAGAAGTGGGTCCCGGGTTAAAAGACGGGCTGGAAAACCTAAGAAATCTACGCAACCAGACGGTGCAGGCCCTTGGATATAATGATTACTTCACGTACCAGATTTCCGAGTACGGGCTGACCACTGAAGAAATGATGGAAATGATGGAAAAGCTCCATGAGGAGTTGCTGCCATTGTACCGTGAGTTACATACTTATGCAAGATATGAGCTAGCCAGGCAGTATGGTGTTTCAGAAGTACCCGATTACCTGCCAGCCCATTGGGCACCCAACCGTTGGGGTCAGGACTGGGGACCGATGATCAAGGTAGAAGGGATTGACATCGATAGCGCACTGGCCAATAAAAGCCCCGAATGGGTGGTGAAAGAAGGGGAAAAGCTCTACGTAAGTCTGGGTTTTCCTGAATTACCGGATACATTTTGGGAAAAGTCCAGCCTCTACCCTTACCCACCGGACTCCGCAGTCAAAAAGAACAATCACGCCTCAGCCTGGCACATGGATCTACAAGATGATGTGAGAAGTCTGATGAGTGTAGAACCCAATGAAAAGTGGTTTCAAACCTCTAATCATGAGCTGGGCCATATCTACTATTACATCTCCTATACGAATCCTGATGTTCCTCCCCTTCTCAGAAGTGGTGCGAACAGGGCTTTCCATGAAGCTATTGGATCTATGATGGGCGCCGCAGCCCTGCAAAAGCCCTATCTTATTGGTAGAGGATTGATTGATAAAAACTCAAAATCTGACAACATCCAAAAACTACTTGCTGAGGCCATGGACTATGCCGTCTTCATTCCGTTTGCAGCTGGCACCATGAGCAATTTTGAAAAGGCACTTTATGTGGATGGGTTACCTAAGGATCAATTCAACGCCAAATGGTGGGAAATCGTGAAGAAATACCAGGGAATTGTACCGCCGGATGATCGGGGTGAGGAATATTGCGATGCCTGTACCAAAACACACATCAACAATGATCCGGCTCAATATTATGACTATGCCCTGTCGTACATCATCTTATTCCAGTTGCATCAACACATTGCAGAAAACATCCTGAAACAGGATCCCCGTGAAACCAACTATTATGGAGCTACCACCGTTGGGGATTTCCTAAAAGTAATCATGCAGCCCGGTGCTACTAAAGATTGGCAGGATGTATTGAAAGATGCTACGGGAGAGCCACTCAATGCCACGGCCATGGTTAAATATTTTGAGCCGCTAGTGGATTGGCTGAAAGAACAGAACAAGGGCAGGAAATATACACTCTAACTTATCAAACCAAAGATGAAAAACCCAACCCAACCCCTCCTGGGCTTGTTTATATTCCTTTTTGCCTGCATGCCACCCTCAGGGCAGATTGAGCCAAAAGGCATACATCCGGGCAAGGACCATAAACAATTCTGGACCTATCATGGCCAGGAAATGCTATTGCTGGGTGCCAGTGATGATGACAACCTTTTTCAAATGAATGGGGTTGCCGAACACCTGGAGCTTTTGAAGCAAAATGGTGGCAACTACGTGCGGAATACCATGTCATCCAGGGATTCAGGAAATGTCTGGCCCTTCGAGCTGATGGAAGATGGCTTGTATGACCTGAACGTGTTTAATGAGGTATATTGGCAAAGGTTTGAGACTTTCCTTGACGAAACCAGCAAGCGGGACATCATTGTGCAGATAGAAGTATGGGCCACCTTTGATTTCTACCGCGAAAACTGGTCAGCTAATCCTTTCAATCCCAAAAACAACAGGAACCTCAATGCGCGCAGAGACAAACTGGACACGTTGGTTTCTACACACCCCGTTTTTACGGAAAACAATTTCTTCCGGTCCGTGCCAACGCAGATGTCGCTTCACCGGCCACTTTACTATCAGCAGAAATTCGTCAATAAATTACTCTCCTATAGTCTCAACTATGATCATGTGCTTTACTGTATGGACAATGAAACCTCGGTAAACGCCGATTGGGGCAGGTTCTGGGCAGCGTACATCAAAAAAGCAGCACAGCTCAGGGGCAAGACCGTTTATTGCACAGAGATGTGGGATCCGCACGAGCTGGACCATGCCTTTCATTTCGAAACATTTGATCATCCGGAGATCTATGACTTTGTAGACATCTCTCAAAACAACCACAACACCGGCCAGAAGCATTGGGATAACGCTTTGGCCCAAATTGATCCCCTGAAATCATTGGGGCATTTAAGACCCGTGAATAACGTGAAGATCTATGGCAGTGCTACCAGGAGATTTACCAGCGATGAAGAAGGGATTGAAAACTTCATCCAGAATGTATTTGCCGGCTGTGCCAGTGTTCGCTTCCACCGGCCACCATCAGGTATTGGACTCAATGCCCAGGCCCAGGCTGTAGTAAAGTCAGTTCGCGAAGCAACAGATAAAATAGATTGGTTCGGGGCCAAACCCTCCAATGAACTGCTTGAAGACCGGGAGGAGAATGAAGCCTATTGCCGTTCTAATGGGACAGAATACGCCCTGTATTTTAACAATGGAGGCGAAATTTCACTGAATACCGGAACCAGCACATCTCTTTCCATCGAATGGGTGGACGTGATGAACAACCGCTGGGCCGAAACCAAATCATTACCCATTACCAACCACAAGGCAACCATTGCTTCGCCCGGAAAAGGAGACTGGATCGCCATCATCAAATAAGGATGCATTGGATGGTATTCGTGGTATCACTTATTTCTAATCTAAAGTTATTATTAGTGCATCTTCAAATCCAGTCCATTTCCAGTCGCCTGGCTTTGTAGCGTGACTGGTACGTGAAATGGTTGTCATTGATGTAGCCACTGATTCAATAATCAGTTAATTTTATGTTTGTACAATGCCTTGGCTCCTTAAAAAACAACTGTCAACCCGATGCGAATCATTTCCACAAAAACCATAGAAACGCCCATAGGTGACCTGATTGCAGGCGCGGTAGATGATGGGATCTGCCTGCTGGAATTTCACGACCGGCGGATGTTGCCGCTACAAATTGAAAGGGTGAAGCAGCTATTGCAGGCTGAAATTGCGGAATACAATCATCCCTTATTTTCACAACTGGAGAAAGAGCTGGACGAATATTTTCATAAAGAAAGACAGGCTTTTGACATCCCGATCATCTATCCAGGCTCCCCATTTCAGGTAAAAGTGTGGGAATCGCTGATGAAGATCCCCTATGGTAAAGTCAGGTCGTATCAGTTCCAGTCCGAACTTTTAGGCAACCCCAAAGCCATCCGGGCCATGGCCAAAGCCAACGGAGATAACAGATTAGCCATCATCATTCCCTGCCACCGCATCATTGGAAGCAATGGTGAAATGGTGGGCTATGGCGGGAAAATCTGGCGCAAGAAATACCTGCTTGAGCTGGAAGGAGCCCTGGTCAAACAAGGATCTCTATTCTGACAGCACAGGCTGAGTCCATGCCACTTCCATATCTCCTTCCTGATAAGGGTTTTCTTTGGGCTTTGAACTGATCACCTTAGCCCGCACATACATGTCGCCATCTTTTAGCGTGTATTTGGCACTGGTTCCTGATGCTTCTTCAAAAAACACGCCCGTCTCAATACCCTCGCTGGTTTCCCTGGAACCAAAAAACTGGGTTTTGTAGGTGATATTTTCATCCGGCGCTACTTCCAGACTCAAAGTCTTCCCATCGAAAGAGATTTCTTTCAGGGTAACTCCGGTAGTGGCATAGAAATCGCCGGCTTCCATGGCCTCAACAATCTTTTCCGGACTCAGAACGTCTGTATAAACCATCACCCAGCCCCTACCGGGGTTGCTATCCTTAGGTCCGAAATTGTGATAGGAATGTGCATCATCTACGGCCAGTCCATAGATGCTTGGTTTTCCGTCTCTCAAATAGGCCGTTTGAACCAAATCCCACAACGCTTCCATTCCCGGACGTAACGAGTCTCCGTAATTATGTACGGCAGGATGACCATTATACACCTCAAAAAACCTTTCTCCGGACAGCTGGATCATGTCATCCGGTGTAATAGACCAGATGAAATTTGGATGGTTGATGTGTGGGAACATGGGTACATCCAGCTCCTCCCTTTGCTCCAGCACCTTATCAATGTTGTTTTGCATCACATCAGAAACCGAATTTCCACCCTGAGGTTTAATCAGTTCCTGAATGTTGGTCACATTGATATGAATATGTTTGTCTTCAAACCGATCGGTAATTTCCTCCGACTGAATGATCAGGAACTCTCCTTCTTCCTCAAAGAGAGGACGATATTCAGCGAATGTCTTCAACTTCACCTCAAGGGTTCCTGCACTGTCGAGTCGCGATTCGACCCAATCTTCGCCGTATTTAGCCAGGTATTTCTCATAAATGAATTTTTGTTTTTCAGAGAAACTTTTCCATTTCTCTCCTTCAGCCAGGGTGTTATGATCGGACAATACGATGAAATCATAGTCATGGGTTTTGTACCAGTCCATGATCATCTCCGGAAAATCATTGCCATCACTCCAGAAGGAATGGGTATGCAAATTGCCCTTGTACCATTGTTTGGTCTCAAGGGGTTTTTCCGGTGTACAGGCTACAAATAAAATGGCTGATAAGATGAATAGATATTGGATTTTAAACATTTGGATGGTTGGTATGTGTTACTGAGGTCCAATTTAGAAATTAAATTGAATTTGGAACAGCCAATACCTTCTTTTGATATTGTTTCATCGCTGGTTAAAAGAAGGATAACAGGACTACTAAAAAATGTTAAAAACCTGTTAGCCATTCGACAAATGCATAATTTCGTATCTCAGAACATGAAATAGTCATAAGGCTAAGCCATAAAAACCGGAGATGAATATTTCAGTAAAAACATCGATTTGTACAGTTTTAAGGCACTCGGACATTCCATCGCTCCGGCGAACCGGTGACTTATTAAAATCAGTTATACACACATGAAATACGCTGTTTTAATCATATTGTGTATCTGCTGGTCAATTCCCCTGAAGGCACAGCAATATGTGGAGGGGATCATTGTGGACCAGGATGAGAACCCGCTTGGGTTTGCTCATGCGACCAATACCGACCTGAATCTTGGTCAGGTCAGCACCATGAATGGCAAATTCAGTCTGCTCGCCCGAAAAGGAGATACCATCACCTTCTCTTTTGTGGGATATATGAAGGAAACGCTGGTGGTCGAGTCTATCCACCTGGTGAATTACCTGAAAGTTACCCTGACAGAGGATTCCCTGCTCCTGCCCTCGATCACTATTTATTCCGATCCCTATTTCAAGGTCCCCTTCAACTACCAGGCCGAGTCCATGGATATTGGCCTTTCCAAATCTGATAAAGACCCGATCAAACCAGGTTCTCTTGGTCCGGGAGAGAGTGGCGGTGTGGGGTTGACCCTTTACGGGCCCATCACGGCCTTCAGCAAAGATGCCAAAGAACAGCGCAAATATGGAGACGCACTCGAGTCCAGCGCCGAGACCCATTATTTCGACCGGTATATTGAGAATGATACCGTCAAAACCCGGCTATGCAAAATCTACAATATCGATTCCGCTACCTATGACCGAATCATCGTCTCGCTCAACAACCAGTATCCCCAGATACAGACCCTCAGCAAACCCGAAGAGATCTGGAACTGGCTGCTTCAGCATTTTCACAATGTGTTGAATTGATTCGGGTAGGGTCGAATTCCTTCAGGAATTTAAACTACTTTTAGAGGTAGAATATCAATCCACTTGCATTACATACCCCGAATATTGAAGCCTATTAAGTTTTCAGTAACAGCCAATGGCCATCCCGGCATACTTTTCCTGCTCGCTACCCTAACCCTTTTTGGATGCTCGAAAAAAAATGAATCTGCCAGAAATGTTCCCCTGCATGAAATAGCAGGCAATGAGGAAGTAAAAGCCTACATGGAAGCCTTTGAAGGCCGGGGAGCCCAGTCTGATGACTCAGAGGCTACGCCTCCCGAGAAAGCACTTCAAAATTTTAAAGTGGCTGAAGACCTTACGCTGGATTTGGTTTTATCTGAGCCGCAAATTCACCAGCCAGTAGAAATCAATTTTGATCACCGGGGCAGGTTATGGGTGGTACAATACAATCAGTACCCCTATCCTGAAGGAGTCAAAATTATCGATATTGACAACCATATCCGTGCGGTTTTTGATAAGACTCCAATGCCACCCCCTGAAGGTGTACGGGGTGCAGATAAGATCACCATCTTCGAGGATACGGATGGAGATGGAACCTACGATAAATCAACTGATGCCATCACAGGGCTAAACATAGCCACCGGTGTCTGTCTGGGAAGAAACAACATATGGGTATTGACCCCACCCTATCTGGTAGCCTATCCCGATCCGGATGGAGATGGGATTCCCGATGGGCAGCCGGAAGTTCACTTATCAGGCTTTGGGCTAGAGGACACACATGCCGTTGCCAACAGCCTGCGCTGGGGACCAGATGGGTGGCTTTACGGAGCACAGGGAAGTACTACACATGCCACCATCACTTCAAAAGCATCTAAAAACGTTCATTTCAAAGGACAGGCCATCTGGAGATATCATCCGGAGACACAGGTTTTTGAAATCTTTGCAGAAGGAGGTGGAAATACCTTCCATGTGGAAATTGATGCCAGGGGAAGAGTATATTCAGGTGACAATGGCAGTGCCAGGGGCTTTTATTACAAACAGGGAGGTTATTACCAAAAGAACTGGGGCAAACACGGAGCCCTGACCAATCCCTATGCTTTGGGATATATCAAAGGTATGGACCTGACCGGGGAGCGAACCCGGTTTACGCATGCCTGGATAAAATATGAAGGGGGAAGCTTGCCTGAAGTTTATAACAATAAGATAATTGCCATCAACCCCTTGCATAATTTTGTCCGCGTTACCAGGCTGGAAAACCAGGGTTCCACCTTTTCAAACATTGATGAGGATATCATCCTGGAAACAGAAGATCACTGGTTCAGACCCGTCGACATTAAAGCGGGTCCGGATGGAAGCATCTACCTGGCAGATTGGAATGATAGCCGACTTTCACACGTTGATCCGCGGGATACCTGGAACAAAAGCACCGGGAGGGTCTATCGCCTGAGCAATAAAAACGAAACCAGGGTTGAGCTGTTTGATTTGAGTACATATTCCAGTGAGGAACTGGTAAGCCTGCTCACTCACAAGAACAAATGGTTTCGACAGCAGGCACTGAGGCTGATTGGTGATAGAAAGGACAGGTCAGTATTGCCCATATTAAAGGACATGTTCGCAACTGGAGATGCTCAATCTGCGCTAGAAGCACTGTGGGCGATCAACCTGACAGCAGGACTTGAGCCGGAAGTGGCACTTGATGCCCTGGATCATCCGGATCCGTATGTCAGACTTTGGGCTGTCCGATTAATATCAGATAAAAAGGAGCCTGAGTTACAACCTGATATCGCTCATAAGTTGGCAGAGCTTGCTGCATCCGAAAATCATCTCGAGGTCATCAGTCAGCTGGCATCAACCGCTAAGCGTCTGAGAGGATCGGATGCCATCCCGATCATTGCCAACCTTTTAAGAAATGAGTCCACGCAATATGACCATGACAACCGGTTATTCATCTGGTGGGCTGTAGAATCCAAGAGTTCCGGCGATCGAAAAGCGCTATTGACCCTGTTTGAAGATGATAACCTGTGGGGTCAACCTTTGGTAAAGGAATTCATACTTTCCCGGCTGATACAGCGGTATGCGTTGGAAGGAGGTACTGAGAATTATCTGGCATGTGCACAGTTACTGCAACTTGCTCCATCTGATGACACCAGGCAAACGCTTATGGAAGGGCTGCAGGAGGGATTGCGTGGTAAAGACCTGGCTGAAATACCGCCAAGCCTGGCGAGTATGATAGAGCAATACCAGGCTGAGTTTGGTGAAGGTAAACTGGCCCTGGGCTTGCGGCAAAACGTAGCTGAAGCCGTAGCCGAAGCGCTGGAGATTATCACTGATCAAAATGCCTCCTTGCACGAGAGAATTTCGTACATCCACATTTTTGGAGAGATCAACCAACCTGCATCAGTGCCAGTATTGCTGAAGATAGCCGAAGGCCAGGCATATTCCACCGCTTTAAGGCTTGCCAGCCTCCAATCACTGAAGCATTACGAAGACCCGGATATTGGCAAGTCCGTCGCCAATGCCTATCAGCATAAGATCAGGGCTGATTTAGATCTGAGAAATGCGAGCTTGAGCCTATTTGCAAGCAGGACAACCTGGGCCCGGGAATTAATGGCTAAAATCTTTGAAACCAGGGAAATTCCGAAAGAGGAAGTCCCCATAGATATTCTGAAACAAATTAAGCTGCTCAAAGATCCTCAGCTCATCCAGCTGGTAGATACCCACTGGCCAGCAGTAAAAATCACTTCCACTGATGAAATGAAAGTGGAAATGGAGCGTGTTCGCAGGGCATTGTCATTAAAAAAGGGAGACGCGAAAGCCGGAAAGCTCATTTACCAGCAAAGTTGTGGAAGCTGTCATCGATTGTTTGGTGAAGGGGGAAATATAGGACCGGAACTGACCGGGTACGACAGAGACGACCTGGAGAATATGACACTTAACATTGTCAATCCCAATGCCGACATCCGGGAAGGTTATGTCAATTATCTCATTGAAAAGACTGATGGCCAGATAATTTTGGGAACCATCAAAGATCAAAGTGGAGGTAATGTAACCATACAACCTATTGTAGGAACAGAACTCATCCTGTCATCATCAGAGATTAAAAAAATGGAGGCCCAAAAAACTTCTATCATGCCCGAAAGGCTCCTCACCCCACTTTCTGACCAGGAGGTCAGGGATTTGTTTGCTTACATGGGGAAGTAAAAATACTATCCGACTCTGCTCCTATTCAAAACCACACTTTTATCGATCGGTTGCACCAGTTGCACCGAGCAACCGAATCGTAAATCTCAAATAATTACGTTAGATTTGACATGACATAGGTAGTTATCCGCAATAAACCTGCGGATAACCAAATGTTAGCATGCATTTTGGGAACTTACAAAATAAAAATAAACTACACTAGTAAGGCTCTTAGAGACTTGTCTCTCAAAATAGGATTGATTGCAGCTCTGGGTTTCCTTATTTGGTACGTTGTAGATCTACCAGCTAGATATGTTCCAAGGGAACTTTCAATACCCTATTACCTAGACTTTTTGCCAAGGTGGTTATTGAAATTTTTTGGATTAACAATCCTTTTAGGAATTGTATCCCTTATTCTGTTTGACATTCGGAAAAATAAGCGAGGAATACTTAAAATTGATACCGACAAAATAATTATTGAATCAAAACAACGTTGCGACATAATCCAATTTGAGGAACTAATAAGGATAACTTTTATAATTCTACCTGATTCATTTCAGCGATATAGAGCGGAATTTATATACCCTGACTTTACCTTTAAAAGAGTGAAATTTAAAAATAAGGAGCAATTTGACATGGTGATGGAGAATATCTACGAAGTCGCGCCTGATAACTTTGAAATTACTGGAAGTGCATTTGAATCAATGCATAAATGACGCATGCTAAAATCCAAATAGAGCCGAATAGCCTAAAGCATTCCATAGCCGCTTCTCTGCGAACCTCACCGCCAAAACCTCTCTGGGAAAGGCTTATTTTTAGTTGCTATTGGAGCAGTCAGGAGCCTTCATCTGTAGAACTCAGTAGGATTTTACCCGTTGCATCTCACCGTAGATTTAGCTAGTTTAGATTTTCATAGCATCAGGGTGGCTACTCACCATACCTGGTCGTTACCAGCAATTATCCCTTCATGGACGGTAATCTTATACTAGTGTTTGTTTCAACTATTCTTATGTTGGTTGGTGTTAAACTCTGGCAAACAGGAGACATTCTAGTTAACACAGGAAAGACTGCAAAAGGAATCGTTTTTAAGAACAACTATAAAGGAATGGGATCCAACCGAGGATTGTATTTTCCTGTTGTTAGGTTTTTAACAGACAAAAATGAATGGATTACTCAAGAACTTAGTATTGGTCAAAACCCTCCAATGGAAGAAGGCAAGAAATTAACTTTAATATATGATCCAGAAGATCCAACATTGGTTGACATCAAGTCAACATTTAGACAAGAATTCCTTCCAAGAATGTTAGTCGCTGTGGGATTGTCAGGAATTATTATTGGCTTGTTGTTATATCTTGAACTCGTTGAATTAACCTAACAAATGTCAACCATTGAAATTAAGTATAAGAAAAGTTATCTAGTTATCTATTTAATAATAATTCTGGTAACAGTGCTGGGTTCGCTTTACTTTCTCTTTCTAACTGACACCTTTCCTGAACGAACAACCAAAATTACCGGAACATTCGCAACGGTCATTCTCCTCTATTTGGCTTGGACACTTCTTAACAAACTACGAACTAACCCTACCGAACTTCTAATAACATCAGAGAAGATTGGCTATTATGAACGAAAGAACTGGAATGAGATTTCCCTGTCTTCGGTGAACTCTTTTAATTTCAAGAATTTCTACAACGGCTCGAAATGGGCAAGACAACTCATTCTCGAATTAACTACTGGCGAACAAAAGGTTATCGAATTAAACGGACTTGATACAAACCAGGCTGAACTCGAAAAAATACTGAAAGAAAAGAAAAGCTGGTAACATGCGGTATGATAAATGGCCTTAAGCATTTCATAGCCACTTGATAAGGAACCTTACTGCCAAATCTACTCTAGGAACTTGTGATTTCTTTTGGCCTTTGAACCAATCAGGAGCCTTCATCTGCTAAACTCAGTAGGAATTTTCCCGTTGCATCTCACCGTAGATTTTGCTAGTTTAGATTTTCATTGCCTGGGAAGGGCCACTCGCTCTATCCGGGTTAGCGAGAATTTAGAGTTGGATGAAAAACCTATTGATAATTGCTTTTGTAACACTTTTATCATCTTGTAGTCAACCTAAACCTGACTTAACTAACCTGATAAACGAATCCAGAAAACAGATGGAAGATTTAGCTATGGCAACAGGTTACACAGAAAGAGATAAGTCGATAATTGACGAATATGATAAGATTGCTGACCTAATTGATACGAACGATCCCAATTTGTCTAATACACTTACTAACTCCCAATTATTGAAACGAGAACAAATAATTGAACTCAAAGCCGCAATAGAAGGCAATATTGACAATTCTACCCTCAAGCTAGCCTTTTTAAATTTCTATAAACCAAACATGATCGACTACAACTTTCCTTTAGACGCTTGTCATGTTAAATTTACTAAAGAAGGAATAGTAAAAATTTCCTTTTATAATTCAGCATTAACCAATCATATTGAGTTCACAACGAACAGAAATGACTTCGAACAAGGAAATCTTAACCGACAAGACTTTGATTACGGGGCAACAGAACTAAAACTGAATGGGCTAACAGAAGGAGATTCTGTTTTTGGATATTATTCATTTCCCTACTTCAACATGAAAGATTTCAAAGTTGAATTTAGCGGGAAATATGAAGAAACATCTCGCTAACAAAGGACTGAGCCGAATGGCCTTTCTTATTCCATAGCCACTTACCTACGAACCTTACCGCTAAATCTACTCTGGGAACTCCTATTTTCCTTTTGCCTTTGCACCAGCCAGGAGCATTCACCTTCTAGTTACAGTAGGAATTTCCCCGTTGCATCTCACCGAAGATTTAGCTAGTTTAGATTTTCATTGCTTGGGGAGGGTCACTCGTTCTCTCCAGGTTAGCTGCAATTACAGAACCATGAGAATTATCCTGCTACTACTACTTATTCCAACTATTTCCATAGCACAGGATACAAAGGCTCCACGGGTTCTCATCCTAAATCCCGAAGAATTTATAGTGGACGAAGCACTAACTGACTCAATTCCTAAGTACACACTAACGGATGAACAAGTCAAGAAATGCGTTACTAATTTGACTAGAGATGAGGATCGAGACTTTGCTATTAGAATGACTGAACTTGAATGTGAATTCAGAAGAACGATGGATGCTTCAACTGCTTTCACTTCATATCTGAACACTTGGTTGACATTTAAATTATACGGCGTTTTCGAGGACGCAATCATCTTCCCATTAAGGCGTGCAACTAAACCTCTGGATTATAAATCACTAGCTGACGAACACGATATTAACTGGGTAGTGAACCTTAAAAGAGTTGAGATTCTAAACGAATCAGATAGTTTAAGAGCTATTGCATCAATAGAACTTTGGAACGAAAACTCGAACGAAGTAACTCTATCTACAGATGTAGAAATTGATGATATAAACTACTACGGTGAAATGAGTTGTGATGAAGGAACTATCAACTGCATTATGGTAAATGGATCTGTCTACATGACCCATCATATTATGAGGAGCATGTTCAGCAAAAAGAAATACTGGCGCTAATTACTAGCACGAATGCGCCTAAGAGCTTTCTGCTGGTATCATCTATTCTTCACTGCTCTACTACCCATTCTGAAAGCATCTTCTCTACTAGCAACTTGCTCTTCGACAAGTTCCGAAGGGCATGTCGAAGCCTGATCATTTGGAATCTCCTGATTCCATTCCAGATCACTTTTTAAGTATGTTTACAAATAAGGGCTTCACCTTATACCATATCAGATAAATATGGACAATATTTTGTGACGATCACTGTACATCAATGGGTAGACGTGTTTACCAGAAACTTGAATTTTGATTAGTGAACGGGATTAGGAAATCCCTCTTTATCTATCGTCCGACATGCCCTTCGGAACATGGCAGACTGCTATAGTCTTTGCTCAACCTCCGAAGCCATTCAGGCATAGGAGGTACGCGAACTAACTCATCGTATCTTGCCTCCATGTCTAAGCGTTGAAACCCTCACCTCCCACTCTCAACAATCAACCGCCTCACCTTTTCATTAAAATCCTCCGCCTTATGCAGCTCATCAAGATTCATATGAAACCGGTATTTCCAGACATTCTTAGGATTCTCAGGCACATTGATCCTTTCAGCATCCATGTCCGCCCGCATCAGTTCGGGGCTCAGGGTGGTCAGGTCCTGTAGCGGAATGATCACCCACATGGAGTTAGATTCCAGGTGTAGCTTCATCAACAGCTCGGCAACGTGTGCATCAATATGGGCCGGGAAATGGTCATTTAATCCAAGTAAGCCATGATAAACCCATTCTGACTCTTCCCTCACTTCATGCCACCACTGGCGTAGCGTCAGCATATCGTGATTTCCGGTCCCTTTTACACTTAAGTAGTGCAGGTGTTTAAACTGATCATGGTATTTAGGATATCTCTCAACATCCAGTTGGAGAATTTGCAGTTCATTCATCAGCGGACCTACACTTTGCGGGACCATCCCCAAATCCTCACCACACACCAGCATATCGGACGCGTCTCTCAACACAGGCAACTTTTTGGCCGCATTTTCCTTCCAGAAGTCATTGTGTCTGTGGTGATAATAATAATCATGCAGATCCTTCAATTTGTGCTTTAAATCGTCTTTAAGCTGAGCGAAACGGAAGGTATGATGAAGGTCAATCCTGGGATGGTAAAGCGCTGACTGCTGATCCCTGATAAATAATACTTCACTTTGCAGCTTAAAGATCTCCTTCCGGAGAAGTTCAAAGACATTCTCTGCCAGCTTTCCTTCCCTAATAAGGGTCCATATCTCCTCGTTAACCTTTTGCTGTGACTTCATCTCCTCAGGGATCACCCAGTCTCCGTTTTCTTTCCTCAAAAAGAATCTTTCTATCAAATCCCGGTGATGCAGACTCTCCAGTTGCCGCTTATGGATCACCGGCTCACAGTATTCATCTAAATCGATATGTATACCCCTACTGCTGATTTCTTCGTGAGACAATGGCACGGAAGGATAAAACGTACCCAATAGTCCTTGAATCTGATCTGCAGGCATCTGCCAGATCCTGAAAAATCCCAGAATATGGTCCAGCCTGATCACATCAAAATACTCACTCATCTTTTGGAGCCGCTCGATCCACCAGGAATAGCCATCCTTTTCCATCTCATCCCAGTTGTAAGTTGGGAAACCCCAGTTCTGTCCCGTGGTAGAAAACATATCCGGTGGCGCACCAGCCTGTTGATCCAAATGAAACAGTGCGGGCTTCCTCCATGCCTCTACAGAATGTCTGAAAATGCCAATCGGGATATCCCCTTTCAAAACCACGCCATGTTTCCTTCCGTACGCAGTGGCCGCTTTGAGCTGCTTGTCCAGGTGATATTGAATGTAAAAGTGGACCGCAACATCGTCATAATGCTCCTGATCAGAACCTGTGAACTTCAGCACCTCATCGTCGGTGAGATAGCTGTACTCACCCCACTGATTGAAGTCGGGAGTTTTGAAACGGTCTCTTAAGCAGGAAAAAGCAGCGTAGTCATAGATCCAGTTTTTATTGGCTGCTAAGAATCTCTCCAGTGACTCACTCTTTAGAAATTCATCCCGATTTTCATCGTAACTGTACTTGAAGAAGGTACTTTTCATCTTCATGACCCCTTCGTAATCAAATTCCTCCCTGACGTTGAAGGCCTCAGCTTCTAAAAGAAGCTTATTCCATTTACGCTTGTCTTTCAGTGAGCCGATGGCTTGCATATTGGCATAAACAGGGTGTAACGCATGGACTGAAATGGCGGCATACGGATAGGAATCCCACCAGCTATGATTAGCTACCGTATCATTTACAGGTAAAACCTGAAAAACTTTGAATCCAACACTCGCCATCCAGTCTATCATGACAGGAATGTCGGTAAACTCCCCCACCCCGGCACTGTTACTGGTCCTTAGCGAAAAAACCGGTAGTGCTATGCCAGCACCACGCCACAGATCGTCACTAAACCGCACTTGCTCATCATGCACTATATGTCTTCCTGAATTCGTATTTCCACGAAATCGTCGATTATCCCCTTGCTCCCAGTCAAGCATCTTTCCCGTCTCGTCGCACAAAACATACTTATACTCAAAAGACTGAATATTGGTGAGGCACATTTCAATAGACCATTGAGGGAATTTATTACCTGAAAGCAAAAGGACCTGGTTTTTGTCCCAGGCGCCCAGCTCATCCAGATTTCCAAGTACCCCAATCTTACACCCGGCAGGAACATCTACCTTCCTCAGGTTGAAACTGAAATTATTGAATAATGCTTCCTTTTGAGGCTTTTCCGGTTTCCTTGCAAAGATCGATTTTAGAAATGGTGCCGAATATAATACGTTGTCAAGTGACTGTGGGGATCTCCAGCAGTCAGATACCTTTACCACCGCATCACCATCAGGAACCTTGATGGTCCTGAGGCCAAACTCAACGTCTACCTGATTGTCTTCCCTGATCTCGTATCGATATTGAAGCTCATTTGACGCCTCTGCATTTACGCTCCCGCTCCAAATATTGTCACTGATTGGCTTGAGTTTATGTGCTTCTCCATCAATCACCAAATACACCTCCTGGCCCCACCTTGTATGGCAAACCACCCTGAAATTTATTTTCATTTATACGCTCCTATTTTTCAATCACACTTTGATCATCATCCGGATTGAGCCAGTTGTCGGCAGATACGATCTCACCTGCTGAACCAACTTGTTTGATCATTTTATCATCCACTTTTTTGAGGGGTGTATAACCGGGGTGGTGGGATGGTTTGTAAGGGTCATTGTGTTTTGTATTGTAGCAACAGATCATGGACCATCTGGGGTTGTCAGACCTGTTTTGATCCGATCGATGCAACACATTGGCGTGAAAAAAGAGGCAGTCTCCGGGTTCCATTTCCACATACACCAAATCCAGCACTTTCAGGGCCGCATCTACATGCTCCATGTCAGCTCCAGCCTGTTCACTGTTTTTGGCATGATTGATTCTTCCTAACTTATGGCTGCCTTTGATAACCTGCAGGCATCCATTTTCTTTTGTAGCCTTGTCCACAGCAATGAAAGCACTGGCCATATCCGGGTACAGGCATCCATTCTCATACCAGTATCCATAGTCCTGGTGCCAGTCCCAGGCACCCCCTACTTTCGGGTCTTTCAGGATCATTTTGGAGTGATAATGATAGACTTCATCTTCCAGCAGCTGCTCCATGGTATCAACTATCCGATGACACCGGGCAAACATCCCATACAGGTTGTCCCCGGCGTGGTTCCACAAAGAAAGCCGGACCTTCCCTCCCTCTCTGTCAGCTCT
The DNA here is from genome assembly GCA_965228595.1 of Cyclobacteriaceae bacterium. Taxonomy (GTDB): domain Bacteria; phylum Bacteroidota; class Bacteroidia; order Cytophagales; family Cyclobacteriaceae; genus UBA7330. The sequence goes on along the minus strand of OZ245828.1, from coordinate 4,991,133 downwards.
CGAAAACGAATGATCGTCAAGGGCTTTATCTCTTTTCGACTGATCTATTAGATAACCAATCTCCTCCTGATCAAACAGCGACCTGATCAGCAAATAGCCATCCTCATTAAATGTCTGGATCTGTTTATCCGTCAACTTTTTCATATCTTATAATCGTCCCATGCTTAATGCCATACATCAAAAAATTCCTAACCTCATTCTTTGTGCTTTGCGTCTTTCCTGGCCTCCGAAACCATTTTGGCGTAGCAAGTGAATGAACCACTCATACCTCACGCTGCACAATCTCTCCCGTTTTCTTGTTCTTTAAAATCAATTTACTCCTTTTATCGTTGAGCTTTTCGGTCTTAATTAAATAATAATTTTCATCATAGGACTTTGGAGCAATCTTTTGTACTTCGCCGCTTTCTCCGCGCCACACCTTCAGCTTCACAGGCTCCCATTGGCGGGATTCTGCAGATCTGTAACAAGCATCGATAATTTCGTTCACGACATAACCATCATAAAAACTCTCTATGGGTGCTTTTCCCTGACTGATGCTATCAAACATATCCTCAAACATATGGTCGTACCCCAGGCTATTGACCTCATCACCCACCGGGAACAACCACCCTGTATCACTCTCGGCCTTTTCTGCCACATAATCCTTCTCACCCACGCTGGTAAACATTTCAAATCCGGTTCTCAGGAAATGATCTACCCGTAACGACCCCTCAGTCCCGGCCACTTCGTCCCGTAAGTCCATACCACCCCGGAATGACCAACTCACTTCAAACTGACTGATGGCTCCGGTAGCATATTTGATCATTCCGATGGCGTTGTCTTCCGCATCGATGGGCTTCACCAGGGTATCCGCCCAACACATCACTTCAACAGGCAGCACATCCTTTCCGATGTAACTTCTCCCTATTTCAATACAATGACATCCTATATCCACGATGGCTCCACCTCCTGACAATTCTTTGTTCCAAAACCAATCGCTGTGGGGTCCGGGATGGGCTTCTCTTGATCGTGTCCAGGTGATATCACCCAGTGCTCCATTTCTCACACTTTCCAAAGATTTTAATGTCTTAGGTGTATAGACAAGGTCTTCAAGATAGCCCCCAAATATGCCGGCCTTCTCTACAATATTGAGCATTTCAAAAGCCTCTTCCGCATTGCGACCCAAAGGTTTCGTACATAGAATATGCTTGCCGGCTTCAGCTGCCAGCCTGACTGCTTCAAGATGCAAATGATTGGGTAGTGCGATCAGCACTACATCAATATCGGGATCTGAAACAGCCACCTTGAGATCAGTAGAGGTTTTGGGGATATCCCAGGTTTCAGCAAAAGTCCTGGCTCGCTCCTCTGAACGGGAATAGACCAGCTGAACACGATCCGGTTTTCTTTGCCTGTGCAGCGCCATCGTATAAAAAGTACCGATCAGGCCGGTACCCAACATGGCGATCTTATATGTAGGGGTTTTCATTGCGTGTGGGTTTGTAATTTTAAAATTTATGATTTTTTACGGAAATACTATCAAATCAAGTGATTTGAATTCAAAAAAGGAAGATTGATTGTAAGTATAATAATCTCTGCCAGGTATTGGATGATCCCTGTATATTTGCATCGAATATCTCACATCAAATGAGTCCCAAATGCTTTCAGGATAAATTCCTGCTTAGGAGGCCCGATGTGACCATTTAATAAAATAAACCAAATACACATGAAATTCAGACCCGGTGTACTGACCGGTCAGGAAGTCACTGACCTGCTAAATTATGCCAACGACAATAATTTCGCGTTGCCAGCTGTTAATGCAATCGGAACCAACTCCATTAATGGTGTACTGGAAACGGCCAAGGAATTAAAGTCTCCGGTAATCATCCAGTTTTCAAATGGCGGAGGTGCTTTCATTGCCGGTAAAGGGATCAGCAATGAGGACCAAAGTGCAGCAGTGCTCGGCGCTGTATCAGGCGCTCAGCACGTCCACAAAATGGCAGAAAAATATGGCGTAACCGTGCTTCTGCACACTGACCATGCTGCCAAGAAGCTCCTTCCGTGGATAGACGGCATGCTTGATGAAAATGAAAAGCATTTTGAGCAAACTGGTAAGCCATTGTTTAGCTCTCACATGATCGACCTGTCAGAAGAGTCATTGGAAGAAAACATGGAGATCTGCTCCAGGTACTTCGAAAGAATGGCTGCCATGGGGATGACACTCGAAATAGAATTGGGAGTAACCGGCGGCGAAGAAGATGGTGTGGACAACACAGATATCGATAACTCAAAGCTTTATACCCAGCCGGAAGAAGTTTCTTTTGCATACGAATCCCTGAAGAAAATCAGCCCGAATTTTACCATTGCAGCAGCCTTCGGAAACGTACATGGGGTATACAAGCCAGGAAACGTGAAGCTGACACCGAAGATCCTGAAAAACTCTCAGGATTACGTGCAGGAAAAATTTGGAACAGGCCATAACCCTATCAACTTCGTGTTTCACGGTGGTTCGGGTTCAACACGTGAAGAGATCAGAGAAGCCATTGAGTACGGCGCCATCAAAATGAACATCGATACAGACATGCAGTGGGCATTCTGGGATGGTGTGAGAATGTATTACAAAGAGAATGAAGGTTATCTTCAGGCACAGATTGGAAACCCTGAAAGTGACGATTCACCAAACAAGAAGTACTATGACCCAAGGGCTTGGCTTCGGGCAGGTGAAAAGAATTTTGTGAAGAGGTTGAAGCTGGCTTTTGAAGATCTCAACAATGTAAACACAAACGCATAACCAAAACCTTTATTTAAAATATCTTTAAAGAGGAGACCTAACAGTTTCCTCTTTTTTGTTTAATCTCATATAAGCATCCGTGGAACGACCTATCATCTATCAAATCCTTGTCAGACTCTTTGGGAATTTAAAAAAACCAAAGAAAAAATGGGGTGCACTCAGCGAAAATGGTGTGGGTAAGATGAACGATATTTCTGATAAAGCACTGTCAGAGATCAAAAAAATGGGATTTAACCATGTCTGGTTCACAGGGCTGATCGAACATGCCACCTGTACCGATTACAGCAAACAGGGCATAGCAAGTGATCACCCTTCTGTGGTAAAGGGCGTGGCAGGGTCTCCCTATGCCATCAAAGATTATTATGACATTGCTCCTGACCTGGCAGAAAATGTCGCGGAAAGAATGAATGAGTTTCAGGCATTGATCGACCGCACCCACCAAAATGGTCTCAAAGCCATCATTGATTTTGTACCCAACCACCTGGCCAGACAATATCATTCAGATGCTAAGCCAAAGGCAATAAAGGACTTTGGAGAGGACGATGATCCGGGACAGGCATTTCTTCCCTCAAATAACTTCTACTACATTCCAGACCGGGAACTTTTAGTACCTGAGTCGACTAACAACCACATTGCTCCTGGGAAACCCTACGTGGAATCACCAGCCAAAGCCACAGGAAACGATGTTTTCACCCATCAACCTTCTATCAACGACTGGTACGAGACCGTGAAACTCAACTATGGTGTGGATTACCTCAATGAAAAGAAAGAACATTTTAACCCTATCCCCAACACCTGGATAAAAATGAAAGAGATCCTTTCTTTCTGGGTGAAAAAAGGTGTAGATGGCTTTCGTTGTGACATGGCTGAGATGGTACCCGTGGCCTTCTGGAATTGGGTGATCAAAGAAATTAAAAGTGAAAATCCGGAGGTTCTGTTTATTGCCGAAGTATATCAACCTCATCAATACAGAAGGTATATCCATGATGGTGGATTTGACTTTTTATACGACAAGGTGGACTTGTATGATACCCTGAAAGCCATCATCCAGGGTCACCAAACAACTGATCGTCTGCCTGGTGTATGGCAGGCACAGGAAGGCATCATAGACCAAATGCTCAGGTTTCTTGAAAATCATGATGAGCAAAGGATCAACAGTCCGTTTTTTGCGGGCAGTCCCTTAGCCGGCATACCCATGATGGCAGCTACTGCATTCATGCATAGAGGACCGATCATGATGTATTTTGGTCAGGAAGTTGGCGACCCAGCCAAAGGCGAATCGGGATTTAGTGGGGATGATGGTCGGACCACGTTGTTTGACTATTGGAATGTACCGGAGCATCAAAAATGGATGAATGGTGGATCTTTTGATGGTGGTAAGCTGAGTAAGGATCAAAGCAAACTGAGACAAAAATATATCGAGATCCTTAAGACCTGCAATGAGGAACAAATCCTTCGTACCGGACAGTTCTACGACCTGCAGTACTACAACAGATCAATGGACTATTCTGGCTATTCAGATAAAACATACGCTTTCATACGTCATGATCAATTTGAAGGAATCCTTGTAATTATCAATTTTGGAGACCAGCCGGCGGAAGTAGAACTTAAAATACCCATTGACTTCTTTAGCAAGCTAGGCCTGGATATCAATCAAAAGATATTGATCGATCGGTCCCTGTTTGACATCTCTTCTATTACAAACCATCAGTCAGATCAGGTCTTTTCTGAAAAACTCCCTCCCTACTCGTACAAGTTTTTCAAAATCCTTTCATCTCAATAAATCCATGTAAATTAGAGATGTGTGTAACCCCAAATTAAAACAATGAGAAACATTTCAGTAATTGGTTCAGGTACAATGGGTAATGGCATTGCCCATGTTTTTGCCCAAAATGGCTTTGACGTTGCCTTAATTGATATCTCAGAAGTCGCGCTAACAAAGGGACTTGCAACCATCGAGAAAAACATTGACCGGCAGGTAAAAAAGGGCATTTTAAAAGAGCTGGATAAACCCTTCATCTTAAAAAGAATTACAACCTACACACGGGTAAATGATGGAGTAAAAAATGCTGACCTGGTGATAGAAGCTGCCACCGAAAACAAAGAAGTCAAAAAGCAGATCTTTCAAAGACTGGAAGAATTTGCACCGGAGTCTGCGATCCTGGCCACCAACACCTCCAGTATTTCCATTACAGAAATCGCCTCACAATCCAAAAGACCCGAAATGATAATAGGGATGCACTTCATGAATCCGGTACCAATCATGCAACTGGTGGAAGTGATCAGGGGATACAATACCTCTGATGAAACGACAGGGATCATCATGAGCCTTTGTGAAAAGATTGAAAAGGTACCTGTGGAGGTAAATGACTATCCGGGCTTTATCTCCAACAGGATTCTGATGCCAATGATCAATGAAGCCATTTATTCACTCCACGAAGGTGTAGCCGGTGTTCACGAGATCGATACCGTGATGAAATTGGGAATGGCTCATCCCATGGGTCCTCTGCAGCTGGCTGACTTTATTGGATTGGATGTTTGTCTCTCCATTCTAAAGGTTTTGTATGAGGGTTTTAACCTACCAAAATACGCTCCTTGTCCATTATTGGTCAACATGGTAAATGCCGGGCATCTGGGTGTTAAAAGTGGATCTGGTTTTTATATGCATAACAGCGAGAACAAAGATCTGGTGGTGAGTCCGTCATTCGTATAAAAAACGAAACTCCCTGTTTCCAGGGAGTCCCAACCAGCTACAATCCTGTCGATGACAGGTTGTGACGTTAATACGTTCTATGCAAAGAAAGTAAATTTATTGTATGTGTCAAATCATAATTGGTGATTTAATATATTTTGGATTAGACTTATACTGCTTTAGCTATATAAACAAATGAAAAAAGTCTCGCTGCGGGATATCGCAGAAGAATTGGGTGTATCTAAAACCCTGGTTTCACTGGTCATGAATGGTAAAGCTGAAGAAAACAGGATCAGCCAGGAAGTTATTGAGAGAGTAAAAAGAGTCGCCAAAGAAAAAGGATACGAGCCCAATCAATTTGCCAAAGCCCTAAGGACAGGGAAATCAATGACCATTGGATTAATCGTCGCTGACATCTCAAATTCCTTTTACTCCAAGATGGCCAGAAGCATTGAAGATGCAGCGTATAGCTCCAATTACACCGTATTATTTGGCAGTTCTGATGAAGATCCGGCTAAAGCAGATAAACTGATCAAGGTAATGCTGGACAGGCAAATTGATGGTTTAATCATCAGCCCAACGATTGGAGGACACCAAAACATTGATCTAATCAAAAAACACAAGGTTCCCTTTATTCTGGTTGACCGTCCCCTGTCGGGAGTTAAGAGCAGCTTTGTTGGTGTCAATAACCTCGAAGCATCTTTTGAAGCTGTTGATACAATGATAAAAAGTGGGTGCACAAGAATCGCTCATATCAATTTCTATCAGGAATTGGGCAACATGAAAGACCGGTTTAATGGATATGTTAAGGCACATGAGGCTTCCGGATTAACCGTTGATCCCTCATTGATCAGGCATGTCAGTAATGATCGGGCTGTGGGAGAAATCCAACAATTCATTGATCATGTGGGTGATAAAGTCGATGCATTTTTCTTTGCGAATAATGAAATTGCCATCCTCGCCATCAAATACCTGATGCAATCAGACATTGACCCGCACAAAGATGTATGTATTGCCTGTTTTGATGATCATGAAGCTTTTCATTTATTGAAAGCCTCCATTGGTGTGATCAAACAACCTGTGGTGGAAATGGGGAAGAAAGCTCTGGAACTATTACTCGAGCGGATTGAGGGTCATGAGATTGCCCATCAAACCATCACCTTAAGGACCGAATATGCCGTATTGAATGAAGAGCTGACTAGAAAATAGCTTTCACTTCATTTAAATCTGCTCCCAGGAGTGTTTTAGAGAGGTCATTGAGCACTTCATAATCTCCTTCGAAGTGGAACGTACGATGATAGTGCGTTAGGGACTGACCGGCAGCAAGATTTGCCGCAGGAGATGAACTCTCTATCTCATAAAATGGCCCAAGCATGCTTCCATCTTCCTGTGGTCCGTCATTATAAGCATTTACTACGTCCCCTGAAAAAGGATCATCCTGTATCTCCCACATAGAGTTTACATACCGGCTATCCCCCATGGGAAGTGAAAACATGGCAATTGTAAGTACCTGGTTTTGGGCATCATAACTTCCAACAATCGGTATAGCTCGGGTGGGTGAAACACCAATCTTACCTCGCTGTTGTCCATCTGCCTTGAAATAAATTATTCCGTCATCCACTTTCAATCTATCCGAACTTATCTTTCCAAAATAGACATCATTTACCACAGGTCCCAGGACTTCTTCCGAACCGGTTTTGAAAGGCAAAATGATTACGGCTTCGGGAGACGGGTTCATCATGCTCAATATCCACATGGAAGGCATACCAAACTCCTCATCCCAGGTATCTTCACCTTTATTCGTGATCGTGTTTTTAGACTCTATCCCTACAGAGTGAATAGATTGTGGTAATTCTATTCCCAGGTACTCCCTTTGTTCGTCTCTTGTCAGAAGCTTGATCGTGCGATCCATCAGCATATCAAATTGATTCCCTGAATAATTTGTCAGAGACATCATTTTCCTGAACTCGGCTTTCCTTTCAGATTTTGAAACCACTTCAAAGGGCTCTGAGTCAATTTCTTTAGGCACCTGCCAGTTGTCCAGGTCGAATGAGTCTCCTGGCTTGAAATAAAAGGAATACTGGCCGCCTTCAGGCCCCAACCATATACGCTCTTCACCACCCACAGCATGCATATGAGGTTGTATTTTCCCTGTCTTGATCAGGCCATAATTGATCCAGCCATAGCTTGCACCTTGCATCCCCCGGGCAGTGCTCGTCATCACCCTACCCTGCACTTCGGGGGAAACCAAAACACGTGAGGAATCTTCTCCTTTTAAAACGATCAGATCTTTGTAATGGGTTTTAAGAAAGTCATGATCATATCCAAAAGTTCCTTTCTCAAAACCAGCAGAATCATTGGTTTCACTCATATTGGTACACCCTATAAAAAATATACAGATTAAGATTGCTGCTACCTGAAGCTTTGAAAAACCACTTATCAATGTCATCGCTAATTATTTGGTAGCACTAATATACTCCATGGATCACACCTGGTCATTAATTGAGGTCTGACTGAATGAATTTGGAGAATTCTTCGTGGGAAGCAAACATTTCACTCTCAAACTCCCAACAAGCATAAAACCTAAAGCTCACAGGGGTAGCATTTTTGATTTTCATGCTTACAGCATAGGTTTGGGTAATCCCTTCTCCTGTGTCCGGCGTAGCAAAAGAACTAACCAAATCATTCTTGTTTAGTGCGATGGCCATTCCCAGCTTCTCACCACTGAAAGCCTGATTATCATATGTACCGAAAGCCACTTCATTCTGACCGGTGTATGTGTATAGGGAATCGCTATCCATATTTACGATGCCAGTCACCAGGTTTTCATCCCCGATAAGTCCGTCAACAGCAACAGATGAAGAATAGTACCTGGTACCACTTTGGATGGTGATGTCATGGGTAACATGATACACCCTGTCGCGTACTTTCCAATCAGCAAATTGCAATCTAACCTGAGACTGTAACGGACCTTCGTATAAGACTTGTGCCGTCCCATTAGACCCCGGAGCGATTCTATATAGGGAATCACCTATCTGAAGGGCAATTGCTCCAGCACCCAGGGAATTACCCACTTTTAAGATATCCTGTCCCCACTCCTGCAGATCGTGGTAAGAGGGTGCACCTGGTACACCAACTTCATCCAATACCATGCGCTGAACCCGTTTACCGAAGATGTCCATCCCATTTCTTTGATCGAAATAATTCCGGAAAGCCACAAATTCATTCTCCCAGGTAGGTCCTTCCATCTGAAGTTCCGGAGATGTCTTCTTTGTATCTACCCCAGGCAAACGGTCCAATGACTCTACCTCATGCAAGGAAGGTTTTTTCTTTGCAAAACGGATATTGGTCAGTGTATCCATAGCTGGATAGTGAGACAATGGAATGATCTCCACGGTAACCTGCTTCAAGGTATCAGCCTTAACCAAAAATCCCTTCAGTTCTCCATCACCATATAAAGGCTGGGATATGAGGGGTCTGTTGGGATTATCCGTAAAAAAGATGGGCAGCTCCACCTCTTCATTAAAGCTTATATTTTTTCCCTGAAGGTCACTCGCTGAAATAAATGCAACTCCATGATTGGTATTGTATACATCAACCGATACAAACTCCTCTTTACAGGATGAGCTCAGTATTATCAGTGTAGCAAGGAAAAACAGGTTTCTCATTTTGTGTCTAGTTCTCGTTTGAAGGTTTGCCTATAGTTGCTAAAATACCACCATCTACATACAAAACCTGTCCATTCATGAAATCTGATGCTTTGGAGCCTAAAAATACCGCAACACCCATCAACTCATCAGGGTCACCCCACTTACCCGCAGGTGTACGATTCACAATAAAGTCATTGAAAGGATGCCCTTCGACCCGGATAGGTGCTGTCTGGCTTGTAGCAAAATAGCCTGGTCCTATGGCATTGACCTGAATATTGTTTTTGGCCCATTCTGTGGCCATGTTACGGGTAAGCATTTTAAGTCCACCTTTTGCTGCCGCATAGGCACCTACCGTATTTCTCCCCAATTCAGACATCATGCTGCAAAGATTGATCACTTTGCCTCCTCCCCGCTTGATCATGCCCGGCACAATGTGCTTAGCCATGATGAATGATCCAACTACGTTTACATCCAATACCTCTTTGAAAGCATCCACCTCCATCTCCAGCATTGGCACCCGTTTGATGATCCCGGCATTGTTCACAAGGATATCTATGGGGCCCACTTCGGCTTCTATCTTCTTAATTCTTTGCTTTACCTCTTCCTCCCTGGTCACATCAAACAAATAACCATGTGCAGTGATGCCAAATGATTGATAGGTCTTCAGCGCTTCCTCCATCTTAGACGGAGTGTGTCCGTTGATCACCAAAGTGGCACCTGCCAGTCCAAGCCCTTTGGCGATTGACATCCCAAGACCATGTGTACCACCGGTTACAATGGCCACTTTTCCTTTTAGATCAAACAATTCCATATACCTTATTTTAATCCTGTTGGCTGTACCACGTCCATATCACCATAGTCCAGGTTTTCTCCGGCCATACCCCAGATGAAGGAGTAATTGCTGGTTCCTGCACCCATGTGCATGCTCCATGGGGGAGATAAAATGGCTTGCTTGTTTTGCACCCACAATACCCTGGATTCTTCCGGCGTACCCATAAAGTGAGCCACTGACTGCCCTTCCGGCACATCAAAATAAAAATAAGCTTCCATCCTTCTGGTGTGCGTATGGGGTGGCATGGTATTCCATACACTGCCCGTGTTGAGAGCTGTGAGTCCCATCTGCATCTGACAGATGTCGACCACTGAATTAACGATCAATTTGTTGATGGTTCTTTCGTTGCTGGTCTCAAGGTCTCCAAGGTTCACTGTTTCGGCTTTGTCTGCAGTGATGTGCTTTACCGGGTAAGCGTGGTGAGCAGGCGCTGAATTCAGATAAAAGTAGGCTGGATTATTCTTGTCCAGACTCTTGAATGTAACATCTTTTGACCCCTGACCGATATAAAGCGCTTCTTTTCGGGATATTTTAAAGGCTTTTCCGTCAACAGTTACTTCTCCATCTCCTCCAACGTTTACTACACCCATTTCTCTTCTTTCCAGGAAAGTATCGGCTTTGAGGAGATCAAAAGTCTCCAGCTTCAACGTGGAACCAATGGGAAGTGCTCCCCCTACAATATAACGATCATAATGAGAGTAAACCAAATGGATATGATCCTTCTGAAAGAGGTTATCTATCAAAAAATCCTGCCTGATACGGGCAGTATCATAACTCTTAAAATCTGTGGGGTTAGTAGCAAATCTTTCTTCGAATGTTTGTGACATGATTGTGTATTTGTCTTATTTAAATGCGTTGTTCATTTTCAGGTATCTTACCAGCGCCTCGATAAAATAATAATCACCGTAGGACAATGGAGCATCTATTTCACTTCCTCCAGGCAAATGCCCCACTCCGTGCATCAGGATAAAGTTACCATTTTCATTAAGTTTAGCCAGATAATCAGGACTACTTAATGACTGTAACATTTGATGTGCGTTGTCCAGGTAAAAAGAGGACAGTGACTCATCCACATATTCGCTCAGCTCTAGCAGCGCGGATGCTGCAATAGCCCCTGATGAGGCATCTCGGTAGGTATTTGGAATATCCGGTGCATTAAAATCCCAATAAGGAATTTTATCCTCAGGCAGGTTAGGATGATTCAGTACAAAATCGGCAATCTTCTTAGCCTGCTCCAAATATTTTTTATCTTTTGTCTGACGATACATGACTGTGTAGCCATATAATCCCCAGACCTGACCTCTTGCCCATGCAGAATCATCTGAATACCCCTGGTGGGTCATCTTGCCATTCACTCCTCCATTTACCGTGTCATAGTCTATGACGTGCCAGGTACTGTAATCATCCCGGTAATGATGCTTTATGGTCGTGTCAGCATGAGAAAGTGATACTGACTTAAATGCTTCATTGCCTGATCTTTCATGGGCCCAAAGCAGCATCTCCAGGTTCATCATGTTGTCGATGATTACCGGAAATGTCCAGTCATCACCACGCTTCCAGTCCCAGGATTTGATTACCCCTGCTTCTTCATTGAATCGGGTGATCAATGATTCAGAACCTTTGATGATCACCGGTACATATTTTTCATCTCCGGTGATCCTGTACGCATTGCCAAATGGGCAATAGATCATAAATCCAAGATCATGAGTTCCGGTGTAGTCCTTCAGCGGCTCAAGCAACCAGGTTCGCTTTTCAGCTTCTGCCTTCAATTCCTCATCCCCGCTGTATTCATACAGATACCATAGACTGGCAGGATAGAATCCGCTGACCCAGTCCCGAATGCCACGAGCTACCAGCTTACCATCCTTCACAGACTTGGGAATCAAACTGTCCGGAACGATTTTTTTCATCCCTTTGTACTGCTGAATAGAAAAATCAAGCGCAGCCTTTGCCTGGTCTACATCAAACGTCGCCTCTTGTTTATCTTCTTTTGGTTGATTGCAGCCTGCCAATAGTATTACAGCAAGCATCATGAGTAGGGAAATTGACTTCATTTTTGTTGGGTTGTTTTACCGTGTAATTTATACACAGAATATGAGAATTAAAAATCTCATGCACCTTATTTCATCTGAAACAGCTCAGGACCACCTTTTACGCCGACCTTCTTTTCACCCGTTGGAAAGATCAGGTCAAGCTGCAGCATTTTCTTTCTGAAGTTCCTTCTATCCAGAGATTCCCCAATGATGCTTTCGTACAGATCCTGCAATTCTTTTAACGTAAACTTTTTTGGAAGTAACTCTCCCAGAATTAAATGATCTCTCAGGTTGTCTCTTAATTTGATCAAAGCATCTTCAATGATCAGGTTGTGGTCAAAACCCAGTTGTGGTACCTCATCGATGGCATACCATTTTACATCAGAGATATAGTTTTTTGCTATCACCGGATGATTTTCGGGCTTGATCAATGCATAGAATGTCACTGTAACCACGCGTTTTACCGGATGCCTGTCAATATTACTATATACCCTTACCTGCTCTGCATGAATATTATCAAGGCCTGTAAGGTGAAAGAGTACATCGTTTTTTGCCTCCTCCACAGACTGATCAGCTTTCATGATCCCACCGGGAAGCATCCAGTAATCCTTAAATGGCTCAATAGCCCTTTTGACGAGCAGCACCTTCAGCCCACCCTCTTGAAAACCAAATACAGCTACATCAACGGTGATTGTACATTCAAAAGAATTTGTGTGAACCACCGTACTGATCTGATTAATTTCTTTCTTTGGCATCAAGCGTTATTTTTATCCGAAAAATGGCTAATCTAAATAATTCTCTTTTTCTATAGTTTATTTAATGACCCCAATCTATTATGAACAACAAATTCAAAGATGATATCATAGATGCGCTTTCCATCGACTGTGTGATCTTTGGATTTAATGGTGACCTCAAAATACTATTGGTCCAACATGGTGAAGGCATCAGCAAAGGAAAATGGGCCATTCCGGGAGGTTGGATCAAATACAATGAAGGCCTCGATGCTGCCGCCGAAAGGATACTTTCTGCGCTTACCGGGGTAAAGGATATTTTCCTGGAACAATTGAAAACATTTGGAGCGGTTGACCGGTACCCCAATAAACGGGTATTGACAGTGGCCTATTTTTCTATGGTCAAGCCTGAAGATTATGAGATCATCCCGGGGTTCACTGCATCGGATGCCCGATGGTTTAAGCTAAATGAAGTCCCTGACCTGCCCTATGATCATGAGGAGATTCTGCACTATGGACTGAATCATCTCAAGCACCAGGTGAGGCACTTTCCTATAGGTTTCAATCTGCTACCGGAAAAATTCACATTACACCAACTGCATCAACTCTACGAAGCCATTCTGGATGTGAAGCTGGACAAACCCAACTTCCGCAGGAAATTCCTTAAAATGGGACTGCTGGTAGACTGTAAAGAAAAACAACAGGATGTAGCGCACAGAGCCGCCAGCCTATATCGATTCGATGAGGAAGTGTATACCGAATTGAAGGACAAGGGGTTTAATTTCGAGTTTTAGGAGGTTTCACGCAAAAGACGCAAAGACGCAGAGGATTAGACGCAAAGGGTTGGTTGCACGCTAGGACGCAGAGACGCAGAGGATTAGACGCAAAGAATTGGTTGCACGCAAAGACGCAGGGGCGCAAAGCGGAGGACTCTTCTTTAAGAATTATAAGTTATTTACGATCCTTTGAATCCCATTCTTGATCAGTGCTTCATTGAAATTAATGAGTAGACCAAGTTTCAATCCAGTCAACTTAAGATATGTCAATAGCTGCTTTTGGTGTACCGGGGCAACAGCTTCAATTGATTTTATCTCAATAATCACTTTTCTATCAATAATCAGATCAGCCCTAAAACCCTGATCCATTATTACTTGATCCCATTTTACCGGAATTACCTTCTGCCTTTCAACGAATAAATCCCTCTTTTGCAATTCATAGGTAAGAATCTCTTCGTATACAGACTCAAATAACCCCGGACCAAGTTCACGATGTATTTTAAGAGAAGTATTTACAATAATTGATAATATCTCGTTTTCATGCATTCATCAAACTTAACGCATTATGCTTAAATCACTAAACATCCCGCATCAGTTAACCTCGCATATTTATACTTTGCATCTCTGCGCCTCTGCGTGAAACCTTACACAAAAAAAGGACCCAAAGAGTTGTTTACAACCTCTGAATCCCATTTTCCTTTCGCATCTCTACTTTGTCTCTTTGCGTCTCTTTGGCTTTTCTTAGCCTCCGAAGCCCTTTGGCGTAGGAGGTGCGTGAACCACTTTGCGCGAAATCTTAAATACAATTATTGATAATATTCTCGAAATACTCCTGACGGCCGCTGATCTGCTTAGGTTCACCGTTTTTAAGTGCAAGCTCTCTCAGTTCGGCCAGTCCAACCGTTCCATTTTCAAAGTCTTTTCCTTTTCCACTATCAAAAGAAGCATACCGCTCTTTGCGCAGGCTTTTGTAGTCACTCTTAGTCAGTACTTTGTCTGCGATCAACAAGGACCGGGCAAATACATCCATCGCACCGATATGTGCATGAAACAGATCTTCCAGGTCAGTTGAGTTTCTGCGGGTCTTAGCGTCGAAGTTGATACCCCCTCCACCAAATCCACCGGCTTCAAGGATGACCAGTAAAGATTCAGCGACTTCATAAATATTGTTTGGGAACTGATCGGTATCCCAGCCGTTTTGGTAATCACCCCGGTTGGCATCGATACTACCCAACAGTCCTGCATCAGCAGCTACCTGCAACTCATGCTGAAATGTATGATTGGCCAGTGTGGCATGGTTTACTTCTATATTCAGTTTAAAGTCTTTGTCCAGGCCATTGGATCTTAAAAACCCTACCACCGTAGCCGCATCAAAATCATACTGATGTTTGGTAGGCTCCATGGGCTTGGGTTCAATGAAGAACGTGCCTTTAAAGCCTTGACTCCTTGCGTAATCCTTCGCCTGGTGTAGAAATTGTGCCAGGTGATCGAGCTCACGCTTCATATCTGTATTCAGCAAAGACATATAGCCCTCTCTTCCTCCCCAGAAGACATAATTTTCACCCCCCAGCTTGATGGTGGCATCCAGTGCATTCTTTACCTGGGCGCCGGCATAAGCCACGACATTGAAATCAGGGTTTGTAGCCGCTCCGTTCATGTAGCGGGCATGTGAAAACAAGTTAGCTGTACCCCAAAGCAACTTCACTCCGGAAGCTGACATCTTTTCACTGGCATAATCTGTGATCTTGGCCAATCGATCCTCTGACTCCTGGATCGTACTTCCCTCCTCTACCAGGTCAAAATCATGGAAACAGAAATAGGGTAAACCTAATTTGGTAATGAATTCAAAGGCTGCATCCATCTTGTCTTTCGCTCTCTGTACAGGCTCATTGGCCGCGTCCCAGGGAAAGATTTTTACTCCAGGGCCAAACGGATCTCCGCCGGTATTGCATAAGGTATGCCAGTAGGCACAAGCAAACCTGAAATGGTCTTTCATCGACTTACCAGCGACAACTTTTTTCTCGTCGTAATACTTGAATGCAAATGGATTATCTGATTCCGGACCTTCATATTTAATGGTCCCTACTCCTTTGAAATACTCTTTTTCTCCTAGTGTGGGCATGAGATTAATGTTTTTATTTGAATGCTTTTCTACAAACTTAAAGACTTATAGTCATTTTTACTATATCTCTTTGAGTCATTCGATGTTTTCCTTTAAATTACTCATTCAATCCCAATTATGTGATACACAACATGAAAAACCCTACGATCAACCCATTGAGAAGATCCTTTATGAAAAAGTCCCTTCTTTCAGGAATAGGACTTACAGGCTTAATGACCTCATATGCTGAACCATTAAAAAAAATCAAACTCCCGGATTCCCTTTCAGTTGTATTCCAGGGAGACTCCATCACAGATGCAGGAAGAAGCAAAGAGAGCGAAAGGGCCAATGACTTTAATAACATGGGTCGGGGCTACGCGATGTTGGCATGTGCAGAATTGGTAGGTGGGTTCCCCAGGACTTCCTGGCAATTATACAACAGAGGAATCAGCGGAAATAAAGTCCCTCAATTGGATGCCCGATGGCAAAAAGACTGTTTGGACATGCAACCGGACGTGGTGAGTATCCTGATAGGCGTTAATGACTACTGGCACACCTTTACCCATGATTACAAAGGCACTCCGTCTTCTTACGAAAGGGATTTTGATGCCTTGCTTACCAGGACAAAAAATGACAGGCCCGGAGTAAAACTGATCATTGGGGAGCCCTTCGCCCTGAAGGAAGGCTCTGCCATAAAAAAAATTGAAAAGTGGTATCCGGAATTCTACGAATATCAAAAAGCAGCCAAAAGCGTCTCTGATAAACACGGAGCCGTCTGGATCCCATATCAAAAAATCTTTGATGAGGCGTGTGATACAACTTCATACGCGCACTGGAGTGGGGATGGCGTGCATCCTTCTTTTGCAGGCGCGCATTTGATGGCAAAAAGCTGGATGGAAGCATTTGGTAGTCTCTATAAATAAAACCTCATCCAAAATGATATTTAGAAATATTTTGATGATCCCATTGGTGTTGTTCTTTTTGTGGTCTTGTAATCAACACAATGAAAAATCTCAAAAAACCACTAGCCCAATGATTGAATCCATGGAAAACGGGTATCAGCAAGCCGCTTTTAATTTCCCTGTAAAAAGATACTGCATGCATCTGGAGCTTAAAGATGATCCTCAGCTCATCAAGGAATACAAAGAATGGCATGCCAAAGTATGGCCGGAAGTTCTGGATGGGATTAAGAAAGTCGGCATCCTGGATCACGAGATCTATCTGGACGGTACGCATCTATTCATGATCCTTGTCACTCCCGCAGATTTTGATTTTGAAACCCAAATGGGTAAGCTGGCCGGGTTACCCCGACAGGCGGAATGGGAAGAGTTTATGACCAAATACCAGAAATCATCACCAGATGCCTCATCAGCTGAAAAATGGGTGAAAATGGAAAGGGTATTTAAGTTCAGTCCGGGAGAGTAAAAAACTACTCTCTATTCTCACCAGCTCACCAGTACGGTACTCACTAGCACGGAAGTAACTTCAGCGCTAGTCCTGACTTATGCGCTAGTTCCCTGATGATTTCTCTTTGGCGATAAATTACTGAATTACTCTGATCTCAGCTCTTTCCCTTTTTGTACTTTCGAGGTACTTATCGAGATATTTTTGGTCATTGGCATCACTGTCACCATAATACTCACGAAGCTCAGCCAGCTTTTTGTGCATACCCTCCTTTACAGACGCATACTCCGGATCGTTGTAAAGATTTTTCATCTCGGCCGGATCTTTTTCCAGGTCGTAAAGCTCCCACTGATCTATGTCATAATAGTAATGGATGAGCTTATACCTCTTGTCTGCTACCCCGTAGTGTCTTTTGACCATGTGTACAGAAGGATATTCATAGTATGTATAGTACACAGCATCACGCCATTCATCGGTTTCACCACTTACCAGCTTCCTGAATGACTCACCCTGTATATCCTTTGGTATATCTATCCCTGCATAATCCAGGAAGGTTGGCGCCAGGTCAAGGTTTTGGACCAGCTCATCAATCTCCGTACCGGCTTTGATCTCTTTCGGATAGCGAACCAGCAAAGGTGTTCTGAATGACTCTTCATACATGAATCGCTTGTCGAACCATCCGTGCTCACCCAGGTAAAATCCCTGGTCGGATGTGTAAACCACAATGGTATTGTCCAAAATACCATTTTCTTCCAGGTAGTCCATCACCTCTCCCACACCATCATCTACTGATTGGATGCTTCGCAGGTAGTCCTTGATATAGCGGTTAAACTTCCAGATACCAATTTCTTTCTCAGACATATCTTTATATCTGGCTTTTAGCTCATCATTTTTAGGTTCATATGCAGCATTCCAGTCAGCCAGCTGTTTCTCATCAAACCTGGCCAATTCCCTGTGAAATCCGGTGCTGTCCCCATTGGGATCGACAACCATTTTGAAATCATGCCCCCACTGTGCATGACCGTCTACCTCCATTTCCTGCTCTTTCGCAGCAACTCCTCTTCCTTCATAATCGTCAAAGTAGTTAGCTGGTGGTGTAAATTCCTTATCATCAAACAATGTGAGATATTTTGGTGAAGGCTTCCAGTTTCTGTGTGGAGCTTTGTGATGGTACATCAAAAGAAAAGGCTTTTCCGGATCCCGATCTTCTTTTAGCCATTTCAGGGCATATTCAGTAATTAGCTCGGTACA
Source organism: Cyclobacteriaceae bacterium (assembly GCA_965228595.1). GTDB lineage: Bacteria > Bacteroidota > Bacteroidia > Cytophagales > Cyclobacteriaceae > UBA7330. The sequence continues at coordinate 4,972,896 of OZ245828.1, read as the reverse complement.
ATACCCTAAGAAGTTTTTTCTCTCACCATTTACAATGAAGTCAGGATTATAATAATGTCCCTGACCAGGCAAAACCATGCTGTGATCAAACCCCTGTGGCAATCCATCCAGGTGTATTTTCCCGATCAGTGCCGTCTGATAGCCATTGGCCTTCAACCGCTTGGGGAAACTTGGCTGATCCCAGTTGAAAGGCTGCACGTTGTCCACTTTGCCGTTGACGAAACTGTGCTTTCCTGTCAGGAGCACTGCTCTGCTAGGTGCACAAATAGAGTTTGTCACGCAAGCCCGGGTAAAAAGTGCGCCTTCCTTGGCAATCCTGTCAATATTGGGTGTTTCGTTTAACCCATAGCCATAAGCACTGATAGCCTGGTAGGCATGGTCATCACTGAATATCACGAGGATATTGGGTGGACTTTCAGGTTTTTCATTACAACTTATCAAGAACAAACCAATAAAAATGGTGATAATAAAGCTGGCAAAGTATTTCATCTTAGGTATTTGTAAGGTTGATCATTTTAAAGGCATGAAGTTAGAAAATCTAAACTATTTGTACCAAAAGCATCATTAATATGTGGTGACTTTCTGTTGTATCCTTCGGAATTCTTATTTTGCGATACTTTAACAAACATAGATTCGAAACAACAAACCATAGCCCTTCCATGAAATCAAAATTACTCAACGAAGTCACAGAAACATTGCTGATGGGTCCGGGTCCGTCATGTGTGCCAAAAGAAGTATATGATGCATTGTCGACCTATTCTCTTGGACACCTGGATCCACATTTCATCCGGATCATGGATGACATCAAAACATCTCTTCAGTCCCTTTTCCAAACCAAAAACAAGCTGACCATCCCTGTTTCAGGCACAGGTTCAGCTGGGATGGAAACCTGCTTTGTCAACCTTGTAGAACCCGGCGATAAAGTTCTGATTTTATCCAATGGCGTCTTTGGAAAGAGGATGCAGGATCTGGCTGGTAGACTTGGAGCAGAAGTTGATGCCCTCGAGTTTGAATGGGGAACTCCGGTCATCCCAGGAGACGTGGAGAAAAAATTAAAGGGTGTAAAATACGACCTGATTGCTGTTGTGCATGCAGAAACATCTACAGGTGTTAGAAACCCCGTTGAAGAGATCTCCAAAATCGTCAGTAAAACAGATGCTTTGTTTCTTGTTGACGCGGTAACCAGTCTGGGCGGGATACCTGTTAAAGTTGACGAATGGAAAATAGATGCGATTTACAGCGGTACGCAGAAGTGTCTTTCTTGCCCTCCCGGACTATCTCCGGTATCTATGTCAGACCGGGCAGTGAAAAAGATCATGGACAGGAAAAACAAAGTTCCAAACTGGTACCTGGACCTTACCATGATCATCAACTACTGGGCTGGAGAAAAGCGGGCCTACCACCATACGGCACCTATCAACATGCTATACGCCCTCAATGAGGCTGTCCATCTGATCCTGGACGAGGGACTTGAAAACGTCTTTAAGCGGCACGCAGAAATACATCAATACCTGGGCAGTGAGTTGGAAAAAATAGGACTAAACTTTTATGTAGAACCTGCTTACCGGCTCCCCATGCTGAATGCTGTGACGATCCCTGAAGGAGTAGATGATGCACAAATCAGGTCACATCTATTGAAAAACCATCAGATTGAGATTGGCGGCGGATTAGGACCACTTGCTGGTAAGATCTGGAGGATTGGTATCATGGGGCATACAGCCAGAAAGGAAAATGTAGACCGATTGATCAAAGGATTGAAAGAAGTGCTCTAGCTGAACACCGGAAGTCCGACATTTTGCATGGCATTATACAGTTAATTAGGATCAAATTATTTATCTTAGTTAGAACTAAAACCCTGATCATGAAATATGTAGGCTGCATACTCGCTTTGATTGTCATTGGTTTTTATCCCGTAGCAGCGCAGACGCTTCTAAAGCCCACACCAAAGCCTTCATTTAAGGGGCTTTCTACGGAAAAAGGGCTTTCATTTTATTCAAACCCTGAATATAAATTTTCGGAGAGCCCCTTCAAAGTCCAACGTCCGGAGGAAAGGCAAGCTCCGGCACCCAGTCATCGGGTTGAAAACCTTCGTCACGATAACATGCCTAATTTACAACCGATGGGGATTTTCCCATCCATCAATGTAATGCCTGATGAAACGACTAAATACAGTCTGATCATTGCCGATCCATCTAAAGATGGTATTCCAAAGGGGTTGAATGAAAAGCTCAGGGAATGATCATCTAAATCATCCGGATAACTGTCGATATTATCCACTCATAATATTTTTCATTTTCCTACCAACCAATTTCCTGGTCAATCTGTCTATAGGAGCGTAGTAGCAATCTACAAACTCAAAATAATTGTAAGGCAATAAATTTTGTCAACTATGCAACCAAAAATGAAAAACAGAAACTATAGACTGGGGTCAATAGTTTTAGGACTGGCTATAACTGTCATATTATTTCTGACCAGTTGCGATGAGATGGATGAGCCCACACCCATCGAAGTGGCTCACGTGAGTATTTATCATGGATCACCCGATACTGATGGGCTGGATATCAGGGTGAGTACAGGACAGATCAACAATGATCCATTCAAATTCAGGGATTTCAGCAATTACCTGAACTTCTACCCTGGCAACAGAAACATGAAGTTTATTGAGGCCAATACCGGAGTAGTGGCTTTGGTAGATACCACATTCACTTTTGAAATAGGTGAATCCTATTCCGTGTTGCTTGCCAACACAGCCAACAACCTGGAGGCAGTCATGATTGAGGACAGCTTCCCTGATGCGATCAGCGGTAAGGCGATGGTGAGGTTTATCCATTTATCTCCTGATGTTCCGGCTGTAAAAGTGTTGGCTGATGAAGATGAACTGTTTGGAGCAGAAAGTTTTAAAAACGGCAGTGAATTCAAGCCTGTAGACGCTGGCAGGGTCACCTTCGAATTCCTGGAAGAAGATGGACAAAACACTGTCCTTCAGGTGCCTAATGTGGAATTGCTTGGGAGAAGGTACTACAACATCATCCTCACTGGATTTGATAGTCCTCCTGCTGGAAATACACATGAACTTAGTGCGGATATTATCCGGTTATAATATCCTGCCAAATCCGATCAATAGATAGAAGGTTCTGAAATTCAGGGCCTTCTTTTTTTAAAACATGTCACAGGTTGTCAATTAAAACATGTTACAAGCGGACGCTTGCGCCAGTTTTAGAACTGGAGACGTTGTTCCAGGGTGCTTTATAAAGTCGGCAATTGATCCTTCACACTGCTCCAGAAAGCTTCTTCAAACAGGCGGGTACTACCCAGCAAGGCGGAATCTTCCATCAGGTCAGAAATCTCTACCCGGGTCTTAATACCCTGCTTTTCGAAATACCTGAGCATGGATGGACCGAAAAGGTTGAATGCCCCGGTAATATTTCCACCCATCACGATGACTTCAGCTGGAAATTTCTTCAGCCAGGGAGTAAACATCTCTCCAAGGTTGTTTCCAAATTCTTCAAACAACGCCATGATCTCAGGTGAATCCTTTGCCATATCAGCGAGCTCTTTTGCTCCTGCTACCTTCTTCCCAAACCTTTGTTCATAGGTGATGGTAAACCAACGGGTAGAAAAGTAATCATCCACCAACCCCTCCTTGAAAGGCAAATGCCACAGGCAGCCTTCTTTGGGGACATCCTCACGAACCACTACCGGAACACCCTGATCGATAAATGCCGAACCTAAACCGGTACCCAGAGTAACAGCAATGGATTTGGAGGCATCCTTCGCCTTGCCCAGCCAGGCCTCTCCTACTGCAAATGCCGTGGCATCATTCAAATACCGGAAAGGGATTTCATGCGCTATGTCAAGATAAGGGGTCAATGCTTTCTTTATATTCACCTGGTACAAAGCAAGGTACTTTTTGTTCCCCTCCTCAAACATCCCGATCCCGTCTTTATAGTTGAAAGCGCCGGGCATGGCAAAGCCGATACCTTCCAGATCATTGGAATCAATGTGTTTGATCGACTCATTTAAGGCTGTAGACCAGGAGGTCATGATTTCCTCAAAGGTGCCTTTGTTGTTTACCTTGACATAGGATTTAGTCTCCGCTAAAAGCTGATTGTTCGTATTGTCAACAATGGCACTCAGAATGTGTCCACCACCAATGTCTACGCCTACCGTATATTTTTTCATCACATTTATTCTCAGCCCAAAACTAATCGCTTTGAATAAATATTCTAACCTGGGTTTACAGTTCGTGTGAAAGCGGGATCAGTCTCGCTGACAGGTCCGGATCATCCATATCAGGATCTAGTGGGAACATTGGTCTTTTGATCCGCTCATGACCAAGCCTATCCAGGTCCTGATCCACCCCTCCGGGTGTCAATGCCATGACCCAGTCGCCCCGCATGTTGTACAGTTCCGGCACGAGGTAACCGATCTTCACCACCACGATGTCCGCTTCCCGCGGGCTGAGTCCCAGCTCCGTAAAATCACTTTCGTGGTGATAGGGCTTTCTCTTTTTGGTGACAATCACGAAAACACTCCCGGTCTTTACAACCACCTCGGTCTCCGCATGTATGTCTCCATACTTGATCTTTTGAATGGTCCCCTTGATGGACACAGGTGGCGCATATCGGTCATCGACCATCGCGCCTGCGGTGGCACTAATCTCCCCTCCCTCTCCGATGGCTATGGCTTGCGCAACAAACTCAGGTCCGGGTATGGAAGCATAGATGAGCGTTGGTCCATCTTCGTTTTTATATTCTGGTCTTTTTAAGATCTCGGTGATCGTCCAGGTGACATCTCCGGCCCCGCCGGCAGTTGGGTTGTCCCCCATATCACTGATGATGAAAGGCTTTTTCTCAGCGCTCAACGCCATTTCCATCGCCTCCTCAAAGGTGGTGGTAGGTGCTACAAAATCGAATTCGTGCCTCACGTCCCAGAAAGCCCGGGCCAGCTTTTCTGCACCTTTCGTTACGGCTTCCTTGTCATCACCAGTGACCATCACCACCCCGTGATTTCGTGGCTCATCTGCCCAGGCATACCCAATCCAGATGGCGGCATCTATCACGCCCTCACTGTTGGCAACCCCTGGCACTTTGGCATACAGCCCTTTACCCGGCTCGATACGGGTACTGGTCTTTTCACCGGGTAGCAGAATGGGTACAGGGACCCAGGCCTTGTAGGCCGGTTTTCCTTTTCCGGACTCCAAACGATCCAGCAGGTTGTCCACCGCTCGTTTCTTGGATTCGAGCGCATCTTCATGTGGTGCCATGCGATAGCAGGTGATCAGGTCAGAATGTCCCGCTAATACTTCAGATACGTTTCCGTGCAGGTCCATGCTGGTTGAGATCAGCGTTTCGGTACCCACCGCTTCTCGGATCTTTTGTATCATATCCCCTTCCGGGTCGTCCAGTCCCTGGACACTCATCGCACCATGGATGTCGAAGAAGAGTCCATCGTAGGGCAGGTTTTCTTTCAGTATGCCCAGCATCACGCCCATCAGGGAGTCATAAGCATGTCGGGAGACGATCCCCCCGGGCAGTGCATGTCCACGAAGCGCAGGGAACCATTCGGCACGTTTTCGATTCAAGGAATCGGGATCCATAAACGGATAATACCTATAGATCTCATCACCCACCCGGGCATGAAAGGCATCCGTTTCAGAAACCGCCGGCGAAAAGGTGCTCGACTCAATGGCCAGTCCGGCGATGGCGATCCTGGGCAGATCAGCAGACTGATCACTGGTGGTACAACTGATTACAAATAATGATATTGTTAGTAAATGAAGGGTAAGCTTGAATTTCATACCACCAAAGTACGATTATGCTGTGAATAATGGCAAGGATGAAAGGAGAAAATTGAAGACTTCATTCACGGACTCACCCCCTGCATCATCAGTCCACAGACATAAGCACCATAGGTACCCAATACATAGCCAAGCACGGCCATGAGCACCCCTACCGGAGCCAGGGACGGATGGAAATAGGAAGCCACTACGGGTGCCGAGGCTGCGCCACCCACATTGGCCTGGCTCCCCACGGCGATGAAAAACATCGGGGCCCTGATGAGCTTGGCCACCAGGATGAGTAACCCGGCATGGAACATGATCCATACAAAACCGACCAGGAACAGTCCCAGGTCATCAAAAATGGCGGTCACGTCCATATACATTCCAATCGTTGCTACCAGGATGAAAATGAATACCGTTCCGATCCTGGAAGCGCCTGCGCCTTCCAGCTCCCTCGCCCGGGTGAATGACAACAATACACCTAAAGTAGTCGTAATCACGACGAGCCAGAAAAACCCGGAGTCCAGGCTGTAATCTTTCAGGTTGGGAAAATTCGTACCAATATAGGGGGCGATGATATCGGCCAGGAAATGTCCGAACGCTGTGCAGATGAAAGCGACACCCAGCACCTTAAACAGATCGGGTGCCGTAGGTATCCGCCATACGCTTTGCTGATAATCCGCAATTTTCTTCTTCAGGGATTCGATGGAGCTGTCATCGGCCTTCAGCTTACGGTTGACCCAGTCATTGCGTCCGATCCCGATCATCATGATGGCCAGCCAGATATTGGCGACAATGATGTCTACTGCTACGACCTTGGAGAACACCTCATCACTGACTTCAAAAACCTCTTTCATCGCTGCCTGGTTGGCTCCCCCTCCTATCCAACTGCCTGCTACGGTGGTAAGTCCCCGCCATACCTCGTTGGGTGGTGGGGCGTTGATGATCTCCGGTGCGGTATAGCTAAACAGTAGTATGGAGAGCGGACCGCCAAACACAATCCCGAGGGTCCCGGTGAAAAACATGATCAGTGCTTTGGGCCCCAGCTTGACCAGCTCCTTCAGGTCGACACTGATGGTCAACAGCACCAGGCTGGCGGGCAACAGGTACCTGCTGGCGACAAAATAGAGGTTGGATTGCTGGGGATCGATGATGCCAAAGGAGGACAGCAACGAAGGAAGGAAGTAACACACCAGGATCGTGGGCACCATCGTGTAGAATTTCTGCCAGAATTTTCTGCTGCTGCTTGCTGTGGAAAATACAAACATCAGGATCAGCATCAGCAGGCCGAATATGACGGCATCATTGGTAATCAAAGGCTCTTGATCAGTCATAGCAATCGACGTTTTTTTACTCAGGCTTCAAGATCGGGTCTGTTTTTGAGATATGGGCTATGAATTAGGGGAAATTTTGGAGGGATTGGTGAATATTGAATTCGGACATTCCGACTTTCAGACATTCCGATATTCAGACAGTTAGCGCCTACGTTCACCCCTTGCCCCCTATCAACTGCGCTAACTACCTTCGCTAAAGCTTCTTGAGACGATAGCTTCGTTCATTAAAAAGAGGGGAACCACCATATTCGTGTCAGATATGGTCTCCTGAAAGACGATACTGAAAGCCTACATCGTCCTCTTCAAGAGACGATGAATGGAGGGAAGGGGATTCGTCCAACCATCCAGCCTTGCTAAATAAGGGGTGTAAAGGAGGTGTACAGCGACTGTGGACGGACTGCGGAGCTACCCCTGGCGCAGTCATCGTAAGACTGTGCTTTGAGAAAAACTTCTTTTAATGCTTTGATTTGGGATAAAATAACGGGCGCTAATGTGGATACAAAGTCATACCATGACTTTAGCCTTAAAAAATTCTCATTGTGGCTCAAATTTTCTCATTTTGAAAGCAACGGATTTGGGTGAAGGAAGGGTGATCGGATACCGGGTAGGCCTTATACTTAAACGTATAAAAACTCCTTATAGTTGTACATTGTATACATTATATGTAAAATAATAAAACCTTCGGATTTGATCCTTTTTCATTTTAACTCCCATAGAAAGCAAGCTTTCCTGGTAAGTCTTTTTAAGGATTGCCTGCGGCGATCCCGTTTGCATCAGAATTCCGAGAGCAAAAGCCATCAAAACCTTCGGGTTTGATCCTTTTTCATTTTAACTCCCATAGAAAGCAAGCTTTCCTGGTAAGTCTTTTTAAGGATTGCCTGCGGCGATCCCGTTTGCATCAGAATTCCGCATACCGTCCCAGATTGTGTGTCTCAGGTCAAATTTGAAAAAAGGTTTCCCACAGAATAACTTCATAATTAATTACGACAAAAATTATGGAGAAAATTCAACAGGAAACCGAGTTTAATTTAAGTAAAAAACAAGTTCAAAGCATCATTAATCTTGAACTTGAAAAAGAAAATGGACTTAACGATCTGTTTACTATGATGGTAAATGGATTGATGTACAGTGAACGCAAGCATTTTCTGGAACAGAAGGAAGACCCAACTAATAAAGGGAACGGTTACCGTACAGCCTACAGATCTGGGATAGGTTCTCGTCTATCTTTATCGATTCCCCGTGATCGATTAGGAGTCTTTAAGCCAGTTATTTTGGGTCTATTAGACCAGCAGGAAGAAGCTGTAAAGAACCTATGCTTTGAATTATATGGCAAAGGGCTAACTACTCGACAGATTGAACAGGTTGTTGAGAACATTTATGGGAGCTCATATAGTAAAAGCAGCATTTCACGCATCACCACTGATTTTTCAGCGCTAGTAGAAGCATGGTTATCACGTCACCTGGATAGCTACTACCCTGTAGTTTACATTGATGCAATCCATGTTAAGGTGAGAAGAGATCAAGTAGCCACAGAAGCTTATTACATTCTTTTAGGACTTAAAGAGGATCTAACCAGAGAGGTATTAAGTATCATCAATATTCCCCAGGAGTCAGCAGGAGGATGGGAAGAAGTACTGTATTCCATCAGGGAAAGAGGTGTTCAGCATGTTGGCCTGTTTGTTTTTGATGATTTAACTGGACTGGATAGTGTTATTGGTAAGGTCTTCAGTAAAAGTATGCAGCAGAAGTGTGTGTTACATTTTCAGCGGAACATTAATAAGCATATAAGGGTCAATGATAGAAAGGTGTTTGCCAAACAACTTGCTGAAGTCTTTGATCCGGACAATGCTTCTTATACAGCTGACCAGGCAGTAACCCGGCTTAAGGAATTATTGATTAGATGGACAAAGACCTACCCCAAACTAAAGACCATATTAAACAGAAAAGATCTGGAATTGATATTTACCTATTTACACTTTGACTATCGGATCAGACGTATGATTTATACAACTAACTGGATTGAAAGACTCAATAAAGCTTTTAGAAGGACTTTGAATATGAGGAATGCTATGCCTACCCCTCAATCGGCTATTACCTTAATTGGATATGTAGCCATGGAAATGGGAGAGAAATCATACAGCTTTCCAATAACAAATTTTAAATTCGATCAAAACTTTTAATAACTTGAAAACTGAAGTTATTTCCGTGGATAACCTTTTTTCCCAGACACACTTTTTGGGACACTACCGAATTCCGAGAGCAAAAGCCATCAAAACCTTCGGATTTGATCCTTTTTCATTTTAGCTCCCATAGAAAGCAAGCTTTCCTGGTAGCATAAAATGAAAAAGCCCCCAGCTATTGCTGGAGGCTTTGCTCTCTTCGTGATCCGCCCGGGATTCGAACACGGAACCTACTGCTTAGAAGGCTTCCATAAATCACCCCATACAGCCTCTAAAACCACCATTTCCTATACCATCACCCTCAAACCCCCATCACACTATACCCGCTCACTATACCTTCCCTGGAGGGGCCTTGTACCGAAGCTTCAGCATAGGCGGGCACGTCCTACCCCCACTCCCTTCCTTTCACCAATTTCACATCATGGATATTACCATTGAGACCATCCTGGCTAAGATCGATGATACCGTAGACCAATCCGGTGGTGTCAGGACCTTTGGCATTCGATACCTCAAAAAAGGCGGCGCGATCGGTGAGAGATTGCATGTAAGGAAGGGCGTCAAACCCACTCAAAAACTAGAGGATTCCCCCCTCCAAGGGGGGATGTCCGAAGGACAGGGGGGTTCTCACCCCCGCGGCAAACTCAAATACAACCTGAAGCAACATGGTGTGATCAAGCTGTATGATGTCGACCAGGATGAATTTCGCGACATCAAAGTATCCGCAATTTTTGGATTCAGGGACTATCAGTCCGATCAATGGCTAAACAGAAGAGCACATGGCAAATAAAATCACCGGCGTAGAACGCATAAAAAACGGGATCTACTTCGGATCCGCGTCCAGCGCTGTCATCGAGACCACCAAAGAAAAGGTAGAGCCGGATGACGTCATTGACTTTTCGGCAAAGCCCTACTCCAGGTGGGGAGTAGACAACCGGTATCCTCAGGATGTGGTGGATCAGAATATGCAGGACAGCACCTCTGCCGGCGCCCTCAGATTCAAAAGGAATGCGCACTATGGCGCAGGGATCTACTTCTACTTCAAAGAAAAGTCCGAGTCCGGAAAGCCTCAGAAGGAAGTCGTCGTGGACCTGGAGGATCTGCCCGCTGAAGTACAGGATTTCATCTTCCTCAATGATATTGAAAATTTTTCCCAGGGACTGGCCACAGATTTTGAGTGGTGGAACATGTGCCATGTGGGCTATATGCCTAATAAGCTCCAGACCAGGATCATTGGTGTGAAGTGGCACAAAGCCATCCACATGAGAGCCGAGCTCAAAAATCAAAAGACCGGCCAGATCGATCACTTTTACCTGTCCGGAGACTGGCACAAAACCAGCGAACCTCCGGAGGACAAAATAAAGAAGATCCGGGCCTTCGATAAAATGAATCCTTTCCGTAGCTACGGAGTGTACCGGCACCAGCTGGTCTCTGTAGATAAGGAATACTACATCTCCCCCGAGTGGCATGCCATCATGAAGTGGTTGGGCGTAGTGCGGAAGATACCAGACTGGATCAATGCCAATATTGACAATTCCATCAATATAAAGTATCACATTGAGATCCCGGAGGCCTATTTCCTCGCTTTGTACCCTCGTGAACAATATGAAAGCGATGAGAAGTGGAAAGCAGAGCTTAAAACTAAGGAGAAAGAGCTCTATGACAATATCGATCGGATGCTGGCAGGCGCCAAAAACGCTTCCAAGACATTCTATACCAAAATTGCGGTAGACGCGGAAGGAAAACCCTTACCAGGATGGAAGTTTAACGAGCTTGGAAACAACATGCAGGACGAAGCCTGGCTCAAAGCTTATGGTACCGGCGCAGCTGCGGTCTGCACCGGGCATGGAGTACCACCCTCCCTGGCCGGACTGATCCTCTCTTCCGGACTGGGCACGGGATCTGCTTCCGACGTTCGGGAGCAATTCAACTACTACCTGCAGCTGAACACCGTCCAGCCCAGGCAGACAACCACTGAATGGTGGAATTTTGTCTCCAGGTTCAATAGGTGGCAGGAAGAGTTCAGAGCCACTTTTGGCAGAGAGATCCGTCTCGGATACAGAAACATTGTGCTGCAGTCAGTAGACCAGAATAAGTCCGGATATGCTCAGCAGAACGAACCCACACCCACAACCCAGGAGAAATGAGCCTATTTAAAAGCACCGATGAGTTCATTAAGTATGCCCACATCGATGGGAATACCACTTTTGAGCAGTACCTGAAGCCATACATCGACCAGGCGGAGATCCTTTTTCTCAAAGATCTGATCGGACCTGCCCTTTATGATGCCCTGCATGCCGATTATACAGACAATTATGATCCAAATGCATTGGATCCGCCGGCGGCAATGAATGCTGACCTGGCCGCGTTACTCCCCTATGTGCAGCGGTCCCTGGCTTACTATTCCCTTTTTCATGGGATTATCGAGATGGGATCCAATGTTGGCAACCTGGGAGTGACCGTTTCCCGGGGCGAAAAGTCAGATCCCGCGCCCAAGTGGAAGGTAGATGAGCGCAAGGTCCAGTGCATCACCTCTGCAGACAGGTTTGCCGATGAGCTCCTGAAGTTCCTGGAGGAGAATGCCTCAGGAGTGAAATATGCAGACTGGTACCAGACAGTCTATGACACCCGGGCGGAGGGACTGATTGTAAGGAATGCTGCTATCGCCAATAAGCACATAGATATCAGTGAGAGCCGAAGGATCTTTCTCAGGATGAAAAAGCGGATCCGGACCATCGAGCCAAAGCAAGCCAGGATGTTGGTGGGCCAGGCTCAGTACGATGAGCTGGTCACGTTGATCCAGGGAGATGCGGTCACTGATAGCGCTCAGCTGCTCATTGATCTTCTGGAGCCGATCATATCCAAGATGGCCCTGGCTCAGACACTGCCGGCACTCAGGATCAGTATTACGGACTCAGGAGTGACCTTACTCAGCTCTAACGATTCCACCATCAGTAAGATGGCCGCACCTGCTTCCGAGGTGAAGCACTATATCAATGAGCTCACCCGGGGCGATTTCGGCTACATGAATGACATTGAGGAACTGAAAAATTTCATCAATGAGAATATCGACGATTACCCGTTGATCAAAGCAAGCACTGCCTATACCTCCAAGGCGGATCCCGGACCAAAGCATCAGATCGAGAACAATGCAGACAACAGATACTTTGCCACATGAACCATGAAGACCGAAAAATACTGAAAGAGCAGGGAGAAAAACTTGATAAGCTCCTGATCATTGTGGCTGGTGATGAAAAGCTACAGATCAAAGGCCTGGTACACCGTCAGCATGACGATGAAGAGTGGCAAAAAGGGATAACGATGGAGGTTCAGGAGATGAAATCCAACCAGGAAAGGATGCATTCGGATATTAAGGCACAGTCTCATAAGATTAAAGATCAATCTGAGGAGTTGAAGGAGCACGCCGATCGGTTAAATATCGTTGAGACATTCTATCATATTGTAGACCGTCTCAGCAAGATCAAGAAAAAAACGGTTGCCGCTTTCATAGCCATCGCCGCCGCTATCACCGGAGTCCTTACCTTCTGGGAAAAAATCGCACACTTCTTTAATATCAAATAATGAGAGAACAATTCACTTTAACCTTTGCCCGCCGTAGCTTTAGCGAAGGAGGGTGCCAGGATTGTGGCCACGGATGTGATGTATCCTCGATCTGTGCACTCTGCCCGAATTCCTCCCTTCAGGGCGGTCCGACGTCGTCTCGGGGTGGCCGAAGGTCGGAGGGTGTATTATGAAAAAGTCAATCGCCATACAAGACCTATTCCACACCTCTTGGGACTCCCTCCGATCCGAGAAAGGAGGCAACCAGGTGATCATGACCATGCGCTACCTGCAGATCGTAAGAGCCACCCTCGAGAAACAATCTTATACCCAATTTGGGTATTATTTAAGGATTCTGCTGAGGACCTTAACCAGAAAGAAATCCCCTCTCAACCTCCGAAGCCTTGGCGAAGGAGGTCCCGAGCAGCTAGTAGACATCTATCATGATTTAAAGTTTCTCCACGAACCCTGGTATTTCTTTCCCACTCCGGTAATAAACCTAGAAAGTTCCCCCCTTCTTCGTCCACCGAAGCCTTTGGCGAAGGTGGGAAGGGGGGTGGCCGAAGGCCGGGGGGTTTATGCACCCGACGAACGCCTCTCCAACATCACCTACGCCAATTGGAAATTCGCCGACGCCAAATTCACAAAGTACCTCTGCCACCAGGAAGCCGGAGAAGACAAAGAAGCCCAGCTCGAGCTAGACAAACTCATGGCTTGCCTGTACATACCTGCCCAGAAAGAAATCCCCCCTGAAAGGGGGGTGCCCGCAGGGCGGGGGGTTTTCCAAGAATCCCACATCGAACTCCACACCGCTCCCCTCAGCAAAAAACTAAAACCCTGGGAAAAGCTCCTCGCCGCCGAGACCTACGGATACATCCGCACCTATATAGTCCAGCGAGAGGAATTCTTATTTCCCCAAGATAATTCGTCCAAGAAAGAATTCCCCCCTCATGAGGGGGGTGCCCGAAGGGCGGGGGGTTCTCCAGTCTACACCGGCCAGCTCTGGCAGGATCTCCACTACGACCTGGCAGACACCGAAGCCTTCCGCGGCTACGAAGCCGCCGGCAATGCCAATATCTACCACGCCCTCGACTACCTCAACAAAAAAGCCCGGGAGCAGAAGGAACGAACTAAGTAGGTTACTGCCTACTGCCCACTGCCTACTGCCCACTGCTTACTGCCTACTGCTTTACTGCCTCCTAAAAAAAGCACGTCCTAATTCAACCTGATTTCTGGCTATAATTTCCCCTCATGCTTAATCTCACCAATGAGGATTCTTACAAGAGTTATTTCGAGGCGATAGCCACACAGCATGTATCCCTCACCCAATTCAAATTTGGCGATGAAGACGTGATCAGGACCGCTGCAAAGACCGGCCTGCAGGAGAAAACACTTTGGGCCGATCGCCATCAGCCTACCGAGATCAGAGACGAGCGGTTTGACAACTTCCTGGGAGAGCGCCAGGCTACCATCATGGTGATGTCTCCCGACAAAGAAAAGCATGCCGACCAGCAGGCGTTGTACAATACCTGTGAGGCAATAGTCACAGATATCATCTCCAGGATACTCAAAGATTTCAATGATGGGCTGCTTAGCACCCAGTTCAGCCGCTATAAGTATGGCGAGGGAGAGATAGAGCTGGGATCTACCAGGTACCGCGGCTGCCGGCTGGATCTGTTTTGGGAGGCTCCGGTGGAGCTGGAGTATGCAGAACTAAACTGGGAAGATTCAGGGGTAGAACCCATCACCGCCTTTACCTATACAAACAACAACCAGATCGATGCCGCTGAAAATCTCCAGCCCATGGTACCACAGATCACCGGGGGGAGTGGGGTGAATCGGTTTGAACTGGATGTGAATGATATACTCCCCGCTGGTGTGACATTAAACCCGAACACTGGGATCATAAGTTTTGGTGATGTAGGCCTTGGAGATTATGAATTTGATGTACTACTCAACGGCATCGCTACCGTGAGGGTGAGCTTTTCTGTAACTGGTGAGGCGGTCACTATTGAGCCATCTGATGTAGCTGGACTGACATTCTGGACAAAATCGGAGATTTTAGACCGACCACAATATAATGTAGCTGATTACCAGCTGAACAATGAAGCTAATGCCGCTTTAAATGGTAGGCTTTTAACTGGCAATCATCTTGTAACGGAGCAAAGCAGACAGGAACAGGTTACGCTTGGGGGATCAATGATATTCTCTGATTCAGCATGGACATGGGCGGCCTGGGTTTATGCTCCTGGGGGTAATAGCGGTATTCTTATTGGTGGTAGTGGAGGTCAACAATTAAGGGTTCAATCTGGTGATTTGAATATGAACTTTACAAACATTGGGGGGGCCACAAATTGGAATAGTTATTATCACATAGGTATAAGGAAAAGCGGTGGGATCGTCTACGTTTACAGGAATGGAATCTTAGTTAACACTGCAAGTGCCCCAGCTGGATTTAACGGATCACAAATTGGTAGGGATGGGGGGGCGTATGTTAGTGTACAAGGGCTTGCTGATCTTGTTTTTAAACAAGGGGCTGATTTAGGTGAATCATTTATCCAGGATTTATATAATAAGCCTAATAAATTTATTGAGATAGCTCAGGCTCAGTCATGTACTCATATATATCCATTTTCAGAATCAGAAACATTCAGCAGTCAAAATGTATTTAACTATGGTACGTTGGCAAATGGAACGTTTTCCACAAATGGAGGCGGCGCAATTAATCCCATCGTAAAAGGTCTGTTTCGAGGATTTCAGACCGCACTAAGTGGTCAATCAAATTACAACTACCTGGTGTCATTACTTCGCCGAGTACCCTCTAAAACAAACTATTCACTTTTAGATGCTTTTGGCTCGTTGGATGTAGACCACCCAATAAAAACGGGTTGGTTAAATCTCATGGGGTTGAGCGGTGGAGTGAGTATTGGAAATATTGGAAATACCAGAGATTTATTTTTAGCTCTCTGCGTTGAGGATGCCTCTGACGATCGTATTTTGATTGATCCTGGTACTCCCGCTGATATCACCTTAACCGGTGGGGTAATTACATGCGCTGCATTTAGCTCTATCCAGGTCGATAATGTTGCTGGCACGCCCACCATTACAGATAAAACCCGGCACTTTGTCCATCTTTCAAACGGGGCTAATGTAAATATAGATAACCTTATTATCCCTCAATCGGCTAATTGTTTAATGATTCCTCCGATCACTTATAATCAACCTGTTTCGGTAGACGACATCACCGGACTGTATGAATTTATCAAAACACTATACTAAAATTTTTACACCAATGGAATACGCAAATAAAAGTCAGTCAATCATCGTGGTAGAGAGTCTTGATGTGCCTCTCCCTGATGCATTAGCCCCTACGCTTCATGAGGTTTTCCCTGGTTTTGAAATAATGGCAGAGGACACCCTGGGCGATCCGATCCCTGATGCTACTTATCGCCAAAGGTTAGCCTGTCATTACCTCACACCTTATGCAATGTATGACAAGGATAGATGCGAGAGAATTATCAATCAAAATCCTATGGTATATGATCCTGACGAATTTGATTACTTAGGTAGGCCCATCCCTATAGAGCAGGAAAATGTTGGAAAACTATTCTATGTGATTAGTATCATCAAAGTCCGCGGAATAAGGGAAGACTTAATTTCTTTATTCAATGCCAGAAAAGCCATTACAGGTACTGAGTTTAAATATCCTAACGGATTTGATATACCGGAAGTGGAATTAAGTGCTTATTTAAAGTTTCAGGATAAAACTGTCTAATCAATATGCCAGCAACCGGATCAAATCTTCAAACCTACTCCACCGCCGGAGCCTTCTCCGGAGACAGATCTACCTGGGGCTGGTCAGACTTTGCTCTAACCAATGCAACTTATTTCTCGAGTAGAGAGGTAATAGGATCATATGCCCGCGCCAAAATAGATTTTGCGCAGGAAACAGCAGAGATAAGCACCTACAAATTAATACCCGGTAGATTCAATATTATCGCCGGAAAGAAGTACATAGCTTCCGCAAAGGTTGCAAAGGCTTCTTCATCCAACGATACTGCATCTGAGATCAAATTTGATTTTGATACACCTGCAGACATCAGTATTATAAGTCAGGCACCCACCGGAATACCGGCAATGGGTAATGCACCCACCGGAGCGCCAGGCGAATATCACACCGTGGAAGTGATCTTTGAAGCTCAGATCACCCAGACAAACTACACGAAACTCGGTATTTCCATCGATAAGGGCACGGATGCAGATATCATGGTGGCTACCATGCTGGTAGACGATTTTGAGATTTACGAATACGAAGATCCTGCTCCGCCATGTGCGCTCGAGATTGATACCGAAAACACTGTCGTAAATCATGAAACCACCGAAAACGACGGATCTATCACTGTGGCTACTACGGGTGCTGCCAGCACTGTAGAGTATTCCCTGGATGGCATCGCCTGGCAGGATAGCAATGTCTTCGCCGGTCTGGCCGATGGACTGTACACCGTCTATGCCAGAGAAAAAGACCGGATCAGCTGCAGCGCTGAGCAAACCTTCTACATCAATCAGAGTGTTCCTACGCTTGTATTTGATAGCATAGAGGTCACGAATGAGTCCATATCCGGAGCCGCAGATGGTGAGATTGTGATCACAGCCTCCGGAGGTACGCCACCGTATCAGTATTCAAAAGATGGCGGAGTGATCTATCAGGGCAGCAATAGCTTTACCGGTCTGCTCCCTGGTACCTACACCATCGTGGTCAAAGACTCCCTCAATGAGACCGTGGCTCAGAATGTCACCGTGCAGGCAGGAGTCTATAACTTCACAGCCCTTAGGTATGCCAAAAACCCGATCCTATTCAATCAGGCTCAGGGAGCCAACAGCGCCCAGGACAATTACAGGATCACCTGTGAGGTCCAGGTCATAGATAGCGAGGGCGTATTCGCCGAAGCACTCACCACAGAGCGCCCTCCGGATGCTGAAGGCAATGCTCAATTCAATGTCCGCCTGGCATTCGATGGATACTTCAATGTCACTCCCCCCTCAAGGGAGCTGGGAGGTGATATCAGCCAGGTCACAGACCGCTCAGTCAGAGCCAGAAACCGATTTGGTGAGCTCTGGGACATCATGACCGTACCCGCGGTGTATCTTACGACCCAGCCTTACCTGGTATTACTCGGAGGCATAGAGAAGCGTCCCTTCGCAGAGATAGATTTTTTCAATACCTGGCTGCCAGTCAATAAGAAATTTCTATCCTGGAAGCCTGCAGTGCGCACAGTAGACCTCGGCCAGGAGGATTTCATTTCCTTTCTGGTATACAATCAGGACATCACCACGCTCAAGTCCAACATCAAGGCATACTATGATGATGACACCACGAGCACCCAGCAGATCTCTACGATCACACCAGTAAGCTATGGAGAGATCTACGAATTCATGATCGGCCCCTACAATTCCGATGTGCTGTCCATCGATCCCTTAAAGAACCTGGTGAAGTATGAGTTCTGGCTCACCGATCAGAACGATTCTGTCATCTCGGAGGTGATCACCATGAAGCTTTCGGAGTATAAGAAGACATCTACCAGGTACTACCTGTTCCTGAATAGCCTGGGATCATTCGAGGTCCTCAGGACCACAGGCCTCACCACGGAAGAGGCCGATATCCGGAAAGACATCATCAATGTATTTCTCCCTGCAGACTATGATGCAGACCAGGGAGAGGAAGCCTCCCACAATCCCGTGAATCAACGCATGAGAGAGGTGAGTAGCGGCTATCAGGTAGGCAAAGAATGGCTCGAATGGTTCCAGGATTTCCGTTTGTCGGAGGAAGTCTACGATATCACCGATGGAAAAAGGCGGAAAGTAAACATCGAGGCCTCCAAAATGGCCCTGCCCGGCGACCAGGACTACAGATATTTCATGAGATTCATCGCCCGCGAAGCCTACAGAAACGAAGTATTCACACCAAAATCAGTACAGTAATGAGGTATATCAACAGGATAATTATTCATTGTTCTGCAACACAGGAAGATCAATACTTTGGTCCCATGGAATTACAGGAAATGCATAAAAAAAGGAACATAAACCCTCCTGGTGGGTATCACTACTTAGTTACAAATTCAGGCATGAAGTGTAAGATTCGTCCAATTGAACAACCAGGAGCCCATGCATACGGACACAACCTGGATTCAGTAGGAATATGCTATTCAGGGGGTATAATAGCAGGCGGGAATCCATTCCGGCCAAAGGATGCAAAAGACACCAGAACACCCAGACAGAAGGAAGTTATCCTGGATACCCTTGGGGATGTGTTAAATATATTACGGCAACATCAACCAATAGATCATATTTTAATTGAAGGCCACAGAGATCTTTCTCCAGATGTAGATGGAGATGGAATAATTGAGCCATGGGAATATCTCAAGCAGTGCCCATGCTTCAATGCTAAAGACGAGTATAGAGGATTTCTATCAGGATTCATTGAGGGACTTACTCATAACCAATGATTGAAGTAGTACTCCCCAACCTCGAGAGGCTGGATCTCTATCCTACTACCAGCCTTTCACTGAAGCGGAATAATCCCATCCTGGCTGAAGGAGTATTCATCCCTGGAGAGTACTCGCTCCCATTTGAGGTCCCGCTCACAGAATCAAACGCCCGCAACCTGAGCCATCCTCACTTGCTGGACAATACCAGGTCCGTAAGAAAGATCCAGGATGTGAGGATCTATGTAGACGGGATCTTCTACAAAAAGGGGACCATCTACATCGGCGTGGCAAACAATCAGAAGAAAAGCATCCAGATCGAATTCAGGTTCGGCCTCAGTGCCTATGCGGATTCCATCAAGACCGGCACCCTTCCGGATATCATCGATGAAGACTTTGTCCTGACCGCTACCGTTTATCAAAAGACGGTATATCTCCAGTACAATACCACTTACCCCCTCACAGGAGACTACAGCCTGGTGGTCAATAACAACAGGTACGAAGCGGCAACCCTGCCTGCCCTGGCTAGTGCGATAGATTCCGGTGAGCAATTTGTTACAGCCTCATATTCAGCTTCGGGATTTCCCGGAGGATCAGGGGCGTACATCACGTTGGCCTGTGCCTTCTCCGGATTTGATACACCATTGAAAGTAAAGCCAGGCAACAACCAGGTCTGGCTCCAGAGTTCAAACATAGCTGCTATCCAGGACCCGGTGTTCACAGCCATTGAGGCCTACTACGATGCTGAGCCTCCCGACGATAAGATCCGCTTCCCCATGAGCGTCAACCTGAGGTATCGCAAGGATTACGAGGATGATCATTTCATCAACTACAATGCCGATGGATTATTAATCAGGAATACCCTGGACTTTTTCACACCAGGCAATAAGAATTCCATTCAGCCCTATGTCAAGTTGAGTCATCTGCTCACCAGTATTGCTACCTATCTGGGGCTGACCCTCGAGGGAGACTTCATTGCCACCAGCTACTATGATGAAGCGCTCATTGACTCCACAGAAAATTTGTCCTTCTCTGCAGACATGGCAGGAGATGAGAAGTTTCTGTTCACGAAAAAGTCATTCAACCTCCGGGATCTGGTACCAAACATCACCATCTCAGACTTCCTCAAGGCGCTGCAGACTCGTTTCAACCTGGGGATCTATGTGAATGAGAATGCCAAAACGCTCAGACTGCAGCACAGGGATCCCATTCTGGTTGCTAAGACTTTCCAGGACATCACAGCCCTCACATATGACATTGACAATCCGGAGCAAAAGGGCGTTGATGGAGTAGCATTGAAAAGCAATCAGAGCAGCTCCGATTTATTAGCGCCTACAGACAAGTATCTGTTTGGATCCGCGGAAGAGATCACCATCGAAACCAATTGTGGATCCCTGCACGAAGAGACTGAGGAGCAAACCGATTTGGACATGGTCCATCAGGACATCAACTCCAGTCCTGGACTCAGACTGCTCTTCGAAGGTGGCACCATCGCAGACACCAATGCCATCGACAGAAACATAGCCGTGTCAGCTCCAGCTGAAGGCTACCTGTTTGCTGATATATACGCTGCAAGGTGGAAGTTCTGGCTCAACTGGTACCTCACAAGGAGATTTATACCAGGCACTATTCAGATGGGCATGAGAGAGCTCACCAAACTCAATTGGGAAAGCAAGTTTAGAATCGATGGAATCGACTATATCCTGGTATCTACAGAGGAAACCATCACTATGGAGGGCATTAAACCAGTCAGAGTAGCCCTCTACAAGGTATGATTTGAAATTTCTAAAGCTTCAACTTTTTGATTAGTAGAGTCTTTTCCTGCTCGACTTAACTTTCAAGTGAATTTGTCACGCTCGTGATTCCCGTGCGCCTTAACGAATCGGTGATCGCCAACTTGAAAAATTTTAGGAAATATGAATGGATGATCTGCTAAATAGATGAGCCTTCCTCCAGCTGATTTAAAACAGCGAGGCCTTCCTTAGTTTCCTGTAGATTGTTTATAACCTTGAGCTCACGCTGCCAGGCATTCATGTCTCTACGTAGCATCCGGATCTCATCACGAAGGCCTTCAGTTTCTCGCTGTGCATTGGTCTGATCTGCAGCTGAGAATGTTGTAGATCCCCTGGTACCTGTGCTTGATGCTGAGGTGAATGGATTGACTGGACCTCCTAAGGCAAACTTCTTTCCACCAAAAGCTTCATTCAACTGGCTTGCCATTGCTCTGCCCATAGGACTTAGCCCCACATTTCTGGTAAGGATTATTTCATGATCTTCCATCTCGATAGGTCTGCCTGATGATCTTATGTAGCCAGGGATACCACCCCCCGAGTGGCGTGGTCCTCGTAGTATTCCACCCATACCAAGTTTTGCGGTATTAATTTTCTGAATAGCTCCCTTAGCTCTCAGGCCTGCAGCTATTGTCTTACCTACAGCGATGACCTGAGCGGCTCCAGGGAGAAGGGCATTCAAGGGGCTTGCATTGGCCCACTTCCAGATGTTCTGTATCTCTGCGATCAGATTTATGGCTATACGGCCTTTCTCAATGGCCTTGATCAAACGGGCGTTTCTCTTCCTGGATTCTTCATCCTTCGCTAGTAATGCAATTGTACTATCCACGCTATCATTGAAAGCCTCAACACCCATTTGTATAACCTCTTGGATGGCTTCTTGTCTTTCCTCTTCCTTTTGGACATCTTGGTCCCTATACTTCTGTTTAATGGCCTCCTCTTCTTTTCCTTGCTTTTCAAGTAGTAATTTCTTCTGCTCAGCGATTTGCGTTTCTGTACCTGTGAGCTTCTCAATCTTCCGCTGAGTTTCGAGATCCATTTTGGCGAGCTCTTTCTCCAGGCCTTCATCCATGATGGCAAGTGTGAGGTCCTCAATACTTCGTCTGAATTCAGTCTCTTTTTCAAGATCCTCGAGTCTTTTCTGCTCAAGCTCCTCGAGACGTTTTTCCTCCCTTTTCCTTTCTTCATCATCCATTTTCTTTTGTTCAGCAGCGATCTGCTTAACAACTGTATTCTCCAGGGCCTTTGCGCTTGCCCTTCTCCTGGCGGCATTGGCGGCAAACTCAGTACGTTCTGCCTCCAGTTTGGCCAGCTCCAGCTCATCAGCACGGCTGGTGTCATTCAGGCCGTGCTCTATCTTCATTTTCTCGATTTTTAAATCAAGAAAATGTTGCTCCATATCCAGCAACTTGTTTTGAGCGTCCTGAGCCTCTCTTGCACCTTTTAATCGCTCGGCTTCAGACAGGCTTAAATCCTGTGCGGCTTCTTTCCCCTCCTGGTAGGCCTTATTTAACCTGGCTCGAGCAGTAGTAAGATTAATCTCTGTCCTTTCGATTGATTTTTGAAGCTCATCCAATCTGGTACCAACCTCAATTCCTTCTTTAGCCCATCCAACCATTGTTTCGCCCGCATCGGCCATCTTATCGATCGCGTCCGTGATTCCTGTATTGAATTGGATGACACTATTGCCCAATTCCTTGAATCCTTCCTTGAATTCACCATCGAGGATCTTCATGATTGCTCTGCCGGCAACTCCAAACGCCTTGAACCGATTGATCACATTATCCAGGAGTACCTGGCCTAATTCCTTGAGCGCTCCTATCGGATCATTGATCGCTTCCTTCAGCTTTCCAAAAACTCCGGACATCAATTGCTGACCTACTCCAATCAACCGCTGAAAAATGGCTACTACGGGTCTGGTTACTGAGGTCAATGCATCCATCGCCTCCTGGCTCTGCATAAACCAATTCACCAGCGTAGCGATCACACCAATCAATGCCAGAATCGGTATTGCCTTCAGAGCCAGCCCAAATGTCTTGGTGGATCCAGTCACAGTATTGAAACTTCTGGCCAGCATGCCCAGCTGTGGACCAAAAGGCACATACTGGAGGAAGCTCTCAACAGCCATGTTATTGGCCCCAGTCACACCATTGATCTGGCCTCTTACGTCCTTCATCCTTCCGGATACCTTCTGGAGGTCTGCAGACTTTTTGACAAAGGCCTCTGTACCTGGCTTCAGGTTGTTTACTTCCTTAGTAAGCCGATTGGCATCTTGCCTGAGCTCCTTCAGGGTCTGCCCGGCTGCTTTTCCATCACTTAATCGGATTACAATATTCGCTTCTTGTGCCATTAGTTAATTTTGATTGGTATTTGAAATATATGAGGCAAGTTCTTTTTCTACATCCTGGCGATAGGCTGAGATGATCTCCACATTCAGCTCCTTCAGCAATGTGCTTATCGGTTTTCGCTTCCAGTCCTTTCGCTTCCAGGTATCGTTGAGCCTCTTATCCATGGAGATGGCCCAGGCGATACGCTCTCTCTTTGTATCCTCTGATATCGCGGGAATACTCCCTTCATTGTATCCGGGGATCTTATTAGTATTGATATTCCGGGCCTGCATCCAGGCTTCCATGTCCTCGATCGGTGGCAGCTTCACAAACAGCATCTTCTTTTTGGTCAGGAAATCCCCGTGATCTTCATAGGTCATTTTGATCTGGGGCCCATAGTCGCCGACGCCTGGTACCACCGTCACTTCGATGCTATCGATCAGGGATCCCGTGGCGTTGTATCTCTGCAGGGCTGCAATTACCCTGGATCTGAGGATGCCTGCATACCTGTTTGCAAGGCTCTGGAGCTTTAGCCTGGTCGCTTCGGGAATGTTTGCCATACATCAAAATTCATTAAGGAAAATATCAATTTTTAGGACGAGGTTTTTGTTCTATATTTGAGATGAGCATTTTGCCGCAAAAAAGGTGATTCTAAATGCGTACCAAAAAGCTCAATTTGCCGATGCCTGTATGATCAGGCTGTCCGTTTTTGCCGACGGATGGCCATTTTTTAGAATGTTCGAAACCCGATCAATGATCATACATGCATATTGACATCCATCCGAGTAAGTCCAACTGTAAGGTGATTACCTTTCCGGTATATCCCCATCTCAAAAAATTCATTTATCGCTTCTACGAGATCCCTGACCAACGGGAGATCGACCTGGAGAGATACATCCACACATCGATGTATGTAGCGATCACAGCTACGATCAAAAGCAAGCGTAAGAAGAAAACCTCCAGGGATGAGTATTCCGGTACCGAGCGATACACGGATCAGATCTCTTTCATCCTCACAGCCTCACTCTCCAAGCACACGCTGATCAACCCGATACTGATACGATTCAGTAACGAATTCGACAAAGTGTTCAAAGAGTCGTTCTATCAATGGGTGATTGCCCAGGAACATGCCGGGATCAATAACTCCGAAGCCGTCCGTACATTCAAAAGCAAGTACGGGATCACCGAA
Source organism: Cyclobacteriaceae bacterium (assembly GCA_965228595.1). Classification (GTDB taxonomy): domain Bacteria; phylum Bacteroidota; class Bacteroidia; order Cytophagales; family Cyclobacteriaceae; genus UBA7330. Next base: position 4,948,254 of record OZ245828.1, on the reverse strand, counting down.
AACGACTACTCTACGGACAACTTCCGGCGTCTGTGGCTGCGATTTGGTGAATACAAGAAGAAAAGACAGGTCATCCCCGTATAAATGTAAAATTTAGGGACGCTCACGTCACTATTTACGGACGCTACTGTCTCACCCCCTTGATTGAGACTTTTTTTTGTATAAAACAGCCAGATTTCAGTGGTTTCTACTGACTCCTGTATTCTGTATTCTGTATTCTGCTAAATCACGTCCTAACCTACCTCATCGCTCTTCCCCAACTTCACATCATACATGAGCGACTATCTCGATATTATCACCAGGTTCACTGGCGAAAACCTTGGAAGCCTGGTCAACATCAAAGTGGCCAGGAAGTCAGATATATCCTATCTGGCTGATCCCTCCGGAGACACCATCTATGAAGACATTGTGTTCAATGCCGGCAAAGGGTTCCGCGAATGGGTAGTTGCCAGCCAGTCCGGACGGATGGCCAGCAAGGGAAGGAAAAGCAGTGAGGGGATCTCCCGCGAAAACAACCTGCCATTCCTTATCGCCAAAGACAGACCAGGCATTCGCCAAATGCTGTCCCTCGCCGAAGACGATGAGTTCATCATCCTGTTTACCGACTCCAACGGCCAGCAAAAGATACTCGGATCCCTGGATCATCCGGCGCTATTCAGATACGATCGAGACTCCGGAGGAAAGTTCTCGGACCTGAATGCCTATGAGTGTGAATTCTACTGCGAAGGCCCGGACAATGAATTCTTCTACGATCAGGTCCTTGATGTAGCACCATCAGGACCAGCTCCGGCCATAGTGAGGGTGAATGGAGTAGTAGTGGCCAGCCTGGCACCAGGTGTGATCCTGGACTTCACCACAGATTTTGATTTTGACTTTGAAATAGTAGGCACATGACAACAAGCGAACTAAAAGCGCTCATCACATCATTATGGTCCAAAGTCGGATCGAACCTGGTAAGTAGTGCAGATCTCCGCACCGTGGGCAATGCCATAGTAGACTTTGCCTCCGGCAATACCAACACCATCGATGAATGGGATCCCGGCACCACTTACAATACCACTACCACCAAATACGCCGAAGACAATAACCGCATATGGAAGTCGAAGCTGGACGGCAACCTCAACAATCAACCACCACAGGATCCTGAGATCACAGAAGACACCTGGTGGATAGAGGTGAGCCAGGGCAAGAATATGGAAGACTGGTCTCCCGGTCTCTTTGGCGATGGACTGGTCCTGGTATTCTATGCCGACACCATCTATAAGCTGGAGAATGCCACCAGACCCTATGAAAGCACCAATATCCAGACCGAGGCAGCTGCAGGCGACTGGAAAGACATCATAAATGGTCCGCTGATTAAGACTGCGGACAATGCGGTGAACATGGTAGATCCGCCGTGCACTTACATATTCCAGGCTGGCGAAGCCGTCAGTGCTGTATTACCGGTGGGTAGATTCGAGATAGTCGGTAAGCCCATCCGGTTTTTTTCAGAGACTAACACACCAGTATCCTTCGATGGCAACGGAACGGACCCCATCGAATATGCGGATCCCTGGGAGATAGGCGCCGACATAGGAGGCGAAGCCCTCTGGGATGGTGCCAAATGGAAATTCAAATAAAAATCAAAACCCAAATTAATCATGATACAAGAAACTAAACTTAGCACCAAATCCCCCCTTTCAAGGGGGGTGGCTGTAGGCCGGGGGGTCCTCAAGCCATTCTTCTTCATCCTTACCATCTTCCTTTGGGGGGCGCTCTTTGCTCAGCGGCCGATAGAAGCCTCCGGGGTGACATCAAAGACGAAAGATGGGAACACCAATGCTCAGCTCACCCTCACGGATATCACCTCCGGCCAGGATGATCAGACGCATACCTTCCGGACAAATGCCCTGGATGCTGGGCCCACACTCACCATCGGTACCAACTCTGCATATAATCACACGCTGAGTGTGGCCAATGCAGGCGCCGGTGACTTCAATATGAATGTAAGCGGCACGCTCGCTGCGACTAACATCAACTCATCCGGTACCATCACTGTAGGCACGCTATCCGGCGGTACCGGAACCAAGCTGGCCGGGCTCACAGCCGGGAACGTGGTCAGGGATATCACTGTAGGAAGTGGTTTGAGTTTGACGAGTGGGACGCTGAGTGCATCTGGGGGGTTACCTACCGGCACAAATAACAATCTGCTAACATCTGACGGGTCTGGTGGAGCTGTATCAGAGACTAATCTTAATTTTGATGGGAGTGTTTTACAGTTAAGCACAGGAGTGAAAATTGCATCAGGCCATATAACATCTGGATCAGATGCAGCAAGCACTATATACAATGGCGGAGGGTCATCTGGTGTAGATCATGGCGCAAGTATTCGCCTTTATGGAGCAAGCTCAGTAACTACCCCAAGTAGCATAGAAATCAACTTTGCAAATACTCAATCATATCCTGGTGCTTCTGCTGGCTCAGTAACCTTTAAGGGTGGAGGATCTGGAGGATCAAATCCATTATTAGCCGAACTTGATTCAGATGGTAACTGGGATTATCAAGACAATAACTTAACCACCACTGGAGATATTACAGCCGGGAATTTAGTGGGGAGCACATTCACCCCTACATTGACACTCATTAATGATGGATCTGAACCAGACATCACAAGCGCAACGGCAAACCAGACATTTTATAAACGTACAGGGGATGTTGTAGAGGCTTTATTTAGCGTTGAGATTACTTATGCATCAGATTGCGGAAATCCTGCAGGCCCGGGAGAAACCGAATGCTGTTCGCTTTCAGATAATTGTGAGCTAGAATTATCATTACCAGTAGCATCAAATTTAGTAGACCTAGATGATTATGTAGGAGCGATCATAGACACAACGAATGATAGGGTTGAGATAACCGATTTGCTCACTGGACAGGAAAGCCAAACAACGACACATAGGGTTTACTTAACATATATCATCAAATGAAAGCCTTATTTGTCATATTGATATCTACCATCTTGACAGTATTTTGTCAAGATGCATTTAGTCAAGACAATAATATGGCTGGTGTGTACAAGTTGCAGCAGGGTGTATTCATCTCTATGAACGCCGTGGATCTGCTCACTACCATCCAGGGGCTTGAGCATGGAGCCATGGAGAAAAACCCGCTGTTCCGACACAACAATCACCCGCTATTATTGTCCGGCGTCAAACTGCTCTATGTGTCCGCTGCCTTGTATTCCCTCGATCGGATTATAGATAAGCATCCAATACTAACCAATATCACTCTTTTCATACTCAACAGCTTTTTCACTTTTGCAGTGATCAACAATACCGGATGGCTGGCAAGGCATTAGCTGAATACCCGCTCAGTTACCACCTATAGCCCTTTTTCTCACGTCCTAACACACCTCACTGGCCCCCGATACTTTTGGTATCGCAATGTTGGATATCCTCACTTATAAGGCCTGGGCGCTGGAAAAATCATTCCTCGATAGAGTGGCACCACTCGTGATCGCCAGGCTCAATGCCGGACAGTCCCTGGAGCCGCTCATCAATAAGCAGCCAAAGATCGATGAGCAGCTGGCCGCCGAGATGGGCGTGAGGATGGGTATGAAGGTGAACTATGACCGCGAATCCGGATTGCTCACCACCACCTCAGACGCCAAACACACCGTAGCCATTCTGCCGATAGTAGGATCGCTAACCAAGCGTGGAGACCTGTGCAGCTACGGCATGCGGGATTATGAAGCCATGATCCAGCGAATGAATGACGCCGAAAACATTGCCGGCATGGTGCTCGAGCTCGACTCTCCCGGAGGCACTGCAGACGGCACTCCGGAGCTGGCCAAAGTCATCGCTGATTCCGAAAAGCCGATCGTGACCTTTGGAGACACTACAGTGGCCAGCGCGGCCATGTGGATCGCTTCCCAGACCAGCTACATCATTGCCAATGCCAACAATCCAACTGAGTTTGGATCGATCGGCACATTGTATATCCATCAAAACTGGTCCGCGTACATCGCCAAGGAAATAGGCTCTGTCGAAGTCATCCGGGCTCCTCAGTCTGTAAACAAAGCCCTCATCAACCCTTTTGAAGAAATGCCGGAAGAAGCCCGGGCAGAGCTGATAGAAGAGCTCCGGCAGCTCACCAACGATTTTGTAAGCAGCGTAGGCAAAGGCAGAGGCCTGAAAGTCACTACCGGCAAAGCAGGCAAACGCATACTTGTCTCCCCAGGCATGGACCAGGACGGAGACCCCGAAAATATCACCGACGGCCGCATGTACAAAGCCCAAAAAGCCATTGACCTGGGCCTCATAGATGCCATCGGCACCTTCAAAGATGCTATCAATAAAGTTTCAGAATTAGCTGCAGGTGCGGCTGGCTCTCCCCCCTCGGAAGGGGGGAAGTCCCAAGCGGTAGCATTGGGACAGGGGGGTGACTCTGATAAACCAAAAACTTCAAACCAAAACACAAATATGAAAATTCTTCAATTTCTCGGCTTCTCCCAGAAGACAAATGAGACCTTGTCCGCCGATGAACAAAATGCGCTGGCATCAGCTGAGGAGAAGCTGATAAAGCTGGAAAGTGAAAACGCCCTGCTCAAAGAGCAGGCTCAGGCTAACACCGAGCTGATCGGTGAGCTGAAGTCTGACAACAAGAAAAAGGACCAGGAGATCGCAGATCTCACTGCCAAACTTGATGCTGACCCCATCGAGGAGCAGCCCGATACTACCCAGGAGGAAGACGCCCAGCAGGGAGATCCTAACCAGGAAGCCATCGACAACCTGCCTCACAACAAAGAGTTGGACTCCAACCCGATGTTCCAGGGCAAAGAAACTGAAGTCAAAACTCAAAAACCTAAGCAATGATTACCATTACCGATATTATCACCGAATTTGGGGCGTACTACCTCAACAACGGTCAGAACCTTACCAGGGTGCTGAGTCTTCTGTACCGAAAGTCGATGACAGAAGAGATGCTCGCTACCCGGGTAACAGAAGAAACCAGGTGGAGAGCTTCCAAAGCGCTTGTAAGCGAACTATTGCAGCCATTCCAGAAAGGATGGACCCCGAAAGGAGATCCTACCTTCACTCCGATCGAGATCCTGCTCTTCAAAATGAAGGTAGATTTCGAGCTGTATCCGGACGACATCGAGGAAAGCTGGTTGGGTTTCCTGGCTGATAACAACCTGGACCGCAAGGCCTGGCCTTTGGTTCGGTACCTGGTAGAGCAGCACATCATCCCCAAGATGCAGGAAGAGTTCGAGATGCAAACCGTATTCTGGGGCAAAAGAGAAGAGCCTGTCACCGATGTGGCCGGATTCGCATGGCAGTCCATGGACGGACTGAGAAAGCAGCGTAATGCTGCAGTCTTGGCCGGCAGTACTACACCTATTTCTATAGGAGCCTGGGAAGCAACTGACAATGCTGCCCTGGTGCAGCAATTCGAAGAGTTTGCTGATGGTATTGATAAGCGATACTGGAAAGTGCCCATGATCCTGGCTTGTAATGAAGACCTTGCCCGTAGATACGCGCGAGGTATTCGTGAGCTCTATGGTAAAGACATGGATTTCAGTGGTACAGATCTCCGGATCAAAGATACCAACATCCGGTTGGCGGGATTAGCTTCTCACAATGGATCCGATGCTGTGTGGTGTACCACTCCTGAGAATGCCATCAGGCTAATCAAGAAAGAGTCTAACATCAGAAATCTGAGGATTGAAAATGTAGACCGTCTCGTGAAGCTGTTTACTGACTTCTGGAAAGGGGTCGGATTCCCACTCCCTGAGATCCTGTTCACCAATGACCTGGATGACGGTACGCCTACATTCACTGCATTGTCCGGATCTCCGCTTCAGGCTGGAGGCCAGGACCTCACCATCGAGGGACTCGATTTCACCGGTGCTACTGCAGTGCTGCTCGATGATTCCGCCTGTACTTCAGTCGTAGTCGTCAATGACAGGAAGATCACCTGCGTTTCACCAGCTGAGACCGCAGGCGCGAAAACCGTATCAGTGACCACTCCATATGGTACCGGAGTTAGTTCTCAAACCTTAACTGTAGTATAAGATGGCTAAGAAACAATTTAAAACCCTGGAGGAGCTGCAGTCAGCTATCCAGGCGCAATTAGAGAACGAATCTCTTGATGTAGCTGCTCTCACAGAGCTTTTCGAACTTGTATTTGTTGCCTTAGTTGCAGCAAGGGATGAGAAAGAAGAGTTGATAGTTAAGATTCAGGAGCTTGAAAGTACCCTGGAAGCTCAGCAAACTTCCGGAGCTGAAGCAACAGCTAAAATCCATGAATTGGAGAGATTTCTGAAAGATGAGCAGGATGCTCACAAAACCAAGACTGAATTGCTTGACCAGGCAAACGCAGAGCTTAGCGCCTTGGCGGCTTTGCGTGAAAGCGCTGGCGAGATCGAGAAGCTGGTAGCTGAACACGCCGCCCTCAAAGAAAAGCTCGAGCTTTCTGAGCTCACAGCCAAAGATCCGAACGCAGCCCGGCTCCGCTCCATCAATGGAGATAAGAATCTGGAGGTCACCGTGGAAGAGGACGGCAAAAAGCGCAAAGCCCGGTTTGTGTTCAAGGTGAATAAGTTCAATATCCCCGGCAAAGGTGAATTGACAGCCAGAGAGATCCTGGACAATCCGGATCGATACGCTGAGGTCATCGCCAGGCTAATCGAGCGCAAATCACCGATACTGGTAGAAGTAGGTAAGAAAAAAGCTAAATAAGGAGGTAACCAATGGCATTTGAAGATTTAGTTTGGACACAGGGCAAGCAAAACATGGGAGGACTCATTGCAGAGGTCCTCTTTTGTCCGCTTGACGATGTAGATGTTTCAACAATCCCTGCCCTGGACGCGGATGGTGTGACCATCACCGGCGATATTGTGCTTGTAACCAACAAAAAGTGGATCCAGATCTATCACACCCGGGGTACCGGCAAGATAGACTCAAATTCAGTCGGCGAGCGGGATGGCAAGAGCTTTGAGAATATCTGTGAATTCAACTTCCCCGGAGGTGAAAAAGCAGTGGTGGCTCACAATAAGCAGGTGCTCAATACACCTGGTCTTTACATCGGCAAAGACACCGATGGTAATTACAGGTTATTAGGCGTATCTGTCATCAATGGAGCCGTAAGCTTCGAGATGCCGGCCTATACCGAGAGTATCGTAGGCACCACAGGTGCAGCATCAGCCGACAAACGAGGAACGACCTACCAGGCCAAGTCTGAGGCTCCTCATGAGGCGCTGTACTATGAAGGAGCAATTGATTTGGACGACGCAACTTAATTTGAGATTATGAGCACTGAAATCACGAAAAACACGCATAAGTCCATCACGCTACCCGATGATGTAGCCAAACACTTTGAGATCTCCGGCGAAAACGCCCGCAGAAAGTCTCACTGGCGCAAGCACATCAAGATCGACCTCAATACCATCTCCCTGGCGAAAGCTAAGCAACTGGTAGAAGAGGGTTTTCCATACCTGAAGGCTAAGGCTTCGTCCACCGAAGCTTCAGCGAAGGCGGAAACTTCAGCGAAGGACCTGTCCTCCCTCGAGGGAGGTGGCCAACGGCCGGAGGGTGACTCTGACAAAAAATCAGGAAAATCATGATGAAATTCATTGCAAGCGTACTATCAGATAAAGGCGAGCCCTCCAGCAAGAGGGTTGCTGCCTTTACTGTCCTGGTGTTTACGCTCATCGTATACGCCTGGAAGGGAATGGATTTCGATACCCTGGTCACATTCCTGGTATTTGTAGCCACTTCACTCGGTATCTCCGGAATGGAAAAATTCAGAAAGCAGGACCAGGCGGCGAAATGATCACGCGAATCCTCATAGGATCAATCTTAGTTTTATCCATCGCATGTGGTGTGCTGTTCAATTTTTTCCAGCACTACAAATCCGAATTCCACCGCTCCCGCGACAATTTTGCCTCGATCATCCAGGACAAAAACCGTCAGCTCATTGTCACCAGGCAGGAGATGAGCAGCATCATCGATGCCGACAGCTCCCTGATCAGGATGCTCCGGGATTCCCTGCAGCTCAAAGACAAGCGCATCGCTCACCTGGTACAGGGCTCCATGCGCTCCAACACCAAAATCAAAACAGTCCTGAAGGATACCATCATCTACAGGGACCGTCAGCTCAGTATTGACACCCTGCATACCGAGTACTTCGTATTCAGAGATCCCTGGACCGAAGCCTTCGGCGTGCTGTATCCCGATAGCGTAGAGCTGGACTACACCTCCTACGATACCCTGGTCACAGTCACCAGCATGTATAAGGAAGCCAAATGGTTTCTCCCCCGTTGGTTCGAGAAGTGGAAGCTCCGCACCGACATCGAAAACACCAATCCACACAATGAATATGAAGTGATCAAATCCGTGGAGAGAAAGAAATGAAAAACTTAAAGACTATGCGTTCAATTATCAGCCTGCTTTCAGCATTCCTCATTGGAATACTGGTAGCCGTGTACTGCCTTACAGCTCCGGAGATAAACCTCACGGGCGATGTGTATGTTCCCGACAATAGCCAGGTGGTTGAGGCATTTTGCTTGGATCTCGATCCTGTCAAGTATGAGCTGGAGGTGATGAAATACTCACTGATATCGAGTAACTTACCCTTAGTGAAAGGCGGTTACCTGGTAAGCTCATTATTGATGGTAGATGCGCACATCGCATCACAGGGATTGGAACAAAGCACTTATGCCCGTCCACCTCCAGATTCATTTTCACAAACTGCGGCTTCATCCAGAATCAGAGATGGAACTGATCAGTTTAAGGAAATAAGCATTTAGTAGTAGTTTCCATTTTTTATTGTAATGTGTATCCGAACCCTGGATTGACCGATCCAGGGTTTTTTCTTTGCCCGCCGTAGCCTTGGCGAAGGCGGATTTTGCCCCTCTAACCTCTAACCTCTAACCTCTAACCTCTAACCTCTAACCTCTAACCTCTAACCTCTAACCTCTAACCTCTAACCTCTAACCTCTAACTTCTAACTTCTAACCTCTATAACCTCTAAAAAAACCACGTCCTACCCTCCGGCGATCTCCACCCACATTTTTGCCTCATGATAGTTGTAACCATCTCCGGCAAACCCGTAGACCGCAATCCCCCCAAACCCAAAACCCGGGTGATTTGGAATGAGGATGAAGCTCCGGACAACAAAGCCATCCCTACAGAAAAGCCTGTCCAAGAACCTCGCGGGGGGGATTCCCCCCTTTCAAGGGGGGTGGTATCGCCTCAGGCGATACCGGGGGGTTCCCACTCTGCTCCAGACCCTCTACCATCAGCCCACGACTCATTATGGCAAGAAATCACCGCCATCAAATCCGAACGCGAAACCCTCAGCTCCTCCATCGCTCCCCTCGTAGCCCGGTTCCAGCGTGAAGGCAAGATCGTAGGCACCCGCATCCAGGACCCCGAAGCCAAAGCCCAGCTCAGCAAACTCTACGATCAGATAGATGCCCTCACCAAAGAAGCTTCAACTGTCTACAGACAGATCGACAGCGGGGGGGTGGTCCCCCCTTCCAAGGGGGGTGACTCCGACTCGTCGGAGTCGGGGGGTTCAGACCCTGCCCGCATAGCCGAACTCAAACTCCTCAAACGCTCCCTCCAGAACCGCCGCCACAAACTCCGCAAAAAGATCGAATCCGCCGAAGCCATGCAGAAAGTCAAAACCGCGGGCGGGCTGTCCTCCCCCGGGGGGGAGGTGTCCGCCAGCCGGCGGACGGAGGGGGGTTCAGTCGCAAAGCTCCAGCAATGGCAACTCCAGCTGGCCGCCCTCGACACCGAAGAACAATCCGTCAATGAAAAACTCCAAGCCTTATGAGTGAAAATAAAACCAGCACTAATTCCCCCCTTTCAAGGGGGGTGGCCGTAGGTCGGGGGGTTAAGCGACGCGCCCTCATCTCCCTCAAAAACCTCACCTCCTTCGAGATGATCCAGCTATACTACACCAAAGGCGAGGACCGTGTCCAGCTCCCTGCTCATGTGGAAACGATCCGGAAGCGCTGGGAGATGGCCTACTCACAGCTCAATGAGTGGGAAAAGAAAGAGGATATCGCCAATTTCATCGCTGCTCACTTCGGGGTAACCACCCGCACGGCCTACGAAGACATCAAATGTGCCGAGCTCCTCTATAAGAAAGTCCTGGAGACCGACTGGGAGTTTGTCCGGATCTCCCTGATGGAAACCTACCGCGAAGCACTCAAAGAAGCAAAGGACAAAAAGAAGCTCGGATACATCCAGCTCTTTGGCCGCCGGATCCAGGAACTCATGCCCAAGGATACCGGGCAGAAACGCATTGATCCTACGAAACTCAAACCACACACCATCGTGATCAGTGCCGACCAGGCCACCCTGCAAAAGCAGCTCGAGGAGCTCAACCAGCGCCAGGCAGAGTTCGAAGCCGAAGACGTAGACTGGGAAGACGTACCATGAAGCCTGAGAAAAAACCATTTTATCTAAATCCAGTCTCCCAGCTCTTCCTTGGAGCACCTCAAAGATTCAAAGCCATGATCGTAGGCAGGGGAGGTGGCAAGTCTTTTGGCAACGGACTCAGCGTTTCCCAGAAGATCGAATACATGCCCCGGGCGATTGGTGGTTTCCTGGGTGCAGCATTCACCAACATCCTCACCAATACACTGCTCCCCATGATCAACGCCTGGGAGAAGATGGGCTACTACCAGGACATCCATTATGTGATCGGTGTCAAACCACCCTCATATTTCGAAAGGCCATATCAGCCGCCACAGCGCTACGAAAACGTGATCAGCTTCTGGTGTGGCCATGCCCTGGTCATGGGCTCTATGGACCGGCCCCAGCTGCTCAGGGGTGGATCTCGGGATTACAACATATCCGATGAAGCGCTCCTCCTGGATCAGGAAATGTACCAGCAGGTCATTGTGCCCACAGTGAGAGGCTCAGACATCAGGCTCAAGGATAAGCCACACCACCGCAACCAGGAGTTCACCAGCTCCATGCCCTACGGCTCCCTGCCGGGTGAGTGGATCCTCGAGATGGAAGAAAAAGCCAAACTCGCTCCGAACAAGTATTTCTACATCGAGGGCACCAGCTACCACAATGTAGAGATCCTGGGCGAAGAGACCATCCGCGACTGGAGGAGCTCCATGAGCAAGATCGCCTTTGCCATCGAGTGCATGAATAAGCGCATCAAGCGGCCCTCATCGCTTTTCTATCCCTCACTCACCGATCATCATTTTTACGCTCCCAAATACGACTACGACTACATCGACAACCTGGGCTTCAACATCAATCCGGAGAAGGGAGCCACCATCACCACGCCGGACTCCCGGTGGGATGCCGACTGCGATCCGGATCTCCCCATCAATATCTCCCACGACTGGGGCGCATTCAATACCATCACCATCGATCAGTACCATCCGGCCAGCAACGAGGTCCGATTCATCAACCATATGTTCGTGAAGCATCCCGAGATCATCGACGACCTGGCCGTGAAGTTTTGCGAGTACTATCAGTATCAGAAAAACCGGACCGTCTACCAGTGGGGCGACAAGTCCGGAGACAAAAAAGAAGCCAACGCCAAGCTGAAGTACTTCGAGCAGTTTGCCCGTATCCTGGAGAAAAACAAGTTCAGGGTCATCAGGCAGAAGATCGGCGATGTAGGCCACCTGGACCGGCACAACCTCATCATGCTCATGCACAAGGGAGATCACCCGGCGTTGCCGTCCATCAGCCACAATGCCGAAAAGTGCAAAAACCTCCGGATCTCCCTGGAGAATGCCGGCATGAGAGACTGGAAAAAAGACAAGCGCTCCGAGCATCCCTCCAGCAGAGTGAAGCCCGAGCACTCCACCCACTCCACAGATGCCTACGACTACCGGTTGTATCATGGCTTCAAGCACCTCGAGAAAGCCACCTCCCGCTCCATCCTCCCACCTACTGCAGCTCACTTTGGTAGGTAAATAGTAGGGAGAAAGGAATCTGAATTTATAAATTAAAGCTAACTTTACCCTCACGATCGGGCTAACGAGGAGGGAGCGCACGACAGTTTAAGCTGTCACGGTAGGGTAACTCCCGATGTGGGCTTCTACTGCTCGCCCTCCGAATTAGTTACCATTTCTTTAAGCATCAACTAATTTCCCTGCCCGTTGTTCAATATCCCCATCATACTTATACGCCAAAGATTTATTGTAGAATTTAATGGCATTTTTCACATCTCCTTCATGCTCATAACATTCTGCTAGCAGGATAAATATTTTATTCAGGCCATCCGTGATATTCTTTTTACCAAGGGGAGCACCTTTTAGCGTTTCGATGGCAAGTTTATGTTTATTCAACTCAATGAATGCGGAAGCCAGTGTTTCTACTATATCATACCCGTCATCGAATTTAAATTCATCAGCAAGCCATTCTTTTTCTATCTCCTGAAGTATTTCAATGGCATCCTCATAATGTCCATTGTTATATAGGGAAAGGCCATATACTTTTCTGGTCATGTTTTTATCACCCAGGTAGAAGGCCTTTTTGAAAACTGATTTGCCCTTTTCAGTTTGGCCGGAACTCATCAGTGCATTGGCATACACATAACAAAGATTTGCCTCTGTCAACTCTCGATTCTCCATCAAATGAATCACTTCAGCAAAGTTCCTGGAATCATGCGCATGCTGCAGATCGTCCATTAAAGAATCTTTTTGCTTATTAAGTTTGCCCTGGTTGTATTTTTTATCAAACTTATCTTTGTCTATGGTCCAAAAGATTATAGCATCAATCACTGCTATTATCGCGGGAATGAATGTCCAGAAAAAAACCAGATAAGCAATACCTATTCCGGTTTGGCCAAGGTAAAATCTATGAACACCAATTCCTCCTAGAAAAAGTGCCAATACTCCTGCTGTATTTTTGTCTTTCATTTTTAATTATTTACTATTTCGTCACTTCTTCAATTCTTCCCCTGCATCCCTAAATTTTTTTAGCCGGTCATTCTCCTCATTCAATCTGTCTTTCGCCTTCATGCAGTTGATCAGATCCTTCCGGCACTCGTCCAGCTCCTCCTTTAGGCTCATATACTTCTCTTGTGGCTCAGCCACCATATTCATATGAGGCTCTTCAAAGATCAGATCGATAAGATTTTCATCAAACGCCTGCTTCCATTTGATAGCAATATCAAATGACGGCATTCTGCCTTGTATATATTGAAGAATTGCAGGGCCAGAAACCCCAAGAAGTCTTCCTAAAGCTGCCTTGCTTTTCACTTCATGATTAAGTTTTTCTAATAGGATTTCAGAAAGTTGGCGCACTATTCTTAAATTAATTTAAGGTTTTCTTGCAATTCGTAAATCCATTTACGATTATTGCATTAATAACAATTACAGACAACTAAGTAACTGATTTAATCAATCAATAACAATACCAATGTTTATAAACCAGGAATTACAGGCCCAGCTCAAAGCCATCTTACCCAAAGACTACCGCAAGCAGGTAGTAGAGCGGCTTACAGCCAAAGGCATCGACGTACACCCCAATACTGTCAAGAATGTGCTGCATGGCCACAGTCAAAACCCTGAGGTGCTCACCGAGCTCATCAACCTGGGACATGAGCGCAAGCAGCTATACCGGGAGCTGGAGGCCAAAAAGAAGGAGATCATGAAAATCATGTTGCCATAAATCGAAAGAAACCATGCAAAATCAATCAAAGAAATTTCTCGAGTTCAACGGCAAGACCATTTACTTCCTCGCCGTGGATGGTAAATACTGGATCGCTATTAAGCCAATTTGTGAGGCACTTGGGGTCGATTACAAAGCTCAGCACAAAGCACTTTTAAGAGATGAAATATTGCATCAACTATCGTCTGATCAGACGATGGTTGCCGAAGATGGGAAGCTCCGAAAAATGGTCTCCCTTCCTGAAGAATTCATCTACGGATGGATCTTCCGGATCCGCAGCTCCAGTCCTGAGCTGGTAGCTTATCAGAAAGAATGCTATCATGTTCTTTTCCACTACTTCCACGGGGCCATCACCCGGCGCACAGAGCTGCTGGTAGAGCGCTCCCACAAAGAGCACCGCATCTCCGAGCTCAAATCCGTACTGGAAGCCACTCCGGAGTTCCAGGAGCTGCAGGAGCTGGAGGCCGAGAAAAAGAAGATCCCCAAGGCACTCTCTGCCCTGGACGAACAAATCATCAAAGAATCACAACTAAAACTATTATGAGAAAAGACTGCTACCTGCGTACCAGGACTACAGAACACACCAGAGACTCACTAGACCGGCTCCTGCGCGAAGTAAACGCCCCGCGCCTGTACAAAAACGTAAAGGATGGCAACCGCCAGATCATATCCATGGGCACCATCCTCAATGACTTTGTGGAAGCCTCCCTGAAAGACGGTTCCCTGCAGGCCTTCGCCCACGGTAAGTACCTCAGCTCCATCCAAAACGCCAAATCCGCGTGAGCACTGCAGCTAAAAATATCAAATCCATCACAATAGGCGGTGATAACGGATCACCATCAGGGCCGGGGAGGTTAAGAGGGTCCCGGCCCGGTGGTCCATACTCTAAAAAAAATACATATCCCCCGAAGCCTTGGCGTAGGGGGGAAGATCATACAGGCAGAGAAGGTTTGGTCCTCTATGCCGGGAGAAATGCGTGGAGCGTTGCGGAACGATTAGCGCACAAACTCTCCCGGCCGGACCATCCTACATTGTCCACCGAAGCCAGCGGCGAAGGTGGGTTCTATATCGTAGCCCCGATTGAACTACTTCCCAATCCAAACCAAAATGCAAAACCATGATACACACCAAACCGGACTTTACTACATCGAAAGCCCTGCGGGTGGGCTCTCCTCCCCTCGGGGAGGTGTCCGCCAGCTGGCGGACGGAGGGGGTTTCTCACCACCTGGACCATCAGGTTCCGGGGGGTTCTTCACCCTCGAGATCTCATGTGGCCAGATCCTATCCGGTTCCACACCCGAAGCCCGAGCCCTGGCTCGAGAAGGAAAGCTCTTCACTGAGATCCGATCAGCACTGCTCAATCAGGGCTACATCGTCGAAAAGATCTACTAGGTAATGCACCCCGGACCCTGTCCCCCCTCAAGGGGGGTGGCCGAAGGCCGGGGGGTGATTTTAAACCTTTAACCACGTTTACCATGAAATACAGCACCAAACAAGAACTCTCCACCACAGTCAAAAACTTCCTCCGTCAGCGTCGCAAAGCCTACGACCTGGTCATCCGGAAGTTGCGCGCTCAGATCGCCGAGCTCTCCCCATGGATGGGCGACGGCAGTGAAACCGATGCCAGGATAGAAGAGCTCCGCGGCAAAGTATCCCACTACCTCAATAAGCAGGCCACCTGCATCAGCATCCTCAAGAAGTTCGAGTTCATCCGCGACTGGAGCTACTGGCGCCACTGCCTCGAGGTCAAAAACCACATCGATCACCTCTATGGTATTCTGCCCTCAGCCTCCGGAGGCCACAAAGCCGAGCGCCTACACTTCATCGACCTCATGGACCACTGCAACCACATCGCATCAAAGTCCTACCTCGAGCACCTCTCGGGTATGTCCTCCCCTCGGGGAGGTGCCGAAGGCGGAGGGGGTCTATCCTCCCCACGGAGTATCACCCAGGACCATATAGCCACACCATGATCCTAGAACTCAAATCCGTATGTCGCCTGCAGCGCGAGCTGAGGATACTGCAGGCAGAGCAGCTCAAGATCAGCCGGCAGCTCCTGGGCAAGATCACCCACCAATCCGTGGACATCGAAACCCTCAGAGACAAGTCCGAACGCATCAACCACCAGATCGATCAGATCCAGTCCCAAATCAAAAACACCAGATCACTATGAAAGACGAGATCAAAGACCTCAACCCGGTGCCCTACGCAGTAGTCATGCTCATCCTCACTATCCTGATCTGGGTATGTATCATCCTAAATGCAAACTCATGGTCGTAATAGAGAAATTCTTCTGGCTCATCGCCATACTGGTCTACGGCTCCGCCGCCATCATCTTATCAGTATTCATTGCGATCGGAAAGCTCCTTGCTCCTTGCACCTTGTTCCTTACCTCCTTGTTCCTTCCACCTTCAAACTGGGGCTCCCGAGATATATGACCAACCAAAAGAAAATTGACTTAGAAAGAATCCCTCCTTCCAAGGGGGGGCAGGGGGGTTCTGGTTTCTACACCTTCTTCGACGACAGCGCCACTTTCATCACCTCCATGGCCATCGTTATCCTGGTCATGGTTCCATTTATGGGATATCGCTTTTTTGAATTCCACACTTTGTTCAATATATGGCTACCAATTACCGACGATAGCACCCGGACCATAGCTTCAGGCCTCATCAGCTCAGTGATGGTAGTTACCACACTGTTATTCATGGTTAATTCAAAAAGTCTTTTCACAGGCAATAAGCTAATTCTCTTCGTGGTGGCTCTGACCATCAACCTGTTCTTCTGGAACCTACCCGGTGCGGTGGGGTTTCCCCCTCATGAGGGGGGTGGCTCCGCCTCAGGCGGAGATGGGGGGTTCTTGAACAATTTTTTCGGAATCGAAGATTTTGACCGTTTACTCTTCAGCCTTTTCATCTCCCTTGTCATCGCCTCCATGGACTACGGATTCGCACACCTCTTCGACCGCAAGTGGAAGTCCCGCAACCTGGAGCACGACCTGAGCACCATTGAGCAGCAAGTGAGCTGCGCCAAGCAAGAGCTGAGCTTAATGGAAGAATCATTCAGCAGAACCTTTGCAAAAGAGAGGGAGCTTCAGGCATTCATCCGGCAGCATACATGCCCGCATTGCCGGGAGGTTTTCCCCTCCCCCCGAAGCGTCAACGCCCATAAAGCAAATTGCCTCGGCCAAAAGCATCCATTAGCAAAGTCAAACCAAAACCACAAAAGCCAATGAGCAAGTCTAAGCAACAACTTCAGCAAGAGATCTTCCAGACACTTCATGGAATTCAGACTGGAATAAAATTCAAGTACGAGACAGAAGAAAAAAACCTGCCTATTGATCATAAACTCAAGCACATCCGTGTAGGGGTAGACAATGCCATTGCCCATGGCGAAGCACTCTCAATGCTATTGGTCAAAAAAGGCGTATTCACCGAAGAAGAATTTCTGGAGCAATACCTGGATTCCCTGCAGTTTAAGCTCAAACAATACAAAAGAGAGCTTTCTGAAGAGCTTGGAGTGAATGTTAATCTTATTTAAGGAACCATAAATCACACATACAATGAAAAAACCAGTAAACCGAAAGCTCATGACAGACAGAGAGTTTCTCTATGAGCTCGATCGCAAGATCCTGTACTACGGCCATCATATCGTCAATTTCGCCGAGCTCGAGCTGGAGCTCGATCACGCTGTGGAGATGATGCGCATGATGAGCCACACCACAGAGTCCTTCTCCCTGGCTGTGATCTGCCGCATGGTGCTCCTGGGGTACCTGAAATACGACAGCACCCATACTAAAATTTCAGCTACAGGAAAAGGCACCTGGGGAGCTCCGAAAACGAAAGAAGAAATTGGCAGTTGGCATTTCACAGATCCACGTAATCTCAGGGCTTTAAGGATGGAGGCTGCAGTATGAGGGTACAGATCACAGTTTCAGAAATAGAAGGTGTTCTATTGGATGCCTGCAGAAATGAAGATGAATCGAGACAGGAATTAATCATGGACCTGTTGTATGAATTATTTGAAACTAAGCTTGGCAGAGATCCTTTCAATCTAATAGCAGAAATAAACAGCCGAGTGAATTTTGGAGGACTTTCGGTCGTAGAGGCAGCTGAGCAATTGGGAGTTACAATTAGAAAGGAGGTCCAATCATGAAAGCACTATCCTGGCGCCAACCCTATGGATCTCTCATGCTTCACGGTAAGATCGAAACCCGTGTTTGGAATACCGAATACAGAGGACCGGTACTGATCTGCACATCCAAAAGAGCTTATACCATCGATGTCATCCAGGAGATCTCCGGAGGACAGGACGGACTCCTGAGGATAATAGATGAATTGAAAGGTGACATCACCCTGCCCGATGGCCATGCCATTGCATTTGGCAACCTGGTAGACTGCAGGCCCATGATCAAAGCCGACGAAGAGAAAGCATTCGTGAAATACCGACCCTCACTCTACAGTCACATTTACGAAGATGTTCTTCAGCTCGTGAAACCATTTCCGGTCACTGGCAGGCAGAGATGGTTCAATGTAGACATCAGCCCCGGCCAGCTTGATTTTATCCTCAATGATGAAGGAGGTCCATTATGAGCATCCTCAAGTTTCATCCAGCCCAGGGAAACGTCCCTTATGCTTCTTGTAATAGTTGCGGATCAGAAAAACCAATTCTGTTAACAGCTGAACATCCACTGGATCCGGAAATATTGATTGTTGCATGCTCAGAAAAGTGCGCAACCAGAATCAATAATCATCCGGAGTTGCAAGGTTATCTCCTTAAACTATATGCCAACATTCAGGAATTGAAAGGAGGTCAGTCATGAACATGTATTTATGCCCAGCTGAAATGCACGTTCATCCTATTCCAGGAATGACATGTGTCGAGTGCGAGGTCAAGCGTATATACGAATCTGATCCTGGCCCGGAGATTATTGATTCACTTTTCAGATGCTTTGAATTTAAAAGTATTGAGGACTATGAACGATTCATTGCCCCCCATGATCAGGACGTTACGATTGTAAAAGATCAATCGTTACAACACGAGCAGGAATGTGACCAGTGTGGGACCACGTTTATCCCAAAAAACAAAAAGGCTCGATTCTGTTCCACAAAGTGCAGAGTAAAAGCTCATAGAAAGGCTTCGCCTTCCGAAGCCTTGGCGAAGGAAGGAGGTCCCCAATGACTGAACCATTAATCGACTGCCCAAACTGCTCCGCCGTATGGGGCGCCGACGAAATCGAGGAAAGCAAGTGCTACGCCTGCGGATACCCTGACATCGATGACACCGAGGATCTTGACGATGATTGGGATGATGATGAATTCTGGAAGGAGGGTGCAGCATGATAAAAGTATGCATCAATCCAACCTGTGAGGAAGTAGCATTGAATTGCCCTAAAGAAGTTACCTCATGCGCCAATTGCGGAATGAGGCTGGTTTCTATATCTGAGGCTCTTTTTAATAGCAAGTACAAGCAGTTTCCCCACACACACGTGGATTATTCAATACCCCCTTAGCACTGCCTCCTGCCTCTGCTTTTACCCACCGAAGCTTTAGCGTAGGTGGGCTGTATCCTGACTCCTGTCTCCTGTATTCTATAAAATGTACGACGAATCCAACTACCGAATCAAAGCCTCTGACGTCCTCGCCCAAACCAACGGCGGGCTCGACGTGATCCTATACTACTACCCACAAGCCCAGGACGTAGTAGACAAGAAAAAATCCCACTTCAAAGCCCATCCCGAAAAAACTGCTTCAGCCAGGTGTACCCTCACAGATTCGGGTGTCTGGGTTGTGACCGACTTCGGTGAAGACGCCACCCCCCGCAATGCCATCGAGGTCGTCCGCAAGGAAGAGAAAGGCTGCAGCCAGTTTAAAGATGCCCTGGAGTTTATTGTCAACAAATGGAACCTCAAGATCGAAGGCCATACCAACAGATCCGCAAAAGCCGATATCAGCAAAAAACCAGCCGACAAAGGACTGATTGATGGCACGTTCATCCCGGAGATCCGGAAGGACGAAGCCGACAAGCCACTCTTTTCCGAGCTCGAGCTCGAGGTCCTCGGCCCGTTCGTCACTCCGGAGGACTGCCTGGCGCTCAACTTCTACCCGCTCAAGGCCTACCACCGTATCAAAGACCGGGAAGATGTCTGCATCAGCTCCCGGGAGGACTACCCCATCTTCATGATCGATGAGGGAGAGTTCAAAAAGATCTACCAGCCACTCTCTCCGGACAAAGCCTTTCGCTTCAGCTATGCCGGCACCCGGCCAAAGGAGTATGTTTTTGGTCTTGACTACATCCGAAAAATATACCAGCAGGGCATAGACGCCTGGGAAAATGAATATGGTGATCTACCTCCGGAGAAACAACCAGCGCCCTACAAGATTCCACAGATATTCCTCTGTATGGGCGATCGGGACGCACTTAATGTGTTTTCCCTGGACAAAGACTACTACGTGATCTGGCTCAACAGCGAAAGCCAGACCCTCTCCGGAAAGGTCTACGCTGAGCTCATGAACATGACCGATCACCTTTACCAGGTCCCGGATCTGGATGCCACCGGCGTAAAGCACGGCGTGAAACAGTCCCTGAAGTACCTGGATCTGAAAACCATCTGGCTCCCTAAACAACTTCAGAACTTTCGCGATTTCCGGGGAAACAAGTGTAAAGATGTAACCGACTTTGTGAAGCGCTGGAACAAGGACCGGGTCCGCCGCGAATTCAAAGGCCTGATCTACACCGCCATGCATGCCCGCTTCTGGGACATCCAGATGATCAGCAAGGGAGAGAAAGAATATCCCCGGCTCAAGTTCAATCCGGAGTACTTCTTTTACTTCCTCAACCTGTCCGGGATCTACCACTTCCCCATCAAGGCCGACAAAGACATTTTCATTCGTATTGAAAACCACATCGTATCGGAGATCGAGGTCCTGGCCAGGATCAAAAAGGAAGTCAAGAATTTCCTCCGGCAGCGCAAAGAGGGCGTAGACGTGCTCAACCTGGTCAATACCACGCCCTACATGAGCGAAGCCAGCCTGGGCGGGCTTTCCTATCCGGAAGAGAGCTACATCCCCCGCGATCTCGACTTTAAAGACAATGGCCCCAACCACCAGCTGCTCTTTTTCGAAGACAAAGTCTGGAAGATCACCAAAGACGAGATCACCGAATCCAAAACCGACGAATACACCAACGTCGTCTGGGCCGAAAAAGTCATCACCCGCAAAGTAAAGCAGCTCCCCGACTTCTTTAAGGTCACCGAGCACGACCACGACGGCCACAAGGAACTAGACATAGAACTATTCCCTGGCAATGAGCGGGGGGTCTCCTCCCCTGGGGGGGAGGTGTCCGCCAGCCGGCGGACGGAGGGGGTTTCCTGCCTCTACCTAAATTATCTCATCCAGGTATCCCGCATCCACTGGCGCAAAGAGCTCGAGGTCCAGCTCGACGATATGCCCGAAGAAGAGGCCATCGCATACCGCGAGAAATACAAATTCGCCATCGATGGGCCCAACCTCGACGAAGATGAGATCTACGAGCAAAAGATGCACCTGATCAACAAGATCTACGCCCTGGGCTACCTCATGCACCGCTACAAAGACAGCTCCAGGCAGTGGGCCGTCTTTACCATGGACAACCGCGAGAGCTCCACCGGCGAAAGCTTCGGAGGCACAGGAAAGTCCCTCTTCATGCAGTCACCCACACACTTCATGAAATGGGAATACCTCAACGGTAAGAATAAAAAGCTCACCCAGAACCCGCACGTCTTTGAGAACATCACCGAGCATACCGACTACGTCCTGGTAGACGATGCCGATCAGTATTTCGACTTCGATTTCTTCTACAACGCCATCACCGGCCACACGGAGGTAAACCCCAAAGGAACCAAGTCCACTAAGATCCCTTACGAAAAGTCACCCAAATTCGGCTTCAGCACCAACCACACCCTGCGCAAGAACGACGAGTCCACCCAGCGCCGGGTGCTCTACACCGTATTTTCCGACTACTACCATGAGAATGAGTCCGGAGAATACCGCGAGACCAGGACACCGCTAACCGATATCGGCCAGCGCCTGTTCGACGATTTCGACGATGAAGAGTGGAACCGCTTCATCAACTTCATGGCCCAGTGCGTCAAGTTCTACCTGGCCCACAGCAAGATCAACCCGCCGATGGGCAATGTGCGCAAGCGAAACCTCAGAGCCCTGGCCACGGAAGGATTTATGAACTGGGCAGACTTCTATTTCCTCGGCGATGGAGAGTCAGACACCAGCAAGCTCGACCGGGAAGTATCCAAGGACGACGCCTTCAAGGATTACATCGACAAATCGAATTCCACCAAGCCAACCATGAACACCTTCACCGCCCGGATCAAGGCCTGGTGCAGCTACCATGAGTTTGTCCTCAACCCGGAAGCGAAGTGCAACAATGGCAATGGCGCCAAAAAGAACCGGATCATCAGCAAAAGCGAGCTGGGTAAAACCATAGAGATGATCTACATCGACAGCAAAGGCCTGCCTGCAGGAGCTACCTCTGCGGATCAGGAAACGAATAGAAATGAATTTTAACGAATGGCAAACAGGAAGCTCACACCGGATCAGGTCACATACATCAAATCCCAAAGGCTTAAAAAGATGGCCTGTGATATCGCCCAGGAGCTAAATGTCCCGGCGCACCGGGTATCACAGTTTCTGAGAGACGAAAACCTACTCCCGCCAAAGGACCACATTTTCCCTGCAACCGGCCGGACCAAATACGGTGCTATTGTCTGGACTGATGAAATGACCAGCTTCCTCGTAAACAATCATCCTAAAATGACCAATCGCGAACTGGCTGCTGCACTGGGGCTAAAACTCACAAAAGTCAGGGAGAAGTGCTATGAGCTGGGATTGAAGCGAATGGAGATGGAATACTGGACCAAAGACCAGGTGGATTTCCTGTTAGCCTATTATGACATTATGGGCGACGTGGAGATGGCCGAAATTTTTGAAGCCCTCTGGCCTAAGAAGAAGAAGTGGACTGAGAAGCATATCCGGAAGAAAAGAGTTTACCTCCACCTCGAGAGGGAAAAACCAGTGGTCGAAAAAATCCGGAAAAGGAATGCAGCCCAGGGTAGATATGCAAGTGTAGTGAAGAGATGGAAAACCCATGGCCGCAAACAAGGAGATACAGCTATCTGGAGATACTATAAGGGAAAGCCAATGGTAATGATCAAATGGTCCGGAGGCAGGTTCTTTGGTATCTATGACACACTCGCTCACATCACCTGGTTTTTGAATTACGGGCCCATCCCGGATGGTATGAACATCACCCATAAAGATGGAGACACCCTCAACTGCAGCATAGAAAACCTTGAGATGGTATCGAACATGAAAAATATGGAGAGAAACAGCGGATCCCTCCATTTGAGCGATGCTTATATCAGGGGCATGCTCACACCAAAGAATCCGGAACTACGAAAGCTGCTGCCACAGGAGCTGATAGATCTTAAACGCAATCAATTAATCTTAAATCGTACAATAAATGGAAAATCAACAAATCATTCAGCGTCTCCAGGAGAGAGTAAGAAGAGAGTTCAAATGGGATGAAGAAGGCGAAAAGCGAAAGATCCGAATCGCCAACTTTCATGTAAACGAAGATCCTAAAAACTTCCGGATCACAGTCGTAGGCGACGACAACTCATTCATCGACTTCTATTCACATAGCGAGCTCAATAGCTGGATCAACACCATCAAGGAAACGGACGGCCCCAAACCTGCGCCAAAGCAGGAGGCATCACTGCCAGCCAGGCAAACCAATAGCAACGCTGTCTCCGTCCCGGATCAGGAGTATTCCTTCAGGATCGGCGGCAATGTCCTCTCAGAAGCCAAAGAGATAGTCCTGGACAACATCAAAAAGCTGCAGGGAGAAAAGGGATCCGATTACATCCCCCAGGCCCAGGCCATCAATAAAGAGGTCCACACCATTATAGACCTGGCCAAGACGGAGATAGAGCTTGTAAAAACGATGAAGTTCTGAGATGAGCGCCCCGGCTACCATATCCGTTTTCAAAAAATCCTTCCACCAGGTACCCACCCTCGAGCACTTCCGGTACCAGGAAGGACGCAAGGTCGGAGCCCGGAGGATAGGCCTTGTCTATTACGTATTGTACTTGGAAGGTAATCCCCCCTTCCAAGGGGGGTGCCCGGAGGGCGGGGGGTTGCTCATCCAGCAAACCATCACCGCCGACACAGACCCCAACTGGCTGGCCACAGCGATATCCGCCGGCCACATCTACCTCGAGAAAGTCGATTTTGATATTACCGCGTCCGCCGTAGCTTCAGCGAAGGCGGGCAGCAAAGCCACTGAAAAATGAACAGATCCACCATCCAAAAGCGCCTCGAAGCCAACCAGCAAGCCGTGAAGTACCTGGTGAGCGAAGCCCACAACCACGCGATCAACGATCCCCGCTACACAGTCCTCCTGCAGAAGCATAAAGACGCCATCGAGAAGTACCAGCAGCTCCTGCTCACTGCTCACTGCTTACTGCCTACTGCTTACTGCTTACTGCCTACTGCCTACTAAAAATGTCGGTCCTCCCAGTCATATCGATCAAATCCAAAGTCCTCCAGGCCGAGCTCGGCGTCAAGACCTACAAAGGCGCCAAAGAGAAGCTTATCCGCGACTTCGGAGTCACCATCATCGATCATGAATACATCTCCATCCGGGAGCTGGAGAGCATTGTAGAAGCCAAAAAAGCACAGGCACTTCGCGTCTCTGCGTCTTTGCGCGAACCAGACTTCCTCACCGGCACCTCATTTGAAAATTATAAAGATTGAATATAAAATAGAAATGAAAAAATTTAAGATCCGAGACACTTACAAATACCTATCTGAGATTTATGAGGTAGAAGCAGAAACAAAAGAGGAAGCACTTGATAAATATGTAAATGTACTGGCAGGTAGTTTGGAGCGATTAGACGTAAGCTACGAGCCAGAAGTAGAAGATAGCATCGAAGTACTAGACTAGTACTCATGCCTGTAAGCTAACACCAAGCTAAAATGTCGTCCGAGGCACGAGGATGCATTTTGAGCGGCTGTTAGCTTTGTCTTCCTACCCTGGCCACGACCGTGCCGAAGGCATCAATTAAACCGTCCATAGCTGCCGTATTCCAGGCATTCACCCGCTCAGCACCCATATACCGTACTCTCAGCGCCTTCCCTGGCCAGCACTGCAGCTATGGACACCTTATTTTTTCCTCTCTGCCCTTTGCCCCATGCCCTCCGCCCCTCCCATTTCTTAGAAAAACCCAATTTTCGCACCCACTTTTCACCCATTCCCCGCCCGAAAACCGCTCACCGTTTCCTTTATATCCTTAGATTGTTTAAATAGTAGAAAAAAAGTGTAACTATGTAACAAAACATATAACCATTTAGAATCCAGCGATTTAGCAGGTTACATTTGCGGTACACTTTTTAGCCTGGTTACACTTTAAAGTGTAAATAAGCCCGGCAAATCTTCCGGATACACTTTTCCCCGTCAGCGGTACACTTCTATTCACCCGAAATGTATCGACATAAGTTATTTATTATCAACTAGATAGCGTCTGGTTACACAGTTACACCATTTTTCCCACTTCAGTCAGGCCAGCTCAGCGGTTACAGCTCACCGTCAAAAACACCACTTCTTAGCTCAGTACAACCCTTGCCCGCCGTAGCCTTGGCGTAGGAGGGAGATTGCACCTATTGTACAATATCCATTCCTTTGTTCTCTGCCTATTAACACCTATATTTATTCATCCTACAATGAAAAAACCACCTAAAGGAATTGGCCTATACCTTATCCGGCTCAAATCCGGAGAGCAGAAGTACCAGTCCAGGCTGTGGAATCCACTCCTGGGCAGGATAGGCAAAAAACGCACCTGGGACGAGAAGGATCTCAACCAGGTACTCCAGCTGCATTTGGAATTTAAGTCCCGCTACGAATCCAACGGCTATGAGATCATCACTGCCAGATCAGCTCCGGTCCGGCAATACCCCGATATGCTGCTGCCCTGCGCTGGTCTGTATGAAAAATACCTGAAGGATGATCCGGAGCTCGTGCCGGCACACCAGGCGAAGCACCGGAGCAAAAAGTACATCGGCAACACGATGGAATATGTCCGGTCATTCCTGGACTGCCTGCGAAACAATGGATATAAGATCAGCCACACCCATATCAGCGCCGTAAACCCCCAGGCGATTGGCCTTTTTTATGGCTACCTGGAGGACCGCTACCACAGCGGAGAGATAGGAGAGGTCACCTGGAACAAACATTTCAAAGCCTGCCTCTACTGGTTCAGGTACCTGCAGTCCCTGGAGATCATCACAGCAAACCCATTTGAGCGGATCACCCTCAAGCCGGAAACCACAGATCCCCAGTTCGTTGAGCTGAAGGAGCTCGAAGACCTCCTGGACCTGATCACTCCGGAGAATGGCATAGGCACCCGGGGAAAGGACCATCATACGGTAGATCACTATCGTCCATGGCTCAAAACCTACATCCTGGTGAGTGTATTCATCGGCGGTCGTCCCGATCAGATTGTAAACCTGCGCTGGTCCCAGTGGAAAGATGACTATATCATCCTCGACAACAGCAAGATCAACAACGCCAAAAACGAGAGAGGCAACAAAAACTACGTGTATGTCCATCCCGAGCTCGCCGAGCTCCTGGCCATCCTCAGCAAGGGCGCCGGCCCGAATGATTTCATCCTGGTACCGGAATACCGAAACCGCGCCATCCTCAAGAACTTTGTCAGCCGGTCATTCAAGCACTACTGGCGCCAGCTGGGCTCAGAGAAAGATCTCTCCCTCAACAACCTGCGCCATACCTATATCAATGCCATCATCAATGTGATCGGCGAGGAAGGCTTCAGCGTTCACAACAAGAAAGAGACAGCCATCCGCCACTACCTCAGCAAAAAGAAAAAACTCGACCTGGAGAAAGGTAAAAGCCTCTTCAACATAGACGTAAAAACCGCCATAAATTAGCCTCAACTATACCTTCTCACTATACCTTTCCATAAAAAAAGCACCCACGAAAAACGTAAGTGCTTGATTTACAAAGTGATCCGCCCGGGATTCGAACACGGAACCTACTGCTTAGAAGGCAGTTGCTCTATCCAGTTGAGCTAGCGGACCTGGTAATATTCACTCCACAAAGGAATGATTATAATTTTTTATATTATTCAACTGCCGCTTCGGCTTATGACTGCGGAGAGAGGGGGATTACTCATGCGCACTTCCATGCCCTCTTCCCTTCGTGAACCTTCGGTTTCGAACCCATGGGTTCTCATCCCCCAGTTCATTCCTTCAAATAATTCAAAGAGCGGAGAGAGGGGGATTCGAACCCCCGGTACAATTGCTTGTACGGCAGTTTAGCAAACTGCTGGTTTCAGCCACTCACCCACCTCTCCGTGGTATAGTTGAATTTTAGTTTCTATCAATAAGTTATTACCGCACACTTCTTGTACGGCAGTTTATCCGCCAACCGGCGGATGGTTTCAGCCACTCACCCACCTCTCCGTGGTATAGTTGAAATATTAGTTTCTATCAATAAGTGTTACCGTAAGCTTCTTGTACAGCACATTTCCGATCCATTACTGAATAAACCTCTATCATGGATTCGTAAAGGACTGCAAATATAGTATTTAGGTTTAAAAAATTATCTACTCACTCATGTAATGTGTAGGAGTTCGATAAAAAAGTTAAATCAACCGTAATTCCACCCTGCAAGTAATGTTGCATTTGTAACGCTGCCATTGGTCATTCATCCGATATATAAACAGTTAGAGTATTGGCATGTGAGTAAATGAATCTTGTTTTTGCTGTCTAGAAATATACTGGGAAGCGAAATGAATTTTTGTCTATAAAAGGAAGCTAAAAGAATCAATTCTACTCACGATAATGAGATTCTTCGCTTCGTTCAGAATGACAGTAGAAGGTTTGTTTTTGTTTCGCCGGGACATGTGTCAAGGGATCATGCAAGTCATCCCAGGAATTGGTATTATTGTAAAAAAACATGGCACAAGCGGTACGCTTGCGCCAGTTTTGTTTTGTTAAAATGAGACAAGCATCTAGAACTTGCGGTAGTCCGGTTTTAAAAACTTATTGGGTTCCTTTTCTTTGAACTTTGCCTTTTCGCCATCCCAGTGCAATGTCTGGTCCGGGAAACGATTGGCCACAACGCCCAGCAAAATCGCTTCTGTCAGATTGGCTGCATAGGAGAATGGAGCACTACATGTATCCTTGTCCAGGCAGGTATCAATAAACTGGTGATAATGATTGACCAGGTCCATGTCAGGCATGTCAATTCTTTCGTATTTGCCATTCACAATAAGCTTTGGGTAATCAGTATGCGGCAGGACCAAGGTTCCTTTTTCGCCCACAAAAATGGCACCCTGATTGGGCAATTTGTCATTATTTGGCAAGATCAGATCCTCATGCTTGTCCGGTGCTCCGGGCCCATCATACCAGACCCATTTAAAATCGTCGGTAGTATACTTTGTTCCCGGAAACTCGTAGGTAACCACGTTGTTTTCAGGGTGTCCGAATCCGGTAAATTCCCGACAGCTGGTCTTGACCGTTTTGGGCACCGTCAAACCTAAGGCAGTATATGGGGTATCGAAGATATGAACCCCCATGTCGCCCAGCGTTCCACATCCATAGTCTAATATTTTTCTCCAGTTACCAGGATGATAATAATCCTTTTTGTATGCTCGCTCAGGGGCTGTTCCCAGCCAAAGGTTCCAATCCAGGTTTTCAGGAACAGGATCGCTGCCGGTCGGTGCAGCTCCGTCATAGCCCCAGTTTTTTGGCGACCAGGCCCGAACACAGCTTACCTTTCCAATGAGGCCCTGCTGAATCAGGACTACCGATCTCAGATACGGGTCGCTCGAATGTTTTTGAATGCCCATTTGGGTCACGAGATTGTTTGCCTGTGCCATTTCTTTCATGGCCCGGGCTTCAGACACATGATGAGTCAGCGGTTTTTGACAATAAACAGCCTTGCCCATCTCCATGGCCCTTATCGAAGCAGGCGCATGTGTATGATCCGGAGTAGATACAATAACTGCATCGATAGATTTTCCTACCTCATCAAAAAGCCGTCTGTAATCTCTGTAAGCTTTTGCTCCCGGATGCGTTTTTTGCGCAGCAGCTAGGTTCACGGAGTCCACGTCACACAGAGCCGTTACCTCCACCCTGTCATGGGAAGCAATAACCCTGAGATCACCCCCTCCCATACCTCCTACTCCAATATGTGCAGTTCGGATTTTACCATTTTTAGCCACGGCCCAAACTGATGATGGCAAAAAAGTAACAGAGGCTAATGCACCCGCTGCCTTCAAAAACGCTCTCTTTTTCATTTGAATAACTTTTGTGATTCTTTATTGAGGAATGCAATTTATCTAAAAGTCGAATATTTTGGGCAAGCACACTGATTTTGCCAGGCAATTGGCCATCAAGTTTTACTCCATTAAATAAGCTTAACCCCAACCCAACCACTATCTACTACCTTTATTAATCTTTCTTCTTAACTAATAATTGCCGATATTTATATCCTCCAAAGCCACCCAATAGTATAAAGTTAAATTCATAATCTTTTTGGTCCAACTAACTTTTCTTTGATGTTTGATGTAAAGTCCATCATGTTCTTATTCGGAATGCTCAGTGCATTCACCGGACTTCTCTTTGTATACTATTTGTTGGCCAATAGAAAATATGACTGGCATCTCATTTCATTCACGATCAGTAAGTTTCTACAGACTTTAGCCGTCATTGGATTGGGGTTGCTTACAATACATCTCAACACTGTTTTGCTTCACATCAGCATAAGCTTTCTCATCATGGGCTACGCACTTGAGACGTTCAATCTGGCAACCTTCGATAAGTCATTCAACAAATATTTTATGTGGGGAATGTTTCTCCCGCCCGTTCTGATTGTCTTACTCAGCTTTTCTCTTCTACACCTTTCCTATCACATCCTGGCACAATTCACCCACGCTGTTGCAGCCTATTGCTTTGGTTTAGCATCTATAAACCTTTGGACCAAAAGAAAAAAATCGAAATTTGCGGTTTTGGTTTCAGTGACCTACATGCTCTTTTCATTGACCTGGGTCTACTCAGCTTCATTGGCAATTATGGGCGGCGAGGCATTTAAATACCTGTCGGGTGACACACATCGCGAAATACTGATCTACACATTTGCCACGCTCAACCTTATCGTAGGTAGCGTGGGTTACCTACTCATGTTGAAGGACCTGGATGAACTACAGATCAAAAAGAAGAATGAAAAAATTGAGTCAGACAACGAAATGCTGAAAGAGCTCAATGCTAAAAAAGACAAGTTCTTTTCCATCATCGCACATGACCTCAAGGGTCCAATTGGTGGATTGCTAAACCTTGGTGAGATCCTGCACAAAAAACATGATGAGCTCCCCTCGGATAAAAAGGAAGAGTTGTTACGCTTATTGGTAGCCTCCACCAAGGAGACGTCCAATCTCCTGGAAAACTTACTTCAATGGTCCAGGTCGGAGACCAAACAAATTGAAATGGCACCCCGGCAGCTCAGTATAGATGCACTAGTCAATAAAAGTCTTAACCTGTTGAGACAGCACATTGAAGAAAAAAACATTGTCATCAGTAAAAATATAGACGAATCCATTTTTGTCTGGGCAGATCAAAATATGATTGATACGGTCCTAAGAAACCTTCTCTCCAATGCCATTAAGTATGTGAATAAAAATGGGAAAATAAATATCAATTGTCAGCCAGACATGCATAACAACCATGTCAACATCAGTGTCAATGACAATGGTATCGGAATCGATCAGGAGGTATTAAGCAAACTTTTTAACATCGATAACAACCACTCTACCAAGGGGACGCTGAATGAACCGGGCACCGGTCTTGGACTCAAGATTTGCAAAGAGTTTATTCAGTCGAATTCAGGTACAATCCATGTAGAAAGTAAAATTAATAAAGGAAGCACCTTTACCATCTCTTTACCTTTTTACAACCTGGAAGCCCGGAGAAAAGAAGCTTGATTCAAACAATTTTGATGAGGAATAATATTTCCCTGTTTTTGACCCGTTCAGGAACCAATATTTAAAAATTTCATAATTATCTACGTAATTACACCTAGATACGGCCCCGATATTACTCGTAATTTTTGAAATTTATTATGTGAGCCAAATTTTCTGCCCTAAGTTAGCACTCATATACATGAAGAAAAACGAAAATTTTTCTATTAGGCGATGATCGAGATTTGAATCTCATTCTTTAAGAACAAAGTAGTTTTTTTTTCATATTGGGTTAATTTGGGTTAACGGTCATGAGGGGTCATGGCCGTTTCTTTTTTCTACCTGTTAGCTCTCGCAAGCCGAAAAGATTCTTTTTCCTGAAAGTGACAGTTTTAAGTCCGTTTGTTCCGTATCGGACTCACTCATTTTTACCTCATCAACGATCGAACGGCTCCATAGCCATCCTCAAACAAAGCAAAGCAAGCACCAATGTCACGGGGGCGAAGAATTTTTCAAAGACAGTTTCAGCCAGGACATTGCCCAGGGTATTGAGGAAGAATAAAACCATAAGCACCCAAAGAACCACTCTGGTTGTTTTCAGCATTCCCGGCAGTTGGACCCATCCGTACCGGATCAATACGGTATTCAGGCAGATAAGAATTACGCCTAACGAAACCCATTCAAACCGCAACAACTCATCTCTCGTTTCCATCTGTCCACCCCATAGAAACTCAACCGGTGCGTAGTCAAAAAAGACAATCCCGATGATAATAGATAAGTGAAACAAGGTGAGCGCCCCGAAAAGGATTGTGGAAGCCATTGCAGCCTGTTTGAAACCAATTAGTTTTTTCATATAGGAAGTGAAAATACAAAAACTGGCCAAAAGCGGGACTTGTTTGGTTATAAAAACTGGCACAAGCGAGACGCCTGCGTCAGGTCTAGCAAAAACGAAAACATATGACTGGTCTGTGAGATACAGACCAGGGAACCGTTTGTTCCCTATGTTATAATTCAAGCAGTCGCCTTTACCGCTTTCTTTACTGCCGGAGCCACAACCGTCCCCAGGAGCTCGATGGCCTTGAGCAGCTTATCATGAGGCATAGTCCCCACACTCAGGTGCATCAGGAATCGGGAAAGTCCAAACATTTCCTGCTCCATCAATATTTTTTCAATAATTTCCTGAGGGCTTCCTACCAATAAGGATCCTCTCTTTGACCTCATGGCCTCATACTGCTGCCTGGTCATAGGTGACCAGCCTCGCTCCTGCCCGATCCTGCTCATTACCCACTCATAGGGTCCGTAGAAAACATCTGCAGCCTCTCGTGAGTCTTCTGCAATGAATCCATGTGAATGTACAGATAGTTGCATTGTTTCCGGAGCATGGCCTGCCGACAGGTAAGTGCTTTTATACAGATCTGCCAGCTGAATAAACTGTTCTGGCATGCCACCTATAATCGCTATGGCTAAAGGTAATCCCTTGTTTGCTGCTCTGATGACTGATTCAGGAGTCCCTCCAACTGCAATCCAAATTGGCAATTCCTTTTGATACGGTCTTGGATAAACTCCTCTGTTATTTATCGATGGTCTATGACGACCTTGCCAGGTTACCCGCTCTGATTTATTGAGTTGCAGGAGTAATTCAAGCTTTTCAGAAAAAAGCGAATCATAATCTTTCAGGTCATTGCCAAAGAGCGGAAACGACTCAATAAAAGAACCTCTACCGGCCATAATTTCTGCCCGACCTCCTGATAATAAATCCACATGGGCAAATTGCTGGAACACCCGGACGGGGTCATCCGAGCTAAGCACGGATACTGCACTTGACAATTTGATATTTTTTGTTCTTGCGGCAGCTGCAGCCAGTACCACCGCGGGAGAAGAAACCACAAAATCCGGTCGATGATGCTCACCCACTGCATACACGTCCAGGCCTACCTGGTCTGCCAGTTCGATCTCTTCCATCAGGTTTTGCATCCTCTGATAAGGACTTAATATTTTACCTGTTTCAGGATCAGGAGTGTTTTCTACGAAGGTGCTGATGCCTATTTCCATTGTGCTCTCTAATTTAAGCTGTGTTTGATATTAACCAAAACAAAAAATGACTGGTCTGTGAGCCATTGGCTGGTCTGTGAGCCACAGACCATGGATTTATTTGGTCACAGACCAGGGGATTAAATGTTTAGGGTTTAAATATTTATTTCAATCATAACTAATGTACGTACATAAAAATTCCTGACAAGCCACAAAAAAAGCACGGAGCGCTCACTACGTGCTTTTTGAAGTTGTTTTAATTCGTAAATCACCACTCGACGCCGGTATCTTTCCAGCTTCTGGTATTGGCAGATTCGATCACCATTTCACAAACTTTTTGGGTTTGCAAAGCATCCTTAAAGGTTGGATGACATGGTTTGTTCGTCTCGAGTGATTTGAAAAAATCAGCTGCCTGGTGGATAAATGAATGTTCATACCCTATGATCAGACCAGGCACCCACCACTTATCCATATATGGCTGGTCACCATCCGTCACGTGGATAGATCTCCACCCGCGCACTACAGAGTCATCTCTATGATCGAAATATTCAAGTCTGTTCATATCATGAAGATCCCAACGGATGGAAGCATGTTCTCCATTGATCTCTAAAGTATAGAGTGCTTTATGACCTCTTGCATATCGTGTAGACTCGAAAAGACCCAGTGAGCCATTGTCAAAGTGACAATGGAAAATACAGGCATCATCAATATCTACCTTTTGTTTTTTACGGCTATCGTGATGTACTCTTTCTTTGATAAAAGTCTCTGTCATGGCAGAAACATCTTTGATACCACCATTGAGCCACATAGCCGTGTCAATACAGTGAGCCAGCAGATCACCTGTCACTCCCGAGCCAGCCGCTCCCACGTCAAGTCTCCAGGTACCGGCACCCCCCTGCGGCACATCCGGACTGATGGTCCAGTCCTGCAAGAAGTTTGCCCGGTAATGGAAAATCTTTCCGAGCTTACCGGAGTCAATGATCTGTTTGGCCAGTGTAACAGCCGGCACACGTCGGTAGTTATACCATACGGTATTTTTCACTCCCGCTTTTTCTATCACCTTGACCATCTCCTCTCCCTCAGCCAGCGTCCGTGACAATGGTTTCTCGCAGAGAATCATTTTGCCTGCCTGAGCAGCAGCCATAGCAATCTCAGCATGTGTATTGTTGGGAGTACATATATCAACGGCATCGATATCGTCTCTCGCGATGAGCTTTTTCCAATCTGTCTCTGTGGATTCATAGCCCCATTGTTTGGCGAAAGCCTCAACGGAATCTTTGTTCCTGGCGCACGCCGCCTTCAATACGGCTTTGGTTTTAAGTTCCGGAAAGAAATTCTGAAGTCTGTTATAGGCATTGGAGTGGGTTCTTCCCATAAAACCGCATCCAATCAACCCAATTCTAAGTTCTTTACTCATTGTTGTTTATTCGTTCTTTGAAACATCAGTTTTTTAGCTCCAGCCATGTGCCTCACGCACTTTGATCAGCATGGCCAGGATGTCATTCCATGTTTTTTGCTGTGTCATTACTGAATTGTCAAACATGCAGCCATCCCAGCAGATGTGCTGAAATGCTTTGGTCAGATTGCCTTGCTCGTCTCTCAGCCAATACCCGGCATCTTTCACAACATCCAGCTTGCCATTCGGATCGGTGGCCTGACAATGACGGCCGGTCTTGTCATGAGAACCAGTTCCGTGGACTGTTCCATCATTTTGCGCTACGTGGAAGTCAATGGTCCACGGTCTGAGGGCATTGGTAATCTTCTTTAAGCCAGCTGACAGCGTCTCTCTGTCATTCCAATCGAAATCTTCGGGTAATATCCTGTCGTCCGGCTTATTGTAACCCAGCAAGTACAGCATCGTATGTGCCATATCTGCCTGAAAGCCCATATTTGGTCGATCAACAGCTTCCAGGGTTTCTACCATGGTTTTCCAGCTATGCATACCGCCCCAGCAGATCTCACCTTCTGCTGCCAGACGTTCATCGTAGTCAGCTGCAACATCACAGGCTTCCTGAAAAGTCTGAGCGATCAATTTGGTATTGTTTACCGGATCTTTAGCCCAGTCGTTGGGGCTGGAAGCAGAATCAATTCGGATGATACCATAGCTCCGGACACCCTGCTCCCGCATGACTTTGGCAAATTCGCATGACTTGCGCACCATGTCTACAAAGGTCTTGCGATCTTCTTTGCTTCCCATGGCAGGACCACCCCAGATCGGGGCTACCAGGCTACCAACTTTTAGTCCGTAGCCGGCAATTTGGTCAGCAATTCGCTTAAAATCATCTTTGGAGCCCTCAATATCAATATGAGGAGGTAACAAACCAAGGTCAACACCGTCAAACTTCACGCCATCCACTTCAGCAGCAGCGGTCATCTTCAGCATGTCATCAAATCCAATTGGTGGTTCAGAATCTGGCCCCTTTCCTACGACTCCGGGCCAGGTTGCATTATGTAATTTGGGATAATTGTTCACAATAAGGGGTTTATGTGGTTAAAAAATAAATTTTACTAAATATAATCATAAATCAATGTTCAAATCGGGGTTTTCAGGCCCGAAATGCTTCAGCATCACAATAGGATCACAATCCGAATAGTTTGTTATGGTTACACCTTCCCTGGCGGCCTGTTCGGTCACAAAAAACTCATCATTGGTATGCTGTCCGTATCTGATCATGGTAGGGGTTTCTACTTCCCATACACCCATCTTGCCATGACCCTGCATCATGATCATTCCATAGGCAGCATTGTCCTGAATTGTCACGGTCTGTCCTGGCTCAATAGTAAGTTCTTTGGCACTGAACGCATCTGAACGGTAACACACCCATACCTCGCGATAACCTACCATCTCCTTTTCAGGTCTTACCGGTACAGGATTCATAAATCGGGTCTCCAGCATATTGGGATCGGTATTGAGTTCCCAGTCCAGTACTTCGATCAACTGTTCGTAATCACCAATCCTGTCTTTAGGTGTACCGTTCCATAGCAACTCCTCAGGAATGATGGCCTCATTCACCAGCGACTGATACATGGCAAATACGTCAGAAGCTTTTTGGGGCTCATAGGTACACATGCTTCCTGGTGCATGCAGCATGCCCGGAGGCACGTCCCATCCGGTCCCCGGCTCAAGCCTGAAGGCTGAAGAATAATTGGTGATCTTGTTGTCTCCCTTGGTGAAATTCTTGAGGCATTCCAGGATCTGTTCTTTGGTAGTCCCCGGGGTAATACCGAAGAAGGTGTATGGAAAGTCTCCTCCATGGTTATTGACCTGTGGCGGGAAATAATAAGCTTCCGGTTTGCCTTTTTGACCAATCTTGGCGGCGTCTTCATCATTGTGGTGTACATGGTGCGGCAAAGGTCCCATGTTGTCAAAGAATTTTGAATACATGGGCCAGCTCTCATATTCCTTCCACAGTCTGTCACCGATAATTGCACCTTTCAACTCGTTGATCGCATCTCTAAGCAATACCTCCGAAGTCCTGGATCCATCCTTTACGACAATGGCACTCAGTCCTTCATTCTTCCCTGTCAAAGGTCCATTTTGTGCAGGTGTTGTGGAAGAAAACCAACGCTCATCTATTCCTCCACGTTCCCCTCCCAGTACATAATAGTCATCGGGATGAAGTTTGATCCTTCTACCAGGCACACAAAAAGATCTGGGCACCCAGTTTGGGGCTAATCTCACTATTCCTTTGCCCTGATCTAATGCAATTTCTGCAAGTTTTTTACTCATATCTATTTAAGGGTTTATTGCTATTAATTTTATTCTATCTCTGAGATCAATTTATCGATTGATTTTGGATCATCCATCACGTCCAGTTCCAGGTCATATTTTCTGGATTCCCCGGGCTCCAGAAAGATCAGGGATTTCTCTGCTCTTGCTGCACTTTGGCCAATGGGTGGATGGGTTCCCGGTTCCAGTGCAGTTACATATTCTTTCCTTCCCCAATGCTGCCAGTTGGTGAGCCAGGGCATTTGTTCCTTCCTGAACCTAATGACCAGGGCCAGGCCTATCTTATCATTATGGACTCCACAATGAACAATTCCATTTTTATCAGGTTTTACATCCACAAACCCGCAAGCTTCACCTGTTCCACTGTGTTCTTTCAATGGCGGTTTACAGGTCTTAAAGTCTTTTCCCTTTCCAAAAAGCTGATCATCCATTTCACCTCCACGCGAATTACAGTTTCCATTCCAAAGTAATCTGGCTCCTTCATCAATCAGTGGCCAACCAAAATTGAGGTGATAAAGTATCATGTGTGGTATCTGTTCATTCCCCGCATTGATGATTTCATCTTCTACTTTGATGACCGACGAACCCAAACTTCCGGATATCTTCCTTTTTAAATCAAGCCTGTTTCCAAATACCTGGGTTTGTCTGATGGTACCCGAGATGCTCATATTCAGATCCCCTGCGATCAGATCAGGCTGTATAACCGAATCCACACGGGCAGGGATATTACTGACCTGGTCATGTAGTCCGCGCTGCCCAAATTCATCTTGCTCCGGACCACCTACATGGGTCAGCCCACAGGTGGTCATCAATCCTCCGCTGAATGTTTTCAGCCAGTCAAAACCTGTCTGAGCATAGGATTCCGGCGACATCACCCCACCATGACTCAACCAGGCCAGGCTATGTTGATTGTAGAAAGCATCCACGATATCCATTCCACGATCAATGACCACCTTGTAGCGCAATCCGGTTCCGGTATTTATCCAGGCTATCCTCGTGTTTCTTCCGGCTCCATTGTCCACCACAGAGGTCTCAATACCTCCCACCTGGGCTGTATTCCCAATTTTGTCGACCCAGGTGCTTATATTTCTTATATCGTGCATTGATCTCAATTTTTTGAATGCTTTTCCAACATCTCTTTAATGAACCGATACCCCTTTTCAGCCATTTCCCACGGTTCTGCAAATTCCCGCCATACATTGATGGCATTGGCAAAGTCCGGGTCGTTACGGGTAAATCCTTCAATGGTGAGCCATCCTTCATATCCTACTTCAGCTAGCGTGGCAAATGTTTCATCCCACTGTACATGTCCTGCGCCCGGGGTACCCCGGTCATTCTCACTGATATGAAAATGGGTCAAATAAGGAGCAATCTTTTTAATTGACTCCGCTATATTCTTTTCCTCAATGTTGGCGTGATGCGTGTCGTACATCGCCCGGACATTGGGATGACCTGTCAATGCTACCAGGTGAGCA
The DNA here is from genome assembly GCA_965228595.1 of Cyclobacteriaceae bacterium. Lineage (GTDB taxonomy): Bacteria > Bacteroidota > Bacteroidia > Cytophagales > Cyclobacteriaceae > UBA7330. The sequence continues at coordinate 4,910,352 of OZ245828.1, read as the reverse complement.
AGCTGCTCGGCGGTATTGCACAGGTAGCATTCAAACCGATTCAACGCCTCAGGAGTCAGTGTAATCCCAAACTGTGAAGCATAATCTCCGGCCTGATGCAGCACTTCTGCACTCCATTGATATTCCTTTTCTTCCGGAGCTTTTTGATAAAAGGTGGCAAAAGCCGAGTGAAACGGACCACACAGGACTTTCGCATTCAGCTCATTGGCGCGATCAATGGTCCATTGAATTCGGTGGAGGGATTTGACCCTCACCTTTGGATCAGGGTCTATCGGGTTTTCCTCTTTAGACATGACAAAAACAGCCGTGGTTTCTAACCCGATGCTACTGGTATAGTCGCCAAGTCTCCGGAAGGCCTTTTCATCCTGATCCCCGATGAAAAATTCCACCCCATCATATCCGATGGATTTTAACTTGTCCAGGATGGGAAACAAATCGTCGGAGACACCAGCAGACCAGGCAAGCACGTTGAAACCGATCTTATTCATCTGTTAAAGCGCTTTGTACCGGATGTTTTTGTATTCAACCTTCATGGGTGGTCCCCGGTGGATCTGGAATCCAAGTAAGCCTTCAGACATTCTGTTTACTGTGTCGTTGTCAGTGACCTCACTCATCAGGACCCCGTTGATATAGTGCTGGAGCAGATTACCTTTGATGATCAGCTTACATTCATTCCAATCCTGGGATTTGATCTTTGCTTTTAATGCATCTGTATCGCCTAATGAACTGACGATCTCCGTGCTTTGCCAGGCATTTTTCTTTACATTGTCCCTAACCTCGGCATTAGGATCTTCCTGGCTGTTTACAATTACCTGCTGCCCCCTGTAGGCAAGTGTAGCTCTTTTTCTTTCCTCATAATTCTGCCCGGTGTAGTTATTCTTACCGTCAATGTCAGCCTGGTAACCCTTCAAACCAAAGGGTACTCCTTCCACCATCTCACTGCGATATTGAATTCCACTGTTACCAGACTCAGAGATCCTGAAGTCAACAACCAATTCAAAGTCGGCTGGTTGTCCCCCATCCCAAATCAAAAATGTATTGGCTTCAAGGGGCTTTTCTTCTGTGGTAAACCCAACAATGGATCCATCCTCTACTTTCCAATAGGTGGGGTCTCCTTTCCAATTAGTGAGTGTTTTCCCATCAAAAATTAATTGATATTCATCAGCCATGGCAGCTTTGGACTCATTTCCCTCCTTTTTGCCAGGGGAACAGTTTATTAAGCTAACTAAGACGATCAGTGATAATATACTGAAAAAGGTTTTATTTATCATTTGAGTTAGTTGGTTGTTTTAATATTGAGAATGGCTGCTATTTAACTTATTGATACAGTTCATTTTGTGGATTGCCACCAGAAATCAGATAGGCAATCAGGTCTTTCAACTCTTCCTCATTCAATGCATTGATGGTTCCCGGAGGCATCGCCGAAACTTCCGACAATTCAATCCGCTCCACCTCAGCTTTTGGTACTTCTCTCAGCTGATCAGGCGCGAAAGGATTTTGAGATACCTTGTAGGTACTTCCCTCTTCGTTCACAATCCTTCCTACTACAGACTGTCCATTTTTCAAGATCAGGATAGATGATGCGTATTGATCAGAAATTACATCACTAGGCTCTATAATTGCCTTCAGCATATCCTCAGGAGAGAACCTGGTTCCCAGTTGTGTAAGGTCCGGACCACTGGCGCCACCTTCACCCGCTATGGTATGGCAGGTTTTGCAATTCGCAGCGATGAACATGTTCTTTCCGTTTTGGAAATCTCTGCCCTTCAGGGTCTCTCCGACAACTTGAGCAATATCTTCAGTCTGCCACCTCCTGCCTGGGCCTTCCGGACGGATGGCTTCGGCAATATCATTTCCTGACTCGGTGAGTAGCGCACTACCAGAGAGCTCATTGTAATATTCAAATTGATCATTGGGAACATATGCCAGCGCACGTTTCCTTGCATTGTTGATAAAGCCAATGTAGCTATGACCTGCCTGATACCCCAACATTTTCTCAAACCAACTAAAATAGCGCTCCCTCAACTCTGGAGTCCAACCTGATTCAATATCACTCAAAGTCATACCAAAGTAGGTATGCTGTGCCGGTGGTACACTACTCAATGTTTTGGCAATGCTCATTCCATACTGTAAATTCCTGAGGATCAGATCAGAGCCCTCAGTAGCCGTGCCGGTCATACTGGAAGCATCTGAAGTCACTTCCTTCTCAAGTAGTGCCAGGGTCTTCTCGATGGTTCCTGGTACTTCGAGGTATGCCAGTACCTTACTCGAGATAAAATCCAAAGCATCATTTTCGGAAGGATATACAGCAAACAGATAATTTCCCACCTGCTCTTTGAGGGCACCCGATGGGGCTCCAAATCTTGCTATTGTCACTTCGATGGTTCTCACCAGGTTGATTTTATCGTCTGATGAAAGCTTTTCAAAATCAATATCAACCAATCCCTTTAGGAGGGCATCCCGATGTGATCGGTCACCCTGTCTGGCTACCGCCAGACTTCCCTGGATCTTTTTCACAGGGTCAGATTCGCTCTGTACTTTTTTTACATATTGATTGACTGGCTGATGCTCTACTGCTATCCTGGCAGCATACTGTACAAACCTGTCCTCATGACCTAAATACGACCATGCAAACTCAATGGCTTCAGGGTTGGGACCCTGATGATACTGCTCAAGTTTTACTCTCAACTGCTGAGCATCTGTCTTTTCCGGACTTTCACTCGATTTCGTGTCTGTCCCGTCATAATAAACCCGATAAAGATCCGAATCCAGTCTTCTACCCCCTGTCAGGAAATACAAGGCCCCATCAGGACCAAATACACCATCTGTCAGAGGCAATGGAATACCGGACAAAAACTCTTCTTTCTCGCCAATGTATGAAGCTCCGTTCGGCTTCAGGTGTATTCCATAGATAATGCCAAAACTCCAGTCAAAAGCGAACAAGACATCCTGATATTTCCCCGGGAAATCTGAATCTTTTCCATGCAGAACACCCGTAGGTGAACCCTGGCCAATGTTGAGCACGGGAGGTAAATTATCAGGGTAAACAGCAGACCACTTGGCATTTCCGGTTCTCCACCCAAATTCACTACCGCTGGTCACATGACATATTCTGGTCGGACGATACCACGGCATGCCAAGGTCCCACTCCATGTCAGAGTCATACGTGAAAAGATCTCCCTGTCTGTTGAATGCAATATCATAAGGGTTTCGATATCCGGCACTGACCAATTCCCAATGCTTTCCTTCCGGGTCTGTCTTTGCGATCCATCCTCCGGGCTCCTTTCGCGTTCTGGCATGGCCTCTAGGATCAGTCAGATGGGGAAACAGGTTGTCATGTTTCCAGTTGGAAGGCAGCCTGTAAGCATCCATCTCCGGAGCGTCAGTATGGTTTCCTGATACTACATATAAAGATTTTCCATCCGGACTCAGAATGATACTATGCGGACCATGCTCTCCGTCGCCCTTCAATGGCTTAAGTTGAGTGATTCTATCGTATTGGTCATCATTGTTAGTATCCTGCAATCGGTATAGTCCACTTTCTACAGGAAATTCTTCACTCACCCGGTTGTTGACCATGACGTATAGACTATTAAATGCATATAACAACCCCTGGGCATGCCCCATAAGTAGTACAGAATCTGAGTCCGGAGATTTGATGGATAGCCGCTCAATTTTTGGGGTAAGCGAATCCGATCCAATGGCAGGTATCTCAAGCCTGTAGAGTGCACCATACTGGTCGGATGTGATCAGCCTGCCTTTATTATCAAATGCCATGGACACCCAAGATCCCATATCAATTTCTGATGGAGAGAAAATGTGCTCTGCTTTGAATCCCGGCTGAAGCTTTAATTTGCTAACCTTTGGATTAGCTGGCTCATCTTTTGAACAGGAAACCAAAATAATGATTAGGAAGAAAAACGATAAGTTCTTTAGGAAAGAAGGGTGCTTCATGGGTTTAATAAAATATGGTTGAATATATCCAAATCAATAGGATACTGGATTTTAAATGTGTTAAATATATGACAAAACTTTAACCATTTGGGAAAATAGAAATTAATGATATTTCGGTAGATATCATCAGGTATCTATTTTACCCTTTTGATAAAATTTTCGCACTCAATATCGGGCAAACTCCTGAGTAAGGTATCCCGCTGTGACCGGATTCATTACCAGGGTGACATTTACTGATCACATTTACAGGATATGGCTTATTCAGGAACGAAGGAATATCATCTACCGGTGCGTCCTTAGGATGATGGATTTAAAAAAATCTCTTCGCTCCTGGCGTCTACAAAATGTTTTATTATTGCAGTAAACCTAACCTTCAAGCCATTTTCCTACATGAGATCATTGTTAATATGCCTGCTCTTATTACTTGTTTCTTTTCATAAAGGTCTATCCTGCAACTGTCAAAATCCATTATTGGAACAGGAGATAGCTGTCACACAGACCATATTACTGGCAAAGGTTATTTCAACGCAACAGATAACTATCCGACCGGACCGTGAGCGTGTTTACTATCTGTACAGTACCCGGTTTGAAGTAATAAAGCGTTATAAAGGCACAAAATCTGAAACGGTAGAGGTTCTTTCCAGGATCACAGGTTGTGCCTTTCCTTTTGAAGTGGATTCCGTTTACATCTTATTTGCCAGCAGGCATCCAAAATATTTCAAACAATTTACCACCCCATGTCAAAGGACGGAGAAGGCTTCACTTTCTGCTTCACTAATTAGCAAGCTAGACAAGGTTGAGGACCACATTTATCAGATTAGTCAAATTCCGTCTGAAGAATTGTATGGCAAAATCTGGTGTAATGAAATTTTTGACAGGGTAGAAACAACACCAACTCATAAGATGGATTTTGAGGAGACACAGGCTTTCGTAAAAAAGAATCTGGAACCCTGCGAAATCATCTATGAACCAAAGAACAAACGAGACAGCTTAATTATTCAGAGTCCATCATTTGAAGCTGCCGTAAACCGCTTCACTGTGATTTATGAAGTGGACACTGCCGGACAAATTATGAATCCAAAAATTGAAGATGATTGGAACTCAATACCCCTTAAAGATGATGCCTTGACCTGTAAAAAGCATGCCATTGAGCTAGTCAGTAAACTTCCGCGTCTCAATCCAGCTGAAATCCGTCAAATGAAGGTCTGTACCACTGACAGGTTTCTGGTTGATTTTAGTTTGGTGGCTGAAAGATGAGTTCTGGGTAATTGGGTTAATGGGTTAGTGGGTTAAGAATGGGGATTAACCACTTTTCATTTGCCGGGCCAGGATTTTGATGAACTTATCAATATAAGGAGCCGTATTATCCTTCTTCAACATGGCAAAATACCAGGTTCGATGCAGGCCGTTTTTGGTAACTGGAACTGTAACAATGGGTTGCGTTTTCAAATATGGTTCCACCGCCCATTTGGCCAATACTTTTACATAGGATCCGGTTTTCACCATCTCTACCTGCGCTTCCGTCAACAAAATCTCGGTGACCTTTCTTGGTGTGACATTGGCTGGAATGAGTACCTGCCTAAACAAAGAAACGGACTCCAGGGGTCTGGAATAAATGAGTACATTTTGATCAGCAAAATCCTCGGCAACCACAAACGGTTTATCCTCCCATGGATGTCCCTGAGCTACTACAGCCACCAATTCATCCCTAAACATCTCCCTGTATTTTATCGCATTGTTTTTGATTACCTCACTGGTAAGTACCCCATCTACTTTCCCTTCCAATAGGTATGGAATGGGATCTGCCGTGTAATCAGGGTGTATATTCACATTGATTCCGGGAAATTGTCTTGAAAATGTCTTCATCACACCGGGAAGCCAATGATAGCAGGTGTAGCATTCAGTTGTAATATTCAATTCCCCTATGTCTCCATCTCTCAGGCTTGTGAGCTCATGTTCAGCCACTTCCAGCTCAGTCAATATCTTCTGGGCTGATTTTAACATGACACGGCCAGCATCAGTAATAACCAGTTTCTTATTGATACGGTCGAAGAGCTGTACTCCCAGCTCCTGCTCAATTTCTTTCAACTGATGGCTTAAAGCTGAAGGTGACACGTTCAGTTTCCTGACTGCCTTGGTCAGGTTACCCTCTTCAGCAACAGATTCAATCAACCGGAGGTGTCTTATTTCCATTTATGTATGAATATAATTCATTATTAAAGTTAAATCATTTCATTATATTCATCATCTTTTTACATAGAATTTTTCGTTTTTTGTTCAGGTGACATACCCATAAAAGATGAAAAGGTCTACTTTATATCGATCGTTTATTCTTCTGACAATCATTGGGACAGGTACATATACCAATATCCTGATATCAACTCGACTTTGGGACAACCAAGAGAATCCTCCCAATATTGAACATCAGGTACAACCCACAAAAACAGATGAAATCAGTCCTTTTATAGAGTATGAAAATCTATGTGAAGGTCTGGAAAACATTAGAGCTCAATATCCATTCCGAGAAATTCAAGGATTTATTTCAGATGACAATAGTATGATTTTGACTGCAGTGGGTAGTATATATAAGGTCGTTGGTCCGAAGCCCATTTTCTATGAGGGTAAATATTACCTGGCATGGAATAAATTGGTCAAGCCCAGTCATAGCTACTCCGGAGTGATTCAGTATAAAGGGTCTGATTATTTGTTTATTCCTGTCAAAGCAATGTTTCACTCACATGTGATTGATGGGGCATTGAGCAAGATGGACCTACAAACTGCAAAGAAGTTGTCAAGACTCAGGCATCTGCTAATAAAAAATGATCAGATCATAGACTTTAATGAGTTTGGACCCAAATCCACTCAGCACTATTCTGAAAAAGCGTGTCAATACATTGCATTCAGATGAGTTTAAATAGTAATAATTCTCCTCTTCATATGCGGGGTACGGGCTTATGTCCGTGCCCTTTTTTTATGATTTATTGATTTCATGAAAGCCAGACTAATAAAATAAACTTTTAGCAAAACGATATTTGATAAATGACGTATCATTAGATTGCGCCGCAATTCCTGTATTTCACAAATCAGTATCGCCTAATCTATATTTTATAGTAATTCATGCAAATGGATCTCTCACGCTTTATCCAATTGGGAAATTTCAATAATTCCCCGACTCAGGTTTCAATATTCAATTCTACTTATCAGCGTACCTGATATACTTTGGCTTCAACACCGGAACCATGCATCGATTACGCTTCATAATTGTATTCATTATCATACTACCACTGCTGTCAGGATGCCATAAGGAATCGTACACGGAAATTTCTTTAGAAAAACCTTCCAGGCACAGCAAGTCTTCCGGTGGAGCATATACCAAAGTGATCAGCAAGTCCTCAAATATGACGGTCTCCGGTGAGCTTGTCTTTCTGGATGACACGTTGATCCTCTATACTGATCGCCAACAATTCGTTGCAATTCCTGTGCATGACATAGAGACAATGACTGCTCAGTTAACGGGCACAAAGGCTAAGACTTACTTATTAATTACGGGATTGACCCTGGTCCCTACGCTGGTTGGGTTACTTGCCCATTCCAAACATTCGGATTCTCCAAAAGCCATAGGACTAATGGCTACCAGCCCCGGATTACTGGTTGCGCTCATAGAATCTTTTAAAAAACCACAGCTCATTAATTATCCTGAAGATTCCTTGGATGAATTTAAACAGCATGCCAGGTATCCGGATACCCTGCCTTTCGAACCCAAATTTCAGGATCTACTTAGCTCCGCAAGGGTAGATCGCGACAAATTGGGTCTTGAATCCATGCCCATGACATCCACAAATGGGTCTAAATCGCACTTATCCATTAAAAAACGTTAATTGTTTTATAACCATAGTCACTTTTCACTTGCTTCATTAATTTTGATGCCGAATGAAGTGGGCTTACGACATAGGTGTATTTGAAATTATTGCCATCCTGGCATTTATCCTTTTCTATTCTTTTTACCTTATCAGACTGCTCAGGATCAGGAATGTACTCAATACTTCCATTAGACGATCTGTGCTCAAACTCTTGCTCAGGAGTATATACGTTCTCCTTATGATAGTTGCCTTGCTCGGACCTTCTTTTGGGGATACCACCCGGGAGGTGAAGGCCATCGGAAAAGATATTTTCATTTGTGTAGACCTGTCAGAATCCATGAATGCCGTGGATGTTCAACCTTCCAGGCTTGAGAAAGTAAAATTTGAACTAAAGAACATTGCAGAGGCTTTCAGTTCAGACCGCATTGGTTTGGTCATGTTTTCCAATGAAGCATTTATGCAATGTCCGCTTACCTACGACAACAATGCGTTGACTCTCTTCATCCAATCACTCAATACGGACCTTGTGCCCAGCACCGGAACAGATTTTGGGCCACCACTGAAGATGGCTTTGAACAAGTTGACAGATGAGACACAGTCGCAGGCCAAGCAGACCTCCAAAATCATCATCCTGATCAGCGATGGGGAAGATTTTGGGGAAGAGACAGAAGATGTAGGAAATGAAGTAGAAAGCTCAGGCATAAAGCTATTTACGCTTGGTGTGGGTACCGACAGAGGAAGTAAAATCCCGACAAGACGTGGATTTAAGAAAAACCGATCCGGTGAGGATGTGATCAGCCAACTAAATGATGCCTCGCTGAAAAAGCTTGCAGCTGACACGGGAGGTAAATATTTTGAGATCAATGAATCAAGAAACGATGTGTCCCGTTTGATAAGTGCGATCAATGATATTGAAGGAGAATTGAGAGATGCCAAAACCATGGATGCTAAAGCCAACAAATACTTTTATTTTCTCAGTGCGGCATTTTTCCTTATGCTCCTTGATTTGATCATTAATGTGAAGGTTATCAGGATATGAAAGCAATCTTCCTTGTCACTTTATTAGTTTTTTCCCCCGATCCTATCGAGATCAACAGGATCAATAAAACAAAAAAAGCCGCCGAGACAGCTTATAATGCCGGCAATTATGAGCTGGCAGCTTCAAAATACAGAATCCTGACCGACAGTATGCTGATCGATGAGGACGAAGTGTATTTAAACATGGCTCACAGCTATTTTCATCTCAATGATTCTGCCGGCGCTACCAGCACATACAATCAGCTGACCCGCTCACCAAACAAAGAAATCAGGTCTATCGCGTATCAACAACTTGGCGTGATGGCCAAAAACAATCGCCAGCTAAACGAAGCGGAGTCTATGCTGAAGTCTGCCATCCGGGCTAACCCGGCAAATAGTGAAGCGCGATACAATTACGAGATTGTGAAAAAGCTTTTACAGCAGCAAAACGAACAAAACCAGCAGAATCAGGACAATCAAAACCAGGATCAACAAGATCAGAACCAGGATCAAGAGAACCAGGATCAGCAAAAGCAAAACCAGGACAAACAAAATCAGGAATCTGAACAGGATAGTCAGGAACAAGAGCAACAGGAACAGGAGCAGAACAACGAGGAGGGTGAACAGGGAGAAGAAGAGCAGCAGCAACAGCAGGAAGGAGAAGAGCAAGACAGCAAAGAGCAGGAAAACCAGCAACCTGGCACCAAAGAAAAGCTGGAGGAGATGAATATTTCAGAAGAAAAAGCCAGGATGATTCTGGAGGCCATGAAAAACAACGAATTTCAGTATATTCAGCAACGGAAAAGAAAACCGACTAAACAGCAGGACCCTAACAGGCCAGACTGGTAAACAACATTGATCATGGAAGAAGTATTCATTGTATCCATCGTACGCACTCCTATCGGAAGTTTTGGTGGCACACTCTCCTCCTTTTCTGCCACTCAGCTGGGTAGCCTGGCCATCAAGGGTGCCTTGGATCGTCAAAAGATTGACCCCAAAGAAGTTCAGGAAGTTTTTATGGGGAATGTGGTATCGGCTAACCTGGGACAGGCCCCGGCCCGACAGGCAGCCATTGGTGCTGGCATTGGTACCCATGTACCCTGTACCACCATCAATAAAGTCTGTGCCTCGGGAATGAAGGCAGCCATGCTTGGCGCTCAGTCTATCATGTTGGGCATCAATGATGCGGTGGTGGCTGGTGGAATGGAAAGTATGAGCAATATCCCCTACTACGTTCCAAAGGCAAGATATGGCTACAAATATGGTCACGGTCAGCTGATCGATGGGCTGATGAATGATGGGTTATGGGAGGTTTACAACGGCTTTCCGATGGGTAGCTGTGCCGATAATACGGCTAAAGAGATGAAGATCTCCCGCGAGGAGCAGGATGCATACGCCATCAGATCCTATCAGCGCGCGGCAAAAGCGACGGAAGATGGGGATTTTAAATCTGAGATCATTCCCATAGAGATCCCCCAGAGAAAAGGCGACCCACTGGTGATGGATGCTGATGAGGAGTATAAAAATGTGTTCTTCGACAAGATTCCCTCACTCAAACCGGTCTTTAATCCTGAGGGTACCGTTACCGCTGCTAATGCCTCAACGATCAACGACGGAGCTTCAGCCATGGTACTGATGAGCAAAAGCAAAATGGAGTCACTGGGTTTAAAGCCAGTAGCAAAAATCATTGGTTTTGCAGATGCAGCACAGGACCCTATCTGGTTTACCACTGCTCCATCCCTTGCCATACCAAAAGCGATCCAACGGGCAGGTTTAAAACCTGAGGACATTGACTATTATGAGATCAATGAAGCCTTTTCTGTTGTAGCGATTGCCAATAATAAAACGCTCGGCCTGGATCCTGAAAAAGTAAATGTGCTTGGTGGCGCTGTTGCGCTCGGACACCCCCTGGGTGCCTCTGGAGCAAGAATCATGACTACATTAACCACCGTTCTCAACAAGAATAAAGGTGAATATGGTGTAGCAGGAATATGCAATGGTGGTGGAGGAGCATCTGCCATTGTCATCCAAAAAGCATAATTTCTTCGAATAATTCTCGTTTATTTGTGTGGTGTTATGAAGACAGGTTTCCTGATTGCGCTACTGGTATGTTCATTGGGATTGATGGGTCAGATCCCCATCATTACCTACTATGATGATGGTAGCATCAAAGAGAAATACCACATCCTGGATAATGATAGCTCCAAAGTAGACGGCCTTTATGAAATGTACAGCCCTTCGGGGAATGTCATCATCACAGGACAGTATGAAAAAGGGAAAAAACAGGGAGAGTTTGTGAACCTGTATGAAGATGGCTCCATCCAAAGAACCACCAGCTATAAAAACGGTCAAAAGCAAGGCTTGACACAGGTCTTCGATCCTGAAGGGCATCTAATCCAGGAAGCCGTCTTTGCCGACGATACACTGACCGGTGAACTAAAATCCTATCATCCTGATGGCTCCCTCAAGGCACAAACCACATTCAACAATGGCAAGCCTGAAGGCTGGGTAATTTCCTATTACCCCAATGATATCAAAAGGGAAGAAACCTACTACAAAGACGGGAAGCCGAACGGAATTACGCGGGAATTCTATGAAACAGGCAACATTAAGCTGGAGGCTGAACTTGTCAATGGCCTTCTCGATGGTGAATACAAAACTTACTTTCCGAATGGTCAACTGGAGATGGAAGCCATCAATCGCAGGGGGTCACGAACCGGTTCGGTAAAGTACTACTATGAAAACGGGCAACTACGGTCCAGGGGAGTTTATGTGAATGGTGGTCTTGAGGGAATGTATGAAGTTTTCTATGACGATGGATCGCCTAAGGCCACTATCCCATACAAAGAGGGAGCACGCTCCGGTAAGAGCACAGAATTCTTCCTCAGCGGAGAAGTCCTATCTGTGGGCATCTACAGCAATCATGGCATGGATGCTGATATCAAAGAATACAATGAAAAAGGAAATCTCATTCAGGAAAAGATCATCCGAAACGAACTTCCTCATGGTAAATGGAAAACCTATGATGACAAGGAAAACCTCGTTTTGGTAGAACCTTATGAATCTGGCAAGCTGCATGGTGTGAAACTTCTATATGAGCATAAAAAACTGATCAAAGAAGAAACCTACGCCTTTGGTGTCAAGGCCGGTAAAGCCGTTGACTACTTTCCCAATGGCGAGCCAGAGGTTGTCTCCCACTGGAAGCTAAACTGGCTACAGGGTGAATATGTCCGGTACCACAAAAATGGAAAAAAGTATTATGAAGGCACCTACCATAGAAACAAGCGACATGGTGCCTGGACCTATTACAACAAAAAAGGCGAACCTGAGGTCAGAGAGATGTATGAACACGGGGAGTTGAAGAAAAAAATTGAGCTCTGACCAACCCCATACATTTTGCCCTGCATTTTTTTAATCACCAACTCATCTGAGTCCGTAGTAGTCTTTTATCTTTATTGGGTACTATTTACACAGGTCGAAATAAATGGACCTTTCAGGTTAGTTTATTCAAAAGAATTCCCAAAAACATAGAAGGGATCATGTTAAACTTGCTTTTTGATCTATATTTAACGCAATGAAAACAAGTACCAGACTACAGTTATCGACCATGATGTTTCTCCAGTATTGTGCCTGGGGAGCGTGGTATGGTCAAATGAGTAAATACATGACCAACCAACTTGGAGCCACAGGCGATCAGGTAGGTCAGGCTTACGCAGCTTTTTCCATTGCCATGATCGCAGCCCCTTTCTTTGTGGGTATCCTGGCTGATCGATTTTTTTCGGCACAGAAAGTCATGGGTTGGCTAAACCTCGCCGGAGCAGTCATCTTATTCTGGGTGTTGCAAATCGATGATCCTAATACCTTCTTTTGGGCCATCCTGCTATACTGCCTGACCTTTACTCCTACCATTTCTCTGGCCATTTCTATTTCTATGCAGCAAATGGAAAACTCAGAGAAGGAATTTCCTTCCATACGGGTGTTGGGAACAATTGCCTGGATCGTGATCGTAAATATTGTCGGGTTTATGGGTATTGGTGGAGAAGTAGTCATCTTCGAATTCACCATGTGGTTCTCCATTGTGTTGGGAGTTTTCTCTTTCTTTCTTCCCAAAACACCACCAACATCAGAAGGCCCTGTTTCCATTGGACAAATTCTTGGAAAAGACGCATTGGTCCTGTTGAAAGAAAAATCATACCTCATTTTCTTTATCTCTTCCATTGTGATCTGTATTCCACTGGCATTCTATTACACATGGGGTAATCCGGCCATCACAGATGCCTATATATTCTCATTTCCCGATGCAGACCCAACAGGCTTTAAGGTGGAAAACAAAATGTCATTGGGTCAGGCGTCTGAAGTCATTTTCATGCTGATCCTACCTATTCTCTATGTGCGTTTGGGAATCAAGAAAATCATCATTGTGGGGCTCATCGCCTGGATCATCCGATTTGTTTTCTTTGGGTTTGGTAATGCAGACAGTCTTGAGTGGATGTTTTACGTCGCCATCCTGCTCCATGGTATTTGTTACGATTTCTTTTTTGTATCTGGTCAGATCTACACCGACAGAAAAGCCGGACCCAAGATCAAATCACAGGCCATCGGTCTCATCACTTTGGCCACCTATGGTGTCGGAATGTTTATCGGATCCCTCGTATCCGGATGGGTCAAGGATGCCTATACCTATGAGGAGGTCACCAACTGGACCGGTGTCTGGTTGTTCCCTTCCTATATCGTAGCAGTTGTCCTGGTATTTGTGGTGATATTCTTCCATGAAAAAGGAAAAGTGGTAACTATTGACAAGTAGCAATTTAATTTCTGAATAAAAAGACGATTGTATCATGCATGACTTAGGTTTTGTAAGTGCCATCCTGGCTGACAATTCTTTTGAAGAAGTAATCGACTTCGCCGCTGCCCAGCGGTTTAAGTGTGTAGAAATGATGTGTTGGCCAAAGGGTAAAGCCGAACGCAGGTATGCCGGTGTCACACACATCGATGTGGATACCCTGGATAAGGACAGGGCAGCATATTACAACGAATATTGTCGATCCAAAGGGGTATATGTCTCGGCCATGAGCTATTACCCTAACCCTTTGGACCCTGATCCCGAGCTATCAAAAACCTATGTGGAGCACCTGAAGAAAGTCATCAAAGGGGCCGCAATGATGGGTTTGAAAAATGTCAACACATTCGTTGGCAGGGACCCGAGCAAAAACGTCGATGAGAATTTCAAGCGGTTTGAGAAAATCTTCCCTGACCTGGTAAAATTGGCCGGTGATCATGGCATCAACATAGGCATCGAGAACTGCCCCATGTACTTCACCAACGATGAATGGCCCAGCGGAAAAAACCTGGCCATCAGTCCGGTGATCTGGGAACGTATGTTTAACATCATCCCGGATGAAAATTTTGGATTGAATTACGACCCTTCGCACATGATCTGGCAGCACATGGATGCCTATCAGCCAATCTACGATTTCAAAGACAGACTGCATCACATACATCTCAAGGATGTGAAGCTTTATCCTGAAAAACTGGACAAGGTGGGTATACTGGCCACTCCTCTGGAGTACCATTCACCTAAGCTCCCCGGTCTGGGAGACGTGAACTGGAGCAGGTTTTTCGCAGCCCTCACGGATGTCAAATACCGTGGTCCGGTCTGTATCGAGGTCGAGGATAAATCGTTTGAAGGCAGTAAAGAGGACATAGAAACATCTTTGCTGATCAGTAGAAATTATCTGAGTCAGTTTTTGGTGCTGTAGGTTTTTACTGGGCATCTAATACCTAAAACTCATTACCTTTGCCCACCATGGCCGAAGGCATTAAATTCACTGATTTCCATTTCAGCGGACAGACCAACAAATATCAGGGTAAGGTCCGTGATGTATATACCGTAGATGACAAACTCGTCATGATTGCAACGGACAGGATCTCCGCTTTTGATGTGGTCCTTCCAAGAGCTATACCTTACAAAGGACAGGTCCTCAACCAGATAGCCGCTTTGTTTTTAGAAAAAACCAAAGACATCGTGAAGAACTGGGTATTGGATGTTCCTGATCCCAATGTGACAATTGGCAAAAAATGTGAACCTTTCCAGGTGGAGATGGTCATCAGGGGATATCTATCTGGTCATGCAGCCCGGGAATACAAAGCTGGCAAAAGAACCCTCTGTGGTAATCCTCTACCAGAAGGGCTCAAAGAGAATGATAAGTTGCCTACACCGCTGATCACACCAACGACCAAAGCCCATGAGGGTCACGACGAAGACATCTCCAGGGAAGAGATCCTGAGGCAAGGAATTGTGAGCGAGCAGGACTATAAGCAACTCGAAGAGTACACATTTAAATTGTTTGAAAGAGGTACACAGCTCGCCAAAGATCAAGGTCTGATTCTCGTAGACACCAAGTATGAATTTGGCAAAATCGGAGATGAAATCATTCTGATCGATGAGATCCATACACCGGATAGCTCTCGGTATTTTTATGAAGCGGGCTATGCAGAAAGGCAGAAAAATGGTGAAGAACAAAAACAACTGTCGAAAGAATTCGTTCGTAGATGGTTAATTGCTAATGGATTTCAGGGCAAGGATGGACAAAAAGTACCGGAAATGGATGATGCATTTGTCCAATCCGTTTCAGATCGATATATTGAGCTCTTTGAAAAAATAACAGGCAAAGAATTTATCAAAACCTCTGACGAAGAGGATATAATAACCCGAATTAAGAAAAATATCGAAAAATCTTTAGGGCATTAAAAGTGACGAAATGAACCAATTTTTCGATATCAGAAACTTTAAACTATTCTAAAAATGAAATTTTCAATCGATAGACAAGAACATTATACAATACTTACCATAGACGAGGAAAAACTTGATTCTTCGGTTGCTCCTGAAGTGAAATCTGAATTTGTAACCCTACAGGCAGAAGGGGTTATCAGGGTCATCCTGAGTCTGGAAAATGTTAAATATTCAGATTCATCAGGCTTAAGTGCCTTACTTGTTGGAAACAGGATCTTTTCTGAAAATGGCGACTTCATCCTATATGGTGTGAATGAACATGTGATGAAACTAATCAGCATCAGTCAGTTGGACAAAGTCATCAACATCCTTCCTTCCAAAGAAGAAGCCATTGACGCAATCTTCCTGAATGAAATTGAAAAAGGTTTAAGAGAAGAAGGAAAATCCGAATAATCTGAAAATTTGGCGCTCGAGCTTCAAATACTAGGATCCAATTCGGCGGCCTTTGCTCACAACAGACACCACACGGCTCAATTGCTGAGAGTTCAGGATAAATATTACCTGATAGATTGTGGCGAAGGCACGCAGCTCCTACTCAAGAGGTTTAAGATCAAGCTGGCAAGAATCCAGAATATACTGATCTCTCACCTCCACGGAGACCATTACTATGGTCTGATGGGCTTGTTAAGCACCCTGCATCTCTATGGAAAAAAAGCAGATGTGCATATCTATGGTCCTCCGGGACTGTCTGAGATCATCAGTCTTCAGTTGAAGTATTCTTCCACTTTCCTGAGCTACGACATCAAATTTCATGAGTGGACACCCAACAAGCAGGAAGTCATTTTTGAGGATCATCAACTCACCATTGAGACGATTCCATTAGATCACAGGATTAACTGTTCGGGATTTCTATTCAGAGAGAAGCCCAAAAGACGGGGCTTATTGAGAGATAAGATACCTGAGCTCCTCACACCTGTGGAAGTCAACGAGCTGAAAAATGGAAATGACCTGCTGGATAAAGAGGGTAACATCCGGTATCGCGCCAAAGAAGTCACCATACCGCCAAAAAAACCTTATAGCTATGCTTATTGCAGTGATACCCGACTGATACCGGGCATGGAAGAAAAGATCCGTGATGTGGATCTGGTTTATCATGAATCCACCTTCATGGAAGACATGAAGGAAAGGGCGAATTACACCTTTCACACAACAGCCGCTCAGGCAGCTTCACTGGCTAAAAAAGCAAACGTTGGTAAACTTTTGCTTGGTCATTTTTCCACCCGATACAAAGATTTAGCCCCTATGCTCAATGAGGCAAAAAATATCTTTGAAAATACCGAACTTGCTGAAGAAGGTCGAAGGTTTTTAATCAATCACTAGGAAGACATTGGAAAGCAATAAGAAACAAAATTTATTCCTCATTCTGACAGGCATCTTCCTGACGAATGCCATTCTTGCTGAAATGATTGGCGTTAAAATCTTTAGTGGGGAATCTACGCTGGGCCTCCCTCCTGCCAATATCAAGCTCCTGGGGGGATACATTCTTGATTTTAACCTCACTGCCGGGGTGGTGATCTGGCCAGTGGTCTTCATCACCACTGATGTGATCAATGAATACTTTGGGAAGCGTGGTGTCAGAAAGATCAGCTACCTGGCTGCAGCCTGCATCGCCTTTGCCTTTCTGGTGATCTATGTAATAACACTTTTACCTCCCGCAGAATTTTGGCTGGATGTGAATAGTAAGGATCCCGATGGCAACCCTTTCAATATCAACTACGCTTTTAAGACGATTTTTACACAAGGCCTTGGGATCATTGTTGGCTCCCTGGTGGCATTCCTCATCGGTCAGCTGCTGGACGTCTTTGTCTTTCAACGACTAAGAAGAGTAACCGGAGAAAAGATGGTCTGGCTGAGAGCTACTGGAAGTACCCTTGTCTCGCAGTTCATCGATAGCTTTGTCGTTTTGTTTATCGCCTTTTATTTCCTGGCGCCCGCTGCAAGCAGATGGAGTTTTGAACAGGTGCTCTCCGTAGGTATCATCAATTATATCTACAAGTTCTTTATAGCCATTGTGCTCACTCCACTTATTTACCTGGGACACTACCTCATTGATAACTACCTGGGTGCTGAACTTTCACATAAAATGAAAGAAGAAGCGACAGCTACCAGTGAAGGATTTTTCTAAAATTGCTCATGTCGCAACTCCAAAACGATGTGTTTAAGCTCTGATAACATACCTGCAGTAGCTCCCCACACCACCTTATTCCCCAGGTCAAAATAGGGAGAGTCCAGCCTGACATTATTGCCTACCACAATCTCTGTACGCTTCAAATTGGATTCATCTATCAGGTCATCAAGGGCTACATCCACCACCTCATCCACTTCTATTTCATCCGGGATATACTTTGGGATCTCCGGATAATAGCCTATCACGGGTAAGACCTGGTGATTACTTGCTGCCACAGAGAAAGAACTCAGTGAACCGATGATACTGGTCTTATCTGCTAAAATCCCTATTTCTTCCTCCGCCTCACGCAATGCGGTATGAAAGAGATCCTGATCACCCTCTTCCCATTTTCCACCAGGCAGAGAGATCTGACCACCATGAGGTCCGTTATACTGAGGCCTTTGAATCAAGGGAAACCGCAGTTGTCCATCTTTTTCATAAAAAAGGATCAGTACAGCACCATCACGCGGTTTCTTTGAATTGGCGAACCTGATACGTTCGCCACTGACCAGGGAGGGCATCATGATACGGTGAGATGTATCCCCTGGAAGATCTAGTTCCAGTCTGATTTTCAGTTGTTGAGCAAAGGTTGGACCCATAGAAATCAAAAATATTTATTTTATTTTTTTCAAGAATAACTAAATTACTTTCAGATCCAATATGGAAGAAATTCCTCCCTATATCAGCCTGGTATTCGTTGCTACCACTTTAGCAACATTTGGCTTTGCCGTCTATTCGGTCAAAACATCCTTTGGTAAAGAGAAATCCAATTTCCCCATTGCTTACGGAATTTTTCTGATCGTCTGGTTATGTCTGACAGGAATACTGGCCAACAAGCTCTTCTTTTATGATCTGGACTTCCTCCCGCCTAAGATCTTTCTTTTCGTGGCCTTTTTCCTCTTCACCAGCCTGACCCCACTATTTACAAACCGTGGAAGATCCATGATCAGAAATATGCCGATCACCAGTTTAACATACCTGCATATTATCAGAGTTCCCGTAGAGATCGTCTTGTGGTGGCTTTTTCTGGAAGGTAAAGTTCCGGAAGACATGACTTTCGAAGGTGTGAACTATGATATTCTCTCCGGGATCACCGCACCATTTGCAGCTCTTTTTCTTGTGGGAGGTAAAACAAAGTTCCGGATCGGGGCTATCATCTGGAATTTTATTGCCATTGGCCTCCTTTTCAATGTGGTGATCAGAGCCATCATGGCCACGCCATTTTTCTATGACTCAAGTATCTTCGATGCACCCAATGTGGCGGTATTGTATGCCCCATTCGTGTGGCTACCAACTTTTATTGTACCATTGGTACTCACAGCACATATTTTTTCACTGTACCAACTTTTTACTGAGAAAGAAGAAGATTATTGACAGTATTGCCGAACAAGCGATATTGACCTTGCTTCGCTTTGTTGTTTGCCTTTCAGCCAGTATTCACAGGCTTTTTCCTTATCTCCCTGTTGATGATACGCCTCTCCCAGGTAGGAATAGATCTCATCAAGAAAAGTATTTCGATTCAGTGCATCTTCAAATAACCTGATCGCTTCCTGATAATCGCCCTTTTTAAGATAATAAATGCCCTTGTTGCGATAAGCCCATGCATTCATTGGATTGGCTAAAATGCTCTTGTTGATGTCTCTCAAAGCAGTTTCCAGCGAATCCATAAAAAGATATACATACCCCCGATTATTTAAGAAATACGGCTCTCGCGGTACAATCTTTAATGCTTGATTTAATGCACCCAAAGCAAGGGTATACTCTCCCTGTGCTAAAAATACCTGACTCAGGGTATTGTAGGCATTGGCTTCATTCGGATCTCTCTTAAGCACATATTTCAACCAGAACTGAGCCGAATCAAGACTGTTCTGAAAATAATGAAGCGTGGCCAGGTTCACGTAAGATTCGGTATTGGTGGTATCCAGAGAAATGGCTTTATGAAAACTTTCTTTTCCTGCGTCGTAATCCTTGAGCTTGGTTTGAAGCAGCCCCTTATAGAAATAGATAAAAGCCGAATCTGCATAAGCCGTTTCAAGTTTCAGCAAATCTTCAAAAGCATCATCTACCCTTCCTGCTTCCTCCAGGGCATAGACCCTGTTGAACCTCGCATCCTTATAGGTGGAGTCAATCTCTATGGCTCTGTTATAATCCAGAATGGCTTCATGTGGTCGGCCATCTTCTACCTTGGCTACTCCCCTGTTGTTGTATGCAGAAGCATAATTAGGATCAGCTTCGATAGATTGGGTATATAAGTATATGGCCTCATCGTACTCCCGGTTGTTTAAAGCTTCATTGCCCAGGAGAAAAAACCGATCTCTTTCTGTTTTATTTCCGGTACTACATCCCGCAATAATCAGTGAAGCTGCTAGAAAAAAAGTAAAAAAATGGAATAGGTGCCTGGAGGCAATAGAGTTACTCTTCACTAATTAGAAGGGTGTTTTATAATCCTTTTGAAATTCTTCCCATGAAGTATCGGTATAAACGTTCTCACCGAAATACTCCAATATCGGATGCAAATCCTTGGCTTTCATGTAGCCTGCTACCGGCTGTATAATCCTAAATTCCTCATCCATAAAAACGGTCGTGGGGTAGCTCAGTTTATTGTTGGTGAGTGCTACGGCCAATTCGTGCACTCCTCTTCTGCCGCTGGCTACATATTTGAATGTATGGTCGTTAAATTCAACATCCTCTTTTTGCTCAGCATTGAACTTAACAGCATAATAGTTTTTGTTGATATAATCAATGAGATGCTTATTGCTGTACGCATCTGCATCCATTTTTTTGCACCAACCACACCAATCGGTATAAATGTCAATCAGTAGCTTTTTTGGTTTCTTCTTCGAAAGCGCAACTGCTTCCTCAAAAGAATACCACTTAATCTCCTGAGCATCAGCAAGATACCCTAGCGATAATAAAACGACTAATATGGCAATTCCCTTTTTCATAAGCTTAAAATTACTGAAAGATTAACGTTTCCAAAAACAGGATAGTTTCAATCATACAAAAAGGGTGCCTGGCCGACTATTTTATGAAATAACTTTTCTCCTTAAAGATCTTATGGGTCACGGTACTGTCACTGAAAAACTCATGCTCGTTGTGGCTGGAACTTAAGACATTGTTTCCATCTAAAGTCACATTCAGAGCCTCCTGGTTAGAAAACCCGAAGCTTACAGTCTGTATCGGAATACCTGATGACTCTGTAAAAGACCGGCTGGTCACCAGGCTGAGACCACTGATATAGCTTGCGGTATTGGCTGAATCCGCAGGAGCACTATCCACATACCATTTTCCATCAGACTTCACCAATGAGAAGGCACCCTCCGGGTAATCAAATGAAATATTGGTAAGAGAATCCTTCTTTACCCTGAGCACTTCATTTTCGCGGTAGCTATTCGGGTCAGTGCTCACACTCATGCTCATGAAATTATTGGCCACATAGGTATCATTTTCATCTGCTAGTCGCACGTAGGTATAGAAAGAGCGCTGTCCTTCCAAACCAAAACGTCCGATGATGATGTCAAGTACTTCATCGTTGCCTTCAAATACTTTCACCCGGGTACCTGAGGTATCTACTTGGAAATCCGCCCATTTATCTTCAGATCGTGAGGCAATTCTCGACGGTTCAATGGTAGACAAGCTGGAGAGCATAGAATTGATACTTCCGGGCTTGGCCGGTTTGGTTGATCCGTCTGAAAGCTGCATGGTCCAGTCATCCGGTCCACCACTTAGTGTGGTAATATTGCCTCCCCCATTGATTTCCACACGTGTTACAGCGTCTTTATCAATGTCGACCAGCACATCTCTAAATGATTTACTTCTGCTGTCGCCACCCATATAGCTCACCCCAAGGTATACCAGTACAAGAACAGCCAGTATACCGACCAACAAAATGGTATTCTTGCTTTTCATATCTCAGATCATTTAAAGTTTCCTTGCATCCATCGTTGTCGCTTCCTGTTGTTTTGCGATTTTCTAACAAATGCGTAAATCAAAATGAGTAGAATCGGAGCCAAAACATTGCCGTATTTCAACAGGTTTCTAGTTCCATCTTCAATTTTATCGAGCGGCCTGTTTGTAATGCCTTTGGTCCTTAGATTGATCAACCCTGTATCATCGGCGAGCCAGTCTACCGCATTGGCAGCCAGACTTATATTGTCCTGGTTTACCTGTTGTGGCCTTTGACCGGTTCCATTCACGCAGAAATTTCCATTGGATATCAACACCAAACGACCACTTCCCCCTCCTAACCCATCAATAGCTGCTCCGAGGATTTGAGGCTTAGCGGCAAAATCATTCTGTGTCCAGTTTTTTTGGATATCAACGTATGCCGGAGGGTTTACAACGCCTGTATTTTCTGACGAAAAGATGAGAGGTATTTGTGAGGCTGAGGTATCCGAACTATTGAATGAAATACTACTCGCAAACTGAAATACCACAGACTCCAGCCCTCCTGTAATAGGGTGGTCTTCAAATTCTGATACAATGGGGAAATAGGGAAATTCCACCTGACTGTTGATGGTGAAAAAACCTTGTCTTTGCTGCACAGTAACTGATGCACAATTAGCATCTATCACAAAATTTGTTTGCAAATCCATCCCTTTGTTGGCCAGCCACCTACGCATCCCGGTGGTAGGTCCTACAGAAAGCATGCCCTGCTGCATATCTCCCTGCACCGGTGAGTAACCAATCAATAATCCACCCCCTTGCTCCAGGTAACGATCAAGTTTTTGAAATTCCACCTGGTTGATGGTGTCTGTGACTCCCATCCAGATCAGGGCACGATAGTAAGACGGTATCATGCTGGTATCGGCAATATTCAATGGCTCCACGTCATACAGCACAGAGAACTGCTCCATCAACTGAGGGTATGCCTGTAGTGGTGGTGCTCCATACCCCTGGATCAATCCGATCCTGGGTTTGTCCTTGATAGAGATCTTCTTGATCGCTGTGGTCAGGTTGTACTCCATGGCGGCCCCTGGTTGGATCAGCGGTATAACCTCTGTACGATCTTCCATTTTCAAAACAGCACCCAGATAGGCACGCATCTGCTGTACTTTATCGCTCTCTGTCACATTGATCATCACCGGCTGCACACCAGCCTGCTGAGCTTCCTGCTCCAGTTCATCACTTTCATTGGGACTGATAAACTCATACACCACATTGCCACCCGACTGATTTTCGTATTCGACCAGCTGATCTTCAAAATCCTGCTTGGTCTTCAAAAGCTGTGAAGGAAGATCCTCGGAGAAATAAGCCTTGACAGTAACTACACCATCAAGCTCTTCGAGCACATCTTTAGTAGCTTCACTAAACGTATATCGGTTATCTTCAGTAAAATCCAGTCTGAAATACAGCTGATTTGAGATCAGGTTGACCACGATCACGATGGCTACCATCACCAACAACTGTAAAATGATATTTCCTTTTTTCATCACTTCTAAAATCGTTTTAGGATTGCCAGTTTCGTTTTGAGAGCATCACCTGAGAGGAAATGACCCCCAGAATGATGATGCTGAGAAAGAACAGAAGGTCACGGCTGTCAACCACTCCTCTGCTGATCGATTCAAAATGTGCACTCATGCTCAGGAAGTTGAACAACGTACCCAGCACACCAGTGAAGGAACTCCCAATGACATCAAACAACAATTGAAAGAAAATTCCGATAGAAAGTGCTACCAGGAAGGCGACAATCTGATTTTGAGTCAGGCTGCTCGAAAACAGTCCTATGCTGATGTAGCTGGCTGAAAGAAGCAGCAGACCAAAATACCCTCCGATCACTGCTCCGTCATCAATGTTGCCCAATTGGGAAATGGTGATGTAATATGGCAGCGTACATACCAATGCAATCAGCACCAGTAAAAAGCAAGCCAAAAACTTACCCCATACGATCTGGCTATCTGTGACTGCCTTGGTAATGAGCAACTCTATGGTACCCGCTTTGTTTTCCTCTGCAATCATCCGCATGGTGATCGCAGGTATGAAGAAGAACAAGGACCAGAAAGCAATCCCAAAAAAGATCTGCATACTGGCCTGACCAGAGACAAACACATTGGTGCCGACCAGCCAGGTGAATGTTCCACTTAATCCGAGGAACAAAATAATCATCACATAAGCAATGAGTGAGTCAAAAAAAGAGGACAACTCACGTTTAGTAATAATCCATACTTTTTCCATGTCTTCTTATTTTGTCAATTGATGGAATACATCTTCCAGCCTGGTTTCCAGACCGGTCATCTCCAGCAAATACCATTTATTCTTTACACACAGGTCAAAGACCTCCTTACGTGAGGAAGCGTCAGGCTTACTCTGAACCTGAAACCAACCTGATTTACCTTCCTGAGGGATCACCTTTTCCACCGAAGCCAACTTTAAAATAGCTTTTTCGATCTTTTCAGGATCTCCTTCAATCCGGACAGTGAGCAATTCCTGTCCCTGTGCTTGATTTCTCAACGTTTCGGATGTGCCGTCTGCTACAATCCTCCCCTTGTTGATGATCAAAATCCTGTCACAGGTAGCTTCCACTTCCGAGAGGATGTGAGAGCTCAGGATCACCGTTTTTTCTTTACCCAGCTCTTTGATTAGCTTTCTGATCTCTACAATCTGGTTGGGGTCCAACCCTGTAGTGGGTTCATCAAGGATCAGGATTTCCGGATCATGGATCATGGCTTGCGCCAGGCCTACCCTTTGACGATATCCTTTAGACAGCTCATTGATGTTCTTGTGCTTTTCCCTGTCCAGCCCACATTTTTCGATCATCTTCCCCACGCGATCAGGGATATTCCTTTTCGGCACGCCCTGTATTTCAGCGGTGAATTTCAGATACTCCACAATGGGCATATCCAGATAAAGCGGATTGTTTTCCGGAAGGTATCCAATCTTACGTTTGATGATGTCATGATCCTTGTGGATGGAATATTCGTCCAGCCGAACATCACCATCAGTGGGAGCCATGAAACAGGTGATGATCTTCATGGCAGTACTCTTCCCGGCCCCATTAGGACCCAGAAAACCAACTACCTCCCCTGTTTTTATTTCAAATGATACATCATTTACCGCTTTCTGATCCCCATACTTCTTTGTGAGATTCTCTACTACGATAGACATAGTGTGTTAAAGGGTTAATTCAAAAATGCACTGATTATAGAGGCTGCAATAATAATGAGAGCCCCATAGATATTCAAGAGAACCGTTTGGTTAAAAAAAGTTAAAATCCATTCACATGGAAACCGAAGTTATGACAATTTTATTTTTGGACCTGCATTGATCACTTCGCCCGCAATTATCAGGGTCTGGGACTTCCTGAGTAGCCATTTTAAGCGTGAATTATCCGGGTGGTGAAACTATTTTCTTTTGGCTGGTTCCTCCTTAGATTTTCTACTTATTTGCTGCCGTAGGATTTTCTTGTATTTTTGAAGCATATCCTGAATTCATGCAGTTGGATTTTAATCGAATTAAGAACAAACAGAGAATATTTATCGGTGGTAATAGTGGGACGGATGAAATCCTTAACATTATTTCCCATAGCCTCAAACACCTGAAAAAGCCTTTTGATGTGCTCCCAAATGGTGAAGGGGAAATTACCGATGCTCCCATTATCATTTTCAATGGGATGAATGAGTTGAACCCGAAAAGTGGAAAAGCCTATTTTCATGAGATAAAGCCACATATCGCTTTGTTTCATAAGATCATAGAGCCGGTACCGGATGGCTATGCGTCATTCGAAGACTTCATCAATCAATTTGAAATGCTGGCAAATGGTTTACCCAAAGCAGGCACATTTTTATACTATCAAAGCGACAATGTCTCTTTGATGATTGGGAAAAATGAAAGGCAGGATGTCCGAAACATCGAGTACACCAAATTGAAAAACAAAAAATCGGGTGATACCACCGATATAGAATTCAAATCTGGCGAGGTAGTTTCTATTCCCATCAGAAAAAAAGGTTTTCCCGGTGAGGTGGCAGCTGCCCTAAACATCGTCAACAGGCTCTCTGTTAAGGAGAAGCATTTTATCAAGTCTTTACAAAACTATCAGCCGGGTGTTTAAACTCAACTTAAAAAATCCATTGGTAGTTTTTGACCTGGAAGCAACAGGTACGAAGATCTCCGAAGACCGGATCGTAGAAATTGCCTTGATCAAACTGATGCCCGATGGTACCAAAGAGGAAAAGTCAAGGAGGATCAATCCGACCATACCTATCCCCATAGAATCCAGCCTGATTCATGGTATATATGACGAGGATGTAAAAGACGAACCGTCTTTTAAGCAAGTCGGGAAATCCCTGGCTGAATTCTTACATGGGTGTGACCTGGCTGGCTTCAACATCATAAAATATGATGTTCCGCTTCTCGTGGAAGAGTTTCTACGTGCCAACATAGATTTTGATATTGATAACAGAAAACTTATCGATGCCCAGAAGATCTTTCATCTAATGGAAAAGAGAAACCTTTCTGCGGCCTACAGGTTTTACTGTAATAAAGAACTGGTAGATGCACACAGTGCTGTAGCAGATACCCAGGCCACATACGAAGTATTGGCCTCCCAGATTCAAAAGTACGAAGGGCAAGAGGTCGTAGACCTGCTGGGCAAAAAAATGGGGACCATTGACAATGACATGAGCAAATTACATGAGCTCACCAATAGTAAGATGGTTGACCTTTCCGGAAGAATGATCTACAATGAAGAAGGGAAGGAAGTTTTCAATTTTGGAAAACACAAGGGGAAAGCAGTAAGCCAGGTGCTCGCCGATGAACCAAGTTTTTATGACTGGATGATGAAAGGAGACTTTCCTTTAGATACAAAAAGGAAACTCACACAGATCAGGTTAAGAAATTTTGGTTAACTTAAGTAAGTTGAATTTTTATTTACCACCAACACAACACATTCCATTTCTATGGCTAAGACCATCATTGTTTCTAATCGATTACCTGTTAAAATAAAAGAAGAGAACGGAGAGTATCAATTCAAGCCGAGCGAAGGAGGACTGGCGACAGGTCTGGGATCAATCTATAAACAAGGAGGTAACATCTGGATTGGATGGCCAGGGATGGCCGTTGCCAATACAGACAAGCGAAAACATATCACCCGGCACCTGGCAGAAGAAAATATGCGGCCGGTATTTCTTACCCCAACTGAGATTGAAGAATATTACGAGGGCTTCAGCAACGAAACCCTTTGGCCCAACTTCCACTATTTCAATCAGTATACGGAATACGATGACCACCTTTGGAAGGCTTACCAAAAGGTAAACAGGAAATTTGCCAAGGAGATCGCAAGTGTTGTAGAGCCTGATGACACCATTTGGATCCATGACTATCAGCTGCTATTACTTCCTCAGATGATTCGTGAGTCCGCTCCCAAAGCGAGCATTGGATTTTTTCTTCATATTCCTTTCCCCTCTTACGAATCGTTCAGGTTACTACCCTGGAGACGAGAGCTGTTAAACGGCATGTTAGGCAGCGACCTGTTAGGTTTCCACACCTATGACGACATGAGGCACTTCCTTTCCTCTGTCAACAGGCTGGCAGGGATAGGTAATTCCAATGGTAAAATCAACGTGAACAACAGGCTGGTGATGGCAGATGCCCTGCCCATGGGTATCGACTATGATAAGTATGCCGAAGCTGCTGCTTCTCCGGAAACATTGGCCAGGGAAGTAAGATACAGAACCTCTGTGGGAAGCTCCCGGTTGATCCTTTCCATTGATCGTTTGGACTACTCCAAAGGAATCCCACAGCGACTCAAAGCATTTGAACTCTTCTTGAAAAGTTATCCTGAATACCGGGAAAAGGTATCACTATTGATGGTCGTGGTTCCTTCCAGGGATCAGGTAGGAAAGTATAAAGAGCTCAAAGAAGAGATAGACTTACTTGTAGGCCGTATCAATGGCCAGTATGCAAGGCTAAACTGGACGCCAATCCATTATTTCTATCGCTCCTTTCCACTACCCGCACTATCCGCATTCTACCGGATGGCGGAGGTAGCACTCGTTACCCCGATGCGGGATGGAATGAACCTGGTTTGTAAGGAATTCATCGCTTCTAAGCTGGATAAAAAAGGCGTATTGATCCTCAGTGAGATGGCTGGCTCCTCCAAAGAGCTGTCGGATGCCATTCTTATCAACCCCAATGATATCGATCAGCTGGTGTCTGCCTTGAAGAAAGCCCTTTCCATGCCTGAGAAGCAGCAGGTACTGCATATGGCTGTCATGCAAAATTCATTGAAGCGCTATAATATTCACCACTGGGTAAATCTCTTCATGAAGCGCCTGGATTATATCAAATCCGAGCAGAAATCACTGGAGACCAAGCTGGTGGACAAGGATATACTAAATGAGATCAAAACGGCCTACAACAAAGCGGAAAAACGGCTCATCTTCCTGGATTATGACGGTACACTTGTCGGATTCAACAGTGACCCGAATCTAACAAAACCGGACCGCCAGCTAACCAATATCTTAACAAAGCTCACCGCTGACAAGAAAAATAAGGTAGTGGTGATCAGTGGCAGAGGCCGCAAAACCCTCGAAAACTGGCTGAAGCCCTTCGATCTGGATATCATCGCTGAACATGGTATCTGGCTGAAAGATGGGAAAAAGGACTGGAAGACCATCACGCAGCTCACCGATGCCTGGAAAGAAGAGTTTATGAACGTGTTGGAAGGATACGTGGACCGAACACCCGGTAGCTTTGTAGAGAAAAAAGACTACTCTCTTGTGTGGCACTACCGGAAAGTAGAGACCGGACTTGGAGAAGCAAGAACCAGAGAACTCACCAGTCACCTAAAATACATAGCCAACGACAAAAACCTCAAGGTCCTAGAAGGAAACAAAGTAGTAGAGATCAAGAACTCCGAAGTCGATAAGGGAAAAGCTGCCAAAGACTGGCTCCGAAAATATAAAACTGATTTTATCATGGCCTGTGGCGACGACTGGACAGATGAAGACACTTTCAAGGTGATGCCTCCCGAAGCTTATACCATTAAGGTCGGCAGCACCTCGTCCGCAGCAAAATTCAGGGTAACAGACTTCGAAGAAATCCGCGCTATCCTGAAATCCCTGATGTAGTCTTAATATAAAAAGTCTGGCTTGTCAATCTTGATGGCGATCCTGTGGGCAGAGTTCAATAAGCCTACATGACTGTATGCTTGTGGGAAATTCCCCCACATACTGCCATCATTCTCATTTACATCCTCAGATAATAGCCCCAGGTGATTGGAATTTGAGATGACATCTTCGAAATATTTAATGGCCTCATCCAATCTACCAACACATGCCAGTGCTTCTATGTACCAGAAGGCACAGATCAGGAAAGTGGTTTCGGGCTCCCCAAAATCATCCTGATGCTTATACCTGTAGAATAAGCCGTTCTTGGCATGAAGCTCTTTCTCCATGGCAACCAGGTGATCTTTAGCAGCCTGCGTGTTTCCATTAAGATAGTTCATCATGATCAGTTGCAGGGTACTGGCATCCATTCTATCCACGCCAACAGCCTGCGAATATCCTTTCTTTTGAGGGATATAGCATTTCTCTATCATTTCCGCAGCTCTTTTACGCAAATGGCTGGCCTTCTCCCCCATCTTCTGATCTTTGATCACACCAGCAATCTTCACAGCTGCACTACTACCTGCCCAGTGGAAGAGGTAAGTATAGCAATGATGTTGTTTCAGGTTTCTAAACTCCCAAAGCCCTGCATCAGCTTCATCGAAGGTCTTCTCAATCATATCCAAGGTCTTGACGACCAGCTCGGTGGAATCAAACCTTTCGGTGAAAATGATCCGCTTATCAGAATATAATGGCAACAGGGATACTAGAACCTGACCATACACGTCATTCTGGATATGTGTGTAAGCTTCATTCCCTACCCTTACCGGCGTATTTCCGTGATATCCGGAAAGCGGTATCTCAATTTCATCCAGATACTTCTTACCTGTGATGCCATACAAGGGCTGATATCGCTCATCCTCTTCGATGGTGGTATTCAGGATATAGTGAAAATACTTTTCCGATTCCTCAAAGTGACCAATGCTATTGAAGGCGTTGAGCGTGTAATAGGTATCTCTCATCCAGCAATACCGGTAGTCCCAGTTTCTGGTGCTACCAGGTGATTCCGGTAAACTTGTGGTAGCTGCAGCAATAATAGCTCCTGTATCTTCATATTGGTGGATCTTCAGGGTCAGGGCTGACCTGATGGCTTCACGCTGATAGAAATTGACAATGTGAGCTGTCTTGATCCAGTTTCTCCAATAATTTTTTGTCTTATTCAGAAATAATTCCACGGTCTCCTCCAGGGCAGCCTCCAATGGCGAACCATACGTCAATACCATGTACTTGTTCTCGTTGAGCACAAACCCCTGCTCATCCACCACATAATTTAACGGGATATTCGTTGTCAACCGCACATGAGCGTCCAGCCCCAGATACCTGATGTGATTGCTTCCCATACTCACTTCAGGGTCGATATTACCATAGTCTCCCTTCGGCTTACATTTCACCACGATCCGTGGATTACCCTTCAACCGCTCTATTTTTCTCATCAACATGAGTGGTTTATAATACCGATCACCTTGAAAAAAACGTGGAGCAAAATCTGTTACCCTGTACAATCCCCCCTCAGTGACCACTTCCGTACACAGGATGTTGGTATTCTCTATATAATATTGCTTGCTCTCTTTATATCCATTGATTGGGTTGATGGAAAACTCCCCCCCTTTATCATTGTCCAGCATACCACCAAAAATGAAGCTGCTATCAAATCTCGGCCAACACATCCACGAAACGTTTGTGTTCTTATTGATATGGGCAATGAAGGCGCAGTTCCCGATAACGCCATAATCATAGGTGTGTCTCATAATAATGAATTGATAAGAAAGTCAAATAAAAGCTATTATTTTAAAAAATACACCATATTTCTATCAAAAAACCTGAAACGTGAATAAATAAATTAAATTTTCTTAAAAAAATCAAAATCTTATCTAAACCCAAACCTTCTGAATATATTGAGGCATTTATAAGAAGATCAACACTTTACGTATATTTGATCTCTTGGTAACACAACAATATGGCTATCAAGTTTTCTAAGAATTCTCGTCTAAAAATCATACTAGGAATTGTAGGGGCATTAGTCATCTATTTTGTGCTTATTTCCCTGCTCATTTACTACGAAAAAGACAGCAAGCAAGCTACTATTGTTGACTATCCGAATGCCATCTGGTATTCACTCGTTACACTTACCACTGTCGGTTATGGTGACCTCTTTCCTGCCACCACTTATGGAAGGGTAATCGGGTACATATTTATTTTCACCAGTATTGGCGTTTACGGAATCTTCATCGGACAAATCACTACGCTCATGGCAACTATAAAAGAAGAAAAACACCTGGGACATAATGGGACCTCTATGTCTGATCATGCTGTCATTATCGGATGGAATGAGTTCGGCAAGATGGTCCTGGATCAACTCATCAGTGTAGGGAAAGACATTGCCATCGTGACGGACGACAGAGATGATATTGATTTTATCCGGGAGAAGTACAACACCAAAAATGTATTTATCCTTTTCTCTGAACTTGACAACCACGATTTTTTGAAAAAAGCCAATATTGAAGGATCCTCCATAGTCTTTGTCAACTTAAAGGACGATACGGAGAAGCTGGTGTATATCCTGAATATGAAAAAGATCTACCCACAGCTGGAATATGTCGTTACCCTCGACAACGGAGATCTAAAAAACACTTTCCTGGCGGCCGGGGTCACCAATACTATTTCAAAATATGAGATCTCTTCAAAACTCCTGGCCTCTTACATGTTTGAACCTGACGTGGCAAGCTATAGTGAAGACATCATGTCTGTGGCCAAAGATGATGCAGACTACGACATCAAGCAATTTAGGGTGATCGATACCAACCCCTACATTGGAAAGGCCTACCATGACGTATTCTTTGATCTCAAGACCAAATACAACGGCGTCTTGATCGGCATAACCAAAAGGGATAAATACGGCAATAAGCGCTTGTTGAAAAACCCGTTAGGGGACTTAAAGATCAGTACCGGAGACTATCTGCTCATCATCTTAAATGGGAAGGCTTTTAAATTGATCAAAAAAGTCTTTGGAGTGGACGAGGGTTATAGCAGCATAAACGAAAAGGAAGTATGAAAAAGACAAACCTGCCATATTTCATCCTATTACTTTTTGGAATAGTTGCTTGTGAAAATCGAGATATCAATGAAGGTGAACAATTTAAACCCCGTGAGATTCACGAGGACATCGTCTTTCACTTCGATACCATTACAGTAGATGGAATTGAGTACCTGATACTCGAGAAAGATAATAACAACCCCCATGAAGGTTTTGGATTCATGGCATTCAGGGCCAATAAGCTCATGGAAAAGCAAGACACCGTGCTTGCGTATCTGAGGACTATTACTGACCTACAGGTGGAAATTCTGTCCCACCTGAAAGATCAGCCAGTAGATGATATGACACAATATGCTGCTGATAAATTCAACAACTATATCGAAGCTCAGAAATCGGAACTTATGATCCTGGAAAGTAAAGAATTCAGGAACCGGTTAGACTCGCTGTAAGTTATTTACCAAAATGCGTTTTCAGCTGCTTTAAGGAAGCAGAGATTTGCGGATCTATCTCAGGCGAATTGATAATGTCTTTTGCTTTTTTCACCGCATCTACTAATTCATCCTTATCATGAAATACTTCATCAAGAATGTTGCAGTCATAGATCAGGGACATTAGCACGATAAATGCTGGTGTCGGCTTAGCATCTTTGAAAACAATTACTTTCAGACCATTTCTGATTTCCTGCTCAAAACCGTAATTGGCATTATCCAGCCTTTCGGAAAGTGGGATCCACATCAGCTTGGTAGCTTCTTTTTTCAGGATACCCCGCTGAACCAAAAGTTCATTGAGGTCATTTTGAATGTCTTTAAAATGATGCGCCAGGTTATCTACAGTCTCAATAAAATCGCCTCCTGATTTGATCTTTTTTAATACATTGTCCAAAATTCCATTGCCGGTTCCAACGGTATCTAATACACTGATCTTTCCATTGATCAGCTGAACTTTTTTCAATAGATGCAACTCAAGTATGCAGGCACTAATTACTCCAGGGACAATCGTCTTTTCCGCAGCAGCCAACAGCCTACCTTCTTCATCATCCATTGCGATCAAATACAATCCCTCAGCGATACTTAATTTCATAATAATAAATTACTTCCTTTGATTTATTAAATTATTTTAAGAGAGCTTTTATGGTTAAGCCTTGAACCAGGATCGAAAATACAACAACACAATAAGTCACGAAGAGAATAGTATCCTTCGCAACCGTATCAATACTTTCGATTTTTGTCAAAGATAATGCTAATGCAACAGAAATTCCTCCACGCAAACCGCCCCACGTTAAAATCTGTATAGTTTTTGGCTCAAAAGTCCTAAAAAGTTTCATAATCGTAATGGGAATAGAGACTCCTATGAACCTGGCTGTCAATACGATTACAATACCAACTCCTCCAACGATAAGGTTCGTCCATTCAAATGAGTGAACAATCACAATCATTTCAAGCCCGATTAATATGAACAATATGGCGTTGAGTGCTTCATCCAGCAAGTGCCAGAATTTAAATACATATTCTCCTGTGGCGTTGGCCAGGTGTTCATCCCGTCCCTGGTTACCAATAAACAAGCCCATAACCACCATGGCCAAAGGAGCAGATACATGAAGGATCTCCGCAATACGCCCTCCTACCATCACCAGGGTGAGTGTTACCAACACCTCCAGCTCAGTATGCTCATTGTCGATGAAATCCAGCAACCTAAATCCCATATAGCCAAACAGGGCTCCCATGAGTACCCCTCCAATCACTTCCTGTCCAAAAAGCAGACCTACCTCACCAATATCAAAGTTTTCCATCCCAGTCTTGGCAATGCCCAGGATAGTAAGGAAAACAACCACCCCTACCCCGTCATTGAATAACGATTCTCCTGCAATCTTAATCTCCAGGTTTTTAGCTATTCCAAATTGTTTCACCAATGATAACACAGCGATCGGGTCGGTGGGTGAGATCAATGCTCCAAAAAGAAAACAATAGATAATATCAATCGGGTATCCCAGCATTGGGAAAATATAGAACACCAACATCCCAACGATGAATGTAGACAGCAATGTACTTCCGATAGCCAGGATGAGGACGGGCAGGCGCTCTTCCATCAATTTGCCAAGGTCAATGGACAACGCCCCTGCAAACAGCAGGAAGTTGAGCATGACGTTTAACAACACCTCCTGGAAATCAAACTCTTCAATGATGTGCTCTGCTCCCGTTGTGACTGCCGGGAAAATAAACCCGAGGGCAAGGATGGCCACAGACATCATCAACGCAATAGCCATCAATCCAATTGTAGATGGTAATTTTAAAACCGTGATGTTTATTAGGGTAAAAGCTGCTGCCAGGAATATGAGAAGGGTAATTAGGTCAAGAATGCTCATTTGTAGGAAGTATAGCGGTTTTTTTAGATTCGTTTAAGCGATCTTCGAAATTAAATGGAAAAATATAAAAAATACGCCGATTGATCTTTATTGTTGTAAAATTTGTGGTCATGCCCAATCTCCTAACTATTTGTCATAAAATCAGTTGTTTCTTCCGGTGTGTAAAAGTAAATAATCACCTTATAGGGGCCTTTATTGCCATTTTTTTAGCTGCTGGCTGTCAACCCATCAAGAATCTTCAGGTAAAACGGATTATAAAAAAATCTGAAGTTCTATCCGCCCATTTTACGGGTTTTTGCCTATTCGATCCATCGGAAAATACTTACATGATTCAAAAAAATGCAGATCTAAATTTCACACCAGCTTCGAATATGAAAATCCTCACAGCATATGCCTGCCTGGAAGCGTTTGGAGATTCTATCCCCGCATTTGCTTATACTGACTTTTCAGATTCACTGATCATCAGGCCCCTGGGAGATCCTTCTTTTCTTCACCCTGTGTTTAAATCCCAACCAGCACTCAACTATTTTTTAGGCAGAAAAAAAATCGTCATTCTGGACCAGAAAGACCCACTATCGGAATATGGGCCTGGCTGGGCATGGGACGACTTTCAGTATAACTTTCAGGCGGAAAGGAGTTGGTTCCCAATCTATGGCAACACGGTTAGAATTCTCAATCAGGGTGACAGCCTCCGGATTATCCCGAATTTTTTTGAAGACTATGTACAAATACAATACGGGACCAAACCCGGTAATTATGTGGGCAGGGATGTCAAGTATAACCTTTTCAATATTTGGATTGAGGATGAAAATGAAGATTTTGAGCGGGAAATTCCTTTTGATTATGATGATGAGCTCCTGATAAAACTACTGGAGGACACACTTAATATGCAGGTAGCCACGATTGACAGTATGGATACACACCCCGAACAAATACTATACAATCAATCCACACTGGACCTCGTCTCTTATATGATGCAGCATAGTGATAACTTCCTCGCTGAGCAGTTATTGATCCAGGCTGCGCTACATGAAGGATTTATGGACCCTGATCAATTCCGAGCCTATAAGCTTCAACAGTGGAATACTTTCAACCCAGCTCCTGTTCAATGGTACGATGGTTCCGGCCTTTCCAGATACAATCTGATCACACCCATGAGTCTGGTAAACATCTTAAACAGGATCTATCAGACGGAAGACTGGCAGACGATCAAAACCATCTTCCCGTCAGGCGGTCATTCAGGCACTATATCAGATTGGTATTATAATGATCCACCCTTTGTCTTTGCTAAAACAGGCACACTTTCAAATAATCACAACCTGAGTGGCTATCTAATCACTGATACAGGCAAAACGCTGATTTTCAGCCTAATGAACAACAACTATGTGACCCATTCGGCAGCGGTGAAGCAAGAAATGTCCAAAGTGCTTTTTAAGATCAAAAAACTTTACTGATCTCCACTGTTAAAATCAGACAAGATACCCCCGGTAAGTCTCATCAGGCTCACTTTTGAATCTACCAACAGGTAAAGTGCATTCAATTCCTGAATGGCTGCAGTGAGGTAGTTATTTTGAATGGTTCGGTAATCGAAAGAATTAATGGTACCGTTTTTAAACTTTTCCTCTGATATCCTCAGGTTGGTCTCTGCACCCTCCTTTTTCCGATGCTCGATGAAATAGATATTCCTGCGGGTATTGTATTCATCGAAGGTCTGAGAAAGTACCAGCGTCAGATCTGTTTTCAATTGATCAATCTGAATATTTCCGATGTCCTGTTGAATGATTGCATTTTTAATGGCTCTGTTTACCCTCCCCCCATCATACAGGTTAAAAGAAAGTGTAAAATTCGCAAAATAGGTACCTGTTTTTGATATCAATGGCTCCGGAGGATTTTGGTAAGAGTCATTTGGTCCCGAGTACTGTGCGTTGGTTAGGTCGGAAATGTTTCTGTTCCAGGTATATCCTGCATTCATAGAAAGGGTTGGATACAAAGAGGACCTTTGTAGTTTTACCTGGTCCTCCAAAATGGTTTGTGAGATATAAATCCGCTTCAGGTCGATGTTATCGTCCAGCATGGCCATCTGCAAATCGTTGTAGTCAAAGAGCACTTCTTCATAGACCAGCGAGTCAGTGAGTACATAATCGGCATCAATATCCTCCGTTGCCAACAGTGTATTTAATGTGCGAATGGCATTTCGATATACCAGCACCTGGTTGATGTAATTCACTGAGTCAGTCAGGTAGTTATTTTCTTCCAGCAAGACATCAGTGGTAACTACACTACCTAAATCATATTTGGCCTTGATATACCCATATTTCTGACTACTCAGGTCGAGTTGTTTCTTAAACTCATCAAGCCTTTCCTTTTCCAGAACCGCAAAATAGTATCCCAGAATAATGGCCTGAATGGTATTTGAAATAACAACTTCCGCATTTTGCGCTGACTCCGCCTGAATTTCATCCAGGATCCGTTTACTAATGATCGCACGATTTCCCTGAAAGAGGTTCCAGGAAACCTGAGCAGACGGAACCACCGAATATGACCTTTGATCATTTAACTGAAACCCGGAAAATAGCTGACCCCCAAAAAACTGGTTATCAGACTCCTGGTTCCTCCTGCTGTTGTTGCTGGTAGCTGATAGGGAGACGGTGGGTAATAGCCCGGCTTCACCCCATGCATTATTGTTTTGTGCGATGAGATTTTCTTTGTTTACGATCCTGATATCATAGTTACTCTCCAGCCCTATGGAAATCGCATCTGAGATGGAAAGCTGATCCTGACAAAAAACTGAAAATGATGATACCAACAATAACCAGACTGAAACAACACGTTTCGACATAAAAAACAGGGTTTTAGGAATTGGATAGAAGGTTTTTAAGATGGACCAGTGTTTTTCTTACTTTCGTACCACCTGTTGTACGGATCACGCTTATAGCTTCCCCATTGTCATTATGATATACCAGTGAAAGGTCTTTATCCGTCTCAACCAAATCAAGGCTGCTGTCTTTTACCAACACACTTTCAACGAGGATATCATTTCTTTTCTTTATCATCAGGCCGGAGCTATTCCGCACAATCTCAAACCCTGAAAACTCAAGGTATCTTGAGAGACATTTGTAAAGGAGGATCACCCCAATAATGGCTATGATGGCAGTAACGAGACTAATCACCAGCGGACCTATAGAAACGCCAACAGTAAAGAGTATCTTCCATTCTGCTAAGCCAAAATATGCGATCCCGGCTAGTAATGCTCCTATCAATACCCCCATAAGGTCAACCATATAAAACCGGGACAACCTGGTAATCTTTATGGTGTCACCCATCTGAGATATTCTGAAACCCAGATATTTTAAATAGTCAAAGGAAGCAATAGATGATTCCTCATTTTCCACTTCTGCTTTCAATTCATCAATTTCCTCAGGATACTTATCCTTAAAAAACTCATCGGTCTGCACAATATTCAATAGTGCACTTTTAGCATTGTAGTTCATAACACCTCTGTTTGACAACAGATCTATCAACTCACCGCGCTCCTTTTGTTTAAAAATCTTATTGTAGATCATTCTTTTTTCTTGCTTAAGCCGCCCTGGACCCACGATCCATTTTATTTAACCTTTCTTCATCCAAAAGTGTTCTTTCCACATCCTCTCTTATTGATCGTTCACCAGTCCACAACCACCTCAAACCTCTCTTGGCATCATTATATAATAGAATAATAACCGGGAAGAAAGTAAGTATGATTACTGTACCAAAGAAAACGCCATAGGCAACAGATATTGCCATAGGAACTAAAAACTGAGAGTAAAAGTTTGTTTCGTTGATCAAAGGATATAATCCCAACACCGTGGTGATAGATGTAAGGAGTATGGGTCTGAACCTCGCCAACCCTGCCTCATAGGCCGCATCATACACGGTACGGCCTTCGTCCTTCACCAAAGAGTTGAACTTGGAAAGGAACACCACTGCATCATTGATAATCACCCCTGACAAGGCCACCATCCCCCAAACGCTCAATAAGGAAACAGGTAGGTCTCTCCCACTGATATTGGCTTCTATCCAGTGTCCCAGCACGGCACAGGTCCAGCCCAATGGGATGATTGAGATGATCAAAAAGGCCTGTCCGAAGGACCTGAATGTGATCATTAATAAGAAAATGATGATCACAAACGCGCCTCCAAAAAATAAGAATATCTCTTCACCGGCCCTGGATCGCTCCTTGGCCTGGCCACCATACCCTACATCCACAGAAGGATATTGAGCCTTCAATGCGGGGATAATATCATCTTCAATTTTTTGTAGAATGGGTGGTACTTCCGCATAAGGATCCGATAGGTCCGCCTCTATTGTGACAGCCCTGGAAGTATTATAATGTTTGATCCCGGAGACCCCACGTTCAATTTTATATT
The DNA here is from genome assembly GCA_965228595.1 of Cyclobacteriaceae bacterium. Taxonomy (GTDB): domain Bacteria; phylum Bacteroidota; class Bacteroidia; order Cytophagales; family Cyclobacteriaceae; genus UBA7330. The sequence goes on along the minus strand of OZ245828.1, from coordinate 4,871,657 downwards.
CGGCCACCTGAGGCAATGGAAACTCCTGTCCTGTCGAAGTCTTGATCTTCACGTCTTCGATCTGGCCGATGGTCTTGCGATCCTCTTTGGGATACCTCACCCAAACCCTCATCTCGTCGTTACCCTTCATAAACCGCTGCACCTCTTCGCCAAAAAACCCTTGCCTCATTTGAGCGGTTATATCACTGGTGTTAAGTCCAAGAAAATACGCCTCGGGCCTTAGATCAAACAACATTTCTCTTCTTCCCACCGGAACATTATCCGTAATTTCTTTGAGTTCGGCCAGGTTGGCCAATTCCCTCTTCAGAAATTCTTTTGCATTGTTCAGCTCTGCGTAGTTTTTACCCATCAGAAAAATAGACACGGGTCTCCCCCATCTGCCTCTTCCACCACCAACCATGAATTTTTCAGCCTCGGGAACCGGTCCGATTTCTTTTGTTATCCTGCTTACCAGGTCAAACTGATTGATCCCGAATTTATCCAGGTCATCATAATCTACCTCTATGGTGCCAGTGTGCGATCCGCTTTCATCCTCAGAGGTCTGTCCAACGTCGGTCATGGTATAGGCAATGATATTCTCATCTACCCCAAGCTCTTCTTTCAACTGGTCATTGACACGCCAGACAGCCTCATCAAACCGCTTAAGATATCCTTCAACTTTCTCTTCACTCTCACCTGGCTGGAAAGCAATATCGATACTCAACCGTGTGAATGCCAGCTGCGGAAAGTAGGTAAACTTGATAAATCCCCCCATTCCAAGTCCTACGACAATCAATACGAAAGCTGTGACGCCAGCTGCTGAGATGGCCCGGTATTTCATGGTGAAGCGGAGTACTGATCCATAAACCCGTACTCTCAGAAAATCGATCACCCCATTGAGCTTCTTTCTGATATGATAGCTTCGTGTATCTTCCTTTTTCACACTCAAGACCTTTTTACTGGCCAGGTGTGCCGGCAACACAAAAAAGGCTTCGATCAGGGAGAATCCCAGACTGAAGATTACCACGATACCCATGTCACGGTAGAACTCAAAACTCCCGGTAAGCATCAACAGCGGAGTAAATGCTACCATGGTGGTGGTAACAGAAGTAAAAACCGCCGGTAGTACTTCCATGGTACCTTTAATCGCCGCCTGAACAGGATTTTTAGACTTTTCAAAATGGGAGAATATGTTCTCAGCAATCACAATCCCATCATCTACCAGGATACCAATGACGAGTATCATCCCGAACAATGAGATCGAGTTAATGGTAAGACCAAAGAAGGTCCCAATGATAAACATCCCCAGGAAGGAAGAAGGAATTCCCCAGGCTACCCAAAAGGAAAGTCGCAAGCTCAAAAAGAAGCCGAGCGCCACCACAACCAAAATCAGTCCGATGACCCCATTTGTGGTCAGCAGTTCCAGCCGTTCATTCAACCGGGAGAGGTAATCCCGGGTGACGATCAGCTGAACAGCATCATTTGAGGCGTTAAACTCATCCACATAGTCGAGTACGACAGGCGCAATGGCCTCCAGGTCTTCGGTCTCCAGATAGCTGGCATTTAGCAGGACAGCTTTTTGACCATTCAGTAATCCTTTGAACGGTTCATCTGCGAATTGCTCCTTGATAACCGCAATGTCACGCAGTAATATTTTACTCCCATCAGCATTGCTCCTGACCACAATCTCACCAATCTCCTCTGCTTCTGTTTGTTTGGCTTTTGATCTGATCAGGATCTCTTCCGTGGAAGATTTGATAGAGCCTGCCGAAAGATCTTTGTTATTCGCTCTGACAGCTTCTGCAACCTCAGCCAGGGTAAAATTGTACCTCCTGAGTGTTTCCTCGGTCACCTCTATGGATATTTCCAGGGCCGGATATCCTGAGATGCTCACCTGACTCACCATGCCTGTGGCCATGAGATCTCGCTCGATGGTTTCCGCATAGTTTTTCAAAACCTTGAGGTCCACATCTCCGCGTAGTGCCATTCTGGCGGCCGTATTTCGCCTGCGCACCTTGTGGATCACCGGCTTTTCCGCTCCGGCAGGAAAGGAAGATATACCATCGATGGCATTTTTTACCTCGGTATATATTTCATCGATATCATGGTTCTCCAACGTGAGGATAGATACTACTGCGCTGTTTTCACTGGAGTTTGATGTCAGCTCATCGATGCCGGGAATGGCATAGACAGCTTCTTCAATTTTTGATGTGACACCCTCCTCCATCTCCTCAGGAGAAGCACCGGGATAAGAAACCGCAATCTGAATATTCCTGTCACTCCTGATCGGGAAATATGACTTTTTGGTATTCATCAAAGAGACAATACCACCGATCAATGTGATCGCGATAATGATATTTGCCAGTATCGGGAACCGGACGAAATATTCGACGAGACCTTTGATTGAGTTCATTTTAGGTTATCGTTTTGTTTGATTGGAATCAGACTGGCGCTCCGTAAGCTTTGAATCCATCGGAGCCTTCCTTTCCAGGTTAATATCCCTGTCTGTCAGCTTAAATGCTTTCATGTTGTTGTGCGCATTGATCAGGGGCTCCACCACGAGGTCTTCACCTTCAAGTAATCCTGAGAAAACTGCCGTCTCATCCATCAATCGGTGTATGGTGATTGGTTTCACTTTGAGTAATGAATCCTCCAGTACATAGACCTCATTACTGTTGTAAATAAGATTACGAGGGATTTCCATTCCATCTTTGATGATCCTCGCTGGAATGGCAGCTTCGATAAATTGTCCATCATAGATCTTTCCTCCGGAAGGGTCGATAGCAATGAATACGTCTATGGACTGGGTATTTTGATTGATGTAATCACTGATCCTTGCCACGGTCCCGCGCCAGGATTGCTGGGTTTCATTGGAGTAGATGGAGGTTTCAACTCCAAGTTGGATCCAGGGAATATCTTTTGTTTCTACAGCTACCTTCAATTCATGATACCCTTTTCTCATGATCTTGCCTATCCTGGTTCCGGAATTAACAAAAGCCCCGGATTCCATCACAATTTCTGAAAAGCTGCCATCGAATGGGGCAAAATACCAGTGTTTTTTGAGTCGCTCCTCAGCACTTTTGATGGTATAAAAAGTAGAATAAATCCCCTTTGTGGCTAGAAAAGTCTTCTCTTTTTCGCTTTGAGATGCTGGTAATTTGGGCAGGTCTTTCTCTATCTCCAGCTTTGAAAAATATTGCTGCCATATATCAAATGATTCAGGATAGTCAATCTTCAGGTCCGGAAGAATGGCCGCCAGGTCTCTCAGAAAGTTACTCTTTTGCGATTTGAGTGTCAGGCTGGCTTCAGTTGCATCGATTTGAAAAAGCAGATCTCCTTTTTTAAAATTTTGCCCTTGTTTCAAACGAACCTTCCCTTCAACCATTCGCCCACTAACCTCAGAAAAGAGATCAAGAGACTGGGCTGTTTCTACCCTGCCATAGGCAATTACATGTGTAAGGATGTCCTCGTATTTTACTGCTTCGGTCCTTACATATTTTTTCACCTCAGGTGCTTTCCTGATCCTGGGAGGCTCTTTTAGACTACTCAAAAAAGCCATCATCGCTACCGCCCCACCAAGAATAATCACAACTAGGCCGGAAATAATAAGGGGTTTTTTATTCATAACAGGGACAAAATATTTAAGTAAAAATAAACCTTAAACGAATTCTTTATGTTTCTTAAATTCACCTGGAATTGAAACATCAATAAAGGACAATCACTATTCAGAAAAGAATCACCAATATTATCCTTAAATTCTGATTGGATTTTGAAGCATGGAATGTTTATTGAGACTTTTTTTCAAACCCATAATATGGCATTTACTGGCACATGAAGCTGGTAAATGCGCTGTACAAAAATGATTTAACTAGATTTTTACTTCCTATGGAAAAGATCAAGAAAACCGAAGAAGAGTGGGAGGCATCTCTGACTCCTGAACAATATGAAGTCTTACGCAAGAAAGGAACGGAAAGGCCCTGGACCGGATCTTTGTTAGAAAACAAAAAGACAGGAACCTATGAATGTGGTGCCTGTGGCAACCCCCTCTTTGATTCTTCTGCCAAGTTTGATTCCGGGAGTGGCTGGCCAAGTTTTTTCCAACCTATCACCAAGGGTGCGGTAACATATAAGCTGGATACTTCCCATGGAATGCACCGGACCGAAGCGCTCTGTGGAAAATGTGGCAGTCATCTTGGGCATATTTTCAATGATGGACCCCAGCCCACAGGAGAGCGATATTGTATCAATTCCATTTCTTTGAAATTTGAAGAAAAGTCAAAGTAAACAAGTCTTCCTGTTTGACTGATCTCGCCTGGATAATAAAGGATTCGGGAAAAGAAGAAAATTTTACTTTCTAATGAGTTAAGTATTGACAATATTTACGGTTCGTTTAACTACCGCCAGCTTAATCATATGTATAATGTTGTCATTATTGGTGGAGGCATTGTAGGTCTTGCTTCCGCATTGAAAATCAAAGAAGCCAACCCTAAGCTACGGGTAGCTGTTTTAGAAAAAGAAGCCAAACTAGCCCAGCATCAGACAGGGCATAACAGTGGGGTTATCCATTCTGGCTTATACTATAAACCGGGCAGTCTTAAAGCTAAAAACTGTATCGACGGATACAACCAGCTCATCCGTTTTTGCGAAGAGGAGGAGATCAGGTTCGAGCTCTGCGGTAAAATTGTGGTAGCTACCCGGGAGGATCAGCTTGACACACTCAAGATGCTTTCCGAGAGAGGAAAGCAAAATGGTCTGAAGGGATTAAAGGACCTCAATCAGGATCAACTCAAAGAATACGAACCACATGTGAATGGCCTGAAGGGCATTTATGTCCCACAGACAGGTATTATCGACTATACTGAAGTGGCCATGAAGTATGTAGAGAAAATCAAACACTTCAGTGGTGAGGTGTATACAGGCAGTAAAGTGACAAAGATCACAGAAGATAAAGGATTTATCCAGGTGCATACCACCTCCGAGACTTTCATTACCCGGTTGGTCATCAACTGTTCGGGGCTTTATTCCGATAAGGTCGCCAAGCTCACCGGGATGAAGGTGAACTATAAGATCATCCCTTTTCGAGGAGAATATTACAAGCTAAAGAAAGAAAAAGAGCATCTGGTAAAAAACCTGATCTACCCTGTGCCTGATCCTAACTTCCCTTTCCTGGGCGTACATTTTACCAGGATGATCAATGGTGGCATTGAAGCTGGTCCCAACGCTGTGCTCGCTTACAGCCGGGAAGGCTACAATAAAATGAAGATCAAGCCTGGTGAATTTTTAGAAAGCCTGAGTTTCCCAGGATTTCAAAAGGTGATTCGAAAATATTGGAAGACTGGGATGGGTGAACTCTACAGGTCCTATTCCAAAGCAGCTTTTACCAAAGCTTTGCAGGAGTTGCTACCGGATATCACAAGCCATGACCTGGAACCAGGTGGAGCTGGTGTACGTGCTCAGGCCTGTGACCGTGAAGGTGGCTTAATTGACGATTTTCTGATCATGGAAGCTGAAAAAGTGATCAACGTGGGCAATGCGCCCTCGCCTGCCGCTACTTCTTCCCTCTCGATTGGCGCACATATAGCTGATCTGGCCATCGAAAGATTTAAATGATTATTTCAGCTTTTCATTAAGGACTGCACTCAGCTGAGTTACCAGTTCGGGGTATTCCCCGGCTATGTTCTTCGTTTCCCCAAAGGGTGATTGATGATCATAAAGTTCAGCAAACCCATCATCATGCAAGACCATTCTGTGAGTGTCTGTCCGGATTGTTTTAGCATTTCTGAAATACCCAAATGCATGATGGCCAGGGGTCTTAGGGTTATCAAGTATTGGAACAATGGACTCTCCCTGCGTAAAAGAAGGCACCTCAATACCTGTCAGATCGCATAAGGTGGGGAAGATATCGATTGTGGCGACCATAGAACTGGTTTGGACTCCCCGGTTTTCCATGCCCGGGTAATGAATGACCAATGGTGAATGGAGTGACTCCTCAAAAAGGCTGTGCTTGCCCCAGATCGCATGTTCCCCGAGGTGCCAGCCATGGTCTCCCCATAAAACCACAACCGTATTTTTATCTGCCCCCGTACGTTTCAGCTCTTCCAGGATCTTACCTACCTGAGCATCGGCATAGCTCACACAAGCTGCGTAATGTTTGCGGACCTCAATAGCGAATAAGCTATCTTCATTCGGATCTTTGCCCCATAGGTTGTAATTCATGAACTCACCGGACCTATGCCAGGTGGTTTTTCCTTCCGGCTTGCCGGGATGAGGCGTGTCCGGAAGCTCAATATTTTCGTAGGGTTCGTAATAGGATTTTGGGGCGCCAAAAGGTAAATGGGGCCGAATAATACCTACTGCCAGGAAAAATGGTTTTTCCTTATCATTAGCCAAAGTATTCAACTGAGTCAAAGCTTCCTCCATCATCAAGCCATCCGGATAAATGCTGTCATCCCCTTCTGCCGATTGAAAAACATCCATCTCTCCGCGAGTTACCCGGATCTCCCCATGCGCCAGGCCATGCATCATCCCCCTGGGATGTTGCCATTCACCCACTGGCATTAGGTGTCTGTCCCATGCATCGGGCATTTCTATGACGTTGTCATCGTTCCAGTCTTCGCCTCCTCTACCACCCGGGTGATGTGAGACCTTTCCTACTGACACCGTAGTATATCCATTACTACGGAACCACTCCGGCATACTGGGATCTACTTTTTCAGTGCCCTCCTTCATTTTTTCCGAGCGGATAAATAGCGCGTTATTTGAAGGTGGTCCGTAAAGCCCTGTCAACAGTGTGTAACGGGAAGGACCACAACTGGGCGCATTGACGTAGTGTCGCTTAAATGAAACCGACTTCCCTACCAAAGCATCGATATTGGGAGACTGAATATAGTCCACTCCAAAACTATTGAGCTCTGGTCGAAGGTCATCGATGCATATCAGGAGAACATTGGGTTTAGTCGGCTTTTCGGGAGCGCAATTGGTGAGAAAGGTGCAACATGCTATCAATAGCATATAGCTCGCTAAAGCTTTATTCATCATACGGGTAGTTGATTACATTTCAACGCTAAACTTAATGATTTCCGATCACAGGATTAACAGACTTCACCCAATAGCTTACATCAGGGCATGAAAGCGCCTCACTTATTCATAGTTGTTAGTTAAAAGATTGGCTTCAAGATTGGAGACGTTATCAAGATAATTGACCAACTCCACGATCTGATCAATATTTTCAAAGGATATCTCGTGGTCTTTTACATAACTTTTATACTGATCCTGCTTGTCTTTATAAAACTTCCTTAGTGCTCTCATTGCAGTAATCTCGTAGACTTTTCCCTGCTGACTTAGGTAATAGACCAGAAAATGATTGGGAGTATATGCAAAGGTGACCATTGATTCAGATACCAGACCGGTACCGTAGCTAAAAGACTGATTATCTCTGGCTGCTCCTCGTGATGACTGGCTGTAGCTAATGGGTTTTTCCGAATGATCAAGCTCGCATTTGTATTGTACATACAGCTCAGATATTTTTGACTGGTATAAGATCTCAACGAATTTCCCATCCAGCTTGATGAATTTCTTTTTGTTCATATAAACCGTGTCAATTAATTCACTTTCTGTTTCTCCAATGGCCATCCGGTGTCCTCTTTTCACAAAAACCATTTCCTCACTTACCGCATTATAATTGATAGAAAGGTCGTTTTTGTTTCCGTTTTTCATCAGGACAACACCCTCTACAAATTCGGGAAAAATGTAATATGAAAGACTTCCCTCTTTTGTTTGGGTGAAAGAAAAATGACAAAGCAAAAGAAGCGTAGAGAAGATAACAATGTGGGGTTTCATCGTTTTTGTTGTTTATAAAAAGTACTGGTGATTCAATCACCATTATCATGTTATGAGGTGGCTAAATGATTTACCAGGCTAACCACTTGTTCGACATTGTCAAATTTGACATTATTCTCTTTAACATATGCCTTAAAAAGCTCCTGTTTTTCTTTAAATCTTTTCATCAATTGCCTGAGGTTGGTGACCTCATTGATCACGCCTTCCTGCTTGACATAATAAACCAGATAGGGGTTGGTGTCATAGTCATCAGGTAATTCCAATTCATAGACCACACCATTGCTGTAGTTTACAGAATACGCATCTACGGCTGCTGTCTCGGAAGTTCCGCCATAGCCTACCGGCTTACCCGGATAATCCAGTTTACATTTATACTCTACGTACAGATCGCAGGTATTGGATCGATGTAAAATCTCCACAAATTTGCCTCCCAGTCGAATAAACTTTTTACCCTGCATGTAAATGGTATCGATGAGCTCACTTTCGGTACTTCCGATCGCCAGCTTGTGGGGACCTTTCACAAAGATCATCTCTTCGCTGATGGCATTGTAGTTGATGGCTACCTCGTTCTTCTTACCATTTTTCATCAACACCACCCCCTCCACAAACTCCGGGAAAATGTAGTGTGTGATTTCTTTGGTCCGGTTTTGGGCAAATGAAAAGTGAATGCTTACAGTAAAAGCAAGCAATAGACAATAATGGGGTGTCATTGTTCTGTTGTTTATTCGAATCGAGCTTTCTTCAAGTTAGCTAATCTACATAAGCCCTACTAACTCCTAACGGAGTTTTTTGAGTTACGATCTTGAATATATGGATTTTTTTTAGAAAAAACGGTACCTAAATCCAATGGGGGACTCGCATCAGAATAGCTATTTCCCCGTTTCAGGATACATCACAAATTTTTATTTGTCTTTAGAAAAACCGGTCTTCAAATACCTGATCGGCAAATGGGGTGATGGTATAACTAAAAGTGATTTCATGGGTTCCAAAATTGGTAGTGATCAGGTTGTTGGTGGGTAGTTCAAAGGTATAGCCAATTCTATAATTGTCATTTATTTGTAACATTCCAAAAAAGCTAAAGCTGGAGAAATCTCTAACCATGGCACCTCCCCAAAGGTCCGGGGTAATAAAATAGGTACCTGATACATCCACTGAGATTTTATCTTCCAACACCCTGATCAGGGTTTGTACTTTTGTGTCATATGACCGTACTGCCGTAAATCTGTATCCCCCTGAAATATAGTAGTGTCTTTGGTATCTCCCATTATCCTCAAAAACCGGTTCGGGTGCATCTTCACTTAAAATCCGGGGAATGGAAAGCCCAATGAAATAATCAAATCGTTGAAGCATGATCCCAAATCCAAAATTGGGGAACGAGTACTGGGGTATAAAGCCATCCAGAACAGGATCGTCAAGCACTTCCGGCTCCAGCTTATTCAGGTTATTACTTACTTGTGTGATTCCCCCCTGCAGACCAAATCCAATGGTAGTAAGGTGTGACCGGATGTAGTAGGACCCGGAAGCAATAAACTCGTTGCTATTTCTGATCCCTATCCTGTCATTCATCACCCGGACCCCAAATCCTCCAGAATTTCCAATGCTGGTCATAGCCGTGAATGTATTGGTAACCGGTGAGCCTTCCAGTCCAAACCACTGTGCTCTGGAGTTGACGGCAAACGTTGCTGATTTGTAAACCCCTGCATAAGCCGGGTTGATCATGTACTGGTTGAAATGGTATTGCGCGTAAAGCGGATCCAGCTGAGCCCGGGAGGCCTGAATGGATGCACCAATGATCAATATGGTCAATAGCTGCTTCATCTCATCAACTCGATAAAGCCACTTCCTAGCTTTTGACCTTCTGACCTGATCACGTAGTAAAATGTCCCCTCGGTCAAGGCTGTTTTGTTGAGCACATTGTTGTTTCCTCTAAACACCTTATCTCTGTTGTCATATCCCTTTTGCTCGAAGACCTTAGTCCCCCATCGGTCATAAATTACGACCAGGCATTCAGGATAGGCATCAATATTTTCAATGAATAAAAATTCATTTTTACCATCTCCATTGGGGCTGATCAGGTTCAAGACCTTGATGGGAGGCTTGTCTTTAGGAAGATACTTCCGTCCAATGGAAAAATAGGAAAGCGTAAGGGGGTGATCGGAACTGTTCGTGATTGTACCTAGTGATGTGTTGCCACTTGTGGAATCCTGATATATGCTATACACGGTTGCGTTGGGTGACGCGGCCTGAAGCACCATGGCATAATCCAGCGATTCTAAGAAGTCTGCATTCTCAAATCCAACCTGAACATTGAATTCTTCGTCGGATTCATCCATCACCCAATGGAAAGGCGCTATTTCTGCTATGGTATTGTCGAGTGGCCCAGATAAGGTGGACTCCACAGCCTGAATGCCTATGGGGTTCGGGTCCCCCGTAACCTGATTAATGGTAACAGGCAAAAAATAATTCGTTGTTCCGATAGGATAAGTAGCATTACCCGTCATGATCAGCCGACCGATGACATAGTCCTCAGGTTGTCGGGTGATGACACCCCCGGGAGTAATCTCCAGGCTAAACCCTTCACCTATCGTGAGCTTGCTACCATTCAGTTCCAGGTTATCCACAGATAGGTCAGCATTCAATGTTTTATCTGCCCCCGAAAGTCGCAGCCGTTCAATGAAAGACTGATCGTTGATGGATTGGGTAAGCGACCCATTCATATCAATCACCCCCGCTCCGGATGTTTGGTAGACCCCGGTATTGACCCAGTGTCCCCCTACGATGATCTGGCCTTCGTTAGCCACGTTTCCTGAGTTTACGAAACTTTCATTCACCTTAAGAATGGCTCCTTCGGTAAGTCCCATGGGTATACCGGTATTCTGGAGGCTTTGGGAGAAGCTAACAGTGAATAAAAAGTATAAAAATATTCCACAAAGTGCTTTCATAGATTCTAACCTTTTGGCGCTCCAACATTAGGTATGTAAGAAATCGTCATCCACCCTTTAAATCCTTTACCATCATCAACATACATTAAATGAATGGATCCCCCAGGGTTGATCGATGCTGCATCCGGAACATACAGATTGCTATTACTTGCACCATTTGGAAAAGAAATAGCCGTAGTTCCTATATTGATAATGATAAGCTCCTGACCAGAAATTCCATTATTGATTTTTATTTCAGCAATTGTTGATCCCTTTCCTGGGTCTGGTGTAAACAATAAGGTACGAGCAAACTTAAAAGTTGCTAAATCAAGAACCCCACCGCTTATATTGGTATCATCTGCCGCGACTGGGGTAGACAAAAAGTTTATAGCTTTTATATAATTTCCATCCGTGTACTCTCTAAATTTATTTCCATCAACATCATCTCCTGCCGGTAGCTCAATTTCATTCGATGAACTCGCATCACCATCATTGATAGAAAATGAACCACCACCGTCTGATAATGTCACAGTGGTTCCTGTTTTTGAAACCGTTTGCAACTCATTTGTAGGGTCTGCATCACTATCATCCACATCATCACTATCATCTGAAAAATCTGATGGGATACCTGTCAACTCAGTCCAATCTACCCCATCTTTAACTGACTCATCCACGGTAGGGTCAATTTCATCAACATTTGAAAAGTCATCAGTCACATCAGAATCATAGTTACTTAAATCAATGATTGTATTATCAGGATCGCCTGAAAGGGTAATTTGCCCACCTGAAAATTGTAGATCCTGTTCATCAGTATTTGTACCGGTATATGAAGCCAGATTTATCTGTGTTGGGCTGCCAATTCCTGTAATCGTCAGAATATTGCCACTGAGGTTAAGATCCTGGAGTTCATTGGTGGGGTCGCTGTCTGCATCATCCACATCATCAGTACCATCTTCAAATACAGATGGAATGTTTTGCAGGTCTGTCCAGTCCCCTGAAAAATCATCCGACGCATCACTGTCATAAGAACTCAGATCTACGATGGTATTGTCCGGGTCTCCGGTGAGTGAAAGCTGACCAGAAGAAAATTGAAGATCCTGTTCATCTGTGTTAGTACTTGTATATGCCGATAAGTCAATCTGGGTTGGCGTAGTTAAGCCGGAAATAGTAAGAATATCTCCAGACAGGTTCAGGTCCTGAAGCTCATTGGCAGGGTCAGCATCTGCATCATCCACATCATCTGTACCATCCACAAATTCCGATGGAACATTGACAAGGTCTGTCCAATCGCCCGTGAAATCATCAGAAGCATCGGTATCTCCGGTATTGATGATTGTACCATCAGAAATCTCAATACCTTCACCTGCCAGTAGAGAGGAACCTACTGCTTCCCAGTGATCTGAAAGCCAGAAGTAGAACTGGTCCAGATCTGAATCATAAACCATCATTCCATTTTCACTGGCAGTCAGTTGATTAGCAAAACTATTTCTTTGAGATGTGGTAAGCTTAGGGATCAGTAATCCCTGGTCATTATTGGGTGCAACAAGATGGAGGACAGCTTTTTCGTTTGGCGTTTGCGTACCTATACCAACGGAACCTTCCTGGGCCATTAGGGTGCTGCCTACCAATAAACAGAAGAGAAATAAAACTCTTTTCATGGCGGTGATTTATGTTTCATCTCATGTAAAGAAAGTACTATCTTTTCTTTACATATTTATAATCTAGGCGTCGGAACGTAAATTTAGTAAAATTCAGGGAATTATTTAGGATGTCTGACTAAAATATTCGTTCCAGCGGATTCTGATTTTGGAACGGTGCAAAAATGTAACTCAGTGAAATCTCATGAGTCCCGTAATTTGTAAAAATCAGATTGTTAGTAGGCAATTCAAAAGAATAGCCCATCGAGAAATGCGTATCAAAATCGATCTTACCAAAAAAGCTGGCCCCGTAATAATCCCTGATCATTGCTCCCATGCGAATATGCTCAGTTAGGAAATAAGTCCCTACCACATCAAAGGAAAACCTGGAGCCCAGCACCCTAACCATGGTTTGTAATTTGGTGTCATTGGATCTAAAAAGCGAAAACCTGTAACCGGTGGATATATAAATATGCCTGTCATATCGCGGGTCATTCAAGGACCTGCTGGTGTTTCGGGTCTCTAATAACCTGGGTATGCTTACAGCCAGAAAATAATCAAACCGATGGATCACAAAACCAACCCCAAAATTTGGCTGGATACTATTGGGCACAAAACTGTCCAGCTCCGGATCATTTAAAACTTTGGAGTCCAGCAAGCTCAAATCATTGGATACGTTCGTAATTCCTCCCTGGAGACCCATCCCAATCTTCACAAAGTGCGAATTGATAAAATAGGAAGCAGAGGCCATGACTTCTGTATTGTTGTGAACCCCGATGCGATCATTCATGACTTTCAAGCCAATGCCTGAGTGGTCTGTAAGGCTACTCTCTAAAGTCAGTGTATTGGTGAAAGGTGCTCCCTCCATACCATACCATTGTGCACGTGAATTGAAAGTAATGGCTGTGCTTTCATATAATCCGCCAAAAGCAGGATTGATCAGATATTGATTGAAATGATATTGAGTGTATTGAGGATCTAGCTGAGCTGTGACCATGTTTGAGATAACAAAAGCCAGAAACATCAATATGGTCTTCAGGCTATTCATCTCACCAATTCAAAAAATCCGGTTGCAAGGGTTTCTTTACCCAGTGATACCATATAGAAATAAGACCCCTGTGCCAGTTCGGTTTTCAGTTTTTCATTTCCCACCCCTTCAAACTTTACCTTGTTATTGTCGTAGGCGCTTGCTTCATATAGTTTCACGCCCCACCGATCAAAGATGGAAACCTTATTTTCAGGATAGGCTTCAATATTTTCAATCAACAGATAATCATTGTAACCATCACTGTTTGGACTAATCAGGTTCAACACATTGATAGGTGGTCTTTCTCCCTTGATATATTTTCGGGCCACTGTAAGGTACGGGCCTCTGGCCCGTTCGGTAGTCACCATTCCAAAATCTGGTGATCCCGAAAACATCATACATCCTGCATCTTTGATTACGCTGTTGAGGGATTCTGCCTCTCCTACTCTGGCATTTTCCACACTACGAAGAAATCCTGCATCCTGGAAATTGAGCGTGATCTCAGCACCTTCATAAGTCTCCGGAGTCATAAGTTCCCAGTAATACTCCGCTACTGATGAAATAGTATTGTCTTTTGATGCACTTAGCAGGCCCGGTTTTGCTACTACACCAACCTGCATGACCTGGTTTTCTGGCAAAACAAGTCTAAGGGGCAGATTCTTCTCCGGAGTCCCTATCGGAAAGGTGATATCATTGCCGGTCATGTACAATGCGCCAATAATCCTGTCTCCACGTTGATACTCCAGAGACGCTGATTCTTCCAGGTATAATCCGGACCCTGCTGGAACAAAGATCCGGGTATTGTCCATTTCCATCAGCCCATCCACATGAAAACTCTCTGAAATATGTTTGCGGCCATTGATGAAGGATACGTTGGTAAGCGGAAGATTACCCTGACTTATATACTGAAGGTCGTCGCCACTAAAAAGAATTTTCCCTGTTGGATCCAGGTAGGTTCCCACATTCACCCAGTTACCCTGTACAACCAGCACACCACTGTTGGACAGTTCGCCTTTGTTTATCACACTGTTTTTCACACTTACAGTTAATCCATTGGTGATGTTGAGTGAAGTGTTCTTAATATAGAGGTCTTGAGAGGAGCCAATAAGAGGAAGAAGTGTCAATATGTAAATCAGGTATTTCATTGAACTATCTACCTGCAGCTATTGAAACACCTACTTCCATCCAGCCATCAAAATTTGTTCCGCTGGATTGGTCTTTAAAATACATAAGATGCAATGTGCTTCCCGCAGTCAGCGTATGACTTGCACCAGAAAGGAATATGTTACCGTTCGCGCCATCTACATTCAACGTACCAGGTCCAATGACCATCAGGATGAGCTCCTGCCCACTGATACCAGCATCAATGTTTCTTAAATTAGTTCCAACACCCGGTACAATTACTACTGTCTTATGTGAATTGATCATTTCCGTTTTCAGCGCTCCAATTGTAGCTGTCAAATCTGCGCCTGTCACATGCGTAGGATTGGACCTGGAGATCATGTTATTCGATATTGCATATTTGCCAGTGTAATTGATATTGGTACCACTGTTTTCTTCTAACCATGGTGTAGCGTCATCGAGTTCGCTCAGGTCCCACATGTCATGAATGCCACTCGGTTTTGTCAGTGTCAAAACATTGGTTACGGAATTGTAGGTTAAACTTTGAACCTCATTAGTGGGATCCGCATCAGCATCTTCAGCCAGCGCTGAAAGATCTATATCGTGGTTGGTCCCAGATTCCACAATCCTGAGGGTATTACCTCCCATCAAAGTGGTCATCGAGATCAATTCATTGGTACTACTGGAATCAGCATCGTTTACATTTAGGTTCAGAGTCTTATCATCAGACAAAGTGATATTGCCGGGAGCACTATTTGTCGTGATGAATTGCAATTCATTGGTTGGGTCTGCATCGGCATCTTCCACCTGATCTCCATCCACCAGGTCTTCCGGTACACCTGAAAGACTGCTGAACTGGCCATCAAAATCGTCTGAGGCATTCGAATCATAATTGGAAAGATCTACCAATGTAGCATCCGGATCACCGGACAAAGAAAGGACGCCATTAGTGAAAGACAAATCCTGGTTGTCCGACCCTGCGATACCACTTAAATCAATAACTGTGGCATTGTCATTGTTGGTAATCTGCAGTAGGTTTCCACTGATCGATAGGTCCTGAATTTCATTCGTGGGATCTGCGTCCGCATCATCGACTTCGTCGGTCCCATCTAGAAATCCGGCGGGCACATTTTCCAGATCATTCCAATTGGAAGTAGCGAGCGAACTGAGGTCAATGCTACTGCCTCCTGAGAGTGTAAGTTGGTTTGTTAAAGGGTCATATTCCAGTGACTGGTTGCCTGCTGATAAGGATTGCCATCTCGTATCCTGCCAGTAATAAAATACCTTATCGTCAAGATCAAAGACAAGTAGTCCGTTATCTGAACTGGAAAGACTCCCGGTAAATAATAATGAGTTACGCTGATCGTTTGTCATGGTAGGGACAAGCAATCCCTGATTATTTCCCGGAGAAACCAGGTGCAGGATAGCGTTTGGATTTGGGCTTTCTATACCTATACCTACGGAGCCGTTTTCCTGTGCCCGTAACGTTATAGAAAATAATACTCCCAATAAAATAATACATGATATCCCTGTGGATTTCATATGGTTAGTGCTGGTTGGTTATACAATCCTAGTCAGGTGGCGGATCATACTTTTCGTTGATAAATGTATAGACAAACAAACCATATATGGAAATTTTTATCTCGATTTTTTCATTTAAGTATTAATTAGTTTTACTTATTTAACATGCTGATAACATGTATCTTATCCGTTTTACATAAAGTGGTTTCTAGCACTAATTTGAACCAATTATGCGGTAATTTCCGTTTTAGGGAGGATAATTAGGAATTCTTTAAATTACGAATATGAGAAACACTCACATTATTATTTTCACAATTGCACTGTTCATGAGTATTACCTCATGTGCTCAGCAAAAAGTGGGCGAAAAAAAAATATCGTTCCCTGACGAAGAAAAAATAGAATTGTCTGATTCCGAATGGAAATCACGGCTGACCGAGGAAGAGTTTGATGTTCTCCGTAATAAAGGAACCGAGTATGCATTTACCGGAAAGTACTGGAATAATAAGAAGGAAGGTGTTTATACCTGCTCCGGATGTCAGCTTCCGCTTTTTGATTCTTCCACCAAATTCCGATCTGGTACAGGTTGGCCTAGTTTTTACCAACCAATCAATGAAGTGAATGTAGCTGAAGAAAAAGATACTTCTTATGGAATGGTCAGAACCGAGGTGCTATGTGCGCGATGTGGTGGTCACCTGGGGCATGTATTTCCTGATGGCCCCAAGCCCACAAACCTTCGCTACTGTATTAACTCTGTCTCTTTAAACTTTGTAGAAAAGGATAAGGTGACCACACCCTGACTAGTTGTTTGGGGCTCCATCATCCACCCAACAGGCTATCTTATCAATTTGGCTTTGTGTAAGTTTATCTTCAGGGGGCATGGTACCATTTTGAGTGGTTGATCTTATCTTGGAGGCACTGCCCTTTATATCAGCGTATGTTTCCCATTTGGGCAGAGATGAATCACTGCCATGGCAGGAAATTACGCTACAATTCGTATCGATAATCGGCTTGATGTCATCGGTAAAACTTACTCCGCTAAGTACCTGTACCTGCTTTGATGTGATACAACCTTCTTCATCTTTAATGGTAATCGTATATAGACCACCGGAAACATTTTCAAAAGTGTTGGTATCTACAAATACTCCTGTGCCCAACCGATAAGTATAGCCCCCTATTCCTCCGGTAGCGTTCACCATAATTGATCCTGTACCTGTACCACATCCTCCTGTTGTTGTTTCGGCCGTAAAGTTCAGATCACTCCCTGAATTTCCTACCGCAGCTTCAGTCGTATTTGTACAACCATTTGCATCCACTACGGTAATGGTATAACTATTACTGGACAGGTTTGAAAAGGTAGCCTCCGGTTGAAAGTTTATGCCGTCTATTGAATATAATAAAACTCCGGATCCTCCTGATGCTGTCACGGTGACTTTACCGGTTGGCTGGCACTCCGCATCTATCACTTCACTTACTTCGAGCGATGGCCCGGATATATCACAATCCACCTCCTCTATCTGGTCGCTGCTACAGGAATAGAGGAAAGCGAGGGATGAAAAGACAACCATCAATAAAATAGCTCTTACCATAATCATGCTATACAGTTTTAGTTTTGAAATACATACTACCAGAAGATGATGATTGGTTGTCTATATCTGTCAATAATTGAATGAATCGTCTTCTGTACGAACAACTTCCCACGTATGATCAGAGAGTAATCTTACCTGTGCAATGAATTTTTTATAGGGATTAGATCTCCCCCACTCTTCAGGGCTGACCATGGTGAGTACATCCTCGCCATTCTCCCGTTGAAACAGATAATAATTCTTATTGTAGACTGGGTCGAACCCCATATCCGCCAGATAGATCCGCTCCGAAATATTGACTCTTTTCTTCAGATATTTAGCTTGTTCAGCCAGTGTCTGCATCTGCTCATAAAGCTGACGAAACTGCCTGTCCGTCTGCTCATGCATTGCTGCCACAGCGGTTCCTTTGATCTTCCCTTTGTCTTCGGGTTTCACAATGGCGCTGCCTACACTGTGAGCATATTCAATAAGGCCTGGTAAGTCTGTGACCTTATCCTTCATCTGTTCCAGATCAATATTGTTGATATCGACTTTCTTTTTATTCACCAGTCTCAATTCTTTCTTTTAAGTTCTTTTTAGCGCCAGGCCACGTAGTTCGTTGGCTGATATCAATGCTGATAATGATCATGATCAGCAAAAAAATGGCTGCTACAATAAAAAAAATCCGCTTTGATCTTTTCATATCCGTTTAGAGAACGACAAATTTGGGGAATAGTTTATTAAAAAAGCCAATATGACCATTGAAGGAAGAATAATTGAAATATTTGATACGCAGGAAGTAACAAACTCTTTTAGGAAAAGAGAGTTTGTCGTAGAGTATGCAGAAAACCCCCAATACCCGGAATTCATAAAATTTGAGCTGATTCAGGCCAATTGTGATCAATTGAATGATTTCAAAGTCGATGACATGGTCAATATCTCTTTCAATCTCAAAGGAAGAAAATGGACGGACCCAAAGGGTGTGGTCAAATATTTCAATAGTCTACAAGCCTGGCGATTAGAAAAAGCGGGTAGTCACCCGGACCAGACTCCCCCACCCCCTTCGACAGATCAGGAATGGATGAAAAGTGATTTTTCTGAGGACGATGATTTGCCGTTTTGATATTTATGCGGTTATTTAAACTATTATAAATTATTACCGTACATATAGCACATCATATAATCCGACAATCAAAATTTGAAGGGTTAAGATAAAGATGTTAAAACTCAAAAAATTATTTACTGATCTGTCAATACTGGGGATGGTACTTTACTTAAGTACTTCCTGTGATAGCAGCCAAACCAGCGAACGGCCCTCCCCGCTACGGATGGATAGCACAGACCTGGCAGGAATTGACCTGAAAATCACCTACAGCAGCCCTGCTGTCAAAAACAGGAAAATATGGGGTGGCTTAGAGCCCTACAACAAAGTTTGGAGGATTGGTGCAAACAAAGCCACAGTCTTTGAAACTTCGGATGTTATTGCCATTTCGGGGAATGTGGTCCCAAAGGGTAAATATTCTGTATTTGCTATCACTGACACCACTCAGTGGACCATCATCTTTAATAAGGAGTGGGATCAGTGGGGTGCCTATGATTATCATCAGCAGGATGATTTGTTCAGGGTATCAGTTACCCCTACAAAATTAGATTCCCTGCATGAAAGGCTTTCTTTCCGGTTTAAAGATCAGGCACTTCAGTTCCGGTGGGAGTATCTGGGATTTGATCTGCCCATTACATTGCCCGCATCACATCAGTAACCAGGCGGATCATTAATCTGCTCATAGCCACTACCGAATCATGGCAATCATTGAGCATAAACCGCTTCTCCATATCACTGGGATCGATAAAACCGATGTATACATCTTCATTTTCCTCCCAGACTAAAATTTTCAAAGGCAGGTCCAGCGCGGTAGTCTGCTGACACGTAATAAGTTTACTTGTAAGCTCGGAATCCTCAAACATGATAACCCTTGTAGGTGCTATGTCTATGCCACGATCTTTGGCCAGCTTATCATGTGAGACGGTTTCGAAGTATTCCAGCCCCCTCTCCTTAATTAGCTGAACAAGTGCTTCGGAGGTTTCCTCTACCCCTTTCTTACTCTTATAAATAGATAAATTTTGACTGTAGGAAACTGAAATAGAAAACAGCATTCCTACGAAGAGAATGTTTTTAAAGTTCATTAGGCGATCGATCTAAACGCTAAGGAAAAAAAATTAATGTTCTTTGAAAAGCGTTTTTATTATTTTAACAACAAATTACGTGCTAAAACAAAATGATTTTCAGTAGCATGGAGACTTCGCGACATTTTTATTGGGTATCAATGAAATAGTCCTTACTTTCACTGGTTATAGATTATTTCGCTACAGCATGGATTATCTCAAGAGCTACAGAAATATTTTCGATCAGAATATCATCCTTCTCTTTAAAGGGCAGTTGAATTTTGATCTGGTCACCTCCATGATTTCAACCCTGGGAACGAGACTGGAAATTTCGGAGAATAGCCAGGCCGCCACACGCAAGTTTTACAATATAGCTACAGAGTGCATCCAGAACATTTACTATCAGCTAAACGAGATAGATCTCAAAGGGAAGATAGGAACCTATGATGCACGTTCGGCATTGATTATGGTAGCTGCACGAAAGAAGTTTTATAGCATCCAAACGGGTAATTATATTCCTGTTGATAAAGCCAAAGAACTTAAAATACGGCTGGATGAAATAAAAGACCTCCCGATGCAAGAGCTTACGAAGCTCTATAAAAAACTAATGGCTGAAGAAGATTTTACCAGTAAAGGTACCCTGGGTCTTGGGTTTATAGATATTGCAAGAAAAGCTGGCGATGAAAAGCTCCGCTACAGGTTTCAGGAGGTGAATGAAAATGTGGACTTCTTCACTTTCCAGATACGGATTCCCAGAGATTTCAAATGAAATACCTATTGAGGGGAAACAAGTAATCTGTAAAACAGAATAAGACTAATTGTAAATGATTACTGGATTCATTAAAATGCAGCCTCTTATAAAATAAACAACATGGAATACTTCTCTACCCTGGACATCATTGTTTTTGCGACTTACTGTCTAATGATTGTTGGGATTGGACTTTATGTTTCCCGTGACAAGAAAGGGCATGAAAAAAATGCGGAAGACTATTTTCTTGCCAGCAAGTCTCTGCCATGGTGGGCCATTGGGGCTTCTCTGATCGCTGCAAACATATCAGCCGAGCAATTCATTGGTATGGCAGGTTCCGGATTCGCAGGAGGATTGGCGATCGCTTCCTATGAATGGATGGCTGCTATCACCCTGCTTATCGTTGGGAAATATCTTTTACCCATTTTTATTGAGAAGAAGATTTATACCATTCCAGAGTTTATTGAGCATCGGTTCAACACCAACCTGAAGACGATCTTGGCTGTTTTCTGGATCGCACTTTTCATTTTTGTCAACCTTACTACCGTATTATTCCTGGGAGCGAAAGCACTTGATACCATCATAGGTTCAGGCGAAGGAGACATTATGATTTTTGTACTGGGGTTGGCATTTATTGCAGCGGCTTATTCTCTTTATGGCGGGCTCAGTGCTGTTGCATGGACAGATGTGGTACAGGTCGTTCTCCTTGTGTTGGGTGGTTTGGTCACTACGATTATCGCCTTAGACAATGTGACTCCGGAAGGTGGCGTATTCAATGGCCTGGCACATGTGTATGATGTAGCCGGATACAAATTTGATATGATCCTGGACAAGTCCAACCCGGAATTTATGAACCTTCCGGGAATTGCCGTCTTGATCGGTGGTATGTGGGTAGCCAACCTATATTATTGGGGGTTTAACCAGTATATCATACAGCGAACCTTAGCGGCTAAATCCTTAAAAGAATCTCAACGAGGTATTATTTTCGCAGCATTTCTTAAGCTTATCATCCCCCTCATTGTAGTCATTCCCGGAATAATTGCTTTCGTCCTGTATACACAACCTGAAGGAACAGCCTTGATCCCGGGTGTTCAGGATGCCTTCACCAAGGCTGATGGCAGTACGGATTATGATAACGCCTATCCATGGCTCATCGGCGTATTTGTCACACCCGGCTTTAAAGGCCTCGTGGTAGCAGCCCTGGCAGCGGCCATCGTATCATCCCTGGCTTCGATGCTTAATTCTACCGCTACCATATTCACCATGGATATATATAAGCCATATTTCAACAAAAACGCGAGCAACAAGCAAACGGTAAATGTGGGTAGGATCTCTGCTTCTTTAGCACTGATCATTGCGATATCTCTCACACCGCTGTTAAAAGATGTGCCACAGGTCTTTCAGTATATTCAGGAGTATACCGGCATGGTAAGCCCTGGTATCCTGGCCGTATTTATTATGGGTCTGTTCTGGAAAAAAACCACAACAAAAGGTGCTATTTATGGAGTGATCGCTTCAATTATCGTGGCTGCCTTGCTTAAGTTTCCAGCCCTTGGACTGCCGTTTATGGATCAGATGTTCTACACATTGATCATTTCCATTGTAATTATTGCTGGGGTCAGTCTGTCTACCAATCCGGCTGATGAAGATCCCAAAGGCATCGTCACAACATCGGAGACCTTTAAGACAGGTCCTGCATTCAATATCGGCGCTTACGTGATCCTGATTCTGACAGCAGTACTGTATGCACTTTTCTGGTAAGTCATGAAACTGAGCACCGCACAGGAAAGCCTGAGAAGAAAAGTCATCAGCCCGCTGAAATTCTGGTTTTACCTCATCAGTTCGCTTCCCATGGGTTGGATTGCTGGTATACGTGTGAGGTCGCTTGATGCGGCAGAATGCACTACTTCTGTGCCCTTTAAGTGGTTAACTAAAAACCCTTTTCAATCGATGTATTTCGCTGTCCAGAGCATGGCTGCGGAGCTGTCGACAGCGGCGCCATGCCTGCTGGCTGTGCATGGACATAAACCTACCGTGGCTTTCATCATCGTTGATCTGAAAGCAAGTTTCCACAAGAAAGCAACCGGCAGGGTCTATTTTACCTGCAAGGATGCAAAGCATGCTTTTGAGGCGGTAGAGCGTTGTATCGCTGAACAAACGGCGCAAACGGCGACTTTTAAAACCACAGGAACCATGAAAGATGGCACCGTGGTAGCGGAGTTTGAGTTTACCTGGTCCTTTAAGCAGCGGGGTGGTTGACCTGCCCTAGACTACAAAAGTTTTAAGCCCTAGACTACAAAAGTTTACATTAAAGCCTGTTGCCTTAGTTTGAAGCTAATGTTTATTATGAGTTTTCCTATAAAAAATTACCCTTCACCAAGCTTTTGTAGTCTGCGGGTCACTTTTGTAGTCTGCGGGTCATCCGCTAAAGCTCCTTCAGGAGCTTATTGGCAGGGGCATTCCGGATAGCTTCGGAAATAGATTCTATTGTTCGGTTAATAGTATTGAACTCCTTGTTCTGATGTTGTTGAGGTAGGTTATCCAATCCCATATCTTCCAGCTTGGTAATCACCATAGCAATATCAATCTTATTGATATCCATGCCTGGCACATATTGTTCATCATCGTCATTCTTTACTCTGATGATTAGCCCGGAGTTTTCAAGATCATTGACTGCTTCCCGGACAAACCGATGAGGGATCACCAAATCTGAAGCCAGCTTATCGAATGAAACCGGACCCTCTTTTTTGGTAAAGTCTGAAATTACATGCTTCATGATCAGCAGGGTCAGTTTTCTCCTTGTCCGTAGATTGATCTTCAAATCTTCATTGTCATAGGCCCAGGTAGTCACATTCTGGATGGCAAAAGCCAATTCAGCACCAAAAAACAAGATCATCCAGCTCAATTGTAACCAGATCAGGAATAAAGGCAGTGCTGCAAACGTCCCGTATATGGCATTGTATTTTGAAAGAAATACCTGACCTTCTATCCAGCCAAGCTGTAAAAGTTGATACAGCGAACCGGCGATAATACCTGCAATCAAAGCTGCGCGTACCTTTACAGGGGCATTGGGAAAGACTATATATACCAGAAACAAGAGGAACCAAACAAGTGTATAAGGAATTAGGCGGATCAGAAACAGGATCCCTGGTTTTACAAAGCCAAGAAACTCCATACTTTGCGTGAGACTTTCCATTTGACTTGTAATAAAGACCGTGACTGTTCCTGACAGAATAAGAATCAGCGGACCCAGGAAAATCACAGACATATAATCGGTCAGCTTTCGTTTGAGAGACCTCCCCTTTTCTGTGGCCCATATATCATTGAATGCATCCTCAATGTTATTGAGCAACCTGGCTACGGCATAGATTAAAAACACAAGACTTATCCCTGATATCAAACCACCGCTTGCCGTACTTAACATCTTGTTGGAAAAGGTCATGATGTAGTCGAGCACCTCACCCTGTCCTGAAAGATACAGAGAAAGCTCTTCCATGAGATATTTCTCCATACCAAAGGCTGTGGATATCCCGTAGGCCATAGCCACAACAGGAACAACTGAGAGTAATGAGAAATACGTAAGTGCAGACGCCTTCTCTGAACATTTATCCTTTACAAACTCAGAAAAGGTGATCATCAGGATCCTAAGCTGCCTGTATAAAATGGCCTTGCCTCTGGGAAGCGAAGTGACCTTTACTTTCCACAGGTCTTCATGTAGAAACTTGTGAAATTCTTTGAATTTATTAATCACGTAAACCAAATTAATGAAAGACTAAGATAACAAGGAACACCTTACTAGTAACTGAATTTTAACCTTAGATAAAAGAGCTTGCTTTGTGCTTTATATGAATCTCCAAAGCTATCTGAAAAGAACAACTGACTGATCAGATCCAGGTCCAGGTTGGAAGTAATTGAGTAGGTAACAAAAGGATTGATGAAAACAGAGCCGTCAGACGGAAATACAATGGTCGATAATCCAGTATTCACCAATGGGTGAGCAGGATATGATCCCTGAATAAAGGTGGACCATTGATAAGGTGAGATGGATCGGATATCCAGGTTGGACGAAGTATTGATCAGGAAAAAATCGGGCTCCTCTACTCCATAACTATTGTACAATGCCGACCCATTGAGATACAAAGAGTTGGAGAATAGGTAGTCCACAGAAACAGAAGCCAGGAAGCCATTGTCTTCATTATCTTCAAGACTATTTAAATAGGTCATTTCACCTTTAAAACCGGCATTCCAAAGGTTGCCAGCCCATCCCGTTCCCAATGTTATATTATTCTTCATCAGGCCACCAATAAACTGGATGTCATAATTCCATTTATTGATCTGATATTTAAAGGCCGTAGTCAAATCTTCAAAATCCTCAGCCGCTTTAATCGCAAAGTCAATCTCTGAGGCATAACCCGTATATTTTCTGATTCGCAGTGCATCACTACCCGGTCTTTCCTCATAATCGAAATCAAAAAACGAATAGGCATTGAACAGGTCATTAGGGTTCCAGGCTAGGTTCATCCCCCAGTTGATCCGTTGTCTTCCCAGGCTCACCTCCCAGTCGTTTTTATTCCACTCAAAATAAAACCGGTCGATCATCGTATGGATCACCAGATCATCATTGTTTACTGGCATCCAGGAAAGATCGAAATAGTCATTATTTACATCAACGAGTTCACCATAAAACGGAAACAGACTCACCAAATCCCCAAAAAATATCCTGTTCCTGAATTCCAGCTTGCCCGTCAGGTGCTGCGTGGGATACCAGGCCAGGTTGATCCTATTGTGAATGAGGTTATCTATGAGCGTTGAATCCTCTCCGGCAAAGTTGAAGGTAGCCATGTCTTTCACATAGCCGCCAACAGTAAATTTCGGATCCTCCTCACTTTGCTGTGCCAACAATGATAGCGGACATAATATCCACACCGCCAGCCACTTTCTCATCTTGTCTCGTCGCTTATGATTTGACCATCTTCCAGGGTGATGATACGCCGGGCTTTATCAATGACGCGTTGATCATGGGTAGAAAACACAAAGGTGGCACCTTCTTCATGGTTCATCTTAGCCATGATGTCCAGTAATGCCGAGGTAGAATGTGAATCGAGGTTTGCTGTGGGTTCATCAGCCAGAATGAATTGTGGCTTTGAAGCCAGCGCCCTCGCTACCGCCACCCGTTGTTGTTGTCCTCCAGACAGTTGAGAGGGTCGTTGATTGGCTTTTTCTGCAATGCCCATCTCTGTAAGTAGTTCCATAGCCCTGGCATCCCGTTCCTTTTTGGTTTTTTTCTGGAGCAGCATAATAAACTCTACATTTTCCTGAGTTGTTAAAACCGGTATCAGGTTGTAAGCCTGGAAGACAAAACCGATATTATTGAGCCTAAAATCGATGAGCTTACCATCCTGCATGGTAGTGATATTGGTACCTGCCAGTGTCACTTCACCTGACGTGGGATGATCCAGACCTCCTAATATGTTAAGCAGCGTGGTTTTTCCACATCCGGATGGCCCTACGATGGCCGTAAACTCTCCCTTTTCTATTTCCAGATCAATTCCATTCAAAGCATGGACAGGAACAGCTGTTGAGTTATATACTTTGGTAATGTTCGTTGCTTTAATAATTGACATTGTACTTAGATTTTATGCAGTGCTTCAACAGGTTTTAATCGGATGGCTTTTAAAGCAGGATAAATGGCCCCTACAAAAGCGGTAACAAAGACGCCAATGGTCACAATTATATAGACCTCATTTGCTACATATGGGTAAAGAACAGAGTCATACCCAAACGCCTCCAGTCCCTCAGAATAGGCAGTCAAATCAACACCCTCCTTATTTAAATAACTTACTGTGGCCCACCCAAGTAATAATCCCAAGGGAGCACCAACAATACCCAAGTAGATCGTCTCTATCATGATCATCAGAAATACCCTGATTTTGGTCATGCCCACAGCCATCAGCATGCCTAACTCTTTCATCCGTTCCAAAACCGCCATCAACATCGTATTGATGATTCCAAAAACTAGGGCTGTGAGGATAATCCCCATTAATACATAGAGCATGCTACCATAGATATCCTGCAGGTAAGCCAGCTGGGGAGCAATCTCCTGCCAGGTTTCTACCAGACCTCCATCAAACTCAGCGTTATACCTGGAAACGATCTCCTCAGGGACTACCTGAGACTCTAAAAGTATTGCCACTTCATGAATCTCACCCGATATACCTAACTGCCTGGTAAGGTCTTCCTGGCGCATAAACACATATCCCTCTCCAAGGCTTTGGCTTGAAGTCTTAATAATTCCGGCTATCCTTCCCGAGATCTGGGTGAGTGTTCCATTCACGTCATTGAACGTAAGGACTACTTTTGATTTGACAGATACCTGTAGATTCTCTGCCAGCTTACTGCCAATAACTACGGGATTGCGTCTTATTCCCTCAAAATAGGCTCCCTCTCCTATCAATGAATCCAACCGGGTCACTTGAGCCTCATTTTCAGGGTCAATGCCCCGAATTTGCACCCCGGAGGCTTTTCGGGGAGACGAAATCATCCCGGTAACCAAAGTACGTGTAGTCGCCCCTTTTACGCCTTCCCATGATCTGATTTCTTCAGCTTTGAGGTTTCCTTCAGAAACGCTGTATCTGAGTTCCTGGTCCTTCTTGAATTCTGGGTGGTGAACCTGAATGTGTGAGATATCGTGATTGATGGTATTGGCCATGTAGCTTACAATGAAACCATTCATAAAGGCATTGCCAAATATCATGGCCCAAATGCCCATGATAATAGATCCGATAACCACCAGGCTTCTGAGTTTGCTTCTCCAAATATTCTTCCAGGATAATCTCAGTATCATTTGAATAGTTTTTTCAATTTTCACGCATGGCCTTTACTGGCTTCAGCTTATGGATCACAATGAGGGGATATAAAGAAAGGATACCCGCCATTAAAAATATGGCCCAGGCCTGATTGTAAAACAGGGAGGGTTGCATTGAGAAATAATAAGCAGCTTCCACCCCAAAATCTTCTATGGCCGCCTGCATCTCACCCCCAAAGTAGATGGGATGAAAATGATAATAGACAATAAAAGGTAAGCTGATCATTACCCCGATTACTACGCCAATGCTCGCCATCAATGCCATCTCCAAAAAGATGACAAATTGCATCCTGATGCGCTTCATACCTATGCTTAGTAGTACACCAAACTCATACATCCGCTCAGCCGTCATCATAAGAAAAGTACCAAACATCCCAAAGCCAATCACGATATACAGAATCCAGATCATGACCTTGGAGCTGATATTATCTATTTCGATGCCCTGAACCAGTTCAGGTATCAGGTCTTTCCAACCCATTACTTCATAAGCTTCCAAATCCACCTCCTTACTTATATCAGCAACAATCCGATCCACATGATTGGCTTTATCAATCACCAAAGAAAGGCTACTCAACTGATCACCGGTGGCATACAACCACTGAGCTTCTTTTAGCGGAAGGTAAATGGTGGAATTGTTTTGCTCAGGAACCGGAAAATTCATGATTCCGGAAACCGGATAGATCCCTACCGCATTGGTTCCATGGTACCCCTGACCTATCAACACGACGGAATCACCAATCCCTACCCGCAGGTAATCTGCAAGTCCCTTAGCTATCATGATGGATTGGTCATCACTTTTCAAATATGTTCCTTCTACCAATTTGTCCTTTACTTCTGTGAGTTTGTGCTCTTTCTCCGGTTCGATACCCAGCACCATGGTTCCTCTGGTTTTTTGTTCGAATGAAGCCAGGGCAAAAGACTCAATTCTCGGCACTACCTCCAGGACACCTTCTGTCTCGGCTACTTTGTCTATCAGCCCCTGCGTATATGGAAAGCTGTTGTCGATCGTTTTGTCCTCCCAATAACCAGCCTTGTGGATCTGAATGTATCCGGTAAAAAACCGTGCAGCCGTTTCGATCATCCGCTCGTAGGATCCGAGCTGCACAGACCGCATGGCACATGCCAGCAGCACAGCAAAAGTGATAGAAGCTATGGTAATGTAACTCCTTCTTTTGTTTCTCCAGATGTTGCGCCAGGCTAATGTTAAGTACATTTTTTTGGTTATTAGGTTAATGGTTAATAGGTTATTGGGTTATTGGGTTATTGGGTTAATGGTTAATGTGTTATTGGGTTATTGGGTTATTGGGTTATTAGGTTATTAGGTTAGTCATCTTATGCGTTTCATATTCTGTATGGAGAAAAAGCCATCATCAATGGAGATATCAAACTGCATATTCTCATAAATGATCATGGTCTTCTGGTCAGGATTCTCTGCCGGGATCATTTCCATCTTTGTGGGAATTACCCTGCCACCAATATTCCGGATGTCTGACAGCACCATGGTATTGACCAAATATCCGTCTTCATCATAATATTTGAATAGCAGCTGGAGATAGTCTTCTTTCTCGATGTATGCCTCAATCTTTCCCCAGACTACCGGGGCATTCTCCTTGGGGATCAGTGCCAGCTTCCAGGCATTCCTGCCTTCTATTACCGTATCTTTTAGTAATTGGTGCTCATAATCTTCTACGATCGATGATTCCCTCACCAAATCATCGTTGGTGAAGTCTGAGCCCATCCAGGACTGCATCATCATGGAGGGTGGCATCTTGATCACCCGGTTGATGGTTGGTTGCCAGTTCCACAATTCTTTCTCCCGTTTCAGAAAAGCAGCTCCTTCATCACGAGCTGGAGCAGTGATCAGCACCAGGCTTTGTTCTGTTCCCTTGGCCCAGCTCTTAATTCCGATTTCACGGGTCCAGTCCGGACGAATGATTTTCATTACCATCTCCGATGAATTGCTCTCTCCCGTCATCTTATCATTGGCTTTCCTGATGATTTCCTCCGCTGACTGACCATAGATCGGCAAACAGGCAATAACAATTGCGAACAACAATAATATTCCTTTGATTCTATCCGGATTCATTTTTTTTGCTTTTTAGGTCTACAGTATCTCTCTACGAGCATCTCTTCAATTTCATCAAGGGGATAATCCTGCTTTAAAACCAGGTATTGCATCCCGATCCCGTCAAATAGAGTCGCAAGGATGCGTGCTTCGGTTCGATAGTTTGGGTAATTTATTTTCTGAAGCAGATCAGACAGAATCACCAGGAACTCACTCATTTTTGTGTTAGCCATCGCTCTAACAAAATCAAATTGGTCAACCTGCGTGATCAGACTCATAATCAACCTGTTTTGCTTTTCATGATCCCTGAGCCACCCAATTGCCCCCCTGATCATGGATTCCAGCATTACTGCCGGATCATCAGCCTTTGAGACTGTCATGACTTTATCACCTTCCTTCGAAAGTTCCTCAATCATCGCTTTGAGTAAGGCTTCTTTGCTATCAAAATAATTATAAATCAAGCCTTTGGAGACTCCGGCCTTTTCTGCAATACGGGAAATGGTAGTGGCTTGGAAGCCAATGGTTCCAAACAACTCTAGTGAAGCCGAAAGGATTTTGGCAGTAGAGGAAGCTCTTAACTCTTCAAATTGTTGTTTAGTTCTTGGACTCATCTTATGACTGAACGTTTAGTCAATTAAAAAAGTTTAGCTAAGGAGCTAAAATTTTGATGTTTAGTAAAATTCCATGAATAAAGGGTTCTGTATGCCACGATGAAGCTTACCGGCGGCCAAAGAATTTGGTGAAAGTCAGTGAGGTTGGAGATTAATTGAGTAGTCTATCGAATACCGGTCAATTATATAAATGCATATAAAAAAAGTCACCCCATGGATCATAGGGTGACTTAATATAATCAAAAATCTTGGAGCTCTTATGCAGCTGCTTCAGCCTTCTTACGACTTTTCACCCAAAAGAAAAGGATGAGGAATAAGACGATAAGGATAGCTGGGAAAGTGATCATATTCTGCAAGGTAGCCTGTCCAGCTGCCAACTCAAGGGCATCTCCTTCAAGGCCAGCAGCTTGCGCTTCTACCCTGGCACTGTCGATCCAGCTACCAATGATGGGTTGCCAAATGGATGTAGAAAACATTCCAACCGCACCTACGATTGACATACCAATGGCACCACTCAACTTGATTTTTTCAGCCGTAAACCCAATCATGTTAGGCCAGAAGAAGGTTACTCCTAGTGCAAAGAACACGGCCGCTACATAAGCCATTGGTCCTGTCTGTGTACTAAATAAGAAAATACCAATTGTACTAAAAACAGCAGATCCTAATAATACACCCGTCTGGTCAAACTTGTGTACAAAGTCACCACCCCAGTATCTACCCACAGCCATCAGTCCGGTAACCAATGCTAAAATCAACATAGGTTCTGCACCACTTTTGGCCATGATAATACCTGTCCACTGCTGAGGACCAAATTCTGTGATGGCTGTCAATGACATACAAATACAGATAAAGATGAATAGCGGTGCATAACTTCTTGAGTAGAACATCGCTTTGAAATTTTCTGCAAGTGAGGCAGCTTTCTCCGATGGTTTTGGGAAAACCTGACCCCAGAAAAGATATGCATAGATCACTGTCGGAATCATGATAATCCAGATCTGCGCTTCCCATCCCATGTTCATCTTGGTCATAAAGAATGAAACCAATGCTCCAACTACGATACCTCCAGGGAACCACATGTGGAATCTGTTGAGTAAGGTATTCATGGTTTTGCCAGTATAAGCATCGGCAATCATTGGGTTACAGGCAGCCTCTGTACAGCCGTTACCAATTCCTATTAATAGTGTGGAGATTAGTAGGCCTGTATATCCACCTGAATATATGGTCATGACAATACCAATGGTGTGTGCAAAAAAGGCAAATTGCATGATTCTTTTAGGTCCAAGCGTATTATAAAAAATTCCACCCAGCACCATAGAGATTGGGAACCCAAAGAACCACATCTGGTTGATAAAACCTAATTGTGTAGCAGAGAGGTCAAATGTTTCACCTAGCTCGGGTAGTATCCCTGCACGGATACTGAAAGAGAAAGCAGTCGTAATGAGGGCAAAACAACTACCGTAAAAAAGTCTTTTACCGTTAGCGTCATTCATTTTTATAAAGGTTAATGTTTGGTTAAGAGCTGTTAAAATAGTCATTTTAACTATATATACCATATGGGTCTGTCATGATTTACAAATTACGCTGTGACCAGAATGTCTGAAATGGATATGAATAACCTTATATTCTTTTTAAACCCGGATTTAAACCCAGTTTAACCCTTCCGGAATAAACCACAGAGTCTAATAGGGATTCATTGTCCAGGTAATCCACACTCACGTTAGGCTAATTGATTTAGAAGCCTATAGCGTCTAATTGTTAGAAAGTCAGATTACGTTCGGTAATTGCGGAAGCCATATTTTCCCCGTTGGGGTAGCCAATTTCCTCAGGTCCCGGAGAAATATAAGTTGTAGTTTTTCCCTCCAGATGCAATTTTCCCTCGGATGGATCTAGTGTTAGAACAGTATAAAGCGGATCTGTGTAAGGGCAGGTTCTGCTTACTGTTGGAAAGGCTTGCTCGACATGATCAGGGAATCGTTTCCGACTATATTCACTACCAACCCACCGGTAAGACATACTGTTGATTTGAATG
Organism: Cyclobacteriaceae bacterium; assembly: GCA_965228595.1. Classification (GTDB taxonomy): domain Bacteria; phylum Bacteroidota; class Bacteroidia; order Cytophagales; family Cyclobacteriaceae; genus UBA7330. Next base: position 4,839,568 of record OZ245828.1, on the reverse strand, counting down.
TAAGGTATACCATTGATGTTTTTTACATAATCAGTATGATGGTGTCCGCTAAAGCAAGCGATTACTTTAGATTTAGATTGAGAATTTTTTGATGATCTGGCTTCCTCAAGTATTGCCCGTATTTCTTCTTTGTTGGCAATTCCTGATTCCGCTTCCAGGCTTTGGTGGATAAAAACAACTGTTGGTTTTGATGTATGGTTCAGATCCATTTTGAGCCATTCTTTTTGCTCTGCACCAATATACCTGTCATAACCATTCCAGGGCTTTGGGTTCTTATCATTACCATCAAGCACAACAAAATGAAACCCTTCCTGATCGAACGAATAGTAGCGTTGCTTCATTTGCCACCACTCCATGGTCTGTTCTCTGGTAAATCCGAAATCCCTCATGTCATGGTTGCCCAGCACATGATAAGCGGGCCCTTCAAATTCATTCCAAATATCCAGGAAGGGTTGATTTTGTGGTCTTGGAAGAGAAAAATCTCCCATTTGAATGATAAAATCTGGTTGTCGTTTTTTCATGTCATCCATAAAATACCGCAACCTTGCATAGCCATCGTGAATGATGTCCTGGTGTACATCCGCAGCTATACCTATTTGCAGTTTTACTGCTTCCTTCAAACCAAACCCACTCAAAGTAAAAGGGATTGATGTTACTATACCTGCCTTTGCAGCTTCCTTTAAAAATTTTCTTCTTTTCATTTTTAAATCTATTTCAATAAGATGGTAGTGGTAACGGCAGGATGGTCACTGGGCCAAATACCTTTATATCTGTTGTGCATATTTGAACTGGTTGCTTGCAACTTATTTCCTTGATAATAGATATAATCTATTCTATAGGTGAGCATTTCTTTAGTCATTGTAGGTTCCCGGTAATTAAGATCGGGATTGATTTCCCTGAATGAATCAGAAAATCCGGCACGTTGCATTTCTTTACTTACGGGCCAGTCAACAGTTAGCCCATTGTGCCAGTCTTTGGTTTGATCAACCCAGTCCAGATGAGATGGGCTGTTAAAATCACCACCAATGATCAAAGGGGTTTCATCTGCATTTTCTATCTCGGGTTGTAAAAGTTCGATGATTTCTCTTATCTCTTTGTGCCGGGTCTTTGCTTCACCTTTTATCAGACCTTCATCAGTAGCATCAGGTGCATTACTGTCTCTTCTCCACGCCGGCAGATAATGTATCCATAGACTTGCGAGATTTATTTTTTGCCCCTGACTAAGTTGAATGGTCGTAAGTCCCAGCCGAAAAGGATCATAAGGGGCTTTTGTTTCCAGAATGGGATATTTGCTCATTACTGAAATGTTTGTGCTTGCCAGGTAGAAATAATACCCCAAAGCGTCTGCAATCAATGCTCCTGAACCATAAGTTTCTTGCATCATTACAATATCAGTACCTGTATCTTTAATGAAATCAATTACTTGTTTAGGGCCAATATCTCTTCCATGTCTTCGGCCACCATGCCATATATTCCAGGCCATCAGGTTAAGTGATTTAACTGGTTGATCACTTAATTCTGGCAACTTCGCTGCCGGAACCAATTCTTTATACATGGTGGCTATTTCCGAAGCGCCCAGTATCTGGTCATAGATATAAAACTCATCAAGAGCCCCTTGAAAGGAAGGGGCTGTTTTGTCAGCAATTGCGTCAGTGGCAAGGCTCACTGGTAACTCACTGTCAAAATCGTCCAACTCTCCTAAATTGTAGATTGCTACATTCCTACCATCAAAATAGATGCGTGCTTCTTTTCGGCTTCTGCTAATCGTAAAAACGATCTGGTGCCATTCGGCATCATTTATTTTCTGTCGTGGAGCGGTTGGCCTGTAATCCAATCTGTATTTTCCATTTCCAATATTCCATGCCCAACTACCATCCGGCTGGCAAATAATGGCCCAGCCCTTATTGTTTCCGGTAGTTCTGCTATGTCCAAAGGAACTATTGGTGGTAAAGTCTTTGATTTCCCCATTGTTCCAATCTTTATTGGAGGCTATCACTTCAAAGTTTTTATGATCTGATTTGGTTTGTACCCAGACTTGCACCGAAAAATCTTTTTCCTTCCAAAATGAGGATAGTTTATCATTTGAAGCAATCTGTATAGAATTTCCTTCATTCTTTTCCCTATAAAAGTACATGGCATTACCACTTATGCCATTGGTTACAGAGTCCCTACCGACAATCGAAATGGACGAATTGTCAGGGTTGGTGTCTTCCATATTGAGGAAAACCACAGGATCTGGTATTTGGGGATGTGCAGTATACAAGGCTGTACATAGCGCCAGACATAAAAATGATTGTAGTGTTTTCAAGTGTAAATATTTGGTTTAAAATCTAATTGAGTAGTTTCAAAATTCTCAATACAGGTCGGTGATCAGAGGCAATCTCTTCTTCCAATACTTTTGTATCAACTACCTCCCATTTTTTCTCCTTCCTGAATAAAATGTAGTCAATCTTACTTTTGGGGTTTTTGGACGGTGCTGTTGGAATATCTTTCGAAAAGGATTTTCCCCATTCTTTTAATAGGATTTTCATCGTTTCACTGTTTGGTTTGGCATTCAGATCTCCCGCAAGTATGGTTGGGATTTCATCTATCGCAAATAGTTGATTTAAAGCGCGTCCCTGATCCATCCGGTCTGTATTTTCATCAACATTGTCTAAATGGGTGGATACGAAACGAATGGTATCACCAGAAGGTAATACAAACAGTGCTTCTAATGCTGTTCTTGGCTCCCTTCCAATTGAAGCCGGTAGTTGGTGGTTTTGCGTTTTCCATGCAGGTAACCTGGATAAAATCCCCACCCCATAGAATCCATCGTTGAAAGGCATTGCTTGCCCAAACAATGGAATCAAACCGGTTCTGATGCCCAGTTCGGACAAAATGTTCATTTTTCCGGCACGATTGGTATTGACGTCCACTTCTTGTACTGCAACCAGGTCCGGATTAGTTGATTTGATTACATTGGCAATTAAATTCAGGTCAAAATCACCCTTCATCGTTTCTCCGTGATAAATATTAAATGTTAGCACACGAATGCCGTCAGTACTGATTTGTTGTCCTTGAATTTGAGAACTCTGAAAAATAAAGCTTGAAAAAAGTAAAGGAAGAATAACTGTTTTCAGAATTCTATTTTTGAATTTGCTCAGATTAGTGAAAAATTCGAGCCTTAACATTTTTATAAGATATTTTTAGTGATAATTAATAAATTAGGTTAAAACTATGTTCTTTGGATGAAACTATTCCTTTCCTTATTACTTACAAGCCTGATAACGATCACCTGTGATTGTCAAATCCTAAAGGAATCAATACCAGATAAGCTCGTTGTTCTGACTTTCGATGATGCACCTGCCAGCCAGTATTCAGTAGTTGCTCCCCTACTCCGGGAATTTGGCTTTGGAGCTGCTTTTTTTGTTTGTGAGTTTCCTCCCAACTATCAGGATAGTACCTTGTACATGAATTGGCGTCAAATCAAGGCTTTGGATAAAATGGGATTTGAGATTGCCAATCACACCCACAACCATCCAAATATCACCAGGCTCTCACAGACTGAATTTAATGCAGAACTTGAATACATTGAGCATAAATGTGATTCATTAGGGATCCCAATCCCCCGGAACTTCGCCTATCCAGGATATAGCTTAAATGGAGATATTCTTGAATATCTAAAAGAAAGAGACTATCGGATGGCACGGGCTGGCGGGAGCAGACCTTACGATCCCCTTAGAGATCATCCTTACCTGATACCAAGTTGGGCTACCAACGAAAACAATAAAGCAGAGATCATGAAAGCACTGCATGAAGCCAGGGATGGAAAGGTAGTGGTACTGACTTTGCATGGAGTGCCAGACATTGAACATCCATGGGTAAATACACCACCAGAATTGTTCAGAGAATATCTTCAGTACCTGGCAGACAATGAATATACGGTCATCTCAATGCGAGTTTTGGAAAAATACATCGATTTCGATGAAGCCAGGAAGCTAGAGCCCAACTTGAATAAACCACTTAAAAACTAATCTATCCCGGGATCAGGATTCTTGCCCGTGTTGGTGTTTTCCACCCACATGCAACTAACCTATGTTCGTTGGTGAAAACACAACGAAGGCAAGTAAAGACAATAAGATTAAGCCCAGGCCCTCCTTAGAAAATTGATCCAGTTGTGGGAGCAGATTTTTTCAATATCCTCAGCGCTATAACCGCGGGCCTTGAGGATTTGAGGAATCTTTTGAAGATCAGCAATGGTATCCAGGTCTTTGGGACTTTGTTCTCTACCGTAAGCGCCATCCAGGTCTGATCCAATCCCCGCATGTAAAGCGTTTCCTGCCAATTGGCAAACATGGTCAATATGATCCACTACTGTTTCCATAGACGCATTCATGGATTCAGGAGTAGACTTTCCCCTGATCCAGTTAGGCACTAGCATCCAGGCATCTAATGCCGCTCCGATCACAGCACCCCGATCAATGAGTTCCTTCAACTGATCATCGGTGAATTGCCTGTGGTGATTCACCAGGACTCTGCAATTGTTGTGACTGGCCCAGACAGGTCCCTGGAAATGATCCATGGCTTCCCAAAAACTTTCATCACACAAGTGGGTCGCATCCAGGATGATATTGAGCCTTTCCATCTCCTTGAGCAAGTCTCTCCCCTTTTGACCAATTCCTCCGGAGGCATCAGTACCCTGCGCATAGGTTCCGGGACCGTAATGTGCCGGTCCAATCGCCCTGAGTCCTTTTTCGTAGGCTTGCTCCAGGTGCTTAAATGAAATGATCGAATCCGCCCCCTCCAGGCTCTTGATCAAGCCAAGAGGGGTATTGACAGGATCCTCTGACCAGTTTACCAGATGAGCTTCGAGCGATTTCAGGTCGTTGATTGAGGTGAGCTCCCCCTGCCACTCCATGGCTTCATACCAGGCCAGCTGACCCTGGGTCTGTGCCCAGGCTTGTTCTGGAGAGTTCCAGCTGGCACCGGGAAGCTTATTCGTCTTTTTGGTGTATCGGGCGATCAACGTACCTACGACGATACCTATGTTTCCCTCCTTTAGCTGTGGGAATGAGACTGTTCCTTTTCCCCTATCGGTTTTATCTGTCATCCCTGCTTCCCACTTTCTGATCTCATCGACCGACCACCGTAGATCTCTGTTCCACTCCAGCGCGTTCATGGACAGATCCAGGTGAGCATCGAATATCAAGGGCTTTTGTTTAGTTTCCATGAAGCTGGTGAAATCGGTTACGTGCTGCTATCGGCCAATATTCGTTGACGCTCCGCTCAACGACCACTCCGGCCTGATCATACATCGCGACGGTCGGACAAATGTGCCAGGGAATGCCGTACACGACATCTCCTACCTGCCAATGTTGAGCTTGTGCGGTTTTGATCACTAAATGTTCCTCACTATGTGTCTGAATTTCTGCATCAGGGATCTGAGGGAAAAAGACCGGTGCCTCCTTCATCTCCGATGCCACTGCCTTATAGCCAAGGTCGATACAAAGCAGGTCTTTACCTGGTTGAGTTACTACTCTTGCCAATAACATAGCTGCAATGTCAAAATGTAAGTCCGGAAATTTAGTGGAATACCCGTGATCCCAGAGTAGGGTTGTACCGGGAGAAAGCGTTCTTTCCGGATACCCTGCATGGATGGGAAAAGAGATACTACTGCCACAAATAAATTCTTTATCCTTTAACCCATGCCTGTTTATAAGGTCCAAAATAGACTTGTATTGCTGATCAACGGCCACTTGCCTTTCAGCAAAATCAGATTGATGGATATGACCATCGTAACAATGCCAGCCACGAAAGACGAATGCCGGATCAGCCAATTGACTAACCAAGGCATCTGCCTGTTCAGGCACAGTGCCCGTTCGATGCATCCCCGCATCCAGATCAATAAAGACATGAACTTTGGTGCCAGGCCTTATGATTGTCTTCCAAGCTTCAAGCTGGCTTTCGTGATCTGCCAGAACGGAAAACTGAGTTTCAGAAAACTGATCCATCAACCGGATAAACCTGATCTGAGCAGGTCCTACCAATGGATAAGCAAGCAGAACATCCCTGGCTCCACATTGTGCTACCATTTCCGCTTCAGCAAGCGTGGCACATTTAAACTTGGAGATGCCTGCTTCCATCTGCATGTTCACCACTTCACGACACTTGTAGGTCTTCACGTGTGGTCGAAGTCGATCAGCAGAGCCTGCCACCTCAATCATCCGGCCAATGTTTTGCTGAATCCTTTCAGGGTAAAACAGCAAGGCCGGACTCAGCAACTCATCCGCATTGGTTATTTCGAACCAGTGTTGCATCAGTTTATTTCAAACATGGCTTCGATCTCCACGGCAATATTGCCAGGCAAGATCATTCCCACCGCACTCCGGGCTCCTTTTCCAAAATCATCACCCATCAATTCCACCATCAGGTCGCTAAAACCATTGATCACCTGTGGCTGCTGTTCAAAATCAGGCTCACTGTTGACCATTCCCAGGGTCTTGACCAGTCTTTTGATTTTGTTAAGATCTCCGATTTGGGCTTTCATGGTAGAGAGCATGGTCAAACCAACCTGACGGGCTGCCTGGTAAGCTTCTTCGGTGTTGAGATCAGATCCTACTTTTCCTTTGATCAGGGTTGTGTCATTCCTTGAGGGCCCCTGTCCGGATACATACAACATCTTATGCACGATAATCACTGGCTTATATACCCCTCCAAGCGGTGGTGCAGGAGGTAAAACAAGCCCTAACTCTTTGATTCTTTCTTCGAGATTCATATTAACTAAATAAAAAGGTCTAACAATAACACTCCCAGGAATCCAACAATGGAAACTGTAGTCTCCATGATCGTCCAGGAAAAGAGTGTTTCTTTAATACTCAAATTAAAATATTCTTTGAACAACCAAAATCCACCGTCATTGATGTGGGAAACGGTAAGACTACCAGCACCAGTAGCCAGCACAAGCAGCTCCGGAGAAACTCCGGAGAGGCCTATCAAGGGTTGCATAATCCCCGCTGTGGTCATGGCGGCAACAGTGGCAGAGCCCACACAGATCCTGATCAGTGAAGCGATGATATAGGCCATTACGAGGGGCGACATGCCCAGTCCGTTTAATACTTCACCGATGCGATCGCTCACCTCTGTAGCGATCATAATCTCTTTGAATGCCCCCGCTCCTGCAATAATCAGCAAAATGGTTGCCACAGAAGCCACCGCTGTGGCATAAATTCTCATGACATGTTCTACTTTTCTTCCGGTTTTCACACCCAGAAAGTAAGCGGCTGCAAGCACGGCAATCAACATGGCAATGGACGGGTTACCAATTACATCCACAGCAGCATTGTCACCCACGATCATTGAAATGATTGCTGAGCCACCGATCAGCAATACAGGAAGCAGCGCAATGATCAGACAGGTAGCCAGAGAAGGTACTTTATAGTTTTCTGTCTTTTCAACAATGAATTCTTTCAACAATGGCGGATTATATTTCTTCATTGCCCCTGACAAAAGAAATTTTGCAGCCGCAATGGCCGGAATACCCACAATGATCCCATAAATCAATGTCAACCCAAGGTCTGCCTGGTATACAGAGGCAATGGCTGTTGGTCCCGGGTGGGGTGGCAAAAAACCATGGGTAACAGACAATGAAGCACACATTGGTAAGGCGATATATAAAATGGGCAGTCCTGTTTGAGCTGCAATAGCTATGACCAGCGGAACCAGTATGACAAATCCAACTTCATAGAACAAAGGAATTCCGATAATAAAACCCGTTACGATCAGTGAAAACTGGATATTCTTGATTCCAAATCGCTTAACCAGGCTATCAGTGATCTTATGAGCACCTCCACTTTCGGCGACCAGCTTACCTACCATTGAACCAAAGCCCAGAATGATGACCAGCTCACCTAGGGTCTTGCCTATACCCACTTCAATAGCATGAACAGCCTCGATCACAGGCAAACCACTGGTAATCCCTACATATAAACAAACCAGCATAAAAGAGATAAAGGCATCGAGCTTGACCACTGCGATGAGCAGGATGAGAATAACTATACCAGTGATAATAGGGATAAATTCCATAGGGTAGATTTAGTAGCTCGCAAGATATATTAATTGATGGATTTTTGGAATGTAAGAAGTATGCCATCAACAAAGTCGTCCTTAACTATAGTAATACGCCTGATCCATGAATTGGGCTATTATATAGAATGCGCTTTTTTTAGTAAATTGAAGCAAGCAACAGAGGCGATTTGCATCCTTCTCTTTACAACCCAAACAAACCCACAATGTATCAGTCAACATGGAGTATCCTCATTTTTTATCTTATCACCCTCCTATTTGGTGTATCATGTAATCAAGTTTCGAAACCCGTTGTTGAAATCCGCGGCATCTACGGCAACCCCAAACCCTTCTGGAACAAAGACATCAAACTCAATGAACTGGGAGTTAATTCCATTTTTGTCCACAGTGGATCCATTGACAGCAGCATGATGAAAAGGGCCAGGAATGAGGGCCTGAAGGTGTACTCGGAATTTGCTACCCTGAACGGTAAAAACTATGTCGACAAACATCCGGAAGCATGGGCCATCAATGAGCAGGGAGAGCAAGTAGAAGCTGCCGGCTGGTTTATGGGTGTCTGCCCCACAGAGCCAGGATTCCGCAAGTATCGCTTTGACCAACTAAGGACCCTACTCTCCAAATATGACCTGGATGGTGTATGGATGGACTATGTCCACTGGCACGCCCAATTCGAGGAGCCGGAACCTATCCTGCCGGAAACCTGCTTCAATGATCCTTGCCTCAATGCCTTCTCAAAAGCGACAGGAATTTCAATCATTGAGGGCAGCACTGCTGAAAAAGCTCAATGGATCCTGACAAATCATGAAACTCCATGGCGACAATGGCGCAGGCAGGTCATTGCAGACTGGGCCATTGAAATGAAAAAGATCATCAAGGAGCTAAAGCCTGATGCGCTTTTGGGTTTGTATCATTGTCCCTGGGATAATGAGGAGTTTGACAGTGCGAGATACAGGGTGCTGGGACTGGACTATGACCTGCTCAGTGAAACCATTGATGTGTTCTCTCCCATGGTTTATCATGAAAGAATGGGCCGCTCCCCAGATTGGGTGGTCGAAAACATTCAATGGTTTAGCCGCCAAATAGAACAGAACGAAAATGGATTTCCTAAAATCTGGCCCATTGTGCAGGCTTCCGATGTTGAGCCTGAGCCTTTTCAAGTGGTCATGGAGGGTGGCCTTACAGGAAAGTCATCTGGCGTCATGATGTTTACTACCTACGCAGTGGCGGAAGATGAAGAAAAGACAGCCGTCATGAAAAAGATCTATACCGACCTCATCAGTCAATCAGCACAATAGCTATTTCAACCCTTTACTCAACGTCCATTACCAGACGCATCCCAATGGGATAGGCTCGTGTGTCAACCGGGTGCACATAATAGCGATGGAAAGTCGTGTAGCAGGCAAAATTATTGAACGTAGATCCTCCCCGGATCACTTTATATTTTTCACCATACTCCTCCATGTTATGGGTATTGCCAGGATATTGCTGATACCAGTCTGCTGTCCATTCCCAAACACTCCCTGCCATGTCGAAGCATCCATAGGGACTGGCGGGCTTGGCAATGGATTGTCCCCGGGTATTATTCCGTGAATAGATCACAAAACTGTCATCATAAAAGTCTCCCCAGGGCAACATCCTGCCATCGGTGCCACGGGCTGCTTTCTCCCACTCGATCTCTGTTGGCAAGCGTTTACCAATCGACTTGGCATAAGCATTTGCCTGATGCCAGTTGACCTTCGCAGCGCGTTCTTCCGCTCCTTCGGGATAAGCATATTCAGGATCGAAGCTGGCATATTCAGCGTTACTCACTTCGTATTTATCAATAAAAAAAGCATCTGTCTCTGCAATGTGCTGTGGGCTGCTGTCAGGATCATCGATGTTACTTCCCATGATGAACGGTCCTGCAGGGACGTAGACCATACCCTCCGGTGGGGTGATTTTGTCGTCCAGTGATGGATCATTGGCTGAGATAAAAACCAGGGCAACAACCAGTAAGCACGCCAGTGTCCTAATATTTCTTTTCCAGTTTTTCATATTCAATGTTTTCATATCGTTTACCAGCTTGGATCAACAAATCCAAAATACCTTCCAAACCAATAGTTCCGGATAAATGCCGTGGATGCCCGGTCATATTCCGTGGTGATCTTCATTCTGGAGCCATCCTCCATTGGCAGATTAAATGTCCTGGTTCCTCTTTTGTGACCATTCATGGATTTGAGCACCTCAATCCGGTCCGGGTCTTTCATCATTTCATCTCCTGTAATGAGATCATAAAGCATGATATAAAAAATGGTGCTTTCCTCCTCAAATGTGATGTCTTTCCAGACATACCACTGGCGGTTTAAAGTCATCCTGTATTTATTGAGCAGGTCAGGGTCTGTTTCGTACTTTATGACCATGTACAAGCTACGTGCCGCATGATAGTCATCCCAAATATGCCGCATATGCTCCGGATATAAATGATTGGTCAGCAGCTGCCGGTCGTCATAGTGATACTTTTCTATCAGCATTTTGTAAGCCGAAGCAAACCGAGCCTCCCCGGTAATCTGTTGAGCCACTTTTACCGCTGCCAATGCCACGAGTGAATTGAGCTTGTTGTGCGGCAGATCCGGACACATATTCCCCCATAAAGTGAGCTTACCATCCAGGTCCATAATTCTGAAATTGTCATTGACGATCTTGCCAATGAATCTACTGAGCAGTCCTTCGACTTTCTTTTTGTATGTTTCATCCGCTGCCAGTTCATAATACATCCCCAGTGCATGAAAAACCGAAACGAGTTTATCGATGCTTTGGTCTCCCAGCCAGCGATATCCGGGCATGGATGAGGACCAATGCCACTCATCATACCAGGCTCTTTCAAACCACTGTGGTTTATCCGCTTTGTAGAATCCTCGGGCTACCAGACCCGGCACACCAGTCACCTGCTCAGCTTTAAGGATTCCATCAAAAACCTGATCGGCAATCTTTTTGTCTTTTTTATCTTTCGTAATGGCATACTTACAGGAATACGCCACCAGCATCTCCCCCGTAGCGTCAATCAAATCTGAATGAAGTCCGAATCCATCAATGTTCTTCCCATCCGGATGGTGAAGCGCATGAAAAAGGATGGTTCCCTCGTTCCAGTGGTTGTCCAGCATCAGTTGCTCATACATTTTCACCTTGACGTGTAAAGGATCATTGTCTTTCGGATAGGAATTGTTTTTTTGGGCGAGGCATAGGTTGACGGAGAAAAGTATTAAGTAGAGTATTAGGACAGGTCTTTTTATTGACATAATAGTATAAGTGAATATCTATTCAACGCCGAGGCTACTCAAAGCTCTCAGGTTACTTTCCTATACTACTCTAATAAAAAGTGATAATACTATTCTATGTGGGTCATATTTACCCCTTTATAGCCAATAAAACTAATGTTTAGTTCATTGGACTTATCCGCTTTCACTTTGAAGCTGCCATCCAAATCAGTAACAGTTCCTTTGGTGGTACCAGAAACCACAACATTAGCTCCGGGTAAGACATCCCCTTCAGGGCTATAAACTGTCCCGTACCATTCTCCATTTGTATAGCTGGCATCAACTTGTAGTTGTCCATTTTCCGCATCGACTTTTTCCACCACGATGATCCCCTGTGGGCTGTTATCGGGGTTAGTTTTATCCCCTATTATAAATAAAATTGGCATCACCATGCGTACTCTCACGGGCTTTCCTCTTTGTTTACCTGGGTTGAATGCCGGAGACTTCCGAATAACTCTTTCTGCTTCCTCGTCACAACCGCCACCAATGCCTTTTACAGTCTCTACCTGTGAAATGGATCCATCCTTCTCAACCACAAACTGCACATATACCTTCCCCTCAATTCCTTTTTTCCGTGCATCCAATGGGTACTTCATCTCCTTACTCACATACTGGTAAAAAGCATCCATTCCGCCATCGAACTCTGCCTGCTGTTCAACCACATTAAATGGCTCTGCATCTAATTTTTCACTACCAGGTTCCTCAGTGCATGCAAATACAATGAAGAGTGAAATAATTAGTATTGATAATGCTCCAAACTTCCAGGGACTCACATTCTTAACTTGTTCTTTCATAGCTTTTAGCCGTTTAAAAATTAAACCATCATGAAATGAACTCGCCAATGCAAGTCCATAAGACTTTATAGTCGAATGAATAAGCTTTCCTTAATCTATTCGCCAAACAAATAACGTTTACCATCTTTATCAATCTTCGAAACCCGAGTCTTATTATCTTCAGAAAACTCCAGGACCCACAGCATTCCATCAGGATCGATCAACCCGCCACAAGGTGACCAACCATCTTCGGATTCAAATTCCGTGGTGGTCTTCCCTCCTTTCCCAATCCTTTTCACCTTTCCAGCCCCATAAACAGCAACATAGACCGTGGCCTCCTCATCCGTCCACAGTCCAAACAGGTAATGGCGGTTGGCCACACCTGCAAATGGAGGCGTTTCTTCTTTAAGATCATCTGCAACCACCTCTACATCGCCTGATGTAGCTATTTTTTTGATTTCCAGATTGTCCACGATATATAAATGATTGTCAGCTTTTGAAAAATACATCCACCGGATGTCGTCGAAATGATGACTGGAGTATAAAGTGTTGTTCCCGTTCATTGATTGCTGATACACAAGTCGATAATCATCATGTTTTTTGGACCAAAAGGAATTGCCGGTTCCGTCCCTCACCAGCGTGTTGTTTTCCAGAAAACCTTCCACTTCCTTCAATTTTGTGAATTTGCCTTCCGGACTCAATACCCAGGTGTAATTTCCCCATGTGTCCGTTGCTTCGCCGTTATACCACTCATGCTCTCCGTACAGGTTATCCTTTTCATCCAGGTAAAGCTCGTGGGTATGTACATTGGGTACTGCGATGGTTTGTTCACCTTGGGGTGAGATTTTCCAGATATGGGTAAGGTCCGTGTAGTAAACATTACCTTGACTGTCCATGACAATTCCGACGCCCGGATGTGCCGACAAAACACTGGAAACCAAAATAATAAGCAAGCTGAAAAGGATTAACCGGTTCATTTGTAATTGGGGTTTTAGTCAATATTCCCTTCTCTGGCATTAATTACCATCTAATTTAGGCAAGTAAATACCTTCAAACTTTCTGTTTAAACAAAAACACGACTTTTTACCCTTAATATGATGGTATGATTTTCCAATCCCGGGTATTATTTGAAAAAGATCAACATTTCGTGAGAATAATCCTGTTTGCTTTCCTAATTGCACCACTCATCATTTTAGCTCAAACTGTTAATATCAAAGAAGTCAGAATTGATGGAGATTTCATCCTACCCAATACGGTACCACCACTGGATTATGACAGCTATTTTAAATTTAAAACCCGTTCCAGCGAATACATTCCTATGAAGGATGAATCCTTTATAGAACATGAGCGCACCAGTATTTCAGATAGTGAGCAAAACGCGGTAATAGCCTGGTTTGACCATAAGAAAGAGGCCTTGAATGGTTCCACATATAACAAAAAGCTTGACTCACCCATCACAGGCATAGCATCGACAGGATCTGATACATGGATAGGAACGGCTAAAGGTTTGTACCTGGCTTCATCCAAGGGAAAACCACAGCGACATGTTCACTACGGTATCAATGGTCCCCTCTCTAGTAAAATAACCGCTTTAGCAAAAGATAGTCGGGGGAACTTATGGGTGGGGACTCCCATTGGACTTAGCGTGCTCGAAGTCGATGGAAAGTGGAGATCCATTCGGGGAAAAGAGGGTTTGCCCATAGAAGATATTACCGCACTTGTTGTTAGCACTGATGATGAGTTATGGATCGGAACATCCAGAGGGGCCATTCTGTACAAACCCCATGCAGAGGGGCGTCAATGGTTCTATCGGGCAAGCAAGCGGTATTTAATTGATGACATGGTACAGGATGTTTTTGTTCCCGGGCAGGACAGTGCCGTTTATTTTCTTACGGCAAAAGGCTTAAGCAAGCTCAGCATCAAGTCCAGGACGCTTGCAGAGAAGGCTCAGATCATGGAAGACATGGTGAATAAGTGGCACAGGCGGTTAGGTCTGGTAGCCGCCTGCGAGCTGGATGATCCGGAGTATCCAACCTCAGCAACGATCCATGACAGTCCCAATGATGGATTATGGACCTCTTATCATGTGGTGGCGATGTCACTGGCTTATGGTACCACCGGTCAAGAAAAGTATTTACAGTCAGCAAAGAAAGGAATGGATGCAATGATCATGCTCCAAAATGTATCGGGAATTCCCGGGGTGATCGCCCGAAGCGTGCTGCCTGCTGATCACCCTAAAAATGGCACCAAGGGATGGATTTTGGCTCCTGACAAAAAAATGATCTGGAGAGACGATACCTCCAGTGATGAGATTGACGGCCACTTTTTTGCTTTTTATGCCTACTGGGAGCATATCGCCCGACACAATCCTGAAGAAGCAGCATTGATCAAAAAGCAGGTCAGTCAGCTAATGAATACCATTGTGGATAATAACTATCAGCTGCTTGACTGGAACGGTGAACGGACCAGGTGGGGATTCTGGAACCCGGAGGCGTTGAATCATGACCCTAATAGCTACCTGGAAAGTGGGCTCAATGCGGCCCAGATACTTTCTTTCCTCAAGGTATCTTATTATATCACCGGGGATCTGAAGTTCAAACAGCACTACGATAAACTGATCGTTGATCATGGGTACCTGGGAAATGTACTGCTGGAGAAAAAGTTCTTCCCTGACATGAACAACCATTCGGACAACCAACTGGGTTATTGCGCCTTGTACCCCCTACTCCAGCTGGAGCATGATCCAAGGGCACGATTAGCCCTACAAAAAGCAGTGAGACGTCATCACAGAACGCTGCGGAGAGATGGTTCATCCTTTTTCTATTTCGCTGCTGCAACCATAGATCTGGAATATGTGGAGATATCAGATGCTGTGGAATTTCTGCGCCAGATGCCCACGGACAGAAGGCAATGGAAGATGAAAAACAGCCACCGCGCTGACGTCATTTGGGACCCATACCAGGACCGATTTGAGAAAGACCAGCTACTGTATGCCTTACCTGTTGACGAGCGAAATTTTGACCGCTGGAACAAGAACCCTTACTATGCCGACAGTGGCAGAGGCGGCCAGTATGTGGATGGTGAAGGATCCTGGCTACTCGCCTATTGGATGGGCAGGTATCACGGGTTTATTGGGGAGGAGGAGTAGAAAGTAATTATAACCAAGCGGTCACGAAGTAACAGGTGACTGCCTGGTTTTTCTTTTATACTAAAACTTCTTCTTCTTTCGCCATTATAGCGTCTTTAACTACTTCTTCCGGAAGCTTTTTGGTGCAAAAGAACCAATCCTTACAGTCCATTTCATCATCCACCATTCTATCCTTAGCTGTTCCGCAAGAGCCAGCCGGTCCAACTATCACATCATCACCCGGACGCCAATCAGCTGGTGTGGCTACATCAAAAGCATCTGCTGTCTGCAAAGCAATGATCACTCGATATAATTCGTCAAAGTTTCTACCTAAACTGAGCGGATAGTATATGATAGCTCTGATGATTCCCTTAGGATCAATGAAGAATACTGCTCTCACTGCTTTGGTGGAGTCCTCATTGGGCTGAATCATCCCATATTTCTTTGCAACATCCATCTTAATATCCTCAATGAGTGGAAAATTCACCTCAACGTCCTTCATCCCTTTATACTCAATCTTTTCCTTGATAGTACGCAGCCAGGCAATATGGCTGTATAGCCCATCAATGGAGAGACCCACAAGCTTGCAATTAGCTTCGTTAAATTTCTCTTCCATTGTTGCGAAAGTCATAAATTCAGAAGTACAAACCGGAGTAAAGTCTGCCGGGTGGCTAAATAGGATTACCCAATTGCCTTTGTAATCTCCAGGAAAATTTATTTCACCCTGAGTGGTCACTGCTTTAAATGCTGGGGCTGCATCACCAATTCGTGGCATGCTAATTATTTCAGTTTTTTCTTCTAGTTCCATTTCCTTTTATTTTAATAGTTATTAATGGAAGTAAGGTATTCGATAAGACTTTCACTTTTCGCGACTTTTGTTACACTAGACTAATCACACAAGTAACCAAACAAGCTTAATTGTAACGGCTTACTATGACATACAAATAACCGATGGATATTGATTTGTTTTCTTCTAAAATAAAAAAGGTCCGACGTTTATCGCCAGACCTTTTAAATCTATTCTCAGTTACTTTTAGTTTACATCCCAAAATATTGGGTTATTCAAATCATCGTCCGCGGCTATCCTGCCATAATTGACTTCATTGAAAGTCTGCTCAGTTCCGGGTATGTTAAAACGTACCGGAGGTAAGGTCTGGATATTGCCATTATCAGGCTGAAATACCAAATCGATTTTACCCAATCGCCTGAATTCTGCCCAGTTTTCATAAGGCTGAATGATGTTGTAGTGAACCCACTTTTGCTTTGCAATCAACTCGAGTTTCTCATCATCCGTAGCAGCAGCATCCCAGCTTACGTCAGCTCCGGCCAGATAAGTGGATATATCACCAGCAGTAGGAGTTGTCGGTGCTGGAGCCGGACCAGGATCGTTGGTTACAGCTCTGATCCTCACATAATGATCTACCGAATTGGTGACTGACATTTCATAGGAAGCTTTGGCCATGGCATCATCACCTTCTTTCAAATAATACTCCGCCTTATACAAATCTACTTCAGCAGCATTGATGATAAGTCCGGGGAAAAATCGATTCCTGGCATAGGTGCCTCTGTTGAACTGTGCGATCAAACCATCATTCACCGCATTGTCTACATCAGCAGGGTCAGCAAGCTGATCAATTCCGTTGTAAACGCCGCCAGCATTTTCTCCAGGTTCCCAAATGTACGCTAACCTGGGATCTCCTGTGTCAACCATCTGATCAAGAAAGGCCTGACCAGCAAAGCTTGAATACCATCCTTCAGCATCATTCTCAAGTGTCTGGAAATTGGAATTGATCGGTGTTCCAAAGTCCACAACATCAATCTGAATGTTCTGATCATTGTTTTCTACCACAGGATAATCTGCAGGGCTACTCAAAATCTGCCCGATTTCGGTGCTTGCACGACTGCTGAATTCAGTGACATCCTGAACACGAGTGAGCATTCGTAAACGGAGAGAATTACAGTATCTCCTCCAGCTGTCTACATCCCCATCGTTTACATAATCCTGAATTGAAAAAGCAGTCTGGAAAGTTTCAGACAACTCGACATCATTCAGGTCGTCGGCTATGGTTGCCAGTTCATCCAAAATGAAAGTATAAATCGCACTAGGATCATCAAAAGCAGCTAATGATGCCTCGTAATCACCACTATTTTGACTCAGTTTTCCGGCTTCTAAAAACGGGATAGCGCCGTAGAGATCTGTAATTCGCTGGGTATAATCATACATATACACCTTGGCAGCCAACATAAAGATTTCCTTATTGGCTTGCTCTGATTCAGGTGCATTATTATATACTTTTTCAAGCTCTCTAAACTGAAACAAAGTTCCGTAATAGTTATTCCAAACTGCATCAGAACCAGATGATGGCGGCACGTATTGATTGGGTTCATTCGGCCAACCAATCACCTGCATGTATCTGTTAAGACTGGTTCTAAGCACTACGAAATAATTCCAATAGGCTTTTAAAACATAATCCTTATTCTGATATAGAAAACCTGTAAACTGGCGATCAATTGAAGTACTTGAAAGCGTCCCAGGATCTGAATACGCATCCTCAAAATCCTTTTCAGTACAAGAAAAAAGGACTGAGGTGATTAATACTGTAACTAATAATATCTTTTTCATGTTAATCAAACTGTTCATGGTTAGAAGCTAGCACGTAAGGTGAATCCCATAGATCGGAAAGATGGATTGTTACCCGCGGTATTGATGTTTTGATACCACCTGGTTCCGGATGTTGTTTGCTCTGCATCCAGGTCCTTGATCGTTCTGTAGATAAAGAACAGGTTTCGTCCAAAAACTGAAACAGTAAGATTCCTGGCTCCAATTTTCTCAGATATAAATCGAGGAATGGTGTATCCAAGCGCCAACTCTCGCATCTTGATGTAATTGTTCTTGTTCACGTACAATTCATACCTGGATGACCCGTATTGTGGTCCACCCCAGTTGTAGGTAGAGTTATAATACCTGGATTGAGGAATGACATTGGTATTAGGTTCTCCACCTGCTAAAACGCCTTCCAGTAATATTCCATCGTCATAAACGATCTCACCATTTGGACCGGTAGCTGAGGTAGTCTGAACACCTTTTCCATTACCATCAACGTAGTAAGTTAGTCCACCACGCTCAGCATTCATTCCGTTCAGACTTTCTTCAAGCAATCCACGGCTGATCATCCAGTAGATACCCGTAGGCATGATGCTTGATCCAAAACTGAAATCTGTAACAATATTTAGGTTGAATCCTTTGTATGACAGGTTATTGATAAAACCACCAATCACATCAGGCATGGCATTTCCGGAGTTGATCCACTCATCTCCATCCAACTGATACAATCCATTGTCCTGTACGATCATGTTGCCATTGTCATCCGTAGCCACAGGGTGTGTATATATATCACCCATTGGGCGTCCTACAACTGAACGGATTTCAGCGGCGTTTCCATCAAAATTTGCATGAATCAACTCAGTAGAATTATTCGCCAGTTTTTCTACTTTATTGGTATTTCTGGCCAAATTCAACATCGCATCCCAGCTGAAATCACTCTGGTTAATGACCTGAGCGTCAATGGCTATCTCAAGTCCCTGATTCCTTAATGTTCCGATATTGGTCAAAATAGCTCCGGCACCCGTGCTTTGAGCAATGTCAAGTGGAAGGATCTGATCCCTGATCTGCGCATTGTAGTAAGCAAAGTCAAATC
Source organism: Cyclobacteriaceae bacterium (assembly GCA_965228595.1). Taxonomy (GTDB): domain Bacteria; phylum Bacteroidota; class Bacteroidia; order Cytophagales; family Cyclobacteriaceae; genus UBA7330. The sequence continues at coordinate 4,820,616 of OZ245828.1, read as the reverse complement.
CTAATCTGTTTCCAAAGAACCTTGCTTCCAGTCCTATTTCAAATTCATGCTTCTGTTCCGGTCTGATCAGGTCGTTACCAAAAGTGCCAGAAGGAATAAATGTGTAGAGCGGAGAAACGCCTGCTGCCTGGGCACCAAGTGTGCGCTGAGTATAGGCAACATTGGCCTGGTAAACGCCTGGGTAGTTACCTACCACACCATAACTTGCTCTCAACTTACCAAAAGAGATTCCTGCGGGCAGGGCAAACAGATCAGAGAAAATAAACCCTGAATTAACTGAAGGGTAAACAAATGAGTTGTTGTCAGGATTCATTGTTGAATACCTGTCTCTTCTTGCTGTTCCTTCAACATGTAAGTAATCTCTGAAATTGAATGAAACTGTTCCAATGAACGCATCATTCACTCTGTTAACTCTGTTTAGGCTTGTATTCGCCTGGTTCACTGACGAACTCAGATCAAAGTAATTCTCAGTGGCCAAACCGCCGTTGGTACCGGATGACTGGTAAACTTCCTCTTCTACCCTGGCTGAATAACCAGCCATTGCAGAGATTGAAAGGTCTTCAGTGATCTCACCATCATAGGTAAGCAATACGTCTCCGTATAGATTTGTTAAGTTGTTTTGAGCAACACTGAATCCTCCGGAGTTGCCAATAACAAGAGGTACTGCGGTGGCCGTCTCATTCCTGATCTTTTCAGAGGTGAAATCATTGGCCAGTCTACCTCGCAAGCTCAAATTATCCGTGAATTGAATGGTTTCCGTGATACTGGCAAGAATCCGGTTACTGTTTTCAAATGACTGATGCTTGTTGACTCTCCACACATAATCCGCTATGGCACTTCTAAATGGAGCATATGTAATGTTCTCATCAGGAGTGGCACTGGCCTGAGTTCCCGTTCTGAATTTGTATCCTAAACTGGTTTGATAGTGATCAAAATACCATTCCGCCTTTTCAAAACGGTCCATCATACCACCAAAATTGTTGATCATACGGTCTACTTTGTATGGTCGGTTTTTGGTGTACTGGTTGATATATTGAACCGTAATATCCGTCTTAGACCACTCTGCCAGATTAAAAGATGTATTCAGGTTAAATACGTTTCTTTCATTCTTTGAACCAAAGCTGATCATTTGGTTATCCTGACGAGTATAGGACAATCTCATATTGGCTTTATCATTAGCCGCTGACAAAGCAACATTGGTCATTTGAGAATTTGCATTCTGAAACAGGTCAGCATAAGAGCTATTTGATGCCTCATATGGAACGATCTCTCCAGTCCACGCACGAACAGGTTGACCATCAAATTCAGGACCGAAATTCACACTTGTATTGATCAGGTATCGATTACCGTCTCCATCATCAATAAAGCCATCCTGACCTTGTCCGGCATCAGCCAATGTTACGGGATATCCGGGACCTCTTACATTCTGATACCTTGGCAAGTAAGCTATTCTATCATTTGTATATGAAGTAAAAATCTCTACTCCAAGACCCTTTGTTCCTCTGCCTGATTTAGTCGTGATCATCACAACCCCGTTATTGGCTTCAGAACCATAAAGTGCGGCTGCAGATGCACCTTTCAAAATCGTGATGTCTTCAATGTCAGCCGGGTTGAGGTCAGTCAACCCATTACCCTGGATCCTTTGATTTGACCAGTAACTACCATTGTTGAATTCACCACTTCTGATAGGTACACCATTCAATACGATCAATGGCTGCGTGTTTCCTGTGATTGAAGCAAAACCCCTGATGTTTAAACTAACACCTGAGGTAGCCCCACCAGGAGTAGACTGAATCTGTAGCCCGGGAGCCTTTCCATATAAAGAAGCACCGAGTGTGGGCGCAGCAGTCCTGGTGATATCAACAGACTCAATCGTACTTACTGCATAACCAGTTTTCCTTTTGTCTTTTTCAATACCATAAGCAGAAACAACGACCTCTCCTAATTGGGTAACGTCTGTAGTTAATTCCACATTGATAGTGGAACGGTCACCCACTGCTATCTCCTGATCTTCGTGACCAATAAATGAGAACCTCAACGTAGCACCAGGCTCTACGCTGATTGTGTAATTTCCATCAACATCTGTGACGGACCCTTGTTGTGTTCCCACAACAATCACATTTACCCCCGGTAAAGATGAGCCATCTTCACCACTGGTAACTTTTCCGCTCACCACTTTTTGAGCATAGACCATGCTCGCTGAAAGCGTGAGTAGTAACAAAGTAAGTAGCTGTTTTTTCATTCGGTTGTTTTTTTGTGATAAACTAAATCCACGTTAAAACTATGTTAACTTTTGCAAAATAATTGCATGTTTAAACTGCTTTTTGCTCCTTATTGCTGTTATTGGCTTAAAAATGCCATTTAAGAGCTACTTTTTACTAGATATAAATTATATAATGGCTTCTGTGTGCCCACACAATTAAGCCATTATGCATTGCAGGATTATGCCTATTATGATTTCCGAATAGCAGAAAAGCATGAAGAGATTGGTATTATCCAACGATTTTTGTTTGAATTTTTGGCTGAAAGAAACTACCTGCAGGGAACGTAAGCTTTTTCCAAACTTTGCAAATTCTGTATAACCAACAATGAGTGCATATTTCTGATCAAAACCGGCATATTCGCTGACTTGCTTTTGATGGGGGAATTAAAAAGCGGAGGCAACTTACTGTGGGACGTAGTTGGTTAAGCTAGCCTCCTGGACATTACATCCAATCGAACTAACCAGGCATTTGATATTCAGGGCAATCAACCCTTAGCTCACTTTCTGCAAGATGCGCTTTAAGTAAATTACAGTAATGTGTACCCTTTTCGGAGCGGTAATTCGCGCAGCTGAAACACATACGCTGGATAGTGATGACCCCGGATTGATTCAGGTCATGAATGAGTTTTAACAGTCCATTGAGCATGACTTGCTTTTGCTCAGCACTCAACTTTCCTATTGGTTTTTCTATAGATGAAGAGAAACTCGCAGCTTTACCAGCTATTTGCTTTCCCTCCGGAGATAAAGAAAGTGAAAAACTCCTTGTGTCATTCGGATCGGGTATTTTGGATACCAGCTTCTTAGTAAGCAGCACTTTCACACTGTCGCTAATAGTGGCCTTGGTCATGTTAAACTCGCTGGCCAGATAACTTACCTTACACTTGTCCTGATCATGAAACAGCAGGAAGATCAGGAGTTGGATCTGGATGGGGCTCAACGCATTTTCCTTACTTTCTTTCCAAAGTAATACACGAAAGGCCTCAGAAATTCGCTCCAGAGCAACTACTATCCGGCTGTCAACGCTTTGATTCTGCCTTGGGAGATAAAAAGGAGACTGTTTCATGCACTTTGTATTTTGTGTAACATCAACCTGGCAATGTTGTCAGCTCTTGTTTTGGCCTCCTCCGCTTTGGGCCCCTCAAACAACTGGTCTGTAGTGGACTTAAATATGGAAAGCCATTCCGAAAATTCAACTTCAGATAACCTGGTTAGCTTGCTGAGCTCAATATGTTTCTGCATGGGATTGCCAGTATAACTGTGATCCCCAAGCAGCATCGAAGCCCAGAACGCATACATCCTGGGTAGGTGAGATTCCCAGTCCACTTTGGCAATTTCATTGAAAACAGGTCCAATGACCGGGTTTAACCTGGCCTGATCATAAAATGTGTTGACCAGTAATTCAATGTCTCCCCTATCTTCAATGTCTTTCTTCATGATTCAAATAAAAAGCCCTGTAAAGATAGGACTCCTAACTTTACAGGGCAAAAAAGTTTTAGCCTTTCACGTCTGCCATTGAAGCTCCATAGTTGATATGAAGCACATGAGCATTGGGTGTCAGTAAAGCCGGAACAGACTTCACTCCTGCCTTTTCTGCTTCCGCAATCCGATTTCGATTTTCACCAATATGAACGATCTCCACGTTATCGGCTCCAATAAGATTGATGATGTCATGTTCTGCACTTACACAAACAGGGCATCCGGCGTGATAAAAAATTGATTTAGCCATTGTTAAAAATATTTGATGGTTATACGACGATATTGTCTGTTCAAATATAACCGTATTTTAATTATAGTAAGGAATCCTAACTAATTATTTTATCCATGCATGGACTGTAACCAGCGACTGGCATTGTCAAAGTGCTTTGCCCTTTTCTTCTCGTCCATATTATCCAGCGTGCTTAGAAGCATACGCATTCGGGGGTTCTTTGCAAAGACATTTTTATGGGCATCCATAAACCTCCAGAACAGGCCGTCCCAGATCTCTTGCCATTTACCCCTGGGGTAATCACTCATCTTCATCAGGTAATTACTTCCACTGATATAGGGTTTCGTAGACATCAGGCCTCCGTCAGCAAACTGACTCATTCCATAGACATTGGGTACCATCACCCAGTCATAGGCGTCGATATACATCTCCATAAACCAGCGATAGACCTCGTCAGGATCAAACTCGCAGAGGAGCATGAAATTCCCCAATACCATGAGTCGTTCGATGTGATGAGAATAGCCGGTTTCAAGCAACTTACGGATGGTAATATCTAGCGGCTCGATGCCGGTAGAAGCCGTATAAAAAGAATCTGGAATCTTGTTATCAAAATTCAGGTGGTTGGTTGTACGTTCCCTTGCACCCTGGCTTTCGTATACACCCAGGATGAATTCTCTCCACCCGATGATCTGCCTGATGATCCCTTCCGTATTGTTAATGGGAATTTGGTGATCATCCGCATAGCTCAGTATTTCATCTGTTACATAATCCGGGGTGAGCAAACCCACATTCATCAATGGTGACAGCAAGCTGTGATGCAAAACAGATTCATCAGCAACGATGGCATCTTCATAGTCTCCAAACATTGAGAATCGCTGCTCCAAAAACTGTTTTAGCCAGCTTTTTGCCTCTGAAAAGTTGATTGGATAGAGTGGACTGTTTCCAAGCTCACCCCAATTATCGGGGAAATACTGGTTGACATATTTTATTGCATTTTTATACTCTGGACTTGTCGATGGATATGTAATTGAAGGTGGTGTCGATTTCTTTGGATACTTCTTTCTATTCTCCTGATCAAAAGACCACTTTCCTCCTACAGGTTGATCGGAATCATCCAGAAGTATGCTCAAAGACTTGCGCTGTTGAATATAAAATTCAGTCTGGAAATACTTTTTCTTACCTGGCTTGAAGAAGGATTGCAAATCGGCACTGGTATTGATAAATGCTGGAGAATCATAAAATTTTAGATCAATACCCTCCTTCCTACAGCCTTTCTCAATTCGCCTTTTCAAATAATCATCGACCGGATCGATACACTGAACTCGATCTGCCTTCAATTGTGGGATCAGCTTTCTTACATCCGACTCCTTTTGATGACTGTCAATGTATGTTACATCACAACCCCTGTCCATTAGGAATTGGGCATATTGTTTCATGGATGCACGGTGAAAAGCCAGCTTCTGCTTATGGAACTTGTATTGTCGAAAGAACAAATATTCTTCAATCAGATATGTATATCTACCTGGCTTCACAAGTGGATTGTTCTCAAAAAGCTGATGAGGGAATATCAATGCAACTTCCATGTTCGGGCTGGTAACTTTTTAAAAGCAACCAACTGCTAACGTCAAATGTTTGCCAACTTGAATCCTGAATCAGGTATTGAAAATATCCATGTCGTATGTTTTAGCAATTCAGGCAGTTTCCAAAACAGCAATAAATGTTCACATTACGCCATTCGTTAGGGCTTTTGTTAAATTGCCTTAAACGAATCCCCTGATATCCCAATAAATGAGCATGATTATGAAAAAGACACTGTTATATTTTGGATGTATGATGCTGCTGGCAGCTGCAATGGCACAGGAAACCCGAATTGACAAGACCAACGCTACTACAGCCGAAGATGATGGCAAAGAAAATAGTGAGACGGTACCCAAATCCTATGGCATAGAAAGCAACATTGAAAAAGTCATTGTCGCCCGGATGAAATACAAGACTGACTTGCTTGCCGGGTTGGAGGATGTGGTGAAGGAACATGACATAAAAAATGCCGTAATCCTATCTGGAATAGGTTCAGTTCGAGGTTATCACATCCATCAGGTCATCAATCGGACATTTCCCTCAAAGAATGCATATGTGAAGGATCCCACCGCTCCAGCAGACCTCATCGGCACCAACGGATATATCATTGATGGAAGGATCCATGCACACATCACACTGGCAGATCCTGATAAATCATTTGGCGGACATTTGGAACCCGGCACAGAAGTGTTCACGTTTGCCATCATCACGATTGGAATACTCAGCGAAGATACGGACCTAAGTGAAGTGGACAGGAAGCATTACAGGTGACCGTGAGACTTTCGGAATGTCTGAGTGTCGGAAAATCCGAAGGTCAGAAAATCTAAACAACCATTCTGGCAGTAAAAATACTCTTATCATCTCTAATCCGACGACCTTTGAAAAACATTTCCCCGAGATTTCCTCTATCCGTATTGCCTAGCAATTCTATCTGATCACCCAGCAAGGCTTCAGCAAGGAAATTGATCTCATATTCTCTGATCTCATACCATTCAGAGGCAGATATAGCCTCCAGTATCCAACGTGCATAATTGGTGTTGTTGACATGGTTGTTACTGTCCAGGTCACTTTGCTCCACGACGTGGGATTTTAATAAGATCATCCCATCAGGAGTATTCAACTTACCAGCAGAAAAACCCACAGAATAATCCTTTCTCGGCTTGAACAGGCTCTCAGAATTTTCAATGGTTTTGGGTCTCCTTGTTTGGCTATCCAGGAACACCCAGGTGGTAGAACATGCACCAATTCTCTTGTGACCATCATACAACTCAAACTCCCGGATGGCCTGCATTCGCTGTATGGGTAGTGACCATGTTTTTATCGTTATGGGCTCCTCCCCTTTCGGCCATGTATCCATGACCAGCTTTTGTCGGATCAGGGCCCAGAAAAATCCCTTTTCCCGCAAGCTCTCGTACCCAAATCCTAGCCTGGAGGCATGGTCGCCTGCTGCTTCCTGAAGGATCAGCAACAGTCTATGTAGCCGATGTACCTTCTCATTCAATGCATAGCTTTGCACAAAAATGGAGTCCCGGTGTTGCATTATCTGCTAAAATATATAAAAGATGGTCAGATGGTCTGACATTCTGACGGTCTGAATATCCAAGAGCTGGCGCGCGTCTGCGACGCGTGCCAGCTCTTCAACGATTACATGCCAGTTGATTAGTATTTTTGGACTTTTATATCAGCCAGCAGCCTGACGGAATTAATTTCTCTAAGCTTGATAGCTCCTTTCTTTCCATCACCGTTTTCAAACAAAACAATCAGTGGAAAATCTAATGAACCAATGGCTTCATTATCATGCTCAACAACAAGCTCTTCCAGCTCTTTATCATCTGTCATGCCATCAAATAATGATACTTCGAATCCACTATTATAGTTTTTGACTTTGGTCGAAGTAGCTTCAGGAATTTCAAATGAATTATCAAATAAATTGTCTGGACTCTCAAAAAATATAAAAGAACTTGGACCTCCCTGAAACACTACATCTATTAATGGACCATTTGTTGAATTAATTTCAGATTGTCCAAACATCATGCCTTCAGATGTAGAAAAGAAACGAGCATAATTACTATCATCATTCTTTTGAGCAAATTCGAGATCAGTGTATATAATAATGGCATCCTCTCCGGTTATTGAAACAGTTTTAGTGACCTCTTTTTCTTCTGATCCATTGCTTATCACCAAAGTGATCAAAAAATCGCCTGATTTGTCTACACTAATGCCGGGTGGATTCTCCTCACTGGAATTCTCTATGTCTGAACCTTCTCCAAAAGTCCATGAAAAAGTGGTCGCACCGGTTGAATTATTTGTGATATCCACTTGGGCATTAGGTGATTCTCCTGAGACTGTGGCAGTGAAATCTACCTCAAATGGTGTCTCTTCATCTTTTGAGCATGAATAAATTATCAAACAAGTGATGATCAATAAAAAAGTTATTTTACGCATAGCTTTAAAGGTTTAAAATTTAAGCAGTTAATAATATTTCGTAAAGAGTATATTTATTATTTATATTACAACTCTTTACGTTTTATGTGTTAAATATAACAATTATGACGTTATATACTATAAATTCACCACAATTATAAAATTATTCAACAACGAGCTGGCGCGCGTCTGCGACGCGTGCCAGCTCTTATCGACTATCCCGTCAGCTATTTCCACCATTATTTACTATTTTAGTTAATCATGTTCAGAGAAATACAAATTCAGAAATCCTGAAGGCATTTATTTTACGACCAGTACTATTGTCTACTGGATTGATCTTTTTACCAGAAGAGCATTGAAAGATGTGATACTCGAGTCATTGAAACATTGCCAAAATGAAAAAGGCCTGGACATCTATGCCTGGTGTCTCATGCCAAGCCATCTTCATATGATCATCGGATCAGAGATGGGGAACTTATCTGAAATCATGAGGGACTTCAAAAGTTATACAGCCAAAAAAATTGTCAATGAGATATCGTTGATCAATGAAAGTAGAAAAGACTGGCTACTTGCTGCTTTTTCCAAAGCCGGAAAGGACCTAAAACGAATCAAAAACAATAAAGTCTGGAAAGACGGCAATCATCCCAAAGAGATAGAAACCAACTATTTCCTCGATCAAAAACTGAACTACATCCACCAAAACCCTGTAGAGGCCGGTATAGTTGAGGAAGCCGAACACTATCTCTACAGCTCAGCCAGGGATTATTGTGGGATTCCAGGACTACTAAAGTGAAACTTCTGACATAAACATTCAGCCATGCAGCTATGAACGCGATGCAATCGCGCTCTAGCTGCGGGACGACAATAAATGCTGGCGCGCGTCTGCGACGCGTGCCAGCATTTAGCCTACATTTTTTGAGTAATTTGCATCTCATGAAGTACCTATTCATATCATTGCTCCTGGTTTCCGGAAAACTATTCTCCCAATCCACACTGGACTCGAACCTGAAGACCATCATGGAAAAGTATGAGGCCGTCGGGCTTTCCGTAGCGGTGGTCAAAAAAGGTGAGATCATCTACCAAAAAGCCCTGGGTAAAAAGGATCTTGCAACCAATGAACCCTTGCAACCCGACCATATTTTCCGCATTGCTTCCATCTCCAAGTCCTTTTCAGCAACATCTATTATGCAGCTGGTGGAAGCTGGCAAACTCAGCCTGGACGATGCGGTGAGCGATCTTATTGGTTTCACAGTGCGGCACCCAAAGTTCCCCGACCGGGTAATCACCCTTAAGATGCTACTCTCGCACACCTCCTCCATCAATGATTCTCAGGGCTACTTCACACTGGACCCCCTTAACCCAAAGCAAAACCCGGAATGGGTTAAATGTTACAATGACTATGCACCTGGTGAAGGCTACCAGTATTGTAATCTTAACTTTAATCTTATCGGAGCCATAATTGAAAAATATTCTGAAGAACGATTTGATCAGTATGTCAGGAATCACATACTGACTCCACTGGGGCTTTACGGAGGCTATTGTGTCGACTCCCTGAACAGCGCGAAGTTTGCTGGCATCTATGAATACAATGATGAGGAAAAGAAATATGTACTATCCGAAGGCGCCTATCACCCCCGCAGGGAGATCATCCGAAACTACGTGATGGGCTATACTGCTCCGGTGTTTTCCCCTACTGGTGGCATGAAAATATCAGCACCGGATCTGGCCAGGTATATGACCATGCACATGAAAGCCGGTAAGCTGGAGGGCACCAGGATCATCAAAAAGAAGCATGCCCGACTGATGCAAACCCCGATCAGTGACAATGGCTATGGGCTGGCCCTTCGAATGACCAACATGCTGATCCCAGGCGAGGAGTTGATCGGCCATACGGGTGCCGCCTACGGGCTACACAGCTCTATGTTTTTTCATCCCAAAAAGAAATATGGCATCGTAGCAATAACTAATGGATGCAACGGCTGTGTGGATGAAAGCTGGCGCAACCTGATGCTGCCGGAGGTGACGAGGCTGTTGTATGAGGAGTTGGTGAAGTGAAAACGATAACGTAAACGCTTTACATAACCTGTCATGCGATACAATCGCGCGCCAGGTTAGAAATTTAATTTCCAGGACAATTCGTCAAAGCCAAAAAAATGCTGGCGTTCGTCTACGACCGTGCCAGCATTTAATTCTTTACAATCAGATTTTTATCCATAGAATACTTTCCACCTCCTGTCAAAACAAGGCTGATGGCCATTCCTATCCAAAGGAGAAAGTATTCGAAACCTTCACCTTGTTGATTGCCAAACCAGTTCATGAAAAAACCATGATGAATATGTACCCGGAACACAATACCCAGGGCCAGGATCAGATATAATGATGCGATGATGCGTGTAGCTATTCCGGCTACCAGTGCTATGGATCCAGCAGATTCCAGAACGATCACCAGAAAGCCAATGAGCCATGGCAATCCCATCGTATCCGTAAAGAAAGTCATCGTTCCGGAAAAGCCATACCCCCCAAACCATCCAAATAGTTTTTGGGCTCCATGTGGGAAAATGACGATGCTCAGCATGAGTCTAATGGCCAGCGGCGCATAAGAATCTGTTGTGTTGAATATATTTCGTTTCATGATGTTTGTGTCTTAGTTGCTGTAATAGAACTTTTCACTAATGATTTTCCCATCTTTCCATTCTTGCACAGAAATCTGTGAATAGTTTCGTGTCCCCCATTCCTTATGGGTGTAGTCGTACTGCCAATCAACCATGGTAATGTTTCTGCCAACAGTCACTTTGAGCGGCACAGCAGCTCTGAACTCTGTGATATTGTCAAAAAATGTTTCTTCCCTCTTTCTGTTGGCCATTTTGCCAATGGTAGGAGTGAATTCGTTTTCCTGCATGACCACATGGTCATCATAGTACTTCTCGAATGCGTCCATCGCCTTGCCCTGAACAACCAGGTCATTTAAATCAGCGATTTTTTCTAATAAATCAGACATAAGCTTTGTGTTTAGTTTTTGAATGCTACAAAGCTCAAAAAGAAGGGTATCCTAAAAATTCAACCAGGAGTAAAAAGGAGGTTAATCTAGATTAACAAAAGCCTATCACTGTGTGGTGAGCTCGGCCCTGATTTTGCTTAGAAACTGCTTGGTAATACCCAGATAAGAGGCAATCAGGTATTGTGGAACGCGCTGCTCGATATCCGGGTATTGGTTGCGGAAAACAATGTAGCGCTCCTTGGCCGTCAGACTAAAATTTCTAACCACCCGTTTTTGGGAGGCGACGAACGCATGCTGAATGATTATCCGAAAGAACCTTTCAAGTTGCGGGATTTGCTGGTATAAAAGCTGGAGACCGTCATACGAAAACTGTGCAACCTTTGTGTTTTCCAGGCATTGCACATTGTAATCAGCTGGCTCTTGTGAAATAAAACTCCCTAAATCCGCCGTCCACCAGTTTTCAATGGCAAACATCACTATGTGTTCATCACCTTCCTTGTCGATAAAAGAAGTTTTAGCGCAGCCTGAAAGCACAAAGGATTCATGTTTGCATACATCTCCCTGCTGCACAATGTACTGTCCTTTCAGATAATTCCGGATTTTCACATGTTGTGATAAAATGACAATGTCCTGGCTTGTCAACTCAACATATCGGTTGATATACTTTATCAGCGGGTCAATTTCCATTGCATTGGAGTCTTGGCTCCTATCATGTAAGAACGGATCATAAAATTACCGGTTCCCAATACCCTTTGCAAGCTTCTACTCTTGCTAGCGTCTGCGACGTGTGCAAGGCATTCAATTCCGTATAGTCGGTAAACTGCCACACTACATTTTAACTTCAACCTGACCAGAAACAACCTCAAACCTGCTGTGAACTTATCTCGAACAGTATTAGGCCATCGTGGGTGTTTTCACCAACGATCCAGGTCGAGCGGCGTTTGTTGATGAAACACCAACAAAGTCATAAAATCCAGCCATACCCAAAACATTTTCTAACATTTTAAAATATTCCCTCCCCTCTCCCGTCATTATGCCAACAGCAAGCATGAAAAGTTGCCGATTGTAAAATATTCTGATCATATTGAACATGAATGCAGTAAGCATAAGCATGAGCCAGGCCAAAGCCAATCATATTGAGAGAACGGTACGAGATGAGCGTGAACGATTGTTGAACTTCATCCGACAGTCGGTGAGCAGCCAGGATGAGGCGGAAGACATCGTCCAGGATGTGTTCTACCAGTTTGTGATTGGCTATGACGATATCCGGTCCATCGACCAGGTGTCCGGGTGGCTCTTCAGGGTAGCCCGCAACAAGATCATCGATGCGTTCCGCAAGAAAAAGCCGCAGAACTTCTCCTCACTGATCATGCCTACCCGTGATGGTGAGGATGAGCCGCTCATGCTGGAAGACATCCTGCCCGATACTAACAACCTCCCTGAAGAAGAGCTACTCCGCGAGATGGTGTGGTCCAAAATAGAAGAGACACTGGAAAAATTACCGAAAAGCCAGCGGGAGGTATTCGTGTGGCATGAGTTTGAGCAAAAGAGTTTTAAAGACATGGAAAAGCTGACCGGTGAAACAATCAATACCCTGATCTCACGCAAGCGCTATGCTGTGCTTGCACTGAGGGAGTCGTTGGCTGACCTGTACAAAGAAATGTTTAACAATGAATAAGATGAAAGGATATTGGTTTGCTAAAATAGCCTTGATGGTGATCCTGCTTTTTACAGTGGTCAGTGGTGTGGTGATGTACCTGTGGAACTGGCTGATACCGGATATCTTTAGTCTGCGTCCCATCACCTTCTGGGAAGCTGCTGGCATCCTGCTGCTGAGCAAAATCCTGTTCGGCTTCGGTAAAAAAGGCGGACATCACCCGGGTGGTCCATCATGGAAAAACAAGTGGACCCACATGAGTGAGGAGCAGAAAAACCAGTGGAAAGAAAAATTTAAGGAAAAGTGGTGTAGCCCTGCTGCCGTGAAAGAAGAAGAAAAAGAAGCTAACTAATCTTTCACCTTCAAGACTACAACCAGTCCCAGCACAGCGATCATCAGCCCGAAAAATTCCCGGGACTCTTCAATATACGGCTTGTCCTTGTACATGGCCCCAAAGATCTCCTCTTTGCTAGGTTGAGTAAGCCACTCCAGGATCCCCGGTATGAAAACCGTAGAATAGATCAGGATAAGCAGCATGAGCAAATAGACGATCCGCTGGCTGTAGTAAACATTGATCAGCTTGAAAAACGCCACCAGGAAAACCGCCCCATAGATGGTCACCCAGAGTAAGGGGTCAGGATCATTGAATTGATAGAAAGCAAAAAGCCCAAAAATGAAACTAAGAAAAGAAAGGATAATTTTACCAGTTATATTCATGCTTAGAATTCCATTCTATAAGTGAGTATTGGGATCAGGCCAAGCTGAGTGACAGGCTCCCTTTGACCGGTAAAGTTATCATAATAGACATAAGCGTTATTTTCATTGTTGGATAAGTTTTGAAGATCCAAAGAGACAGATGATGTCCTCCTGCTTAGGTAGCGTGTCCACTGTATCCTCAGGTCGATTCGATAATAGTCAGCATTGGCAGTGCTTGGGGGTCCTGTCAGTGTATTTTCTTCAATAGGGTCCACCATCCCACCCTGATAGATCACTTTGGCATTGACGCCCAATGAACGTTTAACAGGTTTTCCATCAAAAAACCACTCCTTTCCTATCGAAGCATTGACGTTTTTCTTAAGGTTATACCGGTTGGGTAGCTGATCATCCCACGTGGACTCAAAGAGGCTGGCACCAAAGTTCATATACCAGTTCTGGGTAAAAGAGCGGGTTCCCATCAGTGACACCCCGTATGACCTGGCTGCAGCCATTTCTCCAAATCCGGTGACATCAATATTTACTTCCGGGAAATCATTATAAAACAACTCAGCATTGTAGCTCCAGTTTTCAACACCTAGTTTATACCCTGCTACAAATCGTCTGGACTGGATAAAGTTATAATCCTGCATGGTGGCATAGTAATCTCCTCCAGCCCGTGAGTAGATGAAGTAGTAGTTGTTGGGATTCAGCAGCTGGGAGTATAAGCCAACAGAAAGATACAATTCACTTCTTTGGCCAGGATATACCGTCATGGTCAACCGGGGGTCAAACTTTTGATAGCTATCTGAACTGTAGTTGTAACTAAGCCCCAGATCAAAGTGAATCAGGTTGAAGAAAGGATAGGTAAAATTGACATACGGATTGATCAAAGCATATTGGACGTCCTCACTGGCATCGATGAAGCTGATGATGAAAGGCGAAGTGCCGGTAAAAGTGCCGGTGTTCTGATTGAAATACTGATACCGGTAAATACTCACTAGCGATCCGACCGTAGCCTGTGCTTTTCCTGCCCTAAAACGGTATTTTGTGTTGAATGAGTAGATCGTACTTTCTGATGAAGACTCATTCTCTCCTGTCATCGACTGATTCTGATCGTAAAAATGCTGTTCCCTGACATTGTCTGAAGAGGAAACAGCACCTGATAGCATCCAGCTGCCTGTGCCGAGCTGGTATTCCAGTCTGGCACCTATGGCTCCCATCTTGCCATCATAATAGATGTCCGACCGGTCCTTCTGCACTTCGGACTCATCATACGGTTTCGCATCGAAGTTATTGAAATTCAATCCACCCACACCGAAGAATGACAGACTTCCCTTGTCTCCCAATGGCTTTTTGACGTTAAATGAGAGGTCCTGGAAGCCAATGGACTCCCCTCCGAAATCCACACCCATGGAAGTAAGTAGACCCGTGAAGGAATACCGGTAATTCACGATATAACTGGCATCCCCATTGGCACTAAAAGGTCCTTCAGCAGAGAAGTCAAACCCAATGAGCGACGCCTGAGCAGTATATTGTCTTTTGTCCTTATTACCGCTCTTCAGATGCATGTCAAAGAGCCCGCCAACAGTGTTGCCATATTCAGCGGAAAAACCACTATACATAAACGAAGACCGGTCCAGCATCTGCGCACTCAGGATGTTTACTCCACCCCCGGTAGAAGTAGGCTGATCACTGAAGGTACCCGCATTCGACAAATGGTTTGGATTCACAATCTCTACATCTTCCAGCCGCCAGGTATTGTAATTGGGGGAAATACCGCGTACAGATATCCTGTTATTCTGATCGTTTGAGACCGCTACATCGGGTGAAATGGTCACCAGCCGTGCAGGATCATAATAAGTAGCCGCAAACCGGTTAATCTGCTCTTCGGAAATGGTCATCTTACCGATTTCGTTCAGACGCCTGGGTTCGGTAATCATTACTGCCGAAAGGCTGGTCGGATCAGGAGTCAGTTCAATGTTTTCTGTGATGGTCTTCCCATTCCGGATCCACACATCATGGATCACCCCTCGCTTGTACCCCACGAAAGATACCGTGAGTGTGTGTCTTCCGGGTGCTACCGTTTCAAAGAAGTATTCTCCCGAAGGATTGGTCACGGCAAAAGCCACACTGTCATCCAGGATCACATTGGCTCCTGCCAGTAGTTCACCACTGATAGCATCTTTTACCGTACCCGCCAGTTTTTGCGCCTGCAACAAAGAAGCCACTGCCATCACGGCAGCTACCAAAATGTATCTTATCATAGATTAAAGGATTTTCTTCACCCCTTTGTAGGAGATCTTGATGCTGTTCATTGGATCATCAGATCTGTCCTGCTCCACAAAGAAGTACTCCAAACCTGCAACACTTGCATTTTCAAACAGGGTATTATAATCGATGGTTCCTTTGCCCACTTCTGCGAACCCTTTTTCCGGAGTATCCGCCATGTCTTTTACATGCCACAACGGAAATCTGCCCGGATATTTCTTCAGGAAAGCCAACGGATCAAGGCCAGCTTTTGACACCCAATACAGGTCAGACTCAAAATTCACCAGGTCACGGTTGCCGATGTTCAACAGGATATCCATTCCGGTAGTACCTCCAAGATCTTCAAATTCAAAGGCATGGTTGTGGTAAACCAGCTTGATACCACCCTTTTTACATACAGCACCTTTTTCATTCAGCTGATCTGCTAACTTTTTGTAGCCATCAGCACTCCGGTACTCATCACCGATGTATGGAACCACCAGGAATTGCTGCCCCGACGCTTGCAAAGCTTCTACAGCCTGGTCAATGTTTTCAAGGATCTCCCCAATACCAATGTGGGAAGAAACCACATTCATCCCCAGGTCTTTGGTGATCTTGGCGAATTCTGATGCGGCGAACCCATAGAACTTTCCATCCTTATAGGAGGCTGTTTCAAGCACCTTATACCCAATATCCGCTACTTGTTTCAACGTGCCTTTTGGGTCTTCACCCATAGCATCCCTCACCGTATATAGCTGAAGTCCGGGGCTGAACTTAGCTGGTTTTCCAAACAACTCAGGCACTAACAATACACTACCCGCTGCGAGTGAGGCGTATTGCAAAAATTCTCTTCTATTGTAATTCATCATGGGTTAAATCTGGTACAAAGGTAAAATTATGAATACTGAAGAGCAGGTCATCAGACTCCTCATTCAAAAACACAAAATAAATATCGTTCTTTTCACTAACCCGATCAATTTTGATGAAAAGTTTGTTTTGTGGATAAGTTCTTTCTGCAAAGACCTCTCCCACGCCAATTTCCTTACCTGTCGGACTTCCGCTCCTGATAGAGACCTTGCCGGTTCGGATCCCTCTGAAACTAACTTCGATCCCAGCGATGCCCGTAAGGTCTATTTGACTAAAACCTACGTGGCTCTCATGAAAGATATCACTGATAAATCCTTGCCCATTTCCATCCACACCTGTTTTCACATTTTTTGAAAAGTCAAATCCAGATGCTTCTAAACGTGTGGACCTCAACCAAACATCAGCATTCCTTGTGATGGATTGAATGTTGCCTTTGCCACGATCTTCATAAGAAGCGACAAAGTGATAGGTTCCTTCAGGCTCGGTAAACTTATAGTTTCCTTCTAAAGGTGTGTAGGCGCCTTCTCTCAGCGAAAGCACAAACTCAACGATCTTCCCGGCATCTTCCCGTGATAGCTCAGGATGGGCAGCCATCACGTGTTCTCCCCATACACCACCTCCACCATTGATGATTTTATTGATTAGGTACTCCTGGTTTTGTTTTGTCTTTTCGTATCTGGCAGCCACTCTAATATAGCTCGGCCCCACAGATGTAGCATCTATTTGATGGCAACTCTTGCAGTCCAGCGACTCCATCAGCTGCTTACCTGAAATCACGGGGGACTGATGTCCCAGCGCCTCAGCCTGGTCAAATGACTGATAGTGATTGATACTAAAATCCACATCATCGGGGAATATACCCTGACCCAAAGAACCATCTTCGGCATCTTGAACTTTCACAGCATAGGAAGCCACCCGGTTGCGCCAGAAAAATGTCTTGTTTCCTGATAGCTCAATATCAATTTCCGGTGGGTTGTTACCTACCGCAACCTTGAACTGTTTTCTGACTTTGTTGTTTTTTGGATCCCTGAGGATCAATTCCGGATAATAGATACCTTGCTTCTCAAAGGTATAGGTGACAACAGCATCCTTGAACTCATTTCCATCAATCTCCCAGTTAAAATAGAGGTTGTCATTGTCATAGTCAAAAGATGCGCTGGCATCAAAGGTGACTGTCAATGGCTCCTTACCCTGAAGTTCTGTAGTGGTCACTTCCAGTATGGGCGGCCGGTTGCCCCTGATATAATTGATGCGGGACAGGGTAGCATTTTCGTTTTGCGCATTCCAACGGGTACCATATTCTAACAGGTAAAGCCTTCCATCCGGCCCGTATTCAAAGTCTACCGGGTTACTGAATTCTGTATCAGGCATCAGCCTGTACCAGTCCGAAATTTCTCCCTCATCGGTCAGACCAATAAAGAACAGATGACCCCTCATCCAATCATAGTACATGGCCCTGCCATCGAAGTAGGAAGGAAATCGCTCATTTCCCTCATAGTCGCTGCTATAATACACCGGCCCCGCCATTGCAGTTCTGGATCCATTGCCTACCATAGGGAACTTTTCGATATTGGCATATGGATAATAAACCAAAGGCTCTTTTACCGGAGGCAGTTCCCGCTTCCCGGTGTTGTTAGGCGAATCATTGATGGGCTTTTCCGGGTTAAAAAGGGAGCCTGACACCTTGGTCAGGAAGTTATAATCATTATAAGCTGAATTGGGTCCCACAAAATAGGGCCAACCAAAATATCCGGGTGCCATCGCCAGGTTAAATTCATCATAACCACGAGTACCCCTTGTATCACTATCAAACTGGGCATCTGGTCCCACATCTCCCCAGTAGAGCCATCCTCGTTTGCCATCCACACCAATCCTGTAGGGGTTTCTGCAGCCCATCACATAGATCTCCGGGCGTGTGAGCGGATCGTCATCCTCAAAGAGATTACCCTCCGGGATGGCGTAGCTTCCATCAGGCAGTGGCTTGATTCTAAGAATCTTTCCACGAAGGTCATTGGTATTACCCGATGATCTCTGGGCATCCCATGACGACCTGCCCTGTTGTTCATCTATCGGTCCATAGCCATTGGAGGCAAAAGGATTGGTGTCATCACCAGTAGAAAGATAGAGCAACCCATCACCGCCAAACTGGATAGATCCACCGGTATGACAACACTCTTCCCGCTGGGTCGGCACTTCCAGCATGATGACTTCATCCCTTAACCCATTCTCCGTAAACCTAAACCTGGAAAGGTGTTGCTTCGGCTCATCCCCTACAGGTGAATAATAGAGGTATACCCACCGGTTGTTTTCAAAATTTGGATCCAGGGCCATCCCCATCAATCCATCTTCCTGCTGATAATAAACAGGAATAGCGTCCAACAGCTTTTGCTCGTCAGACTCAGGATCATAGAGGATCACCTCTCCCCTTCGCTGAACGAACAGGATCCGGCCATCAGGCATGACATCCAGCTCTGTCGGTTCAGTCAGATTGGTAAGAAAAACTTCCTTGGAGAAGCGATTTTCTTCAGGGACCTCATTTTCATGGTCCTGTGTAGGTTCATGGGACGGGCTGCATGCCACAATCCATCCCAACATCAGTAAAAATAAGGTCTTCTGCACGATCGCTTCCCTCCAAAAGTTTTAAATGATTAATTAATACCCAGGATCTTCCTGTTGGTTGCATCATCAGGTTTTGCCCCGGCAAAATCATCAAATGCTTTTTCAGTCACCTTGATGATATGATCTGCGATGAAGCCCGAACCTTCTTCAGCACCCTGCTGTGGTGACTTGATGCAGCATTCCCATTCAAGGACCGCCCATCCGTCATAACCATACTGGCTCAGCTTACTGAAAATACCACCAAAGTCTACCTGACCATCACCCAGTGAACGGAACCTTCCCGGACGGTCTACCCATCCCTGGAATCCTCCATAAACACCAGACTTACCAGTGGGGTTAAACTCCGCATCCTTCACATGGAACATCCTGATTTTTTCATGATAGAAATCGATGAACTGCAGGTAATCCATTTGCTGTAGCACAAAGTGACTCGGATCATACAGGATATTTACCGCTTCATGGTTTCCTGTGGCTTCCAGAAACATCTCATAAGTGATACCATCATGCAGGTCTTCGCCCGGGTGAAGCTCGTAGCATACATCCACCCCTTTGTCTTTACAATGGTCCAGGATAGGCATCCATTTCTTCGCTAATTCCTTAAAACCAGCTTCTACCAGTCCTGCAGGACGCTGTGGCCATGGATACATAGTATGCCAAAGCAGGGCTCCGGAAAAGCTGGCCATCACATTGATGCCCAGGTGAGCACTGGCTGTGGCTGCTGCTTTTACCTGGCTAGCCGCCCATTCTGCCCGTGCTGCCGGATTGTTTTTCTTGCTATCCGGAGCAAAATTATCGAACATGATATCATAGGCCGGGTGTGATGCTACCAGCTGACCTTGCAGGTGTGTGGCAAACTCAGTCAACTCCAGACCAGCCTCATTCACAATTCCTTTGATCTCCTGCGCATAGTCCTTGCTTTCCGCGGCTTTTTCAATGTCTACCAGGCGGCCATCCCACGCAGGGATCTGTACACCAGCATACCCTATTTCCTTTGCCCACTTACAAATATCCTTCAGGTTATTGAACGGGGCAGTATCGTCAGCGAACTGTGCCAAAAAGATGGCTGGTCCTTTGATCGTTTTCATTGTCATATCGAATTAATGTTTTTGGTTTACAAAATATTTACCCAAACCTGTCCTTTCTTGTGGGACTCCAGCACCCCTTCGATGAACTTCATGCCACGCACTCCATCACGAACGGTTGGGAAGGCGCCATCACGGAATGGTTTTTTGCGAATCGCTAACGCAGCACCTTTATAGATATTACCCATGGCATCAAAGAGGCCTTCAGGGTGTCCGGGAGCAATCTTGGTACTCTCAGCTGCAAACTCCGAGTTATATGGATGTCCGGGTTTTAAAATTTGTACCGGTTTACCTTCCTGGAAGTAAGTTAAATAAGTAGGATCTTCCTGTACCCACTTCAAGCCTCCTTTATCTCCATAAACAGCAATCTGAATATTGTTTTCCTCGCCTGTAGCGATCTGACTGGCTCTTACCAGGCCTTTCACACCATTTTTCAATCTGATGAGTGCAGTACCATCTACATCCAATGGATTGTCATCATACATGGTATCGAGGTCAGCCAATACACTTTCTACTTCGATTCCGGTAGTGTATTCGATCATGTTAAAAGCGTGTACCCCAATGTCCCCAAAGCATGAACTTTGCCCGGACTTTTCAGGATCCAGTCTCCACACCGTGCTTCGTTGAGCCTTATCATGGATGATGGGGTTAATCCATCCCTGGTAATACTGTGCATCCACTTTTTGGATCTTGCCTATGGCGCCATCGGCAATCATCTGCTTCATCTGACGTGCCATTGGGTACCCGGTGTAGGTATGTGTTAAGGCAAACACCACTTTGTGCTTTTCTACCAGCTGCTCCAACTCAATGGCTTCTGCCGCGGTGATGGTGATTGGCTTTTCACAGATCACGTTAAACCCTGCCTCGATCAGTTTCTTGGCCATTGGGTAATGTAGAAAGTTTGGTGTAAGTACCGACACTGCTTCAATGCGTTGATCTGCAGGTAGTGCTTTTTCTGCTGCGATGAGAGCATCAATGTCCGGGTAAGCCCTGTTGACATCCAGTTCAAGATGCTCGGCAAATCGTTTGCATTCTTCAAAATTGGCATCGAATGCACCACCCACAATTTCATAGTCTTCAAACATATAGGCAGCTACTCTGTGGACCACACCGATGAAAGAGTTGAAACCTCCACCGATTAACCCAAGTCTAATTCTTCTTTGGCTCATGATAATATATTGTGTTTATTGTGAATCGAAAAAACCGGCTTTTCGGATCGAACTTAAGGAAAATTCTTCAAACCGAGTATCGTAAAATTACCGGATGTGACTAATAGTCCAAAAGACTATTAGATAAAATTTAATGAATCATTGAGAGCCCAGTGCTTTACCAATTATCAACTATTTATTCAATACAAAGATGACTTGAAATATTACCAAATGAATCGCTGATTTTTTGATATTTCTCTAACTAATTAACCTTATTAATCTGAAATTGAAACTGCACTTTAAACAAACCTGATCGCTCTTAACCAAATGCGATATCCAGCCAGGGGGGAAATATTAATGAGCCCGCTTATAGTGATAGTTATACATATCACAGCAAGGCGATCGAAGAACCATTTCATCGGATTCAGTCAACTCGATATATTTTTCCTGAGGATAAAAAAATGGCTCGTCTGATGATTCGGGAAATAATCGGATTTGCAGAAACGCTGTTGTCCTGGTATCAAACGTGTCAAGCTTTATTTTGCCATATTCCAGTAAGCTGTCATTCCTTATGATCCCGTAAATGCCAATACGTTTAATTTCAAGATAATCGTGATTTGGTTCATGACCTGTTCCGGAAAAGCCTCCTGAAACATCGTAAAGTGACCATGTACCATAAACATTTTGATATGTCTCAGGAATAATCTCTTCTGAATAAAAAGTATTAGGATCAATTGTGTTCAGGTACATTCTGATTTCTTCCTTGCCACAACTGAGTAAAAAAACTACTAATAAAAATACAATGACCCTAATCATGCTTCAATACCTTTTATACTAATATACTATGCAACGTGCACCATATTCAAAACGTTTGCAACTCACGCAACATTATTCGCTTTCTACATTAATTTTTACAGGTTGTGTAAAATTTATCCTTGTCTTTGTGATTGATCTGTTTTTTGTAAATGAATAAATCCTAAATTAGATTGACCAAATGACCCATAATATGAAGAATATTCAATTTTTCTGTATTTTATTTTCTATAAGTGTAATCGCAACCGCTCAGGACAGCCCCATTTTTACAGACCGCCCCAATGTGACAGATGCCGTACCTCTGATATCACCCGGCACCTTCCAGGTAGAGCTTGGGTACGCAAATACACAATCTGGCAACTTTTCACACAATACGATTCCCAATTTGTCTGTAAAATATGGTCTTGTGGACTGGCTGGAACTACGGGTATTAACCAATTATGCAGTCAATAGATTCGATTTTATGGGAGCTGAAACTCAAAGTGGTGTTACTCCCATTACCTTCAGTCCTAAATTCGGATTGTTGGAACAAGATGGGGCTATACCCAGGACTTCGCTGGTTACCAACTTTACTTTCCCGAATGTGGGTGCCCAGGCATTCCAATTGGATGAATTGAATTATGGGTTCCGGCTTTTGTTGGAATACGGGTTTGGAAAATTCACCTGGACCAACAGCACAGGCACAGATTGGCCCAAAGGGTTTGAACAGACCTGGGCATTCACCACTGTTGGAGGATATGCCCTAACAGATAAGCTAAGTACCTGGCTGGAACTTTTTGGGACCTTCAATGATGACAATGGTGGTATGGGATTTGATTTTGGGCTAGCCTACCTGGTATCACCAAGCTTTCAGGTGGACATTATCTATGGCAATCAAATAGGAGGAACGGATTATCAGCTCATTGGAGTTGGCGGTGCCTGGAAGACTAATTTCAGGGAGTAGATAAAAAAAAGCAGATATAATCCAGCACCAGTAATTTCTTTGCCATTGATTCACGAATGAATTTTTCTCTATTTTCCTGATCCATCGGGGAACATAAGATGTATGGCTATTGAAATCATTGGATAGCACAAATAGCTCCGACGCAGTCGGAACTATCCGTCGTATCGATATTAAACCCTTAATTAGTGAATTAGTGGCTAAAAAAAGCCTAAGTAAGTCTTTCTTAAATTAGCCACGGATGCACAGATAAGTCTCTTGCTTCATTCCTCTTCAAAAAGGTAATCCTGCAGATCGATACCACCAAACTTCGAACCTCTTTGCACCTCTTCTCAACCTACGGAGTCATTTTGGCGTAGGATGCGCATGAACTCTCTTTGCGTCCCCTTCTTCGCGTCTCTGCGCCTTTGCGTGAAATCCTATTCATTCCACACAAAACCGCTCAATCAACGTTGCATAATCAGGGTATTTTTCGAGCATCTCTCCTTTCTTCAGCATCCGAAAATCCTCGAAGTCAAAACCCGGGGTCACCACACAGCCCATCAACACAAAGCCCTTTTGATCAATCACTTCTGCTGCAAACTCACTTTTGGCTGGGATCAACACCTGCAATTGTCCATCAGGCGCTTTGCTCAGCTGATAAGATTGGTGATTCCCATCCTGAAACACATGAATATTGGCTCCCTGACCATCGTGATAATACCACAACTCGTCAGAGGATAGCTTATGGAAATGGGAGATATTCTCTCCCTCTAACAGAAAGTAGATGCTTGTCGCCAGGTTACGCTTTTTGGAATGCTCCGGGTGCCTGGTGGTATCGGAGGACCGATAAACCTCCCTGTAATATCCCCCTTCCGGATGTGGCATTAATTCAAGCCGATCGATCCAATATTTTGCATTGCTCAAAACAGTTTGGCCGCTAAAACGGTGTCACGTTTCACCTTGTAAAATTCCGTATGAATGTTGAACGCAGGATCCCCATTTGGGGTCAGCTCTACAAAAGTCCCATCCTCTTTCATCTCATAAGAGTTCACATTGTCTTTCATGTTAAAGCACAGGATATTGATGGCCTGTTGCTTCAACAGATGATCCTTGATCAGGAACAGCGACTCCAACCTACGATCGAAACTTCTGACCATCACATCTGCACTGCCGGAGTAAACCTGAGAATCTCCATTATTGTGGAAGTAAAAAATTCTAGAGTGTTCAAGGTACTCCCCAACGATAGACTTGACGTAAATGTTTTCACTCAACCCAACCCTGCCCGGCCTCAGACAACAGATGCCTCTCACGATAAGTTTGATCTCTACGCCAGCTTTTGAAGCAGAATAAAGCGCATGAATTGTCTCAGTATCCTGCAATGAATTCATTTTCATCACAATTCCTGCTTTCAAGCCTTTTTTGGCATTCGACTCTTCTCTTTTGATCAGCTCTATCAGCTTATTCCGCATATCCCGGGGAGCTGTGATCAGGTATTCGTACTCGTCAGGATTTGAATGACCGGTGATTACATTGAAGAACTCCTGTACATCGTTGGCATACCCTTCATCGGTACTCATGAGCCCTATATCTGTATAAAGCCGCGCAGTATCCTCATTGTAGTTACCCGAGGACATGTGGACGAAGCGTTTCACTTTGTCCTTCTCCCTCCTCACGATCAACAACAACTTTGTATGGGTTTTCAGGGTACCCACACCATAGATCACAAAGCACCCGGCCTTCTGGAGCCTTTGGGATTGCTTCATGTTGTTTTCTTCATCGAAACGGGCTTTTACTTCGAAGAGCACAGATACATGCTTACCGTTCTCTGCGGCATTGAGCAATGCATTGACAATACGTGAATCTTTGGCCAGACGATAAATCGTAAGCTTGATGGACAATACATGCGGATCTTCAGCTGCCTGCTCCAGCAGGTCTATCAACGGCTCGAAGCTGTTGTACGGGTGATGCAACAAGATATCTCGATCTTTCAGTATCTTGAACATGTCCTGATCCTCATAGTCTGCCATGCTAATGGGCGGCACCTGTTTTGGAGCGGGTTCCTTGAATTGGTTAAAATCCTCATGTTTCACGATCTGCCACAGCCCGGTATAATCCATCAGCGCCCTTCGATCAATCTGGATCAGGTTGTAATCATCAATCTCATATTTTGACTTAAGCTGCTTGATTAGCCATTTGTCATAACCTTCCTCAACCTCAAGTCGAACCACCCGGCCCGTTTTACGGGTTTTCAGCTTCTTTTTCATCTCCTCCAGGAGATTGGCTTCAATATCCTCTGTATCTTCCAGTTCGAAGTCGCCATTTCGGGTGACCCTGAAAAGCGTAGAAGAAATGATCTCTACATTCTTAAAGATCTCGTAGATATGCTGTCTCACGACCTCCTCTATGGGCACAAAGATCTTCTTATCTTTTCGCTCCATTTCAAAGAACCTGGGCAGGTTCTGAGGGATCTGGATAAAGGACATTTTCTTCTTTTCCTTTTTGATGCCTGTTCTTGTCACCACCCCAAAAATCAGGATGCTGTTCATCAGGATAGGAAACGAATGATAGGAGTCATACACCATCGGGGTCAGTGTAGGGAAAATGATTTTATCAAAGTAGTTGGTTACCCTTTCCTTTTCCTTTTTATGTAGCTTATCAAACCCGAGGATATCAAAATTGTACTTTTTAAATTCCGGGATCAGGTTATGAATGAAGTGCTCATTCTGATCCGTAGCAAACGTCTTGTAGCTGTTAAATAGTTGTTCCTTGAATGGAATTAACCGCAAGCCTGAATTATCGATCCGCTCTTTGTTGTAGTCGATGTAGTTGTACAGGCTACCGACCCGAATCATAAAAAACTCGTCGGCATTAGAGTCGGTGATGGCCAGAAACTTAAATTTATCCAACAGGGTTCTCCCCTCTTTTTTGGATTGATCCAAAACCCGGTAGTTGAACTGCAACCAGCTGAGGTCGCGACTGATCAACTCACTATCGTAAATAAAATGATTAGTTTTTTCTATCATTTTGAAACAAATATTCAGGAATCAAAAAGCCCCGATTTTAACGGGGCTTAAAAATATACATATTTTATGTGGAGCCCTACACGAGTTTCATCTCTGCGAGCACGTTGTTCATGTTTCGGACCGCTTCGGCACTCTTATCGAACTTCTCTTTTTCCTCTGCACTCAGCTCGTAGTCAACAATCTTTTCGATTCCATTCTTACCGACTACGACAGGTACTCCAATACAAATGTCCTTTTGACCGTATTCACCATCAAGGTATACACAGCAAGGGAATAGTTTTTTCTGATCCCTTACGATGCTCTCTACCAGAAATGCTCCTGCTGCTCCCGGTGCATACCAGGCTGAGGTACCGATCAGCTTAGTCAGCGTAGCTCCTCCAACCATCGTTTCCTTCACTACACTTTCCTGCTGCTCTTTGGTCAGGAAGTTGGTCACAGGTGTACTGTTGTATGTCGCATGGTTAATCAATGGGATCATGGTTGTATCACCGTGACCGCCAATCACCACACCCTGCAAGTCATTTGGTGAGCATCCTATGGCTTCGCTCAATCGATATTTGAATCGGCTGCTATCCAGGATACCACCCATTCCGATCACTCTTTCCTTAGGTAGGCCGCTTGCCTTGGCAGACAAATAGGTCATCGTATCCATTGGATTGCTGATCACAACCAGAATGGTGTTAGGACTGTATTTCAGGATGTTGTCAGTAACAGACTTTACGATACCTGCATTGGTACCGATCAATTCCTCTCTGGTCATGCCTGGCTTTCGGGGTAAACCTGAAGTAATCACAACTACACTGGAATCTGCGGTAGGCGCATAATCATTTGTAGATCCGATGATCTTGGTGTCGAAACCATTCAACGTTGCTGTCTGCATCATGTCCATGGCTTTACCTTCGGCAAGCCCTTCTTTGATATCTACGATCACTAATTCTTCAACAAGCTCTTTTCGAGCAATATTTTCAGCACATGTGGCGCCCACTGCCCCGGCACCTACGACTGTTACTTTCATAATTTTGTAAGGTTTATTGATTGAAAATTTCAGGCATTTCGAGTGCTACAGATGGAAAAATCGCATAACTCTCGTTGCTTTTCAAAGCTACATCGTGTATCGGGAATAGAAAAGTATTCCTGCACTTAAAAGTCAGAATCCGAATAAACGGTGTTCAGATCAAAGAACCCTACGGTGGATCGGTAAACCTTGAAGAGTTTTGTGACATAATCATTATAGATCTCAGCAAAATTGGTCATGATCTTGGCTTTGATCACCGGATGATCATTCATTACTTCTTCGATATTCACCTTTGGGATCACATAAATATCCGCTGATTCTGTCTCTACAATGGCGGTATATGTCCTGTTTGTTTCCGGAAGGATGGCATTGTCTCCAAATAGGCCACCACTCCGGAGCGTCATCAGCTTCTCGAAGTCATCCCCTACATCGAGTTTCAATCCCACAATGCCCGATTTCACAATATACACGGCATGGCTGGGGTCTCCTGTAAAAAATACGACCTCGTCACGATGATATTTCCTCTCATATACATATGGCAGGAGGTGAAACAACTCATCGTCTTCAAGGTTTTCAAAGAGTTTGGATTTTCTTAAAAAACTAAATTGAAATTTTTCTTTTTCAGTATATGACTTTTTGAAAATTTTAAACATCACTGTGTAATTGCAGACGAAGCATTTTTTTTGTTTCGGCGGTTACCTTAAACCTGTCATCCAACCGGTATCCAATGATCCAGGCAATTTCCTCCTGACTCCTGAGAATCAGTACATCCTTTTTCAATGTTAGCGGAATTTTGGAATCAATCATAAAGTCGCTCACCTTTTTTTTGCCTTTCATACCAAGGGGGTTGAATGTGTCGCCCTCTTTCCAATGTGTAACCTTTGCCGATTTGAGTTTATCCAAATCAAAATAGGCAATGCAGGGGTCGTTTACATCAGAAATCTCATTTCCGGAAATGATATCAGCATCGATCCATCTCTTGCCAATGATTGTCACACCCGGGACTCTCAACGGCTTGTTCTCTTTAAGAAAAGCCTGCTTTTCCTTAATAACGAGCTGCTCTCTATCCACGTTGAGCTCATACAAATCTGAATAAAAGAGTTTGCCAGCGTTTTCCGAAACTACGGAAGCCTGTATCTGCCTGGCCTGTACATAGGAAAAGCCGTATTCACGAAGCATCTCATGAAGTATTGCACCTGGATGCTGGTATTGACTCATCCATTTCATGGCAATCCTGGTAGTACTCCCTTCTACATGCTTATGATTACTGAGCAGATCCTGTACAATCTCCTCTATCAGCTCCCGGGCATCGGTTACCCGCTGTACCACACTGGTAAAAGTTCGTAGAAGGCCAGGATTGATGGATTTTAATGCTGGGATTACCTGGTGTCTGATCTTATTTCTCTGGTAGGCATCTGTCCTATTGGTGGCGTCCTCCCGCCAGCAAATTTTTCGCTCCTTTGCATAAGCAATGATATCTTCTTTGCCCGCAAATAATAGTGGCCTGATAATATCCCCTTTGATGGCACTGATCCCCTGTAGTCCACGCAGTCCGGTACCTTTTGTGAAATTAAATAGTGCCGTCTCCAAACTATCATCCAAATGATGCGCTGTGGCCAGCTTATGGAATCCTTCCTTCTGCATCAATACATCAAAGTACTGATACCTGAAATCCCTGGCAGCCATCTGAGTAGAATCTGAATGCTCAAAGATCTGACTGGGCGCATGCTGGACAAAACAGGGCACCTGATGGCTTACACACCATTCCCTCACCAAAGCCTCATCTTTGTTGCTCTCTTCCCCCCGCAACCCAAAATTGACGTGTGTAACGGCAAATGAAAACGGAGATTGCAAAAATAAATCTGCCATGACCATCGAGTCAACTCCACCACTCACAGCCACCAGTGTGCGTTCACCGTCACGGACCAGCAAGTGCTCATGAATAAAGGACAAAAAATACTCAAGCATACTAACCACCTTATATTGCGTTTGTCTTATAGCTTTGCAATCCCGAAATGAAGATACTGCAATATTCGATATTATTTCTATTTCTCCTAGGAGTCACTGATCAGGCCATCTCTCAGCAAAAGAGAAAGATCCAGTATCGAGCTGATTCACTTTTCTTTGCCAAGAAGGATGGTGAGAGCTACAGGAAGCTAAAAAACAATGTTGTTTTTGAACAAAAAAGCACTACGGTATATTGTGATAGTTCATTCTTTTACCCTGCCCGGAATGTGATGGAAGCCTATGGCAGGGTAAGAATTGTAGATGATTCTGTCACCATCACCTCCAGGAGACTGCTTTATGATGGCAATGAAAGAAAAGCGAGACTCCGGGACAATGTGGTCTATACCAGAGGGGAACGGCAGTTATTCACAGATTTTCTTGATTACGACCTGGAGACAGAAGTTGCCCACTACTTCAACAATGGTAAACTGGTGGATACCACCAATACGCTGACCAGTGAGATCGGGTATTTCTATGCACAGGAGAACTATGCCCTCTTTTGGAGCGAGGTAGTGCTCACGGCCCCTAACTACGTATTGGAAGCAGATACACTTCGGTATAATACCATCACCAAAATAGCCTATACCTATGGTCCCACTGAAGTCACCACGGATGACGGCACCATTCTCTTTTCTCAGGCCAGTGAATTCAAAACTGTCTCCGATCAAAGCCAGTTTGTAGAGGGGAATATCGAGACCCGGGACTATACGCTGATCGGCGATGAGCTCTTCTTTGATGATCTAAGAAAATACTACAAGGCCATTGGCAACGTAAGGCTGATCGCCAAAGAAAAAGACATCATCATCACCGGAGAGGAGGGATTCTATGACAAAAAAAATGGCCTTAGCAAGGTGTTTGGTCACCCGCTGATGAAAAGGATACTCAGCCAGGATACCCTTTATATTGCACCCGATACCTTCAAAGTTGTGGCCGATACCTTTTATGTTTCAGCAGATACGCTGGTTTCAATAGAGAGTGAATATGATTCTTTGAAGAGAATTTTGGCTTATCATGATGTAAAAATGTTTAAGGAAGGACTGCAGGGTATCGCTGATTCTGTCTCTTATTTTCTGGCAGACTCCATTATTTATTTTTACCATGATCCTGTCATGTGGAACGAAAAAAACCAGATTGAAGCAGACACCATCTTTCTGGAGGTCTCCGGCAATGAAATAAAAACCATGCACATGATTGCCAACTCGTTTATGTCCCAGGAGGATACCATTACCAACTTCAACCAAATCAAGGGCAGGGACATGATTGCAAACTTTGAATTCAACCAGATCAAAACCATCGATGTGGATGGCAATGGGGAATTACTTTATTACGCCCTGGAAGAGGGAGACTCAACGATCATGGGATTGAATAAGCTTTTCACAAGTAAGATGCGCATGCGATTCAGAGACAAAAAACTGATCAACTTTTCCGCCTACAACAACCCTGACGCTCAGTTTATTCCTCCCCATGAGTTCACGCCTGAAATTCAAAAGTTGGATGGATTCAACTGGCGAATCGGCGAAAGGCCTACCCTATTTGAAATAGCTCCCTACCTCGATTCTATACCACGCCCACATGCCATTGACAGTCTGCAGGACATGGTGAAACCAGTGCTCCCGCTTAAAAAAGACGAATCCATTCCGATTAAAAGAGAATCACAAAAAAATTCCGGGACTAATAAAGAAGCCGCAGCCTCACAAATTTTGTTAAAAAAAGAGCCAGTCAACGAGCAATAGTTTAGATACTTTTTAGTTGTTAGCTCAATAAGCTAAGTTTGCGTCCAGTTTTTAAAAAATGAGTCAAAAATTCATCCTAAATTTTCTTTTAGTAGTATTCCTCCTTTTTGCTGGTGGGTGTAAGTTCAGAAAGATCCAAAAGAGTACGGACTGGAAGCTGAAGTATGAGGCAGCCATCGATTATTACAATGAGAAGGATTACTACCATGCCAATATTCTTTTTGAGGAGATCATCCCGCTTATTCGTGGAACAGAAGAAGCAGAGTTGGCCAATTACTATTATGCTTATACCTTTTATTATCAGAAGCAATATCTGCTGAGTGCTCATTATTTCAAGTCGTTTTATGAAATATATGGCAGAAGCGAGTATGCCATGGAAGCACAGTATATGAGGGCCTATTCTCTATATCTGCAATCTCCCGAAGCCACGCTGGATCAAACCAGTACTTACGAGGCTATGACAGCATTACAGAATTTCATCAACAAATACCCTTACGAAGAATTGTCTACAAAAGCGGATACACTCATCCAGGAGTTGAGGGTAAAACTGGAGACCAAAGAGTATGAAAAGGTCAAGCTATTTTTCAATCTAAGAAGGTCTAAATTCGGTGGATATCAGGCAGCATTGACTACGGCAGATAATTTTCATGACTCCTACCCTGACTCCAAGTACAGACCAGAAATTCACTTCCTGGAGGTGATGGCAGCGTATGAATATGCCACAGCCAGCTTTCGGTCAAAACAGGAAGAAAGGTTTAGGGAGGTCATCACCAGGTATGAAAGATTGGTAGACAATTACCCTGAGAGCAAATTTATTGCCCAGGCAGAAAAATATTATGAGGATAGCATCGAACAATTAGCTACCTTTGCAGATCAAAATTAAATTCTGAAGAAAAAGAAGGAGATTGCACATGGCAACAATTGCGTCATTAATTACAAGAAATAACGAGGAAATCGCACAACCAACAGGAAACATTTATGAATCCCTGGTAGTCGTTTCCAAAAGAGCCCGACAGATCAGTGCTCAACAAAAAGAAGAACTCAATTCCAAACTGGCAGAGTTTGCTTCCTCCGTCGATAACCTGGAAGAGATCTTTGAGAACAGAGAACAAATTGAAATTTCTAAGTTCTACGAAAGAATGCCTAAACCTAGCACTGTTGCGGTTGAGGAGTTTCTAGACGGAAAAATCACGTTCCGTACACCAGAGTTGGAAGAACCAGCATCTTAATAGCCCGCCCATGTTGGCAGGAAAAAAAATCTTATTAGCGGTTTGTGGCTCAATAGCAGCCTACAAAGCCGCTTTTTTTGTTCGCTTACTCATCAAAGAAGGAGCTGAGGTAAAGGTGGTCATGACCACCAGTGCCAAAGATTTTATTACCCCCCTGACACTTTCTACCTTATCAAAGAATCCGGTTTATTCCGGGTTTATCAAAAATGATCAGGGAGAATGGGTCAACCATGTAGAGCTGGGACTCTGGGCCGACCTCATGATCGTGGCACCACTAAGCGCCAATACCCTGGCTAAGATGGCCAATGGACTTTCAGATAATTTACTTACCGCAGTCTATTTATCAGCTCGCTGCCCCGTGATGGTATCTCCAGCCATGGACCTGGACATGTACCAACATCCAACGACCAGAGAAAACCTCAGAAAGCTTACAGGATATGGCAACATCGTCATTGAAGCTGAAGATGGCGAACTCGCCAGTGGCCTGCATGGTGTAGGCAGGATGGCAGAGCCCGAGCATCTTTTAAAGGCAGTGCAGCATCACTTTAAAAAAAAAGAAACGCTAAAGGGTAAAAGGGTATTGATCACTTCAGGCCCCACGCATGAAGCCTTCGACCCTGTTCGCTATATCAGCAATCACAGCACTGGCAAGATGGGCAGGTCCATCGCCCTGGCATGTGCCAAAAGAGGAGCTTCCGTTGATTTCATTTCCGGACCGGTACAGCACCTCCCTCACCACCCGGCCATCCACATTCAGCATATCACATCGGCAGAGGAGCTGTATGAAGTGGCTAAAAAATCCTTTGCAGCGGCAGATATCGCTATATTCACAGCAGCAGTAGTTGATTACAGGCCCAAAGAAAAGGCTGATTCAAAGCTTAAAAAGCAAAAAGATAACCTGGAACTTACTTTGGTTCCTAACCCTGACATTGCGCTGGAATTAGGAAAAATGAAGAAAAATGGCCAGGTTACGGTTGGCTTTGCCCTGGAAACAGACAATGAGGCTGAAAATGCCCAGGCAAAGCTGAAAAAGAAAAACCTGGATATGATCGTGCTCAACTCACTTAACCATGAAGGTGCAGGCTTCTCACATGACACCAATAAAGTAACGATCTTTAAAAAGGATAATAATCAAATCAGTTTTGAGTTAAAGAGTAAGGACCAGGTAGCAGAAGACCTGCTTGATGTACTGGAAAATATGGATCAATGAAAAGATTTCTTGTCATAGTCGGCTTTTTAGTGAGTTGCTCTTCCTTCTGCCAGGAGCTGAACTGCCGGGTGATCATCAATGCAGATCAGGTACAAACCACAGAGCGTAGCATTTTTGCAGATATGGAGACTGCTTTTGCACAGTTTCTCAACGATCGCAAGTGGACCGACGATGAATACCTGCCCGAAGAACGCATCAACTGCAACTTCATCCTCACCCTGGACCCCAATGAAACCCAGCCAGGACTTGGAAAATTCGGTGCTTCGGTACAAATTCTTTCCTCCAGGCCTGTCTATGGAACGGATTACGAAACGGTCGTTTTCAACTTTGCAGACCGCGACTGGGTTTTCGAGTATTTTCAGTCCCAGCCGCTCCAATTTAATGAAAGCGCTTTCCTCAACAACATTACTTCCCTCCTGGCTTACTATGCGTATGTGATCATTGGTGTGGATTATGATACTTTCAGCGAAATGGGTGGTACCAGATATTTCCAGCTGGCCAACCAGGTAGTGATCAATGCTCAGCAGTCCGGCTATCCCGGGTGGCAGCAATTCAACAGCATCAGAAACAGATACTGGCTGACCGAAAACCTGTTAAGCACTACTTTTGAGCCTGTCCGCAAAGGATATTACAGCTACCACATCAAAGGTTTAGACATCTTCATGGATAAGCCGGAAGAAGCAAGGACCGGTGTGCTAACCAGCCTGAAAGGTCTGCGCACAGCCAACCAATCCAGGCCACGATCTATCCTGATCATCAGCTTTCTGGATGCCAAAGCAGAAGAAATAACCCAAATATTCAATGAAGGTAATCCATCTCAACAACGGGAAGCATATGAGATTTTAACAGCCCTTGATCCCAGCAGAAGCGATACTTTCAGGTCAATAATCGAGTAATCCAATGAGCAAAAAACTTCTAAGGGTCAATTTTGACCAGTTAGATATGTGCATTAAAAATCAGGTCTGGTTGAGTATCATTCTCGAAGATGGTTCGGTCTATTTCGTGAAACCAGTAAAGCACATTGCCAATATTTTGAAAGTACAAAACAAGATGGGACGAAAGATGAATGTACTTTTAACTCAAATTGATGAAATTTGGGCCGACGTAAAAGTCTCCTGACTTCATGATCAAAACTCTTTCGATAGCCAATTACGCCCTCATTCAAAAGCTTGAAATGCATCCCGCATCCGGTTTAAACATCATTACCGGAGAAACAGGAGCAGGAAAATCGATCATGCTGGGTGCTGTAGGACTACTGCTTGGAAATCGGGCAGACACCAAGGCTTTATATGCCGACAGTGAAAAATGTGTCGTTGAGGGCACCTTTCTGATCAGAGATTATCAATTGAAAGATCTTTTTGAAGCGGAGGACCTTGACTACGAAGATGAAACCATCATTAGGAGAGAGATTAGCCCATCGGGCAAGTCCAGGGCTTTTGTCAATGACCTGCCCGTCACCCTGGATATCCTCAAAAAGATCGGTGAACGATTGATGGATATACACTCACAGCATGAAGGATTGCAACTGGGTCAAAACCTGTATCAGCTAGAAACCCTCGACCTATACGCAGGAAATGACGGGCTTAAAAAAGCGTACCAGCAGAAATTCGAGGCGTATTCGCACGCCCTCAAAGCATATGAAGAACTGGTCTCCTTCTCCCGGAACAATGAAAAAGAAAGTGATTACAACCAGTTTCTTTTCAATGAATTGGAAGAAGCGGCACTGGATGCCGGGGAAAAGGAGACACTGGAACAAGAATTAGAGGTGCTCGAACATGCTGAGGAAATAAAAACAAATCTAAGTGGTGTATCCCAACTGCTCGATGGTGAAGAGTTCAGCATCAACCAGCAACTTCAACAATGTATTTCGCTTCTTTCTTCCGTAAAAGGGTACTCAAGCACAATTGAAGAACTCTATGAAAGGCTCTACAGCAACATGATCGAACTCCGGGACATAGGAAATGAAATTGAAAGAGAGCAGGATGCCATCGAATTTGACCCGGAACGAACACAGATCGTAAAAGATCGGCTTGACCTGATCTTTAGGCTGGAGTCAAAGCATAAGGTGAGTTCTGTTGCAGAGCTGATCGAAATCCGGGAAAAGTTGGGCAGACAGCTAGAGTCTTTCCAGAATCTGGACGATAAAATCGAACAATCCAAAGTGAAGCTGGAAGCATCAGAAAAAGCCATGCTCAAAGCTGGAAAAGAGCTTTCTGACAGTCGAAAAAACCACAGTAGTGAGATGGCCAAAGCCATTGAGACCATCATTCATAAATTGGGTATTTTTAATGGTGTGATCCTCTTTGAGATAAAAGAGGCAAAGGCATCGATTACAGGATTAGACCAGGTAGAAATGATGTTTTCTGCCAACAAAGGAGTGCCTCCGAAAGAGATTAAGCATGTCGCTTCCGGGGGTGAATTCTCCCGGTTGATCTTTGCCATCAAATACCTGATTGCGGACAAGACAGCCTTACCAACAGTCATCTTTGATGAAATAGACACCGGTGTATCAGGAGAAATCGCCCTACAAATGATTTCAATGATGAAGACCATGGCACAAAATCACCAGGTGATTGCCATCAGCCACCTACCACAGTTTGCTGCGGGTGGAGAAGCACATTACTATGTTTATAAAGATCATTCATCAGATAAATCTGTCAGTAAAATCAAGAAGCTCGAATCTGAGGAAAGGGTCATGGAAATTGCTAAAATGATTGGTGGTGACAATCCATCTGAAGTGGCAATCAACAGTTCTAAGGAGCTGTTGGGTATATAATAGCCACGGATTCACTAATTATTAGGGTCTTTCAGAAAGAATAATAACACAAATTGCTTCAACTATATGGGCTTGTTTGTGCGATCCAATTCATTCACTGACAGTTTTCCTACTCACAGGTAAATCTGAAACACAGATTTTTATTAGTGGATTAGTGGTTAAAAGAATTGATCCCTTCCTCGTAGTATGTGACCCTACACTGTGGCCTGTAACTCACCATTGCCGTCAACTTAAAGAATAATAACCCCTTTGGAACAAATAAAAGGCAGTGGCTACCCTTACCCTTGAATCCCTAATACCTACGCCAAGGCTTCGGTATTGAATCAAGGGAGCCTACCGCACCTTTCTGAATTTTAAATGTGTTTTATTTGACTAAATGACTTGTGGATGGACCCCTTTAGGCGATTTAGGGGCACCACGCTGACGCTGAGTCCTTCGCCAAAGGCTTCGGCCGCAGGTGAAAGCTTTAGCGTAGGAGTCCGACTAGGGGTAGCGAGGGGCTATCCTTACGATCTGGCAGTACATCCTGCTCACAGGTAAAGCTGAGATATACATAATTCTTCATTAATGCATCAGTGGGCTAAAAACCATGGAAATAATTTTGAGACTAGTTCCTTCAATCGTCTAAAACCTGAAATCAGTAGCCAGTCATTCATATTAAACCATTTTAAAGGCAGGTTTTCAACTCCATCCTATATTTTTACAAAAAATAAATAACACGATTTATGTCTCACCAATTACTTAAAGGAAAAAGAGGAATCATATCCGGTGCGTTGGATGAAAATTCTATCGCATGGCATGTAGCACAACGCGCTTATGAAGAAGGTGCCAGGTTCACCCTGACCAATGCACCCATCGCACTCAGAATGGGAAAGATCAATGAACTGGCAGCAGCTTGTGAAACAGAAGTGATCCCCGCTGACGCTACTTCAACAGAAGATTTGGAAAACCTGTACACCAAGTCGACCGAGCTACTGGGGGGAAAAGTGGATTTTGTCCTTCATTCTATCGGTATGTCGCCCAACATCAGAAAAGGAAGGTCCTACGGTGAGTTGAACTACGACTGGTATCAAAAATCTTTGGATATATCCGGACTTTCATTTCACAAGATGATGGCTGCTGCTGAAAAGCTGGATGCTATCAATGAGTGGGGTTCAGTCGTGGGGCTTTCGTACATTGCTGCACAACGAACGTTTCCTTTTTATACAGATATGGCAGATGCCAAAGCTTTACTTGAATCCATTGCCAGAGGTTATGGTTACAGATTCGGTAAGGCCAAAAAAGTACGTGTAAATACCATTTCACAATCCCCTACTCCTACCACAGCCGGGGCGGGTATCGGTGGTTTTGATTCATTTTTTGACTTTGCACAGAAAATGTCACCGCTGGGCAATGCCACAGCAGCGGATTGTGCCAATTATTGCATCTTCCTGTTTTCCGACCTGAGTAGAATGGTTACTATGCAAAACCTTTTCCATGACGGCGGATATTCCAGTACCGGAATCTCCGAAGAAGTCATTGAGATGATGAAAAAAGGGTAGGAAAAAATCGGGATGATCTCCTTTCCAAATGCCAAGATCAACCTTGGCTTAAACATACTGAACAAAAGAACGGACGGGTACCATGACATCGAAAGCTGTCTTTATCCCGTCCCCTTTACCGATGTGCTGGAGATCATTCCATCTAATCACTTCTCCTTTACGAATTCCGGATTGGTCGTCGACAATGATCGTGGAGACAATCTGTGTATCAAGGCCTATAAACTCATTCAATCGGGGTATAACATTCCAGCAGTAAGCATGCACCTGCACAAGGTCATTCCCATGGGAGCCGGATTGGGCGGTGGTTCATCAGATGCAGCATTCACCCTGAAAATGCTCAATGACATGTTTGAGTTGGGGATCACAAATAATCAGCTGAAAGCATTCGCTGCAGAGCTTGGCAGTGATTGTCCCTTTTTCATTGACAATGAACCGGCTCTGGCCACAGGAACGGGTACAAATCTAACCCCCATTTCAGTTGACCTGAAAGGAAAATTTATGGCTCTGATTTTCCCCGAATTATCGATCGGAACGGCCGAAGCCTATGCCCATGTGAAGCCTGCCAAACCTACTGTGAAACTAAAGGAAGTATTAAAATTCCCGGTTGCTGACTGGAAAGATCAGGTAAAAAATGATTTTGAAGCAAGCATTTTTCCTAATCATCCGGACCTACAGAAACTCAAAGATTTGCTCTATCAAGAAGGAGCCATCTACGCGGCGATGAGCGGATCTGGTTCCACGCTCTTTGGCATCTTTGATCACAAGCCTGCCTTGTCTATTCAGAAAGAAGGAGTTGTTGTCAAAGAAGTAGTTGAACTGTAGACCATTAGGGGACCATTTTTTTTGAACCATTAAGGCATTGAGATCATTTAGTGGGAATGGCTAAATACTTCTCTCCTACAATAATTTATCTTATACAATGATTGAAGAATGATAAGAGGAACCATTGTTTTTAAGTCATGAAGGCATTTAGGGCATTTAGTTTAACCCGTTAACTTTGGGACTGAATAAAATGAAAGAAGTAATCTTAGAATAATCCTATCATTCTTTCAGGGGATAATGAAGAGCCGGTGAGAAAAAACAGAGCTGTATCCTGAATAAAAACATCTCTCAGTGCTTTTAAAGGGCGATTTTGTAATATCTCAAAAAGTCTGCGCAGACTTTTTTTAAAACCCGCGCGGACTTTGGCCAAAATCTGTGTAGATTTTGAAGAAAAACTGATGTATTGGAATAGTACAATTGGTGGTATCAGTCCGGATCAATTTGAAGCATTGATTATGGATAAATCTTATTCTAAAAACAGAACGAAAGTGAATTATTCAGATAGAAGAGTAAAACCGGTCAACCTTATTTAGGCATCATCAATCATCATCCTGTATTCTGTATTCTGTATTCTGTCTCCTCAAGAAACCTTCACCGCTGTCCCACTGGCAGTCACCATCAGCATTCCGCCGTCTCTACCCATATTTTCATAATCCAGGTCAACACCTAATATAGCATTGGCACCTAATTGTTGGGCTTTATCCTGCATTTCTTTGATGGCGATGTCCTTAGCCTCTCTCAAACCCTTCTCATAAACTCCTGACCTTCCACCAATCACATCGGTGATGCTGGCAAATATATCTTTAAACAGGTTAGCACCGATGATGGCTTCTCCAGTGACGATACCCATGTATTCTTTAACTTGTTTTCCTTCAATGTTGTGTGTTGTAGTTGTGATCATATCAGTTAAAAGGTATTATTTTTATACATGCATACGCACCTTAGCTAAAATAGATTGTGCTTAAGTCAAAAATCTACAACATCTTCTGGATTACCCTCGCCTGGACATTCATCTCAATGTTCCAGTATCTGATCGGTTATGCCATCAGTATTCAGTTTGGGTATCAACCTCTGGGCGAAGAAATTGTGGCTGCCTGGACTGGCGCATTGATAACAGGAATTACCGCTGGGACCATAGGAGGTAGCATACTGGTATTTTTTTGGGAAAAGTGGCTAAGGTCTAAACCCTATGGCTGGACCCTCCGAAATATCCTGATCACGTATACCATTGTTTTTTATTCATTTCATATATCAGTACGCTGTATTT
The DNA here is from genome assembly GCA_965228595.1 of Cyclobacteriaceae bacterium. Classification (GTDB taxonomy): domain Bacteria; phylum Bacteroidota; class Bacteroidia; order Cytophagales; family Cyclobacteriaceae; genus UBA7330. The sequence continues at coordinate 4,780,974 of OZ245828.1, read as the reverse complement.
TGCTTCCAATCACCCTACAATGGAACTCCAAAACAGCAATATTTGGCTGATTGCCTTAAATTATTCCCTTCAGCCCAATATACTGATCCCCTATTCGGTATGGCTTCTAATTGTCATGCTTACCCTCATCACCATGCTGGTCAACGATAAATACGGACCAGGGGTCTTTGTGAAATTTCTGTTGGGTAAATATTTTAATCCAAAACGTGAGGAACGTGTCTTTATGTTTATGGACCTGCGATCATCCACCTCCATCGCAGAAAAACTAGGTGAAGCGCAATATTTCAATTTCATAAAAGAAGTCTACAAAGTAACTACACCAGGAATCTTGAATAATAGAGGTGAGATTTACCAATATGTAGGTGATGAAATAGTGGTATCATGGCCCATCAAATCCGGGATCGAAAAAGGAAATTGTATCAACTGCTATTTTGATGTAAAAAGCCTTCTGCACCGTAAAGAGATTTACTTCCTAAAAAAATATGGCGTGCAGCCTGAATTCAAAGCTGGGCTGCACTACGGATCGGTCATGGCAGGGGAAATTGGAATTGTAAAACGGGACATTGCCTATTCCGGTGATGTGCTCAACACCACCTCCCGGATACAGGAATTATGCAATTCGCTCAAGGTGGATATCCTTCTTTCGGGTAGCCTGACAAAAAAGATTGATTTTGACAGGCTTAAGGTCCAGACCAGGTCAATGGGAGAGATCAGTCTGAGAGGGAAATCAAATAAAGTGGAGCTATTCAGTATCTAAAACTGATAGCCAACCGTAACCAACGGCAAGGTCTCTTCTTCAGAGAATGCCAGATGAAAAGTGGCCAGTACACGATTTAAGGGAGCCAGCCACACCCCGAATCCCTGGCTCCTGTGCCATGCATCGCTGGATTCACCATTGTACCAGACCCGGCCTACATCGTGAAACCCGACAATCCCGATCCCCATGGGCAGAAAATAAGTCTTCACATTGATCAGGTGTATCCTGATATCGGTAGCATTGTAGAATGAAGTATTACCTACAAATCGGTTTCTTCTGTACCCCCTCACCTGCTGCTGACCTATGGATGCCGTATTGTAGAAGGTAGCGTCTCCGATCAGGTGCTCTACCCCCACCTGACTGGCGATCACAATTTTTTTAGGAGGATAAAGAGGAATATAGATTCCGAAAGACCCACTCATCCGGGTAAAGTTTTCAGAATCGTCATTCATACCATAATACCTTCTGAAAGACAGGTCAGATGTAACCCCTGTGGATGGAATAAAAGTATTATCCCGGGTATCGAGATTCAATTCGGCCTTAAAACCTAAAAAATGATAACTATCATCCAGGGTGGCAGCATCGACACCACTAGCAGGATCTCCGATAAATTTATTGCTTGCAGCTTCATCAAGTCCAAATGATAAATGCTGCACCCCAAACTCAAAATTTCCTGACACACCCAAAGACTTACCCAGCCCCAGGAAGGTATTGGACCTGTTGTACCTTACCCGGTAAAAATCGATCGGATCATCAAAAGCAGCTGCGATGCCCTCGCCATCAAAATCAAAATCGCTTTCATTGCCAAACCCAAAGAAATTGGAAACACTGTAAGGTTGCTGTAATGAAAGATCAGCCACCAAATCCCAGGATCCCACCACATCCGTAAAGATTCCGGAGTAATTGAGGTTAACAGCACCGGTAGCCAGTGCCGCATTACCTGTTAACTGATGTTTTTGCTCAAACGGATCTTTTCTCCAACCTTCTTTGGTATAAATAAATCCGGCACCCAGAAACAATCCATCATCTTTGTTGAATTGGATATTCAATAAAGGGATGAATTTATCATATTCAAAAGCAGTTCGGTTATAGAAATTCACACCCGGTTTGTCACTGAGCTTAGACTTAACTGACCTATCCCCCTCCAGCTTCGTGTCTTTGGTATCATAAACCAGCACCCTTTTTCCGGAACCGTCTACCGATGATGCGTCTACCAGGTCGTCATCATCACCACCAATTACGCGCACCCTGATTTTACCAGCATTCACCCCCTTAAATTCAAAAACATCCTCACCACCCAACCCATACAGCCGAATCTCATTGGTCTCTGTCGCCAAAAACGTTCTTCGGTAGATCACCTGCTCAAGCTCCCCATCCTTTTTGCGCTTGTGGACAGTCACCCTCATCTGGTCAGGATTTAACCTTTCTACCAAAAAGTACTCGTGCTTATCAGTGCCGACGACTTCCACTTCTTTTGAGATAAACAGGTAATGAATGCGGGCATAGCGCTGCATATCAGCCAAACGGGCTTCCAATACCTTCACCGTCTTTTCTGCAGACAACTTCCTGATGGTATCGGGCCAGGCTTGCATAGCTTCCCTGAAAATCTCCTCATTCAATTGAGACTGTAAAAATACAATTTCCTGCTGCCATGCTTCCCAACTGAGCCCATTCAGAAAGGTGCGGTCGAAGAATCTGGCGCTGGTATTGAACCCGGGAGGATAATTCATGTATTCATCAAAACCCTCTGAATTGGGTAAAATAAATCTTCTTGAAGCAAACCAACCGACCAAACCTTCATTGACAAAGAATGCCTGGTCCCGGTCCCTCGGGATCGGTCGCCAAAGGTGACCCTGGGGTTCCTTGTCCCGTCTCACCCATCTCCACTGATCTTCATGCCGGTCCCAATCACCGATCAGCATATCAAAAAGCCTGCTTCGCAAGGCAAAGGGCTGATCAACAGCCTCATCATTGTCATCTCTAAGCTCTTGTATCAGATCAGGGGTTCCTTTCACATCTTCTCCTTCCCCATCGAAAAATTGTTCTGCTATTTCATCATTGGGCCTTTCTTCATAGAGAACTGGTAAACCTGCAAAGGTCTCCCTGTATTTTCCAAAGCGTAGATCATCGGGCACATATACCAATTTGGGATTGGTGTGATAAATACCAGCGGCATCTGCCAGTGCAGGAATCGCAAAGGCTCCATACGGGTTGGCTGCAGAGATCTGGTCCTGAAGTATATCCCCGGCTATAGTAGACTGAAGGAGATCGGGAAGTAGCTTTTCGGTGTATTTCTCCAGGGACCTTAAAACAAATTGTCGTCCGTCTTTTGCTTCAAGCCGAAGCGATTTGGTTTGGTTGCCTCCCCCCAGCTTTACAATTTCCAGTCCTCCATGCTCGGTTCCAATATCAAAAACAGGCATTTCAACCGGTGTTGCCCATGCACTGCGATAATTTTGTCCCAACCAAAAATGATGTGCTTTGCCAAAGCCGTGATACTGGTTGCTGATCGGTGAAGTAACCGAAGTCTCCCCAAGCTTAAAATCAACCAAATCTTCCACTGTAATGACCTTTTTAGTATAGATCGGTTTACTGAACACCATATCTCTGACCTGACTGTCAAAAAAGCTGAGGTTCACTTCTCCATCGCGGGAGTAGTGTAGCCTGGCAAACCCTGTAGTGCTAGAAGCAAACTGAGAACCCCTACCCCTGGTCACGTAGGAGGTTTTTGACCCGGATCCACTGGTGATATAGTGAATGGAATCATCCATGATGTATTGAAGCGAGTGCTCATGGCCATTTACATACACCACGTTTTTGGTGGTTTCCAACGCATCCCGGATCTCGTCCCGCATTACCTGGTATTTGGGATGCGAGATATCCTGCCTGATACCAAAGGTCATGCGATAAACCGGATTGATACTTCCTATTACCGGGAGTGGCAACCAGATCTTGGGTTTGGAGATGTCGGTGAGCGGAAAAATATGAGACCTCAGGGGAAATCGACCGCCATGGGACCCGTAACTGTAAATGGGATGATGGGCGGCTACAACAATATGTTTTTCGCTGTGATCACGAATCAGGTCTCTCAACTGATTGACCACTTCTACCAGAGAAGCTGTGGCACATTCATTGGCACCATCCGGAATGGTGTATGGATGCAACAGGTATTGTGTATCTATAATCAGGATGACCAACTCATCGGAAACAACCACCTCTACCGGGCCCGGGCATCCATTTCGGGGATAGAAGATGGTCTCATCATTGAAATATGCATCTATATAGTCTTGCATCTCCATCAGGTACTCTTTGCCCTGTTTGCCCGCACTTTGCCAATCATGATTTCCCGGGATCATGATCACCTTCCCCTTGAAAGCCTTCATTACCTCCAGGCTGGCATTGAGCTTTTTCTCCATTTCCTGTCGCAACGGATCCCCTTTTGGAGGCAATCCTTTCGGATAAAGGTTATCACCCAGAAATATCATTATATCTTCAGGACCCGCAAGGGCACTTGCTTCTCTCAAATAATCGAGTGTGGCATCATTGGGAAAATGTGGCTCACCTGCATCCCCGACAAGAAAGATTTCTGTTTCTTGCCCAAACAAGAAAAATGGAAAGCATAGGATCACAAGCAATATCCTCATCTGGTCTGTGGTTTAAATGACAATATCCGACCCGGACCATCTACTCCCTCAGAGCTGATCCAGAGCTCGCCGGATGGGCTAAAAGTAATGCCTTCTGGTTGTTTAAGTAGCTTTTCAGGGATAGAATAAGTGGCTTTGATGTTCTTTTCCTGATCAATGACAACGATCATCTTCCCTACAGAGGCCAGGATATAAAAAAGGTCGTCCAAGGGATTAAATGCTATGGCTGAGGGCTTGACCACAATTCTCTCTTCCTCATATTCAAAATCACGGTGCGCTTCGAAAAAGGATTTCAACTGTTTGCTGGTGAGCGAATAAAAAGGATTTTCTAAAATGGTCTTTGTCCTCAGATCAAAAGAATATACATTCCAGCCATCCGTCTCTTTACCATCCAGCCCTATCTTTTCTTTGCAGGCTATCAACAGGTTCTTTCTTATGGGATCAAAGCCTAAACCTTCCGTATCGTTTCTAGTACTTAGCCTATTCTCATATTTCACAGCATTCGCAGCACCTGATTTGGAGTAGTGGAACTGATAAATATCTCCGTCACTTTCAAGAACATAAACCGAATCCTCGTGATACAGAATATCTTCATAGTCTCCGTCATCTGAAAACTTCCATTTCGGAGTAAAATCCTTCAATCTCAGGTCATAGTTATAGATATAGCCATGTTCATCCTCTATGCATACCAGGTGAACCCCATCTACATAGCTGATTCCTGATATCTCCTCTAACTTATCTGGCATAAGGTGTGTTTCATAAGGGCGATTGAGCTCATAAAAATATTGTACGCCCTCATAAATGTTAAATAAACTATCCACTCTGTTGTTAGGCGAATAGATGCACCCCGGAGAGACATAAAAAATTATCATTCCAAACAGGAAAAAGTAAGAATTTGACTTAAAATTTCTTATCATCTGTGTGATTACGAGAGATTCCTCTGCTAAAAAAGATAAAATTGGTATTTTACAAACTTCATCCCAAGATTAATGTCCAAAAAAAGATCAGCAATTCTTAACGAAGCTCAAAATTATGCGCAGCAGATCCTGAAAAATCAGCTTCCGGAAAGCCTTGTCTATCATTCCTTTGAACATACCCGACATGTGGTAGAGGCGGTCATCGAAATAGCCAACCATTCCGATGTAACCCATGAGGAAATGGAAATACTGGAACTGGCTGCATGGTTTCATGACCTTGGCTATGTGAGTACCATCACCGATCACGAAGAAAAGAGCGTGGAGATCGCAAAGGAGTTTTTATCGTCAAAGAACTATCCTTCTGAAAAAATAGCGAAAATCAATGGATGTATCATGGCTACCAAAATGCCACAATCGCCAAAAAACAAGCTCGAAGAAATCATTTGTGACGCTGACCTGCTTCATCTGGCCAACGAAAAATACTGCGATATCTCCGAATTGCTACAAATAGAGCTGGAACAGGTGCATGGAAAAGAAATCCGGGATAAAGACTGGTATATCAACAACAAAAAATTCATGGAAAACCATGAATTCTTTACAGCTTATGCCAGGGAAAATTATACGGAAAAAGTCAGGAAAAATCTCGAAATTGTCAATCTAAAAATTAAAAGCATGAGTGGTGAAAAAGACGAAGAAGTCATTGCCCTCGAAAAGAAGGTCAAGAAGCTGAAAAAGAAGGTAAAAGATGTGAAAGAAATCAAGCCAACACGAGGTATCGAAACCATGTTTAGGTTGACTTCTAAAAACCATCTTGACCTGAGTGCCATGGCGGACACCAAGGCCAACATCATGATTTCTGTCAATTCGATCATCCTATCTGTATTGGTATCGGTTTTATTCAGGAAGCTGGAGGAATACCCTCATCTAATCCTTCCGGCTATCATCATGACGGTTGTGTGCTTGTCAACCATTGTTTTTGCCATCCTGGCCACAAGGCCTAATGTCTCGAAGGGTACCTTCACAGAAGAAGACATTCACAATAAAAGAACCAACCTGCTCTTCTTTGGCAATTTCCATAAAATGGGGATGGACCAATATGAATGGGCGATGAAAGAAATGATGCAGGACGCGGACTACCTGTATTCCAGTTTAATCAGAGACATCTACCTATTGGGAGTCGTATTGGGTAAGAAATACCGACTACTTAGAATATCCTATACCATCTTTATGTTTGGATTTGTGGTAGCAGTCCTCTCATTTATGTTTGCCGAAGCATACTTAAAAAGTCCGGTTCCTTATTAATCAGTTTAGCTTTCTGATATATTCATAAGTATCCACCTGGGCTCTTCTAAATGGTTTCGCTGACGCTATCCTCAGATTGTTCATATTGCTGTCCAACAGGACTGCCTTTGTATTATCCTTTAGCTGTATTTGCAGTAGATCTTTGACCTGGTTCCTGATATTCTTTTGGTAGACTGGAAAAGTTACCTCCACTCGCCTGTGCAGGTTTCTGCTCATCCAGTCTGAAGACCCCATAAAAAGCTCCTCTTCTCCTGCATTGGAAAAGTAAAAGACCCTGGCATGTTCCAGGTACCTGTCTACTACCCTCACCACCCGAATACCATGTGTTTCCGGGATCAGACAACAAATACTCCGGACAATAAGCGTTACACTGACACCGGATTCTGCTGCCTCATAAAGCTTCCCGATCAGCGAAGGCTCTTCCAGGTTGTTCAACTTGATAATAATTTCTGCAGGTAAGCCCCTGGCATGGTTATCCATTTCGCGCTGTATCAACCCGGCAAACCGCTCCAACGCACCGAACTGAGAAACAATCAAATGCTTAAATGTACCCGGCTTTTTTCGTGTATTCAAAAAGTCAAAAACCTGTTTTAATTCCACATTCATCTCTGGATTGCAGCTGAGCAAACTATGATCACAGTAGATCTTTGCCGTGCCTTCGTTCAGGTTACCTGTCCCGTAAAACCCAAAGTAAGTCGTACCTTCTTCTTTGCTTTTCATCGTGACCAAAGCAGCTTTCGCATGTACTTTTAATCCCGGAATACTATAATGGATGCTGATACCCGCAGCTTCCATCTTTCTGGCCCAAAGCAGATTATTCTCCTCATCAAACCTGGCCTTCACCTCCATAAAGACATTGACTTTCTTTCCATTATTGGCTGCACTGATCAATGCCTCACCTATCATACTGTTTTCCGCCATGCGATAAAATGTGACATCAATTTTTTTGACATCCGGATGAATGGCTGCTTCATTAAAAAACCGAAGGATGTAATTGTAGGACTGATAGGGAAAATGAAGGATCTGATCCTGTGCCTGTATCGATTCAAATAATGAATTCCTGGCATCCAGCGATTTGTTTGATATCGGGACCTGTTTTTCATATGCTAATCCCGGATCAGGACTGGAAACCTGTAAAAAATCATTCAGGTTATGATATCTACCCCCGGCATATAAGTCAGCTTCATTCAGATCAAGGGCATCTACCAGTTGTTGCAACACCCCCGCTGGTATGGTACTGTCATATAAAAAACGGGAAGGAACTCCGAGGTTACGCTTCTGAATCTGTTTTTCTATTTTCTGAACCAGGTCACCCTCGTATTCATCATCAATCTGTAGGTCAGCATCTTTGTTAAGTTTGATACTGTAACACCCTTTGATTTGATGATCAGGAAACACCATATCCAGGTTGTTTCTGATGATATCATCGATAAAGTACACACGGGAACCTTGTTTCGATTTGAGTGTATGAAAGCGAGAAACTTTGTTCGACGGGATATTAAGAACATACGTGATTTCTTCTCCTGATTTAATGGTCGAAACCACAAAATACAGGGCTCTGTTATCCAAAAAAAGGGACTTCTTCTTCAGTTTCTGGATGCTGAGATAACCCATCAACTTGATTTTGAAAAAGAGGTTCAATTCGGCCTGGTCTCTGATCGGGATCTTTCCGGTATAATTGATACTCAACCCCCTCGACTTTAGCTCTTTCAACACTTTGCTTAGCACCTTTCCATAAAACCTCAAGTGTGTGCTCACTTCTTTTTGGATCTGCTGTAGCAAACGATCCGGCTCAATATCAATTTTCTTGTTGATCTTCTTCTTATCTATTTCGACTAACCTGCGAAGGTTGGCCACCCGTACCCTGAAAAACTCATCCAGGTTTGAAGAGAAAATGGCTGCAAACCTCAGCCTTTCTACCAGTGGAACGGATGGATCATCTGCTTCCAGCAGTACACGATAATTAAATGACAACCAGCTTAGGTCCCGGTCGAACAATGATTTTTTACTCATATGATCTGAACTATTGTAATCTCCTCATCTATTCCCTTAAGTTTATAAGAGGATTTGGATTTATAATTTCCGATTTCACCTGCTAATAAATGGTATAATTCACCAGACATCAGCAGGGTACTATTTAATTCTTTGTTAAATTGTTCTATTCGCGACGCTACGATCACGGCTTTCCCTGAAATTGAAAGCTGCTTCCTTGTGTCTGTCCCAATGTTTCCAACCAACACTTCCCCAATATGCATACCTATCCCAACATCCAGGAGTTGATGTTCTTTATTCTCCTTCCTGAATTGCTTAATAAACTTTAAAATCGATTCCACGGCCTTCCAGGCATATTGATGGTGCAGATTGTCTATCTTAGGTACCCCAAAAGTGGCCATTAACCCATCTCCCATGATCTGGTTTACAAGACCTTTGTTGTCATTAATAATTTGAATAATTGGAGAAAAAAATCGATTTTGAAATTCATTAACCTCCTCTGGTGATAGATGTTGTACCTTTTCTGTAAAGTCCCTAATGTCTAAAAACACCAAAACAGCCTCTAAACGTGCCGTGTAGTCCTTTTTTTCCTTCAACACCTTAACCAACTGAGGAGAGATCTGCTGACTAAACAAGCCTTCGATTTCTTCCTTTTCCAGCATATGCTGATGTGTGGCACTCAATCGATTCCTCAGCTCCATTGCTACCAATCCTGCACATATACCTGCGATGACATACACTGCAGCTCGTACATAAAAAATAAAAATGGGTAGATTATAGATCATTGAATACGAAGTGGTCACCCAATATGCGTACCCTGCATAGAATCCTCCAATCAAAAGCCCCATAACCGCACTTATCCAGAAGCTTAAGTGCATAGAGGATACGATGATCAACACAAAATACATAAATATAGCAGGGGAGTCTAAAAAGTATGCGGATTGTTCTTCCAGTGCGACTACCACCAACCACAACGACGGGATCAGTACTTCCATCCCGGTAGTCAGCCAAAAGTATCTTTTGGTCAGTCTCCCTCCTGATCTTAAAACCCTGGTCACCCATGACCGTGAAAGGAAAATAAATCCGTTCATTAAAGCAATGGCTGCCATTAGGGTGAAATAGGATCGGTCATTCTCAAAAGTTATTTTCAATTCCTCCAGCTGAAAAAGTCTCACAACAATAGTAATCGTAAGTCCTGACAACAATACTCCCATGAATACTTCAAGTCTTTTTTTCTCCGACTTGATCATTTCGGTATTGAGGAATGGATCGAGCATAAGACGAAAATAACGAAATGAACCGACCCAATGAATGTCAAGTCCTACTCCCCGAGGTCTAATGGGTCACTTCTGTAAAACAAAATTGATCTCATTGATTAGAATGAATTGCTATTTTTGTTTAATATAATTTACACAAAAACCAGCATTTAAGCCTTTTTTAAGCACTTATAAGATTATAATGTTATTTTTGTTTAACTTTTTTATCTAATTGTTAAACATTATTATTCATCCTGTGGTTTGAGTTATTACAATCATAAACAGATTCACAATTAAACTGAGTGATCATGAAAAAAACAGTATTAGAAAAAATCAATGTGCAATTGCTGGTCCTGCTGGCAATGGCAGCGTCTCTTTTGACCTTCTCCGCTTGTAATGACGATGATGATGACATGGACGATATGGGTCCTGTTGATAATATCGTTGAGTTAGCACAGGGCACTCCATCCTTAAGTACCCTTGTGACAGCAATCGTGGCTGCTGATCTTACCGAAACCCTGGAAGGTGATGGACCTTTTACCGTTTTCGCTCCTACCAATGATGCATTTAATGACCTCCCTGACGGAGTTTTGGATTATTTACTTGACAATCCATCAGAATTAGCTGCAGTACTTCAATATCATGTGGTTAGTGGTAAAGTCCTTTCCACAGACCTGTCTTCCGGAACTGTCGCCACACTCAATGGAAATATTGAGGTAAATGTGGGATCAGGTGTTACAATTAATGGAACAGCCAATGTGACCACAGCAGACGTAGAAGCTACCAATGGAGTGGTGCATATCATAGATGAAGTGTTGATTCCAGCTGGATTTGAGTTGCCTCCAACAGATGACATCGTTGAACTAGCTCAGGGAACCTCGAACTTAAGCACTTTGGTGACAGCGTTGACAACCGCTGACCTGGTTACGACACTTCAGGGAACCGGACCTTTCACAGTCTTTGCTCCAACAAACGAAGCCTTCGAAAATTTGCCTGATGGTGTCCTTGATTACTTACTTGACAATCCAACTGAGCTTGCAGGGATATTACAATATCATGTAGTAAGTGGATCTGTTTTTTCAACTGATCTTTCTTCGGGCGTGGTTGCTACATTAAATGGTGATATCGATATCGATGTAAGCTCAGGAGTTGTGATCAATGGATCAGCAACTGTGGTGAATGCTGATATCGAAGCAACCAACGGAGTTGTACACATCATCGATGAAGTATTGATCCCTGAAGGTTTTGTCGCCGATAAAATTGTAACCATTGCTTCAGCGACAGAGAGTTTAAGCACTTTAGTTACGGCTCTATCATTGTTTCCAGACTTAGTCGAAACACTGGAAGGTAATGGTCCATTTACTGTATTCGCACCAACCAACGAGGCATTTGCCGGTTTATTGGCTGCCATCGGACAATCAGATCTAGATGACATTCCTGAGTCTGTGGTAAGAAAAATTCTTGAGTACCATGTGATTTCAGGAGCAGAAGTATTCTCGACAGACCTTACTGACGGTCAGACTGCAACTACAGTATCTGGTGAAGATATTACAGTAAGTCTTGACGGTGGAGTATTCATCAGTGGCTCGGAAGTTTCAGCAGCAGACGTTGATGCGCTTAATGGAGTTGTTCATATTATTGATGATGTGATGGTACCTCCTTCAATAGCTCCTATAGTTGGAACTATCGTGGCTCCTGCATATTTCAACAAAGATTTCTCAACATTGATTGCGGCAGTCGAAGCTGCTGACGAAGATATTCTGTCAGTATTATTGGGAACTGGAACGGGTGACGGACTCACACTTTTTGCTCCCACCAATGCCGCTTTTGAGGCTGCAGGTATCACTGAACTACCTGATGGTGCAACTTTAAGTGCAGTGCTAAAATATCACGTAATTGATGGCATCGTGTTTGCCGCTGACCTACCGACAACCGGTGCTGGTGCTTCTGCAATCGAATCATTGGGAGGAACTTTCTATTTATCCAATAAAGGGACCGGAGAGGGAGTATTCATCAATGGAAGCACTCAGGTGACTGTCACTGACATACAGGGTAGTAATGGAGCGGTCCATGTAATTGACAGAACTATACTACCACCAGCAAACAACATTGTAGAAATAGCTCAAAGTTTTGATCCGGATGAATTCACTCAGTTGGTAGCAGCAGTAGCCAGAACAAGTGGCGAAGCCACTGACCTGCTGGCTGCCCTGTCCGGAGAAGGTGATTATACAGTATTTGCTCCAACAGATGCAGCGTTCCAGGCGCTATTAGATACTGATGCCGGCTGGAATACAGTGGATGATATTCCACTCGCAACTTTGACAGCTGTACTACAGCACCATGTAATTGGCTCAACAAGGGTATTTTCTTCAGATCTTGCCACTGGTGCTGTAACTACCCTGAATGGTGACATCACTATTGATGCTACAGCCGGAACAATCGAAGATGGATCGGGAGCCTCAGCAAACCTAAGCGGTGATGCTTCTCTGCTCAACGTATTAGCCACCAATGGAGTGATCCATGTGATAGACAAGGTCTTATTACCTTAGGTGTTTTTTGAATGTGGTTTAGAAAGCCTGGCTCATTTGAGTCAGGCTTTTTTTATCTGGGGACTGTATTATACAGGAGCAACCCAACTCCAGTAAAGACAATATTTGGAAGCCATACTGCCAGCAATGGATCCATCGAACCTGCCTCAGCGATGGCTTTGGCCAGTACAAAGGCAATCACAAAAGTGAAAGCGATGATAAAACCCAGCGCAATCTGATATCCTGTACCCTGCCTGCTTTTCTTAGCAGAAACTATTAGACCGATGAAACAAAGTATAAGCACCGTGAAAGGCTGCATAAACCGTATGTACTTTTCTATCTGATAGATCTGCACGTCATCTGCCCCCCGGGATTGCTGCAACTCAATGTAGGCATTCAACTCAGGGAGCGTGAGTGTTTCCCACAACCGTTCTTTATTCTTAAAATCTGCCGGCGATAGATTGAGCAGTGTATCTAATTCCCTGCCCTCTGTCAGAATCTCTCCCTCTGGCATCAATACCCTGTGTTCCCAGTCCATCAGCGTCCATTTTCCTGATGTTGAATCCCACTTGATCCTGGTAGCACTCAATTTCTCTAATAACTCTTCCTCTACGATCTTCTCCAGGGTTACCGAATATCCCACATCACTTCGGTTGTTGTACCTGTTGATATAGATATAGCTCTCTTCACCCACTTTAAAATGGATGTCTCTGTCACTGAAGTAGAAAGGCCGGTTGAGGTATTCCAACTCGAAAGGAATCCGGAACTTATTACCATCCGGAATCACGTAGTTGATCAGAAAAAAGCTACTGATGGCAATCAGTGTAGCTCCAATGAAATAAGGAACCATCATTCTGCGAAAACTAACCCCTGAAGCCAGTATGGCGATCACCTCGGTTTTTGCCGCCATCTTGGCTGTAATAAAAACGGTGGCGATAAAAGAAGTAATAGGTGTAAGTAGAATGGCGAAATATGGAATAAAAGTGAGGTAATAATGCATGATCATTTTCGCAGGTACCTCATGCTTGATGAACTTATCGTTCTTTTCTGTGAAATCTATGATACAAATGATCAACACCAGAATGACCATCACAAACACAAATGTTGTGAGCATCTTCTTCAGGATATATCGATCAATCTTCTTCATCACAATTTGGTGGAAACAACCTTTACCATCTTATTTTTCCATGAGGCAAAATCCCCTGCTATAATTTTACTTCTCGCCTGTCCAACCAGCCACAGGTAGAAAGAAAGGTTTTGCAAGGTAGCTATTTGAGCGCCAAGTATTTCATTACTTAGAATGAGGTGTCTAAGATAAGCTTTACTATAAAACGTACTGCTGTACCCTCCTATCTGAGGATCAATGGCCGAATAATCAGATTTCCACTTTTCATTCCTGATGTTAATGATTCCCTGACTGGTAAACATCATTCCATTTCTCGCATTTCTTGTGGGCATCACACAGTCAAACATGTCTACACCTAACGCAATGCATTCAAGAATATTCTCAGGAGTGCCCACACCCATTAAATAACGAGGCTTATCTTTCGGAAGTATATCACAAACCAGGGCGGTCATGGCATACATGTCTTCATTGGGCTCCCCTACCGACAACCCTCCAATTGCATTACCCTCACAATTTTTCTCTGCAACAACTGTAGCACTTTGTGCTCTCAGATCGGGATAAGTGCTTCCCTGAATAATGGGAAATAAAGTCTGAGTATAACCATAATGCTCAGTGGTATTGTTAAAATGATTGATACACCGATCCAGCCACCGATGCGTCATGTGCATGGACTTTTCTGCATAATCCTTTTCACATGGGTAGGGTGTGCATTCATCAAAGGCCATGATGATATCTGCTCCAATCGTCCGCTGGATATCCATCACATTTTCAGGCGTGAAAGTATGCTTTGACCCATCGATGTGTGACTGAAAAATAACCCCTTCCTCGGTGATCTTTCTATTGTCGCCTAATGAATATACCTGATACCCTCCACTATCAGTCAAAATCGGACCGTCCCAACCATTAAATTTATGCAATCCACCAGCTTCACGGATGATGTCCAGGCCAGGCCGCAAATACAGGTGGTAAGTATTGCCCAATATAATCTGAGCGTGGATATCCTCTTTGAGCTCCCGCTGGTGTACGGCCTTTACCGTCCCGGCTGTCCCCACAGGCATAAAAATGGGTGTTTGTATTTTACCATGAGCCGTTTCTAAAGTACCAGCACGCGCTCCTGATTTTGCATCCGTATTTTCCAGCTTAAAATTCATCGGGGGCAAAAATAGCCACCTCTACCAAGAGAGTAACAGACTGCCCCGATTATTCTCAAAATTTGAATTGAATCAGTTTTCAAAATTTCTGCTATATTCCCAACATATGCTAATTCTGGTGTTTTATATCCTGGTGGGTCTTCATTTCATTCATTTGATCCGGCTATGTATACCTATCATCAGCTATAAAAAAGTGTCAAACACCTCCACACCTCCATTCAGTATCATCATAGCCGCCAGAAACGAACTGAATAACTTAAAAGAACTGCTGCCCCTCATGCTAAGCCAGCAATACCCTGATTTTGAAGTGATTATTGCATTGGATCGATGCACAGATGGGAGTCTGGAATATCTTGAGCGCCTGAATAACAAAACCAACCTTCGTTTGGTGAATATTCGGGAGGTTCCAGCAGCATACAATGGTAAGAAATATGCAATAACTCAAGCCATAAAGACCACCAAAAACGACTGGCTCCTCTTAACCGATGCGGATTGCAGGCCTGCATCCCCTTTTTGGATCGAAAGTTTTGCTAAAGCAATTTCGGAACAAACCTCAATAATAATTGGCGTAAGCCCCTACCATCAGCAGCATTCGCTATTGAATCAATTCATTCAATACGAAACCACTTATACTGCGATGAAATACATTTCAGCAGCCATTCAAAACAAGCCTTATATGGCTGTTGGTAGAAACCTGGCCTACAAAAAATCGTTGTTTTTATCTGAAAACGGATTTTCTCCCTATGAAACCATTGTGGGCGGCGATGATGATTTGTTGATTCAGAAATATGGTAACAATGTGAATACAAAGATTGTGATTGAAAAAAACGGTATTACACACTCTCAATCCAAAACAAATTTAAGGGATTACCTGCTACAAAAGACAAGGCATCTACATGTTGGGAAACTTTATAAGGAGAAAAATGTTCATATCTATTGGACGGTGACACACGGATTGTTATGGCTATGTTTTATATATTTGGTCCTCGCTCAACCCATAAACATTGGAGTGATTTCGACGTTCATTTTGTTGATACTTATAAAAGGGCTTATTTTCAATCTGTCGTCACGTAGTTTGGGGTACAATTATAATCCCCTTTTTTTACCAATATCAGATCTAATTTATGGAGTTTTGTATCCGTTTATTGGAATCAGGGCGTTGTTACTTAGAAAGGTCAAATGGAAGTAAACCGGCAATTTTCAGATAAGGCACTCAAAGACTTTAGTCTCATTGACAAAGCTACCCTGGAGGATGATGAATCCGCCTTTGCAGAGTTGATGGACAGATATAAAAAACCGGTATACCACATGATACTGAAAATGGTCAGAAATGTGGATGATGCCGAGGACCTGACCATTGAAGCTTTTGCCAAGGCATTCAAAAACCTCAAGCGCTTCAAAAAAGACTACACCTTCAGTACCTGGCTATTCAGGATTGCCACCAACAATGCCATCGACTTCATCCGGAAGAAAAAACTTGAAACCTACAGTCTCAATACGTCCTTTTCTGATGACAATGGTGAATCTGTCAATATCGATGTAGAGGACAGAAACCTTACTCCCGACGAGGAGACCATCAACACCCAAAAGATCGAACTGGTCAGAATGTTTGTGACCAAGCTTCCACCCAAGTATCAGCGCCTGGTAAAGCTTCGGTATTTCGATGAACTTTCCTATGAAGAAATTGCCATCGAACTCGATGCTCCGCTCGGCACAGTGAAAGCACAACTTCACCGGGCCAGGGAGTTGATGTACGACCTGTTGAAAGACAAGAAAAAACACATCTGATCACTTGAGCTTTCCTTTGATCTCCCATTATTTTCCGAGCTTATCGGATACTCAAAAGTCTCAGTTTCAGCGATTGCAAGCGCTCTATAAGGAATGGAATGACCAAATCAATGTGATTTCCAGGAAAGACATTGACTTCTTATATGAAAGACATGTATTGCATAGCCTTGCCATAGCCAGGTACCAGGATTTTCTTCCTGGCACCAGGATATTGGATGTCGGGACCGGTGGTGGTTTTCCGGGGGTCCCATTGGCCATTCTCTTTCCTCATTGCCAATTCCACTTAGTGGACTCCATTGGCAAGAAGATAAAAGTAGTGGAAGGAGTGGTCACTGAGCTTGACTTGCAAAATGTGACCTATGCACATGAACGAGCTGAAAAGATCAGGGACAAATTTGACTTTGTGGTATCACGAGCCGTTGCTCCCGCAAAAACATTGTATCAATGGACGAACCAGCTGATAAAAAGAAACGCCGGAATCACACAGTCCAATGGATTTATTTTGCTTAAGGGTGGCGACCTGACTGAAGAGCTTAAGGAGTTGAAAAAACCCTACAGCCTCACAGACCTTTCTGACTTTTTTGAAGAGCCCTTCTTTGAGACCAAAAAACTGGTTTTCATACCAGTGTAAGAGAAGTACAAACCGAATTTCGGTTAGCTGATTTCATTTTAATGGATTAAGGTTTATTTTTAATGAATTCTAACTTAGAACTCAGAAAAAATGAAAAAACAACCAATCTTCACGATACTACTGATCTTTTTAGCCACATGTTTTGCCAATGCCAATGAGGCAACGACTGTAAATAACGAAATAAATACTCGTGCTGAAATCATTATAAACCGTGTCGAAGAGATCCGTGAAATGGATAAGTCTTCACTAACCAGCGTAGAAAAGAAAGCATTGAAAGAGGAATTGAAAGACCTCAAAAAAGAAGCCAAAGAAATGGGACTTGATTCTCGGGTATCTATTTCTGTGGGTGCATTGATCATCATTCTTTTGTTGTTGATCATCATTCTGTAAGGTAAATATTTCATTGTTGGAACCATCTCTCCAAAGGAGGTGGTTTTTCTTTGCACCATGGGATCAAAAAAGATTGTTGTTTTAACAGGGGCTGGTATCAGTGCCGAAAGTGGCTTGAGGACCTTCCGGGATGCCGGAGGCTTGTGGGAAGGATATGATGTAATGGAGGTAGCTTCTATTGATGGATGGAGAAGGAATCCAGCGTTGGTGCTGGATTTTTACAACCAACGAAGAAAACAGGCCAGATCAGCAAAACCCAACGCAGGTCACATGGCATTGGCACAGCTGGAAGCGGAGTTTGATGTGACCATTGTAACTCAAAATGTAGATACGTTGCATGAACAAGCAGGAAGCACGGATGTCATTCACTTGCATGGTAATCTTTTTCAATCCAAAAGCTCTGTAGATGACTCCCTCATTTATGATATCGGTGAACAAGAGATCAACTTAGGTGACAAGTGTGAAAAAGGCTCTCAGTTGAGGCCCAATATTGTATGGTTTGGTGAAATGGTGCCCATGATGGAAGTGGCAGCAAGAATTGCATCCGGATCGGATATTTTCATGGTAGTAGGTACATCCCTGGCGGTCTATCCTGCAGCCAGCCTCATAGATTTTGTAAACCCGGAGGCTCCGAAATATATCATTGACCCGAAAATACCTGACCTTTATGGGACCCATTACCATTCATTTGAGGAAGTAGCCAGTTCCGGAGTCGTAAAGGCAATCCAACACCTTAAGGATAATATGGCCTGACTGTCCAGATAAGAGATTAACGCGGATAAGACATAAAACATGATTGATATAGAGAAACTAAAGTATCCCATTGGTGGCTTCAGCTGGCCAAAACAAATAGCCGAGTCTGAACTTAATCAATGGATTTCTGAAATAGAGGCATTCCCATCCCTGCTCAGCAAAGAAGTTGATGGTCTGCCATCTGCCGAACTGGATTGGAGATATCGACCGGAAGGCTGGACGATCAGGCAGGTGATCCACCATTGTGCAGACAGCCACTTCAACAGCTTTGTGAGATTCAAACTGGCCCTGACAGAGGACAACCCCACCATCAAGCCTTATGAAGAAGCACTGTGGGCCAAACTACCAGACAGCCTGGGTGCGATAGATACATCATTATCAATACTGGATGGTTTACATAAAAGATGGTGCCTTCTTTTGCGTAGTCTGGATAGAAAATCCCTCGAGGCTACCTACTTCCACCCGGAGCAACAGGCTTCCCGCCAACTAGATGAAACCATTGCATTATATGCGTGGCATTGCAATCACCACCTGGCTCATGTTAGACAAGCAAAAGAAAGCCAGGGAAGACATAATTAGGCTTTGGCAATGATCTTTTTGAGTTCATCATCCTGTGTTTTTCCAATCCCCAGCCAATCCATGGCTGACTTGTACATCAGGTTTTCATAATCATCCCTGCTGAGATCCAGTTCGTCGATAAAGCTACCAATCTCAAGATCGCCGAGCGGGAAGGGATAGTCCGACCCCACACAAACCTTCTCCGAACCTATTTTTTTTAGAATATAATCCAACATTTCAGGATCATGGGTCACACTGTCCACCCAAAATCTTCCCAGATACTCTCTGGGGTCTACATTGTTGTGCACTGCTACCAGGTCAGGCCTGCAGTTAAAACCATGCGCTATCCTACCCAAAGTAGCGAGAAATGAACCACCTCCATGCGCAAAGCATACCCTGAGTTTTGGATACCGTTCGAAGACACCTCCGAAAATCATTGATGTGATCGCACGGGTTGTCTCTGCAGGCATACCTACCAGCCAGGGAAGCCAGTACTTTTCCATGTGTTCCTTCCCCATCATGTCCCAGGGATGTACCAGAATAGCCATATCCAGCTTCTCACATGCTTCAAAAAATTCGAAGAATCTCGGTTTACTCAGATTTTGGTTGTTGATGTTTGAGCCAATCTGCACACCGGGGAATCCAAGTTTATCCAGACGTTCCAGCTCCTGGATCGCAAGGTCTACATCCTGCATGGGCACGGTGCCCAATCCAATATAATGATCCGGATATTTATCAACTATTCCAGCCATGTGATCATTGAGAAACATGGACAGGTCCAGGCAGTCTTTGGCATCAGCCCAATAGCTAAACATCACAGGGATGGTAGAGATCACCTGGATGTTGGTGTGGTATTTTTCATATTCCCTGATCCTCAATTCCGGATCCCAACAATTGGCACTAATCTCCCGAAAGAACTTACCTCCCTTCATCATTAGGGCACTGTCCTCCTTATGATGAAGCAAGCTGATAAAATCTCCGTACCCGAACTTTTCAGTGAAATTTGGCAATTTGTCCGGAATGATATGGGTATGCATATCAATCTTCAAGGGGATATTTTCATAACCAGACATATCCAAATTTAAGTAAATCTTATTTGCAATGCTTCTTGATCATGGCACTGGCCTGTACCATGCCATAATGATCAGCTCTTTCGAGATAATGACAGGCATCCTGGTCACTATCTGTCTCAAAATGACACATGGCAGCGTTATACCAGACCATCCCATTGGTACCATCAACAGCTAAATACTGGTCATAATAGGCCAATGCATGCGGGAAGTTCTTTTCGAAGAAATATGAATTTCCTATCAGGTATAAGGATTCAAATCGCTGAGGGTTTACTCTGAGAGCCCGATTAAAGTCACTCCGTGCTGAGGCATAATCGTTCATCCTGAGTTTTGCTCTCCCCCTGTTTACCAACGATAAATCATCCTCGGGATTGATCTTTATTGCCTTATCCAGGTAATTTCGTGCTGTTCGGTAATTACCTTTTTCTATCTCTCTCGTTGCCAGCAGGCCCAACGTGGGAGCAAATTCAGCACTCAGCAACACAGACGGAGGTAGACGCACATCAGTATCTAAAATGGCAAGATTATACCAGGCCAGGTGGTTAGTGGAATCTAAAGCGATTGCCTGTGTAAAATCATGGCGAGCCAAAACATACTGTTTATCATTTGAATGAAGCAACCCACGTCCAATGTAGTAATCTGGTGTCTTTTCCAGGCTGAGTGCTGCATTATAGTCATTTATGGCTTGCTCAGTAGCACCAATTTTTTGATAGGCTTGCGCCCTGTAAAAATGGAGTTGTGACTCCATCATATTGGTGGTCATCAACTTATTCTGATTACCCCCTGATTCATCTATCTGAAACATAATGGTAGTCGTTTCATGAAAGTCACTGAAGGTGTTGATCAATAAAGTAAGATCCTTTACGGCTTGCTCGGGGTTACCAAACTCCAGATAGATCAGTGCTTTTTTGAATATGGCTTCTCTGAATTCCGGATTCAGACTCACTGTGGCCTCATATTCTGAGACCGCCCTAAGAGGCTTTTGGTCTTTTTCAAAAATCAGTCCACTCAGGTATCTGGATGCCGCTGTTTCATGAAATTGAATAGATTCATCTACCAGGGAACGAGCCAGTCCAGGCTCGCCTTTCTTGTAGTGAGTAAATGCCTGCTGATATAACTGTTCAGCCTGCTGGTAGCGTTGTTGTGGATACGCTATGTAAATAGGAAATATTAAGCACAATAAAACCAGTCTTATCATACTGGTTAAAACGGGAATTAAACAAAGACGGTTCCGCTCCTAAAATACCTTCTTAATACTCATCGCACTCTCTTTGGGTAGGTGGATGAATTTTCCATTTTCATAAGTGTAAAAACTAATGGCCATGATCAGGAAGAATGCTGCATCCTGACAATTTCCGTCATGGTCTATGCATATCTGCGTGGTCATGGGGCTGGTCGGGATCTTCAGCAAGGGCAGCATCGGAGTTTCGTATGTACTAAACCGTCCGTGGATGTCCTTATTCAAGGGAAGATAAGTCTCCTCAAAGTCATCGTATTTGTAATCTGAGATACCCACCAGTCTGGCTTTCACCTTAAAGTTGGTAGCTCCCTTGGGTTTCTTAAATGACTCATCAGGAATAAATGCCGGAAAGTGCAATATCACCTGCCCCCACCTGGAGCCTGTCTTGATATAGTATTGCTCTTTAAAAATTTCATCGTAGGTGTAGGTAGTATTGAATTCAAACCCGTTTAAAGATTGCCCATGTTTGCTGATATACAGCGGTCTTTTTCCTGTTGGGCCTTCCTCTTTCTTAACAAGATTCCGAAATTGAGCTGTTAATCGCCCGGAAACATAAGTCTCACAAATTTCATTCATGTTTCCTGTGAGCGATTCCCTCAATGTCTTCGACAACATGGATGCAACAGCAAACTCTTTTTGATTGTTTCTTAGTTTCTGGTAGGTTGGTCGTGTTTTTATTTGATCTGCCGTAGGTCCTCCTTTCCTTGCTATGATTGTATGTTTGACACCTTTTAAATTATATGCTCTATATCCCTTAGGTATTTCAATGCTGCTGATTGCATCAATGTTATCTTTCATGCTGGTTGATTGCGATATTAATAAAATTGTACTTAAACTATTTCGAATTGAAATATAGGAAAACATTCAATTCCAACAAAAGAAACTTAGAAAAATGATTGAAATATGGGTATTTTTAGTACTGGTTATGAGGAAGTTATAAGTCTTATGCCTACATGATTCCCTATAGTAGCCTACAAAAACCGGTTCATAACGTCTTTTTCCCCTTAAATTTTCTTTTCTATCCGGCAAATAAACCTTTCGTGTTGTTACTTCGTTGCGTTTTAGTATTTAGTATTGCAATCCAGAATAAACCAATTCATTTAAGTACGTATGAAAGAATATATGAGATCCTTAGGATCTGACCTTCCTGCCGGTGTAGTTGTTTTTTTAGTGGCCCTACCCTTATGTCTGGGTATTGCACTGGCTTCAGGTGCTCCATTGTTTAGTGGCCTCATTGCAGGAATCGTAGGAGGGTTGGTTGTTGGTGCTCTGAGTGGATCACAGCTCAGTGTAAGTGGTCCTGCCGCAGGTCTCACCGTCATAGTACTTAATGCGATTACATCTTTAGGAACATTCGAAGCATTTACGTTGGCAGTAGTAATCGCTGGTTTGATGCAGCTTACACTTGGCTTTTTGAAAGCGGGTACGATTGGTCACTTTTTCCCTTCGTCGGTTATCAAAGGAATGTTGACTGCTATTGGTTTTATTTTGATTCTGAAGCAAATCCCCCATGCATTAGGTGACGACAGGGACTACGAAGGTGATGAAGCGTTCTTCCAGCCAGATGGAGAAAATACTTTCACCGAAATTGCCCTGGCTTTTCAGAATATTGACCTTGGAGCTTTGATCATAGCAGCTATCTGCCTGGCCATCCTGATCATCTGGGAAAGACCGTTCATGAGCAAGCAAAAATGGACAAACATTGTGCCTGGTCCGCTTGTGGCTGTCGTTACAGGTACAGTGATCAACTTCTTTCTTTATGATAGTTCGATGGTCCTGGGGGGTAAGCACCTGGTAAATTTACCTGTGAGTGAGAACCTGGATGAATTCATTTCAATATTTTCCCTTCCGGACTTTAGCCAGATTTCAAATCCGGCCATCTGGGTGGTGGCTGTCACCATCGCTATTGTGGCTAGCCTGGAAACCTTACTTAGTCTGGATGCTGTAGATAAACTTGATCCTTACAAACGAATAGCTCCGGCCAACCAGGAACTAAAGGCACAAGGTGTAGGTAATGCCATCTCAGGTTTATTGGGAGGTCTACCCATCACTGCCGTAATTGTAAGGAGTACAGCAAACATCAGTTCAGGAGCTAAAACGAAAGTCTCTGCGATCTTCCACGGATTACTATTAATTCTAAGTGTAGCCTTTTTCCCGGGTATCCTCAATATGATCCCCCTGGCCGCACTGGCTGCTGTATTGCTAATGGTTGGATACAAACTGGCTAAACCCAAACTATTCAAAGAAATTTACGCTCAGGGTAGATCACAATTTATCCCTTTCATCGTTACCATTCTGGCGATCCTGTTTACTGACCTGCTTGTCGGTATTACCATTGGTATTGTAACCGGACTGTATTTTGTTGTAACAACTAATCTCCATATGGCCATTCGGGTAGTTTCGGAAGACAACACCATAAAAATCAACTTTGAAAAGGATGTGAGCTTTCTTAACAAAGCATTTTTAAGGAGAACATTGCGCGACATTCCTGCTGGCTCACATGTGATCATTGATGAGTCCGAATCTATTTTCATTGACCATGATATCATCGAAACAATAGATGACTTTAAGTTCACCGCAGATCAGGAGGATATAAAACTAGAAATCAGGCAGCCAAACAACTCAAAGAACAACCTAAAAAATGCCATGAATGCGTAAAGGGAGAGCACTTTTAATAGTCTTTCTTATTTCTTTCATGCCTTTATGGTTTTACGGGTGTAAGGGGTCCAGTCACACGGTCTCGGTGGTTAAAAATAAAAAGCGGTTCTTTCCTTATGATGCCAGCAAAGACCGCAAGAAGAAAAGAACCAAAACGGTGAAGTACAAGACATTGAGATGAAAAAGCTGACCTTGATTTTCACCATTATCCTCCTCATCTCCTGCCAGGTAAATGAGGAAATCAGAGAGCAGGTCGGAGCCATTGGCGATGAAGCCATGGTGGTCTCTGCACACCCTATTGCTACCAAAGCAGGATTGGAAATACTTCGTAAAGGAGGTAATGTGTTTGATGCAGCGGTAACCACACATTTTATGCTTGCAGTGGTCTATCCTCGTGCCGGAAACATAGGTGGAGGAGGCTTTGCAGTGACCCGACAAAATGATGGTACCACGGCCTGCCTGGACTTCAGAGAAGTAGCTCCTTTACGAGCCCATGAAAAGATGTATCAGGATGCAAATGGTAATGTAATCCCAAATAAATCACAGCTAGGACATTTCGCAGTGGCTGTCCCCGGGAGTGTCGCCGGCATCTGGAAGCTACACCAGGAGTATGGCACTAAAGACTGGGGTTTGCTTGTTCAACCCGCCATCGATGTTGCCTTTGATGGATTTACCATCACAGAAGATGAAGCAGCAACGCTCAATGAGAAACAAGGTGACTTCATTGCTGCAAACCATTACCGTCCCTGGGTGATCAACGACGATGGCTGGAAAGCTGGCGACCTCGTGATACAAAAGCAATTGGCAGCTACACTTTCTTTTATCCGCGATAGTGGAAAAGATGGTTTCTATAGCGGCATCGTGGCTGACCAAATAGCAAAGGAAATGCAACGGGGTGGCGGATTGATTTCAGAACAAGACCTGGAATCCTACGAAGCCAAATGGCGAACTCCCGTCACAGGCTATTACAAAGGACATAAAGTGATCAGTATGTCTCCTCCGTCCAGTGGAGGGGCAGCACTTATGCAGATGCTTCAGGGCGCTGAAATGCATCAGCTGGGCAAACACCCACACAATTCAACACCTGCAGTGCATCTGATGGCAGAGATCGAAAGACGCGTTTTTGCTGACCGGGCCATGCATCTTGGCGATCCTGACTTTGTCGATATCCCCTTAGGCATGCTAACCTCTAAAGATTATAACACCACACGCTTTTCAAATATTGATCCATCTCAAGCTACTTCCTCCAAGGAGGTATTTGCCGGAGAGTTTGAGCTGGTTGAATCGATGGAAACCACTCATTTTTCTATTGTTGATCCCTTTGGTAATGCCATCGCCATAACTACTACCCTGAATGGTAATTATGGTTCTAAGGTAATGGTAGAAGGAGCCGGCTTTTTCCTGAATAACATCATGGATGATTTTAGTTCCAAGCCCGGAGCTCCTGATATGTTTGGAGCTATCACAGGAAAAAACAATGCCATAGCGCCACAAAAACGCATGGTAAGTTCCATGACCCCTACCATAGTTGAAAAAGACGGAGCTTTGAAAATGGTAGTGGGAACGCCCGGTGGTCCAACAATTATCACCTCAGTCTTTCAGACCATAATCAATGTAATAGATCATGACATGAGCATGCAGGAGGCCGTGACAGCCAAAAAGATCCATCATCAATGGCAGCCTGACAGGATCCTGGTAGAAGAAGGTGCCCTGTCTACGAGTCAATTGGATGATCTTAAAGCCATGGGTCACAACATCGAAATGAGAGATAAAATCGGACGAACTGACTGTATCCTCGTCACAGATGATGGCAAACTGGAAGGTGGTGCTGACTACACCCGGGGTGATGACTATGCCGAAGGGTTTTAACTAGTCTTCTACCACCTCAAATTCTACTCTTCGGTTCAGTCTGCGTGTCTCTTCGTAAAGATTACTCGCTACTGGATCCTTCCCTCCGAAACCTTTGCTATCAATCCTGTCTGTAGAGATGTTCTTGTCAACAAGATAATCTGCGACCGCCCGGGCTCGCTCCTCTGACAATTGAAGGTTCAATGCGGCATCCCCCCTGTTGTCTGTATGTCCTTTCAACAGGATCTTGACATTAGGATTCTCTTCCAGCATCTCCACAATCAGGTCCATCTCTTTTTCAGAACCCTCCACAAAATTGGCCGTTCCACGGTAAAACAATACGTTCTTCAGGACTACGGTGTTGCCGGTCTGCAATGGCTCAAGGGCTACAGAAATGACGGTGTCTCCCTGCGGATGATAGAATGAGGGTTCCACCACAAAAAAGTCTTTGAGATAACCCTGAGATCTAAATTCCAACCTATATGGTGACCTCTCTTCCGATTCCAGCAAAAACAATGAATCTTCCTTCACATAATTCAGTGTATCTCCATCTTCATTGATCAGACTGATACTCGCACCAATATGATCTCCTGTCCTGGCATTGGTAACGCTGAAATTGATACCAGGTACTGGTTTCTTTTCCACAACCATTTCAATGATCGTATCTTCTACCACCTCTTCGATATCTTCGGTAATTCTGATCCGTTTGATATCTCCATACCCATCACTGTTTTGAGTTGAAATAAAATAGGCATAATCCTGGCCTGCGCGAAATACAAATGATGTCTCCGCACCTGGAGTATTGATTTCCTGTAGGTTGACAGGTGCCGACCAGTTCCTCCAGGTATCATCCAGCCGTGTAGTCACATACAGGTCAAAGCTTCCCTTACCATCTCTCCCATTCGTAGCAAAAAACAGGGTTTTGTTGTCCCCTGCCAGAAAAGGCGTGATCTCCTGAAATGCCGTATTGATCGTATATCCAAGATTTCGGGGTCTGGACCATGACCCATCAGCCTGAAGCATACACACATACAGGTCATCTACACCATAACCAATATTTGTTTCTATGCTCACCAACAAATATTTTCCATCCTGACTGATATTACCTGTTTGTATTGGGGAGTAATTTATAAATGCTGAAATATCCAGCTTTTGTGTATTCTCGAAAGATGAATTGGCAGCCCAGACCTCACCGATATATATTCCCTTTTCAAATCTGACCCTGTTATACAGAAAATATTGGCCGCTTGATGTAAAACCAATTGGTGAGGTGAAATTCTCGTCATTGATGGACTGAATATTCTCAGGTCTTGACCAAACTTCATCTTCAAAGACGCTCGTCCAGATATCTCCCTCATCCTTGATTCCTCCTTTATTATTCCTATGGTTTTCTCTGGAAAAAAATAAGGCACTTCCGTCTCTCGAGATGCTTAAATATTGCTCTGACACTCGTGAATTGATGGAATCAATAGGCTCCGGAGAGCCATAAAAAGTGATCTGCCCTACTGTATTATATCCTGAAATTATGGCTAAAACCAGGAACCAACTTCGATAGCTCATGTTAAATTATTGATATTTTTTATTATTTTATTTCTATTTATATTTTATTATTTCACTTAAATAATATATTATTGCATCTATCCAAGATACTCGATACCTACTTGTAAAGAAATACACAGGTGATGAATAATGTAAGCAACCTCGGTCTAATTAACCGGGGTTCTTTGTTTACTGACCCACTCATTTTTTTCGATATAAAACCTCCAGGGGAGTAAGGCGTCCTCTTCAGCATAATCAACACCAATTCTCGTATCAACTGCAATCTTAGGGATTTTTTCATTTATATGTGTTGCAATAAATAGCTTATCTCCTGATAGATCAGTCCCATTCAGATCTGTATTAATGCCCAGTGCTTTTGAAAGCTTTCCGGGTCCGTTAGACACTTTAGTTCGTACGCTTCCATATCTGTCTACCATCCTATCTATTCCAAACGTGGGTTCAACGGCCCTAACCAGGACAGCATCTGCAAGTCCTGATCGGTTCGTTACGATATTGAACAAATGATGTATACCATAGCACAGGTAGACATATGCGATACCACCATTCTGATACATTACTTCCGTTCGGTTCGTCCTTTTTTTATAAGCGTGTGAAGCCTTATCCGTTCTCCCATTATAGGCCTCGGTCTCAACAATCTTTCCACCTGTCAGGACACCGTCAACCCTGGTAAATAGGTATTTACCTAAAAGTTCCCTGGCTATTTTCACCACATCTTCTCTTTCATAGAAAGACTTTGGTATTTTTACATAATCAGATGTATTCATTAAACAATATAAAAACTATGAAATCATTATCGCTCTTAGCAATCGCGCTGCTTTTTACTTTCAGCTCGTTTGGTCAAGATAAACCTCAACCAAGTCCTTCTTCAAAGCTAGTTCAGACAGTAGGACTTACTCAAGTAACCGTAGAATATTCAAGACCTGGCGTGAAAGATCGAACCATATTTGGCGATCTCCTGGAATATGGAAAAGCATGGAGAACAGGCGCCAATGCTGCAACAAAATTTACTTTTGATAAGCCGGTAACAATTGCTGGAAAGAGCCTGGATGCAGGTTCTTATACCATTTTGACAGTACCTGGTGAAAAAGAATGGAAAGTGAGCTTCTATAAGTATGACAAGCCAGGATGGAACACCTATACTGAGTTGGATCCTGTGGTTTCTACTACAGTTACACCAACAAAGCTTTCTGTACCCGTAGAAACATTTATTATTGATATTAACAATCTAAGAGATACTTCTGCTACCATTGATCTGGTTTGGCAAAGTACCAAAGTATCTGTTCCCTTTTCTGTTGGAACAAAATAATTTTTTAGCATAGAAGGAAGTGCCTGACCGGGCACTTCTCTCTATTTTGATTTTGGCATCAAAGTCTGGATAATTAAAGAGATCACAATGGTGGCAGTGAACCCGATCACATTATACCAGAGATACCCCAGGCTGAAATAGCCGGCCATGATCATAAAATGCACTGCAAACACTACGCATTGTGCAATCAATGCCGCATAAAAGACCGCATTCCCTTTCACATATTTAATCAGGAAGGCAATGATGAAAATTCCCAGTATCGTCCCATAAAAAATGGATCCAACAATGTTGATGGCTTCGATGAGATTTTCTGTGTTAGTTGCCATTATAGCAAACGATAGCGCCACACCACCCCAGAAAAGCGTAAGTACCCTCGACATGAATAAATACTGTCGGTCAGTCGCATCTTTTTTGATCAGCCTACGATAGATATCAATCGCAGAGGTTGACGCAAGGGCATTTAGCTCCGAAGAAGTAGAGGACATAGCCGCTGATAAGATCACGGCTATCAGCAATCCAATCAGTCCATTGGGAAGGTAATTCATAACAAAAGTCAGAAAGACGTAATCCGAGTCTTTCGTTTCGGTCTCCGGGCTTACCTCTGTGATCAGGCTCTTTACTTTATTTCTAACCTCAATGGATTTCAAATCCACTGATTTAAAGTCATCCAACAGGGTTGCCCGCTCACTGCTCCCATTTTCAGCAGCAGAGATCTCCAGTGCTATTTCCTTCCGCTGAGTGACAAGCTCTTCATATTCCGATTCATATACCAATAGTTGTTCCTTAGCGGGAGATTGTCTGAGCATCTCCATCGACACTTCCTTAAAATGTACCGGTGGCTGATAAAAGACATAAAAGATATAAACCAATACACCGGTAAACAGAATGAAGAACTGCATTGGGACCTTAAATATTGCATTGAACATCAGGCCCATCCTACTCGCAGTGATGTTTTTACCCGCCAGATAACGTTGAACCTGTGACTGATCTGTCCCAAAATATGACAGGGCTAAGAATAAGCCCCCAGCCAATCCTGACCAGAGTGTATACCTTTTTTCAAAGTTCAAATCCAGATCGATTGCATTGAGTTTACCCAATGAGGAAGCCAAATCCATAGCATCTCCAAGCGGCACATGTTGGGTGATGTAATTTATCGCTATAAAAAATGCAGCAAACATCCCAGCCATGATGATGGCCATCTGGTATTTCTGCGTGGTACTTACCGCAGTTGTGCCTCCGGTAACCGTATAGATGATCACCGAAATCCCCGTAATCAGAATAGTCGCATTCAGATTCCAGCCAAGGATTGATGATAAAATGATGGCCGGAGCATAGATCGTAATCCCTGCAGCCAGACCACGTTGAACCAGAAAGAGGAATGCTCCGAGCATTCTGGTTTTGATATCGAAACGTGATTCCAGGTATTCATAAGCCGTATACACCTTGAGCTTGTAATAAATGGGTATGAAAACCGCTGAAACAATGATCATTGCGAATGGCAATCCGAAGTAGTTTTGCACAAAGCTAAGGCCGCTTTCATAGGCCTGTCCGGGGGTGCTTATGAAGGTAATTGCGCTGGCCTGGGTAGCCATTACAGACAATCCTATGGTGCCCCACCTCATGGATTTGTCTCCCAGAAGAAAGCTTTGAATACTGTGTTGTTTTTTGATCTGCCAGACTCCTACGAGGACAATCAAAACCAATGTTGCCCCAAGGACAATAAAATCGAGGTAATTCATCTGCTACTAGAAAAAAAGAGTTGGAGAAGGATAATTATCACAACGATGTTGACCACTACAATCCAATAAATGGGTCGCCAACTGCTGAAGTATGGTGGTGTTGCATCCTGGGTTTCTTCTTTTTGGTTTTGCTCCATTATTGTTCTTTTTTATCTCCTATCGAAATCAGATTGGCAAAAAGGCGGTATGCTCCGGGGACTCCCGCCGGTAGTTCCCTGAAGAATGAGAGGCCTGTGTAGACATAATACCCGGATCCGTATTTTCCCACCAACAAGCTACCATCTAATGCTGTCTCTCCCGGATCATTCATACTTAGGACTGGCTGAAACTCGCTCCCCCATGAACCCGGGAAATACAAACCTCTTTCCTGCACCCACCCCTCAAAATCCACGCTGGTAATTTTATTCGGAGTGTTGAGCACAGGGTTTTTACGATCAAGGAATCTCACCTCAGACTCTTCTACCGTCACACGATTGCGAGAGAGCTTGAGCTCAAAGGGTGCTATATCTTGTGTCACAAGTCTCTGACTGGTATTGTACTGCACGATCAGGTTTCCTCCTTCTTTCACATATTCAAACAATTCAGTATTTTTCACAGACAACCAATCCAATGTATTGAAAGCCCTTACGCCCAGGATAATGGCATCATACTGATTGAGATGAGCTTTACTGATATCATTTTCGCCTAACAGATCAACCTGATATCCTATTTGCTCCAGGCTTTGTGGAATCAAATCTCCGGCTCCCATGATGTAACCTACTTTATTTTTGCTCACCTTTAAATCTATCCGTGAGGCCTTTATAGTCGTCTTAGGAAACAATAGTTGGGGCGGTATGTGGTCATAGGTAATCCCTTTAATACCTCTATTATATAAGGTACCCCCTACTTCTGCCAAAACCCTGATATCAAACTGACCCTGGACCCTGGAAGGGATTACATTGAACGTGAACTGCTTTTCTTCACCTTTGGCCATCAATGTGAAAGGGTAGCTTTCCGGAGTACTCTTCCAGCCCTTGGGCAAATCGAGATAAACTTTGCCTTTGATATGGTTGCTTCCTGCAAGCACATTGACCTGTACTGTTTTTTCAGAATTGTCTCCAAAAATAACTACTTCCTGCCCCGCAGAAACCATCACAGGTGGTGTAATGTGGATCGGCTTGTATATTTCACCTGCTACCGGATCGGTGGCATTGAATAATACGGGTACCTCATAATCGATAAACTGGTCATCTATTTTCAATGTAACCCTGGCCAATATTGCAGGTTTATTTTCAGGTCTGCCAATCAATCCCGGATTGTCCACCGTGAACATCCCATCTGTTCCTTCTTCGAGGAGCCAGTAAGGTTGTGAAATAGCAAAGTCCTGAGGGATGGTCAGGCTAAAATCCATTTGATTTGATTGATTCTCGCTCAGTTTGAGATTGAACAGAAAAGTCTCGCCACCCAAATTGAAATCGATGGAAGACAAGGTAATCTTCGCCGGACTTCTGTTTATCAGTTCCCCATCTACGGAAATGGAATCCCCAGGGGCAAATGACTCCTGTCCGGTAGTCAATTGAATATAAGTACCTGTCACCGCCCGGATCAATTCATCTATTTCTTCTAGTTTAACCTGTTTCCAGTATTGGTCAGGCAAATTGATCAATGCTTTTCTTGCTGAGATCAGTTCTTCCAAAATATAATATGGGTGGGCAGGATCAAAGTTTTCTTTTGCCTCATGAATAAAGTAAGCCACTTCTTTACCTCCCTCTACTCTACCCCAACTCACATCAATTCCTTCAAATACATTCTTTGATATGGCTGATTTATCCTGGTTGACAAAATACTCAAACTCATCGCCCCGAGAGGAGGACACACCAAAGCCCTGGCTTTTATGCATGCTCCTGCTTTGAGCGGAAATCTCCGTAAATGACTTACCCAAAATAGGGGAAAACGCTCCAACGTTTACTTTGTTCAAATCTGTGGTATCAAATTCCTGGCCTGTCCGCTGGTAAAACCACCAGCTGGTATTCCAGAAAATTCTCTTAGGCTGCCAGGGAGTTAGCTCTTTCAACTGATCCGGAAATGCCGAGGGATCCCCACTTAGCCCAAATGCTTCATTGGCCAGGATGGCAGATGCCGTATGATGGCCGTGGGTTACACCCGGCTGAGTATTGAATCTTGTGATAACAACATCGGGTTTGAATTCACGAAATACCCGCACAAAATCACCTAGGACCTTTTCTTTGTCCCACTTGGCAAATGTTTCATCAGGGTGTTTGGAATACCCAAAATCTACTGCTCTGCTAAAAAATTGCTCACCATGATCGACCCTCCTTGCAGCAAGTAATTCCTGGGTTCGGATGATACCCAGTGATTCTCTGATCTCGGGGCCTATGAGATTTTGACCCCCGTCGCCCCTCGTAGCGGATAAGTAGCCCGTTCGCATAAGCCTGCCATTGGCAAAATATGATATCACACTGGTGTTCTCATCATCAGGGTGTGCGGCCACATACAACACACTTCCCAACACATTTAGCTTCTCTAATCGCAACAGTATGTCGGATGTATTGTAATATTGTGGTGTTTGTGAGTGAAGATCGGTGTAGAAGAAAGAAACTATAATATAAAATAGGAGTCTTATATATTTAGTGGGTAAAGTTGGGGTCATGAATTTCTGAACGGAGATGTACAATAAAGGTTATTTTTACAATGTTACTCAATAGCAACATTATCCATGAAAACTAATTAAAATATTAAAGATTTGGCTATTTCATCGAAAAATTTCACTTTGTAATCGTTAAAAAGAGAATCTTTAAGTCACAATTAAGCTCCATTAGAAAAAACATTTAACCATAACACTTATATAAATGGCCGATCCAAAAAAAATTATCCTGGTAGATGATCACAAGATCATTAGAGACGGTCTCAAAATGTACTTTGATGGCAACGAGGACTATGTTGTAGAAGCTGAGGCTGAAAATGGCATTCAAGCTTTGGAAATCCTGGCTGAAAAGTCCTTTGACCTGGTCATCACTGATATCAGTATGCCAGAAATGGATGGGATCACCCTCGCACAGGAGATTAAAGCAAAATATCCAGATCAAAAAGTGATGGCACTTACCATGATGGGTGAAAACCAGCACATCAAACACATGCTAGCTGCCGGAGTGAATGGATACATTCTCAAAAACTCTGATAAGAGTGAGATCATGAATGCCATAAAGACCATTCTTAATGGAGAGAACTATTACTCTGGCTCTGTAACGAAAATCATCATTGATGGTATTGCCGGTAAGAAAAAGCCTACCCAGCGATTGACACTGGAAACTCCCCTGACCACACGGGAAAAAGAAGTCCTCAAGTTGATTGTGAAGGAATACAGTAACAAGGAAATTGCCGATCAGTTATTTATAAGTGTAAGAACAGTGGATGCGCATAAGCGTAATCTATTGGAAAAAACCGGCTGTAAAAACATCGCTGGATTGGTTGTATACGCCCTGGAGCACAACATAGAGTAAACACCCTAAGTATTTCACCTAAAATATTTCCAAGGCCTAAAATGCTTTTCACCTAAATTTCACAATAGGTTTATCACGCTTACACAGCGTGGCCCTTTGATTCAAATTTGTAAAAGAATTTAAACAAGGGCACAATGAAACAAGTATTTACCTTCATCTCAATTATTTTTCTGGCTTACCAGGCTTCATCACAAAGCTTCATCGCTGAATCATACCTGGAACATACACGCGTAAACCCAAAATTGGGTACATCAATCGGTTTTAATTTCAAAAACAAAATACAGGTTGGTGGCTTCATTCAACGATCTGCTTCAGTAGTAGAGTTTGGAGAAAGAACTCCTCACAACTTAGAAAGTAGTCTTTATGGCGCATTCTTTTCTTATCCTTTAGTATTGAACAGTGAGAAGTTTGAACTCCAATTCAAAACCAGGGCTGGATTAGCTAACGATGAGAACTTTGTAATTACTCCAAGTATTCAAGGTGGTTATACACCCTTTAAACTGGTTTCAATCGGAGCTGGAATAGGCGTAAGATCTTTTCGACCAACATATATGCTAACTTTAAGAATCAATCTCTTAGGAAAGAAAACCGGGGGAGTATTTGCCTCTGCCGACAGGGACAACAGCCGAAATAATTAAAATATTTCACCCCACTCAATACCTGGATCATAGTATATGGAGCCGTTTATTATATTCAGTGGGGAAGCAATATTATTCTTATACAGGGTTCCTGTGCCCAGACCCTGATGCCCGGAAGCATTGACATAATCAGCAAATTGAGCAACGGCATTGAGACCTACATTGCTCTCTAATGCTGAAGTAATCCAATAACCGATTTCCATCTGATTTGCTATAGAAATCCACTCCATACACGAAGCGATACCGCCGTGCAGTGTAGGTTTTAGAATAATAAAAGAAGGTCTCACAAACCTCAGAAGCTCCATCCTTTGAGATTTATCGGCAATCCCTACCAGCTCCTCATCAAGTGCGATTGGAATCTCCGATTTCCTGCAAATCAGTTGCAGAGCCTCCAATTGTCTGGGAATGATAGGTTGCTCAATGGAATGAATGTCAAAGGGCTCCAGGAGGTTTAGCTTTTTTAATGCTTCATTGTTTTTAAATGCACCATTGGCATCTAACCTCAAGATCCCCTCAAACGAACTCCTTATATACTTAATAACCTCCAGCTCTTCCTCAAAAGCGAGTGCCCCCACTTTCATCTTGATACAATCAAAGCCCTGTTCAATTTTTTGATCGGCCTGGGCCTTCATTTCATCTTTGTTCGACATCCAGATAAGCCCATTGATGGGGATACCTTTTATTCCCTCTGCAAATGACACCTGAAATATTTGCTTTTTTCCTCCATTCCACAAATCAAGCAACGCTGTTTCAATTCCAAAAATGACACTTGAAAACCCTTGTGGACATAACTTAAATGCCAGATCCAGGCACTCGCCCATGTTTTGGGGGATAGCAAGCGCTCCTACCTGATTTTGAATATGCTGCACCTGTTCTACAACATCCTCGAACTTCTCTTCACTCAACCCAGACAAAGGTGCTATTTCTCCATATCCTACCGTCAGCGGGTTATCGGTATCAAAAATTTTAATATATAAAACCTGATGCTTTGTCATCACTCCACGCGAAGTGCCCGCGTCAAATTTAAAATCCAGGGTATAGGGTTTATATTCGAGTTTCAACATGCATTTATGAATTGGAAAGACATCAATTTAAAGGATTACCAATATAACCTTCCTCAGGACAAAATTGCAAAATATCCGTTGAAGGAAAGATCAGCTTCTAAGTTACTCCTTTATCAATTTGGTGAGATTACTCACCATACTTTTAAAGACATTGTAGATCTGATCCCCTCCGACACGTTGCTTGTATCCAATGACACCCGGGTGATCCCTGCAAGGTTGGTTTTACAAAAGTCGACAGGTGCACACATAGAAATCTTCCTGCTGGACCCTGTAGAACCATCTCCACTGCACGAAGAAACGCTCAATTCCAGAGGTACATGTACATGGAAATGTATGATTGGTAATTCGAAACGTTGGAAAAGTGACACTTCCCTCACTTATTTTATCAAAGAAGGCTTGATCCTGGAGGCCATCAGAAAGGATGAATCTCAGGTAACCTTCCGCTGGCCGCCCCATTACTCTTTCTCTGAAGTGCTGCAGCAGGTAGGAAAAGTCCCGTTGCCTCCTTATCTGAAGCGGGAGATGAACGAAGAAGACAAACCGAGATATCAGACCATCTACTCAAAACATGAAGGCGCTGTAGCTGCTCCTACGGCCGGCCTGCACTTTTCCGATGAGGTGCTGACTCAGCTCAAGGCTAAAGGAGTGTCACAGGAACACCTTACACTGCATGTTAGCTCCGGTACGTTTATGCCCATGAAATCCAGTATTGAAGAGCATCCGATGCACAACGAACAGGTAGTAATCACAGATACTTTGATCAGGAAGCTACTTGAAAATGATAAGGTATTGCCAGTGGGCACTACCAGCATGCGAACACTGGAAAGCATCTATTGGTATGGAGTGAAAATAGCCAACGGAGATCCAACATTTCACATTTCCAAAATGATGCCTTACTATACCGGAAAGAAGAAGATCACCAGGGAAGAAAGCTTACGAAATGTACTTTCAGTAATGGAAGAAAATGGTGTATCAAAGCTTTTAGGTGAAACAGAAATCTTTATTTTTCCCGGGTATGATTTCAAAATTTGCCGGGGCCTGATTACAAATTTTCATCTGCCCTCCTCCACCCTAATCCTGTTGGTAGCAGCCTTTATAGGAAATGACTGGAAAAGCATATATGACGAAGCACTATCAAATGACTATCGTTTTTTGAGCTACGGCGACTCTTCCCTGCTATTTCCTAAAATCAATTCATTAATTTGAATTATATTGTTTAGTGATGGAGAAAGCATACGAAATGTTTAATGGGAGGCTGCTAGATGCATTTAACGCTTTCAAAGAATTCCTGGGCACACCACTCTTCGAGTTAGGAGGAAATCAGATCACCCTGGGAACAATCTTCTATTTCTTCATAGCTTTTATTCTGCTGGGATATTTTTCCAAACTCATCCGGCAGCTTTTAGTAAGGACCATCCTACCGAAAGCCAATCTGGAAAAAGGAGTTATTGCATCAATAGCATCCATTACCAGGATAATCATCATGTTTGTTGGAAGTGTTGTGATTATCCAGACAGCTGGAATAGATCTCAGTGCATTGACGTTGCTGGCAGGAGCGCTTGGGGTTGGTATTGGTTTCGGTCTCCAAAATATCACAGACAATTTTATTTCCGGGATCATCATCTTATTTGAAAAGCCGATAAAAGTAGGCGACCGCATTGAAGTGGGAGATGTACAGGGAGATGTAATCAGTATATCATTCAGAGCTACCATGATTCTGACAAATGACAACATCTCCATCATTGTTCCCAATTCCGAATTTATCTCAAGCAGGGTAATCAACTGGAGTCACAACGACCGAAACATCCGCTTTAGAATACCCGTGGGTGTCAGTTATAAGGAAGATCCGGAGAAAGTGAAGAAGATCTTATTGGAGGTTGCCGGAAAGAATCCGCATATCAATAATAATCCTCCCCCTACAGTGTTATTCAGTGAGTTTGGTGATAGCTCACTTAATTTCCACCTGGCAGTATGGACTACCACACATACTGATAAACCAAATATGCTGAAATCAGAACTATACTTTGAAATTTTTAAGCGATTTAGAGAAGAAGGCATCGAGATACCATTCCCTCAACGAGACCTTCACATCAAACCACCACTTCCTGCTTTTGAACCAAAATAGTATCTGGTCAATCTTTCTTCTTTCTATCGTCTCCAAATGTAAAAGTGGCTCCCACACCTAGTACACTCTTAAACTGTACTCTAGGTCCTATCTCATCAATGGTGCCATCATTGTTATTATCCACTTCAATATCAATGTCATCATCATAGATTAATTGGGTAAAGAAATTAGTTGTCAGCCAACCATTTACTTTAAAGACAAATCCATTTTGCCAGTTCACATCTATGTTTCCAAAATTCTCCACATAATTGGTGAAGAGCTCCAGGCGTGAATCGAGCTTTACATTTTTTATGATTTCATCCTTGTACTTCACCCTTAAAAAAGAACCGAGCTCGGCTCTGGATCTAGAACCCGGATCAACTCCATATGCCCCCAGCTCAGACAACCTGTCATCCATCACAAAAGTGAACTTACCTGTAACTGGGATGTAGTTTATAGACAATACCTTACTTGGCTTGTAGTCAATACCTAATCCGAGAACCAGGTATCCCGGAGCCATGAATCTGGAGATCACGCTGTCCCGCTCCTGGCCAGCAAAACCATTGGTAAACTGTGTTTTGAAATCCAATAATCCACTGAAAAACCACTTTTGATTATTGTTGTTGATTTGATACCCGTACTTTGTAACAAAGTTTAGCTTATCATCAGACTTGGTAAAGTCAACATCTCCCTGTTTGATCAACCCATAGGCAAGATCCACTGAATTCTCCCAGGTCTGTCTTTCCTTTCGCAAATCTGCAAAAAGCCCTAGGTAGCCATTGATTGAGACCGAATTTTGGCCCCCAGCTGCCCAGTTTTTTAATGACACTTGTGAGAAGGTAATGGAATTAATACCTCCTGCTGTCCAATAGGAAGTATCCTTCTTTACAGCAGCAGAATCTGTCTGGGCATAGAGGCCAATCGTTGTAGAAAACAATATATAGATTAATAAGAAGCTTTTGAATTTCTTCATTTTTATTAAGTATGTAAATAATTAATAGTCAAATTCGCAGAGAATTAACGCGACATTAAATGTTCCTGAGACCTATTTTAACTACTGTTATTCTCTGCTATTGTTTGTACGGCTGTGATACATCCGCAAAAAAAGAGGAAAATGTCGATCACCAGGGCATTTATAACGAAAATCTTCACCAAAATTACGAACGCCACGAGGCAAACCATTATTATTTTGAATACAGAACTTTTAGTGAAAAAGAAGGTCAATGTTCTGACAATTGTGCTGAGGTCTTCATTCAATATCCTGTATTTGATGATTCCAAAAATGATGGTTTCAACCAGATAGTGTCTAATCAAATCAATCAGGAACTCGCAGATTTTACGTTATCCAAAGCACCCTCTGCCAGAAAGGATGAATTGGCCAGGGCATTTATCGTCAGCTATCAGGAATTTAAGGCAGAGTTTCCGGAGGTGCAAACACCATGGACCGTCGAAATTTCTATTGAGGTAACTTTTAAGCATGATACCTTTCTATCAGCATCAAATTCAACCACTGCTTACACGGGCGGAGCTCATCCATTAAACTCCAGAAAATACATAAACATCACCAGGGACGGTAAGCGAATAACCTCACTTGATTTTTTTGTAACTGATCAAGCAAAGCTGACCGAATTGGCTGAAAAACAATTCCGGGCTCAGCAAAGCATACCTCCGAAGCAAAATTTATCTGATGCAGGATTTTCTTTTGAAAATGACCGATTCTACCTCCCGGAAAATTATGGGTTTAACGAGAATGGGATAGTATTTTACTACAATAGCTATGAAATAGCATCCTACGCTCAGGGTCCTACAGAACTTGTAATTCCATATTCCGTACTCGAAGGCATTTTCAAATTCCTGCCTCAGTCGTAGGAATTCACTTTAGCATCTTCTTCCTTGAGTACCCTTCTCAATATCTTACCGATATTGGATTTTGGTAGTTCATCAACAAACTCAATGTATTTAGGTTGCTTATAACCTGTAAGGCACTCATCACAATGTTTATTGAGCTCTTCGATGGTCAGTGACTTGTCTTTTTTAACAACAAATACCTTGACAGCTTCCGTCTGACTTTTATCCGGGACACCAATAGCCCCTACTTCTAATACCTTTGGATGCATAGCAATGGCATCCTCCACTTCGTTGGGGTATACATTGAAACCGGATACCAGGATCATTTCTTTCTTGCGATCCACGATCTTAAAAAATCCTCCATCCAGCATCACTGCTATGTCACCTGACTTAAAATAATCATCAGCTGTCATTACCAGCTTGGTCTCATCCGGCTTTTTCCAGTATCCGGCCATTACCTGTGGCCCTTTGATGCACAACTCCCCTTTCTCGCCTTTCTTTACCTCCTTGCCATCTTCATCAATTAGTTTGATGTCTGTACTTGGAATAGGTAACCCAATGGAGCCGATTTGAATGTTACCATCTAGTGGATTGATACACACTCCCGGAGATGTTTCAGTCAGTCCATAGGCTTCCGCAATTCTAAAACCGGTGAGTTTTTCCCACTCTTCCAACACATACCGCTGAAGTGCCATTCCTCCGGCAAGCACCACCTTACAGTTCGAATGGTCGATTTCTTTGAACTTCGGATGATTGATCATCTTAATAAACAGGGTATTCACACCCGTGATCAGGGAATACTTGTGTTTTTTCATTTCACCCAGGAATGCCGCCATATCCCTTGGGTTGGTAATCAGTACATTCTTTGCTCCGAGCTTGATCGCCAAACAAAGGTTGGCCGTGAGTGCGAAAATATGATACAATGGCAGAGCCGTGATAAATATCTCAGTCTGTGGCTTCAGATCACCGGGCACCACCCATGCATTGGCTTGCTCCAGATTGGCCACCATGTTTCGATGTGTAAGCATGGCGCCTTTGGAGACTCCAGTGGTACCTCCTGTATATTGTAGAAAAGCAATGTCCTTAGGCTTGATCTTCGGTCGATCCAGGGTTTTACCTTTTCCTTTATTCAACGCCTCCTGGAATCTCACTGCTCCAGGAAGTGAATAAGCGGGCACCATCTTTTTAACTTTGCGAACGACAAAATTGACGATTGCACCTTTCAGCCCGCCGATCATCCCTCCTATACTGGCAATGACCACATGTTTGATGGAAGTTTGATCAACGATCTTTTGTAGGTTGGAAGCAAAATTCTCCAGGATCACAATGGCTTTTGATTCCGAATCCGTAAACTGGTGCAGCATCTCACCCGGCGTATAAAGTGGGTTGGTATTTACCACGACCAGACCAGCCCTTAATGCCCCCAGCAGTGCAATGGGGTATTGCAACACATTGGGCATCATAATGGCAATTTTATCATCTTTTTTCAGCCCACAATCGTGCTGTAGGTAAGCAGCAAATGACGCTGACAGATTATCTACATCTTTATAGGTAAGGACCTTACCCATGTTTTCAAAAGCAGGCTGATCAGGATATTCTCTGAATGTGACTTCAAAAAGATCTACCAGTGATTCATATTGTTCCGGATTAATTTCGTGAGGTACTCCTTTAGGATAACTTTTAAACCAGGGTTTGTCCATTGCGATTGTTGTTTATTTTTTAATAAAGATAGCTTTAATCAGTCAAAAATGATGGATTGGTATATTAAGGATCTTAGCATTAGTTGATCACTGACTACAGAACCCGGCCTGAGCTGGGTAAAATAGACCACCACCAGTTCCTCTTCGGGATCTACCCAATATTTCGATCCATAGGCTCCCCCCCATCCGAAAGTACCCACAGATCCATACGTACCATATGCCCCGGTATCCTTTATCACATCAAAGCCGAGCCCGAAGCCTAAACCCGGCCTGAAGTCGATACCATCCAGGTGATCGGTTACCATTAGATCGACTGTAGCGGGTGCCAGAATCCTTGTGCCATTAAGTTCACCACCATTGGCCAGCATCTGAAGGAAAAGGTAGTAGTCTTTGGCAGTAGAAAGTAAACCTGCTCCACCTGAAAAGCATTTTCTGGGGCCATTGATATAGGCTCCCTGAGCATCCATCGTTCCTTTTTCCGGCGCCGGCTTCAATGCTCCTTCCCGGGGATCATATACGGTGGCCAGCCGATCTTTTTTATCTTTTGGCAGGAAAAAGTGCGTGTCTTTCATGCCCAGTGGATCGAGTATTTCCTGCTGTAGAAACTCATCTAAAGGTTTTCCTGATGCCTTTTCTATAACCAGCCCTAATATATCGGTATTGTATCCATACACCCACCTGGTGCCAGGATGACTTACATTGGGTAACCCGGCCATTCGCGGAATTACTTCTCCAATGGTTTCATTACGATCGGCGAAATACCACCCCTGTATCCCTGCTTCACTCCAGGCATCTGATACATGACCTCCCCCATAATTAATACCAGCTGTATGCGTAAGGAGATCTCTGATGGTAATCGCACGATTTGCTTTGACAATTTCATAGCCCCCATCTTCTTTGCGTTCGGCGACTGTGGTTTCTGAAAACTCCGGAATGTAGTCGCCCACCTTATCACTAATAAGCAGTTTTCCCTGCTCTTGCAAAACCATCACACCAACACTGATAATCGCCTTAGTTTGTGATGCAATCCTGAAAATGGCGTCTTCTTTCATCACTTTTTTTGATTCGATATCAGACATACCAATGGCATTATAATAGGCCACCTTTCCCTTTCTGGCCACCAGGATTACACTTCCTGCCATGTGTTTGTCGGCTACATATTGCTCAAACCTATCTGTAAGTCTCTCCAGTCTGTCTGATGAAATGCCAACCGTTTCGGGTGTTACAACCTGAAGTGGTTGGGAGAATAGCGTGTAAAAGATCAGGTTAAACAGTAGTAACAGAGATGTGTTCTTAAACTTCATTATGAGTGAATTAAGGTAGAATGAGACTTTCGGCTGAAGATAAAATAAATTGCAGCAATTATTCAATAGAAACTTTCATATTCTTCCCGGTATTGCCTGGGCGTGCGACCATTTATCTCTTTAAACTGTCTGTTGAAATTGGAAAGGGTATTAAAACCCGACCTATAACACACCTCAACTACAGACGCATTGGTTTCTCTTAACAGCTTACACGAGTAGCTGATTCTAATCTCGCTTAGAAAATCTGAAAAGGTCTTATTTGCCCTACTTTTAAAATAACGACTAAATGAACCTGGCTTCATGTTGGCAATGGCCGCTACATTGTCTAGGGATATTTTCTCCCTGAAATGCTCCATCACAAAGTTTTGAACAAGATTCATCCGCTCCGTATCCGATGTTGAATAGCTGTTACGATACCACAAACTCCCAATGGCTTTGATCTCCTGAGAGTTGGATATCAAATGGAGAATGTTGAGTAGGACTATTATGCCCCCAAAGCCATCGGTTTCATGGAGCTGCTTCATCAGCCGTGTAACCTCAGCATTTGTGTGCCCTTTGATTTCAATACCTCTCGATGCTTCATGGAAAAGATGCCTTAGCTTAAGTGCTTCATCTTTAGCAAGCAGGCTTTCTCCCAGCAGGTTCTCATGAAAGTAAATGACCATCCCCATGCTCCGGTCATCTGATCCGTCAAAATAGCTGTCATCACTGCGCCACATATGTGGTACGTTTGGCCCGGTAAAAACCATGTCCCCTTCCTTGAAATGGGTAACACGATCTGCTACAAACCTTGTTCCATGCCCTTTAAGCACCACAAACAATTGAAATTCGGGGTGAGAATGAAAGTTGGGATCGAAATAAGGTGAATCCAGCAAATGAACCGCAAATACCTTATTCTCTTCTATGGGCTTCTTTCTAAGAACACGTTTGGGGTTGGTGTGTACACTCATACTATATTTTCACATAAATATCGAATTACTCCTCAATTTAAGGCAAAAAACAGTCATTATATGTTGAAAAAAGAGAAGCATTTGATAGAAATATCTCACACATTTGTTTTGGAATTAACTCAATACTGATATGTCATCCCAAAAAATCAAAGTAGCCATCATCGGATTAGGATTCGGTGCAGAATTTATCCCCATCTATCAAAGACATCCCAATGCAGAGATGTATGCCATCTGTCAGCGTACCCAAGCAAAGCTTGACGAGATTGGTGACAATTTTGGGATTGAAAAGCGGTACCAGGACTATGATGAGCTGCTCAAAGATCCGGAGGTAGACGCCGTACATATCAACACACCCATCCCTGACCACGCACAGCAAAGCATTAAAGCCCTTAGGGCTGGCAAACACGTGGCCTGCACAGTTCCCATGGCAACAACCGTGGAAGAATGTAAAGAAATCGTGGAGCTGGTAGCCAAAACCGGCCTGACCTATATGATGATGGAAACCGTGATCTACAGTCGTGAGTTTCTATTTGTGAAAGAGATGTATGAAAAAGGAGATCTCGGAAAAATTCAATTCCTTCGCGCATCGCATCAACAGGAGATGGCCGGATGGCCTGGCTACTGGGAAGGCCTCCCTCCTATGTATTACGCTACACACTGTGTAGGACCGGTATTGGCACTACCAAAAGCTAAGGCGG
This sequence comes from Cyclobacteriaceae bacterium, assembly GCA_965228595.1. Lineage (GTDB taxonomy): Bacteria > Bacteroidota > Bacteroidia > Cytophagales > Cyclobacteriaceae > UBA7330. The sequence continues at coordinate 4,736,954 of OZ245828.1, read as the reverse complement.
AATATGTGTCCTGCTTTGGGTCGGGAAGGATTGATGAAAACCTTATTGCCAAATACAATTCACCATTTGCTATTGAAACCTGTCACATCAAATTGAAGGATTCTGATCTGTCTGCAGAGATCACCCGCTCACTATTCAATACTGCACGTCAGTACCGGGAAAGTTTTGATGTGTACGGATCAAAAAAATCCTTTGAATGGACACTCATTGAACATGAAGACAGCGTGATCCACACCGGGGAACAGCCGGAAAAGGTAAAAATACCTGATTATGCTCACCTGTTGCCGGATGAAATTGCTCCATTCACTACCGGGGGAGTTTATGATGCAGATGAACACCAACATTTGTCCTTTATACAGGGTGCTGGTCATGGCGGATCCCATCCTCACCTGGTCCATGAGTTTGTTTCAGCACTCACCGAGAAGAGAGCCCCTTATCCAAATGCCGTCGAGTCAGCCAATATCACTTGTGTGGGCATCCTGGCTCATGATTCGGCCATGAACAATGGAGCCATCAGAAAGCTTCCTGACTTTACCCAATAACCCCAATTAATATGTGGAGAATTAGTGGCATTTTACTTGTAGCCCTTACAATAGGATGTAGTCCATCTACTAAAAAAGCAATACAGGACAACCCGGACCTCTTTGTTAAAATGGATGCTGACTCAACCCTTTCTGTATTTCGGAAAAGTGAGGAAAAACCCATCCTGGTTCAAAATGCAAAGTCTGACTTCAGACCGTATATACACCCCATTGTAGCTCCGGATGGAAAAGGTGTGCTTACGGAATATAGTCCTTCACACCACAAGCACCAAACGGGTCTTTACTGGGGTTTTACCCGGGTGAATGACAGGGATTACTTCCACCACCCGGGTGATCATTACTGGAAAAAAGTGTCGGCCGACATCCTGGTAGAAAAGGGCAAGACAGTGAAATGGGAGACCGTTTATCACTTATTGGATTCCCTGGGCTCACCCATATTGAAAGAGACGCAATTCTGGACCATGCAGGTGTCTGAAGGTGAGTACATCATGGACCTGGAATGGACAGGTGAAGCCCTCGTAGATATCACCATTGGTAAATACGACTATGGTGGCTTGTTTCTTCGCATGCCATGGGAAAAAGGGATCAATGGTGAAGTGGTCAATGCCGCCAGACAGAAAAACGAAGCTGCTGAGGGTCAGCGAGCCATGTGGGTAGATGTAAGCATGCAGGTAGACGGAAGGGATGATCTGGCGCATATTGCCATTTTTGACCACACCCAAAACAGTGGATATCCTCAACCCTGGCGTGTAGATAATCAATTGGGTGTGGGGCCTGTCCGTGCCAGACTCGGTGACTGGGAGATCAAAAAAGGCGAAAGTGAAATCATCAAACATCAGATCCGTGTATACACAGGCGAATTGGATAACATAGAGCTTACTGAAAAGTGGACCTCCTATGTCGATGGTCATTTCTATTCTGTTGGCGCCTTGTGGAACATCGCACGGCAGGAAGGCAGAGATGCCAAATTTCTCAACCCCGAGGAAGCTGTAGAAGCGATGACAATCAAAGAAGGTTACAACGTAAACGCCTGGGCTGGTGAACCTATGATCACGCAACCCATTGCCTTTTGCTGGGACCATAAAGGAAGGCTGTGGATAGCCGAAAACCGGGATTATGAAACCAGGCAAACCGGGTTTTCCAATTCCGGTGATAGTCGGATCCTCATATTAGAAGATACCAATGGCGATGGCAAAGCAGATAGCAGAAAGGTTTTCCTTGAAGGCATTCCCTTCCCATCAGCTATTGCTGTAGGATTTGATGGGGTTTTCCTTGCCGCACCTCCAAACCTCCTTTTTGTTCCTGATAAGAATAAGGATGACAAAGCTGATATGGAAGACATTGAAGTCCGCCTGACCGGGTGGGGCATCCGCGACAGACATGAAACCATCAACAGCTTGCATTGGGGTCCGGATGGCTGGCTCTATGGATTGGAAGGATTTGCAACGCCTTCAAAAATCAGAAAACCAGTTGGAGAAGGTCATATTTACAAGCACCGTGACGCTTTCCCGGCTGACCTGCTGGAGGCAGACGGAGTAGACATCAATGGAGGCGTCTGGAGATATCATCCCACCAAAGACATTTTTGAGGTTGTGGCTCACGGCTTCAGCAATCCCTGGGGCATAGACTATGATGCCAAAGGACAACTGTTTATTTCTGCCTGCGTGATCCCCCATCTATGGCATGTGATCCCGGGCGGTATCTATCAACGACAGGGTGGATCACATTTCAATCCTTATCTATATTCGGACATTCAAACCATCGCCGATCACAGGCACAGGTCTGCACATGGGGGCGCCAGGGTTTATCTTTCTGATGCCTTTCCCGAAGAGCAGCATGGCAGAATATTCATGGCCAACATTCATGAACATGCTGTATTGTCTGATGTGCTTGAAAAGAAAGGCTCCGGGTTTTCAGCTTCTCATGGAGAAGATTTCATGCTGGCTAACAATGCCCAATGGATCGGTTTCAGCATGGAACTGGGACCAGACGGAAACCTGTATGTCCTGGACTGGCACGATGCGGATATCTGCGGTATGGAGGTCCTTCACAAGGAAACGGGAAGGATATTCCGGATCACACCGGAAGATTCCCGGGCTAAAAACTGGGAGGGCAGATATGGAGACCTGACCAAATTGACAGATCTGGAACTGGCAAAGCTTCAGACCAACAAAAGCTCATGGCATGCCAGACGAGCCAGAGTGATTCTTCAGGAACGAGCCACTAAAAATTCAATATCTCAGGATGCCATTGGCGCATTGAATAATACACTCAAATCTGATAAAAATTCCGACTGGAGATTGCGGGCACTTTGGGCCTTACATGTTTCCAAAGCGATCGATACCAGGCAATTCAAACAATTATTAAGCGATAAAGATGAGTATATCAGGGCCTGGAGTATCCAGTTACTTTGTGAAGACCAAAACGTAAGTCAGGATGTTTTGACTCAATTCCAATCAATGGCTCAGAGTGATCCGTCTCCAGTCGTGCGATTGTACTTATCTGCTGCCCTGCAAAGGATTCCCCACAATCAAAGGTGGGACCTGGCTCTGGCCCTATCCAAACGAAAAGAAGATGTGGGTGATCATAATATTCCACACCTGCTGTGGTTTGGCATTGAGCCGCTGATCATGGATGATCCGGCCAGGTATCTGACCATAGCTACTGAAACTGAGATCCCCATGATCTCGCAGTATATGTCCAGGCGCATGGTAGACGCTGATAAAATGCCAGTCCTTGTGGCCGCATTGCGTAAGAAAGGCAAGAACCAGGTAAACCTTCTCAAGGGGTTCCGCGACGGACTGGAAAGTCGGCCAGGCACATCAGCACCTGCCAACTGGGATCAGGCTTACGAGTCGATTAGTAAGCAAGGTGGTGAAGCTGCTCAAATCGCCCTCAACATAGCCCAGCAACTTGGGGATTCACGGGCAGCTATTCAGTATATGGCTACTTTGAAGGATAAAAATGCTCCTATCACCAAAAGGATTGAAGCATTGAATGGTTTGTCTGGTCAGCAATGGCCGGAGTTACCGGCTCTCCTACCCGATTTATTGGAGGAAGAAGCCTTGCGGAATGCTGCCATTAAGAGCATTGCCAATTTCACCAGTAATACGCTGGGACAGGTATTGCTTGAAAAATACCCTGAATTCAACAAAACAGATAAGCTGGAAGCCATTCAGACGCTGTCATCCAGGTCTGGATATGGAAGAATGCTAACCAACGCATTAAAGGATGGTACTATCCCAAAATCTGATGTCCCAGCCTATGCTGCCCGACAATTGAGACGTGTGGTGGGGAATGGCTTTGTAGAAGTATGGGGGCCCATTGATCAGCTCACGGGCAATCAAAAAGCGATGTACGAAAAATACCGCGACCTGCTCACTACAGAGGCGATGGCCAAAGCCAATATAAAAAACGGTAAACAGGTATTTATGCAAACCTGCGGACCTTGTCACAAGATGTATGGTGAAGGAGGAACATTGGGACCCGACATCACCGGATCCAACAGACAAAACCTGGAATACCTGCTCAGCAATGTGCTGGACCCCAGCGGTGAGATCCAGGATGATTATCGAATGGTCGTGGTGACCACGAGGGATGGTCGCACTTTCAGCGGAAATATAGCCATGGAAAATGACCGCACCATCGCCTTGAGTCTGGTAGGAAAGGATACGGTAAGCATCGCCAAATCAAACATCCAGTCTAAAGACGTGACCAATGTGTCTATGATGCCGGCAGGATTATGGGAGACATTGGAAGATCAACAAATTATTGATTTGGTAGGGTATTTAAGGACATCCAGCGAGGTAACGATGAGGTAGTGGTCCTATTGATTTGTAGGATACCGGATTTCAAAATAAATCACCTTGTCCGACTCCACGATTTGTGATGAATCTTTTTTCAAATCCCGATCGAATAGTCGATTCAGGTTATTGGCGGCCAGGTCCTCTACCGACCATTCAACCTGAATTGAATATTTGCCTGTATGCCATGCTTGCTCAGGGATAAACTCAACGCCAGCTTCTCCCGGTAGAATATGGAACACACCATCAACCTGTGTCCCCTTACTATTCAACACGTTAAATGATCCCATGAGGGATGTATAGTCAAGCACTTCATTAAAGGAAATCGTAAGGGGTTCTTGTGTAGATGATTTGGGCACTAAAATTCCCCATTGATCCACCATGGGCATTCTTTCATCCCTTGATGAAACATAAATTTGCTTGTGAACAGCCTTTTGCAAAGGTATGGCCTCAGCTGATTTCCATTTTTCCGAAACCACTATTGTGTATTGGTTTCTTTCCTCAATAGGGATTCCGTCAAGGACATTGGGAAGCAGACTCTTTTTGATCCTTCCGGGTTCCAGCCAAAGCGTAAGCATGGTGTGATCATAATTCCATAGCTCAGGATCTAACCTGAGAAAGATATGATTTAGTGTATCACCATTCTCGTTAAGCAGGCTAACATACTGCGAAGAGTGCAATTCGCTCATTGGTTTGCTGAATTCCAGGTGGATTTTTAGTAAGTTTTCCGGAACAGTATCAGCAGATGGATAAATATTGGTCAGCGTCGACCTCCCTGACTTTGATCTCCCTGGAATTGAGAACTGATTGATTGTCGTTCTGTCATATTTTATTATGTAAGTCAAGTTCCTCCTGAATGGTATTGCCGGCATGAATTTTACCGCATGTTGGTTTCTTTCATATTCTCCCAAAATAGATATTTCGGTATCAGCCAACGAGATGCTCATCTTTTGAATATCTACATCTGATTTTGGAATGATTGAAAGGGGAATTGAAACAGCGACTGGGCTTTCATTTACAAACTGCACAGTGATATCCGAAACGTCCTGATTTCCGGATTGGACACATTGCAAGCAGGTAAGTATAATAAAAATGGCAGAAACCGCGGTTCCAGCCATTTTTCGTTTGTTATATATGAAAGACCCTACCATCAGGACCTGATTTGCTTTGTCATTGCCATTTACTGGCAGGCTCTGTTCTCAATGCCAGGGTGCCACTTTCACTTTTTTGTAGTAAAACCACTTTTTCAGCACCAAAAGCATCAAGTTGTTGCACATCTTTTTGATCAAAAACCTTGAAATCAACACCCGCTGTACCTTCTACTTTTTCAGTCAACGATCCATCGTATCGGTTGAGGTCATCAATACTCACCCGCATCATAGGTCTCGAAGAATTGGCAAACAGCAACACGGTTTTGTTATTCATTTTCATTGAAATAATGTCTAATGGAGTATTTCTGTTACCTAACTCAGCTACTGTTCTTCCTTTCACATGCTGACCTGACTTTAACTCATCCATCGGGAACAACACCAGAGGCGTACAAGTATAGCTGGCGACCAGGTAAGACCTTCCACCAATAGTGGCTGTAGTAAATGATTTAATTGGGGCATATGTTTCGTATCGGCCATGGTTGGCGTGGAAAATCTCTAATGAGGTACTGGCCGCTTCTTTGTTGAACGGAAAGGAAATGCTTCTGAAGGTGGAGCTGAACTCTTTGTTGGACAATCCTGCTACCATCACTTTACCATTTGCATATTCCAGATCAGAAATAGCATGGACCCGAATGGGTCTTCCCCTTCGATCAGTGGCATCTTCTGCGGGTGCATCTGATATCCCGATTTTAGAAAATTCGACGTTATCGAGTCCAACTTTGGATACTTTCCCCTTCACCAATTTCAATAATAATGGGGTGCCATCAGCCAGATGCACGGCGAAGTATAACGCTTTGGAGATCGGATTCACCACCATATCCTGGATCACAATGTCTTCAGGCGTGGTTCCTAGTGACTCAGCAAACAACTTACTGATATCTTTCGCTGTGACATCGTCAGATTGGATATTTGACCTGATATCATCAGTATTCAGTGCAAATATTGATGCACTCTTTGTATCACCAATAAACAAAATCCCATCTGGTCCAAAAGACAATTTACTCATCGACTCGATGGCTGGGCTCCCCTTTTCCAGATTGTATTTAAGAGAAGTAGATGAAGGCAACACGCTAAATGCCATGACGACTACAGCCAGGCATAGGATAAGCAGGTAATAATATTTCTTCATGAGGTTTGGGTTTGTTGTTCTTAAGCTATTGTGTTTAGCACTAAGGAATTCTTAATGTCCTCATTAAATGTAAAAGCATATTCTGAAGGAATCTTGAAATACTTCATCTACAATGGTAATTATTGTAATCAGCCCCAGAAGACCAGCAGTTGTATTCTGATCTGTGTCAAATACAGAACAGACGAATCGTGGGATACATCAGATTGGAATGAAATTAGCAGCAATGCATGTAGTATTATGAGAAACTATTTATCCAAAGACTGTTGTCTCCGGACCACTGCAATTCTTTACCCAACGACTTGTTAACCAAAGCTTTAGAGTAGGTTAACGCTTTAACGAAGTTGGGCTTCCTGCTATAAAAAGAAAAAGGTCGCGGCATCGGAACGCCGAACCGCCCTCCCACGTCAGATTCAAATAATATGAGGGCTTGGAGGAGTGCTAGATTGGAAAATGAATTAAGAAGAATAGAATGAAATACTAACAGAAATCGCTATTCAGGAGGACTACTTACTCCTGATTTCTGTATTCTGTCTACTGTAGAAAAAGAAAAAGGTCGTAGCACCCCTACTACGACCAGATTCAAATAAACAACATTAACCCAAAAATGATGGCTGTAGGAGAAGGATTCGAACCTCCACGAAGCGGTTAGTCTTTCTTGTTCACGAAGTATACCTGAGTAGCATTTCGTGAACGAGACAAGCTTTATCCCTTATCTTCACCCCCGAGATAGGAGGGCATGTCTGCCTGTTTCATCACCCTACAGTATGTATAAGAACTAATTATGATTCAAAAGTAATAGAACTGATCATACGTTGCAAATATTTTAACAAAAAAAATAATAATATTTGTTTCATCTAACAATACCATCGTTTAGATGTATAATTCATAATCGTGTAAAATGGGCTTTACTGAATAAAAAGCGCCTCTTTTAAAGATCTAAAAGGTATGGAATACCAGGGAGACTGACGACGAAAACGCTCAACTAAAAATCACCTAAAGGCTATGAGGTTCACCTATTACTGGGCCACTACTTGATGCTTGATATGAAATTAAAAGAAAACTATCGAAGGACTTTCTTCCTCCGACTGGCTGATATATACTAATTCCTGACTCTGATGAAATCTAAAAAGATCACAGCATCGGACCGCCGAAACGCACTACTGTAACAGATTCAAATTAGTTGTGGGTTTTGTGAGCGTGGTATAAGCAGTTAAGAGTGATGTCTCTTAATGAAAACAATTAATCGAAGACCTTCTGTATGCTGTATGCTGTCTACTGTATTCTGGTATAAAAAGAAAAAGGTCACAGCACCCCTACTGTGACCAGATTCAAATAAACAACATTAACCCAAAAATGATGGCTGTAGGAGAAGGATTCGAACCTCCACGAAGCGGTTAGTCTTTCTTGTTCACGAAGTATACCTGAGTAGCATTTCGTGAACGAGACAAGCTTTATCCCTTATCTTCACCCCCGAGATAGGAGGGCATGTCTGCCTGTTTCATCACCCTACAGTATGTATAAGAACTAATTATGATTCAAAAGTAATAGAACTGATCATACGTTGCAAATATTTTAACAAAAAAAATAATAATATTTGTTTCATCTAACAATACCATCATTTAGGTGTATAATTCATAATCGTGTAAAATGGGCTTTACTGAATAAAAAGAGCCTCTTTTAAAGATCCAAGAGGTATGCAATACCAGGAAGACTTACGACCCAAAACGCTCAAATAAAAAATCACCTAAACGCTGTAAGGTTCACCTATTACCGGACCACTACTTGATGCTTGATATGAAATTAAAAGAAAACTATCGAATGACTTTCTTCCCGCGGCTGGCTAATATATTCTGATTCTTCACTCCTGCTATAAAAAGAAAAGCTTAACAGCATCGGACTGCCAATTCCGCAATACCATATCAGATTCAAATAAGTGATGGGTTTTGTGAGCGTGGTATAAGCAGTTAAGAGTGATGTCTCTTAATGAAAACAATTAATCGAAGACCTTCTGTATGCTGTATGCTGTCTCCTGTATTCTAGTATAAAAAGAAAAAGGCCACAGCACCGAACCACCTCCCACTACCAGGTCAAATAAGTTGCGCGTTTAGTGAGATCGTGGTATTAAGATTCTGAATGAAATCTCTCAATGAAAACAATTAATCGAAGACCTCCTGTATGCTGTATGCTGTCTACTGTATTCTGGTATAAAAAAGAAAAAGGTCGCGGCACCCCTACCACGACCAGATTCAAATAAACAACATTAACCCAAAAATGATGGCTGTAGGAGAAGGATTCGAACCTCCACGAAGCGGTTAGTCTTTCTTGTTCACGAAGTATACCTGAGTAGCATTTCGTGAACGAGACAAGCTTTATCCCTTATCTTCACCCCCGAGATAGGAGGGCATGTCTGCCTGTTTCATCACCCTACAGTATGTATAAGAACTAATTATGATTCAAAAGTAACAGATCAGAATATATGTTGCAAATATTTTAACAAAAAAATTAATAATATTTGTTTCATCTAATAATATCATCATTTAGGTGTGTAATTCATAATCGTATAAAATGAGCTTTACTGAACAAAAAGTATCTCTTTTAAAGTTTAAAAAGGCATGGAATACCAGGGAGACTGATGACGAAAACGCTCAACTAAAAATCACCTAAATGCTATGAGGTTCACCTATTACTGGGCCACTAGTTGATGCTTGATATGAAATTTAAAGAAAACTATCGAATGACATTCTTCCTCCGACTGGCTGATATATACTGATTCCTGACTCTGATGAAATCTAAAAAGATCACTGCATCGGACCGCCGAAACGCACTACTGTAACAGATTCAAATTAGTTGTGGGGTTTGTGAGAGCGTGGAATTAAGATTCTGAATGAAATATCTAAATGAAAACAATAAATCGAAGACCTTCTGTATGCTGTATGCTCTCTCCTGTATTCTAGTATAAAAAGAAAAAGGTCACAGCACCCCTACTGTGACCAGATTCAAATAAACAACATTAACCCAAAAATGATGGCTGTAGGAGAAGGATTCGAACCTCCACGAAGCGGTTAGTCTTTCCCAGTTCACGAAAGGTTACTTGTGGTAAGCAATCGTGAACCAGATAAGCTTTATCCCTTATCTTCACCCCCGAGATAGGAGGGCATGTCTGCCTGTTTCATCACCCTACAGTATGTATAAGAACTAATTATGATTCAAAAGTAACAGATCGGAATATATGTTACAAATATTTTAACAAAATAAATTTATTTTTATATTTCATTCATTATTTCAATTATTTACTGAAACTATCATAATTCTCCTTTCTCTATTTATCTGATTTTTTATTCTTATCAATAAAACAACTTCATCCAAATCCGACAGGCAGAATCACCTCCTTCACCGGTAAAGGTATTTACCTGTACCCACAGGATTGTAATTTCAGTGTATACCACTATAATTGTCTAAAAGCTTCTCAATAATGAAGATCATACTCAAAATTCTATTATTGTCTATCGTCCTTGCAGGTTGTTCGGATGCGGGGTTCACTCCTGTTGATCTCACCTGCGAATATCTAAAAGACCCCGCGGTAGTTGATATACCCAATCCAAGATTGTCGTGGATCAACATTGCCCCCGACAATGAAAGAAATCAAAGACAGACGGCATACCAGATCCGCGTTGCTTCCTCCAGGTCAGGTCTCTCTGTTCCTGATTTATGGGACAGTGAAAAAGTAGCCTCTGAACAGTCTTTTAGGGTGAAATATGCTGGTAAGGCACTTACATCAGGACAAGACTGCTGGTGGCAGGTCCGTACCTGGGACAAAAACGATAAACCTTCCGGATGGAGCCAACCGGCTTACTGGGGCATGGGCCTGCTTAATGCTTCTGACTGGGAGGCCATGTGGATAGGCGCTCCATGGCAGGGAGAAGAAGCACTACCGATACCTCCCGGAGGTCCCAACGCCATACTCGATACCTTCCCCCCTCCTGCTCCAATGCTGAGAAAATCCTTTGAGGTATCCAAGAAAATCAAACGAGCGAAAGCTTATGTGACGGGCCTGGGGTATTTTGAATTTTATGTGAACGGTAAAAAAATGGGTGATGAAGTACTGGTCCCCAACCAGACCAACTATGGCAAACGCCCCGGACTGGAAGATCAATATATCCCAGTGGCCGACAACTTCAGGGAATATAAAGTCATGTATCTGGCCTATGATATCACCCATGAGCTAAAGCAGGGTGAAAACGTGATTGGGAGTATTCTGGGAAATGGTTTTTACAATCCCGCTAAATTCTGGACGAGCCCTTATGGGAGTCCCAGGTTTTACGGACAAGTGGAAATCGAATATACCGATGGGACGAAAGAAATCATTGCCAGTGACCTGACATGGACAGCTGATAAAAGTCCGATCCTGATGGATATGGTCTATTATGGAGAAATATATGATGCCCGACTGGAACAGAAAGGATGGTCTGCCCCGGGTTTTGATGATTCTCAATGGATCCGGGTAGTGGAGCGAGAGGCACCTTATGGCAAGCTGGTAGCCCATACGGCACATCCTGACAAAATCACTGAGACGTTTAAACCCTTGTCCATTAAGAAGAAAAATGACAGTGTGTACATAGTGGACTTTGGGACCGAAATCTCCGGGTGGGTACGGTTAAACAATGTAAGAGGTCCTTCAGGTCACCGGATCGACATTGATTTCTTGAGTAACCAATATTCCGGAGAAAATACCTACATATTCAGTGGGAATAGAGAAGAGAATTATGCACCTCGATTCAATTGGTTTGTATTTAGTGCGATAGAAATCACCAACTGGCCTGGTGAACTTAAAAAAGAGCAACTGACAGCGGAAGCAGTAAATACATATGTGGAAGAAACCGGTACTTTTGAAACCTCTAATCCATTATTTAATGACATCAATAAGATCTGGAAAAGAAGCCAGGTTGATAACATGCATGGAGGTCTGGCCAGCGATTGTCCTCACCGGGAAAGGTCCGGCTATACGGGTGATGGTCAGGTAGCCTGTCTCACGGTCATGCACAATTATGATGCTCGCAACTTTTACCAGAAGTGGATCCAGGATATCCTGGGTGCCCAGAATGTGGACAATGGGTATGTGCCGAATGGCGCTCCCTGGCAGCGAGGCTGTGGAGGTGGTGTGCCGTGGGGTGCAGCCATGAGCATTATGCCCTGGCATTTTTATGTCCAATATGGAGCTTTGGACGTCTTGGAAGACAATTATGAAGGGATGAAGGCTCATGTGGAATGGATGAAAAAGTGGGTAAACGAAGAAGGCATTATGTTTTCGAGGGAACCAGATGAAGACAACCCGGTGGTCTGGATGAACCTGGGTGAATGGGCCGCTCCCACAGGACGAAATAGCATACCTCAGTCGATGGTACATACTTTTTATTTCTGGAGGTGCGCAGATTTTACAGCTAAAGCAGCTAAAGCGCTGGGACACCCAGCAGAATTTGCACAATACGATTCATTGGCAGAATATACCCGGAAAGCCTTCTATCAGGAGTTTTATGATGCTGAAAAAGGTTCCTATGGCAATTACGGAGGTAATGTACTGGCATTGACCATGGGAGTTCCGGAGGACCAAAAACAAAAGGTTGTTGCCGCATTAGAAAAAAACGTCGAAAACAATGACCGACATCTGGATACCGGCATCTTTGGCACCAGATTCTTCTTTGAGGTTTTAGCGGAAAATGGGTTGAACCATCTGGCCTATGCAGCGATGAATAAAAAAACAGAGCCGAGCTATGGACGCTGGCTTGAGCTGGGTAGCACTACCACAAGGGAACATTGGAACGAGGATGGATCACATAACCACCCCATGTTTGGTGGTGGACTGGTCTGGTTTTACCGAAACCTGGCCGGCATGAAAGCTGATCCCGCTTTACCCGGGTATAAGCATATCATTTTCAAGCCACAGCCTATTTCGACCATGGACTTTGTAAAATACAAATACACAACATCATTTGGCGATGCTGGCATCCACTGGCAAAATAACCCAGATGCATTTATGATGAAAGTTGAGGTTCCTGTTGGTTCAAAAGCAACAGTCTACTTACCTGCTTCGCCAAACAGCAAGGTGACTGAGAGTGGCATAAAAGTAGCGTCAATCAAAGAGATCTCCATCCTGGAAGCTATAGATGGCTACAAAGTTTATGAAGTTGGCAGTGGGGTTTATGAATTTAAGGTGGGGGGCTAGGTTATTAGGTTAGTGGGTTATTGGGTTATTGGGTTGTTCCACCTTCGCCAAAGCTTCCATCTACTCATTTGCTTCTATGGACAAGTCGGTGGACACTGTGGGTTGATAGGTTAATGGTATTAAACTATGCTCTCTACATAATTAAAAACATCATCATAAAAAAAGAGGATGCCCCATTGGAACATCCTCTTCCTGTTTTTACATGATATGCTTTACACCGATGTAGGCGATGGAATATCGTATTCAGCATTACGCGGATCAGCCAGCAAGCGATTCGCTTCTGTAGCCCGTTCTCCCACAAAATGCTCTGCTTCACCATCAAATTCTAACCAGGGTCCAACGACGTACTCAGCCTTGTCTTCAGGAACTCCCATTCCATCCCTGGCAATTGCATGGATTTTCATAAATTCCTCATAGGCCAGTTTGTTGTCCCCAAACTGTCCGGCTTTGGCATTGAAAGGCATCTTCTCGCCTAACCTGTATGAGGTATTCATCAGGTGTCCAAGTGTACAGCTATAATGTGCATCTTTCATGTTACCATTGGCCATTGAAGGGTCATTGGCACGTACGGCAGTAATGAAACTACCCCAGTTACCACCCTCTGTCATTGGCACGTCTTTCACCGTCACATTTCTTGGCTGACTTCCATTCTTGGAAACATATTCTCCATTTTCTCCAATGAGTCTACCTCCATCTTCAAAATAGAAGCGATTGGTCACTTCTCGTACATAGCCTTCATGATTCACATTCCTCACATTGAAGAACACGTATTGTCCGTTTGCAAATTCAGCAAGGGCAAACATCGTATTGGGTGTTTCTCCCTGGTCATCCCACTTGAATCTGCCACCGAGTGCCATAACTCTTTTAGGATGGGTATTTTCAACTTCCGGATCGAGTGCCCAGTAAGCCACATCCAACTGGTGCGTCCCCTGGTTATTTAATTCTCCGTTTCCAACAGCCCAGTTCCAGTGCCAATTGTAATGGACCAGGTTTTCGTTATACTTATCAATAATTGCAGGACCTTTCCATAGTCCCCAATCCAGATGAGCTGGTGGAGCTGTATTGGGCTTAAACCCTATTCCTTCCCGTGGTTTGCAGGCAAATCCGTGAGAAACAACCATTTTTCCATACTTTCCTGAACGAATTTCGGAAACCTGCTTTCTCCAGTGATCACTACTTCTTCTTTGAGCTCCATGCTGAACTACAATGCCGTATTTCTCTGCAGCCGCAAGTGCGACTCTACCTTCATAGATATCGTGACTGGCAGGTTTTTCGACATAAATATGCTTTTTGGCCTGTGCAGCCCAGATGACCATCAGTGAATGCCAACTGTTTGGGGTAGCAACAGTGATAGCATCTACATTTTTGTCATCCAATACTTTCCTTACATCAGCCACTCCTTTTACACCGGCATGCAAGCCACCTTCCTCACTTAGCTGCTTCACTCTGCTTCCAAGCACCTGACTATCCGGGTCTACCAGATAAGCGATCTCTACATTGTCCAGTTTTCCAAAACCATTGATATGGCTTTTTCCTCGTCCATTCACACCACAGACAGCCAGGCGAACGCGGTCATTGGCTCCCATGATTTTTGCATAGGATTTTGCACTGAATGACATTGCACCGATTGTAATACCTGTGGTACCCAGGACACTCTTTTTAAGAAATTCTCTTCTTTGGGTCATGTTTCTTTGGGTTATTTAATCTCTAATATAAAAAATGAAGCTAAGACTATTGGGCCTTAGCAATCATTGAGTTGAATATTTCTAATTGTTCTTTCATGGCTGCAATCCTATCTGCAGGAGAGGTTCTGGCTTCTAACAGAATATATCCCTTGTAGTTCATGCCTACAAACAAATCCATCAGCTGCTGATATGGATAGTCTCCCACATTCAACTCACGGATATGAACAGTGTCTCCGAACCATTGCTTCACCGAATGAAAGTTAGCTTCCAATCCCGGAGGTAACAGGTCCTGGTCATTACAATTCCAGCACATCTTCACACTCTTCTCAGTCACTTGCTCAAAAATGGCTTTCATATTCGGGATTTCCTGTGTCAGTTTTCCATGAACCTCCACCCTGATCACCTGCCCCATATCACTGGCATATTTACCCACTTCATTGAATGAAGCAGCTATCTGTGCGATCGTCTTCTCTTTAGAAACCTCTTCCGGTAGGCCATTGGGTTTCACCTTGATGCCTGTAGCTCCAATATCTTTACATAGCTTGATATATTCTTTGGTCCCTTCTATGTTTTTCCTTACGCGGGCCCGATCCACATGGTGATAGTCAAAGTTAGATCCATACCCTACACAAGTCACATCACTGTCTGCAAACCGCTTTTTCACATCAGCGCGCTGGCTGGCGGACAAGTTACTTTCTACTCCATGTGCATGCTCAGTTCGCAATTCAACGGCTTCGAAACCAGCTTTTTCACAATTGGCAATGAGAGTGGGGAGGTCCCAGTCTTTTCCCCATTGGTAGGTAACCAACCCCAATTTCATTTTTGACTTTTTGGCTACTTCTGCAAAAGCCGAAGCATTGAGTAATGACAGACCTGCACCCGCCATGATACTTTTTTGGATAAAATCTCTTCTCGTTTTTTTATTAGACATTTCTTACTAGGATTTCTTACTTAGTGATTAGGATTTCTTTTTTGCGTATTCATCTGCCAACTTATTGATCTGTAAATCTGACAAGTCCTCTGAGGCAACAACAAGTCGATATCTGAAAGTAGTCGTTTCACCTTTATTGAGCTTAAAATTCAACTCCTTCTCGCCTTCTGAAAATATTTTCTGCCCCAGGGTATTTGCAGCAAATAAACCATAGTCTCTGGCATGCCAATAAGTAGGGTAACCCACGTTGTCAGGGTGATCAATAATCACCAGTGACACCTTCTCGCCATTGATTTCACTACCCAGTTTCATCCAACGACACCTGGTACCCCAAACTTCTTTACCTTCCACACCTTCGGCACTGCGATAATTTCCTTTCACGTAGGTGTTGTCCATTTTATCTACTTTGGTAGCCACCCCGTGTGAGTCCACAAGTGTAGTCGGCTTATTGGAAGGTAACTCCAGCTCCCGACTAACCCTGATGGCAAACATGCCTTCTTTGTTATCCGTGAAATTCACTTCATCGATCAGGGCTTTGAGGCTGGTGGTACGGTCGATGATCCGCATGTCCCCATCGGCAATAAACTCAAAGCTGGTTTGGTCCTCCAGCATCGATGTGTTGTCTGGTGACTTCCATAAGGATCTGGTAGCTAAAACAGCACTGCCCTTTCCTCCTTTAACTGTCTCGATGGACTGATGATAGATGGATCCGTATTTACTTTTTCGCTCCGGAGAAATAGCCTCCGAGTTATTCCAAAAGTCCAGCCCATTTACATCCCCGTAATTGAGCCACACACCCACATGATGCGGATGGTCAGTCCTGTCTCCAGCTTTATTGATCAAAGGATAGCTTCTGGTGAGCATATTTCCTTCAGCGGAATTTACCGGCCACAAAACCGGCTTCATGATATTATCAGGGTAGATATAAGAGGTAAAAAGCTTGCCTCCAATGAGAACATCCACTTTTTTCTCAGCTTCTTTTACATTTAGGTCAATGGCCTCCTTTTTCTGAGCAAAAAGCAATGGGGTACTCAGCAAAAGCGCCATATATAACAGGGTCTTATTTTTCATTTAAGGTTGTTGTTAAGTTATTAATGGGAATACAAATTAAAACCTGCCAGGGATGCCTGACAGGTTTTAATATTTATGCTATGAAAAAGATCATTATACCAATTCAGGTACTTCGTAACCTTTTCTGTAATTACGAGACAACATCTCATCCGCTTCAGGGTCATTGATAAATGTCTCTGAGCTCGGGTTGAAATTCAGTACTCTTTCCAGTCTGTAAGCGATGTTGCCCAGGTGAGCCAGGCCTGAAGACAGGTGAGCTGTCTCTACAGGTCCGTTAAGGATAGTCCTGTCGTGCTTTCTAACCGCTTCAATGAAGTTGGCAAAGTGGCCATCTGTTCCTCCGGCACCTCGATCCATTCCTGAAGCTGATGGTCCCCCATCCTCTCCGGACTTACCAGGAGTTCTGTCTTTACCCAGGTAAGACTTATACTTATCATATCCGTCAACCACAATGATACCTTTGTCGCCATAGAAGATATTTCCTACAGTAGCACCATCTTCAGCGTTTGTGCACCAGTGACGCACTTCAAACTGGATGATTTTACCTTCTTCTGGGTATTTATAAACTGAAGTCAATACTTCAGGCACTTCCTTGGCATCGTCCCAGAGGAACTTACCTCCCATAGAAGTGATTTGACTTGGTAATCCCACGTCAAGTCCCCACATACACAGGTCAGTTTCATGAATTCCCTGGTTACCTACATCACCATTGCCATAATCCCAATGCCAGTGCCAGTTGTAGTGTACCAGGTTTTTAGTGAATGGTCTTTTTGGTGCTGGTCCTGTCCACAGGTCATAGTCAATACCTTTTGGAACAGGAGAGAAACCTGCATCACCTATAGATGGTCTCCATCGGAAAACAAGACCTCTGGCCATGTATACCTTACCAATGTATCCATCACGCATCAACTGAATGGCCTCCTGGATTGCAGGGGAACTTCTCAACTGAACGCCATGCTGGACGATGCGATCGTATTTATGCGCAGCTTCTACCATTTTACGTCCTTCCCAGATGTTGTGCGAACCTGGTTTTTCTACGTAGACATCTTTGCCTGCCTGACAAGCCCAGATAGTAGCCAGTGCATGCCAGTGATTTGGAGCTGCTATACTTACTACGTCAATGTCTTTGTTGTCGTATACTCTTCGTAAATCCTGCTCCAGGGCAACGTCCTTTTTGTATTTTTCTTTAAAATCTTTTTGACGATCCTTAAGGATATTCATATCCGGATCACAAAGTACGGCTACGTTCACATTGTCCTGATTCATTAGACTCTGAATGTGATTCTTTCCTCGCCCATTCACGCCCAATACCGCTGCATTGATACGATCATTAGCACCAAATACTTTTGACGAAACAATAGTAGGTGCTACAAAGGCAGCAGATCCAGCAACGGTAGACTTTTTAATAAAGGATCTTCTAGATTTTTCCATGTTTAGAATTTGAGTTTACTTCTTGATTAAGGTTTTTTATTAAGTACTACTATCTTTTGGCCACTATGTACCAATATCTCAATGATTTTTTGGGTTTATACTCGCTTTGGTACGAACAAATCATGAGATGCCTATCAATGAGTTAAATTAACAAAAAATAGCGTACCATACAATCTAAAAAAACTTATCTGGCAGCATGCGCTGCCAGATAAGTTTAAGGGGTTGTTGTTTATTTAAATCTGATCTTATTCACCAATTACAGCCATTGGATCTTCATTAGGTATACCAGCTGGTTGTACCTGATGAGTTAAAGGCTCAATGTTATTTTCAGATCCGAGGTAACCAGTAGTTTGGTTTAACGTAGCGCCTACATTACCAACGATATATTCCTGAAATACTGGCCAAAATATATGGAAAGGATCCATAGTGTATTTGGTTGTAGGGAATGTGGCCCAAGGCACTTCATCTCTGAAGAAAGTATTCTTATCCATTACCCTGTTATAATAGAAACTATTACTTGATAGTGAAGTCTCTATGTTATTTCCAGGATCAGGATAAGTATTACCCAAGTAATCTACTTTACCTGTTTTGGCAAAAATCACTGAAATCCTAACCAATTCATCGTGGCGATATTCTTCACCAAACAATTCTCTGTTTCGCTCATCCAATACAGCTCCAACACCCAATGTAGTCACATCACCAGTTGTGTAAAGTCTTTGTGCATTTGATCTGCTACGGATAATATTCAAATCATCTGCTGCTTCAGCAAACTTATCCTGCCATACTCTGGCCTCAGCCCTTAAAAGATAAACCTCAGCCATTCTCATCAGATACAAATCCTGGTCTCCACCATCCTGTCTGTCTGGTCTGTGTTCGATATTGACTGCATACATTTTGTATCGAGGATACCCGTGCCAGCACCTGATGGTATCCAAACAGGTCAAATCACCTGTATCCGGATCATACAATGTTAGCGGCTTAAGGTACCATTTGGCCAATTCCGGATCAAGGTCCTCATTACCTGGTGCATCAGGATTAAAGCTAGGGTTGTCATATAGCACATCCTCCATCTCAAAATAATTGATGTCCTTATGACGATAGTCTAACGTGTCAACATATCCGTCAGACCATCTCCAGACATCATATTGAGAGTAATTTGTAGGACGGGCAAAACCCTGGCCTCTACCCCACTTCTTCATCATTCGTCCTGCTTCATCCTTTGTGGATTGTTGTACGTCAGTACCAATTGTTGTTGTTCCAGGAAGCCATACACCCAGATTGGTACTTACAAAGTTTGGTCCCCAGGCACGAATCCTGGCAGATCTACCTTGACTACCCAAAACAAGTGGCTCATTCACTGCCAACCAGATTCCTTCAGGGTTCGTTGTTTTTTGAGCACCCGCATTCATGTGCAAATAGTTCTGCGCATCTGCCGGAGCATCAGAATCTCTACCAGGTAAAGGATTACCGGTATTAGGATTCAGGTTATTTCCAACACTTACAGTAGTTACACCTGAAGGGATCATTGCATCAGTAAACAACATAGATTCACCATCTGCGATCACATCATCCATCAAAGCTTCGGCCTCAGCAAATCGCTCATTGAGCATATAGTACTTCGCCAATAGAATTCTGGCAGCATCTTTGGGAGCGACACCAACAGGTAACGCGCTTTTAGGCTTCATCCACTCTTCTGCGAATTCCAGGTCTGTTACCATTTGATCCCAGATACCCTGCATATGGAATACCTTGAAATCACGTTTGGCCTCTGATACTACAGTCAAAGGGAATGCAACATTTCCAAACTGCATGGTCAACTGCATATAGAAAAAGGCACGAAGAAAGTACGCTGAACCCAGTAAGTGATTTCTTTCAGGATCAGAATCACCACCGTCCCATTCAGGCCTGTCAATATTGTCAATTACAGTATTGCAATTCTTTATGTGTTCGTAGTTTTCGTAGAAAAATGACCTTGCACGCCCCGCATCATTATTTCGTGTATTCTGTGGGTTTGCATAGGTTCTGAGATCCACAAAAGCATTTTGCTTATCCGTGGCACTCACAACTGAGGCATCACTCATGTTGTGATTAAACATCATCTCACGCGTATCACCGTTCCATTGTCTGAATACACCTCGGTATGCTGCTTGCAATGCAGTTTCTAACCCTGCTGCATCCGAAAATGTATTCTCAGGACTTAGGAATGATTTTGGTTGTTCAATCAAAAAGTCTTCGCTACAAGAAAATGAGAACATCATTGCCAGGGCGACGATCAATCCTTTATATAAATTTTTATTTTTCATCTCTAATTTTTTAAAATCTAAAATTTTGATTCTGATTAACATTAGAAGGAGAAGTCGAGACTAAATGAATAGCTCCTAGGCATTTCTCTTTCAGATTCAGGATCACCGAGATACTCTGGCCACTTCGTGAACACAGCCACATTTTCAATATTGACAGCAAGTCTCACGCGGCTGAAGCCAATATTATCCAACATATTGCCAGGCAAACTGTAACCAAAAGAAAGGTTTTGAAGTCGTACATAATCTCTTGGTAAGATGATATCAGCTCCTAATGGTCGCACTGAATTGATCCTTGCGCCTTCGTCGATTTGATTTGTAGGCGTCCAGTAAGGAATTACATACCAGTTTCTGTTTTTGATATACGACTGAGATTCGTTGAAAGGCTCTCCTGATGTTCCATTCCATCCCAGTTTACCAAGGAATACCACTCCCAGGTCAAAGCCCATAAATTCCACGTCATTCCTCAGTGTAATATACCATGGGTTCTGAGAGAGTCCCTGAAAGACACGGTCATTCACATCGATCTCACCATCACCATTCTGATCAATAAACTTAAAGTCTCCTACAAATGCATCAAGAGCAGTTGCTTCTGCCTCTTGTCCGATTTTATAGGTTCCATCTGACTCAAGATCCCATATCACATCTTTGTTCTGTCCAATGAACCATCCATTCTGCAAGTCATCATTTTCTTTGAATGATCCATCCGGTTGCTCGCTTGGTTCATTACCCAGTGAAGTGATTTCATTAACTGCATAAGTAACATTGAAACTGGTAGTCCATGCAAGATTTGTCGTGGTTATGTTCCTGGAATTCAGGCCCAGATCAAACCCGGAGTTCTTCAGGTTACCCACATTGTTTTTGGCAGAGCTAAAGCCAGTAACTTCAGGAAGTTTTTGATCAAGAATCAGATCAGTTGTCTCCGACTGATAGATATCTAATGTACCACTTAAACGATCACTAAACAGACCAAAATCAATACCGACATTGAATGAGGCAGTTCTTTCCCAAGATAAACCGGGAAGGGCAAACCTGCTCAATGCTGTATAAGGTGTAGCCTGGTAACCACCGTCATAATTCAACCATAGTCCACTACTTAGTCGAGCATATGCATTGTATGCTTCCAGTCCACGGCTGTTTCCATTTACACCCCAACTTGCTCTCAATTTCAGGTAGCTGAGTAAGTTAGTTGTTGGCATGAAACTTTCATTACTAATGGTCCATCCGGCTGCTAATGCAGGGAAATTGGCCCAAAGGTTATCTACTCCAAACCTGGAATAGCCATCTCTTCTGATGGATGCAGTAAAGTTATAGCGATTACTGTAGTTGTAATTTATACGACCCATGATACCAATTCTGGTATTGACTTCATCATCAGAACTTACCTGCGGATTCAAACCAAGTTGTAATGCATGAAAACCCAATGCGGCTGTAGGAGAAAAACTCTGGTTAATCGCTTGAGTATACCAACTTTGATTTTTCTCAGTATTGTAAAGACCAGTTACGGAAAATCGATGGTCACCAAATGCCTTATCCCAGTTCAGAATGGTATTGGATTGCCATTCTAAAGCATCATTGTGCCTTCTTTCAGCACGATCTGCTGCTCTCTGTGGATTACCTGCGCCATCAAAGTCAAACCGCTTACGGGTATCAAATCTTGGAGTAAAATCCTGTCGGATGCTAAAACCCAGCGGTAGGGTGATTTTTGCAAACATGGTAGGGTTTACCATGAATCTGGTATAAAGCCTGTTGTTCCACCACGGATCCTGATAAGGGTTGCTCTGATTGGAACCAGCCGACTGGTCTGTTAAGTTTTCGGCTGTTCGTGGTAAACCATTGATCCATGGTTGGTCGTAAGGAGATTTGGTTCGGTAACCTCCATTACTGATAGGTTCCTGTCCTTCATCCTGAAAAGTAAACTGGGCATTTACACCTATATTTAGAAACTCAGCAAGATTCACATCCAGATTTAACCTGGAAGTGATGGTTTCGAAAGTTTCACCAATCTGTACTGATTCTCTATTGCTGTATCCAGCAGAGAAGTAGTAAGAAACCCGCTCAGTCCTTCCTGAAACACTCACATCATAATCTTGTCGAATTCCGGTATGGAACAAGAAGTCCTGCCAATCATAAGTCACTCCGTTTTGGAAGTTCTCAAGTTCCTGATCCCAGAAACCAAAATTGTTGACACGTGCAAGATTTATCACACTAGGGTCTGTTGTTCCAGCTGGAAGATTATTTAAAGACAACCAGTCATCTTGTAATGATGGATCCAAAGTAAAGAAATCGTCAAATCTAGAGACAGGATCTTGGGCGGTACTGGTGATCGCTTCGTTCATATCTGTCAACCAATTCAATACTTCATCCCCACCCTTATAGGTTCTTTGTCTACGAGCACCAGTCACCAAACCCAGCCTTGTGCTGAAATTGATCTGGGGCTTGCCCAGCTGACCTTTTTTGGTGGTAAAGATGATTACACCATTGGTAGCCTGTGATCCATAGATCGCAGCAGAACTTGCATCTTTCAATACATCAACACTTGCAATGGTATTAGGATTGATCTCTGCCAGATCTCCTCTGAAAATCACTCCATCCAATACGATGAGTGGACTGTTTGCATCCCTTTCATCATCACTGTTAGCTTTAATAGATGCATCTGCTCTTACCTCAAAGTCTGGCACATTCCGTGCATTGGTAGCATATCCTACCTGAAGGCCGGGTACCGCACTTCTCAAAATCTCAGAAACACTGGTAGGCTTGTATTTTTCCATCTGCTCAGCTTGCACATTGACAATGGCTCCGGTCAGGTCTTTCTTTTGAGAAGTACCATATCCAATCACAACAACTTCTTCAAGTGCTGTAACGTCCTGGGCCAGTGCAATATCGATGGTAGATCTGTTGCCAATGTTTTCCTCAATAGTTGTGTAACCAACAGAGCTAAAAACTAAAGTAGTTTCCCCTGCGGGCACATTCAAGGTATAGTCCCCATTGAAATCGGTGATCACCCCAGTGGTGGTTCCTTTCACCACTACGTTCACACCAGGAATACCTTCACCGTCATCACCAGTCACTTTTCCTGTAACTGTCCGCTGTACTGGTTCATCAGTACCCGTATTCGAATCCGGTGGATTCGATGTTGCTAGAGCCAAATCCATGGTACCCACAGTAAATATTACTGCCAGCACCAATGCTCTAAATGATTTCCAAAGTAGTTTTTGGTTCATAAATAAAAACATTACGTTAAACATTGATTTATAAAATGGGCATTTGCTGCCCGAAAGGTCTTTGTACAAATACACTCATTCTCCGTTAGTGTATCTCGCTTCATGTCGACGTATTTAATTTGTATTTTTCCACTATACTTTTTGAAAAAAAAGATGTGATCCAATAAAAATGGAACATCTATTTCGTATGATTTCTGATACTAAATTGTTACCAGCAAATACAGTGAGATTAGACAGACATAGAATCGTAATCTCAATCAACCCAATCGTAATATAATTTCATCGTTTCTAAATATTCAAAAATAAGAGCTCTATTTTTCAATATTTACAATCCATTCAATCCAATAGAGCCTTATTTGAGTCTTTTTCATCAAAAGAGCATTTTTTATGAATTTTTAACATCTTGAAATTAGATGCTTTGAGGAGATTTAAGAAGAATAATCCTTATTTTTAACACTCGTGAACGTACACGAACAAGTACATTATAAAATTATGATACAAACTACGTGTATAACGGAGATATCCTGTGGCTAAATCGTTTTAGATAAAATTGAAACATCCGGAATGAATCGGTTAATAAATTGTTAGGCAAGGTTTAGAAACACCTGGCTCATATGACTTTTTTCCGGCATTAATCCTTAGGGGATATATAAGTTTAACCGGCTTTTTTCAACCCCCTCATCCTTCATCTAATGGTAAATCAGATTATTGTAATATTACAAGGTCGGCTGAAGCTGCCATTCCAGCTAATTTGAGCCCTCTTTAAATTTTATGAAAAGGATTGGTATCACCTGGCTTTAATGGGCAATTTTCGGGTTCTGCCCCAATAAACAAAAAAAGCAATCAGAGCCAGAAACACATTGGTACCAAGCATGGCATACTCACCCCTGGAAACGTGAAACATAGCAGCTAAAAACATTACGGCAATCAAACCCATAGCAGCAAGGGGTGTTAACTTCGGTTGAATTCGCAATAGCGCTGGCAGAAATATGCCGATTGCCCCTGCAATCTCAGCAAAACCAATGAACCGAAACAAAAGCTCTGGTATGTCTGCTGCCCATGGCATTTGCTGAATAGCCAAGTCCATTGATGTAGAAACCTTCATGTATCCGGCCATAAAAAACATACCGGTCAGCAAGAGCTGGGCAATCCATAGCAGGACGTTTAATACTTTCTCATTCATCATATGCATGTTTAGGGATAGAGTAAGCATACAACACGCGGTCCATGCTATTGGTTCTTCAGCATCAAATAATAAAATTTAAAGAATACCTGATAAGATGGATTTGCCTATGAGATCCTTTGAGTTTTAGAGGTCCACATTCAAAAATCAGAAATCAGCATAAAACTGCCAACATGATTTGAGGTGGAGGATTTAAATAAGAAGAATGGAATGAAAGTGAATTATTCAGATAAATACAGAAGAGTAAAACCGGTCAACCTTATTTAGGCATCATCATACTGTATTCTGTCTCCTGTATTCTGTATTCTGGTATAAAAAAAGAAAAAGGCCGCAGCATCGGACCGCCGAACCGTCGATACGTCGAACCACCCCCACGACCAGATTCAAATAAGTTGTGGGTTTTGTGAGAGCGTAGTATAAGGAGTTCAGAATGAAGTCTCTTTATGAAATCTATATATCAAAGACCTCCTGACTCCTGATTTCTGTATTCTGTCTACTGTAAAAAGAAAAAGGCCGCAGCACCCCTACCACGACCAGATTCAAATAAACAACATTAACCCAAAAATGATGGCTGTAGGGGAAGGATTCGAACCTCCACGAAGCGGTTAGTCCCGATGATTCACAATAATATACTTCAGTAAATTATAGTGAATAAAACCGGGATTTCTCCCTTATCTTCACCCCCGAGATAGGAGGGCATGTCTGCCAGTTTCATCACCCTACAGTGTATTAAAAGAACTAATTATGACTCAAAAGTAACATAACAAGTTATTTTTTAAAAATATTTTAATATTTTTGGTAAATATTTATACCTGAGTTAAGATTGTAGAGTCATTGTTGCGTATTTAAAAATATCACCTGTTTAAAATGAGTAAAAATTACGAAATTGATAATGTAGACCTAAAAATCCTCAATTTATTGATGGAGGATGCCAAAATCCCATATACTGAAGTTGCTAAAAAGGTTTTTGTTTCCGGGGGTACCGTTCACGTCCGAATGAAAAAGCTTGAAGAGATGGGTGTTGTCAATGGGACAACATTGAAAATGGACTACTCGAAATTGGGATTTGATGTCACCTGCTTTATGGGGATTTTCCTTCAGAAAAGTTCCTTATACGATCAGGTAGTGGAAAAACTCAGGGACATACCAGAAATTGTAAAGGTTCACTATACCACTGGTAATTATAACATCTTCATCAAGATCCATTGTCGGGATACCAGACACTTAAAGGATGTTCTGCATGATAAGATTCAAAAAGTAGATGGAATAGAAAGAACAGAGACGTTCATCTCCCTCGAGGAAAGTCTTAACAGACATCTTCAGTTCTAACCGAAAAGTGGTTTCGGTTTATTCAATTTAGCCCACTTCTCGTTGTGGGTTTTACTTCTCTCCATTAAATTACCAGACCTATTATATATATAGGTGTAAATAAGGAGATATCTCCTGCCCCTTAACTTAACCCCCCAATGATGAATTTTGATAAACTGATAATCGTCAGTGTACTTGTAATTGCTGCATGCGGTAAAACCAAACCTGAATATTCCACCGTAAAAACCTGGGATGAGCTGGTAGCTGGTACTGACTTTAGATATGTCACTCCTGTGAGGATTTCCGACCCCGGGACAGTAGATAATCCTGCCTACACCGGATTTTGGTTCTATGATGAGCAACAATTCGATCCCTCCGGAAGATATATGCTCGCCATGAAGGTTTACTTCAAAGAAAGGGAAGTGACCTCGTCTGATGTTGGTGACATCGGATATTTTGACCTTAAGGAGAATAACAAGTGGACCAAAATCGGTGAAACCACTGCCTGGAACTGGCAGCAAGGGTGCAGGTTGCAATGGCGACCTAATTCAGATGAAATCATTTGGAATGACCACAACGATGATAAGACTGCATTTGTCTGCAGAGCATACAACTTCAAGACGGGCAAAACCAGGACCTTACCAAGAGCCATCTATGATATAACTGACGATGGAAAAACAGCGCTTACGCATGATTTTGCCCGGATGAGACATGCGGGTACCTCCTATGACGGAGTTCCCGACCAATATGTAGACAACAAAGCGCCAGCTGAATCCGGGATAGAGCGCATGGACATGGAAACCGGGGAAACCACCTTCCTCATCAGTCTGGAAAGAATGCGCGAAATAGCCTTTCCTGATGAATATAATGGTGAGACCAACCTGTACTTCTTTAGAGAAGGATGGAATCCATCAGGCACCAGATTCATTGCATTCCTTAGAAATATGGACAGTCCGGACAGACATGTCTCCGGATGGTCCATCTCCGCTGATGGCCAGGATGTAAGGTATTTCTTCAACGACCCCAGCCATCATGTATGGCTAGATGATAACACCATCTTCGAAGGACGTTATTTTGGGTATTTCAATGACGATGGATCAGGTGAAATGGTGGAAAAATATGCGGAAGTAAAAGCCAACATCGATCCTACGATCCTCCCCTCCCCTTATGACGACTGGATCCTGGGCGACACTTATGTACTTGAAGGAGTTCAACACCTTTTTCTATTTCATATTCCATCCAAATTATTTGTCCCTCTTGCCAGACTCAATGCCACCGGACCTGATGGAGGTATTTTCCGTGTAGACTTGCATGCCCGTAGTAGCAGGGATGGTCGAATCATTTCTATTGACGCCACGCATGAAGGCAAAGGCAGACAGCTATACACCCTGGACATCGGGCATATCCTGGACAACCCACCTTCTGCAAGTGAGTAAAAACAGCCTAATTGCGGTTATGTGATATGCCAGCCCTTCGGTTTCGCCGTGTTCATACTGCTAAATTGCGCCACTGAATAATAGTCAATAGTCGTGCTTAAGACTGTTTTTTCTCATACTCAGGGAATCAATCGCCGGTTTATTTAATTGTTATTTAGATTAAGTATAAATAAGTGTAAATTTGCGTGAACTTATTAGGTACAATTGGGTTACCAAAGAAGAAGCACAATCTGAATGAGTAAAGACGATCAAATATTAGAAGAATTTACCTCGAAAGAATATGAACACGGGTGGTCGGTAGACTTTGAAGCTGACGAAGCACCTCTCGGGATCAATGAGGACATTGTTAGGTTTATTTCAACCAAAAAAGAAGAGCCCGAATGGCTGTTGGAGTGGAGGCTTAAAGCCTACCGAAGATGGACTGAAATGACTGAGCCTACCTGGCCAAATGTGAAATATCCAGCCATCAATTATCAGGGCATTCGATATTACTCTGCTCCAAAGCAGAAAAATAATCCTAAAAACCTAAGTGAAGTAGACCCTGAATTACTCAAAACCTTTGAGCGATTGGGTATTTCACTTCAGGAGCAAAAGAGATTAACAGGTGTTGCTGTGGATGCAGTCATTGATTCTGTATCTGTGGCCACCACGTTTAAAGAAACACTTTCCGAACTGGGAATTATCTTCTGCAGCTTCAGCGAAGCAGTGAAAGAACATCCGGATCTCGTGAAAAAATATTTAGGTTCGGTAGTACCTTACAATGACAATTACTTCGCTGCACTCAACTCTGCAGTTTTCTCGGATGGGTCATTCTGTTATATCCCTAAAGGCGTAAGATGCCCCATGGAGCTTTCTACGTACTTCAGAATCAATGCGGCCAACACCGGACAATTTGAGCGGACACTCATCGTGGCAGAAGATGCTTCTTATGTTAGCTACCTGGAAGGATGTACCGCCCCTCAAAGAGATGAAAACCAATTGCATGCTGCTGTAGTAGAGATATTCGCTGCGAAAGATGCAGAAGTAAAGTATTCAACAGTTCAAAACTGGTATCCTGGCGACAGGAACGGTAAAGGTGGTATCTACAACTTCGTGACCAAAAGAGGAATTTGTGATGGCGACAACTCCAAAATCAGTTGGACACAGGTAGAAACAGGATCTGCTGTCACCTGGAAATATCCGAGCTGTATCCTGAAGGGAGACAACAGTTCCGGAGAGTTCTACTCTGTAGCAGTAACCAATAACCACCAACAGGCTGACACCGGTACAAAAATGATCCACATCGGGAAAAACACGCGATCCAGGATTGTATCGAAAGGAATTTCGGCCGGAAAGTCTCAAAATAGCTATCGAGGTCAGGTACACATCCTGAAACGTGCTGAAAATGCCAGAAACTTCTCTCAGTGTGATTCTCTCTTAATGGGAGATCAATGTGGAGCCCACACTTTCCCTTACATTGATGTAGAAAACAATTCGGCACAGGTAGAACACGAAGCCACCACATCCAAAATTGGTGAGGATCAGATTTTTTATTGCCAGCAAAGAGGAATTGACGAAGAAAGTGCTGTCGCATTGATCGTTAACGGCTTTGCCAAAGAAGTAATGAATAAGCTGCCGATGGAATTTGCCGTAGAAGCTCAAAAGCTTTTGGCCCTGACACTTGAAGGAAGTGTTGGATAATTAAATATTATTTTAAGATTACGAAAAAGAGCGTTTCTAAAACATGTTAGAGATAAAAAACTTACATGCCTCAGTTGAAGGCAAAGAGATATTAAAAGGAATAAACCTTACCATTAATCCAGGAGAGGTCCATGCCATTATGGGCCCCAATGGATCCGGAAAGAGCACGTTGGCCTCTGTGTTGGCGGGAAGAGAAGAGTTTGAAGTAACACAAGGTTCCGTCACTTACAAAGGTATTGATCTACTGGAACTTGCTCCGGAAGAGCGTGCAAGAGAGGGTGTATTCCTTGCCTTTCAATATCCGGTAGAAATCCCAGGTGTGACCACTACAAACTTCCT
Organism: Cyclobacteriaceae bacterium; assembly: GCA_965228595.1. Taxonomy (GTDB): domain Bacteria; phylum Bacteroidota; class Bacteroidia; order Cytophagales; family Cyclobacteriaceae; genus UBA7330. The sequence continues at coordinate 4,707,521 of OZ245828.1, read as the reverse complement.
CAAAACAGCAGTGAATCAGGTGAGGGAATCAAGAGGTGAAAAACCACTGGATGCCGTTTCATTCCTCAAATTGATGAAGGAAAAGATGAAACTGGTAGAAATTGATCAATCCCTGATTTCCCGCTCCCTTAACGAAGGCTTTTCAGGAGGAGAAAAGAAAAGAAATGAAATCTTTCAGATGGCGATGCTTGAGCCAGCTTTGTCCATTCTGGATGAGACAGATTCAGGCCTCGATATCGATGCCCTGAAAATTGTGGCGGATGGAGTAAATACTTTAAAATCAAAAGATACTGCTACCATCGTTGTTACCCATTACCAAAGACTTCTCAACTATATCGTTCCTGACTATGTGCATGTTTTATTAAATGGTAGGATTGTGAAGTCAGGTACCAAAGCGCTTGCACTTGAGTTGGAAGACAAAGGATACGACTGGATCAAAGAAGAAACTGCAGCTGTCTAAATCATGGAAGTAGTAGATAGAAATACAGAAGAGCTATTAATCAATCATAATTCCCGGTTGCTGGAAACAGACCCGTTGGGTGGACTGAGACAGGCAGCACGAGAGACATTCCTGAAATTGGGATTGCCTGCAAAAAAGGCTGAAGCCTACAAATACACGCCCATTACCAGGGTATTAGACAAAAATTTTGATTTTACAGCGCTCACTAAACCCGCCACCAGCTGGACGAAGGAAGCCTGTCATGATAAGTTTTATCCAAATGTTGAGGCCAATCACCTGGTATTTACCAATGGGCTATACAATCAGGAGTTTTCAAAGATCAAGAGTTCATCTGCAGACCTGGTTATTGGGACCATCGACAGTCAATCATTTGAGAATATTGCTGATTTAAAGCAGAACCTGGGAGCATTGACTGATGACAAGCAGGATGCTTTTGCCTGGTTGAATCTGGCTACATTTAGCCAGGGATTATTTTTGCACTCACTGAAAAATAAAGATAACCTCCCTACTTACATCTACCACTTTAATGATGCTCCAACATCGGCGATATCCATGCCTCGTGTGCTCGCCCTGGTTGAATCAGGAAGCCGGTTGAGGGTTTACGAAAAAACTTTCAGAAGTGGAGAGGCCAATCACCTGACGAACAGCCTTGTTGAGGTTGATGTAAAAGCAAACGGGGAGCTCAGATGGACCAAATTACAGAACCAGACGATGGCTGACTATGCCATCGAAGGTTTTTATGGTATTCAGGAGCGAGATAGCCGGGTTTATACCAATACCTTCACTTTCAAAACAGCGTTGACCCGCAACAACCTATACCTTGCACTTGATGCGGAGAATTGTGAAACTCATATGCATGGTTTATATCATCTGAATCAAAACTCGCATGTAGATAATTATACCAGCGTAGATCACACAAAACCAAACTCGTTCAGCAATGAGTTATACAAGGGTATTGTGGATGAAAAAGCACATGCAGTATTCAATGGAAAGATCTACGTGAGGCCTCAGGCGCAAAAAACCAATGCTTTTCAATCCAACAACAATATCATTTTGTCTGATGACGCCAAGGTAAACACCAAACCTCAGCTGGAGATCTGGGCAGACGATGTGAAATGTTCGCATGGATGCACAACCGGACAGCTAGATGAAGAAGCCATCTTCTACCTGCGATCCCGGGGAATTGCCAAACAACAGGCAAAAGCCCTGATGCTGAACGCTTTTGCATCAGAGACTGTTCAGGAAGTGCAGGATGAACACATCCGTACAGAAGTTGAAAATCTAATACTAAATAAGTTAGGCGTTTGAGTACCGCAGTATCTACATCGGTTGAACAGATAAGAAAGGAATTTCCGGTATTACACCAGGAGGTGAATGGTAAGCCATTGATCTATTTTGACAATGCAGCCACGGCGCAAAAGCCGAAATCAGTGCTTGATGCCCTCTCCTACTATTATGAGCACGACAATGCCAACATTCATCGAGGCATTCATACCCTCGCCGAAAGAGCCACCAGTGCTTATGAGAACACCAGGAAGGCAACTTCCCGATTTGTGAATTCCAACGAGGTAGAGGAAATTATATTTACCAAGGGAACTACCGAAGGCATTAATCTGGTAGCTCAGGCTTATGGGCGAAAGTTCCTGAAACCGGGAGATGAGATCATCATCTCTCACCTGGAGCATCACTCCAATATTGTGCCATGGCAAATATTAAGAGAACAAACCGGATCCGTCATCAAAGTAATTCCCATCAACGACAAGGGAGAATTAATCATTGATGCATATCAAAAGCTTCTGTCGGAAAAAACCAAAATGGTAGCCGTGAATTACATTTCTAATTCATTGGGTACTGTCAACCCGGTAAAAGAGATCATTTCCATGGCTCATGAGGTTGGGGCCGTTACGCTGATTGATGCAGCACAGGCCGCACCGCATCATCCGATAGATGTTCAGGATATCGATTGTGACTTCCTGGCTTTTTCTGCGCATAAGATGTACGGGCCAACGGGTATGGGAGTACTTTATGGCAAAAGAAGGTTATTAGAATCTATGGATCCCTACCAGGGTGGTGGTGAGATGATCAAAGATGTCACCTTTGAGAAAACTACTTACAATGAGATCCCCTATAAGTTTGAAGCAGGTACACCAAATATCGCAGATGTAGTGGCGTTCAAAGCAGCCATCGACTTCATCGAATCCATAGGCTACCCTTTCATTCATGAGCATGAAGAGCGACTCCTCAATCATGCCAACAAAGTATTGCTGGATATTCCGGGTATGACACCCTATGGACAAGCCAGGGAAAAGACAAGCGTGTTTTCCTTCAATATCGAGGGCATTCACCCCTTTGATATCGGGATGTGGCTTGACGCTAAAGGCATTGCAGTTAGGACAGGACATCACTGTACGCAGCCACTGATGGACTGGTTTAAAATTGAAGGAACTGTTCGAGCATCTATGGCTATTTATAATACTACAGATGAACTTGATACCTTTGCTGCAGCTTTAAAAGACATTGTAAAGAAGTTCAAAAAGTAATTGATGTCAATCGAAGAAAAGCAGGAAGAAATTATCGACGAATTTTCAGTCCTTGACGGGGACATGGAGATGACCATCAACTACATCATGGAGCTTGGTGATTCATTACCTGAGCTCGATGACCAGTACAGGAATGATGACTATATCGTAAAGGGATGCCAATCCAAAGTATGGATGCATGCCTACCTGGAGAATGATAAGGTGAAATTTGACGCTGATAGCAATACAGCCATTACCAAAGGACTGGTAAGCTTATTGGTCAGGGTGTTGGATGGTGAATCTCCGGAAACGATCATGGAACATGATATTTATTTTCCTGAGAAAATCGGAATGAACAGATTTATTGGTACGCAAAGATCCAATGGATTTGCGGCGATGATCAAGCAAATGAAACTTTATGCACTTGCTTTGAGTTCAAAAACAAAAACGGGAGCCTAAATGGAGGACGAGAAAAAAGCCAAAGACGAATTACAATTGAAAGAAGAGATCATCAGGGCTTTGAAAGAAGTTTATGATCCTGAGATCCCTGTGGATATCTATGAGCTTGGATTGATTTATGAAATCAATATCTACCCGGTAAATAATGTGCACGTACTCATGACATTGACGTCTCCCTCCTGCCCTGCAGCGGAATCGATTCCATCTGATGCGGAGATGCGGATCAGGGAAATTGAGGGCATAAATGACGTGGTAATAGAACTCACTTTCGATCCTCCGTATACTACTGAAATGATGTCCGAAACAGCCAAGCTGGAATTAGGATTTATGTAAAATATTTGAAATAAACGTAATAGAAATAAAATGTATCCTGAAGAATTAGTTGTACCAATGAAAAGCGAACTCACTGAGCATGGGTTCGAAGAATTCATAACATCTGAAGACGTCGACAATCATCTGAAACACCACAAAGGAACTACCCTGATCGTGATCAATTCAGTGTGTGGTTGCGCAGCCGGAGCTGCAAGACCAGGCGTGATAATGGCTTTGCAAAACAGCGAGAAGAAGCCTGATCATCTGGCAACCGTATTTGCCGGTTTTGACAAGGAAGCTACGGAAAAAGTAAGAGAATACACACTTCCTTACCCTCCGTCATCTCCATCCATCGCACTTTTCAAAGATGGTGAATTGGCTCACTTCGTAGAAAGACACCACATCGAAGGCAGACCAGCTCAGCTGATCGCCAATCACCTGCTGGATGTTTTTGATGAGTATTGCTAATAAGAAATAACTCACATAAAAAATACCGGTCGATTTCCTCGATCGGTATTTTTTTTGCCTTCTCAAAAATACCTGTAAGCATTTCTACACTATGTGTAATTATTTTATTCACAAATAGACCCCTGTGAATTGCTAATTAGAAAATAAGATCGCATATTTATAAGGCATTTTAATAAATATGTAAATATTGGGTTTATCCGATCAGCAAGACACTCACAACAAGTCGTACCCAATTGAGCAGGTCAACTCATCGACCGATCTGTCGTCAATTGATGATAGGATGCTATGGGATTACTTCAAAAAAGGTCACGAAAGATCATTCAAGTACATTTATGATACTTATTATGATGATCTGCTAAACTACGGGTTTCTATTCTGTAGGGATAAAGAACTGGTAAAGGACAGCATCCAGGATTTGTTTATAGACCTGCGAAAGAGTGGTGAGAATTTGTCGGACACAGACCACATCAAATTCTATCTGTTCAGGAGCCTCAAGTGGAAGCTTGGGTACCTGGTCAAAAAAATCAACCGTTTCTCTTTTCAAACATTTACAAATTCATTCCAGCTTGATTTTGTAGCTTCTCATGAGACCATCCTGATAAACAATCAGCTAGATCTTGAAATAAAAAACATGCTCGCCCAGGAGATCAACCAACTATCCAGGCGCCAGAAAGAAGCCATTTACTATTTTTATTTTGAAGGATTCAGCTACCTGGAGCTCACAAGCATTATGAAACTTGGGTCCGTCAAAGCTTCCAGGAACCTTATTTACAAGGCTATTTCCTCCCTTAAAGCCTCAGAAAATCTCAGAACAAAAAAAGCACTAAGGAAATTATTTTAATTTTTCCAGTAAATTCCGATGTCATTTTAAGGCTTACTTACATTATATAAGTGAGACCCTGAGATGATGAAGTATAAAGATTATTCCGTAGAGGATTTTTTAACTGACGAGGATTTTAAAAACTGGGTACTATTTCCCACTGAAGCGTCTAACTCCTACTGGCAATCACTGCTTGAATTTCACCCGGCGATAAGAGAATCAGTCCAGGCATCAAGAGAAATCTTACTATCCACCACGCCTAAAACAAACAGACTTACATCTACTGAAATTGAAAAGGATCAGGTATTTTCTAAAATTTTGGAAGGGACGAGAAGTTCAAGATCAGAAGCAAAATCGACAAATTATAAATTATCGTGGTTTTATAGAGTTGCTGCTGTCTTGGCCATTGTCTCCGGCCTTTTTATATACCTTTTCTATCATTCAGCACCAGACACCACCTTATCTGATGAATGCATCGAGGTGCTTGAAAAAGAAAATCCCAAAGGAAGGTCTTCCACCATTAAACTTCCTGATGGGTCTGTGATAAAACTTGCTGCCGATAGCAAACTGCGCTATCCGAGCAAGTTTTGCGGAAACAAACGAGAAATTTGGCTGGAGGGGAAAGCCTTTTTGGAAGTGGAAGAAGATCCTGCCAAACCATTTTATGTACAAACCGGGACTGAGATCTATACGAAGGTTTTAGGTACATCCTTCAGTGTTGAGAGCAATGAAAAAGATCATCTGCTAAACATTGTTCTGGTTACAGGAAAAGTCCTTGTTGAAGATTCATCACATACTGTTTCTGAAATTTTAACACCCAATCAAAAACTAACAGTAGATCAAACGAATGCCATAATTACGAAAAGCCCGATGGACTATGACAGTGATCTTGCCTGGAAGGACGGGATCCTTGTTCTGAATAAAGAATCGGTTCATTCTCTCAAGACAAAGCTGGAAAACTGGTATGGTGTGGAAGTTTCTTTAAGTGAAATCAAAGCAAAGCACCAATTCACTGGAAAGTTTAAGCATAAAAGCCTGGAATACGTGATGGATGCCATTGCCTATGCTTCAGGGATAGAGTATACATTAGATAATAAAACCCTTAAACTAAAATCGAAAGATCTATGAATTAAACACCCTTGAATAATCATAAAAAGGCCTTGAATCCACGTTCTTCCTGGACAGTCGATGTGGACCAAGACCCTGCTTGATAATTACTTACCAAACATAGAAATAATATGAAATCAAATTTACGAAGGCAATTATTAAAAATGTCTAGGTTAGCCCTATTTCTATTCATTACAAACTTCATTTTGCTGTCACTGACTTCAGCAGAAGTAGCTAATGGACAGATTACAGCTAGCATTGAAGACATCTATCTCTCCATTGAAATTGAAGATAACTCAATTGAGAAAGTTTTGAAAGAGATCGGGAAACAGACCGGATTCGAGTTTGTTTATGACAAAAAAGATCTCCACAAAGAGAGGCTTAGCATTGATCAGCAAAACAAATCGCTGGCATACATCCTCAAAGATGTTTCCCAAAAAACCCGACTGGAATTTCTTCGGAAAAACGACAATATCATTGTCCGGAAATCGGGTTTTTTTGACAGTAAAGTATCTGAGCAATTCGAAGGGATTCAGGTAAATATATCAGGGGTCATCAACGATGAGAACAATAGCCCATTACCCGGGGCGACTATTCTGGAAAAAGGAACCTCTAATGGGACTATCTCAAATATAGATGGCGCCTATTCCCTGACTGTATCGAGTGAAGAAGCTGTATTGGTTGTTGATTTCGTTGGGTATTTAACTCAGGAGATTCCAATCAACGGAAGATCAGTGATCGATGTTGGATTACAATTGGATGTAAAAGCGCTTTCTGAGGTTGTAGTTATTGGTTATGGTACCCAGGAAAGAGCTAAGGTTACAGGTGCCGTTGCATCTGTATCAGCTGCTGACATTGATCGGCAAATTGTTGGAAATACAGCACAGGCCATCCAGGGACAGGCTGCAGGTGTAAATATCACCAATGTCGGAGAGCCGGGTGAAGAGCCCCTGATCAGAATACGTGGTATTGGTACTATCAACAATAACAATCCTTTAATTGTCATTGATGGAGTACCTGGTGGTGACCTCAATTCCATTAACCCCAATGACATCGAGTCTATTGAAGTGTTAAAAGATGCTTCCACAGCAGCAATATATGGTTCGCGAGGTGGTAATGGTGTAATTCTAATCACTACCAAGAAAGGTCAGATTGGAAAACCTCAGGTCTCAATTGATTCTTATATGGGTGTTCAGTCTGCCTGGAAGCAATTGGATCTTTTAAATACCCAGCAATACCTGGATTATGCAAATGACCTGTTTACCAATGCCGGAGAGGCCCTTCCTCCCCGACACAGTAATTTGGGAGAATTTGCAGGTGTGGACACAGATTGGCAGGATGCGATGTTTAAGACTGGACAGATCAGTGACAATAACATTACCGTGAGTGGGGGAAATGAAAGTGCAACTTACCTTATTGGGGGAGGCTATTTCTGGCAGGATGGGATCATGCTTGGATCAAACTTCGAGAGAATTTCCTTCAGAGCCAACTCTGAATACAAGATCAATGACCGGATAAAAATAGGGGAAGTGCTCACTATAGCTAATGTTTCGAGAAGAGATGATCGATTATCAGGTGGCAGGTCTCAGATAGAACATATGATTAAGATGACTCCATATATCCCGGTGTTCGATGCTTCAAGACCAGGAGGATTCAGAGCTCCCGATACTCAGGATGGAACAGATCCGGAAAACCCTGTACTTAATGCTACACTCAAGCAGCTTTATCTGAAGAATCTACGGACATTTGGAAATATCTATGCTGAGATAAAAATCCTCGATGGGCTCAACTTCAGAACCATGTTTGGGGTCGATATGAATTATAACAGAAATTCAGACTTCACCCCTATCTATGATGCTGGATCCTTTCAAAGAAATGACAGAGCAATCATTGCAGAAAACAGAAATGCTTTTATCGGGAATATTTCAAACTTTCAGTTAAGCTATAACAAAACCTTTGGTGACCATACCATAAGTGCTATTGGAGTATTTGAACGACAAATAAACCGCTCTGACAATATAGGTTCGAGCGGCACCAATGATGTCACTGACAAGGTACGTGCGTTGGATCAGGCCCTGGAGCCTCAGGTAAGTGGAAACCGGTCTTATTTTGAGATCCAGTCAATGATTGGTCGGTTGACTTATGATTTCAAAGAGAAATACCTATTCAGTGCATCAATCAGAAGAGACTTGTCTACGAGATTCTCCTCAGATGTGAGAGTTGGTATTTTCCCTTCCTTTTCTGCGGGATGGAGAGTTAGTGAAGAATCGTTTCTGGATGGTGTTTCCTTCATTGATGACTTAAAAATCCGTGGTAGCTATGGTGAAACGGGTAATCTTAACATCGAAGACTATAGGTACATACCTACTATTTACGGTAATGTGTTCATCGATTTTAATGACCAGGGATTGCAACCCGGCAATACTTTGAGGGCATTAACCAACGCTAAATTGGGATGGGAAACAACTGTAATGACAAATATAGGTTTTGACGCTGCTTTTTTTGATGGCCGTTTAACCTTAGCTGCTGATTATTTCATCAATACTACTGAAGATATGATCATCAGTGTGCCGATTCCGCCTTCACAGGGATTTGATGAAGATCCGGTAGACAATGTAGGATCTGTTGAAAACAAAGGCTTTGAATTCATTTTGGGATACACACAAAATATTGGGGATCTCAGGTTAGGATTCAATGGAAATTTCTCAACAGTCAAAAATAAAGTAACTGTCTTGAACAATCCGGATGAAAGCATTTTCGGTCCAGCCTTTGAAGGGTTGCCGCTTACAATCACTCAGCAAGGATTTCCTATTGCTTCTTTTTATGGATATGAAACGGATGGACTTTTCCAGAATCAGACTGAAATTGACAATTATGCTACCCAACCCCAGGCGATCCCTGGCGATATCCGATTTAAGGACAATAATGGTGATGGTGAAATCAACGAGGAAGATCGTGTGAGAATAGGCAGTTATATCCCTGATCTTACTTATGGCTTCACACTTTCGGCTGACTACAAGGGATTTGATTTGAATGCTTTCTTCCAGGGAGTTGCTGGTAATGAAATATTTAATACCAATATCTATGATCTGGAAGGGATGACGCGTCTTTTCAATGCCGGTGCAGCTGTGCTCGATCGATGGCAGCAAGAGGGTGATAATACCGATGTACCCATCGCCCGAAACGGAGATCCGGCATTGAATGCCAGAGTATCTGACAGATACATTGAGAAAGGTGACTACCTCAGGTTGAAAAACCTCACAATCGGGTACACACTACCACAATCCATTTTCGGAAATACGGATTACTTACAAAATGTAAGAATCTATTTTGGATCACAAAACCTGTTCACCATTACTGATTATACAGGATATGACCCCGAAATTGGTGTAAGACAGGGTCTGGATGCCTCTCTGACTACCGGAGTTGACTTTGGACAATATCCTCAGCCACGGACATTTATCGGAGGTATTCAGATTAAATTATAATTCATTAAAAATATCATAAGCATGAAAAAATTTATCTTTTTAACGCTTATAATGGTTGGATTAGTCTTCGCATGTGATGAGTCACTCAATGTGCAGAATCCAAATTCATTAACACCGGAAAGTTTTTTCCAAACCGAGCAGCAGGCTATTTCATCAGTCAACGCTATCTATGCTGGTTTACAAGCAAATAACTTATATAACAGGGAATACTTCTTCCTCCACGATCTGTTGTCTGATGACAACCAATCGGGAGGTGGTCAGTTGGAAACGGCCAGAGCGCAGATCCTGCTCCACACCTTTGATGCAACAAATAAGTTAACAAATGATGTATGGAGAGGGTGGTACAGAATTGTACTAAGAGCCAATTTCGCCATTCAATCTCTACCCGGTGCTGAAGGAATCACAGAAGCTTTGAGGTCCAGATTAATTGCTGAAGCACATTTTATGAGAGCCTGGGCATACTTTGAGTTAGTGAGCTTGTGGGGAGGTGTACCTATTTATACAGAACCTTCTACTACCCCAGGTGGTGAGCCAAGAGCTACGGAAGATGCTGTTTATACCCTGATCTTTGCAGATCTGGATATTGCTGAGCGGGATCTTCCGCTTAAGTCAGCCTATAGCGCCTCAGACATGGGGAGAGCGACAAAAGGCGCAGCACAGGCCCTGAAGGGAAAAATACACATGTTTCGTGGTGACTATGCCGAGGCCAGAACTGAACTAAATAAAGTTGTTGCTTCCAATGAATACAGCCTTGTAGATCGATGGTTGGATAATTTTGAAGCTGAAAACGAAAACAATTCAGAGTCTATCCTGGAGGTACAGTTTTCTTTGAATCATGGTACGGGTGGAGCCTGGAATGGTGATGGTACCGGAACTGCCGAGATCACCTTCCGAAGTCAAGAGTACAGTGCTACAGCGTGGAGAAACGTGATCCCATCTTTTGCATTTATCAATGCTTTTGAAGCAGGTGACCCGAGATATGGGTATAGCTTCTGGGAGATTGGTGAGTTTTATAATAATGGAACCACTGAGCTGGTAGCCGATGATATCCAGGGCAATAATCCTGGCATCAGTTGGCAGAAATATTCCTGGCTGTATAAGGAGCCTAGTGACAATAGCAGATCAGATATCAACTTCAGGGTGATAAGGTATGCTGATGTATTACTCATGCTGGCAGAGGCTGAGAATGAGCTGGACAATCCGGGGCCTGCTGTGACCTATCTCAATATGACAAGAAACAGAACGGATGTTGGCATGGCTAACTATCCCACAGGTGCCTATCCCACAGGAACGAAAGATGAAATCTTTGCTGCTATCGTGCATGAAAGGCAAGTTGAATTTGGTTCCGAACAAATTCGAAACAGAGACCTTAGAAGGTGGAGAAGGCAGGGATTCATGTCCAATGCCACTCGCTTTCCTGGTGGAGATCCATTGGCAGATAGATTTCAGGCTAAACATGATCTTCTGCCATTACCTGTAGTTGAAATTGATAATAACAGGTCATTGGAAAGTGCTGACCAAAATCCTAACTGGTAATCATCATCAATAAATTGGATTGAATAGTGGAAACTCTCGCTTTTGATTAAGCGGGAGTTTTTTTAACCCGGAATATGCATTAGAACTTCGTGATGAGGGTTTAAAAACCAATAAATCAGGGGGTTTTATTGGTTTTAGCCTAGCACCGCTATGGTGAAATCAAAAAACTTAGCAAAGCGACTGATTTGCAGGTTTTTAAGCACGTAATAGATTTTCTGATGCATATTCCGGGTTTAATATATCTTATGTGCGATCCAAGTCAATTTCACAATGATGACGAAAAAACCCCTACTACTCTTCCTCATTTTTACTACTGTTGCTTGTAGTCATCATCAGGAGGATACTGCTAAAATCATGGAGGACATTGCAAGGGAAACTTTCTTTGTCTCTGAAAATAGCTATGCCAGTGAGCCAAGGATCAAGTATTTTGACAGTTTATGGCAACAATCCAATCCCTTACAAAAAAATATCTACGCCTATAACAAAGCCAAAGAATTGTTATTTTCAGGGGATACCGAAGCGGCCATTCGCATGTTTCAAGCACTCGTAGAACAAAGTCAAAGCACAATGGGAGTCAATGGGCTTAGCAGCTTTGAGGAAGCCTCTTTGGATGACTACCTGGCCATCTCTTACTTCCGGCACGGAGAGATTCAAAATTGTGTTCATGACCATAGTTCTGCCTCTTGTATCATTCCCATTGCACCATCAGCCATTCATCATCAGACGTCAGGTTCGAAAGGAGCTGTAAGATCCTACAGCCAAATACTCGAAAATGAGCCCTTCAATACAGAAGCCCGGTGGATGCTCAACCTAAGCTATATGACCCTGGGAGAATATCCGGAAGGTGTGCCACCCCGATGGTTGATCCCAGATACAGTTTTTAAATCTGATTATCCCTTAAAGCGCTTTTCAGACATAGCCAGCTCGTCTGGTGTTGCAGTCAATAATTTAGCGGGCGGGAGCATACTGGAAGACTTTAACAAAGACGGATACCTTGATATTGTTTGCAGCAGCTGGTTTCCGGATCATCCACTCAAATATTTTGTAAACAAGGGAGATGGGACATTTGAAGATTATTCAGACGTATCCGGAATAAATGCCCATCGAGGCGGTCTTAATCTTTTACAAACAGACTATAACAACGATGGGTATCCTGATATCTTTATTTTACGAGGGGCCTGGCTGGAAGGGATTGGAGAACACCCCAACACCCTCCTCAGAAACAATACCGATGGAACCTTCAGTGATGTTACCATTGAGTCTGGGCTTCTCTCTTTTCATCCAACCCAAACGGCTACCTGGAGTGACTTCAATAATGACGGTTGGTTGGATGTTTTTATTGGAAATGAAAGCACTGAAGGCAGCATTCACCCTTGCGAGTTATTCATCAATAATCAGGATGGCACTTTTAAGAATGTGGCTGCCGAAGCGGGACTTCAAGTGAGTGATAATGAGAATTTCTATTTCATTAAAGGGGTGACATCGGGTGATTACAACAATGATCAGCTAATGGATATTTATGTTTCGATCCTGCGTCCGACAAATACAAGCAATAAGCTATTTAGAAACACCGGAATAGATAAAAATGGAATTCCTCAATTCGAAGACGTTTCCAAAAATTCAGGTTTAAAAGAGCCCATCCCTACTTTCCCCACCTGGTTCTGGGACTACGACAACGACGGTTGGCTCGACATTTTTGCTGCCGGATACAACCATGACCCACATCAAAACATCACCCATGACATTACCAACGAATACCTTGGTTTCAATCATACCGCTCAAACCGGAACACTTTACAGAAATCTTGGAAACGGCCAATTCAGCAATGTGAGTGACCATGTCAGCCTCGATAAAATCCTGTTTGCCATGGGGGCTAATTTTGGTGACCTGGATAATGACGGCTGGCTCGATCTTTATCTCGGCACCGGAGATATGGGCTATGAATCTGTAATACCCAACAGGATGTTTAGAAATGCTGAAGGGCTAGTATTTCAGGATGTGACCGAGGCTGGTGGTTTTGGTCACCTACAGAAAGGCCATGCCATTTCATTTGGAGATCTGGACAATGATGGAGATCAGGATGTATATACTGTAATGGGTGGTGGATATCAGGGAGATTTTTTCTACAATGCACTTTTCGAGAATCCATATCAGGATGAGAATAACTGGATCACCATCAGCCTGGTGGGCATTCAATCAAACAGCATGGGTGTTGGTAGCCGAATGGCCATCTCTTTGGAGGCAAATGGCCAGGAGCGAAAAATCTTTAGAGATATCAATTCCGGTGGTAGTTTTGGAGCATCCCCTTTCAGGGCTGAAATTGGCCTGGGAAAGGCTGAAGTCATTAAAGAAATCAGGATTACCTGGGCTGGCTCAGGAACTGTGCAAAAACTATATGATGTTGCATGCTGCCAGTTGATTGAGATCGTTGAGGAAAACAATTCGTGAAGCACAAAAAAGCCATCGGGGTTACCAATGGCTTTTCTTTATTGATCTTTTTTTAATTTCTACTTCCCGACCTTAAACAATCTGAATCCTACAGATACCTGGAATACCCGGTTTTTGCTATCATCATCGCCTTCACTGATGTCATTGATACCAATTAAATAACGTGCTGCAATATTGAGTCCAAATGGAAGATCCCAACCAGCTCCCAATACCGCACTGATATCCGAATCCTTGAATTGATTGGCAATATCCTGACCTGATTGCACTGTGATTTGCTGGTTGCCATCTTCAGTGACGATATCACCTTGCGCATTTACCAGGAATCCAAATTGTGGACCTAGTTGAAGGTTTAAGCCTAAAGGAAAGTAATACTTAAGCATAACCGGAATGGTAAAGTACTTAAGTTCTGATTTTAGATCCTGGCCAAATTGGGTATAATCACTTCCCTGAGTAGAAAACAACAATTCCGGTTGAACGCCAATATTAGCCGCTTTGATCAAAGTGTAGGCACCAATGTGGTAACCTGTCCTCGATTCATACGAAGCATCCACATCCGTCGAAAGATTTGCAAGGTTTAGTCCTCCTTTCAATCCCAATTCAAACTTGGCCTGCGCGTTAGCTGAAACCATTGCAATGGCCAAAATTCCTGTTATAATTAACTTTTGCATATTCTTAGATTATTGTTTTTAATAAAGTAAGATATTTTGGGTCACACCACCAAAACGGCGCAGAAAATAAAAAAAACGTTCCAGCTTTCACCGGAACGTTTTCACCCTCTATGTAACCAACCTAACCTAACGTCGAGGGATCTCAAAAACCCATACTATGAAAAAAACGCTCAGCTGTTTGTGTGATAACTCAAAGCGTCTCTTTGATGGTTATCACTTACTGTTCGCTTTCATTGGGGATAAATACAAAAGGTGTGCCAAGATTAATTATGATGATTATTAATTCGAAAACTACCTGTAGTTGATATCCATTCGATCCAGCACTTTGCCTTCATTTACCAGGATCATTGAATTGACTGGGATCTTTTCCCACCCGGGATCTTTGCTCAGAGGTTCCGAACTGATAATTACAGATTTTTTAGACTCACCCGGCTCGGTCATATGACACACACCATCTTCACAGTGGTAACTTTTTCCAATGTTGATATAGAGGGAATCGGCATGTTCCACCACATCTGTGGTAAACCGAACAGCCAATGCGAGGCGTCCATCCGTGACCACAAAATTCAGATAAGAATGGGCGCCGGGTGCATGCTCATCAATCAAGTTACATACCCGCTTGATTGACCTCATCATCCCGGTTGCCATCCGATCATGCGGCTCCAGGTTCGAGAGTTGATTCAACTCATCTATGAGTACGGCAAAGAAATGCTCAGAATCTGTAGTCCCCTTGATGTGGTTGAATGCTTCGTCTGACAGGGAGCTCAAAAGTGCCCTTTTTATGGCGCTAAACCCTCCCACATCACCATTGTGCATAAATGTAAATTGCTTCCATTTAAAGGGATGACAGTTTGATTCTGAAACGATCAGACTTTGTGTGGCAGCACGTACATGTGCCAATATGCAGGTTGTCTGAACGATTCGACAAATCTCCATCAGGTTGTTGTTGCTCCAGGCCGGAGATACCGACTTGAATAAAGCCGGCTCCATAGATAACTCATGATTATACCATGCCAGCCCAAATCCATCACCATTTAGGGGTTCTTCACGCTCTTTGGCAGCAAAGCTTTGTCGGATAAGGGAATGTTTTGGCTCAGTAATGAGTGAACTCAATACAATTGGTTTACCCATATAGAATGTAAATCGACACATATTCAGGGGTGATTACTGAGGATGAAGCTAATCAAAAAATCGACCATTTCTTCTATTTTGATACCCGGTCTTTTGGACTCCCATCATTATTTTAAACCAAAGAAGTTTGTATTCATTAATATTGCATCGAATTCAAATATTATGGTTGTCGGTATATTAAGATCTTCAAATAGCCCCATTGCTCCCCTTGTACCTGAAATAGGTAAAAAATATGTCAAGCATGACTACAAGGTGATGATGGAAGAGGATTGTGGGGTGCAAGCACATTTCCCGGATATTGCCTATTTTGAAGTAGGGGTCAGCATCCATTCGACCAGTGACATCCTCAAATCTGCTGACATCATACTGACAGATTCCACTATTGACGCGGATCAAATAAAGCAGGCAAAAGAGGATGCCATTATCATAGGAAGATTTAATCCTTTGGTCAATACCGAGTTTGTCAAATCACTTCAGTCGGAACGAAGAAAATTCTTTAGTCTTGACATGGTGCCACGGTCCTCCATTGCGCAGTCAATGGATATCCTTTCATCACTGGCTTCACTCTCAGGATATAAAGCGGTGGTCCTGGCCGCAGAAAAATATGCAGGTTATTTCCCCATGATGTCTACGGCGGCTGGCACAGTCCCTCCTGCCAAAGTGCTTGTGCTGGGAGCTGGAGTTGCCGGCTTGCAAGCCATCGCCACTGCCCGTAGGTTAGGTGCGGTAGTGGAGGCCTTTGATGTAAGGTCTGCTGTAAAGGAAGAAGTACAGAGTCTGGGCGCCAGGTTCATCGAAGTTGAGGGAAGTAAAGAAGATACCGGAGCAGGTGGATATGCCGTCCAGCAATCGGATGAGTATATCAAAAAACAAAAGCAGCTTATCCATGAAAGGGCTTTGAATGCCGACATTGTTATTACCACCGCAAATATTCCAGGCAAAAAAGCCCCTTTATTAATAGAAAAACGCACGGTTGAATCGATGAAATCAGGCTCGGTCATCATTGACCTGGCCAGCGCTTCCGGTGGCAACTGTGAATTCTCAGAAGAGGGAAAAGTGGTCTGGGTAGAGGATGTCATGATTATCGGAAACTCAAAACTCTACGAATCGGCACCCAAAGAAGCCAGTAGATTGTACAGTACCAACCTCTACAATTTCACCAAGTTCTTATTCAAAGAAGGCATTGACAAATTGCCGATGGATCACGAAATCGTAAAGAAAACCTTATTAAATCAATCTGAACTGGTTTCAGCAAACAATTAATTAAACCCCAATGGAAGCAATACTTTCATTTATTGAGCAAAACCCCATTACCCTGTACATGCTATTGATGGCAACGTACCTGGGTTTTGAACTCATCTCTAAAGTCCCCACCGTGTTACACACGCCGTTAATGTCAGGTGCCAATGCCATCAGCGGAATTGTAACTATTGGAGCCATTTTGCTGGTGAGACAATCCGCACCTGATGACTACTTATCATTGGGATTGGGATTTATTGGTATCGTCCTGGGAATGATCAATGTAGTGGGTGGGCATGCTGTCACCAACCGTATGCTTGATATGTTCAGAAAAAAATAAAATCATCAAATTCATAGTATATCCAAATGGAGGCTATCGTCAACCTATCCTACCTTATTGCTGTCACCCTACTGATTGTAGGTCTACGCAGACTGAGCAGTCCTGCCACTGCACGCTCAGGTAATCTTCTTGCGGCGGTAGGAATGGGATTAGCCATTGTGGCTACCATCCTCAGCCCTATCGAAAGTGGTGGCAACAACTACACAGTCATTACCGTTGCAATGGTGACTGGTACGATCATCGGTTTGATCATGGCCAGCAAAGTTCAGATGACTGCCATGCCCGAGTTGGTTTCACTATTCAATGGTCTTGGTGGTGCCTGTGCTGTTTCCATCTCCCTGATCGAATTATATAACTATCAAAAACTCATGGCGTCAGGTGCTACCGATATTGGTGCTTCCATGGGTACACATCTCACCACCTTACTTGCCATGTTTGTAGGGGCTGTAGCCTTTACAGGAAGTCTTATTGCTTACGGCAAGCTGGCTGGTAAGATCAGGGACGTATATATTCCTTTTACAGGAGTGCTCAATATCGCTTTGCTGGTTCTGATAATAGGACTGACCGCGTATAGGGTATTCAGCCCGGATGCGACATTTACACTGCCACTCATGATCCTAATAGTCTCATTGATCTATGGGATCACTTTTGTACAACCCATTGGCGGAGCAGATATGCCGGTGGTCATCTCCCTGTTGAATGCTTTTACGGGAGTAGCAGCAGCATTGGCGGGTATTGTATATGGTAACGAACCCATGATCATTGGTGGAATACTCGTGGGCTCGTCAGGTACCATCCTCACCATCCTCATGTGTCAGGCCATGAACAGGTCACTGTTGAATGTGGTGATCGGTGGCTTTGGTGGTGTGGCTGCTGCTAAAACTGATGGAGGTGACAAGACCATCGTTGAAGCTACAACCAATGATGTGGCCATCCTTATGAGATATGCCAGCCAGGTGATGATTGTACCGGGATATGGAATGGCTGTTGCCCAGGCACAGAAAGCCTGTAAAGAATTGGACAACATCCTTTCAGAACATGGTGTAAGCGTCAATTACGCCATTCATCCCGTGGCAGGGCGTATGCCTGGTCACATGAACGTATTGCTGGCTGAAGCTGATGTCCCCTACCCTAAACTGTTAGACCTGGAGGAAGCCAATGACCTGCTCAAAGAAACTGATATCACACTCGTAGTAGGTGCCAATGATGTGGTCAACCCTGCTGCACTGGATGATCCTTCCAGCCCTATTTACGGGATGCCAATCCTTGAAATCCTGCAATCAAAATCGGTGGTAGTTCTTAAAAGAAGCATGAATACAGGCTATTCCGGGATTGAAAACCCACTATTCTTCCATGAGAAGACTAAAATGTTGTTTGGAGACGCCAAAAAATCTATCCAGGGCCTGATCGAGGAAGTGAAATCGCTGGGGTAATTGCCCTGATATTCTACAGGAATGGGCAGCCACCGATCCACTGATGAAACCCTGGATTTATCCCAGAATACTACCAACACCCGAGGGCAAGTACAACAACCAGCCCGTGAGACTGTATCGGCTGACCTGAGTCTTCAATACTTCATGAGGTACGGTGTCGCTTTTGAAAAGTACACAGCGTTTGGCTATCGGCTCTACAATTTTGTCTCCTTTGTCCTGATAGACCTTCAATTCGCCACCATTACCGGGCTTCCAGCCTTCATTGAGATAGATGATCATAGAGATCATGCGGTTGCTCCGTGATTTGAATTGATCCAAATGCCTTTTATAAAAGCTCCCGGCAGGATAATGTGCCAGGTGGAACTCAAAACCCGAAAGGCTTAGGTAACAATACCTGTTCAACACCTGAATAGTCTCATCGATGAGGCCAAAAAACGGAAGTATGGAAAGGTCCCTGGAACGGTCCAGCCAATAAATGTAATCCCCTCGGATCTCGGATATGACTTGCTCTTCAGAACCAGGACCAACTTTAGCTTTGGCAAACCGCTCATCTTCAAGCTTTTCCATCAAAAAGGAACGGGCAGTCTGATACACCTCCTCCTCAATGAAGTTGTCTATCACTACATGATCATCTTCTGAAAGTTGATCAATCCAGCTGAGCCACTGATCTTCACTGTGGAAGACCATGGCTGCACGATATGTTAACCACTGATCTTACTGGCGATCCAGTCTCCTACCTCTGAGGTACTTTTTGCGCTTTCTTTAGAGATATCTTCCGTTACAAAGTTTTCTTCCAGAGAGGCATTAACTGCATCACGAATTGCCGCAGCTTCTTCCAGCAGGTCCAAAGATTCCAGGAGCATGGCTGCAGACAAAATCGTTGCTATCGGGTTGGCGATGTTCTTTCCAGCCGCTTGCGGATAAGATCCATGGATTGGCTCAAAAACCGATGTTTCCAGTCCGATGGAAGCAGATGGCAACAAACCAAGCGATCCGGTGATCACACTGGCCTCATCTGATAGGATGTCACCAAACATGTTCTCAGTCACCAACACATCAAATTTCTTTGGCCACTGGATCAGCTGCATAGCGGCATTGTCCACAAACATGTAGTCTACTTCAATGTGTTTGTAGTCTTTTTCCATACCCTGAGCCACTTCTCTCCAAAGTCTTGAAGTGCCCAGTACATTGGCTTTGTCAACAATTGTTAATCTTTTATTTCGCTTTTCGGCATATTCGAAAGCCAGCTTGAGAATTCTCTCGATCTCATCTACTGTATAAACACTTGTATCAAAGGCTGTTCTCAGGTCTTCAGATCTTCCCCGGGGCTGACCAAAGTAGATCCCTCCCGTCAATTCACGTACAACAACAAAGTCAGCTCCTTCTACCCTGTCATTCTTCAAAGGACTCTTGTCGATCAGTGAAGGAAAAGTAGCTACCGGTCTGATATTGGCATAGAGCCCTAGTTTCTTTCTCATCCCCAACAATCCCTGCTCAGGTCGAACCTTGGCCTTAGGATCATTGTCATATTTGGGGTCTCCGATCGCACCAAACAACACCGCATCTGCATCCAGGCATATCTTGTGCGTTGCTTCAGGATATGGATCTCCAGTGGCATCAATAGCAGCAGCACCTACCAATGCTTTGGTAAACTCAAAGCTGTGGTTGTACTTTTTACCAATAGCTTCCATTGCCTTTACTGCTTGTTCTACGATTTCCGGGCCAATTCCGTCGCCGGGTAATGTTGCGATCTTGAAGTTCATTTATTCTATTTTTCGATAATGTTTAACATTTTGATGGTTGCCTTGATAGCTGCAACCGTTTGATCCGGGTCAAGTCCCCGGGTTTTGAAGCGTTCACCATTCTCCCAGGTAATCGTGGTGATCACAAGGGCATCGGTCTCACCACCTGGAGGTATTGTCACTTCATAATCGGCCAGCCTTGGGAGCTTTTTGCCTAAGTCTTTGTAGATAGACTTCAAAGAATTCATGAAGGCATCATACTGTCCGTCACCGGATGCCGTCTTTTCATAAGATTTCCCCGAAACTTCCAGGTTGAGCGTAGCCATCGACCTTAGTCCCTGTGCTACTGACAACGCATAGTTTTTGATGATTACTTTCTGATCAATCTTTTCACTCCTTAAGACATCATTGATGATAAAAGGAAGATCCTCTTTCGTGATCGACTCCTTTTTATCGCCTAATTCAATAATCTTTTGAGTGACCTGCTGTGTTTCTTCCTTGCTCAACTCAATACCCAGTGCCTCCAGGTTCTTCTTGATGTTGGCTTTGCCAGACATCTTACCCAGGGCATAGCTGTAGTTTCTTCCAAAACGTTCAGGAGCCAGGCTGTTGTGGTAGAGATTGTCTTTGCTATCTCCATCTGCATGGATCCCGCTGGTCTGCGTAAAGACAAATTCCCCTATCAATGGCTTATTCTGAGGAATCCGGATACCGGAAAAGGACTCAATGATCTTACTGACCTTATACAGTTTCTTTTCATCGAGGTTCAGGTCTCCTTCCAGGTGATCTTTTACGATCCCGATCACACTACTTAATGGCACGTTACCTGCACGTTCTCCCAACCCATTCATGGTGGTATGGATACCGGATACACCTGCCTTCAGTGCTTCATAAACATTGGAAACAGACAGGTCGTAGTCATTGTGAGCATGGAAGTCAAATCGGGTATCAGGAAACCTGTCGATGACGTCCTTACAAAATTTGTAGCTTTCTTCGTGATTGAGGATCCCCAGTGTATCAGGTAGCATGATCCGTTCAACCTGAAGCTTATTCAGCCCCTCGATGATTTCATAGACATAGTCCGGAGAATTTCGCATCCCATTGGACCAGTCTTCCAGATATACATTCACCGTCAACCCGCTGTCATGTGCATATTGAATGGTTTCACTGATGTCTTGCAGATGTTCCTGCAGGGTCTTTCTGAGCTGCTTCTCACAGTGTTTTCTGGATCCTTTGCTGAGCAGGTTCATTACCTTACCTCCAGCTTCCTTGATCCAATCTACTGAAATGTTTTTATCGATAAATCCCAGTATCTCCACCCTTTCCTGAAAGCCATTTTGCGCAGCCCAGTCGAGGATTTTACTCGCACCCTTAAACTCCCCCTCGGAAACACGCGCCGAAGCCACTTCTATCCGATCGACTTTCAGCTCTTCCAGGAGCAATTGAGCAATGGTTAGCTTTTCACCTTCGGTAAATGATACACCGGAGGTCTGCTCACCATCTCTGAGTGTGGTATCTAGGATTTCAACAAACATTATATGAATTAAGCCCGTGAGGCTTCAAATGCAGTGATCTTGTCTTTGATATTCAACAAATAGTCAATATCATCAAAGCCGTTCAGCAGACATTCCTTTTTATAAGAATTGATTTCAAAAGAAGCAGTACTTCCTGTAGAAACGATTTTGAAAGTTTGGCTTTCTAAATCCACCTCGAACTGAGCCTTTGGATCCTTGTCAATTTCAGCAAAGATCTCTTCCAGAAATTCTTCTGACACCAATACCGGAAGCAATCCATTGTTCAGGGAGTTTCCTCTGAAAATATCAGCAAAGAAGCTGGACACAACAACTTTGAATCCGTAGTCGTGAACCGCCCAGGCAGCATGCTCCCGGCTGGATCCGCTACCAAAGTTTTTTCCGGCAACCAGGATCTTACCGCTGTACCTGGAATCATTCAATACGAAGTCCTCTACAGGTTTATTGTTGCTGTCATATCTCCAGTCCCTGAAAAGATTTTCTCCAAAGCCTTCTCTGGTAGTTGCTTTCAGAAACCTGGCAGGGATGATCTGGTCGGTATCTACATTCTCGATGGGCAGAGGAACTGCCGTAGAGGTGATTTTTGTGAACTTTTCTATCGCCATGTTTATGTTCTCCTTATACTAGTTCGGGTTCGCTAATTTCTCTTGGGTCTACAATCGTACCTGTTACAGCTACAGCAGCTGCGGTTACCGGACTTGCCAGTAATGTTCTGGATCCTGGACCCTGTCTTCCTTCGAAGTTTCTGTTTGATGTGGAAACTGCATATTTTCCTGATGGGATCTTGTCGTCATTCATGGCCAAACAGGCCGAACAACCCGGCTGACGAAGCTTAAAGCCAGCCTCCTCAAGGATATCTACAATGCCCTCTTCGATGGCTTGCTGCTCCACCTGCTTGGAACCGGGGACGATCCATGCGGTGATGTTATCCGCTTTCTTCCTTCCCTTCACAAATTTGGCCACCTCTCTCAGGTCTTCAATTCGTCCGTTGGTACAGCTACCTACGAATACGTAATCTACTGGCTTACCAATCAACTCATCTCCGGGATTGAAGCCCATATATTTCATAGACTTGGTGAATGAGTTGCGCTCTTTCTCAGGCACTTCATCCAATGTTGGGATCCTTCCCTTCACTTTGGTTCCCATGCCCGGGTTGGTTCCATAAGTGATCATCGGCTCAATGTCTGCCGCATCGAAAACAATCTCTTTATCAAAAACGGCATCCTCGTCAGAGTACAATTCCTTCCATTTGGCCAATTCCTTGTCCCAATCTGCTCCTTTTGGTGCATACTCTCTTCCTTTTACATAGTCGAAAGTAGTTTGGTCAGGTGCAATCAATCCTCCTCGTGCTCCCATCTCAATGCTCATGTTACACACGGTCATTCGTCCTTCCATAGACAAGGATCTGATCGCCGATCCTGCAAATTCCACGAAATAACCTGTACCACCGCTTGCTGTAACCCTGGAGATGATATAAAGAATCACATCTTTGGCTGAAATTCCTTTAGGCAACTCTCCTTCTACGGAGATGCGCATTTTCTTTGGTTTGGGCTGCATGATACACTGCGTAGCAAGTACCATTTCTACCTCACTCGTTCCAATTCCGAAGGCTACACTACCAAAAGCTCCGTGCGTAGATGTGTGGCTGTCTCCACATACGATGGTCATGCCCGGACGGGTGAGACCAAGCTGTGGTCCGATCACGTGTACAATTCCCTGGTAAGGATGGTTGAGACCAAAAAGGGTCACACCATGTCGCTCGCAATTTTCAGTCAACTTATTGACCTGAAATCGGGAAAGCTCATCTTTGATGCTCAGGTGCTGATCAATGGTAGGAACGTTGTGATCAGGGGTTGCAACGGTGTTTTGCGGTCTGAATACTTCCACTCCCCTTTTTTCAATCCCCGCAAATGCCTGAGGGCTAGTCACTTCATGAATGAGGTGACGGTCAATGTACAATACGCTTGGACCTTCTTCAATTGTAGCCACCACGTGGCTATCCCAAATCTTATCAAATAGTGTTTTTCCCATCTTTCGACAACGTCAGTTAAAATAAAATTCTCCTCTTCGGAAATTGGACTGCAAAAGTAAAGCATAGAATCCTAAAAACTCAGTTGATCCTATGGTTTTACACCATCTTTGTTTGATCAAACTTTATTTTCTTTGTTTTTCATGAGTCTGACAGAAAAAGAAAATGCCATCAGGATCATCAGTGAAGCTTTTGTAGAGAACCCCAGTGTCTTGCATATTGTAAAACCTGACGCACATAAAGCCGAGCGGATCAAACACCTGGCAGACTACGTGTACGAGACCAGCAACATGCGGAAGGGTGTCTTTTTTTCTAAAGATAGAGAAGCCATTGCCTTATGCTACCGGTACAACTTCAGGAAGGAAGGACTTCGAGATTATTTCAATCAGGTAAAGCTAGTCTTCCGTACCATCGGTGTGGAGCGGGTATTCAAAATCCTGAAGCGTGATGCCTATGTGAAAAAGCAGCGTCCGGCAGATGGTAATTTTCTTTACTTCTGGTTTTTCGGCTCATCCAACAAGGCTCGCGGTGGCCGAGGGGCCTGGGAGCTGAAAGAAAAAATCTTCGAACAATCCAAAAAGCTTAATCTGCCTATCTACCTGGAGACTTCTATCCCTCAAAACAAGTTGGTCTATCAGAGATTTGGTTTCGAGACCTATCATGTGTGGGATGGGAACTATGGAAATCAACCGCTTTATTTTATGCGGCGTGTGGTAGATAAAAGCTGATTGCTTCCTGCCTCAAATTGACAACGCAATAAATCGATTCAAAACGATTGGTCATGCATCCAGCCTATATAAGCTGAAAGCATTGTCATAAAACAATTTCCTTTGCTCCGTCAAAGAATAGGCGGAAACAATTTCTTTCAGGATATCTACCCAGCTGAGTAACGTCATCTTTCTCAGACAGACCGGCCAGTCACTGGCAAAAATGACCCTGTCTGCGGAAAAAGCCTCAAAGCAATGATTGACAATGGGTGCCAAAGCTGTGGTCATTGAGGCATCAGGTAATTTATTCACTATACCGGATATTTTGCAGACAATATTATCTCGCTGGCCAATGTTACTCATATCACCGGCCCAATCATCAGGACCATGCCCGGGTTTTCCCGATGTTCCATTTTGACCTTCTGTAAAAGCAGCCGGATCAGGACCACCACAATGGTTAAGGATAAACTGGGTGTTTGGACACTTATCAACCAATAAAGCCCCGGTTTTCAGTCGGTTTGAGGAGACATGGAGATCAAAGCTTAACCCCTGCTGTCCAAGTAATCTAAGGTTGTTGCTCACCAGAGGTTCAAGCATTTCTTCCTCACTTGAAAAGAAATAACGTATCCCCTTCAAAGATGAATTTTCTGCTAAGGTTTTGATATAAGATTCAAATCCCTGGTCAGTAGGATCAGCACAGATCACAGCCCCCACTGTGGGGTTATTTTCATCCTTACATACATCCAGTGCCCATTGAGCTTCTTTTTCGCGTAACTCTTCAGGAACAGCCACCTCCATATAGATGGCCTTTTCAATACCTGTTCCTTCAATGGCATCCAGATAGTCACTCATCAGAAAACTTTTATCCAGCGGAGGAGAAACCCAGCTCAATGGAAACCTGGAAAGGTCCCAGAGGTGCTGATGGGTATCCAGAATGGGGATTTGTTGTTTTGACAAACACGATGACAAAAGGACCGGTGTAGCCAAGGCGACAGCAGAGGTCTTTTCAAGAAAATCTCTTCTATTCATTTTCTAATAGGGTACGGTTGGTAAGAAAAACACCAGGTTTTAAGATAACTGATCTAAATCAATCCAACGGACTAAAAACATAAAATTCAGAGTGGAAAAAGCATCCAGTCTAATCCACCCTGTTCAGCACCGAATCCGGGAAGTACTTATTGGACAGGGCTACCATTTCATCTCCTTTCACAAACATGTTGATATTGATCTCGTTGGTATGCTTGCAACCACAGGAGGCCAGCAATTCCAATACGGCATGGATGGTATTTTTATGAAAATAATAGACCCGCTCGGCTTTGTCTGAAACAACCAGTCCTTTTACCAGCATCTTCTTCTGTGTGGCCACACCCGTCGGGCATTCGTTGGTGTTGCAACGCAAAGCCTGGATACAGCCAAGGCTAAACATGAATGCCCTGGCAGAATTGCAGATATCTGCGCCTAAAGCTTTTACCCTGAGAATGGAAAACGCCGAAAGGACCTTACCACTGGCGATCACCCTGATCTCCTGCCGCAAGCCGTATTTGATTAAGGTTCGGTGAACAAAGATCAAGGCCGGCTCCAACGGGATCCCAACAGAATCCGAAAATTCCAATGGTGCAGCTCCGGTTCCTCCTTCTGCCCCATCCACCGTAATAAAATCGGGCCAGATCCCCTCTTCTTTCATCTCCCTACAGATCTCAATAAATTCCTCGGTTCTGCCAATGCATAACTTAAAGCCAACAGGTTTTCCTCCGGAAAGATTTCTAAGCTCTTTGATAAAATAGAGAAGTTCCGTTGCGCTCCTGAACTTTTTATGGCCGGGAGGTGATAATACCAATGTGTGCGGTTTGCACCCTCTGATCTTCGATATCTCCTCTGTGTTTTTTACAGCCGGCAACACACCACCATGTCCCGGTTTAGCTCCCTGTGAAATCTTAATTTCAATGAGTTTTACCTCCGGCCTCAGGGCGTTTTGCTTAAACATCTCGGGATCAAAATCCCCTTCTGGTGTTCTGCAGCCAAAATATCCGGTTCCAATTTGCCACATCAGGTCTGCACCCCCTTCCAGGTGATATGGAGATATGCCTCCCTCACCTGTATTGTGATAAAAATTTCCTTTTCTCGCTCCCTTACTCAACGCCAGGATGGCATTTTTACTCAGGGCACCAAAACTCATGGCAGAAATATTGAGAATTGAAGCACTATAGGGTTGCCGACACAGGCTGCTACCGATGGTTACCCGTGGAAATTCAGTCTCCGGCTCCGTGGCATAGATAGAATGTCTCAGGGCTTCATAATGAGAATCGTTGATGTTGAGTTGCGTGCCGAAAGGATGTGTGTCGTTGACATTCTTGGCACGTCGATAAACCAGGGCTCGGTGATTTCTGCTAAAGGGCGCACCATCCGTTTGCCGCTCGATAAAATACTGCTGTATCTCCGGAGCGATCATCTCAAAGAAATAACGGAAGTATCCCAGCAACGGAAAATTCCTCAAAATGGCGTGATTTTTCTGAACCCTGTTATAAATACCAATAAACAACAAAGGCAGTAAAATGATGTATGACCATAGATAGTCCGGGTCAAAGAAAGAAGCTACTCCTGCGATCAGAATGCATAAAATGACGATGATATAAAAGATGTGTCTCATTTCAGTGGATTTGGGCGGACCTAAAGTTAGGTGTAAAATGGAAGCAAATAATGGCTGTAGAACCAAATTATTTCTTCGGACATGTTTAGGTTTAAGAATCAAAACCCAAAACCCATGAAACACCTCTTACTCATCCCATTGATTCTTTACACTGTACAAGTTTTCGCGCAGCCCAAATTCCCCCAACCATCGAAGGACGAAACAGGTTTTGTATCGATCTTTGATGGCACGCTGAAAGACTGGGAGGGTGATCCGGTCTACTGGGCCGTGGACCATGGCGAACTGGTGGGCACCATCACTCCTGAGACCATTGTTAAACACAATACTTTCATTATCTGGAGGGGAGGCACACCTTCCGACTTTGAATTGAAAGTAGATGTAAAGGTTTCTGACAAGGGGAACAGCGGCATCAACTACCGAAGTGTAGAATTTGAAAAATACAGATTGCGAGGGTATCAGATGGACATCGATGGACCCAATCAATGGTCAGGGCAAAACTATGAAGAGCAGGGTCGCAGGTTTCTGGCACTCAGGGGCCAGGTGAGCAGAAAAGAAGATGGAAAAGATGTTGAAGTGATTGGGGCCGTGGGAGACAAAGATGACCTTACACACTATATTAAACCCAATGACTGGAATGAATATCACATCATTGCAAAGGGTGACGTGTTGGTGCACATGATCAATGGACGGGTGATGAGCATTGTGATCGACAATGATGAGGAAAACAAAACCAGGTCCGGCTTGATCGGTGTACAGGTGCATGTGGGTCCTCCCATGGAGATCAGATATAAAAATTTTAGGTTGAAGGAGCTTACTCCGGATAAATAGGCACTAAGAACAAAGGATGAAAAACCTGAAAGTAGCAGTGGCTCAGTTTGAGCCCAAAGACGGTGACAAGGAGTATAACTTGTCTGTGATTGAAAACCTAACGGCACAAGCGAAGGAAAAAGGAGCCGAAGTGATCAGTTTCCACGAGATGTCAGTCACGGCGTATACCTTCTTCAAAAATCTCAGCAAAACAGAGGCTTTTGATCTGGCTGAAGAAGTTCCTCATGGACCAGCCACCAGCAAACTGATCGATATCGCCCGAAAATATGATATCACCTTACTGGCCGGCCTGGTAGAGCAAGCGGATGATCAGATATTTAATACCTATGTATGTGTAGATGAGACAGGTTTGAAAGCTAAATATCGTAAGCTGCACCCATTCATCAGTCCTTACATGACCGCTGGCAATGAATATGTCGTATTCGACATCAAAGGTTGGAACTGCGGTATATTGATCTGCTATGACAACAACATCATCGAAAATGTGCGGGCAACGACACTTCTTGGAGCGGATATCATCTTCGCTCCGCATGTAACCTGCTGCACCCCATCCGCCATGCCAGGGAGAGGCTATGTAGATGATAAGTTGTGGCAAAATCGGATTGAGGATCCTGTGCCGTTACGATTGGAATTTGACGGACCCAAAGGCAGGGGCTGGCTGATGCGATGGCTACCTGCCCGGGCTTATGACAATGGCGTGTATTATGTATATACCAACCCCATCGGCTATGATGGAGAGCACCTGAAAAACGGCAACTCTATGATTCTCGATCCTTACGGGGAAGTGATGACCGAGATCCGCAGTTTTGAGGATGATATTACTATGGCGACCATCACCCCTGACAAGCTAAAGCTGGCTGGTGGTTATCGCTACAGGAATGCCCGGAGACCTGAGTTATATCGAGAGATTATTGGGATGGAAAATCACTCTGAGACAAAGCCAGTGTGGATGAAGTAGGCCGATTATCACACAAGTGAAAACACTTGCGCAATAAGCGGGTAAACGCTACTTATCAATTTCTCTTTTTGATGCCTCTATCTTCCTTTTCGGTTGGAAAAAAATCTGTCACGAAAACCTTTCCTTCTTGCTCCAGAATAAAATAAATGATCTTGACTTCTGCTCTTTTAGTTCGATTATACAGGATAAACCGATAATTTTCCTTTCTATGTCTTAATCTAGGCTCTAATGCACCTCTTCTTGCATAATATTTCAAAGTTTTTGCGGAATCCCTGATCTCATTGGCAATTTTCTCAGCCTTATCCAGAGAGTAATGATCATACAGATAATCTATCAGTTCATAAAAGCTGATTTCTGCTGGATCGGTAATAATTACTTCATACTGGCTCTCTTTCGGCTCTTCCACTCTTCAAAACCTTCGTTGAATTCTTCAAAACGCTTAGTCTTTCCTTCAATTATGGCTTGCTCAGATATATCTGCCCGATTATTCAATTCATCAGTTGCCAATAATTCCTTAATAAAAACAAGCACTTTTTCCTGTTGCCCAACTTCAAGTTTTAATAATTGATTCACTAATTCCTTATCTAAAACTCTATCCATATCTGTCGCATTTATGTAAAGATAAGTTTTATCTATCAGGCATGAAACCATTGAACTTCCTTTATTCGGCCATTCCATGATCTTTGTCGGTATCTCTTTTTACTCCTGATATATGGATGATATCACACAAGTGAAAAACACTTGCGTGATAAGGTGTGATAAGATTTTCATCAACAAACATTGGCCAGTAGATAAATGTTGGTAAAAACACCAACATAGGCTAGAAAAACACTTGCGCGATAATTGGTTAAAAGAGATTAAGATTAGTATTCCTTATACCATATGTCCTTGAATTGCACCAGCATCGGTTTGCCAGAGTGTAATTGTAAAGCTAAAAGACCTGATGCGTCCTTATTAGCAGGATCACGATCAATAACTTCTGCAACCAGTATTCCGTTGACCAACAGTGTGAGGGTATCTCCTTTGCATATCAGATGATATTCATGCCATTGTCCTAATTCGAAATGAGCTGTGCCCTGTGCTTCTGGTATTTTGGTGGTTACAGGCTGACCTGATTCCTCAAAAACTGTTCTTTCCCCTCGCCATGCAAGTGTGTGGCGCCCAAATTCGTCATACAAGCGCACCAACCAATTAGTTTCAGTGTTGTTGTCGACCTGGTAGCCTTTGCAATCATCAACTTCATAGTGTTCACTCCGAAACTGAAATCCACCATTTACATTGTAATCACTCACCAAGCGGTGTTTCAGTTTCAATTCAAAATCGGCCATTGTTCCATAATCGCTGAACAGATACTGATTTTTATTGCAAGGCTTATCTTCTGTAATACGTGCAGTAATGGCTCCATCCTCGACGGTCCACCAGCTCATATCTGCAGCTTGCCATCCTTTTAGCGATTTTCCATCAAAGAGTGAAATAAAGCCCTGGGGTATGGCCTTACTGGTATTTTGAGCGTGAATATCTGCTAATAAACCTATTGAAGCTAAAAACAGGGTGATGATTTTTACATGATTTATGAATGGTAAATCATAACATGCACTTCTTAATTCAGACATTCAATAAAAATAATGACTTATTTCTTATATCGGTCTGAGGCCTTGCGAAATACTTTGTCACAGCTGATCGACTGAAAGGAGCTTCCTTGAAAAACAAAAAGGTCACCAGTTTTTGTTTTATCCATGCTCGGACCAGTGGGGGCTGAATGAAAGGTCTATCTCAACTACACTTCAAATGACTCAGGATCTTTGTGCGAATTCCAGAATCGGACGAGATAAATAGTTGAGCCTTTTACTTGATAAAATAAGGTAATTTGCTTCCGGATCACTGCTCTTCTAACTGATTTATAATCACTTTCTGGATACAGATTTGGGTTGATCTTGATTAGATCAAGGACAACATCTACTTCTTCAATAAAATTAGAAGCAGATTCTACTGACCACTCCTTCAATAAATAATCAATATTTTCATGATAATCTAACCGGGCATTTTCTGACCACGCAACCTGCATTTAATTATTTACTTAAACAGATTAGGGTACTTTTTTCTTGTAGATTCCATTACTGATGAATGAGATTCCACTTTACCATCCTTAATTGACTGTAATCCCTTATCGATGGCCAACCGTTCTTTTTCGGTCAGCTTACTATTTTCAAAGTACTGATTTGATTTCCGCAGGGCAATAAACTGCTTAATAACTCTGGTGTCTTCAACCCCTGCAAGCCATTCTATTAGACTAAGTTTCTCTGCTTTAATATCCATCGTCTATACTTTATTACAAAGTAAGGATTTATTGATCATTATACAATCAGAGCTAGGTATTTCCTTTACCCACCCGAAACCTCCCAATATAACCAGTCACTTGGCACAATCGAGCGATTGAGTAGGCCTATTATCACACAAGTGAAAATCACTTGCGCGATTAGGTTTTCATCAACAAACATTGGCTAGTAGATAAATGTTGGTGAAAACACCAACATCGGCTAGAAAAACACTTGTGCGATAATTGGTCGAATTCTACTTCCACTCCCCAAAATAAAATCCCAGCTCGTAATGATCCATCACAAAACTGGAGACAATGGACTCATAATGATAATCTGTCAGTTTGGTTAAGGCTGAGGTATCAAAGACCTCTTTATTCGGAATAAAGGGATTATCCTTAATGTTTTGCATGAGCTCAAATTTCAGGGAATCCTGATAGACATCTATGCTGTTATCTGGTATCAGTAAGTCTCTCACCTTTAGTGACTTGTCTAGATAATAGCGCTTTGTTAGGTTTCTCAGGGCGCTTTTTTTTTGATTTGAAATATTGGACAGTTCAATGAGTGAATCATTGATGAAACTCCAGTTTGATAAGAAGTCCTTATCGGTAATTCTAACTCCCCCACCTGGTGGTTTAAATGTTGTCCGTATAAAAAGGCTGGAATCTTCGAAAGTTAAAACATCTTTCGAATGATGATGCCTATAAAAAAAGCTTGGATATAATTCTATCTCATGATTTAACAATTCCATTCTTGAGGTTGAAGTGCTGGAAGCGGCACAAGCACTCAACACAACAAAAATCAAAAAATATCTGGCAAGCATCATTCAATCAATTCATTCCTTATCAAATATACCCTCTCACAGAATTTCATTCTGGAATATGTTCCTTCTATTCATTGATCTCGGTATAATTCAAATTGATCGGATGAAGTAGGTTCGACCAACAATGGTTGTTATGAGTTTTCAACATTCCCCTGTGATTTCTTAAGTGAGAATTGTAATATATCAATATACGATTATAATATAATAAGTTTTAATTATAATTTACCAAGATAGAATTATATTTTTCCGATGTAGTATTATAATTCACCAACATACAATTATAATATTTCAAGAGTAAATTATAATTTTTATATCTGAAATTGTATTCTTCTAATAACATGTCAGGGTTTACGTAATTACGCTGCTCGATGTATTTTGTAGGGTATGATGGATTTCAGTTAAAAAAGGATTTCCAAACCTCCATCCAGATTAGTTTTATCTAGTCAATCACTCGACTACGCAGCGTGATGATTATCATCCAGACCTATGGCCATCTGGCTACCATCAATAAATTTCAATGATGAATCCAGGGCATCACTGGTACCTTCCCAGGATTGTACAATCTGTTTTAGATCACCCTCCTCTATACTGAACGTTTCAACTCCAGAACAGTAATCTCAGGCAGGATCCCTACCCGGCCCGGATAGCCGATGAAGCCGAAGCCCCGGTTGACATAGATATATTGATCGCCTTCCTGGTAGAGGTCAGCCCATTGCTTGTAGAGGTACTGTGAGGGGCTCCAACGGAAATCGCCTATCTCAATACCGAACTGCATACCGTGGGTATGTCCGGCGAGTTGGAGGGCCACATCAGGATACTCTGGACGAACCTGAGCATCCCAGTGGCTGGGGTCATGGGACAGTAACAGCTTGAATGGAATTTCTTCTGTTCCCTTAACTGTCTTCTGCATGTCTCCATACTTGGAAAACCTACCGGCTCCCCAGTTCTCCAGTCCAAGAATGGCAATCTCTTCGTTGTCTACTTTGAGGGTTCGATTTTCATTGAGCAGCAAGTCCCATCCCATGTAATGATGCATCTCATGGAGATTTTTGATATCCTGTTGCTTGGCCTCCTGGCTGGTCCAACTTGAATAATCTCCGTAGTCATGGTTTCCCATGGTGGAAAACACCCCCATATCTCCTTTCACCTTCTTAAAGATGTCCAGGTAGGGTTTGGCTTCCTCACTTTTATTGTTCACCAGGTCACCGGTAAAAAAAACGATGTCTGGTTTCTGTGCATTGATCAGATCTACACCGCCTGCCACCGCTTTGCGATTGAAAAAGCTGCCTGTATGAATATCGGATATTTGCACAACCCGAATCCCGTCAAAGGCCTTAGGTAGATTTTTGAGATGAAGTGTTCGCTTCCTGACCCGATAGTCATGTGCCCCGGAAAGTATCCCAAAACTAAAAACACCAATCGGCACCGCTCCGGCAATCATGGCGGATTTAGCCATAAACTCCGACCTGGAACTGTCATGTGGCGTTTCAGATTTAGAAGGTAAAAGATCAATCAGGTAATATGTTAACCGGCGCAGGTCATCGGCAAAAAGAAAAAGTGCTGCCAACAGCTTGCCTATCAGTGTGATAAAGAAGCCGGTCATCAATATCACCCTAAGTCCGCCAAAAACCTTGGGGTCTAGCTTGCTATAGAGTAGTACCCCGATAAAAAAACCAATAGAGATAACGAAATAACTAATTCTAAGGATCTTTCTGGTTGGAGGACTAAAGTCTTCAATCAGCAATTTGATGGCCTGATACAGGTACAGATCCAACGCTACATAGAGGACAGCAATAACAATAAATACCATATATCTTGACATAATACTGTAGATATTCAGACATTCCGACACTCAGACATTCGGACCTGTCTGAAAGTCAGAATATCTGAGTGTCGGAAATTCTTTTCTTAACTAATACCTAATCTCCTGTTGATCCTGGCGAAGAATAAATACATCACCGGAACGATCACAAGGGTAAGGAAAGTCGCAAATGTCAATCCAAAAATGATGGTCCATGACATCGGCCCCCAGAAGATCACATTGTCTCCTCCCATATAGAAGTCCGGATTATAGATGGTAAACAATTTAATGAAATCAATGTTTATACCAACTGCCAAAGGAATCAGCCCCACAATGGTGGTAATGGCTGTCAACAATACCGGCCGTAACCTGGTCTTACCAGCCTCTACGATAGAGCCAATCACATCTTCAAAAGGCAACTGATCAACCCCCATTTCTTCTGCTTTTCTCTTTCTGCTCAACTCAATGAAGTCGATCAATACAATTGCATTGTTGACTACGATACCAGCCAAAGAAATGATACCAATCATGGTCATAATTACCACGAAGTCCATTTGAAAGATTACCAACCCAAGGAATACACCAATGGTACTTAACACCACAGACGACATGATGATTATTGGAGTGGTAACCTTGTTGAACTGAGATACAATAATCAGGAAGATCAGGAATACAGCCAGCAACAAAGCCCTGCTTAGGAAAGCCATTTCTTTCTCCTGCTCTGCCTGCTCCCCTCCAAACTTATATGTGTAGCCATTCGGCATTTCCAATTCATTTTCCAGCAGTGTCTTGATCTGATTGTTGATCTCCGTGGGGTTATAACCACCCAGCACGTTAGATGATAACGTGATCATTCGATCCAGATCCTTCCGTTTCACGGATCCATAGGTGGAACTCAGCTCAGCTTCTGCCACAGCAGAGATCGGCACCTGGTGGATTGAGCCATCCGTCTGATCGCGGAAAGTGATGCTTTTATTCATCAAAGCATCCATATCATAACGATATTTATCCTGAAGACGCAGCTCTATGTCATAATCATCTTCACCCAGCTTGAATTTGGAGATCTCCTTACCAAATAGTGAAGTTCGCACCTCATTGGCTACATTATAGGTTGACAGACCAAACCGTCGGGCCTTCTCCCGATCGATGTCCACAATCAATTCTGGCTTTCCAGTCTCCAGGTCGGATTTCAGCTCTTCTATACCCTGAATGGCTGACTCATTGATCATCAACCTTACATTCTCTGTGAGCTCAATGAGCTTTTCCAGATCAGGACCGACAATCTCAATGTTGATTGGCTTTCCAGTTGGAGGACCGGCAGCATCCTTATCGATGGTGATGGTAACTCCCGGGTAATGGGTGATGCTATTCCTGATCTCTTCCATTACGTCACTGGTCATCACAAAATCCCCGGTTTCCGGATCCTTCCGGAACTGGAATTCAACAAAGTTGACGGTAATCCTTGCTTTGTTAGGTGTGGAGCCCTGCCCGAATGCACTTGGATCATTAGGATCTGAAGCATCCTCTCCTACTTTGGTGATCACAGACTCCACCATATAATCATAAGGTTTCACCAAACCAAGCACCTGATTTTCCACCTTGTGTGCATATTCATTCGTCCTTTCAATGTCCGTCCCAATAGGCAATTCAATAAATACATTGACATACTTAGGTTCATTGATGGGGAAGAAAACCACTTTCGGAGGAAAGGCGGCCATCAACATAAAGGAAAAAATCAGAAGAAACACCGTACCAAAAAAGAACAGGTAGGGTCTCCATCCGCCGAGCGCAAATGTCAGGGTACGGCTATAGATACGTTCTAAAAATGGTAAAAAGATGGCTTGGAAACGCTGTGAAAGAGGATCTAACACATACACGTCCAGTGCAATGATAGCCCCTAAAACGATGAACAGGTTTCCTATGACTGTCCATTTAACCAATAAGAACAGGATTCCAATTCCAACCAAAATCCCAACATTCCTCCACATCTTTCCATAATTCACTTCCCTGTTGCCGTCCTGTACTTTCATAAAAGAAGCAATCAGAACCGGATTGATCACCAGGGCCACAAACAATGAAGATGTAAGTGTAATCATTACTCCCAGAGGTAGATAGGACATAAACTGTCCCATAAGCCCCGGCCATAGGGCCAGCGGAAGAAAAGCTGCAAGTGTGGTTGCCGTAGATGAAATGATCGGCATAGCCACTTCCCCAACTCCTTTCTTGGTTGCGGCTAAAGGGCTGTAGCCCTCCTCCATCAGACGATAGACGTTCTCTACAACCACAATTCCATTATCCACCAGCATACCCAATGCCAGGATCAATGAAAATAAGATCATCATGTTGACCGTAATGTCCATAGCCCCCAACACGTTAAAAGCAATGAACATGGACAGTGGTATCGCAATACCTACAAAGAGCGCATTTCTGGTTCCAAGGAAAAACAACAACACCAAAACAACCAGGATTACCCCGGAAATGATGTTATTCTCCAGGTTGGACACCATCATCTTCACGAAGGTTGACTGATCATTGGTTCTAACGATTTCCAGGTCATCTGGCAAAGTTGGCCTGACACGCTCCATCACCTCATCGATAGCAGCGGTAATCTCCAGCATGTTTTCACCACTCCGTTTGATTACATCCACCGATACCACAGGGTTGGTACTCAACCTCGCGTAGGATTCCTTTTCTGTATATCCAAATTCAATCTCTGCGATGTCTTTCAGGTAAACAATATTCCCTTTCTCATGCTTGATCACGATGTCTTCCATCTGTTGGGGATCAGTAAATTCCCCAACTACGCGGATAGACCTCCTTAATCCATCCTGAAGAATATTACCACCTGAGAGGGTAACGTTCTCTGCCGTAACCGCATTCTCGATGTCACTGAAGTTGATGTCACGGGCTTCCATCTCGTATGGATTCACCATGATCTTTACTTCCTTATCTTCTACCCCGGTAATGTCCACCCTGGAAATACCCGAGATCTTTTCGATCTCATCCTGGATGATCTCCGCAAACTCCTCAAGCTTCTGCACCGAGTAATTCCCGGAAAGATTGATGTTCATGATCGGAAACTCCGAGAAGTTCATCTCAAAAACATTTGGATCCTGTGGCAGGTCTGTTGGCAGCTCCGGCTTGGCCTTGTCCACTGCATCCTTCACTTTCTGAAGGGCATCCTCTACATCCACGTCTGCCTGAAACTCCACAATGATGGTAGAGTAGTCCTGCACAGAAGTTGAAGAAATTTCCTCTACCTCGGAGATGGTGTTAATTTCTTTCTCCAGTTCCCGGGTAACCAGATTTTCAATATCCACCGGTGAGTTACCCGGATATGGGGTCCCCACATAGACAATGGGTTGCTCGATCTCCGGATAGCTGTCTTTGGGCAGGGCCTGGTAGGAAATAATCCCCATAACAACGATCAGGAATGTCAAAAAGAAAACCGTATTCTTATTCTTCAGGGCAAACGTGGTCAGCCAAAACTGCTTGTCCACCTGCTCCTGGTTCTTTAAATCATCAGATTGATTGATATCTTTTGCCATTATGATGTGCTTTTGATAGAATTATAATGAAGCAGCTGATACGGATATTTCTGCCCCGTTGGTGACATTTCTGAATCCCTGGTTGATCACACTTGCTCCACTGGATAGCCCGGCAATGATTTCAGTCATGTTTTGGAAACTCTTACCAGTTTGAACGGCGACCTTCTGAGCAACTCTTTTACCATCTTTCATCCCAACAGTATAGACAAATTTTCCACCGGCATCAGATTGGATTACGTTGGTTGGTACGCTTAATGCATCCTTCTTCTCGTAATCAACCAATGAAAGCATAGCCACCTGGTTTGGTCTGAATTTGAAATCTTCCTGAACAGGCAAAGACACCTCAATCTTAAAGGTTCTGTTTTGATCATTGATCACATTACCAACAGAAATGATCTTGCTTTTGAGGTTAACACCCTGAACCGGGAAGTTTACTTCAACCTCCTGACCTGCCTTAAACTTGCCCAGAAAAGCCTCCGAGACATCCGATGAAACATACATTTCATCAGGATTCACAATTCTTATCAAGGGTAATCCTGGCTGAGCCATCTCGCCAACTTTTACCGGAATCTCATCCACGACACCGCTAAAAGGAGCTCTAACAAAATATTGGCTCAATTGAGACTTGAGCGTAGCTAACCGTCTTTCTAAAGACTCGTAGTTGTTCTTGGCCTGCAAGTACTGAATTTCAGTTCCTATGTTTTGTTTCCACAAATTCTCCTGACGTTCGTAGACCGTCTTTGCCAACTCAATCTGAGTTTCAACCTCCGAGACATTTTTGGCAATGATATCACTGTCAATTTGCAATAACAGATCTCCTTTACGAACACGTTGTCCCTCCGAGACATTGATCCGCTCCACGCGACCCATCGTCTCGGCACTCATCAGCACATTTTTCCTTGAAGCCACAGATCCGCGCACCTCTACCTTATGAATAAATGGCTTTTCAACTACATTGTAAGATGAGACCAGAATAGTCCCGGCAGTCCCATCTGCTGTAGTATCCAACTCTGCCACCTCTTTCTCCAGGTCGGAGATTTGAGACTGCAGTTCCATTAGTTCCTTTCTTTTTTCATCCAGCTCAGCTTTCTTTTCTTCAAGCTCGGAAGATCCTCCACAGCTGGATATAAATACAACCAGAAGGTTGAGTACTATTAATCGGGTAATTAAGTTGACCTTGTTCATGATCTATTGTTGGTTAAGTAATCCTAATGCTTTCTTTAATTCTAATTGGGCGATGACAGCCTCATATAGGGTATTG
Source organism: Cyclobacteriaceae bacterium (assembly GCA_965228595.1). GTDB lineage: Bacteria > Bacteroidota > Bacteroidia > Cytophagales > Cyclobacteriaceae > UBA7330. The sequence continues at coordinate 4,668,902 of OZ245828.1, read as the reverse complement.
TAATAATTGATGTCAGCTTCCTTCAAGCTGTTTTCAGCCTCAATAACTTCCAGGTTTGAACCTACACCGTTGCTGTATTTCTTGGTAGCTACTTCAAAAATCTCCTGTGCAAGGGCTTTGTTTTCCTTTTGTACTTCCAGGCGATTTCGTGCATCATCATAGTTGATCCTGGATTGCTGAATATCCACTTCAATAGAAGATTCCAGTTGGTTAAAGGAGTTTTCGACCTTAAGCAAGGCCAGCTTTTCCTGCTGGATCTGGTTGGCACGCTGGAGTCCGGTGAAAAGGCTCCAACTCATGCGCAATCCGAACATGTTATAACCATACCACTTATCCGGTCCTACGGTCGGTTGTTCCTCAAAACCACTGTTTGTAGAAAAGATTCCTCCAAAAGTCGGAGACTGAGTAGAATAACCCAGATTGGCAAATGCTGAAATGACTGGTAGCGACTCTGCGTATTTATTTCTGATATTTAATTGTTGTAGTTTCTGATTGGCTAGGAGTACCTGATAATCTGGTCGTAGATTATAATCCCATTCATCTCCCACTTCAATTTCAGCTTCAAGAATCGCTGTGGACATGCTCTCTGCAATCTCGATTTCGTCATTCAAGGGGTAATTCATTTGAAACTTCAACAGCCTCTCCGAAAGATCTACCAGTCGTACGAAATTGTCACGCTCAGTCATAAGGTTGTTTAAGCTAACCTTGATCCGATCTACATCAATTTTCTCTGCGAAACCATTTTCGTACATGGCCCGGGTGTCTGAGTAAAGCGTATCAACTCTGTTGATGTTTGACTCATACAATTCCACTCTTTCCTTATTGATCAGCAAGTTGTAGTAAGCTTTAGACACGTTGAGGATCAATTCCTCCTCAGTCTGGTTGTAGTTTTTTACTGCCAGGTCTTTGTATGCCTGAGAAGCCTGTAACCCTACTATATAGGAACCATTAAAGATTAGCTGGTTAATGCTCAGGCTGGCATCTCCAGCACCTTTTAATTGGAAAAAGTTTTGTGCTGCTGCCACATCACCCGGTTGAATCCCCGGTACATTCCCAAGGCCGAAAAAATCACTGTTTGGATTGTACTGCCCAAAAAACCTGGGTTGTGTTTCAGCATATGAGACACTGGCATTTCCATCTATCTGAGGCAAGCCTATACCAATGGTCTCTCTTACCCTGGCATCGGCAATCTCCTGATCCAGTCTGGCATTTTTTACTCCCACAGCATTGTTGATGGCATACTCAATGCAATCATCAAGTGTAAATCCCTTTGCTGTGGTCAAGGTTGCTGTCTCCGTCTGGGCATGGACCAGTACAGGCAGCAGAAGCGCAATTGTTAGTAGTCGTCCTATTCCTTTCATTTGAGTTGGTTTTCTAAATGTTTCTTTTGATATGATTGGTAGTATTTGCGTCCGTTATCTGATAAAAGCCCATGAATGAAGTGATCAAAAATCTGGACCTGAACATCAACAAAGTCAAAGTCGCTTTTGGGGAATGCGCGTTCATCAAAAATGAGCTGAACTTGTTCTACCCGCATGACTGACAATATTTTTTCATTGATATCAGCTCTGTACAGGTTTTCCTTTTTACCACGGACAAGGTTGCTCATTACTTTACCCATGATGAAATTATACTTGTAATCCCTAAAAACTTCCCAGGCATCGGGATGATACTTCTGTAAATCATAAAGAAGTGACGGATTCACCCTTGATATATTTTGACGGATGCACTTTGAAAGCAAAAAAAGTTCTTCCAATGCATCTGCAGCATTTTCGGTCACCTCAGATATCTCTTTCATTTCACCTGTCAGATAGTTTCTGGCGGTCTCGGTCACCAAATCATCTTTATGATTGAAGTGCTGATAAATGGTCTTTTTTGATACGGATACCTCCCGGGCTACATCATCCATCGATACACTCCTCACCCCATATCGCATAAACAATGCCTCGGCTCCCTCTATTATTTTCTGCTTCACTTTATATTTATCTTCCTTAACAATAACTTAACACCCAGGAAACTTTCAGAATATTAAAAGTTTCCTGGGTGTACGTGTTTAACAAACGGGAGTTACATATTGTTGATAAATATTCAAGAAAAGTGATCAGTGGTTGATTTTAATTACAAAAAGCACGGAAACGGGATAAACAAACTGATCTTTTTCCATGGGTTTGGCGAGGACCAAACCACTTTTGATGAATCAATACAAGCCATTCAGAAGGAACATAGGGATACAACCTGTTATTCCATAGACATTTATTATCATGGCAACAGCCAACGTGGAAATGAGAAACTAACATTCCAGCAATGGGAAATATCATTCCGGAATTTCCTTGAAAAAGAAAGTATTCAATCATTTATGCTGCTGGGTTTTAGTCTGGGCGGTAGGTTCGCACTTGCCACTGCCTATATTTTCCCAACCCTTACTTCCGGGATTTTCTTAATAGCTCCCGATGGTGTATTCCAATCGCCATGGTACAGGCTAGCCAATTCACTTCCGGGAAACCTGCTTTTTAAATACCTGATGAATCACCCACCTGCTTTTGATTGGCTGGTCAATATTTTTAAGAAAACCGGAATAATCTCTAAACCCCTGGCAAGATTCGTTGAAGCCGCTCTTCATGCTCCACAACAGAGAAAACAGGTCTATCAGACCTGGACATATTTTAATCCATTACAACTAAAGCCCGGGGCAATCGCCAGATGCTTTAACCAGCATGAAATACCTGTTCATGTAATACTTGGTAAAAAGGATAAAATTATTCCACCGAAAAAAGTACTTCTAAAACTAAGCTCCATTAAGGACCTTCGGTCTGTAATAGTGAACGCCCGGCACCATCAGATGATCACTGAATCCACCCCCTACGTCATATCTGTTCTTAAAAACCAAAATCTTTAATCAATTATTCTATTTTTGCGCTTGAATTACACACCTTTTTTGAATGATCCACTTCTTTGAAAAATCCAGTTCTGAAGTTTATGCAGTTCATACCTCAGCAGACTTGTCACAGGACGATAAAAACAAACTCACCTGGCTTTTTTCAGGGGCTAAACTGTTAGCAAAAGACAATATCTCCGAATCATTCATTGGTCCACGGAAGGAGATGATCACACCCTGGAGCACCAATGCGGTAGAAATCACTCAAAATGCTGGTATCTCCGGGATCATTCGCATCGAATCATTTGTCAAAAACACCGGACAGCCTTTCGATGAAATGCTTCAGCAAAAATATCAGGCACTGGATCAGGATCTATTCACATTAAATATAGAGCCAGCTCCAATCCAATACATTGATGACCTTGAAGCTTATAATGAACAAGAAGGCCTTGCCCTGACCAAAGAAGAAATTGATTTCCTAAAAGGTGTTTCTGAAAAAATCAACCGAAATCTGACTGATTCTGAAGTTTTTGGTTTTTCACAGGTCAACTCCGAGCATTGTCGACACAAAATTTTCAATGGAATATTCATCATTGATGGCAAAGAGCAGGAGCTTTCCCTTTTTCAGTGGATCAAGAAAACCTCCAAAGCACACCATAACTTTATTGTTTCTGCATACAAAGACAATGTGGCCTTTATCAAAGGACCCGAAATGGAACAGTTTGCTCCCAGAACACAGGACAAACCGGACTACTTTACAATTTCCGATTTCGAATCTGTTATCAGCCTGAAAGCAGAAACACATAACTTCCCAACCACCGTAGAACCATTCAATGGTGCAGCCACAGGTTCCGGCGGTGAGATCCGCGACCGTATGGCCGGTGGTACAGGCAGCTTTCCTCTGGCAGGTACTGCTGTCTATATGACCAGCTACTCCCGACTCAGCAAAGGCAAAAAATACGAAGAAAGGGTACCGGAAAGAAAATGGCTTTACCAAAGCCCGAAAGACATTCTAATCAAGGCATCCAATGGAGCCAGTGACTTTGGAAACAAGTTTGGTCAACCGCTGATCTGTGGTAGCCTTTTCACTTTCGAACATTCGGAAAACGACGAAACACTCGGGTTTGACAAAGTGATCATGCTGGCCGGGGGTGTTGGATATGGAAAGCTTAAGGACAGCCTGAAGAAGGAGGTAAAACCTGGACAGAAGATCGTGATGATGGGAGGCGACAACTACCGCATTGGTATGGGAGGTGGTGCTGTTTCTTCTGTGGATACCGGTGACTTCAAAAAGTCACTGGAACTAAATGCTGTACAAAGGTCTAATCCCGAAATGCAGAAAAGAGTAGCCAACGCGGTGAGAGCCCTGGCAGAAGCCAACGTAAACCCTGTGGTTTCGATACATGATCATGGTGCGGGTGGACACCTGAACTGTTTTTCAGAACTAGTAGAAGAAACCGGCGGTAAAATCTACCTGGATGAGCTTCCGGTTGGTGATCCCACCTTGTCTGACAAAGAGATCCTCGGTAACGAATCCCAGGAAAGAATGGGACTCGTGATGCAGGATCAGGACCTGGATTATCTCAAAAGAGTTTCACAAAGAGAAAGAACCCCATTCTACATCGTTGGGGAGGCTACAAACGACCAGCAACTACAGTTCTTCAAAAAGAACCTTGATACCAAAGCTTTTGATCTGAAGATGGAACACCTTTTCGGCTCTTCCCCTACTACCATCCTGGAAGACCAATCAAAAGAAAGGAGTTTCGTGAGCTTTGAATATAAGGCGGACGAAATTGAAAGGTACCTGGAAGACATCCTTCAGTTGGAAGGTGTGGCCTGTAAAGACTGGCTCACCAACAAAGTAGACAGGTCTGTCACCGGAAAAGTAGCGCTTCAGCAGACAGTGGGTGAAATCCAGGTTCCGCTCAATAATGCTGCAGTGATGGCATTGGATTTCAAAAACGACAGGGGTGTGGCCACTTCCATCGGGCATTCCGCTGTGCCGGCGCTGATCGATTCGGGTGCTGGATCCAGATTAAGTGTGGCAGAAGCGCTGACCAATTTAGCTTTTGTTCCCCTCACTCATGGATTAAAGGGTGTCTCACTAAGTGCCAACTGGATGTGGCCGGCAAAGAATGAAGGTGAAAACTATCGGCTTTACAAAGCAGTGAAAGAGCTTAGTGATTTTGTGATCGACCTGGGCATCAATATTCCTACAGGCAAAGATTCCCTCTCGATGACACAAAAGTATCCTGACGGCAAAAAGATTCAGTCTCCCGGAACAGTGATTATCAGTTCGGTAGGTGAAGTGACGGGTCTGCAAAAGGTTGTCACCCCTGACCTGGTTACTGACAAGCCAGCGAGTCATTTGCTTTATGTTGATTTTTCGGGAAGTTCTTTTACGTTAGGAGGTAGCAGCTTTGCACAGGTCAATTCAGCCATTGGCGATGAGGCCCCTGATGTAAAAGCTGATACATTAAAAAATGCATTCAATGCGATTCAGGAGCTTATTCAATACGACCTGATACTGGCCGGACACGATGTCTCAGATGGTGGGTTGATCACTACGCTTCTTGAGATGAATTTTCCTAACCAAAAAGGTGGGGTCAAAGTGAATCTGTCAAAATTCAAAGAAAAAGACCCTGTGAAGGTTCTGTTCTCCGAACGTCCGGCTGTGGTGCTTCAGGTTGAATCTCTGGATCAGGTCATTGAGACCTTCAGAAAGTTCGATGTGTCCTGTACGCCGATAGGAGAAATTATCGAAAGCAGGGAATTGATCATCGAAGGCGATGAGTTGTTGCTTAGACTATCCATCGATGACTACCGCGACTTGTGGTTCAAGACCTCCCATTTACTTGATAGAGCGCAGGGAGAACCTGTACATGCTGACTTGAGAGCTGCCAATTATAAGCAACAACCGCTCACCTATTCTTTTGATCCACAATATGATGGAACTTTAAATGCCTATGGTATAGATCCTAACAGAAAAACCAATTCCGGAATTAAAGCAGCGATTATCCGTGAGCAGGGCGTCAATGGCGACCGGGAGATGGCCTACGCACTTTACCTGGCTGGATTTGATGTGAAAGATGTACACATGACAGACCTGATTTCAGGCCGCGAAGATCTCAGTGACCTGGATATGATCGTGTTTGTGGGAGGATTTTCCAATTCGGATGTTCTAGGGTCTGCTAAAGGCTGGGCAGGTTCTTTCCTGTTTAATGAGAAAGCAAAATCTTCACTGGATGCCTTTTATAAAAGGGAGGACACCTTGAGCCTGGGTGTTTGCAATGGTTGTCAGGCCATGATGGAACTCGGTCTCATTTATCCTGAGATGGAAAATCATCCGACTATGAATCACAATGGATCAGGTAAATTCGAGTCCATATTCGTGAATGTGGATATTCAACCCAACGACAGTGTGATGTTTAGCTCTCTGTCCAACACCTCTTTAGGCATCTGGGTGGCGCACGGAGAAGGGAAATTTGTTTTACCAGGCTCGGAAGATCAGTATGTTATTCCCATGAAGTATAAATACCAGGAATTTCCGGGTAACCCGAATGACAGTGATTTTGCCACTGCTGCTGTAGTGTCTAAAGATGGTCGGCACGTGGCGATGATGCCTCATCTGGAACGTTCTTTATTCCCCTGGAACTGGCCACATAACAGGTCCATTCGGGGTGTTGAGATCACTCCATGGATAGAACCTTTTGTCAACGCCAGGAAATGGATTGAAAAAAGAAGGTGATCAAAGAGAATTATGTTTTTATTTTAACCAATTCCTGCTACTTTTGCAGTCCAATTTTACCCATACAGATAATCATCTCAAGGGTCAGAGGTTGGAAACAGCTTTAGAATTAGCTTGAAAAGAAATTCAGTTTTTATTGGCCTATGGTGTTCCCGATAGCTATCGGGAGGCAACACGATGAGAGTTTGATTAAAACCAGACTCAGTAGGACAAAAGCTTTAGAATTAGCTTGAAAAGAAATTCAGTTTTTATTGGCCTATGGTGTAACTGGCAACACGTCTGGTTTTGGTCCAGAAGAGTCTAGGTTCGAGCCCTAGTAGGCCAACATTAAATCCGCTAATATTGCTAATTGGCAATCCTGGCGGATTATTTATTTTGAAGCACTTTAGCATGTCACTGGTTAAAATATTTAGCGGAAAAGGTACTTTAGAACTTTCCGAGAAAATAGCACAATTTTATGGTAAGCCATTGGGGAAATGCACTTCCCAAAAATTCAGTGACGGCGAATTAAACTTCAGCTTCAATGAATCCGTCCGTGGCGAGCATGTTTACCTGATACAATCTACGAACCCTCCTACCGAAAACATCATGGAGCTTTTGCTCATGATTGATGCGGCCAGAAGGGCCAGTGCCAAGCACATCACGGTAGTAGTGCCTTATTTTGGATATGCCAGACAGGACAGAAAAGACCGCCCAAGGGTTTCAATAGCTGCCAAGCTCATGGCAAACATTCTTTCAGCGGCCGGAGCAAGTCGATTATTGACTTGTGACCTTCATGCCGGCCAGATCCAGGGTTTCTTTGATATCCCGGTAGACAACCTGGATGGAACGGCCTTCTTTGTTCCTTATATCAGGAGTCTCAAGCTGGAAAATCTGATTTTTGCTTCCCCGGACGTGGGAGGAACTGCCAGAACAAGGAGTTTCGCCAAATTCTTTGAAGCGGACATGGTAGTTTGTGATAAACACCGCAAGCGTGCCAACGAAATCGCTACCATGCAGGTAATTGGGGACGTGGAAGGCAAGGATGTCATCCTTGTAGACGACCTGGTAGATACTGCAGGTACCATCTCCAAAGCAGCTAACATCATTATGGAGAAAGGGGCTTCCTCCGTACGCGCTGTGTGTACGCACCCTGTACTATCCGGTAAAGCTGTTGAAAATATCGAAGGATCTGCACTGACCGAACTGGTAGTGACAGACACCATTCCTCTGAAGGAAAAAAGTAACAAAATTAAAGTATTGACGGTAGCGGACCTTTTTGCCAAAGCGATCAGGAAGATACACGACAATGAATCTATTAGTTCATTATTTATCAATTACAATTAATCATTTCTTATGAAAACTGTTGAGATTATAGGGTATAAAAGAGCAAATCTTGGCAAAGCCGAATCCAAGCGACTGAGAGCTGAAGGCTATGTCCCCTGCGTACTTTATGGTGGAAAAGAGCAAGTGCATTTTTATGCACCAAATATCCTTTTCCGAGAAGTTATTTACACCGCTGAAGCACACTTTGTGGAGCTTAATATAGAAGGTGAAAAGACAAGAGCTATCATTCAGGAAGCTCAGTTTCATCCGGTAAGTGAAGCTATTTTACATGCTGATTTCCTACAATTGTTTCCTAACAAAATCATCAAAATGGATATTCCTATCCATTTGGTTGGTAGAGGTCAGGCACCAGGTGTTCAGCAAGGTGGTAAGTTTGTGCATAAACTCAGAAAACTGAGCGTCAAGGCATTGCCTGACAACATGCCCGAGCACATTGATGTGGATGTTTCCAAACTTGGACTTGGTAAGTCTGTAAAAGTATCGGCCATTACTCCGGATAATTTTGAAATCCTGAACAGTTCAATCATCACTGTTGCTACCGTTGAAGTACCGAGAGCACTTAAAGGTGTGGAAGGTGAAGAAGGTGAAGGCGAAGAAGTTGAAAGTGCAGAAGGAGCTGAAGGAGCTGAAGAAACTGCAGAAGCAGAATCTTAAAAGCTTATCATCAAATAATATTAAAATCCTGCCCAACTTTGGCGGGATTTTTTTTGCTTAATATTAGATGCCAATGTGCGATCTCTGACCGCTATAAGACGATTATTGACTCATGAAATGTCCATAAAGCGAGCTATACCAACCAAAGATTAAAATTTAAGGAAAATCAGGACTTTGGAGCAGATTATGGGGTATTTGGACATTCCATGTGACCTATAAAAATCTAAAAAATACACTCATGAAATACCTGATTGCAGGACTTGGAAATATTGGACCTGAATACGAGGTAACCAGACACAACATTGGTTTCCTTGTACTCGACAGGCTTGCTGACCTCCAAAAGACAAGCTTTTCCCAGGGCAGACATGCATTTGTAAGTGAGGTGAAATACAAAGGCAGAAGCCTTACACTCATCAAGCCAACTACCTACATGAATCTGAGTGGAAAAGCGGTGAACTATTGGATGAAAGAACTGAAAATCCCAAAACAGAACCTGTTGGTAATAACTGACGATATTGCCCTCCCTTTTGGAAAACTCAGACTAAAACCCAGGGGCTCCAGCGCAGGCCACAATGGCTTGAAAAATATCGAGGACATGATTGGCGGTCAGGACTATCCACGCCTCAAGTTTGGTATTGGTGATGACTACCCCAAAGGAAGACAGGTAGACTATGTACTCAGTCCATTCTCTAAAAAAGAGTTTGAGACACTCACCATCGAACTAGATCGCTGCATTGATATGATCTATGCTTTCTGCTCGGTTGGAATCGAACGAACCATGAACCAATTTAACTGATAAAAAATGCTTGGAAATCAATCCATCTGTCTGGCTTTACAGATCGTACCCAGAAAAGAAGGTGCCAATACTTACCACCTGGTAGACAAAGCCATTGAGGTGATACAATCATCCGGGGTAAAACACATGATCACGCCCATGGAAACGGTGATGGAAGGGCCTTTTGATCAATTGAATGAGATTGCCTTAAAAGCGCAACAGGCTGTGATGGAGGCGGGTGCTGAAGAAGTACTCGTTTATATCAAGATGCACTACCGCAAATCAGATGATGTGACCTTTGAGGAAAAACGATTGGACCGATAATACTATTTCAACTCCCCAGCCGTCCATAGCTGTTGCCTGTCCTGCGTTTTCATTCTTACTGTTTTCACCTCATCAGGTGTTACCGCAGCTGCTTTATTTCCCCAGGACGTCCGGATATATGTTAAAATAGTTGCCACCTGATCGTCGCTAAGAAACTCCTTCCATGGAGGCATCTCACCGTCGAACTTCTTGCCGTTGACCACTATTTCACCTCCAAGGCCTCCTAATACAATACTGATCAACCTTGACTTGTCACCGGTCACCCAGTCCGTACCGATCAATGGAGGGAATATATCTCCCGTTCCCTGTCCATTGAACTGGTGACAGGGAGCGCATCGAGTCATATATAGCCGGGCAGCTTCCGACAACGTCTCCCTGGATACCTCACTTTGGCTAACGCCTTGCGAGGTTTCATCTGGCAGGGCATAAGCCAAAAAGGAATTTCCAGGTCTGGTACCGGGCTTCCCTCCTCCTCCCGCTGCAATGACCACATACTGTTTGCCATCAACCATGTAGGTAGAAGGTGTTGCATATCCACCAGCCGGCAGTTTGGTCTCCCACAACAACGCACCTGTTTCTTTGTCATAAGCCCTGAACATCTCATCCATCGCGGCACCGATAAATACCAGGCCACCGGCTGTCACGATTGGTCCGCCCATGTTGAATGACCCCGTCGGCAGCTCATGCTCCAATCCGGGATGATGACCTAACGGCACCTTCCAAAGTATCTCACCCACATTCAAATCGATGGCATTGAGCGTGCCCCATGGTGGTGTACTGATTGGATAGCCTTCATTGTCTTTTACCGGCTGATGTCCGGTCACCTTGAAAGGATATCCCATAGGATCATCGTTTTCCAATACCTGGATCAGCTCGGGTTCATCACTGGCATTTACATAAAGCACTCCGGATTCCACATCTACCGCTGCTCCACCCCAGTCAGTCCCCCCATTAAACTGTGGAAAGACCACACCACCCTCAAAAGATGGTGGATCATAGATATCGGAGGCACCATATTTTTCCCATACATGCTCCCTTACAAAGGCATGTGCTTCTTCGGTGCGGTCAGTAATGTCCGTTTCTCCAAATCCATGCCTGGCATATGGAGGCGGCAGCGTGGGAAAAGGCTGTGTCGGGGAAGATACTTCACCCGGGACTTCTGACTGTTTTACCGGCTTTTCCTCAATGGGAAAAAGTGGTTCTCCGGTCACCCTGTCAAAAATAAAAACCATCCCTACTTTGGTCACCTGGGCCACAGCATCAATCATTTGGCCTTCATGGTTTACTGTGATCAGGCTGGGGGGAGTAGGTACATCATAATCCCACAGGTCATGATGTACAACCTGGTAGTGCCAAAGCCTTTCTCCGGTCTCTGCATTGAGTGCCATCACGCAATTACTGAACAGATTGTCGCCAGTGCGTTCTATACCAAAATGGTCATTGGATGCTGAACCCGTACCAAAATAAAGAATACCACGCGCTTCATCCATCGAGAACCCTCCCCATGGATTTGAGCCACCAAATGTTTGCCAGGCATCTTCAGGCCATGTTTCATGACCATACTCCCCGGGATGAGGAATGGTATGAAAGATCCATTTTCTTTCACCTGTATGGACATCAAAGGCTCTAACATGACCAGGGGCAATCACACCCGTGCCTTCGCCCAGCTGAGCCCCAACGATCAATAAGTTCTTGTAAGTAATGGCTGGAGAAGAAGCATTTACAAACGCACGATCAATCTCACGATCCAGATTCTGCAGCAGGTCTATCCTTCCCTTCTCACCAAAATCAAGTCTGGGCTTACCAGTTTTCGCATCCAGGGCATACATAAATGGACCTCTTCCAAAAAATATTGTCTGTTTTTCACCATCCGACCACCAGGTCACACCCCGATTTGCCCCCGTAGACCGCGAGAGCCTGTCATTTCCCGCTTCGTACTTATTTGGATCAAACCACCAGATCTCCTCCCCTGTTCGGGCATCAATAGCAAATGCCTGTACTCGTGGTGAGGTACCATATAACACCGTATCTATGACTATGGGATTGCACTGGATAGAATAACCTTGCTCGCCGGCTTGATACTCCCAGGCCAACGTCAGGTGATGGACATTCTCCCGGTTGATCTGGGTGGCAGAAGAATATTTTGTATTGGCCCTGGTAGCACCTGCTACTTCCCAGGTGGCGCTTTTATCATCCGCAGTTTCCTGACAACTGATAAATATCATCAGGACAAAGCAGGAACCAATTATCTTATTGAGGAGTTTGACATCATGTGGGTATTTTATTGGGGTCAATCGCATCTAAAATGGGTTAGGTTGTGTCTAATATCATGAAAATTAATCGTATTCATTTATAAATCATCTGCTTATTTCCAAACCATAAAGTAATCATGGTCTCATGGTTTATAAGAAAATGATTTAGTACATTTGGGATACTCAACTGTTTTTTGGAAACATTTTTGCTTAGTGAAAGTTGGATTAGATACAAGGTGATGAAGACAGCATTTTATTCTCTCTTATTTATTGGCGCAATTAGCATTTTACTCACAAGCTGTGACAGTGAGCGGATAAACCCAGCCGAAGAGTCGTTTGAATTTTATGAAAACGCCAATCTTGTGGAAGAATTTCCTTATGCACAATTGGGGGAAAAATTAGTATTCCGACACTATTATCTGGCAGCCAATAAAGCAAACATTGCTAATGATGAGTATGCCGAAGAGGTTTATTTTGCTGTAAAGGCAGATGAGGATTTTTACCTGGAGGGCCCTGAATTGCAAGAAATCGACTTCGTATTTAAACAGTATTGTAACTGCTCAACCTTTGACAAACTTCAAATCGTTGATGGTTACCTCAAAGGTGATAAAAAGGGAAATGACCGCTACTTGCTTGAAGCCAATGTTGAACTCAGAGGGTACTACATGCATGAGGGTGAGATCCTGGAATCTCAAATACTTCACTCAGCATTTACCGGTCTTTTTAAGAAAAGTTCTATCTCTGCGCTCAACCAGCGTTAAGCAATCGTTGCTCCGTTCTCAGCTTCCGAGTCGGGATTAACAGCTTTCAACGAGCCATCTGGATTCTCTGCAAACAGTAACATTCCCTGAGATTCTATCCCCATGATCTTTCTTGGAGCAAGATTAGCCAAAACAGTCACTTTCTTGCCTACCATCTCCTCAGCACTGAAATGTTTGGCGATGCCACTCACAATGATGCGGGTGTCCACTCCTGTGTCAACTGTCAATTTGATTAGTTTATCTGATTTCTCTACTTTCTCTGCTGCCTTGACCTCTCCCACGCGCAGGTCCATCTTCATGAAATCATCAAACTTCATTTCCTCCTTGATTGGAGTTACTTTTTGACTATCCGTCTCCATATTCTTTGCTCTTGTATCTGTTAGTTTTTTTACCTGTGCCTCAATCTGCTCATCCTCGATCCGCTCAAAAAGGTATTGTTGCTCACCCAGCAAAGCACCACTGTTTACCAACTCAATTGAACCGGCATCCTCCCACTTCACACCATTAACCGGTATGGTTTTGAAGAGTTTTTGAGCTGTATGAGGTAAAAACGGCTCTGATAATACCGCCAGGTTACCGGAGATCTGAATGGCGATGTTCATGATGGTCTTCACCCTTTCCGGATCTGTCTTGATCAGCTTCCACGGCTCGGTATCCGCCAGGTACTTGTTCCCTAATCTGGCCAAATCCATCAGGTGATTGACAGCTTCACGGAATTTGAACTGATCCAATGAACCTCCAATCTTTTCGGGGAAAGCCTTCAGAGCATCAATCGTAGATTGATCTTCAGGAGTAAGCTCACCCAGTGATGGCACCAACCCATCGAAGTACTTATGGGTCAACACCACAGCCCTGTTGATGAAATTGCCGAATATCGCAAGGAGTTCACTGTTATTTCTGGCCTGAAAATCCTTCCAGGTAAAGTCATTGTCTTTGGTTTCCGGTGCGTTGGCCGTCAAAACATAGCGCAAGGTATCCTGCTTATCCGGAAACTCATCCAGGTACTCGTGTAGCCACACCGCCCAGTTGCGGGAAGTTGATATCTTGTTAGATTCCAGGTTGAGGAATTCATTGGCGGGGACATTGTCAGGAAGCACATAGCTGCCTTCTGCTTTGAGTAAAGCAGGAAAAATGATACAGTGGAAAACGATGTTGTCTTTCCCTATGAAATGGATCAATCGTGTATCCTCCTTTTTCCAGTAATCTTCCCAATTTTTTCCTGTTTCCTTTGCCCAGTCTTTGGTGGCAGAGATGTACCCAATGGGAGCATCAAACCATACATACAATACCTTCCCTTTGGCATCTTTCAGGGGCACAGAGATTCCCCAGTCCAGGTCCCGGGTCATAGGTCTGGGCTTCAGGCCGTTGTCAATCCAGCTTTTGCATTGACCATAAACATTGGGCTTCCATTCCTTATGCTCCTTAAGGATCCATTCTTTGAGCCAATCCTCATACTGGTCCAGTGGAAAATACCAGTGTTTGGTCTCTTCCATGGTTGGCTCTGCCCCACTGAGCATAGACTTGGGATTGATCAGCTCACCCGGACTTAGGGTGGATCCGCAATTTTCGCATTGATCACCGTAAGCCTCAGGAAATGAACAGGTTGGGCAGGTTCCCTTGATATATCGGTCAGCCAGGAATTGCTTCTCTATGGGATCAAAAAACTGTTTGGAGCTTTGCTCCACAAACTTTCCATCATCATATAATTTCTTAAAAAAGTCAGCAGCTGTTTCGTGATGGGTCTTTGAGCTGGTTCGATGGTAAATATCAAAGCTGATCCCGAAATCTTTAAAAGACTTCTTGATCTGTTCATGGTATTTGTCCACCACCTGTTGTGGGGTAATTCCTTCTTTTCTGGCTTTGAGTGTGATGGCCACACCATGTTCGTCCGAACCACAGATGAATGCCACATCTCTTCCTTTCGAACGTAAATACCTTACATATATGTCAGCCGGCACATATACCCCGGCAAGGTGTCCGATATGGACGGGACCGTTTGCATATGGTAAAGCAGAAGTTACAGTGTACCGATTGAATGATTTTTTAGCCATTTTTAACATTTGAAGCGCAAATATAGGAAGGATTAGGCAAGGCTTTTGATTAGATTACGTTCAATAAAAATAACCCGCGTCAATGGGAACTTAAATCGTCATTATTCCTTTTAATTTTTCTATTCACCATTGATAGAAATCATGTGAAATAATTGCGATTTTCTTTCTTACTTGCACTAAAATATACTTCATGAAAAGAGTCTTAGCAGCATTGTTCACCTTATCTTCATTGATGATACACGCCCATGAAGAATTGGGATACAGTATCAACATTGATCTGGATGCAGTGAAAGATGATCAGCTAAATATCTCAGTCCATCCTCCGGCTTCCAGTGATGATTTCATTGAATACCACATGGCCAAAGTAGTGCCTGGCACCTACGACGAATCCAATTTTGGAAGTTTTGTCAACCGACTAAAAGCATACGACACCAATGGCACTGAACTGACTGTAGAAAGACTGGACACCAACCGGTGGAAGATCCAAAATGGTGGTAAGCTCAAGAAAATCAACTATTGGGTACACGACACCTTTGACCGCTTTGGAGACTACGGGGATGAAATCGAAGACTTTATTTTTGAACCAAACGGAACCAACTTTGACAAGTACAGGAACGCTTTTCTCATCAATACTTTTGGTGTGGTAGGTTATGTAAACGGAATGAAGGACAAACCTTATCAGCTCAGGATCAAGCACTCTCCTAAAGTCTATGGCGCGTCAGCTCTGGACAGAACCACTGTCAGTGATACGGTAGATATTTTCATGGCTGAGGATTTTAGTTTTCTGGCTGATGGGCCCATCATGTATACGGTACCGGATACCGTAACACGTGAGATCGCCAATGCCAAAGTCATGGTTTCCTCCTACTCCCCCAATAACCTGGTCTCTTCAAAGCAAATCATGGACAAACTTTATGACCTGATGGAAGCCCAGGCCTCATACCTTGGCGGGAAATTACCTGTAGACAGATATTCCTACCTGATCTATATGGTAGAAGATAAAGAGACACCCTATTTTGGAGCGTTAGAGCATTCATACTCCACGTTATTTTACCTGTTCGAAAATGACATTGACTACATCGGAAAATATGTCAGGGACATAGCTGCGCATGAGTTTTTCCATATTGTCACTCCGCTCAATATTCACTCAAAAGAAATTGGGGACTTCGATTTTATGAATCCGAAAATGTCCAAACACCTCTGGCTATACGAAGGTGTAACAGAATACAGTTCCATGCATGTGCAGGTAAAGTATGGATTGTACAATGTGGGCACTTTCATAGAAGAAATCCGTCAGAAACTCTATGAATCCAGCATGTATCCCGACGTATCATTCACCTACATGAGTGAGCATATCCTGGAGCCCAGGTATGAGGCCATGTACCAGAATGTCTATGCGAAAGGGGCATTGATCGGATTGTGTCTGGACCTTTATCTGCTGAAACATTCAGGAGGTGCTTATGACCTTCAACACCTGATGCGAGACCTCTCCAGGATGTTTGGAAAAGACCAGTCATTTGAAGATGATGAACTGTTTGATATTATTGAAAAGCTCACCTATCCGGAGGTTAGGACTTTTCTTGATAAACATGTGGCCGGAGACGAACCATTACCAATGAAAGAGGTACTTTCCTGGGTGGGAATCAATTATATAGAAGACGGACAGGAATCTGAGATCACTTTTGGAAATGTTGGACTTCAGCAAAATGACGAAGATCAACTGATTGTAACAGATATTTCGGATATGGATGCTTTTGGAAGAAAAATTGGATTCCAAACCGGTGACATAATCATTGCTGTGAATGGAAAAAGTACCAGCTCCGAAAGTCTCTATGAGACTTTAGATCACTATTTCTCTACTACCTTGCCAGGAGAGAAAGTATCCATAGAAGTATTAAGAGCCAATAAACGAGGCAAGCTCAAACAAAAAACATTGAAGGCCAAAGCTTTTAAAACCACGAGAAGGATCAGCTATGAACTGGAGGTTGCAGATGAACTCTCAGGTGATGAAAGGGATCTCCTACTGACCTGGCTCACCCCCAACCGTTCAAATACCAGCGCCCCATCTGATTGAGGCATCAGATATTAATATCATCGGAGCACGCTCCGGACCTACTTAAGCCCCACTTTTATACTTATTAATGAAAATAATCCCACAATGGGTAATGGATTGCGATTGTTTGTAAATGGATAAAAAGAAAAACCTGGCTATCATACTGGGACTGATTGCTGCACTATTTTTTGCAGTGACATTTGTATTGAATCGATTGATGAGCACCGAAGGGGGCAGCTGGATCTGGAGCTCATCTTTCCGCTTTTTCTTTATGGTGCCTTTTCTTTTTCTGATTGTCCTGGCGAGGAAAGGTGTCCGCCCTCTGATGCAGGTAATGAAACAAGACATTGGCAGCTGGCTCCTTTGGAGTACCATTGGCTTTGGAGTATTCTATGCTCCGCTCACCTTTTCCGCTTTGTACGCCCCCTCCTGGATCGTGGCCAGTACCTGGCAGGTCACCATCATCGCAGGTGTATTAATGAGCCCTTTATTAGTAAAAAGCAAAAAAGCCATCTCCAAACGATCTCTTGGGTTTTCATTGATCATTCTGATAGGTATTGCCATCATGCAAATCAAACAAGCCACTACAGTTGGCACAAAAGACATTATTCTGGGAGTGGTTCCTGTATTGGTAGCCGCCTTTGCCTATCCCCTCGGGAACCGAAAAATGATGGCCGTCACAGGTGGCCAACTGGACGCTTTTCAGCGGACACTGGGAATGACCATCGCCAGCCTTCCTTTTTGGATAACATTAGCCATTGTAGGAGTTTATACTGTGGATCTACCAAAGTCTTCTCAGCTCACCCAAACCCTGATCGTGGCCATAAGTTCCGGTGTGATTGCGACTTCTATTTTCTTCAAAGCAACCGACCTTGCACATAAGGATCATAAGAAACTAGCGTCTGTTGAGGCTACACAATCCGGTGAAGTGTTCTTCGCCTTGATTGGTGAAATCCTCATCCTGGGTGGGCACATTCCCGATATTTATTCCATGATAGGTATCGGATTTGTAGTACTGGGGATGATCCTGCACAGTTTGAAGCATTAGTCCAAGAAATAGTATTTAACATAAGATATCAATGAACAAACTCATCACACTATGTACCCTTACAACAATATTTTTTCGTGTTTATGGTCAGCAAGACCTGGTCAAACCTTTTGAAGAATGTGGCATAAATGGTAGCATCACAATCTATGATTACAACGCCAAAAAGTGGATTTCAAGCAATATCAAGGACAGTCACTATGCGACGCTGCCTGCCTCTACATTTAAAATTATCAATACTTTAATTGCCCTGGATGCTGGTATAATCACCGATGAAAATGAAATCATCAAATGGCCAGGTGTCACAGATACTGTAAAATACGGCTACCGACCAGATATCTATCATGACATGAGCATAAAGGAAGCTTTTAGGCTATCCGCCGGATGGGTGTATGTAGAACTGGCCAAGAAGATTGGGAAAGAGACCTATCGCCAATACCTGACCGATTGCCAATATGGAAATGGAGACCTGTCTGTAGATGACGATGACTTTTGGAACTTCGGCCATTTTACCATCTCACCCGCCAATCAGATTGAAATTTTAAAGGGTGTTTATGAAGAAACCTTACCCTTCAGCAATGCACATTTTAACATATTGAAACAAATGATGCTGAACGAACAAACTGATACCTACAATGTGTATGCTAAAACGGGATGGACAAGATACCAGGAAAAGGATACAGGATGGTGGGTAGGTTACATAGAACGAAGTGACAATGTCTACTTTTTTGCCACTCGATTGATCCAAAACAGGAAGACCAAAAACCCCAATTTTGGTGAGTGTAGAAAAGAAATTACACGTGCAGTCCTAAAACAAATGAATATAATAGAATAGAAAAAAATCTAAAACAACCAAACCTTTCTCATTTACCTGCGTTACTATTGTACATACAATTATTGTAATGACAATATCATATTTACAGGCTATTTATCAGATTATTGAGACCGGGCATTGGATTACTGACCAGATATCCAAAGAGTTAAGAGAATTTGATAGCACCGAGCCCCAATACAATGTATTGAGAATTCTATCTGACCAACAAGGTAAGCCCATCACTGTTCGGGAGATACAAGATCAAATGGTCCAGCGGTCGAGCAATGTGACCAGGATCATCGACAGACTACTGGCTAAAGGATTGGTGGACAGAAAAGAGTGTTCGGCCAACAGAAGAAAAATGGACATTACATTAACGAAAAAGGGCAAGCAATTTTTGACAAAGCTTGACCGCAAAGTCATGTCCTTTCACACTCCCATGTCAGACAATTTATCTGACAGTGAGCTGCAACAGCTAAGGACGCTAATTTTAAAACTAAAAGAGAGAAACAATGAAAAAGATCTTAGGCATAGGCGCAAGCAACAGCAAGAAATCCATTAACCGACAATTTGCTTCGTGGGCAATCAGTCAGGTGGAAGACATGAAGGGAGAAATCCTGGATCTAAACGATTATGAGATGCCCATATATAGTAAAGACCGCGAAAATGAATCGGGAATACCTGCCGAAGCGAAAGCATTCAAGGCTAAAATCAAAGAGGCTGATGGCATCGTTATCTCGTTTGCAGAGTATAATGGAAGCTATACCTCAGCTTATAAAAATATTATTGATTGGGTTTCGCGAATTGAAAAAGGGATCTGGGCAAATAAACCCTTGCTCCTGTTATTTACCTCCCCAGGTGGCAGAGGTGCCTTAACTGTGCTGACAACAGCCAAATCTACCTTCCCACATCAAGGTGCTCAGGTAGTTGGCACCTTCTCCCTCCCTTCATTTAGCCAGAATTTTAACCAGGAGGATGGGATTGTCAATGAAGATTTACTCAATTCCTTTTCAAACGAATTGGAGAAGCTAACTGCAGTCATCAACCAGGAAAATACAATTCCCATAAGCTGAAATATTTTATAAAACATTTATTGTACATACAATTATTGTTTCTACGAACTAACACTTACTACAATGAATACAGACCATTCTGATAAAAGGATATTGGCACGAGGTTGTGATCCGGCAGCCTCCTCCTATGCCAGCAAAGCATTCCCTCCTCTTTTGGGAAACCCAGAATATGTCCCGTCCACCAATGATGACGACTTCATTGAAAAGCTGAAGTCACAAAAGTGGTCCGTGGTGTATTTTGCCCCGGGAGCATGTCGTTTTAGTGCGGCAAAAAGAGCGATTCCAGGGAGTATAGAAAAAACCAAAGGCTGGAACCTGGATCATTATAAAGCATTGGTTTATCAGTATCAGGGACCTGATGTCATGATTGTCGAAACGGTCTATGAAAAGGAAAGCTTACCCCTATTGAAAAAAGCGTTAGATGAATCCAATGTGTCAATTAAATCACTAAATATAAAATAGTTATGCTTCCAGTACACAGTCAATATAACAGCGCAGAGACGATCGTTTTTCCGGATGCCATTACGCTCAAAATCCTGTTGTCGGGAAATCATACCGACGGTAGTCTGGCCATTTTTGAAGATATTGTTGAACCTGGTGTCGGGCCAGGCAGGCACATCCATCATCACCAGGATGAAACCTTCTTTTTTCTGGAGGGAGAGTTCATTGCAGAAGTGGATGGGAAAATGTATGACTTCAAACCGGGGGATATCGCTTTCATTCCCCGAGGTACGGTACATGCCTTCAAAAATGCCGGAGACAAGCCAGGGAAATTGCGATATATTTTTTCCCCGGCAAAGACCATCGAAGAAATGTTTAGGGATTTTTTCCATGCGATGAAAGCTGGAGAATTGACCATGGAAAAAATGGCTGAGATTTCGATCAAACACGGACAAGAGTTTGTGGGTCCACCGCTCTAGTAACCTTTTTTAACCATGCTCCGTATATCATTTCAATCCTCATTTAAACTACACTGAAATGTTGATATAACTTCTTTTATCGGAAACGAACAGCCTATCCCATGGCTATGGTTCAACCCTTACTAAAAGAAGTTATATGCTTACGCTACAAGACATTTCATACATCCATCCCAATAAAGATCTGCTGTTTGAAAACATCCACCTGGCAGTAAATGATCATGAGAAAGTCGCCCTGATTGGCAAAAACGGAAGTGGTAAATCTACCCTGCTACAATTAATCGCCGGGGCATTAATGCCTTCCGGTGGCCGGATCGAGAAGAAAGATTCTGCTCACTACATCCCACAGATTTTTGGCCAGTTCAACCACCTGACAATAGCCCAGGCCCTGGGCGTTGAGGGGAAACTAAGGGCACTTACTGAAATGCTGAACGGACAGGTGACCGAGTCGAACTACGTCCTACTTCAGGATGACTGGTCCATCGAGTCGAGGTGTCGGGAAGCACTTAGTCTGTGGAAGCTTGATATCCCGGACCTTTCGCAAAAAATGGGATCATTGAGTGGCGGACAAAAAACAAAAGTACTCCTGGCAGGCATGGCCGTTCATCAACCCCGACTGATATTGATGGACGAACCAAGTAACCACCTGGATCTGGAGAGCAGAAAACAACTGTATCAGCTTATTGAGAAATGTTCTGCCACAATGATCATTGTCAGTCACGACCGCAAGCTGCTCAACCTGCTGGACACCATATGTGAGCTCCATCCAAACGGTCTGACCCTATATGGTGGGAACTATGAATTTTACCGAAAGCAAAAGAGGATAGAGCAGTCAGCCCTGGAACAGGACATCCTGGGAAAGGAGAAACTGCTGCGAGCGGCACAAGACAGGCAGCGGGCAACCCTGGAAAGACAACAAAAACAGCAGGCCCGGGGGAAGAAAAAGCAGGCAAAGTCCGGGATGCCAAAGGTGATGATGGACAAAATGAAAAATGATTCGGAAAACAGTTTTTCAAAACTCAAACATGCTCATGCCGGTAAGGTAGATGGTATCAGCCATGACCTGAAGAACCTCCGTTCTTCACTGCCTGATCCTGACAAAATGAAGTTTGACTTCGATCCTTCCGATCTTCACCGGGGAAAAATCCTGTTCAGCGCTCATGAGATAAATTATCGATATACATCCTCCTGGGTCTGGGATGCCCCCCTCACCCTGCAAATACTTAGTGGTGAACGCATAGGGCTGAAGGGAGCGAATGGTACTGGGAAGACGACGCTGATCAGTTTGATATTAGGGAAAATCAGTCCGCAGACAGGTTTTGCAACGCGTTCATCAGGCAAGTCTGTCTACATCGATCAGGACTATTCACTCATAGAGGATGGTTTGACAGTCTATAAGCAGGCCGATCAGTTTAATACCAACAGCTTACCAGAACATGAAGTCAAGATCAGACTCAACAGGTTTCTCTTCAGCAAGGAAACGTGGGACAAGCCTTGCCAGGCACTCAGTGGTGGAGAGCGCATGCGGTTGATGCTTTGCTGCCTTAATATTGGACAGCAATCCCCCGACCTGATCATCCTGGACGAGCCCACCAACAACCTGGATATCCAAAATATTGAGATCCTGACCCATGCCATCAACGCGTATGACGGCACATTGATCGTCGTGTCTCACGATGAAAGCTTTCTGGAGGATGTGAAGATTGAAAGGGATATCGTATTTTTAAAACCAGTCTGAAATCAAGATCTTATTGACTTTGTTCAGGAAATATCTTAATCTAAACAATCTTCGATATTGAGGTCTTATCACACTTACTTTGCAGCATGACTCCCTTAGAAGAATTATTCAATATTGATCCCTTTATTTTCAAGTTTATTGTACTCCCACTATTGATTTTCATGGCGAGGATCATGGATGTTTCGATCAATACCATCCGGATCATCTTTATGCTGCATAGCAAAAAGCTGTTGTCGACTGTACTGGGATTTTTTGAAGCGTTGATCTGGCTGCTTGCTATCAGTCAAATCTTTCAGAACCTGAGCAGCTGGCCTACCTACCTCGCCTATGCAGGCGGTTTTGCTTCCGGTATTCTCGTAGGTATGCTCATTGAAGAAAAACTGGCCATCGGTCGTGTAGTGGTGCGTGTAATTACCCGACAGCCAGCAGAAGAACTCATCCGGTATTTTGAGAAGAACAGCTATCGCTACAGCAGTGTGGATGCCGTCTCAGACGAAGGCGAAGTCAATATCCTGTTCACCGTCATCAAAAGGGAAAATCTAAAGTCTACGATCCAGGAGATCAAGCGGTTTAATCCTCAATCTTTTTACACCGTCGAGGGCGTCAAAAGAGTCAGTGATGATGAAATATCAGATGAAAAGGGTTTTAGCTTCCGCAAGAATATCATGAAACGGGTGTCCTGATTCACACTTGATGAAGATGCAGCTTTTTAATTAACAAAAAGTGCTTTTTGAGTGATTCAAGTAATTATCTATTAAATTTATTATCAAAATCTAGGTAATGGCCTACTTATTGCAAAGCATTATTTAATTGAATAACTTGCTTTAGCGACTTTGATAGGACATCCGCCTAATCCAATTCGTTTTACTCGTTATTATTTAATGAAAGTTCCCAAAGTTATATCTGGCTGGTTAGGCCAATTTGTATTCTTGTATGTTTCACAAGTGATTATCTATGACCTTTTAATGCTATGTAAATGAAAAGAATCATTATTGTCATATGGCTGATCTTTTTTGTTTACCATTTAGCCTCATCTCAGCCAACGTATGAAACATTTACTACAAATATTGGGAATGCAGCAATCGCTACAATCAATAAACCAACCGGAACAATTGCAGATGATTTGTTAATTGCCAACATTTCCTATGAGAAGGGTAGTGGGGAAATAATAACACCCCCTGCCGGTTGGTCGCTAATCATAAGAAACGATAACTCTACCGATGCAGGTTTAGCTATCTATTATCTTATTGCGGGGGCAGCTGAACCAGCCAGCTATAATTTTACATTAGTAAACGGCTCTAAATGGTCCATTGGCTGCTCGCGTATATCAGGGATTAATACTGCAGGGCCCATTGACTTATCAGGTGGTAGTACTGGTAATGGTACTGCTGTGAGTGCACCATCAGTTACAACGACAGAAAACAACACGCTCGTACTGGGTTATTACACAAATAAAAAGTCCTCCACTTATACCGCTGATATTACAACAACCGAAAGGTATGATGTACCCAACACTCCTGATGGGATCCCATCAAACATGTTGGCTACTTTTGTTCAGGCTTCCGCCGGGGCTACTGGAAACAAGGTGGCAACTTCTTCTGATTCAGAATCGTGGTCGGCAGTTCAAGTTGCAGTTCGTTTTGACATCACCCTTCCTGTAGAGTTGTTATATTTTACGGCCAGATCGGAGGGCAATGCGGTATTGATAAACTGGGCAACAGCCACTGAGATCAACAATGACTACTTTTCAATTGAAAAATCAAAGGATGGTATCACTTTCCAAGAACTTTCAAAAGTTAATGGGGCTGGAAACAGCGATGAAAAGATAGAATACCAGGCTGTAGATGAATCCCCGTTCAATGGAATTACCTATTATCGTATCAAGCAAACAGATTTTGATGGTCAATATGAATATTCAAATCTCATTGTGGCTGATTACACCAGGGAATTTGAGGTTCAACTCTTTCCCAACCCATCCTCTAGGCGAATAACACTGACAACTGCTCGTCCACTGGATAATGTTACAGTTTTTATAAAAAATAGTTTGAATAAGGCAATTAAAGAAATCAGCAATATAAGCGGGCATTCTATCATTATTGATCGAGAAGACCTCCCTAGCGGATTGTATTTTTTACAGTTGATGGAAGATGACCGGGTGCTCTCCATTAACAAAATCATGATTACTGACTAATAAATTCGCATCTGGCTTTTTGAAATCACTAAAAATACTATCTTGCTTACTTCTCATGACAACTAATGCCTGGTCTCAGGAGGTAAAAAACATTCCTAATCCCAAATACAAGACAGCTCCAATTTCCGTCTCTCGCTCTCCGGTTAAATTGGCCGAATATCTCACCTCTGGCGATACATCAAAACTTCAGCAAGCCTTAAATATCTATAGCTGGATTGTAAACAACATTGAATATGATGTGAAAGCACTGCTAAAAGTAAAGCAGAAGCCCTACACTCCAAAGCAAACACTTCGGAGGAAAAAGGGACTTTGCTACCAGTATTCAGAACTATATTCAACCTTATGTGAAAATGTGGGGATTTCTGCAAAAGAGATCATGGGATATTCCCGGGGAGCGATGTACCAGGAAGGAGATCGTTTTTTTGAGTCGGACCATAGCTGGAATGGAATAAAGATTGATTCTACCTGGCACCTGGTGGATGCAACCTGGGGGAGTGGTGGGCTAATTCCAAAAAACCAATGGTTTAAGCAATTACTCAATCAATGGTTTAATAAGCCGTTTATCAACAATAAGTACAAATTTATTCAAAAGCCAGATTTCAAATACTTTCTGATTAGCCCGGACAAACTAATTCAAGACCATTTGCCAGCCGATCCCAACTGGCAACTTGTGAGATTTCCAATTTCCATTAAAACTTTTGAATCCAATCAATGGGAAAAGTACATTTCAAGACCTGACTCAACCTATAAGAAAGAGGTCGATTCATTGTCCTACCTCACCAGGCTTGATAAGTATGAATATCTATCCGCCCTTCAGTATCTGAGAACTACTGCTGAAAAAAGTAACACGTTTAACCAGAAAAATATGCGATTACTGGGCTTTTCTTCTTTTCATTTAGCTAACTCTTTCGAGCAAACAATTGGAGATACTGAGACGCAACTTGAAGCGAAAAGCGAAGCCCTCAATTTATACAAACAGGCCATTGGTCAGCTTAGAGCACACCAGCGGTTTGCGAGCTCAGAATCGAATAAAACCAAGCGAGAGATCAGAACAAGAATATCAACAGAGCTAAAAAAGCCTACGTCAATCAGGATTAGCAGAACAAAACAGGATGAAAAGGAAGTAAATAGTTTCCTTTCAAAGTATGAGAAAAGAGTTAAAGGCCATAGATATCAGATCAAGAAGCACGAAGCCCTAAGCTTGAGAAGTCAGGGATTATATCAGCAACCCGATGCGACCCGTTTTGAGAGAAGAGACCTTGTGAAAAACAACATGCTGGTCATTGCAAAAAATCGCTCACAACTTATTTGTCTTCAGGATACCGCAATTCTGATTAGCAGAAATCTCAAAAAACTGACACTTGAAAAGAGATCCTTACAAAACCAGACTCTACAACAATACTCCATATTGCCAGCTCTATCGGAACTCAACAGCAACCTGATCAGGGACAATCATGGAATTACAATCATTAGTCAGTCAATGCACATGTTCGATTCCATCGGATCAATCATCGACAGCCTCACCACTCGCAACAGGACGCTTGAACAAGAGATCAGACAACATCACATGACCATCAGACAATTACAATCAAGCATCCTTGCACAGGCTGGAGAGATCAAAAAGCTGGTTATACAGAATTGTCAATTCTCAAATAATGAGGCGTGTGAACGGAGTAAATTTTATGAAAGTAATGAGTACATCGACTTTGCATATAATCTCAGACTGGAAACTGAAAGAGCCCTTATTGAATCCATAGATCATGACTATGACATCAGTTTATCGCTTACTGAAACCATAGATGATTTAAGAAAGCTGATAGAGACACAAAATGGGATGGTTGACCTATTTGAAACCAAAAGACTTGCCAATACTGACTTTAAACTAATCAGAAGTAACTACCAAACCAACGAAATCATTCAAAGCAGTAACAGACGTATTAGAGACCTAAACACACAAATCTCAAGACTGAAGATGGACATAAGGAAAAAGAATTGAGATCAGGGAACCATATCCATTTACCCTAACACAACTTGGAGACACCCCAGGTTCTTCCCTTTTGATAATCACTAAAAGGTTGTATGTTAGTTTATTAAAAATCTATGAAAAGGTTGTTGTCAACAAACAGGATCTTTGTAAAGTCAAATGGAAGATTAACTGGCAGAGCTTATTTGTTTTCCATGATGATTATTTTGCTCGGTTGCGTGCCCTATCAGCAGCAAGTGTATGAACGACAACTAGCTATTCTGCACACATCAAAGCCATGTAAAATTGTTAACAATAAAACACTCTATGAGAATCAATTAAAGTTTGAGCAATTCAATATGGAGAATGGAAAGGGAATCACACTTAATCGTATCCTTCCGGAAAATGATTTTCATGAAAAACAAACGATTATTCTCGTGGATAACAACCTCATCATCCCAGTATCTACTTATAAGGAAGTTCACATGCAATCAGAATATTTAATGGTTTGGGATGGAGAATATTTTGTCGATGAACCTGACAATTATCATTTTAATCTGATCTTTATTGAAAACAGACCGGAAGTCATTCAATGGAGCACAACAAGAGAAATGAAATACCCAATTACCATGAATTACTCCTTTGATATATCAAGATTCAAGTACCCGGATACAGATACTTTAAAAGTCAATGTACTAGGTCTTGATACTCCCATCAGCTATTCATATCAATGAAATATTAAACAAAAAGTTGTATGTTAGATTAATCAAACTAACCTCCTATGAAAGAGATTTTGATTAAACGTATCTACCAAAACTTCGGGATGATGAATCATAAAGTTGTGTTTGAGAATGGTACTCAACTGCTGCTGGGGAATGGTGAAACCAAAAGAATCAAGCTTGAAAACTTCCCGGTGAAAGCCTATGTAAAACAGGGATGGACAAGATCGAGGGATATAGTAATTGATGAGACAACCACAGGGTTGATTGTAAAAAACGAGAGAAATAAAAACCTGATCGCTCCCGGAGTTGGTATGCTATTAACCTTTATACTCCTCCCTAAAGTGATCTGGAGTGATTCTGCTGTAGCAAACACAATAAGCATTCTCGGGCTTTCCCTTGTTCTTACCTGGATAATTCATGCATTCATTATTAAGCGCAAAAGCTGGATCCTGGTTGAAAAAAGATCAACGTGATAGTTAGCTATCCTGTTTAAGGTAATAACACACCTGTCTGAATTCAAAAGCAACGAGTCCAATATTTTTGGAAATATACATTTGTTGAAAATCACCTATGGTAGATATTCCCTGGATCACATCCTCATAGTGTTTGCCCTCAATCCAGATGGTATCCAATATTTCTGACTTGATATAATCCTTTTGATAAATACCTCCCCAATTGCTTGTAGTAACACTATCGGGATAATAATTATTTATAGGAGTTTCAATAGAACCGAGAGTTGCAACAAGAGCTTCACTTGCAAAAAATGTTCGTGCAGAAAACTCGAAACGATTATCCAGTAAAACACTAAATTCAAAGTACTCGCCTGGCCTCATCGGGCATTCATCACCTGGTCCGGCGAACATGGTATCAATTATGGCTTTTTTTTCAACAACCCCGACTAGTGAGTCTTCCGGAGAGTAGTAGACAAAAGTATCCCCTATCTCAGAAGGAAAATAATCACCTAATAATTCGGGGAATTCCAATTTAGATAAGTCCGGATTGCAACAATCCAATCCATCAAAACAGCAAGCTGAAATGAGTAAAGGTATTAGAAGGAGTAACCACCTGGCTGTGATCATACTTCAAAATACTTACCTACTCGCCAGCAGCTTACTCTCCTCCACCGGCATCAGTCTGAAAATATAGCCAGGCTCTTCTACAGCGATATAAATATAGCCATCCGGGCCTATTCTTACATTTCTCAGTCGTCCAACGCCCTTCATCAGTGGCTCTTCTTTTACAATCTTATCTCCCTCCACAACACATCGGTTGAGATATTTGAATCTCAGAGAGCCCACCAGGAAGTCACCCTCCCAGCCCGGATATTTATCAGTTGTCACAAAGGCCGCGCCACAAGGAGCAATAGAAGGGATCCAATAGAGCAGTGGCTGGGCCATCCCTTCCCGCTCCACTTCATTGGTAAAAGTGGTACCATCATAGTTGATCCCGTAAGAGATCACCGGCCAGCCGTAATTGACAGCAGGCCTAACGATATTGACTTCGTCGCCTCCCCGGGGGCCATGTTCGTGAGACCATATTTCACCCGAGGTTGGATTCAAGGCGAGTCCCTGTGGATTTCTGTGCCCATAACTATAGATAGAAGCTACAACAGTATCCTGTCCAACAAAAGGATTATCCGGAGGAATGCTTCCGTCATCCATCAGGCGGTGGATCTTTCCACAATGGCTTGCCAGTGACTGAGGATTCTCATTTTCCTTTCTTCGGTCGCCAACAGACAAAAACATATATCCATCATTATCAAACTCTATCCTGCCTCCAAAATGCGAACCCGAAGTACCAAATGGTGGTGCAGTAAAGAGCTTTTCCCCATTGACAAGCTTGTCATCTTTGAGTTTATATCGACTTAAGGCTGTTCCTGCCAGCGTATCGGAACCCTCTACCGTATAATCCGAATAACTAATATAGATCCAGCCATTGTTTTCATAGTCCGGATGAAGCTCCAGATCCATCAGTCCGCCTTGTCCACGATACATGATTTTAGGCAGACCGGAAACCGGATTCATTTTCAGGTCCTTGTCGATGCGATACAACTCACCCGACTGTTCGGTGACCAACATATCACCTGAAGGAAGAAACACCATACCCCACGGCTGAACCATCCCGGAAACAATGGTATCCAGCTCTATGGTCAGTAATTCAGTCTTAAATGTATCCGATTCCAGTGTTTCTTCCTGAAATCCATACTGCTCCACTTTTTCTATCCCCATCAGGATATAGTCAGTCATGTTGTTGATCTGCTCATCCGAAAATGTCGCCTGCCAGGCAATCATCTCACTCTCCGGGAAACCATACTTGATGGCCTTAAAAATGCTATCGCGTTCCTTCCCATGCTTCCACCGATGACCTGCAAATGCCATAATCTGTGCCCCGTGACAACCGGAGCAGTAAGTCTTATAGGTGGTCTCGGCAGCCAACATGGCACTGTCGAGTTCTTCAGTTTTTTCTGTCGTATTGTCTTGCCCCGAAGGTTGAGTACAGTAATATAAAAACAGGACAATAAATAAAATTGGCAGGTATTGTATCGGTTTTTTCATAGCAGATAGTATTCGATGAATCGAAATTATATGAACAATGAGTAATAAACAGGATTAAAGCGTAAAACTTATATTAAGTTAATCAAATGATTGTGAAATTTTCATTTATGTAAAAATCCTTTTCAAAGAAAATCAATTCAGTTGGCCTTTCTAATCCTTAACAGAAGGTAATATGACCTTAGGTCTTAAAAGCTTAAAGTTGATCACATCCTGCATGATCAAATCATAATACATTATCCTGGTTAACGATCGCCTTTTATGATTATTTTTATAGAAGCTTAAACCCAAAACTAAGTCAATATGGACGCTTCGATGATCACCAGTCAACTTGCTGAAAACAAGCAAGTCTTCTCTGCTCTGTTAGAAGGATTGCCCTCACATATGTATCTGTGGCGTTCCAAACCAGGGAAATGGTGCCTCCTCGAGATCATTTGTCACCTGGTGGATGAGGAATGCGAAGACTTCAGAACCCGGGTCATGCATGTTCTGGAAACCCCGGATCTCCCCTTCTCTCCCATTGATCCCGAGGGCTGGGTTAAAGAACGGGACTACCTCAAACAGCACTATTCAGAAAAACTTGAGGAATTTATTGAGGAAAGGGAAAGATCTATTGCATGGCTAAAGTCGCTGGAAGCGCCCCAATGGAAAAACACAGCTCAGCATCCGAAGCTAGGTCCTTTGACCGCCAAACAACTCCTTGCCAACTGGCTGGCCCACGACTACCATCACATCCGGCAGATCAATGTGGTGAAGTATGAGTATCTGAAGGAACATAGCAAGGAGGACCTGGGCTATGCAGGGAGTTGGTAATCCAATTAATAAAACATCGATGGAAATCCACCAATATCACAACCAACAATCTCTTGCTGATAAAGCCATCTGCGAACAGCTTCAAGACCTCATCGATACGCATCTTCCTGAAGCCAAAAGTAAGGTCTGGCATGGACATCCCGTGTGGTTTATCGACGAGAACCCCATCGCTGGTTATAGCAAAGAGAAGGCCGGTGTACGGTTGATGTTCTGGAGTGGAGCTGACTTCGATGAAGATGACTTGAAGCCAAGTACCGGTAAATTCAAAGATGCTTCCGTGTGGTATACGGATATAGATCAAATTGATCCCAATTCCCTGCTGCGATGGCTGGAAAAGTCCAGGAAAATACAATGGGATTACAAGAATATTGTGAAGAGAAAAGGTAAACTGGTTCGGCTGAAGTAGCCTTTTTTCATCATGGCGAAGATCATCTGACCTCCTGACTAATTTCAGATCGTACAGAAGGGTTTTTCACTAACTTGATTTCAAACAAAAACAACACCTTGAAATGAAGCTTAGTGGAAAAACATTTGTAATATCAGGTGCAGGAAGTGGTATGGGTCGTGAGCTCACCATTCAACTGGTAAAAAAAGGGGCATCCGTTGCCATGGTAGACCTCCAAGCCAAAGCACTGAAAGAAACAGCATCACTTACTGGTAACGCTCATGTTTCCTTTCACATCCTGGATATCTCAGACAGAGAAGCCATTGAAAAACTTCCATCCGAGGTCATCAAACATCATGAGCAGGTGGATGGCATCATCAACAATGCCGGCATCATCCAACCCTTCATGGATGTAAAAGATCTCGATTATGATAAGATCGAAAAGGTTTTTAATGTCAACTTCTATGGCACCCTTTACATGGTCAAATCTTTCTTACCCCATCTGTTGAAACGACCGGAAGCAAGCATCACCAACATCTCAAGTATGGGCGGATACATTCCGTTTCCCGGTCAGACCGTATATAGTGCGTCCAAAGCGGCAGTTAAACTCCTGACCGAAGGGTTATACGGAGAGCTCAAAAAGACAAACGTTCATGTAACTGTAGTCCATCCCGGGGCTATTGATACCCACATCATGTCCAATTCAGGCCTGGCAACAGCCAAAGAAGAGGACGAAATGAAGAAAACTCAGAGCCATAAATCATTACCCGCTGATAAAGCAGCCACCCTCATCATCAGCGGCATTGAAAAGGAGAAATTCAGGGTACTGGTAGGCAGTGACGCCAGGTTCCTCGACCTGTTTTATCGTTTCAGCCCCAGAAGAGCGGTGGACTTCATTGTGAAAAAGATGGGTGGTGTGGGTCGTTGACTTAAAACGGATTATATTTCCAACATGAGCAATGAACCCTACTACAACCCCACCAAAAGAAAATTCATCAAATCATCCTTGATCGGGGGAATTTCTCTTATTTCCATTCCATCTCTGATAAGTTGCAAAGAGGATCCCTTGAGCTTCGATCTTGACCTGCATGTCCCTACAAAATATTTTGACGGAACCCGCTGCTGGTGTCATCCCAGGGCTGGCATCGTGCCTGAAATAGGATCAGATGACCTTCCCCGCGTGGTAATGACCATGAATAATCTGGATCTGGCTGGCAGTGATGTATTCTATGGTGTTTTTGGCCTCCAAACAGATGACCTGGGCAAGACATGGACAGCCGCTGAAGAACAGAAAACCCTCGCCCCCAGGCATGAAACGATTGATGGTGTTGAAAGACCCGTAGCAGTCAGCGATTTCTGGCCACGATGGCACACTAAAACAAAAACATTATTAGGCACTGGGCATACAGTAGCCTATACCCCCGACTGGAAAGTAAGAAGTCCCCGACCGAGGCATACCTCCTACTCCACCTATAATCCTGCCAGCAGCAGCTGGTCAGACTGGAAAAAGCTCGAGATGCCGGGCGATACATTCAAAGATGCCGGTGCTGGTTGTGTCCAGCGTTACGATCAGGAGGATGGCACCATCCTGTTACCCATCTATTTCAGACCACCAGGCAAAAACTCCAGGGTTACGGTCTGTAAATGTTCATTTGACGGAGAGGAATTAAAATTTTTGGACCACGGCTCTGTGCTGGAACTCAACAATGAAACACGGGGACTGGGAGAACCCTCGCTCACTAAGTTCGGAGATCGTTTCTTCATGACCATCCGGAATGATGAAAAAGGGTTTGTTGCTCAAAGCACAGACGGACAAACATTTGACGGATATAAGCCCTGGACCTTCGATGATGGGACTGAGCTGGGCAGCTACAATACCCAACAGCATTGGGTCACCCATTCTGATGCATTATTTCTGGTGTATACCCGGCGGGGAGCCAACAATGATCATGTTTTTCGTCACCGGGCGCCTTTGTTCATGGCCCAGGTAGATCCCGAGAAACTATGTGTGATCCGGGAAACAGAACAAGTTCTGGTTCCTGAACGTGGTGCACGGCTAGGAAATTTTGGTGTGACTGATGTGAGTCCTGACGAAACCTGGGTCACCGTGGCTGAATGGATGCAGCCTCATGGGGTGGAAAAATATGGCAGTGACGGCAGCGTGTTCGTAGCCAGAATTCAGTGGAATAAACCTAACAGACTCTTTGGGTGACAAAATATAGACCTCCTCTTCATTCATCGTCTCTCGTAGAGGACGATGTAGCAAACCACTCGATTCATTCATCGTCTCCCGCAGGGGACGATGTATCGGAACACACTATATCTCAGTTATCACCCGAAAAGGATTAAATCTACGGTCATCGTCTCTCGAAGAGGACGATGTAGCATTGCTCACCATCTACTCTACTTCATTCATCGTCTCCCGAAGGGAACGATGTAGTACATCAGCATCTATCAAACCATACTGCCACTTTCATAAGACTTCCCACTTTTCCAGTATCGTCCCTTTCAGGAGACGATGCAGGAAAACCCCAAATAATGATCAATTTAAACTATCAATACATTATCTTTAATATATCACTTTAATGCCAAAAAATGACTATCAAGCTTACCTACAATGAATATCCCCAAACTTACTATTGTACATTTACTTGCATCAACTGGCTAAACCTATTCCATTCAACGGATTTGTATGATAAAATCTATGCATGGTTTAACATCCTAATTCAGGAGCAGCATCAAATTACTGGTTTCGTGATTATGCCAAATCATCTTCATGCTTTGATTCACATCCGTCATGATAAATCGAATATTAACAAGATACTTGGGAATGCAAAAAGGTTTTTAGCTTATGATATTGTAAACAGGTTAAAAACCAAAAACAGACAAGATCTATTACATATCATGTCTGAAAAAGTAACATCTGAGGAAAAATCGAGAAATAAAAAGCATCGTGCTTTTGAAATTTCATCAGATATTAAAATGTGTTGGGGCGAAGAATTCCTGCTTCAAAAACTCGAATATATTCATGCCAACCCTGTTAGTGGAAAGTGGAAGCTGGCTGACTCCTATGTTGAATACCCTCATTCAAGTGCAGCTTTCTATGAACTGAACGTGCCTCACCCCAAGGTGGCCATTACTCATTATAAAGATTTGGGAGGAGCGGTCAATCTCCCGACAAAATCTTTTCTGTCAGGAGACGATACCCGAACATCCAGATGATCTATCATCTCTTAACTTTATTCATCGTCTCTCGTAGAGGACGATGTAGCAAACCACTCGATTCATTCATCGTCTCCCGCAGGGGACGATGTATCGGAACACACTATATCTCCGTTCTTCTCACTCGAAAAGGATTAAATCTACGGTCATTGTCTCTCATAGAGGACAATGCTGTAGATCAGCATATAGCTAACCACTTTTCCTGCATTGTCCCATTCAGGAGACGATGCAGGAAAAGTAGTTGATCCTAAGCCATCTCAAAAAGCTCTTCCTTCGACTTACGAATTTTTATTCTATCCTTCGCTTCATCCAGGCAAGAGCGATACCCTACCGGGGCAATCAGGTTGGCATTCAAACCCTGCTCATCCAGACCCAACATCTGATTATATGCTTCCTTGTTAAAACCTTCCATCGGACACGCATCAATTTTCAGGTCTGCACATGCAATGAGTAGACTATTCAGCGCCAGATAAGTTTGCTTTTCGGCCCAATTCTTTCTGTTTTCAGGGGTTTGCTTCCTGATGCTAGCTTTGATTGATTCCCCATAATTCTTCACCTCTGAAGAGCTTGCTCCCTGAGCATCGATGATCTTATCAATGTAGTCATCCACCTGCCGATCAAAGTCTCTGGTATAATTGCAAAAGACAAACAGGTGTGACGCATCAGCAACCTGCTGCTGCCCCATAGAGGCTTTGACCAGGGCTTTCCTGATCTCTTCATTCTCTATAATGATTACTTTGTATGGTTGTATACCAAAAGATGACACAGAAAGCCTGACGGCTTCTTTAAGGAACTCCAGATCCTGATCGGATATTTTTTTCGCAGGATCAAACTTTTTCGTGGCATATCGCCACCTCAAATTATCTATCAAATTCATTGTTTTATTTTATCTGTTTTACAAAATTTCTGAGGACGAAATCCTCTTTAAACCCAGTCTTTTCATATAACCCCTTCCCCATTTCAGAAGCTTGCAACACACCATATGTGGCTCCCTCCTTTTGAGCAAGGCATAAGACCTGGTGAAGTAGTTTGGCTGCATATCCCTTTCGACGCTGATCCGGGATGATCCCCATGGAATGGATGCCCATTATGTGCAGACTGTCTCTGTACAATACGGCTGTACCCACTGGTTCCCCCTTATTCGACGCGATGAAATAATTGATGGAATCCATGGTTAGTTCCACCGTACGTGGATCTATCCTGTACCCAAAAGCCCCATAGAATAGCTGTGACCATTTTACAGCGGTCTTCCGATCCCTGACTTCAAAAGCTTCGAGATGGTCTGATTCCTGATTGAAATCCTGCAGTAAGACCGACATCCCTTTCAGCTCGTTTTTTAATTGAAAACCATTTTCAATCAGCAGCGCTTCAAGTGATGGGGTGTCAGGCCAAACCGGAATAGTAATTTCATTCAGGTCATGAGATCCTATCACTTTCTTAAATGATTCCTCATCAGGCTTCTCCTTAAACCATAACCTGTTTGGCCATTCGCTATCCAACACCCGACTCACAGTGTACTTATCATATTCCTGCAGATTGCCGGCTCTTTTACCCCCCAGCTTCCAAAGACTGGTTAGGTTTTGAATGTTTGCATCAACTAACTCCATGGCTACGAAGTTTTGATGATGACAACCCCGGCTATCATCACGATCATACCCAGGACCTTCCATAAAGAAATGGGTTCTACGGGCATCCCAAACCAACCGAAATGTCCGGCTATGGCAGCAAAAATCACCTGACCCGCCAACCCAAAAGTGACCGCAGAAGCGATACCCGTTCGCGGAATCACATAATAGAACAATGACACTGCCAAAAAGCTCAATACCCCTCCGGTGAACCACATATAAGTGGGTATGGTCTTGATCTGATCCATACTCGGAAACTGGCGAACTGTAATAAATACAGCAATCAAGGTGACGCTCGCACTCATGACCAGAGCAGTAGAAGTAGCCAGGAGTGCATTGTTGAGCAACACGCCCAACCTGGCATTGATACTGCCCTGAATGACCACCATGACCCCAACAGAAACAGATAGCAATAACAATATGGAATTACTCATCTTATTTGCTGTTTATCGGGATGGCCAAAGGACGCATCGGAG
The DNA here is from genome assembly GCA_965228595.1 of Cyclobacteriaceae bacterium. GTDB lineage: Bacteria > Bacteroidota > Bacteroidia > Cytophagales > Cyclobacteriaceae > UBA7330. The sequence goes on along the minus strand of OZ245828.1, from coordinate 4,632,547 downwards.
AGCCAGAAGCCCCTCTCAGCTTCAATGAAGCTGCGATAAAAGCAAACTCATAGACCTTTGCGGTAGAAAGTTCTTCCAGATACATCTGCTCGATAAACATCACGCCCTTTTCTGCCAGCAGATAGGTATGAACAGGCACCCAATTATCTTCCCGCTCCGGAGGAAATGCTTCAAAACTCAGGTTATCTGCTCCTAAAAGCATGATTTCCTGCTCTTCCACCATCCATTTTACCGCATCCAGGCTGATGCCCGGATAGTTATCGAGGTAATGACTGGCATCCTCGTAATACTGAGCCTGACCTGTACGGATCAATACCACATCTCCCTTTTCCAGGCTGACCTTTTGCTTCCTGAGTGATTGTTGTAAATCTTCGGCTGTGATGCGGTAGTTGGCAGGAAGTGTGCCCAGTGCTACTTGTACATCTATGAGAACACCTCTGGCAATGACCGGAGGAATCTTTTCTGCACCGGTCTTCTTCCATCCTTTATCTCCGAGGTGCACTTCAGGCGTGAAACCATTCCAGATTTCTCCATTCAAACCGAAATGATTCAGCGCATCGATATGTGTACCCATGTGCGTATACATGGAGATGGCATCCCCGGTATAACTTACCTTCTCATTCATCTCCCTGCCCAGGCCGTTCGGATTATCTACGATCGTTCCATGTGGCGTATGGGTGAGCCAATACTGATAACCCGGGTCTCCCAAAGCATGGAAGCTGGGCATCCCTACGAAATAGTCGACACTGAGATCAAAAACTTTTCCGGAAGAGATTTTGGACAAAACCTGAAGCTGAGATGCTTCAGTCATCATGTTCAGGGTACCAATTTCATCATCGGGACCCCAAGGACTTTTACCTGCTGCTTCTTTTTGCTGTGCCCTGACAGCCGAAATATTGAGCAGTACAATCAAAATGAATAATACTTGTTTCATGACTTTTACTTTTTATTGCAAAGCTTCAAGTCATGGCGATCGATTTCCTTAAGCTATCTTAAGAACGATCTTTTTCACTCATTTTTTTTCGAAGTGCACTCAGGTGCTCGGGAGTCACTCCCAGGTAGGAAGCGATCATGTATTGAGGGATTTGTTGTTCCATCTCACGGTACCTGTTGATAAACTCCAGGTAGCGATTTTCTGCTGATTCACTCATATTGCGGACGGTCCTTTCCTGCAGTGCAACATATCCATTCTGTGTTTTAATGCGAAAAAACCTGTCCATCATGGGGACTTCATCATACAGCTTATTGAGTCGGTCTCTGTGAACCTGAAGGACCGTGCTCTTCGTAATTGCCTGAACAAAAAAGGTGCTTGGTTTCTCTGTGAGGTAAGCATACAGGTCATTGACCCACCATCCAGTGATCCCAAACTGGAGGATGTGCTCGTTACCCTGTTCATCCACAGAGAAAGCTTTCAGGCACCCTTCTGCAATGAAGCGCATATGGTTTGAAGGATCCCCTTTTTTCAATAAATAAGCCTTTCTTTCAAGTTGCACCGGTTTGAAAGACGTTTTAATTAATTCCTCCTCCCGCGTATTGATAGGAACGAGTTCCCGGATATGATTCAACAGAACATTATGAGACATGCGACAAACTAATGTAGGTATTGATATTTCAAATATACTTTTTTAACTAAAAATATTCACTTCCGGAAGGATAGGGGACTTAAATGCCTATTTGAGGGCTTGAACCAGATTAAACTACTTTTATTTGTCCAACACATGCCATATCTTCTCACAATGAAACAACTCATCTGTTTTCTTACACTGGTCCTACTATTTGAAGCATGTAATGAAACCAGAGAGGTGAGCTCAGTAGACCCGGTAAACTGGGAAGCAAGGACCATTAAAAACCTAACGACAGACGCTTTTGCTTCGGGATCAAGCTATTTGTCTGTGTACTCCCAGATCTATAGTGAGACCGAGCATCGTACACACCCCCTTACCGGGACAGTGAGTATCCGTAATGCGAACAGAAAAGACAGCATATACATCACCAAAGCAGAGTATTTCGATACATCCGGAGAATCGATTCGAACCTATTTTGACAGGCCTATTTTCCTTCAGCCAATGGAAACGGTGGAGATCGTGATCGACCAGGAAGATCTGAGTGGTGGATCAGGGGCCAATTTTATCTTTGACTGGCTCGTGAAACCAGGGATCCACAAACCCATTTTTGAGTGTGTGATGATTTCGACCTATGGCCAACAGGGTTTATCGTTTATGACGCATGGCTATGAACTCAGTAGTGATCAGCCGCTTGACTGATCGATGAATGAGATAATTGTTACATCAGGTGAAAGAGAAAAATGCCATCTACTTCAAAGAAAGGAGTGACTGGAGGGTCTGGCTGGCTGGTAATTTTGAAAGCCAGGAAGAGGTTTGGCTGATCTATCCCAGAAAATCTACAGGAAAAACCCGCATCTCCTACAATGACGCGGTAGAAGAGGCACTTTGTTTCGGATGGATTGACAGCATTGTAAAAACCTATGATGAGGATCATACCATGCAGCGCTTTTCTCCCAGAAAACCGAAAAGTAAGTATTCTCAAGCCAATAAAGAACGGCTCATGTGGCTATTAGATCATGAGATGATCCATCATACCTTATTGGACCAGGTAAAGACCGCTTTATCCGAGAGATTTCAGTTTCCTGCTGACATTCTCAAAGAAATAAAGAAAGACAAAGTTGCCTGGACCCATTTTCAATCGATGTCAGACCCCTATAAAAGGATCAGAATTGCCTACATCGACAGCGCCAGAAATCGACCGGAGGAATTTGAGAAACGCCTGAAAAATTTTATAGATAAAACCCGGGAAAATAAGCTGATACCTGGCTTCGGAGGTATAGACAAGTATTATTAATCACTGTAGGAAAAAACAGCGATACTGTAGATTACTCTTCAGCCTCTACTTCTTCCTCATCAGGTTGCTTCTTTTTCATAACTTTCAAAAGAAGTAGCGCTGCTGCCACACCGGTCAATAAGAAAAAAAGAAATTTGAAAAAACTTTTCATCGCATTACAAACATTTATCAAATTTCACTCTTTATCAGATCATTATATCATCAATTAGATAATTTTTTTTAGATCCTGATGCAACTTACAGATACACTTCTGCATCTACCCAATGAATATCGACAGATACATGTTGCGGATCAACAAATCAAATACCGAACAGGCCTTACTAGAAGGTTGCCGAAAAGGCCAAGCCGATGCGCAACGTGAGCTGTATGAGCGCTTTGCACCCCGGATGATGGGGGTTTGTATGCGGTATATTCATGACAGGGAAGAAGCAGAACACGTCATGATTGGTGGAATGGTCAAAGTGTATGAAAAAATTGGTCAGTTTAACGATGAAGGAAGTTTTGAAGGCTGGATCAGAAAGATTATGGTGAATGAAAGCCTGATGTACATCCGAAAGTACAAAAACATGTCGCTGGAGGTAGAAATAGAAGCAGTGGATCACACACCTAATTACCATGTTTTGGAACAAACACTCGAGGCGAATGACTTGTTGCGATTGGTTGGTGAACTGCCAGTGGGATACCGAACCGTCTTCAACCTGTATGCCATAGAGGGATACAATCACAAAGAGATTGCAAAAATGCTCGAAATCAATGAGAATACCTCAAAGTCTCAGTTGAGCCGGGCGAGAAAACATTTACAGAATAGACTTGAAGCTTTGCAAAAAGCGGAGATAAAGAAAGGAGAAAGCAATGGATCGTAAAAACAAAACGGATCAATTTTTCAGGGAGAAGTTGGATCAGATTGAGTTTCAACCTTCTGATCAAGCCTGGAAAAAGATACAGGGCAGTATCGACTCGAAGAAAACAATACCCTGGGCCAATTATTTAAAGGTGGCCGCCAGCCTGGCGTTGTTGCTTACCCTGGGATACCTCTTTTATCCCGAACCGACACAGCAACTTACCATCGAGGATGTGACTTCTCCACAGCCACTGGAGATAGCCCAATTAAATATACCTGAGCAGGCTCTTTACGAATCTATCGCTCTAGAGACGCCGTCACAAGAACCAAAAAAAGTCAAACAGAAGGTTGATGTGCCCGCCATCGAACCCATACATGAGCAGCGGACAATCGTAGAGCTGGCCGGCATCGATGAAATCAACATTTCAGCCGATTTGATAGCTCCGGCAGAGCCTAAGCTGGAAAAAGCTGATGACAAGCCTGCTGTGACCATTACTTACTACACCGCAAGAAGCTCAGAAACGGTGCACGATGGAGACTCAAGCAAAGTCAACCTGCTGGACAAGATGAAGTTCTTTGCTAAGAATGTGTCAGCTGTTGACCTTCTTTCTGATATCCGAACCGCGAAAGAAGCGTTGATTGAAAATGGCTTTAAAAGAAACTAATAACTCAAAATAAAAGGACAAACTAATAGGACAATGAAAAATCTATCAATACTCTTTATTCAGCTACTCCTCCTACCGGGGGTAGCCCTGGCATCTGGCACACCGTCAGACACGGTGGTGATAGAGCTTACCAGTAAAAGCAAAATCATAATTCAGACAGAGGGAAGGGACGAGCTCATTGAGTTGGAAAGCTATGACATCAACAAGATGATAAAGGACCTGAATTCTGCTCTGGGATCCAAAAAGGTAGAAATCTACGAAATGAAGGACTCCACTGGTCATAAGTACCTCAAGGATACCACCATTGTATTTGGCAATAAAGAGGCCAAGACCAGCATTAAAATTGGAAATATGGAGCTGCTCATCGATGCAGACGACTGGGATGAATTGGAAGATGAGTTTGACAACGAGGACATCGAGACCCGAAAGTTTTCCTTCGAAGAAGAAAGCATCGAACGAACCAAAAACTCCTTCAATATCGATGTAGGGCTGACCAACTGGGTGGAGAATGGTTCCTTTCCGGATGCCAGCGGACAAAACTACACGGTAAAACCCTGGGCAAGCTGGTTCCTCGGACTCAACAGTGTAAACAAGACCTGGCTGGGTGGTCCGGTATTTATTGAATGGGGCGGTGGTATCAACTGGCTAAACTGGAAGATGCAGGACACAGATATACTCGTTTCAAGAGACAGCGCCAGTGTCACCTTTGAGCCGGTGGACCCGTCCCTAAACACCATCAAAAGCAAATTATCTGCTACCTATATCAATGTGAACCTTGTACCACTTATTGATTTTTCACAGGGACGTAGAAAGGTCAGAAATATTGAGAGAGGAAGTGTCACCTTCAGGAAATACGACAAACAAGGAATCCGCATAGGTGTTGGGATGTACGCCGGATACCGCATTGGCAATCACTCCAAGTTTGTCTATAAAGACGAGGGAGGCAAAGAGAAGGACAAAGAATATGGCAATTTCTACCTGGAAAACTTTCGATATGGGATCCGGGCTCAATTGGGATACAAAGGCCTGGACCTTTTTGCCACCTATGATCTGAACAACGTATTCTCCCCAGGTCGGGGACCGGAGCTCAATGCCTTTGCTTTTGGCATCACGCTATAAAAGAATCCTCCTCATATGATTTTGATTACAGGAATGACTCTGGCTAGTCATTCTTGTTTTCATGTTCCCTGATCCAGTCATTTACCTCCTCATCTTTTATCTCCAGCGAATCGGTGATCTTTAGATAGGTGGGACGTTTAGTCGAAAACATCAAAAGAACAGCTACATACAAGAGCGTGAAGAGGTGGTCTTTGGAGAGATATAACCCTGCAAACGCTATTAACGCTCCCAGCTCCAGCAACAGAAAGTCTTTCTTCTTTTCTCTTATAAATAGTTTTAGCTTACTGTCTACATCTTTTTGAGCCTTGGCATTGGACAGAATGTTTTGACCGTACTGGTAGCTGAGCAACATCACAACCACACATAAAAATGAACCCACAATCTTAGTGGAAAGCAACGGGTATCCATGGATTAACGGCGGGTCCGGAAATTGACGTTGAGTCTCCAGAAATGCCCAGGCAAAGGGGATCATAGAGATGGCAATGGTCCCGTGAAAGATCATGTTCAGCTGGTTATAAAACTTTTCCCACCTGTTGTATTTTTTTGACAAAATTATTTAGAGGTTACTTGCGACACCCCCGCTTTAACGTAAGCCACATAGCTCAAGTTCTCTAAATCTGAAGGTTCTTTCACTGTTTCTACAAAATAATATTCTGCTTTTGCCTGATCTGACTTCAAACTAAGCAACACGTAACCGTGATTAGCCAAATTATTATATTTAAGATGGGGATTCCCTTTCAGATAGAGCTGCTCAGCCATTCTAACGGTATCAATACTTGCCCGTTCATCATAGTTGGCGGAATTTACACTGGTAACACCAAATTCAACAGCCACAGGCTCATCACTGACTCCAGCTACCATGGTATCAAAAACCCAGGAAGCATGCGTATCCCCTGTGATCCACACCACATTGGAAATATCATTTTCTACTATTTGTCTGGCTATTGCCCGCTTTTCAGCAGGATATCCATCCCAGGAATCCATATTTTTCGGCTGATCGGGGAATAACAGGCTCCGATTTAGGTCTGAGAAGATCACCTGATTGCCAATAATCTTCCATTTGGCTGTAGACGATTTAAGATTGGCTGTCAGCCATTCAAATTGTTCCTCACCAAGCATTGACCTTGCTTCACTTTCATACTCAGGATCGTTCATGTTGTCCAATTGTTTTGACCGGCCCTCCAAACGTTCATCAAGCATCAGGACATCAGCCATTTCTCCAAAGGAAAATTTCCGGTACAACTTCTGCCCCTCCCGGATGGGCATCCATTCGTAATAAGCCTTTCTGGCGGCTTCTTTCCTTGCTTCATAGGATCCTTCATCATCCTGATGATTTTGTGCACCTGTCTTGTAAGAATTGTTGGCTATTTCATGGTCATCCCAAATCACAATAAAAGGATGTGCTGCATGAACCCGTTGAAGGTCCTGGTCTTTGCGGTACAGGGCATATCGTGTTCGATAGTCATCCAAAGTGATGATCTCTTTCGGCGGAACATTCAACCTACCCAGGGTTGTGTCACCGTATACCCCTACCCCGTATTCATAAATGTAATCTCCCAAATGAATAACGGCATCGATGTTCTGACGGTCGGCGATACGTCCGTAAGCATTGAAATAACCCCATTCGTAATTGCTGCAACTAACCACAGCAAAAACCAGTTGATCTGTATAAAGGGAAGCTGTTTTTGTTTGTCCATGTGTAGACGTTTCCCCCAGTGCCCTGAAACGGTAATGATATTTTGTGCCCGGATTTAATCCTTTAACATCAATTTTCACCGTAAAATCCCTGTCACCTACCGTGGTATATTTCCCATATTTCAAGATGCCATTGAAGGCACTGTCGGTCGCTACTTCCCAGTCAACCTCCACAGCAGAAATGGAATCCGGAGGCGTGATTTTTGTCCAGATGATGACACGATCATTTAACGGATCACCTGAAGCGACTCCATGCTGGAATACTGAGGGTTGTTCTTGAGGCTTATCAGCTTTGGTGGTACAGGCAAATAAGCAAACAATGGCCAATGCAGAAAATAGGGTCGTTTTCATATGAGCTAATTTATTGAATTAGTTTCAACCCTCTTTTAGAGAATCTTAAGTTTAAATCAACCAATTTCCACTTTGACCTTATCAGATTGAGGCTTCCCGATACAAAGCAACCTATACCCCTCTTCAATCTCTTCCTGCGAAAGTCCTTCTGCATCTTCAATGCTGATTTCCCCTTCAAGACACTTGCCTCTGCAGGCCGTACACAAACCACTTTGACACGAATAAGGCATATCGAGATCATTGTCCAGTCCCGCATCCAGAATGCTTTGGTCCGTTGGAACAGAGATCAAATGTTCCTCACCATCCATCAAAATAGTCACTTCGCTGGCTGAAACGCTTTCCTTATCATCAGGGGTGTGCGTATCCGGAGCGGTTTTACCAGCTTCAAAGCTTTCCATCCGGATGCTTTCTTTCCTGATTCCTGCCCCTAGCAAACCCTCCTCCACAATATCCATCATCGGTTGAGGACCACAGATGTAGCATTCCGGAAATTCAAAAGTCGATTTCTCCACAATATCCTTAATCACTTCTGTAGTGGGCCTGCCTGTATAATCGGCTATACCATCAGCGTCTTCCTCCAGCATTTGGACCACTTTAAACCGTCCGTTCGAATGCTCTACCAGCTCATTGAGCTTGTCATGAAAGGCAATGTATTCCTTAGACCGGTTGCCATAGGCCAAAAGCAATTTGCTACCCGGTTCTTTGATCAGCATTGACCTGGCAATGGAAATAAGCGGGGTAATACCGCTGCCTCCTCCAAAGAAAATAACCTCTCTTTTATTCGACGCTTTATACTCAGTGGTAAACATGCCCATGGGCTCCATCACCTCAATCTGGTCTCCGGCTTTTACATGATCATTGATATAGTTGGACATGGCTCCATCGGGAACACGCTTTACGGTAACACCCGGGAATTCATCTTCAAAAGGAGTCGTGCACAGTGAATAAGCCCTCCTGATCTTTTTACCATCAATGGTCATAATCAGGGTAATAAATTGACCGGGTTGATATTCAAAATGGCCCTCAGGCTTTTCAAAAATCAGGTTAACAGCATCCTGTGCAATGTCAATGACTTCCCTGACAGTAAGTGTTAAATATCTTGAGTCTTTTGATTGTTCTTTGTTCTTTCTTTTAAATAATCCGAATACCATGATCAAAATTTAAGAGCGCAAAGGTAAAACAAGACATTTGCCTGACAAGTTTAAACGAATGACCTATTTTTGCACCTCGAATTTAACCGCATGAAATTAAACCCTTTAAATGCTATTTCTCCAATTGACGGCCGTTACAGAAGCAAGGTCAGTGAATTGTCAAAATACTTCTCAGAATTTGCACTCATCCAGTACCGGGTAAAGGTGGAAGTCCTGTATTTCATCGCCTTATGTGAAATACCACTTCCCCAGTTGAAATCCGTGGACAAGTCCACTTTTCCTGCATTAAAGGCCATTTTTGAGCACTTTTCTGAAGAGGATGCCAAACAGATCAAAGAGACAGAAAAAGTCACTAACCATGATGTGAAGGCTGTCGAATACTTCATCAAGGAAAAATTTGATGCGCTGGGACTTTCGGAATACAAAGAGTTTATCCACTTCGGGCTGACATCCCAGGACATCAACAACACAGCCAATCCGCTGATGATCAAAGAAGCCCTTTTAGATGTTTTGATCCCGGGTTTCAATAAGGTCAAAGATCAGCTGGAAGAGTTGGCCAAACAATGGGATGACATACCTATGCTGGCAAGAACACATGGTCAGCCTGCTTCACCCACCAGGTTAGGTAAGGAGTTCAGGGTTTTTACCAACAGGCTTGGTGAGCAATTGGAAATCTTGGATTCCATACAGCATGCAGCCAAGTTTGGAGGTGCTACCGGTGGATTCAATGCGCATTATGTGGCTTATCCTGACCACGACTGGCAAAAATTTGGCCATCAATTTGTCAGCACCAGCCTGGGACTTAAAAGAAGCTATCCCACTACACAAATCGAACATTATGATCATGCAGCTGCCTTGTTCGATGCGCTTAAAAGGATCAATACCATTCTGATTGATTTCAGCAGGGACATCTGGCAGTATATTTCGATCAACTACTTTACACAAAAAGTAGTAAAGAATGAAGTGGGCTCTTCCGCGATGCCACACAAGGTGAATCCAATTGATTTTGAAAATGCCGAGGGAAATCTTGGAATTGCCAATGCGATATTCGAGCATCTAAGTGCCAAACTCCCTATCTCCCGGCTACAACGAGATCTTACTGACTCCACAGTACTAAGAAATGTAGGCGTGCCATTTAGCCATACCCTGATAGCACTCAAATCTCTGGAAAAAGGAATTGGTAAGTTACAGGTGAACGAAAAGGTTATTGAGGCTGACCTGGAGGACAACTGGGCGGTAGTAGCCGAAGCCATTCAAACGATTTTGAGAAGGGAAGCTTTTCCCAAGCCGTACGAAGCATTAAAGTCACTGACCAGAACAGGTGATAAAATCACCAAAGAGACCATTCATGCATTTATCAATGAGCTGGAAATCAATGATTCAGTGAAAAATGAGTTACGAACAATTACACCATTTAACTACACCGGCAGGTAAGATCACTCTATGTCTTTCACACACCTGAAACCTGTGTGATTGAACCCCGAGTCTTTGCTGGAACGCATCCTTCTGGCCACCCGATAACCCGAACAATAGCTGTCATTACAGAGAAATGATCCGCCCCGGATGACATGCTTTGGTGTATAGGGTTCCATGGGGTCAAAAGACTCTCTCGGCCCCGTAGGATTCGTCACTTTGCCTTGTTCTTTGGCCTGTTCATATGCACTGACATGGTATTTATCCTGACACCACTCCCAAACATTTCCCGCCATATCAAACAGGCCATAGCCATTGGCTGGATAGGATTTCACCGGTGCCGTACTGTAAAACCCATCCTCCTGGGTATTTTTATAAGGAAAAAACCCCTGCCAGAAATTGGCTTTATCGAATGACTGTTCAGCTTCAAGGTTTCCCCAAGGATATTTAGGATCGTCCAGTCCCCCCATTGAGGCCCACTCCCACTCTGCCTCGGTTGGCAATCTCTTACCAGCCCATTTGGCATACTCAACAGCATCATCCCAGGAGACGTGTACTACCGGGTGATCTTCTTTTCCTTCAATTGAGCTTTTGGGTCCTTCCGGATGCTGCCAGTCGGCACCGATTGTCCATGCCCACCACTGTGAGTAGTCTCTCAGGTTTACTGGTCCGCTCGTTGCCTTAAAAACCAAACTTCCTGGCTGTAACACAGAATCTGGTGGCTTGGGTGTATCGGGGGGCAATTGCTGAGCCATGGCTTCCCAGTCAATGGCTCTTTCTGCAATGGTTTTGTATCCGGTCTCTTTCACAAACTCTGCAAACTGTTTGTTTGTCACCTCAGTTTGATCAATAAAGAATGGTGAAACAGTTACCTCGTGGCGAGGCAGTTCATCCTCGTCTGCCTGGTCTGACTTTCCTCCCATGGCAAAGGTCCCTCCGGGAATAAATACCATCCCTTCGGGAGCATCTTTTTTTACCGGAGGGGCTGCCTGGGTCTCACGCTTTGCTTTCCCGGTACTGCTTAGTGACTTTTGATCGGCCTCATTGTTTGTTTCTTTCGGAGCGCAGGCTGCCAGAAGCACAATCAGGCTTAGTAAATAAAATCTGTATGACATTTTTGGATCCTTCAAAAACACGAAACTAATGATTCTAATGATATCCTTTTGGGTATGTCATTATTAATTTAGTTCTGGCCGTTTGAAGTTCCGTTAAACATACTGAGGCACCTTCACATCCACTATGCTCTCAGCAATCATGGCCAAATCCCTGTCCATTTTTTTCTCTCTTTCCAACTCCTGATGAAGCAGGCTGATATCATCATAAAATCCCATCAGTTTTCCATAGGCACATATTGAACCAAACATGACAATTTTATGATGGATAATGTACTGGATATAGAGAATCATCAGTGCATCTTTGATCTCTTTTCCCTCCGCCAAAATCATCTGTGACCGGGCCTCCTCTGCGATAGTAATAAAGACATTTGATTCCCCTCCTCTTTTTTGTTCAAACAGGTCGTTAAATACCCTTTTGAGAATAATTATCTGGTCAGAAGTTTGGTTGATATACTTAAAAAAAATTGATTTAAGCGTGGGATCAGTAGTTTCCTTGACAAAACTCAACAACAGTTTTTCCAGATGGGAATCTCCATGATAGAGCGTCCTCAGCTGCTCTGTCATCAACTCTTTAAGATTATTTAATGCTTTCATGATCATTTGTGATTAATAATGATGGCAAGTTAGATTTGTGCCCTATCCTCAACAATGAGATATATTATTCATACCAATGATTTTTAGACCTAAGTAGACTGATTTGGATGAATAGGCGTATTATGAGAGATAATTTATTCTATATTTAAATTTTTATTCAAAACAACCATCCATGATCCTAACCACACTTGACTGGTCCATCATCGTCCTATTCTTTGTTGTTTCATTAGGTATCGGAGTCTGGACTGCCAAAACAGCCAATAAAAGCTCTAAAGATTACTTTACTGCGAGCGGAAAGATGCCCTGGTGGCTACTCGGTGTGTCTATGGTTGCCACTACGTTTTCGGCCGATACACCGAACCTGGTTACAGATATCGTTAGGCAAAATGGTGTGTCCGGAAACTGGGCCTGGTGGGCTTTTTTGCTTACAGGTATGCTCACCGTTTTTGTCTATGCAGGCTTATGGAAGCGACTTGGTGTGGTGACAGATGTAGAGTTTTATGAGATGCGTTACAGCGGAAAGATCGCCCGGTTCCTGAGGGGATTCAGAGCGGTATATCTCGGACTCATGTTCAATGTGATGATCATGGCCTCAGTATCACTGGCAGCGATCAAGATCGGGGGTATCCTGCTGGGGCTGACACCCGGCGAAACTGTGATCATTGCAGGAGTTGTCACGGTGATTTATAGCTCTCTTGGTGGTCTTAGAGGTATTCTGATCACGGACTTTATCCAGTTCTTCCTGGCAATTGTAGGGTCTTTTATTGCTGCATTTGTAGCACTTGATCATCCAAAAGTGGGTGGATTGGCTAACCTGCTTGCTCATGAAAATGTAGTGGATAAATTGTCATTAATCCCTTCTTTTTCAAACCCGGAAATTTTCATGACCTTATTCCTGGTACCGCTACTCATTCAATGGTGGAGTGTGTGGTATCCCGGTGCGGAGCCCGGTGGTGGTGGATACATCGCTCAAAGGATGTTTGCTGCCAAAGACGAAGCCAACTCAGTAAAAGCAGTATTGTTATTTCAGATCACTCATTATGCGCTCAGACCCTGGCCCTGGATCATTGTGGCACTGGCCTCATTGATCGTCTTCCCGGATCTGGAAAGTTTCAGAACTGCTTTTCCGGGATCAGAAAGCATTATCAACCACGACCTGGGCTACCCGGCCATGTTGACGTATATCCCGGCAGGTCTGCTGGGACTGGTACTGGCCTCATTAATCGCTGCTTTCATGTCTACCATCTCAACACACCTCAACTGGGGTGCTTCTTACCTGGTAAGTGATGTGTATAAACGATTTATCAACCCTGACGCTTCGGAGAAAAAGCTGGTTGGCCTTGGAAGGATTTTAACGGTCGTATTGATGATCCTTGCCTCTTTATTTGCTTTGGTACTGGACAATTCACTGGGTGCTTTCCAGATCCTTTTGCAGATTGGCGCAGGTACCGGATTGCTCTTCATCCTGAGATGGTTTTGGTGGAGAATCAATGCTGCCAGTGAACTGGCTGCGATGGTCATCTCCTTCCTGGTAGCGATCTACTTCAAGTTTGTGCATACTGCCATAGGCTTCGGTCAATTGTTGTCCTGGCAGGAGCTTGTCATTGGTATAAGCATTACGACGGTGGGTTGGATTGTCGTCACTTTAGTCTCAAAACCTACTGAGTTAAGTGTGCTTGTCTCTTTTATTCAAAAAGTGAATCCTGGTGGTCCCGGGTGGAAAAGGATTGTAAACAGGGCGAAAGAGGAAGGCATGGAAGTAAACGAACCTACCGGCCCCTGGAAAGTGCCCTATGGCATACTATGCATGATCTTTGGAAGTATCAGCGTTTATGGAATGCTTATGGGTACCGGGCAATTTATTTATGGAAACCTGCTGAATGGCTTTTTACTTCTTGGCGCAGCTCTGATATCAGGATTTGGAATCACTAAATTCTGGAGTAAGATTTTTTAACAGAATTTTAACCTATAATTCAGATCGAGGGTAATAACTTCTACCCTCGGTAACCCTTATCATGCTGATTCCACCTTCATTCGGTTAAATAACCGTTTGCCTCCAGCAGCTTATCATAATGCCATTGTATTTGGCTGCATCATGGGGATATAGCCTGAAACCAGATCAGCTCATCAGATCCTTCGCTTTTTAGATCCTAAAAATGAGTATTGCGGCGGATCGGGGAATTGTACCGGCTTCAATTCCTTATTAACATAATTTATTTGAGCAAAAAACCTCATCAATCCGCTCATTCATGTCGGAAATACACAGTTTACTGAATCTGCTTATTTCGATTATTCTGAGTCTATTGTATATTTAGAAGAATTATTTCAAATAACCCAATTCTAACCTCACCCCATCTCCATGTCATCATTCATTCTGTTTTTATTAGCGCTCACTCCTATTCTGGTCGCTGGCATCATGCTGGTTGGCTTTAAGATACCCGCCAAAATCACCATGCCTCTGGTCTTACTGCTTACGATTGTCATCTCCTCGAATGCCTGGGGGTTATCGATTACAGATATCCTGGCTTCGTGTATTCAGGGGTCAGTGATCACGGCAGATATCCTTTATATCATCTTTGGGGCCATCCTTCTTCTCAGCTTGCTAAAACACTCCGGAGGTGTAACGGCCATACGGCACGGTTTCACCTCTATCAGCTCCGACAGAAGGGTTCAGGTCGTGCTGATCGTCTGGTTGTTTGGATCTTTTATCGAGGGAGCAGCCGGGTTTGGAACTCCCGCGGCGATTGTCGCTCCACTGTTGGTGGCCCTGGGATTTCCCGCCATGGCAGCCGTGATGTTAGGCATGATGGTTCAAAGTACAGCTGTCACTTTTGGAGCTGTGGGCACCCCCATCCTGGTAGGTGTACGGGGTGGTTTACAAAACCCTGAACTGGATGCACAACTGGCCGGGCTGGATTTGACTTTTATGGATTATCTTCAGGTGGTCACATCCAATGTGGTCATTCTTCATGCCATCACCGGAACCCTGATTCCAACACTTATGGTTGTGATGATGACCAGGTATTTTGGTGCTAACAAATCGTGGAAAGAGGGACTAGAAATACTGCCCTTCACCCTCTTTGGCGGGCTGGCATTTACGCTGCCATACCTCCTTACAGGAATATTCCTAGGGCCTGAATTTCCGTCTCTTCTGGGATCATTAATAGGCATTGGGATTGTCATCCTGGCCATCAAAAACCGGTTTCTGCTTCCTAAAAAGGCATGGGATTTTGGCAGTAAAGAAAGCTGGCCAAAGTCCTGGCTTGGAACCATTGAGATCAGTCAGGATGATCTAAGTGGTAAACGTATTTCTCTGCTAAAAGCGTGGTTTCCTTACCTTCTCGTTGCATTTTTACTTGTCATGAGCAGATTACCACAGCTGCCTTTCAAGGGGTGGCTCACAGGAGTCACCATCAACATAGATCAGATACTCGGTACCCCGTTAAATGCCTCCAGCGCTCCCTTGTATTTACCGGGCACCATCCTTATTATCGCAGGTATTGTCGTTATTTTTCTCCATAAAATGAATGGCACAGCGGTAAGGTTAGCGTTCTCAGAAAGTGCACGGATGATCATTGCTGCAGGTTTTGTGCTGATCTTCACCATCCCCATGGTCAGGATCTATATCAATTCCGGAATGAATCCGCTCGGGTTGGAAGGCATGCCCATCGTAATGGCGGATTGGGTGGCATCGAATGTAGGAAAGGTCTATCCGTTCTTTGCACCCTCAGTCGGTGCTCTGGGAGCTTTCATTGCAGGCAGTAATACCGTGAGTAACCTCATGTTTAGCCTTTTCCAGTTTGGTGTGGCCAATCAGCTGATGGCGCCTACGACCCTGGTAGTGGCATTGCAGGCTGTTGGTGCTGCCGCAGGGAATATGATTGCCATACACAATGTGGTGGCTGCCTCAGCTACCGTGGGTATGTTGGGTAAGGAAGGCCTTGTGTTAAGAAAGACCATTTTTCCCACTTTTTATTATGTCACGGTGGTTGGGCTACTGGGGATGGCTGCCATCTATTTACTGGGATTTACGGATGTATTGACTCCGCATTGACAGGATCTCTCCTAATCAATCGGTGAACTCCGCAATTCATTTCTTACCAACCGGATTTACTTGCTATACAGGCGTGTTTGTAGCCGTGATCCTTTTATATCCTATCATCAGACTTTAAATTGTAAGCTCATCTCAAATCAATAAAACAGATACATATGCTATTGAAAGATAAAGTGGCCGTGGTAACCGGCGGAGCAAGGGACATTGGACGTGCCATATCAGTAAGGTTTGCCATTGAAGGTGCAAAAGTGATCATTAATTACAATCGTTCGGAGGACAAGGCGAAGGAGACCCTTCAGATCATTCAGGATGCTGGTGGAGAAGCTACGTTGGTACAGGGGGACCTGACCAAAGCCGAAGATGTGAAAAAGCTATTCAACAAGACTTTGGAGGTCTATGGAATTCCGGATGTGATCATGAACAATACCGGGGGAATCGTAGCACGTAAAAACCTGGATGAAATTGATGTCGACTTCTATCGCCAGGTTTTTGATCTGAATTTCCTGAGTACACTTCTGGTACTGAAAGCCTTTATGCCGGGCATGAAACCCGGATCTGCTGTGGTCAATATGTCTTCTCAAGCGGCCAGAGATGGTGGCGGAGGAGGATCTTCCCTGTATGCAGCAAGCAAGGCAGCTATCACCTCTCTCACAAAATCTTTGGCGAAAGAGTTTGGTCCCAGGGGAATTAGAGTAAATGCTGTATGTCCTGGCATGATTAACACCTTATTCCATGACATGTTTACCAAAGATGATGTCAGAAAAAAAGTAGCTGAAACTACGCCATTAAGAAAGGAAGGTAAAGCGGAAGATGTGGCCGACCTGGTATGTTTTCTGGCCTCTGATCAGGCCAGCCACCTCACCGGAGTGAACTATGACATCAACGGAGGATTCCTGATGTCTTAATACAAATTCTCCAAAAAAACCCAGGGAACACGATGAAATAGAGCTCTTTCTAGGTCGTATACATGGAATTGAACATGACATAGTCGGTAGTGAGGTCTGTACCCCAGCCCACTGCCGATGCTCTTCCTTCATACAGCTTAATCTCAATCACAAGATTTGAGTCTTTCAGCACCCTTTTAATGAGTTGTACATCCATCTCAACAGGTTTTCCTTTCTCCAGCATCAGCACACTGTCCTTTTCATTTCCAATCCAAAGATCTACCTTATCCGGATTGAAATTCACTCCGGACCTACCCATGGCAGCCAATATTCTTCCCCAATTGGGATCCCGGCCAAACATGGCGGTTTTAACGAGAGAAGATCCCGAAACCGTGCGAACAATCTGTCTTGCATCCTCAATGGTACGTGCACCATTCAGTCGGTATTCAATAAACTTGGAGGCACCCTCTCCATCAGAAATAATTAGTTTGGCCAGGTGAACAAGGATCTCCGAAAGCTTTTCTTTGAAGACCTTATAATGGGGGTCATTGGCTTTGGTAATTTCGTCATTATCGGCTAGCCCATTGGCCATGATGCATGCCATGTCATTGGTGGAAGTATCTCCATCCACAGTGATCATATTAAAGGAGTTATTTACTGCCTCCTTGAATGCTTTGTCTAGAAGCTTTTGATCAATATTGATGTCCGTAAAGATAAAGGCCAACATGGTCCCCATGTTGGGATGGATCATTCCCGAGCCTTTCGCTATCCCTCCTATCTTGATTGTATTCCCGTCAATATCAAAATCCACGAAACCTTCCTTGGCAAAAGTATCGGTAGTCAGGATGGCGTTTGCCGCAAAAGATCCTGCCCGGGAGTTTTCCGTTATCTTCTTTGCATTGTCCCTGATACCCTGGACTACCTCTTCTGTTGGAAAGGGCTTTCCTATAATCCCTGTAGAAGCTACCAAAACAGATTTTGGATCTACACCAAATTCCTCTGCTGTTGCCTGGGCCATGGCCTCTGCAGCCTCCCGGCCCTGATCACCTGTACACGCATTGGCATTACCGGAGTTCACCACGATCACCTGTGCCATGTGATTATTTTCTTCCAAATGCCTCCTGGAAAGCTTGATGGGCTCAGCCACAACAAGATTCTGTGTAAAAGTAGCGGCGACTTTTGCAGGGACTTCCGAATACATCAGAGCCAAATCTCTCCGCATGGATTTTACTCCCGTATGAGCACCCCATACTTTTATTCCTCTTACATTGGTTATGTTCTGGATCATTTTTTTAAGGTTGTATTGGTACGCTTTGAAGTCCTGAATTTTCCTGAAGACCTAAAAGCAGGTTCATGTTTTGAATGGCCTGACCAGCGGCCCCTTTTACCAGGTTATCTATTACACCAATGGTGATAATGGTATTGGTTCGATCATCATATGAAACATGTACATCACAATAGTTAGTGCCCCGCACCTTTTTTAGATGGGGTATGTTATCCGATACCCGAACAAAGAATTCATCTTTATAGAAATCCCTGTACAGTTTATTCAACTGCTCCTCATTTACCTCCACCATGGGCTTGGAATAGCAGGTAGAAAGGATTCCTCGATCTACCGGTAGCAGGTGTGGAGTAAACAATATTGTACAGTTCCCGCCTGAAAAGGCACTCAGCGTCTCCTGAATTTCAATCGTATGACGATGGGTTTTTAAGCCATATGCAATGAAATTATCATTCACTACCGGGAAATGCGTATTTTCCCTGGGCTTTATTCCAGCTCCTGTCACACCTGTTTTTGAGTCAACAATGATGTGATCCGGATCAATCAACCCATTTTTTAGCAGTGGCGCCAATGCCAATGTGGCCGAGGTTGGAAAACAACCCGGGTTAGCAATCAGCCTGGCCGATTTGATCTTTTCCCTGAATAGTTCCGGTAATCCAAATACAGCATGCTCAAAACCGCTTTCAAATTTGTGCTCCTTCTGATACCACTTCTCGTAGACATCCTTTCCGGATAACCTGAAGTCTCCCGAAAGGTCAACGATCTTGTATTTGGCGTCTTTGTGATCCGCGATAAAATCCATGGACACTCCGTGAGGCAAAGCCAAAAACACGAGGTCCAGGTCTTCCGGCAAATCATAAATACTGATCAATTTAGGTTCAAAGATGTCCTGAAACTGAGGATGAACCTCTGAGAATAGCTTACCCTGATAACTTTCTGAAGTGATGGCTACTATCTCCACCGAGGGATGATAAAGCAATATTCTGACCAGCTCAGAGCCCGTATATCCTGTTGCGCCTACAATTCCTATCCTGTATTTTGACATTTATCTGGTTTCTTTAAGTGATTGAAAGAATACATCCACGGCGGTTTGAAGATCCTGGTCTGAAATATTCAACGGTGGCACCCATCGCACCACTTTGTCAGCTGTAGCATTGCCCAGTACTTTATGCTCCAGCATTTTGAGCATCACTGGCTTGGATTCTCTGTTGAGTTCTACACCCACCATCAGGCCTTTTCCTCGTACCTCTACAATTTCCGGGTACTCATCTTTGGCCGCTTCAATGGTTTCGCGAAGCCACTGACCTTTTCGTTGAGACTCATTCAGCAGATCCTCCTCCTCAATGACTTCTATGGTGGCCAGGGCTGCTGCACAAGCAATGGGGTTACCTCCAAATGTGGTCCCATGATCTCCCGGCTCCATGGCAGTAGCTACTTTCTCCACAGCCATCACCGCACCCATGGGTATTCCATTTCCAAGTGCCTTGGCTAATGACATGATATCCGGCTTGACTCCATACCACTGATGGGCAAACCATTTACCTGTTCGGCCCATCCCGGTCTGGATCTCATCAAAAATGAGTGCAATTCCCTCTTTGTCACAAAGGGCTCGCAGTTCTTCCATATATTTTTGATCAGCCACATTGATCCCACCTTCACCCTGAACAGGCTCCAGCATGATACCCGCTATCTCCTGACCGATCACTGCTTTGATGGCATCCATATCATTCAGGGGCACATGGATAAATCCCGGAGGGATCGGATCAAATCCCTTGAGCATCCCTGGTTTTCCCGTTGCAGCCAGGGTGGCCATGGTACGTCCATGAAAAGCATTCTTTACGGTTATTATCGTTCCTCCTCGTCCATTCTTAGATGCATATTTTCTGGCGATCTTAATGGCACCTTCGGCAGCTTCAGCCCCACTGTTACCAAAGAAGACCCTTTCCATACCCGCCAGCTCTACCAGCTTCTGCGACAACAGGGCCTGTGGCTCACTCAGATAGAAATTACTGATGTGGCCAAGCTCACCGGCTTGCTTACAAATGGCCTCAACCACTTTCGGATGGCAATGACCGACGCTGTTTACGGCAATACCTGCCAATACATCAATGTATTCATTGCCTTCCATATCCCACACCCTGGATCCTCTGGCCTTTTTAAACGCCAATGGCAATCGGCGAAATGTTGGCAGGTAATACTTTTTGTCCAGTTTGTGTAACTCTTCTGTGGTCATTGTTTTAGATGGAGATATTGTACCCTAATCCCCGAAAAGGTTAAATTTAGATATTAAAATGAATTGGATTTCTATTCAAATGGATGACAAAGTTAATGAAATAGCCTTGCTCTACAAGAATCTCATTCCCTTCTTAATTAATCCGACTGATCAGAAAATGTTTGAAATTTCTGAAATTTGCTCGATTATGTGACAACTAAATCTTCATGGGAAATGGATTCGGAAACCAGCGACAGCTCCTTCAGGATCTCTATAGCCGCATTCAATTTCGAGCGTTCCAGATCCGGTTTGGTGGTCCACCTCGTCCTTTCCAACCAGGCTTCAATGTCCTGCTCCGACATCTTGTAATGCTGCGAGATCAGTTTCACACATTGTTCATTCCTGAGAAGTTCAGCACTGGATTGTAATACACTTGTCAGCAATTGTTTGACCTGGTCACGCCTACTTTCCCAGACGCGATTGGAGACACAGATCACAAAGCTGCTAAACTGAGGAATGCATTCCCCAAGCAAACGAAACTCACCCCGATCAACGAGCGGTTTGGTTGTAAATTTCTCCCATAGAAAAACATCGGCTTGCGAACCTTTAAATGCTTCTCTGGCCCCTTCCATGCTTCCCACTTCCACAAATTCCAGTTCTTCAGTTGGCCAATTCCTGTTACGGGTATCTAAATAAGAGATCAGGTGGGACCCTGACCCATACCTGCTGATGGCATACTTTTTTCCTCGTAATTGATCCACACCGTGCAAATCACTTGATGCCGGTACATGGATCCCCCAGATCAGGGGAGAATCCACAAAGAAATTGAGGATCTTATATTCACCACCCGCATCTATTCCCTTGATAGCACCCTCCGTCAATAGCGTAGCGAGATCAAGCTCACCTGAATTTAAGGACTTTACCAAATCCCCCGTCCCACCGGGATAATCCGTCCACTGGATCTTCATGCCATAAGGCTTAAGTGCTTCATCACTTGCCAAAATGTGCCACGGCATATTGAAATGCTCGGGAACACCTCCAATTTTAAATAATTCCATTTCGATTTTAGCTTGTTGAACTATTTCAATTGAGAAAGAATACTTTCATCCATCGGATTGACACTCGCTGAGAAGAAAAGGACGGAACCATCTGCCTTTACCAGGTATTTACTAAAATTCCAATTAGGCGTTTTCCCGGTTTTTTCTTCCAGCCAGCTATACAAAGGATGCCTGTCTTTTCCTTTTACAGAGATCTTTTCAAACATCTGGAAAGTGACCCCGTAGTTCTTCTCGCAGAAAGTAGCGATCTGTTGATTCGTTCCGGGCTCCTGCCCACCGAAATTGTTGGCAGGAAAACCAAGTATGGTAACACGGTCTCCAAATTTCTGGTGCAGCTCTTGCAGGTCGGCATACTGGGGAGTATTGCCGCATTCCGAGGCTGTGTTGACAATCAGGAGATTTTTCCCTTTATACTTATCAAAATCTATGGATGTCCCATCAAGTGCATTGAGTTTGAAGTCGTAGATAGATGACACATTGGTTATCATTGCAGCCATGATCAGTGTTATAATTTTCATCATTGGAGGAATACTGTGTAGTGTAATAGTAAAATTACAAAACAAATTAAATAGGCTCACGATATTGCGTATTTCTATGAAAGACTTCTTTTGATCTATTTTCGTTAAACCCTGAGATGAGATTACTTTTTTTCATTCTTTCTCTGATCATATACGCTCAAAGTCAAAGTCAGGATCGACTCATTCACGCGATCTATCGCGATGCAGCTGCCATGTCTGTAAACAGGTATCATCCGGAAAATACCCGGGACCTTATCTTACTGGAATCGGCCTTTTCAGAAGGTTCGGTAGAAAAAGTGCCCATCAAAGAACAGCGGATCACCCGCATCGATCTTGTTTATACGGCCTATCGCGAATCCAGCGAATTTAGCCAGGAAGCATTGAACAAGCTCAGGCTGTCAAAGCTTATTGAGAACAATCCGCAATTGGTCCGGAACAAATTCTTTGAGTGGAGGCTCATCGAGCAAACCGGTTGCAACGACCCCAATACCTGCAAAGGTTATTTTCATGGATTCGTGGTGTATTATGACAAGTATTACACCAAAGAAGACATGAAACAGGAAATAGATACCATCCAGCAAAACATGCAGGAACTGGAACATAACATTTCGAGGTATGATTCCCTTAAGCGCTATGAAGTACACGACCTGACCTGTGCCTTTCCCCCATTGAATGTATCTCAGCAAACGCTTAGCGATGAATTCAAGAAATACTTTGAATGCGATGAACGTTTCAATGGGAAAATCTTCTTTGATGTATCGGTAGATGACAAAGGCAGACCTCAGGTTGTAGATATCAAGGGCACCCAATTTCCCTGCATCAAAATCACTGAGAATATCCTCAAATACATCCTAAGATGGAAACGCGGCATCACCATTGATGGACGGTCCTTTCCTTTTACCGCAAGAGGAACCGTCAGCTTTCCACTCTCCAGGGACTGTATTACCATCACTGATTACGTGCCCTTACCTGAAGTGGCGAAGCGATACAACATGGAAATCAGGGGCTTCAATTGCTATACCTACGTGGTAGATTCCTTTTACACAGATATCATCCCAAAAATTCATAAGAAAGCGGTTTCCTCAGTTTTATTCAGGAACCAATGGGATGACGAACTGATCATTGTGGACGCAACCGGAAGTATGTACCCATACACCAGCGACCTGCTGAAATGGATCCGGCTCAATCCCAATGAAGCTAAAACCTATGTATTCTTCAATGATGGAGACGACAAACCAACCCAGCACAAAGTGATCGGAAAAACAGGTGGGATCTACCACATTCAATCGTCCAGCTACCTGGATGTGAAGGAAATGCTCTTTCAGTCGATGCGCAAAGGTGGCGGCGGTGACCTGTATGAAAACAATTTCGAAGCCTTGCTTTATGGGGTAGACCTAACAGGAAATAGTTCCGGTGCCATCATGATTGCTGATAACCATTCATTCCCCAGGGATCATGAATTACTGAAGGGGTATTCCGGAAACCTGAAGATCATCCTTTGTGGCACGGAAAGGGGTGTCAATACCAACTACCTGAACCTGGCCTATCACTATGGATTTTCAATCCATACGTTGACCTCTGACCTGACCAATCTGCAAAATCTGAAGTCCGGGCAGTCCGTCAAAATTGATCAGACCAGCTATGTATTGGGGTCGAATGGGTTTGAGCCCTTGATACAGTGATCTCTTATTATTTTATCCCTTTTATGATTATATAGCTTACTCCAAATCCAAAAAGATCCATGTTTTGGAATATGTCAAAGGATTTAAGCCCCAATACCTGTCCAATACTGTATTGTAATCTTAAATCCCACTTTTCATTGAATTTCAATTTCATTCCAAGACCAAGCTGAGAATTAACAGCAGTTTCATTGGTTCTGTAATACGAGCTTAACTCCTTAGGGTAATCAAAAATTAAACCGGTATTGTTAAAAATGTATGGCCTTATCTTACCCGTTAAGAAGTCAAAATCTCCGTATATATTCAATCTATGGTAAGTTTTGAAATTGTATGGAGTTCTATCAATGGATGTAAGGTGAGGATAAATCCTCCCTCTGTTAAAGGAATATCCAATACCAAGATTCAATCTATTGTTGACTTGCTTCAGAAGTAATACCGAATATCTCTTTTCATTCAACACTTTCCTACTTGCTCCAAAACCATCATATAGTTGCTCGCTGTGATTATGAATCTCCCAATTCACATTTACAGAAATTTGCCCCCGAGCACTTAAAAATAACAGGAGGCAAATTGAAACAAGTCCTAATTTCGTTTTATGGTGTCTTGACATTTTGCACCAGTATTATGCATTGATATAACGGCATACAATCTCTCATAACTCTATTAAATATCATAGCGTTATTAAAGAATTAATAATCAATAAATTTAATAAATAATGGTGTACTCTCAATATTTGAAATTGAACTTGGTGGATTGATTTATTCAATCGGAAATTGGATAATTGAACAATCTTCATCCTTTTATAAATAACTATTTAATAGTAATCGATTAAGAATGAGGAGAAAAACATTAAATCATATGATCCTAAACCTTATCCACCAGCTTTTCCCACTGCTCATTTACCCGATCCAGCTCGGACTTTTTACTTTGGTAGCGGTTATTGATCTTCTCTGCTTTATCGGTATCTGAAAAAGTCTCCGGATCGGCCAGCTCTTTTTCCAGTTTATCCACTTCCTGCTCCAGCTTCAGGATCTTTTCCTCCAGCAAATCAATCTCCTTTTGAATTTCCTTTTCCGGTTCGTTGTGTCGTGGTTTTTCCGTCTTATCCTTCGCAGGTTTTTCCTTCGAGCCAGCACCTGTGCTGTCCACTGGCTTTTTCTCTTTCTTATTGTCCCACCACCACTCAAACTCATCGTAGGTACCCGGGTATTCTTTGATCTGATGGTCTTCTATCCACCAGATCTTGGTGGCCACCTGGGAGATAAAATCCCGGTCGTGAGATACCAACAGCAATGTCCCTTCATATTGCTGCAATGCCTGGATCAGGATATTTACCGAAAGGATATCCAAATGGTTAGTAGGCTCATCCAGCAGCAGGAAATTGGCTTCACTGATCAGGGTTTTGGCCAAAGCTACCCTGGACTTCTCCCCTCCCGACAACACCTTGATCTTCTTGAAGACCTCATCATCGGTAAACAGGAAACAACCCAGAACCCCTCTGAGCTCCATCTCCGTCTTTTTGCTACCCGCTTGTTTCAACTCCTCAATGAGCTCATTTTCTATGTGAAGCGCCTCCAACTGATGCTGGGCAAAAAAGGTCGGGATGACATTATGCCCCTCCTCTACTTTCCCTTCATGCTTCTCTGTACCGGCAATGATCCTTAGCAGTGTGGACTTACCTTTGCCATTGGCTCCAATCAGGGCGATCTTATCACCTCTTTCAATGTGACCGCTCGCATGTTCCAAAATCTTAAGATCACCATAAGACTTGCCGATATTCACCAGGTTTTTGACGTGTCTACCTGATTTGGTAGAAAAATTGAACTTGAAATTGATTTGGCTGTTGTCATCCACCACCGCCTCGATGCGGTCCATCTTTTCAAGCATCTTCATCCTGGACTGTGCCTGCTTGGCCTTGGTGGCCTTGGCTTTGAATCGCTCGATAAATCGTTCGGTCTGTTTGATCTTTTGCTGTTGGTTTTCATAAGCATTCTGCTGGATCTCATTCCTCAGCTCTTTCTCCTCTATGAATTTATCGTAGTTTCCGGCATACACATTCAACTGATAGCCTGAAACTTCCACAATCTTGTTGACGCAGCTATTCAGAAATCTTCTGTCGTGTGAAACGATGATATAAGCACCCTCATAGCTCTGAAGGTAGTTTTCAATCCATTTGATGGAAGGAAGATCCAGGTGGTTGGTAGGCTCATCAAGCATGAGCAAAGACGGCTTCTCCAACAGAAGCTTTGCCAGCATTACCCGCATCCTCCAGCCTCCGGAAAATTCCCGCAGGGGCCTCTCCAGGTCTTCTGTTGTGAATCCAATACCTTCCAGGATCTCTTCCGCTTTGGCTTTGATCGAATATCCATCCAGGGTTTGGAACCGATCCTGAAGCTTGGCCAGCTTGTCCACCAGGTCATCGGAATAGTCGGTCTCCATCTTTTTGAGGATATGGTCGATCTCATGTCCTATTTTGATCGTTTCCTGAAATGCCTGCATGGCCACATCCACGATGGGTTCATCAGATTGATACGAAAGCAGGTCCTGGTTTAAAAAACCGATGGTTGACTCCTTACTTTTGCTGATTTCTCCTTTTGTTGGAGTAACTTCGCCGACCAGCATCTTCAATAAGGTCGACTTGCCTGTCCCATTGAGGCCAATCAGTCCGATTCTGTCTTTGGGTGTAATAAAAAGGGACGCATCGTCGTATAATATACGGTCGCCAAGATAATAAGAGAGATTGTTGATGCTAATCATAACTGCAAATGTAGAAAGTAGTTAAATTCAATTGTATTGATTGATCTAAAGATTGTATAATTATATTCGTGCAAAAAGTAATGTGGATTAAGGTAGTGTTCTCAGCATGTATGCTGATTGGCTTATCAGCTCAGGTGATCGGCCAGGATGATAAGCTGATAGAGATTTTAGAAAAAGAACTTGATCGGGAGTACGAACTCCTCGCAAAACAAAACCCTCCGGTCTATTACATCAGTTACAATGTGTCTGATATGACCGTGCTTTCTCTCGAAGCATCTTTCGGGAGTCTGATGAATTCTGATCAAAACAGAAGCAGGATCCTGAATGCCAATGTCAGGGTTGGAGACTATGCTTTCGACAACTCACACAACTTCCAGGGAAGTGAACGATTCAGCCGATATTCAGGCGCCATGCCTTTGCCACTGGA
Organism: Cyclobacteriaceae bacterium; assembly: GCA_965228595.1. Classification (GTDB taxonomy): domain Bacteria; phylum Bacteroidota; class Bacteroidia; order Cytophagales; family Cyclobacteriaceae; genus UBA7330. The sequence continues at coordinate 4,605,873 of OZ245828.1, read as the reverse complement.
AAACATCGAAGATGCCATCAAGCAAACCACGTGGATGGCCACGGATATGGGATATAAGGTTGCTTCCTCTGCCTACACCATTGCCCAGCGAAGCGAAAAAAATGAAATCGGTGAAGTTCCGGATTTCACCAAAGAAAATGTAGTGACTTTTATTGAGCAGCCACTGAGCCCTGAAGACACGGAGGTGGATGTACAAAAATGGATTGATCAGCTAACTACCTGGTCGCAGGCCTTTCTTGAAGACAAAGACATTCTTGAGGGATCAGTCAACTTCAGCTTTGTGTCCGGACAGAAATATTTCCTATCTACAGAGGGATCAAAAATCAGACAAAATGAGTTGAGGGCAGAGATACAGATCAGCGCAGCTGTCCGCTCATCAGGGGGAAATGTGATTCCACTCCACCAAAATTATTTTGCCCGGCATCCGAATGAATTGCCCAAGTCTGCTCAAGTCACCGCAGACATAGACCGCATGCTCAAGAAGCTGCAAGAGCTGAAAGTTGCTCCTGTAGCCGATCCTTTTGCTGGCCCGGCCATATTCTCTGGTCGTTCGGCAGGTGTCTTCTTTCACGAGATCTTTGGTCATCGTGTAGAGGCCGATCGTTTGAAAAGCAGTGATGATGCACAGACCTTCAAAGAAAAAATTGGTAAGAAAGTATTACCAAAATTCATTGATGTGACATTCGACCCTACGCTGCCCGCTTTTCAGAACAATCATCTGACCGGGAGCTATGCTTATGATGACCAGGGCGTGAAGTCCCAGAAGGTCCAGGCAGTGAAAGATGGTATTCTTAAAGATTTTCTCAGATCAAGGAAGCCATTATTGGAGGGACAGCAATCAAATGGGCATTCAAGGGCTCAGACAGGATTGAATCCGGTCTCCAGACAGTCTAACCTGATTGTGTCTTCCAGCAATCAAAAAGAGGAAGAAGCCCTCAGGAAGATGTTGATCAAAGAGTGCAAAAAACAAGACAAGCAGTTTGGATACTATATCAAAAACGTTCAGGGTGGTTATACCATGACTGACCGATACACGCCGAATGCCTTCAGCATTACCCCTACCGAGGTATATAAAGTATTTGCCGATGGCAGACCCGACCAATTGGTACGGGGAGTGGACCTGATTGGTACCCCACTGACCATGTTCAGTGAGATCCAGGCAACAGGTACAACGAGCGACATTTTTTATGGATACTGTGGAGCTGAATCAGGATATGTTCCGGTGACTGCCATTGCTCCAGCTATTTTCGTGAGAAAAATTGAAACACAGAAAAAACCGGAAGCGAATATGGACAAGCCGATTCTTTCGAACCCGGCAAACATGGATAAATGATGATGAGAGTTAGCTTAATTGCATGTAGTTTTTTATTCTTCTGGTCAGCATATGCTCAATCCGGAGACGAATCTGTCATCCTCAGTGCGATGAGAGATGAATTGAAGCGGAACATGAACGAACTGAAGAGTGATGGGTACAAAGACCCCTTCTTCATTGGTTACGGGGTGACTGAATTAAAAACCATCAACATCAATGCGATGAATGGCGGCATTTTCCGGTCCTCTTTGGATAGCGCCCGGAGCTGGTATACGCGTGTGATGGTAGGAGATTATGCGGTAAACGACGAAAACTACAATGATCCCAACATGGTTTTCACACAGGATCTGGGATACACCAACCTGCCGCTGGATGATAATTATAATGGCATAAGAAGATCACTATGGATCTCTACAAACAACATTTATAAGGCAGCGGCGCGACTCCAAAAAAGCAAAACTGATCTTTATAAAGAAATGGGCATCAAGGAGCTGCCTCTCAAAGATTTTGCCGAGGCTCCGAAGGTGCAAATCTACCAAAGCAAGCCTATCAATATTCCCGACATCAAGAGTTGGGAAGAAAAAGTATCATCGATCAGCAAAGGATTCCTGGATGTGCCCGAAGTTTTCAGATCGGCCATCGGATTCTTCTACATTGGTGCCAATCACTATTTCGTCAATTCCGAAGGTATTGAGGTTGTTACGCCACATGAACTGGGCTACCTGAGCATTTCTGTACAAATGATTGATGAAGATTATAAAGTTTTTGCCGAAGAGCTGGCTTACCTCGTCTCCTCTGTGGATGATCTTCCGTCAGAGGAAGTGATCGAAGAGGACATCAAGAAGCTGAAAGCATATCTGAGTGACAAAATGAGCCAGGAAAACTTTGAAGATATTTATTACGGTCCCCTGTTAGTTGAAGGTGATCTCGTATCAGATGTCTTCATGAATGCACTGATGGTGAATGACCTCAACATCACCGCAGAGCGAGACAACCTGAATAATACGGATAAAGGGCTCCTGGAGACCTATATCACCAACATGAAAAAAGAAATGGGCCGGGGTCCTCAAAGAATCGCTAACCCGGACCTGACTGTGACAGCCCTGTCTCACATGGAAACGTATGATGGTGTGAAGCTCATTGGTAATTTCACTGTTGATTCTGAAGGAGTAATCCCTCCCGATTCGCTTATGATTGTGGAAAATGGCCGGCTGGTTACCCAGCTGAATGGAAGAACACCGGTTCCGCTGGCTCCGGAATCCAATGGACATAACAGACTCAATTTTAATTTTGGTGGGACATTCAAATCCATCGCACCCGGCATTCTGTCTATCGAATCGAAAAAGCCCACCAAAGCGAGTGAGATGAAGAAGTCATTGATCAGGAAAGCTGAAGAGATCGGCCTGGATTATGCGCTGCTCTTCAGACCCGTGCAAACCGCAGGGATCTCCAGCATGTTTCAGGCTTACAAGGTAGATGTTGCCACCGGCGAGGAAACTCCTGTCAGGATTGATTTCGTTGACCTTTCAAGCACCATCTCTTTATTTAGGGTCAATGAGATTTCTGATAAGAAAATTGTTTCTAACCAATTTTTTGGTACCACAGGCAGCAACGGTATCAATGGTGTACCCATTTCACTGATTGTACCTGATGCTATTTTGGTTGATGGGTTCGAGATCAGCGGTTTAAGTGATAATTTTCAAAGCAACAACCGATATGTTCCCACAACTCCATCGCCATTAGCTAAATGATCTTTAAATTAGGCTTATGAAAAAATTAGCCTATTTTATCTTCATTTTACCTCTGGCATTTAGCTGTAGTGTAGATCAGCCCAATGAATCCTCCTTACCAGTTGATACCAGTATTGTGTTCTATGACGACCTCAGGTTAGATGCTCTGACCCTACCCGAAGGTTTCAGGATTGATGTTTTTGCACGGGTCAAAGACGCCCGTAGCCTTGCCGTGTCCCCGGACGGCACTGTCTTTGTTGGCAGCCGCGGAGGTGGTCATGTTCACGCATTCAAAGATGAAAACGGAGATTACAAGGCAGACAAGAAGCACGTGATTGCTACCGGCAGGAACAATCCCAATGGCATTGCCTTCCGGGATGGTGACCTGTATGTCTCTGAGGTAAGCAAGCTTTGGAAATACCCCAATATACTGGCATTTGACACCACCCAAAAAGAACTCATCGTAGATGACTATCCTACTGAGGTGCATCACGGGAAGCGATACCTGGGATTTGGTCCGGATGGTAAGCTCTATATGCCAGTAGGGGCACCGTGCAACATTTGTGAAAAGGAGGATCAGATCTATGCCTCTATCACCAGGATGAACCCGGATGGGTCTGAACGAGAAATTGTGGCTCATGGCGTGCGGAATACCGTAGGTTTTGACTGGCACCCTCAAACGGGTGTGTTCTATTTTACCGATAATGGCCGGGATATGATGGGTGATACCACTCCTGAATGTGAATTGAATCGGTTGACAGAAGCGGGACAACATTTTGGATACCCCTATTGCCATCAGGGCAACATCTCTGATCCTGAATTTGGATCAAAATTTCCTTGTGAGGACTTTGTTTCCCCCATCGAACTACTGGGACCACACGTAGCACCACTGGGCATGCGTTTTTATACCGGCACACAGTTTCCTGAGACTTACCGTGGAGAAATTTTTGTGGCCTTACACGGGTCATGGAACCGGTCACCGGAGGCAGGACATACGGGTGCTCAGGTCATACTTGTCAGAGAAGAAGGTGGAGAGAGCCAGGGCAAAGAGGTCTTTATCGACGGATTCCTGATGAAATCCAACAACCAGTACTGGGGCAGACCTGTCGACATGATCTTCCTGGAAGACGGATCGATGCTGCTGTCCGATGATATGTCAGGCACGATCTACCGTGTCTGGTACGAGGGCTGATCAGATCGTCTTGCTAAATGATGCTTTTACTTCTTTGTTTGTCATTAGATGAGCATCGAAAGCCATGCAGATATTCCTCACGAATGGCTTACCCGCTGATGTAATGACGATCTTATTTTTATACCGTTTGATCAATCCGTCTTGATCCAGCTGATCCAGCAGCTCATGATTGATGCTATCTTCTATGGCGCTCCATTCAGCATTCGTCCAGGAGGTCTGATACCTACAGATCAGGTTCAGGATCTGATGACGAAGAATCATGTCGTCGGGTGAGCACAAATGCCCTTTTACAATAGGCAGCCGGCCATTATTCACCATCTCCTGGTAGGCTTCCACGCGCTTTTCATTCTGGTTAAAACCCGACCATACATCCCCTATTGAGCTTGCTCCAAGTCCCACAAGCAGTCTTGTCTTTTTCGTAGTGTAACCCATGAAATTGCGATGGAGCTCCCCTTTCCTGAAGGATTGATACAAGGAATCGCTCTCCAGTGCAAAATGATCCATGCCAATATCTGCATAGCCATTTTCCAGGAGGATTTTTTTGCCGGTTGTGTACAGTTCCTGTTTCAACAGGTGATCCGGCAAATGGGACTCATAACTCTTCTGTGCAGGCTTAATTCCCGGTACATGCGCATAGCTATAGAAGGCAATGCGATCCGGTCTTAGCCGCAGGGTCTGCTCCAGCGTGAATTCCACAGACTCAATGTTTTGTGCCGGCAGCCCGTATATCAAATCAAAATTGATGCTGTTATAGCCAAGTGATCTGGCTTGATCCACGACCTCCCGTACCTGCTCAAAAGATTGTTTTCTATTGATTAGCTGCTGTACTTTCGGATCAAAATCCTGAATTCCAAAACTCACCCGATTGAATCCCAGCTCCCTGAGGGTCCTGAGATGTTCAAAGCTGGTATTGGCCGGATGACCCTCAAAACCTAACTCAGCATCCGACTCAACAATTGAAGTTTCAAAAATCCCATCAATCAATCGTTTCAAATTGCCGGAAGAAAAGAAGGTAGGCGTACCTCCTCCCAAATGCAATTCTTTAACGACTGGTTTTGTCGGAAATGATTTCAGATATAAACTCCATTCTTTTAAGAGCGTGTCGACATAGGCCTCCTCCACACTGTGATTCTTTGTGATCCTGGTATTGCAGCCGCAATAAGTGCACAGGCTTTCACAAAATGGAAGGTGTATATAAATACTTAACCTTCCACCATAATTGAGGAAGCTGTATCTCAATCGTTCCTCCCAGGTTTTTAGATGAAATGATTTGACATCCCAATATGGAACCGTGGGATAGCTGGTATATCGTGGGCCAGGCACGTTATATTTTTCAATCAGGTTCATGGCTCAAAGTTTCAAACCAATTACCTGATCATGAATGACGAATACCCACCAGGGACCTGAGAAAAATCAGCCCATTACTTTACAATCAGTTTTTTGGTTTCTGTATGGAGGCCGGAGGTAATGGTAATCAGGTAATAACCTGGCTTCAGGTTATCAGTAGAAATCTTGTTGTTGCATTTCAGGAAACCTTCACCAACTACTTTTTGATAGAGGTCCTGAATGATGTATTTCGCATCATCAGAAATTCCCGATACGATAACATCACTACCCGAAGCTACCGGGTTGGGGAAAATTGAAATCTCCTTTTTACTGGTTGCCATCACGGATACAATGCCTAAATATTCATATTGATCATCATAATCTGTTTGTTTCAATCGGTAGTACACAAAGCCAGATTTATATATATGCTCGGACCATGCGTATTCTACCACCTGATCCGAATCCCCGCTTCCTGCTACCCTGCCTACTTCATAGAACAGGATTCCGTCATCTGATCGCTCGATCGTGAAATATGCATTGTTGGTTTCAGTAGCTGTTGCCCACGTAAGTTTTACCTCAGTATTTTCGATTACACCCACATATGAAAGCAATTCAACAGGTAAGGTGACGGCAGATCCGCAACATCCGTCTGAACAATCAGTGTCACCACCTGATGAGGATATAGTACCTGAGTTTGTCACATTCCCTTCACTACAAAATCCTCCTCCACCGTTCACTTTTATCTCTGAACTGGAATCATTGTCAACGTCTCCTTCCACAAGCATCTGGCCTCCATTGTTGATTTCCACCTTAGATTTAAAATCATTTGTAAAATCTCCGGTAATGTGCAATGAGCCATTTCCAATCTTAATTTCCGATTGATCTTCATTTAAGAAATCGCCATCCACCACAATAGACCCCCCATTATCAATTTCAAGCTTGGCCTTGAAATCATTGTTAGCATTTCCGTTGATCGTTAGTGCCGAATTGTCGACCAGGAATTCCGATTGATCTTCGTTGTGAAAGGCATATCCACTTATTGATGGACTACCATTCACTGTCATATCCGAACCATTCACAAGCTCAAATTTTGATTTAAAGTCATTATATACATATCCCTGAACCACAAACACAGAGTTATTGATCTCAAGTTCGGCCTGATCTTCATTGTGTAAGTAAGTGCCAACATAGACTGTAGCATTTGTAACTGTCATCTTGGACTTATTGTCATTGAGAAAATACGATCCGGAAGAAATGGTGGTTCCGGTGATACTCAGTTCCGTTTGATCATCATTATGTAAGTAGGCGCCCACGTTCAGGGTCCCTCCCGAAATACTCACGGCTCCCGCTTTGAAACCGGTCTGTACATTTCCATTCACGGTAACAACTACTCCTGGGGATATCGTGAGATTGGCCCCGCTATTCAAAATAAGGTTTCCGGTTATGGTAATATTTGATGAAATGGTACAGGTAGAAGTAATGGTCAGGTTACCAGAGGTGTATCCTGAAGCACACTGAGCATAAGCAACAGAAAGCAGGGAAATATTTAAAAGGATAAACAGGAAGACAGGTTTAAAAACCTGTTTATGATAGTCATCCTCGTCTGATGTGATTTCTTGTTCCTGAATGTTAACGGTATCCATTTTTAATGTATCAAAGTAGTTATGCGATATTAATATCAATTCACGTGCCAATTAGGCATTTCTCTGTATATATTTTCGTCATTTACCTAGGTAAATCACCTAATTATGGATAAAGTAACGGAGATTGATGGATAAAAAGTATGATTCCGCAGCAATAAATGATGAAACAGACAGTGAATAGTACTCCATCCGACTTTAATCACCCTGGAAGCTGGTATTAAAGCTTTTTTCTGAATTTTAAGATGCTTTAAAGTATTCGAATTGGTAATTTCGGGCATTAATGGAAAGACCGGCATTCGACGACATTTTTATGGAACTGGCAGTCAACCTGGCCAGGCGCTCTCATTGTATCAAAAGACACGTGGGTGCAGTACTTACCAAGGACACACGCATTATTTCTATAGGCTACAATGGTCCTCCTGCAGGCACTCACAACTGTGATGAGGAATTTCCGGAATCGGGTTGTCCCAGGGATTCCAAAGGAGGATGCTCCCTGGCGATTCATGCGGAGCAAAACGCCATTCTTTATGCTGTGAAGAACAAAGCTACTGTGGAGGGGTCTACACTATACGTCACACTTTCACCATGTCTGGCCTGTGCACGGATCATCTATTCGGCCGGGATCGAAAAAGTGATCTACCTCAACTCCTATGCTGAGCATAAGGGCATTGCCAGTGACGAGGGAGTAGATTTCTTAAAAAAGTTTGGCACCCAGGTAGAAAGATACCATGGGCAACTGGCTAACATCACGGAGCTGATCTAAAGGCTGGGTTGGGTGCGGTTGATGTGGCATCGTGTGCGTATTAACTAAATCCCGAAGGGATGCCATTATAATAGAACCTTGGTCAAACAAAAGATCCCAACGCTGGAGGCCTGCCTGCGGGATTCGAAATACACATCGCAGTTTGGTTTAAGTGCCTGATATTTAGTCACTCGTCTCAGTGAGTCTCAGCCGAGTGCCTGGGCGATTTAGTATGGATGCTGAAGCTAACAGCTCACTCATCTTTTTTTTGTTTGATACCTATCAAAACTCATTTACATACGTATCTTATTGCATTTATATACGTATCTCAGCTACTCAACAACACGTTCTTCAAAGGTGAACTACACATGATTGGAAGGTGAACTATACATGGTTGGGAACGCAACCACACGTGATTGATAAAGTAATAACCACACGACACTCAGTCGCTTGGTATTACCGAGTGACCTGGTATTATAATAGGCCTTTGGCCGGTATAGGATTATACTCCCCTCCATACCATCTTCTTCGAACTACAAAAATTCACAAAAAAGCTTATCTTAGGTGGGCAATACAGATAACGTATCCGTTTTAATCGTTTATAAGTGTTTATTGTCGCTTAAAAACCGATAAGGTGTTGGTATTGAAAGGATTAACTAAAAAAAAATATGAGTAGTTATAGCGCATGCTCTATAACTATATGTTAGCTTTAATGTGTTCTGATGAACAAATCACTCATATTATTTACGTCACTTTTACTTTTCAACACAAATCTTATCGGGCAATTTAAAGAACCCATAATTCCAAAAGAAATATCAGGAATCTGGGGGATGTACAAAGACAAACATCCAGAAGGATGGGGAACTTTTAATCCACCCTACTATTATCTTATCTTAAACGATGATGCTACTTACAAAAGGATTTATCTCCTTAAAAAACAACAAACTTTAATTTTTGGAACATTCGAGCTCACTACTGATAGCTTACTTGTTTTTCATGAGAGTAAAGCAACAGATGGAACTTATAAAGGCCCTTTCCCTGCGGATACAGCTAAATTTAAAGGCATACATGATAACATTCTAGAAATTCACGGTCATCATTATACTTGGTTAAGAAAACGGAAAAAACCCTGGAAACATAGAATGAAATTTCGTCGATTAGAACCTTTGGAACAAGTGCATATGACAAACGCCATAACATCTTTAGAAAACCAATACTCTCAAATTGAAAATGAGGAAATTAAAAGTAACTAAAGATAACATAGGATAGAGCCGAATGGCCTAAAGCATTCCATAGTCACTTGCCTGCGAACCTCACCTCTAAATCTACTCTGGGAACTGATAGTTTCATTCTGCCACTGCACCAGTCAGGAGTATTGACTTTCATATCGCAACTGGAATTTACCCGTTGCATCTCACCGAGGTTTTACTTTTTCAAGAAATTCCAAAATTTGAGCAGTTTTATCGTATACTCTATCAAAGATCACTTATAAGCTACATCAGGCGTTCCAATCATGGCTTATCCCTAACCGTAGAGGAGCCCTATCTCGCCTTAAAAAAATATCCTAACATGTCCATAGAGTTACCCAAAAGGATCTAGCGGGCCATATCGGAATTACTCCAGAATTTATGAGTAAAATTATTTCCAAAGTCAACAGAATGTAAAAGTCTTAAACTAGTTCATTTTTTTTCATGTGTTCCTGTCGGAATTTTGAAGCATGAAAAGACTAATCCTCATTACATCGTTTTTAATCCTATTGCGTGCAGGTCTATCTTGGAATGGAAACCAATTTGAGCGTAAAACCCAAAACTAATTCCATCAATAATAAATCAATAATGAACATTATGAACACCTTAAAAATTAGCAATCTTAATCTAACCTACAAAAACGGTTACAATGCCATTAATGGAATTTCTTTAGAGATAGAAAATGGAATGTTTGGTTTGTTAGGCCCTAATGGAGCTGGTAAATCTTCTTTAATGAAAACAATCGTGGGCTTGCAAAAACCAACTTCTGGTTCTATTGCATTTAATGGTATAGACGTAGTAGAAGACACAGCTTATATTAAAAAAAATCTAGGATTTTTACCACAAGATTTTGGTGTGTATCCTAAAGTAAATGCATATGACCTATTAAATCATATTGCAATTCTAAAAGGAGTTTCCAACAAAGCAGAGCGACAAAACCAGATTCGGTACCTATTGGAAAAAGTAAATTTATGGGATTTTAGAGATAAGGAAGTGCATACCTTTTCGGGTGGTATGAAACAGCGTTTTGGAGTAGCACAAGCTTTGATTGCAAATCCTAAAATAATTATTGTTGATGAACCAACAGCAGGGCTTGATCCAGAAGAGCGTAATCGTTTTAATACCCTACTTAGTGATATTAGTAGTGAAGTTGTTGTGATTTTATCGACCCATTTGGTTGAAGATGTGAAAAATCTGTGTTCAGAAATGACCATAATGAATCGAGGAAGGGTTCTTAAAACTGGAAAGCCAAAAGCATTAATTAAAGAACTAGAAGGTAAAATCTGGTCAAAATTTATTGATAATGATGAATTAGAAGTTTACAAATCAAAATTCAATGTTATCAGTCAGCAACTTATAGAACGTCAATTACAAATCACGATATTTTCGACCACGAAATCTGAAGGATTTTTGCCAGTTGAGCCAATACTTGAGCACGTTTACTTTAATGTTCTTTCTCAAAACAGTTGATTATGAATGCTATACTTCAATTTCAACTAAAGCATAGCGGTAATCGGTATGTTTTAAGTTTAACAGGTGCAATATTGTTATTTGTAGGGTGGTTTGGTGGTTACAAATTTAATTTAACTGCAGGTGAGGGTATTTACCTGAACTCACCATACACTATTGGTTTTATGATGGCATTGCTGAGTTTGTCAATAATATTTTTAGCCATTTTATATGCAATGGAGATTCTATTTAAAGAATGGGATACAAGGTTTGACATTATGTTATTTTCATATCCTATTTCTTTAAAGACCTACTTAATAGGGAAATTTTCAACATTTACTTTAAAAACATTTCTCAGTTTTTTCATTTTAATTGTTGGTTTTGTGATTGGTCAAAACTTGCGTACAGGAAGTGAGATGCAGGAAGGATTTAATCTGTGGTTTTATTTATATCCTTTTTTGATATTCGGAGTGTTAAACTGCCTTTTTATATGTAGTTTTTTATTCATTGTTGCTTATACAACTCGTAAAAAATTATTGGTAGTTGTAGGCGGTTTATTGCTTTATGTGCTTTACATGGTTTTATTGGTGTTTTCTAATTCACCATTCATGGCTGGAAGTACCCCTCAATCGATTGAAATACAACAATTATCTTCAATTATTGATCCCTTTGGAGCTTCTGCTTACTTTTTTGATGCTAGATATTTCAACGTAGAACAGAAAAATGAATTTATAACCCCATTTTCTGGATTTTTGGCTTTAAACAGAATGATTTATGCCTTGTTTTCTCTAGTCTTTCTTTGGATGACATACCGTTATTTTCCCTTAACAAAAAAAGCAGGTAAAAAAGCACTAACACAAAAGAATCAAAAAGATGAAAAAGATGGAGTCGCTATCCATAGATTAACGAAAGTAAAAGTTCCAACTGTTGATTTTAGTTTTAAAACTGAATTTAAGTCTATTCTTTCTTTTGCAAAGCAAGATTTAATCTACTTATTTAAAGGAGTTACCATTGTCGCGGTTTCTATTTTGTTGGTGTTCTTTGTAGGAATGGAGATGTATGCGGCAATTGATAAAGGTATACGTTTACCGCAGTACTATGCGAGTTCAGGACTTTTAGCTACTTCTATTTCTCAAAGTTTTCACTTGTTGGGTGCATTCATTTTGGTGTATTTTGTTAACGACATTTATTGGAGAAGTAATGCAGCTGGTTTTTATTTGATTGAACAGAGCACATTGTTTTCCAAAACAAAATTAAAAGGACACTTAGTATCTATTGGTGGGCTATCAATATTTTTAACCACAATACTTGTTGTATTAGCTTTACTTTTTCAAATAAGCTATGGATATACCCAAATTGATTGGTTGGCATATTTAGGTGTTGTACTATTTAACACCATTCCACTTTTGCTATTTGGAGCCTTATTACTTCTCATTAACAATGCTATAAGTAACAAATATGTTGCCTTAGTTATTTCAATTTTATTGGTCATAATTTTTGCTACACCTTTAGTAAGAATGTTGTTGCCTTATCCTTTGATACATGTTTTCTCAGGCTTCAAAGGAGTGTACAGTGACCTAAATGGTTATGGTATATACTTGTCTGCATTTTCAAGCCGCTTGTGTTTTGGAGTAAGTTTGTTAGGATTATTGTGGATTGTCAATTCGTATTCGAAATCAAAACAATGGACAAAAATTAAGTCTGTTTTTGTGATTGTTTTCTTGGGATTAGGCGTCTTTAGTGGTATTAACTTCATGAAAGGTTATACACCAAAGAATGAGGATTCTAAAATGAAAGAGGCTGTTAACTATGAAAAGAAGTATCGTCATTATCAGAATATTTCCCAACCAACTGTTGTTGACGTAGATACAAAAATTGACTTGTTTCCATCTAAAAACTCATATAACATTCAAGGAAAATATGTGGTCCAAAATTTAACAGGAGAACCAATACACGGTATATTATTAAATTTTCATCCAGATTTAGAGCTGGAAGAGGCCACTTTTAAGGTACATGGTGAAGATATTTTAATTGATGAGTTAATCACAGAACTACAACTTGGTAAACCTTTATTACCCAATAAGACAGCAGTATTGGACTTCAAGTTATCTTATAAATGGTATGCCGTAAACGGTCATCAATCCTTTAATGCAATTGTCGGGAATGGATCGTTTATGAGGATTAGTAATTACTATCCAGTACTGGGATACCAATCTGATAAAGAGATAGAGGATGAGCAAAAGCGAAAAGAGTATCAATTAGGTGATCAAACTGGCTTGAAACCACTTGAAATGCCTGAAGTCATTAACCATGATTTTATTAATCTAAAAATGATTGTTTCAACTGAGGGTGTCCAAACACCAATTGGAACTGGAGATGTTGTTAGGTCATGGTCAGATAATGGTAGAACTTTTGTGCAACACAAGGTTGACGGCATCCCATTTCGTTTTGCAATAGCATCTGCAGAATATAAAAAACAATCATTGTCCCATCGAAACATATCAATTGAAGTGTTATATGATGACATGCATTTTGAAAACGTAGATCGACTACTTAAAAATGCCAAATTAAGCTTAGACTACTGCATAGATAACTTTGGTGCTTATCCCTTTGAAAAAATCAGTTTTGTTGAAGTGTCATCTTTTACCAGTGGCTTTGCGGCAACTGCTTATCCATCTGCTGTATTTATGACCGAAAACCTAATTTTTCACACCAACATAGAAAGTGATCCTAGTAAAGATGTGATTAATGAACTTGCTGGTCATGAACTATCACATATCTGGTGGGGAAATAGCTTGATTAATCCAGATATAAGAGAAGGTGCTTCTATGCTTACAGAAACCTTAGCCATGTATACGGAAATGATGATTTATAAACGATTGTATGGTGAAGAACGCATGAAGGAGCGTTTAGAAATACATCAACAAATTTATGAAAATGAAAAAGGATTGTATGGTGATTCACCACTATTCAAAGTGCCTTATGGTGCAACTCATATTACTTATTCAAAGGGAGCTATTGCTATGGTAGAATTATCAAAGTTAATTGGTGAGGATAAAGTAAATCAGGCTTTAAAGAATTTTTTAAACAATAATAGATATCCAAAAAAGCCAACCTCGTTGGATTTGCTTAATGAATTTTATGAGGTGACTTTAGATAGCAATTTGAAATTACAGATAGAGGCATTATTTAAAGAAATTTAATATGAAAACAGCAATAAAGAAAGTTATGTTAATAGGATGTATAACGTTAACATTTCCTTGTTTGGCGGCCATAATAGTGTCAAATCAATAACCGGAATCTATCAATTTAGTTATACAGATAGACAATGTTTGGAATGGCGGAACGCTTGTTATTCCATCCAATCCCTAAACTTGTTGGAGGTACAACTTCAACGAATAGAACAGCTGAACACATAATCATTAGCAGATTTCAATAAGTTCTTTACACCGAGATAGACAACCACTTCAAAAGTCTTTTAAATTAAAATAATGAAACTAACTGTAAAGAAAGCTATCGGATCGAAGATCAACACCATCAAGGAAACATCTTCTAAACGTTACATGAGTTCCTTAGAAAATACAGCCTGATCAACATCAAAATATTAACTTAGCAAAACACTCCTTTGGTCTAAATAATGGGGAGTATTACAAATATGCATTCTCAGAAAACACAAACAGTAAAAACCTAACATTGAAAATTTTAAAGAGAGGACTTCTGGGGCTTGGGGGCTTGATAGTCTTAATGCTAATAGCCTTAATGAGTATTCTCATTGTGGATGCTTATCAGACGTCCTTTCTGAAGGTCAGGAATCAACCGGAGGCAGGTTTAAATAGCTATATCATCAGGAATGTCAACATTGTCCCAATGACATCTGATACGGTATTGACAAATTCAAGCGTCACCATCACAAACGGGTTGATAAGTAGTATTGGAGATACTTCGAATCCTGAAAATCTGACTGAGATAGATGGTAGCGGTGGCTTTCTTTCACCTGGTTTGACTGACATGCACGTGCACGTTTGGGATAAATATGAACTCGGTTTGTATTTGGCAAATGGGGTTACGGCAGTACGCAATCTTTGGGGGCAACCCATGCACTTACGAATCAAGAAAGAAGTGATGGAAAATGAATTAACCGCTCCTTTGTTCTTTACTTCAACGCCTAAGCTAACAGGCCCACAATTCATTGGGGATGATAATATCAACCTTACAGACCCTAATGAGGCAAAAGAAAAAATCATCTCGTACAAAGCTCGTGGTTATAGTTTCATTAAGACCTATTATGGACTTACAGCGGAACTATTCGAAGCAATTCTCAAGCAAGCTGCTATTTCCAAAATGGATATTGTGGCCCACCCTACTCCTGAGGTTCCTTATGATTATCATTTCAATCCTCAGATCATCACCATTGAGCATGCGGAAGAGTTTGTGCAGCAACCTTTAAATTATCAATTAGATACAGCTGCACTTGATGAAATAATTGATGGCTATGTTGCAAATCCCCATACAACGCTAAGCCCTACACTTATTGTTTATTATAACATCTACAACATGCTCCAGGATGATACGATCCTCGCTTCTGAGCATTTGGACTATATGAATCCCCTCATACGCATGACAGATAGTCAAGCTCAATTTGATAGGTGGAATGGTACGAAAAAAGAAGATGCTACTGTTACTAAACGGATCAGGGATCAACATGATTTTCATTTACTTATCGTAAAGAAACTGTACGAACGTGGAGTAAATATTGTCTGTGGAACTGATGGAGGCATTGGCATTACTTTACCCGGATTCTCGATACATCAGGAATTGGAGTTCTATAAGCAAGCAGGGATGAGCAACTATGAAGCGCTGAAAACCGCTACAACCAATCCTTCAAAAACACATGAATTTTTGAATGGCTTAGGAAGTATCGAAGAAGGTAAAATGGCGAATTTCCTGATATTGGATGATAATCCCCTTGATGAATTGAAAACGCTTCAGAATCCCAAAATGGTTTTTGTAAAAGGCAGAAAAATCAATCGAGAGCAGTTAAGCCTATTTAAAGAAAAGGCAAAGAACAGAAGCAATCTAATGGCAACAGCCTTGAGGTATGCAGAATACTTGCTACTGGAACGGTAATTGGGCTTTTAGACATACATGATGATGTCGTGGCCATAAAGCCTACGTGCACCCCTATGCTTACGCCGAAGGTTCAGCATTGAGGCTACGGTGCTTGTACTGAGCAGTTCCTAGAAAAACCCCCACAATTACATATCGAAGTCATCTCCACCACCATCACGGTCGCCTTCTCTTTCCCGTTGCTTCTTCTGATTGAGTCTGTAGACAAACGCCAGGTTGAAGGAGGGTCCTAATTCCCTCGGCTGCGCCAGCATACATCCCACCTTTCCTCACATCACTAAAGTTAATATCGGTTATTGACAATAAAAATGTGTATAATTATACAATTTTGACAACTAAGTGCTAATTTTATCGTTAAAATTAAGGATGCAGGTTGATCGTTCATATTCTTGATATAGATAAAAATCAGTTAGTTGATGCTGAAATTGTACCTTCTAGTGACGGTCAAGTTCCATTAAAAAAAAATGGATGGAGTTTCAATTGGAAAAACTTATTAAGAGAGGATGATTCAGAAGTTTTTACTCTGAGATTGAAAGATGTTGATGAAAGCATTGAGGGAATGTTACAGTTGAAAATCAAGAATGAAATGTTGGTTATGGAAGTACTTGAAATTGCTCCTCACAATATTGGAAGAGAAAATAAGAAATATGATTATGTAGCAGGCTGTCTAATCGCGTTTGGTTGTAGAGAAAGTTTTAAGTTGGAAAGCGAGTATAAAGGTTATTTGACTTTTGTCTCAAAAACGAATCTCATTGAATGGTACAAAAAGAAATACAAAGCAGAACAAGGATTAGGGCAAAGGATGTTCATTAGTCAAGAGAATGGATTAGAACTCATAACAGAATACTTGAATAGAGCTAAATAGCAACTAAGATGAAAAATGATCCAAACAAAAAAGTATCAAGTGGAGTCCTTACCAAACCTATGGATTCAGGGCAACAGGAGTTTGATCAATTTCAAGCCATCATTTTAAATCGGGTAAGAAATCAAACTCAAAAACAGAAAAGAATTGTAGAATTAATGGGTTTGAAATTTAAAATGGAAGACTACTTAACTTCCAAGCATGAAGATGAACTAAAACTCGCTGGTGAATTTTTAAAAGCACATTTAAATGTCCTGAAAATACAACAAAACAAATTTGCTCATTATATTGGATTAAGACCTTCTAACCTGAGCAAGGTTTTAAAAGGTGAACGTCCATTAAACTCAGAAATGGCTCTTATTTTAGGGAAATTATTTGATCAAGATCCTATGATATGGTTAGATATTCAAACGAAAAATGAGTTGATAAGATTGTCAAAATCAAAAGCTCAAAAACTTAAAAAATATAAATTAGATGATCTTGTTGAAGATTAAACATGGGGTAACCGAATAGACGGCCATAAGCCATAAAGCCTACAGTGCACTCCTCACATGTTTGCGCTAAAGCGTCAGCATAGGCGCCACCTATGGGCAAATGTGCGAAATGAGCTTTTTGATGCCATAAGTCTAATACTGTTTAAAAGACCTGTTTCAATCCCCACAATTACATATCGAAGTCATCTCCACCACCATCACGGCCGCCTTCTCTTTCGCGTTGCTTCTTCTGATTGAGTCTGTAGACAAACGCCAGGTTAAATGTGGGTCCCCTTCTCCACTGCCAGACATTTTCCTCCACCAATGTCTCCAATTCGGTTGTATACCGGTATTTTCTTGTATTGAACAAATCTCTGACATTCAGACTAATTGTTCCGTTTTTGTTGAATACATCATAGGAAAGCCCTAAATCTAAACTGGACATGGACAAACGTCTACCCTGCGCCCTTTGCTCAGGTGCCCGATACCAATAATTCACTTGACCCGTGAGTCTATCTGATATGGTGAAGTTGTTATTGATCCTGCTCGATAAGGTAACAGCCTTCGCTTCGAGTCGAAGTGTATCACCTAAAGTCCCTATGGATTCCTGCCTATAAAAGTTTACGTTTCCGCTTACCCGGTACCACTCTGTAAAGTCCTGAGAGACATTCACCTCCACGCCAACAGCTCTGCTTACCCCTGCATTGTAAGGAATCGTCACTGTTTGAAGCAGCTCATTCGGTGGCAAAGTCACACGTTGAATCAATTGATCCGTGTATCTATAGTAAACCCCATAATAGATAGAGGAACTGTTCAGGTTTTGTAAGAACCCCAGCTCATAAGAATCAGTGAATTCGGGCTGCAAATTCGGATTACCCACCCTAAACCTACGATTATTGGAAAAAGAGGTCATTGGGCTGAGCTCCCTAAACCGAGGTCTTTCAATTCTTCGGCTATAGCTTAGTTGTAGCTGATTTTCAGAGGCAAGCTTGTAAGTGAAAAATGCACTTGGGAATAAATTGGTATAGTTCCAGCTTAGGTCACTGTTCTGCTCTTCCAAAACGGACGAGATGTTTGTGGTTTCACTACGTAATCCTATCTGCCAGGAAATTTTTTCCAGTTCATCACTGATGATTCCATAGAACGCATGCACCCGCTCATTATAATCAAATGCAATGGTGAACGTGTCTATGGGCAAATAAGCTCCGGTTTCATCGGCCTCGTCAACAGTATAATTGTTTTGTACATTCCTGATGGTACTGCGATACCCCCCTTCAAACTTCCCTTTTTCTCCAAAAGGATGAATATAGTCAGCTTGAAGCATCAACCGGTTCTCACCTTCATCATTTCTTACCTTTTGTTGCAGCTCCTCCGCCAATGTTGTGCTTGAAGTGCCGTTCGATTGAAAAATATCTGATTGTTCAATCTCATTATTACTTTGATACTGAAAATCTGCTGTGAGTTTATGGTCTTTGCTGCTAAAGGTTCTGCTGAAGTTTACTGAATATTCCAGGTTTTCATCCCCTTCCATCTCTTCATCTTCTCTTAGCGTAAATTCGGTAAGGCTTCCCTGACCATCAAAATCCGCGAATGAAATTTCGGATTCGTTGAGCTCATCAGAGTATCGGTATAAAAATGCAGTAGTGATCGAAGTTTTGTCGTTGAGGAAGAAGTCGGAGCCAAACCTTACACTATTAGACAATCCCCCTCTTACTCTATCTGTATATTGATCGGTTCTGACTACTTCATCAGGCTCAGCCAGCGGAAACCTCTGCAGCGTCTCCCCTAAACCCGGTGCTTTTCGATAGTCTACACCATAGTTAATAAAAAAGTTAACCCAGTTGCGTCTCAGGTTCATATTGACTGAGGCCCCGTGGTTATGCGGCCAGCCCGTATTCAGCTGAAAGCTTCCGTTCACCCCTTTTCGGGTATCTTTCTTCAGGATAATATTGATAATCCCAGCCATGCCTTCCGCATCATACCTTGCAGATGGATTGGTGATAATTTCAACCGTTTCAATCATGTTACCCTGCATTTGTCTCAGCGCATCCGTGCTGGATAGCCCCACCAATCCGCTTGGTTTCCCATCAATCAGTACTTTCACACTTGTACTCCCTCTCAATTCTACATTTCCATCTACATCTACGCTGACGGAAGGCAGGTTGGCCAGAAGGTCTGATGCACTTCCACCCAGATTGCTTAGGTCCTTCCCGACATTATACACTTTCTTATCCAGCTGCAATTGCATTTGTGTACGCTCGGCCTGAACCACCACCTCTTCCAGCTCGGTATCTGACGGCGCCAGGATGATCTCTCCAAAATTCTGATTGGGGTTGTTTTGGTTGATCCTGATCCCGCTAAAGATCTTTGGACTGTAAGTAACAAACTGAATTCTCACGTAATAATTTCCCGGGGCTACCTGGACCTTAAAAGAACCATCTGCTTCAGTGATACCACCAGTAACCAAACTGGAGTCTAATTCCTGAAATACAGCTACACTGGCAAACTGTAAGGGGTTTCCGCTCGCTTGATCTGTTACCTTGCCTGAGATGGTAAAGTTTTGGGCAGATGCCAGAAAGAATGTTAATAAGGAAAATATCGTTAGGGTTAACTTCATTTGTGTTTATTCAATTCAATTTCAAAACTAGACAACACGTCTGAGCTTAACCTGATTAGAATCTGAAGCAATCCTGAAGTTTAGACCCAGGTGAGTTTGATGATGTGCTTGCTATCCACATTTTCATAGGTAATAGCTATACCCATGTCATCACAGATCTTTTTAATGATTGACAATCCAAGGCCTGAACTACCGGGATCATTGGTTCCCTTCCTGAACCGTTCAAAGTATTCTTCGGGTTTATATTTCAGCGGATGTCCTGAGTTCTCTATGGTTAATTTCTTGTTCTCCAACGTGATGTCGATATAACCCGATTCCAGGTTATGTCTGATCGCATTGTTCAATAGATTGGTCAGCAACAACTCTATCAATACCAGGTTTCCCCAAATCAACTGATTGTTTTGGATTTTTGTTTTGACGGAAAGGGATTTAAGATCCATCAGCTCCTTGAAATCGTATATAAACCGGTTCAATTCCTTTGAGAAATCAATTTCCTGGGTGTTGCTAAACTCTTTGTTGTCGATCTTGGTGATCAGCGAAAGTGAATTACCCAGTCTACTGACTCGCTTGATGGCATTTTGTGCGGAGGTGATTAGTTCCAGCTGATGTTCCGTCAGCTTCTCATCACCCATCAGGATCTCGAGCTTACCCTGCGCAATAGCCAGTGGTGTTTGCATTTCGTGCGAGGCATTTTCAGAAAACTCCTTCAGGGCTACATAATCCTTGGTGGCCTTGTCCGTCATTTCCTTAATGAATTTATTCAGCCTGAAAAACTCCGTGGTGGATGAATCCGGAAGGCTAATGGGTTTTAATTGCTGAATAGAAAAGTTTTTGATCGCGGTGAGGGTCTTCCCAAAAGGCCTGAAAACAAAATAGGATCCCAGTAAGCCGAAACCAACGATCAGAAAGAGCAACAAGGCAAAGATCTTTGTCAAAGACTCCTCCACGATGTCTTTGATGTCATCGGGCTCAATCACAAGGTCATAAATAATGATCCTGTAACTGCGGTTATTTACATTTCTTATGGCCTCCAGCTTGATGTGTGGCTCTATCCGCTGAAGTGTAGCATGCATCACCAGCGTATCAGAGTAAACCGGTCCCATTTCAGGAATTGTATCCTTGAGTGGTACAATGATCAATTTATCCCTAATCACACTATCAGTAGGCTGTCGCCGCTCCAGGTAACTGACCAGGGAAGGCATGCGTTCACCCAAATAAATACTTTGCTCAAACTGGATCTCCCGGTTCATCACCTTGAAAGCAATGACACCACCAATCATAAACACAATGGTGGTAATTAGCAGATAGAAAATCGTTATTTTTATTACTAACCTCACTCTTCCTCCTTGAACTTGTAGCCTACTCCATACACGGTATGAATATAATCCTTACCGCCGGCCTGACTGATTTTCTTTCGGATATTTTTGATGTGCTGGTAAACAAAATCAAATGAGTCTGCGGCATCCATGTAGTCTCCCCACAGATGCTCTGCAATCGATTGCTTGGTGAGTAGCCGGTTTTTATTGATCACCAGGTAATGGATCAATTCAAATTCCTTTCTTGTCAGGTCCAACAGTGATTCTCCCACTTTGATTTCGAAGGTATTGACGTTGACGCTGATCTCATTGAATACAACCAGGTCATTTCCCTCCTGATTTCGTCTACGGAAAATGGCACGTAGCCGGGCGTGTAACTCAGAAAGATGAAAAGGCTTGGGCAGGTAATCGTCTGCTCCCAAATTGAGGCCGGTAAGTTTATCATCCAGTGCATTCTTGGCTGAAATGATAAGCACGCCCATCTGCGGGAACTTATCCTTGATCACCCGAAGCAGGTCCAGGCCAGTACCATCGGGAAGCATTAAATCCAGGGCTACCAGGTCATAGCTGAATGCATACAGCTTCTCCAGGGCCTCATGATAGGTATCACTGACCTCACAGACGTAACCTTCTTCAGATAAGTAAGATTTGATGTTGGTACTAAGCTGTAAATTATCCTCTACTACCAGCAATTTCATCTGCAAAGATTAATGTTGATTTCTGAAGGAATTTTGAGAATTTAAATAATATTCACTTCTGCATCTAACGCAATGCCAAACTTTTTATGGACCGAATTTTGAATTTCGACCGAAAGGTTTTTGATGTCCTGACCTTGCCCTCCTCCAAAATTGACCAACACCAGGGGTTGTTTGCTGTGAACGCCAATTTCCCCGCTTTTATATCCTTTCCAACCTGCTTTCTCGATCAGCCAGGCAGCTGGCACTTTTACCTCATCAGTGCTCACCTCATAACCCGGTACATCTTCAAATGCTGCCTGCAAAGACTGGTAGTGTTTCTTCAAGATCACCGGATTTTTGAAAAAACTACCTGCGTTTCCTATTTCAATCGGATCCGGTAGTTTACTCTGACGAATATTGATCACCGCCTGACTGATAGCCACCAGGGAGAGTTCATCCACACCCATGTCTTCCAGAGTGGCCTTTAGATTTCCGTACGATATATTGAACTCAGGCTGCTTACTCAGGCGATAGTACACATGTGTGATGATATACTTCTCCTTCAGTGTATCTTTAAATGCACTGAAGCGGTACCCGAACTTACAATCCTCCTTATAAAATCTAACTACTTTTCCTGAAGCTATCTCATAAGCTTCCAGGGAATGAAAAACCGCTTCTTGTTCCACCCCGTAAGCCCCAATATTTTGCATGGGTGCAGCGCCTACTGTCCCGGGAATCAATGAGAGATTTTCTATGCCGCCATATCCCTTTTCAACCGCCCACAACACAAACTGATGCCAATTTTCTCCTGCACCAACTTTCACCAACACATGGTCAGTATCCTCATCAATGATGGTAATTCCTTCAATTTCCACCTTAATAACCAATCCTGCAAAATGTCTGGTGAGAAGGATGTTTGACCCACCTCCCAGAACCAGCCTTTTCATCAACCGAAATTTGCTGGTCGAAAAAACCGCCTCCAGGTCCTCAGGTGTTCGTATGTGAGTCAGGTAATCCGCTGCCACATCCAGACCAAAGGTGTTGTAAGGTTTCAAAGAGATATTTCGGTCTGTCAGCATAAATTCTGATGCATTTGAAGCCTGCAAAACTAACCATCCATGGTATTAAATCTATTATCGGGCAAGTTTTCAATAATTACATCCGCTTTTAAGGTAATTTATCTAAATTTGCGCCTCCATTCAGGTGAATGGGCTTTCTGTGACCCGGAAAGTATTATCAAACAAAATCTGCAGAGAGGATGACTCTGGCTCTGTAGCGTATTTAGAGTCAAAATTATTATGGCTAAAAAAGAAACTGAGGAATTAGAAGATCAGAAAACGACTAATTCTCAACCAGCAGCTGAAGACACTACATCAAAAGCTGCAGAAGACTCTTCTAAAGAAGCGAAGGAAGAAGTGAAAGAAGAAGAGCCTAAAAAAGAAGAATCAGCACCTAAAGCAGCTGAAGAGAAGAAATCCACTGAACCTAAGGCGGAAGAAAAAGCTGAAACCAAGGCAGAAGAGAAAACTGAAGCCAAGGCAGAAGAGAAAGCTGAAGCCAAGGTAGAAGAGAAAGTTGATGCCAAGGCAGAAGAAAAAGCTGAAGCAGCTCCGGCACCAGCTAAAAAAGAAGAGAAAAAAGCACCTGCTGTAGAAGAAGAGGTAAACATCTGGGACACCGACTCTGACGGTTTTGGCGACGAATACAGCGATGCCGACCGCAAGAAAATGGAGCAGATGTATGAAGAGACCATGAACACCATCAATGAAAAAGAGGTGATGAATGGTACGGTAGTGGGTATTACAGACAGAGATGTTATTGTAAATATTGGATTTAAATCCGACGGACTCGTTGCCCTTTCTGAATTCAGGGATCTACCTGATCTGAAGCCTGGCGACACTGTTGAAGTATATGTTGAAGAGCAGGAAAATGCTGCCGGACAGCTTGTACTATCCAGAAGAAAAGCGAAAATCGTTAACGCATGGGAAAAAATTCAGGAAGCCCTGGATAAAGACCTCGTGATCGATGGTATGGTTAAGAGAAGAACCAAAGGTGGTCTGATCGTAGATATCTACGGTGTAGAGGCTTTCCTTCCTGGTTCGCAAATCGATGTGAAGCCTATCCGGGACTTCGACGTGTTTGTCAATAAGAAAATGGAGGTTAAGGTTGTGAAGATCAACTACTCTAATGACAACGTAGTCGTTTCTCATAAAGTACTGATCGAGAAAGACATCGAGCAGCAAAAAACTGAGATCCTCAACAACCTTGAAAAAGGTCAGGTACTCGAAGGTGTGATCAAGAACATGACCAACTTCGGTGTATTTATTGACCTGGGTGGTGTTGACGGTCTACTTCACATCACTGATATTTCATGGGGCCGAATCAATCACCCTGAAGAAGTATTGAACCTTGATGAGAAGATCAACGTCGTGGTACTTGACTTCGACGATGATAAGAAACGTATCTCTCTTGGTATGAAACAACTCACTCCTCATCCTTGGGATTCTCTGGATGCTGGTATTGAGATCGGATCTAAAGTGAAAGGTAAGATTGTGAATGTAGCTGATTACGGTGCATTCCTTGAAATCATCCCTGGTGTAGAAGGACTGATCCACGTTTCTGAAATGTCATGGTCTCAGCACCTGAGAAATCCACAGGATTTCATGAATGTAGGTGACGAGCTGGAGGCTGTTGTATTGACCATCGACAGAGATGAGCGAAAAATGTCTCTGGGTATCAAGCAACTGACTGAAGATCCATGGACCAAGCAAGATCTGTTGACCAAATATGCAGTGGGAACACAGCATAAAGGTATCGTTAGAAACCTGACTAACTTCGGTCTTTTCATCGAATTGGAAGAAGGTATCGACGGACTGGTACACGTATCAGACCTTAGCTGGACCAAGAAGATCAAGCACCCATCGGAGTTTGTGAAGGTGGGCGAAGAGCTGGAAGTAGTGGTAATGGAGCTTGATGTTGATAACAGAAGATTGGCGCTGAGCCATAAGCACCTGGAAGAAAACCCTTGGGATACTTTCGAAACAGTATTCTCCAGAGGTTCTATTCACAAGTGTACTGTGATCTCCAAGTCTGAAAGAGGCGCCTTGATTGAGCTTCCTTACGGTCTGGAAGGTCAGGTGGCGACCAAGAACCTTTCAAAAGAAGATGGTACGGTAGCCAATGAAGGAGAAACACTTGATTTCAAAGTGCTTGATTTCTCTAAAGACGAGAAGCGAATCACACTTTCTCACACTTCTATCTGGAAAGAGGGAGCAGATCAGCCTGTAGAAGCGCCTAAGAAAAGAACAGGTGGCGGCGGAAAAGGCAAGACGCTCAACAAGATCAACCAGGAAGGTGAAAAATCCACGCTTGGTGACCTTGAAGCACTTTCTGCATTGAAAGACAAAATGGAATCAGCTTCCAAGCCTGCAAAAAAGGCTGCTCCTAAGAAAGAGGAGAAAAAAGCTGAAGCCAAAGCTGACGATGCTAAAGAATCAAAAGAAGAAGATTCTAAAGAATAATAGATTATAAAAGCCACATTGATGAACTCAATGTGGCTTTATTCCGTTCTTATGACTTGTTGAGTTTTTTTGGGTAGCTATTTCAAGCTTTAGCTTTTGTACTTTTCCAAAGAAATTTAAATTTGTTTTCAAAAGGTGCTGTGGCCGAGTGGCTAGGCAGAGGTCTGCAAAACCTCCTACAGCAGTTCGAATCTGCTCAGCACCTCTACTAAAAGGTTGATGTTCACATCAGCCTTTTTTTGTTTTAGGGCCATGTCTTTGAGGGTCCCTCCTACATGGACTGAATCGGCTTAACATAGATCAGACTTTGAATAAAAAGAAAAAGGTTGGACATTCTCCAACCTTTTTTGCTTAATCCAAAAGGGCACCCAATTGGTGATTTTTTAATTGGCGTAAAAAACCTCCTCGTGTACCATATTCCCATCCACATCATGGTGCTGGAATGAAATGGCCGGCTTTCCATCAGCCTGAAATACTTTCGCAAAAAGATATCCACCTTTCACCCTGAGGAATCTGTGTTCCGGCCTCACATCTTCCTGTTTCCAGCCACCGGCATGCTGATCGGCGCCAGATCCTGATCCAAATTCCCACAGGTTGGTATCCTCATAATGGGTCACATACTGCCAGTGTCTGTCACCACAGGTGATAAAAGTGTTCTCAAATTGATTCAGAAAATCCCTGATCTCGTCGCCTTCATATTTGAAGTTTGAGTTGGCGTAATTGTCACTTTTATTCTCTCTGTCAGGCCCCAGTATAGGATCGTTAGTGATTAAAACCTTGAAAGTAGCATCGGATTCCTTCATCGTATCGAAAAGCCATTGCTTTTGAACCTCCCCCCAGATGGTTTTGCCTCTTTGATCCGGATCTGTATTTCTGCTCCGGTAGTTCCTACCCTCTGTGATCCATATCTGCAGGTCTTTCCCCCACCGGATGGTCTCATAAGGCTTCTCATTGGAAGGAAACTGCTCCTGATCGAAGATCTCAAGGCCTCGCTCCCATGATACCGTACCATAGCTCATCCCCGGGTACGCATCATTGCGCAAGGCATCATGGTCATCTTTCATGAAATAAGAAGTATTCTGAGCCCAGAACTCACGCTGCAATGGCAAAGCAAACAAACGATCCCACTTGAATCGCATGAGCTCCTCGGTCATCGCCCAGGGTTCCTGCTTGTCATAATATTCAATATCTCCGGTGTGCACATAAAAATCAGGATCCAGCTTCAACATGGACCGATAAATCTGGTGCCCATCCGGTTGGTCCTTTCGGAGATAGTCGTGGCAGCTGACAACCGTAAAGGAAATCTCCTTTTGCTGATCTGGTTTTGGTGGCAGGTAAAACTTACCCTCTACTTTATCAGAAACACCTGTCTCTGAACCTCCCCTGGCTTCCATGATCACCTGGTACTCCGTGTCAGCTGTCAGTCCTTCTAACTGCCACTGGTGGGTGTAGTTTTCATCATTGTTTACAGCCACCCAGGGAAGTTCCATCTTTTTATCGGGTTGATTGATGGGGAAATAGGTCAGCTTGACTTCTCCGGGAGATCCGGGACAGGCCCCTTCCATATCGTCGAGGTCAAATCCCTGGGGAATTTGTGCCGAATGGATCTTCTCTTTGGACGGATTTTCATCCAGAAGGTCCATTTCGTCTTTTGAAATGGACAAAAATTGCTGCCCTTCCACATTCCCTTCTTTTTCCTTTGTCAGTCTGGTCCAGATCACAATGGACTCCTGATCGGCCCATCCATTGTGGAAGCCATTCCCAAAGTAAGGGCCTTCAGGTTTTGATGTTGAATCCTTTTGGCTGCATGCTAAAATGAGTGCCGTAAGTAGGCAAACGAAAACTGCTTTTATGCGCATAGTGTTCGGTTATTTATTTGTGATTGGGTTTTAATAAAATTCTCCCGCAACATGAGCGGGAGAATTTTATACAATTTATTATTTAAATCCGATCAATCAATAGTCCGGGTTCTGGGTCAGGTTACCCTCCAGGTTCTTTTCTATCTCACTGAAAGGAATTGGCCACAGGTCGTTGTGGTCTGCATAGGTGTCACCCACAATCGGATTTAGGCGTCTGGTCCTGTCGACCAACATACCCAGTCTTGTTAAAGTAAGTACCCGGAACTCTTCCAAATACAATTCTCTGGCTCTTTCATCGAGGATGTAATCTATATCGACATCTCCGGATGCGATTAGCGGAGCCTGAGCCCTGGCTCGAACCACGTTGATATCGTCAGCTGCATTTTGAAGTTGAGTAAGTCCCAGATAGGCCTCGGCCCTGATCAGATAAGTTTCCGCCAGCCGGATGGCATACACATCTCTGAAAGCAGCATGACTAAATGAAAGTCCACCTTCAACAATGGGATTTTCCAAAAAGGCCTCAGGTGGTTGATCGCCAGGTGTAGAGGTTTTTCCGATCCATGGATACATATTTCGCGTGGTATCGTTCAAACTTGACATCGCAATCGGTGTATTATCGGCAAAGATCCACTGGCCATTGTAGTCACTATTCGGATTACGAATAATAAAATCCCGAGTGATATTAGCAGGTGAATTTCTGATATCCTGGTTGTAGCCACTCCTTTCCCAAAGTGTTTCGAAGAAGAAATAGCTAGGTCTTGTAAACCCTGAACTCCTTCCGCCAGTGTAAGCATTGGGTTCAGGCACTACAGTAGTAGTCGTTCCGTCCAGGTTTTGAACTTTAGCCTGCCAGATGCGGGGGGCAAATAATCGCTCCAGTTCCGGTCCTCCCCTGGAAGTGCTACCAGGTACATTATATTCATCCTGAAGTACCCAGATGGCTTCCGTGTTTCCTGACGACCTGTTCTGATTTCCCTTTCGGAACAAGTCCCAATACACATCTGTATCCCATTGTTCGGCGATCAGGTATTTCTCATTGGCTCTACTACCAAAACGAGCAGTCATCAAATCAGTGGAAGAGTGATCAATCACCATAGAAGCCGCATCCACGGCATCCTGCCACCTTTCCAGAGAAAGGTAAACCTCCGCCAGGATATGATAGGCTGCCAATGTGTTGATCCGGTGATCTGGAGCTTCATCAATGGTCATCAGATCCTGAGTGGCATCTTCGAGGTCGCTGGCGGCCTGTTGGTATACCTCCGTCCGTGGGCTTGTATTGTAGTTTCTGTTTGGCTCCTGGGTTTCTTTAAGCACAATCGGAACACCCCCATACAGATTGGCCAGCATTTTATACATATAGCCTCTGAAAAATTTGGCTTCCGCAATGAAAAGACTTTTTTCAGCATCAGTCAATTCATTGTCATCAGATGCTGCTCTCTCAATGATTACGTTGGCATCGTAAATGATCCGGTAGGCAGGTTGCCATAGAGATCCAAATACAAATGCATCATTGGTGGGCAACAAAACAGACTCCATTGGTGTGTTAAACCCTATGTCTTTATGGACATAGCAAATATCTGTTCCCTGTATCCCGGCATTTGGAAAATCATTTCGGCCATCGCTTGAAAAAAAATCTGTTCGTACACGATCATAAAGATTCATCACCGCAGCTTCATAATTCCCAGCTGTGACGTATGAATTCTCCGGTGAGTAAAAATCTATTGGCTCGGTTTTAAGGAACTCTTCTTCATCACATGATATGAAGAGAAAAGCCAAAACCAGTCCGAGTGGCAGGATGCTGTTCTTAAACATCCGATTGATCATATTCAATGAAAATATATTATTGTTATTCATGATTTCTTCTGTTTAAAATGTAACATCTATACCGACAGAGTATGCTTCCATGATGGGCCTTCCACCAGTATTAATGCCCTGCCCGGTTTCAGGATCCCATCCATTCCACTTCGTAAATGTGAGTAGATTCCTACCGCTCAATGTAATCCTGATGTTTTCGATAAACTTGATCACATCAGCACCCAGATTATAGGACAATGAAACATTTCTCAATCTAACAAAGGACCTTGGAGTATACCTGGTACCGGCAATGCCATCAGAACCTTTAATTCCTGGTCGTTGATATCTGGCATCCGGATTTTCAGGAGTCCAGTAATCTACACCTCTGGGATAAGTAATGTTGAAGTGATTTTCCTGATTAAATATCTGGAGACCATAAATCGTATCATCACCTAAATACCTGTCTTTGCCTCCCTGAATGGAATTGACGAAGAAGCTCAGGTTCCACTTTTTATAGTTGAGTGAGTTATTGATACCAAACCTGTAAGCAGGCCGTGAATTACCTACAAATGTTCTGTCTGATGGGTCAATGGTCCCATCGCCGTTCAGATCAACTACCCTGTAAGCCCCAAATTCATAGCCTGTAGGGATCTCATCATCAATTTGATAAATACCATCTATTTCATAGTCAAATATCATTCCCGTTGATTCACCAATAAATAAACCCTCAGAAATCAGATCATCCTCTTTGCCATCTTCATCCACATCAAAACCTAGCAGTGTCACAATTTCATTTCTATTTCTTGAGAATGTGAAATCCGTGGACCAGGTAAAATCGTTCTTCTGGATATTGGTGGAACTAATGAGTATCTCTAATCCCTTATTGTGAATTTTACCCAGGTTATCCGGGAAAATTGTATAACGACTGATCGCCGGAATATTTACATCATACAGTAGGTCGGTGGTGTTATTGTTGTAGTAATCTATCGAACCACTAATCCTATTTCCAAACAACCTGAAATCCAATCCAACGTTGATTCCGGTGGTTTTTTCCCACTTCAATCCTGAGCTGGCCAACCCACTGATCCACTGGGTATAGATAGAGGACCCATCACCTGAGATGTATCCAAATCCACCCGTTACCTCTGCCAGTGTCTGATATCGTCCGATAGTCCGGTTACCTGTAGCACCGTAAGAAACCCTCAGCTTAGACCAGTTGAGCCACTCAGTGCTTGGCATGAAGGATTCCTCAGAGAAGATCCAACCAGCTGCGACAGATGGAAAATAGCCAAACTTATTGGCCTGACTAAATCCGGAAAACCCGTCTCTTCTAATGGTCGCATTCACCAGATACCTGCCCATCAGTTTGTAGGAGACACGGGCCATATTGTAAAGACTCGACTCTACCCAACCTCCGGAGGATACTTTTTGCAGATCGGCAGCGGCTGCCTGAAGCAGGTTGTAACCTAATACATCATTGACGTAATTAGATCCTTCCGCTCGTGTAAACTCAGACTGACGTTTTTCAACGCCATACAGCAGTGTTGCTCCCACCTCATGAATATTGCCAAATACCTTGTTGTAAGACAAGATATTATCTAAACTCCAGGTATACTGCACTTCATTCCGTTTGAATCCATTTCCGGTAAAGTCAGCTCCAAAGCTCCTGAATTCAAATTGTCGATTTGACAGATAGTTATTTCCAAACCGCAGCTTGTAATCCAAACCTTCTATTGGCAGAAAAATGGTGGCTGTAAGACTGGCATTCAGGTTTAATCGCTTATCCTGTGTATCAGCCGTCTCTTCATAAAATGGGTTAATTTGATTTCCGGTGGGTCGGTCTACAAGGACGCCATTTTCATCGTAAGGTGTCGCATAGGGTTCCATAAATCGGTCTCCTAAACCAAATATTTGCGGTCCGTATTCACTGAGAGACATTAAACTTTGAACATCGAAATCAAACCATTCGGTAACAGAAGTTGACAAATTAATACGTCCATTAACCCTGGAATAGTACTCATCCCTCATGTGACCTGTCTGGTCCGTATATCCCAACGAAACATAATAGTTATTGCTCTCGGTAGAGTTCGAAATGGAAAGATTATGTTGTGTGGTATACGGGTTATCTGTGGTCATATAATCATACCAGTCAAACGTTCGTCCCGCATTGTACTGGTTGATTTCATGATTGGTCTTGAAGTTGGTAGACTCATCCCAATTTGGATCCCTGTCCAGGTATCCTGAAGATTGAGTTCTGCTGTTGAGAATATCAGAGTGTTCAATTTTCAACATGAACGCATCCCCATCTGACTCAGCTCTCAATTCATGATGGGGCTGCTGAAAAGAATACATACCTGAATAGGTAATGGTAGGCATCCCGTCAGATGATCCACCAGATTTTGTGGTGATCATGACTACCCCATTTGCTGCCTGCGAACCGAATATTGCCGCCGCACTTGCATCCCGGAGTATATCAATTGATTTGATGTCATTGGGATTGATATCAATCAATTCTCCCCTGAAAATGACATTGTCAACTACAATGAGAGGATTCTGCTCCCCTGATAAGGAACTTTGGCCCCTGATGTTAAGCACTGGATTCTGACCAGCCTGGTTGACCTGTCCAATGTTTAATCCCGGTACTGCACCCTGTAATCCCTCCATCACTGAAACGTTGGGCTGCTTATTCATGTCATCCAGGTTAGCACTCACAATGGCACCTGTCACATCTTCTTTCTTTTGGGTTCCATAACCAATCACAACTACTTCCTGCAAGGATGCCACATCAGCTTCAAGCGTGATATCCACCCTGGTCCTGCTGTTTACCGGTACTTCCAGGTTTTGATAGCCAACAAAAGAGATGATCAACGTTGAGTTAGAAGGCGCACTGATGGTGAAGCTCCCATTCACATCTGTGATGGTTCCGTTGCTGGTTCCTTTCTCCAGCACTGTAGCTCCCGGAAGCCCTTCCCCACTTTCATCGGTCACTGTACCGGTGATGGTATTTTGCTCTTCCTGTTCGTCAATAGACTCCTCGACACTTATTTCATTTTCTATTCTTTGATAGACATGAATATTGTCATTGATCCGCTTGAAGCTCAGGTCTGTAGTCCTTGATATTTCCTCAAGAAAAGTGCCCAGATAAGATTTTTTGGCTGAAAGAGAGACTTTCTTATTCAGCACAAGTTGATCCTTATAGGTGAAGTAGAAGTCGGTTTCTTTTTCTATCTCCTTAAAGACATCAATTACTTCTCTCTCACTGGCACCCAATTTTAGCTCAATCTCATACAAGCTTTTCGCCTGTGCATTGGACTTCTCCGCATGCAAAAACGAAGCAAAAAGCGCTTGCATAAATATTACATAGAAAAGGGGTCGTGACATAATGATTATTTCCCTCAGTAAATGATTTTTCATATTTTTAGGTTTGTTTTAGTAAATAATTTTGCTAGAACGTTACCCCTACACCAGGAGTCCGTCAAAACATCAGGTGTGGGGGTTCTTTTTGGGGTAAAGTCTATGTACTATTCATATATCAGGATTTTTTTGTTGTTGATTGTATAATTAATATGTGATGTGGTTCTGATCCCTTCCAGGATCAGTTCAAGCGACTTATTATGATATCGCCCACTATAAGTTCCATCCAGACTCATGTTTTCAGCCATCTCAAATTCCACTCCATACCATCGCTCCAACTGACGAAAAACCTCAGGAAGTGGCTTATTTTCTATGATCAGCGTGCCGCTGTACCAGGCAAGGTCATCTTCGTCATACTTAGACTTATGAATAGACTGGGTTTGTTTGCTGTAGATCCCCATATCCGCTGGCGACAGTACCTGATGCAATCCGGATTCATTGCTGATTTTTACCCTACCGGTCACTACTGAAACCGTAATGCTGTCCATTTCAGCATATGCGCACAAATTGAAGGATGTACCCAGGACTTCAGTGAACAAGCCCCCCGATTGTATGATAAAGGGTTTGTTCTTGTTTTCGGCAACTTCAAAATATCCTTCTCCTATGAGCTTCACTGTCCTGGTGGGGCCATCAAATTTTTCCGGGAACTCAAGCGCACTCCCAATGTTGAGCTTCACAAGGCTGCCATCGGGCAATCTTATCGTCTTTCTTTGACCAAACTCCGTGGAAATCTGTACACTTTGAATTGTTACTTCTTCCGCTGGTTGTATCTCCGTATACCCTAAGAGCGCAACGATCAAAAGCACAACGGCAGCAGCAATGCCATAAACAAATCGTTTATTCTCTTTGCCAGTATGAGCTGAGACCGCTTCATCGGTTCTGATCAGACGTTCAAAGATCTGGGAATACTCCGTATCCGAAAGTTGATCTGTGTGTTTATAGTTTAGCGATTTGATGAGCTCCCTGGCTCTTTCTACTTCAATTCGTTTTTCCGGATGAGCAGTCAACCACTTTTCCCAAAAATGAGTTGCTGCAGGATCACCATCAATCACCCATGCGACAAAAAACTCATCTCCTAAAAAATCATCTATCTTATACTGCTTATAGTCCATCTTAATACTTTAGAACATACCTGATGCTACTGAGTCTTTCAGCGATCCCTAATTATATAAATAGCTCCGGGACTCAAATGACCATAGACTCTGAAAATATTTATGATTCACTCAATCAATCCGCCTATCAGCTGAATGAAATCACAAGAAAACCATCAACTACTTAAGAAATTCTAAATACCTATCAGGAAGGTCAATAAGAGTATTACTCCCTTGTATGGAGAAAGGAGGTCTTTTAAGGATTCAAGCGACCGGTAGATCAATGACCTCGCCGACTTGACCCTCACACCCAACAATTCGGCCACCTCGCTATACTTCAAACCTTCATAGAAGTATAGCAGGATGGCTTCCCGCTGAAGTGGAGGCAATTCGTTGAGTTTTCTTTCAATCAAACGTTGCTTTTCCGCATCCAGCTGACCATTGATCATTTTTACCTCGGAGGAAATGGTAACCATGAAAGATTTGTTTTCAGCAGTTTTGGCCTGCTCTGCCTTTTCCCGGGTCTGATTTTTCTGAATGTTTGCTACAAGTTTGTTCCTGAAGGATCTCATCAAATAGAATTTGATGGATGTGGTGGAATTCAGGTTTTTCTTTTGCCTGATCAGGTCCAGAAAAAGATCCTGCAGACAATCCTTGATCAGATTCCGATCAGTGGTAAACTGAGAGCCATAGTTAAATAGAAAGTTGGAATAATTCTGAAAGATGTATGTCAGTGCCTTCTGGTCACCGGCTTTGAATCGCTCCCATATCAGATCTTCCCTTTCACTCCCAACCGCTTGTATTCGAGCCGGGTGATAGGAATTTCCAGGTTCCAGTGGTCTGATATTTTTCTTTTGATGTAGCAAAAGTGATGTCCTCTCTGGTTAGTCGTTACTAAATTTACAAAAACACCAACACAAAATGACTGGTATCATAAATATATTCAAACAAAACAAGGCTCAATTTACAAAAGCGTAATATATAACCTAATCTCAACATGAAGACTTTTGTGATTGAATCACTTCCCTATTATTTCCTCAAAATTTAAAATATCCTTTGGCTGGTATTCGTTATTTTTATCCCCGATGAAAAGGTTAATTCCTCTTCTTTTGTTGCTAGGCTATTTCACCGCCACAGGTCAGAATTTCAAATCATGGAAATATCTTGACCGGTACTATTCCCTTCAGGTAGGGACCGGGAAAAATATCTATTTCGGTGAGCTTAAGCACAACTATAAGCTCCAGGAGGGACTTTCTCATGTAAATGTGGGCGTTGAAGCGAGGCTGACTTCCAGACTGGCTGCCAGAAGCGAACTCTATGGATTCATCCTCAACGGAAATGATAATAAAGCAGCTGATAGTACCTATGCTAGGCAAAGGAACCTATCCTTTCACTCAGTAAATGCCGAGCTTAACCTTCAGGCCGTATTCTTTTTCAAAAGCTACAACGGAGATTTTTACCGCAGAGATCCTTTTGATCCCTACATCACCGGTGGTATTGCCATGACGTATTTCAGCCCAAGAGCCAAGTTTCAGGGAGAATCCTATCACCTGAGGGACTTCAAAACAGAAGGCGTTAATTATGCTCCCATTACTATGGCTTTTCCTATCGCACTGGGAGTAAAACTCAGGTTAAACGAATTTATCAACTTCAACATCGAGGCCAGTTACAGGATCACCCTGACAGACTACCTCGATGATGTGTCTACTTCCTTCCCGACAAGCATCAGTGATACACTAAGAGCAGCATTAAGTAACCGAAAAGATGAAATCGGGATTGTAAATCAGCAGGCTTATGATCAACTATCCGCAGGAGGACCAAGAGGGAATCCGCGAAACAACGATCACTATTTCTTTCTCAGCTTCAAGGTTGAGTTCTTCCTTCCGCCTGGCTTTTTCAGTGGGGGCAGCAAAGGGGCACTCATCAAGAAGAGTGATGTCAATTAATCATTGCGCTTATGTTGCTCAGAAAATTTGGGCAATTGGTTGAGGTGAAAATCGGAAGACTTTTTGTCAAACAACTGCACCACTGTTTTCATCAAAATCTTGCAATCCAGCCAAAAGGACTGCTTCTCGACATACTGAACATCCAGTTCAAACCTCCTCTCCCAGCCGATACTATTTCGCCCATTGACCTGAGAGAGTCCTGTGATTCCAGGCTTCACCTCCAGCCTTCGCTTTTGGACTACTGAATAGTGGGCATCGTATTCGACAAGCAATGGCCTGGGTCCAACGAGACTCATATCTCCTTTGAGGATATTCCAAAGCTGAGGTAGCTCATCGATCGACCATCTCCTGAGAAATCTACCAAAGGGTGTAACCTTTCCCTCCTTCATTGTTCTCAGTTTATAGAGTGTGAATGGCTTCCCTGACTTCCCACTCCTCACTTGACGAAAGAGAATGGAGGACCGATCTATCAGGCTCCCCACCCAACCGATCAGTAGCACCGGGAAAACACCCAATATCATCAAAATAGCAGCTACCAACCGGTCCAAGATACTTTTTATCACAGAATACATCCCTCCTTGATCGATTCTTGTAATAAAAGTAGACATTTTGTGATTTTATTGATACTTTTCAACATCGAAATGATCTCCCCTGGTTCGGAATCAATATTAATTCATTTTCAAAGTATTTAACGGTTGAAAACTATACGTTTTGTCATTGCGCTGATAATTTCTCTTGTGATTTTAATAGCTCTGGACAACTCATTTTCCGGTTTACCCGCCCTTGGGAAATTTCTAAGTCCCCATCACGGGTTTTGGCAAAATGGAGAGCAGGAAGGTACACGACCGCCCCAACAATTGACTTTGGAAGGGCTTCGGGAAACAGTTACTATCCACTACGACACCCTCAGGATACCCCATATTTATGCCAAAAACAATCATGATCTTTACCTCGCTCAGGGATATTTGACTGCACGTGACCGCTTGTGGCAAATGGATTTTTATTCACGGGTGGTATTTGGTCGGCTCTCCGAAGTACTGGGTGAGCGCGCGTTGAGCTATGACCGGCTACAACGAAGAACAGGCATCAAAGCCATGACTGAAGACATGTATGAAGCCATCATAGAAAATGCTGAAGTGAAGGAAATGCTTGAGGCCTATTCCCGGGGAGTAAACCAATACATCAACGAACTCGACTTTGCTTCTTATCCCATTGAATTCAAGTTATTGGATTACGAACCTGAGGCATGGTCCCCCTTAAAAACCTGTATGGCTTATGGTTTATTGAGCAACACACTCTCCCGCAGTGAAGCAGATCTGGAAAACACCAACGCCCTAAACATTTTCGGAGAGGAAGTCTTCAACATACTTTTTCCCGAAAACCCCAGAGGGATAGATCCTGTCATCCCCAAAGGTACCCCATGGGACTTCGAGCCATTGGCCTCACTACCTGAGCTTCAGGCCTTCCATGCGCCAATCATTCAAAAGACGATTGACAAACCCAACCCGCTTAACGGAAGTAACAATTTTGCGGTTTCCTCAACTAAATCTGCCACTGGAAACGTATTGTTGGCCAATGAAATGGACCTTCAGCTCACATTACCATCTATCTGGTATGTGACCCACCTGAATGCTCCGGGAATCAACGTGATGGGTGTCACCGTACCGGGTACACCTGTAATTCTGGTGGGCTTCAATGATTCTATTTCATGGGGTGTGACGAATTCCCCACGTGATCAGGTAGACTGGTACCAGGTGGAGTTTAAAAGCAGCACCAGAGAAGAATACCGCTACAACAAACAGTGGTTTAAGACATCAAAAGTCATAGAAAAAATCGAAGTGAAGGGCAGTTCGGATGTGTATGACACCATCGTACACGTCCACCATGGTCCTGTTGTATATGACCGCAATTATTTGCCTGAAAATGGTAAGTTTAATGCGGCCATGCGGTGGGTAGCTCATGACAGAAGTACTACCTTTCTCACCATGTACCACATCAATAAAGCTCAGGATCATGAGACATTTGTTGACGCCTTAAAGCATTTCACCGGACCTCCTCAGAATTTTGTTTTTGGCTCCAAAGACGGAACCATCGCCATGCACCTTCCTGGAAAATTCCCCATTAAGCGACCGGGATTAGGTAAGTTTTTATTGGACGGATCAGATCCTGACTCAGAAGCCAAGAGTTTTATTCCCTTCGAGCATAGACTGAAGATTGTGAACCCAAATCGACAATTTTTAAGTTCAGCCAATCAGCATCCGGTGGATTCGCTGTATCCATACTATGTTTATGATCATCACTACGAGTATGACAGAAACAGGCGCATCAACGACCGATTAAAGATTCTGAGCAAGGTCACCCCTGAAGACATGAAAAAACTTCAGAACGACAACTTCAATTACCGGGCTTATGAAATACTCCCTGTGATGTTAGACACCCTGGATACCACTTCGTTCCAAGCCAGGGAATGGAAGTATTATAACATGCTTGAATCATGGGACTATTTCAATGAACCGGAACTCATTGCCCCTACGGTATTTCAGATGTGGTGGAACATTTTATATAAAAACATATGGGATGAGTTTGACACTATTTCAGTAGCCATTGATAAACCAGGTCATCACAACACAGTAAACCTTCTCCAATCAAATCCCGGATTTAAATTCTTTGATATCCTGGAAACACCATCGAAAGAGGACGCGATTGCATTATACAACATTACCTTCCGTATGGCTGTGGACTCCCTGACCGGAATGCAGGAGCAGGGAGAGGACTTGAGATGGTATATATTTAAGAATACCTCGATCAATCATTTGCTAAGGTTATCTCCTTTTTCCTCTGAATCTGTCAGGATAGGAGGATTCGGGAATACGGTAAATGCTGCCGGCGGCGGGCATGGCCCAAGTTGGAGAATGGTGGTAGAGCTCACAGAAGAAGGGCCACAAGCCTGGGGTGTATATCCAGGAAGTCAATCAGGCAACCCGGGAAGTCCCGATTATGGACACATGATTGATGATTGGGCTACCGGAAACTACCACAAGCTGACCTTTGGACCCAACCTG
Organism: Cyclobacteriaceae bacterium; assembly: GCA_965228595.1. GTDB lineage: Bacteria > Bacteroidota > Bacteroidia > Cytophagales > Cyclobacteriaceae > UBA7330. Next base: position 4,567,473 of record OZ245828.1, on the reverse strand, counting down.
GCCAACCATCCAAATATCACATTCACTCAACAAATTGATCCGGAATGAGGCTCATAATCAAAATCATACTCATCGCCACACTCACCTATTTCGGAGGTTTTATTTTGCCCTGGTGGACCGTAATGGTGGCTTCATTTTTAATCTGCTTTCTGATCGAAGGGTCAGGTATCGGATCTTTTGTCAGTGGGTTCCTGGGAGGAGGTCTGGTATGGCTGACTTACTCATGGGTGATTGACGTAAAAACAAAGTCGATCCTGTCATCCAGGATCATCGAGTTATTTCCGTTTGAGGATAAAATTATGCTGGTATTGCTTGCTGGTATAATCGGTGCTTTGGCTGGGGGAATGGCTGGAATTGCCGGGAACAGCTTTAAGCTGATATTCAAAAAGAAGAAGACAAAAAGCTTTTATTCCTAAACAACACTTTTGACTTCTCAGCACCCTATAAAAAGCGAAAGAGGGCAACGTTAGTAACCCTCCTTCATTAAGAACCAGCTATGGAAAATAGATATACTTACTATCTATTGAAACAAATATACCATCATTCCTCATAAAATCAAGAGCTCTCCAGGGAATTTGTTAACATTATTTTAATATTCTGTAAAATGATACTCATTGTATCCAAAACGCTACACATAGTCTCATAAAACACGAAAGACCACACATAAAACATGCGCAGTCTTTCTATTTTCCACCACCGATCTTAATATGATCTGTAATCGAAAGTAATCAATAAGTATTAATAATACAAATATTTATTAAAATTTTACAATTATCTTTCCTACCGACTTCCTGGATTCCATGTAAGCATGTGCTTCCGCCATCTGATCGAAAGCAAAGGTCTTACCTACCAGGGGTTTAAGTTTGTGTTTAGCTACAAAATCATACATTTCCTGAACAACCTGCTTTGCGACCTCTTCCCTGCCTGTCAGATAACCAATGTGTGTGGCAAATATGCCAATGGATTTTTTTGCCATGTCCATGATTTGAGCTTTAGGAGCATCTCTCCAGGTAGGCCACCAGGTAAACGGATTCCATTTCTTATATGGAATGCTTGCATAACCTGCCACAACAAGTCTACCAAAAGGGTGTAAAAGATTTATGCTCTTTTTGAATACCTCACCGCCTACTACTTCCAGGACAAAATCGACAGATTCCACGCCATGACCATTTAAGACTTTTACAAAATCTTGTGATCTGTAATTGATTGGGATATCTGCGCCCAGCTCCTTCATCAATTTCACCTTTTCATCAGATCCTGCAGTAGCATATACTTTACAGCCCAGGGCCTTGCCCAGCTTGATGGCTGCCGAACCTACTCCCCCGGCCCCGGCATGGATCAGTATTTGTTCACCCTCGTTCAACCTTCCAAGTTTTACAAGTGCCACCCATGCGGTCATGAAGTTTACCAGTAAAGCGGCATTCTCTTCTGCACTAAAGCCAGAGATACCAGGGAATGCCAACCACTCTTTTGTGCAGAAATATTCACCATAAGAGCCAAACTGCCCTCCGCAAATCACTTTGTCACCCACCTTATGCGTGGTCACCTTACTTCCCAGCGCAATGACCTCACCATAGGCTTCCATACCCGGAATGTACGGCTTCTCCGGTGCCCATTGATATTGTCCCTTCCTGGAAAGGATCTCAGCATAGTTGATTCCAATGGCCTCGCTCCTGATAAGTACCTCATCTTCTCGAGGTGTAGGTTTGTCTATATTGGAGATCTTTAATACTTCTGGTTTTCCCGTCTTCGTAAGGAGATATGCTTTCATAATGGGTTATTTGAATAAGTTCATTGAAATGTCTTTATCCGCAAGCCTTTTCTGCATACTGATAAGACGCTTTTGTTTGTGTTTGTGCAGGTCGCGAATATAAATCTCATTGATACGATCCGGAGCTTCCAAAGCAATTTTCTCGTAAATCTCGGCATCTTTCTGGCCGCTATCCCCTATCAATGTGAGTTTTGCCGTAGGATAGGTCTCGCTGATCATTCGGATCTTTTCATATTTATGCTTGTGTGATCCTCCACCTGATTTAATCACCTGCCCCAGCCCGATCTTTATATCATTCAAAAGGAATTTGCCCTCAGGAAAATTGTGGTGCCGGCAAAAATTGACAATGAAGTCATAAAGATTCCACTCACTACTGCTGACATAAAAAAAAAGCTGATTCGGTGATTTTGAATCTAACTGATGATAAAATGCCTGAACCCCGGTAAAGGGTTTCCTCCTTTCAAAATTTCTACTCAGCAGGGTATATACTTTTTTGATTAGACTCGTTGAGTGGGATATCAGTATGGTATCATCAATATCTGAAACAATAATTTCCTGTGGCTTTTCGAGTTTCAATTCACCCGTGACCGCTGATGTTGGATCTTCTGCCAGTGAAGCCGTACAGGTAATCACCCCTGATGTCTCCGGGGGATCAAATGACAACAAAAAGAATCCTTTGTTATCTGTCCTGACCTGGTAAATCTGATCTGCTACTGTAACATTTAACCGTTGATCCGATGCAACAGACACCCTGTAGCGTTTCATCATTTCCCATGCATTCTTGAGGATATTATTTGAGACCCTTTCTCTTTTTAATTTTTGCCTTTTGAAGACATGCCCGAAAATATATGCCTGCTTTGATGAGCCAAAAGGCCTGTAAAGCTTGATCTCACATCCGGATGTATCACTTGCCGTCATTGAAATTCATCTTATAGCATAGTTTCCTCTCAAACCGAAAACAAAATGCTCCCTTTTTCCTTTAATATCTTTGATCGAAGTTAAACATTAAAGAAACATGGCTGAGACCCTATTTGTTATCAATCCGGTCTCCGGAGGAGCGGATAAGAATGATTTAAAAGACCTGATCAGGAGATCGTATCCTGGTGCAGAGATCTTTCTGACCACCGGAAAAGAGGATGATAAAAAGGTCTCAGAAAAGATCAAATCAAACAGTTATCAAAGGGTGGTGGTAGCTGGAGGTGATGGCACGATTGCACTAGTGGCTAACAGCATGCACTATAGTGGCATTCCACTGGGGATCATTCCGGCAGGTTCAGCAAATGGGCTTGCCAGTGAGTTGTCTATCCCCACATTTTTTGATAAGGCGCTGGAAAAAGCGATAAAAGGAGAAGGAAAACCATTTGACATCATTGAGGTCAACAAACGATGGCATGTGCTGCACATGGCTGACTTTGGCCTAAATGCTTCACTGGTTCGGCGATACCAGAACGATGACCACCGTGGCTTTTTGGGTTATGCCATCAGCGGATTGAAAGAACTACCAAACCTGATGAATATCAATTCCTTTCAAATGAAGGTAGGAAATGAAACCCATCAAATGGAATCAAATTTCGTTATACTAGCCAATGCCCGACAATACGGTACTGGAATAGAGGTAAATCCCAGGGGAAGAGTCGATGATGGCAAGTTTGAGGTCTGCTGTCTGCAACACATCAGTTTTGAAGATTACCTGAGACATGTGGTTGATGAACGTACATTTGAGTTTTCTCCTTTTAAAATTACTTCTGCGAAACAGGTAGCTATTCAACTGAAAGAACCCACCGATTTTCAGGTAGATGGAGAATATATAGGAACCATGGACAAGCTCCAGGCTGAAATACTCAGTGGAGCCGTCCGATTGGTTTATTAAATCATTCCACAGTCACATCAAAGGTCAAATCGATGTCTGTGCTCCCAACATCGATCCCACTTGTAGCTGTTTTCAAATCTGGCTGATGCTTCAGTACAATTCTCAAGGTTCCTGATCCTCCTGAGCTGGTTTGCCAGCCGGTGATCAGACCGATGGGTAAACCGTTTTCATCCTCATCGATATAATTTACCTGATCTGCCCTGGAATCAATGTTGCCATTACCTTCCGGTTGATCAAACAGCTCATCTGTAAAGCCAAAGAAAAACATGTGCTCTGCTCCTTCTTCTTTGATTTCTTCAGTCAGGTCTACATTGTCAATGTCATTTCTTACTTTGATAAATAATTGGTAGCTGTTTTCAGCACCCAACACAATAGGGTCTGTCACCATATCTTCCGGACCTTCCCCATCAGGATCATTCGCTCCAAAGGTTAAAGGCGCACTTCCATCAACAGGGCTAAAAATCAAATCCACATCTGTGATTACCTCCTCCTCATTCTCAATCGGTGGTAGTTCTTCATCATTGCAGGATACAAATACAATCAATGCGAGTATTACTAAATAAAACAGGTTTCTTAAAAGCATGGCTTGATATACGTTTCTATAAATTTATTGTATTGCAATAGTATTATAAATGCAACATTGTTGCAAATATTAAAGTGAATATTTTAACGCAACAATGAAATTGATGCCTGAATCCGCAGCAAAGTACCTGATACGGTCCGTATATACACGATAAGTATTGTTCAAAAGATTCTCGGCTTTCAGACTCAATGAATACTGTTTTAAGGATGCCTCCCACCCCAAGTCAACCAGCAGATAGCCAGACGGTGCTGCCAGGAAGTCGAATATTTGATCTGAACTTTCAAACAGCGGCTCACCATTGGCGTAGGCATCCAGTATCTCCAGAGGAGTTATTACTTCAGGAATGAAGCGCTTTTGGAATACGTAAGAAAGGTCAAGCGCTAAGTGATGATCCAGGAACTTTCCGTGAATTGTCCGTTTCAATTGACTGTGAACATTCAATGGAGGTATTTCAACAAAGTAGTTTTGAAATTTAATATCCCGGGCATAGACGAATGAAGCATTGGAGGTGAGTGTCAAGTCTTTACTTATGAGGTAACTCAGTTCTGCATCTAACCCGGTGATTAAAGCATCGGTCTGACGGTAAATGAAGTATGGAAATGCTCCCCTGGTAGTCGTAGTAATGCCTCTTGGTGTGGCAAATATGTAATTCCTGATCAGATGCACATACCCATTAATTATCCAGTCAGATCGATTTCCACTCCACTTGAGCTGATTGATCCATTTATACCCTACCTCATTATTCACCGGTTTCGATGTTTCGTCCAGAATAGTCGATGTGCTGATATCTGATTCTCCGGAGTCTTCATATCTCCACAATCCATATTGGATAATTGCCCCATGCTTTCCAAAACCGTACAATTCAGAAACATCCGGATTTCTCCATGAGGTGCCCAGGTTGGTGTTGAAACCTATTTGATCATCTATTTCTAATTGGTAGCCGAGTGAAGCTGTCAGATTCTGAAATACCAGATCATTGTAATAGGGATCGTTGTTGATCTGCCTTCCTCTTACAGAGGTAAACTGGACATCATACCGTAGACCCAATTCAAATGTTTGATTGCCATAATTCCTGGATTCAATGGAATAAATACCCAATCTTGAATCATTGTAGTTGGGTAAGAATGGAATCGTATTCGTCCCTGGCTGATTGTCATTGTCATGATACAGCCAGCTGACGCCCGATTCTCCTTCCAGCCCATTCCAGCGTGGATGTTCCCAATTGAAATCCAGCGTATGTGTGGCCAGCTTCAGGTCAATGGAGGGTAATTCATTGTTGGCTCCTCTACGAATATCAAATTCTTTTCGTTGATTGAGCTGCCAGCTATACTTGAGGTCAAACACATGGTCCCCCAAATAATAAGTCCCTTTGATGCTGGCCATATCGTGGACTACCTCTTGTCGAGGCGTATTGATTTGATAATCAAAATCAGCAGTATAAAGAGGTTCTTCCGCTCCCAGCGCCAAAGCAAGATCATCAAGATTTCCAGTGACTGAGCCTCTCAGGATCCCCAGGTTTTGGTTGTTGCGACTATAATGAAACTCAATGTCTGTATTGGCTTTGTGATAAAGTACACCGGTACCCACATTCCAAACCTTCATTCCTGTATTTGTCAACAAGTAATCGGGAGTATTTAGGTCTCCATGAATATTTCCCGATCCATTGACCATGACACTCCAATGGTCAAACCCCTGACGGGCACTAAACCTTCCTCCCAAACCCTTTCCGTTGGAATGTCCTGACAGTTGGGTTGTCACTTTCAGTGGTTCATGAAGAATCAGTGTCTCAGGATTGAAAATAATCACTCCTCCCATGGCCTCAGGTCCATATTTTACGGTTCCCGCTCCCTTTATCACCTCCACCGAGGAAGAGCTGCCAGGATCTATTCCCGGCGCATGATCGTCGCCCCAACTTTGGTATTCATACCTTATGCCCTGCTGAATTAATAAGATTCGATTTCCTGACAGTCCGTGAAGTATTGGCTTCTGAATATTCTGCCCGGTATGGACGATGGAAAGACCACTGATGGCATTGGCGAGACCTGACATGTCCGTATTTCCAAACTTTTGCAGTTCACTGATCTGAAAAAGCTCCGGGTTTAAGGTTTTGGTACCTCCCCGCAGTTGTTCACCTTCTACGACAATACCTTCTAAAGCTATTTCCGTTTGAGCCATTAAAATAGTAGGTATGTCATGGTGAAAATCATGGTGATGCACTACTTTCTTATACCCGACATAAGTAAACTCCAGGTGAACTTCATCTTCGCACAAATTGGAAATATTGAAATTGCCTTCCTCGTCAGTAATCACTCCGGTATTGGTTTCCGTGACCCGAACCGAGACATAGGGTAACGGCTCGTTGGAAGATATGTCTAATACCTTCCCTGATATCGTTTTATCACACTTTGTTTGTCCCCGGGCGATTGGTAAACAGGTCAAACCCAGTACGGCGACTACAAATAATTTATGCATGCTGACAGTTGCTACAGGTTCCTTCGATGATCAGGTCAATATGATCTACCTGAAATTGTTTGGGGAGTTTTATTTTGGGAACGCTGGTCTTTTCAAGACATTGAATATGGCCGCAATCTGAACATTTAAAATGCAGGTGATCATGATGATGGCCTTCCGGGGTACAGGTCTCAAAACATAAACCATAAGATGCAAAGCCTGAATCATCCGGTATTCTGTGCAAGATTCCTTTTTCAAGAAAATTTTGTAAGGTCCGGTAAAGTGTGACCCTGTCAAATTCAGCATAATTGGCTTCCAGATCACCCTGTGACAAGGCATGATCCGTCTTCATAAAATGCCGCAAAACAGCTATACGACAATCTGTTACTCTTAAATTGTGACTTTTAAGGATGGAGATGGGATCCTTGTGATTCATCCGGCAAAGATAAAACATTTATGCAATGTTGTTGCATAATAATCAGCGAATGGTGGAGCTTATTTTAGCTGGGCGAGTTCTAAATCGGTCAATTTGATATAATTATGTTCACCCCAATACGCTTCTGTGAATTCCCCATGGTTAGTAATGGGGAAGGTAAAGTTGTGTCCATATTGAAAACCTTCGAGATTAGTCTTGTCATGATCCGATATCACTTCAGTATTGACCACCAGTGAGCGAAAGGTATACATCGCTCCGCCTCTTTGCCACACACCCTCAAAAGATGATCTCAGTAAATAATAGATCAGATCGTGGTGCTGAAATTCTTCTACCCAAACTTCCGTGTCAAACTCCAGGTTTTCAAATATGGTATATTCCAGCCGTATAATGGCATCACTATAATCATCTACATAAATGCGGCCTGCCAGATATCCTTTTTTGTTTTTAGGAGTAAAGTCAATGATATAAATCTTCTCATTGCGATGCACCTCTGTACCTACCAGATTGTACTCATAATTCCACCGGTTTTTTTCCCGCAAAAAAGATCTTTCATGCCAAATGGAAGATTCCACCATTTCGGTAGCATGCCCACTTTTGATATCTACCCCATCGTGTTCAACAACATTGATGGTCTTAACCCTGGTTTTGATAGGCCGGATCAATGAGGGAGACTCTTCCACATTGGAAGAGAGTATCAGCTCCAATATCCCTTCAGCGATGTACTGAATTTCTTCATTGTTTTTCTCGACCACTTCCCGATAATAGCTCAGCATAAACTGATCGTGGATCTCATAGTTCAGGTGAAACTTATTGAAGACCCGGGTCATGATTTCCTTACCTGTCAATCCCTCCGTAGAGTGTGTAGGTTTTACCGGTTGCAAAGGGATATAATAGGGCTTTTCAGTTTGAATACTCGCAAAATACACATCATATCCCATGTGGAATATCTCCAGGTACTTAGATCCATTATCAGGGATCCTAATCATAAACTGCCCCTTTTTATTGGTATAGGTAACAATATCACCTACCCGCACATGGGCCAGGTTAATGGGAACATTGCTTTCCTTGTTGAATACAGTGCCCTGTAGATGAAGACTTTGAGCCAGGGAGTGACACAGCATACATAGGGTGAAACAGACGATTAGCAGACCGGTGATAAACCCTTTATTCATGATGCTACGAGTGCTTCAATAAACCAGATTCATAAGTACAATCACTTATCCATACTAAGTTACTGATTTATCATCGAAGTTGCTGATTTATGATCGAATAGAAATTGGCCTGAAACCTGTTTATAAATAAAAAAGCAAGCGCTGTGCCTGCTTTTCTAATTATGCAATAAATATAAACCCAACTTGTTATTGTATCTGAGCACGCTCTTTGGCGGTCAGTTTAATGTAGTTGTATCCTTCCCAGTAATCATCTGTGAAACTGCCATGAGACTGGTCAACAAAAGTAAATTCTGTTCCCTTTATAAACTTTTCGCGTGAGATGCGATCTTCCTGATTGGCTTCAATACGGGTATTGACAACCATGGAATTAAACACGTAGGGTTTCCCCTCTTCCGTCCAATGGCCTTCGAAAGAAGCTCTCATCAGGTAGTAGGTGTGATTGTGATGCTGAAACTCTTCCACCCATGTTTCGGAGTCCCATTCCGTTTCATGAGCCAGGTTGTACTCTATCCTAATAATGGCATAAGTAAATTCATCTACCCATAGACGTCCCTGAACATACCCATTTTCATCCATTGGGGAGAAATCTATAATAAAGACATTCTCGTTTCTGTGTACTTCTTTTCCAACAAGCCTGTAATTGTAGCTCCATCGGTTTTTCTTGGATAGAAAATCTGTAAAGGCTGAAGACTGGATCATTTCAGATGCATGGCCACTTTTATCATAAAGTCCTCCATGCTTAAAATCCGCAGTTGATTTTACCCTGGTCTTTAGTGGTCTTAGTCTTGCCGGCCCTTTTTCCACATTGCTGGGAATATGAATTTCCACAACCCCCTCAGCAAAATGGTAGATTTTATCATTGGCTGTGAGGTTTTCTTTGTAGTATGCCAGCATTAACTGATCTTCAACCTCATAATTGACATGAAATCTATTGAATACTTCTTTCATTACGTCAGCACCAGTATTGAATCCTGTGGGTTTAGGTTCAACTTTATTAAGATTGATCACAAATGGGAACATCTTTCCAGACCCGTCAATCTCTTTGGAATATCCATCATAGCCCATATGGTAAATCTCCAGTTGCTTAGCTACATCTCTGGGTACTGTTAGCACAAACTCTCCATCTGCGTTGCTATACGTAAAATAGTCTCCTACCCTGACAAGTGAATTACTCAAAAACTCACGGGTCTGCTCGCATTTTATTGATCCGGACAGTTCAATATTCTGGGACATGCATGAGATAGACAGTAGCCAAAACATGCCAGTGGTCATAATCACTTTCATTGCGGTCATCATTTTCATTTGCATAATTATTTACAAAATCAATTGAAATAATGAGACGAAATTAGGAGTTAAAAAACCTATTTAAATAACGTTTAATCCACTTTTTTGAAAAATACGCAATTCGCGTACGTGATATAACCTAGACAACGACATGTAGTCTAAGTGGATTACAGGAGAAGGGGAAAATTGGGTGTTTTTTTCACAGGAAATTGGTGATATTACCTGACCAGTAAATTTACTTTCAATAGACAAAAAAAGGTGCCGATCTGGCACCTTTTTTTAGTTTACAATTTCTGCCGTGTAGCCGGCTTTCTCTACCGTTGCGATCACTTCAGCTGCAGATGCGCCGGTGCTTTCAACAGTCAGCGTCTTGTTTGGGTTAAGGATGTCAACTCCCCATCTGTCTACACCTTCCAGTGCATTGAGAAATGGAGTGACCTTAGCCAGACATCCGCTACATTTAATTGTTGTTTTGAATTTTAACGTATTCATTGTCCTTTATTTTGATTGTTAATAATGATTCAAATTTCGTATGGGTATGAGGTTTTTGCTTTACACTTTTCCCATTTTAGGTTGCACAATTCACCCGTACATCATATCCAGAATATCTGATTCGGGAAATCCTGAACATAGCAACACATAGCCGCTATCAACCTCATCATCCTGTAAAGCGTAGTTTGCCTTCATGTTGATCTTGCCGGATCTCAATTTTATCCTGCATGTACCACACATGGCTTCTTTGCATGAATGGGGCAGCCTGATCCCAGCTTCAAGGGCTGATTGGAGTACGGGTTTATTTTGATCGGCCAAAAAAGAAACAGTTGACCCATCAACGTTTTCGATTTGGACTTGACTCTGATTTGGCTGATTATGATCAGAATTTATTTTTTCATAACCTGAGAAAACCTCAGTTTTTATCTTTTCAGGAGCAACTCCTAATTTATTCAGGGTCTCAGCAGAAAAGCTCATGAAGGATTCAGGTCCACACAAAAAGATTTCAGGGCTATACACATCAAATGCATTCAGGTATTCCTGAAAGTCAGCTTCCCTAACCCTTCTGTAGAAAAGGTCAGAAGATGTGTAAACAACTTCATCCTGACAGGAAAGAAAATACTTTAAATGGAAACTATCATACTTCTGATGTAACGCATCAAGTTCTTCTCTAAATATGATTGACTCGTAGGTTTTGCTGGCATAAAGAAGCGTTACCTGGCTCTCTGGCTCAGCCACCAATATGGATTTTAACAGGGAGAACAGGGGTGTAATCCCAGATCCGCCAGCCAATAACAATACCTGCCTATGCTCTCCGAACGCAGTAGTGAAGCGACCGCCAGGAGCACTTACCATTACAGCATCACCAGCTTTTGTATGATCTATCAAATAGTTTGAAGCTAATCCGCCATTTACCCTCTTAATGGTGACTCGTGGTGTTTCATTCAGAAGTGCTGTGGATGAAAAAGAGTATTGCCGAACCACTTCTCTTCCATCTATATCCAGGAAAAAGTTCAGGAACTGACCTGGCTGATATCGTTCAATCATCCGATGCTGTTCCAGTTCCAGGGTAATGGCATCCGGGGTTTCCCGGATGACCTGTTCTATCTTAATACTTGCTTTCATGGCCGTCATTTTAGATTTTAGATAATTTCAACCTAAGACTGTTAGCCACCACCGAGACTGAACTAAATGCCATGGCCGCTCCTGCAATCATGGGATCCAACAGAAAACCATTGAATGGATACAGGACCCCCGCAGCAATCGGAATTCCAATGAGGTTGTAAATGAATGCCCAGAACAGGTTCTGACGGATACCCGCTACTGTCTTACCTGATAGTTTGAGCGCCTTGGGTATTGACATCAGATCGGATGTGATCAGGGTGATCTTCGCTACATCCATGGCAATGTCTGATCCCTTTCCCATCGCTACGCTTACATCAGCCTGGGCAAGGGCATGCGAATCATTGATGCCGTCACCGACCATCGCCACAACTTTCCCCTGTGACTGAAGTTCTTTCACAAAATCCGCCTTTTCTGAAGGCATTGTTTCAGCTTTGAAGTGTTTTAAGCCAACCTGACCGGCAACAGCTTCTGCAGTCTGATGGTTGTCCCCTGTGAGCATATAGACGTCGATGCCACGGTCCTGAAGCGTACGGATAGCCTGCTCAGAGCTGGGTTTTACTTTATCTGCTATGGCCAGTACAGCCAGCGTCTGATATTCACTCGCAAAATAGATGACTGTTTTCGCTTCCTGCTGAAGCCTTGTGGCTATTTCACGTATCTCAGGATCAATATCAATATTGTTTTGCGTGATCAGTTTCTGATTCCCGATGAAGTATCTGTCCTGTCCCACATCTGCCAGCACACCTAGGCCGGTAATGCTCTCAAATGAAGACACTTCCGCAGCAACTATCCCGGTTTCTTTGAACCTGTTCACCACAGCTTCTGCCAGGGGATGCTCAGAGACCGCCTCTACCCCGAGTAATATTTGGCTATACTTATCAACATCTTTCACCTTTTGCTCCCAGATCATATCGGTAACTATCGGTTTGCCTTCAGTTATCGTACCTGTCTTATCCAATATGATGGCATTTACCTTATGAGCTTGTTCCAGGCTTTCCGCGTCCTTGATGAGTATGTTGTTTTCGGCCCCTTTTCCAACGCCCACCATAATAGCAGTAGGTGTTGCCAGCCCCAATGCACACGGACATGCTATGACCAGCACCGCGACTGAAGTCAATAGTGCCTGGGTAAACGCATCGTCGCCTCCCACAAGCATCCATGTGATAAATGTCAATATGGAGATACCTACTACGATAGGCACAAATACTCCCGCTATCTTATCAACCAGTTTTTGTACGGGTGCTTTGCTTCCCTGTGCTTCCTGAACCATCCTGATGATTTGAGAAAGCAGGGTCTCTCCGCCTACTTTTTCGGCAGTGAATTGAAAAGTGCTTTTTTGATTAATAGTACCCGCAAAAACTTTATCGCCACCGGATTTCAACACCGCAATTGGCTCTCCGGTAATCATGCTTTCATCTACATAAGATTCTCCTTTGCTTACGGTACCATCCACAGGAATTTTTTCACCCGGACGCACCACAATGGTGTATCCTACCTGTACAGAAGCAATCGGAATTTCTCTTTCTTCCCCGTCAACGATGGCCTTCAGGGTTTTGGGTTGTAACCCCATCAGTTTTTTGATGGCGGATGAGGTATTGGATTTTGCTTTTTCCTCCAGCAGTTTTCCCAGGGAAATAAAAGTGATGATGACCACAGCAGCTTCATAGTATACATGTGGATGGATCCCCCTGCTATGCCAAAACTCCGGAAAGAGCGTATTGAATAAACTGTAGATAAATGCAATTCCGGTGCTTAGGGTCACAAGCGTGTCCATATTGGCTTTGCCATGTCGGGCCTGCTTGTAGGCATTGATGAAAAAGTTTCTACCAAACCAAAACAAAATAGGTATGGTAAGCACCAGAGAAATCCATCTCCCAGCATGCCATTCCATAAAGAACATTCCGATGATAAATACAGGGAGTGTAAGAATAGCAGACCATAGTGTTCGCAGCTTCACGTCATGATAGTGCTTTCTTTGTAGCTCTTCCTGTTTGGCTGAAGGGTCTTCTTCCCCTACCAGGAGATCGTATCCTATAGACTGGACAGCCTCCCGAAGCTTCTCCGGAGTGACCGTACTTTCATATTCGACCAGAACTGAATTGGTTGCAAAATTGACACTGGCAGATTTAACACCAGGTGTGTGACTGATCATGGATTCCACACTGGAGGCACATGCCGCACACGTCATTCCTGTCACCGGGAAGGTTTCCTTAGATACCTGCCCATTTAGTACAGATTTTATTTCTTCTATTGTTTCCATAATTTCTTGAATTTTTATTGGAGCAAATTTCGAGGCAGGCTGATCGAAGTGTGTTATACAATTACTGATTAGGGTTATACCATTTTATCCTTGTGCTTATCCGAAACGCGTGCTTTTTCTGCCTGGATCTCTCTGAAATGTGAGGGGTTCAATCCGGTTACTTTTTTGAATTGAGCTGACAGGTGATGTACACTGCTAAACCCTCTGTTGTAGGCAATTTCTGATAATGACCAATCTGTATAAACCAGCAATTCCTTCACGGATTCCAGCCTCTTTTCTATGTGATATCTTTCAATAGACTTTCCTTCGAGGCGCGAGAAAAACATGCTCAGTGAATCATAATTGATCAGGAAATGACTCGCCAGACTGTCTGATAGGTTTTCCATCGAGTTGCGACCACTACCGGCTTCTATCCATTGCTGGATAAATGATTTGATGGCGGAGAGTTGCTGCTCATTTTTATCAGAGATCAGGTCGAAACCGAGAGAAGAAAGGATGTTTTTAATTTTAATCTTATCATCTCCGCCTAATGGCTTATCCAGTATTACTCTGCCGAGGGCAATCTCATTGATAAAAATTCCAGCCTCATGCAGATGCTTTTTAATGGTGTAGATGCAACGGTTGCACACCATACCCCTGATATTTACCTGAGTTTCCATTGTTCAATTTTTATTTATCAAAATTGATCACTTCAGGGATCTGAGGTGTTACATAATGGCTGAGAAGAATTGTATGATTATATGATCTGATCGAGAGGTTTTCTGGATTGAGTGCTCTCCATACTCTTTTTAAATTCGGTGGGTGACATACCAATCACCTTTTTAAACTGATTGGACAAATGAGCTACACTGCTAAATCCCATTTTATACGCAATCTCCTTGACTGATAGCTCATCATAAAACAGAAATTCCTTGACCTTTTCCATTTTTTGACGAATGATATATTGTTCCAGTGTGATGCCTGACATTGATGAAAACAGCCCACTTAAATAGTTGTAGTCATAATTGAGATGTTCTGATAAAAATACAGACCACTGAATGTGCGTATCATAAGGATTGTGGTGATGGATGGTATCAATTACCAGTGTTTTTATTTTTTCAAGTAACCTGACCTTTTTGTCATCGATCCGCTCAAATCCATTTTGTGAGAGTAACAGATCCAATTGTTTTAACTGGTCGGCATCCAATTCATTTTCCAATTCCACCTCACCCAACGCTACGGAAATTGGTTCTTGTCCAATCTCTTCAAAAAGCTGCTTTACCACCGATACACATCGGGGACAGACCATGTTTTTAATATGTAGTTGAGTGTTTCCCAAGATCATAGTGAATAAGCAAGTTAAGATAACCAATAGCCAGAAGATTTTCATTTGACCAGTGAAAAATGATTGTAACTCAGCTGTAATAATTGTGCAATCAATAGAAGCAATTCTGTAAAAGCACAGAATCACCTGTGACTGAATTTTGCGAAAATAAATTTCACAATTATGTCAAATTCAATGTCATTAAATGCAAGCTTGCTCTTCGAGAAACGATGGGCAGCTTTAGCGGTCTTATGTACTGCACAGTTTATGGTGATCATGGACACTTCCATCATCGGAGTTGCTCTTCCAGCCATTCAAAGTGCATTGAACTACACCCCCTCCGCATTACAATGGATCTTTAACGCTTATGTAATCGTATTGGGTGGTATGTTGCTTCTGGGCGGAAAATTGTCCGACCTGTACGGCTCAAAGAACATCTTTCTTTGGGGTTTTACCATTCTTACCCTGGCTTCACTGCTTACGGGCCTTGCCTGGTCAGAAACTTCCATGAATGTAGGAAGAGCCCTCCAGGGACTTGGGTCAGCCCTTATTGCACCGGCTGCACTGAACCTTCTTATGAACATTTTTACAGATCCAAAAGAGCTGGGAAAAGCCTTTGGTTTCTGGGGTGCTTCTGCAGCGGCAGGTGGTTCTGCAGGTGTATTCCTTGGCGGTGTTCTTACTGAGTACATGTCATGGAGATGGGTGTTTTTCATCAACATCCCCATGGGCATCCTGGTGATGCTATTCGGCGCTACACTACTGATGAATGGAAGTACAGTTCGGGGTAAGATTGATTACCTGAGTGCCCTTTTGGTAACAGCTGCAACCATGCTGATCGTGTACACGCTGGTAATGGTAGAGCACAATGGCTGGGCCACTTTGGCTACCATCGGTCTGTTTGCGATTGCTTTGGTTCTGTTGATCATATTCATTGTGATCCAGAAGAACTCCAAATCGCCCTTACTTCCTCTGAGCATCTTCAAAGCCCCTAATTTGTCTGCGGCCAATCTTGTGATGGCACTGATGGCAGGTGCATGGATCCCCATGTGGTTTTATTTGAACCTGTACCTACAACAGACGCTTGGTTACTCGGCTTTCTGGTCAGGTGTGGCCTTGTTGCCAATGACTGTTGCTATCATGATCCTCATGGTTGGAGTGAGTGGTAAAATGATTGAGCGATTCGGTGTGAAGAAAAATCTGGTTGCAGGAATGATTGTGTTAACAGCTTCACTGGTGTGGTTCTCTACTGTATCAGTAGATGGAAATTTCCTTGTTGATGTGTTGGGAGCTTCCCTGTTAGGAGCCATCGGTATGTCGCTGGCTTACATCCCCGGAACTATGGCAGCCATGTCCGGTGCGAAGCCCGAAGAAACAGGACTGGCATCAGGACTTGTAAATACTACTTATCAGGTAGGATCTGCGATTGGCTTGGCCATTGTAGTGGCTGTGGCTATTGCCATCACTAACGGATTATCTCTGGACGGAACAGTAACCAAAGAAGCACTGACTGAAGGTTTTCAGGGTGCGTTCCGAACTGCTGCGGTCATTGGTGTGCTTGGAACATTGGTGGCTATAGTGGGTATTAAATCGCCTAAATAATATAAAAATCTAAACGAAGGGTCCTGTTTTTACATGGACCCTTTCTTTAAAAAAATTAAAACTTATGAAAAATTTAAGAACACAAATCTACTTGAACCTACTGCTTGCAGTGATAGTCATTGCCATTCAGAGTTGTTCAAGTGCAGGTGGCGAAGTAAGCAATGCTTCGTCTGAGTCTTTTAAGCTACCTGTAGATGTGAAGGTAGTTTCTACAACATCAATTAATCAATTTGAAGTAGTTTCCGGTTCTGTTGTTTCCAACAGGGAAATATCCGTAGTCAGTGAAGTATCTCGAAAGATAGTTGCTGTAGCTTTTAATGACGGCAGTTATGTCACCAAAGGCCAACTTCTATATAAGCTTGATGATGCTGACCTTATGGCTCGCCTTAAACAGGTTGAAGCTGATCTTCAGTTGGCCATTGTCAATAAAAACAGGATCTCCGCTTTATTGAGAAACGATGTAGTGAGCCAGGAGGAGTTTGACATTGCAAATGCTCGATTGATTTCTCTACAGTCATCAAAAGACCTTCTGCAAGTGGAACTTCAGAAGACGCAGATCACTGCTCCTTTTTCGGCCGTTGCAGGTATGACTAAAGCATTTACCGGCGCGCTTGCCAACCCAGGGATGATCCTTGTGAAATTGCAGGAAGTTAATCCGCTCAAGATCGAATTTTCGGTTCCGGAAAAATATTTGTCTGCGATTAAAACAGGCATGAGGATTTCATATACCCTGCCTGATTCTGAGGAGAAAATCGACGCAAAAGTTTCAGCTATTGAATCAGAGGTCAATTCTCAAACAAGAGCGCTAACTGTTCATGCGACCACAGATAATAAGCCTGGAAACTTGAAGCCGGGCATGTCAGTACGAGTTTATTACCCAACATCTTCTGCCAACAATATGGGGATCAAGTTGCCAACTGAAGCCCTTATTCCTGGTGCTGGTGGATATTCTGTGTTTGTGGTTAAAGGCGGTGTGGCTAAATCCACGTCCGTCAAACTCAGCAACCGAAGCGAGTCAGAAGCATTGATTTCTGAGGGACTTATAGATGGCGATACAGTGATGGTTTCCAATCTCTTACGAACTGGTGAAGGTACACCTGTTCAAATAGTTACTTCAAAATAATACGATCATGAGTTTACCTTCATTAAGCATAAGAAAACCAGTGCTGGCAGGCGTATTTTCGGCCGTAATTGTCATCATGGGTTTGGTTGGATGGAAGTATTTGGGAATCAGAGAATTTCCACTTACTGAGCCTCCGGTGATTTCTGTCATATCATTCTATCCGGGTGCAAGTCCCGATGTAATTGCTTCTAAAATCACCAAGCCGTTAGAAGAATCCATTGCAGAAGCAAATGGAGTCCGAACCATATCCTCGGAGTCGAGAGAACAGGTAGGAATCATCTCCATTGAATTCAATCGAAATATTGATCTGGAAGATGCCCTTAACGATGTGCGTGACAAAGTCGCTAAGGCAAAAAATCAACTTCCGTCAGATCTGGATCCTCCGATTGTGGAGAAGTCCAGTTCACCCGATAACCTGGTGGCGTTTCTTGAAGTGGAAAGTGAAACCAAAGACATCAAAGAAGTGAGTCATCTGGCTTCAACAACCATCAAGGAGCGAATTCAATCTATTCCAGGTATTCAACGAGTCAGCATTGTAGGAGAGCACAAATATGCCATGCGATTGCGCTTCGATCCTATCAAGCTCACTGCATATCAACTGACTCCTGAGGATATCAGAGTGGCTTTGATGAGAGAAAACATTGACTTACCTGCCGGAAGGATTGAAGGCCAAAGCAATGAATTGAGTGTTCGTACGCTCGGTCGTCTTACAACCGCTGAAGAGTTCAATGAAATGATTATCAAGCAAACGCCCACTACCTCAATCAAATTGAAGGATATAGGTTTTGCGGAGCTGGGTGAGGTCAATGAAAGAAACGCCATCATTAATGGAACAGATAAGGCAGACCGGATAGGTGTGGGTGTAGCTATTCAAATTCAAAGGGGAGCCAATGCAATTGAAGTGGTGGACGAATTCTATAGACGGCTGGATCAATTGAGAACAGAAGTTTCTTCAGAATACAAACTAATCGTTGGATTTGACTTTACAAAACCCGTACGTGAGTCTGTAAAAGAAGTGGAGGAGACTTTGCTCATTGCATTTGGATTGGTAGTGATCATTATCTTCCTTTTCCTGAGAGATTGGCGGTCAACCATTATTCCTGTTCTTGCTATTCCTGTATCTATCCTGTCTGCCTTCTTCATCATGTACATCGCTGGATTTTCAATCAATGTACTAACCCTTCTGGGCCTTGTACTGGCCATTGGTCTTGTGGTGGATGATGCGATAGTGGTCCTGGAGAATATCTATAAAAAAGTAGAGGACGGAATGAATCCGATTCAGGCGGCATTCGCAGGGTCCAAGGAAATATACTTTGCAGTAATTTCAACCACGATAACACTGGCCGCAGTGTTTTTGCCCATCATTTTCATGGGTGGCATCAGTGGTCAACTCTTTAAGGAATTTGCTATAGTGGTATCAGGATCTGTATTGGTCTCAGCCTTTGTAGCTCTTTCATTATCTCCAATGTTGAGTGCTTATTTACTTAAGAAGCAAGATAAGCCAACCTGGTTGTATCGGGTGACTGAGCCATTCTTTGTAGGTCTAAATAATGGGTATGGGAAATTACTCAGTGCATTTATGCAATACAGATTTTTGGCCTGGATTTTTCTCCCTCTAACTGGCGCATTGATTTACTATTTAGGCACCAAACTACCTTCAGAATTAGCTCCTCTGGAGGATAGGTCCAATATGATGCTGATTGCGATTGCACCTGAAGGAGTCTCCTATGACTTCATGAAGAAAAACATGGAAGAGGTTGGGCATTATGTGAATGACAATACTGATGGACTGTATCAGACCTATTCGATGGTCGCTATTTCATTTATTCCGGCACCAGCACCGGTGAATGTGGCTGTACAAAGTATTTACCTGAAAGATCCAAAAGAGCGCAAGATGTCGGCTCAGGAATTGTACTATCAGTATGGAGCTGCATCTGGCCAATTCAGAAATATCTTGCTATTCCCATATATGCCACCCACTATTGGCACGAAATACGGTGGCGGTCAACCAATCCAGTATGTGCTTCAAGCCTCGAATCTTGACAGTATCTCTAGTGTGCTTCCTAAATTTTTGGCGGCAGCAAGACAAAGCAACAAACTCATGTTTGTGGATAGTGATCTTAAAATCAATAAACCCGAACTAATGATCAATATTGATCGGGACAAGGCTGCAATGCTGGGAGTTTCCATTCAGGAAGTAGCACGGGCTCTTCAGTTGGCATTTTCAGGTCAGCGATATGGCTATTTCCTGATGAATGACCGACAGTATGAAGTAATAGGTCAGGTGGAGCATATCAACAGAAATGACATCAGTGATATCCGAGCAATCAATGTCCGATCAAGCAGCGGTCAAATGATACCCATGGACAATCTCGTGACCATAGAGGAAGGAATCAGCCCTGCAGCTATCTACCGCTATGATCAGTATACCTCTGCGACAATCTCAGCCGGCTTGGCCCCTGGGGTGAGCCTTGATGAGGGGATTCAGGAAATGGAGCGAATTAAAGCTGAAGTTCTGGGAGAGAACTTTACAAGTTCATTGGCTGGGCAATCTCGTGACTATATGGAAAGCAAGGGGAGTTTGTCATTCACATTGATATTGGCTCTGGTGATGATCTATATGATCCTCGCTGCTCAATTTGAAAGTTTAAGAGATCCACTCATCATCATGCTCACCGTACCTATGGCCATAGCCGGTGCATTGCTGAGCCTGGAATGGTTTGACCAAAGCTTAAACGTTTTTAGTCAGATAGGAATTATTACGCTGATTGGATTGATCACCAAAAATGGTATTCTGATCGTTGAGTTTGCAAATCATTTGAAGAGCACGGGGCTTTCCAAATTCGAAGCAGCTAAAGTGGCCGCTGAGCAGCGATTCAGACCCATTTTAATGACTTCACTGGCTATGATTTTCGGTGCACTTCCGATTGCACTGACCGCCAATAGTCGTCAGTCACTAGGAATAGTAATCGTTGGGGGATTGATCTTCGCAGGTATTCTGACCCTATTTATTATCCCTGCTATTTATTCCTATTTGTCCTCTTCAAAATTCGCTACTGAAGTAGTGGATGAATCGGAATCCGTGAACAATTAATGACATTTATTATGAAAAATATACATAGCATATTAACCGGACTGCTCCTGCTTGGGCTGTGCTATTCCGGTAAGGCCCAAAAGCTCGAATTGAACCTCAATGAGGCCATCGATCTGGCTAAGAAAAACAACAAGGCACTCATGGTGCAGAAGCTGGAAAATGACCTGGCTGAACAGACAATAAAGGAAAGCAAGGGTTACCTATTGCCAACAATTTCTGCTGGTGGATCATATACCCATTTTATTGACCGTGCAGTCATATTTATGCCCGGATCATTTGTTGGTAGTGAGTCGCCTGTTAAGGACGTCGCTGTTGGCGGCAGAAATGCCTGGAATGCAGCCATCAATCTAAATCAGCCGATCCTTTCTGAGGTGGCAAGAAGGCAGATTAAATCAGCCAAATTGAATGCCTTGGTAGAGAAAGAACAATCAAAAGATATGGAAACCATCCTGGTCTTGGATGTTGCCAAAACGTACTATGAGGTTCTTTTGATTGAGGAGACCATACTACTGCATCGTCAGAGTCTTGAGCGGAATATCTATGCGTTGAAAGATGCTAAGCAACTTTATGAGCAGGGTAAGGGACTAAAGATTGATACCGTCCGCAGTGCCATTGCTACAGATAATCTGAAAGCAGATATCGCGTACTTGGAAAACCTCTATCAAATTGCATTGATTCAGTTTAAACATAAGCTGGGCTTTTCCGATCAATATGATCTAGTACTTACTGATCGATTGGTTTCAGAAAATGAAGTCAATTTCCAGATCGAAGAGCAGGTGAATAACAGACCAGACTTAAAGCAGCAATATTGGTTTGTTGAATTAAGCAAGAACGGTCTGGAAAAGTCTCAGGCCCAGCGATTACCAGTGCTTTCATTGGTAGGTAGTTATCAGTTGCAGGCTCAGGCTGATGATTTGTCTTTCTCCAAATATACCTGGCCAACGACTACCTATGTTGGAATGCAATTAAATGTGCCGCTGTTTAATGGAGGCAGAACGAACCACCAGACAACCCAGGCTAAATTGAAATTGCAACAAGCTAAGACGGCCTTGCAGGATCTAGAAGAGAAAGTAGCTATCGAAGTACAAAGTATCCAGGTTCGCTTACAAGGAGCTAAGGATCGAATGGATATGCACAACCGAACACTTCATGCCGCCGAACTTCATTACACAATGGTGATGCAGAGATATCAAGAGGGACTAAGTAGTCGATTGGAATTTACTGATGCTGAGTTGGCGTTGTCTCAAGCCAAACTCAGTGTTCTTCGATCCGCATACGAGGTGAATATTTCGCAATTGGAGTTGCAGAAGGCCGTGGGTTTATTGTGACATTCTAAAAATTATTCAGAGGATCAGATTATAGCCCGGACTGTTTGTCCGGGCTTATCTTTCTGAATTGTTTGAAACCATAACCACATTATATCTCGAGTAATTAGAATTGAACTGGTTATGAAAACCTACTTTAGTTAAATGTGTATCCAATGGATATTTGGACTGTCCGGTTTTTAACTTCCTGATTTAAATCATAAAAAGCTGATTCCCGTGGATCATCATTGTTATCAGAAAGTCCCAGGTTATACCTTAAATCCAGGTGAATTCCTGATGCTAAAGTATAGCCAGCTCCAAATGAAAAAGAAAAGTCAGTTCCTTTGTAAACAGCATCTGCCGCGTACAGTGTCTCGGATCCATCTACTTTGTCAACCTCTAAAAATTCACCATCCACAAGGAAGCCCAACTGAGGCCCTGCAAAAACATCAAAGCCATTTCCTATTTGATATTTCACCAATCCGGACAGGTTTAGATAAGTTAACTTTACATTTTGTTCCACATCCGGATCTTCATCATTAGCTCCCTGAGTTGATAAAACGAGTTCAGGTTGCAGTATTAACGCATCTGACAAACCGAATTGTGCGAATCCTCCCAGATGTATCCCTAGTCTGGCTCCCGGTTTGGGAGGGTCTAACTCAGGAGAAACATCCAGATTATTCACATTTAGGCCGGCCTTAACTCCATACTTAATATCCTGAGCATGAACACCGAATAACAGCAAAACTGATCCGAACATTATTAATATTGACTTTTTCATAATCACTTCATATTTTATTCTAATTGATAAATCATTTTTATGTCACGTCACCAATTTTAATTTGATTTAGCGTCGTCACGTTTACAAAACAGAAAGGATATTAAAATCCCTACCGCTGAGATTGCAGTTATTATTTTAGTCTCTGATTAAGGATTATACTGGGAGGGTATCATGATTTTAGTTCATCAATTAATCATTATCTAGAATGATTAGTCCAATTGCACAATGATCCGTTGAAAGGAAGAAATTCTATGTTAGGTCACAAATACCCATTACCATTTATAGAAATACTTTTCCTATCTAAGTGTTACCTTATATACACAAGGTATCACCACCAAATTGAGCAAAGTAGCAGAAAGCAAACCACCTAAAATCACTACAGCCATGGGGCTTTGTATTTCATTGCCAGGCTCTCCACCTTTCAGTGCCAAAGGGATCAATGCAAGCCCTGTAGTGAAAGCTGTCATCAGAATGGGGTTTAACCTGTCTAAAGCTCCTGTTTTGAGTAGCTCAAAACCTTGCATTCCTTCTTTCCTCAGGTCTTCATACCGTGACACAAGCAAAATCCCATTTCGGGTAGCGATACCAAACAAGCTGATGAAGCCAATGGTAGCTGCTATGCTGATGATCCCTGAGGTGAAGTATACAATCAATATGCCGCCGATAAGAGCCAGGGGTAAATTGATCAATACAATGAATGATAATTTCACGTCCTGAAACTCAAGATAGAGCAAAAGGAAGATAATGAGAATAGCCACAACCGCAGTAATGAGCAGCAATTGTGAAGCCTTCGCTTCACTCTCAAACTGCCCTCCATATTCTACCCGATAGCCTTCAGGTAAGTCGATATTAGTCTCTACAATCTGCTGAATTTCATTCACCACGCCTCTTAAATCTCTTTCCTGAACATTAGCAGCGACTACGATCTTACGCTTCACATCTTCCCTTGAAATGGTATTGGGCGAGCTAACTGAGCTTACCGTTGCCAGTTGATCCAGTGAAATATGTCCCCCATTGGGTAACGATACCAATGCAGATCGAATAGCCTCCATACCATCCCTGGATCTCTTTTGAAAACGGACAATGAGATCAAAATACTTCTGACCTTCATAGATTTCCCCTGCCTTTTCTCCGGCAAAGGCCACATCCACTTGCTCCATCAAATCTCCAACCGTCATACCATAAGCTGCCAACATCTGTCGTTTAGGAGTGATTCGAATTTGTGGCACTTCTACCTGTTGATCTACTGCCACATCGGCTATTCCATCAATGGAATTGATATTGGTCTCCACATTTTTCCCTATCTCAAATAATCGTTGCAAATCATCCCCAAATATCTTGATAGCGATATTGGCCCGCGTACCTGAAAGCATGTGATCAATGCGGTGTGCGATGGGCTGTCCAAGTGTGATATTAACCCCAGGAACCACACTCAGTTTGGTTCGGACGTCTTCAAAGAACTGCTCCTTCGATTTCCCATCCAATGTAAATGGCACATCAATTTCAGCTGCATTTACTCCCTGTGCATGTTCATCCAGCTCAGCACGTCCTGTTCTGCGAGTCACCACATCCACTTCAGGCATTTCCAACAGCAATTGTTCAATCAATTTGCCATTCTTATTGCTTTCTTCCAATGACATGCCTGGTATACCCACTGCACTGATTACCAAAGAGCCTTCATTGAACTCAGGTAAGAAACTTCGACCTAATTGCATCAATAGAATCAAACTGATAATAAATGCTCCAACGGTCAAGCCACTCACTGTCTTGGGAAATTTCAACACCCTTTCCAATGTTCCAGCATATCCCGACTGAAGCCAGCGTTCCACTTTCGTTCCTTCGGCTTGCTTGCTGAGTACCTTTTCACTTTTCAGCAAATAGGAACACAGCACGGGAGTTACCGTAACTGCCACTATCAAAGAGGTCAATACCGAAGTAATAAAAGCAATGCCAAGTGGTTGCAACAATCTTCCTTCCATACCACTCAGGAAAAATAGTGGCACAAACGATACAATGATAATGAGCGTGGCAATAATGATCGAGCTACGAATCTCCACCGAAGCGTCCTTCACCACCGTAAGCACAGGCTGTTGCTCTGCTTTTGGCTTACGAATATTCTCACGCAATCGCTTGAAAACATTCTCTACATCAATGATCGCATCATCTACCAACGCACCGATGGCAATGGCCATACCTCCCAAACTCATCGTATTGATGGTATATCCCAGCATTTTAAGAACAATGATGGATACCAACAGCGAGATAGGAATGGCGAGCAATGAAATAACCGTAGTTCGCCAATTCATCAAAAAGATGAATAGCACAACCACCACGAAAAAAGCCCCTTCCAGCAAGGTCTGATTCAGGTTGTTAATGGATGCTTCAATGAAATTTGACTGACGGAAAATGTGGCTTTTGATTTCCACGCTTTCCGGTAACGTCTTATTCAAATCAGCGATGGCTTCATCGAGCCTTTCGGTCAATTCCAATGTGTTGACATCCGGCTGTTTAGAAATGGTCAAAATCACAGCGGGATCCGCATTCAGCGAACCATCCCCGATCTTATCTGCCGCACCAATTTGAACGTCTGCTATGTCTTTGATCTTGATGGTTTGACCATTTACATTCTTAAGCACCGCTTCTTCGAGGTGCTCTACTGAATACGCTCTACCACTTCCTTTAACGATGTACTGGTTTCCGTATTCATTCAGAAAGCCTCCGGGAGCATTGACATTGCTTTCCTGTACTTTTTCCAGCAATTCGCCAAGCGTCACATCATAGTATTTCAGCTTTTCAGGATTAGCTAAAACCTGATACTGCTTATAATCACCTCCAATCACAATCACGTTGGCAATACCACCAATAGACTTGATTCTTGGCCGGATCGTCCAATCAGCCAGCGTTCGCAGCTCCATCGGAGACAAACTATCGGAACGAATCCCCAACAGCATCACTTCACCCATGATAGATGAAATGGGAGCCATGGTAGGCGAACCAACACCGGAAGGCAGATTCTCACGCACCATCGGGATGCGTTCACTCACAATTTGCCTGGCTCGATAGATGTCTGTTCCCCATTCAAACTCTATCCATACTATGGATATTCCAGCTGCAGATGACGAGCGGATTCTCCGCACATTGGGCGAGCCGTTCATGGCCGTTTCCAATTGGTAAGTCACCAGCTTTTCCACTTCCTCGGATTCCATTCCATGAGCTTCGGTCAAAATGGTCACTGTTGGAGCCGTAAGGTCAGGAAACACATCTACGTTCATATTACGAAAAACGAAAATGCCTGATGCAGTAAGCAAGGCGGCTGCCAATAAAACGAAAAGGCGATTTTGAAGCGATACTTGTAATATTCTATTGAGCATTTTCAGGATTTTGAATTGTAAATGTTGAATTTTGAATGAAATACACAGCAGTCTTTATTTTCCTTGGGCTGACTTAACAATTGCGGTTAGAATTCTTATTAGTTCTTCCGTTTTTTCAAGTGCTTCAGATACTTCTACGTCAACGATTTTACTATGCTGAATCAGTCTTAACCAGTATTTTGTCTCCCTTGCTTCTTTTGAAGAGATCGACATCTTGGCAGCAAAATCTTTTTTACTGAAGGCTGCAGTAGCTTCTTCCACATTTGCACCTATACTAGTGCCGCTCCTAAGCAATTGTTTTGATAAGACGAATTCATTTTGACTTTTCATCTCCTTATAGATTCGAATAATCTCCAAAGCGAAATCAAACGATTTAATTAAAATCACATTCTCTTTCATAACTAAATCATTAAAAATTCAACATTCAAAATTCACAATTCATTAATGGGCGTGTCCATGGGCTGGTGCCTGTCCGGACATAGAAGCCATCTTCACCTGATAAGCCCCTTTGGTGACCACTACTTCTCCATCAAGCAAGCCAGTGACTATTTCCACTTCACTGCCATTTCGTTTGCCAGGGGTCACATTCCTGCGTTCAAAGCTTTCTCCGGACAGTTGGACAATCACCGAGAAGTTTCCGTAATCTTCCATCAAACAAGAAGCAGGGACAACCAAACTGCCAGTTGCATTCCCTACTGCCAGTTGTACTTCTGTGAAACTGCCTTCCGGCATCTCTACACCTTCGTTTACCTCGGCATAAACAGAAATCAATGGTTGATCGGCTTCCACCTCTTTACCTACAGACAGAACTTTACCTCCTTTTTCCTTTATGCTCGACCATGTGCCTTGCTTAGGCTGATACATTATGTTTTGAATATTCTGAAGCTCGGTACTGTATTTCGGACTAACCTGTACTTCCAGCAAACTACTCTTGTGACTTGTCACGGTGACCAAAGCATCGCCCTGGTTTGCAAATCCACCGTTAACCCCCTGAATAGATTTGATGAATCCATTCATAGGAGCCTTGACTTGTTTGCCACCTGCGCTATAACCACTGCTCAACGTCTCGTAGTTGGTTTTTGCCACCTGGTATTTTTCCTCTACCTGCTCAAACTCGGCTTTTGGGACGATTTTGGAATTGTACAATTCTTTTTTTCGTTCGTATTCCGACTTGACTTGTTCAAATTCAGCTTTTGCCTTTTGGATCTCTGCACTCAGATTATTGGACGTAAGTCCTGCACTGCTAATGGTCATCAAAACCTGTCCTTTCTTTACAGCACTTCCTTCCGTCAATATGCCAGGACTAAAGCTCACTCTTCCACTTGCAGGTGCAACTAAGGTTTGATAATCAGAAGGTGCTACTTTCCAAACTCCCGATGTTGGAATAGTTTGAAAGACTTGCTTCTTCAAAACGGGAGCCGTTTGAAACTCCATTTTCCATGCTTGCTCTTTCAGAAAGGTAATGGCATTTCCATTTTCTCCCCCGCCACCCAAAGCCTTTTTAACTTCATATAAAGAAGCAAAAACAGGAATGTTATTTAGTACAATCCTATCCGAATAGGCAGGTGTTTTCAATTCAAAAACCAACTGATAAACCCCTGCTTCCTTGGGCTGAAGTGATGGCCCAAAGATGCCAGGAGAAGAAGGAGCATCCACCGTATGCCGAATACCTTTGTCTCCCTCGATCAAACTCACCGTTACACTTCCTTCTCTCACAGGTTGATGCTCATTTAGCACCGTAAAGTGAGCCGCAAAGCGACTTGTTTCACCCATCACCAATGCAGGAAACTCAACAAACAATTCCGTTTGATCTGTCCAAACAGTATAATCCACAGTAGGTTTTTCTTCACTCGCATGAGAGTGACCGCCATTCTCGTCATGGGGATGTCCATGATCTTCTGTTGACTGGCATGAAAACACCAGCAACGAAAGCATTGCTATTAAATATCGCATGCCAACCTCCAGTTTAGTGATCGTGATGCGTACTGCCATCCTCATGCGTATGAGTGCCTTTTTCCTCAGCTTTGGTCGAGTCCCCATTTACAGTAAATTCTTCCTGCTGATGATGGTCATGTTCGTGATCTCCGTCACCATGGCTATGTCCATGATCTTCGGTAGATTCATCTTGTGAATGTAATTCGGCGTCATGAGGATGTCCATGGTCAGCTTCGGATTTTTTGCCTGAACAAGCCATGGCAAAAACAAATGTTAAAACGATAAGAATATTTGAAATTTTCATTTTTAATAAGTTTTTAAGATTTTACAATTGATGTTTTAAAAGTTGTGTTTGCATTACATATAATTGGCATTGCATGTCCAGCATAGTGTTATGGGCTTTGCGGTAAAACTGTAGTTCCATGTGATACTCAATGAAAGACAGTTCTCCCAATTGATAAGCCTGAAGCAATAATTCATCGCTGTTCAACTCCGAAAGAATGGTCTCATACTCCTGGAATTTGGAAAGCATGATTTGATAATCATTGTATTGCTTTTCGAAAGCTGCGTTTGCCAGCATTATTCTTGAGGAAGTAAATGCTTGCCGGAAGCTTAGCTGTGTTTGAGCTGCTTTGACCTTGTTTCTGTTACTCCATAAAGGAATGGAAACACCGGCATAAACTCCGGAAAACCGTTCACCAGCAACACCCTGACTATTGTAGCCGGCAGTCAGATTAGGTAGTACCTTACTTTTAGCCAACCTTAGTGATTGTTGGGCGATCGCTTCCATTTGATTCAGTTCCACAAGGTCAGGGTCTTGATTTTGTTTTTCCTTCCAGATACTTTCCTTATCAGCTAAATTCAATGACGAAACATATTCATCTGATGATAAGCTTATTTCTTTTCCTCCATTCAAGCTCGTGAGTTGCAACACGATATTTTTCCTATCTCCCTCAACCTGTTGAATATTGAACTGTTCCTGCATCCAGGCTACCTTCGCTTTATTCAATTCCAGGATACCTACCTGTTCCTTTTCATAAAGCTCCTGCACCTGCTCAAACACCTCTTTTGCCTGCCCCACTCTAAGTGTTTCAGTCGTTAAGCGTTTGTTCAGGTAGATCAGTTTCAGGCAGTATTCTTTTGCTTGCGCCAATATCTCTTGTCTCCTGGCTTGATAGTCCAGCTCCAGCTGATCGGTTTGTTTGTCAATAAGATTCCTGCGGGTACTATAGACCGTTGGAAATTCGAATGACTGACTTACCTGGAACTCGGAGTAATCACCGCTACTATGCTCACCAAAAGGCAGATAGTATGCGCCCAGTTGAGGGTCTGGTAGATTATTTCCGGATTTCAGGTCAAGAGCTCTACTCTCAGCATATTGGCTGAGCGCCTTAAGCTCCTGGTTGTTTTGTTCTACTTCCCTGAGAATACTTTCTATTGAAGTCGATTGGGCAATCAAGCCAAACGACAAGTAGCATCCGCAAAGAGCGAACACGATTTTTTTATACATGAAAATTGATTTTAGGATTAATCAAATAGTGTTGAGCATAACCTGGTCTGCTCAGTAAGCGGGATTCTTCCTCCCTGAAATGATTATCCTAAAGATGGGGGGCCTCTTAACGAAACCGAAGTTCGATGGGGGGATTTTGTAGGGTCAGGAGGATGTTGCCAGATTATCTGTTCTTCCGGTTCTCCGACCGATATCTTAATTTCATAAGCAACATTGAATACCAGAACCTTTGCTGATACCTGTTGCTTGGAGATCTTTTTGGCGACAAGGATATTATCAACCTGGACTGTGTGAGCATGTGTCCCAAAAAGAAATCCTAAGAGATCAAAACCTTCACTGGAATCATCATCGTCATGGTGATGATGGTGATCATGAGTATGCTCAGTCTTAGCCTTCGTAATGCTTATGTGTTCTGCACTACCATGCTCATGATGAACATGCGGCAATAGCTGATGCAGCAGGTATAAACTGAATATACTCAGAAACGAAATAGCCGCTATTTTTCTAAACCGTTGCATCGATCAACAAACTTAAAGGAAAATATTGAATGCGATAAATAAGGTTCATGGATGTCATGATCCGGAATACCTTTGGTTATAAGTCAACATTTGCGTGCCTCCACCCTATTTCATTAGATGAACTGAAAGCAAGCCGAATTACCTGGTTTTATGACTCCTTTCGGGAGTACGGTTTATCAGTATTTTCTTAGCCAGTATTATTAAAGTTGTAAGACTTCAGTAATCCTGATATCCCAGATACGAATGGTCTGACCATCCTCTTCATCCCCTACCCACCCTTTTATGCGAATCTTACCAGGTTTGAGATTTGTTAGAATGTCACCAGAAGTATCAGTGCTGACTTTGAATGTTTCTTCATTGACCTTAATTTTCCATTCATTTCCCTCTTTAAGCAGTTCTCCCTTTAAAGTAACCTCTGCATTTCTGGCTGAAAATCCATTATTCTTTACTTCTTTCTGGATTTTTTGTAATGTCAGTTCATTGTTGGTAGC
The DNA here is from genome assembly GCA_965228595.1 of Cyclobacteriaceae bacterium. Taxonomy (GTDB): domain Bacteria; phylum Bacteroidota; class Bacteroidia; order Cytophagales; family Cyclobacteriaceae; genus UBA7330. The sequence goes on along the minus strand of OZ245828.1, from coordinate 4,536,997 downwards.
AAGCTTGAGATAAGCTTTGCCCTCATTAAGGCTTACTTTTACGCTTTCCAGCCCATCCATTTTTTTGAGTCCTCGCTCAAGCCCATAGGCACAGGGGGCACAATCCATTCCAAATACTTCCTGATCTACTTTGACCAACTGAGCCCTTGCACCGCTCAAACTAAAAATTGTCAACAATGCTATTATTCCTAACTTTTTCATTTTTCTTCAGATTTAATATTCATAACCAATAACTAATGTTCATTGAAAGTCTATATTCCTCTTTAGGACCTTGTATTACATCCTGATAGACCGGAAACAAGGCTCCGAAGGATATACCCCAGGCACCATAAAGTCCCAGGAATGAAGGACCAATCATTACTTTTTTTCCTCTCTGATCGATGGAGATAATCTGACCTTCACTGATATTAGTCCCCGGAAACTCTGCCAGCGATTCTATAAACATTCTCCAGTCCGGCTTTGGATAGTCTCCCATAAATAGGTTTGGTCGATAACCGACCACCAGACTTGCATAAGGCAGGTCGCCCAATTGATCATTGCCTTCTTCAAAGTAATATTGATAACCACCACCTACCCAGGTATACCAGGTACGGGAAGCATAGCCGGTAGAGATCGCTCCATGGATGGAGTTGCTCACATTGATGCCTCCTCTGGTTTTCTCAGTAGGTGTCGAAACACTTAAAATAGCCGTGGATTCAAACCGTTTACCAACGCCAAATGCATTGGAAAAGAAACGGTACCAGACGGATGCTTCTATGTCGCCATTTGCTGGCATATTGTTGTTACCTCTTGTTCTGGGTGCTTCAGACAGGCTGTTGATCATGGTGGGTGTAGTAATATTAATTTGCAGATCTTCCGTCACCCCATACGACCAGATATATCTGAGCATAAACGATTGATCATTTTGAGTGGCCAGACTCATAGCCGCTGCATTAAAGTCAAATCCACCTTTTGCCAGTGTGGGGGTCTGTAAACCATAAAGAGGGCCGTGTCCCTGAGCTTTCACCTGAGCAATGGTTGTAATTGTTAGTAATGTTAAAAAGACTATTATTTTCATTGTATGAATTTCAAAGACCCAGAAATTGTTGAACCGGGAGCAGCAGGTAGGCAGAGAACAATCCGAGTGTGTACAGTCCAAAGGATATCCATAGGATAACTTTACTCCACCGGGCAGCTGTATCACAAGGTGTTTCATTACCAAATTCGTCTATTTCACAGGCCTGGTTCTCACGGCCATAAAACAGCCAAAAGTTCAAACCGATCAAAATACCTGCCCCCAGAAAAGTCCATTCTTTGTACTTGCTCAACCAAATCAATGCCGGGAAATCTGAGATCAATCCTGCCACCACTGCTCCCATTCCCACAGCCACGAGTAAAGACGGAAGGGCACAGCACAGCAAGGTGGATACTGATGTAAACAAGGACGCTATGCTGACAAAATCCTGTTTTAGTGATTTTAAGATTCTCATTATTCCAATTGTCAATACATTGATGAATTCCCTTGCCAACGCAGCATCAAGGGAAAAATTTATAAGGTAAGCCTGCCTTACCTCCTTTTATCCTTGTCCTATACCTGCTTTGATCAGCTCTTCTTTAGAAATCTCCTGATTTTCACAGCAAGGTAAAAGAGAGCCATTCACAGCAATAGCAGGTATTTTATTGATTTCATACTCTTCCAGCTTGCTCAGACAGGTCTTGTCTTCACACTGCTTCACCAAATCATAAATAGTGATCTCGCATTGCTCGCAAGCCAGTTCTTTCACCATTTGAACTACCGGGTCGCAAACGGGGCAGTTTGCTGTAAATACTTCTACATTTCGTTTCATTGTTATTCTATTTAGTGGTTTGAATAAAGCTGAAACAAACGTACGAGGAGCTATGGGGTGGTCTCCAAAAAAAGTTAGAAAATCATTCTTGATTCTTGTTGAATCTATCCAGGTGCTTTTTAAGTCTGGCAATTTCTTTCATTTTTTCCGTGAGATCATCCACCTTAATGGCTGGAAATTGTTGACGCAACTTCTCTATTTGCGCTTCATTACCGCAATTACCGGGGCAAGCATCCGATGTTTCTGAGATCTTAAGTGCCAGAGATTTTCTAAACGCTTCGTCCAATAAAAGATGGTGGGCTTTATCTAAGCCACTTTTAGCTGCTTTGAACTGTATGAGGATCTTTTCCGGATCTTTCCCTTCATCCAGCATTTTTATCAGGCCATCTACCTGACCTTTGATGCTCAGAAGACGCGTTTTGATGTCTTTTGTTAAGTCTTTGGGTATCATAATGCTTGACGCTTTATTAAAGATACGTTTCCTTCCATGGTGGTAAACAACAAATTATCTGGTTTTTCGAATTTCATTTAAACCATTGACCCAATATCAGAACCCATCGATGGATAAGCATAAACCATGTTTCTTATATCAGATACGGTAAGCTTTCCTCTAATAGCCATAGCGAAAAGGTTAATCATTTCTTCAGCATGAGGACCAATGATGTGTGCTCCTAAAATGTAGCCCTCTTTGTCAGAAATGACTTTATATGCGTAAGTTGATTCATTGATCCTTTTGGCATTGTACCAGTTTGACGCAGAGCCATCTTTTACATGATATTCTAAACCTGAATCTTTTGCCCGCTTTTCAGTTATACCAACAGAAGATAATGTTGGTAAGGTGAATACCGCACTGGGCATTTCGGTGTAATCAGGTGTTTTGGAATTACCTCGAATGATATTAGCCGCCACAGCATGCCCATCCATAACAGCAACAGGTGTGAGGTTTAGGCCATGGCTGTCCGCTGCATCTCCTGCAGCATAAACTGATGGGTTAGTTTTGCTTTGAAGGTATTCATTTACCTGGATACCTTTTTTGCTGTAAGAAATATTAGCATTGTCCAGATTCATACCATTGAGTTCAGGCACTCTGCCAGCAGCATTTACTACTAAGTTTGTTGTATATGATTCTTGACCATCAGGAGATTTAGAAACCACCGTAAACTGATTGCCATCTTGTTCAATACCAATTACCTCAGTTTCGAGACAGAGATTAATACCCAAATCTTTGGTTGCACTAACCAGATGGTTTACTATGTCTTCATCGAAGTTTTCCAGGGGTCGAATACCACGATGAAAGATTGAAACTTTACTTCCGGCCCTGGCAGCCAGATGGGCAAACTCCATGGCAATGTAACCACCTCCAATAAAAGCGATTTCCTTAGGAACCTCTTCCATGTTTAGAAAATCTGTACTGTCAATGGGTAAGTCACCTCCAGGTATATCAAGAATTACAGGTCGTGCACCTGTGGCAATAACAATTTTATCTGCTTCCAGTAGGTTATCTCCAATGCTGACGGTGTTTTCAGATTCAAAACTGGCCGCTCCATGAAACATGTCTACACCTGCTTTTTCATATCCTTTCTCAACGCCTTTTGGCATTTTGGAGACAAAATCATTTTTATAGGCCATCAGGTCCTGCCAGTTGATAGAAATATCTCCCTGAATACCGATCCCCTCCATTTTATTGGCCCGATCGATGATCTCAGCAACTCCTACCAGTATTTTTTTTGGGTCACAACCGCGTAGTGCGCAGGTTCCCCCGTAAGGTCTGGAGTCTGTAACAGCAGTCTTCAATCCTTTTTTAGCACACTTATTGGCTATGGTCATACCTGCCATGCCTGATCCGATTACGATTACATCATATTTTTTCATCAGCAGCAATTGTTTTTACCTCCTTCCTGAATGGGAGGACAGGCATTTGTTCCATAGCTGCAATACACACAGCAATCACCTTCTTTTGGTTTGAGTACTATGTTGCAGTTTTCACATTCATAAAAATACTGGCATGCATCCGTCGGCATGGTTTCTTCTTTTTGGTGTCCACAGTTTGGACAGGTAATGGTAGATTTTAATACGACTTCATTTTCCATATTGATGATCTTCTTTTTGTAATGTTGGATGTATCTCCTCATTCTTTTCAGCAAACAAGTACATCAGATAATCCATATTCGTATCTCCTGGATGAATATCCGATTTGCTTTTGCCCATAAGTCGGAGCATGGTAAGTATCTGGCCTCTGTGATGAATGGTGTGGATGGCCGCATCCAGAAAAACATGATTAACATCCACCCGCTGATTTTCAGCCAATGGAAGGGCTACTAAACCATGTGAAGATGTGATGTAATCCTGCATCTCCAGCAGGTAACTTTTCCATAGGCTGACAAGCTCCAATCGGGATAAATCACTTTTATCCGGAAACTGAGCAGGTCCTTTCCCCTCCAGTGTATTTAGAAAAAACTCGTAAATGCTCACGATATGAGCAGCCTTGCTTCGAACGTTTCCAGATAGTTCGTTGAACTCCCGGTCATAATCTTCATCTGAAATATTTTCCAGAATACGGATCAGTCTATGGTCGCTCCACACCATATAGGACCAAATGTCCCCCGAAGTAAAGATCTTCCCCTTCATGGCTTTTTTTTTGAGTCCGGAACTACCTTGTAACCAGTATTATTGATAGCAGCTACGATCTCTGACTCATTAATCTGCTCAGGATCGTATTGAACCAATGCACTTCCATCATCATAAGAAGCTTTGACCTCCCTTACCCCTTCCAGTATACCAACTGCATTTGTTACATGGGCCTCACAACCAGAACAAGTCATTCCCTCAACCTTAAATTGAGCGAATTCAATGGGTGACTGCTGAATTTGCTTTCCTGCAACAGGTATATTTTTTTCCGGATAGAAAATGTGGGAGTAAGCCGGAAATGCAAGCATCAATACCGCAAAGACGGTAACAATTCCCAGAAACTTCTTAGACTGCCAAAAGGAGGGACGCTCATCCTCTTCACATGCACAGTCGATTTCTTCCTGGGTCCTGGGTCTCCCATGCCTGCCGGCAGGCAGGAATTTCTGGTACCAGGCAAACCCTAATACCAAAACGGTAAGGCCTATTAAATAAGGTCTGAAAGGTTCCATCCAGGAAAAAGTGGCTGCTATGCCGCCAATACCTGCCAGGGTAGCAAAAACTGGCGTGATACAACAAAGTGACGCTGTTATGGCTACCAACAAACCAGCTCCAACACTTTTGGATGATACATTTGTTTGATTTGAATTGCTCATGATACAGTTTCTTTTTTAATGTCATTCAATAAACTTTCCAGTACAGGCCTGATCATCTGTACATTCTCTTCTACAAGCGAGTAGAATACCGTTTGGCCTACTTTCTTGTCTTTGACAAGCTTTCCATCTTTAAGCTTCCGCAAATGTTGTGAAACACCACCCACGGATATATCCAGGATATCGCTCAGGTCACAAGGACACATTTCGCCTTCTTTGTAGAGAAGAAATAGAATTTTCAGCCTTGCGGCATTCCCTGAAAGGTTGAAAATCTGTGTTGCCAGATCCAGCTGCTCATCAAGTTGATTTAGTGATTCCTTGCACTCCTTAATTTGGACCGGGTCCGCCAATACTCTAATACAGGTCTTGCTCATCTTTTAATGTTTTAGCAATTACTAAAACGTAAAGAGATAAGGAAATGTTCAGTATTTAAGTAAATACTAAAATATGGCACTAACAATCCTCCAAATCACAATTCTCTTCCTGCCCTTCAAACTCTATGGTGATATGGTTAATGGATTCATCTTTGAGTTGTGATCTCACTTTCTCTTTGAGTTTGGCCTGCTCTGACAGCTTATAGTCTTTGTCTAACTGCAGATGAATTGTGAGAATGTTATATTCGCCATCCATCGACCAAACATGGTTATCATGCACATCGGTGATCTCAGAAATGTCCTTCAATTTCTCTTTGATATCCTCCAGAGAAACATCTTCCGGAATACCTTGCAGAATCACCAGCATGCTTTTGCGAAGGTTTTTATAGACATTGTACAGTACAAAAAGGGAAATGAGAACGGAGAGAAGCGGATCTATAAATGGTGCATCGGTATACATCATAATGATACTACCGATAAGCACTGCTACCCAGCCTAAAACATCTTCCAATAGATGTAGTGAAACCACTTTTTCATTAATGGATTCTCCTTTTCTCAGTTTGAATACTGCCGCACCATTTACTACTATCCCCAAAATAGCCAGATACAACATCCCCTGAACGTTGGTTTCTCCCGGTTTGAAAAGTTCAGGAATTGCTTTCGTAAGTATGAATATGGATCCGGCAACTAAAACGATAGAATTGATGATAGCACCTAATAAAGAAAATCGCTTAAATCCATAAGAAAACCTCTTTGTCCTTCCTTTTTTGGAAAGCTTTTGAAAGTACCACGAAAGTCCCAAACTGAGGCTATCTCCCAGATCATGCAATGCGTCTGAAAGGATAGCTAAACTATTAGTATAAAGCCCACCAATGACTTCAATAATGGTGAAGCTCAGGTTTAGAAAGAAGGCAACTTTTACATTGCCTTCTTTCTGATTATGTGAATGATCGTGATTATGTCCCATAATTATTTTGCAAGTTTTAGTATTCTGATTGCGCCTCTCATCACGAAGGCAAATACAATTCCCCCGATGGCCAGATCCGGCCATTTACTATCGAGAAAATAAACCAACACTCCAGCCAAAATCACCCCGCCATTTACGATAATATCATTAGACGTGAATATAGCGCTGGCCTGCATGTGAGCTTCATCGCTTTTGGCTTTATTAATCAACCAAAGCGAAACCAGGTTGCCAATAAGTGCCAGCACTGATATGATGATCATCCATTGAAACAGGGGCGTTGCGCTTTCGCTGAAAAACCTGCGCAATACCTCTGAGAAACCCAACAGTGCTAATCCCATCTGGAAATAGCCACTGATTTTGGCTACTCTTTTCTTACGTGATAGAGCTGAACCTACAGCCAATAAACTAAGGCCGTAGACAATGGAATCTGCTAGCATATCCAGTGAATCGGCCACCAAGCCCATAGAACGTGATATCCATCCGGTAGTCATCTCTAATACAAAGAACCCGAAATTGATTCCCAGCACCCACCACAATATTTTGCGCTGGTGAGAATCGTCAGAGGCCAGTGGCAACTCAACTTCATCTTCCGTACTTTCCAGCCTGTCATTAAGTTTGAGTTCACCGATGGCCTGATGGATCTCTTCTACTTCATCTGTATGATATACCTCCAGTTTACGATTTGGAATATCAAAAGAAAGCTGCTTCACCTCTTTATAAGGTTCCAACTTCATACGGATCATCTGCTCCTCTGAAGGGCAGTCCATTTTGTTTATATGGAATGTTGATTTTTTCAAGCTTTTCTATTCTATTGGTCTTACACTAGATTTTTTAAATATTTCCAATAGGTCCTCTGAAATAGGTAATGGTTTGAGTGGTGGCACATCAGCCCCTCCGGTATTTCCCACCGGAATTTTTCCTACGAACGACTTAACTCCTCCAATCAAGAGTCTGGGAATTTGACCAATAACTTCTTTGGTGTCTTTGATGTGGATTCCGAACAAGAGCATTTTCCAGTGAACATAGCTATGATGAAAGGGATAAGCCTGACCGATTATATGTGCTCGTTCTAAATGACGCCATGCTATTTGGAGTTGACCCGCTTTAAAGTGAATCTTATAGTCTATTAATTCTTGATCGAAGTAAGGCACCAACTCTTTGGGCATTCTAGTGTAAAACCTCATGATTCAGCTTTTTTAGTGTTCATGTTCCGTTTCTCCCTTTTTCATTTCCGAAATAAGATAGTACGCATTATTCCAGGCGACTTTAGCTCCTTTGGGTAATTCTTCAAGCAGTTTAACCTCTACCCATCCTTCATCGGTCATGCCTGTGCGGATTTCAATCGGTTTAAACGTCCATCTTGTTTTGCCTTCTTCCTCTTGTGATCGAGCTATGAAAATGTATGGTTTGCCTTCTTCCTCAATAATGGCCTCTGAGGGAAGTGCGTATACCCTCCTGCCTGTGGTGTGGATTTTACCATTGATGTACATCCCGGGAATAAGAAAGTCCTCCTTGTTCTTTATCTCCGCATGGACGTGCACTGCTTTAGGGTTTTGTTCAAACTTCTTACCCACCGAATATATCTCCGCTTCCAGCCGTTTTTCAGGAACTGATTCAACTGTAAAGGAAACCATCTGACCTTCTTTCACTTTAGAGACATCTTTCTCAAACACCATAAGGTCAGCATGAATATGCTCTGTGTTGACAATCATGAACATCTCTGACTGAGGATCTACAAACTGGCCAATCTGAACTTTTACCTTTTCAATGTATCCGCCTATCGGACTTACAACAGGAACGTTCTGATATATCTCTCCAGTCTGAACTTTTGAGACATTCAAGCTGAGTTGTTTTAGCTGCACTTCATACCCCTTCACTTCACCTTTCATGCCCTGATATTCAGCTAAAGTTTCCTGATATACCTTTCCTGATCCAACTTCTTCTTCATACAATCGCTTTTGTCGTTGCATTTCCTTTTCCAGATACTGCAGGCGACTATACGCCTTGATGTAGTTGGTTTGAAGCTGAGACAAGTTTGGATGAGCGAGGTATGCTAAGACCTGTCCCTTCCGCACTTTATCGCCTTCAATTACCTTGATGGAGGTGATATTTGCACCAAGTATGGCTGTAACAGTGGCCTCATGTTGGGGCGGAACTTCCAATTGCCCATTGGCTTCTACTACTCCGGAAAGAGCTCTTAAAGGAAGCGTGTCGATTTTAAATTCCAGGCTATTGAACTTCAGCTGTGACAAGTGAACAGTACCTACTGATTCTTCAGCATGTCTTTCTTCTGCTTTTTTATCACTGTTCGGATTAGCGCTTTTACTACCGCACCCTGTAAATGCTACAAACAGCACCACTAATGTCAAGATGTTTATAATTTGATTCTTCATTGTTTTTATATTTTCAGGGATCATTGATCCGTAGATTCTAGTTTGATTTTTTTAAGAAATACTCTAATTGATAGCGGCTATCGAGATAGTTGCCGAAAGCCTTCCATGCATCCACTTCCATCTTTATTGCATCCCGGATGTTTTGCAAAAAGGATACATAATCAATGGCTCCTTCCCGGTAACCTGTGATAGCCCCTTTTCGCTGTTCCGCTGCAAGAGGTAGCGCTGTATTTTGGTAATAATTCCAGGAATTTTCCCATTTCAGATACTGCTCTCTCGCATTCAGATATGCTGCATTCAGCTCCAATTGTGTTTGGAGTAAGTTCTGATTCGCTATATCTCGTTGAATTTTTGCCGCCTGTGTTCTACCGAGTTCAGGTCCAAACAGGAGCGGAATTCGAACGCCAATTTGATATTGATAAAACCCGGACTGTCCGGCAATTTGCTGGCGGCCATACTGACCCTGCAACTGTGGAAGAAATTGCGATCGCTTTTCTTTGACCAAAGCATCGGCAACTCCCAATTGCTGCTGAGTCACATCTAATAACGGATGCCTTCCCAGTGAATCAAATGTGTAGACAAGTGGCTGATCCAGATCACTTGCTGGAATGTCCGGAACGGTGAATAACGAATCGCTGACAAACCATACGTTGAGTTGCTGAAGTGCGCTCAGGTAGTCTCGATATGCTTGTTCTTTCTGTATCTGAACCTGATTGGCCTGATTAGAAGTAGCAAGGTATTCCAATCTGGAAGTTTCTTGTGTTTCCAATCTGATCTTTGCAGCCCGTTCAATATTTGTGAAAATGGAATAAAGGTGCTCATAGACCAAATAGGTGTTTTTTGTGGTATAGACCTTTGCCCAGGCTCTGCTCACTTCACGCTCCAGCTCAATGACTGTGAGATCTAAAGCGGATTCAGCCAGTGCAACCCGCTCCTTTTGCAGGTTCAGCTTGGGAGCAATTCCAAAAATGTCCATCTGCTGTTGCTGAATTCCGATCTGCGTATGAACACCCTCTGAGCCATTGCCAACTTCCTCTTTTCCTGTGAATATCTGTGTATTACCAAAATCCCAGGCCGTTTTCTTCAGCGCTTCCTGGCTTTCAATTTCCAATCGAGCAGATTGAATTTTAGGATAGTTTTCAACAGCTTTTTGTCTGGCCTCTTCAAGCGTGATGGTTGGTAGGTTGTAATTCCTGATCTCTTGAGCATCAGCATAAGAAGGTGCTGCGAAGAGACCGCCGAAAGCGATCAAAGCCATGATCACATAGGCGTTTGGTGCTTTTAATCTCCGCTCATCCCTACCCTCTACAAAAGTGTAGAGCACCGGAAGGACTACGAGTGTCAGCAAAGTAGCTGTCAGCATTCCTCCAATCACCACGGTGGCCAATGGTCGCTGAACCTCTGCACCTGCAGAGGCTGAAAATGCCATCGGCAGAAATCCGAAAATGTCTGTTGTTGCTGTAAGCATAATAGGTCTAATTCGTTCTTTTGTTCCTGTTAGAATTCTCTCTCTAATACTTGTTACTCCTTCCTCTTTCAATGAATTGAAACGGTTGATCAACACCAGACCATTGAGTACAGCTACTCCAAACAGTACAATGAATCCAACACCTGCGGAAATACTAAATGGCATGTCTCTCACCCATAGGGCAAAGACCCCTCCAATGGCCGCAAGCGGAATAGCGATATAAATCATGATGGATTGGGTAAATGAGCCCAAAGCGAAGTAGAGTAAAACGAAAATGAGGAAAAGAGCTATTGGAACGACAATGGACAATCGGCTCTTTGCCCGCTCCAGATTTTCAAATTCTCCACCATAAGTGATGTAGTATCCAGCCGGTAAGTCAAGCTCAGCATCTAATTTTTGCTGAATGTCTTTCACGACCGACTCCACATCTCTGCCTCGGGTGTTCACTCCGACATACGTTCTACGGTAGGTGTTGTCCCTGGAGATCTGCATCGGCCCCGGCACATAGCTTATGTCAGCTACTTCCTTGATCGGAACTTTTGTGCCGTCTGGTAGATCGATATATAGTGTCCGCAAGTCATCGATACTTTGACGATGTGCATTGTCAAAGCGAATGACCAGATCAAATCGCTTCTCACCTTCAAAGACCACCCCGGCAACTCCACCAGCAAAAGCAGAGCTGACATACTCGTTCAATTTTTGAATATCCAGTCCATACTGGGCAACCTTATTTCGGTTGTACCTCACAGTCATTTGAGGAAGTCCAGAGGTGCGCTCTGCATTGACATCTCCGGCACCCGGTACAGTTGATATGATATCCGCCATCTCCTGAACCTTGGTAGCTAACAAGTCCAAATCCTCACCGTATAGTTTGACCGCAATGTCTTCTCTAACTCCCTCGAGTAACTCATTAAAACGTAGTTCTACAGGCTGTGTGAATACAAGGTTAACACCGACCAGGTGTTTATTGAGTTTGTCCTTGATTTGATCAATGAGCTCGTCCTTGGTCACTGCAGAAACCCACTTGTCTTTATCCTTTTCCAGAATGAGGTACATATCCGCAATGTCCATCGGCATGGGATCTGTCGGAATATCGGCAACCCCGATTCTGGCAGTGACCGTTTTAATCTCCGGGAAGCTTTCGAGCAGGAGGTTTTCAATTTTAATCGAGACTTCTTTAGACTCTGTTAGCGAACTCCCCGGCCTGATCAATGCCTGCATCGCAATGTCACCTTCATCTAACTGAGGAACGAATTCCCCTCCCATTCGGGAAAAAGTAAAACCTGCGATTGCAAGAAGGAAAACGGCTACCATGATCACCATGGCCTTAAATCGCAAAGCGCTTTTCAAAACAGGAAGGTAAACCCGTTGAAGTCCTCCAATGAGTTTATCACTGACCTTTTCCAGTGATCTTTCAAAGCGGCCAAACCAATTCTTTTTGTTTTGAATGGGCTTCATAAGCAGCGCAGACATCATGGGTACATACGTCAGACAAAGGACGATTGCTCCAATCATGGCAAAACCAAAGGTGTAGGCCATCGGCTGGAACATCTTGCCTTCAACACCTGTAAGAAACAGAATGGGAGCGAAAACAATGAGGATGATAATCTGACCAAAAAAGGCTGAACCCATCATGGTGCTTCCTGACTCATAAGCCACCTCATCCATTACTTTCTGATTGAAACCCACCTTGCCAGCTCTGATTCTTTTCTGAATTTCATAGACCGTACCTTCGATGATGATCACTGCTCCATCGATAATGATCCCAAAGTCAATGGCTCCCAGGCTCATCAGGTTAGCCCACACATTGAATTGCTTCATCAGAATGAATGCAAAAAGCAATGAAAGCGGAATGGTGGTGGCCGTGACTAGACCGCCTCGCAAACTTCCCAGCAGGATAACGAGCGCAAATATGACGATGAGTGCTCCTTCGATCAGATTGGTTTTTACGGTACTGGTAGTTCTGGAAATAAGGTCACTTCTGTCTATGATTGTGTTGATTTCCAGACCTTCGGGAAGGGATTTTTCGACCTCTTCTATTCGCTCTTTCACATTCTGTATGACCGCATTGGGGTTGGAACCTTTGAGCATCATAATGATTCCTCCAACAGCTTCTTCACCATCCTGCGTGAATGCACCATAGCGTACCTGGTGTCCAAAATGGACTTTAGAAGCCACATCACCAATCGTTACGGGAATGCCATTTTCAGTTTTGACTACAATCTTTCGAATGTCATCCAATGACCGAATCAATCCTTCTCCTCTTATGAAGTTGGACATTCGATTCTTCTCAATATAAGCCCCTCCCGTATTGACATTATTTCTCGCCAATGCCTCGTACACCTGTGAAATACTCACATCCATGGCGTTTAGCTTGTCGGGGTTAATGGCTACCTCATACTGCTTGATGTAGCCTCCAAAGGAGTTGACCTCAACTACTCCAGCCAGTAGTGTGAGCTGTCGTTTTACAATCCAGTCCTGGATGGTTCGCAGGTCTGTTGGTGAGTATTTTGTTTCAAAACCCTCCTGAGGTTGGATGGTGTATTCGTAAATCTGCCCCAAACCCGTGGAAATAGGTCCCATAGACGGGCTGCCGAATTTTTTAGGTATAGTCTCCTGCAATACATTGAGCTTTTCCTGTACCAGTTGGCGTGGCAAGTAGGTACCCATGTCATCTTCAAAAACGATGGTCACCACCGATAGTCCAAACCGAGAAATGGAACGAATCTCATCTACTCCCGGAAGGTTACCCATGGCCAGCTCGACCGGATAGGTGACGAACTGCTCGATATCCTCAGTAGCCAGATTGGGTGATACCGTCATCACCTGTACCTGGTTGTTGGTGATATCCGGGACCGAACCCAGATTGACCGTGGACATGGAATAGATCCCAACACTGATGAGTGCAAGTGTGAGTAAGCCCACAATGAATTTGTTCTTTATCGAAAACGATATGATTTTATTGATCATGTATGAAATGATTTAGTATCAGTTAAAATGATTCTGTTTTCGGCCCTTATAGAAGGATCGATGGACGGAACTGTCCCAATGAAAACTGATACTAAACCTGTGGTGGCTGCAGTAATGTGCCAATAAACCCTGAGGTTATAGGGTCGGTGTAGGTGCTTTTCCGGAGAGGAAATGTAAGGACACCTATCTCACTTATAAAAATTTGCTGAACGACAAGGTGTGAATGGCAGCAATGACAAACACATAAGGGAGAACACAAATCTTCGGATTCATTGTGGTCGTGATCTGACCCGGATTCTTCGAAGGAAACCTCAATGCTATCCGCTGTGGTTTCATCAGCGCAAGGTACTACGGATAGCCCTAGCAGAAACAGTGATAATATGAATGCGAAAGATTTCACTATGCAACAATAACGAAAAAGGAGTGCAACCTGTTTGCAATGTTTTAGGAGCAGTTAGCACAAGTGCCCTTGTACACCATGCTGGCACTGGCTGCCTTAAATCCCGATGGAATGTTCGTTTGTGGTATTTTTGATTGGGTTAAGCAATAGGTTTCACCACACGTTACACAATGAAAGTGAATGTGTTGATCCTGTGGCTCGCATTCACAGCCTTCTTCACAAAGCGCATATTTTACAGCACCGGTACCATCATCAATACTGTGAATGAGCTTCTTGTCTTCAAAGGTTTTAAGGGTTCTGTATAGGGTTGCTTTATCTGCCCGTTCAAATTTCGCTTCTAAGTCGCTGAGACTTATGGCAGCTCCTGATTCAACCAGCTTCCTGAGAACCAAAAGTCGCATGGCTGTTGGTTTGATGTCTCTGGCTTCAAGCTTTTGTTCAAGCATGCTCAAAAATACGAAGAAACGCCAAATTGGATACCTGATATCCTGGCGGGTGGATTGCCCAGGATATCGGTTTGTCCCATCAACCGATAGTTTAGACGAATGACTGTCTGTGCAGTGGGGCGGAAGCTCATTCCCGGTACAACTGCCCAAATATCATCACCAATATTCTCTCCCGTTTCGCGGAAAGTCCCTTCATTCCAGTCAACATATTCGAATCGCATGGCCACATTAAAGGAAGCTTTATCAAAGCCTAATACCTTCCCGGTCAGGATGGGCTGTACCAGGTCAACAAACCCTCCTCTTTGGCGATCACCAAATTGTTGAGAAAAGGTGGCTGGAACATCAATATTTACCCACACCCATTCACCCACAAAGAATGTTTTCACCCCGGGAACGGTCGCATTGAAATCAATGGCATATACGTTTAACCTTCTTGCATCATCCAATGTTAACCCGTCCACTTCATGGGTATTGTAAATGCCTCCCATATAAGAAAGTCCGATTTCACCCACTTCATTATGTCTCAGGGCTATTTTTCCCGTAAATAATGGTTCCCCATTGGATGATTCCTCAAAACGTTCCTTGTTTTCTTTAGAGGCAGGTAAAAATGTTCGGTTTTCTCCATTATTGATAATGGCGTCATTAAATCCATTGGTAAGATAAGCTTCATAACCAAATGCCCATTCTTTGACATAATATTTACCATAAAGTCCAAAGCCAACATTACTCCAGGTGGCCGGGAGCATTTCGGTTGCTGCTATGGGGCGGTCAACAAACTCCCATTTCGGTCCGTCATGATTTTGATTGAATGCCCCGATAGGATTCATCACGATACCACCACGAAGATTGAGTAGCGGATGCATACTGATATCGAGCGCTGCAAATTCTATGGCTACCTCCTCTCCTCCCTCTTCAAATTCGATTTCCGAGAGAAACTTGATTTTCCTGTGGATCGATGATGCCACGAACAGCGTCATCCGGGGGACACGGAAGCTATGTCCATCTGTAATGCCATCCTCACCCATGTATCCATAGTCTGCCTCTATATATCCACCCACAGAAACCGGCAGCTTACCAACCTGAAGGAAAGGTCTATTGTAAACCGCATCCATGTTGAGCAGGTTTTTCGCGGTATCAACCGGTGTACGTTTGAGTAACGTGCTGTCGATCTGACCGTTTGTGTCTACTGAAAACAAATAAGCCATTGTTAACAGGATCCAACTACAGTTTCTCATGATAAGTCAATTTTTATGGTTTTACTCTCTTTAATTACCGGGAAGCTTCGCAGGGAGGTATCAGCTGGTCCATTCTGGACATTTCCATTTTGGGTAAATTCACTGCCGTGAGCAGGACACTGTAATCGATCCCCAAATACCTGCAGTTCTGTGCCCTGATGGGTACATTTCATTAGAAAGGCCCTATACTCACTTGTGTTGAATCGAAATACGACGATTGGATATTGAAGTACTTCATTTTGTACAACCACATGCTGTAAATAGCTATTATCCTCTTTTAAAAAATCATCCTCCGGTATGTTGAGATAGGAGCCCTCAATGATTCCGGAAATATATCGTGTACCTGCGCAACGCTGTAGCACAAGTCCTGATGCAAGTACACCCAGGGATCCCATTCCACATTCCTTGATAAAAATCCGTCTTTCCATAGCTACAATGATTCAAGAAATGTGATGAGTGCTTCTTTATCACTCACGGAAAGGGAAACGAATTGATTTTTGCTATTTTCTGCCTCACCGTCATGCATAACGATGGCTTCCTCAATACTTCTTGCCCTACCATCGTGCATCAGGAAATAGGAGCCTCCCTGTGAGTTTGGAGCCAACCCTAACCCCCATAGTGGTGGTGTTCGCCATTCATAAGTTTCCGCTGACCCTTCCGTAGCGCCATCATCAAGACCCGGACCCATATCATGTAATAACAGATCAGTGTAGGGATAGAATGTTTTGTTTGATAATGCTTTGATATTGGTCGCAGGAGTTGTCCACTCAGGGATATGGCATGAGGTACATCCTACCTCAGTAAATGCTGCCTTGCCACGTAGCACCTGACTGTTTTGCTCAGACCGGGGAATGGGGGCTTTTAATGTCCGCAGATAAAAAACCACGTCTCTGATTGTTTGATCCGAAACCTCCGGATCTGTTGAAAGCTGACTCATCGGATCCACAGGTTCAAACGTGGAAGTGACACCCATATCCTGATTATAGGCACTGACTGTCTGTTGAAGCAGATCGATGGCTGCGGCTTTCTTTCCAAATCGACCGATGATCTTTCCGTTGACAGGCTGATGAATCCATTGCTGCTCAAAGTATTTCGGTGGAGTGATGTAATTAGGAACACCGGAAATCCCATCACCATCATCATCAAGCGAATCAACATTTTGAAGGATTTGTTGATCGGTAAGGGCTGCAAGGAATCCCAATCCGGTAACCGATGGGGGTGTAAACTTCATAGAAGGCACACCATCAGGTATGATTTCTGGTTCAAAGCCGGGAATGGCTCTGTTCTGTAACTGCGGTCCTCCGATTGTTAAATCTGGTGAAGTGTTGGGCAATGTCTGCCCGAACCTGGTGAGCGTGGTGAAAGGATGTCCTTTTCCATCTCCTGCATGACAGCTGCCGCAAGAAGTAGCCACAAAGCCCGGACCGAGACCATCCACTGATGAAAATACTTCGTCATTGAATGCAATATCTCCATCCAGGAATTGGCGTTGCTCGGCATGCGACAATCCTGTGGTGGGACCATCCAATAATTCATTTTCTGCTGGGGCTTCAGGGATAATTTCTTCACACGAACAAATGAAGATTAGTACCAGTGAGACAATAGAATATAGTATTTTACCCATCACAAAATATTTTAAGCAAATATATAAATTAAAGTTAGGTATGTCAAACTTTATTTTACGGTCCGTAATACTTAATTTTGATTTATGATTACAGTTACTGAGGAAAACTACTTGAAGGCAATCTATAGTCTGAATGCAGATCGGGATGGTAAAGAGCTTGGCACCAATGAACTTGCAAGTCACCTAAACATATCCCCTGCCACAGTAAGTAATATGCTTCAGAAACTGAAAGAAAAGAAGCTCATCAACTACAAAAAATATGGGGGTATTTCACTGCTTGAAAAGGGAGAAAAGGCAGCAATTACTGTCATAAGGAAACACAGGCTGTGGGAAACATTCCTGGTGGACAAAATGGAATTTACCTGGGATGAAATACATGAGGTGGCAGAACAATTAGAGCATATCAAGTCTACCAAGCTCATTGATCAACTGGATAAACTCCTGGGTTACCCCGAATATGATCCACACGGCGACCCAATACCTAAAGTGAACGGGGAAATGCGGGAGACATACAGAACTACTTTAGATCAGGGAACTCCTGGAAAATCATTTTCAATGGTTGGGGTAAAAAATGACTCTCCGGCTTTTCTTCAGCACATAACCAAGCTGGGATTGGCCATCTACAGCAAGATCACAATCAAAGCTCGTTATGAGTTTGATGGTTCATTGGAAGCTGAAATTGAGGGAACCAAACAGATCATTTCACAAAAAGTTGCTGAAAATATTTATGTGAATTGATTAATGAAGGATTAAACCCGGATTAAATCCAGGTTTAATCAAAATAATTCTAAAGTTCCTCTGTGACTTTTCCGCACTTCAACATCTTATCACCAAAGTATGGATTTCTAATTTGATCCGATGTACTTAACCAGCTGGCTCCTGTGTTGTCCAATGCCATCGGACAGTACTGTATATATAAGCCATCATTGGTAGCATTTGTTTTTAAAATTTCAATGAACCCATCTGTCACTGTTTTAAACGCTACGCGTTGAGCTTCAACATCATCACTGGTAGCTATGGTCCTTATTGCCTTCATTATGTTAGCGTTCCAGTTTTCTTTAGCTGCTGACTCAACAAGCTTTGACGCTGCTTCTTTTGCTGCATTGGCGTCAGTTTTAACAAGGGCATCTTTAAGCGATATGTAGTCAGAAATGCCACCGGATTGCGCAGTTTTCACTTCTGCCACTTCCTTTGTTTCAGCTTTTTCCTCCTTTTTTGTTGAGCTACATGAGCTAATAGCTAATGCAAGTCCAAAGATTAATAGTATCGTTTTCATCGTATTTAAGTTTATATGTTTATTTAATTGTTTCATTCATATGGTCTTCAATATCCCCACAGTTAAGCATAGCATCTCCAAAATATGGATTTAGAATTTTTTCCGATTCGCTTAACCAATAGGCCCCTTTGTTCTCAAAAGCCATGGGACAGTATTGGCGGTAGCCTTTTACAGACACCTGATATTTCTTAAGCGAGTGGAACAACTGATCGCTCAATGGAGAAAGCATCATTCGGGCTTTATCCAAATTAGTTTCTTTTCGAATACCTACTGTCGACTCCTGCAGCACATCCAGATCTTTCATCCATTCCATGTATGCCTCATCTTTGACCAATTTCATGTCCACTTCATCAATGGCTTTTTTAAGATTTCCAGCTTCCTTGCTGGCTGTTTTTACATCACTTTCTATGAGTGCATCCTTCACCGGTAGATAGGCCGAAAAGACCACTTGAAGTTGCTCCTTAAATTTGGGATCACTATCATAGGTTTGTTTGGATTCATTCACCTGAAGCTTGTTCATTTGATGTTGTGAGTGATCCGTTTGATTAGCAGATGAAGGAGTTGTCACGCCATGATCATGACCTGTCATTGCAGCTCCACCTTCCGGACTCATCATTGATGGTTTGCCTGCCAGTTGAGCCGCAGCATCAATACTGAAGGTCCCATTCACAGCGATTTCTTCACCTGGTTCAAGTCCATTTTCAATGACATAGGTATCACCTAATGAAGGACCAAGTGTCACTTCACGCATTTTGAAATGCAAGCCCTGATCAGAAGCTAATTTAACATAAACCACGGATCGTTTTCCGGTCCACATCACTGCTGATTTAGGTACCGTCAATTGATCTGTGTTCTTTCCCAGTTGAGCTTTCACCTCTCCGGAAGCAAACATCTCGGGCTTCAATATTCGATCATTGTTTTGGACGACTACTCGTGCTTTGGTTACACGAGTTTTGGGATTGATCACAGGATCGATGTAATCAATCTTACCTTTAAATGTTTGCCCGGATAGTGAACCAATATTGAATTCAATTAAATCACCTTTATTGATCCAGGACAGGTCACTTTCATAAACATCAAATTGCACCCAAACTCTGGATAGATTAGCAATTTCATAAAGTGTCTGCCCTCTGTTGACATAGTCACCGAGATTGACTTTCTTATTGGTTACATATCCGGATTGATCCGCAAGTACCGGGAACTGGTCCTGTGTCTTTCCAGTAGCTATGATCTGATCTATTTGCGTTTCGGTCAGCTTCCAGTTCTTCAGCTTCTCCCTGGCAGCTCGATATAAATTGGGCTGACTTTCCCTGATTTTATAAGCCTCAAACAACTCTTCCTGAGCGGTCACCAATTGAGGTGAATATAGTCGTGCAATCACATTTCCTTTGCTAACATATTCGCCTGTAAAATTTACTGAAAGATTTTCAATCCTTCCGGGAAAGTGTGTGGTCTGGCTGAAGATCAATCGTTCGTCCTCCTGCACTTTACCGTTCAATCGAACGGTTTTCATCGCCGACTCGCTACCTACAACTGCGGTAACAACATTGGCCAATTGCATGGCAGTAGGTGACATGGTAATGGCCATCGGATCAATACCTTCACCATTATCGTCTTCTAATGGAATGAGATCCATCCCGCATATTGGGCAAGAACCAGGTTCGTTTTGTCGAATCTGTGGATGCATCGAACACGTCCAGACTTTTTCTCCGTCAATGACTTCTGTGTGTGAATGCTCACCACCTGAGCTTTCTCCAAAGAAAGCCCAGCCAAGCAACAATCCCCCCGTTAAGGTGATCACTGCTACAATAATTAATGTTTTGACTGTTATTTTCATCTTAGTATTTTTTAGCCGTTATATAGCTTAGCCTTGCAATGGTAACGTGATAGTTTGCCAGGGCTGTAGCCTTCATCTTCTTGTATTTCAATAGTTGCTGCTGAACTCGAAGTACCTCTTCGAATGCTGTGCCTGAGTTCCCATATGCAGAAAGTAAAAGGTTAAGTACCTGTTGTGTTTCGGCAATTTGCTCCTCATAGAGTTGCAAGAGTTCCATTTGCTTTTCCCGGTCATAGTCAGCCATTTCATAGCTGGATATAAGCTGGTTGATTCGCTCCTCTTTTTGAAGCGAATAACTTTCCTGTATCAGTTGGGCCTCCTTCTTCGCTGCCTTATACTTTCCTCTGAGTATGGGAATACCTACCGTGACCATAGGCATTAATGCATCTTTTCCATTGTCACCGACAATCATGTCATTACGTTCATCAATCAGGACATAATCCAGACCAAGCCCCAGCTTTGGCAAACCTTGTTTTTCAGCCAATACCTCTTGCTTTTTGCTTGCCTCCAAACGTATTTCTAATTCGTCTAACACAGGATTATTGACTAGTAAGGAATCTCGATTGATTGCCAAATCAGTGACTGTTAGGGAATCAGAAACTACCACTTCTGAATCCTCTTCTCTATTCAAAAGCTTGTTAAATGAGGTCACCAATGGTTGCTTTTTCTTTCTGAGAATTTCCAAATTGGTCAATGCATCTTTGAGCATGATATCCACCCTAAGCACATCAACCAATGTCCCCTGATCATTTTCAAACTTAGTGGTCGCAATGGTCTTATATGACTCAAGGATGTCAGCATTCTCACTTTCGAGCTCTATCCACTTATCCAATTCATAGAGAGGATAGTAGGCCGTTGCAACTTGATAATAAAGCTTATTCCGAGCATCCAAAAAGACCTGATATTGAGCTTCTGCATTCAGGGCAGCTACATCACCGCTTGCTTTCAATGTTCCAAACCAAGGGAACATTTGAGTGAGTGAGAACCGCGCTCGCTGTGGGCCAACACGTGTTTCTACCGGAGAGATAAAATATCCAAGCGAAAAGGTTGGGTCCTGTAAGCTGTTAGCCTGAGGAACTCGTTCTAATGCTGCTTCAAAAGCTGTGTATTTGGCTTCTAGCCCTGGATTGTTTTCCGCTGCAATTTGAAAGTATTCTTCTAGAGTCTGAGCTTTTGTAATTGAGATTAGAAGATAGAGGATAGAGGTTAGAATCAGTTTCCAACCTCTGTCATCTAGCAATCTAACCATTACCTTCCAACCTCTAATTTCTATTTCTCTAACTTCTAACCTACTTTCCATGGCTTTTCCAGTTTTGATGAAGTGATGTCAACATTTTGCCAATCTCATTTATTTCTTTTGCCATAGAATCAAATCTTTCCTGATTGATATATTGACATTCCAAAGCAAACTTTAACCAGTTTTCTGTCTCTGAATTCGATCCGAGGGATGTGATAAGATGCTGTTTAAAAATCGCCTCATAATTCCTTTTGGCCCACCCCTCAACAATATTTGAACTTACCGATCTGGATGATCTGGTTATTTGAGAAGTCAACGAGTAAACCTCTTCTTTTGGGAAGTCCCTTGACATCCAAAAAATGTCCATGGCCATTTTAAATGATCGTTGGTATACCTCTAAATCTTTATATGACTTGATCATGATCTATGATTTTATATTTAAATCCATTTCTAACCTCTAAATCTCTAACATCTAACATCTAACATCTAACCTCCAACCTCTAACCTCTAACCTCTAACCTCTAACCTCTAACTTCTAACCCCTAACCTCTAACTTCCGCTCTTCACGCATACAATACAGCACAGGCACCACGAAGTAGGTGATTGCCGCCACGGCCATTCCTCCAAAGGCAGGGATTGCCATGGGGATCATGATGTCAGATCCTCTTCCGGTTGAGGTAAGAATAGGAAGTAAGGCAATGATGGTTGTGGCAGAGGTCATCACAGCCGGTCGGATTCTTCGTAACCCTGCTTCTACTACAGCCTCTCGTATTTCAGAGATCGTTTTTGTTCTGTTCCGATCAAAACTTTGATCCAGATAAGTGCCCATCAACACCCCATCGTCCGTCGCTATTCCAAATAAGGCAATAAAGCCTACCCACACTGCTACACTTAAGTTGATGGTCTTGATCTGAAAGAGGTCTCTAAAGTCAATCCCCAGTAATGAGAAATTGAAAAACCAATCCTGTCCATAAAGCCAGATCATGATAAACCCGCCACTAAAAGCCATGGCTATTCCGGTGAAAACCATCAGTGAAGTAGTCGTGGATTTGAATTGGAAATAAAGGATCAGGAAAACGATCCCCAGAACCACCGGGACAATAATAGCCAATCGTTTTTCAGCTCTGACCTGGTTTTCATAGCTGCCGGAGAATTTGTAACTGATTCCGGAGGGTACATCCAGCTCCCCACTATTAATTCGCTCCTGGATAGTGCGCTGGGCATCAGTAACTACATCTACCTCTGCATAGCCATCCCGCTTATCAAAAAGGACATACCCAACCAGGAAAGTCTCTTCACTTTTGATGGCTTGTGGCCCTCTCACATATTCAATATCTACCAATTGTCCGAGCGGAATTTGTGCTCCTGTCGGAGTTGGGACCAACACCTTGGCAAGAGATTCAGGATCGTCACGAAGCTCTCTAGGATATCTCACCCGTACAGGAAATCGCTCTCGCCCCTCCACTGTTGTGGTAACCTTCATGCCTCCAATGGCCGTTTCAATGGTTTGCTGAACATCTTCAATATTGAGTCCATATCGGGCGATTTGTTCGCGGTTAATATTCAAGTGCATATAAGGCTTGCCCACAATTCTGTCAGCAAAGACGGCTTCGGTTTTCACCGATGGTACTTGCTTTAGAATCTCCTCCAGTTGCAAACCGAAATCTTGTATCGTCTGCAAATCAGGTCCATATACTTTGATTCCCATAGGAGCTCGCATGCCTGTTTGAAGCATAACCAACCGGGTTTCGATCGGCTGCAACTTCGGAGCGGAAGTCACGCCAGGTATTTTAGTCACCATGATGATCTCATTCCAGATATCGTCCGGGGACTGAATTTCCGGTCGCCAGTTGCGGAAATACTTTCCATTGTCATCTTCAATGAGTTGCTTTTCCAATGATGTTAGAAGTTGGAAGTTAGAAGCTAGATTAATGGTGTCTGTTCCATCATAGTACCATGTCTTATTCTTGTCCAGCTTTCTGACAACTCTAGCTTCTAACCTCTGACCTCTAACTTCTGACTCCTCTAAAACATAATGACCATTCTTATCCACCTCAAACCTCAATCTCCTCCCTTTTTCATCAACTTTATATTCCGACTTATAATTGATCACATTTTCGTACATGGAAATAGGTGCAGGATCCAATGCTGATTCCACTCTACCTAGTTTACCAACCGTCAGATCCACCTCGGGAATGTTGGTCAACAGCATATCCAGTTGACCTACCACCCTCCGATTATACTCAATGCCGGAGTGTGGCATGGAAGTAGGCATAAGCAAGAAACTTCCCTCGTCCAATGATGGCATGAACTCTTCACCTACTCCGGGAAAGGCATATGCCAAGGTCGACCAGACTTTGGTGGATTGAACCTCAATATCAATTGCTTCGAAACCTTTAGATACGAATCCAAAAACTGAGCTGAAACCTAACCAGATATTGACTCCCAACAGGATTAGAAATGTCGGAATGAGTAAGAATTTGACCCTATTGGCCAGACACCATTTTAGTATGGACTTGTAGTAGTATTGAAGCAATGTGAATGCTCCCAGGATAATACCAACCAGAAGCGCAACAAAAAACACGTTCGTAAATACGCTTTTGCTGGCTCCCAGTGGCAGCCAATATTTACCAAGCAACCAAACCACACCGATAACGGCGAGAATCAGTTCAGCCTTGTCAATTAACCCACTGTACCATTTTTGAGAACGTTCTTTCTTTTTATACCACACTTTAAAGAAAACCAGTGATCCGAAAATCAACAGCATGACCCCGCCCCAAATCTGGCCGAATGCTAATCCTACAATCCCTATGAGCATCAAGCCAAGGTTTACGACTTGTTGCACCTTCTCATTTTTAATTCTGGCTCCAAAGAACCAGTAAGCCAGCGTTGGTAAAATCAATAGTGACACGATGAGTGCTGCAACCAATGCAAAAGTCTTAGTGAAGGCCAGCGGGCCGAATAGCTTACCTTCAGCAGCCTGCATGGTGAACACAGGAATAAAGCTGACAATGGTGGTAGAGACTGCAGCAAGTATGGCAGTTGCGACCTCTGCTGAACCATTGTAAATCGTCGTGATTAACTTCTGATCAGGCGGAGCTTCATCCAGGTGCTTGATGATGTTTTCTGAAAGGATAATTCCCAGATCGACCATCGTACCAATGGCAATGGCAATTCCGGACAGTGCAACAATGTTGGCATCTACACCAAAGTAGCGCATGGCAATGAACACCATGAGCACTGAAATAGGCAAAATACTTGAAATCAGAAATGAAGCTCTGAGGTTGTACACCATCACGATCACTACCAGAATCGAAATCAGGATTTCCAATGAAAGTGCCTCTTCAAGTGTTCCAAGTGTTTCATAAATCAATTGGGATCGATCATAGAAAGGCACGATGGTCAACTGACTCTCCGTCCCATCCGCGAGTGTTTTCTTCGGAAGACCGGGAGCGATCTCCTTAATCTTGTCTTTCACATTGTTGATGACCTCCAGTGGATTGGCCCCATACCTGGCAACCACCACTCCCCCCACCACTTCTGCTCCATCTTTATCCAATAATCCTCTGCGTGTAGCAGGGCCAAGCGATACTCGACCAATGTCTTTAACCCGAACAGGTACATTGTCTTGTACCGCTACGACAGCTTTCTCCAGGTCTTCAACAGACTTGATGTAGCCCAACCCTCTGACTAAATATTCAGCCTGGTTAATTTCAATGGTTTTAGCCCCTACATCTTTATTCGATTGCTTTACAGCCGTCATGACCCGATGCAGCGGGATATTATATGCTAAAAGCGCATCCGGATTCACATCGATCTGGTATTCCTGAACAAATCCACCAATGGAGGCTACTTCTGAAACTCCTTCGGTAGCATTTAATCCATACTTCACATAGAAATCCTGAACGGTGCGGATCTCATGAAGATCCCAGCCTCCGGTAGGATTTCCATTTTTATCACGCCCTTCAATGGTGTACCAATAAACCTGACCAAGCGCTGTAGCATCTGGGCCAAGCGTTGGCTGGACACTTTCCGGCAATAGACCCGATGGAATGGAATTGAGTTTTTCCAGAATTCTTGACCTACTCCAATAGAACTCAATATCTTCATTGAAGATGATGTAAATGCTGGAGAATCCAAAAATGGATGAGCTTCGGATGGATTTTACTCCGGGGATACCCAGCAAATAGGTGGTTAATGGGTAAGAGATCTGGTCCTCAATATCCTGAGGTGACCGGCCTTGCCATTGAGTGAAAACTATCTGTTGATTCTCTCCAATATCAGGTATTGCATCAACTGGTACAGGATCAGAAGGCAAGCTGCCTACTTTCCAGCCAAATGGTGCTGTTACAATTCCCCAGCCAATGAAGCCCATTAGTATGAGGACAGTCACCAGCCGGTTTTCCAGAAAATATTTTATGATTCGATTAAGCATGTATGATGATTTGATTTGATGATGGATTGATGCGCCAATGACAAATCAGCACATCGAATAATCAAAAAATCAGTACATCATATAAGGAAGACCTGGAGAAGGGTTGATATGTCCCGCGTCACCAAAGGTGGGTCGTATTGTGTGAAATGCGATGTTTCAGCGTTGATAGAGAAGATCTCCAGATAAGAGACGATAAAGGCTGCAATGAAATCAACATCTATTTTGGATTGATCAAGTGTAGGCCTGAACTCATCTTCGACAGGGATACTCAGGTAGTCGTTTTCACAACAAGGCATTTTATCCACATGTGTCCCGGATTCTGAGCCCTCACAATCACTATCCATATCACCCATACCACAATCCATGTGCTGGTGTCCAATCATGGCCCTGGTTTCCACAGCCAGGCCACCACAATAGTGTGTCCCAACAGCAATTCCCAGATGACTGGTGATCAAAAGAAGTATCAGCGATATGGAAATGATCTTTTTCAACAATGTAAATATACGAAATTGGGAGAGTGGGGATTTATATAATTCTTGCTAAAGGTTGCAGAATTTTCTTTTTTGTAAATATCAGGTCCTTTTTTATGGCGAAATCGCCTCCATGCTTAACAAAGCCTGGTTTTTTAGTTTTATCGCCCTCAAGCTAAGCTTGGGTGCTTAGCAAACGCTCTTTTAATGCGTGCTAAAGGATTATCGCTCCACCTACCGGCGGATTGGTGATCCCTGACCCGGAAAATTACTCATACACGCTACCATGCCCACAGCCCCTCGTGAACCTTCGGTTTCCGAGAACAAAGCCAGATCATTTCATGATCTATTTTTATTCTTGCGCGAGTTTAATCAAAAGTATTATCAATTACCTTAAGCAGTTTTGAGGGTTCAGTAAGGTCAAGGATTACCTCTCCGCCTGCTGGCGGATCGGTGATCCTTTTCCCGGAAAATTACTCATACGCGCTATCATGCCCGCAGCCCCTCGTGAACCTTCGGTTTCCGAAAGTAAAACCTACGGCTTTTTACAAAGCCTGGTTTTTTCATTTTAGTATCACCCTCAAGCTAAGCTTGGGTCGATATAAAATGAAAAAACCCGAAGGTTTACACCTTCGGGTTTTACTCTCTTGTCGGGGAGGTAGGATTACAACCACCCCGTGCAAATCTTTATGTATCAGTAAGTTACAAAACGTAATTTCAGTGGGTTCACCGTTCAGTTCTCAATTTATTCGAACTGGTTTGAGTGTATTTGGTGAACTTCGAAACCTTTGTAAATATACAAAAAAGCCCGCTTTTTGGGTTCAAATCGTGGCAAAAAGTGCTAAATTTTATTGTAAGGGGGTATAGAATTTAGTGCCGTTTGACTGCCTTCATCTGGCAAGGTCAATCGGTGATGTAACGCTCAACAATGGCCGGTGCAAGGCCGGTGAACTCACAGAATTCATCTACACTGATGAACTGGTGCGGTTCTTTGGAAAACTCCTCCCTGATCCTGTTTAGGAGCTTCCTTCCGTATCTCTCGCTCTTGCCGGTGATCCGCTGCACGTCTTTTGGATAAATACAGGCTCGTTTGGTTTCGATCATACTCTATCTATACTTCATCTATGCTTTTGCTATACTGTAAATATACTAAATGACCTCCGCAGTTCTTTTTGAACCAATCGGAATAAATGGTATCCTATCGTCCTATACGGAACCTGCCTTTTGTCTGCCTGAAGGAGATAGTTGATTTTCGATGAGTTGCAACAAAGCAACGAATCAAAATCAAGACGTATGGCACGACAAAAAGGTATTATTAAACTGCAAGGAACCATCGGGGATGTGTCCTTCTACAAGAGTAAAGACGGCTATTTAGCCAGGGAAAAAGGGGGTGTGGATGGAGAACGGATCAAGAATGATCCGGCCTTCCAAAGGACCCGGGAGAATGGGTCGGAGTTTGGACGGGCAGGGAAAGCTGGTAAGCTAATCCGCACGGCCTTCAGGCCGCTCTTATTGAAAACTTCAGACAGCAAGGTAGCCTCCAGGTTGACCAAGCAATTAATGATCGTCCTTCAATCGGATGAAGACAATTCAAGAGGAGAGCGGACGGTTTCCAATGGAAACCTGGACTTGATCCAGGGGTTTGATTTCAATGCGGATGGCCGTCTGGAGGCCACACTATACGCTCCCTATGAAGTGAGTTTTGACCGTGCAGCCGGTACAGCTTCCATTGATATTCCTGAGTTCATTCCAGCCAATAGCCTGGCCTATCCCCAAGGTGCTACGCACCTAAAGATGGTGGCGGCTTTATCGGAGGTAAACTTCGAGAATGATGAATTCACTTTCAACCTGGCAGAGTCCGCAGATGTGGAAATCAACAATGTGGCAACCGGTCCCTTGAAGCTGGATTTGGCTTTTAATGCCAACAGCGAGGAGGTGCTATTGGTCGCCTTTGGCATTGATTTCTATCAATCCGTCAATGGTCAGATGTATGCCATGAAGAATGGTGGGTTTAACTGTCTGGCTTTGGTTGAGGTAGACAAATTTATCCAGCTACCGGAAAACTAATGATGCCCTGAAATGGAATTAACCCTATTCAGAGTTTATCATCAGGACGGTACCAACGGAGAGCTCTATGATGGGGAGCTGCTGATCAGCTCCACCATCGAGCTTCCCTGGAGGGAAAACCAGCGGATGGTATCGAGCATCCCGGAAGGGAGGTATGAGCTTGTGAAGCGATATACCGACAAACGGGGCTGGCATTTGCTGGTGAAAAATGTACCCAATAGAAGCGGTATCCTCTTTCACCCTGCCAATGAAGCCCTGAAGGAACTGAAGGGCTGTATAGCCCCGGTTTCAAAGGTCATCGGTCCAGGTAGAGGGACGCAATCCAAAGTTGCCGATTCCAGGCTGAAAACAATTGTGTTTGAGGCCATGGAAAGAGGCGAAAATGTATTTCTCAATATTCAAAAAGCAAAAAGCGTATGACGATCATAGAAAGGGTGAAAGCCCCAACACCCAAGTTTTTCAAAGTGCTCCGTAACGTAGGTTTGGCACTAGCGGCAGCTGGTGGAGCTCTGTTGGCAGCACCAATCAGTTTACCGGCCGGAATAGTTGCTCTGGGCGGCTATCTCACCGTAGGAGGGACGGTACTGACTGCAGTCAGTCAGGTGACCGTAGAGGATAGCGCAAAAGCGGACAGGAAAGATGGCTAACCTGGTAAGCGGAGGAGGCACGAAGGCAGGAACTGCCGGAGGCACGTTGCTGAGTGTCCTGGTGAACATCAGCTCCGGGGATATCCTCCACACCTGTATATTGGCTGCTGTCGGAGCGTTAGTGAGCTTTACCGTGTCCATTCTGCTAAAGGTGTTATTCCAACGGTTCAAAAGAAAACATCCACCTCCGAAGGGGATGTGATTCCCGCAAGTCGGGAAAGTTTGTGTTCCTCTCAATGAAAAGGCCTCCTCGTGTGGCCTTTTTTCATTCCAGGAGTATCTGAAACATGATAGCCCTCTTGACCTGTTTCACGAGCTCCACCTGCTTTTGCAGGATTTTCGATTTCTTCTCAAAGTCCTGAAGGAGTGCCAATGACTTCAGGTACTTCCTACGGTCTTTCAAAGCCTTTTCCTGCCCTGCCAGCAATACCGCTCTGGCATCACTTAGCCTGATGAATGGGACAACAGAACCGGTCAGGTGTGGCGTGAACGCCCGTGCCTGCCAAAGACCGTAAGAGAGCCAGAAATAAAAGTTCCGTGCCTCCTCCGATTCTGTGGTGATGGTGAAGCAATTGGGACATGGGGTTTCGAGCGGCTTTCCCGCATTCAGTCCTTTGGAAAGAATGA
Organism: Cyclobacteriaceae bacterium; assembly: GCA_965228595.1. Taxonomy (GTDB): domain Bacteria; phylum Bacteroidota; class Bacteroidia; order Cytophagales; family Cyclobacteriaceae; genus UBA7330. Next base: position 4,507,420 of record OZ245828.1, on the reverse strand, counting down.
AGAAATGAGGCTTAGAGCTGGTGGAGTTTTTTCGATAAGTTTTGATCTGAAAAGTGTGCATAGTATGAGCATTTAAAGTTTTGCTCGCTGCGCTTCGCACACATTTCAAAAGAGAAAAGAAAAAAGGGAAAAAAAGAAAAGAGAAAGCCTTTGGTCAGGTGGGCATGGACAGGGCAGTCAAGGTTTTTTGGAAAAATACTACCCGTAGGGTGGAGATTTTTTCAAAAACCCGTAGGGCTTGACCTTGACGGTCCTGATTAGGGTTGGCCTTGTGGGGCCCGCCTAACTTAGCTGCACTCTTTGTTTTGTTTTCTTTCCGGAGAGGTCACTTCGATTCAAAAGAAATCACGGATAACATTCAACTGCAAACGAGAATGTGGTTTGGAACGATAGTGCGTCAGGAACCCCACGCAGGAAAAAACAGCCTTGAGCTAAAACGGCTGGACGGAGGCTGTGGAGCGCAGCGTAATGGACGAACGGCCAAGCCAGCCGTAGAGAGGAACGAACGGAGGCTTGCGAGCCGCCTGCGAGTGGAGCAAGGGGGCTAGACCGGAAAGCAGTGAGGTACGAACTGCGGGGGCTTGCTATGTGTGAAGTGGAATGCAGGGCTTTCGTAATTTGATCCTCCACAAAAGCCCGGAATGAAACGGAACTACACAAGGGCTGGCGTGATTTTTTGCCTTTTGAGCGTTGCTGGGTATAAGCGATTGCCTGTGCGTTGGGATGCCGTGAGTAGGTTGCAAAAAGCATGACAGTCCCGCAGCCCGCAGCGACCCGCAGGCGAGCAAAAACACGGGCAGCCGTTGGATTTTTAGCTATGCCACAAAGGGACGACTGGCAGGGCTAAAAAGACAGAGTAGGCTGCCGTGAGGATGACAACCGAGATGCAAGCAGCATGACAGGCTCGGAGCTTCAGCGGAGACCGTAAGGCAACACAGCTTATTTTTTGACCATTAAAAGACAAGCACTTTCAAAAAATGGGCTGTGGTGGCCTGGCATGATGCTATGCCGAGGGCGGAAGACGAACACCGCTTTTCCTGCGTGGGGTTTGAGCGTTGGGAAAAGCAAGTGTGGCACGGTATGGAGTGCAGTGCAACGGAACGTAATAACGGGCTACTCTTGCTGTGCGGTGCTGGAAGCTTGTGAGTGCAGCGCAGCGGAATGAGCAGGCTGGAGGCACAGGAGTGTGGGGAGGTTTACCCGTAAATATCATCGAACCCTGAGTAATTTTTATATCCTTTTCCCTTATTGATTCTACCCTGTTTTGTGTTGTCAATACGTTTTTGAAGGAATAGGCATAACGACTCAAATTTTGTTTCGGGAATCTGATAAGCACTTGCCTTGAATTCCTTTTTGATGATGCCCCAAATGGCAGCATAGTTCATTTTGGATTTACCAACATCTCCTTCCTTGTATTCGTTATATCGATCAATCAGATGCTTCACATAGTTTTTCAATTCCGCTTTTTTACCTATGGCACTATCTGCGAATTCCATTTTCGGTTTACTTCGGGATTTATAAACAATGGTCTGTGCACTGATCGAATTGGCTACCGTGGAGTTGGATATATTGCCTTTGATGTTGATGGTATTTGATGATTTTGCACTGGATTTGCCTTTAGCTTTAATCATAAGATAGGTCTTGATTTGTTTGACCTCCTCCTCACTAATATCGCCTTTTGTAATCTTGGAATGGCAAATCGGGCAAAGCATCAAAAGGTTGTCAGAGGAATTATTTTCGGGAATTTCGTCAATATGATGAATTTCAAAATGATCAACATTCTGATCATCACAGATTGGGCACTGGGAGTTAATCTCTTGTTGTAAGAGAGATTTCGTTTTTTGGGGTATGGATTTTCGAGCTTTGGCCATGATCTAACTTTGCTTCAGTAGTTGGTACAATTGCTGGTTGATGAAAATATTCTCTTTCCCGATAGGTTCGAGTTTTAGGATTCCAATGGATTCCAAAGTCTTTAAGTACCTGGAAGCTGCTTTTCTTTCTACGCCCAACCCATTGGAGATATATTCTATTTTGGTGTATGGGTGGACAAATAATTGCTCGATCAAATCCTTGGAATAGATTTTCGGGGCTTCATTTTTTACCTTATCCTGGATCTCATTGAAGATGCTGTTGATCCCGTGGATCTGGGAAATAGCCTTAGTCGCAGTATCCTCAATTGCCTTGAGCATAAACAATATCCAGCCTTCCCAATTGTCTTTAGTCCTCACCTCCTGTAGCAATTTGTAGTAAGCTCCTTTGTGGCCTATTATGTAGCCACTGAGATATAGCATGGGTATTTCCAACAGGTTGTGAAGGATGAGGTAAAGCACGTTGATAATCCTTCCCGTCCGGCCATTTCCATCATAGAATGGGTGGATGCTTTCGAACTGGTAATGTTGTATAGCCATCCTGATCAGAGGTGACATTCCATCGAGTTCATCATTGATAAAGTCTTCCAGATTTTTCATCAGTCTGACGATTATTTCCTTATCATCTGGCGGTGTATAAATTGTTTTCCCTGTCAGATCATTTTTCAAGGAAGTACCTGGTAGCTGCCTGATCCCAGCCTCGTTCTCTTCCAGTATAGCCTGAATGCGTGCAATACCATTAGTATTCAGGAAGCCTTTCTTTTTGATCTCTTCAAAGCCATAGAGCAGGGCTTCCCTGTACCGTAGGACTTCTTTTGTCGATGGGTCAATTGTCATTGACTTGGCCGCCAAAGCCTGGTAGAGCTTGTCATGTGTAGTAATAATATTCTCCACCTCTGAACTGGCCTGTGCTTCTTTGAGTACAATGGCATTGATCAAAATACCCTGATTGGGTAGTGTTCTTGCCAATCCCTTCAGCTCAGCAAGGGCAACCGCTGCTTTACTCTCCTGTTTGAGTATTTGGATAGTCTCCACCTTTTCCACCGGAGGAGGTAAAAGAGGCAAATCATTGAAAGGTTTAGATGGATCGATATTCTTCATTTGTAAATTACGTGAGACAAAAATACGAAAATTGGGACATGAAACAAGTTATATGTACCATGATGGGACGTGAGACAAAAACCTTAAGAATAGGACATGAAAACCTGCACATGTACCACGCTGGGACATGTCACACCCTTTTATCCTTCGCTTCTTTATCAAAAGCAATCACATTCATCATTTCTCTCATCCTCGATCTTACCCTATTCCCATAACAGTTCTCAATCTCACTGGCGGAAAGATTGGTGGTAGCATGAGTGAGCATGTGCCGACCAATGAACATATCGTAGCGACTCAAAAGAATCTCGGCCATTACATTGGTTTCGTTTCCATAATACTTGATGTTGGATTCCACGCCCAAGTCATCAAAACAATAGGCTTTAGGGATCAGCTCTCCGCTTGTTTGCTGGAAGGCTGCTTTGGAGTATTTGTTGATAACAGGATAGCCGTCCTGGATGAATTCCAGAGTGATATCACGAGCGGATTTGATGATGTATTGCTCTTTGGGAGCCAACATAAACCGTAGAAGGGTCATCAAGGAGGTTTTGCCACAACCGACCGGGCCGGTTAGCAAAATGCCTTTGTGTAGGTCAATGCCGTGCTTTTCAGCATTGGGTTTGTCCTGATAAAAGTAGACCAAAAGTTTGAATATAATCAAGTGGTCTTCCTTCCATATCTGGAATTTTGGACTGATGTATTCTTTGCCTGCTTTCTCCAGGAATTCAAGGCATTTGTCGAATTGGATGATGTTGCTTTGAACACGCTCTGAGCTTTGAACACCCTCCGTCCTCTGGGCATCCCGATATTCATGCGGGACAGGCTCTCCCTCAAGGGAGGATTTAGAGCGGTTCGCCATAGTCTTTGCCGGTTCCTGTGTGGAGGTTTCCGGGTTTAGGACCTGGCTGATGGTTTCGCTGATCTTTTGCATAGGCATTGAATTTTTGTGCGTTCAGCATCCAGTTGCGGGCGGCTGCTTTCCAGTCTTTCATCTTGGAGCGGCCACCTACCAGCCAGCCATTGCTCTGGAAGTAGTTGTAAAACTTCTCAGCCTCCACGGGCGGATAGCCTTTTTCATCAAAGTAGATTTTCACATGGGCTTCCAGAGGCGGAATGTCCGGGCCATAGCCGGTCATTCTTTCTCTTTTAGCGGAACTTTTCTCTTTCTTCATTTCCTCAGCATTTGAACCTCTATCAAAATTTTTGGATCGCTCACCCAAGTTTGTTTCGTTTTCATTGTTTAAAGAGTTTGTATTGTTTGTATAAGGTCTCACTGCTATTTCACTTCCATTATCAGCACCTGTATCACTACCTTTATCAAAACTGTACAGGTAAATGAGGCTGCCCCGGTGCGGATTGTAGGAAGGTTCATATCGGATAAATCCGAAACGATCCAGTTCCTTCAGGCACTTGGTGTAGGTGTTCACCGAACCAATTTTTGACAACCTCATCAGCTCGTCCCTGGACACGGATATCGGGTTCTTGAAAAAGTTGAGGTTCCAGCGCCTGAATAAGGCCATATACAAACTGATGTGGTAGGGCGTGAGCCTGGTATCTGCATCCATCTGCCCGAATGCTGCCGAAAGGTGCCTGATGTAGTTCATGCCCAGCCATACGCTTTACTTCAACCTATTGTGGAACTTGTTGGACTGCAGCATACCTTGGATGTCAGCATAGTCGTAATAGATTACTCCTCCGATCTTGGTAAAGGGCAATGTGCCGTTCACCCGCAGGTTCTGCAATGTACCTGGTGAGATGCCGAGGAGCTTGCGGACTTCATAGGACTTTAGCCATTTCTTTGAGGGCTGTCCTGAATGTTCTTTGAGTAACCTTTTTAGATCTTCCAGTAGCTCGATCTTGAACTCACGAAGGTCATCTGTGGTAATAACTTCTGTTGCCATTTCTTAACAAATGTTGATTGAACAGCGAAGGTTACCGTTTGGTGGGTTTTATTCACAAGTCAAACCGAAGTTGGGAAAGATTTTTTGTTATTTGTCATCGGCTTCATCCATCCTTCGGGTCAGACTATCCCTTAGAGAGTCCAGAAATTTAGTGCGTCCGGTCTTGCGGATGCGGATTTCAAGGAATGTGCGGTGATATTGCCCCACCTCGATACCGAAGGTATCTTCAAAAAATGCTACGATTTCTTTTAGATCGGCAATGCCGTTGTTAAATACTCCACGGGCTTGCAAGGCATACATCAACTCGATTAACGCTACTTTGGAATCTGTCCATGTTAGTTTCCCCTTCGGTTCACCTTGTGATCTTCCATTGCTTAAGTCCCTCATATCCAGTTTGTTCAATTCATCTTCCAAATAGACATTGAGCAGGTCATTGGCCAGGATGTTGGAAACCTTAAAATCATGGCTAGTTGAGAAGTTCGGGTCAGTTTCAAAGAAGAAAGAATCAAGCGTTAACCTTATGTCCTGTTTGCCCCTTATAAAATATTTGTGATCCAGGTAATTGCTGTGAGTACGGTAATAGCGGTAAAATTCCAGATTGTCATCAAAATATCGTTTCAGTTTGTCCAGTTCATTCTGATAGTATTTGCGTCTTACTTTGATACCTCCATTGGGCTTGTTGGTTTCAATGTTGAACACACTAAGGTGATAGATTAGCTTACTGACGAATTTCGGTTTGATCTCCTTGAAAAAGAGGATTTCACTGGCTTGAGAATCTACATGGCTTTTGGTTAAGGCATCCCGCAACTGGTTAATGGCAATCAGTACCATTTGAAAGCTCAGCTCTGATTTTTTGAGGAGGTTATCTTCCTCCAGATCGATCATTCTAAGTTTGTCCTCTAAATCTTCATATTGTTGGTTATAATTTTCAGGCATTTAAAAAGTGAGTTTATTGATTCCATAGCTCTGATTGTAGTTAATTACATTGTGATCTTATTAAATTTAAGTTTGTCAATTCCGTACTCACTTAGATCAATAACCTCTTTATGTAAGCAGGAGGCTATCTGCTTTTACGACCCAATTCCAATCTTCATGGTCGGCTCCTTCTATGACCACAAAACCGACAGTCAAATATCAAACCTTACTAATTCAGTATTCTTTAAAACAAGTGTTTTCCAAATGTGCTGAATTGGCTAGCGGTTTTGTGCGCAAAATAGAAGAAAATATTATTGAACCATTTAGTACAATTCACAAAACCAAAATATCATAAATCTTATCAAGAATATCATAACATTTAACCTAATCACTATTTCTACATTTACGTTTAGTCATTTTGAAAACATCATTTGAATTTGAAACAGATCATTATCATATTGTTCTCATTACTCATCCTCTCTTCCTCAGGGGGTATGGTATTGGCTAAGCACTACTGTGATGGCGAATTGATGGAGGCAGCTTTTTTCAAAAAGCTGGATTCCTGTTGTGATGGGATGGAAGAAACGGGATGTTGTGATACGGAGCAGCAGGACCTGAAGCACGATGACAATACCCTGGTTTCGATCTACAGCTTTGAACCTCAATCACAGCCGCTATTATGCACTTTCGAGTTCCCTTCTCTTTCGGAGATAATAATACGTAACAATTTTGTTGTAAAAACATTCCTTCAAAAGCCCCTGACTGTTCCGGATATCCTCGTCCGATATCAGTCCTTCCTTCTTTAAGAATTGTAATATCCGATCAATCTTGCATCCTGCAGGTAGATCGAAACTGAGGCACTAAGAAAAGACTAAAATATAATTTTTAAACTCTTTAGAAATGTTAAATAAACTGATCAGGTTCTTTTTGGAGAACAAGCTGGTTACAGCATTAATTGTACTAATCTTTGTAGGATGGGGTGTGGCAACTGCACCATTCAACTGGAAGATGGAGAATTTTCCTCGCGACCCGGTACCTGTTGATGCCATCCCTGACATTGGGGAGAATCAGCAAATTGTTTTTACTACATGGATGGGAAGGTCTCCGCAAGATATAGAAGACCAGATTTCTTATCCGTTGACCACTGCGCTTCTGGGTGTGCCCGGAGTAAAAACTATAAGGAGTAATTCAATCTTCGGACTCTCTACAATTTATATCATTTTCGAAGATGATGTAGAATTTTACTGGAGTCGTACCCGAATATTGGAGAAATTGAATTCGCTTCCTGCAGGGACATTACCTCCTGAAGTTCAACCTGCTTTAGGTCCGGATGCTACGGCGTTGGGACAAATTTTCTGGTACACATTGGAAGGCCGCAATCCGGAAACAGGGGAACCAGCGGGAGGATGGGATCCTCATGAACTGCGAACCATCCAGGATTTTTACGTAGGATATGCACTCACCTCTGCTTCAGGTGTATCTGAAGTGGCAGCCATCGGAGGTTTCGTAAAGGAATACCAGGTAGATATTGATCCGGTGGCTATGAAAGAGTACAACGTAAACGTGGCTCAAATCATGCGTGCCGTAAAGGAAAGTAATCTGGATGTGGGCGCTCGGACCATTGAATACAACAAAGCTGAATACCTGGTCAGGGGGTTAGGATATATCAGAAGCCTGGAAGATCTGGAAGAAGCAGTAATCACGCAGCATAACAATACACCCATTCGAATCAAGGATGTAGCTGTTGTCAATTTTGGTCCTTCTACACGAAGAGGTGGTCTTGATAAAGGTGGCGCAGAAGCTACTGGAGCAGTTGTCGTTTCACGATATGGGGCCAATCCACTTGAGGTAATAGAAAATGTAAAAGAAAAGATCAAAGAGATATCCCCAGGACTGCCTTCAAAAGTCCTTCCTGACGGTACTGTTTCAAAAGTGACCGTAGTTCCATTCTATGACCGTACCGGGTTGATTAAGGAAACCTTAGGTACCCTGGAAGAGGCATTAACCCTGGAAATACTCATAAGCATCATTGTGGTAATCATTGTTGTTATGAACCTGAGAGCCTCTATTCTCATCTCCAGTTTACTCCCTATTGGAGTCTTAATGACATTTATAGTGATGAGATATGCGGGAGTAGATGCTAATATTGTTGCGCTTTCAGGGATCGCAATTGCCATTGGGGTAATGGTGGATGTGGGAGTTGTATTTACTGAAAATATCCTCCGGCATCTGGATTTGCCAGAAAATAAAGGTATTTCGAGCAAGCAAAAACTAGAGGTTATCTATACGGCCACTTCAGAAGTAGCATCGGCGGTTATTACCGCCCTTACCACCACTGTGGTGAGTTTTCTTCCTGTTTTTGCCATGCAAGCAGCTGAAGGTAAACTTTTCAAGCCTCTGGCTTTCACCAAGACATTCGCAATGCTGGCTGCCCTGTTTGTAGGACTCGTTGTGATACCCGCTGCGGCGCACTGGTTGTTTTCCATAAAGGTCGGAAAGGAAAGAACAAAAAGGATATGGAATTCAGCCCTTATCGCACTAGGGTTACTCATTCTAATCTTCGCAGGAAATTGGCTCGGAATGGTCCTTATGGCTCTTGGAATCAACAATATTGTAGAGAAGTTTATACCTGAAAAATGGACTTGGCTTACTGAATATCTCAATATTGCCATCATTATGCTGACAGTTGCGGCCTTTTTAACTCGTGAATGGCTGCCGCTTGGTGCACAAAATAGTCTATTTACAAATTTTCTGTTTGTTGGAGGAGCAATATTGCTCGTACTTGGTTCATTACTATTGCTGGTAAAATACTATACCCCTATTCTTAGGTGGTGCCTTGACAATAAGTGGAAATTTTTCATACTCCCAATCTTCGTCTTTTTATTCGGAATACTTACCTGGATTGGTTTTGAGGGTGCTTTTGGTGCCATAGGTAATTCCATTGAAAAAACAGGCTGGGAAATTCGACAAACTAGTTTTTGGCAGTCTCTCAATAAAACCCTTCCTGGAATTGGAAAAGAGTTTATGCCTGCTTTGGACGAAGGTTCGTACCTCCTAATGCCCACTACCATGTCCCATTCCGGTATTGAAGAAAATATTGACGTGATCCAAAAGGTAGACGGATATGTGGCCCAGATCCCTGAAGTCCAATCGGTTGTAGGTAAGTGGGGACGGGTGAACTCAGCTCTTGATCCGGCACCCATTTCCATGTTCGAGAATACCATCAATTATAAACCCGAGTACATGGTAGACGAAAATGGGCATAGGATGCAATTTAAAACCGATAAAGAAGGGAACTACTTGTTAAAAGATGGAAGTACCTATCACCCGGAGCGAGATGGTTTTAGAAAAGTCGAGAAAGACGAACTGGTAATTGACAACAAAAAGGGTGAATATTTTAGGCAATGGCGTGATCATATCCGGTCTCCTGATGATATATGGGCAGAGATTGTGAAGGCTACCAATATACCAGGCATGACCTCTGCACCTAAGCTCCAGCCTATCCAGACCCGATTAGTTATGCTGTCCACAGGAATGCGGGCACCCATTGGCATTAAGGTATTTGGCCCTGACCTGGAGACAATCGAAAGTGTAGGACTTCAACTGGAAAAAATACTACAGCAAGTACCTAGTATTGAGGCTTCCTCTGTCTTTGCAGACAGGATTGTGGGCAAGCCCTATATGGAATTTGATGTAGACCGTAAGGCTATAGCCCGTTATGGGCTGACAATGAAAGACTTCCAGAACTACGTGGAAGTAGCTATTGGGGGTATAAAGCTGACCACCACGGTAGAAGGCAGAGAACGATTCCCGGTAAGGGTACGGTATGCACGTGAGTATCGAGACAATCCGGAGGATATCAAAAAAGTATTGATCCCTACCCCATCAGGGGCTCAGGTACCTCTGATAGAGTTGGCGGATATCACCTACCGAAGAGGCCCACAGGTGATCAAGAGTGAAGACACCTTCTTGAACGGTTATGTCATTTTTGATAAAAAGGCAGGTGAAGCAGAGGTGGATGTGGTTGAAGAAGCCCAACGCTTTATTCAGGCAAAAATGGATGCCGGTGAGTTTATGCTTCCTGCAGGTGTTTCATATAAGTTTACCGGTAACTATGAAAATCAGATCAGGGCGACTAAAAGACTTGCTCTGGTTGTCCCGATATGTCTGCTTGCCATTTTTCTTATTCTTTATTTCCAGTTTGGAGATGTCTCTACCACCATGATGGTTTTCTCTGGAGTGTTTGTGGCATTTTCAGGGGGATTCCTTTTGATATGGCTGTTCGGACAAGGTTGGTTTCTAAACTTCTCCCTTGCTGACATAAACCTGAGAGATCTCTTTCAGATAGGCACAGTAAACTTAAGTGTGGCTGTGTGGGTAGGTTTTATTGCCTTATTCGGTGTAGCCTCTGACAATGGAGTCATCATGGCAACCTATCTGAAACAGATTTTCACAGAAAGGAAACCGAGCGATGTGACCGAGGTAAAAGAGGCAGTGCTTCACGCTGGTAAGTTGAGAATCAGGCCGGCCATTATGACAACAGCCACTACACTCATTGCCCTGCTTCCAATCTTCACTTCTACAGGTAAAGGTTCTGACATTATGGTGCCTATGGCTATTCCCACTTTTGGAGGGATGTTGGTTCAGGCCATTACCGTATTCGTGGTGCCCGTGCTGTATTGTATGTGGCAGGAAAGGTCAATCAAAAAACAATTAAAATCAGCGTAACATGAAAACAAAGATAAAAATCAATATAATCATGCTTTTGTGGCTGCTGATCCCGATTGGCAACACAATGGCTCAGACACAGCAACTGGAGGAACCCTTACACGGTTATCTCAAAATTGCAGCTGAGAACAATCCTGAGCTTAAGTCGATATTTAATAGCTATCTGGCTACTCTGGAACGTATGCCACAAGCCAGGGCTTTACCGGACCCAACCGTAATGTTCAACATCTTCACCAGCCCGGTAGAAACCAGGGTTGGAGCACAGAATGCGGGGATCTCCCTGAGCCAGGCATTTCCATGGTTTGGTCAATTAAAATCTCAGGAACAAGCAGTTGCCATGCTGGCAAAGGCTCGTTTTGAAGCATTTGAAGATGCTAAGAACAGGATTTTCTTTGACGTACGCTCAATCTATTATGATTTATATGTACTTGAAGCAGCGATAGCCATTACAGAGGAGAATGTAAGGTTACTCGAATCATTTAGGGAACTGGCTAACGTCAGGTTGGAGTCTAATACCGGCAGTGCGGTAGATCTTCTACGAGTTGAAATGGATTTGGATGAACTGAATAACCAGTTACTTTATCTGGAAGATTCACGTATACCAATCCAAACCAGATTCAATGAACTACTCAATGTAGAAACACCAATACGCATAGAGGTGCCGGTTACACTGGAAACAATTTTGATTGAGGAAGGAAGGAGCATTTTGCTGGATTCAATAATGACTCATAATCCTACATTAAAAGGCTTTGAATTTGAAATGTCGGCGCTGGATGCGGAGATTGATGTGGCACAAAAAATGGGGTTACCATCCTTTAATCTGGGCCTTTCTTACACCAGTATCTCGCCCAGGACTGATGTGGATGTTCCTGATAACGGAAAAGATGCATTGATTTTCCCTCAAGTTGGGGTCCGTATACCCCTAAACAGGAACAAATATCGCTCGATGATCAAGGAGAAAGAGTTGCTTAAGACTTCTGTGAATTATCGCAAGGAGGACAAAGAAAATGAGTTAGAAACTGTATTAGAGCGAACCTGGCGTGATTACGCAGATGCTCAACGAAGAGTGGCTCTTTATAACAGACTCATTGCCTATGCAACCCAGTCGCTGGACATACTCGTTGCGCAATACACCACTGCGGGTGCAGATTTTGAAGAAGTGCTGAGAATGGAACGACAGCTGCTTAGGTACGAACTCGAATTGGAGAAGGCACGTGCCGATCAAAACACTTTTGTAGCATACATCAATTATATCACTGGAAAACAGCTTTAAAAATGAAAATATTTAATATAAAAAACGGACAAAAAGCCCTCACCTACCTGGGGATCTTGCTAGCAGGTATTTTAATTGGTTGGTTACTTATTGGGGGTAGCGGTAGTGACAGTCAGGAAGAACTCCCTACTGACCATTCGGCCATGGACCATGCAGAAGGGACTACATGGACGTGCTCCATGCACCCACAGATACAAAGGGAAGAGCCGGGAAATTGTCCAATATGTGGGATGGAACTTATCCCAATGAAAGAAGATGAGGATGATGGAGAAGCTGGTCAATATTCAGTCAAACTTTCCAATGCAGCCATGAAGATTGCTGAAGTAGAGATGAGCACCATTGAGCGAAAAGCACCTTATAAAGAAGTGTACTTACCTGGAAAGGTAATGGCAGATGAGCGTAATATTGCTGAGCTGACCGCCCGATACCCGGGTAGAATCGAAAAGCTCACGGTAAACTTTACCGGGCAGAAGGTGCGCAAAGGCCAGGTGCTGGCCAAAATCTACTCTCCAGAGCTAGTAACTGCTCAGCGTGAGTTGTTTGAAGCGATGAAGTTTAAAGAAACGAACCCAAGCTATTACCGGGCGACAAGAAATAAACTAAAACTCTGGGACCTTACAGAAGCACAGATTGACCAAATAGAGCAATCCGGAGATGTTGATTTCAATTTTGATGTGCTGTCACCCATTACAGGTACAGTTACCATGCGTCATGTGACACTTGGCGATTATGTGAAAGAAGGTACGGCTCTATTTGAAGTGGTAGACCTCAGTCATGTTTGGGTCATGTTTGATGCGTATGAGTCAGATATTCCATGGATTAAAATGCGGGATAAGATCAAATTCTCAATCAAGTCCATTCCGGGACGTGAGTTTAATGCAACCGTAACATTTATCGATCCGGTACTCAATCCTATGTCAAGAGTTGCCAAAGTAAGGGCAGAACTGGATAACCCCCGCGATCTTTTGAAGCCGGAGATGTTAGCAGACGGCATTCTTAAGACCATGCTTCCCGGATCTGGAGATCAGCTTGTTATACCCAAGTCGGCTGTGCTTTGGACAGGTAAAAAAGCGGTGGTGTACGTGATGACCGATGATCACAATAATATGTTTCAGTTTAGGGAAATTGAATTGGGTGCAGATGCAGGTGACTACTACGTGGTAGAATCCGGACTTAGTGAGGGAGAAATGGTAGCTACCAACGGAGTCTTCAAAATTGATGCTGCCGCTCAGCTTAGAGGAGAAAAAAGCATGATGAACCCTGAAGGAGGCAAAGTTTCTATGGGGCATAATCATGGGGGTTCGAGTGAAGAAAAGAAACCGGCATCCGGAAGTGAACATGAGGGCCATGATGAGAGCTCATCAGAAAACACCAAGAAAATGGACATGTCAGTCGATGAAAACTTTAAGCAGCAACTAACCAATGTGTACCAAGTACATCTTGATTTGCAGAAAGCATTTTTAGCTACAGATGCTACGGCAGCCAAGAAACAGGCTGGTAGTGTTAAATCGGCTTTAGACAAAGTGGATATGAGTCTGGTTTCCGGAGAAATGCACAATCACTGGATGAATACACTTAAACAGCTTAAGGGGTCATTAGACAAGATTGAAGTATCAACTGATATTGAAGAACAACGACTGTCCTATGCAGACTTCAGCGATGCGCTCTACAGTGCTATAAAGATGTTTGGTACATCTGGTGAAACGATTTATTACCAGTATTGCCCCATGGCCAGGAACGGTAAAGGTGCTTATTGGTTAAGCGCGGTAAACGAGATCAAAAACCCCTATTATGGGGATGCTATGCTCACATGTGGTGAGAATAAAGAGGTAATAAAATAGGCGGTGATGGATCCCCGGTCACTGCACTCGCATACCGGGGATTTTAATCACATTATCCAAAGGAAGAATTAAGGTTATGAAAGAATGTTGCAAAGTATATGATACTCCCAAGACTTCTAAGACAAAAAAGTGGGTAACTCGAGGGTTTTGGTTCATCCTTCTACTGGTGATAATGGGTCTTGTAATAGCTGATGCAATCGGTTAATTAAAGGATATCCTTATTTCTTAAATCATAATCCAAATACCATAAGTAGACAAAACCTGAGATCCGTTGTAATTGATAAGTGTTATTCAAAAATCAACGATGAAAGCAAAAACAAAAACTTCTCAGTTAGAATACTGCAAAATCATCCTGAAGAAAGTCAGCTTCAGCCGGGAACTGTTCAAAAAGGAATTTACCAAATCATTGGATAGGCTCGCAGAAAGTGAAAGTAAAGCATTGAGCACTTGGTGCCTGGAGAATTTTGAAGCTCAGAAATTATATCACATGGAAATGGTACATCATAAACTTAAATCAAAATACCATCAAAACCAGCGATAAATAATCCGTTCAGATCGGTATGTTGAATTAAAATTTTTAAAGTGATGAAAAGTAAAATAAGCATTTTGAGTCTAGCGGTTATTGCATTATTCGCAGTCAGCTGTTCGGTGGTAAAGCCTGGTATGCAGGCCATGAAATGGAAACCCTACGGAAAAGGGTTACAGACCCAGGAAGTTTTTAATGACGGAGTGGTCTGGCATATGCCCTGGAATGGAGTAGTTAGATATAGTGTACAGTGGCAAACTTTCACTGAGGATGTAGCTGTACTCACTAAAGACGAACTTCATATCCCTATAACTGTTTCAGTAACATTAAGGCCTATCGAATCAGAATTGGCGCAACTGGAATTGGAAGTCGGTCAGGATTACTATCGGAATGTGGTGAAACCTGAATTCATCAGTCTGACCCGGAACATGTTTGCTAACTATGAGTACAAGGTGGTTTCACCAAGGAGTCCTGAGATAGAAGCAGCAATATATAAGCAATTGGTGACCAAGATCGAAGGAAAACACCTGGAGATTGATAATATTACCATTGATCATATCAAGTACCCACAAGTGGTAACCTCTGCCGTAGATAGAAAACTGGCCGTAGAGCAAGACATACAACAAAAAGATTATGAAATCCAGATAGCAGAGAAGCAGGCTGAAATCCAACGGATCCTGGCAGCAGGTCAGCGGGACGCACAGCAGATTATTGATGCAGGATTAACTCAGAAATACCTTCAGTACAAAGCCCTTGAGGTTCAGGAAAAGCTGACTACCAGTCCCAATACCAAGTTTTATTTTGTGCCAATGGGCAAAGATGGACTTCCGTTGATTGTGGATACCGGAGAGGGTAATTGATTGGAAAAGATTAGATAAATAACAGACAGAATGAAAAAGCAATTAATAATGATAGCAGCCCTCTTTGTAGCATTGGGGGCTGCCAATGCGCAGCATGATCATGGATCAAATGACAAAAAAGAAGGCTCTAAAATGGACCATTCCATGCATCAGGGAATGAAAATGGATAAAAACGGAGCAATAACCTACGAGGTTTCGACTGACTTTCAGAATCAACTCACTGATGTTTACAATGCCTCACTTAAGCTGGCAAATAGTTTTATAGCCGGAGAAGTGGAAGGTATTTCTAGTAGCAGCCAGCAGGTAAAGGCAGAATTAGGGGAAGTTGACATGAGTTTGCTAAAGAGTTCTGAAGCACACATGGAATGGATGATGAACCTGAAGGTGATGAATACAGCTTTGGATAAAATGACAGGATCTAAAGATATCAAAGATCAAAAAGCTGCTTATGATTCTTTTAATCAATCATTATTTAAAAGCATCAAAGCCTTTGGCATAACAGAGGGTTCTGTGTTTTACCAATACTGCCCTATGGCACTTGATAGCCAGGGAGCTTACTGGCTTAGCAATACAGAGGAGATACGAAACCCATATTTCGGAGGCAATATGCTCTCTTGTGGCAGTACAAAAGAAACGGTTAATTAAATAATCCTTCTATGAAAGCCACAAAAATTATATCGACAGTATTGTTGAGTTTGGCCATTTGGCTTTATTCCTGCAATGATGACGATATGCACAACGGACTTTCTCAAGCAGATTTGGAATCACTGAACGGCTTGAGGGAAGCCTACACAAATGCGGTCAATGAGAATGAAGCCTTCAAAATATCTGTCCAGGAGGGCGATTCGGATGGCATTCATTCGAATGACTCACTGTTTCACCATTTTCAAAACCTTTATGAAGAACATCATGAAAACTATTCACACGAAAATGGACATGATGACCATCATCACGATGCTGAGGGTATGCACATGGGTTTAAATGGGATGAACGGACACGATGACCAGGACGGTCATCATGCAGAAGATCACGAGTTGTTGGATGGCTTGATGGGTGACCATAATTCCCTCTCTCACTAGAATACATAAAACAATGCCTAAAATGGGCAGATTTAACCACTCACAACAATAATAAAATGAAAAGAAAAATGATTTACAGCATGTTGTTCCTGGTAGGAATGCTGCTGGTAGCACAAGGTTCATTTGCTCAGGCGAGCAACAAAAACGAACGCCAACTTCATATCAACAAGAGTGGTGAAGTTCTTGATAACATGGGTACCAAGCTCGGTTATATCAGCAAAGAGGATATCGTCTTCAACAATGAAGGGAAAAAACTCGGGTTCATTGAAAGGGGCTTTGTCTATGATGCGGATGGCAATAAACTGGGTAAAGCCAAAAAAGGCGGACGGTATTATAACAATGAGGGTATTATGGTGCTCGACACTAAAACTATCGGTGACAAGTGCGAGATCCTGGATCCGGAAGGACACAAGCGAGGCACAGTACATAAAAATTACAAGATGCATGCCTGCGTGACGCATTGCTTTTTTCTGGAAAAGCAACAGGAGCAAGCAACACAGCTTGATGAATAGAAGGAAGTATTGATAAATCTAAAACCCTGGGCTTCAGCTTCCAATTCTGAGATTGGCGGTGATTATCAGGAAGCTGAAGCCCAGGTACTAACATCGAGATTATGAAAAAGAATAAGCGACCATCGGGAAAGACAGGGAGTCTCAAACTCGATAAACAATCCATTGTCATCTTGTCTTTTTTTGCGGTTGTAGTCCTGGGTATCATAGGTTACAACTTATATAAAAGCACCCCCCCATCAGCCTGGGTCACTGAGGATGAAGTGCTTCCGAGGAATAAGGTCTGTATGGTCAATAATACCTACCTCGGTGTGCAGCAGATAGAAGTTCCTGTAAACGGGAAAATGTACTATGGCTGCTGCGAGATGTGTGTGACCACACTCAATCAAAAACCGGAATCCCGATATGCAATTGATCCATTTTCAGGAGAGAAGGTAGACAAATCCATGGCATTCATTTATCTCAACCCCGATTCAAAATATGGAGGAGTACTCTACTTTGAATCTACTGAAAATTTTCAGGCATTCAGTGAATTGAACGACTCTAATACAAATTGATCGTATTTAGTAAGCAAATGGTATGAATCACCATTCATGGTGATATAAATCAGTTGAATTGAACTCATATTTTATGTAATTTGCTTGAAAGTCGGATTCATGATTATCAGGAAATTACGTATAATTCAAATACAATTGACGCTAGGTTTGCTCTTAGCGCTCTCAGGAGTATTTATATGTAATGCTCTCTGTGATCTGGGTATTCTGGACATAAGGATGTATTCCGGCCAAAATAAGGCAGTTGATCTTCATTCTTACGGCAGGAATCATGGACATGATCAACATGGAGATGATGGGGATCACCATAATGACCTTCACCCTAAGCCCCTGCATCAGGATAAGCACAATCATTCCAATCATCAGCATGGTGACAAAGAAGAATGCTGCGAAGAAGAAACCAGTCGTTTATTGGCCAGTCTTGTCAACAACGAACTGCCGTCGTTCCAGATAGAGAAAGTCCCGGTTTTATTGCAGGTTGTAGTCCTTTCCCAGGATTTCACAAGTTTTTCTTCCAATAAAAAGCCCAATGTTTATTCACTGAACAGCTCGCTTTCACCACCATTGAGTGGTTATGATGTGCGTATTCTGTATCAGTCCTTCCTCTGTTAAAACACAATATTGATTATCCAGGAAATCTCCTGGAGTGGAGATTTTATGTCTCATTTTTTTCACAACAAATCAATATTGTCATGCAAACGATCACTATACAAATAAAAAACATGGTATGCCCACGATGCATCCATGTGGTTAAGCAGATCCTGAGTGAAATGGATATACCATTTACTGAAGTTGATCTTGGCTATGCCACCTTAAAAACAGAAAGCTTCCCAAACTTTAATCTGATAGATCAAAAACTGAAAGCCCTCGGGCTGGGAATGGTACAAGACCAAAACGAAGTGTTGGTCTCGGAAATAAACAAAACAATCCTTTATTATCTGGAAAATATCAGTACGTTAAGCAAGAAACTGAAGCTGTCAGACTATATTTCACAGGAGCTGGCAAGAAACTACCATCAGCTCAGCAAAATATATCGGCGATTTACTGGTAATACTATTGAGCAATATTTTGTTGAGCTTAGAACCAACAAGGTAAAAGGGCTTATCAAGCAAGGTGACCTCAACCTGAGTCAGATAGCCATTACAGTCGGTTACAGCAGTATCCACTACCTATCGGGGCAGTTCAAAAAATATACCAGGATGTCGCTATCTGACTACCGGAAGAGTTGGGAGGATGAAGTTCGTAGGTCTTTTGAAAGGCAGACATCCCTTAAAACCCAACCAGAGAAGTGTACTTGTGGGTGTGGCTGTGAGGACTGTCACTGTGCTGAAAGTCAAAACGGACAAGCGAAGCAAGATAACCCGGTGACACCCCTTCCTGATATTAACATTGGTTCTGGGGGCAAACTCAGTCCTGTACCCAGTGCGTTTCGTCAGTATTGGGCATTTGTAAGCTTGTAGAGACAATGAATTCTATAAGATCAGGGTTGAAAACTTTTCAATCCGTTCAGGGGTATTTTATAGCTGACCACAGGACACTCCGTTACATTCAAGTGAATCGTGACCTGTGGGACAGAGCGAGTGTTGCAGCCAAATTCGGGGCCTTAGGCCTTGGCAGGTGCATTCCCGATATGAAGCTGAATGAAGTTCAGGAAAGGTTCGTACTAGAGGATGTGAAAGTGGGTATCAGCGCTCGGGATCTGGGACTATTTGACACCCTGTGTAATGACCTGCTTTATATTGATGAAGTAAAGTATGTGGTTTCCTACCTGTTGTCCGCTCATGACCCCTATTCTTTCCCGATATGGGATGAGAGAAGGCGTATGATCTGCGAATGGGAAGAACAGGGAGAGGTCGACTCATACGATCAATTGAAAGTAAGTATAGATCAGTGCAAAACGGCAAATGGATGCAGCGATCTGGACTATTTTATGTTCAATAAGCTGCTATGGTTGTGTGAGTAAGGAGGAAAATATGAGGTTTGGTAGAAGCATGAAGGTATTGAGATTCTTCCTGATAGGCATAGGTATATTGCTGGGGTCCGGAGCGGTCGCACAAAATTACTATGTAGCAAAAGAGGGCAAGCTGTCGATCCACTTTGGCTACAAAGACGGAATATCCATAGCAAACAGCGAAAAGGTGGATATTATCTTTAACAGAGAGAAAATAATCATGTGGATCACCGTTAAAGGCTCAGACTTAACGACTGGGAAAAGGAAGGTAGATAAACGGCTGTTCCGCAAGAATGAGAGTGAATTTGTAATCAAGATTGATCTCATGCAGGAAAATATTATTTCTGGTAAAGATGATCTACTGCAGTTTGCTTTGATCGGCCGGGTGTTCAACAAGGTTGGGATGGGACCAGTAAGTGTAATGGGATTTTTTGGTGATAGCTTAGATGGCAGAAGAGGAAACCTAACATTATATATGTGCTCGGCGGTAGGCAGTAAGTGGCTCGGTTCGCAATTTTCGAAGTATTCAGATTCCCCGGTGGTCAACATCTTGATCAAGGCAGAGCTGGAGCCTTATGAAGAAGAACTAAAAAGTATGAGTAGGAATTGAAGAACCAGAGGGTTGAAGAAGTATTAAAAAATCAACAAGTTATCATAAAGTGCTATCGCAAGATCAGACGTTTAATTGTGTATAAGTCATCTAACACTCCTCAAGGTTATGCCGCTCTAGCCTATAGTAGTGTTTACAATGATATCCAAATAGTGAAATAAATCAAGGTATTTTAGGACGTGTGTCAGTTTTATCTACATCAATCCTTTCCACTTTTGTCCGGCAGTCAAACAGAAGATTCCATGAATAGTTTTAGACAAAAAACAGCAATCACTTTGATTTTTTTAATCGCAACGACTTCATGTATGTCGCTGAAACAGACCAATTATTCTACTGGTAAAAACGATGACCCGGTTTGCGGACAAGTGGTGGCGGATAGTACAATATCCACCAAATTGGGACAGACGGTTTATTACTTCGATTCCGAAGAATGTCGGTCTGTTTTCTTGAAAGATCCGGAACGCTTTACCACTCAAAAAAACAGAGCTCAGAATCATATGACTCATTGGGGTGTATTAGGTGGCTCTGTGATGGTGGTATCAATGGCTGTAATGATGCTATTCACTATAGGCAGATAAACTGATTTTATTTGTTCAAATCTCAACAGTTGAGACACCCACCGGTTGATGTTTTTTATCTACTCCAATTGTCTAATAACCTTTAAAAAGTGGTTTTCATAAGAGGTAATTCTTTAATGAAACCTTCATCTTTTAGTCATTTAGAAGCTCATTGGATAGTGCCTGAACACTTTTCAAAATTTCGTAAAAGCTTATTAAAACTTCGTAAGACCATTGGGAAATTTATTCGTTTTTTTACCATACAGGGTTTTATTGATCCATAAACCTCCGGAGCATAACTGGCTTGCCTGTGACATAGCGTTGGGGCGAGCTGGTTTCCGGAGACCAACAAGAAGCTTATGATAAAATTCATATATTCAAATTCGCTCATAGTAGCTCTTATCGCTTTGGCATCTTGTAGCGTTTATCAGGATGTACAGGTCACTAAAGACAAGAGTATAGATTTCTCTCAATATGAAACCTACGCCTGGCTGCCTGAAAAAGAGCATAATACTGATACTGAGTATGATAATGATTTTATCCGGCAAAAGACCAGAAACTATTTTGGGCATTGTATGGCTGAGCGACAGCTAAAACCAGATACTGCCAATCCGGATCTATTGCTACAGGTAGAGTGGCTGAGCCATGCAAGAAAAGTTGAAGTACCCCGGGCAAACGACTATCCTGATTATAATTCAATAGATAGCTACAATGCGCCTACAGTTTATCTCTACAACGGCAAACTTAGCGGTAACCCAGGCTGGAAAGAGGAATATTCTAAACCGGAGGTTGTGAAATATGCTCATGGTGGTGCCAAATTGACTGCTATCGACCCACAAACGAACCGCATCGTTTGGGAAGGTCTGGCTCAAGGCGATCTTTATGACCCCAATATCATGTATGATGATCTGCACCCATCTATCCATAAGATGATGAAAAAGTTTCCTATCAAGATTCCGAAAGAGTAGAAACATAAGATGCTATCAGCTCATAACTTATGATATCATCATAATTTCGTAAATCTTAACCAAGATATCATAAAAACAAATTCCTATTTACCTTGTTGGTTTTATACAGATTCAGATCACCTTTAAGCCAAGGTTATTTAGTCAGTCAGTTGGTCATATCACAGTTTCTTTATTGTGAAATCCCTTTTCTCCTCTGATAGTGCCCTCAGGCTCTTTTCCGTAAAAACAAAAATGACAAGCGAAGAATAATAGATTAACGACTTATGCTTAGAACAAATACACTTCTTATCACTTTCATACTTTTAATGGGAAACCTTTCAGCTTTAGCTCAGATGGACACCATAGTTCATAACCTTACACTTCGTCAGGAAACTGTGAATAAAGCAGGAAAAAGAGTAATGGGTATGACGGTAAATGGAGGGATTCCCGGACCTACTTTACGCTTTGAAGAGGGCGCCTACGCTGTAATATATGTAAAAAATGAAATGGACGTGGAAACCTCTATTCACTGGCATGGGTTGCTATTGCCCAACTTTTATGACGGTGTCCCCTACCTCACTACACCACCAATCGAGCCTGGTCATACCCAAAAATATGAATTCCCCTTAAAGCAATCCGGAACCTACTGGTACCATTCACATACCATGCTTCAGGAACAAAGCGGAGTTTACGGCTCTATTGTCATTGAACCAAAGGAAGAAGCCCTTGAATATGATAAAGAATTGGTGATGGTGCTTTCTGATTGGACCAATGAAAAACCGATGAACGTTCTCCGTTTTCTTAAAAGAGGGACGGAATGGTATAACTGGCGAAAAGGAACGGCCACACCACTGAACCAGGTGATCGCTCGCGGAGCGCTGGGTGCACAGCTTAATTTTTGGAGGCAGAGAATGGAAAGTGCCGACATAGCGGATATTTATTACCCGGCATTTTTAGTGAATGGGGAGCAAAAGCAAGAATATCCTGATTTCAAACCGGGAGAAAAAGTAAGGTTACGGATTATCAATGGCGCAGCTTCTACGCAGTTTTGGATGACTTTTGGTGGTGGAGACCCTACCATTATTTCTGCAGATGGTCTGAATGTAGCACCAGTTGCCCATAATAAGACCTTCATCGCCATAGCCGAAACGTATGACTTCATTGTGACCATCCCGGATAAAGGCAAAATGGAATTTAAAATCACTGCTCAGGATGGATCAGGTACGGCATCCGCATTTCTGGGTCAAGGTGAAGTGTTGTCAGCACCCGCTGTACCCCGCCCGGACAAGATTGGGATGATGATGAAAATGTCCAGAATGGATATGCGCATGGGAGCCCCGGCCCTGAAATTCGGACCCAAGAAAGTCGATCCGGAGAAAATGATGCGAAACTGGGGAATGCAAATGGATACATCTGAAATGAATGACCGCTCTATGAATATGGAGCATTCAATGAGGAAGAAAACAGGCGGCATGGCAGGTATGGATATGTTTTCTGAGTATAACTATGATTACCTCAAGTCCATTGAAAAAACGAACTATGCAAATAATGTTCCTGTAAAAAAAATTCTCCTAAACCTGACTGGTAATATGAGCCGCTATATCTGGAGTATGAATGGCATACCTCTTGCCGAAACCGACAAGATTAAGATCAATGAAGGAGAGGTAACAAGAATCACTTTCAACAACCTCACCATGATGCACCACCCAATGCACCTGCATGGTCATTTTTTCAGGGTAATCAATGAGAACGGAGAGTATTCGCCATTAAAGCATACCGTGAATGTGCCACCGATGCAAAAGGTAACGATTGAGTTTTATGGAAATGAATATGGTGACTGGTTCTTCCATTGTCACATCCTTTATCACATGATGGGTGGAATGGCGCGTGTTATAAGTTATGACACACCGAGAGATCCGCGAATGGAGCCCTATCCTGTGTCCAAGCTTGTGCACGAAACCAATCAGTTTTATACCTGGGGCATGGCAGATATTGCTTCTCACACAGGTGCGCTAAACGTGGTTTCTTCCAACATCCGCAACCAGTTCAATTTTACATTAGAATATGGTTGGAATGAAAATGTAGAAACGGAGTTTTCTTATGAATATTACCTCTACGACTATGTGCGTGTCTTCGGAGGAGTAAATGTTGAGAATACTACAAAAAACAGACTTGATGATATAAAAACCACGGCAGTGGCCGGTATCCGATGGTTCACACCCTATATGTTTAATGTGGACCTGCGGATAGATAACGAACTGAGACCAAGGATAGGTATTGGTAGATCATTGATGTTATTTCCACGATTTGTAGTATCTGGGTATTATGAATATCAGCTAGATGCTGGGTGGGTAAACACGCTTGAAAATAATGTTTCTTATGAACAAGAAATCGTGTGGAACGCAGGTGCTGAGTTTCTTCTATCCAAAAACTTTTCATTAATGGGAAGTTATGATAACCGCTTTGGTGGCGGGGGTGGTTTGTCCATCCGTTTTTAATATTAGGTTTTATGCATGGGAGTTAGGTAACAAATGTTACAGACTTTCACTTAAAAGTTCATTATATATAGAAAGAACCAAAAGCTAAAAACATGAAATGTCCATAAAGCGAACCATACCAACCAAAGATGAATATTTGAAGGAAAATCAAGGTCTGGCAGCAGTTTTAAGATATTCGGACATTCCATGTGACCGCTAAAAATCAAATTATATACACATGAAATACTATCACGCAAAAACATTGAAAAACGTGAGCTTTGATGAAGCGATCCAAAAAATAACAGACGCCCTGAAAGAAGAAGGGTTCGGAATCCTTACCGAGATCGATGTAAAAGAAACCATGAAGAAAAAGCTGGATGAAGATTTTCGACCTTACAAGATTCTGGGTGCCTGCAATCCGCCTTTTGCGCATAAGGCACTAATAGCCGAGGATAAAATTGGCGCGATGCTGCCCTGCAATGTAATTGTACAGCAAGTTGGTGAAGGGATTGAGGTCGCGGCAGTGGATCCGGTGGCCTCTATGCAGGCGGTAGCAAACGAAGATTTGGAAAAAATAGCTCTAGAAATCAGGGATAAACTGAGGTCAGCTATTGACAACCTCTAGCTTTTTGTCGCTCAAATTTATTTGATAAAAAACTGACTGTAAGCTAAAAGTCCTGATGTAAGGATGTTACTGAGCAAAGTATCAGCTCTTGTGTCATTCACCTGATTAAATAAGATATGTCTGAATACAAAGAAAATAGCCTCAGCCTTACCGGAGCGGTAGCATTAGGTACAGGCGTCATGATTGGTGCCGGAATTTTTGCCCTGCTAGGCCAGGTAGCTGAATTATCCGGAGCACTTTTCCCGATTGCTTTTCTAATAGGTGCAATTATATCCGGATTTAGTGCCTACTCCTATATCAAAGTTTCCAATGAATATCCCTCTGCAGGTGGTATAGCTATGATCCTTAAGAAGGCTTACGGTAGAGGTACCATGACAGCTGCTGCCTCCCTGCTCATGGCTTTTTCCATGATCATCAATGAGAGTTTAGTGGCCAGGACTTTCGGCACCTACACCCTACAGCTTTTTGATGTGGGTGATGATTCTTTCCTGGTACCTATTCTCGGAGTTGTCCTTTTAGTGATTGCCTTTTTAGTCAACATCTCAGGAAATAACTTCATTGGTAAATCGTCACTCGTGATGGCGATTATAAAAATTGGTGGGATTGCCATTTTTGCTATTGGTGGTCTATGGGCGGCCGGGTTTTCCTTAGCACAAGCTTTTCCTCAGCCGCAGGTACAAGAAGAATATTCGATTGCCAGTTATTTAGGAGCACTGGCTCTGTCCATATTAGCTTATAAAGGGTTTACTACCATTACGAATAGCGGTGGTGAAGTTAAAGATCCTCATAAAAACGTTGGTAGAGCCATTATCATCTCACTACTCATCTGTTTAGTGATCTATTTACTCGTTTCATTAGCGGTCTCTGTTAATTTGTCTATTCCTAAGATCATAGAAGCTAAAGACTATGCTTTAGCCGAGGCTTCACGCCCGGCCTTTGGTAAATATGGATTATGGTTTACCGTAGGTATTGCTATTGTAGCCACTGTTTCAGGAATTATTGCCAGCATTTTCGCTGTGTCGCGAATGACTGCCATGCTTACAGATATGGAGCTAATTCCGCATAGCCATTTAGGAATGCCTGGAAGAATTCAAAAGCACATGCTGGTTTACGTTGTAGTGATAGCCATCATTCTTACCGTATTTTTTGATCTCAGTAGGATTGCCTCTTTAGGTGCTATATTTTATCTCATCATGGACATTGCCATACATTGGGGCGTGCTCAGGCATCTCCGTAAAGAAGTAAAAGCTAAAGCCGGGATAGTCATTACAGCGATTATTCTGGATACGGTGGTTCTTGGAGCTTTTTTATGGGTGAAGGGTACCAGTGATATTTTGGTCGTTATCGTTGCTGCTGTATCCATGGTATTGATTTTCATCGGTGAAAAATGGTTTTTAAGGGTAAACGAAAAATCTAACCCTGGCATGGAATAGTGATTCATATATTATTTGCGATCATCTCCGATTCTATAAATATCTTATTTAAGTTTTTTTCTTAGTGCACGTGTTCAATCTATTACCCTCCAGATATTTACCTTGTGATCCTACAACCTCGATATGCACTAACTGAGTACCATAGTGTCCCGTGATGCTTGCTGACATTCCAGCTAGTAGAGCCTCGGCCAAAACAACCAGTTTCATTCATCTCATTTTCCATAAAGCTTGATCCAGTACCTGCAGAAGTAAAGCAGGATGGTCGGTATGCCCAGATATCGTGCTGCTCCAAACTAGCTGTGCATTTTTCCTTCAGGACGTGGGTATGAGGATTCAATAAAGTACTCGAAAGATATGCACCTATGAAGCCTACTAATAAAAGAAAGCTAATTACCCAATCCAGGGCAGCTTTTTGAAAAATTACATTCGCTAGTTGTATGGCAACAGCAAGCACCAATAATTACGATTGGAGTGTGGAGGACCAGGGGATGCGGATGAGGAAAATCACTTAAACTAAACTAACTGTCACTTTTTCATTCTGATCGTGTGAATGTTCTTGGTGGTTTCACTCAATAAGGACATCACCTTGGTGTGCCGTCTACAACTACTGTAGTGCTGTTCTGACCCTTCTTTCTATGTTCGCCATGTGCAAAAACAGAAGTATGAATCAGCAAGGGCATAATTATTAAAAGTCTTGATTTATAAGTCCTTGTTTGTGGGTTTTGCTAATAGATCAATATTCTTTTTACCGCTGAAGCTCGCCCACCATCAAGGGTGCTGAATACCTTCAGCCTATAGAAGTATACCCCTTTCCCTATAGGCTGGCCTGAGTAGTTGGTTGCATCCCATTTCAGATATTCTATTCTTCGTGGGCTATCATCGAAAGTGTTAGCCCAACTGTTTACTTTGCGGCCATGGGTATCATATATCTCAAGCGAAACAACTAGCTCTTCACCAATCCTGTCATGCTCAAGACTGAATGTAGTGGTTCCATTGGTAGATACAGGGTTGGGGTAATTTATCACATCGTATAAATTCAAAATAGGCGTATCAGATACCCTAAACTCAATTGGCCAACTGGAGGAGTTATTGTACGTATCCCAAACGGTTAACTCCGCTATGTAATAGCCGGGTTCCAGATTTTGGATGGGATAAACAATGGTTCCCTTGGTGTAATCATCCAGGTCTGCGGTATAAAAATCATTGAGTATGATGGGTTCTTTATCATTAAGTACCAATTTTAGACTTTG
This sequence comes from Cyclobacteriaceae bacterium, assembly GCA_965228595.1. Taxonomy (GTDB): domain Bacteria; phylum Bacteroidota; class Bacteroidia; order Cytophagales; family Cyclobacteriaceae; genus UBA7330. The sequence goes on along the minus strand of OZ245828.1, from coordinate 4,480,418 downwards.
ACTAAACCCATTGGTGCTTATACTGATCCCACTTTCATCGGATAGTTTAGCAATAAAGAGGCTGTTCGATCCTACCAGGTCACCATTTTTAAAAGTAGGTTCGTTTAGGTAGAGTTGTGCAGAGGGAGATTTGGTATCCTGTACTGCATCACTGGCGGTACCACCCAATACAAAATTTTTCGAAGCGCCTGATGCATCGATGTTGTCTTGTTTGCTGAAAGCGTAAGCCGTAATTGTTCCATTTAGATATCTGTATGAGGAATTTTTCGGCATAATAAAAGTAGCCTCAAAAGCACCGTTCGTCACCGAGACCGCCCCTCGAAACAAAGCATTTGCCTGTTCTTGGTATTCGAATGGACTGTTGTCTAACCCCAACGTATAGCGCTCTCGTGGAATATCTAATACGGTAACAATGGCGGATCCATTAAAATAGATTACCTCTACCGAATTGTCAAACACCTTACCCGAGATCGTCACCTTCTCTAATGCTCTTAGGGTATCTGTTTCACTTTCCAGCTTGTCAAACACTATTTCATACCCGGGATAATTTAGCATCAGCATGGGGTCACCCATTAACGCAAAGTTTCTATTGATCGGCCCGGCCAGGCTATTGTTCTTCGTTTGTCTGATCACGTCTCCAAGCCGGGGATAGTGCCCATTTTGTTTGGATAACACTGCCTCCTGAAATGCTTCATTCAGCGGTAAATTGGTGGAAGAGAAAACAGCACGAGTAGTTGTAAGCAAGGCAATAGCACCACCATTCGGGTTAAGCATCATGTTTTCCCCACCAGATACAAAGGTGGGGTTGTCATACTGACCAAAGTCGCAAGTGGCAGTCATGAACAAGGGTAGTCTATGCCTGTTTTTTAGCTCATCAAGTAGTGGAATTGTAATTACCGTTTTTGTCCTATTATCTTCATTTCGCTGCATAAGTGCGGAAGGGCTGCCATGTCCGAGAAAGTCCAGAATCAATGCGCCTTCAGCCATTTTCCCTTGGAAAGCGTCTTGCATAGACTCCACGGTTTTGAAATTGTCAAGATAGAGTCGGTCCACTTTTACATCTGCATATCCCTCTCTGACAATTTTATTGATTGTCTCTGACTGTCTCATGTGAATGCCACGATCGCCATCATCAGCCATATAGACTGCCTCAGACCGCCACTTACCCAGAGCATTTACACTGGTAGCATATCTGATGATCTTATTAACCACATCCTGCGCTTCTTCAGGGGTTTTTACCGGTAGCCTGCCAATACCCACATCGAGGGTGTGATCGGTATAACCTATCGGGAAGCGAGTTCCGTTGTAGAGTTCAAGCACACCTTCGCTCCAATAGCCCTCTTCATCTTCCAGGAAACCAAAATAGTCATCGGAGGAATGGCTGTAAAGTCGATGAAATGACTGCCTCGATTCGTAGACAGGCACAAAATTGGTATTGTTGTTTAACCTGTTTTTATAATCATACGATGCATCACCCATCAAAAGCACGTACTTCAGCCGACCGCCATTCTTCCAAAGGTATTTTACGAAATTTCGAATGGCCGAAATATCTTGTCTGCCGCTGGAAAATTCATTGTAAACCTGATTGGTAGTAACTACTGCCACAGATAATCCATCATTACTTTGATGAAAATCGGCCAGTCGTTCAGAAGCATTGAGAAAGGCAGGTGTGGTAATGATGACACCATCTATACTCGTTTGTCCTTTAATATTTTGATTGGTCACTTCTCCAAAAAAAGAAGGATTGGGAAAATCACTTCCCTGGAATATGATGTACTCATTTAGCAGTGTATCCTGCGCAGACCCGAAGCGGATGCCGTTTCCATTTTTTACAAACTGCTGGTTTTTTGGGGATACCGGATCGGTGATATCCCATAGGTACACATCATCAGGATCGGTATTCTGGATCTGATAACTAATAGCATTACCTACGGACAGGGTGGTTCTAAATTGTGTTTGGTTACCATAGAGCTGCAAGTTCCTTTTGAAACCTAATATGAAGTAGTCAATATAAGATCTGCTTAAAGTGCTGACTCCTGCATTGAATCTGAAGGTAAGTCTCAAGTCATTGGAAGAAAAATTATTTTTTGAAAACACGCCATAGCTTTCCGTACCACGGAACGTATACCTCACCCGTGAGAAATCGCTGTAGCTGGTAACCGATGGAATGGAATCAATTGCTACAGTCCCAAGTGTATTTTGATTGAGTAACAATTCGAAAGAACCAGGAGATTCGGACTGACCAATCAGGCGGGTAAAAACTCCTACCGAATCCAAAATGCCCGGGATCTCATAGTTGAAATCCTGTCTGGAAAGTCCACTGGATCCTCCGAATCGCTCACCAAACCACTCTCTTCCCGATCCCAGGATATTGGTTTCATCTTTTTCGTGAGTGAGGTAGTCATCAAAAGTATTAGTAATAAGAATGCTTTCACCTTGTGATGCCAGATCTTCCAGCTGCAATCCGGCATCCTCACCGAATGTTAAAAAATAATAGGCGGTATCTGAATAGAGGTTTTTCTCATAGTTAAGCGAACCATCCGTTTTTAGCTTTACCTTATCAGGGCCTTGAGCAAAAAACAAAAGGTAATCTTCGTTATCGAGTCTACCATCTTGCGTACCCTTCCTCAATAGCGGTATTTCCGGGGGGTCGCTGTACCAGGCAGCACTGTTTTCCTGCGGGAGCATGCCACCGTTAAACCCATACACTTTAATGGTGTTGGCATCCAGGCCAGAGACATTAATACCTAATACATTGGTAATAAGGTCACGATCTAACTTGTAAATACCACCCTGTGTAACGCCCAGCTTATACCATGAACCATCAGAAAACACACTCTGCCCACGTACCCCTAAAGTGAGCGGTACCAGAATGAGCAGATATGTGATTCTCAGATTCATTTATGTTCATTTATTCGTTGACTTTAAAGTCGAAGCTAATGCGCACCTTTTCCCATTCCAGCGAGATCTGTCCTCCATCATCATCTTTTGCTACGGTATAGGTCAGCTCTTCTTTTACTTCGGACAGCTCTTCTGGCGTCACAGAAAATCTCATCACATCCTCGTCAGGCGAGTACTCGTCAGCACCATGCTGATCCCAGTTTTTGTTAAGTATGACCGTCCATTCTTCTTTTCCGGGGATGGTGAAGAAGCCATATTTCCCTTTTGGGAGTACCTGTCCATAGATGAGTAGTTCTTTGTTGGCGTCCAGCCAAGTGGCTCTATGTGCCCCTGAGACCCAGACTTCATCATAGGCCACCAGTCCACCAAAAATGACCCGACCCCTAACACGTGGAGAGGAGTAATCGATAAGCACATGGGTGCCATTTATCATGGCCATGGTGCTGGTATGAGGGCTTTTAGGCTTCCCTTCACTTTCACCGGCTCCTTCTTTCACCATATCATGCCCTTCATGTTCATCAGAAGTTTCTGAGTCAGGGTGTTCATGGGCCTCATCCTGACGCACTTCATGAGAATGAGAATTTTTACCAGTGCATCCGGAAAAAATAAATGCGGCTATTGAAACTGTGTAGATGAGTTTTTTCATAGGTTTATGTTTATATTTTGTTTCTGCGTTATTAATTTTAATCAGGTAATAGTAATTTCAATGTTAAGGTAAACCTGTGGGATCAAATTATGTAGTTCAACGCCTTACTTTCTATATTTTTGGAATGCTTTTTTACTTGAGATAAGTCCATTCCCCTAGTTCGTTTATTAATAACAGCTATTTTAGAGCTTCAACCTATTTTTTGATATCAGTCGATAACGTTTTCAGGAACATTTTTTACTTAATCATTGATATCATTATTCAATGGGTGTTTGAAATATTTGCTGGAAGGAGATCAAGGCAAACGGATCAATATTATTAGCCACAGTTGTGCTTGAGGTTTGTGGCCTATATTTGAATGAAAAGCAGAGCGATAAGCTACTAATTATTGTTTTGGCAGTTTTGATACTACTAATTTTTATATTTTATAAGTAGAGAGGTTTGAAATTAAGTAAGGGTTCAAAAGATGAATAATTTTGAATTAATTACACTTTTCAAATGTAAGCAGTCCACCCCCATTGCGTGAAATTCCATACATTTTAGCCAAAACTTCATAAAGCCCATGCAGATCTAATTCGTTGGTATATTAAATGAATTTCTCCGCAGCCTCTGGGCTGGCTTGCAGTTCAATGTTAGGATTTGGCCGATTGCCGGAGAATAATCCAGGGAAAATATGGGAAGGTATATCTTTATTATTGGGATTGTGGCTGCAATGGCATCCTGTAATGTTTACAAGGAGGTACAGGTTTACCAGGACAAGAAAGTCGATTTTGAGCAATATCAGACATATGCCTGGTTACCTGATGCGGAGCATCCGGCGGATTCCATCTGTAACGATGATCTCATCAGGAAAAACATACGCAACTACTTTACACATTGCCTTACTCAACGCAGGCTTCTGCCAGACACAGTAAAAGCACAGCTTTTACTGCGCATCGAATGGCTCAGTCATGCCAGGGAAGTAACCTTACCCCCCATTTACGATCAGCCGGAGTTCTTTGATATTGGGTATTACTATGCTCCTGCTCTATATGTCCGTGATGGCAAGCTTACTGGCAAACCGGGGTGGCACAGGGACTTCACCAAGCCTGAAAAAGTCAGGTATGTCCATGGTGGAGCAAAATTAACAGCCATTGATAGGAAAACCAACCAGCTGGTATGGGAAGGGACGGCTCAGGGAGACCTGTATGATCACAAAGCAATGTATGATGATCTGCACCCGGCGATCCACAAGATGATGAAGCAGTTTCCAATCAAAACCCCCAGAGAATGATCACCATGGACGATAAGAAAAAGAAGAGGGTCAGGCGCTATCCGGTTTCGGCCGGAGACCCGAACCCTTTAGGGGCTACAGTGGAAAAATCAGGCGTAAATTTCAGCCTGTACTCCAAGAATGCACTGACCATTGAGTTATACCTCTTTGAAAAAGTAGAGGACGCTGATCCCTTTCAAGTCATTTCTCTTAAATCGTCTATCAATCACAGCTTTCATTATTGGCACGTATTTGTAAAAGACTTGCCTGTAGGTACGTTATACGGCTACAAAGTTCACGGTCCATATGATCCTGATAACGGGCTCAGGTTTGATGAATCCAAATTGCTCCTGGATCCATATGCCAGAGCGATAGTCACGCCTAAGACATATTACAGAAACTCGTTTTCCGGTTTCGGACAGACTGAACCAGGATATGATAAGAGCATGAAATGCGTGGTAGTTGATCCAACTGCCTATGACTGGAAAGATGATCAACATGTTCATCATCCGTATTCACAGTCGATAATTTATGAGCTTCACCTAAAAGGGTTCACACGTCATCCAAATTCGAAGGTTCAAAAGTCAAAACTGGGTACCTACGCAGGAATGGTGAAGAAAATTCCTTATTTGAAAAAGTTGGGGATCACCACCGTGGAGCTGATGCCCGTGACTCAGTTTGATCCAAAGGACTTGGCTAACGGGTCTCTTACCAATTATTGGGGATATTCGCCCCTCGCTTTTTTTGCCCCGCACAATGGCTACTGTTATTGTGACCATCCGCATGTGATCGCCGATGAATTCAGGAATATGGTGAAGGCTTTCCATAAAGCCAATATCGAAGTGATCCTGGATGTGGTTTTTAATCATACGGCTGAGGGCAATGAATCCGGACCCACACTTTCTTTTAAAGGACTTGAAAACGAAACTTACTATATCCTTTCTAATGAGAAGGAGTATTACATGAACTTCTCCGGCTGTGGCAATACGTTCAATACCAACCATTCTGTGGTTCGACGGTTGATCATGGATGCTTTGAAAAGGTGGGTAGTAGAAATGCACGTTGATGGATTCCGGTTTGACCTGGCCTCTATCATGTCAAGAGACGAGCACGGTTACCCGATGGAGAATCCTCCAATCCTCTGGGAAATAGAATCAGATCCTGTCCTGGCCAATACCAAGATCATTGCAGAAGCCTGGGATGCCGGGGGGCTCTATCAGGTGGGATCTTTTGTTGGGGATAAATGGGCAGAATGGAACGGGCGATTCAGAGACGATATCCGAAGGTTTCTTAGAGGTGATAAAGGTGCAGTCAGTGATTTTGCCAGCCGAATAGCAGGAAGTCCCGACTTGTACAATAAACCCTTCCGTAATCCGAACCGCAGTATAAATATGGTCACGTGTCATGATGGGTTCACACTCAATGACCTGGTAAGCTATAATCATAAGCATAATAAAGCCAATGGGGAAGAAAACAGGGATGGCTGCAACAAGAATTACTCGTGGAACCATGGAGTGGAAGGGCCTACTGATGACCCTGAAATAGAAGCATTGCGTCTGAGGCAGATCAAAAACTTCCTGGTATTACTACTGCTTTCTCAGGGTACCCCGATGATCTCCATGGGAGACGAAGTGAGGCGAACCCGGAAAGGAAATAACAACGGCTATTGCCAGGACAATGAATTGAGTTGGTTTGACTGGGATCTGGTAGAGAAAAATAGAGAGCTGTTTGAATTTGTGCGTCATCTGATAAAGTTCAACCAATCTCAAGAAATATTCCGGATGGAAAGATTCTGGAGTGAAAAGCCTGAAAGAGGTAACGAGTGCGTCACGTGGCATGGGGTGAGTCTATTCGAACCGGACTGGAGCTACCATTCCCATGCACTGGCTTATCAACTGAAGGAGGAGTTTGGGGATTATCAATATCATTTTATGATCAATGCCTGGAATAAACCCCTGACCTTCGAGTTGCCCCCGTCTGATCATCAGTGGTTCGGAATAATTGACACCATACGGGAAGAGTCATTTAGTCCTTTCAGAAAGGTCCCTGTAATAAAAAGGACTTACAAAGTCTGTGCAAGATCATTAGTGGTGTTGATGTCTAAATTATACTGATTGAACCGAGCAAAATTTCATAAGGAATAGCTAAAATTCCATAAAGGATTCCTTCAACAAAAAGGCGACCTTTGAGTAGAATATTTTCCCAACAGAGAGCAACCATGCAAATACCTCTACCCGACTGGGCACCCAACATACACCCACTGATTATCCACTTTCCCATAGCGCTGTGGCTGGTGGCCGTATTTTTCGATTTTTTATGGGTGGTCAGACGGGATAATTGGATAAAGAAAACCACGATATCCATTTACAGTCTTGCGGCGCTGGGCTCTGTTGTGGCATTTTTTAGTGGAAAACAAGCCATTGATTTGGTGGCCGTCCCTTTTCAGGGCGAGGTAACTGCCAGTAATCATTCGGATTGGGGTCATTACACTCTTTATTTCTTTCTGGCTTATGCAGTCATTAGGCTGGTTGCCTACTGGCGACAATGGGATAAGAAAAAAGCAGTAGCCATATTTTTTTTCCTGTTGGGAATAGCTGGTGCGGGTATGGTCGCCAAGACCGCTGATCTGGGAGGAAAACTCGTTTACAAATACGGAGCAGGAGTTAAAAACTAAACAATATAGATACATGATAAGAGTAAAATATACGATCGCTGCTGTGCTGCTGGCCATGGTTTTCCTGATAGCAGGTTGTTCCCAAGGTAAAAAGCAAGAAAACGCAAGTGAGCATGACAAAAGTGAAATGAGCCATGACGAAGGGCAAAATATGGCTGAAGAACAAGCGGATCATGAACACGCATCCGGGGAAGAGGGGCACCACCATGAAGGAGGCTCAATGGAAATGTCAGGTAACAAAAGCATGAACTGGAAACCAGGAAGCGGTAATGATTATACGCTCACCGAGGATTTTCATTTTATTATCGGAGGTCTGGAGAACATTAGCCCTCAAGTGATCCAAAACGATTTAGGTGATAACCTTCTCCAGCTCACTGCAGATGGTTCACCCACCGCATTCGTATTTCATCAGACCTACGGCAATGTGGGTATGGCAGCCATGATCAATATTGAGGGTTTTGACGGCACGCTAAAGTTGATCCACCATGCAAAAAACGCAGATAACCATGAGTTTGTGAGCATCAATGGTGGAAAAATGAAGCTGGGAAGGAGGGTAAATGGAAACGAAGAAGTGTTTGATGAGGGTAGTTTTGATCCTGTGAACGAATGGATTAACCTGCGGGTTTCTGCTGCCGGAACACATTTCAAGGGATATATGGGTAATGAGACAGTTACGCATGGACATGGTGATAAGATGCAGGATGGGTATGTAGGGATCATGTTGGAGGGTATAGGAAATGTACTTATTAAATCCATCGAGATCGTTCCGCTTGAGGATGAGTAGTTTATATGACTCATTATATCAGTGGAAGGAGAGCCCCTTCCCAATAGATGAGCAGTACGCGGTGAGTGAGTTATTGGATTTATATATGGGCAACTAATATGACTAAGATCAAGAAAATTTCATCAACGGGTTATGTCGCTCATATATGAATCTATCCTCACCTGCCCGATATGTGGATATCAACAAAAGCAGAGTATTCATTCAGAAAAACTGGAAGAATACTTTTGCATCGGTTGCGAATGTGTAATTACAATATCCAAAGAGGAATGTTGTGTTTTCTGTGCCTATGGATCACATAAATGTCTGATAGAGCAAGGATGGGAATTGATGGAAGAAAAACTATATAAAGGGCCCTTAATCATAAGTAGAAATGAAAAACCAACTAAATATACTCCGGCACTTGGTGTTGATTGGCTGACGCTGTGGTATGATCTGGCTATCAAGCTTACTATGCCGGAGCGTAAGTTCAGGAACAAACTGATCGATCACGTGAACCCCAAAAATGGAGAATATATCCTTGAATTTGGTTTTGGTACTGGTGCCAACCTGCTCATTGGAGCAAGTAAAAATCCAAATTGCCATTTTGTTGGATTGGATATTGATCCAAAAATACGTGAGATAGCAGTACATAAGCTGACAAAAAATCAATTGGCAATCCCACTGGAACTCTATGAAGGAGCAGGATTTCCATTTAAATCAGAATCGTTTGATAAAGTGTATAGCTGCCTGGTGTTCCATCATCTGGACAGAGCAGCCAAACAACGTGCGTTGAAGGAAATACACAGGGTGCTAAAACCGGGTGGCAAGCTGGTTGTTGGTGACTGGGGCAAAGCCAAATCTCGTTTAATGAGGGTGGTCTTCTATGCCGTACAACTTCTTGATGGATTTAAAACAACTAACGACAATGTTAAGGGAAGAATCCCTAGGTATGTAGAAGAATCCGGTTTTAAATCCGTCAGGGAATCTGGTTTTATCAACACCATGATCGGATCATTCTGCTACTATATGGCTACAAAAGAAGAGGAGACTCTCAGGATTTCCCGTTAATCAAAGCCCAAATCATAATTTCATCAATCATTATCAAAATATGTTAAACACCAAGGAGCTTATCGGGCATAATTTTATTATGTGATTGATTCATGAAAAGTCTTAAAGAATTTAACATTTTAAAAGCATGAAAGGAATTTTAACGATTATGATTATCAGTCTTTTTACATACTTACAGAACCCCTGGAAAGCACCAGCAGAAGCTGATAAACTAAAAAATCCGTTATTAGTAAAGGAAGAGGCGATTAAAGGAGGTAAAAAGATTTTTGCAACCTATTGTGCTATCTGTCATGGAGCTAAAGGCAGAGGCGATGGAGCAGCGGGTGCTGCTCTCAATCCCAAACCGACCAATTTGACCACAGCAACCTTTCATGCTCAAAGTGATGGTGCGATTTTCTGGAAAATCACAGAAGGCAGGGCGCCCATGGCATCATATAAAGCTACTCTTTCCGAAGAGAAAAGGTGGCAGCTGATCAGTTACTTACGAACGCTGAAAAATTAAATCTACTGGTTATGAAATACAAATACCTAATTAGTTTAACCCTGGCCTTAGGCGCCTTGGTTGATAGCAATGCACAGACACAGGGGGGGCTTAGCCCTCAACCTGGCAATAGCCGGTTTTTGCTACGCGGATATTCAGATGCGACATTCATGTCAAATGACGAAGAAACCACCTTTGGAAATGCACGGTTTGTACCACTGTTTCTCTATAAGCAATCGGACAAATTGTTCTTCGAAGGAGAATTAGAATTTGAAGTTGAAGATGGTGAGGTTCACGTTGCGTTGGAATATGCAAATTTTAGCTACAGTCTCGCACCCAACCTAAACCTCAGGGCGGGTAAAATTCTAATTCCGTTCGGCATTTTTTTTGACAGGCTGCATCCATCATGGATCAACAGGCTGCCGACTGTTCCACTCGGCTACGGACACGATGGAATTCTGCCTACCTCAGACTTAGGAGCAGAATTAAGAGGTGCCTCTTACCTGGGTGGTATGAAGTTCAATTACTCACTCTATGTAATGAACGGACCGCGTATAGAAGATGGTGAGGAAGAAGCTGAAGAAGTAGGCATGATCGTTCATGAGGGTGCTGAAGACAACAATAATAACAAAGCGATTGGGGGACGTTTAGGACTGTTCCCGTTCAGGGACCAGTCCTTGGAAATTGGATTTTCTACTCAATCGGCTAAACTGGGCAACCGAGATTCTGAATTAGAAGATGTAGGTGCTTTGATGTACGCATTTGACTGGACCTATGTGAGGAAATTATCTTTTCTGGGTGGAGTGATCGACCTTAAGGGGCAATTCAACTTTATAAATATAGACGATCAAACATATACTGTGGAAGAGGATACTGTAATGGAGACCTACACTTTTGACAACAAGTCCAACTCAACTTTCTTCCAGCTTGGCTACCGGCCGACATTTGGGTCCAGTCAATTTGTCAAGAACCTTGAGCTTGTAGGGCGCTATTCAACTTTAAATACTCCCGAAGAAGCACCCTGGGAGTCGGAAAGCACTCAGCTTGCCATAGGACTAAACTACTGGATCGATTGGAGGACAGCTATCAAGTTTGCTTATCAGATGGATAATGTTACCGGAGGCCACGTTGAAGATGGTGAGGAGGAACCTGAAGCACTGGATGTGAACACTTTTTATATTCAATGGACAATAGGCTTTTAAAATTAAATGAAGATGAAAAATTTCAATAAAATACTTCTACAAATAACTCTTATAGGCTTGGTAACCATAGTTTTTACACAGTGCGCTTCACAGCAAAAGGCAACTGGTATTTCAGAAAATGGTAAAAAAGGAAAAGGGACTCCTGAGTATGTTTTGCAAAAAAGTGGGGCGCAATTGTGGTCAGAATCCTGTATTAGATGTCACAATACAGCATCTCCAGCTACTTTAAGCGATGTGCAGTGGGACGTGGCAGTTAAACACATGGAAATAAGAGCGCAGCTGACAGAAGTAGAGGCAAAAAAAGTCCTGGAATTTATGCAATCAGCCAACTGATCCATGAAGCCAATAAAGGTACAATTTCTTGCATTCCTTGGGCTTTTGATGCTAGGTTATAGAAGCTATGCTCAGGAAGAAATAGACGGGTCGGCCATATTTGCAACAAACTGTGCTGCCTGTCATACCATTGGTCAGGGAAAACTTGTGGGACCAGATCTGAAAGGCGTCACAGAAAAATATGACAAACACTGGATTTATCGATTCATACGAGAGTCACAGGTAATGATTGAGGAGGGTGACGAGAAAGCAGTGGCTGTTTTTAATGACAACTCTATGATTCCGATGCCCCCAATCCCGTTAAGCGATGAACAAATTGATGCTTTACTTGAGCATATTGCAAAAGAGAGCAAAAATGAACCTGGGGTGGAACCGGTAATAGCCAAAAAGAAGGTGAACACTGTGCCCAAAAAAATGCAGAAAGCAAAAAGCTTGCAGGCAGATGAGCAAAGAGAGGCCACAAAAAGGGCCCTAATGACAGGATTATGGATTGCCATGGGAGCAGGTGCTGTGATGATTGTTGGAATATGGTTTGCATTTAAGAAATGACTCTCAGGAGAATCAAAATTCCATAAATCAGTGTCACAATAAGATAAAACCGGGGGTCTGTTTTTCAGTACTTGTAGTGGAGTTCAAAAGTAAATGAAACAATTATGAGACCGGTCATTTTTTTTATCAGCGTTCTGTTTTTTCAAGGGATCGTATCCTACACTGCCCATGCACAGCGTACCTACATTACCCGAAAAGGTAAGTTGGTTGCTAAAACTCTGGATGGAGATTCATTGGTAACGCACGAGTTTAAGAATATCAATGTGCTGCTGGACTATGATAAAGCCGAAGTGGTCATCAATTTCAAACTGGATGATAGCCTCGACGATCACATCCCCGACAATCGTTTTTTCTATGACTATGATGTAGCTATCAATTCCAGGCTTTCACTTTCAGAAATTGAAACGCAATCTCACCCGGACAGAAATTTCAGTATTAAAGGCGAGCTGTATTACAATGAGGCAGCCTACTATATCACCGGTGACGGTCTGTTAGAACACTGGGAAGGCAGTGAGGATATGTCCTGCCTACTGACGATGGACATCAAGTTCATGGGCAATACGGGGATTGTGCTGGGCAACTATGGGCAGGTGGAAGACATTTATCTGTTTCAGACTGTGTTGAATCGAGAAGTACTGGATGAAAGGCAAAATACAGGTTATTGACGATAATTACGCAGAGGTTTTATTCCACATTTTGGGGCGTGAATGTCAGAAATTAAAATATTAACTTCATTTCAGTAATTTCGGAATGTGTAAAATGTATTGGGATAGAAAGCGGTCATTAACAGTCAGAATAGTATAAATCACTGTCCTAATTTCATCAAACTACTAGTCCTCCAGACGGTTAAATTCAGTATAGCAAACACTTCGAAAAATGGAAGATTTTGTAAGAACACTGAATTTGACTTCTGCAGGAGAAATACCGGAGGAAGTGTGGAACGCAGTCACCAATTGTCTTATAAGCAAAGAAGGTATCAGTTTTAAAATAACTGACCATGATAGCTTTAGCGTAGACTTCCTTTCGATTCAATACAGCCCGGAATACATCAGGGATATTGTAAGAAAAGCAGGTTTCCGCGAAAAAGCAAAAGAGAAAAAGTCGCTGTGGAAGAGGTGGTTGGATTCAATGGCCAGCGACACTGACAGCACCTTTGGTACCAGGAGACTGGACTGCTGTTCACTGAACCGGGATTTCCAGGTAAAGGTCAGAAGAAGACCAAAATATCGTCAATGATACACAATATTTCAAAAATAGTTGGACACAGTCCATACGTAAATTCGCACATAAAACATTTAATCCTTATTGATAATGAAATTACTAAGCATCATACTCCTTGGATTATTCTCACTCCATTCCTTTTCACAAGCCCGGTTTCATCCGGCAGTCAGCCAGATAGCTGTTCAGGGGACTTCTTCCCTTCACGACTGGGAGTCACAGGTGAAAATGGAGGAAGTACAGGTGGAATTGCACCTTGAGGATACTGATCCCTTACTGTTGGGTCATTTGAGGGTGACCATCCCGGTTAAATCTATCGAAAGTGGAGAAAGATTAATGGACAATAAGACTTATGATGCGTTAAAGGCGGAAAAACATCCGGTCATACAATATGAAGCAGCGGTATTTGAGTATCGTGAAGATAAAGTGGTAGTCTCAGTCGGCAAGTTGAAAATTGCTGGTACGGAAAGAAATATCCCTGTCACTGCCAACTTTAAGATTGATCCTAATAACCAAATATCGTTTACAGGATCAGTTTCTTTCAAAATGACTGATTTCAACATCTCCCCTCCTACGGCCATGTTCGGTACGATGAAAACGGGTGATGAAGTAACCATCGAATACAAAATCATTGTAGAGCATACTTAATATAACTTAAATCATAACAATCATGAAAACACATTTCAACCCCAGATATATAGCAGTCTTGTTTGTACTGGGATCGGGCTATTTATTCGCCCAGCAACCGGAAATGGGCTACTTCCGATCCAATGATAAGGATGGCCTCAACGTATTTGAAACTCCCAAACAAAGCGATGCGGTCTTTGACGGACTCAAAGTTCGTGTGGGAGGTGATTTCGCCCTGCAGTTTCAGGGGATCTCCCAGACCAATTCCGGAGATTCACTGGCTACTCTTGGAAATAATTTCAATTTGCCAACGGCCAATTTGAACCTTGATGTGCAACTAGCTGACGGTATGAGAATGCATTTACGAACCTATTTATCATCGCGCAATCACACCGAGGCCTATGTGAAAGGGGGATACTTGCAGATTGATAAACTTGATTTCATCAAACCGGGACTTTTGAGCGGATTGATGAATGTGGCGACCTTGAGGTTTGGTATGGACGAGATTAATTATGGTGATGTACATTTCCGTAGGTCGGATAATGCAAGGGCCATTTTCAATCCTTTTGTAGGAAACTACATTATGGATGCTTTTACGACTGAACCCTTTGCGGAGTTAACTATACAGAGTTCCGGATTTATTGGCGTACTGGGTGCAACCAACGGTCGGCTGAATCAAAGCGTGACAAGTACCGATGAAGGGTTTGTGGTCTTTGGTAAACTGGGCTATGATAAGCAATTGAATGACGATCTGAGGGTAAGGCTGACAGGATCTTTTTATAGCAGTTCAGACAAAAATACCAGAGACTACATCTATGGAGGCGACCGTGCCGGAAGCAGGTATTATGCTGTAGCCGAAGGAGGTACTTTTTCTGGAAGATACAACCCAAGATTCAGTTACTTGACCTCTTTCCAGTTGAACCCATTTATAAAATTCCAGGGATTTGAGTTCTTTGGTGTATACGAAGCAGCCAATAACGGAGACGATGCTGCAGGTGGTGGTTTTACCCAACTTGGAGCAGAAGCACTTTATCGATTTGGAGCCGATGAGCAATGGTACCTGGGAGGCAGATACAATTCCGTAAGCGGAGAAGTGAGCGACAATTCTTCTACACTGGACATCAGCCGGGTTAACATTGGTGCTGGCTGGTTCCTCACAAAAAATGTGTTGACCAAGGTTGAGTATGTGAGTCAGAAATACGATGGTTCAGGATTTGATGGTACGCTATATCAAGGAGCAGAATTTAATGGCATTGTGATTGAAGCGGCAATAAGCTTCTAAATCCAGAGACTAGAGTAGGTGAAGCGGTGATGAAAGGGTCTGTCGAGAGGCAGGCCCTTTTCCATCTTTCAAAATGTTATTATATAAAAGGGAGGTTCCACAAAAATTACATGTATTGTTCATTGAAGGTTTAATAACAACTAAATTGACAAGGATAACATGAACTCTCAGAATTTCTTAAAGCAACTCCTCAAACACTTGCGCCCTGCAATTGTACTAGTAGCCTTTATTGCGATTGGGTACATCTACCTGATGCGGTTTGTGGATCATGAACTTAGCTGGGTGCCCTTTCTGGTGATCTTTCTGGCATTTGTCAAAACCGGATATTTTACTTTTTTTACCTTCAGACAAGTGAATGAATCCATCAGGCAATGCCATTCCTTTGGTCAGCTGCTCTGGATATTCGGATTGCTTGTCATACTCATCGTTTTCTCCTATGCAGCAGACTTCACCTGTATGATGGCTGCCGATTCGTCATCCTTTCAGGGCTTTACTACAACAGAAAATTTCAACTACTTCGAGCATTTGTTCGAAACGTTTTACTTCAGTATTGTCACGTTTGCGGGTATAGGCTATGGGGATATTGTACCGGTCACGATACCGTCGAAAATTTTAGTGATAATGGAAATTGGCCAAAGTTTTATGATGATCGTTTTTGGATTGTCGAATATTAATAACCTACGGACTACAATACGCACTGATCGGTTAATGGGCTAATGATTTTCAAAACATAGGCATGACATGAAACATGAGGGAGGCATAAAAATAAAGTTGAGGACACTGATGTTGTATTGGTTTAAGAAACAAGCGGCTAAAGAAGCAAAACACGTTCTTGCACCATATTTCAAGAGCGTTGAAGTTCATGATATTCTTAAAGCCTATTGGAGGCGTTACCTGGCTCTTAAGCCTGAATTGCCTGCAATGCGCACATTGGGAGCATCACTTATGATTCACCTTTCTGCCATGTCTACGGGGTTTTATCAAGAACTAAGGGCAAGGGGCAAAAGAGAAGAGACCTCCACACAGCTTTTTTATGACATTGCCTGGAAAATCTATCAAAAAATGGGTAGATTCTCATGGTGGCTTGCTGGATGGAGTAATCGAAGCGCACATGGCAGATTACTGAAAGCTACCAAGCTGTTTAGGTCATTCCCTTTTAATAGCCCGGCTTATTTATGGAAGGATTCGACGACCGCTAAAAATGTGGTTGGTTTTGATTGTTTAAAATGCCCCGTTGCCGAATATTTTCACAAACAAGGATTGTCTCAGTTTTGTGTAAACACCTGGTGTGCATTGGATATTCCATTGGCTTCTATGTGGGGGGCAAGGCTAGAGCGGACAGGAAGTATAGCGGGGGGAGCGAACAAATGTGATTTTCGTTGGATAGTAAACCGGTAAAATCCCGTAAATTATTACTATAAACAGTGTTGAAATGAAGATGACCGAGCCCAAAAATTTATACATCAAAAACATGGTGTGCCCTCGTTGTATTGCTACAGTAAAATACATCTTTAAAGATTTAGGAATATCGGTCGAGAGAATACAGTTAGGAGAAATAGCAACAATTGACTCTCTGGATGAAGTCAAGAAAATAATGTTAAGCGAGAAATTGACCGATCATGGGTTCGAGCTGTTAACTGACAGCAAATCCAAGCTGATCAGCCAAATTAAATCGCTATTGATCAAATGGATCCATTACCCCGAGGATGTTTTAAATAAAAATTTCTCATTGTTACTTTCAGAGCATCTCAATCACGATTACACTCATCTAAGCAAACTGTTTTCTTCGGTAGAGGGGATCACTATCGAGCGCTTCATTGTTCGTCAAAAAATAGAAAAGGTCAAAGAGTTGATCATCTATGACGAATTGACGCTTTCAGAAATTGCATTTCAGATGGGATATAGCAGTGTTGCGTACCTTTCTACTCAGTTTAAGAATGAGACCGGAATGACTCCTACTACCTTTAAAAAATTGAAGAGAGCTGGCCGTCGTTTTCTGGATTCCATTTAACCCATCCTCACCAAAATCTTATAAATCATTCTCCGAATCTTGTAACGGACTATCAATTTCATTTGATGAACTTTACTATTATAATAAATGTGCTATAAAATATCATCTAAAAAAATTGATGAGATAAAAAATGAAACACACCTATCAAATTTCAGGAATGACCTGCAATGGTTGCAAGAGTCATGTAGAGAAAACGCTCAAAGCAGTTGAGGGTATCTCTGATGTTGTTGTTGATTTAGCAAATAAGGAAGCGATGGTCCAAATGGAGTCTCATGTTCACATTGAGACACTTAAAGAAGCCTTGCAAAAGGACGGAGGTCGCTATGACATTCATCTTCCTGGATCTCACGACCACCATCACCATCCCATGCCAGAAATTAAAGAAAAACCCACTGGTGGGCCTGGCAAATACTATTGTCCGATGCTATGCGAAGGGGATAAGAAATATGACCAGCCGGGTGATTGTCCCAAGTGTGGGATGGATTTGGTAAAAGAGGAAAGTTCAAAAACCATTTACACCTGCCCCATGCATCCGGAGGTAGAGCAGGATCATCCGGGCTCATGTCCGAAATGTGGAATGGATTTAGAGCCTAAAAAAGCTTCTGCCGATGATGGCTCTGAAGAACTGAAAGCATACAGGAAAATGCTCACCAAGTTCTGGATTTCGGTGGCTTTTACACTACCCGTCTTCTTCATCGCAATGAGTGAGATGATAGGTGTTTCCTTATCCGGGATCGCAAGCGAAAAGACCTGGGGTTGGATGCAATTTGTACTGAGTACACCCGTGATCTTTTATTCCTGTTGGAATTTCTTTGTGAGAGGGTATAAGTCCATTATTAATCGCTCCCCAAATATGTGGACCTTGATCACCCTGGGGGCTGGAGCGGCATACCTGTTTAGCATTTTTGCCTTGCTGTTTCCTAATATTTTCCCTGATCAATTCAAATCTGAAGGGGGTGCCGTTCACTTATATTTTGAAGCGGCAGTGGTCATCCTTACGCTAATTTTATTGGGACAATTATTGGAAGCAAAAGCAAGAAGTCAGACCAATTCTGCTATCAAAGAGCTCCTAAATCTTGTACCACCGGAGGCTACTGTCATAAGAGATGGCGAGGAGATGACCATTCCATTAGAGCATGTGAAGCTGGATGACATCATCAAGATCAAACCAGGCGAAAAGATTCCTGTAGATGGAGCCATTACCGAAGGAAAAAGCAGCATCGATGAATCGATGATCACCGGTGAACCCGTTCCCGTTGAAAAAGCGGAAGGAGATAATGTTATTGGCGGTACGATCAACGGCACTAGGTCTTTTCAAATGAAGGCTCAGAAGGTCGGCAGTGATACATTGCTTTCCCAGATAATAGAGATGGTCAACAAGGCCAGCCGAACGAAAGCACCTATTCAGAACCTAGCTGATAAAGTATCAAGTTATTTTGTTCCTATCGTAGTAACCATTGCCATCATTGCTTTTTCGATTTGGGCGATTTGGGGTCCGGACCCAAAACTTGTTTATGCATTTACAAGTGCAGTCACGGTGCTCATTATCGCTTGTCCATGTGCATTGGGACTAGCTACGCCCATGTCGATCATGGTGGGGACAGGAAAAGGTGCAAAGCAGGGGATTTTGGTAAAGGATGCAAGAGCCATTGAGGAAATGCACAAAGTGACCACACTGGTCATTGATAAAACAGGAACAATCACTCAAGGCAAGCCATCACTTCAGGATGTACAGTCCATTAATGAAAATCATAGTGCAGAAACCATTCTTAAAAATGTGGCTTCACTCGAAGCAAGTAGCGAACATCCATTGGCTCATGCCATTGTAGAGGGTGCTGAAAACAAAGGACTGAAACTGCAGAAGGTAGATGATTTTAATTCCATTACTGGAAAAGGAATTACCGGCAAAGTAGATGGACTTTACATTGCTATTGGCAACAAAAAGCTCCTGGAGGAATTTGATTTAACACTGGATCAGGAGCATGAAGAAGATGTGAAGCAAAGACAGCTGGAAGGACAAACGGTCATGTTTGTAGTGATTGATAAGGAAGTAGCAGGGTTCATCAGCGTAGCTGACCCCATCAAAGCATCATCAGCTGATGCCATTAAGCATTTGCAAGATCAAGGACTGGAGGTGATTATGCTCACAGGGGACAATAAGAATACAGCCAAAGCGGTCGCAGATAAGCTTGGACTAGATGGATATGAAGCGGATCTCTTGCCGGAAAACAAATACGAGAAAGTAAAAGCGCTCCAGGAAGAGGGAAAAATTGTAGCCATGGCCGGTGATGGAATCAATGACGCACCGGCACTTGCTCAGGCCAATGTGGGAATTGCCATGGGTACAGGTACAGATGTTGCTATTGAAAGTGCAAGCTTGACATTAGTAAAGGGGGAGTTGGATGGAATCGTGAGAGCAAGGAAGCTGAGTACAGATGTAATGAGAAACATTAAGCAGAATCTGTTCTTTGCATTCATTTATAATATGCTAGGTGTACCAATTGCCGCAGGAGTACTCTTTCCTGTATTTGGCCTTTTGTTAAGTCCGATGCTTGCGGCATTGGCCATGAGTCTGAGTTCCGTGAGCGTGATTGGTAATTCACTAAGACTGAGGAATTAGAGTTGATCACCAACAATACAGTTCCAGTCTAACAACATTTATCAGTATGATTGATCTGCATTGGGGGACATTTTTCTGTTCCATACGAACAGAAAACACAACAATCTCCTTCCTTCGGTTTTAGTACCTGGTGGCAATTTTCACATTCGTAAAAATACTGACAGGCATCAGTGGGCATGGTCTCTTCTTTTTGATGTCCGCATTCCGGGCAGGTGATGGTTGATTCTAATATGATTTCCATTTATTTCTCTGTTTTATTGGTCACAGAATATCCGGTCGAGTTGATGGCTTCCTCAATTTTCGGGATACTTGTTTTGGACTTGTTAAACTCCACGATGGCATTCCCCTGGTCGTAGGAGGCGGTTACATTCAGGATGCCGCTGAGCTTATTTACTTCATGCACTACATGCGCTGCGCACCCCTGACAAGTCATGCCTTTGATTTGAAAATTTACGGTCTGAATGTCTGACTTATCAACGATGATCACTTGCTTTTCAGATTTAGGGTAGAAAATGTGAGCATAAAGCGGGAACGCCAACATCAGGGCAGCAAAGACCGTGATTATTGAAAGGAACTTTCTTGTTTGCCAAAAGGAGGGCTGAAGGTCCTCCTCACAGGCACATTCTTTTTCCTCTTTGGCCTTTGGTTTGAGTTTCTGATACCAGGCAAAGCCTAATACAACCACTGTGATGCCGACAAAAAAAGGCCTTGCCGGATCGAGCCATGAGAAAGTGGACGCAATCCCGCTTGCACCGGCCACTAATGCAAGCACCGGGGTGATGCAGCAAAGTGAACTTACTAAAGCAGCTAAAAGGCCGCTGGTTAAAAGGGAATTTTTCATATACTTAATTTTCAAAAAAAGAAGGGCTCTGCGCCCTCCCAGTTACTTTTTCTTACAGCAGGCGGGTACTTCCGCCACTTTCAAATCATAAGGACATTCTGGAGTGCCTGCCAAAGGGCAGCTAACTTTTGGACAATCTGGAGTACCTTCCAAAGGGCAAGCTTTTGGAGATGAGTTGATCCCGTAAGCAAGGCCACCAATTGCGAGAATACCCGCTGTGGCGAAAATCATGAGTTTATTTTTCATATCAATCTATTTTAATGAAACATCTCTCCAAAGGTCAGTCACGGGGGGAGGGGGTATCCAAACGTTCGGATAAAAATTTCTTCAATTCTTCTTCCACCATGCGGGCTTCTCGTAGTTTTTCAGGCACTTCTTCAAGTTTAAGCTCTGGAAATAGTGTTCTCAGCTTTTCTATTGTTTCTTCATTGCCACAGTCGCCAGGGCAGCTCTGGTAAGCTGACGAGATCCTTTCTGCTAGTGCTTTCCTGTAGGTATCATCCAATAGCTCATAAGTAGTCTTAGTAAGCATGGACTGCACAGCTTTTAGCTGCAAAAGGATATTTTCAACCTGGTCCACATCATCTATTTTGCTAAGGATGTATCCCAGCTGACCTGTTGCGGTTTTTAGTGAAACCTTTATGCTTTGAGTGAGATCATGGGGTATCATAAGGTAGGAATTGAATTTGGGAGCTTAAACAAATCGAGCACAGATGAAATGATTCGCTGACTTTGCGCTTCTACTGAATAGAATATGGTTTGTCCGGATTTTTTAGTCGTCACGATTCCTGCATCCTTCAGCTTTTTCAAATGCTGTGAGACGGCCGGCACGGTCATGCCCAGGATGTCTGACAAGTCGCACGGACAAAGTTCATTTTCCTGCTTCAAGAGGTACAGGATTTTGAGGCGAACAGCATTACCGGCTAGATTCAGTACATCCGCCAGTTCTAAAAAGCCTTCCTCTTTGCTTTTCAAGTCTTCCCTGCACCTATTGATCTGGCTGCTATCGGCAAAGACACGGATACATGTATTCATAACGTTCGTATTTAAGCATTTGCTTAACAAAGCTAAGGAATTAATGTATTTAAGCAAACACTTAAATATAAAAAGGGCTACTTCGCCCTTCTCATTAATTTTGGTGCTGCCAGCTTCTCCCGGAGAGTGTGCATGTCTTCACTTACCTTCTTCTCCACCACTTTTGCGTAAACCTGTGTAGTAGTAATTTTTGAATGGCCGAGCATTTTGCTTACTGTCTCCAAAGGCACACCATTGCAAAGGGTAACTGTGGTGGCAAATGTATGCCTGGCCAAGTGGAAAGTCAGGTTCTTTTCGATCCCACACAGGTCGGCAATTTCTTTCAAGTAGGAGTTCAGCTTTTGGTTGGAAATCATTGGAAATACCGATCCTTTCTGCAATGCCCTTGGATGGGTCTTGTATTTCTCTATTATTTCCCAGGCTTTGGGAAGGATAGGGACCCTTACTGGCTGGTCAGTCTTTTGCCTGCAGGTGGAGAGCCAATATTCTCCATCTATGCCTATTGTGATGTTGGAAGGTGTCAGGTTCATGGCATCAATGTAGGCCAGTCCGGTATAGCAGCTGAATACAAACAAATCCCTTACCCACTGCAAACGCACAATTTTGAAGTCTTTGTTTTCTACGGCCTCCAGTTCTTCGTGATTGAGGAAATCCCTATCCACCCGATGAAATTTGAGTTGGTACTTATCAAATGGATCCCGGCTTACCCATTCCATTTTTACAGCCATGGTCACCATCTTTCGGAAACGTTCCAGGTGCTTCATCACTCCATTGTTGCCAAGTGGCTTCTGGTGGTCTTTGGGTTTGTAGTTACGGAGGTAGAATTCAAAATCGGTGATGAACTTGTACGACAGTTCTGAAAGGAACATGTCAGTTGTACCGAACCGTTCTTTCAAAAATCGGTGGATGTACTTCTGAGTGGTGAAGTAGTTTTTCATCGTACCCCAAGCCAGTGTATCTCGCATAGCCTGGTTGTGATAATCCACCAGCTTGCATAAGGTGAAGTCTTTTTGATCTGTGCCCAGAACATGCTTTTGATAGCATCTGCGGTGATCAATCGCTTTTGCACTTGCATCTCCTGGTAGCATTCCATGATACGGGCCTGGACTTCATCCAAATAATGATTAAGCGATTTGATTTCTTCCCGGCTGCCCTTGGCCATGCCTTTGCTGCCATTCCAGTCGCCTGGTTTGATCCAGCGCTTCAATGATATTTCAACTCTGCGACCATCAACGGTGACCCTGGCATAGATTGGGAGTAGGCCATCTTTGGCCTTGTTCGTTCTTGTGATGAACTGAACTCCGAAGGTGTTTGTAGTTCTCATGACAATTCAGCTTTTGAGTGTTTGTGTTAAAATGATTCCTCTCGTGGTGAACTGCTTCCACAAGGTCACTCAAACAGACCTAAAACAGTTCAAATTATGCGATGCAACTATCTGTTTTACAGCTATTTGTATCAATCTGGTGAACTAAAATAAACCATTCATTTGGTTCACCGGATAGGTCTCATTTTTGCTGAAATTGTCTAAATCGAACTGATACGTAAAAAATAAAAAAGCCCGCAAATCGTAAGATTTGCAGGCTTTTGGGTTCTTATGAACCTTTGTTGTCGGGGAGGTAGGATTCGAACCTACGACCCCCTGGTCCCAAACCAGGTACGCTAACCGGACTGCGCTACACCCCGAACATTCAAAAATTTGTCACCATTTTGAGCACTATTTGTGATGCCCTGTAGTGAACGAGGACGCAAATCTAGAATTTTTCATTTTAAAAGCCAGACTATCTCTAAGAAAAAATAAAATGGTTAGCATGATTTCTCCTGAACTTCACAGAAAAGCCACTCTTCAATCTCCAAATGACATCATAATCAGCTAAATTTATTATAGAAAACCCTGTCCTTTAACCTAATATCACAATCATGAAGATCCTCAAATATATCCTCTTTGGTCTCCTCGGCATAATTGTGCTCCTGGCTTTGGTTGGCCTGATTGCATCCAATGAATTTAATGTGGAAAAATCGATCACCATTGATGCACCTGCATCAGAAATACATCCGTACGTATCCAATCTAAGATTGCAAAATGAGTGGTCAGTATGGGCTGAAATGGACCCGGATCAAAAAGAAACCTTTGAAGGAACAGATGGTGCCCCTGGCTCAAAACATAGCTGGGATGGAGAAATCACCGGAAAAGGATACCAGGAAATAGTCAGTGTCACGCCCACCAGAATTGAGACTAACCTGGTCTTTACTGGGCCTTACGAATCACAGGCAGATGTTTATTTTAACCTCAAAGAATCCAGGTCCTCCACTGAAGTGACCTGGGGATTTGAGAGTGAAATGCCCTTCCCAATGAACATCTTTCTGATCTTCGGAGATATGGGGGTTGGTGATGACTTTCAAAAAGGATTGGAGAACCTCAAAGCCAAAGTGGAAAATTCTTGAACTACCTGCTTACTTATTAAATCGCTTCATATCAGGATGGTCACTGGGTCTGAGCTGAGCTCTGAGTCTTTCGTGATCAGGTAAGGAGGCATTGTAGGTGGATCCAAAGCCTGATTGCTGATGATAAATGTAGCTTTTCCAGGGATCCTCACCGGCAATTCTTGGATCTTCTGTCTTCTCGAGATAAACAGTTAATCGCTCTGCCAGGTCATCCTTAATTTGCTGGTATTCCGAATTTGCAGCCAGGTTGTTAGTTTGTGCAGGATCATTCTTAACGTCATAAAGTTCTTCAACAGGTCTTTTACCAAAATTCCAATCATAATAGTCTGGTATGACAGCCTGGTTATCCAGGATAAATGATTTTGTTGGACAGGCATCTACATCCCCATGTGTAGTCTTATTGGATGAAATAAACTCCGAGCCACCCGTAGGCCAGCGGTCTGGTTCAAAATTTCTGATGTACAGGTAATCCATGGTCCTGATCGCTCTCGATGGATAGGTAGCACCTCCGGGCCTGCAATAGGTATGACGTTCCAATCCGGTAAAAACCTGATCACGAGTGGGGTCAACAATCCCTTCCTGAGCAGAACTTAATATGGGGAGGAGGCTTTTTCCGGTCATTTCCGCCGGAACTGGAAGATTGGCTGCTTCAAGGATGGTGGGTGCAATATCTGTGAGGCTTACCAGATCATCTACCACTCTCCCGCTTTCGATCTGCTTCCCCCATCGAATGGCCAATGGCATGCGGGTTCCCCAATCATATAGATTCACTTTGGCTCGTGGAAATGGCATGCCATTGTCTGAAGTGACAATAACAATGGTATTGTCCAACTCCCCCAACACTTCAAGCTCATGTAGCATCCCCAAAAGATGCGTGTCATACCACATGATTTCATAGTAGTAATCCAGGATATCCTGCCTGACAATTTCGTTATCCGGCCAAAATTCAGGTACCTCTAACAGTTCCGGATTCAGTCCACCCTCTTTTCCTCCTACACCATACTGGTATTCTCTGTGGGGCTCCGTGGAGCCAAACCAAAAAAAGAATGGACTCCCTTCCGGCCGGTCATCCAAAAATGCTTTGAAGTTCGCCGTATAGTTTCTTCGATCAATCCCGTAAGCGATCTCTTTTTCCAACTCATCATTATAAGCTTTGACCAAAGGATCTTTGTCCAAACCCAGATAGCTCCAATTTCCCGGAGCCCATCCCTTGCCTGTATAGCCCACATGATATCCCTCATCATCCAGTAGATGACTAAATAATTTGAGGTCTGGTGGGATAGCTCCCATCAACACACCTGCTTCACGGGTCCTCCAAAAATCCTGTCCGCTAAGGATGGCTGATCGCGAAGCCGTACAGGAAGGCGATGAGGCAAATGCATGCTGAAACAATATGCCCTCCAGTGCCACCCTATCAAAACCGGGTGTTTTGATCATGGGATCCCCGGCAATACCGGTATGCAGCCATGACTGGTCATCCGCTAAGACAAAAAGGATATTGGGTCGGCTTTCATTTTGATCTCCATCGGGGCTATTGCTGCAACCTGAAAATAAAAGGACAAGAATTATTGGAAGGATGGAGTTTAATGAAGCTGATCTGATGCATTCCATTGGGGGCAGGTTAAGTCTCAGACTAAAATACAAATTAATCAGCTAACCCTATTTTAGAAGTATCTGAAGATATTAGTCAGCCAGGAAGTACACATGCTTCTCTTAATTCTTATGGTGTTTGATCCATTAAAGCTTTACTTTCGTTAACACTGTAATCAAACCTATAGATTATGGACAGAAAAAGATTTATCAAAAACAGCCTCGCGGGAATTGGCGGTATCGTAGGTATCCCATCTTTGCTAGCCCGATGTCGCGACAATGAAGCTTCCCCGGACGAAAATCCAGGAGCATGTAACGCTTCACCAAGAGAAACGTCAGGTCCATTCCCTAACAAAACACCTGCTCAACTGGTCAGAGAAAACATTGTTTCAGACCGTACAGGTGTCGCCCTTTTAATGACCGTAACCGTGCAGAAGCAAAACAATGATTGTAAACCTGTTGAAGGCGCACATGTAGATGTGTGGCATTGTGACAAGGATGGTAACTATTCCCAATATAACAACCACTCGAATGCCAGTTTTCTAAGGGGTAGACAGCAAACAGATGAAAACGGACAGGCATCCTTCATCAGCATCTTTCCCGGGTGGTATCCTGGTCGGGCACCGCATATCCATGTAGAGGTACTGGATTCAAATCTGCAATCACTTCTGGTAACACAAATAGCTTTTCCGGCAGACATCTATTCTGAAGTATACAATTCCTCTGATTATAACGGAGCTCCTGATACTTCGAACTCGGGGGATGGTGTTTTTTCTAACAGCCTATCCGGGAACATGGCTGATGCTGTCACAGGAAATATGGCGGACGGTTACACCCTGGAAAAAATTCTTATCGTATAACCATTGTCCGTATGGCTTTTGCGGGTATTTATTTATTTCCGAACTTCGTGGCAAAATAAAAAGCACAGCATGCCGGGAAAGAAATCAGTAAACGTTGGTATTGTCCAGATGAGCTGCACTGCCGATAAGACAGCTAACTTAAAAAAAGCCATTCAGGGAGTAGAAAAAGCTGCCAAAGACGGCGCACAAATCGTCTGTCTGCAGGAGCTCTTTGCTTCCCTTTACTTCTGCGATGTGGAAGACTACGACAATTTCAACCTGGCGGAACCGATTCCCGGACCTTCGGTAGAAGCACTTTCACCTGTTGCGAAGAAAAACAATGTGGTGATCGTCGCCTCGCTGTTTGAAAAACGGACTGAAGGACTGTACCATAACACAGTTGCTGTAATCGACGCCGATGGGTCCTACCTTGGAAAGTATCGGAAGATGCATATCCCTGATGATCCTGGCTATTTCGAGAAATTCTATTTTACTCCGGGTGATCTTGGGTTCAAGACATTTGACACCAAATACGCAAAGATTGGTGTGCTGATCTGTTGGGATCAATGGTATCCCGAAGCTGCGCGTATCACCAGCCTGATGGGTGCTGAGATGCTCTTCTACCCTACCGCCATCGGATGGCACAAAAGCCAGGATGAGCAGACCAATCAGGAACAGCACAATGCCTGGCAAACCATTCAGACTTCACATGCGGTAGCCAATGGTATCCCGGTCATTTCTGTAAACCGCACGGGCTGGGAAGGAGACATGCAGTATTGGGGAGGATCATTTGTAACCAACGCCTTTGGCTGGATAGATTACAAAGCACCTCATGATGAAGAAGTGACTAAGGTGGTACCGATAGACCTAAATAAATCCGACTCATACAGGGTTCACTGGCCATTCCTGAGAGACCGACGCATTGATGCCTACTCTCCAATCGAAAAGCGGTTCATCGATGAGTAACAATACCCCAAAGTCTGCAGGTTTTACCTTTCCTGCGGAATGGTACCCTCACGAAGCCACATGGCTCAGCTGGCCACACAACAAAGAATCCTGGCCCGGCAAGATCAATTCCATCTACAAACCTTACGGTCAGTTCATCAAAGAAATAGCTGAGGGAGAAAGGGTCTGTATCAATGTGAAAGATCAGCCCATGCAGGATGATGCTATAGAAAAATTGATCAAAGCCGGGGCAAACCTCGACAGGATCACATTTTATCATCATCCCACGAATGATGCCTGGTGCAGGGACCATGGTCCCGCCTTTGTGATTAATCCGCAAACAAGTGAAAAAGCCATCGTCGACTGGGGTTATAATGCCTGGGGTGGTAAATACCCTCCGTTTGACCTGGACAATCAAATCCCTTCTCTGGTAGCCGACAAATTGGGATTGGCAACATTCCATCCGGGAATCGTGATGGAGGGTGGTTCCGTAGACTTCAATGGAAAGGGAATCGTACTCACTACCACAGCGTGCCTGCTCAATAAGAACCGCAACCCTCAGTTGTCGAAAGAAGAAATCTCTGAATACCTGATCAACTACTACGGTGTGGACACCATCTGGTGGCTGGGCGATGGCATTGAAGGAGATGACACGGATGGACACATCGACGACATTACCCGGTTTACCGCTCACGACACTGTAGTAACAGTGGTTGAACCCAATAAAAAGGACCCCAATCACTTTCCATTGGCGGAGAACCTGGCGGCATTAAAAAAGCTCCGGGTTGATGACAAGCCTTTGAATGTGGTGGAACTGCCCATGCCAAAGCCGGTCATTTACAGGGATCAAAGACTTCCTGCCTCTTACGCCAATTTTTACATTGCTAACCATGCGGTGATCGTTCCTACTTATCGGGACGATGCCAAAGACAAAGAGGCGCTTGATCTGCTTAGCCAGCTATTTACAGACAGGAAAGTAGTAGGTATAGACTCCACGGATATCGTTTGGGGATTGGGGAGCTTCCATTGCCTGAGCCAGCAGGAGCCAAAAGTATAGTTAGCAAAACATTCCCCGGCCATTCGGGTTTTGCTAATTAGTTAAATTCACCCAATGGATCAGGTCACCACGATCACTTTTTGCAGATACAAGTCGCTCTTCCATAAGATCTGGGCTTTTTTCATGATGCAATTTGCTCATGGCTACCTGAAAGATGTTGAGGGGATGACTTTCTATAAGCTAATGGGTAGCGGCAAAGGACTGGGTTTCAATCCCCTGCCCGACTGGTCAGTGTATGTGCTGATACAGGTCTGGGAAAATCATAAGGCAGCGAGACGGTTCATTGACTCATCGGAACTCATGCAAAAATACAGAGCCAGGAGCACAGAATGTATGACGGTCTTTATGCGATGCGTCACCACTCATGGCCTATGGTCCGGCCAGTCGCCCTTTCATCCATCCGATCATACAGATCCCATCAACCCCATGGTGGCTGTGATCACCAGGGCCACCATTAAAACTTCAAAATTGATCAGATTTTGGAGTTATGTACCTACAGCTCAAAAACCTGTTGAAAAGGCAGAAGGGCTCATTTACACCAAAGGGATTGGGGAGGCTCCCATCAAACAAATGGCTACATTTAGTCTTTGGACCACGGAAGTAGAAATGAAGAAATTCGCTTATCAATCAAGTGAACATCAACAAGCCATCAAAATGACACGAGCACTTAGCTGGTATAAAGAAGAGCTCTTTGCCCGATTTCAGCCTTATGCATTTGACGGCAACTGGGAAAAACTTTCAACGTATTACCCGGAAATAAAAAACAACATTCTTGTATGATAGGGGTTATTCTTATTTGCGACAAAATTGAATGAGTAAAGCAATTGTCATCGGCTCGGGTATTGCAGGACTTGCCAGCGCACTGAGGCTTAAAAGCAAAGGCTATGAGGTAAAAGTCTTTGAGGCCAATACCTATACTGGCGGCAAGATCCATGCTTTTTCCAACAAAGGCTATCGGTTTGATTTTGGTCCTTCACTTTTCACGATGCCCCATTTGGTAGATGAATTGTTTGAGTTGTTTGATAAAGATCCGAAAAAGCACTTTGAGTATATCCGAAAAGACACCATTTGTAATTATTTCTGGGAGAATGGACATACTTTCTCAGCCCCTGCAGACAAACAACGATTCATCGAGCAGGCAGCCAAGAGCTTCTGGGTAGAAGAACGAACTTTAGAAAACTACCTGAACAGAAATAAGGAAAAATATGATCTGACTGCAGGTCTGTTTTTAGAAAAATCCCTCCATAAATTAGACACATATCTTTCGCCGGACACGTTGAAATCCGTCCTTCAGATAGGAAAGCTACACCTAAACAATACCCTCCATGGGGTGAATCAATCTTATTTTAACGACAGCAAGCTGGTACAACTTTTTAATAGATACGCCACCTATAATGGCTCATCTCCATACCGAACACCCGGAATCATGTCACTCATTCCACACCTGGAGATGCACTATGGAACCTATTTTCCTAAAAATGGAATGCATGAGATCTCTCAAAGCCTTTACAGGTTGGCAACACAGGTTGGCATTGAATTTCACATAGAAGAAGCTGTTGAAAAGATCGCAACGGCGGGTCATGAAGTGACCGGAGTTAAAACTGCTCAGGGAACATATGATGCGGAAGTAGTTATAACCAATATGGATATATTTTCCACTTATAAAACCCTGCTTCCTGAAGCACGGCAACCTCAAAGGATACTTAAACAGGAGAGATCAAGTTCGGCTGTCATCTTTTATTGGGGCATCAACAGGCAGTTTAGTGAACTGGACCTGCACAACATCTTTTTTTCGAATAATTACTGGCAGGAGTTTGATCATATTTTCAATAAGCTTAACCTATTCAGAGATCCTACCATTTATATCAACATCACCAGCAAAGACAAGCCCGATGATGCGCCACCTGGGTGTGAAAACTGGTTTGTAATGATCAATGCCCCGGGAAATGTTGGTCAGGACTGGGACCAGCTAGTTGGTGAAACCAGAAAAAATATCATCCAAAAGCTGAATAGGATACTAAAAGTTCGGATTGAAGATCACATAGAGACAGAGGACGTTATTGATCCCAGACAGATAGAATCAATGACCCGCTCCCATCAGGGATCATTGTATGGAACTTCCAGCAACTCCAGGTTTGCAGCCTTCCTGCGGCATCCCAACTTTTCTTCCCAATATAAAAACCTGTATTTCTGCGGTGGTTCTGTTCATCCGGGCGGAGGCATTCCACTTTGTTTGCTATCGGCTAAAATTGCCTTAGATCAAATACCAGCCATTGACTGATATAAGCACCATATTCACCAGGAGAAACGGTGCCATCTTCATTATTTGGCTGTTCCATGTTTCAGCCATTATCGGTATCGGTTTAGGCTATTTTGAGTGGTTTGTCACCAAGACCCCAATCAACCTGCTCCTTATCGGTATACTCGTTGTGCTGGTTTACCCGGTCGGCACAGAAAAATCCATCAGGATTGCACTATTCATTTACCTGATGGGTATGGCTGTGGAATGGATTGGTGTTCATTATGAATTCCTCTTCGGGGCATATGTATATGGCGAAAACCTGGGTCCCAAAATCGATGGAGTGCCCTGGCTGATCGGTGTCAACTGGATGGTTTTGATCCTTGTTACAGCGGCCATTTCAAACAAGGTTTTTACCCATTGGTTCCTTAGAACACTTTTTGGAGCACTGCTGATGGTATTTCTTGATTTATTCATCGAACAGTCTGCCCCACTGCTCGACTTTTGGAGTTTCTCAGCACCTTCGGTTCCCTTCAGAAACTACCTGGCCTGGTTCTTCATCTCCGCCTTTTTGCATTACATTTATCAACGTTCCAGGCTGGATGGAGACTTTGTCTTGTCATTTCATACCTACCTGGCTCAGCTGACCTTTTTTCTTTATCTCTATGGCATCTACGGTATTTGACTATGCGATCATCGGAGCCGGAGCCGCCGGGCTTCATTTGGCCATGGCCATTGCGGCAGACCCCTATTTCAATTCAAAAAAACTACTCATCGTTGAAAAGGAGACACAAAATACCCATTACCCAACGTGGTGTTTTTGGGAGAAAGGGAAAGGCAAATGGGAAAACATTATCAGCAAGTCATGGAATAAAACAATTTTTACCAGCCAGGATGGCACTCAACAAGACCTTGACCTCGGAGCCTATACCTATAAAATGGTACATGGCAGAGATTTCTATCGGGAAGCAAAAAGAAGACTTGAGGGATCAAAGCACAGCTCCTGGGTGCAAGGAGATGTGGTGGATGTTATGCAAGGTCTTCCAAATCGTATAAAAACGAAATCAGGTGATGAATACCTGGCAAAACATGTATTCGACAGCAGAATTGATCCTGACTTCTTTGAAGAAAAAGGCAGATACAGCTACTTAAAGCAGCATTTCGAAGGTTGGGTGATCGAAACCAGGCAAGATGTCTTTGATCCGGATGTATTTACAATGATGGATTATTCGCTGGTTCATCCGGGTACGACCAGTTTTACTTATATACTGCCTTATGAAACCAATAAGGCGCTGGTCGAGTACACATTTTTCTCACCGCACCTCGTGGCAAACGAAGTTTACGAGACCTGTCTAAAAGAATACATTAAGAAAAACCTTCGGGTTGATGCGTATGAGATTGTAAGTAAGGAAAGTGGAGTAATACCCATGTCTGATTATCCTTTCGACAAGCACAACAATGAATTTGTAACCAAAATCGGCACCGCAGGAGGCTGGGTGAAAGGTTCAACAGGTTATTCTTTCAAAAACGCTGAGAGAAAAAGTCAAAAGATCCTGGAAAACATTAAAAATGGCAAAACTCCTGGTACTTGTTTGATCAAAAAACGTTTTCGTGTCTATGATGCATTGTTTCTGGATGTACTTTTCAATCACAATGAAATAGGTCCTACACTTTTTGACACCATGTACCATAAAAATGACATCGAGGTCATCTTTAGCTTTTTGGACGAGGAAACAACTTTTGGCAAGGAAATTGAGGTAATGAATACGTTTGAAAGATGGTTGTTTCTCAAAACGATACTCAAAAGACTTCTCAGAATGGATTGAGAAAACAACCAGAAGTACCGCTTTATTTGAACTTTTTGAAACTATTTTTTACATATCTTGCAAGTTATTTTTTGCAATTAAGACGAATGAATCACCGCATCATACTTGCTGTCCTGTTTTTACTTTTTGCTTTTTTCACCCATTGTGGCTTTGCCGCAGAGTTTCTAAGAAGACAGGCCGGGACCACTACGTTGACTGGGACTAGTACTACAGTAACAATACCCACTACCCTGGCAGATATGTCCAAATCAATCCTTGTCTTTTCAACAACTTCGAGTAGTAACAATCCAAGAGATTACCAGGTTGGGGGAGAAATCACCAACACTACCACGTTAACATTTGTCAGGAACAACAATGGCGGATCAGTTTCAATTAGTTGGGAAGTGATTGAATTTGAAAGTGGCGTGTATGTGCAGAGAGGCTCTGATGTAGTACCACTCAGCACCAATGTTGATATTACCATCGAATGTGTAGACCTCAACCAAAGTTTTGTGATCCTTTCAGGAATAAATGATGGCACCACCCTGGGAAACGACGATGGCATTACCGGGAATCTTACATCAGAGACTAACCTTCGGCTACTTACTGGTACGACTGGTGGGGACTTCGACCAGGCTTACTGGCAGGTGATAGAGTACCAGGGTGCTTCAGTTCAGAAAGTAACAGCTTCTCTGACAGGTGCAACGGCTACATCCACCATACCAACACCTGTGGACATGAGTAAGACCATGATTATATCAAGTCACATCATCGGTGGTAATAGTAACGCGGATGATCTGCCAAGAACTGAACTTACCAACTCCAACACGGTAACCTATACCAGAGTAGGAACAACAAACACGATGACTTTTCTCACCTATGTCGTTGAGTTTACGGATCAAACAACAGTAGCTCGAGGAACTGCCAATTTCACTTCCGGATCAGCCAGCCAGGTAGTATCTGGTTTGACTACTACTTCTTCATCCGCCGTCATTGCTCCTGGTAACTATGGTAAACAAGGAAGTTGTGACTATACAGCAAATGACAATACCGGTCATAATTGGTTTACTTATGATTTAACCAGCTCCACCACTTTACAGATAGATCGAGCTGAGAATACATCAAATGCTTCCGCTCCCTGGCAGATCGTCACCTTCGAAAATGCGGATGATGGCCTGCAAAAAAGTACTTTTTACTCAATCGGCTCCGGAGACTGGGAATCCAGTGCCGTCTGGTCTTATACCCCGGATGGCTCCAGCGGTGCTGTACCGGATGGAGTCTACCCCGGAAGGGACAACGATGTGGTGATCCAGAATGGGCACAGTATCACTATCGACGATGTTACAGACAATGATCCCTGTGCTGTTTCACCTGATGGACTGGGGCTCAGTAATGTCGGGTCATTTACAGGATCCGGAGACCTGATGTTTTACCATACGGGTGATTTAATAATTGCCAATGGTGGAAGTCTTTCTTCTAGCGAGGAGGTTATGTTGGCGGGGTATACCCTGATAGAAAATGGTGGATCGTTTACCGCTACTGAAGACATCATTAACCTGGGTTACCTCGAAGTTTCTTCTACAGCCACCTTCGGAAGTACTCTAGATGATCTGATCCTATCCGGTAATAGCTATACCATCATCGACAACACGTCTACCACTGCTGATGATATTTATATTGACCATACAGATGCCCAATTGTGTGGCGCCGGAACTGTGGAAATTGGTAATGGCGGACCTAATCCGATCATCAATTGGTTTAACCCGGGGACTTCCCGGTTTGATCAGATTTGTGATGGATTTCAGATCACCTGTAACACAAACTGTACCGGAGGATCTACCGGCTCAGGTACTGGAGGTTTCTCAAATGGCAATTCAGGTCCCGGAGGTGTGGGAACTACGGATGGAACCTCATCACTTGAGTACTGGATCGATGCCAATAATGGAGTTACCGGATCGAGTCCGATCACCGCATGGACCGATCTATCAGGAAATAGCGTAACAAACACCGTCAATGGTGATCCTGCATTAACGACCAGCTCACTCAATGGACAGTCAGTGGTCACTTTCGATGGAACAGGAGACTATATTCAAACAAACCTTAACATAAATGATGGCACACATCCTGAACTCAGCATTATTTCAGTGTATGTCCCAGCCTCAACAACAGGCGCAGGTTCTATATGGGGAGAAAGTGATGGCGATTATGATCGCGCACTGACTTCTGGCGGTGGTGTGGGTGGCTGTGACTATGCTGTCACAAACGGAACAGCTTGTCTCGATGACATCTCCTTATTTCCAAATTCAGCCTCGGTCATTACTTCTGTGATCTTTGATGAAGATGCAGCATCGGGTAGTGAGGTGTACACCAATGGGAATTCAGTAATCACGTTTACATCCAACCACTCGGCTGCGGGAACTTCTAATAACATGCAGGTAGGAGACGTAGGTGGTGGTTTGTCTCTTCCATACACAGGCGATATTGCTGAAGTAATGGTCTTTAGTGGAGTTCTCAATGATGCAAAACGAATCATTATAGAAAACTATCTCGATGCCAAATACCACAATGACGCTGCCCCTGCCTTTTCAAACGATGTATACACCATGGATAACAGCGCCAATGGTGACTACGATTTTGAAGTAGCAGGGATCGGTCAGGCATCCGATGGATCTAATCACAAAGACGCTCAGGGAACTGGTGTACTAAGAATGTGGAATCCCGATGACCTGGACAATGGCGAATTCCTGATGTGGGGGCATGACAATACATCTATCAATGCTACTACAACTGGTGACGTTGACGGAACGATCATCCAGGAACGGCTTACCAGAGTATGGGGGATCAGCGAAATCAGCGGAGATGTGGGAACCGTGTCTATATCGTTCGACTTCTCTGGTGTTGGCGAGTCCCCACTGGGATCCAACCTAAGATTGCTCATCGACCGTGACGGTGATGGTTTTGCCGACAATGATGTCACACCCATTGAAGGATCTGTTTCCAATGGCATTGCTGTCTTTTCAAATGTCAACCTACAGGATGGTGATCTAATCACCCTGGGCAACACAGATGTTTCCATCCCGCTTCCTATCGAACTGCTCGAATTTGAGGTCTTTCAGGAAGGAGAAAATGTGGTAGCTAAATGGACGACTGTCTCAGAGCTGAACAACGACTTTTTCACACTCGAAAGATCTACTGATGGTCATAACTGGGTACCCATCAATGAAATAGACGGCGCAGGTACGACCAACCAGATGAGATCTTACCAGACAATCGATAATCAACCGATGCGAGGTCTCACCTATTACCGGTTGAAACAAACTGATTTTGACGGGCAGTTTAGCTACTCAGATGTAAAAATGATTGAAATACAATTTATTGATGTCATTAGGATCTATCCCAATCCTTCCAATGGTATTTTTAATGTTTCGGGTGTCAACTCCAACGAAATTATATTCTCTGTATTTAATATTCTTGGTCAGCAGGTACCTTTCACCATCAATGAGGATCAGGGCATCCAGCTTGATTTGAGTAATGAGCCAGCTGGGGTATACATTATTAAAGTGAAAGATGGAAATTTCACAAAATCCATGCAGGTTATCAGGAACTAATCTGCAAAGTTTAGTTTACAGAATCACTAGTGTATTTGTGTGTGCATTTGTGTACCTATTCACCACTCGTTCCCAGCGAAATCCCTGAAACTACGCATACTGTCAGGATCACCTTCTAATGACTATCAGCATTTCATGGGGTTCGCAACCGTACAATCCATGATTTTTTTTCTTAAATTGTGCGGTTAAACGTAGTTGAAAAGCTAATGAATCATCGCACATTACTTGCTATATTGTTTCTTTTATTTGCTTTTTTCACCCATTGTGGCTTTGCCGCAGAGTTTCTAAGAAGGCAGGCCGGGACCACTACGTTTACGGGAAGTAGTACCACTGTCACCATCCCTACCACTTTGGCTGACATGTCAAAGTCTATTCTCGTCTTTTCGGCTACGATTAATGATGCAAATCCAAGAAACATTCTGATTGGTGGTGAAATCACCAATACTACTACGCTAACTTTTGCAAGAGCATCAAACACTGGCACAGTTTCAATTAGCTGGGAAGTTGTGGAATTTGAAAATGGTGTATACGTCCAGCGAGGGTCAAGTGTCGTAGCTGAAAATACGAATGTGGATATTACCATCGGGTGTGTTGATCTCAATCAAAGTTTTGTGATGCTTTCCGGACGAAATGACGGTTCCAATTTAGGCACCGATGATGGTCTCACAGGAAATTTAACTTCCGAAACAAACCTTAGATTACTGAGTGGAACCCTGGCCGGAGACCATGACATGGCCTATTGGCAGGTGATAGAATACCAGGGAGCCTCTGTACAAAAACTGACAGGTTCCCTGACCGGGACGTCGCTGACTTCAACAATTCCCACAGCGGTTGACATGAGTAAAACCATGGTGATCTCAAATCACTTGTTCAGTGGTGACGCCAATGCATCAGATTTACCCAGAACTGCCCTTACAGCCACAAACCAGGTCACCTATACTAGAAACACCAGTGGAATAACCTGCAATTTTGTAACTTATGTGGTAGAGTTTACTGACCAGACCACAATGGCCAGGGGATCGGCAAGCTTTACTTCGGGAACAACAAGTCAAACTGTTACTGGACTCACGACAGCAGCGTCATCAGCTGTATTTCCACCAGGTAATTTTGGTAGACAGGGAAGCACAAGTCATAATTCCAGCGACAATACCGGGCATGGTTGGTTCACTTATCGACTGGCCAGTTCAACCACATTGCAAATCAACAGAGCTGTCGGCACCAGCTCGACTGCTGTAGCCCCCTGGCAAATTGTCACTTTCGAAAATGCGGATGATGGGCTTCAGAAAAGCACTTTTTATTCTATCGGCTCCGGTGACTGGGAATCCAGTGCCGTCTGGTCCTACACCCCGGATGGCTCTAGTGGTGCTGTACCGGATGGAGTCTACCCCGGAAGGGACAACGATGTGGTGATCCAGAATGGGCACTCCATCACCATTGATGATGTAACCGACAATGACCCCTGTTCTGTTTCACCTGATGGACTGGGATTGAGCAATGTAGGTCCTTTTACCGGGTCAGGGGATCAGATGTTTTACCATACCGGTGACTTAATAATTGCCGATGGAGGTAGCCTGAGTTCAAGTGAAGAAATCATGTTAGCAGGATATACACTCATCGAAAATGGAGGGTCCTTCACTGCCACTGAAGATATCATCAACCTCGGATATCTGGAAGTGTCTTCTACAGCTACCTTCGGAAGTTCATTAGATGACCTCATCCTTTCCGGAAATAGTTACACAATCATTGATAATACATCAACCACAGCTGACGACATCTACATTGACCATACAGATGCTCAATTGTGTGGAGCTGGAACGGTTGAGATCGGTAATGGCGGACCTAATCCGATCATCAACTGGTTCAACCCGGGGACTTCCCGGTTTAATCAGATATGTGATGGTTTTGATATAACATGTAACACAAACTGTACGGGTGGATCTACAGGCTCAGGTACTGGAGGTTTCTCCAATGGCAATTCAGGTCCCGGAGGTGTAGGAACTACGGATGGAACCTCATCACTTGAGTATTGGATCGATGCCAATAATGGAGTTACCGGATCGAGTCCGATCACCGCATGGACCGATCTATCAGGAAATAGTGTAACAAACACTGTCAATGGTGATCCGGCATTAACCACCAGCTCACTCAATGGACAATCCGTTATCACCTTTGATGGGACTGGTGATTTTATCCAGACCAATCTGGATATTAGTGAAAGTACATATCCTGACCTCACGATTATTTCGATTTATGTACCAGACAATTCTACATATAAAGGTTCTGTTTGGGGTGAAAGCGATGGGGGTTTTGATAGAGCCCTCACATCAGCCAATGTTGGTAGCTGTGATTACTCAGTGACTAATGGAACTGCTTGTGTAGATGCAATTACATTATTTCCGAATTCAGCCTCTGTAATCACCTCTGTAATCTTTGATGAAGATGCTGCTTCAGGCTCTGAAGTATTTACTAACGGCACATCAGTACTTACTTTTACATCCAATCATTCGGCTGCTGGAACCGCCAGTAACATGCAAGTGGGAGACGTTGGTGCAGGGTTGTCTCTTCCTTTTTCTGGAGATATTGCTGAAATGATGGTCTTTAGTGGTTTAGTCAATGATGCAAAACGAATCATCATCGAAAACTATCTCGATGCTAAATACCACAATGACGCTGCCCCTGCCTTTTCAAACGACGTATACACCATGGACAACAGCGCCAATGGTGATTACGATTTTGAAGTAGCAGGGATCGGACAGGCTGCTGATGGCTCTAACCATAAAGATGCTCAGGGCACCGGAATATTGAGAATGTGGAACCCCAATGACCTGGACAATGGAGAATTCCTGATGTGGGGTCATGACAATACAGCGATCAATTCTACCACAACCGGTGATGTGGACGGAACTGTAATTCAGCAAAGACTGTCAAGGGTATGGGGAGTCTCCGAAAACAGTGGTGATGTAGGTACAGTCTCACTTTCATTTGATTTTAGTTCTGTGGGAGGAAATCCCCTGGGGTCCAACCTAAGATTGCTCATCGACCGTGACGGGGATGGATTTGCCGACAATGATGTCACACCCATTGAAGGATCTGTTTCCAATGGCATTGCTGTCTTTTCAAACGTCAACCTACAGGATGGTGATCTAATCACTCTGGGCAATACAGATGTTTCCATCCCACTCCCTATCGAATTGCTCGAATTTGAGGTCTTCCAGGAAGGAGAAAAGGTGGTGGCTAATTGGACGACCGTTACCGAATTGAACAACGATTTCTTTACCCTTGAAAGATCTGGAGATGGCAACAATTGGATACCTATCCTGAAGCTGGACGGAGCAGGTACCACTAACCAAATGCAATCATACCAGGCGGTGGATGATCAACCCATCCGGGGACTGGTCTATTACAGACTGAAACAAACGGATTATGATGGGCAATTTAGTTACTCACCAGTAAAGATGATTGAAATACAGTTTATCAATGACATTAAGATCTTCCCTAATCCATCCAATCGTGTCTTTAATATCTCCGGTGTAGCGTCCGAAGGTGTGGCTTTCTCCGTTTTCAACATCCTTGGGCAGCAGGTACCTTTTTCCATCATAGAAGAGGATGGGTTACAAATTGATCTTGGAAATGGACCAGTTGGCGTATATCTTGTCAAAGTGAAGGACGGGCAACATGTGAAGACCTTCCAGGTGATCAAGAAGTAGTTGGGTTACTTCGACAGCAGATTATTTTCACTACCTCCTGTAAATATTCAATACACAATCTAAGAATCAAGGGCATAATCAAAGCACTCTTCATGCTTTTGATTATGCCAGCAGACTTCTAAACAAAGCTGATCCCGTGCTTTCCACAGATTTGCGCTACCTTTTCAAAATCCGGTGGTCCGTCAGAAAGCTTTGCCAATTCCTTAAACATGTTTTCTATACCTGCCGGAAAAGCAGAAGTGATCATTTTAGCTTTTTCAGTACCGACAACCTTCCAGGCATGTGGAATATTTTTAGGAGCAAACGCCACGTCACCTGCTTTCAAAATAGTTGCCTTTCCATCGACCATTATTTCGACCTCCCCCTTAATTACTCTAAATATTTCGTCCTCTTTGGTATGTATATGTGGTGGTATACCCACGCCCGGCTCTACATCATCCACCCATTCCACCAATTGATTCCCGGTGTCATTTCCAACGAGTTTATGCGTCTGAATATCTCCAATGACATTCAGAACATTGCCTTCATCATCCCGCACAATTTTAGACTTGATATCCGGATTTGAACCTGAAACTACACTGCCTGTTTGGCCTACTGTCATTGCAGGGATTAGTGCAAGACCAAAGCCCAGCCCCGAAGTTTTTATAAATTTTTTCCTATCCATGATTTGTAATTTTCCTGCAAGTTAGGCGGGTCAACCAAGCGTGGAAATGCGAAAATCACGGTAAATCCATAGAATTTGGGATATATCAACTGTTTCTGAGAGTAGAAGGTGTGATACCCGTATGTGTTTTGAAGAAATAACTAAAATAATCCGGAGAGGAAAAACCCAGTTCAAAACTGATCTCCTTTATCGTCTTATTGGAAAATTTTAATGCATGTCTCGACCTTATAAGCAACTGCTCAACGATGATACTTTTTGAACTCACACACAGAACCTCTTTCACACATTCGTTCAGGTATTTTGGACTGATATGGAGCAAGTTTGCATAATCAGCTACCTCATGGTATTCAAAAAAATGTTTGTCAACAAGTTTTTTAAACTCATACACCACATTTGTTTTTGAATTATTATTTGAAACAATAGACCTTATGTTACACTGTCCGTCGCAATACACAAAAAATGCATTCAATAATGACAGTATAGCATCCTCTTTATGATTGAGTTGTGATCCCAAAAGCTCATCAATCATTTCCAGAATAGACTGGGTCCTTTTTTCTATTCCGGGACTAAGTTTAAACACGGGTATTTCCTCAGTATTAAACAACCTTACTTTGTTGATATGCAGGTTACTAAGCATTGGATCATTTAAAATTTCATTACCCAGATACAAGATGTACCCTGAAGAGGTAGCACTACCATTCCGATATATCTTCCACTGATGTTTGGGATTAAGGAAAAAAATTGAGTTGGAGACATTGCGATATAGTACACGGTCTATTTCAATACCATTGACCTCATCTTTTATCCAGCAAACAGCGAAACTTTCAGTGTTTTCCTTTGAAGTGATGGAATTGATAATTTGCGATATGTTTATACAGCTGATATCCAAATTGATTAAACCATAGTCTCTATACGCTAAAAATTTCTATAAAAGTATCTGATAAAAATGAATTGAGTAGAAAAGCTCCATTTGCCTAAATCAGAGAACAACAGCCACCTTTTCCCCACTGGGCCCTATGCCATCCTCATTTAATTTGTTGAGTCCCAACAGCCCATACATTTCCGGCAAAATCCCGGAAACTACCCCTGCGGTCAGGATCTCCTTCTTTTATGGTCGAAATTTCGAGGGGTTCGCAACCGAGGTCCATCGCATTTTTAAATGTCTGGTCAACATCCGGCACATAGATATGGGTAAGCAGCTGATTTGGAGGGAATTGAGCGGAAGAATCACCAAACATCAGAATTGAATCGTCAATCCTCAGCTCCGCATGCATAATGGTACCATCCGGCATATCATATTTCCGGAGGGCCTCCGCATCAAAAATTTTTACAAGTAAACTCATGAGCTTACCTGCTCCATCCACCACGAAATAAGGTGAGACTGAATTGTATCCTTCGGGTTTGTAGTCTGTTTTCATGGTTTCAATCTTATGTGGTACATAAAAATCTGTTTCAATCAACCGCATAGTTTTTCAATATCCTCAATGCCCGCAATGTATTCCATCTGCTGGCCTCACCCGCCTGCTCCATGGTGAAATGTACTTCTCCGGGATGGGGTGCATTGATGTGCCAGGTACCATCTTTACTTCTTTTTTGGAAAATCACATCAACGGCTGGTTCCATCCGGGAATCCCATTGAGCTTTTGCATATTGAAAATAATCCATGGCCCGCAGCACGTTGTATTTCCACCGGGGAGGATAAGGCATATTCAAAAACTCCTTCCTGATGATCTCCCCTGTTCTGTCACTTAAAAAGAGCTGATGAATCAGGATGAATTCTTCAGCATCTTTCCTTGCCTTTTCAAGGTCCTGGCTTCGGTAGTGACTTCCGGTTTTTTGAAATTCATACAACCCTTCCAGTACAGACAGAGTAGAATGCAAAGAACTGTGCCTGGCACCACTGCGCACGCTCATGCAATTGTAGCCCCCATCAGGCATCACTTCATACAGGATGCTGTCCACCACCGAATGGAGCCGCTCCTCTTCTGTCATAAAATAAGAAGCATAGTTTAAGAACATACCATTCACGCAGATATCGCTGTGCTTCATGGTGGAGGGCCCCAAAGGAATCCCTCCATCCTCGGCCT
Organism: Cyclobacteriaceae bacterium; assembly: GCA_965228595.1. GTDB lineage: Bacteria > Bacteroidota > Bacteroidia > Cytophagales > Cyclobacteriaceae > UBA7330. The sequence goes on along the minus strand of OZ245828.1, from coordinate 4,437,932 downwards.
TCCCGGCATCCAGTACCCGCTCGATAGACCTTTGTACTAACTCATGATGAGGATCCAGACAAAGGTTGCGCAGGTCCAGCAGGGTATAATGTGTAGAGGTCCACTTGGGTTGGTAAAATCTATCACCCCAATGACCATCGGACTTGCGTTTGGATAAATACCGTTTACCCCACCCTTCCTCAGTGATCCTTGCCCGGAGCTCCGGCCTGTCACGCTCCAGCAGATCGCGGTGGACCTGATATTGAATCGAGACATCACCTTTAAGCAGCCAATCGATGATCTGTTGGGCATTCATTTAATCCTTGCACTGGAATGATAATATAAGTTAGCCAATAATCAACTTGATAGGAAATGAAATTTCCCAACACACAGAATTGGTGGTACTAGACGTAGTCAGACCGTGAATCTGGTCTGTTTTATCAATCCTGGTAGGCACCCGATGAGTACGTCAACTCATAGCTATGGGTATAGATTTCAAATACAATGCCGAAAGGGTCCTCTACATAGACCATCTTATAGGGCTTCTCATTGGGGTAATATTCTCGAATTGGCATACGCTGTTTTCCACCATGACTAACAATCTTTTGGGTCAGCCCCTCAATATCAGGATCCTGAACGCAAAAATGAAACAGTCCGGTATTGAATGGATTGAACTCCGGTGCTTCCTTGATACCGTGTGGGAAACAGAATAGCTCTACTCCTATCCCATCGGAAGTCGACATGTGTGCAATCTCAAACTGCTCCCAGTCTTCCCCGAATACATCGATGCACATCTGCCCGATGGCCGTTTCCCTTTCTTTTTTAACAACGGATGGCTTCATAATGAGGTACCAGCCCATCACTTCAGAATAAAATTCTACTGCTTTGTGTATGTCTGGCACTGTAATCCCAATATGGGAAAATGATCTTGGATACTGGTTTTCTGTCATAATCTTGATTTATTTTTTTAGTTCCTCTTCATTCCCATGAATGTGTTCAACCTCACATTTGATGCAGGGAATCTTTCATGAAAAAAAGAGCAACAGGTTCCTTTTGCGGATAGTTTCAAAACAAGATGTAATAATTTAAAGTAATACTTAAAGAAATGTACTGGCTGTAATGAGCCTAACAGCTGAAAGGAAATTTAACCCGCTCGGAAAAAGAAACGTGGAGATGTTACTCTCCACATTTCATTAAAGCAATTAATGAGCGTCATGACCGGGCTCCCAAATCAACCTGGCAAACGAACTGATCCTTTGATCTTCACGACTCACAGGAATACCCGCAACAATTCCGACTAACAGGTTATCAGCAATTCCCAACCGCATCTGCGGACGTATCGTAAGATCAAAATCATCTTCATGAAAAGATTTATTGAACTCCACCCCCAGGAAATTACGCGTTCCGGGGATCATATAATGAAAACTCGTGTTCATTTCATATGAAAAATGTACCTCACGCGCTTCATATATCTGTTCGACTCTAGGTCCAGTGTAGATGAGGGAATGAAAGTTATTACCCCATCGTTTTGCTACCACAAGAAATGGATTGTACACATTCCCAGTGACCATTGGACTGCCAAAGGAATTGAAATCAGATAGTTCAAACTCGTTTATATATCCTAAAGCCATGGAAGTGGCCATAGATTCATTGACAAAAAATGACCATTGAAATGCAGCCTTTAAGCTATTGAGTTTGTTGGAGGGTAAGGAGTCCCGCTCTGTACCATTGAGCGCTGAATAAAAGGTGAATGGCAGCTCCACTTCCAATCCTAACCTGTCTACTGGAGCCCATTCGTATTCAATAAGGGCTTCATAGGAATCAAACTTTAGATTATCTGTCAGGCCCAGTCCAACATTCCATTCCTTTTCTCCTTTGCGTGCCCCCAGGTCACGGATCAGGTCGATATAAAGGGGTTCGGCATGGAGAACTTTGTCCGGTTCGTTGTGATCCTCTACCTGATGAATGTATAAACTGTCTTTTTCTGTATTTGAAATCTGAGCGTATGAAATTACAGGTGCCAATAGTAAAACTGGCATCAGTGTGCATTGAATGTTCATTGAGATTTGATTTAATAATTGAGTAATAGTCCCGAGGTGAGGACCTTGTCAGATGTGCAGTTGAAATCAAATCCTGGGCGGTGGGGTATTCAGTTGTGAATGACCTGCGGCAAGTGCTTCTGTAAACTCTGGAAACAATTCCTTTTTAAGCCAAATGGGTATGGTGGGAAGTTTGGAAATTACCCTCAATTGCCCAAACAAGTCTAATTTGGTTAGACTGTTCTTTTGGTTGTTTTCTGTATCAGGATCATCGTGTTCACTGATGGCATTTTCGAATCCCAGTAACTGCTCTACCACAAGCTCCACTATACTTTCCTGATCATTGATGGTGAGGTCTTCAGCCACATGGACAGGATCCGGATCAGCAGTATCCACGCTGATATTGAATAGATATATCGCCATGGCTCCCCAAAGGATACGTACAAACATGCTATTTCGGAAATACCGGATCACACGGTAAAATTATATAAAGGGGAAAAGATCTTTCCAATCGGGTGATGAATTTAGAGATTGAAATTGGATTATCACCATATTGAGAAATGGATCAACCACTTTGATTAAATATCGCAAAAGGAAAGTTGCTAATTATTAGTAGTCGAATCAATTATGGGAAGCGACGATTGACTGAGTAACCTACTTCTCAATGGTCATTCCTCTTCGCAACCCCCTCTCAGAAGTTGTAACCACCAAAAGATCATTGTAAGCTGTGAGATTTGTGGCGGCAAACTTTGTCGGCAACCCATCTCCTGAATACCTCCAGCTGTTTTCAAAAATACTTTTCTTATAAATTCCATCCCATTGTCCGGCAAATACCAGGCTTTTATGCCCAACCACATTGAAGGTGTACAACTCTTTTGGCAATCCTTGTTGCGCACTTTCCCAGGTAGTGCCACCATCCGTGGATACAAACAACTCATTGTAGGTCAAAGCATAAATGGCCTGGCCAACCGAGCCAATGTTATGTAAGGACAGACCATCTATTATTTTCTCCCAGCCATTTATGTTTCTCTTTGATACAAAGGCCCCCAGATTAGTGGCTATGTATAGGTTTCCATTTGATGATCCAGTCATGCCATTTACCTGCATAGCCGGTTGCCCATATTCCAGCTCCCAACGTGCTGTAGCGTCATTGTAAACATACAAGCCATGGTTTGTTCCTACATACAGCCTGGCATGTATCTCAGCAAATCGTCTTATGGTCAAATTCCCTAATCCTGCATTTCTCTCGGTCCAGGATTCCCCCTGGTCATCTGAATAGAAGACACCTCCATGCTGTGACCCCACAAAGATACCCTTGTTATGAAAAGCCATAGCCCCAATATTACTCGCAATCATGGCAGAATCTGCTGGTATGTTTAGCCAAAGGCTATCCTTGAAATCATAGACATAAACACCATACTCTTTGGTAACCAATCCCAGCCAATCCCTGGAAACAGATACCCCGCCCAGACCAATGGTCACCTTTTGTGGTAAACCTTTACTTGCGTTGACCCAGTTTTGCCCATGGTCGAGAGAGAAATAGACAACTCCTGGGGTGGTGGAATCCTGGCGAGTCTGCCTGTTGCCAGGCAAGAATTCCTTTTCTGGCTTCTGTTGATTGGAGCAACAGGCACTTGAAATAACCCATAACAATGACAATACAATGCTCCTCAATCTTAAACCGGTCTGATTTCGGTTAAAGATATGAAAGTAACCTTGTAGTAGTACGAAAGTGCATCCAATCGTTACTTTAAAACCTAATCATGTAGCTTCTTTGAAAGCGTCACCGGATTATTGCCAGTGTTTTCCAACCTCAGAAATCGCGCGGCATTGTTATAGAAAATATCTCTTTTTTGATCTTCAGTTAAAAAAGGCGCTTGTTCAATGGATTCAATAGCTTCCCCAATCTTCTCAGGCCACACCATCTGGTCAGAGCCAAACATGATGCGTTTGCCCAGGCCCGCCCGTACCAGCGCTTCCAGGTAATCATAAAAGGCTGTCCGCGGGATCACCCAGGTGATGGTAGATACATCCACATAGAGCTGAGGATACTGATACATCACAGCAATCATTTCATCCCGAAAAGGATACCCCGCATTCTCCACAAAAAGTCTGAGGTCAGGATGTCTAACCAACACATCCTCTAACAACAACGGACTACCGGCTGCAGAACTAAAATGAGGCATATAGGGTCCGATACCCAGGGTATGGATAAGGACCGGAAGGTCCAGCTCCTCGGCCAATTTGAAATAGGGCTCCAGGGATGGGTCATTGGGGGGCGTTCCATGGAGTTGTGTACCTATTTCACCCATTCCCTTAAAGGCTCCAGATTCATACATCGGCTTTAGTTCGGCCAGCGCTTCGGTTCCTGCCTCCAGGATAAATGGGGCAGGGATAAATCGATCGGGATCATTCTCCGTCCATGTCTGAACCGCATCAAAGTCAACACCACTAAGAAAAGCCTTCACAATATTGTATCGATTCATGGCTGCTAAGGTCTTCTTCATGAGCGCTTCGGAGTTGACTGTTGCTGCTCCATCTCCTTCGCAGGGGGAAGGCCGGCAGATTGATGGTATACCTTCCGGTACCTCATGCGGGAGTCCCGTGTGCATGTGCATATCAATGATAGGTGGTCTGTTTTTATCGCCCACATCATTTTGACTGTATCCATTCAGGGTAATGGATATAACAAAGCAGATCGTTATCAGCGTTTTCATGTTATTGCTATTTTATTTCACATTAAGCGTGGTAAGAGGTGTAAAATTATGGCATACCAAATCGCTTCGCATCGGGGTGATTACCCAATTCCATGTAAATGAAAAAATGGGTATTTCTACCCATCACTGCTATCTGGTGCCTGTTAAGGAAGACAGTCGCTCAGTCCAACAGGTTGTGCTTGAGAGCAAAGGCAGCAGCCTCTACCCGGGTGGTCACACGAAGTTTTTGGTATATGTTGCTCACATGGCGATCGACTGTACGCTCACTGATAAACAGTTCATCTCCAATGAATCGATTTGACTTTCCGGATGCCAGAAGTTTCAGTACCTGCACCTCCCGGAGGGTCAGTCCATGAGTTTCCTGCTTCTTCTTTTTGCTTAATAATTGGCTGACTCGCTCATAATCAGGAGCTGCCTTGAGTTGTTCAAAATTCCATTGAGCGGCCAATAGCTCAGCATCGGAATTGTCCTGATCATTCAATTCCCGGTATACCCGCCCTTTCAGCTCACTGGTTAATGCGGACTCGTAAGGTAGATGCAGCCAATTCCATATTTTCAGTGCTTTCTGCAATTGGTCTAGCGAAAATTGAAAATTCCCTTTAGCAAAAAATACCGCACCCTGGCAATGAATACTGATGGCCTGCAGATAAAGCGAGTCAAAACCTTTGGCTATATTATTTAACTTTTTTACGGCCTGGGTGGCTTCCTCCAGATGGTTTCCTGCAACCAATATTGCAATTGCTCCGGGAAGTAATTCAGCGAGCCTTTTGGGGTCCTTTGATTCTCGCAGGGTATTCCTGATAGAAGTCACAGCAGCACCCAGTTGCCCCTGGGCCAACCGAAGCAACGAAAGGCCGGGCTGAGGATTTCTTCCCAGCTTAGAAGCTTCCTGGTAGCAAGATGCTGCTGCATCGAAATCGCCCAGGATACGACATAATTCTGCCTTTCGGTAAAAAGCTTCTCCGGCAGCTGGTTCTCCGGGTGGTCTTGTGAGCAAATCACAAGCTTCATTGGTTTGCTCGAGCGCATAGTCCCAGTCACCATGAAATTGAAGGATCTCAGCCCTGCGGACCAGACATTGTCCACGAAATGGAACGATCTCCGGCTGACTATCACACCATTTTTTCAGTGCTGTAGTCCATTCCTTTGCTCTTCGCAGGTCCCAAACTCTTCTGCACATTTCTATCACTGCACAATAGCCAATCCCAACTACAATAGGGTATACTTCGTCGGTTTCAATGTTCACCATGGCTTCATCGAGCAGCTTCACCCCCCTGGTTACATCCCCTAATTGAATCAACGCCTGTCCTTGTCCCAGCCGGGCAAGCACTATCAGGTCTGCATCGGCAAACTCTTCACCAATTGAGACAGCTATTTCAAAATTTTCAAGTGCTTTGTCCGCTTCCCCTCGATGCAAGGCACCCAATGCGGCGGGGATCAGGAACAGCCCGCTTTCAGGCCCTTCATTACCGTTTTCAGTCAGCAGTCTTTCTCCCTTCGACATCCAGCCACTGCTGCGAGCCATCTCACCTAAGTTCATATGGATAAGACCCAGCCAGAAAGCACACCGGGCTGCCTGCTTGATGTTTTCCCGTTCCAAATGGACGGCATGCGCCTGCTCAAAAAACCGGTAGGATTCATCATCGAGGCCAATCATATAAGCCGCAAGACCAAGCTCCTCCAGTTCGCTTGCTTCAAGATGCTTTTCTTTGTCGGCTTTCGTCAACCGCTGATAGGTTTCCTTCCAATTTTCAGTTCTTTTCATTCCCGCTGGCGTTTAGGATTACACTATGAGTAGGTTCTACCTAAAGATAGGAAAGGGAATCTTTGATTGTGCATTTCTTTTCGTCTTTGTCTTGAGCAGAATGGCTTTTGAGTAGATGAAATTTGCAGTGATCCACTTTGGCCATCAGCGGAAATAAAACAGGACCAAAAATTAGGCCCTGCTTCAATTGAATGTATACTTTACGATTTGAGAATCCCTCAACTTGTTTTTAACACGCCTGATCTCATCATTGAGGAAGGAAGTATAGTCTGAACATACACACTCTTCTTTTGCCTGTTCAAGAATTGCTAATGTCTGACTATATTCTTTCTTCATCTCAAAGACTAACGATTTCAACCTTAGCCATTGATCACGACGGGCACCTGAAATGGTGATTGAATAGTCAATCAACTTTAGAGCAGCAGGAAATTTCCTAATGCAAATAAAAAGTTGAGCTAAGCTCTCACAAGCCCGGATGTTGTTCATGTCTGAAGCAATAGCTTCTTCCAAATAAATCCTTGCTTTGTCAAACTGCCTGAACTGATCCATATAAATCCTTCCCATCAACTCATTTGCTCCCGAATGATCAGGATCGTAGCTTAACGCATAATTGAGATTTATGATCACTTCTTCCAAATCATAGTCATATACTTCCAATGCTTTCACATAATATTGATCGGCCAAATTGAATGCCATAGGTATACCATTATGGAACCTTTCCGTTCCGTTTTATATAAACTGAAGATTAATAAAACAGGATTGAGTCCTGTACCTGAAAGCTATGATAGGAAATATTTGGAGGTATCCCCGATCCCGTCTGATCGGGTGTATATCACATACCTTGATGAGAATGGCCCGATCGAAGAAGATTTAGTGTGTAACTACATTTTTTCATTCGATTTCTAATTGTGTTTGCAAAACTAGCAATTAAAAAAATACAAAATAAAATTTTGTTATAAAAAATATTTATCCGATACTTGCAAAGCAAAAATTAAAGCAATGAGACAACACATGTTAAATATTAAAAGCGATCGGGAGACAGAAATACTGTCATTTGATTGTATAGAAATGGGTTGGCCTGGAAAAGATTGATTACTTTAATGATAAAGATATTCAAAACCCAGGTCGAAAGGCCTGGGTTTTTTTATTGCATCAGAATTTTAAGAAATTTTGTGATATGATACATATACAGAATATTATTTGGTTTTCACACATCTGTCAATGGGAGAAGTATGTCCGCATGAGTCTGGATTTTACGCTACCTGCAGGCAGGCAGACAAGTAATCAACTACAGATGTATCCGTACGATTTGGTATAGGAGTTCAAAATATCACCCTGGAACCCTGGCCTTATCGGTCAGGGTTTTTTTGTGCCCTTTTTGGAAAACGGTTTACGATTAACCGATTGGTCCAAGGGTAGGATATTGGGATTTGGCCCCAAAGGTACCGGTTCGACTCCAGTATCGGTTTCACAAGGTACCATAGTTCAGAGGTAGAATACCGCACTGTCTATGCGAAGACTGGAGTTCGAGTCTCCATGGTACCGCAACCTGAAAAAGGCGCAAAACGGGTGCCTGAGACTTAGAGAGTGGTTGAAGGCCATAAGTCAGATTCCGTTTGTCTGGCAATGTTTGAAAAAGCTCTAGGTAGAGGGGTGGTTGTCCTGACTGATCAGAAAAGTTTCAGAATAGGCGACATCAGGAAGAATAGCTCTATGGGTAATATCCCAGGAGTGCTGGGTGGTTCACTGCTGTGGGTCGACCAAGCTTCTTCCTCATAATATATCCATCGTTTGAAAAGACACGATGGATGCACAGTTCTTTGATTAATGATATTGCTTTCGGGCAAAAGATCTTCTCTAGATGAGAAGCGAGGGAATGAAGAAGGTAATGAGACCCTGATGAGTGTTTCTGTATGGCACCATAGAGTCCACTGGTTGGTGGATATGCTGCTCGTTACCGGATAAAAGTTTCCCACCAATGCTGTAGCGAGGGTTCGATTCCCTCTCTTGATTTAGGTTCAAGGTAGCTTAGTTGGCAAAGCAAGCATGAACGCGCGGGTTCGATTCCCGTCATCATTTGATGATGTAGCTCAGTGGTAGAGCATCACACTCGTACTGTGAGATATGGACTGTAAATCCAACACGAAGTAGCCAGGCTTCTAAAAACTGGCGCACTTTGAAAGCAGAAGGCATCCAGCCTGCGTGTGGGGTCTTTGGACTCCCGGTGCGGTTTGGCAGGAGACTGAATGAACAGATTGAAGTTTAGGATGGGTTCAGGTCTTTTATCGCAGCAACAAATAGGAATCAATGGTCCGCACGATCATTGAGGAAAAGGAGTCCCTGCGACAAAACATCGTAGCCAGGAATTTACTCATTGTTCATTCCTCGAATATCAGACGGCTGGATGCTGACTGCTTTCTTTTAGACAGGTATTTTTTTTAACTAAATATAAAAACGATGCAAAGGATCAGAATCAATGCAGGAAAAATCGGTTTGGTTTTCAGAGCTTCAGGTGACTACAAAAGGGTAATCACCGAAGGATTACACTGGATCTTTCCGAATGAAAAAGTCGTACAGTACGACCTGACAAAGCCATTCTATCCTTCAATCGACTTAAATGTGCTTTTGAGGGATGAGAAATTGGCAGAACATCTTGTGGTGGTTGAAGTAAGCGACAATGAGTTGGTACTTCAATACGAAGCAGGCAACTTCAAGGCGGTCCTTGTTCCGGGTAAGCATGCTTTCTGGAAAGGATTGATTGAGTACTCATTCGTCAAGGTGGATTTGAGTAAAATCGAAATCACCGAGGCGGTGGACTTATTGGTCATCAAAAGGCGGGAGTTAGTCCCATATGTCAGGTTGCTCTCTGTAGAGTCTTACGAAAAAGGGGTGCTTTTCGTAGATGGTAAAGTCGACAGGATCGTTGGTCCCGGAGACTACTACTTCTGGAAAAATGCTCAGGAGCTTTTGGTAAGAAAGGCAGATATGAGGCAGTTGCAATTGGAGATCTCTGGTCAGGAAATTTTGACCAGAGATAAGGCCACTTTAAGGATCAACTTCTACACACAATACAAAGTAGTGGGTATTGAAAAAGCTTTGGTGGACAACAAGGATTACGAAAAGCAATTGTACATCTTCATGCAGTTTGCATTGAGGGAATACATTGGACGATTGACTTTAGATGAACTGTTGGAAAACAAAGAATCTATCTCTGCTTATGTGAAAGAAGCCCTTGAGGACAAAGCAGCCGAGTTGGGGGTAGCGATCAAAGGATGCGGAGTGAGGGATATCATTTTGCCTGGTGACATGAAGGAGATCATGAACCAGGTATTGATTGCCCAAAAACAAGCTCAGGCAAACGTGATCACCCGAAGGGAGGAAACTGCTTCAACAAGGAGCTTGTTGAACACTGCCAAATTGATGGAGGAAAATGACATGCTCTTCAAATTGAAAGAGATGGAATATGTCGAAAAAATTGCCGATAAGATCGGAGAAATCACGGTTTCCGGCAATGGGCAGATCATCGATCAATTGAGAAGCATCTTTGCTCCGGGTAAATAAATAATGCGCACGTTGGTGCGCATTATTTATTAATGGTAAATGCTCTGCTCGAATAAAGCTTAATGCTGGTGACAAAACCAGTCTATCCTTCAGAAAATATATCCGTATCCCATTTCCGGAATTCATAGTATTTCTTTTTTGGCTCCCCGGTCCATCCGTTGATTCCTTTTTTCCTGGGTAAGTAATAACCGTGAACGTAAATGACAGGTATAACAAGAGCCACAAGGCAAATCATAGAAACAGTCCTACCGAACAGAATAGATAACCCACAAATGATTACCAGCGTTAAAAGGTACTTCCCTACCCTTCTGATCTTCGGAGTTCGTTCCTCGAAGTGCCCCATCAATATATTGCCCAAAGCATAAATAATGCTCACAATGGCAATTTCAAACCAGAGCGATGTTGTCGTCCACATTATGAATTGATATTTTGAAACATTCCAAAAAACTGTATTATATAGAGGATATTTTAACCTTTTCTATTGGTGAAAATACCAACATGGCGCTATAAATATAGTTACGTTGTGAGTCAAAGAAGATTTTATTAATTTCCACCCCACAGCCTTACATACACATCATACCTATAGTCTATATGAAATATATACTTTTCTTGTTTCTTCTATATGGAACTGCTCAGGTTAATGGGCAAAGTTTAACCACTTAAGCCTTCGTTGGTGTTTTCACCAACGAAAAAATTAATGTCCGGAATCATGTTGGTGAAAATACCAACATGGGCTTATAAGCCCTCTCCTTTCATTACTTGCTTACAATTTACCTCCAACCTAACTACCTATTACCTTCAACAAAGCCTTAAACAAGGTTAAACCTGCTTACATTCCAGTAAAATGATATATAGGATTTTGCATTTTAATATATATCTTTTTATATTTAGATATATAGCATATTACAAAATGATATATATCATTTTATTAAAACCACAGTAGGATTGAACCCAATATGTGCTTACATAACCATTAAAAGAAAGTGTCATGCCCGTAACATATACCATAGCCATGAAAAAGCCCGGGCTTTCCCCGGACGCTGCACCTAAATACTACCCGGTACTCACAGACCGCAGAATCACAGATCTGCGCATGCTGTGTTACATGATCTCTGATCGATCTACCCTGACCAGTGCCGATGTGATGGGGGTAATCCATGCCATGATTGAGCTGATCCCCGATCTGCTCCAGGATGGCAGAACCGTCCGACTCGATGGCTTTGGCACCTTTAACCTGCATGCCAGCAGTGAAGGCAAGACCAACCCGGACAAGATAACCAGCCGCGATATCACGGGGGTCAGAATGAGTTTTCTGCCTGATAAAGACATCAAACGCAGGCTGAATAAAACAAAGTTTGTGAAGAAGGATAAAAGTTAATTAACACATCTAACCTAAGCTTAATATCGGTGACAAAACTGTGACAATACCGACCTAAAGCTTATTTGCCGCTCGTTTGTAAATGTAGTTTCCCGCATCCTTCGCATGTCCATGTTCAATGCTAACAAGTTGTCTTCCTAAACTATCCAAAAGCCCCCACTTCCCATTCTTTTTGATGCAAATATTCCCTTCTGACCAAATTTCCACATCATCATATTCAAAAGGAATATGATTTACGCCATCTTTATTTATAACACTCCAGAATTCCCCAATTCGAACAGTTAAATACCCCTCTGAAAAATAACTCCATTCGTCCAAGCCACTTGAAGTAAATTTGATCGAATCATATTTAAAGTTAGTCACAACATTATTTGCTTTATCAATAAGACCCCATTTACCGTTTTTCATAACTGCGTAAAATCCATCTTGGGAAAGATACCATAACCCACCGCCTACAGAAACTTGGTTTGAGACAAGAATATCTTCATAATCCATGGGTACAACCACCTCTCCAACCTCATTCAGAAAGCCCCATAAAAGATCCTTTCTGGCAGGACATAAGCCATTCTCAAACCATTTTATTTCATCATAAATTAAAGGAATAATTTCTTCCCCATTTTTATTGATATAACCCCATCCCTCTTCCATTTTCGCAATAGTTGATTGATGTTTGAAATTCGAAATGTAATCATAAATAAAGGGTATTTTTTCCTTCCCATTTATATCAATTGCACCAACTTTCCCATCTTTTTTTACAACTGCCAAACCTCCTTTAAATGTTTCTATCTCCATTGGAGATTCTAAATAATTACTTCCTATTGTATCATAAATAAAAGAAGTAATAGGACTACCTTTCTCGTTTAGGAACCCCCATTTCCCATCTTTTTTTGCAGCTGCTCTATTTTCATAAAATAAATGTACATCTGGTATAAAAAACTGATCATAAACAAAATTCGCTATTACCTCACCTTGGGTGTTAATAAGTCCCCATTTGTCACCCTTCTTAACAACTGCTACCTTTCCACTATAATCCCAGAAATCAACATAAGGACCTTCCATTCTACTCGTTTTGGTATAATCAAAATCATATATATCATCATACATAAATGTAATCGCTAGTTTCCCGTCTATGGTAATGAGTCCCCATTTGCCATCTTTCTTGACTTTTGCGTATCGGTTATCATCATAACTACGGGTAAAGTACCCTTTATTTATTGGGACAGTGGTATCATTGAGTCCTCGATAATCACTATTGTTAACATCAACCACACTATCGAAAACACATGGGAATAATTCTTCTTCATTTGCTTTCAGGAACCCTATCTTTCCATTAACTCTAGCCAATTTCAATCGTTTATATCCGTCATCCCCATCACTATACCAATCGTTGGTTTCTTCAATAGTCTCATAATTTTTTACCTCTTCAATAGCTTGAGCGGGTTTATGCTTTATCGCTTCATTATTTTCTTTAGCTACTTGCTGACTTTTTGTTTCATTTTTTATTTTTTTTGATTGGGGTGAATCTTTACAAGAAATGATGGATAGTATTAAGAATGCCAATAGCGTAATTTCTTTTGAGTATAAATGAAGTTTCATATCTTATAAAACAAGCTTTTGGAATGTGACTACCTACCAAATCTACCCATTTTTAAACAATTTCTCTCCTACCGGTTATTGATTCAATCCGTTTTTGTTGATAAGTTTCATATTATGCAGTGGGTTATCTAATTAGTGACAAAACTGACCTATGCTTCAATCTCCATGATAATACAGTCCTTCTACAGCTGTAGATCTATACTGATCGGACTCTAATTTTGCCCAACCAACCAGTCCAAAGCTGGATTGTACTAAATACAACCCGGGATAGTCGTAAAGCTCTTTTGTCACCAGTATCTTAATCGCTCCATTTTTTGGAATTGAGGCAATTGGATTGGTTAATTCTTCGTCCTGATAAATTGTGATAGACTTTAGGGCATAAGAATCAATATTCACTCCATAAAATGGTTGATTTACCTCTTTTATCGAATCTGCTTCAATTATGTATTTCTTTTTAACAAAGAAATTATAGTTTTCGCGCTCTATCGAATAGACATACCCGTTTCCAGGTACGACAATCTGCCTACTATAAATTTGTCCGATTATTTTGTGAGGCAGAGCTGATTCGAATATAGTAAACCCATGTGCAGGTCCGTCAATAGGTCCCCATGTAATGAAATGCTTCTTATCTGAGTCTTTATTTAAAACCGTCTCAATAAGTCTTACAGAGAAATCAGAAACTACATAATCTCCCTGTTCCAGGTATTGATAAGGTAAGTCCAATTTATCGTTGAAGATGGTTGAATTACTAGGATCAAATTTTATTAACTTTTCTAGATCTTCTTTATAAAGCTCAATTTCCAGTGTCTCGAGGCCTGAGAATGACTCAATGATTTCAGGCTGAGCAGATACCAATATACTACTTAAAAGAAATCCGATGTAGAGAATATTTTTCATTATCCTTATTCTATTGTATGAAGCGGTAAGATCATATAAGTATAATAGTTTCATTAATAAAATCAGACATATTACCTGCTTTCCATATGCTTGATTAAATCAATATTCTTCTTTTCCCAATCCGTAAGGATGATAGCCTGGTTTGGACGGGGCTCATACCAGTTTTTCTTTAAGAAGTATGCTTGCAACTCACTGGATGTAAAAACATATCCGTAATCCGCAAAAATTTCATTTCTCATTAAGCGAAGTTCCTCTTTAGATAATTCCAGGAGGCTTTCTTTCGTCAAAAGTGTTATTGAACTTTCAGGGTATTCCCGATAACTTTTATAAGGCAAGTTGTAGTTATAAGTCAATTTATTCTCCAGATACAACGAATCTGAATACTTGAGTACCATAAACGGTACGAAATTCCTGGCATACTCAGCAATACCATAATCAGGATGTTTTCCAATGAATTCGGTAAAACCATCTTTATCTAAATCTAAAATAGAGGTGAGAACAAATGCCGTATCAAAAATCACCTGAGGCTTGGAGAGGGCGTCTACCTTGATGATCGTATAAGCATCAATATCACTTGCATACAGTTGGTGAGCCAGAATCAAACCAGTTGTCTTGCTATCAAGTAATACAAGTTTCCATAACTCTTCCTCTAATGAACTATCACCTATCAGTTTTTCATCCATGAAAGACCAATCCCCTTCAACTGTCAAAAATCCATGTTTATTTCTTATGTGTAGCTGGTCATCTTCGTCATAAAAGGCTCGATTCCCTTCAATGGATTGCATCATCATTCTTCTCCACACGATGGAGTCGGAAAATTCATCAAAATCCAGGTTATGTGATTTAATACTTTCAGTTCGGTAAAACCTTATATAGTGATGTTGATCAATTGAAATGGTGTCTAAGATGTGGTCCGCTTGGCAAATAAGAGGTTCATTTTGTCCAAAAACCCACAGACTTATCAATAGTCCAATGACCACGGGTATGGTTCTCATTTGATTGTTGAATTAGTTCGTATCTCACCAAATCTACCCATTTTTCAACAATTTCTCTCCTACCGGTAATCGCTTCCCTCCGATTTGTTCATTAACTTTATTGGATGCAACGAAGGAAAACCCTGGGCTACCTGGCAGCGATGGGGGCCAGTCCATGGCTCTCCCCACTCCAAAGCCTGGCAGCGGCGCAGACATCGGTGATGAAAAGAAAGATCCCTTCCTCCGGAGAAATGCTCCCCATCGTGGGGGTTGGCACGTGGCAAACGTTTGATGTGGGGACCTCCCCTGCTGAACGGGCACCCCTGAAAGAGGTCCTCAAAACCCTGCTGGAGAAAGGGGGCAGCGTCATTGACAGCTCACCGATGTACGGCCGGTCGGAAGGCGTGGTGGGCGACCTGTCTACCGAGCTGGGCATCAACGATAAGCTGTTCATCGCCACCAAGGTGTGGACAAGCGGCGGCCAGTCCGGCATCGACCAGATGAACCGCTCTTTCAGCCTGCTTCAGCGCCAAACCATCGACCTCATGCAGATCCACAACCTGGTGGACTGGCGAACGCATCTCACAACCCTGCGGAACTGGAAGGCGGACGGAAAGATCCGCTACCTCGGCATCACCCACTATACGGAAAGCAGCTACAGCAACATCGAGCAGATCCTGAAAACGGAGAAGCTGGACTTTCTCCAGATCAACTACTCCATTGTCAGCCGAAAGGTAGAAGAGCGCATCCTACCACTCGCTCAGGACAAGGGCGTGGCCGTGATCATCAACCAGCCCTATGAGGGTGGTTCGTTGTTTCGGTCGGTCCGCGGCAAGGAGCTCCCGGATTATGCGAAAGAATTTGACTGTAACAGCTGGGGACAGTTCTTTTTAAAGTTTATCCTGAGTCACCCGGCAGTCACGTGCGTGATCCCCGGCACGGACAATCCCAAACACATGATCGATAACATGGGCGCGGGCTTCGGTAAACTTCCCAATAATGAGATGAGGAAAAGAATGATTGGGGAAGTGTAGGTGGATTACAAGATTCTGTAACCTGTGCGCAGTAACCAGAGCGTACAAGGTTCAGTGGCCTGTGAGTCACTGTAAACCCACAGGCCACGGAGACCAGCTCTCATTGGGGCACATTCAATGAATGCCTTTCTTTAATCACTGATCTTTCTAAAGCTACAGAACAGAAAATTCTGGCTAGTGTTAAATGGGGTGGTGTGATCCTCTGTGAGACATCGAATTTTTTCAAACCCGGCAGAGAGTTGTGTTTGTAATCCAATTTCGGAATATTGTTTGATCTCAAGTCCACTACATTTAGTTGGTCCGTTGACCGAAAAGGTTCCTATAGCCATATAACCATTTACAGCCCTTTTGGCAATGTGTAAATATTGATTGATTTGATCAGTCGTGGTAAGAAAATGAAAGGTTGCCCGATCATGCCAAATATCAAAAGTCTCGTCCGTTTGGAATTCAGTAATGTCACAGTTGATCCAGGAAACCTTATTTGCTTTATCACCTAACCTTGCTTTTGCCCGTTCTAAGGCTTTTGATGAAATGTCCAAAACGGTTACATGTTCATAGCCTTCATCCACAAGGAAATCTACCAGCTTGCTGTCCCCTCCCCCCACATCAATAATTTTGGCAGTCTTGGAAAGGTTAAAACTATGAATAAATTCAAGTGATGTTTCTGGCACTTCCTGTGTCCAGCTCACCTCGTTTGGCTGCTTCGTTTCGTAAACCTTTTCCCAATGGTGTTTGGTTGATACTGACATAGTGTATAAAGCTCTTCTTTTGGTTTTAAGTTCCTGGTCTGAAAATATAACCTGTGCATTACATTCCACTGGCAATGGAACTAATTATCTGGTGGATTAGGACACCACCTCCCCGGGAATATGAGCAGATGGTTAAGGAGTTTACCTGAAATACGCTTTTAGCCTTCGTTGTTGTTTACACCAACGAATAAATTAACGTCCGGAAGCCTGTTGGTGAAAATACCAACATGGGCGCTGAGGGTACCGGGATTGTAGGAATGGAATACTAAAAAAGATTGACTAGAAGGCGCTAAATGTCTTAGTTTGATAGTCGTTCTTAGGCTTCGCAAGGTTGGGTACTTTTTTGGTGGAATTGCTGTAAGTAGCGCAGAGGGGCGTAGCACATGACGAAAAGACACATGCGCCTAAGAAGATAAAACATAAGAGTAATATGTTCTTCATGATTGGTTACTGCACGGCAAAGTAACGAAATAAACTCCCGCTTGTTGCCTTGGATGAAAAGTTAAGTACGGTTGAAAAGATCAAAGTTCTAAATAGCTGTTAACTTTGAAAAGCAAAAAGGATGCCATAATTCATGCAAAGCAGGCATTTTACCGAATAAAACAATCGATCTACACATGAATCCATACTTACAAGCATTAGAAGCAGACAAAAACGGAAATTGGGACAAAGCGCATGAACTCGTTCAGGATCTTTCTACGGCGGATGCCGCCTGGATACATGCTTACCTGCATCGTAAAGAAGGTGACCCATCCAATGCAGGTTACTGGTACAGCCGTGCCGGTAAAGATTTCTTCAACGGCACACTCGAGGAAGAATGGGAGATGCTTTGGGAGCATTTTAGTGAGTGATGATTATGTATCAAGTTGGTTTCAGAGGCGTGGTCTGTGTGGCACAGTCCACAGACTAGATAGTTCGTTGACCTGTATACCACGTGTACATGATTCAAAGGAAGCCCCAGCGGGGCGACCTATTTGTAAGCAAATATCAATTTCAGTCCTAAAAGCCCTGTAGGGGCGTCCTGTTTTTATTATTTGGATTAGTAGGTTGGATAGTTTGGTGGCCTGTGCGTCGCAGACCACAGAATAGATAAGTCGTTGACCTGTACGCCACGGGTACATGATTCAAAGGAAGCCCCAGCGGGGCGACCTGTTTGTAGCAAATATCAATTTCAGTCCTAAAAGCCCTGTAAGGGCGTCCTGTTTTTATTATTTGGATTAGTAGGTGATAGTTTGGTGGCTTGTGCACCACAGGCCACGGAGTTAAGTCTGTGTGGCACAGACCACGGGTAAATAGTAATAGGGCCACGGCCAGGAAATGAATATCAAATCAAACCCTACCAGGCCAACCTACGGCAAAAACTTCGTGAACCGGATCTCTTCACGGAGACTCTTGGTGATGAAGAACTGAATGCCCCCATTAACCAGGTAGACCTTGATGCCATTCTCAAAGCAAATCTTAACCGCGCTGATCTTGGAGGTCATCCCTCCGGTGCCCAGGCCATTGTCGCGCTCCTGCACGTAGTTTTTCACCACATCCAGGTCAGTGACCTCAGCGATAAACTCTGCTCCCTCACCCAGGTTCGGATTGCTGGTAAACAGGCCGTCGATGTCCGAGGCGATGATCAGCCGGTCGGCATCGATCAGGGTGGCTACCAATGCAGAGAGTTTGTCATTGTCTCCCAGGACAACCTCCTCTACTGCTACCGTATCGTTCTCATTGATGATAGGGATGTAATTGTGTGCCAGCAGCTCCCGGATGGTGTTACGGGTATTAACCCTGGATTCCTCATTCTCAAAGTCGCGATACGTCATCAGACATTGCGCCACCCGCAAACCGAAATCACTGAAGACTTCGCTGTAGATCTGCATGAGCTTGGGCTGTCCGATGGCCGACATAGCCTGCTTGGAATGCACCACATTGGACCAGCCATTGATGTCTACAAACTGCCTGGCCGTAGCAATCGCACCGGAAGACACCAGTATGATGTCGTATTCAGGCTGCAGCTCCACAAACTGACGGGCAATGTCTTCAATTTTCCCCCTGGAAATCCTGTTCGTCCCTGCAGTAAGCGTGGACGTCCCTACTTTTACTACTAATCTTGGTTTTGTCATCTCACCTGCCCTTGTCCATGCACAAACCACTTATTCGTCACCAGCTGGCTCAACCCTACCGGACCCCGGAAATGTAATTTTTGCGTGCTGATAGCGATTTCGGCGCCAAACCCAAACTGCCCACCATCGGTAAAGCGAGATGAAGCATTGTGATATACCGCTGCACAGTCCACTTCGTTGAGGAATTGCTCTGCTGATTCCGTATCTGAAGAAACGATCACCCCAGAGTGCCCACCGGAGTATTGATTGATCGTCCGAATGGCTTCATCAATGTTTTTCACGGTTGAAAAGAGAATCTTAGGCGACAGAAACTCCTCATAATAGATTTCCTTGTCCTCGATCGGGTTGGCCCCTTCAAGCTCTTCAAATATTTTGCCATCCGTCAGGACTTTCAGCTCCATGTTCCTGGTGGAACGCATCAAATGTGGCAACCAGTCTTTCAGCCCCTCAATATTTTCATTAAACAACACCTTGTCTATGGCGTTGCACACACTCAGCCGGCTTTTGCCATTCAGGATCAGGTTGAGGGCCATCTCCAGATCAGCATTTTCATGCACGTATATAAAGTTGTTGCCCCTTCCACTCACGATGAGGGGTACGGACGTGTTGCTTCGGATATAATTGATCAGACCCTCTCCCCCTCGTGGGATGATGAGGTCCACGTCCAGGGTATTTTCCTGTAACATCTTTTGGGTCTCTGCCCTATCGATATTCAGGTAGGTCACAAAGTCTTCAGGAATATGCTGCGATTTCAGCGCCTGATGCCAAAGGGTTGTCAAACAGAGATTGGAATTTCTGGCCTCTTTGCCTCCTTTCAACAAAATCTTGTTTCCGGCTTTGAAAGCACTGATCGCTGCTTCGATGGTCACATCCGGTCGTGATTCATAGATGATCAGGATCTTCCCGAAAGGAACCACCTTGTTCTCCACTTTCATCCCATTGGGATGTTGATAGCTATCCAAAACCTTCCCCTGGGGATCTTCGATGGCCATCACTTCTTTGACGGCAGCAATCATTCCATCGACTTTTTTATCATCTACAAGGAGACGGTCCGTAAGGGTAGGATCCAGGTCCTTTGCCTCGTCCATATCCTTTTTGTTGGCAGCAATAATCTCCGCTCTGTGTGCATCAATCAATCGTGCCAGCTCCTGTAGTACGGCCTCCTTCTTTTCACTCCCAAGGATCATGTTATTATCTGATTCGTTAAAAGACGGCAAATTTAATTGTAAATAGCGAGAGTTGAACTAAGCGTTAGGGTACTCGCTATTTTGTGGAGTGTTACCCTTACTTCACTACTGCTTTCAAACTGTCTTCATTTGCCTGAATGATGGTGGCAATGTCTTCATCTGAAAGTACAGCCGAAACAAAAAGTGTTTCAAACTGTGATGGTGCCAGGTAAACTCCCCGGTCCAGCATGGCTTTGAAATATTTGCCAAACAGGGCCGTATCACAGGCCTGTGCATCTTCCAGACTCTTTACCTTCTTATTGGTGAAGAAAAGGCTGTACATGCTTCCCACCTGGTTCATGGTATAGTCGAGACCCAGCTTTTTAAGGGATTGTTTATACCCTTCAACGATCCTTTTGGTAGTGGCTTCCAGTTGTTCGTAGATCTCAGGCCGATTATTGAGTTGGCTGAGCATGGCAAACCCAGCTGCCATGGCCACCGGATTTCCCGAAAGCGTCCCCGCCTGGTAAACGGGTCCATCCGGAGATACGAAATCCATGATCTCTTTTCTTCCACCATAAGCGCCTACCGGCATACCTCCTCCAATGATCTTACCCAGGGTGGTCAGGTCGGGAACCACCTTATAGCGTTCCTGCGCTCCACCTTTGGCCAGACGGAACCCTGTCATCACCTCATCAAAGATCAACACAATACCTCTTTGTGTACACAGATCTCTCAGCCCCTGAAGAAAACCCTCCTCAGGTAATACGCAACCCATATTACCGGCTACTGGCTCGATGATCAGACAGGCAATTTCTCCTTTGTGACTTGCTATGATCTCTTTGACGGCTTCCAGGTCATTGAAAGGGGCCAATAATGTATCTTTAGCTGTCCCGGTCGTCACCCCTGGACTATTGGGTGTCCCCATGGTCATGGCACCGCTACCGGCGGCAATCAGGAATGAATCTCCGTGACCATGATAGCAGCCCGTAAACTTGATGATCTTTTTCCTCCCGGTAAATCCCCGTGCCAGCCTAACAGCAGACATGGTAGCCTCCGTACCTGAGTTTACCATCCTTACCTTTTCAATGGAGGGCACCATCTTACAGATCAGCTCTGCCAGGGTCACCTCCCCTTCCGTAGGAGTTCCAAACGAAGTCGATCCCTTCACGGCTTTGATGATGGCCTCTTCCACTTCAGCATGGGCATGTCCAAGGATCATCGGACCCCAGGAATTGATCATGTCTATGTATTTGTTGCCATCCGCATCCCACATGTGGGGACCTTTGGCCCTGCTAAAAAAAATAGGATCTCCTCCTACCGCTTTGAATGCTCTGACAGGGGAATTGACCCCTCCGGGAATAAATTTCCTGGCTTCTTTAAATAGATCTTTACTTTTGCTAATCTCCATAGGTACTGCGATTCACCACTTCCAACTCTGTATCTTTGAACCTTAAAATCGGGACGACCTGGTTGTCGTTGGCCAACCCATAACTCATCCCTTCAAAAATTCTTCCTCTGGTAAATTTCCCTCCCCTCAGACCTGTCTGAAAGTACTTCCCAAAAGCATTCATGTGCTGCCCTACAAACCAGATGAGCTCATAGCCCAGGTAATGATATTCGGAAGGCAATGTTTTATATCGTTTCGACAGGCGATTCGATACATCCTGGAATGAGTACTTTGTCTTGTCTATATAATCCGGATCTATCATGGTAATGCCTAATCGTTCAAACTGACTGTAATCTGCCATGGTATAATCCAGCCAGTCGGCAAATGTATAAATCCGTGTACTGTCTTTTCGGGCCTGCACCACACTCACCAGATTGTTGGAGAAGACACTTTTATGTGTTGACACCAGGAAATGGCCAATAGAATCTTTCGCCATATTGAGGACCTCTTCATAGTAGACGATTTCCCTTTTGTTGTCATCATAAGAAATAGGTAGGGAAAAACCATCGGGATCACCTGCGTCTTTCCAGATCCTTTTCAACTCATCATCTCTGATTCTCCTGTTCTCAACCGTCCTGCCAGGAAGTCTCATGATTGAGTCAGCTTCACTTTTAGTGAGGTAAACAATGTGTTCTGCGGTAAGGCTGTCCTGGATTGTCTTGGCATTTTCCAGGTTGATGGGTGTCATCCAGACCACTTGATACCCCACATTCATTAGTTTTTGACGATAAATGGCAGCCAGCAGGGAGTCTTTGTCATTTTGCTCATAAAAGATCATGACATTCTTATTGGAATCCATCTCATGGATTGCCAGATCTGCCAGGGCCAGGGCCATCGTCTCTGTTGTCGGCTTAAGCAGGAAAGAATAGGGGTTTCTTCCAATAATTTCACTGGTGGTAGAGATGGGGTTGATCATGTTCACCATGTGCTCGAGGCTATAATCCTGGACGGCTTTTACAGGTCCCGAATAGAGCG
Organism: Cyclobacteriaceae bacterium; assembly: GCA_965228595.1. Lineage (GTDB taxonomy): Bacteria > Bacteroidota > Bacteroidia > Cytophagales > Cyclobacteriaceae > UBA7330. The sequence continues at coordinate 4,415,538 of OZ245828.1, read as the reverse complement.
GGCCCACAATGAGATCAGTTTGTTCAAAGCTTCGGGAATTCAGGATGGACTGCGTCACTTCCGTACTTCTTTTCGTATCGTAAGGGACTATGTTAATGAGCTTGCCTTCACGCTTCAGATCCTCTGCCCCCAACTGCATACCCTGATAAAGATCTGTCACCAGATTGTTCTGTAGAATTCTCCCGGTATTGTCCAGAGATTCAAACATAAAAGGCAACAAGGCTGCTACCTGATACTGGTCCTTTTTGATGATCGGGAGATTCACATCAGAGATGGTCGCTATATCCAGATCGTGAAGTGATCTTAAGCTGTCGATTAAGAAAAAATCCCTTTCTGTATATGGCAGGTCCATCGATCGGGTTACATAAACCTCTGCCAGTAGTTTGTCCTTAGGGTTTTTCAATACCACATGGGTCAGCGAGTCCATCGGCATGGATTGCAAAAAGGAGTTTGCCAGCACTCTGCCTGCGCCATTATCAGCAGTCGTTTCTGCATACCTCCTGGCATAGCTGATTCCTTCATTGGTATTCCCAATGGTAAATGAGACATATGAAAGCCAATACAGGATCTCAGCCTTCTGATCAAAGCTGGGAAACTGATTCAGCATTTGCTTCCATTGATCTATTGCCACCTGCTCATCACCGGACTTAAATGCACTTAGTCCGTAATAAAACGAGGCATATGGGGCAAAAGAAGTATTGGAACGGGCCAGGTTAGAAAAAGCTGCTTTGGCACTCAGGTACTGTTTGGTACTGAATAGTCTTTTTGCTTCCAGGTACTCCTCCTGTACGGACTGCCCGATCAAAAGGACCGGAAACATTATTATAAGTATGAAACTGTATATCCTTTTCAATACAAAGCTGGTTACGTGTAGGTTCATGGCCTTTTGGTTACTCCCATTCGATGGTTGCTGGTGGTTTGGAGGAAATATCATATACAACCCGGTTTACACCTTTTACACGATTGATAATCTTATTACTTATTCTTCCTAAAAATTCATATGGCAGGTGACACCAGTCTGCGGTCATCCCATCCAGGCTGGTTACTGCTCTCAACGCGACCACATTCTCATACGTTCGCTCATCGCCCATCACGCCTACGGATTGAATGGGTAACAGCATCGCTCCCGCCTGCCACACCTGGTCATATAGACCATCTTCTTTCAGGCCGGCAACAAATATATCATCTACCTCTTGAAGAATGTGAACCTTCTCCGGGGTAATGTCTCCCAGAATACGAATTCCCAAGCCCGGACCAGGGAACGGATGTCTGCCCAGGATGTTTTGCGGGATCTCCAGGGCCCTGCCCACGTTACGTACTTCATCTTTGAACAGGGAATTCAATGGCTCAACAACTTTGAGGTGCATTTTCTCCGGGAGCCCACCTACATTGTGGTGTGACTTGATTGTAACAGAAGGACCTTTCACTGAAACAGACTCGATCACGTCCGGATAGATGGTCCCCTGACCCAGCCAGGTCACATCTTGTATCTTCTTTGCTTCCCGATCAAAAACCTCTATAAATACCCGACCGATAGCCTTCCGCTTATCTTCCGGATCGGTCTTTCCTTCCAATGCATCATAAAATTCCTGTTTGGCATCTACACCTTTTACATTGAGGCCAAGGCCTTCATAGGATTTCAGCACGCTTTCAAACTCATTTTTTCTCAGAAGGCCATTGTCCACAAATATGCAATACAGATTTTTGCCAATGGCATGGTGGATGAGTGTAGCCGCTACAGAACTATCCACACCTCCGGAAAGCCCCATCACCACTTTATCACTTCCGAGTTTGGCTTTCAATTCCCGTACAGACTCCTCCACAAAAATGTCAGCTGTCCAATCCTGTGCCGCGCGGCAGATGTGAACAACAAAATTCCTTAGCAGCACCTTTCCCTCCACGGTATGCGTTACCTCCGGATGAAACTGGATCCCATAAATGGGCTTTTCCTTAATCTTAAAGGCTGCCACCGGTATACTCTCTGTATGAGCAATTGACTCAAACTGCTCAGGCAACTTCGTGATGGTGTCGCCATGCGACATCCATACCTGGCTTCCCAGGGTCAGCTCTTTGAGTAGGTCATAATGTGTGTCTATGTGTGTCAGGTTGGCCCGACCATATTCTCGATGAGATGATTTACTAAGCTCGCCCCCCTCTTTGTGCGCTAAAAGCTGAGCTCCGTAGCAGACTCCCAGAATCGGAACTTTCGGTAAGTCATCCATGGCGATATCCGGTGCATCCTCATCAAGCACTGAGCACGGACTCCCGGAGAGAATGATTCCCTTCACCGATTCATCCGGCTTTGGATAATGGTTAAACGGGTGGATTTCGCAATAAACATTAAGTTCTCTGATCCTTCTGGCAATTAATTGAGTGTACTGGCTACCAAAGTCTAGGATCAGGATTTTATCTGTCATGCGGCAAAATTAGCAGAATCGATGAATTATCCGACCCGGTCATACCAGAGATTTAAGATATAGTAAGTCCCCCGTGTATTGATTATCTTGGAGCAAAAATTTCGCATCCATTCCAAACCTTATCCAAACAATGATTTTCGTCTTTTTCCAACTCATTCTCCTGCTTGCATCGCCGATTAATGAACAAGATGACCTGATCAAAAAACTTGATGCCATTTCCACCACTCCGGAACAAATCTTAATAGACAACAAACTAAAAATAGATAAGAAAGGGGGTCACCTGCAGGGGATCCAAATTTATCGGTACAATGACAAAACTTACTTGTATACATCAGGGAGTTCCAGTCAATATGGTTATGTGGTCAGCGCTTCAGAAACGCGTGTTGAACAACTTCATATACTGAGGAAGAAACCCCTCAAGCATGCGGGAGGATTTCAGATATCCAATAATTGGCTGGCAGTCGGAATTGAAGACAATGAACTAAGAAATGTATCTGAAGTGCATGTCTATCAACTGGGGGATCCCCTGGCTGACGAATTGAAACTCAAGGCCGCCGTAGATAGAAAAGGAGATTGGGAACGCGCTACTGCAGGCGCTGTCGCAATTATTGAATGGGAAAACAGACTCCTGATGTTGGTGGGAGATTGGTCTAACAGGCACATTGATTTTTATCATGCTTCATTAGATCGTGATCCGGCGAGTCTTAATTTTCAAAAGTCCAGCGAAATTGAAATGGCCACATATAACAAAAAAGGCTGGGTTGATGATGTGCCATGGCCCTATCAAAACATCAACCTTGTGAAATACGGAAAGCAGCTATTACTCTTTGGCTTTTCCAGTGGTGAAGGGGATACGAACATTTTGGATGTTTACATACTTGAAGATCCGTTCTCGAAAACCCCCAGGCTTACCAAAATTTATAGCAGGACCTTTCCGAAGACAAAATCTACACGCTTTGGATGGGGGGCCGGCGTACAATATGAAAAAAACAAATTCACACTGTATTCCTGTGGCGAGAATATTCTAAAACAATTGGAAGTGGCCAGGTATTCATCTCACTGATCTTTGAGTCAAATGTACTATATTCGGGTTTCCAATTATAAATTTCCAAACAATTGGAGCATTTATTGCGGAAGTATCAATTAACCGGACGATTTGTAAATAGTTTGAGATTATCCATTTGATATATCTTGGATTTTATATTGATTAGCCGGTTTATAAATCACACATTGAATGACCAGGGAAGAGCAAAGGTTAATTGAAAGCAGGGAAGGTACAGACTGGAAACAATGGGGACCCTATTTGTCGGAACGACAATGGGCGACTGTGAGGGAGGATTATTCCGACCATGGCAATGCCTGGGAAGGGGTCATTCATGATCATTCAAGAAGCAAGTCTTATCGATGGGGCGAAGATGGCATTGGTGGTTTCAGCAATGCTGACCAAAGAATCTGTTTTTCGTGGGCCTTTTGGAACGGCAAGGACACCATTCTCAAGGAACGGCTGTTTGGCCTTTCAGGGAATGAAGGCAATCATGGGGAGGATGTAAAGGAACTGTATTACTACCTGGACAGCACCCCTACCCACTCTTACATGAAGATGCTATACAAGTATCCTCACAGTAAATTTCCCTATGCTGAACTTGTAGATAAAAACAGGGCACTAACCAAGAAAGACCCGGAGTATGAGATCATTGATACAGGGATTTTTGACAATGATGAATACTTCGACATATTCATGGAGTATGCCAAAAGCTCTCCTGAGGATTTCCTGCTGACGGCAGAAATCCACAATCGGGGGCCAAAGGATGCAGAGATCTCCGTCTTGCCTACCATCTGGTTCAGAAACACCTGGTCTTCAGGACGGGACAAAACCAAGCCGCAGATTTTCAAGGCGGAAGAAAACAGGATGAGTATCAAACATCACCTGTTAGGTAATTACCAGATTTATTTTGATGGCGCAGAAGAATTGCTTTTTTGCGAAAATGCCACCAACCGAAAGAGACTTTACAATATTGATACCAGAGAAAAGTACTTCAAGGATGGAGTCAATGATTATATCGTAGACGGCCAGCCAACAGTAAACCCACAGCAGAAAGGGACGAAGGCCAGTGCCCACTTTAAGCTCAGGATCCCAGCCGGAGAAAAGAGACTGGTTAGGGTCAGAATGACCAAAGAGGTCCTCGAAAATCCTTTTGAACAATTCGACACCTTATTCAATGAGCGAAAACTGGAGTGCGAAGAATTTTACCAGAAGAAGCAAAGCCGAGTCCCTACTGCGGAGTTAAAAAACTTACAGCGGCAGGCTTTTGCAGGCATGATGTGGAGCAAACAGTTTTATTACTACAATGTAAACAACTGGATCCACGGAGATCCTGGCAGGTATAAACCCTCCGAAGCCAGAAAACATGGGCGAAACAGTGACTGGAAGCACATGTTTAATTACGACATCATTTCCATGCCGGACAAGTGGGAATACCCCTGGTTTGCTGCCTGGGACCTGGCATTTCACTGCATCCCTATTGCGCGAATTGATCCTGATTTTGCCAAGGACCAGCTGATGGTCCTGCTCAAAGAACGGTACATACATCCAAACGGACAGATACCTGCCTATGAGTGGAATTTCAGTGATGTAAACCCGCCGGTCCATGCGTGGGCTGTGCTGCGGGTCTACAAGATTGACCGCAAGATGCGGGGAGGAAAAGGAGATATTGATTTTCTGCAACGTGCCTTTCACAAGTTGTTGGTCAACTTCACCTGGTGGATCAACAGAAAGGATAAAGACGGGTCCAACATCTTCGAGGGTGGCTTCCTTGGTCTTGATAACATTGGGGTGTTTGACCGAAATCACCCGATCGTGGAGAATGCCCGACTGGAGCAAGCAGACAGTACCAGCTGGATGGCCATGTTTTCCCTGAACATGCTCAGAATTTCATTGGACCTGGCCAATGTCTATCCTACCTATCAGGACATGGCGATCAAATTCTTCGAACACTTCCTGTTTATCGCTGGCGCGATGAATGGTGTGGATGAAGATAAAGTAGACCTTTGGGATGATGAAGACAACTTCTACTATGATGTGATGCACATCCCAGGCAAAGAGGTGAAACAGATGCGGGTACGGTCCATGGTTGGGCTGATCCCATTGTTTGCAGTAGAGATCCTTAACTCAGACGTTTACAATAAGCTTCCGGAGTTCAGGGAAAAACTCGAATTTTTCCTGAAGGAACAGCCAAAACTGGCCTCGCTCGTTTCCCGATGGGAAGAGCAGGGCAAGGGAGAACGCAGGCTGCTAAGTATTCTACGGGGATTCCGGATGAAAAAGATTTTGGAACGCATGCTGGATCCTGAAGAATTTCTGTCTCCCTATGGCATCCGGGCTTTATCAAAATACCATGACAAGCATCCATATCAACTGAAGATCAACGGATCTGAATTTAAGGTGGCCTACCTTCCGGGAGAATCTGATTCTTCTTTCTTTGGTGGCAACTCCAACTGGCGGGGTCCGGTATGGTTTCCCGTCAATTACCTCATCCTGGAAAGTATGCTGAAATTCTACTTCTATTACGGGGACGACTACAAGGTCGAATTTCCCAAGGGAAGTGGAAAGATGATCACCTTGCTACAGGTAGTGCGAAAACTCACCGAAGACATGATGAATCTCTTCTTGCCTGACAACCGTGGCTACCGGCCAATCTATGGGGATCATAAGAAATTCCAGGAAGACCCGCACTTCAAAGACTACATCTTGTTTTACGAGTACTTCAATGGGGACAATGGTCTGGGACTGGGTGCTTCACACCAAACAGGATGGACGGGTTTGATAGCCGAGATGATCCATCGATACTACAATACGGAAACAGTCATAAAAGTTTAATACTCGTTTTCGTAAAGTAACATAAATTGCAATCTCAAATTTTATTACCCATGAAATTAGTAATCACCCTATTCGCTATTGCAGCGATTCAACTCACAGCATTAAGCCAATCATCAAAACCTAAATTGGTGGTAGGTATCGTGGTAGATCAGATGCGCCAGGATTACCTGATCCGTTTTGCCGATAAGTACGGCAATGATGGTTTCAAACGCCTGATGAAAGACGGTACGGTAGCTTACAATGCACATTACAACTACATCCCTACCAACACCGGACCGGGACATGCCTCTGTGTATACCGGTACCACCCCTTCGATGCATGGCATTATTTCCAACAGCTGGTACAACAAAAAGACCGGTGAAGGATTGTATTGTGTGGAAGATAACAACCAAAAAGTGGTTGGAGGTGATGAAGGTGCCGGGAAAATATCACCGGTAAACCTTGTCACCACGACGATCACCGATGAGCTGAAATTGAGCACCAGTTTTAAAAGTAAGGTAATCGGTGTAGCCATCAAAGATCGGGGATCAGTACTCCCTGCCGGTCATAACCCGGACTGTGCTTATTGGTTTGACAGTAAAACCGGCAATTTCGTCACCAGCACCTACTATTTGCAGGAGCTGCCGGATTGGGTGAAAAAATTCAACAAAGACAAAAAGGTAGAGAAGTATATGAAAAATAAGTGGGAGCTTTCGTTTCCACTGGAATCATATGTGGAAAGCCGGTCGGATGACAACACCTACGAAAGACTCTATGGTGGGTTGGAAAAACCAACTTTCCCATATGACCTCCCTGCTTTAACCAAAGCAAATTCGGCTGGTGATGTCATCAGGTCCACTCCTTACGGCAACACAATTACATTAGATTTTGCTTTGTCCGCCATCGAAGGCGAAGGCATGGGAAAAGACAATATCACAGATTTTCTGGCCGTCAGCTTCTCATCAACAGACTACATCGGACACCAGTTCGGACCGTATTCTGTAGAGATAGAAGACACTTATATCAAACTGGACAAGGAGATTGCCCGACTCTTAAACTACCTGGATACCAACGTAGGGAAAGATCAATATGTGGTCTTCATCTCAGCTGACCATGCAGTGCTGGCTAATCCGCAGTATCTGGTAGATAACAAAATGCCTGGTGGATATGTCAATAGCGGAACCATTAAAACGACCATTGAAAACACAGTAAAGGAAATGTTGGGTGAGGGAGATTTCATCTCAAGCATCTCCAACAACCAGGTGTATCTGAATCACAAGCTCCTTGAAGAGAAAAAAGTATCTGCAAAAGAGGTACTGGAAGCCATCAGAAAGGACTTGATGGAGTTGGATGACATTGCCAACGTTTACTTTCCTGCTGAGCTGGGCGTTTCGGGTGAACTACAAAGCACGTTGCTAAACAATGGCCACAATGCCAAGCGTTCGGGGGACCTTCTATACAGATATCACGCAGGATACCTTGGCGGCAAACCTGGTGACCGGGGTACCTCACACGGATCTGGGTACAATTACGATACCCACATCCCGATGGTATTTTATGGAACCGGAGTACCTGCAAAATCTGTTTATAGAAGAGTAAATATCACGGATATTGCCCCAACGTTGGCTATGCTGTTACAAACGACTTTACCGGCTTCAGCTACCGGTCTTCCATTAACTGAAATTTTTGAATGAAAAACATAGGACTAATCTTTGACATGGACGGTGTCATCGTAGACAACAATACGTATCATTTTCTGGCCTGGCAAAAGCTGGGTGAGAAATATGGTATTGATATCACGGCGGACTACTATAAAGAAAAAATGAATGGACGCACTATTCGTGAGTTGATAAGGACGGTATTTAAAGATGTGCCTGCTGAAAAAATTGACCGCCTCGGAGAAGAAAAGGAATCTACCTACAGGGATCTCTATAGAGACCTGATCACACCCAACAAAGGCCTGATGCAGTTTCTTGATATGGCCAAATCAGAAGGCATTCCGATGGTTGTGGGCACTTCAGCTCCACTTGCCAATGTAGAGTTTACGATAGACCGGCTTAATTTAAGAGATTACTTTGTTGATGTTCTGGATGAGCGTGCGGTTACTTTGGGCAAGCCTCACCCGGAAATTTATATCAAATGTGCCAAAGCCATAGGTCGGGAACCAGGAAGCTGTATCGTTTTCGAAGATGCTGTTTCCGGTATTACCGCAGGGAAATCCGCAGGAGCCAAAGTGGTCGGCCTGGCTACCTCTCATGCCCGGGAAGAGCTGGATGCTGACCTGGTCATTGATAATTTTGAAGGCTTCGGATTGAAACAGATTACCGAAGTTTTGAGTTAAAGAAATCATGCGACAACTTCTGATCATACTTATTGGCAGCTTTTTCATTGGGGGATTACATGCTCAGCCATTGAAAATCGCCAAACTTAAGTATGACGGAGGTGGCGACTGGTACGCCAATAAAACGGCGTTACCCAATCTCATCGCATTTTGCAATCAAAACCTGGGTACCGACATTGCGAAAGATGAAGAGATCGTGGAGGTAGGTAGTCCGGACCTCTTCACCTTTCCTTATGTCTATATGACTGGTCATGGAAATGTGGTATTCAGCAACCATCAGGCCGAAAACTTACGGAAATATCTCACGTCCGGTGGATTTTTGCACATCGATGACAACTACGGACTGGACCAGTTTATTCGGGTAGAGTTTAAAAAAGTGTTTCCTAATCTTGAATTTGTGGAGATCCCTTTTACCCATCCGATCTATCACCAGAAATACGACTTCAACAATGGGCTACCCAAGATCCACGAGCATGACGGTCAGCCCCCTCAGGGGTTTGGGATTTTCTATGAGGGCCGTTTGGTTTGCTTTTATTCTTACGAAAGTGACCTGGGCAATGGATGGGAAGACAAAAGCATCTACAATGACCCGGAGGAGGTACGACAGCAAGCGCTGAAGATGGGAGCCAATATCATTTCCTACGTTTTTACCGGCACCCCTGAGGTGGAGCAATAATTATTCTATCCTTCTAAATCCTTGAAGGATGAATGATATGGCTACTATGTTAAAGGCACGGGTGGGCAAGATTTCAACTCCGACCAAATCGAAGTATTCGTGTGATTCTTTTACCTAAGAAGTCTATTTTCTATAACTCATTCGTGAATTCGTGTCTAAATGAGTCTGTGAAAAACTAGCCACGGATGCACAGATAAATAACTGCTTCTTTCCTCATTTCCCCTTAAAAAAGTTATCTAATTCCTGTTGATCGATGCCCGCCAAATTTCTAAATTGAATAAAAACCTATTGTCACTAATTGTTCCAACAAGTTGGAACTGCTTTCTTTATCATCCATCATACCTTATCAATAAACAAAAACCTAAAGTAGCGGTCAGACCCTTAAAGGCCTCAACTCCGACCAAATCGAAGTATTCGTGTGATTCTTTTACCTAAGAAGTCTATTTTCTATAACTCATTCGTGAATTCGTGGCAAAATGAGTCTGTGAAAAACTAACCACGGATGCACGGATAAATAACTGCTTCTTTCCTCATTTCCCCTTAAAAAAGTTATCTAATTCCTGTTGATCGATACCGCCAAATTTCTAAAGTGAATAAAAACCTATTGTCACTAATTGTTCCAACAAGTTGGAACTGCTTTCTTTATCATCCATCATACCTTATCAATAAACAAAAACCTAAAGTAGCGGTCAGACCCTTAAAGGCCTCAACTCCGACCAAATCGAAGTATTCGTGTGATTCTTTTACCTAAGAAGTCTATTTTCTATAACTCATTCGTGAATTCGTGGCTAAATGAGTCTGTGTTAAACTAACCACGGATGCACGGATGAATAACTGCTTCTTTCCTCATTTCCCCTTAAAAAAGTTATCTAATTCCTGTTGATCGATACCGCCAAATTTCTAAAGTGAATAAAAACCTATTGTCACTAATTGTTCCAACAAGTTGGAACTGCTTTCTTTATCATCCATCATACCTTATCAATAAACAAAAACCTAAAAGTAGCGGTCAGACCCTTAAAGGCCTCAACTCCGACCAGATGGAGTATTTGTGTAATTCTTTTAAAAAGCTCAATTTAAACATAACGCATTCGTGAATTCGTGGCAAAAAAAGCTTAGATAAGTCTGTGTTAAATTAGCCACGGATGCGGATGTTTAACTGCTTCCTTAATGATTCCTCTTCAAAGAGGCCGTATGACTCCCCTTGATTGATCCCACCAGTCATTCGTGAATTCGTGGCTATAAAAAACCTGGATTAGTCCAACAAAAAAAGGCCGCACCCGGAGGCACGACCCTTCACCTGATAGATTACCTATCTTACCTTCTTCCCCTCGGCCGGATAAACCTCGTAACCACATCACCTTCACCCGTGGTGATCTGCGTTCTCAGGTCACAATCACCATCTCCATAATCTATGATAGCACTTCTGTCACCAACAATGATCTGTTTCACACCCGCAACAGGGATGATTATCCTTCCATCTCTACATCCTCTCTTGAAAATAAGCGTCTCCAGGATATTCACTTCGTAGTTGTCGCCGTTCAGGTTCACACCATTCGCTGAACCATCCAGTGTGGCATAGTTTTCTCTCCTGTCCAGATGCCAGAACAACGTTCGCAGATGACTGGCCTCCCTGGTAGCAAATGTTCCATCAGGAAAAGTTATTTTTCCACCCTCCAGCACCGTTTCGAAGCTTAACGAGTTTTCTGCATTTTCCTCATCCGTCACATTTGTCACCTTTCTTGTGCCCTCTACATGGATGCTGTCCACATAAAAATCTTCAAATGTCACAATGCGATAAGATCCGCTCTGCTTCATCCTTCCATCATACTCAATGATGATCTTACCACTTTTTACCACACCATGGGGACCTTCACACCCATCTCCAAAATCAATCGTAATAATTTGATTCACTGTATCCTTGGTGACTTCCGCACAATCCAATAACTCATCTCTGGTCACCCTGGCACCTGTTTCTTCTTCCAGTGTTTCCATACCCGCTTCTGACAGCAGGTCTACTTCTTCTATCGTTGCCTCAAATGCAGCTTCAGACTCAATGTCAAAAGTTGCAATGTCTGCACTACCCTCTTCATCATTCTGGCAAGCCGATAAAAACAGGGAAAACAACACCCCCACTGTCAATACTTTTAATAATACCTTTTTCATCGTTTTTAAATTTAGTTTTAATTGATTCGCCCTTTGGACAAGGAAAAAGACATAAGGTTTAATATGGATTGAAAAAATTTTTGTTGAGAATTAATTTTTTTAACTTAAATGTTCGAAAATCATCTACTTTGCATGTTTTTGCCGCCAACTGAAAATGATGAAATATTTAATAATATTAACCTGCCTGGCCCTGAATTTTCAGGTTTTAGCTCAGGGATGTAGTGATGCCGGATTCTGTACCATGGGTGCCATGAAGCCGGATCAGAATTATAGCAAGCGAATCGACCTGAAGCTAAGGTCAGTAGAGCTGAGCTACTATCGGGGAACGACCACACTTTCTCCGATCATCTATGTCTATACAGCTGATGTCACCATCGGTGTGAATGATTACAACTTCTTCCAGGTGAAGGTGCCCTATCAAATGACCAAGGGCAATTTTGGCGAAACACAAGGCCTGAGTGACATCTCTCTGGCCTGGACACGTCAATTGGTCACCAATGAAAACTACTCTATCAGCGCCACACTTGGGGCAAAGATCCCTTCCAATGATTCGGATATAGACAGACCGGATGGTGCCTTTGGCTCTGATGGCGACTTCCCGATGTATCAGCAAGTAAGTCTTGGAAGCTATGATCTGGTTGCCGGAGGCGCCTTTATTACGGACAAGTGGTTAATCGCTACAGGTGTCCAGGTAGCACTCACTGAAAATAAAAATGATTTCCGATGGGGGCAATGGCCGGAATACCCAAGCATAAATTACGTGCAGAAGTATGCATTGGCCAACAACCTGAAACGAGGCACTGATATCATGCTGCGGGTAGAGCGTAATTTCCGCTTCACGAATTTTAACTTCAACATTGGTCTGCTCCCCATCTATCGAATCACTCAGGATGAACGTTACGATTTCAACAATGATGAGCGCATAAAGATGGATGGTACCACAGGCCTGGCCATGTCACTGCTGGTTGGGGGTGGATACCGGTTCAATGTCAACAACGGAGTGAGAGTATTGTTCGGACGAAAGCTTGCTGACCGTGAGGTAAACCCCGACGGATTAACCCGACATGCTGTACAAACGATCAGTTATATCTACAGATTCTGATATGAGATTATTCACCACGCTATTCCTCTCTATAGTATTCATGGCAGACATCAGTGCTCAGGATGGACCCTACGAGCAAGCCAGCAAAGACCTTAACGATGGGAAATTTGAAGAAGCACTTCAGCAGTTCAAGGATGCCGGAGCAGCTTTCTCCAAAGCAGGCAACTCCAGAATGTATACACTTTGTAAGCTGGGAGAAGCTGATGCCTACCTGGGATTGGGCCAGATCGATATTGCCAGATCGATTGCCACAGGCACTGAAAAATTTGTTTCTACCCTCTATAAAAATGACAAACCCCTGGTCATCAAAACCAAGATGGTCTGTGGAAACGCTTATTTGAGGTCCGGCAGGATCGACCAGGCCCTGGAAAACCTGAAAGATGCTGAATCACTGCTTGAAGAAGACAACCTGGAAGCAGCAGAATGCTATGACGACCTGGGCGTGATTTACACCACCAATGGCAACCAGGAGCTGGCCCTTCAATATCTTCAAAAGGCACTTTCTATCAGGCAAGCACAAACCGAGAGCCAAATCCTGGTGGCAGACTCCTACAATAACATTGGCCGGGTATACTTAAATGATGAACCCCTCCAGGCAATCATTTTCTTCAACAGGGCACTTACCATTTACACAGACAAACTGGGCAAAACGCATCCAAAGGTCGCAGTAGTCTACAGCAACATGGCCTTTGCCAATGCCAATCAAAGCAATTACAACGACGCGCTGACCTACCTGGACCAGGTTGCACAGATCTATGAACAGATCTACGCAACTGATCATCCCAACAAGGCCTTCACGATGAACAACCAGGGAAGGATCCTGGAGATGAAAGGAGATTATGAGGGTGCCCTGAACTATCAAAACCAGGCCCTGGAAATGTACCTGGACCTGTATGGTACCCGTCACCCTGAAGTAGCTAATACCTATTTTCTGATCGGAAGCGTGCACCAAAAAACCGCTGATTATCCCCCAGCGATTGAGGCTTTTCAAAAGTCTATTTATGCGAACCTGTTTGATCAGGACTATGCAGACATCTATTCGCTCCCGGAGATCAGGGATTATTTCAATGCAGACATCCTGCTTACTTCCTTACAATCCAAAGCACAGTCGCTTGAAGCTTATCATTACAGCAAAACCTTAAAGCTCAAGGACATCAATGCGGCTCTGAATACCCTGATCAAATGTGATGAGTTGATCTCTCAGATCAGACAGATCCGGTTCAACGAAGCTGATAAATTAAAGCTCGGAGAAATCGCCTCCCAGATCTATGAAAATGGTATCGGGATAGCTACCTATTTGAGTGAACGGACATTCAAAAAAGGGCATTACCTCAACCTGGCGTTTAATTTTTGTGAAAGAAGTAAATCCTCCATCCTGCTCTCTGCCATCAATGATACCAACGCCAAGCAATTTGCCGGTATTCCGAATAGTGAATTGGCCATTGAGGATAGCCTGAAAAATGAAATTGGTTTCCTCGAACAACGCCTGGCACAACTCAACAAAGAAGAAGAGATCCAGCAGGTAAAGATTGAACTACTCAAATATCAAAATGCCTTACGGGATTTTATCAGTCGGTTAGAAACCCGGTACCCGGAGTATTATAACCTGAAATACAACACAACATTGGCCGGGATCCCACAGATTCAGTCAACCCTGGATGATAACACCGCACTCCTCTCCTACTTCATTGGGACTGACCGTATTTACATTTTCGAAATCACAAAAAACAAGGCCAGGTTACACGACCAGCCAAAAGATTCACGGTTTCCTCAGCTGGTGAGCGGATTCAGAAATGCCATCAAGTATTATGTAGATGAAACGTTTACAACCACGTCGTTTTCACTCCAGAAACAATTGATTCCTAAGCTATCGGATGAAATCGAACAATTGATCATCATACCGGATGCTTCTATAGGCTCCATCCCATTTGAGGCGCTGGTATGTGAAAAAAATGAGCTCAATACGGTAAAAGAAAACATTTACCTCATCAATAAATATGCTGTGGGATATGATTATGCAGCTACCTTATTTGTGAACAAAGCCAGGTCGGCAACTGTATCGGACAAAACCGGTATTCTCCTCGCAGCACCGGTCACCTTCGAGTCCAATGGACAGTATTTACAACAGCTCCCTGATTCCAAAAAAGAAATAGACGAGATCGAAAAACTGTTTTCCAATGCTCAAATGAAAACTGTCTCTTCAACGGGCCCGGATGCTTCGGAGGAAATGATCAAGTCAATATCATTATCGGACTTTCAGTATATCCATCTGGCCACTCATGGCATCGTGAACCAATCCAAGCCGGAACTTTCACGCGTTTTTCTATGTCCGGGGAGCACTGAAGATGGCAGCCTCTATTCCGGAGAGATCTACAACCTGAAATTCAATGCTAATCTTGTGACGTTGTCGGCCTGTGAAACCGGTCTGGGACAGGTGGCTAAGGGAGAAGGAATTGTAGGCCTCAGCCGGGCGCTGCAATATGCAGGAGCCCAAAACCTGATCGTTTCACTGTGGCAGGTAGCAGACAAGTCGACTGCCGACCTGATGATTGAATTTTACAATCACTCGCTGAATGACAGCCGGAAAGGTTATGCCGATGATCTCAGAGCCGCCAAGCTTAGCTTGCTACGATCAGAAGATTATTACAATCCATATTTCTGGGCACCATTTATATTGATTGGGCAGTAATTTGAATTCAGTCTTAAACCCGGATTAAACTAACAATCCGTGTTCCCACCTGCCTGGTGGAGTTTGATTACCTGAGAAATAAAGTCTGAAAGGCCTGTTTCTGATAGTTCCAGCGTTTTCCTGATTCTGATACACCCTTTTCCGGTGTCCAAACCTTCCAACAGCGTTTCGGAATTTTCTACCTTATCAATATCTCCCACATAGAGTGCCACGTACGCTTTTTGAGCATTGAGGTGAAAGATGTTTTTGGAACCATCACCATAGGCTAACATACTGTACTCGATACCTTCAATAGACTCTGGCCATACATGTTTGATCAGTTGACGAATGCTTTCAAGCTTCGATTTGCGCCAGTCATCTTCGAGCTTTTGCAGATATTCTTGCGGTGTTTTTGCTTTGTACTGCATTTCCCCTACTCTACGTGCTGATCAATCAATATGACGTTACCGTCAGGATCTGCAACCATAAGATTTGCAGGCCCATTAGTCGATTCGTCTGCCTCGGAAATCAGGGTTACATGCTTTGATTTCAGTTGCTTTTGGATGGTCCTGACATCATCAAAATCCGACAGGGTGTTGGCATCAGTATCCCAGCCAGGATTGAAAGTGAGGATGTTTTGGTCCAGCATATCCTGAAACAATCCAATCAGGGAGGACTCATTTTTCATGATGAGATACTTTGATTCCAGGCTCCCGGCAAACACTTTAAAGCCCAGGGTCTCATAAAACACCTTCGACTTTTTAATATCCTTTACCTTCAGACTGATCGAAAATGCTCCTAGTTTCATGATAGGATTGTTTTTGAAGCGGTCAAATTGAAATATCTATCTAAGGTAAATATAAGGAAGTTGAAGGGTAACACCTTAACATCAATAGGCTACATAAATTTCCTTATTATCTTTGCGGCTTCATGAAAAAAGTTGCTTTTTACACGCTAGGCTGCAAACTGAACTTCTCAGAGACATCCACCATATCAAGGATGTTTCAGGACAGGGATTATGAAAAGGTCGATTTCTATGATCGCCCGGACATTTTCATCATCAATACCTGCTCTGTAACCGAAAATGCAGACAAGAAGTGTAAAAAACTGGTCAAAGAGGCCAAAAAGATCTCCCCCGAAAGCTACATCGCCATCATCGGCTGTTATGCCCAATTGAAGCCAAAGGAAATCTCCGAAATCAAAGGTGTGGATGCAGTGTTGGGAGCTGCAGAAAAATTCAGGCTGTTTGAATACCTGGATGAATTTGTTCCTCAGAAAGAAACCCGGGTCTTTGCTTCCGAGATCAAAGAGGCGAAGCGATTCAATGCCTCCTACTCTTATGGTGAACGCACCCGTACCTTCCTCAAGGTTCAGGACGGCTGCAATTATGGCTGTGCCTTTTGTACCATTCCGCTGGCGCGTGGTAAAAGCCGAAGCGACACCATCCAAAGCATCATTGCGCAGGCTGAAGAGATTGCTGCATCGGATGTAAAAGAAATTGTACTCACAGGCGTAAACATTGGTGATTATGGTGTGATCGACGGTAAGCGTAGTGAGAAGTTTATCAACCTGCTCAAGGCATTAGACGAGGTCAACGGTATTGACAGGATCAGGATCTCTTCAATAGAGCCCAACCTGCTCACCAATGAGATCATACAGTTTGTTGCGGATTCCAAAAAATTCGTTCCCCACTTTCATATCCCGCTTCAATCAGGGAGTGATGACATCCTGAGAAAGATGAACCGTCGGTATTTGAGTGGACTGTACCGCGACCGAGTGGAGACCATCAAAAAACTGATGCCTGATTGTTGCATCGGCGTGGATGTAATCACCGGATTTCCGGGAGAGCATGAGGAGTTGTTTTTGGAAACTTATCATTTTCTGAATGAGTTGGACATCTCCTACCTGCATGTCTTTACCTATTCAGAGCGTGCCAATACGCCTGCAGCTGAAATGGATGATGTGGTGCCACTGAATATCCGTCGTGACCGAACCACCATGCTTAGAAATCTTTCAGAAAAGAAGAGACGGCATTTCTATGAATCACAGCTGGGTAAACAGTCTACCGTACTCTTTGAAGAAGATATTGAAGATGGCATGATCCATGGGTTCACTGAAAATTATGTGCGAGTGAGGGCTAAGTACGACCCCATTCTTATCAACGAACTGAAAGACGTAGTGCTTGAAGAGATCAGTGAAGGAGGAACAGTCGAAGTGTCAGAGCCTGAAGAAATTTTAACGCATTAGCATGAAGATTATTTGTATTGGTAGAAACTATGTAGACCATATTGAGGAGCTGGGAAATGAACGACCCGAAAGCCCGGTCATTTTCATGAAGCCCGACACTGCAATACTGAAGGACAATGAACCTTTTTATCACCCTGATCATTCGGAAGATGTTCATCACGAAGTAGAAGTGCTCGTCCGAATTAAAAAGGAAGGCAAGTCGATTGATCCTGCTTTTGCCTCCAACTACTACGATGAGATTGGTCTGGGTATAGACTTTACCGCCCGTGATACCCAATCACGACTCAAGACAAAAGGGCTGCCCTGGGAGCTTGCCAAAGCATTTAATGGCTCTGCACCCATTTCAAAATTCATTGATAAAAAGGGTTTTGATCTAAAGAATCTTAACTTTAAGTTGGAAAAAAATGGGGAGACGGTCCAACAAGGAAACACCAGCCTGATGCTGTGGCCTATCGATGAGATCATCTCATTTGTTTCCAGGTATTTCACCCTTAAAACTGGCGACATCATCTTCTCCGGCACTCCCAAGGGCGTAAGCCAGGTGAAGATCGGAGACCGGCTAAAAGGGTACATTGAGGATCGGCTGATGTTTGATTTTGAAGTAAAATAATTTTATGATGGAAGTAGTTTTAGCTGCTTTTCATCGTTTTTAATACTGGTGTGTTGGAGAAGGATTCTATGCGTTTCATAATCGCTGCATTTTTAGCAGTCATCTTAATTAATCTATCGTTCGCTCAGTCATTCACAGATGATGACTATTATCTGTTTCCCATCAATCCGGGAGAGCAAAACCTGCTTGCCGGCACCATGGGCGAGCTTAGAGCATCTCATTTCCATGCAGGGCTGGACATCAAGACAGGTGGAAGAACCGGGTTGTCGGTACACGCTGCTGCCAGTGGATATGTATACAGGATCAAGATCTCTCCTGGCGGCTATGGAAATGCCCTTTACCTCAATCATCCGAATGGCACGACCACTGTTTATGGGCATTTGGAAAGCTTCAGCCCCATCCTGGAAGCGTATATTTTAAATGAGCAATATGAAAGAGAGTCGTTCAGTGTAGACCTTTTTCCTGAAGACGGTGCCTTTCGGTTTGAGAAGGGGGAGATCATAGCATACTCGGGCAACTCCGGGTCATCCAGTGGACCTCACCTGCACTTTGAGATCCGTGACCGACATCAAAGGATCCTCGATCCACTCAAGTTTAACTTCCCGGAGATCAAGGACAACATGCCCCCCTTCCTGAAAGGAGTGGCATTTGTTACACTCGATGAAAATGCCAGGGTCAACGAGGCCTTTGGAAGATACGGCTTTGATGTGATCAAGGTAGACGGGGTCTTTAAAACACGGGCTCCTATCTCTCTGGAAGGCAACATCGGTGTGGAAATCTATGCCTACGATCTGATGGACGGCGTGTGGAGCCGCAATGGAGTTTCTGAAACGGTGATGCTGCTGGACGATGACACGGTGTTTCGGGAGTTGAAATCCAGTTTGTCTTTTGGAAACCAAAAGAATATCCTGGTGCATGTGAATTACCCGCACTATGTGCAGACAGGCCAAAAGTACAACCGACTGTATGTTGAAGATGGGAATACCAACGACATATACGTCACTCCATCCCAGGGTATTAAAATTGACTCAGAGCCGCATGTGCTCACCATCCTGATGCGTGACAGCCATGGCAACCTTGTCAAGTTTGAAAACAAGATCAATGAGCGGAAAATCGTTTACCGGCCGCGTCCTGATATCAGTGAGTTTGAGATATTTCGAAACTACCTTCATTTTGAGGCTCCCTATGTTTCCACCCCCAGTCAGATCTATGTGTATTTCGGTCAACTGGGAAAAGAACTCATCCCCTACAGGATAGAGAAAAGCAAAGCCTATTATCTCTGGGATCTACGGAATGGTCTCCCCGACTCCATCGACTACTGTGGCGACATCAAAAAAACAAATATCAAAGCGATGATCCCCTCCGGGTCCGAACACAGCTTTTATCATGAGGATGTGGAGCTTCTTTTCAGGAGAAACAGCCTCTTTGATACGCTTTACCTTCAGTTTGACAAATCTTATGATTCCGCCCATGGATTTGAAGAATTTAAGTTTAACCACCGAAAAGATCCAATGAAAGGCTCCGTACGGGTGCGCCTCAAATCTGATCGTGATTATCCATTTGGCAGTCAGGCTTATACCTTAAACAATGGCAGACTCGGTTATTTGGGTGGTTCCTGGGATGGCGAACAGATCGAGTTTTACACCCGTGATCTGGTCACGTTTACCATCGCCAACGACAGCATAGCACCAAACATCAGACCAGTGATTGTAAACAGGGATGAGCTTTATTTCAAAATCAGTGATGATCTTTCGGGTATAAAAACGTTTAATGCTACCTTAGACGATGAGTTTGTTTTAATGAAATACGAACCCAAAAAATCTTTGATCTGGTCAGAGAAAAAAGACAAAAACATTCCGTTCAAAGGAGAGTTTGTATTGGAGGTAGAAGACAATGCCGGAAACAAAGAAACCTATAGTTACACCTTTAAATAGAAAAAGATAAACACATGAAACTTAAAGCCGGAGACAAAGCCCCAGACTTCACGAGTAAAGATCAGGACGGAAAAGAGATCAAACTTTCCGACTTCAAAGGAAAGAAAGTGGTGTTATATTTCTATCCAAAAGACGACACCCCTGGCTGTACAGCAGAAGCCTGCAATCTGCGGGACAACTATGACCTGATGCTTTCTAAAGGCTATGTGGTGCTGGGTGTAAGCGGTGACGATGAGGCCAAACACAAGAAGTTTATCGAGAAGTATGACCTTCCCTTCCCCCTGATTGCAGATGTTGACAAGTCAGTTCATGAAAAATATGGCACCTGGGGCGAGAAATCTATGTATGGAAGAAAATACATGGGTACCCTCCGTACCACTTTCGTGATAGACGAAGCAGGTAAGATCGAAGAAGTGATCGAAAAGGTAAAGACCAAAGACCACGTCAGTCAGATCCTGAAGTGATCTGGTGGTATTGATGAATTTCTAATCAGGAACTCAACAGAACACGGAACTCCTCCGAGACGATGATGGCTAAGCCTGATGTTTGGTGATTTTGTAGTTATTGGAAAGAAAACCTGCTGAAAGGGTGCGGTAATTAGCCAATAATGCTGCTCCTAAGGCAGAACCAAGTGCGAACGATGTAGAATAGATCTCAAAATCCGGGAGTTTTTTAGTCAGGAAGGTCACGAATACTTCACTCGAGCTTATTCCACCATCCAAATACACTTTCCTGATTTCCGATTTACCTATCGCCAATTCAAGTGAAGCAATCTGCAGGTCCGTCAATTCATCGAAAAGGTTGAGCAGGGCGTCCTCGTAAGAATCAAAAATGGACAAATCAGGATGGGCTGAATTTTGGTATCCAAACCGCTCAGGCTTGATTAAGCTGTGATCAAAAAGTAGTTGTTTACTATCTGTACGTTTTGAGGTGTAGGAGCTGTTCCACTTTAGCTTCTTATAAGACTGATAATCTACTTTATAATAATCGCTCAATATTTTAGCTTGTTCACTCAAATGCTTTCCTAATAAAAGCCGGGATGCCTTCACCGAAGTACCCCTAATGCTGAGAAAATTCAGACAATCTGCTTTTAGCTCCTTGCTGGTCATGGAAGCCTCGTTGAAAAAATTCATACAAATACTCCAGGTTCCTGTCGATACCAGCATAAAGGGTTCATTGGTTGAATTGATGTAGGGGATCAGCGTTGAGCTGCTATCATGAACCCCTGCACCTACTTTCACCTTGTGCCCTTTTATTTCAACAGGGGTAGAATAAGTGCTGGGAACCACCGGGGCTAAGAGCTCTATCAGCCCTTCATCCCTGACCCAATCGGCGTATTGCCCCTGCTGAAAATCCCACAATCCTGTGTGACAACCCACGCTGGTATAATCTGTCACATACTTCTTAGTGAAAAGACTACTTAGGTACTGAGGAAAGTGTAAGGAGTGCTTAATCTTTGAAAAGTATTCCGGTTTGGCATATTTCAAATAATATAATTGAAGACCAGAATTAAGGAAGCCCAGGAAAGGACTTGCGGTCTTTATTTCAAACGCTTCCTTCGGCATGGTAGCAAAAAACTGCTGTTCTAATTCCTTTGGGAAAGGTTTAAGGTAATTGTAAAAAGGTGCTACGCGATTCCCTTCTTCATCCAGATGCACAAGAGAAGCGCCGTAGGTGGAGAAATTGATACTTTCAACCTCGTACTTATCGTTGGCAAGTATTTTATCAAATGTTGCAAAGATCCATTCAGTCAGCTTGTCTAAATCCTCACTTGGAAATCCATCATCATCTGGAATCTCTTCAAACCGGATGTATTCATGTTCTAACTGATTAAAATCTTTATCAAAAATGAAGAATTTCTTATTCGTTTTACCGATATCAAAAATGGCTATTACTTTCATATACAGTCCTGGGTTTTCCTATTATTTGATCAGATACTCTCTAATCTGGAGTTTTCAATAAATGCCAATCGGGTCCAATGATACACACAAAGCTTATGCATAGATATCCTGGTCCGGATTAAAAATGAAAATATAAGCATAATAGCCCGATATTGTTGAGTACTTGAGCCTCTACCTGAAGCAATAATTAACCTGGCTCAATGTTTACCTCTAAAACCCAATACTTGATTAATATCCCTCAACTTTGTATTATCGTTGTTCATACATTTCCTGATGGATGTGAACATTATTCAGGATTGAAATGTCATGGCTGGACAGATGAAATTAAGAACCGAGGCATCGCAAGACTCCCCTACTTTTCTCTACAAAAGTGGCCTAATCACTTCATTAAACCACACCTTTCAGCTCATTTAATTATCCAAATTTAATTTCTCTACTACTGCAAATTCTTTGGCCTTAATTATTGATTCTTCTTCAATGTCAAAATCGTTTTGAAGACCCAGCCAAAATTTTGGAGATGTCCCAAAGTATTTGCTTAATCTTAATGCAGTGTCTGCAGTTATCCTTCGATTCTTTCTTAAGATTTCGCTGATTCGAGTCTGAGGAATGTGTAAATCCTTAGATAATCGATATGCGCTGATACCCATTGGCTTTAGAAACTCTTCTGATAATACCTCTCCGGGATGTATGTTCGGTAACTTTTCCATATACTTTGTTTCTTAATGATAATCAATAATTTCAACGTAATTGGCATTCCCTTCTTCCCAGATGAAAATTATGCGCCATTGATTATTAATTCTGATGCTGTAATAACCTTTCAGGTTTCCTGTCAATTTTTCAAGTCTATTAGAAGGAGGAATTCTTAAGTCGCTTATATTTTGTGAGTTAGTAAGCATTCTTAGTTTTCTTCTTCCCGCGGTCTGAATTTCTAAAGGCCATTTATTTACTCGTTCGCCATTCCATACTTTTTAAAGAAGCGATAAGCCCAGGTGTTTATCATACAAAACCCAATACTTGCTTAATATCCCTCGACTTTGTATTATCGTTGTTCATACATTTCCTGATGGGTGTGAACATTATTCAGGATTGAAATGTCATGGCTGGACAGATGAAATTAAGGACAGAGGCATCGCAAGACACATTGAGGGTGTTGACCATGGAACAATGGGCGTTTTGGAGATCCCAGGGTTATGTGGTCATTAAGCAAGCCATCCCCCGGGAGCAGGCCAATCGGACAGCTTCCTTTCTGTGGGAATTTGAAGACAAAGATCCCAGTGACCCAAAGACCTGGTATACTGCGCCCCGCGCCGAAATTGAAATGAAAGAACTGGCTGGCACAGGCATGGTGGAAGTTTACAACAACCAGCATCTTTGGGATAACCGCCAAACACAAAGGGTATATGATGCCTTTGTTGATATCTGGGGCACAGAAAAACTGTGGGTGACCATAGACCGGGGAAATCTTAATTTCCCCATCAGGCCAGGATATGGGTACAAAGGTTTTATTCATTGGGATTATGACCCGGAGACGAAACCCCAAAATGTACAGGGGGTATTGGCATTGTCTGACCAAACAGATGAGCATATGGGCGGTTTCCAATGTATCCCCTGGTTGTACAGAAATTATGATACCTGGAAATTAACCCAGCCTGAAGACAGCCATTTCTTCAAACCGGACATCACCGGATTGGAGGATAAAATCGTGAAAGTACCCCTGGAAGCGGGCGACCTGTTGATATTTAATAGCGCTCAGCCACACGGCATACGCCCCAACCGCTCCAAAGACAAGGTCAGGATTGCCCAGTACATTGCGATGACGCCTGCGGAAGAGGATAATGAAGCGCTGAGGACCTGGCGAATCAATTCATGGAAACATCGGATTGCTCCCAAAGGATATGCCTTTCCGGGTGACCCCCGCAACTGGGAGCAGACAAAGTATGAAAGGGCCAGATTGTCTGAGCTGGGTGAGAAATTACTGGGCTTAAAAAGCTGGTAATTTTGTTCTCTCCATTTATGCTCCAGGTCTTTGATTTTATTTGATGGTTTGGAGCGCTTTCATTATTTCATCCGGAGACATCCGCTCGGTATAATTGGCCTCCACATGCGCAGCAATAACCTTGAAATCCTGATTGATCACAAAAGTTGCCGGGACAGGGAGTGTTTTTGAGCCATCCCCATTGAGCGCCGTAAGGTCTCTTCTCTGGTGGTAGTCATCTCCCGGGTCAAATTGCAGCTGATAAACCTTGATTACCTCCTGATCACTATCGCTGAGCACTTCAAAGTCAAGTTCATTCTTTTGTGTCATGGTGAGTGCATCATCAGGTTTCTGTGGACTGATGGCTATGATACTTGCGTTATATTCCTTGAATTGATCCACGTATTGTTGAACCTCCCTGAGATCAAGATTACAAATGGGACACCATTCCCCCCTGTAAAATTTTAAGATAACCGGCCCTGCTTTCAAACAATCAGAAAGGGATATCGGGTTTCCAAACGCATTGGGTAAGACAAAATCGGGTGCCCTCTCTCCCACCTTGAGTCCTCGGACATGTATTGCATTGGCAATGACCAGTTTTTGGAAGTCTTGTAGTTTACTCATAGATATGCTGGAAACAATAAATTCTAATGTAGTAATTGGTTTACCTCTTCCGGAGCATTTTCAAATATAGCTGCTCTACCTTTTCTCTGGCCCAGGGCGTCTTTCTTAAAAAGGTCAAACTGGATTTGACAGATGGATCATGGGTGAAGCACCGAATGCGAATGAGCTGGCCTAACTTCTCCCATCCATAAGCCTTTTGCAGCGCTTCCACAATGTCTACCAGCTTAACTCCATGAAGCGGGTTGTTAGCTTGTTCCTTACGTTCTTCCATATTTTATTAGTGGGGTTGGTAAATTGTATGACCACAGTGTCAATATTTTTATGGTATTGGGCAATGCTTTGATAGCTGGGAATCAATCCCGTATGATCATTGCTGAAAATCTCAGAATAGATGTCTTGTTCTCCTTCATCAAACAAAGATCCGTCATTTAATGCCTTCAGAAAAATACCCACACCTTCCGCTGTGGCTAACATGCCTGCTTGTCAGTTATTAAATCCTGCGATACCCAACACGATAGCCACTCATCATATCATCTATGTTAGGATTCATGCAAATTGAAAAGGGCGGTGAAATAAAATATTTTGAGTGTTATGTCAAAAAAACAGAAATATAAACTAATTGATTTTTCAAGTCTTTATCGAGACAAATTTGAAATGGATTTACACTCATCCTGATTTACTTCCTGTTTCAGGATCTTGTATAGCGCTATTAAGGGTTACATTATTTACGATTCAATTAGTACAAATCCGAAATGTCACCAAGTTTTCTGTGAAAAGTCAATCCGGATGACGTTGACTCTATCAGGAACTCACCGGAAAGAATTAATGACCAATCAAATTCAGCTGTCCAAATACAACCGTTGAAAAACGTTATTTTATTTCCTTTAACTTCATAAGTGCCACTACAAATTGCAGGATACTTGATTTTTTCACTTTCTCCATAAAATTGGCCATTAGTTAAGGTGAGTTTTACCTGGGAAGGTTCGTTCTCAGCATCAGGGGAAGACCGATTAAAGGTTCCATGATAAGTTCCTTCAATATCAGCAGGCTTAATACTTTCATTTTCACATGCGCATATTATGAAAGTTGAAATTACCAGAAGAACTAATCCATATGTCTTCATCCTAATTTTTTAGTTTTGTATAGTTAGGATTCATATTCAACAGTTATGGTTGGAATAAACCCTAAGTCAATTCAGGAATTTCCCTTTCAAATAGCAGCAGATTTAGTGATCAGGTAACCTTTGCTGTCAGCTATTCTGTCTGTCTTGAATTGGTCTATTGCTTCTATCAGGTAGTTCTTTCTGATTTGAAATTCATTGTTCTTTTGTTCGCTGTAGTTGAAGTGGTTCGCAATGAGCTTGCCCATTGTGAGTCTGCCATCAAACGGATCATCCATATCATGCTCAGTTACTTCGAGTTGGACTTCACCTTTTTTGGAAATAGTTCCAGTCAGTTTACGTGGAACTCTTCTAAAGAGGGCATGATCAGATTTGGTTTTTCGCAGTTTTATGCGCCCCCAATGATCAATGTTCCCACTCATTTGAGATGGAAATAAGAAGGAGTCAAAAGGAAACCAGTTAATATTCTGTCCAACCGCCTCAGAATAGCTGTAGCCGTTCGGATGAATTACTCCCTCGATCCTTGTAGTATGTGAGCCTATGAATGAGAACCCTTTAGTGTAAACCGTGAATATAATTTGTTCAATTTCAAGCAGCTCGTGAATTTCCATTACCACCTTTTTGTATTCCTCACTTGAAGAATTCAGATAATCATCTATTTGATAGAATTGTTGGCTTTCCAGATTACGCAGTTTTTTTCTTAGACGTGGTTCTTTAAACCAGCCAGCAAATCCACCCGTTCGTTCAATATGCTTAAGTTGCTGCTGAATCGCATTGATTTCAGCCTGTGTTCGTTGTAAAAATTCTGTCATTTGCGATCCAACTATTACCGGTAAATATCAGATATAGTATGTGGTTCAGATCCGGAGATTAACTCCTAAAATAGCTCATATGCCGTTAATTTCAAAGTACAGATCTGCTGATAGTCAGACGATGAAAATCTCAGCTAGCAAAACATACTGCGTGATACAACGGGAATAATTACTGCATCAAAAAGCTGTGTTTATTTGCCCTTCAGTTTTTGTTCTTTTTTGCTTCGATCCCGATTTTGATCATGAGGATGCCCAGACCCGCAAACAGCAGAAACATCCCGATGACAAAGAGGTACATCCCGACACCCATCTTGTTGTTTCCGGAAATCATCATCGGACCAAGCTTCCAGGCGCCATAAAGGACCGCGCAAAGCATGCTGATGCCTCCATATATGGGATACCCGGCATTCATGAGGGTCCTAAGTTCGTTTTGTTTATTGGCATCTAACATAACGTGTAAGCTAGTCACTAATTTGATCATTATCAAGAGGGATAATGTCTAAGGAAAGCATACCTCTCCATGGCTATCCCTTTGGCTGATAATAAATTATTCTCCTGACAGGTATACCTGAGAAGAAACCCGAAAAAGTTCCAGTCGGTGAGGACACCATTGCCTTCAACTTAATAATTAAGAAAAATTTATTCGTTTTCGATCTATAGAAAGCCCCGTAGGGGTGACCTAAATTTAACAGGCCACAAAACATCTTAACCATGAAAATAAAAAAAGGTCTGCCGCGGGGACAGACCTGGTATTTTTTGCTTTCTACCTCTTTATGAGGCGCTTACTTAGCCAGCTCGATCTTAAAGGGTACTTTCAACTTTTCCCAATGCAAATAAGCAACTGTGCTGTTATCAGTGATATCTCCGAAACCATAGGTTAGCCATTCCATGTGAGGAGCTTTCTCCGATGCTACGGTGATCCTCAAGGCATCCTTGCTCTCATCATATTTGTAGCTTCCCCATGCATCGTTGACCTTATTGAAGATCACCACCCATTCTTTCTCTCCCGGAATGGTATGAATGCTGTATTTACCTTTAGGCAGGGCCTTTCCTTCAATCAACACATCGTTGTTTATTTCAATAGTAGTATTGGCGTTCGCACCTGCTCTCCATGGAAATGGTTTATTGTCTGAGTACTTATTGCCCGGTTCCATTCCAAAGGATACGATGGCTCCATAAATTTTTCGACCTTTTACACCTGGTCGGCTATACGTGAAAGTGATTTGTGTGTCGTCCCCAATAAATTGACTCACACTGGCTTTTTGACTTGGCTGGACTTTGTCTTGTGCCTGCAGTTTATTCGGTAATGCAAACACTCCAATAAGGGTAAAAGCAAAAAGGTATTGCAATAGATTTAATTTCATGTTGAATTAATAGTTAAGTGTTAATCAAAAGTATAGAAAAAGGTCAAAAGGTATAAACCACAGGTCGGCATTTAAAGTTCGTGTTTGCGGCCAGGGCACTACACTTATTAAAATTAAATTCCGACACTTCAACCAAAATCACTTCGGTACCCCATGAGATCCCCAAACCAATGAAGACCCGGATACAAATCATACCGTGAATTAGCACAAATTGAAACCCTGTCATACAGACGTTTGATTTAGGTTGCACACTACAAGCCAAGATAATTATGCCCAGGTTAATGACTCGTAGCACTTTAAAAGCATTCGCAACATGGTATGTATTGTTCAATTCCTGTACGCTTGGTGCTCAAACCGCCCACACGGGCATGCGGGACATTACCGGACTGGAAATAGCTGCAGAGATGGCTCCCGGTGTAAACCTGTACAACACATTGGATGCGGTCTGCTGGTGGTGCGACCAACACAATGGACTGGAGAGTGAAACAGTTTGGGGACAACCGTACACAACACCCCAAATGATTGAGGCCATAGCAGATAAAGGATTTAAATCACTGAGACTGCCTGTAACCTGGTATAACCATATGGGGCCAGCCCCAGACTATATCATCGACAAGGAGTGGATGGACCGTGTGGAAGAAGTGGCCAATTATGCCTTTGACAATGATCTGTATGTCATCCTCAACATTCACCATGATGACCTACAAGCAGATCAACAGGGTTCCTGGCTAATTACGACCTACGAAAAGCAAGAAGAAGTAAGTGACCAAATAGCGAAAGTATGGACCCAAATCGCGAATAGATTTATTGACTATGGTGATTACCTCCTGTTTGAGACCATGAACGAACCCCGGGAAGTGGGTTCTCCCAGTGAATGGAATGGTGGAACTCAGGAGCACCGGGATGTGGTGAATGCACTGAACCTGGCGGCCGTCAATGCCATCCGTGCAACAGGCGGCAATAATGCCTCCCGCTTTATTATGACCCCGCAGGCCACTGCCAGCCCACAGGCAGCTATGAGCGATCTGATCATCCCCAATGATGATCCAAACGTCATTGTTTCGGTCCACTACTATAGTCCGTACGGTTTTTGTCTTGAGGAGCCGGGCACGAATACCTGGGGAACGGAAAACGAAAAAAATACCGTACGGAATGATATTAAAGCCATTTCAGATCATTTTGTGAAGAAAGGCAGGGCTGTCGTGCTGGGCGAGTGGGGTGCCATCGATAAGGAAAACCTGGCTGCCCGACGCGAATATTATAAAGTACTGGCCACGGCTTGTAAGGCGGAAGGGATAACCCCGTTGGCATGGTTCTATTCGTTTGATCGAAATAACCTCATATGGAAGTATCCTGAATTGGAAGATGAGATATTGAATGCTTTTAATGCGGAACAGCCTCCAGTGCTGGGAGACCTGGACGGTACAGAGGACCTGGTCATTTACCCCAACCCGGCAAGCCATCAGGTGAATATCGACTTGCCCGTGCAACCTTCCCGGATACTTATGTATACTTCTTCGGGCCAGGAGCTGATGCAATGGGAGCCCCGGGGATCGGCCCTGCAACTTGATATGAAGGCGTTTGACAAAGGTATCTACCTGCTGCAAATAGAACTGGGCGATGAGGTGATTACGAGGAAACTAATTGTTGAGCATTAATGTGTTTCAAGAGGCTGTTTTCACCTATGAATTTTTGTTTCGGTTATTATGTCACTCCTTCGGAGTTTCTTTCGTAGAATTAACCATTCTTTCTACCATACTGTCATCCCTTCGGGATTTCCTCCGTAATCCGGTGGAGACTCATATCCTATCTCGAATCTTCCACTTCAGTGGAAGCATTTGTGAAATCCTTTTCTATCCATATTAGAGGCGATTATTAGTGAATTCGTGGCTGTAAAAGAGTCCCCAAAGCTAGTGCGCCATTGTATCGCGTGCTGGCTTTGTTGAATGTCGGTTAAGTCTTGTTATAGGAAAATGGAAGTGGACCTCTAATCCCCCCTTGCCCCCTTTATGAAGGGCCTTCCCTACGAAACATGTCTAAGAACTGGTTCCCAAATAAATTGGATATAGAACGCGCTGGCCATTCGTTTCAGTCCTTTATTATCTACTGACTCATTTGGTTACAATCCAATAGCCATCTTTATTAATTTCGATCATGAACGATGCGTACAGCTCATCCAATTCTGATATCCGGTCAATATGTGATTCAATTAGCTGCAAAATGGCTTCGTTGGAAATGTTACCCAGATTAATCTTAATAAGCTTTCGAGGAGTCTGGTTTAGAAGGTAGCTGTTCCGAAAGTCCTGGTCTTTTGTTATGAGTATTCCTTCATGAGTATCAATATATGTTATGATATCTCTGTCTCGAGTATTCCACTTATCAAGAATGTTGTTAACATGTTCCGATTGATGCCCTAGCTGTTCGAGACGTTTGGATAGCTTGATTGTAATATGGACATCACACAGAAATCTCACTTGGTCCCAAGCTGGTACGCCTCACCAGAAACCGAACGACGGGCATAATTTAAACAAGCAATGATATCCTCTTTTTCGAGTTCAGGATGGTCCGTAATGATTTGCTCTGAAGTCATTCCTGAACTCAGCATATCTAAAATGACCTCCACCGGCCATCGCATTCCTCTAACTATTGGTTTACCATGACAAATGGCAGGATCAATTGTGATTCTGTTAGCGTTTGCGTTCATATTATAAAGATACAAATAAATGGATTCAAATGATGCCAGGAAGTCCTTGATTATAACGGGATGTTAACCATAGTGTTATTTTCACTTGGTATGCCCAGGTGCAGATCATTATGCCATAAAAAAGGGTCTACTTGAACTGGCCTTGAATAGCTGATTAGTTGTGACGGGATTTGGAAATCCCTTTTATCTGAAGTCCTACATGCCCTGAGGAACATGTCGAACAGCTAGGGTTTCCTCCGTAATCCGGTGGAGACAGATATCCTATCTCGAACACTTCCACTTCAGTGGAAGCATTTGTGAAATCCTTTTCTAACCATATTAGTGGGGTTATTAGTGAATTCGTGGCTAACACCTGATCTAAAAACTAGTTCAATGAAGCCGTTTCAATGTACTCTTTTGGACTGATGCCTACTTTCTTCTTAAAAAGCCGGGAGAAATATTGTGGATACTCAAAGCCCAGCTTATACGCTGTTTCGGAAATGGAAGCATTGGGTGCCAGCAAGAGATCCTTGGCTTCATCAATGAGGAACAGGTTGATCTGGTCTACCGCTGTCTTTCCGGTTTCCGCTTTGATCGTATCGCTAAGGTACCGATGGCTCACCTGGAGCTTACCTGCAATCCAGTCTACCGTTGGGATGCCCTTGCTGAGTAGCTCTCCCTCCTCGAAATAGGTATTCAGGACCTCCGTAAAACTTGTCAGCATCTTCTGATTGAGGGTCTTACGATGGAGAAACTGCCGCTTATAAAACCTGTCTGAATATTTGAGCAACGTCTCTAGCTGAGAAAGGATGATCTCTTTGGAGAACTCATCCTGATTGTTTTGGTACTCTGTTTCTATGTTGTGGAAAATAGTCCTGATGGTTTGCTCTTCCCTGGGGGAAAGGTGTAAAGCCTCGTTGACGTTGTAATTGAAGAAATTGTAGTTTTTAATCAGTCGACGGATATCCAGGCCCCGAATAAAATCTTCGTGAAAAGCGATAAACCATGACTCAGAACTTACCACGATGTCTCTTACCGTGTAGGTCTGATTCGGTGCAGAAAACAATAAGGTTCCCGTGCCGCCATCATACTTTGTTCTGCCATAAATGATCTCACCAGAAACGATTTTTTTCAGGCTGATCAGATAAAACTGGTTGGAATAGCTGACCTCTTTGTTTGAGGAGACGCAATTTTCAACTTCATCTGCATTCAGCTTTTTATGCCCTATGCTAAATAATGGGTTTTCCGGTTCAGGTAAATTATTGGCCAGATTAAATTCTGTAATGTTCTTAAAGTCTACTCTATTCATCACTTCATTTTTATATATAACAGGTTGTCTCTGTCAGCGTACGATCACTTTTTCGTTAATCGCCTTTTGGCATATCAACCGACTGCAATTGCTCATTGTAGGCTTCAATCCTGGCACGAGCCGTACCGTCTATCAACAATATCACGACCAACATGGCAATGGTGGTGATCATACTGGCCCTCCAGGCCGGACTATTGACAAATACAATGACCAGTGCGCAAGCTGCGATGATCAACGGAATGGCTGTAAACACTATGGTTTTATATTCTTTGATCGTGCTTGCTGCACGGTCTATTTCTGAGGCCACAAAAGCCCGGGCATCTTCCTTATAGGCCTTTTCAAACTGGATGATCCTTGCTTTATTGGTATAAAACAAGCCCAGTCCGATGGTCAACAGTAATGCACCTGCTACCAGCATCGGGATGATGTAAGCCCTGGCCATTTCTGTTTTACCGAGCTGCCAGAACCCAACACCTGCGATTAAAAACACTATCGCCATGATGATGAAGAATCGTGTGGAGAAAACTT
Organism: Cyclobacteriaceae bacterium; assembly: GCA_965228595.1. Lineage (GTDB taxonomy): Bacteria > Bacteroidota > Bacteroidia > Cytophagales > Cyclobacteriaceae > UBA7330. The sequence continues at coordinate 4,383,208 of OZ245828.1, read as the reverse complement.
CGGCTCGTGCCCACTCCGTTGCTGTTTTTAATATTTCCATGTCTTTAAAAATTTAGTTTTGCTACTTTTTGTTCCGGAAGGAGTTTACAATATACTGATCATAGTATTCTGCATAAGAATCATACAGGAAATTCATGGCTTCTTTCGAAACCTGTTTATCCGGTAAAACTGTTCGATTAAACTTTCATTTCATCTGGTATCAGGAAGTAAAACCTAAGAGACCCTCTTTTGTAAATTCAAAAAATCGTCATATTGCAAAAACTCCACCCCTGTTTTCTCTACAAAGACATTGTTGGCAATGGCTTTACCGAGCATATCCACTTTGATGCCTCTGTATTTTCGGTATCCACCATGCAAAATATGATCTAACTTTGGCCAGATCTTCAGCGCGATGCCCTGAGTCCATCCATACCTGTTTTGGGGTGTCATAATCATGGAAGGCTGATAGATACTCAGGCGTTCAAAATTCAGCTTGACAAGCTCGTCATTAAGTTCACCCTTGGTGCGCATGTAATAATTCAGCGAACTGCTTTTTACCCCTATGGAGGAGAGTAAGTGAAAATGTTTTACCCCTTTTTCTTTACACACCTTGGCAAACTTCAGAACGGCTGTTTTGTCGATGGCTATAAATTCCTTCTTAGAGATCTTAGAGGGTTCGCCCACGCCTAAGGTGCAGACAGCCATTTCATAGTCCTTTAGGTAATCTGAATAACTGTCAGGATCATGAATATCAATGGTTTGCTGTTCCAGGTACGCAGGGGGTTCTTTGAGCGCTACTGCCCGCCTGCCTAAGGTCAGTAACCTGGACACCTTATCATATTTCAATAGCTGATCGAGTGCTGCGGAACCGACTGCGCCTGTGGCTCCCATAAATACGATGCTGTGTTTGTTTTTCATTTCACTTGAGTTAACAGTTATAGTATTGCTTATTTCCACCAATGTTCAAACACCTGTGTGCTGTCTTTTAGGTGGGCCTTTTCGCCGATTTTAGGGGTGATTACCCTTGTATTATGGTCGGCTGCCAATGCAGTGATCTTCGATAAAGGTTCATCCCAGTCATGATTGGCCAGGGTGAATTTTCCCGAATGGACCGGGAAAATGGTTTTGGCCTTTAGGTCCTGTCCTGCCTTAAATTGTTCTCCCGGAAGCATGTGAATATACTTCCATTTTTCATTGTATTGCCCGTTTTCCAGGATGGCTAAATCGAAGGGACCGTATTTTTCTCCGATCTCTTTAAAGTGCGTATCGTAACCACTATCTCCCCCAATGTAAATAGATGATGAAGGTGTTTTCAAGGCAAAGGAGGCCCACAGGGTCTGGTTGCGTTTCAGTCCTCTTCCCGAAAAATGTCGGGTAGGCGTGATGGAGACCTTTATTCCACCATCAAACTGAAATGACTCATACCATTCTCCTTCAGTAATTATTTCAGGCTCAAACCCCCAATGCGTTAAATGGGCACCGTTGCCGATGCCGGTAATTACCTTCCTGATTTTCGGACTTAGCTTTTTAAGCGTGTTATAGTCCATATGATCCCAATGGTCATGAGACAAGAACAGATAATCAATCTCAGGTATATCGTCTGTGGTATAAATGTCAGTCCCCTGGTAAGCCCTGGTAGTGAACGAAACCGGCGACGCATAACCGCTTAGCACGGGATCCACCAACATTTTCTTTCCATCCAATTGAATGAAATACGTGGAGTGCCCCATCCAAATCAACACATTTTCATCAGCGTTTAAGGCTTTCAGGTCTGTTTTCACCGAGGGCAAAGGCTGAGTAGGTTCCTTTGGATTGGCAGAGAAAAAGTATTCATATAACACTTCCCCATACCCTACCCCCTTCGTGAGTGTGGGTGTATGGTTCAGGTTTTTAAAACTTCCATTTTCGTAATGGGGCGATTGCTCGATTTTCTGCTTCAGCTTGCCTGACGGATGTTTTCCAAACCTTTCCGTGTTTAAAAACACCCATGTGGCTACCCCGATAATCAGTACAATGAAAATGAATACTGCCATGATTCTTTTAATTAATGCCATATTGTATGACGCTTTTATGATGGTTGTATTTTATGTGCTTACTCAAATCCTAAGTTTATGGCCATTGAATACCTGTAGCCTCTTCCGAAAGATCCCATAATTTCCTGGCGGCCACCTGGTCTTTGGCGTGTGGCTTTATCGGATGCGCTCCAACGGGACCCACCCAATTGCTACGTCCTGTGGGGCCATAAAAAGCGGTCTGATCCAGATCGGGTTCTGTGGCGCACATCAATTCCGGATACGCACCATTTTCTGCAGGCTGTGTTAAGGGGGATAATTTCATCAGCCCAAAAATGACTTTCATCATGAAGCTGCCACTTGTGCTGATCAGGGAGGTTCTGGAAGAGCCCGGGTGACAAGCATAGGCTTTCACACCTGTTTTACCTGCTTTTGCTAATCTGTCCTGCAATTCATAAATCGTCATGATCTGCGCCAGTTTACTCTGACTGTAGGCATCGTTGGCGGTGTAATCTTTATCCCAGTTTAAATCATCAAACTTGATGGCCTTAATGCCCATATCATAGCCGAGACTACCTACCGTAACGATGCGTCCTTTCGATTTTTCAATCAATGCATAGAGCAAGCCCTGCAGGGTAAAATGTCCGAAGTAATTCACCCCCATCTGACTTTCCCAGCCGTCTACGGTTATTTTTTGAGCAGGAACCTGGGCGATGGCGCCATTACACATCAGGGCGTCAATGCGATCCACTTTCTCCAACACTTCGGCGGCTGCTTTTTTCACAGAAGCCTGTACTCCCAGATCCATGGTGATGTTGGTCACATCAATGGCATGGCCCAGCTTTTCCTTTAAAACAGCGATGGTGTCTTCGGCTTTTTTAGGGTTGCGGTTCAGCATCACCACTTTTGCCCCCTTAGATAATAGAATGCGTGCCGCTTCAAAACCTGTCCCGCTGGTGGTGCCGGTGATGACAAAGGTTTTACCTTTTAAGTCTTTTATGCGGTCGGGTGTCCACCCTTTTTTTCCAAATTGATTATTAGTACTCATCGTCTTATTTTTTTGTTATTTCTGTTGTCGTTCTTTTGAGGAAAAATCCATGATGCAAATAAACGCGTGGAATAGGGTGAGTTACTTAAACATTTTGGTCGATGATGTATACATTTTGGTAAAGAAGATTTTAATGAGAAGGTGAAAAGGCTGATCGAGGAGAGCGGGAGGAATCAAGAGTGTGCTATAAATGTGGCGCTTGAGGACATACCAGGCATAATTGCAAAGGCTTGAGAGTAAGTGAAAACGCGAATTGATATTTTAACTTAACCTGTCTCTTCATAGCCCGCTGTTGCAGATTCATCACCCGGACGCAACTGCAAAGCTTTTTCAAAAAGGATCCGGGCTTCACGCAACCGACCCATTTTGAGTTGGATCCACCCTAATAATACCACAGAGTAATAATCAAAAGGGTAGAGGTTGACCACTCGCTCCACGTAGGGTAATGCCTCTGCATATCTGCCCTGGTTGTAGTATACAAGCCCCAGCCGGTAATTAATCAGTGACTGTTGCGGATCGATTTTGAGGATCTTCTTATAGTTTTCGATGACCGCGTTCCAGTTGCCGAGGGCGCCCAGGGGATATGCATATCCGATCCTCGCATCCAGTGCATAAGGCATAAGATCGATGGCCTTTTCGTAATACGATATTGACTTATCCTGTTCATTGCTCAGGTAATGCAGCCATCCCAAACGACCATTAATCAGATAGGATTCCTCATCATAAATCTTTTGGAGTGCTTCTATTGAAGCCTCATAATTACTGTCGTATTCGTGGGTGTAGCTGTCGTCAAAGGCCTCCTGAACAGAAGTGATATCCTGCCCTGACACACAAAAGGCAGTGACAGTAAACAGCATAAATATTAGCTTTTTCATAATACCAGGTTTAATGAAACGAAGAATCCCCTGTGCTGATAACCAGCACTGACTTCCTCATTATATTTATCTTCAAACAAGTAGCCCACCTTGATCTGATGCTTTTGGGCTATCAATATGGCTGCTGAGACATTCATTCTTTTCCGCATCACATCCGGAATGTTGTAGAGGTAGAAGGCATTGAGGTCTGAATAATTGTAAAGATCTCCCCATCCGTACATAGCTTCCATTTGCACTGTTCTGAATAATTGCAGGCCTATGCGTGAATTAAATATCTGGGAGCGCAGGTTATCTTGTTTATGATGGTTGATATCGGTATTCAGGTAAAATACCTGATTTCCCAGAGGATATAAAGTTAAGCCGGCTGTATAAAGTTGCTGTCTGTTACTATTGATCGTTGAAAAGGAGGTACCAAAATATCCATTGATGCTTTTTCCTCTCAGATCTATTCGGAAAGAGAGTGCGGTATTGTCGGGTCCATAATTTACTCCCTGATAATGAAATGCAGGAGATACTTTAATCATCTTTGTTAACAAATAGGCAACGGACAGATAGTATTCATTTTGTATGATACCGACATCATTTTGAATAGCAATTGATTCGTTTGGGTTGCCAAAGCCAGGACCCTGTCCACCGACAGATACTGTATCAAAGGAATATATCGCTTGTTTTACCCTGGAATAGCCCTGGTAAATATTGAGCCTGCCAGTAGGTTGATGATAAAACCCAAAGTGATAAAATGAAATATCACCGATTTCCTGAACCGTTCCGTTTCTCTTTTTGATTCCTGCTTCAGCATAGGTCCCTGATAGCCATTTTGTGCACCTATGGGGTATTGAAGCCAGCAGTTCACGATTTTCACAAAGAAATGTCTGCGCCTCCAGGTAGCGTCCGGACCACAAGAGACTGTAGAACAGATATTCAGCAACTACATGATCTGTTGACATGGCATAACTCTTTCTAAAATGGGGTAAGGCAAGCTCATATTTGCCCTGTTCAAAATACACAATACCCATCCGCATCCTCAGGTAGTAAAAATCATAACCTTCGCTCAGTGCTTCCTTCACCGATGTTTTTAATTCTTTGGATTCCTGGTTTTGGAACTGGGCGTAAGTGAGGCTATCATAATGCCTTAAACCCTGCCCCTGAATGGACCAGGTAAAGATCAGTATCAATATCGATAGCAGACTTTTCATTTGAATTCAATGATATGATCTTCTTCAGTTACTTTTATGCTTCGAATACTACGGTTATGAATGGATACCTCAAAATCCTTCTGAATGTCTGCACCTGCTCCTTTTACCGAGACGGAACTACAAAGTCTGGCTTCAGTTTCATTTGGTGTTACTGACATTTGGTAAAAGGCTTTTCTGAGTTGTATGAAAGGACTGATTAAATCAATTAATCGACGTGAAAATGATTTGTCGGCGGTATAGAGTGGTATGTTCTCTTTTAGTTGGGTTCCGTATTGAACCATGAATGGGATTCTGTATAGTGATAAATAGAAGAGGAATAAAGGATCTTTCCGGCTGCCCTGATAAGAGGTGAAATGAAAGCTCAATCTATCATTTTTAAAATAGGCTTTTGACTTTCCTGAATCTATATAAGCCCGGTTGTATGCATCGACTTCTACCATCCAGGAGAATGAAACACCATCATAGAATCCTTCAAGGGCCTGGCCTGGTTGAAAATCAAATGTTTCTGAAAGTTCAGGATCTGTTTTTATCAGCGAAATGATATCCTGCTCAGAGGGGATCTCAAAATTCATCAGACCGGATTCTCCTTTTGGGTTCAATCTGATAAAATGATCTATCGGATATGAGATTGTTTTAGCTCCCGGCATTGGTGATGCCTGGACCTGGAAATGAAGATGAGGGTAAGGAGAACGTCCGGAGTTACCACATTTTCCGATTTGCTGTCCACGCGTGACCTGTTCACCTTTATGGACATTGACCGATTGGTGTTGCAGATGTGCCATCAGGGTAAAAAGGTACTCATCGTGCTTAATTACCACACAATTTCCCCAGTTCTGATTCAGGTTGGAGGTACCAATGATGTTGTCTTCAATTTCATTTTCCACGAAAACAACTTCACCATCAGCAGGTGCTGTAACCGGCTTTCCAAAACAATGGTAATCTTCAGCAAATTTGCCATCACCACTGAATGATTTTTCATCTTCATCCTCCATGATGAAATCAAGGGCTTCTTTCCAGCCTTCTTTGTGGGTATATGCTCCGTCGTAACCCTGGCTCACTTTCCACGCTCCATAGAAGGGAAGACCTATTCCGGGTCTACTCAGGTTTTCATAGATTTTCCTATTCCCGGTGAATTCATACAAATTGATTTCAGGTACATACCATTGATAGGGAACCAGATATGGAGGACCTTTTTTTGCCCTCATGCTCAGTACATACAACAGGGTAAGCACCACCATGTTGAACGGCAGAGAGTAGATACCGAGATGAACTGAAGCAAACAGGTTACCCAAAGATGAGTTGATCACCACCATGGGAGGAATGATCACAATGGTCCAAAAAAAGGAAGCCAGCGAAGGGATCAGGTAGAACGCACTGACAGCGACCCCGCTAAGGATGAAATTGAAGCCGATGTAGCTGTAACTCAGATCGGTCAGGTCGGCACCGATAAACCCATAAAAGAAATAGGCGGAATAATAACTAACCAGTGAGGCTGCGAAGGCAATGCGTGAATAGAGCAATAACCCGATGGTCATCACTATTCCAGCAAGTACATTGTATTGAAAGAAGATGGCGGCCAGGGATTTGAAATATATCTTGATGCTTTCCGGGATATCCAGCTCGTTAAACGCATGATACATGTTGACCAGGAAATTATCACCTGTCCGATATAGTTCATTCAAAATAAATACACCCCGCTCAGTGATTCCCAGGGCTTCAAAGCGCACGGAGGCCAGGATCAAAAGCCAGAAGGCCAGAAGGAAGGGTATACTCAGAAAAGGTAACCCGTATTTGTAAAGGACCCCGCCAACCAATACGGTGATAAACAGGGTGATCAATGAAGCGTTTACCAGGAGTACTAAGAAAGGCAAACCAGGGTCGAAGTAGGCACCCAGACCTAGACCTACCAGGAGTGAATTGAAGCCATAGTCCCCACGCAGGATCAGGTCTTTTTGAAACCCAAACCAGGTGGCAATAACATTGCTTAGAATGACGCTGATCAAGCCACAAAGTCCTGCCCAGGGATCAATAAAAGTGACCAGTAACAAGATGGATCCAAACCAGATATCAATAGAAAAAAACACCTGACCATAGCTGTTAAGTGTGCTTTTCACCCAATATCGGATTTCCTGTGCCATGGTTTTAAGGTTTGGCTAAATATTCAGGGACACTTTCAAGCTTATTGATATATTCCAGAGTTCCTGCTCTCTGATCACATTCGCTTCGCCTACCGGGCTGATCAGCACAATACGTGGCCTGAACGTAATGAACTGCATCCATTGGGTCATGTTATAGGCACCAACATTGTGGATCACCAAATGATCTCCCTTGTTGAGCGGAGGAAGCATTATGCTCTCCCTGATGACATCAATATTCATGCACAGGGGTCCGAAAAGCTCTGTGTCCTCTTTAAATCCCTCAAATTCCTGGGCAGGACTTACCTTATGGTTGTACCAGAAGGAAGTAAAAAGAATATTTACCCCTGCATCAATGATGGTAGCCCGACGTCCATCTGACAGATGCTTGTTTGCCAGCACTGTGCTGATCAGGTATCCGCTTTCATCAATCAATGCCCTTCCTGTTTCCAGTATCAATGTGGGGAGACTATTAAAGTCAAGTTCAGCATTAAGGAGGGTGCTTGATATCGCTTCCGCAAATTCATCGATTGGTGGAACAATATCCGCCCCCGGCAGGTAGGCGCCTTTCAGGTTGTTTCGTGAGGGAAATCCGCCACCCATATCGATATAGTCTACCCATTTTCCATATTTGCCATGGATTTGTATGGCAAGTTTGGCCAGCTTAGAGGCTGCTACCTTGTAGGCATTTGACGAAAGCATGTAGGTGCCAATATGGGTGTGTAATCCAACCAGTTGTAATGTCTCTGTGGCCATGATCTTATTGATGGCATCCCAGGCACGACCGTTTTCATAGTTTAGTCCAAAGCGGTCCCACATAGGATAGATCCCGGTATCCATATTTACCCGGATGGCTACCCGGGCCTGCAGTCCCTTTTCACGTGTAAGACTGACCATGGTATATAGTTCGTCCAGGTGATCGATGTGAATAAGGGAATTATTTTTGATCGCCTTTAGCAAATCTTCCTTTGATTTATCGGGTCCGTTGAAGATGATATGTTCTCCGGGAACACCATTTTCAAGGGCTTTGTCATATTCAAATCCCGAAACTACCTCTCCCCAGGATCCTTCCTGGTGGAATATCCGTGAAACGGCATTCAAGTAGTTGGTTTTATACGACCAGGCAAATTGGACCTTAGGATAACGTGAACTAAATGCCTGGTAGGCCTTTTTGTATTGTTTGCGGATAGATGCTTCTGATAACACAAACAGCGGAGACCCGAATTTTGAAACGAGTTGTTTTACCGGAACACCTGCGATGTCATGAACAGGGTTGATATCCATACTGGTTCCGAATTTGTTCATCAGGCCTGTATTCAATTTCTGAATAATTGGGCGCTCATATTTGGCTTTAGTTTTATTTTGAGTACTCTCCATGATTAGATATTTTTTCAAATTCTTTGATATGCGTGATGTTATCCCAGGCGTAACGCACAAACATGGTTCCTGTGATATATTCTCTGAAAGGCGTGACCGGATGCCCCATCGCCAGAGCCACCATTGCACCCGGTAAGTTCTGTCCCGCTGCGGCTGTGGTATAGATCCATGCCGGAAACCTGGGATTTACCTCCATGATATAAAGTTGATCTTCCCTTGTGCGCATTAGCTCCAGCTCGAAGCCGCCTTTCCACTGGGAATCCCGTATGAATCGTTGAGTGAGTTCGATCAGTTTTTGATCTTCAATCACGATGCCTGACCATGCCTTTCCTTTGTCGGTGATGAAAAGCTTTCGCATCGGAATTGCTCCAATCATCTGTCCGTTCCCCTTGCCAAGGGCAGCGATGTCAATCTCGGTGCCTTTGATGTATTCCTGGATCACGATCGGAAGACCCCATTTAGCATTGAGTTTATCGAAATAGGTATTGACCTGTCCTCGATTATGTGCTATATAAGCCTCATAAAACCTGCCTTTTACAACAAGCGGGTATTTGATTTCTTCCTCTGCTTCTTCAATCTGATTTTTACTTGAGATGAAGATTGTTTTTGGAATTTCATAATTGTGCTTTTCACCAAATTCATGTAAATGCATTTTATCTATGGCTTCCAGTTTTTCCAGGGAAGACAGGAAAGTATGGATACCCATCCGGGTGAATTGAGGGACGAGCATAGTGAAGTTGTATAATTCCGCATCGAAATTGGGAATGATCAGGTCCAGCTTTTCCTTTTCATGGATATACTGGATCCGATGCAACAAGGCTTCTCTACCTGCAGAGGGGTAAGGGATCATGTAGCACTTATCTGCGATGCCCTCCATATATATTCCCGGCTCAAGAGATTCATAGACCAGCCCGATGATGCGCACCGCATAATCTTTGCTATCGCGTATGGCACGAATCACGCCAACACCAGGCCCTGGGCTGTCAACGGCATTGAGTCCTGTGACTGCGATCGTGTATTCAGGTGTGCTCATCTTCGGTGAGGTAAAGCTGCCTGAGAAGTGCCATGTAGTCATCCAGGTCTTGCTCCAACTGACCGCTTTCGACCGAATAGTCTTGTATAAGTTGACTGATTATCTCTTCTGAAGAATTTCCAGACTTCATTAATTCCAGGATACGCAGCCCGATAGGATTGGCAGAATAAGAATCTCCCGTGGCGGGGTTGAAAATGAATCCTGATTCGCTCAGGGCTATGTTTTTTTTCAGTTTCATATCTCATATGTTCCACTTTAGTTTTACGATTTTTGACTACTTTCGATTGTGACAAATGTTACAGATTACTTGCAGGGACCATTGATAAATATCATGTAAGAAGCGGGGTGAGGTCTTTGTATGACTTCATGTCACTTAATCTCCTGTTCGGATTCTCACGAACCAGCCTTATGAGTTTCAGATGTGTGGTGTGAGGACATGCACCTGGGGGAAGTTTACTTGTTAATGAAACACCATCAAAGGCTGGGAGGCTTAGGTGTAGTGGTCTTCTTTTTGAAAATTATGACGATAATTTCGTATGGTAGTCAACATTTCCTCGGATATTGTCTCTGGTCGACCAAGCCTTGTTTAGTTGTACGGGATTTGGGGATCGTTTTTCAGCTGGAGGCCGGGATGGTCTGTGGGCATGGTGAACGGCTAGAATAAGTAGACCATTCGTCACTATCTGATGTTGTGGGCTTTTAGTTCTTGAATAACTTGCTTTAATCCTGGTTCAATTTTTTTCTTCAGTTTGTTAAAGTTAAAGTCACCGGGTAATAACCAGTACTCCTCAACAATTCCCTTATTTAATCTAAACAGGATGTATTCTGATACTTCAAAAGTTTTATAGTTCGAATATTTATCCCTGGCAACTCTTTCTCCATATTCAATTGAATAGACACCAGATACCCAGTCGCCGAAAATATACTCTTTGTTTTCACCGAGAGGAAAGATTTCATTTAATGCTATTGGAACACTTTTTATTGAGTTGTAACTGAGTCCGGATTTAAGAGTCACCGAATCCAAAAACAGAGAGTCGTTACTAATGTGCCAATTGCAATTGGGTGCCCCGCTCCTGCTTTCATCCTCCCAATTATAGGGCCATTTCAAGTGATCATTGGAATAAAGTATTAAAATGGGACTTAACCCATAATTCCCTTTTAAGTAGCCCTTTTTATTCTGAAAAGTAATCTGATCACTTACTCCAAGTCTCAGATAGTAAGAAATATAGTTTTCATTGAGATTAAGCAGGTTGTATTCAGATGTCAGCCCATGATCTTCACTGCCTTCTTCATTTATAATTTGTTTATCTATCAATTTTCCATTCCTTAAATGGAAGTAGTATGTTTTTAACAATGTAGACGTACTATCAATCAAGTACCTATCACCAAGATTTACAATTGTATCGTGTCTGTATTCAGAACTTGAAATTATACCACTAAACCAATCAGCAAATACACCATTTTTTGAGTTTGTCGAATCCTTGGAAGCTATATTATAATCACCAGGCTGAAACCGTTTACTTTGTATAGTAATTTCGGTAAGAAAAAGACTGTCATTTACTATAATCCAAGATGCAATATGTCCTCGGTAGTTTGCTGTAGAAAGCGCATCAAATGGATATTTGATTTTATTTTGATAAAAATAGGTTTCTAGTGGTGAAGGGAAATAGAACCCAGTAGATAGAGATAAACAATTCCCTTCGTAATATATAAGGTCAGGCTCTTGCTCGGTACCGTTGCAAACTGTGGTTATTATAATGAATAGAAGAGTTAATAATTTATTCATGATATGACCCAATAATTGCACTCAACAATTAAAACAACAGTATTACTAAGCGATCCTCACGGATACGTTGTGCGTATTGATCACCAAATTAAACATTTCCGTGGATATTGTATTCAGTCGACCAAGCCCTGTTTAATAGTACGGGATTTGGGAATCCCTTTTTTGCTGGAATAGGGTTGCCGTGCGGGGCATATCGAAGAGCTTAGATCGTGGAACCAATTATCGCACAAGTGGAGAACACTTACGCGATAAGGGAGTATTCATCACCAAATTAAACATTTCCGTGGATATTGTCTCCGGTCGATAAGCACTTGTTTAATTGTACGGGATTTGGGGATCGCGTTTTGGCTGGAGTCTGAGATGCTCTGGGGAAGGTGGGGCGTGAGTTTCTTGGCCGCAGGTACGCGGGATGTTTGGCAGGCACTTCGCAGAATGCTTAGTAAGACCATGCACAATATCGATTGTTGTAGAGCGTATCATGCGAAAACTTGATCCAGTTTTTGTTCAGCACGTTTCATTCTTCGGTTAATCAAATATGTTCCAAGAATTGGATAGGCAATCAGGAAAAAGAAAAGAGCAAAGTATGAGTCGAATTCATCGTTAGTAAAAGCATCTGTTATGAACAAAACTCCTCCCAAGTAAAGCATAAATATCCAGAGAAATGAAAAGTTCTCAAGTCCAAGTTTGATTCTGACATTAGTTGATGAGGCTCTTAATTCAAGCTTTCCTTTTAAAATTACGTTGAATCTTCTCTTGAAAAAGGGACCAGGTTCTTCTAAAGAGAATTTCAAGCCCCTTCGGTCAATTTCTCCAATCCAAGGTTTATGTGTTGCAGGTGATGTTTTCCAGTTGACAAAGTTATCCAGCCAGTTTGTTTCTACTTCTTCAACTGACCACTTCAGTCTGTTAAGTATTTTATCAGGTTGTTCATCAAGTTCGTATTCTAAGAAAGTTAGTGGTATCATATACTATGCAAGAGTAGCTAATTACCTTACAACAATTAAAACAACCGTATTCCTAAGCGATCAAAACCAGATACGTTGTGCGTATTCATCACCAAATTAAACATTTCTGTGGATATTGTCTTCGGTCGATTAAGCCTTGCTTAATTGTATGGGATTTGGGGATCGTTTTTTGGCTGGAGGCTGACGTGCCGTTCGGAACAAGTTCGAAGAGCTTAGATCGTGGAACCTATCGCACAAGTGGAGAACACTTGCGCGATAAGTTATGGCAGCTTTCCATGCATCTGTTGCACTGTACCGCTCACGATACGTATTCTTCTGCCTGGTATGCCTGGTTTCCGTATCTGCTCACAGACTTCCCTCCTCTTTAAACCTCCTGGTAGGATAATCATAGACAGGTAAAGCGTTTAAAGTGATCTTGTCGCCTAAAGGAATCTCAATGGCGATGCATGCATTGAGTAGTCTAGCATCATTTGTGTTGGTTTTCATGGTTTGAATGATTGAGGAAGCCTCATTATTTATCATTCAAGTGTATTTATGGTCAGTTTAAGTATGTTATGATGCAGATCAATGGTGCTCTGCCTCTAAAAGTTGGGCTCTATGATCCATTGGTCTTGATTTGTGACTCTTTCACCCTGATCTGTGATTAACTTTTGGGGTTGCGTCATTTTTTAATGGGCTCTGTGATTCATTCGGCGTGAATTGTGATTTTTCAGCGGTGATCTGCCGTTCATTTGTAGTGATCTGAGATTTCTGAGCGGGATCTATGAGCTATCGGGCTTGATTTGTTATTCATCCTACCTGATCTGTGATTTTTTCCCGGGAGCTGTGATTTTCTACCCCGGAGGTACGATTTCTGAGCGGGAGATATGACTTTTCACCCCGGAGGTATGACTTTCTACCCCGGAGATACGATTTCTGAGCGGGAGATACGACTTCTCACCCCGGAGGTATGACTTTCTACCCCGGAGATACGATTTCTGAGCGGGAGATATGACTTCTCACCCCGGAGGTATGACTTTCTACCCCGGAGATACGATTTCTGAGCGGGAGATACGACTTCTCACCCCGGAGGTATGACTTTCTACCCCGGAGATACGATTTCTGAGCGGGAGATATGATTTTCAGGCCGGAGATATGTCAGGTTAGCTGGGATATATGATTGATTTTGTAATATTTATGATTTTTCCCCCGGGAGATGTCATTTTTTTATGGGATATATGACTTTCTATCGCGGAGAAATGAATGTTTTTCCAGGATATACGATTTCCCATCTGGGATATATGATTTTTTAGTGGGATATATGACGTCTCGCGCGAGATACATGATTTTTTAACTGGAGATACGATGTTTCACTCCGGAGGTATGATTTCCAGGGGGGAGCTACGACCAAAGCCGGTTTAATTGGACGGGACTTGAGAATTTCTTTTTAGCTGGAAGCCGACATGCTCTGCGGGGCATATCGAAGAGCTTAGATCGTGGAACCTATTATCGCACAAGTGGAAAACACTTGCGCGATAAGGGACTCATGTTAGATTTTGTTAATTTATTCTTCGCACTTTCCTGGGCTGTTCAATTCCCACCCTTGCCAGGGGGGCTTTCATTTTTGAAGGCCAAAAACGAACCGCGGCGATTTCTAGGATTTAAGCAAGTGAATGTGTATAAATATTTTCATATTTTCTCTCATCTCTAACACATGCAAAAATGCGGTGAATGATTTTATTCCGGACGGCATTCATCACGGACATCTTGTTTTTACCTTCCTCAATTTTGCGTAGATAAAAGTCCCGCATCTCTCCCTGGCAACCTACTGCCGATCGGGCGGCTAGATGGAGCAGCGTTTTCATCGGCTTATTGGCTTGATGAGAGACTTTGGATTTACCTCTCACTGATTTACCAGACTCTTTTTTGAAAGGTGCAATTCCACAATGGCAGGCCATTTTCTTCGGTTCTGTAATCTGTTTGAATTCGTTAGTTGCTACAAGTGTGTTAATAGTTACAATCAACCCAACACCTTTGACCGAGCTTACAAGCCCATAGAGTCTCTTGAGCTGATCGTCTTTATCAATCAGTTCTTTGATTTGCTTCTCGATTTCTTGGATCTGTTTTTCAATTTTACTGACAACTGGCTGAAGTAATTTGGCATGTTCCTTAGACCACTTTTTATTACCGAATTCCTTCTCCTCTTTCAAAGGTGTTAATAATCTTTTCTTGGATCTAACCAGCCTTTCTCTAAGTTTGATCATACTCTTTAGTTGACTGATGACTTCTCTGGGAGCCTCCCAACGCTTTAGCTTATGTCTTTTTGCATAGCCATACTCCGCAATTCGATGAGCATCCAAGGCGTCATTTTTCTCTCGTTCCAGCCCAAAGTAGGCTTTGATCTTTTTGGCATCCTCCAGCCAAACAACCAGATCTTTAGATGAAGCAAACTCCAAAAAAGGATTACAGTAAAGTCCGGTATGTTCAAGACAAAACAGCCATTGTTCTTTCCCAGTATTAACCTCTTTGCTCAATCGTTTATAAAAGGAACTGATCCCTTTCTTATCATTATCTACCTGCATATGGAACCGTATTTCTACACCTTCCATTACCACAAAATCTAATGTTTCTTTTGATACATCAATTCCAATGAACCATTTGTATTCCATCATTTTTAACTTTACGTTGTTTAACTATGGTCAACGTACTTAAACACAGTCAAGCCCTTAATAATGGATCTTATCCGAATTTCTAGATGACGCTTGTTTAAGTAACCGACAGAGGATTAAATCGCGGCATGGGTCTTTCCCTGGCGGACCGATAATTCACCTCTGTCGGTGTTGACTTATTTCAAAGTTATCAACAGTATCCACAACTTATGAGTCTCCCCCTAGAACCCCCTCATAACGGTACGATGATAGTAGTAATCTTTAAATAATTACATACTACTAAGCTAAAGGGCGGACCGCCAAAAAGCCTTTGGAAAATTTAATGAATGCACGGCCTACACACCACACACCTCCCACAAGGCCAACCTCCTGCAACACAGCTCCCCGCAAGCAGCCCGCCAATTTTCCCCAGCCGCCGTGATTGCCTATGCAGTTTTCCAGCATTTCATTTTGAAGATAAATGTTCGATTCGGCCCCGGGACCTACCAGACATCACTCCGGAGGTATGATTTCCAGGGGGGAGCTACGACCAAAGCCGGTTTAATTGGACGGGACTTGGGAATTTCTTTTTAGCTGGAGTCTGAGATGCGCTGTGGGGCATATCGAAGAGCTTAGATCGTGGAACCTATCGCACAATTGGAGAACACTTACGAGGTAAGGTCTTACCCAGAGAGTTTTTGCAGTGAGGTTTTGATGAAGCGGCTGTAGAATGCTTAAGGCTATTCATCCATATCGCTTTGTTGTGGCTCGTTTATCCTATTGTTAGGTTCACTTTTTTTCCAAGACCTACTTCCAAAAGCCTGTAAAGTGTGGAAAGTTGGATATCGCTATGTCCGTTCTCGATTCTGGAGATAAAGCTCTTTTTTGTTCCAGTTCGTTCGGCAAGTTGTTCCTGGGTTATGTGTGCCTCTTTACGTGCTTCTCTAATAATTTCACCAATTGCAAATGCTTTGGCTTTTATTTCGAAGTTGGTACGTTCCTGAGATCCGACCTTTCCATAGCGTCGGTCAAGGTGTTCGTCAAATGTTGTTAAATGTTCTTTCATTTTGATCTCCTTTTCAATTCAAAATATTCGTCCTTTATTCTTAGGGCCTTATCAATTTCCTTTTTCGGTGTCTTCTGAGATTTCTTATGAAAACCATTAAAGAGTACCACCAAGTTACCATCATCAAAACAGCAGAAAATCCGATAAATATTTCCCTGGAATTCAACTCGAATTTCAAAAAGTCCGTCTGTGCCAGTCATATGACTGAAAAACTTCCTGGGAATTCGTTCCACTGTTCGTACTATGAAGAGCACCTGATCAATCTTATCCTTTACTTTCTCATTCAGTGGTTCGAAAAAATCACTGAAATAGTTTTTGAAAAAGACAAGTTGACGATAATGTTCCACCGTTCAAAGTTAACTAATAATGGAACAAACTAAAAGTTGAAAAGTTCAGATTTCTACACTCAAAAGACTATGAGACACAACAATTAAACAACAGTATTACTAGACGATCCAAAACAGATACGTTGTGCGTATTCATCTCCAAATCAAACATTTCCGGGGATATTGTATTCGGTCAGTTAAGCCTTGTTTAGTAGTACGGGATTTGGAATCGCTTTACCAAGTAGCAGAAATGATTATTAGCTTACGCCATAGTGCCGTTAAAAGCACTAATCCCTATGATATCCTTGCATGACTTCATACTGAACCCTTAAAGTGTATTTTAATGCACTATTTTTTATTCTTTTTCTTTATTTTTGACTACAAAAGAGCTGTATAGTGCACTTAGAACAATTAGTAATTACGTTGAAACACCGCCGGGAGGTACTTGGCGTCACCCAGGAGCAGTTGGCAGATTTGTCAGGAGTAGGCCTGCGTACATTGAAAGCATTGGAGAGCAAAAAGAGTAACCCTACGCTTGAGACCTTAACTAAGCTAGCTGATGTGCTGGGGATGGAGTTAAAATTGGTAGTAAAGAAAACTGAAAGCCAGGCATGAGGAGCGCGCAAGTGTTATGGAACGATCAACCAGCAGGGATACTTACCCAGGTAGATTCATCACATTACGAATTTGAATATGCCGATGCCTGGTTAGCAGATAGTGATAAACCGGCCATAAGCCTTACACTCCCTAAAAATCAGAAGAAATATAGGGCGGATCACTTGTTCCCATTCTTTTTCAACATGCTTTCTGAAGGTGTAAATAGGAAGTTGCAAAGCAGATTGCTACGAATTGATGAAAAAGATCATTTCGGGTTACTACTTGCAACTGGTTCAAAAGAAGGAATTGGAGCAGTCAGTATCGTCCCAATAAAAAGTGAAAGTTAATGAGTGTGCCAGAAATACAATATTGCCCAGGAACATTGGCTGAGGGTTTTGATACTTACAGTCCATCCTGCCTGCGGAGATTATATAATGGCAAAAAGGTAAGCCATATGCTACCTTATTATCCACCGGAGGTAAGCGAGGAGGATGCTGAGAAGTTTATTGAGAATCGAAAGCGCATATCAATATCCGGAGTACAGGAAAAAGTTTCGTTGATACTTGTAAAAAACAAGCTTCGCCTAACTGAAGAAGGTGAACTGGGGACGCATATCCTGAAACCAATTCCAAGGGATCTGAAAAAAGTAAGACAAGTTCCTGCCAATGAGCATCTAACGATGCAAATAGCCAGACAGGTTTATGGAATCCATACAGCTGAAAATGGTTTGATATTTTTTAAGGATGGTTCTCCGGCTTATATCACTAAACGATTCGATGTGAGAAATGATCACTCAAAATGGGGAAAAGAAGATTTTGCCTCATTAGCCGGAAAAACGAGTGAAAATGCTGGAGCAAATTTCAAATATGACTACAGTTATGAAGGACTGGCCCGGTTAATTCGCAAATATGTACCCGCTGCTGTCATAGAGATGGAAAAGTTTTTTTCGCTGGTGATATTTAACTATCTGTTTTCTAATGGAGATGCACATTTAAAGAATTTTTCATTATTACAGACTTCTGGTGGTGATTATATATTAAGCCCAGCCTACGATCTAATTAATACCCGCATCCATGTTGATGACACTGATTTTGCTTTGGATGAAGGCCTGTTTATTGATGACTACATGTCTGAGCATATGCAAGCTAATGGTAAGACCGGCCTGGAAGATTTTCGAGTGTTTGCCAGAAGAATTGGAATAGCTGATAGGCGTATAGATCTCTTATTGGCTCCATTTGTACAAAGGCAGTCCTTAGTTGAAGATCTAATCAGTAGATCATTCCTTGATGATTCAACCAAAAGAGCCTATTTCCTTGATTATCAAACAAAGAGAAATCAATTGGACAACTAGCGTGGTGTGAATTTGATTGTACGGGGTTTGGAAATCTCTTTTTAGCTGGAGTAGGACATGTCTGTGGAAAATGGAGAAGGGCTATCATTTTCCGGTATACAAACAACTCCCACAATCCTATTCAGTTGGTTCTCAGGATTTCATCTCTTTACTTTAATAATAAATTGACTTAACCGGTCAACCTTATTTAGGCATCATCATTCTGTCTCCTGTATTCTGTATTCTGTATTCTGTATTCTGTATTCTGTATTCTGTCTCCTCAATTTGTCCTTTTCTTCCCGATCACTATTTTCTTTAACATGGTTTATTAAATTTGCGGCCGCAACATTCGAAACCATGTCAAATTCACCAGATTTTAACCATCTCAAAAAAGTCACCTCACAGGTCCGCAGGGACATCGTGAGGATGGTACACGCCTGCCAGTCAGGACACCCGGGAGGCTCCTTGGGATGTACCGAGTATTTAGTTTTATTGTACTTCCATGTCATGAAATACAACCTTCCGTTTACCATGGAGGGCAAAGGTGAAGACCTGTTTTTTCTCAGCAACGGACATATCTCTCCGGTATGGTACAGCGTGCTCGCGCATGCCGGGTTTTTCGACAAAAAGGAATTAGGCACCTTCAGACAGATCAACTCCAGGTTACAGGGACACCCTGCTACCGAAGAAGATCTGCCGGGTATCAGGGTAGCCTCCGGATCCCTGGGTCAGGGCTTATCCGTGAGTATCGGAGCGGCATTGTCTAAAAAGCTAGACAAGGACGACAGCCTGGTATACACTCTGATGGGTGATGGCGAGCAGCAGGAAGGGCAGGTCTGGGAAGCCGTAATGTTTGCGGGGAGCAAAAAAGTAGACAACCTGATCGCTACGATAGATTACAACGGACAACAAATAGATGGTCCAACCGATGAAGTAAATCCTTTGGGAGATCTGAAAGCCAAGTACGAAGCCTTTGGATGGGAAGTCATCACCTCGGATGGCAACGATCTGGAAGATTTGGCAGCAGCTTTTGATAAAGCCAAAGCACTGACCAGAAAAGGAAAGCCGGTGCTCAACCTCATGACCACTGTGATGGGTAAGGGCGTTGACTTTATGGAAGGCACACACAAATGGCACGGCATTGCTCCAAACGATGAGCAACTGGCTGACGCACTCAATCAATTAGAAGAAACCCTGGGAGATTACTAAGATGGCAACGAAATATACATTTACTGAGAAAAAAGATACGCGTTCAGGATTCGGTGACGGACTGACTGAACTTGGCAGGACCCACCCCAACGTTGTCACCTTGTGTGCTGACCTTGTGGGTTCATTGAAGATGGCCGACTTCATCAAAGAAAATCCGGAAAGATTTATTCAAACCGGGATTGCCGAGGCCAACATGATGGGCATCGCCGCCGGACTGGCCACTGCAGGTAAGATCCCATTCACAGGCACATTTGCCAACTTCTCTACCGGAAGGGTGTATGATCAGATCCGGCAGTCTATTGCTTACTCAGAGAAAAACGTAAAGGTTTGTGCTTCTCACGCGGGTGTTACCCTGGGAGAAGATGGCGCTACCCATCAGATCCTGGAAGATATGGGCATGATGAAGATGCTGCCCAACTTCACGGTAATCAACCCTTGCGATTACAACCAAACCAAAGCAGCTACGATCGCGATTGCTGACTACGAAGGTCCGGTTTACCTGCGGTTCGGAAGACCAAAATGGCCTATTTTCACTGATCCTAACCAAAAGTTTGAGATCGGTAAAGCCCTCAAGCTGATCGAAGGTACGGATGTAACGATTTTTGCTACGGGTCACCTGGTATGGAAAGCCATTGAAGCTGAAGCCATCCTGCAGGAGCAAGGTATCTCAGCAGAGGTCATCAACATCCACACCATCAAACCACTGGATGAGCAGGCAATCCTGGCATCTGTTGCTAAAACAGGTTGTGCGGTGTCTGCGGAAGAGCATCAGATGGCTGGTGGATTGGGTGAGAGCATCGCCAGCACGCTGGCCAGAAATGAGCCGAAACCACTGGAGATCGTGGCCGTAAATGATCAGTTTGGAGAAAGTGGCAAGCCGGAAGAGCTGCTGGACAAATATGGCCTGAGCACGGAAAACATCGTTGAAAAGGCTAAAAAAGCGATCCAAAGGAAGAATTCCTAAAGCATCCTTGTAGCTTTGCCGCATGGTATCCAATCGGCAACTTTTCCTTCAAAACCTGGCGCAGACCACCAATTTCCCTTTACAGCTGGAAATAGAAAAGGCTGAGGGCGTGTATATGTATGCCCCTGACGGAAAAGCCTATATCGACCTGATATCAGGTATAGGCGTGAGCAATGTCGGCCACCGCCATCCCAAGGTTGTTGACGCAGTCAAGCACCAGATTGATCAATACATGCACCTGATGGTGTATGGTGAGCTGGTGCAATCCCCGCAGGTGAAGCTGGCGCAGGCCATCACCGCTACCCTACCCCCTTCCCTCGATCAGGTATACCTGGTCAATTCAGGGAGTGAAGCGATCGAAGGAGCGTTGAAACTCGCTAAAAGATATACCGGGAGGGCAGAGATCATTTCCTGCTTCGATGCCTACCATGGCTCCACAGCGGGTGCCTTGTCTGCCGGAGGCAGCGAGACCTTCAAACAAAATTATCGTCCGCTTATCCCGGGAAATCGGAACATCACATTCAACAGCCTGGAGGACCTGGAGCAGATCACGGAACAAACTGCAGCTTTCCTCATTGAGACCATCCAGGGAGAAGCCGGGGTTCGGGTGCCCGATGCCGACTATCTGAAAGCTGTGAGAAAGCGATGTACTGAAACAGGCACGCTCCTGATCATGGATGAGATCCAATCCGGCTTTGGAAGGACAGGTAGGTTCTGGGGGTTTGAACATTTTGGGATCACCCCGGATATTGTTACGAGCGCCAAAGGAATGGGTGGCGGCATGCCTATAGGTTGCTTTATCAGCTCCAAAGAGATCATGAGTGCCTTCACAGAGAATCCGATATTGGGTCACATCACAACGTTTGGCGGGCACCCGGTAAGTGCTGCGGCATCCCTGGCGACGATTCAGATCATTCAGGATGAAAAGCTAATGGATGGTATTCCGGAAAAAGAAGCACTGTTTCGGAAACTACTCGTTCACCCCAAAATCAAATCGTTCCGGAGCAAAGGTCTGATGATGGCCGCAGATTTTGGCTCCTTCGAAACGCTGAAAAAGATCATCGATAAAGCCATTGAGGGCGGAGTGCTCACGGACTGGTTCCTTTTTTGCGATAACTCCATGCGAATAGCCCCTCCCCTCACCATCACGGAGGAAGAGATAAAAAAAGCCTGTGGCTTGATCTTACAGGCTATTGACTGAGTGGAGCAGGGTCGGGTCTGACCCAATAGCAAGGAAAGGTCGGACGGTAGTCAGACCCGAACACTCAAAGAAAAGTCAGAAAAAGGATCAGGATCCGACTATCGTTTGCCCCATACTTTAGCTAGTCTCAGGATCTAAAACCTGGTCCGACTATCGTCTGACCCAATAGCAAGGGAAGGTCGGACGGTAGTCAGACCTGGACTTTGGTGAGCAGAAGCTCTTAGAACCTGGTCCGACTATCGTCTGACCAGGTTCACAGTGTCGGGACGGTAGTCAGACCCTGGAGGGACAGATGCTCCTGACCCGTAAGATCAGCCGCACATTATTAACTTTGTCTTATCCATGAGTCATCCTGTTTCCATTTCACGCATCAAACACGAAATCCAGTTAACGACTTCACGAAGCGGTGGACCAGGCGGACAGCATGTCAACAAAGTCGAGACAAAGGTCATCCTGCGCTTCAATGTCGAGACTTCTTCCGCTTTGACTGAAGACGAAAAAATGCGGATAAGGGAAAAGCTCTCAAACCAATTGACGAAGGAAGGGGATTTACTAGTGGTCTCAGAGGGGTCACGATCACAACTGAAAAACAAAGAAACCGCTTTCAGGAAACTAGACCGGTTACTGAAGCGTGCATTCTTTGTGCCCAAACCCAGGAAGAAAACCAAACCCTCGAGAGCAGCAGTCAATAAGCGGATCAAAGCCAAAAAGCAGCACAGTGAAAAAAAACAATGGCGGAAGAAACTTTAAAACAATTACAGCAGGCTCTTTAGTTTCAGTGTGTATTGCTTAACCGATCCACCCTGTCTTACCTCAATCGTAACAGATTCCCCCGCTTTCTTCAGCATCTTTTCGATTTCCACCAGTGAAAGATCCATTGCCTTTTTCCCGTTGATACTCACCAGTTCATCGTTGACACTGATCCCCAGGTCGCTGGCGGGACTATCCGCTATTATCTGATGAATCAATACGGCAGACATGTCTTCGTTCATCTGGATATCCATCCCACTGCAGTTTACAGAGACCTCATCATCAAAATACTGACTCTTTTCAAAGTAGAGTTTGCCTTTTGGATAATCAAAAAGAATATTGAATTTACGAAGCAATTTATTGCCAATAATTCCCGAAACGTGCCCATTGGCCTGAATGCCCTGGCTGACCTGACTGATACCAATTGGCAGTTCTGAGAAATCAAACCCATCAAAGCTTAGCGTCTTCACCCTTCCTTCATAGTGGAGCGTCTCATTGTTAGAAATGTCTTTTACCAGGTAGCTGTAGTGCTTCCCGGTCTTATGGATGATGTCATGTTTATTCGCAAACGGTGTATTGAAGTCAAGCGTGGTACCTGCACCTGTATTGACAAAAAATGTTCCTTTCAACTCCTCCTCATTGTTCAACCTGATCGATCCTTTGATGGTTGGGATACCCATATGTGATTTGAATTTAATGACATCCCCATTTTTGGGGTAGTCATCCTCATAGATCTCCAGCTTCATGTTGTCATTGTCCAGCCGCACAATGTGATGATGCGCCAGGTCATACCCGATGATGCCATCAATGTCTCTTCCGATACTTATTTCCAGGTGCTTTAATGATGCTGCGTTAAGTTTAATATCTGATTCCAGTATATATTTATTTAACTCAATTTTATTGTGTTTGATTGCAAGGGATTTGATCTCTCCCTGTGCAGCCTTGGCCAATTCATTGTGATCAAAGATGAGATTCAAATCTTTGGCTACATCGAGATCTATTACTGTCAATCCGGCACCTGTATCAAAAATAAAATCCAGTGGATCAGAATCATCCACGCTAAGCTGAATGATGATATGATCACCATATTGTTCAAAGGAAGTAGAAGCAACAGGCTGCTGAGCAAAGGACTTGAAAGCAATAAAAAAAGCAAGAATAAGCAATGTTCTCATGGTCAGGTGATTAATTCAGCACCAATTTAAAACAGATAGCTTTTCTTTCGGCTTGAAGTGTTTAATTTTCTGATCCTATTCTAAAAAAATATCAGACGATGGTGAAAAAAGTCAAGAAATCCTGCAGTTTTTTAATAGACCATGGGTTTAAAGATCCTGAAATCGGCATCATTCTGGGGACAGGATTAGGTGGGCTTGTAGATCATATAGAAGTCATTGAATCAATCCCTTATGAAAAGATCCCCAACTTCCCCATTGCCACCGTTGAATTTCATCATGGCGAACTTATCTACGGGAAGCTGGAAGGAAAGACAGTAATCGCCATGAAGGGTCGCTTTCACTTTTACGAAGGCTATAGCATGGCCGAAGTGGTATTTCCCGTGAGGGTGATGCATCAGCTTGGCATTAAGAAATTGTTAATTTCTAATGCCAGTGGTTCCATGAATCCATCGTGGAGAAAGGGCCAGTTGATGCTCATCGATGATCATATCAACCTCCAGCCTGACAACCCCTTAAGGGGTAATGGAGCAGCAGCATTCGGATCCATATTTACAGACATGAGCAGACCCTATGATCCCGCAATGAATGCCCTGTTTAAAAAAGTAGCTGAAGAAAAGGAGATGCTTCTCAACGAAGGTGTATATGTGGCGGTTGCTGGCCCTAACCTGGAAACGAGGGCAGAATATCGCTTCCTTCGGAATATCGGTGCTGACGTGGTAGGAATGTCTACAGTCCCTGAAGTGATTGCAGCCAATCAACTCAAGCTCCCGGTCAGTGCCATTTCAGTGATTACCGATGAGTGTGACCCGGACAACCTACAACCAGTCAATATTGAAGAAATTATAGCTATCGCCAGGGACGCCGAGCAAGACCTGATCGAATTGTTTAAAGGAGTGGTCCGCCATCAGTAGTCCTACAAACGTTGCCTCTGGGAGACTTTAAGTCCCATTATTCCTGGTATAATTTAAATCTCACTATTTTTTATTAACTTTATTTGAAACAATTCAATAATATCCAAAATTGGTGACTGATAATTATTCTTAAAAAGAGGCCTCGAACGGCCTCTTTTTTGATTTATACTGGGTTTTCATATTATCCTATACCAGGACTTTCATGTCGTAACTTCTCCAATCCTATGAAAAAGTTAATTGATGGTTTCGAACACATCAGATATTACCCCTTAAGTTTCACAGACCAGGAAATTTCTGAGCGGGCACAGTCATTTTATCAGCTGCTTGACAAGCGAAGAAGCATCCGGTCATTCTCAGATAAGCCTGTGGAAAAGCAGGTGATCACCTCCATCATTAAAACTGCAGCGACTGCACCCAGTGGTGCCAACAAACAACCCTGGAGCTTCTGCGCAGTCTCCAACCCTGACATCAAGATAGCTATCAGGGTGGCGGCCGAAGAAGAGGAGAAAAAAAACTATACTCAGCGAATGAGTGAGACCTGGCTAAAAGACCTGGAGCCCTTCGCCACAAACTGGCAAAAACCATTTCTCGAAACCGCCCCCTGGTTAATCGTCGTATTCAAAAAGACCTATGAGCTGGATGACAGCCGTCAGCAGCATAAAAATTATTATGTAAACGAATCTATCGGGATTGCCTGTGGTATCCTCATCACAGCGATACACAATGCTGGTCTGGTTACCCTGACACATACACCGAGTCCGATGAACTTTCTGGCCAGGATTCTGGAACGCCCTACCAATGAAAAACCATTCCTGCTGCTTCCTGTAGGCTTCCCGGACCAAGACACCTATGTACCCAACATCAAACGGAAATCTGAAAAAGAAATATTAAATTATTATGAGTGATATTTAACAAATTCATAAAATATTTCTCTATTTTTAGGATACTCACAAATATATTAAAGGTTGTGCGTTACCTATGAATTTTAAAAGTCTGAGAATAATTTTCAGACATGCCTATAGCTGGTTGGGACCCCGTTGAACTGTCTTCGGGGTTTCCTTTTTCTTTCAAATCCGACATCTTATCATTGAGTTTCTTGTGGCTCATCTTGGAGTAAGTTGCTGATAATGCTTAATTTATCAATCATTAATTTTAATACCCCTAACCCAACCCATTAATGGATTCAATTTTTATTGTTCTAGCAGGCATTGCAGTGGTTCTCTTTTGCATCATTGTGTTGCGCCTTCATGCTTTTCTTTCCCTCCTCATCGCTGCTTTGGTTACCGGTTTGCTTACGAGCCAGGATCAGCTATACCATTTTGCCCTTCAATCAGGGCTTTCAGAAACTGATGCCGTAGCCATGTCTGCGCAGTCGCTGGGCTCAAGACTGGCCTCGGCTTTTGGGTCTACATCAGGGAAAATAGGGATCCTGATTGCCCTGGCTTCCATCATCGGTGCCGCTTTGATGAAAAGTGGAGCAGCAGATAAGATTGTGAGGAGTTTGCTAAAGTTGGTAGGAAAAAAGAATGGGTCCCTGGCTTTTTTAACCAGTAGCTTCGCCCTGGGGATCCCTGTCTTTTTCGATACGGTCTTTTACCTCATGATCCCTCTGGTAAAATCTCTCGGCGTTCGTGATCCTAAGAAATTCAGCTTGTATGTGATGTGTACCATTGCCGGGGGTGTCATGGCACATTCACTCATTCCACCCACACCGGGGCCGCTATTCGTAGCCAGGGAATTGGGTGTAGACCTGGGTATCATGATTACGGTAGGGATCATCGTAGGCATTACTGTTGTATTGGCTGGATACGTGTACGCGCTTTGGGCCAATAAGCGTTGGGATCTTCCTATGAGGGATACCCCGGATATCACGGTAGAAGAGTTAAAGGAAAACACACAGGTAAAAGATGAAGATTTACCGGCCATTTGGATTTCCATATTGCCGGTGCTTTTGCCGGTACTCCTGATCGCTGGCAACACCATCATGAGCATGGCCTTTAATACTGACGGCTTGGAGGAAGGTTCATTTCTCAGTAGCCTCCTGGAACTGATGACTTTTATAGGAGACCCTAACATTGCATTACTTCTCTCTGCAGGTATTGCCATGTACCTGTTAAGCACCCGGTTGAAGGACAGGGCACAGTTCCAAAAAGTGTTGACCGATGCACTATTGAGTGCAGGGATGATCATTCTGATTACTTCTGCAGGAGGCACATTTGGCAAGATGCTCCAGCAGACCAACATCGGTGAAGGGATATCACAACTTGCCGGCAGCTATCAAACCGCCATCCTTCCCCTGGCTTTTGTCATCACAGCTGTCATACGCACGGCTCAGGGATCGGCGACCGTAGCCATGGTGACTACCATCGGGATCATGAGTGGTTTCGGAGATGCTACGCAGCTGGGATTCCATCCTGTGTATCTGGCCATGGTGATAGGCTGTGGATCTAAAATCATTCCCTGGATGAATGACAGTGCTTTCTGGATCATCACCAGGATGACAGGTATGGAAGAAAAAGAAACCATCCGATTCTTTTCTTACCTGCTGACCGTGATGGGCATTGCCGGACTCATCATTTCGATGATCCTTTCAAAAATATTACCATTAACTTAGTCAGATGGTAATCTCTAAGGAGGTAGTTCGTATTGCTGAAGCGGACAATGTAGGCGTGGTGACCACGCCCAAAGGGCTGGAAAAAGGAGTAGCAGTGCTTGAAGACGTTGTGACAACACAATTCATCGGGATGGGACATAAAGTAGCACTAAAGACCTTTGAGAAAGGTGATGCTGTGATCCGTTATGGTCATACCATCAGCCATGCCAGGGACCTGATTCCTGCCGGTACCTGGGTAAATGAGCGAAATACCACACTCCCTGAACCACCATCACTGAACACATTACAATATGCCCCGATAAAGCAGACATCAGCTGAACCGCTCAAAGGCTACACCTTTATGGGGTATAGAAACCCCGATGGTTCTGTCGGAACTAAAAACGTACTGGGGATCTCCACAAGTGTTCAATGTGTGGCTGGCACTACCAACTATATTGTAGAAAAGATCCAAAAGGAGTTGCTACCACATTACCCCAATGTGGATGGTGTTGTGGCGATCAATCACAGCTATGGATGTGGTGTAGCCATCAACGCACCTGCGGCCATCGTGCCTATCAGGACATTGAAAAACCTGGCTCAAAATCCTAATTTCGGCGGAGAAGTGATGATTGTTGGGTTGGGTTGTGAGAAACTAAGACCTGAGAGCTTGTTGTCAGGAGACCGGAACGATGGGCAGGACTCTATCCTCTTTTTACAGGATGAGCGTTTCCAGGGGTTTGGTGGGATGGTAGAAGGCATCCTGGAAATGGCAGCAGCTCACCTGAAGAAACTCAATGCAAGAAAGCGTGAACCCTGCCCTGTGTCGGACCTCGTAGTCGGGCTGCAGTGCGGTGGAAGTGATGCATTCTCCGGTATTACGGGCAACCCGGCAGCTGGTTTTGCCTCCGACCTCATCATCCGGGCTGGAGGAACCGTCTTTTTTTCTGAAGTGACGGAAGTACGGGATGCGATACCACAGCTCGTTTCAAGAGCAGCCAATGAAGATGTGGCGGAAGCATTGAAGCGGGAGATGAAGTGGTACGATGATTATCTATCCGCAGGGATGGTAGACCGAAGCTCAAACACCTCTCCCGGCAATAAAGCAGGCGGCTTAAGTAACATCGTAGAGAAAGCACTGGGATCGGTGGCCAAGTCAGGCAAAAGCCCGATAGTGGATGTAGTATCTCCCGGAGATAAGGTGCGTAAGAAAGGCCTCAACTTTGTCGCTACACCGGCCAGTGATTTTGTGTGTGGCACCTTACAGCTGGCAGCTGGTATGAATGTCCATGTTTTTATCACCGGGAGAGGTACACCTTATGGTCTCAGAGAAGTTCCTGTGATCAAGGTAAGTTCCAACTCTCCACTGGCAGCCAGGTGGAACGACCTCATAGATCTTGATGCAGGTCCGATCGCATTTGGTGAGAAAACCATCGAAGAGGTAGGCTGGGAACTTTTTCACCTAATTCTTGAGGTGGCAAGTGGATCAAAAAAAGTAGCCAGTGATAAATTGGGACTTTATAATGATCTTGTTTTGTTTAATCCCGGCCCATTAACATAAATTTAAGCAACTAATTTTAACCTCATATAAAAATGTCATTGACCTTAGCCCAAATCAAAGCGTCCCTGGAAGACGGACTACTTTCATTCCCCATTACTGATTTCACTGAAAAAGGAGACTTCAACCCGGATACATTTGCAGAAAGAATTGAATGGTTTGTTCAACATAAGGTGTCCTCGGTATTTGTTGCCGGTGGAACCGGAGAATTCTTCTCATTGAGCAAACAGGAATACGAGCAGGTGGTCAACATTGCCACTAAAGTGGTGAATGACCGGGTCCCTGTTATTTCCGGGGTGGGCAAAAGCATTCCTGATGCCA
This sequence comes from Cyclobacteriaceae bacterium, assembly GCA_965228595.1. GTDB lineage: Bacteria > Bacteroidota > Bacteroidia > Cytophagales > Cyclobacteriaceae > UBA7330. Next base: position 4,354,180 of record OZ245828.1, on the reverse strand, counting down.
TTGAGTGTGCAAAGATCGCTGAAAAGGCAGGTGTACATGGTTTGTTATTGTTCCCGCCTTACCTCACCGAGTGCCCAAAAGACGGAGCATACGAGTATGCCAAAGCCATCATTCAATCTACAAGCTTGCCGGTAATCTATTATAACCGCGCCAATGGCATTCTAAATACGCCTTACATTACCAGGCTAGCCGAAGACTGCGACAACTTCATCGGGCTGAAAGACGGAACAGGCAACATCCAGGAGCTCAACGACATCATCAAGACCGTAGGCAAAAGACTGTCCTATATTGGTGGCGTACCCACTGCCGAGATCATTGCGGAAGCTTACCTCGCCATTGGTGTGAACACCTATTCATCGGCAGCCTTCAACATTACACCTGACCTGGCTAATCTGTTTTACAAATCGCTGAGAAGTGGGGATGCCGAGACCGTGGCAAAGATTACCAGGTCCTTCTACATCCCGCTGGTAAGATTGAGGGAAAGAAAGAATGGCTATGCAGTAAGCCTCATCAAAGCAGGAGCTAAAATCATTGGCAAGTCCGGTGGAGATGTAAGAGCACCCCTTACCATGCCCACAAAGCAGGATACATCAGACCTGGAAAAGATCATCCGGTCAGCCAATGCGGAGTTTGGTTTTAAATGATCGAATGGAGATTTAAGTTAGCCTAAAAAGGAAACCTTTGGGTCTGAGGGCCATTGTGGTTGAAAAAGCATCAATGGCGTTAAACATTCCTTACTGCTTTCTTTATTTCTGAAAATAGCCAGGGATCGCCTGGATGATGTAACAGAGCCAAAGTAGTTTCTTGCTTTGTGCTATATTGCTTTAAACGCTGCTATCAGACTTCTACAGGTATCGCCTTGTACTGACCATTGGCATAGACCTTGAAGGTCATCGCATGTTTCAGGACCTCTGGTTTAAACATGGATTTACCCAAAAGCATACGACCGCATTCCTGAATCCCTTCAATAATGGACGGGTGCGGGTGTATCAGCTCTGCCAGTTCTTTAATGCCTTTACCCATTGAAATCAATAGCGCAACGGCCTGGATGGCGCTGGAGGCATGCTCCCCTACTACTCTCATCCCATAGATCTTGGTCTGATCATCATTGGAAACAATGATCTTGATGAAACCCTGGGTATTTCGCATGGCCGTAGCACGGGGGATACAGGAATAGTCTACACTCACCACCTTATACTCCAATCCTGCCTTTTGGGCCTGTATCTCATTCATTCCCACCCCAGCCACTTCAGGGCCCAGAAACATAATGGTAGAAATATTTTCATAGATCAGATCGCGTTCCGGTTTACCAAAAATACGCTCGACTGCGAACCGACCTTCTAATTCCCCCACGTTTACCAGGGCAATATCGGCTGTGATATCGCCTACAGCGTAAATATTTTCTACATTGGTTTGGGTAAGATTATCTATGATCCCCCGTTTGTCCATTTTCACATTCACCGATTCATCAAACAGATCTTCATGATTGGGAACCCTGCCCACAGAAACCAGCGCCTTCTCTACCCTAAATACTTCCTTGGAGCCATCGGTGTATTCCAATGTATAGTGAACCATACCATCTTTAATGTCCATATGGATCAACTTGGAGTTTCTATGGATCAAGACGTCTTTGGCCTCCAGGTTACGTTCAATGACTTTGACAATATCCTCATCCTCAAAAGGGAGTATTCTATCCCCTTTATCAATGAGGTGGACTTTGGTCTTACCAAAATTGGAAAAGATGGTAGCAAACTCACATCCGATCACACCTGCCCCAACGATCACTATACTTTTGGGGAAGTGATCTAATTTATCCAGGCCGTCGCTGGTAAAAACATGCTCTTCATCTATTGGCAGCTCCGGCAACAACCTGGGGCGACTCCCAGTAGCGACAATGATGTTGTCGGCTTCCAGAATCTCATCGGTATCAAAATTATGGACGCGGACCTGGTTCCTGGAGATTACTTTGGCATTACCGAGGATAAACTCAAATAATCCCTCACCAATGGTCACATTGATATTGTGCATGTGGTGCTCAAGCAGCTCCATACGCTCTTGTACGGCTGCCTTTACTTCACTCTTTAGTGTCTCGTAGTTAAACTGGTATTGATGAATATTGAGTGCATCGCTATGCTTCCTGATATTCGCTGCTTCTCTGGACAGCTCCCACCAGGTCTTGCTCCATAAGGCTCCGTGATGGATACCGGCTCCACCAACCTGTTTCTTCTCAATAAGGGCTACTTTCTTTTTGAAATCTACAGCTCTCATGGCCGCTGCATATCCGGCAGGGCCGGCTCCTATGACGATGACATCGTACTTTTTCATTGACAAATGGGGTATTTCGTCCTGAATCTAAAAAAAATAATGATAAATCAAGAGGTTTGGTGGCGCTTTTCCAAAACGCTGAGAACATCATAAATGGACAAATCCTGATCGGCCAGCAATACCATTAGATGGAAAAGCAGGTCTGCTGACTCATTTTTTAGGAGCTCTTTATCTCCGGCCATGGCTTCGATCACGGTCTCTACCGCTTCTTCTCCTACCTTCTGAGCTACCTTATTGGTCCCTTTTTGAAAAAGGCTGCTGGTATAGGATTTTTCTGAAGGGTTTGCCTTTCTCGACTCAATGATTTCCATCAATTTCTCCAGGAACAGCGCACTTTTTTGATTGTCCTCCTTAAAGCAGGTGTCTGCCCCGGTGTGACAGGCCGGACCAGCAGGTTCTGCCTTGATCAAAAGTGTGTCCTGATCGCAATCGGGGATGATCTCCCTAACAAAAAGGTAATTTTCAGAAGTCTCTCCTTTGGTCCAGAGTCTTTGCTTCGACCTGCTGTAAAAAGTGACTTTTCCTGACTTTTTTGTCTCCTCAAGCGCTTCTTCATTCATATAACCCAACATCAAAACCTTACGGGTTTTCACATCCTGAATGATCGCCGGCACCAATCCATCTCCTTTCTTAAAATCTATTTCCATCAAATCCTAACGGGTATATTGTTTTGTAATAGTGATGTTTTTAAATCTGCAATCTCCACCTCTTTGTAATGAAAGATACTGGCTGCAAGTGCAGCATCGGCTATCCCATTTTGCAAAATCTCAGCGAAATGTACAGCATTTCCTCCTCCCCCGGAAGCGATCACCGGGATTGATACAGCTTTTGATACCCTGGTAGTGATATCTAAGGCAAAACCATTTTTTGTGCCATCGTGATCCATGGAAGTAAGGAGGATCTCCCCCGCCCCACGTTCACACACCTCCATAGACCAGGAAACGGTCTCAAGGGTTGTTGGTTTGGTCCCACCATGCGTATGAACAAGATCGATCCCGTCCACGTATTTGGTATCAATCGCTACTACCAGGCATTGAGAGCCAAATTCCGCTGAAATTTCATTGACAAGGCCCGGGTGCTTAACGGCAGCCGAATTAATGGCCACCTTATCGGCCCCTGCATCGAGCATTACTCGCACATCTGATACGGCACTTATTCCCCCACCTACAGTAAAAGGAATATGTACAGCAGCTGCTACTGCCTTCACCATCTCTACCAGGGTCTTCCTGCCTTCCAGGGTAGCCGAAATATCCAGAAAGACAAGCTCATCAGCTCCTTCCGCCGCATAACGCTCAGCAAGCTCCACAGGATCGCCCGCGTCCCGGAGCTCCAGAAAATTGACCCCTTTTACGGTTCGGCCGTCCTTGACATCTAAACAAGGTATGATTCTTTTTGTAAGCATTAGAAACTGCTAAGTTGTTGTAAAGATAGTTTTCCCTCGTAATATGCCTTACCTATGATCGCTCCATATAGTTTATTGGCTTTGAGCTGTTCCAGATCCGACATGGTCGTGACACCACCACTGGCAATGAGGTTGATATCCGAAAAGCGGTCGGTAATCTTGGTGTAAAGCTCAAATGAAGGTCCGGCCATCACGCCATCCTTCGAGATATCCGTACAGATCACCCATCGTGCCCCAGCTTCGAGGAAGTCCTCCAGAAAATCAAACAAGTCCAATCCTGAAGATTGCTGCCATCCGGAGACCATCACCTTTTCATCAAGCACATCTGCCCCCAGGATAATCCGATCACTTCCATGATCCCGGATCCATTGCTTTACTTTTTCCGGATCTTTGGCTGCAATACTACCCGCCGTAGCTTGCTGAGCTCCCGCATCAAAGACCTTATTCAGATCCTCTTCAGTCTTTACACCTCCTCCGAAATCCACCTGAAGGCTGGTGTTCTGACAAATCTTTCGAAGTACATCAATATTGACCACGTGACTGGCTTTGGCCCCATCCAGATCCACAAGGTGTAACCTTTTGATTCCTGCACCTTCAAACTGCCTGGCTACCTCTACAGGATCGGAGCTATATTCTTTCATGGCATTATAGTCCCCTTTGGTGAGCCTCACACACTTACCATCAATTAAATCTATTGCAGGTATTATTTGCATCTGTTAAAGCTTTAAGAAATTTTCCAGGATGGCCATTCCAGGCTCTGCGCTCTTTTCCGGGTGCGCCTGGATGGCATAAAAATTATCCTTTTGGAGCAAAGCCGTAAAGGGTACATCATAGGTGCATTCGGCAGTGGTATAATCACACACAGGCAAATAATAGCTGTGTACAAAATAGATGTAACTCCCCTCCTTCACGCCTTTCAGCAGGGGTGAATTCAACTTTGAGATATCATTCCACCCCATATGCGGAACTTTGATGCCATTGGGGACGAACCTCTTCACCTGTATGGGTATGATTCCCAGGCATTCCGTATGATTTTCCTCGGTTCGCTCACACATCAGTTGCATGCCCAGACAAACGCCCAGAAAAGGTTGCTTAAGGCCTGTTAATACATGATCCAAACCATTCCTCTTCAGGGATCTCATGGCCGAGCTGGCCTCTCCCTGCCCGGGAAAGATCACCTTGTCTGCTGAGAACAACTCATCCGGATCGTCGGTAAGTATCGGATCAACCCCTAACCTATTCAACGCAAAAGTCAGAGACTGCACGTTACCGGCATTGTATTTTACGATCGCTAATTTCATCTACTTACTTCAGTAAGAGCCATTCAGCTCCAGTACTTTTCTGATTTTTGCAATGAGCCTGCTTGACGCATCAAAACTCAAGGTTTGCTGTCCATCCGAAAGTGCCTTATCTGGTACTTCATGCACCTCGAAGATTACGCCATCAGCACCCGCGATGGTGGATGCCAAAGCAATAGGTTCTACGTAATCCCTGATACCTATACCATGTGAAGGGTCAGCAATGACCGGCAGATGGGTTTTATCTTTTAAAATAGGAATGGCATTGATGTCGAATGTATTCCTTGAAGCCCGCTCGTAAGTTCGGATGCCACGCTCGCAAAGCATCAATCGCTCGTTTCCAGCTGAAAAAACATATTCAGCACTGTATAGCAACTCATCGATGGTCCCGGAGATCCCCCGCTTTATCATCACCGGTTTATCTACCTTTCCCAGCTCATCCAACAGGTTGAAGTTTTGGGTGTTGCGGGCCCCCACCTGGTAAATATCCACGTAATCATACATCTCCTCGATCTGAGAGACCTGCATCACCTCCGTCACGATCTTGATACCATGCTCCCTGGCAAGTTTATACCACAACTTGAGACCTTCAAGCCCCATTCCTCTAAAGGAATACGGAGAACTCCTTGGTTTAAAGACACCTCCTCGCATGATGCTCAGGTTATTGGCCTTCAGGTGTTCGATGGTCTTCAGTATGTTTTCTTCCCCCTCAATGCTGCAAGGGCCAGCCATCATGGCAAACTCCCCATCACCTATTTTGATGCCATCTCCCAGGTCTATCTGTGTCTGGTTCACCTTCCATTTGGAGGAAACAAGCTTGTAGTCATCGGAAACAACATGAATATCTTTGATACCATCCAGATGACCGATCTTACGGATGTCAAATCGCTCTTTGCCAATCCCCACCAGGTAATCACCTTTTTGTGTCTTTACCTCGGTGGTTTTGTACTTATGTACTTTCATCTCATCAGCCACAATTTTTCTGGACGCTGCTGAGATATTGGGTTCAAATTGTATGATCATGACACTCCCTTTATTTCCTGTATAAATTTCTTGATGTTGTTGTCGGAAGCGTTTTCACTCAATAATTTAATGAATGCGCTTCCTATGATAGCGCCATCCGCATATTTGGAGGCTTCCACAAAAGTTTCTCTGTTTGAGATACCGAATCCAATGAGTCTTTTGTTTTTCAGTCCCATGGAATTGACCCGGTTGAAATAGTTGACCTGTTCCGCTGAAATATCTCCTTTTGCACCGGTGATACTGCTGGAAGAGACCATGTACACAAAACCATTGGATAATTCGTCAATCTTTCTGATCCGGTCCTCCAATGTTTGTGGGGAGATCAAAAAGATATTGTAAAGTCCATGCTGCTCCAGTACTTCCTGATACAATTCTTCATATTCATAAAGTGGCATGTCAGGTAAAATAAGCCCATCCACTCCTACACGTTCGCAGTCTTTGCAAAAAGCTTCAAAACCATACTGAAGTATGGGGTTGATATAGCCCATCAAAAGGACAGGAATAGTCACCTGCTCCCTCAGCCCCTCCAGCTGCTTCATGAGCAACTTGAGATTCATCCCATTCTTCAGGGCTTTGGTGGAGCTTTCCTGAATAGTCGGTCCATCAGCCACCGGATCCGAAAAAGGGATACCTATTTCAATCATGTCAGCCCCTGCTGACTCCAATGCCCTGGCAATCCTTACCGTATCGTCCAACTCAGGGTATCCAGCTGTAAAATACACATTCAGAATATCCTTTTTATCAGATTCGAATGCCTGATCGATTCTGTTCATTTCTGTTAGTATTTTCCCCATTTGATATATGTTTCCAGGTCTTTGTCACCCCTTCCGGACAGGTTGACAACGACAATTTTATCTTTGCCTAAATCCACTTTACTGAGTGCAGCAAAAGCGTGAGCCGACTCCACTGCAGGGATTATCCCTTCAAGGCGGCTCAACATCACACCAGCTACCATCGCCTCTTCGTCTGTAACGCCAACAAACTTTGCTCTCCCCGAATCAAACAGGTTGGCATGAAAAGGTCCAATGCCCGGATAATCCAGCCCTGCCGAAATGGAATAGGGTTCTACCACCTGGCCATCTGTGGTTTGCATTAAGAGCGTTCGACTTCCATGTAGCACTCCTTCTTTCCCAAGTGCGGTTGTAGCTGCAGATTTTCCGGATTCATTGCCAAGTCCTGAGGCTTCAACAGCGATGAGTTTTACTTCTTCTTTATCCAAATAATGATAGTAAGCCCCGGCAGCATTGCTACCCCCTCCTACGCATGCAAAAATGAAATCGGGATCACTCTTTTGCTCCTTTTCCAGGAGCTGAGCCTTGATCTCCTCGCTAATCACCGATTGAAACCGGGCGACCATATCCGGATATGGGTGAGGACCTACTACCGAGCCGATGATATAATGGGTGTCCGCCGGATTGTTGATCCAGTGTCTCATGGCCTCATTGGTAGCATCTTTCAGGGTCTTCGAGCCAGAGGTAGCAGGTATTACCTGGGCACCCAGGATCTTCATTCGCTCTACATTGGGCTTCTGCCTGGCCATATCGATCTCACCCATATACACCACGCAGTCCATCCCCATCAGTGCACAGACAGTAGCCGTAGCCACTCCATGTTGCCCGGCTCCGGTCTCGGCAATGATCTTCTTTTTGCCGAGCGCCCTGGCCAACAAGATCTGGCCTACGGTATTGTTTACCTTATGGGCACCCGTGTGGCACAGGTCTTCACGCTTCAGATAGACCTTAGCACCAAATTTCTCTGAAAGCCTGTTGGCAAAATATAGTGGCGTAGGCCTGCCGACATAGTCTTTCAGCAGTGACTTGAACTGGGCCTGAAAAGAGGGCTCTTTGATGATCTGAAGATAATTTTGCCGAAGCTCCTCCACATTGGGATACAGCATCTCAGGAATGTAAGCTCCTCCAAATTTCCCGTAGTAGCCTTTTTGGCTTACCTGATATTTTGATTCTTGCACACTCATAGCAACTCCTTCACTTTTTTGATTTTCTCAATGTCCTTCCTGCCTGGCACTACTTCAAACCGACTGTTGATATCGATCGCAAACAGCCCAGGCAGATCCATATTTTTTACCTTTTCTACATCCTCCAAATCGATACCCCCACTCAGGAAATAGGGCGTATCAAACGGGTAGTTCTTTAAAATATCCCAATCAAACTTTACGCCGCTGCCACCAAACAACCGGGTCCTGGTATCGAAGAGAAAAAAATCAACATCCTTCTCAAATAGTTTCATCGTTTCTACCGGCAATTCACTATCCACACGAAAGACTTTGATCACGCCCAAATCAGAAGCCTTGATCTCCTGAACCAGACTTACCGGTTCATCCCCATGAAGCTGGATATAGTCCAGGTGGTGTGACTCAGCCCTTTTCAGCACCTCCTCCAGTGTAGGGTTTACAAAAACACCCACTCTAATGATACCGTGAGCCAGACTATCATCCACCTCAAAGCCTGAGGCATCTCTGGGAGACTTACTGAAAAATATCAACCCGATAAAGTCAGGGGCTACCTCCCCCAGCGCCTGGATATTTTCTGCCTCCCGCATGCCACAAACTTTTAGCCTCAGGCTCATTTCATCAGTTCTTTTATGCCCTTTACAAAATTTCTGCAAGCTCTTTCCGGACTGGTCGTTTTCATGAAATTCTCTCCTATCAGAAACCCTTCGAAGCCATGCCCCATCAAATCAACAACAGTCTGCGGATCACTGATCCCACTTTCTGAGATCTTCAGGAAATTGTCCGGAATTAATTCAGCCAATGCTTTACTGGTATTTACATCTGTGACGAACGTATTCAGGTCCCGGTTATTTACCCCCACAATGTTGACCTCATCGGTCAGAGACTGTTCCAGCTCCTCTTTGTTGTGAACTTCCAGCAATACCTCCATCCCTAAATCTCTTGCCATAGCAGCCAGATTTTTGATTTCTCCAGGGGTCAGGCAGGCAGCTATCAATAGAATCAAATCTGCACCAATCGACTTGGACTCAATCAACTGGTATTCATCTATGATAAAATCCTTGCGAAGGATCGGACAGAAATTAAAACTTCTTGCTGTGGTAAGGTCTTCACTTTTGCCTCCGAAATATTTCTTATCCGTCAGGATGGACAGCCCGGCAACTCCGGCCTGCATATATCCTATGGATACTCTTTCAACATCCACTTTGTTGTTAATAATTCCTTTGGAAGGCGATTGTCGCTTAAACTCTGCGATGATACCCACTTTGTCCGGCCGCTTCAGGTATTGAGACATTGATACCACCTTACCTCCAAAGTAGGGACTTTGCTCCAGCAACTTGACCGGAAACAATGCCTTTCGCTCCTCTACTTCTTTCCTTTTATCTGCTACTATCTGATCCAGGATACTCATCAACTACTGATTTATAGATACAAATTGTTTGAATGAATTGAGGGCTTTTCCTGATGCTAAAGCTTCTCTTGCCTGCTCAATACCATCTTCTATGGCTATTTGCTTACCCACAGCAATGGCCAGGCCAGCATTGGCAATCACGACATCTCGCTGGGCATCCGTCGCTTTATTATTCAGGATCGACTCAAAAATCTTTGCCGAATCTGGTACAGTTTCCCCTCCATAAATTGCTTCCCTGGTCACTGTTTTTAATCCAAGATCTGCAGGACTGAAAACCTCTTCTCTATCATTCATCACCATCTTGAAATTTCCTGTTAAGGAAACTTCGTCATATCCATCCAGGGCGTGTAAAATCACATAATGCTTGTCTGTATTCTGATAGAGATAACCATATAGCCTGGCCAGTTCCAAACTAAAAACACCTACCAATTGATTCTTTGGCATGGCTGGATTTACCATTGGGCCCAGCATATTGAAAAATGTTTTCACACCAAGTTCTTTTCTCACGGGACCTACATTTTTCATGGCAGGATGAAATAGTGGTGCATGCATGAAACAGATTCCGGCTTTATCAAGGCTCTTCCTTAGTGTATCAATTTCATTGGTGAACTTCACGCCAAAATGCTCCAGGACATTGGATGATCCGGAGACACTGGAAACACCATAATTACCATGTTTAGCTACCATCTGCCCTGCCCCGGCTACCACGAAAGATGAAATGGTTGAAATATTGAATGTATTCTTGCCATCCCCACCGGTACCGCAAAGGTCAATGGCATTGTAATCATCGACTGGCACCTTTACACAAAGCTCCAGCATAGCATCTCTAAAACCAGCGAGCTCCTCCACGGTTATTGTCCGCATCAGGTAAACGGTCAGAAAGGCAGCCATCTGACTCTGATTGTACTGACCAGTCGCCAGGTTTGATAAAATGGTAAATGCCTCCTGTCTGGAGAGAGACTGGTACTTAAAAAGTTTATTGAGAACGTCTTTCATCTTGCTATTGTTGAATCCAGTTATCGATCATTTTTATTCCATGTTCGGTCATCACAGATTCCGGGTGAAACTGCACTCCCCGCACATTATAAGTGGCATGTTTGATGGCCATGATGTTGCCTTCGTCATCGAGCGCTGTCACCTGAAGGTTATCATTGAGTGATTGTGGTGCTACAGCCCACGAGTGGTATCGGCAAACCCTAAACGATTCCGGTAAACTATCAAACAATGGATCTCTCACTTGCGTAAGATGGACCTTTGTGGCTACTCCATGAAATACAATGGGGAGGTTGAAAATTTTTGCTCCGAAGACTTCAGCAATGGCCTGATGCCCCAGACAAACCCCCAAAATTTTCTTTGATCCGCCATACTTTTCAATCATCTCAGGCATGATTCCCGCTTCACTGGGCAGGCCCGGGCCCGGAGAAAATAAAAGACTTTCAAAATCATCTGCATACTCCACAGGAATTTTGTCATTGCGGTGAACTTCAATCTCATTACTCAATCCCAACTCACGCAGTATGTGTACGAGATTGTAGGTAAAGGAATCATAGTTATCAATAACCAGTATCTTCTTCATCTTATTTCAACCCTCAATTGTTTCTGCCATTTTCATTGCTGATTCCAAAGCAGCTAACTTGTTATAAACTTCCTGTACTTCACTCTTTGGATCGGACTTGGACACGATGCCAGCACCCGCCTGGAAGTAAAGCTTATTTGACCTACTCAAAAATGTCCGGATCATGATGGCATGGTTGTAGTTCCCAGCAAAGTCCATAAATCCTATGGCTCCACCATAAAAACCCCGATTCATATTTTCATGTTCATTGATCAGCTGCATAGCCCGATATTTCGGTGCCCCAGACAAGGTTCCTGCTGGAAATGTACTGGCCACGATATCCAGCGGATCTGACTCTTCCCTGAGCTGGCCGGTCACTTTTGATACCAGGTGAATGACATGAGAATAATATTGTACTTCCTTGTAGGTTTCGACCTTTACTTCATCACTGCTCTTGCTCAGGTCATTTCTGGCCAGATCGACCAACATGATGTGCTCAGAATTTTCCTTTGGATCTTCGAGTAGCTTTTTGGCCAGTTCTGCATCTGCCATGTCGTCCCCGGTACGTCTGAAAGTACCAGCAATCGGGTAAATCGTGGCTTCTCTGTTTTTGACAACTATCTGAGCCTCAGGAGATGACCCGAAAATTTTGTACCCACCATAATCAAAATAAAACAGGTATGGCGATGGGTTGATTGACCTCAGTGCACGGTATACCTGAAACTCATCCCCTTTGAAAGCAGTGCTAAATTGTCGTGAGAAAACGACCTGAAAAACATCGCCCAGGTCGCAATGCCTGATCCCGGATTTTACATGCTCCAGGAACGTTTCATCATCAAAATTGGAGGTGGTATCACCTACTTTGTGAAAGTTGAACGATGGAATATTTCTTTGGGAGATCAGGTTGGTAAGCTCTTCAAATTGCACATCATCTTTTTCATCGATGTAGGTCTCTATCAGGAAACACTCATTTTTGAAGTGATCCAGCGCAATGATAAATTTGAACAGGTGATATTGAATTTCTGGGATGTCAGAGGAAGGTGTCTTCTCATTTTTTAACTCTATGTCTTCAAAGTACTGGACGGCATCATAAGCCATGTAGCCAAAAAGCCCCGTTTTGATGGATTTCTCATCCTTTTCCGGCATCTCAGGCATTTCGAAGGTACTCAAGAACTCCTTGAACCTGGGAAGCAATTGGTTTCTGGCCTCTAAAGTATAGGATTGAACAGATTGATCGGGATAAGCAATATCAATCTTACCACCGAAAAGTTTAAAGGCTGCGATAGGATCACAACATACATAAGAAAAGCTATTCTCCGCTCCATGGTAATCCGAACTCTCCAACAGGAACGAATTGGCAAACCTGTCGCGTATCTTCAGGTATAATCCAACAGGGGTGATGGTATCTGAGAGAAAACGCTTTTGTCTGATTTTAAGTTTAAATTTTGTCATGGCTTTAAATCATAAAAAAACCCGCTGCGAACAGCGGGTTTTCTATATTATATTTTTAACATACCTCAGCTATTCACATTTCTATCGAGTGTGTAAAATGCCAGTACCAGTATGTGCTCTTTCTTAACATGACCGCTAAGCTAATTTGTAGATGACATTAAATCCAAGAAAAGATTTAAAAAAATATAATTGAGTGTAAAACTCCTTATTATTCTGACCCTGAATTATATATTTATAAAGTTCAATTTATTTGGATTATATTAAGGAATGAATTCTATTAGCCTAACATGCTATCTACTAGCCTAACATGCTATCTACTAAAGAACAAATAAATATACTGGTACACCTCTCTAGAGCAGATAATCATTTAGCAGAGGAAGAATCTAAAATGATCCATAAAGTGGGCGAAAGAAACGGGCTCACAAAAAAAGAGATTGACCAAATCATCGACAATCCCAAACCCATTCCCACGCTGGCAGATTTACCTCCTGACAAGAAGTTTGATTATCTCTACAGTGTTATCTTCCTCATGAAGGTAGATGGAAAAATATTCCAGAGCGAAATCAAGTTTTGTGAAAAAGTAGCCTCAGCCATGGGATACAAGCCAAGTGTGGTGGCAGACCTTTCCGCACACATTTATTCGGACGATTCCATTGAAATAGACAGGCAGGCACTGCTGGATGTAGCAAACCAGCATTTAGCTTAGTCTACTTTCCATTTTTCTTAATGGCTTTGGTTAGATCATCTAACAGCTTTTTTGAAACTTTCTTATCGTTCTTCTTCTTAAATTTTGAGAGGGCATTCAACGCTTGCTCTGCTTTCTCATACAATCCTTTTGGATTTTTGTCATGAGCATAGCTACCCAGACACCACTCTATTTCAGACACCAATTCCTCCTCTATTTTTAGCTGGCTGAGTTTGTCTTTTGCCTCAATAAGTTTCTTCTCGATAGTTTGTTGTGACGCGGCCATAGTTTTATCAGTTGATGAACAATTATATCAATTAATTTGATCCTTTTTTAAGTTAAACGATTTTTTGATAAATAAGGACAGGAATAACAACTTTTTGGTAACCAAAAGGTTAAAAACCCTTAATAAAGACCTAGAAATCAAGTTTTCCAAAGGAAATCAGGTAAGCGGCAGAGACGCCTAGAACATAAGTATTTGACAGGTCAGGGATCTCTGTATCAAAAGACCCATACTCAAGGATATCCCTGAAGCTGAAGGACGCGAATCCATCCAACTGGACGGTGCCAAAACCAAAATCCCTTTGTATGCCCAAACCTACCCTCACACCATATCCGAATGTCCTGTCCCGGGACTCATCATAGGGGTAAAAATCTGCCTGTCCAATATTTTCCAAATCCGGATCAGGGTCTTTATCAATGGCAATCAGATGCTCCATGTAGAAACCCAAAGTAAAAAATGGCTTCATCTTGCGATGGCCAAAATAGACGAACGCTTCGACAGGAAACTCCAGGTAGGTAAGCCTGGTAGCATATGATGGCTCCTCCGTTGGGAAAACCTGCTTCCAACCTTTGTTGACCATGTTTACTCCTGATTGCAGCCCGGCATTCAAGAATGAGCTTTTCTTCTGCTTGCTGAAATGACGGAATATAACTCCTCCATGGTAACTGGTGATATAATCCGTAGAGATCAGCGCATTACCAATTGTTCTTTCAAAGTATGCAGAAGAAAAGTTACCTCCACCTTTTACTCCTACATATGTTTTGGTCTGTGCATTTACAAATTGGCCGGCAACATATAATAGCAAGCAAAAGAGCAGTTTTCTCATTAAATTATTTCTGGTCTGCTTTCTTTGGTTTATCAGCATCTTTTTTAGAACCGGAACCTTTTGGTCTTGCAACGCCGTAAGTTCCCATACTAATCTTGCCTCTTCTGGTTTTTTTGTCTCCTTTTCCCATCTTCTTAACGAGTTTTTATGTGAAAACAATGCAACAAATATGGAGTAAAATTTACTTATCCAAAAAAGCTATTCCGGATTTACCTCTTGCCCTTCGAAATAGAAAATCCCTTTCTTATTTGCAATCAAAATATCCTGGATGCCATTGCCATTTATGTCTTCTACAATTACCTGTAAACCAACACCTGAGCTATCATCTATGAGGTGGGGTGTCCAATAGGGTTTGTTTTGTTCATCTCTTTTTAGTTCAAACCAATAAATTACCTGCGGATCCATTCCTCCCGGATCTTTTCCATTGTGGGCAAAAAAACGTTTTCCGGTGATCAAATCAGGAAGCCCATCAGCGTTGATATCTGCCAATGCGGCTCCATGTGTCTGGGAGAACGAACTGTCAATCAAGTGCCTGACGAATGAGATCTCACCATTATGGTCTTTGATCTGCTCATGCCACCAAATCCCATAGTTGTGAGCCGAGCTGCTGATCACATCGTTGTCACCATCGGCATCAAAATCATAGGTATGCATCTGAGCGCATGGCTCACCAAGCGCAGTTTTATGAAAGACCCAGGGTGAATGGGTTCTATCTTCCGGTGCCTCCCACCAGCCCTCGACAACCATTACGTCATTTCTGCCATCACCATTGATATCCCCACTGCCCAGCCCATGAGAAAAGCGATGGGTTCCTGGTGCATCTGCAGCACTCAGTGAATGGGATTCCCAGAAAGTACTATCACCAGTGAGCTTAAACCATTTCATCTCTTTGTTGCCACTGCCAAAAATCAGTTCGGGACTTCCATCTTCATCCAGGTCAGTCAGCATTGGCGATTCATTGCATGCCGTGCTATCAAAAAGATACTCTTTCCAGTGACCCGATTCATTCTGTGGGTTTTCGTACCAATAAGCGCCCGTACCAGGAAAATCGATCCTGACAAAATCAATCCATCCGTCCTTGTTTACATCAAGAGAAAAATTGAGGAATGAATCACTCCAGCCTTTGGTGATATCAAAGGTTTTTACAGGTCTTATTTCATGCCGGGTCCAATCAGGTGCTTCAAACCAAAACGGGCCCGACAAGATATCTATAAGACCATCGTGATTCACATCGCCGGTGGCAATGCCCTCGGTGACAAACTGATCATAAAGTATATGTTTTTTGAATGAAACCTGCCTGGATTGTTTTTCCTTTACTCCGCATGATATGAGTAGCAGGAAGCTGATTGATATAAATAGTGCCTTCATAGCTATTAGTTTTGACTTAAAAGGTAGCTCAACAAATGATAGTAATCACCCTCAGAGATCACATTTGAAAAATTATCTGGCATCAAGGTAAAGGGCAATACATTCATCGATTTGATTTCATCAGATGAATAGGAAAACTCGTTGCCGGAAATATCTGCAAAAACCTTGACCTTGCCCTCTTCTCTTCTGAATAATCCCTGGGCAACCCTTCCATCATTCAATTCTATCTTATAGGTAACAAAAGCCTTGGAGATATTGCGATTGGGATCCAGGATCTTTTCAGATAGAGATTGTAACCCCCAGTTTCCGATACCATCGAGCTGTGGCCCGATATTACCTCCCTGCCCACCCATCTGATGACAGATGGCACAATTTTGCTGGAATATGTTTTTACCTATAGTCACTGAGACATCTTTGGTAGTGAAATTTCTGATACGTTCATCAATCAGCTGCTGTACCTCTTCCGAAAAGGGGGTCAGGTTTTGCGTAAGTGAAGCAAAAACCTTTAGCTGATCATTATTCATATTTACGTTCAGTCGTTCATGGATCTGAGGGTCCAACAGGATCTTCGGAGAGATGTCCATCTTACTGGCTGCATTCAATACCACCTCTATTCCCCCTGAGCTATTAGACATCAACAACACTGCTTCTTTCTGAATGTCAAATGAAAGGGTATCTATCACTTCAGCAATAATGGCATGACTTTCCGGTAACTGCACAGTCCCCAATGTGGAGATCAGCTTACGCTGCAATAACTGTGGCTCATCAAAATCAACAGCCACTTTCCCCACAATGCTCACATCTCCCGAAGCATTCAACAAGAGCGCCTCAGCAGCTGCAGCCCGGGCGATCACATCGGCATTTTTACTTTCCAACAATGTGATTAGGCTTTGAGTCATGGATTTTACTTTGAAATTCCCGGCTACTTCACAGGCAAATATTTGTCTTTCAGCAACCATTTGGGGACTCCTGGAAGGGAGTGAAACAGAAGAACTCAGGTTTGCAATGCCAATGTATTCTCCTCGTTCAAGCGATGCATCAGTTAATACCAGATACCCTCTTTTCCCCTTCAGGCTGGTCAGGTCCCAGGATACTTCCTCCACCTGGTCCGGGATGATAATTTCTTTTGCCCGCTCGGGTGTATCTCCTCCATCTAAAAACAATTCTATTCTGTTGGTGGGAGGAGATGCTTTCTCCCCTTCTGCGGGAGCATTTTTGTTTCCTACCAAGGTGAATTTCAGTGATTCAGGTAAAGAGAAAACAGGAGATCGCAACTGTGAAGTGTGGATATTTCTTTGTGACCGTGAGCTCCCGATCAACACTTCTTTTCCACCCAATTCTTCAAACGCTTCATACCTCCACGTATTGGTTTTATATGCCTTTGAAAGGGGGATCACACGCCAGTCATCTTTCCCGGGGATCTCCTCCAAAAATGACTCAGCAAGAGTGATGGCCCATTCTTTGCCGGCACCCGAAACATCCTTACCACGCTGCTCCATTCCATTTTGTAATGCCAGAAAGGCTTGATATTGCATGTCCAGGTCACGGTCGAATTGCGCTCTCAAAGTAGACACCAAAAGCCCCGTCTCACCTACTCCAATATATCTGGCAATGTGAGTCGTATATTTCAGAAGGACGTCGTTCGGCTCACTGAACTGTCGGATGTGAGATAACATAAAAGATGCAGCCCCGGCATTGTCTACCCCCATCATCACATCAGCCAGATATTTTGAATCCTGCTCATTCCACTTCTTCTGGCGTACGATCCTCAATATAGACTCATCCCTCATATGGTCTCTCAGGCCCTGACGAAGTGAGTAGTATAAATGTGAGTCATCCTGTGGAGTCTTGACCAACAAGTCCAGGAATGTCCTGACCTGATTTTCTTCGGGGTGCCTGGCCAATAGCATCGTCGTAGCCCTGACGATATGAGGGTTTTGATCATTGATCATAGATTTCGCAGCAACAAGTACTTCCGGGTCCGGATCAGGTAACTCAAATAAAATCCTTAACATGTGGACCCTTACCTCCGTGGCCGAATGATTCAGCCCTTTATTCAGCAGGTCACTTTCGAGTGCATTTAACCTGAATAATAACCACATACCATGAATAAATGCTTCATCAGTGACCTCCTCACTACCCACCAAAGCTTTGAGGTCATCTATGGCTTCTTCTCCAAACCGGTCAAATACCTGATCTGCTACCATCATACGCACGGTCAGACTTGGTTCGTCCAATCCACGGATCAGTCCGGCCAGGTCCTTTTTTGTCCAATCCGTGGCTACATGCTCATTTTCACTGCCTTCATAGGTAATCCTCCAAATTCTGCCCCGCTGCTTATCCCTTGCAGGGTGATCAAGTGGCACTTCATAATGCCCGATAATGCTGTTGTAGAAGTCAGCAATATAGAGTGCACCATCAGGACCA
Source organism: Cyclobacteriaceae bacterium (assembly GCA_965228595.1). Lineage (GTDB taxonomy): Bacteria > Bacteroidota > Bacteroidia > Cytophagales > Cyclobacteriaceae > UBA7330. The sequence goes on along the minus strand of OZ245828.1, from coordinate 4,336,156 downwards.
AGCTTCACATCTACGGGTCGAAACCATGGATCCTCTGAAACGATAAAATCAGGTTCCCAGGTTGGTATGGGCGTTGTACCATTCATCTTGATAGAACTACGGTAAACCCTGCATTTGACCACATCCCCCAGGTAGAAATTCTGACGGAACGCTTCCGGGTACTGATCTCCGGTATAGTATTCAAGTCCGGCAAGTGCAGTGGACCCGTATTCATGACGCATCATATAGGGCCCAAACCCAATGCCGGTTGGCTGTTTTCCAAAATGAGGATAATCAGCACCTCTGATCAATTGATAGATCGGACTCGAATGGCAGTCGACAGAATACATGTACCCATATTCATCCATGGCATATCCAAAAGGGTTTACCCGACCTGTGGTAGTAAATGCTACCCCGGTGCCATCGGGGCGAAACCTAAACGTATTACCAGATTGCATGACCAAAGGGTCTTTGATATCGGTACCTACTACTTTGGATACATTGGAAAAACCATGGTCGGCATGTATCCAACCATCAAGTCCCCTGAAGAAGTTGTTGATCATGCCATGTGTGTCCTTATACTCAAATCCACTTAGCAATATTTTTCTTTCATCAACTTTATCATCACCATCGTGATCAATCAGATGATATACATATGGAATGCTGTAAGCGATGGCTCCGTCGATTACAGGCGTGATACCAATAGGTATATTCAATGAGTCTGCAAATACCTGGATCTTATCAGCCTTTCCATCTCCATCCGTATCTTCCAGGATAGAGATTCGGTCGGGACCTACACCCGCCGAATCATAAAACGGGTATTCATTGGATTGCGTCACCCACATCCGGCCTTTTGGATCGAAGCTAATGTTCATCGGCTTCCCAATGTCAGGTTCGGAAGCAAAAAGCTGGGCCTTAAAACCATCGGGGAGCTTTAAGGCCAACCGCTCATCTTCAGGTGATAATGGAGCCGAGGTTCGGATATGCAGGGAAAACTGATCTTCCTTTTCTTGCCTCTCTGGGGTTGAACAAAAAAACAATGGAATAAGCAATAACACCGAAGTCTTTTTAAGCAGGGAAAAGAATATCTCCCTCATGCTTAGGTTAGTTGTGTAGGGCATAATTGGGTTAGTGAGTCAAAACAAGTATACAAAGGTTTGATTATATATCCATCACGTACGGTCACATCTGTGTTTAAGGGCCAACATGCGTTTTACGCAAGTAAAAACACAGCCGTAACGATATATGTATATACATATCACTATGATAAAATTAAATTATGTGAGATATTAATTTGGTAACGATTACTTCATTTTGATTAAGAATTTATATTTTAGACAATTCGTTATTTTACCAGCATAACATAAACCAGTAATACAGATGGAGAAAATTGAGATGAAAAGAGAGTTTAATGATTTCGAAAATCGTGATTTCGATGATGTATTAGACAACGCCTATTTCTCAAGAGACGACATGGAAGATTTGGATGAGGATGAATCTAATTATGAATACAGAGATTCGGAATTCAGATCTATTTCTGAACTTTAGTCAAGAATCATATTTTTTAAACTAATCCTATTTACCTTTGCACCCGGCAAACGGGTACGACCAGCTCCTACTGAATCCCCCAGGACCGGAAGGTAGCAAGGGTAGGTGGTTGTAGCGGTGCGATACCCTGTTTGCCTTTTTACCTTCATTCCTGCATTAACCTCAAATTCATAACATGAAATTTTTCATAGACACGGCCAATCTCAATGAAATCAAAGAAGCCTATGACCTTGGTGTATTAGACGGCGTCACTACCAACCCATCCCTTATGGCCAAAGAAGGGATTACCGGTGAAGCCAATATTCTTAAACACTACAAAGATATTTGTGATCTGGTAGACGACAATGTAAGTGCTGAAGTGATTGCCACGGATTTTGAGACCATGGTAAAAGAAGGCAGAGAACTGGCCAAGATCGATGATAAAATAGTGGTGAAGATTCCCATGATCAAAGATGGTGTGAAAGCGATAAAAGCGCTGACTGACGAAGGGATCCGAACCAATTGCACCCTCATCTTCAATGCCGGACAGGCCATCCTTGCAGCTAAAGCAGGGGCAAGCTTTGTATCCCCATTCATCGGAAGATTAGATGATATCAGCTCAGATGGCATGGCCCTGATAGAACAAATTGTGTTGATCTACGACAATTATGGCTTTGAGACAGAGGTATTGGCTGCTTCACTTCGTCATACCATGCACCTGATCCAATGTGCTGAGGCTGGTGCGGATGTAGTTACTTGTCCACTCAATGTGATCACAGGCTTATTGAAGCATCCATTGACTGATATTGGCCTGGAAAAATTCCTGGCGGATTACAAAAAAGGAAACAGCTAAGCTCCAAAACAGTTGTTTTGGGTTGTATGTATATCATCAAAGTAAAAGGAAAAGCTAAAATTCCGGATTACATCCAGTTAAGGGATGATAAATTTGTTCTGATCGCTTATTTTAGAGCCGACAGACCGCTTCAAAAACTTGAAAAATTTGGTCTGGAAGGAAAAGAAAAAGAGCTGGCCGAATTGATAAGGAGTTTGCCATTTGGGAAATTACAAAAACTGGAAATCTGATGACTTTTTCAGAGGATGCTGTAGTCAAAGTAAGTAACGCCAATATTTTTCAGGACAATTCCACCGTACTGAGTGGTATTGATTTTGAAATAGAAAAAGGCGAGTTTGTCTACCTCGTTGGGCGTACAGGAAGTGGCAAATCTTCTCTTCTCAAAACACTTTATGCAGACCTTCCCCTGAGACTCGGAAATATCAGGGTAGCAGGATATGATATCCGGGGCATCAAAAGCAACGACGTGCCTTTCCTTCGTCGAAAGATTGGTATCATCTTCCAGGATTTTGAACTTTTCTATGACCGTAGCGTAGCTGAAAACATGTTTTTCGTAATGAAAGCTACGGGCTGGAAGGATAAGGCTAAAATGAAGAACAGGCTAGCCGAGGTACTCATGCGTGTCGGACTCGGCGCCGTCTCCAGCAAAATGCCACACCAGCTTTCGGGTGGAGAGCAGCAACGGGTGGTCATAGCGCGAGCCCTCATCAATGAGCCCCAAATCCTTTTTGCTGATGAGCCTACCGGAAATCTTGATCCCGATGTTTCCGAAGGGATCATGAACCTGTTTTTTGAAATCAACAACACTGGTACTGCCGTGTTGATGGCCACTCACAACCACAATTTCATCAAAAAATTTCCACACAGAGTGCTCAAATGCGAAAATGGGAAGATCCTCGACTCGAGAAATCAAAAATTTGAGTTGAGTGAAATATCCTGATCCCTGCTAAACAGCTAGCTAAACTGAGATGGATTCAATAAGTTTACCTGTGATCCATTGTGTAAAATCGTTTTTGACGCTACTATTTGGCTTGCTCAGTGCCAATATCCTGTTGGCACAGCAATTACAGCAGGACTCTGTCAGCTATGCAGACACGACCAAAGTCAGGGAAGAGAAAGCGGATCCGATACTGGAAAACCCCATCCCCTGGTCCATCTTCATAGAAGCAAGCGCCGAGTACGCACCTCAGCCTGATGAGCACAATTTTCATCAGCAATTAGCAATAGGTGCCAGCTACCGCATGATCAACATCGGCGCGTTTGTCAATCTTCAGAAAAAGACGATCACAAAAACTTTGATCTTCCCCAATCAATTTGACCTCATTTATCTGCATGGCGGCGGCTATCTGGGACTCACCCTGATCAACGGTCAACAGGCAGACCTGGTCCTCAGATACAACTTCAGTAAGGGCGGTATGGTCTGGGAAAATGCTGAAACCAAAGCAGATCTGGTAAGAGATGATTATTATATGTCAAAGCCCGAACTGGTCTTTCAATACCGGCTATTAAACTTCATCTCATTCTTTGCAAGTGGAGGGTATAAACTGGGGCATAGTATAGAAATGCCTGGTATAAATAAAAATGATTTCAATGGTTTTACGATCAGTGTTGGTGGTCGCTTAGGCTTTTTTCACCTAAATCCATGAGAAGGATCTTTTTGATATCGACATTTTGCTGCTTCCTTTATGGATGCTCTCTGGGCCCCGAAAAACCCGATGATCAGGATGTCTGGCTATATGCCAACCCCTCTTCCAGTCAACTTTCGGATAGTTTATTGCTGGCATTAAACAATAATCTCGAGGCTAAACTATACGGAAACATCAATTCACTGGTAGTGATTCGTGAGGACAAACTCCTTTTTGAAAACTACTACGATGAGTCATTCAGAAACAGGACAAAAAACCTTGGCCAGGCCTCCATGGCTGTCTTGATCACAGCATTAGACCTGCTCATCAGGGATGGGTATATTGAAAATATCCAACAAAACATTGTCACCTTCCTACCAGAATATCAATCCATTTTTAATGCTGAGCCAGACAAAGAATTAATCACCATAGAACACCTGCTAACCAATAAGTCCGGACTATCATGGGTACAGTCCAATGCATTCCCTGATAACCTCAATGACCTGAGCATCATGAAGCTGCAGTCTGACTGGACAGAATATGTATTGTCGAGACCGCTTGAAGCCGACCCTGGATTGAGGTATGTGCCTAATTCAGGTGCAGGAGTAGTACTGGCCAGGGTCATGGAAAATGCCCTGATAGATACAGACCTGCTAACCTACCTGAAAGAAGAACTCTTTGGCAGAATTGACATTGACGAGGTGGTCTGGGAGACTGATCCATCAGAAACACTGGATGGTGGTAGTGGTCTTAGCCTGATGGCGCTCGATCTTACCAAGTTCGGGTATCTCCTACTCAATGGAGGCCGATGGAAAAAAGCCAGAGTCATTTCCAACGAATGGATCTTTGAAATCACCAAAACCACGCTTAAGCTGGACAATACCATCAATGCAGGTTATGGCTGGTGGAGGTTTGCGGATGGTGTGCTTGACCTGGAAACCAATGACCTTTTCTTTGCTGACGGTGGCCTGGGGCAGCAATTGTATATCATTCCCCACCTCGAGATGGTAGTAGCCATCCACGCAGAGAACTATTCCCAGGGATTTTTTAATAGCTCCACTTTTATTTTCCTGTCTGTTCTGGCATCTTTAGAACCAAATGAAAATTGATGCCCGAGACGTCGGATATTTTTTTATTTAACAAGGTAAAAAACGGTGATACTGTCGCCTTTGAAGAAATATTCAGGCGCTATTACAACGACCTGGCCAGGTATTGTTTTACGCTGGTAAGAGATGAAACCATAGCCGAAGAGATCACACAGGAGGTTTATATCTATTTGTGGGAAAAGAAAGATAATATTGAGATTTCTTCTTCATTAAAATCCTACCTGTTTTCGGCCATCAGAAATAAATCAATCAACTACATCAAATATGAATTGCCCAAACAGCGGATACTGATAGATATCTCAGACACAGTGTTGGTGGAGGGGACAGTATTTCATGAAAAAAATGACATTAAAAGACTTAAGAAAAAAATTCAGGTATCGATCAATCAACTGCCTGAAAAATGTAAACAGATTTTTTTATTAAGCAGATATGGGGGAATGACTTACAAAGAGATTGCTGAAGATCTTGACCTTTCAGTGAAAACTGTAGAGAATCAGATGAGTATAGCTTTGAAAAAATTGAGAGATTTATTGGAGTCTGATTTAAAAAATTATCTAAATGAATGAAAAAGTTTAATTTAGTTTGGGGGTAAGTCACCTGTAACTTGACTTATAGAAACATGAACAGATCATGGCTTGAAAAATACGACCAACCACAGACTCCTGGGAAGACTCCCAAAGATGAGTTTGACGCTTTTATCGAACTAAGCAGTGATCCCACTGTGGTCTTCGATGAAGATAAAGCATGGGATCGGGTGAGTTCCCGTCTGTCGATGACTCCTGCTAAAAAACGTTTTGATTACTCAATTATTTTAAAGGTCGCTGCAGTTGTCGTGCTGGCAGCTTTCACCTTCCTGCTATATCAAGTATCGTTGACAGACAATCCGCAGCTTGTAGAGGTTACCACTACAGATGCTCCATTGAATTATACGCTACCTGATGGTTCCACAGTCTACCTGGATGCAAATAGTACTTTATCCTTTCAGGAGGACTTCAATGAAAGGATAGTCACATTTGATGGTCGCGGATTTTATGATGTGGTCAAAGGAGGTTCTACTTTCACGATTCAAATGCATGACCTGAGCGTGACTGTACTGGGCACGTCTTTTAGTGTAGAAACTTCCGACAATCAGTTCAGATCTTTTGTAAAAGAAGGCCTGGTGCAGGTTTCTGATACGCACTCCAGTAGGATGGTTAAACCAGGCGAAATACTTACCTATCAAAAATCTGATAAAAAGTTTGCCATAGCTACAAATGACAACCCCAATATCCTTGCATGGAAAACCGGGAAGTTCATATTCAAAAACACGCCTTTTGATGAGGTGACTGACAATCTGGAAAAGTATTATAAAGTGAATTTCCGCAATGCTCATCAATTTAAGGGTTGCCTGGTCACTGCAGAATTTGACCAGCAAGACCTCACGGAAGTTTTAGCCGTTTTAGGTGAAATACTAAACCTCGAATTCAAAATTTCACAGACCGAAGTAAAAACACTAGGAAAAGGCTGTAGGTAAATATTAATTTTAAGCCTGATACATCGTTATCCATTCAGATAGCGCAGTTAATTAAATGCTTAAAACTTTTACCAGGCTTTCCATTCTCTTGATGTTGCTGATTGTTGCCTATTCTGGTCAGGCACAAGGCAAAACCATGCCCAGGGGTTCGTATACACTGGAGGAACTGCTTATTGTCCTTGATGAAGATTATAACCTGGCCTATAGTTTAAATACAATTCCTGCAGACGCCAGGATCAACATCCCTGAAAACATCCCTTACGATAAGCTCTTTGAAATAATCACCCGTCAGACCAGGGTCTCATTCAAAAAACAGGGCTCAGCATATATTGTCACATATGAAAAGTCCATTCAGCAAAGATTTGCACTTAAAGGATATGTGAGGGATGCAGAGACTGGCGAACCACTGATTGGGTCTGCTGTTATTTTAGCTGGTACAAATCAGGGCGTAGTCACTAATAACTATGGATATTATTCTATCACGCTCCCCTCTGATACTTATCAAATAGCCTGCTCTTTCATCGGATATAAGCCGGATACTCTTTCCTTAGATCTAAGCAAGCACTTAAGTCACAACTTCACTTTATCACTGAGGCCTTCGGAGCTGTCTGAAGTAACCGTGTCATCCCGGGAACCTGAGTACAATATCAAAAGTATCATCCCCGGGGTAAATACACTAAACCTTCAAACAGACGGTCAGATCCCTTATTTTCTGGGAGAGGTAGATGTGCTTCAGGGTGCACTGCTGATGCCAGGGATACGTACCATAGGTGAGGATGCCAGTGGCATCAACGTCAGAGGTGGTGAGGTGGATCAAAACCTGCTTCTATTAGACGAATCGATCATTTATAACCCAAACCACTTCTATGGCTTAATCAGTGTATTTAATCCCGAGGCAGTCAATAGCATTGAAATCATGAAAGGTTTTATGCCTCCCTCTTACGGCGGTCGTGTTTCCTCTGTAATCACCATCAATCAAAAGGAAGGCAATGATGAGGAGTTCAGCGTAACTGGTGGTGTGGGTCTGGTATCGGCTCGCCTGATTGCCGAAGGTCCTATTAAAAAGAAAGTGAGCTCATTTATCATTTCTGCGCGCCAGTCTATTGCTGATCTTTCTGTTTTAGGGAATACCAGTTCCGGACTCAGCAGAAACACCGCCAACTTTCAGGATTTTAATACCAAAGTCAATTGGAAAATAAATCCCTCCAATACGATTCACCTGTCAGGCTATTTTGGTAATGACAGGAACCGAACCGGTTTCGATGCCGTAAGAAACTGGGGAAACAGGAATCTCTCAGTAAGATGGAACCATCTTTTTGGCCCCAGATTATTTAGCAATTTCACCAATACAGTGAGTGAGTATTTTTACCGGGTTACCGATCCTCAGGAAGCTGGTTCATTTGTGGGCAGATCCAGTATCATTAATTATTCCTCAAAGGCTGATTTGGCCCTGTCCATTACTCCTCAACATGAAATCACATTCGGTGCCGGTACTATTTACCATCGGCTTTTACCGGGAGAACGGATTCCCTTTGATGAAAATGCATCGTCAAGACCCTTCTCTTTAGATACTGAAAATGCTTTTGAATCCTCCATCTACATTGGTCACGAATGGGAAATCGGAGAGAAATTCAGGACCCTCTATGGATTTAGGTATAGTTCTCTGTTAAACCTGGGGCCTGCCAGTGTATACACCTATGACCCAACGCAGGAAAGGAATACCAGCAACATTGTGGATACTACAGTATTCGAGAAGGGCCAGGTAGTCAAGCACTACCATGGACTGGAACCACGGCTGTCAATGAACTACAGCATCAACAAGGCCCAGGCCATCAAAGCCTCTTATACACGTACCTATCAATACCTACACCTGATCTCCAACACGGTGATCCCCTCTCCTACTGACATCTGGAAGATCAGCGATCAGTATGTTCCCCCCACACGGGCCGACCATTATTCGCTGGGATTCTATCAAAACCTGAGCGACAACCTGCTTGAGACATCTATCGAGGTCTATTACAAATCGCTTGACAACATCATTGAATACAAAAATGGTGCTAACCTGTTGTACAATCCAAACATGGAAACAGAGATACTTACCGGTGTAGGTAGGTCATATGGGCTGGAAATCTTCGCGAAGAAAAATCACGGGCGTTTTACCGGATGGCTGAGCTATACGCTTTCACGTGCAGAATTAAAGGTTGAAACGCCTTTTCCGGAACAAACCATCAATAATGGCAGGTATTTCCCAGCCAACCACCATAAGCTCCATGACATCTCCCTGGCCTCCATTGTACAGATTGGAAAAAGGTGGGCAGCATCGGGAACCTTCAATTTTAGCTCCGGAAGACCGATCACCCTCCCGGCTGGCAAGTATGAGTTTGAAGGAAACCTTGTGCCCCATTTCCAGGATAGAAACCAGAACAACCTACCCAGCTATCATCGCCTGGACCTCTCCGTGAAATGGAATGGAAAACAACTCAAAAAAGACGGATCCCCTAAACGCTACAAAGATTACTGGACCTTCGTTTTGTACAATGTGTATGGCAGAGCCAATGCCTATTCATTGATCTTCAGAAAATCTGAAACAGACTCAAATCTCACCGAAGCCATTCCTTTTACCATTTTTGATTCACCCATCCCTGCTATTACTTACAATTTTAAATTTTGATGAGGAGGTACTTAAATATCGGGATATTACTTGCTATCATCAGTGGTTGTAGCGATGAAATAGCACTGCCTGTACCTCAGGAAATCCTGGTAGTAGAAGGTTGGCTCACAGATCAGGATACTATACAGCAAGTGCGGATTTCAAGAACGGTAAGCTTTGAGTCAGAAAACTCCAGCACCACCGTGAGTGGAGCCAGTGTGCATATAAGAAGCAACCTGGAAAACTACGAACTCATGCACACAAAGGACGGCATATATCAATCAGCGGTTGAATTTGCCGGTGTTGCCGGTAGATCATATTGGTTGGAAGTCTCTCTGGAGGGACAATTGATTGCTTCCAAAAAAGAAGTGATGCGAACAGTTCCCCGCCTGGACAGTATCTACTTTGATTTTTTTGAACGGCAATCAGAGATTAATCCGCAATTGGAAGAGTTGGTGTACTATCCCATCGGATATTTCTCTGACAATGGAGAAGTGCAGAATTTCTATCGATGGAAATTTGAGCGAAATGGTATCCCATTCAATGAACCGGAAGATATATTCATCCTGGAAGATCGCTTTCTAAACGGGTTAGACTCAATCAAAAATGAATTTACTGCATTTGAATACGAACTCAGTGATACCATTTCAATTGAACTTCAGGAGATCTCCTTTGATGCTTATAACTACCTGCGATTGTTGAGATTACAAACCACCTCCCTGGGTACCAGAAGTGGAACTACGCCCTCTGTGGTTCGTGGAAACATGGTAGATTCTTCAAATCCAGCCAGTCTGGTTCTGGGTTATTTCGGTGTGATCTCCACAACTTCAGACACCCTGGTAATAAATCCATAAATTTTTTAAAGATTCTTTAGGGGTAACTCAACGTTTCCTTGACTTATATACAAATGGTCAAAAAACTCATCATATTGATGTTAGCAATTTTCATTGTTTTGTTCGGGATCACACTTTCAGGCAGTAAGAAAAGATCCGGAAACAAAGACAATGAATTCATTTTTAATTAATGAATATCATGGTACTAAAAAGAAGCAAAATCTCAAGAGGAATTGGACGCCTCATCAAGAGAAAGGAAGTTAATCACTTCGAAAGTGTTGCCAATATCTTCCAGGAAGATCCTACAAACAGATATAAATACCTGGAATCATTCACACAAGCACAACTAGCTGAAATAGCTAACAATAAGTTGGCTTAATTTCTTTTCTCAACATTTACCCTCCTCGCATTTGAGGAGTTTAGATTGTCCGAAAGCTTGAGGAGTTGGCTGGGTTTTATTTCATCAAAAGTGAATACTAGCTTGGCTCCTTCATGCGATTTTAAGAAGGCTTGAAAATCCTCCTGTGTACCAGAATGATAGCCGTCTAAATACCATATCAAACCTTTGACTTTCTCCACTTCAACTCGTTTACTGGTAAATCAAGTTAACCACTAAGATTTTATTCTACACCCTAAAATTATCGGCTTTTACGGTTTTCAATGATTTTATAAAATTAGTCCAATAAAAATATTTGGATACTTCTATTAACATTCAGTTAGGTCAACTACGAAGGACTAAACTTTAGTATCAATACTGACATTAAGGCAGCGCTTAATCCACCTTTCAAATTCCACAAAGTAATCTTTAAAGCTCAGCAAATAAGATGTTTTTAAAATCTATGGTCATGTCTCTTCCCGGGTGAAGCTGTAACCCAACAGGACCTTCCTCGATGGCAGTATCGGAGTCAAACTCCAACACTTGCTCACCATTTAGCCAGATGGTATATATGCTACCCATTGCTTTTACCTTGATGGTATTCCAATCATCCAGTTTCAAAAGGTTTTTGATATTGCTTGCTTCTACCGGGTATCCTTTGCCTGGAATATAGGGAGAACAAGTCATGTCTCTTTTGAGAGAACCAGATTCTCCTATTTGTATCTGTTCTTTTTCTGTACGCAGGAAAATTCCTGAATCTATTGTGCCGTCCCCAAACTTGAAGTCTGCCTGGATAATAAAATCTTTGTATGATTCCTCAGTCCATAAAATAGACCCTTTTTGATCGGGACTACTTTTGGCGGTTAATATCCCTTTATTCGCTGTCCACCAGATATTCCCTTCAGGTGCTACCCATCCAGTGAGGTCTTTTCCATTGAAGATCTTCTTAAGCTTAGGATCTTTGACATTGTTTTGAAAAGCAAATGAGGTGATCAAGACTACAAGGACTAGTAAAACAGGAATTCTGGAGAACTTCATGGGCTTATTTTTTAGTTGTTTAATGCTTAAATCTACAAAATTTTACTGCATGAATCCCTTATGAACCAGTCAAAATAATCAGACCCTATTGCGCTTGCAGATAGCATGAAATCTCGTAATTTTATCAGAGCATTGAGTGCGCAACAAAAAGATGGACCCTATAGCTGCTTATATCTCGAAATTTCCGATCCCTACACAAGATATTTTAAAAAGGATCAGGTCGATCATAAAGAACACTGCTCCTGAGGCAGAAGAAAGTTTCAGCTATGGCATGCCAGCCTACAAAATCATGAAAAAGCCTTTGGTGTATTTTGGAGGGTACCAAAATCATATTGGTTTTTATGCCACACCATCAGGGCATGCGGCTTTTGAAATTGCGCTATCAAAATACCCTCAGGGGAAGGGGTCTGTCAAGTTTCCGCTTAATCAGCCCATTCCTTATGACCTGATCGCTGAAATCGTCGCTTACCGGGTAGAGGAGAATCTGGCCAATACTAAAATAAAGAACTAAGGCAAGTCGTAAAAGCCCATGTGGTTCTCTTCCGAACCGATCCTATTTAGAGCATCGGTGTATACCTCCAACCGTTCGGGATATTGAAGTATGGCCTGCTCAATGAGCGGAACAATTCGTTCAGGCTGAAATTCCAGTACTTGCTCATACTCCCAGGCTTCCGGGGCTAATGCAAATGGCAATAAAAAGTCCACGGCCCGTCGGATCGCAGGATCATCTTCATCGGGAATTTGCCAAAGGTCCACCCCTACTTTCTCACCCAACATGGCAAGTAACATCAAGCTCTTCAGATTCATGGTACTATAATCCCAGGTTCTTGTCCTGGCCAGCTCCTCCGGCTGTCGCCCCTCAGCATCCACGTGCTCCAAAATTCGATCAGCAGAACCCTTTAAAATTCGTTTGGCTGTTGCTATATCCCCAACAGCAATAGCAAGCGAAGAAACCTGTACATCATACCAGGTGCCGTGATTGTTCGGTCTGGTAAACTCTTCTTTTCCTAATTCGCTTGTCAATAACCAATTGAGGTATTCAGTCATCCAGGCCTTCAATTGTTGTTGATCTTTTTCTCCCCATGCAGAGGAACTCCTGATTAGCAGTTCAGCATCCATCACATTGGAAATGTCCCGTGTTTCGATGATCCCATAGCATCGACCATCTGCAATTCCTGGTACACCCTGCCCAAAATTAAGGTTTGGGTTCATGCGGGTGCTGTCTTTGATAAACCAGTGCCTTAAAACCTCGGCAGATTTGATCGCGTACTTCTCATCTTTGGTGAGATGATAAGCTAATCCACAAACAAAGGCGATATCCTGAGTCACATTTAGGTATCTTTTATCAGTGATCCCGTGAACTTCGGGATTAACCAGCCCATCTCTTCTGATGTATGGCAATCCATCCTCCGTATCTGGATTTGGCCACCAATAAATACCCATACTCAGGTAATCATGCTTGTCGCCACTGGGTGGAGTAAATGTCTTTTGGAGTACCGAATAGGGGCCCTCATTCATCAATTCATTGGCCGAACTGATAATGGACTCCTTCAAGTCCTCTGGAATCATCAACGGCTGAGATGACCAAATGAGTTGAAGGTCTTCTTGTTGCTGTTTCTTTCCACCGCAACCGAAAATTGTGAGAGCCACCAAGGTAATCAAGCATTTGTAGAAGGGTAATTTCATTTTTTGGGTCTTTAAAAAACAATGGTAATAAATTTCGCTGGGTTCTCTAAATCGCAGATATAATCCTATGTCTTATTTCGTATTATTTACTAATTTCCATTTTACTTTTAGTAGGACACATACAACCCAAAAAGCCCATGCGTAACATCTCTTTATTTATGATCACCCTGATCATTCAATCCAATCTTTACAGCCAGGATCTATTAAGCGGAAAGCACCCTGCCGAAGACTTAAAAAGCCTGTTGATCTCTCAGGACTCCTGGAAACCATTTCCTGAAATAAACGATCGGGATGCATGGAGCAAGCTAGATCCACAGCTCATGAAAGGCTACCTTGAGCAAGCCAATGAATGGATCGACTATGATTGGCCATATATCCCCGCCACCTATTCACTGCTCATTGATCGTACGGGTGACCGGGATACATATCAGCAGGTAAGCTTCCAAAAACGCACCGTATTAGGCACCATGATCCTGGCAGAAATATATGAGAACAAGGGCCGCTTCATCGACCCGATCATCAATGGAATCTGGTCGATCTGTGAAGAGTCCTGGTGGGGAGTACCTGCACACCTACCCAAAACAGAGGAGAATTCTGGCTTGATGGATGTCAGTGATCCTTTTGTCGATCTCTTCGCTGCAGAAACCCTTACCTTTCTGGCCTGGGCTGATTATTTCCTGGGCGACAAATTTGATGAAGTGTCACCACAGATCAGAAAAAGGATCTATTATGAGGGAAACAAACGCATCTTCGAACCACTTATGGCAAAACACCACTGGTGGATGGGTGAAGAAGGACGAAGGCCCAACAACTGGAATCCATGGATCTGCAGCAACTGGCTCAACTCCATACTTTTACTGGAAAAAGATGAAGAAAAACGAATACAGCATGTGAGTAAGATCCTGGTTGTTTTGGATGAATTTCTAAATCCCTATCCGGAAGATGGTGGTTGCGATGAAGGCCCCTCCTATTGGGGTGCAGCGGCAGCGTCATTGTACGATAACATTGAAATTCTAAACACGGCTACCAATGGTGCCTTTGCCTATGTGTCTGCTGACCAAAAGGTTAAAAATATGGCAGCATACATCTATAAGGCCCAAATCAGCAAAGACTATTTCATCTCCTTTGCAGATGCTGACCCGCAAACCACAGTCGATGGAGGACTAATATACCGTTTCGGTAAAGCTGTGAATGATCCTGATATGATGAAATTTGGTGCTTATTTCTATAACTCGGATCGCAAAATTGGCAGATTTCACTATTTCAGAAACCTTTACGAACTGTTTGCACATGAAGAAGTTGTCAACACAGAAAAAGTCCTTCCGCTGCCTCGTGATTCCTGGTTCCCGGATCTTCAGGTGATGATATCCAGAGACAAAGAGGGAACAGACGATGGTTTCTTTGTCGCTGCCAAAGGTGGACATAATGCTGAAAGTCACAACCACAACGACATTGGCAATTTCATGGTGTTTTATGATGGCAACCCGGTGTTGATTGACGTTGGTCGTGGAACATATACCCGAAAAGTGTTCAGCAATGAGCGTTACGACATCTGGTTTCATCGATCGGATCATCACAATACACCATCTATCAATGGCATCCAGCAACCACCAGGAAAAGATTTCAAAGCTACCGACGCTTCCTACAAAGTCAGGAATAGCTATGTTTCATTGACCGAAAATATTGGTACAGCTTACCCGGAAGATGCCGGTGTCATTGGCTATGTTCGTACGATCCGTTTAAACCGTGGTAAAAACGTCACTGTGACAGATTCCTATGACCTCAAGAGAGGAGAGCAGATCACCCAGCACCTGATGACTGCCTACCCTGTAGAACTGGTAAAGCCAGGCACACTGCTCGTCAATGCTAACGGGCAAAAAATGCAAATCACTTATCCTACTGCTAACACAAGCGTGGAAATTGAAAAAGTGAAGTTAGTTACCATGGAGGATCAGGGAGTCATCAAAAAATGGGGTGACAATATCTATCGGATCAATATCACCAGTGCTTCGCCAGGATTAAAGGGTCAATTTGAATTGAAAGTGAGTAAAATGTGATGAGCGGATTGAAAATGGTCTTTGCGAATAAGTTTTCAGCCATCAAGGGGTAATATCGCACATTTATCAGGTACTACTATTAACATACCATTCAGTCAGTCCATTACCCCATGATGAAACTATTTCAAATCTTACTGTTAGCCACATTAGTCTCACCGTTTGTCTTTGCTCAGGAACCCATTACCCTTGAAGATCGAAGAGAGATTTTCGTGGACCATTTTCTCATCGATCAGCTGAACAACGTTAGGCTTGTCAAACATACCCCTGTAGATGAAGGGGTTGTCTTTCCTTTCGACAAGCCCTGGGAAGGACATTTTAGTGCTTATGTGACCATACTCAAAGATGGTGACCTGTACAGGGCATATTATCGTGGGGTCAGGGAGGCTGACAAAGATGGAAATGATGCCGAGGTAACCTGTTATGCAGAGTCAAAAGATGGGATCAACTGGACCAAACCAGAGCTTCGGCTGTTTGAGGTAAATGGTACACTTGACAACAATGTCATCCTGGCACAGGCAGCACCCGTCACGCACAATTTCAGCCCGTTTATAGATAAGAATCCGGCAGTCAATACCAATCAAAAGTATAAAGCCCTTGGAGGAACAGGAAAAAGCGGTCTGATTGCATGGAGCTCTCCCGATGGTATCCATTGGAAAAAACTGCAAGATGAGCCGGTATTCACCAAAGGTAAATTCGATTCTCAGAACGTAGCCTTCTGGTCTGAATCTGAAAATCAATATATATGTTACTTCAGAACATGGACCGAAGATGGGTATAATGGTTTTCGCAGTGTAGGCAGGACTACCTCCAGGGATTTTATCCAATGGAGTGAACCACAGCAGATGACATTCGGTGATACCCCGCTTGAGCATCTCTATACGCAACAGACCAGCCCATATTTCCGGGCTCCGCACATCTACATAGCCATTGGAGGTAGGTTCATGCCTGGCAGACAGGTACTCACTGAGCAACAGGCCAAAGTGCTGGAGGTTAATCCGAAGTATTTTAACGATTGCTCAGATGCTTTTTTTATGACTACCAGGGGTGGCAATAATTACGACCGCTTGTTTATGGAGGCATTTATCAGGCCGGGAATAGGTCTTGACAACTGGGTATCCCGATCCAATTACCCTGCCCTCAATGTGGTACAGACGGGCCCAACGGAAATGTCCATCTATGTCAACCAGGATTACGCTCAGCCTACAGCCCACTTGAGAAGATATTCCATGCGGTTGGATGGGTTTACTTCTATTCAGGGAGATTATAAGGGTGGGGCATTCCTTACAAAACCCTTTACCTTCAAGGGAAATAAGATGGAAATCAACTATTCGACTTCTGCTGTGGGTGAAATCAAGATTGAATTGCAGGATGAACAAGGAACACCAATTCCAGGATTTTTAATGGATGACGCTCAAACAATCATTGGCAACGAGATCTCACGGATCATGGAATGGAATGGGAATAGTGATGTTTCTGCCCTGGCAGGAAAAACCATTAAAATGCGGGTATTCCTGAAAGATGCTGATTTGTATTCCCTTCGGTTTTTAGAATAAAAACATTCGACCTCCAGTTTGGGTCAAAGATCTATTCAACATGATCTATTCTGCAAAACTGAATATTCTTCCCGAATTCCGTATATTTAAAATGGGTACAACAAAAATACTCATGAGAGCACTCAGTATACTTTCAATAGGTGTGGGTTTCTCCTTAGCATTGATGATAGGGGTCGTCCTTCCCATTTCTCCAATAGCTTTTGTTATCTGGGTCTGGATGTTCTGTACTGGTTTACTTGCTAAAGGTATGATGCAGGGTTTTATTTCACCATTCATGGATGTTCCTATTGACCAAAAGGTACCCAGGCTGCAAACAAGGTATTTAGCATGGATACGGGCTACCTTTCTATTTTTAGGAATTGGGTTCCTTCTTGGGGAGCTGATCTTTTATCAAATGATAGGTGCAATTTCTATTGCTTTGCTCCTGACAAGCCTTGGAGTTCATTTGAGTCTCACCTCTCCCGGCAATACCAGTTGGTTCTTTAACGAATAAGCAACCACTTAAATGGTTATTCCTCCAATTTCAAGACAGCATACTTCCCTTTGTTCCATCCATGGATGAGGACATATAGTTGCTCAGACCCATCGGCTGATTTTACAATATGAGGCCACACCTGGTGGATATTGGTCAGGACAGGGATTTCGAGATCTCCGGGTACTAAAGTAGACACCAACTTTTCACTGGTATGTACATAGATGGGTGCAGATTTCTGATTCCCTATTGGACTCAAAGCATTTAAGAAGTAGTGATCTGACTTATAAGACACATTACAGATGAGAGCTCCTTCAGGGATGTCATCAAAGATTTCTACATACTTGCCTTTACTCGTAAACTTTACTACTTGTCCGGCGGCTCTGTTGGCTACCAGAATGTGGTTCTTGTAGGCATAGATACCGTGCGCTGTCTTAAATTGCCCAGGTTCATCACCTTTACCACCCCAGGCGAGATCTCCCCAACTCCAGTTGCCATCTTTTTCCTCGATGGTCATTACAAAATCTCCTTTGGAATAGCCATGGGCTACGTATAATGTTCCTTTCAGGTAAGTCACATCAGTTACACCAAAATTGCTGTCCGGAGAGCCAAAAAACTCATTGGCCGGGGCAAAAGAAAATTCATTGCCAGTAGGCTTGAGTACCTCACTAACAATTTTGCCTTCCAGGGTAACTACCAGCACCCGCTTACCCTCCTGAGCTACTGCGAGGTATTTTTTGCCTTTGTGGACAAAAAATACAATCCCATGAATGTTGTCCTTGAGTCTTTCATCAGTCCCGATAGTGGACCACTTGGTGAGATCTGCACTGATCTCACACAGTCCGTAGCCAGGAATTCCTGTGTACACGATACCTGTTTCAGGATCTTCATTAAATCCTCCGTGCATCTTGGGCTCAAATTCAAGTGCAGCCTCAGGGAATGCCGAAGTGAGTTTTTCATCATACGAAAAGATAAAAGCCCCCTGACCAGTTACCAATTTGGCTAAATTGCCTTCCTGTGCAAATTCCTCATGAGGTAGCGCTTCACCTGCATAGGCCAGTTCATGCGAATGATGGGTGTGACCGTGGTCGTGGCTGTGTAACTGCGAGAAGCCATCGGTAGCATAGGACAGAATCGTCAGAAGGAGGAATAGGGTCTTTATTGTTTGAGCTATCATTGCTTAAGGTTAAATTTTTTTTGAAGTTAGACATTCCGACTAAATAAGTCAATTTCAAACCTTTTCACAGGATATATTCCATATGAATTTACTTCTGAGTATTACCGAAATGATGCTCCCTTTATAAAAAGATGTAGCTCCTTATCTTTTCACTGGTTATCACCAAGTCATAAATCCACTTCCCTTCAAAACCAATGTATTCAACTACAACCTGGTGTTCAGGATATTGTTGTAGATAGACCCGAAGGTATAGCTCAGACCTACGCCCACATTGAGCCGATAATTGGTTGCGATCGCTCGCTGCTGGAGGATAATATCTTCCAGTGAGGCATCCCCCAGCTGAAGGTTGATCTGATCCCTGATCATATCAAAATCAGCATTGATACTTGCAAAAAGTCCCTTAAAGATCCTGATACTTGCACGATTATCAATCGAGATCCGGTTTTTGGAAAAGTCATTGAGAAAATTGCGGACGGCGACGCTTGAAAAAATATAGCCCCAGTCTTTCCGAAATCTTACATTTACAGAAAAAGATTGACTGGGAAAGCGATCTTCATCAACCTCAAATATGGTGGTTTCAAGATATTTTTGATAATTATACCCGATCTTATATGCGAAAGTAATCTCCCGGGTCAATACCTCCCGGTAATCAAAGAGACTATATTCCACAGCTGGGGAAACATTCAGTCTTAGCTGAAAGTTATCTACGTTGTTATTTTCGATATTGGAAAATATTCCCGCTGACCAGTGGTCTCCAAGACTTTTAACCACACTGGTTCCGAAATACTTAAATTCCCGGACACTTGTGAATTCCGTACCATCATCCCGATCTATATTCAGAATATTCCTTCTGAATATACCATTAATCCTCACTCTCCAGTTTTGTGATACTTTATCCCCATCGAATCCCAGTTCATAATTCAGTTCTTCCCGGGTTTCCTGATCGCGCAACCTCATCTCACCCCTAACTTCAAATACCCAGTTATTCCAGGGGTCTTTTTGTACATTATTCTCAGTTCCCTCTGATTCTTCTGCCACAACTATTTTGAATTTATCAGTTAAGTTGGTTTTTAGGATATAGGGTATGAAGCCTTTGAGCACTTCCTGTAAAAGGCCATCCCGAGTCTCATTGTAGGTAAGTGTCCGGGAGAAGTCGGCGGAATAAGTAAAATCCATTCCCTCAAATTCCCCCTTACCCACATATTCCATGTTATAAATCTCACTGGAGGGACTCCATGTTCGATTGATCAGCAGGTAAACATCAGCCAGCGACTGATCACGCACATGGGTGAGGAAAAGACTGTTTTGCCGCATATAGCTTTCATTACAGCCCCGACAGTCAATCATCACTTTGAGTTCATCGGGTTGACTGTCCTGCGCATTTGAAATGAAACTAAAAAGAAAGAGCACTAAGCCAATATAAGTGCGTGGCTTAAAAATCATCATATTAAAAAACTTGAATAACCAGTTATAAATTAAACATCAAACACAAATAAGTGTTTGAATTACATTTAAATACCATGTAGATGATTGGCATTTCAGGGTAGGGCCTGTAAAAAACTGCAATTTAATCATTATGAGGGGACCCAAATAATCTCACAAAACTCATTCACTATTACTTTTCAATAGATCGAATGTAGGAAATGAATTCGCGTCATACCCTATCTCAAATCTGTGTTTTTAAAATGAACTAATTATTTAGTTTACAATTTGGATCTCTCAGACTAATTATTTAGTTTTACCTAAACATTTAGTTTATCAATCAGAAAACTATAAAGCAGGACAACCTGAGCCTCAAAGAACTGGAAGAACTCCTTAAAGAACTTAATAAGAAAAAGTCATGAGCATTTACCTGATCGAACTCGGGGTCATCCATACCCTGCTCATCCTTGGTTATTGGTTTTTCCTGAGCAAAGAGCGACAATATGCCAAAATGCGGTTTTACATTGTTGCAGCCACCCTGGCGTCGCTGATCATCCCTTTGCTCAAACTTCCCGCACTGTTTTTTAATGGTGACGATGCTGTGCGGGTAATCCCTGCCCTCCCGGCTTACACATTCGAAGTCACGCAGACTGGCAGCATGGAAACTTCGTTCTGGACCTGGAACCTGGTCCTTTGGGTTTATCTGGCCATCAGTGGATTCTTCTTGCTGGGCTTCCTTAAAAACCTGTTTTCCCTTGCCCTGCTGGAGCGAAAAAGCCGGTATGAAAAATTCCGGGGCATGTTCATCCGGAGAGTAAGTGGGGTGAGAGGTAGTTTTACCTTCTTCAATAGGATCTTTCTGAGTGAAGAGATCAACGATGACCAGGAAGACTATGAAACCATCCTCAAACATGAACACGCACATGTTGCCCTCGGACATACCTATGACATCATCTTCTTCGAACTATTCAGGATATGCTTCTGGTGGCTGCCGACCAGCTGGTTTGTCCGAAAAGAAATCAAGAAAATTCACGAGTACCAGGCAGATGCATTGGCTCTCAAAACATGTGATCCTGAAAAATACTCAACAATACTGATTAGTTCTACTTTACAATTACATGGACTGAGTCTGGCCAGCTCGTTCCATGATGGTTTAATTCTACAAAGACTAAAAGCAATGAAAGAACAAGCAAAAAAACTAAGCCCCTGGAAGATCGGTGCGTTGACAGCACTGAGTGCGCTATTATTTATTGTATTCGCCTGCAACGAAGAGCTGGACAATGAGATTAAAAAGATGGGTGAAAACAGCAATGCGATCACCTTCGATCAACTGCCGGTTGTTATGCAGAAAAGCCTGGCTGATAAGAAAGATGATTTGACCTATGTGAAACTGGATCTTCCTGAGGATGGCAATTCATCAAAAATTCAGGAACTGGCCGGGATTGATCCCAGTACTATTCAATCCATGAGCGTTTATAAGACTCCTCCTGATGAAGGTATCTACATTGCCATAAGGAAAGAAGGAGCCAATTTTGACTATCTCTCAGAGAGATCTAGAATTGCTGAAGATTCAGATCCAAATAATCCATTATTTGTAATAGTAGAAGACCAACCGGAATACCCGGGGGGAATAGATGCTTTTTACAGGTACGTAGCTGATAACATGCTATACCCGGTCGAAGCACGGACCAACGGCATAGAAGGAAGAGTATATCTGCAGTTTGTCGTTGACAAAGATGGATCAATTTCAGATGTTGTACCTGTAAAAGGAATTGGATACGGATGTGATGAAGAAGCTGTCAGAGTTTTACAAGGTGCGGCCAAATTCAAACCCGGCATGCAAAGAGGAATGCCAGTCAGGGTTCGAATGGTTTTACCCATTATTTTCAAACTGAAAAAATTTGAAGATAATACAAATATGGGAGTCATTGTGATTGATGATTTGCAACAAAATCAGGATCCGCTTAAAGTCAAGGCATCTTATCAAAATGGCATGTGGAAGGGAAAAGTATTAAGCCCTGAAGGTGATCCATTAGCCGGAGCCAGCATCATTGTGGATGGAACTGCAAACGGTACTGTATCAGACATCGATGGAAACTTTGCGATAAAGACCAGTGAAAGCAATGCGCTACATTTCAGCTTTGTTGGCTATGAAAGTGTGCTGGTGAAAGGAAAATAGACGTGATGGTCAAATAATTCTCAATATCACAATCTGTCGGTCAATTGTGTCATGCTAGAATTTCAGTTTCTCAACCATGAATCGGCAAATCTGTCAAATAATTTAAAAGCCTTCCTGCTTCTCAGCAATATTGTCAATGATTTCCCAGGCATAATCTTCCCACTCCGGCATAATATCTTTATTGGCAACACTGAAAGCAATCAGGTCAATCAATTTGTTTTCAGGAAGAATTCTTGTGAGGTTTGAATAGCCAATGACTTTCATAGACCAGCCCTTAAATCTTCGTTCTGATCTCCAGGTTTCAGCCTCAGCCAGTATTTTATGTCTTGCGTCTTTATGGATATTATCCATCAGACTATGTATTTCCTCCTCCGGACCCTCAATATACTGGAAGAAATGATTTTGATCATAGACCAAAAACCCGCCAATCGCATGATCCTTATTTGCTATTTGAAATTGATTCAACATTTTCCTCAATTCCTCATCTGTCGGGTTAATGTTCGATTTGCTCAAATAGGAAATGCAATCAATCATAGGGTAGAAAAACTCTTTTACGCTTAATTCTCAACGCAAGTTATATCATAACATTGGATGGAGATTAATTGCCTAACCGGCATACCGGTTATCCGGAGGTGTATACGACTTTAAATCATTTAATATTATTTAACTTTTCAATTTTTCCGACGAAATCGGCAGGTCATATATCCTCACGCCACAAGCTTTATAAACCGCATTGGCTATTGCCGCTCCGGTTGGAGGCATGGAGACCTCTCCTCCACCTTCAGCAGCTTCCTCCGGCCGGTCAATCATCTCCACTTCCACCTCAGGGGTCTCATTGAATCGAAGGATCGGATAGGATGCCCAATCGGTGCTGGTTATGCCATTTTCATCAAATTTTACCTGCTCTTTGAGTGTCCAGCTGGCTGCCTGGATCATCCCACCCTCAATCTGGTTTTTGATGCCATCCAGATTGATAACCTCCCCTACATCTGCTGCTGCCCACATCTTCTTTAGCTGGACAGTTCCTGGACTACGATCTACCTTTACCAGGGCAGCAACTGCGGCATAAGCTGTTGAGTTTTTATAGCGGCAAAAGGCAAAACCCAGCCCTTCACCGGATTCAGGATTAACATTCATGATCATTTCTCTAAGCTTGACGCAAACATCTTTTGCACGCTCATCCTCCAGGTGAGCCAGTCGGAATTCCATCGAATCTTTACCAGCCTTTTCTGCGAGTTCATCCATAAAAGACTCAATAGCAAATATATTGGCATAGGCACCCAGGCTCCTGAGGCTGGAGACCCTCAACGGTCCATCGAAATAATTTGCATTGACCTGCATATTCGGAATGGTGTAATAGGGATCCGCATTGCGATGACCTCCACCGAGATATCCCCTTCCATTCATCGATTTTGGACTTTCCAGGTATCTGGAGGTGAGCAAAGTACCCGGATCGTTGTTTGGCCGGGTACTGTGTGCATCTGTCCATACATCCGTTCGCCAACCATCAATCCGACCTGTTTCATCCAGACTGGCTTCCAGCTCCATGATCATGGCCGAGCCATACGGTTCCCAGGAATTTTCATCATTTCGAGACCATTGTACACGGATATATTTTCCCGGGATTGACATAGCCAGTAAAGCGGCATCCGCAGCCGCATCATCCGCAGCATTGTGGCCATAACATCCTGCTCCTGGAACACTCACAACATGGATCTTTTCCTGATCAATACCCAACATGCCACTAAGCGCCCTTCTCATGGGATAAATCCCCTGACTGTGAGACCAGACGTGCAGAATCTCTCCATCCATGATCGCAACAGCACATGCCGGTCCCAGGGAACCATGTTTGATGTAAGGCTTGGTATAACTGCCTTTGTATGTTTCTTTACTGCTAAATACTTGTTGAATGTCTCCTTCGTTCCGCTCGTTTTCAGGGGCATCGGAAATGGCTCTGATGTGGTCAAAAAGCTTTTCCTGCACCGGTAATTCATCTCCGACTGCCCACTTCGCCTTTGACCTCAGATACCTTTCTGCTTTTACTGCCTGGTATTCCTGCACTGTCACCACCCCGATAAAGCTCCCGTTGACAACGGTTCTAATCACCCCATTCACGTTATTCTCAAGCTCGGAAGTATCTACCTCAATCAAAGTCAACCTGGCGCTATAGTTAGGGGGCCTGACTACCCGGGCATGCAGCATTCCCGGAAATCTCAGATCCTGTATATATACCGACTCTCCGCGTACCATTTGTTCAATATCAGTCCGTGGAACTGGCTTTCCGACATATTTATGCTCACTTTTTTCTTTGATTTGGACCGGGGTGGTAACTTCTGTTTCTATCTGTTGCCCGGCGAGAATCTCATTTAGCGTCAGAGATCTTCCGGTATTTTTTGACCTTACCAGACCATTCAAGAAAACCAGGTCAGCCATCGGTTCATCCAGCTGAGCACTTCCCAACTCTAGGATCTTTTGCCTGGCCGTAGCGGCAGCATACCTCACGGACATTACGCTGCTGGGGACGGAATTGCTTCCTGCGGTATAGCCCTCATCCGGGGTAAGACCTGTTTCTGCCAGATGTACCATGACCTGGTCAAGGTCCATATCCAGTTCTTCGGCTGCAACCTGTCGTAAAGCTGTTCGGATCCCCTGTCCCAACTCCACCTTACCGGAAAGTATCCGGACTCGTCCATCTTCGAGCACATTCAGCCAGGCATTCACACGGTCAGCCCTTCGCATACTACCCGGCAAGTCCCCTTCATAAGCAACACGAGTCGCCATAGCAGGATCCTCCTCGCCGATGCAGGAGGTCAGTAAAGGAAATCCCACGCTAATAAATCCAATGTCTTTGAGAAATTTCCTTCTTGATGAAATTGGTAATTCGATCATAATCAATAATTAAAGGTCTTTTGCAGCGCTTTTGACTGCTTTAATGATGCGGGTATGAGTACCACATCTGCATAGATTGAGTTGTAGAGCCTTCCTGATTTCCGTATCCGACGGATTTGGGTTCTGTGAAAGCAAACTCACCGTTGTCATGACCATTCCGTTTAAGCAATAGCCACACTGTGCTGCCTGCTCTCTGATAAATGCCTTCTGAACCACATGAAGCTCATCATTATTCTCTGTCAGTCCTTCCAATGTTTTGATCCTGGCCTGTCCTATGGAAGCCACTGGTTTTGTGCAACTGGTCACTGCTTTCCCGTCAATTAACACCATGCAGGATGCACATTGAGAAACTCCACAGCCATATTTTGGTCCGTTGAGCCCTAATTGATCCCTCAAAACATAAAGTAGAGGTGTTTCCGGATCAGAATCCACGGTTTTATTCGATCCATTGATGAAGAGTGTGTATTTTGGCATAAGCAAAAGGATTGAATCCCAAGATAATGAAATGTATATTTCATTGCTCCTTGTTAGGATTCAAATCTTTCAGAAGATTTTAATCAATCTTTAAAATGTAAAACCTATGAAACCAACTTCCCTTATTTTCATTCTTGCTTTTGCCATCAGTTCGTGTGTGGAAGTCAACTCTTCTGAAGAGTCGTATTCATCTGCACCACCCGTTTATATTTCTCCCGAAGAGTATTCGGACATGAACCTTCCTTTTTCACAGGCTGTAATAGTGGGAGACATCCTGTATGTATCTGGTCACGTCGGTGAAATCAATCAAAAACTTGTTGAAGGAGGGATTGGTCCTGAAACCAGACAGGCCATGGAAAATATCAAAAAAGTAATCGAGGCGAACGGTTCGTCCATGGACGATGTGATCAAGTGTACCTGTATGCTGGCGGACATCAGTGAATGGGGGGCAATGAATGAGGTTTATAAAACTTACTTTCCAAATAACAAGCCGGCCAGAAGCGCTCTGGGAGCAAGTGGGCTCGCTTTGAATGCCCGCGTGGAGATTGAGTGTATGGCTTATGTTAGCAAGAAATGACAATAACTTAACAACAGCGTTGTTTTTGGAACATCGGACGAACGGGACCTAAAAGTCAAATGCTATATTAGGACTCATATTTTAAATACTCAGATCGAAATGAAGAAGCGTGATTTCCTAAGAAGTATTTCAATGGCAGCCTTAGCCACCCCTATCTATAACAGTGCACTGGCTTCAAACATTGGAGGGGTCAGTGAGTTACCAGCCGGTAGTCTCGCAACAGACGAAGATTTCTGGTTGAAGGTGAGAGGGGATTACAAGCTAAAGCCTGATTACATCAACCTGGAAAGCGGTTATTACAATATCATCCCTACTCCTACGCTCGAAGCCCTCAAGAAGCATATCGAGATGATCAATTATGAGGGGTCGTGGTACATGAGGAATCACCATCAGGGTGATAAAAGAAGAGTAGCAGATAAAGCTGCGAAGGTCATTGGATCTACGGGCAAAAATGTGGTCATCACGCGAAATGCAACCGAATCCCTTGATCTCATCATCAAAGGGATGAACTGGAAAAAAGGGGATGAAGCTGTCTATGCAGAGCAGGATTATGGGACCATGCGACTGATGTTTGAGCAGGTTGCGGACAGGTATGGAACTGTCAATAAAGTAGTCTCAGTACCAAATCACCCAAAGTCTGATGAGGAAGTCGTAGAGGTTTATGAAAAAGCCATCACAAAGAAGACCAAATTGTTGATGGTCTGCCACATGATCAATATTACCGGACATATCCTGCCGATCAGAAAGATCTGCGACATGGCGCATAGCAAAGGCGTAAAAGTGATGGTGGATGGGGCCCACTGTGTTGGCCATTTTAAGTTTGATATCAGAGACCTTGATTGTGATTACTACGGCTCCAGCCTGCATAAGTGGCTGGCTGTTCCACTCGGTACAGGGTTGCTTTACGTAGCAGATCAACACATTGATAATGTCTGGCCGTTGCTGGCCGGGCATTCGGAGCCAGGTGATATCAACCGGCTCAATCATACCGGCACCATCCCGATGTATCACAATCTGAGCATTGAAGACGCCATAGATTATTATAACATCCTAGGGGGTGCCAGAAAAGAAGCCCGACTCAGGCATCTGCAGGAACATTGGACTAAGCAGGTGAGAAATCATCCCGGAATCATTATCAATACGCCCAAGGAATCTCACAAGGCCTGTGCAATTGCCAATGTGGGTGTGGAAGGTATTGAGCCTAAAGCGCTGGCAGATATTCTCTTGGATAAATACAAAATATTTACGGTTGGGATCCAGACGTCCAATGTTTACGGCTGCAGGATCACTCCGAATGTATTTAATACCGTTGAGGAGATGGATGTATTGGCTAATGCGCTCAAAGAATTAGCCAATGCTTAAAGTTTAAAATTTTCCATACGGCTATTTATCAGCTGGTGATTCGTGATCAATTTACTTCAGAAAATTCTTGACTTCTCATAAACATCCATTACAAGAGAACCTGAAAAACATAGATAACGTTATGATTATGACTAGATTGTGAATACCCACATAAATTCCAACGAAAAGGTTCATCGTTTTTGAGTTTCAGTATCAGGAACCAAACCATTATAAATAATCATAACATTCAGATTATCAAACTGTTATCTATTATACATTGAAGTTTGAAATTTATTAGAACTACTTTGTTCAGTTGCCGATTTTTCTATAACTTAACGAAGCGTGAGTAGATTTTTATATCGTTTTTGTACCAAAGAGTACTTAAATGAACCGTTGATTTTCACGCTGAAAGGACAATAAATTCTATGACAAACCCCATGTAATACACCCTATCTTTTCAGATGTTTTAACCCATAGAAAATTGATATCCCTGGAAAAAACGTGCTCAGAAACCAGGGTGAGTATAAAGGAAATGTAAACTATCAAACATAATTATCGTGAACAACCAGCTAACACACGTATTAATTGTAGATGATGATGTGGTCAATAACCTGATCACTTCTCAGCGTTTAAAAGAATTCCGAATCAATAAGATCGGTGTGACTCAAAATGGGAAAGAGGCCATTGACTATTTGGACAACTGTGAAGGATTTTATCCTGACCTGGTGCTTCTCGACCTAAATATGCCAGTAATGAATGGCTTTGAGGTTCTGGAACATTATCACAAGTCGATTCATCTTGGAAATACATCATTTGCCATTGTGTCCTCATCTACTGATGAAGCTGACAGGACAAGGACTGCTCAATACGATGATGTCATCGACCATGTATTAAAACCGCTCACAAAAGACAAAATTCAAGACCTGGTTGACGCGATTGTTGAGCTACGGGCTGGAAAAAAGAGTGCTTAATTTTTCAGTCATTGTGCTTTCTGTTATAGCCCCTTTGGTTAATATTTGAGTATTAATCTTAAATAATTGACTATATACATGAAGTACCCTGCATTCGGACTCTCTGCCCTGATTTTTGTTTTCACTTTCTCCTGCCAATCTCCAGATACAACTGCAGATATTGCTGTAGAATGGGAACACGTCACCAATTTCACTGGAAAGCCGAATGTATTTGAGTCAAAGTTTACATTGACTCATAAAGGTGGCATTGACCTCAATGGCAAAAACTGGACGTTATTTTTTAATATCAACCCCAGGCCCATGGTATCTACGCCATCTCCTCAACCTGCCATCGTGGAGCACATCAATGGCGACTGGTATAAAATGGTTCCTAAAATGGACTTCTCACTGAAAGAAGGTGAAAGTGTAGAAGTCGTTTACCGGGGCACCGAGGCCATTATCAAAGAAACGGATGGGCCCCTGGGCTTATATTTTGTCTTTTATGATGCCAGTGGAAATGAAGAACAAATTGTAGAAGTGACTGACTACACACTTCATCCTTTCACCAGGCCGGAGCAAATTCATCGTAGCGATGAAGATTATGATCCGATACCAACCCCTTCCTATCTCTACAAGGCAAACCAGAAACTTTCGGCCTTACCAAAAGAAAAGCTGGACCTGATCGTTCCTACTCCGGTATCAACCCAAAAACTCGAAGGTGCCCTTACACTTGACAAGAGCTTCACCATTTTTTATCAGCCCAGCCTTGAGAAAGAGGCAAAGTTCCTGAAGACCAAGCTACTGAATGACGTAGGCATCGACTTACCACTTTCCACTGATGCTGCATCCGGAAAAGCCATTGTGTTACAACAGGATAGATTGACTGTGAATGGAAACAATAATGAAGCTTATTACCTCACTATCGATCCCAATAGTATTTCTATTGTAGGTTCAGATCCTGCAGGCGTCTTTTATGGTATTCAAAGTCTGAGGGCCCTGATCCCCGTGGAGTCACTCAAAAATAATAGCGGAAGTTTTTCACTTTCATGCAAAAAGATCAGTGATGCACCCAGGTTTGGGTTTCGAAGTCTTCACCTGGATGTTGGGAGAAACTTTCAAACGAAAGAAACGATCCTTAGGATGCTGGATGTAGCAGCATCCTACAAGATCAACCATTTCCTCTTTTATGTAACAGAAGATGAAGGCTGGCGACTGGAGATTAAAGATCTGCCTGAATTGACAGAAGTGGGAGGAGCAAGAAAACACACTACATCGTACAAAAACAGTGTGGTTCATCCTGCCTACGGTTCAGGACCATATGCCAATGATCCTGATAAAAACGGAAGTGGTTATTACTCCAGGAAAGACTTTATTGAAATCCTGAAGTATGCCCAGGAAAGACATATTACCATCATCCCGGAGGTAAACTTCCCCGGTCATGCCAGAGCAGCCATCAAAGCCATGGAAGCCAGATATGACAGGTTGATGGAAGAAGGTAAGCCCGAAGAAGCAGAGCAATACCGACTGATAGACCCGGAAGACACATCAAAATACATTTCTGCCCAGGCATACAAAGACAATGTGGTTTGTGTGGTCAGAAAATCTGCTTATGACTTCTATGAAAAGGTAGTCGATGAAATCATGGCCATGTATGACGAGGCCGGGGTTCCGATCACCAAATTTCACATGGGTGGAGATGAGGTTCCACATGGTGCCTGGACAGGATCACCTATGGTTGCTGAATTTTTGAAGGACCACCCGGAAATAGAAAATCACCACCAGCTACATGCCTATTTCATCAAAAGGATGACGGAAAGGTTGAAAGACAAGAATCTGGAGTGGCATGGATGGGAAGAAGTGGCATTGAAGAAAACGGAAGATGGTAACTACATTCCCAATGAAGAATTAATGGGTAAAAATATTGTTCCCTACATCTGGAACAACCTTTTTGACTACCCGGACATTGGGTATAAGCTGGCCAATGCTGGCTATCCGATTGTCCTGTGTAACGTATCCAACTTTTATTTTGACCTGGCATATAGCAAAGACCCTTCAGAACCGGGACTGTACTGGGCAGGGTTTATCAATACGAGAGACAACTGGCACTTCGCCCCTTTCAACATGTTTACCACTACAGCGACTACATCAATGGGAGCAGAACTCCATGTAGTACGAACAGAAACTAGAAATGGAAAGACCGTTGATATTCTACAAGTGGAGCCGGAAGGAAATCTTTTAGAACTGGAAAGACTCAATCCGGGAGCTGAAAAAAACATCATAGGTATCGAAGCACAAATCTGGAGCGAGACCATCAAGGGAAGAGATATGCTGGAGTATTATTATCTCCCTAAGCTCATCGGTTTTGCCGAAAGTGCCTGGACCAAATCGCGATCATGGGAGAACATCGCCGATAAGGTAAAGCGCAATGAATTGAAGGATAAAGATTGGAACGTGTTTGCCAACCTATTGGCAAATAAAGAATTGCCACGACTGAGCTATATCAATGATGGTTACAATTACCGTGTACCTCCAGCTGGGGGAATCATTGAGAATGGCATGCTAAAAGCCAATGTGGAATACCCCGGATTAAAAATCTACTACACACTGGATGGCTCGGAACCAGGGGTAAACAGTTCATTATACGAAGGACCGGTAAAAGTTGATGATGATGTAGTGATTAAAGTCAAAGCCATAGATCCATCAGGCAAGGGTAGCCGATCTACCATTGTAACCAGAGACTCCGGAGAGGAAATGAAATCGCTATAAGTTAAAATTTATTGGTTAAGCCGAAGCAACCTTTAATTGTGTACGGATGATTTGTTTTGTCTTGACCAATTGATTTTTCACCGTGTTCTTTGAAATATTCAGCATGGCAGCAATCTCTTCATAGGACTTGCCTTCTTCGTAGTTTAGCTGAAGGATCCTTCTCCTCTTTTCGGTGAGGTCGTTAATTGCTGATTTAATGCTTGAAATACGCTCCTCTTTGAGATCTGGTTCGGATTGCTGGTGTTCAACAATGTTATACCAGTAGCGTTCTTTTACAAATTCATTCCTTTTTACCTCTTTCAGGTAATCGTAAACTCTGTTTCTGATAATGGTAAATAAATAGGAATTAAAGTTTAATTCAGGATTGATCCCCAATCGCTTGTCCCAAATCTTAATAAATACTTCCTGAATTAGGTTCTCAGATTCTTCGATGTCTTTGATGATCGAATTACAAAATCGGATCGCTGGCTCCTTATAAAGGTCATGAAGCTCTTTGAATGCAACTTCATCGCCATTTCTAATTGCTAAAAGTAATTCCTTTTTCATGTGGTTTATTATTGGGTATAAACTTACTTTTAATTCTTCCGGCTGCTGTTATCTCAACATCAATCCTTCATTATTTAACCTTAAATGATGAATTGATTCAATAAATTTATCCCAATAAAAAGAAGAACATGTGCGCAAAATGCGCTTTTTACACCTGAAATTGCGCAATCATGGTAGAAAAGCAGTAAATCCCGCTAGGAATTACGAATCTATGTAGGCTGTATTAAGGAATTATGAAATATTATTCCGAAATATATCCGTATATTAAAATAAATGCCTACTCCCTGATCAGCCAGGTTTCAGAAACAATGGTTCCCCACCCTCCGGAGTTGCGCCATTGTTCCACGGAAACACGATCTCCAACGGCTACATCCGGAGATTTTTCAAACCGAATGATCAATTCCCCATCTTTCGTCACGCTCGCAGGAATTTTATAAGTGAAGAAATCACTCACCTGGAGAGGCAGTTCTACATTCCGGGCAAGCAAGTGATCATCCGCATAAATGGATTCAGAAGTTTGATTCATCCGCATGGCATATCTTTCCTGGAACCAGGGCCTGACCAGCGTGAGCCTCAAGGAGTATTTCGCTTTGGGGTCCAATCCTTTATAATGTAGTGTCACCCCCTGGTCTTCATCCTGGGTGAAATGCATGGATCGCTGACTGGGTTTATTGGCTTCTGAAAGCATTTGAGAAACGTATGGCTGCCCATGGTCGTAGGGGTATCCTGCCACCACATTCGGCGCATGATTGGCTGTACCAAGGTTATCGTAAAACCCACCTTCACCAGGGTTTTCATAATCAATGATCATAGTCAGCAATTCCTTTCGCTTTTTGCCCTTAGCGCCCAAAGCTCTGTTCAATTGCCTTTTCGTCCATCCTAACCCGATAAAGTCATGTTCCAGATTACACAACCCATCATTCCTCACCCCAAAAAGGTCATTACTCTCCTGCCCCAGCTGGGTTGCTTCCGCCAGAAGTTCATCCATTTCACTCGTAACATGGTGGCCCGCTTCTATCAGTCCAATCGCATTTTTAATGTACTGATCTGACAAACTTCCCTCCAGGCATTTATTTACCAATTCTTTGACACGTTGCTCCAACCTTATTTGTTCCGTAACTGCCAGCTGAACATAGCGATCCAATGCTGCCTTCTGACTGTACATCCTCCAGAGCCAATTGTCCTTCATCCACAGATCAGGCATCACCTTACCTGCTTTTGTTGTCAGTTCATAATAATTCAGAATTCCCTCCTTCTCCGGGAGAGGCGTGCCCGGTATTTCTTCCAGGTTCTCCTCCAACTGAAAAATACCTTCCGTCATGTAAGGAGCAGCTTCAGGACCAAACCAGGTTCGACAATATTCGTCCACCACATCCTCAACAGTAGTCCTTGGAGCCCAAAGCAGCCGTTGCCACATCCACTGATTAAAATGATCGTGATGTCCTGACGAATGGGTAATGTCGCCCACTCCATAGCGCATGAGGTCATTGAATACCCGATGATAATTCCGTGGCCAGGCAAAGAACGTCAACCGATTATAGACCATGGTCAGGTATTGATCGGGTCTGCGCTCATAGATGTCGTGACCCCAGTGAGGTGGCAGGTATCCATTTTTGTCCGCTCGGGGGTACATTTGTATATAGGCATGCTGCGCATATTTCCAGTGGGTAATCTCATTGTAATAGACCAGCTTGTGTCTCGCCGGCATCTGTTTCACGATCTCCAGAGGATACAATGAATAAGGTCCGAACCCGGGGTACTTAAACAGATCCATGCGGTGGGTCTGCCGATGTCCAGGTTGCCAGGTGGTAGCATCGGATCCTGGTCCGTACCCCCAGGCCCAAAGCCAGTCACGTGGCTTCTCATTCAAAAAATTAAAGATGGCATTGTCATCGGCGTTGTCAAACTTTTGATTGGTGAAGTAAATCCGAGTATGAGGGTGATGCTTATGTATGATCCCAGCCATTTCCTCCACCAACTTAATGAATGTAAGTCCATAGGGATCACATCGATCGCATTCGCAACCTCCTCCATCTCCTCCGTGAAATTTGAGTAAGTCGTAAGCTGGCATTTCTTTGGCGAAAGCCTCGCACTTCTTCAGCATATAATCCCGGGCAGCATCTACTGACAAACAAACGTACCCGGTTCGACCTATCGATTCTGAGGCTTTCCAGGTTTCATCTTTTACTTCATGAGCGGTATTGGCACCAAAACCACCCTGGGTCATCAACCCATAGGATTTAATGAAGTCATACATGGGACCAGGGTTCACCGAGAATATGTTTGCTCCTGCCAGCGCATAATCTAAAATGACTCGCTGGGTCTCTTCGGTTGTCCAATCACGAACCTTGGCAAGGTTTTTAGCTACCCTGCTTTGACCAAATTGTGTACCCCTGATCTCAAAGGCCGGTGCAGTCCGGACATTCATATCGATTGGGATACTGATCCGGTCTTCTTCATATCCTATTTGTCTGAGCAGCTCCCCCACGGCATACAGACACCCCCGATCATCAATCCCTGCGGCAATGAGTGTTTGGTCAGTTAGCTTTTTTAGCAGAAAGCCTTCGGGCCCGGGAGCCAGACCTTTAAGCTCTGGGATCCTGTGCTGCTCAAACAAATTCCTTAATTTCAAATGATGATCCAGCCTACCCAACAGAATATTCAACCCTTCTACTGAAAGCGCTTCACCCATTGAGACCTTAATGGCAGACTTTTCTTCAATCCTTACCTTCAGAAGTTGCGCTACTTTCTGTTCAACCTGGTTTGCCTGGTCTCCCGTGATTATATTGATGCTTTCATATGTGATAATATCTTCCTGGTGCGTGATAGAAAAGGTTTGAAAACCTATAAGGATCGAAAGGATCAAAAGATGTGCTTTTAGCCAGAAATGAAATGTGATAAGGAATTTGTTTTGCATGGATCAGGGTGTTGTATACATTAATTACTTGCCCCGAATATAAATGGACTAGATAAAGTAGCCCGTAATGTTCTTTAGTAAGTATTTTAGCTGAATTTCAATATTTGTTTCTAAACCCGGACAACAGGGCCTAAATCAATTGACCCCATGAACACCTTGAGAACCTTATTCATCCTATTGCTTACCAGTGCAGCCTCCGCTTCTTTCTGTTTTGACATTAGTGAAGCAAACATCCTTGTTTCCAAAGACATCAAACCCCTGGTAAGACAATCTGCCGTGGAAATACTTCAGGAAGAAGTACAAAAGCGAACTGGACTGGCCTGGAGCGAGATCAGCTCCTGGAAAGACGCCAAAGGACTGACCATTGCCCTGGCCTTATCGGAGACCAAAAAACTGGATGGTATGGCACCCCCCAGGCGATCAGGCAATAACAAACCTGAAAATCAGGCGGAAGGGTTTAGACTGGTTCAGCAGAAAAATACCCTTTGGATCATTGGAGCAGATTCGAGAGCTGTGCTTTTCGGGATTGGTGAATTACTACGCAAAGCCTCAATGAACGATGGCCGGGTGATCATCGAAGACAACATGGATATTGCCACCGCTCCTCAGTACCCACTACGGGGACACCAGATCGGGTACCGAAACACCGCCAACACCTATGATGCCTGGACCGTGAAGCAATACGACCAATACATCCGGGACCTGGTCCTTTTCGGAACCAATGCCATTGAAAACATTCCACCGCTACGGGACGATTCCAGTCCACACTTCCCGATCCCCAGGGAAGAGATGAATGTGGAAATGAGCAAGATCTGTGATAAATACGACATTGAATACTGGGTGTGGACACCCGGCACGGTAGATCTGAAGGATCCGGAATTGCGAAGCCAACAATTGGACATACATGAGGCCAACTACAAACAGGTTCCCCGCTTAAACAATATTTTCTTCCCCGGTGGAGACCCCGGCCACAATCACCCCAGAGAAGTGATGCCGTTCCTAAAAGACCTGTATGCCCGGTTGATCAAGTATCACCCGGATGCAGGGATGTGGATCTCCCTTCAGGGCTTCAGCGCTGAGCAGGTCGATTATTTTTACCAGTACCTGGAAATCCACAAACCAACCTGGCTACGAGGTGTAGTTTCGGGTCCCAGCAGCCCTCCTATTTCAGAAACCCGCTTCCGACTACCGGAGCAATACCTGCACCGGCATTATCCGGACATCACCCACAATGTGCGGTGTGACTACCCGGCCCAAAACTTTGATCAGGCCTTTGCGCTGACTGTCGGACGGGAAGGTATCAACCCACAGCCGGTCTATTATGCAGAAGTACACGCCAAATATGCCCCTTTCACAGATGGGTTTGTCTCCTACTCTGATGGCAGCCACGATGATGTCAACAAAATTGTCTGGAGCCAGAGAGGCTGGGATCCCTACAAGAATATCCTGGACATCGTAAAGGAGTACAGCCGTTTTTTCTTCGGTCCGGAAATAGCCTACGAAACGGCCAATGGCATCCTCGCACTGGAAAAAAACTGGGATGGTCCCATCATCTATAATGGGGGCATTGAGCCAACCCTGGCCTACTGGAAGGAGTTGGAAGCCAGCAATCCACAGTTGAGTGATAACTGGAGATGGCAAATGCTGGTACTCAGGGCCTATTACGATACTTATGTACGAAGAAGAAAAATCAACGAGACCAACCTGGAGAAAGAAGCCAATAAGGTCATGCTACAAGTAGATGAGCTGGGTTCGGAAGTGGTGATGAAAAAGGCCCTGGAGATAGTGAATAAAGCTGATACAGAACCCATCGAGCAGGAAATGAAACAGGTGATCGTGGACTATAGTGAAGCCCTGTTTCAGTCCATCGGCTGGCAATCCGATGTAGAAAAATACCAGGCCAGCGGTTCTCAGCGAGGCTGTATGCTGCAGTTTGTAGATCACCCGCTTAACAACCGATGGTGGCTGGCAGATCAGTTTGAAGCCATCGACACCCTGGCCAGTGAACAGGAAAAAGCAGACCGGATCAAACTGATCGCCAATTGGGAAAACCCCGGTCCCGGAGGCTACTATGATGACGTCTCCAACATATCCAAAAGCCCGCATGTAACCACTACGGTTTATGATGCCGTCGATTTCGTGTGGAACAATGGAGGGTTTAGCCGATGGAGACTATCTTCTCAGCTTTCCCAGGTAGACCCCATCCTTGAGTATGAAGATCTCGACCCGAATGCCCGATACCTGATCCGTGTCACAGGATATGGTGATGCTTTAGTCCGCGTGGATGGAAAAAGGCTTGAACCCATCAAATACGAGAAGCACCGCGAAGGTTTTAAAGAATTCATTGTTCCTAAAAGCATTGTGGGAGATGGAAAAATGACCCTCACATTTGACAGAGCCGAGGAGTCTCACCTGAATTGGAGAAACTACTCCAGGATCTCTGATGTATGGCTAATTAAGCGATAAATTAATGAAAAGCTACATAATCTTTATTCCTGTCCTGCTCTTTATCTTCTCGTGTTCCGAAAAGAGCCAGGATTCAAATCAAATTACACAGCCCGTCTACCAGGACACACCTTTCGTCCAGGACTATGCGGTAAAATATCACCTGGATTCCGAGGCTGAGTTCAAAAAAGTATTTACAGATCGAAACGGAGTTACCCAGGTGCTCACTGACAAGGGTTTGTTCCGTCCCACAAACGGACATCTACAGTATCCGGGCACCCTGGAGCAGGATATCACCTATATTCCCATGAAAGATAAGGGCGTACTGGATATTGCGATATATCAGGACCAGTTCATCTACCTGGATAACACTGCCGTCTTCAGCAATGCCTGGGCAGGGAAGCTATTTGCCAGGCATAACTTTCCTGAACCGGAGCTGGTCGTGGGAGGTAAGGATTTCACTTTTTTGGTGACCAGCCACGAAAGATATTGGGTATTGAAGGATTCAGAGGTAAAAACATCTGGAAGTGTAGATGCCCGAATCGTTGATGCAGCATATGACGAGGGGGCCTTCTACCTATTGACCGAACAGTCTGTTTTTTCCCTGGATGAAAAATCTTTGGAAAAGAAATCCATCTATTCAGGAAATCAAATGACCGCCTTTGATGTTACAGGGGATCAAATAGCCATCGGTACCAATGATGGGTTTTTAATCCTCCATAAATCAGGCAAAGTCGTTCAGCCATTGAACACAAAGCTCCCCTGGCCGGAAATCACAGCCATTCAATCCATTGATGGAAAGCGCTGGTTTGGATCGACCAAAGGTGCCTACATGCTCAAAGAGGATGGAAAGTTCAACTACTACTTTGGGAAGCGATGGTTGCCCGGGAATGAGGTAATACACATCTCAGCAGGTCCGGATAACTCCGTGATGATCCTGACTGACAAAGGACTGGGCCAAATCTGCTTCAAAATGATGACCCTGGAAGAAAAAGCGATGTTTTACGAAAAGCAGGTTCGTGAGCGGCATGTCCGCTACGGGATCATTACTGATAAGAGTGGGCTTCAAGACCATAGATTATCTACGGCGCGCAACAGGGTCGCTGCCAGTGACAACCTCTGGACAGGTATGTACCTGGGAAGCCAGCTATTCCGATACCTGGTGACGGGGTCCGAAGAGGCCAAACAAAATTGTTACGAGTCGTTCGAGGCCATGGAACGGCTGCACGAGATCAATAACATCAAGGGCCTATTCGGAAGGTCTTTTGAACGAAGAGGATACTACCCATTCCACAAAGAATACCGGTCTTACGTTGAAAACTATTGGTACGAAGGATACAACAATACGATCAGCTGGTATCATGCGGAGGACCCGGAATGGGATTGGAAAGCCACCGCCAGCAGCGACCAGACAGTAGGACAGATGTTTGCCCTGATGCTGGTAGCAGAATACATCGATGACGAAGCGTGGAGACAGCGAGCGGTCAAGTTGATTGATGAACTGATGGGATACATCGTGGAAAACAACTACACCCTTGTAGATCCGAATGGCAAACCTACTTTGTGGGGGATATGGGGCCCTGAATACGTCAACCGGTTCCAGACCATGATCGGGGACCGAAAGGTCTACTCCTCCAACCTGATTGCCTTTCTTCAGGCAGCTTATAAGTTCACCGGGAAGGAGATCTATAAAGACAAAGCCACCGAGCTGATCCGGGAGCATGGCTACCTGGAAAACCTGGCGCGACCATTCGACCAGATTGGCAATGCCCCGGAAGGTTCTGACCCCTGGAGCACCATGCTTTCCGAAGAATGGAACCACAGCGACGACGAGATGTATTTCCTGGCATATTGGGGCCTCTACCCCTATGCTTTTGCCGACTCACTAAAACCAGTCTATAAGGAGGCGATCAGGGATCACTGGCAGCATGAGCGACCAGAGAAAAATTCACTCTGGAACTTCTGTTATGCCATGACCGGTGCGGAGGAATTTGACCTGGAGGAATCTGTCTGGCACCTGAAAGAATTCCCGCTAGATATGATCGAATATGAGACGATCAATAGTCACCGAAAGGATATTGTATTCAGAGAAGATCCAGGCTTCAGGGGCCAGTATATCGAAGAAGTTCTCCCCTCCGACGAGCGACCTGAGCTGAAGCACAACAAAAATCTTTTCAATCTGGACGCCGGCAACCGCAACGGAGAGCTTAGCGCAGGGGATACCTACCTGCTCCCCTACTGGATGGGCCGATTCCTGGGCGTGATTAGTGCCCCGAAGGAATAGCCTGGGTCCAGCCACGGCCTGGAGTGTCTATATTACTAATCTAAAGATAGGTGGCAGAAACTAACATTAGAACCGTCATCCTGAACGAAGTGAAGGATCTTAGACAATTTAGGGGGAACTGTCCAATACTCCTCACGAACTCTAAGATCCTTCATTACGCTTCGCTCCTTTCAGGATGACGTGAGTGTGTTGGTTTAAGGTTCGCTGGGGTCAATCAACCCTTATATGAACTCTACTACTCCCTGTGGTAGGTGAAGACACCTACCACGGGAGATGGGAGATGAGAGATGTGGCAGGACTTGCTCCCCCTGTTCGTAGAAACCCTGAATTATTCAGGGATTAATAGTCTGTTCCTTCCAAAATCTAGTATTAAAGGCAAAATTCAAACATTACTAATTCATTATTTTTTATGAAGCAAAACATCATCATATTCATTCTGGGGGTTTGCCTTTTTCAGGTAGGCTGTAATACGGAGAAGAGCTCCTCTTCCGGTGTCAGCACACAGCCCGTGCACCAGGACGTAATATTCGTACAGGATTACAGCATCAAATATTACAAAACCGATGCGACCGGAGCTTTGAAAGCATCCTACATGGACCGCAATGGCGTGATCCAGACCCTCTCCGAAGATGGTTTGCTAAGAACACATGATGGTCAGTTTTTGTATCCCGGAGAGCTCATCACAGATCGTACTTACAGACCACTGACTGATAAAAACATTACCAACCTCATCACCATTGACGACCAGTTTGTCTACCTGGATGATGAAGCCGTACTAAGCAATGCCTGGGCAGGTAAGCTTTTCATCCGGCATGAGATGAAAGATGCCACCCTCTTCGCCGGATCCCCTGACTTTCAATTCCTGATCAGTAATGGCAAGAAATTGAAATACCTTACCGACAACAGTATAGTCTGGGAAGGCAGCTACGAGGAAAAGGTTCAGGACATTACTTATGCCTCCGGTGCTTTCTACCTCCTGGGAGAAAAAAGCATCAGCAAATTTGATACAGGAGCTAAAAAAGTCGAAAAACTGTTTGATGGTAACGAGCTGACTGCTTTCGAAGTAACAGATAAAGCAATCATCGTAGGTACTAACGATGGTTACCTTACGCTGGACCTTACTGGAAAACAAAAAGGTGAGCTGCAGCAAAAACTCCCCTGGACAGAGATCACTGCAATCACTTCCATCGATGGATCTTTGTGGTTTGGATCCACCAAAGGTGCTTTTAAGCTGAAAGAAGATGGAAAATTTGACTATTACTACGGTGAGCGGTGGATCCCTTCCAATACCGTAATTAGCATTTCGGAAGCCACAGACGGATCGGTATTGATCCTTACCGAGCAAGGTCTGGGCCAGATCATCTTCGAAGAAATGACCTTATATGAAAAAGCCATGTATTTCGAAAAGCAGGTAAGAGATCGTCACATCAGGCTTGGATTCAACGCCAGCCTTGATGACATGGAAAAAGGAAATGTAGACTCAGGCCGACTAAGCGACTCAGACAATGACGGCCTGTGGACAGCTATGTACCTGGGTGGTGAGATCTTCAGATATGCGGTGACGGGTTCGGAAGAAGCGCTCCAAAACTGTCGTGAGTCACTGGACGCAATGGAACGTCTTTACAGCATCAACCCGGTTCCCGGATTCCCTTCCCGATCTTTTGAGCGAAGTGGATACATTGAGCGTCTGCACGACCCGGACAGATGGCAGCACAGTGAAGATCCTGAGTGGGACTGGAAAGCTACCACCAGTAGTGATGAAGCCATCGGTCACATCTTCGCCTTTGGAGCGATGGCCGAGCTGATCGATGATGAAGATTTGAAAAGCCGGGCCATCACCCTGATCGATACCTTGATGAGCCACATCGTAAAGAACGACATGTACCTGGTGGATTATGACGGCAAACCGACCACCTGGGGTCGCTGGAACCCGGAATACGTGAATGCCCGACCAGTGATGGTGGGAGACCGAAAGATCAACGCATCTAATATCGTGGCGATGTTGCAGACAGCGTATTACTTCACAGGAAAAGAAAAGTACAAGGACAAGGCTTTTGAACTCATGACCGAAGATGGCTACCTCGACAACCTGATGTGGCCAATGGAAAAGGTAGGTCCTGCACCGGATGACGCAGACGACTGGAGTAAAATGCTCTCCGAAGGCTGGAACCACTCAGATGATGAGATGTACTACATGGGTTATTGGGGGCTGTACCGATATGCTTTCAACGACAGCCTGAAGCAGATGTTTAAAGAAGCGATCATTGACCACTGGGAAATCGAGCGACCAGAGAAAGAAGGTGCATGGAACATCATGACAGCGCTCACAGGCACAGAAGAATTTGACCTGGAAGAAGGCATCTGGTACCTGCAACAGCACCCGATGGATCTGATAACCTGGGATATCGCCAACAGCCATCGGAAAGACATTGAATTCATGGAAGAAAATTTCAGAGGCCAAACCATCACCGAGGTATTACCTCCTGATGAAAGGCCCATCCAAAGACACAATGGGAACATGTTCCGCCTCGATCGGGTAGGTCGAAGCGGTACTTCTGAGTACAGTGCGGGCGACATCTGGTTGCTGCCTTACTGGATCGGCAGGTACCTTGGTGTGATCAGTGAGCCCCAGGATTAATTTTGTTGATTAGGTTTAATTTTCGATTGTTTAGTCCCATTAAGCATATTTAATGG
The DNA here is from genome assembly GCA_965228595.1 of Cyclobacteriaceae bacterium. Taxonomy (GTDB): domain Bacteria; phylum Bacteroidota; class Bacteroidia; order Cytophagales; family Cyclobacteriaceae; genus UBA7330. The sequence goes on along the minus strand of OZ245828.1, from coordinate 4,294,227 downwards.
GACTTTTCTTTCTTTTACTTACATGGAAAAACACATGGCCCTTTTACCCCTCATTTTGGTCCTCGTAATGAGCTGTCAAAGCCCCACCTATATGAAAGAAATACAACTCACCCAGGACCTAACATACAACCACGACCTTGATAACAATGACAATTTCTCACCTGATGACCAGTGGATTGTCTATGATACCCGAACAGAAGAAGGTGGTATCGGTGCCTGTGCACGCATTGAAAAGGTAAATGTGTCTACCGGGGAAGTAGTGGTTATGTATGAGCTGCCTCAAAACCAGGCCTTTGGTCCGGGGGTGGGTGCGGTAAGCTACAGCCACACGAACAACCAGGTCATTTTCATTCACGGCTTGCTCAACATCACAGCAGACAATCCGTACCAGCAATGGCGAAGGACCGGCGTCATGGTCAAAGATTCCGCTCTGGGCAAACCCATATTCATGGATGCCCGGGATGTCACACCACCCTTCACACCGGGGGCGCTTCGTGGAGGCACACACCGACATGAGTTCAGTGGGGATGGACAATGGGTAGGTTACACCTACAACGATGCCATCATGAAGCAGTTGGAAGACTCAACCGGGGATGTTTATAACCTGCGTACCATCGGGGTATCCAAAAAGATCAGCCCGGTAACGGTAGACAAAGATCCCGAAGGTGAAAATGTAGATGGCGAATGGTTCAGTGTACTTGTGGTTAATGTGGTTGCCAATCCAACCCCGGGCTCAGATGAGATCAGCAGGGCTGCCGGCGATAGCTGGGTGGGTACTGCTGGATATATCAATGCTGATGGCCAACAACAGATGGCCCGTGCTTTTATCGGAACCACCAAAGACAAGAACGGTCAGGACGTAGACGAAGTCTTTATTGTGGATATTCCGGAAGACATTACCATTCCCGGAAATCCTGGTCCGCTGGAAGGTACAGCCACAACAATGCCCGCTCCACCAAAGGGAGCTGCACAAAGAAGACTGACCAATACCTCCAATGCTGCCTATCCTGGCTGTGTAGGCATCGTAAGAAGCGCCCCTGACGGAAGTAAGCTCACTTACATAGCCAGGGATGACCAGGGTGTGAAGCAAATTTTTATGATCTCCCCCGCCGGAGGTCAACCAAAACAACTGACAACTCACGGCACTGATGTTCAAAGTGCAGCCCGTTGGTTTCCGGATAGCCAGCACATCAGCTACGTTTGGAACAACAGCATCATGAAACTAAAGGTGGGCGAAAAGGATGCGAAAGCCCTGAATGAACCCACAGCCCTTTCGCCGACTGACATTGTAATTGCTCACGATGGCAAATCCATCGCCTTCAACAGGCAGGTACCCAACGCCCGGGGTAAGCTTTCCAAACAGATATTTATCATTCATTTAGATTAACAAGCCCATGAAACCCATTTATTCTTTGTTCCTGGTTATGTGTCTGATGGTTGTCTCCACAGCCAGCCCGATCATCACCCAACGTGAACAACAGGACTTTTCTGATTTTTCCATCTATAGCCCTAAAAAGGATGCCCGGTCATTGCAGAAAGTGATCCAGGTGCTCACTGAAGAGGTAGAAAAAAGAAGTGGACTGCGAATTGAGATCAGCCGAAAGATCACCGACGGTAAGCAAATCATCCTCTCCCTCGGAGAAACAAAAGACCTGCCTGCAGACCTGTCAGAGAAACTGGATCAGATGAATACCATAGAAGCAGAAGGTTATAAACTACTGACACTGCCGGAGTCCGGCAAAATCATTGTTCATGCCAACACCAAACGTGGTGCCCTGTATGGTGTGGGTAAGCTGCTTCGCATGATGGAGATCAGGAAAAACAAGGTGATGGCCCCTGCGTCCATCAGGCTTTCCTCCTCTCCTGCCTATGAGATCCGGGGCCATCAGCTGGGCTATCGTCCCAAGACCAACAGCTACGATGCCTGGACGGTTGCCCAATTTGATCAGTACATCCGTGACCTGGCCATCTTTGGTGCCAATAGCATCGAGATTATGCCTCCACGTACCGATGATGACTTCACCAGCCGACACATGAAGCTCCCGGCTATCGACATGATCCGGGAGCAGTCCAGGATCTGTGATGAATATGATCTGGATGTGTGGATGTGGTACCCCAACATGGGCTCAGATTACGAACACCCGGATTCGCTACAAGTCGAAATCGATGAAAGACACAAAATCTTTTCTACGGTACCCAGGCTTGATCACCTGTTTGTTCCCGGTGGCGACCCTGGTGACCTGGAGCCTGATATCTTGTTTGACTGGCTGGAAAAAGTAGCGGTGATTCTCCATAAATACCACCCGGAAGCAAAAATCTGGATCTCCCCACAGGTATTCCGTCCCACGAAAGAGTGGCTGGGTAAGTTCTTTGGCTACATCAATGAAAAGCCGGACTGGCTGGGTGGTGTGGTCTTTGGTCCCTGGGTAAAGACACCGGTCGACGATATCAGGAAGATTGTGGATTCAGGTATTCCTATCAGACGATACCCAGACATCACGCACAGTCTTAGCTCCCAGTACCCTATACCTGAATGGGACCTGGCCTGGGCCATCACACTGGGCAGAGAATGTATCAACCCCAGACCGAATGACCAAAAAATGATCCACAATGCGTTGGACCAATTTGCCAATGGCAGCCTCTCCTATTCCGAAGGCACCAACGATGATGTAAATAAATTCATCTGGAGCGACCAGGATTGGGATCCCGAGACACCAGTCATTGAAACGCTGCGGGACTATGCCAGATACTTCATTTCTCCAAACCATACCGAATCCATTGCTCAGGGACTTCTTGCGCTGGAAAAGAACATCGACGGTCCGCTACTCACCAACGAACACGTACAAAACACCCTGATGCAATGGCAGGCCATAGAAAAAAGTGCCACACTGGAGATGCAGAACAACTTCAGGTACCAGATGGGGCTTATCCGGGCTTATCACGATGCGTATGTACAAAAGCGGCTGACCTATGAAACATGGATAGAACAAAAAGCCATAGAAGCATTGGCTCAATATCCAAAGATTGGCATCCCCAGGGCTGTGGAGATGAGTCGGTCCATCCTTGCCGAAGCATGGGAACAGCCCATTGATGATGCCCTGAAAACCCGGTGCTACGAGCTGGCAGATGACCTGTTTGAAAGCATCGGTGCACAGCTCACCATCGAAAAACATGGCGCCATGGGTGGTCGTGGAAACTTCATGGACAATATCGACAACCCACTCAACGATGTAGCCTGGATCTACTCACAGCTCAACAAGGTGGAAAAAGCATCCTCAGCGCCGGAAATGATTAAGTTGCTGCAGGAAACACTAGAACGAACCAACCCTGGCCCCGGAGGCTTTTACGACAACTTCGGCAATCCCTCTGCCTGGAATCGGGTGGTATTCAGAAATAATCTCAGCAAAGACCCCGGCAACCTGAAAACGCCTCGGGTGAGCTTTGGTGTTGGGTTGCAGGGCAAGGAATGGGTGCATGAGATCACTGCCAAAGGGTTTGAAGGTGATGCTGCCCCGATGGCCTGGATGAACCAGGTAACCACGCTGTATGATCAGCCATTAGAGATCAGGTATGAAAACCTCGACTCTGATAGTGAATACAGCATCCGGGTATCTTACACGGGTAGGTTCCGTTCACGCATGCGCATGGAGGCTGACGGTATCGAAGTCCACGACTTCATCAAAACGGGTATACAACCTACATACGAACTGCCGATTCCTCAAGAGGCCCTGGTAGATGGAGAAGTGATCTTCTCCTGGACCTGTGGTGAGGCAGAGCGGGGCTCACAGGTATCCGAAATCTGGATCATCAAGAAATAAACTGAAATACAATATGAAAAACGTCCTTGCAATCATTGCCCTCTTACTCGGTACGACGCTCTACGGGCAAACAGGATCTGTCAATGAACCCGTCAGGTATATCGGAGGTGTAACCATCGACCCCAGTGTGCACGAAGGCAGACTACGCTATGCCATAGGTACGGAAAGCCGGCAGACGGTCCGTGCCAACAGAACACACCCGGAGCTAAACGATGGGTTTGGCTGGACGTACAGCCATGCCTCCAACCTGGCCTACTGGAATGATACATTCTTCCAGCAATACCTCAGTAACCCGGTGGATGAGCACATCGCGCCTGGTCAGACCCTCATGGTCACTTCAAAAGACGGTAGGACATGGACCAAACCACAGGTAATCTTTCCTCCTTATGACCCACCAAAAGGGGTAACAATCCCGGAAGGCTACGACGGGTATATGATGCACCAACGGATGGGCTTCTACGTGACGAGTGATCAGCGACTGCTTACGCTCGCATTCTATGGACATACGGAAGATCCATTTGAAGAAGGTGGTATCGGCCGTGTGGTCAGAGAGATCTATAAAGATGGTAGCCTGGGACCGATTTACTTCATCCGGTACACCAGCCATGCTGACTGGAACGAAACCAACACCAGCTTTCCTTTTTACAAAAAAGCCAAAGACAAGGGCTTCATCAAAGCTTGTGACGAGCTGTTGAATAATAAGTTGATTACCATGCAGTGGTGGGATGAAGACCGGGGACTAGACGGATTCTATAGCATTGAAGAAGCCAGGGAAGCATTATCCTATTATCATCGAAAAGATGGGAAAGTCGTTGCGCTTTGGAAATGGTCGATGTTCGCACTTTCCGATGATGGCGTTAACTTTTCAAAACCGGTGAAGTCACCAACCCTGCTCATGGCTGGTGGGAAGCAATGGGGCCAGCAGACCAATGATGGAAGGTATGCCATTGTTTACAACCCCATCGAAAACCAGGAGTATCGATACCCATTGATCACCATCACCAGTGATGATGGCATCCTGTTCGACAACATGGTACTGGTACAGGGAGAGGTACCACCCCGTAGGTTTTATGGCAGATGGAAAGACTTTGGTCCCTGCTATGTACGTGGTATTGTGAAAGGCAATGGGAACCCTCCGGGTAACGATATGTGGCTGACTTATAGTATGAACAAAGAAGACATCTGGATCAGCAGGGTACCTACACCTGTCAGCTATGCAGTGAAAGGCGATATCAATGAAGACTTCGATCAACTAACTGTCGGTGGAACCATCCCCGACTGGAACATTTACAGCCCCCTGTGGGCACCAGTGAATCTGGTGAAATCAGACGATGGATTGAGCATGCAACTCAAAGACAAGGATCCCTACGATTATGCACGAGCAATTCGGGTGTTTGAAGAAAGCAATAAGACAGCAATTTCATTTAAGGTCAAAGTCGTGGAAGCGCAGAAAGAACCCTTCGACGTGGACCTCACCGATCAGTATGGCAACCGCCCGGTTCGGGTAAGCTTCAACGGGCAAGGTGATATCACTGCGATAGATGGCAGCACTGAGAAAAAGATCGGAAGCTATAAAACTAACAGTTGGATAAGTGTGAAATTACTGGTCAGGGCTACACCTTATGGTAGCTTTGATGTGTGGATTGATGGTGAGCAAGTTGGCAAAGATTATCTATTTGCAGAGGCAGTCAAATCTGTGGAGCGGGTTTCCTTACGTACCGGCCCCTACCGTGACCTCCCCACCCGCAAGACACCGAATGAAACTCCAGGGCCTCCCCTGCCCGGTGCTGATGATGCAGTAGCGGAGTCGGTTTATTTGATTGATGACTTTGTCGTGGAGAAGGTGAGGTAGGCATACACTGCTAATGATTACCAGCTTTTTAAGGTTGGTGAGGATACTGTGACACACTGACTGAAAGCTTGACAGGAACTTTCTCACTCAAGCATAAGTTGTAGATATTGTGTGCATTTAATACTATCTTGCACATAAGTTTGCTGAATATCAGTCTTATCAGGCTAATAATGAGTTTAAAGAAAGACGATAAAGAAAAAATCATCCAGGCTGCTAAAAAGGTTATGCAGGATAAAAAAGTTATTATTGCCTATACTCAAGGTAAAATAACCAAGAAAGAACTGGATGAAAGAGGTGTTAAGCTTGCAATGCCCCTATAAGGTAACGTTAGATACCTCAAGAAATTCATATCAGTTTATTACCTCGGGAGGAGCAAGCTACGAAGTGCTTTTTTCCTTATCCAACGAAATCTTAACCGGTACAGATTTAGAAAGTGCAGATGTCTATCATGTGGTAGTAGGGAAAACTTCACATGGAGATGGAATAAGAGATATGAATATCTCTTTAACAGTAGACGCTATTATTGATCATTTCTTCCTCATAAAAAATCGGTTGTTCTTTTATATCTGTGACCCTACTGATGGCAGACATCTAGCAAGGTTTAGAATGTTTAATATGTGGCATTCAAAAAGCCAATTCAAGGAAAGATTTATTAAACTTGATTTTCAAATTCATGATGCTGACACCATCTATTATGCTTGTTTCATCTTTGACAAACAAAACGACCTTGGAGTCAATAAGATAGTGACAGCATTGAATGAAGTCAGGCAGGTATTACAGGATGCAAAATAGGGACTCATCCAGCAAATTCAGAGGCAATGTTGACAACACCAACTTAAGCTTATTCTGACAACATCGTCATATGCTTAAACAGGATTCCTTCTGATCCCTATAGCACATGCAATTATTACGATGATAAACATTATTTCTACAATTCGCTGATACACTCCCAAGTATTGAGAGTCAGGGTTAGAAAACAGTACCCAGATAAACAGTATGCTAATGATCGCACAAATGATGATCGTCATTATTAGCCTCTTATACGGACGGAATTGATTTAGGCCTACACCTATCAGGATCATACTTGCAGGAACAAAAAGGTAGGTCAGGGACCCGGCTAGGTTGTGTATCAGCTGCGATATATTTGGATCAATAAATTCTTTATTGCATCCACTATCGCACGGGAAAAGTCCAACAACCACTGTCGCTATCCCGTAAAAGATCGCCATTCCATAAAATCCAATCTTTGTTAGTTGTGAGGACAGAAAATACCTGTGTGCAGAAAAGCAAAAGATAGCTATGAGGACTCCACTTGGTATAAAGCCAAAACTCCTTAATACCAGTCCATAATCCGTATCAATGGCATAGGATTCACTGATATATTGGCGCTGTACACTGTAGCCCTCGATCAAAAGCCCTCCTGCAATTGAAGAGATAGCAAACAGGCTGACACCAAGTATACCTGTATAAAAAATTAATTTGTTTTTCATGAACACTATTGAATTCAAATCTACATAGATGTTTTTCAAAGGTCGGTGAATAACACAGTGACAATAACAACCTAAGCTTATTAGTAATCTCATTCCTGACACGACTTTGAGACGTGGCAGGACTAGCATTAACAGCTTTCTGAAGTGTTGTCACCGGTAAATCTACCGCGAAGCAATACCAGTATAGGCTACTATCACAACTTCCCAATAATATTCGCTACCTGTTGTTGGATATGCGGATGATGATCGATGATGGCTTTCTGATAATAAACAGCAGGTTTAGAATTAAGTCTGGCCAGTGGTGGCTCCACGTACCCCCACTTCTCTTTATATTCACTTACCTGCAACACCGAATCAATGCGCGCATTGTTGTCTTCAATCAGCTTCATGAGTTCGACGATCTCACCCGGCTTACCTTTCAGGGTACCTACGATGTCCTCATAAGCAATTTTCACCGGCAGGTGTATACGGAACACATTCTCCTCACCGTAGATAATATTAAGCTTTTCTTCCAGATAATTCGGGACCTTATCCAGGCTAACCAGTGTCTGGAGGATAGAAGAAAGCTGATCAGCTGAAGTCTCTTTTTTGCATTTTCTCAACCACTCTTTTATGACATACTTGATATAATCGCCTTTGGCGTTGTTGATCACCACCACGCGACGGGTTCTTGTAGGGTCCTCATAAAACTTATTGCGGAAGAGGTAGTCATCAAATGAGGATGAGGAGCTGATCCCGGAATTGTCAAAATAGCCTCCATCCAGGAAGTAACCCTTGCCTTTGATCCTTGCTGCCGGACTGAAAATCGGGAAGCGATTACTGGTAGACAGAGCACCGAAATACGTGATCTCTCCATTGCAATCCGAATGATCAAGCACACTCCTGGCACCTGGAAAGACTTCATTGTAATCACCATTCACTTTCAATGAAAACGAATTCCCTTGAATACCATCAGTTGAAATTGTCTGTGATATGAAGGCCGGATAGTGACCGTTTTTCTCATATAATTCGGTCCATAGCTGTCTGAATGCTAGTGTATCATAACCCTCTGGCATCCCCATAAATCCGGCATATTGCTGAGCCGCTACATAACTTCTGTCACTACCTTTATAAGGTATAAAAGGCAACAATTCTCTTACCAGATCCTTTCCAAAGAGATAAGTCAAGTCGATGGAAAGATGGTTAAACTGACCAATCTCCAGGATCCTTGGCCAGAGAGCATCTGCCTTGCTTGGAATGAGTCCATCCTGATACGTCCACAATGGCCCATACATTCCGGTACCGGAAGTACCCCCAGAATTAGCTGATATGGAAACTGTGGATCTTAGAAACTCACCCGAAGAAGCCGCCTGAAGCTTGTTCAGTACCAGCAGATTCCAAAGTGCGGCTTTCAGTCCCCCACCATAGCTGGCCACATGATAATAGGACTGAAAATGCTCGCCATTATTTCGGGTATCAGGTAAAGATTCGGCAAATTTCGGAATAGTAATAAGTTCTTTATTCCCTTTTCCCTGTTGTAACAGGTGCAGATCACTCTCCAGCGTACCTGCAAATACTGCCCAAACCACAATACCAATAGCGGCCAGAGGGATCAGGTATTTGATAATTTCATAACCCTTTTTAGGTTCAGAACCACAGGCATCGTCTGTGTCATTGTAGTATTGAAAATGCTTGAAGAGAATGACGATCAAACCATAGAGGTTGATCAGGTAGAGCAATAGAATATTTAGCGGACTCAGGTGATCTGAAGCATAGACGGGATTGATATTGGCAATTATCAGCACCAGCAAGGTGGCCCACCCAAAAATGGCAATGGTTTTAATAAACCGAATGTCTTCCGAAAGCAATGTGACTTTTCTGGTCAGTCTGAAAACAAGGTAAGTGACCATCAGCGAAACAATGGCAATGAAGGTAACTACCCAGGTCCAAAAATTCCAGTTTGTAATGGCAGATAATGACACTGAGGCCACAATCAAAATGAGGCTTATACTGAGGCTTATACGATACCATTTCCTGGAAATGTCATCATTGGTGAGACGTTTACTTAGCTGATAGTAGAAATAAACAGCACCTACCAAGAAAATAATCGCTGCAGATGTACTGATTCGCGGATCAAAGTACCTGTTGGCCACAAAAAGCATCAGATAGATAAAGGCGATAAAAACCAATGTCCCCAGGTGGTGGCGAAGTAGCCGAAGCAACCATGCATTTTCATAAGGTGTTGTTGACTTATCCTCAAAGTACACGATTCCAAATCCCAGGAAATGCCAGTCCATTTTCCAGCAAATATCCTGGTCTTTATCCTTTATTCTGGCCTCAAAGTAAGCAGGGTAATGGGACAGGATCAGCGATAAAAAGCCCATGAGGACAAAGACAAAAAACAGGTTGATCGGTCTGAAAAACAGGTCTACAATGATCGTACTCCCTTGCGGTAAGACCGTGAGCATGGCCACCACAATGACCAACAGCAGAAGACTGAGATAAGATGTCTTTAAGAACCTTTTAATGACCTCGGCTTTGGCAAAGATCTTTTGTTCGAATAAGTGGAAGATGAAAACAAGTGCTGCAATGCCGTAAGCAGTCATTTTAAATTTTGCCACCCCCTTTAGGTAGGTAGTTGATGCTGAAAAAAGATAGATGATATTCTCAGCATAATCCAACAGCAACGCTGCGAGGCCAACTACCAGGAATACTCTTGGTTTTGTATAATCCCCTTTGATGGCTTCAGCCTTGAGATACCGGTAAACCAAAAAGACCAGGGTGGGTGCCCACAAAAAATCTAACAGGAAAAAAGCATAGTAATAAATCCTTTTGGAGCTTTCACCTAATATGAATTCGCGTATGGATTCGTATTCATCAAAATGCTCAAACTGAGGTATCTGGATAAAGCTATTGATATAAAACTGGTTGTTGATGATCATCAGGATCACAGATAATCCTATCAGGATCCAAAAATGGGTTTTGATTGAAATTTTCATGGCTGGTTAGGTTAATGGTAAGTAGGTGGTATGGCCGGAAACGGGGTATTCCGATCACGATGGATCCGTATCTTCTTTCTCATAGCGGTATAGGTTGGTGGTTCTTATAAGAAAGTTACAAAGATTTTGCGGGAAACAGAACCGTCTAGCGTAAGACAATCACAATTTGTCATGAATATGGGAATTGTCTCTACTCAAAAAGTATTATGATTGCCTTATTGACTACCTATTCATCACAAATACTTACACCTACATTCCCTGCTTTATGGCCTTGTTCTACATAACTATGCGCCTCAGCCATATTTTCCAAGGTAAAGACCTTATCTATCACGGGCTTGAAATGTCCCTGTTCAGCCAAATGCTTCATAAATTCAAGATCTTCTTTTTTCCAATAGATATTAGAGGACGCCACTATCACCTTTTTGCTGTTGGAAAATGCCGTGGTTCCCGCTTTTAAAATATGAGTAAAGCCAAATTCTGTCAGCAAGTATTTCCCCTTTGGTTTGAGCATGGCCATGCAGGTTGTCATGGAGGTTTTGCCTACTGTATCAAAAATAATGTTATAGCGAACATCTTGATTAGTAAAATCCTCCCTGGTATAGTCTACTACCATATCTGCACCTAAGGACCTGACCATATCCAGGTTTCTGGTGCTACAAACCCCGGTCACCTGGGCGCCGAAATATTTGGCCAATTGTATAGCCGCTGTACCCACAGAACCGGATGCACCATATATCAGCACCTGATCACCCTTTTTAACTCCAGCCTTCTTCTTTAAATAAGCTAAACAGGACAGCGGACCATTGACCATACTTGCTGCCTGAACATGAGATAGATTCTCAGGCTTTAAACAAAGCAAGCCATCCTCTGGTAGACATTTATACTCCGCATATGCCCCAAAACTCAGTCCTGTATAGCCAAATACCTGATCTCCTGGTTGATATTTGGTCACACGACTTCCAACAGCTTCTACCACACCTGCAAACTCAATACCTAGCACTGGTCTTTTGGGCTTAAAGAAACCAAACATCAACCCAACAGGGATCTTTAATAGCGGAGGATGATTGAAACCTCTCATTTTAGGGTCCTCGGCGGTTACTGTGGTTGCATAGATCTTTATCAATACCTCATTTACTTTGGGAATGGGTTTAGGAACAGATACCAGCTGCAATACATCAGGTCCACCGTATTTTCTGAATTCAACTGCCTTCATTTTAAGATAATTTTGACTTTATTGTTCAAATAAACTGTATGATCCTATACAGAAATTTGACATAGATCAAATAATCTCTCAGGCTGAGATCTTCGAACGGATCCTGGATAGTGTTTCCAGCGAAATATTGAGATATGAAGCAATGATGGTGACTGGTATATGTTTGATAATCCTGGGCTCTTTTTCCAACATACTCAGATATCTTGTGGTAGCGTCAAGGGTTTGAAATTCTTTCAGTTTTTGTTCAAACCATACTGCATAGTACTCAATAAACATTTTATCAAGCATCATTACTTCAGGGTACTTTTGGGAGGCCTTTTGGAATCTGCTGTAATCAATGACCATTACTTTCAATGGAGACAAAGCCTCAATATAGATATCGGAAGGCCTCTTCATGATATAACTGTCCAACGACACAGCGACATCATCATGAAAATATATTTCTGTAGTAATCTCTTTTTCATTGTGACGGTAAAACTTCCTGGCCACTCCACTTTGGATTAAAAAATGCGATGAACATATCTGACCCACCCGGAGCAGAAAAGACCCTTTGGCATATTCCTTTTCTACAAATCCACGTTCCACTTCTGCCAAAATTCCCGGATCCATCTTTTTCGATAGTTCTTTGATTCGCTTGATATATGGATTCACAGCACTACAATTTCAGAAAATTTACAAAGATTTTATGGGAATAACGGGCTCTGTAATATATGTGTTTTCTTCGGGAGCCTCTTCCCTACTTCTCACTCACCTTCCGCTCCAAACGCAGCGAATTAGTCCTGAATCGGGGGATAAATAACCCAAGGATATACACTCGGAAAACAAACCAAAACACGGATGTTTCATTGAGGTCCGGCCGGATCAGGTGCTCGATCTTTTGGTGCGCTTCCGGGGTCTTGCTCCAGTGCAGCCCCGGGTGCATGTGGTGGATGGTATGCAAGCCGTTGTTAAACAGGAAAAAGTTCAGCGGCCAACCCACGATGTTCCTGGAGTGATTATATTCCGATTCCTCATCCGCGTGCACATGCTGAAGATAGTTGAATACCAGCACGGTATTTAGTGATACCTGCTGTGGAATGATTACATAGATCAATGCTTTTTGCCAATCAAGTATAAACGCGGTGACCACCCAGGCAATCAGTCCGACAATCTGAAGGGTGTAATAAAAGAACTGTTCCTTGTTCTTACCATATTGCTGCTTGTAAAACCTGGCAATGGTTTTTTGCTGGACTGCCCCACTCAAAGTCGGATAAATCAATAAGGTCCACAGGTTGTTTTTCTCAGAGACCATGTAGGTCCTGGTATCATCTTTTTCCCGGTTGTTGTGTCGGTGGTGATTTTTGTTGTGTGTCGGGATCCACCCAAAAACCGGGAAGCCATAAAATAATGTGATCCAACAGCTATGTAGTTGGTTAAGCACCTTGTTCTTCCAAACCGGAAGGTGGTTGTGGTTGTGGGCAAAGACCGAGAAACAAATGGACAGATACAGGTACAATGCATACAGCCACCCATTGAACTCAGGCATGTTCCACTGAACAAAGAACAGCACCGTAGCGGAAACCATCCATAACAGGGTTCTTAAGTCGGCGCGATATCTAAGCAAAATAGGTTGTCATAGGTTTGCGGGATTCTAATCTGTGGTGAAAATAAAGATTCTTTGCGTAAAGGACCGATAATTTGGCCCAATACTATTGGTTTAGCGCTTAAACGAACTTTCGGATACTCATCATGTACCCCAGGTGCAAACCTTCATGATAATTGTTGAAGTGCAGCGCATCTTCCAGGGTAGCCAGGTGGAATCCCGTCTGGGTGGTTCGTTCGTGAAAAGTGGTGAACACGCCTTTCCTGACATCTTCCACCGTTTTGTCTACCAGAGACATCAGGAGCCCTTTAAGCTCTTCGCATGCTGTAGCAGAAGTTTGCCCGTCAGGCTTTGTGCCCCGGGTATAAAGCTCCGCCATTCCATCGGGAAGATATCCATTAAGATCAGCTGATTTGTAAATGAGTGATTGCTGAGCAACGATGATATGTCCAATGTTCCAGATCAGGTTGTTGTTAAATCCATCAGGGATCTTATTCAATTGATCCGGGGTATAATTTTCAAAAAATTTGAGGTAAAGGTTCCTGTTGGTTTTCCAGGTTTTAAGTAGAGATTCCATCTTATATGCTGTCGAATGTGAAAGACAGCCAAAGCTAGGAATTTTTGCTGTATAGTCCTGGCACGACTTAGAGTCGTGCGGACTTGCACTAAATCTGAGGCATCTCCCCTCTCGCAGCATGTTCAGCAACTTTATTAATTCTCCTTGCCCGGGTTTCAGCCTGTTTGGCAAAGAGGATCCATACGAGAATTTGCTTCTTTATGCTATTGCTGAGCCCTTCATAAAATGCCTTCGCCCCTGATGTATTGGCCAGTGCATCCTCCAGGTCTTCCGGCACGATCAGGTCATCCACACTGTCCAGCATTGTCCAGGCACCGTTCTCTTTAGCAACCCTGATACACTCAAGCCCGGCAGGAGTCATCAGGTTGTCAGCGATCAGCTGCTCTACCTTTTTCTTGTTGATCTTAGACCAGGTACTTTTGGGCTTTCGCCGGCTGTAGTACTGGATGAAATACTCCTCATCCAATGTCTTCTTTGTGCTGTCGATCCAGCCAAAGCACAGGGCCTCATCTACTGCTTCGTCCCAGGTGATGTTAGGTGTGCCAAAGGAGGCCTTGCGACAAACCAGCCAAATGGATTGCCGTGTCTTGTGGTTTTTCGCTAACCACTGTCGCCAATCCTTTCGGTTTTTCGGACAAAAAGTTTCCTGATCTGCCATGCTTAATTCAATGGGAAGATATATTGATTTTCACCAAACTAAAGCACATTCCATTGGATTGCAAAACCTACTACAGCAATGATGAAACATAAAGGTGAAAAGACTTTTGTATCCCTTCTTCCAAAACTTGTCTGTTTGCTCTTTTTGAAAAAACCCACATACTTAAAGTCACCAATGGCCCTCAATAGAAAAATGGATGGGATGATCCAACCAACATATTTAATGATCCAGCCCGGGAGTACGAAAGCTATAAGTCCGGTTTGAAAGAAATAAAAAAGTCCAAATGCTACCAGCCCCAGCCCAACTATGGCAGAATCGATTTTTCGCGGGTTGAGCATCCTTTTCCCCTGTTCGTTAGTCGGTAAGGTATTCTCAAATCCGTACTTTCCTCCCAAAGCCCAATGGAAGTGGATCATGCCAAGCATAAAGAAAATTGCACTCAGGAGTAAAGACCAAATCATCTGGCTATTTGCTAGTTTAGGATTGCTAAAATCATTAAAAAATAAATTGGTTTCAATTTATAAAATATCAGCCACTACAAGGATAGGTTTGCCACTTCACCTGGGCCTGTCCCGACAGACCAATAAGATATATGAAATTGCTCGTATGAGATCTGTCGGAGGGACAGACCCGGGAAGAAGTAAACAACATCCCTTCCTGCCCATGTTGGTGTTTTCACCAACATGGATGCTTCTGTAGTATTCGTTGGAGGAATATCAATGATGTTGAAACACCAACGAAAGCAAAAAAAGGCTATTCACCCCCTACCCGGGGTTGTTCATCTCGTTCATTTTCCTCAACCATCTCTTTCTCAATGAACTTTTGCAGCCTGTCAACCTTATCCAGCGGGAAACTTTTCATGAGGTCAATGTTGAAACGCTTATCATTCTGCCTTTTGAGCTTATGGAGGGGGTGACCGGCAGCCAGGTGATGCTTTCCGTCCTCCCAGCACAAAAGATCATTTGGAGTGCAATGTAGCGCAAGGCAAAGTTTGGTGAGATGATCAATGTGTAGGTTCTTCCTCCGCTCACTTGACCAGCTATAAGCCACATAGTGAGTGAAACCAATCTTACGGAGGAAACCGAAGGGACGCTTTACCCCCCTTACCCTAAAGAGATACGATAGATTTAGCTTTAACATGATATGTTGGATTACGATATCTGATATTTACATACAATGTTGTAAAGAATACAACACGTTTCATGTAATATACAAATAGTTTAGCATATTTTCCCAAAGAACATGTGTATTTCCAGAAATGAAACATTTATTACTCATCATTAAATGTTCATTACTCAGGAGTAGTTGTTTATTACTCAAGAAAATTTGTTTATTTCCTCACAGATTTTGTTTATTTCTCATTATGCTATGTTTATTGCTCACCAAAAAATGTCAATTCCTCAACAGTCAATGCATTTTCCTCAACACAATTTGTTCAATTCTCAACAGCATTTCTCTATTTCTCAACAACTCCTGTTCATTTCACAACAAATGATGGTTAAACTCTACTTGGGGTGGCTTACTTTGTCCGGATTGTCTGCTATATCCCTGGTCGGTGGAGGTGCTTTTTAAATGGCAGTCGGGTATGGCTTATCCGGCAGTGAGGAGATTATATCAAAGAGGCATTATTACACCACCAACTACGTGTAGATGCCCTTCGGTGGGGAGGAACTACATTTATTGGCGTGTTCCGAAGGACATATATGAAGGGATTAGAAATCCCTTTTTATCTGAGGACTGACATGCCCTGCGGAACATGTCGGGCAGCTGGGATTAGAGCCTGTTGAACGCTATTTTGTGAATTATTGGATCGATTTCGCATTCTTCTGTTGACGAAATTAACCTATTTGGATATTTGGTGATAAAAAGAGTTCCAGTCCATCGTTCAGGTGACAGTTCGGTAATCTGTACCATAAATCCATTGTATTCAAAAGAAAGAGGTATGAAAAGATTGGACGCGTGAATCAAATTTATTTCTGTTGAGAGTCCTATGTTGTCTGATTCTATCTCGATATGCACCTTGTCAATCGTGATCTTTTTCCAATCGTAAAATTCCGAGTTAATGGAGTCGAGTTGCCAAGTGTTAAACAAGTCTTTTGAGTCTTTTATATCTATTTGTTTAGCTCTTACCATCGTTAGCAGTTCTGTCCTCGATTTGGTAAAATGTTCGAGTGTCAAAACATTTCTAGAGTTGTCAATGATACGTAGTTCCCTACTATGTTTGGCTGATCGTTCATTTAATGTCCCAACAAAATCTTGCCATCCCGACCGGTAAAAAACAAAGGAAGAATCAGAATCAATGAAGACTAGCCCACGTCCATGAGTACATGAATTAATGTCATCTTGTTGAAGTTCAATCTTCCTTACAATCCAAGTGCCGTCCAAAGATTGAGCCTCGGAAGCAAGTTGGTTCAGAATACAAATAGCAAAGAAGATTCGAATTCCCATAAATAGACTCTAACGACCAAAACAACAGTATTACTGTCATTTCCTTATATCTTATTTCTTGTTAATTTTTTCAATACCAGCAACTTATCCGCTTTTAAACGAAAATGAATGCATAAAACAGACACGTTACGTGTATTACCCTCCTAAGATAAGACTTTTCATTATTTGAAAGTGACTTTTTTGAAGATGATGGTTTGTGTGAGAAACATTCAGTGCCTAAACTTTCCTCCACCATGGCCTGTCCCCTCATTATGACACACTCTCGCATGAGGTCTGTGGTGATAGACCTGGGAAGAAGTTGATCTTATTGTACACCATGTCACCTTTTTGTCTGTATTGATCCTGCGCATGCATCTCCTTCTTCAATTCCAGTGAGCCATGTCCTGAGTTTAGTAGTTCTTTCGTTCGTTAGTTCGGTCATATAGGTTGAAACACACGTAGGTTGAATACTTCCGTACCACCCAGGTTCACGGTCAGGATATTTCATTTTCAGCTCAGAGTCTCTAAACTTAATCCAGTTACGTTGAGATGTTCGAAGTGCTTTCAGAAAAGTTGGATCATCAGCATAATCCTTGATTATCTGTTGGTAAACTTTGTTCAATTCAGCATCTGCCACCCTATAATCTTCTGCTGCAACCTTATTCATCTCGGCCTGAGTTTGGCACTTTGCGGTTCCAGCGACGAAAAGGATTATGAGGAAAGTTGTGAATAAATGTCTCATCGTCATAATTATTAAAACGTGAATGTCCTGCCTTGGAGTGTATTCCTACCTCTTTTATTGCAAAATAGCAAAATCTGCTATACTACCTGTGCTTGAATATTTGTCTGATGAAGGGATTAGGAAACCCTTTTTATCAGAAGTGCGACATTGTCTAGCTGACTATGCCGGACACCCGGGATAACCTCTAATCACTCTTCGGACTTGGCCGTAAGAAAGTCATTAACATTTAACCAATGTATAAAGGCATCAAACCAACGATTACTGGTGCGATTGGGATTTCCCAAGCCGAAACCATGGCCACCATTTTGATAAAGATGAAATTCAACTGGTATACCTGCTTTGTACCAGGAATCGATAACGCCAAACTGCCCCCTGAAGAGAAAATCATCGGTGGCTATTACATTGAACATCGGTGGAGCGTCCTTCGGCACTTCTACCGGACCCATCCCGCCATAGATCGGACCGATAAAGGCCAGGTCCATGGTATGGGAATTGAGCGTGGAGTGCATTGTGAGGCCAGCACCGGCTGAAAAGCCAATCATACCTATTCTGTCCGTATCGACACCCCACTCCTTAGCTCGTTTAACGATCAAGGCATAGGCCGCTTCAGCGTCTTCGAGCTGGTTAGACAGATCCATTTGCAGTAGACGCGACGGGGCATTGTTTTGTGTAGTATCAGAAGACGCTGCCGGGGCAGTGCGGGGGCGATTCATCCAGGCAGCAAATTCATCAAGTGATTCAGGTGTCGGAAACAGCCGGTACTTGAGCACAAAAGCGGCAATTCCCTGCTTTGCGAGTGCCTCTGCCACTTCCCAGCCTTCGTTACCCATCGAAAGCCATCGAAAGCCTCCTCCCGGAGCCAAGATAACGGCCGCACCGTTTGCTTTTCCAGGTTCCGGAATGAATGGGGTAAGCGTTGCAGTAGTGATGTTACGAGCCATCGGATCGCCCCACTGGCGGAACCATGTCTCTGAGGCCGGTTGTTCATCGACACCACCTGTGCCGAGCGGGATAGCATTTGGTTCGGTCGGGGTGTCAAGTGGGTAGATGGTTCCGTCCTGGGCCATTGTAGATGCGGCATAGAAGAGTAAGAAACTCAAAACGGACGCTGTAGCCAGATTTTTGTGTCTATAAATCATAGTAGGGTGATTTAAATAGTTTAATAAACGAATGTAGTTTGCTTTTATAACTATACTAAAATTATTCTTTCATAATATCCTGATTGTACTTATAAACGTTTAAAAGCAGACGCGTTGCGTGTATTACCCTCCTAAGATAAGGCTTTCCATCATTTGAAAGTATTTTTTTTAAAGATGATGGTTTTGGTGAGAAATATTCAGCCCCCTCACCATGACCTGTCCCCTCAGACCAATAAGGTATATGACACGCCCGTATGAGGTCTGTTGGGGCAGACCTGGGAGGAAGGAGCATAAACCAAGTTTATAAGACTTTACTTTCGGTTTCTATAATGGTTCAGGAGTTCCGTAAATATTGGACGGTCCGAAAGTTCAGTAGCTAGTTCGTAATATTCAGAAGCATCAAAATAGTATCTGTTCTTATCCAGGTAATAAGCCATTTCCAGTGCTTTGACAGCTGTATTCAAATCACAAGTTTTCGGGGTAAAATGATGTTCCCTCCTGGTATTTATTCCTATGTCAGGAGTACAGATTTCATGATTGTCTTTATCATAGATTCTGACGATGTAAAAACCCACCTCACTTCTATATTGAGATAGATTTAGGTTTATAACTGTATTTTCAGTTTCTATTGTTTCAAATACCTCATCGAAGAGATTCTTGATTTGCACTTCGAATGTTTTTGGTTTTAAATCCATTGAATACTCCCATGATAAGCAAATTTCAGGGTTTGTTTTTGATATCTCAGTTGATGCATCTACAGGTGAAATAAAGGTCATTGGATAACTTGTGCACCTCAAAACTGCACCCTGATAATAGCTGTTTCTCGGTTCATCTTGAAACAAAAGATTTATATCTGTTCTATGTCGAACTATGGTCGAACTGATATTGAGTTGTTGGGAAGTTATTTCAGCGATGTGAGATATATCGAGAATAGTATCACCTTGAAATTCAAATAATTTACCGGTGAAATGAGTCATTAATAGATATCCGGAGTTCTCCAGTTTTACAAGGTCATATAAAGAAAGATATTGAAGCTGTTCTAATTGTAAAGAATCTCCAATTTTGCGTGTCCCCTCGGCATATATAACTTGAAATGGCCTGTTCAATATATTGGATTCAGAAATGAATCCGACAGGAACTGTATAGCTTGGATGCCTTACACAACTGGTAAATATTAGTAATAAGGTAAAATAATACTGAATTTTCACAAAGTGAGTATTGTCTCAACGCGAGAGTATGGCACGAGTGTCTACCCTGGCAATTAACTGTAAAATAGTGAATTTTAGTGACAATTGACGGAATAATATTAGCTCAAGTCTAGCCTTCATAAGATTCACGAGGGATTGTGGACATGGCTTGGCTCGTTTATTCGCACTAAAACCCCCTATACCTTCCTCCGAGTCTCCTCATCGATGATTTCTCTCAGTGTGGTCATCGTTTCATCGAAACCGGTATACTGTTTGCCATACTCCAGGTTGAAAACATAGTCGAACCCGTCCGGGTTCCTGCCCTGGTTGTGCTGGATCATGGTCTCCAACTTATCCAATGCCTTGGCAAGCCTGGCCTCCTCAGAGGTGGCTGATTCATAATCTTCCCAGAGATTCATGATCTCTTTCCGCAAACTTTCAGGCAAAGGACTTAGCACCGTCTTGAGGTCGGCTCGTTCATCCAAGGTTTTGGAAGGCTTTCCTTCCTGCTCAGGTGCCGGTATATCCCCATTCAGGGCTTCACCCAGATCATGGATGAGGCACATCTTCATGAGCTTCCCGAAATCCAGGTGAGGATAATACTGCCCGTGAAAGATCATCGCCATCAGACACAGCCGCCAGGTGTGCTCAGCTACACTCTCCTGCTTACCCGATGAGGTATAGCCTGACCGGAGAGTATCCTTGAGCTTCTCAGCATTTTTGAGGAATTCCAGTATTTGCTCGAGTTCTGTACTTTTCATTGAAGTTTTAAGCCATCAATTAAGATGACTCGTTAGCTTTAGAACCAAATTACGTAAAGTTAATTATCCCACTTTATTATTTGATTTCAAGCAAAGCCCAAACAGGCTTATGATCCGACAGTGGCTGATCCATTTCAATGAGCTCA
Organism: Cyclobacteriaceae bacterium; assembly: GCA_965228595.1. Taxonomy (GTDB): domain Bacteria; phylum Bacteroidota; class Bacteroidia; order Cytophagales; family Cyclobacteriaceae; genus UBA7330. Next base: position 4,273,657 of record OZ245828.1, on the reverse strand, counting down.
CCAGCCAAAGCCTGTATCCGGTTTGAAGGGTATAAAATATGATCAATTACCCTGCCTACTTTCGCTGTGTCACGTTTTTGAGATTCCCCATGCATTGAACTGAGCATTGATACATCAGTCCCTAAATCTCTCCAGCTTGCCTTTAAACCCATAGCTTCAAACATTTCATAATATGGGCTTCTGTAAGTATCTGTTGATAAAACAAAATTGAAATCTCCCATGGCTATTGACAATTCATCAGACTGCCTCTTTTTCAGGTAAGCTACAAAGGCCTTTACCTTATCAGTGGTTTCATCAATATGGGCCTGATCTCTCCAGCCAAAAGGAAAATGCACAGCATAGATTGCAATTTCCTGATCACGAATTTTGGTGACGGCCCGTGTAACTGTGTGTAGCGTATCTGCCATCAAAACTTCTTCGTAATCTGTCAAGGGGGTTCTACTCGCTATGCTTTTGTACTTATCCTCATGACCTGCCGTACTGTAACGCCCGACTACCACGTGATCCATACCCATTGCTTTTGCTACATCATCTGTCCAGCTTCCGCCTGGTGCTTCCGAGAAGCAAACAACATCAAAATTGTATGGCTTGAGCTTCTCACCGATTTCATTTGCAGTTCCCACCTTGCTGTATTGAACATTATATGCTGTAACTTTTAACTGGATGGAGCCCTCACGCTTCTGATCACAGGATGTGAAAAGAGGAATAGATGCGAACAATAAGCAAATCAAATAGAAAGCAAACCCCGTTTTCAAATGAATATTTCTTTTTTCCATAATCATAATGTTTTTACCTGATGTCTGAATTCACCACAGCGTTGAAAGAGATAGGGTATAAATATATCACAAACAGGATACAAGCTTAACCATGTAGTATTGAAAGTATGTATGACCCCAACCTACTTTGCTGGGAAAAGTGGTATCGGGGCGGCTCTTGTAAACTGGAGGACACATGACAAAGACATAGAACTGGTTAAAAAAGTGCTTGAAGAGTCACTGAACCAGGTCTTAAAGATGTCGTTATGATTCTATTTTAAGGATAAGGCTACGCGCAATTTTGCTTAATCGTTTAAAACTAAAAATTGAAATTGTTATGATTAGCGTAGACTTAAAACAACTGGAATTGAATGAATTTGTTGCGAAAAATGATGCAAGGCAGCATTGCAAAGCAAATTTTCCGCTCATTGGAGCGCATGGATCAAAGAACCTGGCAACGGTATACTTTGAAATTGAGCCTGGAGATTCCCTGGGGAGACACACCGACTCTGCAGAAGAACTGCTAATCATCCTTAGTGGAACAGCCTCTGTAGAGGTTGGTAACGAAACCTCTTCAGCAAGCGAAGGAGCAATCTTGTTGGTTCCTGAAATGGTACCGCACAACCTTACTAACACCGGGAAAGAAAAGTTGAAGGTACTTGGCGTATTCGGAGGTGCCAACAACATTGTAGCTACTTTTGACAATATTGTATTGCCAATTGAGACCAATGTAGTAGACACAGCATTAATTGGTTAAATTGTGGAATAACAAAGAACAATGAACATCGCAGTAAAGGAGTATACACCTGACCATAGACTGAAAGATCTTGTTCACTCATACTGGGCAGGAGATTTCAACTTGTCCAGACAATCTGGCTATGTACAACAGGTGCTTCCCAATGGGTGTATCGAGGTAATCATTCATCTGTCTGACGCACATTGTTCTTTGTTTTCTTCTACAAACGGATGGGGCAGCTCACCCGATTTTACCCTCCTGGGGATGTATAATCAACCCTATGAGGTCCGCTTTGAGTCCAAAGTGAACGTGTTTGGCATCAGATTGTATCCGGATGGCGTACGGCAAATATTTGGAGTGCCCCCGGTTGAGCTACTGGCTGCCTTCGAAGATGGTGTTCATGTTGGTGGCCAATCCTTTTCCGAATTCTGTAACCGGATCAAAGAAATCAAAAACACTACAGCTCAGCTTCAACTTGCTAACTCTTTTCTACTGTCGATGGTGGATGAGACACAAAAGAAATACGACTATACACATCTTGCCCTACGTCTCATCAGGGAGAGCCATGGAGCCATCGACTTCACCACTTTATTGGAACTCATACCGATTAGCTCCCGCCAATTGCAACGTGAACTAAAAAAAGTATACGGAATCACATTAAGTGATTATATGAGGATTTCCCGGATGAATGCCATTCAACGTTACATGTTGTCCGGTGGCAAAAACTTTACACAGCTCACTTACAAACTGCGGTTTTCAGACCAGTCTCATTTTACCCGAGAGTTCAAAAAATATGCAGGCATAGCACCTGGGAAGTTTGTCAAAAACCAGGAGGAATACATACTAAACCCTGTATAATCGAATTATCCTTACTTCCTCTTCCAGATCGTAGCCAAAAACCCGGTAAAAAAGATGATCAGCGTACCAATCACAATCGTGAAATAGGTATGGAACGGACTGGCATAGCTCAGTAACGGCTCTTCGGTAAATACCATCGGAGACACACTCAGGTATAGGATCGCTACCAATCCCAGGATCACCCCGATGATAGCTCCTTTGATATTCACGACTTTGATGAAGGCACCCAGCAGGAATAACCCCAGCATACCGCCACTGAACACGGAGGCCAGCTTCCACCAGGCATCGAGCGCGCTTTGTACATTGATCATGGCCACCCCAATGATGATCCCGATGATACTGAACACAAGAGAAGAGATGTAAAGCACCTTCATGGAATCCTTATCGGTCACTTCCTTTTTAGCATATCGCTTATAATAATCAGTCAGGATCACGGTTGATCCACTGTTGATACTGGTAGATACGGTACTCATCCCGGCGGCAAAAATGGAGGCTATTAGCAGCCCTGTAAAACCAGGAGGCAGGTTATTCACAATAAAGAACGGAAATACCCGGTCACTCATCTCGGCAGCCTGCAGGTCATCAGGCAACAAGCCTGGCTGAGCAGAATAGTAAGAATACAAAGCCGTACCAATCATGAAGAAGATCATTGATACAGGGATATAAAGCATCCCTCCGAAGAAGGCTGACTTTTTTGCCTCCTGCTCTGATTTGGAAGCCATATAGCGCTGTACATAGTTCTGGTCGATCCCATAGTTCTGGAGGTTGATAAAGATCCCATAGATCAGGACCACCCATATCGTCGACTCTTTGAGACTGAGGCTCAGACTGCCCAGGCTAAACTTATCGTTGGCACTGGCGATCTCAAATACCTGACCAGGGCCCTCCGGCATGGAGAACATGATGTAGGCCAAACAAAACAAAGCCCCAAAGATCATGATGATCCCCTGAATGGCATCCGTCCATACTACTGCCTGGATACCTCCCAGCAAGGAATAAACCATCACGGCAAGCCCTGTGACCACGATGATGATCACAATATCCCAACCGAACATGACATTGACAGGTAGCGCCAGGAGATAGAGAATCGTTCCCATGCGCATGATCTGGGTGAGCAGGTAGCACGCTGAAGCATAGATACGGGCCCATGGACCAAATCGGGTCTCCAGGTATGAGTATGCTGAAGGGCTGTTGGCCTTTCTGTACAGGGGCACAAAAACTTTCACTGCCAGGATCGATGCAAAAGGGATGGAAAGACTAAAAATGAAAGCATTCCAATTGGTCAGATAGGCATTCCCGGGCAAGGCCAGGAAGCTGATACTACTGACGAAGGTGGCAAAAATAGACATCGTCACTACCCAGCCGGGGATCGCACTGTTTCCAAGGGTGAACGCCGAGGACGACTTGTTTTTACGATAAAATGAACTACCAAAAACGGTAACACCTACCATGTAGGAAAAGAATACAATCAGATCTAGCGCTTTCACTTATTAGGGGTTTTTTGGGGTTAATGTTGGTTATTTGAATTGAGTAATTTAAATAACTGATTTTACTCCGAAGTCTTTCATTACCTTCTGGAACATTCGAAGCAAATCATTGTGGCGATTTTGCTCCTGAACACTCATTTTACTCATAGGGATACGGGTATTTGTACACAAATCAAATCCTCGCTTTTCCAGAAAGAGTTTGGCAGACCAGGGATAGAAATCATGGGTGATCTTATCCATCACGGCCAGAATGGTATGTAAAGATTCAAGTTCTTCATTTTTCCCTTCCCTGTATAATTTCATGTAATGCCCATAAAGCTCCGGATAGAAGTTCCCTGAAATCGGAGAAATACCCTTAGCACCTGCTCTTAAGGAGTCAAGGGCCGTGACAGTATCTGCATTATACAGATTGAAACTGGTGCCTTTCACATTGGCCACTTTCTGTTCGATCAGTGGAGCATTGCAAGTAGTATCCTTATGATACCAAAACCTACCTGTACTTCCCAACCATGTCATCATATCAGGGCTGATTACCCGTTTATAGGGCACAGGGCATTCATACAAACCAAGAGGGATGTCTCCGGTTGCATCCATGATCTCTTCAAGTTGTTTCTTTAAAAAATCATCACTCTCCCCTGGTTCAGCAAGTACACTTGAGATCAGGATCACAGCGTCTGCTCCAAGGTCGTAGATCTGCTTAATGAATTCTACGTTTTTGTCGCTTTCTCTGTAAAACGAACCCGTAGCTACCACAGGCACTTTGTCTTTGCAATGATCCACGACTGTTTTAGTCAGGGTAAGACGCTCTTCGTTGGTTAGCTGGAACATCTCACTGGAAAGGCAATTGGCAAACATCCCGTTAGCACCGGAATCCAGATACATATCTGTGATTTTCTTTACGCCATCAAGATCCAGTGTGTTGTCAGGATTGAATGAGGTAAGCATAACCGGCCAGAGCCCTTCAGGTAAATTTTTCATTAACAAATGGGTTAAAAATGAGTGTTAAAATGATGTCTATTACTAGGATACTATCTTTTTGAGGAATCAGACTACCAATAATTTTGAATACCGGGGTTAAAATTTAACCGGATTCCTTTCAATAAAACATAGCTTTTCCAAAGCGAGCACCAAATTATGAAAATTTAATTAGTATGAAAGGGTCGAAGACAGGTATATATATTGATTACATTAATCTATAGGATATCAAGACCCTGATCAACCCATGAGTTTTCACAAAAACGACCTGAAACAAAAGCTTCTTCGGCATGAGACCGTTTACGGCACTTGCATTACTGCCAATCCTCCACGATGGCCCAAACTTGTAGCAGATGCCAGGCTGGATTTCGTCTTTCTGGATACTGAGCATATTGCCCTGGATCGTTCTGAGCTCTCACAAATGTGCAATACTTATCAGGCACTGGGTCTCTCTCCTATTGTGAGAATACCAAAACCGGACCCCTTCCTGGCCAGCATGGCCATCGATGCCGGTGCCATTGGCGTGATCGCTCCTTATCTCGAAAAGGAAAAGGATATCAAAGACCTGGTTGGAGCCACCAAGTTCAGACCGCTGAAGGGTGAAAAGCTTGAAGAATTTTTATCAAGGAAAAAACAACCCGATGCCACATTGCAAAATTATTTTGACCAGTACAATGATGGGCTGCTCTGCATTGTAAACATCGAAAGTATCCCAGCGGTTGAAAAGCTTGACTCTCTGCTGACGATTCCCGGAGTAGACGCGGTTTTCATCGGCCCGCATGATCTGTCCATCAACATGGGGATCCCCGAACAATACGATCACCCTGATTTTATCAAAGTAGTAAAACTGATCATTGAAAAAGCGAAAAAACACACGTTGGGAGTGGGCATACATTTCTCTATAGAACCGGAAAGACAACTGTTCTGGATCAAAGAGGGGGTAAACATTGTCATTCACAGCAGCGATATGGCCCTGTTCAGCCAGAGACTTCAGGCCGACATAGCTTTGCTCAAATCCATAGACAACAAACAGCAACCCGAAGATGACACCTCATCATCAGTGACCATTTAATAACTAAACAATGCTTAAAAAAATCTGTATTCTGACCATCTGTTTTCTGGGCCTTTTGGCTGCTCCCACCGCACAAAAAGAGGGTGAGCTCACCTTTCGGCAGGACATTGCCCTGGTACATACGCAAAAAAAAAGTCTGCCTGAGGGAGCCGTCGATAATATCTCTATGGTGGATGGCCAGCCTGTTATCTCCATGGCCGGAAAACTCCTTCAGTTTGATGGCAACAGCTGGGAAAACTATTCCGGAAGCCTGGACACCCCAAAAAATAAGCGTGTAACGCCTCCCGCCTCAGCAGGAGCTTTGCTTTCCCAGGTCGAATACAATGGAAGCATCATTTTAGGTTGTGAAAATGGTCTTTACAAAACGGATCAAAAGGGAAAGAAATTTGAATCCCTCTACCCGGCTGATGAGAACTATAGCTGGGCTCCTCGAGCGGTAACGGGTCTGGCAGTAGATACCAAAGGTCGTCTATGGGTAGGAATGAAAGAAGGTCTTGCCCGCTTCGATGGCTCCACATGGAAACTCTTCGCTGGGAAGGAAGGACTACCTTACAATGAATTTACCTGCGCTGCAGCAGGTCCGGATGGTGAGGTATGGTTTGGCACAAAAAGAGGAGCGATCCGTGCAGAAGATGATTACTTCTATTACAGGGCGACCCGACGTTGGTTACCAGACGACTATGTCAATGACATTGCCGTTGATGAAGATGGGACTGCCTGGATTGCCACTGCAAATGGTGTGAGCCAGATCTCCTCACAGGAGATGACCTATGAAGAAAAGGCCAATCACTTCATCCGACAAGTTGAAGAACGCCACAACCGTATGGGCTTCGTATGCCAAAGTGATCTGCAGGTAGAGTTTGATATTAGTTCTTCAAGGACCAATATCTCAGACAATGATGGGCTCTATACCTCCTGGTACGGGGCCGCGATGGCTTATAGGTATGCGGCCACCGGCGATCCTAAAGCCAGAGAATTGGCTGTCAGAAGCTTTTATGCCTGCAAATGGCTGGTAGACATCACGCATGAGTCTGGTTTCCCTGCACGTGTTATCATCCCGGTAGACTGGAGGGACCCTGTCAATGAGCAACATAGCCCTGAATTTAATAAAGCAAGACAGAAGAATGACCCTTTCTGGAAAGACATCTACCCAAGGTTTCCACTCAGTAAGGACAAGAAATACCGATGGAAATGCGATACCAGCTCCGATGAGTTATCCGGACACTATTTCTTCTATGCCATATTCTATGATCTTGTGGCGGAGACCGAACAGGAGAAAGCAGATGCCCGCCAGGTGGTTGCAGATATCACAGATCACCTGATCCGACACGGCTTCAAGCTGGTAGACCATGATGGTAAGCCCACCCGATGGGCCAACTTCAACCCGGAATATTTTAACTCTGAATGGGGATGGGAACAGCGAGGACTTAACTCCATGGTGATGCTGTCATTTCTCAATGTAGCTTCTCATGTGACTGGAAATTCCAAATACGATGATGTGGCCGAGATGCTTCGTGAAAAGCATGACTACCATATCAACTCCATGCATGCCAAGGAGTTTTTCCCTCCGGAAAATGCTGTGGCTCATGACAACAATATCAGTCTGATGAGCTTTTATGGCTTGATGAACTATGAAAAAGATCCGGAACTACTGATCATGTACAGAAATGCTTTGGAAAATATGTGGCTCCATATAAGCAAGCAGAAAAATCCATTCTGGGATGGTTTATACGGGGCACTAGCCAATAGTTTTTCACAAAAGATTGAAGAAGGTTTCTTTGAGGGAAAAGAGCTATTCCCTGAGAACCCACTTTTTAAAGATGCTGCCCTCACAAGGTTTGCTGAGAGTAATATGAAACCAGAATATATGGTGGAGACCCTACAACGCATACCACTTGACCTGATAGGATATCCCATGGACAATACGCACCGGCTGGATGTGATCCTTGACGCTACCCCTGGTCAGAAAGAAGGTATGGGTTGGAGATCAACTGATCAACTTGCACTTCCAATAGACGAACGCGGACATGTGCGACTGGACAGAGATGCCTTTGCGATCAGGTACACTGAGGTATTCGGTGGCCGTGCAGAGAACGAAGGCTCTTTTTACCTACTCCCTTACTATCTGGCCCGTTATCACAATTTGATAGATTATTAACCAATAAATAAACCCAAACAGATGAAAAACAAACTCTTGATTATGCTGCTTATGGTCAGCCTCCCATCGTTGATCTATGCAGAAAAGGATAAGTGGAAATCCATGTTCAACGGCAAAAACCTGAAAGGTTGGACTATCAGAGGAAAGGCCGAATGGAAGGTGGAAGATGGAGTGATGATAGGACAGGGAGCTAATGGTCATATTTATGCATCTCCCGAGCTAACTGACCTTGAAGTAAAGGGCACCTTTCGCCTAAGCGACCAGGGAGGCGGAGGAAACAGCGGTTTGTATTTCAGGAGCAACCCTCCTGCTGACAATCCGGATGGTTATCCCCGTGGTTACGAGGCCCAGATCTGTCACAACCAGGAAGCTCATACGGGATGGCTCTGGAAACCTGGTGCACCGACCGGCAAAGCCACCAGGCTTATCACCAAAGACGATGAGTGGTTTACCATGCGTGTGCGGGCAGTTGGTCAGGACATCAAGATATGGATCAATGATGAGCTCGTGATGGAATATACAGATGATGAGTACAAGAAAGGATACTTTTCCCTCCAGTGCCACAATCCCGGTATGATGATCGAAGCCAAAGACCTGTACTATAAAGACCTAAGTAAATAATGAAAAATTATCTTCTTCTAACTTTAAGTCTGGCAGTTTTTGCCTGTGCTCCCTCCGGTAGTAAAAACCAGAACCAGAATTCTAAAATTGAAAAGCATGTAGTGATATCCTATGAAGAAGGGATGTTCAGTGGTTGGCCCGCAAACTTCGGGGTCTGGAGCTGGGGTGATGAACTCCTGGTGGGTTTCGACAAAGGCTATCATAAAGACCTTGGTGAGACAAGACACAATATTGATCGCGAGAAGGAAGAGATAACCTTATTAGCCAGAAGCCTGGATGGTGGGAATTCCTGGCAAATCGAGGACCCCTCACCAGAAGGTAGATTGGTTGCCCGGGGCACTTCACTTCATGGTGTGGAACCGAAGTACGACCATCGGGTTGAGCCTGTGGATCTGGAAGAACCGATCAACTTCACTCATCCGGATTTCGCCATGACATTGAGGTTTCTCAATTACAACACCGGGCCTTCTCTGCTCTATTACTCTTATGACCGGGGGCATACATGGAAAGGTCCATTCAACCTGGAGGTATCCGGCAAAACTAATATCCTGGCCAGGACAGATTACATCGTGCTGGATGAAAAACGATGCATGATCTTTCAATCGATGTCTAAGGAGGATAACCACGAAGGACGGCCTTTCTGTGCCATTACCGAAGATGGCGGACTCACCTGGGAGATGGTAGGGATGATCGGCCCTGAACCTGAAGGATTTGGCATTATGCCATCCACAGTAAAGCTATCCGATACCGAATATCTTACGACGATCAGACGACGCGAAGGAGATCAACGCTGGATTGATGCCTGGAGATCGCTTGATGCGGGGAAAACCTGGACACTCCTTCCCCCTCCGGTTGAGGACCTGGGTGAAGGAAACCCACCCAGCCTGATAAAACTTAAAGACGGCAGGCTCTGCCTGACCTATGGGGTTCGTGCTGAACCATACAGAATAGCTGCCAAAATCAGTGACGATAATGGCAAGACCTGGTCGGATGAAATTGTCTTGCGGGACGATGGCGCAGGCAGAGACATTGGCTATGTGAGATCTGTACAAAGACCCGATGGAAAAGTCGTGACGATGTACTATTTTGAAGACAAGCTCAAGCCCGAAAGGTACATCGCCGCCACGATCTGGGAGCCTTAAATTTTACTCCCAGGCCCATGTTGGTGTTTTCACCAACATGTAATGGTAGTTTCTATCTATCGTTGGTGAAAACTCCAACGATGACTTCTAAGCAAAGTAATTCACCTCCCTTGAGCCCGGTTTCACAATGTTTTCAGCATTGTATATAACCTCGAATGAGGGAAAATACATACCCGGAAGGGGAAAACTCATACTCCATGCGGGAAAATGCATACTTGACCGGGGAAAGTCCATACTTTAAGAGGGAAAATGCATACTCAGGAGGGGAAAACGCATACTCAATGAGGGAAAGCGCATACTTCAAAGGAGAAAGTGCATACTTGTAAAGGGAAAATACATACTCAGCGAGGGAAAGTGCATACTTCAAAGGGGAAAGCGCATACTTGACCGGGGAAAATGCATGCTTTATTAAACGATGACTCATTTTACTCAGATAAACCCATCCAGGTGAGCTGATTCCAGTTTGATCTTACAAAATCTTGTGGTTCTCCGGGTGTAGACCGTCCATTTTGAATAATGTTAGTGATTTTCTTCTCAAGAGACTCAACCACCTCCGGATGCTCAAAGTACAGATTGGTAGTCTCGCCCGGATCACTTTCCAGATCATAAAGTTCATAGGGTGCTTCTCCAGATTGTCTGTCTATAAATCTGGGTGCCAACGATCCTCCTGAACCACGAAGCATGTTGAGTTTCCATTTTCCGTCAGTAATGGCAAAATGGCCGGAAGCCGAATGATGAATGACTGGTCCTCTTTTCTCTTCTACCTCCACTTCTCCGGACATATAAGGCAACAGGCTGTAGCTATCTTCAGCAGCATTTTCTGGGACCTCTGCCCCGATAATATCAGCAATAGTAGCCAAATAGTCCGTCTGACAAACCGGGGTATCTACCGTGCTCCCAGCCTGTATCCTATCCGGCCAGCGCATTAAGAAGGGCACCCGATGTCCACCTTCGTAGATATCTCTTTTTCCTCCCTTGAAATGTAAACTACTGTAGTGATTGTAGGTGTCCCGCTGATACACATAATTCGTTTCCGCTCCATTGTCGGAGCTAAATATGACCAGGGTATTCTTTTCAATGTCATTGGCTTCTAAAGCATCCAACACCTGCCCCACCCGGTAATCGGTTTCCTCCATGAAGTCACCATAATTACCACATTCGCTTCGCCCTCTGAAATCCGGATGGGTACAATGCGGTAAATGAGGACTTGTCAGTGGCAGGTAAAGGAAGAACGGTCTTTCATCTTTAGTCGCCTGATCAATGAATTCGACGGCTTTGGCTGCAAAGGTTTCCAATACCAACTCATCATTGAAAGATGGAGCAACTTCTATCCATCCTCCCCCTTCTCCGGGCTCACTTTCATAGGGTGGAGTCATTCGATAGGCGTTAGGATTCACTGCATCCCCATAGGAGCGGTCACTGGGGTCCGGTTTTTTCTTTGTCCAAAGCACCGGAGGATCCAGGACCCGGTCATTTTCTAACCAGGTGAGGATCCCATAATTCATCGACGCCGGGATCCCAAAGAAATACTCAAACCCATGCTCAATGGGACCTTGCGTGAAAGGTTGCGACCAGTCGCGGTTTACACCCCGCTCACCCTGAAATTCCATTTGCAGGTGCCATTTACCCACCATCGCTGTATTGTATCCATTGGCTTTTAGCAGAGAAGCAATGGTCATCCGGCCTGCTTCAATAAGACAGGGTCCGTCTGCCTCAAGCACGCCTTTTTTCAATGATGTCCTCCAACTGTATCTTCCGGTCAGCAGCGAATATCGGGAAGGAGTACATACCGCATCGCTGCTATGTCCATCAGTAAAAACCACACCTTCACGGGCTATTTTATCCATGTTGGGTGTCTGAAATTTTGCCTCGGGATTCAAATAGCTAACATCCCCATAGCCCTGGTCATCGCTGTAGATGATGATGATGTTGGGTGCTTTTGGCTGATCAGCTGAGGTATGGCATGAGGAAAAAAGGAAAGTGATAGCAACAGTAAAAAACGAAATCCACTTACTCATCTTCAATTCAATTTCTGGGTTTTCTATTGTGTAGTCCCTATACAAATCAGCTGCTTACTCGTCTTGTGATATATGCTCCCTTCAGAAAATGATGGCGTGCTTAATGTCCATGTCTTTCCTTTTGGTCCGAGATCACTTACACCAATCAAACTGTTCCCATCAAAGACTTCTTTGGAAGTATCGAAGCAATAGACTACACCAGACATGGTCGTGTAAAAAAGCTTTTCATTGATGAGTATTGGATTGGGATTAAAATTCCAGACCCAACCATCACGTTTGGATCGCTGATCCTGGGCAATGTCCAGCCCCCGAATGTTTTTAGTCTCCGTCTTCAGGTCTTCGTGCCAAATAAACTTCTTATCGCCACCTTTTATTTCATATTGCACGGGCACCTCAAGATATTCTACCAGACCGGTATTTAGATTAAGCCTTCCATACGCATATTCAGGCTCGTTATATACCCTACGATTGTCTTTCTTGAAACACATGAAATAGCAATAATCACCGACAATGATATTAGAATACCAGGCTGGAAATACCACGGATGAATCTCCAAGGTTGAGACTTTCCTTCTTCTTATATGAACAGGTTATCGTATCATATGCACTGAGTTTTACATCAGCCGTCAGGGATAATTTTTCGATTAGTTCACCTGTCTTTGCGTTGATCTTATGCACCATATTTTCCTGCTCGGTAAACCACAGTGCAATCTCCGGCGTCCAGGTAGAGTTGTATAATGCCATCCCCTCATCAGTTTCATATCTCCAGATGGACTTTCCTGTTTTCAGGTTGATCAAGCTATAGCCTTTGGGTGACTCAGGTACTTGATGATGAGCACCTCTGGCGATCAGCATGGCAGGCGTCCCACCTTCAGTGATATTAAAGCCCGGCGTGTCATAATGCGTCAACGCATCCTCTGAGATCCAAACCACTTCCCCTGTCTTTTTATCCAGTGCGTATAGATAGTTCCAGCCATAAACCCTTTGGCCGTCTTTCTTCCAATAGGTTTCCATGTTGATCAGTAAATCACCTTGAAGGATGGGCTCAAATTGCTTGTTGAATGGGAAATGTACGCCATCCAGCTCTTCAACAGGCTCCCAATCTCGTTCCCAGATTTGATTACCCTCCATATCAAAGCAAGCCAGTTTTCCACTGGCATTGAAAAACCACACATAAGTGCCATCCGTGACAGGTGCGGGAGTAGTAGAATCACTGAAACCATAAAAATAGGGGCTTTTGGATACGCCTTTCAATGGTTTTTGCCACAAGATCTTCTTTTGAGCAGCATCGATACATAATGCCAGTATCGAATTTGTCAGGAGTCCCTCCTTGTCGGGCACCTCAAATAATGGTTCCATCACCGTAAGGAAGATCTTATCTCCCCAAACAGTTATCCCTCCCTGCCCAACCTCAGGCAGGTCCATTGTCCACAGGATGTTCTCATGGGTCCTAACACTAAACTGCGCCGGGAAATCCTGTTTGGTGGTTATTTTCCAGGTACCATTAGGACCTGAAGATTGGGGCCAGTAGGCAGGTGCGTTGCCTGTTTGGTTTGTGCATCCTGATAGCACAACGTAAAGAAGCAGGGAATAAAGGGTTGATTTAAACATTACACGGTTAAGTTAATGGTAAAACTAACCTGTAATGATATCAATCTTTCTGGATATCACTGCGCAAATGTTTTCGCAACCAGAAAAGGTGAGGAATAAAAACTATTGATCTATTTTGGGAAATAACCAAATTCTGGAACGAGGTTCGACTTTGAGGATTCCTTTCATGTTGAGTGATTTCCCAGTAAACCCATCAATATCCGCATATTCAAAACCAGATAATTGTATTTCGACAGGTTCTTTCTTGTAATTGTGGATAATGACATCTCCATTAGACAGTGGCTGTGAAGTAACCCTTGAGGGAGCTTGCATTTCATAGGGTAACTGATCGTTAAAGATTCTCCTGATAACGTTTGCCCATTCATCAGGTACCTCCAATATCCCAAGTGGTCTCGGACTCAACAAAACTTCTCCGACCGCATCAAAATCAGCTTGCGAAAAAGTGTGGGAATTCAGCACATAGATATTGTTGTTCTCAGTCAGGTAAGGAATGGAGACTTTATTCTCAACCACTGACAATAACGTTTCTGCTTCGGATACCGAAAGTCTTGCTTCCAACTCCAGTGGAAGCTCTGGTTCAATGCTATTTCCTTCAACCAGCAGCTGGCTAGTCTTGAAAGGATCGATTGTGGGTCTGTTTAACCCCGCCAGTTTTGATAAAACGCCCTTATCATCCACTTGTGCTAAAAAACCTGCTGTCATAATAATCCTGGTACCACCTTCAATGGATCTGGTCACTTTTTCAACGATACCCACATCAGTAGCTGCCTGAGTCGGAAGGAAAAGGGTTTTGGCATCTTCGGGATACTTGCTTACTGGTATAATAGGAACCCCCAGCATACCAATAAAATCCATCACATACAGATCACCCCCTGCATCGCTATGAGGTGGTTTGTAGGACGGGATGCCTATGACGGGGTTGTTTTTTACCGTTTTGGCGAGCTTAACAAGCTTTTCAAGGTCCATTCTTAAATGGTGATGTCCCGGATGGCCATTCACAAAACTGTCGTAATTAAATATGACGATTTCATTAGCACCAGCCAACACGGTCTGATAGGCCTGTTCAATAAAATCCAATGCATCGCAATCGCCATGGTCAAACCAGGCTCCCCCGATCTTGTCGCCGGAAAGTGAACTGATCCAGCGATAATTAATAAACCCTTCATAGGGCTGTACAAATCCAAATCGCTGGGTATACTGTCCCCGCGTCTCCGTTCCTACCCAAACCATGTCAAACAACCGGGGTCCACTTTCCACATCATACCCAAACAGATGAAACCGGTCATACCACTGTGGGTATTTGATGATCATTTCGATATCCGGATTTACCGACTTTGCAGGTGCTATAAAGATAGAAGTAGCAAGCTCAGTCAAGAGGGACCTTCTATATTCTGACCATTCCTGTGCTCCTTTTGCACTTTTCGACTCCACACTGGTGTCACTGGTGCACAAAAAATCATCTACGATGAAAGTATCAAAGATCGGAGCTACATCGACCATCACCTTTCTCAATGCTCTTTGCGTTTTTTCATTTTGCCAGTTAAACCAACCCAGTGGTCCTTCCTGCCTCACGCCAAACTCCCTTCCGGGCACTGTGGCAATACCACCAACAACCTCAAAATCCTGCTGCGAAAAGTAGTCTGCCACATTGGATAGTAGCTCCGGAGCCACTACCAATCCGCTCCTGTAAACTTCCAGGTAAACCTTGGTGATGCCATTGGCCATCATCAGAGAGGTAGCTTCTCTCAGACCCTCCTTCTGGCCAAGCAGTCGCTCCACAGTGTGTGCTGTGATGTACACGCTCAACCGGAGATCCTCCTTATTGGCTTTGGCGAATTTAAACACACTGTCAAGCTGTGGTTTGGGTGGCTGACAGCCTGAGGTCACACCTATTAACATAAGTATAACAAGTGGGATCCTGAGCAGTGGAGTGAATAGGTTATGCATGAGATGGGGTGAAAGTTATTTGCAGGCTGTTATTATTTTAAATTTGAATAGCTAAAGTTTGATAAAGATTTTTCTCTTATACAGAATCCATGTGGGGATGAATACAAAGAAAACATATATAAGCGAATAGATCATCCCGGTGAACTTTTCTCCTAAACCTATTGAGGTGAAAGCATTAAAAAAGTGTATATTCAGCGTTTCACTGCCATAATTGATTCCATAAAAAATAGCTGCAAAAATATCACCCATGACATAGGCCGTGATGGCATTAGCACCATAGATGATCCCAAACTTTGTGCCTTGTGTATAGCCTTTCATATCTACCACATAGATGGATACTCCAAGCGCAAGAAATGCGAATCCGGAAGTAACCAGCACAAAAGAGCTCGTCCAGATATTTTCATTAACGGGGAACGTAAGTCCCCACACATAACCGGCAATGGCCATAAAAAACCCAATCACCATCAGATGAATTACCTGCTCCTCTCTCGATTTATCATTCAAAATAAGTACGCCTGCTAACATGCCAGTGATACCCGACACAATGGCTGGAAAAGTACTCAATATACCTTCCGGATCCCATGTGCCCTGCCACATCGTGCCGGGTAGGAACTTGCTATCTATCCAGGCTGCCAGGTTCACACCAGGCTCCAGCATCACCTTCCCAACACCAGGTGTTGGGATCAAGGTCATGGCCAACCAGTAGGCAACAAGAACACCTCCTCCGATCCAGGCTTGTTTTTTCCAGTCAGTATTTAGAAACAGGATGGCACAAGCCAGAAATACGATGGCAATTCTCGGTAACGTACCTGTCCACCTGAGCTCAGCGAAGTTGAAATCCCATAAGAGATTGAGTAAGATCCCGATTGCAAAGATCTTGAACGACCTGATGACTATCTTTTTGTACATGTCACCTTTAGGCACCTGCTGCTTTAGTCGTTTGGTGTATGCCAAAGCAATGGAAACACCGACAATAAACAGGAAAAAAGGTGCAATAATGTCTGTTGGCGTCAGTCCGTTCCACACGGAATGTTTTAGTGGAGCATAAACAAAATCTTCGTTACCTGGGAAATTTACCAGAATCATCGCTGCAATGGTAAACCCACGCATGGCATCCAGGGAGATCAACCGGTTAGCTTGTGGTGTCATGTTTATGAACTTAATAGGTGTCTTAAAATATACTTCAAAACTGACCTTTCAGGCTACAGGCCTCACTTCTGATTCAAAATCTAAGTAAATTGGGCTTCATGAATCACCAGGCCTCTTTAATAACCTTTTCGCAACATCGGGTAAATAATTCGCAAATTGCGATAGTACCATATTGTATATCAGCGTATTATTAGCGTTAGAGGTTTATAACATTATTTTAATCCATGATGAAAATCGGAGTCGATTTGGGTGGGACCAACATCCGTGCCGGACTGATACACGACCAGAAGGTCGTGGAGATCAAAAAGATCAATCTAAAAAACAAGCATAGTCTTGAAAGTACGCTTAAGCAATTAACACAACTCATTGAGTCCATATACAACCCTGAAGTATGTGGAATAGGAATAGGTGTTCCCTCCGTGGTCGATCGGGAACAGGGTATTGTATTTGATGTGGTAAATATTCCTTCCTGGAAGGAAGTGCATCTAAAAGATATTTTGGAAAAAGAGTTTGATGTGCCAGTATTTATCAACAATGATTCAAACTGTTTTGTACTTGGAGAAAAATACTTTGGCGCAGGAAAAAATCACAACAACATTGTTGGCATAACCATCGGGACCGGTCTGGGAGGTGGGATCATCCTGAATGGTACCCTTTTCAATGGGGTAAACTGTGGTGCAGGTGAAATTGGTTATCTCCCGTTCAAAGACAAGGACCTTGAGTATTATTGCAGCTCCAACTTCTTCGAAAAGATTCACCAGACTACTGCCTATGACACCTTTTTAAAAGCCGAGAAGAACGATGCAGATGCATTGAAACTTTGGGATCAATTTGGGCACAATATGGGGATTGCACTGAAGTCAGTGATGTATGCCTATGATCCCGAAATCATCATTCTGGGGGGCTCAATATCCGCTGCATATCCGTACTTTAAGGAAAAAATGTACGAGTCACTGAATACTTCGTATTTTCCTAAATCTGTGGATAAACTTAAAATTTGTCTTTCTGAAATCGAGAATGCTTCTATGTTGGGAGCTGCTGCCTTAGTGATCCAGCAACATGAAACACCTGTTCAGCATTAAACAACCGGTATAAAACAGCCTTATGAAAAGAAATTATCTAATTGTCACGCTAATACTTCTTACATTCTTTGTTGTTTCCTTCCTAACCAATATCCTGGGAGCCTTAAATCCCAATATATCAGCAAGTTACACCCTCACAGAGACCATGGCAGGCTTTCTGCCTTTTGCCTTTTTCATCGCATATGGGGTCATGTCCATACCTTCTGGTTTACTGGTTGAAAAATTAGGTGAGAAGGCCATGATGATCATCGCATTCATTACAGCTTTTTCAGGATCATTGTTATTTGCACTTGTGCCAACTTTTGGTGTCTTTGTCGCTTCTCTCTTCACCATTGGTGCCGGGATGGCTGCGCTTCAGGTTGTGATCAATCCGCTGCTTAGAGTATCAGGTGGCGAAGAGAATTTTGCTTTTAATTCCGTGATGGCTCAATTGATTTTTGGTTTAGCATCCTTTATCAGCCCATTGATGTATACTTATCTGGTCATCAACATCAATCAGGGAGCAACTGAAAAACCATTTATTGGACTCATGAGTCAATTGGTTTCCACCGATATGTCATGGGTGTCGGTTTATTGGGTATTTGCACTGATCAGCCTCCTAATGGTCGCTTTGATCTTTTTTATCAGGTTTCCTAAGGTAGAATTAAAAGAAGATGAAAAAGTTGGAAGCCGGGATAGCTATTTAGCGCTTTTCAAAAACAAATATGTGATTCTGTATTTCCTGGGCATATTTTGTTATGTCGGCTCAGAGCAGGGTATCTCTTATTGGATGTCGAAATTTCTAAGTGTTTACCACGGCTTTGATCCTGATACGAGCGGTGCAAGTGCAGTCTCTTATTATTGGGGATTGATGACCATTGGAGGAGTCTTCGGGTTGTTATTCATGAAGCTATTTGATAGCAAGCTGGTTCTCAGATGGTTCACCATACTAACCATTATTTGTGTCTTCTTTGGCCTTTTTGGTAGTCCGGAGATCTCTATATGGGCATTCCCGATATCAGGATTTTTCATGTCCGTGATGTATCCCTCCATCGTATCCCTTGGGCTTAATTCCGTTTCTGAACACCACGGATCATTTGCAGGCATCCTCATGACAGGGATTGCAGGTGGGGCGATTGTTCAGATCCTGATCGGTGGACTCAGCGATCTGTTTTCTTTAAAACTGGGTATGACCTTTGTTTTTATTACCCTCGGCTATGTATTGAGTATTTCATTTTGGGCCAAGCCGATCATCGCAAACAAGACAATAAATAGCCTAAAAGACCTATTTAAAGGGGAATAGTTGTAATTTAAGGCTGCAATGATCAAGATAATTCTCTTAACTGACTTTGGTGAAGAATATGGCACCAGCTTGTTGAAGGGGATCACGAAATACTCCCATAAATACGGACCCTGGGTATTCTGCAGAATGCCAGGCTATTACAGGGAAAAAAATGGTGTGGAGGGCATTTTAAAGTGGGCCAAAGACTGGGATGCCAATGGCATAATAGGTCAGTTTTATTCCGATTCTCATGTGGAAAAGCTGATGGATGCCGGAATAGCGGTTGTTGCACAGGACTTTAAAGAAAGACAGAAAAATATACCAAATATCACCGGAGATTATCTTGGCACTGGTCGTATGGGAGCCGAATATTTTCTCAGGAAAGGATTTAGAAACTTTGCCTTTTATGGCTTCAAAAACATTGTTTGGTCCAGGGAACGTCTACAGGGTTTCGAAAGCCGTGTGAATGAAGAAGGTCTTGAGGTCCATCAATTTGAACATAACAGACGCTTTAAATACAGAGAATTGTGGTATTACAAACCCTCTGCGCTGAGTAAATGGCTCAAATCACTGCCCAAACCCATTGCTCTTATGGCATGTGATGACAACCAGGGTATGCATATCACTGAGGCCTGCCGGGTCTCAAATATCAGGATCCCTGAGGAAGTAGCAGTTTTAGGAGTGGATAATGATGAAATGTTATGTAACCTATCTGATCCTCCCTTGTCGAGCGTAGCGCTGGACATTGAAAAAGGAGGTTACGAAGCTGCCCGGTTGTTGCATACCATGATCAAAACAAAGAACCAGGAATTTTATGACATTGTGGTTGAGCCTACCCAGGTAGTCACCAGAAACTCAACGGATATATATGCTGCCAAGGACAAATACATTGGAATGGCACTCAAGTATATCCACAACAACATCGAAAAGAACATGAAGGTGAGTGATGTGCTCACACAGGTTCCATTGTCCAGAAGGTCATTGGAGATCAGATTCCAAAAAGTGACTGGTCTGCCAGTATATGAATATATTTTCAACCTGAGGATTGAAAGGTTTACTCAAAAGCTTCTGGAAACCGATAGTTCAATATTTGAAATAGCGGTGGATCTGGGTCTCAACGACAGTAAAAATATCGCTCAGCAGTTTAAGCAGATCAAAGGCTGTACCCCAACAGAATACCGAAGAAAATACCTGGTTGAAAAGGAAAAATAAACGTTTGCCTTTATTGACTAATCACAGACTTCAATAAGCTGTTCACCTTATCTCTCTCCATAGGCTTTGTCAAATAGTTGACCACCTGATCGAAGTTGAATGATTCTTTAATCTCAGAAACGGAGATAGATGAGCTGAGCATGATCACGTTCAGTTTTATCTTGTTGACAGTAAGCTTTTTCAGAAATTCGAATCCACTCATTCCCGGCATATTGATATCCAAAAATACCAGGTCAGGCTTTCTTACTGACAATGTTTGAAATGCTCTGTTGGCATCATTGAACTCACTGATGTTCCAGCCAGGATTGCTCTTTTTAAGCAGAATACGATTCAATAGATTTTGCGCAGGATCATCATCTATCAACCAAATGTTATTGAGCTGAGCCCCGATAGCACTCTGGTTCTTCTCAATCCCTCTACCAATATTGATGAACTTATTTGCTCCCATGATCTTATCATCCAAACCAGCTACAGCTTCATCGAGAATCTCAATTCCGGCATCCAACGACATTCTACCCAGTTTGATGAGTGGAAACAATCTTTGAATAATCAAAAGACGTTTCTTCATATCTTCTGGGGATTCGTCAGACTGCTGATCTTTGTGAATAAACGACTCGTTGAATTCATGTTGAACCTGATTCAATTCATCGATCTGGTTAAGTTTATCAGAGATGGCCTGATTAATCACAGAATCCAATTCCTCCTCAATGATAGCATGCCTGATAATGGCATCCATATCCGTATCCATGACTGTTGAGGACCGTTTATCCCAGTCATCCCCTATTAAAAATATGAATGGAGAAAAGGTGAGTAGCCCGTGATTACCCAAATCCTCCAGTATCTCTCTAGCCGAGATATCAGTCAAGTCAAAATCACAAATGATGATATCAGGGTGCTCCTTTTTAGCTGTAATACTCCCCTTAAACCCAGATTTCTCTATAATTAAATCATACTGATCACCGGAAAGTGCCTTTTTAATCGAAGCTTCTACAGCATCGTTTTCAACGATCGCCAATACTTTCCTGGCAAATCGTTTTTCCATATTGGACTTATCTTCTTTGGCTAACACGTCTTCCATATATTTTAAAAAAAGTAATCAATGGTTCGAAATTGAACTATTTCCGTTTATCAAGGGAGTACTTTTCGATAATTGACAGATTGTATCGCTCATTGGTATAAATGAAACTTTAACCTGAATTTAGATTTTATCAACAATAACCTCGATGCTACCGGTATAATTATAAAATTAACAAAAGCAAAGCCAAAATACTAGTTTTCAATCGGACAACAGCGTTATACTATATCTTCCAACTTTAAGCGTGCAATATCCGGAAGTACAAATCGCTGGTATTGAATTAAAACTCAGGTCTCCCGGGTCCTTTGTACGGGGCTGCTCCGAATTGTCCTTTTCTTGATTCTACGGTAAGTAAATCCTCCTCTGTAGTTATAGGAGCCTTTATAAATCCATAATATCTCCCCATCCAGTAATCACGTAAAAACCCGGTCGGTTCCATGACCTGAGCTCCGGAACCCCCATCCAATACAGTGGCAGGCCGGCTACCTCTCATCACAGCTGATTCCCGAGGTGAGATAGCTTTTACACCACCTTCATAGGACTTATACCCTTCTTCCACATAAAGATCATCCCGGTGAGAGTTGTGAAACTTATGAACCACGCAATCCAGGGTCCAGGCCCTCAGGTGTTTCACGCATTGCTCATTGTCAAAATCATTGTTTGTGTAAGCACCATAAGTGTAATTGAACCAGGGAACATGCTCCATACGCTTGATTTCATATGTTCTTTCCAGACTTCTCAACAGAAACGACCGGGTCTCAGGATCGTCAGTATACCTTAAGATGGTATTGTATGCTTCAAATGCCAGGTTATCATCCCAGGGCGCCAGCGTAGAAGGAGGAAATGTGTTTTTCTGCCTAAGTGTGTTGGTCAAATAACCCAGGTCGACCAATTCTTCAAAGCCTTCTTTAAAGTCTTCATCTCCGGATAACTTATAGGCAGCCTGAGTGAACGCCAGCGCTTCCAATCCATTGACACCCCGGTCATTGTACCCATAAGGTCTTAGAAGGTACTCTGGGTTCCACCTTCCCCAGCGTGTTGGCTTTCCATCCATATCTATCAAGACCCAATTATTTTCCATGATATAGCGTGCAATCCTCACCAAATGCTCCTTAGCTAACTCTTTTTCTTCTCCTTCAGCAATCAAGTCATGAAATAGTGAGACAGCATAAAAATGAGCAATCACCTCATCGCTTGAGGTATCCCCTTTCCAGTAAAATTTACCATCCTTAGTTTCATACCATTTGGCCGGAAGACCTCCGGAGCCATGTCGGCTTAGTCCCCCCTTATCTCCATCTTTAGAATAAATGGCCCTGGCAAAAAATCCGTCAATTGGAGTAATACGCTCTAACCAGACCAGGGCTTTGAGTGCATCTATGGCTTCCTGTCGGGCCGTTTCATCACCGGTTACTTTATACTTGAATGTCATAGCTGCCAGATACGTAGCTGTATGGGCTCCGTCATTATCGCTCACAGACCGAATCCATTCTCCATCACTTTTGTTCAAGGACTGAATAAATCCTAGTCTCTTATGTCCCCACTCATGAATATGACGTTCATAATAGTTTGCCTTTTTTTGTAGTGTATAGGGTTCATAGCTGATCACTCCTATACCTCCATCTGTAGCGAGATAAACCTGCTTTCCTGAAACAGTGATCTCATTTACCTTGTTGTTTGGCAACCAATGATCTGCACCGAAATAATGCCATTCATCACCAATCTTCCTGACTGCACCTCTGGCTGTACCAACCCAAAGATCATTGTCGAAGCCTCGCGTCAGAGAAGTTGTATTTTCAACAGGTAGGCCATCCTCTCCTTTGATCACCTCGAGGTTTGCGCCACGCAACTCTCCCAGCCCTTTGTCAGTGCTGATATATAATTTGCTGCCAAAGCTCAATAGATCATTGGTTTTTCCGTAAGGGAGATGCCCCCAATCAATAAAATCTGTGTTTACAATATGTCCGTCAAACTGAACAAGCTCATTTCTGCGTAAAACATGTAAAGTACCGCTGTACGAGTCTATCCTACTGATCGGTCCTAACCTTACAGGGTCTGTATGGACCTGTGTGCCATCCTCCATCAATGTGGTAATGTCACTATTGAGATATCCCCCTTCAGGTTTGATCGAAACCAACTTATTGCCTTCCAACCTGTATATATCCTCGACTGTGGCGGCATGCAACGCACCTAAATGAGTACACAGGTCAACAATCAACAGATCAGATACTTTTTCCCATGACTTTCCGGTATACCGGGATAATCCATCGCCAGTCAAGGCCCACAGCTCACCATTCAGGGAGATCAACCTGTTGACATTCTGAGGAGCTTTCTTGGCTAACTCAAGCTGATCATTATTCAAAGAATATATCTGCGGTCCTACCACAGCAAAGACCTGATCCTTCCAGACGCCTATACTTGAAATTGGCTGATCAAAAGGAATTTTCTTCGAAACTTCCTGGAGGTAAACTTCATCTGCTATGGGCTTCCAAAACTTTTCGGAGGATTGAGCAAAAACGCCCATTGAAAGAGCTGTAAGAATAAAAAAGGCTAACACGCTGCCAGTAATTCGATAGGATCTAAGCATTGAATTTTAATTTATTAGTTGCTTAATATACCCCCAAAATGATCTGTCAGGCTATTAATTCATCTCATTTAATAACTGATTTGGTCTAATAAGAGGAAGGTGATGAGTGGTCTGTCAGACAGACCAGGGAGAGAGGTTTACATCAATCCCTGAATCTGACCTTCTTTCTTCATAACAAAATCGATCAATTCATCCGCGATCTTTTGGTGGATAGTATCGAAATCGAGTATGGGTTCCCTCACCCGAGGCGTAGGATAAACACCCTGCTTCCATAGTAAACGTTTAAAAAAATGGATGGAGATATCCAGGTGTTGATTGGAGAATGCGAGTACTGGCAATAGCTCATTGAAAAGCGCTTTCGACAGATCAATTTTTCCTTCCTTAAAGTCACTAAATATCCTGGTGTAAATCTGATGCATGCCAGTGGGCATAAAGGCATGTACCCCCCGCTCCAGGGCTTCGGGCATTTGGGAGACAGCCCATCCTCCACTGACATTCAACCGGCCATTTGTTTGACGCAGCATGCTCGAATATTTGACTCCGGCAGGTACTGTTTCAACCTTCAGACACCTGAAAGCAGGAACCTGATTGAATAACTCCAGGATCAGCTCATCAGGAAGCCCATAGCCATTCGGATCCCAATCCTGTAACATGACCACTTCAGGATCATGATCCATTAATTTCATGAAGTCCCCTTTGAATTGATCAGGCTCCTGAAAAGGGAGCTGGACCAAAAAATGTCGGCACCCAAGTGCCTGATAGGCCTGGATCATTTTTCCTGAAGTTTGAATGTCCACATCTGCAGTCCCCGCAAAGACCGGGACTGCATTGTTCACAACTTCCAACACCTTTTCCACCATCCCCAATTTTTCAGGATGGGTAAGTTTCTTTACTTCGGAGGCCATGGCAGGCACTAAAAACCCTGCCACACCAGCATCAAGGGCTATCTTCACATGATGGGCTAAGGCCTCAAGGTCAACTGTGTCGTTATGTGTAAAGGGAGTGTTGAGCACCGTTACGATGCCATGTAAAGGATATAGTACTTTCATCATGACTCCTTTATTGACTGTCCCTGTTAATTATTTATGGCTTCCTGAATTTTATGAATGGCAGCAGCTATTAAGTCCATATCTTCTTTGGTTCCCAACATCGCATGTTGCATGATCCAGACTGCATCTTCATAGCAAGCTTTTTCGCTTTCCGGACATGAAACATGGGTATAATCTACCTCCTCCGGAATTGCATAACATAGGAAGTTCTTTTTCTGAAACAGAGGCTGCTTATAAAGCGGCTCGGGATAGCCCATAAAGGAAGGAACACCCTCCGCAGCCAGCATATCCGCAAACTCTTTTTTGGGTAGGTCATTGAATTTTGATTTATCGTATTTGAAGATATAAATATGATAGGTATGAAGTGTTTCGCCCTTCCCTCTTTTTAAGGGTTCTATCCCTTCAATACCGCTGAGCAAGCTATTGAGGTATTGTCCGTTATCATCTCTTCGTTGGGTTTGATCCTCAAGCCTTTCAAGCTGTTTCATCAACAAGGCAGCCTGAAGTTGTGTGATCCTATAGTTACAGCCCAGGTTATGGTGCTCATACCATACTCCACCTTTAATACGACCAACATTGCGAAGGGAGTTCATCATGTCATAAAGTGCTTCATCGTTGGTAACAACAATACCTCCTTCCCCACTGGTGAGGTTTTTTGAGGATTGAAAACTAAAGCTTCCTGCATCGCCGATACTTCCCAGTTTTTTGCCTTTGTATTCACCGCCATGCGCATGGGCAGCATCTTCTATCACCCTCAAACCATGTTTTTTGGCAATGGCCATAATAGCATCCATATCACACGCCTGTCCAGCAAAATGAACAGGAATGATTGCCCTGGTCCGTGGAGTAATGGCGGCTTCTATTTTTGTCGGATCCAGATTATAAGTATCCGGTTCTATGTCAACAAATACCGGAACACAATTGGCCTCCAGGATGATGGATGCACTCGCAATGAATGTATATGGAGGAACAATCACCTCATCACCAGGTTTGACCTCACAAGCGATCAATGCCAAACGAAGTGCTACTGAACCATTTACACAGGAAATGGCATATTTCGTTCCGCAGTAAGCTGCATAGGCTTTTTCAAACTCGGCTACCAAACCCTTGCAATCCGGGTTTCCCCAGGCACCTGATCGGGCAACTTCCTGCACTGCCTGAATATCACTTTCATCAAAAATGGGCCATGAAAAGGACTTTTTGATCGTCTTTGGCCCACCATTGATAGCCAATTGTTCTTTTGTTTGTAAGCTCATGTGTAATTACTTAATATCTTTTGTATGCTGATAACACAATTTGATCGTTTCGAGTGATGATTCCGGTAAACAAATTTCGGGTTTTTTGCCCGCACGGATGCATTCGTAGAAATAATCGATCTCTTGATAAAATCCATCCGGATGATCTATTTCCTTCACATGAGTGATCTCATCATGCGTCGCCACCTGAATAGACTCCGGAGTTAAAGTAGAATAAAAAATACTTGCCTCTTCAAATTGGGCTGAAAACCCTGCCTGAAAAGGAAAAGTGGAATGAAAGACATTGCCGCCTTCTACCTTCACCCTGATCTCTAACTTATTGTAGATCCAAAATGCACAGGTATAGTCGTTGTTACTTAGGTATCCGGGCATGGAGGTGCTTTCTATGGTATCAGGCGGGCCAAACAGATAATTGACCATGTCAATGTCATGGATCAGCAGGTCAAACAATGCACCTCCAGATGATCCGAAATCGGTCTGCTTTTCTTTCCATTGTCCCCAGGATGGCACACCGGAAAACCTCGAAAGGCTTAAAAACTTCAGGGAACCATAAGTTTTATTGTCGATCCATTGCTTGAGTTGCTGATAGGGTGGCATAAATCTCACCACGTGACCAACCATGAAAACACAATTACCCTTATTGGCTAAATCAATTAATTCCTGTCCTTCATTCACATCCAAAGTCATTGGTTTCTCAAGGAAAACGTGCAATCCCTTTGAAAGAAGCTGTTTGGCCATGGTATAGTGGAGATCAGTATGCACACATACATGCACAGCCTCTATGGCCTCATTGTCCAGGCATGTTTGTATATCAGGATATTTATTGATGGTTCCAAGTAAATCTTTGTCTATACCTTCTATAGCAAAGTTTCCGGTTTTAGAAGTCAGTTTTTGCTCAATACCTTCAATGTCTTTGTCAATAATTGCAGTCAGCCTGAGCTGATCATTTTTAATGATATTGACAGCATGGGTCATGCCCATAAAGCCGAAACCCACAATGGCTATATTTTGCATATTACAGTTGTCCGTTTAGTCTTGTAGTCTACTGGCTTGAAATTAGAAAAGGCTATCCAATATTTAAAATTCAAAGCGTCTTTGCATGTCTGGCATCTCTTCATGCGTGCTGATGGCAATGAAAGCCAAAATGGCAATAACCAACAGGAGCAGTAAGAAGTTTCTACCCCAATGCCTGTTTTCAGCGATGGGATTAAAAACTGGCTGTAATCTTGGGATAGCGATCAAAATGATTGCATAATTAACTATGTAGAGATATTGCTCGATTCTGTAAGTGCTGACCAGGGCTCCGGTTATCAGAAGACTAAATAATGTATACAGGGCAAAATGAGAAAAGAAGAATGTTTTTACCTCCTTATTTGAATACTGAACCAGCGCATTGGCTTTTCTGAGGTGATAGTTTATCACAAAAAAAGCTGTATAAAAGAGCATAAGTGCCAATACCCCGATTTTAATGATCCAGGCAGTTTCAGTCACATCTCCGGATACTAATTTTGTATATATTCCCTGGATCTTATCAATACTGAAGGTCTGATCCCAGACAACGAACGGTATAAACAGTACCACAAACAAAATAGGAATCAAATTTGAAGACTTGCTTTGAAGCTGGTCAGAAGCTTCCCAGTTGGAAGTAAAGGTGCCATACGCCATACCAATACCTCCAAAAAAGCCCAGAGAATACTCCATCACATTCCAGAAATTGAATGAAATACCAGATACATTTCCCAGCACCTGGAGGAAATCACCAAAAGCAAATCCAAATCCTCCTCCCAGCCCGGAAAACACAGCTACTCTTAGGGCGGCTTTGTAGTCAAAATGTTTTGTGAACCACAATAGAAATAGTCCTACCCCCAGACATGCCGCCCATACTTCCGACCTGGGTGGGGTCATAAACCACTCCCATTCAATGATGATGAAGAAATAGCAAACGATAGCGCTAGCTACTGATCCGGTAAACAAGGAAAGCCAATTGACTTTTTTAGCTTTTGTATCAGCCAGCACCAGTCCGAACAACCCTCCGCCTACAAAACCATACAACCCTCCAATGACGAAAAGCATCAATAAGCCATAATACACATTGATAAAATCAGTGCCCCTTCCATAACCCACGACCACACCATAGCTCATCAATCCACCTAACCCCCACCCAATCGCAGCAGCCATTGTTGCTTTAAACAATTTGCTGTACCAATCAGACCTTCCTGATATTAAAATGACACAGATGGCTCCAACTGCCCCGGCCCAGGCTGCACCTTGTTCATGACCAAACTGACCCCTTATGGCCCAGTTGGTGCCTAAAGTCATTCCCACAATGATCAGGTTCAATAGAAGTTGTTTATTCTTCATTATACTATCGGGCTATTTTTAATTGAGGTCTCCGGTAAACAGCATTATATTCTACAACTATATTACTAACGATATCTGTCAGCAGGCTATCGCTGCGTACTTTCAAAGATCAGAAAGCCACATATTTTACTCTGCGAACCCACTCTTTGCTATCCTCCTGATTATTTCATGCTTAACACAAATATTTTTTATCAGGGTAGCCCGAAAATATAGTCTTAAAGTATTTAGGGTGAAGGCTTTTATAAATAAGCAGATGGATTCTGAAAAATTATTTGAGAAACTAATAAACAACGAGATCTCCCGGGAGGAATTTGAAATACTTCTGGAGAGTCTCGATGACCCTCAATTAGTTGCCAAATATGATGCGTACCTGGAAACACTTTTCTTAAAGGAACTCGAGGATTCGCAGATTGAACCTCAACCATTACAGCCATTAAAAAAATCTTATTTACACGATGCAAAGCCTAAAACCATCAACTTAAGAAAATATTATTCGATTGCAGCCACTTTATTGGTTTTAACAAGTATCGGATACTACATCATGTTAGTCTTTCCATCCATTGATGGCGAAAGTCATGAGACCACGCTGGAAGAAAATACTAACTCCCTGATCATCAGAAACACACCAAATAAAAGGATGTTTCGGACCAGGCTTGCAGATGGAAGCTTCGTACACCTCAATGCAGTCAGCAGCATCTCATACCCTAGAAAGTTCGACAGCACCAGACGAGAGGTAGAGATTATTGGAGAAGCCTACTTTGATGTGAAAAGAGAAGAAGAAAGGCCATTCACCATTAATGTAAAGGATTATCGGGTTGAGGTCTTAGGGACATCTTTCAATATCAGAGCATATGATGATGAAGAAGTTTTTTCCGTCACTGTTGAATCAGGTTCGGTAAAAGTAGTATTCAGGGACACACAAAAACCTGTTGTGCTGACTGAGAATCAGAAGCTCATCTTTTCGCCATCAGACGAGGTGATAAAAATCATGGAAGTAAATCCCGAGGAAGAACTGAGCTGGAGAAAAGGGATTTTAAGATTTGATGCCACACCTATGAGAGATGTTGAGAAAATGCTGGAAAGGTGGTATGGCGTAGAAGTGATTATAGAGGATGAATCCATCTACAAAAAGTCTCTTACGGGTATCCATCAAAATGAGAATGTCAAGTCTGTACTGGAGTCCCTGACTTTTGCTACAGGCACAAAGTATACCATCAAAAACAATAAAATAATCATCAAAAACTAAAATCATATGGGCAAAACAAAACAGAAGGAACCATTTTTTAATCCAATTACAAACGCTTAATAATTTAAATTCTAAACTATGAAACCAAAACTTACCAAGTTTTTAAGGCAGTTGCTGGTGCTACTGGCGATTGTCGCTTACAATGCGACTTACGCGGTTTCTACAGGTCAGCCTGGCCTGGAAGAGACTAAGCTAAGTCTGAATCTTCGTGAGGGAAAAGTCATTCAATTGATGAATGAAATTTCTGAGCGAACTGCATACAATTTCATCTATGAAGATGAGGTTAAGAGCGAATTGAATAAAGAAATTCAATTAGAGAAGGGAAATAACCTACAGGAAATTCTGAAGGAGATCTCTAAAAAATCTGATCTTGAATTTAGAGCAGTAAATAACAACATTGTTGTTAGGAAACGCGCTGAAGTCAAAGCAGAAGTTGTTCCCACAAATGTCTTTCAGGGAACCAGAATAACCGGTAAAATTGTCTCTGCAGAAGAGCCATCCGGACTTCCTGGAGTAAACATTGTTGAGAAAGGAACTACCAATGGTACTGTAACAGACTTTGACGGTAACTATTCACTTGTTGTTGGCAGTGCAGATGCTACATTGATCATCAGCTCAGTTGGTTTTACCACTCAGGAAGTTCCTCTTAACAACAGATCTGTTATTGATGTGACATTAGCACCCGATGTTACTTCACTTAATGAGGTTGTAGTAACTGCCCTGGGTATTGAGCGTGATGAAAAGTCTCTTGGATACGATGTAGGTAAAGTGGATGGAGAGTCTCTGACTCAGGTATCTCAGGACAACGTTTTGAACTCACTGGCAGGTAAAGTAGCTGGTGTAACGATCAACCAGACAAGTGGACCTGGATCAACAGTAAGTGTTACCATTCGGGGAGCTTCTTCTTTGACTACTGACAACCAGCCACTATTTATTGTGGACGGTGTATTTATGGGTAACTCTTTGAACAATGTTTCTGAAAATGGCAGTGGAAACCAGGTAGATTATGGTAACGCCATCTCCGACATCAACCCGGATGACATTGCTGATGTTACTGTACTGAAAGGCCCAAGTGCCGCTGCACTTTACGGAACAAGGGCTGGTAATGGTGTGATCATCATCACCACTAAATCTGGTTCCAGGTCTAAAAAGATTGGTGTTTCTGTATCTTCAAGTACGCTATTTGAGAAACCATACAGATATCTTGACTTTCACTATAAGTACGCCAATGGTGGAAGAAATTCTACTCTGGATGAAGGATCAGCATACTGGGGTGGTCCTGAGTTGGATGCCGGGATCGTTGCACAGCAATTCGGATATGATCAACCTACTGAGTTGAGATCATATCCTGACAACATGAAAAACTTCCTGCAAACGGGTATTACTTCTACCAACAATGTAGCTGTATCCGGTGGAAGCCAAAACGCTGATTTCAGGATCTCATACTCTAACATGTCTATGCAGGGTATGGTGCCAAATAGCGACAGGTATAACAACAGTTTGAAAACCAACATCAATTACACGCTGTTTGATAATCTTACCTTCAATGGTAATGTAACTCTTGCAAGAACCAACTCCAATGATATTCCTAGTACAGGAGACCGAAGAAACAACCCTGTGCAGGCTGTATATGAGTCTTCTTACATTGATATCGCGCTATTCGAGGATTATTGGGAACCAGGTCAGGAAGGTATTCAGCAAAACAGGTCTCCTCGTGGTGACAATCCGTACTTCATTGCATATGGTATGTCTAATGGTTTTCAGCGAGATAGAATTTACGGAACTGTTTCTTTAAACTACAAATTCACTGATGACCTTGACTTGACAGTAAGGCACTCAATGGATAGCTATAATGAAAGCAGAGAATCAATCGTTCCATTCAGTGCTGACAGGATGCCCAAGGGTCACTATTCTCTCCAGGACATTTTCTTCCAGGAAAGAAACTCAGACTTCCTTTTGTCTTATAACAAAGTTGCCAGTGACTGGGATATTAGCGTTTCTGCCGGTGGTAACATCATGAACAGACAAGGTGCCAGCTCAAGTGTTGGATCAGGCGGTGACCGAAGAAATGGTTTGGTTGTTCCCGGTCTGTACAATGTAAGTAACATTCCTCTTGACAACATTAGTGTTGGTAGCAGCCAGAGTGAAAAAGCCATTTACAGTTTATATGGATTGGCTTCTATCGGATATGCCGGACAGGTATATTTAGATGTAACAGGAAGAAATGACTGGTCAAGTACATTACCTGAAGCTAACAGGTCTTACTTCTACCCATCAGCTTCTTTGAGCTGGTTGGCTAACTATACTTTTGATCTGCCTGAAACCATCAACTTGTTGAAACTTCGCGGTGGATGGGCTCAGGTTGGTAATGACACTGACCCATATCAATTAGAGCAATCTCTGGGTCTTGGATCATGGAATAGTCTGATCACTCAGAGCGTACCTGCTACATTGAGAAACCCTGATTTGGTTCCTGAGCAAAATACATCCATTGAATTTGGTGTCGACTTAAGCATGATAAATGACAGGGTAAGATTCAGTGGTACTTATTATACCATGGACAATGAAAACCAGATCTTCTCTGTACCTCTTCCAAGATCATCAGGATACAGCAGTAAGCTGATCAATGCTGGTCTGATCAACAGTCAAGGATGGGAATTCACTTTTGGTGGTACACCGATCAAGAATCCAAATGGTATCACATGGGATGTTGATTTCAACCTGACCAGAAACAGGACTACTGTTGAGGAATTGACTGAAGATCTTGACTTTATCCAGATCTGGAGTGAAAATGCCGGAGCATACTCTTTTGTGGGTGACAAAATCGGAGATATCTACAGCTACGGTATTGCGCAGGTACAGGATCCTAACTCACCGTATTATCAGTGGCCAATCCTTGAAGGTGGTGGATGGATCAGATTGAGAGACGTTGAGGACTGGGAAAAGGTTGGAAACTTCAACCCTGACTTCCTGCTTGGAATGCAGACCAGAATTTCTTATAAGCAATTCACTATCAGTGCAAGCTTTGACTGGAGAAATGGTGGTGAATTCGTTTCATACACTTACCGATACGGAGAATCTGACTGGAGGTCGAATCGTCAGATCGATCAATTGATCCCCGGAGGATTGTACTCTGAAAGTGAACTTGAGGCATTACTTAAGTCTAACCCTGAAGAAAACATCATCCCTCAGATTGGTAAATACCCAAGAGTGGGTGGTCATACCGCTGAGACTGGTGGATTTACTCTAGGTGATGGCGGTACTGACGGAGCCTTCATCCCAGGTGTTGTTCAGGTAGCTGGAGCAGATACTCCGGATGACTATTCTGATGATGTGTACACTGAGAACCTGGGTGGTCCTGGTACAATCTTCGCTCCTATCACAGATACTTATCCATGGAGCTATAACAAGAACATCACTTTCGATGCTTCATTCATCAAGTTGAGGGAGTTATCATTTGGATACAGAGTTCCAAACCTGGGTAAAGGAGCCAACTTTGCTATCTACACCAGAAACTTAATGCTTTGGAATGCTGCTAAAATCGGTATCGACCCGGAAAGAGCATTCCAGGCGAACGGTGGTACACAGGGTAATACTACGAGTCAATTCAAACAAGGATTTGAACGACAAAACGTAATGCCTTGGAGTTACTCTATTGGTTTCAAAATGAACTTCAACTTTTAACAGACTGAATCGAAATCAAAATGAAAAATATAGTTAATAAAATAGGAGCGTTTTTCATGGCATCGGCAATGGTATTGTCAGGCTGTGACGAAACACTAACGGATCTGAATAAGAACCCGAATGCCATTAACCTGGAAGACGGTAACGTTAACCTGTTGATGCCCACGGTTCTTGGACCAACAGCCGACAGCTACCTTAACATGGGGCTGAATGAAATGGCTGGTGCCATGCAACATACTCAGAAATCTGGTTGGGCGGGTAGCCACAACTATTACGAGTGGAGTGGTAGAGACTGGACGAGCTACTATGATCGTTTGAGAAACAATGATCTGCTCATTTCCAATGCACAAGAGAAAGGATTCACCTTTCACGAAGGAGTTGGTCTTACGATGAGAGCTTTCCTTTATGGTCAGATCGCTGACTACTGGGGTGATGCTCCATTCTCGGAAGCACTTCAAGGAGATGAAGGGACGTTATACCCTACATTCTCTTCCCAGGAAGCCATCTACAATGGTGTGATTGCTGACCTTCAGGCTGCTGCAGATCTGTTTGCAACGGGCGATGATACATTCGTTGATGGAAATGCAGACTTGTATTTTGGTGGGGACATGGAAGCGTGGGAACGCTTTGCTAACTCGCTTTTGATCCGATATGCAGTTCGAATCTCTGAAAAGAGTTCTTCTGTACAGTCTATTGTAGAAAGTGTAGTTTCTAGCGGAAAATACATCTCCTCTTCAAGTCAGGATGCAACCATGGACTACACGGGAGGTTCTGATGATCAGTGGCCAATTCAGTACGACAATGAAACAAGCTCTACAAGATATCAGGCTTGTGCTACTTTGATTGATCAATTGAACGCTACCAATGATCCAAGGATCAGTGTTTGGTTTGCTCCTGTTCAGGTAAGATGGGTGCAGGATCTTTTGGTAACAGATGAAGAAGATCAAATGCGAGTTGACGGTGTATTGACTGATATATATCCTGACTGGATTGATTACCAAGGTAAAACCGAAACATTCACACGTCACTATAATCCAACTGACGTCACTTATGATGATAGTGAATATGTAGGTATTCCAGCTGGAATCTTCCTGCCAGACGTAAATATCTACAATGGCAACCCGGTGGGTGGTCAGGGACGTCACAACATTCATGTTTCTATGATGACCGAAACATTTATGGATGGTCAGGCTTCATCTGGAGACATGTTACAGTCCAGATTGGTTTCAGCTGCTGAGATGCACTTTACGCTTGCTGAAATGGCCATCAATGGCTGGTCTGTTGGAGATGCTCAAACGCACTATGAGGCTGGAATCGAAGCTTCACTGGAAGTTTGGGGTGTTGAGTCAGAACTGGCTACATTCCTTACAGAAGTACCATTTGATGGAACTGTTGAGCAGGTGATCACTCAGAAGTGGGTAGCTTCCTTTACTTCAGCAACAGAGGCATGGAATGACTACAAGAGAACAGGATTCCCTGCGCTTACTGTTGGGGCTGGTGCAGCACAGCCTGTACCTGCCATCCGATTCGGATATGGAAGCGATGAGTTGAATAACAATACTACTAATGTAAATTCAGCCATTGAAAACCTGGAGATCACTGGATTTTCAGGACAGCTTGGTAAAGACAGTCAGTATTCTAAACCTTGGTTGCTTCAGGGTACTGGAAAACCTTACTAATTACCAGAACACAAACTGAATTTAGCTTAACTAAAAAAGCCATCCGCCGCAAGGTGGATGGCTTTTTTTTGATACCAATTATATCCCTGTCCTCATCAAACAGATTGATTGTTCTAAACAGCTTAATAGCACCTCACAATAACGCATTATTTGATGAGAGCAACTAATATTCACTGAATGAAAGCTATATGGGTGAGCAATATGCGTTAGACTCCAGACACTCCTACGCACACTAAATAGTAACAGGAACAGTTACCTCACCGTATTCTCCAACACCACCATCGAAGGACCTTGCCTGATCCACCGCTGTCCAAGCCCTGTGGTATCCCCCGCAGCAATAAAAGCCACAAAAGATCCGAGGGCAATATCTACATCTCCATCAGCATCCATGTCCGCAGCATCCATCACAATCCAACGACCCTGAGAAGCATTCTCAAAACTGTAATCCTGATACTGCCATTCTCCCTGGTTCTCCAGGTAAACAAAACTCTCCTCGGGATATCTGGCATAGTCAGGAAAGAAAGAAATGGCTGCAATGTCCAGGTCACCATCCAGATCGTAGTCACGGGCCATCGCTTTATAAGCTCCATTTAATGGATAAAAATATTGCTGATCGAATTGATTGTTTCCATCATTAAGATAGATGTAAATCCCATGATACGCCTTCAGAATGGGTGTTTGGTCGGCATTGTCCCCGCAGACATATAGAATATCCAGATCGCCGTCTTTATCAAAATCATGCAATTCAAAGTACTGTGATCCATACAAAGGCAAAAATGACAGAAGTCTAATTTCTTCAAATGACCCTCCTCCCTGATTTCTGAACCAAAACAGTCCCTCGTCACCCTGAGCCATCAGAACCAAAATATCAGTTAGCCCATCCCCATCAAAATCAATCAATTCGGATTTGATCGCCCCTGGTTTTTCTTTGAGTATCTGTTTTTGATACCGATTCCCTAAATTTCTAAACCAGGAGAGTTTCCCGGTGAGATTCCCGTATTCACAAACCACCAGATCTTCCAACCCATCGTTATCAAGGTCTCCATAAGATACATGTACCGGGCGTTGGAGATCGTCAATTAAAACTTTGGCACTTCGATAAGGCCCACCTGCTTCTTTTCGAAATAATTTCAGGATGTTTCCATCCGGTGCATCATGTGGATAGAGACTCTTCCCTACTGTGGTTAAATAGATTGTATCCGCCTTTTGGTGAAAGTGAATCGGAGAGGTTTTGAGCTTTGTATTAAAATCCTGCGCTGTATTCTGGTTAAAAAACGTGAGGTTGCTGAAATCTCGTTTACCATCACCCAAAACGAAGCCCTGATTATTTTCCAGGATCTTGATCATACTGGTGAGTGGTGGTCGATGAGAAAACTCAGAGGCCGTCACTTTGAAATGATTTAATCCAATGCTTATCTCATGCTCGCGAGAAGGTACAGGAATTGTTTTCGGCGCATGCTCCAGATAGTATTTTTTGATCTTTTCCCAGTCTTCCTCAGCTATTAATGGTTGTTCCGGATAGATTTTAGCATCCCGGACAATCTTCCCTCCTATGTCTTTGTCAAACAAACTGTCCGGTTGATGAGCTTCCTGATAAATTCCTAACCTGTGTCCCATAGATGGCAACACATCATCCTGCCATATCTGTCTCGTTAGCATAGCAGGAGGAACGAATGCATGGCAACTAGCACAATGTTGTATCGCCAGCGCATCCCCGGCAAGAGCCGAAGCTTTTGGATAATTTTTATTAACCTGATCCGACCTTTCACGACATGAGCTGAATATCAACATTAGAATTGGGATCCATGTGGGTATTATTTGATAAAATCTCATGACAGGGAATAGCTTAAACTACGAGTTGATTTTAAGGTATTTAAAAGAGGTTGCAATTTATTGGTTATCCTGTCCAAAAAGGAATGATTCTATGTTATAACAGAGAATCATTTAGTCAAATTAACTGCTAATGTTACCAATTTACTGCTAAATAATCACTAAATTGTTATATGCATAACGCCTGCGTAAAATCAGGAATCATTTACGTAAATAGCGAAATAGTTAACTGGCATTTTACTAAACTTTAATAGAATTATTTAAAGATCAAGAATACTCAACCGGATTCGATCAGCTATGGTTCAAGATTGACTACTCCACCTGGAACCATTAATAAGAAACAGGATTTCTTAGAACACCTTTTTAACTAAACATTTATGAAACAAAATCTACAATTGTATTTAGGCCTTTTGGTGCTGTCTGCAATATTTCTTGCCTCATGTAATGAGGATGAAGACACCCGAGGAGATCTACCTACGTCTGTCATTCTCCACTATAGTGTAGACGATACGAAGGTAGCATTCAATGCGCTTGCGGTAAACGCAGACACGTATTTATGGGACTTTGGTGATGGAAATACCAGCACCGAGGCGAACCCGGTTCACACCTATGAAGTAGGTGGCTATTACTCTGTAACATTAAGTGTAACCGGTGGTACCGGCACAGTTTCAGATGAAGCTTATTTAGCCATTTCGCTTCCTCCTTTTGAGCTACTCACTGGAGACCCCGCAACAGGTAATGGGAAGACATGGAAAATGTCTGCAGCCCATTCAAGTGGAGGTGATTATTTTGCCAATGCAGATGCTGAACTTTCTGTTGTGGATGATACACCAGCTCCACTCCCTGACGGAATATTTGGTACCGAATTTGGCATGGGGGGTGTTTATGATGACACGTATACATTTTATCCTGATGGCTCCTATGTACATGACGTAGAAGCAGATGGCGGTGACTTTGGTGGATACGTTTTTCAGTTGTTAACTGATGGTGGTGCAAATGTTACCAACTCTAACGGTGCTTCCTTCGGACTTTGCATTGCCAATTACACACCTGAAACTGGTGCTACTTTCACATTTAATGAAAATGTAGACCTTACTGTTCCTTCTGTATATGGAGGTGTACCTTATACCGGAGCAATGACCATTGATTTCTCTGGTACTGAATTTATTGGATTTAGAGACTTCCAGAGTATGGTTATCCTGAACTCAATTTCTGATACGAAAATGCAGTTAACCATGTTTATGGCCGCTGGTACTGACCCTGAAATTGTCGGGGTAAATACTCACGCGCTAATCATGACATTTGAACTAGCCGATTGATCTCCTTTTAGGTCTTAAAAAATTAAAAAATGAAACACGTGAACTATACTTTAAAAACATTATATCATCTGGTGATGATTTGCTTTATGGTGACCATTGTCTCCATGCCGGCACTCGCATCCAATGATGACCAACGCACGGTTCGGGGAACTGTAACCGCCTCAGATGGCTCTGGTATTCCCGGAGTTAACATTGCCATTAAAAATGAAACTGGAGGTACCATCACAGATATAGATGGGAACTTTAGCATTCAAGTCTCTGATGAAAATGCTGTATTGGTTTTCTCCTATGTGGGTTTTGAAACACAGGAGATGACGGTTGGTAACAGTTCTACGCTTGATGTCGAGTTAAGTGAGGACGTGACCGCATTATCTGAAGTAGTTGTAACTGCACTAGGTATTAGAAGAGAAGAGAAATCACTGGGCTTTTCAGTAGGAAAAGTCGAAGGCGAGGAGTTTAACCGGGTTGCACAGGAAAACTTTTTAACTGGTATGGCTGGTAAAGTGGCTGGTGTGACCATCA
This sequence comes from Cyclobacteriaceae bacterium, assembly GCA_965228595.1. Taxonomy (GTDB): domain Bacteria; phylum Bacteroidota; class Bacteroidia; order Cytophagales; family Cyclobacteriaceae; genus UBA7330. The sequence goes on along the minus strand of OZ245828.1, from coordinate 4,234,969 downwards.
GTCAGACCGGTGGCCCCGGTTCAACAACCAATGTGACCATACGAGGTGCATATTCTCTTAGTACAAACAATCAGCCATTGTTTGTGGTTGACGGTGTGCCTATGTCCAATGATATCAATAACGTAGGTGGTTTCGGAGACAGGAACCCAGTGGATTATGGTAACGTCATTTCGGATTTAGATCCTGAAAATATAGAAAGTGTTTCGGTATTGAAAGGTCCTGCTGCTTCTGCATTATATGGTACAAGGGCTGGAAACGGCGTAGTACTTATTACGACCAAAAAAGCAAAACCGGGAACTGGCATGAAGATTACAGTCTCATCAAGTAACAATTTTGACATCCCATACAAATACCTGGATACCCAGAAAAAGTTCGCTGCTGGATATTTCTCTTATCGCCCTGAGGATTTAGGGGGAGGGGTATTACCATCAGTAGCAAGTGGACTCGGTGGTGGTGGACCTGAACTAAATAAAGGATATTTTGCAGTCCAATGGGATTCACCTCTGGATGCTAATGGAAATCCTATTCCAACCGAGCTGGTAGCGCATCCAAACAATGTACAGGACTTCCTTAATGACTATGCTTTCACAAGTACCAATGCTGTCTCTCTGTCAAATGCTACTGAAAATTTAAGCTACCGACTAGGATACACGAACATGACTCATAATGGATTAATACCGAACTCTGATCTTAACAGGCACAACTTATCCTTATCTGCTTCTGCCAAAGCACATGAAAAAGTGACGATCAGTACGGATGTCAACTTTGTGAATAGTTTTGCAAAAAACAGACCAGCCGGTGATCGTGGAACGAACCCACTTCAGTGGGCTTATTTTACTCCCATAGAAGCAGATATCAATAAGCTGCGTGACTATGATATCGGGCAAGGTAATACTATCCTTCAAGTTGCCCCCGGTGGAGATAACCCATGGATGCTGGCCAATGATGTGAACAATGGATTCAATCGTTACCAGTTATTTGGTAATGTAATGGGTACATGGGAAATCACTCCCAAGCTTAGCTTGATGGGCCGTATTGCATTAGATAAAGTTGATCAGACTGAGGAAACAAAAATTGGACAGGGTTATTCTCGTGAGGCGAATAATGGCACCTATGGTATCAATGTTACTAGCTATCTGGAGAGTAACATGGATGCATTACTAACATATACCGAAACATTTGCGACGGATTTTTCTCTGACCGTTTCTGTTGGGGGTAATACACGTTACTCAAAAGGCACCGGCGTAAGTAACTCTGCTCAAAGCAGAAGTGGCTTGGTAGTTCCTAACCTTTTCAACCTAAGTAATATTACAAATACGGCACTGGAATATTCTTCCTATATCCGTGAGCAGGCAATAAATAGTGCATATGGTTTGGCTAATTTGGGCTGGAGAGAATCCATCTTTCTTGATTTAACTGCCCGATATGACAGGTCGAGTACTTTGGCTAAAGGTTATAGCTATCCTTCAGCTTCATTAAGCATCATTTTGAATGAGTTTATTGAAATGGGTAGATCCGTAGATATGCTTAAACTGCGTGGTGGTTATGCTAAATCGGGTAATGATACCGATCCTTATAATTTGGTATCAACTTATGGCAACTCTGGTCAGTGGGGAGACGCGATACGTCTAAACGTACCCTCTACTAAATTTAACCAAGACCTTGAAAACGAAAAGCAGACATCCATTGAATTAGGTGTGGAAGCCAAACTTTTCCAAAACAGGATCAGGTTCGAAGGAACTGCATACACCCTGGATAATGTGAAGCAAATTTTCAATGTTCCACTACCTACCTCAACAGGGTTTACTAACAGGATTGTAAATGCCGGCTTGGTACAAAGTAAGGGAATTGAAATCAATCTGGGTGGTACGCCTGTTAAAAGCGGTGACTTCAGAGTCGATGTGGATGTAAACTTTACTAAAAATGAGACCCGAGTTTTGGAGTTGGATGATGATATCCCATTTCTACGTCTCTGGGATCAGGGAAGGGTTCGAAGTTATGCTTATGCCAAAGGCGCTTTAGTAAATGTGGATCAATTTGGTAATGATGTAATAAGTGATGGATTGGTTGGAACTCTTTATTCAAGAAAAGTAAGACGGGTTACAGATCCAAATTCTGAATATTATATGTATCCGCTAATTCCTGATGCAGCCACTGATTCTGAATGGGAAGCAGCCTCCACTTATGAGAAAGTAGGAAACGCCAACCCTAAATTCCTTATGGGAGGGCAAGTTACTGTGGCTTATAAAAACTTTTCACTTAGTGCAACATTTGACTGGCGTCATGGAGGTCAGTTTGTATCACAAAGTTATCGTTATCTGACTGAGGATAAGGTCACAAACCACTGGTTTGAAAACCTGAATTATCCTGGTGTATATGATCCCGAAAATCCAGGCCCAAGTCAGGAGCTTCGTGACTGGGTAGTTGCCAATGCTGACAAATTACTTTATCCTGACAGGCTATATCCAGTCGGTGGACCCACACCAGAATATGGTGGATTCCCTGAAAACTGGAGTGGGGTAACCGTTCATGATGGGGTATTTTCTCCGGGTGTAGTAGGAACGTATGATGGGGATGGAAACTTCATCCTTGATCATGAAAACCTTGGAAACCCCGGAACCACATTTCTTCCATATTCTGTAAGTTTCCCATGGGATATCGGATTGGCTAACATGTTTGATGCAGACTATGTCAAGCTTCGCGAAATTGCATTAAACTACCGTTTTCCTAAAAGCATAGCACAGAGAATAATGCTTGAGAATTTAGATATCTCTGTATATAGCCGAAATATCATTTTATGGACTAAGAATACCTTTAACATTGATCCGGAAAGGGCATATCAACCTTCAGGAAGTCAGCTTTACCAGGGGGTGGAACGATACAATGTACTTCCATGGGTAATGCCTGTAGGGTTTAAAGTTAGTCTTACACTATAATATTTAAGAGATCAAAAAAATGAAAAAGATGAAAAAGTGTAATAATATATTCGTCACAATGTCTCTGAGTATTTTATTGGTAATGTTTGCCTGTGAAGACCTGGATGAACTGAATATCAACCCCAACTCTCCAGCACCTGAGACAACAGACCTTAATTTACTGTTGCCGACTATGCTTACGGATTTGGGAGGAAGAATAACAGATATGGGCATCGGGGATATTGCCGGTGTCATGCAACATACACAAAAGACTGGATGGTCCTCAGGCCATAACAATTATGACTGGAATAATCCAGGCCAAAGCTGGAGCGGGTTCTATGGTATTTTGCGTAATTCCGATGAGTTTTATAATAAAGCGGTGGATGAAGGATATGAATATCATCAGGCGATTGGGCTAATTATTAAAGCTTATACCTTTGGACTGATTACAGATCTATGGGGTGATGCTCCATACTCTGAATCATTAAAGGTAGATGATGGAATTCTTAAACCTGTTTTTGATTCGCAACAAGACATTTATCATGGGATTGTTGCGGACCTTAAAACTGCAAATACTTTACTTTCTGCAAGTGGTGGTCAACCTATTAATGCAAAGCAGGACGTGCTTTATGGTGGCGATATCTCAAAATGGAGAAAATTAGCCAACTCACTAGCTCTGCGGTATTATATGAGATTGCAAGCAAAAGAACCAACTTTTGCAGAAGATGGAATCACTGAGATTGCTTCAGATCCTGGTACCTACCCGATTATCACCAGTACTTCTGATGATGCAAATATTGGCTACCCAGGAACCGCTGAAAATACTGCCTGGCCTATTACTACTGAGTATTTTCCCAATGATCCTTCAAATGATTATCTACGAAGAAAACCATGTGCCACACTAGTCGATACAATGCAGTACTATAATGACCCAAGGATGGCAGTTTGGTTCGAACGAGTAGAAATACCATTGGAACTGGTAGCAGGAACAAATATAGGTGGCAATAGCGGTACTAATGCATATGACCCTGAAGATGAAGATGATGGAATACGGCAGGTTTCACAGGATGTAGTAGATGCCTATTTGGCGAATTTTCCGGATGAACCAAACCTGCGTCTTGATTTTGATCAAGATTATGTAGGTATCCCAGCACAAACTCAAGCTGGTCAGTCATACAATTTAACAGCGGATTTTGCGACCCAGGGAGCTTATAATTACCACGTCTCGCAACTAAGCACTATGTATTCTGAAAGTTCAGGTGACCTTTTGCAGATGCGTCTTATGTCTGCTGCTGAAGTACATTTTATTTTAGCAGAAGCAGCAGCCAGAGGATGGGGAGTTCCAGGTACTGCTGCTGGACACTATCAAAGTGGCGTCCAAGAATCATTAAATGCATGGGGTATTGGCAACTCATACGGTACTTACATTGCCAATGCACCATATGTGGACATTGGAAGTATCATTTTCCAGAAATGGATAGCTAGTTGGACTGCTGCTGCAGAATCCTGGTTTGACTACCGAAGGACTGGCATGCCTGATCTGCAAACAGGTTTTTCTGCAAGAAGACAAGCCATACCTCTCCGTTTCTACTATAGCCTCAATGAGGATATATCTACTAACCCGGATAATGCAGAAGCAGCTATTGAAAAGCTTGAAATGACAAGCTTTGCTTCTCCTGATCCGAAAAACAGCGCCTGGTCAAAACCATGGCTGCTGCAAGGAACAGGATTTCCTTATTGATTATCATTAAAAAAAGTGTAAAGAAACCGCTTCACTTCATTGTTGAAGCGGTTTTCTTTTTTAAGTATAGACTCCCATACCATGAAGACTTTCCTGAAAATCACCTTTAGTATTCTCATCCTCCTCATCGTTTTCCTCCTCTGGGCCATCAGAAAAGTAGATTACACCCCTTACTTTGAAACCGGGTATTACGAAGCCACAAAAAACAGACTGGACAGCCTGGCCAATATGCTTACAAACGTTGAGGGTAAACCTAGCATTGGATTGGGGAAAAGGAATATCACACCTATTTTAAATGCTGACGAAGATGATCCGAAATCCGGCTCATTTGCGGCCATGCCACTTGCCGGGTACGGGGACAGACAAGGCATTTCGGCCACGGGCATTCATGACAGCCTGTTCGTTAAAACGATCGCCATCCGGGTATTGGATAAAACATTGGTATTTGTCGGCTCAGACCTGTTGATCATGCCTCCGGATGTGAGTAAACAGGTGGACAAACTTGCAAAGGATGAATTGGGTTTCGGCCGGGAAAGTATCTTCTACTCAGCCACGCATACCCATTCCAGTGTCGGGGCCTGGTCAGAAGGTGTGGTAGGAGAACTCTTTGGCGGTGAATACAATCCACTGGCTGTTAAATGGCTGGCACAGCAGGTTTCCGGAGCCATCATCGATGCGGTGAAGGACCTCAAACCAGGAAAGATGGGTGTGGCCAATTTTCATGCTCCGGAATATGTTAAAAACAGGTTGGTTGGAGAGGATGGCCAGGTGGACGATGACTTTATGATCATTAAAGTGGCACAAGATGATGGTAAAACCGCGATCATCGGATCGTTTAATGCCCATGCCACTACACTGGGTGGTGATAACCTGGAGACCAGTGGGGATTATCCCGGATATTTTCAACGAAAGTTGGAATCAGTCGGATACGATATGGCGGTCTTTCATGCCGGTAGTGTGGGGAGCCATAGCTACAGAAGCCAGGGAGACGGTTTTGAAAGGTCCAGATACATTGGTGAAGCATTGGCAGACAGTGTATACAATATCGCAACTGACATCCCATTGAAAGATACCATTTCGATCAATTCTCTGACATTAAAAATTGACTATCCGGAATTTCAGATTAGAGTTTCTGATGGCCTTCGACTGAACACTTATTTGGCTGGCAAGTTCTTTCCTGAGATTGGGGATGTATATCTCCAATCGGTCAAGCTGGACAGTCTGATCTGGACCACGACGCCTAGTGACTTTAGCGGTGAGACTACCCTGATCTATAAAAATGCAATGCATCAAAAAAGCTACCGGGCCATGGTCACCAGTTTCAACGGGGCATATACCGGATATATCATCCCATGCAAATATTACCACCTCAATGAATATGAGTCTCGTCTGATGAACTGGCTGGGGCCAGCGTACAATCCCTATATCAATTACCTGGTTGGTGAGATGATTGAGGAGGTTTCGAAGAGGTAGGTCTTTACAAAAGTCTCTCAGCCCAGACTACAAAAGTCTCTGTCCCGGGTGCACCAGACTACAAAAGTCTCTTTCAAGAAGCACAAGAGACTTTGGTAGTCTTACCTGGCGGGAGACTTTTTGTAGTCTAACGCAGATACTTCTCCAAAAACCGATCGATATAAAACTGGCAATACTCGTTGACCTTTTTTGACGCATCCATGGTATGTGGCCATCCTTTCAATCGGTGGTACTCACTGGGTACCCCTGCCCTTTTCAGCCAAACATCCAATGAGTCTGACTGACTCACCGGCACAAGTGAATCGATGGTACCCTGGAAGATCAGTGTCGGAGGATCGTCAGAGGTGATATAAGTTTTAGGTGATGCAGATTCATAGACCTCCGGATGCTGATCATAGGTAGTATTTAGAAAGTCCTGCGTCTGATAGGTACCAACCGCATAAGGTGTGGTCAGATCGACCGGTCCATAAAAATCCACAATGGCCTTTACTTTGGTGTCTACCTCCAAATCACACGCTTCATTAAACAATGGGTTCTCACCACCGTAACCAATCAACAAGGCCAGGTGACCACCGGCTGAACCTCCGACGAGTGCGATCCGGTCCGGATCAATACCATACTGATCGGCATTCGCTTTAATCCATTTGATCCCACAGTTCACATCCTGTGCAGCCGCCGGATAGGGCGCCTGCTTCGTCAACCTGTAGGAAACCGTGGCAGTGATATAGCCCTTTTCAGCATAGTCAAGCAAATAAGGCAAATAGTCCGATCGCTTTCCTTTTCTCCAGGCCCCTCCATGAATAAAGATCAGAGTTGGTGCAGGTGTTTGCAGGTCTTTTTGCTTGTAGATATCCAGCTGCAAGCTGATATCATCAATGCGTTTATATTCAATATCCTTTATCTCCTGAATGTCATCGGGTACTGGAGGCTCACTTTCTATCAAATCCAACATGCCCATCCCATATGCGATCTTCAGAAACATTTCATTCATATATCCTTTCGGTGGTTTTACCGGGCGATCGGGATCAGTAGATTGTGTGTTGCAGCCTAGCAATGTGATAAAAGTGAATAAAACGATTAGCATTTGTTTCATATTATTTGGTGATCATCGGTTTATCTGTCATCTCAAACTCCAGCAAGGCACCATCCTCAATTTCATGATGGCTGAACCAGGAGCGATCCAGTACTATCCCATTTAAACGCACTGATTTGACATAAATATTATCAGGATGAAAATTTGTGGTTTTAATCTCCAGTTTTTTACCTCCCATATCTATCGTCGCCTCTTCAAAAACGGGCGCCCCAAGCTGATATACCGTCGTTCCCGCCACAGGGTAAAAACCCAAAGCGCTAAACACATACCAGGAAGACAATGTGCCTCCATCGTCATTTCCATCTAACCCATCATACCGATCAGCATATTTGTACTCCATCACCCATCGAACCCACTTTTGGGTAAGGTCTGGTCTTCCCGCCTCATTAAACAGGTAAACCGCATGGATATCCGGCTCATTGCCATGCCAGTAATAAGACCCGGGGTACCAGTGTCCGATATGGGTGTCTGACTGATGAAAAAAGTTATCTAATTCACTGATGAAGTACTCCCTACTCTTAAATAGATTTATCAATCCACCCGGATCAAAGAACGGTGCCCACCGCCACTGGATCGCGCTCCCTTCTACATAATCATTAGTATATTTCTCATTATTGTCCACATAGGTTAAAAGCAGAGGCTTAAAATCCTGGACAAATGTCCCATCAGCATTTCGGGGATGGAAAAACTGTGTTTCTTCATTCCAGACATTCCTGTAATTGGTGGACAGCTCCCGAAACATCCGGGCATCTTCGGTATGCCCCAACTCGCTGGCCAAAAGGCTGATGGCATAGTCAGACCAGGCAAATTCGAGGGTCCTGGACACTGCCTCATCCATCGAGTCAGCCGGGCAATAGCCATAACGCACACAATCCGCATTGTCATCTCTGCCCGAATAGTCGTCCTCACGGGGGATCTCATGCAAAGCAATCTCCTTCATGTTTTCATAGGCAAAGTCCACATCAAAGTCTCTTATACCTTTTTGGTAAGCCTCCGAGATCACGATGTCAGCCGCTGACCCCAGCATAGAATTAGTATATCCATTCCCTGACGGCCACCGGGGCAGCCATCCACCCTGTTTGGCCATCTTGATGAGAGAACGGATCATGTCCCTTTGATCATCGGGTGCGATCAATGTATAAAGCGGATGGGCAGTACGAAAAGTATCCCAGATAGACATATCCGTATAGTATTGAAAAGAATCTGCCTCATGAATGGCCTTATCAAATCCTATGTATTTTCCATCAACATCATTGAATCGGGTGGGCATCTGCAGCGACCTGTATAAGGCGGTATAAAAGATCCTTTGTTGTTCTTTACTGCCACCTTTAATCTCTATTGAGGAAAGTCTATCCTCCCAGGTTTGAGTAGCCTGGCTGAGTACCTCCTTGAAGGTTTTTTCACCTACTTCCTCCTCCATATTCTCCCAGGCATTTTCAATACTTACATGAGAGATGGCTAGCTTAATTTGTACTTCTTCCTTATCAAATTCAAAAAGTGAGATCAATTTATTGGCTGAGTGACTTTTCTGAGGATCAACCTCCTCACTATCCTGCCACACCTTTTGTGAGATAAAGGATGATGAAAACCTGGCAGCAAAGTAGACCTTGATGCCTCCATATCGACTGGCAAAACTGCCAAATGTCCTGACATGTCCTTCGATATTCTGGCTGTCGACTACCCAGAGATATCCATCTTCGCTTCGTTTACCTCCCAGCGCATGTGTCACATTCAACAAAATGGCCGATTGGTCGGGATTAGCGAACGCATACTTGTGCAAACCCACCCGTTCGGTTGCAGTGAGCTCCACCTGAATTCCCTCTTTTGGAAATGCTACACTGTAATACCCCGGGTAAGCCAGCTCATCTTCATGGGCATACTTATGCATGACCATTGAGGGCTGCCCAACATCCTCCGGATCTGAAATTGGCTGGATCAGAAAATGCCCACCATCTGTAGCGCCTGTACCTACCAAGCGGGTATGGCTAAAGCCAATGATTTTGTCATCTCCATAAAAATAGCCTGAGGTATTCAACCCCAAACCATCCGTAACCATGGCAGCTGTCTCCGGACTCAACCGTACCATCCCAAATGGTAGGGAAGCTCCCGGGAAGTTATAGGCACAGGTCCACGGGACCCCACCAGTTCCTATAAAGGGATTCACCTTTGCCGATAAAGGAAATTCATTGATCACGCTTTCCGGAATCGCTTTACCCACCTCATCCACAAAACCCCGATAAACCCTCCAGCCAATAAAAACAATCAGCGAGACGAGTAATATCAATGACCCAAAGACCCCTAAAAACCATTTAAAAAATCGAATCAAACCTGACATACTCATTGAATGGTGATGGTGTATTTTCCTTTCTGGTAGGATAAAGTCCTGACTTTTAGTTTTAGCTGCTGCCTGTCAAACGAATAGTCTACCCCTTCTTCCAACACCTTTCCATCCAGCATGACCCCCTGGGGAATTTGTGGTAACTGGATATTCAGCATGTGGGGCACCTTTTTACCTGTCAGGTTTACCACAAGTTTTTCGTCCATGAGGTATGAAATGATGGTGCTTTCATCTTTTTCTCTATACACCTCAAAGCTTTCGGAACCTGTAGTTGGAAATATCAGGAGTGTCAGGTATCCATCATCCTCCGACTCCCCAATCCCTGTATATCCTCTTTTGATATCCATAGGAATAATCGCACCCTCCCTGATGAACGCGGGAAATTCTTCCAAAGAGAACTCCTGATTAATTTCAACCGGGCCTGTAATTACCTTTTTGGTATCAAACCAGTATCTCCACTTGCCTTCAGGGAGTTTTACTTCATTGATCAGTTCATCTTTATAGATAGGTGCTACCAACAAGTTCTCTCCAAACATATAGTGGTATTTTCCTTCAATGGGCTTCATCAACCTTCGGCCACCCCCATGAGCAGTGACTACATAATGATACATATAAGGGATCAATTCCGTATGCAACCAAGAATACTCCCGGATAATTTCCAGCTCTTGTACGCTCCTTTTCCAAAGCCTTCGCTCTCCATGTCCGCCGTTCAGGAAGAGTCCGTTGAATGCAGAAAACTGTGCCCATCGGATGTACAACCTCGGGGGTATGGTCTTACCCGAAAACCCTGCGATATCCGACCCAATAATGTTATACCCCAGCTCAGCACTTTCAAGAATACTTGTTATCGCAGATTCAAAACCCTGTATTCCTTCCAGCGCAATATCCTTCTTCTCTTCCGTTTCCTCAATCATCTCTTTGGTCACCCATTTATGCTCCTGATCACCTACCCAATTCACGGGTGAGGCATTAAACGGAGCGAAACCTTCCGGGTGAAACCCTCTGTCCATTGACCTGGAAAGTGTTACGAATTCAGGATTTTGTGTGAGCCCATGTTGATACTCATCCCGATAGTAATGATCCATGTACTGACGGGTGGTCATCAATCCTCCAGCCGTCTTCTTATAGAAGAACGGGACAGATCCAAGATTTTTCCAGAATAGTGTGGCCGTACCATCCAGTTTCCATCCATCAATACCCAGGTCAAACACTTCCTGCTGCATCCCATGCCACCACTCCATGGCCTCGGGATTGGTGTAGTCTATAAAACCTCCTCTACCCTTCCACCATTTGTTCTCTTCACCATCAGCTACCAGATATCCTTTCTCTTTAACTTCCTGGTACCATTCGGGATCTTCTTTCAGCTTCAGGTCTTTGTTGAAGCTGTTCACCATTGAGGTCATCCAAAGCACTACCCGGTATCCTTCCTCTTCCAGGCCTCTGAACCATTCTTCATAATTTGGATACAAGGTAGTATCCACATCAAAATCATTGTACCGGTACCCCCAGGGACTATCAATCAGTATCGTTCTGACAGGAATATCATGGGTTTTGTAACCTTCCAAAAGCTCATCCACATAGGCGGCAGTATTTACGTCATCTTCCCACAACCAGCATTCAAGCGCCCACCTTGGGGTCACTGGCAGTTGTCCGTGTCGTTGACCATTGAACGGATAGCCCCAAACAGGATAGATAAAATAGAGATAACTCAGCACAGCCAGTGAGGCCAGGATGATCAGAAGGGCCTTGAATGTCTTTTTCAGTATGTTCATCACCCTACTCATAAATATAAATTGGATTGGTGTATACCCACGGAATCCAGTCACCGTCAAGCTCTACCCGTGCGACTATCCGATAGTTGCCGTGACTTTCAAGATCGTACCTAAACTCATACCCTGCTGCTGATGCTTCAATCATCTGCCCATCAAGATAAAGCTGAAAAATCACAGGATATGGAGAAACTGCCATCAATTGATGAACATTGGCTGACTGAATAGAATCTCCCATTATTGCCTGAATGTTATATGCATTGTCCTGAGCAAAAAACTGAAAGCCTTTACCTTCCGCCAGGCTTTCAAAGGAGATATAGGCATGGCCCGCTTTAATGTGCTCCTTGATATTTTCAATGGAGAAGGAATCACAGAACACATGGGTGTTGGCGAAGTTGTATGAATTGAAGTAGGGATCTATTTCCCATTTGAAAGCCCACCCGTATTTATCCGGTTCACCTAAAAGCAACCCGTCTATCCAATTAGGCTCCCTGATCACCAGGGTATCTGCATTGGGCCCCACCCACTCCACCTTACCATCTTCATGATATCTTGCCCTAAAGCTCTGGTTGTTGTGTGCATCCACTCCTGCAATGCCAACGATCTTCCGGTTACTGTTCAATTCATCCCAATGGCTGAGGATCTCGGTCTGCTCATCATAAAACTCCCGGAAAGTCCAGTCCCTGAATTTCTTCCCATTTACCACACTGTTGAGTACAGCGGGCAAAAGACCACCTTCATCTTTAACATCTGTGTGTATATTGTAAATCTCCATGGCATGGTAGCTGGGGTCATCCCAGTCGTGATCATCTTCGGAATGCACATAGGTTATCAACCCTCCGTGATCGGCAATATCCTTCATGATCTTAGCCTCAGGATTATCCCAATCGATTACCATGGTATCCATGGGTGTGACCATCAGCCCAGAACTGTGTTCAGTACCTGATTCAATAATGATACCGTCATAAACGCCATGATACCCCCTCGGAAATGAATCCAGCTGGTACCGCTTATGGTCGGCATTAAACATAAACTGTAAGCCAGCTTGCTTTGCTCCATCCAAAATTTCAGGTAACGTACCTCTGCTATCATGCGACCAATAGGTATGCGCATGTAATGCCCCTTTGAACGATGGCATTTGGATATAATTCTCTGGCTTCTGGTAAGAGGCTCTCAATTCCATCCGTTCCCTTTCAAGCCTGGGATAAGTCACCCAATGCTTCCATAGCGCAGGTGCCAGTTGATAGAGTATGAAGAGGATAATAAGCATGAAACCTCCTAAAAAGGTATACGTAACAATTTTCAAAGCCTTTTTGAGGGTGTTCATGGTTATTTAATCATGGGTTTGATTACTTGTTAAAGATGCTTCCTGTACCAGTTGATCCCATCCGGGTAGGCCTTGTCAATCGGCAAGTCTCTATGACGTGAAGGATACCAGATGATCTCTTTGGGATCATCAGCCGCCTGATACATCATTTTACTGGTAAGCGGGTCAATCACTTCATCATTCTCCGCATTGATCATTAAGAGGGGTCTTGGAGCAATCAATTCCACATAATTGATGGGATCGATAATACTGAAAAACTCCTGGGTTTCTTCAGTCAATGCGTCAACGCCAAACATCAAGGACAGATTCCCACCGGCCAGTGCGATGACCGGTACCTTTACGCGTGGATCCACCCCACAAAATATTGTGCCGATAATCCCACCAAGACTGATCCCATAATAGCCAATCCGCTCACTATCAATATCAGCCCTGGTTTCCAGAAAGTCTATCGACCTTCGAAGGTCAAAGACTGTTTGCGTAATGATATCCCTCGTCCAGTAGCGGTAGCCATCTGTCAGATCAAAATCATAAGCGTACTTTTTACGGTCCCCATGGTTATCAATATCTATCCTAAAAACGGCATATCCCGCTTCTGCAAAATACTTATGCCCTGCCTCAATGTAATCCACTGTTTTTCGGTCCCCTACTCCGTGAAGGAGTATGACAACCGGAACGGAACGTACAACATTGTTGGGTATCGTTAGGAGGCTGGTAACTGTTTTATCATGAACACTTGTGAAGCTGACAGCATATAAGTGATATGTTGATGAATCCAGTAATTCCACTGACTCATTTAATGGGAGATCATGATCGTATTCATAGTATTTAGCTACCGGAAACTCTTTCTTTGAAACACAGGCATTGGCCATTATCAAAATAAACATGATGATTACCGGACCAATACCTGACTTTTTCATCGATAAAATATTTAAATGCTTAAAGTATTCGGGTGCTATCAGCAACAAACATCCGGGTACTTACTACATATTCCTCTCCTATGGGATCCACGTACTTCAAATCAATATAAAATGCACGGTATCCGGATTCAGGAAAAGAAACCGTAGTATCAATTCTTCTTAATTGCTTAGCATTCAATGACTTGCTTCCAAATTCCTCATCTCTAAAGTCTCTATCTTCGGAATCAGCTGTCCAGATCAGTGCATCAACTAACTTATCTGATGAAGTGGTTGTGGAAATCATTACTTCTTTGCCATTTTCTTCGATTTGCCAATCACAGGCAGGGTATTCCTTTCCATTCAACGTAATCGCAAGGAAGGAGCTCAGCGCCTGTAATGCCTGTACTCCGTCTCCCAAACCATGGCCTGCGTTGGGGACATATTCAATCAAATTCTTCCCTGGAATATCATCTAAATAATTTTTGATGGCATCAACCGGCCAGTACTCATCATTGGTCCCAATAAAGATCAGCTTGGGCATCGTGAGCTTTTGCCTGTATGAATACGGATCAACCATCGTTGTAATAGCAGCTCCCTTTTCAGTACGAGATGTCTGGGGTATTTCCAAATCTACATAATCCTGAATTTGAATGCTGTAGTCTTTCCACACTTCAATCTGATAATCCAGGCTTACCGGCATATTCAGTACATCAATTACCATCGGAGCAATGGCCATCACCCTTGGATCCATGGCTCCCGTCAACCATGTCGTCCACCCTCGTTTGGAAGCTCCGGAGACCACAAATTGATCCACCTTAACATCCAGGTCACTTTTAGCGAATTCCTGAACCGCATCCATGGCCCTCACAGCAGTTTTTACCATAGGAAACAACAACGGCCAGGTATAGTCACCATCGTTTTTAAAGTTGTGAAGTGTGAATGAGATCAATTCATCCTCTACCAGGTCATCATACAAAGGCTGGTTCGGTGTCTGCCTGATAATACTCACGATCGCCTGGTTTTTTTCAGCGATCATCGCCATGCCAAGGGTGGTGTCATCGTCTTTCTTTTTGAAATTAGGTTCAGTATCTTTGTTACTACCACCAGTAATAAACAGCAGACTCCCGCTTTTAGTCAGATTTTCGGGCACCAACACAGTAAGCTGATGTTTCCACGTATGTTCCCGCCATTGCTGGGAGGTCAGGATCAGGTCGTATGCGGTAACAGATTGTCCTTCTACTGGATACGTTTCTTTCAATACCCAGTGATAATTGTCATCGCCATTTTCAAGGTATTTCTGTAGTGCGGTTTCAGCAGATAGAGGCAGATCCTGCCTGGTTTGACAGGAAAACAGGAGAAGGATAATAATTCCAAAAAGTGATCTTCGCATATGTTTATTTATAAGATTGTAATTAATATTTATCTGAGGCCGGATTCACTTCAACCATTTCAAGGGCTTCTCTGATATAGATCTCCCCGGTCATTTCTCCAAGACTCGTCCGGCTGACATAATCGTATCTTTTGAAGCTATTAAAATCTTCTTTGGTGAGTATGTAACCAAAAGCATCGTTGGTCAACCCAAATAGAAACGGATGATTCGTTTTCATATTTCTTTTGAGGTAATATCCAATGTTGGGCAGGGCTTCTCCTGGTATTGTGAGGATCTGTGCTGTCCCAATGTTCACAAGATTCACCTGTGTGCTCAACATATAGTCATCCGTAACCACAGGTTTTAATCCCGAGTTATCAATGATCATCCGCATGAGCTCAGAATCAACGGGAAACTGAACCTTTTTTGAGGTACAAAAAAGTGTAGGATCTTGTTGGACAGGGGCCTCGTCAATAATTGACAGGGCCTCATCAGCCAACAGTTCCCCAATCCGGATACATTCGGCCCAATCGTTGGCTTGTTTGCCTTCAGGCCTGCGGTTATCTGCCGTCACCATACCTCCCTGCGCACCATTCATGAAAATGGCCACGCCACCCACTTTGGCTTCAATTCGATCATATAGCGGGCCACACATATCCGGCGACAATATCTGCCGGTCATTACCAATGACTTCGGGATGTATGGCATAATTGACCAGGGTAGCAATCACCTTCCCCTTATTTTTTCCTGTTGTACCAATGCCCTGGATCACCCCACATCGAGGATCATACAACTGAGGGGCGTAGTAATTATAGGCAATTTGTCCTTTGGCTTCACCCACTGCAATTTTCAGGTTTGCAGGTTCCAGGTTATCTACTGCTTCATTCACCGCATCTGCCACCTGCTGTACACACCAGTCGAGGTATTCAAAATCAGCCAGCACTTCACCTTTTTCATTGGGAAAGCCATAAGCATCAGGCGCGCTGTGTGTATGGGAAGCCCCGATCATGATATTTTCAGGCGGAATGCCTTTGATCAACTCCCGGGATTTGTCACCCAAAACAGCTGGCCATCCCAGGTTATCAATGCCAACAAACGCCACACGGGTCCCTTCCTTTTCCACAACCATGGCCCTGACAAAGAGGTCTCCTTTGCTTTCTTTGACGGGTTTTGGAGTACCTACCCCTCCCGATACAGGTAACAATGGATCAGGGGTAATCTTTTTTGTGGCAGCGCCGACTTTAACTTGTTGCGCTGATGCTTCTAACAGAAAGAAGAAACAGAATACGAGGTAAATAGTCTTTCTCATGGGTTGTTCAGGCTCAATATTTAGTATGCATGCATACCATTTTATTATATATACTGAGCAAATGCAGTTAAGTAC
Source organism: Cyclobacteriaceae bacterium (assembly GCA_965228595.1). Lineage (GTDB taxonomy): Bacteria > Bacteroidota > Bacteroidia > Cytophagales > Cyclobacteriaceae > UBA7330. The sequence goes on along the minus strand of OZ245828.1, from coordinate 4,218,664 downwards.
TATGAATCAGTACAATTTAATTTGCCCGACTAAAGATAATCAATTGACTAGTTCTTCTAAGGCAAGATATGCCAACAACCCAGAACCCATTTTCAGGGCGTCTTCATCAATATCAAAGGTGGGTGTGTGCAGTCCCGAATTAATACCTTTATCCTGATTTTGAACACCTAACATGTAAAAGCAGGATGGCACCTGATGAGAATAATAGGCAAAATCTTCAGCTGCCATCCAGATATCCTGTTCGACAACGTTTTCCGGCCCAATGTATGTTTCTACACCTGATCTGAGTCTCTGAGCAAGGTCACCATCATTATTCAAAAACGGATAACCCCTGGCAATCTCTACTTCACATTGTCCGCCCATACTTTTAGCCAGGTTGACCGCCATGAATTCAATCTTCTGAAGACATGCTTCCCGCCAGGTTTCGTCGAGCGTCCTCATAGTTCCTTCGATAGCAACTTCATTGGGAATGACATTGGTGGCTCCTTCTCCGATGATCTTTCCAAAAGAAAGCACCGTAGGGATCTTTGGACTTGCATTTCTGCTCACCAGCTGCTGTGCCGCCACAATAAAATGGCTGGCGATCAACACGGGATCGATACAACGCTCCGGCATGGCTGCATGTCCACCTTTTCCGATAAACTTTATGAAGAGCTCGTCTGAGGATGCCATAAATTTTCCGGGTTTAATCCCCACCTGTCCCGTTTTTAACCATGGGAAAACATGTTGTCCAACCATACTTTTAGGTTGACCCTCAGAAAAGAGTCCTCCATCCAGCATCAGTTTGGCCCCGCCCGGTATTTTCTCTTCTGCCGGCTGAAATAACAACCTGATGGTGCCATTCCATTCATTTTTTAAATCACAAAGGATCTTTCCAGCTGTGATCAGCATCGAAGTATGTGCATCATGACCGCAAGCATGCATGACGCCGTGGTTTTCAGACACAAAATCATGGGTATTTGCTTCCGTAATGGGCAAAGCATCCATATCTGCACGTAGCATGATGTTCTTACCCGGGTCTTTCCCTTTTATCGTGGCCAACAAACCATTTCTATCTACACGTTTCAACTCATCAAACGGAAGCTCCTGAAGCCGACTTTCAACGTAATGGGCTGTTTGATCCTCCTGAAAAGATAGCTCCGGGTGCTTGTGCAAATATCTTCTGATCTCTACACACGATTTCCAATACTGATCGGATAGTTCCTTGATTTTTTCTATCATGACTTAAATCTACTATTCCATTTAACATTCGGGGACTGACACCGCAATGTTTGCTGCCAATCCGCCCAACGAGGTTTCTTTATACCTCACATCCATATCGCAGGCTGTCTTCCACATGGTACGGATCACATCGTCCAATGAGACTTTGGCCAGTGAGGGATTACTTTCCAATGCAATTTCTGCTGCGGTTATGGCTTTGATGGCCCCCATGGAGTTACGCTCTATGCAGGGAATTTGTACCAATCCCTGAACAGGATCGCAGGTGAGCCCCAGATGATGCTCCATTGCTATTTCAGCAGCCATGAGTGACTGATCTACCGTTCCACCCAGACCTGAGGCCAATGCCGCCGCTGCCATGGCTGAGGAAACGCCAATCTCTGCCTGACAGCCTCCCATGGCAGCGGATATGGTCGCTCCTTTCTTAAATAAGCTCCCGATGATTCCCGCGACACAAAGAAAGTCGATAATATCACGGTCCTTGACATCCTTTTTAGTACTGAAGCAGATAAAATACATCAATACAGCCGGTATCACCCCAGCTGCACCGTTTGTAGGAGCAGTAACTACCCTACCGAAATTGGCATTTTCTTCATTGGTGGCAATGGCAAAGCAGGAAACGAACTTGATCACTTTGTCAAAAGCTGGCTGGTAAGCTTTCAAAGCAGCTAACCACTCATTTTTAGCATTGCCATAATCGATGGATCCCATTAATCGGGAATGGATCCCTTGAGCCCTCCTCGAAACCTTGAGGATCCCAGGCAAATAACCTTTCGAATGACACCCCTGATAAATGGTGGTAGACATCACCTCCCACAGGTTCAAGGTCTCACGATCAAGTGCATCTTTACTCCGAAGTATCAACTCATTTTGATAGACCACATCAGCGATGCTTAATGCACCCTGATCACAGTATTTTTTCAGGTCACTGGCTTTTTCAATGGGATAGGGGAAGGGTTTTTCGTTAAACACCAGCTCCTCCCCTTCTTCAACGACAAAACCACCACCTACAGAGAAGTAAGTCTTACTCAGCAAACAGTTTTCATTGCTGTCAAAAGCCTGAAATCGTAATCCATTGGGATGGAACTCCAGCGATTCATTGGGATGAAATACAATGGATTGCTTTGGAAGAAATGCGGTCCGAAACTCGTCCGCCAATGTGATTTGGTTGCTTTTCTCCACTGCTTCCAAAATTCCTGGCAATTCTTCCACTGAAACCGTTCCCGGATCACAGCCTGTCAGTCCCCATATAATCGCTTTGTCTGTCCCATGGCCCTTTCCTGTCAATGCCAGCGATCCAAAAAGATCTACCTGAATGCGAGCAATGTTAGTTGTATTTTCCCCGGACGCCAAAGTATTGGCAAAGCTTGTGGCAGCCTTCCAGGGGCCCATGGTGTGTGAGCTACTTGGGCCAATACCGATCTTGAAAATCTCAAGGATGCTTATGTTTTGTGAAGCGGAGTCCATCAGTATAAACTAAAGATTTTAAAATTGGATTTCAAGGAAGAGTCTCGATGTCTGCAGTAAATAAAAGCAATGACTTTCTTTTGTAACATTTATATAACAATATGAAATCAAATATACTTTCATTTTATTATTTATGAAGTTATTTTTAGGCTGAATTATACTAACATGATCCCTTTCGAATGTGAGCTCATCTGATTTACCATTGCGACAAAGATCACCCCTTATTTTCTCAGGCAACAATTACCTGGGGCTTGCCAACAACCAGGAAATTGTTGGAAAAGTGGCTAGCGCTTTGCGGGAATATGGTAACAGCTTTTCCGCTTCAAGGAAAACCACGGGTACCCATGAGATACACATTCAGTTAGAAAAGCAACTCTCGGAATTCAAACAAAGCGAACAAAGCATGGTCTTCGCGACCGGATACCTGGGAAATAGCTTGCTCGTCCGTGCACTCCGAAAAGAAAACACCCTTGTACTGGCAGATGCGCAGTCTCACCCCAGCATCATTGATAGCATTCCGAAGGATCAGGTGGGTCTTTATGCCCATCAGGATTGCGACCATCTGGAAACATTACTCAAAAAGTATGATTCAAAAGACCTGATCATCATGACAGATGGGGTGTTTGCGCTGACCGGGGAGATTGCACCACTGGGTGGTCTCCATGAATTGGCCATCAGGTATGGCGCGACACTCATCGTAGATGATGCCCATGCCACAGGTGTGTTGGGTGAAAACGGACGTGGAACCCCGGAACATTTCAACCTGCATGGCTCCAACCAAATCTACCAGTCTGAAACCATGAGTAAAGCCCTGGGTTCATACGGAGGTTTTATCGCTGCTGATACCTTAACCATTGAAAAGATCCGGACGGAATCCAGCTTTTACGTAGCATCCACAGCTTTGCCTCCCGCCATTGTATTGGCGAGTCTGTTCTCCCTCCAATACCTCAAAAAGCATCCGGAGCTAAGGGTCCAATTATTGCACAATGCCAAAAAGATCAAGGATGGCGTTTCCTCCCTTGGATTTGAAACGACACCCGAACACACACCTATTATCCCCCTGTTTTTCAAAGAGGTGAAACAGGCTGAACAGCTTTCACAATACCTGAAGAAAGCAGGTTTTGTGGTTCCTGCGATCAAATACCCAATCCAAATGGAGCAATCGATCGTTCGGATTACCACAAATGCATTACACTCTGAAGATGAGATTGAGCAATTACTATTCACTTTAAAGAAATGGACGCATGAGCACCCAGCCCACTAGCATCACCCACGTGGAGATCATTCCTTTGGACATTCCCCTAAAGACACCTTTCACCATCGCTATTGGGAAAAAGGATAGCATTCAAAATGTATTGATCAAAATCCGGCTGACCAATGGTGTGGAAGGATTGGGTGAAGCTGCCCCTTTAGAGCCCATCAATGGGGAAAATCAGGCTACGGTACTGGCTACACTCCACAGCTGCAAAGATTTTTTACTGGGAAAAGATGTGGTGGAGTATAGGAAGATCGCCCACCAAATAAAGGGGGTCTTCAGCGTTCAGGCGGCTGCACGCTGTGCCATTGAAATGGCGTTGTTGGATGCTTATACTCAAACCCTTGGTTTGCCGCTTTATCGCTTTATCGGAGGTGCGCAAGATAGCGTAGAAACAGATTACACCATTGACATTCTACCCGCTGATCAGGCAAAAAGCCTTGCTGCTTCACTCACTCAGCGAGGCTACAATACCATCAAGACCAAGGTGGGGAAGCACATGGATGAAGACATCGACCGACTCCTGGCTATTCAGGACGGTGCCCCCGGATGTGACCTGATGATCGATGCGAACCAGGGGTTTTCTGTTAAGCAAGCACTGTCCTTTTTAGATAAACTCGCTGATCAGCATATCACCCCGGTTCTTTTTGAGCAACCTGTGATCAAACATGACCTGGACGGGATGCGGTTTATTAGAGAAAACACCTCCATTCCGGTAGCTGCCGACGAGACCGTCTTCACTGCTGCTGACACTATGGCTGTTGAGAAGTCAGGCTGTGCAGACATCATCAACATCAAACTCATGAAGTCCGGGCTGATCGAAGCACTGGATATTGCGGCGATTGCTAAACGAGCGAATATGGGATTGATGGTTGGCTGCATGTTGGAAACCACACTGGGACTAGGCTGTGCCGCCCATTTTGCCGCAGGGCTGGGAGGCTTTCAGTTTGTGGACCTGGACCCGCACCTGGACCCGGCTGAAAATCCTTTTACCGGAGGACCCGATTTTCGGGAGCCACTTTATGATCTATCTGGAATAGAGAAAGGAATTGGAGTTTCATTAAAACCTATAAAAAATGAGTAAGAAGTCAACCATCCTAACATCCGCAGTATTTTTCCTGGTGTGTGGCCCATTAGCCTCCCAATACATCACCCAATACCCTGATATTCCACGGGTAGATGTGCACACACACATTGGAGAGAATGACACGGCCATTGCCAACTACCTCAAACTGCATGATGAGCTTGTCGAGGAGAGCCAGGTGGATATGGCCATATGGGTAAACCTGGGTAACTCCCGGAACAGCCTGGTAGACATTGAGCTGGTAAACAAATTGAGTGAGGGCAGGATGGTCTGTGGGATTGCTGATTACCGGGCTCACGATGGGTTAGCCTATGATCCTGACCAACTCACTCAATTTCAGCAACAAGGTTATGTGGGCTATAAGATCTGGTCCGGCCCGTGGTACAGAGGTCTGGACAAAATGGAAGACGGATACCCTTACATTGACAATCCGGCGCATACACCTACCTTCAACAAGATGGAGGAGATTGGCTTCCCCGGAGCATCGGTCCACATTGCGGACCCTAATGGTCCCTGGAACCAACGAAGTCCCTGGCTGGCGGACCCGGTAGAGTACTGGAAAGAGATCAATGCCTGGCACAAGGTCCTGGAGCGCCACCCCGACCTGGTTGTAGTCGCTGCCCATGGTAACTGGTTGCTCTGTCAGGATGCACAGATCGACTACCTCAGGTACATGTTCACCCAATTCCCCAATCTACACATCGACCTGGCGGCTACCTTTCAATATTTTAATCTGGTCAGCCATGGCAACCTGAGGTCCTTTCTCATCGAATGGGCCGACAGGATCCTGTATGCTACCGACAATGGAGCCTGGAAAGACCCCGAAGAAACCGAAAGGAGAAAACAACAGTATCTGAATACCTTCGAGATCCTGGAAACAGATCACCTGGTAAAGGGTAGCTTCTTCAGCAAACAACCTATACAGGGCCTGAACCTGCCTGAAGACGTCCTGGAAAAGATCTATTATAAAAATGCTGCCCGGGTCTACCCGAAGGTGAGGGAGCAGTTGGTGAAGTTGGGGTATGAGGAATAAGGTGAGGTCGGTATAAAACATTAAGACCCATCATCCGGAGGAAGGAAATGAATAGCTGGGCTGGATGTGTGAGAATAAGGTGGTGAAGGTTTTCGGAATGGGTAACGCTCGGCTATGGCAAGTGGCAGTTTCTGAAAACGTTTTTGTCCACCGTAACCGAACGTAATAGCAAGATAAATATTTTCGTTAACACTTTCGCCCGCCATTTGACATAGCTATTGTTGTGCGTTGCCCATTTTCACAATCGTCCATTAATAACTTTAATGTCAGTGTCAAATAGTTTTCTAAGTTCGTTCAAGAAGTCCAATGTCAAGCTTGGCCAATTCCAAAATGTCAGTCCAAATTCACCAAGTCCCCAAGTTGGTTCGAAGATATAGTCGGTTATTGAAGAGTCGTTGTCACATTCTTGGCAATTTATTTTGTCATTCTCCTCGTTAATCCATGACCCAATTTTTTCTCCCCATTCAGAGTCAATATTGTTAAATCCACAATTCGGGCAATTAATTTCCTCTAATTCATTCTCCCCGCTATCGAATACTCTTCTTTCTAAAATGAATTCAAGTCCATTTGTCTTTATGTTGAGTAAACCAAAGTCGTCACCGTCAATAATGTCTTTATACCTTAATCCAGGTGCATACCCAAAATTCTGTCCGAGGACACAGTCGGTTTTTTCTTTGGAAATAATTTCCTTTTCGATTAACCAATCAAAAGATTTCTTGGAAAGTTCTTTGGCTTTCTCATTCGTCACACCAGTCGGTACAATGGTTATATAGGAGTCACTCATATTCTATAATGGGTTACGCACAACAATATAGTGTTTTATGGAATGTTTGCCTAAAGATACAGGATGGCGGTTTATGATAAACTATCCGGCAAATATTCTATAAAACTAAGTTGGACGATGCTCCCTTAGATGCCTATGGGTATTGATTGTATTGAATTCTACTACGGGATTTATTGCCCTTGCCACTTACAACCCGAATGACCTTTCGCTCTGAGTCAATATCACATAGCCTTAGGTTTATCAACTCGGCTATTTCCATCAAACAGGTGTGCATCAAATGGGGAAGACCAGAAAGGCTTAACTGTCAGGGATTTGGAAATCCCTCATTATCTAGAATCTATATGCCCTGAGGAACATGTCGGAGAGCTTAGGTTTTTATCTCAAAGCCCTGGTAATCCTGGATTACAGTTATCCAGGGTCCGAACTACAAATATGCAGCGGTATAGTCATGGCAAAAGAGGCTCGTAACAATAATGGTCATGTGCTCTTATTGCTTACTGTGGGGAGTATTTTCTTTGCGCATCTTTTCAAGATATTGCTTGATCTCCTCAAAAGACATATCCTGCATATCAAGATTCATTTTATCCCGGATTTTCCGCAATTTCTCAACTACTCCTTTTTCTGTTTTAACTTTTACCTTCATAGTTTACTCAGTTCAAGAGGGGATCTGATTTCAATCATTGAATAACCCAGTTTTAAATTTACTGAATTATATCCTCTTATTCTTTCAATATTCACGATGTGCTTAAAGTTCCAACTGACTAATATGTCTGCATGGTGAATTGTTGCCAGTGCAATATGTAGGCAGTCTGCTAGACTGGTCTTGCCAACCACATTCTCTGAAATGTAGGTTCTAGCAAGTTTTTCTGCTTCGGGTGTTAATGAGATATTAATCTTTTGACCCTCTGGTATTAGGTGAATAAGTTCTTTAACATTTTCTGGTGCTCCATATAGTTCAGAAACAAGCATTTCAGAAATGAATACGCTAATTTGATCATTAATAATTCTGTCAAAAAAATCAACCGTCGATTCAGAAAATTCATGCTCAAAATATCCTCCGAAAATGGAGGTGTCTAAGTAGACAGACTTAATCATTCAGTAAATCTAAAAGATTTCTTTCCATTTAGCTGCTCCTTATTCCCCACAACATTTTGTTATGTCACACACTATGCAACATAACTGCTTATCCTGATAAATCTAAGGCATTTCCATCAAACAGGTGTGCATAAAAAGGGGGAAGATCAGAAAGACTTATCTGTCAGGGATTTGGAAATCCCTTTTTATCTGAAGTCCGACATGTCCTGCGGAACATGTAGAACAGCTTGGACTTAGTTAGATCCATTAGCGGCTTAAATTCTAAATATTATTGGCAGAACCATTCTCACTTTAACTGGTCTTCCTCTTTGATTCCCTGGAATCCATTTGCCGGAAGTTAACATGACTAATCGAACTGCTTCCTCATCACATCCATATCCTAACGCTCGCTCTGGTTTTACTTCTTCAAGTTCTCCAGTTTTATTTATAACAAATGAAACATAAACCCTCCCTTCAATTCCGCCTCTCTTTGCTTCCTTTGGATAGTTCATGTTTTCGCCAATAAGTCGGTAAAATGCGGACATTCCTCCTGGGTATTCTGGTAGTTGTTCAACAATTGACCACATTCCGCTTTTGGGGTTAAAGAAAAACGATTGTTCAAAGGACGTAACTGTCGTAGAATGACGTTGGAATGCCGGAATCCATTTAGGAGAGCTTTCAAATAAGTTCCTTATAATATTTAACTGGTTTATCCCGTTTAAAATAGAGTCGACTTTTAGACTTCCATCTTCCAAGATTGAGAATCGAACAATTACATCAACAGGGTTTGTAATTGAATCACTTAGTTCAAATAATCTGTCAATTAAATAGTTATGAAATTCTTTGAGTCCTCCTGGAAATTCGGCTGTGATTTCAAGTGGGGCATTTTCTGAGGATCGAATGTCCAATTCTTTGGTGTAGTAATTTTGATTATAATTAAATCCTTCAACCATTACAGAATCTTCCAACCTCAGATCTTGTAAAGTGTATTTTGTAGGAGGAATAGCTAATTGAAATTTGGGTCTCTCCACGTCAAGCATGGTAGAAACGGTTTCATATCCTACATGTGATATAACAATTTCTTGATTTGATCCGACTATTTCAAAATATCCATGGAAGTTGGTAAAAGTTCCGTTGGTTGTGCCTTTCAAAATGACATTGGCGTTTGAAATGGGTTTTTGAGTTTCCGAGTCAATGACTTTTCCTAAATATTTAACCTCTTGCCCATTTGTAAAAAATGAAAGATGAATTATACCGAAAAAGAGTAAGAGTTGTAAGAAAATTTTTGTGTTCATATGGTTGGTTTTTGCCGCTAATGCATTAATAAAAAACGTAAGGATTAAACAGCACTTTATTTCCCTTAACCCAATAGCCAAGACCGATTTCAATTTAATAATTACTTGGTGGATTTTTCAGAATCCAATGACTTTCATATTGCAAATAAATCCTATGTTTTTTCATCTTTGTTGGAGGTCGAATTCTCTTATTATATTATTTTTGATTTTCCCATCCCACCTTATGTCTCGTATCACAAACATTCTGTAAGGTGACGTTATGTTATACAACTGTCTTATATCTCTGATAAATCTAAGCTATTTCCATCAAACAGGTGTGCATAAAAAGTGGAAGATCCGAAAGGCTTATCTGTCAGGGATTTGGAAATCCCTTTTTATCAGGAGTCCGACATGTCCTGCGAAACATGTAGAACAGCTAAAGTTAGAGGCCATTCATTAGAGTTTCGGGTACGTCGATTTTAAGCGTTCAACTTCAACAGAATCAGCGTTTTCGTTTTTGTACATGAGTTCTAGAAATTCGTTCGCTGAACTGTCCTTAACCATGTATAGAAAACTGAATAGGCGGCCTTCAATTGAGTTAAATTCCTTATAGTCTTCCATTACAAATTCTCTGGTTCTATTAATTACTTCTGTTAGATTGGCATCTAGAGCAGTTTGAATTGAGTCGATTCCTTCTTCAGGTTGGATTTGCCTATCAATATATTCCAGATATTCAGTTCGGTAGTTGTAGTAAGCATCGTACATTTCTAATGGAAGTGGAATATTGAATTTTTCAATGCTTTTTAATAATGCGTTGATGATTCGTATATCAGTCTCTGTCAAACCAGTAGTGGGAACGGCAGCTACTTCTTGATTAGTGGTTTCAGGGTTGGATTGACTTTCCTCGTTGTTCGTTGGTGTTGAACAAGAAATGTCAAGCAGGAAAATTATTGCGATTGTAATTGAAGTTTTCATGATATTCCAATTTGGAAATGTGGATACTACAGCCTAAAAAATTACGCGTCAGCCCTATGTTGAATAGATTTATTTTTTGATAATAATTTTTTGAATCTGAGTCTTTCCATTATACTCAAAGTGTATAAAATATATTCCATCATCTAAACTCCTTAGATCATAACTATTTCTTCCATTTAATACTTTTCCTTCGCTAATAATTTTGCCCCCAATACTATATATCGTCATAGCTATTTCTGAAATAGATTTAATTTGTGAGTGGATATCTAAAAAACCATTTGAAGGGACAGGATATGCTTTTATTTGATCTACAATTTCACTAGTCTTCAATATCAATTCAGTTATCTCATGGATCTCAACATTCCAATTTCCAGCTCTATCTAGATATGAGTCTGACTCAATCCGTAGTACAATTTCGCCAAATTGTACCCTTTCTAATGTGATACTGTATAGACTATCATTTTCTTTAATGAGATTAGTAAGCGTTAAGTTTTTCAACGATATGTCGCTTTCATTAAAGTCTGTCACAAACTCTGAAAATTTTAAATATATTTCAAAATTTTCTGCAGTAAGATCACCTGACTTAATCTCAGTGTTTAGCATGGGCGGTGTAACATCATAAATCATTGCTAAGGAGGTTGAGTCATTGCCATTTCCCGCCAGATCAAAAACCTGATTATTTGGATAATACACCAGGACTTCCCCATCAACCAGTGGATTAACAAGGAATGAAGCTGAACCTTCTCCCACCAAGAAATCACTCAAGGTTGCATTGATCAGACGAATATCATGCTCTTCGATGTTATCTACTTCTTCATTAAATGCTACCGATATTTCAAAAGAGCTATTGATATATTCTTCCGCTTCAGATGTCATCGATAGCACTGGAGGAGTTGCATCGTATTCAATGGAAAAGGCGGATGAGTCATTGCCATTTCCTGCCAGATCAAAAACCTGATTATTTGGATAATAAACCAGGACTTCCCCTTCCTCCAGAGGATTAACAAGGAATGACGCTAAACCTTCATCCACCAAGAAATCACTCAATGTTGCATTGATCAAGCTGATATCATTCTCGTCGATGTTATCAACTTCTTCATTAAATGCTACCGATATTTCAAAAGAGCTATTGATATATTCTTCCGCTTCAGATGTCATCGATAGCACTGGAGGAGTTGCATCGTATTCAATGGAAAAGGCGGATGAGTCATTGCCATTTCCTGCCAGATCAAAAACCTGATTATTTGGATAATACACCAGGACTTCCCCTTCCTCCAAAGGGTTAACAAGGAATGAAGCTGAACCTTCACCCACCAAGAAATCACTCAAGGTTGCATTGATCAGGCGAACATCATTCTTGTCGATGGTATCTACTTCCTCATTGAATACTACTGATGTTTCAAACGAGCTATTGATGTAATCTTCTGCATCAGAAGTTATAGAAATCACTGGGGGTGTTGCATCATATTCGATGGAAAAAGAGGTTGAGTCATTGCCATTTCCCGCCAGATCAAAAACCTGATTATTTGGATAATACACCAGGACTTCCCCATCAACCATTGGATTAACAAGGAATGAAGCTGAACCTTCTCCCACCAAGAAATCACTCAATGTTGCATTGATCAAGCTGATATCATTCTCGTCGATGTCATCTACTTCCTCATTGAATACTACTGATGTCTCAAACGAGCTATTGATGTAATCTTCTGCATCAGAAGTTATAGAAATCACTGGGGGTGTTGCATCATATTCGATGGAAAAGGAAGTTGAGTCATTGCCATTTCCTGCCAGATCAAAGATGCTGTTATTTCTGTAGAAAACAACTACCATTCCATCTACTTCCGGGTTAACTTCCAAATAGAGGGTGTCATCAGAAGCAGTAAAATAATTGGATGTAGCATTAATTAAACCAACATCATTTTCCGTGACATCATCTATTGCTTCACTAAATGTTATTTTAATTTCAAACGGTTTATTAGTAAGCGTACTAATTTCTGAAGTTATTGAAATCTCTGGCGGTATTGTATCATATTCAACAACAAACCCAATGGAATCATTGGGCGTTCCTTTAAAATCAAAAAATGCACCTTCCTTATAAAAGAGTATAATATCTCCTTTTTTATCAGGGCTAATAATTGCAAATATTGAATCATTACGAATCTCAGAAGATTCAATGGAACCATTTTGAACAGAAAGATCATCAATGGTGATCTCATCAAGATCTCTGCTAAATTCAATGATAACCTCAAACGTCTCACTGGCCTTTTTAGGGCCCGAAAAAAATGGAAATGGCTTATCAGCATCGAGTATGATTGATGAGGAACCGGCAAGTGATGCTTCAGCCCCAATTGGTGGAAGAACCCTGTTAGCATTAATCAATTCCGTATCTGTAATTGTTCCACCATACAGAAATGAATTTTCATTTAAGTAGTCCAAAGAACTGCTTACATCTCCATCATTTACAATGTATTGCATTCTTATTTCTGTGGGACTGATCTGTTTTCTATATGTGGCTGATCTTACTGTAGAATCATTAATAAATAATACTAGTAATGGTTTGTCTATTATTTGTACTTCTCTATCAAATTGAACGTCAATTAAAACGGTATCTCTGGTTTTAAAAATACCATTATTTACAGAATGGACAGAAATAATAGATGCTTCCCCAGAACTAAAAAAGTAAACTGAACCAGCATCAGGACCTGTTTCATTGGATTCGCCTGGTGCACCTATGATTGCGGTGCTTCCAGAAATGGATACATCAAATCCGAAATCATCTTCATCACTTGTAGTTTCTGCTACCACATATTGGTTTTCATTGATTTGACCGGACGTATCCGATAGAACACTGCTGAAAAAGTAAGCTTTCCCGCTTCTCTTATTATCAGTAGAATCGAAAAAATTACCTGCAATTAGCCAATCCCCACTCAAACCAATAGAACTTGAGAATGATTCACCTTTAGTATCTCTCGATGCTAGCAGCGAACTTTGGGAAGTATTTGAAATCCACTCTTGGTTTACGGGTTGATGTTTAAATATTCTACCCGAAACTTTTCCGGGGATGTCGACATATTGCAAATTGGGATAACCACACAAAGCAATACTGTCAGTAATCTGCACTGCAAGTTTGTCTTTGCATTTATAACATGTTGGACTAAAATCCGATAATAACAGAGTTGCAGATTCAGTCATGTCTTCCCATCCAGTTTCAGGTTTAACATATATGAAGGGTTTTGTTGGAATTCCCGAAGCTACTATAACCTGATCCTCAAAAACATCCACACTCATGCCAAATTGGTTAATTTCAGAAGGTACAGATAGCGAGAGTTCTGCGATTTCTAAAAAGTGATCATTGAAATATTTATAGAGTACTGCTTGTCCCTTAAATATCGAAGAACCGGCGTAGTATCCACCAACAACCATTAAATCTTTATGAATATCTATTGATGCGCCAAAATAGCCTTCATATTCAGTGATCGGTGCAACTATCTTTTGAGATTCTGTTAGATCAGACCAGCCGGATGTAGGCCTCTTGTATATGTAAACAGCGCCCTGATTGAAAAATTCAGCATCATGATTCGGAACGCCAATTGCAATAAGGTCATTATATATAGCTACTTCAGTACCAAACTGATCATCTAATGTCCCATCTGAAGCGGTAAGTTTTGCTATTCTTTCCCATGAATCCCCTGATTTCTTAAAGACATATGCTGCCCCAGCATTAATATTTACTTGGTCATCATAAGGGCTACCAGCTACTGCATAATTGCCAGAGATTGCTACTGAAGTTCCAAATTTGTCATTTTCGGCAGATAATGTTAATTCGCTTGTCCATGCAAATCTGTCGTTTTCGATCAAATTTCCAGACCAATCTCCTTCCGATGTATAGATGAATATGGAGCCACTTGATTCATTGGTATTATCTCCCGGACTTCCTAGTAGTATTCTTGATTGTGATAAAGCAATCGAGGAGCCCAAACGAAAATTCTGAAGTGAATCGGAAGCTTTCAGAACTGCATCTTCTGAGGTGTCAATCCAGTTCCCTGAACCTTTCTGATAGACAAATCCAAGTCCAGTATAAGTTTTAGCACTTGCTGATCCTATCGGGTACTGCTCAGACACAGTCAATACAGCAATATTTTCAGTAAGTTCTACATTAACTTCTGAAAAAATCTGATCTCCGAAATCGAGGCTAACAGAAAGCTTCGCATCTTCCGTATTGTTTACCCAACCAGCTGATGGTTTAATGTAAATATGTCCAGACCCTTCGTCTAATTCTGCGTTTCTGAGTTTTGCACAAAAAATTGTATCACCATAAATTGAAACACTGGAGCCTAAGTAATTATTATTCCCAGGACTAACATCCACTAGTTTAGCAGTCTCGGTCATATCAGACCAGTTTGAGCCGGATTTCTCAAAAACCAATATTGCCCCTTGATCGAGAAATGTACTATCAAAATTAGGAGACCCAGCTACTACGGTACTGTTATATATAGCTACTGAATTACCAAACCTTCCGGTTGAATTCGAGGTGGTAGGGTTTGATTCATAGAGTTTTGCGGTTTCAAAATTTTCATAAGCCCAGCCATCAGTAGGCTTTACATATAGATAAACTGCCCCCGATGAAGAAATGCTTCCGGTGGCAAACGGCGCTCCAATTACGATAGTGTCACCATGGATTGCAATTGATTTTCCGAATTCTGTATATCCATCTTTATCTGATTCCCTTAGAATAGCAGTTTCTTGAGCATCTTCCCATCCATTTTGCGGTTTTTCGAACAGATACACAGATTTATCTAGGGATGATACTATGATTGTATTTTCGTAGATGGCTACTGAAGATCCAAACCCATCGTTTGCTTCAGGATCGGAAGGAGTTAGTTCAGCTACATTGATCCAATTATCGTCATTGATACTAAAGATGTATACAATCCCCGCATTGTCATCAAGCAGGTCATTTTTTGGAACTCCAACAATGGCAATATCATCATAGACATCTATCGATTCTCCAAACTGATCTTCAGGAACAACATCTGCTTCGGGAAAAACCCTGGATACCTGAGACCAGTTTTGAGCAAAAGATTGAAAGGTAATAAGACTGGAGTAAAGAAGAAGTATATATTTCATTAGCAATTTGATGGCTTTTTGGAAAGTTTAAAGATAATGCTGTAATCCCATTAATTTGCTTCATAATTATTGTAATTGAATATAACGAAATGAATTAATCAAACAAAACATAAAAACATAAGTTCAGGGGAATATGCTGCTGAGAAATAAAAGGACGAGACTATTTCGTTCCATTTCTTTGCGCTCGGAGTGACGGTGATTTTGTTGCTCGTTACCTTAGGTGGTGTTCTCAACAACGAACAGTGGCCGAAAGTGCATGTTGGTGAAAACACCAACATGGCAAGGAGACTGCTTCACTCCATTTCATTCCTTGCCTAGCATGGTTTCAATCAGGCCAGGAGTTCGCAGTGACGGTGTTTCTTGTCGTTTTGTAAACACATGCATACTGGTCGGTGACGACACCATAGTCGCCGAGTCTCCATACAAATACTTAGTTGTTATGGCTTATTATTTCGTCCAATTCTCAATTGTGATGTCCTCAAGCCTTTCGAAATGTTTTTCGTTATTGGTTACTAATGTTAAATCATTGGCAATAGCGGATGCTCCGATTAATAGGTCGAACTCATCTACTATTTGACCAGTTTTACGCAAACGAGCTTTTTCTTTGGCATAAATATCCAAAGCATCAAATATTGGTAAAATCTGAACACCAGTTAAAAAGTTATTGAGGGAGATGGTATTACGTTCAGGAGATGAACTGTTTGCCACGCCAAATTTGAGTTCAGCGAGTGTTACTTCAGAAATAAATAGTGAATTCGATTCCAGCGATTCGAACTTCTTGCCTAGTTCAAATCGTCCCTTCATATAATAAATGCAGATGTTGGTATCGAGCAGATATTTCAAAGTTCCTCGATATTCCGGTTAAAGTTGCGGTTACACCTCAATGTTTCAATAAGCTCTTCTGCTGATTCGTTTGACTCCCATGCCCCAAATGCTGATTTCATTTTTTCCGATGACGATGGAGATTTAACAGACTTCTTTAATCGTTCGATGATATCCAACTTCATCTTGGTGTTCAGCCGTTCCAAGAGACCAAGATAATTGTTCAATATTTTCCGATCAGCAGTACTCATATTGTAAAGATACGAAAAAGTCCGTTTAGGAGATATGAGCCAAATAAGTATTACTCGCAAGTGTCTCCACAAGTGACTCTGCAATTAGATTTTATAATCCAGGGGAGACGCTACTGGGAAATAAAAGGAACGAGACTGATTCACTCCATTTTCATTGCATTGACGGTGCTTTTTTAGCCTTCGTTGGTGTTTTCACCAACGAAAACTGGCTAGTAGATGCATGTTGGTGAAAACACCAACATGGGCAAGGAAGGAAATAAAAGGAACGAGACTGATTCACTCCATTTTCATTGCATTGACGGTGCTTTTTGTCACTCCCCAGCGTAGCCGGATATTTCTATCCGGCGGGTAAACGAACCCCTACTCCTCCAACCATTCACCAGGTTGATCCACCTTTCTGATGGCTGCCGCATGATCCAGGTTTTCATAAAGTTCCTCCACCCATGTATAAGTATCTGGCCATTCGCCTATGGAGATCACCTCACGGGGAAACATCAGCCCGGTCACCTGAGGCAGGTCCGTCACCCGTAGACTATTCAGCATCTCAATGGCCATGCCTTTTCCGTCTGGGTCTCCCATTACATTTTGCGTCGCTGGCGGGTTTTTCAATAACAAAGCCTTAACCTTTTCATCCAGCATCCCTGCATATGCGGCCACAACAGCCATCTCTCCTTCCGCCACTATGCTAATCTGATCCGGATCCACCCCCGGGATCTCACGCAAGGCTTCCAGACATCTCAGCACATCATACAACCGCATAGAAGCCAGTGTTCGGCCTGTCCAGGCAGCAGACCTACGCAGGTGCCACTGATACTTAGGAGCGTACCCTGTTTCACCAATCCCTCGTGCTTCGAACGTGGCCACAATCATCTTGCCCCTTACGCCTCGTGATAGCTCATAAGGAGCCCATCTCCCGGCATCGGGATTTGGCAACACCAGTAGTACCGGTCGTTTTTCTTCAGTCGGTTGCCCCAGGCTCAGGTTAACATTGAGCTTCCATCCTTCCTCGGAAACAAAGCTGTACTTCTTACCAACATTTCCGCCTTTGTTCATATACTGAAACTCCTCTTTTACCTCCAAAGGCAATTTCTCCTCCGGAAACGCACCAAAGGTTTTTTCACTCAGGAATTCAATGACTTCTTGGCGATAATCAGTCAACTGCTGTGTGTTTTGGATCTGTGGAGGAGTAGCCAACTCCACAAAATGATCCTGGATTACCTTTGTAAGATCACCTGGTGGTGGACCATCGACATAAGCAGTTAATTCTTCGTTAGTATATCGTTTTGTGATGTCAATAGGTCTCAGCTCCTCCGGATCCACTTCCTTTCCCTTCAGCTCCTTATAAAAAAACGACAGGATCTCCGCTCGGAGCTCTTCATTGCTGCCATAGCTATGTGGACCCGGGGCCTCTCTCATGAGCAGATTCTGTTCACTGTCATAAAGCTGGTAAAGTGGCTTTAGCTTGTCATAAAGCGTTCGTACCGCCTCAATGGAATAATACAGGTCATTGGTCGTTTGCGCAATCATGAAAGGTCGCGGGGCAATCAACGCCCCCACATCAGTAAAGTCGATACCGTAGGTATTGATAGGCATCATACAATCGCAGTGATCATCGATGGTGGACTGGCAAATCTGTCCTTCCAGCGATGCCGCACCCGCCTGAGCGGCTGCAGCTTTAATCCTGGGGTCTGCTGCCTGGAGGTACCAGCTCTGAGAACCTCCTCCGGAAATACCGGTCACTCCAAGCCTATCTTTGTCCACCTCTTTCAGCTCACAGAGGAGATCCAGACCACGAATCCCATTCCACACCTCTACACCGGCGGGATTGTATCCCTTACTGTACCAATTGAACCAGCCCTTTTCATAAGCTCCCAGGTGTTCTCCTTTCACCTCTCCGCGTTGGATGGTCTCAATGATCAGAACAACGAATCCATTTTCAGCAAAGTTGATGGCATGCTCCTGGTAATGGTGTTTCTGGGTATGTGAGTGCCCGCAGACATAGAGGATGGCCGGTGCCTTTTTCTTCAGTCCTCTGGGGATATACAGGTTAGCCGGAACAAAAAGTCCGGGCATCGATTCATAGTACAGCTTCTCAATCCGATACTCTTTTTCTTTAATGGTACCCGTATAGGTCACATTCAAAGGAGGCCGCTCACCTTTTAAGGGCATGTCCTGCATACCAATCATTTCGATAAACTCCTGGTAGCGTTCCTCCCTGACCTTTTCCCACTGGTCAAGTGTTTCTATCTCTTCAAGTGAATTATGGGTAATTCGACTGGCTTCATTGCATAAGTAAGTCTGTATATCATTGGGATACTCCGGATCGGGAAGGAAGGTATTACTTTGTGACCTTCCGGTGATGGCAACGAGACAACTGACAAGCAGAAAAACAATCCTATTTGAGCTCATATTGGGAGTATTTGTTCAAAGACTTTGATTATTGGTTCTCAGGAAACATTTTAAACCATTTGATCGCATTTTTATAAAAGATCTTATCCACTACCTCTTTGGGTAGTTTCAATCCCTGGAACTTTTCATTAACCCGATCACTGGTCATCCATTCGTCAGTTACGAAAAATTTCCAATCCAGCATCCAGGTCTCATGGGCAAATGCCTGGAAAGCTTCAGCTTCCTGCTTACCCCCATATCCAATGTCGGTGGCATACAAGAGACGATCCTGATACTTGATAAAGAAGTCACGCACCTTATCTCTGTCATGGATGGTCTGATAAAAAACCTGACCGATCCTGGCAGCCAGGTCAACCGCCATGTTTGGGAATTTGTCCAGCCGTTGGGCCAGCTCATCTACGTCATGCTCCAGGCTGCCCATATGTGCCCCCACAAATGTCAGGTTAGGGTGTTTCTCCAGCATCCGGTCGCGGGCAGCAATTTGCTCCTCATAAGAAGGCATCTCCGGATGAAGGTACATATGGTATTTTGGATGATCTCTGAAGTAATCTTTATCATTGTTTACAATCATCTCCTCCAGGGGTAACCAGCAATTCTTTGGTTCTGCCAGGTGACCAATCAGGGTTTTACCTCTCTTTTCAATGTGGTCGAAAATCGGGTCCAGCTTAG
The DNA here is from genome assembly GCA_965228595.1 of Cyclobacteriaceae bacterium. Lineage (GTDB taxonomy): Bacteria > Bacteroidota > Bacteroidia > Cytophagales > Cyclobacteriaceae > UBA7330. The sequence goes on along the minus strand of OZ245828.1, from coordinate 4,199,222 downwards.
GGTCATCCACAAAGATCAACTCCCCGTTCTTGTCTCTGAACTCCATCCCGATGTTTTTCCAAACCTTGACGCCTACAGCACCAGCCTCAAATCCTTTGTCTAACCAGGCGATGGTCTTTTCAACAAAGTCTTCATCATCCCATGCCTCAATAGAAAAAGAAGTGATAAACTCATAGACATCCGGATACTCATTCTTCAGGCGAGTACGTGAAGCATACTGATCCAACACAAACTGTGGATCTTTTGTATCTACCACAATGTTGACCAGCTGAAAATTATCCTTTTTGGCCAGCGCTTCAAACGCGCCATTTGTAGCACTGGTATGAATATGCGTATCTACTTTTTTGACCTTGGAGTAGTCTTCTACTGAATAATATTCAGGTGTTTCCTGGCATGCCATGGTTGTCACAATTAATAAAATGAAAACAATATATTTCATAGTGATCTAAAAATCAGTCTTTAAAGTTTTTCGATAGGCTCTCAGCGCTTCCAGGTATCCCTCCATGTCCAGCAACTGCTCATCATAGATCAGATAGCTCATATCGGGAGTTCTGTTGGCGTAGTGGCGCGAACGATCCATCTTATAAAAATAATCTTTTTCAGGTGTTGACAGACCTTTTGGCATACGTGTCTGCTCCCAAACCGTCACCAAATCATTGTATACCTTTTCCCTTCTCTCCAGACTCTCTTCGATGAGCGATTCGGCTTCCATTAAATGTCCGATAGCAGCCTTTCGATCACTAAAAGCTTCCTTATGTGCCTGGGTGATCGTTCTTTCCAGCTCAGAAATATCCAAATAAGTCTGACAGGTATGATCTACGAGCTCAGCGATAGTGCGGTACACATCAAAGTCATAGGCATTGCTGGTTGAAAGTTCTTTGTTCATGTCGATGATCTGCATGGCCCGTAGCATCTTGGATTGCATAATGCGGGATTTCTTTACCATCTCTTCATTTTCCTGATTCCAGAAAGGATCGTATTCGATGTATTGTCTTCGTGGTAGGTCAGGCAGGTGTGTCTTTCCGATGGTTCCGTGATGCCAGACATTTCTTTCCAACGACCAGGCATAGTAATAGGAAGCCTCATTGAGCAGTTGGTATAGCTCTTTCATGTCCACCACATCTTTTCCATAATAGTTGTAGAAAAACGATTGTTCAAACTCATCGAGCCCCGGAGCTGCACCATTCCATGAATACTGTGCCGAAGTCACAAAGCTCAACATCCACATCTGGTTATGTAACCCGGAATCATCCCAGGAGGTATTGATCATGCCATCAAATAAACCTGACTGTGCGGCCGGAGCTACTGTATTGTAGCTGTTTTTCATGCTACCATCATCGATGCGGGTACGGCCTCTCAGCTTAAAGTGATAAGGCAGGAACAAGGGCTCGAGCCCCGGATTAGGGTCATAGACAAACACTTCAAAACCAAGATCTTTGGCTTCTTTTACATATTGGAAATCTGCCTTGTTGTAATGATATTCCTCCGTCAGGATCAGGTCATTGTCAGGCTCCATATTTTTGATGGGAGACCGACTCATTTCCCATCCCATGGGACGCTCCCAAAGCATGACTTTTCTTGATTTTTTAAGGTGTTTTGCCGCTTTGCCGGCAAACAGGTGATAAAGTCCACTATTACCTATTTCCTGTGCTTTGGCTCTACACTTTTCGCAAACACCCAGCTCAAAAGTCTCATCTGAACCGATGTGGATGTATTCTGATCCCGGGGTAGCCTCCATGGCTTCATCCCACAGATCAAACAGCAGGTCATAGGTCCCCTCTTCCAATGGGCAAAACTCCCAATCAGAATCATCCACCTCTCTCAGGTGCCTGTATTGGGGCCATTTCAGGATAAAACTTACGTGTCCTAATCCCTGAACAAGCGGAGTCAATTCAATGTGATACTCTTTGGCATACCGGGTAAACTCCTGCATCTCCTCGATGGTGAATGCACCAGGTGCGCCTATCTCGGGATGACTTTTATAGGCCAGTTTATCTTCCCACTCCCATACCAGCATATTGATCTTATACTTAGCCATATCCCGGATAAAGCTCTTGACATAGCTGGCTTTGTCCTGATGATGTTTGGTATCATAGTGAACGGCCCTGACGGCAATATCCGGACAGTCAGTGATTTTCATCCCGGGTACAATCACTCCTGACCGGGTCTTTTTCAATACCTGGAAAAGTGTCTGAACGCCATAAAACAATCCATCTTCATCATTGGCAGTGATGGTCAGGTTTTTTTGATCTGTAGATAGCTGATACCCCTCGGCTTTCAAGTCTTTGGCGGCACCTTTGCGGGTGAGGAATATATTGTTACTTCCTGAAGTCGTTCCAACCACCACTTTTACGCCCCAAAGAGTTTCCAGCTCAGATCTCAACTTATCAGCCGTGGCTTTGTCTACCTCTCCAGCGTTCTTATCCAACACCACATTGACGGTGCCAGACAGTTCAAAATCACTTCCTCCTAATTCTACCTGCTGTGGATAGGGAATCACATGCAATCCGAGGTTTGATAACTCTGAAGCCAGCGTTGGGATATATGGAGTTATCACCAGCAATGCGCCAACCAGAAAAGACAAGAACTTATTGTTTTTAATCATTATCAAATTAGTCATTTTATAATAAGAGATAAAAAAATGCATTAGGGCATCAGGTTTGGAGGGATTTATTGCTCAAGTGATTCAAAAACATTCGTTGACTTCACCTGCGACCTTATCAAAGGCCTGAGATATACTTTGTGGTCTCCTTCTCGCCAACGTTTAGCACGTCGATCCATCAGGTCCGGAGCAAACTGACTTTTGTAGCAATACAGTGCCTCAATCGCCTTTTCACGATCCTCTTCTTCAAAACTTACCACAGTAGTCAGGTATTTATCTGCTATACCCCTGAGTACTTTACTTTCTTCATCCTCCAGGTGAGATGAAGGGGTTCCTACATAATAGAGCATATTGGGTTTACCCCAATCTTTACTGAGATAAATTTGGGAAATGGAAGCACCTACCAGTCTGTGATCCATGTGATTTGATCCACCATCGGGGCCCCAGGTAATGATCACATCCGGTTTGATCAATGTTACCAGGCTATCCAGTTCTTTCATCAATTGCTGGACATAAGGGACATGACCGAAAAATCCACCTTTGAGCTTGAGCTGATCATGGTATCCCATCCAGATAGGTTTTTCTATACCCATCTTTTCAGCGGCTGCATCGACCTCTTTGTTTCTTAAGGCTGTCAATTCGTCTCCTGGCTTTAAATCTGTCTGCCCTGTTCCGTATCTACCATCCGTCACTGTGACCAATTGAACTTTGGCACCCTCCCTGGCGTATTTAGCCAGGAGTGGTCCGACAGACAGCTCATCATCAGGATGTGCGAAGACTGCCATGATTGTCTTACCCTCGACTGAGACCGGCTCTTTTGATGCTTCCGTCTCCGTCGATCCTGATGTGGTACAGGATGTAATGATACCAATGAGTAGCCATGAGGACGCCAGTAAAAAAATTTGGTGCAACCAACGTTTTACCATGTCTCCTTTTTGTTGATTTGGATTCATATTTTATTAATTAATTTATACTATTAACTGTGTTTATCGATGTACAATTTTACTGCTATACAGTTGTTGGCCCGCTTGCAATTGAAGCAAATAAGCGCCAACTGGTAATTTTGAAAGGTTCACTTTTAATCCGTCCCGCCCTGCAAGCACCCTTTTTTCTTCAAAAACCAAATGTCCCAGAAGGTTATAAATTTTTAGGTTACACTCACTCATCTCCGCTGCTATGTTGGTCAAGGACACGTTGATATCTTCTTTAAAGGGATTGGGCCAAATCCTGGGACTACCTTCTCCTTCTTTGAGCCCTGTAAGGGTCTCTACTAATGCTAACCGGGTTGTGGCAATCTTCGGTATTTGAGCACTGGCAAATAAAGTATCTCTGTAGATGCCTGCTTCTTCCCGAAAAGCTCCCTGTAGAAAGACCCGGGTGCCTTCTGCAATTGTTTTGAGTGCTGCTACGGATTCATAAATTCTATCATCCTCGACCACAAGGTAAGATTTATTCACTTCAAGATCTGAAAAGGACTGCTGCGTTCCATCAGGCCAGACCACTTTCAGGCTATCAACCCCTGTGGCATCAGCCAGTCCAAAGTGAATTACAGTGCTCATACTCGAAAGGTAGCTTGTGCCTCCACTCAATTCTCTGATCAGGCGCCTTTCTCCCATGCTGGCTTCAACCCTGCTTCCATAAGCGCTGGCATTATTGGATACTCCCATGAGTTTGACCTTGATCCAGCTATTTTCGTTGCCCGGGTTTTGATAGAGAAGCGTATGGTGATTGTCTGAACGAATACCCACCACACCTACCAGGATATCCTGATGTCCATCATTATTGTAATCACCAATAGCTACGCCCCGACCACGAGCAGTACTTGCTACACCCAGTTGTTCTGACACCTCTTCAAAAACATCTTTATTCCGCTGATAGAGTCGGTCTGATTGAGTGGATGGTCCTGTTTCAAATACCCCATTGGCAACAAAGAGATCCAGGTAAGCGTCATTGTTATAATCGAAGAATGCATTACCCCAGCTAGTTCCTTCAGCGTTGTCAAGACCTTTATCATAAGCTTCCTCGAGGAATGAATTGCCTGGTCGGTTATTGAAAAGAAAATTATCACCAATGTCACTCACATGGTAATCCAGGTCACCATCCTCATCATAATCTCCAACGGCAATTCCCATGCTGTTTATTTCAATATCCCAGGACGTTTGCTTTGAAACCTCCGAAAAAGAATTTTCGGGAAAGTTATTACTGAATAACCGGTTGGCACCGTACTGGATACCAAAGTCATTGCCTACTAAAATATCTACATCATGATCCCTGTCGAAATCTGAAAAGGACACGGCCAGAGCAGTTCCGCCACCTGAGTCTCCCAAGAGCTGACTGACATCTGAAAATGTACGGTCACCATTATTTTGATAGAAGAAATCACCAGGACTTTCGGAGGGATCATAGTTTCCAATATACAGGTCGAGCAGCCCATCGAGATTATAGTCTCCGAAGGCGGCGGAACTACCATAGTATTCCCCCTGGATTCCTGCCTCAATGGCTCCTTCTTTGAAAGAGGTCCCCCGCTCATTCCAAAACAAATAAGTTCGTTCATTATGCTTTGTGGTGACCAATAGATCAACGAACCCATCATTATCCATGTCTCCCACAGCTACCCCCATGGTTGGGATCATATAAATCTGACCCAGCCCCATCTCAAAAGTGACATCGATAAAAGTACCGTCACCCTGGTTTTCATAAAGTTTATCTCTTTTGCCCCCGCCTATGAGATAGATATCTTCAAAACCATCGTTCTGAAAATCAAGGAATGCTACCCCGCCAGACAGGTTAGTAAGGTCATTGGTTAGATGATTAATGCCGACTGCATTACTTACTTCGATGAATTGACTATTGGCCGGATGAGATGCCACCAGGAAGGCAAACAAGCAGAATCCCCATAAGATATTCCGTCCGGAAGTAAGCATTGAGAGGTGTAATTTGATTAAAATGATGGGCCCTGTAATTGGCCCATCATCCTAATATTTAAATTGAAATTACTTGCAATTCTAAAATCAATAAGGAGGGTATGTCCCCTGCTTCGGGTGTGCAAAAGGCAATCCATCCTTTGCATCCCACCAAACACGGCTGGTAAGTACGTCACCTTCCGATAACCTATCAGCTGCTGAAGCTACATTGTCAGCGTTCAGACTGTACTCTCCAAGAGGATAAGCAGACCTTCTGGGCATGGCGTTATCAGTATCAAGTGCTGACAAACTTCCAATCCATTGACGTGGATACCCTGTTCTTCTATGTTCCGTCCAGGCTTCATAGGGATCACCAAAAAGCGCAACGTATTTCTGAACAATGATTTGCTCCAACTGCTCCTCTGAAGTTCCGGCTAAAGTAGCTGCTGCAGTACCCAGAAAGGTAGTAATGTCAGCTGGATCCACACCATAGTGTTCCATGGATACCTGGATCCCTTCTCTGAATAAATCATCAGCATCTTCTGTACTTAACCCTGCCAGGGCTGCCTCAGCTCTTAAAAACCTTACCTCGGCGGCTATCAGTGCATTGAAATCATATTCAGCCTGTATAAAGACATCATCCAGATGGGCAACCGGCCCGTAGTTTTCCTTTTCATCCACATCCATATTGATGGCCCTTCCAATGTAATTTCCATCAATATTTGGATTAAGATAAATAGGTAAACGTGGGTCATTGGTGCTGACCATGTTCTCAGTCAGGGTAAGTCCAACTACTGTGGCATTGGATGCTCCGGCATTTCCGTTTACAAAGTTTTGGTATAGTGGATTTGTATTGGTCAAAAATCCAGCATCTTCTCCTTCGGAGGTTACTTTAGCATTTTGGTCATTGGTCTCGATCAAAGGAGCAGAAAGCACTTCTGAAATATGAGATTGAGCCAAAGCTTCATCGACATATCTTACCCTAATGGCTAACCTTAACCGCAGTGAATTGGCAAATCTTTCCCAAAGGTCCACATCACTTCCAAACATCACATCTGCGTCGCCAAAACTGCTCAGGTCCGGATCGCTGTCAAGTTGGGCTGCAGCCTCTTTCAACTCATTCAACATGTCAATATAGATTTCTTCCTGTGTATCATAATCAGGAGTTGGATCTACATCACTAAATGCCTGTGCGGCCTCGAAGTATGGAAGATCACCATAGGCGTCCGTCATTCTGTGAAATACCCAAACCTTCCAGATTCTGGCCATGGCATGCATATTGACCATGTCAGGATCCTCAGCTGTCAATCTGATGATGGCGGCCAGGTTTACAATATGATCTCCATAATTGTCAAACGGTCCGAAATCACCATATGTTAATGGCTGACCAGAGTCTCCTCTTGAACTATATCCTGAATATTCATTGACTCTACCTCTGTTTTGAATTTCAAAACTTGATTCTTTCAAAACTTGTGTAAATATCAACCCTGGTTTGATGATATCATCCGTTACCAGCTTGGGATTGGTATTTAGCTCTTCATAGTGGTCGGTACAAGCATTGGGTACCAATACAAGTAACACGACAATTGTTGTATAAAAAAGTTTATTTATCGCTTTCATATCTCTATCTTAAAATGTTACTGATAAATTGAAACCTAAGCTTCTGGTAGTGGGCATGGAAAAAGACTCATATCCCTGTGCAGCTGCTGTCGGAGCGAATGCCGTTTCCGGTGCAATGCCCATCTCTTCAAATTTGGCATCCCTGTACAGATAAAGCAGGTTTCTTCCCACAACAGATAGTTTAGCAGAGTTGAAAGGTGTTTTTGCTAAAAGCGCTTTATTGAAGCTATAACCAAATGTTGCCTGTCTCAATGAGACATAAGTAGCGTCAATGACAAACTCCTCACCAATGTTACCCCATGAACGTTGAGCCCAGTAGTGCTGTGACCATACTGTCTGACTGGTAGGCGTATAGCTTCCATCTTCATTCTCTATCACTCCTTCTACGACCAGATTCTCTCTGTCATTGGTCCAGACACCCGTACCTTTTGCATTTTGATCGTATCTACTCCATGAATAAAGCTCACCACCCATTCTGATATCGATCAAGGCTCCCAAGGAGAATCCTTTAAAAGAAATCGTATTGGTAACGCCAGCCAACCAGTCAGGCTGTATATCTCCAAGTGAAGACAGTTCGTCTTCTCTTACATAGTAGTTACCACTTTCATGCACTACCAGCTCCCCCTCAGGGCTTCTTTTGTATTTATATCCCCAGATGGTTCCATAGGGTAATCCCGGACGGGCAACGATACTGGCATTTCCCGTTGAAATGAAATCCAATTGCTCCACTCCTTCTACCAGCTCAACAACTTCTGATTGATTCTTCGCAAAGTTGACATCGATGGTCCATTGAAGTGATTGAGGAATTTTTATCGGTGTTCCGGATAAGAATATCTCCACTCCTTTATTGGAAACTTCAGCAGCATTCAGGAATAGCGCGTCGTATCCGGTTGAAGTAGAGAGGTTAACGGGCAGGATCTGATTCGTAGTCTTGGAATCATAGTAAGTGAAATCCAAAGAAACCCTGTTGCCAAACAACCTGATATCAGTCCCTAACTCGATGGAAGTGGATAATTCATTTTTAAGATCCGTAGGAGGTACTGTCCCATTGATACTGGCAAATCGCTGCCCCTGGAATGTAACAGACGAAACTGAATAGCCACCTGATGTCTGATAAGGATCAGCATCGTTACCGGCCTGCGCAAATGAAGCCCTCACCTTACCAAAGGTTAACACCCTAGAATCTAATGCCAGGGCATCTGTGAATGCAAAACTTAAACTTACTGATGGATACAGGAAAGAATAGTTGCCTGTTCCCAATGTACTTGACCAGTCGTTTCTTGCTGAAGCATCAAGGAATAATACATTTTTATATCCCAGCTGACCAGTTAAATAAACTGACTGTATTTCCTTCTCTGTAATGGTATATGAAGGGATGACCAAATCCGCATTCTCAATGATATACAGATCAGGAATATTCATATTCCTTGCTACCGTACTGTTTTTCTCCCATCTTCTGGTGAATCTGTTGGCACCAAATGAAATACTACCTGTTAGGTCTGGAGACAGATCACCTGAGGCGGTAACCAACACATCTGCGTTCAGCTCATTTACCCTGTATTGAGCAAAATCCACCCGTCCATTTACATATGAACCGCCCGGTGTACCGGCATTATACTGTTGACGTTGACTCTCGGTATAAGAGTCATTTCCAACGCGTCCCTGGATGGTCAACCAATCTGTAAGGCTATACTTTGCGGAAACCAACCCGATCAATCGATCCCTGTTGTCATAGCTGGATAGCTCATTCATTAACCAGAATGGGTTAGTCGGAGAAGACCTCCAGTTTCTGTGGCTTCCATCATCATTTTTATAATCTTTCAACCACTCGTAGTTGATATGCTGTGGGATCAGATTAATAGAGCCCGCAATATTCCGACCACTTGAAACACCAACAATAGGTCTGTTTTCACCTATACTGTTCACAAAGTTGGCCTTAGCCTCTACAAACAGACGCTCTGTTACATTTGCACCAAAGCGTGCAGTCACCGTTCTTCTTTTGAACTCCGCATTGGGAATAATTCCCTTATTTTCCATATTGGAGACGGATACCCGGTAGTTCACCGCTTCATTTCCTCCATCTACAGAGATAGTATTTGTAAAGGTTGAACCAGTCCTGTAGAAATCAGTCATGTCATTGTTTTGATTCTCAAATGGAACAGGTCCCATATCCGAAAGGCGTTGATAAACAATTGGTCGTCCATCATACTTAGGTCCCCAGTTGTCAAGCGCCCATCCCGGTACCATGTCATAGTCTGTACCGTCTATATTAATGGTTCCAAAGTTGGCATCATTGTCATCGTAGGTCGGGCCATAGTTTGTTTGAAACTTCGGGATAACATTGATGGTTTCAAAGGTTGCATTGGAGTTGAAAGAAACGCCGATGCCCTTTTTGGAAGACTTCTTGGTAGTGATGAGAATCACACCGTTGGCACCTCTTGATCCGTATAATGCGGCAGCATTCGGACCTTTCAAAACAGAAATGGTCTCTATATCATCCGGGTTGATATCTTTGATACCATCACCAAAATCTCTACCAGCAAAAATGTTGGTCTGTGCCAGGTTGTCATTGCTGATCGGAATACCATCCACTACATAAAGAGGTTGGTTGTTTCCTCCCAAAGAGCTACTGCCCCTGATCTGTACGAAAGAAGATCCACCCGGACCTGCTGATGATGAGTTCACAAAGACACCGGCCACTTTACCTTTCAGGGAGTTGGCAACGTTTACTTCACGTGCTTCAACCAATTCATCTCCACTCACTTCCTGGGCAGAATAACCCAGGGCTTTCTTTTCTTTCTCAATACCAAATGCTGTTACCACAATCTCATTAAGTTGCTGAGAATCGGGTTCCAATTGGATATTTATTTGTGTCCTGTTTTGAACAGGAACTTCTATCGTGGAATAACCCACATAGGAGATGACAAGTACTGCATCCTCAGGAGCTGACAGTGAAAAGTTACCCTCAATATCTGTGGTTGTTCCTGTGCCCAGTCCTTTGATCACAATCGAAGCTCCAGGCAATCCGCTGTTGGCTTCATCTGTGATTTTACCATTTACGGTAATGTCCGCAGTAATGATCTCTTCAGTGACAGGAAAAGCTGTTTCAACGCTTTTGTTCACATAGATTACTTCATTGACCCGCTTAAAACCAAGGTTTGTTTCTTTGGAGATATTCCTAAGCAACTCTGCAATGGTTGTTCTTTGCTGTCCAAATGAGAGCTTTTGGCCATTATCAATGATTTTTCGCTTATAAGCGAATTCGAAATCTGTAGCTGCTTCAACCTTATCAAGGGTTTCCTGAACTGTCAGATTATTCACATCAATCGAGATCTCTATCTCTTCAATACTGATCTTTTGCGCAGTACCTGATTCAGGCAAGGCAAATGAATACAGTAGACTTTGTATGAGTATGCCAATTATTACATATCTGGACATAATCGCAATTTTTTTAAGTAGTTTTAACTTCATATTGTTAAAATGTTTTGGTGAAACTTGGTTTTATCAGGACATGAGCCTCATGCTGTGTAGGAAATCTGCCAAATGAACTATCACAGTATGGGGCCTTATTTTTTTCCTTTCTCAACTGGTATTATTTACATTCTTCATGGTCTTGTTAGTTAATACAGTGTTATATTCTTGTCATCAATTTTGTATTCAAAGCCGTAAGCAAAGCTCAACCCGTCCAGGATTTCCTTGAGCGGCTTGTTTTTATATCTGAAGGTGAAGTCTTTGTCCCTGTTCAATTTCACATTGATATCAAAGGTCACTCCATACCATCTTTCAAGTGTTCTCACAATCTCATCAATGTTTGCTTCGTTGAAACTGATCACTCCATTGGTCCAGGCAAATACATCCTCAGGGTCTATGTTATACCTATTGGATTTGTTACTGATGATGTCATAGGAGTTCATTTCATTGGCCCTTAGGATCCTACTGTCTGTTTGATCTTTACTTTTGGTTTCAACCCGAACTACACCTTCTTTAACAGCCACCTCAATTCGGCTTTCGTCCGGGTATGCCCTTACGTTGAAGATCGTACCCAGCACAGTAGTCCTTACCTTTTCTGTGGAGACCATGAATGGTCTGCCCGCATCCTTTGCGACTTCAAAATAAGCCTCTCCTTCTACCGTTACTTCTCTGGTTGAATCTGAAAAAATGCTGGGATATTGGATAGTAGATCCGGCATTGAGATGAACTTTTGTTCCATCCTCCAGCCATGTGATTGTTTTCTGTCCCAGAGGGCTTTGTTTTGTAACCATCGTAACCTTAGGAGTTGAAATGGTGTTTTTCAGGTTTACCTGGTAGACCGAAAAAGCAATACCCCAAATGATGGCTACGAAAGCAGCGACCTTGAGCATTACAGGTAGAAAGGTCATACGAAGTAACCATGGCTTTCCAGGCTCGATACGGCTCCTCTTGAGCGCCCCCTCAAACATCTCGACATAATCGTCTTCACTTAATTCAGGATCATGTTGATAGCTTAGATTTAAGAGAATGCTCTTGGCCATCATCACCTCTTTTGACTTCTCAGGGTACTTAGCCACCCACATCTTCCAAAACTGCTCTGACTGCTCATCTGGATTCTTCACCCAACGAATGAAGTATTCGTCTTCGATGAAATCAAAGGCAGTATATTCTTTGTAGGTATTGTAATCTTGGTGACTCATTTAAAAAATTAAATGGGTTAGTATAATTGCTTCTACCTATAAAGAGAGGGGTCAAATTCAATTCATGCCATTTGACCTAAAAAAATTTTTATTTTTTTTTAAAGTGAGTGAAGTAGCATATAAGCAAGGGGAAAGAAGACACCCCAAAGCAACGACCCGGCCGGATCATGAAAGTTAGTTAAAACCAGTAAAAGACGAGGTCTACTACAACCTTGTCAAACTATATGAAGAGAATTATTATGGATTTAGTTATGTACAATTACTAATTTCTCTTTCACAAGTCCGGTTACCTGATCTGTTGCTTTGGGAAACACCTTCCTTAAATCAATTTCCTGATTGGTGGCCAGAACCTCCTTCAGGGTTTGCATAAATATATTTTTAATCTCTGTAGCCAGGTTAATCTTACAGATTCCCAGATCGATCGCTTTCTTCAAGCTGGATCCTGGTATCCCAGACCCCCCATGTAATACCAGAGCTGCATCTGTGACTTTTGAAATCCTGGCAAGCCGTTCCAGGTCCAACTTTGGTTCCTTGTCATAGAATCCATGTGCAGTGCCAATGGCTACTGCCAGGGCATCCACACCTGTTTCCTCTACAAAAGTTTTGGCTTCTTCCGGCTGAGTAAACCCACTTCCATCCTTGTCCTGACCTAATTTGGCAATATATCCCAGTTCGGCCTCCACATTCGCCTGGTAGCTTTCAGCAAGCTTCACCACTTTCCTGGTCAGGGCGATATTATCTTCAAAAGGTTGTTCACTGGCATCGATCATGACTGAATCGAAACCGATATCCAGACAGGCCGCAGCCAGGTCGTAAGAATCCCCATGATCCAGGTGTATCCATCCCTCTACCTGATGCTTTTCCAACATGGTCCTGGCCAAATTATAGGCCACAGGCAACCCCATGTATTCAATTGAACTCCTGGTAAGTTGCAAAATAATGGGCATCTGAGACTGACTGGCAGCAGTCAACACACCTTCCAACGTCTCATAGTTATAGAAATTGGTCGCTAAAAGTGCTTTGTGGTTCTTTCGTAATTCAATGAATTTCTCCTGTAACTTCATCCTTCTGTATAATTGAATTTTTTCTTTGCCAGCTTCATCACTTCCTCAAAGTTGGTAAAGGCATTTGTACCTCCGGCTTGAGTGGTAGAAACTGCCCCTGTTACATTTCCAAAAATCTGGGCCTTCTCAGGTGACGCTCCTTTGACAAATTGGTAGATATACCCTGCATTGAAACTGTCACCAGCCCCTATAGTATCTACCACGTCTTCATTCAGAAAAGCAGGTTTTTCTATTGTCTTTTTTTCATAGCAGAGCACAGAGCCTTTGCTCCCGCACTTTACCACGAGGTATTTTCCCAGGCCCTGAACAGCCTGAATGGCTTTTGCGAGATCGGGTGCTCCGGTTAACTTCAGGAGTTCGGTTTCATTAGGTAAAAAAACATCTACATATGGTAGTGTCTTTTGCAAGTCAAGGTCCCATTGTTCTGCCGGGTCCCATTGCATATCCAGTGAGGTTGTGAGACCTAGCTGCCGGGCTCGTTGAAATAGGACGTCCAATGAGCCTTTAAGTCCTGGCTGTAAAAAGTAAGATGAAAAATGTACGTGTCCCGCCTGATGCAACTTGTCAGATTCTATATCATCCAACGTCAGGTGTTTCATGGCGCCCTGGTGAGTGATCATGGCCCGATCTTCTCCATAGCTAAGTGCGATAGTAGCACCTGTCTTCAAGTCATCCTCAACGATGATCATTGAGGTATCGACTCCCTTCTTTTCTAGCTGCTCAATGACAAACTGACCAAAGACATCATTACCGAGCATCCCCAAAAATCCAACTTTCAAACCAAGAGAGCTGAGGTTGCTGGCACAGATAGCAGATGAACTTCCCAGGGCCAGCTCCATCTGATCAGCCAGGATCTCTTTTCCCACAACAGGAAAGCCATTGATCCCATTGAGGATCAAATCCACATTTAGCTCACCAACAACAATGACATCCAATTTTTTCATATTAGTTGGATTTATTCGCATTCAATATTTTCAATTCACAAGATTCCTGCAGTGACTCCGTATCCTTCTTGTAAAACATACCTAATTCTTCCCTTAGACAGTTAGCAGCCCCACATGCAGCAGCTAATCTTGCAGTATCCATCAAATCCAGTTTTTGAATGAAGCCGGCCATTAAACCAGCCATCAGGCTGTCGCCACAACCAACGGTACTAATTACCTGATCCACCCTACTCACTGCATGCACGATGGTTGTTCCATCCGAAAGATACAGGCCCTCAGCTCCGCAGGTGATTGCTGCCCTTTCACAATTTACGCTTACTTTCTCAACCAATTCAAAAGGATCCAGTGTTTGGAACACATCGAACCCCTCGAATCTATTGATGTGAACTGAATAAGGGTTCTCAGCTAAAACCTGAACCAATTGTGATCCGGAACAATCAACGATGGTCGGTTTACCCATCGCTCCTGCACTTGCTACCAGGGGTGCATAGGATACTTTTTCATCAGAAGGTGGCCAGGATCCACTATAGCTTACCATGTCCGCATCCTTGATGAGTTGATCATGAACCCTGGCAAATTCAGCTAAAGCATCTTTTTGCACAACTGGTCCTACACCAAGCAGCTCCGTATCATTAAAATCATCTTCCGACTTAAAGGTCAGGCAAGTCCTTGTTTCGCCAGGCAACTCAGGCCCATAACAATGAATACCCAGGGATTTGCAGGCTTCCTTTACCCATTGTCCGGATGCACCTGCCCAAAATCCCAATACGGCTACTTCCAATCCCAACTCCCTTACTCCCATGGCTACATGAATGCCCTTTCCTCCGGGAAACGATTTTTCCTGAGTCGCTCTATTGACCTTCCCCCTGGTAAAATGTTTTACCCATACATACTTATCAACAGAAGGGTTAGGACAAACGCAAAGGATCATGAAATGTAAAGCTATTGGTAAGGATAAATATTCACACCCTGTACTACCCTGTTGATTGCATTGTTCACGGACGGTGAATCAGGGGAAAGTCCGAGTGCTAAAGACTTGTAAAACCCAAGCAACTGGCCTGGAAGTACGGCACACACTGCAAAATACTCCTCGGGAAGCTGGGTCTTCTTTCCAGGCTCAATGGTTAGGTCCAGACTCACCTTTTGTTTCAAAACCTCTCCAACCCCTATCTCAGCCAGCTTATCGTCTGAATCATGAATTGATCGGACAAGGTCGATTTCGTACAAATTGATATATGGATCACTTGAAAACAGATACACAACAAGGGTTTGCTTGTCAATCACCGCTTTGGGCCCATGTCTCAATCCAAGGAAAGAATCATATTTACAAATGACCAGCCCGTCAGTCAATTCCTGAAGTTTCAGCTGGGACTCTCTGGCAATACCTTTTAGCGGTCCCGATCCGAGAAACACTGCCCTGTTAAAGTCAAGCTGCGCAATCTGTTTTATTTCCTGATCCTTTTCCAGCATGCTGTTGCCATATCCTACCAGTTGATCTACATAACCTTTGTTTTTTTCGAGGTTTTTTAAATCTGAAATGAGCATACCCGCCAGGAGCATCGATGTAAATGAGCCTGTCATGGCCAATGCCTTGTCATTGGAGTCCTCCGGCATGAATACCGTATAAGCATTCAAATCCTTTGCGATTTTTGCCAGTTCGCCATCCTTATTACAAGTAATGATAAGATGACTTATGTGGTCGCAGAGCTTTTCAGCAAGCCGAACAGCTCCTACGCTTTCAGGACTGTCACCGGACCTGGCAAAAGAAACCAACAATGTTTTTTTGTCTTTGCTGAAGTAGTCCTTTGGATTGGTGAGAATATCTGTGGTGGCAATAGGTTCAGTGATTCTACCTGTATGCTTCTGGAAGACTTTACACAATACGTCACCAATATAAGCTGAGGTACCGGCACCAGTTAAGATTACATTGGTTTGCTGGTCGCAAAGAATCGGATCAAGAAAATCCGCCAGCGTGGATGTTTGTTTTTCGATGATTGCATAAGTCTCGCCCCATAACCTGGGCTGAGCCATGATCTCCTTAAAAGTATCGCTTTTGGTTTCGGTAGTAATATCAGTAATTTCTAATGCCATGCTGTTGACTTTGTGTGTTTACAGAATATTATGCCTATTCCATTCAACACCAATAATGTTTAGCAAATAAAAGACATTTATATGTATTTCGAAAGTATATGAAAGTTTTTTAATTGTTTTTAATAATTATTTAATGTTTAAGTCGGATATCTGTTTTGTTTTACTTTATGGTAAGGCTAATGAACAGATCGATTTGATCATCACACTGTAATCAGGAAGTTTCGCGATCAGTCACTTATTAAGGAAATGAAACAAAATGGATCAATGAAACCTTTTATTCAAAGATATTTATTTAGATATTTGACTTATCATAAGTAAATACAGCTGGTTCAAAGTTTTCTTATTCACTCTGACTTTGAATAGACTGCATAACATAACCCATATGAAAGACAGCAAGGAAGGCATGAAATCAACGGTGAGCAGGAGAACAATGATCCTGGAGAAACTGGAATCAGAAAACCAGGTCAATGTAAGTCAGCTGAGCGAAGAATTCGGAATAAGTGAGGTTACCATCAGAAATGATCTGGCTCAACTGGAAGAAAAAAACTTGCTTGTGAGAGCTCGTGGAGGAGCCATAAAGATCCATCAACGGGTGGGTCTCGATCACCAGCTGTTGAAAAAAAACAAAATCAACATCAAGGAAAAAAGAAAGATCGGTAAAGTAGCAGCAAAGCTTGTTCAGAACAACGATACCATAATTATTGATTCAGGATCGACCACCTCTGAATTTGCCACCCACCTCGAAAACATCTCCAATTTGAATGTGATCACAAATGCATTGAATATCGCCAGTCAACTCTCCAGCATAAAGGACATCAACGTGATCGTGCCGGGTGGCTTTCTTCGAAAGGAGTCTTTATCACTTGTAGGTACACCCGCAGAAAGTGGCTTTCAGAACTATTTCTGTGATAAGGTCTTTCTGGGAGTTGATGGGATTGACCTGGAATTCGGACTTACGACACCTAATATTGAGGAAGCCCATCTCAACCAAAAGATGATTGCCATTTCCAAGCAGGTCATTGTATTGGCTGATTCAAGCAAGTTTGCCAAAAGAAGTCTGGCTTACATCTGTCCGCTCAACAAAGTGGATATTCTCATTACAGATGAAGGCATACCCAAGGGAATCAAAAAACAAATAGAAAGCCTGGGAGTCAATATTATTATTGCCTAAACTATTTATTGGACCGGCTCATACCTAAATACCTGATCATGCATGGTATAGAGTACGTATTGACTGAGCTTGCTATCCCATACCAGTATCGGACTGGAGTGATCTCCCTCAACAATGGGGTTATTTGGATGTTTTTGCCAATCGATCAGGTTGTCTGAGACAGCTACATTAGATGACCATAGTGCGTTGGCACCCGGATCCATCCAGTCTGTACTGGTAGAAGCATGATAATACATGTAATACCTGTCTTTGTGTTTTATGATTTGATTGACTGCTACGGCCCCTTTGTCATATTCCTCGGGTCCACAGTTGAGTACCGGA
The DNA here is from genome assembly GCA_965228595.1 of Cyclobacteriaceae bacterium. Classification (GTDB taxonomy): domain Bacteria; phylum Bacteroidota; class Bacteroidia; order Cytophagales; family Cyclobacteriaceae; genus UBA7330. The sequence continues at coordinate 4,181,836 of OZ245828.1, read as the reverse complement.
TCATCCTGCACATTGGTCCATGTTATCAGGTCGGTGGAAGTAGCCAGCCAAATCGCTAAATCATTCCGTTCATAAAACATATAGTATTTGCCTTCTTCGATCCAGAGTGTTGGCGTACCATAAGGTCCTTCTTCTATTGGCTCTCCATTGGTTAGTAGAATCACCAGGTTGCCTTCTTTCTTCCATTCAATTCCATCCTCCGATGTGAGCAAATGCGCAATATCATTTCTTCCCTCGGCAAGCATGATGTATTTCCCTTCATGCTTCACCACATGCATGTCTTCAACCCAGCTGTCGCCCACCAATGGATTCTCAGGGTAACGCTCCCAGGAAACCCCATCTTTAGATGTAGCATACCCCAGATACCGCATCTCTGATATACTGTCATTATACCCGGTATACCACATCCTATACAAACCATCTTCATTCAAGATATATCCACGTTCCCGAATATTTTGATCCCAGGTATTTTCATTCGTTCCACTAAAAACCGGGTTGTCGATGATAGGTGAAAACTGCACCATCTCTTTCGGAAACTTTTCCAATTCAGCTTGTGAAGACTCCTTTTTATCCGTTTTACATGAATAAAATAAGGCTGTGACAATAGCTACACTTAATATATATTTGATCTTTCTTTTCATTTTCTGGACAAGTCTTTTCTTACAAACTAAAGTACTGAAACCGGAAAACCCATACGAAGGATTGATATTGCCTTCGTCCCTGGCCCCATCCCATTCCCCACAGGGTATTCTCTGATATAAATAAATAACGTTACCAAATACTTCTTTCGAAAGTAAAATTATTTATTGATAATATTATTACAAAAATAACTATACGAAACTTAATAATTAATTTTTTATTTCGTAATATTGTTTTATCACTTGTATAAAATTATCTTATGTAGGATGAAATTATGATAGCTCAGACAGACCAAATCACTTCCAAAGAAAAACTATCCTCAAACCTGAGTTCATACGGGAAAAATGAAAGGAAACTCTCATTAGAGGATATTTCAGCTGGTTTGAAAGCAGGTGATGAATCTGTCCTGGGATATGTATACAGCCAACATGTACACGATCTCTACAGGTTTGGTAACCAGATTATCCAAAACAAGGAAATGGTCAAGGATTGCATCCAGAATGTCTTTGCAGGACTAGTGAAAAATAAAAAATCACTGGATGGTATTCATTCCATCAAGTCTTATCTGTTTAAATCCCTTTACAGGGAAATCACGGAACAGGCGAAAAAAGATCGTAAATATTTTTTAGGCCATCCTTTACTTGAAACCCAAAAAGGTTTTGAAATCGACCTTTCCTGCGAGTCACGCATGATCGCTGATGATCACCAAAGATCTGTAATGCATAAAATCAAAGAGGAGCTTTCAAAGCTCTCCAAAAAACAGAAAAAAGCCATACTACTTTACTATTATGAAGGTATGTCTCAGGGTGAGGTAGCTGAGCTCATGAGCCTGAAAGATAAAAACTCTGTAACCAAACTTATCAGGAGGGGCCTGGATGTGCTTCGTGAAAACATCATTCTTACGGTTACTTTATTATCTTGCCTGTAAGATAATGAGTGATAAATAGTGTAATTCAAGCCACATTACACTAATAAATGTTTCGTTTCATTACTTTTTAGTCTTCGAAACGTTATTGTTTTAAATTCACCTTATTATATTTGTCAAGTGATCCTGAAATCATACCTGTGAAAAGAAAGAATAAAACCAACCCTACCCTTAAGTCATTCCTTCAAAAATTAGGGCCTGGATTCATCACTGCAGCCCTGGTCTTTGGTCCGGGCAGTCTAACCATCAACACCAAGCTGGGGGCCAGCTATGGTTACCACCTGCTTTGGGTAATTGTATTGGCGATCATTCTCATGATGGGATTCACTACCATGTCCATTAAGATTGGCCTGTTCGGAAATCAGTCATTTATCGAAAGGGTACGCACTGAATTAGGAAAACCACTTGCGCTGATTGTGGGACTCGGTGTATTTCTCGTCACTGCATCCTTTCAGGCCGGGAATACCGTGGGTGTAGGTGTGGCCTTTTCCGAGCTATTCAATTCATCTTTAAACCTTTGGGTCTCGCTTTTTTCAATAGGCGCGATCCTTTTGCTCTTTTTCAGATCATTCTATAAGATCCTGGAAAAACTAATGATCTCCCTGGTCATCCTCATGCTGCTCTCCTTTCTACTGACCATCATCATGTCGGTACCCGATATTGGCGCAGTGGCGAAAGGATTGATCCCGAGGATCCCGAAGGGTTCGGAATACCTGATCATCACCCTGACAGCGTCCAGCTTTTCAATTGTTGGGGCTTTCTATCAGTCTTATCTGGTAAGGGAAAAAGGCTGGACCAAAGAAAACGTGAAGGAAGGTATTGAAGAAAGCAGGGCTGGAATCATCATTCTGGGACTACTCTCTACCATGGTCATGATTGCTGCCGCAGCGGTCCTGAAGGGAAATAACGTTGAAGTAAGGAGTGCTGCAGACCTGGGTATGGCACTGGAGCCCCTGTTTGGGTCTTTGACATCCAAAGTTTTTATGATTGGCTTTTTTGCCGCATCTTTTTCTTCCATGATTGGAAACGCTACCATCGGCGGTGTGATTCTCTCAGACACCTTTTTCCATAAACATGACCTGAGCAGCATCAATGCAAGATCCATGATTGCGGTAGTCATTATCATTGGAGCAATAGTAGCGATGATATTCGGATCATTACCGATAGAACTTATCATCTTCGCCCAGGGCATCACCATCATGATCGTACCTGTCACCGCCGTCATTATTCTACTGTTCGCCAACTCGTCAAAAGCACCCATAGCACTTAGAAACAACAGATATCTTAACACCATAGGTATCGCCGGGATCCTGATCCTGCTAATTATGTCTGTATTTAGTATTCATTTTATCTACACAGTACTCACCTCATGAAAATCAACACCATCAAAGAACTCGACCAACAACTGGCAACACCGGATGAAGCCCTCATCAAAGACATGAGCCGGTTGGAAGGTGATATCATGATCCTTGGATTGGGAGGAAAAATGGGACCCAGCCTGGCCATGTTGGCTAAAAATGCCATCGAACAGGCCGGCCTTGATAAAAAAATTACCGGTGTATCCAGGTTTTCAAACCGGACTTTAAGAGATGAGCTGGAAGCTTTTGGCATCGAAACGATAGCGGGAGACCTGCTGGACGAAGGGTTTCTTAAAAACCTGCCACCATGTAAAAATGTGATCTATATGGCAGGCAATAAATTTGGAACCGCAGGCAATGAGCATTTCACCTGGGCCATGAATGCATACCTTCCCGGAAGGGTGGCTGAAAAATACCCGCAATCAAAAATTGTGGTGTTTTCCAGTGGAAATATCTATCCTTTTATGCCTGTTGATGGGCCAGGAGCCAATGAGTCCACACAACCAGGGCCTATCGGGGAATATGCCCAGTCATGTCTGGGAAGAGAAAGGATTTTTGAGCATTTTTCTATAAAAAATAAGACCCCAATGCTGATCTACCGACTCAATTACGCGGTGGATCTAAGGTACGGCGTGTTGTATGAAGTAGCCAAGTCAGTCTTCAACGAAAAACCGATCGATATCAGCACAGGATATGCCAACGTGATCTGGCAGGGAGATGCCAATAGCTATGCGCTACGCTCACTGTTACATTGTCAGTCACCGGCCAAATTCCTCAATATCACTGGTCCCGAAAAAATTTCGATCGCCTGGCTGGCCAAAGAATTTGGTGACATCATGGATAAGCCGGTAAACCTCGTTGGTGAGACAGAACCTACCTGCCTCCTCAATGATGCTTCCCACTCTTTTGAACTTTTTGGTAAGCCTAAAATTGGACTTGAGCAGATCATTGAATGGACAGCCGAATGGGTAATGTCAGGCGGTGAAGAGCTTGGTAAACCCACGCATTTTCAGGAAAGAAAAGGAAATTTTTAAACATGCAACCATCTAAAGACATTCATCAACTACTTCAATCAGGCACTGTAATCCCGGCTCACCCATTGGCCCTGGACGCCAATCGAAAGCTGGATGAATTCAGACAAAAACTCCTAACCAGGTATTATATCGAATCCGGTGCTGGTGGAGTGGCCGTTGGTGTTCACACCACACAATTTGAGATCAGGGATCCCGAAATCAACCTGTATGAGAAGGTGCTGGCACTGGCTTCAGAAGAATTCGAAAGAAAACGCCCGGACAGACCATTTATCCGTGTGGCAGGTGTCAGCGGAGGTACGGAACAAGCGGTCAATGAAGCTAAAATCGCCAGGGACCTGGGGTATGATATCGTACTGGTAAGCATGAACGGTCTGAAAGACTGGTCGGAGAGCGATCTCCTGAAGCGAGCTGAAAAGATCGGTGAGCATATGCCGCTCTTTGGATTTTACCTGCAACCCTCCGTAGGTGGAAGGGTTCTCACGGAAGATTTCTGGAAGCAATTTGCCAACATCCCGGGAGTGAATGCCATCAAGATCGCTCCATTTAACAGATATCAGTCCCTCGAGGTGATCCGGGCAGTCTGCAACTCTGACAGAAACGAGGAAATAGCCATTTATACGGGTAATGACGACAACATCCTGAACGACCTGCTGACCACCTACCGAATCAAAAAAGAAAATGGCGAGGTCGTAGAGAAAGAAATTGTTGGGGGGTTGCTTGGACATTGGGCCGTATGGACACAAAAAGCGGTGACCTTGCTGGAAGAGGTCAAAAAGATAAAAAGTACGGGATCAAAATTGGATAAAGAACTTCTGACACGGAATATTAATATCACCGATTCCAATTCCGCCTTTTTCGACACCAAGAATGCATTTCGGGGATGCATTGCAGGAATCCATGAAGTCCTTAAAAGACAGGGCCTCCTGGAAGGGATCTGGTGTCTTAACCCTGAAGAAACACTTTCTCCCGGGCAGGCCGAGGAGATCGACCGGGTCTATCGAGACTACCCGGAACTACACGACGACGATTTTATTAAAGCCCATATGGAGACATGGATCAGTGAGATCAAACAATCCTGAATCCAACTCAACGAATATTAAAATATTAGAAGATGAAAACACAGAATCGAAGAAACTTTGTTAAAACCAGCACCACCATGGCAGTTGGCAGCACTTTACTCAGTGGATTTTCTATCAATGCCATGGGTGCCAGTAAACCCAATGAGCTTCGCGTAGGTTTAGTCGGCTGTGGTGGCCGGGGTACAGGTGCAGCTTTTGAAGCCCTCAAGACAGCACCCAATGTAAAACTCACCGCCATGGCTGACGCCTTTGAAGATCGTGTGGAGTCATCCTATATGCGCCTGAGCAATGAGTTCGGTGATCAGGTCAGCATCTCAAAAAAAGATAAGTACGTAGGTTTTGAAGGATATAAAAAGGTCATTGAAAAGTGTGATGTAGTCATCCTGGCTACACCTCCCCCATTCAGACCCATCCACTTTGAAGCAGCAGTGAAGGCAGACAAGCATGTCTTCATGGAGAAGCCTCTTTTTGTAGACATTCCGGGGTACCACAAGATCATTTCAACCAATGAGCTAGCTAAACAGAAGAACCTGAATGTAGCGGTTGGGCTGCAGCTGAGGTTCGAGCCTGGATACCAGCAGCTGATGGAGAAAATCAAGGATGGCGCCATCGGAGAGGTCAGAAGCCTCAGCGCTTATTACAATGTGGGGGCACCCAAGATCCACCCCAGACAGGAAGGACAGACTGAGATGCAATACCAGATGCGCAACTGGCGCTATTTTACCTGGCTATGGGGTGGTCAGCTCAGCGGACAGACCATCCACCAGATTGATATTATCAACTGGTTGATGAATGATTACCCCACCACAGTGAATGGCTTGGGTGGAAGGATTGCGTTCGCAGGCCCTAACCAGGGAAACACATATGATCATCATTATGCAGAGTTTGAGTATGATAACCGACTGAAGCTACACGTCCAGAGTAAAAACATCGATAGCACCTGGAACAGGAATGGCTTTGAGATCATCGGAACCAAAGGATCTGCCAATGACCATTCGCGCATCTATGACGTGGATGGAAAGGTAATCTGGCAATATCGAAACAGAGATCAGCGGGTAGGCTCTTCACAGCTTTGTCAGTCCGCCTTTATCAATTCTGTACTGGAGGGTACATCGCTCAACCAGACTGAATACGGTGCCGGATCATCACTAACCTGTGTGATGGGAAGAATGGCCATTCATTCCGGTAAACGAATCACGATGGACGAAGCCCTGGCCTCTGAACGATCTATCCTACCTAAAACATGGAGTTGGGATGCCGACATGCCTGACAAGCCAGGTCCGGATGGTAACTATCCCATTCCGATCCCGGGTAAGACAGAAGTGTTGTAAAGATTTTCGAGAACATTCAAAAACCATCAGCCGGATATCATTTCCGGCTTTTTTATGTCCAAAAACTGATTCAATCCCCCTTTTTGACTGATTTGACCCTCCCTTAACAGGACTACGACTTCCCTTAACAAATATTATTTTGTGCTAAACAAATATTTATCACCCTTAACATAGATTATTTTGTGCTAAACAATCATTTTATCTCCCCTAACATCATTTTTGATTCCCTCAACGTTTAGGGAAGTAGTATTTTTGTTTAGCACGGTAGTTTTACTGTTTGGGGAGCAACTTTCATTGTTTAGGACTGGTATTTTCTTGTTTAGGGAACCTAAATACTTGTTTGGGGAAGCTGTTTAAGGCTCTGGGTTCAATGAAAGCATATCAATAAAATACATCAGGCCCTTTATGCTATGGATTACGCCCTTTCAGGGCTTATGCATGTGATTTAATAGGATCTCAGGGCTAAGCCCTGAGGTAGTGATTACGCTCCTTCGGAGCTAATAGGTTGATATAATATACAGCCCTGCCATAACCTTAGTCATCTGCATCTGATTGTGCTAAATAGCAAGAAATGAATTTTTACACCGTCATGCTGAGCCTGCGAAGCATCTTAGGATTAGACGAGTTGCCCTCTTTAATAGAGCAATGCCTAGTGGTTTGGTAACCCTTAGGTAATTCATTAGCCTGCTTTGGCGCAAATGTCTAATCAAATGATTAGCAAAGCCCCAAAGGGGCGCCATCAAATAACACAGGGTGAAGCCCTGTGTTACCAAACTACCTCAGTCCAAGCCCCAAAGGGGCGAAATATCACACCCAAAACCAGATTAAGACTTCTCTATCTCCACTCCATCCGTAGAAGCATACTCCGTCCAGGAGCCATCAAACACACTCTTCTGATGAGGCAGGACCTGCTCGGCAGCCAGCAGGATAATGCATGCTGTTAGTCCGGAACCGCAGGAAAAGGTAACAGGCTTATCACCAAGCTTCAGACCGGAGAAAATCTCTTCTAATGCTTCAGGAGATTTGAACTTTCCTTCTTCGAGGACCTCCTCAAATGGCAGGTTACATGAATTGGGTATATGGCCACTGCTCATTCCTTCACGAGGCTCTGGGGCCGTGCCATCAAAGCGACCCTTCGACCGGGCATCAACCAACTCAAAAGATGACTGATCGATATTCTCCATCACTTCCTGCATGCTTTTGACTGCATCCGATTGAAAACGGGCTGTAAAATCTCCTTCTGGGAATTCGGTTTGATACCCGTAATTGGTTTCGAAACCACTCTTCACCCAATCAGCCAGGCCTCCGTCCAGCACGCTCACCCGGTCATGCCCCATAGTTTTGAACATCCACCAGACCCTTGGGCTGGTATAAACCCCCAGGTTGTCATAAATAATAATCTCACTGTTTGCATTGATCCCCAGGGACCGGGCGGCTTTTTCAAAATCCTCCGGAGTAGGTAAGGTATTGGGAAACGGACTTTTTGGGTCACTAAACTGCCCTTTCAGATCAAAATATCGGGCACCAGGAATTACTAAACCATCCAAATCACTTTTCAGCCCTGATACATTTGATGCCGGACTTGAATCCAGAATTACCAGGTTATCATCGGTCAGGTGCTGATTCAGCCAGGCGGCCGTAACTAAGGAATTGCTCATGGTCGACTAATTTTAGCATGAAAATAAACGCAAATGATTAATCATACCAGTGAGACCGGCACTAAATGAAATCCGAGCTACTCCGGAGTCACCCTTAGCAACAGGAATTCCCTAAACCCCGAATAGACATAGGGGTCCTCAGCATTGACTACACCCAGGTCCCTCCCATTGGCATAGTCGAGTACCCTATACTGTATACCCTGTTTCAATCCCCGCAGCTCGATCGGGTCTGTTTTTGACCATAGGTCCGCATAGAAGCCATAGTACAACTCTTCTTCCTTCTTCACCACATGAACCTCCGGCTTGTCAAAAGCAATGTCATACAGATTGGTATATTCGGCACTGCTCAGCTTCAGGTTCCGGTATTCATCAATCCACCGCTTCCAGATGGCATATTGCGTGGAATCGAGGTCAGTATAGAATGTGGTGACCTGACCGCCGGTGCCCACCGCACTTTGGAAAGACTGCGGAACAGAAAATCCACTCCACTCATCATCAGGCACCTGGTAGCAGTCACCTGCTGCATAGGTTGGCCCGTGAATGGCCTTCTCTACCTTGATCCGACGGCGCGTCTGCAACAGGTCAACCGGGTCCGAAGCACTCGAGATTTGATAGTAAGGCATGTGATATGGAGAATGCGGTACCGCACAGATACATACCTCATGAAGCCCTTCTTTGTTATACTTCTTCAGCGTCTCATCAATCACTTCAAATACCCGGGAGGTCTGTTGGAAGGACTCCATCGGGGTCTTGTGTTTATGCTCTTTGTTGTAGCACGGCGGCACAGCCGACAATCCCCTGGTATCTGTATAAAGTCCGTCATAGCCCCAGGTTTTGATAAATCTTTTCACAAGCGATTCCACATGATCCATCGCCGGACCGTAAGCCGGACAAAGCTGGTGAAGCTTTCTTGACTCCAGTGGATAATTACCGTCTTTATCCATCACCAAAAGGTCTCCATGATTTTTAGCAAGATCACTCTCCAGGCTGACTCCCAATGGATACCACCACAGGTTGGTCCTGAAGCCACTTTGATGCACGCTATCGACGAACCTGATCATATCCTCTTCACCTCCGGGAAATTTGCCGAGTGAGCGATTCACGTTCCAGTCACCATAGTAGTCAAACCAGCCATCATCCAGGTTAGCCACATAGATCCCCAGATCCTTCAGTTCCGGAAGAATACCATAAATTTCTTCAAGCGTGAAATCCAATTCAAAGCCCCAGCTCTTCCAGTAGGGTTCATAAGCTGCTTCAGGAGAAGAAATCGGTATGGCAACCCCCCTTTGACGTAACAGTTCCCCGTATTGTCTTAAGCCGTCATGAAAATCCAGCGCATGAAAGATCAGCGCACTTATTACGGTTTCAAAAGTTTCACCCGGTTCCAACCATCCATCCATACCGATGGATTCATCGGGAGCCTCTACAATGCTCACCCTGGCTATACTGTCTGCACCGACTGATACGGGTAGCGATACCCATTGCGGCTCTTTTTCGATGTGTGCAATCGCAACACCCTTGTCTTTGCCCCAGACATCTACGAATGGCATACCTCCTCCGATCATTTCTATACGCTCAGGAGATACTGTTTGGTGCATTCCCTGGAAATTGTTCTGCTCAAATCCGGGGGACAACCAGATCAAGGCATAGTCTCTGCCCCATTCATTGATCCCTCCCTGAAATGAAGCCAACAGGTGATCTCGCTGACCTGAAGAAAGGTTGTCGTGGCCAAGCATCAGGCTCATGCTGTTCACCGAATCAATATGGATCCTTTGCTTGCCCTGATTGGTATATTTGGTTTCTATGAGTACTACATCCGGGAAAGCCCGGGGTAGAATAATTCGCGTTTGCCGCTCGATATTCAGGTTTCCCTGATGATAATTTGCATCCAGGGTAGTCACCAGGCTCATCCCCCATTCGGAATGGTCTTGCTCCTCCTGCTTCGCGGATTGTTCATCCAATAAAAAGGGAGCACAGCTAATACCATTTACCACAAGGGCCGAACGGCTTTTATCCGTAGTGATCGGTAGGCCATCCCCTTTCCATTGAAACTGAAAATTCAGCTCCTTGTCGATAGAGATACTTACATGCTCAGTGGTGATATCAATCCCCTGAGCGACCAACGGTGCCTGTGCTAATAACAATCCCACCCATAGCATATTTCTTAAGTCCTTCATACAAATCATCATGGTTTCCGCGTTGAAAATTCCGGATAAAAACAGCGCTCTGATTTTATTTTATCAAAAGATTTTTGAAACGTTAAATTTAAATAAAACTATTGATTCGAAAGATTACGAAATATTATATATTGCGAAATATTGTTAAATAAATTAATCTACAAATTTATTCATTACTGATATGGGGAGTTTCTTTCAGCGATCGTGGCTATTCTTCGCCATCATTACTACTGTATTTTGGGGTATATGGGGAGCATTCATTGAAATACCCGAAAAAGCAGGTTTTCCGGCCACGCTGGGTTATTCTGTTTGGGCGCTGACGATGATTCCGTGTGCACTGGTTGCACTTTACCTGATCGGATGGAAGCTCGAATATGATGTTCGGTCCATATTACTGGGTTCTACCGTGGGCTTGTTAGGAGCCGGCGGTCAGCTGCTCTTGTTTCAGGCTTTGAGAAGTGGTCCCGCCTACATCGTATTTCCCATCATCTCATTATTCCCCATCGTGACCATTGCACTCTCCACTGGTATTTTGAAAGAAAAAGCCAGCATACGTCAGTGGATCGGGATTGTCCTGGCCCTTATTGCCGTCTTTTTCCTTTCTTATCAGGAGCCAGAAAATGGTGAATCCGGATCGAAAGGCTGGCTACTTTTTACCGCACTGGTCTTCCTGATGTGGGGGGTCCAGGCTTTTGTGATGAAGTTTTCTAATGAGACGATGCGCGCTGAAAGCATCTTCTTTTATATGATGATCACGGGAGTGATCCTGATCCCTGTGGCATTGTCCATGACCGATTTTACCCAGGAGATCAACTGGGGTTTCAAAGGCCCCTATTTAGCTAGTGGAATTCACGTTCTTAATTCTATTGGGGCACTCACGCTTGTTTACGCGGTGAGATATGGTAAGTCGATCGTTGTGGTGCCAATGACCGGTTTATCGCCATTGATCACTGTAGCGATTTCTCTCGTTATCTATGCAGTGATCCCGGATATGTTTCTTTCTATCGGCGTATTGGTAGCCCTGGTAGCTATATTCCTGTTATCGGAATAAGCCCCAGGGCCTCAACTATTAGGCGGGTAATTGTTCTTTGGTACCTGCACGCTTTTGGTAGTCCATAACGATGCTGGTCAGCTCTTCTACACCATCCACCAATGGACGAATCACCGGGATACCAAGCTTTTCGGCAATCTCCTTTTGATGAGCAACCATCTCTGTATCGGTGGCCTCTAATTCACTCAAAGTGACCGCGAGTACCTCAGCACCCAGGGAATTGATCAAGGCAACTTCGGTGTCTATAGGGGCAATTTCAAAACCTACCGGAGCTTTGGTTTTGTAATATTTTCTGCCGGGAGCATGTTGTAATACCACTCCTTTGATATTCCCGGATATGATAAACTCCGACCCACATGGGCCATAAGGATTCTGCAATGAAGATTGTCCTTCGACGAGGATCAGGTCAGGGGATTCATTGCGATAACAATCAACAATGGCTCGCTCAATCTCACCACTGATAAAATCGTTTAGGGTGGAATCCAGGATAAATCCGTATTTGTTACCTTGTAACCAGCCTGTCTGACCTGTAAAGATCATCTCAGCTTTTATCCCTGCCTCCCTACAGCCTTCCAGAATAAAACGACAGGTAGTTCTTTTCCCAATCATACAATCTGTGCCTAAAACAGCCACTTTGGGTGTGTCTACTTCATAGATCTCCCCATTCCAGAAATGCAAGTCTTTGGCTGGTCTGGACTTTCGAATATCCAGCAGCTCCACATTGTATTGAGCAGCAACAGCACTGAATTCCTCATCGTCACTTAATCGCTCGTGCAAACCTGAGACAATAGATACCCCCCTCTTCATGGCTTCGATGATCACTCCTCTGCATTCGTCAGGCAATCCGCCTCCAGGAAAAGCAACACCAATCACCAGATATTTGGGTACCTGATCGGAAATTTCAAAAAAAGATTCGATTGATTTATAAACTGGGATTCCTCTGTTTATACCATCCAATACTTCACCGGCATCCCGGCCAGCATGTACATGATCTATAATCCCCAGGAGATTGAAACGATCTGTACCTCTGATCAGACCATGGCTGGTTTTGGAGAAATCTTTATCGAGTAAACCACTTGTGAGGACAATGGCATTTTCTTTCATAGTTAGAATATTTTAGTTGTTAGTTCACATCCGAGGCCCGGACGATCGTTGGTACTTAGGCATCCATCTTTTAGGATAAATCCACCTTCGACAATGTCCTTTGCCAGGTCAAAGCTCCCATCCAGGTCGAGGTATTTGGTTGCCGGACTGGCCAGGGCTATATGTAAGGCGGCAGAAATACTGACAATGCTTTCATCCATACATCCCCACATGAGGTCGATACCCGCTAAATGTGCGATATCTGCAATCTTCCTGGCTGGAAGAATCCCACCACATTTCATTAGCTTGATATTGTAAACACCAAAGGGTTGTGGTTTGGCAGCCATTATTAGTGCATCTTTTGGGCTATGCAGACTTTCATCAGCGGCACAACGTTTTCGCAGCGGCGCCATCACTTTAAACATATCAGTATGATGTGTTCCTTTTAATGGCTGTTCAAGAAATTCGAGGTTGACCGATTGGGTTTCAGTCATGTATTCCGTTAACTCCTTCGGAGTATATCCCTGGTTGGCATCAATTCTGATCCCAATATCCTTCCCCACATGTTCCCGAATCTTTAAGGTCCTTTCAATATCCTCTTCCAGCGACTTCCCTGTTTTGATCTTTAGAATTTTGAAGCCTTGCCCAATGTATTCATCAGCTTCAGCTAGCGATTCATCCACAGGCTTAATACCTATGGTAATGGAGGTAGGCAGAGACTGATGGTATCGTCCCAGGTAATCAACGAGGGGGACATTCAGGTATTTAGTAAATGCGTCGTGCAGGGCGATATCAACAGCTGTACAAGCAGCAGGATAGTCGGCATTTTCGTGGTGAAAGCTTTTGATCAGCTCATGGATATGGCGAATATCCTTTCCTACCAGGTGTGCTTCAAGTTTATCAGCAAGCACCTGCTCGCTCTCATTCATGGTTTCCCCGGTTACCAGTGGGATCGGAGCACCTGCTCCAATCCCAAAGGTTCCGTCTTCCAATTCAATAAAAACAAAGATGTTTTCCGCAGAATCAAAAGTTTCAAATGCAATGGTATAGGGCCTGGTCAACTCCAGGTTATACACACAACTTTTCACTCTGACGATCTTCATCTTAAGGTGGGGAAACACATATGCTTAATAATGTATATCGCAAATATATATAAGTAATTAACTTTCGTATACTTATTTTTAAATAATTAAATACACTTTAATATGCTTATATATGTATTAATATAAACTTATTCATTTCGATATAATCAATTGTGTGAACTTATTGCCCACCTGACCTTGATTAAGGGGTTTGATATGCGGATTAAAACTTATACATCCATGAATGCTGAATGATACAAACAACCCACATGCTAATTCAGAACATTCAGTGAGCTACTCCAGCGGAGTCAGGAAGTTCTCATTGGCATAGTCACCAATCTTATTGCCCAACAGGTGACCCTCTTCGGAATCATACCTGAAGTGAATGCCCAGGTATACTCTTGACATGGATGCCTCTAACCCTGCCTCAGAAAATGAGTTGAAAGAGCGTGTTGGTGGGTCCATCTTTACTTTCTCTGAAAAAGGGCCGGCGCTTTCCACTTCCTCAATGGTCATCGTGAAAGCATACTGATCTCCAGTGCTCAGTGTATTTGACAAAACCCTCATAGCTGCGGAGCTGGCAGTCCCGTGTGCGGAGGGATATGAAGGAAATGCGTAAGTATGGTTATGGAGGTTATTCCAATTTTCATCCGGCGCTGTATCTGGGTTTTCATCATTGGCAGCCCAACGAATTGCGGTATACGGACGCCAGTGGTTATAATGAAATTTGTTATCAAAAACATTTACATAAGCATCGTAAATGGTCATGTTAAGTAGAGCCAAAGTCCTGACAGCTTCCCAAAGGTTTAACTTTTCTTTTACAATGAGCTCTCGTGCCAATCTGTTATGTGAACTTTCAACAAACTCTTTCCACCACATGGCAAAATGGGCCTGGTCTTTCGTTCGTATAGCACTTTCTGTCCCCCCAACTTCTTTTACCTCATTAAATGCTTTTGTATAGGCATCACTATTGATTTCAGGAGGTGGAGGCGAACGGAAATGATCTTGTGTTGGAAGCATAAATGGAGTGGCCTGTGCCCAGCCAGCACCAAAAATAAACCCCTCCGGTGTGCCTGAGTGTTCGTTGAATTCTGCATATACTCCCGGAGCCATCGGATGCCAGGTATACTCAGCTTCCCCATTCCAATTATCACTGTTTCGAAGTTCTAAAATGGAAGCAGCAGTCTCTTTTCCCAATTGGATTCCCTGGCTCTTAGCATCTCCGTCAGCAATTTGATATAGTGTGTTTTCAAGTAATTGAGCCAATTCTTCCTCTTTCTCCGGAAAACTTGTTCGTGTCACTTCAAATGCCGCCTGCGCAACAGCTACCATAGGATCTGCTTTTATCTGTTTGTTAGAAAATTTGTACGTTTGATAAACTGGCTTAAGTGTGTTCAGTGCATTATGCATGGCTACATTAGCCATCGCTTCAGTGCGGACTCCATTTAAGGTCAATAACCCATCTTTATCAATAGCCAACTCCATGATCTTCTCATTCCAGGTTAAAGCTATTTCGGGAGGATAAGTTTCGATTTTGACTTCACCTTTTTGGCAGCCAAAAAACAGCATCAAAAAGGATACACAGAAAAAAGCATCTGTTACAGGTTTAATAAAATTCTTCATGATCAGATTGTTTATTACTACTTAAGGTATTTTTTCGTGTCAACAATCAGACGGATAGTACAGTGGAGGTATAGCCTAATCATTCATCGACCCGTAGATCACCGCTGCCAACCTGTCCCACAAGCCACCCTTTTTGCTAAACTCAATTTGGGTCATTCCCACAAAAATCAGTTCCTCCCGGGGATCAATATAGAAATTGGTATTGAAGTATCCACCCCACCCATACGTGCCAGGTGATTTGGGTCCTTGCCCACCTCCTTTCTCTGTGGTTAATGAAAACCCCAAACAATAGGTAATCCCAGGTGTTTTACTGTAACCTTTACCCTGCTCGTTGAGCAGGATCATCTGATCGGCAGTCATCACTTCTATCGTTTTTTTACCAAGGATCCTGGCATCCCCATAAGACCCTCCACCCAATAACGTATGGATAAACTTTGCATAGTCCATCGCCGTGGAGGAAAGTCCTCCGCCTCCCGCATAGAACGGATGATCCTCCGATAATGGATACTGATGATCAGGACCACTATAGGCGTCTCCATCCATGATCTTAAAGCCTGCTTCCTGCTGTTGATTCACATCAACAAGTCGATCCTGAATGTTTTTAGGCAGATAAAACCAGGTATCATTCATCTCCAGCGGATCAAAAATATTTTTCCTGAAATAATCACTCAATGACTGACCGGAGATAACTTCCACTACCCGACCTAAAACGTCCATGTTCAGACCATAACTATATTTTTCGCCGGGATGAAAAGCAAGTGGTAGCGTAGCTAGTTCGTTAATAAATCTTTCCGAAGACCAGTCTTTTGATGAAAGACCAGCTCTGGGGAGTCCTGCTTTTGTATAGACTTTACTCAGGTCCGCTTCATAACCATAGGTGATGCCCGATGTATGTGTAAGCAGATGTCGAATCGTAATGGGTTTTTCTGCTTCAACAGCAGTATAAGTGCTATCTAATGAATCTACCGATTCCAGTACCGTCATATCTTTAAAAGCGGGAATAAAATCTGAAACAGGATCATCCAGCCTCAGCTTACCCTGCTCATAGAGCTGCATGATACTTACCGTGGTTACCGCTTTTGTCATTGAGGCTATTCGGAAGATGTCATTGTTTTGATAGGTATCACCACGTTTATCCGACTTATCCCCAAAACTTTTGAAGTAGACTATTTTACCCCTCCTGGCTACTAAAAACACACCTCCGGGAATCCATTCATTCTCAATGTATTCCTGAATCACCGCATCCATAAAATTCAGATGGTCTGCCGACATATTGACGGATTGTGGTGATCCGGTGGTCAATTGAGTTTGTGCACTTAGTGAAATGAAAGTACACCACAACGCAATGAACAAAATACTGCCTATTTTCATGAATAACTGGGGTTGGTCATTGAAAAGTAATAAAAAAAGGTGACTATTGCCCAGCGTTTAAGGAACGAAATAGACCTGTTCTATCCTTCTTACTCAATGATTACACTTTTTTAATACATATTGCCTTGTTTATAGGGGTATGAATTGCTTACTTGATCGTATTATTAAAAGATTGATCAGGGCCTACACATCAGAGGGCCTCAATGACACATAAAAGACCTTATTCATGCTTAACAACAACTTCAAAAACCCGGTTCTAAGTTTATTTATTGCTATCCTGATCCTATCGGGTTGCGGTAACCAGGGAGGAGAAAGAGAGATCATCTTCGTCCATAAACCTGATTCAACATATATCGCTTTTCCAGGGCTATTCCCTACTCCAGTCCCGGACAGGATCATTGCCAATCTGGCAGAGGACCCTACCACTTCCATTGCAGTCAATTGGAGAACAGACACGACAATCTTTAACTCAACGGTAGAGGTAGCAGCAGCAACCCATGGCCCTGAGTTTATCCATAATACCAGGTCTATTGAAGCTGAAACAGAAAAGCTTGTTCACAAACCTGAAAACGACCCGGAAGTCGCTGCCCATTACCATTCGGCCTTGATAGACGGATTAGAGTCTGGTAAAAAGTATGTCTATCGGGTAGGATCTAAAAGAGGCTGGAGTGAGTGGTTCCAGATCAAGATGCCCGAACCAGATAAAAAGATTTCATTTATCTATTTTGGTGATGCACAGAACGATGTGAAATCCATGTGGTCAAGGGTAATAAGAAAAGCTTATGGAGAATTGCCTGATGTAGATTTCATGCTGCATGCCGGTGACCTGATCAACCGGCACGACCGGGACATTGAATGGGGCGATTGGTTTTATGCGGGTTCGTTCATCCATGCCATGGTTCCCAGTGTGATGACGCCCGGCAACCATGAATATAGGAATGTGGTGCTTTCTCCCCAATGGAAAAAACAATTTAACCTCCCTAAAAACGGACCTGAGGGATTGGGTGAGGTTTGTTACCAGGTGAATTATCCCAATTTAAAGATCATTTCTTTGGATGCTGAGCAAATCGATGAATCACCGGAATACAAACAGGCGCAGCTCGAATGGCTTGATTCCATCCTCACCAATGACCCCAGAAAATGGACAGCGATTACCTTCCATTACCCGATTTTCTCCACGAAACCTAATCGGGATAATGTTGAATTCAGAAAAGACTTCAAACCGGTTTTTGACAAGCATAAAGTGGACATCGTGCTGCAAGGACATGACCATGCTTACGGCAGAGGAATGGTTAATAATGTTCCCACCGGCTATCAGGTCAAAGACAAGACTTCAGGAACGATGTATGTTGTTTCCGTGAGCGGACCCAAGATGTATGATGTGTCCGATGACCCATGGATGGACCGAAGAGCTGGCAATACGCAGCTTTTCCAGATCATCACCATTGAAGACAACACCCTCACATATGGTGCTTATACAGCCACCGGTGAGCTTTATGATGCTTTTGACCTGGTGAAGTCTGAAGGAGCACCCAACAAACTGGTGAACAGGATCCCGGAGATGGAAGAGCGTCGGTTGAACAAAGATTGATCACAGAACTTTTCGGTTCTCTCAATTTTTTTAGGATAACTGATAGTAAGAAACGCTATATTATCAGTAATAAATAAAAAAACCTATGAGAACCAATCTAGTACCAACCGGCCTTGTCTTTTGCGCCATGCTTATAACCTATTCCTGTAGTCAAAAAGCACAATCCAGTGATAAACAGGAAACAGTCTCTGAAAACAAGCCTGCAAATTGGGCAGAGCGGTTAGGATATCCAGCTGGGAAAAAAGTCATTATGCTCCATGCGGACGACATTGGTATGTGTCCTGAGGCCAATACTGCCGCCAAGGCACAACTGCTGGCGGGTGACATTCAGTCTGCCGCTGCGATGCCACCCTGCCCTAATTTCGAAGAGATCATTGCCTGGGCGATAGAAAACCCTCAGATTGACATGGGACTGCACCTGGCACTGACCAGTGAATGGAAAACCTGGCGGTGGCCATCCGTCACTCCGGTAGAAGAAGTACCCGGATTAATAGACCCGGAAGGCAAAATGTGGAGGAGTGTAGAAGAGGTTGTGAAAAATGCGACACCTGATGAGGTGGAGAAAGAAGTGAAAGCACAGATCGAAAAATCCATTGCCCTGGGCTACCGACCGGACCATATAGACACCCACATGGGTACCCTGTATGGTCACCCGGAATTTGCCATTCGGTATTTGAAAATTGCCATGGAATATGGGATCCCCGCCAATGCCATTGACCTTTCAGATCCGGACGTTGTCAAAACCTTTCGTGAAGCAGGATACCCAATCACTGATGATGTGGTGGAATTTATGTCCACCTATACACTGCCTAAACTGGACTTCTTCACCAGTGCACCTAAAGCCGATACTTATGAAGAAAAAGTAGAAGCTTTTAAGGAACTGATCAGGTCGTTGAAACCCGGACTCACTGAAATTATTTTCCACCCATCGGTGGACACAGAACAGCTTAAAACCATTACCGGTTCATGGCAGCAACGGGTCTGGGAAGCCAAAATGTTTGGTGATCCTTACCTCAAAAAGTTCTTTGAAGATGAAGGGATCATCTTCACCAATTGGAAAGAGATCATGAAGCGTCATCAACAATGAAAAGGATAAAACATCTCGATCTGCTTTGGGTAGTATTCCCATCCGTGATACTATGGAGCTGTAATTCCGACAAACCTGGTATTAACGAAGCAACCATTGATGAATACCAGGAACAAATCATCTTCCCTCTGCAACGTGAGCATGTACACGGACCAACCATCGTAGAATTACCCAATGGCGATATGTTGTCTGCGTGGTTTCAGGGTTCCGGCGAGCGATGGGCCGATGATGTGCGTATCATGGGCTCCAGACTTAAGAAAGGAGACACTGCATGGAGTGATCCTCTCCTGATGGCCGATACCCCCGATTTTCCGGACATCAACCCGGTATTGTTTCTGGACTCCAGGGATAAGCTATGGCTGATGTACTACCCGGTCATTGCCAACCAATGGGAGACTTCTATCCCCAAATACAGAATCAGCGATGATTATGAAGGTAAAGGTGCCCCTAACTGGTCTTGGCAGGACATCATACTGGTCAAGCCAGGAAGCAAAACAGAAAGAGGGATCCAAGCTGATGACCGATTTGTTGCGGAAGTCACCAAACAGCTGGATGCATATGAAGCCTACCTCAAAGAAACGTTATTCCCACAGATGACCGAGGAACAGAAACAACGACTGGAACCCCGCTGGAATGGATACCGCAAAAAGATGGACAGCCTGGCTGGTGGTCAAAACATGATCAGAAGTGGGAGAGTAAAAGTTGGGGACGAAACCATCAACAAAGACCTGGGATACCCCCTTACGCGCAGAATTGGCTGGCAGACCAAAAACAAGCCCCTGGTCTTTCGAGACAGGATTCTATTGCCGCTATATTCCGATGGTTTAGATTGCTCCATTTTCGCCATCACCGACGATTTTGGAGAGACCTGGCAATTTAGCAATCCTGTGCTTGGAGGTGTAGGTATCCAGGCTACAATCGCGATAGCCAAAGATGGGAGCCTTTATGCTTACCTTCGAGACAATGGCCCCGCGCCCAAAAGAATGCAGCTCACCACATCCCTTGACGGTGGATTTACCTGGTCCATTGCCAAAGACACCGACATCCCTAACTCCGGGGCAGGTTTTGATATGACAACGCTCAACACAGGAGAATGGATCATGGTCTACAATGAAACCGAAGAAGGCAGACACGACCTGACAGTGGCCATTTCTGATGACGAAGGTGAGACCTGGAAATGGAAGAAAAAAATCGAACTGGACGAGCGTGGAGAGTTGGCTACCTCCAGTCATTATCCGGCTATCATCCAGGGAGCCAATGGAATGATCCATACCGTGTACAGTTACCATCACAAGGATCGGGATGACGGGCCTCACAAGACCATCAAATACGCTTCGTTCCCAGTGAGCTGGGTGAAGGAAAACTAAGCTGATCCTTTCAAACAACCCATACTAAACCATGATGATGATTGATCATGTGATAGACTAAAATTTGGTAATGAAAACTATATATACTTTACTGACCGGGCTGACCATACTCCTGACCATCTATGGTTGCAATGAAAAAACAGATCCATCTGAAACTGTTCAATTAACCAGTCACACGGACACACCTTTTATTCAGGAATATCATGAAGGGTTTATCGTGGATGAAAACGATGAAGCCTCCAATGAGGTCAGAGCGATTAAACTTACTGGGGACGGGGATGTCTGGGTAGCTACCAAAGACGGGGTTTATCAGAAGTCCGGATCCGCACAGAACTGGGAGCTAAAGATTTCCGGAGAAGCACAGGGTCCCGCCTATGATGTGGATGTAGATGAGCAGGGAAATGTTTGGGTAGCCACCTGGGATGGTGTGTACTCCGACAAAGACGGAGTAATGGCCAAACAGGAAGGTCCCGAAGCACCCATCGCCAAGCTGGTGATGGCCACAGAAGGGGTCTATGCGCTTGGACCAAAGGGGATCTGGCTCTATAGTGGTCAAAACTGGACCGCAAAAGACTGGACCAAAGCCCGAAGCATGCGAGATGCCATATCCGATGGAGAGGGCGGCCTTTGGATTGCTACAGACGTGGGGCTTTACCATTGCAATGACACCAAAACGACTGTATACAATAAGAATGAAGACCTGCTGAGTGCCTATACAAAAGGCATGGCCTATGATAATTCGGGTAAACTTTGGGTTGGTGGCCTCGGCGGTGTTACGATCAGGAAGGGAGGGAATGTAGTCGGACATAAAACACCGGAAAATGGTATCACTAACGCCAATGTGAATATTGTTCGAAAAGGCCCTGAAGGTATTATGTGGGTAGGCACAGACTATGGCATCACACGCTTCACACCTGGTGAAATGGAATACAGTGTCAGGCTCAGCAAGCGCTGGCTCATGAATGATGAGGTGAAAGACATCACCTTCGATGCACAGGACAATGCCTGGATTGCGACAGCAGGTGGAGTAAGTGTGATCTACAGAAAAGAGATGACACTGGCCGAAAAAGCTGAATACTTCTATGATCAGCTGATCACCAGACACATCAGAGAGCCCTGGGTTGCCGGACGATTTACTCTGACTGTTGCAGGTGATACCTCCACACTGGTCCCGGATGATGATGACAACGACGGGGAATACACAGCCATGTACCTGGCCATGGAATCCTTCAGATACGCCGTCACTGGTGACCCGATAGCGAAAGAACGCGCAAAGAAAGCCTTTGATTTCCTCCATTTACTTAGGGAAGTCACTGAAATAGACGGATTCTTTGCCCGTACGATCGTTCCGGCAGATTGGGATAGGATGCACGATATGAATCGGACGTATACGCCACAGGAACTGGCCGAAGACCTGATCAACAATCCACGACATAAACCCGTGGAGGTGCGGTGGCACCTATCCAAAGATGGTAAGTGGAAATGGAAAGGTGACACCAGCAGTGATGAGCTGGATGGACACTTTTTTGGATACTACTGGTATTATTACCTGGTAGCTGATGATGCCGAAAAAGAAAGGATTGCCAGCCATGTGAGTAAAATCATGGATCATCTGGTCCGCAATGACTTCTATCTGGTGGGTGTGGATGGCAAGCCTACCAAATGGGGGGTCTGGTCACCTCAAAGCCTGAACGAAGATCCGGAGTGGTCACCCGAAAAGCCATTGAACTCTTTAGAGATCCTGTCTTTCCTGAAATTCGCTTATGAAATCACTGGCTTTGAACGCTATCAGGAGGCTTATCTAAAGCTGATCAACGAAGAAGGTTATTTGAAGAATGCACAGACACTCTATGTCACCAATCCCGCCTGGGAGACCTATTTTGACATTTACCTGGCGCTGTACATCTACCCTGCCCTGATCAACCTGGAGAAAGACCCGGAGCTCAATGCCATTTATCGTGAACATATGGACCAGTGGTTTGAAAAGTTTAAGGAAACCAAAAGTCCATTGTTGAATTTCACATACAATCTCCTGGCTGGAGGATCCGATGAGCTCGAAGCATCCATCTTTTTTCTGCAGAATGCACCATTGAGTCTTGTTGACTGGACCATTGATAATGGCAAAAGAGAAGACTTACGACTGGTCAGATCCCCTATCCTGGAAGAGGTGCAGGTAGATGAGCTCAGACCTCCAAGTGAATACCGAGCCATGCGGTGGGACCGCAATCCATACTTTGCTGTAGCCGGCAATCCTCACCAGGAGCGTGAGCCCGTTTATTGGCTGCTCCCCTACTGGATGGGTAGATATCAGGGTTTAATCAAGTAATCAAAAAATTACATATAGCCGGTAGCAACACCGACCAGGAGCGGGGTCCAGATTAATGAGATTTACTTCCCTTAATATATATTTTCTAATATTGGCCATGCGTATTAATCGGCTATGCGGATCTCAAATGTCGATCAAAACATGATTTCACATGCTCCCACATGGCTTCTGTTAATACGTGACCAGCATCCGGTTGAATAAAATATGTGAAGTTATCCGGTACTCCAGCCTTCTGGTAGACTTCTTCAATACGTTGGACTCCCTGTTTGGCTGACTCAATGGGACTGCCAGTATCTTTCTCACCCAGATTTAAGTGTAAAGCTCTGGGGGCAATGAGTGCGGCAATTTCAGGCGTATCGCCGTATTGTTTCCAGCCCGGAACGAAATTTGGAAAGCAATGCAGTAAATGTTCCTCCTCAATAGCATCGTAGGTGGGTAAGCAACAATTACCGACGATGCATTTCAATCGCGGCTCCAACGGACCAACTAACCAGGAGTGAGTTGATCCCATAGAGTGGCCATAGCATCCAATTTTACCCCTCATCACCTCAGGTCGCTCACAAAGCACATCTATGGCTCGTTGCATATCAATAACGTTCTTCCACGCCAGACTACGCCCACGAACAACGTGTTCAAGAAACTTGAAGCGTTCATATTCACCCCTTTTAAGTATTCCTGTTGGATCCTGACGGTCTTCAAAGCACAGGGCATCAGGACAAAGTACCACATAACCTTCTTTTGCGAGGGCAACGCCCGTATGGTGCATCGGATTTCCAGCCAGACCTGCCGGCTCGGATTTTCCAAGGTGATATTCTCCATTGTGCTGATGCCAAACGGCTACACCAGGTGCTGGTTTTTCTTCTGTTACGGTATCGGGAACTAATAAAAATGCGGGTACCCTGTCACCTGTTTGTACCTCATAAGTTAATGATTCGATGCGATAGCCATCTTTCTGTATGGATTCATTTACCTGCGTTTTCAATGGACAGGGTTCAGGAAATGGTCCGCCAAGGCATTGTTGATACTTTGAAAGGAGTGATTCTGACATAAGCTCCTGGGATGTTGCGTAATTACTTTTTGATTCAGAAGCGTTGGAACATGAAATTCCTGCTACAGCAGATCCAAGACCCAGCAACAGGTTGGCCTTCAGAAAGTCTCGGCGATCGTTTTGCATACGTTTTTATTTTGATGGTAATTTATAATATCCTTACTACAAGATAATTTTAATTTTTTCCAAAAGATGTGAAAGATATGTACATTAATAGTTCATTTTAACCCCACACTGGTGCAAGGTACTGTCTGAAAATACAAGTTTGACTGACAATTCTCCTCCTTTTTCTCCCTCCTCAGCTGAAAAGACTATTTTAGTTACAAAAAAAATTATCATCAAATCTTTGATAATGCTATGACAACCAAAACAACTTTCCGGCCATTCAGCCTATTCATCTTTTTCAGTCTTGCGTACATCGGTCACTCCCAGGCGCAAAATCCAACTTATTACGGTGCGGATCATTTCATCCTGGAAGGCACCGACATTGCCGAATCTCTCAAAGAAAACCGATATGACCGGCTGCCCTTATCCCTCAAAGAAAGCGTCCGACCGGCGGTATGGAATCTGTCCAAAGCCTCTGCAGGCATGTCGATCCGGTTTTTCTCCAACACAACCAGCATCAATGTGAAATGGACGGTCCTCAATGACAATAAAATGAATCACATGGCCGAAACGGGCATCAAGGGCATTGACCTGTACTTCAACAATTACGGCACCTGGCAATATGTGAATACCGGAAGGCCAACGGGCATTGAAAATGAATTCTTACTGATCGATAACATGTCAGGTGAAATGCGGGAGTTTAAAATGTACCTACCCTTGTATGATGGCATTGCCAGCATTGAAGTGGGCATCGACTCGACCAGCGTAATCAAAAAACCCACGGAAACGTACAGCGAGTCCATCATCTTTTACGGCACCAGCATCACCCAGGGAGGTTGTGCCTCCCGCCCGGGCATGGCCCATACCAACATCATTTCCAGGAAACTGAACATGGACTGCATCAACCTTGGATTCAGCGGGAACGGAAAGATGGAACAACCCATCAATGAATTGATTGCCGAGTCAGACCCTGCATTCTATGTGATCGAATGCCTGCCGAATATGAAAACAGAGGAGATCACCGAAAGGGTAATCCCCCTGGTGAAAACCATTCGGGCAAAGCACACGGAAACTCCCATCGTTTTTGTGGAGAATTTTATCTACGAAAAATCATTTCTGAACAAGGAGCTAAGTTCGCTCATTGATGAAAAAAATGCAGCCCTCAAAACCGAGTATGACAAGATCATGAAATCCGGATATAAAAACGTTCTTTATATCAACAGCCAGAAAGCCATGGGCACCGACCATGAAGGAACAGTTGATGGCGTGCACTTCACGGATCTGGGGTTCCTTCGGTATGCCGATTTTCTCATCGATAAGTTTGAACAACTTGGGCTGGTAAGCGGAGCGGAATAGAAACCAGTGATTACCGATGAGATATTTATCCATTTTGATTTTCATTTGGCTGGTTAGCTGTTCTTCAAAAACGAGCAAAGAAACCGACAATCAAAAAACGATCAGCTCTTCTAATTTGGGAAAAGAACTTATTGACGCTGGCTTTTTGAGATTCGCAGATTCAATAGCGATGGACTCGTTAAAGTCGGAACTGATTACTTCATTTGACCTCTACCTGGAGGCTAATAACAAAATTGCTCACATAGATGCTGAAGAGTTGGCTGAATTTAATTTTGATTTCTTCTTGCCAACTTTGAACAGAGTGCTTCAAAAAAGAGGCTTTAATCTAACTGTTCAGGTCGCAACTGATTATGAAAGTACCCATGACATCTTAATCAATGGAAAGAAGATCCAACTTTACTCGAAGAAGGAATTGGAAGACGGAACGTTCTGGGATGCTGGAGCCAGGAATTTCTTTCGTGAAGTCAATGAGCAACTCACTAGAGAAGAAAAAGAGGAGGTGTTTTATTTACTTTATGCCGGGAACGATCTTCATGCCATTTTATTGACCCCGGATCAGCAACGGATAATAGCAAATAATTACAGGGACACTCCGATGGAGATACCTTACTTGCCTTGACTTTTTGCAGATGTTGGTGTTTTCAGCACCACCCTTATTCCAGTTGGTGACCACCAGTGTGGAGGGTCTTCCTGCCAATGTTCGTTGGTGAAAACACCAACGAAGGCAAGCGAAAATCAAACCAACTTCTCCGTGGCCTGTGGCCCACAGGCCACCAAAACCCCAACTAATAAAGAGTTCTGTTTCCGAAATCTGCAAACCAAACCTAATACCAATGGTATTTACAACTTTCTTCCGGGATAATACCAAAGAGTATTGGCAACCTGCATGTAGTTTAAGATAGGATACTAAATTTGCACTTTTTGCTGGGAAATCAATCCGAATAAAATCATCAATGAAAAACATATTTAAAGTATTCACTCTGTCTGTTATCATCTCTGCTACTTCACTGATCATTGGTTGTGGGGGTAAGGAATCCGTGGAGCCCGGAAGATCAATTATCCTGGATCTTTTGGAATCCAGATCAGAAGAACCTGCCAAGATACGCCTCTTCTTCAAGGCTGATTTTGACGATGGTGAGCCGATAGCCGGTCTTGAAGCGGACAACTTTACGATCTCAGAGAATGGAAGTGTCATTTCCTCGAGTGAATCCCTTGCCCAGATCCAAAGAGATCCGGGTCAGTTTATGTTTACTTCCGTGCTTCTTCTTGATCTAAGTGGAAGTGTGCTAAATGCTGATGATTTGCCGACATTGAAAACATCTTCGATCGGATTTATTGAATCAGTCATTCCGCTTCCAGATGAGGCATATGCCGGATCATTTGAAATGGCTATCTATTGGTTTGATGGTGAGCAAAACATTCACTTGCTGAAACCTTTCAGTACCTCAAGGGCAGAATTGGTCCAATCCATTGAATCTATTGATGAGAACATAAGCAATGACAATTCCACGAACCTGAATGGTGCTGTGATACAAGGAATAAACGTAGTGAGTGAACGTCTGGAAGAAATCAAGTTAGATCCGGATATTTCAACGGCTTCGTCACTGGTTATTTTCACAGATGGTACTGACCAGGCCAATTGGGCCAATGATACTGAAGCGAAAACGGCTGTGAATGCTTCAGGAAGTGATTTAACGATCTTCACCATCGGTCTGGGTAGTGAAATAGATGAAAGTATTCTGTCTACCTTCGGTAAAAGTGGTTATGAATTTGCAGACTCTGACCTGGAGCTGAATGATACCTTTCAAAAAGTCGCCAAGTCTGTGAGTGATGAGGCGAATTCGTTCTATGTACTTGAGTACTGTTCACCGAAGCGCTCAGGAACCCATACTATTACAGTTCGTTTGGATTACATGGAGAGTTCTGGTTCCTTTCAATCAGATTTCTCTGCAGAAGGATTTTCCGGAGGCTGTACGATTGAGTAAACTGCATCAACTTGCCAATGTTCGTTGGTGAAAACACCAACGAAGGCAATAAAAGGACGGCAAAGTACCAGAGGATTCAGTCACACTTCTGCCAGTAGGTGGGGACACCAGCCGGAGAGCGTTGGAAAATCGAAAAGGGGTGGTTCGTTAAAGCTCCAGCAATGAGCACGATGTTTCTGATAATAGAGTAGCTTATCTCATATAGATTAACAGGCTCCTTCTAACAAAGAAAATAGCCTTATTCTATTTTTATTTGATTAAATACAGTTCATTCAGCACCCTTCAGGAATATTTCAGAATTCGGGAGTAAAATTGGCTTTACCTTTCTGAGTAATTGTTAATCCAAAAAAATGATGAGGCTTATGATGTCCTGTAAAAATTTACCTCTTACTCTCCTTGCGATTGTTGTTTCATTCTACAGTCTCGGTCAGGATTTGACCCCAAAAAAGCAAGTAGAGGCCCGGTCTGTTGACCTCATTTATCATGGACAGCAATCATTCAGAGACCTCAATAAAAACGGCAGCCTGGATAAGTATGAGGACTGGCGGCTTTCTGTAGGCGAACGCATCGAAGACCTGATGGGTCAGATGACCCTGGAAGAAAAGGTGGGCATGATGCTGATCAATACCCTGAATGCTGAAGCTGGAGGAAAGATTTCCGAAAGAGCTGCACAATACATTGAAAATGAGAAGATGACCCGGTTCATCTTCAGGAACACTGTCACCAACAATCCGGCTCCTGGTGGGGGTGGCCGGGGAGGTGCGCAGATCACGCCCTACGAGGCTGCACAGTTTATGAATATGATCCAGGAAATGGCAGAGAGTACCCGCCTGGGCATACCCATCATGTTTAAATCCAATGCCCGAAACCACATGGATTTCGACGCGAGGGCAGGTATTAACGTGGAATCCGGTGCTTTTAGCTCCTGGCCCAAAGAGAGCGGGCTCGCTGCAACGCGGGACATGGACCTGATTGCAGAATTTGGAAAGATCATGGCCAAGGAATGGACCGCTATAGGGATCAGGGGCATGTATGGATATATGGCTGACCTGTCTACTGAGCCTCGGTGGTACCGAACCCACGAGACATTTACAGAGGACAGTGAGTTGGCCTCAGACATCATCACTTCGTTGGTAAAGAATCTGCAGGGTGAAGCATTGAATGAAAACAGTGTGGCCCTGACCATTAAACACTTCCCCGGAGGTGGTCCGCAGGAAGGTGGTGGCGATCCTCACTATGATTTTGGTAAAAACCAGGCATATCCGGCCAAAAATTTCGATTACCACGTGGCTCCATTCAAAGCCGCTATTGACGCTGGTGCTTCATCCATTATGGCCTATTACGGCATACCTGTTGATCAGGCCTACCAACCCAATAATGTGGGCATGGCATTCTCCAAAGGAATATTGACAGACCTACTCCGCAACAAGTTGGGTTTTAAAGGCTATGTGAACTCAGACACAGGGATCATCGGGAGCAGAGCCTGGGGACTGGAAGACAAAAGCGAGGACGAACAGATCCTGATTGCCATTGATGCAGGTACGGATATCCTTTCAGGGTTTAGCAACAACAAGCAGATCCTTGACCTGGTAAACTCCGGAAAGCTCTCCAAAGAAAGGGTTGACCTGTCTGTCAGGAGACTGCTCAAAGAACAATTTGAACTGGGCTTGTTTGAGGACCCTTTTGTGGACCCGAACCGGGCAGCGTACCTGGTGGGCAACGCATCTTTTCAGCGAAAAGCTGACCTGGCACAACGAAAGTCTATTGTAATGCTTCAAAATAACATGAACCTGCCATTAACTCTTCCCAATGGAGACGAGAAGTTGAATATTTATGCCGTTGGAGTAAATTCCAATGCACTTACTGGGAGAGAATGGACGGGTCTCAACGTCATCTCAGGCAATGACGCCCGTACAGGTGCCGCGGCAGCCGGGCCTCCCAGCCAGGTCACCACTGTTGCTGATGAGGATCTTGATTATGCAATATTAAGGATCAATGTTTCAAATGACAGGAGTGGCGGACGGATGTTTGGCGGGGCTAGTCCCAACGAACTTGACATGATCTCTTTCTCCGCTATGGCGGAGTCTAAATCCTGGACCATCACCCCTTCATTGACGGAGATCCGGGAGATCATGCAGAAGGTGGGACCGGAAAAAACGATCCTCTCGATTGATTTCCGACAGCCCTATGTACTGGACAAGGAAAGTGGACTGCTTGATGCGGGTGCCATCTTTGCCACGTTTGGTGTGAGCGATGAAGCTTTGCTTGATGTGATCTTAGGCCGGTTTAAGCCTACGGGCAAGCTTCCTTACGCATTGGCCAAGGACCTCGATGCCATTAAAAAGCAGAACCCTGATGCCCCCGGCTATCCGAAAAAGGACACCCTGTTTCCTTTTGGCTTTGGGCTGACATATCCTTGAGGTAGCCCTCTGACTAACAACCCATCGGGATTAGTTTACTGTGGATTCTCAGTTCGGTCTGAGTGGACCCCTTAATGACATGACTATTTTCACTCTTTCTGATGTAAAAACTGGTACCATTTGCTCTCCCCGGTGAGGACACCAGCCAGGAGAGAGTTGCAAATTGAAGAATTGGCTTAGGTTGACGGCAATGGTGACTTTCAGACCACAAGAACCGGAAAATGAACCACTTTCGGCATAAATGATTATTTTCGTTTTAAGGCTGTGCTACACCCCCCATGTTCAGCATGATTTCACAAAAATGGGATTTTGATCAATCCTCCATTTTTCTCCATAAACAAATCAGATATACAATGAAATATCTCTTCCGGATCCACATGTTTTTCTTCATGGTATCACTCATAGGCAGTTGCCAAAGAAAGCAGGCAGAACAGGCTGATTTAATTTTACTCAACACAACAATATATACCGCGGATCCCTCGGGAACCATCGCTGAAGCCGTAGCGGTCAAGGGTGGTAAAATCCTCCAAATCGGACCAAATGATGAGATCAGTAAACTCACAGGTGACAGCACACAGGTGCTAGATCTATCAGGGGCCTATGTCTATCCCGGCTTCGCTGATGGACATGCACACATGATGGGCATTGGGGACAACCTGATCAATGTGGATTTGATGGATGCACAAAACTATGAGGAAGTCATCGCCCGGGTGAAGGAGCGGGCAGCGGTGACACCAAAAGGCGAGTGGGTTTTGGGCCGCGGCTGGCACCAGGATAAATGGGTCAACCAACCTGAGGTGATGTTCAGAGGATTCCCGACACACGAAGCGCTGAGCGAGGCGGTTCCCGACCATCCCGTTTGGTTGAGTCATGCCAGCGGACATGCAGGATTGGCGAATGCCAAAGCGATGGAGCTGGCCGGTGTGAACGCCTCAACGAAGGACCCGAAAGGTGGTGAAGTATTTAAAGATCTTTCCGGTCGTCCGACAGGGTTGATGAATGAGACGGCCAGCGGCCTGATCGCCAGGCATGTGCCTGAGGAAACGGCAACGATGAAATCGAGGAAATTAACCCTGGCCATTGACGAGGCGCTAAAAAACGGAATTACCTCTTTTCATGATGCGGGCTGCGGCCCCGACGATATTGAGCTGTATGAATCTTTTGCGCGGGAAGGCCGACTTCCGTTGCGAGTCCATGTGATGCTCGATGGAAGTGATTCTGCACTGCTTAGCCAGCGATATGCCCTGGGTCCGCAGCAACATCTTTACAATGATCACCTGAATGTGAGTGCCATCAAGCTCTACGCAGATGGTGCCCTTGGCTCAAGAGGGGCCTGGCTGCTGGCACCCTACAGCGATGCCGCAGATGTCTATGGTCACAACACAATGCCAATGGATGAAATAGAAAGGGTGGTCCGGGAAGGCACATTGCATGGGTTTCAGGTGTGTACCCATGCCATTGGTGACCGGGCCAACAGAGAGGTCCTGGACATTTATGAACGAGCCTTTGAAAAATACCCGGACCTGAAGACTGACAGACGCTACCGGATCGAACATGCCCAGCACATCGATCCGCAAGACATTCCCCGCTTTGCCTCGCTGGGTGTGATCCCGTCGATGCAGGCTATCCACATGTCGTCTGATCGTCC
Organism: Cyclobacteriaceae bacterium; assembly: GCA_965228595.1. Classification (GTDB taxonomy): domain Bacteria; phylum Bacteroidota; class Bacteroidia; order Cytophagales; family Cyclobacteriaceae; genus UBA7330. The sequence goes on along the minus strand of OZ245828.1, from coordinate 4,150,492 downwards.
GTGGGCCATCAGCAGGCTGGGTAAAGCGCGTATCGAAACCGGGGCTTACATGTGGCGATCCCTGTTTGACACAGGAGCAAAAATCGTCAATGGCACCGACGCACCCGTGGAACCCATTAATCCGCTGGCCAATTTCTACGCCTCCGTGACCAGAAAGACCCTTGCCGGTACACCCGAAGGAGGGTATGAGCCCGCACAAAAAATGACCAGGACAGAGGCACTGCTGTCCATTACCCGGTGGGCAGCTTTTGGAGCGTTTATGGAAGACAAAACCGGATCGATCGAAACGGGTAAGCTGGCGGACTTCACCATCCTGGACCAGGACATCATGACGATTCCTGAAGACGACATCCTTCAAACCCGTGTGATCATGACTATTATAGATGGCGAGGTGGTGTATGAGCGGTGATGATGGAAAGATATATTCAATCCTAATTAGATGAATCCATCCGATTCCCTGTTAACCTGGGCCCCTCAATAATTGTACTTTTCCAATACAGCACAAAACCCGCCTTCATTTTAATGAAAACCCGCGCGGGTTTTGATTAAAACCTGCGCGGGTTTCGATCAAAGTCCGCGTAGCTTTTGGGCGAAATCTCCACAGACTTTTTACATGATTACAAAATAACCTATTTAAGAGCTCTGAGGGCCGTTTTTTGTTCCTAAAGCCCAGTAAGACATTTTTTTGTATTATTCTAATACAATACCTACAGCGGATAGTTTGATCCATTCCTATTACAGCCAGCTATTTGGAAAAGATGCCATACTTTTAATTAGGGATTCAAATCCCTGCACAGCATTTATTTCCGCTCTGTCTTCTTGTCTTGCAAATAAGCCGCTCGTGCCATCTTAGCGGTTTTGTGCGCTCCGGTGTGGCTCCACCCTGGAGGCATGAAAATATAGAGCAACTTATTTTTTATACCAGGAGCGCTGGCGACGTCCCTGGCCAGGGCCACAATTTCTCCAAAATAGACATCCAGGAAGTTGCCGGAATTCATCTCACGGGTGATGCCGTACTGGATCGGTACATCATACTGTTCTTCCTGGTACGTACCAAAGATCCTATCCCATATATTCAGAAGATTGCAGAAATTGGTATCCATGTAAAGCGGGTTTCTGGCATGGTGTACCCGATGATGAGAGGGAGTCAAAATCCACCGGTTCAAAAATCCTAACCTGCCATTCTTCAAGCCATTTTCCCCGATATGAATAAATGCTCCATAAGTGCCATCGATAAACATGATAACAAAGAGCATCGCCGGACTCACCCCCAGCAGAATACATACCGTAGTCCGGATCGCATCGGCATAAGGAGCTTCCAGGAAAAAGTGGGCATGTGATACAGAAAGATTCATATCCTCCGGAGCGTGGTGTGTCGAGTGCAGGCACCAGAATAACCGCACCTTATGGCCTAAATAATGATAGATAAAGTGCCCGAATTCCCAAACTATGTACCCGTAGATAAACCAGTACCAGGTGAGCTCAGTCTGGATGATCGCATATTTCTCAAACAGCCCGATGCACCAGATCACCATCGCTATAGCGATAAACTGGCTGACGATCCGGTTAAAAACATAGATCAAGAAATTGACCTTATAGACTTTCATCTGAGGTTTTTTGTAGACCAAACCCAACAACAGCTCCAGGATTATCAGCGTGGGAATGATGGGCCGTATCAGGGCGACAACCCCGTCATAGGTCCTTAAAGCACTGTAATCCCCGGATTTAAGCATTTCCCAGGCCTGTTCAATGCCAAAAAAGCCAACTATTTCCCGATAAAGCGTTTCAAGAATTTCCATCATGAGGTTAAAGTTATTATAAAATTCCTGAGGGGTGGTATTCCAATCCTGGTCTATTCTTCCATAGAAAGTCCCTCCCAACATGCATGCGGTTAGGACCTCAAACAATATTTGAAAAGATCCTACTTATAATCAAAAACAAAGCAGCTCCATTTCATTATTTTTAAGCGACATGAAGAAAAAAGTATCCTTAGTGTTATCAGGAGGCGGTGCCAGGGGGATTGCTCACATCGGGGTGATTGAGGAGCTCCAGAAACAGGGGTTTGAAATCGATGCGGTAGCTGGCACCTCCATGGGTGCGTTGATCGGGGGCGTCTTTGCATTGGGCAAGATGAAAGAGTTTAAAGAATGGCTCTATACCCTGGACCGGCTAAAAACCTTTAACCTGGTGGACTTTACACTGAGCACCCAGGGTCTGGTAAAAGGCGAAAGAGTCCTGCAGAAAATGAAAGACTTCATCCCCGACTCCAACATAGAGGATTTACCCATTTACTACCGAGCCATTGCAGCGGATATCAAAAACAGTGAAGAGGTCGTGTTTTCAAAAGGCAGTATATACCAGGCCATCCGGGCGTCTATGGCCATCCCTACCGTTTTCACTCCGGTTAAAATGGAGAACAGACTCCTTATCGATGGTGGTGTACTCAACAACCTGCCCATCAACCACGCCAAAAGAACACCTGATGATATCATCGTAGCCGTAAATGTAAATGCCAATAAGCCGGTGGTCAGACCTGTCACGGCCGATGAAGAAAAATCCAACCAAAAGATCTACCTCAAAAAGATGAATGAGTTTTACAAGCATCTTCAGAAGATCAATCCGCTCTCCAGACAGGAAACAGACTCAGACACAAGCGACCTGGGCTATTTCGATTTGATCAACAAAACGATCAACCTGATGACCAATCAGATGGCCCAAATTTTGATGAATCACTATCCCATTGACATGCAAATTAACATTTCCAGGGATTCCTGTGGCACATTCGACTTTTACCGGGCCAAAGAACAGGTGGAAATCGGCCAGTATGAAGCCAACAAAAGCATCACGGAGTATATCGAAAAGATTGGTAACGATCAGAGCTGATCCCACTCACCTAAGCGTAGGTTGTAGCTACGCTTTCATATCAAAGCTATCTCCAATAGCCCGTTGCCATCTGTATAATCAATAGCACTGCTATACAAATAATCCTCTGGCTGCTCAACCCAGCCAGCTCTTACCGGGTTATCATGAATATAGTCTAAACGGCTATCCAACAGTTCGTTATTAGACAATTCAACAGCATGATTCTCATGTGTCCAAAATTGCTTCTCCTTCACCCGCTTATTATATTTAGCATGATACTTGAATACAATATTCATCCATTCGCTTCGGCTTTCTTCGTGAGATTCATCAATTATCTTCAGTATATTATTTAGAGGAAAACCTCTTAAAATCCCTAATTGTATCTGATAATCTTCCTGTTTTGCTACTTACAATCAAATGCACATGATTGGTCATTATTACATAGGCATGAACCAGTAGACCTTTTTCTTTTATACAAAATGACAAACTATTAATAATTACATCCCTGTAGGTCTGCCGGCTAAATACATCTACCCAACCCACTATCTGACAGGTGATAAAGTATGTGCCTTCCTGATCACCGATTTGATACGACTCTCCCATTATATGCTAAGAAAGCATAAAAATAAACAAAGCGTAGCTACAACCTACGCTTAGATATTAGCACTTTTGACTTTTACCGGGCCAAAGAACAGGTAGAGATCGGGCAGTATGAAGCAAACAAAAGCATTGAGGAATACATTGAAAAGGTAAGTGATAACGAGTAGCCATCCAAAACCTGACCTCCTTACAACTCAATTTTTAACACCACCACTGCCTCGTCCGGTTTTTCTTCCGGCAATTGAACAATAGACTTGTTGGATTTTAGTTTCCTGCCCGGATGGGCCAGCATAGACACGCGCTTGGCTTTAATCTCTGAATTAATCACCAGCTTTCCATCTTCAGGCCAGTCAAAAATATGGGCATAGATCACCCTGTCTTTAGCGGTATACCTCCCCCATTCCGGTTTTTCATAAGGACTGGCTTTTGCGGCATAAATCGCCTCGCTATTTACATCCATCCAGTCTCCAATATCGGCCAGTCGCTCCACACTTTCCGGTGGAAACAACCCCAGCGGATCGGGTCCTATGTTCAACAGGAAGTTCCCTCCTTTTGACACAATGTCAACCAGATTTTGAATGAGCTGTTCACTGCTCTTCCACCTGTTATCAGATGGCTTGTAGCCCCAGGACCTGTTCATGGTCATGCACGATTCCCAATCCTCATCAATGCCCGTATCCGGTATCTCCTGCTCGGGTGTGCCAAAGTCTCCTGCGAAATTCCCTTCCTTGTTCATGCCCTCCATGCCCATCCGGCCTTTGTCCACCCGGTTATTCACAATGGTGTTTGGCTGCATTTCCAGGATCATGTCATACATTTCCTTGCCCATCTCTGTGGTATAATCCGGGATCCAGTCACCGTCAAACCATACCACACCAATATCACCGTAGTTGGTCAGCAGCTCTTTTACCTGGGGCTTGAAATAGTTCTCATAGTACTTTGGGAATTCCGGGTTGAAAACCGACTGGTCTTTTTGACCGGCATTGTAGTTTGGATACAATGGGGCCTGTGCCTGGGGATGATGCCAGTCGACGATGGAATGATAAAAACAGAATTTGATCCGGGCTTCCGTGCAGGCATCTGCCAGCTCTTTCACCACATCACGCTTAAAAGGTGTAGCATCCACAATGTCATAATCGGTAACCTTTGAATCCCACATGCAAAAACCATCGTGATGCTTGGAGGTCAACACAATGTATTTCATGCCGGCATCCTTAGCCATGGCCACCCATTCTTTTGCATTGAACTCTACCGGGTTGAAATTTCCGACGACCTCTTTCTCATAGTCTTCGATGGTATAGTCCAGTTTATCCATGATCCATTCAGCACCACCACCGCATATTTCTCCATTGCGTTCTCCTCCGGGCACCGAATAAGCACCCCAGTGGATAAACATGCCAAAGGCCGCATCGCGCCACCAGGCCATCCGTTCATCCTTACTCACTTCACCGGGCGACTGAGCGTTCACATTTGTGACTATCAGCATGGCGATAAATAAAAAATAACTGTACTTCTTCATGGGCTAATTTTACTTCGTATAAACCTTAAAATTTTGGTACCTGGCTGACCGGGTAAACATGTGTCTTAAGCCAATCCGGCCTTCAGTAATGGGATCAAAAGCGGACAGGTCCCATTCATATTGTTTTTCTACATCTTTTCCTGAGACCTTTAAATACAACTTATCCGCCAGCTTGATCCAGGTCAAATGGTATGTCACATCCGGCAGAAACAACCCCGTATTAAAGTAGGCAGGCTTTACCTCTGTTGCATCAAAAGTTTCCCTGCTGGAAGCCGGATACCTTCTGACGCGCAGGTAGTCATTGTCAGGGTCTTCATTTACCATGGGAAAAGCAGCGTAGCTGATATGGATGGTATTCATGTTGAGCCAATACTTGCTCATGGTGGGCACCTTCCGGTAATCGTTCCATTGGGTGATGTCTTTGGCAAATTCCCCATCACCCGTTCCTGTGGCCTGTATAAAAAGTATATTCACATTGATGACCTGACTATCCGTCCTGGTATAGTCATATTCAATCTTTATGTCATCTGAAAAGGAATCTTTGGTCCATAAAACGGCATGATGAGCATTATTCCTGTTTTCCGGACCGGCACTGAAAACCATACCATCATTTGTATTTTTTACAGTGGCGATCTCCCCATCCAAAAACCATTGCTTCTCCCAGTTTTCGGTACAGGGATCCGACATTTGCAGTTGCCAGTTCTTTGAATCGTTGAGTTGATCGAAGTTTCCTTGTGCAGAAAGCCTGTCGATCAGGGTAAAGCAGCAAAATAGGGATATTGATAGAATACCAGTTTTCATGGGTTGGGCTATGTTGTTGGAAAAATCAGTTTAAAGTCTTACAAATCACTGTTCCGATTGCAAGATGAATCATTAGTAATTTAATGAACATCAATTATGATTCAAACGGGATAAATTATGGGTCATTGTTACCTTTGAGGACAGCTGCACTAAAATGAATCTGATGCTAACTGATTTTCCTTATTTAGCCCCATACTGAAATTCTTTGTCCAGACTCACATTCAGAAACTTTCTGAAATCATTTGTTGCCAGCTCAAAATTCCCAATTTAGAGGCAGCGCTTGTTAGCTGATCACTCAGCCCTGGCAATTTCGATATCCAGCTGTGTGAAATCTATCGCTTTCACCCAATCTACATGCCCTACCCTGTTGGTCCAAATGGGGTTGATGTTTTGCATCATTGCAGTTTCAGCATAGTCTTTCCAGTATTCCTTTGCTGTAAGCAGGTGTTCCACTGCTTGTTCCTGAAAATGCTTTTCACCTGTCTTTCGGTAAAGCGCCAATTGGGTAGCCCCATTGATTTTACTGGCATAGTATTTACCCAGATATGCGATGGTTTTTATATCATGAAGTGTGGCATTGAGCTCAGGGCCAAGACTATCCATGCTTAATTCCTCCTGAAGTTGGAGTGCACTTTCTGAATAACCGTGAAGCATTTGCGCCACTTCCAGCGGTGTTTTTAAAGAAGTGGAATTTCCATTAGCTACCATTTCTACATAATCTGGTATTGACTGAAATCCTGATTTTGGATGTGGCTTTAACCAAATGAATGAGTTTACATCATGAAATTCGGTTTCCGTTTTGGTGAATCGTTCCCGGCCCTTACATCCCTCGATGTACCACATGAAATCCAGCCAACCCCAGTGAAATCCAGTAGTTGTGGGGTATATCAAACTTGCGTCCTGCCAGGCCTTAAACAACTTTTGGGCATCTGTTCCCGGAAAATGAGTTTGCAGGATACCAACGATTCGTTCATTTGAAAAATCCGGATCATAGGCCATCCGTCCCCAAAGCATCCAATGATACCAATGTTTTACCACTTCAATTTCTCGTGGTTCTTTGACATCCTTTGATGTAAACTCTCTGCCCCACACCCATTGATCTGAGCCATAGTAATACCCCTGAGAGACTTCATAAGGAATGTTCTTGACAAACTGACGGACAAAATCCGGTGCACCCCATCGGAAGTAGAATGCATCGTCATTGCGTAAGGTCCAGATGGTTTTGATATTGTTTGCTTTAATATCCTCTACAAACTCGGTATGATAAGGTTGCTCTACTGCACTCATTACATGAGCTTTGGCATATTTGAAACTAAAGATGAAATCAATGTTTGCATTGTCAATCAGCGGCTTAAACTTATCGGATATGTCCCTAGCTGCCGCCATGTGTTGACGATGAATAAACCTAAACTTCCTATCTGGCATTTCTGCGGCTGCATCCAGTACTCCCTGTCCATAAGTTTCAAATGCCCAGTCTTCCTTTTCCTGGAAGGTATGGCCATACATATTTTCGCCTGTCGTCAGACCAATTCCCGCCAGATCAGGATAAGTCACAAACATTTGCTTTACACTTTTGCGGAAATAATCTCTGGTGACAGGATTTTCGATCTCATCAGTGATACCATACTTGTCTTTGGCACCATGCACAAAAATATTCCAGGTAACGAAGTAAAAATCAACATTCCGACTTTTACCATAAGCCATTACCTTTTTCCAGAATTCAATTTTCTCCTCGATCGAAATCTTCTTAATAATCTCAGGGTTTGCCAGAATCTCAGGTGAACAGAACCCCCAGCCATTCGTGTTGTAGTGCTCGTCAAATTCATGTGTAGAACGCTGTACATCATCCAGGGCTACACCTTCATAACCCGGCACTTTAACCAAAGACGGAAATGGGTGAAGACTCCAGAGAGAGATGTAGTTATATCTGTGTCTGGCAATATTGTCGATATATTCAGTCCAGAAGTCGTAATTCCACATTTCAGGAATGTTTTTCTGTGCGACATCCGATACGTCCGTGTAGCTGGGTGTACGAACATCCAAAGGAATATTGAATTTTGTTCCCCTCATTTCCATGTATGGATTGATTGAAATGGGTTTTACTCCTTCCATTCCACTGATAGATATTTTCTCAGCAAGCTCTAATCCGCCGTACATCGCACCAGCGTCATCTGCTCCATTCACATGGATTTTACCATCGTTGATCAATATCTCAAATCCCTCGGGTTTCAGGGTTTGGTTCCCGACATCAAATAATATTTGCGCCTGATCTTCACTGGAAACAAAGCTGATCTCTCCCAACACTGAACCAAGCTCTTCAATGGCAAACCGGATCTGTTCTGAATCTGATGATAAAAATACTTTTACTCCTTCTGCAGTACGATCCTGTAAACAGCTCGACAGGAAAAGTAGCATTCCAATGACAAGAAACTTATAGCTATTCATATTATCTGTTGATTAATTATTTTGTTTGATCAATAATTTCACTCCTACTCTCGATCTGGTTGTCCCCCGCTCCGGGCAACAAGATGACATTTGCCGCTGTCTGATTGTCCAGCTTAATATTCTTCGAAAAAGGCGAAGCGTCACCCCTGGGCCCTCCATACCCCTCTTTGGTAGAAAACCTGATCTCCATATCTTCAGGTATGAATGACGGGTCTGCTGTTTGGATGGTCACCTGATGGTTCTGCCCATTGATCTTGGCCAGCATGTTATTGCCCATTCCTCCTCTGCTATCGGTTATTTCGATGTCTACAAAAGCATCCCGGGCGTGCAGATAGGGAAGTCCAAATGCCTCGCTGTATTTCGCATCGGCCTTACAATTGATCAGCGTATCGGCGATCCCTACATTAAATCCTGTGGCCACACAATTTTTCACCTCACAGTTGATTACTTTATCACCGGTCTTGTCAAGTCCTGTGCAGATCCCGCGTCTCATGTTGGTGACCGTACAATTCTTGATGATGGTAGTGCCCGTTTCCGTGTCCTGGTCTCGCTGTGCCCTCGGATAGATCCTGATCCCGTCTTCACTGAGGGAAAACATTTCTCCGGGCAGAAAACTTCCGTCTTCTGCTACTGTCACACCCTCAATATATCCGCCTTTGGCCGCTTTGAATCCTTTGTCAAAGGCATAGCCGGATGTTTCTGCCAGGATATCATCCGTGGTCCTGAGCAGCCCATCCACATGACAGTCCTCGATCAATGTGTTTTTAGCGCCCTGTACAAAAATCGCATGCCCCATGGCACGCATATGCACCTTGCAGCCGATCACCCTGATGTTTTCACCGGGCCAGGCGATCCTGATACCATTCATCTTCCTTACATCTCCCCCACCTAGCCCGTAAAAGCTGCCATACCCCCAGGGATTGGAACCGGATGTGCGTATTTCGGCATTTTTCAGCGTTACGTTCTTGCCAGTCAGGTTGAAGATCTTGTTGCGGCTCTGGACCCCGGGGGTATCTCCATAGGTTTCTATGTAAAGCCCTTCCATGTGGACATTGTCCCCATGAATGCCAATGACACAATACATACGACCATCATTGAGCCCCGGAGACAGATCCGTTCGGGTAAATAATCGGGTATCTACCATAATCCGGACACCGGTCATGTCATAAACCGAATGATTACCAGTGAACTGGATAAACTGTTTGCAGTCTGCTTCATCAATCTGGTAGAAGCCGGGCAACAGCCTGACCTTCACATGATCCTGACTGGCATAAGTACGTAGCGCATCGATATCATCAATTTCAATGAATCTATCCTCATCCCGGAGCTCCTGAGCCCGGAGTGCACAAACGCAGCACATCAAAACAAGCAGATGAAAGATTTTAAATCTCATTTTAAGCCACATTTAATTACCGATAGAATTCCTGACCCGGATCCAGGTAACGAGCTCCGTAAATCACTGCCGGACCGCCAACTTCAAGCGCCCCTAAATCCGGTGCTTTTCCCTTGAACCCGTCATTGACATTAGGAATGGCAACCCCAGCATCTACAGCCTTCCCTTTCGTATTTAATTTGAAGTTGAGATCCACTGCATGATAAACAGGACTTGGCAAGCCCCTTTCCAATGCGTGAATTGGTTTCTGAAGATCTTCAAAGACATCATAATCTATGGTGATACCATGTTTTTCCAGACCACTTGCTTTGCTAAGTTCCTTCAATGTCTTAAAGCTTTCCCACTCCCCTTTAGGTGATAGCCACGTGAATTGATCTTCCGGACTATCAGGTCCCTGGTTTGGTCGATACCCATTATAATCAGCGATGGAGTAAGTTGTAGTATATGGAAACCTGGCCACATTGGTCGGCCCGTCTGTACCAAGGATCAGATTGTTGCGGTAGTTAGAATTTGGGTGCCCGGATCCACCATTGTTTTCCGTGATGAAGGTATTGTGATAAGCAGTAAGACCAGGTACGCCACCATGAATTTTTAATGCGCCGCCCAATGGTACATTGTAAAGAATATTTCGGATATAATAAGCCGGACCTCCAAATACCGGTTGGGCACTAATGCCATTCTCCGCCGCATTCACTCCCCTGTTGCGCATGATCCGAATGTTGTGTACTCCACCATCGGCCTCAACGAAGTCATCAACCAGAAGGTGAAGATCATTGTTGTATATATCAATGGAAACCGCCCTTAAATCCTGCGCTTTCTCGGGTGTACCATATGTGGACACGCCAATTCCATCGTGGAAGTAGGCAATGGAATTATGCGCAATGACATGACCTGATCCATACACCTTGATCCCATAATATGAATCCATCAGGTGCGTTCCATAAGGAGCAAAACCCTTTCTGTCAAAAGCCCATCCAAACAATCTATGACGATCATCGCGACCAAGGATGACATTGTCCTGAATCAGGAAGTTTTTTGAACCTGCAAATTCTGTCCGAATACCTTCACCCACAAACTCAAAGCGACAATTCCGTATCGTTAAATTACTTGCACCAGCCAGGTGTTTCCTGCCTGCCTCAAATACCCTGTCAACATTCCTGAAGGTGAGGTTCTGAAATATATGATGATCGGTTCCCATGACATTAAACAGGTTGGCTGCCCCCTTTCCATCAAAGATGACCTCACCATCTCCTGCTGCTTCAATGACAATTGGACGTTCTGCGGTCCCCTTTTGAGTAAACCAATAGGTACCGTCGAATGGTACATTGTGCCAATCGGGATAGTTCAGAATATCCGCATTATAGAGCCCTGCGTGTATTTTGATGATATCCCCTGGTTGCACCGGATCTTCAGCTACCACGTACCAGTCCCCCTTGGTGTGATGAGAACCACCATAAGCAGCAACCAGGCCCGGGTAATTGGGTTCTTCCATCTCACCCTCATAATACTCAGGGTATACATGCCTTACCCGGCCTTCACGGTATGTCTTGGGTTCAGCCCGCGTCGAAACGTTGACGACTTTTATCGCTTCTCCCTCAACACCGTCAGGGTCTTCCATGGTAAAACGTGCTTCATACTCAGTGCCTTCTTCCAGGTCTAAAATACTCCCGGCAAACATGTGGGGAGTGGTGTAATCAATACCGGCTCGCTCGATATGCTCATCACCAATTCTCAGGAGATTCATCCCCTTTTTCCATGCATCAGATCCGGCAACCCGATACTCAACTTTTATAGTCGCATTGCGGTTATGGTCTCCATCGATATACCATTCAAACCCTAAATTCTTTAATGTGGGAGGTTCAACAATAAATTCTCCCGGTTCTGTGGAATTCATTTGTGCTATGGCTGCCCCAATTGGGAGGAAAGCCAGGCACAGCATCATCATTTTCATTTTCATCATTTATATGGGTTTAGGGCTAGGGTTAATTCAATTTAAATATGTTCTCTGAGTTCAATTATCAACCACTGAATTTTTAGCTATCGCAATATCCTTATCTACGTCTTCCAGGTGTTTTCTCCAGGAAAACTCCTCGTCAAACTGGTACGGCATGACCGCCACATTGTATTTTTCTACCAGATCGACCATGTTTTGCCAGTAGGTTTTGCTTGCTTCCAGATGATCAACGGCTTGATTATTAAAATCCATTTTTCCATGCCTGAATTGCTCGAGTGCCACTCCACCTCTTACTTTCGATGCAAAGTACAACCCATGGTTTGCCCAGAATTCCAAATCAGTGAGCTCAATCTCCAACGCTTCCGAGGCTCCTTTGTCTCTTTGCTCTGCTACAATTTCAAGAACGCTTTGAGCTTGTTGTTCTGCCTCATCCGCGAGCTGAAGCGGTGTAATCTGGGTTGATTGGTCATATGTTCCGGCAACAAAGTCCTCAATGTTCACCAATGAAGAATCAAGCACATTTCTTGAAATAAACTTATCGATATCAATAAACTGTCCTCCATTGGTTTTGAAGCCTTCAGAATAAATGGTAGCGTCCCAGGTGCTCCCAAAAAAGGAGGCCAACCTGTTGGGACTTTTGGATGCCAGCTTCCAGGCCTCCAGCAAATCACTGCCATCTGATAAATTGAATTTTTCAGCCAATGCATCGGCAAAAAACTGATCCGGGACATTGGGATCATACAACAGGTTACCCCAAACCTTGTAGAACAGCCATTGTCTTTCAAATGCATAATCCCAGGTTCGGTATTCTTCCCTGGTGATGTAGTCCTTTGCCGGAATGTAGGTCTCAGATCCGATGATGCATCCACCTATATATTTCTGGCTGTTCAGGTCCAGAAAGTCACGGATAAAATCAGGGTCCCCCCATCGCATCACAAAGAAGTCTTCATTTCGCATCGTCCAGACTCCCTTATACTTTGTAGAATAAGGTTCCCAATAGGTATCTGTAAGCATGCCGCCATGAACAATAGACAATTTTGGTGAGGAGTGCGCATGCGACCAGTTGAATTTGAATGAGATCCAGACATCTTCTTCAAAGCCCAGGTTTTCTACCGCGTCTCTTGTGAGCCTTTCAGCGGAAACACTCACAGAACCACCACTTCCCTTGTCTGCAGAAAGTGGAGCCCGATAAAGAAGTCTTGCTTTTCTATCAGCTTCCTTTAAGCCTGCAATCATGGTTCGATTTACCCAATCTTTTCTTTCTTCTGAGGTCATGCCTCCCATACGTTCACCAAGGGTAAGACCAATTCCTGTCAGATTCTCATATTTGTTGAGTGTGAGGGTTACTACCTCACGCATATAGGCCTCTATATCTTCATTGGTATCTCCATCACCAAAGTATCCAGCACCTGTTTCCGAAGAATAGTCCGCCGCTCCATATTCCTTCGAAAATGCCTCTGGTAAAAAGATATTCCAATTCACCACGTAGGTATCAACGCCCCTATCTTTAGCCATCTGAAAAAGACCTTTCCAAAACTTCTCCCATTCTGCCATTTCGGCATCAGTAAATGGGGATGCTTTAGGATAAGATTCGGACTTGACCATATACATGTAGGGATGCATATTCCACAGCGTGAGTGCATTGAACTTGTTTTGGACCATCATATCCAGAAAGGACTCCCAGAACTCCAGGTCCTTACAGGTTTCCATGTGTAGGGCAAGATTCTCCCCGCTGCGGTAAGAATACCAGGGAAGGTTGAACTTGATCGCACGGAAATCATGATGAGCCCGGATCGATTTTTCTTGAATTTCGTCCCAGCTTGTTCCCTTAGACAGTTGATCTGAAATATCAAGCAGTCCATAAAGCAATCCCCGGCTGCATTCAGAGCTCAGGATGAAGCCGTTATTCGCTTGTGAAATGGTGAATCCATCATTTTTTTCGGAATCCATATCGGACTGAGGGAGCAATTCCAGCTTTAGGTTGGCGGATTGCTCATCAGCTATTGTTACATTCCCTCCTGACGTTGTGGCCTGCTCTTCTAACTTATCAATGGCATAGCTGAGCTCGTCCAGCAGGCTTTGATCCGCGTAAATCTTTATGTCAGCAGACTTTTCCTGACAACCAAAAAATGTAATTGAGATGAAGAGGTAGATTATTCTTTTCATTTGCGTCCTTTCGTATTTTGTAGTGTAATCAGCTTCTTAGCTAGAAATTCAGGGTAGCTCTGATCTGATCCACCACCATAGGTAATGGAATCGCCAAAGCAAACAATTTTCTTGTATGTATCCAGTAGTTGTTTTCCTTTCAGAAATTCAAAGATGTTGGTTGCAATAAAATGGTAGCCAAGGGCAGTGGGATGAACCCCATCGGCTTTACCGCTGTTTTTTGGGTTCTTAATGAATAAATCATGATTATATTTGGGCAACCCCAATTCCACAAAGCAACTGTACAGATCTAAAAAATAGGCATCATATTGGCTTGCCAGGGCCTCAGCAATCTTGCCAATAGTTGAGATCTTTTCATTTGGAGCTTCTGTAAAAAGATTGCGGTCGTGCCTTTGAAAAAGATAGATACTGTCAACAGGAGGTGAACTCATCATGAGTACTGCTAATCCATTTTGTTTCAGTGCAACCATGATTCTTTCCAGGTTCTGCCTGTATTCATCATAGGTGATCATTTTTTTTGAGTTGAGCATATCATTTGTGCCAACCATCAATATGACCAAATCAGGTTTTTGGCTCAGTACATCAGTATCAATCCTTTTAAGCAAATCAATGGTCGTATTGCCCCCAACGCCTGCATTAATCACTTGTGCACTGCTGTCGGCAATCGGCATCAGATAGCATAAAGCAAATCCAATATATACTTTGATTAATTTCAATTTCAATCTCCCAAATAGGTTTTTAAGGTTATTGTCTTAATCACATCCCGGTCAGTCTTACCCGAATTTTGGATTTTCCCGATTCAATGGTCCAGGCGGGGATCCTGATCTCCAGCCGTTTCAATCCTTCTTTCATCGTATCAATATACATGGGCGGAGGGTAGAGTGAAATGACTGAAATCATCAGGTCCGGATGTGAGAGGTTTTCCAGTTTCACACGCTTACCCTCCTGACTTAATATGGCTCCTCCATCAACGATCTGCACGTCTGCCTGCGTAATCAATTGCCAGGTGATCAGTTCAGTTTCATCAGACAATTCGATGTCATCCTCAATCAGCAGTGAAACCGGGCCATCTTTCACAAATCTTCTTGTTGCACTTTTCAACTGCCCTTCAAATGTGGGAGATAAATCAATCGTAGCTTCTGGTGTTTCACCTGCTTGGAAATCAATAATTGTGGCTTTTCCGTCCACACGATGAAGCTGATTATTGACAGAAATGGTGCTGTGACCAAAATTCCCTTTGTTCAGCAGTTTCCACCGGTCACCATCCTGATCCCTGTCCCATAATCCAAATCCCGTCCTTTCTATTCGTCCATACCTACCCGTATTACCCGGGTCTACGCTCCATCGCTGCCCGTATAGTTCAAACACAAACGAACCACCGTCCATATTGCCGTGGCTGACTGATCCGCTACCCCCTTTTCCTCCGAAATAATACTGGTTGGGGTCGGTCTCGCCCCCTGTGAAAAATACAACCGGATTATCACCGGCACCTTTCCAGGCTGTAGGAATGGTCAATTCTCCTTTTTCCTCATACTGTGCAAGCCATACAAGTGCCGGACCTGCCAACCTTGACAATTCCCCCATTTCTTCCGGGGATTGCATAAACAGGTCCTTTTCAAAATACTGTCTGTTACCTGTTTTTGAGGCAAACCAGGCCAGGGTGATATCACCATTTCTTCCGCTTCTTTCGCCACTATCAGCAAAATTGTATACCAACCCGGAGGGTGCTACGGCCAGAATCCTGAAAATGGCACTCTCCTTAAAACCCGGGTATTCATAGATGCCAAAGTCCGTCCCAAAGGCACTCTCAAACATGGCAGCGGTAGTGACTGTAAATGATGTGCCATATCTCCAGTAGGTGGCTCCTTCCGGATAAACCCCATCCGGGCCGTACTTATCCAGGGCATTGGGCATTCCATCCAGGGCCCTGCTGATGGTTTTCGCCGCCAGCTCCGGTGCATATTCTGCCACAGCAATGGATGCGGCTACCATGCCCCCATTACAAACCTGGTTCCAGTTGCTATGCCCGTAAAAAGGCCCGGGTCGTCCGTCTTCAGGCCAGCTGGGCTTTATCCCTTTTTCAACCAGGGATTTTTTAGCCAGCTCAATCGTTGATGGAGGAAGGTCCCCCGCTGTCCAGTCAATGGCCAGAGCTATCCCCAATGACATTTCTGCCACATCCAGAAAGTGCTTGGGGAACCAGCTGGGAAAATTACAAGCCGCTATGACTTCCTGGTTAATTCGTTCCAGCATTCTGGAATCTTTTTCCATCCGGTACACCATGGCCATGGAACCGATGCGATGGAGAAGATCCCTCGAAATGTCCAGCTGGTTATTCTGTGACCTTTCTTCCATGGGAATGTCCAGGTTGATGATTGGCTTGTCAAATACAGCTTCCGCATTTAATTTAATGGCCTGATAAACGTTTTGGATAACCGGGTCCGACTTCAGTTTCCTTTTGAGGATTTCCTCAGTCTGCTTGTTCAGAATAAGCCGGGGAGATTGCTTTCTGAGGTTCTTTTTCAGGTAGGAAACTGAGACAGGATTCTTAAGTTTATAGGACTCATTTGGTTCATTTTGGGCATTAACCTGATGATTTAAAATATAAATCATTAAAAAGAGCCAAATGAATAGCGTTTTGATCCTTTTTTTCTCAATCTTTCTGAATGCCTGACATCCAATGAAAGCACGATCACTTTTGTACATGGGGTGAGTAGGGTTAATAAGTTACTTTAAAATGTAATATTAAAATTATTGCATTCGAAGCGTATTAATATCTGTTCAGAGAATATAAATAGTGAACCAACGAGCGAAAAGCAAGATATACCTAATTAATAATCAGGCATAACTATCTGAAATTTGCTTCAAAAAATTAGATTTGGAAATTAAAGGTTTCTGTTTCAAAATGAATCATAGAAAGGAATTGGAAATTTCCAACATCAATACCAGGAGGGAAATATACACTGTAATCATCTTTCTATTTTCAATTCTTATTTTCGGAAGCTGTTCACATCCTGGTGATCTCCGTTCCGGAAGGATGGAAACCGGAAAGGACTTCCCCACTTATGGTGGCAATAATTTAAACAACCGCTATTCACCCCTGTCACAAATCAATGAAGACAATGTAAACGATTTGGAGGTTGCATGGACTTACCTACCCATCGACACCTCATCAGGTGAGAGACGACGTGAGATACAATGTCAACCCATTGTAGTGAATGGAATTTTGTATGGCACTTCTTCTGAGCTTGACTTATTTGCACTAAATGCTGCCACGGGGGAACAACTGTGGAAGTATGAGCCTGATAAAAGGCATGGCCATTCCAGCCGTGGTGTTACCTATTGGGAAGATGGAGAAAACAAACGGATTCTTTATACCGTTGGTCCCTTCCTTCATGCTGTCAATGCAAAAACGGGCCAGTTGATTCCAACCTTTGGTGAAGAAGGCAAAGCTGATTTACATGCAGGCCTTGGTGAAAATTTGAAGCATGATGTACAACAATTGTCCGTGAAGGCTACCTCACCGGGTGTTATTTATAATAACAACTACATCATTGGTTCAAGTGTATCGGAAGGTGGAGATGCAGCGCCCGGACATATACGTGCTTTTGATGTGATCACCGGTGAATTAAAATGGGTATTTCATACCATTCCACATCCGGGAGAGTTTGGTTATGATACCTGGCCAGATAGTGCCTTTCAAAAAATTGGAGGAGCAAACAACTGGGGAGGAATGGCATTGGATGAAGCTCGGGGAGTAGTATACTTTGGAACCGGTTCTCCTTCATCTGACTTTTATGGTGGTGCCAGGGAAGGAAAGAATCTGTTTTCCAATTGTATTCTTGCCCTGGATGCAGCCACAGGAGAAATGAAATGGTATTTTCAAGCCATCCATCATGACCTGTGGGATCGTGATTTTCCCTGCCCTCCGAATCTGACCACAATTAACCACAATGGAAAAAGAATCGACGTTGTAGTTCAGGTAGGTAAAGATGGAAACGTATATATACTTGATCGCGACACGGGTGAGTCCATCTTCCCATTTGAAGAAAGGCCTGTACCAACCAATGGACTTCCCGGTGAACATCCCTACCCTACCCAAAAGTTTCTCTCAAAGCCAAAGCCACTTTCAAGGCAATTGATGACTGAGGATGATATCACGGATATTTCTCAAGAGGCGCATGACTTTGTTTCAAAACGCTTTTCAGCGTTTCCCAGGATGGAAAGTCCATTCCAGCCTCCGACAACAGAAGGTACCATTCTTTTTGGTTATAATGGCGGAGCTGAATGGGGTGGAAATGCCACCGATCCTGATGGCATCCTTTATCAAAATGCTCACGCTGGTTTCCCATGGGAATTGAAAATGATCAGGAAGGATGAGCTTGATAATGAAACGAGTGTATTGTCACCGGGAAATGCCTTATATGCTAAAAATTGTTCGGTTTGTCATGGTGTTGAAAGGGAAGGCAACGCAGATTTTGTTCCCAGCCTGATTGGTATAGGTGAAAGGCGTTCAACCAGTGAAATTGACAACCTTATCAGCCAGGGAAATGGACGCATGCCGCCCTTCCCCTATCTCTCTGAAGAGAAACGAAAAGCAATTATTGATTTTTTACTTGGCAAGGAGATTATCCCTTCCGGCAAATCCAGGAAAATTGAAAAAGCGGATATCCACGAACGGAAGCAGGTTTCGGATTTCCCCTACTCACCTGAATATGTGATTAAAACATGGGATTATTTTACAGATCACAATGGTTATCCAGCCGTCAAACCACCCTGGGGAACTTTGAACGCCATTGATCTGAACACAGGAGATTACTTATGGACAGTGCCATTGGGTGAATATCCTGAACTCACTGCACAAGGTATCCCAATCACGGGCACAGCCACTTATGGTGGTCCTGTAGTAACCGCCAGCGGACTCATATTTATTGCCAGTACAAAAGATGAAAAAATCAGGGCGTTCAACAAGAAAACGGGTAAGGTAGTTTGGGAATATCAATTGAAAGCCGGTGCTTTTTCAACTCCTATAACCTATGAAGTAGATGGCAAACAATACATTGCCATAGCTGTTGGTGGTGGTAGAGGAATGAAAACAGGAGGCTGGTACATGGCCTTTGCTCTCAGCCAGGATTAAATCTGGATTATATGAGTGATTTGAATATTTTCATTTTGCTTTTCTTCACGTTTCCTAAAGCCAATAATCTGTACCTATCAATCGAACCGAACATTTTTCACGAAATCATTCATCTTCACTTGTTCCGCTACAACCGGTTTGCCATCCAAAACAACATTATCAAAAACCACCCCTTCCACGGTGTGCGTTTCATCGAATCCGGTCAGCAGCATGCTCGCATGGTCGCGAATGATATAAGGCTTCCAATCCGTACCGTCCTGAAATCCGGTCAGGGTTGTATCTATCGGTGCTGATATGGCGGTAATATCTTTGAAAATCACGTTGCGAACATTTCCGCGTTCCTCGGTTTCCGTCCACCGGGTCTTGCCAATCCAGCAGGAGATGAGCCTGCGCGCCTCTTCAACCCTGATGTTTTGAAACGTCACATCGCTGATGAGGGCATCATCGCAATGATAAACCCGCAAAGCTGTTTCACGTCCAACATCGTGGATGACATCACAATCCTCGAACAACACGTTAGTAACATCCTCCCGAACTTCTGCGCCAATACTGAGTGCATGCGCCAATTCATTCCAAACCACACATTTCCGGGTATGAATGTTCCTTACTTCCCCACGGCCTTCAAATGATTTGATCACCACGGCATCATCAAGGGTGCGAAAAAAGCAGTTCTCTACCAACGCATCACGCGAGTTGGAAATATCAACTCCATCGGAATTCCCACGCCAGCCAAGTATTTTAATGTTGTCAACATGAATATTATCTGATGCTTGCAATGGAATGGTCCAATGGCTCGGGTCACGGATAATAACCCCCTCGATTTTTACATCATTGGAATGCTGTGCAAAAATGGTATAACGTCTGTTAGACCTGGGAATGGCAGATTGATCAATGATTCCCCTTCCACGGACAGTAATATTTTTTCCTTCAAGAAGAAAGGTTGGTGGCTTCCTTTGTCTTCCGCGTAATTCGACCTCTTTTTCGTCTTGATCTGATCCGCATTTCAGGTAAGCTCCTCCAGCGATATAGACGGTTTTATTATCGCCTACAGAAACACTTGTTACCTCATGCACTCCCGGGCCAAAATAAATCACGTTCGGATCGTCGGGGTCCGGAATGCTTTCTTCAAATGGATTGGCAAAAATATGTAGGCTCTCATACCAGTCGCCATTCACCTCGACGGTCAGATTTCCTGGTTGATCAATAGGAATGATGATGATGTTCCCTTCGATTTTCGGCTCAATCCCATAGGACGTTGGCAATACTTTCACCGAACTGACTGCTTCAGGATAGGTCACTTTTACTTCCACCTTCTCATTCATATCAAAGGAGGCAAACGACGCAAACCCAAATTCACTTCGGGAGTGATTGAGACGAGGAATTGGTTCTCGTACTGCAATTTTGAAATTATAAACAGGCACCTTTTTACCTTCGACTTCTACTCCAAAGGCATTGGAAAGTTCTATGCCTTCAGGGGCCGGGTAGACTTTCACGATCCCCTTATCATCAGCGGGGATGGAGCAAGAGGTGAAATATGCCATAGTAAAAACAACCAGGAAAAACCTGATTACTGCTTTGCTTATATTTCGGTTTAAGTAATCCATATCTATTAACTTTGCTTGAGTTATTGATCCCAAAGCCTGTAAGGATCATTATGAATAGTCATTTGTTCTAATAAAAGGGCTTCCATCTCCTGGAGCTTATCTGCATATTTCGGGTTTGTGGCAAGGTTGGTTTCCATCTCATTGGGTCTGTTGTGTTCAGCCAGGTATTCATGAGGATTTTCAGCCAGGTTAAACAGCTGCGTTTCTCTCACGGCTCCATCCATCATGTCATACTTGATCAGCTTCCAGTCTCCTTTCCTGACCGATCGCATGCCTGGTTTGGTGCCACCACAATACACCCCATATTGTACTTCCCTGATCGTTTCCTGCTTGCCCATCAGAACTGGTTTGAAACTGATTCCCTGAACCGTTTCAGGCATTTCAATCCCGGCCAGATCGCAGACTGTCGGCAGCACATCCAGCAGATAGATGTTTCCTTCTACTCGTTTGCCGCATTCAATCCCGGGTCCTTTGACAATGAAAGGCACCCTCCAGGTATGTTCGTAGAGGTTTTGTTTCCCCATCAGACCATGACGCCCGATCGCAATTCCATGATCGGAGGTGTAGATGATGTAGGTGTTTTCCAGCTCACCCATCGCCTCCAGCTTTTGCAATACCTTATCCAGCTGGATGTCAATATTCTCCGAGCAGGCATATTCCCGCCCCAATTCATTTCGCACGGTGCGTTCATCTCTCCTTTTCCAAACACCACTCACTCGCTCCTCGTCTCTCAACTCCGGGTGGCCATGAAAAAAGGGATGTTCTAAGAGGTAATTTTCCTGTAATGGTGGCTGTTCCGGATTAGCTGGAGGCAGGCTAGCAGTGTCTGTATGGTTGACCGCTCCATATTTGGCCAGCAGCTCTGGGGTACCATTCCGGGGGTCATGCGGGTGTGAAAACCCAAAATAGATGAAAAACGGGTCCGTTATTTTCTTGTTTTCTCTGTCATCAAGATAATCCAATACCTGTTTCCCATGCCAGGCACTGCCGGATTCTTCGGTACCACCACGTTTAGAAGCATCTTTCACTACCGTAAACTGCGCATTGGCGGCAGCATAGGAGTTTCCTTTTTTACAGGTACGCATGGTTTGGTAGCCAGCCCTGTTAAAGACCGCTCCGATGGTTCGTAATTCCAGGCTATCCGGGCTGTCCGGATTATGGAATGCCTTACCAATGGAGGGTAAGTTCCACAGTGTACGCCCACTCATGATCATGTGTCTGGAGGGTGTGCAAACCGCTCCCAGCATGGCACCCATGTGTCGCGCACTTTCGAAGACCATCCCCTCTCTGGCGATCCGGTCAATGGCCGGAGTTTCCAATATGGATTGGGCATCATACACCTGTAAGTCAAAAGGTGACTGGTCATCCACCAGGACGAACAGGAAATTGGGACGCCTGGATGCTTCCTTTGATACACAACTCATAAAAAGAAGCGGGAGAGCCAATGCGGTCAAAATTTGATTGAATGACAATCTCATTGTTGTTAGTTTCATTTTTTAAGGTTTCTGTAGTGGTCTGATCTTAATGTTTTTCCAGCCCATGGTAAACTGTCTTTGCCCTTTTATGCCATGGACCTGAAGTGCGATAAACCCGGCGGGATGGGTTTTATAAACCTCTTCATTGGTCAGGTCTTCGATCAAATGACCATTGACAAAGGTTTGCATCCGCGGACCATCTGCGACAATCCGAATATGATTCCATCCTTCAGGAATGAAATGATCATGTGAATCTTCCAGCCGCTCTTTAGAAGAAAGCCATCCGGTTCCTAATGCCTCCCCATAGAGTACCCCTGTGGTGATCACTTTTTCTCCCATTTTTCTACGAATCTCCAGCTGAGGGCCCCATACTCTTCCAGCCCGCCAGTTTGGACTGTCCCGCTCTGAGACCGGCCTCACAGAAGACCGGAACTGAACGCCCTGATTGGTGATATCATCTACCATCACTTCACATTCAAACTCAAAATCAGCAAATTCATATAATGAGCAGAGAAACGAATTCTGACTGTTGGGCACGGTCCTCCCGATAATGGCGCCATCTTCAACCGTATAAACATGAGATCCATTCATGTGCACCCATCCATCGAGGGATTTACCATCAAAGAGAGAAATCCATCCGTTTTCATCAATCATATCCGAATCAATGGCTAAGGAATTTTCGTTCCCTTCCGGTAGTGCAAATACCATCACATAATCCCCGGAAGGGGTTCCGTTCTTCCCTCCTCCACCGGCTACGATGGCTACATATTGTTTGCCATCGATCATAAAAACACTGGGTGTTGCATAGCCTCCGGCAGGAAGATCATACTCCCATAATAGCTGGCCTCTGCTGGATTCAAAGGCCCGAAATTTCTCATCGGCTGTAGCGGCAATGAAGACAATGCCTCCGGCAGTTGCCACTGCACCACCATAATTCGTTGTGCCTGTGTTGCGAATGTTTTGTTTTGCAAGTTCCGGGTACTCACCCAGTGGTATTTTCCAAACATAATCACCTGTTGAGAGATCGATGGCATTGAGTGTGCCCCAGGGAGGAGCCGTAGCCGGGTAGCCATCCTGATCCAGAAAAAGGTGATAACCAGCATGCGTATAACGTACCCGGGTTGAGTCCTTCTGATCCCCTGGATCATAGGCTGATTCGTCACTCACAATAAACGCTGTGAGTGCATCAATCTCATTCCCACTGAGATGTTTGAAAGCAGGCATGATGTTTTTCCCATTCTTAATGACCTCAGCAATCTCATTGCTGTCCTTTTCGATGTTGATGACTGGTGGGTATGTGGGTGGCACCCCATTCCGGTCCAGCCCATGACAAGAGGCACAGTTTCTGATATAGATTTGTTTGCCAAGCTGTAAACCGGTTACTTCTCCGGCATTTTCATTGATCTTGTGTAACCTGGAAATGCTGGCCACATTGTTGGAGTTCACGTACAACCTGTTATAATAAGGATCATAGGATCCACCCTGCCATTCCACTCCACCCAATAAACTCGGACTTGTTAACGTACCCTTTTCTGAAGGAGGGGTATACAAAGCGGCCGTTTGATATTTCGAAAACTGCTCCCTGGCGTAGGCATTCGCTTCGGGGGTAATGTTTGTTAGATCTGCTTCCGTAATTCCCAACCTTGCTAAAGGAGCTGGCTTTACCGGAATAGGTTGGGTTGGCCATGTTTCCTCTCCTTCTATGGGGGATTTCAGTACTGGCATCTCCAGGGTTGGGAAAAGTGGTTCCCCTGTTTCTCGGTCCAGCACAAATACGAGTCCCATTTTGGTCAATTGAACCACAGCATCTCTGGGTCCTTCTTGTTCATCATTAATTGTCACAAGAATAGGAGCCGAAGGATTGTCATAATCCCAAATATCATGATGTACAGTCTGATAGTGCCAGATGCGTTCCCCTGTATTGGCATCAAGTGCGAGCACACAATTGCCAAACAAGTTCATTCCTTTCCTATTGCTGGCATAAAAATCATATGCCGGAGACCCGGTAGCCAGAAAAACCCATCCGCGCTGCTCGTCCACAGTAAAACCACTCCAGGCATTGGCTCCACCATACTTTTCACCTTCTACGAACTGCCAGGTGTCATAGCCAAACTCACCTTCCTGAGGGATGGTATGGAAAACCCACTTAAACTCACCTGTTTGTGTATCAAAGGCACGGATATTACCTGGTGTAGAATTATACCCTTCCGGCACCCTCGAACCTACAATCAAGTTGTTCTGATATACAATTCCCGGGGAAGTCACCTCGATGGATGCCTTGTCAGGGTCCATTTCTAAGTTTTCACGCAGGTCAATGTGCCCCTCGTTTCCAAACGAACGAATAAGCTCTCCTGTTTTAGCATTCAAAGCATATACCCTGTCCTTGACAAAGTGAAAAATCCGGGTATCTTTTCCGTCCTGTGAACTCCAATAGGTCACACCTCGCGTACGACCCCGAAACAGCGTTTGACCCTTGTTGTGTTTTGAGGATTCAAATGCCCAGACCTCTTCGCCCGTTACTGCATTTAATGCCACCGCTTTTAATGTGGGGGTGGAGACATACATGATGCCATCCACAATGATAGGATTGACCTGCATGGATGAATTTTCAGACGCATCTCCAGTCTGGTATTGCCAAACCAGGTCCAACTTGTGAACATTGGCTGCATGTATTTGTGCTAATTCGGAGTATTGATTTCCCTTTTTATCTCCCCGGTAAACAGACCAGTCAGTGTAGTTATCCAGCGGGTCGGAGACCTTTTCGACTAGTTCCGGAGTACATGCCAGGAGTAAAACAATAAAAAATAGCCAAAGGGATCTTTTAGGTATCATAAGGGAATAGGGATAAGTTTTGTGTAACGCTTCTAGCTCATGCTATTAATCAAATAATGGGGATCTAACAACCATTTGATCTTTGGAAGGAAAATCTGATTCCGCTACCTGCTCAACCTCGTTCTTGCTTAACCATTGTAGCGCCCGAACCATGATTTGTTGAAAAGCAGCACATCGCATGCTTTCAGGCCAATCCTGACCCCTCCATAAGTGACCATACGTTGAACAATAAACTTTTCCCTCGCCATATTTCACTGTCCATTCCATCGGGAAATTCAAACCTGTTTCTGCATCCCTGGCATAGGAAATTACTTGGAGGTTGTCCGCAGCTCCTCTGGCATATCGATAGATCTCTATATCAGCAGCCCGCCAGGCTTTGGGTAACCCATGATGGATAGGATGATTACCCATTTTTGTTATTAATGCATTCGTCCTTTTGCCATGCCCCGTATTACCACCTGCTCCTTTGGGAATGATCACCATTTGCTCATTTTCATCGATGGTTACAGCCACCCCAAAATCATTTGTACGCCATCCCAGGGCAATCATCTCATTGTAAGCCGGCCAGTTGGTAAAAGCATTGGTGGCCCCATGATACATGTATATTCCTCCTCCATTGGCCACATACGCTTCAAAAGATCGCTTCACATGATCCGGCCACTGAAGGCTATCCTCTTTGAAGATGTTGTTGCAGGTCTGGATGATAACCGGATAATGCTGAAAATCGGGATTCCAACCTTCCCAGTCTGATTTTGATTGGTATCGATCAGGACAAGTGCTTACCGATACACTGAACTTCCCGCTCGATTCAAGGATCCTGACCAGGTATTGGGTGTTATTTTCCCAGGCATGATTGCTAAACCCATCGATGATCAATACAGGTATTTTGCTATGGACATCCAGCTGGCGTGTTGTATTTCCAGGTGTACCCTGTGCCTCTCCCCTCAGGAATATAGAAAGCAGTGCGATGAAAAACAATCCTGTTTTGGTTCGATAATTCATATTAAAATCTAATCATGAAAGTTCTGATCTGATCATGTCCGATTCTGAAACTAAACTGATTCTCCCCGATCTCAACCTCACTACGCGGCTCGATTTCATCTTCCACATGATTCGTTTCAATGACTGAAGCCACTTTATAAGGAAATTTGACTGTGATGTCTTCATCTCTTCCCTCCGTTTCTACAATCCTTAATATCAAGGGATATGGGTTATAGGCATCCTGGACTGTTTTCACACTTGAAATCAACACATGGTCACTATCGATGCTGAAAAACGATTTCTCTAAAGGAAAGGACTCGTCTGTGAAACGCCATCCGGAGATCTCTCCGGGATGATTGTTTTCCTGCTTGGCCAGAAGCGGCTGATTGAACTGCCAGGCTTTTTGAGGGATATCAGCATCTCTCCAATCTCCCTTATGGGTAATCAAAGCGTATTTGAATGTGTGAACACCCTCATCCATTCGGGGGTCCATATCGCGGGCTCCACGAACCACCGACATAGACATTTTGCCTTCGTTGATATGGAAACCATATTTCCCATTGTTCAGTAAGGTAATTCCCTCTTTGTTGTTTGAATAATCAATCCACTTTTGGGTAGGGTAATCCAAATCCGAATTTTCCCGCTGGACATATCCGTATTGCTGGTCATAAAAAGCTTTACCCTTTTCAATACTAGTGGGGAAGATCACCTGCAATAGTTTATTGTGGCTGTGCCAATCCACTTCCATTTCAAAATCAATCTGACTGGAATTGGCGTTCAGGCTCATGGTCCTGATCACTTTTGTTGATTCAAAATAGTCTTCCCATTTCACGGTAACACTCAGGGGAGATTGTGAAATAATTTTAGGAGAGACTAAAGTTTCAAACGAAAATGTTTCCCCGGTAAATTTGGTACTCCAGCTACTTCCATTGTCTTCCAGTAGTTGAAAGCTATTGCCAGTTCCCTTCAGTAATTCCTTCTTGAGTTCCTTGCTATAAATGCTTGATAATCCGGCCTCATCCCATTTGATAAGGTAGTAGCTGTTCTCCACAGAGTTCCCCTCAACCTTGAGATCTGAAATTGATTTTTCAGCCTCTCCTTCAATGACCTCATACACCCTGTATCCCAGTGGCGGAACATCCTGGGCATCGAGTAAAATATTGACCTTTAATCCGTCTTTAGATTGATCCACAATAGCGTAGGCTACGGCTTTTCCCGACGGATCTTTGATATTAAAGGCAGTTGGCTTTTTGATGAATTCAATTTCAGCTTCAACATACTGACTGACAGGCCAGGAATGGGGGTTGTATACCACCAGTGGGATTCCTTCCATATCAATGTTTATTCTGGCACCAATATTCTCAAGTCCGGCATTTAACTGCTCAGAAGTGATGTGCTCCAACCTTTCATAATCCCTGTACACATCGATGGCGCCAAGCCCGGTAAACGTACCGGCCATGATATCGTGAAACTGATTGAACAACAATATCTTCCAGGCTTCCGCAAAGTCTTCGCGCGGAAAAAAGGGTTTGCCCTTGTGAAGTGTTCCGATGACCGAAAACTTCTCCGCTGTCAACAATCGGTTCTCATAATAGCGGTTAAGCTTTTTTATTCTTGCATGGGAAGTGTAGCACCCCAACCATTGTTGTCCATTAGGTTGAATCCCGAATTCCTCTTTTTGAACGGGCCATTTGTTATCAGCACCCTCCAAATCCTCAAAGAATTTGTAGGGATTTACAAATTCAAAACTCATGTTGTGGTTTTCAGACAGATTTTTCAGTGCCTGCAGGTCGCCCTCGTCAGGTCCTCCACCAT
This sequence comes from Cyclobacteriaceae bacterium, assembly GCA_965228595.1. GTDB lineage: Bacteria > Bacteroidota > Bacteroidia > Cytophagales > Cyclobacteriaceae > UBA7330. The sequence continues at coordinate 4,122,908 of OZ245828.1, read as the reverse complement.
GATCTCCCTTCCCCACCGTGACCATGGGTGAATCATATCCGGATATGTCAGTCCACTCCTTGATATATTCGGGCATTTTGCTGAAGGTGGGATTATAATGGTCAGGTATTTTATAACCCAACATTTTAGTCCCGTCTTTGGATTCCCACCAAAATATCTTCTTTCCTTCCGGGGCAGCCCGGCTAAATACATAGTATTTGATGCCACAGCCAGCGTATAATTTGGGAAGGGATCCGGAATGACCGGTAAAAGCATCCGGTGACCAAGCGATAGAAATGTTATCAATACCCATGTTCCTGGAGTAGTAATCTTTAGAAATCAAGAATTGCCGGATAATACTTTCTCCGGATGGCATGGTCTCATCGATTTCTACCCACTGACCGCCTACAACGCTCCACCGATTGTCCTGAATACTTTGCCGGACCTTATCAAACACCTCCGGGAAGCGTTGTTGAATAGCGGAGTAATACAAGAGAGAACTTTGAGAGAACTTCAGGTCTGGATACTTGTCCATCATTTTGAGGACATTGGAAAACGTGTTGTAGATCTCGCGGTTTTCTATCTCATTCCATCGCCACCGATAGACCGGATCCATGTGGGCATGACCTGCCACCTGTACTTTTTGGGTCTCAGCCGTGGCATTTTTCTGTCCATGACTTTGTGGACTTAAGAATAGGAGTGTAATGAGGATTAATGTCAGTTGTTTCATATGACCTTTTACAAAATGTGGGGTGTTACTTTAATGTGATTGTTCTAAAAGTACCAGTGTCAAATTGATATTGCTTTTTCTTAAAGGTAATCACAACCGGGACTTCGTTATGTAAATAGAGCTTATCCTCTTTCTTTTCCAGCACTACATTCCCAGCTTCGTCTGCGGCAATGCCATAACCTTTGGCATCAAGAATTTTTCCATTTCCCATGAACCATACAATATCACCACTTTCCTCATTACCCACGAGGGCATACCTGGCATCCGTTGAAACCTGTCCATAAGACACCAAAGCTCCACTATAAGATGAAAACACCAGATCTTCCCGACCCGACTTGTGGGTCACCTTTACTCCTGCAAATTCATCATGACCACTTTCATCCTCAAATCCCTGGATCTCCTGAATACTACTTCCCTCTTCGGAGGTAAAAGGTTCATAAACAGATACAAAGGGATGTTTCCAGGCCTCTCCATGCTGACGCGCGGCAAAGGTCAGGAATGGCTCTTTATCGACTTCATAGGGCAATCCTCCATCCCCTTTGAATGCCTTATTGGGGGGTGATTTGATGGAGAAAACCTCCCTCCCTTCTGTCCCTTTCATCCAAAGGTTCATGAAGACATCTTCCTCACCTTCGGGCATATCAATTTTCCATGCTACCTGGTAGTCTTCATTCGTGCGGGCGGAGTTTTTGTCCCACATATAATCGAGGGCATACAGATGTCCTCCGGCAAATCCCATCTCCTCACTTGGGGTCAGCTTCAGTGGTTGACCACTTGCATCCCTTACCTCCATGGATTGCCCCAGGTTATGATAGTAGTAATCATGGAATTTGTCACCTTCTCGCTGTTTTTTAGAACGGAAAATGTCCACGTAATAGCCTGTTTCCTCTCCTGTCTTCACGATGCTCACGATGCGGCTCTGGTCACTTCGGGTTTCTGGCTCTAAAAAGTAGACATCAGAATAGGTGATATCTTCGTAAAAGCCAGCTTTCTGCTCAGATTTGGGATATTCACCCATCAAATCAAAGGCATGATAACTCAACATCTCTGTATAAGATGAGGCTCCATCCACCATCACGGTATTGTGGGCGGGAAACTGTGAATAGTATTCCAGATAGATCGGCTGCAGGTATCCTGCGCCCTTCCCGGGATCTGCTCCCTGGACAAACCCCTTGCCATACAGCTCCATATTGATACCATTGGCATGCATGTGGTTTCCAAGTGATCCATTCAAGGAGACCATCATGCCATCTTTTCCTTCCCCCATGCGCTGCACATGCCAGCTCACATTTAGTGCGTAGAAGGTTTGAGTGATGTAGTCTTTTAGCTCACCTTTTTCGTACTCCGGATTGAGTTCAAGCGGTTTGTCTTCAAAAAAAGAAGAAATATCCGCGCGTACCCGTCTTCTTCCGTTGGATCGTTCTTCTTCCTCAGCAAACAGTCGATACATGCTTGTAAATTCCTTTTCAAGTTCCTCGTCATCATTATTCTGCGCCGTACGGATCATCGCACTGATAGCTCCGGTGTTGAGTGATCCATAATTACTGTCTCCAAATGCTACTGTTTGTCCATTGGGAAATAAATACTGCGGAAGCACCTTCACTGCTTTAGTCATTACCGGCATGTAAGGCAACAGGTTGTGATCAAATGAATTGTCAAAGTCAATGATGAACTCCGTCAGGTCGCGTGTCACACCAAAGGAATAACCCGGGCATTCGGCCCAAACACCATTATTTTTGTCGTAGCCATAATCCAGGAATTTGTTCAAAGACCACTGACGGGGTGAGGTCACATTCAGGATGTAGTTGATATAATACTCACGCCCTTTCCCATCCTTATAGAACTTGTTATCCTTTAGAACCATTGCGGCTTTGAGGATAATTTTGGCCTGGTGCAGGTTCCAATTGTTTTGCGGAACTCCGTTCTTGATGATCTGGTCATTCCACTTTTTGATGGTGGCATCGTAGACTTCTATTTTCTCAGGGTATTTCTTTTCGAGGTATGGGTGTAAAAAGTCATATAGCTCCGCGATCTCTGCCAATGTACTTTCGTGGATCACCTGAAAACAGGTAAGCCCAACCAGGGTCTGGATGTGTCCATTGAGCAAATCGATGGGCTCATTGCGGTAATACATGCCCATCATATAGGTGTCAAAAATATCATAAGCAAACCGGGCGAAGCGCTCGTCGTCTTCGAGCCAATACAGGAATGCAGCATCCCTTGCAAACCCGATTAACCGTTGATTGTGTCGGTGGATGATTCCACCCGTCTTGGACTGCTCAACCCATTCCAGGGGATTTCCTTCCTTGCTTCTGTTTCGGAGATAAAGCCCCCTTTCATCATCCATGTAGGGAAGAATGTCTTCTAGTTCAGGCATGGCGTAGTTGGTGGTGTAATCGCGTGCACCCGTAAAACGAACAGTTGGTACCGGCGCTTCACCATCGGCATGTGAATAGTACACCCCATCAATGTAAACGTTGGTGGCTTTCGTCTTCCAATACATCATCAATCTCGAAACCATCCACTCCGGATCAGTGGAATGTCGCTCCACATGCGGATCTATGCGCTGGTGGATGCCATGAAGCACTTCGCCTGCCCATGGCTCATCCCTGATCAGCTGCTCGAGTGCTGGTTTCTCTTCCTGTGTGAGGTAAATGCGGGGATATCCCTGTTCCAGATTTTCGGGGAGAGGGATGATTGATTGTTGGGCTAACAACAATCCAATGGTTAAACTGAGGATAGAAGTAAGCGTGATTTTTGTTTTTATCATTGTGTGGGTATGTGTTGGGTTAACTGGTAGTTTATCATCCTTTCATTCTTTAACTACTTTATGGGTTTTGACATAATCAGGGTCAATTTTTACGCCGAGACCGGACCCGGAAGGCACTTTGATCACACCATTGACACTTTGGAATGGTTCCGCCTTACTCTCAATTGGAACTGTCGTTCCATTGGCATCTTTTGTCTGAAACATCTTAAACTCATGAAACTCGGCTGCCGCCGGGCATACTGAAACCAGCTGAAGTATGTACACAAAACCAAGCCCACCGCCAGAGATGTGAGGTGTAACCTGCAACCCGGCTGCTTCCACCATGTTGGCTACCTGCATGGTACGTACCATACCTCCAAAATAGAACAGGTCAGGCTGCAGGATCTGAAATACTTCATTCCCGATCAGGTAACGAAACGCATGGATACCAAACTCTTCCTCACCTCCTGCCATTGGAATATTGAGTGCTTCTTCCACAAGCTTCTGTTCTTCATACCAATCCCATGGCACAGGTTCTTCATAGAAGTAATAATTATACTCCTCGAGGATCTTTCCTATCCTGATCGCTTCTTTTACCGAATAAGAGCCATTGCCATCAATCATCAGGTTCATGTCATCTCCAAACTTCTCCCGGGCCATTCGGATCAGTTTTTCGGTTCGCCCGGGAGCATTGTCGATATCCGTGGCCAGGTTATCGCCTCTGCCTGCCCGGAGTTTTATCGCTTTAGCTTCAGTTTTCACGTAATCCTGATACATCAGTTCCAATGACTCCTCAGGTTCTTTTTTCCTGAAGGCACTCAAATGATGTCCCAGGTAAATGGATACTTCAGGATTTTTGATTTCTCCAATCAACAGCCCGGCAGGCTTATTGATCAATGTTCCCAACATGTCCAGTATGGCAAATTCAATGACAGCAATCTGGACATTGAGCGGGATCCCCTGTCTTTTCACATTTCGCTCTGCAGCATTAAAAATAAGTGTGTCCAAATCACGGGCATCCTTTCCTAAAAAATGATGCTTCAGGTTGAGGTTAAACATCGGATAGCTTGACATGGCAATGAACGGATGACCAATGGCTGTTCCTGTAGCCCCGTCTTTTGATCTGACCCGGCATATGGTATTCTTCCGATCCCGAAGCAATTCAAGGGTTTCGATAATTACCGGTTCCGGAAACAGGTCTCTTTTGAGGATCGGTTTCTTTAAAGCTTCATCCAGGTGACTGTAGTCTGTGAGGATTGTTTGTGAAGTTCCTTTTGATACATTTCCGAATGTTGGGGGAAGGATGGTGCCCATTCCTCCTCCAAGGGCTGCCATTTTCAAAAATTTTCTGCGGGGTGGTTGCATAGTTTAATGTTGTTTTAAATTGTCTACTCCAAAATCTGATTGCCTTCTATCAATTTGGCTTTGATTTCTTCGTATGGAATATCGTGAATTTTCTCACCTCTATCAACAGATAATGCAGCAATGACACCAGTACTCTGTCCCAATATCATAAAAACCGGCTCCATTCTGATTGAACCGAAGGCGATGTGCGAACTGGATACCGCAACCGGTACAATCAGGTTACTACACTCGTTCCTCTTTGGAAGAATGGATCCCAAATGAATTTGATAAGGTTGGCCGGGCTCAACCCCCAGATCTCCTTCGTTTTGAACGTACCCTTCCTCGGTGATATATCGCTGCACATTGTGGGAATCCATGGTATATGATCCCATACCAATGGGTTTGGTCACCTTTCGGTTCCCCAATATCTCATGTTCGGTCATTACATAATCACCAATCATGCGACGTGCTTCCCTCACATAGATCTGATAAGGCCAATGATCATTGTCTACAAACTCATCTTTAGCCAGACCCCACTTGTTTATTTTGTCCCGGTGTCTTTTCGGTACACTTTCATCATGTCCCCAAAAATAAAGTAGCCCCTTATGATAATTTATGTGTTCCTCCAGGATCTCCTTTCGCTTTTCATAGGACGCTTCCGGATACTCATAGTTCATCCCGATATTATCAGAACTAAATGGACCCACATTGTTTACATCTCGCTTATAATTTGGAATTTCACCTCCACCAAACATTGAATACCTTCCGGATTCAAATACCCTTCTCAACAACTCATACTCCGCAGGATCATAACCTTCAGGCTTTTCAAAAGGCACAACGTTTCCTTCCGCATTGGTGGTACAAAGCCTGTAATTGTAAGCCTGTACTTTTTTGTCACCCTGCCCCTGTTCCCCAGGTGGATCAGTAGATATCCGGGGCAATACACCGCTGGTTGGATCCCCGGGAATAACATACGGGCTGATCTTTTTGTCCCCAAAATTATGGCTGTGATGAAACACTTCCTTCTGAACTCCATTCCATGTTTCACCATATACGGAATTTGCTTCTCTTCCTACATGATAGTTCACTCCTGCCGCAGCCATCAAGTCGCCTTCGTAGGTAGCATCAACAAATATTTTAGCATCAAACTTTTTCCCGCTCAGCATGGTGATGGAACGGATCTCACCATCCACCACTTCCACCCCATTTTTCCGATCCAGCCACTCATCCCGGTGAATGGGGATTTGATATTGACTGATGTAGTTTTCAAACACTTTCTCAGCCACATGGGGCTCAAAAATCCACATGGTTTTTAGATCACCATCTATCGCGGGTGCGCCCTGACCCACGTTACCAAAATCTTCCCTGGCCTGCCAGTTCCAGGCCTCCTCATTTTGATAATGATTGTATATCTGTTGATAGAATTCTCTGGAAAGTCCACCGATCACACTTTTGTCACCGATATCAGTAAATCCCAACCCACTGGATGAGAGTCCGCCAATATGCTCTTCAGGGCAAACAATGATGACCTTTTTGTCCATCCTTTTTAACTGAACCGCAGCCATGATGGCAGCAGATGTCCCGCCATAAATAATCACATCCGTTTCAGGTGAGCTGCCCTTTTGAGACATATCACAACCCGCTAATAAGAAGGCCACACATAGTGCAATTATTTTTATATCTACCATAGGAGATTTAATGCTAATCTTTCCTGCTATTGAAATCATGTGTAAATCAATTTGACATTTAGTTTTTCTCGACTGTGACAAAATATGCTCCAAGCGTCTCCCCGGAATCCAGTGTAAACCAGGTCTGAAGACGAGCTTCACCCTCCTCCAGCGCTACATTGAACTCAATGAATGATTCATCCGGATCAATCGGAGCGGATAGTGTCATATCCTGAATTTGAATTTTTGCTGTTCGAATATTCAAGGCCTTTCCTGGTCTGCTTTCGTTTACGCTTGTACCGGGAATGGCTGGCCGCACCGGAGCAGAGGCATTCAAAGCCAGACCAGTTTCCTCAGGCCAACGTCTAAGCTTTAATGAATAAGTACCCGATTCGACCACCTTCAGCAACCAATATCCATTATCGATATAGCCGGTTCTGATATGTCTTTGATGCCACGGACTATCCTTTTCAGAGTGCCAGTCGTGGCAATAGAGTGTAACAGGGTTTTCTTCCTCATGTCCGATAATCATCCGTGGCTGATCATCATAACCCGGGACGAGATCAGCCCACCATTGGTCATAGGCTTGCTTAAACTCAGCCACCTTTTCGGAGTGCTGATCGATGATGTTGTTTCTTTGTTCCGGGTCAGTTTGCAGATCATACAATTCAGTCCCATCGACCAGCCTCCACTTTCCCTGCATGAGTGAAGTCCTCCTCCAGCGCTCCGGCACTTCTGTCCGTTGAGAGTTGGTGATGATAATTCTATCTTCGAAACCTTCTTTTTCCCCTTTGATCAATGGGACTAAACTTTTCCCATCAAAATGGATATCTGTGTTTACCTCAAGATCACACAAATCCACCAGCGTTGGGAGTATATCAAAATGAGCAGTCAGTTCGTTAATATCCTTTCCACCCACAATCCCTCCATCTTTCCATTGGATAAACAAAGGGACCCGATGACCGCCCTCATATTTGCTGGCTTTGATACCCCGCATACCTGCGTTGTTCCCTTTCGTGACAAACCCATCCAGCCGGTGTCCTTCTACACGGGCTCCCTGGGCCGTACCATTGTCCGTCGTGAAGACCAGGATGGTATTGTCAAGCAAGCCTTGGGATGCCAAATGGCTGACCAGCCTCCCAATATTTTCATCGATGTTGGTGATCATCCCATAGAAGGCAGGGTTTGGAATGTCGTCATTGTCTTTGTAAGGCTCGAGGTACTTATCTTCTACATAATATGGGGAATGCGCCGCGTTGGTAGACAGATAATAAAAGAAGGGTTTATCCTTGTTGGTACCAATGTATTTTATGGCTTCATCAAACCAGACGTCGGTGCAATAGCCTTTATATTTTTCTAATTTCCCATTGTGGAGATAGGTATCATCGAAGTAGTCATTGTCAAAATAATCCATGGTTTGACTGATACCTCCTCCACCATGCACCAGTACTTCTTCAAATCCATTGTCTTGTGGTCGGAATGGGTAGTTGTCCCCTAAGTGCCACTTACCAAAAATAGCCGTGGAATAGCCATTTTCCTTAAAGATATCTGCCATGGTGGTCTCTCTTTCCAACAGAAGCGACCTGCCGTTGACTGTATGCCAGACCCCGGTCCGGTTAGAATGATGTCCGGTTAGAAGCGCTGCCCTGGTTGGGGCACAGGTTGGGCTGACGTGATAATCGGTAAAACGAATGCCAGATGCATGTAATTGATCAATATTTGGCGTTTGGATATATGGGTTGCCCAGGCTGGCAACATCACCATATCCCTGGTCATCCACCAGGATGAGGATGACATTGGGTTTTTCAAAACCTTCCGGAGCACATCCTGTAGTCAGAAATAGTCCTAAAATAATCCCAAATAAAGTGCTGAGTCTGATCATTGTAAATTGCGCATGTAGGTAAATTATAAAATAAAAAGAACCGACAGTTAACTATAACTGCCGGTTACTTAATCAACAATATCCCTACTATTTGACTTTTTCTTTCATCAATTTACCATCCGGGATTCTGAGTGAGATTAGAGTTGAGGCCAATCTGACTTGTTGGGATCGCATCTATGTAATTTCTGATTGTGAAATTACGTACACCAGGACCTTCCAGAATAGCCACCCCCGGTGGTACCGTAGGTATTCCGGAATAGCTGGATGTAGTGATTTCTGTGGTTGTAAGCGGATAGCTGGATGGATCCCAAATCTGAGAACCATCTCTTGGATCTACGGCGGTTTCCATTTCTGTTCCCGCTATATGGTCCAGATATACACCATTATTGATCTCTTCCGGTGCAATGTTCCAGCGCTTCAAATCATCCATTCGAAAGTTTTCCCCAAACAGCTCAATGGCTCGTTCACGACGAATCTCTCCAAGCATGGTTAAATCATTGTAAGGAGCAATCAATTCATTGGTCAATGGTGCCACTCCAGCTCGGGCCCGGATCAAATTAATGGATCTGTCCAGATCAGCATTAGATATTGATCCATTGAGTTCGACTGTGGCCTCAGCAAAGATCAAATACACTTCTGCCAGCCGAATTTGCGGATAATTGTAGTCTCCTTCTTCTTTTGTGGGGTTTTCAATCACCCATTTACGTCCCTGATAGCTATTGTTTCGGATAGCTGGACCACTCAAAGCGGGAACATACAAATAATCTGGTCCTGTAGGAATAGGATTTCCATAATTAGCACCTGTTGAACCTCTTCCCCAATAATAATTCAGCGGTATTTTGGAATAAAGATTTATACGATAATCCCTGTTTTGAAACTCTGACTCCAGGGTTGAATACCCCTGAAAATCCGCAGAGTGCTGTACAGGCAACCCATCGCTACAAAGAAGCATATCCATTAACTTCCTGGAGGCACCGGTCACCTTTGCATGAGACTCGTTTCCTGGTCTTCCTCGCAAGACTTCATCATAGACCGTCTCCAGGATAAATTCCTTGTTTTCTGCTTTGGTATAGCCCATTGGGTTTCCCAATCCATCATCCAGAACATATAAGTACCGTAAATGGTCGGCTCCTAGCTCAGTCCTGTGATCCCACAATTCAAAGACCTGTCCAGATCCTGACACATCCATCACATCTTCAGCCAAAGCAATAGCCTCAGCTAACATGGCATCGATACTTGGATAACCGGCCGGCTTGGCTGTTCCAGCACCCACTGTACTTCCATCACCATCGGTAGCATCTCCGACATATCTTTCCCAGGTAGCTTCATAAAGCAGTATACGCGCTTTATACGCCTTTGCCGCTTCCAATGAAAGCTTTCCTTTATTGTCACCTTGTACAACTGAAGCATCAGGAAGGTTTGCAATGGCTACATCCAAATCACTCAGCATTTGACCCACTACCTCATATCGACTGTTTCTTGGGGCATAGATCTCATCTGAGGATGGACCCGGAGCAATTAAAATGATTGGTACACCACCAAATCTTTTCAAAAGTCTGTCATAGTGAAAAGCCCTGAACCAGTGTGCAGTTCCAACGGATACAGCTATTTCTGAAGGGTCACCTTCATATTCTGCCGCTTTCTCAATGAGTTGATTGACGGCTCTTAGCTGTGTGTAATTGTCTGTCCAAATATCATCGTTCTGACTTGTTGTAGACACACCCCACGCGTAATTGCTGGCACCATCAGTGACGTTGTTGGATAAATCGGTTCCATCATCACCTCGATCAAATCCAAATCGAGTATAGAAGAAATTTGCTGCAGATTCAAAGTGCTCTGCATTCTGAAAGTAAATGGCCTCAGTCACTTCATCCAGTGGATCCTGATTCACAAAATCGCAAGAACTTACTGATCCTAAAAGGACCATGATAAGACCGAATATTTTTATTTGTATATTTTTCATAATTCTAAAATTATTTGTCATCATTAAAATGAAATATCCAGGCCGAAAATAAATGATGCAGCGAACGGATTAATCTGTCCCTGATTCACACCGGAAGGTGTTTCAGGATCCAATCCGTCCTTTACATTAGATAAGACGAACAGATCGTTTCCAGTAGCAGATAACCGTACTCTGTCTAATCCTACTTTTGAAGTAAACGCATTAGGCAGGGTATAGCCTACAGTAATCAACTTGGCTCTCAGGTATGCAGCCTCAACAATATTGATATCATTTAGGTTATAGTTCCAGCTCTTTCTGGACCCGGTCTGGAACATCATCGGAAATTCAGCATCTGTTCTCTCAGGAGTCCATGTATTGTTGTAGAAAGAGTTGTTTTGGTTTCTCCACCAATTGGCAAATGGATAAGACAACGTACCTGATCTTCTAATGGTTTGATCGGCAACGCCCTGGAAAAACATACTTACATCAAGACCTTTCCAGGAAGCTCCCAGTCTAAGACCCATGCTGTAGTGAGGGTTCTGGTCCCCATAGTATGCCAAATCCTCCTCGTTAATTAAGCCATCACCGTTCACGTCTACACGTTTTACATTACCAACTGCCAGACGATTGGGCGTATTATATGCCGGAAGGTCAGTTCCCGCTTTCATGGCGTTGTGATTATTGGGATCTGTAAAACCATACTGCTCATAGTAGGCCAGTACTTCTTCTTCTGTTTCCATGATACCATCGGTAACGTATGTATAGATGGCATTAAGTGGCATTCCTTCAATAGGGTCATTGACACCAAGCTCTTTAACCACGGCTCCTTCCAGACTGGTCACCTCACTATTGGTATCCCAAATCATGTAGGTTACATTGTAGTTTACTGCTCCGATCTGATCTCTCCAGTTTACAGCCAATTCCCAACCTTTCGTAGTAAAACTTCCACTGTTGGTTAATGGCGCATTACCGCCCAATGCATCAGGATATGTAATAGGAATAAGCATATCGTCATTGTTTCGAATGAAATACTCGAATGTACCACTCAGACGATTTCTCAAAACTCCAAAGTCTAAGGCGAAATTGGTTGTAGTCACACGTTCCCAGCTACGATCGGTAGTCGTTAGTGCGGCTATTCTTGCAGTGTTGGCATATGCAGGAGAAACACCAAATACAGCCGTTCCGGTAGCAATACGTGAAATGTAGTCGTAATCATTAATACCTGCGGTGGAACCAGTTTGCCCCCAGGAGGCTCTCAGTTTTAGGTTATTGATAAATCCTGCAGTGGCAAGAAATGGCATTTGTGCCAAATTCACACCTGCCGAAGTACCGTAAAAATTACTCCATCGGAAATCAGGATGCAATCTGGAAGATCCGTCTCTTCTTGCCAGTACTTCGAAAAGATACGTGCCCTCGTAGTCGTAGTTAAAACGACCAACGTATGACATAATTCCCAGTGCTTCTGCTCCGGCGTTGTTTCCACCTACCACTGATGTGGTCACATCTCCAAGATTGATGTGATTCAATTCATCTGTAGGGAAATTGGTTCTGCCAAAGTAATTTCTTTCTTCCTCATCAAGCTGAGCCTGAGCAACAAGTGTTACACCGAAATTGTGATTACTAATGGATTTCTCATAAATACCTTTAAATGTATGCATCTGAGTCATTCCATCGGTATAGTAGAATCTGGAATAGGAGTTTGCCAGGGTACTTCTGATTCTTCCAAGTGCATCTCCTTCCCATGTATAGACATCAAAAGAAGTTTTTCTGTCATTTCTTCTCCTATTGTCTAAGCTGAAACTCACATCATAACCAAAAGAAAGTCCATTTACATATTTATCCAGGTCAAGGTTGATCCCTCCCATGAGGCGAAGGATTTGATCTGTCGTGTTATCTCTTCCCCCAGCCTGAACTTTAGCCAATGGGTTGTGACCGCCAAATTCATCATAATATTGTCCCTGGGGATTCACCAAAGGAAAGAACCCGGGATCCTGTAAGCCTTCTCCAATTCCCTGGGTAGGCGTACTGATTTTTCTGTGATCATAAGAAAGCAGGAAATTAGCACTCCAGATATCGCTGATCTCGTATGATAAATTCGTCCGGAAATTGAATCTCTTAGCTCCATCGTAAGCAGCAGCCAATGGCGAACGCTCATCATTGTATCCTATGGATGTACGATAGTTTACTTTTTCATTGCCACCTGAAACTGCCAGGTTATGTCTTTGAGACCATGTATTACCATATAATTGATCCATTTGGTTGACATCTGCTATGCGTAATTCAAGCGTACCAAAAGCAAGGGTTGGTTCCGGAGCCAAAGGAAATGTTCCATCTATCATTTGCTGGAATTCAGTTGGCGTGTAAAACCTATGCGTAGCTTGAGCTGTTTGAGGATTACCATTGGCATCCACATAGTCAATCGCATCGTTGTTACCAGATTCGAGCCACATCGATGCCCATTCCTTAAGTGACGCAACAGGGATGGTTCCGGGAGTGCTTAGCTGAAACTGGTTATTGTATTCAAATTTTGGTTTTCCAACCTGCCCCTTTTTTGTGGTGATGAGAATAACCCCGCCAGATGCCCTGGTACCATAAATGGCTGCAGATGCATCTTTCAATACTGATATTGACTCAATGTCGTTCTGATTGATGGTAGACAGCTGTGACTGCGGAATGATCAGACCATCCAGAATAATTAAGGGTTGAACATTATTAATTGATATATCCCCACGGATTTTGATATCAATATTCTCATTTCCAGGTCGCGCAGTTGTTCTGGTAACTAACACACCGGGCATTTCACCCTGAAGTGCAAGTGCAGCACTTGATGTGGCTTTTCCTCTGATCACATCATCACCACTTACCTGGGCAACAGATCCAGTCAGGGTAGCCTTCTTCTGGGTACCGTACCCTACAACTACTACCTCGCCAAGCAGCTCAGAGTCGGTATCCATACTCACATTGATCGTACTCTGATTACCAACTTCGATCTCCTGGGTTGTGTACCCAACAAATGAAATTGTGAGAACAGCATCTTGAGATACATTTAGCCTGAAGTTACCTTCAATGTCAGTGGTCGTACCATTGGTGGTACCTTTTTCAATCACCGAAGCACCCGGAAGTCCTTCTCCGGCTTCATCCAGAACCTGTCCGGAAACCGTATTGGTCTGGGCCATCATCGTAGAGGTGATGCCCAAGGCCAATACAAGCAAAAACAACCTTAACAAGGCGTTTGATTTGGGTAAAATTTTAATTTCCATGTTACTTGTTTAAATAAATCAAAATGAATTTTTTAAAGAATGGATCATATAGATCCATCGCAGTATCCTCACGGGATTTAACTGCTGTGAAGAGTTATAGAACAGCTCTCCTGACTGATTGCAATCGTGTAGTTTTTATCATCATATACATTGGCTTTTTGGTTTAACATTTTCGATTGGTTGAATTAGCAAAAATTCATATGCCAATATTATGTCAATCCTATGCCGACGGATATAACTCATCATTCAATAATGATAAAATATGATCCAAAAAGCTCGTTGTAATTATCTAAATGATGTTTTTCAGGATGTTTTTTGAATATTTCTCATGTTTTGTTCAGAAAACTCAACCGGAGTCATTCCAAATAACTCCCTGAAGGTTTTGGAGAAATACGCTGTAGAATTAAAACCAGCCCGGAAGGCAATTTCCTTTATTGAACCTGATTTGTTTTTTAACAATTCAGCAGCAAATTTGAGTCGGATAGTGCGGATATAGTTACTTGGGTTTTGACCTGTAAGCGAATTGATTTTTCGGTAAAATTGAGACCTGCTGACCCCTAACTCATTAATTAGTGATTCCAGCCCAAAATCAGAATCATCAATGTGGTCCATGATGACCTGATTGACATCATCCAAAAACTTCTCATCAAGGGTATTGGTGGTTACCTCACTGGAGGATAATATAGAGGCTTGCGATAAAAAACGCTCCTTGATCTTCCTCCTCGTCTCCAATAAATTCTGGATGCGTGCCTTTAATACACTCACATTGAAAGGTTTAGGCAAATAAGCATCCGCACCCAGGTTATATCCCTCTATTCGATCTTCTTCCAGACTTCTGGCAGTCAACAAGATGATAGGAATGTGACAGGTTTCCAGGTCTGTTTTTACCTTCCCGCACATTTCAAAACCATCCATCTCAGGCATCATGACATCACTCACAATGATATCCGGAAAATATTTCTTCACTTTTTCTAAGCCTTCAGCACCATTCACGGCTTCTCTCACATTGAAATGATTTTTCAATTCATTCTTTAAATGGATACGGAGCTCCTTGTTGTCCTCCACGATCAGGATTGTCTGGTGGGTGTGCTCTTGCTTATAATCAACCTGGCTGGTGCTTTCACCGTAAATGGCCATATCATATTCCAGTGATTTCACATTGCTAATATCAAACTCCCGGATATTCTGCCTGACTTCACGATTAGCCTTTAAGGCCTCTGTCAGCTGAGAACTTTCAAAAGGGATCCTTACAATGAACTCACTGCCCTCTCCATAGGTGCTTTCCATCTCGATCTCTCCCCCATGTTGCTCTACCAGGCTTTTGGTGAAATTCAACCCAATGCCCGTACCTGTCCGGGTATTATCTACGTGGAAAAATCGCTCAAATATCTCATGCTGCTGTTCCTTTTTTATTCCTACACCTGTATCCTTCACAGAAATTTCTACAAAGTCTTGTTTGTTCCCCCTGACTAAAAAGCTTTCACTTTGGGGTCGCTTAGCTATTTTTTGAATGGTTAATGTGATAGCCCCCTTGTCCTGGGTAAATTTTAAGGCATTGGACAACAGGTTATTGATGATTTTTTCCATCTTGTCCGGATCAAACCACAGATAGATAGATTCTTCCGAGCTATGAAAATTGTATTGAATGGATTTCTGGATAGCCAGATCCTCAAACAAAATATGGATGTCCTTTAAAAAACTCACGATATCACCCTTCACCGGATCAAGCGGTGCTTTGCCCAGATCAACCCTTCTGAAATCAAGCAGCTGGTTGATCAGACTTAGCAGTTTATGGGCACTCCGTTGGATGACAGCAGCGGACTCTTTTACAATCTCTGGTTGATGATAAAATGTCATAATCTTTTGCACAGGATTTAAGATCAGGGTAAGTGGCGTGCGGAATTCGTGAGAGACATTCATAAAGAATCGGAGCTTCAATTGGTCAAGCTCGTGTTCTCTTTCTTCATTGATGATCCTGTTGTAGTATTTCAATCCCAGCCAGATGATCAAAGAAAGTATGGCTACATATGCAAGATAAGCCCACCAGGTACGCCATGGGGGTGGCAGGATGGTGATGGATAGCGAAGTAGTATTTGCCTGATCCCAGTTACCTTCTATCAGGGCTTTTACTTCAAAAATGTAGTCTCCGGGATTTAAACCGGCATAGTTGGCCAACCTGTTTACCCTCACCTGAACAAAATCATCTTCCAGGCCTTCCATTCGATAGGCATACTTTACGCCTTCCGGGTTTTTCAGATGTAATGCCAGAAATTCAAAGGACAGGTAACCTTCATCATAATCAAGGATCAGCTTTTCTGTTTGGTCCAATGCCCGATCCAAAAGCACCCTGCCATTTAGCGTGTCACCAACATTGATGATGTTATTGAATATTCTGAGTCGTGTGATGGAAGGTTTCAACTCAACCAATGTATCACCCACATTTGCAGGATTGAATATATTGAAACCATTGATTCCACCGGCAACTATCCTCCCATCTCTGGTCTTTTCAATGGATTTGCTTTGAAATTCCACACCTTGAAGCCCATCATTTACGTTGAAAGTTTCCACTTCATTGGATTTCACCTTAAGTCTTGACATACCACTTTTGGTAGTGATCCATATATCATGACTATCATCTTCTTTCACTCCCAGGATCAGGTTATTAGGCATGCCATCAATCACTGAATAAGAGCGAATCAACTGAAGCTGATCATTGAGCTTATGTAATCCCAGGTCCGTCCCCAGCCAAATATTGTGCTCATGATCTTCGGTGATGTAGTTTACCCTGTTTCCCAACAGGTTCTTTTCCACCAAAGCCTGAAAACGCAGACTGTCTAAATCAGGCACTTCAATTCCTGATAACTCCAAAACTGAAAGACCTGTAGATGTTCCGACCAACAAGCGTTCCTTCGAGTCAATAAACAAGGAAAACACAAAATCACTGTTTAAGCTTAGTGAGTCAGACTCCTTGTAGGTGAACCGCTTGAAAATATCCTTTTCCGGTAAGTACACATTCAATCCGCTTGTTTGTGTTCCTACCCACACCCAATGCCGTTTGTCCTCCACCGCACACCACACCGTGTTTTGACCAATACTTGTTTCATCAGCGGGGTTATGTAAAAAACGGGTAACCTGACCAGTGACAGGATCGAATTTATTCAATCCCCCATCCCAGGTACAGATCCACAATCCGCCATCATAGCTTTCTTCCAGAAACAATATTTTATCTGAGCTTAATGACCGGGGATTATTGGCCTGATGCCTGAAATGTTTGAATTTTTCCGACTCCTCTAAAAACAGGTTTAATCCACCACCATCAGTCCCGATCCATAGCTGTTCCCTGCTATCCTGCAACACGGACTGGGCTATGGGCGCACTCAACCCATTCTCACTCCCTGAACGATAGAAATAATGGCCAAAATTTGACTTGGAAAGAACCAACTTGACCACACCCTCATTATAGGTGGCAAACCAGAATATTCCCTGCTGATCCTGTAATACCTTGGACGGCTGATTGTTTGGAAGAGAAAAGGGAATGGTAGGGTTATGCTCCATGTGCTGAACAATATATCCCTGTTCATCCATCAGGTAAACTCCAAAACCATCCGTAGCTACCCAGATGTAGCCCCTTTTATCCTGATACAAATCAAAAATAGGTATGGTTTGATTGATTGGACTCAGAAGTTCAAACCGATCCTTCGATTGATCCCAAACCACTATTTTTGACAGATCGTTGCCAATCCAGAGTTTCCCATTACGATCCAGTAAAGTCTCCTTGGGCAGATGATTCAGTGCGAAAGTCCTGGGAACATCAATTAAAACACGCTCAAAATGGTCAGCTTCCGAATGATATCGATTCAGGTATGAACCTGCCGTCACTACACAAATAGCGCCTGATCCTTCTGCATAGATATGCTCAATATCGTTGTTATCAAGTGTGTGGAGATTGCCAGGGGAATTTGTGTAATGATCAAACTCCAATGCTGTTGAAGTAAATACGTTGAACCGCTCCAAAGAGGTTTTGTGTAAACCATTTTTGGTTCCTACCCACAATATATTCCTACTCTTATCAAAATAAATCACATTGATAATGTCCCGGATCAGTATATTATCCGGGTTGTCCTGGTGGAGCGGGATACGATAAAACTTGTGCGTGTCTTTATTATATACATTCAACCCATTGCTGGTTCCTACCCATATGTTGCCATGCCCATCTTCGGCAATGGAGTTGACTCTATTGTTACTTATGGAATTAGGATTACCTATTATCGGTTTAAAAACCTCAAACTCATACCCATTATATCGGTTGAGCCCATCGATGGTGCCAAACCAAAGGAAGCCTTCACTATCCTGAAATACCTCCAGACAGGTACTGCTGGAAAGTCCCTCGGTTGTGCTAAAACTTTCAAATTTTGGGTTTGAATATTGCGCATTGCTTCCGAATAAGAAGATGTAAAAACACAAGAACAACAGTGCCTTTATCCACCGCACTTCCATCTTATCTACTGTATGCTTTTTCAATATTTGAGACAATGTACTCAGGGATTGTATTAAAGTTAAGGATAAAAACGGGCGAACAAAAGATTTAATAATATCCCAACTGGATCACTTTTTTACTCACTGAAATTAATGATGCTTTAAAATAAGACCGATTATTTCAAATTATTGCACCCTCACCTGGTAAATGGATCATATTTTATATTGAATGGCCCATATTTGATCAACATTTTTTTTTGATTACCTGATCATTGTAAACCGAACAAAATGATGTAACATTCTAAATTGGAATGAAATAATGAAGAACCCTTTTACAAGTATTGTGTTGCTCTGCTTTCTAATTGTTGGGTGCCAGCAAAAACAGGTTGAGGTATTGGATGTAGATAGCCAGCTGGATTATTGCGTTGAGCAGGCTTCCAAAACCCTGTCACTTATTCCAAAAGATTCACTAATTCCCCGAAATATATCACCGAAAGATCCCCAATGGAATTTTGTGGATTACAAAGACTGGACGAGTGGTTTCTGGCCGGGCACTTTGTGGTACTTGTATGAATACACCCACGATGACCTCTGGAAAATCAATGCAGACAAGTTCAGTGAATATTTAAAGCCCCTTTCAGTAGAGCCAGCACTGGACCATGACCTGGGCTTCCAGGTTTTCAACAGCTATGGCCATGGTTACCGACTTACCAATAATGATGCGTATAAAAAAATTATCCTCAAAACAGCTGATACATTGGCCACCTTATTCAATCCCAATGTAGGTACCATTCTATCGTGGCCAAGGTCGGTTCCAAATATGGAATGGCCACAGCATAATACCATCATCGACAACCTGATCAACCTGGAGCTATTGTTTTGGGCTTCTAAAAACGGTGGGTCCTCTTCCTTATATGACATAGCAGTCAGTCATGCCGAGGTTACCATGAAAAATCATTTCAGACCAGACAACACCTCCTATCATGTGGTCATCTATGAAAAGGATACCGGCAATAAAATAAAAGCTGTGACACACCAGGGATTGGATGATGAAACGATGTGGGCGCGGGGTCAGGCCTGGGCGATTTATGGTTATACGATGATATACAGGGAAACCAGGGATCCGAAGTTTCTGGAGTTTGCACATGCAGTGACCAGACCTTTCCTCGACGGACTGCCTAAGGACCTGATCCCCTACTGGGATTTTGATGCGGCCCGTGAAGAGAGGACTCCGAAAGACGCTTCTGCCGCCGCTGTGGTTGCCTCTGCTTTGCTTGAGTTAGCTTCCTATACCGAAGATGAAAAACTCAGAGAAGAATATCTATCCAAGGCAGAGAAAATGCTATTTAATCTATCCTCCAAAACTTACCAGAGCAGAAATCAGAACAGTGCTTTTTTGCTTCATTCCACAGGACACCTCCCCAATGGCAGCGAAATTGATTATTCCATCATCTATGCTGACTATTATTATATAGAGGGTTTGATCAGGTTGAGAAGGATCAGGAATGGAGAGGATGTAATTTGAGATAAATTTATTTTGAGCAAATTCAGCCAATTCAATCAGCTAAACCGAGAGGCTTATATTTTCATGAAAGAGGAACCTTATTCCTCCTTACATTTGTGGGCTAAAGACACTAAAAATATCTATGAAGGCCACACTGAATTTTTTTCTTTTACTCGTTCTTTTCAAAGCTTCATTCATCGCAGCCCAACCTGTCAAAATCATTTTTGATACGGACATGGAATCCGATGTGGATGATGTTGCTGCTCTGGCCATGCTTCATGATCTTGCCGATCGGGGAGATGCGGAAATCCTGGCCACCATCAGCTCAAGCCTTAATCCCTGGTCAGCTCCAACGATTGATGTTATTAACACCTATTTTGGAAGGCCTGATATCCCCATTGGGAATGTGAAGACCAAAGGGGTTTATAGAAATTCCATCTATGCCAAACCACTTTCCGAACAATTCCCACAGGATATCGGATTGGGTGAAAAAGCACAGGAAGCTACTAGTTTGTATCGCCGGATTTTAAGTGAGCAGGAAGACGCCAGCGTGGTCATTGTCACTGTCGGCTACCTCACCAATCTCTCCAAGCTTCTCTCCAGCGAACCGGATGAATTCAGTCCGCTGACCGGAATGGAGCTGGTCAAAAAGAAGGTGAAGCATTATGTGTGTATGGGTGGCAGATATCCGCAGGAGCAGGATCCCGGGAAATGGGGCAACTTCAAGCCCGACCCTGAGGCAGTTGTACATGTCACCAATGAATGGCCGACACTGATCACTTTTACCACGGGTGGGGTGTTTTCCAATGCCATCCCAACGGGCAAAATCTTGTTTACCAGCAAAGCTGAAAAAGGAAATCCCGTGTCCACTGCCTACAAAATATTCCTGAAAAGCTGGAACCGAGACTACCATCACAGTGCAGACCTGATCGCAGTATATGTAGCAGTCAAAGGGCATGAACCCTATTTTACGTTAAGAGAAGATGGTTACTTCCATATTTTTGACGACGGCACACACATGTGGAGATTCCAACCCAACCGGCCCAATCATAAAATTGTCAGTGATTTCGCAGCGGGTATAGATCCCTTGCAAGTCGCAGCTGACTTTGATGAGTTGTTGATAAAGTGAGAATTACCCAATCAAAATGAGCATCTCAGCCTGTTAAAAAAACACTTGAGATTAAAACTTCAAATTTTATTGATGGAATACTTTTCTAAAAGATAAGGTCGACATAAATTTGCAGTCGCTTTCAAGGCAAGCCCTTCAAAGCACACCTAGCAGCCTCCTTAGCTCAGCTGGTAGAGCAACTGACTTGTAATCAGTAGGTCATTGGTTCGATCCCGATAGGAGGCTCAATAAAGCAGAAAAGCTGGTAATGAATTATCATAAGTTAGTGATATCGTTACCAGCTTTTCGCTTTATTGTAGTCAAGTGATTTGAACGATAGTGAAAATCTACTTGACTACCCTGCTAAAGAATTATGTGTAATTAGCGCTAAATTCACATAATGATCTTACCATACTCAGTCTACGTATTATTTAGTCACAAAGACCAGCAACTTTATATTGGTTACTCTACTAATCTAGTAGAACGGATTAGGGCTCACAATGCTGGCACAACTCTCAGTACAAAAGGAAGACGGCCATTAGAATTAATATATTGTGAATATCACATCTCCGAAACAGATGCCTTAAGAAGAGAAAGTTATTTTAAAACCTCATCTGGTAAAAAGGCATTAAAGCTGATGTTGAGGGAAAGTCTGACCAGATTTAACTACAGAAGAATATAAATGACACTCTATTAAACAATCATGTTGATTCATGGTTGTCTTTTTTTTTGTTTTATAGCTATTGACCCTTAAGTTAGGACGCTCATGTCGGTGACAATTCTGACAATTAAGCTCAACTAGATTTGCCGAAGAAATCAGGAACCATGGACATTGCCACCAAAAGGCACTGTACGGGACTGCAGCGATGATAAAGCTATTGGTTGCTTGCGGATCAGCTGTCGACGTCAGATCGAGCATTTCGCAAACGTCAAGCCAAAGCACTAGGAGGAGGTGATTCGGGTGAAAGGTTAGCTTTTTCAAAAAACCAACCTTTATACACAGGGTCAGACCAATATTCCAACGACGAATGACAGGATAATCATAAGGCCGAGCCATCTAATAAGCGTAAAAAGGCCTTTATCTAAGCTTTTCCCCACACCCTCTACTATCGACCAAACGGGTCAAAACTGTTTAACATTCACTCGCCGAAACTTAAACACCATTCACCGACAGACATTCCAGTCAAACTCTCAATCCTTCTAGGTTAGGGGTATAATTCAAAAAAGCGATGAGCAAAAACAGGACGTAATCTAGTAAAGCATTGGCTATGCTAATTAATTCCAAAATCATTAAGCACATGAAAAATATTATACTGATCGATGATGAAAATATCCTAAGAGAGTCCATGGCTGACCTGCTTGAAGCCATTGGTCACAAAGTGGATTCATTTCCTTCTATTCATTCAGCGATGATGAATTCAGATCTTGCCTTGTACGACGTTGTTATATGTGATGTCGGACTTCCCGGAGAAGATGCGTTTCTATTCGCTCAAACTATAAAAGAAAGCTTTACGCAACATTCCTTCATTCTGCTTTCTGCTTTTTCAGAAAGTGAGACTATACAAAAAGGTATAGAGGCCGGTGCAGACCATTACCTGGTGAAACCACCCTCCGTCGAAGAACTGCAATCAGCCATTAACAATCTAAGTCCTCATAGTTATGCGTAGCAGGATACTCATAGTTGAAGATGAAAAGGCTATCAGAGAAACCCTGACAGATCTCTTCTCAGCAGAATACACCATCAAATCAGCCAACAACGGGGTTAGGGCTCTGGAAGCGCTTCCTCTCTACAGACCTCATTTGATCGTCAGCGATATTATGATGCCTGATATGGACGGGATTCAGTTACTAAATACCCTGAAATCAAATAAGGAATGGAATGATATACCCGTAATACTTCTCACAGCTAAGGGTGAACAGGAAGACCGGATCACCGGGCTGGAGATAGGTGCTGATGCATACATTGCCAAGCCATTCGATTTCCAGGAGTTGTCATTGGTTGCCAGGAATTTAGTGGAATTAAAAAGTAACATCCTTAATGGCTCATACACT
Source organism: Cyclobacteriaceae bacterium (assembly GCA_965228595.1). Lineage (GTDB taxonomy): Bacteria > Bacteroidota > Bacteroidia > Cytophagales > Cyclobacteriaceae > UBA7330. Next base: position 4,100,215 of record OZ245828.1, on the reverse strand, counting down.
TACAAAGGAGAAATCGAAGATACAAATGGAGATACGATCTTCTTAAAGAAACTAACTGATTTTCTGGATGACCGTCTGACTGATAATGACATTTCCCTTCCTATGGTTGCCCAATACTTTGCTTTATCGGAATCGGGATTTAAGTCCAAACTTAAACGTGCGGCCGGAAAGACCTTTCTTGATTTTACACGTGAATTCAGACTCAACAAATCAAGAGAGTATCTGATGACGCAACAATACAATGTCACCGAAGCAGCACAACTAACGGGTTTCCGGTCTGTCGCCCATTTTTCAGATTCCTTCAAAAAGTATTTTGGAGTCAGCCCATCCAACCTTTTAGTGTAAAGCTTAATGTTTTCGCTCATGGACACTTCGCCTATAATCTAATACCAAGTCTGTTCAAATTCACATCAAAATATCTACTATGGAACTTCTACAAAGCGTATTCGATCAGTCCTCCCTCAAAGCCAGGGACATCCCAAGGATAAATGGAGTCCAACTGGTAGGTACAGTTGAAGTAAATATTCGGACTGGAAAACATTCCTGGTCAGCTGACCTTTATCATTTCCTGGGACTGAAACCTGGTGAAGTTGAGCCTAGCCATGAGTTGTTTCTTTCTTATGTCATTGATGAAAACCAGGCACAACTGCGATCTACCATTAATGAATGCTTTCGAGGACTTAATCAAGACAAATATGATCTTTTTAAGATCCTGACCGGCACCGGGCATATTACCAGTTTGGCGGGTCTTGTGGAGAAATCGACAAACCCAGACATCATTCATGTTAGGTTATATGACGTCTCTAAAATAGTAGGTACCAACCATTGGAAAGAAAATTTTGAAGATCACCTTTCCTCCAAATGGCTCAACAGAGTATTTGAAAACAAAGTCACAGGGATCTTTATCCTCAATTCTAAAGGACAATTTTTACGAACTAATAAAACTTATCAACTATGGTCAGGCTATTCCGGAGAAGAGTTAAAAAAACTTAAAGTATTTGACGTAACTCCCCAGCAAGAATGGGAAATGTGTAAAACGCAATTGGAGCAATTGGTTTCGGGAGTAGTAGAATCATTCTCCTTTGAAAAGCAACTGCTCACCAAGTCCGGCGAATTGAAATGGGTAGAAGTGACCGGTTCGGTGATCAATGAGGAATCTTTTTATGTATTAGGCTACCTGACAGACATTCATGATAAAAAAATCACTAGAGATAAATTCCAGTCCAGCGAAGATCAACTCTACAGAGCACAACAAATAGCCAAAATTGGGTCATGGGAAGTAGATCTGAAATCACATAAGATCACCTGGTCCAGGGGAATGTTTGACCTGATGGAAGTTCCATATGACTTTGTTCCTGAGTTAGAATCAGTCATGCAGTTTACCCATCCTGATGATCTGGAATTGTTTCAAAGCAAGATATTTACCACTGAGGAGCATAAAGACCTTGAAGCACGGCATGTGACCAAAAGCGGGGTTAAACATGTTTTAATCAACTCCAAATTGGAGGTGGATGAAAACGGAGACCCCAAGAGATATTATGGTACCACTCAGGATGTTTCTGACAGGGTTCTCGAATCAAAAAGGCTACAATTAGTGCAGGAAACAGCCAAACTAGGCTGGTGGGAAACTGATTTGATCACTGGTGAGAGTAAGTGGTCAGACTCAGTTTTTGAGCTATTTGGCCTGGATAAGGAAAACACAAAAGCATCCTTTGAGTCATTCCTTTCAACCATGCATCCGGCCGACCGAAAGAAGATAGTAGATGCCACTCAGGATTCTTATATTCTAAAAAATGGATGGCACAACAAAGAAAGTCGTCACAAAGGTCCTGACGGGACATACCGCTATTTTGCTACCAATGGCCGATATATTTGGGATGGGGATCGACCAGTAAAAATGATTGGTACCCTGATGGATATCAGTGATATCAAAGAAATGCAAACAAGGGTGGAGGAAGCCCAGCATATAGCCAATATTGGCTGGTGGGAAATAAACTTACTAAGCAAAGAATCCATTGGATCTGATACAGCCCATCATATCCTGGAACTGGAACGGGGGGATAATGCTACGCTTCTCTCCAGGTTCGCACAGCGGGTTCACCCGGATGATCAGGAATGGCTTTGTAATATTGTGAAACATCAGCGTGATGGCTGGGTCAACAAGGAGCTTCGATACATGAGTCAGGCAGGGGGATATAAATACCTCACTACAAGTGGACGGATTTATTTTGACGGTGAAACAGCCATCAAACTTGTGGGCACACTCATGGATGTTTCTGCCCTGAAAGAGACACAGATCAAATTGGAACAAGCCCAAAAACTGGCTAAAGTCGGTTGGTGGGAATTTGATCTGACAGGAGAATCAAATAACTGGTACTCAGCTGAACACATGGAAATTATGGGCATCAAAGATTTTGATGAACTGAGTACCTATGAAGACTTCTTCTGTTTTGTTCATCCGGACGATCTGGATCGGGTGAAAGAGGAACAAGCTATAGGCTTTGAAAAGGGTGGCTGGTCGAACATGGTGCACCGGATCATCACGAAAGCAGGGGAGGTTAAACACATCACCTGTGATGCGACCATTGAATTTGTGGAAGGCAAACCATTTAGACTTTTTGGCACTGTATATGACATCACAGAGCTAAAGGAGATAGAAGGAAAACTCAGTGGAAACCTGATAAACCTGGAAGCCATGGTCAAATCCATGGACAACATCGTACTGATCGCTGATGAAAACCTGGTATACAAAGAAGTTTTCAGCAAGGAGCCTGTTTCCTTAGGTAAGAATTCACTCACAGGCATGAGTGTAGCAGAAAAGTTGGATGACCCTGCTATGCAACTATTACTTCGCAATAATGGGCTGAGTAAAGAAGCGATATTAAAGAAATACAAAGATGCATTGAAAGGTAAAACTGTTGAACCATATTCAGTGAAATACCAGGTCAATGGTATAGATACCTGGCTGGAAACTACACTACATGCTTTCAATGGAGAAGATGGCTCCAAATGGCTTGCCATAACACTTAATGACGTCACAGCCAAGAAGAAAGCTGAGGAAGAATTAATCAAAAGTGTACAAAAAGAAAAAGAGCTCTCTGAGTTACGTTCAGAATTTGTGGCTATGGCCTCTCACCAGTTTCGAACACCACTTACGGTCATCAAAGCTAACATGCAACTGCTCGAACTTTCCGGAGTCCAGAGTCCGGTGATCAATAAAGTGTCCCAACGGCTAAATGCTGAGGTTGACAGGTTAGTGAATCTCATGGAAGATATCATGGGAATGGGCAAAGTGCAATCCAACAATATAGAACCAAAACTCAAGCCAACAGATATTTCTGCTATCATCAAGAAAATAAAAATGGAAGTAGAACGGCAACAAAAAGATGGCAGGTCTCTGGACATTTCTATCAAGGGTAATAAAAGGACAGCCATGTTGGATGAGCAGTTTCTCGAGCACGCATTGCACAATCTGATTGACAACGCATTTAAGTATTCACCAAATACCCCAAACCCCGAAGTCAGCATTCAATTCTGCTCGGATAAAATAGGTATCAGGGTAAAAGATTTTGGTATAGGAATTCCCAAAAAGGATCAGGACAATTTGTTCAACTCATTTCAGCGGGGTAGTAACTCTCAACACATCCAGGGTACAGGCCTTGGCCTTTCGGTAGCCAAAGAGTTTGTCCGACTCAACAATGGGACGATCTACTTAAATAAAGAAGTAAAAGAAGGCACGGAATTCTGTATTGATCTTCCAGCTAAACAAAATAAGTCATGAAAAAAAATATTCTTGTAATAGATGATGAAGTAAACATTGCACAAACCCTGGCAGATCTGCTTGAGCTGAAAGGGTACGAGGTGCAGACAGCCAATAATGGGCTGGCCGGCTTCACCCGGGCAATCAAGGAAACTCCCGACCTGATCTTATGTGATGTGATGATGCCCAAAATGGATGGCTATGAAGTATTGGAAGCTATCCGGGAACATGAAAAGCTAAAGCAGATACCATTTATATTTCTCACAGCAAAAGGTACCCGGGAAGATTTCAGATCAGGGATGGACCTGGGTGCTGATGACTACATGCTCAAACCCATTGACGCCAGACACCTGTATGATGTCATCGAAAATAGATTAGGCAGATATGAACATCTGCTTGAGGTGGGTCAAATGGAGGAAAACAATAGAATAACGGCAGAACTCCACGACACCTTACAGCAGACAATCCTGGGGATCAAAATGAATATTTCTTACATATTGGAACATTCTCCGGATCACCCAATGTACAGCAAACTGAAAGAAAGTCTTGAAACAGCCAACCTTGCTCTTTCTCAGTTAAGGATGATCATTGAGGATGCTGATATCATGTATCAGGACACCAACTTCATTACCGCTATCAGTAATGTGGTGTCGAAGGTTAGCAGTTATGTTCCGTTTGAGATCCAGCTTCATGTCAATTTTGACCATGAGATTGAGAAAGAGGTTTCTCAGGTGTTGCTCAGGACAGTTTTTGAGATCCTTAATAATACCATCAAACATTCAGAGGCCAAGAAACTAGAGATTAGCTTCTCGTCGACAGATGATGGAATTAAGCTAACCACTACGGATGACGGATGTGGTTTTGATATCAATCATTCAAACAAAGGCCATGGGTTAAAAAGTATCCGAAAAAAGATAGAAGAGATCGGAGGCCAACTGGAAATTATCAGCTCGCCCGGCGAAGGAACAACTTTTGTAATCACGCTTAATCAACAACCCTAATGAGACGAATACTGGTCATAGAAGATGAACAGCTTATCAGAGAAACACTTTCTGACCTATTAGCCCTTATGGGATATGAGGTGCTTCAGGCTTCCAATGGAATAGAAGGATTGGCTCATGCCCGAAAGGAATCCATAGATATCATTCTGTGTGACGTAAATATGCCCGAGATGAACGGCTACGAAGTATTGAAGGCATTGAAAGAAACAGATCTCCTGACTTATGTTCCTTTTATTTTCCTTACAGCAAGGTCTACAATGGAAGATCTGCGTAAAGGAATGGATCTTGGTGCAGATGACTATTTGACCAAACCATTTACCTACGAAAGCCTTGAAAAAGCATTAAATGCTGCAAAACAAAAGAAGTATCATCTAGTCAATCAGCTCAATGGATTACAAAGTCAGCTGGCTGAGGAAAAGACAAAGCTGGAAGAAGTAAAAAAGATCAATGCGCATGGCGTGAGAGGTAAACTTTCTCTGATGCAGGGAATGATCCCTTTCATCAAAACCGGCCAACTCCCCCTTGACCGGGGCCTGGATATCCTGGAAGCCTCAGGGAAAGAAATGGACAAGTCCATTAGCCAAATAAATATGAAAGTAAATGGTACGATGTCGGAGCCAGGTGATAAAATGGAACCAGCTAATGATATTAGCTCGATCTGGCTCATTGATGATGACCTGATCCAAAACTGGATAACTAAAACGATGCTTTGTGATGCTAATTCTAACTGGGATATTCAAGGCTATAGTAGTCCGGTTAAAGTACTCGAACTACTGGAAAAGGAAACGCCTGATTTAATTCTGTTAGACATCAATATGCCTGAAATGAGTGGATTAGAATTTCTGGAAAAAATCGCTGAAACTCATCTGGATCTAAGGATAATCATGCTCAGCTCTTCTGTTTCTTCAAGTGATATTGAAAAATCATTGAGCTACCCTCAGGTAATCAATTATTGGTCGAAGCCACTAAAAGAGGATAACATTTTGGAGCTTTTAAATTACTGAGTCAGCCAATTAAGATGTTGTTTGTTTAGCTATTCATCGAAACATAATGGTTGTTCACCGCAAGTCAAACGCAAATCCCTAATATAATGAGTAATTACATTTCTTATTCGATGACCTTTGCAACTACACAAACTGTCAATAAGCAAAATATGAAAGTTTCCCACCCCCTGTCTATATTACTCATAGAGGATGATACCATCGAGCGAATGAAGTTTCATCGAACGGTCTCTGCTCATCCACTGGGTAAACAGGTTACGGTTAAGGAAGCTATCAATGGTGAAGAAGCACTGAAAATACTCAAAGAGGAAAATTTTCTTCCCAATATCATCATCCTGGATCTAAACATGCCGCGCATCAATGGCCTTGAATTTCTCAAAATTCTTAAAAACGACAGGCTACTCAAATTTATTCCATCCATCGTAATGACAACCTCCTCCAATCAGCTGGATATGCACGAATGCTACAAAATAGGTATCGCTGGATACGTGATTAAACCACTGAAGTACGAAGATTATGAGAATAAGGTAGCAAAGCTCATCTCCTACTGGAGCATGAATGAATTGGTTGAAACTGAAGATGCAGTAGCTAAATAAGAAGAAATATCATCATTAATTGCACTTTGACACCTGATACTTTAGCTCAAGAACTGATTAGTTAGGGTTGATAAATTCACAAATAATGCTGTTATTTATGGTCAATTCCAATATTAATGGCTGAATTACCGCTACACGCATTTGGCTTTGGAGTTTGCCCATGAAGAAACCAGAAATTCCAAAAAACGAAGTAGAGAGACTGGAGGAGCTTAAATCCTTCTCCATTTTGGATACGCTCTCTGAAGACGAATATGATGACATTACCTCTTTGGCATCAGAGATTTGCGGCACACCCATCTCATTGATTAGTCTGGTGGATGAAACCCGACAGTGGTTTAAGTCTCACCATGGACTGGCAAGCAGTGAAACACCCAGAGATTATTCATTTTGTGCTCATGCCATCAATGAACCGGAGGATGTTTTCATTATTGAAGATTCAAGGCAGGATCTTCGTTTTTCAGACAATCCTTTAGTAACGGACGAGCCCCATGTGATCTTCTACGCAGGTGTACCTCTGGTCACGGACAGAGGGTTTTCCCTGGGCACACTATGTGTCATAGACAACAAGCCTAAGCTACTTAATGAGGGTCAGATGAAATCATTGAGAACTTTGGCGCACCAGGTCATCAAGTTATTGGAACTGCGAAAAAATGAGCGGCTACTGGAGTCTGCTTTAAAACATCTTCAGGCACAAAATGAAGAGCTCAATGATTACGCTCACATCATCTCGCATGATTTGAAGTCTCCCATCAGGAATATAGAAGCTTTGGTAGCATGGCTACAGCAAGATTATAAGGAGTTGCTGGATGGTAAGGCTACTGATACCATTGCACTTATAAGATCAAACATTGAAAAAATGGATGGGCTGATCGAAGGGGTTTTAAAGTACTCAACGATAGATAAGAAAAACCTGATTCGTCAAAAAATCGATCTGTCTCTTCTCCTTCCGGATATCATTCAGATCATCAATATTCCTGAAAACTGTACCATTAATATTCAGAAGGGATTCCCAAAAATTGTTGGTGATAAAATCAAGCTTCATCAGGTTTTTCAAAACCTCATTGAAAATGCCATTAAGTACAATGACAAGGAAAAATGCGTAATAACCATTGGTTATTCACCGCTAAAAGATGGATACGAGTTCCATGTGAAGGATAATGGTCCCGGCATTGAAACCCAGTTCCATGAAAAGATCTTCCAGATGTTTCAAAGACTCGATCATGAGGTTGAATCCACCGGGATAGGACTTTCCCTCGTCAAAAAGATCATCACCCACTACGGAGGAAAAATCTGGCTTGAATCAACGCTCGGGCAAGGCACTACTTTCCACTTCACCCTCCCATCCCAATGACAGCACCCAATCTTTCAACAATCCATAAGATGTCGCAGGGTGACAGGGAGTTCGAAAAGAAAATATTGAGTGTGGCAAAAGTGGAGCTACAGGAGGAAGTCAAGACATTCAATAAAGCCATCGAGCTGGTTGAGTACCAGCAGGCAGCCCAGTTGGTACACAAGATCAAACACAAAATCAGTTTATTAGGTATGGAGGAAAGTTATAACCTCGCCGCCGCATTTGAAGCACAGCTTAACAATGGATCGGAATCATTACTACCTGATTTTAGGCTTATTTTGAAAAAAATGATTACTTTTTTAGAAGAATCAGAATAAAGAAAAATGACCTGTATCATAATAGATGATGAAGGCACCTCCAGGGTAATTCTTAATCAGTTTTGTGAAGCGACTTCCGGGTTGGAGCTGGTAGATGAATTTCCCAACGCCATGGAGGCTATTAAGTTCCTGAACAAGAATGACATAGACCTCATATTTCTGGATATCCATATGCCGGACTTTTCCGGTTTTGATTTTATCCAGACAATCAAGAATCCACCAAAAATCATCCTGACGACATCAGATCAGGGGTTGGCACTGGATGCTTTCGAATATGAATGCATTGTAGATTACCTGGTAAAACCCATCCTCCCGGATCGTTTTCAAAAAGCCGTCAATAAAGCATCTAAATTTGTTGTTCCTTCAGAGCAAGCCCAGCCGGTTGTGGAAAAACCAGAACCAGAAGCTACCTCCGTACCTTCAAACAAAGAATTCTATGTCAACATAGATCGAACACTGATCAAGATAAAGACACCCACTGTCAAACTGATTGAAGCAAAAGGAGACTACATCTATATCAAGACCACTGAAAAAGATTATAAAGTACACTCCACCCTCAAAAAGATCGTAGATAAACTACCGGAAGATTCCTTCTTACAGGTGCACCGGTCATACGTCATCAACCTTTCCATGATCATTGATATCCAGGACAACAGCATATTGATTGATGAGGATGTGATACCCATCAGTCGATCCAAAAGACCTGAGTTGATCCGAAGGCTGGATCTGCTCTGATTAAATGCTGCTGAAAATTCTAATCCAGGGATCTGATTTACATGGCGCATCCATACCAACCTCATTATATAGTTTCCATATTTGAATTTTCTTCGGACAACAAGTGGTAAACACCCCTGATTTTTCATAATTTACAAAATTCATTTTCACCCCGATTCAATGAACAACACACCGCAATTCATCGAACAACTGCAAAAGTGTATTTCCGGTGATGTACTTCATGACCCTGCCTCCCTGGGCATGTATGCTACCGATGCCAGTATCTATCAGATCAGCCCAAAAGTCATTGTCTTACCAAAGAATAATGATGACGTTAAAAAAGCGATCGCTCTGGCCAATGAATTCAAAGTGACCATTCTTCCTCGCGGTGGAGGTACCAGCCTCGCCGGTCAGACAGTCGGGTCTTCAATGATCCTCGACTTTTCCAAGTACATGAACAACATCCTCGAGCTCAATGTAGAAGAACAATGGGTACAGGTAGAGCCAGGGAAAGTCCGGGATGTGCTTAATCTGGAGCTGGCCCAGCATGGTCTTCATTTTGCTCCCGACCCGGCCACGTCCAGCCGCGCCAATGTCGGCGGTATGGTTGGCAATAATTCTTCCGGAACCAAAAGTGTGATCTTTGGCAAGACCGTCGATCATGTGCTGGAAGCGGAAGTCATCCTGGCAGATGGCACGGAATTGAAACTGGAGGAATTAACTAAAGAAGTTTACCAGAAAAAAGCGAGTCAACCCGATAGAGTGGGTAGAATCTATCAAAGTTTTGAAGAGATCATCTCAGAGCAAAAGGAAGAAATAAAAACGCGGTTTCCGAAGGTGATGCGTCGGGTGGGCGGTTACAACCTCGATGAGTTTGTCGATACAGACTCCTGGAACCTGGCCAAGCTGGTCACAGGCAGCGAAGGCACCCTGGCTGTGACCACAGCGCTTAAACTAAACCTCACTCCGCTACCCAAACACAAGTCAGTCTGTGTAGTGCACTACGATAAGCTGTTGGAAGCGATCAGTTCGGTGGAATTGATGCTGAAATACAATCCGTCAGCCGTTGAGATCCTCGATGACACAGTCATTAGACTAAGTCGTGAAAACCTGACCACCAAACATCATTGTCATTTCCTGGAAGGAGATCCCAAAGCCATATTGATCGTGGAGTTTTATGGTGACAGTGAGGCAGATGTGCTGGACCGACCCAAAAAGATGATTGAAGACCTGAAAAATCATCAGTTTGGATATGCCTATCCCCTCTTTCCCGATGGAGAAGCCTACGAAGACGTCTGGGTGATCCGTAAAAAAGGGCTGGGTCTGATGCTCGGGATCAAAGGTGAAAAGAAACCCCTTCCCTTCATTGAGGATGCAGGTATTCCAGTGAAACACCTGCCTACTTACATCGATGAAGTGCTCAAAGTTTGTGAAAAGCATCATACCAATGTAGCCATGTATGCCCACGCCAGTGTCGGGGTGATTCATGTGAGGCCTATACTCGACCTGAGACAAGAAGAGGATATTGAAAGGCTGCAAAAGATCACCGAAGAAACTTTCGAGCTTGTGATGAAGTATGGTGGTTCCTGGAGCGGTGAACACGGAGATGGGCTGGTGAGAAGTGCCTATAACGAGCGCTTTTTTGGTCCGAAGCTCTATGAAGCCTTCAAAGAAATTAAAACACTTTTTGATCCGGATAACCTGATGAATCCGGGCAAGATCGTGGAAGCGCAAACCATCGAAAAGAATCTCCGCTATGGGGTGAAGTATAAAGATCAGCAGCTCAAAACGGAGTTTCAATATAAAAAAGAACAAGGCTTCCGGGAGTCTGTGCACATGTGTACCGGGGTAGGCGAATGTCGTAAGGTCATCGGTGGCACGATGTGTCCCAGCTTTAAGGCCACCAGGGATGAAGAGCATTCTACCCGGGGTCGAGCCAACGCTTTACGCTTAGCGATGTCCGGTCAGCTCAAAGCCGAAGGCCTGGATGGCCAGCGTATCCATGAAGCCCTCGACTTGTGTCTTTCGTGTAAGGCCTGCAAATCCGAATGTCCCAGCAATGTAGACATGGCTAAAATGAAAAGCGATGTACTGCAAATGTATTATGACAAAAACGGAACTTCCTTAAGAGATAAGTTCATTCGGGATTCTTCCAAAGCAGCCAAAAAGTTTTCAGGAACGCTGGCCAGTGTCATCAATACCATTCAAAAGAGTAAAGCATTTCGAAGTGTCATGGAATGGACGGCAGGATTTGATCAAAGGCGATCATTGCCAGCCTATGCCAAAGAGCCTTTCTATCAATGGTTTGAAAAGAACCAGGATAAGGTGTCGAGGGGCGATCGTAAGGTCGTGCTGTTTGCGGACACTTACCTCAACTTTCATGAGCCGAACATTGGCATTTCTGCCGTTGAACTGTTGACATCCTGTGGCTACGAAGTACTTCTGGCCAATGTAGGATGCTGCCAGCGACCACGGATCTCCCATGGATTCCTGAGAGAGGCCAAAAAAGAAGGATTGAAAACGCTTCAGGGACTGAAACCTTACCTGGATGAGGGACTCCCGGTTGTAGTCTGCGAGCCCAGCTGTGCATCTGCATTGAATGACGATCTTCCAGATCTGATTGAAGATGAAAAGCTGGCCAGTCAGGCCAAAGAACAGATCATGATGATCGATGTTTTCCTGATGAAAGAGGTCGAAGAAGGCAGACTAAAAAAGCAGTTTCACTCCATTGCCGGAGACATCAAGATCCATGGACATTGCCACCAAAAAGCCTTGTACGGAACAGCAGCTATGAAAAAGCTATTGGGTCAGAATGGTCATTCCGTACAGGAAATCCCCTCGGGTTGTTGCGGCATGGCCGGATCTTTCGGCTATGAGAAGGAGCACTATTCCCTGTCTGAAAAAATCGGTGAAGAAATTCTGTTCCCAGCTGTCAGGGAGATGGATAACGAATCACTTGTTGCGTGCGGATTCAGCTGTCGACATCAGATTGAGCATTTCACCGATGTCAAGCCGAAACATTGGGTGGAGGTGATAAGGGCAAAAGATTAGTTGTCAGTCTTGGGAAGTCAATAGCTCAAGTCTTTTTGATTTGGGCGGCCACAAACAACAATAGGCCAATAATCGCACAAGTGGAAAACACTTGCGCGATTAGTATTTGATTAGGAATATATTTGCCCTCATCACTATGCTAAAAAGGTCATACTTCTTCATCATATTACTCCCGGTTACTTTGTGTTTAACTTCTGTTGAATGCCAGGGGCAAATTAAATCCACAGCTGATACATGGGATAAAATATCACCCTATTTTTCTCCTCCAGAAGCATATGATGGTAGCTATGGAAAATATAGGTCTCCCCTTCTATTTTCGAATGGTAATCCCGTTCAATCGAAAGCGGAATGGAAAGAAAGAAGGCAAGAGATCCTTGATTTCTGGCATCAGCAAATGGGGGAATGGCCTGAGTTATTGAAAAACCAGGAGCTCGTAATTATTGATACTTTGCGTAGGGAAAATTTTCACCAGTATCGTGTCCGGTTTCATTGGACGCCTAATGAACGTACGGAAGGATATCTACTGATCCCTGATGGTGAAAAACCTAAGCCTGCCGTCATTACCGTCTATTATGAGCCTGAGACCGCAATTGGTAAGGGGATTGAACTCCGTGATTTTGCTTATCAGTTGACGAAACGGGGATTCATCACGTTGTCACTGGGCACCAAAGATGCTACTGAGGCCAAAAGGTATGTAATCTATTATCCGGACGTTGATCACGCGGAAGTAGAACCTTTATCTATGCTGGCTTATGCTACAGCCAATGCCTGGCAGGTATTGTCAAAAGTAGAGGGTGTTGATTCTACCAGAATTGGCATTATGGGCCATTCTTTTGGTGGTAAATGGGCCATGTTTGCATCCTGCCTGTATGAGAAATTCGCTTGTACTGTTTGGTCTGATCCTGGAATTGTCTTTGATGAATCCAGGGTAAATGTAAACTACTGGGAACCGTGGTATCTGGGGTATCACCCGCCACCCTGGAGGGAGCGAGGAATCATTTCCAGCGCGAATCCTGCAAGGGGATTGTATCCAAAATTAATAGACCAGGGAGTTGACCTGACCGATCTTCACGCTTTGATTGCTCCACGTCCTTTCCTGGTGTCCGGAGGATCCGAAGACCCCCCGGAACGATGGATCGCACTCAATCATACCATAGCCGTTAATCAATTATTGGGTTATAAAAACCGCGTGGCAATGACCAATCGGCCAACGCATGATCCAACGGAAACATCAAATGAACAGATATATCAGTTCTTCGAGTATTTCCTGAGACCATAAGCATACATAAGGAATCGTCCCTAGTATAGCGCAAGTCTTTTTGACTTGTGCTGAACATACATAGCGCAAGTCTTTTGGACTTGGGCAGCCACGAAACAACAGTCCAATAATCACTTTAGTATAGCGAAAGTCTTTTTGACTTGCGCTGAATCATAATTATTGAATCAACAGATCGATCCGTCATATACGGATACTATTTTCATAGGACTTTCTAGTCCGGCATAATTTCTAGCGCTGGAATATAAATAGGCTTCAGGCTCATCTACCCACCCGGCCTCTACCGGATTATAATGTATATAGTCCAATTTCTGTTCTATCCAATCACCTTCTAAATGGATTGGATGATTATCTTGTTGCCAGAACTGATACATGGTATTATTCCCGTTTAACCTACCTGCTTTCTCAAAAATCTCTAACATCCATTTCTTACGGCTCTCCACCGGATTTTCTCTGATAGCTTTAATCAAATGCATGGCTGTATACTTTTTCAAGTCCCTAAAAATATCTGAAAAGGAGAGCGCATTTTCTGATCTACTAATGATCAAATGAAAATGATTGCTCATTATAACATAAGCATGAACAATTAGACCTTTCTTTTTCACACAAAATTTCAAACTATCGATCAGGATATCTTTGTAATCTCTTCGAGTAAATACATCTACCCAATCAACCACTGATGTTGAAGTGAAATAGGTACCCTCGGGATCATCAAATTTGTATTTATTACTCATAGGTTGGTAATTTGATTCTATGGTAAATAGCGCAATTCAATTAGCCTTGTGTAGGCACTAACAATAATTAACCACTAATCGCACAAGTGGAAAACACTTGCGCGATTAATTTCATGGTACTTGAATTTATTACGAATAGGTCAGGATGTCAAATTGTACGTAGCATAAGTCTTTTGGACTTGTTCCAATCAATCCATCAAATACTCCTCCCCTCTTTTTGCCTTCATGGTCTTAGAAAGTGCAGTAATATCTTCTTGATATTGCTCATCACCTACCACATTTATATTCTCATGGGGGTCTTGACTGTGATCATACAGCATGCTGGCATACAGACTATCCTCCTCATTTCGCCACTCGGTATAATGAAACTGATCTTTCACGATCGTCAGACCATCGTACCATTTGGAGATCGCATAGTCCTTGTGGGAAAATGCAGGATCTTTCAAAACCGAAACAAAACTTTGGCCTTGCAAATGATCCGGCAAAGGCAATCCCGCCAATTCGCAGATGGTCGGATAAATATCAACGAATTCAGCTTTTGTCATGGCTTTCTGACCTCCCCTGAAGCCTGGGGCGGCCACCATCAATGGCGCATTGATTGACGTATGAAAGTTGCAGTGCTTACACCAGAGCCCATGTTCGCCCAGGTTCCAGCCGTGATCGCCCCACAGCACCACAATGGTATTTTCTGTTAGTCCCAACCGATCTAATTCATCTAGGACCAGGCCGACCTGCGCATCAGTATAGGAGACACAGGCATGATACCCATGTCTCAGGTTTAGGGCAATTGAATCACTTACGGGTCCCTTTTGTGGTATCCCTGAATAATTTCTGAGCTCCCCAAAATTATGCATGGCTTGATCCGGTGCCCCCTTGGGATTGTAGGGGTTATCGGCCAGTCCAATTTTTTCCGGATCGTACATATCCCAATATTTTGCCGGTGCATTGAAGGGCAAATGAGGTTTTTTAAATCCTACAGCCAGGAAAAAGGGCTGGTCCTTTTCCTTTAGCTTTTGAAGATCACTGATGGCTTTCAGGGCTATCTTCCCATCATGATAAGCGGAATCAGGAACATCAGCCTTTTCCCAGGAGGGACCTCGTTGTCCTGCTACGGCATCCATCGCGGCATTTTCAGGAATTAGGTAATTCCTTCCAGGACCCTTAGGCCGCCACTCTTCATCCCAGGCACCTACGCAATCACCCTTATGATGGGCTACTTTGCCATCGGTGACAGTGTAATAACCATTTGCTTTAAAATGACCAGGTAAAGTGGTCACTCCGGGTGCCTGCTTATCAATCCAGGTGTCATAAGACAGGAACCTGTTTCTTGTGGGTCTCAATCCGGTCAGGATACTTGCCCTGGATGCCCCGCATACAGGTATGTTGCAATAGGCATTGGGAAAAATGGTACCCATAGAAGCCAACCGGTCTATGTTTGGAGAGATTACACCTGTTGCACCAAAACTTGTGAGTTGTGGCCGCAGATCATCGACAGCGATGAATAGTACGTTGGGCTTAACAGCTTCCTTTTCCTGACAACTGATAAAAGTAGCTATTACAAGGAGAATAAAAACTTTGAAAATTGTTTGTCTTTGCATCATGCTATTTTGCCTCAAGTACTAAGATCATATCCTGGTGAGCCTTCTGTGACACCTCAATCAGGTTACCAGACATTTTCATATTGCCTTTTTTGTATGTCCCAAGCACCGGATCAAACCATCTCGCTGAGTATTCAAATCCAAGTTTATTGAATATTTTGATGTCCAGTTGGGATGGGAAATAGACCAAAAGTGTTCTGTAGTCCGAAGATCTCAGCATGGAGACAAACAAATTGTATTGATCATCGCCCGGCTGATTTAACAATAGTTCCTCATGTGCCGGTGTCAGGTCCCACCAATCAAATCCTTCAAAGAATTTCTTTGCATAAGGGACCTGAGTCCCCGCTGGCAACTTCAGACTTTCTGACCAGGTACTCGTCCATGGTGCATCCCGGTGATTGAGTATAGACTCCCCTTCCCTTAACCAGGGCCAGATACCATTGGCTCCATAGGTGACACCCGATACGGGAGTTGAAAACAGACTCCACCAGGTAGCTTGTCGCACGTCCATTGGTGTGACATTTTCATGAATCTCTTCATAGATGGGTTCCAGGTTCATGATCGGCCGGGCAGGAATGCGATCCCAGTCCTCGACCATCGGTCCTTTATTTATCCAATCTACAGTCCCTTGACTCGTACTGTGACTGGATTGATAACCCGGGATGTCGAGCCAGTCTTCGTCAGCATAAGCCCTCCCAATCCACGACCTTCCGTGTGGGTGCTGCGCTACAATACCCTGGTGTTTCCCTTCCCCAAAAACACCTCTGCCGATCTCCTTCCAGTGTTGCTCATATCCCTTTAGATATTCACCATCTCCACCCAGGATCCAGACCACCTGGTTTCCTCCATATCGTGCTACCATATACTTGGCAAGTAATATGGCTTCCTCGTGTGGCAGGTAGTATCCGGGACTCAAATATCTTCCCCTGATCGATGGAAGTGCCCAAAGTAAAACAGGTGCAGCAACCAGCCCATATTCATTGATCCGATCTACTTTTTGGTCGAGCCTTTGGAAAAACTCAATGTTTAACGCGATACGTCCGGAGCCAGTGAAGGCAACACGTCCCTCTCTGTCCATATCCCCACCCCGCCACTGGGTAGTAACAAACTGGATGGTATTGTAGCCCTTTTCTTTGCGGTCTGTCAGGTATTGATCCCATTCACCTTCCGATGACTTTAAAGCTCCATTCCAGGCTGTGCAGGCCAACCAAAAAAATGGTGTACCATCAGCGTAGCTTAAATGATATTTACCCGGATTGCGTTTGATGCTGCCTCTTTGATAGATTTCATGAGCACTTTTACCTGCAATGCATTCAAATGTACCTGTTTGTCCATCTAAGCCGGTATTTTCTTTATCCGAACAGAATGTTTTGTATGTCCACGTCCCTAGCTCATCGGGTACGAACCGGAATTTCCAGCTATTTCCACCATCCCAAAAACCCCGGATCGTTTTTTCTCTCCCGGACGGAGAGGTAAATGTGGCATCGAAATCGGAAACCTGATAAACAGGGTTGTCATATGTCTTGCTACTCTCAAGCAGAATTTCCTTTTTCATCCAGATCTCTGTCTGCGACATTGCCTGACCTATGGTGAAGGGAAATACTGTGAGAAATAAGATCAATCTTATCATATTCATTAGGGTGTTAAATTCGCTTAAGCATCATCAGCCGGAAGTCCATTACCTCTTTCCCGGGGATCTCCAGCGCCTGAAGCTTGAGTGAGCCCACACCTTTTGTCAGGTGCACCTTACCAAGACTCATTGGCTTGAATTCTTTTACATAGGACTCCCATCTTTCGATGCGATCATCCTCCATTCCTTTTAATGGTGGATCATGTGGTTCCATAATCTTTCCTACCAGTCTGTTCCCCAGAAAGGATAATTCAAACGTTGAACCTACAGAGTTTTCCGGGCAGGTGTAATAGATCACCACCTCATAGTCGCCCTCGTTGAGAACTTCCACCTCCCAGGTAATTGAATCTGAAAGACTGGTCCAGTTTTCAAAGAAGCTACAGTTCGGATACCTGTTTGAACGGGTAATGTTACCATGCGCGATACCATCTCTGGCGGGGATCTGTGTATTGGGGAAACCTTCATACCCGACTGGAAAAGTACGGGTATCTCCAGATGGAAGTTCAGTCAAGACGGTCTGTTTCCATTGTTCTCTGATCCTTACAAGTTTATTATAGACCTTCATTTCCTGGCTAGAGATATCTTCATGCTGACCAGGATCTCCGACCATATCAAACAAATTATTATCGGTGTCAAGGCGATATTGCTGACTTCTTACTGAAGTTTTATTTCTCCAATGACTAACAACATATCTTTCAGGCCACTCCGGATTTTCCTCAAGGAGTAGTGGGGCAAGACTTTTCCCGTCTAATGGCTTTGATGAGGTATAAGTTATTTTGCTAAGTTCAGCAAGGGTAGGCAACAAGTCAATGGCGCTACCAATCTGTTCCACAACCTGTCCTGCTTTCAATGTCCCTGGCCAGTTCATGATCAGGGGTGATCGTACCCCGCCCTCATCGGTTGAGCCTTTTTTTCCTTTCATCCCATCATTCCAGCGCCAGCCATTGGGGCCATTGTCTGACAGATAAATCACGATGGTGTTTTCAGCAATATCCAGTTCTTTCAATTTTTCAGTGATCCTCCCTACGTTCCAGTCAATGTTCTCACACATGGCCAATGCTGACCTGGTGTAATCCAGCTCCTCTTTTTCTTCATCCCTATGTTTCATTGTCAATTCCAGGTCTTTGTATTTATTCCACCACCGATCAGGCACCTGCATGGGAGCATGTGGTGTATTGTAAGGGAGGTATAGAAAAAATGGGTTGTCTTTATTCTTCTCCATAAACTCAAGCCCGTGATTGGTAAGGTCATCAATGATAAATCCCTCTCCCTGTACGATCTCTCCATTGTGCTCAAGCATGGGACTGAAATAGTTACCCCAGTGACCTGAGCAGAACCCATAGTAGTCGTCAAAGCCCCGGGCATTGGGATGATAAGGTGCCTGCATCCCATTGTGCCATTTTCCATAAGCTGCCGTAGCATACCCCGCCTCTTTGAAAACTTCACTGATCAGTGTCTCGTCCAGATCGAGTCGCTCACCTCCTGCTGAGGTAGAATAGACCCCTCCCCTCACATGATATCTTCCCGTGAGGATCTCCGCTCTGGTTGGCGAACAGACCGGGCTGACATAGAATCGATCAAACCGGACACCGGTGGTAGCCAGCTGATCAATATTGGGCGTACTGATATTGGTATTGCCGCTGATACTCAGGTCTCCCCAACCCTGGTCATCAGTGAGGATCAGGATAATATTTGGAGGAGTGTTTTCGGTACTTGTTGGTTGATTACATGCTGAAAGTGCCATGATGATAAACATCCAGTACACATTGCTGATTGGGTTCAAAATGTTGTCGGTTTTAGGTTAATTCAGAAATGAAAGATAATGGAATTCCACCTTGGCTCAAACCCTAATTTCAATATCGGCTTCCGAAAGGAACTACAAGGAAAGGATACCTCTACATCGTCCTCTTCGAGAGACGATGAATGGAGGAAGACGATGAATGGATATCTACGCCAAGATCACCAATTCTGAGGCCTACCCGCGCCCCTTAATCCCCTAAAGGGGGGCTTGCCCGCTAAGTCGATTGAAGTACTGGAAGGGTGCGGTAGGTCCCTTTAGGGAAAAAGGGTGTGCGGCGGGTTCATCTCTATGTTCGCCCCGGCTGATATCTCCACCAGACGGAAGCAAAGATTCTTCATTCCGATCGGTGGGACACCATAGCCGTCAACCTAAGGTCGTCACGTAAACCGGTGTATAATCTGAATCCCGAAGGGATGACAGAATTATAGAAAAACATCATCGATACATAATTAAACTCCGAAGGAGTGACATTTATGCTCAATAACGTATATCAATAGATTCTCTATCAAAAAGAAAAGCAAACCTTCAAAACAAAGTAGTTTAATTTCCTTTTTAGCCCGTTTAATATTCCCTTTTCGCGGATTTCATAGATTGTTTTAGTTGTCTATCAAAAAGGTTTGGTGGAAATACATACCAACCTTCTGCGTGAAATGGAGGGAAGTCTGACCGACTTATTGGATATTTTGGTAAATATTTACTGAGATGGCCGCGGCCTAAAGTGTCTCTATAGTGCTCCAAGGGGTGTAAATCAGCCCCAAGGAGCACTATTTAACCCCAAGGAAGGGTTTTTTCCGCCAAGATCTATTAAAAACCTCCAAGATTTGGTTACAAACGTCCAAGGAAGGGTTTCAAGTCTCCAAGATTTGAAAAAATATGGCCAAGTAAGACCACATATTCGCCAAGGAAGGCCACATATCGACCAAGGAAGCCAATTAGATCTTTAGTGATCTGTTTTTCATTGCCAAGGAAGCAGAATATATGCCAAGGAAGTGATTTCAAGTCACCATGGAGTCATGATTACATGCCAAGGATCAAGTTTATACAGTTAAATGGGGCATACTTAGCCTTTACCAGGAGCATTCTTCGGTGAAAATCTATTTCTATCAGGTCGGGGAAAACATGCTCACCTATGGTCTTCTGGAAGGGATGATACTAATGTACCTGCATCGTCCTCTTCGCTAGATGATGAATGAGGCTAACTTGTTCAGGAATTCAATCAATGCTAACCATTGGAAGGATTGTACTGTTGACGAAGAAGTTTTATTTCTTTTTTAGCCCGCTTAACATTTTCCTTTTTCGCGGATTTCATAGATTGTTTTAGTTGTCTATCAGAAAGGTTAGGTGGAAATACATACCAACCCACAAAAAGCAATGATCTGGTCAATCCACATGTTGACGCGTAGAAGTTTCCAGACTCATTTCGACGGGCATAAACGATCCATCGTCCATTTACATTTATAAATTTTGAACACTCTGAGTTGGCATCAATAATGATTGTCTCATCAGCGTAGTCTCCTTTGATCATTTCTGAAATGGAAATGACAGTCTGATGCTTACTGGTGTCGTATTCTACTACTTCGCCTAAAAAGATTAGACTGCTTGTGGTGTCAAATTCTAATTGAGCATGGTATTCATATAAGCCGTAACAGTCGCAAGCAAAGTTTACTCCTGAATATAAAATCAACAATATGTTAACCAATAATCTCATAACAATCACTCATGTGAATAACGACCGTTTATTAACTTCCAAATATACTCAAGGGGATTACATATAGTGGGCAGATAACATTACAAATCCATAAAAGCTCACCTCACCATCAAAAAAATTGTATCCCTTCTACATCGTCCTCTGCGAGAGACGATGAATGAAGACGATGAATGGATATCTACGCCAAGATCACCAATTCTGAAGCCTACCCACGTCCCTTAATCCCCTGAAGGGGGCTGCCCGCTAAGTCGATTGAAGTACGGGAAGGGTGCGGTAGGTCCCTTTAGGGAAAAGGGTGTGCGGTGGGTTCATCTCAATGTTCACACCGGCTGGTGTCTTCATTGTGTCTTCAACAGGTGAATACATTTAATCACTCCTCTGTGTTGAGGGGAAGTAATGCCTTTAGCTATCACAAAAAACAAATCCTTCCTAACTCCCTCCACGCACCCCTTAATCCCCTGAAGGGGGCTTGCCCGCTAAGTCGATTGAAGTACTGGAAGGGTGCGGCAGGTCCCTTTAGGGAGAAAGGGTGTGCGGCGGGTTCATCTCTATGTTCACCCCGGCTGGTGTCTTCATTGTATCTTCATCAGGTGAATACATTTAATTCCTCCTCTGTGTTGAGGGGAAGTAATGCCTTTAGCTATCACAAAAAACAAATCCTTCTAACTCCCTCCGCGCACCCCTTAATCCCCTGAAGTGGGGCTGCCCGCTAAGTCGATTGAAGTACTGGAAGGGTGCGGTAGGTCCCTATAGGGAAAAAGGGTGTGGGGTGGGTTCATCTCAATTCTTTTAATATCCTCTTAATGACTTTGTCAATATCATTGAGGACTTCCTCATTTTTAACTCGAATAAC
Organism: Cyclobacteriaceae bacterium; assembly: GCA_965228595.1. Taxonomy (GTDB): domain Bacteria; phylum Bacteroidota; class Bacteroidia; order Cytophagales; family Cyclobacteriaceae; genus UBA7330. The sequence continues at coordinate 4,078,824 of OZ245828.1, read as the reverse complement.
TTTAAGCCCAAGCTCTTTCATTTCAATATCTCGGACTTCATCATTTTGCTTCCTTTCAGTTTGATTATGGTCCTTACCATCTACTTCAATGACTAGCCTTGCTTTATGACAATAAAAATCTGCGACATAAGGTCCTATTGGATGCTGTCTCCTGAATTTAAACCCATCTAATTGATTGTTTGATAACCGATCCCAGAGACAGCGCTCAGCTTTGGTCATTGAGGACCTTAACATTTGAGCTTTTTGAAACACTTCACTGGTTGCACCATAAAACATCCCACCAGCTCCTCTTCTTCCCACCTATGCCAACACCTTATCAATCACATGACCATGCACATCGGTAAGTCTGAAGTCACGTCCCTGGAATCGGTAGGTAAATTTTTCATGATCCATTCCAAGCAGGTGAAGTATAGTTGCTTGCAGATCATGGATATGGGTCCGATCTTTCACTCCGAAATATCCAATATCATCGGTCTCACCATGGCTATACCCTGCCTTTAAACCGGCACCGGCCATCCAGACAGTAAACGCATCCACATGGTGGTCTCTACCCAAATATGTCATGACCTCACCTTTTCTGTTCTCCCGCATAGGTGTACGACCAAATTCCCCACCCCATACCACCAGGGTGTCTTCCAGCATGCCCCGCTGCTCCAGGTCTTTCAGCAAGGCTGCAATGGGCTGGTCAATCTCTTTGGATTTTTGCCTGATTCCTATATCAACGGACCCTTTTTCACTGGTACCGTGCATGTCCCAACCCCAGTCATAGAGTTGGATAAATCGAACTCCCTTCTCGGCCAGCTTTCTGGCCAGCAGACAATTGTTGGCGAAGGTGTTGGAACCATCGCCTATCCCATACATCTTCTTGATGTATTCGGGCTCGTCTTTGATATCCATGGTCTCAGGCACTGAAACCTGCATCTTGAAGGCCATCTCATACTGTGAGATACGAGATAGGATCTCGGGATCCCCTATTTCATTGTATTCGGCTTCATTGAGTTTCTTCAGTGCCTCCAGAGACCTACCCCTGATATCCCTGCTGATCCCGTCCGGATTTGAAACGAACAGGATCGGGTCGCCGGAATTTCTACACTGTACGCCCTGGTACTCTGATGGCAGGAATCCACTTCCAAATGCATTTTTGCCCGCGTCCGGGTTATTACCACCGGAAATAAGCACCATAAATCCTGGTAAATTTTCATTTTCAGATCCCAAACCGTAGGTCACCCATGAGCCTATGCTCGGTCGACCCACCCTGGAGCTACCGGTTTGGATCAGAAGCTGAGCAGGTGCGTGGTTGAACTCATCTGTGTGCATGGCTTTTAAAAACGTAAGCTTATCGGCCATAGAGGCCAGGTGTGGCATGGCATCGGAGACATAGTTGCCTGCTTCTCCACGCTGCCTGAATTTCTGTTGCGGTCCCAGCATCTGTGGCACTCCTTCTATAAAAGCAAATCGCTTGCCTTCCAGCAATGAGGGTGGGCAATCCTGTCCATTCAGCTTTTCCAGAACAGGTTTGTAATCAAACAGTTCCAGCTGAGATGGTGCCCCGGCCATATGCAGGTAAATTACGCGCTTAGCCTTAGGTGCAAAATGAGGAACAACCCCATCGGTTTCAAGACCTGCCATCTTATCCATGCCCATGAGGGAGCCGAAAGCTAACATTCCCATTCCAGTGCTGCATTTCTTGAGAAAATGCCTCCGGGTTGTAAACTCTAAATATTTTCGTCTGGCTTCGTTAAAGTGATCCATTGTCTTAGCTTTTCACGATAAATTCATCCATGTTCAGTAAGGTATTGGCCACAATGACCATGGCCGCTTTCTTTGCATCCGGTTCACCCACCAATTCAACCGCAGCAGCTCTGTCATTGGTATACTGGACATGCATTTCTTTATATAATGTTTTCAATAAATTCAGTTTCTCTGATGATGGCGGCTTGCACATTACCCGCTGATAGGCCAGTTTTAATTTCTTTTCATCATCTACTTCTAATTGAGTGATCTCCTTCGCCAGATGGGTGGCTGCCTCTACATACGCCGGGTCATTCAAGGTGGTAAGTGCTTGTAATGGCGTATTGGTATTGATCCTTCTGGAAACACAAACATCTCTGCTGCTGGCATCGAAAGTGATAAAAGACGGATACGCTGCAGACCTCCTCAGGAAGGTGTACAACCCTCTTCGGTACGCATCTTCGCCATCGCTGACCACCCATTTATTGCCACTGTAGACCACATTCCATATCCCCTCCGGTTGATAGGGCATCACACTGGGACCATACATCTTATCACTGAGCAAGCCAGTAACGGCTAGTGTTTGATCCCTGAGTTGCTCCGCAGACAACCTTGTCCTTGGACTAAATGACAACCACACATTGTTTGGGTCATTGGCTTTGGCCAACTCACTCACTACTGATGTTTGACGGTAGGTAGCAGACATTACAATGGTCTTCACAAGCTTTTTCATACTCCACTTGTAATCATCAGAAAACCGTAGGGCCAGCCAGTCTAACAACTCCGGATGTGTAGGATTTGCTCCAATCGTACCAAAGTCCTCCACTGTCTCCACAATTCCCACACCGAATAGCTTTGACCAAAAACGATTAACCATCACCCGGGCTGTCAAAGGATTTTCATCACTCACCAGCCATTTGGCCAGATCAAGTCTGTTTTTCAATTGAGTACTGTCATCTCTTAAAGAAGCCGGCACCGCCGGTTCCACAGCCTCCTCCTGCTCCTGCCAGCTACCCCGGTGAAAAACCCTGGTCACACGTTGAAACCGATCCGGTTTATCCTGCATGATCAAGGTAGTATTTTCCGGATCAGCCTGAAACAGGGCTTTTAGCTCGGCCACGCGCTCCTCATATCCAGCTTCACCTTTTCCCGGCAGCTCATCCACCAGGAAGAAACCATCAGTATATGTTCGGTAATTTTCATGATTACTGCTAAAATGTAAAGTCAATTCAGCTACACCCTTATATGGCTCCAGATCAATCACCATCTGTGTGAATGACCCTGATCTTTCGAGATCTTCACGACCAATCTCCTTGCCATTGGCCGTTACTACAACTTTGCCAGTTTCATCACGCTGTCTGAAGAAAAACACAAGGTAGCCTTTGCCCGTCAGATCAATATCACTGACCGAAATAGAAGAACCATCAAAGACTTCCATGAAATCCTGATCTCCTCTGTTTTGATGTACCGCTCCTGTTGTATCTGTGTAATCCTCGTGAATGATCCGTGGTGTTCCCGTAAGAATTTTATGCTTCACCTCTTCGGCCAGATCGGGGGACCCATAGGTAGCTATCCAATCCTTTAGTTGCACAAGTTTCAGCTCATCCTCTTCTTTCAAATCTTTGAGAACAGGAAATTCCGTTCCCACATCCCAGTCAGCAGTATTATTGAAAAAGGCCATGGACCGATAAAAATCTTTCATCTTGATGGGATCGTAAGGGTGGCTGTGACACTGAACACATCCCATGGTGGACGCTTGCCATACCTCCCAGGTGGTGTTTACCCGGTCAATCACCTGGGCAATTCGATATTCCTCGTTGAACGTACCTCCTTCATCGTTATTTAATGTGTTTCTGTGAAATCCAGTCGCCACCAGCTGATCAATGGTCGGGTCCGGCAACAGATCTCCAGCCAATTGCTCAACGGTGAACTCATCAAAGGGTTTGTCTTCATTAAAAGCCCGGACCACCCAATCCCTGAACATCCAGATGCTCCGGAATGAATCCTTTTCATAGCCTCTGGAATCTGCGTACCTGGCCAGATCGAGCCACATGGTAGCCCAATGCTCCCCAAACTGTGGGGAAGCTAATAACCTGTCTACCAATTTTTCATAGCTATTTTCAGACTGGTCATTCACAAATTGATCAACCTCTTCCAGTGTTGGTGGTAGCCCAATCAGGTCTAGGGATACCCTTCGGATAAGATCATATTTGTTTGCTTCCGCAGATGGTGCCAAATCATTTTCGAGCATTTTTTCCAGGGTGAACTTATCCACTGGATTAACACCCCAGTCATGATCAATTTGGGGAATTTCAGGTTCTTCGGGAAGCAGGTAAGCCCAATGCTCTTCCCATTCCGCTCCCTGCTCAATCCATTCGGTCAAAATTTTGATTTCCTCTTCTTTCAAAGGTTCGGCATCCAGGGGCATTCGCATTTCCGGATCATGGTGTTTGATCCGCGCAATTAGCTCACTTTTTTCTGGTTTCCCCGGGACGATGGCATATTTATCATTGGTAGTCTTAGCCAGGGCATTTTCTCTGAATACAAGTCCAAATCCTCCGGATTGCTTTACTCCACCATGGCACGAAATACACTTATTGTTAAAGATGGGGCGTACTTCAGTATTGAAATCTATTTTTCTGCTGGAGCAGCTCGCCATCATGAGTAGCAGAAGCACAGAGAAACTAACAAATTCGAATTTCATCCAGGTTTTTTGCACAATAATTCAAAGTTATTTAATAAAACCATGTCTTTCAATCAAATACTTGGAATATCACAAGATTTGAGTTGATCCTTAATCTTTTTTCAGGTAACCTATCGAAACCAGAAAATCTACCATGGCATTTAAGGTTTTCTGATGATACTCAGGATGATTTGGATTGAAGAAACCATGTGTCTGACCCTCATATAGAATCAGGTCACACCGGCTGCCTACTTTTTCCATCACCCTCTGATAATATTCAGCGGTCTCCACCGGGATCAGGGCATCCTTAGTCCCCAATAGAAATAAGGTTGGCGGAGCCCCGGGCCTGATATTATGAAGCGGCGAAAAGTCTTTATAATAATTGCCGACACGTTCATATCCGTAGCCACCCGGGCCATTGTCAATGACCGGATTAAATAAAAGTAAAGCATTTGGAACAGCCCCGGTGCTCAGATTATCAGTGACCTCATTATACCCATCTATGAAAGCTGTAGCAGCTGCCAGGTGACCACCCGCTGATCCTCCACCCGCTGCAATTTTTTGAGGATCAATCCCAAATTGAGCAGCATTTTCCCTCACATATCGCATCGCTGATTTTGCATCTTTGAGCGACTCCACAGGAGTGGTCTCATGACTCTTTCTGGTCCTGTACTCCACCAGAAAACAAACCATCCCTTTAGAAATCAACAGCTCAGCCTGAGGCTGAAAATGATTGATGGTTCCGCCTACCCAGCCACCACCAAAATAGAATACCGCTGCCGGCCTTTGATCAGTTTTGGCATGATCTTTAGGGTAAAGAACGCGAATTTCAAGCGAGATGGTATCGAGTTGTTTGTATGTGACAGTCTCAGTCTTTTGTGCGAAAAGAAGAGGGGTTGTTGCGCAGAAGATCAACAGTGTTAGAATGGATCTCATATAATTGCCGGGTTTTTCGTTGATATCTTAGATAGTCATTCACTTTAAACCCTGAAAATTAAAGGATTGTATTTAAATCGTGATACTTATATTTGGGACCTCAAAAATTGAATGAACAGTGAAGAAGCTATTTTTATCTATTGCCGTAGCATTTTTTTGCCAAATTTCATTTGGTCAATCAAGTTACACCGTCGACCCCTCCAGTAAAGTAACGGTAAAAGGGACATCTACCCTGCACGACTGGACAAGTGAGACAAAAACCGTACAGGGAACCTACATTTTTAAATCAGAGGTGACTGCAAAGAAATTCCCCACATCGGGAAGCATCGTAAATGATGTGAAACTGGTAATTCCGGTAACCAGTCTCTATAGTGAAAGAGGTGATGCCATGAATAACAAAACGCATAACGCTTTCAAATATGAAACCAACCCGGAGATCACATTCGTGGTAAAATCGGATCAGTTGAAGGAAGTCACTAAAGAAGGTAAATTTAAGTTGATCGTTAATGGTGATCTCACCATGGCAGGTCACACCGAATCCATCACAATAGATATTGATGGTGAAAGATTGGCCAACAATCAGTTGAAGTTTTTTGCCTCAAAAAAGATCAATATGACTACTTATGAGATGGTTCCTCCATCAGCAATGTTCGGCCAGATCAAAACCGGTGAAGAGGTAACCATTGAATTTGACTTACTATTAAATAATACCAAATAAACCAATTAATAAAGGAATTTAAGATGCGAAGCAGTTGGATAGTATACGTATGTTTTTTTCTGTCCTTTTCAGTTTTCGGACAGCAAGAACCATTTAGTCAGGACATCCCGGGAAGCGATCAATCTATTGAGATGGTCCCTATTCAGGGTGGCACCTTCAAGATGGGAAGCCCTGAAACAGAAGCGAAAAGAGATGACGATGAAGGACCACAGCGGTTGGTCAAGGTGGATGGATTTTGGATGGGTAAGTATGAGATCACCTGGGGGCAGTTTGAGGCTTTCATGAAGAAGCAGGACAAGAATGACCCCACGGCCACTACGGAAGATCAGGCTATTGCCGATGCGATCACCCGACCTAGTCCTCCTTATGAGGATCCTTCATTTGGTATGGGGAAATATGGATATCCTGCCGGAAGTATGACCCATTTTTCAGCGCTGATGTTTTGTAAGTGGCTTTCACTCAAAACAGGAGAATTCTATCGTTTGCCTACCGAAGCAGAATGGGAATATGCATGCAGAGCAGGTAGTGAAACAGCGTATTACTTTGGAAACGAAGTGGAGGAGTTGGACAAGTACGGGTGGAGTTATGAGAATGCCCAGTATGCTTACCACCCTGTGGGCAAGCTTGAGCCTAATGCTTTTGGTCTTTATGACATGAGTGGTAATGTAGCTGAGTGGACGTTGGATTATTATCTTCCTGACTTCCTGTCGGTGATTGAAGGAGATCCTGTAGACAATCCATGGATCAAGCCAAGGGGTCTTTATCCAAGAACAGTAAAAGGCGGGTCCTATGATGATGATCCGGATCGCTTGAGATGTGCTTCACGGATACCAACAGACCCTGAAAGATGGAAAGGAAGAGACCCTCAAATACCCAAGAGTTTTTGGTGGAATACTGATTCACCCTTTGTCGGATTCAGGATTGTGAAACCCTTTGATCAGCCTACACCGGAAGAGCAGGCAGCTTTTTGGGCCATCAACCTTGATGAAAGCTAAAATTTGCTAATTTTATAGGAACAAAAATACTCATGCAATGACCACCAACCTGGGCATTCCATGCGAACAATCAAAAATTAAAATCAACATACAAATGAAAGACAACAATGTAACCCGAAGACATTTTGTGAAAGGATCTGCGGCAGTTGCTGGCGGAATCATGGTAGGAGGTCTTCCCTTCCAGTCTGCCGCTAACAGCGCTGCCGGAGGAAAACTCAAAATTGCTTTGGTCGGATGCGGAGGAAGAGGAACAGGTGCCGCCGTTCAAGCACTTAGTGTGAAAGAAAATGTGGAGTTGGTGGCTATGGCAGAAGCCTTTAGGGATCGATTGGATACCAGCTATACCAACATCCTTGAAAAGGTGGAAGACAAAAAGCGAGTCAATGTAAAAGAAAAGAACAAATTTGTTGGTTTTGATGCATACAAAGAAGCCATCGATCTGGCCGATGTAGTTATTCTTACTACCCCTCCGGGTTTCCGACCTATTCACCTGGAATATGCGATCTCTCAAAACAAACATGTGTTTACTGAAAAACCATTGGCTACAGACGCTGCTGGTGTAAGGAAAGTATTGGAGCTTGTAGAGGTAGCTAATCAAAAGAACCTCAACGTGGTTGTTGGTCTGCAAAGACATTATCAGAACTCATACCTGGAGCTTATGAAACGGGTTCACGGTGGTGAGATTGGTGACATCACATCTGCTCAGGCTTACTGGAACAGTGGTGGAGTTTGGGTACGACCTCGACAGGCTGGCCAGACTGAGATGGAATATCAGATGAGAAACTGGTATTACTTCAACTGGCTGTGTGGAGACCACATCAACGAGCAACACATTCACAATATTGACGTGATCAACTGGGCTAAAAATGCTTACCCGGTAAAAGCACAGGGCATGGGTGGTAGAGAGGTACGAAATGGCGTCGACCATGGGGAGATCTTCGACCATCACTTTGTAGAATTCGAATACGAAGATGGCACATTGCTCAACAGCCAATGCCGACACATTAAAAATACATGGAACAAAGTAGGTGAAAGCCTGGCTGGAACCAAAGGGCGTGCGGATGGAAACGGAACCATCTATGACCTGAAAGGAAAAATTATCTGGAAACACAGAAACCAGGATGATCCAAACCCTTACCAGGCTGAGCATGACAAATTGTTCGCTTCTATAGTGAGTGGAGGACAGATCAATGACCTTGAAAATGGTGCAAAAAGCACTTTGACAGCACTCATGGGTAGAATGGCCACTTATTCAGGTCAGATAATCACCTGGGAAGATGCCCTGAATTCCAATGATGTTTTAGTACCGGATAAATTTGGATGGGATGTCAATCCTCCGGTAATGCCAGATGAGAATGGAATGTATCCAATTCCAACTCCGGGAGTTACTCAGGTGCTTTAAGCTATCCTAAAACATTTGTAAGACCGCAGGGTGATCTCAATGATCGCTTTGCGGTTTTTTTGTTCCAATGGCGAATACTTCCGTTTTCTCCCCCTCCTTCTCATAGATTGTAATGTAGCTGTTCTCCGGAATTTTACCATTCAATATACGTTCATACGGACCGGCTACGCTAAATATTGAAGCTAAGACATCAGCGGTTGTGCAATCCTCAGCCACGACTGTAACCGCTCTGGAAGCAGTGATTCCATATCCAGTAAATGGATCAATAATGTGAGAATAAGACTTGCCGTCAATTTGAAGGTTTCGATAGAAGTCGCCAGAAGTAGCTACTGCCTGATTTGAAATAAACATGGTAGAATCTTTTCCAACATAAGTGTTAATGGCGATCTCCCAACCATCTTTTCCAGGGGGTGCCTCTCCTACCCTCAGGTCTCCCGCCCCATCTACCAAACACTGCGTATACTCGTTGTTCCTTAAGCTTTCAAATATCATATCTACTGCATATCCTTTGGCGATACCACCCAGATCCAGTTGCATATTGGGCTTTTCCAGAAGCACTCCTTCATCGTCAATCTTTAAATACTTAAATCCAACTGAAGACATCGCTCCATCGAAATGCTGCTTCTTTGGAAGCTGACCCTGTCGTTTTGCCCTTCTCCACAGCTGGGTGATTGGACCAATGGTCACATCGAAGAGACCCGCCGACCAGGAATACCAATATTCGCTCATCTTTAATATCTCCATTAAATCCTCACTTACAGAGACATATTTACCAGTCCCGGAGCTCCGGGATAAACGCATCAATTCACTGGTGGGGATATAATCACTCATGATCATATTTAAGGAATCCAGTTCTTGAAAGGAGGCTTCCACCAATGTAGATACCCTGGCTGAATCGTTGGCATAGACCACCACCCTGAATAAACTACCCATGCTGGGGTGTTCAAATTCATACCTTTTTATTTCAGCGTCTTGCGAAACTGTGGAACACCCAATAATGACTGTAACAAACAAGGCAAGCAAGATGGATTTACTCATAACTATCTTAATCAAACAAGTTTCTTATTTGGGGTTTCCCCCTGGCATTTCTTTTTATATTTGAAATAATGGATTGAGTTCGCAAACAACCTGAACCTTAGTCAATTATATAGGCTTTTTACCTTCATAATTTATTAAATTTGAATCTACGAGGTTTAAAATTAATTTATTTCAAATCGGAATGAGAAGGATCACCGAATATAGCATTTTCGTCTTCATTATTATCCTATTCAGCAGCTGTCAGCCTTCCCACAATCAGGAGGCACTGGATGACTTTTTCCAATCACAGCTCAATGTCTGGAACAAAAATCTGACAAATGTCATCATCAGTGATATTTTCACTCCACCGGTTGCCAGCAGGATTTATGCCTATGCCAATGTTGCTGCCTATGAGGCTTCGGTCAGTCAATCAGATAATTACCTCACCCTGGCAGGCCAATTAAACGCTTTGAGTGAAATACCTCAACCCGATAATGAAAATATCTATTACCCACTTGCCAGTATTATTGCCTTTTCTAAAACCGGCAGGACACTTGTCTTCGATAAAGAGGCCATGCAAGGTTATGAAGATAATTTCCTGCAACAGGTAAAAAAGATTGGAATTTCAAGCAAGGTCTTCGAAGCTTCTGTAACCTATGGAAATCAAGTAGCTGATCACATTATTTCCTGGGCATCAAAAGATGGTTATAAGGACAGGGAAGCACTGACCAGATATAACTTGCTCGATAAGCCTGGAAAATGGAAGCCCACTCCACCGGATTATATGCCCGCTATCGAACCCCACTGGAACACAATCCGTACCATGGTGCTTGATTCGGCGCAGCAATTTCCACCCCCACCTCCCACCAGTTTTGACACGCTAACTTCATCACAGTTTTTTATTGAAGCAAAAGAAGTTTATGATGCTGTGAAGTACGCAACTGATGAACACCTGGAAATCGCCAAGTTCTGGGATTGTAATCCAAATATCTCATTTACCAAGGGGCATGTCATGTTTTACACCCAAAAAATATCCCCCGGAGGTCACTGGATCTCCATTGCTTCAATCGCCACAGAAAAAGAGGGGTTGCCCTTTATGGATCGAAGTGCTGTTTTCGCATTGACAGCTGTCTGTTTGAATGATGCATTTATCAGCTGCTGGGACGAAAAATACCGCAGTAGCCTCATCCGGCCAGAAACCTATATCAACAAGTATCTGGACAAAGAATGGAGACCTTTGCTGCAAACACCAGCATTTCCGGAGTACACTTCCGGACACTCGGTGATTTCAAGAGCTGCGGCAGAATCACTGACCTATATGCTTGGAGACAATTTTGCTTTTCTAGACAGTACTGAAGTAGAATTCGGATTACCTATTCGGGAATTTGATTCGTTTTACGATGCCTCGGATGAAGCTGCAATCAGCAGAATGTATGGTGGGATCCATTACTTACCAGCCTGCGTCAATGGTGTGGAGCAAGGTAAAAAAGTGGCACAGTTTATTTTGGAAAATGTCCAAATGAAAAAAGAAGCCTTGTCCGAGTTAAGAGATGATGGTAAAAATTAACCCGTCATCACATTTTAAATGACCCGCCCAATGAAAAACCCAACCCTATTACTCCTGGTTTCAGTATACCTCATTGCTAGCTGCTCGGAAAACACGCTTTTCCGAAATTTGCCGCCTTCACAAACAGGCATTCAGTTTAACAATGAGATAGAGCCACACCTGTCAGACACCTTCAATGTGCTGGATTTTGAATACATGTATAATGGAGCCGGGGTAGCAGCTGGCGATGTGAATAATGATGGATTGATCGACCTGTATTTTGCCGGGAACTTTGTTTCAGGAAAACTTTACCTTAATGAAGGTCAGCTTAAGTTTAAGGATATCACAGATCAATCAAAAACCTCCACAGATAGATGGGGAACCGGTGTTTCAATGGTGGACATCAACCAGGACGGGTGGCTGGATATCTATGTCTGTGTTGCTGGCCCGGAGGAATTGGGTAAATCCAGAGAAAATTACTTTTTTATTAATCAGGGACTCGACGAAAATGGCATTCCAGTTTTTGAAGACCTAGCGAAATCTTATGGACTGGCAGATCCTGGTTACAGCACCATGGCGGCATTTTTTGATTATGACAAAGACAATGACCTGGATGTATATCTGCTTACCAACGCACTGGAAACATATAATAGAAACAACCTGCGCCAAAAGATCACCGATGGATCAGCAGCAAGCAATGACAGGTTGTATCGCAACAATGGTGACGGGACCTTTTCCAATGTGAATGAAGAGGCAGGGATTCTCATCGAAGGTTGGGGCCTGGGAGTCTGCATCTCTGATATCAACCAGGACGGCTGGCCAGACATTTATGTAGCCAATGACTTCGTTTCCAATGATCTGATCTGGATCAACCAGGGGAACGGAACTTATAAAGATATGGCCAACGAATACCTCAAACTGCAGACACACAATGGCATGGGCGTGGATGTGGCGGACTACAACAATGATATGTTGCCTGACATTGTGGTGTTGGACATGCTTCCTGAGGGTAACTACCGGGAAAAAATGATGATCGCCAGTGGAAACTATGACAAGCAACAGATGCGCAGGGAATTTGGTTTTGGCGATCAATACATGCGTAATACCCTTCAGCTCAACCAGGGAAGGTTTCCTGATGGCAGGCTAAAGTTCAGCGAGATCGGTTACCTGGCAGGGATCTTCAGAACCGACTGGAGCTGGGCTCCCTTATTTGCTGACTTTGACAACGATGGACATAAAGATCTGTTTATTGCCAACGGATACCGGAAAGACATTACCAATATGGACTATATCGTCTATAGTCAGCAGTCGGCTCAGAATATGTTTGGTACGGAAGAGGCTAAAAAAGCAAGACGAAAAGAAAACCTAAAGGGCGCCCTGGATAAGCTGGAAGAGGTGAAATTGTCAAATTTCATTTTCAAAAACAATCAGGACCTTACATTTTCCGATTTCACAAAAGAATGGGGTCTTGATATTCCCGGGTTTAGCAATGGAGCCATTTATGCCGACCTGGACAATGATGGAGATCTCGACATCGTCACCAACAACATTGATGATCCTGCCTATTTATTAGAAAACCGCCTCCTCCAATCTAAAGGGGATTCCAGTCACTTCGTCAGAGTTAAACTTGAATCAGATCAACTCACCCTTGGATCAAAAGTCATTCTTAGTACTGGTGGTAGCAGGCAGTATTTAGAGTACAATCCATACAGAGGATACAAATCTACCGTTGAGCCAACACTTCACTTCGGAACTGGTACGAACACCGTCATCGATTCAATTCAGGTCATCTGGCCAGATAATAAAGTCAGTTTGCTTACCCATGTAGAAGCTGATCAAACTTTTACGATCAATAGCCATTCTGCTCAAATAACCGGAGAACGGATTCAGGTTGGTGAAGTCGGAGAAATCACCACTTCCAATTATATGCTGTTTAATAAAGATGAAAACACCAACCTGTCGAGCCTTGTCCATCATGAAGATGGTTATGACGACTTCAAGGATACCCCCATGCTGCCTCATCAACTCAGTCAGATGGGTCCATATGCTGCGGTAGGTGATCTCAATGGAGATGGACTCGATGATATTGTAATGGGCAGTGACTACGGCAAACCAACAATAATTGGGTTTCAAATAAATGGGAATTTTGAGTTCTCTGTGCTACCAGGAGACTCGGTATTCGAAGATCGAAGCATAGTCATATTTGATTCCGAACAGGATGGTGATAATGATATCTACATCGTTAGCGGTGGTAGTAGATGGAGCAAAAATCACAAGAATTATCAGGATAGATTATACCTGAATGATGGTCAGGGAAATTTTGAATTGTCGGATGGGTTATTACCTGATATGACCGAATCCGGTAGCACGGCACAACCTATTGATCTGGATCAGGATGGAGACATTGACCTGTTTGTTGGAGGATATCTCATTCCAAGACGCTATCCACTAAGCCCAAAAAGCACCATCCTGATCAATAAAAGAGGTGTATTCAAAGATCAAACCAATGATTTTGCTCCAGAATTGTTAAGCCTGGGAATGGTACGGGATGCTTCTTGGGGTGACCTGAACAATGATCAAAAGCCAGACCTGGTCATTGTTGGAGAATGGATGCCTGTAGCTGTTTTCATGAACGATGGTTCTGGTAAGTTAATTGAAAGCACATCTGACTACCAGTTAGATCAGGCTACTGGATGGTATCACAGCGTAGAGCTGGCAGACCTGGACGGTAATGGTTTTCAGGATATCCTGGTGGGAAACCATGGAAGGAACACCTATTATCAGGCTACCGTTGATGAGCCCATTGAGATCTTTGCCAAAGATTTTGACAATACTGGTTCTATGGACCCTATTATGACCCATTATAACCAGGGTGAGCGATTTATCTCGTTTTACAGGGACCAGTTGATCAGTCAGATCAATGGTGCCAAGGGTAGATTTCAGCGGTTTGATGAATTTGCGAAAGCTACCTTCGAAGAGTCATTCACTGAGGAAGAAATTGAAGGGTCTCATCACGAAAAGGTGACTGAACTAGCTTCATTTATCCTTGAAAACACGGGTTCAAAGCTGATTAGACATGATCTCCCTGTCAGTGCACAATTCTCCAGCATTACAGATTTTGAGGTGATAGATCTCAATGATGATGATATTTCTGACCTGATACTTGTTGGCAACACCAATTCAGGGGACCCCATCCGGGGAGATCTCAATGCTTCTTATGGATCAATTTTGGTTGGAAAAAGTGGATTTCAATTCGAAGCCCTCAAGCCATCGATCAGTGGATTTTTTGTGGAGGGCTTTTGTCAGAATATCATAAAAATTTTGTTATCCGGAAGGCCTCATTTCATCATTACCAGGAATAATGATTACCCACTGATATTTAGTGGGGAAAAAACCGAGAGAAAGAATCTTTAAATAATGAATTGGAAGAATAATGAAATAATTTAATGAATGAGGCTTATCATCAAATTGATTTATTTAATATGCTATACATCAGCAAGCGCTCAAGTGTTTGAAGATATCTCATCAATTACAAACTTTCGATATAGTGGAGTTGACTCTGTACGGGTGATGGCTTCTATAGGTGTGCTGGACTATTGACAATGGCGGTGAGCGACCTTCCCGGGAGCGAAGGGTGGTATCAAAGAGGGTGAAAGTCCGTATTCGGACATCAGGATAGAAAACAAAAAAACCCGTCGGTCAGACGGGTTTTGGCATTTAGTTTACCTCTGAAGCTATAGCTATCTTACAAAGGCTGCTGCTACACCGCCATCCACATTCAGAACGTTCCCGGTCGATTTAGACAGCATACCACTTACAAATACAAACACTCCATTGGCAATGTCTTCTACCAGGAGCTCTTCATTTAACAATGTACGCTTGGCATAATATGCAGGCAATTCATCTACAGTAATACCATAAGCTTTCGCCCTTCCGGCGGCCCAGCCAGATTCCCAGATATTACTGTTTCTGATCACAGCATCGGGATTCACCATGTTCACCCTGATTTTATCAGGACCTAATTCTGCTGCCAGCAACCTACTCATATGTGCCTGAGCAGCTTTGGCGGTACCATATGCCACATTGTTTGGTCCTGACACCAAAGCATTTTTACTAACAATATTGACAATATCCCCACCAAGCCCCTGAGCTTTCAGGATTTTCGCAGCTTCCTTGCTCATCAGGAATTGTCCCTTTGCGAGGATGTCATTCAGCTTGTCCCAGTCCTCTTCAGTATGATCCAACAAAGGTTTAGACAAAGCCAGTCCAGCGCAATTCACCAGGATATCGACCCCGCCAAAGGCCAGGTTGCATTGTTTAAATGCCTCACTGATTGACTTTGAGTCAATTACATTTAGTGTTGTAAAGAATGCCTGATCAGAAGAGTATTCGTTTTTAATCCCGTCTAAAAGATCCTGACGGATGTCGCTGAAGATTACAGCTGCTCCCTCCGCTATTAGCTTATCCCCGATGGCTTTACCAATTCCTCCTCCGGAGCCTGTAACCAACGCTACTTTTCTAGACAAAGGCTTTTCTTTCGGCATTCGCTGAAGCTTAGCTTCTTCCAGCAACCAGTATTCAATATCAAAGGCTTCCTGCAATGGCAGTGACACATAGCTTGATATCGCTTCGGCCCCCTTCATCACATTGATGGCATTGATATAAAATTCCGCAGCCACTCTGGCTGTTTGCTTATTCTTTGCATAGGTGAACATTCCCACACCAGGCCAAAGTATTACCACAGGATTTGGATCCCTCATGGCAGGACTGTTTGACCTTTTGTGGGTCTCGTAATAGTTTTTATAATCCTCACGATAATCTGCAAAAGCCTTTTCCAACTGATCTTTGATCTTCTGACTATCGCTCAGATCCTGATCCGCCGGAAGATCAAGAACCAACGGCTTAATTTTTGTTCTCAGGAAATGATCCGGGCAGCTGGTGCCCAATGGTGCTAATTTATCCAGATCCTTGCTATTGATAAATTCAAGTACCCGGCTGTCATCGGTAAAATGACCAACCATGCGCGAATGACTGCTTGCCAGTCCACGCAGGATGGGTGATAAAGCGGCAGCCTGATCCTTTCTCTTGTCATCTTGCAGGCTTTTAAGCTTTTCCCCTCCAAAAACAGGTCGTGATTTACCATAATGTTTATCCAGATAAACCGCAGCTTTGTTGATGACATCCAAAGTGTTTTTATAACACTCCTCAGCCGTATCACCCCAGGTGAACAGTCCGTGTCCACCTAACACAATACCTCTGATTCCCGGGTTTTCATCCAGGGATTTCTTGAGTTGGAGGCCAAGATCAAATCCAGGACGCTGCCAGGGCACCCATGAAAGTTCCCCGTTAAACAATTCCTGAGTGATCTTTTCCCCCTCTTTTGACGCCGCTATGGCAATCAGAGAATCGGCATGGACATGATCCACATGCTTAAACGGTAGGAATGCATGCAATGGAGTATCAATAGACGGAGCCCTCGAATCCAAATCATAAATGCAATGATTGAAAAGCGCTACCATTTCATCTTCATGTTCCAGACCCCGGTAAATATTTTTAAGATTAAGTAACCGATCCATATAAAGACCAGCCAAACCATCTCTTTTAAGCGTTCCAATATCTCCTCCGGAACCCTTTACCCACATAATTTCTGTTTCTTCACCAGTTAACGGATCTTTTTCGACCGTCTTGCAGGATGTATTTCCACCACCGTAGTTCGTCACTCTGAGGTCTGAACCTAACAGGTTGGACCGGTATATCAGTAGATCTACCTGATCACCATTGAAGGACTTCTCTTTTTCTTTGTTCCAGATGTTGGGGATTTCTATGCTCATTGAATTGCTTTATTATTTAGTGCAAATTAAACCATGAACGACAACCCAGCCTTCCTGTACCATCACGAAATTGCTAATGTTTTATTAAAACGCTCAGCAAAACCTATGAGACAGCTGCTTGTCGTCTATTATTTAATTGTCATTTCGTATCTGAAACAGCCAAAGGAATGTGGACATTGAAGGTGCTGCCATCATTTTTTTGATTTGGATTCTCAATTGCACAAGCAGCATACATCACCTGAGGCACTCCATTATCATCCAACAACAACTGAGGGCGCTCCAGCCTGCTCAAACCGATTGATGAGCCCTCTTGCAGGTACAATTCACGCTTCATAAATAAAGGATTCCTTGGAAGCTGCCAGTGAATACCGTCACCTGAAGATAACAATGCCAGCGTATTCTTATGCCCGGTCAGCTGACCTGAAAAGTCTTTAACTACCGCCAAAAAGCAATCCCATTTATTGGCATACCACACGAATGGATCTTCAGTACTTGCCAAAGAACCATCTGGCATCCGCACGTCAAAAATAAATTGATCCAATGGTTCGAAAGGGCCTTTTGGGTTGTCACCTATGGCAACTCCATGAACCCCTTTCCAACCAGGCTCATATAAATTGCCTTTGAAAAACAACATGTATTTGTTGGTTTTAGGATTATAAGTCACAGAAGGATTCACAACGATGATATTGTCGGGCTTAACTTCAGTCCCCTCTGCTGAACCAAAGAGGATATTGTCAGGCTTGACCCTGGTCCTGGGTGACAGTAAAGGTTCTTTAGCCCTCTTAAAATGACCATTGAGGAGCTCTTCAAAATTTTTAAACTGTAGCACGCCGATATGCTGGGATTGCTGAGCCCTGGATCGTTTGTTTAAAGAACTCGCCCTTGGATCATCAGTTTGCGGGCCAGGATCCCTGGTGCCAATATAGTAGAGGTAATAGGTATCCCCGAATTTTTTCAGATGTGGATTATGTACACTTTGGGCATCCCAGGCTGAGCTATTTCCCTCATAGCGTGCACCCTTGAGGATTATTTTTTGAAACTTAAATTCCCTGTCAGGGTAATCTGAAACAGCATACCCGATTTTCGATTCCAAAACCCAGCTGTTGACAAAATTTTCCGTTCCGGGTCCGCTTTCCCACAATGAAAAGATCATGTGATACTTGCCATCATCCCCTTTTAACACACTCCCTCCCCATACAAAATAGCCAGGGATTTGCAGGATAGAAGGTCCTGAGGGTATGGCCGGAAACTCCTTGTTTAAGGTGATATTGACAGTTCCAGGTTCAACCTTGATACCCTGTGCAGATAAATCAAGACACCAAATACCAATCAAAAAATACATCCACATGCTGATATTCCGGGTTAGCAATCTTGTCATCTTTATGTTGCTCATGTATCTAATCTTTTGCTGCATGCAATCCCGTGAATCTGGAATTGCTATAACCCTGGTCCTGATATTTTTCTAAAAGTGCCTGTAGTTCTTCAACGATCTCAGGATATTCATTATAGAGATTAGTTGTCTCCCCAAGGTCATCATCCAGGTTGTACAGTTGACCAGGGGTATCATTTTCAGTGGTATCGGCGCTCCACCCTCCCGAACCTCTTCCTGCGATGAGTTTCCAGGGACCTTTGCGGATTGAAAACATCCCCTGTATGGAATGGTGTATCAGATGATCCCGGATGGGTTGATTATGAGGGGTCAATAGGATTTCACTGAAATCCATGCTGTCCTCAAATTGACCTTCAGCCTTAATACCTATCAAACCCGATAATGTAGCTAATAGATCATTAAGTCCAAAGAGATGATTGGTGACTTGATTTTCGCCAATTCGGTCAGGCCATGAAATGATTAGTGGTACACGATGTCCTCCCTCCCAGATATCAGATTTAGTTCCTCTGAGCGGGTAGCTTGGGTCATGACCAAAAGCCTTAACAGCACCTACCTTTCCAGCCATATTTTCACCATCGCGCTGGGGAGACCCATTGTCAGAAGTAAATACCACGATCGTGTTATCTAATTGACCTGTCTGCTGCAATACCTCAATGATCTGTCCCACAGTATAATCCACCTGATGCACATAGTCGCCGTAACGACCTGCAGCACTATTGCCAATAAACTCTTCAGCAGGCGCAATTGGGGTATGAGGAGCGGTGAGTGGAAAGTACAGAAAAAAAGGACTTTCTTTCGATGTCTGTTCCCTGATATACTTCACTGCATTTTGGGTAATAGCAGGCATCACCTCTGCAAGATCCCAACCAGTAACCATGGGGCCCGGACCGCCAAACATCCCATTTGGTTTGATGGTATCCGGAATATTCAGCAACCTGTCGTTCTCAATGAATGCATAAGGAGCAAAATTGGGCACATCATCCCCGAAATAATAATCAAACCCTACAGCTAATGGTCCTCCACCTAATTGTTTGGTGAAATCAATATTGTGCCACAGCTCATTCCTGCCTTTTAATTGATACTCACCAATGGTAATGTCATCATTGATGAAGCCTCCTGTTTTCGCTGGCCACCGCCAACCCAGATGCCATTTACCTATACATGCAGTCTGGTACCCCACTCCTTTCAGGGTTTTAGGAAGGGTTTCCCGATCATCCTCAATCAAAGGTTTATCCCATGCCCAAAGTACACTTTTCTTCAAAGCCGTTCTCCAGGCATACCGTCCCGTCAAAATTCCATATCGCGTTGGGGTACACACACTGCTGGGGCTGTGGGCATCAGTGAAGCGCATCCCGGAGGCGGCCAAAGCATTGAGATTGGGTGTGGGTATTTTAGATCCGGGGTTGTAAACCGCAAGATCACCATATCCTAAATCGTCCGCAAGGATGATGATAATATGAGGACGTTTAATGGTATTTTCAACCTCACGCCTGATACAAGTTGTTAATAGAAGCATTCCGAGGAAAACCAGAAGCATCCTCCGAGTCAAGTATCCTGCGCTAAAAATGAAAGTCATTCTGAAATAAGTTCAGTTAAATAAACAAACAGACTAATTCTTTTCCAACTCTTCAATAAATTCATTGATAGCCTTGTAAATGCTTTTCAACTCTCTGGGCTCAATCACATAGGGGGGTAACACATAAATCACATGCCCCAACGGCCTCAGCAGTAAATTCCTTGACATAAAGAAATCATAGATCTGCTCTTTGATCATGCTCACATATCCGGGATCATCTACTTTCAACTCTATTCGCAGGATGGTGCCTAATGACCTGATCTCGCTGATCGTTTTAGGTACTTCGGTGTCAGATACGAATTCCTCATGGCTCCTGCAAATCATCTCAATCTGATCTTTGCACTTCTGACTTACGAGAATTTTCAAGCTCTCCACCGCCGCTGCACAAGCCAACGGGTTTGCTGTGTAGGAGTGTCCATGAAAGAAAGTCTTTGAATACTCTGTGGCATCAAAGGTCCGGGTAATTGTTTGTGAAACAGTAGTCACACCCATGGGCAGAAAACCCCCGGTAATTCCTTTTGACAGGCAAAAGATGTCCGGATGATGTTTGAGATAATCAGAGGCAAAGACCTTTCCTGTTCTCCCAAATCCTGTCATCACTTCATCAGCAACACAGATGATCTCTTTTGACCTGGCAATACCCATCAGTTCATCCAGTACTTCTGGAGCATACATCCTCATTCCGGAGGCTCCCTGTACCAGTGGCTCAAATATAAATAGCGCAGTATCCTCAGAAGCCAGCTCTTTCATTTTGGTGATACTGTTCGCACCATCGCCCTCAGGGAAAGGAATAAAATCTACTTCAAAAAGAAAATCAAAAAATGGAAGATTGAAAAGACCACGCTCACCAACGGACATCGACCCGAAAGTATCTCCATGATAGGCTCCATCAATCGCAATAATCCGCTTACGAGGTTTTCCCTGATTCTTCCAATATTGGATAGCCAGTTTCAATGCAACCTCCACAGAGGTGGACCCATCGTCACTGAAAAACAACTTGGATTGATTTTCAGGTAGGAGGTTAAGCAACAACTGAGACAACTTGACAGCAGGTTCATGCGTAAACCCTGCAAAAATCACCTGCTCCAGCTTGCGCGATTGTTTAGCAATGGCTCTAGATATTTGCTTATTCGCATGTCCATGTGTATTAACCCACCATGAAGAAATACAGTCCATGATCCAGCGGTTGTCCACCGTTTGCAAATAGATCCCCCTCCCCTTTTTCACCTGGATCACAGGCTTTTCGGAGAGTGGGCTAAAAGGGTGCCAGATATTTTTCTGATCGAGTTTCTGCCAGTTCATTTACCAGTTGTTTGAAAGTAATTCAGCATACTTGGAAATCATTTCCCTGTCTATACTTTGCTCTTTTTTCACATGCAGCAAGAATCTAAGTTGAGTCTTTTTCAAAATGATCCTTTGACTTTCTTCATTTTCCTCACCATTGAAGATGATCCCCTTGACAGAATAGCCTTTGTTATGTAAATATTCTGCCGTCAAAAGTGTATGATTGATGGAGCCGAGGTACAAATTGGAGACCAGGACAACCCTTGACCTAAATTGCGGAATGAGATCGGCCATCACCTCCTGATCGTTTAGCGGAACCAGGCATCCTCCAGCCCCTTCTATTACCAGGGTATTTTCTGTTTGAGGCAGTTTGATGGATTCAATATCAATATTTACCCCATCGATCCGGGCAGAGGCATGAGGAGATGCAGGTGTATTTAGCAGATAGGCTTCGGGATGGAATTCAGACCCGGTGTTTGACACCAGCTCTCTTACCGTATCGGTATCTCGGGGATATCCGGCCTGGATCGGTTTCCAGTAGTCTCCGCCTAGCATTTCAGCAATGATTGCACTGACAACTGTCTTTCCACTATCTGTCCCGATAGCTGTCACAAAGTAATTTTCACGCATAAATCAGAGAATATTTTTCAGGGTCGAAGTTAATTCATCAATCTGATCTGAGGTATTGAAGGTGTGTAAACTGATCCTTAGCCGCTCGCTTCCTCTTTGTACAGTAGGAGATAAAATGGGCCTTACGTCGAACCCTTGTCCTGCTAATTTCAACGAAGCCTCCCTGGCTTTCTCGTTGGAGCCAATTAAAACAGGTTGAATAGCTGTCTCACTGATGGAATCTGTAAACCGCTCCCTGAACAACCTGATCCTGCTTCGTAAGTCTTGCTGCAGTTCAATGTGCGAAGCAAGGTATTTAAAGCTTTCTTCAATGGATATCAGGCTAATGGGTGGCATGGAAGTGGTGTATATAAATGGTCGGCCAAAATTGACCAGGTAATCTATAAGTATTTTACTGCCAGCCACACAAGCTCCATGAACCCCCATCGCTTTACCAAAAGTATATACCCTGGTAAAAACCTTCGATGAAAGCATAAGGCTCTGTAAAAGCCCGGACCCGTCTTTACCGAACGACCCTGTACTATGAGCCTCATCCACGATAAGGTACCCATCATACTGCTCACAAAGGTCTACAATCGCCTGGAGAGGAGCTATGTCACCATCCATGGAGAAGACAGTCTCAGTTACTACAAATTTCCTTCCTCTGGCCTGGCCCAGTTTCTGTTCCAGGTCCTCCATATCATTGTGTCTGAAAGCTATGGTATCCGCTTTGCTAAGCCAGGCTCCTTCTTTCAGACAAACGTGAGCAAGCTGATCATAAATGATGGTATCTCCCTTTTGAGCTACCGAAGACACCAGGGCCTGATTGGCATGATATCCTGAATTAAAAATCAAAACGCTCTCCGCCTCAAAAACGGATTTCAGGTAATCTTCCACCTTAGGGTAATAGTCATGGTTGCCCGACAGGAGTCTGCTCCCCGTACCACCAATCCACGGGGATTCTTCTTTTTCCCGCTTTCTTATTGTATCAGCAAGCTCCTCATTCCGTGCCAATCCCAGGTAATCATTGGAAACAAAGTCTATAAGACCTGTTTGGCCCGGTAATTGTCTTAGATTTCCTGAATTTTTTCTTTCATCCAATTTTTTCTTTAAAAAATCAAAATCCATCAGTCAAATTTCTATTTTTGAAAGGTTAATGCGAAGCTACTTTATCACCGCCTATATCGTGCTCGTTTGCGCATTTCATTTAAACGGGCAATCCACCAGGTACCTTAAAAACGAGGCCAGACTTGTTGTGGAGAACGATGCCTTCACGCTAAACTTCTATAAAGATCAGTACTATAGCAGCGGTATCTACCCCTCATTTCGCTATGTCCATGACACCTCAGCCCACAGAAAAGTCGTTCATGGCTTTCAGTTAAACCATCGGATCTACACTCCCAAAAACATTTCCTGGCGATTTGAAGAATTGTTTGATCGTCCTTACGCTGGTCAGATTTCAGCGAGTTTTGCCAGTGAATATTATTTCAAGAAAGGAAAATACTTTAAGTGGGAAGTAGAACTGGGCTGGATGGGACCTTCGAGCAGGGTGGGAAAAATGCATGCTTACTGGCATCAGATCTTTAACCTGGGCACACCAAAAGGTTGGAAATATCAAATCAATGACAGCCCATTGGCTACTATTTCCTTAAAATATGGCCATTCGTTACTCAATATTGAAAAGCTGGAAATACTCAGTGAATCAAGTCTAGCAGCTGGAACCACTAACGATTGGGTGCGACAGGAAATAGTCATTCGTATTGGACGGTTTTTATCCATTAACAGATCTTCGTTCTATTCTGCCCAACTTGGCAACGTCAAAAAACTAATGCCTGTACCAGAAATGAGTGAATTCTATGTGTTTTATGCACCTGGCTACGAATATGTGTTTTATAATGCCACGATCGAAGG
The DNA here is from genome assembly GCA_965228595.1 of Cyclobacteriaceae bacterium. Lineage (GTDB taxonomy): Bacteria > Bacteroidota > Bacteroidia > Cytophagales > Cyclobacteriaceae > UBA7330. The sequence continues at coordinate 4,055,195 of OZ245828.1, read as the reverse complement.
AAACTTCCTGGGCGATGAATCATCTTTTGTGAAAACTCCCGAAAAACAAATCATACAGCACCGATATGGCATCATGATGAGTTGGCCATCGTTTGATCTTGGATTTATCGGCTATATCAGGTCCCCCGAAACAACGGAATCTACGGGTCACTATTATGTTGGGATCAGAATGAATCAGCGGTTTTAGGTGCGCAGTACAATCTTTCCCAATGCTTTTCTTTCCTTGAGCATGTTGAGTGCCTCGACACCTTCACTTAGCTTAAAGGTCTTTGTAATTCGAGGATCAATCTCATTTTGATTCAACCACTTCAGCAATTGTCCGATGTTTTTCCTGTTGGCATCAGGTTGATTCCTCCAAAAATGTCCCCAAAAAACGCCCACAATAGAGGCTGACTTCAATAAGGGAAGATTCCATGGTAAATTAGGGATCTTGCCAGAAGCAAAACCTACCACCAGGTGCCTACCTCCTGGTTTTAAAGCCCTAAAAGCTGCTTCAGAAGCACTTCCACCCACCGGATCAAACACGATATCCACACCCCCAAGGTCCTTAAGACTTTCCTTAAGATCCGTCTTTTGATAATTGATCAGATGATCGGCGCCTGCATCTTTCGCAAAAGCCAACTTATCTTCAGAGCCAGCTACCGCAACCACTGTAGCACCTAAAACTTTACCTAATTGTACAGCAGCAGTTCCGGTACCTCCTGCGGCACCTAAAACCACAAGTACCTCTCCTTTTGAAAGCCGTGCACGGTCTATTAGGGCATGAATAGCAGTACCATATGTTTCCAGAATTACCGATCCCTTTTTGAGATCATCTTCTGAATGAAAATGAAAGGTATTGTGAGCTCTTGCTACTGCAAATTCAGCAAAACCGCCCCAACCCATGGCAGCAATGACCTTATCTCCCGGCTCAATGCCTTTTACCTGGTCCCCAACCTGCTCCACAACCCCTGATACCTCGCCTCCTGGCACAAAGGGCAACCCTGGCTTAAACTGGTACTTTCCTTCTACAATTAAGGTGTCCGGGAAATTAACCCCACAATAACTCACCTTAATCAAGACCTCTTCAGAAGTAATAGCGGGCGTTTTCATTTCCCCAAAGCGCAAATGATTGATGGGGCCAAATTCGTGACAAACAAGCGCTTTCATAGATTCCGGGATGTTTATAAAACTATTATCGTTAAAAATCGCTTAATATAGTTATGTAACAAGGTAAAACCTAAAAAACAACATGCCATGGATACCGGATATATAGAAAAAAAAGCATTTAAAAATGGCCTGACCATTACAGCGTTGTTGATCGCCTATTTTCTGATCATGAAGTCAGTCGGGCTGATCCACCAATATGAACTTCGTGGATTCAATGCGGTCATCATGTTTACGGGTGTATTTCTGACCATCAGGGCGTACAGAAAGCATCATGATCGAGACTTCAGCTACCTGCGAGGCATGAGTTTAGGGGTATTGACCTCACTGACAACAGCAGTTAGCTTCGCGGCTTTTGTGCTCATCTTTATACTTTCCAGTCCTAACTTTATGGAGATGATCCGTCAAAATGAACCCCATGGGATGTATCTCAATGAATATGGGATCGGAATAGTCATCTTCATTGAGGCAGCAGCATCCGGATTTATTTTTAGCTTCCTGACCATGCAATGGTTCAAGGACCGGGTCCCGGTAAAACACCCGGGAACAGGTTATTTGGGTAGTTAGAGAATTTCAAGTACGTTTTCCGGGGGTCTACCCACCCTGGCCTTATCCCCATTGATCACTATGGGGCGCTCAATAAGCTTCGGATTCTTGACAAGGATTTGGATCCACTCCGAATCCGTGTGTGATTGTCCTTTAAATTTTTCTTTATAAACAGACTCATTCTTTCGCACCAAACTTTCAGGTTTGATCCCCAATAGTCCCACTACCTTCTGAAGTTCTTCAGGAGTGGGTGGTGTTTTGAGATACTCAATGATCTCCAGTTCTCCCACTTTGTCTTTTACCAACTCAAGCGCCTCCCGACTTTTTCTGCAACGTGGATTGTGATATATTTTGATCATATTGATATGAATTTAATTCGGATGCAGTTATTTTTAATATAAACGCATTTAATATCCTTCAAATTAAAAGCAAATCAACTGACCTATGAAGCTATATCCAGTGATTTTTGGGTTTGGGCTCCTTTTAGGGTGCTCGACAAAAGAAACAACCAACGAAGCGGTGATCCCGGTAAACAAAATGGCTTATGACTCACTTCTGGCAGCTGAAACGGGAGCCGATGACTACGGAATGCGAAAATATGTACTGGCTTACCTCAAAGCAGGTCCAAACCGGGATCAGGACTCAACAGAAACAGCCAGACTTCAAAGGGCACACATGGACAATATCACGCGAATGGCCGAAGAGGGTAAACTTGTGTTGGCCGGCCCGTTCCTTGACGACGGTGAGGTGAGAGGTATTTATATCTTTGCAGTAGAGACAATAGAAGAAGCTCAGACGCTTACAGCCACTGACCCAGCGATTCAGGCAGGAAGGCTCATCATGGATCTCCACCCCTGGTATGCTTCAGCAGCATTGATGAAAATCAATGAGTTACATAAAAAGATCAGCAAAGTAGATATATAAAAAGTCCCGCCGAATAGCGGGACCTTACCAAACCTGGAAAAAGTCAACTTACTTTCCCAACAGGACAAATCTTATGGGAATAACCATATAAACCCTTACAGGTCTTCCCCTTTGTTTCCCGGGATTCCACGGAGGGGCGGATTCCAGTACTCTCACTGCCTCTTCATCACAACCTGATCCTATTCCTTTCAGCACTTGCACATCTGTAAGCCGGCCGTCTTTTTCTACAACAAACTTCAAAAAGACATTTCCTGAAACTCCCATTCGAATAGCCTGATGTGGATACCGTAGATTATCTCCAACGAAAGCATAAAATGCTTCCAGTCCTCCTTTAGGTACCGGGACATCCTCTACAATCTGAAATATCTGATCAGCTTGCTCATCTTCCATGGGGGCATCAAAAATTACTACATCTACTGTAGTCTCCTCCAGGATCTCCACGTCAAAATCCAATTTGATCTCCTGCACAACTTCCTTGTCATCTACTTCCACAATTACCGGTTGCTCAATTTTTGGTGGTGGTGGAGGTGGCTGATCGCTGGGTGGGACTTCCATCACTTCCTCAAAATCTGCGTCTAATTGTCCCAGGTTTACCAGCTCCTGGCTGTCATATGTCCTCCAGTTGATGGCTACAATGCAGAACAGTAAGCTTAAGCTCAGTCCGATCGTCATAAACAATCGGGTCTGACTTTGATACTGTTCAGCCCGTTCCCGTTTTATATCCATCATCTCCTGAAAGAGCTTTTTGGTAACGGGAGGTGTAAGTAAGTCATTGGCCTTCAATGCTCCATGAAGATTCTCATCATGTTTTTTGCCTTTTTTTGTTGGGTTGATCCATTCAGTTTTCATGGCCTTATTCTATTGGTTTGGTATAACTAAGGTCCAAAAACGGTATGAACTATTTCATGAGGAGGGTCAAACAAAGCGATGATCTAAATCATCCTGGAGGGTGAAATTTTCCAACGAATAAATAACAGTTGGTGTCGTTATTATGTTATTCTTAATCTGATGCTGTTATTAACTACCTATTATGCATTATTTTAATATAACATGATATTTTTTTATTATTTTTATATAACAACATAACGTCAACAAAAATGAAAAAGCGCTTTTTATTAAAGGAAAACATAAAAACATTGGTCCTGGCTGTCGTAGCTGTGGGCGTAATGGCACTCGCAGGCTGTAATAAGGATGATGATGAGGAACCAGAACCAACTGAAACTACTGGAGAGATCATTGAGGGAGATGATAATCTTTCTGAGTTCTATGGATTTATTTCAGAAGATGAAACCCTTAACGGATACATTACAGGAAGTGCAAATTATACGGTATTCGCACCACAAAATGCAGCATTTGATCGATTGAGAACAGTTTTGGGAATTGATGATCTAGGACTAATCGCCTCCGAAGAAATAGGCCAAGTATTAAGTTTTCATTTTGCATCTGGTACTAAGTTAAAGGCTGATCTATTAGGTGGTTCTGCTTCATCAGCTGAAGGCTCAACAATTACAGTTACTTCTGATGGTTTTATAAATGAGGCTGGTTCAGATGCTGATGGTTCTGAAATACTTGAAGCAGACAGAAAAGCAACTAATGGTGTTGTACATGTTGTTGAAACAATATTAATACCCCCTGTACTATTTGCAGATATTGGAACAAGCTTAGCCACCTTAGCACAACCAATAACTTTAGGAGCAGATTTTACAGACTTGGAGACAATTATTGATAAAGCTGATGAAGCTGACGGTGTATCCTTTAGATCTCTTCTTAAAGACAAAGAGGCAACTTTAACAACCTTCTTCCCGACTAATGAGGTATTTGCTGGAGTGGCTGAAGCGGCTAGCTTAACAAAAGCACAACTGCTTGCAAGTATAAACGCCTCACCTTCCAGTGCTAAAGCTTTTTTGGAAAGTAACATGACTGATGATGAGATTATTAAGGGTTCAGATTTAGAACATGGCTATCAAATTAGCATGGTATCTGGCTTACAAGTGACAGCACTCAATGTGGGTGTATCAGCTTCTGTCCCAACTGGTTGGGTTTTAGCAACCGACACTCAAAATCCTGAAACATATAAACCAATATATGCGACTGATGTGTTTTTAGGTAAAATTCCTGATCCAAATGACAATACACAAACTATCGAATTGGAATCTGCCCTAAATGGTGCTATCCATGTAAGTGTCCCTTTCTTATAGTGATAGACTAGTTAGAATATTAAAGAGCTGCTTATTACAAGTAGCTCTTTTTTTATGGTAGCTTGTTGCCACACTCCTGGCAATATTTTGCCTTTGGGTCATCGATCTCTGTATCGCAACTATGACAGCTCCTGAGTTTGATGGCTGCTTTCCTGGTATTTTCTCTAACTAGTTCACCGGTGACAATCCCTGTAGGTACTGCGATAATCGCATAACCCATTAGCATGAGGACGGAAGCTAATATTTGACCCAGAATTGTATGTGGTGCTATGTCTCCATAGCCGACCGTAGTGATAGTTACGATACACCAATAGATACTCCTGGGAATACTGGTGAATCCATTTTCAGCGCCCTCGATCACATACATGAGTGTACCCACAATCAACACTACACTAAGTACCGTTCCGATGAAAACAAATAGCTTGTATTTACTGGCAACCAGGGCATTCCCCAACATCTGAGCTTCACTTAGATACCTGGACAGTTTTAGTATTCTAAAAATTCTCAGGAGCCTGATGGCTCTAATCACGACCAGATAAGCTCCACCAGTTACAAATAGAGAAAGGTAGGTGGGTACCAACGCCAGGAAATCGATAATCCCCAGGAAGCTGAAGACATATTTTAAAGGTTTCTTAAGAATAAATATCCGAAGCAAATATTCTATGGAAAATAAGATAGTAAAAACCCATTCAAATACGGCAAAAGCTGATTCGAACCGATCATTCAGTTCTTTGACACTCTCAAATGTCACCACCAGGATGCTACCGACAATGGCCCACAATAGCACAACATCAAAAAGTTTTCCTGCGGGGGTCTCAGTACCAAAAACTATTGTATAGAGTTTACTCCTCAGGCCCGGAAACCTTTTAAAATCTTTGCCTTCCATAGTTTCGTTTGCTTAAATATATGAAAAAAGCCTGATCAGTAACTGATCAGGCCAAATCTAATGGTATTCACCCGTTGATTAATTCATTAACTCATCAAAGGTGATCGACACGTAGTAAATGGCACCTATAGAGGGTCCACCAAGGCTTTGAATGTAATACTCGTTAAATAAGTTTGAACCTCCAACTTTAATGATGGATTTCAGGTCAGGAAGTTTGTAAGATACCTGGGCATCCAATGTGCTGTAGGCTGGCACGTCCCCAATCGCAAAGGAAGACTCCCAGCGGAAAGCATCCTGCCACCTGTAGGTAATATTGAATCCCAGGTTATCAATCACCTTTCTATTTCCAAAATTGACGTTGAATTTATGTTCCGGGGTATTGAATTCAGCCAGGTTGTTTTCTGTGAATCCACCAATCAGCTTATTCCAGCTATAATTTCCTCCTACATTATACCCTCTGGGCAAACTATAAGTTAGGCCAATTGCAGCACCACGAGAAGTTACCCTGTCATCAAGGTTCGTATAGATCTGAAAGGTATTTGTGGATGTTCCACGAAGTATAGAGTTGTATGCTGGGTCTCCTGCAGAAACAAGGTTTGCTCCAGCTTCAGCATTGATATCATCTGCATCCTGTTGTGTCAATTCAGCAGCTGTGACAACTCTTATTTGTGTAATAAATGATGTGTAGATATTGTAAAAGAAAACAGCATCAACAAGTAAATCTCCTCCAATCAAACTTCTGTAGCCAAACTCGAGTGATTTTACTTTTTCAGGTTTTACTGGCTCAAATGTGGTAATAGGTTCCAGCAATGAGGAGGAAAGTGGATCAAATGGATCGTTCCCTTCAAAAACATAATTGCGGAATGCATTTACAGAACCTCCGGTAAATGCCAACGGCACTCCTGTGGAACTAGTTCTTGTTAAATCGTAGAAATCATAAAAACTTGGCAATCCACCCAAAAGCCTTGCTGATATAATATCCAATGAAATATATTGACCTTGTGTTGTCGGATTCCTAAACCCTGTTTGGAAAGATGCCCTGATATTATGATTCTCGCCAATGGTATAGACACCAGATATTCTTGGGTTAATTTGTCCATCGAAATTTTCATTTTTATCGAACCTAATGGATCCACTCAATTTAAAATCATCCACTATATTTCTTCCAGCTTGAATATACCCACCATATTCTTTGATTGTAATAGCCCCTGTTGTATCAGGAAAAATTGTTCCGTTTGATCTAAGTTCAAACATACGAAAACTCGCACCTGCCTGTATATCCAAAAAATCAATTTGATCTTTGAAATCGTATTGTATTTCCCCTTGATACATATTTGATTCATCATCAAATAAAGGACCAAATGGTACAACTCCTTTTATTCTATTTTCCTTTAAGGATTGGAATTCATCAGAACCCTCTGTTAAAGGGTAAACCTGGTTTATTCTTAAATCTGCAAATTCATGAGCAGATATTTTCTCATTCAGTGAAATCGAAGCAGGGTCATCTGTTGGTCGATAACCCTGATTATACAAATACCTCAAATAGTAAATAGGATATTCTGTCAGATAATTAGATACGTCTCCTCCAAATCTCCCATCATTAATTCTCTTGGCTAAAAACTCAGCTATATATGAACCTCCGGAGCGTTCTCTGGTAGTGTAAGCCCTAACAAGAAAGTTATCGCTTCGCAATTGTAAACGATGTTGTTGAACGCCAAAGTTTGACAGTGAATATCTTTGAGCACCTGTATAAACACTGGTTCCAAATCCAGCATTGTATAAATAACTTAGTTCAAGGTTGTCGTTCAACCTGTAATATAAACCTGTATTTATCTTCAGGTTTTCAGCACCATAGTCAACAATATTTGATTCTTTATAGGCTGGAGCAGATATTACATCACTTGGTAAAAATCCTGCCTGAGCATAATCCCAAGCAGTTTCTACTGGTTGACCTGGTGTAAAAAATATCCCTGCACCAGTTGTAGCCTTAGTTTCCCATCCTAACCTATTCTCAGGATTAGGATTGTCAGGATCGTTTCTGCTAAATCTCAGAATATTCATTGGTAGTGCTGCCTCATCCCCCATATAATGAAGTCTATCAGAACCAGGATTAAATGGAAATCCATTTGGTGTTGTCAAATCACTATTCCGGTCAAAATCCGATTGGCCATGCCAGTCTTCGGCCCTGGAATAGGAGGCATTTACTTTGAAGGCAAACTTATTTTTAAAGGCTTTGGCATAGCGTAATGATCCCTCATAGAGCGGTGAGGTCGGATGTCCGGATTCTTCTCCTACATGATTGACACCCGCCTTGGCAAAAGCACTCAATCCCTGGTACTCAAAAGGGCTCTTGCTATTGATAAGTAACACACCATTGAAAGCATTTGGTCCGTAAAGTGCTGAAGAAGCACCGGGAAGAAGCTCAACGCTCTCTACATCCAGCTCTGAAGGTCCGTTCAGGTTCCCAATGGGGAAGTTCAACGCAGGGGCCTGGGTATCCATCCCATCAATGAGTTGAACGAATCGAGTATTACCGGTGCTGGCAAAGCCGCGGGCATTGAGGATCTGAAAGTTGATACTACTTGTGGCCACGTCAACTCCCTTGAGGTTCGCAATGGCCTTATAATAATTATCAGCTGAAGTATTTTGAACGGCCAAAATGTCCATTTTCTCAATACTCACAGGAGATTTTAGAATATTCTCTTCTACCCTTGAAGCTGAAACAACTACTTCCTGGCCCAGCAAAAGAGATTCCTTAAGCTGAATATTAAGTCCCTGTTGGTTGCTTTGGGTGATCTCCACTTCCTGTCGCTCAAAACCCACGCTGGTAATGACCAATGTAATTGGTGGAGCCGAACTTACATTAAGATTGAAATTACCATTGATATCCGTAGTGGTACCGAGTACAGTTCCTTTAACCAGAATATTGACACCTATGAGTGGGTCCTGATTGGACGCATCGGTGATGGTCCCGGATACAGTTGTCTGAGCTACAACGATGTGTACGATAAATTGCAGGATCAACAACAGTGATCCGGCGATCATGTATTTCTTCATCATTTTGGGGCGTTAGTAAAATACTAAACTAATATTACGGAAAAAAAACCACAATTCCGCCCTAAAATAACACTGAGAGCCGTTTTTTATTTACAAAAAACGTTTGCTAGCTGTTCTCTTTTTTTAAGTGTTCAACCAAACGGTCACACACTTCATTGATCTGACCTGACATATATTCATCACCGGTTGCATTTAAGAGGCTCTGACTCAAGCCTCCCAGACAATCAATGTAAAACCTTTTCATGTCATCAACTGGCATGTCTTTCGACCACAAATCAATTCTAAGTGTATTTTTATTCTGGTGATCCCAGATGGATAAAGTCACAGATTTGCTTTCGGAATATCCAGGATTGTCCTTATCATCTGCATCCCACATGATCTTTTCGGGGATGTTTTCTTCATCTAATTCTACGAGAAGCTTGATCTCTGATTTTTTCATAATTATGGTAAACTCAACTTAAATTCTTCGTAAGTCATTCCTGATTCTGATATTGGAGTAGTGCTACATCCTACTGTAGAGGCATGACCATTGATATCTTCTACCCTGTTGTCGGGGTTGGGGTGGGTACTTAAAAACTCGGGAACTCCGGTATCCTGTCCATTGGTAATCAGTTTTGAAAAGAAAGAGGCTGCGCCGTTGCAGGCGTATTCAGTATCTGCCAGGTATTTAACTGAAAATTCATCTGCCTCACTCTCATTGTCTCTGCTAAACTTTAGTGTTGATCCAGCAGTAGCAATTTGTGCTGCAATTTGTTCAAGCTGAGAAGGGCTATCACCTAATGCGATTGAAAGCAATAGCTGAATACCATAGGCCTTTTCTAATTGCTTAATGGAGTGTCTTCTATCAGCATGGGCAATCTCATGACCTAAAACACCAGCCAGATCGTCTGCATTTTCCAGGTAATTGATCAGCCCTGTATATACATAAATATATCCCCCCGGCGTAGCAAACGCATTCAGGATATCAGCATCTATTATTTTCAGCTGCCATACAAATTCATCCCGATAAGCAACTTCTGAACTTGTGAGTATGTCATCTTTCATACCATTCAAATACGCATAAGCCTCAGGATAATCTATTTCTGACAGGATGGGATAGGTAACCGGATCAGACTCTATCTCCTGACTCACCTGCAGGCCCAGGCTTTTATCATCATCAATTGAGAAGAACAATGACTTCACACCATCGTTTCCTCCACAATTCGTTAACACTCCCAACCCAACAATGGCGAGAGTAAATATGTAAAGTCTGATTTTTTTCATTTTATTGATGTTTTAATGACATGGTTCCTACTGCAACAATTGTTCCTTATTTTCATCTCAGGGCAAACTAGCCTTAAACTGAGCATAGGTCATTCCGCTTTCCTGTATCGGCTTTGTAGCACAGTGGATGCTTTTTGCAAAATTATTGATGTCTTCAACCCTGTTGTCAGGACTGGGATGCGTACTCAAAAATGTCGGTGTGCCACCTGATTCCCCTTCTGCAGTGAGTTTTTCAAAGAAAGTTGCAGCACCATTGCAGGCATAACTGGTGCCTGATAAATATCTTACTGAATATTCATCTGCTTCAGATTCTGCCCCCCTACTGAAAGCCAGGATTGTACCTTTACCAGCCAACTGACCTGCAATCTGTGCAGTTTGTGAGGCACTTTCACCCAAAGCAATGCTCAACAATAAAGAAATCCCGTATTGCTTTTCCAGTTGCTTAATGGAATGTCTTCTGTCTGCATGAGCAATTTCGTGTCCCATCACACCTGCCAGGTCATCCGCTGAGTTTAGATATTTAATGAGACCGGTATACACATAGATGTATCCTCCCGGAGTGCAGAAGGCATTTAATGTGTTGTCGTCATGGATGATCTTCACCACCCAGGCAAAATCATCTTTATAGGCAACATTGCCACTGTTGACAATATTCCTGGTCATATCCCGGATGTACTCGTAGCTCTTGGGATATTTCGATTCCGGGAGCAAAGGATATTCCGAGGGCTTAGATTCAATCTCTTCCTGGACTTGTAAACCCAGCTTCTGGTCATCCTCTACAGAGAAAAAGAGCGATGATACCCGACCTGATGATGAAGAGCCTACACAACCGGATAGGATCAGAATAATGAATAGGTTTAATGCAATTTTTTTCATTTTCAAAGACTTAACGCATCCAATGCCTGTGACTTGTCTTTATTGAGCTGATCTTTCAACAATTCGATGCTATCAAATTTCTTTTCCTTCCTCAGTAGTTGCACAAACTCAATGGTTAACCTTTTGTTATAGATTTCTCTGTCAAAATTAAATATATTCACTTCAATCCTACGCTCCTGACCAGAAACAGTTGGTCTCCAACCAATGTTAAGCATTCCCTGGAACTTTTCGTTCCCCAAATGGATATAAACAGCATAGGCTCCATCACAAGGAATTAGCTTGTAAGACTCCGGCACATCAATGTTGGCAGTTGGAAATCCTATACTCCTTCCAATCCTGTCCCCATCCTTCACAAAACCGCTTAGCGAATAATGTCTACCCAATAACTCACTGGCTATGTGCACCTCTCCTGCTGCCAGGGCATTTCTGATTCTGGTAGAGCTCACCCCTGCATGATCAATGTCCTCCCTGGGTATCTCTTTGACCTCAAAACCAAACGCACTGGCATGCTCCGTTAAATAGTCAAACCCTCCTTCACGGTTTTTCCCAAACCGGTGATCATACCCAATGATCAATACCTCCGTCTTGAGCTTTTTGATGATTATGTCTTCTATAAAGGACTGCGAAGAAAGTTCAGAAAAGTCTTTGGTAAACGGCACCTTCAGCAGGATATCTACGCCCATCTCTTCAATTAAAGCGGCCTTTTCTTCAAAAGTGGACAGGAGCTTGAGCGATTCAGGGTCACGGTTGAGCACAAAACGCGGATGAGGCCATAAGGTGATGACGATACTTTGACCCTTGTGAAATTTTGCCGTTTCCACAAGCTGGCGGAGGATCTTCTGATGCCCCACATGCACCCCATCGAAAGTACCTGACGTCACAATGCTGTGATCAACACATGCAAAATCCTCCAGGTTATCTACCAGTATCATGATACTTTAAATTTATCCACCCAGTATTCAACCGGAAAAGCATCTTTTACGTGATAGTCGCCAACCGAGGTTCTCCTCAGGCGCTTAAGGTATGCTCCAACACCCAATTCTTTTCCAAAATCACTGGCTATACTCCGGATATAGGTTCCCTTAGAGCACCCGATCCTAAATGAAACAACGCCTCCTTCTATTCCGGTAATCGCAAATTCATGTATAGTTACTGACCTCGGCTGTAATTTGATATCGCGTTTTTCCCTGGCTGCCTTATAAGCTCTTTCACCGCCTACTCTGATCGCAGAGTAGGTTGGTGGAACCTGCTCAATATCACCTGAAAGTTGTTTGGCAGCAAAATGAATCTGATCTTCTGTGATGTGGCTTACATCAGTTTCGCTATCAAATTCAGTTTCCAGATCAAATGACGGGGTGGTCTTCCCGATTTCAAATTCACCTTCATAGGTCTTATCCAGGCCCTGAAGCTCCCCAAGCTTTTTGGTGTATTTCCCAACACCAACCAGTAGTAGCCCGGTAGCCAGGGGATCCAATGTACCAGCATGACCGATCTTTTTGACCTTGAGTGCATATCGCAACTTATTGACTACATCAAATGATGTCCACTCCAATGCTTTGTCTACAAGAATCAGTTGACCATCTAACTCCATCACATTTGGGATATGATCGCAATCAGTCCGATTGCCAGGCAATAAATCGCAAAATAGTAGAGCTTACCTTTCTTCACGATGTTGGTCATCCATTTGCAAGCAATGTAACCAGACACCAGCGCACCAACGAAACCGACAAACATTGGAAAGGCCTCCAATCCCTGATGCAGATCAGGGGCCTCAAAATAGTCTTTCGTTTTTAACAGGCTGGCCCCAAGTATTGGAGGAAGGACCATCAAAAACGAAAAACGGGTGGCCTTCTCTTTGTCCACACCAATCAGCAGACCAGTAGCAATGGTGGCTCCGGATCTTGAGATTCCCGGAAGTATGGCTATCGTTTGTGCGAGGCCCATCACAATAGCTTCAGGAAATGACACTTTTTTTTTGCCATCGTTTTTGAAGTAGGTGAAAAAAAGTAAGGCTGAAGTGAAAAGAAGCATGCTACCAACTAAAATCAGGTTTCCAGTAAAAAACCCGGAAATCTCATCTTCGAAAAAAACACCGGCGATGCCTACCGGTATCATGGAAACCACTATCAACACAGCAAATTTCCAGGATTCGTTCCAACGAAATTCAAACAGCCCTTTCAAGATATCGTAGATATCATTTCGAAACACGATGATGGTGCTAAGGGCAGTTGCGGCATGTACAATCACTGCAAACAAGAGGTTGTCGCCTGATGTAGTTCCCAAAAGAACTGATCCCATCTCCAGATGCCCACTACTACTTACCGGCAAAAATTCTGTGAGTCCCTGGACCACACCAAGGATCAAAGCTTCGACCCAGGTCATTTATTGGCAGGATCTTTCTTATCGTTGAAGAATATGGCCACAAATTGGATCAGAAAACCAAGCATCACGACAATAGGTCCCAGGGTTAATCCTAAAAACCCAAATCCGTAGGGCTCACTATCAGAAGCCATAATCACAAATCCAATCAGGATCACAAGGACTCCTCCAATCATGATCATATAGTTCTTCTTTCCGAATGCGAATTTATTTTTATCAGACATATTTTAAGCTTTAATACAATTCGTCCAGGGACATCCCCAGATATTTTCTTATGGCTCTGTAAGTACTAAAATAGCCAACCAGTATACCAACCAAAATTATTGAAGTAAACAAAATAGCAAGCTGTGTATGATCTTGTAGCTTATCCAAATCCTCAATGCGGTTGTTTGCGTAATACAGGATAGCCACTAAAAATATGCAGGTAATTGTCCCGGCAAGAAATCCATACCAGACAGCCCTCTTCAAAAAAGGCCCTCGGATAAAACTACCCTTAGCGCCAACAAGCTGCATGCTCCTGATCAGGAACCGTTGAGAAAACAACGCCAGCTTTATCGTATTGTTTATCAGGATCACCACCACTATCAATAGCAGGATAAAGAACCCCAACATGATCAGACCAATTTTAGTAATGTTGTCATTGATGCTTTCTATCAGGGATTCCACATAAGCCACCTCAAAGACTCCATTCATGGATTCAATCTCTTCTGTGATGAGCTTTAAAGAGTCAGTTGCCTGATATTCGGGGGCAATATTGACCACGAGTAAATCACGCAATGGGTTATCACCCAGAAATTCTGTGAAATCCTCTCCTGTCTCTTCAATAAATTGTTTACTGGCCTCTTCCTTTGAAATAAATCTTACGCCGGGTGTACCCTCTTTATTTAAGGTATAGGGTTGGGAACTGATGGATCGATTGATCCTGGTTATTTCGGTATTGGTCAGCTGGTTGTTAAGAAATACCTGAATTTCAATGCTTTCCTGAATATTGAGCGTCAGTTTTTTGGTATGCACGACCAGCAACCCAAAAATACCAATCACCATCAATGCAAGCGTGATACTAAATGTAACACTGACAAATGGGTAACTACCGAGTTTTCTTTTTTTGCGGGTCTTCTGTTCCATCCCGCCTCAAAACTAAGTAAAGTGAGGGATTTTTAAGTCGCTATCAGTCTACCTTATTATTACGTACTATCTCCAGCTCATTGATAAGTACACGATCTGTGATCTGAGGTAGCGTAAGTACCTTATCCGTAGTCAGGAGTATATAGTAGCGATTGTTGTGAAACAGATAGACATGTTTACTACTCGTGCTGTTTATCTCCAGAATCTCATATGGATTGTCTTTGAAGTTGCCGTACAGGTGTAATTTTCCTTCGTAATACTTATACCTGATTTCATCATTGCTGCGCTGAGAGGTCTTAATATCTATCCGCTCTGTAGCATTTATGATATCTGCATTGCTGGCTAATGGGATCTTAGCACTTTCAGATTTAAACTGATTATCTTCTGATCCGTCACCCGGATTAGGTAAATCAACCTCAGGCACAAAATCACTGGACGTAGCATCAGCTTCATGGTCATCAGCAGATGAACCTGTAGAAGTTTCAACATATGCGATTTCATTTTCCCCGGAAGACTCTGCTTCCACATCGGAATGCGCAGAACTAACATCTGCAACCTCTTCCATTACTGTGGCCTCCGGAATCTGGTCGGTGTTTTCAACAAAGAAACTTACGTTCTCAGGATTGTTTCTTTGCAGGTCTTCTTCAAAAACAGTGGGTAAATAGGCTGATTCATGGGTGATGTCCTGATCGGCAAAATAGTAAATACCTGTCCCGATGAAAGTGGCAGTCACCAAAGCTCCGGTAAGTTTAACCAGACCAGGATTTACAAGTTGTCCTACTTCCCACCATGGTGTAGTAATATTAATTGCAGTGAGCCTGCTTTTCAGTTCAGCTTTTCGAAACTCTCCAAGACCTTTGATCACTTGCTGTTGGAATCCCAATTCATCACGAAGTGAAGGATCCCCTGCAAGCTGGCTTTCGAAAGCTTCAGTTGCTTCGGAATCCAGTTCATTCCGAAGGTAGGCATCGATTAATTCAGTTCTTTTGATACTCATGCGGTATTTATCAAAAAAAATCTTTTTCGCTATAGCGTTCCCTGATCAAATGATCAAGTTTCTTTTTGCATTTATATTTTTTCGTTTTTGCCGTATCTGTGTTGGCAAAATTTAGTTTCTCTGCGATGTCTGTCATTGACATTCCATCGAAATAATAAAAGGTTAATATCTTTCTGCACGTCTCGCCCAGCTCCTCAATACAACTCATCACCACACGGTACCTTTCATTCTCATCATGTCCCTGGTACTCCTCACCATCTACTTCCTCATGGGAGTGCCTGCTCTTCCTTTCCAACTCTTTCCTCCACTGATTCAAGCAAATACTGTACAAAAATGTACTGATCTTGGAAGTAAGCACCAGGTTTCCGCTTATGGCCTTCTGCCAAAAAGCCAGGAGGGCTTCCTGAAATACATCCTGAGCCTCGTCCTCTGTACCATTATTGGATATGACAATTTTGGTCATCATCCGATAGTACTTCTTGTACAAATAGTCTAAGGCAGACTCATCCCCCCGTTTTATACGATCAAGTATCTCACTATCCTTCATACACCATGGACCCGGGGATCCTTGTTATTAAATACTTTGAATGACTGAAAAGTAACCAGTCACACCCCAAATTTTTCAACCTGTTCTCTATGTAAATTAAGGTATTTATGGCATTAAGGCAATAACCTGGTCGCCGGTGGTGGCAAAAACCAGATCTCCAACCTTAGGCCTGATCTTATATGTTCCGGTAAAACTGCCAAAGGCAGGCAACAGTCCGAACCCCTGAGAAAAATAGAAACAGGGCACAGTAAGACCTTGTTTTGCTTTTCCTTTTAGTCTGACAGCAGGATGAACATGCCCGGATATATTGTAGCGGTCTGAGTCGGCCTTTTCGTGTGTAAAATGAAAGGGACCTAAAGTCAGCTCATCATAGACATCCATCTTCGATGACTCATAAACCTCTTTGGACAGAATATCGTGATTCCCTTTTATCAGGATCATTTTACATGAATGATTATCCATCCAGGCATCAAAAAACTCCCATTCTACATTGAGATCACTATGAAAGAGATCACCTAAAAAAACTATTTCTCTGGGGTTATACTTATTGATCAGGAAGTCAAGTTTTTGAAGGTCTCGGAAATGAATATCGCCTGGC
This sequence comes from Cyclobacteriaceae bacterium, assembly GCA_965228595.1. GTDB lineage: Bacteria > Bacteroidota > Bacteroidia > Cytophagales > Cyclobacteriaceae > UBA7330. Next base: position 4,038,653 of record OZ245828.1, on the reverse strand, counting down.
ACCGCGATACCGTGTTTTCTGAAATGACCGGCTTTGCCCAGATGTAGATCAGAAAGTATCAACATAAACTGGTCTACCCAATAGATGGCTTTTCCCGGATCAAGAATCAAGTGCTGTCCTTCCAGCTGCAGATCAAAATCTTCCATCAGCTTTCCGCAGGCAGCCAGGTTTGGGTCCTGTAAAAGAAATATAAATATCCTCGCACCTTTAATTCTCCACGCTCATCCATCCAGATTTTACAATCATAAATGTTGCCATTTTCCGGATCCAATATCTCTCCATCAGTATATTCTTCCTCTTCTGGATCGTATTCAAGGTTGGTAATTATTTCCATTCCCAGCACTTTTTGGTTCTTTTTATCTCCTTTACACTCCTCACAAAGTGGATCCTGGGGTTCTCCAGGTTCACGATATAGCTTAACTATTTTTCCGAAATATTTATCGTCTTTTTTATAGATCTCGACAATAGAACGCGTTTTCCCTGAGTTGTCATCAATGGTCTTCCATCTACCCACAATGGACTGTGCAAATGATGATTGAGTCAATGAGATTAGTATAAAAGCGACGATCAAGTATTTTAATTTAGAATAATTGAGCTTCATAAATCAGATTTATCAAAGTGTAATTGAAATTTGGCTATCTGGTCTCCGAGCTTTTCATTGCTGATACTATGTCTTCTGATGGAATCCACCAAAATAGGAAAAGCAAAAGGAGTGGGTCTTTCTGTATTTTTCAAGATGATCTTTTGTTCATTGATTCTCCGAATGGCCTCCAGCAGCCTGGACTTCTCCAGTTGTAAGGTCATCACCTCATCCATGGCTTGCCTGATCAATAAATTGGACTGATCATATTCTTCAAATACCCTGTAAAGTATCGAAGAAGATGCCTGAAGGTGCTTTGCGCGAATGTTTTTCCCCGGGTATCCTTGAAAAATCAAACCGGCAATGGTGGCGACATCCCTGAATTTCCTTGAAGCAAGCTCAGTTTTATTGATGGCATGCGCGATATCTTCCATCAGATTTTCTTCGGAGAATAGATCAAGCTCAAGTGCCTCCTCCAGTGGAGCCTCATCTTCGGATAGCAATTCAAAACCATAGTCATTCATCGATATTGAGAAGGTGATACGTGCCAGTTTACCAATCCGATGAGCGATCACACCAGCTAACACTTCATGCACAAACATCCCTTCGAATGGATAGAAGAAGATGTGAAAGCCATGATGTGTCTCTGTTCGCTCGATCAACAAGGTATCTTTATCTGGTAAACCGGACCATTTCTTTTGTAACTCAATGATTGGCTTAATGGTTTGCAGTTCAATGTCGTTGTAATTTCCCTCCCCAGCCAATTGGATTTTCTCTCTGATCCCTTCTGCCAGTAAAGAGGACAACGGCAACCTTCCTCCTCCCCAAGCCGGAGTGATCCCACTTTTCTTGTTGGACTTTTTCACCCTCACCGTCAATTCATGAATATTGACAAATTCCAGGTTACGACCGGCAAACCAGAAGGTATCTCCGGGATTTAGCTTTGATGCAAAATACTCCTCCACAGAACCCAGGTAGCCACCACTGGTAAATCTCACTTCTAAAGAAGGATCTCCTACGATAGTACCGATAGATAGTTTATGCCTGGTAGCCGCTCGTTTGTTAATGATTTTATAGACCCCGTTGTCATTGTAGACTTTAGAGAACTCATCATACGCAGTGAGTGTATTTCCACCTGTAGTAATAAAATCCAAAGCCCAGAGCCATTCTTCAGCAGTGAGCAACCTGAAAGAAAAGGTATTCCTGACCTCCTCGAGGATATCTAATGGCCGGAACCCACCACTCACAGCCAGCGTCACCAGGTATTGAACCAATACATCCATGGATTTTTCCAATGGCTTTCGTGTCTCAAACTTTTTGTCGTTGATTGCCTGCCTGAGTGCGGATGCTTCTATAAGCTCCAGTGAATGTGTAGGCACAAAATAGATCCTGCTCACTTCACCCGGTCGGTGGCCACTCCTGCCTGCTCGCTGAAAAAATCGGGAAACACCCTTGGGCCCACCAATCTGAATAACCGTATCCACTGGACGGAAATCCACTCCCAGGTCCAGGCTGGAAGTACATACCACACATTTTAGTTTTTGGGCATGTAAGGCCTCCTCTACCCAGATCCTGATATTTTGATCGATGCTCCCATGATGCATGGCAATCACGCCAGCCATCTCCGGGTAGTTGTTGACGATGGCCTGGTACCAAAGCTCCGTTTGTGATCTTGTGTTGGTAAAAAGTAGCGTAGTCTTACTTTGTTGAATGATTGGGATGATCTTATGAAGCAGATGCGTGCCCAGATGACCACTCCAGGGAAGTGAGTCCACTTCGTCAGGCAAAATGGACTCAACCATCACTTTCTTTTCTACATCAGAACGGATTTCAACAGCATCTTTATAAAGGTCCTCACCAAGCAATACACGTTTGGCTTGTTTCAGATTACCTATGGTGGCGGAAATCCCCCAAACCTTCAAAGGTTTTCTGGTAATTGATTTAAGTCTTGAAATGGCCAGTTCGGTTGCAACTCCTCTTTTGGTGCCAAGGATTTCATGCCATTCATCCACAATGATTGATTGCAGATTTCTGAAATAATGCGGATAATCAGATTGACTCAAAAGAATATGTAAGCTCTCAGGCGTGATGACCAAAGCCTCAGGCGCATGCTTCTTTTGGCTTTGTCGTTCCGTAGTCGTGGTATCTCCAGTCCGCATCCCAACTTCCCAGTTTATCTTTAATTCAAGGGCTGCTTCCTGCATGGCTCGCTGGATGTCTTTGGCAAGAGCTCTCAATGGTGTTACCCATAATACTCTCAATGACGATCTTTCGAGCTGTTCTTCCTGCCTGTATTCCAATAAACAGGGTATCCACAAGGCATAAGTTTTACCGCTTCCAGTTGGGGCATTGAGCAGTCCACTTTTGCCATCCAAATAAGCTTGCCAGGTATCTAACTGGAATTGAAAGGGCTTCCATCCCTTTGATTCCATCCAATCCAGGCCGATACTGGTAACCTCATCCATTTATGCTTTAATAAAATGAAAATTGTATTGATGGATCGCATTATCTGCGGTGATCAACGGCATATTTTCAACAATAGATTGAGCAATCAGTATTCTGTCAAAAGGATCTCTGTGAATCAACGGAAGCTCACTTGCATATAAGGCATGATGGTGATTGAAATCCATTACGCTGAAAACCTTTTGATCCAATAACTCATCAAAGTCAAATTTGAGTGATAGTTTGCCTATTTGTCTTTTAAAAGTGATTTCATAAAATGTAATACTGCTAACAAACAAGCTATTTTCACTGTCCTCCATTAAGTACTTTATTGTATCCTGTACTTTTTGAGGTGAGGCTAACGACCATATCAGGATATGCGTATCTAAAAGTAACCTCATTTAATTCTAAATAGATAGATTACGTTTATACTTTGGATGAACCTGTCCATCTATTTCACCGGGTGAGTTAAGATTTTCCATGTCTTCCTGTAGAGATGAATCAGCAATTTGTCGATTTACTTCATCACTATCCCAATCTTCAGTAACCGTAATTTTATCCTTATATTTCCCAAAAGGAAAGGCTTTTCTTTTCTTCTCCTTAACCGGCTTTACCTCTGCCACAATCTTACCGGATTTGGCCAGGTAGACAGTCTCCCCTTCCTGTACCATACTGATGATTTTCGATAGGTTGGTTTTGGCCTCATGGATATTGTACTTTTTCATACTTAGCTAAGTTAGCTAAGTTATTAACGAAAAGTACAATATTAAAGTTTGCTGCCTATGACCGGGATCTCCTTTCTCCTGAAAAATAACACAACCAGGCTGCTGAAGAAAACCACCAACGCATAGTAAAAAAGCAATCCACCATCCTCTTTTATCTCGATCCCTAAAACCGTAAGATGAAAGAAAATAGCTCCGGAAATTACGCCCAGTGCCAGGATAGCTCCATAAACCCGAACCCTGGGTATCAACAGGAATACACCTGCAATTAATTCAGCAATCCCCGAGCCTATTCTTCCGACCGGTTCCATACCCACCTGGGTGAAGATATAGATACTCTCTTCTGCACCAGTGAACTTAAAAAACAATGTCTGTAGCAGGATAACAGCAGCAATGATACTGAGCACCCATTCAATTATTTTTTTCATGATGGACTACATTTAGATTCGATCAATATTTAGTTAATTTACTATTTTCTTCCCTCAGTTCACCTTTACTCACATGTCAAATAAATTCCAACCAGGAATAAAATTTAAAAGCATCCAGGATTTCCTGAATTACATCAGCGGAGATGAGTTATTGATTGTTGACGCATTGAGGAATCTGATACTTGAGGAGATTCCTGATGTAAAGGAAAAGCTATCCTATAACGTGCCATTTTATTCAAGGAAGCAACGGATCTGTCACATATGGCCAGCCAGCATTCCCTGGGGAAACACCCCGATGGATGGTGTGCAATTGGGATTTTCAAAGGGTTATTTAATCGATCATCCTGCAATAGAAATGAGCAATCGGAAAGAAGTAGGTGTCATAAAATTTCACAAACTTCGTGATATTGAAGAAGACCTTATTCGATCCCTTTTGCTGGAAGCCTTGTTAATTGATAATGAGACTTAAGGTCTAGCTATCCTGCCTTGAAAATACTTCACAATAGCCATGATCACACCGAATGCCAGTCCGGCGGCGGTGGCAATGTCCACATAGGTTTTGTTAAAATCAATTCCGGTTAGTTCTTCTGCCACATATTCTGTGAATGAGCTGGGAAGATTTCTTTCACCCAGCTGTCGTTTGATGTCCCACTGCCAGTCTGTCAAAGGGCAATAGCCAATGGTTCCCACATACCACCCAATTAACAGCCATGCTATTAACGTGACAAGGAGTGCAACCTGGTGAACTCTTTGTGTTTTCGGGTGAATCCAACCCAGTAAGACAAACAATATAAACGCCGAATGAAAAACTGTAAATCCTATGTCATAGAGCTGAAGCATTCCTCTAATAACAGGAAAATATTCTAAATATTACTTCAAGATGCTTTTCAATACCTTCTTATTTCCATCGATTTCAGGTGTTTCAAGTCCCAAAATATGGGTGATCGCCGGGTAAATATGGATATTCTCAAAAGGTTTGATCTTCTTCCCGGGTTTGAATGCCGGTCCGATCGCATAGAAAATCCCACCCATTTCGGCCGATTCCGGATCATACCCATGTCCTCCCCTGAGTGAAGTTTTACCTGATGAGGTGATGGCAAACGGAGAATCTGTCATGATCACGAGGTCGGCTGTCCTGTCCTCATTGTTGAAATGAAATCGCTGGGGCAGTTGATCTTTTTTATAAACCGTCAACTCAGGAACTTTCGACAGGTCACTATACATCCTGGCAGCCTTACCCTTGTCATCATTGTAGATCAGGGCTGGCACACCATTAATTACTTTTGAATCACCCAACTCCGTAAAATCAGCCAGTCTGAGCGCTGTATTGGCGTGGGACATGCCATGATCACTAACTATCACCAGATTAACAGGCAGGCCAAGTTCAGATAAATCTTCCTGAAACTCACCCAGCAAATGATCAACTTCCAACACTGCCGTTCTGGTTTCAGGGGCGTCTGGTCCATAGTCGTGGCCTTCATGATCTATGTCTGATATGTATATTAGCATGAGATGAGGTCTTTCCTTTGGGTCCATTTTCAACCAGTCAATTACCTTTTCAAAACGTTCCTTGTTCCCGGTCTTTGAATTGTAAGCATAGGAATAGTTGGGTCGATAGCCGGCTATTTCTGCTTCAGACCCCACCCAAAAGTAAGTGGCAGATAACATTCCCTGACTTTCAGCCAAAGCCCACAGGGGAATCCCTCCATACCAGGTCCCATCGCCCACAGCATTACGTTCATATATACTATATTTCTGATTGCGATCTCGGCTATAAAAAGTGTTGTTGATCAGGCCGTGATTTTCTGTATAAAGGCCAGTGGCGATCGAATAATGATTAGGAAATGTGTTGCTTGGAAATATAGATAATAGACTAGCGCTATGTGATCCTGCTTCTTTAAGTCTTAAGAGGTTTTTTGCTTCGAATTTTTCTGCATAGTCATGCCGAAAACCATCCAGTGATATCATGATCACATAAGGTTTATCCAATGCCCAATCGGCATTTTGACGACCTTCAATGCGCTCGGAATAACCGCTTTCTTTTGGTTGAGAAAGCCCCAGAAAAGGGATGAAAACACACAGGAATAACCACTTGCCGACCATAGGAACGGCAAATTGGCCATAAACCAGTCTTTATCAAAGACTGGTCAGTAAAATAATTATGAATTTAATTATTGAATATCATTCTCCGGTTGAACCACAACCTCAGTAGTCACCTGATCTTCAACCTCTGCTGCGGCATGTCCCTCACCGTAGATCTCTCCAAGGATTGGAGCAATTACAAGACCCACGAGACAGGTTAGTTTGATCAGAATGTTCATCGATGGGCCTGACGTATCTTTGAATGGATCTCCTACAGTATCACCAGTTACAGCTGCTTTATGTGCCTCTGAACCTTTATAGGTCATTACTCCATCTATCTCTACTCCAGCTTCAAATGATTTCTTGGCGTTGTCCCAGGCTCCACCGGCATTGTTTTGGAAGATCGCCCATAGCACACCCGACACCGCAACTCCTGCCATATAACTACCCAGCGCTTCAGGTCCCATCAGGAAACCAATCAACACAGGAGTGATGATGGTGATCGCACCAGGAAGCATCATTTCTTTGAGTGCTGCCTGGGTGGAAATATCCACACACTTTGCATATTCCGGCTCCCCGGTTCCTTCCATGATTCCGGGGATCTCTTTAAACTGTCTTCTTACCTCTTTCACCATCTCCATGGCTGCACTTCCTACGGAGCGCATGGCCAGGGCTGAGAAAACTACTGGAATCATACCTCCGATAAACAGGGTTGCTAAAACATCAGCCTTATAAATATTGATTCCATTGATGCCAGTAAATGTAACGTATGCTGCAAAAAGGGCCAGTGCCGTAAGAGCAGCAGATGCAATTGCAAAACCTTTTCCGACTGCTGCAGTGGTATTACCCACTGAATCCAATATGTCGGTTCTTTGTCTAACTTCTTTTGGCAATTCGCTCATCTCTGCGACACCACCCGCATTATCAGCAATCGGACCGAAGGCATCAATGGCCAATTGCATGGCTGTGGTGGCCATCATCGCAGACGCCGCAATACCTACTCCGTAAAATCCCGCCAGCGAGTATGCCCCGTAAATAGCTCCGGCAAATAACAAAATAGGTGCAAAAGTGGAGATCATCCCTGTAGATAATCCTGCTATAATATTTGTAGCGGCTCCGGTTGATGAATTTCTCACGATATCAAGCACAGGTTTTTTGCCCAATCCTGTATAATATTCTGTGAAATAGGAAATGGCTCCACCGACAAATAATCCGATGAGTACCGCATAAAAAACGCGAATAGAGGTAATATCGATAATACCCTGCTCAAAGAATTTCATCTGCATCACAGATGGTAAAAGCAGATCAATTACAAAGTAGGAAGCAATAGCAGTAAGAATGATGGCTCCCCAGTTTCCTTTATTTAAAGCTGATTGTACTTCCGGCTCTTTTGCATCATTATTAGAAATCTTAATAAACATTGTTCCAATGATGGAAAAAATAATACCTAAGCCGGCAATTACCAGTGGCAATAAGATTGGGCCAATTCCTGAAAACTGATCTTCAATCGCACCTCCCATGTCTCGGATTACATAGTTACCTAAAACCATGGAAGCCAAAACTGTGGCAACATACGACCCGAACAGGTCGGCACCCATGCCTGCTACATCTCCTACATTGTCACCTACATTGTCTGCTATGGTCGCTGGGTTTCTTGGATCATCTTCCGGGATGCCCGCTTCTACTTTTCCTACCAGATCAGCTCCTACATCTGCCGCTTTGGTATAAATACCTCCACCTACTCTGGCAAACAGTGCAATGGATTCTGCTCCCAGGGAGAATCCCGCTAAAGCCTCTAAAACAATGGTCATATCGCTTGTGGAAGTCCATTCCCCACCCATAAACCATTGAAACAATACGATGAATAAAATACTTAATCCAAAAACAGCAAGTCCTGCTACCCCCAGCCCCATTACAGTTCCTCCGGTGAAAGAAACTTTTAAGGCTTGTGGAAGACTGGTCCTGGCTGCCTGAGTTGTTCTTACATTAGCAGCAGTGGCTATCCGCATCCCAATATTTCCAGCCAAAGCAGAAAATACCGCTCCAATAACAAACGCAACAACAATAAACCAGTGGGTGGTCTCTACCAACCCGGCAATCACTCCCAAAAGGATCCCTGCCACAACCACAAAAATTCCCAGTACACGATACTCAGCATGAAGGAATGCGAGTGCACCTTCTCTAATATGCTGCGCGATCTCTTTCATCTTCGCCTCTCCTGCTTCCTGTTTATTGACCCAAATGGCTTTGATAGCCATTACAATCAGACCAATTACGGCCATCAACGGCACAGCGTATATTAGATTATTCATAAAAATCAGTATGTATTTTTAAAAAGAGGTGCAAATATAACTGAATGGCCAAATTATAAAAATCAATGATTTGACTAAACAGGTAACAATAGGATGAAGTGGTCTATAACCACTAAAAATAGATATTACTTACAACTGCCAGTTACGGCAATTACCTGATTTCTGTATTTGAGTTAACGTAATTAAGAAATTCATTTTTAATGGTCTGATCTTTAAACTTCCCATTAAAGAAAGCCGTCCCTGTCATGCTATTCGTATCACTTACTCCCCTTGAGGATACACACAAATGGGTAGCGTCCAAAACGACCCCAACATCTTCTGTCTGAAGCACTTTCTTGAGTTCAGTTGCAATTTGAACTGTCAGTCTCTCCTGAACTTGTGGCCGCTTTGCATAGTACTGAACAATCCGATTGATTTTAGATAAACCAATGACTTTCCCACTTGAAAAATAAGCTACATGGGCTTTACCATAAATAGGGACAAAATGATGCTCACAGTGAGAGTAGAACGTAATGTCCTTTTCTACAAGCATCTGATCATAATTGTATTTATTTTCAAATAAGGTAGGCGTTGGCTTGTTTTTCGGATTTAATCCACTAAACACCTCTTTGACATACATCTTGGCAACACGTTTGGGCGTACCCTTCAAGCTGTCGTCTTTGAGGTCCAACCCGAGGATTTGCATGATCTCCCTAAAGTGCTTCTCAATGAGCTCAATTTTCAGCTGGTCATCCATTTCAAAAGCATCTGCTCGAAGTGGCGTATCAGCAGCACCATGCGTGTGATCATCCTGATCATCGATAGGCTCGCTAGCCAGCGGGGTATTCAACAAAGTTTCTTTCTGTTTCATATAATGTTACTTTCAGATCAAGATTGTCACTAATTCTTGGTCGCAATAGATTGTAAATTACGATGGCGATATGTTCAGCTGTTGGATTTACCTCTTTAAATTCGGGAACATCCAGGTTAAGGTTTTTGTGGTCAAATCTAACCAAAACCTCCTCCCTGATGATATCACTCAGCTTCTTCATATCAAAAACATATCCGGTATCCGGATTTGGTTCACCTACCAGCTTTACAACCAGCTCATAGTTGTGGCCATGCCAGTTTGGGTTGTTACACTTTCCAAATACACGGTCGTTTTCTGAATCTGACCAATCTGGGTTATATAACCGATGTGCTGCGTTGAAATGTTCCTTACGAAATACTGCGACTTTCAAATTCTTTAAAATATCAGGGTATCAATTGGTTAAACAAACTTAAGTTAGAAATGATTTGTTTCGTCCGTTTTAAAAATAAATGGCTCGACTTCCCTTTTCTTTTTTGAATTTATTTTAATCTACGGTTGTTTTGTACCACACCAACAATCTGGCGAATCATGAAGTTTGAGGAAATAGAACAGCAGCTAAAAAAATATAAGGAAGACGGTAAAAAGCTTTTTAGCACCTCTTCTTTTCAGACACACAGCCTGGTGATGCTACACATCATCAGCAGGATTGACAACAGCATACCTGTTTATTTCCTCAACACAGGGTACCACTTTCCGGAAACAGTTTCATTCAAGGATCAAATCGCAAGTGAGTTTGGATTGCAGGTAAAAGAAGTGAAATCTTCTATGCCCAGATACATGCAAAAAGATCATGAAGGAAGACTGCTCTTTACTTCAGATCCTGACCACTGCTGCTATATCAATAAAACCGCACCTACGGAACACCTCCTAAGGAATCATGATGTCTGGATCAATGGTGTGCGTGCTGATCAAAGTGCCGTGAGAAAATCCATGAAAGTTGAACAACCCGCTCCCTTTGATTCGCTGAGGTTTCATCCTATGCTGGATTGGTCGATAAAAGAGATTTATTCTTACATTCGCGAACACAATCTACCAAGGCATCCTTTAGATGCGAAAGGATATTTAAGTATTGGCTGTGAGCCATGCACCAGAAGATTAGATCCTGAAATGCAGGAAAGAGAAGCCAGATGGTATGGAATGAACAAGGTAGAATGTGGTCTGCATACCGACCTGGTGGAAAAGTAAGCGTTAACCAACCGAAACATGAATGTACTAATTACTGGCGGCGCCGGTTATGTTGGAACAGAGCTCATCAAAAGGCTTTCTGAGAATCCAAAAGTTAAAAACATTACCATTTATGACAACCTGAGCAAAGGAAACTATGCTTTGTTTACAAGCCATAAATTCCCGAATCATCAAAACATCAAACTCATCCAAGGTGAATTGCTCGACTCCAGGGGATTAAAAAAGGCATTGAAAGGAATTGATGTTGTTTATCATCTGGCAGCCAAGGTGACCACCCCATATTCTGACATTGATCCTCATTTTTTCGAACAAACAAACCATTGGGGCACTGCTGAATTGGTTTATGCGGTAGAAGAGTCTGAAGTCAAGCAGTTTGTATATGCCAGTAGCATCGGTGTATATGGATCCTCCTCTATCAATATTGACGAACAAACAGAACCCAATCCCCGTACTTTTTACGCCATTTCAAAATACAGGGGAGAGGAACATGTGAGAAGGCTAAAGAAAAAGATCACTGCACACATCATCCGGTGCGGTAATATTTATGGCTATAGCAGGAGCATGAGGTTTGATTCTGTGATCAACAAATTTGCTTTTGAAAGCAACTTCAACAACCAGATCTCCATTCATGGAAATGGTAAACAAAGTCGTGCTTTTGTTCATGTAGACATCATTTCTGAGGTTTTTAGTAAGTTGCTGGATTCTAAGATCCCAAATGGCACATACAATCTTGTGGAACGGAACCTTTCGGTGTTGGATATTGTAGATGTGCTGAAAATGCTGAATCCTAAACTAGAATTCATTTTCATCAATCAGCACCTAAACCTAAAGAGCATCAAGGTAAAGACAGACTTGCACCTGTCTGAATACATAAAAATTGAAAACCAGACCTCCTTTGAGGATAATATCAAATCGATGGTAGAGCGGTTCTCTTTTTAACTGTTCCTATCTCAAAAGGTACTCAAGTATTCCACTGACCACTTCAGACGATCCGATATAGATCCCAACACCGTAGGTGATATGCTTCACTGATAAATATTTGAGTGCGAATGGCAATCCACTCACATTGATGAAGCTGAAAGCGCCTGCAGTGAGGATAGCTCCAGCCATGGTAACAGAAAATGTATCAGAGACCACAATCACGATTATGCCAATAAACTGAATGATAAAAGCTATGATCAGAACCCTCTCCAGTTTCATGTTTTGGATCATAAATCCTGCAAAAAATGCCAGGATGGCTGCAAAACCTAACAGCCCAAACGTGATATAATTGGCGTAGTTGGCATAGTCTGTAAATTTAGATTCTATGTTTTCCGGAAAGAATTCTATCAGCAGCGCCTTACCCAGCCCTAATTGTAGCCCAATAACTATAATCGTGACAAAGCCTGCAATGCTGAGAGTTTTAGAAGGTAGACCTAATAATTCTTTCTTCCTTGCAATTACTTCATCACTAGATATTCTGTGAAACAGGAAGCCCGTACCGCTGATCAATACTCCTCCAACAACAAAAGTTAGTGTATCCCCAAAAAAATGAACAAGCTCAACGACCAAGGGTTCAAGCGCATAAATCAATTCGGTGGTTAGAAATAAAAAACCCATCACTACAGGAAGTTTCTGAACCGGGGCAAAAGCTTCAATCATCGAGTTGGCCGGACTAATGAAAAGATTCATGGAAATAAGCCAGAATACAATCATGATAGGCAGAGCAACCTGAATATTGCTGAGTGGTCCTGCTCCAATTATTGTAGCGACAACCATAAAAATCATCGCTGTAGCTCCTATTCCTACTGTAAATACAATGAAATATTTGCCGCTTTTTTTCATGATCTGGTCAGCCAACAGACCGGCTAAAGGCGGAACCAGCACCAAAACCAATGCTTTAGTGATGATCAAAAAATTTGTCAGATTGCCTAAATCAAAACGCTCTATCAAGTGTGGTTGGTATTCATGATATGCTATCCAGCTAATAACAACAGCTACGTTTAGCGCTGCCAGACTATAGACTTCATTCCATTTAAGCGACCGGGTATCCTGTGAAATAGTTTGTTGTTCCATCTTTTATTTTTGTAATTCAATTTTCACTAAATACGATCCAACTTACATTGTTGGATTTTGGAATCAAAAAAAAACTTTAAACAATCTAACCGAAGTTTAATGTTGTCAATGACCACATTCGTTTTTATTTAAAAAAACTAGATTTGCGCACTTGAATTCAGGATTTAGCACAATGAGCATAGAAGCAAAGTACAGCCCGGTAGAAAAAGAAGCAAAATGGTATCAATTATGGATGGAAAAGGGATTTTTCAGTGCTAAAGTAAATCCTGACAAAGAACCTTACTCTATTGTCATTCCCCCTCCTAATGTGACCGGCGTGCTTCACATGGGGCACATGCTCAACAATACCATTCAGGACGTATTGATCAGGAAGGCAAGGATGGAAGGTAAAGAAGCCTGCTGGGTACCAGGGACAGACCATGCATCTATCGCCACTGAAGCCAAGGTGGTACAAATGCTCAGGGAAAAGGGCATCAAGAAAAGTGATCTTTCTCGTGAGGAATTCCTCAAGTATGCGTGGGAGTGGAGAGAAAAATATGGTGGGATTATCCTGGAACAACTTAAAAAGCTAGGGGCTTCATGCGATTGGGGCCGTACGGTCTTCACCATGGATGACGACTACTACAGAGCGGTGATCCGGGTGTTCGTTGACCTCTATAAAAAAGGATACATCTACCGGGGTCTCAGGATGATCAACTGGGACTGTGAAGCTCAGACAGCATTGTCTAATGAAGAGGTGATCTATAAGGAAGATGGAGAGACTGTTTCACTTTATCATGTTAAATATCAGATAGAAGGCAGCAATGAATTTGTCACTATTGCCACTGTAAGACCTGAAACAATCCTGGGTGACTCAGCAATTGCCGTCAACCCCAAAGACGAAAGATATAAACATCTGGTAGGTAAAAAAGCCCTGGTTCCTTTTATCAATCGACCTATTCCTATTATAGCTGATGACTATGTTGAGACCGACTTTGGAACAGGCTGCTTAAAAGTAACACCCGCTCATGATGTAAATGACTACGAAATAGGCCTGAGACATAACCTTGAAGTCATTGACACCATTAATTTGGACGGCACACTTAATGAGAAGTGTGAAGTCTCAAAATTTGTTGGAAAGGACCGGTTTCAAGTACGGAAAGGGATCGTGAAAGATCTGGATGCGGCTGGCTTACTGGTAAAGGAAGATCAGATGGTGACCAGGATTGGCCGATCCGAACGAACCAACACGGTCGTGGAGCCAAAACTTTCATTACAGTGGTTCATCAAGATGAAGGAAATCAGCAAAACGGCCCACAAAGTGGTGATGGACGACGAGATCCAGTTGTATCCTTCTAAATTTAAGAATACCTACAACCACTGGATGGAAAACGTGAAGGACTGGTGTATTTCCCGCCAGCTTTGGTGGGGTCAACGAATACCAGCCTATTATTATGGAACCGGCGATGAAGAATACGTGGTTGCAGAAGATCAGGAAACAGCACTCGAAATGGCCAGGGAAAAATCTGGCAACTCTGGGCTGAGCCTCTCAAACCTCAACCAAGATGAGGATGTTCTGGACACCTGGGCATCCTCCTGGTTGTTTCCAATTACGTCATTCAAAGGCTTTGAAGATGAATATTTTGATAGTGAGTCAGGAAAAATCAAGCCGGGGACAAACAAAGAACTTGACTACTTCTACCCTACCAAAGTATTGGTAACTGCTCCCGAGATCTTATTCTTCTGGGTAGCCAGAATGATCATTGCAGGCTACGAATACATTGATAAAAAGCCATTTGAAGACGTCTATCTTACTGGGATAGTAAGAGATAAGCAAAGGCGAAAAATGTCCAAATCATTGGGCAACTCCCCTGATCCGCTCGATCTGATCAAAACATACGGTGCTGATGGTGTCAGGACAGGAATGCTATTTTCCTCGCCAGCGGGAAATGACCTGCTCTTTGATGAAAAGCTCGTGGAGCAAGGTCGTAACTTTGCCAATAAAATCTGGAACGCTTACCGACTGGTAAAAGGTTGGGAAATTGTAGACAGGCAGCCAGACGAAGTCAATGCACAAGCCATTGCCTGGTTTGACGCCAGATTACAACAGGGACTCAAAGAAGTTGAAGAGCACTTTTCAACTTACAGGATCTCTGATGCCCTGATGGCTGCTTACAAGCTCATCTGGAACGACTTCTGCAGCTGGTACCTGGAATGGATCAAACCAGCCTATGGTGACCCGATTGATCAGCATACATACGACAGGACCGCTGATTTTTTCAGATCACTGATGAAGATCCTTCATCCTTTTATGCCATTTATCACAGAGGAGATCTGGCAGGATATCAAAACCAAGGAGGATACGTACCTGATTGTATCGACTTGGCCAGTAAAGAAAGACTACCAGAACGATCATCTGAACGATGCTCAGCTACTTTTTGATCTCACCGGTGAAATAAGAAATATCAGGAATCAAAAAGGGTTGTCGCCTAAAGATGCACTTGAACTTAACATTAAGACCAATTCTTCAGGGAAATTCGATAAGATCAAGCGCTCCCTGCAAAAAATGGCTAACCTCTCTGATATTTCCGTTGTGGCTTCCAAACCGGAAAACTGTCTCAGCTTTGTTTATCAATCTGATGAATTTTACTTACCGGTGACAGAAACCATTGACATAGAATCGGAGAAAAAGAAACTGGAGGAAGAGTTGAAATACACTGAAGGCTTCCTCAACTCGGTGAACAAGAAATTATCCAATAAGAAATTTGTTGAAGGGGCACCAGCAAAGGTGGTGGAAATGGAACGCAAGAAAAAGGAGGATGCCGAAGCGAAGATCAAAGCGATCAAAGCAAGTTTATCTACCCTTAGCTGATAAATTCAATGATTTTTCACTGATTTACTGATATTTTTAACAATATTTCTTTTATTTATTGATTTAATTATCAATTTTTTGCTATTCATTTTATAAAATTCATATTTTTCTGTATATTTCCTTGAAAGTTAATTCAAGGAACCGTGTTGACAGAAAATTATGAATACAAAGAGCACTATGATGAGATGCTCGATGAAAATGGAAATTGCAGGCCCCACTACAAAGCATTTAGAGAAGCCTTAGAAACATTCAGCAACCGGAAGTTGCATCAGTTGCAATACTCTACTGATAAAGCTCAGGTCTCAATGGGTATGACCTTTAATGTATATCATGACAATAAAGGCATTGAAAAGATCTTGCATCTTGATTTAGTTCCCAGGATCATCAGTGGGTCTGAGTGGGACATCATTAACCGCGGTTTACAACAGCGGATCACTGCACTCAATATGTTCATTCAGGATATCTATAACGAACGCAAAATCCTGAAAGACAAGATCATTCCCAGTGAACTGATATTATCAAGCAGTGATTATCTGGAACCATGTATTGGACTTACTCCACCAAGAGGAATTTGGTGCCACATCACTGGAAGTGACATCGTGAGAGATAAGTCAGGCAAATTTTTTGTTCTTGAAGACAATCTCAGATGCCCATCCGGGGTATCCTATATGCTGGAGAATCGGGAAATCATCAAGCAGGCTTTTCCTAATTTATTTGCCAGCATGGGTGTGCAGCCTGTTTCCGACTATTGTGGCAATCTATTAGGTATGCTGCAATCGCTCAGCACTCAGGTGCAGCCGAATGTGGTAGTGCTTACACCGGGGATTTATAATTCCGCTTATTTCGAACACTCTTACATCGCGCAACAGATGGGAGTTGAGTTAGTCACCGGACAGGATCTGATTGTAAAGGATGACTTTGTATACATGCAAACCACAAAAGGTCTTCAGCAGGTCGACGTCATTTACAGACGAATTGATGATACATTCATTGACCCTTTGGTTTTCAATCCTGATTCTATGCTAGGAGTACCTGGCATCTTCGAAGCCTATAAAAAAGGCAACGTAGCCCTTACCAATGCGCCGGGTACAGGAGTTGCTGATGACAAAGCTGTTTACGCTTATGTGCCCCGGATCATTAAATATTACCTGGATGAGGATCCCATCATCGAAAATGTACCAACCTATCTTTGTTCGGAAGAGAAGGATTTAAAATATGTGCTGGAGAATATTGAAAAGCTGGTGGTTAAGGAAACCAATGCCGCAGGTGGATATGGCATGATGATCGGACCGAAAGCCACAAAAGACGAGCATGAAAAGTTTCGTAAAAAAGTAAAGGCCTCTCCAAGGAAGTATATAGCACAACCGACCCTGTCTTTGTCTACAGTACCAACCCTTTCCAGCAAAGGTATAGCTCCCCGGCACGTAGATCTTAGACCATATATACTTTATGGTGAAAACATCAAAGTGATACCAGGAGCATTGACCAGGGTAGCTCTGGTAAAGGGGTCGTTGGTTGTAAATTCATCGCAAGGTGGTGGTAGTAAAGATACGTGGGTTCTAATTGATTAAAATTGTATGTTAAGTAGAGTAGCTGATTCATTATTCTGGTTGGGCCGATATACGGAACGAGCTGAAAACTATGCGCGATTTATAGATGTAAATTTCAACCTGTCGCTGGACCTCCCTCCAGGAATCAGGGAGCAATGGGCACCACTATTGCTGGCCACTGGAGACAACGACCATTTCCTGAAGCTTTATAAAACAGTGAACAGGGAGAATGCCATTCGGTTTCTCGCTTTTGATGAACGAAACCCAAACAGTATCTTAACCTCAATCACCAAATCCCGGGAAAATGCACGTATTGTGAGGGAAAATATCTCAAAAGAAACCTGGGAGGTATTGAATGACCTGTATCACTACATTCATAGCCTGGTGAAGAAACGGGTTTGGAAAAAAGAAGACCCACACAGCTACTTCAACGCAATCAAAAAACAAATTCAGCTATTGAATGGGATAGCATACGATACGGTACCTAGAACCCAGGGCTGGTATTTCACGAGACTTGGCCAGTTTATGGAACGAGCAGATAAGACATCAAGGATCCTTGATGTGAAGTATCATTTCCTTTTGCCCTCAGTAGAAGAGGTAGGTTCACCACTTGATTATTTGCATTGGGCTGCGCTCTTGAAATCTGTGAGTGCTTTTAATGCCTATCGGCGCGTATATGGAAAAATTGCACCTACCACAATTGTAGAATACCTTGTGCTGAATAAATATTTCCCAAGGTCTATTTTGTTTTGTCTGATCAATGTAGAAACATGTCTACTTGAGATCTCAGAATACAAAGGCAGAGGTTACTCCAATAGTGCGGAAAAAGCCATTGGTAACCTGAGAGCAGATCTTGAATATGCGGACATCAGTGAGGTGTTTGAGTTCGGGCTTCATGAGTATCTGGATCAGCTTCAGATACGCCTTAATGACATTTCATCAGCAATCTATGAGCAATATTTCAAGATTCGACCTAACTTGGTCGCCGACAGTCAATCACAATCACAATCATGACGTACTGCCTTGGGATTCTCAGTAAGGAAGGAATAGCCGGACTTGCTGATACACGAATAACCTCCGGAAACGATACTACGGTTGCTAAAAAAATTTTTACGGTTCAAAGAAAGAACCATTCGTTCTTTATCATGACCTCAGGCCTAAGGTCTGTCCGTGATAAGGCACTCACATACTTTACGGAGGTGGTAGAAGATGATGATGAAAGCTTCAACAAACTCTACAAAGCTGTAAATAAGTTTGGGGAACAGGTAAAGCGTGTAGCAGATGAAGACAAAGCATCAATTGAGGAAGCCGGTATGTATTTTAACCTGTTTGCCATTGTAGGCGGTCAATTGGAAAAAGATGATGCACCTAAACTATATCTGCTTTACCCTCAGGGAAACTGGATAGAAATTGGTCCTGGTACACCCTATGTCATCATTGGTAACACCGGGTTTGGAAATCCAATTCTAAAGCGGTCCATCACCTATGAAACCCCTTTGGAATTTGGCCTCAAAAGTGGATTTCTTTCATTTGATGCCACGCGTATCTCTGCCAATGATGTAGATTATCCCATCGATACAATAGTTCTGAAGCGAAACACCTTCAATATGATTGAACATCGCTTTACGGAAAAAGATCTTGGGCATATTTCCGAATTTTGGAATAGCCGATTAAAAGATGGTATTGAAAGAATACCAGCCGTGGCACTGAAAAGAGCATTTGAGAATGAGGATGTTCAGATGAGCATAACATTAAAAAATGAAGCTTAAAATCATACATCAAACTACTTACAATTACAGCAGCAAAGTATTTGTTGAACCACAACATTTCTATTTTTATCCACTCCCCCGAAACTACATTACATTAGATAGTTTCGAATTGAAAATAGATCCTGCCAGCTCCGGATTGGCGCAAAGAGTTGATGCAGAGGATAATCTGTACCATCAGTGTTGGTTTAATGAAATGCAGGACCGGATTAAAATCACAGCTGAAATTGAAGTGGAATCCGAGGAGATCAATCCTTACAATTTTCTACTAGAAGAGGAAACAAAAACTCCCTACACGAAAGCATTGGATATCTTCCTTGAGAAAGAGACGCTTCCTGATCAGGTAAACAAATGGTTGAGTGACCTGCAAGATGCAAGCGATGACAACCTGATTACTTTTATTACCTATTTAAACAAAGAAATCAACCTCAATTGGGACCATGAATCCAGATATGAGTCAGATCTGATGACTCCTGCAAAATGTTTCGAAACTAAAAGGGGTAGTTGCAGAGACCTCAGCTGGATGATGATCAATATGCTGAGAAGCAAAAACATCCCTGCAAGGTTTGTCAGCGGATATGCCTTCAATGATGAACTTGGAGAAGGGCATGAACTCCATGCATGGATTGAAGCCTGGGTACCGGGAGCTGGTTGGGTACCCCTTGATCCAAGTGCTGGCCTACTGGCAACAAATAGCTACATTCCAGTGGTTTCAAGCTATCATCCCGCTAACACATTTCCCGTGCAAGGATCGTTTAGAGGGAATGCTGAAGCGAGCCTTGATTTCAAGGTTGAGATTCAGGAAATAAAATAGTTTGCCGACTATCAATTTGATTTTCATTATTTTCACGGCTTCAATTAAGATTCAATGATCAAGTTAGCAATAATAGGTGTTGGGAATTGTGCCTCCTCACTCGTCCAGGGCATAGAATACTACAAAGACAAAGAGAACAAAACAGGTTTCATCGCTGAAAAGATCTTTGGCTATGAAATTGGAGACGTTGAAATCGTTGGGGCGATAGACATAGACCAAAGAAAAATAGGCAAAGATGTATCTGAAGCCATATTTACTGACCCTAACTGTGCGGTTAAATTCTGTGATGTCCCGAAAAAGAATGTTGAAGTAATGAAGGGTGAAGTCTATGACGGCGTAGCCAAACACATGACCGACTCATTTAAAGTAGATGAAAATCAAAAGAGTGTGGACGTTGCAGCATATCTGAAATCGACAGGTGCTGACTTTGCAGTTTGTTATCTCCCGGTTGGAAGTGAAGAAGCAGTTAGATTCTATGCTCAAAAATCACTGGAAGCAGGTGTTGGCTTTATCAATGCCATACCGGTATTTGTGTGTTCTACTGATGAGTGGAGTAAGAAATACGCAGATGCAGGATTGGTTTGTATTGGAGATGATATCAAAGCACAATTCGGTGCTACTTATACCCATCGGATATTGACAGAAAGCCTGCTCAAAAGAGGTATTGCCATCGATGATATGTACCAATTGAATGTGGGAGGAAATACAGACTTCGAGAACATGATTGATGAGGAGAGGCTCACAAACAAAAGAATCTCTAAAACCACCGCAGTGGATTCCCTGTTTGGTGATACTGATAAACCACCGGTAAGAATCGGCCCCAGTGATTACATCCCTCACCTGAATGATACCAAAATCTGCTATATTAATATTCATGGCAGACAGTTTGGCGATCAGAAAATTGAAATCGACCTAAAACTGAAGGTAGAGGATAGTCCTAACAGTGCTGGTATTATGATTGATGTGGTACGATTGGCCCAAGGTGCCAAAGACAAAGGCATGAAAGGTGAAGTATCCATTATTTCTTCTTTTGGATTTAAGCATCCAAAGGTGAAGATGCATGAAGATCAGATCTATCCCCAGCTACAGGAATTTATGAATAGCTAGTCCAGACTCAGGTCCAGGCTATTCTGATAATCATCCAGGTTATCTACGTCATTCCAGCTACTTCCTATGACTTCAGTAAGTGCTGCTTTATTCATAGCTGCAAGCGCATACACCATGTTGGATATCGAATATTGCTGCTTTGCAAAGCAAGCTTCAAAGGCATCAAATACTTTCGGACTCATTTCAAATAGTCCTGTATCAAAGTAATTGTAATCAGTAATCTCTTTTCCGATGTTACTGATCAATCCCTCCTTGCCTAATACCTTCGTCACATCATCTATATCGATATGTTGATTGTGAGGGCCGGGTTTATCCACTGCCAGATATAAACTCGCCGTGTGGAAATCTTTCTCTGCATTTGTAAAAGCAGAAATCAATGAACCATTGAATACGTGATCTGCCATGGTCAATAGAAATGACTTCAAACCCTTTCCCCTGACCCACTCCCGGGACTTATAGACAGATAAACCATTCTCAAGTTCAAACTGATCATTGAAGACCGAATCTATGGTGACAGGGTAAACGGACAGTATCCTTTGAATCTCTTCCTCAATAGCTCCCTTATTGTGGCCGGTTATTACACAGAAGTGATCAACCCCATAGTTAGCAAACAGGTGAATATGACGCTCGAGAAGTGTCTGACCATTGATTTTTAACAGTGTCTTGGGTTTTCCGGTATCCAGTCTGGTATTTTTTCCTGCGGCCAGGATTACACAACCTGATTTGATCATCTATTGTTATTGATTACGATTTCCGACAAAGTGCAAATATTAAATTAATACCCGAATAACATGGGACAATTAAGCCTTTGAATTACCTAATACAACCTAAAATGATTATACAGGGTCGTTAGAGGTATGTAAAATATCCAGCTTAAACCAGCTGGGATTTGGAATAATTAAATGCTTTATAACTCGTTTTCAATATTTATGTGGCGATCTTTCACAACAAACCAGCAATTAACATGATGAATAATTCTACCTTTGCAGCACTCCTCTTGTTGAAAGAGTAAAGAATTAAAGTTAACTTTATCAATCGTTAACACTGAGTTCAACTTAACCAATCATTACCCCAGAATAAAACTTTATCTACTCCTTAAATTGATTTGATGGGTATATTAAAAGACAGATTTAGCGATTTTCAGGAACCTCAAAAAGCCCAGGAACAGGGCTATTATCCTTTTTTCAGGCAAATTTCTTCAGAACAAGGGACTACCGTTACTGTAAATGGCTCTGAAGTAATGATGTTTGGTTCCAATAGCTATCTTGGTTTAACCACACATCCAAAAATCAAAGCAGCAGCAGATGCTGCCATCAAAAAATATGGCACAAGCTGCTCAGGATCCAGGTTTCTGAATGGCACGTGCGATCTACATGTAGAATTAGAGGAAAGACTTGCCCATTTCTTAAAAAAAGAATCTGTCCTTGTTTTCAGCACAGGGTTCCAGGTAAATATTGGGGTAATTCCAACCATCACAGGAAAAGATGATACCATCTTGTTGGATCGTTTAAATCATGCTTCCATATACGAAGGTGCCAGACTTTCGAAAGCACAAACAGTGATTTTCAGGCACAACAATATGGAAAGCCTGGAACAGAAACTCAAGATGGTAGCTAATGTGCCTTTCAAGCTGATCATTGTGGATGGGATATTTAGCATGGAAGGAGATATTGCCAGGTTACCAGATATCATCTATCTGGCAAAGAAGTATAATGCCATAGTGATGACTGATTGTGCGCATGCCATCGGTGTGTTGGGTAAAAACGGTTCAGGAACGCCATCACATTTCGGCCTTGAAGACGATGTGGATCTCATTGGTGGGACCTTCAGCAAATCCCTCGCTTCACTCGGTGGATTCATAGGCGCTAATAAAGAAACGGTCAATTATTTAAAGCACCACAGTCGTTCACTAATCTTCAGTGCCAGTATTACTCCAGCTTCTGTCGCTGCAACTTTAGCTGCTCTGGATATCATTGAAAACGATGATACACTGATTCAAAACCTGTGGAAAAATACCCATCATGCACTTACCCGGCTTAAGTCGCTTGGCTTTGATACCGGAGATGCTGAAACACCTATCATCCCCATTTACATCAGAGACCAGCGTAAGACGTATGATTTTACGACTGAATTATTCCGAAAGGGTTTATTCGTCAATCCTGTGGTAGCCCCTGCAGTTGCACCACAGGATTCTTTGATCAGGTTTTCACTGATGGCCACTCACACTACTGAGCAGATTGACAAGGCCATCGATATAATCCATGAAACAGCCAGGGAAATTGGGATTCCACTGCTTTCTGAAGTGCTCATTAAGTCTTAGCCATTGAGAATACTCATTACCGGCGCTAATGGTTTCCTGGGTAGTCATCTTGTAGAATTTGCATCAAAGAATGCAGGCAATACGGTGTATTCCGGGATTAGAGCTCATGCGAATCTGAAGTATCTTGATGGCTTTAATACTGAAATCACTACCCTGGATTATCATAATATTCAATCGCTGACAAATAGTTTTAATTCAGTCAAACAAGCGGGCAAAATAGACCTGATGATCCACAATGCAGGTCTAACCAAAAGCAACTCCCTTACGGATAACCTTGATGTGAACAAGGGAATCACAACGAAGGTCATTGAAGCTATCAACCAATCGGACTTGCTCAGTGAAACCGGTAAATTTGCATATATATCTTCCATGGCAGCCCTGGGACCGGTAAATGCAGGAGGACCGGTATCTGCCTATGGTGAAAGCAAACTCAGAGCTGAGGAGGTAGTAAGTCAATCGGGTCTCCCCTACCTGATCTTCAGACCTACGGCGATATATGGCCCCAGAGACAGTTCCTTCCTGGCCATGTTCAAATCAGCCAGGATTGGATTATATCCCAATATCGCCCCCACTCATCAAAAAATCACAATGATTTATGGGGCCGATGTAGCCAGGCTGGTGTTCTATTATGCCAATCAATGGGAAAACAAAATTGTCCATCTGGATGACGGTCAGGTCTATAGTCATCACGATTTGAGAAATGCACTTGAAGCTTGCTTTCAGCGAAACATAAATTATTTCAAGGTACCCGGACCGATCATTTTAGGGGCCCTGTTCTTTTTAGAAATCCTGACCTCCATCACGAAGAAAAAACCCATCCTCACCAGGGAAAAGTACCGGGAGATCAGGCAAGATTGGAATCATTGCCTAAAAGAGGAACATAATATGCTGAAAGGTTTAAATTTAATCTCGCTTAAAGATGGCTTTGCCAGTACTTTACAATACTACCGCGAGCAAAACCTTTTGTAATCCATGGCCTATGAAATCCATGAGATCTCTCCAAAAGATCTCAAACAGTTTATCAAATTCCCTTTTGAGCTATACAAGGGCAATCCATGCTATGTCCCTCCCATCATCGATTTTGAACTCAGCACTTTATCTCCAAAAAAAAATCCGGCTTTTAAAGAAGCTACTGCAAAATATTGGTTAGTAACAGATGGAAAGAAAAATGTTGGGCGGGTAGCCGCAATCCTGTTAAACAACGAATTTGAAAACAAAAAGCTTGTTCGGTTTGGCTGGATCGACTTCATTGATGACCATGAGGTTTCAGCACTTTTAATAAAAACGGTCGAGGAGTTTGCTAAACAGCAAGGTGCTATCGGTGTCCATGGACCTCTGGGATTCACAGACCTTGATTTTGAGGGTACGCTCATTTCAGGATTTGATGAGCTAGCTACACAAGCCACCATTTATAATTACCCCTACTACCAAGATCATTTTGAGAAATTAGGGTATGGCAAGGCATGCGATTGGTTTGAAATGCGTGGTACTGTACCCGAAAGTGTACCTGAAAGCCTGAAGATTATTGCTGAAAAAGTTAGTCATAGATTCAAAATCAAATCCAGAAAATTCAAGCGGACCAAAGATGTCCTGAAATACAGTAAGCCCGTCTTTGACCTACTCAATGAGACTTATAGCAATTTGTATGGCTATTATCCCCTTTCCGAAGAGCAAATTGAGTATTTTATCAAGATGTACTTTGGGTTTATCAGGTTGGAATACATCAGTCTAATCGTTAATGAGAAGGATGATGTAGTAGCTTTTGCCATTACCCTCCCCTCCCTTTCAAAAGCGTTTCAAAAGGCAAAAGGTCACTTGTATCCATTTGGCTTCCTTCATGTTTTAAAGTCATTCTATAGCAATGATCACCTGGACCTTTTCCTGATCGCCGTTAAACCTGAGTACCAAAGACGTGGAGCCTTTGCCATCATATTCTATGAATTGTTCAGCATATTTGTGAATAATGGAGTTAAGTATCTTTCTACAGGTCCAATGATGGAAACCAACAATTCTGTTTTGAACTCATGGAAAGGTCTGGAAGATCACCTGGATTCCCGCAGGATACAGCGGAGATGCTTTATAAAATACTTTGATGCAGCAAAATGAAGAAATGGGCAATCATATTGGGCGGTTCTAGTGGTATTGGGCTGGCAACTGCAAAGAAGCTGGGGAAACACGGATACAACCTGATTATCGCCCACCGTGACCGAAGAAGTGACCTCGATCAAATCAATGCACACTTTAATGCAATCAGAGAATCCAGTGTGAGTGTGGAAGCTTTCAATTTCGATGCAACGAATGAAGCAAAGATCGCTGAGCATATCAATCAAATAAAAGACCTTGTTGGTCAGGACCAAATAGCCGTATTTGTCCATGCCATATCCCGAGGAAACCTAAAGCCTCTTATCGGCAACCCTCGATTAACCCTGCAGGACCTGAGTCTTACCATTGATGCCATGGCGCTTAGCTTGCAACTCTGGGTAAACCAGCTGACAGACGCTAGCCTCCTAACAGATGGGAGCACCATTGTAACACTTAGTTCAGCAGGAAGCGAAAAAATCTGGCCAGGTTATGCCGCTGTAGGCATGGCTAAGTCTACCCTGGAAACATTGAGTAAATACCTGGCGGTAGAGCTTGCCAAGAAAAACATCAGAGTCGTCTGTGTGAAGGCGGGCATCACGGATACGCCTTCCCTTAAAATGATCCCCGGATATGATCAACTCAAGACTTATGCTACCACAAGGAATCCCAGCGGTAGAATGACATTACCTGAAGATGTGGCCAATGCCATTTACATTCTAACCTTGCCTGAGGCAAAATGGATTACCGGTAGCATTATCCATGTAGATGGCGGAGAACATTTGATCGGATGAAAGATCATCAGGATATCATTGATTTATTACCGTATACTGATCCATTCCTGTTTGTTGATGAGATCCAATCAATCAATGAGAATGAAATCACTGGGTTATACCGGATCAAACAAGATGAATATTTCTTTAAAGGTCATTTTCCAGGAAATCCTGTAGTACCAGGTGTTATCCTCATCGAGATAATGGCCCAGATAGGATTGGTATCGTTTGGGATATCTCTCCTGAAGGCAAATGCGGCGAATCAGAAAAAGAAATATCCGGTATTCACCTCCTCGAAAGTTGATTTTCTCGATATAGTAAAACCTGGAGATCAATTGAAAGTCCACTCAAAAAAGTTATATTTTAGGTTCAATAAATTAAAGTGTAGTGTGGAGTGTGAAAATATCACCACAGGAAAGGTTGTTTGCAGGGGAGAGATGGATGGTTTGATCCTAAATGAAGATGTAATTGAAAGAAAATAGGGTTGTTGTAACGGGGATTGGAGTAGTTACCCCCAATGCATTGGGGGTCAAAGATTTTAACGACGCTTTACAGCAGGGAAAATCAGGCATTCAATATTGGGAAGAGTTGACCCGACTAAATTTCAGATGCCAGATTGGAGGGGTTCCACCGCTTACAGATGAATATATTGACTCCCTGTTACCCGAATATTTTAGCAAAAAAATCTCCAATAAAGCCATCATCTATAGCTGCCTATCAGGCATTGAGGCCTGGCTGGATGCCGAATTACCGGTGCAATCAGACAGCCGTGATCCTGAATCTGGAATCGTGTTTGGTGCTGGTGATCTTGGATTTGACAGTTTAAGGAACTCACAGGAGTATTATTCCTATTATGTTGATCGTGGAGAGCCCAGAAAGCTGGGATCCAGGACGATCTCTGAGGCCATGAATAGTGGGGCAGCTGCCTATCTCAATAGTCTATTGGGTTTAGGTAATAGAGTGATTTCCAATTCATCAGCCTGCACCACGGGTAGTGAATCCATTTTCCTTGGTTATGAACATCTGAAGGCCGGTAAGGCGAAAAGAATGATCTGTGGTAGCACCGAAGGAGATGGCCGATATATTTGGGGCGCTTTTGATGCCATGAGGGTATTGTGTGCCGATTCTAATGACAACCCGGTAGCAGGATCAAGACCCATGAGCGATACCAGTGCTGGCTTTGTGCCTGGAGGTGGCTCCGGAGCTTTAGTATTGGAAACCCTGGATAGCGCTTTGGAGCGGGGGGCAAAAATCTATGCAGAGATTCTTGGCGGAGCGCTTAATTCCGGAGGACAAAGAAATGGAGGTAGCCTAACGGCACCAAATAGCCAAGCGGTGGTAGAGTGTATAGAAAATGCTGTGGCGCAGTCAATGATAGAGCCTACGGAAATTGACCTGATCAGCGGACATCTTACATCTACAAAAGGAGATCCTATAGAGATAGAAAACTGGACGAAGGCAATTGGTCTAAGTGGGGATGACTTCCCTTATGTGAATAGTGTGAAGTCGCTGATCGGACATTGTATTGGAGGTGTCGGATCTATTGAATTAGTGGCGTGTATTCTACAAATGGAAAACGGATTTATACACCCCAGCCTGAATACACAATCTATTCATCCACAGATCCTGGAGTTAATTCCGGAAGTAAAAATCCCTCAAAAATTAGTCCGTAAGGATGTTAAGACTGTTATCAAAGCAAATTTTGGCTTCGGTGATTTGAATTGTTGTGTGGTAATACGGAAATGGGAAAATTGAGTGATATGCAGTTCGTTTTTTACCATAATGTACACTAATGGCTAACCGCAGGGTAGTGATCACAGGCCTGGGCGTAGTCGCATCAAATGGTGTGGGTGTTGGGGCTTTTGATGAGGCTTTAAGAGATGGTGTTTCAGGAATAAAACGGCAACAGGACATGGTAGATGTACAGCTACGCTGCCAAATCGCTGGAAGACCCATAATCACGGATGACTATAAACAAGCATACCTCCCTAATCTAATGTCTTCCAAAGTAAAAAACTATGCCGTGATCAACGGGCTACTGGCGGGTCTGGAAGCCTGGAATCATGCAGGGTTGTCAACTGAGTCTGATGAAGTTGATAATGATTCGGGGATCATCATGGGGTCGGGTGCACTGGGTCTGGATTTTTCCACAAGTGAAAAAATGCATGCTGTAGAAAATGGTTTAAGCAGAAAATTGGGATCGTTTACTATCCCCGAATCCATGAGTAGCGGAGCCAGCGCATTTCTAAATAGCATTTTGGGTTTGGGAAACCGGGTCCTTTCAAATTCATCTGCATGCATTACCGGAAGTGAGGCGGTATTGCTGGGCTATGAGCACATCGCATCTGGTAAAGCTGAAAAAATGCTGTGTGGGAGTACCGAAGGTGATGGCATTTATATCTGGGGTGGATTTGACGCGCTTCGGGTATTATGTGCAGATTCCAACGATGATCCAGCAAAAGGTTCAAGACCGATGAGTGACTCGCTAGGTGGCTTTGTACCGTCGAGTGGCGCGGGTGCTTTGGTTCTGGAATCACTGGAATCTGCTCAAAAGCGAGGTGCCAATATCCTGGCTGAGATCAAAGGGGGTTTCGTGAATTCAGGAGGTCAGCGGAATGGTGGAAGTTTAACGGCACCAAATTTCCAGGCAATTGTCAATTGTGTCAAAAATACTTTGGCACTGTCTAAGATTGAGCCCGGACAAATAGATCTTATTTCAGGACATCTGACAAGTACACCCAATGATGTAAACGAAGTTAAATGTTGGGCTGAAGGCCTTGGACTGAGTTCCGGGAACTTCCCATACATCAATACACCAAAGTCAATGATTGGTCATTCCATAGCTGCAGCAGGTTCCATTGAGTTGGTGGCCTGTGTATTGCAGCTCTTAAATAACTACATACACCCTTCCATCAATTGCGAAACAGTACATCCCAAATTATCAGATATTTTACCGAGAGAAAAGGTCCCTTCAAAAACACTTCACAAGGAGGTAAACACAGTGATAAAAGCTAATTTTGGATTTGGCGATCTAAATTGTTGTGTAGTTTTACAGAAATGGAAAGGATAACATGGACAAGGAACAAATAATTAAGGAACTCATAGATATCATCAAACCTTATGTGCCTGAAAAGGACCTGATTAATAACATTGATGAGTCGAAAGAGCTGATCAATGATCTGCATATCAACTCCGCACACATTGTAGATATTGTACTGGATGTAGAAGAAAAATATGACATCATGATCGATGACGATGCCATAGGCAAGATGAATACTGTGGGTGAATCCGTCAATATGATTATGGAAAAAATCAAATCATAGGAACTCCCTTTCCAATTCGCTGTCTATCTTTTTTTGCTGTTGATTGATCACCAACATCGGAATGATGGTGATAATCGAAATGATCAGATAAACATCGAACCTACCCAGCAAACTTGAGATCATAATCAATGATCGATGCGTATTTGAACCGCATATTAGGGCCCACCAGAACAACAATGGATGATTCAGTCTTTTGTATGAAGTAGTGAAAGCATGCTGGGTCTTTTTATCGTATGCAAGGTCCCCAAAACGATCGCGCAACTCCCTTGTCCGGGTACTTAACCGAAATTGTCTGGCTGTATAATCCAGGTAGGTATAGTTTAATAATCTTTTGAATAGAGATTTCTCAGAAGCAATCTGATCCTTAATTTCTTCCGGGTAGGCTATTCTGGCACTTTCAAAAGGTCCGGCGAAATATAAATACTCGGTTTTGTAGAATTCATACAGAGCCGACTTCAGACTGTGAGCTATTCCTGCCAGAATAGCCACTACCAGAACCAAGTAATTATATTCATCTATAAAATAGATGGTTCCTCCCACATAACAAGAGGCAAATACCAGGTTGTCTATCAGACCATCAATGATCCGACCTGTCTCAGAAGACTGGCCAGTCATCCTGGCCAGTTGCCCGTCTGCACTGTCCAATACTCCGGCGATGGTGATGCAAAGTGAGCCTATCAGTGTTATTTTCCAGAATTCCTGGTAATAAAGCAGCCCACCTCCTACTATGCCAATGATTAAGCTGATAACTGAAACTTGCGTCGGAGTAAGCCTGAAAAACCTACCCGCCTTAGCAAAGAACAATCCAAAAAAACGACTGAAATACAGATCAAACCGCTCTTCTACATCCAACATTTTAATTGTAGACAACACCTGCTTGTAATGCTGCTCCAAAGCCCTTCGTAACCCCATCAACTACTGATTCCTTTTTACCCTGGAAAAAAGATTAATTTTCTGACTGGTCACAAAATGCCAGAGGACCTTTGTCCATGAGTCATGCGCATACAAATTGTCATAATGCGCTGAAGCCATTTTTTTCAGTTCAGGCAATCGACTACCAGGAATGTTTGGAAAATCATGGTGTTCATTGTGGTATCCAACATTAAAGGTGATCTTATTCAGGAAGCCATAGTATGAATATGTTTCCTGTCCTTCTTTAAAGATGTAATGCTCAGCGATGAAGTGTCCGGCGATGGGATGCAGACCTCCGGCAATAAAAATAGCCAACAACAGAAAAACTATCCCAGTCCACCCGACCACAAAATAATAAGCCGTCATACATGCTATTTGCACAAGAAGATTGATGATTTGCCACCTATCAATTTTAATGGGATGAACCACCAGGGGTCTGATGGCATAAAATAGAATCTGGTTGATCAGCCAGATCAGCTTCCCGAAAAATCCGCGGAATAGCAATGCTTCGTTCTCTGTGGGAATATCTGTATCTATCCCGTCTTTACCCTGGTACCAGTGATGCTCTCCATGGTAAATCCTGAATGCCATAGCATAGGGAAATACCAATGGTACGTTTGCGATAATTGCCAGGATATTGCTAAGGGTTTTGTTTCTGAAAGCCAGGTCATGTGTGATCTCGTGAATAGCCAGAAACAACACGTGACTGATGGTGGCACTCACAAAAAAGAGAATGAGTACCCGGATCCAAAAGCTTTCTGGCAGGTAGATAGGAATGAGGAGCTGAATCGCCACTAACAGCAATGTCTTGTATTTCAGCAGTGGGTCAGTACCAAAGAGTTTTTTTACCTCAGGTACTTCTTTCATGATGCGTTTCCTTCGCTCATGATGTGGTTCTTTATTATTATCCCAAACGAATCCAGACATCTATTTTGGTTTTAAGAATGTAGCAGAGGCAAAATGGCAGAGGGAATTCAATGACTTTAATAAACCTGAAACATTCGTTTTTTCAGTTGAGTCTGCCTTCACTCTTTTACTTGCTGCCAGATCAACTTCCAGGACTTTATCCATGAATTCACGAATCAATGGTTTGTGTCTTGACACCAATGCAACCTCCTGTTCAAAATAATAACTCACGAAATCAAAGTTACTACTTCCCATTATTAATGTGGTCCTGTCTATCAAAATAGCCTTGAGGTGCGACATTCCACCCTGGTAATGGTACAAATGAAAGTATCCCTTACTCAATTCCTGGTTTAGGTAGCGTTTGAAGATGGATTTATTGTTTTCTTCAGGTGAAATAATCCTTGTAGTAACATTTTTACTTACATTATTTCTGATATAGCTCAGCAAAGGATCAGAAATATACGGTGAAAGGATATCGATTGACTGTTTTGCATCTGAGAGATGAGCAAACAGCCGTGAATACAGTTCCTTGCTTTTTGCGCCATTGAAAAAATAAATGCTATTGTCTCCTTCAGTTAGCTCAGCGGATTGATTGTTTTCGGAAAGTGTTTGTATAAAATCACCACTTAAGATTTGACCAACCCGATCATCAACGACTCTAACCATCGCATCATGCCAGGCAAAATTATGATCGCTAAAGTTGATACCTCCCAGATATGAGATCTTCCCGTCGATACAGATCATCTTTTTATGGTTTCTCAGCGGATACTTCCACATCAACAACCCCAGTGGATTTGTGAATTTTACTTTGATTCCAGCTTCTCTGGCTTTCTTTAAAAGCTTTTTGGTATCCTTTACCTCATTCCTGAAGCGCTTTGACCTCAGGTATTCCGTTCCGACCACAAAATGGTCATTGATCACAGCTTTGGTATATGAATCCACCAGTAGAATCTTTTCTTTGGCATTGGATTGGATCATCGCAGCAACCAAATCACTCCCGGCCTGATCCCCTTCAAAAGTCATGGCCTGCACCATCACCGAACTGCTGGCCTGACGCATATCTTCTTTCAGCTGAGCCATGAAATTATGTGAATCGACTAACAGTTTGGTCTGCATGCTTTTATTTTGAGTTGCAAAGATTATCGCGAAGTAATGGAATTCCACGCTTATTTTTACCCTAACCAACACATTGCATGAAAATCGTACAGGTTTGTCCCTACGACCTATCGAGACCTGGTGGGGTAAAGAATCACATCTTTGGATTGAGTGATGAACTTGAAAAGTTGGGGCATGAAGTGACGATCATTGCTCCAAATGGCATGAAGCAATCTTCTGACAGCAGAGTCCGGTTGTTTGGACGAAACAGAAGTCTCAAAATCAGTGGGACCAAGATTGACCTGAATGTGGCCATGGGAGATGACAGGAGAAATATGAAGTCATTTCTCCACAGTCAGCAATTCGACATCATACACTATCATACATTTTGGAATCCTCTTATCCCCTATCAGGTCTGGAAGCATTCCAACGCCCGGAATATTGTGACTTTCCATGACACCCCCAAGCAGAAATGGCTGGGAAAGACAGTGATGCCCATGGCTGCATCTGTGATATTCAGAATGATGGACAGGGTGATTTCTGTTTCAAATTCACAGGCCAACAACATTGGTGGGGCAGATCATCCACGCATAAAGATTATTCCCAATGGGCTTGAGATTGCTGAGTATCAATCGCCCGCAGTCAAAATGAGTGAATTTGATGATGGTAGGTTTAACCTCCTCTTCCTCGGTAGGCTTGAACCCAGAAAAGGTGTGATCTATGCACTTGAAGCGTACAGGTCATTAAAAAATTCAATTCCTCAACTGAGGCTCATTATAGCTGGTGAAGGCCAGGAAAAAGAATTGGTGACATCCTATACCCGGGACCATAAACTAAAGGATGTAGTGGTCCTCGGACAGGTAGATGAACCAACTAAAATATCCTTGCTTAAGTCAGCTGATCTATATCTGGCACCCGCCATCTTTGGAGAAAGCTTTGGCATTGTCCTGTTGGAAGCTATGGCCTCCGGGTTGCCTATGGTGGGCTTTGGAAATGAAGGATACCTGAACATCATTCCCGATATATGGGCACGCTTTTTTCCTAAGCCCAGAGACCAGCAGGCATTTACTGTGGCCGTCAATACGATGATCAATCAAAAGACAATCCGTGATGATATGATCACGTGGGGCCTGGAAGCTGTCAAAAAATACGAATGGAGCTTTATTGCACGGGAAGTCGAAAAGATCTACTTATCTGCGCTGAAGTAGTCTTTCATCAAAGTCACAGCATATTTAATATCTTCCTGGTATAGATCTCCAATAACAGCCACTCTAAATGTTTGACATTCCGGGATCACTCCCGGATAGATGGTTACGCCATGTTCATATAGAAAATCGTGAAAGTGATTAAAATCCAGGTCTGGTTTGCTATCCAATCTGATGGCAAGTAAGATTCTTGACTCGTATTTTTCTGGCAGGAAAAAAGAAAAATCCAGTTCCCTCAATCCATCATAAAACAGTTGCCAGTTGGATTGATAACGTTCCCATCTTTTCAACAACCCTTCTTCCAGGGTTTCCTGAATGGCCGCTAAAAAGGCATAGCAGATCTGGACCGGAGGAGTAAACCTAAGTTGATCTTTAATCTGCAGATTATTCCACTGTCCATAAACATCAAAATAATACCCTCCACTATTTATTTTTAGTTCTTCAAGTCGCTCCTTACTGAAGATCACATAAGAAAGACCTGCCATTCCCTGAATGCATTTGTTAGAAGAGGAGAAAAGATAGTCAACCGGGGTTTTCTTCAAATCAATGGGATAGGCTCCAAACGAACTCATCGCATCAACGATAAGTCTCACTCCATGCTTGATGCATATTTCAGATATTTCCTCTAAAGGATTCATCATGCCCGTTGACGTTTCATGATGGATCATGGCCAGGTGTGTGAAAGTACCGCCTGCCAATGTCTTTTCAATTACGACGGGCTCAGGGTAGTCACCAAAAGCAAACTGTTTTTCATAAGGCAAATTAAAGCGATCACATATCTGAGTCATTCTAACCCCATAAGCGCCATTGGTGAGTATCAAGGCCTTATTGTTTTTTCCGATTGCCGAAACAAGACAGGCCTCCATAGCGCCAGTTCCACTGGCCACAAACTGGGCTACTTCATGAGTTCCTGTACCATTTCCTATTTCAAGTAAACCTTCGGAGATCTTATGCATTACTTCCCCAAATTCCTGCTCTCTGGGACAAATATCTGGTACGATCAGTGCTTCTTTTACCCGGCTTGAGGTTGTTCCCGGTCCCGGGTTCAACAGGATTTTACGGTTTACTGACTTTGAAATGTGCTCTTCAAAATTCATCTTGACAAGTTTTTCATGAAATCAACTTTATTGTCAACAGGTTTGATGGTAGGCCTTCCTAAATCTGTCCTTGCACCAGCTTTGGTTTTTACCTCCAAAAATGAAGGTCCGGGTTCAGAAACAAACGACTGCATTGCTTTTCTGAGATCACTCTTTGTATCCACTGATTTATATGATCGATATCCACTGCCAATTACAATCTTTTCGAAATCTACCTCATAGGCTACTGTGGCCTGCCCTCCCACAGAGTCATGACTCCCATTGTTGATCAGGATATGCCTGAAATTATCTCCCGCCTGATCGCCAATGATTGCCAGTGAACCCATGTGCATCAAAACTGCCCCATCTCCATCCAGACAGAAGACGTTTCGATGAGGCTTTTCTAGAGCGATCCCCAGCGCAATCTGTGAAGCATGCCCCATACACCCAACTGTGAGAAAATCTCTGTCGTGTGGCTCCCCTTTAGCAGCTCTATACTCAAAGACTTCCCTCGAAGATTTTCCTGTTGTTGAGACAAGGATATCTTCATCAGACAGAAAGGGAAGAATTTCCCGAATTGCATCTTCCCTGTTCATTTCAAAATGGCTATCCGAGGCACTTTTTATTTTATACGATTCAAAGGTATTTTTCCTTACAAGAAGCACATAAGGACTCCTGGTAGTTCTCATATATTCAAATGCCGCATCAACCTGAGTTGTTGCCGTATTGTGGTCATCTGCAAGGATAGCATAAGGAAGTTCAAGGCCCTTCAGGAGTGCTTCATTCACTCTGCCCTGTTTAATGTGCTGAGGTTCATCTTTCACACCCGGCTCACCTCTCCAACCGATCATAATCAGCATAGGAATGGCATAAACTTCGGGATCAATCAAGGAAGTAATGGGATTGATTGCATTGCCAAAACCGGAATTCTGCATGTAAACCAAAGGAATTTGACCGGTAGCCAGGTAGTGACCTGCGGCAAGCCCTATGGCTGCTCCTTCATTCGCCGCGATAATATCACGACCATGATCGTAGGCATATGCACAAAAATCCTTTAGCAGGGAATCAGGAACGCCCGTGGTTAAATATATCCCCTGGTCCTTCAGGTAATTGTAGAAGGCTTTGCAATTAAGCATGGTTAGTTAGGTAATATGGAGAGAATCTCTTTGATAGACATACAATACTTGTCAGCTTCGAGCGATCGCTTATTTTCAAGGATCGTCTCAGCGGTCTTTTTCATTGCAGGGAATGCACTTCTCAACAAGTGATTGGCATAGATCACGATGTTGAAGCCCAGTTCGGACAACTCATCTTCAGTAAACTGATTATACGATGAAGGCACCGATATAACCGGGACTTTGAAATCAAAGCTTTGATAAGCCTTCATAAATTCTTTTATCTCCGCTCCATCTTTGTGTCTGCTGTGGATCATGATACCATCTGCTCCAGCTTCGATATAGGCTTTTGCACGCTTCAGGGCATCCTCCTGACCCATTCCTGCGATCAGGCTTTCGAGACGAGCGAAGATCATGAAGTCTTGAGTAACCTGACTCTTCTTACCCGTAGAGATCTTCTCACAAAAGTTTTCTATTGAATCCAGTTGTTGCTCAACTTCAGTTCCAAACAGAGAATTTCTTTTGAGTCCGGACTTGTCTTCAATCACCACGGCTGAAACTCCCAATCGCTCCAGGTTTCTCACCTGCATGGCAAAGTGTTCGATCATTCCACCGGTATCACCATCAAGAATGATTGGTTTGGTGGTCACATCCAGGATGTCGTTGATGGTTTGAAATCTTGATGTCCTGTCTACATATTCTGTGTCCGGTTTGCCCTTTGCTGTAGAGTCTGTGAGACTGCTGACCCACAAGGCATCAAACTCTCTTATTTCATTTTCAACCTCCACTTTTGTCTCCTCCACAATCAGGCCACTGATCCCATTGTGGGCTTCTAAGACCCTGATAATTGACTTAGCCTCTATTAACCTTCGCAGCATTCTCCTTCGAATGTCAGGAGTCGTTCCTATTTCTTTCATTGCTGCTCTTAAACCTGTCGAAGATATCCCCTGCGTATATTCCGGCTCTACCAATTGACCACCCCATTCTGCCAGTAACTTAATGACCCGATCCCTCACATGCTTTTGCGGACCCACCTTCCAATCATCACCATGCACCACATAGTCAGGTTTAAGTCTTCTTAAATTCTCTTCATAATCCAAATGTGCCTGTGGTATGACCTCTTTGACCCCTCGGATATTTTCCAGGATTTGCTTCCTTTCTTCAAAGGACAAAAAAGGCATTCTGCTGTATTTTGCCACTGCTTCGTCAGACAATAGTCCTACTGTAACTTCACCCAGCTCACGAGCCTTTTCGATAATGTTAATATGACCATGATGGATCAAATCAGTCCCCATCCCTACATAAACTTTTTTCATCCTTTGAATTTTTTCGAATTTCAAGCGGCAAATTAACTGATCCCGTGTGATAATTTGAAGAATACGCACATTCAAATCCAATTGCTTCTCTTAATTTGCGGCACATGACGAAAACAGCCGTGATACTTGCTGCTGGAAGGGGCATGAGATTGAGGCCCCACACTCACGAAATTCCCAAGGGACTCCTTCAAGTGGGTAAAGAAAAGCTGGTGGAAAGATCTGTCAGGATATTGCAATCCAAAGGCATTAAAAACATCATCCTTGGTACCGGTTATTTGAGTGAGCAGTATGAAGCATTTGCCAAAAAGTATGGTTTTGTCACCTATCTCAATGAGGATTTTGCCACAACTGGTAGTTTTCATACGCTTTGCTGTGGTAAGGATATCATCAAAGAGGATTTTTTATTGCTGGAGTCAGACCTGCTCTATGATTCAACTGCCATTGAAAGTATTCTTGATGCAGAAGAAAAGGATGTGATCCTGTGTAGTGGGTTTACCCAATCCAATGATGAAGTTTATATAGAAGCTTTGGAGGGTTATTTGAAAAATCTTTCGAAAGATCCGGCAGCACTCAACCATGTTGACGCTGAGCTTGTAGGTATCTGGAAAATTTCTCAGTTGCTGTTCCAAAAATTGCTGGAACACCACAAAGTCGCTGAAGATGCAAGGTCGAAAGACTATGAAAAGGCTATTGCAGACATTGCGGATAGCTATCCGGTAAAAATGTGTCTTATTGAGGACCTGACCTGGTGTGAGATCGATGATGAAGCGCATCTGGAGCGGGCGAGAAAAAAAATTCTACCTAAACTTAAGTAACAGGTGCGTGCGGGTTACCAACCATGTACCTGGCATCATTGATATTATTTCGTTTATCTCTGAAATAAGTTTCTCGCTTATCACCTTCGCTAAGCGGATTATATACCCCATATAAAATTCGGCGACTATTAAGTGAGCGGTTGACTCCTGATCTATGAGGCAGTCGTTCAGTAAACAAGATGGTATCACCCGGGTTGGTCTCCAGTTGAACCCAATCCAGTTTATCTTCTACTTCCTGTGTGATCTTTGAAAAGTTGGGGTGATTTGGATAAGGACGCTCCATTGGTAAAATATTCAGATTAGTAACTCCCCAGCCTTTCACCACTTCAAAGCATCCATTGGAAATCGTAGCGTGATCAACAGAAATCAATACAGAAACATAAGGTATTGAATTAGCTTCAAACTGACTCAAAGAACCACTTTCATACGCAACCCCATCCTGATGTGCAGCGTGGGCCCCACCTCCTGATGGTTTAAAATTTATTCTATCTTTATATAGCACAGGAGTTGTACCCATCAACGACGCAACAACTCCATTCAATAGTGGTCCATTAATAATTTTAGCAAGACCTTCATGAAAAGGCACAAAATTTTCAATCCTGGATAATTTATTGGGATCATCCATCTCATAAAAATTCAACCACTTATCTATTTCATTAGGCCAATTGCTTACCTCTTCAATCCATCTGGCAATATTTTGAATATCATTCTTAAACAATCCACGAAAGATTAAATAGGAATTATTATTCCAAAAATCAGTTTGCTCTCCTGTTAATTTCATGCTTCAATCCAAAAACCTGTTTTCGTATCTCTTTTTCCGTTAATTCCTATATAACCATATATATATTCCAGGTATTCTTTTACCTGGTTAGGAACCTTTACAGTTTGTCCGAGGTGCTTTCCTTTCTTCAACGGGTAAACCAGTGATTTAGGAATAGCCCTTCTTTCGTTGGGGTACCTGGTGTCTTCTGTTGACCTGACGGTATCGCCCAAATCTTTATAAAAGTAAATATCCACATCAAATCCCATGTAATTCATATATACCTTAGGGCCATAGTGGCGATGAGAGGTATCATACCAACTAAACCCGGGAGGAATCATATCCATCTTTCGGAGGATCTCATCATATGCATCTTCCGGCATTGAGAAATCCACATCTATATCATGAGGTATTATCCCCCTTTCCCGGTAATATCCCAGCAAAGTTCCGAAATCCAACCAATATTCAAGGCCAGTTTTGTTCATGAAATCTATACTTTTAATGAACATCTCGCGTAGAATTTGGAGCTTTTTTTGCCTATATCCACCCGGCATAGTCGTTAGATATACATAGATAAAACGCTTGAAATATTGGCTTATACGTAAAAGGTTCATAATATCGCGAGGATTGGATTTGAAAAGGAATGCAAAATAGAAAAATTGCAGTGGATCTCGTATATACCTGGGTAAATGGTGAAGATGAGGATTACCTAAAAACCTGTTTTGAATACTCTGGTGAGACAAAAGATACAAACCCTGAAAGATACAGGGATACATATCAGCTGCTAAAGTATAGCCTGCGGTCAGTAGAAAAGCATATTGATTGGTTTAACAAAATCTACATCGTCACTGCCCGTCCCCAGGTACCTGAATGGATAGACACCTCCCACCCTAAAATTCATATTGTACATCACGATGAGATCATTGATGAAGAATACCTCCCCACTTTCAACCCCAATTGCATAGAGAGTTTTTTGCATAAAATTCCGGGACTTCAAAAGCACTTTCTCTATATCAATGATGACTTCCTATTTGGCTCAAAAACAGAAATTCATGACTTTTTCCTGAACGGGAAAATCAGGGTCTTCAATACGCTCTTTGGTGAAAACCTGCCGTGGAGAATCTATGATGGGAAAAATGATATCATTGGTCTGGGGATCATTGAACACACACCAATCTTTATCAATAAGGATTATTGGGAGGCAATGACCAAATTGTTCCCCGATAAAATGGATCAAACCAGATCTAACAAATTTCGAAAAGATGAAGATCTGATGACCTATAAATTCTTCAGGTATTTTATGCTTAAATATAAAAGGCAGGAGAGCCAACCTATTTATATCAGGGACTTGCTAAAGATCAATACTTTCCATAAGATCATGAATCATCTGCCAAGTCAAAGGAAGGCTTTCCTACGGCTTGAACACAAAAAACCCAAATTCTATTGCCTCAATGATGATCAGCGCGACAACCCCAATCCTGAGGTGGTGAAACTTGTAAAAGGCTTTCTGGAAAGGACGTATCCAGAGAGGTCGGGATTTGAAGGATCGAATTAATGGGATAATCTGTTCTTAATTCGTTCTTTGACCTCCTTTAATTTATCCTTCATCCTTAAATCTTCAATAAGATTACATTTGCTATTCATTTGCTCAAATGCTTCAATAGATGTATCCCTTGACCGCATTACATTTTGTCTATTTTTATACTCCTCATGCGATTTGGTATAATAATGATTGATATGGATACCTACTTTCTCTGGGTCAGATAAAACTCTTCCACCCATAAACCGCCTATAGTCCCATCGATGAGAATTATAGTGATACCTGTTATCGGAAAGAAAATCACCATTTCCGGCATCCTTATAGTCAGAGTATGATTCTTCCCGTTTATTGTAGTTTTCTATTACTAAACCATTGGGTTTTTTCAAATGCCCATTATTTCCAAAATTATACCGATAGACACGATATCCTTTTGTCTTTGTGTGGTCCAAAGTTTTAACCCACTCCTTTAAGTCATTTCCACCATCGTTAAGTACCAAAAACTCATCAATATCAAGCTTTTGAATCCACTGACTTTCGTATCGGTAATTCTTTGCACAGTGAGCATAAGCAATGTGGCTTTTATCCCTCTCCCAAAATCGAGTAGTGCGATCATATTTTGTCCCATCAAAATGCGTCCATGGATGACGAGTTACAAGACCAGCTCGTTCATATGGTCTGAGCAGTTCCATGGCATCAAGACCCCCATCCTGATCATACAGATAAAAATGATCTACACCCATCATCAAGTGATATTCCAGCCACTCGTGGAAGTATTCATTTTCATTTTTAAAAACTGAAACGGTTGATAGAAAATATTTTCTCAAATTCGTAAAA
Organism: Cyclobacteriaceae bacterium; assembly: GCA_965228595.1. Lineage (GTDB taxonomy): Bacteria > Bacteroidota > Bacteroidia > Cytophagales > Cyclobacteriaceae > UBA7330. The sequence continues at coordinate 3,997,840 of OZ245828.1, read as the reverse complement.
TCTTAAAATAGGTAAATATGACTAGCCATACTTTCTCTTCCAATATTTAAAGGAATGTAACCCTCTTCCCATTTTGGCATTTCCATTCTTAATAAAGGCAGTATCCTGATTATCTATGGAAGCCATTTTCCCCTGACCAGATCCAATCCAAAATTCACATCCATATCTCTCAGGTCCATATTTTTTGGAGCTAAACTTGGGTTCATAAATCTGAACGTATTCTTTGGGATCTTTAAGGGATTTTATGTAACCACACCTAGCAAACCAGAAATTTCCCGAGTAATGTGGAAGCCGATTACCCTCAACCTCAAAATCATAATACCTAATGCCTGATACATCATTTGTCTCAAGGTTCACAATATGGTTTTCCCATTTATATAATACCCAATAATTTAATGTTTCACGCCAGCGTCTGGTTAGCCTATCTTTAGGCTTTGAAACACCTTTGGAATGTATATATGCGACCACATGGCCATCCGGCTTATTTTTGGCGTACTCCCACAACTTGTGGAGAGTAGGGACCTCAAATTGATCAATCTCATCAACTTCCAAAAAATTCTCTATTACATTAGAATTAGGTATTTCTTCAAGTAATTGCTCATGTTCATTTTTTATCAACTGCCAGTTGTTGATCTTTGCAATATGATAAAAAATAGTGATTGTTGACATCTGAAGAATGATTGAAGTTGCTGTATTTAATCACAATTGCAATTATAATGCAATCAAACTGACTAAAGAATTCAGAAAGTTTGCCAATACGTATTTGGTTGATAGCGGTTCACGCTTTGAGAATGAAGAAGATCGAAGTCAATTTGATTCAATACTACCAAACGTATTCTATTGTGGGATGTTGAATGACATTGTTAAGCACTATAATAGTAGCACCAATACCGTTTTATTTATTGCGTCTGATGTTAAGGTTACCAATTCCAAATTAATACTAGAACGAGCAAGTAAAGCCTTTCAAGATCCAAAAATTGGTGTTTATGCACCCTCAGTAAACAAAGAAGGGTCGAATCATCCACAGATGAGGAATAAAAAAACAAATGGATTTAGAGATGCACTCTTTGTTGACGGATTTTGTTTTGCTGCTCGAATGGAATTACTAAATAAAATATTTCCAATTGACTTGAAACTCAATAAAATTGGCTGGGGTGTTGATGTTTATTTAGCTTATATAGCACTAAACTCAAACATGATTTGTGTCGTTGATGATCAGGTAAAAGTTGAACACTTTGTAGGACCGAATAACCACCCAAACCCTGAAAAATTTATAGATGAAGCTAAATCCCAGAGATACCTATGGTATAAATCATTATCAAAAGGCGCCCGAAACTACAATAAAATGGCCTCCATTGAACTTTTCAAAAATCAAATAGGAGCAAAATTTTTTCAAATGCTTTACAGGTGACTACCAGGTAGCTTTACTTAGAAACCCATCCCACTCTTCATCTGTGTTGTCTGAGAATGTAGTCACTTTTTTATCAGCCATCTTAAGCAATTGATTTTCAATACAATATGCAAGAAAATTATCTTCCTTTTGAATATCTGACAACCAGGGAATATTTTGAATCAACTTTAGTTTATAGTCTCTACTTATTTCATCAAAAAACCCCTCTTTTGTTTCATTTGACATAACATATACAATATTTGGACTATCAATTTTTTTGAGCACGTTTAAAATATTTTTTGGTCTGGTATCTTTCCATAGCCGCCATTTCTTTTTCAATACGTCTCTCCTTCTAACATGTACAACCGTCAGTGGATAATCTATCTCTTTACGTAACTTTTGAGCAAGAGTAACCACTTCTTTTGAATAAGGTATTTTGACTTTATGATAGATATCAAAATCTGTTTTAAGGTATTTCCAGCTACAACCCTCATTTGGTGGAAACTTCCGAACAGCCATGACTGCAAGAGGATCAATTGAATCATTCATTTGATATTCCTGTTCGACTTCAATTCTACCTATATTTTTTTCAAGTTCTATTTGGGGCTTTTTTCCTTCAATTCGTACTCCCTGAAAGTCAAAATATTTTTCAAAATCGGTGTCGACACCTTTTCTAAAATTATGATACCCAAACAGATGCCACTTTGAAATAACTGCAACCCTTCCAAGTATATATGATTCATAAATCAAAGTCTTGAGGTTATAAGCCTGATGACGCAATCCGGCTTTTTGAGTTGTAATTTGATATTTTAAATATTTATCGCTCATTACAATATATTAACAAGCTTTTTGTCACAGAATAAGAATATTCAGGGTCATCAAATCCACTAAAAATTACTTTTTGATTTAACCTTGTACCCAATGAAGGCGATATTCTTTTTAATAAAACTTGGTGGTTGGCAATTTATTGGAGCTGGCTTACTCAGCTTGGTCGCAGGTATGAGTAGTGGTCTTGCCATTAAATCAATCAATGAGTCTATTCATAATGGAATTCCTGATATGCAAAGATATCTATTTGTAATTGGAAGTTCTCTTTTGTTATTCATTACATCTTCTGTCATTGCAAGCACAACCATAGTTGCAATACTTCAAAGAATTGTAACTGGGCTTACAAAGGATTTTGCAATTAAAATCCTCAATGCAGAGTACATTAATACCGAATCGAATCAAGATAAATTAATGTCTGTGTTTTTTCATGATATAAATACTATTTCAAATCTCACTGAAAAAATCCCAAATCTATTTGTGTCGAGCACAGTCGTGATGGTATGTAGTGGTTACATCTTCTATCTATCTTCTCAACTATTCTTATTTCTTATCGGAATGATCATGCTTGTCGGCCTTTCCGTATTAATCACTAATAGGCCATTGCGTAAGGTTGCTCAGATAAATCGTAGCATTTTCGATACTTACCTACAAAAAACAAAACACCTGATTTATGGTATTAGGGAATTAAAGCTCAACAAGCATCATTACAAATATTTTATTGATGATGAATTTGAAAGAACTCTTGAGACCAAACGAAAAAACACCGTAAAAGAAAGAATCATTATAACTACAACAGATAAAATTGTTGAATCATTGGCACTAGCCAGCATTGCCTTAATGGTGCTATTCTTTACTTATTTATCTTCAGACACAAATCAGGATTCATTTGTTGAAGGATTTACTATGTCTTTGTTCCTGGCTGCCCCACTTGCCAGTGTTGCCAGTTTTGCAAAAGGCCTTAAAACATTTAATGCAGCAATGAATCAAATATCAACCCTTGGTTTAGAATTAGATAAAAAAGTATCTGTTTCGGGAGTTGTCACTAATAATAGCAGTCATTTTACCCCGTTAATATTGAATAAGATATGCTTTAAGTATGAAACAAATAAAACCGAATACACGCTAAATAATATTAATTTAACGATTCCACCTGGTACAATTAACTTTATCACTGGAGGTAACGGAAGTGGTAAAACAACATTGGGAAAGGTTATTACAGGTCTCTATACTCCAAATACAGGGACTATAGAACTAAACGGTCAAAAAGTAGAAAAAACGAATCTCGATGATTATCGAAACCATTTTACAGCAATTTGGAATGATAATTACCTCTTTGAAGACGTCAATTATACTCAATGGAAAAACTATGATTGGAATAAAAAGTTAAAAGAATTAGAACTTGATAATCATCTTGGCATAGAAAATGGTATATATACAAACATGAAGCTATCCAGTGGTCAACAGAAAAGACTAGCCTTTTTAACATCACTATTGGAAGATAAACCCATTTGGTTTTTTGACGAGTGGGCTGCTTACCAAGATGTACACTTTAAGCAATTATTTTACAATGAAATCCTACCAAATTTAAAAAAAATGGGAAAAACCATCATTGCTATTACACATGATGATCAATATTTCCAGGTAGCAGATCAGATCATTGAGATTAAAAACGGGACTAATTAATAACAAAAATGTTAGCAGCATTATTCATTCTTTTAAGCTCTCTTGTTCAAAGTTCAGAATATTCATTACAATTCAGCAAAGTAGATAATAGGGTAAATGTATTCGTTGGTGACTCACTTATCTTTGACAGTGAAACTATTGACAATTCTCCAGGTTTGAAGTTTGATGTCAACCTATCAGCTTATGTTGATGACAGTAATCAAAAAGTCAAGGTAGTTTTATACAACGGACATCCACCATACTCCGTTCATCAAGTAGATCCGATTTGGGAATTGAGATTTGAATTATTCAGAGGAAAAGAGGAACTCGATTTCTTTTATGAATATGGAGATAATAATGCTCTAGGAAAAGTTGTTGAACTTGAAATAGACCTAAATAATTACTAATCACCATATACGCGATCCTACAAATCTCTACATGAATCAAATTAAACTTATTCTCCTATTAGCATTTTCTTATCCAGCTTTTGAAACAATCGCCCAAATAAGTATTCCTGGAGATGTTTTTAATAGGATTGATAAAATTGAAGATACAACCAGTTTAAATCTATATCCATCCATTACAAAAAACCTTGATGATGAATTTAAAGTACTCTATCCATATTCGAAACTATCCATAAACTCCTCTTACCCAAGAGGGTATAATGATGGACCTATTTGGAAGGGTAAAGGAGCGACATGGGAATTTCATGGTGGCTTTTCAATGAACCGTGCGGCTCTATCTATTACGCTGTTTCCATCTGTCTATTACTCTCAAAACAGCAACTTCAATCTTGCCCCAAATGGAAATCAATCATTAATTCCAGAAAGGTACAAGTTTGGCAACGGCATTGATTTTGTACAACAATTTGGATCAGGCCCATTTGTTGCACTTCATCCTGGTCAAAGTGAAATAAGGCTCACCTTTGGAAAGTTTTCAACAAGCATTTCTACGCAAAACTACTCAGCAGGACCATCTAATTATAACCCTATCATCCTAAGTAGACAGAGTGCAGGATTCCCACATTTGAGACTGGGATTGGAGCCTATTAATATCAGGCTAAAAAGGTTTGACATCGGTAAGCTTGAAATACAACATGTTACCGGGCTTCTTTCTGAATCAAAATATTTTGATAATAATTCGTTAAATGATCGAAGGTATTTTAATGGTCTTTTTGTAGGGTTCAGCCCAAGTATACTGCAAAACCTTACAATTGGATTAAATAAAACTCTATACAAAAACACCCAGTTTTTTGAACCTTGGGATTTACTAAGTGTATTTTATATAATTGATAGTGGAGTAAGAGGTGATAGTATTAATACGAATGATACTTTCGACCAACTGGCATCACTTACAGCCAGTTGGAATTTTCCAGATATTGGCTTTAGGGCATACGGGGAATTTGCAAAGAATGACTTTTCTGGGAATATTCGATGGACGCTAAGTGAACCAGAGCACAGCCGTGCATACACCATTGGATTTGAAAAGATCGTTCAATTGAAAAGAGATTATTTTGTTCTTTCATACGAACACACTAACCTTTCACTAAATCATTCCTACCTATGGAGAGCAGAACCACCATTCTACATTCATTCTGTAAACATGCAAGGTTATACTCACAATGGCCAAATATTAGGGGCCGGAATTGGACCTGGCAGTAATAGCGACCATTTAGAATTATTTTATATTCATAAAAGCCTGGCACTAGACTTTTTGTTTCAAAGGATTGAGTTTAATAAGGATTATTTCATCAGGAATGTTCGAGGTGTCACTAATCATGACGTTGAATACACTTTATCATTTAATGTTCAGAAAAAATTTGACCACCTTGATTTGGGTCTTGAAACAAGCTATTGCTACAACATGAAAAGATACTATTTAAGTGATGAAATAAACTTCTACCTAGCTTTGAGCACAGCACTAAGAATCTAAAGTTGCACAAGAAGATTTATATCATTTTTCACGAAATCTACATAGAATGATCGGCATAGATATCATAGACCTGCAAGACCCACTCCTCAAAAACAGGACTGGCTCAGATCGGTTTATCCTTCACCCGGAGGATCGAATCATACGTGACTTCTGGGACTACTGGACCGCTAAGGAGGCCATCTTTAAATGCCAACGAAAAACCGGGCCTTTCAAACCTAAAAATATTCCAATCAATTTCCTTTCGGATAAAAAATTTGATTCCGAAGGATGGAGAGGAACGGTGATCTCAACCGAGGACTATTGCCTTTCTCTTGCGGGGGTTGTTGCCGAACACTGCATCTTTAACAGAGAGACCTCAGACTCATCACAGGAAATACGCAATAAAATCACAAGATGGTTTTTGGAAGAACATCACATTGAAACATCGGTCATATCAGACGCTCAAGGACTTCCAATTCTGAGCCACAACCAATCACCAATTAGCCTTACCCATCACGGACGATTCATGGCTTTTGCCTGTATTTCAAATTAATTTAGTGATTTCCTAAGGGAGAACATCTGTTGCCGTTAATTTTGGCCGCAATTAAAGATAACCTTATTCATGCACAGACTCCTCGACTTTTCCGGCATCATTGAAGCTGCCTGGTTGGATTATGATGATAGCAGACCCATCAAGTCAATCACTGACATCAGTGCACAGGTCTCTACCAATCATGTCTACCGAATCAAATTTGAAGATGAAGGCATCATCATTGGCAAGCTATCTTATTTCGGAAAGTACGAATACTTCCTGGATGACCACACCATCATCAATGCACTGGCCAATAATCTCCAAAGTCCCTACGAGAACTTTGTTGCTAAATCTTTGACCAAGCATGGTCAGCTCTATACCTATCGCTACAAGTCCAGTGGGCTGGACGCCTGGGTTGTCTTCTATAACCCCATACAAATAGACAAGAAGTTGCCCAGGAAGCAAAACCTGAAAACGGTGGAGAAACTAGGTGCCGAACTGGCCAAATTCCACAAGGCTTGTTTTACAATTCGCAATACGTTACCCTCTCAGTACAAGCAGATGAAAGATGACATCAACCATCTGCAGGAAATACTGGAGACAGACCACGGAAAATTTGAGCACCGTGGACACATAGAATCTATCCAAAACCAGTGTAAAACCTTCTTCGAAAACTATAAGGCATTGGGAATTGACTCTTTAAAGTCTATCCCTGTATTTGTCGACTGGAACATCGGAAACTTCTCTGTGACTAAGAATATGCGTTTCTTCTCCAGATGGGATTACGATTGGTTCAGGATGAGCTCCCGGGTGATGGACTTCTATTTTTTCAGCCGGGTGTGCTCTGAAGCCGGGGACAGAACAGTATTCAGTTATCTCCTGGATCCCATGATGGAAGACCGGTTTTTAGTTTTTCTTAAAAGTTATCACGAGGTATACCCGCTAACCGAACAGGAAATCCTTTTTATGAAAGAGGCCTATCGTTTCTTTATCATCAATTATGTGATCAAGGATGGTCGCTATTTCTTCCATGAAATTTATGCTTCCAAGCTTCAGCGTGAAGCTCATGAAATTTATTTTCCTAAATTGGAGGAGTCTTTTGACGCTAAAAAGATATTAAAGGCCCTGAAACTATGAGTTTGAAGATTAAAAAGTTTGGATCTGTAGTAAAAAAATACAAGACGGTTTTTTTCGATGCATACGGGGTGCTAAAGAATCACAAAGGCCTGATTCCGGGGATCAATCAGACATTTCAGTTTCTGGCTGAGCGGAACATTGACTATTTTATTTTAACGAATGATGCATCAAGAAGTCCCTCTGAGCTGGCAGAATACTACCAGCGAGCTGGTCTTCATGAAGTGACAGAGTATAAGTTGATCTCCTCTGGTATGCTTGCCCGTGAGTACATAAGACTCAAAGTGAATTCCGGAACGATCGCCTACCTGGGGACCAGAAAATCAGCCCATTATGTAGAAGACCTTGGACTGAAAACAATACCCATCCAGGATATTGATCTCTCAAAGAGTGATGATATATCTGCTGTGGTATTTCTGGATGATGAAGGTTTTGACTGGAATCATGACATTAACAAAGTCGTTAACCTGCTGAGAAGAAAAACAATCCCCGCTATCGTTTGCAATACAGATAAATCTTACCCTGTTTCGAAAGATGAGGTTGCCATTGCGATCGGAGGAATATCCAAGATGGTAGAAGAGATTGTCGCCAAGAAATTTATTCGCTTTGGTAAGCCGGACACCCAAATGTTTGTCTATGCTTATGAGCATGCACTAAACAACGGAAAACTGGTGGATAAAGGGGATATCCTAATGGTAGGTGATACCCTTGCAACGGATATCCTGGGAGGTAATAAATTTGGACTTGATACGGCTTTAGTTCTGACAGGAAACACCTTACCCGATCGAGCAGCCTATCGCATCCAGGGCTCAGGTATTATTCCAGACTATGTCTGTGAGTCTGCTGTCATAGGATAAGACCACAAACCTACTCGCAAATAATTTTAGTACTCACAGCTCTCAGGATCATCTTTTAAATAATACGACTTATAATTTTTGGCTTTGGGGTCCATACATCCACAAAGGTCCAGCAACTCGATATTTTTAAAATCGATGGGATGGCTCTCTGCCTGAAGGGCTATATATCCCTCAGTGAGGATCTCCCCTTCCCTGGAAGTCCACATATCAATATCACGAGAGATACCATGTGACTCCCACGCTGATTGTTTATTGATGAATCCTCCACCAATCAGTGGCTTCTGAAAGGACAAAACAGTGTCTCCCTCCACAATAAAGTCCATGGACTCCCCTCCTTTTACTATGGCTTCTACATGCACCCACTGATCTCCATGATAGGTCTTGGAATGTGAGCTGATACAATGATGATAATTGACTGTATCACCCATCATCACGGCCGTCCCGGGAGTACAAACATTAGCAGTTGTTCGCTCACCATCACCTAAACCTCCTAATAACTGCAGCTCCACCGATACCGGAAAATTCTGGTCAAACTCATTGCTCTCAGCTGATTGGGAATGCAGCATGATACCACTGTTGCGAACGTTCCACGTAGCTCCTCCGGGAGTTTGCTCACCAACAAACCGATAATCGAACCGAATCTTGTACCAGGAAAATGGTTTTTCATAATACATATGACCATACGCCTCCTCAAAGGTCTCATAGTTGTCATATCTGATGCGAATCATACTGTCCTCTACCACAAAAGTCTCTTTGTAATTCTCGTTGAGCGGGAATCCGGACATTTTGATGCTCCACCCAGTGAGATCGACGCCATTGAAAAGAGAAACCCACTCTTCCTGATCTTGTTGGTTGTGCTCTTTGGATTGACAGCCGACCAGGAGGAGTATGATAACGGCCATAAAACTGAATCTCATTAGTAGTCGCTGTAATCCGTCGGATATAGCAGGTAAACTATTGACTTGAGCATATTGTTCTGGTATTTGTCAACTGCCTTAAGCTCCATCCATTGTGGATCAGCACGGAATGCATCCCAGTGCTCATCACGACTCTTCATATCAGAAAAGGTAGTCATATATACCAGGTTGGGCATTTCATCACCCACGAGTACCCGACCATAGAAGACAGCATTAAACCCTAACCGGTTAAAAATATCAACTTCCCCGTCATTAAACATGGCTACTTTGTTCAGGTGTAGCTTTTCTGAAGGTCCCAGGTAACTTCGCAACTCATATATTCTTTCCGATCTGGGCCCCTCAAGATCAGGAGTGGCCATGGCTGGCATATCATCAAAGGCCTCTACCAGTGAAGACGCAATTCTGGCATAAGGGGGATTATCATGCGGGGCATCAATATAGGCCTTTCCAGCATCCAGAAAAGTATCGTCAGCAATGAGCTTGTCTTCATAGCTCAGAAACTGGTCCATGGTTTTGAAAGGGATCAAAACGTAGATCTTTTGTACAGTATCTTCTTCATTGATCCTGTTTTTAAACACGCCAATGGGTGAAATACCTTGTCGTTTCATGGCCGGAATGAAAGCACTGCCCAGGAAATCGTCGGTAATCGCTACCTGATCGTCATTGTCAAAGGTGTAGACTTTCAATTCATAAAATTCCTTGCCTCCTGATGCAGTAACAGGTGTTACTTCTGATGCATCAGTTTTCTCATCTGATGATTGACAATTGAACAGGAATATGGGAGCTAATAGCAAAAGGTATTTAAAGGACATCATTGCAGTTGGTTTAAATGAAGATGCAATTTATCAAATTTTGATGAGGCTGCATTTATAAAGTTTTCTTAGACAATCATACAGAACTTTATAAGACATAATAATTTGTCTTTTTGTAAAGTATTATTTACTTTTAGTAAAATTATCATTACAACTAAAACGGATTCTTATGGAAACCAAATTTCCTTTGCCAGCAAAATTTAAAATATGGGGGTGGTTTCTTTTTATTATTGGACTATGCCTCGGTATGGCTTTTATGCTCGATTTACCGAATTTCGGTCACCCGGATTTCGATGTTACAGTTCTTGAATTGGAAATCAGCTTTAATTCGACAGCCGATAAAATTATTGATGTTTCATTAACTGATAATGATATCTACGACGAGATTCTAAGCATAATAATCATTATTGGAGGCCTTCTTGTTTCATTTTCAAGAGAAAAAGATGAAGATGAACTAACTTCCAAAATTCGATCAGAATCATTGATTTGGGCGATAATTTTCAACTATTCGATCTTGTTATTCACAATTATATTTATATATGATGATTTTTTTATTGTGATGATCTATGGAATGTTCACCCCATTGATCTTTTTCATTTTTAGATTCCATTGGCTGCTTTGGAGATCACGAAAATCAGTGAAGTATGAAGAATAGTATTAAGGTAGAACGGGCAAAGAATGACCTAACTCAGGCAAAACTTGCTGAGTTAGCGGGAGTGAGCAGGCAAACGATCAATTCGATGGAACTGGGAAAATATGTGCCATCAACGGTGCTGGCACTTAAACTTTCAGACATCTTTGGACTTCCGGTAAATGAGATTTTTGAATTGGAAAAAGAAGACTGGAAATAATATCAATAAGTAACACTGATACTGCCTGAGATCTCAAAATTCCCTTCTCTTTCCCGCATACCACTGCCTTCGCCGTCAAACTTCATGATCAATTGATCCTTTCCAAAAGATTGGATGGTGATGGTTCCTTTTCTGAAGATTATCCTTTTATTCATTCTGGATACTTCCCTGTCTGCATCAAAGAAGTTGAGGTCCATCAAAATGTTAGGGCTGTTGTCTTCAGGTATGTTATAGGTCTTTGACCCGGATTTCATCAACTCCGGATCGGTAAGGTTTACATTAACCTGAACCGGACTTACTTCACTATTCCTCAGCAAAAATCGATAGGAATCTCCTTCAACTTTTATATTACTTTCTGTAGATGATAATTGAGGGATTCTATGGTCTTTTCCCTCCATGCTGATGGTCAGCTCACCTTTAATGGGCGCAGGTTCCTGAATTAAAATACTCCCGGTGCTTATGAATATTACAATCAGGAAGGCCCCTGGTAAAAATCTTGAGATTATCTGATTCATTTTATTGAAAGTTTGAAGAGATAAGGTAATGATTTTCTATCTTAAATCAACTTTTAAAAAGGACCAAACCATTATTAAGAATCCCTATGTCAAGTTTGAACAGATCCCTGATATGTTTTACCATTTTTATCTCATGCTTTACCACTCACGCCCAGTCACTGCTGGATAGTGAAGGCATTCAACATTTCACCGGGTATTTCAACTTCCACTACCTCGAAGACCAGGATGAGATCTTTATGGAAGTGAATACCCTGGAAACACCTTTTCTCTATGTGAGCGCTTTGAGTGAAGGACTGGGAAGCAATGACCTGTTTCTGGACAGGGGACAGATTGGTGGATCCAGGATTGTACAGTTCAGGAAAGCCGGAAATAAGTTACTACTCATTCAGCCTAACATGAAATACCGGGCCATCACGGCCAACCCACTGGAAAAGAAGTCAGTCCAGGAAGCTTTTGCTAAATCTGTACTCTTTGGTTTCCCGATCATGGAACAAACACCAAGTGGTTACGTGATCAACCTGACCCCCTTCCTCTTTCAGGATACCCATGGAGTGACTGACATCCTCAAAGACAAAAACCAGGGAAATTTCAGTGTTGACCCCAGTCGATCGGCGTTGAATATGGAAAAGACCAAAGGCTTTCCTAAAAATGTAGATTTTGATGTGTTGATCACGCTTTCCGGTGATGCATCTGGCAGTGAACTTAAAAGTGTAACTCCCGACAACAAACATGTGACCGTCTTTCAGCATCATTCCTTTGTTGAGCTGCCGGATGAAAAGTATGAGCCAAGGAAGTTCCACCCCAATGCCGGTGGCTTTTCGCTTTCTTTCCAAAACTATGCGGCCCCGATCAATGAATCGATGGAAGTGGAATATGTTGTCCGGCACAGATTAGCAAAAAAAGACCCAGCTGCTGCTGTCAGTGAGCCTTTAGAGCCCATCATTTACTACCTGGACAATGGGACACCGGAGCCTGTACGCACAGCGCTGCTCGAAGGGGCCGGGTGGTGGAATGAGGCCTTTGAATCTATCGGCTACAAAGATGCCTTTCAGATCAAAGTATTGCCCGATACTGTCGATCCACTGGACATCCGATACAACGTCATACAATGGGTACACCGGTCTACACGGGGATGGAGTTACGGCAATGCGGTAGAAGATCCCCGAACCGGCGAAATCATTAAAGGCCATGTAAGTCTGGGCAGCCTGCGGGTAAGACAGGATTATTTGATCGCCAAGGCACTCAGCAAAGCACCTTTCGGAGCAGGAAATGACGCTACAGACGAATTGCTTGAATTTGCCCTCAGCAGGATCAGACAACTCTCCGCACATGAAGTAGGACACACACTGGGTCTTGCCCATAATTTCGCTGCCAGCATCAAAGACCGGGCCTCTGTCATGGATTATCCCCATCCATGGGTAAAGATCCTGAACGGCGAAATCGATATATCAGAGGCCTATGATAGCGGAATTGGATCCTGGGATAAAGTGACCATTGCCTATGCTTATTCAGACTTTGCTGATGGCGAGGAGGAAAAGCTACAAGCAATCCTGGAAAACGCATTTGATGAGGGACACCGATATGTAAGCGATGAGGATGCCAGACCAGCCGGAGGAGCTAACGCCTATGGACACCTTTGGGACAATGGAGAAGACCCGGTGTCTGAACTGAATAATGTGCTGGCTGTCAGAAAACTGGCGATCGATCAATTTGGATTAGACAACATGGAAACCGGAGAAGCGTTCGACGACCTGGAAGATCTATTCGTTCTCCTATATTTCTACCACAGATACCAGACAGAAGCAGCCACCAAACTGATCGCTGGGGTGGATTACGGTTATGCGTTAAAATCAGAAGTTGAAGATCCGGCTAAAGTAGTCTCTCCAGAAAAACAACGCGAAGCACTTACTTCTGTCTTAAAAACACTTGATGCTCAAACGCTGGCTGTTCCTGAAAACAAGTTGAAACTATTTGTTCCCAGAAGCTATGGGGATCGTGATAGAGAAAGTTTCACAACGCTGACCGGCCCTACATTTGATCCTTTAAGTGCGGCGACCACAGCAGCTGATTACACTTTGACCTACTTGCTCCATCCGGAACGTGTGGCAAGGTTGATCAATCAGCATGCCACCTCAATGTCCCAGCTCGGTTTTGAGGAAGTGCTGGACAAACTCTTTGCCAGTACGCTGGAAAAAAGTTATGAGTATGCGTATTTAGCCCATGTTCAGGAAGGGATCAATCAATTAGCACTTGCCAAGCTGATGGCGCTCGCCCAACACCAGAACAGCTACCGACATGTCAAAGACCTGATCAACGAGTATCTGTCGATTTACCTGAAAGATCTGAAACGAAAAAAATCCCGTAATACCCATGAAAACGGTAACATTAGGTTGATTGAGAATTACTTCAAAGATCCTGCTCAGATCCCTGAGATCGAGGTGCCAAAAATCCCAGACGGATCACCCATCGGAATGTTTGAGTGTGGGTCGGGTCATCTTTGATTTGCCTAATGGATTCTTTAGACTCAATTAAGCGAATATTCAACCAGCTGGTTCCCATGACGGAGGAAGACTGGTTCTATTTCAGAGATAAGCTGCACTTTACCACATTCAAACGCAAAGAAACCATCACCCGCTTTGGGCAAACCGAAAACAGATTATATTTCCTGAATCAGGGAATCGTACGACATATAGTGAATACTACATCCGTTGAAACCACCTCCGATTTTGCATTCCCCGGCCAGTTTTTTAGCTCATATTCATCTTTTATTAGCCAAAGACCCAGTATTTATGAGATCAGGCCAGTAACCAGCGAAGTAGAATGCTTTTATATCGGCTATGACAGCCTGCAGGATGTTTATCAAAATACGCAATGTGGTGAAAAAATTGGCAGGCTCGCTGCTGAGCAGCAATTTCAGAAAAAATCATCAAGAGAGGTCTTCCTGCTCACGCTCAATCCTCGTGAGAAATACCTTCAATTGCTTGACGAGCAGCCACACCTGATCCAGCAAATACCACTCAAGTACCTGGCTTCATACCTGGGCATTACTGCGGAAACACTCTCCAGAATAAGATCTTCCATTTCTTGATTTAAATCAAGGAATCTTTATATACAAACATTCAATTTTGCCTTGTATCAAATGAAAAGATCATGGCATTTATTATAGGACTATTGGCAATTACCCTGACAGTTTGGGGGATCAGCAAACTCATTGGTCGGGGAATGTTTCAGGATTTTAGAACCTCCGCCCGACTGGCTACTACCATCATGTTCGTACAGGTGGGGATTATACATCTTATCAACCCATCCGCACTTACCTACATGATTGAAGGTTTCCTCCCCTATCCAAAATTACTGGTCATCGTATCAGGGATATCTGAAATCATCCTGGGCCTCGGCCTTTGGTGGGAAAGATCAAGGAAAATATCAACGTGGTTACTTATTATCCAACTTCTTATGATGTTTCCAGCCAATATCAACGTTGCCATTAACAACTTGTCGGCTCCCGGTGGTTTGCCATCCGAAGAATGGTACACCTGGTCTCGTCTGGCTTTTCAGCCGCTATACATTCTTTGGATTTATTGGTCCTCGCTAACCAGTTCTCCAAAAACATTTTAACCACTAAAGATGATTCTGTAGGAACTTACTATCCATTAAAGTCCAGCAGTATTTTCACATTATTGGCCGGATCATTATCCAGTATATCAAAGGCTTCCTGTGCTTTGGAACCATCCAGGATATCTGTAATGATCATATCCAGCTTCAGCCGGTTATTCACCAGATGATCTATCACCTCGGCAAATTCACCATGACTCACTCTTGAGGCCACAATTTTGGCTTCTTTCCAGATCAGCTCCTTGAATAGCACCGGGGTTGTTTCAGCACTTAATCCAAGCACGCAGACTGTGCCAGCTCCCCGAATACTCTGAATACATCCTCTTACTGGTTCTACCTGTCCCTGTACTGGATGCGAATGCCCCACAACCTCAAAGGCCACGTCAACACCCTTACCGTTAGTCTTTTCTTTGATCACCTTTACAGGATCTTGTTTCGTGGCATCAATGGTCACGATATTGTCATAGTATTCAGGAGCCAAAGCCAATCTTTCGGGCAGGACATCCACCAGGTAGACCGTATTGTCTGTCACCGTTCTTACGGCCTGCAGAACACATAACCCGACTTTACCTGCACCCCAGATCACTACCGTATCATCCTTTTTCAGCTCAGCCCGATTCTTGGCATGACATGCTACACCCATCACCTCTACAAGTGCCACATATTTATCAGGAATGCTTGCAGGTACTTTGTACAGCATGTGAGGTGGCAATTGAATGTATTGTTGGAATCCTCCATCTAAATCCACACCAATGATTTTCAGGCTCGTACAGGCAGGATAATGGCCGATCTTACAGGCCGGACATTCCATACAGGGAATGATGGGATCCGGGGCTACCTTCTCACCAACTTCCCAACCAGAAACCTCAGCGCCAACCTCTGCTATGGTGCCACCAAATTCGTGTCCCATAACCATAGGGGTCGTTGTCCTGGGTACAAATTCCCCCTTGTAAATATGCTGATCACTGCCACAGATGCATCCGTAGGAAACTTTGATCAACACTTTATCAGGGTCGCAGGTAGGCTTTTCTACTTCTTTCCATTCAATCTTTCCATATGATGTCAATACTGAGGCTTTCATAATTCTAAGTTATCCAGTAGGTTATTTTTTAATTGCTGAGTTTGCTAAGGTAGCGCAAAGGATGCTAACAATAAATTCTTCTTTCACGCTTACCCATAAGCTGGCAGCCCAAAATATCTCTCTAAACATTCAGCAAATATTCCGCTGCCTCTCCGATCCGCTTTCTTGTTTCATCTTTAATATATCTCGACTGATCCACCTGCTGGGGTTGGTCTCTGCGACAGAAATAGCTGTGGATCGATCTTCTGGGCTTATCGGTCATGTTTTTAGTTCCGCCATGCCAGGTGTGAGAATTAAACACGACAACTGTTCCTGCCGGAGCATCAATCACTAGCTCGTCCGGATGAGTGGCCATTTGATCTTCCAGGATATCCTGAGGCAGATCTTTTGAAAGGTGGGTGCCCGGTACCACTCTGGTAGCGCCATTTGCAGCAGAGAAATCATCCAATAACCAAATAGAATTACAAACCTTATAATCTCCCGGATCGATGGTTTCTCCCCAGTCCACGTGTAGCTTTTGCAAACCATCTCCCGGCCTGGCTGCACGATAGTTCAATGAGGAAAGTTGTATCTCTCCTCCCAAAACATGAGATATCGCTGCAAGTACTCTGGGTGTTTTGTAAAAAATGTCAAAAACGCCACCCTTATTAACCAGGTCTGCCAGGCGATCTGCACCCGTCTCTTTAGGATGCCTGATATATTTGGAATCAAAAAGTTCCTGCCCGGCCAGTTCTCCCTCCGCTACCATTAATTCCTCAATGCGGTCCAGGATGACCCTGACCTGCTCATCAGTGAGGATCTTGCCAAGGCTTAAGTAACCGTTCTTGTCAAGAAACTCCTTTTCATCATTTGTAAGTAAATCATCACTATAGCCAAGTTGTTGTAAGTAGTCTTTCATCATTCATGGGTTTTAAGCACCAGATTATACAAAAATAATCATCAGTAAATTAAAAATTATATGGACTCCTACTGATCATTTGGTTCACTGTCTAACTTTAACAATCAATGGGATCTTTGACCACAATTCGAAAAATCATCCACATCGATATGGATGCCTTCTATGCATCGGTAGAGCAGAAGGACAATCCGGAATTGAAGGGGAAGCCCATTGCTGTAGGTGGGAGCAAAGAACGTGGTGTGGTGGCCGCAGCAAGCTATGAAGCCCGAAAATTTGGGGTCCGGTCCGCCATGCCATCTGTGACAGCGGCCAAACGCTGCCCGGACCTGATCTTTGTGAAGCCAAGGTTTTCCAGGTATTCCGAAATCTCCAGGCAGATCCGTGACATCTTTTTTGAATATACCGACCTTGTAGAACCCCTAAGCCTGGACGAAGCCTATCTGGATGTGACGGAAAACAAAAAGGGCGCAGACTATGCTACGCAAATAGCCAGGGAAATCAGAAAAAAGATTCTTGATACCACCGGGCTGACAGCTTCAGCAGGCATCTCCTACAATAAGTTTCTGGCCAAAACAGCATCGGATATCAATAAACCCAATGGACAACATGTGATCCTGCCCGAAGATGCGGAGGAGTTCCTGAGGAAATTCCCGATTCACAAGTTCTTCGGTATCGGGAAAGTCACAGCCGAAAAGATGAAGCAAGCCGGAATCTTTACTGGCGGCGATCTGAGAAAGAAATCTCTGGAAGATCTCACCCTGAGGTATGGTAAATCAGGAGCCTACTACTACAACATCTGCAGAGGAATAGACCACCGAAAAGTACAGCCGGACAGGGAGCGCAAATCACTAAGTGTTGAACATACTTTTGATCGTGACCTGATAACCATGGATGAGGTACACTCTTCATTGGAAAGGCTGTCAGACGAATTGCTGCGAAGGCTCCAAAAACAGGACAAGTCCGGAAAGACACTGACGGTGAAAGTCAAGTATGGAGATTTTCAGCAGATCACGAGAAGTCATACGGAGGAAAGACTGATCACTTCCCTGGAGGAAATCCGAGGCCTATCAAAATCGTTGATAGATGAGGATTTGCTCAGGCCGGAGGGAATCCGACTACTGGGTATCGGGATCTCCGGGTTCGTTCACGAAGAAGACGCTCCCAATCAGCTGACGTTGGATTTTTAAGCCTGCGCGTCTTCATTAAAAAGAATCTCCGTTGATGAAAACACCAACGGAGATTCAAATCGGTGGCCTGTGAGCCACAGGCCACGGAGGAGAGCAGTAGAGCTCCAAAGGAGCGTCATCAAATAACACAGGGTACAGCCCTGTAGTGTTCAAATAAAGCAGACCAAGCCCTGAAGGGGCGCAATCAAAACAGCACATATGTAGCTTCTTCATTGCAAAAAACAGCCTATATATCCATAGGATCAAGCGGATATTAAAGTTACAACATCGGCATAATCAATCCACTACGAACTCTCCGGCTGGTGTCCTCACCAGACAGAATGCGAGTTTAGCCCAAGTCTACACTCATTTTGGTGACTACAAAAGTCCCATAGGGACGACCTGTTTGTAGATCTCAAATCCAAAAAATAGCTCCGTAGGAGCGGCCTGTTAGTTTCTTCGGCCACCCATTTAAAAAAGTCTAAAAAAGCACAACCCTGTTGTATGTGTTTGCGTTTTAAAATACCGATCGGTATATTTGCATTATGAGAAATCCAGAGCTGACGAAAAAACTGATAGTAGAGAAAGCCATGCCCCTTTTTAACCAAAAAGGTTATAGAGCTACATCGCTATCCGATATTACCAAGGTGACTGGGATGACCAAAGGAGCCATCTATGGCAATTTTGAAAACAAAGATGCCGTCGCAGAGGCTACTTTCGAGTCAGCTGTGGAAATCATTACGGAGGAGATCCGGCAACGGATCAAGTCAGCACCGACTGCTCCATTGAAGCTGCATGCTATTTTGAACTATTATGGGGAATATTTACATAATCCACCGGTCCAGGGTGGTTGTCCGGTAATCAACACAGCCATTGAGGCTGATGATAATTACCCCTTGCTCCGAACCAAAGTGGTCAGGATCATGACCCTGATCAAAGACTCACTAAAAAAGGTGATGTATCGTGGGATCAAAGAAGGACAGCTTAAGTCCGACGTAAACGTAGAGGAATTTGCTACTACTTTCTATTCCACCATTTTGGGCGCAACGTTGATCTCCCGGGTTGAAGGTGACAATGAAACCTACCAAACCGTGAAGTCAAAAATGAAAAAATTGATAGAAGAAATTACCATTTAAAAAAATTTTAAACCTTAAAATACCAATCGGTATATTATTATGAGAATAGAACAAACCATCATTGACGCTGGCAAACAGGATATGAGCCGGCCAAAAGAGCGACCACCAAAAAATACATGGAAGACCAAAATGACCAAATCATTCCTTCAGGTTTACCAGTATGCTGCACCTAAAAAAGTTGCAGAGATCATCTGGGGGCATTTCACCAGACCCATCGAAGCCAGGTTTACACCTCATCAGCGACATATCATGGATGAGGCTGAACAAAGCAAGATCACCTATAAAGGTTTTCAACTGGTGGCTTATAAATGGGGTGAAAGCCCGAAGAAAATATTATTGAGTCATGGATGGAACTCAAAGATTGCCGACTTCCGCAGGATGATCAAACATTTTTTGGAAGCAGGGTTTGAAGTGCATGGGGTGGACATGAAAGCGCATGGGAGGTCTGAAGGGGTCCGCTCCGCACTACCTGAATTTCGTGATGTCTTGAAAAATTACATCCTGAATAAGGGTAAGTTTGATGCACTTGTTGGTTATTCACTCGGAGGAATCGCCGGCGGAATTGCCATCGATGAATTGCCGGTCGCTTACAGACCAGATCAGTTTTTTTTAATTGCTGCTCCACCTTACACCCGATACTTCTTTGAGAATGTGGTGAAAAATGATGCCGGCTGTAACCATGAGGTATATGAACACCTGGCCGATATGGTAGGATCTCACTACAATGAAAGCATCGACTACTTCGATCTAAGGCAGAAAAAAGATACTTTATCCAATCTGGATATGCATCTGATCTACGATGAGCAGGATAAAACGGTTCCTTTTTCCAAGGGTGAGGAAATGCTGGAAAATTTCCCGGGTGCGCACTGGGTACATACCAAAGGATTGGGACATTACAAGGTCATTGCCTACCATGAGGTGATCGAATACATTGCTCAAAAGATTGAGACAAGTTCAAAGGTCAAGGTTTAGAGCTTAGGTTGCCGGCTATGGCTAGTCACAGGTCATTTCAATCGATGAAACCGAACGACTGGTTATAGAGTCAGTAAACCAAAAGCTTGGAGACAAGTTTGGTGGCCTGTGGGACACAGGCCACAGAGCAAGAGGGTCACATACCACGAGGAAGAGATCAATTCTTTTAGCCACTGATTCACTAATCAACACTCATACTAAACCCAATTCCAGAGATTAATTGGCGTTGATTATTATTAATAGCTATTAATGCTACAATCAATCTGTTGTGTAAAAGTAAATAGCACCAATATCTCCAACTTTGTTGGAGTATTCGTGAAATCTTTTTAAACCCAAAATTCGTGCATTCGTGGCTGAAGAATAGAGTGCACAGCAAACAGTGCCTCTTAAGGGGTTACTCTAAAAATCGGTGGCTTGTGAGTTGCAGGCCACAGTGTAGTGTCACATGCCATGAGGAAGGGATCAATTCTTTTAGCCACGGATTCACTAATCAACACTCATACTAAACCCATTTCCAGAGATTAATTGGTGTTGATTATTCTTAATAGCTATTAATGCTACAATCAATCTTTGTGCAAAGTAAATAGTACCAATTCGCGAAATCTTTTTAACTCCAAAATTCGTGCATTCGTGGATGAAGAATAGAGTGCATGATAAACAGTATGCCTCATAGGGGTTTACTCTAAAGATCGGTGGCTTGTGAGTTACAGGCCACAAAGTAGGGTGTCTTTGCGCCTTTGTGGCAAGAATTAAACCTCAGGCAGTTCCCAACCATTCTGGTAGCTGGCATTGATCATGGCATTAGCCTGGTCATTGTCTTTGAACCTACCTTGCTCCGCATCCCAATATACCTTCGATTGTGTCCGATAGGCCACATTTCCCATGTGTGCATTGATGGCAGCGATGGCACCTGAATTGATGTGAGTAGCCAGCATCGAAGGGTCATTCGCTTTGATGGCATCTACGAAGTTTTTGGTATGAAAGTCCAGGTAGTTACCATCAGGCCTTACCGCCTCAACAGGTTCCATCAATCGTCTACCCTGATCTCGTTCTATGATCACTTCCAATCCTTGTCTGTTGACCACCAATGTACCATTGTTTCCAATAAAGGCTATCCCCTCACCTCTTCCGTAGGGTCCATTGTCAATTCCGGTAGCATGCTCCCACAGCATGGTGAAATCATCATATTCAAAAACCGTTTGAAGTGTGTCTGGTGTCTCAGAGGCATCATCAGGATAGGCCAGTTTGCCTCCACTTGCCATCACTGACTTCGGCGCAGTAGCACCCATAAAATAAAGTGCAATATCAATTTCATGCACTCCCCAGTCTGTCATAAGACCCCCCGCATAATCCCAGAACCATCTGAAATTGAAATGGAATCTATTTTGATTGAAAGGCCGCTTAGGAGCAGGTCCTAACCAAAAATCATAATCCACACCTTCAGGCACAGCTCCATCCGGGATAACATTTACCGGCTTCATCCATCCCTGGTACGCCCATACTTTCACCAAACGGATCTTACCCAGATTCCCTGAATCAAGGATCTCTTTGGCTTTCTTGTAATGGGTACCACTGCGTTGCCATTGTCCGATCTGAACAATTTTACCTGTCTTCTCAGCAGCTTGCATCATGATGTTACATTCCTGGATCGAATTGGCCAGTGGTTTTTCGCAATAAACATCCTTACCTGCCTGCACGGCATCCACCATGATCTTACAATGCCAGTGGTCCGGCGTACCGATGACCACAAAGTCTACCTTTTTATCGTCCAGCAGTTCGCGGTAGTCTCCATAGGTCTTCACCTTGTTGTCACGCAGGGTGGCATACTCCTCTTTTCTTTTCTGCACCACATTCTGATCCACATCACAGATTGCCACAAGCTCCACATCATCCATCTTGAGCAACGACCGGGTATCAGACCAGCCCATTCCATTACAACCTATGACTCCAAACCGAAGTTTATCGCTTTTGGGTAAGGGATTTTTAATGAGTGGACTGGCATGGATAAGTCCGGAGCCTAGAGCCAGACTCCCGGCCCCGATGAGTGAGCTTTCTCTGATGAATTTTCTTCTTTGCATGATTGTTCAGTGAGTGTTACCTACCAAATATCGTAAATATTCAGCTTATAGCATCCTTTCCTCTCCAAGGTCTCTTTGCCATCGACATCGTTGGTGAAAACACCAACGATGTCGATCTAAGGTCTGTTCCCTGAAGACGGACCGCTCAGGAGTCCGATGCGATTTTGGCTTGTCAGGGGACAAGCCATGGGGAAGAAGTAATATTAATGATATTGGAAAAATCGTAGTGGGAAGGCCGGTAGTAATCCTAATAGTTTAGCCGCCTCAGATGACGATTAATTCAACGCTTATTAGATGCTTTATTCTTGACATAAATCAATTTGTGTTTACTCTTTGGTGTTTCACGTTGATCAATTTCAAATTTACCTGTTGATTGAATCAGCGGCGTTAATTTTTCAAACCCGTAATTTCTTGAATCAAAATTTGGTTGCTTCTTTTGGATGAGGCTACCGACATCACCAAGAAATGCCCAGCCGTCTTCGTCAGATAAGTCCCGAATAGAAGATTTGATTAACCCGATTTCACGATTTGTGATCTTTTCAATACCCGATGTATCTTTTTCTTTCTTTTCAACTTTATCCTCTTCCTGGCTTCTCAGAATTTCGATGTAAATAAATTTATCACAGGCCACAATGAATGGGTTGGGAGTCTTTCTTTCTCCAATCCCAATCACGAGCATCCCCGCCTCTCTTAGTCTGGTGGCAAGCTTTGTGAAATCGCTGTCACTGGAGACCAGGCAAAAACCATTCACTCGGTTGCTGTAGAGAATATCCATTGCATCAATGATCATCGCTGAATCAGTCGCATTCTTACCAGTGGTATACCCGTATTGCTGAACAGGAGTTATGGCGTTTTCCAAAAGCAGGTTCTTCCACTTATTCAACCCAGGCCTTGTCCAGTCACCGTAAATCCTCTTGATTGTAGGATTACCATATTTGGCGATTTCTTCCATCATCTCCTTCACATTGGCAGACGGGATGTTATCACCATCAATGAGGACGGCCATGTTTATATTTTGACTCATATTATGAATTTAGTGATGATACTGATTGATATATAAAAATTAGAAAGAATAAAAGTGAAATTAACTTACCAGGAACCTATTTCGAAAAGTATTGATAAAAAACCTCACAAAGCTTTATTCCATGAAGATCTAGCGGCAATGAACAATTGAAAAGAAGATTGATATTACAAATAGTATGTTATAGTTAGAATCCCTAAATGCTCTGATAACGATGAAAAAAGTTTCTAGGGGTGAAGATGTTTTCAGAATGGGTAGAGGAGCGGTGAAGAAGAAACTAGTAGAAAGCACTCAGGCGCATTCGTGCTGGCACTTGTTGTAGAGTGTTATTTGAGCATCCAACTAACCCGTTCATCAGTTACATCCATATGATCCTGAGGGTTAATCCCTTCAAGTTCCATGAATTTTAGAGTTAGCATAATTTCAATATTTCCAGTTCCCTGATAAATGTATTGTTCATAGTCATCCCAAGTTTTGTCAACAGGGAGTTCTACTCGTTTACGACCGTTCTCAGTTAGGAACCAAGGGACCTCATCGTCAATCCGCTTCTTGAGAATCAGAGGCTCAAGATCATCGTTAATAATTGAGCTTTTGCCAACAACCTTCCAGTATTTCTGAGTTATCGGGCGCGACAAGCCTGCAACCAGGCTTATGAGAGTTGGTGTTGTAGTTAAAATTGTTAAATCCTCTATAGGTTCTTTTGTCCAAAAATTAAAGACTCGAATTATGTCAATTAAACCTTCTAGCTTCAATTCTTTGAAGCTAAAATTGAATTACGACTTCCCCCGCATGCGTCTTACTGAGATAGTCAACAAGACCATTCCGATTCCTCCCCAGATAATAAAGCCTACCCAATTGGTAGGATCACGTTCGCCTTCCTTAATAAATACGTCCGGAAGGCCCGGATTGACCAGGAGTTTAACCTGATCACCCACCACCATCAGGGGGTTTGAAGAATGAACTTCTTCATCCATACTCGATCCCCAATGTGTCACCTCAGACGTATAGGTCTCCCCTTCCACCTCATATTGAATCACCGGAATACCGACATTGTAATAATATTCCTGTGAACTCGAGCCTCGCCTGATGGACCACTCTTCTATTTTCATTTCAATGACCTTTGCAGTAACATGTATCCCGTAGTCTTCCAGTGACTGAGCGTTAATGATATACTGATTGAAAGTGATGATCAGCAAAACACCGCCAACTCCAGCCATGAGCAAATTTACGATACCTGGTTTTTTCATAGACTACTTCTATTTAATTACCCGTTTCCATGTGTACAATTCAAACTAACAAAAAAGACTGAGGAAGTATAATCATCCTGAATATACCAAATCAAGGTTTAATGATGATGGTTGGGTTACCTGTTCCAGCTGTTTATCAGTCGGTATTATGAAGAGAGAACAATCAATGGCGTTTTTCCACTATAGACCAATTCATTGATGGTAAATTTCCTAAATAACCTATCAGTGATCAGCCTTGATCCTTGCTGAAGTATCAGGAAAGAATCCGGGTTATTTTCCATCCTACGCTGGAGCAGGCTCAATGTATCATCTCCCTTGAAGAGTTGAATCTCAGGGTGATGGGCTTTATACGCTTTTTGAAGACTTTGAAGAAGACTCCTGGCTTCAGTCTCATCTTCATCTTCTTTCAGGACGGTAAAAAATTCAAGGTATTTGATCTCACTTTTCAGGCTAGTAAGCACAATATTCAATTGCTGTTTATTGAGTGCGAACCTGGGCTGTATTCCTACCAACAGCTTCTCGGGCATCGCCATCGGAGTAAGTGAAGGCACTGCCATGGTGAGCATATTCGTCTCATCGATGATAGAAATCGTGGTGCTTCCAATCAATATCTGCTTCAGGACACCTGTACCTTTTAAACCAGCTAATACCCAGTCGAAATAGGATTCATCAGAAAGTTCTTCAAGGGTGGACAGAATGGGTTTTGAACTTACCAGGAATGAGTCTTCATCAACTCTCCCTTTGGCAAGCTTCCGCAACTCTGCAAGGGCTTCTTCTGTTTCAGTTCTGGTGATTTCTTCCCGGGCTTGTTGATCATCCATTGTAGAAGCGATCTCCCCAATGCTGTGCACAAAAATGATCTTTGCCTCTATAATATCAGAGATCCTGAATGCAAATTCAGTCTGATTTTCAGAATACTCAGAAAAATCTACTGGTAATATGATCCTATTCTTCTTATTCATTTAATAGAAATATTGATTGATTTATTAAGTAAGATAGCAGAACTGATCAACACCCACAATGACATTACGAACAACTGGTTCCAGCAGACTATTTCTACCAGATCATAACAATTGGATTACCTGGTAATCCGACTAGCCTGTAAGATAACCCTCGATCCCATCTAACAAAAAATCCCCGGCTTTTACACCAGGGATTTTTACATCAAATGAAAATGATATTACTCTTATTATCTTCTGCCTTGTCGCTGTGGTGCACGTGCATTGGCCAGCTCACTTTCAACAAGAAAGCCATCCCCATTGGCATCGATGGTTGAGAAGTCATTGGCAATTGGTCCTTTGACCTCGCTCCTGGCCAGTTTTCCATCTTTGTCTGCATCCATCTCTGTCAGCAACTGTGCGAACGACGGAGGACCTTGCTGCCGTCCGCCCTGCTGTTGTGCCGGTCGTTGATCCGTGTTGTTTGCCTGTTGCTTTTGAGAGTTACATGCTACCATGGTGAAAGCGATTGCTCCGATTGCGAATGTTCTAATTAGATTTTCCATTTTATTATTGTTTTGAATTTTAGACGTTGGAATAGTCTGTTTTCCCTCTAGGGTGCATCAGGATTTAACCTTTTTTCACATCTTTCAGGAGTTTGAAAAGATGGCTTCCTGCCTCAGGTGTTTTCTTCCGGGTCGGACAGTAAACACCACCAAACCCAGACCAATAAGTATGGCAGTGGAAACCAACATTATCGGAAAACCCTGCGATGGTGTCTCTGCGATCAACACCTGATTTTCTTC
This sequence comes from Cyclobacteriaceae bacterium, assembly GCA_965228595.1. Classification (GTDB taxonomy): domain Bacteria; phylum Bacteroidota; class Bacteroidia; order Cytophagales; family Cyclobacteriaceae; genus UBA7330. The sequence continues at coordinate 3,971,473 of OZ245828.1, read as the reverse complement.
CAAAGTCACCCTGACCTGGTAGTCATTTTCTTCACTCAGCACAAAACGGGATTTATCCAACCCTTCCCTGATGATACTGAACACAGCCTGACTATGATGAATATTTTTAAATGCCAGATTACTAATAAATATCTCATCGAGACCTTCAGGTATACCTGACAGTTCAATGACCACAGCTGTCTCATGTCCCAGCTTTACCAAACCCGTGCCCATGGTCATCGTTTCTCCATTCATTTGTATGGCTATCTTGTCTTTCAGGTGGGTCAACAGCAATTGATTAAATTCATCCGGAGAGCTATAGGAGTTGTCTCCATAGGCATTCCTGACTTCATACTGAAAGGCCGTCATGCTAGCGTTCAGTTGCATGGTCCACTCACCAGTCTCCTGCTCAATCAGGATAATGGATGAATAGTCTGGCTGATGCGCACTTACAGACAGAGTGGTCAAAGAGACCACAGCGATAACGATTGATTTTAATAACTTTTTCATAATTGTTCTTAGTTAGTATAAGCTCCATAGAGGCAGTTGATGAAATTGTTTGAGCCGGGTGCATCCACATGGTAGTGGTACCCTCTGGTATCATCGTAATGTCCACGACAAGCGTCCAGGTCGTCGGGCTCATTGCCATCTTCAATGAGTTGCTCATAGATCCCATGTCCATCCGATGCATAACCGATCATGGCAGCGTGTCCATCTTCCTGGGTTACTTTGGTAGAAACACCCGTGGCAGCATGGTAGTGATATCCCTGATGCACATTGATGTGTCCACCGGCATCGTCGAATGGTGCGAGGGTATATGCACCTAAAATGTTATCGACTGGGGCTGAAGCAGAAAATTCCACCCCATTGAAAGCTATCCCCCGGATGGAGGCCCCGGCCTGACCAGGCCCCATTCCTGCGAATGAAGCATATGAAGCAAGTTTCACCGGAGTAGTAGGAATGAGCCATGTACGCGTGAGGTCTTCGATATAATCCGGGATACACTCCACGCAGTAATTTTTGTATTCATCACCCACATTTGGATTGGCGGCATTTACGCAGTCGTTGTAGGAATCGGTCACGTAGATGTCTCCATTGGAATCATACATCAACCAGGTATCATCATTGTAGAAAGTTGCCATATTCTCTATAAAGGCCCCGTCAACATCATAAACCTCGCCACCCTCGAGCCAAATCCCACCAGCCTCCTCACCATCGGTGATGTTTTCCGGACACCATGGACCCATTTGATGATCTGCTGGTGTGCTGGCTACAATCTGGTAACAGGTGGTGGTTGTACCATCGGAAAGGGTACAATCAACTATGGTGACTGTGGTTCCATCTAGAAATAGCTCAGGATTTACGTCCACAACCGTCCCCACTGATTCATCTATGTTGTCTGATCCGTCGCCAATTTCATCATCATTGTTACATCCGCTGAAAGTAATCAATGCTATAAGTAACAGGTGAAATATTCCTTTTATGCTGATTTTCATGATGTTTGTTTTTGTTGAATCGATAAACTGGTTAGACGCCGATTGCTTCAGGATCCCTCGCAGGAGTTTGATTCTTTTACCCTTTCACATTAGCGTGCAGCCATTAAAAGACATAGGCACCTGCCAGACAATTGATAAAATTGTTTGATCCCGGTGCATCTACGTGGTAATGATAACCTCTTACATCGTCGTAGTGACCGCGGCATTCATCCAAATCAGTGGGTTCTGTCCCATCCCCATTGAGCTGTGCATAGATCCCATGTCCATCCATGGCATAACCAATCATTGCAGCATGGCCGTCAGTTTGCTTGATCTGCGTTGACACACCCGTGGCTGCATGGTAGTGATAGCCCTGATGGACATTGATGTGACCACCGGCATCATCGAAAGGTGCCAGTGTGTAGGCACTTAAGATATTATCTACCGGTGCAGAGGCAGAAAACTCCACCCCATTGAAGGCAATACCTCGCACCCCCGGTCCCATCTGTTGTGCAGATCTGGTGCCTCTTTCCGCATGCTGCCCAGGACCCGGTCGTCCACCCCTTACCATCCGTTCACCAGGCTCCGGCAACCCGCTTTCAGGCCTTTCCCCCTGAGGAGCACCTCCACGTGCAAATGATGCTGAAGCGGTAAGCTTTACCGGAGTGGTTGGGATCAGCCAAGTACGCTCAATGCCCGTGATATGATTGGGGACACACTCCACACAGTAATTTTTGTATTCCTCCCCCACATTTGGATTGGCGGCATTGATACAGTCTTCTTTTGTGGTGGTTTTATAAACATTTCCATCAGCATCGTACATGTGCCACGTATCATCGTTGTAAAATGAAGCAAGGTTTTCTATGAACTTACCATCCACATCATGTACCTCGCCATTATTGATCCAGATACCTCCGGCTTCTGCACCGCCGATGATGTTGTCCGGACACCAGGGCCCCATCTCATGATCTGCGGGTGTGCTGGCTACGATCTGGTAGCAGATCGTTTTGGTCCCATCTGAAAGTGTGCAATCCGCAATGGTGACTGTAGTTCCTTGCAGAAAGAGATCAGGGTCAACCGATACGACCGTACCCAACTCATTAGTCGGAATGTCATCCTTTTTCACCACAAAGGAAGAGATCATCACGGCCGCGATCATCAGTGATATGCTTGTCAATATTAATGTCTTCATGAATTTTTTTGGTTTATTTTAATGCTCACTCAATGTGCTCATTTACTCATTTTGTAATGTTTTGATATCTTCAATCAGCTGATTGACAGCAGCTTTATTGAGTCCGTTATAAATACCTCGGATGCGCCGCTCCTTATCAATAAGTACAAAGTTTTCCGTGTGTATGAAGTCATCCGGATCTTTATCAAGCCCGAGATCTTCTTCTACAAAGTATTGGTTTCTACCGAGGTCATAGATCTCATTTCTATCCCCGGTCAATAAATGCCATTTCTCATCCACTACCCCATTTAGTTCCGCATACGTTTTCAATACATAAACACTGTCATATTCCGGAGTTACAGAATGAGACAGTATCAAAACATCCTCATCGTTGATGAATGCTTCCTGAACCAGTTGCATATTTGTCGTCATCTTAGGACAAATACCAGGGCATGAGGTGAAGAAAAAATCTGAGACATAAATTTTCCCTTCCACGTCCTTTTCTGTCAATGTCTCACCAGATTGATTCACCAAAGAGAATGAGGAGATTTGATGATAATCATCCGGAACTCCATCTTCTGTATCGAACCATTCAGGGGTAAAGGTTGCTTCACTGTAATAGGGCAGTTGTTCAACGCTACTAACTCGTTGCCGGGTATTGGTGGAGCACCCTACGGTGATCAAAAAGAGTGTGATTACTAAAAATCTAGTCATTGGACACAATATTTTCATCATTTAATTCATAGCACAGGCTGGCTCTTTTCAGCCCAAAGATTCGACCATGCTTAGCTTCATAGTTCACATAAAGCTTACCATTTTGACGCCATGCGCGTTGCAATCCCTCTTCTTGCCCGGCTACAAGGTTTATTTCCTTAAAAAGCTGGCCGTTTACATACCATTCTTGCTGAATCCCATCTGCTACTCCCGACTGGTAGTTTGACAAAGAGCGCAGATGTCCATTGCTCCACCACGTTTTTACTTCTCCATGAAGTTTGTTCGCCTGATAATTGGCCTGATAACTAAGTAGGCCCGTGGGAAACCACTTTTTTCTGAGGCCATTCCTTTCACCGTCTGAATAGGTGATTTTCTCAGCCACTATGCCATCATCATAGAAAGCAGCCGACACACCCGTGAAAGGCACTCCCTGATACAGTGCCAGGCCCCTGTTTCTGTCCATTTCAACGGAATCAACTGAGACTTCTGAATGGCTGATTGACTCCGTAAGATCGGAAGTAGTCGCCTGAGTAGATTCTTGCTGGTGGCATCCGGTGAACAGGATTGCCAGGGTGCCAAAAACAATCGATAAGATCTTAACGTATCGCACTGGCTGTACCTTGATAATCTCCGGGAAACAGGATGTAGTATTGATTCAGGTAGACCTCATTCTGAATGTGGTAATGATACTCTTCAGCATCGTTGTACTTGGTGCTGCTGGTATGACCACCTGATTCGTCCAGATCGGTGGGGTAAGTTCCTGTGGAAGTACACTTTCTGCCATAGAGAAAAAATCCATCTGCAATGATCCCTATCAGGTTGACGTCATCATCAGACCAGGCTTTTGGCTCCAGGTGATAGTGGTAGCTCTGCGGTCCGGTATGGGCACCATTATAATCCAGGGAACCTATGGCCCCATCAAGGGGCACATTCGGACCCTCCTGATCATTGTAGATCACCGAGCCACTGACTGAAATCCCGATGGCCCCCAGACCAGTTGCTGAACTGCTACTGGCCAAACCGGGCACGGCATCTACCGTCAAAGAAAACGAACCATTAAAATTATCAATATTTCCTGGTGCCATCTGGTCAAAAGAGGTGACCGTTGGCTCTACAAACAAAGGGTGATCTGATGCGGCAGCGGGGGTCGTATGACCGTCCAAACTGCGGGCAGTAGTGTTTGACCAATAAGGAGAAGTATGGTTGGGAAGTCCATTGGTCTCAATGATGATCTCGCTCCCTCCACTGGTGAGCATTACCGAGACATTATCTGAGTCAAATACCGCAAAGGCAGCAGGAAGTTCTGAGATTGTTTCAGGTTCGTCGCTGGTACTGACCTCATCGCTGCCACACGATATCCAGACCAGACCTAATGTCAACAGGCCGAGAGTTATTAGTGGAAACTTTTTCATAAGCTAAACTATTTTGTTTCTACTATAGACGTGGCCTTATTGTAAATCCCTCGGTTGGTTTTGAACTTTAATTCAAAAAAAAATCCCCCGGATCACGGAGGACTTTCAAAAAACTTTGTTCTTGATTGTGTGGATTATCTGCGAGGTTTTCCTGGATTCATGGTTTTCTCAGGAGCATTCGTTAGCACCGGAATGATCTTATTAATCACCTGATCAAAACGGGTCCGCTGATCTTCATCACAGAGCGCTTTCAACTCTTCAAAGTGAGTATAGGTGACCGTGATTTTTTCTTTCTCCAGCTGGATGATCTCCTGTAGTAGTGAATCATTATTATCACCAGCACGATCTAATGAGAGTTGACCAAAAAAAGATTTCATCAGCTGATGTTCCTTTCTGTCCAGTTCTCGCATAGATTCCCGATGCGCTTTGGCCATCTCATCAAACGCTGCCTTTTGGGTTTCGTTGAAATTCAGCTCCCGGCTGATTTCTTCTTTGATCCCTACCTGCCCGATAGGTGGCCTGGGTCTCATGATAAACATCACTATCAGGGCGATATTGATCACCAGGAGGACAAAAAACCCGATTCGATACATCTTGTTATTCATTTTCGTAAAGATTATAGTCTGAAACAATCTGCGGGTAGCTTCCCGAATTATCTGAAACCATCGTATCCGACTGCCAATAATTTGTAACCGCCCATATGTTGGCACAAACCACGAGGCTGATCACAGCGGCCATTTTCATCCAACCGTGTTGTGGCTGCCTCCGGATAGTCGTTTGCTGCTTCCGCTGCTCCGCCAACTTTTGTTGAATTTTGGCAAAACCGTCGTGGGGAGCCTTCGCTTTTTGTATGCCCTCCAGGCTATTCATGACCTCGTTTACACGATTTTCCTGTTTCATATTCATTTTTGACGTAATATTTTAGGTTTTCCCTCGTTCAGGGAAATATTTTTCCAATTCCTTTTTCAAATTTGCCTTGGCACGCTGCACCAATGACTCCACCGCTTTCCTGCTTTGGTCCATGATTTCGGCCACCTCTTTCTGTGGTAAGCCCTCTACTTGTGTAAGTAAATAAGCTGTTTTCTGATTATCTGGCAGTTTTTCAATGGCCTGAAAAAGCAGTTTGGCATTTTCCTGGTTTTCCAGTGTCACACCCGGATGCACAAAGTCAGTAGATTCATATTTGACCTCTGCCGAATCCTTCACATACAGCGAGGTAAAAACGCCTGAGCGTTTCTGGCTATTCTTCTTTCTCAAAAAATCCAATGCCTTATTCACTGCAATCCTGTAGATCCAGGTGCTTACGGATGAATTGAACTGAAATCCAGAGGCCGTATTGTAAATGGTTACAAATACATCCTGTAGCAGCTCATCCGCATCCTCTGCATTTTTGGTGTAACTGATCAGGGTATTGTAGACCTTGTCACAATATTGATTGTATAGCTGCTCCAGTGCCTCTTCACTACCTTGTGCAATAGCTTCTAAGCAACTCTTTTCATCCAACATTGTGCAGTTTTTGCTCATTCCCTACTGTGGCATGGCTACTCATTGCTCTCAAAAGTAGTGTTTTAGCGGGAAAGTGGCCCCGGTCTTCGGGAAGCACGTTTATCCATTCTTCATGGTAATGTGTTCATTATGGTCAATGCAAATGTCTCTAAAGATGATGACAAGGAACGACCTGGAGAACACCAAAACAGTGGCTCTGGCAACACCAATAATTCAATCATCAGACATTTCACCTACTATTCTGTGCCTGGAATTTTTCCTATTAAAGGATTACTAAATAACATGACAACTATGTGAAGGATTAAATCGAAAGGTGACAACCAAAAACAGGATCAAGTCCTAGCCTGTCAACTTCTCCCAGGACTACAGAAATACTGGTAAAGTACAATTAGGATTTTTGTTTACTATTGTAAACCACATTTAGAATTATTTAATAACCTGTCAACTTATTTTAGGACACCTCACCCCCAGTGGAGTATACGTTTTCCCTATCGAAGTATGCATGTTCCCCAATGAAGTATGCATTTTCCCTCACCGAGTATGGGTTTTCCCTTGTCAAGTACGGACTTTCCCCAATGGAGTATACGTTTTCCCCAGTCAGGTATGGACTTTCCCCAGTGGAGTACGCATTTTCCCCCACCGGGTATGGACTTTCCCCAGTCAGGTATGGACTTTCCCCAATGGAGTATGCATGTTCCCTAACCGAGTATGGGTTTTCCCCAGTCAAGTATGCGTTTTCTCTCGCTGAGTATGCATTTTCCCTAATGAAGTATGCATTTTCCCTTGCTGAGTATGGACTTTCCCCAGTGGAGTACGCTTTCGGGATACTAAAGTATGCTCGGGGGAAACTAAAGTACGCCCTGGGGAATGTTAAGTATGCTCTGGGGAAGTCTGAGTACGCCTTGGGGCAACCTGAGTATCTTTTCGGGAAAGTAAACTATGCGTTCGGACTCAACATCTACAATACCCCCTTCGTGCTCGGCAGGCTTCCCAGTTCATCCTGATTTTTCTTCACTGCCATTTTGATAGCCTTGGCAAAGCCTTTGAAAATCGCCTCTATCTTGTGATGCTCATTTTCACCCTCTGCCTGGATGTTGAGGTTGCATTTGGATGTGTCTGAGAAGGATTTGAAGAAATGTGAGAATAGCTCCGTAGGCAGCTCACCCACCTTTTCGCGCTTGAATTCTGCTTCCCAGATCAGCCATGGGCGTCCGCCAAAATCGATGGTCACCTGGGCCAGTACGTCATCCATTGGGAGCATGAACCCATAACGCTGAATGCCTCTTTTGCCTCCCAGGGCTTTCAAAAATGCTTCACCTAAGGCCAGAGCAGTATCTTCTACCGTGTGGTGTTCATCAATATGTAGGTCTCCATTCACTTTAATGTCCAGGTCGATCCCACCATGCTTACCCAACTGGTCCAGCATGTGATCAAAGAAGCCAATACCGGTCTCAATATGGGTTTTTCCTTCCCCATCCAGGTTGATATCGATGGTAATATCAGTCTCCTTGGTTTTCCTCACAACAGAGGCTTTCCGAGGTTTTTGCACCAGAAACTCATAGATCTCTTTCCAGCTCAAAGTGGTAAGTGCTGAATCAGTCACCTTCTCTCCCCATATATGAATGGCCTGACAGCCCAGGTTCTTAGCCAGCTGAACATCCGTAAGCCGGTCACCCAGCACATAGGAATTCTTGATATCGTATTCCCCATTTAAATAACCCGTCAACATGCCGATTCCGGGCTTTCTGTTTGGGTGGTTGTCTTTTTCGAAGTGTTCATCAATGTGAATGGCATCAAATTTCACACCCTCTCTTTCCAGTGCTTCAACAATAAAATTCTGAACCGGCCAGAAATCCTCATCCGGCCATGAAGGGGTGCCCAACCCATCCTGGTTGGTCACCATCACAAATAAGTAATCAGATTCATACCTGATCTTTCGCAAGTAATGAAATACTTCCGGAAGAAATTTGAGCTTATCGATGCGCTCAATCTTTTCGTCTTCAGTCTCTTCGATGATGGTACCGTCACGGTCGATGAATAATATTGGTCTCATTACTTACTTAAATATCATGCTTGATAAAAATCCCCGATCAGTTTGATGAGTTGATCATTCTCACCCTTCGTCCCAATGGTGATACGAAGGCAATTGTTACAATTTATTTGGCTGCTTCGATCCCTCACAATCACCTTTTCCCTGATCAGGTGATCAAAGATAGGTTTTGATTCCTCAAACCTCACCAGCAAAAAGTTAGCATCGCTGGGAAAGATCTTTTTCACCTGAGGCATACTTTCCAATTCAGCCAATACCCGATCTCTCTCCGAAAGGATCATCTGCACCTCCTCATTTTTCTGATTCACATTTCCCATCGCTTCTCTGGCCAACTGCTGGTTAGGCAGACTCAAATTGTACGGTGGCTTGATCTTTTCCAGCATGTAAATGATATAGGGATCAGCCATGGCAGATCCAACCCTGATGCCTGCCATTCCCCACGCTTTGCTAAGGGTCTGAAGAACAACCAGATTTCTGTATTTTGACAGCTGGGTGATCCAGCTGGGCTCAGAAGAGAAGTCAATGTAAGCTTCATCTATCACAACGATGCCCTGAAAAGATTCCAGGATCTCTTCTACATCCTGTTTGTTCAATAAATTCCCTGTAGGGTTATTGGGCGAACAAACAAAAATCATTTTTGAGGATGGGGTGATCTGAGCCAATACAGCAGGCACATCCATCTGAAAATCTTCTGTTAACGGGATTTTCTTATTCTCTATGTTATTGATGGCTGCGCTCACCTCATACATGCCATAGGTAGGTGGCATGGTAATGATATGATCTGTCCCCGGGTTGCAAAATAACCTGATCAGCAGGTCGATAGGTTCATCGCTGCCATTGCCAAAAAAGATACGGTCAGGATCAATGTCTTTGATCTTTGACCATGCTTCCTTTAATTTTCTGTGATGCGGATCGGGGTAACGGTTTACCTGTGCCTGAGTGACCGATCCAATAGCGTTTTCGTTAGCATCCAGGAAGACACCTATTTCACCTTCATACTCATCCCTTGCGGAAGAGTATGCCTTTATTGCCTTTAGATGACTTCTTACCAGACTTTCCGGTGATACCATTTTCTTTTAATTTCTTTAACCTGATTGTAACTGCGTTTTTGTGTGCATCAAGCAGTTCTGCTTCTGCCATGCGCTCGATGGTGGGGCCCAGATGCAGCAGCCCTTCTTCGCTAATTTTCTGATAGGTGATTTTTTTCACAAAGCTATCCAGTGAGATACCACTGAATGCCCTGGCCCAGCCATTGGTGGGTAAGGTATGGTTTGTCCCGGATGCATAATCCCCTGCTGACTCCGGCGTATAGGCACCAATAAACACTGATCCGGCGCATTGAACTTTTTCTGCCAGTTCTTCTGCATCTTTTGTATTGATGATCAGATGCTCCGGACCATAGTCATTGATGGTTTCTATGATCCTGTCCTTTTCTTTCATCACAATGATGGCACTTTTCTCCAGAGCTCCTATGGCGATCTCTTTTCTCGGTAAGGCCTCTAGTTGTCTTGCGATCTCTTGTTTTACCTCTTCTGCCTTTGACTCACTATTGGTAACCAAAACTACCTGGCTGTCAATACCGTGCTCAGCCTGAGACAACAGATCTGAAGCAGCAAATGATGCATCTGCTTTGTCATCAATCACCACCATCACCTCGGAAGGTCCGGCAGGCATATCGATGGCTACGCTATCCCGGGCCACACGTTGTTTGGCAACCGTCACATATTGATTACCAGGACCAAAAATCTTATCCACCTTGGGCACACTCTCAGTGCCATAGGCCATCGCAGCAATAGCCTGTGCTCCTCCTAGCTTCAATACCCTCTGTACTCCAATGAGCTTCGCCGTATAGAGAATCACCGGGTTGGTCACTCCCAGCCTGTCGGTGGGTGACGAGATAATGATTTCCTTGCAACCTGCAATCTTAGCTGGTATCCCCAGCATCAGCACGGTAGAAAATAAAGGTGCAGTACCACCGGGCACATATAATCCAACCTTTTCTATAGGTACAGAACGCCTGCTACAGACCACTCCTGGCATCACCTCCATCACCAATGCTTCCTGACGCTGTGCCTCATGAAACTTGTAAATATTTTCGTAAGCAGTTTTGATCGCATCTTTGAGCGTTTCGCTGACCTCTTTATCTGCGGTTGCAAATTCTCTTTCCGAAACCCAAAGATCTTTGAGTTCTACGTGGTCGTATTCAAGTGCAAATTTACGGAGAGCCTTGTCACCTCCGCGTTTTACCTTTTCCAGTACAGGCTTGATCACCTTATCAATCTTGGTCAGGTCGTAAGAAGGCCTTTGCAGGATATCTGTAAGTTTCTCTCTGTCCGGATTTTTGTATACGGTGATCATTGAATCATCTTCTCAATAGGTACAACCAATATGCCTTCAGCACCTGCAGCCCTTAGCTTTTCGATGCTTCCCCAAAAATCGTCTTCATTGATCACTGAATGAATGCTGTGCCAGCCTATTTCGGCCAATGGAAGCACAGTAGGACTTCTCATTCCAGGGAGCAGATCAATGATCTTATCCAGGGATTCATCCGGTGCATTCAGCAAAACGTACTTATTGTTTTTACCTACCAACACGGCATCCATTCGGAAGACCAATTGATCTAATAATTTCTTCTGCTCATTGTTGAGCTTATCACTGCCAATCAATACAGCTTCGGAGCGCATCACTTCTTCTACCTCCACCAGCCCATTGCTCAGTAGGGTGCTTCCCGAACTTACGATGTCACAGATACCTTCTGCCAGTCCGATGCCCGGTGCAATCTCTACCGACCCACTGATTTCATGAATCTCTGCATTTACCTTCTTCTCATCCAGATAAGACTTTAAGATATATGGGTATGAGGTGGCAATGCTTTTTCCTTCAAAATACTGAACGCCGGAATAATTGACAGACCTGGGTATAGCAAGCGACAACCGGCATTTAGAAAAACCAAGCTTTTTCAACACCCGGGTGTTCTTCTGTGCTTCCTCCTGCACATTCTGGCCCACAATTCCAATATCGGCTATTCCATCCTCCACATATCCGGGAATGTCATCATCCCTGAGAAATAAAAATTCAATGGGGAAATTCGATGCACTTGCTTTTAGCTTTCGAGCTCCGTTGTTGACTTTTATTCCACACTCTTTAAAAAGTTTTAATGAGTCCTCGCTTAGCCTGCCAGATTTTTGAATGGCAACTTTAAGATTTGACATGGTAAAATTTGGTAGTAAAAATTAGAAAATCAGGTAGTTTGAAATACGCAATAGACAAAGTATTAGTAGAATCTTCCTCAAGAGGAATGATGAAATATGTGGAATAAAATTGCGTAGTTCATCCCCCAAAGTTAACGAGGAATTCCTATTTTCCGAATAATTTTTTACTTGTATGGCCTTTTTTTACAATGCCTTGTCTAGACTAAAAGTCCATACGGGGACCTTGGCATGATTGACCACATCTTCTGCAATACTTCCTGAGAAGAAATGACCGACTCCTCTTCGCTGCCGTGTACCAATGGCGATCATGTCCGCATCGATATCTTCAGCATAGGCTACAATACCATCTTCTTCATTGGAATGGTTATAGATCTCATACGAGCAATTGTGAATATCGAATTCGCTGATAAAGTCCTCCATCTGCTCTTTGTCGTGGCGGGTGGTGGTAAAACTCGCGGGTGTATTGATTTTTACAATTTTCAATTTGGCATCAAAAGCATTCTGCAACTGCTTCAACTTATAAACAAATGCAGGTGGTACATCTAAAAAGTTAGAGGCGAATACAATATCTTCAATGTCACTCACATGGCATTCCTTCTGTACCGTGAGGACGGGACAACTTGAGAACCTCACCATTCGTTCAGCATTGCTGCCCACAAGAAACTCTTCCAGTCCTTCACTGCCACTCGTTCCCATTACTACCAGGTCAATTTTCTCGGTGGAGATCATTTCTGATATTTCTTTGAAGGGTTGCCCCATCACAATCTTATACTTCAGGTCTACGTCAGCATATATGCTGTCGGCGATCACGATCTCCAACTTTTCTTCGATTGTCCGAATAAGCTTAGTAATATATACCTCCTCCATCGGGTCAATATCACTGATCCCCATCGTCTTGAAAGTTTCTGGTGTCGGATGTTCAAGTACATTAATTATGGTAATACTGCATTCTTTTACCTGCTCGGCAATCTCAGTAGCCAGGTTCAAGGCATTTTTTGCAACTTTCGAAAAATCGTAGGGAACGAGAATTTTGTCCATTTTAGTAGGGTTTATTTATGAACTCCTAAGTTAACGAATAATCATAATCCACAAAGTTGAATCCCTTAAAATTGAATTTGCCCAATACCGAAAAGAAGAACAAAGATCAAAGTGGTGATGGCCATTTGTTTCAAATAGGGGTCCAGGTCAGCAGCTTCTTTTTTCACAGATACTGCCCTGGCGTTGATGATCAACAGAGGAATTGCGAGCACGAAAGCCCAGGAATACCAGTTTGTTCCTTCAATGATCACATAATATATGGCGGCACTCATACCCAGGATCAGCAGTAAATAATGATAGATCACTGCACGCGCTCTCCCCAACCTGACAGGGATACTAAATTTTCCATTTTTTCGGTCGGAGGCTATATCCCGGATATTATTAAGATTTAAAACAGCCACCGAAAACAATCCGGTTGAGATGGCCGGCAAGATCAGCATCGTTTCCAATTGACCACTGAGCAGAAAATAACTCCCAAGCACTCCAACAAATCCGAAGAATATCAGCACAAATAAATCACCCCAGCCGGAATAACCATAGGGGTTTTTACCGACTGTGTAGTTGATCGCTGCCGCAATGGCTCCAACGCCTAAAAAGAAAAACAGCAGTCCATTTAGCCATTGGTCTCCCAACGCCAATATAATAAGTAATACACCAGAAACTAGTGACAACATAACAAAGATGTAAAGCATGCGCTTCATCTCCTGCCTGGTGATCAGTCCCACCTGCACCGTCCTGCTGGGTCCTTTGCGGTCTTCTCCGTCAATACCGGACTTGGCATCCCCATAGTCATTGGCGAGATTGCTGAGGATCTGTAAAAAAATCGTAGTCAGCACACCTAAAATGAAGATAACCGTATCAAAATACCCATGAGAAACTGCAAGTAGTGTCCCCATCAGGATACTGGAAATGGCCAGTGGCAATGTCCTTAGCCTAAAAGCCTGAAGCCAAATACTGAATTTACTCATATTACATCCTGGTCGGCACGTCGATTCCTAACAAGCTCATGGATTGCCTGATGATCCGAGCGGCGACACTCGAAAGAATCACCCGCATCCTCAACATGTTCTGATCAGCCTCATTGAAAATCGAAACTTCCTGATAGAAGCCATTGTATTCTTTGGCCAGGTCATACACGTACTGAGCTACCAGGTAAGGAGCATATTCTTCGGCCGCTTGCTGTATCGCTTTCGGGAATTGACTGATCTTGTAGATCAACATCAACTCACGTTCATGCAACGACTTGACATCCCCTGCCCTAAAGTCCATTGGCGTACCTATTTCTCTTGCCCTCCTTAGAATGGCCGAAATTCTCGCATGGGTATATTGAATGAATGGCCCGGTATTTCCCTGAAACTCAATAGACTCCTGCGGATTGAAAAGCATGCGTTTCTTGGGGTCCACTTTGAGCAGAAAATACTTCAAGGCTCCCAGCCCAAGTGTTTTATATAGCTTTTTGGCCTCTCCTTCAGACAGCCCTTCAATTTTCCCCAATTCCTCGGTTTGCCTACGGGCAGTCTCAAACATTTCCTCCATCAGATCATCTGCGTCTACCACAGTGCCTTCCCGTGATTTCATTTTGCCGGATGGCAAGTCCACCATGCCGTATGAAAGATGGAACAGCCCATCGGCGTAGGGTTTTCCCAGCTTCTCCATGATCTTGAACAGCACCTTGAAATGATAATCCTGTTCATTACCTACCACATAAACGGACTTATCAAAGGGAAAATCTTTGTGTTTCATCTCGCAGGTACCAATGTCCTGCGTCACATAGACCGAAGTACCATCACTCCTCAGAAGGAGCTTCTCATCAAGCTTGTCCGCAGTCAGATCAATCCATACCGAACCATCATCCCTGGAAAAGAAAATCTCTTTCTCCAGACCTTCCTTTACGATATCCTTACCCAGTACGTAGGTATCCGATTCGTAATACACCTTATCAAATGAAATGCCCATGGTTTGATAAGATTTTTCGAAACCATCAAACACCCACTGGTTGAGCTTTTTCCACAGGGCCACGACTTCAGGATCGCCTTCCTCCCACTTCTTCAGTAGTTCCTGAGCTTCCACAATGGAAGGAGCTACTTTTTTAGCTTCCTCGGGATCCATTTCTTCCTCCACCAGCTTCACAATCTCTTCTTTGTAAACCTGATCAAACTTCACATAGTACTTACCAATAAGATGGTCTCCTTTTAGCCCTGAACTCTCGGGCGTTTCACCGTTTCCGTATTTGGAATAAGCCAACATAGACTTACAGATATGAATCCCCCGGTCATTGATCAGGTTTACCTTCATTACTTCATACCCATATGCCGCTAAAATTCTGGAGACCGAATCACCCAAAAAGTTATTCCTTAGATGTCCCAGATGTAAAGGCTTGTTGGTGTTGGGTGAGGAAAATTCCACCATCACTTTTTCCTCATTAGGAGGAAAAATTCCGAAATCCAGGTCGAGATTTATCTTGGTGAGCTCCTGCGTCCAAATGTGATCATCCACAACCAGGTTGAGGAAGCCTTTCACCACCTGGTAATTCCTGATCATTTCTGAGTTTACTTTCAGATACTCGCCGAGCATCTTTGCTGATTCTTCAGGATTTCTTTTCGTTACTTTTAGGAATGGAAACACCACCAGTGTATGTGTACCTTCAAACTCCCTGCGTGTGGGCTGTAACTGTACATCCTCACTTTTCAATGAGTGGTTGAACAACGCCTTAAATGCTGCTACGATCTCCTCCTGGAGCAATTGTTCTATTTCAAACATGTCATTTTTTTCTTAAAAAAATTTCTGCCATCATACACCTGGCACTCCCTCCACCGTAATATTCAATGGTATTCAATGGCGAATGTATGACCTCCCCGTTTTTTTCTAAAGCTTTCCGCTGATTTTGATCCAATGATTTATAGGCAGCCTCAGACATCACAATCAGTCGATTGCCTCTTACATCACATACCTGGAGTCCATTTCCCGCAAAATTGGCCACCTGTTTTTCTGAGATTGTAATTACCTCTTTGCCTGTGTATTCAAGTGCAGTTTTCACTGCTTCCTTTTCCTTCTGATCATCTATGCTATCCATACAAACTACCGCAAAAGATTCACCCACATACATCATCACATTCGTATGATAGATCGGCAGTCTTTTTCCTTTTACCGACTGATTGGCATGAAAAGTAATGATCTCATAACCAGACTTTTGCTGAAAATCTTTGATCACTGGCATGTGCGCACGATCGGATAAAGCCACAAATGCCAGTTTATGTTTTCGATCCAACACCAGACTACCAGTCCCTTCCAGAAAATGGCCTTCATTTTCCCAGGATTCCAGCCGGATGACTTCATTTATTTCAAAGGACTTTTCGATCTGATTGATTACCGCATCCCTTCGTTCCAGCCGTCTATTCTCAGCAAACATGGGATAAGTGTATACTTTGCCACTTTGATGGAGGGAAATCCAATTGTTAGGGAAAACAGCATCTGGAGTCTCAGGGTGTTGTGAGTCCTCCACAATGAGCGTTTCCACTCCTTTTGCTCTGAGTTTTTCAGAAAAAAGATCAAACTCCCTCAATGCCTCCTGCTGAATCTCATCCAGCGATCGTTTTCCCATTAATTGCTGGAAATAGTTGTTTACTGCGGTCTGTTCATTGCCATGAAAATTCTTTGGCCGCACCATCAATAGCGTACTGGTCACCTGATCATTCATACCGTCTTCTTAAGGGAAGTGTGCTACATCTCAACAATCCTTCCATTTTGGCTGCTTCTGAGTAGGGCACTTCTTCTACTGTGAATCCTCGCTTCCTCAACTCAGCGTTTAACCGGGTGAAATTTATTTCTGAAACGATCACATCAGGGGAAATTGAAAAAATATTGCTGTTCATGTGATACATCTCCTCTTTATCTATCAAGATAACATTTTGTTGACCAAACATGTTGATCAGGAATTCAGCATCCTCTTTATGCTTGAAGCCATCCGGATAAATGATGGCCTGATCATGACCGATTGGCTGAAAACAACAATCCAGGTGCAGGCTGTTCTCCCGGGGATCAGTATCCGATTTATTCAGTTCAAACCCATAAACCTTCCACTCAGGAAAGGATTTCTCCAGAAACTCCAATCCTGCTACATTGGTGCGCGCGGTGATATACTCATCAAAATCTTCTTTTTCAGAGTACCCTACGAAGATCTTTCCCTTCCAAGGCATCACGTCTCCACCCTCCATGCGTTCATACTCATTTGGCCTAAGTACCTTGTTGGGGTCGCACTGATCAATGATGTATTGAATGCCTCTGATTTCTTCACGTCTGTTGTGGGCAATATACGGTACAATGATCTGGTCTCCTATGACCAGCCCTACATCTCGTGAAAAGATCTGGTTATAGTTGCCAATCACCTGGGGACGAAAAACCTCCACGCCATACTTTAAGAATACCTGATTGACTGCTTCAAGCTCCACAAGCAGGTCTTCCTCCACCGGAAATGTTCCATTCAGGATATTTTCCACTGATTTAGGATCATTGGTGTTGCTTAGCTCCGGTGTTCCCCCAAAACTCTCCGCTGTTCCTAATATTACCGCCTCCAATGGCGATGTCTCGTCGTATATTCCCAGTTTAATCATGTGATCTCAAGAAGGTTGCAAAAATAATTGAATGTCAAATACTTCCAGCCATGGAATTATTACTATCCACGTTCTTGATTTGTTATATATTTTCACAAAATTGCGACTTTGAAAAACCTGTAGAATGCGATTGAATGAAAAGTTATAGTGACCTCATAGAACAGACCTTCTACTTCCCTACCAAGGAGTTTAGAGTAGAAAATGACCAACTATTCTTCAACAATGTGAACCTGATGAAAATCATCAAGGAATATGGGACACCTCTCAAGCTCACATACCTCCCAAAAATCTCTGAAAACATCCAATACGCGAAGAAGATTTTCAATGATGCCATCACCAAGCTCAATTATAAGGGTACTTATACCTATTGTTATTGCACCAAGTCATCGCATTTTCAGTTTGTCCTTGCTGAGGGTCTCAAAAATGACATTCATATCGAAACGTCTTCCGCTTTTGATATTCCCATCGTAGAAAGCCTATTGGAAAGTGGCCACATCAAGAAAGACAAATTCATCATTTGTAATGGATTTAAACGCCCACTCTACCTGGAGAACATCACAGGGCTGATCAACCAGGGATTTAAAAACTGTATTCCTATACTCGACAACCTGATGGAGCTGGATTATTATGAGCAGTATGCTGAAAAAGAGTTTAAGGTGGGTATCCGGGTTGCTGCAGATGAGGAACCTAATTTTGCTTTTTACACCTCCAGACTTGGGATCCGCTACGGAGATATTATCCCCTTCTACAAGGAACGTCTGGCAAAAAATAAAAAAGCCAAGCTTAAGATGCTTCACTACTTTATCAATACAGGTATAAAGGATACGGCCTACTATTGGAGTGAATTGAGCAGGTTTATATATATGTACTGTGAGCTGAAAAAGATCTGCCCTGATCTGGACACCATCGATATTGGTGGAGGCTTCCCTATCAAAAACTCTCTGGCTTTTGAATATGATTATGCCTACATGGCTGAGCAGATCGTTTCGAACGTACAATGGATCTGCCACAAAAATCATGTGGAAGTTCCTAATATTTTTACTGAGTTTGGTTCATTCACTGTAGGCGAGAGCGGAGCTATCCTTTATTCTGTACTCAATGAAAAACTTCAGAATGACAAAGAGCTTTGGTACATGATGGATGGATCTTTCATCACGCATATGCCTGATGTCTGGGGGCTCAATGAAAAGTATATCCTGCTCCCGGTCAACCATTGGGACAATAATTTCCACAAGGTGAATATTGGTGGTCTCACTTGTGATAGCATGGACTACTATGACTCTGAAGCACACATTGCCGAGGTTTTCCTTCCAAAATATGATGAAGAAGAGACACTTTATTTTGGGTTCTTTCATACTGGAGCATACCAGGAATCGTTAGGAGGATATGGGGGCATTCAGCATTGTCTAATCCCTGCACCCAAGCATGTGATTATTGACCTTGATGAAAACGGAGAGCCTGTACACAAGCTTTTTGCAGAAGAACAAAACCATGAACACATGATGAAAATTTTAGGGTATAAAACTTAAATTTTCTTAAAACTTGTATTCAACGCCCTGACTATTAATTGTAAAAGTTATTTTAGTGGCTCATTATTAGTGCCTTGCATCGTAACCTCGTAATCATACCAACCTACAACGAGAAGGATAATATTGAAGAAATTATTCAATCCGTTCTCGCAATTGATGTGCCATTTGAAGTGCTCGTCATCGACGATAGTTCTCCTGACGGCACTGCTGATATTGTAAAAAAAACACAAAAAAAGCATCCTAAACGGATCCATCTGATTGAGCGAACCGGAAAAGCAGGACTCGGTACTGCCTATATCACCGGGTTTAAATATGCGGTAGACAATGAGTATGACTACATCTTTGAGATGGATGCTGATTTCTCTCACAATCCGGCAGACCTTGTAAAACTTTATAAAGCCTGCGCAGAAGATGGCTATGATATGGCGATTGGCTCCAGATATATTCAGGGGGTCAATGTCGTTAACTGGCCAATCGGAAGGGTGCTCATGTCGTATTTTGCCAGCTTCTACGTGCGATTGATCACCGGCATGCCCATCATGGATACCACCGCAGGTTTTAAATGCTATAGCCGGAAAGTACTCAGCTCTATTGATGCAGACAAAATCCATTTCATAGGATATGCCTTCCAGATAGAGATGAAATTCAACGCCTGGAAACATGGCTTTAAGATCAAAGAAGTTCCCATCGTATTCACAGAGCGTGCCCGCGGCGAATCCAAAATGTCACGAGGAATCTTTAAAGAAGCAGTATTTGGTGTGATCGAGATGAAAGTTCGTAGCTTCTTCAGGTCATATGCCCCTAAACACTTCAATCAAACCTGATCGCTTTCACAGGCTGGATCCTTGAAATCAGGGAGAGGGGAATAAACAATGTAATCCCGACCACGATGACTGCCATGACATTTAGCAGCAATACAATCCCATAATCCAGGGCGATCGGGACATAGCTTACATAATAATTAGAAGCATCAAGAGGGATAAAACGGAAATAATATTGTGCCAGACAAAATGAAAGTCCGATAAAATTCCCCCAGAGCAAGCCTTTGATAATCAGGTTGAGGCCATTAAACAGAAATATACGTCTGATGAGTGCGTTGCTGGCTCCCAGGGACTTAAAGATCCCAATCATTTGGGTTCGTTCCAGGATAAGGATCAACAGGATGGAAACCATGTTGAAGCATGCCACAAAAAGTACGATGACTAGCAGAATCAAAACATTCCGATTCAACATCCTCAGCCACTCAAAAATCTGAATGTATTTGTCAGCGACTTTCTCAACATACATATCAAAATCTACCTTATCGAAAAGTGTTTCTGCAGCCTGTGCCTGATCATTGGGATCATCCAGATATACTTCAAGCCCACCCACCTGATTTTCTTCCCAGTTGTTGATTCGACTGACTAACCTGATATCTCCCAGGATCACATTTTCATCAATTTCTTCAAGCCCGGTTTCATACACCCCGGTGATCTGTAGTTTTCTGAAACGAAGTGGCTTCTGCACAAAAAAGATGGTGACTTCATCCCCCACATCCAATTGAAGAATATTGGAGATCTTTTCACTGATGGCTACCTCCGTACCATAGTTATCTTCCGGAAACTCCGGAAACTTCCCTCTGATCAGGTGCTGTTCAAAATCAGTCCGGTTGAAATGCGCATCTATGCCTTTTACCAGTACACCCTGTACCTCATCCTTTGTACTCAGTAAACCATATTTAAATGAGTAAGCCTGTACATAGTCAACCCCTTCGGTATTTTTTACCTTTTCCAACAAGGAGTCAGATACCACAATAGATGTTTCCTCCACACTGTTAGACAGGGTGTATTTGCTCACTACCACATGTCCGGAAAAGCTGTAGATTTTGCTGGTAATGACATTTTCGTATCCTCCCAGTATGAGAAAAGCCAAAATCAAAGAAGACAAGGCCACAGCAATGCTGATGATGGCTATCCTGGTGATGGTACCAGAAAAAGAACCTTCCTCATTTTTAGTAATCCGACTTGATATGAAGTACGGTAGATTCAATCTTTATAATTTTAACACAATTATAAACGATCTGATATGAGAAGATTTTATTTTCTGTGTGTATTTGGTGTGATTTTTTGCTCATGCACCGCTCAGCAAGACCAAAGCCAGTCGATTTTGCCAGGGGCATACCAGATGAATGAATACCTTCCACTCATCAAAGGAAAGAGGGTGGGGCTACTGGTAAATCATAGCTCACTTGTTGGGACCACACATCTTGTTGATACCCTGCTATCCCTAGACATCAACATTGTGAAGGCTTATTCACCGGAACACGGCTTTTCAGGTACCAAGGCAGATGGTGAAGTCATCAAAGATCAGGAAACTCCCTATGATTTTGAGGTGATTAGTCTATATGGAAGCAGCAAAGAGCCTGCTAAAGAGCAGATGGAGGGCGTGGACGTGATGATCTTCGATATCCAGGACGTGGGTATACGTTTCTACACCTATCCCAGCACCATGACCTATATGATGCAGGCTTGCGCCAAGTACAAGATCCCCTTTATTGTGCTGGACCGCCCTAACCCACATGGCGGATATGTCGATGGACCGGTGATGCAAGACGAACATAAGTCATTTATTGGCATGCACCCTGTGCCGCTTGTACATGGACTCACCATGGGAGAAATGGCCATGATGATCAATGATGAAGGCTGGCTCAAAAATGGCTTGTACTGCGATCTGACTGTAGTTGCTGTAAGAAACTGGACCCATGCCACACCCTATTCATTGCCAGTTGCCCCCTCACCTAACCTACCCAATGACCTGGCCATCGCTCTCTACCCTTCTTTGGGATTCTTCGAAAGGACCATAGCCTCAGTTGGCCGGGGAACAGAGTACCCCTTCCAGGTGATTGGTCATCCGGACTACCCGGACAAGGACTTTTCATTTACGCCTACGCCCAATGAAGGATCCAAATACCCGCCACTGGAAGGAGAAAAGTGTTTTGGTGTCTCTTTAGTAGGATCAGAACCCAAATATGAATTCAACCTGTCATACCTGATCGACTTCTACCAAAAGATGAATGGACAGACAGATAAACCTTTCTTCACCAAAGGCTTTGAGCGTCACGCGGGCACCAAACTACTCCAGCAGCAAATCGAAGCCGGCTGGTCTGAAGACCGGATCCGTGCCAGCTGGCAGGAAGAGCTAAAGGCTTTCCATAAGATCAGAAATAAGTATTTGTTGTATGAGTGAAAAAAGAAAAAATCTAATTTCACAATTTCACAATTTCAATACAAACAACGTAATTATATTTACTAGCAGAAAACTGTCAGATCCTGACCACGCAGTTTGTTAAATATGAAGCTAGTAATACCATCTTTCCTTATTATTCTGCTAATCATAGTGATTACCGGTGGTTGCTCCTCTAATGCTGGGAAGTCCGAGAAATCCACCAAGAATGTACCTGCCATCAAAGAAATTCCAATAGCAAAGAAATTAACTACTGAGGAGAGTCTTTTTACACTTCTGTCCGATTGGAGAATAGCCCAAAACCTTGGCGATTTTAGGAAATACTCAACTTTTTATGATCCTTCATTTGTTGGGATTAAAAGAGCAGGCAAAAATACTTACTCATTTCACTATAGCGATTGGTTAAGTGACAGAAGCAAAATGTTTGAAAAACCCTTTAATGTATTCACGACTTCAATTAAAATAGACACTGCCTCCTCACCACTAAAGATTTACTTTGAACAAACCTGGACAAACGCCACTTTCAAAGACACTGGTCCTAAAGTACTTCATGTAAAAAAATCAGGGGAGGATTATAAAATAACTTATGAGGAAATGGTGAAATCCAGCTTGCAAACTTTTGAAGGTGATGCAAGCAATATCACCGACAGAGAAGACTTTTTTTTCAGAAGCGGCCCTTATCTTCTAACCAGTGAAAACTTTACAAAGAGTAATCTCCTGACAACAGAAGAGTTTTGCCAGGAGAATTATTACGAAAAAATACTATGTTTTGACATTCATAATTTCTCCATTAAAGAGGAGGTTGACAATGCTGATTTAATTAATAAAGAGCTATTTATTGGGTCAGCAACCAGTAAGAATATTGATAAAGCGAAAGTCAGGGAATACCGGGTACTAAATGAAGAATTAAAAGACAAACTACCAGGAATACTTGCCACTGCATCAAGAATCGACACCAGATATAGTTGGCCCGGTTTTCAAAGTAATATCACTGATGACCATACTGTGATTTTTTTGGATACTGAATCCAGGCCAGTTCATCAATACGGACAATGGGGATTGCTGACTGATTCAAAGCCTGTCGTATATCATAAGTTAGATAAATTATCTTCGGATGAGATCTCCACATATCAGGAAGTGACTAATTCAAGCGACAATACCGAATATGCAATATTTACCAAAGGCAGCCACGATTTGTTGGTCTCATATGAGAGCACTGTAGAATGTGGGGAGGAATTTTATAGCAATCTCAAGCTTTGGGAATATGAAACCGGGATCAGACTTTTTAGGTTTGTCAAGGAAATAGCGGATATGCCTGCACTCATTTTTGATATTGAGGGAAACAGAAAATACGAAATTCTTTATAAATCTGCTATTGAACTTGATTACAACAGCTTTATTCAATTCGAACTTCCGTACTATGGTCTGGTAGATGGTGATACTGTTTTTCTATCATGTGGCTGCTAATTGTAAATAGTACCACTGGTAGAATAATCAAAATTGAATGATGCTTTACTGCTCTATTATTTTTAAACTATTCCAATTAATTTTTGTTTTTTTGTAATAACATTGTAATTACAAAAAGTTAGGCATGGAAGCGTCTATAATCAAAATCGGGAACTCTAAAGGCTTGAGGTTAAGCAAGCTTATTCTTGAGCAATATTCAATAGAAGATAAGGTTGAAATGATTTTTGAAGAAGACAGAATCATTCTTAAGCCAATTAAAAAACCCAGAGAGGGTTGGGATAAAGCTTTCAAGAAGATGTCAGAATTAAATGAAGATAAGCTCCTAATCGATGATGTCTTTGAAGATGAAGATCTTGAGGAATGGAATTAGACCAGTATCGGATAGTGCTGGTAAATCTTGATCCGACTGTTGGTAGTGAGATCAAAAAAACCCGACCATGTGTAATTATTTCTCCAGATGAGTTGAATATAAATATTCGTACAGTAACTATTGCTCCTCTCACCACAAAATCCCATCCCTTCCCAACAAGAATAAAAGTCAAGCATCAAAATAAAAAAGGCTGGATAGTATTGGACCAAATCAGGACAGTAGACAAGCAAAGAATCATTAAATCATACCTGAAGTTATCTACAATCGAAATAAATCAGATCAAATCAGTGATTAAAGAGACCTTTGTTGACTAGAATTTAATAAATCAACACCATAATTATCCGGGTTTAATTCAGTCTTTCAAATAAGATATCCTTTACGGTACCTTCAGAGGCTACAGTAAACGAGACAACATTTTTTTTATGATCTCTTTTAAAAACATACTTAGTTCTTCGGTTGGCCCCAAAAACATCTTGCTGACCTTCTGTAAGTGTGTAGCAGCAATTGTTTGGATAGTTTAGTACCAGCATTCCGGATTCCAACTTAAGTTCATAGATTACCTCCAATTCATCAGCATAATATCTTCCCACATAATCTTCCAGGTTTTCGTTAGGTTCTTCAACAAGCATAATTTCTTCAAAATAGAATTCTGCGCCCCCGAAATCCACGGACAGATCAATACCCTCCTCAATCCCGTAATTAAAGTCATAAGTGACACTTGCATTATCATTTCGATGAAACTTATCCTTTGACTGTGATACCAGGTATACAGGAACTCCTCCCATACTACTTTTTGCAAAAAGTGAATCATTTCTTAGATATACCTGCATTTTCATGTCACTATTTAGTTCCTGATAAACACCTTGAATTGACGCTATTTCTTTTTCCGAGTGTTTGAATCCAACCTTTTGTTCTGACTGATCTCCGGAATCATTCAGAAAAAAATCGACCAGTTGATAACTGACCTCAACGGCATTGACATGATCTGAATTAGTAAAAACAAACATGCCAAGTTCAAGCGCTGGCAACCATATTATTTGAGTCCTAAGGCCCCAATCTCTGCCACTGTGATTAATGGTGGCCAGATTTTTATATTTGGATACGAACACCCCCCTTGCACTGGTCATTTCCCGTCCATCATTTAAAGTATCCAAAACCGTCAGAAAAGAGGGAATATATGAAAGCTCATGGTCATCATCACTGAATAACCTCATCCACTTTAACATATCCTTTACTGAGCTATATACGCCACCTGCACCCACACATAAGGTAAGTGACTTTGGTTCCTTGTATTCGTTATTTGATCTATAATATGGTGCTGCCCGGTTCCTGACAATACTCGAGAGATCATTTTTATAAAAAGTATTGTTCATTCCAAGTGGATGAAATAGCTCTTTTTCTGCAAAATGATGAATTTTCATGCCAGAAACCCGTTCTATAATCAGCGCTAAAATCACATAGTTGGTATTAGAGTAGAGCATTTTATCACCAGGTCTGTTATTTATTCCATTTTGCCTAAACATCAGTTGATGAATCATTTGGTTCGTATATCCGGAATGTTGAAAATCAAAACCCATGAGATCCAACAAGACATTGTGATTTCTAATTCCACTGGTATGGTTTAAAAGGTGTTTTATTCGAATGGTATCGCCATAAAACTTAAGCTCAGGTATGTATTTCCTGACATCATCGTTTATCGCTAATAATCCTTTGTGTTCAAGTATTCCCAAACAAGCAGAAGTAAATTGCTTGGTCACTGACGCGAGTTCAAATACCGTTGAATCATTAAATGGAATTTGATATTCCAGGTTAGCTAACCCCCTGGACCTGATGAGATCCTGATCTCCTCCCTTCACGATGCCGATAGTGATGCCAGGACTTACCAGGGAAGGAATTGCTTCTGTCAGGATTAAATCTGCTTTTGCCGCTATATCCTGACCAAACAAATCAAAACAAGCCATCAATGAAACTAAAATTAAAGCTGATTTCATTCGTATATTGATTATATATTTAATTCAAATATATATTTAATTTTCTTATATATACAAATAGAAAGAAGGGGGTGAAGTGATTTTCGATATCCAGGATGTTGGTATCCGTTATTATACATACCCTATAAAACCTACAGTATGACACATTCAACTGAAAGCAACTTTTGGCACGAGTGGGATTTTGAGTACGATGAAAATAATTTTCCGATTTTTTAACCTCAGCTTCAAGTGATTCATTGGAAAAAAATTGGAACAAAACCCTTTGATGATACTTATTTGAATTTGTGATATGGTACAGGTTTACGTACAACCCAAAAATCCTCCATACTACTGCTCCTCCCCATCTAATCTATTAATTTTGAGCCATGCTAAATAAGCTCAGGATTATCTTCATGGGAACACCGGAATTTGCCGTTCCCTCACTCAGGAAACTCGTCGAGAATCAATTCAATGTGGTGGCCGTAGTTACGGCTCCGGATAAACCCCAGGGCAGAGGCAAAAAACTGGGAACCTCTCCTGTCAAGGACTACGCATTGGCAGTCAACCTTCCTGTGCTGCAACCCACCAACCTCAAGGCACCTGAATTCATCGAAACACTCCAGTCATATCAGGCAGATCTTCAGGTGATCGTAGCCTTTCGTATGCTACCTGAAGTGGTCTGGTCTATGCCCACGATTGGCTCTTTCAATCTGCATGCCTCCCTCCTGCCACAATACCGTGGCGCTGCTCCCATCAACTGGGCTGTCATCAATGGGGAAAAAGAAAGCGGCGTTACCACCTTCATGCTCAAACATGAAATTGATACCGGTAACATTATTTTCCAGGAAAAAGAATCTATCCATGAAGATGACACAGCAGGTTCTTTATATGAACGATTGATGAACAAGGGTGCTGAGCTGGTAGTGAAAACCGTTCGGGCCATTGAATCCAATGATTTTCAACTGATCCCTCAACAGGAACCTGCGATTTCCAAACACGCTCCCAAGATCTTTCGGCAGGATTGTGAGATCCTCTGGGATCAACCAGCTGAGAAGATCAGGAATTTCGTCAGAGGACTCAACCCATTTCCGGCTGCCTGGACTACACTGGATGGTAAAATCCTAAAAGTCCTGTCAGTTGAAAAAACTCATCAAAAAAGCTCAAAACCCGCAGGAACGATTACGACAGAAAATGACAAAGTTTTGATTCATGCAAAAGATGCTATCCTTCATATCACAGAGTTACAGCTGGAAGGAAAGCGAAGGATGAAAGATGAAGAATTCCTGCGTGGTTACAACTTATCAGAAACTACTTTAACTTTCCAATCATGATTATATCTATGATTGCTGCCATGGGAGAAAACCGGGTCATAGGAAAAGACAATGACATCCCCTGGTATCTGCCCAACGACTTCAGGTTCTTTAAGGATACTACAAAAGGACATCACGTCATCATGGGACGTAAAAACTGGGAATCTCTTCAACAGCAGTTTCAACCGCTGCCTGGCAGACCCAATATTGTCATCACCAGAAATAACGGATACCAGGCAAAGGGTGCAACCGTGGTCTCATCACTTGATGAGGCATTGGAAATGGCCAGAAAAGCTGGTGAGACAGAAGCTTTCATAATCGGTGGAGGAGAAATTTACCGTATGGGTCTGTCGCTTTGCGACAACATTTATCTGACAGAAATACAGGGTACCTTTGATGGGCAGGTAACCTTCCCGGAATTTTCGAAAAAGGAATTTCAGGAAGTATCCAGGATACATCATCCGAAAGATGCCAGGCACAACTTTGCGTTTGATTTTGTAATTTATCAAAAAAGGTAACCCATGGAAACACATAAAAGACTCCTCAGTATACTGCACATTGTTTACGGAACGCTCACAGTCCTAATCTTTCTGATCATTAGTGCAATCATCCGTACCATCTTCCCCTTTATCATGGAAGAAGCTATGGATCAGGGTCAGGAAATGGGATTTGCCATCGCTGGTGCAATTCTGGAAGTGCTTCGGTGGATATTTATCCTCATCATGGTGCTGGGACCGGTCCCATCAATCATTGGCGGAATTGCTACACTGTACAACAAAAGCTGGGGCTTACCTACACTTATGGTTTCCGGGTGCCTGGGATTACTAAATATTCCCATCGGAACCGCTCTTGGGATCTATACCATTTGGGTATTTTTGGAAGAGCAAAAAATAAAGAAAGCTGAATGAGCAAAATAAAAGACCAGGTAGTCTGGCTTACAGGGGCGTCTTCCGGTATTGGTGAAGCACTTGCTTATGAACTATCCAAAGAAGGGGCAAAACTGATCCTGTCTGCCAGGAGACTCTCTGAGCTGGAACGTGTGCAAAAACAATGTGTGGATCCGGCTAATACAAAAGTATTGGCCCTGGACCTGTCCGATCCATTTTCCCTGAGCCAGAAAGCCATAGAAGCCCAGACATTTTTTGGAGAAATTGATATATTGATCAATTCAGGAGGAATCTCCCAAAGGGACACTGCCATGAACACCTCATTGGAAGTTGACCGGAAAATAATGGAGGTCAATTATTTTGGCTCAGTCACCTTAAGTAAAGCAGTCCTGGCGGATATGGTAAAAAGGCAAAAAGGGCACCATGTAATAATCAGTTCTGCCACTGGTATTATCTCCTCCCCGTTGCGGACAGCCTATGCTGCCAGCAAACATGCCCTGCATGGTTTTTATGATTCGCTGAGAGCAGAGCATTTTAAGGACAATATCCAGGTGACAATTATTTGTCCGGGATATATTAAAACAAACATTTCTCTGAATGCTTTGATGGGCGACGGATCAAATCAGAATAAGATGGATCAAGCTCAGGCCAATGGAATAAGTGCTGAAGAATGTGCCAGACGTACGGTAAAGGCCATTAAAAAAGATCGGGAGGAAGTATACATTGCAGGATTCAGGGAATTAATGGGTATATACATAAAAAGGTTTTTCCCTTCACTTTTCTCGAGGATCATCAGAAAAGCAAAAGTTACTTGAATGAAATAGCCTTACCCTTGAAATGATTCTTTTTATCTCCATATCCGTCCCCCTGGTTCTCTTCATTCTTGCCATCATGTTTATTGGGCAAACGATCAGCACACAACCGTATAAAGGGGCAGTTTCAGATCATTTTGATGGTAGCAAGTTTGTGAACCCTGGTGGTGTGAGTGCCAAAGGACTTCCGGATATCATTAAATTTTTAGTAGGAAGAGACCAGGGTCCCTGGACAAAAAACTACGAAATATTTGTGGGTAAAAAGCCCAAAGCTCCAGAAAAGGGTCAGATCAAAATCACATTTGTCAACCACAGCACCTTCCTGATCCAATGGGAAAAATATAACATATTGACAGATCCGGTGTGGAGCGACCGGTGTAGTCCGTTCAACTTCGTAGGCCCCCAGCGCATGCGCCCGCCAGGCCTCAGGTTTGAAGACTTACCTCAGATCGACCTGGTATTATTAAGCCACAACCACTATGATCACCTCGATATCTCCACAGTTTTAAGACTGGAAAAGGCATTTCAGCCAACTTTTGTGGTTCCCTTGGGTGTGTCTGACTACCTGAAGAAAAACGACATTGAAAATACAGTAGAGCTGGACTGGTGGGAAAAAACGAATCAAAAACCCATCATTACTGCAGTACCAGCACAACATTTCAGCGGTCGAGGATTTTATGACAGAGACAAATCGCTCTGGTGCGGATATGTGATAGAATATCAAAACAAGAAAATCTATTTTGCTGGAGACAGCGGATATGGAAGCTTCTTCAAGGATATCGGCAAGAAATTTGGACCAATGGATATTTCTTTGATCCCTATTGGGGCTTACCTGCCTGCATGGTTTATGACACCTATTCATGTTTCTCCTGTGGAATCAATAAAGATCCACAAGGATGTCAAATCAAAACAAAGCATCGCCATGCATTTCGGCACATTCCCACTTGCAGATGATGGCATGGGGCGTGCAGAGAAAGACTTGATGGCTACTTTAAAAAAGAACAGAACAAGTCAGGAATCTTTTCTGATCCCGGATGAAGGAAAACCCCTCGTATTTTAGTGTTATAGTGCTTTGTCCCACATTCCAAACAACCAGTTGCCCGGATCTTCCGCATTGGAGCTACGAAAAAATGCTCTGACACCGTTGGTCAACTCATCTTTGCTGATGCGGTCGTCTCTATTGGTGTCCAGCAGCATAAAGCTTTTTGCTGAATGCCTCACCTCGATCCGGAATGCCATAAAAAAATCAATGAATTCTTTCTGTTCAATGTATCCGTTATGATCCTGGTCAAACAGATCAAAAATATCTTCAGTGAGCTTTTCTACAAATAAACTGTAAAAGTTGTCTTCGCCATTTACCAGCTTCTTATCTGCAAATCGAAGCCATTGTTCCAGGTCAGCCGAATTCTCTTCCGTACCAAGAATGTAATCCCTGAATTCATTCCATTGGCTTTTGAACCTGTTTATCCACATCAGGTAGTTATCCGTACCTTCTTTGAATCCCCACAACACGCAAAGGTTCTCAGCAATAGCTATGAAATCACTTTCCTGGATCAACCCATTGTTATTGTAATCCAGCACATTGAAATAATGTATCAGCTTCTTGGCCTGTAAGTCGGTTAGCATGGGATTAATCCTGTTCCTTGAATACGCGTTTGAGAAGATCGGTGGTTCGCGCCAACGGATCCTCCCGTATCTTCTGTTCTTCTTTGGCTATCAGAAAAAACAGCCCATCGAGTGCCTTTTGAGTGGCATAGTTCTCCAGGTCCGGATCCACCTTATCTACAAAAGGAACTTTGTTATAGGTGTTGATGATATCTCCGTAGTATTTAGTCGCGTTGGTCTCATCCAATGCATTTCCTATCACAGGTTTGAACTTCCCTCTCAATTGATCTGATGTTGTTCTCACCAGGTACTGGGTAGCTGCATCATCCTGACCTTTGAGAATGTCCCAGGCATCCTGGATGGTCATCGACCGGATAGCCGTTACAAATATGGGCTTTGCCTCCTTGGCCGCCTCCTCTGCTCCCCTGTTCAATGTCTCAATGAATTGATCCACCTGTTTATCCAGTCCGATCGACCGCAGTTTATCTTCCACTTTTTGTACATCAGGAGGAAAGGGAATTTTAATTTGCGGATTACCTAAATAACCATTCAATTTGGAAGCACTGGCTGACCCCTCGCTAATCCCTTTGATCAGGGCTTCCTTCAAACCATTGGCAACCTCCTCAGTTGTAAGTTGGTCGGAACCTAAATAACTATCCAGGGTTTGTTGTATTTGTTGGGCAGTACATCCAAACATTAAAATGCCCAGGATAATTAATTTCTGAAAAGACTTCATACCAAATGCTTTTTTTAAGTGCTAAATGTAAGTAGAATAAATAATTTTAACCTCAAAATATCCTCATGAAGCAGACCCTTGCAGAAATCATCTCCATAGGTGATGAAATTCTTTATGGACAGACCCTGGACACCAACTCGCATTGGATAAGCGGTGCTTTAGATCAAATTGGGATCAAGGTGATCCGTAAATCAACAGTACCCGATATTGAGGCTGAAATTTTAACGAGTTTTCAGGAAGCTGAAAAACGCGCCGATGTGATTTTGATTACCGGCGGCCTGGGCCCTACCAAAGATGACCTCACAAAACCCCTTCTTGCCAAATATTTCGGGGTAGACCTGGTGATGAATAAAGACGCTTTGAATGACATTGAGCAGCTTTTCACCAAGGCCAACAGAAAAATGACTGACCTTAATCGCATGCAGGCCGAGCTTCCAGCTAACTGTGATAAGATTACCAATCAACTGGGAACAGCTCCCGGTATGTGGTTCAATGAACGCGGCAAGATCTTCGTTTCCATGCCGGGTGTGCCTTATGAAATGAAGCGGATGATGACCGACTTTATCATCCCTCGTCTTCAAAAAGAGCTGGTCAACTACCATGTCGTGCACCAAATGATCATGACAATCGGTATCCCGGAGTCTTCTCTGGCTGAAAAGATCCGGGATTGGGAAGAAGCCTTACCCAAACACCTGAAATTGGCCTATCTCCCTACGAAAAACACAGTAAAACTGAGGATTACTGCTTCCGGTCCTGACAGAGAGGTACTCAAAAAAGACATCAATGAACAGGTAATCAACCTAAAGCCCCTCATAGAAAAGTATATTTTTGGTTTCGATGAGGGCAACATTGAATATTACATTGGAAAGATGCTGAAAGAGGCAAATAAGACTGTTGCTTGCGCTGAAAGCTGTACCGGAGGATTTTTATCTCACCTGATCACATCAATTCCGGGTAGTTCTGCGTATTTTAAAGGAGCAGTAATTGCGTATTCCAATGAGGTAAAACATAACATGCTTAATGTGGATACCAAGACTTTGGAAAAACATGGTGCTGTAAGTGAAGAAGTAGTGCTACAAATGGCAAAAAATGTGAGAGAGAAACTAAATGCAGACGTTGGGCTATCCATTAGCGGGGTGGCAGGTCCCGATGGAGGAACCGAAGAAAAACCTGTCGGATTGATCTGGTTTGGCTATTCTGACAAGGATAAGACCATCGCTAGGAAATATAATTTTTCAAAAGACAGAATTCTCAATATCGAATTTGGAGCCCGTAAAGCCCTTGACCTACTGAGAATTAACCTTTCAGAGAAATGACAGAATTATTTATCTTTGTTACTCGATTTTTTAGATCTAAACAAAATAATATATGGCTATCGTTGAAATGGTGATGCCTAAGATGGGTGAGAGTGTGATGGAAGGCACAGTGCTTTCCTGGCTCAAGAAAGCCGGGGATCATATTGATGAAGACGAATCACTGTTGGAGGTGGCCACCGACAAAGTAGATACAGAGATCCCCTCTTCATACAGTGGTGTAGTGAAAGAGCTTCTTGCAGAAGAAGGTCAGGTAGTTGAGGTAGGTAAACCGATTGCTTTGATAGAGGTAGAGAGCAATGGTGCTGAAAAACCTGCTGTACATGAAGAAAAGGTACCTGAGCCTGAGGCAGTAGCAGAGGAGCTCATTGAGCAGGTGAATGGTGTTAAAGAAAGTATTGCAGCCACGACCACACAAACAGGTCGTTTCTATTCGCCACTGGTCAGAAATATCGCCAAACAGGAAAATATCGATATTGCTGAACTTGAGGCTATTCCGGGAACCGGACTGGACAACAGGGTTACCAAAAATGACATCCTGGCTTATATCGAAAAGAGAAAGTCATCTTCTCAGCCAGCACCAACCAAAACCTCGCAACCAACACCAATAAAACCTGCCATTAGCGGAGAAGATGAGATCATCCAAATGGATCGCATGCGCAAAATGATCGCTGAGCGCATGTTGGATTCAAAAAGGATTTCACCACATGTCACATCATTCGTAGAAGCGGACGTTACCAACATGGTTACCTGGAGAGGACGGATGAAAAAGGTGTTTATGGATAAGCATCAGACCACCCTCACCTATACCCCTATCATGATCGAGGCAGTGGTTAAAGCCATTCAGGATTATCCGATGATCAACATTCAATTGGATGGAGACAACATCATTAAAAAGAAGGCCATCCATATCGGTATGGCAGTGGCACTTCCCAATGGTAACCTGATCGTACCTGTCATTCACAATGCCGATAAAATGAATCTGCTACAGCTCACTCAAAAGGTAAATGACCTGGCCAGAAGGGCTCGTGAAAACCAGTTAAAAGCTGATGATCTGCAGGGAGGTACGTATACGATTTCAAATGTTGGCTCTTTTGGTAACGTAATGGGAACACCCATTATCGTGCAGCCTCAGGTAGGTATTCTGGCATTAGGCACTATTGAAAAGAAACCTTCAGTCATCGAAACAGACAAAGGTGATTTCATTGGCATCAGGCATAAAATGTTTTTATCTCATAGCTACGACCATCGAATAGTGGATGGAGCCCTGGGGGGTATGTTTGTTCGACGCGTCGCCGACTATCTGGAACGTTTTGATTTGGGCCGAACCGATTAATTGTTCGTATCATGCACATGCATGCAGGAGATAGCGGCCATGACCATGACCATGACCACAGTGGCAAGAATCTGGGCATTGCCTTTTTTCTCAATTTCGCTTTTTCAATTATAGAGTTTATTGGTGGCTGGTGGACCAACAGCGTGGCCATCTATTCCGACGCTATCCACGATCTGGGTGATAGCTTAAGTCTGGGCGCTGCCTGGTACTTTCAAAAGATCTCCAAAAAGGACCGCACAAAGAATTTTTCTTATGGATTCAGAAGATTTTCCGTATTAGGATCTATCATCAATGCCATTGTATTAATTGTTGGTTCGGTTTTAATCCTCACCGAAGCCATTCCGAGATTATTCGATCCTGTGCAACCCAATGCGGAAGGAATGATCTACCTGGCCATCGTAGGGATCATCGTGAATGTGATAGCAGCCACCAGGCTAAGTCATGGCCACTCGCTGAATGAAAAGGTGGTGTATCTCCACCTTTTAGAAGACGTGCTGGGATGGACGGCCACACTTATTGCTGCGATCATTATGCAGTTTTGGAGCCTTCCTCAGCTCGACCCCATTTTATCGATCGGGATCTCGGTCTTTATTCTATTCAATGTATTCAAGAACCTCCGGAAAGCCATCAAAATCATTCTGCAGGGAACACCAGAGGAAATAGACCCCGATGCCATACATCAGGCATTGCAATCCATTCCGGAGATCAAACAAACCCACGACTGCCACATCTGGTCTATGGATGGTCAGTATCATATTCTTTCCATTCATGCAGTGGTGGATGAAAACAAGACCATGCAGGAGCTTGCCACCATCAAGTCGCGAGCAAAAGAGCTGCTAAAAGATTGCCACATCGATCATGCCACCATCGAATTTGAGACTTCAAAGGAGGATTGCGATCCTTGTTAGTTTGACTTAATAAGTTTTATTTTTTCTTTTACTTACAGCAACCTTTCTCCATTCCATACGTACCAGCCTTATCTTAATGTCTATCATACGAAAGGTCAAGGCTGTGGAACGGGTATTCGCACACCTTGAGATCGAAACAAAAGCTTTAACGGCAAGCACAGGCATGCACTGTCTCACAGGTTGCGGCAAATGCTGCATGAAACCCGACATCCATGCCAGCCCCCTGGAGTTTTTACCGCTTGCTTATTCATGGTTTATTGAAGGTAAGGCTGACGAGAAGCTTGACGAGCTGGCCATCAATTCATCCGGTATCTGTTTGGTATTTCAACCTGTTCACCTGTCTGATAAGAGTGGAAGCTGCGGGGATTACAACAACCGGGGATTAATCTGCAGGTTGTTTGGCTATGCTACTTCCAGGGATAAAAATGGGGAAAGAAAACTGGTGACCTGTAACCTGATCAAAACAGAACAGCCCGAATCCTACCAGGCAGCAGTGGACAAGATCTCAAATAATGAAGGAGCGCCTTCCTTTATCAACTATTATCAGAAGCTTTCACAAATTGATTTTCGCATGGCCAACCAAATGCTTCCGATCAATGAAGCCATAAAGGCAGCCTTGCATGAAGTAATGAAACACTATAGCTACAGACGACTGCCAAGAAAACGCAAGGCCAGCTAGCAGGCTTTGGATCAAAGCACTCCCCTGGCCTGGCACGTCACTGATTGCGGACCAGGTCCTCTGAATAAAGATCATTTTGTCAAAAAAAGTCACAGCTAAATCATGAAATTGATTATTTTGTAACTTCCAGAAAAGAAATTTTATGGAAGCACAAAAACCGTCATTGATGCTAAAAACTCTCAAAACCATTCATTGGGCATTGGTAGGAGGATTATCACTTTTTGCGACAGTAGTGGCTTTTCAATTGGGCACAAATCCGGAAACGACATTCTTTGCCCCGGAAAACTCTATCATTTTTGTTCCCGCCTTTGCGGGCATCTTCCTGATACCTACTTCGCTGGTTTTGTTCAACAAACAAATGAGCCAGGCCAGGAAAAATACAAAGCTCAATGACAAATTAATCAGGTTTCAAACGGCACATATCGTTAAAATGGCCATGCTGGAAGGAGTTGGCCTTTTTTCCATCGTAGCCTGTCTGGTAACATTCACCACTGTCAACTTTTTCATTTTTGCCCTGGTCATCATCTTAATGGCCGGAAGTGCACCCACAGCTTATAAACTGGGAGAGAAATTAAGTTTATCGAGAAATGAGGTACATCAACTGGATGGCTAATGCATTATGACATCAAACTACTTTCAACAGATGATCTGGACCCATTCGTCGAACTATTACATGTCTTCGAGAAAGTCTTCGAGCTAAAAAAAGCTCCGTTACCTTCTCGGAAACATCTCCTCCATGTTATGAAATCACCGGGATTCTTTTGCATGGTCGCCATCAGTGATCAAAAAGTCATCGGGGGATTGACAGCCTATACCTTCGAACAGTATCACTCCACACAGCCTATAGGATACATTTATGATCTGGCTGTACTGGCAGCATCTCAGCGGAAAGGTATTGGCAGTTCATTGATCAACGCATTC
The DNA here is from genome assembly GCA_965228595.1 of Cyclobacteriaceae bacterium. GTDB lineage: Bacteria > Bacteroidota > Bacteroidia > Cytophagales > Cyclobacteriaceae > UBA7330. Next base: position 3,935,241 of record OZ245828.1, on the reverse strand, counting down.
AATGATCATTGCAAATCTTTAGGATACCAGGAAGTATTTGTACAGGCAGATAAGGATGAACCACATGCTGTGGAGTTTTATCGACACACGCCAATTACCGAAGAAGAAAAGGTAGCTCATTTCTACTATCGTCTTTAAGCTATCTGCCTGATTTGATTTATCTAAAACAAAAAAAAGACCACAAAATGTGGTCTCTTTTCATCGGCGGTGTCTAAATCTATTATCGGGTCCTTACTGTTCTGCCGGACGTAGTCCGACCTGAACTTGATGAGCTTGACGACCTTGATGTTCTTCCACTGGATGAGCTTACCGAAGTTCTTGATCTTGAGCTGGAACTCGAAGAAACTCTGCCTGATGAAGCACTTCTGGAGTTGGATGCGGTATACACTCTTCCACTATTTCCTTTGTTCACTCCCGGGCCATTACCTTGTCCTTTGCCCTGGCCACTACCTCTACCTACACCAACACCATGATCTCTCACTCCATTGTTTCCTTTGTTGCCATTTCCAACACCGTTTCCGTTACCATTGCCATTTCCTCTACCCATGCCTACACCATGATCTCTTACACCATTATTTCCCTGGCTATTTCCATTGCCTCTTCCATAATCGGGGCTTGGTCGGGAATCTCTTGGTCCCTGGTTTACCCGCTCCACTCGGCCATTGTCAGTTCTGTCTACACGGTATCTTGAAGCTGGATTAGGTCTATACCTTTCCTGACCTTTATGATAACCATTATCATTTCCATGATGATTTCCGTGATTGTTACCATGATGATGATGATCCTGTTTGATTATCACCACATTTGGTCTATAGTAAACATGATTATGTTTATAATAATAAGGATGACCAACACCCACTCTGTAACTCATATAGTAGTCTCTGTGAAAACCACAATAACCAGAGCAAACATGATTATAGAAAGGATAATGATTTCTGTAGGCAGTATTAAAGATAAATCCTCTTCCATCCATCCTAACATCCACAAATACACCTCCCCGTTGAAGCACTACATCAAAATACAATCTACCACGGTCCCAAAACCTACGTGAGTGCACCATATGATAATCATAGTAGTTTCTTTCCAACACCCAATGTACTTCGGGAGGCATGCCCCACAAATGCTGGGTGCCATATGATGTATAAAAGATGCTCTGCGCCTGACTTTTACTTGCGAAAGAAAAAGCAGCTATCGATAATATGATCATTAACCTTTTCATGAGTTCCATTCATTTGGTATTCAGGGTCATACTTGCAACGATGGTGCCAAAAATTAGCATTGAATATGGTTAAATAGACCATAAGTCAGTGCTTTATGCGTTTAGCAGACCTGAAAGCAGGATAATTTTTATCCAACTAAATCAGCTACCATAGCACATCTTATCAATATTGACTTGTTCTTGCCAGATCAAGCGGTAGTACCCGTTGATTGTAGCGTTAAAAAAGGAGTTATTTGGAGGTAAGAAGCAGTAGCCCATATGCTACAACCATGAACCAAAAACGGTACTCCAGAAATGCCGGGATAAAGCCAAGCTGCATCAAGACAAGTAAAAGGACCAATACGACGGAGACGATTCTCAATAAGTTTCTTGTACTTCGATTCATGGGTATTTCGTGTAGTTCTTAGCAGTAAATATAAAAGTTGTCTTCTATTTTGATGATAATTGTGGAAAATTCTCTCAAGCATTTTGGCAAAGATCAGTAAAGATGTGCTGGAAGCTGTAAAACACCTCCAGCAAGGCGAAGTCATTGGGATTCCTACCGAGACAGTTTATGGTCTTGCTGGAAACGCTTTGAATGAGCATGCCATACTTCGTATTTTCGAAGTAAAGAACCGCCCCAAATTCGATCCCCTGATCGTACATGTGGCTAATCTCGATCAAGCCAGGGATTTTGTTTTGGAGTTTCCTTCCAACGCACTTCAGCTAGCTGATCAATTTTGGCCAGGCCCGCTTACCCTGCTCCTGGATAAAAAGCCCATTGTACCCGATTTACTCACTGCAGGTTCACAAAGAGTAGCCATCAGGATCCCCAACCACCCCCTGACGCTGCAAATGTTGGAGCAGCTGGAATTTCCGATTGCCGCACCAAGTGCTAATCCTTTCGGATATGTATCCCCGACCACTTCACAGCATGTTGAAGATCAATTGGGCGATAAGATCTCTTTTATCCTTGATGGAGGTCCATGTGCCGTTGGTTTAGAGTCTACCATCATCGGATTCGAAGCTGAAAAACCAATCATCTACAGGTTGGGAGGTATCAGACTGGAGGATTTGGAATCAAGTGTGGGAAGGGTAAAACTCAACCTAAACCTTAGCAGTAACCCATTGGCTCCAGGCATGCTCAAAACCCATTATGCACCGCTCAAGAAAATCATGGTGGGGAAGATCCCTGATCTCATGACGAAATATCAGCATAAAAAAATTGGGATCATCAGCTTTAAAGAAGACTTCAAACCGCTGAATGGCTCTACTCAGATCATCTTGTCTCAGCGGGGAGACCTGAATGAAGCTGCAAAAAATTTATTCAGTGCATTGAGAATAATGGATCAGTCAGACATCGACCTGATCATTACCCAAAGGTTTCCTGAAGAAGGATTGGGCAAAGCCATTAATGACAGACTACACAGGGCTTCTTCATAGCTCTATAGGTATGCTTCAATAAAAACCCTCAATATTTATTCGCGGTGAAATAACAACGTTAACTTTGCATTTAACTTTAATCAATCCATTTTAGCAGAAATTTCTACAAATGACTACAATAGACGATTTCAATTTCAGAAACAGAAAAGCATTGATCAGGGTAGACTTTAATGTTCCCCTCAATGAAAAGTTTGAGGTCACTGACGAAACCAGAATCAATGCGGCCATTCCTACGCTAAAGAAAATTCTTGATGAAGGTGGAGCCACTATCCTAATGAGTCATCTGGGTAGACCCAAAGAGGGACCCACTGAGAAGTTCTCATTAAAACATATCGTACCCACCCTTTCAGATAAACTGGGTGTACAGGTCAAGTTTGCCAGTGATTGTATCAGTGAGGAAGCCCTTGAGATGGCTCGCAATCTGGGATCAGGTGAAGTACTGCTATTGGAAAATGTCAGATTCTATAAAGAAGAGGAAAAAGGTGACGAAGCATTTTCCCGTAAACTGGCTGTGCTGGGTGACATCTACGTAAACGATGCATTTGGTACCGCTCACAGAGCCCATGCTTCCACCACTATTGTAGCAAAGTTCTTCAATGACAAGTGTGCTGGTTATGTGATGAAGCAGGAGTTGGAAAACGCCAAGAAAGTATTGGATGATGCCGAAAAACCATTTACAGCTATCATGGGTGGAGCCAAAGTGTCTGATAAAATCATGATCATCGAGCGTCTGCTTGGTGTTGCTGACAACATCATCATTGGGGGAGGTATGTCTTATACATTTGCCAAAGCCAAAGGTGGAAAGATTGGAAAATCGCTTCTCGAAGCTGATAAGATGGACCTAACCAAAGAAATCGAGCAAAAAGCGAAAGAAAAAGGTGTAAAACTGATCTTACCAGTAGATACGGTCATTGCGGATGATTTTAGCAATGATGCAAAAACACAAACAGTAAAATCCGGTGAGATTCCCGACGGCTGGCAAGGATTAGATATCGGACCTGAAACGGTAAAACTTTTCTCTGATATCCTAAAAAGCTCTAAAACAATCCTTTGGAATGGTCCAATGGGTGTATTTGAGTTCCCAACCTTTGCCAAAGGAACTGACGCCATTGCCAATGCCGTGGTGAAAGCAACAGAAGGTGGGGCATTTTCACTCATCGGTGGTGGTGACTCTGCTTCAGCGATCAACAACCTGGGATACGGAGACAAAGTATCTTACGTATCTACCGGTGGTGGTGCCTTACTTGAATACATGGAAGGCAAAGTACTCCCTGGTGTGGCTGCACTGGAAGAAGAAAAATCCCTATAGGAAAAATCAGGTTTTGGGTTGATCTGATTTCAACCCAAACCTTGAATGGTTCTCAACAACCAATCCCTCATCCATTAGCATTCTGAGTACCTGGATGATCTGTTCCTCACCTACATTTGGAAATGTCTTTTTCAACTGCTGGACAGAATGTTCGCCACGACTTAAAACAGACATGATCTCTTTTTCTCCTATCGTTGTCGTTTTCTTTCTTTTCTCCAGACAGACATCGCATACTCCACATTCCTGATCTGTTTGCTCATCAAAGTATTCCTGAATAATCTGAGTCCTGCACCGGATCACATTTTGAGCATACTTTGCCACCGATTTGGCTTTTTCCATGGTTACCTGTCGTCTCCAGGCGATTTGCTTCTTGTCTAAAGGCAAATTATTGGCGTCGTACCGGGGAGTAAGAAAGGTAATCTGCGCCTGATCGGAACCATGATGATATTCCAGCACATCCAGCTTCTGTAAATATTCAAGATCCTTGATCACTTTGGGCACACTTTCCTTCACAAGTTTTGAAATATCCTGCTCCTTAATATTCACAAAGCCAACATACAGTTCTCCACCATAAAGACGCAGCAATACCTTGATCAGAGCGTCGAAATTTTCATGAGCAACCTGAAACTTATACAGCTCCTCGGGCTTTAATAACATGAGAACCCTGGAAGCTTCCCGATAGGCATCTGTAATCTGGATCAGGCCCTCATCTTCCAGCTTTGACAATGCATGATAGGTCTCCACCAAGGGTAAGTTGAAAGTAGCAGTAAAATCAGCATAGAGGAAATCGAAACTTGAGAGCGCATTGCTTCCTACAGCAAGTTTATAATAATTGGCCAGTGCCTGGTAAACCCTTTTGATAAATGAGACCTCTACTGCTGACTTTTCAGTACGTGTCTCCAGGTCCTCGATATCTCCCTGATGATATAAGATCACCGCATAGGCTTTTTTCTCGTCTCTTCCTGCTCTGCCAGCTTCCTGGTAATAGGCCTCTAAAGAATCAGGCAGATCATAATGTATAACAGAACGGACGTCTGGCTTATCAATACCCATTCCAAAGGCATTGGTAGAGACAATCACCCGGATCTGACCCCTGATCCAGGCTTCCTGCCTGGAAACCCTGTCTTGAGGACTAAGCCCTGCATGATAATAATCTGCAGAGACGCCATTTCGCCTTAGTTTTTCCGCTATCAGCTGGGTTCTTTTCCTGCTTCTTACATAAACGATCCCCGTTCCTGGTACATTGTTCAGGATTTCCATCATTTTGGCTTCTTTGTTTTCCAAATCAAAGACAGAATAAGAAAGATTGGCTCGAGCAAAACTCTTCTTGAAAATCCTGGGAGCTTTAAAAAGCAGTTTTGAAAGGATATCCTCCTTTACCTCTTTGGTTGCCGATGCCGTAACCGCAATGAGTTTCTCAAGATGAAACTCCTGGATAAAATCTGCAATCTGCATATACGGTGGCCGGAAATCATACCCCCACTGAGAAATACAGTGAGCTTCATCAATGGCAAGAAGTCCAATCTTCATCTTTTTTGCCCGCTCCAAAAACAATTCAGTCCTTAGTCGCTCAGGACTCACATAGAGAAATTTAATATCCCCATAAATACAGTTGTCCAGCGTGATATCTATTTCACGTTTTGACATCCCTGAAAACAACGCCTCCGCTTTTATTCCCCTGGACCTTAACTGCTCAACCTGGTCCTTCATCAATGCGATGAGTGGCGAGACTACAATACAAATGCCATCGAGACAAAGCCCCGGCACCTGAAAACAGATTGACTTCCCCCCTCCGGTCGGGAGCAAAGCAAGTGTATGATGACCCTCGGTTACAGACTCAATGATCTCTTGCTGAAGAGGTCTGAAAGAGGAATATCCCCAATATTGCTTAAGTATAGATAAAGGGTCGTTCAAATGCATTTGAAATTATCTGACGAAGATACCTCCTTAGTCACTTATAGTATAATTACTCAGGTGTAGTATGAATGCTCCCGCTTCATTGGTATCAAAATAGCTAATATTTCTTCCTTCCAGATAATTGATAAGCGCTGCTCTGTCTTTGAAGGACCTCATAGGGCCAATTACAATTTTTTTTGATTGAATATCTTCCATCAACTGCTTATCTAAACATTGAAGAATGGTCAGATCAACTTCAAGGTCCTGTTTCATTCCACGTTTGGTAGCTGATTCCACTACCAGGATCTTCATTCCTTTCCAAACAATGAAATGAAGCCCTTCATCGGATATCACAGCTATTTCCTCTAAAGGCTTACCTACCTTTTTCAGTCCACTGACCAGCCTGTGCGGGTCGATATTAAATGAAGCCATTTCTATCAACTCCTGGCCCGAACTTCCAAAGGTTAACAGCTGAGCGCTTTTACCATTAATCAGGTCAATTGCTAACCCATCTCGCGTATGGTATACAACCACTCTTTCCTGGGTGCTATTCATGTAATCTTCCACATGGATATTAATCATGAGAAGGATCATACAAACCATTGAAAAGATCAATGCATTGAAATGGAAATGCTTTAGCGCCTGGTAGAAATATACCATGAATAGATAGAGCAACAGCACCGACAATCCACTGAGATATAGCCAGTCTATGGTAGGAAATGGAAAGGTCTGGATCCACAGGATCAGCCAGTTTATCCATTTCACAAAACTACCCAGCAAAAAGCCAATGGTCTCTCCTGCTATGTCTGAAAAGCACCCAACACCCAGCATGAACAGGCCAGTGGTAAGCATAACCATGCTGGATGGGATGATCAGTAGATTGGAAAGGAGGAAATAAGTGGGAAACTGATGAAAATAAAGTATCGAAAGCGGAAAAGTAACAATCTGCGCAGCGATGGACACAGATATAATCGCCCAGCAATAGTCTAGCAGCTTGTTTGGCATACTCAAAAGCCTGTAGATCGGTGGCTGTAACATCACAATACCCAACACAGCAATAAACGACAGTTGAAATCCGACATCGAAGATGAAATAAGGATTGTACATAAGTAAAATGAAAGCTGCCAAACCCAGGGAATTATAGATATTAGACTTCTTTTTTGAGGTCTCAGCAAGGATGATCACGCTAAACATGGTTGAAGCCCGCATCACGGAGGGAGAAAAGCCGGTAATCAACGCATAGCACCAAATCACCCCAAGAGCAATAGCCACAAAGACCACCTTGCCCCAACCTGTACTTTTCAGCGAACCAAAAACCAACGTAATCAATAAGTAAACGATCCCTACATGAAGACCTGATACAGCCAGTACATGCATGGCTCCAGCTGCCGAGTAAGCATCCTTGATCTCATTGTCCAGATAGTCTTTGACACCAATGAGTAGCGCATTTAGCACTGCAGCCTCTTGAACACCTGGAATGTAATCAGAGATCATTTGACTGGAAGAAGTCCTCACCCGATAAGCTAAATCCAGGATCGGATTGACCTGACTCTCGCCAACAATCTCAAAATCTTCATAGGAGACGAACGCATGGGCGAAAATATTCCTGTGGACCAGGTATCTTTTGTAGTTGAATTCATCCGGATTTTTAGGCGACTCAATTTCAAAGAAACTTCCATGCACAAATAGTTGAGTTCCATACGGCAACACCGAAGCCAAACTATCTTTTCTTTGGTACAGATAGATGCTTCCACTCACCTTCTGTTGTCTGGTCTCTGTAAGCACCTGTTCTAACTGGAATTCATATCTGAAATATTTTTCGCGCTCAAAATGATCAGAATTGATGACTCCTGAAAATGCGACTATCTCCTCATCAACATGATGATAATGGTTAACCGCTTTACGCTCATTGTTCAACTGAGCCAGGAGGCCACCTAAAAAGGCGATTAATGCAAGAGTAAACAAGCCCGATAACACCCGGAATAATCCGAGATTTCTCGCTCTGAAAAAGAAAGCCGTTACGAATACAAGTAAAATGAGTGCAATAAGAATAACCTGATAATAATCCCATATTTCGGGTATCCCGAAATATAAAAGGATGCCAAGAATCAAAGCCACAGCATAGCGGACAAATGGGAAAGCATTCCAAATATTCATCTGAACGGATTTGCTTTAAAGATCTGAAGCGGTGAGCTAAAACAGAAGGAGCTATTTAAATCACCACCTTTTAACCGTTATTCAATAAAGTTGGTAATAAAAATTGATTTTTACACAACGTGTGTGACCTGTCATGTATTCAGGATCATCTTATAATGGAGGATATTACATTCCTCGAATTGGTCTCCAACCTGCTTAAATCCGAATTTTTCATAAAGAGGGATCGCTGGAATTTGTGAATTCAGGTAAAGATTTTGCCCTTTACCCATTTTTTCTTCAATTTCTTTCAATATAAACGCTACCAGTCTCGAACCAACTTGTTGACCCCGGTAGGATTTTTTCACCACGAAGCGTTCGAGCTTTATGCCATCATATGTTTTTCTCCACCTGGCTGCCCCCACCGGAAGATCGTTTTCATCGAGAGCGACCACATGGTGGGACGTCTCTTCAAACTGATCAAACTCATCCTCTCTTGATACTTTTTGCTCTACCACAAATACTTCCTGACGAATATCAAAAGCCTTAGACCGGAGGGCTTGTGTGGTAGCACTTAAAACTTTAATCTTTTTTGGTGTTGTCGACATGTTGAGTGTATGCGTTGACAATGTCTTTTACCAATTTGTGCCGTACTACATCCGTATGATTGAGATTAACAAATCCGATGCCTTTCACATCCTTCAGGACTTCTACGGCTTCTATCAATCCTGACTTCTGCCTTGGTGGTAAGTCAATTTGAGAACGGTCTCCTGTAACAATGGCCTTGGATTCTGGTCCCATCCTGGTCAAAAACATTTTGATCTGCATGGGAGTAGTATTCTGTGCCTCATCCAACAGGATATAGGCATTGTTGAGCGTCCGCCCTCGCATATAAGCCAGGGGTGCAATCTCAATGACTCCGTTTTCCCTGTAATATTTCAGCTTTTCTCCCGGGATCATATCGTGTAGGGCGTCGTAGATCGGCCTCAAATAGGGATCTATTTTTTCCTTTAGATCACCAGGAAGGAATCCCAGGTTTTCTCCAGCTTCCACTGCAGGTCGGGTAATGATGATCTTTTTGACCTCTTTATTTTTCAGTGCTCTCACCGCCAAAGCCACTGAGATATAGGTTTTTCCTGTTCCAGCTGGTCCGATGGCGAAAACCAGATCATTTTTAGCCACTGATTTAACGAGCGCTTTTTGATTTTTTGTACGCGGGTAGATCTTCGAACCCCTGGTACCAAAAATCAGAATATCTTCTGAAACCCGGCTGCTATGTTCTTCCTCATGCTCTTCATTGATATAGGAAACGACATTTTCGTGCGTTACTTTCCCATACCTTTCATAATGGCTGATAAGAGAGTTCAGGATTTCGTTGATTCTCAGGATTTGGGGCGCAGTGCCCTGAATCTTGATCTCATTGCCCCTGGAAATGATTTTGCTTTCTGGAAAAGCGGATGCAATCTCTTTGATGTTTTTGTTCTCAATCCCCAGAAAATCTATCAGGGACATGTTCTCCAGCGTAATGATTTTTTCTAGCAAATGCGTAATGTATTTTCTGTTACTCTTTGATTGATCCTGATAATATTACTTTTGCTCAAAGTAATAAATTTTTTAGTTATCGCGATGTCTGTGATCACTTTTATGTCGGATTTTGGAACTGAAGACCACTACGTGGCTGCAGTGAAAGCTACTATCCTTCAACACCATCCGCAATGCCAAATCATCGACTTGAGTCATCACATCGGACAGGCGGATATTGCGCATGCAGCCTATGTCCTCAGGAATGTATATAACGAATTTCCCGAGCACACGGTTCATCTGTGTGCTGTTGATTCAGTGAGCAAAGAACCGTCTAAATTGGTAGCTATCCAATGGAACAAACACTTCTTTTTAGGTCCTGATAGTGGTATTTTCAGCTTGATCGGAAATCTGGAGACTGGGGAAGTAGTAGAGATAAACGCCGAAAACGGCAAATTCTCAACTTTTATAGCCAAAGATATTCTGGCACCGGCAGCAGCAAAATTGGCTAAAGACGGGAAATTATCCGTATTGGGATCTCCTTACAGTCAGCTAAAAAAGCTGTTTGCCCGACAACTGAAGGTGACGAAAAAAGAAATCGCCGGAAACGTGATCAGGGTAGATCATTATGGCAACCTGATCACCAACATCAACCGCAAGGAATTTGATACTATCATAAAATTGAATGGTAACAGTCATTTTCAAATTCAATTTGGGAGAGAAAGATCTACAAAGATTCACGAGTCATATCATGAAGTAGAGTCTGGAGAGTGTTTTATTATCTTTAATTCCAACGACAATATACAAATCGGTATTAACAAGGGTAATGCCTCTGAGCTCCTCGGACTTTACCTGGATACCCCAATACACATTTATTTTGACGCATGATCATTAGAATAGTAAGAATGTCATTTCAACCGAATAAAGTGAATGCGTTTATAGACATTTTCAATAGATCTATGGTAAAAATACGTAAGTCCGAAGGGTGCACTCACCTTTCACTTCACCAGGACCTGAAAGTCTCAAATGTCTATTATACCATCAGTCATTGGGAATCACCTGCTCACCTGGAGGAATATCGAAAATCAGACTTGTTTAAAAATACATGGGGGATGGTGAAACCACTGTTCGACGAACAACCTGTAGCGTATAGTCTTAATAAATAGAAACCTTAAGGAACTGTCAGGCATTAAAAACCTGCAGGCTTTAATGGTTTAAAACAAACATCATCTAGTGTCCTGTGCAAACAGCTACTCCATCAAAAAAGTAATCCTGGTTGGAACCTACATTGGCATAAGAGAGAACCATGTTTTTGAAGTACAGCTCATCCATGTGGATTTTGATACTTCCGTTCATACTTAGAAAAGAGTCATATGTTAATGTTTCTCCACTGGACAGTTTTGCCTGATCCAAAATGGTCACACTTGTACCTGTGCTTCCATCAATGGGGTTTAGTCTAAATGCCAACTCCCCTACTTCACTGATTGATCCGAAATGCAGGTGTGCCGGGTGCGTCAAATTCTTGCTGGTATTTTCCACCTGTATCGATATCTCCAGCTTGCCGGGAGCCAATTCGGAAACCTTTACATTTCCATAGACCGGATTATAATTTGCCTGTCTCATGGGGTAATCAACAGATCGCACGAGCGTTTCGGGCTCCTGATTGATATTGCAGGCAAAGAGTAGTAGGATCGGAAGAAATAACAAACTTTTCATAACTACAGATTTCTATTTATAAATATAACATCAATACAACTCAAATGATTGCCTGATGAATAAATTTATTCCTCAGTATGTAGTTAGCCATCACAAAATCCATTAAAGTATTTTCCTCACCTGATTTCAGCGGTTGGTATGATCACTTAACAACCCATAGTCTGGTATACACCCTCTCACTTTGAATTAGCATTGAAATAGACAGAGATTTAAAGCAGTTTTATTGGGTATCCGTAACCAACGTATCCACGAATCTCGGCCGTGGTTTGAGTTGAAGAACATCTTCAGCAAACTGATATACAGCGCTTTTTACACTTTCCAGGTCCTTACTTTTAATATAGGAAGCAATGACATGCTCCCCAACGTTGGGAAACTCTACCACCCTAATTTGTTGCTCAGGTGTGGTAGTGGACCGGGTGAATCTTTTGATCGCATCAATGGATACCACCTCGTCCTTTTCCGTCTCACTTTTATAATAATACCCTAAAAAATAGGGTTGAGTTACAGACCTGAAAACCTCTTCATTCATCGTCTCATCAAGCAGTTTTTGTAAGGATGCAATCGCTTCAATTCTATATTTGGATGTCCAGAATTGGTTCTCCAGAGGTGTCGAATCGTCAAAAGAACGAAACTCTCCGGCTATCATTTTTCCCAGCTGAAGTCCCCAGGGCCCGGTGAGTATTCTGGCTGACGGATCAGCAATTTCAATGTTGGGGGAAAACAAAACCAAGGCATCAATCATTTCAGGATTCACACCCGCCAAATAAATAGAAAGTGTACCTCCAGTGGATGTAGACATAACAATAACATCATCACCGAGCAATTGCCCAATGGCCACCGCTTCTTTGGCACTTTCGATCAACCCATTTGGTGTCATATCAGTCATTGACTCCTCTCCTGTCAACCCATGATTAGCCAGCCTGGCCAGGTACAGGTTGAACCCATATCTATTTGCAAAATCCTTGTGTACAGGGCTTCCTTCTTCATGTGAAGCAGAAAAGCCATGAAGATAAACCACGGCATATGTAGTTTTTGAATGAGAGGAGTCGGCCCAGATAATTTTAGCCTGGTTACCCTGTCTGATATTGTCAATGGCAGAATCTTTTCTAGTCACATAATTGTCCAGATGTTGAATAGTCACTCCTTCCAACAACTGTATTTCAGGAGAAGCAATCGGCTCGAAGGACGCTCTTGGTCCGACAAAATAAATAATGGCCAATATAAATAACACAGTAAAAGTGATCTTGATGGCTTTCATCTGAAAGGGGATTTAGTCTTAAATGTACGATGTATTCACATAAACCAACCTGCACAGAAAAATAATTAACTAAACGATGACTATCATTTAACCCCAATTCTTCATAAATTAAATAACTCACTTGAATGAAATGTAATATCTCAGTACTATGAAAAAGTTAACAAGAATCACCATCGTACTTTTCTCCATATTATTTCTTACCAGTTGTTTTCGGGTAGAAACCGTAATTAAGGTAAACAAAGATGGAAGTGGCACCATTACCGAGAAAGTGTTGATGAGTAAGATGTTTTCTGACATGATGCGTTCATTTGGTGAGACCTTTGCTACGGAAGGAACACAACAACAGAAGCCCTTTTCTCTTTTTGATAAGGAAAAGCTAACAAACCAGGCCAGTGAATATGGAGATGGGGTTACCTATCAGTCTGGAAAGGAGATTACGGAAAATGACTGGGAGGGATACTCAGTCGTGTATCAGTTCACTGACATATCAAAGATAAAATTAAGCACAAGCCAGGATGATAAAGTGGATACAGGGATGAGCCCAACATCCATGGAAGATGAGGAAGAATATGAACAAGACGAGTTTTATTACTTCAGCTTTAAAAAAGGAAGTTCACCTACACTGATCATCAATCGATCTGATATTGAACCAGTAAATAACAACCCCAACGATGCTCAGGAAACGAATGAAATGGGTGAAATGGATTCCATGGGAAACGAAATGATCCAAATGTTTGAAGGAATGCGTTTCAGTATGAAGGTTGAAGTAAATGGCAAAATCTCCAGGACCAATGCTTCTTATAGAAACGGATCTTCCATTACCCTACTTGATATGGACTTTGGCAAAATGATGAAGAACAAAGACGCTTTTGTTGAGCTCACCCGAAAAAAGCCTGAAACCGCAGCGGAAATGAAAGCCTTCATGGGGAAATTTGATGGGCTTCAGGTAGAATTAGAACAGCCTGTTACCATTAATTTCAGATAGAATTACACCACGACAGATGGACTCCTTACATGTTTTGGAAAATTAATGCAACCTTTAAGTTGCATTAATAGTTTAATCAATTATCTTGCAACCAAATAGTTGCTTAACTAATTTTAAACTTTATTGACAATGAAAGATGTAATCAAAAAAGAACAGCAGATCAATTTTCCAATTCAGGACGTTTGGAAAGCCATATCTACAGCGGAAGAGATTTCTACGTGGTTTATTCATGCTGACTTTAAAGCAGAGCCAGGTTTCGAGTATACGTTTACCCATGAAGAAACAAAAATTACCGGTAAGGTACTGGAAGCGTCTCCGTTCCACACCTTAATTTATACCTGGATAGTAGGAGGTACTGGAGTGGAAACCACAGTGAAGTGGAATCTCAAGGAAAATGATTCAGGAACATTTCTCACCCTGGAGCATTCGGGGATCTCTAATTATCCTACTGAGGAGATGGCAACAAATATGTTTACCAGTTTCGAAAAGGGTTGGGGATCATGTGTGGTAAACCTCACCAAGTATCTAAACAAACAAAATGTCTCCTAAAATCAACAAAATATTTAAAGCAATTGCTGACCCAACCAGACGGGAAATCTTCCATATTTTGGTTTTGGCAAGTACCGCTTTATCCATCTCACAGATTTCTGAACATTTTAGTATGAGCCGTCAGGCTGTAACCAAGCATATCAAGTATCTGGAAGTTGCAGGTCTTGTAGAAATCAGAGAAAATGGAAGGGAGCGATTTTGTCAGGCCAATGCCCTGCCTCTAAAGGAAATCAATGATTGGGTTTCTTTTTATGAGAAGTTTTGGGATGATAAGCTTTCCAGGTTGGTTAACCATCTGCAGCAAAAAGCTGATAAATAAAACATTTTTTTATCTATTTACGCAACCTTTTAGTTGCATTTAAAAACAACAACCATGAAAAAGAAAAATATAATCATATTGACCTTAATTGGTCTTTCTGCGATAATGTTTTCAGCACTTGCAGAACTTTCAAAAAAGGATCGTGAGGTAGCCATTAATTATTTGCATGATACAAAGCAAACCCTGGTTAATACGGTAATTAACTTGAATAAAGAGCAATTGGAATTCAAAGTAAATGAAGGTACATGGTCTATTGCCGAGTGTGTAGAACATCTGGCCTTATCTGAGAAACTCATCTTCCAATGGTCACAGGATGCCCTTAAACACAGTGCCGCGAAGGGTGAGATTGCATTTCAAGATGATAAACTCATAGAAATCTTTACCGATAGGTCACAGAAGAGTAAAACACTGGACGTATTAGAACCAAAATCAACATTTAATACGGTGCAGGATGCCCTGGATAATTTCACTAAACTCAGAAACAAACATATTAACTATGTGACAAACACTTCCGATCCGCTTCGCACATGTTATTTCGACTTTCCTTTTGGTAAAGGTGATGCCTACCAGGTAATATTACTGCTGGCAGCTCATACAGAAAGACACACGGCGCAGATCAGGGAAATAATGTCCAGGCCGGGCTTTCCCAAATCAAACTAATCCTTCATTTAGTTTACAAATATCATCAGGTGTCTCATAACACCTGATGATTCATTTTTAGCATTAACAAACAATCACCACACGTATACGTTATTATAATCCTGGCAAAAAGAGAAGCCCTTTACTATTCAATAACACTATCTTAAACATATGAAAGGCTCAGAGCATCGTTAATTCTATCAAACGCTTCATAAAAGTAGGTGCAGAAGAGCTTTCTTTTAAGGTAACTGAGAATTCAAAAAAATACCTCTAAGAAAAAAAATGGTAGAAATAAGAAGTATTTTCTTAGAAATTAGGTGTTTTTTAGTCCTTCAAGTTGACAGTAAAAAATAATTTTCATCTCTTTTTAGCCGCTATTGTCAATTATTCAAATTACGACAAAATACAGAATTTTCTATCATTATATCGTTATTTATAACAATATAATTCTGATTAGTAAAAATCTAATCTCCTGTTAAAACCTCCTTTTTCCTCCTTTTTCCTTATATGATTGATACTCATCACTCTGCACCCCTAAATCAAAGGGTAGATTGATATATAATAACTTATTACACATAGTTGTATACGTTATATTACATATATATTAATTGATATTATTTATACAATCTTTTTCTACGGCTTATAATTGTACTTTTATAAGATTCACAAATCAATAAATTTCTCGTATCCAGCAGTTTTACACTGATAATCAGCATGATAAATAATTTGATAAGGAAATTTTAATGTCTGTTAGTATGAAGAATCTATACTTTTGAGAAAAAATCATATACAACTAAAACTAAAAGATAAATCATGAAAAAGTTATTTGTAATTCTTGTTGCTACTGTTGCTATTGGATTGGCTTCTTGTGTGGATGATAACCTCACTGAAATCGAACAAAATGTCCCTGAATTCCAGGCTCCATCTAATGATGATGATCCCACACCTACTTGTCCTACTCCAGGCGCTTGTGGATAATCAAACTTTACCTAGCTGGTTATGAGTTAAAAAATACATTTTTGGATATTCCATTATAAATGATGTAAAAGAAGCCTTCCATAGTACGGAGGCTTTTTTTATTTTTAAACTCAGTTATGGAATCAATTATACTTACAATCAGCATTATCCTAGGTGCATCCTCTCCGACCCAGCTATTGGAGAAGATGACCTTTACGGATTTAGAAAACACACAATTGCAATTAGATAGCGTTGCAGCTATGAATCTCACGGATTCGGAAAGAGCTAAATACCTCTTTTTTCAAGGTTTCGTGTATGAAAACCAAAATGACATTCAAAGGGCCATCATTAATTATCGGGAATCCATTAGGCATTATGAGGATATAGAAGCCAAATCCCCCGGTAATAATTCCGAAGAGCTTTTCTACTATAGATTTCATGCCGTACATCACAATATTGGCAGGTTATATAACACTTATAATAGTCCTGAAATGGCAATAGACCATTTTGAAAAGGCATTGAAATTCGCACCAAAAAAGCACTTACCTTCTGTTCTTTATAGCTTCGCTCAGGCTCATGAAAAGTTGGGCGAGACTCAGAAAACCATTGATTACTTACTTGAATCATTCAAATTGAGTGTTGAGCACGAAGTAAGTGATTACAGAATCAGATCTCAAATCAAGCTTGGTCAACTACTAAGAGATGACGGTAAATATCAGGAATCCCTTGAATATCTGGACAGGGTTTTACTTGATGATGGCCTCAATACCGATTTGGAAGTCCAGGCTCGAAATACTTTAGGCATTACCCAATGGCTAATGAAAGACTATGGTGCTGCTGAATATAATTTCAAACAAATATTAGAAATTGGTAAGCCGCATAGTCATTTCATCACACTTGAAAATCTATGCGAAATGTATCTAGAGCAAGGATTTATCTATAAAGCCATTGAAGCTGGAACCAATGCAGAAAAAAAATATATTGATCAGATCAACAGTCCACAAGACGCCAAATTGTACACATTTCTTTCCGATGCATATCTGGCAGTAAATGATAACAAAAGGGCTCTTGAATACTCGAATAAATTCAATGATTTCATGAATACCTATTATGAACATCAGCAAGCTGCACTGGAGGATGGTGATGCCTATAGGATTAAAGCAGTCACAGAAAATTATGAAAAAGAGCTCAGGGCTGCAGAAGATCGCAGAAAAACCATTCAGGCAAATATCGTTGTGAGTTCAATTATCCTAATCACCTTCGTCTCTCTAATATGGCAACAGCAAGAAAAAAAGAAGAAAATGGTCAGGAGGATTGCAGAAGAATTGTTAGCCTAAAATCTATCTAACTGAAAACTGATAAATCGTCTTTGACTGAAAGGTGTTTCCTGCTTCCAACACGGTAGTAGGAAATTCCGGTTGATTTGGCGAATCCGGAAAATGTTGGGTCTCGAGGCAAATGCCTCCATGACTTACAAAAGGTACACCTCCCCTTCCTGTCCCTTTCAACCCATTGGCTGTATATACCTGTACACCGGGCTCGGTAGTGAAAGTTGTCATCTGCCGACCGGTCGTTGGTTCATATAACTCAGCGATTTGTCTAAGCTCTCCATTCCATCCGTCAATGACCCAACAATGGTCAAACCCCTTCGTAAGCATGAGCTGATCATTTTTAGCATTGATGTCTTTACCAATAGCTTTTGGAGTCATGAAATCAAACGGAGTGTCTTTAACCTCCCTTAGCTCACCGGTAGGGATCGAAAATTCATTGATAGGTAAAAAATGTGAGGCCATGAGTTTCAATTCATGGTCCAGTATGGGCTTTCCGGCATCGGCAAGATTGAAATAACTGTGATTTGTGAAATTCAATACTGTCTTTTGATCAGTAACAGCCTCATAATCAATGATCAGGGCATGATCACTTGTCCACAGATATGTCACAAAGCTGGTTAGTTCTCCGGGAAATCCGTCATACATATGCGGACACACAAACTTCAACCGTATCCCTACTGTATCCTCTTTTTGGATCTCCTCTACCACTTCCCATACTTCGGTTTTAAAAGATCTCGGTCCGCTGTGTAAATTATTGGGTCCGTTATTGGCTTCCAGCTCATAGACTTTACCATCCAGCTCAAAGCGGGCATCGGCGATGCGGTTGGCAAACCGACCAACGATGGACCCAAAAGAAGACCGCTGTTCATATTGACTTAAACTATCAAACCCTAACACAACTTCTCCCAGATCCCCAGCTTTATCCGGAACCAAGATAGAATTGACAATCCCTCCAAAAGTGAGGATGGACACTGACGCACCGGATGGGTTCGTCAACGTGTATTTAAAAACTTCTTTTCCTTCGGAAAACCCAAACTTACTTTTCATAATCGAAGCATTTTGCTGCTCATGTGTGTTCTCTGAACACCTTATCATTAACACTGTAATTACAAAAAATATAATTGTTATCTTTTTCATATTCATCATTGTGGACCGGGACTCGTGGCTGTCCATCCACCATCCACGACGATGGTTTGACCAGTGATCTGCCTGGCTTCCTCACTGGCCAGAAACATGATGGCGTTGGCCATATCTATCGGATAGCACGCCCGCCCCATAGGGATCAGTTTGGACCAGGTCCCTTCGTAGTCTTCCTCCTCCAACAATGTGCGCTCAGTAACAGTCGCTCCGGGAGCCACACAATTAACACTGATTTTCAAAGGGGACAGGTCGATCACCAATGCTTTAGCCAACATCTCTATGGCAGCTTTTGACATTCCATAGGCACTCAGATTTTTCACTGCCTGATGACCTGTTACCGAAGACGTCATCACGATACTTCCTCCCCCACCCTGCTTTTTCATTTGATTGGCTGCATGCTGCGCCAGAAAGAAAGTTCCTTTCAGGTTAACATCCAGTAACTGTTGAAATCTATCCAGTTGAAAAGTGAGGAAATCACCAAATGAGGTGATCCCTGCATTGGCAATGGCGATGTCTAGTTTTCCAAATTCACTGACCGCTTCACTTACAAAAGATTGAATCACCTGCATGTCTGAAGAATCACCTGCTACAGGTACACATTTACCGGGATTTCCAGCCAACTTTCCCGCTGCCTCCTCAGCCACTTTCTTATCTAAATCATTTAGGATTACATGACAGCCATTGATTACGAGTTGTTTGCAAACCTCAAAACCAATTCCTGTGCCTGCTCCTGTTACAATTGCTGATTTTCCTGCTAAACTTTTCATTGAAATGGAGATAGAATTAATATGTGGACCGCAAAATAGTGAAAAAAGTTTTACGTACTTAAAGTCAATCTGACTATTACTTTCCTAATTATTTGCCTTAAAAATAATAGATGTTTAAATTGGCCCTTACAACACAGATCACAAAATGAAAAAATCTAATAATAAAAATTCAAGAAGGAAGTTCATTCAGCAATCATCCCTTGCAATGGCTTCATTTACCATCGTCCCCAGGTATGTACTGGGAGGTACCAATATTACTCCCCCCAGCGATAAGATCAATATCGGTTTTATCGGGACAGGTAAACAAAGCGGAGGTTTAGCATCCAATTTCCTCAAAATCGATGAGGTCCAGGTAGTAGCTGCCAGCGATGTTTTCGAATCTAAAGTAGACGCTTTTCAGAAAAAAGTAAATGACCATTATGCTGAAGCAGCCGGCACTGTGAAATATAAGGGGTGTGACACCTATGAGAATTACAAAAAGCTCCTCAAAAGAAAAGACATTGATGCCGTGATCATTGCTACACCGGATCACTGGCATGCGATTAACATCATTGATTCCATCAAGGCTGGTAAAGATGTGTATTGTGAAAAGCCTTTGACTCACAATATCCTTGAAGGACGGGCAGTAGTCAATGCTACCAAAAAATACAACAAGGTGCTTCAGACCGGAAGCATGCAACGTTCCTGGCCAGCATTTAGAGATGCCTGTGAAATGGTCAGAAGCGGCCATATTGGTGAAATCAAAAGGGTATTGGTGAATGTAGGTGACCCTGCAGTACCCTATGATTTACCCACTGAACCCACGCCAAAAGACCTGAATTGGGATATGTGGCTGGGGCCAGCACCGGAACTTGGTTATAATTACCGACTTGCCCCCACATTAGATGGTAATTTCTTCCCTGATTGGAGAGATTATGAAGAGCTGGGTGGTGGAATCATTTCTGACTGGGGAGCTCACATGTTTGATATTGCTCAATGGGGATTGGGCATGGATGATAGCGGACCAATAGCCATCATCCCACCAAAAAACCCACGTGCTGTAAGAGGATTGAAATTTATTTATCAAAATGGGGTAGAAATGTTTCATGAAGATTTCGGGCGGGGATTTGGCGTTCGATTTGAAGGATCTACAGGTGTGATTGATGTGAGCAGGCAATACCTGGAGTCACTCCCTACCGGACTTATCCGATCCAAGATGGATGATGATAAGGTGACGCTTTACAGAAATGAAAATCATTATCAGGACTGGATCGATTGCATCAAATCAAGGAAAGACCCTATCTGCCCTGCTGAAATAGGTCATCGTTCGGCATCCATTTGTCATCTGGCTAATATCGCTTATGACTTGCACAGACCCTTAAAGTGGGATCCTAAGAAAGAGCTATTTGACAATGATGAGGAAGCCAATAAGATGAGAGGAAGGACCTACAGGGAAAAATATCAGCTTCCGGTTGTTTAATCATTTACATCCGTTTTAAATATTTTATTGTTTAAATAGGATGCTTCCATTACTTTTGCCCTCCTTCGCTTTAAGCCACTTCCAAATGGTCTTGAAGCGAGGGAGGACTAGCCTTCAAATACTTGATTTAACACATTTACATCAGGTAAAAAAGTGCTTCAACTAAGATAAATGCCCAGGTGGCGGAATTGGTAGACGCGTTGGTCTCAAACACCAATGATAGCAATATCGTGCCGGTTCGACTCCGGCCCTGGGTACAAGTAAAAGCCGGCATTAGCCGGCTTTTTTTATGTAGGAGAATTTTTCTTACACCACTTCAGCCACTTTAATTGTGGACTTCATGATCACTTTGGATTTTATGGAGTTGGAGATCAGGCAAACCTTTTCAGATTTCTGTAATACTTTTTCTGCCAGGGCTCTGTTCTTTTCGTCTTTTACTACAACTGTGGGCTCCAGGGTAATAGTGGTCATCAGCAGCTTACCATCTACCTGCTCCAGGGTGCCTTTGGCCGGGCAGCTAAAATCGTCAAACTCCAACTTGAAATTTTCTGCGATGGCCAGAAAAGATGTCATCAGGCAACTGCTGACTGATGCAGTAAACAAATGTTCAGGTGACCAAATACCAGGTATCCCTTTCGGAAATTCAGGTGGTGTAGCTACCTCAATACAATTATTTGCATTCTGATTCAGCTCTGGAGAACACATCACTCCCTTTCGGTCCTGATTCCAGTTTACAACAACATGATAATTATGTGGGTCCATGATCGTTTCTTTTTTTATCTATCCGGCAATTTCACGATCATGAACAAAAAAATAACTGATGCTAGTCATAGGTGAATGGGATTATTGTCAATAAACCGATTTACTGTTCCTTGCCAATCATCTTTCTCAAGGCTTCATATCTTTCAACTGACTCCCGATCATTTAAGAACCGGGCAGACTCTTGTAAAAGGACCCAGTCGTTCCTGGGTATTGTATCACCACTTTGCGGGAAATTTTCTACCCTCCTATACAAGAATTCAAAAAGTCTGCGCACTAAATAGCCGGCTTGTTCCTCCTCCCATTTATGCAAAAGTTCAGCCAGCTGTAAGTCAGCATAAGATGGCTCTAAATGCTCAAAATACAAGTTATCATAAGCAAAAAAGGCAACTTCCATGGCTTGGGTCTCTTTCCCTTCTGTCAGCAACTTTTCAATAAGGGCATTAAAAGCAAACTTCAAGGGTAGGATCATCCTGGACTGGTAATCTTCATGGTTAAAGTAAACTTTTGGATTGGCCAAATTGGCATAATCCGCTTTAGTCACAAGATTGACGTAAGATTGGATGGTGTCAAAAGACAATCCACCATCGGTTGACCTTTCAGGCACCAGTTTATAGACCAGGCCTTGCTGCTTTAGGTAAGGTCGCAATTGAATACTCAGGCTATTCAATGAAGTAAAATTGAAATAAACCGACCGACTCCAGTCATTGCTCTGAATAAGATCCAGTATCGCCATTTCATTCTTCGGAAGGTAAGCACCCTGCACTCTCACCTCCAGCTCCCCTTCTGAAGTAGACAGCCTAATGTCTCTTGAAGGTAAAAAATAAGCTTCTCCACCTGTTGAAGTCTTTAATCGCAATTGTGGAGTTTGTGCTACAAGCGCTTTCATGTATTTACTCCATGAAATGGAGGTATCTATGGTTTCGCGAATATACAACGGGTTATATGGCCCATATTGGTCACCTTCTCCTGACAGGGTGAGCTGAAATGGTGGGCTATCATAATAGGTTCTGGTCAGCTGATTGATGTACCAGTCCGCATTGAAATAACTCAGTACTTTGACTCGCACATCGGTTCGAAACCCCTCCACTTCCTGGAGGTACCACAATGGGAATGTATCGTTGTCACCCCCTGTAAACAGGATCGCATTAGGTTCACAGCTACCCAGCAGGTTTCTGGCATGGTCTACCTGGAATTTCCTTCCTGAACGGTTATGATCATCAAGGTTTTGATAAAACATCCAGGCGGGTATCCCGATGGCTAAAACAAATGGGAGTATTAGCTTTATAGTCCTAAAAAGACCAGAACAAGCCATGATCCCCAAACCAATCCATACTGAAAAGGCCATATAAGAACCTACATAGATATAGTCCCGCTCTCTTGGTTCATTGGGCGTGGCATTGAGGTAGAGTGCCAGAAGTATCCCTGTGATGAGGAAAAAACTCAGGTTGACCAAAAAACCCTCTTTGTTTTCTCGCCGTTGCCAGACCGCGCCAATCAGACCCAGGAGAAACGGTAATAAGAAATATTGATTATTCGCTCTGCTGTAAGAAATATCGGAACGATTAGGAAACCCATCCCATGGTCTTTGCCAATCGGCATGTTGTATATCACTTTTCCGTCCGGCAAAGTTCCACATTAGGTAACGGAGGTACATATGTCCCAGCTGATACCTGAACATGAATTCGAGATTGTCTGAGAATGTCGGTGTCTCTCCTGGTAATAGTCCTGTCCATTCCTGATAAGTCTTGATGTGTGCAGGGTCATCACTGTAGATCCTGGGAAGGATCGTCATCCGGTGATCGTCATAGTGATATTGAGGTAAATCCCCCACCTTTTGATATCGACCATCATTCACAATATATGAATTGGTCTTTTTACTCACCCGGGAGATTTTAGCATCAAAATATGGCCCGTATAAAAGCGGCCTGCCCGGATAAGATTCCCGGTTCATATAAGGTTTGATCATGGCAAGGTTGCGCGGACTGAATTCATTGATCGGTGGAAGTTTTGCGGAACGAATGAATAACATCATATAGGGGGTAAATCCAAGTAACAGGAAAAGAAAAGCCGTAACAAATACCCTGGACACGGGAAGCTTAAACCATAGTACAACGAGGAAGCCGGCAATAAGTATCAACAACACAACCACACCAGAATAAAACGGGAATGCCCACTGATTGACCAGGAAACGATCAAATGTAAAGGCCCACTCAAAAAGATCTACCGCAATCAGTTTGTTGATCAACAGAATCGCAAATACACCTGCTGCTAATGAGACACCAAGGTGTTTCCAGGCATTGGTAAAGCGAAGGCCCCACATGATGAGGAAACACACCGGGAGTACCAGAATACACATGGGATGGATGCAATAGGAAAGTCCTGAAAGATATGCCAGCAACAGCCATCGGTTCGTTCTTTCCTCACCCGCTAGTTGCTGCCCTTGAATGGACAGGTAGATCAGGAGAACCATAAAAAAGCTTGATGGTCCGTAAGTCTCAGCTTCCACCGCTGAAAACCAGAAGGTATCAGTGCACATCAGACAAAGTGCTCCACCCATACTACCTGCGAACAACCCCCAACTTTCTTTTTTGATTTTACTCCCAAAATACCAGATGATTAGAAAAGTAAAACTTACAGTCAATGCGGAGAAAAAGGCTGACATAAAGCTGATCCACCAGGCCACAAGCGAAGTATCTCCAAATGAAAACATGGAGAAAAGTCGGCCAAGCAAAAGGGTAAGCGGAATGCCCGGTGTATGGGGAACCTGAAGTTTAAACGCAGCAGCAATGGTTTCTCCACAGTCCCACAGAGATGCTGTTGGTTCGAGTGTTATACCATAGGTAATTAAAGCCATCATAAATGACATCATAGCTCCCATTTGTTTTAGGTGCTTCAGTCGAACAATGAAACCATTCAAAGAAGGAAAGTGAACCAATCCTAATATGGGCAGAATAAGACCAACTAAAAAAAATATTGGTGCGATCCACAATGTTTGAATACCAAAACCAGAAGGGGTATTATCTGTTGCCATCAATAGAAGTGCAACTGATTGTAAGACCAATCCTGTGCCAACGAAAATCTTCTTTCTTTTCCAGCGATTCTTCATCTGACAAGCATAAGCTTAGAGAAGAAATGTTCGAGTTAAGGCAGGTAAAGAAGTGTTAAATCCATGTTAAAAAGCTTTAAATCCTTTCTACTGGTCTGTAGCTATTGTATTTTAGACATAAACGATCCTAATTATGAAAGCCACAACTGTCATCGGTGCTATCCTCATCACTCTGCTGGTATGCACACAGGTACTTTGGTTTAGCAAGACGTATAATTCCCAGGTAGATCAATTTGAGCATTCTATATCCGTAGCTCTTTATGCTGTTGCTGATACCATGAGTGATCAGGCCATTGTGGAAAAAAGGTCTCCAAACTACTTTTATGTGAAGATGGGATGCCCTGCTTCCAGTCAGCTAATCGATACACTGATCAGGAAAGAATTTTCGATGCGCAACCTCCAGCTGGACTATGAGTTGGGTATTTACAATGCAGAAGATGACACGTTGGTACACGGAAAATATGTGGCCGCGTCAGACATTAATTCCAATGCTCATCATATGGAAAAGGAACTGGAGTTGTGTAACAAGGATTTTGCTGTATTGTTTCCTGATCAAGGAAAATTCGTCCTCAGTCAGATGGATACCTGGCTCTATTCTTCCCTGGTGTTTTTGCTGCTTTCTACAATTATTGTGAATACAGTTGGTCAGAAGCGTCTCAAAGAAGTTTTCCGTAAGCCATCTATCATCAGATTAGGGCATTCAAAATTTGATCATCACAATCAACTCCTGGTCATCCATGACCATTCTTATCACCTCACGTATAAGGAAAACAAGATCCTTCAACTACTCTTTAAAAATCCCAATCAGGTCATAGAGCGACAGGTCTTTCTTCAGGAAGTGTGGGAAAAAGATGGATTTTTTGTTGAGCGGAGTATGGACGTGTTTATCTCCAGGATCAGAAAGTATCTCAAAACGGATCCGTCTTTGAAAATAGAGAATCTAAGGTCTATTGGATACCGACTACATGTGAAATGATACCTAGCCTTTGTAGATGAAGATATCGACAATAAGCTTGAAGTCTGTCTGCCGAAAGGTGCCCACCAATATTAAGCGTACAACCTGACAATACTAGCCCTTCCTGACAAATTCAGATTTCAACGCCATGGCACCAAAACCATCAATTTTGCAATCTATGTTATGATCACCATCGGTCAGGCGGATATTCTTCACCTTGGTTCCTGCTTTTATTGGTCCGGCGGCTCCTTTTACCGGTAAGTTTTTAAGTACGATGACAGTATCTCCATCTTTAAGCAAATTGCCATTGGCATCTTTTATTTCCAGCGTCTCTTCTTCCTCCACTACTTCCTGAGGATTCCACTCATGACTACATTCAGGACATTGATACATGGACTGGCCAATGGAGTAGCCATAGGGAGATTCACAAACCGGGCAGGGTTTCATTTGGTCGGGCATAGCAATAAAATAGAATGAATTAAGAAACGGCAAAGATAGCCATTATCTAAATGGGATCTTTCACTATGGTTGGAGGATACTATCTGATCAGATCCGTTGAAAGTACCTTTTTCTTGTAACGTTTATTCAATACAGGATACAGTAGAACCGAGAAAAGGATCAGGGATGTTCCCAGGTAAAATCCAACACTCATTTCCTCGCTCTCCCCAAAAATGATCAGCGCCAGGATGATCCCATAGACAGGCTCCAGATTCACCACCAAATTGATAGAGAAAGCTGACAGGCGTTTCATCAACTGTACGGAGACTGAATAGGCATAAACGGTACAAACCATCGCAAGAATTGAAAGGTACAACCAGTCCATCGGGGATGGATTCAGCACCAGATGATCGACAAAAAAACCGGAATAAATCGGAAAGAATAGTGCTACCGTGACACAAGCACCTATCATTTCGTAAAAGGTGATCACAAAAGGATCATAGGTTTTGATAAATCTGCCGTTGATCACCGTAAATACTGCAGAAAGAAAAGCAGATAAGACAGCGGTAAAAATGCCCAAAAAGTAATCATACTCTACATTGAAGATCACTCCAATGCCAATAAATGCGATGATACTCAGAATCACTTCAAAGCCCACAATTTTTCGCTTTTGCGACAAGGGCTCTATCAGACTGGTCCACAGGGAACAAGTGGCCATTCCAGCCAGACATACAGACGCATTGGAGATGCGGGCAGAAAGAAAGAACAGTATCCAATGCGCAGCAATCAATGAGCCGGTCCCTAAGATCATCCAAAGGTGTCTCGGGATATGAATGGTCAGTGGGCGGTTCCATATTTTCAGCAATACAAAAAGCCCAATGGATGCTATCAAGGTGCGGTAAAATACCACTTCTACAGAGGGAATTTCTATGAGCAACCCGAGTATAGCAGTAAACCCCCATATCACAACAAGAAAATGTAGTGTCAGATAATCCTTCCGCTCCTGGGTCATCGGGTTGGTTTTTGTTTCATTGCTAATAGCATTTGCGCAAATATGGCATCAACGATTAAAAATATTGCCAGGAGAGCACAAGGAACAACTAAATTCCTATGCGCCTGAGTTATTTTCAATCACCCTTGGGTTTCTTTAATCCGTTGTAAACTTCGCCGTTTCAGACCAGTCACTCCAATTAAGATTCTTGTCACGGTACCGAACTCTCCAGTAATAGGTGGTGCCCGCATTTAGCCTGAAGATCTTTTCATCGGTGAGGTCATCTCCTTCCTGCATATTCTGATTGGCATACCAGTCTTCAAACTGCTTCCAGCGATCCAAAACCACCTTACTGAAATCTTCTGTGGTCGAAACCTGCCAGTGGCTGGCTCCATGCTCAGCACCCGGCTGATCACTCATAAATGTACCGGCCTTCAACGTAATGTGTGATGCATTCACCGTTTCATTTACAGGAGACAGGGTCGTTGGAATAGCGGGTGCTTTATCATGTTTCCAAACAGTGATACTGTCTCTGAGTTCATTGTCCCTCTCCAGGATTTTATTGCCCTGGCTAAACCTTTTCACAGTCAGCTTAGGATCTCCGTCATTTGGATTGACCTCTACCATGACAAAACCATATTCATCCTGAGTCACCGTAAATTCATCATAGTTTTTCTGGTCGAATTCACCCCAGTTATCAATACTTCCTCCCGCACTGGCCACATTGATCCATAAATGCTTATGATCCCTCGACTGACCCCGGGAATAACCATGGGTGTGACCAAAAAAATGGATACTGGGCTTGCCTGTTTCTGTACTGAATGCCTCCAGCTTTTTCACAATCTGTCCGGTATAATCTTCTTCTCCATCCAGCCACAACTCAGATTTATGCGGATGGTGCATCTGGGCAAATACAAAGTCAATTTCTTCATTTTCCCTGGTCTTTGCCAAAACATCGTCCAGCCAGCTAAGCTGGGTCCGGTTTTGGTATTCTTCATTGGTATCCATACCAATAATCCGCACATTGCCATAATCTTTATACCACCAGTGTTCATCGTGCTCCGGACTGCCATTTTTAGGCAGGCTGAAGTATTTGAAATAATACCTGGAGTTGCGTTCATGGTTTCCTATCACCGGATATACCGGCACCTCTGAGAAAAGGTCCTGCGCCGGATCGAAGAAATGCTCCTTCCACTGGTAGTACTGCCCTCCTTCACTAACCAGATCTCCGGGAATCATCACCAGGGCGAGGTTTTCGGGCACACTCCCATCAAACTCATGCTCCAGGTAGTGAAGGATCCCATCCTGAACGATCTCTGCAAACTTTTCCGGATTGTTGCTATCAATTTGCATGTCACTCATTGCAGCCAGTTGAAAGGCCTGATGATCATGTGCCTCCGGAGGTGTTTTGAACTGATAGATATCTGAAACAGCTTTTTCTGTCCTTACCCTGTAATAGTACATGGTTTGCTTCTCCAAGCCTGTGAGTTGTACTTCATGAACCCTGGCTTCTGAGTAGTTGATAGGAAAAGCGATGCCTTTTGTTTTTTTGCCCAGTTTTGGGGAGGTCCCCCACTCGACGATACTTTCTTCACTCCGATTTGTTTCCCACATGATCCTGATGGAACTTGGTTCCGCATCCTGAAGATAGGGCTTTATCCGAATGACAATCGGAGAATTTTGAGCTGAAGCGAAAAAGGTGGTAAACAGTAATAAGAGGGTAAAAGGAGCGTATTTAAAAGACATGTTTGTATTGGTAAGACTGAAACAAAAGCAACAATTTCTCATTGCCAGAATCTCACGTAAATATGCACTAAAGAAGCTTTCCCATTTCCCACTGACATAAAAATTTATCAAAATATAACACTTCTACCTCACCAGAATTCAACATGGACTGTAGAGCACAAAGCACACTCTTTCCTCTAGGTAACTTCTTTTTTCGTTGATTAACTGTTTTTTTAGTTGTTAAACTGTAATTTTAGTTATATGTTTACTGAAGTACTTACTTACACATCAACTATGAATAGATATGTTTTAACACCCTTCCTCGTAGGTTTTATGTTCTTGAGTTATGCAGAAACTGATGGTGACTTACAAAAAGTGATTGATAAGCTTAAAACAATTAAGACCCTTAAATGCGAAATGTATTCAACAATAAGCTTCCCTTTCGGGGGGGCTGTGAAATCCTGGCAAAGTACCCTGTTCTACAAGAAAAATCCCGCAGATACCTTAATCGGATTGAACTATCTATTTATCACCAACCCTGATCATAGAAGTGAATTTGGAGACTATTTATCATACTTTAATTATTCTGTTTATAGTTCCTTCAAGAACGAACCTTCGGTGACTTCACTTATTGATAAACCTGAAGCATTTATCGCGAAAAATACAAATTTCATGGGCAATAATGCAACAGTCCCCCCAATCCATAAATCGCATGGACTCTTTGCTCGACTTCCACTACCTATGCTGGAATTTCTAGATTCTGCCATCCAGACTAATTCAAATATAAGAATCGAGCGATTAGCTGATACAACAATTTCTGATACGCAATGTAAATTCTGGAAGTTCTCATTTAAACATCCTGAAGGAACTTATTATATAAGAAAAATGGCGTTTTCGGGAAAAACAGACTTGCCTATTTACCAAAGGGATGACGTTAATGTGATTGCCTTGAACACAACTTTATTTAAGCACAACGAATTCCTTTTTATTGAAATAAACCAACCACTTCCTGAGAACTGTTTTAGTAAGGAATTCCTTCTAAGTCATATTGATGAAGGAAAAAACAAAAGCAAGGGGGCACCCCATGACCTTGTTGGAAATAAGGCACCAAATTTCGAATTACCTGTGATTGGATCAAGCGAAAAAATCAACCTGAAGAACTTTTTAGGAAAATATGTTCTACTGGATTTCACAGCTACCTGGTGTGCCCCGTGCTTACCAGCTGCAAAGATGATGAAACGGTTTGAAGATAAATTTCACAATAATTCTAGTGTCGAGTTCTTTAGTATTTACAGTTCATCTGCAGATTCAGAGGATAACTTAATAAGATATCGGGAAAAACAGCAACTAAGTAACACTATGCTTTATGATGGGGTAGACATTGGTGAGAAATACAATGTTCATGGTTATCCTACTTTCTTTCTCATATCACCAAAAGGCAAAGTCATACAACAATTTGATAGCTATGGAGAATCCGTGGAACAAAATATTTCAACATTATTAGATACATTACTTGATAAATCATAGGGTGATGAAAAACAACCTCACTAAAAAAGAAGAAGAGGTCATGAAGGTTCTTTGGGAGCTGAAAGAAGGCTTTGTAAAAGACATCGTAGAAAAATATCCCGATCCCAAACCCCATTATAATACAGTCTCTACATTGGTGAGACTATTAGAAGGGAAAGGTTTTATTGCTCACAAAGCCTATGGAAATACACACCTGTACTTTCCAGCAATCACCAAACAGGACTATCGAAAGTCTTTTATCAAAGATGTTGTGAAGGACTATTTTGATAACTCATACAAACAAACGGTTTCATTATTTATAGAGGAAAAAAATCTTAGTAGCAATGACCTGGATGAACTCATGGGACTGATCAAGAACAAAAAGGACTCACAATGAAGGAATTTATAATTTATCAAGCAGAAGTGGCTATTTGTTTGGCCCTATTCTATGGATTCTTTCATGTTTTCTTGAAAAACGAAGTTCAGTTTCAAACCAGAAGATTCTACTTTCTTTTCTCATTTCTAGTGGCATTTTTGATCCCTGTACTTGAGATCACATGGACCTTTGAAAAGGAACTCCCTACCCTGCCCATCGAATATATTTACAGTTTTACACCCTATCTAGCTACCCCTGTTCAAGAGGTAACTAGCTGGAGTGTATGGGATATTTTGTCCCTGGTCTGGTTGACTGGCTTTGTAATTATGATTTTCAGACTTGCGATCAGCCTCATCAAAATTCGTCACATTTTAAACCATACAAATAAGTTGGAGGGAAACATCCGCACCATTGATTCGGAGGTGCAGTCATTTTCTTTCTTCCATTGGATTGTTATCAATCAAAGGCATTATGAATCTCAGGCCAAACAATACATTTTGGATCATGAGCTTGCACATTCAAGACAATACCATTCTATAGACATTATGCTTATGGAAATGGCCAAGTGTCTACAATGGTTTAATCCATTTGCATGGATTCTTGGTAGTCGAATGATCCTGAACCTGGAATTTCTAGCTGATCAGACAGTTTTGAATAGCCATCAGAACCTGAAGGAATATCAGGTATCCTTGTTGCAGCTTGCCAGCTTCGCCTCTTACAAGCCGTTAAAAATTGAATTTTCCAAACTGCATCTCAAACAACGTTTCAAAATGATGGGTCGGACAGCAAGTAAGATCCATCCGATTAAGGGACTTGGACTGTTAATCCTTATCCTAATCATGGGGATTACATTTTCTGTGAAAGGGAATCAACAGAAGATCACTCAACAAGTCACTAAATCAATCAATCGCTTGGTGGAGGAGACTCCTTCAGAAAAACTGCCAGTTGATAAAGATGCTACTATTACCGTAAATGGTAAAGTGCTTGGAGGTGGCAAACCTATTTCCGGAGCCAGCATTATTGCCAAAGCGCTTAATTTAGGAACCATTACTGACAAAGATGGGGATTTTACGCTCGGTGTCCCCAATAATACAAAGCTAACGATTACTTATCCCGGATATGTAATAAGTCACTTTACAGTAAATCCCGCAACTAAACCAATGAGTCCTGTGGTTATTAGTGTGGAAGAAATCACACCAGAAAAAAATGGCCAATATAATCCAATCTATGTGATTGATGGAGAAGTATTTAATCATGAACAAGGTAAAACAAAATTGGACCAAATGAACCCCGAGAGTATATTCTCAATATCAGTTAATTCTGGCAAACCAGACCTAGTCAAGAAATATGGAGAAAAAGCAAATGACGGAGTTCTATTTGTTACTCTAAAGGAGAGCTTAAGTATTGATAAAGAATCAAAAACATCGGTACCGAAATCAGAGTAAGTCAATATGAAATTACGTTTTATGGAATATTAGACCATGAAAGCACAAAATATCCAGTAAATCCCTAGTCTTATTGACTTAGACCTAAAAAGAAATTACTGATCAAAAATGCTAAGAAGATATACTCAAAGAGGTGATTAATAAGTCATTTTCTAAGCCCTAAGGAACAATTCATTTAGCGAAATCTGGGGATTTAGGGA
The DNA here is from genome assembly GCA_965228595.1 of Cyclobacteriaceae bacterium. Classification (GTDB taxonomy): domain Bacteria; phylum Bacteroidota; class Bacteroidia; order Cytophagales; family Cyclobacteriaceae; genus UBA7330. The sequence goes on along the minus strand of OZ245828.1, from coordinate 3,903,117 downwards.
ACATTATAGATTGTTATCTACAGGACTCAACCTCGTTACACCTGTCTGCCAAAGTTTTAGGGAAGGTAGAAACGAGGTTGAATGAGAAATACAATGATATCAAATCATTTCACTTCGACATCTTATCCACTTCCTCAGCAAAAAATATCTTGAGTCGATTCACACCATTCCGAGGTGCAATGTTATCCTGTCCCATCATGGTCAAAAAGAACTCCAAGGGCCCATAGAATTTTGATGAAGTAAAAACTCTGAGTACCCGAATGATCAGTCTACGAACCCAATCGGGGATATGAACAATTTTTACGGGAAAATAGAATGCATTGAGCGCCAGACTGGCGATTTCATTTTGAGTAAGTACATCCGGACCACCCACTTCCAGATCCTGAGCCGGTGAGTCAAGGTTTTCTACGATGTAAGATGCGAGATCTTCTCCATGGATAGGATTGAGCTTATATGCTCCATCGCCAAAAAGATAAACCTTTCCTTTCTTAGCCATGTCCAGAAAGTCACGCATATCAGAAAAGAAACCATTGGGTCTAACCACCAGGTATTCAAGTCCGGAAACTTTCAATTCATCTACGAATTGCTCTTTTGCAGCCATGATCTTGAGGTGACGCATACTCTGCCCGTTGATCGCAGATACATATACAAACTTTCGGACACCGGCCTTTTTTGCTTCATTCAACAGATTGAGGTTGGCCTGATAATCCACATCCATGTAGGTGAGTCCATCCTTTTGCCTGGTAATGCCCACGGTAGAGATGATGAGATCTGCTCCATTAAGCTTTCCCTCCAGGGTATCAGGCCTGGTGACTTCAGCTTCTATGATCTGTGTATCATCCACACCCATTTTATTTAGTTTGGTTTTGTTCCTGGCAATGGCCTGAAATTCATGAACTGATTTCGACAAAGCCTTTACGATATGACCACCTAAATACCCGGTGGCTCCTGCAACAATTATTTTCATTTTCCTTTTATTTTTTAGAGTCTTTTTTGATCATAACCATCAGCTTCACGAGGAATCGGATGTGCTGTTGGATCATTTCTGTTTGGTTGAATGTACCTGTGAAATAGGTGTCGAGCTCCGGTGAGTAATACATGAATGAACCAGTGGAACCAGAATGACCAATCAGCGTGATATCAGGCAGGGTTGGAAACAGCTCCTTCAGATTCCACTTCCGCAAGCCGTAGCCGTAATAGGTTCCCCTGCTTTCAGGTGTGTATTGATTCATCTCGGTCCATGTCGCTTCACTCACCAGCTCACCCTCTACAAGGGCCGACATAAACAGATACAGATCCTCACTGGTACTCACCAGACCGCCACCTCCCCAATCGGCACTGAGGCTAGTGAAACCGCTGATCTCCGATGTCTCGGCATACAGTGGAGCCATTCCCACATCACCTTTCAATGGTTTGGAGTGAAGGTTGATGTATGACGAATTCATTGCTAATGACTTGAAAATGTATTCACTCAAAGCCTGATCGTAGCTGAGTCCAGTCACTTTTTCTATGATCAAAGCCAACAGCACATATTCAGTGTCGGTGTAATGGAAGCCACTTCCGGGAACAAACTTTGGTGTGAAATTCTCTTTAGTAAACACAATCAATTCCTCCGGTGTCCATGTCCGGTCAGGTTTTGTGAATAACATGGTCATCATGTTAACACCCTGAGAAGGTTCGTCTTCAAAGTAGTCGGGCAGCCCGGAGGTATGGTTGAGCAGGTGAGCGATCGTAAGTTTTGAGGTATGACCTTCACCGTTCAATACATGTAATCCACTTATCAAATCACCAGGCAGATAGCCGCTGATTTTATCGTCAAACTCAAGCTTGTTTTCATCTACCAGTATTCCGATCAGGGTGGCGGTGAATGTTTTTGCCAGACTGGCCGTATAGAACGGGGTCTCTGTTTCCTCCATACCGTAGACCTCATTGATCCCAATGTTATTAGATTCCGAGCTAACACTCAAAAAGGCATTGTGGATTGACTCATCTCCCACCTCCTTATTGAAAGCTTTGATGATCTTTTCTTCAATCTTTGAAGGTCCTTCTGCTTTCAGCGGTTGATAGTAGATCACAGTGAATGCTACGATGACCCCTAACATAATTCGTTTAGTTTCTTTGTTCACCTCCATGATATTAATAGTAGTTAAATCCAACCGCCATCGAAAAGTTGGCGCCTTCTTTTCGCCCATCATTTACTTTGAAGCTACTCATCAGCATCCTTGATTGGATGTCGATGGTGAATTTCTTTCGCTGAAGCACTTCAAACCCCATACCTATCAAAGCACCTTTGCCCCAATTCCAGGTTTCGTCATTGATGTTTTTCACTTCATAAAAAGCCGGGAAGTCCATCGCCACACCAAAGCCACCACACAACCAAAACCTGTTACCTGGCCAGTATTGTACACTTGGGATCAGCCCTTCAAAGCTTCGGTCTTTGCCGTTTTCTTTATAGATCTGACCTGGTAAATTTAAATATAGCCCCAGGTTGTCTTTGACCATCCAACCCAGCTTCAGATTGGGCAAGGCCAGATCGCCTGTCGTCTGGTTGTCTTCAAAACCAGAAGTGAAGTGAAGAACTCCTCCTCCAATAGAGCCTCCAATACTGAAGCCTTCTCTTTCAGGATAATGCTGCGCATAAGTTGTCGCAAGTTGTAAGATGAAGATGATTGCTAATAATGTCCGTTTCATTTTGCTTTTGTTTTAAGTTTTTGACTATTAGGTTCCTTTTGTATTAAAATTCTTGAGCAAATATTTGGGAACTGAAAGTCTGAAACGTCCTGATTTTTTATTCCGAACCTTTGAAATGAGATTTCGGACTTTATTGATAAGAAATGGATCTTTGAGTTAGTTTAGAGATGAGTCGCTGACTATTTATTCTGTCTGACCCACTCTTTGGGTGTCACCCCCTCCTGTTTCCTGAAATAATCGTTGAATGTAGACTTGGACTTGAAACCAGCGTCGTAGGCCAGACCCAATAAGGTCAAATGTTTATTTCCCGGATCAAGCGCCATCTTTTTGAAGGTTTCCAGCCTGTATCCATTCACATAATCATTGAAATTCTTGCCCAGCGATTGATTGAGCAACCAGCTGAGTTTATTTGGGTGGAGATGAATTTCATCGGCGAGACTCCTCAGGCTTAGTTCCTGGTTTTTGAAAGGATCTCTTTCTGCCATGCATTGATTGAGTTTTCCAAGATATTCGCTGGCTTCCTCTTCAGTGAGTGGAGCACGTTCATCTATTATCTTACGGGCTGTTCCTGCTTTCCCTGGCATCCTGTCAGCATCAAATACAGTTTCAACCAATTGCTGAAAAGCTGGCAATTTCTTCACTGACTCGAACGGAAAGTGTCTGAAAAAAACATATTGCCCCGAATGACGTGCTGCCTCTTCTCTTATCACCTCCAAAGCCTCTTCCATCTTTCCGAACATACCCATAAAATAGAATTTCCACGGCCACAGAATGAGGCCTTCAATCCGCTTGTCTATGGTGTCGATAATCTGGGAGAATTCATCCTCCTTTGGTGTGTCATACTTTATTCGAAAAAGTTCGGAAAACACATCATGAAAGGGGTGATCTTTATACTTCCCCAGAAGTTCAACGTATTTTTCTTTTTCATCTAAAAACAGGTAACTGAGTAGTGCTTCTTTGATGGCATGAAGAAAGGTTGGATCTATCCCAATCGATTCCAATGAATATTTTAAGGACTCTTTGTATTTACCCTGGTAGAAGAGAATGTTGCCTTTAGTATAAATATGGTTAGCGGACAGAGGATTGATCCGAAGGGCATTTTCAATATGATTCATAGCCTGGTCAAAATCGCCAATGGCCAGGAATAATTCGGAGAGTGCCTCCTCTGCCTCGGTGAAGTTTGGGTTGATCGCAATTGCTTTAGCATAGTTCTCATAACCTGCCTTAAAATCCCAATCGCCCCAAAACCTGAGGGCTCCCATCGCAAAATATCCATAAGCAGCATCCTGATCAAGCGCCAGCCCCTTTTCTAAATAGTCCTCCGCCAGTTTAAGCAGGCTCCTATCCAGCCCCCAGGAGCCCAACATGGTATAACAGAACCCAATACCAAAATACGGGGTAGAAAAGTCGGGATCCATATTGATGCATTGCTTGTAGAGCTCAACGGCCCGTTCGATCCGGTCTCCATCCCATTTCAAATGATAATACCTGGCCTTTAAGTAAAGGTTGTAGGCTTCAATATTTTTTGTTGGTGCTTCTATAAGGTGATCCGAAATACTGATATGGCCAAAGTTTTCCCGGATCTTCTCGCCTATCAAAACACTGATCTCATCCTGTAATGCAAAGATATCACTCATCTGGCGGTCAAACACTTCCGACCAAAGCTGAAATCCATTGTCGGTTCGGATCAGCTGGGTGGTGATTCGAATACGCTCCCCCGACTTTCTAATGCTGCCTTCAAGTACGGTGGACACACCCAATTCATTTCCGATAATCCGTATGTCTTCCCTTCTGCTTTTAAAAACAAAAGATGAAGTGCGGGCGGTCACTTTAAGTCCATCAATCTTACTTAACGCGTTGATGAGTTCTTCAGTCATCCCATCAGCGAAGTATTCATTTTCCGGATCAGAACTAATACTCTCGAAAGGGAGAACCGCTATGGATTTTTGTTGGAACAAACTGGATTAAAGAAAAATGAGACGCCAAATTACATATTCTTCAGGTTTGGTACTGTGTATATAGGGAATAAGGCTACGTCAATACTGATTATTTAAGCGTTCTCATTTCAACTACCTCTCCACCTTCAATGGTAATTTCATGAGTCAGACAATCCGGAATCTCTTCCTGAAAGTGGCTGACATAGATGATGGTGATATCGGTTTGCTTGCAAAGCGTCTCTATCAGCAACTTAAAAAATCGCTGCTGATCAATGTCCATACCCTGGCATGGTTCGTCTAAAATCAAAAGTGAAGGTCCTTTTACCAACGCTCTGGCCAGTAGCACCAATCGCTGTGAGCTTTCCGAAAGATTTTTAAACAGAGTTTGTGGAGGTTCCGAAACATGTAATACGTTCAGCCAATCCACGGCTTGTTGCGCTTTGTCAGGATCGGATGATCGAAAAAGCCCCATCGTATCATAAAAACCTGATTCAACCACTTTAAGACAGGTACTGTTTGAGGGGAAATACTGGTAAAGTTCGGCTGAAACCAATCCGATCTTCTTTTTGATCTCCCAGATACTCTCTCCGCTTCCCCGCTTTTTGTCAAACAAAATGATGTCATTCGAATACGACTGTGGATTGTCTCCGGTGATCAAGCTTAGTAAGGTGGACTTACCAGCACCATTGTGGCCTTTGAGCAACCATCGCTCCTTTTGCTTTACTTCCCAGTCTATACGATTCAATATCTTTCGCTCCCCATATTTAACAGATACCCCAATCATTTTCACCATCGTATGATAAGGTGTATGTGATGGGACCAACATTTTTTGTATCTGCTTTTCATCAATATTCGGAGTATTTGCCTGGGTAATAGCTGGGATCATGTTTTTCTTCAATCCTGTTTGAAGCGTATTTCCACTGATATGAGCCACGTGTGTAACCATGTCAGGAATTTCATGCGAACTGGTTACCATGACTATTGATACTCCAGAATCAGCGATTTCCGTGAGGATCTTGTTCATTTCCTTTCTGGAATCCATGTCCAGGCCTGAAAGAGGATTATCCATGAGAAGGAGCACCGGGTTCCTGATCAATTCCGAAGCAAGTAGGAGTCGCTTGGCTTCCCCATTCGATAGCTTGATGAGCTCCTTATCTTTTAGATGAAGAAGTCTCAACAGGGACATCACCCGATCAAAAGTCCAATGCCCGGGCCTTTCTTCGGACTTCAGTTTTCGGATATGAGCCTCCACTGTTTCCACAGTCTCGGAATCCAGTGAGTTGTAGCGCTGTTGGTAATAAAGATTAGCTGATGAGCTCGATAAATCTCGAAACTCATATTTAGCTCCTAAGAATGAAATCAGGTCTTTGTAGGTAAAAAAAGGGTTTGCATGCTGATACTCCGGTAGTAATTCATCCAGCATGGGATAAATTATTTCTCCTCTATTAATAAACGCCTGAGTCCGAATGGCTCTAAGCAGTGAGGTTTTTCCTGACCCAGCCGGTCCAGTCAATGCCCAATGCTCCCCCCGGTTGATTGTCCAATTGATCTGTTCGAGTAAAGTCTTAGCGTAGCGCTGAAGTGACGCATTGATGATCTTCAATAAAGGTTTCATGAAAGTCAGGTACGTTTGAGTACGCTAAAGTAAGAAGATGGTAATTTAGGGATAGGACGAAAATAGAAAAAGATGTAACCTGGGGCTGGCAATAAGACGGACGAAAAACAAAACCAGAAAGGGGACCCATGTCCCCTCTCTACTAATCATTTAATCATGATCTGCTTTTTTTCCGGAATTTTTTTCTTCTCTTTTTTCAAAGTCAGATGCAAGACTCCATCTTCATATTTGGCGTCTACATCATCTCTTTTTACATCATCCGGAAGTGTAAAGGACCTGCTGAAAGAAGAAGATTGAAACTCATGTCGGGTGTAATTTTTCTCCTTCTCATCTTTTTTCATTTCAGTTTCCCCGGTCACAGTAAGGATACCACTATCCATTTGTACATGGAAGTCCTTTTTCCTGTAGCCCGGAGCAGCCAGTTCAATTTCATAACTGGTTTCATTATCAACCACATTCACCGCTGGTGTGCCATTGCCTTTCATGAACCAATCCCTGGTCCAATCATCGTCAAAAAAGTCTGTCAGAGCAGACCAATTTGGCATTGTTCTTTTGATCAAACTCATCACTTTAATCGTTTAAACTGTCGTTAAAAGCAATGGCTTAATTTCGGTATCATGGATAAGTTTTACAATGATTTCCAACATCACAACAAGTGATTGAAATCAATAAATCATCATCAAAATCAGCGATGACATTAGTCAGATTCCTCTGCGATATGGATCATCCTGGTTGTGAGTGAAATTTTAGGTAAAATGTTTAACTTCCTTCCAATGAACATCAGGATAAAATTTTTGGGAGCTGCCGGGTCTGTGACCGGCTCCAAATTCTTATTGGAAATAGATGAATACAAGATTCTTATTGATTCAGGACTTTTTCAGGGGCTCAAAGAGCTACGCCTGAGAAACTGGAATGAACTTCCCATAAGTCCTGAATCGATTGATACTGTCGTTCTTACGCATGCGCATATCGATCATTCCGGGTATCTCCCAATGCTGTATAAAAAGGGTTACAATGGAAAAGTCCATTGCTCAGAACCAACAGGAGCACTTTTGGAGATCTTACTTACTGATAGTGCTAAACTACAAGAGGAAGAGGCTGCCTTTGCCAATAAAAAAGGATATTCTAAACACCATCCGGCCAAAGCACTGTATACAGTAAAAGATGCCGAGTCGGTGTTTCCAAATGTGGTTACACATCTGATCAGTGAGAAGATAGTGCTGAATGAGCACGTGACTATTCGTTTCACTCATGCAGGACATATTTTAGGGGCTGCCTCAGTTGAAGTTACAGTAAAGACATCACAGGGAGATAAAACGCTTGTCTTCTCCGGAGATCTGGGTATGGATAACAACCCACTACACCTGTCGCCGGAGAAACCGGGCAAAGCAGATATTCTGCTTTTAGAATCAACCTATGGCAACAGGCTGCATCATGATCAGAACGTTGAAGAAGAACTCATCAAACTCCTTGAAGAATGTGACGAACGTGGCGGATGCCTGATCATCCCGGCATTTTCTCTCGGCAGGACACAGCTTATTCTTTATTATCTGTGGAAAATTTTCCAAAACATGAAGTCCTGGCCAGTTTATGTAGACAGCCCAATGGCCATCAGTGTCACCTGGCTATATAAAAAATTTGACGCCTATCACCGTTTACACAGCAAGGATAACTTCGGACATCATATTTTTGACGCCCCCTTCGTGCACTACGTGACCAAACAAGAGCAATCCAGAATGCTCAACACCCTGAAAAACCATGCGATCATTCTCTCTGCAAGTGGAATGGCTACCGGAGGAAGGATCATACACCATCTTTATCATAGGCTACCTAATGAACAGGATACCATCCTCTTCACGGGGTTTCAGGCAGAGGGGAGCCGAGGACGATCGTTAGTAGAAGGTGAAAAGAAAGTGAGAATTTTTGGTGAAGAGGTGAATGTGAAAGCCAGGATTGCTACCATTGACGGGTTATCAGCTCATGCTGACCAGGAGCAGCTACTGGAATGGACTGATGAGATCAAAGATTCACCCAAACGTACATTTCTCATTCATGGAGAAAAAGATGGAATGCTCGCTTTGAAGAAAAAATTGGAAGAGAAGAACTGGAACGTGACCATTCCTGAATACCTGGAAAGTTTTACCTTGTTTGATCACGTGTAACACTCTCCGGTCTTTATTCCCGTACAATCGTGATGGTGTTGATTTTCAAACACTTAAAGTATTTGCATCAAATTTATTAAATAATATGTAGCTATTTAACTTCATATTTATATATTTGTAGTCATATGACTTCATGTTATCATAATCATTTGAAGCAATGAAACTAAGAAGAGATCCTTTTCAAGCGATTGCAGATCCTACAAGAAGGGCAATCCTGGTACTACTTGCATCCCAAACCATGACTGCCGGAGCCATTGCCAATGAATTTGAAGTGGCAAGACCAACCATCTCAAAACATATTCAAATCCTGAATGAATGTGACCTGATCAACGCTAGCCAGCAAGGTAGGGAGATCTATTATGAGATAAAGGTGGACAAAATGAAAGAGATCGATATATGGTTAGAACAGTTCAGGAAAATCTGGGAAAACCGATTCAATAAACTAGACAATTTATTAGCTAACATTCAAAACAAAGAAAAATGAACACACTACAATTTGATTTTCTGGTGGATAGAGAAAAAAATACAATCACCGTAAAGAGAGAATTTGCTGCCAGGCGCTCATTGGTCTGGGATTGCTATACCCAAAGTGAAATGCTGGACCAGTGGTTTGCTCCCGAACCATTTACCACCAAAACCAAATCCATGGATTTTAGTGAGGGTGGACACTGGCACTATGCTATGATAGACCCCGAGGGAAAAGAATACTGGGGATGGACAGAATACATTAAAATCCAACCCATTGACTTTTATGAAACCCTGGATGCTTTTAGCGATAGTGAAGGCAATATCAATAAAGACCTTCCCAGAGCAGAATGGCAGGTGCAGTTTACAGATAAGGAAGAAAATACCCTGGTGGTGACTACCGTGCAATACGATTCTTTGGAAGCCCTGGATCAGGTCATCAATATGGGCATGAAAGAAGGATTGACTTCAACCCTGGAAAGACTCGATAAATTATTGTTAAGTGTAAACAAGTAATGCCATGAAAAAGTACCTAATTACATTTTGGATCGCCACGGGATTTTTGTTCCTTTTCGAAGGCGTGATGCCATTGGGCACCTTACTCTTTGCACCTGAGGTGGCTACCGCAGGTGCCACCTATTTGCAATATCCGCAATACTTTACCTATACGTTGATTGCCTTCAAAGTACTGGGATCCATCGCATTGATTACTCCAAAGCTCCCACGACAAATAAAGGAGTGGACGTATGCTGGATTTGCATTCAATTTTATTTGTGCGAGTATAAGTCACTTTGCCATCGATGGGTTAGTGTTTGTGAGCTTTTTCCCATTCATCATTTTGGGGGTACTGGTTGTTTCCTATGTAAGCTATTTTAAACTACATGCTGATAAAAACACTCACGATACTTTGTCTCAAGAGATCATGAGTCAAATGAAAATACCAGGCTGAGTTATCCCTAAAATTTTTTGTTTTAATATATAGCTATTTGACTTCATTTCTAATGTAAGTCAAATAGCTATTGGATTCATAAAGCTTCAGTAAAGAGGAAATACCCAAGCCAATTTTAACTCAATTGCTGATTTCATCCTACCCTACTAATCCGCTCAATATGAATAGCTTATTGATGTAAATAAATAAGTATTATCCTATTTTTTATTAAAATATTTACAAAAAATACAACTATTTCATTTTTTAGGCGTTATCTAAGTACGAATTCCCGGATCACCATTGAGGGAAATTCCGTCTTCGCCAGAACTCAAACATTATCATTTAAGTCTATTCCATCACTCGGATGAGTGGTGAGTAATTGTTTTACCTAAACGCTAAATATATGTTTGAAGTAGAAAATTCTGTAAAGGAAAAACCCGTTCGAAACAACCATCATGATACCCATTTTGTGGTGACACATAATGTGGATCGGGTCAATTTGTATGATTTCGGATACGAAAAATCAGGAACCGTAAAAGGCGATCCTGATGTGTACGCCAGCTATCTGCAACGGATCCTCAATGGGGATCTGGTAGCGGAAGACTACAAAGGATTAACCGAAGAGGAAAAGAAGGAGCGAAAAGCCCAGATCAAAGACCTTGAAAATCAGCTCAAAGAAATTGAGGCTGGAAATTCCAAAATTGACGAACAGATCGAAAAGAAAGAAAAGGCCATTGAGGACCACAGAAACGATCTGCTTAAGCTTAGGGAATCAAGGGCCAACGACACAGAAAAACTCAAAAAAGAAAGTTTTTCTCCTTTCAAGTTCATGATCAACTTATCCATTCTGGCAGCCCTGTCCGTTTACCTGTTTTTCTTCTATATCTCCGCAGGTTTTAAAGCGCTCTACGTTGATTTTGAAGCCATCGCAGAAAGTATTGCCGCCGGTACCGGAACAGGGAGCATCATGCCCAATGCTTATGAACTTAGCGAAGCCATTCAATACAATTTTATGCTTATCCTGATCCCGTTTGTTTTCTATGCATTCGGTTGGGCTTTTCATGTTTTGCTGGATGCTAATGGCAAACAAAAGTACTTTCTTCTTGGGGGTTTGATCAGTGTCACCTTTGCTGTAGATTTTCTTCTGGCCATGATCATTCACAGCAATACCGAACAGGCCAAGGAATTGATGGGGATTGCTACCACTCACTGGACACAGAGTAGCACTTTTTATATCATTCTCTTCCTCGGATTTCTGGTTTACGTGATCTGGAGTATCCTCCTGGACTCATTGCTGAGAGAATGGGACAAAAAACATGTTACTGACAATATCAGAAAGATCATTAAGCACAAAAGGAATGATATAAAACAACTGGTAGCCAAACAATCGGATACTTCGGAGATCAAACAGAAGATCCTGGATTACCGGGAAGACATTGCAACTGTGATGTATGGAAACCTGAAAAAGTACATCGATCAATTCAGCTCCGGATGGATCAGCTACCTCGCCCCTGCCAACATGAAATCTGTAAAGGAAAAATGCAAGGCCTTTAAAAAGGAATTTGAGGAAAAACATCAGATTAAATCCGGTGTAGTAAAAGTTGTAAGCAGGAGATCATAGTATTTAATCTAAAAGCAAAAATTATGAATTCGAATAAAAATAGCATTGCACTTTTTATCATGGGTGTCCTGCTAATATCAGGCTGTCAAATGCCCGTGAAAAAAGAAGCACAAATGCACACCAAGCACAATTACATTGTGTTGTTGGACTTATCCGATCGATTGGTTGTTCAGCAAGATCAACCTCAGCGTGACAAACAACTCATTCGGCATATATATGACGAATTTGAGAAAAAAGTCCGAAATTCATTATACATCAAGTCAAGGGATGAACTGAAAGTGGTTGTCGCACCACAGCGAGGTGCTCACCTCAGAACTGATGTTTTTGAGGACCGACTGTATATCAATATGGATGACATACAGATGATTAACAGGAAGCGCGGAGAAGATCAGCGAAGAGAAAACTTCATGTCTAACCTGGATTCGCTATATAATGAGGCGATATATAGTAAAAATCCGAAAGACTATTACGGTGCGGATATTTGGAAATACTTCTATGAAGACCTGAAGGTGGACTACTCCACAGATACATTGGTGGAAAATTACCTGTTCATTATTACCGATGGTTATCCGATCGTTGGTAAGAACCAGGTGAAGCTACAGCAGGTAAAAGAACAATTTCCAAACCTTCATATTGTCCTCGTAGAGGCGTCACCGAGAGACAAGGATATGGAGTGGGACCGTGTGATGACCGTCTGGGAAGATTGGTTTAATGAAATCAATATCCAGGAGTATACAATGATCAAGCGGGGCGCTATCAGCAAGGAAATGGAACAAATTGAAGGCATCATCAAAGGGACCTGATCGGGTTTTTCTGGTCAAGATTTACCGGGGAATGACGTTTCTGAAAAAACGGTCATTCCTTTTTTAGCATTAATTCGAGTGATTCTTAGGATTACTGATATACCGGATCAGCTTTAGCGGGTTCAGACTCAACCTTTTTGACCAGGTCATCTAAAACCATGTAGAGACACGGAACAATCACCAGAATGATCGATGTAGCGAAAATGATCCCAAACCCCAATGAAATGGCCATGGGTATCAATTGGAATGCTTGTCTCGAGGTTTCTAAAATGATAGGAGTCAGACCGCCAAAAGTGGTAAGGGTTGTGAGTAAAATAGGTCTAAACCGCCTGATACCTGCTTCATAGATGGCTTCATAGGCTGAACGAGTTTCGCGATGCTTATTGGCATAATCCACCATGATCAGTGAGTCATTGACCACTACCCCGGACAAGGCAATCACGCCCATCAGGCTGACCAGGGAAAGGTCATATCCCAGTAAGATATGACCAATAACCGCTCCCACAATTCCAAATGGGATGGCCAGCATGATAATCAAAGGTTGGATATAACTATTTAGTGCAATGGCCAGCAAGGCAAAAATCATCAGCATGGCAATGACAAATCCCTGCCAAAGGGCTTCAGTAGACTCGCGCAATTCTGCCTGACTACCTTCAAAGGTCCATGTGATACCGGGATAATCTGCCCTCAACTGCGGAAGCATCTCCGACTGTATGGCTCGCAAAACACGTGTTTCTGCACTCGGAGGTTCCACGTCCATACTCACATTGACCACCCTTCTTCCATCCCTTCTGTTGATACTGGTAAAAGTCTCACCCTGGCTGATCTTTACCACATTCAACAAGGGCACGGTTACTCCCCCGGGTGCCTGGATGATGAAATCTTCTAAATTTTTCAGGTCCTTACGCTCTTCTTCCGGGAGTTTTACCCGTATCTCAGTCTCATTGATACCCCTGAGCTGTCTGATCGCTAATGCACCATAAAACGCATCCCGGACCTGCTGACCTACATCATTAGGGGTAAGTCCCAAACTCCGGCCTTCGGGCAGCAATTCAAAGCCCAACTGCATCTTTCCTTTGTTGTAGTTGTCATTAACGTCCCTGGTTTCTTCGAAGGAGCTCACCCTTTCAAAAAATGCCTGACTGGCCTTTTCAAGTACATCTATATCCGTGTGGCTCAAGTCAATACTAATATCCTGACGCGCTCCACCCGGACCTCGTTCTGCTTCAAAAGTAATCTGGTCGACCCCCTCGATGTCGCCAATCTCATCCCTCCATAGTGAAATCACCTCCTGCGCACTCATGTCATGCTGATCCGGAGGTAACATGACAATCTCCACATCAACGAAATTTTTCCCACGAACCTGGGTTTTTATGCCCTCAGCCACTCGATACAGGTCATGTTTGTCAAACATGCGCTGAGTAGCGTTGGTAATCTCAGCGGCAGTCTTTTCTGCCTGCTCATTGGTCGTACCTACCGGTAATCTTACTGCACACTCTATCTCATTTGCAGCTTCTTCGGGCATCATGACCATACCCATATGGTCGCTGTAGCCATAGACCCCAATGATGATCAATAGTGCAACGGCACAACTCAAGGTTACATATCTGTTGCGTAGACACAGATCTAGAAAAGGCCGGTAGTAATTTTCTACAAACAGGTCAAAAGCACGGGCAATTGAAGCCTGGCCTTTTTCCAGGCGACCCACTATTCGAAAAGGGTTCTTCTTCTTAGGCTTGTGTGCTACATGAGAGGGTAGAATAAATAGCGCCTCAAATAGTGAAACGGAAAGCACTACAATGACCACTACTGGTAAGGGCCACCAATATTTTCCTACACTGCCCGGGATAAACAACAAGGGCAAAAAAGCGATGATGGTGGTCAGGATACTGAAAATCACCGGTTTGGAAACATCTTTGGTTCCCAGGATAGCGGCGTCCATAAAGCCGTAGCCCTGTTTTCGATATTCATAAATATTTTCTCCTACTACGATGGCATCATCCACCACAATCCCCAGAACGATCAAAAAGCCAAACATGGAAATCATATTGATACTGATATCAAAAATGGGTAGGAAGATGATGGCTCCAATGAATGAAATCGACATCCCCATCATCACCCAAAAGGCTAACCTGTATTCCAGAAAAAGACCCAGTATTATCAGCACGATAAATACAGCCAACAGTCCGTTTTCTGTCAGCAAGCTTAATCGTTCCCTGTAATCTTCTGCTCGGTTGCTATCGATCCGCATGCTCACTCCGGGAGGCAATGCGCTTTCAAATTCAACCATGATTTCCTTCACGATGACCTCAATTTCCGTAGGTGATTGCTTACCTATTCGAAAAACCTCCAACTCCACGGAATTTTGCTGATTAAACAATCCATGGGAGCCCGTCTCATCGAAACCATCCCTGATGGTGGCAATGTCCCTAAGCTTGACGGTCGCACCGGATTCTGCGGATACAATATCAATATTGCCAAACTCTTCCGCCCAGATTTTACGCTCTTCCATTCGTAACAATATCTCACCAGCCTGCGTCTCCACCGCTCCTGCGGGCACATCCAGGCTCGATTGACGAATGAGTGCGGCAATCTCTCCCAGCGTGAGGTTATATTCAATCAGCGTATGTCTGGGTATCTCAACGTGAGTGATAAAATCTGGTACATTGCCGATCTCCACCTGAGTAATCTCGTCATTGCTCAGCAAGCGATTCTTGAATCTTTCAGCCAGCAGCCTCAATGTCCAAACATCCACATGTCCATAAAGCCCCAACTCCATCACGTCTCTTTGCCTGTCCTGAAGCCTTACCTGAGGTTGCTCTATATCATCGGGAAACGTCTGGATCCTGCTAACGGCTTGTTCGATATCCTGAAAGGCTTTCATCCTATTGGTACCAGATACCAGCTCCACCATGACTTCTGCGGACCCTTCACGCGCTTCTGATACGATTTCCTTGATCCCCTGTACACTTCTGATGGCTTCCTCAATGGGTAAAAGAATACCCTGCTCTACTTCTTCAGGTGCTGCTCCCGGATATTCAACGGTCACCTCCACCACATCGAGCAGAAAGTCAGGAAAAACCTCTTTCTGGATGTTATACATCATCCACACCCCACCTCCAATCAATATAAACATCAACAGATTAGTGATGATAGATTTTCTGGCCATAAAGGCAATTACCCCTTTTTGAGTATCCTGGTTTTGTTTTTCCTGGTCCTCCATCGCTATCAATTTAGTGTCTCCTGATTTACAGCTTCTCCGCCTCCTGCGGTGGTCCTCAGTAAAGATCCCTCGACCACAGTGGCCAGGTTGGTAGTAACTACCTGCTCACCATCTTTCAATCCACTGGCTATGTATGCGTAATCCGCATCCTCAAAAATGATATCCACTTCTCTGATGCTCAATTTTCCATCTTGCATCACCCAGACCGTGCCTTCCTTTCGCATATAATCTCTGCTCAGACGCACTACATCCTGTATTTCTTTTGCTTCTATCTGCGTCTCTACAAACGTTCCGATCATCAATGGCGGAAGCGTGTCTGACTGACTTTTTCTTACCAGTGGATCCTGAACCGAAACAAGCATGCGGGCCAGCCTGGTCTGATTATCCAGTGCCCCGATCAATCGAAAAAGTTTTCCTTCACGAAACTGATCATAAGGCCAGATATTGGGATTAAAAACTTTTACCCGTGACCCCTTTTCGGCACCCTCATCACTAAAGGATAACCTGCTAACCTTTGAAACAGGGACATTAGCTATGATCCAGTATTCATCCTTACCTACTAATCTGCCCAGATCATCTCCCGGCGATACCTGCGATCCCGTATTGGCATTCCTGGTGATAATATGAGCGTCAAAAGGCGCCCGAATGGTGGTTCTTTCCAGGCTAAGCCTTGCCTGCTCGAGCGCTGCCTCCGCTGCCGCTACATTGGCTTTGGCAGACTCCAGCTGGGGTTTTCTCAGTACAAGATTTTGGTTTTCCTGTGACAATTCATCCCCGATCAACTCATAATCTTTTTGAGCAACATCCTGCCTCCCCATTTCCACTGCCAAATCTGCTTTCGCCAGCTGCAGATCACTTTGGCGTAATCGTACCGTGTTTTGGTAGTCAGAGGGATCAATTTGCAGGAGCACCTCTCCCTTTTTCACAAAGGAACCTGGAATAAAATTTTCAGAAATTGAAGTGATTTCCCCTCCTACTCTTGGACTCAACGTGATGTCCATTGCTGCCTGCACATTTCCGGTGGCTTCTACCAGGGGCTTAAAGTTTCCTCTAGTCACCTCAATGACCTCTACCAACATAGCAGTTTTTTTGGTAGCTCCTTCCCTTTTCGCGGTAGGTTCCGTCAAAAAGACGACGGAAGAGACGACCACACTGGATAACAGAATGAGTATACTTATGATGAATGTTCTTTTTTTTGCCATAGTGTATTAACCTTCCTTCTGAAGATCTTCCATTTCTAATTCAAAATCTCCCGCCAGTGCCCTGTACAATCCTATTCGGGTTTCAAACAGGTTTAGGCGTGCGGTGACCAAACTTCTTCTCAGCTCCTGCTGTTGATCGAGGGCCACCAGCACGTCGAGATAAGGAATGAATCCGTTGAGATACTCTATTCTCAATTGACCATAGGCTCTTTCTGTCAGCTCCACCTGTTCTTCAATATTTGCTATTCGATCCAATTGCTTCTGCTCCTGAACCAGGGCATTCTCTACCTCCTGAAAAGCCGTTAATACGGCTTGCCCATAATCATTGAGCCTTTGCTGTCTCACTGCGTCTGCCTGATCAACCTGTGCTTTCAACCTGCCTCCCGTAAAAATTGGTGCGAGTAGGCTCCCTCCGATAGATACTGCCTGTGACTGAAAAAGATCAGTATAGGTATTGGACCTGATGGCTCCTGTGAGCGAAAATGATAATCGTGGATATCGGTTACTGATGGATGCAGCTAAACTCCTGTCGGCAGACTGCAGCTCATAGTATGCGCTTTGCACGTCTGGCCTCCTGTTGACTAATTGTAGAGGGATGCCCGTTTTTGGTAATCCGGGAAGATCCGGGAGGGATGCATCTGTTTCAAAAGTCATACCGGGTGGTTGACCAGCCAGCACGGAAAGTTGATTTTCCAGGATTTCAAGCTGCAGCTCCAGGGAGATTTTCTGTGACCGGGTAGCCTCAATCAGTTGTCTCTGCCTTAAAATATCCACACCGCGAACCTGACCACTGGCAAACCTGGCCCTGATCAAAGCCAGCACCTGCTCGTTCGTGGTGATCTGCTGGTCAACCAGTTGAAGTTGATATTTCGTAGCTTTTATTCTGAACCACGTCAAAGCAATTTCAGCTGACAAAGAGATGGCTGCTGTTTTATAATCAAAATAGGTAGCTTTCATCTGATAATGCTCTGCATGCGCAGCATACCGAATTCTACCCCAGAGATCTACTTCATAATTTGAGCGTAAGGAGATCTGTGTATTTTCACCTCCGACAAAATCAGGTTGTGGCCTGCTAACACCCGTTTGCACTTCAAAACTGGCATCTGGCAATAAAGTGGATGAAGCAATTGTCACAAGAGATTCGGCCTCTTTTAACTGGTACCAAATAGCTTGAAGGGTTAAGTTAGCAGATAAAGCAGTATCAATAACCTGATTGAGTTGCTGGTCTTCAAAAGCGATCCACCATTGATCTGCCATCTCCTGATCTCCCGAGATAGAAAATTCAGAAAGGCTGTCATAGGGTAGAGTAACACCAGCAATTTTAGGAGAGCAGTTGCTAAGACATAGCAATAGGAGACTCGAAACCGCTATTCCAAAAAACTGAATGAAGGGTGAAGTAATTTGGGTTTTTGTCTTCTTCATTCTAAAGATTGACTCCTCAGTAAATATAATTTTCTAACCAGGTCAATACCTGAATAGTTAGATTCACGAGATATTAAATCACAATTAACCAAGAAATTCTGATGGAAATTTAAAGTATAAAATGTATGACTTGTTCATTTAATATGCCTTTTTTGCTTGTGATAAACAGTCCATTGGGAGTGTATTGTCAAATCACAAAAATTTGATAGCTCTCCAATAAGAGGTCATTTAATATGATAATTAGGATTGCTCAATTAATTGACCGACCTTTGCATCATTCAATTGTAGGATTAACTTCTCTTTATTCAGTCACACCCAGTGTTGATAATTGGTTCTTAATGCTTCAGTAGAACCATTAAAACTATCGAAAAACAACAAATTTATCTGGTACTACGCAAGACTGGTTATCAGAACCTGTATTTGCTTAAGAGCCTTCGTATACCCTGTTTTCTAAAGGGTATCATAACCTCACATTCCATTTCATGAAAGATGTAAAATTTACAACAGGCACAGACAGTGGCTTTACTGACGAATTAAGAAAAAAAGTAAATCAATATTTTAACGAAAAAGATATCCCTAAGAGTGGCGGCAGCTCGATCGTGATCAAGTCTATTGTCATGCTCACCCTATTTTTAGTACCTATCATTATTCTTAATTTGGGTATTACCTCTTCCGCTTTAAATGTTTTTGTCCTGTATTTTATAAGTGGGATAGGCATGGCTGGGATTGGAATGAGTATTATGCATGATGCTTTGCATGGATCATATTCCAGGAAAAAAAGCATCAACAGGCTCATGGGTTATTCTATAAATCTAATTGGCGCAAATGCTACCATCTGGAAAATCCAGCACAATGTACTGCACCATACCTATACCAACGTACATGAGTTGGATGACGACCTAAACACACCGGGTATTCTTCGGTTTTCGCCAGACAGAAAACAACAATGGTTCCATCGGTTCCAACATATATATGTATGGTTTTTCTATGGACTCTTAACCCTGGTCTGGGTTTCAACCCGTGATTTTACCAGGATCAAACAATATAAAAAAATGGGCTTCTTTAAGGAAGAAAGCGTTTATAGACTAGAAATCCTCAAAGCAGCCATCTGGAAGCTTACTTATTTCTGTTACGCCCTGATACTGCCAATAATTCTGAATCCTGTTTCCTGGTGGGTAATCGTGCTGGCTTTTATTTGTATGCATTTCATGACCGGCACCATGTTGAGTATTGTTTTCCAAACAGCACATGTGATGCCAAGTGCTAAATTCCCAAGACCCAACAATGATGGCCTAATTGAAAACAATTGGCTTTTTCATCAGCTTGATACTACCAGTAATTATGCACCTAAAAGCAGGATCTTTTCCTGGTTTGTCGGTGGATTGAATTTTCAGGTTGAGCATCATCTGCTACCCCATATTTCACATGTACATTATAAAGGATTGAGCAAAGTCGTGAAAAAACTCACGGATAAATATGATTTGCCTTACAATTCTAAAAGAAATTTTTTGTCCGCCATTTCAGCTCACATGAAGATGCTGAAACATCTGGGGACAGCTACTGCAACTAATTAATTTGATACAGATTGTTGCACGACATTAAAAATAATATGAATAGAACTATTTCACGAAGGTCCAGATTTAGCGGACCTTCCAACCAAAAGAAAAATGCCAGGAAGGCATCCTCTTTCAATCCTGATCATTTGATCAAAACCTCTCCCAGAGAGACTCCACAAGAAAGCACACCAAGCTGGAAATACGAAGACCTCGATATCAATCCGGCTATCAAAGCCAACTTGATCATGAAAGGGTATCAATACCCTACACCCATCCAGGAACAATCAATTAACCACCTTCTGGAGGGCAAAGATTTAATGGGTATTGCGGGAACAGGCACAGGAAAAACAGCTGCCTTTTTGATTCCAATTTTACATAAGATGACTTTACAACGTCATGCACAGGCCCTGGTGGTACTACCTACCCGAGAGCTTGCATTACAGGTGGAA
Source organism: Cyclobacteriaceae bacterium (assembly GCA_965228595.1). Classification (GTDB taxonomy): domain Bacteria; phylum Bacteroidota; class Bacteroidia; order Cytophagales; family Cyclobacteriaceae; genus UBA7330. The sequence continues at coordinate 3,883,043 of OZ245828.1, read as the reverse complement.
CAGGAATTCATCAGCCTTTCAAAAGAACTAAACCTCAAAGGATCATGTTTTATTGGTGGACAAAGCATAACTAAAGATATCCGAAACCTTAAATCCACAAACAATCTGATCATTGGTACCCCTGGTAGGTTGATTGATTTACTAAATCAGGGTATATTGAGACTTGATACCATTTCCACGTTGGTGCTGGATGAGTTTGATAGAATGTTGGAAATGGGATTTATTAAGGACATTCAAAAGATAATCCATGGGATGAGAAACAGAAAACAGACAATGTTTTTCTCTGCTACACTTGATAAAACCCAACAGCACTTGATTGATCAAATACTGACCAATCCTCTGGAAGTGAAAATAAACTCCGGGTCTTCCCCTTCCGATCGGGTCGAGCAGGAAATTATTCGCATATCCAATGGTGAAAATAAGTTTGATGTTTTAACAAAGCTGATTTCCAACAAGGATTTCAGCAAGGTTATAGTCTTTGCAGAAACAAAGCGTCAGGTAGATAAGTTAGGTAAGAAACTCAATCAGTTTGGAATAAAATCCGGACTTATCCATGGAAATAAATCTCAGAATCAAAGAAATAATTCGCTTAACCAGTTCAACCTGGGTGGTATCCGTGTTTTAGTTGCAACAGATGTTGCTTCCAGAGGATTGGATCTGCCAGATGTAACCCATGTGATCAATTATGAGTTACCTAGGACTAAGGACAGCTATATCCATAGAATTGGAAGAACAGGCAGAGCGGGTAAGAGCGGAAAGGCATTTACATTAGTAGATGCCAATAACTAAGTATTTTTTAACAATTGATATAATAATGAAAGAAGGAACTGTAAAGTTTTTCAATGAGACCAAAGGGTTTGGTTTCATTACTCCATCTGATGGATCAAAAGATGTATTTGTTCACAAAAACAACCTTATTGACAGGATCAGAGAAAATGACAAAGTAAGATATGAGACCGAATCAAGTCCCAAAGGGCTTAATGCGGTTGATGTTGAAGTAATCTAAAAAAAAGCAAAAAGCATGGTCAATGACAAGGTCTTGACTATGCTTCATTACACCATTTTTTAATTTAAATTCACCATATGGGAAGATCAAGAAGTACTTTTAGTAAAAGAGAAAACGAAAAGAAAAAACAAAAACGCAAGGAAGATAAGCTTCAAAAAAGAGAAGAAAAGAAGGCCAATGCTGACTCAGGGAAATCCCTCGATGATATGATTGCTTATGTAGATGAGTTTGGCAACATCTCAGATACTCCTCCGGACCCTGAAAAGAAAAAGAAAGAAATAAAGGCCACAAACATCGAAGTCAGTATCCCAAAACAGGAAAAAGACGATCAGGACCCTACGCGACAGGGTGCTGTCTCCTATTATGACCCAAATAAAAAGTTTGGTTTCATCGAAGAAATTGAAACGCGAGACCGGTTCTTTTTTCATGAAAGCAATCTCATCGAACCAGTACAGGAAGGCGATAAGGTTACATTTACCCCACAAAAAGGGATGAAGGGAATGGATGCTGTAGATGTTAAACTAATCTCATAGCATCAGTTCAGCTTTTCATTGATCATTTCAGCAATAATCTGATGACCAGCCGGTGTTAAGTGAACACCATCTTTGGATACAAACCGAATAACAGACCTGAGTGGTGAATGAACATCTAAGTACCGAACCTGATTCTTTTTCGCCACCTTATGTAGCTGCTGATTCAGGTTCTGTACCCGCTCTCCTGCTCCTTTATACTTATCCAGTAAAATCTCATTCGGACCGTAGGGTGGAGCAGATATCATCAGGATATCAGGTACATCGTATCCTCTATAGTAATTGCGGATAATATCAAGTAACTCCTGAAATTTATCAGGCACTTCATCCATTCTATCCTTGAATACTGCCTTACAATCATTGGTGCCCAACAGTATAAGAATTCTGTTCAGCCTTCCTTTATTCGGGTCATGTTTTTTCAGGTAACTTTCAATATTCAATACGGTATTGAGCATTGGATTGCCATTGTTGATAAATCCTATCGTGTTACCAGATACTGACTCATTGATGATCACATCCTTTACTCTGATGCTTGTCAATTGATCAACCCAACCACCTGACATTTTACCATTAGAGTCTCCGATCGCCAGTATGTTCTCTCCCGGAACATGATTCAAAGCGACTTCGGTAAGCATCTCATGGGTACCTTCAAAAAGCGTGATAAATATCCTGTTATCATGGTTTGTCATATAATGAATCTTTCGATCATCGAGGTAGCCATACTCCTGACCAGGTAAGCTCCTTGTAATTGTTATTTTATCGATTGCCTGCTCCGGCACAAGGTCCAATACATTGGCAGGATCTGTCTCACTCACCACTTTATTGTACATGTTTATAGAGTGAGTAATAGGTACTGACCCAGTATACCCGTCATGCACTCCTGTATAGATAAATAGTTTGTTGCCCACTCTTTTTTCAGCAGGTGTTTGCATAAACAAAGGGGAACGCTGCTTTGCAGATTCCACATCAATTCCGGTGGTGTCTCCGGTTGTGGCCAGCGATATATGCCTTGCATAATTTAGTTGACGCGCTCTGGTCTCATGATACCAGGCATTGATATCTGAGATCGCCGACCAGGCAGAAAAAGTGCATATTTCATGACGAGACTGCATATAGGTGAGCAGTGTGGCATAGCCACCCCCACTCACTCCAACTACGTGGATATTGGTGGTATCCACATTACCTGCTGATATGGCAAAATCTATGGCATCATCAATATCTGACACAACAAGCGGGCTGCCACAAGCTTCCTGTGTCCAGTTTTGACCTCTGAAATCAGGATGGATATAGTTCCAGTCATTTTCAAGAATCTGACTTATAAGTGGATCCTTCTGCTTGTAATCACCGCTCCATGTATGCAGGCTGATGATCAATGGTTGGTCTTTCTTATTGGTCGTAGCATAATAATATGCTTTCTGGGTTTTTCCATCCACTGTTGAGTTGATCTCTACTTCTTTAAACTCGTCGGGCCAGACTTTATCCTGTGTGTTGTCCCATTGAGTTCCAGACTGAGCTCTAAGCTTATCAAAGCATAAGAAGAGCATTGGCAAGAAGCAGACCAACAATATGGTTTTGACTGAGACAACACAGAAACGAGAGATCATATGAGCAATTTTTGGAAACACAATAGTAACAAAAAAATCGACTGCTCAGCCTCGCTACTTAAGTGCTATTCTCATTAAGTGACAATTCTTCTTAACAATATTTTAATATCCAACACACTGGTATTAATCATTATTAATTTTTAACTTACAACGTAACATTCGATTGAAAGATGAACTACAAACGACTTCCAATACTTTTAATCCTTAGCAGCTTAATGTCTTGCCAATTGGATGAGACTCCGGAACCGAATGACAACATAGACCCGGTATCTGAGCTTAAAACATACCCGGTAAAGATCAATCGGGAAGTTATAATCAATCAAACTGACCTGACAAACGATCGCTCGTATAATGCGGGTGAAGACATTACCTATTTCTTTATAGGTGTCTTTGAAGCTTCTAAAGACTCAATCATTTTCAATCCACATATGAGTACATTACTCTATGCCTGCGGAGGGTTTAGATACCTGCCTGAAAACCTATCTCTCAGCCTTTATTCCAATAAGGAATACACCATTCAGACATTGGCATTGAAAAAGTCAAACTTCTATGGTATTGGATTAGATACTTACGACTATGAGGGCATCACCTATGACCGGCTTCATTTGTCCTGGGAAGTCAATTATCCTCAGCCGGCGGTACTCTGCGATTCAATGAACTATACAGATCCCTGGCTGATTGTTTCTAATGGTGGTGTCCTGGGATTTAACAACGGGTATATCTTTGCAGATGAAGACAGTACAGACTTATTGTTTTCCTGGCCCTTGCTAGCCAACAGCTACTACGAATCAAAAAGCATCCAGACCACGGAAGTTCTTGAAGAAATTACCATAAATCCGGAACGCATGGTATTTGGTGTGGAAGTGAATGGCGAAGGTATGACTGATTCCAGCTATGTTGAATTGAAGGTTGGATACTCAAGTGATCCCTTGAAAGTGTCTACGGATAATAATGGTGAGATTTTCGTGTTTTCCGGATTCTATACCTCCACCTTTCCACTTAAAGTGTATCATGTGATCAAGGACGAAAATGGCACAACCATTCGAAGTACATTATTTAATCAGGAACATTACCCTTTTCAAACCGGTAAGAAGACCGTCATAAATGTGAATCTTGGTGAGGCTTCAGCTAAAATACTTAATGGAAATATTGAATTGATTGAAACTCCTCTGGTAGCTGGTGACACACTCAATATTGATGGGTAATTTTTTAAGATAAAAGGAGGGCAAGGTGTGGGGTAGAAAGAGGTGAAAATAGAGAACCTGGTGGTACTGCCTTTTGCGGTGGTGGCCCTGGTATTGACGTTTTGAGCATCGGAGATCCGGCCACATTGTCATCATATGCATTCATCATGAGTAGTGGAGGAAATGGAGGAAATTTTGCTGCAAATGGAGAAGCATCACAGACCAAATCCCTGTAATCAACTCAGCGTATATTAAGGTAAACGAGGATCTGTCATGCGGATCCTCGTTTTATTTCTTTCTAATGAAAAATTAGGTATTCTACCTACAATTCACCTATTGATATTTACGTGTTTGACTCGATTGACTGTGGCATGGATCCATTTTAGATTTACAGGTATAATTTGAACCAAAATGGATCAGTCAATGAGGTTTTATGTAATCAGATACTTCTCTTTGAGTGTATTGGTAGTATTGATTGTGCTGCTAATGGCTTAAAAGAGATACAAGAGCCAGACTGACCAAAAGATATAAAGGACAACCACAGCGAGCTATAAGCAGATTTAATTGGGATGTACCAATTAAATATGATGTGTTATTCAGATTCTTCTGAATAACACATCTTTCTTTTATTTAAAGCTTTACAGTCACTCCGAATCTTCCTCCGGAAGCCAATCCACCTCCAAACTCTATATTAACTCCAAACTTGTCTGAGAAGAAATAACGTCCACCAATCTGGCCTTGCAATCCAAGGGAAGAAGCCTGTGCTCCACCATAATCATTTGGTGAAGACCAAATATAATATCCCAGGGTAAGACCAGCATATAAATCCCATTCTGGATCAAGGTCAATCAGGGTATTGAAGTGGTAGTTACCATTAAAGCCTAGTGTGAAAATTGAGTGTGAATACTTCACAGAATTAAACCTTTCTGAATAATTCCTATAAGACACTACAGGTCCGATGGTAACATCTTGGTGTACCCCGAAATCCATACCTAAATAAATAGGCACACCCCATGTTGAAAATCCCACACCTCCATTGAATTGCTCATTTCCTTTTCCCAGAGAACCTTGAGCACTGGTTGATGAAATCCCAAACAAACTGATAAAGAATACAATAGCAACTATCCTAATTGTGTAATTCATACGTCTTAAATTTATGGATTAAATAAGTTTTCTTTCCGCAGCAAATCTAACTTCATTGTGATCTAATTTCTGATCTCCTCAAAGATATTTTTGAAGTATTGAACCGATATATGGTATAGATCAGTTTGAGCGTTTTATCAATTCTTTACTACCAATTTTTCTGGCAAAGGAAAAGAAACTCGTATGTCGCACCCTTTGCCCGGAGATGAATCGATGCTGAACTCACCATTAAACAACGCAATTCTTGAACGAATATTGATAAACCCAATACCGCTGGTATTTATGGTGGGATCAAACCCTACACCGTCATCACTGATCACAAAGTAGAATTGATCCTCGTCCATGGCTAATTTGATGAATACACTTTTTGGCTCTGCATATTTGAGAATGTTATTGCATTGCTCCTGTATTATTCTGAAAGTGCTGGTCTTGAGCTTATCAGACAAAAATTCTTCCCTGAAATCGCTAAAATCGAACTGCACTCTGAACCCCGCAGTTCTACCGGCATGAGTAAATACCTCTCTGACTGATTTTTCCAATGTTTCACCCTGGGTAAATGGTGATATCAAATCATGTGACAGCATTCTGATTTCCTCAATACTTTTTTTGATCAATTCACCTACTTTATCAAGATCATTGTTTGTATCTCCCAGCTTTTTTAAACCAATGTTTAGGAACAAGCCGGCACCAGTGAGCACTTGAACCACATTATCGTGCAGCTCCCTTCCTATTAGCTTCATGGTTTCCTGCTCTATCTTCTTCTCACTGGTGTTATCCTTAAAGAATACAGTAATTCCGTCTTCAGACGGATATATTTTTACGGAAAACCATTTATCCAGTGGCTCATAATAGATACTGAATTCTTTATTGGTCCCACTCTCAAATGCTCTCTGTGAATTTCTCCAAAAACTTGTCTCCCCGACCTGGGGTTCTATTTCAAGGATATGCTTCCCCAGAATCTCTGCTCTCTTATCTCTGAAAAAGTTCAATGCGGCATCATTTACAAATAAATATTTCCAGTCCTTATCCAATGAAATCACACCGTCACTAATCCTGTTCAAAGTCACTTCCTTTTCTCTTGATGCAGCAAGTGCTTTTTCCTGAGCCCGTTTTCTTTCTGAAATGTCAATCCCCATCCCTATCAAATACTCTCTTTGATCGAGCTTGATCTTTCTACCATATAAATAATAAGGTATTCTCTTTCCATTTCGCATGATCAGGTTGGTTTCCATTTCATCCTCCCCTTTTTCAAAAATGGATTTAATGGTATTCAATACCTGGTTGGTGTCTAGCCCCCTAAAATCATTGGGTCGTTTTTCTTTCAACTCTTCCTCGGAAAATCCCGAAATGGTTTCCAGATATTTATTCCACCGTAGAAACTTCCCCTCCCGATCAAATAAATAAAAGACTCCTGGCAGGCTATTGATAATCGAGTCAGACAAGTTTTTTTCATGCTGAAGTTCACTGGTTTTTTGATCGACCAGTCTATTCAATCTTTCCGGCTGCCTCGACCACTGATAAAAAAATAATCCTGAAATAACTGATAAAATCAGACCTAAAAATGAAAACCCAAATGCTTGTTGATACACAAGATGAGGGAACCTGGGACTAACGTAAAGAATCCACTCACCATCAGCGATTTCTACAGACATCACACTTTCGTTCCCTTTATCAATCACATCAGAAAGAAAAAATTCCTCCTTCTCTGTTATTGGGTTGATCTTGGATAATTGATAATTGAACTCTTTATGGGTATTATCTAACCCAAGCGCTTTGACTAATGTCTGGAGTCGGATCACTGTCACTGAAAATCCAAAGAACTCATCATTGATATAAATAGGAAGTCTTCCGACAACAGCCAATCCTCCCTGAACAAGTTCTAAAGGTCCCGCAAAAAAGAGTTTACCTCTTTCAATAGCTTTTCGAGCCTCTGCACTGGCCGGTGCATGGTTTAAAATGTCCAAACCAATCGCTTCTTCATTTCCCTCTAAAGGAAATACATGAGTGATAATACCTTTTTGTGTCAGCTCAAGTGCATCTATATTATCATAAGAAGAAATGATCTCCCTGGCCAGATCGTCAAAATTTTGGGGCACACCATACTGTTCAACAATAAAAGCCAAAGTGTTTGTAGCTGAAAGACTGTAGCTTAAAGTCTCTTTCAACCGCTCACTTACTGCATTCAATTCATCTGCAAGTCTTTGAGACTCTTCAACCTTTCTTATTCTATATTGTTGAAAAGCAAGGTATTGTGTAAGCAATAGGACCGTAATGAATACGATGATTCCAAAATTGACGGAACGGTTCATATCTTAACCAGCTAGTTCTTTCTAACAATTAAATATAGACAGGAACACCCTCTACATAAATAAAATGAAGGTTTAATTGAAATGTAATGGCTAAACAAATTACACCAAACACCCCAAACCAATATATATCATTTAGACTTACTAACAATTTTTCTGGTGACAGATTGTTAGTATTTAAAATGGGTAAAATAGGAAAAGCCACACATGGTGGCTTTTCACATTCTCTTAAAAACAAAATTATTATCCGTTAACGGGCTCTAATACAGGAGCTTCTGGAAAATCAATAGGGATATTGGTGACACCATTGAGCAGGTTAGAAATAAACTTGTCACCTATCACAAAGATGATATCTACAAGGTTTGCTTTGGTAAATCCAGCTTCAAATAAAGCTTCTACCACTTCTGGGTTCGGATGCGTTCTTGAAACAGTAATATTTTTCACAAACCTGGCCAGTGCATCAAGTTTATTGTCAAATGAAGCAGAACCTTCCCTGATTTCCAGGATCTGATCATCAGTAAAACCATTCATCTTACCGATTGCGGTATGTGCAGATTGACAGTATCTACAGTCATTGACCTGACTAACCACGAGGTTAATGACTTCTCTTTCTTTGGTGCTAAGGGTTGATTTCCTGTTTTGAAGATTTAGATAATCCTCAAGCGCATTGTCATTGTAGGCGATCGTCGCATACAGATTAGGTACAAAACCCACCCTGGTTTCTAGGGTATCAAAAATAGCCTGGTTCTTTTCGCTTACTTCCTCTTTTGTTGGGACATTGAAATTGATCATGGTTTGATAAGTTTAATGGTTTTAAAAAGTTTACAAATCAATTAACGCGTGTCATGAGTACGGGTAAGAAGCCATTTTTCCCTTATGAATGGCCATTTTTCCCTAATTCAACAATGTCCTGATTTTTGAAGGACTGAGGTGATTTTTTGGTTACCTTTTTAAACAATTTATGGAATGAACCCACATCTTCATATCCAAGCTGGAAGGCGATTTCTTTAACTGAGTAATCAGTATGAACAAGCTTTCGCTTGGCTTCCAAAACAATGCGGTCATGGATAATTTGTAGCGGGGTGGCATCGTGCAACCTTGAGAAAGTGTTTGCCAGCGTCTTTGGAGACTTAAAAAGCATGTCCGCATATTCAGCAACCTTTTTATGTGTCTTGAAATGTTTATCCACCAGGATATTAAACTGCCTGACAAGCTCTATTTCCGAATCATTCGATTGATCATTGAATAACTGTTTTTTTGCCAGTCTGGTGATCTTAATGATCAAACGTTTTAATAATATCTGAAGCATCTCACCCTGAATACCATCCCTGTTTTGAAACTCATCATCAAAGACCTGAAACAACGCTTTAAACCTGGGAATCTCTTCCGGTGGGATGGTTACATGTGGAATTTCATGAAAACCATAAAACAGAATCCCATTACAAGATACTTCATTGTCATGGTCTACAATACAATAAAACTCCCTGTTAAAAGTAAATGAAGTAAGTGGTTGGTCTTTGGTAAGTACTTCCAGGTGCTGCAGGTGAGTGGCAGTAATTACCTGGTTAGGCTCTAAGCGGATACTTATACCATCCAAGGTGATTTCTATAGGCGCATGAGATTGGTTCCAAAGAATGGACATCAATCCCGGACATTGATTGATAAATGGGGATTCCTGAAAATGATCTGTACTCATTACAAAATAAGCCCCCAGGCGACGGTCGTGAAATGATTGCATGCCCAAATTAACCCCAATCCATTTGCTTGGGTTTCCAATTGAGTGGTTTTTACCCCAAATGGTTAACTATATGACATTTGACCCTAACGGCCAACAGCGCCAAAAGATAAAATACTAAGGTTGCCAATCCTATTTAGGTCAATTTTGATTAAATTAATAGGTATAAAAGAGCAGCCATCTAATGAAAACATGGTTCTTCACCATATTGATTGCTTTTTCTGTTCCAACTTATTCCCAGGTTTTTGGATTTGAATATGCAGAAGCATACTATGGATATGGGTATACCGCAATGGATATGGAAGAATGGGTTGGCAGCACACTGTTAAATTGGGATCAGGCCAATTATGGTGGTCATGTGCAGGTCTTTTTCATAAAGGCGGGACCGATCACCGCAGGATTGCAGTTGGGGTATCAGACCTTATTTTGGTATGAAACACGCAGGGACGCGGGCTTTTCTACACCCATTTACAGACAGTATTGGCCCGGCTCCACTCAAATCATGGTTATTGGACAAACAGGAGGATCTGAAGGTTGGTTTTCGGAATTTGGCATAGGAGGCTACTCGGGGGAATCCATCTCAGGTTTAGCTATTGCTGGTGGAGGTGGCTATCGGATAGGGTTAAAGGGTGGATTTGGCATTCCTTTAAAAATCAGGATCGATGCGCTCTTTGCTGAGCAGCCAATGGCGGTTTCAACCTTTTTTGCAGGTTTATCATACAGAATTAACAAGCAGGGTGACTAATCATCATCCGACCCATCAGAGATCAGTGTAAAGACAACTGGTTTGTGATCTGAGTAGTACTGATAAAACAAATTGAGATCATTTTCCGGATAAGGTGTTGTTTCCCTCCAGTAGGGTCGCATGACTTCCATCAGATCAACTATCTCAAAACTGCCGGCCAACTCCGAACCCGTGTGATCAACATGATACATTACGTGATCATAGGGCTTGCCACTCGACGCCAGGTTGGTCGGGAGACAAGCTGCATTTAATGAACGATAGCCTTTTGGCAGCAAATCCATTAGCTCAGCCTGGGTATAAATATTCATGTCACCAACGATGATGTAATCCTTTTCTATACTATCCCTTGTATCGATCCACTGAGCAATGGCTTCCAGTTCCCCCTTCCTTCTGACTTTGTCTGCGGAGCCAGACCCTGACTTCAAATGAACCGAAATCAATGTAAAATCCACTCCATTATCAATTGTCTGAAAGGAAAAAGCATAAGGTACACGTTCATACGATGGATGATCACTCCTGTCATCGGCAAGAAAGCCCGTGATGAGCTGATCGTCCACAAGCAACATATCAGGTTTGTAAAAAACGATAAACCACTCAGTCGAGGAAGAATTGCTGTGAATGTCTTCATTGGTGCCTGAATCCTCTTCAGAAAGCCTGTATTCAAATCCATGAGATACCATAGCATCTATAAACGCTTTGGCTTCGGGATCAGCATCATAGGAGGTGCCGTCAGGATAATGACCATCGGTTGGTGGGCTTACAAGCTCCTGGATCAATACCAGGTCATATCCCTTCAGTATATCAGCCAAAGCAGCATGATCCTTCCTTTTGTACAGTCCCACGAACTTGATATTAAAGGAGCACATTTTGATTTCAAGAATGGATGATGTCGCAATTGATGTCTCAGTAGTAAAGGACTCATCACTTGTAACGCTTGAAGCATCTTTCTGATATCCACCAGATTGCCTTGTAGACCCACAGGAAAACATAAATAACACTAGAAGCATAGATGAAGCATAGTTCTTCATTGCAGGACATGAATGTTTACCGTTGAACAAAAAAATCTTAATTAAAAATAACAATTTAACGGGTACTCCTGTTGACAATAATAGAAGTTAACTTATTAATAATAAGCAAGTTATATATTACTACCTATAACTGTTTAAAATTGTTAATTAAACTTATGAATATTATGAAGACTAAACAATTTATAGCAAACACTTTAGCATTCACATTATTCGGATTATTCTTGATGCAACCAGCAATGAGCCAATCCACAGATTACTCAGAGATGGAAGAAATTCAAGATGAAATAGAAAATCTTTATATAAAGACTTATACCATCTTTGAAAAACATCCATACATCTCCTACGAGTATATCCATAGTGGAGACCAGATAGATGCCGTAACCATTCAAGGTTTAAGCGATGAAAAAGCAAAGAAACGTCTTGAGGTATATTTACTGGATATCGCAGAGTTGGAAAATGAAATTCTCAATCGTTCCAATAGAACAGGGGTATTTTATGTGACTGAGACGGAGCCCAGGCCCAAAGATGGTTTAGATGAGTTCAATCAGGACCTTCGCTCTAAAATAGATTATCCAAAAATAAATGGAGCGCCTGAAAATCTGGAAGGAACACTATTTGCCAAATTTGTGGTAAATGATGAAGGAGAAATTGGGGATGTAATCTTTACCAGCAATTTCGAAGATAAAGACAACATCCAGGTTAAAATGATGAAAAATCAAACCGAGAAAGCCATCCAGTCGACGTCGGGTGATTGGGTGCCAGCAAAAGTGGGTGGAATACCGGTAGCTGAGTGGGTGGTTTTACCTGTTCAGTTCACCGTGAAAGAGGATTATTATGATATGATGTGGTGATTTGCCAGTCAAAACTAGAAGCCAGGACTCAGGTCCTGGCTTTTTTATTATAGACTATTTTAGAGCTTCTTTAATGACCGGTCCCGCTTTGGGTTGATCATATTTTACACCCAGGAAATGAGCTACAGTCCTGGCCACCTGATTTTGATAATATTGCTTGACTCCGGTCATCACTCCGGTTGCAGGTGTATCTGGCCCGATGATTCCAATCCAGATCTGGTCTGAGATAGGCACACTGCCACCATGACTTCTCCAGGTATCTTTAGGGTTGGTTCCCCTGCCGTGATCTGTAGTAATGATAATGGAAGTCTTGTTTTTATAATTTTCATCAGATTGAACATATTCCCATATTTCCCTGATATAATCATCTGTTTGAGTAGCCGACCACAAATATTGATCATATTTACCACCATGGGCATAATCATCTGTCTCCCCATAGGCGATGTATAATACTTTGGGCTTCTTTTTCATCAGACACTCCAAGGCATAATGGTGGGTAAACACATCCAGTCTCACTCCACCCCAGGGGCTTCTGATTTCATCCTGCAGATCATTCAGGATCATTTCTTTCTCGGTGAGGTCAGTTCCTACTTCCTTTTCGAATCCTGCATTTACCGGTATTCCACTTCGTTCCTCATTTACGATGTATGGGAATACGTCCCATGACCCAAAAGCATACACTTTTCCTTTAATACCCTTTTGCTGATTTAAGTACTCGAGTACGGTCACGTTAGGATTAGGGATCTTGCTGTTGCTATTGATTCTTTCATCATCAGCAAAACCAGAAAGGATCTCATTATACCCGGGATATGAAAACTTCATCGTGTTGCTACAGTTTACCTTATTACCCAGGTTCCTGTTGCCATAGAGCTGTCCTTCTTTGACTAAAGTATTCCAAAAGAATGGCATCAGGGTTTCTCTCCTTACTACAGGATCCGTATTCCAGTATTCTCTGGTAAGATCATCGGGATCTTCCACATAGCCGGAATCATCAACAAGTAATGAGTCGGCTCCTCCAAATACCTCCTGCCACCTCAATCCATCCAGAGTGATCAGTATCACGTTTTCTGACTTAACCTTTTGCGAAAAGCAAGTAAATGTCACCGAAACGGTAAAAATGAATAACAGTACTCTCATAGTCTTAATAAAAATTAAACAAGGCTCTTCACTCACCAAAATCGATTGTGAATGAGCGAAAGGGTTAATAATAAAAAATCAGAATTTCACTTTCTTTTCAGGCTTTACCCGGACATATTCAAACCTGTAAACACTCCACGACCCCTTTCCGTCCACACCTCCTAAACTTAGCTTGCACCCATATCTTTCAGCATATCGCTTCTCATGCTCAAGAGCTTTCGATTTTGCATTATACGATGCAAGGATCTTCCAGTTTTTGAGTCCAATAACCTGAGATTCCCAATAGGATTTGCGTTTTGCCGGATCTGTAGTGATCCCTACTCTACATGGCATAATGACATTGATAGGTTTCTACAGGTAAAATAAGCAAGGTTGCCAAAACCACAAAGTCTGGTTTGCTTCTATTTTATAAGCTGCCTTTCCAGGTCCTCCAGGGAAATACCTTTTGTTTCCGGCATCAGGAACCGTACAAAGGCCAATTGAAGGATCATAAAACCAGCAAAAATGGCAAAGACGATCCAGGGTTCCAATGCGTTGATAAGGACCGAACCAAACAGGGTGATCAATGCAGCAAACACCCAATGCGTACCACATCCCCAGGATTGCCCGTAAGCCCTCACCCTATTGGGGAAGATCTCTGAGATAAATACCCATATCACGGCCCCTTGACCAATGGCATGACTGGCGATAAAGGTCAGGATGAAAACCAATTTAAAATTGGCACTTTGCTCAGCTAAAAACGCATAAGATACCATGGCCAGGCTAATGATATAACCTACCGAGCCTATGTACATCAGGAGACGCCGACCAGCCCTGTCAATCAGATAGAGTCCAGCCATGGTGAAAATCAAATTGACCAAACCAATAGATATCGAGCTCAATAGTGAATCTGCCGTAGCAAATCCCGCCTTCTCCAAAATTTCCGGTGCGTAATACAGCACAAAATTGATCCCGGAGAGTTGATTAAAGAATGCAATAAGAAATGCCAGCAACAAGGGTGTACTGTATTTTTTAGAAAAAATATTATCAGCACCTTTACTGGTATCTGCGCGGTCTTCCTTGATCTCTTCCAACATCCGCCTAGCCTCTTCCTCGGATGCAGAAAGTCTTAATATTCTGAAAGCTTCCTGCTCATCACCTTTGTGTAACAGCATCCATCGTGGACTCTTGGGCACACCAAAAATCAGGATGGTGTAGATCGCAGCTGGTATCGCTTCAACACCCAACATCCATCGCCAGTCATTGGCCCCTCCTACTCCTTTGAGTAAGAAGTTGGAAATGAAAGCGACAAGGATCCCAAATACCAGGAAAAACTGGTAAAGCGCTACGAGCTTTCCCCTGTCTTTTGGAGTGGCAATCTCTGAGGTATACATCGGTGCAGCAATAGAAGAGGCGCCAACACCCAGGCCACCGATAAACCTAAAAATAGAAAACATATATGGATCAGTAGCCAGGGCAGACCCAAGCGCTGAAACCAAATACAAAATCCCAATCCATATAAGTGTGACCTTCCTTCCATACTTATCGCAAGGGATGCCTCCAAAGAGTGCACCAATCACCGTGCCCCAGAGGGCCATGGACATGATAAAAAGTCCGTGAAAGAAGTCCGAGGTCTGCCACAATTCCTTGATGGGGAGATTAGCTCCTGAGATCACGACTGTATCAAAACCAAACAGGAATCCGGACACGGCAACAACTATAGAATAATAGAGGATTTTTTTGTTCATCTTTTTAGGTTTAAAATCAGCGAACTCCCTTTACTTTCATACCCAGGGTGTAAACTGATTTAGAGGCTGTTATAAATAATGTTGACTGGTTTGGCCCGCCAAAGCAAATATTGGCAGTCCAGTTTTCATCTACATCAATCTGTTCAATTTTTTTTCCTTTTTTATTGAAAACCGTCACCCCCTTCCCTGTAAGGTAGATATTGCCCTGGTCATCAATCGTCATACCATCGGAGCCCATGTCAGCAAAAAGTTGTTTTTCAGAAAGCTTACCATCCTCTTCGACATTAAACAAATAGGTTTTTTTATCTCCAATGTCTGCCACGTACAGGCGCTTTCCATCAGGCGTTCCAACAATCCCATTGGGGCGAACAAATCCATCAGCCACCACAGATACCTTCTCATATCCCGGATGCAGGTAATATACACGCTCTTCTTCGATCTCCTTTTCTTCACGATCCCAGTATTTCCTTTTGTAAAAAGGATCCGTAAAATATATTCCTCCCTTTTGGTCTACCCACAAATCATTCGGCCCATTGAGTTTCTTCCCCTCAAAGTCTGTCAATATCACTTTGTGATTTTTCAGTCTGTCAAATTCCCACAATTCATTTTTCTCGTCTGCACATGCAAGGAGATTTCCCAGGTTGTCAAAGTAAAGTCCATTAGACCGGCCAGTACCCTCAAGGAATAATGTGACACCTCTTCCGGATTCCCACACATGAATACGGTCATTTGGCTGATCTGTAAAATAAACTTTTCCCTGCGGATCTACAGCCGGTCCTTCTGTAAAGGAAAAACCTGTTGCTACCTGAACCAAAGAGGCTCCTTCAGCAATTATTTTGCTTTGAGCATTTAGCTGGGCAGTCCAAAGAACACTTAATACAACTAATATCTTTTTCATTTTTACTTTATTTAGCAACCCAATTTTACTTAGCAACCCAACCGCCATCTACGGTAATCAATTCTCCAACCATGTAGCTGGCAGCATCACTGGCCAGATATATAGCCACTCCCTGGATCTCTTCAAGCTCTCCCCACCGGCCAAGTGCAGTGGCTCCAACGATAAAATTCTTTGCCTCCTCCGACTCAGCAATGGGTAAATTCATTTCTGTGAGGAAAGGACCGGGACACACACCATTTACATTGATATTATATGGAGCTAACTCCAGACCAAGAGCTCGGGTCATCTGCACCACGGCTCCCTTACTGGAGGTGTATGGTGTTCGGTTAGCGAGCCCAACCAAACCCAATGTACTGGCAAGGTTGATGATTTTTCCTGCTTTTGCCTTTTTCATATGAGGCACCACTGCCTTACTTGCCAGCCAGGTACCTGTTACGTTCACATCCATTACCTTTTGGAAGTCCTCCAACGTAAGCTCATCTATCGCCCCCCGGATATTGATCCCGGCACTGTTGATCAGGATATCGATCTTTCCAAACTGATCAACAGTTGATTTAGCCATCGCCTCCATATCCTTTTTTGATGTTACGTCACCTGATATTGAGATGGCTTTCACTCCAAAATTTGATTGGATAAAGTCAGCCGACTCCTGCCCTTCTTCCTTGTTTCGATTTACCAGCACGATGTCGGCTCCTGCCGATGCCAGTGCCTGGCCCATGGCAAGCCCCAATCCTTTGGATCCACCTGTGATCACTGCGACCTTTCCTTTCAGATCAAATAATTTAATTCCGGGTAATTTTTTGTTTGACATTGTTTCAGTTTTTAGGATAATCCCAGGCTCTGCTCAGCGTACCTAAGGGATATGAGGTTATTTAATTCTTCAAATTCCAGAGTTTCAGCCATATCCTTGTCAGAGGTGGTCGGCAGATCGAAACTTGCTTCTTTAGCTTTCTTTAATATGTTGGCCAACTCCCTGCCTGAATAAGGATGATCAAATGTAGCCCAATAATCCTCAGTGAGACAAGGCACCTTTAACGGATCACGGGTAATCATCTCCAGGTTGAAAGTAATCGTTGGATTGTACTCCTTGCATAAGCTGATGGCCCGCTTAAGGTCAACTACACCCTCTCCCAGGGGAACTTCCGACAAAAGGATTCCGTCTTCGTACATGCCATAAGCCATGTCTTTGATGTGGGTAGAAAAGGCATATGGGGCCAAAGTTTCAATGACGTACATCGGGTCCTCCATAAAAGAAATATTGTTTCCCGTATCGAGTGTCACTCCGATCCACTCACTGTCAAACCGCTTGATGATCTCCACCAGTTCATCCGCTCGCCAGTCTTTATGATTCTCAATGGCCAGTTTCATTTTATGCTTTCTAAGTATTGGTTCGGCGGCCTCAATGGCCTTCAATGACTTTTCCCTGAATTGAATGAATGCTTCCCTCGTCTCAAAATTCACATACCTCCTACCCCCCAGACAAGCCGTCCTGTTGATTGTTGCACCGGCTTCCTTGCTGGCTATCAAATCATTCTCAAACCTTGATATGTCTTCATTTTCCTGTGGCAACCGAATCTGACCTTCGAAAAATAACCCGTGCGTCTCACACTTCTTTCGTACTTCTTTCGCAAAAGCTTTGGTCCATCCGCCAACACCCAACTGGGATCCACCGGCTTTGATTTCAATACAGTGATCAATGACGTCCAGGGCATTCTCAAACGAAGGATATGCAGCCACATTTTCCTTATTCTTCCACCTTACAGCATAGGTAGCCTGGGACATTCCCATCCGTTCATTTTTCAGAAAGTCGGGGATGGCCAAATTTGGGAGTGTCATCATTGAAGTAGCTGCTGCCGTCTTTGAAATAAATGTTCTTCTTTTCATGTGCTCATTCAAATACTAATCGGAAACCTCCATCAGCTCTTCCGCAGTCCATGGAGTCATCTTGCCCTGTGCTCTTACCCTGTATCCGGCCACCGTTCTTCCTGACACAGGATCGGCTTTGTGTCCCCACTCATTACGAATATAAGTCATTATGGCCGCTATTTTTCCGTCATCAAACACAGAAAATGATGGCATTTCAGGTAAAATGTCCGGAGCATCATATTCTTTTCCTGCTACAATCACTGGTCCCTGCATGCCATGAATGAGTAACAATGCCAACCTTTTTTCAGACCCCAATACCCATTCGGAATTTCTTAGAGGTGGTCCAAAACGATTCAGGCCTTTGCCATCATTCCCATGACATCCCGCACAAATATTTAAATACTGTTTGCGTCCATAAGCATACTGCTCAGGATCCACCTTGATGGTTAAAGAATCATTTTCTGTTCGAGAAACAGGTTTCCCGGGCCAGTCGAATAATCCGGTAAGCATTTGAATCTTATCCCTATAGGTCTCTTCATATGCAATGAGCTTTGAAAATAGTCCGGGTTGTTTGGTTAATTTGATAGCTATTGGATTTCCCTCCATTGCAGCAAGGCTCATCCCCTCCAGAATGGCTTTTTGCTTCCAGGAAATAACCCCATCAGACTGTTCAAGGTACCCTATCAACCAGGTTAACTCATGTGCATGGGCCTTTTTAGTAATAGCGGATGCCAGCATTTCAATCATTATTGACTTTCCTGGGTCAGCGAAATCCCAATCCTTCTGGTCCATCAATGTCCGCAAAAAGTCATACTCAGAATCGGTCAGACTGCTAAGTACCGCATCCCTGATGAGCGGTTCATCATAATGTTTACCAACAATTAACCTAAGGACTTCCTGACGGAGCCTTGCGTCCAGCACGGAGGCACTTAGAGATACCTGCAGATGAACAATGGGGTCGTTCTCGACTGCTAATTCAAACAACTTTTGTGAGAACTCACCTGAATGAATAGCTCCAGTACCCACTAAACTTTCCAACAACCGGATAGCCAATGCCTGCACGTGACTATTTCTATCCTCCAATGCATCCAAATAGACCTCAGCGCTGTTGACCCCCATTTCAAAAAGTGTCCAAAGCGCATGAATCCTGGCTGTATAATTCGTAGATTGATCCCTGGCTTTATGGATGAGCAATTCTACTGTCTGTTGATCATTTCTCTCTATGATCAACAGCTGAGCCTGATCCCTGTACCAGCCATTCCTGTGATCCAATAGCGATATCAAATCAGATGTATTAAGTGATTCCAGATCGATATTCGGAATTTGTCGATGCTTCTCCGGTACTATCCTCCATATCCTTCCACAATGAATGGGACTGGTGAGTTTCCTTTCCAGTGTCACTTCTCTCAAGTACTCTGTCATATAAATACCATGCTCAATGATGCCGTGATACATATCTGCTATATATAATGCGCCATCCGGACCGGAAGTAAGTGCTACAGGACGAAAGCGTTCATCCGTTGATGCCAGAAATTCTGTACTATCATAAGCATATTCAGCATGGAGATTATATGATGTTTCTACCACCAAATTCCTTTTAATCAGGTTTCCCACGGGTTCACATACAAAGGCATTCCCCAGATATTCCTTTGGTAGCAAATCCCCTCGATAAACAAATGGCGAGCACGCCGACGTAAATTCCTTGATCTTTCCTTCTGCATCCAGCGTCTCAGGTAAGTATCCCCGGTTGGCCGCCAGGTTAGGTCGGACCGGAAACACACTTCGATTTACCGTAAGCCCTACATCAATACCGGTTGTTGGGTGATGATGAGGGTTCCTGTTAAGATAATTTGGCGGTATAAGGTCTGCATGAAGCTGTGACCAGTTGTAGTTGTAATAAAGTCTGCCCACATCGTCTTTGCTGATACCCCATTGCCCCCTGAATTCTGTCTTTTCTTTAACCCAATCACCATCAATCTTTTTATACCTATGATCTGACTTGGCATTATATAACCATCCGTCATGGCCCGTAAGCAATCCGTTCGGAGCGTGTTCTACTATGCCTTTTTTTGCGTAAGCCGAATCAATCAAAAACCGCTGATCAGCCTTCAGGTCGCCATCCAGATCCTGGTATAACCAAAGGGGTTCATCTTCGGCAATCAATACACCATCCTCTACAAATGCAATGGAGCGGGGCAATACCAGACTGTCAGCAAAGACGATACTCCGATCCATTTTTCCATCCCCATTGTCATCCAGCAATACAGATATTCTGCCAATGGGTGCGGTTTCATCTGTTCCATCGATATCCTGCATGAAGCCCCGCATCTCAGCGACCCAAAGTCTTCCATTCCTATCAAATTGGATCACGACAGGTTCCTGGACCAAT
This sequence comes from Cyclobacteriaceae bacterium, assembly GCA_965228595.1. Lineage (GTDB taxonomy): Bacteria > Bacteroidota > Bacteroidia > Cytophagales > Cyclobacteriaceae > UBA7330. The sequence goes on along the minus strand of OZ245828.1, from coordinate 3,862,894 downwards.
GGCTCGGCAGCCACCAACTCAATTTTAAGTCCTGGTGCAAGCTGAAAGGATCGCAACGCTTCTTCGGGACTAAGTGGAGGAGAAATGTCTGAAGAGCAGCCCGGTAAAAACAGCGTTGCTCCCACCCAGATACAAAACAGGTAATTGACAGAAGTTGGCCACTTCATCACGTACTACTTGAGCGGCAATATGTAAGAAAGCAAAATAAGCTCAGCCACCCCGACCAAAGAGGCTATGGCCAATGTTACAGTAAATGTTTTTAACGCCTCTTTTTCGGTCATCCCACTCATTTTGGCTACCACCCAAAAGCCACTGTCGTTCATCCAGGAGATGAAAATCCCTCCAAAACCAATTGATAACAAGATATACACAGGGTGATAAGGAAGGTCTGCTCCATTGCCTACGATGGCATACATAATCCCCGACGTAGTTATCAAGGCAACCGTACTTGACCCCTGGGCCGTCTTAATGGCTGCTGAAATCAACCAGGCCAGCAGCACATAATGAATATGGAAGTCGGCGGTTGCCATCTCAATGGCATCACCAATGCCACTATGCTTGATCATCGCCCCGAAAGCACCACCTGCTCCTGTAATGAGGATGATGATACCGGCTATTTCCAGCGGTTTGCCGATTCCTTGCCAAAGGGATTCCTTGTTCAGCTTTTTTTGTTGTACCCAGGTAGTAATGGCTAAGACCGTACCTATTGACATCGCAATATTTTTATTACCCAGGAAACTCACCCATTCCGGAATTGCAACATTCGCTACCTGAAGGATAGATGTGAGACTAATAAGGATAATAGGAACTACTATCGGCAATGTAGAAGCAAGCAAAGAAGGTCCATTGCCTTCACTATTCATTTCTGGGTGTGGAACCCGAATAGGTATTTCGATCTTTTTGTTAATCCTGTGAGCTACATAATAGGATACGACAGCCGGAAGAATCCCTATCCCTATCCCAGCAAGGATTGTTACGCCAAGATCTATATTCATTACTTCTGCGACTACCAACGGGCCCGGCGTCGGTGGGATGGTAGAGTGCGCTATTGCAGCAGCTCCTCCGGCAGCCAGGATATAAAGTATGTAGTTTTTTCCTGTTTTTGAAGCAAAAGCAATGATCACCGGTATGAGTAGAAAGAATACCGTATCAAAAAACACCGGGATAGAAAGAATAAACCCGCTCAGGAGCAGGGCGATCGCGCCATTCTTTTCACCAAATGCAGTGGTTAACGTGTTAACAATTTTAACGGCTGCACCACTCTCCATCATGGCAGTACCTATGATGGCTGCAAGTGCAATGACCCAGGCTATTTTACCTGTAATACTTCCAAATTCCACCATTGGAAGCTCAATGGCATTGACAAGGTGGTTGCCTTCCATACCTTCAAACGGGGCCGAAATGAGCCCGACGACCACTGCAGAGACCATCATCGCGATAAAGGGGTGAAACCTGAATTTAGAGATACCTAAGATGACTGAAATAATACCAATAAGTAAGACCATGAATGGCCAAAAGGGGGCTTGGGTTAATGAATCCATCCCCGAAAGATATAATTACTTTATTAAAATTTCCTGAAATGGAATGTTCCATTATCAAACAAATTATAAATCTGGGTTAAAAATCCAGATTTTCTACAGATTTTATGCTTTGTTTTGTAAAAACAATAAACAACCTATACTTATGACTTCAGCAAGTGATTTTTGGCTGCAAATCGTACAATTTGCAGGAATTGCTGGTTTAGCAATTGCACTCTTGATTGTATTATTCTACAATCTTAGGTCAGTTTCGATCAGCAAGCGAAACAAGCGACATGATTTTATCGGAAAGTATGAGATCAAATGGTACAAGATTGCAAATACCATTTTCTCCTTTGGCTTAGCCTTTTTTCTTTTCGATGGATTAGCAAGTGTTCTGGGTTCGGTAAGGTTGTATGAATTTGTGTATGTGGGCTTCATTTCCGGTGCTATCAGTTTTGCCATTGGGTTTGGCATTCAGCAGTATTTGAAGTTCTATTATCCTTTTTTCCTGGAGAAAAAGATGAGCCGAATCCGGTTTAAGAGGAAGATCTCTCCAAAATCCGGTAAAGAAATGGTCGTTTTGACTGAACGTGAGGAAGATATTCACCTGACTCAGGAGATGATGGACCATGAGACCAACCACGTCTATGACTATGATGTGTGGGTGGACGAAGAAACCGGCTATAAGGAAATTGAAAGGTATGATGGTCAATTGCAGTCTCTTATTTGTCCAAATTGTAACTTCAGAACACTGAAGGAATACAAAGAGGAATTGGAACAATCACCTGGCTACCGAACCGAAGGATTATTGAAAAAACATTACAATTGCTCCTATTGTGGGCATCAGGAAGTGAAAGAATTCTCAATTGCTTCGATCGAAGAAGAGCAGGAAATGACAAGCTAGGGACTTATATTAGCTGAATGAATATTCTTCTCATTGAAGATGAAATCTCATTAGCTGAAACGACCCTAAAATATCTTGAAAAGGAAGGTTACCACTGTGAGTGGGCCAAAAACCTTGAAGAAGCAAGCGAAAAGGCCTGGTTATATTCTTATGACTGCCTCATTGTAGACATTACTCTTCCCGACGGGAGTGGTCTGGATATCATCAAAAAGCTGAAGGAAAGAAAGTCCCGGTCAGGGATCATCATTGTTTCGGCAAGAAATGCCGTCCAGGATCGTATTTCCGGACTGGAAATTGGGGCAGACGACTATATAATCAAGCCTTTCGACCTTTCTGAGCTCAATGCCAGAGTCAAAGCTATCATCAGAAGAAGGAATTTTGATGCTCAGAACGAAATCATATTTGACAAAATAGTCATCAACCCATACGACCATCAGGTGGCCGTGAATGGGGAAGCACTTACCCTCACAAAAAAGGAATTTGACCTTTTACTCTATTTCATCTCCAACCCAAACAGACTAATCACCAAAGAATCAATCGCCGAGCACCTCTGGGGTGATGAAATGGACATGGCAGATTCTTACGATTTCATCTATTCTCACCTTAAAAACCTGCGGAAAAAGATATCCGCGAAAGGTGGTGGCTACTATATCAAAACCATCTATGGGATTGGCTATAAGTTTGTAAAACCATCTTAAAACAACTTCCGGATGAAACTGCTCGCCATTACCAACAGACTTTACCTGATCTCCATCGGAGCGGTAATTCTCATCAGCAGCCTGGCAGCTTTTTTTATCCTAAGGTCAATTATCAACAATGAATTTAACAGAAAGCTCTTTGCTGAAAAAGAACAGATACTCAGTGAGATTCAAGCAAATCCCGGATTAGGAGAAAGACATTTTCTCAACGTTGGAGACCGAATAACAATCGCCCCTTTTCCTGCAGACTCAATCATTGGGGATCTGATGATAGACACAGCTTATTTTGAGCCTTATGAAGAGGAAATACTGCCTTTCAGGGTGTTAATCTTTACTGAACACATCAATGGTAAAAATCATAAGATTACCATCAGCAAGTCTCTGGTGCCGAATATGGACCTCATATCAGGTGTCGGGCAGATCATGATTGGAATGGGTGGTCTGATCATCCTGGTACTTATACTAATCAATAAAGTTGTCCTCAGAAAACTCTGGGCTCCATTTGAATATCTGCTTGATCATCTCAAAGCTTTTGATATTACCAGTCCCCGGAGGATCAGGCAAGGTGAATACACCTTCGACTCAAGGGTAGATGAATTTAAAAAACTCAATCAGGTGCTCAATGACATGATCAAACAATCCATCAAGGATTACAACAGTCTGAAAGAGTTTACTGAAAACACCTCCCATGAAATACAGACTCCACTGGCGATCATTAGAAACAAGGCTGAATCACTGCTACAGGAGAACCTCAGCAAAGAACAGTTGGAGGATATCGGAAAGATCTATGAAGCAGCCGGTCGTCTTTCCCGATTAAAAACAGGGCTCTCCCTGATTTCAAGGATCGACAACAATCAATACATCAAAAAAGAACCGATCAACTTAAAAGCGGTCATTGAAAATAAGCTGGAAGATTTTGAAGAATTAATTGCTATCAAAAATCTCCGGTTAAAAACCACCTATTATGGCGAACCGGAGCTGGAGCTCAATAGTGAACTGACCAGCATTCTCATCACCAACCTGATCAACAATGCAATCAAGCACAACATCAAAGATGGGCTGATCAATATAGTACTTAAGGATGTAGAGCTTCTCATCGAAAATACCGGCACACCCCCAGTGAACCCCACAGAACAGATGTTTGACAGGTTTCAAAAAACCGGTGACACCTCAGAGTCTACGGGACTCGGCTTATCTCTGGTGAAAAAGATTGTCGAACACTTCAACTTAAGAGTGAAATACATTTACGAAAAGGACCTCCACAAACTGTATTTAACTTTTGATCACTTGAGTAAAAAAACGGCTATTAAGTAAGGATTCACCAGGGTAATTCTTAGTTATTAATTTTCAAGTTAATGTCGGGAGGTCACCTTTACCCAAGGAGAGAAAAGCATCGATGGCACTAAAAAATTGGTTGGTATGCTCTACACATCCATTCCTGTTTCTCCGCCTCTCTCGAGTTCAACTTAAAGTAGAACAAATATCCAAATTGTACTTTTACAAGTTGATAACCTATCTAACAACACCATATAAGCAAAACCTGAGAGACCAGAAGCTTTGAGCTACTAAGTTTCTGGTGGACAGCTGAAAAGTGTGCGTTTTTAGCCCAAAAAGGCCTGTTTTCTCTACTGAAATCATGAACGTGTTGATGAGCGCCGACGATGCTGTTGATGAACGTTCACGAACACGTTCGTGAACGACTATGAACATGCTTTGTCTTTGCCATGAATGTGTTGATCGGAAATTGAAGCCCCATATATGGCTTTTTAACCTCAATAATCACTCGCTTTAGCGGGATATACACAAAAGGATTTATAGTATTATTCTAATAAATCGCAATTAGTAGTACTTGTTAGGTTCAATGAAGGTTTTTAATAAGATAGTCCGCATTTTACTCCTCTTTCTGAGTATTCATACCGTTAGTGATTGGTTATTCTTCTGAAAGCGCAAAAGCCAGATAACTATCGCCTGATTTCGAGCCGAGCTTACCTCCCCCGCAGGCTATCACAATAAACTGCCTGCCGTCAATTTCATAAATACTCGGTGTGGCATACCCCGCGGCAGGAAGATTTGCCTCCCACAAGAGACTACCATCTTCCTGGTCAAAGCATCGGATTCGTGCATCACTGGTAGAGGCGATGAATAGCAATCCATTTGAGGTAATGGCTGGTCCACCGTAGTTTTGAGTACCGGTCAGCGGTATACCGCGTTTTGTGAGTTCTTCATGTTCGCCCAATACTACCTGCCATTTGATAGAAGCATTGTCCATATCCATGGCTGTCAGTGTGCCCCATGGTGGCTTGATTGCGAGATAGCCTTCCTGATCATAAAATTTGTGATAACCTGTACTGCGATAGGAAACCGATTTTGATGCTGCTTCTCCTGAAGATTTTACCTCTTCCAATTGTAGAAGATAGGCAGCAATGTCATCGATTTGAACTTGTTTCAGCCATGCAAAGGATGGCATTGCATTTCTTCCGCTTTTGATTAATGAATCGAACGCATCAATTGTAATCCGTTGTTTTAAATCCACCAACGATGGTATTTTCCCCATGAATTCTCCACCATTCAAATCTACCCCATGACAGCTGGCGCAATTTTGCTTATAGAGTGCCATTCCCCTGCCAATATTCGTTTCCGGATTTTCTTCTACTTCTACCATGGTCATGATCCAGGGTACATGATTCGCATTGATAAACAAGGTATTCGACTGAGGGTTAAAGGCTGCACCTCCCCATTCGGCACCTCCATCATATCCCGGAAATATCAGCGTGCCCTCCATGGATGGCGGGTCATATTCATGCTGATACCTGATCTTTTTGAGCCTTTCTACCACATATTGATTTGCGGAATCAGAGATATTCGTAGCGTCTTCCAATCCAAAGTTAATCCGTGTAAACGGTGGGGGCTTAACCGGGATAGGTTGTGTAGGCCAGGGATGCTCACCTGGCAGCGCATCCTGTGGCACCGGCACCTCTTCCACAGGAAAAACAGGTTCCCCCGTATCCCTATCCAGCACATATAAATACCCTTGCTTGGAAGCCTGCATCACCACGTCACGATCTTTACCTTCCACTTTAATCGTACCCAAAACCGGGGGTGCCGGAAGATCCCGGTCCCAAATGTCATGATGGGTGGTCTGATAGTGCCAAATACGTTCGCCCGTTTTAGCATTGAGTGCAATCACACAATTGGCAAACAGATTCTGACCTTCTCTGTCGGCCCCATAAAAATCATAGGAAGCTGAACCTGTAGGCACATATAAAACGCCTCGCTCCTCATCTACACTCATGCCCGCCCAGGAGTTGGCGCCTCCAATGGTTTGCCAGGCATCCTCAGGCCAGGTATCATGTCCGAACTCACCCGGATGTGGAATGGTATGAAAAATCCATTCCATTTCTCCGCTGATAACATTGTATGCCCTGATATGTCCGGGAGCTGCGCCACCGGATTCATCCACCCGGGCACCCAAAATGTACAGATCCTGATAAATCACTCCCGGCGTATTGCCAAGGATCGTACGATCATCCACATTGCGGCCCAGACCCTTCTTCAAATCCACTTTTCCTGAATCTCCGAAAGAAAGGATTGGTTGTCCGGACTCAATGTCCAGACTGTAAAGGAATTTACCTACTGTAAGCAAAAGTCTATGATCACCGTCTTTTTTCCAGGAGACCAAACCTCTGTTTACACCTAAGCCAGACGGACTGCCTCCGCCCTCAAATGGATCAAATCTCCATATTTCTTTTCCTGTTTTTGCATCAAGTGCAAAGAATTTCAGTATGGGTGAACTCCCATATAACACCCCATCAATCACCAGCGGATTACATTGAATCTGGGAACGTCCTTTGGGGTGTGCATCCCCGGAATGATACTCCCACACTACTTCCAGTTGAGCTACATTTTTCCGGGTAATCTGATCAGCATTGGAGAATTGTTCGCTGGCTTTGGATCCCAGGTACGAATCCCAGTTGATAAACTTATCTTTTTGGCTGCAGCTTACGAAGATCAGGGAGAAACAAATAATAAGAAAATATGGAGTAACATGGGGTTTCATCATTTCTTAAGTCAGGTTAATCTTGTTAAGATAAATTGATCAATAATCTCTTATCCAAATAATCCTGGTTTTTTCACAATATTGTCCTGCCAATACCTGATTTCCCCTGATTTTTTCTATCTATCCAGTATATTGGAGACCCAGATTTTATAAAATGACTCAATCACCCCTTTTTCGCATCTTCATTTGTGTCGTAGTGGGCATTGTCCTTTGGTATTATCCCATATCAGCAGAAATCCCCAGGGACGGACAGGAAGTATTTGCCGTGTTTATTGCCGTGATTGTCAGCTTTCTCTTGCGACCCTTGCCGATGGCCCCAATGGTTTTGCTAGGGTTGATCTCATTGATTATCACAGGAACGATCTCACTGGATCAGGCACTGGTAGGTTTTGGTAACAGTACAGTCTGGCTGGTAGTAGCAGCGTTCCTGATCTCAGGAGCGGTGCTGAATTCCGGATTTGGACATCGGATTGCCCTGTTTTTAATTTCTAAGTTGGGTAAAAACATCTTTGGGATTGCCTACGGCCTTTGCGGGTCCGAATTGATTCTTGGACCAGTGGTACCTTCCAATACGGCTCGTGGTGCGGGTATCCATGCACCCATTGCTCAATCATTGTCTGAAGCATTGGGTAGCTATCCGGATAAGTTGCCCGACAGGGCCGGAGCTTATATAAGTCTTGTTGGTGGACAAGCCAACCTCGTGACCGCGGGTATGTTTCTTACCGGGATGGCGGCTAACCCTTTATTATCCGAAGCAGCAGGGGAAATTCTCAAAATCAACTTTGACTGGATCACCTGGGCTACGGGGACCATTGTCCCGGGGCTGATCAGTTTAGCAGGCTTACCCCTTTTCATTTATCAGTTTTCAAAACCTGATCTTAGAGACACTCGTGAGGTGCAAAAACAGGTAAAACAACAATATAAGGCACTGGGTAAATGGAAAACCTCCGAAAAATGGATGTGCGGCATTTTCATTTTTCTTATTGCCCTCTGGACAACCTCAAAATTGCATGGTATGGGCACCAGCCTGGTAGCCTGGATTGGGGTATGTACATTGTTTCTTTCCGGGACTTACAGCTGGGATAAAATGATCCGTACTTCAGGAGCCTGGGATGCACTTATCTGGCTGGGCGGATTGCTGACCATGGCTAACCTGCTAAAAGATTACGGATTTGTAGAGTGGTTCTCCACTTCTGTTTCCGCAGCCATGCCGCCGGTTGATCCCCTGTTGTTGATGGTGCTCCTGGCCCTTATTTACTTCTATTCTATGTACCTGTTCTCCATGCTTACCGGACATATTGCCGCTTTCATTGGTGGATTCTTTGCCATCGCCATGGCCTATTCTATCCCACCCCTGACGATGGCTGCTTTGTTTGCGGGATTTTCTACACTGTGTGGATGTCTGACAAATTACAGTTCGGGACCGGAAATCATGTACTACGGACAAGGGTATGTTCCATTGCTCCGGTGGTTTAAAGTAGGATTCCTGTTATCAATTTATCATATTGCCATATGGCTCACCTTTGGTTTGGCCTGGTGGAAATTTCTCGGTTGGTGGTGAAATATTTTCCTGCTTCAAATTTTAATCAGAATTGATCTATAGTATTGAACTATAAACCTCATGACTGAAATCGTTCGAGATTCAAATCAGTTAACCCAAATTGTGATGTTGTTAGCTCTTAACAACATCACATTCTTTTTGAAATAAGATGCTTTGAGCTATTTTTAGTAATAGTTGATAAATCGGGTTAGGATCGGTATTTGCCGATCCTTTTCCGTTTTTCGCCTATTCTTGTGGCCAATCGTCGGTCCTGAAGGGCACTGCAGGCAAACCCTCTTCATTGTACAGGTTGCAAGCCGGATTATTAGACCAGGCATAGCGAACATGAACCGGCTCCTTCACATGATCACTTGTTAGAGAAATTTTATTCTCCGCTATAACCTCACCCTCTGCCCAGTAATACTTCCTGTCTTTTCCCGCCACAGCAAAACCAGTAATCTGTGGACCTGCTGCTTTCAACCCGGAGCCAACCTGATTAAAAGTGACAATAACTTCAGCCTCTCTTGTCTGATGACTTTCATAGACAGGCCCCGAATGAACCACGTCATTTCCAAATGCTACTTTATCTGCTGCTAACCAAAGCCTTTTGCCCACATCCTGTTTATTCCTGGGATGGATATCGACTTCATTGCCAATATCAATGGCTACAGCCATACCTGTATTTTTAAGTTCCAGTGTTTGGGTCTGTGCATCTCTTAGTCTGGCCCAATCCGGGTCTGATGGCTCATCAAGACGAGCCATATAATTGGCTAACTGGACAAACAGAAAAGGAAAGTCTCCCTGACGCCATCGTGCCCTCCAGTCCTGAATCATCGTAGAAAACAATTCATGATAAACGTCATGCCGCCCTGCATTGCTTTCCCCCTGGTACCAGATAGCTCCCTGAATGGTATACCCGGCAATGGGATTGATCATGCCATTGAATAGGACTGTCGGATATTGACTGTATCTGATGTATTCCGGTATTGATGGTTCTATTGTATTGGAAAATTTCCAATCTCCTGCAAGATCCAACTTCTGGTCATTGTCTTCTATCCACAACTCACGATCCATACCAATGGTCACTATGTTGTTCCAGGTATTGATCAGACGTACTGCGATTAAATTATTCTTCTTTTTGAGCATCCCTCTCGGGATTTCTACAACCCTTCCGTGCAATGAACCTCCTATTTGCTTCCCATTGATAAAAATCGTCTGATTAATGGTAAGTCTGCCCAGGGAAAGTCTGGCATCCTTTTTAGATCCTTTCCAGTCAAACTGTTTCCTCAACCAAACCACATCATCAAAGTCTTTGGGGTTGGGAAGTTGAACGATTTCCCAGGAGGAATCATCAAAATTAGACTTTTGGACTCCGGTATTCAGAAACTCCTTACTATTGAAAATCCTATTTCTTTCCTGGTTGTTCCTTTCATTCTCCTCAAGTTTTGATTTCCAGTCGATGCCTTGCTCTAACACTTTCTTTGTTTCATCACGATAAGCGTTCAATTCCAGCAATCTTTCCGAGGAGGTCCAGGATTCTGCTGGTGTGCCGCCCCAATTACTCTCGATAATTCCGACAGGCACGTCTTTCTCCAGGTGGTTATGTTTGGCAAAAAACCAGGCTACAGCAGAAAAATCCGGTGAATTTTGAGGAGTGGCCAATAGCCAACTGCCTCCGTCAATATCTTCTTTGGGGGAAAAAGCAATGACGTTTGGGACAGTAAAAAACCTTATCTGTGGATAATCACTATCCGCCACTTCTTCCTGCCAGTTGTCAACCTCAGACTTGAGATTCCAGGCCATATTGGACTGTCCTCCGGCTATCCAAACATCACCAAACCACACATCCTCAAATTGTACTTTCTTGTCTCCCGAAATGATCAATTCATAGGGTCCTCCAGTGCTATGGGCCGGGAGCATGCATTCCCATTTACCATCCTCCCCAGCCTGTGTAGTGACGCTTTGGCCATCGATGGTTACGGATAATTCCTTGCCTGGTGAAGACCATCCCCAAACCCTAACTGGCGACTCACGCTGCAGTATCATATGATCGCCAAAGACCTTTGGGAGCCTGAGGTCCTGGCTGCATAACAACGAAACCTGAAGAATAAAAGTAGTAAGGAGGAAGTATTTACGCATTGACTTCTGGGTTTTATTTCAACTTATTTTCAAGAAATAGATGGAGATCGCCGTTCCATGGCTTGGTACAAATATCGATGTCTCCGTCACCATCCACATCTCCTCCCACGGCTTCATGTCCCTGGATGTCTTCTGAAATAAGATGCTCCTTCCATGCTCCACCATAGCCGTCCAGATTCTCCCAGATAAAGGCTTTCATGGTATCGATGGAAAGTGGTCCACCACTTGAGAATACATCAACATCTCCATCATTGTCCAGATCAGCCACTACCAATGAGTGAAAGTCCTGGTTGGTACTTTCGGCCGTGATGCCGTGATATATCCAGTTTAAATCATCATTTTCAAACCAGAACACCCTTCCATCCGGTGTATCGGCTTCAGTTTGAATGATGTCCAGATCACCATCCTGATCTAAATCAATCACCCAACTTTTCAGACACAGACCATATTTATCCGGGCGGCTGCCATTTTTGGGTATGAGTTCCTTGTGCGGTATCCACCTGGTGCCTAAACTGTTAGCATTTTCAAACCAGACATCTCCCCTGACAAGATCCATGTCTCCGTCACTATCCAGATCTCCATACCCCATAGGGTCAATTCCTCCGTGGATTCCCTCAGCAATGTAGATACTATCCCATTTTGATGAAGGATCTTCAGGTTTCCTATACCAAACCATGTGGGGGTTTGTGGGATGGTTGCTCAGTGCTACAATGTCTAAAACACCATCACCATCCACATCTGTGGCCACATTATCGTGACAAAAGAGGGCACCGACATCCGGAATTGTTGTGAACCCTTTTGTCTTCGGCTCACCGGAATTTTTATACCAACCAGTTCCTACAAAGAAATCCATCCAGCCATCTTCATTTACATCAATGGCGCATCCACCCACATCCGTACTGGCACCTTCCCCGATATTGTGATAAACCCATTGATCAGCAGATTGATATTCAAACCAATTCATTTGACCCCTGGCTCCATAGACCCAATCCAAATCATCATCTTTATCTACATCTACCAATGATGTTTGACCCATTTTATTCCCATGTCTTCCGATCTCATGAATCTCAAACTGGAAAGATTGTGCAAGACAATTAAGTCCTGCCAAAATAGAAAGACTCAGTAATATTTTCCTCTTTGCTTTCACAATGGTATTCGTGCGTTAACCATGGTTTCCTTTGCCTTAGAAACGACTTCAGGATACTCACTCGCTACGTCATTCTCTTCACCAATATCTACCTTGAGATTATACAGTTCAACGGGCCAATCATCAATAGGCATAGCCTGTTCTTCTTTTGATTTTTTCCAAACAGTCCGAACGGCTTTCCAATCGCCCATTCTTACAGCCTGAGAGACCACCCGCTGTTCCCTTCCAACTGTGAATTCAAAAAACAGAAAATCATGCTTCTTTTGAGATGCTTCGTCACCCAACATAGTGGGTAAGAAAGAGATGCCTTTTACCTGTTCAGGGATCTCCTGACCGGTAACTTCAGCCATGGTAGGCAACACATCCTGTAATGCACTAATATGATCGCTGGTAGTGCCGGCTTTAACTTTTGCTGGCCACCTGATGAGGCAAGGAGAATGAATCCCCCCTTCATACAAATCCCTTTTGTGCCCCCGGAAAGGACCGTTGGAATTCCAATATATTGGATCGTGTCCTCCTTCCAGGTGAGCACCATTGTCACTGGCAAATATGATGAGGGTATTTTTGTCAACACCAAGGTCTTTGAGCGTTGACAGAATTCGTCCAACTTCATTGTCCAGACTTTCCATCATGGCGCCAAATCCTGCGATCGGATTGATCACATCAGGACAAGGATCTCCTGCTGCCCCATATTTGCCTATAATCGTATCATATTGGGGGAGTTTCTCCCGCCATTTCTGGTGCAAATCAGCCGGGGCATGCATGGCAGCATGGGGAATGGGTGTGGGGATATAGCAAAAGAATGGCTTTTTTGCTTCAGCACTCTTTCTGATAAAATTGATCGCATGGTCCATGATCAGGTCATGCATGTAGGTTGTCGTATCCACGGGGATCTGTATCCCATTATGTACTAATGTGTCAGTATAATAAGTATGCGCCGTGCTCTGGGTTCTTGGGCCAAAATATTCATCAAAACCGTGGGTCAGGGGATTAGGTTTGCCTTCCAGGTAGGTATAGCCAAGTCCCCATTTACCAAAGATCCCGGTATTATATCCGGCATTTTTGAATAACCGGGGTAATGTGATCATGTTGGGATCAAGGTGTACACTGGGATTGTCCTCCCCGGCATTGCCCCGTACTGAAATATGCCCTGGGTCTATGCCAGTCATGAGTACTGCCCGCGATGGGGAGCAAACAGTGTTCCCCGAATAGTGATTAGTGAAAATCAACCCTTCATTACCTAATCTGTCGATGTTTGGTGTTTGAAGTTTTTCTTGTCCAAAAATGGAAAGATCTCCATAGCCAAGGTCATCGGCGAAAATATAGATCACGTTAGGTTTTTCGTTTTCTGACCCCCCGGAAGGTTGTGGCTGACAAGAAAATAGCAATACAGCAAAGAGCAGTAAATAAGATAAATAATTGGGTTTCATGAGGTTCAGTTAGGTTTATTTTTAAAGTTAAGCATTTTGGTTTCTTCACAAAGTTCAAAAAGCTCAAACAACAAAAAAGGTGACTCATATGAATCACCTTTTTAAACCTCAAACATGTCCTTCTTGGACGATATGATACAAACTAATTATTTCAGGTCAAACCTGTCAAGGTTCATCACTTTGTCCCAGGCTGCCACAAAATCTTTCACAAATTTTTTCTGTGAATCACTGCAACCATAAACTTCAGCAATGGCCCTCAATTCTGAGTCAGATCCAAAAATCAGGTCGACCCTCGTTCCGGTCCATTTTACTTTTCCTGTTTTTCTTTCCTGACCTTCAAATACCTCTTCTGAGACTGGCTTCCAGGTCGTATTCATGTCCAGCAGATTCAAGAAGAAGTCATTTGTGAGTACCCCTTGTCTACTTGTAAACACACCGTGATTTGAATTGTCATAGTTTGTCCCCAATACTCGCAACCCGCCAACCAATACAGTCATCTCAGGAGCTGTTAGCGTAAGTAATTGCGCCCTATCAACTAACAATTTCTCGGTACTAATGGCAAACTTGGTATTTCTGTAATTTCTGAAACCATCAGCAGCTGGTTCGAGGTAAGAAAACTGCTCTACATCTGTCTGATCTTGTGAAGCATCTGTTCTACCAGGAGTGAATGGAACTTCAATTTCAACACCTGCATCACTGGCCGCCTTCTCTACTGCCGCACATCCAGCTAATACAATGGTATCTGCCAGTGAGATCTTCTTACCGGATTGTGATCCATTAAAAGATTTCTGAATGCTTTCTAACTTGGCTAAAACTTTAGACAATTGCTCCGGATTATTCACTTTCCAGTCTTTTTGAGGTGCCAGCCGGATACGTGCTCCATTGGCACCACCCCTCTTATCTGATCCGCGGAAAGTAGAAGCAGATGCCCAGGCTGTGGTAACCAATTCAGAAACAGTAAGTCCTGACCCAAGAATCTCACTTTTCAGCTTCTTAATATCAGCAGCATCTACCAACTTATGATCTACAGCTGGTAATGGATCTTGCCAGATCAATTCTTCAGACGGAACCTCGGGTCCCAGGTACCTTGAAATAGGCCCCATATCTCTGTGGGTCAGCTTAAACCATGCCCTGGCAAAGACATCAGCAAATTCATCAGGATTTTCATAAAATCGTCTTGAGATCTTTTCGTATTCAGGATCGAATTTCAATGAAAGATCTGTGGTAAGCATTCTTGGTGCATGACTTTTAGATGGATCATGGGCATCAGGAATTGTACCTGCTCCAGCTCCATTTTTGGCTACCCATTGCTTTGCTCCAGCAGGGCTTTCAGTCAGCTCATAATCGTATTCAAAAAGATTTTCAAAGAAATTGTTACTCCATTTGGTTGGGGTGTTTGTCCAGATCACCTCAGGACCTCCTCCGATGGTGTCTCCACCGCTACCTGAACCATAGCTGCTGGTCCAGCCCAGGCCTTGTTCTTCAATGGCTGCTGCCTCTGGTTCCGGACCCTGATATTTCGAGGGGTCAGCCGCGCCATGTGTCTTACCAAAGGTATGACCACCTGCGATAAGGGCTACTGTTTCTTCATCATTCATGGCCATACGTCCGAAGGTCTCCCGGATGTCATGTGCTGCCGCTACCGGATCAGGCACACCATTAGGACCTTCAGGGTTGACATAGATCAGGCCCATAACCACAGCTGCCAACGGATCTTCGAGATCCCGCTCACCAGTGTATCTTTTGTCAGCCAACCACTCTCCTTCAGATCCCCAATAGATATCTTCTTCTGGCTCCCAGACATCTGCTCTTCCTCCTGCAAAACCAAAAGTCTTGAAGCCCATGGACTCCAAAGCACAGTTTCCAGCCAGAATCATCAGGTCTGCCCAGGAAAGGCTCGTACCATACTTCTGCTTGATTGGCCATAATAACCTTCTTGCTTTGTCAAGGTTTACGTTGTCTGGCCAGCTATTCAACGGAGCGAACCTTTGCGTACCTGCCCCTCCGCCACCACGGCCATCACCAATCCTGTAGGTCCCTGCACTGTGCCAGGCCATTCGAATAAACAACGGACCATAATGACCAAAATCCGCAGGCCACCATTCCTGAGAATCTGTCATCAGATCATACAGGTCCTTCTTAACGGCTGCCAAATCAAGCTTCTTGAATTCTTCGGCATAATCGAAGTCCTCTCCCATCGGATCAGACAATGAAGAATGTTGACGCAAAATATTCAGGTTCAATTTGTCTGGCCACCAATCCTGGTTTCTCGTGCCTCCACCTGCAGCCTGATTTAGATTACCGCTGTGAAAGGGACATTTGCCGGCTCCATTAGCCCCGGATGTACTCGAATGATTTCTGTTTTCCATTTTTGAATAGATTTTTGAATGTTTATGAAGGTAAAAGTATGATAACCTTTATTTATTAATTTTATCTAAGTATTAGTTTAACTTATACATCAGTCAGTTCAACCTGTCCACTATACTCAACATGTCAATGCTTTTGTTGTTCGAAAAATTATCACCTACCAGCCCTAATATCAAGGTAGTCATTAAATTAAATTTCCACAATATTTTTATGGATCCCGAAGCAGCCTGATTAGGTATATGTTAAGTAATTCAATAAAAGGATTTCTCTTAAACTCAAACGATGAAAATAATAGTAATTGGCGGCACCGGACACATTGGCACCTTTCTCATACCCAGGCTTGTAAAAAAGGGGTATGATGTCGTATGTGTCAGTCGAAAAAAAAGCAGCCCTTACCATGAAGACGATTCCTGGAAATCGGTGGAGCATGTTTCCATAGACCGTGAATCAGCAGAACATAAAGGAGATTTTGGATCTCAGATCAGGAAACTTGGGGGGGACATTGTGATAGACCTCATTTGTTTCACTCCGGAAAGTGCCCAAATGATTTCAGCAGCACTTCAGGGTAGTGTAAAACATTTCCTGCATTGCGGTACCATGTGGGTCCATGGTCACAGTGAGGTAGTGCCAACCAGGGAAGATCAACCCCGAAAACCATTTGGAGAGTATGGCATTTTGAAAGCCGAGATAGAGTCCTATCTATTGAATTTGCATAAGGATACTGATTTCCCGGTGACATTGCTTCATCCCGGACACATCTCCGGACCAGGTTGGTTGCCCATCAATCCGGCGGGGCATCTGGACCCGGATGTGTTCATTAAACTGGCAAAAGGAGAAGAGGTCATATTACCAAATCTGGGTATGGAGACCCTACATCATGTGCATGCTGATGACGTAGCCCAGGCCTTTGAGCAGGCTATAGAAAATCCGGAGAAAGCGATTGGAGAAAGTTTTCACGTGGTGTCAGAACAGGCGCTTACCTTAAGAGGCTTTGCCATGGCTGTGGCTGCTTGGTTTAAGAATGAAGCCAACCTCAAATTTCTACCTTTCGATCAATGGAAAGAAACCGTATCAGAACGAGATGCCTGGCTCACCTGGGACCACATCACCCATAGTCCAAATGGAAGTATCGAAAAAGCCAGGAGATTATTAGGCTATCATCCTAAATATAGTTCACTGGATACCGTGAAAGAAGCTGTGAAATACCATTTCAACAAAGAAAACCTGCCCTACAAGCTATAATTGTGATATCTCCAGTATCTTGGGTAAATGATCTTTTTGTCGGACACTTACTGATCTCCCATTATGAGAAAACTTATTGTTTTATCACTTTTCATCGCCATTCAAGCATGTACTCAACCGGATCAAAGAAAGAATAATAATGTATCAGGCACACTCGAAGAAAAAATCCTGGTTATCAGGAATCCGGAAAACTTTAATTCAGAAGCGGAAAGACTAGACGCCCTTTTCGAAACTTATACAGAATATTTACTTAGTTCTTCTCCTATCAATGCTACCTTTTATGGTAAGCCGGGTTATGATCATTTATGGGATGACCTGTCTCCGGAGGGACTCCAAAAAGCAGTAGATGATCTCGGACTTTTTCATGATCTCCTGGATGGGTTTAATCCCTCAGCCCTTTCAAAAAGTGATCAATTGAATTTCTCAATATTTAGTAGAACTGTTAGGGATAATTACGAATTATACAGTCAATTTCCAGAGCAATACCTGATCATCGACCAGGTGCAGGGCATCCATCAGGCCATCGCACAGGTTATTCAGATAATGCCCACCGATGATAAAGAAGCCTTTGAAAACATACTCACAAGGCTGGAGGGTATCCCTTTGGTCCTCAACCAACTGCAAACCACACTTCAAGAAGGAATTGAAAAAGAAATTGTGATGCCAAAAAACACGGTGATTCAGGTGCCTGACCAACTCAGGGGTATTACTTCTGACAACCCGGAAGAAAGCGTATTTTACTTGCCATTCACATCTATCCCGGAAGAAATCCATCAGGAAGGAGGCACTTCATGGCAGGAAAGGGCCCGGGATGCAATAAGCGAAAAAGTAAATCCTGCCCTTAAAGCTTTCACCCAGTTCTTCGAAGAGGAATATCTCCCAAACACCCGGGATACTTACGGACTTAGCGAGCTACCCAATGGAAAAGCCTGGTATAACGAGCGCATTCAACATCAGACCACAACCCATTTGACCGCCGAGCAGATCCATCAGATTGGCAAACTGGAAGTAAATCGTATAAAAGATGAGATGCTTGATATTATTGACCAGCTCAACTTTGATGGAGATCTGAATGCATTCAATGATTTTCTAAAAACCGATAGTCGCTTCTATTTCGACA
This sequence comes from Cyclobacteriaceae bacterium, assembly GCA_965228595.1. Classification (GTDB taxonomy): domain Bacteria; phylum Bacteroidota; class Bacteroidia; order Cytophagales; family Cyclobacteriaceae; genus UBA7330. The sequence continues at coordinate 3,844,730 of OZ245828.1, read as the reverse complement.
ATCCCGAAGCGCTAATGATGACCTATCGGGATATCTGCAAGCGTATCGATCCGGTCCTGCCGAAGTTGTTTGGCAAGCTACCAAGATTGCCTTATGGGGTAAAAGAGGTCCCCGAGTACCAGGAACAGGCTACCACCACTGCCTATTATCAACCCGGATCAGCTGCTAATGGCATTCCCGGCTACTTTTTTGTGAACACTTACAACTTACCCAGCAGACCAAAATGGGGTATGGAAGCCCTGGCCATCCATGAAGCTGTTCCCGGTCATCACTTACAAATTGCATTGGCCCAGGAGCAGGAAAATGTGCCTGAGTTCCGAACCATGGTCATGTTCACCGCCTTTGTAGAAGGTTGGGGTCTGTACTCTGAAAGCCTGGGAAAAGACCTGGGGATGTATCAGGATCTTTATTCCAGGTATGGCCAGCTGACATTTGAGATATGGCGAGCCATCAGATTAGTCGTGGATACGGGAATTCACCAAATGGGATGGAGTAGGCAGGATGCCATCAACTACTTTAGAGCCCATTCCAGTATGACAGATCAGGATGTGATGGTAGAAGTAGATCGATACATCGCCTGGCCCGGTCAGGCATTGGCTTATAAAATTGGTGAGCTCAAGATCAAAGAACTACGAAAAAATGCCGAAGAAGCACTTGGTGAAAATTTTGACATCCGGTCCTTTCATGATGTGGTTTTGGGGTCAGGTGCTGTGCCGCTGGACATACTGGAGCAGCATGTGAATAATTGGGTTAGTAAGATAAGCCAATGATAACAGGTAAATTATTTCGATTTGACTAACTCAATGACTTAAAAGATGCTCTATCTTGGACTGGTGCAATCCTTAGTAAGTGGGTTGATGTTTTTGCTCAAAAAACCCAAACACGCTTCAAATTACATCCTGGCTTTTTGGTTTTTGATACTTAGCTACTTTTTTTTAGGGTATATAATTCCTGAAGGTCTTTACACTTATACCAAGATAGGATTTGCTCCGTTTTTCATGCTTTTCGGACCTATTTTCTACTTCTATGTCCAGAGCCTGATCAAGATTGATTTCGACTTCAAATGGAAATATCTTTTGCATGGCCTTCCGTTTGTTTTGATAAGTATCCTGAGAATTATTTATTTACCTCATTCACTCAATGCCGAATCCTTTTCCGGAGAAGCACCATATCCCTTCATTATAGGAATTCTATTTGTTTTTGTAATTTCTATCTTATCCTATTGGCTTGCCACACTCATTCTTGTGATCAGGCATCAGAAAAATATGCTGAACTACTTTTCCAATAAATCCAACAAGCATTCATTAACCTGGGTGCTGGTATTTATGCTGGTAGTACTAATCAGTAATATACTCTTCTTTTCTGTCCCCCTTTTCAGTGGCTTGTTACAAAACCCGGAAACAGCTAATTATTGGTTTACCCAATTCAACCTGGCTATTCTTGGATACTTGTTACTGATTTTCGGATTGCTTCAGCCAATAATTTTTGACTCAAAAAGTAATCTGACAAAAGCTGAGCAAACCAATGATAAATATTACGGTTCAGGTTTAAGTCCCGAAACCATTGAACAATATGCTGCATTGATCTTAGATTATTTTGAAACTAAAAAACCCTTTAAAACCCCCGATTATAGTTTGCAGATGATGATTGATGATTTGAAGATCTCCCGTCAGAATCTGTCGCAAACTATCAATAAACATTTTGGTAAAAACTTCTATCAACTGGTGAATGAATACAGAGTCAATGAATTTAAACAATTACTCGTTGACCCTGCCTGGAAACATATCACTTTGCTGGGATTAGCTCTTGAGGCAGGCTTCAATTCAAAATCATCCTTCAACAGAATATTTCGGGAAATAACAGGACAGACCCCCTCTCAATACCAAATAGAAAAGAAAACCAACCAGCCATATTAATCTTCTATCTCTTCAATAAATAGGTCCCAATAAGTCCGTTGGGACGCTACTGAATAAAGGTGCCGCTAATCTTGTACTACAGTTTTTTAATATCATATCCTTAAAATATGTAGTATGAATGCAGCAACAATTATCCAAAGTAAACCATCTTTTTATACCAGACTATTGACTGGTGTCCTATTCATTGCACTTTCATTGAGTTCCTCTGTTCAATTAGTTAGCCAGGACCTCTTTGTTCAAAAAAAAGTAGCAGAAATTCCAACAGCCCCACTCATTGGAAATATCACTAGCAGAACAACTCAGTCTCTTGATGGAACATGGAATGCACTAATCGACCCAACACTTTTTTCATTAAATGACATGGGCCAATTCCTGGAAAGGAATTATAAACCAGGTCCGGGTGAGCTGATAGAACTAAGCATTGAAAATGGCTTAACTCTACAAGTGCCAGGCGACTGGAACACCCAGGATCCCAGGCTTTTTTTCTACAATGGAAAAGTCTGGTACAAAAGAGACTTCTTTGTGGACAAGAAACCTGATAAAAGGTACTATTTATACTTTGGAGCTATCAATTACAAAGCAAGGATTTATGTCAACGGTGTACATATAGCCAGCCACACCGGAGGGTATACCTCATTCAATTGTGAGGTAACAGATCACCTCAAGAACGGAGAAAACCTTATTGTAATAAGAAGTGACAACACACTAACCAGTGAAGATATCCCGACTACCAGTACAGACTGGATGAACTACGGTGGGATTACCCGTGAAGTAAAGCTGGTTGAATTACCAAAAACATTTATAGAGAATTACAAGGTGCAGCTTAGTACAGGCAACAGTAAAAATGTTGAAGGTTGGGTTAACATAAATGGAATGGTGTCTGGCGACGTAATGGTGGAGATAGAAGAACTAAAGGTGAAGAAATCCTTTGCCGTAAAAGATGGTAAAGCGCAAATCTCTTTCAATATAAACCCTGTCCTTTGGACACCGACAAATCCCAGGTTATACGAAGTAAAAATATCTACAAATGATGATTCAATTACGGACAGAATTGGTTTTAGAACCGTTGAGGTACGAGGTAGCGAGGTATTACTAAATGGTAAGCCTATTTATCTTAAGGGAATTGCACTTCATGAGGAGGCCATTGGTGCCAAAGGAAGGGCATCCAGCTATGCAGAAGCCGTTGAGTTACTGACAGCTGCAAAAGATCTTGGTTGTAACTATGTCCGCCTGGCTCATTACACACACAATGAGCATATGCTTCATGTAGCTGACAAAATGGGCCTGCTTGTCTGGGCAGAAATCCCCGTTTACTGGAGTGTGAATTTTGGAAGTACTGAGGTCCTGGATTTGGCCAAAACGCAGATGAAAGAGATGATTGACAGGGACCAAAACAGAGCCAGCATTATTTTCTGGAGTCTTGGGAATGAGACCCCGCTATCTGACGCCAGAAATACATTTTTCTCAAACTTAAATACATATGTTAAAGAAATTGATCCTACAAGACTGACAACAGCTGCTTTGATATTTGGCGGAGAAGAAATTCAAAAGATGGCCAAAGACTATTTTTTTCCTTCCATGCAAGGTCAAACCTTTGACACCTGGGACATAGAAATCGAAGATCCTCTTGCAAAGATTGTAGATGTGGCCGCTATCAACCAATACTTTGGCTGGTATTATTCCGGTTTCCTGGCGACAGCAGCAAATTTGTCCCCTCTTAATGCCCGTCAGACAATGATTGATAACCTTCCCAAAATAAGATTCCATATTCCTAACGATAAGCCCTTTGTCTTTAGTGAATTAGGGGCCGGAGCGAAGCGAGGCACATCAGGAAAGGAAGAAGATTTTATCATTTATTCAGAAGAATACCAGGCACTGGTCTACCGAAAACAAATAGAAATGTTTAAAAATCAGAAAAACCTTGTCGGACAATCACCATGGATCTTAAAGGATTTTCGATCCACTATGAGATTATACCAGGGTGTACAGGATTATTGGAACCTCAAAGGATTGATCACCGATAATGGAGAGCGTAAAAAGGCATTCTACGTTCTACAGGATTATTATCATTCAAAATAAACAAAACTTGTCCGCGGTGAAGGTCTCTTCACCGCGGACTTTTTTCTTCAAAAAGCTACTCCACAGTGAAGTATTTCCTCAATGAAACTTGCTTTCCCTCAGTAGTAACTCCTTCAATTGCCACTTCAAATTGCCCCTTTGTGTCGGAAGTGAAAAACTCAACATTGTAAACATCTCCTTTGTCTACTTTTACTTCAGGATTCCAGTATAGCTGATCTCTGTAATCCGGAATCCTTGCGATGAGATCCGACTCTCCAACTTCACGGTTATCATAAACGGGAAAAGTATATTGCTTTTTAGGAGTCAACCCTTTGTATTTTAACTCCCTGCTTTGAGGTCCTGGCACAAATCCCTGCAGGTTACCTTCCTTCGTCCTAAAGGAGATGATCCCATCAATGACCCTGGGCCCCAAGAAATATCGGTTATTGATGACACCAATACTTTCGATTCTATAAGGACTAAATGCCAATATCTCCTCGCTCTTTACCGGTAACCCATCCAGAAAAGCATAGGGTTCCAGTTTTGGTTTAATAAGGGTTTTCAGAGATACTCTGAATGCTAACGATGGCTCCTTACCCCTGACAGCTACCATAGGTATATACTCAATAAAAGATTCTCTGATGGTTGGAAATCGATTATAGTCATCAAGCACATAATAATAATCGAAGTGACCAAACTGCTCGATATATGGCTTTGGTTCCGTGATAGAATCAGCTTTTACGTCAAAGTAGGCATTCTCTATTTGGTTGCGTATACTGCGCCTAACGATTTCCCTGACTGTGGCCGAATCCAGGATTAGCGGAGGAAACTCCAGCTCAGGATATGATTGTAAGAATTGCGGAGCTATCTCAATCATGTCCGTAGTAAGATTGTCCATGCCAGTGATATATGCAGACCGATCTTCTTCCAATGGCTCAACCACCATATTAAAACTTCCATCACTCATCACCGGTGCTATCTTAATTTGATACTCATTACCTATTATTGAGTATGCAACAAATTCATTTCCAAGATCCAAAGAATCAGGAGCTATAACTTGCCCCGATACCATTTCACCCCGATGATCCGGTAATAAAAGAATATCCTCCGGTGATTCTTCAAGCTTCCAGGTAGAAGCAATCATCAATTGATTGACAAGTTCTTCACTTTTAGGGTCAAATAGAAGATTGGTATCGAATCTATGTAGTTCATTTACCCCTTTCAGGAGTTTCTCTGATGAATTCAGATGAAGTGGTATTCCATAGTCATTGACCTTATTTACAGAAACAGAAAACCTTGTTTCGTCTTCAAAATTGATCGGTAAGGAAACCAATGTCCTGTTATTATAAGGTTGGTTGTTGAATTCTCTTAAAGGCATCTGCTGTGGACTATTGTAAATGATTCGTCTTGAAACATTCACCCCATCTTTCAGCGCAATTAGCAGAAAAGTGCCTTCTCCTAATTCATATTTTGACAGATTGATTTCCTCGTTGCTCCTGACTTCTTTTTCGAGGATTTTCCGGGGACCATTAAAAACCTGAACCTGTACGGCATCCTCGCAATCACAGGCTATTTGCGCTAAAAAATACCTGTCCTTAACCGTCACTTGAATGGCGTATCTTTCCAGCTGGACTTCTGGTATCTCATAGAACTGAAAATTCCCATTCAGATCTTCAATAATCAATTGGTACTGGTCACTGTCTTGAGGGGTGTATGTAAATGTCGCAAAACCAGGTAAAGTAGAACTTACATTTGCGATGACTGTTCCCTCCTGATCTACCACCCGACCATTGAAATCAATACCTCGCTCCTGGTAGTCCTTTACCTCCACCGCCATGGTATTTTCAACACCATTCACAAGGTTTCCTCCTTCAGGATAAAATTGAACAGATAGCTGTTCGCTTTCCTGGTTGGGCGTGTAAACTTCAAAAGGATTTACGATATGCAATGGGTGATGATAAAACTGATTAAAGTTTTTCATCCATCGGGTATAGGCTATTAGTTGATAACTACCAGTAGGGATGAGTGATGGAATGAAAAAGTCACCATAGCCTTTACCTTCCGATAGTCTGATTTTGGCCTGATAGATGGGTTTGAGATCCTTATCAACGATCTCAACATAAAGGATAGCACTTAGATATGAATGCTTGTTTGTTTGAGCGCTCACCACATCAGCAGAAAAGAGCAGCGTCTCACCGGTAATCAAGGAAGAACTGTTAAGGTGTATGAGCACCTCTTCTTTAATATTTGGGTTCTCCTGTGCGCTTCCACTCACACTGATGAGCGTAAATGAAAGTATCGCTACATAAAGATAGGTCAACGAGCTTATTTTTTTATTCATACCAAAAATCCGGAGTATCGGTTGTGGCGTAGTAGGAACAGTCTGTGCATCCTCTTCGCTGGATGTTAGCTAATGGAGGCATGGCTGATGTGTCCAGTTGATAGATATAATCAGCATAGCCCAAAGTGATATTTTCTATTGCTGCTTCTGGCGTCCCTCCCTCAGAAACATCTCCACACTCTCCTGTATCCTCATCACAAACAATGATCTCTCCACAGTAAAATGAAAAAGCTGCAGTAGCAATCTGGCTCTTAAAATCAGATCCTCTTGTGAATTTTTTTCTCTTGGAGCTTTCACCCGAAACTTCAAAATAACCCAGAACCAGTGACTCAGGATCACTATCATTTTTAATGTTACCTACTATTGAACCTTGCTGAGCATCAAAAAAAGAACCTGAAGATTCATTGTTATCTCTTAGTTGCTTGTAGTAATTATAAGCCGACTCTGTAAGTGAATACTGCCGTACCAATAGTGAATAAGCATGCCTTAGTCTACTATCTGTTTCAGGAATAAAATGAATCGGAACGTCCAGTACACGGGGTTGGCTAAGCCCGATGGTAGTAGCCAGTAATAGGTTGTTTGAGTACCCGGTTGAATAGCAAGGGGTAGGCACAAAATCAATCTCAACGATCTGCCGATCTACAACTTCATGAGTAGCAGAAAAAGGGGGTATAATAAGGTGGGTACCTTCCCATTCATACCTGAAATACTTGTTTTGACTTTCTTCGGAGTCAATGAAAAATTGAGCTCCATGTACTACTTCTTCTAAATCACTGTCAATCACTTCCTTGGGATCCCAATGAACGTTTTCAATTTCCGTCGGAGATACCAGCTTTACTTGCTCTGAAACAAAAAGTTGTCCTTCATGAAGCACTTTTAATTGATACTTTACACCTATTTCTGCTTTGAAGCCAGTTGGAGAAATATATCTCCCAGCACCCTCTTGCAGATAGATAACCACATTACCATATTCATCCTCAACCGACACTTCTGCATCAATTACATCAGGAATGTCGGAAGCCTCATTAAGACTGCGAGTATATGAGATGTTTACATAATGTGTTTTGTCAGCATTGGTTAAAACTCCTGAAATTACTAATATCTTATCATTTTCAGGAAAATCCACTTCAAAAGGTTGTACACAACCAATGAAGCTGGTCAGAATCACGAATAAAATTGAATAGCTTGCTCCCCTCCTCACTGAATCAAAATTTGAAATTGTAACTTATTGTTGGAATTGGATTCCCAAACACTACCAGTTGATAGCTTTTTGCCACGCCATTCTCAACCTTAAAGAATACTGAATATGGATTGTCCCTTCCCAGCAGATTATAGACAGAGAATGACCAAAAGGAATGACTTAGTTTTTTGATTATGTGATTTCCTTCCAGGTTCATCCCAAAATCAACTCTGAAATAGTCCGGAATCCTGTACTCATTCCTATCCGAATAGTAGACATTATCAAAATCATGTAATTTGTAAATGGCCACAGGAATCGTCACCGGCCTTCCTGTATTATAGGTCATGTTGAGTGACAAACTAAATCGACGGGTCAATTTATAGTTTGAAACCACATTCACGGTATGTGGTTTATCATATGATGTCGGGAAAAATTTACCTCCATTAATGATTTCCTCAGCTGCATCCCCATCAAGCTTGATAAAAGACCTCGCGTAGGAGTAATTCATCCAACCGTTCAACTTCCCTTTCTTTTTTATAGAAAATTCAATGCCGTATGATTCTCCTGGTCCTTGTAGTATGTCTCGTTCAATAAACTGATTAAGCATAAAATCAGACCCCACTTTAAAATCTTTAAGATTTTGCAGGAACTTATAATATGTTTCCACGGAGGTCTCTAGCTTATTATTCAGCAGATTGCGGTAAAATCCGACTGATACCTGGTCAGAGATCTGTGGTAGCAAATGAGGACTGGAGAGTCGCCACGTATCCGTCGGAGACAGTGATGCGGAATTAGACATCACATGAATATATTGCCGCGTTTTGTTGTAGCTAATCTTTAGTGATGAAAAATCGGTGATGCTGAATCGTCCTGAAAACCTGAATTCTGGTCCATGATAGGCACTGATGATTTCTCCTTTCCCATAGACAGTTGAGTCAGCTCGTGTTGAACCATTGACAACAGAACCCTCGTAACTAAATATCTGCTGAGGTCCCAGTGCATTAAACATGGAATACCTGAGCCCGCCGTAAACAGATATTCTGTCAGTAATCTCAAACTGATCCGAAATATGGATAAAGGACTCGAGTCCATACTCTTTGGGTACTACCTGGCGTGAGATGATAGATTCAGTCCCTAAAGGCAACTTACTCCCTGGATTGATCACATAATGCTTGGCTCCAAGCCCATAATTCAGCGTATGTTTATCACCAATAAAATTATTTAACCCAACCTCTATATTCTTTTCTTCCAGTGTAAAGTCCTGATTGAATGAATTAGGTGGAGAATCAGTGAATGATAAGTCATATTGATACTTTACTAAAATGGCAGAAACATTCAGATCAAAATTAGGATTGAATCGATGGATCCAGTCAAGCGTAGCATTAGAATTGGTATATTGAAAATCCGAAAACGAAAACAAGGTATCAGACGCCAGTTTAAACCGATCTTTACTGAAATACCCGGTCAATACCAGTCGATCCTTATCTCCAAGTTCATGATCCAATGTGCCATTGATATCGTAAAATGACACCCTGTTTCCGTTGAATTCAGCATCTTTCGACTTATTCAGTATCCAGTTGGAATAAGTGGTTCGACCCGAAACCAGTAGACTGGTCTTTTCATCGATCAAAGGAATTTCCAGTGTAAGTCGCCCGGTAATAGGACTGATTCCTCCTTCCCCTTTAAAGTCAGTCTTACTGGCAGATTTTGAACGGATATCAAAGACCGAAGAAAGCCTACCTCCATATTTAGCAGGAATCCCACTTTTGAAGATTTCCATGCTCTCCATGGCTTCGGAGTTGAATACAGAAAAGAAACCAAAAAAATGAGAAGAATTATAGATAGGGGCTTTATTAAGCATGATCAGGTTTTGATCAGACTTCCCTCCTCTCACATTGAAACCGCTTGCACCTTCTCCAACAGTTTGTACCCCTGCTTCAGTCGTCGACACTTTCATCAGGTCTTTCTCTCCCAGTAAGATTGGAATATTCTTAGATTCCTCTATGTCAATCTTTCTTACACCCATCTGAACATTGGAAACATTGATGTCCCGGTCTGATTCTACCAACACTTCCTGAAGCGCGATGATATCCACAGCCATTTCTATGTCCATTCGGCCATTTGAAAATAATACAATGTTTCTGGTAGTCGTTTTCATACCCACAAACTGAATAAACAATGTATGTTTTCCATTGGGGAGCTTTAGAGAATAAAATCCATTCTCATCTGTACTGGCAGCAATAAAAGGATTTTGGGTATACACCAACGCGCCTTCTATACCCTCTTCATCTTCCATGTTTTTAACATAGCCTGCTATGGTCGATTTCCCACCTGAAACCAACTCATTCCTGTTTCCGATTTCAAACACGTAGTTTTCTAAATCAGACGCTTCGGCCTGGTTAACATATTCGCGTGAAAACACCAATCCCTTTTCTATGATTGAAACCTCCTTTTCCTTAGCTAAAAAGGATTTGGTTATTTCAGGGTCATCAATGATGGCAACATTCTTTGTAAGGATTACACTACCCTCAAAAAGAAAATAATTGATTGAAGTACCATCAAACAAATGGGCAAGCTTATCTTCCAGAAAATCACCTTGAAGGTCACCGCTGAAGCTTAGAGAGTCTAACCAGTCCTTTTGATAAAAAAACTGAACCTTGTGTGTCTTTTCCAATTCGGAAACCACCTCAACCACGGGTACATTTGATTGGCTTTGTCCAAATACATTGTATTGTAAAGCAAGACAAAAAATCAGAAAGACCCCTAGGGAAAAAATCACTCGAATATTATTCATCAATGCTTATTAAACTATCATAATATTCAAGTAAGGAGACCATGTCTTTATCGTACCCTTTTTTGGGCCTTAACATATTTTTGCGAATATACCTTCTAAGCGGTTTTTTATAATCCCACAATTCCTTGATGAGCGACCTTCTGGATGAGACTTGTTTGAATACCCCATCCTGCTTCAAGAAATACACATCATAATTCCTAAAGTCCATTGTCAAATCTCCTCGTGAAGGAAATGCAATTTTTTTCCGTTTGGCAATCAGTTGAACGTTTTCACCCAGATATAATTCATCATAAAATCCTTGCCTCCCATCCGGTGATTCACTTTTATCATAATATTTAAAGAAATGATTATTCATCTTAAACCAGTCAACTTTCTCCTGGCTCAGTTTTACAGGTTGCGAATGAAAAATTTGATTGGGATGTCTTAGTATGAGGATGTCCGCCGCAACATCATAAAGACCAAAAAAATCATTGTAGACCTGATTCGAATAACTTATCTCCATTTCAAGCCATCTGTTATGCGAAAAAAATTGATGTGAGATTGTTGAACTGTAATAAACAGCATAATGTGACCCGGATGTAATTGGCAGGTTGACTAACCCAATGGTATTGTCAAACCACTCGGTAACGTTTCCATCCAAATTCAAAGAAGTAATGTCATATTGAGCTTTTATATGAAAAGAAATGAGCAAAAACAGTAGCAACAAAAAGGGTTTATTATTCATAATGGGGCGACCTCCTCATTTATAAAAGCAATTTTGGGCCTGAAGGTACTTATAAATCCTAAAGCAAAACTGAAGCACTTAAAAATTTATGAATTATATAATTTACCGATCCGGTAATTGCGAAAATCTGAAAATAAATAATAATACCGAAGTTAATTCTGGTATTTTATTATTTGAAATCTGAAAACCTCTATATTTAAATGCCCCAATTTTAAATCCAGCATTATGAAACAACAAATAGAGCAACCTGAAAAAGAAGATAAGTTTCTAAACTTTTTGAGAATCGAGGAAGATTCAAAGACCCCAAAATACAAGCAAATTGTAGATACGATTGTTTCTGATATCGAAAATGGGATTTTCAAAATAGGTGAACGGATACCCTCAATCAATGAAACGAGTGAAGAGTTTTATCTTTCCCGGGATACAGTAGAAAGGGCCTATAAAGTATTAAAAAGAAAAGGGTTAATCATTCCGGTGAAGGGGAAAGGCTATTTCGTGGCCAGTACTGGAGGACCTAAAGAGCTTAGGATACTCATGCTCCTCACTAAACTTGGTGAACGTAAGAAGCTAATATTTAATGCTTTTAAAAATAAATTCAATCAGGATGAAGTAACCATTGACGTAATCATCCACAATTGCAATCCATATACCCTGGAGTCTGCGATCATAGAAAACCTGGGTAATTACGATCACTACGTTGTGATGCCTCACGTAGACGTTTTGACTAAAAGTTTGATTGATACAATCAATAAAATACCGGAGGAAAGGCTGATCCTCATCAATCAGGAAATTGATGGAATCGAGGGGAGGTTCTCATCAGTATATGAAGACTATGAGAATGATATTGAATCGGCGTTGAACCAGGGGTATGAATCTATTAAAAAGTACAAAAGACTCAAACTGGTCTTTCCATTGACTAATCATTACCAACCTTCCATCAAGAGTGGATTTACCAGATTTTGTGAGGCACACCATTTGAGTTATGAAATCACTGACACCTTCAAACAAGACCTTTTATGTGAGGGTGACCTTTATATAGTTATCGAAGAATCAGATCTCTGTGAACTCATCAAGACAGCCGAAGCCCGCAACTTAATATTCGGGGAAGACATTGGTGTGATCTGCTACAATGACACTCCGGTAAAACAAATCTTAATGGGAGGCATCAGTGTGATGACTACAGATTTCGAAAAAATGGGAGAAACTGCCGCTAATTTTATTCTGGAGAAAAAAACAGACAGAATTAAAAACCCATTCTCTTTGATCAAAAGACGTTCCTTCTAGCATTCTTTTCAGGATATTACAGGAGGGTTATCTGACTCAATAGAAATTATTTTGCTTTTCTACAGCGGTTATCTTTTGCCCAGATTTTCACATTAGCCAAATAGCGAGCAGTATTGAAGACGATAGCAGTATTTGACATAGGTAAGACCAATAAAAAATTTATCATTTTTAATCAGGACTATGAGATAATTTTTGAGAAGGGACTGAAGTTTGATGAAAAGGAAGATGAAGATGGTTTTCATTCCGAGGATATCAGCAGACTGGAACGCTGGATCCCGGATACGTTAAAAAAGTTTTGCAGCATAAATACTTATGACATAGCTGCTGTAAATTTTTCGGGTTACGGCGCATCCCTGGTTCACCTGGATGAGAACGACAAGCGTTTGACGATGATGTATAATTACCTTAAGCCGATTCCGGATGAGGTAACCCATGAGTTCTATCAAAAATATGGTGAAGATGCGTTACCCCTTGAAACAGAGTCCCCTGTTTTGGGCATGCTTAATGTGGGAATGCATCTATACTGGCTAAAGACCAAAAAGCATTCAATTTTTGAAAAAGTTAAGTCATCCTTTCATTTCCCGGAATACTGTAGCTTTCTGCTTACCAAAAAGAAATATTCTCAGATGACCAGCCTGGGCTCCCATACCAGTCTTTGGGATTTCAAGAATAACCAATACCATGCCTGGACGAAGAAGGAAGGTATTCAGGATTTGCTCCCAAAACTTATGCCTACGGATCATTCTGAAGATGTAATGATCGGTGGAAAGAAGCTAAAGGTAGGTATAGGTTTACATGACAGCTCAGCCGCCCTAATCCCCTACCTGAAGATCTTAAAGTCGAAGTTTGTGTTGATTTCTTCCGGCACCTGGAATATCAGCATGAATCCATTTAACCATTCCCCGCTCACATTGGAGGAGTTGAAAAAAGATTGTCTTAGTTATATTAGTTATGAAGGCAAAAAAGTGAAATCCAGCAGGGTTTTCCTGGGAAATGAATATGAATACTGGAGACAAAAGCTGGAACACCATTTCAACAAGTCTTCCGGATATCATAAACGCATCAAGTTTGATCCGGTGATCATGAATAATCTGTTGATCAAACCTTCGAAAAAGAGAGTATTCCTTCCACAAACCATGAAAGGTACAGGCCCGCTACCTGGTGATTTCAGTCGTCATCAGATCGATCTGAATGTATTCGAAAATTTCAATGAGGCCTATCACCAATTGATCCTGGACCTGACCTATATCCAAAAATTGTCTCTGGACCTCATTTTGGAAAAAGAAACAAAGGATATTATCGTCTCAGGTGGCTTCACTTCAAATGAAGTTTTTCTAAATACTTTGGCGGGATTTTATCCTGATAACAACGTTTATTCTACCAAACTTTCGCGTGCATCTTCATTGGGAGCAGCCATGGTGCTGCATGACAAGTGGAATAAAAAATCAATAAGCAAGGACCTATTGGCATTTAAAGACTTTAAGCCACCCGGATTCCTGGATTTTGGAGAATACCAGTATAACAAGGTCGGTACAAATGTGTAATACAATTAAAACACCAACGCAATGAACATTAACCCTTCTCAGATTTCAAGTCACAATGAATCGTTGTTGGCTGACCACAAGGAAAAATTTGAATTCCTGGCTCAACAGCTGGACAAATCAGGCATTGACGTTGAAAACCTGATCCAAAAAGCACAAAACCTCCAGATCGAAGTACCTAGTTGGGCCCTGGGCACAGGTGGCACCCGGTTTGGCAGGTTTGCCGGTGGTGGAGAACCCGGCAATCTCATTCAAAAGATTGAAGATGTCGGAGTACTGAATACCTTATCACGTGCATGCGATTCGATTTCATTACACATTCCCTGGGACATCCCTTCAGATGCCAATGCCATCAAACAGGAGCTCAAGGCGAAGGGACTGAAGATCAATTCGGTAAACTCCAATACCTTTCAGGACCAGCCCGGTCAGAAACACTCCTATAAATTTGGTTCGCTATGCCATACGGACAAGCATGTCCGCAAACAAGCGGTAGACCACAACATTGAGGTAATCGAATACGGTAAGATGCTCGACGCTAATGTGCTAACCGTCTGGTTGGCTGACGGATCTTCTTTCCCGGGACAAATGGATTTCAGAAGAGCATACAGCAATACCTTATCGTCGCTCGAGGAGATCTATAAAAAAATACCTAATGGATGGCAGATGCTTCTGGAGTATAAACCCTTCGAGCCTGCCTTTTATCATACCGTAATTCCTGATTGGGGTACTTCCTATTCAATGGTTACAGCACTGGGAGATAAAGCGAACACGCTGGTCGACCTGGGGCATCATCTGCCAAATACGAACATCGAACAGATCGTGGCCACACTCCAACTGCTCAACAAGCTTGGAGGCTTCCATTTCAATGACAGTAAATATGCAGACGACGACATCTCTGTTGGATCAATCAAACCTTATGCTTTGTTTTTGATCTTTTTGGAACTGGTAAAAGGAGAAAGTACCAATATGGAGCCAGCCTGGATGATCGATGCCAGTCACAACTTAAAAGACCCCCTACAAGATCTGCTACAGTCATTGCAAAACATCCACCTAAACTATGTCAAAGCTTTGACAGTGAACCTGGATGAACTTAAACAAGCACAGGAAAGCAATGAAGTGGCTCAATGTCAGGAAATTTTACAAAATGCCTTCCAACTTGATCTGAGACCACTTGTCGCTGAGGCCAGGCTCAGAGCAGGAGGAGCGCTTAATCCTTTATCTGCATTCAAAAATTTGAAAGTTCGAGAAAATCTAATCAAGGAACGCGGAACGTCAACAGTTGCCACAGGACTATAAACACATGACCCAGAAAAAATCAATTATCGGAGAGCTCGATTCCGTAGAGGAGTTTGAGCGCCAACCCGTCCCCACCAATAAACTTAAGAGTCTTAAAAACTTTATTGGAATGTATGCCGGTGAGCATACGGCAGGGACTGAATTTGTAATAGGACCATTATTTGTCGCACATGGAGTATCAGCTTTGGACCTGCTCCTGGGGCTGTTCGTTGGGAATACGCTTGCAGTGCTAAGCTGGACTTTTCTTACCGCACCAATCGCGGTCAAAGAACGTATTACCTTATACTTTCAGTTGGAAAAGATTTGCGGAAAGAATCTTGTCACCGTATACAACATCGTAAATGCCCTGATGTTTTGCTTCCTGGCTGGATCTATGATTGCTGTGTCAGCTACTGCGGTTGGGATCCCCTTCGACATGCGTATGCCACACCTCAGTGACACCTATCCCAACAGCATTAGTTGGGTCGTTGCTGTTTTTCTCGTTGGATCTGTGATCACTATAATAGCCATGTACGGATATAACCAGGTATCAAAGTTTGCCAACATTGCTGCTCCCTGGATGATCCTGGTATTTATTGCTGCGGCTGTTTCCGTATTCCCTCAACTGGGAATTGAACAACTTTCAGACTTTTGGCCCATCGCCAATGAAGTAATCTGGAAGGGTATTCCTCTGGAAGGACAAAGCAAGTTTACCTTCTGGCATGTCACCTTCTTTGCCTGGTTTGCCAACATGGCCATGCACATTGGGATGGCTGACCTTTCGATCTTTCGATACGCTAAAAAATGGCAATACGGACTGGCTTCTGCTACAGGGATGTACCTGGGGCATTTTATTGCCTGGATGGCCTCAGGTATTCTGTATGCTTTGTTCCTCTACCAGTCAAATAACAGCACCGAGTTTGCTCCCGGTCCGATAGCCTATAATGCGGCCGGAATTGCGGGTGCAATATGTGTGGTGATAGCCGGATGGACTACTGCCACACCAACCATTTATAGAGCTGGTTTGGCACTCCAGGCCATTGTACCAAGCTCTAAAACCTGGAAGGTAACTGCCTTTACCGGCCTGATCACCACTATTGCGGCATGCTTTCCGGGGCTGGTCATGCAGTTACTGGATTTTGTAGCGCTTTATGGCCTCATGCTCATGCCAATGGGAGCGATCATCTTTGTGGACTATTACTTTGCTGATAAATTCAAGTTCACCCAGTATTATGCTTCGGTAAAAGGGATTAAATTCAATTTATCCCCGGGGCTTGTCTGGGTCCTGACGCTGGCACTCTGTCTGGTCTTTAATTTCAATTTCGGTGTTGACATATTCTTTCTAGGTCTTCCCGGATGGTTTGTAGCGGCTTTTCTATACGTGATTCTCAACAAAATGCTTCAAAAAAATGTCTAAGTCATTACTATCCTTACTCAAGGTCCTTTCGTTCATCGGACTTGGTTTGACCATCATACCTTCCATTCTGGTCTTTATGCTTGTGATCAGTCATGACATGCACATCAACCTGATGGGACTGGGCATGGTTATGTGGTTTGTTACGGCCCCGTTTTGGATCAACAAAAACAACTAACATCAACTCATGAGAACATTAGTCACATTCATCTTATTCTCCTTGCTATATTCAACATCCGCTCAACCGTTTACCGTGCCCCTATTTGAGGGGAAAATTCCTAACAGTAAACCCTCCAAAGTAGAAGAAGAAATCGAAAAGGGCGACATACTTGTGATAAGGAAGGTCGTGACACCTCACATCGAAGTTTTTCTTCCAGCCAAAAGACAGGCCACAGGGCAGGCTGTGCTCATTTGCCCGGGTGGTGGCTATGGAGTCCTGGCTTATGACTGGGAAGGATATGATATTGCCAAATGGCTCAACAGTCAGGGTATTGCAGGTATTGTCTTAAAATACAGACTACCCAATGCTGAAAGCCAGGTAAAAAAGGAATTGAGTCCGCTTATTGATGCAAAAAGGGGCATGCGGTTGGTTCGACACAATGCAGAGGAATGGGGCATTGACCCCAACCAGATTGGTGTAATGGGTTTTTCTGCCGGTGGACATTTGGCCAGCACCTTAGGCACCCATTTTGATGAAGGAGATGCTTCTGCTTCTGATCCCATCGAAAAGTTGAGTTCTCGTCCGGATTTTATGATCCTGGCCTACCCGGTCATCTCACTGGATCCAGAGATCTGCCATATGGGCTCTAGAACAAACCTGATTGGTGAGAATCCCTCCAAAGAGCTTGAAGTTTACTACTCCAACGAAAAGCAGGTCAAATTGGACACACCACCTGCTTTTATCTTCCACTCACAAGACGATAAATCCGTGAAAGTGGCCAATAGCCTGGTGATGTATCGTGGTCTGGTGGAAAAAGGAGTGTCCGTAGATGCACATTTCTTCCCGACGGGTGGTCATGGTTACTCTCTGGGCATCAACACCGAAGACACATATGGTTACTGGCCGAAGTATTGTGCGGACTGGTTAAGGAAGATCAGGAAGTAAACATTGAACCATTAAGAAATTAAGGGCATTAAAGGAATGTGCAAAGCTCAATGACCTTAATGTATAGAAACAATTAAATAAAATTCCCAAAAAATTGTCATCCTGTTCTTGCCTTTCATTTCCACTACAGGTCATTATTCTTCCCTTGATTAGGAAGATATTATTAGATTTGGACGAAAATCCAAACTATGAAGAAATTACAATACCTAACTGTTTTATTTATTGCGGCTTTGGCAGCGTGCTCACCCAAAAAGAATGATACCTCAGGTGAGTCCGGCACACCAGAGAAAGAACAGGCAGTGCTTTCTGAAAATACCGGAGAGTGGATCAGCCTGTTCGATGGTAAATCCTTTGACGGATGGAAAGCCAGTGAAAACACGGAAACCTTTAAAATTGAAGATGGAAACATTGTAGTGAATGGCAAAAGATCTCACCTGTACTATGTGGGTGATGTGAATAACGGAAACTTCAAAAACTTTGAGCTCAAAGTTGAATTGATGACATTCCCCAATTCCAATTCAGGGATTTATTTCCATACCGAATACCAGGAAGATGGCTGGCCATCAAAAGGTTACGAAGTACAGGTAAACAATACACATTCCGATTGGAGAAAAACAGGCGGACTGTATGCCATCCAGGATGTGAAAGACCCACCATCAAAAGACAATGAGTGGTTTACCGAGCATATCATTGTGAAAGGAAAGCACGTTGAAGTGAAGGTAAACGGTATAACAACTGTGGACTATACTGAACCAGAAAATCCTGAAAGAGAGGATGGTATGAAAGGCCGGTTGATCGACAGCGGTACTTTCGCCCTTCAGGGACATGACCCGGGAAGCAAAGTACTCTACAAAAGTGTAATGGTAAAAGTTTTACCAAACTAAAGATCTTGTTTTGGTTGTCAGGTTCATCAGAACCTGGCAGCCATCAATAAATTCAAATCCTTAAAGCCCAGATTGAATTTTTTCGCCAGCTGAAGATTCGTCAAAGATCCCCTGTAGGTATATACCCCTTTCATAAACCACTTATTACTCAGGATCATCTCATCAATACCTCCAATATCCCCAATATGTAAAATGATTGGAGTGAAGATATTTGAGATAGCTAAAGACGCTGTCCTGGCCACTCTGGAGCCAATATTGGGAACACAATAGTGGATTACATCATATTTCCTGAAAGTGGGACGTTTATGACTGGTCATCTCTGAAGTTTCAATACACCCACCCTGATCAATTCCAACATCAATAATAACGGACCCGGGTTTCATCTGAGAAACCATCTCCTCCGTCACGATACATTTACTAGCTCCCTTTTCAGGTCTGATGGCCCCCACTACCACATCTGCATTTTGTAGTGCCTTTGAGATGGTTGCATTGTCAATGGTTGCCGTATGAATCTGCTGCCCCAGGGCATGTTTGATACGTCTGAGCTTGTAAATATGGTTGTCGAACACCTGGATATCCACACCCAATCCAATACAGGCCCGGGCTGCATATTCTGCCACCGTGCCGGCACCTAAGATAACAACCTGAGTAGGTGGTACTCCGGTGATCCCACCTAGTATCACTCCCTTACCCTCATTCGTATTACTCAGCAATTCCGCGGCTATCAACATCACGGTACTCCCAGCTATTTCACTCATTGCGCGGACCATGGGCAACCCTCCGACTTTATCCTCGATAAATTCGTATCCAACCGCTGTAATCTTCTTTCTGTTGAGAGATTCAATATATTCTCTGGATTGACTACCTGTCTGAAATGCCGAAAAGATGGTGGCTCCCTGCTTCAACAAGTTGACCTCCTTGTCTGTTGGAGGCTCCACCTTTAAAATGATGTCTGCCTGATAGACCTCCTTAGAAGAATACACAATCTTGGCTCCTGCCTCACTGTATTCATGATCACTAAAATGAGCTGACTTTCCCGCGCTGGCTTCTACCCATACATCATGGCCATTGCTGGTCAATACATCAACTGATTCG
The DNA here is from genome assembly GCA_965228595.1 of Cyclobacteriaceae bacterium. Taxonomy (GTDB): domain Bacteria; phylum Bacteroidota; class Bacteroidia; order Cytophagales; family Cyclobacteriaceae; genus UBA7330. The sequence goes on along the minus strand of OZ245828.1, from coordinate 3,825,119 downwards.
GGTTTGAGTGCTACCCTGCTTTCCTGCAGAGATATCTCCTTTGGTACTCCGATAAAGAGCGCTTTATGCCCCTTTCCTTTCTTCATCGGGGCCTCTTGTGTGTATAATTTTGGATTCCGGGCCAACTCTGCAAAGCCGGATTTCATCTTATCAGCCATGTTCTACCAGGGTTATTTCCCTGTTCCTCTCGCCCACTAAGTTAATATTTATTTCCAGGTGTTTTGCTGGAATAAGGTCCGGAAACATGCTAGCCCATTCAATGATACACAGATTTCCACTATACAGATACTCCTCAATCCCGATATCCAATGCCTCCTCTTCGTCCTTAAGTCTGTAAAAATCAAAATGATACACCGGCTTCCGGTCAGCATCCTCATATTCGTTGATAAGCGAAAAAGTCGGAGAGCTGATACGATCAGATATCCCCAGTGCTTCTCCCAAATCTTTAACTAGTGTAGTCTTACCCGCACCAAGATCACCGTCCAGACAGATAATCTTATATGCTTCGGTTTTTTTCTTTATTGCTTCGGATACCGGGCGTAAATCACTAACGGTGTGAACGACAAATTTCATTTATTTCTGGCCTAATACCACCAGGGGAATAATCATCTCTTCAAGGCTAATCCCTCCATGCTGAAATGTATCACGATAATGATTTACGTAATAGTTAAAGTTGTTTGGATAAGCAAAGAAGAAATCCTCCCTGGCAAACGCAAAGGTGCTACTCACATTTGTCTTTGGCAACTTGAACTGCTCCGGATTTCGAGTGAAAAAGACACCAGCCTCCTCAAATCCCAGGTTTTTACCCTGCTTATAACGTAAATTGGTATTCGTCTTACGGTCCCCTACAATCTTATAAGGCTTCTTCACTCTGATAGTTCCATGGTCAGTTGTGATCACCACTTTTGCATTTTTCTTGGTCGCCAGGATCTTCAGCAGATCAAACAGGGACGAATGTGAAAACCAGGATTTGGTCAGGGAAAGGTATGCTGATTCATCCGGGGCTAGCTCACGGATCATGTGCATATCCGTTCGGGCATGAGAAAGCATATCCACAAAGTTGAAAACGATTGCATTGAGCTGATTCGACATCAGGTTTGAAACACTTTCTACGATTTGCTTTCCTTCTTGTGTCCTGATGATCTTGTTATAGGTATACTTGATGTTTTTCTTTTCGCGTTGGAGATTTACTCCTAACAGTTCATTTTCAAAGTTATTTTTTGAATCCTCTTCATCTTCTCCGACCCAGAAATCCGGGTAGTTATTGGCAATGTCTAATGGCATCATCCCACCAAACAAGGAGTTTCTGGCGTATGCCGTGGTAGTGGGCAATATCGAATAGTAGGTTTCCTTCCTTTCGATATTAAAAATCTCAGCAATTTCAGGCTCAAGGATTTCCCATTGATCAAGACGTAAGTTGTCGATCACAATCAAAAACACGGATCTTTCATCATTGATAAGAGGGAATACTTTTTTCTTGAGTACCTGGTGAGAAAGTAATGGCCTCTCTACATCGGGATTGGTGATCCAATCCAGGTAATGGTCTTCAATAAAATCAGAAAACTGGTGATTGGCATCTACCCGCTGGTTATTGAGGACCTCCTCCATGCTTTTATCCTCGGTGTTGTCAATTTCAATTTGCCAGTACACCAGCTTCTTGAATAGATCTGCCCAGCCCTGAAAATCATTGACATCCATGAGATCCATCGTCAACCGCTGAAACTCTTGCTGATATCCGAAATTGGTATGTTCTGAAACTATGCGTTTATTGTCAAGAATCTTCTTTACCGAAAGTAGGATTTGATTTGGGTTGAGTGGTTTGATCAGATAATCAGCAATCCTGGCACCAATGGCCTCTTCCATGATCTCCTCTTCTTCCGACTTAGTGATCATTACTACGGGAAGATTAGGGTGTGTAGACTTGATGTAGTTAAGTGTTTCAAGCCCGGTCATTCCGGGCATATTTTCATCCAGAAATACCAAATCAAATGGGTTGTGATCTATTTGCTCCAGCGCATCGGCTCCACTATTAACAGGTGTAATATTATATCCCTTGGCTGTTAAGAATAAAATATGGGGTTTCAACAAATCGATTTCATCATCAGCCCAGAGTATTCGGTAATTCATAGTTTTTTTATTTGTTCAATAGTGTTACGTAATTGTTTGTAGGATGGATTAGTATTTTTACATGAACAAGTTGTTAATTAATCTTAATAAGTCAACCCTCCTTTGAACAAAAAGAAAATATTTAATGATCCCGTCTATGGGTTTATTACCATCCCCGGCAGGCACATTTATGATATCATTGAGCATCCGTACTTTCAGCGGCTCAGAAGGATCAAGCAGCTTGGGTTAACGGATTTTGTATATCCAGGCGCCCTACATACCAGGTTTCAGCACGCATTAGGAGCCATGCACCTGATGACGAAAGCATTGGATACGCTGCGGAACAAGGGTGTCATGATCTTTGAAGCTGAATATGAAGCCGCACAGATGGCTATCCTTTTGCATGATGTAGGACATGGACCATTTTCTCACACGCTTGAGTTCAGCTTATTTAAGGATGTAAATCACGAGCAAATCTCCTTATGGATCTTTAAAAAACTGAATGCTGAGTTTGGAGGGAGGCTAGAACTGGCCATTCAGATATTCACCGGTAAGTATCACAGGAAGTTCCTCCACCAACTGGTTTCCAGTCAACTCGATGCCGACAGGTTGGATTACCTGAGAAGAGACTGCTTCTTTACCGGGGTAATGGAAGGAACTATCGGGTCTGAACGCATCATCAAAATGCTAAACGTGGTAGATGATCAGCTTGTAGTTGAAGAAAAAGGAATGTATAGCATTGAAAATTTTCTCAATGCCAGGAGGCTGATGTATTGGCAGGTATACCTTCACAAAGCATCCGTTAGTGCCGAGTCCATGCTCATCTCATTGATGAAACGTGCTAAAAAGCTCACCCAGTCTGGACGAGATGTGGCTGCCACTCCAGCGTTGAAGATCTTCCTCGAACAGGATATAACTGTAGATGAATTTGAGAAAGATCACGACTTATTGGATGTCTTCGGCATGCTGGATGACGCTGATATCTGGGGGTCAATCAAATTCTGGGCACAGCATGACGATTTTGTATTGAAGACATTGAGCCAGAATTTACTTCGAAGGAAGCTGTTCAAAATCGAGCTCTCAAATGAAAAGATTTCTCAGGATCGAATCAAAGAGATAAATGAATCATTGACAAAAAAGGGCTTCAATCCGAGTCATATTAAATATTTTGTACAAAAAGGTTCAGTCAGCAATGCGGCGTACGTCGCAAAAGGCAGTTCCATCAATATACTTACCAAATCCGGCGAGGTGGTGGATGTGGCAAGTGCTACTGACCTGCCTAACATCAAGGCAATCAGTAAAATCGTAAAAAAATATTATCTAAGCTATCCCAAAGACATATATTTGTGACCCACTTTAAGCCTCAATCAGGCATTTCATGGAATTTACAGTTAATCAGATATCAGCAATCATTGGAGGAGTCGTAGAAGGCGACGGCCAGCAGAAAGTCAGCAAGATCAATAGCATAGAAGATGCCAGCGAAGGAGCGATCTCTTTTCTTTCAAATCCGAAATATGAACCCCATATTTATTCAACCAAAGCCTCCGCTGTCATTGTTTCAAAAGATTTCACTCCTACTAAAGATATCAGCGCTACGCTAATCAGGGTAGACGACCCCTATCTGAGTTTTACTTCCTTGCTGGAAGAATATGAAAAAATCACCAGCTTTCTGAAAGAAGGAATTGAAGAGCCCGTTTTCATTGGCGAGAAGGCCAGCTATGGCGACAAGCTCTACCTGGGAGCCTTTAGCTACGTCGGAAAGAATGTAAAAATTGGTAACAATGTGAAAATTCACCCTCAGGTTTACATTGGTGACAATACAACTATTGGTGACAACTGTATTTTTCATGCCGGAGTGAAAATTTATGCTGGTACTAAAATTGGTAGTCATTGCACCATCCATAGTGGGGCTGTGATTGGATCAGATGGCTTTGGTTTTGCACCTCAGAAAGATGGATCTTATAAGAAAATTCCTCAGCTGGGAAATGTGATCCTCGAAGATCATGTTGACATAGGAGCCAATACCACAATAGACTGCGCCACATTTGAATCTACCATCATCAAAAAGGGTGTTAAACTGGACAACCTGGTTATGATCGCTCATAATGTAGAAATTGATCAAAATACAGTAGTTGCAGCTCAAACCGGCATCTCCGGTAGTACCAAAGTTGGTAAACAGGTCATTATCGCAGGGCAGGTGGGCGTAGTTGGCCACATCAAAATTGGAGATGGTGTAATCATTGCCGCCAAAGCAGGTATTTCCAAAAATGTACCAGATGGAGAAACGATGTTCGGGGCTCCGGCCTTTGAAAAAGGGGCCTATATGCGTTCATATACAGTCTTTAGAAAGTTACCTGACATGATGAAACGTATTCAGGAACTTGAGCAAAAAGTCCTAAATTTGTCCTCCACTAATCAATAGGATGAAGTCTAATCAACACACAATCAAAGAACCGGTTACGGTTTCTGGAATAGGACTGCATACTGGCGTCAAAGCCAATATGACCTTCACTCCGGCAAAACCCAATCACGGCATTAAGTTTCAGCGAATCGACCTGGAAGGAAAACCCATCGTAGACGCGGATGTTGACAATGTTGTTGACCTGTCACGTGGCACCACCATAGAGCAGAATGGAGCCAGAGTCAATACCGTAGAGCATACATTGGCTGCCCTTGTCGGCCTTGAAATTGACAATGTCCTGATCCAGTTGGATGGTCCTGAGCCACCAATCATGGACGGAAGCTCCCGAATGTTTATCGATGCCCTGGAAGAAGTGGGTCTTCAGGAGCAAGCTGCCCAAAGAGATTTTTTTGAGGTGCCTGAAAGTGTCTTTTATGAGGATAAAGAACGCGATGTAGAAATCGCCGCCCTCCCACTGGATGATTACAGAATCACCGTTATGGTTGACTATAACTCACCGGTACTGGGAAGTCAGCATGCATTGCTGAACAACATCGAAGACTTTAAGGAAAAAATCTCAATGGCTCGTACCTTCTGCTTCCTGCATGAGGTGGAAGAGCTATACAAGCACAACCTCATCAAGGGTGGTGACCTGAGCAATGCCATTGTAGTGGTAGATAGAAAAGTGAAACCCAATGAGCTTGATCACCTGGCTGACCTACTCGGAAAACCAAAGATCGAAGCAAGCAAAGAGGGGATTCTAAACAATGTGGCACTTAGACATAAGAACGAGCCGGCGCGACACAAACTGCTGGATATGGTTGGTGACCTTGCCCTCGTTGGTAAACCCATAAAGGCACAGATACTTGCCGCAAGACCGGGACATGCTGCCAATGTGGCTTTCGCAAAGAAGCTAAAAAAACTCATGCTGGAGACCAAACAAAACAATGTGCCTCAGTATGACCCTAAATTGCCTCCCGTATTAGACATCAACAAAATCCATAAGCTCCTTCCGCACAGGTATCCATTTTTATTGATTGATAAGATCTTTCATTTGGATGACGAACAGGTGGCTGGAGTAAAGAATGTAACTTTCAATGAGCCATTTTTTGCAGGACATTTCCCTGGAAACCCTGTAATGCCAGGTGTACTCCAGGTAGAAGCGATGGCGCAGATTGGTGGTATACTGGTATTGAATAGTGTCCCCGACCCGGAAAATTACTGGACATACTTCCTGGGACTGGAAAATATTAAATTCCGAAAAATGGTCCTTCCCGGAGATACACTTGTCATCAGATGTGAGCTTCTTCAACCTATCAGAAGAGGCTTTGTGAAGATGAAAGGCAGCGCGTATGTTGGAAATAATTTAGCTTGCGAAGGAATTATGACTGCAAGTATCGTTCGAAAAGATCTATGACAGGACCTCAAAACAACGTTCACCCGGATGCCAAGATCGGCGAAAATGTAACTATTGAGCCATTTTCTACGGTTTATGAAGATGTTGAGATTGGTGATAACACCTGGATTGGACCCAATGTTACTATATTCCCAGGCGCAAGAATTGGCAAGAACTGTAAGATCTTTCCGGGAGCAGTAATTTGTGCTGTGCCTCAGGATTTAAAATTTGAAGGTGAATACACCACGGTAGAAATTGGAGATAATACCTCAATCCGGGAGTTTGTCACCATCCATCGGGGCACAAAAGACAAGTATGTAACCCGGGTTGGAAAAAACTGCCTGATCATGGCATACGTACACCTCGGGCACGATACAATCGTGGGTGATAGTTGTGTGCTGGCCAATTCAGTTTCAATTGCCGGTCACGTTGAGATTGGAGACTATGCGATTCTCGAAGGGTTAGTAGCTGTACAGCAATTTATTGTCATTGGAGAGCATGCTTTCATTGGTGGAGCCTCACTGGTAAGAAAAAATGTACCTCCCTATGTAAAAGCTGCGAGAGAACCGCTTTCTTTTGTAGGCGTCAATACAGTGGGACTGAAGCGAAGAGGGTATTCGGAAGTAGACATCAGGATTATCGACGACATCTACAGAATCATCTTTATCCAAAATCAAAATATCAGTAAGGCGCTTGACCAGGTAGACTCAGAGCTCGCTGAATCAAAATACAAAAAACAGATACTAGACTTCATCAGAAACAGTCCAAAGGGAGTCATGAAAGGTATTTACTAGTGGAGATATTTGTTGACAACCTGGGGAAAAGATATAACCGGGAATGGATATTCCGATCACTAAACTTTGAATTCAAAGCTGGTTCCAGGGTTGCCATCACTGGTTCCAATGGATCAGGAAAATCCACCCTGATCAAGATCCTATGTAATTATCTTAGCCCTTCTGAAGGAACGATCAAATTCAAAAAAGATCAGTCGCCAGTAGACAAAGACAGCGTACAATTGTCTTTCAGTCTGGTAGCCCCTTATGTCAACATTCTCAATGAGTTCACTGTCGTTGAGATGCTTACCTTTCATCGAAAGTTTAAATCCTCAACTTACACTACCGAGGAGATTCTTCAAAAATCGAATCTTCAGGGCGCTGCTTATAAAATTATTGAGGAGCTATCATCAGGAATGCTGCAAAGATTAAAGTTGAGTCTTGTTTTTTTCTTTGGTGCTGAAGTTATTTTCCTGGATGAGCCAACCATGAATCTTGACCAGAAAAATGTTGTTTGGTATGAAGAGCAGATCAATTCCCTGGACTCCAATCAAACCCTCATCGTTGCTTCAAATCAGGAGCGGGAATACACCTTTTGTGATCAGATACTAAATATTGAGGACTTCAAACCCTGATCCAATAACATCAGACATGATGGCTTCAGGAATATTTATGTTTTATCTTTAGGGAATTCAATTTTGAATATCCCTAAAAAAGCCTACTTTTGATTATATTATAATCTTTAAACCGCATTATGAAAAGAGTCACTGATTTACTAACTGCCTTAGTGTTCATATCTCTTGTAGTATTTATTAGCTGTAACAAAGGAGGAGGGGGCGATGATGGCCCTACACCTCAGGAAGAGCAAGTAGCAAAGCTTGTTGGGACCTGGGTTTTGGCCACTGATGGAGCAAAACTTGGCACTACAGTACGACCTGAGTGGGAAGGCCTCACAGTCGTTATTTCAGGAAATGTAGATGGTGGCACCATCGCAGTAACCGGAATCCCTTCGGACAATGGAGCGAGCGATGTATGGCCAAATAGCGCATCCTGGACCTTTGGAGGATCAATCTCCGAATTGAACCGGGTGGATGGAATATCGATGAATATTCAATCTGTTACCGATACGCAGTTGATTGTAACCTTTACTGTATCAACATCAGACCGTGTAACCGGATTTGATGGTTCATGGACCTTTACTTTTGAGAAGAGTTCCTGATAAGAAATAAAGGATTTAAGTAAATTTGCAGGGAATAGGTTCTATTCCCTTTTTTTATGTATAAAAACAAAAGCAGGCAGATTTGATGCAGTATCAGGACAAGTATTTCGATCAGGATAAAAATCAGATACTACGTGCCGCTCAAGCGTTTGTAGAACCACGCCTCCTCACCCAATGGGTAGAAATTGCCAAAACCCATTATGCCCTCGCCGAGAACCCAATGGGGCTGATGGATGATTTTGCCCTTCACATTGAATCAATCAAGGAGTTTGACACGGAATTTCTAAAAGAATTCTATGAGCTTGTTTCAGTGATATACAGATTCACGATAGGTGACAATCAATTGGAAATTATTTGGGATGGTCGTAGCCACTATGAAGTCTACGCAGAAAACTGGTCTGACAAATTTATTGAGTGGACCAACGAGTTGTCTCAACATCCTGAGGTTTACAGAGGAATCTTAAAAGCCTGCATCTTAAAACAGGATATAAATTTTAAATTCCACTTTTACGCGATCAGAAAAATAATCCTCAAAAAATTTGGCGTTCGCTTTAGCAGAAATAAGATCATCTCTTACGCTACCGGATAATATCAAACGATCCATATCCTTCTATTACCGCGTCAGCGACATCCACAGACTTTACCACTGCATATTCCGGCCCACGCTTACACCAGTCAATCAATTGATTAACAGCATTTTCGTCTCCCTCAGCATGTATCATTACAGTACCATCCGCCTGATTCCTGACCCAACCAGATAAACCAAGATCCTTTGCAACATCTTTAGTAGAAGCCCTAAAGTATACACCCTGAACTTTGCCTATACAGTGAATTGATTGAGCAACCATCGGTACCTAGTGCTTAAGACCACACTCCTTACAAAATTTCATTTTGTCCGGTGGACGTTTCTTAGGTGGCTTTTTATGCCCAAAATATAACGGATTGGAATATTGAGGGTCTTCGGCTTTCTTCGCTTCCTTGGCCTTTTCCTTCTGAACTTCCTTCAGTCTGGCACGGAATTCCGCTACTTCCTCTTCCCTCGTCTTGTTAAAAACTGTCTTCTCCTCCTTCTTCTTAAATAATCCCAGAAATCCCTTCTTCTCCTTTTTTGCTGCCTGATAGGCTGGAGGTGGTGGATCTTTGGGTTTAACATCCCTTGTGGATTGAGCAAATGAAATACCCGTAAATGTCAGAATGAAAAAAATAAAAAGTAGATAACTGGTTCTCAAAATTGATCTGATACTTTTACTTGTTTAGTGAACGTTTGTATTCACAATTATTGTTCCAATTTGGATATTCATGAGCAAAGGTAACAGATAAGTAAAACTTGGTACTATTTTGGAGATCTACTTAAAAATCATACAGGAGCGCTTCCAAATAAGTATAAATAAGCATCTTTACATAATGGATAAATATTTTCTGATCCTTTTCTTCGCCACCATTGGCATGAGTCACTCAATTAAGTCGCAATCCATCCTGGATGGAGAACTGTCCAGACGCATGGATCAGGGAGTCATACTGATGGAAGCCGGTCAATATGAGTCGGCTCAAAAGGAGTTCCTTTTCGTGATGAGTAAGATGGAATCACTTCCGTCTGAAATGGCCTATTACTTTGGAAGAAACAGCTTTCATCTGACTAAATATAAGCAAAGTATCAACTGGCTAAACAAATATATCCAGCTCAAAGGAACCCAGGGACGGTACTATGATATGGCCATTAAATACCTGCAACTGGCGGAAGATGAATATATCAAAATCAGTAAAGAGCAAACCGCAGAGATCCAAAAAGAACTTCAGGGAGATGACTACAACTGTGGCGGATTGCAAAAAATGATCTGTCCGGTCTGCAATGGCACTGGAGTGATCGTTAAAGATGGTCCTTTTGACAGAATCTATCAAACATGTCCTTACTCACTTGGTGAGTCCTTTCTGACGTGTGAAGAGTACAACCAGTTTATGCGAGGAGAGCTGGAGCCAAAGACTCAATAACCTCTACCAACCCAAAATATATGCGAAAATCAAAGGTGCTACTATAGTAGCATCAGATTCTACAATGAATTTTGGGGTATTTACGTCAAGCTTACCCCAGGTAATTTTTTCATTTGGAACCGCCCCACTGTAGGAGCCATAGCTGGTGGTAGAATCTGATATCTGGCAGAAATAGCTCCAGAATGGTGTATTCTCAAGCTCAAGGTCCTGATAGAGCATAGGTACCACACAAATGGGGAAATCACCGGCAATGCCTCCTCCAATCTGGAAAAAACCTATTCCATCCTCACCTGCATGCTTTGTATACCAATCTGCCAGAAAAGTCATATACTCAATCCCTGATTTCATGGTGCTGGGCTTCAATTCACCTTTAATGCAGTAGCTGGCGAAAATATTACCGAGCGTTGAATCTTCCCACCCAGGTACGATCATTGGTAAATTTTTCTCCATAGCTGCCAGCATCCAGCTATTTTTAGGATCTATCTCAAAATACTCATCCAGCATCCCGCTTTTAAGCAGCTTATACATAAACTCATGGGGAAAATACCGTTCCCCCTTATTCTCAGCATCTTTCCAAATCTTGAATATGTGCTTTTGAATGCGACGAAATGCCTCTTCTTCGGGGATACAGGTATCAGTTACTCTATTAAGCCCCTGTTCCAATAGTGCCCCTTCATCCTCCGGTGTCAGGTCCCTGTAATTTGGAATTCGCTTGTAGTGAGTGTGAGCAACAAGGTTCATGATGTCCTCTTCCAGGTTAGCTCCCGTACATGAAATGATATGTACTTTATCTCTTCGGATCATTTCCGCAAAGGAAATCCCAAGCTCCCCAGTACTCATGGCACCAGCAAGTGAAACGAGCATTTTCTTGTTCTCATCCAAATGTCTGACATAGCCTTTGGCAGCATCTACCAAAGCAGCAGCATTGAAATGAAGAAAATGTTTCTCTAAAAAAGAAGTGATTGGTTTTTCAGACATAATTCTATCAATAGAAATTCAAAACTAAAGATCTTTTAAGACAAGCCTTGAATTACTCTCGATAAAAATATTGGCAAATGATATTCCAGGGGCTTAACCCCGCCTTTTAAAACCACTATCCTATATAAAACAGGGTAAGTAGTGAAAGGACAATTAATGACAATGTAGTGAGTTTGATCAACTCTTTCCTCACATCAATCGGTTGTGTTTGATTTTTTTCTTCCATGGCGATAATTCGGTTAACTAATTTCATGACCCACCTTATAGAAAAAGGGTTGTAATGAATCAATTAAATCTGTAGCGAATCCCTGTATTTATTCCAAGACCGCTCGGAGATGCCACGAATGAAGTATTCTGTTTTGTAAGTGATGTAATAGGTTGCCTCATATAAGGCTCAATGGTGAACTCAACCTGATCAAAAAGGGCATAACCAATTTGTAACCCTCCTAACCCGGCAAAACTAATCTCACGATATGGTGAACTCTTGCCAGGGCCAATGGACACATTGGCCACATCACTATTGGGATCTTCCAGCCTGTTGCCCAGGTAGAGATTGGTAGCTACACCAGCATTTAAAACAATATTCAACCTATTGTCAATCAATATGAAGCCCGCTTTTACAGGAAGCGAGGCAAACTGGAATGTATTGTCAAAATTGACATCCTGATAACTATATTGAATGATTTTCTCTGAGCCTACAAGACTGTTCAACTCTGTGACACCTCTGGTTTCGGAAGATGCAGCTATTGGTTCCACTACATTTGGAGACTCCACGACCACATTTGTTTGTGTCACCGCATCTGCCTGTGTATAGTAGATACCACTCTCCACTATCCAGTTACTGCTAACCCTGACTCCAAAATTGAGCCCCATATCAATAGTAGAACCACTTTTCATTCCTTCACGGACAGCAGGGGATTGGCTTTCAATCCTGAATGAATTGCTAGCTGCATAGTTCTCAGCTGTAGAAAGATTAAGACTGCTTGCCAGTAGGTTGCTGGGACCAGACTGATAATTGGGATCAAAACTTCCGGATCCTACTCCAACACCAGCCCAAAATTTCTCCTGGCCCTGAGCTCCTCTGGATTTTCGTTGTACAAATTTTCCGTTGATCGGCTTATTGTACATTCTTCGCTCTAGGTTGGCGTCAATAGTATATTGTACATTGGTTTGTTCGATACGCTTTCCCTCCAATGTAAATGCCAGATATTTTGGTGTCAGCTCTTCATCTTCAACCTGATCGAAAAGGAAGTAATCGGCATAACTCATTGTGTTTTTGTTATTTGCATTCCCCACCTCTGATGTGTAAACAAGGTGCTCCCGGTCCTTTTCTTCTTGATCTATTGTTCCAGCAAATCGCTCATTGTCAGACTGCTCATTGGACAACAGCTGATCCTGAAATGGTAATTCCTGGGAATTTGAATTGGATGACAGCTGATCCTGAAGTGGTAATTCCCGGGAATTTGAATCTGTAAGTATATTATTATTGATCGTTTTGTCGGATATCAGATAGTTTATACCCAGGAATGCTGCAATAAACATAGCAGCTGCAGCAGTCCACTGATAAAACCTGGCCTTACGCTTGAGCGACGCCATTTGTCGATAGGCTAAATCGCGTTCAATATTGCTCCAAACACCAGGATTCGGTTGCTCTGAGGCATCCTCAAAAGCATCCTTCCACTCCTGTTCGAAGCGGTCTCCCTCAAAGTTCTCCCGCCTTGCCATAATTCACCTTATTGCTTTCATTGATCCATTCCTTCAACAAACTTTTTGCTCTTGCATATTGGGATTTGGATGTTCCTTCACTCAGGTCCAACATGTCAGCAATTTCATGATGTTTAAACCCTTCAATTGCATACAGGTTGAAAATAATCTGGCACCCACTAGGAAGCCTTCTGATCATTTCCATGAGTTCTTTCTGACTCAATGAAGAAACTGCTGTTTCGTTTGCACTGTATTGATTCAGATCATTCACATCTACCATAGGATATAAGTACAACTTACTCCTTTGGTGATTTAGAGCTGTATTAATTACAATTCGCTTTATCCAATATGCCAGTGAGGAATCCTTTCTGAAGTCTCCTATTTTTTTGAAGACCTTCAAGAAAGCTTCCTGAAGAATATCTTCAGCTTCCTGCTCCATTTTTGTATAACGCAAAGCAACGGCATACATCCGCGGAGCGAAAGTGTCATAGAGTTGTTGCTGCGCTTTTGCATCTTGCTTGCAGCAACCTTTGATTAGTTCTTCTTCACTGAAATGCATCCAGCCTGTTTTTCTTAACCTAATGACGCTTAATTGAATAAAATAGTTGTAATGATTAAAAAAATCTTTTCAACTAACAGTACACGGTAAATTATGGCAATATCTCTGATAAGGCAAGTTTTTCCGCTGTCTCCACCAAACCCTTTGCAAGTTTGATTTGATATAATTTACAACACACTGATTATCAGATTATTATAAAAAATTCTAAACAATCTGGAGATTCCATATTTTCTCAGATCAATTGATTGAAATTTTTAGGGTATTGGTTGAATAATTCCCTCACATAAGATATTTGGTCAATAATTTCGCTTTATGATAAGAGGACGATACAATCGATTGATTATCAATTTGACCATCTTCAGCTTTCTGGCTGGCTGCATAGACACCCCCAATTCAACCACGGAATGGACTGCCGCAGCTGAGTTTGAAGCACAGGAAAGTACTTTCATCTGCTGGAACCCGACATTCCAACGAACAATACTCAATCTTACTTATACAATAGCAGAACATGATCACATCACCTTATTCTATAATGAGCGATATCACAAACCGAAAAACATCGAGCATATTCTGAAAAACAGAGGTGTCAACCTCAATAACATTACCCTGTCCCCATTTAACCTGGAAAATGACAACGTCTGGATCCGCGACTATGGCCCTGTTTTCATGCACAACACTGATGGTCAGCAGGATATTTTAACTTTTAAGTATGATCATGAGGCCAATCAGGAATACAATCTATTTGGTGAACAGTATTCATCCAAGATGAGGCTCTCATTTATGAGAAGTAATATTTATAGTGCCGGTGGTGGTCGGGAAATTAATGGGAAAGGTACCATGCTATTGATAGAAAGTTACGAAAGATCCATCAATCCTGAATTAAGCATTCAGCAGATCGAACAGGAGTACAAGGAAAAGCTCCATCAAAAAAATATTATCTGGCTGAAACGAGGTATCCCTCAGGATGATGCTTTTGACAATGGTCCTGTGCTTGAAAATATCTATGGAAATGGCGTAAATGGACACATTGATGAATTTTGCAGATTTGCTGATGCACAAACTATACTCCTGGCGCAGGTCGACCCAAATGACTTAATGAGAGATGAATATTATCGGATTGTGAACGAAAGGCTTGAAGAAAGCTATAATATTTTGAAAAATGCCAGGGATCAGGACGGTAATCCATTTATGATCATCAGGGTCCCGCAGGCACCCATTCTCTTCAACAATGGAAAATACAATGGCAGGGACATCTATTACACGCCTGTAACCAGCTACCTCAATTTCGTGATAACGAACAACTCGGTGATCGTGCCATCCTACTATAGTGAGGGGGATCCAAAGTTTATTTTTGAAAAAGATGAAGCGGCCAGGCGTGTATTCTCCGAAGTTTTCAAGCATCGAAAAGTGGTAATGAGTGATGCACTTGAATTAAACTATAGTGGAGGTGGCTTACATTGCATCACCCTACATAAACCCAAAACCCGAAAACCAAAAAACAAACTATTTGGCTCCTCCTAGGAACTATACATGATCCGAAAAATGGTCTTCAATGATCTTATTGATCCGATCGGCATCCAGATATTTATTCAAATAATCATGCACCAAAGGATTACGTTTGGCTCTCTCTAAATCATCCGGATTGAGCGAAGTTGTGAGCATCACCAACACCACCTGTGCCTTCTGAATATCTTCAAGCTTCTCATATTCATCTAAAAACTCCCAACCATCTATTTTTGGCATATTGATGTCCAGGAAAATAATGGCTGGTTGCGGGTGCTTACCATCTATCGTGGACTTTAAATAATCTAAGGCCTCCTCTCCATCCAACGCCACATGAATTTCTTCCGCGATATCCATGCGATTAATCAATCGCTTATGAAAGAAATTGCAATCTTCGTCATCATCTACCAATAGGATACTGTTGAGTTTTTTCTTCATAGGCTGTCCGTCAAAATGCTAAAATAAAAAGTACTACCATTATTGGGAGAAGATTTTAGCCATATTTTCCCGTGATGGATCTCTACAATTTTTTTTGCATATGCCAGACCTATACCTGACCCTTCGTATTTGTTCTTGTTGTGTAGCCTTCGAAACAGCGTGAATACTTTTTCATAATCCTTTTCTCTGATACCTATACCATTATCAGTAAAACTAAATTGCCAACCATTAGATATTTGCTCAGCATGTATCCGAATCCTTGGTTTCATATCTTGTTTCCGAAACTTGATGCCATTTTGGATCAGGTTTTGAAAAAGTAATTTCAATTCAAGCGGATATGCATTAAGTGTAGGAAGACCATTATAAACTATTTCAGCACCAGTAGTCATGATCAGTGCATTGAGGTCTTCAATCACCGATGTAAGTATTTCTTTGCTATCAACAAGCTTTAACTCTTTCTCTTTGCTGAGCCTGGAGTAGTCCAAAAGTCCGATAATCAGCTCTTGCATGTGATTAGAAGCCCTGATCGAAGCCTCTATATAGTGACGTCCATCATCATCAATTTGCTGTCCATAATCTTCGATAAACCCATCCAGATACCTTTGAATGGTAACCAATGGCTCCCTTAAATCATGAGAAGTGATGTATGCAAACTGCTCCATCTCCTTTCTCTTTGACTCATTGGCAGCCATCATACGCTGCAACTCTTCCGATTTTTTTTCCTCAGTCATATCCCAACTGGTACCCACCATTCTAATTGGATTACCGTGTTCATCATGCTGGATAAGTGATAATGCTCTCAGGTAGTGGACAGATTTATCTGGCCAGACCACCCGAAACTCTGTATTAAATTCTTTTTCTCCGTTTATTGCAAGCCATGCATCGCTTCTACATTGGCCTACATCTTCAGGATGGATGGAGCTTAACCATTCTTCAAGGCTAACTGAGAACCGTCCACTGGAATAACCGTATAGCCTCAATTGCGAATCATCTCCGACTAAAACATCTTTTTTTATGTCATACTCCCAAATACCGATTTTGGAACCTCTTACTGCGAGGGTCAACCTGTCTGTTACCTGCTTTAACTCATCCTCTGTTTGCTTCCGCTGCGTGATATCCAGAATCTGAGAAACAAAATGAACCGGGTTTCTATCGGCATCTCTTACCAGTGAGACATTCAATAACACCCAAACGATATGGCCATCTTTATGGAAATATCTCTTTTCCATTTCATAACCCGTGATTTTGTCATCCAGGAGTGATTGAACCTGATTAAGATCTGCATCCAGGTCATCAGGATGGGTGAGATCCTGGAAGGTCTTTATGAGTAACTCTTTTTCGGAGTAGCCGACCATACTGCAAAGCTTTTTGTTGACTTTTAGCCATTTACCGTCAGTAGATACAAGTGCCATTCCCAACGCTGAATGTTCAAAAGCACCACGAAACTGATTTTCGGCTATGCTTAGTTGCTTCTCTCGTTCAATGAATTTAGTAATATCAACATGAGCTCCTAAAATGCCAACAGGTTGTCCTACGTCATCTCTGATTACCTTGCCATTATATTTAAAATACAAAGTGGAACCATTTTGCAGATTGTACCTAACCACCTCAATTGGGAATTCTCCATTCTCACAATGCTTCTCAAAAGACCCTATAATCAAATGCTGATCTTCCGGATGGATTAGATTTCTCCAGGTAACATGGGAGCCTTCTTCACCTTTGGCCTTTAGTGTCACTTTCATCTTGTCGTCTACCCAATCATTTTGGGGAGTACTCAGATCCAAATAGTAGAGACCATCCAAAGTGGTTCCTTTGATAAACTCCAAAACAGAGTCATCAAACCTGATCAAATCATAAAGTTCATCTTGTAGATAATTCACTCCGGGGAAACTGATTTTTGAACCAAATAAACAATAAGGTTAATGTGGCAATCACTCAGTTCAAAATTTTAGTCCGTGTAAATCAATGAATTAGCCTATTTTCAGTGTTATGTCGTATTGATAAATCAGGTGTTTAACGTACTAAAAAAATTGATTTGAAAAAATCAGACGTTAAATCTGAAATGCATAATGTCACCGTCCTGAACGATGTACTCTTTTCCTTCGATGGCCATCTTACCTGCCTCTTTGCATTTTTGCTCTGAGCCAAATTTCTGGTAATCCGAAAGTTTAATCACCTCTGCCTTGATAAAGCCTTTTTCAAAGTCAGTATGGATCACACCTGCCGCCTGAGGCGCACTCCATCCTTTCTTGATCGTCCATGCGCGTACTTCCTGTACACCAGCAGTAAAGTAAGTGATTAGATCCAGCAGGAGGTATGCCGCCCTGATAAGCTTGTTCAAACCAGACTCTTTCAAGCCATACTCTTCCAGAAACATGTCTTTTTCCTCTGCATCATCAAACTCTGCAATTTGAGCTTCCAATCCCGCACAAACGATGACTACCTCTGCATTTTCAGTCTTAACTGCCTCCATGAGTGCCTTACTCCACTCGTTACCTGTCTGAACACTCTCTTCATCCACATTGGCCAGGTAAATGATAGGTTTTCCAGTGAGCAATTGGAGATCCTTAATGATCGTTCTGTCTTCCTTCTCCAGCTCTAATGCCCTGATATTTTTACCTTCTTCCAGGTGTTTTTTTACAGTGTTTAGTACCTCATATTCTTTTTTTGCTTTGGCATCACCAGATTTTGCGATCTTTTCTACACGGGTAATTCTCTTTTCCACCGAATCCAGGTCCCTCAGCTGTAGCTCAGTGTCGATCACCTCTTTATCCGAAACAGGGTTTACTTTCCCATCCACGTGTACGATATTGTCGTCGTCGAAGCAACGTACCACGTGAATAATTGCATCTGTCTCCCGGATATTAGCCAAAAACTGATTCCCTAACCCCTCTCCTTTGCTCGCTCCCTTTACCAAACCAGCGATGTCTACAAACTCTATCGTGGTAGGCACAACCTTCTCCGGATGTACAAGCTCTTCGAGGATACCCAATCGTTCGTCAGGTACCATGATCACACCCACATTTGGCTCTATCGTACAAAAAGGAAAATTAGCCGCTTCGGCCTTAGCATTAGACAAAGCATTGAACAATGTCGATTTACCCACATTTGGCAAGCCAACAATTCCACATCTCAAACCCATTATTAATTACTTTTTAAAAACCTGGTATTTTCTAAATCCCGCATATGCTTCAGTAATCGAAACTTTCAATACCGTATAGGCAGGGATTGCTGCGATCATCCCCGGAATCTGGGCAATCGTTGCGCCGACAAAAATAATGACAAATATTTCCAGAGGATGTGCTTTTACACTTTTAGAAAAAATAAGTGGTTGGAGCACCAGGTTATCTGTGGCCTGGACCACTGCAAAAACGGATACAATTTTTAAGATCAGAAAAATTGTTTCGTTGGTAAAGGCAAAAGATCCGGAGGTGGAAATACCAACTATGATCCCGAAAACCGCACCCAGAATAGGCCCTAGATAGGGAATAAGGTTAGCAACAGCAGCAAATACTGCAATGGTAAGTGCATAATTGATCCCCAGGATACTAAGTCCCAGTGACGCAATGGAAAAAATGGCTGACATTTGGAACAGTAATCCCAACAGGTAATTTGAAAGCAGGCGCTCCACTTTATAAAGTGCCGCGATAAACACTTCAAAATATTGATTGGGGATAATTGAAATCAACTGTCGCCGGAGAATACCTTTTTCATAAAGCAAAAAGAATGTAATAAAGGTGACGGCCAGAATCGCAATAAAGAAGCTTCCGGTAAGGGAAATCAGGTCATTGATCACCTGGGTGAAGTTGATATTGGTAATCAGATCAAAGGACGACGACTTTATCGTATTAACGATAAAACCAGGCTTCTCGTGGACCAATTCATTCTCTATCAGGAAGCCCTCAAATCCCTTCAAAGGCCTAAGCACTCCATCTAAAACTTTATCAAAATTTAAATTTGAAATAACTTCTACCTGATCTGAGATCAGCGGTATGAAGAGAATAATAAAAGAACTTATGATAAGGAGAACGACTATAAAGGAGAAAAGGATGGCCAAAAATCTGGGGGGATGTCCTCCAAAAACCTGAATTCTTAGTACCTGGTTTGTTAACGGACGAAGAATGGTTGCCAGCACCAGGGAAATGGTGATATAAAAAAAGATATTTGAGAAATACCAAATGAGGACACCAAGTAGAACTGCCAGCACAAAAAAGAAAACCAGAGACCTGTTCATCGAGTCTATTAAATGTCTGAGTTGAAACCTGCTTCCAAAAGAAAAAAGCTCCTGAAAATCAAGAGCTTTAAACTTATAAATTCTTAGCTATTTAATCCCACTTCAATTCAGTATCATCGTCAGATGTCAGGTCTACACTCTCCTTCTCACGCTCATGACTTTCTTCCAAATTTTCGAATTGGGTAAAATCAACTTCCGGCATCAACTCGGTTTTCACATGGTTTACAGTTTCATTCAGGGCCTCAACAAACTTATTGAAATCCTCTTTGTAGAGAAATACTTTGTGTTTCTCATAAAAGAAACCATCTTCTTTGAACCTTCTTTTACTTTCCGTGATTGTAATGTAATAATCGTTAGAACGGGTTGATTTCACATCAAAAAAATAAGTCCTTTTCCCAGCCCTTACTCTTTCGGAATAGATTTCATCTCTTCCCTTATCCTTGTTCTCTTCCACAACACATGGTAATTATGTTCCCTATATGATAAAATTTTAAGATTTAAATATAGCATTTTAAAACAAACAAATGCAAACAGCGGGAACATTAGCCACTTATATTAATTCAATTAAATTCGTAAGGATTTCATTTTGAAAAAAAGTATATCCTCCATTATGGAAATGAATTTAGCCAATATTAAGCAGTTTGAGGACTTTGAAATCCTTGCGAAACAACTTGTAGAAGGATTTATTACGGGTTTACATAAATCTCCTTATCATGGTTTTTCGGTTGAGTTTGCAGAACATAAACTTTACAATTTCGGAGAAAGCACTCGTCATATCGATTGGAAAGTTTATGCTAAAACAGACAGGCTGTATACCAAGCAATATGAAGAAGAAACAAATCTTCGGTGCCAAATTCTGATCGACATTTCCAGTTCGATGTATTATCCTTTACCAAATAAGGACAAGATCAAATTTAGTCTGCTCTCTGCGGGAGCCATGGCTTACCTTCTCACTTCACAGCGAGATGCTGTGGGAATGATGGGATTTTCAGATAAAATAGAGTTTCAGACCCCCCTGAAGTCTACCCGATCCCATTTAAGTCTGATGCTCAACCAACTGAGCCAGTTGATTGATAGTAAACCAACACCAGCTACCGACGTGGCCCAGGTGCTCCATGAAATAGCAGGAAAGATTCATCGAAGATCCCTTATAATCATTTTCAGCGATATGTTTCAGAAGTCCAACGACATCGATGAGATCTACAAATCACTTCAACACCTGAAACACAACAAACATGAGATCATTGTATTTCATGTGTCTGACAGAAATACTGAGTTGGCTTTTGATTTCGAAGACCGACCTCACCGATTTATTGATTTGGAAACGAACCAGTCTATCAAACTCAATCCCCATGAAATAAAAGATTATTATCAGGAAAAAATGGGTGAGTTGTTTGAAAAAATCAAGCTGAGATGTGGGCAACTAAAAATTGATCTGGTAGAAGTAGATACTGCTGACCCCTTTGATAAGGTTTTGGGTGCTTACCTGATAAAAAGAAAAAGGATGAGATAACCCATCCTTTTCCTAATGGATATCTTTAATTCATTATTAAACGTGCAACCACTCTTTCTTGGCAGTTAGCTCGTCTTCTGTTTCTTCGTAATCTGGGTCCGGAACACAACAGTCTACCGGACAGACTGCTGCACATTGAGGTTCTTCGTGAAACCCTGTGCATTCTGTACACTTACCGGAAACGATATAATAAAACTCATCTGAAACAGGTTCTTGTGCTTCATTGGCATCGACAGCTGTACCATCTTCCAGTTCTACTTCTGTAAGATCTGTACCATCGGACCATTTCCACTCCTCTCCTCCTTCGTAGATGGCAGTATTTGGGCATTCCGGCTCACATGCACCACAATTGATGCATTCATCTGTAATCATAATTGCCATTGTGTCCTTGTTTTTTTTGTGTTAGTTAAACAGGGAACAAAAATATTCACAATAAGTTTGCGGACAAGCCAAAATCTATAATTAATGAATCTAAAAGACCGAATTGAGGCTTTTGCTAAACTTGGAGACAGGATCAATGCCTTAAAGGAGGACGAAGTAAACAATTACGCCTCTTTAGCAAGGAGGGAAAATCCATGGTTTACTGATTCTAATGTAAAACTGGCTTTTGAGGGCATCGCCTCCATGTTAGAAGCACAAAAACTCAACAAATGGCTGCTTCCCTATGAAATAAATACCCAGGTTCCCAGAATTGTAGGCATTGTCATGGCCGGAAACATTCCCATGGTAGGTTTTCATGATCTCTTGTCTGTTTTAGTTTCAGGTCACTATGCAGCAATAAAAACCAGCAATAAGGACACATTTTTGGTGAAACTAATTATTGAATGGCTCATTGAAATAGCTCCCGGATTTAAAAAGAACATATCTATTCGGGATAGATTAACGAATATAGATGCGGTGATTGCTACAGGTAGTGACAACACCGCCAGATACTTCCATTATTATTTTGGTAAGCTTCCGAATATAATCAGGAAAAACAGGGTATCAGTAGCGATACTTGACGGAACAGAATCTCGTGAAGAGCTTGCAGCACTTGGGAATGACGTATTTTCTTATTTCGGCATGGGATGCAGGAATGTCTCCAAAATATTTTTTCCGGTAGGATATGATGTGAAGCACATATTAGATGCTTTTGCCGTATATGAATCTGTTGGTGACAATCATAAATACAGAAACAATTATGATTATCATAAATCCATTTATCTTATCAACAAAACCCCGCATCTGGATTCCGGATTTCTTTTGTGGCGGGAAACAGCGGAACTTGTTTCTCCTCTCACTGTTTTATATGGTGAGTCTTATGCAGAAAAACTCTCATTAACAGAGAAATTCAAAACAATAGATACAAAGATTCAATGCAAAGTTGGACATGACTTCGTACCGTTTGGACAGGCACAACGCCCCGAACCTTGGGATTATGCGGACGATATTGATACAATAAAATTTTTAAGTACGATTTAGAAACAGATAAGTGTCTGAGGATATACATTATCTTTGGACCCTAGATCTATGCATACCTAATTCACAAAATACAATAAATCATGGCACAGGATTTTTTCGGAATTGAAAAAGAATTAAAAACACCACTTGGAACACATAAGTATTTCAGCCTGAAAGCATTGGCTGAAAAAAGACCAGAAGTTAAGAAATTACCATACTCCATTAGGATCTTGCTGGAGAATGCCATCCGCAATTACGATGACTTTGCAGTTAATGAGGGACACCTTGAATCATTGCTTAACTGGAAAAAAACGGCGGGCAAGGATGATATCCCCTACACACCAGCAAGGGTCTTGATGCAAGATTTCACTGGGGTACCTGCTGTAGTAGATATCGCCTCAATCCGGTCTGAAGTTTCCAGAAAAGGAAAAGACACCAGTCAAACGAATCCTGTGGTACCTGCTGACATGGTGATCGACCACTCTGTAATGGTGGAATATTTTGGTACGGCATCTTCTTACCAAAAAAATGTTGATGTGGAGTATCAACGAAATGAAGAAAGATATAAGCTTTTGAAATGGGCACAACAGGCATTCACCAATTTTAGCGTGGTGCCTCCTGGTATGGGAATTTGTCATCAGGTAAACCTGGAATACCTGGCCAAAGGTGTGATTGAACGGGATGGATATCTCTTTCCTGATACGCTTGTAGGAACTGATTCACACACGCCTATGGTAAACGGTATTGGTGTACTGGGATGGGGTGTTGGAGGTATCGAGGCCGAAGCAGCCATGTTGGGCCAACCTATCTACATGATTCTTCCTGAGGTGGTTGGTCTAAAACTCACCGGTGAAATGAAGGAAGGTACTACAGCTACTGACCTTGTGCTTACCATCACCAGGTTACTGAGAGATGTTGGTGTCGTCGGTAAAATAGTAGAGATCTTCGGCCCCGGATTGGAAAACCTCACTGTGCCAGATAGAGGAACTATCTCCAACATGTCACCGGAATTCGGATGTACTGATACCCACTGGCCTATCGATGACCAGACCCTTGCTTACATGCGCAAAACCAACCGATCAGAAGAGCATGTAGCCATGGTGGAAGCGTATGCTAAAGAAAATATGCTTTGGAGAGATCCCGACACTGTGATGGAATACCACAAAGAAGTGGAGCTTGATCTTGGATCTATTGAACCAACCATCTCCGGACCAAAAAGACCTCAGGACAAAATCTTGCTGAAAGATGCTCGTAAGCAAGTCATCGAGCTGCTTAAAGATTCGCACAGCCGTGAATATATTCCGGTTCAGGATCGTCTTGGGGACTGGATGAATGAAGGAGGTGCACCAGCAGAGAGTGTAAAAATCAAAACTGGTGTCCGAAGCATTCAGATGAAGCAAGGCGACATGACTTACAACCTGTCTGATGGCGCAGTAGTCATCGCAGCGATTACCTCATGTACCAACACATCAAATCCAAGTGTGATGATTGGTGCCGGACTGGTAGCTAAAAAGGCTGTTGCAAGAGGCCTGAATGTAAAACCATGGGTGAAGACCTCTTTGGCACCCGGATCACGGGTTGTAACTGACTACCTGAACAAATCCCAGCTGCTCCCGTATCTGGAAGCACTTAAATTCCACACAGTAGGATACGGATGTACTACCTGTATCGGTAACTCCGGAGATATGATCCCTGCTGTACAAAAAGCTGTGATTGAAAACGACCTTGTCGTTTGTTCTTCTCTATCTGGAAACAGAAACTTTGAGGCGCGAATTCATCCGAATATCAAAATGAACTTCCTGGCTTCTCCAATGCTGGTAGTAGCTTACGCCATCGCCGGTAGAATGGACTTTGACATGAACAATGAGCCATTAGGAATAGACACCAACGGAGATAAGGTATATCTGAAAGATATCTGGCCAACTCAGGCAGAGATCAATGAGATCATGGATGTAGTGGTTACGCCGGAAGACTACAAAAAGACTTACGAAACCATTTTCTCAGGAGATGAAACCTGGCAGGCTCTGAAGTCGCCCAAAGGTAAAATCTATGAGTGGGACGATTCTTCTACTTATATTCAGGAAGCACCATTCTTCAAAAACATCTCTGAGGATGTGCCCGAGCCTGAGGACATCAAAGGCGCAAAAGTTTTACTGCAACTAGGTGACATGGTTACAACCGACCACATCTCACCTGCCGGTAAGTTCTTACCGGAACATCCCGCTGGTAAATATCTGGTAGAGCACGGAGTAGAAAAGAAAGACTTCAACTCGTATGGTTCCCGACGTGGTAATCATGAAGTGATGATGAGAGGCACCTTTGCCAACGTAAGGATTAAGAATAAACTGGCTACCAAAGAAGGTGGTTGGACCACTTACCATCCTGATGGCACTGAAATGACCATCTATG
The DNA here is from genome assembly GCA_965228595.1 of Cyclobacteriaceae bacterium. Lineage (GTDB taxonomy): Bacteria > Bacteroidota > Bacteroidia > Cytophagales > Cyclobacteriaceae > UBA7330. Next base: position 3,800,457 of record OZ245828.1, on the reverse strand, counting down.
ATGCTTCTATGAAGTATCAGGAATCAGGTACACCACTCGTTGTCATCGGAGGAAAAGAATACGGTAGTGGATCATCCCGGGACTGGGCAGCCAAAGGAACCAATCTATTGGGTGTAAAAGCTGTGATCACAGAAAGTTATGAAAGAATACACCGGTCCAACCTGGTAGGTATGGGCGTATTGCCAATGGTATTCATGGAAGGTGAAACTCAGGATACCTTAGGATTGCAGGGTAATGAAACCTTTGACATCAGTGGTCTTTCTTCCGATCTGACTCCGGGTAAGATTGTAGATGTAACTGCGACTAAGCCTGATGGAACAAAAATTGAGTTCAAAGCCAAACTAAGACTTGACTCTAAGGTGGATGTGGCTTACTACAAGCATGGTGGTATTCTCAACTATGTACTTAGAAATTTTCTCAAGGACTAAATGACTTCTTAAGAAAAAAACATTTCTCAATAGAAATTAAAAAGCAGGCTGAAAAATCAGGCTGCTTTTTTTGTATTGTTAAATCTGACCCCCAATCAATGGGATCAATGTTCAGTCTTTAATAGATGACTAAATTTCTTTTTCACCCGCTCAATCTTGGGCTTGCTCACATTCAGGATATATGGGTTGAAGGGGTGCTTTTCTTCATAGTCCTGGTGATACTCCTCGGCTTCAAAAAACTCAGTGTATTTATTTAATTCAGTAACGATTGGCCTATCATATGATCCGGCTATGGCCTTTATTTTTGCTTCGGCCAATTTCTTTTGCTCCGTGTTATGAAAGAATATTGCAGATCTGTACTGAGGTCCGACATCAGGACCCTGTCTATTAAGCTGTGTAGGGTCATGTGCAGTAAAGAAGATATCCAGCAGCGTATTATAATCGATTTGCGAAGGATCATAATATATCTGAACTGTCTCAGCATGCTTTGTCTTCCCTGAACTCACCAGGTTGTAATCCGCATCTGACTTTTTGCCTCCGGCGTACCCTGAAACAGCCTCTGCGACTCCTTTAATTTGTTCGAAGGAAGCTTCAACGCACCAAAAACATCCCCCGGCAAACGTGGCTGTATCCAAACGCTGATAATTTGCAATCAGGTCATCCTTTTTACTATTTGCAGGGCTTTCGCAATTAATAAAAAAGATGACCAAAATTGGAATGAATAGATTTTTCATTTGATCGTTGTTTGACTGACTTTACGTGGTTTAAGTGGAAAAGGTACATTTAAAAGTACTCAATGTAAACAGCAAGACAATCGCTTTGTTTGAGACCATGAAAAAACAGTTGAAGTTCTCAAAAATAATCTTGGTGGAATCAGCTTACTTTGCGGTCTATGAATTACCTGTCGGTCGAGAATCTGAGTAAGTCTTACAATGAGAAGGTCCTTTTCGAAAACATCACGTTCGGATTAGAGGAGAACCAAAAAACTGCCATCGTTGGAGTAAACGGAGCAGGTAAATCCACCCTCCTGAAGATTATCGCTGGCCTTGAGCCAAAAGACCAGGGCATAGTTTCATTCAAAAAGGACATCCAGGTGGCCATTCTACCTCAAAACCCCATCTTCGATGAAGAGGAGAATGTACTGGAAGCAGTCTTTTCAGAAGACATTGAGGTCTTAAAAATTGTAAGAGACTATGAAATGGCCATCCATCAGGCTACCCTTCATCCTGAAAAGGGGGTCGACATTTCTCCCCTACTGGAAAAGATGGATCAGCACAATGCCTGGGACTATGAAAGTCAGGTAAAACAAATCCTGGGTTGGCTGGGGATAGAAAATTTCGAACAAAAGATCTCGGAACTATCTGGCGGCCAAAGGAAAAGAGTAGCCCTGGCCCGGGCCTTGGTTGTAGATCCCGATTTGCTGATTCTTGATGAGCCTACCAACCACCTGGATCTGGAGACCATCGAATGGCTGGAAGAGTATCTGATCAACACGCGAATGACCCTGCTGATGGTCACACACGACCGGTATTTTCTGGACAAAGTCACCAACGATATTATAGAGTTGGATAATGGAAAAATTTTCAGGTCAAAAGGAAATTATACCAAGTTTCTGGAAAATAAGGAGGAGCGTTTGAAGCAGTTGAATGCATCCGTGGAAAAAGCAAAAAACCTTTTAAGGAAAGAGACCGATTGGATCCGCCGTCAGCCAAAAGCCAGGGGAACCAAGGCCAAATACAGAGTAGATGCTTATGAGGAATTGAAGGAAAAAGCCTCTGCGAAAGTCTCTGGTGATGAGATGGTGATCAGACTTTCGAATGAGCGACAGGGTAAGAAAATCCTTTCCCTGGAAAACATCTCTAAAGCGTACGAGGAAAGAATATTACTGGACAACTTTAGCTATACCTTCAAAAAAGGAGACCGGATTGGAGTTGTTGGCAAAAACGGTATTGGCAAGTCCACCTTTCTGGATATTCTATCAGGTCGCTTGAAGGCTGATTCAGGTAAAACCGAGCAAGGGGTTACCATCAATATCGGCTATTTCACACAGGAAGAGACCCAATTTGCCCCCAACAAGAAAGTATTGGACATTGTACAGGAAGTGGCCGAAGTGATCAAATTGGAAGACGGTTCAGAGATCACAGCTTCTCAGTTGTTGAACCAGTTCCTGTTTCCGCCAAAGGTCCAGTATAACCTTGTCGGCAAGCTAAGCGGAGGTGAAAAGAAACGCTTGCAGCTTCTCAGGGTATTGATGAAGAATCCCAACTTTCTCATCCTTGACGAGCCTACCAATGACTTTGACCTTGCCACGTTAAATGTATTGGAAAACTATCTGGAGTCTTTTGACGGATGCCTGATTATCGTTTCTCACGACCGTTACTTCATGGACCGGTTGGTAGAACACCTTTTTATTTTTGAAGGTGCAGGCAAAGTGAGTGACTTCCCGGGCAATTATTCTATTTACAGGGACAGAAAAGCCAAAGAAGAAAAGCCGATCAATACTAACTCAGAAAAACCTGCACAGGAAAAACCAGTAAAAGCAAAAGAGAAGAATCAGAATAAGCTGTCCTTTGCAGAGAAAAGAGAATATGAACAGCTGATGTCAGAAATAGAAAAACTGGAATCCAAAAAGGCAGTTCTGACAGAAGAGATGAACCAAAAGACTGATTTCAGTGAACTTGAGGACCTGGGTAAGCAGGTGGCAAACATTTCCAAACAGCTCGATGAGAAAGAAATGAGGTGGCTGGAGCTCAGCGAGCGGGAGAATTAGTACGATTTGTGGATAACCCTGTGCAAACCTCGTGCATAAGCGAGGTATAACGCTGTTAAAAAGTGGTGGAGAACATTCGACCTGTTTTCTTTGATCTTAGTCATACTTCCTCTACATTAGAACTATCAAATGAGCGATAGAGGAACTGAAATTTCGGTTTCGTGCGTGGAAAGGGGAAGTTGGAGGTGGTGCTACGGCCCGCTCCTGCGAATCTTAAGGCGCATTTGTTGAAATATTTTTTGGATACCCAAAAGAGGGTTCGGCAAAGTTTCTTAACAGTAATTTGACTATCTGCAGTTGCTATGGCAGCTTCAGATAGAAGAGGGTGATCTCAGCAATGAAGGTCACCCTTTTTGTTTTTATCACAGATCAATTTCTTTGACCAGCAAGCTTCCTCCTACCCATCCATATCACCATAGCCACGATGACACCAGCAATGGTAATTGCAGCTGGAAATAGAATGGTTGTCATGCTATACACCTCGAGTGCATAGATGGCCAGCAGGTTCCTGAAAGAAAAAATCAGGTAAAAAACCGGGTCTTCATTATCCGGGTGCTGATAGGCATTTCTCAAGGTGGGACCAAAACCAAAAAGATCTATCGTGGTCATAATCACTACAGCCCACAATGGATTGGCTGTGAGCCACCAAACCGGCAGCGCAAGACCTGCAGCGACCAGGTAGATCCAGTCTGAATAATGAATACTCAGATCAGCTCTCCTTTTATAGGCCAGGAAAGCAATGAGGAATGTTAATAGAGCTGACAAACCTATCGGGATAGTGCCTACACCTCCATCTCCTGCAACCTGACCGAGAAATGCCACCAATGTAGTGATACCCCAAATGATCCATGAAAAGAAATGTGGTTTGATCTTGTTTGAAAGAATGGCTTTCAAATAAGGATAGAAGGCTACAAACGTCAACACAACGGCTACCCCACTTACAACAGATTTAATTGTTTGCTCACTCATTCTGATTGGATCCAGGCTTCAAAAATAAAAGCCGTCCCAAAATTAATTGAGACGGCTTTCATATTTCTAAATAATTGGATTATCAATCAATGAGGGATCCGTTTCTTCTTTTACCGGTTCCGTAATAGATATCACGCACCCGGGTGATACCAGCTTTGGCCTGGTAATCATCCTCTTCTTCGATTCCATCAAAGCCCTGAGATGACCCAGGAGTGTTACCACCTATGTAATCTTCACCACCATCGTTTACAGTAACTCCTGTCACTTTTCCACCTGCTACTACCACAGTCGCATCAAACCCGGTACCTCGCAATGCACTTAGGATAATGTTTGTTCCATCAGGATAGTTGTCACCAATAGCTGTGATGGTGATTCCTGTAATTACACCATCGGCCACTACAACTTCTGCTTCGGCCTCATTCTCATGAAGGCTTCCGTCAGTAGGGTCATAAGATGTACCCGGATCAACTATTACAACCTGCGGGCTCGAGTAATTTGAACCTGCACTGGTTAACTCGACACTGGTTACCTTGCCATCAGAGCTGATATTGGCAACAGCTGTTGCACCACTACCCACACCGTCAGCATCGTAGATCTCAACTCTTGGAGCTGACAGATAACCGCTACCTGGAAGTTCAACATCTACTTCAGTTATTACCACCGGCTCTATGGTGGCGTTGGTCAATACGCCACTACCAGATACAAAGGTAATTGTAGGGAATGCCGTATAACCAGATCCTGCATTGGTGATGGTAATACCTACTACTCGACCTTCACTGTCAAGTACGGCAGTACCTTCAGCAGTAGCTGATCCCGGACCTTTATATTCAGGCTCACTGAATACAACCAATGGCGCATTTTCGTAATACAAGCCGTCAAGCTGCTGAGTACCTGAGTTTGTTATGGTATAATCTTCAACTGATGCACCCTGATAATGAGCAGTTGCTGTCGCACCTGAACCCACACCAATAAGGTTAAACTGATCTCCAACTACATAGCCTGTACCAGCTGAAGTTGTGGCAATACCAGAAACCTCACCAGATGTCAGAGTGATATCAAAAGCAGCACCTGTTCCGGTTACACCACCAGCAGCGACAGCGACAGGTACATCAGTATAGTAATCTCCATTTGCAATGATGGTGATACCTGTGATGTCTCCACCACCACCTACAGCGGTAACCTCGGCAACAGCACCAAAACCGGAAGTGATATATACATTAGGCGTAAAACCAATATCTGAACCAGTATTGGTAACTGACACACTTTCTACAGTTCCATTGTTATTAAGACTGGCAGTAGCTGTTGGCGCATCGGCCAATGACGCCATGAAGTTGGCTATTGTAGCAGAATCAAGCGCACCATCAGAAAACAATACATTAGGTGCAGAGGAGTAGCCATTTCCACTGTTTTGGATGGAAACTGAAGCTACGCCACCATTGGTACTATTAGTAGCCAGTGAAGTGACCTGAGCAGCAGCTCCTGAACCCTCAAATACAGATACCGTCGGAGCAAGTGTATAGCCTAAACCTGCATCATCAATCGTAATGGCTGTTACCCTACCATTTGTTACAGTTGCGCTGGCTTGAGCTCTTGTTCCTCCTGCAGCAGGAGCAGATATATATACTCTTGGAGTTCCTTGAAAATCTGCACCAACATGCTCCAGGTCAATGTCGATCAAAGCACCATCTCCCTGAGTATCCAGAGTGGCTGTGGCTCCGCCACCCGCAGCGAATGAAACTGTTGCAGAGCTCAATACAAATGGCACTGAAGTGTAATTAACCTCTGGCCCAAAGATTGTCTGGTCAGTTACAGAGGTGATTTCACCCGTTGTTTCTTCAAAAGCAATCTGATCTGCTATGAAGTCTGAGTATTCGAAGTGATATGGAAGACCATCTTCATTGGCTGCGCCTGCTAATGTGAAAGTAAAGTCACCATTGGCATCAACTGTTGCTGTGAAATTCGGGTCATACCCAAAACTCAGAATATTATCAGTGAAGATCTGTTTGTTTCTGTAAAGAATAAACGCTTCCTGAAAATCTCCATCTTCTACATCAATAGCTGCAGTAATTACTGTGCCTTCCGGAGCCACCTCTTTGGTACTGTTGGTAAGGTCTGTTTCAACAAATGCCCGACCTGTCAATGTAGAAGCCAGCTCTCCTTCAGTAGCAAAAATTGCTACATCATGTCCGATGTTTCCATTCTTGATAAAATTCCAGAAGTCTCTGCAATTACAGGAATAATCGTAATCCTCGCAATTACAAAGAAAAGGGCTTTCATCATCATAAGCATCATACAAATCTTCAGAAGGATCGATCAAGGTTTCAAATGAAAACTTGAGTGTAGTGTAGCCAGGAGCAGAAACTGCTACCTTCACGATTCCACGACCGATATTGTCAAAAGAAGCCAATCCATCAGTTGTTGTGATGGTCCTTGTCTCTCCATATTGAGAAACAGAAACTTCCACTTCAGCATCAAAAGCTGCTACCCGGTCATCTTCTGAATAAATAGATGTTGAACTGCCATCATAAACCACAATGTTGTAAGTAAATGGTAGTAAGCCACTGCCAAGCGCAATCGAATCTGCTCTTTTCAAAGAGTCTACATACTTCTGGTAATCCAGCTCACTAAGTGATAATACAAACTCCAGAGAGTCCATGGCCTCTGTCTCGATCTCATCTTGAAGCTCATTGATCTTGTCTTCGAGCTCACTGATTTTATCATCGTCATTACAACCTAACACAAGGAGTAATGCAATGAAAAAGGGGGTTAAAGCGGTAATCTTTTTCATAAAAAAGTTAAAATGGTTAATTAAAATTCGGCGTGAAAATAGAGCGTTACTGACGTAGATTCAAAAATTTCAAAGCAGTATTTTTCAAAGAAATAATTGATCTATTCTACGCTCCTTACATAAGTGCAATTTTTGGATTCAGAGTGGATTATTGCCTTTTTTGGTTAATTTTTAGGCTTTTTTTATTCAATTATCACTCTCACGACAGAAGTTAACCCATTGGTTTCTACCTATTTATGAAATATCATATCTAGCATTTCAGTATAAACAAAATCGTTTTTTTTCATATAACTCATTAAATTATTTGTCAGACCTGAACCTTAAATTTTACAATTTTCTCAAAACATGATTTATTTATTATTTTTTTATTAACGGTATGTTATTTAAAGGATAAAAAAAGCCATTCGGACAGACATCCGAATGGCTAAGGGTATAATTTTTAATACGTGTATGCGCTTATGCGCTTACCAGTTGGGCTTCTAGCTTCTCGCTAAGCACTGTTTTTGGTACAGCTCCGATTTGCTTATCAACCACTTCTCCATTTTTAAAAACAAGAAGTGTAGGAATGGATCGAATTCCAAATTTAGCTGATACCTCAGGGTTAGCATCAACATCTACTTTACCGATGACAGCTTTGCCATCATACTCTCCTGCTAACTCTTCTACAACTGGTCCGATCATCTTACAGGGACCACACCATTCTGCCCAGAAATCAACCAGTACTGGTTTATCGGTATTAATGTATTCGTCGAAATTACTATCGGTTAATTCAATAGGTTTTGCCATGTGTATATTGTTTAAGTCTATTTCAAAATTTTATATCCTAGGTTGACAACGCAAAAATAGGGCTAAAAGTTGATGACAGGTTATTTTAATCCTGATATGTTACCCTCCTGACATTTTCCACATAACTACTTTTCCACTAAAACTTTATAATTGATTTCCTCCCATCGCTCCAGGCTTTTCACAAAATCATCATTTACTTCAATGGCAAATCGTCTACTCATCATTTCCAGGCTTATCATTCGATCTTCAAAAGTGCCAATCACACTTAATTTGAGCTGATTTTTACCCGGATATTGCTGACTATATTTCTCTATTTCCTCAATGATTGTTTCATTCAGGTGGTCAAGCTTCAGCTGAAGCTCCAATCCTTTGGTCATCCGCTCCCTGATTTCACTCAAATGCTCGATGTTGATGATCTTAAACTCCAGTTCTTCACTGTTCCATCTGGTCTGGACACTACCTGTCAGATACAAAAACCATCCTGTTTCCAACAAAGGCTTAAACTTCAGGTAATCCTGCCCAAACAGATAAAATGTATAACTATCATTGAAATCCTCTAACACAAACTGTCCGAAAGGATTTCCTCTTTTTGACACACGATGCTGAACACTGGAAACCACACCTCCAAGGCTGATCTCTCTTCCTTTGATGCTTTCAAGGTCTCTCAGCTCCTGAAGACTACCTGTGATCAGATACTGCATCTCAAACTTAAACTGATCTAAAGGATGGCCAGAGATATACAGTCCAACTAATTCCTTCTCGATGTTGAGCTTTTCTATCTCACCATAAGGCTCCACATGTACCACTCTGGGTAGTGTTACACTCGACCCATTGTCCCCTCCAAATAACGACACCTGAGCACTCTCCTCCTCCATTTGGAGCTTGCCTGCATATTTAATGGCTTTTTCTATCAGAGATGGTTCTTCCCCAATTGCTTCAACATATTGCCTTCGGTGGTAGTCATTGAAACAGTCAAAGGCGCCTGCTTTTGCCAGACTCTCAAAGGTTTTCTTATTCACAGATCTCAGGTTGACCTTGGAAGCAAAATCAAATATGTTGTCAAAGCTTCCATGCTCGTCACGTTTCTCGATGATATCCAGTACCGCAGACTCTCCTGTGCCTTTAATAGCCCCTAACCCAAAGCGGATTTCACCTTCTTTGTTTACTTCAAAGTTGAGACCTGATTCATTGACATGCGGCCCAAGTACATGGATATTTTGATTTTTACATTCCTCCATGAAAAAGCTGACCTTTTCGATGTTGCTCTGATTGTGAGTGAGCACGGATGCCATGTATTCGGCCGGATAGTTGGCCTTGAGATAACCCGTCTGGTAAGCAACCACAGAGTAACAGGTACTATGCGATTTATTGAAGGCATAGGCCGCAAAAGCTTCCCAATCCTTCCAGATCTTTTCAAGCTTGTCTTCCGGGTGACCATTGTTTTTTCCACCTTCCAGAAACTTAGGCTTCATCTTTTCCAGTAAGGCAAAGATCTTTTTTCCCATGGCTTTCCTCAGCTGATCCGCCTCACCTTTGGTAAACCCTGCAAGCTTCTGCGATAGCAACATGACCTGCTCCTGATACACCGTGATCCCATAAGTTTCACCTAGATATTCTTCCATTTCCGGAAGATCATAGGTGATCGGTTCCTTTCCATGCTTTCTGTTGATGAAATTGGGGATGTACTCCATCGGACCCGGACGATACAGAGCGTTCATGGCAATGAGATCCTCCAACCTATCGGGTTTTAGAGCTCTCAGGTGCTTTTGCATCCCGGGGGACTCAAACTGGAACGTTCCGTTGGTGTCGCCCTTCTGATAGAGCTCATACGTTTTTTGATCATCTAACGGAATCGCATCAATATCGATCTCGATCCCGTGACGCTTCTTCACATTTTCGATGGCCGTCTTGATGATGGACAGGGTTTTCAATCCCAAAAAGTCCATCTTCAGCATCCCTGCGGACTCTACCACACTATTATCAAACTGGGTCAATAGCAACTCAGAGTCCTTTGACCGCGCCAGTGGGATGAATTTGGTCATATCATCAGGGGTGATGATGATCCCACAGGCATGGATTCCTGTGTTGCGCAATGAACCCTCCAGGACAGTGGCCTGATTCAATACCTGGGAGGGCAGATCCTTACCTTTTCTGAGGTCTTCCAGTTCTTTGACCTCCTTAAAGACCTTGGTGAAATTAACTCCTGGTCGCTCAGGAACGAGCTTGGCAATGGCATCCGTCTCCGGAAGTGGCAATTCCATCACCCGGCCAGCATCACGGATTGCAGATTTGGGTGCCATCGTACCGTATGTGATGATCTGGGCTACCTGGGTATACCCGTATTTTTTCACCACATAATCAATTACTTTTTCCCGGCCCTCATTGTCAAAGTCAATATCAATATCGGGAAGTGATACCCGGTCAGGATTTAAGAATCGCTCAAACAGGAGGTCGTAAGCAATGGGGTCTACGTTTGTGATCCCAATACAATAGGCCACAGCAGAACCAGCTGCAGAACCCCTTCCAGGCCCTACGGAGACACCCATCTCACGCGCTTTGGATGTGAAATCCTGCACGATCAGGAAATAGCCGGGATAACCTGTCTTTTCTATGGTCTCGAGCTCAAAATCGATACGTTCTTTGATCTCATCTGTGAGCTCAGGATACCGCCTCCTGGCTCCCTCGTAGGTCAGATGACGTAAATATTTGTTTTCACCCCGGTTACCCCCATCCTGCTCATCCTCCGGCACCTTAAATTCTTCCGGAATCTCAAACTTGGGAAGTAGCACTTCTCTTTCCAATGCAAACTCCTCAATTTGTTCTACCAGGTCACCGATGTTTTCTATGGCTTCCGGCAAATCCGTAAAGTCTTTTTTGATTTCTTCCGGACTCTTGAAATAGTAATTGGAGTTGGGTAGACCAGGCCTGAACCCTCTTCCCCGACCTATCGGCGTGCTTTGACGTTCGTTTTCTTTAATACAGATCAGTACATCATGGGCCTTAGAATCCTCTTTATCCAGATAGAAGAGCTCATTGGCAGCCACCATTTTTACATTGTGCTTCCTGGCCAGCCTCACGAGTACTTCATTAAGGTGGTTTTCCGCATCCAGTCCATGTCTGTTGATCTCTATGTAGAAATTGTCCTTGAAGATGTCCAGCCACCAGAGAAGCGCCTCTTCAGCCTGGTGCTCACCCACATTCAGGATCAGGAAGGGGATCTCCCCGGTCAGCCCGCCACTCATGGCAATCACTCCCTCACTGTATTCTTTGATCAGCTCTTTGTCTACCCTTGGGTAGAGTCCATACAATCCTTCGATGTAGCCTAGTGAAGTCAGTTTTACCAGGTTATCATAGCCTTTTTTTGTTTTAGCTAAAAGCACCTGCTGAAATCGTTTGTCGGGATTGTCTTTGGTAAATTGTAATTTCTTTCTTTCTTCAGCGACAAATACTTCACATCCAACAATCGGCTTGATCCCGGCATCCCTAGCAGCTTTTACAAACTTAAAGGCCCCAAACATATTACCAAGGTCTGTCAGCGCTACAGCTGGCATTCCATAGTCTATCGCCTTTTTTACAATGTTATTCACCTTGGGTGTGGCTTGTAACACAGAGAACTGACTATGAACATGCAAATGACAGAAAGGCCCCTTAATCTCCTCTACATCGACCTCCGTGTCACCAATCTTTCCATCAGACTTCTCTCTTATCCACGCAAAATTCGCATCGGAAAGGTCAGGAGCCTCATACCCTATGTCTTCTGGTTTTGTGTCCTCCAGCGTGGGTATCACTCGCTTCTTCAGTAATTCGAAGAATGCTTTGGCGGTGGCGTCAACATCATAAGCCGCATCGTGTGCATCCTGCATGGGCTCTTCGAAGAGGATTTCATAAAGCTCTCCAAGTCTGGGTTGTTTGAGTCTTCCGCCGATTCCACCTTGTAGCTTGCAAAAGTCAACCGTTTCGACAGAAGTATCCGTGAATGGTATGCCTTGCAGCAAGTTGGCCTGACCTGTTCGTAAAAATTCGGCACCAAGGATCTTATTATCAAACTCTATGTTATGCCCTACCAGGGTGCTCGCCTTTTGAATATCCTGGGCAAATTGTTCGAGAACCTCTTTCAGGTCTGAACCCACCTCCATGGCACGGTCTGTAGATATACCATGGATCTTTTCAGCATTGAAAGGAATGGTAAACCCCTCTGGCTTAACAATTTTATTGCCCTGACTGATCAAATTACCCTTCAGATCATGCAGTTGCCAGGCTAGCTGGACCAACCGGGGCCAGTTGTCCAAATCCTCTACAGGAGCTGTCTTATTGTGAGGTAATCCGGTGGTTTCAGTATCGAAAATGAGGTACATACAGCAGCCCTAACTTATTGGTGGTTTAACAAAAAAGTCCTGGAAAAACGATTAACAAATTAACAAAAGTCGGCTGTAATTCATCCCCTGAGAACAAGGTTAGTTATCAACAATTTTGAATTTACTTAATCGGTTTGTGAAGGTTACCCGCCTGATAGTTGAGCGACTTGTCGAAGAAATCCATAAAAGCTTTCACTTCCTCATCCATCGCCTTTCGATACTGCAACCTGAGCAATTTATGTTTTCTGGAAGGCTCTGTGAGATAAAATGAATAGATATAGTCTTTGTTGCCTTCTTTAAAGGGACTTGTATCACTGGATAAGACACTTTCATCAACAAACACATCTTTTACATCATTGAATGTCAGCGTCTTTTTGAAGAAAAAACCGGACCTTAATCGTACCTCTCTTCGCCCCTGATCAAACACCACCAAATTCGGAAATCTTCTTTTATCCACAGTATAGGGTATGAGCAAAATGACCAACCCGATAAAATGCGCATAGCTATGCCCCATGTCCAGGCTAATATAGATCGTTAGTCCTCCCAGGATGGTAAAAACCAAAATCATGATCAATGAACCAGTAATGGATTTGGTAATTGTAGTTTTATCCATTCCACTGATCAAGGTATAGCCCTGCTCTTTTAGCAGTTGATTCAATGATGCGATCATGTATCTTGGGTTAAAGTATCTTAAGTTAACATATTATTCTCATATAACTTATATCTTCAAGGGCACTAATTGGTTGGCTACTACCGTTAAATTTAATGAAAACTTTTCTTTTCGTTTATAACGCTCGAAGCGGATCACTTCATAAAGGGATTGATTTCTTTCATAAGATCATCAGTCCAGACACTTATGAATGCAACTTGTGTAAGATCACCCACGGAGCGTTTACTGAACGCTCAAAATGGAAACAATTTCGAAATCAGGAAAACGTTGAAATGAAATTTTATTATAAGTATGAGTTTGAAGCAAAGTTTGGTAAGAAGCTCAACTATCCGGTGGTATTGGACTCACGATCTTTAAATATATTGCTTAGTGATACTGAAATCAACAGGTTAACAACACTGGATGAGCTGATAGAGATCGTCAGAACAAAAGCAAATGTCAAATAATGGAAAAAAGAAGGTCATTTTTTAAAAAACTTGCAGGAATTACCGCGCTGCTTTCTGTGGGATTTCTAAATTTACGGGCTATGGGAAAAGCTAAAAAAATCAATGGCAGGTTTATTCACATGGTCTTCTTTTGGTTAAAGGATTCCACAAACCCCGATGAATTCATCAAAATCACAGAAGCCTTTGTGGAGCAGATCGATGAGGTCAATTCTTTTCATGTAGGGAAACCTGCAGGCACACCCCGGGAGGTCGTGGACAATACTTATCAGGTATCCCTTGTTGTAACTTTTGATAGCAAAGAAGAACAGGATGTCTACCAGGACCACCCTATTCATATGAAGTACGTCGAAGACAATAAGGAAAAGTGGGAAACGGTGCAGATCTACGACAGCTGGGGTGAGGTGTATGCTTAACCAGAATATGGGCTAAACACCTTCGAAAACATCGATAACATTCAGGTTTAATCCAGACAAAACCTCGCTGGTCACCAGGTCTCCTGGTAGGTATTTTTTGGATCTTAAGTACTTGTTGTTCTCAAGGTAAAATATCTCAAGAACATGTACTGAAGGATACACTACCCAGTATTCCTTCACGCCATATTCCTCATAGAGACGGAATTTATCTTTAAGATCCTTATCAGATGAAGATGGGGAAAGGATCTCCACAATCAGATCCGGAGCTCCTTTACAACCTGCATCATCCAGCTTTTCCGGATCACAGACCACACAGATATCGGGTTGTACTACAGTATAAGTCTCTTTGTCGGATGTTTCTTTGCTGTGTGGAAACCGTACATCAAAGGGTGCTGCAAATACCTTACACGGCTTTTTCCTTAGAAAACTCCAGAAGACTCCATGTATGTTACCATTGATTGCCTGATGACCACGGGTTGGTGCCGGAGACATTTTGAACAGTTTACCCTTGATCAGCTCCACCCGCTCCTCAAAGTTCCACTTCAGGTAATCCGCATAGGAATAGGTGGCTTCCGGTTCGAGCACGCTGATGTCCTCGACGGGTTGATCATGAATGCGATATTCTTTTACCTTTTTGGACATGGAAATTATGATTCAAATTCCTTCAAAAACTTCTTGAACAGAGAGATTTAACCCATTCAACACATATGAATTCACCAGATCAGTATCAGCGTATCTCTCAGAACGGCTGTATTTCCCTTCAACCAAATAGAAGATTTCTATGATCTTTTCAGCGGGATACACTACCCAGTATTCCTTCACGCCATATTCCTCATAGAGTTTAAATTTATCGTTAAGATCCTTGTTGGACGTGGATGGAGATAAGATTTCCACGATCAGGTCCGGAGCTCCTTTACAACCTGCGTCATCCAGCTTTTCCGGATCGCAGACTACACAGATATCGGGTTGTACTACAGTATAAGTTTCTTTGTCCGATGTCTTTCTGCTGTGTGGAAACCGTACATCAAATGGGGCACTGTAAACCTTGCAGAGCTTCCCTTTCAAAAAGCTACCCAACTCAATCATTAAGTTTCGATTCACCTCCTGATGACCACGACCTGGAGCGGGAGACATTTTGAACAGCTTACCCTTGATCAGCTCCACCCGCTCCTCAAAGTTCCACTTCAGGTAATCCGCATAGGAATACGTGGCTTCCGGTTCGAGTACGCTGATGTCTTCGACGGGCTGATCATGAATGCGATATTCTTTTACCTTTTTGGCCATGGAAATATGATTCAAATTCCTTCAAAAACCTCTTGAACAGAAAGATTTAACCCATTCAACACTTGAGAATGCAATACATCAGAACCTGCATATTTCTCGGAACGACTATAACGATCCCCAACTAAATAGAAGATTTCAATAATCTTCTTAGCTGGGTATACCACCCAGTATTCCTTCACGCCAAATTCCTCATAGAGATAGAACTTATCATTAAGGTCCTTTTTGGATGTTGAAGGTGATAGGATCTCAACGATCAGGTCCGGTGCTCCTTTACAACCTGCATCATCAAGGTTTTCGGGATCACAGACTACACAGATATCGGGTTGTACTACAGTATAAGTTTCTTTGTCCGATGTCTCTCTGCTGTGTGAAAACCGAACATCAAAAGGGGCATGATATGCTCTACAAACCTTTCCTTTTAGGTATTGTGCTATTTCTGTTACCAATCTGATGCTTATTCCCTGATGAATTCGATTTGGAGCCGGAGACATCTTAAATAATTTGCCCTTGATCAGCTCCACCCGCTCCTCAAAATTCCACTTCAGGTAATCCGCATAGGAATACGTGGCTTCCGGTTCGAGTACGCTGATGTCCTCGACGGGCTGATCATGAATTCGATATTCTTTTACCTTTTTGGCCATTAGATAAAGTTAACAAGAAAGGAGATGAATTAAAACCGTTAATTAAAACACATCATAAAGTCTCTTTCTTTATGGTTATCGCTGACAGATCTCCTTATAGGGACAGTACCCACACTTTTTGGTATCCTCTGTCTGGTCGAAATTGATCGTTGGATCATAAATCTCGGTCAATAACTCCTTCAATACCGACTCAAACTGCTCATGGTAGTTGCGATATTCATTCACCCCTGTTTTCAGTCCTTTGTCGAAAATCTTCCATTCAAAGGTTTCATCAAAAAGATCCCGGCTATTGAAGATCCCCGGCTCAATCTGCTGGTAATCATCCGGGTACTTCTTGTAGAATAAATAACTATAGAAAAGCACCTGGAACACGGCCTTGTTCCGGCTGTTATTTTCACGCTCAATCAACGACTCCACGGACTCAAAGTCTTTGGCATCCCGACCGGTCTTATAATCAATCACCCTGACCTTACCCTCCTTCTGATCAAGCCGGTCAATGATCCCCTTGATTCGCACTTTGTGGCTTTCCCCATTCACAGCGATGGGGACATCCAGCGCATATCCCTCCCGGCTACTGGCTTCCAGCCCGATGATCCTGAATGGTGCATAGTCCTTGTCATAGTCCAGGATCTTGTAGATAAATTTCTTCAACACATCAGCCGCAATCAGCGAACGTCCCTCCAGCTTAAACTTCTTCTCATTTTTGATCCCATAGTGGTCAATAAACGTCTTATTCAGCACGCCAGGAACCATCTCCCGGATCCAAAAGAGATCCTCCGGATAGATCACATCTCGTTTTTCCTGCTTGATGAACTGTTTATATAGCGTCTCCATGCTGTTGTGCAGGATGTTCCCGAAAACCATCGGGTCCATCTCTTCCTGTACCTCGTCCGGCTCATAGAGCTTTTCTACATACTTGAAGTAAAACCTTAGCTTACAGTCCAGGTAGGTATTCAATGCTGACGGTGTAAATCGGGAGGCATCTTTCTCTGTGTAGCCATCCAGAAATCGTTTCATCTTCCTGCGTATGATTTCATTCTTTTCAATCACGATCGGATCAGGCGCAGTCGTCTTGATGGGGTTGGACAGGATCTTATGGTGGATCGGATAGGCAGACTCTGTCTCCAATTGCTGCACCAGCCTTGAGAGCTCTCCATTCACATTGAACTCGGATACGGTATTGTAAAAGAATGTCACCTTCTGTGCGCGCTGAAGCAAGCGATAAAAAAGATATGAATAGATGGCATCCTGATGGTCAAAAGTCGGGAGGCTGAAAGCCTTTCGGATATTGTATGGAATGAATGACCCCCGCCTGGCAGCAGCGGGCCAGCTATCCTCATTCATGTTAAGGACATATACATATTCGAAGTCCAGATTACGGGTTTCAAGGATCCCCATGATCTGCAGTCCGTTCAGTGGCTCGCCGGTAAAGGGTACCTTCAGGCTTCTGGACAATCTCCTGAACAATTTGATCAGGAATTCATAGCCCAGTCCGCTGGTCCTTTCTCCGATCATCTGATCCAGCTGCTGTACATGATGGTAATACTGACTGATAAACTCCAGCTCGAGATCGTGCCCCTTGTCTTTCCAGGTATCGTAAAGCCCTTTTAAGATCCCCAGGAGATACTTCAGTGCATGATCAGGCTTTTGGAAAATGCTTTGAAAGATCGGATGTTTTAGCTCCAGCTCCTCCTGGTAAAGCATGATCAGGTTCCTCCGCTTGATATCGGAAATCAGCTGTTTGATCCTTCCCTCTTCCAGCGCATATAAAAGCGGATGCTCCAACAATGAAACGAGGGGTTTGTAATAAAACGACACCCCATTCACCAGGCTTTCTTTCCGGAGCTTCTGGAGGTTGAGAACGCTCTCCAGCAGGCTGAATACCGGTGTGTCTTTGAGCGGATAGCCCATGGTAATATTCACCTTGTCGATGGAATCCGGGATGGCGTGCAAAGTGGGGAATAGCATGTGCTCATGAGGCAGTACCACCACAGCCTTGTCCGGGCTGAACCCGGGTGAACCAGCCAGCTGATCCAACCTTTCGGCAAACACCTTGGTCTGACCTACTTCCAGCGAAACACCCACTGCTTCAATGGATTTATCTTGCTTAAATCGCTCAGGGATCTCCTTTGGAAACGTCTTACCCAGCACCGAATCACTGGCATATTCACGCAGGAAAAAACCGGCTTCCTGTTTCTCGTTGGAGAAATAGTATGCATCCAGGTCCCACATCACCCGGGCCTGGTGCTCCTGAACAAAATACTTAATGATCTTCTCCTCGGCGAATGTTAATGCATTGAACCCGGCAAAATAGATCGGTCCGATGTCCAGGGTTTTGAGTTCATCCAGGTTATCAGACACCTCGCGATAGATCATTCCTCCATAGGCCAGGTTTTTCTTCCGTAGGGACTCTTTGAAGCTTTCATACAGGGGAAGCAGGATCTTCCAGGTTTCTAAAAATGCTTCCTGGGTGCCGGTGGCCTTCGGCAGGAAAGAGCTCCAAAAGGCCTGGATCACCGCCCGGTCTTCCTCGTCGAGGAAGTAAAACTCCTCGTCCAGCTCTTTCTGGGTCTTGATGCTGGTAAAAAGCTGTTGTGTATTGACTAAATACTGATCGATCTCCTCGAAGTCGCGCAGGATCATCTCCCCCCAGAAAAAGAAAGTATCGAAGGTCTCTTCGTGCTTTTGGTGGGTCTTGTAGACTTCATAAAGCTGAAAGACGGCCTCCAGCATCTCGATCTTACGATAGGGTGAAAAAGGCATGAGGAAGTCTTCCATGCTAGTGACCCTCGGTGTTCGTATCGGCTGATCAATGAGTTTGCCCAGGGCCTTTCTGAAAAACAGTCCGGCCCTTCGGTTAGGGAAGACCACAGTGACGCTGGAAAGGTTTCCCTTGTTATCTGCCAGGATCCGGCTTGCTAGTTCTGATATGAATGTTGTATCCGCCATTACACTTCCATCACATTAAAGTCGGTGAGATAGACCAACCGGCCTTTGATCCCCGGAAACCCCATTTGCCCAAGGATGTCCATGTATTCTTTTACCTGGGATTTATCTTTCGATCTGGGTGATCCGGTCTTAAAATCGATCACTATCGTTTCATCCTCCTTGTAGTTGACCCTGTCGATCCTTTTGAAATCGCCTCCCGGCAAAAGGATTCCTACTTCGTTCTCCACTTTCCAGTGTGGCTCGAACCAGTCCGCCAGGTCCGGATGCTCCACGATCTCCCGGATGGCCTCCTCTTCGCTGGTGCCCAGGTATGGACGCACATCCTCTTTGTACCGGATGCGACTGAGCATGGCATGGAGAGCGATGCCCCTTTGAGTGGCTTCGATAAACACCGCCTCGCTCAATTCCGCTGACCCTTTGATCTGCAGACTCACCTTTCCCCGCCAGGGATGTGAAAAATACTGGTCCAGGCCAAACTCCAGGGTGCCGGAGACCGGTGCTTCCTGCCGCTTCATTTCACCCCAGTGTAACTGATACTTTTCCTCATTCCATCCATCCAGCTTACCCAGCTGGCTGTATACCAGCTCGCCTACGGTCTTCAGTTTGTCAGGGTTTCGTGGCTTCAGGCCTCTTACCCAAAGCACATCGATTGGCCTGGTGAAGGCCACATACAGCAGGTTGAGGCTGTCAATAAAAGCTTTTAACCGCTCATCGTAGAACTCGGCCGCCCAGTAGGTGTGGATCAGCTTGGTGGTGTACTTGAGCGGAATCGTTGGCAGTTGGTTAAACGGCTCCCTGTCGCCGCCTTTTACCCACAGGATGTTGTCTTTGTTGTATTCGTTGTCCATGAGCCAGGACAGGAAAGGAATGATCACTACCGGGAATTCGAGCCCCTTGGCCTTGTGGATAGTCAGGATCTTGATGGCATTGTTTTCATCCGCAATCTGGATCGCCCTGTCCTTCCTCACCTCTTCCCACCACTCCAGGAACGATGGAATATCACCTCTTTCATTTTTAGTGTAATCCAGCACGGCATCCTGAAAGCCCTGCAGGTAAGTAAACTCCTCCACCTGCTTGTCGAGTCCAAAGATCCGGATGATGTTTTCTACCAGCTCATAGAGTGGGAGCGTCTTCAGGTAGTTCTTTTGGCGCACAAACTCCGCAGGTACTTTTTGTTTCCATCCCTGTATGTTGGCAAAAAGCGCACTTTGACTTCCTGCATCCCTATCCCCTTTGATGTAGTGTCGGTATTCATAGAGCCACTGCGACAACACGATGGTGTTGGATTCGTCATTCATCCACTCGATGAGGGATACGATAAACCGAACCAGGTGGCTGGATGTCAGGTAAAGTGCTTCCGAACTGACCACCTCATATCTCAGGTTTTCATCGGCTTCAGCAGAATTCCGATACGCGATGAAGGCATCGGCTATCCGCTTGCCCTCTTTGGCATAGCGGGTGAGGATGGCCATGTCCCTGAGTTCGTATCCCTGACGCTGGTAATGTTCTACCTGTCTGATGGTCTGCCGGATGGCTTCCTCATTCCATCCTTCTTCGAGGTCTTCATCTTCTATGAAGGCAATGTCCACCTCACCCAGCCCGGGATCTTTTCCGGGTGGTGATTCCTGAGTGACGTCGCTGTAGGCAGAAAATATATTCTCCAGCTTGGCCAGTGTCTCCTGCTGAGCATCCGCATCGGGGATGTCATTGGCCATGGAGGCAAAAAAGTCGTTGGCCTGGTTTTGTGCCAGCTGGAAAAAGAGGTTGTTGAACTGTACGAGCCTGGCCGAGCTGCGATAGTTCACTGCGAGTGTATCCTCTTTGACGTGGTATTCACCGATCTCTGATTTCACCCGGTGCTGAAACAGCTCCCAGTCTCCTCCTCTGAACCGATAGATGGATTGCTTCACATCTCCCACGATCATGCTGAACTCCCCCTCATCTGTGGAGTTTTTTACGAGAGGCTTAAAGTTGTTCCACTGGAACACGCTGGTATCCTGAAATTCATCGATCAGGTAATGACTGAAAATAGAACCGATCTTCTCGTAGATGTAGGGTGTCTCGCTGTCATGGATGATCTGCCGCAGGAAGTCCGGCAGATCGGCGATCAGCATCACGTCCTGCTCCTCCCGGTACCTGGTGAGGTAGCGGTTGATCTCCGCCAGGATGCCGAAGGTGTAGAGGTAGCGTTGCACCTCCAGCACGGATACATATTCCACCAGGTGGTTGTCGATGAATGAAACCAGCTCCTGGTACTTTCGCATGATCAGCTCATCCAGGGCCTGGTGCAAAACCGCATTCCCCATGTTGGCTTTGGTCAGCCATTTGCCCTTGTCTTCGACGGCATCACGACGTGTACTTGAAATATCGTATTGTTTCTTGGGGTCATCTTTTTGAATGACTTTGTAAAACAGCCCGATCGGTCCACTCATCTTACGGCTAAAATCATTGGGATCGATCTGGTTTTTGGTCAGGTATTGATCGACCTCCTTGTGGATGCCTTTGACATGGTTCTCGAACTGGTACCTGCGCTGGTTGAGTTCTTTCCTGAAATTCTCGAAGAAATCCGGCTGGGCACTCAATTTGAGAACTGAGGAGGCATGCTGCTTGAAGTCATCCCGAAGGATCTCTCTGGCCAGCGAGGCGATATCGCGGCGGAAGTCCCAGCTTTGTCCCTCCTCCACCTTTTGTTCGGCAAACTGCGACAGCCAGGCTCTTAGTTGCTTGTGTTCCTCCTCCCCGATCTCAAGCAGCATCTGGTCGATAACTTCCTGCATGACTTTGTCAAGGTCGAGGTCGATGGTGAAGGTACCCTGCAGGCCCATCTCCCGGGCAAAGGACCGGATCACCTGGTGGAAGAAGCTGTCGATGGTGACGACAGAGAACCGCCCATAATTGTGCAGGATGTCGGTGAGCGTGGAGGCTGCTTTTTGTTGCAGTACCTCTGCACTGATTCCCAGGGCTTTGAGTAGCTGGGCCGTCATGGGGTTTTCGTTGCCGGCGCTGATGTCTTTGAGGTAGTCGATGATGCGGCGCTTCATCTCTTCGGAGGCTTTGTTGGTAAAGGTGACTCCGAGGATCTTGCGGAAGGCTCCCGGCCGGGTGAGGGCCAGCTTCAGGTATTCCCTCGAAAGGGTAAAAGTCTTGCCTGAACCAGCAGAGGATCGGTAGATGTGAAAGGGTGCTTCGGGCATGGGCTAAAATTAGTCAAAGCAGCCGGGCTGGCGAGGGGTAGACTACAAAAGTTTAGGAGAGCTAAATATGATATTTTAGATTAATTGAGTTCAATTAATCTAATTGATGAAGTTTAATTATCTAAAACTTTTGTAGTCTGTGGGTGGGAAGCCTTGCCC
This sequence comes from Cyclobacteriaceae bacterium, assembly GCA_965228595.1. Taxonomy (GTDB): domain Bacteria; phylum Bacteroidota; class Bacteroidia; order Cytophagales; family Cyclobacteriaceae; genus UBA7330. The sequence goes on along the minus strand of OZ245828.1, from coordinate 3,778,605 downwards.
TCAGAACGTCATTCCTGAGAGCGAGTCGGGAATCTGATAGTAACGAGTAGTGTAGCAGTTGTAGTCAAGATCATTCCCCATCATTTGCAAATACCCTGAAATGTCAATAAGTTGCCTGTAACTCAGATTAGCCCCAATACCCATGTCCTTTAAAATTGTTGTTCTCACCTCTCTTTCTTTATTCCTTTCCCTCGAATGTCTGAGTCAGACCAACTACCAGCCTGGCTTTTATATCACTTTGGATAATGATACCATTCACGGGTTGATCAATGACCGGAGTGGAGTGGGTAACTACATTCAGTGCATTTATAAGCCTGAAAAATCTTCAAAATCCGAGAGATTTTTGCCGGAAGAGATACAATCTTATCAATTTCAGGACGGCAGATATTTTCTCTCTAAAAAAATCTATGTAGATAGTGTGAAAAGACAGGTATTTGTAGAATTTCTCGTAAATGGAATTTCAGACCTTTTCCTATATCGGGATAATGAGCATTTTTTCTATGTGATAGAAAATGCAAATGGTGAGACGATAGAACTTCAGAAAGAAGAGGCCACCAATTGGGGAGACCCCTCACAATATGATCCATATTTCCATATCAGAAAACTCAAAGTCGCATTTGCAGATTGTATGGAAATCCAACCACAAGTAGAACAGGCAGATTTCTCCAGCAAGTCGTTGATCAAACTCACCAGGGACTATCACAACTACGTCTGTGATGAGTATGAATGCATTGTTTATGAGAAGAGAATTGGTCCACCACAGATTTACGTTGCTCCCATAATTGGCATAAGTAGTTCCAGTTTAAGCTTTGATAAAGAGTTTTATTCAAATTTTACCTATAAAGACAATCAATTTTTCAATTACGGGGCTCAGGTAGACTTTGTACTTGCTTTTATCAATGACCGAATGTCATTACAAGCCATTTTACTTTATGGAAAGAATGATTACTTCGGAAGTTATAACAACTACTACAAACTGGATGTGATCAATCACAGACTCCAAAGTGAGTTACTGTTTAAGTACACCTTCCCTCTTGGGATATTTCGACCCTCCCTGGGATTTGGTATGCATAATGATTTCATAAGAAATGTAAAATTATTTGCAGTTGTGGATAATCAACCAGGTAATCCACCAAGTGAAAACTACATAGATACCATCTACATGACCAATAATTTATTTGGGTGGGTTACTCAAGTCGCACTGAACTTCAGGCTATTTGGTAACAGAGAATTTTTTACCAGCTTCAGATACACATTTAGTGAAGGTGTTTCCAATGGTCCTTTAGAAGCTGTTACTACGGATCTGGATGCCTATAATGTCAATTTTGGATTTTACCTGAATAAGGTCAGATAGGCATACTAAAGAAAAGTGATTGAGGTCAATTACTTCTCAGAAGATTTGAAATTCAAAAATCTTTATAGTCAGCAGGTCATCCTCCAATTTCCATATCTTTGATTACCTACTTATGAAACCCCATTCAATCAATTTTATTCTGGGTTTACTTTTGATCACCCAATCAAGCCTTGGCCAAGCCACTGAGACCAAAAGAGTGCTCTTCCTGGGCAACAGTGTTTTCTACCACCGGGGTGGTCTGGCTCCATCATTTGAGGGGTTCTGCCGGCAAGCAGGCCTGGACTATCAGGCCGTCAGTCAAAGGAATACACCTGCAAACACGCTCGGCATTGAATTTCTGGATTACGGACGTATACCTGTGAATCTACCTGAGATGGCCGCTGACGATAAAATCCATGAGCTGATCCGGGCTGGTAATTTTGATTTTGTCATCCTGGAAGCGAGGCGTGAAGGCTTTCTGATCCCTGATGATGCGGTATTCCCGAACAGGCGCAGCCAGGCGATCTCCTATGAGCAAAACCTTGAAGCCCTGAAATCACTCCATGAAACCATTGTACGATCAGGTGCCCAGACCGTCTTATATATGCATCCTGGACGGCATACATCTCCTGACATCAAACATGCAATCGCCCAGATCTATGGCCGGTTCCATGCTGACCTGGAGCATACAGAAATCAGTGGTAAAAAACATGATGTCATCCTGGTTCCAGCACTTCTTTTATGGCTGGATGCACTCACCCATTATGGAGTGGACGGATGGTATATCGACGAGAGCCATGGCAACGCCCTGGCCCGGTATGCCAGCGCCTGTATGCTCTATACCTACCTCACGGGCAATGATCCGAGAGAAAACGCCTACAACCTGCTGACTGAAGTGACGGGTGGCTGGGAAATCATCCCTGAGAAAGCACAGGTCTTTGCCGAACAAGAAGACGAATCCTGGATCAAAAACCAGGTTTGGCTGTATTATTCTACCAGGAAATAGTTTTCAATCCCTATTATTGACATAAATCATACATTTTTCAGGTGGAGATCATGTGCAATGGTACTTATCTTAGGCAGATTGATTCGTTATTAATAATGAAGAACTATATCTTAAGCTAAATTCTTAATACTATGAAAGATAAAAAGACCCTACTCTTCCCAACTGATTTCTCTCCACGAGCAAGTAAAGCGTTGGACCAGGCCATCGATTTCGCTCAACAATTTGATTACAAACTGCTGATCTATCATGTTTATCATAGGCCGATCGTAACTGAAGGCACAAGTACCACCTTACTTAGGCAGGTTGAAGGAAAGGCCGAAAAGAATTTTCAGAACCTGGAGAAAAAACATCCCAACCTTAAAAATGTCAGCTACAAATGCAGGAAGGAATTGGGCATCTCTATTGATAGCATTGTCAGTACCGCCAAAAAAGAAGAAGCAGAGCTGATCATCATGGCGACAAAAGGAGCCAAAGGATTTGGAGAGCTCTGGGGAACGAAGACAGCCAAAATCATTAAAAGTGTGTCTATCCCCGTTCTGGTGATCCCTGACAATTCCAGTATCAGCGGGATAGAAAAAGTAGGTCTGGCATGTGATTACAGCATGAAAACTGATTATGATCAGCTTTCATTTCTGATAAAAATTGCGAAAAAGCTTAAGCTGGATGTAGATGTGATTACCCTCAACAGAGATGAAAAAACCATGACTCCCGGTGAGCTGAAGAACAGGGAGCTCATGAAGAGTCAATTCAAGAAAAAGGGCACATCATTTAGCTTTACTTTCAACAATAATATAGAGGAGGGCATCATTAAATATTGTACACAAAATGACATCGGACTTATTGCCATACTTCCGAAGAGTTATAGCTATATCCGGTCGATCTTTCATGAAAGCCTGACCGAAAAGATGTTATTTCATAGCCCTTTGCCCCTTTTGGTATTGAAATAATTGAGCGTCATGAAAGGAGAAAAGCTTTATTGTCATATTTTTACTGGGTTGGCAAACCCTGTCCCCGGGTTTACTGCGGTGTATTGTTTTAGGTCTTATAAGTTTTAATTTTTTAAATATACAATATGGAGTCGCGTCATAAATCGTTCAACATTGTCCTGGTAGCATTGGATCTCACTGAGATGGATGAGTATATCATCCAGTACACAGCCATGATATCCAAACTCATGCCCCTGGAGCGGATTTTATTTGTGCACGTGGAGAAAAACCTGGAGCTTCCTGCCGACCTAATGGAAAAATTCCCGGATCTGATGGCTCCATTGGATGAAAGTATTAAGGAGGATATTCGGATTAAAGTTGAGAAACACTTTCAAAATACATCTATAGACATAGACTATGTGGTAAGGGAGGGAAATCCTATCAACAAAATCCTCAAGTTATCCAAAGTTAAAAATGTGGACCTGATCATCATGGGGCGAAAACAAAACCTCAAGGGGTCGGGCATTGTTTCCAGTCACATCGCCCGTATCAGCCCCTGCTCCCTGCTTTTTGTGACAGAGAATTTTCAGCCTGAGATCAAAAAGATAATGGTGCCGATTGATTTTTCAAGCCACTCACTCATGGCCGTCAAACATGGTCAGGAGGTTGCTGAGAAAGCAGGAGCCGAAGTATGTCTGTCACATGTTTACAACGTTCCTGCGGGCTATACCAAGACAGGCAAGACGCTAAAAGAGTTTGCTGAAATCATGAAAAAGCATGCTCAAAATGATTGCAAGACCTTCATTCAAAAAAATAAGCTGACGCTGGAGGCTACCTGTGAATACATACTCAACGACTCCGGGAAACCAGCTGATTTAATCTATGAATATGGCAAAAAAGTGGGGGCCAGTCTGATTGTGGTGGGGTCAAAAGGAAGAACTTCCGCCTCAGCCTTTCTGATAGGCTCCATCGCCGAAAAACTGGCACTCCAGGACAGCGACATCCCCATCCTGATCGTGAAGACCAAAGGCGAGATCATGGGCTTTCTGGAATCACTGATGCGGGTGTAGAGCAAAAGGATCCGCTAAGAATGGCGAACAAATATTAATAGTCTATTTTCTAAACCTTTCTCCTATACATTCGGTTGAGCCATCGATACAATTAATACATATTGATCATGGCGAAGAAAAGCAATACAAAATCAGCAGCATCAACTGCTAATCAAGAACCAGGCAAAGCAGATATCATCCGGACATACATGGATTATCTGCTCAAAAACCATAAAGACCCTGACAGCATGTACCAGTTTGCTGGTATCCTTGGCATGAAAGAGTCTAACCTCTACCAGCATTTTGCCTCATTTACGGCAATTCAGCAAACGGTCTTCGAAACCTTTTTTGAGCACACGGTCAGCTTGCTGGAAAAAGACAAGTCCTACCAGGCATATGATGCCAAAAATAAGTTATTGAGCTTCTACTATACTTTTTTCGAAATCCTTAAAGAGAACAGGAGCTATGTAATCCTGGCACTAAAAAAAGGATCAGGCATGATGCCAATGAAAGTTTTGCAGGGTCTAAAATCACTCTTTACGGCGTACATAGATAACATTGGTATTGATACAATCAATTTAAAGAATGCAGACCTGGATAACCTCAAACACAAAGGATTGAAGGAAATCGCGTGGGGCCAACTATTGGCTACATTGAAGTATTGGATGAATGATGATTCATCTGATTTTGAGAAAACGGATCTCTTTATTGAAAAGAGTTTAAAGGCCAGCTTTGACCTGATCAATACCCGACCACTGGAAAGTGTCGTCGATTTTACCAAGTTTTTATTTAAAGAGAAATTTTCAAGAAGTAATTAATGGAGACCATCGACAATATTCCAACTTCCAAAATAAAACGCGCTTCAAAGATTTTCTCAACTGGAGCCAAAGTGGGCATCAACTATGCAAAGTATTATGGAAACAGACTAACAAAAAGTAAGGAGGAGGCTAAGGAAGCGCTTGATTTGCAGAATGCCGATGACATCTATAATGGCCTTAAAAACCTCAAGGGAAGTGCACTGAAGGTGGCTCAAATGCTAAGCATGGATAAAAACATCATGCCCAGAGCCTATGTAGAAAAATTCTCATTGTCGCAATTTTCAGTTCCCCCCTTATCCCCAGCACTGGTTGTGAAAACCTTTCGCAAGTATTTTGGTCTGGGACCGGATGAGATCTTTGATTCTTTCACTCCGAATTCTGTTCACGCTGCAAGCATCGGGCAGGTCCATATGGCCGAAAAGGACGGCAAAAAGCTGGCTGTAAAAATCCAGTATCCCGGAGTAGCAGACAGCATCTCATCCGATTTGGCATTGGTTAAACCCATTGCCATGAAGATGTTCAACATCAAAGGAGAGGGCTCTGATCAGTATTTTGAGGAGGTACAGAACAAGTTGCTGGAAGAGACCAACTATTTACTGGAAGTCAAGCAAAGCAAAATTATTGCAGAAGGCTGCAAGGATCTCAAAAACATTGCTTTCCCGAAATATTATGAAAACCTTTCTTCAGACCGGATCATCACCATGGACTGGCTCGAAGGGCTTCATCTCTCGGAGTTTGTGAAAGTGAATCAAAATCCGGATCTGGCTGATCAGGTCGGCCAGGCGCTCTGGGACTTTTACATGTTCCAGATCCATCAACTGAGAATGGTGCAGGCGGACCCTCATCCGGGTAATTTCCTGGTTGACAAAAACGGTATACTCCTGGCGCTTGATTTTGGGTGTATCAAAAATATTCCGGATGATTTTTACGATCCGTATTTTGAAATGGCAACTCCAGGCAAGCTTAACGACAAAGTACGTTTCATGGAGCTCTTATATGAGTTGGAAATACTTAAGAAAACCGATACCAGCCAGGAGATTGCCTTCTTTTCCGAAATGTTCCATAAAATGTTATCGCTATTCGTAAAACCATTACAGGAGGAGAAATTCAGCTTTACCGATCACTCATTCTTTGATGAAATATCAGCACTTGGAGAGGAATATGCCAAAAGGACAGAATTGAGAAAACTCAATGGTAACCGCGGATCCAGGCATTTTATCTACATGAATCGAACCTTTTTTGGCCTCTATAATCTAATGTTTGATCTGGCTGCCAGAGACGTAGAGATCAGGAGGTTTGCTGAAACAAAAAAAGAAGAAATTATATGAACATCCGTATTTGCTTAAAATCTCTTCAGAATTCATCTCTATCATTGTACCAGATTAAATCAAAAATGAATGATGTTCAGGCTCTCGAAATATCTCCTCGGACTTTTTCTCACTACTCAATTGTTTGCCCAATCTGGTAATGTTACCATTAGTGGCAAAGTCGTGGAATCAGACTCTGATACGCCGGTAGAATTCGCGACTGTTGCTATCATCAATTCAGCAGATGATAAGCCAATCACCGGGGCTACCACCTCACCAACAGGGACTTTTTCACTCACGACATCTGCCTCGGATTTCTACGTTGAAATCAGCTTTATCGGATTTCAAAAAAGGACCATCAGAAATTTTAATGTCTCCAATGGCCAAATAAATCTCGGCACCATCAACCTTTCTTCTGATAGTAAGCAACTGGAAGAAATTGTTGTGGAAGGAGAAAGATCGAGTACGGAATTCAAGCTGGATAAAAGGGTTTTTAATGTAGGGGCAGACCTTAGCAATGCCGGAGGTAGTGCCTTGGATGTTTTGAATCATGTGCCTTCCGTTAACGTAAATATCGAAGGAGTTGTAAGCTTAAGAGGTAGCTCGGGTGTTCAGATCCTAATCAATGGAAAACCATCCGTTTTGACTGGTGACGACGGAAGTGGGTTAGGTAGCATTACCGCTGATATGATTGAAAGCGTAGAGGTAATTACCAACCCCTCGGCCAAATATGATGCTGAAGGCACGTCAGGGATCATCAACATCATCATCAAAAAAGAAGATAAAAGAGGAACAAATGGTTCTATATCGCTTAATGGCGGTATACCAAGAAACCACAGTGTTGGGTTTAGTCTGAATCACAGGACTGAAAAATTCAATCTATTTACACAAATGGGAGTGGGAACTAACAAGCTACCCAATGAAACCTCTATCGTCAACAGCAATCTTCTGTCTGACACCACGATTTACTCGTCAGGTAATGAATACAGAAATGAAAAATATTATAATATCATGTTAGGTTCAGACTATTACATCAATGATCTGAATATAATTACCCTCTCAGGGAGTTTTGCCTTAGAAATAGAAGAACAACCTTCAAAGACCAACTACAGCATGGTAAGTGGTGGAAATCAAACGACCTTATCCGAGTGGGTGCGCACAGAAACCACTGAAGCTGTCAATCCTAAATATCAATTTGACCTTCAATACAAACGAGATTTTGAGGATCATGAAGACCACGATTTGATCGTTTCTGCTGTAGGAAGATTTTTTGGAAAGGACCAGTCGTCTGATTTTGACAATACAACGACTTCCGGCGCTTCGGTTTATGATCTCACACAAAAGACATTTACAAATTACAAATTAGGAACTTATACCTATAAACTTGACTACACAAGGCCTATTGCAGAAGTTTTTACCATTGAAACTGGTGGGCAGTACCTAATAAATGATGTTGGAAATGATTTTGCTGTAGAAAACCTTGTGGGGAATGAATTTATTACCGATTCGACACAAACCAATACGTTTGAATTTTACCAGGGGGTTTTAGGATTGTATGGCACCACAGCATATGAAAAGGATAAATGGGGATTAAAACTAGGTTTGAGATTAGAAAACACTGAGATCAACACCTATTTGGTCAATACTGATGAATCCAACGACCGAAATTATACGAATTTTTTCCCCAGTGTACACACTTCTTATAAATTAAGAAATAACATTTCCGTCCAGGCAGGCTACTCAAGAAGAATTTATCGGCCAGGACTTCGTGATCTGAATCCTTTCAATAACATTCGAAATAATTTCAGCATACGTAGGGGCAATCCGGATCTATTACCTGAGTTCACGGATTCTTATGAAATTGGATCCATTTATGATTTTGAAAAAATGTCTCTTAATGCGGCCATTTATCACAGATATACAACCGATGTAATCGGCAATATCTCTGTCTTCGAAAACAATGTCAATATTAGCAGACCCGAGAATATCGGTATTAACAGAACTACAGGAGTTGAAGTAAATGCCAAATATGATCCTGTTAAGTGGTTAACTATGAATGCTGACTTTAACTATAATTATTTTGACCGGAATGGGCAGTTGGAAGGTGTGAATTTTGACTTTGCAACAGAGCAATGGACATCAAAAATCAATACTAAATTTAAGTTACCTGCTGATATCGATATTGAACTGACGGTGCAATACCAATCAGCTTATTTAACAGTTCAGGGAGAAATGTCTGATATGCTCTTTATGGATATGGGGGCAAGAAAGAAAATATTTAAAGGAAGAGGTGTGGTTAATCTGAGCGTTAGAGATGTTTTTGCTTCCAGAATCCGGATCAATCAGGTTTTCCAGGAGAATTTCTACCTTTATGATCGAGATCTAAGAGGCAGATTCATTGTGATTGGCTTTAGCTACGGCTTTGGCAAAGGAGAAGCGATGCAGTATGGCGGCAAGGGCCACAGGTAGTTTTCGATAACATGAAAATTTCATCCTGGTTATAATGTTTTCTTAACAGAATCCTTTTTGATGTTTTTAATCCAATAATGATTTAACTTAGACTAAGTAGATAGTCTTCAGTAACTTAAGTAAAATGAACCAGTTTACCTTTTTGAATAATTCTTCAAAAGAACTGGAATCATTTCCCCATATCATTAGATTTTCTCTAACTAAAATCAATACTGTCTTTCCGGATTCATTTCTTGAGGCACCTTCTAATCACCTAAGGATTTATTACGTTGTTGATGGCAAGTTTCAATGGTCAATTGATCATCAACCATATGACCTTTACCCCGGAGATTGCGCCATTATTCTTCCTGGACAGGCGTTTGGTGGAAAAGAAGGCTTTCTTGACAGAGGCACTTTATTTTGCTTATTCCTAAAGACAGTAAAACGACATTCGATACAAGGACTACACTTCGGAAACTGGAGTAGGCTGTCAACTTTCGATCGATTTCCAATTAGCAACTTAATTGCTCACAACAAGCTTCCGGTAATGAAAGTGAATGATGTTCCGGATACTTTACTTGAAATCTATAAGGAAATTTCGAATCAGGAAGTTGGGTTTCAAACACGGGTTAATCATTTTCTTGATTCGTTGCTAATTAATATTGCCAGGCAAACCAATAGAGAAGATGAGATACCGAATCCTTCCCTTCCTGCTTTAATGAAGCTGGAAGAGATTCTGCGACAGAACTTGGCTCATCACTGGACTGTGGATGAAATGGCGTCACGGTTTGGACTGCACAGTACATCCTTTACGGAAAAAGTGAAGCATCACACAGGGTTCCCACCACTCAACTATCTCATTAACTTACGAATTGCAGAAGCAATCAATTTGCTTAAACAACCAGGCTTGCATTTTACAGATATTGCTTTGATGACCGGATTCTATTCTTCACAACATTTTTCCACCACATTTAAAAAGTTAACAGGGTATTCACCAACGCAATTTCGAAAGAGAAATCTTCCACATGCGGTTTAACGCTTAGAAATCCAACAAAATTCAGTGCACATTGGCGTCGTGAAATAAGGGTTCAAATCTGCTGAGGCCTGGTCTTCCTAAGCAACTATATCTCAGGTCTTCATTTGGGTTTGTGCAATATTCATCAGTGGTCTTTATTGGAAGTTATTTATAACGGGGTTTAGAAACTTTACAGTGGATTGATTAAATCCATTTATCAAAAATTGATGCAACCCATGCTTTAATACCTCAAACTTCTAAAAGATTAATACATGAGCAAATGCATCAAAGACCATTTTCACTAAACAATCATCTAAACCAAATCGTTATGAAAAAACTTTACCTACTGGGCGGCATTTGGCTGCTCACTTTTGTCTCAATGGCCCAAACGAGCGAGCAATTTGAAGTCAGGGGTCGCGTCACCGGAGAAAGTGGCAGTATTCCCGGGGTGAGTGTCCTTCTCAAAGGCACCACTACAGGCACAACAACAGACACCAATGGAAACTACTCCCTTCGGGTATCTGAAAATAGTATCCTGGTATTCTCTTATGTGGGTTTTGCTTCCCAGGAAATCCCGGTAAACGGGCGTAGTGTGATTGATGTAGAGATGGAAACCGACATCAAGGCACTTCAGGAAGTAGTTGTTACAGCATTGGGTATTGAAAAGGACTCCAAAAGTCTGGGATATGCTACCGCTACAGTAGATGCTGACCAGATAGCTACAAACCGGTCTGTCAATTTTATGAATGCCATTCAGGGTAAAGTGCCCGGATTGAATATTTCAGGTATGGGTACAGGTCCTGCTGGAACAAGCAAGATCCGTATACGCGGGCAGTCTTCCTTTGGAGGCCAGAATTCGCCGCTTATCGTTGTAAATGGCGTACCGATTGATAACTCAAATTTCGGGAGTACATCAGGAAGTCGAAGCACCGAATCCTCTTTGAGTGATGGAGGCAGCCGAACTGTGTCAGATGGTGGAGACGGACTGAGCAGTATCAACCCGGATGACATTGAATCGATGACCGTGCTTAAAGGAGCAGCAGCATCGGCACTATATGGCTCCCGCGCCAAAGATGGTGTTATCATGATCACCACCAAGTCAGGTGGTAAAAGTGGGTTTGTGGTAGAATACAACTCCAACTACACCAATGAAACGCCGCTGGATTTCACGGATTTTCAATATGAATATGGACAAGGTGAAGGCGGATTAAGACCAACAACCGCTAACCCAACTTCCGGTGTGTGGAGTTTTGGTGAAAAGTTTGAACCGGGGATGACACAGATCTTATTCGATGGTGTAGAAGCACCTTATGGACCCGTACGAGACAGGATCAGGACTTTCTATAGAAACGGCCAGTCTTTCACCAATACAATAAGTATTTCTAACGGTGGGGAGTTTGGAAGTTTGAGGTTATCCGCATCAAACCTGGACAATAAGGGCGTTGTTCCAAATAATACTTTTAAAAGACAAAGTGTTAACGTGAATTTCAGGCAGCAAATGGCTCAGAGGTTCAATGTGACTGGTAGTATCAACTACTCGCATGACCGCAATGAAAATGCACCCACGGTTGCCACACAGGATTTGAGTACTCCCACTGTGATCTATTCATTGTCAAACTCTATGCCCTTCGATCTCCTGGAATCCGAAGCAGAAGATGAATTTGGAAATGAACGAATTTACAGTCGTTTCAGAAACAGAACCAACCCCTATTTTGTACTGAATAATCATTTCAATCATATCACCAGAGACCGTGTCTTTGGAAATGTAGCAGCTCGCTACAATTTTACCGATTGGTTATATGCACAAGTCAGGATGGGGCAAGATTATACTTTCCGATTTCAGGAAGATAATGGAAGACCCACTGGCGCCGCTTCACTGGGAGTAGCTCCTGCCGGATTTGTCAACGGTGAATACAGGCAGGACGCTACCAGGATCCGGGAAACAAACTATGATTTCATTGTGGGTGCTAATCAGGAGTTTGGAGTCATCGGAGTCGATCTCACACTTGGTGGAAACCAAATGTACCGGGGAATTGAGCGCAACAGGCAGCTTGCTACAGACTTCGTTGTCAGAGACCTTTATACCCTTCAAAATGCCCGGGTAGTAAACAGCAGCTACGACATCATCGAAAGAAAAGTAAATTCGATCTACGGAGCCGCAGAGATAAACTACAAAGCATGGTTGTATTTGAACGCCACCTTGAGAAATGACTGGTTTTCTACACTGGCTCCTGAGCTAAGAAGTATCAGCTATCCCTCCCTAACTGGAAGTTTTGTCTTTTCTCAGGCTTTTCAAAACCTCCCCGGCTGGCTGTATTTTGGTAAAGTCCGGGCAGCATATGCTGAGGTAGGTAGCGATACCGACGTGTCTCCTTATTCCAATAACCTGTTCTTTGGCACCAATGCAAACCTTTACAATGGTAAATCCATAGGGTCTGTTTCAGGAGACCGAATACCAAGTAGCACACTTAGCCCGATGCGTGTAAAAGAATGGGAATTTGGATTAGAAACAAAGTTATTTGACAACAGAGTAGGCCTGGAAATATCGTTTTATGATAAGGTGACAGAAGATCAGATCCTTCAGGTACTTTCTTCAAACACTTCAGGCTATACTTCCAAGCTCCAGAATGTTGGAAAAAGTAAAAACAACGGAGTTGAAATGCTCCTGAGTCTCACACCCGTTCAGACTTCAAACCTTCAATGGAACGTAAGCTTTAACGCTGCTTTCAACGAATCTGAAGTCATTGACCTGGGTGAAGGAGTCAATGAAATAGTGTTATCGCAGGGAGAAGTTAGAGGTCAATTGTGGCATGTGTTAGGAGCACCTCTGGGTCAGCTTCGAGGCATTGGATACTTAAAAGATGACAATGGAAATATTATCCATGATTCAAACAATGGAAACTACCTGACCACGCCAGAATACGTGGCTCTTGGACAGGCTATCCCAAAATGGGTTGGTGGGATATTTAACTCGGTCAACTTCAAAGGGGTCACACTATCTGTTTTGGTAGACTTTAAACTTGGTCATGATCTTTTCTCTACTACCAACTTCAACGCCTGGAGACATGGTCTTCACAAGGGAACATTGGTTGGAAGAGAAGCTGGTCTGGTAGTCGGAGAAGGAGTAAATGAAGAAGGTCAAACCAATACCATTGGTGTACCGGTAGATGCATGGTATGGTAGAATTCGAGGCACCAATCTCATGGAGCCTTTTTCATACAATGCTGGTTTCTGGAAAATCCGTCAAATGTCATTGGGCTATGATTTTACCAAGCATCTGTCATCAGTTGGTTTTATTAATGGCTTGAGACTCGATTTTGTCGCGAATAATGTCTTAATCCTCAAAAAATGGACTGAGAATATCGATCCTGAGCAGGCTTCTTTCTCTTCCGACAACCTGAGTGGCATTGAAGATCCTGCTTTACCACCCACCAGATCTTTAGGATTTAATCTGAATGTTAAGTTCTAAGCATGTCAAAAAAATAAAAAGTAAAATGAAAATGAAAAATCTAGCTATAAATATATTGTTCGTCATGGTACTGCTCGTGATGGGTGGATGTGACGAAGGATTTGATGAATTGAACAAATCGAAAACAGATGTTACAGCGCTGGATCCTGCTATCGTATTAAACCAGGCTATACTTACTACGGTACAGCGGGGAAATGCTTTACCATTGGAGATGGCCTATGTTCAACAAATAGTGACTCCAAACAGCGGCGTACTTACCGGCGGTAATTACAACCAGGTAAATGTGACACTCACAAATGGTAACTGGGACAATGCATTTCTTGAGGTAATTAAGCATGCTGTGGCTGTAATCGACCTCACTGAAGGGGACTCCGAGCGAGCTAACCTGTATCACATGGCCAGAATCATTAAAGCTTATGGCATGATGATCATCACCGATACTTATGGTGATGCTCCGTATACAGAGGCTGGGCAGGGATATCTTGGTGACATCACCACTCCAAAATATGACGCTCAGGAAAGTATTTACACTGATATCTTAAATGAACTTCAGCAAGCTTCAGCTGGTTTGAATGCATCCGTGAAAATTGAGACATCAGACATCCTCTACAGTGGAGACGTCGTTAAATGGAAGCGAATGGGATACTCATTGCTACTTAGGGCAGCCATGAGAGTTGCGGATGTAAACCCGACTCTAGCTGGGTCCGCAATTGGTACAGCAATTAGTGGAGGTCTTATGCAAAGCAATGCTGATAACTTTATGCTGACCCACGACAACAACTATCCAAACCAGGTAGCCGGTCCGCTTACAAGTAATGAATCGGCAAACTATTATATGACCGGTGAGTTTGTAAATCATTTGAAAAACACCAACGATCCAAGATTGGCTTCCATGGCCGTAAGGTATATTGGAGCGAAAAGTGGTACGGATCAAAACAATGCGATAGCCGGGACAAACCAAAGCATAATCATCTCCAGTGATCCAGCGGATCAGTTTGGCCTGCCAATGGGATTTGATAATGAAACCGCAGCAGTCTATGCGACCAATAATGGCTTTGCCAGTCATTATGACTTTACACAGGTAGACAGGACCCGAATGGTTAGGATCAATGCGCCATCTTTTATGATCACCTACGCTCAAACTCAATTGCTCCTCGCCGAAGCAATCGTGAGAAATCTTGGGGGTGCCACCGGGGATGTAAACGCCTTATTTACTTCCGCTATCAGAGCTAATATGGCAGTAATTTCAACTGAATATGTTGGCACCGCTATTGACCAGGCTGATATAGATGCGTATGTGGCAGCCAATAACATTGTGCCTGGCTCTGAGTTGGAGCAAATCAATACCGAATATTGGATCTCTTCATTCCTGAATGGTCCTGAAGCATGGGCTAATTTCAGAAGATCCGATTTTCCGGCCCTTGCTCCCAATCCGTATCCATTTCAGGATATTACCGGAGATTTCGTAACAAGGCTTCCATATCCAATTTCAGAACTCAGTGCGAACAAAGACAACCTGGATGCCGCACTTTCCGCTCAGGGATTTAGTGGAAATGATGATATGGACACAAAGCTTTGGTGGGATGTGAATTAAGTCGAATCAGAATTTTTTTTCATACTTTTTGAGTTATCAGAAAAGGTGGCATATGATGTCACCTTTTCTTTTATATCATACCCTCTGGTCTTATTTGAGTATTTTACTCAACTCAATATATTCACTCAGAATGGCCACATTCTGGTTAAATACGGCACTGCTCACGCGATCCATCTCATCATATTCACCGTTCCAACGTACACCCCTGGGCATGGTCCTTTTAAATCGATCATTTTTAGTGATCCAGGCACCATTTTTATCCTGGGTCTCCAGGATCTCCGCTACCTGCCCTTCAAGTTCAGCCAGTCTCTCACTGACTTTGGCTTTGGTCAGGGGTGGATCTTCTGCTTTCATCAAGTCTTCCCGGCTCAACTCCACGGCCATGTTGTACCTTTTGGTACCTCTTTCAATCTGGGCTGAGATATCGGTTTCATAGCCATACCCGGTCCTGCGCTCCACGTGTAGGTCATCAACACTCTCCACACGGATCCTTCCCCGATCGTAATAAAGGGATTTGTTTGTTCCTATTTCTACAAACCGTGCCCATTTTCCATTTTCCAATTGGATATCATTGAGCCACCTCAAAGCATCAGGAATGGGTTCCAGCAATGTGCCATCGCCAAGTACCAGGTAGAGATCAACCAGGGAATTGATGTTCTTAATGGTGACCGAGGGGCATAGGGATGCGGGCTCAAACGTCCTTGCCCAGGCAGGCTGCAGGAATTCATTGTACTGCTGGGCCCACCCTGGTTGTGGTGGTGGCTGCTGCGAGATCATCATGAAGCGCGCAGCCTTTTTCAGGCTTTTCGCCACTGCTTCATTATCACCGTAAAACTGATAGGCTTCCATCATCACCCGGAGGCAATCATTGATTCCCTCATCATTGAAAGTGGCGTAATCATGATAGTTGCCCTGTTCCGGCCATTTGTGGGGCCATCCGCCATTGTCCAGCTGTGTCATGATCATCATATTCAGGGCTTTTTTTACTGCCTGATCCAATTTGGTGTCATCAATCTCCTGATCCAGTGCCATCAGAAAGCTCACGGCTGTTTGCGTCTGGTCATCATCAAAGCTCACGGTCTCATTGCTTAGATCGGCGAAATTGATGGTATGGTCCCACCCTCCGTGCTTGTTTTGTCCACGGATCAGTGCATAAGCAGCTTCTTTCGCAGCTTCAAGGGCCTTACTATCGCCAGTGACCTGGTAAGCCTTCAGGAATGCAAGACCCACTGCCGGAGTCCCCGGGGGTTGCACTTCTATGGTCTGTTCATCGGCCGGACTTTCACCCCATCTTAAGGAAAGGTCGGGTGTGACATAATAGACGTACCCGCCATTGGAGTTGATCGAGTGGAAGTAAGAGACACCTTTTTTCAGTGCAGTTTCAGCTTTTTTACTGAGGTCTGAGGCACTACTAGTGCTGAGTGACAAAGCAAAAGTTAATAATAGTAAGAGGGGTTTCATTTTTGGGTTAAGGGTTAAAGTGGTAAGAAATATATTTTAGGTCCATCCCAGGATCTTATTGAAATCGTAGGCTTCGGGGTTTTCCAGGTAGGTTTTGGCTGCCGGATAATCTCGCTCTTCCAGGTGATGTAAATTTTGAAAACACAAGATGCTGATCTGAGCATTCATATCAACCAGACGGGGAGGGATCTTTCCATGCTCATCTTCCATTTCGGATAAATACATTGGTGAAATATCCCCTCGAGAATTAGCTGTGACGATACAGCCGGTGATTCCTTCATCATACAGCTTCTTGACGCCAATCCCCAGCAAAGTACAAAGGGTCAGGTCATAACCTATGGGTCGGCAACACCTGAGCTCATACCCAAGCTCTACCGGCCGGCTCTTGATCTTAATGTCCAATTGCTTCAACTTCTCTTGCACCAGCACATTGAAGATGTTGGATTTACTTACATTGCCCAGCTCCGGGTGACCATGATCGTCATAGGTAAAGAGTATCCCGCTGGATTTTAGCTCTTCCTCGTCAATATTATGAAAGACCCCTTCACTCACCATGGCCACACCATATTTGATGCCCAGGATCCTCCGTTTGATCATGGATGAGATGATCAGGTTGATGATCTTCTCCAGGGTGGGTTTCGTTTTATTGAACATCTCCGGGATGATCATCATGGGGAAATGGCAGGCCGAGGCGATACCAAAGGCCAGGTGACCGGCACTTCGTCCCATGGCGGACATGATAAACCACTGTAAGCTTGTCCGTGCATCTTCATAGACTGTGTTACCAATCTTTACTCCCTCATCTTTGGCTGAGTGAAAACCAAAGGTGGGATTCCGATCTGGCAACGGAAGGTCATTGTCGATCGTCTTGGGAACGTGGATGTTTTTTACATCCAGATTGTTTTTCTGTAAGAATTTGGAGATCCTGTTGGCTGTACTTGCGGTGTCATCACCTCCGATGGTTACCAGCAGTTTGACATTGTGCTTAACAAAGAAATCCGTGGTGAATTCCTCATTCTTTGGCTTGTGCCTGCTCATGACCAGGGTGGAGCCTCCGCGACTGAAAATCCTGTCGGCATGATCAAAATCAAACTCTTTGATCTCAGGATCTTCGGAAAACAATCCCTTGTAACCCTCATGAATACCCAGCACCCGGTATCCGTCTTTGAGGAAAATTTTTGCGACGGTACCGATTACCGTATTGATACCTGGCGCAGGACCACCCCCACAAATAATTGCAATACTCTTTTCACTAGCCATACAGGCAAATTAACCTGATAGCTCAAAAAATGGAAGGAAATCTCCGGTTAATTCAAGCCCTCAGACCCTATCCACTCAAAGTATGCTTTTAGTTTTTTCCAAATAGATTGGATAGCACATGATCTCTTCTTCTACGCGATACCGGAATAAATTGTTGATTGCTCATTTCTATATATCCCCCGTCACTTTTCACAAAAGAAACGACATGGCTTGTATTTACAAGGTAGGCTTTATGCGTTCTCAGAAAATTAAACCCTTCCAAAAGTTCTTCATAAAAGATTAATGGTTTTGAAGTAAATAACTCTGGTCCATCATATAAAGTAATGCGTGTATAACCTCCCTCACCTTTGCAAGAGACTATTTCTCGTATCTTCACAAAGTCGATCTTATCATTTGAAGGAATAGCTATTCTGCGTTCCTCGAAGGAAACATTTTTATTATTCTTGAAAACATCCAACCTAAGATCTGCTTTATCTTTTTGGATATGGAACCTATCAACCGCCACTCTAAGCTCTCTTACATCAATGGGTTTAAGTAGGTAATCCAATGCAGAAAAACGAATAGCCTGAATGGCAAATTGATCATAGGCTGTCACAAAAATTACTTTGAACCCTGGTGTATCAAAATGATTCAGTACTTCAAATCCATTTTTACCAGGCATCTCAATGTCCAGGAACACTAATTGCGGATGTTTTTCCTCAATTTTACTTATAGCTTCTGTGAATGAAGACGCCTCAGCTACAATATCAATTTCAGGGCAATGACTTCTCAGCAGACTTATGAGATTCTCCCTACCATTTTTTTCGTCGTCAACTACAATCGAGTCAATTAAATTCATTGCATTCAATATAGTTATTCATAAGGTAGCATAATTTCCACAAGTGTACCAATGGCCTGATCTCCACCGTTATAAAGGTCAGTAATACTTATTGAATATTTTTCTCCGTATTTGTTAGATAATAGATCCAGTCTTTCTTCTGAAAATTTTAGTCCCTTACCTGTGGAATCAGAACCGGTTGATAGATTGGAGTTTCTACCCACTCCATTGTCTCTTATCTGAAGACTAATATTCATCTCAACCGTTTTTATGGAAATGGAAAGCTTCCTATCACTTTTTTTGTGAGTCAGCCCATGCAGAATGGCATTTTCAACTAATGGCTGAAGTAAGAGTGGTGGGATAAAAACTGAATACAGGTCGAGTTTTTCCTCAATTATTAAATCAAAATAAAAATCGAACCGTAGCTGCTCCAGATGAACATATTCCTTAATCATCTCCAACTCCTCATGAAGAGAGATTTCTTCCTTTGAACTATGCTTCAGTACACTTCTAATGAGGGAAGCGAATCTGGATAGATACGAATGTGCTTCATCCGTTTGATTCTTAAGAAGTAGATTTTGAATCGAGTTAAGCGCATTATACAGAAAGTGAGGATTCATCTGGGCACGAATTGCTGTCAGTTCTAACTCACGAACTTGTGCATTAAGCGAAGCAACCCTTAGTTTCCTTGAAGCTATATTTCTGAAAATCAATACTCCAATGAGACCGAACCCAAACAAACCAAGGAGTATATAAACAATATTTTGCAGCTGATTAATTTCGCGATTCTCTTCGCTCACCCTTCATCCCGGATCAAGCACTTCATAAAGCAATTCTGGGTTTTGAAGAATACTTTGTGGAGTAGGAGCCTGACTATCAAAAATATAACCTTCGGTATCGATAATTATAAAATGTGAAAGCTTATTAAAATAGAACTTATCCATTAAATGGAATTGCTCCTTCTTACTGGTGTAAAGCTTTGGTCCCTTTAAATCTAAGGTATCAATATATTTCCTGGCAGCTTCAATATCTGTGTCAAGTGCGATATAAACAATCTCAATATTTTTTCCTTTTAACAGACTGTCCATTTTTTGCCCATACTTATCCAGGTATAAATGACAGCAATTCGGATCCCAAAAATGTAGATAGACTACCTTTCCTCTGAAGTCAGAGAGTGAAACCCTATTATCTTCAAAATCTCTTAATTCGAAATTATAGGCTATTTGACCGGGCTGAACAGATTTTGATTTATTGTAAGCATCATCTAATAACCCCGTCAGTACGGAATATGGGTATTCCTCCCTGAACTCAAAATACAGGCTTTCAAAAACATTCCATTCCGCACTTTGAAGCGCATTCTCAATGGTTTTGTACTTGAGTGTTTGCTCAGTTAGTCCTGAAAAGGAACTGTTAGCGAGTTGATAACGAGACTGATATTCCAGACTATAGTATTCTTCCTCACGTCCATTGGCCATATTGTACCCGACACCAGTCAGCTCTTCAATCTTGTTATGCAGCACAAAATATACGTAGAACCGAATGAAGTGTTCGTATTCATCAGCAAAAGCCATAAGGTCATTGTCCGGATGAATTAAACTATCAAAGTCAAAATACTTTTCTTCACTAAACTCATCAGGCATTCTACCTCCTTTCATTTTGAAGTATTGCAAATTGCGTGGATATTCATGTAGTACATTTACCAGTGAAGTGTAATAGGTCCAATATTCTGCCAGATAAACCTCACCAGGCAATTGGTCTCTATACTTTTCCAGGAAATCTAATTTTTTAGAGATGATATCGTAGCTTCTTTTTTTCATCTCATCAGGGCTCAAATCCAAAAGTTGATCATATATCCCATTCCTAAGAACCCTAATATCTAGATCTTCTTCTTTCTCAAAAACACGTTTATCAAACATGAAGTTGACGTGATTTGCTCCAATACCGCTTACTTTAAATGATTGTTCAAATTGTTCGACATCAAACTCAAGATATAAGTCATCTCCCTGTAGCAGGTAAATTGGGAAGCTAAGTTTATTGATTTGAATACTGAAGTTACCTGGATTTTCAACATTTGCCCGAAGTTCAAAAGAACCGTCAGTATTTACCCTACTAATAATTTTGTATGCATGATAAGCATTAGGCAATCTTTCATACAAATTCAATGATATTTCCTGATTCGGCTCCAAGCCTTTGATCTTGCCCCTAATACGGGTATTGGTATTCTGTAGCACGCTATCCTTTTCTACCTTATTGTCTTCAAAAGTACAGTGAAACGGATCTTGAAATTCACTGACCAGATTGAGCCTTTGTATTCTTTTAAGGGTATGACCCGCTTCCCCAACCAGGTTTTCAGTATTGGTATAAATGGCCTGCTCAACAACAATTCCATCCTCATTTACCAGTAGACTTTCTGCATTGGTCTTTCCAACCTTATTATCTTTTTCAGCACTAGACAATCGAATCAATCTATTCTGTTTGTCTGTCACCTCATAATCAAAGGCATATCCTTTTCTATTAATTATCTGACCCGGGTGAACTGATTTTTTAATTGGAAAGAAAAACCTTGAAAAGTCCAACCTCGGTGAAATAAAACCTCTAACAAGACTATCCTTTTCCTGAACTACCACATTTGAAACATCCCCATTGTGGGAAAGATCAAACTCACAAGAATAGAGTTCAATTGGTTTTTTATTTAGAGATCTTTGTGATAATAAAATTTGGTTATCCACTTCGGTCTATCAACAGTTTTGACCCTTCTGTAAGTATTTACTGGTATAAAAGTGACACCTACCTTATAATGATCTTTAAAAACACTAAGAACTTTTAAGTGGACATCGGAAATTTGATAATCTTGGCCATGAGTGACAGCCTTATCCAGTCCCGGTATGGTGCTGCTTTCATCATCATAAAGCCCTCTACCATCTGAATATTCACTATGTCGAAAGACATATTCCTGACCCTCCTTGAGCACAATATTTTGACTATGTACTGGCGGAAAAGAAAGGATTATCAGGCTTGCAACAAATAATATCTGTTTCATAGTAGTTCAGTTTTATTTGAAGCAAACATATGACGTGAGTAAATCAGGTTTTATACAGAATGTATAAACGGAATACGTTAGTTACTAAACGGTAAAACCTATACATATTATTGATCAATGTACAGAAGTATTAACCCTACAACTCCATCACCTCAATCTTCCGGAAATGTATAGGGTGACTTTCTGCCTGTAAGGAGATATAACCTTTTGAGATCAACAGGTTGTTTTCATCCGTGATGAGTTTTTGGGCGTCTTCGTCCCTGGGGTCCAGCTGAGGTTCTGTGAGCTCGAACACCAATTCTCCATTCACATATTGTTTGATGGACTCACTGCCCAGGACTTCCACCTCTACGGTCACCCACTGGTCTCCATGAAACGTTTTGGAGGTTGAGTTGATGCAATGATTGGTGACCAACTCGCCATCAATCACCACATTGGTTCCGGGGGTACATACATTGGCGGTGGTTCTCGGATCGTTCCCATTTCCCCCAAGTAGCTGGCCTTCGATCGACACCGGGAAATCCTGGTCAATCGCCATGGTTTTTGGATCCTGGCAATGAAGCATAATCCCATTATTCCTAAATGCCCATCCGGGCCCATTGTTTACCTGATCATCCACAAACCTGTACTCCACCCTGATCCGGTACCGGGAAAACTCCTCCTCATAAAAGATATGACCAAATTCTTCATTGAAATCTTCCCACTCATCATACGATATTTTCAACATCCCATCCTCTACCAGAAATGTATTTCTAAAGTTTTCACCTAGTGGATAACCAGCAAATTTAGGTGTCCAGCCAGTCAGGTCTTTGCCGTTGAAGATGGAGCGCCATTCATTCTTTTTGGGGCCGCAAGAGACAAGGAACAGGGTGATAAAGCCAATAGCAAGTATTTTGAACAAACCAATGGATAGGATATTGTGAAATCTTGAAATCATGTTGATGAAATTAATTACGCTTTTTTCTTTTATAAAGAACGACAATTACAATGAATGCAGCTCCTAAAATAACAAAGCCCCAGTAACTTTTACTTTCTTCGACAACCTCCTCTACCACTAGCAATTGGTTTACCGGCTGGTTGAGGAGGATTTGCTGCTTGCCTCCGTTCCAGGTAACGATCACAGAATCTGCTTTTGAAGCACTCCCCAAGCCGAAATGCGCGATGACGGAGTTCTGTGAGACATGTGAGGACCCTCCTCCATCAATTTCCCGAATCATTTTTAAATCGCCGGATACTACCTTCACCCTTGATCCTAGCCCCATTGATTCTGATTGACCCCCCTTTAAACTCACTTTGAGCCAGTTCCCGCTTTCAGTGTCATTCCTGAATAAACGCGTTCTCGATGCTGTGGGATAGTCTTTTACCGCTTCCTGATTCACCACCAGCAGATCCATGTCACCATCATTCTCCAAATCAAAAATGACTGATCCCCTGCCCAGTCCGTAATCATCAACTCCGGCAAATGCAGCTATATTTTCAAACTTTCCATCCTTGTTTTCAAATAGAAAGTCTGCCATAGGTACACAGTTCGGATTCAAATCCCCATTGGCAACAAACAGGTCCAGGTCTCCATCCTGGTCGAAATCCGCAAAATTTGCTCCCCAACTAATGGTGAAGTAATACGTCCCCAGTTCTTTTGAGCGATCAGTAAACTGATCGTCCATAAATGTCATGAACCGATTGAATTTTATATTGGTGATGAAATAATCGAGCTGTTCATCATTGTTGTAGTCCCCCACTGCAGCCGTCATGGCATTGATCTTAAGGTCCATGTTATACGCTTCCTCTACGTAGCTAAATGAAGCTTTGGGATAGTTATTCCTGAGCAGATAATTGGGCTTTGCTTTATAGCCAAAATCATGGATCACATACAGGTCCTGATCCCCGTCATTGTCAAAATCAGTGAAAACGCCACCGAACCCAAAACCCCGATGGGTAAGGCCATATTCTTCGTAAACATTTTCAAATCCTGTGCCGGCATTATTTCTCAACAAGTAACCATGAGCTGTTCTGCTGGCATTCACGATGGTCGCATCGTTGATCTCGTAGAGTGGGCCCTCATATTCCTGAAAGTAATTACCCACGTACAAATCGGGATAGCCATCGACATTAAAGTCTCCAAATGCAGCACCTGTACTAAAAGAGTTGAGGTTCTCCAACTGATATTCCTCCGTAGCATTCCTAAAGGTATTGTCTCCATTATTCAGGAAAAGGAGATTAATCGCCCTGGGTATGACCTGCACACTGTCTGTAGAAGTATTTGTGGTAATAAAAAGGTCTCTCCAGCCATCACGGTTCACATCTGCAGAAATGACTCCCTGGGTCACGAAATGATTGGTATACTCCAGACCGGATCCTTCAAAGATGTCCCGAAACCTGCCATTTCCCTGATTTAAGTAGAGCTTATCCTGGTTGACACCGCTGGTGAGATATAAGTCTTCAAAACCGTCGTTGTTTAGATCAAAAACGCAAATACCACCTCCAAATAAACCTTGATATACCTTAAAATAATGATCGATCCCCGCTGAGTCCGTTACATCTGTAAACCTGATCTGGCAAAAAATGTCATTAGCACTTACCAGACACAGCACCACCACACTCAGGCGTGTCAAACATCGTTTCAGTTTTTCCTCCACTGAAGATTATTTACGTTTTCAGCAATTTTCTTCCCTTCTCTCAGCCCCACGTTGTTATCCTGTGGCACATGGATTCCTCCATAAAACCGGGAGTCTGCGGTCTCCCGGGCAGCACCCCAAAAGGTGGTAAATGAGCGTTGTCTAAAATCCACGTCCCTGAGCTCATCCCGCTCTCTCCCTACATGGGCACTATCCGTGAATATAAATTCTTCTCCATATAAGTCTTCCAGCACAGTCGCCGCGGAAGCTGCCTGGATGGCATGTCCAGAAGGGAAGGCCGGAAAAGGCGGATCGGGCCAGAACGACTCCCATTCCTGATCGATAAACCTGGGGATGAAGGTATTGGGTCTTTCAGAGAAGAAGTGATATTTCCACTTCCAGCAGTTGATGAATGCATCTGCTACTGCCATTCCAACCCTGGCGTATGTTTCAGCTGCCTTGATCAAATCTGGTTGCTTTTTCCTCGCAGCAATTGATGCGATATAATAAGAATGACCGGGAGGAGTAAAAGTGACATCGGGGTCATCACCCCACCAGATGGCAATTTCTTTGTCTTCCTGAGTCAACCTCTGATCCATTTCATAAACCGCCATAAACTGTTGGTAATAGGGAGAGTCCGAAGCAGTATCATAAGGGATCATGTATGGAAGTGAAATCGAGTCATTTCCAGGAACAAATTTTCTGTTCTCTCCCCAGTACGGATGCAATGGATGGTGACTGATGGATTGTGAATACAATGGAGGTTCCCACGATCCGGGTCGTTTGGGATGAGTCCAGTCCTTGTCAAAATTTCGTAAATACGCCCTGTGTCCCCCATCTGTCATCGACCAGTTGAAAATACTTTGCGCAATTGATTTTCCAAATATTATGGACTGATCTACTATTTTATCATCTTCAACAAAAAGTAGCTGTTCATCAAGAATGGCACCTTCCAGTGAATCAATCCTGGCCTTATTTTCATCTGAAGTCTGATTATAAATCAACCTGATGATTTCAGCTTGTGCAGCATTAAGAGACAAAATCCAATTGATTTCAGCATCAGCCTTTGGCTCTGGTAATGAGTCAAAGCCGATGAGCTGCCCTTTCAATGATGAATACTCCTCATATCCGTGAACCACAGACTCATACATCGTAAGGCCTATATATCCAAAGCAACGAGAGGCATACGTTGGAGAATTCAGCGGTGTGTATTGGGTGACATAAAGTGCCAGGTCAGCCCACTGAGAAGCTATTTCATAACCAGGGGTTGGCGTTCGGTCCTTTTGTTGGCAACCAGAGAAGCCAAGTATTAAGATAACAAGCAGCCCTATAAACAGGTAGTTGAATCTGAGCAAAAAATAGGATTTCATTGCACTGGTTTCTTTTTCAATTGATAGGCTTTGATGGATGATTGGTTTCTGGCAAACAAGAAAAGATCATCTATTTGAATGACTTTACGTATGTCTCCAGTAAGGTTTAACCCGGATTCCAATTGTTTTACATAGCTAAAACCACCTTTGCCGTCTCCATTAAAAACCATTCCATAATTTGCATCCGATTTACCTAGTCTCAATTTCATGCTACTGTTATTCCCACATAGCAAAAGATCAAGCAATCCATCTTTATTTATATCCATGATGTTGATGGTATAAATGGGTGCAAATTGTGCTTCCACAGGTAG
This sequence comes from Cyclobacteriaceae bacterium, assembly GCA_965228595.1. Lineage (GTDB taxonomy): Bacteria > Bacteroidota > Bacteroidia > Cytophagales > Cyclobacteriaceae > UBA7330. Next base: position 3,752,766 of record OZ245828.1, on the reverse strand, counting down.
CTTAACCCTTCTATATTTTCCATTTTGACTCAAAAACAATGAAGTTTTCAGTTCATTGATTTCCAGTTTATCGGCTTTTTGAAGTTCTTCTTCGGTGAAAATATCCCCGATGGTTTCATCTGCAAAACTTTCATACGTCGTGTATTTGGACTTGTATCCTGGAATTTGATTCCTCAATTCATCCCGGGTAAGATCGGGATAAGAAGTACCCTGTATATAGTAGCAAAAGATAGGATCCAGGTCACCATTGCCATCAAAGTCGTCAAAATAGAGTTCTCCTGGCTCCTGGTCTGATACTTTAAATTGTAAATTCTCTCCCATGTTTCCAACAACCAGATCAGGCATTCCATCATTGTTGAGGTCTGCTGCTTCGATCACGTTCCAAAGACCTTTGTATTCCTTCTCAAAATACCGTGACGAAACATCCTTTAGACCATCGTCTATTTTTTCAAAGACTTTAACAGCTAACCAGTTTCCAACTATGATCAACTCATTATTTCCGTCTCCATTGAGATCTGCAGCCACGGCATCAGTAATCATCCCCAGGCTGGACAGTTCTTTAGCGACTCTCTGAGTTTCATCGGTAAAATTTCCAGCCCCATCATTCATCAAAAAATAACTTTTAGGTGCCTCCGGATAGCAACCAGGTATAACCGTTCCGCCTACAAACAAGTCATCATAGCCATCACTATTCATATCGAAATTCACCACCGTCGAAGTACTGGTAAGCATTTCGGGAAGTGTGCCTTTTGAAAACTTACCTGTCCCATTGTTCAAATACAGTCGATCCTGAAGATCTGTATCATCAGCCTCAAAAAGATGATATCCGCCACTTGTAACGTATAGATCCAGGTTTCCATCGTTGTTAGCATCAAAAATCAACACATCCGTATCCACACTTTGTTTGTCAGATTCAAACACATCGTTTGCCGCAACAACAAATCCTCGATTCTTCACTTGAAAATACTCTTGAGCGGACTGACCTTGTCCTCCCCCGATAAAAAGATCATCGATACCGTCACCATTCAGATCTCCTTTTCCCATAGCTGGCCCTACGGCAGAAAACTGATAGGGTAACAACAATTGTCTATTGAAATCCCTTACGGAAACTTTTGCGTGATTGAAATCTATTGGGGATTTCACCTCTGTAAACCAACCTTCACTGTCCTTTTTAAGGCTGGGAGGACCATTCGATTGTGCAGCACCCTGCTTTACCACCATTCTTGTGTTGACTGATATGTCATTTAGTATGGTCCGTTTACCCCCCGGCCAATCAACAACCAAAGAATCTACCTTTTGGAGGCTATCCAATCCAAAGTGCAAGTAAGGCGAAACAGATGACAGGTAACCTCTGACGGGATATTGCTCCAAAACCTGATATTTCCCGCTTCCGTATAAGGATACCTGCGCACCAACACCTCCGGAATTTAATCCCTCTCCAACAAGCTCAACCTGCAGATACCCACTTGATGAAGATAGGTTTTCATAGATAAATGCTTCAAGGTTGATGTTGTTGACCACCAAATCCAGGTCGCCGTCATTGTCGAGGTCAGCATAGGCTGCACCATTGCTATTGGCGATATGCTCCAACCCCCATTCACGTGTTACATTGGTATAATTGATGTCACCGGACTTATTGTACATGTAATTTGAAATATCTGTTGAGGGCATCTGCTCAATAATCTTTAGCACGTCATCACGTTGAATTCTACCCCGGTTTTCTACATAGGAGTTCATGTAGTTGATAAAATCCAGGTTAGTATAGTCACGGTGATAGCCATTTGTGATAAATAAGTCTTTCCAGCCATCATTGTCATAGTCGGCTGCCAGCGCAGCCCATGACCAGTCGGTGTTGGAGATACCGGCTATCTGTCCAACTTCACTAAAGGTGTTATTACCGTTATTCAACTGAAGCATATTACGCATAAACTGATAATAAAATCCTGTATTGAGGTTATGCTCAAACTTGTCATAATTGTCAGGAGCAAGAAGTAGCTTTTGTCTCTTGTTGTCTTCCGGGAGCATGTCCAGCGTAATGATGTCCATGTGTCCATCGTTGTTGATGTCTGCCACATCATTGCCCATCGAGAAGTGACTACTATGTCCTATTGACGATTCAATACTATTGTAGAATGTCCCATCCTGATTGTTGAAATACAGATAATCGGGCACTGCATAATCATTGGACACATAGAAGTCCGGCCAGCCATCATTATTTAAATCGCTGATACCAATGCCTAGCCCATAAGTAAGCTGCGACCCATTGATGCCTGATTTTGTGGTAACATCCGTAAATTTTCCGTCTTTTTGGTTATACAACCTGATCCCTCGCATCGGATCATCTATCGAAAACAGCTCTTCGGTTTGCTGCTCATTAAGGATGGGTAAGTTTCTTGGATTATGATTGAGCAACAGGACATCCAGATCACCATCCAGGTCATAATCAAAAAAGTAAGCCTGATTGCTGAACGCTTTGCTGGCAAGACCATATACCTCTGCCATTTCTTTGAAAATAGGGACTCCATCTTTGTCATTGCCCTGATTGATAAAAAGCTCGTTTCTCCTTTTTTCTTCTGGCAATGTACCTGAATAACACAGGTAGATATCCAATTTACCATCACCATTGATATCAATCATACTGGCTCCAGTTTTCCATGGACCAGGGCGGCCCGATACTCCTGATATTGTTGTAGCGTCTTTGTATTTTAATTCCGATGAGCCAAGGTTAAGGTATAACCTATTTGACTCCATATTTGAGGTGAGATAGATATCTATGTAACCATCAGCATTTACATCACCTACAGCTACACCCCCACCATTGTAGAAGTATTCATACATGAGGATGTTAGTGTTTAGGCCTTCCTGTAAGTTATTAGAAAAGAAAACTTGTGAACTATCAGGGGGAATAAGCCTGAAAAGTTTAGATGAATTCTCCGATACTTCATTTTGCTCGTCATGCTGCTTACAGGCAGGAGGGATAATAAGCATGAGAACTATGCATAGGAGAAGTAAGTTTTTAAACGTCATCAAGTCGTAATTTAATTATTTCCTCATATACCTAAAGTTAAACACCTTCGACCCAAATCAAGGATTTGCGCCGAAGGTGTAATAATCCAATCAACCCAAACTTTAATACCCGGGGTTCTGCATCAATAGATCATTTCTATTGATCTCATCCCTGCTAATCGGACGATAATACATCTTATCATTCCAAACCCTCGTTTCATTTTCCGTATTATCTATTACAGTATACGTATAGTCATATACTGTCTTGTCGTGTCGATAAGGCACATGCGGGTCCATACCTGGCTTCAATGCTGCTGTCACCTGAATGGATTTGATTCCTCTTCCCAGCTCAGAACCTAACATCCAACGTCGCCCATCATGGTACCTGTGCTCTTCGTAGGCCAGTTCAACCCTTCTCTCATTTCTCAATCGATCGACAAGGTCACTACCCGAATCATTGATCCCGGGCATTCCTGCTCTAAACCTGATCTTATTGATCCAGTCTCTGGCCTCCTGCTCCTGACCCAGTTCAATACTAGCCTCGGCATAAAGTAAAGCCATCTCCGTATACCTGATGAATGGCCACGGTATTACCTGAGCATTTGATTGATTGTCAGGCAATGAAGGGTCCGGATCGATGAATTTACGCGTATAGTAATGAGTTCGGGTTCCATTCCAATCTTCCACTGCAGACTTTCTGGTATCAACACCATTGATGGTGGTGGGCTCACCAGTATCGGGATCACGGCCCTCATAGAATCCAGTCTGAATCTGATCGACTTCATCATAGCTCACCACATCAGATGGTCTGGGTTTCCAGTCTGCTCCATCATATAGGATTGTCGCATAGAATCTGGGATCTCTGTTATCATAAGGTTCCGCTGCATGCACAGGGTTGCCCCAATCAAATTCTGACCCATCCATCATTTCATAGTCATCCACCAACTGTTGAATAGGCGTATTACCGGCCCAGTTGTGATATCCATTGGGCCCATTGTTGATACCATAATGAATACCTCCTAAGGGCCAGGCACTTTCCTGTGTGTAATTAGGTGTATGGGTTCTCTGGAAAATCAGCTCTACAGCGGCTCCTGCATCACCTACTGCACTCTTACCTCCCATTGATAAGGAGACATAGTTTGCTTCACCTTCTTCGGCAGAAACGGGTGCTGTAAGATCTAACTTATAGCCTGTTCCCTCATCGAGAACAGCTTTGGCAGCAGCTTGTGCGGCAGTCCACCGATCCATCTGATTACCAGAAGTATAGGCTACCAATTCAATATTACCATAGCTGGACAGGATGCTTGAGTTAGCCTGTGCTGTGGTAGCATCATGAAGGTCGCTTGCAGCGTAAGCCAGCACCCGCGCCTTAAGCGCCATCGCACCTAGCTTTGATGCTCTTCCCGGAGTTACTTCTTTTCCGTTCAACAGTGTCGTTGCATCATCCAGGTCACTGACAATGAAATCTACGCACTCGGCAAAGGTATTTCTGGTAATACTATAATCCTCATCCAATCCATATGGTTTGTCAATAATTGGTACTCCACCATAATATCTCAGCAACTGATGATAATAATATGCTCTTAGAAAATGGGCTTCTCCCAACAACCGGTCTCTCAGCTCCGTATCAAACGTAGCCTCCGGCAGATTCTCAATAGCCACATTGGCTTCTCTGATAGCAAAATACATGTTACCCCACTCATATGTACTACTTATCCAGGCCAGCGAGCCAGGACTTTCGGTACCTTCAGTAAACTGATCAATATTACGTCCGGCATGGGTAAACATGGCTTCATCACTTATTGATGCAAGTGCCTGCTCCTCAAATCCTCCATAACCAAGGAAGGAATAAACATTGTAGATGAAAGCTTGTGAAAGTGCTCCATCTGACCAGGTAGCATCACTTGAAACCCTATCCAACGGCTGCGTACTCAAAAACTCATTATCACATGACCAGGGTAAAGCCACGCAAATCGCCACGATTATTATATTTATTATATTTTTCATTTTAATCCTCATTTAAAGCTTAGAATGATATTGTCACACCAGAATTGATCACCCGTGCCTGAGGATAATAGGTCCCTGCCTGATTCTCTGATTCCGGATCAAAAATATTGTGCTTGTCCAGTGTGAGTAGATTTAGTGCATTCACATAAAATCTAACTGTCCCCAGGCCAATACTTTCAATGGCCGATTTTGGTAATGAATACCCAATTTCAATATTCTTTAGCCTGATATAATTTTTGCTAAACAACCAATAGGTATTGTTTCCAAAGGCTCCACCTGTATAATAGGTATCTCCACGACTGGCCAGCCTTGGGTGTTCACTGCTCGGGTTATCAATACTCCATCTGTTATCAAAATGATATTTTAAGAAATTACCAATATCTCCTGACTCCGTCTGAACACGTATTGCTGCTCCTGTAGCCCCCTGAAATAGCAGGGAGAAATCAAAATTCTTGTAATAGATGTTTGCTGTCGCACCAAAATTAAATGTAGGTGTTGCATTTTGGTCGATGCGTTTTTGGTCGTCTGCATCAATAATTCCATCACCATTTTGATCCACAAACTTCATATCACCTGGTCGCAACTGACCAGTGACTGCACTATAATCCAGGGTATTAGCTGAGATGGCTTCTTCATCCCTGAAAACACCATCAGCTTCGTATACCAGGTAAGCACCTATGGGCTTACCTTCCTGGTGTTGGTATTCCGGGTTGCCCGGTACCTCGTCCATAAAGATCACCTCATTTCTGGCATAACCACCATTTACACCAAAGTTATAAGTGAGGTCACCTCGTTGTCCGCTATACCGCACATCAAACTCCATTCCTGAGTTTTTCACTTCTCCCTTGTTCTGGGGAGGTAAAATATCTACAATACCTGAAGATGACGGGGTGGAACCCGTTTCCTGGATCAGGATTTGACTTCTGTAATTGTAGAAGTACTCAAGACTAAAATCCAGCCGGCCAAACAATGTAGCGTCAATCCCTCCATTCCAGTTATTTGCTCTTTCCCAGGTAAAATTGGGGTTGGCAATAACCTGCTCAAAAAGTGTTGCCTGAACCTGACTATTGATAGGATACTCCCCAAAAGAATAGGTAGACAAGTAAGCAAATTCCTGCAAAGCTCCCTGGAAGAACACCTGGTCATTACCCATCTGACCGTAAGATGCTCTCACCTTCAGATAATCTAAACCCGGAACATTGAACCAGTCTTCATTGGATACGTTCCATCCAACCAGAAATCCAGGGAAAAACCCAAACCTTCCCTCTTCAGGAAAAATATAAGAGCCATCATACCTCCAGATAAACTCTGCCAGGTACTTTTCCTTATAATTGTACTGTGCTCTACCATAATAGCCCATTCTTGGTCTTTCATAAGCCGTCCCTCCGTTGTCCTGGTTTTCAGTACCACCGACAAAAAGTTGATCTACAGCAGGTGATATAAAGTTTCTGCGAAAAGCATAGAAAAAATTACCACTAAACTTTTCTCGTGTGACACCTGCCAGTAAATTGATTGTATGATCCCCAAACGACTTGTCGTAATTCAACATGGCCGTGTAGTTGGTGTTAAGGGTAGTTCCCATTCCCTGGGTAAGCCTGGGGTCTGTGAAATTTGACCTTACGGCTGGTTCCAGCAATGGAGTTACACCATCGGACTCATAGGATACACGATCCCAATAATATAGTTCCCATGGAGTTTGCCACTCTTTTATGAAATTATTGTTTTTATCGATTGCTGCGGATAAAGTAAGCTTCAGACCTTCCACCCATGGGTTAGTGAGATCTACTGATCCGTTTACCTGAATAAGATCCTGGGGATTGTCAACGTAACCGGTAGCGTTCGTCGTAATCACATAAGGATTTTGTCCATTCTCAATATCCGGTCCTGGTTTTCCATTCGGCCAAACCTCTGGTTCTGTGGGTCGCCCTCGCATCAGCATCCTGAATATGGCTCCAGCACTTTCTGTAGGATAATTCCTGTCTTCACGACGGGCCATTACACCCACTTTGGTCTTGATATATTCATTGATATTGGCATCCAGATTAACCCTTAGATTGTATTGCTTATATCGTGTTGCTGAGTTTTTATAGTATGCGTCCTGGTCCACAAATCCAACTGATGTGAAATATTTAAAATCATCATTTCCACCACGAATCGAAAGGTTATGTCTACTTTGAGGTGACCAGGTCTTAAAGGCATCACCAAACCAATCTGTGTCAGGGTAACCCCAGGGATCAGAGCCCTCACCGTGCAAACGAATTGCTTCAGGACTATATCTGGCGAAGGTTGTTTTTCCGGCCTCTGCAGATGAGAGTGGCGAAGTATATTCACCAGTAGTCATGATAGCATCCCAGGCATCCGCCCATTCCCCCGGATCGGTAACACTGGAAAAGATAGAGATTTCATTCATGATGGTAGCATACTCCACTGCATTGGCCATTTCAGGAACTACTGTGGGTTGTGCCCAGCCCTGGTTAAAACTGTAATCGATAATTGGCTTCCCTGACGCGCCTCTTTTGGTGGTGATAAGAATAACACCATTTGCTGCACGTGCACCATAAATGGCTGCTGAAGCATCTTTTAGAATGGAGATGGACTCTATGTCCAGTGGACTCAATCTACCCAGCCCACCATCTCTGTCTGGTATGCCATCGATAACAACCAATGGACTACTATTTCCCAGGGTATTGATCCCTCTGATATTGATTCTGGCTCCGTCATTCCCTGGCTCACCACTTGTTTGAATCACCACCAGTCCGGGCAATCTTCCTGCCAAAGAGTTGGACATGTCCACAGCCGGTGACTTTACGATATCTTTTCCCTTCAATGCACTAACAGCTCCTGTAACAGTCTCCTTCTTCTGAGTTCCATAACCTACCACCACTACTTCCTGCAGAGATTCCACATCAGGTTTCAGGGATAAATCAATTGTGGTTCTGCCATCAACAGGTACTTCCATAGGCACATAGCCCACAAAAGATATAACCAAAACAGCATCGTTGTCGCCTACTGTTAGGGTATAGTTGCCTTCCACATCTGTGATGGTACCATTCGAGGTCCCTTTTTCCTGGATCGTCGTTCCAGGTAAGCCGGAACCATTCTCATCAGTAATAACCCCCTTGATAGTAGGCCCCTGATTTATGGCTACAGAAACTCGTGGAGCATCTGCTTTTCGCTTTCTCTTGCTTACACTGATACTGTTGTTCACCTGGCCAAACTGAAGCCCCATTACTTTTGATAATTCCATCAACACATCTTCCACCGTAGCATTTTCAACATTAATGTTGCTTGTGATGGAAAGGTCTATCTTACTGCTACTTAAGCTGAATCGGTAATTTGTCTTTCGCTCGATCTCCTCCAGCACATCAGCAAGTCTGGCATCGGTCAGATTCAAGGAGATAGTAACTTCTTTAATACTTTTTACCTGGGCAATGGTCTCATTGGCCAGGGCCAAGTCCAAAGTAATAAAGAGAATAGCAAGTACCTGAAAAGACAATTTAGAAACCATATAAATGGTATTGGTAAATTTGTTATTCATATCTTTATGATTAGTTAAATAATGTTTAACTACAGTGATTGATGCTTGTGATTTTGAAAGGTCTGCAGCATCCGATCATTGCATAAGGACCAGCTTCGGCTGGTCTTTTTTGGGCTGTTGTTTTATCTCATAGGCTGTTATTAAATTTTATTTTTACATTTTCTCCAGTCAATTCAAACTTCATGTCCAATGCCTGACTCATAGATTGCAATACATTGGATAAGTATTCATTGTCAAACTCCCCTGAATACTTCACCTCTTCATATCCACCAGAAACATCGATCTGAACATCATACCAATTTTCAAGTGTCCTTAGTACTTCACTAATAGGTGTTTCTTTGAAATAGATAATGCCTTTGGTCCAAAGCATATCGGTCATGTCTTTCTGATAAGAGGGAGCCTCCAAACCTTTTCTTTTGGAGTAAGCGGCCTTTTGCATGGGTTCCAATTTGATCACCTGATCCTCCCGATCAATAACACTGACTTCAACCAAACCTTCGGTCAGCAATACATCTACAGACTCATTAAATGTTCTTACATTGAAGGCAGTGCCCAACGCTGTGGTCTGTATATTACCTGATTTCACAATAAATGGATTTGCTGAATCTTTGGCCACTTCAAAATAGGCTTCACCATCCAGCTCAATGTGTCTTTTTTCAGTAAAATCACTACGGTAGGTAAGCGTACTGTTTGAATTCAGCATTACTCGGGTACCGTCTGAAAGTATGATCTCTGATTTCCTTCCTTTAGGATTTTGTTTTTGGATGGTCTGTATTTCTATCTGATTCCCGGTGACGGGCGTGGCATTGTTAAACCCTGAATAGTAAAAGAGAAAACCAATGCCAATAGCCAAAACAATGGAGGCTGCTAAACGAAAATATCTGACGGGTCGTTTCTTTTTTGGTTTATCAAAAGAAGCTCTGGAAACTTGCAGGATGGACTTAAGAATTTCGTCTTTTTCTTGTTCGTCAGGTTGGGATATGGCTGGATATCTTAGTGACAGGATAAGCTCTCGTGCCTGCATGGCTGTTTTCTGGTATTCTGGGTTGGCTTCAAGCCATTTTTCCCAAAACAGTGAAGATTGAGGAGTAGGGTTTAATACCCAGGATCTAAACTCCTTGTGTGTGAGAAAATCTTCTAATTCCTTTTTTGACATAGATGTATTATGGACCTTTCAATATTATTGACAACCAGAGATCCAAAATGACATCAAGCAAAATGAAATATATTTTACTATTTACATTATTGCCCTGATTTAATTCATTAATATGCAATAATTTCAATATTAAAGCATATTAATTATCACTTTTCTATTTCTGAAGAGAAAGTCTAATGGCCTTGATGGATCGGTAAATCAGGTTTCTTGCAGCCCGGGTACTGGTCATCCCCATGACATCTGCAATCTCAGCGTATCCTAACTCTTCATAGAAGAAGAAATGGATGGCTTCTCTTTGTCGATCTGTCAAATTGGATAATGCCATACTAATTTTCCTAAGTTGACTCTGGGAAAATTGTCTGGCTATGATAACTGTTTCATAAGATGGCGTGACAAGAAATGACTGGTCTTTAACCTCATCAAGAGTTGCTGATCGCTTGCTTCTCTTGAGTTCATTCAAAAGCTGATTCCTGATGCTCTTGATCAAGAAGGCTTTCAACGACTGCACAGGTGGTAACACGGACCTGTTCTTCCTTAGCCTATAAAAGAGATCCTGAATGCTATCTTTGCAAAGAGACTTATTGGAGGTCAGGCGGAAGCTATAATCGTATAGTATTTGAAAATAATTATTATAGATTTCAATGAATGCTTCCTCACTGCCATTCTTGAATTGCACCCACAATTCAGCGTGATCTAATTGTTCATTGATCAACCTTGTCCCCGGAGGTACAAGAGAAAAATCCTTATTGTTCTTTGGTGCTGAGTCCATCAAAAGAATTTTGCAGATAATTGTATCGTAAACTACGCCTTCACCAAATTTATCAAAATAATAATAACAGGGCTTTTTATCACCTGAATATTATCTTCTGCATAATACTGGGTTGCATGATTGCAGTATTTACAAATTACTAAGCAAATAACTCAGAACAATAATAAATGTTTTTTTATTCAATCAAAGTAGTGAGTGCCGAATCCACGCTTTCGAAATCAAAACCACTAACAACTTCGTTATACTTCTGTTGGATCTTATCGTTTCCCAGGTTCCCTATACTGCCGAGGTGTGTATGTTTGATCTTTCGATCCGGTTTATAGTTACCTGCTTCAATTTGCAGTCCTACTTCCTTATAGGCATCTCTGAATGGCATCCCACCGAGTACCAGCTCATTCACCAGTTCCACGGTGAATAGATAGTCATATTTGGGGTCATTGATGATGTCCTCTGATACGATGATCTGACTCAGACTGAAATTGAGGATTTCCAGGCATTCCTTGGTGGTCTGAAGTGCAGGAAACAGTCCTTCTTTTAGCTGTTGCAGATCTCTGTGATAACCGCTTGGTAAGTTATTGAGTATGTACCCAATCTCTACCGGTAAGGCCTGCAGTTGATTGCATCTTCCTCTGACCAATTCAAAGACATCCGGATTTTTCTTGTGAGGCATGATACTAGACCCGGTTGTGAGCTCATCCGGAAAGGTAAAAAACCCAAAATTCTGCCCCATGTATAGACAAACATCCATGGAGAGTTTGCTCAGTGTTGTGCCTATGGTAGCTATCGCATGGGCCATGGCTTTTTCACTACGGCCCCGGGTCATTTGTGCGTACACCACATTGTAGTTTGGCTGAGAGAAACCAAGCAATTCGGCAGTCATCTCCCGGTCTAACGGAAAGGAGGAACCATATCCGGCTGCTGAACCCAACGGAGATTTATTGACGACCTCAAACGCAGCTCTTAAACTATGGAGGTCATCTACCAGACTCTCGGCATAGGCACCAAACCACAAGCCGACAGAGGATGGCATGGCCACCTGCATGTGCGTATAGCCAGGCATCAACACACCCTTATATTTCTCACTCTGACTGACAAGTGTTTGAAACAGTTGACTGGTAAGCTGTACAATTTCTTTAATCTCGTGGCGGAAATACATTTTTAGATCTACCAGTACCTGATCATTTCGTGACCGACCGCTATGAATCTTTTTCCCTACATCCCCGAGCTTTTGAGTTAAGAGAAACTCAACCTGGGAATGGATGTCCTCCACATCATCAGCTATTTTAAACCCACCTTTTTGGATCTCTTTATAGATCTCCTTAAGCTCCTGATCCAGCTTTTTCCATTCCTCCTGCTCCAGCAGTCCGATCTTTTCCAGCATGTGGATATGCGCCAACGATCCCAGCACATCGAAGGGGGCCAGCACAAGGTCCAGCTCCCTGTCATTGCCTACGGTGAATGTGTCAATTTGCTTATTTACATCGGTTGACTTCTGCCAGAGTTTCATGCTACAGGATAATCTTGTCTAATAATTCAATATACTTCTCAGGACCTTCTCTCAGTTCGTCCAGGAAGATAAATTCATCGGCCGAATGAGACCGTTCGGACAATCCTGGTCCCATCTTGATAGTTGGAAAGGACATCAGGGCCTGATCGGATGTAGTAGGTGACCCAAACATTTCTATTTTAAGCTCTTCTGCTGCCTTTACTAACACATGATCTTTAGGTACATACGAAGGACTCAACCTAAATGACCTTTCATTTACCTCTGCCTGGGTATGCTTATTAATGATCTCGTATGTTTCCTCGTTGGAATAAGCATCTGTCGTACGGACATCCACCACATAATGACAAACATCGGGAATGACATTGTGCTGATAGCCTGCATTGATCATGGTGACAGACATCTTCACAGGTCCCAGGTGGTCAGAAACTTTTTCAAACTGATAATTTTTGATCCACTCGATATCTTCCATGGCTTTGTAGATGGCATTGACACCCAGGTCACGGGCGGCATGCCCGGACTGACCTTTGGCATAGCAATCCAATACCATCAACCCTTTTTCGGCGACAGCCATCTTCATGCCTGTAGGCTCCCCTACAATACCAAAACTGATCTCACCCAGGTGCTCAAGAATGCTTTCGACGCCCTCCTTACCAGATATCTCTTCCTCTGCGGTACCTGACCAGATCAGGTTGTATTTTAGATCCTCATGATCATGGTAATGTAAAAAGGTAATTAACAATGAGATGAGTGCACCACCGGCATCATTACTACCCAATCCAAACAGTTTACCATCCGACACTTCAGGATTGAATGGGTCTTTGGTGTATCCCTTATTGGGTTTCACCGTATCGTGATGTGAATTCAATAAAATCGTAGGTTTCGCAGGATGAAAATACCTGTTTTTTACCCATACATTGTTGCCCTTTCTGGAAACCAAAAGGCCCCGGTCAATCAAATACCCCTCCAGTAAGTCTGCTGTCTTCTCTTCCTCCTTGCTGAAACTCTGGATACCGATCAAAGCACTGAGTAGGGCCAATACTTCTTCAAACCTTTGCTCTTTCTTATTGAGTAAGTCTTGTTCCACTGGATTTTTGAGGATTTACCTGATCAAACTTACATATTCTCACCTGACGGACGCCGGAGTCGATGGCTTCAAAGGCATTTTCCAGCTTGGGGATCATGCCACTGTGGATCACTCCGGACTGCTTATAGTGCTCATAGTCTTCTTTCTTCATCTCAGCAATCAACGATGCCGGATCGTTGACATCTTTCAGTACGCCATCCAGCTCAAAGGTCATATGCAGATACACATCAAAAGAATCCACCAGGGCTTTGGCCATCACACCTGCCATGGTATCAGCATTGGTATTGAAAAGCTGACCGTGGCCATCGTGTGTTAATGGTGCAATCACCGGAATCAGACCGGCTTTCAACAGATCTGCAACAATCTTTACATTTACGCGAACGGGATCACCTACCCAGCCGTAGTCCACACCGTTTTTGATGGGTCGTTTTTTAGATTCAATCAAAGAACCATCTGCACCCGTCAATCCAATCCCATTCTGATCCATCTTCTGCAACCTTGCAACCAATTTTTTGTTTACGAGGCCACCATAAACCATTGTCACCAGGTCAAGGGTCTTTTCATCCGTCACCCTTCTCCCCTCCACCATGGTGGGCTCAATACCTAATTTCTTTCCAATATCTGTAGCTACCCTACCACCACCATGGATCAATATTTTCTTTTCCTTAATGGCTGAAAAGCTATCCAGAAAAACCGAGAGCTTTTCTTCGTCTTCGATGACTGCTCCTCCTACCTTGATCACATGTACTTTTTCCATTCTATAAGCTTTCTAAAAGTCTTTTTATCACCGCCTGAGCCGAAAACACACGGTTGCCCGCCTGCTGGATCACCACGGAATTCGGTCCATCCAACACTTCATCTGCTATGACCACATTGCGTCTTACGGGAAGACAATGCATGACCTTCGCATCATTTGTCAGTTCCAGCTTCTTCTGCGAAAACATCCAGTCTTTTCCCAGCCCAAGCATACCATAGTTCTTGTAGGAAGACCAGTTCTTTACGTACACAAAGTCTGCCCCTGCAAGGGCTTTGTCCTGGTCATATTCAATTTCCGCATCCTGCCTAAATCTTTTAGGTAGCTCCATCCCCTCCGGATGTGTGATCACAAAATCATAATCCATTTTTCGGGACCATTGAGTGAATGAGTTAGGCACTGCCTGAGGCAACGGCTTCACGTGTGGAGCCCAGGTAAGGACTACCTTTGGTTTTGTGGCTTTCTTGTACTCAGCAATGGTCATCATGTCTGCCAGTCCTTGTAGCGGATGCAATGTTGCAGACTCCATACTCAATATGGGTACTCCGGCAAACCGGCTGAACTGATGCATCAACTCTTCTGCGTAATCCTTTTTCTTGTCTTTTAAGGTAGGGAAAGACCTGATGGCCAATACATCGCAGTATTGTCCCATCACGGCAGCCGCCTCACGCACATGTTCTGCCTTATCTCCATTCATCACTACTCCATCCTCTGTCTCTATCTGCCATGAGTCCTGGCTCACATTCATCACGATCACTTCCATTCCCAGGTTTCTCGCAGCTATCTGAGTACTCATCCTTGTACGAAGACTGGCATTGAAAAAGAGCATTCCCAGTGTCTTGTTTTTGCCCAGTTTCTGAAATGAAAATGGCTTTTTCTTCAGTTTTATAGCTTCCTCTACCAACCCTTCCGGGTCCGGCACATCTTCTACAGACAAAAAATGGTTCATTTGATGTTTTTGATTTTATTGTAAGATACCATCAATCCTTTGATCAATGCTGAGCTCAACCCCTGATGCTCCATCTCATTCAATCCCTCGATTGTACAGCCCTCAGGGGTAGTCACCTTATCAATTTCTACTTCTGGATGTTGCTTGTTGGTCAGAATGAGAGATGCCGCCCCCTTGGCTGTCTGCACAGCAATCATCTGGGCTTCTTCCGCATCAAATCCCATCTGGATTCCTCCTTGTGTGGCAGCCCTTAGGAAACGCAGGAAGAAAGCAATCCCACTGGCTCCAAGTACTGTGGCCGCCTGCATAAGTTTCTCTTCTATCACCAATGTGAGTCCGAGCGTACCAAAAAGCAGTTCGATCTCCTCCATATGTGCCGTGGCATTTTTAGAAGCAATACAGGTCATGGATTCACCAATGCTAATGGCCGTATTAGGCATAGCACGGATAACAGGCAAGTCCAGCTTAAGCTCCTGATGGATCTCATCAATCTTCACGCCGGTGATCACCGATACAATGATGTGATCCTTGGTCAGCTTTGCATTGATCTCCTGTATCACCTGCTTCAACTGTTTAGGCTGGACACACAGCATCACGATCCTTGACTGCTCCACGGCCTGAAGGTTGCTTTGAGTGATCCTGAAACCCTGCTTTTTGAGATATTCTATACTCTCAATACTTCTACGAGTAAGAATCAATTCTTCAGGTTTCCTCACCCCTTTATCAACGATTCCCTGGGCTATGGCAACACCGAGGTTACCGGCTCCTATTACGGCTATTGTTTGTTCCTTTGAATCCATATTAATTTTAAAAAGCGATTGACTTTAGCTTTAAGCCCATACTTTCATCCAGGCCAAACATCAGGTTCATGTTCTGCAATGCCTGTCCTGATGCACCTTTGAGCAAATTATCAATGACTGAAATAACCATGAGTTTATTGCCATGCTTTTTAGGATAAATCAATGCTTTGTTGGTATTTACAATCTGCTTAAGATCAGGATTGTCCCTCACCACATGTGTAAATGGCTGCCCGGCGTAAAATTCCTGGTACTGCTTCAGGATTTGTTCTTCAGACTCAGTCGTGTCAAAATAAGAAGTAATGATGATCCCTCTTGTAAAATCTCCTCTGTAAGGAATGAAATTAATGGCATGCGATTCACCATCCAATTGGGTCAGACTTTGCCCGATTTCATCCAAATGCTGGTGGGTAAAGGCTTTATACACACTCAGGTTATTGTTTCGCCATGAAAAGTGTGAAGTAGCCGAAAGGGATTGCCCTGCGCCGGTAGACCCAGTGATACCGGAAGTGTTTACTTCTCCCCGGATCAGGTGATGTTTGGCAGCGGGTAACAGCCCCAGCTGGATACAGGTGGCAAAACATCCGGGATTGGCTACTTTATCTGCAGCCTGGATTTCCTGCTTATTCAACTCAGGCAGCCCATAAACAAAATCATTCCCGGAGTCCTTGAGACGGTAGTCATGACTCAGGTCCACAATCCTGGTAGTTTTCGGGACCGGGTTTGCCTCCAAAAACTTCTTTGATTCGCCATGTCCTTTACATAAGAAAATGACGTCACATGCTCCCAAATCAAAATCTGAGACAAATGTCAAATCTGTATCTCCTACCAGATCAGTATGGGTAGCATAAATTGGCTTTCCTGCCTGACTCTCACTTTGGGCATAAACCAGAGTTGTCTGAGGATGGTTAAATAAGAGTCGGATCAGCTCACCCGCCGTATATCCTGCTGCACCAACTATTCCTACTTTTATCTGCTCAGTCATCCTGGTGTACTTTATGATAGATCATGTTTTGATTACCAAAGATCTTAGCAAATCCTTTCACATCTTCACCACTCCAGGCGGAGTTCATCTCTCCATATTTCCCAAATGACGATTGCATGAGGTCATTAGGTGATTCGATCCCCTCAATATAAAAGCGGTAAGGTGCCAGTCTTACTTTTACGGTACCTGTCACATGTTTCTGAGTGCTTTCAAAGAAAGCTTCAATGTCTCTCATTACCGGATCAAGGTAGTGACCTTCATGCAGGAGATTGCCATAGGTCAATGCCACCTGATCTTTCAGGAAGATTTGGTTTTTAGCCAACACATGCTTTTCCAATGCATGGTGAGCCTTGATAAGTATTAAAGGAGCCGACGCCTCAAAGCCTACTCTTCCCTTGATACCGATAATTGTATCACCTATATGTATATCACGGCCAATAGCGTATGAAGAGGATATATCACCTAGCCGTAAAATACATGTCACCGGATCAAGTTTGGATTTATTTAAGGCTGCCGGTTCTCCTTTAATGAATTCAATTTCTATGGTTTCTTCTTTCTTCTCCTGAAGCTGAGATGGGAAGGCAGTTTCAGGAAGATATTTATCAGATGTTAATGTTTCTTTTCCTCCGACGGAAGTACCCCAAAGCCCCTGGTTGATAGAATATAATGCTTTCTCCCAGTTGCCACTCACTCCATTATCGATCAGGTACTGGATTTCCTCTTCACGGGAGAGTTTCATATCTCTTATGGGCGTGATGATTTCCTTATCCGGACATAGAATGTTGAATATCATATCGAAGCGCACCTGGTCATTACCAGCTCCCGTACTTCCATGTGCTATGGCATCCCCATTGATCTCATTGGCATACTTTGCAATGGCTGTAGCCTGGAAGACACGCTCAGCACTTACTGACAGCGGGTAAGTGTTATTTTTCAATACATTGCCAGCAATAAGGTACTTGATGGCTTTATCATAAAAGTCCTGGGTGGCATCAATGGTTTTGTGCGATTTTGCACCCAGAGACTTGGATCTCTCCTCAATCTCCTTAAGTTCTGCTTCGTCAAACCCTCCGGTATTTACCGTCACGGTATGGACCTCTCCATGATCTTTTGATAAGTAAATGGCGCAATAGGTTGTATCCAATCCACCACTAAATGCTAATACTATCTTCTTTTTTCCTGTCATTTGTTATAAACTGTTTTCTTCCAGATCATCAATTTTTCCTGGACTTTCTCTCTTCTGTTTTTCCATCTTCGTTTTCTTTCCTCAGGATCATAGATCATTCCGGTACAAAGGCAGTTATGAAAGTTTTTACTTTCAAGGATACTATAATTCACACAAGATTGACATCCTTTCCAAAACTCAGGGTCATCCGTAAGTTCAGAAAAAGGTACGGGACGATAACCCAGGTCCGAATTGATTTTCATGACAGCCAGGCTGGTCGTCAAACCAAACAATTTCGCATCCGGGAATAGCTCTCTGGACAATTTAAATGCCCGTTCTTTGATAGCCAGGGCTAAACCCTTGTTTCTGAATTCCGGGTTTACAATCAGTCCGGAGTTGGCAGTATACTTCCCATGGCCCCAGGTTTCTACATAGCAAAACCCAGCCAATACGCCTTTATTGGTCAAAGCAATCACCGATTTGCCCTCCCGTAATTTCTTGGCAATGTACTCCGTAGACCTTTTAGCTATACCAGTACCCCTTTTTTGTGCGCTGTCAGCGATCATATCGCAGATCTCCTCAGCGTATTTCTCATGCGTTGTATTTCCTATGGATACAACAAATTTGTCCATTGTTATTGCAGGTTAATAATTGTAAAAATGTAAAATGATTGGAGAAAATCCACTACGTAAGTGGACATAGATGTAGTGTGCAGGCTCAACGCCTGGGGAACATTGGCCTTATCGGAAGAAATAATATGTCGTATTGGTGTTCCACTACTATAATTACTTATACAAATTTAAATACCTAATTTTTCCAATGTCAAGGAATAAAGTATTTATTTTCCTACACAATACGAAATATCTATTGGAATGTTGGGATTCTGGACTGGGAGTAAGGAATTTTATTTTAGTTTGATCTTGCCTGAAACGCCTCCTGAAACAATATATTTCATGATATCGGTGTTTTTCCCCTTAAGAAGGATCAATTTTTCACTCCTTACGATAAAAACATTTCCGGAAAAATTATAAGAATGAGGCATGTAGACTGTGACCATACCCGGTAAACCAATCTTTTCAAGATCAGACTGCGTGATGAATCCTGGTTTGTATAAAAGTCCATTTTCATCAAAAGGAATCAATACCGGCCGATCAAACTTTTGTTTATCTCCCACAAAGGCCGTGACCAGATCATTGATTGCCGAATAGATAAATCCAACCAGGGGGATTTTTTGTAAGACCTCTTCCAAAAAACGGATGATGGGTTTCGCGATGATGGTATTGGCTAAAAAACCAATCAGGGTCACTGTGACCAATACAGTAACGAGTCCAACCCCCGGCACCTCAAGAGGTATCAGGTTGTCTATCCATGATATAACCTGAACAAGGATGAAGATGGTCAGGGCAGTGGGAACTACCAATAGAAGCCCCCGCAGAAAGAAAGTCAAAATAAGTCTCAGTGCCGTAAATGATATTGCTGAGTACAAAAGGAATAAAAAATAAGGCTTTGACCTAAGATCAAAGCCTTATTTTTTTGTCTAGTGTATTGGATCCACTATAAAACCATCCGAATTTATATCGAAATACCAATAAATATTTTGAAGGCTATGCCCATCAAACCGGTGATGAGCATGGTGATACCCAGACCTTTAAGGCCATCAGGTACATTAGAATATTTGAGTTTCTCTCTTACTGCTGCCAGCGCAACAATCGCAAGGAACCAACCCACTCCTGAACCAAATCCATAAGCGGTGGCATCCACAATGTTATAATCCCTTTGTACCATAAACAGTGAGCCTCCCAGGATGGAGCAGTTTACCGCGATCAATGGGAGGAATATACCCAGCGTTCCATATAAAGCAGGTGAAAATTTCTCGATGATCATCTCTACCAACTGTACCATCGATGCGATTACCGCAATAAACATGATGAACTGTAGGAAGGTCAGGTCTACGTTTGCAAAAGAAGCTCCCAACCAGGAAAGCGCACCTTCTTTGAGCACGTATTCCTGCAGCAACCAGTTGATTGGCACGGTGATTGTCAATACAAAGATCACCGCAGCGCCCAGGCCGATGGCTGTAGATACCTTTTTGGAAACGGCCAGGAAAGAACACATCCCCAAAAAGAGGGCAAAGATCATGTTGTCAATGAAGATTGCTCGAAGTATAATGTTAAAGGTTTCCATGTGTCAGTGCTTAGTTTTCTACGTAACCGGTTTTTGTTCGCTGGATCCAGATCAATATACCCAGTACCATGAAGGCCCCGATGGAATCTACCATCAGTCCATTGGTTTGGAAATCCAAACCTATTTCAGCGAGTTTAAAGTTTAGGATAGAGCCCGAACCAAACAATTCTCTAAAGAAGGCAACCACTAAAATGATCCATGCATAGCCAAATCCACTACCAAGCCCATCAAGGATCGAATCATAAGGCTTGTTGGCCATCGCAAATGCTTCCAGCCTTCCCATTACGATACAGTTTGTGATAATCAGTCCAACGAAAGCTCCCAGTACCTTATACATGTCAAAGTAGTAGGCTTTCAGTATCTCACTTACCAGCGTTACCAGTGTGGCAATAACTGCCAACTGAACGATGATTCTTACCCTTCCGGGAACAAGATTTCTGATCAGGGAAATAATAAGGTTTGAGAACACAATCACAAATACCACCGCTATGGACATTACAATAGTTGGTTCCATCTTGATGGTAATCGCCAAAGCAGAACAAATCCCTAATACCTGCACGGTAATGGGGTTGTCTTCATTAAGTGGGTCGCTGAGTATCTTTCGTCTCCTCTTCGACAACATCGCTTCTGCTGGCTGTAATACCTCTTCCTTAACTTCTGATTTTTCTATGGTTTCAGTGCTCATAAAAAATTATTTATTGGGTGAGCGCAACTTTATTACTCTCTGATTTTACTTTTTTAATGTATGGTTGATAGCAGCCAAGGTATTGATCCAACATGGCATTGACTCCTTTGGCTGTCATAGTAGCACCAGCCATTCCGTCAACTTCATGGATGGATAATCCTGTGTTATTCTCTCCTTTAACCATTGTAATTGATTCCAGTTCCCCGGAATCATTAAAAATCTCTTTACCGACATACCTGGATTGAATTACTTCGGTAGTAATCCGCTCTCCTAGTCCGGGAGTCTCTGCCTTGTGGTCAAATGCAATACCTCTAACAGTATTCAAATCCTTATCTATCGCCATGTAAGCTGAGATCCAATCCCAAAGTCCGTTACCCCACATAGGGAAAACATATGCATCAATGCTTCCGTCCTCAGCCTTAAATTTGAAGACAGGATAAACTCTGTCTTCCGGCTTCATCCTGTAATTTTTCTGTACACTTATCTTCTCTGCTGCAATAGGCTCCCCTTTGGCATTGGTCTCTACGATATTTCCTTCGATATCCACTACGATGGATTCTACCCGTTGATCATAAAGTGCCAACAGCTCGTTGGGGTCTTCAATGGTAGAAATATCTGTAACAGCACCCAGGATCTTCTTCTTGGTGTCCAGTTCAACCTGCTTGTCCTGCAAAGGCTTTAATCCAACAGACGCAATCGATAGCATACCCCCAAGAATGATGGTAAGCACGACTGAAAATATGATGATGTATGTATTAGATCGTTGCACGGGTCAGTCTTCTTTTTTTGTTAGCTTCTACAATATAGTAATCAATTAAAGGAGCAAAAACATTCATGAACAAAATAGCTAGCATGATGCCTTCAGGATAGGCCGGGTTCACTACCCGAATCAATACCGTCAGGACTCCTATCATGAATCCGTAGATCCACTTTCCTAATTCTGTCTGTGTTGCCGTGACAGGGTCTGAAGCCATAAACACAGCACCGAATGCCAATCCACCTGATACTAAATGGTAATGTGCGGGCATCTCCAGGAATGAGTTGCCTCCGATCAGGTTGAAAAGCAGCCCCATCAGGTAACCACCAGCAAAAACACTGAAAATGATCTTCCAGCTACCTATACCTGTCGCGATCAGGATTGCCGCACCAATCAGGCACATCAGCGTGGATGTCTCTCCAATACTTCCCGGAATTGTACCTATAAACATATTCCAGAAGGAGAACATTCCATCATACCAGTGTCCTGCCATATCTGCCATCATATCAGTGCCATTGGCAGCAGCTGAAGCTCCATAAGCCAACACAGTAGCACCGCTAAAACCATCTACCGGGGCCTGATCTCCAAAATAAGTCCAGACATCTCCGGAGATTTGGGAAGGATAGGCAAAATAAAGAAATGCTCTCGCAGTCAAAGCCACATTGAGGATGTTCATTCCGGTACCACCAAAGGCTTCTTTTCCAATGATCACGGCAAATGCTGTAGCAATGGCTACCTGCCACAATGGAATAGATGCTGGCACTACAAGCGGAATAAGCATTCCTGTTACCAGGTAACCTTCGTTTACAGGGTGTTGCCTGATCACACAGATCGCAAATTCGATGGCCAGACCTACAGTGTATGAAACAATGATGATAGGCACAACTTTCAATGCACCTAATAAAATCATATCCAGGAAAGTAGCTTCAACACCTGTGGCGATATAATGCTGATATCCAACATTCCACATACCAAAAAGCAGACACGGGATCATCGCTATGATCACCGTCATCATCATACGCTTGGTATCAATAGCATCTCTTACCTGTACTCCTTTGCTATCTGTGGTAATAGATGGAGCAAAGACCAGGGTTCTTACACCCTCATATAATGGATAAAACTTCTCATACTTACCCCCTTTTTCAAAACCGGGATGTAAATCATCAAATATCTTTTGGATGAACTTCATTTAGCTCTCTTTAAGTAAGTTTAAACCTGACCTCAATATTTTTTGTAACGGATGCTTCGACACATCGATGAATTCGCACAAAGCCACATCTTCTTCTACCAGTTCATAAATACCAAGACCTTCCATCTCATCATAGTCTTCTGCCATGATGGCTTTGAACAGGAATGTCGGATAAATATCCATCGGCATTACCTTTTCGAAAGCGCCGCTCATCACAAAGGCCCGCTCTTCACCGTGCGTATTGGTATCTACCACATATTCTTTCTTAGGATTTAAAAAGCCTAAAAGTCCGAAAGCCTTGTGGAAACTCAATTTATTGGTACTGGGCAGGATCCATCCCAGCAACTCTTCATAATCTCCCTCAGGGACCACCGTAAACTGTTGATCGTAAAACCCAAGGAAACCCTCTTTTCCAACAGCCTCTCCTGTCAACACATTCCCTGAGATAATTCTGCTAGGACCTGACTTGAGTTGCCCATCCAATAAGTTACCTGCGTTGGCTCCTGAATATGTTTTTACATAGGCCGGATCAGTAACCTGCGAGCCAGTTAGGGCTACGGTTTTAGAAGCATCATAAATACCTTCGGTAAACAATTTACCAATCTGAGCTACTCCATAAGGACTCACAGTCCATGCGATGTCACCTTTGTTAATTGGATCGAGATGATGTATCTGAGTACCCACATTACCTGACGGATGCGGTCCCATGAATTTATTTATCTCAACACCCTTGGCCTGAGAGAAGATTTGAGCAACCTCATCTCCACCTTTTATATTGAGGTGGATTTTACCACTGGTGAACTTTTTCAGAATATCCAGTCCCGCCTGAAAATTAGCTCCCTGATCCTGCAAAATAAATGCAGTATTTGGCGCCAGAGGATGTGTATCAAAAGCTGAAATGAAAATCGCCTTGGGTTCAGACTCAGGATCAGCAACAATTCCATAAGGTCTTTGAATGACGTTCGGCCAGACGCCACCCGCACTCATTTGCTCAAAAGCATCCTTTTTGGATAAGTTGGAGATATCTGATGTTGAATATTTTTTGTGCTTTACATACTCTACACTTTTGTTTGCGAGTATTTTCACTTCCAGCAACTTACGTTTTTCACCTCGCTTAATCTCAACCACTTTGCCACTTACGGGCGCACAATATTTGACCTGCTCAGTAAACTTATCGTAAAGTACAGGTGATCCGGCTTTAACGGAGTCTCCCTCTTTGACGAGAAGCTTCGGCCGGCTGATACCGACAAAATCAGTGGGTTTTATAGCGTAGGTTTCAGGTTGCTTGGACTCGATGATCTTTTCCTGAGGCTTTCCTACGAGATTGATATCGAATCCCTTTTTTAGCTTAATAGTTTTGGACATATGTGAGCGTTGCGGTCATCATAAAAACGATGCAAAAATACAAAAAAAAGATTCAAATGAAACCTTTAAAAAAGCAGTCAATTTTTAAAAAATTCAAGATTTTTCTGACCTGTTAAAAATGTTATTTGAACAAAATAATATTTCACCTTTCGGGTTGCCGAATTTGCCCTTTGTTATACTAACAAATCTTGATTGGGGTGCTTTACATCTATGTATTCAGCTACCTGTTTCATTAGCCAATGGGGTGTGGAAGTCGCTCCACAAATACCTATCTTATCTTCAGGTTCCAGCCAGGAAAAATCGACTTCATCCTGATTCTCGATGAAATAGCTCCTTGGGTTATTTTCAAGACATACATTATATAAGGCTCTACCATTTGAGCTTTTCTTACCGGCTACAAACAATACCACATCGTATTTGCTGGCAAACTCTCTCATCTTCGGCTCCCGGTTTGATACCTGACGACAGATGCTGTCATTGGCATCAAACTGCTCCATGGTCAGTTCACCTTTCTCTTTTAGGATCCGCTTTTCGATCTGATCCTTCATGTGATAGAAGCCCTGTGTGCTCTTGGTGGTCTGACTAAATAATATCACAGGTCGTGAATAATCAATTTTATCCAGGTCTTCATCAGTCATGATAACGATGGCGTCGTTGTCTGTCTGACCTGTAAGACCCACCACCTCAGCATGGCCTTCTTTTCCATATATCACCACCTGTCCATTGACCCTTTTGGCCTTGTCGTAAGCGTGCTTCACCCTGTTTTGTAATTTCAAAACTACCGGACAGGAGGCATCTATCAACTCGATATTATTCTCCATGGCGATCTGATAGGTCTCCGGGGGCTCGCCATGCGCCCTGATCAATACTTTACAATCCTTCAACTGAGACAGTTCCTCCCTGTCAATGGTTCGCAGACCCTTTTTGTAAAGCCTTTCCACCTCCATGCCATTATGCACAATGTCTCCGAGGCAATAAAGGTTATTTCCCCCTACCATCTCATCTTCTGCCATCTGAATGGCAAATTCAACGCCAAAACAATATCCGGAGTGTGGGTCTATTTCAACGGTCATATATGATCTGTTCTGCGAGTTTTACAATTTTATCAACCTGATCGTCAAAAGTCAAACGGGTTGTATCCACTACAATAGCATCATCGGCCTTAACCAATGGACTATCAGCTCGGGAAGAGTCAGCTTTGTCCCGACTCATTAAATTGGAAGAAATAACAGAAAGTTCCTCAACAATTCCTTTTTCTTTTAGTTCTTTCTGCCTTCTCTCCGCCCTTACTTTTAACGACGCAGTCATGAAGACTTTCAGTTCAGCATCAGGAAATACCACGGTACCAATATCCCTACCATCCATGACCACACCCTTTTCGGCACCAATTTGTCGTTGCTGTCTCACCATTGCTCTTCTAACACTGGAGACGGCACTAACCTCGCTTACATGTTGGTTAACTTCCATGGTTCGGATAAACGCTTCTGCAAATGTACCATTTAATAGGACTTGAGAGTTGCCTGACCCATCAATTTTAAACTGTATATCGATTGATTCAAGTGCCTTACTCACCTGATCCTGGTTAGACAGGTCAATATCATTTTGTAAGAAATAGTAGGTAGTTGCTCTATACATGGCACCACTGTCAATGTACATATAGTTCAACTTTTTAGCGACAACTTTGGCGGTACTACTCTTCCCACAGGCAGAATGGCCATCTATTGCAATGATGATTTTACGCATTAGCAATCATGGATTGGACAAGGAAGGGGTTTACCTCGCTTAATTTTTTTACTGCTGTCATAGGTTGCTGAGGGTCCCTTACGACATCCACCAAGAACCATCATAAATACCAATAGCAGCAATGTAACTAACCTTTTAGAGGTTCTCATATACTCATGGTCTCTGCTTCACGATCTATTTTCTTCACAAGCCCCTGTAGCACCTTTCCTGGACCACATTCGATAAATGTAGTAGCACCATCGGCAATCATGGCTTGTACACTCTGTGTCCATTTTACCGGTGCAGTAAGTTGGGCTACCAGATTGTTTTTGATTTCACTGATATCAGTATGACCCGATGCATCCACATTTTGATAGACTGCACAGGATGGCGTGCCAAATTTAGTTTCGTTAATGGCGGCGGCCAGCTCCTCACGTGCTGGTTCCATCAGCGGTGAATGAAAAGCACCACCTACAGGAAGGATCAGTGCGCGCTTGGCACCAGCTTCTTTCATTTTCTCACAGGCAATCTCCACTCCTTTTATAGAACCGGAAATCACCAGCTGTCCCGGGCAATTGTAATTGGCAGGAACTACAATCTCATCGACCCCACTACAAATTTCTTCTACCTTTTCATCCGGAAGACCTAAAACAGCCGCCATCGTTGATTCCTGTACTTCACAGGCTTTTTGCATGGCAGAAGCACGCTTGGACACAAGTTTCAACCCATCTTCAAAGCTTAGGATCCCATTGGCCACCAAAGCAGAAAACTCACCGAGTGAATGTCCGGCTACCATATCCGGCTTGAAACTGTCATTGATCAAAGCTGAAACCACACTATGGATAAAGATAGCCGGCTGTGTTACTTTGGTTTGCTTCAGTTCTTCATCGGTACCGGAAAACATGATCTTCGAGATGGAAAAACCGAGAATGTCATCGGCTTGCTCAAAATATTTTTTAGCCTCAGCACTGGAATCATAAAGATCCTTGCCCATTCCTGAAAATTGTGCCCCTTGTCCCGGGAAAATGTATGCGTTCATCCTAAATAGTAGTTTGTGGGATGCAAATCTATACCAATCAAAAGGAATCTAGAAAACGAGCGCGAAGTTCCGGTGTTGGCACCATGCATTCATTCCTCTTACCAAACCAACGGTACCGGTTTTGGGCGATTAATCTGTATACCGCATCTCTGAGAAATTTAGGCAAAACAATCAAACCGTACAAGAGCTTCCATCCTCCTTTAAGTTGCTTCGCAATACGTAAAGCCGCTGTACTCTCTTTATAAATGACTCCCTCCTCAACCAGCAAAATAGTATCCATGGAAAGGCTTTTGGAGCCTATTAAATCTCTCGAATAGTCAGACTGGAGCGAAGAGAATCTGAATTTCCCTTCCGGGTCTCGTCTAATAATAAACATGACCGATGCATTACAAAGATTACAAACTCCATCGAAAAGGATGACCGGGTGATTGTGTGACATTACCTCAGAAGCTGCACCCATCCGCTAAAGACTTCGGTGGGTTTCGTTTGTTCCAGCACATCAAATTCCACTTCAGCCGAATAATAATAGACTCCGGCTGGGACTTCAATCCCGGTATTGGAATACCCATCCCAATTGATCAACACATTGTTCTCATTGTTGACCGAGTTGTAAGAGTAAAGCACTTTCCCACTCCTGTCAAAGACTGTAAAAAGGACGCGTTCCACAAACCGGGTGCAATTCGAATTGTTAAATCCCTCAATGTCTGAGAACTGATCATTGTAATAAGGTGTGAAAGTGTCATTCACCCCGTCGTTATTCGGTGAAAAAGCATTGGGCAGTCTGAAGTTTGGACAATTATCCCTGCATATCTCATCGGTCATCTCACTGGTATTGCCCGATCGGTCCACCGCCTGGATGCGATAACATCCCTTGAATGAAGGTAGGCCATCATGCGTAAATTCAGTATTGAATGATGTTCCCACAATTTGGTAATCTTCCTCTTGTCCTGTCGCTGAATACCATACATTGTAAAACTGGATGTCCATGTCGCAGGTAGGGTCCTGGTCTACATTCCATTCAATCCTGTTCTCAAAGATGTTGGCTCCACACTCCTGCTGGAAGAAATCCTCACAACTGAAATTGTCCGAAAATACCAGCGCTGGTGGCCGACACGGGCTGATCGTGTCGTTTGGCTGTGCACAGCTGATCTGACTATTATTGATCAAAGGTTCGGGGAGCAGGTCATTGCCGTAGCTTCCATACGTGGATACATAATAGCAATACTCCTGGGTCTCTTCAAGTGGCTCGTTGTTGAATGCCCCATTATCTGTATACTTAAGGGGCGAATTGATCACTTCCACTGAGTCAATGAGTATCATGGCGTCCGGATCAAACAGGTCGACCTGATCACGGTATATATAGTGGTATTTGAATCCGGGGTCCTGAAGGGACCAGGGTACGGTAGCACTCCACTTAAGGTCAATGGCCTGAAGTAATGGCGTAAGGTCTAGCCTAACCGAAGAGGCCATGGACGATGTATCCACCAGGTTTCCATTACTATAAAGAATGATCCTGTAGTTGTATGATTGATTGAAGGTGTTGGGTGCCGAAGGGCTGTTTACGCTGTTATCAATGAATACGGTATCTGATATTGGAGACGATGTGAGAAGCACATATGCTTCACTATCTTCCATTCCCTCTCCCCGAAGCACCTGATAGGTATAGGGTGGCGGATGGGTTCCCTGATCGATCTGGTATGGAGGCGTCCACCTGACCAGGATCTCTCCGTTTGTCTGGCTAGTCTCTTTTATGTCCACATTGGTGATCACCGGCACATCGATCAATAAGCTGTCGCAGGTTTCTGCAGAAATATAACTTTCGCTCTTACCCTCTCCTGCAGAAGGGAATTCTGCTACCAGCCTGTAACAGTAATTGGATCCGGCACTGAGGCCCAGTCCATTGTTGTCGTCCAGGTAGCTGGTCTGATTGATGGGAACGACTGCAGCCAGCTCATAACCCGTGTTGGGTGGCATGCCCAGCTGGCATTCATCCACCATGATATCATAGGTCCCTACCCTTCTCCAGATCTGCATGGAGTCTGCATTGCTACAGGTGTAATTGTCCCAGGTGAGCTGCATGCTGCTGGCTGCCTGCGGTGTTGTAGTAAGCCCAGTAGGTGGTGGACCCACTACGGAAATCTCCCAGGTTGCAAATTCTACCAGGGCAGGGCCGGTACCAGGTTGATCTGTTACTTTCAACTGAACTTCATAGGGTCGCTCCCTTATATGACCACAGACCGTATTCCAGTCAAACTCCATCGATCCGGGGGAATTCTGGTAGGTAGCAGGATTCGGTGAATAGGTAGCAGGATTGTTGACTTCAAAGGGACCTCCAAAAGCTTCGATTTTCACCGGATGACCGTCCGGGTCTGAGGCCGTAATAATCTCATTGATATTGGTCCCGGCCTCCACACACACCGGGTCAGGCGCATCGATGATTGGACGTTCGTTCTCTGACGCACAAACAATGATCTGCATGTCACGTTGCACATAGCCCATGAGTCGTGGGGTACCGAATATGTTTCGCCATTCCTCAATGATAAAGGCCACATTATACTCGGCTTTTTCCTCACAATTGGGAGGTTCGGTCTGGTTGGTCACATCACCGGGTGCATCCCAGATGAGGTCTCCATACCTGGTATCTAATGTTAATCCTGGTGGACCTGTTTGTGACTCATTACCCTGGTTGAAATTCGTGTAGAACCCTGGATCAACCAACTCACGATACCCTCCCACAATTGTATTCTGAGCACGCTTCACGGTGGTGAAACGGTAAGCCAGACTATCATCATCCGGATCAAACGCTCCGGGGTTATGCACAAACCGGGAGCCAATGGCGGCAAAATCCACCGGGGGTACAGTGAGAACTGGGCTGTTGTTGATCCCAAAGAAAGGATCGATTACGATCAACGTCTCAGTATAAAAAGTGGTCATGACAGAATTCCCATCATTGATATTGATAATAAAATTGTTTCTGAAATCTTCCTGGTAACTAATCAGGTAACCTGCTGCATTAGGCCTGGAATAGGTATGATTGACTGTGAACCAGACTTTCCGGGTATTATCGTCTAACAGCTCGTTCTGGGTATTGAATGGCCCGGTGAGCACATTGTCATCACCCAATTTTAAAGTACCTGCCCCTCCAAACTCAATGGAAGAGTCCTCATCTTTATATCCTATAACTGTGATCTCGAATGATAATGTGATATTACTGGTTCGCCGGACAATGATCTCACCGGCCCGTATATGGGTCGCCTGAGCAACAAAGCCTGAAAGGATAAGAAGTGAACTCAGTAGCGAAAGTAAATAGTGCTTCATCCAATAAAACCCGGAGGAAATTCATTAACATAAATACAACGCAATTGATTGGGTCTTAGTTTGGTGACCAACTATATTATCATCTCAAAATCTGCACCCATCCGCTAAAGACTTCGGTGGGTTTCGTTTGTTCCAGCACATCAAATTCCACTTCAGCCGAATAATAATAGACTCCGGCTGGGACTTCAATCCCGGTATTGGAATACCCATCCCAATTGATCAACACATTGTTCTCATTGTTGACCGAGTTGTAAGAGTAAAGCACTTTCCCACTCCTGTCAAAGACTGTGAAAAGGACGCGTTCCACAAACCGGGTGCAATTCGCATTGTCAAATCCCTCAATGTCTGAGAACTGATCATTGTAATAAGGTGTGAAAGTGTCATTCACCCCGTCGTTATTCGGTGAAAAAGCATTGGGCAGTCTGAAGTTTGGACAATTATCCCTGCATATCTCATCGGTCATCTCACTGGTATTGCCCGATCGGTCCACCGCCTGGATGCGATAACATCCCTTGAATGAAGGTAGGCCTTCATGCGTAAATTCAGTATTGAATGATGTTCCCACAATTTGGTAATCTTCCTCTTGTCCTGTCGCTGAATACCATACATTGTAAAACTGGATGTCCATGTCGCAGGTAGGGTCCTGGTCTACATTCCATTCAATCCTGTTCTCAAAGATGTTGGCTCCACACTCCTGCTGGAAGAAATCCTCACAACTGAAATTGTCCGAAAATATCAGCGCTGGTGGCCGACAAGGGCTGATCGTGTCGTTTGGCTGTGCGCAGCTGATCTGACTATTATTGATCAAAGGTTCCGGGAGCAGGTCATTGCCGTAGCTTCCATACGTGGATACATAATAGCAATACTCCTGGTTTTCATCCAAAGGTTCATTATTGAACGCTCCGTTGTCTGTATAGGCCAATGGCGAGTTAATCACTTCTACTGAGTCAATGAGTTTCATAGCATCCGGATCAAAAAGGTCGACCTGATCACGGTATATATAGTGGTATTTGAATCCGGGGTCCTGAAGTGACCAGGGTACGGTAGCACTCCACTTAAGGTCAATGGCCTGAAGTAATGGCGTAAGGTCTAGCCTAACCGAAGAGGCCATGGACGATGTATCCACCAGGTTTCCATTACTATAAAGAATGATCCTGTAGTTGTAAGATTGATTGAAGGTGTTGGGTGCCGAAGGGCTGTTTGTGCTATTATCAATGAATACGGTATCTGATATTGGAGACGATGTGAGAAGCACATATGCTTCACTATCTTCCATTCCCTCTCCCCGAAGCACCTGATAGGTATAGGGTGGCGGATGGGTACCCTGATCGATCTGGTATGGAGGCGTCCACCTGACAAGGATCTCTCCGTTTGTCTGGCTGGTCTCTTTTATGTCCACATTGGTGATCACCGGTACATCGATCAGTAAGCTGTCGCAGGTTTCTGCAGAAATATAACTTTCGCTCTTACCCTCTCCTGCAGAAGGGAATTCTGCTACCAGCCTGTAACAGTAATTGGATCCGGCACTGAGGCCCAGTCCATTGTTATCGTCCAGGTAGCTGGTCTGATTGATGGGAACGACTGCAGCCAGCTCATAACCCGTGTTGGGTGGCATGCCCAGCTGGCATTCATCCACCACGATATCATAGGTCCCTACCCTTCTCCAGATCTGCATGGAGTCTGCATTGCTACAGGTGTAATTGTCCCAGGTGAGCTGCATGCTGCTGGCGGCCTGCGGTGTTGTAGTAAGCCCGGTAGGTGCCGGACCGACCACAGTGATCTCCCAGGTAGCAAATTCTACCAGGGCAGGTCCTGTGGGTGGCTGATCTGTTACTTTCAACTGCACTTCATAAGGTCGCTCCCTTATATGACCACAGACCGTATTCCAGTCAAACTCCATCGATCCGGGGGAATTCTGGTAGGTAGCAGGATTCGGTGAATAGGTAGCAGGATTGTTGACTTCAAAGGGACCTCCAAAAGCTTCGATTTTCACCGGATGACCGTCCGGGTCTGAGGCCGTAATAATCTCATTGATATTGGTCCCGGCCTCCACACACACCGGGTCAGGTGCATCGATGATTGGACGTTCGTTCTCTGATGAACAAACAATAATCTGCATGTCTCGCTCCACATAGCCCATAAGTCGTGGGGTACCGAATATGTTTCGCCATTCCTCAATGATAAAAGCCACATTATACTCGGCTTTGAGCTCACAATCGGGTGGGTCCTCCTGGTTAGTTACGTCTCCGGGGGCATCCCAGATGAGGTCTCCATACTTTGGATCAAGCGTTAATGTTGGTGGTCCTGTTTGGGATTCATTGCCCTGTGAAAAGTTGGTGTAAAAATCTTCATTGATCATCTCGCGGTATCCGCCAACAACCGTGTTTTGAGCTCGCTTTACACTAGTGAAGCGATAGGCCAAACTATCTCCATCAGGATCAAATGCTCCGGGGTTATGCACAAACCGGGAGCCAATGGCGGCAAAATCCACCGGGGGTACAGTGAGAACTGGGCTGTTGTTGATCCCAAAGAAAGGGTCGATCACGATCAAAGTCTCAGTATAAAAAGTAGTCTGTACCGAATTTCCGTTGTTGATATTGATGATGTTATCATTCCTGAAATCCTCCTGGTAGTTGATCAGGTAACCCGCTGCATTGGGTCTGGAGTAAGTATGATTGACGGTGAAGAATACCTTCTCAGTATCGTTGTCCAGCGCTTCTTTGGTGGTGGTAAAAGGTCCATTGACCACATTGTCATCCCCAAGCCTGAGTACGCCTCCACCAAACTCAATTTGTGAGTCACCCGCATCGGTATATCCAACCACAGTAATTTCGAAAGACAGCGTGATATTGCTGGTACGTCTCACAATGATCTCACCCGCCCTGATATGCGTAGCACGGGCAATGAAACCAAATAAAATAAGAAGAAAACTAAATAATGTAAGTAGATACTGCCTCATTCAACAACAACCCAAAATTCCTTATGATAGTTAATCAACGTAATCAGATGGGAAAAATTAAACATATCAATAAAAAAAATACAATGCAATTTAATCGAATCCTGTTTGAAAATGCGTTGCAGAAAGCAACTTAGTTCGGTGATGATTTCATTTTTGGATCAACAGCCTGGTCCCGTGAATCTGTTTTTGCTTACTATCCAACAAGGATATGAAGTATATACCATCCTCCAACGTATCAAGGTTGTCTATGGTTGATGATTTCAAATCGCCTTCCATCATCATTTTACCAGATATATCGACAATTCGAAAGTACCTTAAGCTATGGTCTCCCTGAATAAATACTGTACCTTTCGTTGGATTGGGAAACACGCTGACCTTGGTTGCCCCTATTGGCTTCACACTTGTAAGTACCGAGATCAAATCATTTTGATCATTGGAGAAAGTCGCTTTTAAGTGCCAGGTGAAATCACTGCTGGCGGTACCGGAAGGGAGATCAGTATCTGTGAAAGATTGTTGACTAGCCGTGACTTTCCCAGCCAAAACAAATTCCTGACCTTCCGGATCCACCAGGTCACAAACATTTCCTTCGTAAAGTCCCTCCTTCCGCCAGATCTCCATGGAGTCTGCATTGGGGCATGTATAAGGATCCCAGGATAAATTCACACTTCCATCCTGCTCATCCTGGATACTTAATCCGGTTACTTCGGGGCCTAATATATTTATATTCCATGTATGATAACCCGTAAATGATGGGTTCGAATTTTTGCTCGGTAGAATCTGAATTTGATAAGGTGTTTGTTTGGGGTGTTCACAAGAAGTCTCCCAGTTGATCTCCAAAGTTTCACCAGCCTTATCAATAGTTGCTCCCAGCTCAAAGGGAATCCCGGAACCATACAGATATATCGGGCCGTACTCTGATTCTGAAATCGAAACAGCCTTACTTAATTTATTGCCAGCGGTGATACAGGTATCCATTGGCAGATCAGGAAACGAAATCACATTTCCACCTCTACATACAATGATTTGATAATCTCTGGTTACAAAACCCATCTTTCGCCAGGTGCTACCCACCTTTCGCCATTCGTCCACAGCAATCGCTACGGCATACTCAGCTTTTGCCGAACAATAAGGAGGATCTTCCTGATTTGTTGCATCCCCCGGAGCATCCCAGACAATCTCACCTGTAAACCGATCAATAGTTAGTGTTGGTTCTCCATCTCTGGCTTGGTTCCCCTGACTATAATTAGTATAAAAAAAAGGATCGATTAAGCTGCGATAACCGCCCACAACAGTTTGTTGGGCTCTTTTCACTTCCATAAACCTGTAGGTGAGCAAGTCACCATCCGGATCAAAAGCACCCGGGTTGTGTTGATATATTTGACCGGAAACAGCATGCCTTTCGGGCACCGCAGTAAAATATGGGGTGCTGTTGGGTCCAAGAAATGGATCTATAACCACGAGTGTCTCAACATAAAATGATGTCTGAACGGAATTTCCGTCATTAATGTTGACGATACCACTATTCCTAAAGTCTTCCTGATAAGATATCAGGTATCCTGCCGCTGATGGTGATAGAAAGGTATGAGTTGTGGTAAAACTCACTTTGTTGGTAGAACCAAAGCTTTCTTTCATTGTAGTGAAAGGTCCGTTTTGTACATTATCATCTCCAAATCTTAATACACCTGCACTACCAAATTCAATCGTTGATTCCGAATCGGTGTAGGAGATCACTGTGATTTCGAAGGTCAGGGGTGCATTGGGCATTTGCCTGGCTATGATTTCTCCCCCTTGCAGGTGCGTGGCATCTGTACTTTGGAGAAAACCAACCAGTATTACTAGCAGAAATATTTTAAACTTTTGTAAAAACGTCATCAGCTAATTAAATCAACAGAATCCAGGAATAACTTTCCTCCTATGTAAAATCTCCTGCCTCCAGTGGATGACCATGGACCGCCTTCCATGTATTCTTCCATTTCAATTTGCTCAATAATTCTTGAGGAACCTTTGTCATATATCAAACAAGTTCCGCTCTCCAAATGATGGGCAAGTATATACGTAGTATCATTCTTTTTTCTGATATAATCAGATATGTAAATTGTATCATAAACAGCAATGTCTGCCCTCGCAGAATTCTCTAATTCCTCAAAACCATCGAGCACCCCAAATGGATAAGTATTGATATAGGTATCAAAGTTGGTTTTAATTAAATAGTCGTCATCCGAATACAGGATCACAGTTTTGCTAAAGAAATCCTGATCATAATCAACGATCAGATCAATGGAAATGCGATCGGGATCTACCTCATTATCTTTCTTGCAACCGATCAAGACAATCACCATACTTAGCAAGTAGATATTTTTCAATTTCATTGGCTAAAAGTTAAGGCAATAAAAGTTCTACTATACAACGGTAATCCATAGAATACATTTTATTTTTTTAATCGAAAAATTTTTCATCGGATGGCAAACAATCCCAAAAAACAATCTGTTAAAATCACAATTGTCAAAGAACAGATCAAAATTTTATTTAGAAGCATTCAAAATAAAGGTTACAATTGTTTTGATAGCCTTCGGCGATTACCTTTGGCACGCACCATTATATAAGTGAAAAAATATGAGTTGGTTTAGCCGAACTTTTTCTAGTTCCGTAGGTCGAAAATTTGCCATGGCCCTATCGGCACTATTTCTTATTATCTTTCTATTACAACATGCCACTATCAATTTCCTATCCGTAATAAGTGCGGATGCTTTCAATGAAGCGTCTCACTTTATGGGTACCAACCCCCTGGTTCAATTCTTAATGCAGCCCATTTTAATCTTTGCAGTGGTTTTCCACTTTGTCATGGGATTTGTATTAGAAGCAAAAAATCGTGCATCCCGACCTATAAAATACTTTAAGAAAGACACTGGTAATGCCACATGGGTATCTCAAAACATGATCTATTCCGGTTTGGTGATCCTGGCATTCCTGGCACTTCATTTCATAGACTTTTGGATCCCTGAGATGGATTACAAATACATACAACAACTGCCTGAAGACCCTGACAGGTATTACGAAGAATTGGTTCATAAATTTCAGAGCCCTCTACGTACGGGAGTTTATGTGATTTCCTTTGTTTTACTTGGCCTCCACCTGTGGCATGGATTTCAATCCAGCATTCAATCTGTTGGCATCAACAACAGGTTTACACCGGGCTTCAAAAAGGTGACCGAGGCATTCGCTGTTGTGATACCCTTTCTGTTTATACTCATCGCAGTCTTCCATTTCTTTAATCATTAATTTTTGTCATGAACATAGGTGATAATTTTCCCGCTAAATTACCCGAAGGTCCTATAGCTAATAAGTGGACCAGTTATAAGGACCACATCAACCTGGTTAACCCGGCCAATAAGCGGTTAATCGATGTGATCGTCGTTGGAACAGGACTGGCAGGAGGCTCCGCTGCTGCTACTCTGGCAGAGCTAGGGTACAATGTAAAAGCATTTTGTTTTCAGGATTCTCCCCGTAGAGCGCATTCCATAGCGGCTCAGGGAGGTATCAATGCAGCAAAAAATTATCAGGGAGATGGAGACTCGGTCTACCGCTTGTTCTATGATACGGTCAAAGGGGGTGACTATCGATCAAGAGAAGAAAACGTATACCGTCTGGCTGAGGTATCAGCAAATATCATTGATCAGTGTGTGGCCCAGGGCGTTCCATTCGCCAGAGAATATGGCGGGTTACTTGACAATAGATCATTCGGTGGGGTTTTGGTTTCCCGTACCTTTTATGCCAAAGGGCAGACCGGCCAGCAGTTGTTGCTTGGGGCCTACAGCGCCATGAATCGCCAGATCTCAAGAGGAAAGATCAAGATGTACAACCGCCATGAGATGGTAGAACTCGTGATGGTGGATGGCAAAGCACGTGGAATTATCGCACGTGACCTGGTAACGGGTGAATTAGAAAGACATTCTGCACATGCGGTAGTGATTGCTTCAGGAGGATATGGCAATGTATTTTTCCTTTCTACCAATGCGATGGGTAGCAATGTATCTGCCACCTGGAAGATACATAAAAAAGGTGCCTGGTTTGCCAATCCTTGTTATACACAGATCCACCCCACATGTATCCCCGTCTCTGGTGATCATCAGTCCAAGCTTACCCTGATGTCTGAGTCCCTCAGAAACGATGGCAGGATCTGGGTACCTAAGAAAAAAGAAGATGTAGAAGCTATCCGGGCAGGAAAGAAAAAACCCACGGATCTGGCTGAAGAAGA
Source organism: Cyclobacteriaceae bacterium (assembly GCA_965228595.1). Classification (GTDB taxonomy): domain Bacteria; phylum Bacteroidota; class Bacteroidia; order Cytophagales; family Cyclobacteriaceae; genus UBA7330. The sequence continues at coordinate 3,715,576 of OZ245828.1, read as the reverse complement.
CAGAGACTATTACCTGGAAAGAAGATATCCTGCTTTTGGTAACCTCGTTCCAAGAGACGTTGCTTCCAGGGCAGCCAAAGAAAGGTGCGATGCCGGATTTGGTGTAAACGCCACCGGTGAAGCTGTGTACCTGGATTTCGCTGCAGCGATTGAAAGGTATGGCAAGGAGCAGGCACACATCAAGGGCATGGATGAGAACGACATGGATTTAGTGAGGTCGCTTGGAAAAGAAGTGATCAAAACAAAATATGGGAACCTCTTCCAGATGTACGAAAAGATTGTAGATGACAATCCGTACGAGACGCCTATGATGATTTATCCTGCAGTTCACTACACCATGGGTGGAACCTGGGTAGATTACAACCTGATGTCTACCATCCCGGGATGCTTTGTCATCGGCGAAGCTAACTTCTCGGATCATGGAGCCAACAGGCTTGGGGCTTCGGCGCTGATGCAGGGTCTGGCTGATGGATATTTTGTCTTGCCTTACACGATCGGCGATTACCTGGCGAGCGACATCAGAACTGGTAAGATACCAACGGACTCCAGGGAATTTGATGAGGCTGAGAAATCCGTACGGGATCAATTGGAAAAGCTGATCAACAATAAAGGCACCAAGTCAGTTGACTACTTCCACAAGAAGCTTGGAAAAGTGATGTGGGACAAAGTAGGTATGGCCAGAAATGCCAAAGGTTTAAAAGAAGCCATCGAAGAGATCAAAGCCATCAGGGAAGAATTTTATAAAGATGTGAAAATACCTGGCAGCATGAACGAATACAATGAGGAGCTTGCGAAGGCGGGTCGTGTGGCAGATTTTCTCGAGTTGGGTGAACTGTTTGCCAAAGATGCCCTACACCGAGAAGAGTCATGCGGTGGTCACTTCAGGGAAGAATTCCAAACTCCTGAGGGAGAAGCCAAACGTGATCCTAAATTCCAGTACGTAGCTGCATGGGAATATAAAGGTGAACCGGGCAAAGCTGTTCTTCACAAAGAAGAGTTGAAATACGAAAACATTGAAGTTAAGGAAAGAAGTTATAAATAATTACTATGGATCTTAAGCTTAAAATCTGGAGGCAAAAAAATGCCAGCGATAAAGGGAAAATGATGGATTATGACATCAAAGATGTCTCACCGGATATGTCTTTCCTGGAGATGCTGGATGTCTTAAACAATGAACTCATTGACAAGGGTGAAGAGCCGGTAGCTTTTGACCATGATTGTCGGGAAGGTATCTGTGGTAGTTGTTCATTACAAATCAATGGAAGACCTCACGGGCCGGATGGTGCCATCACCACATGCCAGCTCCACATGCGTAAATTCAAAGACGGAGATACCATCTACATCGAACCATTCAGGGCCAAAGCCTTTCCTGTGATCAAAGACCTGATTGTAGACCGGTCATCTTTTGACCGTATTCAACATGCGGGAGGTTATATCTCAGTGAACACTTCCGGTAACACCCAGGATGCCAACGCCATCCCTGTAAATAAGGACGATGCTGACAAAGCCTTCGATGCGGCCACCTGTATCGGTTGTGGTGCGTGTGTAGCAGCCTGCAAAAACTCATCTGCGATGCTTTTCGTTTCTGCGAAAGTTTCACAATTTGCATTGCTTCCGCAGGGACAGATTGAGCGAAAGACACGTGCAGAAAACATGGTAGCTCAGATGGATGCCGAAGGTTTTGGAGCGTGTACCAATACTGGCGCATGCTCTGCAGAATGCCCAAAAGAGATCAGCCTGACAAATATTGCACGATTAAATCGTGAGTTTCTGAAGTCGAAGTTTGGATAAAATTTAAAAACACTAAACTTCGTCTTCGGACAAGTTGATTAATTGTTATCTTCGCCTAAAAAGCATATTTGAAGAGGCTTCTTGTTTTCACTGCCATATTATTGTTAGCTGGAACAGGGTATTTCACCTACCAAAAATGGGTGAAGCATGCTGATCTATCCCCCTGGTCATTCCTTCCCCAAAATGCTGTGATGGTTTATGAGTCTGACCATATCCTGGAGCGGATGAGTCAGTTTCAGGACTTTCCCGTCTGGCAGAACATATCCAGGCTACCACCGTTTTCCTCTCTTTCAAAAAACCTCTACTTGCTGGATACGATAGCGGGAAAAGGCACTTTTTCCAAAGTCTTTGAAGATGCATCCTCTCTGATATCAGTTCATATCACTTCCAGCTCCACCTCAGACCTGCTGTTCATTACAGAGATTGAAAACATTAGCCAGCATACCTATCTGAGCAAAGCACTGGCCTATTTTAGAGACAGAGGTTTCAAAAAGAAGACCCGGGAGTACATGGACTTCACCATCACCGAAATCTCACATCCGAATTCCGGTGAGTCTTTCGCCTATATTTTCTTCAAAAACTATTTCATTGGAAGTTTCACGGCATTTCTTGTAGAAGATGCCATCCGAACGATCGCAGATGATGATTACCCTTCCTTCAGCAGCCAACATGCCGAATTGTTTCAGGTTGCTAAACTGGATCAGGATGCGGGAAACATCTATTTCAATTCTTCAAGGCTTTCAGACATTCTTGGAACAGTAGGTAAGGAAAATATTTCATTTAACCTGGCCAATTCGTCATTCCTCGACTTAAAGCTCACGGAAGATGCCATCAATTTGAATGGTTTCACTTTCACCTCGGACAACAGGGACTTCTTGTCGATTTTTAACCGAACCAGAGGAGCCGCTTTTGATATGGCTGAAATTATTCCTGGAAATGCCGCCTGGATGTATCACCTCACTTTTGACAACAATGAGATATTCAAAGAGTCCATGAATGACTATTTGATGACCACTTCTCCTGGCATCTTCGAGATTCGAAATAAGATCCTTGGAGATTATGATTTTGACATCGAGCATACTTACACGCTCCTGGATTCGGAAATTGGCATCGTGACTGTAGAAAGTGCCAGCAGGTATTTGAATGAAAAACTATTGATCCTTGAAGTGAATGATATGGGAGAAGCCCTGCGCTTTTTCAACACCATGACCGAACGTTACGCTACCTCTGTGGGCGATTCAATCTATATCGAACAGTACGGTGAGCAGGAGATCAGAAGACTGCCTACAGATAATTTCCCGCAACTAATGTTGGGTAATATCGCAGCAGGCTTTGACCAGAGCTACTATATGAACTATCGCAATTATCTGATATTTAGCAATAGTATCTATCAGCTCAAGACATTGCTGAAAAACATCGAAGACGAGGAAGTGTGGAACAAGTCATTGCGCTTCAATAGATTTCTCGATCGCACCAACAATGAAGCAAATTTCAGCCTGTATGTCAACACGCCACGGTCATGGTCTAAAGTACTTGGCGAAATAAAACCGGATTGGGTTGAGTATGCCAGCAACAACCAGCAGGCCCTTCGAAACATGGAGTACCTGGGGTTTCAATTTAGTAACATAGACGGCAAATACTACACCAACATCACGCTCTATCAACCTCCCAGGTTTTCATCCGGCGGTGAGTACGCTATAGAGGTAGAGAAGGCTATCTCCCTGTCTGACAAAGTTTCTACAAAACCTTACCTGGTCACCAACCACTACACCAAACAAAAAGAGGTGATTTTGCAGGATATAAAAAACAATGTTTACCTGATCTCCTCTGACTTTGAAGCACTATGGTCCGTTGACGCCGGGTCTCAGGTTACCAGTGATTTCTTCCAGATAGATTATTACAGAAATGGAAAATTACAGTATGCCTTCTCCACAGCAGAATCCATTCATGTAATTGACAGAACAGGTGAATACCTGCCGGGATTCCCCGTAAAGTTTGGCGAAGACATTACGATTGCTACATTCAATATCGTGGATTATGACAATTCGCGAAACTATAGGTATGCTATCTCTGATACTAAAGGTAACCTGTACCTTACCAATAAAGATGGCAAGATCCTCGAAGGCTGGGGACCACTTCCCCTGGAGTCCCCTATCACAAGTCCACTCAGACACATTCGCGTTTCCGGAAGAGATTTTATGGTGGCATTACAGCAAAACGGCAGCATCACATTTAAGACCCGAAGGGCCGAAAACTATCCCGGATTTCCCATCAAAACGGAGACCAATACTTCCAGTGATTTCAATGTAAATCGAGGTAACAATTTTACAAGCACTTATTTTTCCACCGTTACCGGATCTGGTGAATTATTTGAGGTAAACTTCAGCGGCAAAGTGACCAAACGCGAACAATTGTATCGCCCCACTACAGATACAAAATTTTCCGTCGTCAATGATATTACCGGGGACGGATTCCTTATTCTACGCAATACAGACAGGCGTTATGAGGTATTGGATGAGGATGGTAATGTGCTATTTGAAAAAGATTACTTCAGTAAATCCCCCATGCTGATACAGTATTACAAATTGGGAGGTAGCGTTGAGTGGATAGCCTTTGTGGATGCTACAGATCAAAACCTGTATATCTACAACCGCTCTGGGCAGCTGATTACCGGGGGCCCATTGAGATCCGGAGTACCTATCAGTGTCCTTCAATTCGAAAATTACTACGAAATCTATCTCGCTGAAGACAACCAATTGTCCGTGATCAGGGTAATCAAATAAAAGCCCATTTGTCTGAGTCCAGACCAATATCCTGCGTGGGTATTTGTAATTTTATAGGAATGAAACTGGCAAAACCTTTATTTATCGCCGTAATTTTTTTCCTTGGATCCTGCATAGGAACTGATGTCACTGACGGCCCTGTTTCAGGAGACAACCTGGAACTTACCCCTAAAACCGAGTCATTACTTATCGGACAATCCTTTATGCTCTCGGTATCATACATCAACTTCCTCGGTGAAACAGAAGAAGTCATGCCTGATTTTCACAGCCTAACCCCAGCCATCGTGAGTGTGGGTGAAGATGGAACCGTAACAGCTATTGATCTGGGTGTCGGAAAAGTTTATGCCTCTTATGGCATGACCAACAGTGATACTGTCATTGTCAATGTGGTGGGATCAGAAAATGACATTGCTGAAATAATAGTGAGTGGTGATCAGATCAATATAGATATTGGTGAGGAAACCATGCTGAGGGCCAATGCATATACGGTGAATGAAATCCCTGTCGTCACTACATTCTTTTGGTCATCAGAAAATGAAGAGGTGGCTACGGTGAATGGAGAGGGACTCGTAACTGGGGTATCAAAGGGATTTACCACTATTAAAGCGTCAGCTGATGGAGTTGATGGTTTTTACGATATATCAGTTGGCTTCGGGTCGGCGCAGGCCACCTTCATGGGCTCCAGCGGATACACTGCCAAAGGCACCGCAGAACTAAGTTTAAACGACAAAGATATCATCCTTACCCTGAGCGATGACTTCGAAACCTCCTTTGCCCTGGGCACATTTGTATATCTGGCCAACACCACGGCAGGAGCTCAGGTAAAGGCACAGGGACTGGAGGTATCACAGATCACTATGAATGGTAGTCACACCTTCAATGTGACAGAAATCGCTGAAAACATGGGCAAAACTGTTTCTTTTGGAGAATATAAATATGTGGTAATACTATGTGGACCTGCCTCCCTGACTTTTGGGTATGGTGAATTAACCCTATGAAAATGAGAAAATTCATGCTTTGCTGCGTACTCTTTACGCCTTTGCTGGTTTGGGCCGGCGGTGGCTGGACCCAGGATAAAGGATCAGGGTTTTATAAGCTAGGGCAGAATGTGATCATTGGCACCCAGTATTTTACGCCTGATGGTAGCATAGAGCCCATCACAACGATATCGCTTTATACCACCAGTATCTATGCCGAGTATGGCGTCACGGACCGGATTACGGGCATCATTTACTTTCCCTTTTTCGTTCGATCAACCTTGAACGAGGAGCGTCTTTCCACGGGCCAACTGGTGACCAGGGGAGATGCTTTCAACGGACTGGGTGATACAGACATTTCTATCAAATACGGAATCACCAAAGGGAAACAGATTGCTTTGAGTGCTTCGCTCACTTTTGGCCTGCCTCTGGGCACAACGGATGGTGGTGAAACCGGTATCCTGCAATCGGGAGATGGTGAATTTAATCAGATGATCAGCCTCGATGCAGGCACAGGTTTTGGAAACGGTATCTACGCCAATGCCAACCTCGGTTTTAACAACCGCACAAAAAAATTCTCAAATGAGCTCAGGTATGGATTTGAGTCAGGCTGGTCCAATGGAAAACTTACAGGGCTGATAAGATTTATTGGGATCAAACCAATGGGTGAGGAAGAGGCACCAGGCAATGTCAACAATGGCGTTTTTGGAAACAGAATTGAATACCTTTCTTTTACCCCTGAAGCACTCTATCTCTTTTCTGATAAGATCGGCGTTTCACTTTCCGTAGGTATGGCTTTCTACGGAAAGCGAATTCTCGCCAATCCTAATTATGGCTTTGGGTTGTTTATGAAGCTCTGAAACAAGCTAAACGGAGATCAGCTTCCACTTTCCCCTTCTGAATATAATCACACTCACTATCGCGTGTACCGAATGTGCTATGGCTATCATCAAAAATACGCCCATCTCATTCCACCCCAGGGTAATTGCCAGAAAGTACGCCAACGGGATCTGGAAGACCCAAAAAACGAAGAAGTTGATGAAAAAAGGAGTTTTGGTATCCCCTGCCCCGTTAAATGCCTGAGTGATTACCATACCGTAGGCAAAAAACAGGTAACCGAAGCAAATAATCCTCAATCCCTGCACTCCAATTTCAGATACACGAGGTACACTGGCCGCTTCAAATAAGCCGATCACCATCTCTGCTCCGAAATAAAACACAATAGAAACCAGCCCTAAAAAGATCATCGTCAGCTGGGCTGTGCGCCACACTGATTTTTCCGCTCGCTCAGGAGCATTCGCTCCCAGGTTTTGTCCCACCAGTGTTGCCGCAGCATTTGACAAACCCCAGGCGGGCAAGATGGTGAAAACAATCACCCTAAACGCTATTTGATACCCTGCTACCGCATCCATGCCAAAGCCGGCAATGATCCTGATCAGAAAGATCCAACTGGCCGTTTCAATTAAAAATTGCCAAATACCAGTTGTGGCAATACGGATGATCTCCCAGATGGTCTTTAGGCGGATCACAATGTTTTTTACCGTTATCCTGATCCTGTCTGTACCTCTCACTAAAAAATAGACCTGGAATACAATCCCCACAGACCTGCCGATTACCGTTGCCATTGCTGCTCCATCAATCCCAAAGGCCGGGATCGGACCCCACCCAAAGATCAATAGTGGATCCAATATGATATTTAATCCATTGGCCAGGGTAAGTGACCACATGGCGATAGAGGCATCTCCAGCACCCCGGAATATCGCATTGATCAAAAAGATCATGACAATGGAGATATTACCTGCAAACATGATCCTGGTAAATCCAACACCCTCAGCCACCATCGTGGCATCACCACCCATCAGAAAAAGCAATTCCTCAGAAAAGATAAATCCACCTACTCCGATGGTAAGCCCAATAATGGCAGCAAGGAATATTGCCTGAAAACCGGCATCAGCTGCACGTTTGTGTTCCTTAGCCCCAATCCGGCGTGCAACAATGGCCGTTGTTGCCATGGACAACCCGATGGCGATAGAGTAAATGATCATCATCAGGGATTCGGTCAACCCCACTGTTGCCACGGCATTCACACTGATCCGGGAAACAAAATACATATCCACCACTGCAAAAACAGCTTCCAGGATCATTTCAGCAATCATAGGAATGGCCAACAAGAAAATCGCCCGATCTATGCTTCCGGTTGTGAATTCTTCATCGGTACCGCGAAGTGCAGAAAGAAATAGAGATAGAATTTTTTTGATACTACTAAGCATGATATAGGAAGTAAAAAGTAAAAGAGAATGGTTTTGAAGCCCTGATTAGAAGGGACCAATGCTGATTAGCAATTGGTAAAGAAGGGCACTATATCTGCTGAACGTAGCATAATGATGCAAAGGAAGTAAATTCTGATAAAAAACAATTGTTTTTAAAAAATATTTTCCAATAATACAACCTTAGCACGATTATTGGTGTCAGTTTGGGGAGGGGTTTTCAATTATGAAAATTTTGATAAAAGTCATTTACATTATTATCCTGTTTATTCTTTTCTCTTGTGATGAAGAAGGAAGAAAGATAAGTCTGGATGAAACATTTGTACTTCAGTATGGGGAAACCAAAATGCTGGATGGACAGGATCATTTTTCAATTTCTTTCATGGATATGATGGAAGACTCCAGATGTCCTGCCAATGCCATCTGCGTGTGGGAAGGTCAGGCAAGAGTAAAGATTGAAATCAACGAAAATTTCGAAATCCTTACCAAAGAATTAATCACCGGAACTTTAAAAGAAAATCAGGCTAACAAGATCAACATTGGTCATTATACCCTTGAATTGCTGAAAGTCATTCCCTATCCTGAAAAAGCTGAAAACCAGATCGATAAGTCTGATTACTCTGTCCAACTGGTGATCACCAGCAATTAAACACTCCCTGTCTGTCCGGTTTTAATCGGAGAATCTCCCAATTAATTTATAATTTCACCGAATTAACAACTATTTTGGTCTGTTAAGATCACTTTATTAATGGGAGCCAACTACGAGCTTTTAATAAACAACCTGCGTAAAAGAAGATTTGACGAAGCAAAGTCAGAACCAATTATTTCAGATGCTTTTTCTCACAGAGGCTACCCCAATGCATTGAGATATGCATTGGAGTCTATGGTAGAAATTGATCACTCCTACTCATACAAGGTTTTTTCAATCACCAAGAAGATCCAGGATAGCATCGAATCAGGACTGGCCAAAACCCCTGTGAAAATCAATTTCCGGTACGATGGCCCAATACAGACAGACACCCACATCACCTTATTTGGTGATGTCACCTTACTCGCATTAATCGAACCACAAACAGACAAACCCTGGCAGGAAATCCAGTTTCTTATTCGGGAGGTCATCAGCATGATGAAGGGTCTCAAGTTTGTGCAAAAATCAGGCTTCAGCAACCAGCATGAAATAGCAGTACTCACAGAAAAGCCATCGTGCAGGGTCAATATACAACCCGCCATTTGGATCAACAATCGCAGCTTTTTGGAAACCCGAAGAGAGATCGAAAGGGGAATCTGTGAATTCAGATTTGGAGAAAAGACCAAACGAAATTACCTGCCATTCAAAAGCATTGCCCGGATCAATGCCAAAGATGACAGGACCAATGGGGGATTGAAACGAATGATCAGATTGCTCAGAACCTTGCAAAGTGATTCGGAGACTCCCATTCACCTTGAAGCCCATGAGATCAATGCCATCGTATATGATATCCCCGAACGGCAGCTTAAATTTTCTCCAAAACAGTCGTTAAGTCTCCTATCCGTAGTAAGTGCCCAGCTAACGAGACTCTGCTCTGACAAGAAATATTATGAAGCACTGAGAGCTCCCAGCGAGCAGGAAATTGTTTTCGGAAGCAAGCCCAAACAAAAAGAGATCGAAAAGCTCAAAAACCGGCTGGACAACCTTATGAATGACCTGCATGGCATCCTCCGAAGAGAAAGCAAAGACTTTTATAGCGAAATACTTTATTAGACCAGCCCTGCTCTTTTCAATAAAGCCTCTGGCTTAGGTTCTCTACCCCTGAACTGCTTGTACAATTCCATTGGATGTATCGTGCCCCCTTTACTCAGGATATTGTCCCTGAAAGAATGCGCTGTCTTCTGATCGAAAATTCCCTTTTCCTGGAACAGAGAAAATGCATCTGCATCCAGCACTTCCGCCCATTTGTAACTGTAATACCCTGCAGCATAGCCCCCAGCAAAGATGTGCCCGAATTGTACACTCATATTCGTACCGGGTACGGGTTTGAAGAGATCAAGCTGTTTGAATACCTCCTGCTCCACTTTCGCCACGTCTTTGATTTCTTCTGCCATCTCCAATGACAGGTCGTGCCAGGCCATGTCCAATAAACCGAAACTAATCTGACGCACAGTAGCATAGGCCTCATGATAATTGGCACTTTGTTTAATCTTTTCGACCAGGTCAGTAGGAATGAGTTCATCCGTCTCATGATGCCTGGCAAACTGATCGAGGCATTCTTTTTCAAAGCACCAGTTTTCGAAGATCTGGGACGGAAGCTCAACAAAATCCCAGTAGACGTTGGTACCGGAAAGCGAACCATAGGTGGTATCGGCCAGCATGCCATGAAGCGCATGACCAAACTCATGGAAGAGTGTCTTCACCTCATCGAATTTAAGCAATGAGGGAGCATCCTCAGAAGATGGCGTAAAGTTACAAACGATGCTTACCTGCGGTAGAATATTCTTTCCGCCTTTCCGCTTTTGCTCACGATAGGAGGTCATCCAGGCTCCACTGCGTTTCCCTTTTCTGGGGAAGAAGTCAGCAAGGAAAACGGCCTTTATCTCTTTGCCAGCATACACTTCATAAGCAATCACGTCGGGATGGTAGACCGGAATTTCTTTGTTTCTGACAAACGACAATCCAAAAAGTTTTTCAGCAGTTTGAAAAACCCCAGAGATGACATTTTCAAGCTTGAAATAGGGCTTTATCAACTCATCATCAATGGCATATTTTTTCTTCCTGAGCTTCTCTGAGTAGTAACCCCAATCCCATCGCTCCAGCTCATGATCCACCCCCAACCCCTTCATAAAGGCCTTCATCTCGGCTACTTCTTTTTCGGCCTTAGGAAGCGCTTTTTCCAGCAGATCATTGAGGAAATGCCGAACCTGCAAAGGATTGGTTGCCATCCGCTCTTCAAGCACATAACTGGCATAGGTTGGATAATCCAACAGCTTCGCCATCTCACTTCGAAGCCGCACAATTTTCTTTACCAGTTCCTGGTTATCTCTTTCATCACCTTTGAAAGCCTTACTCATGAAGGCCTTGTATAATTTTTCTCGCAGATGTCTTTGATCTGCATATTCCATAAAGGGAATATAGCTTGGTGCCTGTAGGGTGAAGATCCATTTATCTTCGTGACCCTTTTCTTTTGCAAGTGCTGCTGCCCTTTTCACCACATCAGCAGGCAACCCACTCAGGTCACTCTTCTTGTCAATGATCAGCTCATACTCATTGGTTTCAAACAAAAGATTTTCTCCATAGGTCAATGTCAGTTTAGACAGCTCTATAGAGATCTCCTTAAATCGTTTTTTCTTTTCATCGTCGAGGTTGGCCCCACTCCGAACAAAGCTTTTATAAGTCTTATCCAAAAGCATCCTCTGCTCCGGGTTTAAACTAAGCGTGCCCCTCTTTTCAAATACAGTTTTGATTCGGGCCCACAAAGCTTCATTCTGCTTGATCTCGTTATTAAAGGCAGAGAGTACTGGGGACGCCTCTTTGGTGACCGCCTGAAGCTCGTCGCTCGTTTCTGCCGAATTTTGATTGAAAAGCACCGATGAAACTCTTGAGAGTAATTCGCCGGATGCTTCCAACGCCTCGATGGTATTTTGAAAAGTGGGTGCCACCTGGCTCCCCGTGATATCAGCTATTTCCTGCCTGGCGATTGTGATTCCTTCTTCGATGGCTGGCATATAATGTTGTGTCTGAATTTCAGCGAATGGAGGAACCTCAAATGGAGTATTGAAGGCCTGAAGAAGTGGATTTGTCATAATGATCTTTGGAGATTTTTAAATTGCTTAAAAAGTGCGGCAAAGGTAAATTGATTAAGCCTTACCTTTGCCAGTCCGATTCAAATTCTAATCAGAGATTATCAATTACATGAGAAAACTACTCCTGATCCTGTTTTGTTCCCTCAGCCTATTTGCTTTTAGTCAGGACACCGCGAACCTAAATTCGCCATATCATGCAATCAATACGCACCTTCATTATTTAAAAAGCACGTACTATAATGACTCGCTGGCGGCTGCCCCATTTACTTCGGGCAACAGGTCTATCAACGAGGCTATCCAGATAGCAGTCAAACTAAAACAAATTATTGATGGGGAGGGAGTGTATATCGACATGGAAGATATACCTAAACAACCTGACTACTATGACTCCACCATCAACAAGCACAGATATGTACTTACAGAACAGTACCCAACCATCTTCGTTGAGCGAAAAGGCGAATCATGGTATTATTCGGAAAAATCTATTAGAGAGATTAGACGGATCCATGCCAGCATCTTCAAATATGGTACTGGAAGGTTATTGAACTTACTTCCCAAGCTTGGCACACAGGAGATTCTCGGTTTGCATTTATATCAATACCTGGGTGTGTTAATTTTGGCGCTCCTTGGGGTTTTGATACACAAGCTACTCAGTGTGTTCTTCAACTGGCTGTTTGTCAAAATAATACTAAGGGCAGGGTATTCCGACCTGGCCAATGGCTATCTGCTACCCGTGGCCAGACCTGTGAGTCTGTTCTTTGTATTTGCAATGATTGTCATGTTTGTGCCTGCGCTGCAGCTCCCGTCTGAGATATCCTGGATACTCATGACTTTCCTCCGGGTGCTGGTACCCATCTTCGGAACCATCGTCTTTTATCAGCTGGTCAATATCCTGGCCCTGTATCTGAAACACCTGGCTGAAAAAACGAAGTCCACCCTGGATGATCAGTTAGTGCCGCTGGTAAGAAAGACACTCAAGACATTTGTGGTTGTCATTGGTTCGCTTTTCGTTCTGGACAACCTGAACATAGACATCATCCCACTCCTGACGGGTCTTTCCATTGGAGGTCTGGCGTTTGCATTGGCAGCCCAGGATACCATCAAAAACTTCTTTGGCTCCCTAATGATCTTTGTGGATAAGCCATTCCAGATTGGTGACTGGATCACAGCCGGAGATATCGATGGCACTGTGGAAGAAGTTGGGTTTCGAAGCTCACGGATCAGGACATTCCGAAACTCTGTGATGTATGTACCTAACAGCAAACTGGCAGACAGTACGGTAGACAATCATGGACTGCGGCAATACCGACGATTCTATACACAGATCGCTCTGACTTATGATACTCCACCTGAACTGATTCAAACTTTTGTGGATGGACTTAGAAAGATCGTGGAGAATCACCCGGATACCCGAAAGGATTACTATAACATCTATTTCAATGACATGGCTTCATTTTCGCTAAATGTCATGTTTTATATCTTTTTCGAAGTACCTGGCTGGCCAGAAGAATTGAAAGCAAGACATGAAATCCTGCTGGAGATCATGAAGCTGGCTGAAAAGCTGGGAATCAATTTTGCCTTCCCTACACAGACATTACACATGGAGAACTTTCCCGGACAACCTTCGCTTTCACCTTCCTACATTGGCAAGGACGAAATGCGGTTGAAGATGGATGAATATTTTCATAAGAATAAGTAGAGGCACACATTGACCTGGGCATTACCAGATGAGTGCATCATGAGTTGATGCATTTCACCTGGAACAAACAATAAATACCAGGTAGGTCTTACTGAGCCGAGTAAGTACTGTATTTCTTGAAATTGTCGACTGCCACGAAATAGTCAGGATCTTCCAGCACATTTACATCCACGATCTCATCTGCCCGCTCAATCAACCTTACACAGTCAGGGCTCAGGTGGCGCAGATGGATGGTCTTACCGGCATTCCGATACTTTTCGGTGATCTTATTCACTGCTTCAATAGCAGATTGATCAGCGATCCTGGATTCCTTGAAATCAATGATCACCTCATTGGGATCGTTGGCTATATCAAACTTGCTGTTAAAAAGGCTCACTGATCCGAAGAACAACGGACCATAGATCTCATAGTGTTTGATGCCATGCTCATCCACAAATTTACGTGCACGAATGCGTTTGGCATTTTCCCATGCAAATACCAAAGCAGAGACCAACACTCCTGAAAATACCGCAATTGCCAGGTCAAACACTACAGTAAGTACCGTCACCACTAGCATCACAATCACATCTGCCAAGGGTACCTTGTTGAGGATCTTAAATGTGTTCCAGGCAAACGTGCCAATCACAACCATAAACATCACGCCGACCAATGCAGCAATGGGTACCATTTCAATATAGGTAGAGGCAAAAAGCACAAAACACAGGAGCGCGACAGCTGCAACAATCCCGGATAACCGACCACGGCCTCCTGACTTAATATTGATGATGCTCTGACCAATCATGGCACAACCACCCATACCACCAAAAAATCCATTGACAAAATTTCCCAGTCCCTGGGCAAAGGCTTCTCTGTTTCCGCTACCGTGTGTATCCGTTAGCTCATCCACCAGGTTCAACGTCATCAGCGACTCGATCAATCCAATGGCTGCAAGAATTAAAGCATAGGGAGCAATGAATTCCAGGGTTTCAAAGTTGAGCGGAACCATCGGAATATCAAAAGTTGGTAAGCCTGCCTTGATACCTGTTCCACCCCTGGATTGTATAAAGGACCTTACGGTTTCTGTTTCTACATTTCCAAGGATCACGATTAAGGATACTACAACAATACCGGTCAACGCCGCAGGGATTCCTTTATGTATTTTTGGAATGCCAGCCATCATGATCATGGTAAGGGCGGTCAACCCGATCATGATATATAGTGAGGAGCCTGACAACCATTCTCCCCCTGACTTAAACATGTCCAGCTGAGACATAAAGATCACAATAGCAAGTCCGTTTACAAATCCCATCATTACCGGATGCGGTACAAGGCGGATAAATTTCCCCAACCGGAAGTAACCAAAAGCCATTTGGATAATTCCTGTCAATAAAAGCGCAGCAAATAAATACTGTAGGCCAGCTGCCTGCTGTCCACCACCCAGCTCAATTCCTTCTTTCACCAGGTGAACCATCACCACTGCCATGGCTCCTGTTGCCCCGGAAATCATCCCAGGTCTTCCGCCAAAAATAGAAGTTACCAACCCCATCATAAAGGCCCCGTAAAGCCCCACCACAGGAGATATCCCTGCAATGAATGCAAAGGCAACAGCTTCCGGCACCAATGCCAGTGCTACCGTGAGCCCCGATAAGATATCTTGTTTAACACTTCCTTGTCCCTTCTCAATAAATGTAAACCTGGATTTCAAATTTGATAATTTTTTAACCTCTTTGTTTAAAACCAAGCCGCGAAATTAGCAGGAACATTCCAGAATTGACAGGAAAATCAGAAAGTAAATGAAAACCTATTCACGAAAAAAGCAGTTCTACCACCTGAGTCAGGCGCTGATTTAGAACAAAAATCATCCTATAGCCAGGCTCACACTACTTTACTGCCGGCAGATCATGGTCCTGCTCTGACTTTTTGTTGCGAGCAATGATCTCCTCAAATTCAGCCTTCATCTCCCGATATAGGTTGGACTCGGAATTAAACAGGTTGTTTGTTTCAAAAGGATCATCTTTGAGATTGTAGATTTCTCCCTGGTTGTCAGCTTCGGGCAGGTAAACACCATCGGGATCGTACCGCCTGCTCAGAGACCCCAGGCCGGAGCCTACTATCAACTTAACGCCTCCTTTTCTATAGATACTATTTCCGATCACCAGACCATCTCTGATGTTTTCCGTGGCTTGTCCATAGAGTACGGGTGTGAAATCTTTACTATCAAAGCCTGAACCCAGCTTGTCATCCCCTGCAACTGCAGCCAGGGTGGCCATCATATCTGTGAACCCGATCAACTGATCTGATGACCGCCCTGAAGGTATCCTGTTTTTCCAGTTGAAGATCAATGGGATCCTGGATCCTCCCTCCCACTGATCAATTTTCATGCCTTTGAGACCCGCTTTGGAGTCATGACCAAATTTATCAATATCGGCTTCGAACCATACAGGTCCATTGTCTGAAGAAAAAACAATCAGCGTGTTTTCAGTAATCCCTTTTTGATCCAGCAAATCAGTCACCTGCCCGACCAAATCATCTACCTGCATCACAAAATCACCATATTCCCCGGCACCACTTTTACCCCGATACGATGCCTTGGGTAACCAGGGAGTATGGGGCGCTGTCAATGGAAGATACAGGAAAAAGGGTTTGTCAGGCGTAGCGCTCAAATGACCTGAAATGAAAGCTTTTGCCTTATCAAAAAAGACATCCAGCACATCATCATGCTTAAATCCCGGAGCACTGGCCCCTGCCCGGTAAAATGCTCCGGATATTACAGTCGTTGCATCTGGACTTGCGTGGTCATCAACAAAACCTGTAGCTTTCTCAACTATCCTGTCATTTTCAAGATAGAAATATGGAGGTATGTCCAGCGAGGCGTGCATTCCGAAGAAATAATCAAACCCATGCTCAATGGGTCCACCGGAAAGCGTTTCCATTTCCCCGGGGTTTTCCCAATTGAGATCATCAAAGCCAAGGTGCCATTTGCCCACACAGGCAGTTTGATACCCATTACTTTTTAGCATGGTCGCCAGGGTCTCCTGATCATCGCCAATCAGACTTCGCTCCCTCCAGTTGAGCTCAATCCTGGCAGGGTAGGTACCGGTAATGAGTCCGTACCTGGAAGGTGTGCACCATTCACCTGCAGCGTGTGCATCGGTGAAATGTACGCCCCCCTTTGCCAGCCGATCAATATTGGGTGTGGAAATTTTTGAGTCCTTATTATAAAAACTGAGATCTCCATAACCCAGATCATCAGCCAGGATCACAATGATGTTCGGGGATTGGTTTTCTTCCTGTTTGGGGGTAGTGCAACTTGTAAATAAAGCGAATAGACCTACCAGGTATGCTATGTTATTGATATTCATCTTTGGGTAATGTTTCAAGAGGGTATTATTCTTGAATGGCAAATTAATACCGATTTCAATGTTTGACACTAAAAATTCTAAAACAGTCTAGCGATGCTGTATGCTTGTCCCTAAAAGCCTACGAAACCCTGTAACTTAGAAGGAATTATTTGATGATCAGCCGCTCGATGAATTCCTGAGTCCCTAAATTGAACTTCATGAGGTACTGACCTCTGGGTAATTCATTCGTGATTTCACTGATGTCAATCAATGATTGCTGAGGATTACATTCCTTGCGGATGGTTGCCCTGAGCTTGCCAGTCAAATCATACAATCTCACGCTCATTGATTGCTCATCACTTTGAGAGATTTTGATTCTCAGCTTTTCACTGCCAACATATGGATTGGGATATAGGTTATATTCCAATGATCGTGCAGTCTGTTCTTCAGTTACAGGACAAAGTATACCTCCGTTTCTGCTTTCACCGGAAAGCACCAGAAAATCACCGCTGACAGAACCAGGACCAATGGGTTCAGAGCAGCTGGTATGAAACTGAGCCGCATAATCACCATCGATATAAATGATTATTTCAGGACCTAATGTACCCTTGCGGTCTTGTCCATAGAGGGGGAATTCGTCCCCGGGACCAACCATTTCGGAATACACAATTTTACCATCTATCTTCTGAAGTGCCTTTACATACCCTGACTCAGTTCCCTGGTATTTTAGGGTAAGTTGAGAAACCTTACCATCACAACAGGATTCATCAGCTGGTTTATCGTTATTAGGAATCTCACATGTGTCAGGTAGAACAAGCGCAAAAGTTTCCATTACTACACACCCGCTTGCGTCTTCTACTGTTAGCTGATATTCCCCTTCAGACAGGTTAGAAAGTGCCGGACCCGAAACTCCTGTATTCCACTGGAAATTATAAGGCGCATTGCCCCCAATCACACTCACACTGATACTCCCATCTTCCTCTTCACATCCTGGCATCGTCATATCAGAAGACAGGCTCATGGTTTCGAGCGGACGGATAGAAAACAACCTGGACTTTTCACACCCTTTCTGATCTGCCACTGTCACCTCATAATAGCCGGAAGTCAAACCGCTAATCATTGATTCATTGGCACCGTTAGACCATGTGTAGGTGTAAGGTCCCTCCCCACCACTCACGCTGAGTTCGATTGAACCAGAAGCTGGATCATTACATGAAAGCTGTGTTGTGGTGCCACTGATATTAAGGGGTGTAAATATATCCGTGACCTCCACAGTGGAAGAATCCCGACATCCCTGACTGTCTGTGACCACTACCTCATACGTCCCGATACTGTCAGGGATCACTGAATAATTATCCGGGACACCATTCCAGGTGTAGGTATAGGGACCAGTGCCTCCCCTAACGATGGCTCGTAAATTATTATTGATACAAAAATCATAATCAATATTCACCTGCAGAGGCTGATATTCCACGATTGTAAAATTTCGGGACACTTCACACCCTTTACCGTCAGTAACCTTCAACCCATAAGTACCCGCATTAAGATTATCCACTGAAACAGACGTCTCTCCCGTAGACCATTCTATCTCAAATGGTTCCGCTCCTACCAGCGAATCAATCCTTATAGACCCGGTCCCCTGGCAGTTGATTTGTGTAACCGAAGCATACACCAAATTGGGTTTTGCATCTGGTAGGGTGAAAGAGAATTCCTGACTACAATCAGCTCCATCCGCAGGGCTTATTGTAACCTGATAGGTACCCGCTTCTACATTTGTCAGGTCTTTGGTAGTTTGGCCATTGCTCCACTGATAGGTATATTCAGATGATTCTCCCGAAATACTTAATATGATGGCTCCATCAATTCCTCCAAAACAAGAAGGGGTCGTAAATGCTACCGAAGCATCAATCTGGCTAAGTTGCTCAATGACCACTGTATCAGCGGCTACGCAACCCGAAACATCAGTCACACTCACCCAATATTTGCCTGGTGTAGTGACCACGATCGCTGAGCCGGAATCCCCGGTTGACCACGTGTAGGTGTATGGAGACTCGCCACCATCAGCGATGGCACTGAGGTTTCCATCCTGACAACTGGTTGATTCAATAGATAAGGAAATGGGTGATACCTGAGGTATTTCATAGGTCTCCCGGGCAATGCATCCGTTGTCGTCAATTACTTCCACATGATAAGTACCCACAGCAAGCTCGTTTATCGTAGCTGTGGTGTCCCCTGTGGACCAGTGAATCTGATAGGGTGTGACTCCTCCGGAAACTGACAATTCAATAGCTCCACCACCGGTCTCACCACAACCTGTCAAACTGATCTCACCCGACAACTGTACAGAATCAGGACTGGAAATAGTGAAGGCAGTATCCAGAGAATTGCCCAGAAAATCTGTCACTGTCACCTGGTAGATACCATCTTTAAGATGGGTTCGAACTGCATCAACACTCGAATCATCCCATAAGATATCATATGGAGGTGCTCCACCTGAGATTTTCAACTCGATCTCACCGTGCTGTTCACCATGACATTTGTTATTTTGGACCTGAGCTGAAAGATTGAGCTCATTTGCACATGCATGACCAAAGGCATCCTGAAATGCAGTGACTGTAAAGTACCCCTTCGTCTGATTCAGAATATCCTCAGAACATGAGGTGTGATATGAAACCTCGGAGTCCGGTTCGCCTTCCACCACCAAATAGGTTTTTGTTTTTACACTCCCCTTCAGAAAATCTGATTTATCAATAAAAAGCAATTCCCCAGTAGCTACGCTTTCGAATTGTTGTACAAAATTCCTTTGGTTGCGGGTAGCATACACTTTTATGGTTGCACCAGCAGGTCCGTCGTAGCGTACGGTCATGTATTGGATCCCAAACTCACATAAACAATCTTCCTGACCCGCTGATGCAGTCATCGGCATAGCACATAGAAAGATCAAGGTTCCCCATAGGATTCCATAAAGTGGATTTTCTAAATTTAATTTCATGGCTGGTTAAAACTGGTTAGGTCTACAGCCTGTGCCAGATTGGTGCCACCTTTGACACCTGAGTGAACTCAAATCAGTTAACTCCTTGTATATCTGGTGATTAGTGAAACTAATTTTTCAGTATTGTAGCATACCCCACATCCAATTGATTACTTATTTTGAGAGGATTTTTACCATTTTGGGGATTTTATGGTATGATTAATTCACTCAATCCAGCTACAAACTAAAATATTAGTTACTTTATTTGGATCGCAGAAAGAAAACAATTATATTTAACTAAAATATTAGTTTATGAAAGAGTTGACCCGGGCAGAAGAAGAAATCATGCAGGTACTTTGGGACTTAAAGAATGCCTTTGTAAAGGACATCATTGAGCAGCTACCCGAGCCCAAACCCGCATATAACACAGTTTCTACGATCGTCAGGATTCTCCAGCAGAAAGGTTTTGTAGGACACGAAGCCTTTGGTAAATCACATCAATATCATCCATTGATCTCGAAAGAGGAATACACAAAGACTTTCATGAAAAGCTTTGTGGGCAAGTATTTCAGCGGTTCTTATCAGCAAATGGTTTCATTCTTCACCAAGGAGGACAACCTGAGTTTGAATGAACTGGAAGCACTGCTCAAAGAACTTAAAAAGGAAAAAAGTTGATTACCTATTTCACAGAATTGGCCATCATACACCTGGCATTGTCACTGGTGTATTTCATCACACTGAGAGGTGAACAACAATACCGGATTATGCGGTATATTTTGCTCCTCACCATACCAATTGCTGCCCTGGTACCATTGATTTCGTTTGAAGGCTTCCTTGGCACAGATACAGGGGGAACATCAACAGAATTGAATTCCATTATGGTGCACAGCCTTACTCCAATCGTAATCGGTACTCAGTCTGTCATAGACCAATTTAGCATTGTTACCTGGATTTATCTATTGATAACAGGAGCATTCCTGGTCTACTTTCTGATTGGACTTGCAGTGATTCTGAAACTGTTAGTAAAAAGCAAACAGGTCAACATTGACGGGATAAAAGCTCATTTAATCAAAGAAAAAGGGTCTTTTACATTTTTCAAGTGGATTTTTATCCATGAAGACGCTATATCAGACACTGATCATCAGGCCATTCTTCATCATGAATTGGCCCATGCCAGACAGCTTCATTCACTGGACATCTTGCTCATTCAAATTTTCAGAATCTTCTGTTGGTTTCTGCCTAGCGCCTGGTGGCTACAGAAGGAGGTCAAAAAGATCCATGAGTTCGACGCCGACAGGATAGCACTCAGACATTTTAGCCTGTCCGATTATTCGAATACATTGATAAAACATACGCTCAGGTCCAATGGGTGGGCGCTGGTCAACTCCTTCCATGGTGGCTCGGTGCTCAAACGTATTCGGGCCATGAAAAATCAGATGAAATATATCAGCGGATGGAAGCTAGCCCTTCTCTGCACGCTTTATGCTGTACTGATCACCACATTCGCCTGCAACAATGAACTGGATCAGGAAATTGAGAAAATCGCAGATGTCACTGCATTGGAAATGGAAATCCCGGTGCAGGCCAAAGAATTGATTGAAGATCTTCACAGCAAAAACCCTGAAAAAACCTACGCATACAAAGAATTGCCATTAGAAGAAGGGGAACAAGTAGGTACAGTATATGATATTCTTAGGAAACTGCATGTGGATGGCAATCTGGTCAGCTTCTTCTACTTAAAAGACAGGCTTGGCGTGGTAGTGGAATTGAAGAACTACATTGCAAAACCACCACTCAAAGGGGGAGAGCAGATTTTTACCATTGTAGAAAATCAACCTGAATTTCCCGGAGGCCTCGAGGCTTTTTATCAATACATTTCCAAAAACCTCAACTATCCGGCTACTGCCAGGTCCGCATCAATTGAAGGCAGGGTTTATGTGGAATTTATTGTAGATCAGGATGGGTCAATCACTGAAGTAAAGACCGTCAAAGGTATTGGTAGTGGTTGTGATGCAGAAGCAGAACGCGTGATAAGAAATGCACCCAGATTTAACCCGGGCAGTGAAGGTGGTGAACCAGTAAAAGTAAAAATGGTCCTCCCAATCATTTTCAAACTGAGCCACGAAAGCAACCTTTAGGGTAAATTTCTTCTATTTATCTTCAGTACGAAGAGCTCAACTGTACCGGGAAACCGGATATTGGGTAGTTTCATGGGATCTCCATATATAGTTGTAAGTGACTAAAATCAGGTCATTTCATGAAACATTAGCCCGTCGGTAAGTGTTAGATATTTATAGATTATAAGGAACCTAAAATTTAATACTATGAGCGCAGGTAAATATTTATTCACATTTATGACCGGGGTAGCTGCAGGAGTAGCTGCAGTATATTATACAGACCCTAAAGGATCTGAAAAAAGGTTTAAATCCATAAGGAAGGATTTCAAGAAACAATCTGAAAAATGGGAAAAAATCCTGACCGGAAAACTTAACGAGTATAAAAAAACCTACAACGACATGATCAATCAGTATTCCCAAACCGGAAAAGAAATGATCGACAAGTCAAAAGATAAGGTGAGCTTAAACTAATATCCGGATCCTCCTATTTGAGGATCTTTCCAATCTTTCTACCCTCTGTCAGGAAAGCCATCACACCCTCCAGGTCATTCTTCTCAAGGAGTTCCTGAAATTTTTTGAGCTGGGATTCGTACTGGCCGATCGCCTCAAGTACCATCTTTTTATTATCCAGAAATATGGGTGCCCACATATCAGGGCTACTTTTTGCCAATCTCACTGTAGAGGCAAAGCCAGATCCTGCCATCTCCAGGATTACGCTGCCATCTTTTTCTTTGGCCAGCACAGCATTGCTAAGGGCGTATGATGTCACATGGCTTAGGTGAGAGATATAAGCCAGGTGCCTGTCATGGTCAGTAGCTCCGAGATAGTCTACTTGCATTGACAACTTAATACACAACCTTTCGAAGGTCTTTACAAGGTCCGGGTTGGTCAATTCCCTTTCACAAATCAACATTGATTTCTTTTCAAAAAGGCCAGGAAAAGCAGCTTCGGGTCCGGAGTATTCTGTACCTGCGATAGGATGAGCGGCAATAAATTGTGACCGATGTTTATGATCCCTGACTGATTCACAAATTGAGCCTTTGGTAGAGCCAAAGTCAATGACTGCCTGACCTGGCTTCAGTTTATCCAGTATACCCGGTAATAGCTTGACAATAACATCTACAGGGATCGAAAGAATAACCCAGTCGGCCCAGGAAATACCCTCGTCAAGCCTTTCAAATTTCTGTTGGATGAGTCCTAATGAAAGAGACTTATCCAGATTTGCAGGGTTTCTGCTAAATCCTCCGGCCTGTTCCATCAGCTTGTGTTGCTGCAGTGCCAATGAAAAAGAGCCTCCAATTAAACCTGTGCCTACAAAAAGTATTTTCATCGAGTTCTTGCTTGATTTGGTTTGACTCAGTAACGAATCATGCTGCAAAATTCCACCTAAAATCTAAACGACCAAATTTATGAGATACGTTCGATGGCTTCTTCCAGCTTTTCGGCAGGTGAGCATAATGATATCCTGATATAGGATTTGCCACTGTCGCCAAATATGAATCCCGGAGTAATAAAAACTTTGCTATTCTGTAATATTTTGTCTGAATAAGCCTCCCCTTCACCTACCGGAACCTTCGCCCAAACAAACAAACCCGCCTGGTCCTGATTATAGGTGCAATTCAATTTATCCAGTAAAGCATGCACCAGTTTTTTCCGTTTTGAGTAAACGCCATTTAACTGAGTCAGCCATGAATCATCAAGGTTCAACGCTTCAATGGCAGCCAATTGCAAAGGCTTAAACATACCCGAGTCCACATTGCTTTTTACCCGTAGAATTGGCTCTAAATAAGATTTCATTCCTGAAACCCAGCCTATTCTCCAGCCTGCCATATTAAAGGTCTTTGATAGTGAATTGAGCTCAATACTCAGATCTCTGGCTCCATCAATGGAAAGAATACTTAGTGGATGATCATTGAGGATAAAGCTGTATGGGTTGTCATGGCAGATCAGGAATCCTTTTTCATGGGCCAGCCTCACAAATCGCTCAAAGATTCCGACAGATCCTTTGGAGCCTGTGGGCATATGTGGATAGTTGAGCCATAGAAGTTTTACGTGGGAATAATCCAGATTTTCCAGAAAATCCCAATCCGGGGCCCACCCTTCTGCTTCTTTCATCGGAAAATATACAGGTTCTCCTCCGGCTAATCTGGTCACAGATGTATAGGTAGGATAACCCAGGGCGGGAATCAGCACTTTATCACCTGGATTAAGGTACGACCAGGAGATGTGCGTAATGCCTTCTTTGGAACCAATCAGCGGCAAAACCTCATCCGGCTCTAAACTTACGTGCAGGTGTTTCCTGGTGAAAGAAGCAATGGCTGCCTTCAATTCCGGAATCCCCTGGTAGGGTTGATATCCGTGCACATCCGGTTCCACGATGCTGTTACTCAGCCGGGTGATGACTTTCTCGTGTGGCATCAAATCCGGACTACCTATGCCCAGGTTTATTACTCGCTCACCTGCCTGATTGAGCCGGGCTATTTCTTTCAGTTTCTTTGAGAAATAGTATTCTTCTGTAGTATTAAGCCGAGCTGATGCTTGAATTATCATTGAAGGCGCTTTAAAAACGCCTAAATTGAGCATAAAGGAATTAACTACACAGGAAGAACGCGGATTTTTTCAAAATCAATTCGAAACCCACTTTTCCAGTAAGCTCATCAACTGTTTTTTATGATAAGGTTTCTGCAGGTAATCATTCATCCCTACTGTCAGGCATTTTTCGATATTTTCCTTGTCTACATTGGCTGAAAGTGCAAGGATTGGCTTTTCAAAACCCTGCTTGCGTAATTCGATTGTCGCATCAAATCCATCCATCACAGGCATTTGAATATCCATAAATATCATATCGAA
Organism: Cyclobacteriaceae bacterium; assembly: GCA_965228595.1. Taxonomy (GTDB): domain Bacteria; phylum Bacteroidota; class Bacteroidia; order Cytophagales; family Cyclobacteriaceae; genus UBA7330. The sequence goes on along the minus strand of OZ245828.1, from coordinate 3,691,024 downwards.
GTGATCCTTCTGCACTTTTTCAATGGCATCTTTTCCGTGGATCGCACTGGTAACTTTAGCTCCTGCTGACATTAGCATTTTCTTGATCAGCAAAAGATTCACGTTGTTGTCATCCACCACAAGGACCTTTTTGTTGTCCTCCAACTTAAAGCTGTTTTCAGTATGATCCCTGTCAGATTTCTGAGGCTTCTCTCCTGCTTCAACTGGAATGGTAAACCAGAATTTTGAACCCTGTTGTCCCTCACTAGCGGGACTCTCCACACCAATCTGACCATCCATCAAACCGACCAGTTGCTTACATATGGCCAGTCCCAGACCTGACCCTCCATACTTTCTGGTGGTTGAACTATCAGATTGTGTGAAAGTTTCAAAAATGGTGTCACGCTTATCGTGTGGCACACCAATACCCGAATCAGTGACTTCACCATGTAGCAACAGCATCCCTTCTTTTCTGATCCCTTTGAAGCTCAGGTGAATACTTCCTTCCTCAGTAAACTTCATTGCATTGCTCACAAAATTGATGATGATCTGGTTGATCCTTGTGGGATCGCTGATCACGATCTCAGGTACACTTTCGTCTACAACGAAATCAAAATTCAGGTTCTTCTCTTTGGCCAGGTATTTATATGGATTGAGATTAGAATCTACATTATATCTGAAATCAAAAGGCACTTTCTCAATCAACAGCTTGTCCAGATCCATTTTGTTCAGATCCAATACATCGTTGAGCAGTTTTGCCAGGGTCTCACCTGAGGAATGTATCAGGGAGAGATACTCTTTCTGTATTTTGGTAGCCGCTGTGTTTTTGAGCAACTCAGAAAAACCAAGAATCCCGTTCAGCGGCGTCCTGATCTCATGGCTCATATTAGACAAGAATCGCCCTTTGGACTTATTGGCTTCCTCTGCCTGATCTCTGGCCTTCCTCAGTGCAAGTTCAGTCGCTTTAAGCTGGGAGATGTCTTTGGCAATGATCATTATCTCTTTTTCCTCATCATTTTTATTCTCCAGCGTAGAGAATGACGTGGAAGTGGGCAGCTCATTGCCGTTTCTATCCAGCAAATACAACTCCCTGTTTTTAGATTGTCCTGTCTTTGAAAGGTCTTCAAGGATCTTTTTGAAGAGTTTACTTTTTGCTCCTTCTGTAAGCAGTCCTTCTAAAGGTGTACCCATCAGCTCCTGCTCACTGTACCCCAGTAATTCGCAGGTAGCGTTGTTTACTGCCTTTATTTTAAGGTTAGCATCCATGATAATCAGGATATCAATGACCCCATCATAGATGCGCTTCATGTAATCTCTGGAGACTGTAGATTTCTTAAGTTCCTGGCCGAGCATATTTACCCCCAGAATGATTGCTTCTAACTCATCCGTATCGTGCGGTGAGCTGGGAATCCTATAGGAAAAATTCCCATTGGCAACTTCAAAGATTAGTTTGCTGATCTCTTCGATACGGTCTCGTATGGTACTTTCCATTGGGTGGACAATATTCATAGCAAAATTAGTGTTTTGTTACTAACAAAGTGTGTTCCATAATTTCCATGCTCAGGTTGTCCTGAGTATTCACATAGGCTACCCTCGGGTAGGTATTGGCTCCAAGCTTTTTCTTTTCCAAGGTAGCCGATACTCCAAGGTTCACTTTTGCACATCCCAGACTTTTGGCTCTCTTGATACACTGATAAAGCGCCTGTCTGTAAACTCCGTATTCAAAGTTGTACTTGTAATCAAGTCCCAAAAACATTCCACTATAAGTATTCTTTGCATTCTTATGGCAGAAAGCTACTGCCACAGGCAACCTGTGATCTGAGGTGGCTTCATTGAGCCTGAGTACTACAAACTCCCACGCCGGATCATTGTTCATCTCCTCAAACAAACGGTAAGGATAGGTAAACCCATTCAATGCCAGATTCTTATTTTTTACCTGCAGAAACAGATCGAATGCATGTCTCAAACCTTCATCAGAAAGTGTATCAACAATTTCCACATCAAAACACGACGAAAACTTTCTTACCTCCTGCTTAAAGTGTTTTTTGTTGCGTTTGCTCAGAAACCCCCTAAATTCATCTTCATTTTTCCAGGACAGATCCTCTATGATACAGGTCTCCGGCATATCCATCTTCACAAAACCATGCTCAAGAAATAGCTTGGTTAACTCAGTATTTTCGGTAAAATCCCTTAAAACAATGTTGGTTGCGCCACACTTTTCCTGCTCCCTGAAGAGGCGTTCAGTAAACATCAATACGGCATTTTTCCATAACTCATGTTCCATGTTGAGGTAAAAATGCTCTCCTTCGGTGAACAAGCTACCCATCATAAGGACTTTGGAAGTAAGATAGTATGGGTCTTTCTTCCTCACCAGCTCTATCTGTGCCGAGATAGAAGCTCTTGCAAATGCATCCTCTTTCCATATGGTAGATGAAAGGAAGGTGACAAGAATGGGCATGCCTTTTTTATCTGTGACAACAAAATATTTAAAATCCCAGTTGTCCTCCGGTTTCCCGTGACCACTGAATGACCTTTCCAGAAAGTTCATGCCATTCCAGTCAAACATTCCCCTGTGCCCGAGCTTTCCATTCCAGAGTTCCTGATCCACTTCCTGAATGGAATCAAAAACCTGAAGATTGATGGCTGAGTAATCATGAGAATTGTGAACAATTGAGGATTTCTCTAATATTTCATCAAGTTCGTTCTTATGCGCTTCCAGTGGTGGCATTTTAAACGCTTTCCTGATTTTATCCTGTGTCTGATTGGTTGTCTGTAGTGAAGCTTCAAAGTTGCGCTCCATGGTGTCTACCAGCACTTCAATGTCTTCCAGGGTATTATTAAGCGAGATCGTAAACCTGGCACCATTGTTTTTCATCGGTACGGCCGGAAACAATGCAGGATTGACATAAACTCCTTCATTGATCATCCTGCTCACTAATTCATTGGTAGTCCCCATTACACCTGTGCCGATAAAGAATACAGGACTTTTTGTTTCTGCTACCAACGGCAGGGATGTTCTTTCCAACAATGTATTGCAATAACTGATTCTGTTTTGGAGCTCAAGCTGAAGATCATTGATCTCGTCGCTTAGATGGATTTTGGCAGAAGCCACTGCTGCACCCAGGATTGGGGGCTCCAACTGTACCGAAAAGGTATTAGGTCCACCAAATGTTTTTACTTTTCTTCTCCACTCCTCATTCGGAAATACAGAAACGCCTCCACAAGCACCAAATCCTTTTCCCAATGTAGCAGTAAGGACCATTTTTCTATAAAGACCCTCAGGCATTTGGCTCATTACATAGCCAGTTCCGTTCTTTCCAGCCCAACTCATACCATGAGCGTCATCTACATAAAGATGAAGCTGTTCATATTTTTCAGCAAGCGCAATCAATTCTCTGATGGGGGCAAAATCACCAAACATGGAATAAACACCATCAGACATGTACCATATTTTTTGATGTTTGTCTTTCAGGGATTTTATTTTTTCCTCAAGCATCTCAAGGTTATTGTGACGGATCATTTCGACTGTTACACCTTTGGTAAGCATCTTCTGAACAGCCTCCTGGATGCTTGCATGGACCTGATGATCCAGAATGATTGCATCTTCTTCAGAAACAATAATAGGAATGGTGGCCAAATGTGAAATCGTGCAGTTTTTGGAAATGACAATGGGTGCCTGATACATTTCTTCCACCAACATCTCAAGCTCGGAATAAAGTGGGTTGGAAATATATGTCTTAGACATGGGAAACTGCGTGCCATAGTTTTCAATGGCTTTGATGGCAGACTCCTTTACAAATGGATGATGCTCTAGTCCCAGATATCCGCAAGTTCCGAAATGAAGTGTTTTTTGTTCGTTAATCGTTAGGTATCTTCTATCAGTTGTATGACCTTGCGCATACAAATGAACGACTCCTTTATCTTTTGCTGCGGTAATAACTTCGTCCACCGTCTTTACAAAGTTATTGTGTTTGATTTTTGCCATATTCTGCTGATTGGTTATTTTAGAATTTAGATTCAAATGCAAATTATCTATGGCGTTAGATGGTATCAATGATAATTAGATGAAATGAATGAATCCATAGATTTTCAGTATGGAAGTATCGTTATTGAGAATGGCATCATGAAATGCAGCTTTTACGACCTTCATGAGCTGACTTTAGAGATCACCAAACACCTTGTAGCCAAGCGAATAGAACACTCAAACGGAGTCTCCTATCCCTGCCTGTTCGACATCTCCAAAATCAAACATTCCACCAAGGAGGCCAGAGACTACCTCGCCAACGAAGGCAATGAGTTAGTTACTGCAAGCGCAATACTGGTCGAATCAGCTGTCTTAAAAATGGCTGCAAACTTTTACGTATCCGTCAACAAGCCTGTCAAACCAACCCGACTATTCACAGACAAGCAAACAGCGCTCGACTGGTTACACCAGTTTATTGAGTCGCCTGCCACCTCCTCATAACATAAAATTCTGCTCGGGTGAACAAAACAATCGGCTATCTTTGTTCACCTTAAAACAAGAAAATGAAATTCGGTACCAAAGCCATCCACGCAGGACAGGAGCCAGATCCGTCCACGGGAGCCATCATGACTCCAGTTTACCAGACTTCCACCTATGTGCAATCTTCGCCCGGGAAACATAAGGGATACGAATATGCAAGGACTCAAAATCCTACACGTTCAGCCTTAGAGGCCAATCTTGCAGCACTGGAAAATGCTAAATATGCACGTTGTTTTGGCTCAGGACTGGCAGCAACGGACACGGTAATGAAGCTCCTAAATCCCGGAGATGAAGTGGTTTGCACCAACGATCTGTATGGAGGCACCTACCGGTTATTCACAAGCGTTTATGCAAAATATGGCATCAAATTTCACTTCATAGACATGTTGGATTTGCAGGAAGTGGAAAAGGTTGTGAGTGACAAGACCAAGATGATCTGGCTGGAAACACCTACCAACCCGATGTTGCAAATCATTGATATCAAGTCAGTGACTGAAATTGCTAAAAAACACGAAGCACTCACTGTTGTAGACAATACCTTCGCTAGCCCGTACTTACAGAATCCGATTGACCTGAATGCTGATGTTGTTGTGCACTCTTTGACAAAATACATTGCAGGGCATTCAGACGCTGTGATGGGTGCTGTGATCACAAATAATACAGAGATACACGAACGACTGGCGTATCATCAAAATGCAGTGGGGGCCATCCCCGGACCGATGGATTGTTTCCTGGTACTAAGGGGCATCAAGACCTTACACCTTCGCATGCAAAGGCACTGTGAAAACGGTGCTGCAGTTGCTCAATATTTGAAAAAACATCCGAAAGTAGCCAAGGTGCATTATCCTGGCTTTTCCGAGCATAAAAATCATGAAATAGCTGCCCGACAAATGAAAGATTTCGGGGGCATGGTATCCTTCTCACTCAAAGAAGATAAGAAAGAAGCGGCATTTAAATTTCTTGAAGGAATTAAAGTATTCAGCCTGGCAGAATCTCTTGGGGGGGTAGAGTCCCTTGCCGGCCACCCCAGCACAATGACGCACGCCAGCATTCCTGCGGAAGAGCGTATTAAGTCCGGAATTACCGATTCCCTCATCCGGCTTTCGGTAGGTGTCGAGGACATTGAAGACTTACTGGAAGACCTTGAAAATGCACTGTCATGACTGAGCACTATATCACCTTATTCTCAAGAGACCTGGAAAAACTCAAGGAGGAACTTCAGTCTTACCAAAATACTGAATCAATCTGGAAGGTAGCTCCTGGAATAAACAACTGCGCCGGCAACCTTGCGCTTCATCTGATCGGCAACATCAACCATTTCATTGGAGCGATACTAGGAAATACCGGCTTCAAAAGAGATCGGGATGCCGAATTCAATGATAAGCATGTGCCTCTGGACCAAATACTGAACGGGATAGATGAGACCATTGATACTGTGAGTAAAACCATGAATAAATTGACCAATCAACAGTTGGAGTCGGATTATCCGGTTGAGGTATTTGGCAAGCCGATGAAAACTTCCTATTTCATTCTGCATCTCTACGGTCACCTCAACTATCACCTGGGGCAGGTCAATTATCATAGAAGACTGCTCTCATAAGAAAGCAAAAGGGAATGATATGACCATTCCCCTTTAGCTACTATCTATCAATCCTCATTTTGACCTTAATCTTCAAACTTGTGTTAATACGTTGTTACCTGATACTTATCTAATAGCTGACTTATAGATGAGATTATTTGGTAGTCAGAATTATTGTCCCTTCTGTAGTCTTTATAAAAACCCTGGAAGATAATATTGCTGGATTCCCTGTCAATAAAATAAACACTTAGTGTTCCATTGTCATTGATTACTCTTCTCAGCAAATACTGGTCATCCTCTTTGTTGGCGCTGTTGATCCATGTATTCAGACTTCTTTGCTGTAGAGTTACCAGGCTTGTACCTTCGGGAAAATATCTAAATGTGATCAAAATATCCGGCGTATCTGCGTCATAGGAATACCCCATAGCAGTAAACCGCCTGTATATGATACTCTGAATCACACTGTTATCATAAACATTCAATCCATTTACATTCATAGATTTTGGATTGACAAAGCCAAATGATTGATATTCTTTAAAATGTCCCTTATAATTGAATTGTGATTCGATCAGGTTACGGCTTGAGCTGCATCCACTGATCAGAATAATGAGTGAGATAATTAACCTTTTCATAATATTAAGTTTTTAATAAATTAGTCCTATTATTAAATCTTATTTAAAATTATAACCAATTCATTTAAATATTAATATTTATATTAAGTTTTTATTGAATATTATGAAAAATTACATTTCGTCTAAAAAAGCAGTTGATCGCTTTTATTTTTTTGATTTTGGGATTAAGAAATGAGCAAAAAATAGCGGTTTTGTAACAGGCGTTAAAAAATGCGCCTAAATGACTTTTTTAGGGATAAATACCCCATAGATCGGAGCGGTTCTTAACAATGATGGAAGAAGTACTATTCAGGAGGAAACTGACGGAGAGCCCTGGATATGACGTGTTTAATGGTCTTTTCAGAAAAACCTTTGCCGGAATCCGTATAACCAATCACATCGGATCGCCAAACTACCGTACTGGTTTTATAATTGGCAATATCAATGATGAGCGACCCTTCCAGGTATTGATAGGAATCTTCCGATAAAAAGGGTGTAAAATCATTTTCACGGCCATAGATGTGATAAGGTGTGTACCCTCCTACTTTTTTCTCAAAGGCCACGACGTGTAAATTGATAAGAAAGTCCGGGGTTTCGTCGTTGTATTCATACCCTTTTGCAATCAGGTGTGATTTGATCTCTTTCATAAATGAATGAACAATTGAGGTATCTCCCGACAGGGATGAAGGACCCTGAATATTGAATTCACACCCACTCATCCAACAAAAGGTTTTTAAGTCTTCAAACTCAAATCGTTCATCATAATATACCTTCACCTTTAAAGGCGAGCAGGCAGAGAAGAAAACCACGACAAACATTATGAAGAATCGGTACATCATTTCATTTCTACATAGATTAAACGAGCCGATATGTGAGTCGGGCACCGTTTATCCATTATAATTTAAATTATAAACCCCAAAGTAATATATGGCAGACAATTAATCTTCCATAAAAAGTCATATTTATATATGAAATCGGTCACCCCTCTTCTCTTCCAAATTATGTACATTTAAATAAAAAATGGAAGGTTTAATCTTTGGAATTGTCGCCGTTTCCCTGGCAATATGGGCTATGCTGGATGTAATCCGGGCCTCTATGACCATGAACCATCGCATATTATGGATGATTCTGGTTATCCTTTTTCCTGTCGTTGGTCCACTTATTTATTTCCTCAAAGGGAAGAAAAAAGTGAGTTAGAGGAAAAAGTAACGCCCATAGATGGACTCTATATATTTGAAATACCAATAAAGCTTATAGTTGACCTCCATCCCGTAGTCTTCATTTGGGTCGTAATTTATTTCATTGGTAATTGGACCATATGTATTCCTCGCCTTTTGATTCCAGGCGGTCACATACCTGATATTGTGGGATTCATAGAATCGCAAAGAGTAAAAGCCGATTGGTTTGGCGTGGGTCACAACCATGACTGAAATTCGGGATCAAGAATGACAATTTCATGTTGCTCATCGTCAGTTTCCTGAATGATATTACTACTTACCGATCTGGGTGGCATAATATTTTGAGCGCATCCAAAAATAAACAGTGGAATAAGTAAAATCGCAACATTCTTCATGTCAGCCTCCTCTAATATTACATACAATTAAAACTCATTTTTAGTTTCCAAATTGCCCTTGTAGTACTTTAGCCACCAAATTGACTAACCCGTGGCTCAGCGACAGATCTCCCATCGACTATTGATCATCATTGCCTTTTTATGCATTTACCTGATATGGGGTACTACTTACATGGCCATCAGGATTGGTCTGGACGGGCTTCCCCCATTTATGATGGCGGCAGTCAGGTTCTTTCTGGCTGGGATACTTATGGTAGTTTATTGCTTCTGGTCTCGACAGAAATGGCCCAAGTTTCATTCAATGGTTAGAAATGCATTCTTTGGATTGATCATTTTGGTCGGTGGGCAGGGTTTGCTCGTATGGTCAGAGCAATATATTGCTACAGGTTATGCTTCCGTGCTAGTCGCTACCATACCTCTGTGGTTTGTTATCATTGACAAGAGCAACTGGAAATTATACTTCACCAATCCTTTTATCATCTTAGGCGTGGTGCTCGGATTTATTGGAATTCTTACGCTCTTTGGCGAAAAGCTATCCCGCGGGAGTGCCGCCACGTCAAATTTAGAGATCATAGCCACGGCCCTGGTCCTGTTTGGAGCCATTAGTTGGGTTTCTGGCACCTTGCTTTATAAGACTTATCCGCCAAAAGACTCTATGTATATGAACCTTGGCTGGCAATTTATTTTTGCTTCGCTCATATCGCTTGCACTAAGTGGACTTTTGGGAGAGTACAGCCACACTGACTTTTCCAATGTGGGCGTAAGAGCCTGGTCCGCCATCATCTATTTGTCCCTGATCGGATCCATTGTAGGACTAATTGCTTACACCTGGTTATTGACACAGAAACCCGCTGCTGTTGTAGGAACTTATGCTTTTGTCAACCCGATTATCGCTGTCCTGATAGGATGGCTCTTTGCCAATGAAACCATCTCCTCCTTTCAGCTCGTTGGCATGGTGATCATCATCGTGAGTGCCGTCATGATCAACCTGAAAAGAAGGCAGGTATTGAAGTCGGATTAAGCCTAACCCCAAAACCAATCGGACTCCTGTAAGTCCAAGACAGTATATCGAGAGCTGATTCATACCTTTACCAGGTAAAAAAACATTTAAATCCAATGAAATTCTTCGGCACTTTAACAATTGTGTTATTATTGACAGGTTCAGCCATCTCTCAAAACCTGGAAGTCTACGACCTGTCCGTAGAACACAAAAAAAATCCGATGGGACTGGAAACACCTTCCCCTCGCCTGAGTTGGAAGCTAAAATCTTCAGCAAGGAATATTCAACAGACACACTACCAGATCCAGGTGGCTGAGGTGAATCATTTTCCCGTGACACATCTTACCTGGGAAAGTCACAAGGTAGCCAGCGATCAATCTATTCTTATTCCATATGCCGGTGAAAAACCAGCTGCAGGAACCAGGTACTACTGGCGGGTAAGGGTTTGGGACAATGCCGGAAATGCTTCCGATTGGAGCACCCCTGCTTACTGGGAAATGGGGCTTTATGATGGTGACTGGAAAGCCCAATGGATCGAACCCATCCAAAAAGAACAGGCCAATGCGCCGGCCTTGCTGGTCAGAAAAAAAGCATCCATCAAGAAAACAATAAAAAGTGCACGGGCTTATGTGACAGCTCATGGACTGTATGAACTTTTTATCAATGGCCAGCAGGTAGGTGATGAAGTATTCACCCCCGGATGGACAAAGTACCAGGACAGGTTGCAATACCAGGTATATGATATCACCAATTATTTAAAGGCAGGCGAAAACGCTATTGGAGCCATGCTGGGTGACGGCTGGTACCGCGGCCATTTAGCCTGGCAGGACAACTGGGGTGTATATGGCAAAAAGCTGGGGTTGCTCTGTCAGATCCAAATAAATTATGCAGATGGTAGCTCAGAAATGATCCTTACTGACAATACCTGGAAAAGCACGGATGATGGACCTATCGTCATGAATAGTATCTACAATGGTGAAACGTATGATGCCCGAAAAGAATTGAATGGCTGGAGTACATTCACATTTGATGACAGTAACTGGAAACCCGTAAATGTTGCTGATCATGGCTATGAGGAGCTCATCCCCACTGAAACGGTACCGGTAAGAAAAATCGAGGAAATCAAACCATTGAAAATCTGGAAAACGCCTAAAGGCACCCTGGTGGCTGATTTTGGTCAAAACATGGTGGGATGGATTAAACTCAAGGTGAAAGGACAGGCAGGAACTACCATCACCATCCGTCACGCCGAGGTCATGGACAAATTCGGGGAATTTTATATTGATAACCTTCGATCGGCAAAGGCCACACTTCAATATACGCTTAAAGGGCAGGGCGATGAAACCTACGAGCCCTCTTTCACTTTTATGGGATTCAGGTATGTGGCCATTGAGGGATTCCCGGGAGAGTTAAAACCTGAAAACCTCACAGGGGTTGTCATTCACTCTGACATGGAACCTATTGGCACCTTTGAATGCTCCAACCCACTGATCAATCAACTTCAGAAAAATATTCTGTGGGGTCAAAAAGGTAATTTTCTGGATATCCCGACGGACTGCCCACAGCGGGATGAACGTCTGGGTTGGACTGGAGATGCTCAGGCCTTTATCAGGACAGCGGCATACAACATGGACGTGGCGGCGTTCTTTACCAAATGGCTAAAAGATGTGGCCGCAGAACAAAGCGAAGAAGGCGCGATCCCTTTTGTGGTGCCGAATGTCCTCGGCAGTGTAAAGGCTTCAGCCGGATGGGCAGATGTTGTCACCATTGCTCCATGGACACTCTACAAAGTGTACGGGGACAAAGACATCCTGTCTACCCAGTATCCTGCCATGAAAAAATATGTAGACTTCGTGAGAAAAGATGCCGGATCAAATTACATCTGGGAAGGAGGCAGCGTCTTTGGAGACTGGCTGTTCTTTAAACCAGAGATGAGTAAATGGAGGGATCCGGACGGTCATACTGACCAGGATTTGATCGCTACAGCCTTTTATGCCTATTCCACACAGCTATTGATCGAAGCTGCCGAAGTGCTGGGCAAAGAGGAAGATGTAAAGGAGTACACCGAAGTACTGAAAAAGATCAAAAAAGCTTTCTTTGAAAACTATGTAACCCAGACAGGTCGTATCATCTCACACAGCCAGACCTCCTATGTGTTGGCCCTTAATTTTGATCTGTTACCCGACTCCCTCAGGGGCAATGCCGTAAACTACCTCGTGGAGAATATACGAAGCAGAGACAATCACCTGTCAACGGGATTTCTTGGTACCCCTTATATCTGTCATGTGTTATCTGAAAATGGAAAAACCGATGTGGCCTACGACCTGCTCCTTCAGGAGGCATTTCCGTCATGGTTATATCCGGTGAAGATGGGTGCAACAACTATCTGGGAACGATGGGATGGTCAAAAACCGGACAGCACCTTCCAGAATGTGAGTATGAATAGCTTCAATCATTACGCTTACGGCGCCATTGGAGACTGGATGTATCGTGTGGTAGCCGGAATGGAAATCGGTGCTCCGGGATACAAACACATTTTGATCCAGCCGCAACCCAACTCCAGGCTCGACCATGCTGAGGCAGTCCATGACAGTAAGTACGGTGAAATTGTTTCCGGTTGGAAGATTGACAATGGCAACCTTACGGTTTCGTGCACCATCCCGGCCAATACCACGGCCACTATAGTACTTCCAGAAGCAGAGATTAGTCAGGTCATGGAAAATGACAGGCCTATCGCAAAAGTTTATCCTGGAGTAAAAGAAACGGATGGCAATGTGGTGATAGACGTTGGCTCAGGAAGTTACTCATTCACTTACCCCACAAGTCTTGCAGTGAAGGTGGAAAAAGATTCACCCTGATAGAATGATTTAATCATATTTACTGATGGACTTTTGGTTTCTAGGCTTATTTTTCCTGGCAGGGTTGCTCACATTTGCTCTGACCACAATCACTGCCGGAGGGGGAGGCTTGATCCTCGTGCCCATCGTGAACTATCTGGCCGGGTCTGGTATCGCAGCTCCTATCCTCAACACCGGCAACTTGATTGGCAGACCCATCAGATTGATCATCTATTGGAAACACATAGATTGGAAAGCTACGCTCTACTATGTGCCGGCTGCTTTGTTAGGAGCCTTCCTGGGTGCGCTCCTCTTCTGCCCTCCGGATAGACTGGCTTCAGATCATCATTGGATTATTTCTGATCAGCACCATCTGGCAGTTTAGTTGGGGCAAGAAAAAGAAATCCTTCCAAATGAGATATCATCACCTCTTCCCTCTCGGTCTGATTATTGCACTGCTTGGAACCATCATTGGTGGATTAGGTCCGGTGCTCAACCCTTTTTATTTAAATCTGGACATAACCAAAGAATCGCTCATCGCCACCAAAACAGCCAATAGCTTTTTCATGGGACTGGCACAGATAGGAAGCTATACCTACTTCGGGTTGATGTCCCTTGAGGTCGTTTATCCAGCCATTGCATTGGGGCTGGGTATTTCTGTAGGTAGCTATATAGGCAAACGTTTACTGAAGCATATTTCTGATCAGTCTTTCAGGAAATGGGTGATCCTGTTTATGGTGATCAGTGGCTTGCTTATGCTGGCTCAGGGGATCACAGCTTTATAAACAAAAAAGCCAGGTCATCATTGACAACCTGGCATCTTTAAATATCTATTCAATCTGATTAAGCAATCTCTACCAGCTCAATCTCAAATACTAAATCTTTTCCCGCCAAAGGGTGGTTGGCATCGATAGTAATGGTGGCATCGGCTACCTCTGTCACTACTACATGCGTCTGATGTCCCTGATCATTGGTAGCAACCAAAGTCTGTCCAACTTCAGGCTTCATATCCTGAGGCAGATCCGTGCGGGGCACAGCCTGGATGAGTTGTTCGTTTCTCTCTCCATAAGCTTCTCCTGATGGGATCGTTACGGTCTTCTTTTCGTTCAACTCCATACCACTCACAGCTTCATCAAATCCTTTGATCATCTGCCCGGCTCCAACTGTAAACTCAAGGGGATCTCTCTCCACAGAAGAATCAAAAACCTCTCCGGTTGTCAATTTTCCTGTGTAGTGTACTTTTACTTTGTCGTTTGCTTCTACTTTTTTCATGTGTGTACTAATTGTTTTTTAGTGGTCACATGGAATGTCCGAAAACTTTATAATTTATGCCAAACCTTGATTTACTTCAAATATTACATTTCGGTTTGTCTGGCTCGCTTTATGGACATTTCATGTTCAATTGCTTGTTTGGAAACTTACCGAATTGGTTTTCCTTTTTATAGAATTGCTTATTTTATTTGAAGCCACAAAGGTAACAAGGTCATTACCCAATTGCCAGAAATACAGGCATTACCTGGTTCTGTCGATGGTAAACTGCACCAGCTGATCCAAAGAGGTTTTATATTCAGAATCAGGCAGTTGACTTAAAATATCTTTAGCTTTCTCGTGATATTGTTCCATCACCTCAATGGCATATTGTATGCCTCCTGTAGATTTCACAAAGTCGATCACCTCATGCACCAGTGAAGGTTCCTGGGCACTCTTTTTGATCATCTTCTTCACACGATTCTTCTCAGACCTGCCAGATTGATTAATCGCATAGATCAGTGGAAGGGTCATTTTCTTCTCCTTGATGTCTATCCCGGTTGGTTTGCCTATCTCATAAGTACCATAGTCAAACAGGTCATCTTTGATCTGGAAAGCCATCCCCACGTGCTCTCCAAACTGGGTCATCTGATCCACTACTTCAGCTGTAGCTCCAGAAGAAGCAGCACCAGTTCTACAGCATGCAGTGATCAGGCTGGCTGTTTTCTGGCGGATGATCTCATAGTATACCTCCTCGGTAATATCCAGCTTTCGGGCTTTTTCCATCTGCAGGAGCTCGCCCTCGCTCATCTCTTTCACTGCATTGGAAACGATCTTCAGGAGATCAAAATCATTATTCTCCAGGGAAAGCAATAAACCCCGTGACAAAAGAAAATCACCAACCAGCACAGCTATCTTGTTCTTCCATAAGGCATTGATGGAAAAATAGCTTCTCCTATAATGTGCATCATCCACCACATCATCGTGGACCAGTGTGGCTGTATGTAGCAGTTCAATCAATGCTGCTCCCCTGTAGGTAGATTCGGTGATACCATTAGCCACACCTGCGCTGAGGAAGACAAACAAAGGTCGCATCTGTTTTCCTTTACGCTTGACTATATATCCGGTAATCTTGTCGAGTAGCATGACATTGCTACGCATCGACTGGCGGAATTTCTTTTCGAATTCAGCCATTTCGACTGCGACCGGCGCCTGGATTTCTTTTAAGCTAAATGATGGCATAAATTTTCTTCCTGCAATATTAACACACTCAATCACTTATTAAGTGTTCTTAGCTTCTCTTTGTTTTCCCCTGATTGCTTCATTAGCTTAGCAACAAACATGAATGGTCCGGAATGAGTTACCAGTATTATTTGCTCGATGTATTCACCAGCACAGCCCTGTCAGGGAATCAACTGGAAGTGTTTCCGGATGCTTCAGACATCGATCCTGCACGCTTTCAAAGCATTGCAAAAGAATTTAATTTATCTGAGACCGTCTTTCTTTTTCCCTCAAAATCAGGAGAAAATCCTTCGATGCGGATTTTTACCCCCGGACGAGAGCTACCTACAGCCGGTCATCCTACCATTGGCACAGCCTACTTGCTTGCCCGGGAATCCCGAAAAGCATCCATGATCCTCAAACAGAAAATCGGGGATATCCCTGTGACAGTCACCTACCGGGACAAAGAACCTGACCTGATTACCATGAACCAACCCTTGCCTGTCTATGGTCGGGTATTTTCAGATAAAGCCAGTATAGCCAGGATGCTTTCCCTCCAGGAAAATGACCTTGTAGACTCCCCTGCAGAGGAGATCAGCTGTGGCAACAATATTTTATTTATACAGGTAAAAAGTGCTGACATACTCCCAAAGATCAAGGTCAGAACAGATATCCTTGAGAAGTTTTCAGACAAGATAGACACCACCCAACTATATTGCTTTGCGATAAACAATGTGAAAGGAGGAGATGTACAGGGAAGGATGTTTGCACCACTTATAGGCATTTATGAAGATCCGGCCACAGGGTCTGCCAATGGACCCCTTGCTTGCTATCTGGCAAAACACAACTTATTGAAAATGCCTGCATTAAGCCTCCAGGGATATGAGATGGGACGCCCCAGTCAGCTTTACCTCGACCTCACTTTGGATGAAAAGAATGAAATAACCGAGGTGAAGGTTGGAGGAAAATGCATACTAGTTGGCAAAGGCGAGCTATTTTTGGACCACCAACAACATGGAATAGAAAGCATCAATGGGTAATAGATGAGCAAAGAGAAAGTCCGATACAGTGAAATTATTCCCAAGACCAAGCAATGGCCTATCGTTCAACTTTCAAGAGATCGTAAAAAATTCATTGAAGAGGTTTCGGCTGAATCTTTCGAATCACTGAAAGGGATTACCAAAGGCAGGTCACTCCGTGAAGAGGTAGAGATGACGATCTACCGTGAAAAGGCCAGAATCCGGGCCAACCCTTGGAGGGTGGATCCCAGGGATGAGAAACCTTTCTGGAACAAGATGCAACAGCGGTTGTTGGACAGCGGGGCCATGGAACCAGCTGAAGCCAGGAAGGAAGAGGAAAAGATCCTGATGGAGATCATCAGGAGATACGCCGAAGAGATTTCCGGAAATTTCAAGCAAAACAGCTACAGGTTTGCCCGTACGGTAGTCACCTTCGGTTTTGCCCGGCTATTGAATGCCACACGGGTAAAAGGATTGACCTCCCTGTTCAGTCGACAGCTGGACCTGGATGACAAGATTCATATCGTGGGTGAGACAGAACACATCCGAAACCTGGCCCGCCATGGTACCGTGGTGATGGTTCCCACACATTTCAGCAACCTGGACTCCATCCTGATCGGATGGGTCATCCAGTTTTTGGGGCTACCACCTTTTATTTATGGAGCAGGTCTGAACCTCTTCAATATCAAGATCTTTGCCTACTTCATGAATAGCCTGGGCGCGTACAAGGTGGATCGGCGAAAGAAAAACCCGATCTACCTGGAAACACTCAAGACGTATTCCAGCATGGCCTTACAGCGAGGCTGTCACAGTCTTTTCTTTCCAGGTGGTACCAGATCACGTTCAGGGCATATCGAAAAAAGATTGAAACTGGGACTGCTAAGTACGACCATTGAAGCACAGCGAATCCTGTATCAAAAAGCAAAAGATATCAAGAAGGCCCCTAAGATCTTTATCGTCCCCGTAGTGATCAACTACAACTTTACGTTAGAAGCCCCCGCACTCATCAATGAACATTTGAAGAGGACCGGGCAGGAGAGATACTATCAGGAGAGCGATGAGTTCTCCTCGTCTTATAAGATCTCCTCCTTCCTGTTTAAGTTCTTTACAAAAGGATCTGATATCTCGGTGAGTATTGGGAAAGGCATGGATATCCTGGGCAATTATGTAGATGATCAGGGTAACAGCTATGATGCGAACAGCCATCCAATAGAAACGGTAGACTACTTTATCTCGAATGGCCAAATCACCATCGATGCGCAAAGAGAAGAAGAATATGTACGAATACTATCCAGACGTATTGTTGAAGAATACCACAAGTACAACAGGGTCTTTGCCAGTCATTTGGTCGCTTTTACAGCGTTTAAAATGCTTGAAAGAAAAAATGCCAAGCTGGATCTGTATAACCTGCTACGCCTGCCTGATGAAGACCTTGTGCTGAATTACGAGGAGTTCAAGGCTGTATTTAAGCAGCTGAGGAAGAAGGTGATGAAGATGGAGAAAGCAGGCAAGGTAAGCGTAGCTGGTCACCTGAAAAAGAAAGCAGATCAGGTCATCAAACTGGGAGTGGAGAATGTAGGATTGTATCATGCTCAACGACCACTCATCATGAAGAATGGAAATATCGTGATCCAAAACATGAATACATTGTATTATTATCACAACAGGATGGACGGATATGGTCTCGAAAACTACATCTAAACCGCCTGTTGGTGTAATAGGCGCCGGAAGCTTTGGCACTGCCATGGCTAACTTATTAGCGGAAAAGAAAAATCCAGTGCTGTTGTACGCACGTACACCAGAAAGGGCTGAGAAATTCCAGAAGGAACGAATCGCAAGTGGCCAGAAACTCGACGATCTGATTGAGGTAACCAACGACATTGAGAAGGTGACCAAATCCTGTAGCGTGATCTTCCCCATCATCCCATCGGCCAACTTCAGGGACATGATGCGCAAGATGAGTCCATTCCTGCGTCCGTACCATATCCTGATCCATGGCACCAAAGGGCTGGACCTGGAGATGGCCCAAAGTGAAAAAATCAACCCCAGGAACCCCCTGACACGAGAGCATGTAAAGACCATGAGCGAGGTGATCCAGGAAGAAAGTCAGGTGGTACGAGTAGGGTGTCTGGCAGGCCCTAACCTGGCACGTGAGATCAGCGAGAAGAAACCTGCCGCTACCGTGGTCGCCAGCCACTTCGATGAGGTGATCAAGATGGGTGAGCAGCTTTTGAAAAATGACCGGTTCCTGATTTATGGCAGCAACGACCTCATTGGTATTGAGCTTTGCGGTGTCCTGAAAAACATCATTGCTTTAGGAGCAGGTACCATTGCCGGACTTGGGCTAGGCGCCAACGCCAGTGCCTTGTTTATCAGTCGTGGATTGGTGGAGATGGTGCACATCGGTACAGCGCTGGGTGGAAATGCCAGTGCGTTTTTAGGCCTTGCAGGTGTCGGTGACCTGATCGCCACAGCTGGCAGTAATCTCAGCAGAAACTATTCCGTTGGTTTTCGTCTGGCCCAGGGGGAAGATATCGATGAAATCATCAACAGCATGGAAGAGGTAGCCGAGGGGATCAAGACGATTGAAATCATCCACGCACTTTCCATCACCTACAAGGTAAGATGTCCAATCACCGAGACTTTATATAAGATCATCAACAAAGAGATGGATGTCAATGACGCCCATAAATTCCTGATGAAATTTCCTTTCCGGGCAGAGATCGACTTTTTGTAACGATTGATCCCTGTCTACCCGGTTTCCTGTTTTATAAATTCCTCTTTGGACAACCCATTATTGAATGTTATATCAGTCCAGTTGACTTTGATCCAGGGCTCATCATCTACTTCCGCATCCCAGGTCGACTTTTTATAAATGCGTTTGTTTGGGATCATCAGTCCGTCAATGTTTTCATACTCCACTTTCATCAACATGGGATTTTCTACCACTCCGAAATCCACTACAGTGAATAAAAACTGATCAACAAGTTTGGTCTCCTGGTTGATATAAAGCTGGTAAATATCTGATGGCTTATCACCTGTATCAAAAGTAATTTTTACAACATGATACTTCTGCTTATCAATCGTTACTTTACCTAACAGCTCATAGTTGACACCCGGATCCAAAAGCTTTTGAAACATGGCAAACCAGTAAAAGTTGGTCTTCCTGTTGAACCGTACCCGCTCCATGACCTTTTCATCATCCAGGTACTCACCATTGCTTAAGATCCAGAAATGCTCACTGTCATACCCCTGCTTAAACTCCCCCTCCAGCTGCGGCAACGTTCTCTCGTGCTGGTGATATATCCCCACAGACAACTCCCCATCAAAAAGGTACTTCTCCGTTGAAACATCCTTTTTGCCATCAGGAGTCTGGTAAGTGTAGGTATACACCACATCTTTTCTTTTCCATAATTCTTCGTATGAACCTGTATTTTGAACCATCTCATACACCAGCATATGCCCCTTGTTTTGAAAGGATGGTTTCGAACCATTTGGGTGATTCCCGTTGCTGCAGGCCATCATTAAAACCACCATTAAACTCCCTAAAATGAATCTCATATTTCCTTTTTGTCCTTATTTTAACCCTAAAACCTTTTTGAACTTCCGAAGAAACCTGGTTTTGAACAGAATCGTTCATTTTGATGAATAAATTATGAAATTAATTATCAATATGTCTTCTGCTTATCATTCTGCAGGCTATTTACCCTATTTATTGTAAACCGTGGTGCAATTCTGGACAACCAATACAATAACTTCACTCCACCTATCCTGACCTCTAGCTGTTTTTTCTTTAGCCCACTGAGCATCTCCCTCACAGCCTGCTCGGCAGTTATTGCGATCTTTGGTGGTGCTCCTTTATGCCATGGGGTTTTTACAGCGGGGAACATGATTTCGATGATCCTAACACCAGATCCATTTGCCTGCCTCCTCAATACCTGGGTAAAGGAATGAAGCGCGGCTTTTGTCGAATTGTAAAATGGATAATCGGCTCTTGGTGCGTAGATTAAACCGGTAGTCACATTGACAATAGCCGGGTCTTGATTTGACTGAAGTGTTGGCAGTAGCCCCTTAATCAATCTTACTGGAGCCAGAAAATTAACCTGCAGCTCTAACTCCGCCTTTTGGCAACTATCGGTTGATTCCATAAAGCTTTCCTTATGAACGATCGCTGCGTTGTTAATAAGCATATTCAGGTCCTGATGCTCGTCGGTGATCCATGCTATCAGCTTATCACATTGTGTAGGTACAGACAGATCACACTGAAAGATGTGTAAGTCCGGAAGTTCAGCTTTCGCTTCCTGTAACTTTTTCATTGACCTCCCACAAATGAGTACCTTGTTCTTCCTGGCGATCAACTGACGACTCAGTTCCAGTCCGATACCAGAACTTCCTCCGGTGATCAACACACATTGATTTTTTAGTCCCATGATTTTATTGGTTTTGTTCGGGACTAAATTATGGGTCGCTTATCACCTGTGCATTGACCTATGTTAAGACTGAAGATTTTTTCTAATCCTGCTCAGAGATTCGGGCTTAATACCCAGGTAGGAAGCAATGATGTTTTGTTTTACCCGGTTTTCCAGGCCTGGAAACTCCGCCTGAAAATTCAGGTATCTTGTTTCTGCATCCAATAGCAGCAGGTCTCTTTCTCGCTTCTCTTTGGTAATGAAACCCTTCTCGACAAACTTCAGCAGAAATTTTACCCAAAAAGGATCGGTATCAAGCAATGCTTTCAGCTTCAAATAAGGGGTTTTAAGTACTTCAGCATCTTCCAGCGCCTGAATATAGAAGTGTGAAGGCGATTCCGTAATCATGGCTGAATATGAACTGATAAAGCTCCCTTGCTGAATCAGGCTTTTCGTATACTCATCTCCGCTTTCAGTGATGTATACATACCTGAAAAGTCCGGAGACTACAAAAGCAACTTTTCTGGGAACCTCCCCCTGCCTGATAAAATAACTTCCTGACCGGACGGTTTCCCGGCTGCTGATCTCTATTAACTCAGTGGCCTTTTCTGGTGGTAATATTTGATGGAGATAATCTGTCATCTTAACCAGCATTCAGTTGTCAGGAAATCGTCATTCTACGATAGCTTACCTGTTTTGAATATCAAAGGTTGTTGAAATTACTTTTGTTTTGTTGTAATAATAACCACACCATTAGGAGCATTGTACTGATCCATTGCTTCCTTGCCCTTCAGTACCTTAATGGATTTAACGTCTTCACGATTCATAATGACTAAATCATCCTCATTAGCAATTTCCCCATCAATGATGATTAGTGGCTTTTCCTTGATATCCGTTGTATCTTTTTCAGCCTTCCTAATCTGCACACCCGATTGTTTTGTCACGACAAGAATTACTCCATTTTCTGCATTGTATTCTTTCAGAGCTTGGTCTCCTTTTATGACATCTATCGATTCAATTTTAGTTTGATCCAATAGTTCAAATATTGCATAATCATACTTTTTCCCATCAATGTAGATATCCGGTTTCGGACCATCTTTTAATTCGACTTTTACCTTATCCTGTGCCTGAGTTTGTGCCAGTGAAAGACAGAAAATCCCCAATATTAAGATTGCTTTTTTCATACTTTGTTTATTTTAAAATTTAAGGCGACTTTGTGCCTGATTTATCCTGATCTGATACAATATAAATGACGATTAATTCATCTTCATACAGGATCTCTTTTTTTGAATCCACTGTTTCTGCTTCCGGAAACATGGATAAGACCTCGCTTAGCAGCACTTGCTTTTCGTTCTCACTCATCAAACCCCGCTCCTGCGGCTCAAACATCACGGCCAGTATCAAGACTATTGTTGCTGCAATACCGGTGCTTGCATAAAGCCACCTTCTGCGCTTTGTTCGGGCTTGTATTCGGGTGAGGATCTCATCCTTTAATCCATCCGGAGTATTGATCCTTTTTGCTTTTACAAACATCGACCAGTCCGCTATTTCAGGGTCAGCATGATCCACCTTTAGAAGCTCTTTTTCCTCCTTGAGTGTGCTTTCCCCTGCCATATATTTATTTAGAATCTCATCCATGTGCTTTTTGTTCATAACCATAGATTTTTCTTAGTTTTTCCATTACGTGTTTTCGGGCTCTTGACAGCAAAACCCTGACATGCTCGACCTTAAGTTCTGTGGCACCCGCTATTTCACTGAACTCCAAACCATCAATATCCCGCATGAGTATGACCTCACTTTGTCTGGCCGGAAGCTCAGCTATGATGCCTTCAATAATCGTTGCTAATTCTTTCCACTCTATCAGGTCGTGTCCGTTCTCGTACTCAGCCATTGAAAGATGATGTTCGGAGGATGCTGTCAGTGGCCGTTTTCTTTTCAACTGATCAAGGCAGTGGTTGCGTGCTGTCAGGAACACAAGCCCGGGGATGTTGGGGTGATCAATCATTCCTGACCGCCGATCCCATAGCTTCATCATGATCTCCTGAACAGCGTCTTCTGCAGCCTCTTTGCTTTCCAGCATCCGGGCAACCATTGGATACACCCTGTCTGAAAGTACTAGCACCTGGTCTTCAAAGTCTTTTGCTGTCATCTTATAGTAAATAACGATAAACTGATCCAGGCATAACAGCAGGACTTGATTTTTTAGCTGCACATGTTATTTCAAGCTTTACTCATTGGTGAAAACACCAATGAGGGCAGGAAGCGAGTTCTAATAGTTAACAGGAACTGTATTCATAACTACAAAAAGCTTCGTACATGGTTCATATTTGCCTCACAAGTAGTTATCCATTAATAAAATGATATATACCATTTCTAATTTTAATATATATCATTTTATATTTTGATATATATCATTTTATAAAAAGATATATATCGTTTCTACTACTGCTGCTTATACATTGACCGATGCATAGCTATGGGCAATGCAATTCATAGCTATACGTAAAGGGAAAGGTGGTTATAAAGGTGTTATTCACTAGTGGTAGTGATTAAACCTGATTATGATCAAATACTAATTTGATGAATCAATGTTAGATACAAATTGGGATCTCGCTTTTCCGTCATTTCTGATGCCATTTTGAAAGCAAAAGCCAATCAATTTATCGATGTCAACCACAACATCATTGACCTCAAAACCTTCAGACGCTAAAAATTTTCTTGATTTCTGATATTCCTGATGCCACTCATCCCAGGTATTGTGGAGTTTTTCTCTGTCATCAGCGATGGAGAGGAGCCTCTGCCAATCTTCAGGCCGATAGAATGCCATATTTATTGTTTCCTCTTTCACTTAAAGACCACTTATTCTGTTTATCCTGGATTATTGTTCCTTTCTGATCTGAAAATACAATTTAAAAAATCCTGAATTGAAATGCCACGGATAGGTGAATGGATGATCTATTTCTAACACCGGCCAGAGGCCTTCAATATACTTAGTCACTCGACGCAGCCTGACGCAGCCGAGCGACTGGTAGAAGTGGTTTTGAAAAGTGAGTCGTAAATGAAGTCATAAAAAGTACAAAATGAGTTGAATCACAGAAAATACAAAGAGCACAACGGACAGGTTGAGTTTATGCATTGGCCTTCTTAACTTAAAAAAGCAAACACCCATAGCCATCATAATGGGGATCAGATAACCAAAGACGTAGTAAATATTATAAATCTGTTTATGCCTTTCCGTTTTTCCATCTATTGTAATTTCAACGTACATGGGCTTGGAAAAAATAATGGTTGCTTCGACCACCGCCTTGTCATAATGATCAAGGTCAATCACCTCACCTTGATCGAAACGCATGGTAAAATCATCAAAAAGCATTTCATCATACCTGTATACTGCTCTACTACTAGTCCTGTATCCTGCATTTTCATAGACTCTGTTTATTCCTTTTATTTTTTGTTCATGATTGCGAAATGGCAGGATGTAATCAAGGATTAATAGAGAATTAAAAATCAAAATCCCAATCGCAACAGGTTTAAACCAGGATACCAATCGATTGATGAGTTCGCGCTGAAGCCGTTGCTGCTCAAAGGCATTTTCCCTGGCTTTCCTTCTGTACTCCTTCCTCCAACGTTCTCTGGCAGCCTGCTCTTCATTATAATATATCCGAGGCTCTTCATATATTGGTTTTTTTGTCAGGTACTCATAGGCTTCCTTAACCCGAATAAACTGCTCATGGGCATCGGGAGACTTATTGATGTCCGGATGATACCTTTTTGATAGCAACCGATATGAAGATTTGATATCAGCTTTTGTAGCAGATTCGTTTAAACCTAAAACCGATAAATGGTATGCTCTCAATGGGCTAAAAATTATTAATTTTCAGCTTCTTCGCTTTTCTCCTCATCCACCATTTCATGAGCCAGCCAAACATCAATCCTCCTGCCAGCCATATAGGGATCCCTACAATAAAATCAACAAGCTTATAGTCCCTTCCAAGCAGCAAAGGATTTAGCAACAGCATAGTTAGGTACATGAGTACACCCCAAAGTAACCCTAACTTGATCCAGTTGACTTGCTTGTGCTCAACTAGTTCAACATTAATGTTGACGTAGCGTGAAGGCTGTTCGTCCAGCCAGGATTGCTTCCAGGTTTTAATCCACCAGAAGCAAAGCGGATAAGTTAAAGTCAATATTAGACCTGCCATCCAATTTCTTATGCATGGTATTACATCACCACAATCCGGGCAATACAAGCCAAACCAGTTTTTAGCGGCCGTTTTATTCTGCCAGGACCAGGTCCTTCCGTCATGGTATGTCTCACAATGTGGACATGGAATATAGGTTCGTTCGATCAGTGGTTTATCCGAAGTATTATCAAACAATGTGATTTTCGGAATCCTTTGCCCCAATACCAACTCATTGAATACCAAAGCAGGATTGATCTTCCAAATGATCACATTCAGGTTTTTACCATCCCAGACTTTGTATTTGGTGCGATCAATGTGCATAAATATGATTGATTCTACTCTCCAGATATTTAAAATCTAAACTAGCTAAATCTACCGTGAGATGCAACGGGTAAATGCCCTTATTGCCTCATCAACAGAAGTGTCTCCTACTTTGTGTTCACATTTCCTATTGCATAATTCAGGTTAAATTTCTTTTTAGGTATTCTGTTGTTCCAGCCATTTTAAAATCGCCTGATTTGTTTCTTCTGGTTTTTCTTGCTGGATCCAATGACCACAGTCTAAACTAACTACATCTAAATTTGGTGCGAAATCTTTTAGACTTTCAGACTTTGGGATCAAATCCTGGTCACCATATATCATCAAGGTAGGTTGCTGAATTCTGGGCTTTACATCTGCCAATAAACGCCAATTGCGGTCCATATTTCTGTACCAGTTTATGCTCCCTGTAAACCCTGATGTCTGAAATGCGGAAATGAACGCAGCCAGTTCACTCTCATCCATGATAGGTTCCCCAAGTGGTTTTTCTGCTCTGGCGAGATTTATCATTAACATGCCTGGTGCTGGTGGTGCAGGAGGCACCTGTTTGCGAAATAGATTGCGGAGAAACTGAGCTGTGTTCTCTTCCATTATAGCATCTGCTACCCCCGGCTGATTATTAAAGTGAACAAAATAGAAGTCCTCACCAAATACCTCTTCCATAAATTCAAGCCAGGGCCTTTCTCCTCTCTCTTGATAAGGTAAGGCCAGATTTATTACTTTATTTACACGTTCCGGATACATTAGTGCAAGATTCCAAACAACATTTGCCCCCCAATCATGACCAACAAATGTTGCATCCTGATATCCATAATAATCGAGTAATGCAACCAGGTCACCTGCTAAGTGTGCTATGTCATACGCTGTAACTTCGGTCGGGCAAGATGAGTTTCCATAACCTCGTTGGTTTGGAACAATCACATGGTAACCAGCTGTGACAAGTGCCGGAATTTGATGACGCCATGAAAACGCATGCTCCGGAAAACCATGGCAGAGTACGATAGGTTTTCCTGCATTGTGTTTACCTGCCTCAAATACTTCAAGCACTACTCCATTGACTGGAATCATTTGGGGCTCTGGAAACTTGATTGGATTCAGTATTGTGTTAGTTACGTTTGTCATTTTTCTTCTTATTTGAAAATTTTGATACAAACGTAAAACCGGGCGGTGACAGCCCTATGTCAAGGGTCAGTAAGTATTATTGATTTTTATCAAAATATTCCTGCAACGTCAAATTATGAGGTTCAAATTTTTCTGATAGCACTTCCATTTTTTGAATTCTATCCGGCCGGAAAAATCGAAATTCCTTACGTAATCGACACCAGGCTATCAGGTACCAATTTTCCGCACTCAATATGGCAAATGGCTCGATCTCTCTGCTAGTCGTTTTACCCTCCTTATTGACATACTCGATTTTTACCAGGAAGTAATTTGTGAGCGCATGTTGCAGATCTGACAAATTGCTGCTATTTCTCTCTCGATTTAATGCCTCGTCGTATCGGGTTCTTTCAGCAAGCAGATTCGCTTTGTCCTGGATAGTATATCTGAGAATAGACTTGATTTTATCAATAGCTTCCGAGTAATCCTGAACAAAGGATGCATCCTTGTTTTTCAATACTAACTGCTCGGCCAGTATCAGCGCGTTTGCCTGTTTTTCCGTGAACATGACCGGAGGTATTCTGTATCCCTCCATCAATGCATACCCCTTTCCTTCCTCTACCAAAATAGGAACACCTGCCATTTCCAATGCTTTGATATCTCTATAAACGGTTCGTCTGCTGACACCAAATTTCTCAGCGAGGCTTGCGGCTGTCAAACTTCTTTTGGTTTGAAGCTGCGTTAGAATGGAAGTCAGCCTTGATATTCTTTTGATGTCATCCCCTTCCATTTAGCAATTATTGAATGTTATTTATTGGTTTAAATCCAGCTGGCAGGCTATGGCCATAAAAGTAATAAATGGTTATGAAAGCGTTTGCCTGAACGATGCGATTACACTTCCATAAAGACACAGAATGACCCGTGTATATTTGGTAGACATGCAAGGTTTACCAGCCTTCCGGCAGTGGATCGAGTAACTGCACGATGGGTGATGGAAGAGGAGATTCTGGTAGTTTACGTAGCACATTGGCGTATTCGCTATCCTGAAATCCAAGCGCCGCCTCCCAGTATAACTGAGCAGCGCTTCCATTGCTGTGGGGCCGAATTTGCTGAATAGGCCATTCTTTTTCACCGAGGATAAATGGTGTCATATAGTCGACAGCGAGCCTGATGCAACGGCCTTCTAAACTGCGATAGGCAAAGAGGTCGTAGTCGAGATGGCGACCGAGGCGAGCCACAGTAATTAGCGCCCGGGCATTGAAAATGCTGTAGTTGAGCGATCGGGTACGGATAAGCTCCTGCGGTTGGCGTCCATCGATGAAGACCTGGGAAAAAATGCGTGTAGGCATGTTGTCAAGTTGTTTGCGCGCCAGGTCGAAGTTTTTGCCATAGAGTGCATAAAGTATGAGTTGGGCATTATACCAGGTACCATGGTTGTTCGGTTGCATGGACTCTTCGATACCTTCAGGGCTTTCTACCATCCAGGTTGCGAACTGGCTAAACCAGCTGCGCAATGCGTTTGCGTCTTCTTCTGTCCAGCCTGGAAAGGATTCCAGTAAGATCGCGCAATCGATCACCCAATGCATGCGCCATGCCTCCAGGACTCCCGAGGGGCTATTATAATTGTGACCACGGCGTTTCTGGCCGAACTGCACATTGGGATTCATCTTCGTTGCAGGATCGAGGAACCAGGCACGAAGTTGTTCGACAGCGCTTTTCGCATAGCGATCTTCGCCGGTGAAATACCAGGCGGGTACCAGCGATGTGACTCTATCAACCATGGCTTCAAGCCGCGAGACGTCTGAAGTATAGCGATCAGGATTTACTTCTCCGTCGCGCCAAATGTAGGGGCCATCCGGGTTTTCAGAATCTGGCCACCAATAAGGGCTATAGCTGTAGTAGTCGTGTGGGTCGCCACTCGGTGGCAGGGCTCCCTCATCCACTACGTTGACAATAGGTTTTTCAAACACGGCATCGGCTTCTTCGACGATTTCTTCCAGGGCTGCCACAAACACCGGGTTGCCTGCTGCAATCTCCGCTTTCACCCGCGGAAGTTGATCGCCCTGACCAAGTAATAAGGAAGGCGTGGTATGGGTTTCGCTATTTTGGGCGTAAGCGAGTGTCGTAACTAGCATCAATGAGCATGACAGAAAAAGGTAGAGAAAACGTGGTTTGGGTAATTTATGCATGGGGTGAAATGTTAATAGCGGGTTTGGGTTGAAAGTTTAGGTTAATTATCATGGTATCGACCTGATAGAGCGAGTGGTCACTCGCCCAGACAAGAAAACTAAACTAGCTAATCCTGTCTTGAGATGCAATGGATAAAAAAGTCTCCCCTTACCAGCTGTTCCTGTTGACTTCTGAAATTTTTGGATGCAGCAAATACTCCATCCTAAGTGTCAAATGAGAATCATATCCCGTACCGGTATTAGTAGCCGCCTTTTCACTCCCATTTTATTTCTACCTCTGTTAGGAATGCAGTGTCGTATCTGGTATCAGTGTTTATGAATGATGCGTAGATCCCAAAAATTGTGGTTCCAGGATTCTGATTTTTCATCCTTTTTGTTGGGGTGATTTTGAATTCAATTTTTTCAGATCCTTCACCTATTTTTTGACGATTGCTATAATCTTCATTTGGAAAGTAATAATATGTTCTTGAATACTTAAGATTCAATTCATTGGCTATTTCATGAAACATTGTTTCATCGTTAAGATAAAGCTGCCCAGTAATCGGTTCGTTAAACGAAAAAGTTTCTTTATCCAATTTTACAATTGGGTAAATGTTAGATCGATGATGGGCTTGAGCATTCTGAATGTTAAAACTTCCCTTGCCTAATTCCTTTGGTTTAGAGCACGAAAGAATCAATGATACTGAAAGAATTAAAATGTTTCTCATTGGTTTTTTGGGTACCGCACAGGAAGTGGCCACCTTGATGCAATAAAAAACTAAACTAGCTAAAACTGCTTTGATATGCAACGGGTAAATTCACTGATCTGTCTGGATTGTCGGAGTGTCAGAATGTCTGAAAATCCTTTCGTTCCAAGAGGAGATTTAGTGGTGAGCTCGTAGGCAAATGGCGATGAAATTGCGTTGACCATTCGCCGCTATCCAATTTTGTTAGCTTCAATTTTTAAATTTATTTATCTTTGATATATGAGTTCCATAGTTGTTAGCCCAAAAAGTCAAAAAGAGCTCCAGTTCATTTCTGAGTTGCTGAATAAGTTAGGTGTGCGCTCCAAAGTGCTGTCCGACGAAGAATTGGAAGACCTGGGTTTATCAGTTATGATGAGGGACGTTGATCGTTCTGAAGTTGTGACCGAAGATGAGATCATGAAAAAACTGAAGGCCACTTGAAAGTTGCCTATCTCAAGAATTTCAGCAAGGATCTCGATAAAATAAAGAAACCAAAAGATCATCAGGCAATCCTTGAAATAATTGATTTGGTCAAGGAAGTCAAAAACATCACTGAAATTCCTGGAGTTAAAAAGTTAACCGGTTATGACGATGCCTTTCGAATTCGTTCCGGAGATTACAGAGTTGGAGTTTTTGTTTCTGTGGAGTTAGTGGAGTTCGCAAGAGTTGCACATCGGAAAGATATCTACAAAATCTTTCCATAATGCAACGTCCAGAAAAACAATGGAAAACTAACTAGCAGGTGTGTGCATAATTACTAGCTCTTTCTAGAGGACATTCCTTCACTTCAGAACTCAACACCTGAATTCATTTGGTCATAAAACTGAATTACTAAATTGTATTTTTCTCTTATCTTATCGTATTTTTCGCATATTTCCTGCAATTTTTCAGGTTTAGTGAATATCCAATTAACAAACACATTAAAGTCAGACTCAATTGAATAGACGGACGCTTGCTCTAAAAGTCCTTTTGTCCTTCGTTCTTCGGTACTTAAATCAATTGCTTCAGTCGCACCGTACTTAAATTCTGAATCATTAATTGCACTCCACTCTTTTGTGGGAAAGAAGTTGGGGCCATAATTTCTATATAGCATACGTGAAAATAGATGATGTAATTTTCCCAATAGATAATCGTAATCTTGGGCATGAACAATTAAATATATATCTGTCTTACTGTAGCCCCCACCATGATTCTCTCTATCGTAGAAATACAATCTTTTCAATAGATGGATTTTATGCAAGTTCACCTGAAGAAATGCATAGGAATATTGTTCAAGGAAATCATTTATGATTGGTTCCATCCTTCCTACCTCAAAATAATCTATTTGATGACCATAGGCAGATATTGGGGGTTGCAACCAATCATACGGAAAGAAACGCTCTGAATACTCATACATTACATGTATCCCATAGTTTTCCTCTATTTCAGCAAAAGTATTTGGATCTAATTCTTCTACTTCAGAATCATTACATTGGGAAAATATCGCTAGCAGAATAAAAAAAAGAAGAAACTTTCTGACCATAGCCACTACTATTATATCTACCTACAAATCATAATTTGTTGGCAAATGCCCTACAACAATTCAGTAAAGTGAACGCTTCACTTTTACCTGTTATATACCCTTATAGTAAATCTAATGATTTTTCACGGAAATTATCTCACCTACTGGCATTACTTACCCTTTCCCCTCCAATGCCTCCATCCTTTGCAATAGGGTCGGGTGGGAATAGTTTAGAAATACATAGGCTGGATGCGGGGTAAGGTTCGTCAGGTGGTCGCTGCTCATGGTCTTCAAAGCAGTGATTAGGGGCTTACCACTATACGTCTCGTCGGCATAGCGGTCGGCTTCGTACTCGTATTTTCGGCTCATGAGATTGCTGAGGATGCCGAGGACCCTGGAAACAGGAGTAAACAGAATACCAAAGGCCAGGATGTTGAGATGGATGGCTGAGACAGCTCCACCCATCGCTAGGCTCACTTCCAGGTTGTCAATCATCAGGGACAGCAGGAATAGCATCAGCCCCGTAGTGAGGATGCTCACAACCGTTGTAAATACAATGTGCTTCTTCTTGAAATGCCCGACCTCATGAGCAAAGACGGCCGTCAGCTCGTCAACGGTGTGCTTCTCAATCAGCGTATCAAACAGCACAACTTTCTTGCGCTTCCCAAAGCCACTGAAAAAGGCATTCCCCTTGCTGGATCGCTTGGAGCCATCCATCACAAAAATGTTGCTAAGTGGGAAATTCACCTTTTCACTATACCCTTTGATCGCCTGATAAAGCTCCCCATCCTCCATGGGGGTCAGCTTGTTGAACAAGGGCAATATCCAGGAGGTGTAGAAGACATTCATAAACAGTACAAACGCTGTGATGATCACCCAGAAATATACCCAGAAGCCCTCGCCCATGGCTTGCACCAGATAAAGCAGGGCCACGATCAACAATCCGCCGATCAACACAGTGATCACCAAACCTTTGAGCTTGTCCATCCAGAAAGTTTTGATTGTCATCTTATTAAACCCGAACTTTTCCTCAATCACAAAATTTTTATAATAGGAGAAAGGTGTGCCGGTAATCTCTGAGAACACGAATATGGCTCCAAAGAAAGCCAGGGAAATGACAATCTCATGGCTGAAAAATCCCCGTACCCACTCATCCAGCAGTCCAAACCAGCCAAAGTAAAGTGCTGCAATGGTGATCACAAAACTCAACGAAGCGGTGATGTTGCCAAATCTTGTGACGGTCTGATTATAATCCTGTGATTTTTGGTATTTCTCCTCATCATAAATACCCTCCAACGCCTTGGGAATGGGCTTTTTACCACTTTTGGCATTGAGAATGGATAGTACTCGCTCTAACGCATAATCTGCCGATACAATGACCAGCATAAGAATCAATATCACCTCGTTGTTCATGAGGCGCAAAGTTAACAGGATAAGGGAAATGAGCGCTTAGAAGATGAAAGGTACCGGACAGCTTAGCTCTCGAACGTTCTTTGGAGGCTTTCTGGGGTCTGCCAGGCTGAAAGAATAGGCAATGGATACTTCGTGTGCCCCACCACTTCTGATCCCCAGATCAGACACGGTATAGTCAAAACTATACCCGATAGATAAGTTCTTTTTACTGAATCCAATCATAAAAATCACCGACTCACTGTTGGCTACGCCGTCAACCGAACGGATGGGAATGCCCCTGTACCAGGTTCCCAGCAAGATGGGTTCCAAAGTAAAATAGAGCCCCAGGTCCAGCTGATCAAACTCACCCTGGATCCGGTAATTCACTGAAGGTGTCATGCTCCGCTCCCTTCCTTCCGGATTCAGAGTAGCCCGCTTATTGATCGCAGTAAAGGGTATTTTATATCCACCGTGAATACTGATCCGCCGTGGCAACGGAGAATCTCCCCCGGCAATGGACTGATTGGGTTCCAGCACGTGATGCATGGCATAGCCCAGCCAGGCACTGGGATTGAAAACAATTCCCCCAAGGGCCATATCAAAAAATCTTGCACTCAGACCTGTGTCGAATGTTTCCCCTGTAGTGGGTCTAACCTGCCCGGTCTGGTCAAACTGATCGCCAAAGGTGAGCTGATCAAAATTGATATCACGCCAGTAATAGGAAAACTCAATCCCCGGCCTGAAGGTCCATCGGTAATTGAGCCTCACCTGGTAAGCATACTGTAATCCCACATTCGTAGACTGCAATCCGGCAATTCCCTCTCTATCTGTATTGACAATGATCCCGGCACTGCTAAAATAATCCTCCCAATTGTATTCCATGGAAAAAGAATAGGTCTCGAAATTGGCTGCAATCGAAGGCCACTGATTGCGGTAGTTGATACCTGCTCTGCCCTTTTGGTTGATACCTACCAATCCGGGATTGAGGTACATGGGCGCTGCATAATACTGTGAAAACTGTGGGTCCTGTGCCTGTAAATTATTTATATTCACAAGCGAAAACACCACCACCCAAAAGGAGACACAGCCTGAAGCTAAATGGTATAACCTGTTTGATCTATTCAACTGGAGTAATAATTGTCCAATAAAACTGCTAAACTACGTAATGTAACGAAAAGTAAGGCGTTAGTATTTTACCTTAATTTTGTTTCATGTAGTGAACAAGTATATTGGTGGTGATGTTTTAAGGATTATATGTCAAAATTTTATTCAGGTGTAATTTTTATTTTGGGAGTTTTTGCTTCCCTGGCCGTTTTTTCTCAGGACATTGTAGAGACTCAGTGGTATTTTGGTAACTCTAACCAGCATTTTATTTTTGATAAAAATGGTCGGGATCCTGAGTCATTCGACTTTCAAAACCCTGTTTTCGGTACTGGTGGATCCGGAGTGGTCAGTGATCAAATTACCGGAAACCTGAAATTTTACAGTGACGGACAAAGGATATATGACGGTTCTCACCAACTGCTTCCCGCTATTGCCGGAGGTACCACCCTCAACGGAAATCCTTCCATCAATCAGCCAGTGGTTACCTGCCCAATCCCTGATAGCACAGGAAGATTTTACTTCTTTACCAATCCCGGAACTACCGGACCCAATGAAATACAATACAGTATAGTCGATGCCACCATCACTGGAAATAGTGGTGTACCACAATATCCTTTAGGAGATCTGACCCAGGCCAACCTGGGTATGGGGCTCACGGATCCTTCCGAAGCCATGATCATCATCGAAGGTACCACCGGAGACACCTATTGGTTGATCACCCAAAACAGGAACACTTTTGACTTTTTGGTCACTGCAATCAATGCCGGGGGTATCGACTCTACACAAACCTTTAACTTTGTGAATGTGACCGTTCCGGGTTTCGAGGCATCGGCTTTTGCTTTTCATCCAGGCTCCCTCACCCTGGCAGTGGCCAGCCGGGCAGCTAACCGAAACATCCAGCTATTGGATTTTGATCCTGACACGGGTACACTTACTTTTAATAGAAGGGTACTAAACACCGGATTCCCTGATAGCGGACCAGATGTGGTCTATGACCTGGAGTGGTCAGCCGATGGGACAAAACTTTACCTCTCCAGAAATGGCGATGGCACCAATCCAGGGGAGCTATACCAATATGACACCCAGGATACACTGGCTGCAGTGAATAACATTCTACCCTATTCATTTGACAGAAGCTGGGGGTTGAAACGAGGCATCGACGACAAGATCTACCACCTGTATCAACTGACCAACGGGGGGCCTTTTCGGCTCGGGCGTATCGACTTTGCTGATAGTGTAGCAGCACTCACGGTTTACGACAGCCTGGTATTTGATGAAGACTATAACGGGCGGCAGTTCCCGGCCTTTGCACCGGAGTTCATGCCAGCATTCGTGACTGTTGACTTCAACTACTATGACAGTTGTTTCATGAATGCGACAAAATTTGTTCCAATCGTTGACCCAATCCCCACCAGCTATTTCTGGGATTTTGGGGATGGCAATACATCAACAGCTGCCTCTCCAGTATACGCCTTTCAAGCAGCAGGGGGAAGTTTTGTTAGGTTAACTGTGGAACTAAATGGCCGAATAGGAACAATTAACAAACCCATTGACATTCCTGACAGCACTTTCACGGTAGACCTGGGGAATGACACCACCATATGTGTGGATGAAACACTGGACCTGGATGCAGGTGCAGGAGCGGTAAAATATGTCTGGAGCACTGGAGAAACATCCCAAATTATTACCATTGATACAGCTGGAACCTATTGGGTGGAAGCCACGGGACCTAATGGATGCCCGGTCGTTGATGAAATAATTGTTACGGAATATGGTGTAGCCAACCAGGTAGCCAATCAATGGTACTTTGGAGAGATGGCGGGGATAGATTTCAATACGACGCCACCCACCCCGCTCGCGGATGCCAATATGATGCTCTCCCCGGAGGGGTGTGCGACGATATCTGATATTGGCGGTCAGCTGCTCTTTTATACAGATGGGGTCACGGTCTGGAACAAAGAACACAACGTCATGCTCAATGGTACGAACATAGGTGGAGAGAATACGGCTGCACAATCTGCGATTATTATTCCTTTTGCTGACGATGCTACACTCTATTGGATCTTCACCACCGAAGAAGTGTATGGTGACTTTGATTACCAGCTAAAATATTCCATCGTGGATATGAAAGGTGATACAGCTCGTGGAGAAGTCATCAGTAAAAACAATGTGCTTGCAAACGATATTACCGAACGTTTGACTGCTTCAGGATTCACTGCCAACAGTTTAGTGATCTCACATGAATTTGGAAACAATGTGTTCCGGGCCTATCAGATTATCGCTGAAGGCATCTCTGCCCCTATTTGGTCAGTAGCTGGAGAAAATGACCCCTATCAGGATCAGCTCACTGGTCGTGGTTACATGAAAATTTCCCCTGTAGCGGGCATCATCGCCACAGCCAGTGGAAGCAGTTCATCGAATGGAGTAGAAATCTGTGACTATGATTTTGCTACAGGAGTCATTACAAACGGGCGCACCATTGATATCGGTGAACCGGTCGGTAATCAGGCATACGGCATTGAAATCTCAGCAGGAGGAAACCGGATGTACGTCTCCACCATTGGTGGTGGCTCCAAGTTGATGCAGTTCGACCTGGACAGCCTGGGAACCTCTACCGAAGTTGCAGATATTGAAGCGTCCAAATTTGACTATGGTGGCCAGGGAGGTGTATTGGGAGCCCTCCAGACTGGCCCGGATGGGGTGATCTATGGTGCGATTGATAATAGCCCGGACCTCCTTACCATCCAAACGCCCGATGGGAATGATAACGGTGCATCGGTCGTTGCCGCAGGCTTTAATCTGGCGGGAAGAATCAGCAGGCTTGGTTTGCCTAATTTTGTCCAATTCCAGGGTATGACCCCTCCTCCTCCCGGCATGAGCATCACCACTGCCTGTGTAGGCCAACCAACAACATTTACAGCTGCTGGCCGAGATCCTTACATAGAGACGTATGCCTGGGACTTCGGGGATGGTACCGGAACGGATTTTTCTACAGATCCGGACACCACACACATTTATACAAATGATACCACATACATTGTTACGCTGACTTTGAGAAACAGGTGTGATGTGGATTCTATCTTCAGGGATACCATCACTGTTTACACCATACCTGAGCTTCCCATGGTTCCATCCGACACTGCTCTGTGCGGCGGTAGCCTGACGCTCAATGCCTGGGATGTAGACCGCCCGGACCTGAGATATTACTGGTCAACCGGGGATACCACCAGGTCAGTAACCTTTACTGCACCAGCCATTGTGGATGTAGCCATTTCCAACACGGATGGCTGTGCCTCCGACACTGTTACGGTCTTTATTGGGGATGGGCGACCGAACCTGGAACTGGGGGCAGACCGGTCCTTCTGCCAGCGAGACACCGTACCGGATTTAAGTGTAGGCAACGCGGGAGCCGATTTCACCTGGTACGTCGATGGCATAGAAGTTGGCACCAATGAAACACAATCCGTTAATACACAGATCGCCGGAACGTTTGTGTACAGCGTGGACATCATTGATCCGTTTTCTGGCTGTTTGGGACAAGACAGTGTCACCATAACCATTCAGCCGGAAGCATCCATCACAACCAATTCGATCACTCCATCTACTTGCGGAAATGCGGATGGCACCATCGATTTTTCGATCAATACACCAGGGTCATTTACCTATACCATCAATGGTCCGGTTTCACAAGGTCCTTTTGCCTTTGATGGACCCGGAACGCCTCCGTTGTTGACGGGGCTTTCTTCCGGAAGCTATTCTTTGAATGTGACCAACACGGTAACCGGATGTAACTCAGTGAATGTGGTTCAGGTAGAAGATGACGCGCCTTTCGATATGGAAGCGTTGGCGATTAACAGATGTTCCAGCGATGCCGAGATAAGCATCGGATTCCGAAATGTTGTGCCCAGTGCAGTTAATGTCAACGTCATTAATTCATCAGGACTCAATGTCTTTAGCCAGAGCAATGTTTCTACCTCCACCAATATTTTCGTGACAGGTTTGGATACCGGAAGATACTTTGTAGAGGCAAGGGAAGTAAATGCACCCTTCTGTTTACAAACCGATACCGTAAGCCTCACCATCTCTACGGAATGCCTGTTGACCATATTTGCACCAAATGCATTCAGCCCTAATGGAAATGCAATGAACGAAGAGTTCTTTGTCTTCCCCAATGACTTTGTAGAGTCTTTCGAGATCTTTATCTACAACCGGTGGGGCCAGCTGATCTTCAGATCAGAAGACAAGAATTTTCGATGGAACGGTTACTTTGGGGATGCGCTTTCGCCTCCCGGAACATATGCCTACATCATGAAATTTACCAGCTCTTTGGCCCCCGGTCAGGAACAGGAACAATACGGATCCATCACCCTAATACGATAGCATGTCTTACTTTGATCAGGTATACAGGCAATTGTTTGGAAAGCAATCCAAAGGACCCAAAATCCTTGTAAATGAAGTCATAGACAGGAGTGAAAAGTACCTGAATGCCTACAACGAGCGCATACAATCAGATGACTTCAAGGAATTAGCCAAAGACATATACAGCTCCTATGTGCTTAAGCAACAAGCCATCGATAAGCTACCCTCCATTCATTTACTTATTTCGCAGCATGCCAATGGTTTTGCCATTTCCTATCATGAAGAGATTGGGACCATCGACTTCAAATTTCTCTTTGATTGGTTGTATGAGCGAACAAGATCTCTGGATTATAAACTCGCGAACAGTGACCTGACGGTAGTAGAAAAAAATGGTGTTATTGAGTCAAAAGAGAAACATTACCTTAAACCTCGCGTAGGTAATGAAAAAATCATCGATCAGCAATATGGAAATATCCTGATAGAACATATCGCCATTGATGATGTGCCAAGTTATGTCAAATACACAGCCAATATTTATAGCGACAGAAAATATCAGAAGGCACAGGAATTTGACAAATTAGTCGAATATTTGTTTCAGGATTTAATTAATGAATAATATGAAAAGAATAACAACCCTGTTTGTGGGTCTGATTTTCATCGGACTGACAATTGCTTCGTTCCATGCCCATGCAGATTTCCTACCAACCAAGTTGCGCATTACTGTACTTGATGAACTAGGCAATATTGTAGAAGGTGCTACCATCACCCTTTACAAGAATGAGTCAGATTACAGAAGCAACGAAAATCCTATTCAAAGCCTGAAAACAGACAAAAAAGGAAGGGTAACTTTTTCTGACCTGGAACCCGTATCTTATTTTATTGATGCACGCAAGGGTGACAAAAACAATGATGGAAAAGGGGCGGTTACTGCACCTTTGCTGGAAGGTAAGGTCAACAAGATCAATACGGTTATCGAATAGAATTGATCAGAAGTTTACTCGTCTTTATCGTCCTTCTGATCATTATCCAGCCTTCTTCCAGGCTGCCCGGGTCATTTAATTATCAGCTTAAGCTTGACTTCAGGAAATCCGTTGGTTCCAGGGAAAACCCCATTGCCCGGTTTGAATATGAATACCAAAAGCTGGTAGATCCGCAGACGCTTGAAATTCCTCCCGGAATGAGAAAGCTGGAACTGGAATTTCAAAAGCAGATTCCGGAACGCCGAAACATGTTTGTGAATGGAGCCCGGGTTGAGGAAAGAGTCTATCGACTTTCCGGTCCATTCAATGTGGGTGGCAGAACACGCGCGGCAATACTGGATATCAGGAATGAAAATGTGATCATCGCCGGTGGTGTTTCCGGTGGTGTATGGAAAACCACGGATGGAGGAAACTCCTGGATTCAGACCAATGACCCGAATGCTTCCAGCAGCGTCACCTGTATGACACAGGATACCCGGCCTGGCAAGGAAGATATCCTCTACTTTGGCACCGGTGAGCTGGTAGGCAATAGTCCCCGAAGCCTGAGTGCCCCTTTCCGAGGTGATGGAGTCTTTAAATCTACTGATGGCGGAAATACATGGTTTCAGCTAGCATCGACTAACGACTCGGAAGAAAGCCGCTTTGGGAGTCAATTTCAGTACAACTGGGCACTGGTGGCCAACCCCCACCGCTCCGACGTTGATGAAGTGTTTTTGGCTTCTTTTGGAGGGATTCTTCGCTCACAGGATGGAGGAAATAGCTGGAACGCCGTGCTTGGCGAAGAACTCTTCAATCTGAATGGTACCATCGACCTGAATGCTGTCAATGCTCCCTGTTATACGAATATTCACCAGACCAGCGAAGGTTATTTCCTGGCTACCCTGAGCCAAAACAACTGTTCCGGGAATGACAGATACGGGGATGCTGGCATCTACTTTTCCGTGGATGGCGAAAACTGGGTGAGCATCACACCTATTCCTGATATTCTCCTCGCAGAACGTACTGTCATTGGTTCGTCAGGAAACATCATTTATTTCCTTATACAGGGCAACAATGAAAGCGTGGTGAGTCTCCTGAGACTTGAAATCACAGAAGTGAATGGTCAAATTCCTTCCGGCTTATGGTCAGACCTGAGTGATAATATCCCCATGTTAGGCGGCCAGGTAGGCGACTTTGATAGTCAATCTTCTTATAACATGGTCGTTAGTGTCCACCCGGACGACCCGAACATTGTCTATGTGGGTGGTACAAACCTGTATCGATCTACAGACGGGTTCACCTCCACCAACAACACCAAATGGATTGGCGGGTATTCTCCCGATAATGACGCATCCAGGTATCCCAATCATCATCCGGACCAGCACCTGATCCTCTACTATCCCTCAAACCACAACCGGATGCTCAGCTTCAATGATGGGGGTATCCGGCTTACTCAAAACAATCGGGCAGACTCTGTCACGTGGAGCAGCCTGAACAATGGCTTTGTTACCAGCCAGTTTTACCAGGTAAGCCAACAACCGGACGAAGCTTCTCATTTCATTGTTGGTGGCATGCAGGACAATGGAGTCTATGTAAAAAATGCCCCCATCGAGAACTCACCCTGGACCAGGATCTTGGGTGGTGATGGTGGCTTTTCCTATATAAGCAATGGAAGAAATTTCTACTATGCCTCGATTCAAAATAGTCAGATCTATCGGATGAGGTTGAACGGGGAAAACAATCTTACCTCCTATGCCCGCGTTGATCCGGCGGGTGCCGGGGAAGAAGAAAACCAGGAGTATTTATTCATCAATCCCTATATCCTGGACCCCATGAACAACAACAGAATGTTTCTGGCTGGTGGGAATGTGATCTGGAGAAACAACAACCTGGTGCAGATCCCCGGAGGAAAACAGGACCCAACATCTATTAACTGGGAAACCATCGAGGACAGTGAATTGTCGACGGGTGTCTACACAGCTATAGCAAAATCGGCGGTCCCCGGTACAGATCGTGTGTATGCAGCAGGATGGTTATTATCAGAAAACCCCGAAACATACTTTGTAAGAATTGACCAGGCTTCGGAAAGGTTTGATGAGCAGGTTGAATTCCTCAATACGGATGCTTTTGTGCCCGGTTCCCATATAGGCTGTATTGCCCTGGATCCGGAGGATCCGGATCATCTGATTGTGGCCATTACCAACTACCTTGTGCCCTCGCTCTTTGAAAGCTTTGATGGTGGAGAAAGCTTTGAAGACATCAGTGGAAACCTGGAAGAGGAGCCTGATGGAACAGGTGACGGTCCCAGTATTCGATGGGCCGAGATCATCCCTACACTTTCAGGTCAGATGGTATTTGTCGGTACCAGTGTTGGGCTCTTTAGCACTACTGAGGTAGATGGCCAGAATACCCAATGGGTGAAAGAAAGTCCTGAAGTCATTGGTCGGGCAGTGGTAAACTCCATGAACTACCGTCACCTGGATGGTCGGCTTGTCATAGGCACCCATGGCACCGGAGTCTATGAAGTACTTATTGATGACCACAAAGTCATCGAAAGACCGGATCCGGGAACTGGATTTAGTATCCTGAATGCTTATCCAAATCCCATGCAGGACTTTACAACAATCAGTTATCAACTGCCCGAAGATGGCGTTGTAAAGGCTGATATCCTCAGTGCATCCGGACAGCTGGTAAAAACCATTCTCTGGGGCTCCCAATATGCCGGGGATAACATCCTTACCTGGGACGCAACAAACACTGCAGGTTCCAAAGTAAGAAATGGAATGTACTTCTGCCGCATTGGGTATCAAAACCAATCCGAAGGGGTAAGAATTATGGTGTCGAGGTAAAATAATCTTTCAAAACAACCCTGAAGGTTTTGAATTAGGAAATTTATTTTCAATCATAACTGTATTGTGAGTAAAAACATCTAGCTTACACCTATCATGGGGGCCATGTTGCAAACATTCAAAGCTAGAACCGGATATGAAATATTCATACCTGTCTTGTTAATATTGATAGCCGTGCTTACAATCCCCATATTGAATAGGGCACCACTCATCGCAGTGATTGTTCAGATAGCTATTATGCTTCCGATTATTGCTATTACTATAAGTATTTTCTTTTGCACTACTTACAGGATCAAAAATGAAAATGAACTGGAGATCCGATGCGGGATTATACTAAATTCTAAACTTGATATATCCAGTATCAAATCAATTAACAAAACGCACAAGTATAGATCTAGCCCTGCACCCTCTATTCAGCGGATTGAACTTAAGTATGGATATCTGGACAGTGTGATTTTATCTCCAAAAGACATTAATGGTTTTATTAAAGCCCTGCAAATGATCAACCCTAATATCAAAAATCAATTGAGCTAATCCATGAGAACACAATCAATCTTAATGAAGTAAAACTGACTTCATATAATCTTCCCGAAAACTCAATCAAACAAAATGACAACATTAGTACTGGGAGCAAGTGGAGCAACGGGCCGAAAGCTTGTGGAGCAACTTCTACTTAAGAGTCAAAAAGTAAAAATTATTGTTCGCGCACCAGACAGACTGCCCGAAGCATGGCTTAGGAACAAAAACGTCATCATCATCCAGGCAAGCATTTCTGAATTATCAGTGACCGAAATGGCAGTACATCTCAGTGATTGTCAGGCTGTGACCTCATGTCTCGGTCATCGTCCAGATCTGAAAGGTATCTATGGAAAACCCAGAAAACTGGTGACTGAAGCCATAGAACTTGTCTGTCTGGCCATCCGAAAAAATGCTGCTTCCCTACCAACCAGGGTTGTATTAATGAACACTGCAGGTAACAGAAACAAGGATTTGAATGAGCCCTTTTCATTAGGAGAAAAGCTCATTACAGCATTGTTGAGAGTACTTGTTCCACCTCATCCGGACAACGAGCAAGCAGCGGAGTACCTCAGGCAAATAATCGGACAACAAGATCCCCATGTTGCATGGGTGGTTGTCCGCCCGGATAGTCTAATTGATCAAGATGAGGTAACCAGTTATGAAGTCTACGGCTCCCCAATCCGGAGTCCCCTTTTCAATGCAGGAAAAACCAGTCGCATCAATGTTGGGAATTTTATGGCACGATTGGTCACAGATGCTGATTTATGGAATGAATGGAAGGGGCAAATGCCCGTGTTATACAATTCAGAAACATAAAATTTGTTTCAATCTTACAGCGTCAGTGCGTTTTATTATATTTATTCATTGAATAATGCCAAAATTTTAATATATTGCACAAAGGGCAACCTTAAAAACCACCCAGAGAGATCCTTTTTGCCCTGTGTTTACCGTTAATCCAAATGACAAATTCTATGATGCAAGTTCTGGGAGATTTTGTACGTTTTTTTACCCAACCAAAGCCAATCCTTAAAGTAGCATATGAAGAGGGAGATGTAATTGAGGATCCGATTAATGTCTCGATCAGAAATGGGATCAGGTTACTAGGCAAGCCAAAAGATCTTTCTGGCATCAAATGGCTGGACCAGCTAGACGATACCAGTGAACTAAAAACCTTCTACACCTGGATAAATGAAGCCAGGTTATTTATTCCCCGAAGGCCATGGTCTTGCGAAAGTACGCCTCTTGTGCATTTTCTAAAGCCGGAAAGGATTGAAAAAATCACAGAACTGTACCAACCCGGAGGAAAACTGGCACATGTTATTGATCTTCATAAATCGAGAAAGATTTACAGATCGAAAGACCGATGGGTTGTTTTTGCAATTGTTTGCGGGAGTCGTCCTACATGTCTGACCACATTTCTTGATGGTGAAAATGCGGGATCAATATTCTTCCTGACCATGGACCCTGAGTTGAACTACCTCAAGCCAATCGCTAAAAGTTTCAATTCTCTGTTGACAAAAATCCAGAATGATCCGGTTGATTTTTTACAACAGGTAAGGGCACAGGTGCCTATTTCCAGGAAAGACGGCTTTAGCTATACTTACCGCCCTATTGAATACTTTGCTTCCCGGGAGCTGACTCCGGAGCTTGCTTAGTAGCAAACCTTTGTCCCACAAAAAGATATTTTGCTCTAAAAGCATTTAGCAGCCAATGCTTTGGTTAAATGCCGGTTCTGATTTAATAAGCTCTGGGATCAACAATTTCCGCTTTCATTCCTCTTAACATTTAAATTGAATAAATTGCGGGTTCATAAGCAATTTAAACCTCGTCTATGAAAGCATTAACCAGAGACACGGTCAACATCCCGGCCAACCTTCCTATCAAAGTTTTACAATTCGGAGAGGGTAATTTTCTTCGGGCATTTGTTGACTGGGCCATCGATGTCCTGAATGAAAAGAAACAGTTTAATGCGGGGGTCGCGGTTGTTCAACCTATCGAGCACGGGATGGTGGACATGATCCAAAAACAGGATGGACTTTATCACCACATGGTCCGTGGGATTCAAAAAGGAAAACGGATCAATGATATTCGTCTCAATACCTCTATTCAACAGTTGATCAATCCTTTCAATGATTTTCAGTCTTACATGGATCAGGCATTGAATGAAGACCTTCAGTTTATTGTGTCCAATACCACGGAAGCCGGCATCACCTTCAAAGAAGATGATTTACCCAAAGAAAATGAGCTGGCAAAAACATTCCCTGGCAAGCTTACACAATTGATAAAGGCCCGTTACGATCATTTCAGTGGATCATCGGGTTCCGGACTAATCTTTATCCCATGCGAGCTCATTGAGAAGAATGGTGAAAACCTTAAAAAAGCCATCCTGGCTTATGCTGATTTATGGAAGTATGAATCTGGCTTTAAAGATTGGTTGGAAGACCACTGCTATTTTGCCAATACTCTCGTAGATCGGATTGTACCCGGTTATCCGAAAGATGAAATCAATGAAATCCAGCAGAAAATTGGATACGAAGATCAGCTGGTAGTGGCTTCAGAGGTATTTCACCTGTGGGTGATTGAAGGCCCTGCCGAAATCAAAGCTGCTTTTCCTGATGGACTTGAAGAAATTGGTCTAAACATCAAATTTGTTAAAGATCTCACCCCATATCGTACTCAAAAAGTAAGAATCCTTAATGGCTCTCATACAGCGATGGTACCAGTTGGGATACTGGCAGGGAATGAAACAGTGCGGGAAAATGTAGAAGATGATGTAGTAGGTCCATTTATCCTTCAGACCATGTACGACGAAATCGTCCAGACCATCAATCTACCTGTGAATGAGGTGAAGCAGTTTGCAGACGAGGTTCTTGAGCGTTTCAAAAACCCATTCATCCGCCATGAGCTGAAAAGCATTGCCTTAAACTCGGTTTCAAAATATAAGGTCAGGATACTTCCTACGGTAAAAGATTACTACCGTATC
The DNA here is from genome assembly GCA_965228595.1 of Cyclobacteriaceae bacterium. Taxonomy (GTDB): domain Bacteria; phylum Bacteroidota; class Bacteroidia; order Cytophagales; family Cyclobacteriaceae; genus UBA7330. The sequence goes on along the minus strand of OZ245828.1, from coordinate 3,646,864 downwards.
AATGGAACCTTACCGAAGCGATTTATCTTTGCTCTGGCTTGCCTGATAGAGCTCTATCTGTCTGATGATTTTCAAATCAACGATGATAAAGATATCGAAGCCTATTTTGAGCAGCTTAAAGCAAACCGACCATCCAATACAGATGTGGCCAGCCAGGTGCTTTCAAATAAATCCTTTTGGGGTGAAGACCTCACAAAATTGGGTGATTGTAAAGCATTGGTAACCAATTATATGAATGAAATTAAAGAAAAAGGTGTTTTAACATCAATCAAATCCCTTTAAAAAACATGATCCAGGCTATTACTATAAATGAAACAGACAACCTTGCTGTTGCGCTTACTGATTTGAAGGCAGGCACTGATGTGACCGTGAATGACATCCAAGTCAAGCTGGTTAACAACATCCCTGCAAAACACAAGTTTGCTTTATATGATTTTGATAAGGGTGCCAGCCTAACCATGTATGGTCTGGTAGTAGGCACTGCCAATCAGCCGATTGGAAAAGGAGAAGCTATTACCACAGCCAATGTCACTCACATGACTTCGGGGTATGACCTGAACAAGCAAACCAAATATGAGTGGCAGGCTCCGGATGTCTCAAGATTCCAAGACCGTACTTTCATGGGTTATCACCGGTCAGATGGGCAGGTAGGTACTGACAATATCTGGTTGGTATTTCCTTTGGTTTTTTGTGAAAACCGAAATGTGAATGTGTTGAAAAGTGCATTCGAAAAAGCCCTGGGGTATGAGGACAATAACCCCTATGAAAATATGGTTAGCTCTCTGGTGAATCATTATCAACAAAACTCACTGGACACAGCATTGGATACAGTCACACTGGAGAGTGTTCAGCCAAAGACGAACCAGGGCGTTTTTGAAAACGTCAAGATCAGATTCATCACGCATCAGGCCGGATGCGGCGGCACCCGACAAGACTCCGAATCACTGTGCAGGTTATTTGCCGGCTATGTCAACAACCCGAATGTGGCAGGAGCTACTGTTTTGAGCCTGGGTTGTCAGAATGCTGAGGTAAAGACGCTCACTCAGGCCATCAAAGAAATTAACCCTAACCAGGACAAGCCTGTGATCATCCTCGACCAGCAGGGAACGGGCACAGAAAACGACTTGATTTCAAAAGCCATCAAGCAGACCTTCAAGGGGATGACCGAGGCTAATAAGATCACCAGAAAGCCTGCACCTCTGAGCAAGCTAACTATTGGACTGGAGTGTGGTGGATCTGATGGATTTTCAGGAATCTCCGCCAACCCTACCGTGGGCTATTGTGCAGACCTGGTTTCCGCTCTGGGTGGCAAAGTGATGCTATCTGAATTCCCTGAGCTGTGCGGGGTTGAACAGGAGCTGATCAACCGAATGAAAAGCAAAGAGCTGGCTAAAAAGTTCACCGGTCTGATGGAGGCTTACTCCAATGCTGCCGAGGCTGTTGGATCGGGCTTTGATATGAACCCTTCTCCTGGTAACATCAAAGACGGACTGATCACTGACGCCATGAAGTCTGCAGGGGCTGCTAAAAAAGGCGGCACCTCGCCAATCAATGATATCCTGGATTATACAGAATACGCCAAAGAACCGGGCTTGAGTCTACTTTGTACACCTGGTAATGATGTGGAGTCCACTACCGGACTTGTAGGATCCGGAGCGAATGTGGTATTATTTACCACTGGTCTGGGTACTCCGACTGGTAACCCGGTAGCACCTATCCTGAAGGTATCTTCCAATAGCAAGCTTGCAGAAAAGATGCCTGACCTGATCGACATCAATACCGGCCCAGTGATTGAGGGAACCAGGACCATCCAGCAGATGGGTGAAGAAATGCTTGAGCAGGTGATCAAGATCGCCAGTGGTGAAGTCACCTCTAAGGCAGTTCAGATGAAGCAGCATGACTTCATCCCCTGGAAACGTGGGGTTTCTTTATAAAAAATCAAAAACCTGATTGGAAACGATCAGGTTTTTTTGTCAGTAACAACACCGACATTCCAATATGACTGGTCTGTGAGTCACAGACCAGGGGAAAATCATGTTGGTGAAAACACCAACATAGGCAAAGTTTCTTTATAGATACTAAAAAAACCGTGGTAGGTCTTCACCTACTTCATCCAAGGTCTGTCCCACGACAAACCTTTTCAGCCTGGTCTTTTCACAACGATTAAAACCTTCCAATCATGTTGGTGAAAACACCAACATAGGCATAAAAATGCACAAAACCATGGTAGGCGTCTTCACCTACCACCACGTTGACAGGCACCAGCAAAGTTTCCTGACACAGCTTATATATGACTGGTCTGTGAGACACAGACCAGGGGAAAGATAGTTTTGAGAATATCAGGTATGCAACCCACACTCCGTCTTACCGGAATTGAGCCATCGACCTTCGCGGTCATCACCTTTGGCTGTACAATGCGTACAACCGATGGATCCATATCCCTGATAAATCAGTCCATGCTTGGGGAGGTCATAAACATCCTGATATAGCTGGACATCTTCCTTGGACATGTCTATGATAGGATGGAATTTCAACAAGTCATCCTTAGGCTCAAAGATTCTCAATTTGGCCCTGTTTTGATTCTGATGCCTAAAAATACCAGAAACCCATATCTGCTTTCCCTCTTTGAGCTTTTGCATCGGCTCTACTTTATTGACAAAGCAGCAAAGATCCTGGTTGGTCCTATAGGTTTCGTTTTTGGTGGTAAAATCATGCTTTTGCTGATTAGGCCCCACCTCAACAATGTTTGTCAGGCCAAACTTATCCCGGATCCGGTTCTTATATTGGACTGTTTCCTCAAAAAGGTAGCCCGTGTTGATAAAGTATACAGGATGATCCGGAGCGACCTTGCTCACCTGGTGCAACAAGATTGACGAGGTAGTACCAAAGGAAGAGGAGATCAATATTTTGTCATGATCAAACTCAGCGAACAGCTTTTCCAACCTGTCCATAAAAGAGTATTTTTCATACTTCTGGTTGAGTTGATCAATATTTTTAACCAGGTTGTCTATCATTTCTTTACGAGTGTAGAGGTTAATTCATTCAATTTTTTCACTTTGTCCTGGAAATCGCCTTTCAGCCTGTCCCTAAATATTTTTAGTTTTTCAAGTAGCTGGTCGGTTTCTTCAGGAAGACTTTCTTCCAGGATCTCCCTCAAACGTTTAGCAAACGTCGGGGATTGCCCGTTGGTACTTATCCCAATTTTCAGGTTTCCCTTTTTAACGGTAGAGCCCAAATAAAAGTCACATAAATGGGGCGTGTCGGCCACATTTAGCAGCAAGTGTCGTTGCTTTGACCATTCCCGGATTTCCTGATGCAATCCAGGATTATCAGTAGCCAATATGGCAATGCCTGCATCTTCCAGATCTTTATATTCAAACTTCCTCATTGCCAATTCTATGTTTGGAGAAAGGTCTGCAAGCTTTTTAATCTCATCTTTGATCTCAGGAGCTACCAGCCTGACCCGCGCATTGGGGTCATTCTTCAGCAACGCCTCCAGCTTTTCCAATCCAACATTCCCTCCTCCTACGATGACCGTAAGGATTTCATCCAGCTTCAGAAAAACCGGAAACAGTGGATTGCCATCTGCTGGTGATTGACTCACAGCAATAAGCCCTCCTCGGCTAACTCACAATTGACTGCTTCCAACTCATTGTTGAGATCTGCGCACTCTCCAAACACCAATAATGCTGGAGCCAATGGCTTTTGTTCCTTCACGAGACCTTCTATGGTGCTTACATTCCCGTAGATGACGCCATCTGTTTCAAGCGATCCCCGGCTCACTATGGCCACCGGCAAATCAGCCCGGTTAAACTCCTTATACGCTTTTACGATCTGGTCTATCTTCTGTAATCCCATGAAAAACAATGTGGTCGGCGAATGTTCAGCTGCTACATACACATCGTCACTCAGCGTGCCCTGTGCCGTGGTAGCGGTGACCACAGAAAAGCTATGATTCACGCCACGACAAGTAAGTGGTATACCATAAAGGCCTGGCAACATGATGCTGCTAATCCCTAAAACCACATCCGTCTTGATACCATGTTTTTTAGCATACTCCAATTCCTCAAATCCTCGTGCAAACACAAACGGATCGCCTCCTTTGAGCCTCACCACATGTCCATGTTCAAAAGCACTTTCTTTGATCAGTTGAAGAATAGTATCCTGAGAAACACTTTCTTTACCTGCTCTTTTTCCAACAGGAATCTGTACCGCTGCTGGAGCATATTCCAGCAAATCAGGATGAACCAAGGCATCGTACAATACCACGTCCGCCTTCTGTAGCGCTTTCATCCCTTTTACGGAAATCAAATCCGGATCACCCGGACCAGCACCCACAAGGGTTAGCTTTGGTTCCTTTTTCGTCATTATTATGCTTTATAAAATTCGTTAATCACTAATTTGTCTACTGCCGTAGAAGAAGCTCTCAGCAATTCAATTCCTTGCAGGAATTCCTCGGCCTGCTTCAAATACACCGTTGCAAAACCTTCCGAAGGCTCATGCTTATTGATCTGTAATACGATTTCCTCGAAAGAAGCCGGAAGATTGATCAACCCTTCATCCACTATGTGCTTCTGGAAATCATCAATGATCCCTTTATGGGTATTGCATTGTACGTCATTGTCAAGCAACGCAGCCTTGGCACCGATCACAAAGGCATTGTAAGCATAGTATATTGTGTCTGCCCATCGGCCTATCTCCAAAGACTCTTTCCCTGAAGCCAGCCGATCTTTCGCATCATTGATGATGGTACCTACCAGGTCCAACATGACACCGGCACATTCCCCCACTCCGATCTCCGGAACAAAATCATTGGTAAGTCCCCAATCCTGGAAGCCTTCAGCTGTCAATGTGGAAGCATCAGCCAGGTGTTTCAGCAGATCATAGAAATATATTTTTCCCTGTCTCCTGAAATACTCATTGAAATACTCTGTCTCCTCCGCATTGGCTTCATAATCCAGCAGCAAAGTTCTTACCGTCTCCGGAATTCGTTTGGTAGGGATCTTGATCACCTTTTCAGCGATATATCCTGCTCCACCAGGCTCTACGCCACCACCAATCACCACTTGCTGTGCAGGAGCTACCTTGCCATCATATTTGATACTGCTGCCATGGAAACCAATATTGGCTACCATGTGCTGACCACAGCTGTTCATACAACCACTGATCTTGATCTTGATGTTCGACTCATCTACCAGGTGAGGAAATTCGTCCCTCACAAGATTTTCCAATTCCAATGCCAGGCTCGTACTGTTTGTTACAGCCAGGTTACAGGTATCAGTACCAGGACATGCAGTCACATCAGCTAGCGTGTCAAAACCAGGATTTACCAGGTCCAACGCTTTCAATTCATGGTAAATAGCAAGCAGGTGTGCTTCCTTTACAAACTTCAGGATCACTCCCTGATTGAGCGTAATTCTCAAATCCGGAGACGCCCATCGTCGCATCACATCTGCCAGCTGTCTGGCTCTTTCGGCATCAATATTTCCCAGTGGGAGCCTCACCTTCACCGTGAAATAACCCTTTTGCTTCTGCTCCTCCGTATTGGTTCTTTTCCAAACCTCATACGTTGCATCAGTTGTCAGGCCTTCAGGCACCTGATCATCACTGATATCAGGAATTTCCTGTTTGACCAGGTCATAGTTGATGGAATAAGATTTGTTGGCAATGGCTTTTCGCTCCACTGCCACCAACTCCAGGAACTTGTCCAGTCCAAGGCCTTTTTTAGGCTCAATCAAATATTTCAGTCGGGCTTTGTGTCTACGCTCCCTTTCACCATAACGGTCAAATACCCTTAAAGAGGCTTCAATCAATGGGACCAGTTGGTCTTCCGGTAAAAATTCATAGGCTACCTGGCCCATGAAAGACTGAGCACCGAGTCCACCACCAACGATGACCTTAAAGCCTCGATTGCCATCTTTTACCCTGGGGATAAAACCCAGGTCATGGATAAAGATAAAAGCAGAATCTTCTTCGCTGGAAGAGAACGCCATCTTGAATTTTCTTCCCATATCCTGGCAGATAGGGTTTCGGAGAAAATACTCAAATACCGCCTGAGCATAAGGAGCCACATCAAATGGTTCGTTAGGGTCTATACCCGCGTTGGGGGAAGCCGTTACATTTCGCACGGTGTTTCCACAAGCTTCCTTGGTAGTAACACCTACTCTTTCGAGGGCTTCCCACATTTCAGGGGTATCCTCCAGCCTTACATGATGAAGCTGGATATTCTGCCGTGTGGTAAAATGCAGATTGCCATTGGTATATTTTTCAGATAAGTTGGCAATGGTCTCCAGCTGATCCGGTGTCAACTTGCCAAATGGAAGCTTCAACCTGAACATCTGCACACCCTGCTGTCGCTGTCCGTATACTCCTCTCGCCAGACGAAAAGCTTTGAATCGCTCTTCATCAATTTCGTTGTTTTTAAACTGAGCGATCTTCGTTCTCAGTTCTGCCAGATCCTTTTCTACTGCCTTGCTTAGTGTCTTAGTTTCGATCATTGTTTGCTTATTCTTAGGTTCTTATTCTCTTAAATATTTTAACTTCTTACTTTCTGTAGGGCTTGTTCGATGTCCTCTACGATATCATTGATATTCTCCAATCCCACGGAGATCCTTACGGTACCTGGTGCAATGCCCACTGCCGCACGCTCTTCCTCAGTGAGCTTACTATGTGTGGTAGAAGCCGGGTGAGTCACAGTAGTCCGGGTGTCCCCCAAATTGGGCGTGAGGCTGATCATCTTCAGGTTGTCCATAAACGCCGCACCACCTTCGATGCCTCCTTTTACGATAAACGTTACGATGCCCCCACCGAGTTTCATCTGCTTTTTCGCCAATTCGTATTGCGGATGACTTTTCAGATGTGGGTAGCGTACCTGTTCGAGTGCTTCATGACTCTCCAGGTATTCCCCCAGCTTAAGCGCGTTCTCACAATGACGATCCATACGTACAGCGAGTGTCTCCAGGCTTTTACTCAATACCCAGGCATTGAATGGCGACATACTGGGACCCGTGTGGCGGGCAAAAAACCGTATGTCCTCAATCACTTCGCGCTTACCTAATATGGCTCCTCCCAACGTCCTGCCCTGTCCATCGATAAATTTCGTGGCAGAATGAGTGACTATATCTGCTCCAAAAGCTGCGGGTTGCTGCAAATAAGGTGTTGCAAAGCAATTATCTACATTGAAGATGATCCCTCTATCCTTTGCCAGCTTCCCTAAAAATTCCAGGTCCACGATATCCAGGCCGGGGTTACTGGGGGTCTCCACAAAAATCATTTTAGTATTCTCCTGAATCATGGATTCCCACTTCTCCGGTCTGTGCAGGTTGAAGTAGCTATGCGATATACCCCATTTAGGGAATATGGTAGTAAAGAGCTGGTGTGTAGACCCAAACAATGCCCTGGAAGCCAATACGTGATCACCTTGTTTCAATAACGCTGCCATACTGGTAAACATCGCAGACATTCCTGTGGCTGTGGAAATACCATCTTCCGTACCCTCCAGCTGACACATCTTAGTAATAAACTCGTCGGTATTAGGATTTGAATACCGGGAATAAATATTACCTGGTATTTCATCGTTGAACATGGCCCGTGCCTCCTCGGCACTGGCAAAGGTGAACGAGCTTGTCAGATATATCGGTGAGGAGTGCTCCCTGTGGAGAGCGTTTTCAGTTTGTGTACGTATAGCGTCTGTTTCAAAATTCATTTTGATCATTTATTAAAGGTGAACCGGTAGAATAGCTGTAAAGCGATTACCCTGTTCAGCAGCAGCAACAACAAGAAAATACAGACGAATACGTCCTGGAAATTTCTGAGTAAAGTGTGTCTTTTTTCATCTCAATTAATTCATATGCTCCCCGATATCTATCGGGGACAGGAGTTAGCACCTTTTCCTTTGGGGGGCCAGGTTGCTAGTGCTTCATAGAGCCTGTCTCTCAGCACTTCTTTATAAATCAATTATTCACTAATTGAATTGTAACCACAAAACTCAGGCTTAAGATCCGAATTTCAAAATATTTGTTGAAAAACCTTAAGAATGTGTGCATGGTTGGATAAATAAACGTGAAAGGGAGTGGTTTGGTTCTGCGATTATTTCTATCTGACACCTTGGATGATACTTCAGGAGGGTCCTTCTATAAAAAAAGGAATTCGCTGATAGTAGAAAATCATGTCCTTTGCCTGTAATTGATATGGTTTATGCTTGAAAAAAAATACGCTCAAAAAAGACCATAAACAAGTTGACTAACACTTGGGTTAAATAAGGGTTACCATCGATCACATGGAAATCCTCATGCTACTTGTTGACTTTGGCATGGTCATCCTCATTTGGATGACACAGTTGATCGTGTACCCTGGCTTCGGCTTCTACTCAGAAAAAGAATTGGTTGACTGGCACAAAAGGTATACTGCAACAATCTCTGTGATCGTGATCCCCCTGATGAGTGCACAACTCCTAATCCATGCTTATGACTTATGGGTTAATCAAAGTATGATCAGCATCATCAATGCGATCATCATTGCGCTACTTTGGGCAATTACATTTGGTGAAGCCGTGCCTCTCCATAATCAGATAACACGACAAGAAGAGAGTTTAAAAGCTGCAAGAACGTTGGTCCATCTGAATTGGTACCGAACGATATTGTGGAATGTGGTTTTCGGATTAAGCTTAATAGCGTACATCATTTAACAAAGGTTTGGTATGAATAGTCAAGACTGGATGAAAAAAGTCCTTCGGATAGCTGCTTTATACAACCTCATTTGGGGTGCATGGGTGGTTTTATTCCCGCAACAATTCTTTGAATGGACGGGCATGGACCCTATTAACCATGAATTGGTCTGGCAAGGCATGGGGATGGTGATCGGTGTCTACGGTTTTGGATATTGGTGGGCTGCTCAGAATCCCTTAGTTCACTGGCCAATTGTAGCTGTGGGGCTGCTCGGAAAGATCTTTGGTCCCCTGGGATTTCTTATCAACTACTTATCAGGAAAGGTGCCTTTTGAGTTCATTTACACTTTATTCACCAATGACTTTATTTGGTGGATCCCGTTTTTGCTGATTCTCCGATCAGCACGAAAAGCAGGAAAACTTCAGTGGATTTGAATTAGACATCTCTATCCTTCAAATCTTCGAGATACCTTTTATGAGCACCCAGCAAAATTTTTCCGATATTGTTGCGGGCAAAAACCCGATAAAAAAAGCCCAGTACCCCCAATGCCCTTACATCACTAATGGTGATATGATGTTTTATTCCAGCCCCATTAACAGTAAATTCATGCAGGAAATGTGAGCTCACTTTAATTATTTTCCCAGCCTTATATTCTTCATCGAATGCGATCGATATCACCTCCGGCTTGAATTCTTTTTTGATACTTGTCCGGTTCATGATGCCTTCATTGGTTTCGATCCTCAAATGACTTGCTCCCTGTTCAAGAAGCCTGGCACCTGTTATACCAGACATATTTCTGGTGACGCCTTCATAAAACTTCCCATGATCCACTATGGCCTTCTTCAGGTTTTGAAAATCACTTTCAATATAGCCAGACCCAGTAAACCAGTGCTTCTTCATTCGATAAATCATTTGTCTGAGAACAGCCAGTTTTACTTCATTGAAAACTGGTTTTTATAAAGATAATCATAAAAGAATGATTGGATTTAAAAACTCATGGTCTGACAGTTGCAAACGACAGTTATTGGTCAATCAGGTTACGGCGAAGTCAATAGCATGAGTACACTTACTTAAGTAAATCGTATTTTTTTCGTTTCTTCTTCCATCTTTCGAGTGCGAGGCGCCGCATATCCTCAACCTTGTCTGTCTCGTCAATGATTTCAGAACCAAGGAGTGATTCAAATATATCCTCCAGGGTAGTGATTCCATCCATGCCCCCATATTCATCAATAATGAGTGAAATGTGTTCGTGTTTTACCAGCATTTCATCCCAGGCATCAAACAATGTTTTGGATACAGGAAAAGTCAGGATCTCTCTTTTGATGTCTTTCAATTTCAGGTCCAATTGATTTTCTGCCAGTTTTTCAAACACATGGGCTCTGACGACATAGCCGGTAATATGTTCCATTTGTGTCTGGTAAATAGGGATTCTGGAAAAATGCAGAAATTCTTTGTTAGACAAAAACTCTCTGATAGTCATCTCTTCATTGGCCGTGACCACCACAACTCTTGGGGTCATCACATCTGAAACCCTGATGTTTTTAAGCTTGATAAGATTCTGAATGGTCTTGTTCTCTTTATCAGCAAAAATCCCTTCTTCTGTACCAATACTGGCCAGCGCAGATATTTCTTCTCTGCTGGTGGTCAACACCTGCTCTTTTCGGGACAATAGTTTTGTGAGGAAAGAAGATACTGCAACCAGCGGCGTAGTGAGAAAGATCATCCCTTCAATAATCCTGGCGGAAAGGGCAAATAGCTCCTTGCTATAAGTAGCTCCCAGGGTTTTGGGGATAATTTCAGAGATCAACAAAATAAGCAGTGTTAGTACAGCGGACACCACCCCAAAATAGACTTCTCCAAATACTATATTGGCCTGGGCTCCCACACCCGCAGCTCCCACAGTATGTGCAATTGTATTAACCGAGAGTATGGCAGCAAGCGGCCGATCTATGTTTTCTTTTTGCTTTATCATGATCCCGGCACTCTTCATTCCCTGCTCCTGTTTAGTTTTCAAATAAAACACCGGGGTGGAAAGCAGGACTGCTTCCATGATGGAGCATAGGAATGATACAAACAATGCAATGAATAAGTATATAAGAAGTAAGACCATTTTCTAGCTTCTGAATGTTATATTTTGGGATCCTGGCTTTCACATAGCTTTGGAGATTCACAACGTATCAGTGCTCCCGGGAGTTTCGGGCAGGAAGAGCGGCTAAATGATTTGATCCTTGGGCATGAATTTACCGAACGGGAATCAGGGAGAAAACATAAGGGTAAAAAAAGCACCCAATCCGTCCTATGTTGAATAAATGCTACTTTTTGTTTAAAAAAATGGAGTTTAATTTTATAGACATCATTATTTACCAACTTTTAATTAATTTTAGAATCACCTAAATACCATTTACATGAAAAAATTACTATTTACTCTTTGTATCGCATTATTTGCCTGCATTTACTCACAAGAGGCTTCTGCCCAGGGCGGACCTGAAAAAACCAAAGTCCTTCTGGCAGATTCTACTCAACTGCTTGGAGCTTATCCAATGGACGTAATGACACTTATTACCAACAAATGTTTGGGCTGTCACTCTCCCAGTGGTAAAAGCGATAAAGCCAAGGATAAACTACAGTGGGTTCAACTTCAATATATGGATCCTGCAGATCTTGTAGCTAAACTTGATGAAGTGATTGAGGTCTTGGATGAAGGTGAAATGCCACCTGCCAAAATGATTGAAAAATACCCTAATCTGAAGTTGACTGATGATGAAGTAGCCTTGCTCAAAGGCTGGGCAGAGTCAACGACCAATGCTGCATTGGGTGAATAAAAAATCTAAATACATCCTGATTGTCATACTGGTCTTTCTCTCTATCCTGCAATTTGTGGGACCTGAACGACCAGCTACGACAACCGAAAACCCGGGAGATCTATTGCAGGTTGCCAATATATCTCCCGAGATTTCGGGCATGCTCAAATCGTCTTGCTATGACTGCCACTCCATGGAAACCAAATATCCATGGTATGCGTCCATTGCTCCTGTTTCGTGGTTCCTTTATGGCCACATTGACCATGGTCGTGAAGAACTTAACTTTTCCCAATGGGCCTCTCTTGACAAAAGATCCAAACTGCGTGTACTCAAGGACATTCAGGAGGTACTGGAAGAAGGTGAGATGCCGCTATCCTCTTATGTAAACATGCATGAGGAAGCTGAGCTAACAGACGCTCAAAAGGAAGCGCTGATGGCCTGGGCCAAGGAGTTTGCCGGGGTGGTGATTAAGGAATGAGATAGCAGGAGTCAGAAGTCAGGTAACGCGGACAAATGAAGGTAAGGATAGTTTTTATTTGACCCCAATTCAATTTAAATCCACCTCAAGAAGGACTGGATATAGCTTATTGTTAAGCTGAATCATAGACTCAATCGAAGGTAAAGTAAATGACTTATTATGCCTGTGTCTATTGAAAAGATAATTACGAGACCTAAAATCTTTTGCAAGCGCAAGGGAATCGGAAAAGTTAGCTGTACCTGGAATGGGATATGAATTGCTAAGTTCATCCCAAAATCGAATATGAATCTCTCGTGTATGTCTATTATATCTGTCGATTCTTCTATGATATTGAAAGTAAATATCAAGCCATTCACACACCTGCGGGTTTTCTAAACAGATTTCAAGGTAAAGATCAGGATGGTTCTCAATGATGTCCTGATAATATGGCTCCTGCTCTGTGTAACTCATGGCCCAATACCGAAATGATTTTAAAGACTCAATGATAGTTTGTGCATCTTCTTTGTTGATTAAATATTCATAATTTGCAAGTAAGGCAGAATCGTGTTCCACTCCCCCATATACACTCATTGTTGGAAACACTCCCACTTCACCTGAATTGTGTAGCAAAGCAGTTAACTTAAGAGAATCAGAGGCCATCGAATTTAGCAAGCCGATCCACCTTTTAGCAAAAACCTGACGCTGTTCAGATTTAGCTCGATAATCTTCAAGTAAAAAGGCTCCATAAACGGAACCAAATATTAAAACAGCTTCAATGATATACCTGAATAAGAACTTAGGAGGTTTCATCTTTATGAAGATAGCCAATTACTGTCAAAAGTGATATTGATGTCTAAATAAGGTTTGACCGGAAAACTAGCTTTTCGACATGTTCCGCAGGACATGTCGAACTTCAGATAAACATGGATTTCCAAATCCATAAAAAAACGAAATACCAAGACAGTCTATAGCATTTAGGGATTTTAGTGGTTTACGAAATCTCATTGGTCAAAGTGCACTTGCATCGGAACTCTCAACCAATTAATTTTGTTATCGTACTAGACAACATATGCCAACGATAAAAATAATTGACTCGGTTAAGGTAGATGTTTATTCTCGAGAACATCCACCGCCTCATTTTCATGCAATTTATGCTGAGTACGAGGAACTCATTGAGATTAACACGTTGGAAACATATGCTGGATTTCTTCCCAAAGCCCAACGAACCAAAGTGATCAACTGGGCAAAGGAGAAACAGGAATTTTTGTTAAAAAATTTTACGCGTTTGAACCCAAGATTATGAGAAAGAAATTAGCTATTCCACGAATTATTAAAATTCAGAAAGTTACCGGTCTGACCATTCGATGTATGTTCAACAATGGAGAAAACAGGCTATTGGATTTCAAGAGAATTTTTGATAGTTGGAACATTGGCGATGATGACCCGGAATTTTCGCTACTGAACCCAAAAGAATTTAAGAAAGTCGAACTTCGCAACTTTACGCTTTCATGGCCGAATATTCCAGTAACTCTAATCTCTGAAGAAGGAACTGAAGAACAACATCCATACGAATTAAGTCCAGATGAACTTTATCGATTGAGTGAACCAGTTGATCCGGAGGAGTCAGAAAGATTTGGCAACTTGATCAAAACAGCCAGGATTAAAGCCGGACTGACACAGGAACAACTGGCTGAACGCAGTGGAACATCAAGATTTTACATTTCCAGACTTGAGAACAACAGAACTGACGTTGAACTATCGACATTTCGGAAAATAGTGGAAGCTGGATTGGGCAAACACTTTAAACTGGTAATTGAATAACGAATGCTAAAACACCGTTATGATGTTCAGGTACTATTCATAAATATCGTCCTGGTCCAGGGCGCACAGATCCACAAATAGCTGACCCATCTTCTGGCAGACAGCATCAAAAAAGGCTTTTCCTTTTTCAGCAGACGAAGCTTTTGGATCGCCGATCCCTGTATCAGCAGAAACTTTGGACCACCTTCTTTCCGACCAGGCCCATCCTTCGGAAAAGGCTTTGATCCTGTGCTTCTTTTCCTTGCCTTCGCCCCAGGTTTCCTTTGGGAGAACGAGATCCGGCTTCAGATACATGATCAGACTCGTTTCCATTTCATCGGCATGATCTCCGGGATCATCAAAATACCTGGTCCGGTCCATGGATTTAAACCAATCTGTGACACAGATATACATCTCAGGGTAAATAGTCCCAAGTTCCCTCACAATCGACTTCCAGTCATTTCCTCCGTGACTGTTCAAGATCATCAGCTTTTTGATGCCATGGGTACTCAATACCTCACAAACATCCTTAAGGATGGCCATCTGGGTGCTTGGATAGATGTTCATATCCAGGTAGATGTCTCTTTGGCCGGTATTGACCCCAAAAGGAATGGTGGGTAAGACAACCACCTTAGCATCCTGCTCCCAGGCGATACGTGCACTTTCTGCCGCTATGGCATCTCCTTCATACACATCCGTACCATAAGGCAAATGGTAGTTATGGGCTTCAGTGGCTCCCCAGGGCAGGACTGCGAGTTCGTACTGATGCGCTTTTATGTCTTTCCAGTTGGTCTCTTTGAGGATGTATGGTCTAATCATCTTCTTCTACTTTAGCTGTTCATTCGATTTCCTTCAACCACTCCGCATATTGCTTCTCCAGCTCGGCAACCACATTAGGGTACTTATCAGCAAGGTTGACTTGCTCTCCAGGGTCTTCTTCCAGGTTGGCTAAAAAGAGTTTTTCCTCAAACTCATAACCTCTGTTACTCGTGTCATACGGATTCCCGATCAGCTTCCACTTTCCTTTCCTGGCCACCCACATCTTGTTGTAAGCCCAACAATAGCCATCCTTGTGTTTTGTTTTCGTCTTTTCATCATCGATAAGATCTACCAGACTTTTTCCATCCAACTCTTTTCTGTCCAGCTTAATCTCACAGAGATCAGCGAGTGTTGGCAGCCAGTCGGTATTCACAGCAAACTGATCTCTCACCTGACCTCCCGGAATCTCTGATGGCCAGCTGATGGCCGCTGGCACCCTGATCCCGCCTTCAAATACGCATTGCTTGGCTCCCCGGTAAGGTCCGGCACTACCTCCTCCATGGTGTGCCCTTTCCTCGGTGGAATGCCCATTATCGGATTGCAGGACAATGATGGTGTTTTCAGTCAGACCAAGCTCATCGAGTTTTCCCAGTAGCATGCCGATTCGATCATCCTGTGTTGAAAGAAAGGCTGCATAGAGGTCTCTCGGATAAGCCACGCCTTTTTCTTCATAATATTTCAACCATTTTTCATCTCCCTGATAAGGATAATGCGGCATGTTCATGGCGAAATACATAAAAAAGGGAGCCTCCTTATTTTCTTCAATGAATTGGGTGGCTTCTTCTACCATCAGGTCAGGAAAAAACTCGCCATTGTGGTATACTTCCTTGCCATTGCGGAACAGGTCATGTCTGTTCGGCCCATTCCAAAAATAGAAGTGAGAATAGTTGTCTATACATCCAACGAGATGGCCAAAAGAATAGTCAAATCCCTGCGCATTGGGGAGCATATCAGGTTGAAATCCAAGGTGCCATTTACCAATATGTGCCGTCCGATAGCCTGCATCCTTAAACATCTCCGCCATGGTATACTGGCTTCCGGGAACGCCTCGCATACTTTCCAGGGATGCTCCTGCATTGCCCGGACAACCCGCCTTCTGTGGAGTCTTTCCTGTGAGCAACGAAGCCCTGGAGGGGGAGCATATCGGAGAGGCGTAAAACTGTGTAAACCGAATCCCACTTTTAGCAATCCGGTCCATGTTGGGTGTGACAAGGTCCTCCGCACCAAATGCATTCATATCGATGGTTCCCTGATCATCGGTGTAGATAATGATCACATTGGGTTTGTCTGCTGCATGGGTTAATAAAACTCCAAAAAGCACACTGAGTATCAGTCCAAATCTTAACATATTATTCATCATCATCATTTCTAAGTTCCAGATCATCCAGCAGGCGATAGTAGGCACCTGCAATGTCCCTTTCACCTGTTTCCGCCTCAACCCGTGACAGAAAACCAACCAGTTCCGACTCCAGGTCTTTGGTCAGCTCCGGTAGCTGTTTTGAAAGATCAGTTGTTTCTCCCAGGTCATTTTGGAGATTATACAGCTCAACTTTGGGCGAATTCTCATACCTGGGCTCTTCCATCCAGTATTTGATCAGCTTATAATCTCCTTTGCGGATAGCACTCCTGGGCTTGCGATGAGATGCCTGGTGGAAATAAAGCGCTTCGCTATTTCTTTCCACCTGATTGACCGTCTCATCTTGAATGAGACTGACCAGACTTCCTCCATCAATTGATTCCGGGAAGGGACCGGAATGACCCGCCAACACAGCGAAGGTTGGTAAAAGGTCCAGTCCTGTCACAGGAACATCTACTACCCGGTTGGGTTGAATATCCGGACCAATGGCTAAGAAAGGCACACGAAGTCCCCCTTCATAAAAGGAATGTTTCCCGTCTTTCAATGGTGTATTGCGGTCATGTTGGGTGGAATACCTGGCTTCTATAAGTTCTTTGTCCTCACCAATCACAGCAATTTGATTCAAAGTGGTCCTACCTCCATTGTCACCCATCAAAAAGATATAGGTGTTGTCTTCGATACCCTGCTCCTTTACAAAATCCAGGATCATCCCGATACCCGTGTCCAGGTCCTTGAGCATGGCCGCAAACTCAGGATTGGTATGACGCTCACCCGGTTGTTTGTCCCTGAAATATTCATAGGTCTCCTTTTGCGAAACCAATGAAAGATGTGTGGCAAAGTGCGAGAGCTGCACATAAAATGGTTTTCCTTCCTGAATGCTTTCGGTCATGAAATCTTTTGCTTTTCGGGTAATCCCAAAAATGTTCTTAGGATTTTCATCACTCCAGTAGGCACTGGGCTTTCCTGCACTACGTGCATTGGTTGGATTGGGTATATTGTTTTGTTCAAGATAATTCTTGCTTGGCTTTGTATATTCTTTGGCATCCAGGTAGCCATCTCCAAAGATCTCTCCCCCTCCATTAGAAGGCATCCCATCATCTACATCAAAGCCTGCATCTTTGGGTACCATCGCAATGTGCCATTTACCGAAGTGAGCCGTTCTATAATCAGGATTAGCCATCTTGATGGCCTTTGGTATGGTGAGCCAGTCTGCTGTCTTTTTATACCAGTCGTAATCCTTGTTGTAAATATGTCTGGCTGCATTTTGACCAAACATCAGGCTGTTTCTGGTAGGAGAACAAATCGGGTTGGGGGCATAGCCCTGGGTAAATAATATACCTCTTTCTACCATTCGATCCATGTTGGGTGTTTCATAAAAATCACTTTGTGACTCCGGTATGTTAGGGTCTGCGCGGTGAGAGGTATGTGTCCATCCCTGGTCATCAGTGAGGATGAAAATAATATTAGGGGCTTTTTGTTGTTCTGAATCCTTATTAGAAGTCACACAGGAGAACATGAAAAAAGCCAGATAAACCATTACCTGACTTTTAATTAAAATGCTTTTTTTCACTCGTTTGTAGATTTATATGGACCAGGCTTTACCCTGCGTTGTTCCTTCCAGATCAACACAACCCTCATACTTACCAGGAATAGGATTGTAGGCCATGATGGTCTCCCCTACCTGCTCACTGTTTTTATAGGCCCAAATTGTTTGACTGCGGAAGGCTACCATGAATTTATAAACCTCATCATCCGATGATCCACCAAAAAGTTCATCCATCCAGGCTTCATAGGAGGCAGTATCTACTTTGTTTACTCCACTTTTTCCTGAGCTGGCAAGCAGACTTTCAATGGCTTTACGTATTTGCGTTTGGTGCTCCGCCTGTTGCTTAAGGTCGAGGATGTCTTTTGCATATTTATCTATGAAAACATGAACGTTTACCGCTGATGCAGATGGCATATCATCCACTGCCGGCAGCAATGTATCGACCAATCCTCTGACAAAGGCGCCTTCTTCCGCTGTATAAAAGACGGGTGTCCAATCGTATTGTGGCCCACCACAACTTTGCAACAATTCCAAAACAGCCGGAGTGGCCATAAATACTCCCATGGAGCGTCCGATGTTTTTTATGGCATTTCTTCTTTCCATCATTTTAGAGGTTTCGTCTTTTCAATTCTTCTACTGCATAAGCTGCCGCTCTGGCCGTCAAAGCCATATAGGTGAGCGAAGGATTCTGACACCCGGACGATGTCATGGCTGATCCATCAGTCACAAATACATTCGGTACACTGTGAACCTGATTGAACTTGTTCAGTACAGAGGTCTTTGGATCTTTTCCCATGCGGGCTGTACCCATCTCATGAATTCCCTTTCCTATGACTGCCTCTCCATTGAATTTACTGATGTCCTTAAAACCGGCATTGTCCAACATTTCAGCAGCCTGATCCTGGATATCCTCCCGCATCACCATTTCGTTTTCTTTGAATTCAGCATCGAAGGTCACCGTTGGCAATCCCCACTTGTCTGTCTTGTCATCATCCAGATACATCCGGTTTTCATGATACGGCAGGCATTCACCAAATCCTCCAAGTCCCATTTGCCATTTTCCCGGCGTCACAATGGCTTTTGTCAGGTCTTTGCCATAGCTTAACTCTTTTACATTTTCTGTCCAGTCAGACCGGCTTCCGCCCCCCTGGTATCCATAACCACGTAGGAAATCTTTCCTGTTGGTATTTCCACCCAGGTTTCGGAACCTTGGGATATAAATACCATTTGGCCGATTGCCGACGAAATACTTATCCTGAAAATCATCGGTCACTCCCCTGGCGCCAGCTCCCAGATGATGATCCATCAGGTTGTGTCCAAGCTCTCCGGAATCGTTGCCCATCCCTTCAGGGAATCGATCACTTTTTGACTGCATCAGGATGGAGGTAGAGGCCACAGTAGAAGCACATAAAAAGATCACCTTTGCTTTGTATTCATAAGATTGATTGGTTTCCGCATCAATCACGCGAACGCCAGTGGCTTTTTTAGTTTCCTGATCATAGATCACCTCATGCACGATGGAGTTTGGTCTCAATGTCATATTTCCTGTCTCAGCAGCCACAGGCAAAGTGGATGAGTTGGAGCTGAAATAGCCTCCATACGGGCAACCTCTTCGGCAGCGATTTCTAAACTGGCAGGTAGATCGGCCCATACCTGGTTTGGTGCCCTCTGTTATATGAGCTGCCCGACCGATGGTCATGATCCTGTCCTTGTAACTGCTGGCGATGCTGTCCTTCAGCACTCCCTCCACGCAGCTCATCTCCATGGGCTTGAGAAACTTGCCATCCGGTAGCTGAGGCAGACCTTCATTCTGCCCTGAAACACCGATAAACTCTTCTACATAGTCGTACCAGGGTGCCAAGTCTTTATACCTGATGGGCCAATCTATGGCCACACCCTCTTTGGCATTGGATTCGAAATCCATTTCACTTAGCCGGTAGCTTTGCTTACCCCAGGTAATCGACCTACCACCCACATGATATCCACGGGCCCAGTCAAATCGTTTGATCTCGTTGTAGGGATGCTCCAGGTCATCAACGAAAAAATGTATGGCATCTTTATTGGCCAGATAGGCTGTTCTGATTTGCTTATGATAGCGTTTGCGCTCTTCCACATTGAGCTCACCACCATTCTCAAAATCCCAGGGATCTAAATACATGGTAGGATAATCCTCGATGTGCTTTACCATCCGGCCACGTTCTAATACCAGGGTCTTTAGGCCTTTTTGAGTGAGCTCTTTCGCAGCCCATCCTCCTGATATCCCGGTCCCCACGACAATGGCATCGTAAGATTCAGTGGCTGTGTTAATGTTTACCATCTCCTTCGCTTTATTTCAAGTTACAACAAATACTTTAATTTTCTTTTCGCTCGGCAGTGCAATATGCACCATACCATACTACTTGATCAGATGATTTGGAAGATCCTCTACCTTTTCGCAGCACAGCTGCTGCATCACCTGGGTTAGCTGTGCTCTCAGCACTGCAATCGTATGGTCACCTCCTGCTTTACCAAGTGCACCCACACCATACATGAAAGACCGACCCAGAAATGTGAAGTGGGCACCCGACGCAAGAGAAGTGGCGATGTCGGGGCCGGTTCTTATTCCACTGTCCATCATCACAGTGATCTTATCACCATATTTCTTCGAGATCTCAGCCAGAGGTTTGATGGTAGACTCACCATGATCCAGTTGCCGTCCTCCGTGGTTGGATACGATGATACCATCTACTCCCAACTTGATGGATTTCTCCACATCTTCATTACTTACGATACCCTTAATCACAAGATTACCCTTCCACTTATCCCGAATCTCTTTGATCTTCTCCTCACTCAATCGACCATTAAAAGTCTTATTCATAAAGAGTCCCAGGTGGCTCAGACTCATGCCTTTTGGAATATACGGCTTGAGTGTCTGAAACTGTGGAGTACCCGCAAGGAGTGTATTCATTGCCCAGTTGGGTCGGGTCATGATCTGGTAGATATTCCTTAATGTCATCTTCGGTGGAATGGCCAGTCCATTCCGAATCTCTTTTGCCCTGTACCCGAACGCGGGCACATCAGATAACAAGACCAGGGTGGGGTATTCGGCAGCCTTAAGCCGATCCAACAAATCATCTCTAAGCTTATTTTCTACCGGATGGTACAATTGAAACCAGGCGTTGCCCTCGGTAATCTCAGCTACTCTTTCCAGGCTGGCAGTAGCAACCGTACTTAGTGTGAATGGAATATTGTGATCAAATGCAGCTTTGGCCAGAATTTCTGTTGCCCTGGGCCAGATCAATCCCTGCAGACCGATGGGGCTAATCCCAAATGGCATGTCATACTCCTTGCCAAACAAAGTCGTTTTGAGGCTCATGTTCTCAAACTTCCTCAGGTAGTATGGCTTGAGCTGGAGCTCACGGATTTCATCCGTGTTTCTTTTCAGGTTGATTCCTGCATTGCATCCACCATCCAGGTAATCGAATGCGAAGCCCGGGATTCGGCTTTTTGCCCGCTCGCGGAGGTAATCAATGTCAGGGTATTTAGGATTGATCTCACTCATCTTTGGTCATCAAATTACAATAGGGCCACAAGATACTGTTTCATAAGATTTTATGACAACTTTTTGCTCTGCAAAGGTGTGTCCAGGGGATTTTTTAATTCTAAACCTGACAGGTGTTTAAAACCTAACAACCAAACCTAACAGGTTTTGGAAACCTGTTAGGTTTAGGGATGTAGTAAAATAAAAAACCCCGGTTCATCGTTTTGAACCAGGGCTTTCAAGTGTGATTCGACCGGGGTTCGACCGGGGTCGCGTTCGACACCAGGACCCCATCCTTTCTCCCACTCTTACTTTACTTTATTAAATAAGCGCTAAACCTATCGCTTCTAAAACCTGATGGGTTTTAAAAACCTAACAACTAAACCTAACAGGTTTTGGAAACCTGTTAGGTTTAGGGATGTAGTAAAATAAAAAACCCCGGTTCATCGTTTTGAACCAGGGCTTTCGAGTGTGATTCGCCTGGGGTTCGAACCCAGGACCCCATCCTTAAAAGGGATGTGCTCTACCAGCTGAGCTAGCGAATCAATTTTGGGGATTTTGCAACTTCTCAGGGCGTTTCCTTAAATTGCGGATGCAAATGTAGGGATCATAATTTCAAAAACCAACGTATGAATTTATTTTTTAGGTCAACCTTTATCGGATTCGTTTTTTTTGTCTTCCCCTCGCTGACGG
Organism: Cyclobacteriaceae bacterium; assembly: GCA_965228595.1. Classification (GTDB taxonomy): domain Bacteria; phylum Bacteroidota; class Bacteroidia; order Cytophagales; family Cyclobacteriaceae; genus UBA7330. The sequence goes on along the minus strand of OZ245828.1, from coordinate 3,625,205 downwards.
TTGGCGCTGAAAATCAGGACTTACTGCGTCAGGCGGACTCACTTTACCAGGCAAAAAAATATACCGAGGCTTTTCAGCATTACCAGGAATTGTTTGATCAAAACCAGGGATCAGCAGCCATGTTGGCAAGAATGGCCTTCATTAAGGAAGGTCTTGGTGATTATTCCAATGCCCTTTACTACCTGAGCCTTTATTACAATCAAACCTCTGACAAGAAAGTGCTCAGTAAAATGCGAGAGCTTGCAGAAAAACATCAGCTCAGTGGCTATGAGTACTCAGACGGTGCATTTATCGCGGGTGTTGCCAAAAAATATAAATATGAATTGCTTTTATTTCTGTTCTTTTTCTCGCTGATCCTCACATTTTATATCTATCGAAAGAAAAAACACAAGGAACAACCTGTTACCTCCGCCGTCTTCCAAATTGTCACAATCATTTTTGCAATGCTCCTGATCAACAACGCCTTCTTTCAGGATTATGGAATTGTTTCCCAGGGAAACGCTCTGCTGATGTCAGGACCATCAGCAGGTGCTGAGCCCGTAGAAATCATTGACAAGGGTCATAAGCTCAAGCTGCTGGAAGCTGATGAAGTATGGAGCAAAGTGATCTGGAATGACCAGGAAGTATTTATCAGGAGTAAAAACCTGAAGAGGATATAGTTGTTGAGTTAATAGGTTATTAAGTTATTGGGTTAATAGGTTGTTCCCAACTACGCCGAGGCTTTAATCTTTCGTAAGCTTCGGTTAACACCTCGTTTGGCAAAGAGTTTATTGGGTTATTGTTTTTTTTATTTATTGAACAACTAACCTTTAAAATCAAAATCAAAAAGGATAAAAAAATATAGCACCGGGAATATCCCCGATGCTATGTGATTTTCTCTATCCTAATTTATTCAGGACAAGTCCCTGAAAACTCAGGTTACTTAACTGATTTCACAGTTTTAATGATCCTTGCAGCTACTTTGTAAGGATCAGCGTTTGAAGCAGGTCTTCTGTCTTCAAGGTATCCGCTCCATCCGTGATTCTTTGTATAAACAGGGATCCTGATAGATGCACCACGGTCAGATACTCCGTAAGAGAAGTCATTGATAGAAGCAGTTTCATGCTTTCCAGTCAACCTTTGATCATTGTATGCTCCGTACACAGCGATGTGTTCTTTTACCAATGGTCTGAATGCTTCACATACTTTCTCAATTTTTTCTTTAGAACCGGCAGTTCTGATGAAAGTATTTGAGAAGTTGGCATGCATACCGGAACCATTCCAGTCTAGCTGACCTAATGGCTTAGGATGCCAGTTGATGGATAACCCGTATTTTTCAACAAGTCTTTCTAGCAGATATCTTCCAACCCAGATCTCATCACCCGCTCTGGCAGCACCTTTAGCGAAGATTTGAAATTCCCACTGACCAGCGGCAACCTCACCGTTAGTTCCTTCAACATTCAATCCGGCATCAAGACAGATATCTAAATGCTCATCTTTGATATCACGACCGAAAACATTCTGACCACCAACACCACAGTAGTAAGGACCTTGTGGAGCCGGGAAACCTCCGGCCGGGAAGCCTATAGGTAGATCTGTTTCAGTGTCCCAGATAAAATATTCTTGTTCGAAGCCAAACCAGAAATCATCATCCTCATCGTCGATTGTTGCTCTTCCGTTTGATACGTGAGGCGTACTGTCAGCATTCATTACTTCGGTCATGACCAACCAACCGTCTTTGATCACCGGATCTTTGAATAAGGCCACTGGTTTTAACAAACAGTCCGAATTGCCACCTTCTGCCTGCTCCGTGGAGCTACCGTCAAATGACCACTCATCGCAATCTTCAAGCTTACCGCTGAAGTTGTCAACGACTTTTGTCTTACTTCTTAGGGATTGGGTCGGCTTATATCCATCAAGCCAGATGTACTCAAGTTTAGCTTTTGCCATTTTTCGTTATTGTTTTTTTGGTTGTCGAATTAACTAACAAATATGTGATTTTTTATGATAATTTCTCAGTAAATAGCTGTTTTTATTATCAAATACTCATCAATTTCAAAATAAAATGAAAATGCAAGCAGCTAATTATAGCTGCCTGCATTGAAGAATCTAAATATATTTTCAGTTTTTCTTAGAAAGAATATACTGCAGCAAACAGCAATTCGGTAAATGATCCTGCAGCAGCACCATCTCCATCTGTAAAGACATCCTGATCAGAAGTATCAAACCTTAGTTCAGGAATAAATGTCAATGGACCAGCAGCCAGGTTAGCTGAAATAGTAACTGAATTATAAGACTCAGCACCAGATGCATCCCAGGCAAAGTTCTCATACCTAAGACCTAAAGCTGCTGCATCTGATACAGCATACTGTAGATATGCTGCAGCTCCAAAGAATCCAGAATCATCTACACCACCATATTCAAAGTTTTTAGCAACGTTAAGTCCCGCATAGAACGCATCTGAAATTTGATAACCTGTAGTAATATCAAATTCAGAGAATAGGCTTCCATTGATGTAGTTTATGTAAACATCCCATCCGTCAACTGGAGCAACATACACCTGTGCTCCAATACTGTTCATACCCAAATCAGGATCTGCAAGATAAGAATCCCATATTGAAGAGAATACACCAAACATCACGGCAAATTGATCATTGATTGCATAGTCTAGCTTAACTCCAGCATTCTGGAAAGGTCCGTTACTGAACAGGTAAGAAGCGCTGTAGTTGAAGTTGGCAGACGGTGAAATCACCTCATAACCAACGAAGGTTCCCATAAAACCACCTGTGACTGACAATGCATCAGTCAAAGCATATGAAACATAAAGATTTTGAACAGGTCCAGGAGCAGTTGCATTGTATCCATCAGCTCTCGGTCCAAAAGCAACCTCACCAACGAAAGATGCTTTTCCTATCGTGTGCGAAAGTGCAATATCAACCATACCTATGGAAACAGAATTTTGATCTTCTCCAAACCAGGTCTCTCTTTGAGTTGCGCCAGAGAAATCATATTTATAGTAAGTATCAACTGAACCGCTGATAGATAAGCCTGCATCTTCATCCTGTGCTAGCGCAGCAGTTGCTACCAGAAGTCCAAGTATTAAAACTGATATTTTTTTTGATACCTTAGTAATTGTGTTCATGAGCTTTTATTGATTAAAAGTTTTATTGAATTTTTGAAATGGCCTCTGAATCATTATTGGTCCCCACCAGATTCAGAGGCCTTAATTTTTTTGGAATAAATCGTGTAGATTCTATTCGTAGATGATCGTGTATCCTCTGATACCGTGCTCGTGGCTATCCAAACCTTCTTTCTCGTGCTGTTCAGTCACCCTGATTCCAGAGATCATTTTCAATACGGTGAAGATGATGAATGCACTTACGAATGCCATGGCACCGCAAACTGCTACACCAATCAACTGAGAAACGAATGAATGATCAGCTGAAAAAATACCCACAGCAAGTGTTCCCCAAATTCCGCATGTAAGGTGTACTGATACGGCACCCACAACATCATCAAGTTTAAACTTATCGAGGGTAACTGCAGAGATTACTACTAAAATTCCAGCTATCAAACCCACTACAATTGCCATTGAAGGGTTGATCACGTCAGCACCGGCGGTGATACCTACCAAACCAGCAAGGATACCGTTTAATACCATACCCAGGTCAAGTCTTTTGAACATGAAGTATGCAGCGATGAAAGCACCTAGTCCACCTGCAGAAGCAGCCAAACAAGTAGTTACAAGAACGAATGAAGTCAATCCTGGATCTGCAGAAAGCACTGAACCTCCGTTGAATCCAAACCATCCTAACCAAAGAAGGAAAACACCGATCACAGCCAAAGGCACTGAAGAACCTGGCTTATCAACTACTTTACCGTCAACATATTTACCCAATCGAGGTCCAAGGATAATTATACCTGCAAGAGCTCCCCATCCACCTACAGAGTGGACTAATGTAGAACCAGCAAAGTCATAAAAACCCATATCATCAAGAGCTCCACCACCCCATTTCCAGCTACCAATGATAGGATAAACAATTCCAACGAAGATAACTGTAAAAATCAGGTAAGAGCTTAATTTGATACGCTCAGCTACAGCACCGGATACAATGGTAGCGGCAGTTGCAGCGAACATGGCCTGGAACAAGAAGTCAGTCCAGTAAGTGTAGCCACCATCGGCATAGCCAACAGTAACATCAGCATCTCCCGGTGACCCCCAAAACATGCTCCATCCAGCACTATCAAATGAAAGCCATCCCGGCACATCAAAACCAGGGTACATCAAAAAGAATCCTGCAAGTGCATAGGTAAGGATACCTATAATAGGTGTAAGGGTATTTTTGAAAAGGATGTTGACTGTGTTTTTGGCCTGACCAAAGCCTGCCTCAACACCGGCGAAACCAAGATGCATTATAAATACCAAAAAAGTGGCTACCATCATCCACACGTTATTAGATACTAATAACGAATTGGCGATGTCAGCACCATAGTCTTGTACTACCGACATTGTTTCATTTACTGAAGCCGTCGACAGCACTGAAGTAATCGAAGCTCCTGAGGTCATTTCCAGGATCGTGTTGGTGATCATGTTCATAGTGTCATACATTAATTTAAGCTTTAATTTTCTCTTGGCTAATAAAATATTGCCAATGTTTCAAAGGCCAAATAAATACAACTATAACTCACATCTCAAAATTATTCCAACACTTTTTTGGTCATTTTATTATCATAAATTCAATTTTACAGCCGTATTTTTTAAAATATATTGAATTTAATCTTGATTTTATTAAAAATTATATATTTCACCTTTATTCTCTCATCTCAAACTAGACGTATTGTAAAAATGATATTACCGGAATATTTTATCAAAAAGTGAATGATTTTTTGAAATATTTTCAAAACTCAACCTAAATACCCAAATATTCTTTCATCCACAATTACACCCAAATGAACCTCCCAGGAGGAACAACCCTCCTGCTTAATAGAATATTATTCTACTTTACTTAAATAAATCCAAATTATATTTTGTTTGATGTAGCTGAATGCGGGTTCTTACACTTGCCTGGCAAATTAATAAACCCTCAAAATATTGACAGATTTGCAATATTTTATTCTGAAAATGAATTAAATCATAATCAACGCAAGACCCTGAGATAGCCCTTATACTCCCTTTGAGAGTATTTTACCACGTAGAAGTATATCCCGGAAGGGACGTCGCCTCCAGCCCAATTGAAATCCCGCTGATTCGTACGGAAAACTGATTTCCCATTTCTATCAAAAATATTGACATACTCAAATGTATTCATGCAATTGTCGCCTGGCAGATTCCTTGAGGCCTCCCCCAGATTGGAAAGGGAGAAGACATCATTGATTCCATCACCATTTGGTGAAAAGGCATTGGGGGGTAGAAACTCGTTGAAACTCACCCGATCATCATAGAGCTCGAATTGTAACCTGATTGTATCTGCAGATGGAATCGGGCATCCGTCATCAAACACTTCAAAAGCCAGCTCAATAAAGGTACTTGTCTCGTTGAGATCGAGCAGTTCACATTCGGGGGTCCATGTCAACGTGGAAGTGACTGCTCCTGTTCCCGTCTGTGTCGGGAAGCTAAGACCTGGAGAATCCGGCCGGAAAGCATCTTGCAGAAACCTTACCGTCAAAGAATTTTCTGGGTTGTTATCTGAAGCTGTGATGTCCAGGGAAAATGGCTGGCCGATCTTAATTCGATGATCATCGTAAGCATGGAACTGGGGAGGACTATTTGGCTCAAAATCCACATTGATCAATACTGCCAGTGTATCTTCGTTGTTCACTTTGCAGGGATCAAAGTCTTCTCCTAAAAACAAGAATTGGAACTGCGTCTTGCCGGTAGCGTAGCTGGCAGCACAATTAATATCCCATTGAAACCGACTCATGATTTCACCTGTTCCGGCAGTGTCACTAAATAATACACCCAGCATGTTGGGATCAAAATCAGGAGTCACCATCCTGAGGGTAATGGAATCTCCATCATCATCCGTTGCCCTTACATCAAATGTTACCTCTTCAGTAGGATTTACATGATACTCGGTTACATCCGTGGTCACCGAAGGGGAAGTATTGGGTGGTAGTACGACATTCATTGACAAAAACAGATGGTCCGGATTCATTACCATGCAGGAATCACGGTCATCTACAAACACCCGCACATTAAATTGCTGTGCATCTTCAAAATCATATTCAAGACAATCAGTATCCCAATACAAAGTACCGCTGATATTCCCGGCTTCGCTGGTCAGGACATCCAGGGTCAGTCCTATTGTTTCCGGATCTTCCACCCCATCTACGACAATGAACATATCCATTGAATCATTATCAGCATCCACCCCAGAAATATCCAGTGAAAAGAGGTCAGCCTCATTCACAAAATAGCTGTTGTCTCCGGGGGTGATCACAGGAAATTCATTCGGTGGAGGTTCGATATCCAGGGTTATCCTTACCGTGTCCATCTGTGGTAGCGGACACGCATCATCAGAAGCAATGAGGTCAATAGCAAATGGGCGGTCTCTGATGGGAGGGCAATCCGGCGCACAAACCGTAACGAGCAGGGTGTCTTCCCCGGCATCCACAAATGTAGAAGTGATCTCAAAGACTCCTTCCAGCTCTTCTGCTGTTTCTGATAGCTCCGCCCTGAAAAAGATTTCCTCGCCTTCTTCAATATTGGTCACCAGGTATTCAAAACATTTTTCATCCGATACCGAATAACTCAATATATCTACTTCGGTATTGAAATCAGGATCACCCGGTATTCTGACTGCAACCTCCGGTGGGTCAGGTGGTTCACACCCATCCACCACCAGCATCTGGAAGTCACGTTGCACCTCTCCCAGCTTCTCTCCGTCTCTCCACTCCTCCACCAAAACCGAAAAAACAAACAATCCTGTCTCACTGGGTTTTACTGTCAATAAGCCCGCATCGTTGATACCCAGGGCCGGTGACCCTTTGATGGATATGTCTTTTGAATAGCCATCGAGAAATCGAACCGGAATATGGGGTTTGGGTTGTGGTGTTGGGGCGGGCGGAAAAGTGGCAGAGCTATTCAGTGGTGTCACCATCCTATACGACAGAGAATCGCCATCCGGGTCAATACCGGTGAAATTGACATAATAGAATTGATTGATACACGCATAATCACCCAATGGCCTGAACAAGGCAGGGGACGAGTTGATGAATGGGGCTCCATTTTTATACAACGGAGGTATTTCGGCCACATAATTCATACCTGCTCCGGTAGGATTCACCAAATTATCCACACTTACGTTCCTGCAGCACCGCTCCCACGAAATGTAGTACCCTTCCGGGTCTGCAAAATCCTGTGGTTCAAGTGAAAATTCACCAGAATATTCCACCTTACTTGTCTTGAGCTCGTCAATGACGCACTTAATGTTGGAATAAGGGACATTAGAGATCCTCCGACGAGCCAGATTAATGATGGCTTTGGTAGACCCATCTTTGTTGGAGAACATATGTACGGAGGCAAAGGCATCATAGGTATTGTTATCCGTTTGTGCCTCGTCATAGTATTGGATCAAGGTAATCCGATAAAGACCTGGGCGTAATGTTTCAAAGGATATTTCTCCACCAACAATATGAAAGGCTTCGGTTGTATACCATAATATGAGAACTGTAATAAATAGAAGAAATCTTTTCATGCCCTACTACCAGGTGAAACTCATGACATTACAATTATTAATTTTGCCAGCAGATGAGTCATAGTAAAGTTATCGAAAACCTTGAGATAACAGGTATTTCGGCAGAGGGAAAAAGCATAGCCAGGCACGACAATCGGGTACTATTTGTAGCCCAGGCTGTGCCAGGTGATGTAGTAGATGTACAGATCACGCGTAAGAAAAGGAAATTCTTCGAGGGCAAAGCCATTCATTTCCACAAGCAGTCGGCGGAGCGGCAAGCACCTTTTTGCGAACACTTTGGTGTCTGTGGCGGTTGTAAGTGGCAACATATGCAATATGAGGCCCAGTTGAATTACAAAGCCAGACAGGTAATTGATAACCTGAGAAAAATCGGAAAAACCGAACTTCCTGAACCGCTCGCCATACTCGGTTCTGATGATACTACCTTCTACAGAAACAAGTTGGAATTTACCTTTTCGGATATGCGATGGTTGACAACAGAAGAGATTGCTTCCGGCCAGGAATTTAGCAGAAATGCCTTAGGTTTTCACATTCCGGGTCGATTTGATAAGATCCTGGACATTGACAAGTGCTGGCTGCAACCGGATCCGTCTAATGAGATCCGAAATACGGTAAAGGATTATGCGCTCCGGCACAACCTGACCTTCTTCAATCTCAGGGATCAACATGGTTTGCTCCGTAATCTGATCATCCGGACAACCACAACCGGTGAAACAATGGTGATTGTTCAATTCTTTGAGCCTGATGAGCAAGCCATAGCAGGACTGATGGAACACATTAAGGAAAAGTTTCCTTCCCTGACCTCCCTGCTTTATATCATCAATCAAAAAGGTAATGAGACTTTTCATGACCAGGAAGTACATACGTTTCATGGTCAGGACTATATCACGGAGCGCATGGGTGAACTGCAATTCAGGATTGGGCCCAAGTCATTTTACCAGACCAATCCGGTCCAGGCAGAAAAGCTCTACCAGGTGGCCCTCGATTTTGCTGACCTGCAGGGTAATGAAATGGTTTATGACCTGTATTGTGGAACCGGCACCATCACCAACTATATTGCACATTCAGCTCGTAAAGTAGTAGGGATAGAATATGTGGAAGAAGCCATTGTGGATGCACGGGTCAACTCCAAATTGAACAGTATCGACAATACTGAATTTTATGCCGGGGACATCAAGGATCTTTTGACGGAATCATTCGTTCAAAAAACAGGGCGACCGGATGTAATCATTACAGACCCTCCTCGTGCCGGCATGCATGGGGATGTAGTCAAACAGCTCAATGAGATCAAACCCGAGAAAATTGTATATGTGAGCTGTAATCCTGCCACGCAGGCCAGGGATTTAAATCTACTGGCTGACAATTATGTGGTGAAAAAGATCCAGCCCGTTGACATGTTTCCGCAGACACACCATGTAGAGAATGTGCTGTTGTTGGTCCGGAAATAGTGGTCCTCCGTTCATCGTCTCTCGAAGAGGACGATGTAGGTTGTATCGTCCCTTTTCACATTCGAATGGCCTGTGCCCCAGCCATGGTTTTGGGGTCTGGGAATCTATCTGGTTAGAAGGTTACTTGACCCACAAGCCAAGGTTTACATGAAGTTTTTTAAGACTTCATTCTCCTACAAAATAGTTCGATCATCACCCTTGCCAGGGGGGCTTTCATTTTTGAAGGCCAAAAACGAATAACAAAACCTAACTCTTTACCCATGGTTGGCGTCCACACCAAACATCGCAATTTTTAATATGTATTGAAATCTTTCTAAGCCCTCATGCCGGGCAGGCAGATACCGGGGCGCGTAGCCATTTTTCTTGATAAAAAAGTACCGCGGCGGCGGACCGCTCAAAAAATCAATCGGACCGCCGAAGCGGCCAGAATAATCACTTCCCCCCACAAAGGCTCCCCCACGCCGTAATGACGGACCACCGGATTCTGGCATGCCACCGCTCTTTTGCTTCGCAATATTGGCTATCGCACAACCCACCGCCGTGATAGCCTATGCAGGTTTCCAGAATTTCGATTTTGTAAAGTGTTACATTTAGGTAATAGACCACACTCGCAAAATGTTGCGGTATAGCAAAAGCCCCTGCAAAAAGCTCGTCATTGTAGCCTGTCCCAAACTTGATTTGGGAAGGAAACCTTTCAGCCAGAGTCTGATTGGTGACGAAACAATCCCCGTGCAATACTGGAGAAGGGGTTCTAGACTTCATTCTCTTACAGAATAATTTAATCATCACCGCTTGAGCCGCGGAGGCTCTTACCGCAGCGATTTCTAGGATTTAAGCAAGTGAATGTGTATAAATATTTTCATATTTTCTCTCATCTCTAACACATGCAAAAATGCGGTGAATGATTTTATTCCGGACGGCATTCATCACGGACATCTTGTTTTTACCTTCCTCAATTTTGCGTAGATAAAAGTCCCGCATCTCTCCCTGGCAACCTACTGCCGATCGGGCGGCTAGATGGAGCAGCGTTTTCATCGGCTTATTGGCTTGATGAGAGACTTTGGATTTACCTCTCACTGATTTACCAGACTCTTTTTTGAAAGGTGCAATTCCACAATGGCAGGCCATTTTCTTCGGTTCTGTAATCTGTTTGAATTCGTTAGTTGCTACAAGTGTGTTAATAGTTACAATCAACCCAACACCTTTGACCGAGCTTACAAGCCCATAGAGTCTCTTGAGCTGATCGTCTTTATCAATCAGTTCTTTGATTTGCTTCTCGATTTCTTGGATCTGTTTTTCAATTTTACTGACAACTGGCTGAAGTAATTTGGCATGTTCCTTAGACCACTTTTTATTACCGAATTCCTTCTCCTCTTTCAAAGGTGTTAATAATCTTTTCTTGGATCTAACCAGCCTTTCTCTAAGTTTGATCATACTCTTTAGTTGACTGATGACTTCTCTGGGAGCCTCCCAACGCTTTAGCTTATGTCTTTTTGCATAGCCATACTCCGCAATTCGATGAGCATCCAAGGCGTCATTTTTCTCTCGTTCCAGCCCAAAGTAGGCTTTGATCTTTTTGGCATCCTCCAGCCAAACAACCAGATCTTTAGATGAAGCAAACTCCAAAAAAGGATTACAGTAAAGTCCGGTATGTTCAAGACAAAACAGCCATTGTTCTTTCCCAGTATTAACCTCTTTGCTCAATCGTTTATAAAAGGAACTGATCCCTTTCTTATCATTATCTACCTGCATATGGAACCGTATTTCTACACCTTCCATTACCACAAAATCTAATGTTTCTTTTGATACATCAATTCCAATGAACCATTTGTATTCCATCATTTTTAACTTTACGTTGTTTAACTATGGTCAACGTACTTAAACACAGTCAAGCCCTTAATAATGGATCTTATCCGAATTTCTAGATGACGCTTGTTTAAGTAACCGACAGAGGATTAAATCGCGGCATGGGTCTTTCCCTGGCGGACCGATAATTCACCTCTGTCGGTGTTGACTTATTTCAAAGTTATCAACAGTATCCACAACTTATGAGTCTCCCCCTAGAACCCCCTCATAACGGTACGATGATAGTAGTAATCTTTAAATAATTACATACTACTAAGCTAAAGGGCGGACCGTTTTCTGTCTTGACACAGAAAGTAAGCCGCTTCGGCGGACCGAAAGAGGTCAAGAAAATTTAATGACTTCCCCCCACTTGCCTCCACACGCCGTAATGACGGACCACCACTAAATTTTCAGGCCTGCGCTCTTTTGCTTCGCAATTTGGGGGATTAGCTATGAAATAAGCCTTCAGGTTTCCTTCAACCAATCAGAGTCTCCGAAGGACTCTGATACTATCTATACCCATCTTCCCTCCGTTCATCGTCTCTCGAAGAGGACGATGTAGGCTGTATCATCCATTTTCATATTCGAATGGCCTGTAGTTCACAATTATTCAGTGCGATTATATATGTTTAAAGATCTCTATAGATAGAAAATGGATTCTTTAACGCAAATTGTTTTAGGTGCGGCTGTTGGGGAGGCTGTATTGGGCAGAAAGGTTGGCAACAAAGCCATGCTCTATGGGGCCATTGCCGGCACCATTCCCGACCTGGATGTGTTGGCTTCTCACTTTACCGATACCACCAAGGCACTCGCCTTTCACAGGGGATTTACGCATTCCATTGTTTTCTCTGTGTTATTTGCGCCCCTTTTTGGGTGGTTGGTATCGCGGTATGAAAAGTACAAAGACTTCAAAGGATGGGCATGGCTGTTCTTTTGGACCTTTGTGACTCATCCGATCCTGGATGCGCATACCACGTGGGGCACGCAGCTGTTCTGGCCTTTTGATCTGCGGTTGGCTTTCAAATCCATTTTTGTCATTGATCCGCTTTATACCCTGCCCTTTCTAGTCTGTGTAATACTTGCCATGACACAAAAACGCACGGCACCCAGGCGTCAGTTTTATAATCGTCTCGGGCTTTGGCTGAGCACATCTTATCTGCTGATCACCCTGCTGCTGAAAGGGTATACTTACTTTCAGTTCCAAGCTGCGCTGGAAGCGCAAGACATTCAATATACTGATCTCGACACCAGACCTTCACCGCTGAACACCGTACTTTGGAGTGCCAATGTAGACACCAAAGATGCCTACTTGTTGGGGACCTATTCACTGTTCGATACGCAGCCTATCACCTTTCAGTCGTACCCAAAAGACCATCATCTTTTGGGGCCACTGGTTAAAAACGAGCGCATCCAGCGTATGATCAGGATCTCCAAGGGGTGGTTTACCATCACTGAAGAGGATGGGGAGCTCTATTTCAATGACCTACGCTTTGGGTTACTGACATTCGAGCCTGGATCAAATGACTTTGTGTTCAAATACAAGATCACTCAGGATAGCTCGGGGGTTCTGGAATTGACCGAAGTAGATAAGAATCCAAGAGATGGACGAAAGCTTATGGGTGAGTTATGGGCCAGGGTTAAAGGGAATTGATGCCTTTCGGACGGTCCGACATTCGGATATTCCGACTTTAGGACTTTCGGACGCTCAGACATTCCGATATTCGGACAGTTAGAGCCTACGCGCACCCCTGGCCCCCATAGGGGAACCAGCCGCACCACTCCTCGTGTCAGGTATCGTCTCCTGAAAGACGATACTTAAGGCTTACATCGTCCTCTTCGAGAGATGAGGAATGGGGGGAGTCTTAAAAATGTCCTATTTTGGGCTGGTTTTACCAGGACGGGGTCTTATCAGAGGAACACCGAACGAGCACCGAACGAGCACCGAACGAACTATTACTTGAAAGATATGAGAATAGTGATATTGTTCCCACTGATGGATCGGAAAAAAATTGATGAAATCCAGACACGTTTCCAATAGTAAGCGGCATAGTGGTTCAGTTGTTCGCCATAAAAATATACAATACAACTGAATAAAATCAAATAGTTGTTTGGGATTGGTTAGCTCTCCAATGCAAGGGATGACTGAAAAAGTGGCCCAAAGCATTCTCATTTTGACAAAAAATTCTCATTTTGAAAACAACGTAATGGGGTTAGGGGAGGGTGACCGGATAGCGGAGGGACCTTACACTTAAACGTATAAAAACTCCTTATAGTTGCACATCTGATACATTATATGTCATATAATAGAATAAATCACAAAAAAGGTTAAAAATTGCGCCTCACACCATTTCATGGAATGATTGTTGTTTTTATATGTAGCAAGAGGCCTCTTCTTAAATTTTTTCTTTAACCTTTAAATTTTTTTCACTCATGGCAGTTTTAACTAAAAACCTGTTTTTACAGGGCGCTAGTGGTTCACTAGGTGGACAACTAGTTTACAAAAATGTGAATGGTAGAACCATTGTTTCCTCGAATCCGGTAAGTCGGGGCGAAGTATCCGAAGCCCGGAAGCGACAGAACATGCGTTTTAAATACGCAACGGTCTACGCAAAGCATGCGATAGCAGATGATGTACTTGGACCGATTTATGCAGCGGCATCCGCTCGCATAGCGAAGATCCGAAGTGCTTACATACTCGCCATGTCGGACTACCTGAGGGCTCCGGAGATTGGGGACATCCTCATGGAAAGCGGAGCAGCTGGTAGTACGATGCTGGTAGAGGCTTATGAACAACCTCAGTTGGCGAAAGTGATGGTGGATATCCTGGCGGAAGATGAAAGTATCGTCACTTCCGGGGAAGCTACCATAACTGACAATGGGATCCAGTGGGCGTTTACACTCACAGCGGATATCCCAGAAGGTGGTTCGATCCGTGTAAGGGCATATGACCTGCCCGGTAATGTTTCAACTAAATCGTTTACTGTATGATACTCAGTGCAGCATTCTTATGAAACCGCTTTCTTGTAGAGAGCGGTTTTTTTTGTGTCTTAGGGTCTATCTAGAATTCAATTGAATGAATAAAAATATTTACAATAGCAAATCCTTAAAGTATCCAAGGCCAGGGTCAACTAACATCCTTCTATCCAAAGCTAAATTCCACTCCTCACAAGCAGTTTCTGAGACTAATCCACAAGAGAAACATGCAGCTAAGTTGAGATTAAGAATTCCTTGTCCTTCAGATTCCCAGCATAGAGGGTCAGAGGAGCAATCCTCGGCTCGAACTAAACAATCCCGGATCAGTTTTGAAATCCTTTCCGGCTGGGCCTGCCAAACAATTCCACCCATAGACCCTTCTGAGCCTTCTGCCGTGTAGATCAACAGACCAGACATCCTCTGAGAAATATAAAGCCTTTCCTTTAGGCTTGCTGTTGGATATCCACATGAAAACTCTAACTCCCTCATTAAAAGATGAGCGAAAGTGTGGATCAGCAGATGTTTAGGACCATTCGATTCAAGTCTTTGACGCAATGAAGCTCCTTGATCATTGGTTCCTCCTGAATTGATCAATCTTGCAATTCGATGAGACATTTCCGTCGAATTTGCTACTTCCCATTGTCTGATCTTTTCTTCATTAAACTTGATGAATATTCCCTCTCCCATTGATCTGTTAGCAGGTAACACATACAAATCATTAGGTTCGATGGAATAAATTTCCTTTCCGTCTGAAGGAACAATATTACCAGATGCATCTCTCATCCTTTCACTAGGTCTAACCCGAGAAAAGTTTAATTGTACCTGCGAAACCTGTAGGTCTTCAATTTGTTGGATCTTCTCAAAATAGTCCGCCAATTCTGAGGGAGTGGCTATGTCAGCGGCAGAAAGACCAAATTCTTCTATACTTGAATTCCTAGTAAAGCAAAAATATTCCTGCCATCGATAATGCTCGTGACGGTCATCAGGAGCATCGTCTTGTTGCCCTAAAAAGGAAGAAATAATACTTTGAATAAAGGTATCTGGCTCATCTAAATCCTCAAATCCATTTTCAAACAGGAATTCTTCATCGATCTTTTCACTTGCCCATTGATCTTTGGGTTTCTCGAATCTGGTGCCTTTAGTCTTATTGTATTTTTCTTCACAAATCCGCAGTGCTTCCTGGAGCTCTTTGGACCTACCTTCCGCCAAATGCTTTGGAATGTAAAGACTGGAAAAACCATTTGAAAAATAGACATTATTCCCCGTAACAAGACTTTGTTGCATCTTTTCTCTGGCTCCATTTAAAGTTGTGCAACTTGTATCATAAGGATATGGGCCGGTTTCCTCGTGATCTACCTCCCATGGTTTATGTCCAGGACAATTAGGTTTTAAGTTGTTGATACCTTCTAGATTTACCTTCCTCATTCCGTTTTGCCCACTTCCCATTCCACAACTCCTACATTCTATATAGACACTACCATAGCCTTCTGAACGAGTAGTGCTCTCAGTCCATTTGAGATCCGGAGAAGTACAACATGGGTCTAATTCAAATAAATTGATACCATTATCACTGCCTGTTGGATTTTCAGTTCTCCATCTAAGGAACCTTTCCCATGGTATGTCCGAAAGATGTCCGTTTGGACATATTAATATCAAGTTTAATTGAGAAAGCTGTTGATGTAGATCATACTCCCGGATTATACCATCCTTATCCTTGATTTTTGTTTTTATTGGCTTACCTCCAAATCTCAATTTATATGAGGCATCTCGAGGAGGCGCAAACAACGTAAGTTCGTTGTTTCCATCTAACCAAAGTTTTCTCCATTGGTCATATCTCATCAACCTGCCCGCTCCATTCTTGAACCACTTAGGAAAATGAGTGCCAGGAACCATAAAATCTTCCGTAAACGGATTTTCCCCCTTGTCTTTTAATCTTGCAATAATTGGGTTATTGCTGACCTTAACAGTATTAAACTGCTCGTTAATAGATAGGTGTGGAATGCCCACTAATGTGATTAGGTTATCAAGGTCCTGTTCGATCCGAAGAAATTCAACAAACCTTTCATCATCTACGACTTGATATCCCATATCTTCAATCCGAGAATTGGATCTTTTAACCCACTCTGATTCACTTTCATTTTTACGGATATCAGATATTGCAGCGAGGATTTTTTTAACAAATTTCCATTTATTAATGTCTGAAATTAGTACATAGTATCCAAGTTTAGTCGTAATGATAGATCCAACCCCAGCCGCAGATGAGAGCAATTTGGCCTTACTTATTCCTTGGTTGTATTGTGTTTGGTTAGTGACTCTCATTTTGGAAAGATTTTTACAACAGCTTCTGGTTCAATTACTCTCAATGACTGGGGGATTTGCCATTTATCACTTTCAAAATTATCCTGATATTCATCAACATCGATATATAATTGCTCTTGGTTTGTAACCTTAGAAGCTTTATTGTTGAAAACTAGTTGCCCACTATCATCTTGTACCTTGATTCCTTTTGCCCTCCATTCAGTGATAGCACTATGTGCCCAGTCAGTTATGTTCACCAAGTTCTCGGGTTTTAGCAGGTTCTTTATTTGATCTGAGATATCAAGCTGAGATAAAAGTTGTTCCCTTCTTTCGAAGTATTCAGTGAGTCGGCGGACTATATCGTTTATTTCGTTCTGATCCAGATTGGCTATTTCTGAGGCAGAATTCCTATCAGCAAACTGAGGAATCATATGCCTGATAATGGTAGCAACATATAATCCCAGATACCTATCCAAAGCCTTTTTTGTAAAAGGTGTTATTGAGATCGGTTCGACGTAGCTATACATCTTTTCATGAAATTCAATGAACTTTTCATAGTGTGATACATCCCTTGCTCTAAATGGATGATGAACAGTCAGCACTAAGCCTTCCTTATCTCTCGCAACCCTACTGCTAGCTTGGATGTATTCCGCAATATTGCGAGGCATAGAGTTCATAATGATGCAATTAAAGCGAGAAACATCAATCCCTACTGATATCATATTGGTTGCCACAATGAACTCGGGAGGAGATGTTCCTGTCCTTTCCTTACTGTCCAATATGTGCGCAAATCGATGTATTGGTGATAACGATGTGCTTACTTTGTCTAGTTCACTTTTAACTTCCTCTCCGGATAATCGACCAGTAAGTTCTCCATCTTTAATAGAATAAGTATAGATCGGGTCCATTAATTGACCAGGTCTTACTACTCGATGAAAAACCTTACGAATTTCTTTAAGTATGTAAGTCTGTACCTGTGACTGTGTTTTACCCACTTCTCTGAGACTGTTAAAGTATGAAACTATGGAGTGGTAATAGTCAATAGCTTGTAGTAGACTATCGCTATATGAGGAACTATCTAAAATGCTATTCTGACCAACATATTTTAATTCGAAGATCGCACGATGCGTTAGCAAAATAGCTGCAAGCCTCATTTGCATCCAAATCTGTGTTCGACCCGTCGGGAAAAACCCCATGTATTTCCTTTTAGAAACATAACTCGGTTTATCTACATTGCCATTGATGAAAGTCCTTTTGTAAAAGGAAAAGAAAGAATCATCACATTCAATACCAGGTTTAGGAAACAGATTAACCTTGCGATCAAAAAGGGCCATTATTTGAAGATCTGTATTACGAGTGGTAGCAGTTGAGGAAACAACCTTAGGCCTGATTGTCAAATCATTTTCAATCCGAGTACAAAGTCTTTCAATTGCAGATTCAAACAAAGCTACTGCCGAACCAAGCGGACCTAAAAGAAGGTGTAGCTCATCTTGAATGATCAGATCTGGTGTTAAGTAACCTGTTGGTTTACCTGATTCCCAATTACCTCTACCAAAGAGCCTCCTCGAATCATTTTTCCGCGAATTTGAGTCATTTGAAACCCTATGGGCCAGTTGGGCAAACTTGTCGACTGTACCAAACAATAGAGCTGGTGGGTGAAAATATATTTCCTCATCACTCAGACTCACAGGAATAGGTCCATGAAGATCATTCCTTAATCTCGGTCTTGGTAAGCTGAATGCACATTTGGGGCTCGAACAGTTGAGATGTAGTCTATTAAAATTATATAAGTCTTTGTGATCCGATTCAACAGCTGTGGATGGGACCAATTTACTCCCGCACCAAGGGCAATGCGCAAATGGAATCTTATTGTGTTCATTTCCATCTCGCAATTTTTGGTACTCTTCTTGGAGTTCCTCTATTTTATTTGGTAACGTTCCTTTTCCAACCCATAGACCTATGTAGATAGGTTCTGCTCCAAGGTTGAACATATTCCATCTCCTCATCAATTCAAGTGCCATGATCAAAAGCGTCGCTCGTTGGAACTGTTGTAGAGTCAATAGCCTTAATGTGTATCGCATAAATACAGAGGTGCCTCCTCCGACCGCTCCATAAGTTCTTCGGCGATGAATAATGGTCAATGCTATCAACCCAAGATAAGCCTCTGTTTTACCTCCACCTGTTGGAAACCAAACGAGATCAACCAGCGAATTTCTAGCCGTCCATTTAGGATCATCATTTCGTTTGAAAATTCCATCTAGGTTGAGCAAAATGAAAGCGAGTTGGAAAGGTCTCCAAGCTGCGGATGAGTCACCAAACAATCTATCATCACAGTTTTTATAAAAGTACCTAGTAAACCCACCGAATTCCTCCTCATTAATTAAATCACCTGAGTGATGTTTCTTCACTGAATGCCAAAGCTGCATGAACATAGCTGTGTTCATAAGTCGGAATGCTTCCAAATTCTGATCTTCGTCAGTCAGTATCGCTCGGATATTTTCTAGCATCCTGTCAGCATCTTTCTGGCATTTATCAAGTTCCTGCACCCTTATGTTGCTTTCGTTTTTATCATGTTTTACCGATCTTTTAATATTTATCCAATTCTCATAAGCTTTCACAAAGCTTTCTAGCCCTTTGATAACTTCAGGATTTGTCGCATCTGAAAGTGTTGAAAGCCATTTAAACTGCATGTATCGATTATCCTGGAAAATTTCCTTTGGCTCAAATGTTTCATTTGAGTGTCGTTTGTCTTTTGGTATCGGGTCAACATCAGGTGTATCAAATTCTGGAATGTATTCTGTAGACACCTTTTTATCATCATTGTTAATATTCCAGTTTACTGAGCACCCATGACCAATTGCATAGTCTTCAAATTGCCTATAAATGAATTGATTAACCTGATCTTCTCCGAAAGTCTGTTCATCTAATTTGAGATTTAACTCCTTATATGGTACCAAATAGGCACTTTGGACTTCCAAACAGACACCAAAAAACATTCTTTGATTAACCAACTCATTAAAAACTGAGAAGTACCTGTTGTCATCTGCTGATTGTTGGTACGGGGATGAGGAGTTTTGAACTTGCACTTTAATGAAAGTCTTTTCATCCTGTTGCCTGGTGTTCTTGCTTAATTGAATATTAAGAGATAACGACGCTTGTAGATCATCCGTGAGTACAAAGTGGAATATTTTATTTAAGCTCTGATGTTTATTGCTACTGTATATCCGCTTTCCTTTGATATTATTTGGAACGGGTTCAGGGAGATTGATTGTTTTGGAAAGTGGAATAGAGCGCCATAAGCCATATCCTCGTGAATCATGAATCGAAATAAGGTCCTTGATATGAGCAATAAAATTTTCAATAGATTCAATAGAGATAATAGTTTGATACAATTGGTTTTTGCTTTTCTCATCAAAGGTTGTGTTCTTCAGCTGTTTGAAAAGAAATTCTTTGTATCCGCTTAATGGCTGATCATTTTTGTCTGATCCCAATTCCTGGGCCTTTGAAAGATCGATTTCTCTAAGTTCTTTCCTGACATCACTAATTACCTCTCCAGAAAGACCTTTACATGTGAGGATGTAATTTGGTCCATAATGTTTGATGTCAAGATTAGTTCTTAGAGGTCCACCCGCATCTAGTTCGGATAAAATCCTATTAAATTCATCGTAGTCTTGTTCAAGAAGTAGACCGTATCTATCTTCAACACTTTTCCTTTCGATCTTTTCATAGTATCTGGCCAATAATGTGATCTTAACATCATTATCAGTTCTAACACCAGCTCCTAAACAACAGGTGAGTCCCATTATATTTGGGTACATCTGGTTAATACTCAAGGAATCCTCCTCTTCTATATCAGGATCGTCATTAAATCCAGAACCTTCCTGATCATCCTCATCTTCGAGATTTTCTACTTCCGATCTAGCAGTCTCACTTCTATCCTCCGGGAACAAAATGCCTGAACTGTATAATGCGCCAGGTACTGAATTGATCAATTCATTTTGATAATGACCAGCATTTGAAATCTTTAAGTCCTTATTGACCGTATTATCATCCTCAGTATCTACATATCTAAATCCTGTTGCACCAGGTCCTATGATCTGGTTACGTATAAAACGCGTAAGATCTTTTCTCTTTTCTTTGATCATGAATTTTGTATTTGGGCTGATATTATTCTCTCTAAATCCAGATTTGGTCGTGCAAGATCCACCAAGGCTGAAAGTTCCACATCACGATTTGCAGAAGTGATTCCAATCTCCTCCAAATCATTAACGGATGATATTTCTCTCCAGACTTCGCTAGAACTCTGGACCGGAGGATCATCAAAAAGACCATATTCGATCAGTTGAATGAATAATCGGTTCATTTTTGAATTACTAATCCTTGTAAGTCTTTTTTCTCGTGCTCGTTTTTTCAACATAACTCGGAAATAAACTTCTGGTAAGTTGAGATAATTACATATAACCTTGAACATTCGCTTATTCCTGGGTATTAGTGAATTACTTTGAGGTTCGAGCCATTCATTTTCGAAATATCCTTTTGAAACCATTTGTGCCTTTATCCCTTTAGCCAAAGAACTTAGATCTGAAAAAACCTGAGACGGTGTTCTACTATTTGCTTTTCTACGCAGAAGTTCTTTCCACAAACGAGTTGCAACCTGATTTGCAGGTATGCCATGATCTTCTTTCAGTTTTTTGATCTCCATTTCTTCCTCTTCCGTTATTCTAAACAAATTAAGATTTTCGAACAGGGATTCCAATGTTTGCACTGATATATCGGAATAATCATCAAATTCAATTAGTTCTTCTGCTCTTATTGTTTGTAGATGTTGATCGTCTTTTTGTTTAAGAACTAGTAATTGCGTTGGATAAAATCTCCTACAATATCCTCCATCATATTCAATTACAACTGAATAATACTCTGATGTTCCATCATATTCATTGTCAAGATCCCAGAGATGATCTTGTGAGTCTATTTCAGGTTTGATCAATTCAATTTGATCTCTAAGGTTATTCCAGTTGAAATTCTGATGTCTGAAAGGGTGATCAAGTAATGAATCGACCAAAAAATGATAGTATGAATATTGATTGTGCTGAAAGTTCTTTTTAAAGAAAAAGCTAAAAAACAGGCCAGTGGGATTCGTTTCAGAAAAACTTGTTTCTATGATGTTGGGATATATATTGAAATCACGGAACCCAGTATCACGATACTCAAGGAGAACAACTCCTTTTTTCTCATTGAGATTGATGTCCTTCCACGTAGTGAATCTAACTCCGGTTCCAAAAAATCGTTTGAGTTCACAAATGAAGTCCTTATTCTCAATTATCGTGGCAGGGATTATAATACATGGGTCAACATTCACTTCTTTGATCCTACTCCCCATTTGAAGGCTAATAACCACCGAAAGAAGATTATCCAAAGTGTTTCTTATGGCGAATTGAGTTTCTGAGGGAATTAAGCCAAGTTCCGAAGTTGTTACCTCAGTAATAAGTCTATTAGTTGAAGCCTTTTCAAATAGACTATTCAAAATCAATGTTTTAATTTCTTCATTGAAGCATAATGAATAGATGTTGCGGAGTTTGATGGATATCAATTCTCTGAGGCCTTCATATTCCCCGACCAATCCAATAAAATCATTATAGAACTCGCTCTCTGCTCCGAGCAACTCAACATTGATAGGATGCCATTTTTGCTCATTAAAGAAGATGTCCTTTTCAAGTTGTGTTATCACATAAGATTCAACTGATTTTTTATCAGGCCTTCTATGATAATTGGATAGAACTCTGAAAATTCGAGCGGATTCAAGACCAATTCTAAAGGGTTGATTCCCAAAACTCATAATCAACAGATTTTTGAATTTCGTTTGCCAATGTTCATTTGAGTGAGATAAGTAGCTGTAATTGAAATTCTTATTGATGGATTTAGAATCGCTATCAAATAAAATAACATTCTCAATTTCCTCAAGCAGATATGTATCTAGTCCAATTTGTTTGTTATCTAGGTCGTCAAATCTATGTTCACAATTCAAGGCGACATATGAGGATTCTGTGACATCCCATGTATCTAATTTTACACTTACTAAATCGACTGGTTTAGCAGCCCATTGGATTTCATCATTTGACTGGAGAAAACTATCAGCATGTACCTTTAATGTTGAAATAAGAGTTCTTGGAATTGGAATTGAATGGTATCTATCATCTATTTCAACCAATTTTGAATAAACTTTCTTCAACTTTCTGAACGCATTCTTTTGAGCTTTTTGATGTCTTATAGATACCGTGCCAAGGTTACCCTTTACAGAACCAACACTTATTGGTTGACTAATTCTTTTATCCAAAACTTCAATCTGTTTCCTAAAGAAGCATTCTTCACTTTTGGCGTTTGTTTCGCTTTGATCTAAGCCTTTAAAATAGAACTTGATTGTAATAAATTGTAGAATCTTCAACATAATAGAGGAAGAAAAGCTTGGCAAATGAATATGTGTGAATTTTAAGTTTGCCCGCTCAAAGTCGAGTTCGGAATCAAGGATTTGATTAATATAAGTGAGAAGTTGTATTTCTGAATCTGTTGATAATTCCAAATATTCAATAATATGATCAAAATCTTCTGAACGTTCTTTGACAAGAAGGGAAAGATGTTTTTCAATATGATCACTAACTTCCTTCATGGTTTTAAAACCAATACTTCCAAATGGGATATCGCCCGGGTTATTCCTACATATATTTCATACTTATTTTGAGGAGTAGGATTAGAAATTATAAGAAAAACATTCTCTTTTTCAAGGCCCTTAAATTTGAGCATCGTTGTATATCTAAGAACATTTGCATTGTCGGATATATTGGATTCAGTAAGTTCTTCGACATCCCTCATTGTAAGCCAGTAACTCATTCCGGGTTCATCTCTATAGGTTTCTCTCAAAAGACGGGATTCAATAAGTATAACGCAATCACTCCCTTTGAATGAACTCTTTCTATTTCTAATCGATGATATCACATTTTTGACAAGATGTTTTTTAATTGATTCTAGCGACTGAAAGTAGTTTATTGAGACACCCGGAGCGGTCCAGTTAGACAAATAATCGCTTGGATCCTCCACTGAGATGATGGAGTCTGCTAATTCCTTGATATCGGGATTTTGGGCACTTCTTTTTACCTCATTCAACTTGAAGTGAGCAAAATAGTCACTTAGGATGTCTGATATTTCAACTGCATCTCGTCTCTCAAGATAGTAGCTCTGATCTATATCATATAGCAACAAACATCTACCGTTTATTAACCCGGCTCCTGACCTTCCAACAAGTTCATTTACCAGCAAATCAATGCCGCGATCAAATACATCTTGGCCTTCATCAACTACAATGTAATCATAGTGATTTATCGATTTTGAAGAAGATTTCAATTCATCAATTCCCTGTTTCACTAGTTCCCCGAACTCAGAAACTGTGGCATTCAATAAGGTTTGATAATCCAAGGATGGTATAGTCTGTGCTAGAAACCTTGAAAGGGTATTAACCTCACAATTTCCATGAAGACCTCTCGCTTTCAATAAATGCTGTGTGTAGTGCATTAGAAAGTTGTTCCAGCACAGGTATATTCCTTTTTTCGTAAGTTGTCCATCAATAAAAGCCCTGGCTAAAGTGGTCTTGCCAGTACCTGGACCACCTTCGATCATAATTCGATCGTTCTTTTTTAGACTATCGAGAATTTCGAGATTCGTGATATTTAACCATTCATGTGTATCCGAATTATAAAATAGATTAATGTCCTTAATCAATGGGCTCAAGACTGTTTTAATTTTTTGTAGTTCGTGCTCCTTTGAAAGAGGAAAGATTCGATTGTGCTTTTTATGTTTTGCCCTATTGTACTTGAAAACTGATAGGATGAATTTTTCAAATGATCCAT
The DNA here is from genome assembly GCA_965228595.1 of Cyclobacteriaceae bacterium. Classification (GTDB taxonomy): domain Bacteria; phylum Bacteroidota; class Bacteroidia; order Cytophagales; family Cyclobacteriaceae; genus UBA7330. The sequence continues at coordinate 3,601,067 of OZ245828.1, read as the reverse complement.
CGTATTGAGATGAGGTTGATCTAGTCCACAATATGTTTGAGTCGATAATTGAAGCATCAAAAACGGCAGAACTATGCGGAAAACACACTGCGTGACATATCAAACATTTGCTACCAGTATTAAGAACATGATCCTTAATTGTGTATTTATATCCTTCAGCTTGAATGTATGGATCTTGAGGTATTTTAGTCTCCTCTCCATTAAAATCATAATAAAAGGAATTATCGCGAAATGATATTTTTCCACCCTTTACCTCAAATATGATAACACCTTGTGTACTTAATATTAGGAAATCAATTTGGGCGCTAACCTTCTTACCAGGATTATATGAGTCAGAGTGAAAGGGAAGATGAAGGTCATGCCAAACAAACCATTCTTCCTTGCTCTTTGAAAGATCTTGAAACAATTTTCTATAAACATCAATTTCACCTTGCAGCGGACTGCCATCTTCCTTCGTAATAAACTTCTCAAGAAGTTCAATTGGTTTTTGTGGAAAGAAGTGAACCGGCATATTTCATTTGTTGGCAATGGATGCAACCTTATTGATGGCATAGAGTGCCATAATTTGTTTCTTTGGGACAGCCTTTTTATAATTAAAAAAAACTAATCTATCCTGTAGGAAGTCTGGGGACTTAAAAGTGAAATCTTCAATTATGGATCCCACTTTTTCAATCAGTTCAGTTGGTTCAAGATATGGTTGTTGTGATCGTCTGTTCTCGTACATTTCTTGAAGCAATTCGCGTGAAGCAATTTGCTCTGAGAAACCATTATTGATTATTCCAATAAACTCAGGTCCTTTTTGAAATTCAAGAATCACATTTTCAAGTAATTCAAAGAAATTGTCGGGATAGTTTTCTGAGGGGTACCCTTCGCCGTTTCCATACTGAACAGATGTCATCCATTTGTTAGTTACTACATCATTAGTTACATCATAATTAGATAGTGTTACTGTAATATTTCCATATTTAAAAGGGTGTCTTCTAAATCTCGATCCTGGCTTTTTGATAGGTGGTTTATCAAAAGACTTTTCTTTAAACGTATTCAGTTTTGGCACAGATTTAAGATTGACTTTACTTCTCAATTTTGGTGCTAATACTTGATCTATTTGTAAACTTTCCTTAACCGTTTTGGCCAATGCTCGACTTACCGAAATACAAACTGCGTTTCCAACCAAACGACATTTAGATGTTTCGCTCCCACCTATAAACTGATAAGTAATTGGAAACCCCATAATACAAGCCATTTCACGAACAGTCGGCACCCTGAACTCACCATTCCCTTTTCTTTTGAATTCAGATTTATAGATAATAGCTTCTCTTGAAGTTCCTATATTAGTTGCTGTCAAAGTTCTACTAGGTTTTTCTGGATTTTCAGGAAATGACATTTTACCCATATAAGGGTGATTTGTTTTCATAAAATGAGAATTCTTCCATTGACATTCGTATAAACCTGAATCATAAAAATGATCTGTTAGGTCTGATAAGGGAATACTTAGAGATGGATATGAAGGATCTGTAATTCTCCGTGAACTCTTTTTGACATTTGGTTTAGGTAAATAGGATATAATAGACCCAAGTGTTCTTGCTAATGGTAATTTCCCATCTGGCTTTATAGTGTGCGTTTTAGGAGGTTCGATAAACTTTTCGGAGTGTACAATTTCTCCAGTAATAGCTCTCTTTCTGGCTTGTGGTGATCCGTATTCAGCAGAATTAATGATTCTACTGTTACCATCAATTGTAATCACCACCTTATCAGGACTGTATCCATTTTCTTTAGCCCAGTGATATAGGTTTAAGTCTCTGAATTTATAGGATCGAGCTAAATAATTCAATGAATTCGTGACGTTTTCCATAAACCAAGCTTCAAGGATTGAACCCCTTTTATATTTCTTAACCGCTACAATTCTTAGAAATACTTCGGTTAACCTCAATCCAAGTGATTTATCAGCTTTACCAGATCGATTCGAGTTTGAAAAACTGATGCATGGGGGGCTTCCGATTATTACCTCTGAATCTGGTAGAGATTCGATAAGGCTTACATCATCCCAAAACTTCAAAATATCGAATGGTTCATCTGATAGATCAAAATTGAAATTGAAAGTGTCAACAGCAGGAGTCCAATGATCAACTCCTTTTATTATGTGAAAACCTTCTTGACTAAAGCCTTCTGAAAAACCTCCAGCTCCGCAGAAGAAATCAATTACCCTAAGTTTACTCATTTTATACTTGCCCTTTTTTTCTTGTTGGAAACAAGTAAATCTCTTACATCAACATCAAGTAAGTCCGCTATCCTATTCAAATTCTCAACACTTGGTTGCCTTCGATTTTGGACATAGGAGTTAACCATATTGTAGCTTTTCCCTAGATTTTCAGCAAGCCATGTTTGTTTTTTACCTTCGTGTGTTAAGACAGCTTTGATTCTATTCATTGACATTAATATTAATGTTTCGAATATAACGAATCAGCAATAATTATATCTCATTATATGATATGTATTGCTAATTTTTTTTTAGTATATCAACTCTTATGTATAAAAATATACACAGATTAGAAAACTCTTCTCTCATTCCTTGCATATGAAGGTGCCCTAAGAGTGCTTGATAATAGTTAATATCGAAAATAAGCGAACATGGAGCTACTGATTTGGAAGAAATTTAGCTCAAACACCTATAGTCAAAAATAGCCCCTGAAGTTTACAGGTTGCATTTCACAAAAATCTCTGAACCTACCTTGACAATTAAACATCTTTGGCTGTTTATTCATGTTGAATACTCTATACAAATTATATCTTTCATGATTCCTTTCAGAAAATTCATTTTCTCCGGATGAAAAATAAATTGGTGTCTCTTTCCCCAATTTGGTAGACTTGACCTCAATAAACATCTTGTCACCATTATTATCATAGGATAATATATCATATCCAGCCCCATCCCCCTCTTCTTTTGATATCCAAACAACTTGATCAGCCTTTTTGGAACTTATATTCCTTAATCTCCATCTTTCATATTCAAGGACTAACCTCTCTCCTTCTTGTCCTGTTGAATGGTTTCTTTGTTCGAGTTCAAGGTAATTTATTTTTACAGGTCTTGGAGCGTAAGTAGGTTCACTGACTATATTTTTTGAAGGAGGATCTGATAACCATTTATTAAAATCTACAGTTTTCCGGGTTATAAGGTTTGATTCAGCAAATTGACTAATCTTTAATTCTAATGAATCATCTTGTTTAATCCTCTTACCCACAATTTCAGCTAATAGTTGCTGAAAATTCCCTCGAGGTTTGTAACCTGAAATATATGGAAGACCTAAACTTATCAAAACGGCACTTATATTCTGGTGCTTAAATTCGATGGAACCATTGGATCGGTTCTTTAATAGAGGAGCAATTCTTTTCCGGTGGTCTGCCTTAACATAGTCTAATCCGGAAATCTCTTTATGAAGCATTTCGAAATAATCTGAAACGATTAATTCAACTTCTTCCTCAGTCCAGGTTTCCATAATTGAAAGCTAAGACATATTAAAGATTCATTCAAGAATAAACTTGGATAAATCAAATCATTGGCTCCTAGTACGACCTATAGCTATCTTAACTCAATAATGGATAAATTCAAAATTACGAGGATGAGGTTCCTACCTCAGCCTCTGGCTTCCTCTGAATGACGCGGAAGGTGGCGTTTATGCTTCACAGGGTATCCTGAACAACTTACTACACAGCTCTCCAAACCGCCACAAACAGGAGCACCCATCCGGCAATCATGGCATGGCCATTCCTGCAAAAAGTCAGTATTTTACCTTATTGAAATACGCTTAATTTCGGACCCCAAACCCTCTATTGATTTTTGTTTTTATAATAAACCCCCTATAAATTTGGGCGATCCGAATAATCATATAAAAACCTGATAAGTTGATATTTTACTGACTTAGCAAATGCTACGAACCAACCTCTACTTATTCCATCAATGGTAACCCCTCAGCGGCGCCAAACCCCTATTATTTATAGATTCAAATTCAACCAGCTAAACCATTTAATAATGAACCGTTTAAAAAAGAGCATAAATGCTCTCCTCTTCTTTGTTCTTGCTTCCATTTTTCTAACCAATTGTGGCAAAGAGGATCTGCCAGATGATCCCACAGCCCCTGAAGCGTGTTTCACCTTTACCGATGAGGGAACTTATTTGTCTAATCTGGGAAGCACAGATTTACCTACCATTACCGGGAATACCCTTAAAAATTCTATCAACTACGGCATAGCTACCTACGCTACCCAGATAGATGTTTCCAATAATACCTTCGAGAACAATGCCCTCGGTGAGACCCATGATCATGCATTGTAAGTGTTAAGCGGATGAAGAAACTTTTAATGACGACACTCATAGTGTCCATGACATATGCCTTATTTGGGCAGGAGAAAGCTGATGAGGATTTGTCTCAATATTTCGATGATCAGGGTATTTCTCAAGCTAAAGGCATTTTAAAAACCGATGCCATTGCCATGATCCATGGAGACTGGCCATTGCTGTACGAGCATATGCTCTCGGACCAATTCAGTATTGAAGGGGGTGTGGGACTTCTCATGCCTTATTACGTGCATGACTTTCTGGCCCTTATTTTCACAGAAAACAAAGGGATCACGAATAATCAATTGGGAGTCAGTTTCAAAGGGCAACTAAAGCTCTATACTGACAAAGCGCCTGATTTGCACTATTGGGGCGTGCAGCTTTATCACCGGAGTTTTTCGGATTTGGGTGTTACGGAATTCACATTCACCAAGGGTTGGCAACGTTTCGTTGGGAAGCGGCTGACCATTGAATATGGGTTAGGGTTAGGAATCCGGACACAGCAGATACGAGGCGAACAAACTATTTTTGATCCTGATTTTTCTTTTATTCCCATAGTGCCCCTCTTTTTCAAAATTGGATTTTTAGCTACTGATAAATAAACAATACCAGCATGATATCAAGATACCTTCAAATTTTCATTCTTTCAATCATTGTTACACAGTTATACGGTCAGGTTGATGTAAAAGGACCTATGATCAAAATGACCATGAGCTCAGCATGGGCAGACCTTGATCCCATTGGGGAAGACGGGGCTTTTGTCTATTACATTCATTGGCCTTATGGGGAGGTAATGTCAGGGCCTGTGCTCGGTGACAGTGATTTTTACCTTGGTAAGGTCAACAAGAAATCCATGGAACTGGAAAAAACGGAAGTCCTTGATTTAACCTACGGAGATAGTGAGCTCACCTTTGAGTTTGCTGCTCAATGGGGATCTGATATCTACATATTCAGTTCCTTTCAAAATTCAGAACAGAAAAAAACCTATCTGTTTGCCCAATCTGTGAATACCTCAAGCCTTACCCTGAATGATGACCTTAAGAAAATAGGAGAAGTAGATTTTTCAGGTGAGAGCAAATACAAAAACGCTTCCTTTGATTATGAATTTTCTCTGGATAGCTCAAGGGTGCTGATGACCCATTCCTTACTGGATAAAGATGGAAGCCTGTTGAGGTTTGGATACGAAGTGTATGATAAAGATTTTAATCAACTGGATCAATGGACCGGAAACCTGGCAATGGCTGACGGAATTTACCTTTTTGATCAGTTCAGGGTTTCAAATAAAGGCGAGGTGTATCTGTTGACCAGGTATTTTCCTGATAGAAAGACTTATAAAAAAAGCACAGATATGGATAAGGATGGGTTTCTGACAGGATCGCATTCAGTAGAGTATGAAGCAAATTATGAGATCCGCGTAGTTCGCTTCAACAAAGCGGAAACTTCAATAATTCCTGTAGCACTTGCTGATCAGTTTCTTACCACGGTTGACATGGGCTTTAAGGATAATCATGTAATTCTGATCGGCTTTTATTCTCCTGTAGGCAGTACTTTGCCTGAGGGGGCTGCTTTTATTGAACTGGATTCCAATGGGAAATCAGTCAAAATGAATAAGACAAGTTTTGGTGATTCATTCAAAGAACCCAGTGACACCCAAAATAAGTCCAATGGCATACTGGGCAATGTTCAATATGATAATTATCGGTTTGTTTTGGATGATATTCACTACAAATCGGATGGAGGATTTGTGTTAACAGGAGAACGTACTGTTGTTCAAACCAAGACACAGAATTCCGGAGGTACTATCACAGTTACAACTGTGTACCATACGGATGACATTGCAGTTATTGATATTTCTGCAAACGGTGACATCAAGGTTCATAAGATTGAGAAGAATCAGCAAACTACAGGTTTAGGGTATCTTTATTCTTCTTACTTTTTAGCAGAAGTTGATGGCAATATTAAAATCCTTCTCACCAGCCTGGGCAAAGGCAATGTCACCATGCTCGGAAAACTGAAGGACACCAGTGCAGAGCTCATCAGCATAAGTAAATCGGGAACAATAGACCGGCAGGAATTATTTAATTCCGATGATGATCGTATCACTTTGAGAGCAAAAGACTGTCACTTATCCAGTGAGGGTAACTTCGTTATTTACGGGCATGAGAACAATAGGTATGCGCGTTTTATGAAGGCTTCTGTGAGGTGATCCCCTTCCCAAAGGGGTGACAAATAGCTACGGAAATTTTTATTCTGTGCAGGAGTCAAAACTTTGGTGCAAAATCCCTCGTGATTGCGATAAAAAGGCAGACCCAGCCGGCAATCAGCGCCAGCCCACCCAGAGGGGTAATGGCACCCAGCCATTTGATGCCTGAAAGGCTCAACACATACAGGGAGCCGGAGAAGATCAGGATACCGGCCATCATGGCATAGCCTGACCAGTTGAGGGTGGCGGAGGGGTACTTCATGGCGAGTAAACCGATGGCCAATAAAGCCAGGGTGTGGTAGAAGTGATAGGCGACTGCTGTTTCATAGGTGCCCAGGAGACCTGATTCTGTGAGTCTGGCTTTCAGGGCATGTGCACCGAAGGCACCAAGGGATACTGCGAGGGCGCCGGAGATAGAGGCGGATAGGAGGAAGAGTTTATGCATGGGTGTAAAATTAGTGTTCAAATGTTATTTATGGGTCTAAATATTCTTATATAAAGTCTTGATTCGGTCTCTTTTGAGGATGTTTTTCTTTTTAGAATCTTTATTCCTCTATGAGTATTGAAATCTTTCTAAGCCCTCATGCCGGGCAGGCAGATACTTTTTCCTTGATGAAAAAGTATCCAAAAAATCAAGCCAGAATAATCACTTCCCCCCACAAGCCATCGCACGCCCGGTATTCTGGCGGGCCAACGCTCTTTTGCTTCGCAATATTGGCTATCGCACTAACCTCCGCCGTGATAGTCTATTCAAGTTTCCAGAATTTCGATTTGTTGAAATATGACATTTAGGACGAAACACTCTTTACCTTATCCATGGTCTGTGGCTCACAGACCATCGTGATCCGCCAGAGGTAGACCACAGTCGGAAATTGTTGCGTCATTGCACAGGCCTCAGCAACAAATCTCGTCATTGTAGCCTGTCCCAAACTAGATTTGGGAAAAAGCCTTTCAGCCAGAGGCTGATTGGTGACGACACAATCCCCTTGCAGGACTGGAGAAGTGGTTCTTGGATTTCATTCTCTTACAAAATAGTTTGATCATCACCGCTTGAGCCGCGGAGGCTCTTCATTTTTGTCTTGAACGCTGCGGCGTACCGCCAAAAATGAAGCAAAAAAGTCAAGAAAAATTAAAGCCCACAGGCCTACCATTGCACACCACGCGCCAATTTTTCCCCCACCGCCGTGATAGCCTATTCAAGTTTCCAGTATTTCGATTTGATAAAGCATGATATTTAGGTAATAGACCTTCTCTCAGTCGCTCGGCTGCGTCGAGTGACTGCAATTTCTTTTGGCCTCCGGCCATTAGTCCTCCGCCAATAAGTTTCAATGGTGTTTTAAGTCCGGATCTGCTGTATTACCAGGACTGTTCATCTCGACCATTCATTTCCCTTATTGGCCAGAGGCCTTTCAGTATATACAGTCACTCGGTAAAACCGAGCGACTGAGTTTGTTCAAATTCTGCTATCCATTTTTAGTCTCTAATGAGTTAATTATTCCTCCACTCCTACCGGAGGAGTTTTCATTTTTTTTATTCACTTGAATTATTGACTTAAAAGGAGTTCATGAATTCGAAGATTTACTTTACCAAATCAAGATTTGGCAAAGCCAATGCTTCTCATTTCCTTGGACTAGCCGTCCGCATGAAAAGAAGCGATCGCAGCGGCGAACCGCCCGAGGGGTCGGACCCCAAAGAAAAATCAATCGGACCGCCGAAGCGGCCAGAATAATCACTTCCCCCCGCAAGCCCTACACACGCCGTAATGACGGACCACCGGATTCTGGCGGGCCATCCCGCTTTTGCTTCGCAATATTGGCTATCGCACTAACTCTCCGCCGTTCTAGGATGAGCAGTCAATCAGATGACGAGTTTTTTTATTTTGAAACTTTGCCAGAAATGGTGGCCATTGAACATTTAACGATCAGAGAAATTTAAGCGTTTGTGCATGGGTAAATTTGAATTTTGATCCTGTTACCAGATTCAAAATAGAAAGCACTCAGGCGCATTCGTGCTAGCAACCGATGAGAGTGCTAGTATTTCTTCTGTCTCAATGAGTTAGAGTCGACCACCGTCAAAGTTCGTTCGAAAGTTAAGTTGGGGTTGGAAGTTAGTCGGTCAATGATCTTTGCTGTTTCAAGCGGCTCAGTTGGTTGTGTCTAATGAAAATTACACCAGCGTTCGGTTTGAATCCATGTTTGAAAATGAGTTCACCATAATCACTATCATAGGTAATGATGGTTCGGTCTTGTTCAACAGCCAACTTCATTACATGTTCATCCGCTATTCCTGGATCATCAACACCAATTGATGTGACATCAAATCCTATAGATTTCAAGTAGTTAACACTCGCAATTGGAACGTTCTCGTTCGCAAGAAACTTCAATGTGTATTAACGTTAGGTGTTGGAATAAAGAAGTCCGTCCTTCAAACAGTCCTGTATGTAAGAGAAAACGGCTTGCAAAGATTCATTTGTTAAGCGAGGATAGTTCTCAAGGATCTGCTGTTCTGTCCATCCTTGAGCAAGCAAGCCAATAATGTGTTCAACAGAAACTCTCGTTCCCTTGACTGTTGGCTTACCTAAAAGCACTTTGTTGTCGGATATTACATGTTCTCGCCATTCCATATATCAAAGTTACGAAGAATAGTAGGAAATGTTGATTTGAAGTCTGTGCCCTCTAGCTCCAAGCTAAAATGAGTATGGCCCCAGTTGCTGGAAGCTCTGAAGTTTCCGGTTTGCTGCTTACCCGAATCTCTGTACGGAGCCATTTCTCTCTCAGTCGCTCGGCTGCGTAGAGTGAATTCAATTTCTTTTGGCCTCCGGCCATTGGTCCTCCGCTAATAAGTTTCAATGGTGATTTAAGTCCGGATCTGCTGTATTACCAGGACTGTTCATCTCGACCATTCATTTCCCTTATTGACCAGAGGCCTTTCAGTATATCCAGATCATCACCATTCGAGCCATGGGGGCTCTTACCGCAGCGATTTCTAGGATTTAAGCAAGTGAATGTGTATAAATATTTTCATATTTTCTCTCATCTCTAACACATGCAAAAATGCGGTGAATGATTTTATTCCGGACGGCATTCATCACGGACATCTTGTTTTTACCTTCCTCAATTTTGCGTAGATAAAAGTCCCGCATCTCTCCCTGGCAACCTACTGCCGATCGGGCGGCTAGATGGAGCAGCGTTTTCATCGGCTTATTGGCTTGATGAGAGACTTTGGATTTACCTCTCACTGATTTACCAGACTCTTTTTTGAAAGGTGCAATTCCACAATGGCAGGCCATTTTCTTCGGTTCTGTAATCTGTTTGAATTCGTTAGTTGCTACAAGTGTGTTAATAGTTACAATCAACCCAACACCTTTGACCGAGCTTACAAGCCCATAGAGTCTCTTGAGCTGATCGTCTTTATCAATCAGTTCTTTGATTTGCTTCTCGATTTCTTGGATCTGTTTTTCAATTTTACTGACAACTGGCTGAAGTAATTTGGCATGTTCCTTAGACCACTTTTTATTACCGAATTCCTTCTCCTCTTTCAAAGGTGTTAATAATCTTTTCTTGGATCTAACCAGCCTTTCTCTAAGTTTGATCATACTCTTTAGTTGACTGATGACTTCTCTGGGAGCCTCCCAACGCTTTAGCTTATGTCTTTTTGCATAGCCATACTCCGCAATTCGATGAGCATCCAAGGCGTCATTTTTCTCTCGTTCCAGCCCAAAGTAGGCTTTGATCTTTTTGGCATCCTCCAGCCAAACAACCAGATCTTTAGATGAAGCAAACTCCAAAAAAGGATTACAGTAAAGTCCGGTATGTTCAAGACAAAACAGCCATTGTTCTTTCCCAGTATTAACCTCTTTGCTCAATCGTTTATAAAAGGAACTGATCCCTTTCTTATCATTATCTACCTGCATATGGAACCGTATTTCTACACCTTCCATTACCACAAAATCTAATGTTTCTTTTGATACATCAATTCCAATGAACCATTTGTATTCCATCATTTTTAACTTTACGTTGTTTAACTATGGTCAACGTACTTAAACACAGTCAAGCCCTTAATAATGGATCTTATCCGAATTTCTAGATGACGCTTGTTTAAGTAACCGACAGAGGATTAAATCGCGGCATGGGTCTTTCCCTGGCGGACCGATAATTCACCTCTGTCGGTGTTGACTTATTTCAAAGTTATCAACAGTATCCACAACTTATGAGTCTCCCCCTAGAACCCCCTCATAACGGTACGATGATAGTAGTAATCTTTAAATAATTACATACTACTAAGCTAAAGGGCGGACCGTTTTCTTCCTTGACGAAGAAAGTAAGCCGCTTCGGCGGACCGAAAGAGGTCAAGCCTACGCGGCCCGGAAAAAATTTAAGCGCACAGGCTCCCGATAGCTATCGGGACGCACCACGCGCCAATTTTTCCCCCACCGCCGTGATAGCTTATTCAAGTTTCCAGAATTTCGATTTGATAAAGCATGATATTTAGGTAATAGACCTTCTCTCAGTCGCTCGGCTGCGTCGAGTGACTGCAATTTCTTTTGGCCTCCGGCCATTGGTCCTCCGCCAATAAGTTTCAATGGTGTTTTAAGCCGGATCTGCTGTATTACCAGGACTGTTCATCTCGACGATTCATTTCCCTTATTGGCCTGAGGCCTTTTAGTATATCCAGATCATCACCATTCGAGCCATGGAAGAAGTTCCTCCGCCAAAATTGAAAATGAAGGTGGATGACGGTGGAGATGAGTTTCTTCTTTTTAGGGGTCATCTTCTATCTTAGCATTACCGAAAAATGTATGAAGAAGCGAGTCAAATAGTGCTTTATTTGTATCTCAGTATTACTTATTTAACATTCGATGCAAAACGATCCTGAATTAAATCCAAAATATTTGGGCAAGATCTCATCTGATTTTGTCAAGGTGGCAGAGCTGATCAAGGAAGCCTCTTATCAGATCAGAAAGCGGGAATTTTCAGATTTTCCTATATTTCCGGTCTCTAATGAAAACATTCCGATAGGGAATTTGCTTTATGAGAAAGGGCGCCTGGAGAATAAAATGAATTATTATGCCTCTTTTCTGGAAGAGTTTCTCGAGCGAAAGCTTGTAGAGGAAAAGGATAAATTCATCGAAGCTTACAAGGACCCTGATGAATTTTGCTGTCTATTTATAGTAGATCAGCAGTTCACCAACTTTATTTTTATACCTTATCCGGAAGACTAAAAAATTATGGAAGACCAAGTAAATAAGGCATTTGATCTAACGCAAACAGCAATAGACCTTTTATGGAAATATGGGCCAAAAATTGTTTTGGCCATCATCACGCTGATCGTTGGACTTTGGATCATCAAATTACTTTCACGCGCAGTCAGAAAAATATTAACCAAAAGAGAGTTCGACCCATCCTTGACTCCCTTTTTGGTCACCCTGCTCAACATTGCGCTCAAAGCAGCCCTCATCGTGTCTGTAATAGATATGGTAGGCATCGAAGTGACCAGCTTTATCGCTATCATTGGTGCTGCTGGCCTGGCAGTAGGTTTAGCCTTACAGGGGACTTTGCAGAATTTCGCCGGAGGTGTGATCATCCTGATCCTGAAACCTTTCAAAGTAGGAGATGTCATCGATGCCAAGGGATATCTGGGAACAGTAAAAGAGATTCAGATTTTTTATACCATCTTAAATACCTTCGACAAAAAAGTAGTTTATGTACCCAATGGGGCTCTCGCTAACTCTGACATGACTAACCTCTCAAAGGAGGATGATAGAAGAAACGAATGGAAATTCGGTATTGGCTACGGTGACGATGTGGACAAAGCGAAAGAAGTGATCCAAAAGCTAATTGATGCCGATGATCGGATCCTGAAAGATCCTGAACCTTTTATTGCCCTGCATTCTTTAGGAGACAGCTCGGTCAACCTGGTAGTGCGCACGTGGTCGAAGGCCGATGATCTGTGGCCTGTGTATTTCGAGATGAATGAGAAGGTGTATAAAGAATTCCCGAAACACGGTCTTAACATTCCATTCCCACAAATGGATGTGCATGTGCATAATGATAAATAAATTAATGGTGGTCTGTGAGCCACAGACCACGGGGTAGGGAGTCACACACCACGGGGTAGAGTATCGGATGAATAGCTCATTTGTGCTTCCGAATGCTAAGATCCTTCGCGAGGCTCAGGATGACGGGAGCATGTTTGTTTTTAGGTCCGCATAGGACGAGTTGAATCGAAAGGCCACCGACACGGGATATAGAATTCCCGAAACACGGTCTCAACATTCCATTCCCCACAGACCACGGGGTATTGTAACCAACCATCGTACTTACCCCAACATCCTTTATATCCCGTTATAGAATAAAATACAGGAAATGGGTAGATTTGGATTTTAGGAGGTCTTCTTCAACCAACCTTTAGCTACCGATTTTAAGGAATGTCAAACAGGAGTGAAATTGAAAAATTAGAAAATAATAATGCTGAATTGGCTAAAGAGATTTTACTTAATGAAGCAGCTATTTTTGAATCAGAGAAGGAAATGAGTGAAATTGAAACACAACTTCTTGAGCATCCTAAGATTCAACAATACATGAACAATCTAAGGCTACTGGTTGAACGAATCAAGTTGAAAAATCAGCTTTATAAAGATGAAATCTTCCAAAATGATCTGGAAATAGCTAAATTGAGAAAGGAAGATAATGACAATGAGTAAGCTAGAGAATACCGAATCCTTCAAGCAAGCCGAAAAGAGACTACTTGAACTAAAGAAGAAACTCGAGGCCCGAATTGATCGGACTGATGTGGCGATGAAAGAGGTGAAAAAGATCAATGAAGAAATTATTAAGCTTCGAAATAGGAAAAAAACCGGCAGCAGTCAATAAAACTAACTTCCCTCCGTTCATCGTCTCTCAAAGAGGACGAGACAGTTCGGTCAACCTGGTAGTGCGTACGTGGTCGAAGGCCGATGATCTGTGGCCTGTGTATTTCGAGATGAATGAGAAGGTGTATAAAGAATTCCCGAAACACGGTCTCAACATTCCATTCCCGCAAATGGATGTGCATGTGCATAATGATAAATAAATAATTGGTGGTCTGTGAGCCACAGACCACGGGGTAGTAGGCAGGCCTTTGGGATTCTTCCGAATTCTAAGATCCTTCGCGAGGCTCAGGATGACGGGAGCATGTTTGTTTTTAGGTCCGCATAGGACGAGTTGAATCGAAAGGCCACCGACACGGGAAATATATAAGGGCTTAATGATTCAGTATTTCGGGGTATTCGAAAGCACTGCGGTAAAACTGTTTGTCCTGATAGTGCCGAATCAGTTGATCGAAGAATTCATGATTGCTCAGGGTGGAGGAGTCTCCTGCCATCATCAGGAGGTGTCTTGCCCGGGTCATGGCTACATTCATCCTGCGAATGTCACCGAGAAAGCCTATTTCACCGGACGCATTGCTGCGTACCATTGAAATAGCAATGATATCCCGCTCCTGCCCCTGAAAAGCATCCACGGTATTGATGGTGATCTTCTTGAGGGCCCCTCGCCAATCAGCCTGCTCAATCAAACTATTGAGCACCTCTACCTGCGCTTTATAGGGAGCAATGATCCCCAAGTCCATCATGGCTATCTCCTGCTCATACTCACTGATCAACTTACCCAGCCATTTCATTAGAAATCTGGCTTCATCTTCATTGTAGGTGGAAAGGGTTTCCTGATTGAGCTTCTCATCAAAACCACACCCCGCGGTATCGATAAACTCCACAGGGTTTTGAAAGATTTTTCGTCTGCTATCTATTAATGCATCACTCTTTAATCTTCCTTTATAAAAATATGCATTGGAAAACTCCATGATTGGGTTTTCCATCCTGTATTGCACCTCAAGCATTACATTCGAGTCTTCAAATTTTCTAATGACCCGTTCAAAAATAGTCTCACTCAATCCCTCCCGGGCGGCTTTTATTGACTTGATGGTGGGGGGTAGCTGAAAATGATCGCCTGCCATGATGACCCGGTTCACCTTCATGATGGGTATCCAGCAAGCTGGCTCCAGGGCCTGGGAAGCCTCATCAATAAACAGGGTTTTGAACGTGCGATTTTGAAGATACATATTGTTTGATCCTACCAGCGTACAGGCGATCACCTGCGCTTTGTTCAGTTCATCCTGGATCATGTAGTTTTCGAGGGCGATGGCTTCACTCTTCAGGTCTTTCGCCTCCTGCAGCATAAGCCTTCGCTGCTGACGTTCGGATGCCCCAAAATTCCGTTTGTACTTTTTCCCGATACTCCTCATTTCCTCAGACTTGCGTCTCAGGTCCCTCAGGAGTTTTGCATCATTATGTTCAGCAATCCTGGCATCCAGCGTACTCGCCACCACCTCATCGGTGACGCGGGCAGGGTGTCCCAATCGGAGCACATGAATGCCCTGTGCCCCCAGCCGTTCCGCCAGGAGATCCACTGCGGCATTACTGCTGGCACACACCAGTACCTGCTTCTCTACCGATATGGTTTCTTTTACAGCTTCTACCAGGGTGGTTGTCTTACCTGTCCCCGGCGGACCGTGTACCAACCCGATGTCATTGGTAGCATTGATCAGCGAAAGGGCATCATTCTGGGTTTTGTTGAGTCCCGGATGTTGCAAAGGAACCCAGGGCTTAAAGGTCGGGGGTTTATCACCGCAAAGTATCCGGATGAGTTCACCCAGCCTCCCCTCCTCTACTTTGGCCAGCTTTTTCATCGTCCGCTCCATCTCATCGTAGGTACTCTCATCAAAGAGCAGATTCACCCCTATTTTACCATCGTCCAGCCAGTCGGGAGGGTCCTCCCGGTTGAGCACCACAGTCATGTATTTGTCAGAGATTCTGCTTATGATACCACTGGCAGTAAGCTTGCTCTTGTCATCATTGAGAAACACACTGACGGACGACCCGGATTGGAAGTAACTTTTTGAATAATGTAGTGTGGTTTTCTCCAGTTGTAACGTCCATTTCTCACCGGTACTCAGGTAAGACTTCCCTACCACAACCGGATACCATGTCACGCCTTCCTTTTTCCTATCCTCAAGAGAGCGATGGCGTATTTTCTCCTCATATTGTTTCCTGTCCTCTTCCCGCTCAACCTTTAAAAGTTCGAGAAGCTGATGAAAATGACCCGCTAAATCCATCTATTTCTTTAAATACTGCTGGATGGTCTCCTTGAGTGAGCTCTTATCGGTGGAGATATTTTCGTCAGAATAGATCTTTAAGATAAGCTCCCTTAAAACATCTTCCTGGTAGCCAAGTTTGCTGATCACCTTTGCACAAAATCGGATCTCCTCTTTGTAAAGGCGTCCGTCGATCTTCATCAGCTGAACAATGTTGTAGATATAATCATACTTTTCATCGGCTGTAAGATGATCCAAATCTTCAATAAGTGTAGGATCCTCAAAACATTCGCTGATCTCTTCGGAGGACATGCCATTGGCCTTACCTATTTTCTTTATCAGATCAATCTCATCCTGCACAACAACTCCATCAATTTTTGCTAATTGTACCAATAAATTCAGGTGAGTTCTTGACATTTTATTCTTGTATGGGTGACATTAATTTGATCAATCATCCAGTCAATCAAATTAATTATTAAACTTAGTTTAAATAAAAAGGTTAGACAAAAATATTATTTTACCTCTAATTCGTGAATTTTCTAGCTCACATATACCTGTCAGGAAGGGATGATAAAACCATTATCGGAAATTTCATTGGTGATTTTGTAAAAGGGAACCAAATACTGAATTTCGAAAAAGAGGTGATGAACGGCATATTGCTACATCGTGAAATTGATCGGTTTACCGACGATCATCCCATCGTATTGGAGAGCAAAAAGCGGCTGTGGGAAAAATATCATCATTATTCTCCGGTGATCGTGGATGTGTACTACGATCATTTCCTCGCGGCTAACTGGGCCAACTACCATGATGAACCCTTGCAAGGATTTACAGAGGGGGTCTACGATATGCTGGAACAAAATCACAAAAAGCTACCGGAAAGGGTGATCAGAATGCTTTATCACATGAAAAAAGATAACTGGCTCTATCATTATCAAACGGTAGAAGGCATTAGACAGACATTAACCGGTATGGCGCGCAGGACCCGGTTTAAATCCAGTCTTGAAAACGCCCATGAGGACCTGAAAAAAGATTACGACCATTACAGAAGTGATTTTGAGTCTTTTTTTCCGGAGCTCATTCAACATTCGGAAGATTTTTTGTCATCTTTAGATTCATGAAGGAAATCTTTATCGTCGGGATTGGTGGTTTTTTGGGTTCCGTGCTTAGATACGGGGTTTATGCCTGGTCATTGGGATGGAACATTCACCTTCCCTCCGGCACGCTGCTTGTAAACCTTCTGGGCAGCCTGATTTTAGGGGGTTTGTTCGGTTATTTCGCCAGGAATTCCTCTCTCGGCTGGGAGCTGTTTCTCATGACCGGTTTTTGTGGCGGATTCACTACATTCTCTACTTTTTCTTTAGATCTGCTCAAAATGATCAAAGAAAACCTCATATCTCACGCCCTGATTTACGGAACAATCAGTGTATTTGGTGGGTTATTGTGTTGTTTGCTAGGTTTTTGGCTTATACAAAAGCTATTTGTCTAACAATTTATTCAGACCAGACCGTTGAATAAAAAATGTCTTCTCATTATCAAACATTAGGGGTCACAGAAGAAGCCAGCCAGGCAGAGATCAAATCGGCTTTTAAAAGGCTTGCCTTAAAGTATCATCCTGATAGAAATCAGAATGATCCTGTGATGGAGGAGCGTTTCAAGGAAATCAATCATGCCTACCAGGTGCTTTCCAATCCTTATGAAAAGGCGCGTTACGATATCCGACAAAAATATGGCCACATCCAGCCACAATATACTTATGCAGAGCAGCCCTGGTCGCCCCCCAGAAAAGGAAGGAGGGCCTATGCAGAGCCGAAGATCAACTATCGCGAAAATTGGATCGCCACAGCCTATGCCTGGGGATTCACTTTTATTGTAGCCATCATCGTCATGGGAATTTTCGGTATCAAAAACTACTATGATGCTGTTAAAAAAGAAGAGCTTCTGGCCGAGCGAAGGTCCATTTTCGAAAATAGCCAACAGCTGTATGCAGGAGGTAACATAGACCAGTCACTTAACCTGCTCAATTCCCTGGGAGTATTCTTCGAGGCTGAGCAAGACATGGTAGAATATAAAGACAACCTGTTTGACACCCTCCTCTCCAATGGGCTTTCGAGCTATCAGTCAAATGACTTCAGCAATGCCATCTTTTATATGGAGCTCCTTGAGAAATATGCTCAGACCACACCCATCGCGCTGAAGCAGCAGCTGGCGAATGCGTATAAAATCACAGAGCAGCCACATAAATCCATCAGAAAACTTCATGAATTGTTGCTGATGGAAGTACGGACGCTGGAGGTATATATGCAGCTGGCAGAGATTTACCGGGATCAGTTGCAGGACCTGGATGAAGCCCGTCGATTTTATGAGATAGCAGATGAGATGACGGTACAAGGCTACCGGACGATTTATGGGGATGGGTTTCCCATCATTTTATCCGGTAAATATGTCCCTAAAGAACATTATGCGCTCTACACCAACCTGGCTGATATTTACCTGAAAACCGGTGATCCGGAAAGAGCCGTTAAAGCCACAAAATGGAACATCCGGATGTGGCCAGACAGCATTCCAAATTACCTGATCGCAGCCAAAGGGCATATGGCTCAGGGTAATCAACGAGAGGCCTGTGATTTCTTTAGAAAAGCCAGGGCATTGGGCTATAAAGAACGCCTACCTATCACCTGCTATTAGCTCAGTCAGGGTTTTTCAAAGAGTTCTTCAAATTCCTTCCCACCCGAAAGCCGTGTTTCGCACCGCTGACCGTTGAGCAGGTGAAAGTCCTCTGTTGGGATAAATTTTGAAAATGTCTTCCGCAGTTTAGCATCCGCTTCCTTCCTCAGACTCTTTCGTTTGATGGCTTCGATGAAGCGGCGGATGTCTTCCATCTCCTCCAGTATGAGTGGAGGCACCTCTGTGGGTTTGTCGTCTGCCCCCTTGGCGACCATGGTAAAGTAGCTGTTATTGGTATGCTTAATGGAGTTTTCCCTGACATCTTCTGCTGTAACGTGGATACCAACTACCAGTGATGTCCTGCCCACATAATTCACTGAAGCTTTGAGTGAAACCAGGTTGCCAACCTCCACGGGTTGAAGAAAATCCACTCCATCAACAGATACGGTCACGCAATAATTACCTGCATGCTTGATGGCACAGGCATAGGCAGCTTTATCCATGAGCGACAGGATGATCCCCCCGTGAATCTTACCTCCAAAATTGGCATAGGAAGGTATCATAAGCTCGGTTAGTGTAGTCTGTGAGAATTTTACTGATCTTCCTTCCATAGTTTTTCGGTATTAACCTACAATGTCACCGCTCTTCTCTCTACAATCGTCTATCCTGTTTTTCAAAATGGCTTTCCAAAAGGGCGTACGGGTAAAAATGAGTTTTGTGTTCACCCAGATATTGTTGAGTACGACCACGGGCCATGGCTGATTGGTCGGGAGCCAACCTTTGGGTTGGACAACGTATATAAATCCCATTTTCATTGTCTCTTCTGTTGCGCAAGGATTTCCATAAAGTGTGCCTTCCAGTTTGTATTTGTAGATCACACTATAAATCTTCTTTTTAGGAATGTTTTCCCGCGTATTGTCATCCTTGAATTTGGGGCTTACATTTTCAGTGGGAAAATAAGCCTCCGGATCATCAGGCTTTTTTTTCTGACCAAAGCAATTCTCCCCAAACAGCAAGAGATACACTGGGAAAAATGAGTAGAGAAGCAGTTTATTCATTACAATAGGCGAAGAATTGAAATCTAAGATAGTTTATCTTCACTTATCTTTATGCGCTGAAACAGGGTTTTGTGAAACAAATTATTAGTTTTTTACTACGGAATGTCCCCAGGAAATACCTCCAGTTGTTTAGTCACTGGGGACTCAAGGTGGTTGCATTGTTCTACAAGGGTAATGAAGTGGAGTGCCCGATATGTGAGTCGGAGTTTAGGAAATTCTTACCCTATGGTAGAAATTCACGACCGAATGCTTTGTGTCCGAATTGTCTTTCTTTGGAGCGTCACCGGTTGATCTGGATTTATCTGAAACGTAAAACAGACTTCTTTACCGAGCCACATAAGATGCTACATGTGGCCCCTGAATTGTGTTTCATGCCCAGATTTGAGCGCATCAAGTTTCTCGATTATATCACCGGAGATATTGAGTCACCATTGGCCAAAGTAAAAATGGACATTCACAAGATCCCTTTTGATGACAACACTTTTGACATCGTATTTTGTAATCATGTGTTGGAACATGTAGACGACGACATTCTGGCTATGAGCGAAATTAGGCGGGTATTGAAACCCGGTGGATGGGCCATCCTTCAGGTACCATTTTTCTTCCCGTTGAAAGACCAGACGTTTGAGGATTTCTCCATTACCTCACCAAAGGAAAGGGAGCAAGCTTTTGGACAGGACGACCATGTGAGGATGTATGGCAAAGACTACCCGGACAGGATCAAAAAGGCAGGATTTAAGGTGATCGAAGATGAGTTTGTACACACCCTCAACAGACAGGAGATACACCGGTATGCACTTCCTGAAAATGAAGTGATCTACCGCTGTGAGAAGTAAAAGGTCCTGCTGCATCCGTGGCTTTCATCTTTTTTGGTTCATCTATAATGGAGAGGTAGAAAATAGTAGACACTAATTCACAAATTAGTTTCGTTTGATTTCATCGTTTCTGCTCCCGATTCATGGCTTCTCTTGAAAACATGGGGCAGACGCAAATGACCTATGAGAAGGAGAAATAAACACGAATGGATCTGACAAGTCTTTTTATAGTCAATCGCGCGGAAAAACTTCCGTGCTAGTAAGTTGAGTGGTCTGTGAGCCACCATAGCCGTCAACCTAAGAGATTTCACTTAAAACGGTGTATCTTGCGAATCCCGAAGGGATGACAGGATTGTAGAATAATAGCATTAATACGAATTTAAACTCCGAAGGTGCCCGACCATGGGAGTGACATTTATGACCGGATCAATATTTAGCTTTTCTTAATAAATACGAGATACCATATGAAGAACGGTTCTTGTTTGATTGGTTATCATGACACCCCTTCGGGGTTTGGATCTTTTATTCGACCTGATTTCTATAATATTGCCATCCCTTCGGGATTAGTTAAGCTGTTAAATTGAATGAAGAATTGGCTTAAGTTGACGGCGATAGTGAGCCACAGACCACGGATTACAAGTGATCTACTGGTGCGAGAAGTAATTAATACAGCTCTATATATTTTGTGTTGGGATCGATCCCGCGTAGTTTCCTGATCCATTCATAAATCAGACCGAAGCTGTATGAAAAAAACTGAATCAAAACCACCAGTGGTGTTAAAAGGGCAGCTCCGGTAGATTTCGTTTTGATAAGACCCTCTGCAGCCACAGCAAAGAGGTAAAATATCAGAATCCCCAAAGCAATATATCCAATCCAAAAACCGAGGGCAGCCGCTAAAACTGTCAGTATCGTTCCGAAAGAAAACACAATCGGCAGGAAGTGAATAAGTTTTAGTTGTCCGGAATGGAACCTGGAGAGATTGACCCTGGCTCTGCCAAAATATTTTAGCTGTTTTGCAAACTGCCCGAGACTTGTCCTTCGCTTATGGTAGACAAAAGCTTTGGGAAACAGTGCGGTCTTGAAGCCAGCATCCAGTATCCTTTTGCTGAATTCCATGTCTTCCCCCATAAAAGGGATCCTGTAACCTTTTGTTTTTTCGAAGACTTCCCTGCTGATACCCATGTTAAAGCTTCTGGGGTGGAAACCCTTTACCCTTACTTTGCCACCCCTCAAACCGCCGGTAGTTAGCCCGGATGTCATGGTATGGCTAATGGCTTTTTGCAAATTTGTGAATGAGGGATGAAATGAATCCGGGCCGCCATAAGCATCCACCCACGCTTCTTCCAGCGAATCATGGACAGTTTGCAGGTAATGATCCGGTATCAGGCAGTCGGAATCAAAAACAATTAAATATTCTCCCTTGGCTTTTTCATAGCCGAAGTTCCTGGCAAAACCCTGGCCTCCATTTTCTTTTACGTAGTACCTGATGCTGAGCCTGTCAGCATAGGCCATGACCTCGTCTTTACAGGGGATGGTAGATCCATCTTCTACTACAACCACCTCAAAATCTTTAAAAGTCTGCCTCACCAGGGTTTCAAGCAGCTCTGAAATCTCGTCGGGACGGTTGTAGATCGGGACAACAACAGAAAATTTAGGCATTGCCTGTCGTTTCAATGATCAGGTAATCATTCTTTTGATGTCCTACCCGAATGACCATTTCGGCCAGAAAACCAGCCAAAAACAATTGTGTTCCAATGATAATGGCTATTAAGGCCAGAAAGAACAATGGCTGATCTACCACCTCTCTTACGGGTAGTTGATGTGAAAGATTGTAAAGTTTTTCTCCTATGAGCCAAACAGCAATCACCGTACCTACCATAAAAAAAAGTGTGCCGAAGATCCCAAAAAAGTGCATAGGATTCTTACGGAATTTGGATACGAAAGTGACTGACAACAGATCCAGGAACCCGGTGAAGAATCGCTTGGCGCCAAACTTGGTGTGGCCATATTTTCTGGCTTTATGTTCTACCACCTTCTCTCCAATGTTGGTAAAGCCATTCCACTTGGCCAGTAGTGGTATATACCGATGCATCTCGCCATATACTTCAATGTTTTTTACCACATCGGACCTGTAAGCTTTTAGGCCACAATTGAAATCGTGCAGGGTGATACCGGATACCATCCGGGTTACCCTGTTGAAAAGTTTGGAAGGAACAGTTTTTGAGACGGGGTCATGTCGTTTTTTCTTCCATCCGGAAACCAGGTCGTAGCCTTCCTCCTCTATCATCCGGATGAGCTCCGGAATTTCATCGGGACTGTCCTGCAGGTCGGCATCCATGGTGATCACGATCTCTCCCATTGCCTGATCAAATCCCGTTTGTACCGCTGCAGACTTTCCGTAGTTGCGCTTAAACTTAAGCCCCTTTGCCTCGGAATGCTTACTTGCAATATCCTGGATAACTGACCAGGATCGGTCTTTACTCCCATCATCGATAAAAAGAACCTCATAGGTTATTTTATGCTTCCTGGTAACCTTCTGAATCCATTCGAATAGCTCCGGGATGGACTCTTCTTCATTAAATACCGGTACTACTATTGAGATTTTAACCTTTTTTTCGACCATTAAATTATTTCTGGCTTCTTCTTCTTGACAATTGCTCCTGTAATCAGTGAAACAACAAGGGCTCCAACAATATTCCATCCAAAGCCCTTTAGCTGACCTACCAGGGTAAATCTAGCTGGAGTATCTTCCTTAATCTGAGCGATGGCTTTGTCTATTTGTTCCTCAGGCGCTCCAAAGTTTTTCATCATCGCATATGACTGGTCCACAATCGCATCAGTCAATAATGCAGAAAGATTTGGGTCAATAATATTAAATAAAATGAGATTGTAAATAGCTCCCAGAACGCCCGCAACAATGAATGTCACCAATCCATGTAAATAAGCTTCTTTGAAAGACAAATATCCGCCTTCGGCTTCCTTTCGGTATTGTAATCCAAAATAAATAACTAAAACAATAACTAAAATGATCAGGGAAATTCCCACCCACCATTTCGCAAACAATGCTGCATCAATAATGTAGATGATGACGTTAATGATTATCAACATCAAGCCAACGTATACTCCGGATTTAATTGCATCTTTCATCTTTAGGTTATTTTGGTTTCCTCCTTAAAATTATGGATATAACCGGGGTAACAAAGAATCCGGCAATTATTTTTTTCACAGCGGAACTTACCCATAGATCCGTCGCAGTCACCAATTCAATACCGTCTAACTGTACCTGAAAACCCTCCTCCCCAAACTGCTCCACATAAATATCTCGTTTCTCACTTAAAAAGGCGGTTGCTGATTCTTTATATGCCGGCAGCGCACCAGGGTCGAGCCATAGGTACATGGCTAAAAACCCAGCAAAGATCACACCCACTACCGTGTAAACGAAAAAACCAAGTGTCATCCCTTGCCAGAAATGCAGGTATCCATCATTTTCGCTGGTCTTGAAGTCTTTCTGAGTAAAAAAGATAAAAACACCGATGATGATTACATCAAAAAACAGGTGCGTAAGATCGATAAGTGGGTTTGCTCCTACATAGCCCGACAAAAAGAACAAGACCACCAAAAAAAGCGCACAAAACAGTGCGTATTTGATTGAAATTTTAAACATCGATACTGCTGTAAAATTCTCCATTCACGATTCCTACTATCCTTCCGGTCTGTTCCTGATTCAAGAGCGGGGAATTTTCAGATTTTGATTGATTGTTTTCCCTGTTATATACCCATGATTGTGTAGGATCCCCAATGGTAAGTTTCGCTGGAAAACCTTCTTCAATTTTTACCGGTGCGAGCCCCAGAATCTTCCTGGGATTCTCTGTGATCGCTGGAATCATTATGTCCCCTGTTAACTCCGCTTCAAGACTGATCAACAGCGGGTAAAAGGTTTGAATTCCAATCAAGCCAAAAGCAGCCAGGTCAAACTCCAACTCTTTGTTTTCTGCATCCTGAGGTTGATGAGCAGACACTATGGCGTCTATCGTGCCATCAACCAGGCCTTTTATCAGGGCTTTGCGGTCCTTTTCTGAACGGAAAGGTGGGTCCGACTTAAAATTGGCGTCAAAATCCACAATGTGTTCGTCAGTGAATACCAGGTGATGAATGCCTACATCACAGGTTACATTCAATCCCTCTTTCCTCGCATTTTTGATCAGTTTCACTGCTTTTTCTGTGGAGATCTGGCTAAAGTGTAGCTTCCCTCCTGCATACCTGAGAATATCCAGGTCCCTTTGGATCGCGAGCTCTTCAGAGATTGATGGCTCCCCTTTTACTCCCATCAATGTGCTTGCCACTCCTTCATGCATGTGGGTATGCTGGCTCAGATGCCTGTCCTTGGGCCTGTTGATGATCAGTCCATCGAATTTTTGAACGTATTGCAAAGCCTTTAACAAGAGCTCTGTATTCCAAATGCCATTGGTTCCATCGGAAAAGGCTTTGGCTCCGGCAGTGTGCAGGTCGAGAATCTCGGTGAGGTTTTCACCCAGTGCCCCTTCACTCACTGCAGCCATGGGCCACAGATCCACACCAAACCGCGACCGGGTCCGAAGGTATTCCACATCTGATTTTGTCTCTGTTACCGGCTGATTGTTTGGCACCAGCAATACATCGGTAAATCCACCGGCTATTGCTGTTCGTGAACCGCTGGCCAGATCTTCCTTATGCTCAAAGCCCGGGTCGTTGAAATGGGCAAACAGATCTACAAAGCCAGGAAATATGATTTTTTTGGTGCAATCAATGGTCTTTTTTGCTGAAAGCCCTTTACCAATTGCAGCAATGGCTCCATCCTCAATGAGGATATCAGATTTTTTTTGATGGAATTTTGAAGCAGGGTCGAAAATTGTAGCGTTGCTGAGAAGAACCTTCATTAACTAAATCTTAGCAGTAGCATTTCAATGAGTAAGAATATCAAGGCCAAAAGTAATGCATATTTCCATAACCCAACGCCCTCATTCACTTCACTAAAGTGTCTTTTGAACTCTTCCGCATTGTCCACGTCAAAGATTTGAACATTTCCGATGCCAGAAATGACACTTTTTAAATCACTGGTAGACAAGCTATTGATGTTTGACTCAGCTTTATTGTAATTGAATGCCAGTTGAGTGACGGTATCATTGTCTATGGTGAGCGTATAAAACCCGGGCTCCGTGATTTCTTCAGGGATGTCTAAAAGCACCTGATCAGCCGTACGGATCACTCCCGGAATAAAAGAGCGCTCATTGTTCGAAATTTTGGGTAGGGCAGCTTCTCTCACTAAACCGGCATCGATGGCCACCACTTTTTCATCGAATGAGTAAGCCAGGTTCTGTGTACGATTGGCTGAAGATTGTGCCAGCTTATACAATACAGGAATAAACAAAGCATGCTTATGGAAGTCAGTGGATGCATCTGCCAGCGGCGTGGTGAAAAGGAAGAAGTTAGCACCACCGGATTTCACCAGAAATGGCTTGCCTGCATTGGTATTGAGTAGCACATTGTAGAAGCCCTGCACTTCCAATGGGTTGTTAACAGCAGGCAAAGAAATTTGCTCAGTAAGGTTTGAAAAAATTCCGGAGAACCACGGGCTATTAAGGCTTTTTGCACTCACCGTATAAACAGCCGTATCAGACGCCCCGGCTACGGAAAACTGTAGTAACTGCTGATAGGATGGAAAGGAAGGTTGATTTCCCGGGATTAGCAGGACAGATTTGCCATCTACTGCACTGGCGTCCATCCAATCCGGTATTTTATCTAATCCATCTAATATGATGAGGTCTGAAGCCTGGATCTCCTGATAATTGATGTTTGACAACGCATAGGTGTTCAGGTTAAAGATTTCTTTATTAGAAAATGCAGCCTTCAGGTATTTGTTGATTTGGTTCTCATACAGCAATGAAACCTCAATTTTCTTGGGTTCACTGATGGTGAAGTAATACTTGTTATCGAATGACTGCGAGAAATCTTCTATCTCGATGTAATAGTTACCGGATATCTGATCAAATGCACCAATATTCACACTGGTGTTTTTGACAGATTGGGCAGGGATATCCAGTGTGAAAGTAGAGAATTGGATGGAATCAGTAAATACCTTCACAAGGACGTCATTTCTGTTTTCCTCTCCGATATTTCTTATGGCTACATTGAGTTTATTGTCATTGCTAAGACCTAAAACAGCGTCGAGGTATACTGAATCCACAAAAATATTTCCGTCCAGTTCGTTGGAGAGCTTGATCAGGTAGATGGAGGAAAGTGAATCCTTTTCCAGGGCTGAGAAATCTCCTGTCATCGGTTCCTGGAAATCTGAGATAAGAAAATATTCGGCGGTAGGAGACATGACATCACTCCCCCATCGATTCATTACGTCCTCAAGGGTTCTAAAACTGCGCGAATACTCAACTTCGGTGAGGCGCTCTACAAGCTCTTTGCCCACCAGTAGCCGGGCAGGGTCTGACCTAAAGTCATTGGTAGTAAGGGAATAATTGAGACCGGATTCGCTGGAAGCTATGAGTCCCTCCACAATTTGAACCCCCTCATCCAGGAGGCTCAATCCCCCCAGTCCCTGACGGCTCATACTTAGGGAATTATCCAAATATATCTTTCTTAAGGACTTCAGTGTAGTATCCGGAGAGCGTGTGACCGGTTGTGCAAATGCCAGCACCAGAAAAATGATAAATAATATACGGGCCGCCAGAACGAGAAGCTTTTTTAGCTGAGAACGCTTCTTTGTTTCTCTCTTTACCTGGTGAAGGAAGGAGGTATTGGAAAAATACACCTTCTTAACTCTTCTAAAATTAAAGAGGTGAATGATTATCGGCACCGAAATCAGTCCAATTGCCCACAGTACTCCAGGATAAAGAAATTGCATGCAGTAAATCTATAACGAAAGTCAAAGGTAGGAGTTATCAGAATTGAATAAATCTCATTCAAACCTTATCATTTATAAATGAGAAACTAATTTCAGCAATCAAACTTTAAATGAACTGAAAATATTTTCTTACATTGATCAACACTAAATTCATTGTGCTTAGTGATTCCAACAACCCCGGTTTATTTATGTTTGCCACAAACACAGTGATGGATGATTTTTGAGTATGACAGGAGCACATATTGGAATCAAATTATATCGTATACCCCTATTGAGGTATATTTACCAATCCTGATAAACTATGAGCAACCGCTTAAAGATCTTGTTTGTTGATGACGAGCTTGTCATACTCAAAGCCATGGAATTGGTGCTGGGCGAGTCACATGATATCATTACAGCCAAAAAAGCTTCTGAAGCTTTTGACATCCTGGATCAACATCAGGATATACAGGTGCTTGTCAGCGATATGAAAATGCCTGAATGGGATGGACTGGAATTGATCAGGCAGGTAAAGAAAACCCGGCCAGAAATAAAATGCTATTTACTCACCGGGTTTGAAATGAATGCAGAAATCGCTGAGTCCATCCAAAATGGGATGGTCATTCGCCTCATCCAGAAGCCCATTGAACTCAACGTGCTCATAGATACTATACAGGAAGATTTCAATTAACTCCTGCCGTCCGTACCATTATGCCCTTCTCTAGCGCAGAAGTTACTTCCGTGCGGCTAGTTTTAGGATGTCATACCGGACTTGAGCCAATTAAATTAAGGCCACGGATCCACTAATGAGTTTCTTACACGGATGATTTAAACCAGAAGACCTGACATTCAATTATCAACTTATCCAACATAGAGGATGAATAGATCAATTGTCACAAATCTCATCTTCTATAGCGCGGAAGTTACTTCCGCGCGATTTATGCCTAATATATCTTTATGCTTTCAGCTTTTTCCATGGACCCTGAATGGCCAAGGTCAGTCCCGGTCCCTGAATGTTGACAAATAAAGTCTATCACTAGCGCGGAAGTTACTTCCGTGCGGCTAGTTTTAGGCTATCGGACTTGAGACAATTAAATTATAGCCACAGATCCACTAATGAGTTTCTTACACGGATGATTTAAACCAGAAGACCTGACATTCAATTATCAACTTATCCAACATAGAGGATGAATAGATCAATTGTCACAAATCTCATCTTCTATAGCGCGGAAGTTACTTCCGCGCGATTTAATACCTGATATGTCTTTACGTCTTCAATTTTTTCCATGGACCCTGGATGGCCAATGTCAGCCCCGGGCCCTGGATATTCACAAACAAGGTCTCCCCGGATGGAGAAAAACAAGCTCCCGCAAATTCTGATTTAAACCCGACATTCTCTGCAAAGTGATACAATTCACCATTTGGTGTTACTCCTACCAGCTTAGGCTCCCTTTTGTCCTCACACACGATCAGATCTCCCCAGGGAGAGTATGTGAGGTTGTCGGCATGTTCCAGCATTTGCGCATCGTGAGACTCCACAAAGAGTTCCAGTTTAGCCGGATTGCTGCTTTCATTGGGCGTTCCTTCTTCCGGGCTGGGAACATATCGGAAAATCTGTCCATTCTTTTTCTGTCCACCGTTGGTACAAGCAAAGTAGAACTCTCCCTTTCCATTCCACATTCCTTCTCCCCTGGCAAATCGTATGGCTCCTGATTCATAGCCTCTCAGCCGCAGGTCGTTCTCAGGAGACTGTATATTGTCAAGGTCCATCCACTCCACATCCAGTTTTTCATTGAGTGGCATCACATCCTTTGACTCCTCCGGCCAGTTGCGGCTATCAAAGGATGACTTATCTTTCAATTTCATGGCCTGAAGTTTACCGCGAGTCAGGTCGCCATACTGCTCAGGGATGAAGCGATATATCAACCCATCACCCGCATCCTCCGTGAGGTAAACGATCCCCGTTTTAGGATCAACGGCTACAGCCTCATGGTTGAACCTGCCCATTGCCTTCAATGGCACGGGTGCCTGAATCCCGGACTGGGTGGTAGCCTTGACCTCAAAATTGTATCCGTGATCTTTTTCTAAAGTGCCATCAGCCTTCAAAGTGGATTCTTCACATGATATCCAGCTATTCCATGGGGTAGGTCCTCCGGCGCAATTGCGTACCGTCCCCACCAGGCTTAAATATTCTTTTTCAATTGTTTGTGTCTTTTCATCGAATACGATGGTAGTAGTGCCCCCCACTCCCACACTCTTTCCGCTGCCAAAGTCATAGACCAGTTCACGCATAGCTCCCGTTGGAAGGTTTTTCTCGTCCATGCCAAAAGGTCCATTTTCGAGGTCACCAGGTGATAGCTCATGATTCCTGATGATTACCACTTTGTTGTCGATACTGAAAGTAGCCATGCCATCCGCTGCTCCGGGGATCAGGAAGCCATCAGACATGGGTGTGCCTTTTTTAGAGATGATCTTGTAGGAAAACCCTTTGGGAAGGTTTAAGATGCCTTCGGGGTCAGGTAAAAGACTGCCATAGCCAGTCTCTTCAGCAAACTGAGAACCACCCATGGTACATCTTTGAAGCCCTATAAAACCAAGGCTGACTAATCCGGAAGTAACTAAAAAATCTCTGCGTTGCATAATAGGGTTAATAAGTTAATATATAAACTAAGTTAACTTTTATACTTAATAATAGCCCATTCGTACCCCGACAATGGTAATTAATAACAAATTCTTCACCTGGGATTTAAACTAAAATGGTTGATGATGTATGCAGGAGCAAGGCTATCTCATCAAGAAGTATCCCCGAAGAAGTACTTAATGATATATTTGACATAAATAATTCCGTAGCGAATGAATCTAGCACCAACCAACCAACGCCTTTACTCACTTGACGCCCTCCGGGGTTTTGACATGTTTTGGATCATGGGCGCTGAAGAAATATTTTTCCAATTGAGGGAAATCACTAACGCCCCTTTTTGGGTGGGCATGGCCAATCAATTCACACATCCTGACTGGCATGGGTTTGCATTCTACGATATCATCTTCCCCTTATTCCTGTTTATCGCAGGGGTAGCTACCCCATTCTCTGTAGGTAAACAGCTTGAAAAAGGCAAGGACAAAAAATCATTGACCATCCGGGTAATTAAAAGAGGGCTTATCCTTGTCTTGCTTGGGATTATCTATAACAACGGGCTTAAGATCATGCCACTCGAAGAGATTCGCTTTGGTAGTGTGTTGGGCAGGATTGGTTTAGCGTATATGTTTGCCAACATCATATATATTCATACAAGTAAGAAGGGTCAGATGATCTGGTTTTTCTCCATCCTGATTGGCTATTGGTTGCTATTGATGTTTGGTGCCGCTCCGGGGTTCCCCGCAGGGACCATGACGATGGAAGGAAATATTGTTTCTTACCTGGATCGAATGATTATGCCTGGGCATCTCTACCTGGGCATCCACGATCCCGAGGGTCTTTTTTCTACCATTCCAGCCATCTCAACAGCGCTTTTAGGTATTTATGTCGGGGATCAATTAAAATCCATTTCAGCAGAAACTCAGAAGAAGACACTGGTCAACCTGGTGATACTTGGAGCAGCCATGATTGTGATCGCACAGATCTGGGATTTTGTTTTCCCTATTAATAAAAACCTCTGGACAAGCTCCTTTGTGTTGATGTGTGGGGGTATCAGCACCCTCTTAATGGTTCTTTTTTACTTCATCATTGATGTGAAGGGATATCAGAAATGGTCCTTTTTCTTCAGGGTGATCGGGATGAATTCCATTCTGATCTATATGGCCGGAGACTTCATCAGCTGGTCGTATACCACCAATGCACTTTTTGGCTGGTTAGGACAATTGGTAGGGGAGCCCTACAATGGACTCATCATGGTTTTCTGTTTCCTGGCCGTTGAATGGGCCTTTCTTTATGTATTGTATAAGCAGAAGCTTTTCCTTAAGGTTTAACCTGAAATATGCAATAGAAAATCTATTCCAGATATAAAACCACCTACCGATAATTTGTTTAATCGTTTTAATTTGGAGCACATGAAGTGCCCCATTTCAATATTTGGGTAGGATCGTTTATCAAAATGGCCTAAATTGAAGCTATGGAGTTAGTAAAAGATCCAAAAGTCGAAGCGATATTTAATTCCTATCCAAAAGCGATTAAGGATAATCTAAAAGTCCTGAGGAAGCTCATTCTGGATTCAGCCGCTGAGACTGACGGGTTAAAAAAACTGATCGAAACCGTAAAATGGGGAGAAGCGAGTTACCTGACCAAAAATGGCAGTACCATCAGGCTAGGTTGGAAGAGCAGTATCCCTGATCGCTATTCGATCTATTTTATTTGCACCACAGGTCTGGTAGATACTTTCAAAATGGTGCATGGCGACCTATTTGAGTATGAAGGAAATCGGGCCATCCATTTCACACTTTCTGATGAGGTCCCCACCGAACCGCTGAAAGCCTGCATCGGTATGGCATTAAACTATCATAAAATCAAACATCTCCCTTTATTGGGAGCCTAATCTAAAGTCAATGCATGTCTGTAACACCTAAATACCGGGCGCTCACTACAGAAGAACTTGAGGAGCTTGAAAGAGAATTTGTTGAATACCTGGTAGTGAATGGTATCACTGCTGATGACTGGAAAAAGCTAAGAGCAGATACACCTAAAAAGGTAGAAGATATCCTGACGCTATTCAGTGATGTGGTCTTTGAAAGCATTTTACGCAAAGTAGATTTTTTGGAGAAGCGGATGACCAATGAGCTCATGATCTTTCAGTGTCTGGAAGACCGGATGGTATTGGTTGGGATCACTTCTTCAGCAACAGATTTTACCAATCAGGAACAACTTGAAAAAGCGGTTGAAAAGCCCCCGCAGGATGCAAAAGTGTATACAACAGAGAAGCCATACAACCAGGCCAGGGAGATGGAACTGTTTCAAATGCTTGAAAGTGGTTGCATGATCACAGATGGTAAGCTTTTTAAAGCACTTTCTTTGGCGCTGTAGCTGGTTTGATGATTCCGGTTTAAAATGTTTGCCGGCGCTATTCGTCCTAAAGGAAAACCAATCTTATGCAAACTATTTTAGGAGCCGGTGGAGCCATTGGTAAGGAGCTGGCCAGATCACTATCAGCTTATACGTCAGCAATTCGACTCGTTGCCAGAAACCCTAAACAGGTAAATGGCTCAGATATATTGATGCCAGCAGATTTAACGGATCAAACTGCTATCAGAGAAGCCATTGCCGGATCTTCTGTAGTTTATGTAACCATCGGCTTTCCCTACAATTTAAAGGTCTGGAGGAAAAACTGGCCTCTATTTATGCAATCGGTCATTGAAGCTTGTATTGCCCATCAGTCAAAACTGGTATTTTTTGATAACATCTATATGTACGATCCCCAATACCTTGATGGTATGACAGAGGATACGCCGATGAATCCCACCAGCGAAAAGGGGAAGGTTAGGAAGCAACTGGTCGAAATGATTATGAAAGAAGTAGAATCAGGCAAGCTCACAGCTTTAATAGCCCGGTCGGCGGACTTTTATGGGCCTTCTATCAAAAATGTGAGTATGCTCACCGAAACCGTTATCAAACCATTATCTGAGGGCAAAACCGCGAATTGGATGGGGCCATTAGATTTTAAACACTCATTCACTCATGTAACGGATGCAGGCAAGGCGACCGCTCTTTTAGGCAACACTCCCGATGCCTATAACCAAACCTGGCATCTACCCACAGCATCCGATCCTTATACCGGAAGGGAATGGATTGAAAATTTCGCGTCGGCGCTCGGAGTAAAGCCTAAATCAAGAGCTGTTTCCCGCTTTATGGCACAACTCATGGGTGTATTTGTTCCGGTAATGCGCGAAATGCCAGAGATGATGTATCAATATGACAGACCCTATGACTTCAATAGTGATAAATTCATCAATCGATTCGGGATACGCCCTACACCATATGACGAAGGCATCCGGGAGATTGTTGCAGTGGACTATCCCAAATAATCTGTACTAATCTATCCTATAGGTTATTAAGAATGGTGTAGCACATCCAGCTGTTTCTTCAAGGTGTCCAGCTCCTTCTCCGCTGAGCTGATCTTGTCCTTGAAATCATCTTTCAGCTTGTCGGCTGTCTTGCTGTTTGCAAAAAATTCCAGGTTATTCTTCCACGTGGTGATATCACTTTCAATGGCCGTGATCTTACGCTTGATGGCATTTTCTTTCCTGTTGATCTTTTGACCACCGTGCGGACTACCCTTCAGCTTATTCACCTGAACCTGGGTTTTCAGCTCATTGCGTTGGTCTTCGGTGAGCTCTTCCAGCGAAATCAGCTGATTGGTGATGGAATCAAATCGTCCATGAATAGCTTTGATCGACTGTCTTGGCACGAAACCAATCTCTGCATACTGATCCAGCAGATCATAGATTTCATCCAGCTTGATGGTGTCAGAATTAAGTACAGTTTCCAACTGATCACAAACTGCTTCTTTTTTCTTAAGATTTTCCTCGAACTCCTGGTTGCGTTCCTGGTTTTTGCCTCGTTTTCTTTCAAAGAAATGGTCACAAGCTGCTTTGAACTTCTTATAGACCTCATTCCTGAATTTCTCAGGTACGGGACCAATATCTCTCCACTCGGATTGTAATGCCTTCAGCGTATTGGCTGTTTTCTCCCATTCCTCAGAATCTTTAACAGCCAAAGCCTTTTCGAGTAACTCCTGTTTCTTCTTGAGGTTTTCCTCACGCATGCCCTCAAGCTTCTTAAAGAAATTGTTCTTGTTGTTGAAAAATTCCTTAAAGTTTCCCCAAAAGTGCTTGTTGACTTCTTTGGCATGCTCCCGGGGGAGACTGCCAATGGTTTCCCATTTTTTTTGCAGTTCCAGGATCTCCCTGGTCTTCTGGTTCCATTCTGTGATCCTGTCTGAATCAAACTTCGTGAACTCAGCCGCCTGGTCACCAAGTAGTTTCTTGGCTTCCATATTCTTTTCCTGATCCTTTCTTACTTCATCGTAGAAGTCCTTGCGTTTGGCATAGATTTTATCTGAAGCGGCCTTGAATCTTTGCCAGACAGGTTCCTGATCCTCCCGGGGGATTGGACCTATATGCTTAAACTCTTCATGTAATTCATTGAGCTCAGTGATGGCGCTCTTGATGTTTTCCAACTTGTCAAGTGCTTCCGCTCGCTCGCACAACTCTAGCTTACCCTTAAGGTTTTTTTGCCTGTCCAGCTCCTTGAGCTCAAAGTAGATACTTCGATGATCGTAGTACCGATCAATTAAGGCGTTGTAGTTGGCCCACAGACTTTTTACAAACTGGCCCGGGACATGACCAATTTTTTTCCATTCTGTCTGCAGCTCCTTAAGCTTATTGATGGAGGCGGTACTCTCTTCACCATCCACCAGTTCTCTGAGCTCTTCCAGAATTTCGTTCTTGCGTTTCAGGTTTTCTTCCTTATCCTTCTCCAACTGAACGTAGAATTTGTGCCGCTTCTCACGAAGGAGGTCATATAGCTCATGGAAACCCCGGTCTATATCATCGCCTTTGTATTCAAAATCAACTTCAGCACCCCCATTGTCGATAAAGGCTTTGAGCGCTACCTCTTTTTCCTTTTCATAAAGGGAGTCGTAATGAGGCTTCAACTCCTTCAGGCCATGATCCAGCGTACGCATGTGATCCAGGTGGCTATGCTTCTTTAGCAGTTCGAATAATTCTTTTTTAGATGCATGATCTAAATCTACGTCCGACAGCAGATCGGGAATTTCCTCGTCATGATCATCATGTTCATGGCTATCCTGTGAGGTAGCAGAACCGGTTTTTGCTTCATCAGCTTCTGACCCTTCAGCGGTATCGGTCTTTTTACTTTCAGTATCTTCTGCCGGGCTATGGTCTGTCTGGTCCTGATTTTCTTTTGCTTCCACCACAGGTTCTTCGGTGACAACAGCATTGTCAGAGAGATCAGCATCCTGCTCCTGTGGGGCTTCTTCCTGTTCCGGCTGTGGGGGTTCTGTTGATGTCTCAGGCTTCTTCTTATCCTCTTCAGCTGAATGATCAGCCTCTGCTTTATCATCCTGATGATTGCCAGAAGCATCTGCAGGAGGAATGTCGGGTGGATTTTGCTCAGCATTATTATGCTGAACATTGTTTTTTTGTTCTCGTAATTCAGCTTCCTGCTGAACGATTTCCGGATTCTTAACCTCCTCCGAAACCTTTTTATTCATCTCATCCATAATTTTGGACTTTTATATCCCAATTTAAACCGTTCCAGCTGGTCAATTTAATCTTGGATCCCTGGGGTAGTTGGCCATCACCTTAAATTTACCCCCCATATTTTTAAGAACCACACTCCACAAATCTTTTGGATCAGTATCAAACACCAAATCCTGATTGGCACATTTGCATACAATCCATGTTTTTTCCTTCAATTCCTCTAAAAGCTGGCCCGGAGACCATCCTGAATATCCAACAAAAAACTTTATATCTTGTTCATTTACCTGCCTGGTATTAATCTTTTCTAACAGCCCTTCAAAATCCATCCCCCAATGAATTCCATCTACTACTTTCACGTCAGCCTCTAACTCTATGTTGCCTTTATGTAAAAAGTGTAAGGTATTTCTTTGTACGGGCCCTCCTACAAATATATCAGCATTAAATGAGTCTAGCTCATCCATTAAGTCATTTACAACTGCTTTCGACCTTTTATTTAACACGAAACCCAATGAACCGTTTTCATCATGCTCGCACAGAAAGATCACTGTACGCTCAAAATTGGGATCAGGTAGGTAGGGCTCCGAGATCAAAAGATCCCCTTTCCTGGGTATAGTCAATAAATCGTCTCCAAAATAATCCATTAATGCAGCGCAGGTTTAATTGGTAAATTCGTTAATATTTCTGCCTCAGCCAGTTTCATCTCGGTCAATCTGTTATAGACAACCTGTTCATCGAAATAGTTTAAAGCCATCTTAACAAAAATTTCCCCATGTCGCGCCTCCGACGCCCATAGTCCATGGTAAAAATCCTTCAGCTCCGGATCATCCAATGCTTCATACACCATCCTAAATCGCTCTGCTCCCCTTGTTTCAACCAGTGAAGCCAAAAGAAGCCTAT
Organism: Cyclobacteriaceae bacterium; assembly: GCA_965228595.1. Classification (GTDB taxonomy): domain Bacteria; phylum Bacteroidota; class Bacteroidia; order Cytophagales; family Cyclobacteriaceae; genus UBA7330. Next base: position 3,564,883 of record OZ245828.1, on the reverse strand, counting down.
CCATAAATCGCTGCTCTTTGCCACTATGACACAGGTCCAGCAATTGTTTTACATATACATCCTGACCGATCTCATGAGGCAATTGAATCCCTCTTTTCTTCATGATCTGATACACCTGGTTAAAGTGTTCCAACTCCTCAATTCCTGTTTCAATGAGCTCATCCAGAATCTCGGTACGATCAGGGTACTTGGCCACAAAACTCATGGCCATGGCGGAAGCTTTCCGCTCACAGTTGGCATGATCCTTCAAAAATTCGTCAAAGTCACTCATGACAGCATTGATCCATTCTTCACTACTGGCTACCTCCAGGTCTATCCTTAATTTCATGTGTGTAATAATTGTTTTTTATCTGGCATAAGCTTTCGTGCGGCAATGCACTTCAGCATACAGGCATGGAATAGTCAAATGGTCTTGTCCTACTGACTATTTCACTGAATCTGTATCTTTGGTTCAGCAACAAATAAAACAATTTTAAACTTATCGTAGTATACCATTCAAATGTCATTAGAAGTTGCTTCGTTACGGAAAGAATACGCCAGAGAGTCGCTCGACGAGAAGTCAGTGGACAAATCGCCGTTTAATCAATTTAGAATTTGGTTTGATGAAGCCATCAAAGCAGAAGTAAATGAACCCAATGCCATGGTGCTGGGCACATCAGATAATCAGGGCATGATCACCCAAAGGACTGTCTTACTCAAGGCTTTTGATGAGAAAGGATTCATCTTCTTCACTAATTATAAAAGCAGAAAAGCCGGCCAGATCAATGAAAACCCAAAAGTTTCGATCCTCTTCCCCTGGTATATACTGGAAAGACAAGTGGCCATCACTGGTATCGCCGAAAAGGTATCGACAAGCGTTTCTTTAAAGTATTTTGCCAGCAGACCTTTTGCCAGCCAGCTGGGTGCCTGGGTGTCACAACAGAGTCAGGTGATTACCACCAGAAGCATACTGGAAATGAAGCTCCAGGAGATGAAGGAAAAATTTAAACAGGGCAAGGTGCCCCTCCCTGATTTCTGGGGGGGATACCGTATTGTACCTGATTCCATTGAATTTTGGCAGGGTCGTCCGAGCAGACTGCATGACAGGATCCTCTACACCAGGAAAGATGAGGACTGGACCATCGAAAGACTCTCCCCTTGAAAAAATCTATCTACCTGGATCGGTATGCCTGGAAACACCCGGTATTCGATCCCAGTCAATACCATGATGCAGATATCATCGTAGTGATACCTGCTTTCAATGAGTCAGGAATTGATGTGGCCATCAATGCCCTTCAAAGTTGTGAAGCGCCATGTGGGCAGGTGCTGATCATGGTGATCGTCAATGAACCAGAAGAAATCATATCGGATATTCATCAAATCAACCAGAAAGCTTTTGCCCGGCTTAATATCAACAACACCAGGTATCGCATGCTTAGCTGCTTTCTGAGCCTTCCCAAAAAGAAAGCGGGAGTGGGTCTGGCCAGGAAAATAGGCATGGATGAAGCTGTCAGAATATTTAATCACCATGATAAATCAGGCATTATCACCTGCTTTGATGCGGATTGTAGCTGTGATCCTAACTTCCTGGTGGAGATTGAAAAACATTTCAATCAAACCAACTCCAATACCGCACTCACTTTTTATGAACACCCCTTACAGGGGGAAAACCCGGAAGCTATCACTAATTATGAGCTCTACCTCAGATATTATGTAGATGCATTGCGATGGGCTGGATTTCCCTATGCCTTCCAGACACTGGGTTCGTGTATATCCGTGAAATCAGATGCTTACGAGCGCCAGGGAGGTATGAACACCCGTAAAGCCGGTGAAGATTTCTATTTCATCCATAAAATGACCGCCGTGGGTAAGATCTCAGAGATCAATGCGACCACCATTTATCCTTCTGACAGGTTATCTGATCGTGTACCATTCGGAACAGGACATGCCGTGAATAAGTATCTTGAAAAGGGCGATCCCACTTATCCGGTTTATGCTCCTGCCATTTTTAATGATCTGAAGGAATTTATTGATCAGATCCCCTCCATTTATGATACCAAAAGTGTGGCCCCCTCATTGCCCCGATCCATCGCAGCATTTCTGAAAGACCAGAATTTCGAACAAAATCTTGCAGAGATATCCAATCAAACAACTGATTATCAATCATTTAAAAAAAGATTTTTCCATTGGTTCGATGGACTAAAAGTGCTGCAGTTTGTCCATTTCTGCAGAGATCACCATTATAAAAATGTACCTGTAATGGAAGCCATTAAATGGTTAAATGAGGAATATTTAAGCCCTGGAGTAGAACTCGTAACGAAGGAAGATGCATTGATTGGACTACGGGACTTTGATAGAAAAAACCCTTTTCACAGCAAATGATACAACTCCTTCACTCCCAGTGGGTGCCTGGTGTTGAACCCTTCCGCATATTTCACCTGGATCCTATGACCATATTCCTGAGCACGGGAAGTGATCATATCCAAAAACTCTGGTCTGGAGATATAAGTCTGTGGCTCTTTGCTACCGGGGTCGTAAAACTGGGATTTAAAGGCTTTGATGGACTCCATTCTTTCCTCAATCACATCAGAAATATCCACAAAAAAATCAGGCTCCAATGATGTGCTCTGAATGGCAAAAAATAACCTTTTGGGTCTCCAGGGTTTCTGTATTTCCCCATCACCGGAAGTAGTTTCTACCATCTTAAGGCCTGCAAGAAAACATGCCTGTTCCGTCAGCTGAGAGGCTCTGCCATGATCAGGATGTCTGTCATAGACTGCCGTTCCGATTACAAAATCCGGCTGATATTCCCGAATCTTCTGTACCAGCTTAAGCTGATTCTCTTTGTTGTTTTCGAAAAAGGAATCTGCGAGTCCCAGGTTTTCTCTCACGGACAGTCCAAGTATTTTGGCAGAAGCTGCTGCCTCTTCCTTACGGGTCTCGGGTGTGCCTCTTGTGCCCATTTCTCCCCGGGTGAGGTCGATTATTCCTGTGGTAAATCCTCTTTTTTGATGGACCAGCAACGTACCGGCGCAAGACAACTCCACATCATCAGGATGTGCGCCTATGGCTAGAATATTTATCTTCATATCAAATAAAATCGAAGGGTATTTAATAGAAAAGTCCCTGAAACCAGGGACTTCCATTAATTATCAAATTTTGTATTCGTTAGGCAGTGGCCGCTTCTACTTCCATTTCTTTTTCAGCCAGGAATCTCTCAGCATCCAGGGCTCCCATACATCCGGAACCTGCAGCAGTAACAGCTTGCCTGTATATCTTATCCTGGGCATCACCAGTAGCAAATACTCCGGGAATATTTGTTTTGCTGGTACCCGGAACAGTCTTGATATATCCCACATCGTCCATGTCAAGCACACCCTTGAAAATATCTGTATTTGGCTTATGGCCAATGGCTACAAAAAAGCCCTGAATTTCCAGATCACGTTCTTCGTTGGTCTGATTGTTGACCACTTTCAGGCCTTCTACCTGATCTTTACCCAGCACTTCAACAGCCTCAGTATTCCACAATACCTCAATATTAGGTGCTTTTAATACCCTTTGTTGCATGATTTTGGATGCACGCAACTCATCTCTTCTTACCAGCATATACACTTTCTTAACCAGTTTTGACAGATAGGTAGCTTCTTCTGCGGCAGTGTCTCCACCACCTACTACGGCAACGTCCTGGCCGCGATAGAAAAATCCATCGCAAACAGCACAAGCAGAAACGCCCATACCATTCAGCCTTTGCTCACTTTCCAGTCCCAGCCACTTGGCAGAGGCACCGGTGGAAATAATTACCGCTTCCGCCTCAACGGTGGTTTTCTCATCGATGGTCACTTTGTGGGGCCATCCAGAAAAATCCACAGAGGTCACCATACCATAACGGATGTCCGTACCAAACCGCTCGGCTTGCTTTTGGAAATCAATCATCATCTGGGGTCCGTTGATCCCTTCCGGATAGCCCGGATAGTTTTCAACATCGTTTGTTAGGGTAAGCTGACCACCAGGCTGTCCTCCCTGGTATAAAACGGGTTTCAGACCTGCCCTGGCAGCATAAACAGCTGCTGTATATCCTGCAGGACCTGAACCAATGATCAATACTTTTACTTTTTCGTTATCCATTATAAAAAATCGTCTCTTTTCTGTTTCTGAGAATTTGAACGTAATTATAAGACGAAAGGATCAAACTTTGAGCCATTAAATGGTGATATGTCATTTTGACTACCCTAAGTATGGTTTTAATGATTTGCTCCTCGAAGTATACCTTAATCTTCTAATTGCTTTTTCTTTGATTTGTCTGACCCTTTCGCGTGTCAGATTAAAAATTGTTCCTATTTCTTCCAGGGTCATGGGCGCCTGGTTATTCAATCCAAAATAGTACGTTACAACGTCTGTTTCCCGCTGTGTGAGCGTGGAAAGCGCACTTCTCACCTCACTTCGCAAGGAGTCTCTGATCATCTCTTCATCAGGAGCCTCACTGCTATTATCGACCAAAACATCAAGCAGACTTCCCTCTTCCTCACTTTTCAGCGGAGAATCTATCGAAACCTGACGTGCTGAGATCCTTAACGAGTCCAGAACCTCGTCTACTGACACATTGAGTTTATCTGCCATTTCGGCAGCTGTGGGCTCTCTTTCATATAGTTGTTCCAACTCAATAAAAGCTCTTTGAATCTTACTCACCCATCCAATCCTGTTCAATGGTAGTCTCACGATACGTGAATGCTCCGCAAGTGCCTGCAGGATAGACTGTCTGATCCACCATACCGCATAGGAGATGAATTTAAAACCCCTGGTCTCATCAAAACGTTGTGCCGCTTTGATCAGACCCAGATTTCCTTCACTTATTAAATCTGACAATGAAAGTCCCTGATTCTGATATTGTTTGGCTACGGAAACCACAAACCTGAGATTGGCCTTGGTAAGCTTTTCAAGGGCTACCTGATCACCTTCTTTGATTCTACGCGATAACTCAACCTCCTCGTCGGCAGAGATCAACTCTACCTTCCCAATCTCATTAAAATACTTGTCCAGGGATTCACTTTCCCTGTTAGTAATTTGTTTACTTATCTTAAGTTGCCGCATAGTGGAATGACGGGGTTAGCCCAAATTCATTCCATCTAATTTAATGAGCTTTGCTTTCTCTTTCAGGTTTGGGGAGTAAAACTTTTCGTGAAAGTTTGTATTTCCCGGTCTTCTTATCGATGTCTACAAGTTTCACCTTGACCTCTTCACCGACTTCAAGAACACCGTCCATACTCTCCAGTCGCTCCCACTTGATCTCTGAGATATGCAACAGACCATCTTTGCCCGGAAGGATTTCGACAAAGGCACCAAAAGGCATGATGGCTTTTACCTTACCTTCATAGATTTCTCCGATTTCTGGCATGGCTGTGATAGATCGAATCCTTTTGACTGCTTCATCCAAAGATTCTTTGTTAGCAGCAAAGACAGTAACAAGACCGCCTTTATCTGTTTCTTCGATGGCTACAGTAGCTCCGGATTCTCTTTGAATCTCCTGAACGATCTTACCACCAGGTCCGATCACGGCGCCGATCATGTCACGCTCAATATTGATTTGCACCAATCTCGGAGCATTCGGTTTCATTTCTTCGCGAGGTCCTGTAATGGTTTTCGCCATTTCGCCAAGAATATGCTCTCTTCCCTTCTTAGCCTGATCCAGCGCCTCTTTCAGCACGTCATATGACAAGCCATCTACTTTAATATCCATTTGGCAGGCGGTGATCCCTTTTGCAGTACCAGTCACCTTAAAGTCCATATCACCCAGGTGATCTTCGTCACCTAGGATATCAGATAGAATGGCATATTTGCCAGTTTTACTATCAGAGATCATACCCATAGCAATACCTGATACCGGACCTGAAACTTTGATACCGGCATCCATCAATGCCAATGATCCTGCACAGACTGTGGCCATGGATGATGATCCATTTGACTCAAGGATATCAGAAACGATCCGGATGGTATAAGGATTGTCTTCAGTAGGCAAGGATTGCTTCAAAGCTCTCATAGCGAGATTCCCATGACCTACCTCTCTTCTTCCAGGTCCCCTGTTTGGCCTTACTTCACCTGTTGAGAATCCCGGGAAATTATAGTGTAGGATAAACTTATTATATCCGGAGATCATGGCTCCGTCAATCATTTGCTCATCAAGTTTCGACCCAAGCGTAACCGTGCTCAAAGACTGAGTTTCACCACGTGTGAATAGAGCGGAACCATGCGCAGAGGGCAAATAATCTACTTCTGACCAAATAGGTCTGATTTCGTCCAGATTTCGACCATCAATTCTCTTTCTGCTGTCCAGAACAAAATTCCTGACTGCATCCTTTTGGATGTCGTGGAAATATTTCTTGATCAGGAAGTCATCCAATTCTTCAAGTTCCTCTTCAGAATATCCTTCGAGGAATTTATCCTTGATAGCACTAAAAGCCTCTGATCTGATTTTTTTGTCAGCGATCTGCTGCTCTGCTACTTTATAACAGGCATCATAGCAGGCATCGGTCATTTTTTTCTTCAGATCCTCATCCGATGGTTCATGATCGAACTCACGTTTTTCCAAAGAACCTACTTCTTTGGCTAATTCGATCTGTGCCTGACATTGTAATTTGATTTCTTCGTGGCCTTTCTTGATGGCCTCAAGCATCTCTTCTTCTGAAATTTCTTTCGACTCACCCTCAACCATGAGGATATTGTCCAGAGATCCTGCAACGATCAAATCAAGCTTAGCTTTTTCCATCTGCTCTCTGGATGGATTAACGATGTATTCTCCATCCAGCTGAATGACGCGTACTTCTGAGATCGGTCCAAGGAATGGAATATCAGAAACAGCCAAAGCAGATGAGGCAGCTAGTGCAGCTAATGAATCCGGGGGTACTTCGCCATCACCCGAAATCAGAGAGATCATGATTTGGGTATCTGCGTGATAATTGTCTGGGAACAATGGACGGATGGCCCGGTCTACCAGGCGACAAATAAGTACTTCGTAATCGCTGAGTCTCCCTTCTCTTTTCAGAAAGCCTCCGGGGATCTTTCCTGCAGCGGCAAATTTTTCCTGATAATCTACGGATAGCGGAAGAAAATCAACACCTTCTCCAGCTTCTGGTTTTGAAACGACGGTCGCTAAAAGCATGGTGTCGCCCATTCTAATAATTACGGAACCATCTGCTTGTCTGGCTAGTTTACCAGTTTCAATACTGATTTCCCGTCCATCAGATAGTTGGAATTTCTTTGTAATTGGATTCATATCAATGAATGATAAGTGAGGCACAGAACCTCTGTTATAAATGAGAAAAGGGAATTCGTTGGAATTCCCTTAAAAATTAAATCTAGATTACTTACGGATATTCAACTCTGTAAGAATACTTCTGTATCGCTCGATATCGTTATTGTGGAGATAATCGAGTAATCTGCGTCTTTTACCAACTAACCTCAATAAACCAAGTCTAGATGAATGATCTTTTTTGTTTTCTTTCAAATGTGAGGTAAGGTGATTGATACGGTATGTAAAGAGGGCAATTTGAGACTCTGCAGACCCTGTGTCTGTTTTGCTCTTACCATTTTTACCAAATATTTCTTCTTTCTTTTCCTTGGCTAAATACATCTTCTGTTTCTTAATCGCTTTATCGAACCGCAAATTTAGATCGGTTACGGCTGAAAAACAAATTATTTATCGTACTAACTTTTTTGAGAATCTGGACAGGAATTTTTCCATCCATATGGCATAAACATCAGAATCGAATATCCGGGCATCGATCCGGGCCTGCCTGAGGAAGAAAAGCCCGATAGGAAACAACACTGCATCGGCAGTCCAGACAGCTAAAACAGGGTCTACAATACCTTCTTTGGCCCACTTTTCTGTCATGATAGTGAGCACATAATAGATAATGAAAAACAAGATCGAAATAAGTACCGGCACACCCAGGCCTCCTTTTTTAATAATGGCTCCAAGAGGCGCCCCAATGAGAAACATCACAATACAAGCCACTGCCTGGCTGTATTTTTTGTATTTTTCTATCTCATATTTATATATGTCATGCTCCATCATATAGATCCGACTGGACATGGAGGAGATATTCACCTTGATCTTCTGTGCAGCATTTTTTGCCGATAGGATCACCTGGCTCTCCCTGTCCTTCATCTTTTCTTCCAGAAAAGCCCATGACAAGGTATCAATGAGTAATTCAGGCTCTTTTTTTTCACTGACTTTTACCACGGTTTCTGTGGTTCCTGGCTTGCGGTCCGGGTCTTTGTCCATAGCAGCCAGCTGATCCTCCATCAACCTGCGCCTGATCTCATCGGTTTTTATGACCTGTGGGCGGGTTGTTTCTGTTTTGTGCTCGTTCGGAGGACTCTCTGCTTTGGCTAGTTTACTTCTGGTATTTTCTGTGGACCCTTCGTCTGAATTTTCATCTACCGTGTCTTTTTCTGCGGCATTTTCTGCCAGGTTGGCTTCTTCCTCCTCGATCCGTTGTCTTTCCTCCTCTTCTTCGGAAAGGGTGGCCGGGTCCATACGCAGTCTTTTTAGCGAGTCTTCGGAAATCCCCCAATGATCAATGATCATATCGATCTTATCACTCATGTGGTAATAAAATCCCCCACGCTGACGAATAAACTCATACTTTGAAGTGAGGACAGACCCATTGAGAGAATCAATATAATCGGTGAGCTCCTGGATGTTTTTCATCTGCCTGTTGTTCTGAAAGAGCTCTTCTTTTGTTCTCTTCAAGTCAAAAGAGGAAAGGCTGAAGACAATGTCCATCCTATCGAAGTTGGTCCTGGTCAGCCTGTTTAGTTTGCGTGTCCTTCGGCCTTCTTCATCGTAATAATAGTTGCCGTTGTACAGCTCGAGCTTGAGGTACCTATCGTTAAACAGGGTATACATCTTGCTGGAATCGGCCAGGATCACAGTATTGTTGCCTGTACCCTGGGTATGATCATAGATAATCACATCTTTTAGGGTGGAATTGTCAGAAAGTTTTTCCTTGGCTTTGATGCTGTAGTCGGGGATTCCGCCGTAAAACACACCTTCTTTAATGTCCAGACCCGGTTTTTTCTTTTTGATGTCATATAACAGGCTGAATGCTTTCAGGTTGGAGGAGGGCACAATGTGATTGTTGAAAAGATAAGCACCGTATGAGAGTACCACCACGAAAAAGAAAACCGGAAGTAATACCCGAACCAATGACAAACCCGCACTTTTAATGGCTGTCAGCTCAAAATGCTCACCCAGCGCACCAAATGTCATGAGAGAGGACACCAATACACCAAGTGGAAGGGCTACCTGAAGCATGTTTAAGCTGAAATAGAAGATCAGCTCTGCAAAAACCATAAAGCCTAAATCCTTCCCAACGAAGTCATCAAAGTACTTCAGCATATACTGGATCAGCAAAATAAATGTTGCCAGTGCTGTGGTCAGGATAAACGGACCAATGAAAGATTTTAGAATGAGCCTGTCCAGCTTTAACATAACATGTGCAAAATTGCCATAATTTATTAACGTGGACTAAGCGTAAATGATACTTATCCTCCTACGATCTCTTTGAGGTCATGGATCAGACCAGCATATAGCTCTTCGCTTTCTTCATGATCGATATCGGAATAATCGGTGATCCGAATGAAGGTTTCCTGAGTTAATTCATTCATTTCAATGCGAAACTCGATGTAGGAGGGGTCATCATCCGCCGGATCGATAAATTCAAACTTGACATGTGAGTTAGCTCTGCTATTGACCACTTTGGCTTTGTTTTCGTCGCCATCCCAAATGAAGGTAAAGACCTTATCTTCATTGATGTTTACATCATCGGCAAACCACTGTGACAATCCCGATGCTGTGCTGATATAGGGGTATAACATTTTCTTGGATGCGTTGATCCCGTATTCACCAATAAACTTATCCTTCGCCATTTTCTTGTTGTCGAATTTTTTCTAATGTATAAAAAAAAATGAAATAGCTGGTTATTGATATAGAAAAAAGAAACAGTTTCTTAGATTTGCGTTCCGTTTTACGGAGGAACCTGAGAATAACCATCTAATATACTCAGGTTTTTGATAAAGTAGTGATGAGTTGGTGAGGTGGCTCTCCCGATAGCTATCGGGAGGTTTAGAGCGTCGGATCAGCACGCGTAGTGGCATATCCGCCAGTTGGCGGACGGTGGTTCGGACGGTAAAAAGTAGTGAAACAATGAATGGCGAGGTAGCTCAGATGGTTAGAGCGTCGGATTCATAACCCGGAGGTCGGGGGTTCGATTCCCCCCTTCGCTACTTTTCTTTCAGAATACAGAATACAGAAATCAGTATACAGGAGATCATCTACCTACTTCGACTCTTCTAAAGTCAGGAGATTGGTATTCAGAGGCCTACCTCTCACATAGACTTCCCAGTTTTATCGTTTATCCTGTGTCATCACTCCAATAATGAATTCTCCGCCGAGTTCAATCTCAATTGAATGTATAATAACCCCGGAGGTCGGGGGTTCGATCGGGACGCGTAGTCTCCCCCCTTCGCTACTTTTCTTTCAGAATACAGAATACAGAAATCAGTATACAGGAGATCTACTGATGATGCCTAAATAGACCAGACGTCGTCTATTCACTCAGTTCTATCAACTGCTTTACTATATCAAAATACAGGTCTCCTTCAAATGCTTTGGCTAATTCTGAAGCCTTGGTCTTATCATCTTGATATGTTGCCAACACCCATTGAATGGATTTATTGTTAGGATTGGCCTTTTCAACCCTGGTGCCTATTAACTCTTCTGCCTTGCCAGACTCCATCAGCATTAACCCAAGGATATCCCTGTACCCTCCCCGAAAGTGCTCCGCAGTGTACTGAACCACCTTTTCCTCATATTCTGAGATTCCACTTTTTTTGAGCTTTTGCAGACACAAGGCCTGCAGATAGTCTTCCATCCGGTTGTCCGGATCGTAGGGTTTACCCACTCCAAGGTGTTCGGGCCATTCCGTGGCTTTTTCCAGAAACTGTATCGCCTGACCGTATTTTTTGGATTCATAGCTTTCAACTGCTGAATAAAGTAGGGCTTGCTCATATAGCTGCCTGCCTTTTGAGGCACCTTCAAAAGGCAAGACATGGGTCTTATCAAGTAAGTTGACAGCCGACCGATGATCACCGGTAAAAAGATAGGCCTCGACCAGTTTCAGCTTGAGCTCATAATTCTCAGAAAACCTTTTTACCGCAGCTTTGCCATTCGCAACTGCCTTTTCATATAATCCGTGAGCCAAATACGCTTCAATAAGATGGTTCCAGCTTCTCCATTGTGTCTTATCCAGATTCAAAGCGTACTCAAGGTCAACAAATGACTCCTTGCCATTCACCAGGGCTGTCAACTGACTCCTGGCTATGTAAAAGGACGGTATGTCCGGGTCATTCTTACAATCTTCAAAATATTCGCTCGCTTTATTCTGTCTGTCAAGTGACCAATAGTTAAGCCCTGAAAAGTATTTAGCCTTCCAGTGACTGGTCTCTGAGGCTAGCCAAAGCAATGGTTCCAGCGTTTCCGGCCGATAAGGGAAAACAAACTCAGCGGATGCTTCCAGCATGCTTTTCACCATTGAAGTGCTCTTTTCTGTATTCGCGCGATCGAGGTAAGCCCTCCATAACAGAATCAAGGGATGATCAGGGGATTCACCCAGGATCTGCCTGGCCTCCTCCATCTGGCCATAGCGATGATACCACAAAGCCATCTCCAGGAAAGACTGATACCTTAATTCCGATTGGATGTTGCGGCTAAACATGAGTTCTTTCGCATTGACGAGGTCCAGCTCATAGTTGGCTAAGTGATTCAATGGGTCGCTCGCTATCATCTCATTAAGCAATTCCTTAGCTGCCGGTGTCTCCCCGGATTTTCTTAGCACAACGGCAAGCAGGTGCTTGGCCTGCAAATTATCCGCATTGAACCTCAGGGATTTCAATAAGTAATTTCTGGCCTTTTCGAGCTCTGACTGCTTCAGGTAAAGACCCCCCATCTCCATATATGCTGCCGCCCTGAATTCCATTGACCGGGCAGCCCATCCATAGCATTCCAGGGCATTGGTCTCATCTTCCATGGACTGATATACGGCAGCAGCGATGAAGTTCGATTGCGCATCATAGGTATCGATGGAAAGCGCTCGTTTGACATATGCCAATGCCTCAACGTATTGTCCTTGCTGTAATAGAATTTCTGACACGGAACCTAAGGCACCCATATGATAGGGATCCTCCGCTAACACTTCCTTAAAACGTTTCATGGCCTCAGCCGGCTGCCTGTTCTTCTTTAGTTCAGTGCCCTCGTGATATTGGATAGATATTGTCTCCTTTTCAAGCGTAAAACTTTCAAAACTTCTGTCAATTAATTCTGATTCGGTAGACGAATAGCTCAGATCATATCCGGATATCCTCACTTCAAATGGTTCGTCAGCGGGCAGCTTCACTGTTTCTAACACAGTCTCATTGGGACTGAGGGACTTTTTGGTGGAATAGACCTCGACACCTCTTTGAAAGACCTGAATTTCAGGTTCTCCCTCAATAAGTGATTGCAAACCAATGATCAGCTCCTGGTTATTTTGCTCCACATTCAACACTCCGTAGGATGAAGCTTCGACCATCCCACCGATATCTTTTATTGGAAACCATAATTCACTCCAGGAATCATACGTATGCGGACCAAACCCCGCTTTTGCAATGGGGTTATGAGATGAGCTCCCTGAAAATTGATTGAGCATCCGACCTGCCTGAAACTCCATATACTGCCCATTATCATCCGTCAGGAGGTCTTCCCAGATCCCACCCGAGCGGGATAAGGACCACAGCCAGAGCTTCTGACCAGGCATTTCCTCATAAGGTGCCAGGTGACCAAATCCTACACCACCCCGATGGTAATATCCACCGAAAAAATCTGCATGAGATCCCACCACATGCCGCGAGATATGTGACCCAAAAGCATTGTTCTCGTAAATATTTAATTCCCTGTCCTGATCATCTATGTACCAGGCGAGAGCACTTCCTCCATGGGTAAGATATTGATCGCCCGGATAAACAAACTCCAACCCATTCTCTGTTCGGGCAGCAGCTGTCATCCAGTTGTAATACGACTTAGCAGTGTTGGTTGGATTGTAATACTGAACATGAGTCTCGAAATAAGCTTTGTCGGGTGGAAGTTTTACCTCTACCCGCCACTGCGTGCGTGAGGGCAAATCCAATCCTCCTACAAAACAGCTGACACTTCCATCCTCATTTTCCCTCAGCTGATAGTCTACCGGAGATGCCGTAGATGGCGTATGGCCAATATATCCAAAATTGAACTCAATGCCTCCGGAGGTCCAGGGACCCCGTAGCGCGATATTCCTGAATTTCAATACCTCGTTCAGATAGATAAAATCAAACTCAGTGCTTTTGTCAATAGCCCCCCAGACCTTACCGCCAACCTCAGGTAGCAGCATCACCTTTATGTAGTCATTTTCTAAGGTAACCACCTTCCACTCAACCGGACGTTTATCGACACTGTAACCATCAAACTTGTGGTATGGATAGATTTGAGGTTTTTCTGCCAGGACAGGAATGGGATTTGGATCACCAAATTCATAGGTCCCTATTTCCACTTTTTCTTCAGAGATGGTTGCTCGCTGAGCCGTGACCATTACTGAAATACATAAAAGATAAATGGAAATAGACCATCTTATGGCCCGACTGTAAGGTATCATAACTTTAGCATTTGAAATTATCACGAAATATACAGAATATACCTTCAGCTAGTCTTACTTTCCGGCTCCATCTATTATTACGTCCGTACCTTCCTCTCCCCCGTATGGTCCATGCCATGGGCTCTTTCATACTCCACCATTGCTTTTGGTCGAAAATTGGTAATGAACGCTCGTCGGCGGGTATCCGTGCTATTTCCCCGGCTGTAATGAGCGGTGCCGCCATGATGCAAAACGCAGTCTCCTGGTTGCAAAGGGATGGCAATGCCTTCCTTTTCATCCGCTTCACAAGTTAAGGCTCCACCACCCTTCCCCGCAGGATGATGCTGTCGCATGGGTTGAAGATGTGAACCAGGGATATACCACATGCAGCCATTGTCGAATGTAGCTTCATCGAGCGACACCCAGCAGCTGACCGCTCTTTTGTCAGGCATATCGATCCAATAAGCACAGTCCTGGTGCCAGGGTGTGGGCGTATTTGAATGCGGAGCTTTGTCAATGAGCATATCAAAATCCAGGGCCATGTCATCTCCCAACAGCTGGCGGGCTATTGATAACGTTTTTTGGTGCAAGGATTTAGTAAGTAGTTCGGGCAAAACACGGGAGGGCACCATGATCTGAGTAATTCTTTCTGTGGGTGTTTGTTTCTTTTCCTCCACATGACCTCCCAAATCAGATCGATACCGGGAAGCGTCTACCCGATTATGAATAAAATCCTCGTATAATAGCTGATAATAAGATAATTCCTTGACATCAAGGAGCCCTGAAACCACCAGGTATCCTTTCTCTTCAAAGTGTTGTCGTTGTAGATTGGGTATTTTCAACATAAACATTCATTTACTCACCGTTAAGGCATTTTGGAAATTAAGAGCGTTTGCTCAATGACTAATTCCTTAAGGGTTCAAATATCACTTTTACAACTGGTTAAATTCCTCAAAAGCCTCCTTTTTAGGTGTAGTTCCTGCGCCGGGAAGCTCAGGGCGTACAATATTTCCATCTTTCACATTCACAGGATCGGTAAAGGCATCTTTGATCCAGGGAATGTACTCCATGATCATGCATGCAGGATGAGCAAAGGCAATGTGGGTATGGATCTGGCTCATCTCACCTGCATGGGGTGCCACCGGCAATCTGGCTCCAAGCGCCATTTCAGCTATGGTCAAAAATTCAGTAATTCCTCCCAGACGGGTCACATCCGGCTGCACATAATGAATAGCTCCTGCATCGATAAACTGCCTGAAAGCATCAGAGTGGTAAAGCAATTCTCCCAGTGCTATGGGTATAGAAGTATGTTTGGCCAACTCTGCATGACCTTGTACATCGTCATGCCACAAAGGCTCCTCAAACCAATAGATATCGTACTTTTCTACCCGGTCACAAAACCGGATACATGTTGGCAAATCCCACTTTCCATTCGCATCAATGGCCAGCGTAATATCTTTTCCTACAGCCTCACGGACCAACCTAATGCGTTCAACATCTTTGCCAGGATCTTTCGAGCCTACCTTAATCTTAACTGCCCTGAAGCCATCTTTTTCGATGGTCTTCATGATCCCTTTTACCAGTTGATCTTCAGGGATTGAGAGCCAACCCACATCCGTATTGTAGGCTTTTAAGGATTCTTTGTTACCTCCCAGCAAGCTCCATAAAGGTACATTTTGACTCTTGGCCTTTAAATCCCATAATGCAATATCCACAGCCGCCAGTGCCATTTGGGTCACCCCTGCTCTCCCTATCCATTGCATCGGTGGGTTACGGTTTAGCTTATACCACAAGTGATTGATGTGGTGAGGGTTTTCGCCGATGAGTAAGTGAGCGTAGCAGTCACTTATGCAGGAAGTGATCAGTTTATCCCCTGGCAAGAAGGCATGGGTACCGGTAAACCCAAACCCTTCCAGACCTTCATCAGTAGTGATTTTTGTCCCAACTACGCCCCAATGGGTGATGCTATGGGTACTATCGGCTATGTGACTACCCGTGACCGGAATGTGTAAGATGAATGGGGTGACTTGAGTGATTTTCATGGGTGTTGATTATTTGAATTACGGATGGAATAAAGATAGGTAAGTATGTTGAAGTTGGTAGTATTCGCACGGAAGTAACTTCCGCGCTAGTATTTGGGGCAACTTCCTTTGCGTTCTAAAAAAATATCAATTGAGGTACCTCTCCCTTAACATATCCTTCATAAAACAATTGATATCCCATTGATCAGCCACAGGCAAATTGGTGAAGGGTAGCGTATGGAGGTAACCGACGGGGCCAAACTCAGGCGTAATCGTAACGATCTCGTCTTTATTTAGTTCGACAATCCGGTCCCACCATTCCAGGTGATGCGTCAGGGCTTCCTTCCACTCAGGCGCCCGCGGATCTGTGACCTGCGGACCTTCAGGATACCCTACCCTGGCATGGATGTGTCTGGTTCTGGAGATCGCTTTTGCCAGATCCTCCTTCTGATCATCCAAATAAGACTCACTTACACAACACCAATGCGAAAAATCTGCCGTAATGAGTAGTTCCGCTAAAGCATCAATATACCCGGCTGTAGCGTGGGCTGAATAAGCAAACCTACCCCGGTGGGTTTCATGGTAGATCTTCAGGTTAAATTCCGCAGCTACTACTTCGGAGTATTGAAGCAGCTCGATCATATCTTTGTACTCGAAATAATCTTTGCCTGTTTGGGAATTCACAAATAAAGGATCAAGTAAAACATTTCGTTCCATCTGCTCCAACAGGGAATCCTTATGTTGCTGAACATCTTTCCCTTCTGTCCATTGCTGTAGAATAAGCTTCAGGCCCAGGTCCTCCAAAAGATTCTTTACCAGATAGCATTGGTCCTTATCCAAGGGTGCTCCTGTTTCTACCCCGTCATAGCCGGCATCCTTGATACGCTGTAGTTTAATTCTCCAGTCCGTTTCATCCATTCCCCATGTCGGACAAAATATGTTAAGATTCATTTGCTCAAGTTTATGGATCCAGAAATCATGATGACTCATCTATCCGCCCGAGTAAGACCCGGCCATATATTGCATGCATCAGACCACTTAAAAATAACTAAATCGTAACTACTGTCTAACTATCGTGCTCTTACAAATCATTAATAATATCCACCACGGCTTCCCCACACTCAACGGTACTCGCTTTCCCTCCCATGTCTTTAGTGAGCGCCACCTTTTCCTTGATAGATATTTCTATCGCTTCCATGATCTTGTCAGCAGCTTCCTGATAACCGAGGTGCTCCAGCATCATGGCGCCAGCCCAGATGGATCCGATCGGATTTGCTATGCCCTTTCCTGCGATGTCAGGGGCCGAACCATGCACCGGCTCAAACATCGATGGGAACTCCTTTTCCGGATTGATGTTTCCGGAAGCTGCAATACCAATGGTACCGGCTACAGCTGGCCCCAGGTCAGACAGTATATCTCCAAACAGGTTAGAACCCACCACCACGTCATACCATTCCGGGTGAAGGACGAAGTTGGCCGTGAGGATATCGATGTGATATTTATCGGTGGTAATATCCGGATACTGCTTGCTGATCTCTTCAAAACGTTCGTCCCAGAAGGGCATCGTGTGGATGATCCCATTCGACTTGGTGGCTGAGGACACCTTTTTCCTTCTCATTTTGGCCAGCTCGAAGGCGTAATGCATCACCCGGTCTACCCCTTTGCGGGTAAAAATACTTTCCTGGCTCACCGTCTCCATCTCGGTGCCCTTATAGATCCTGCCACCGATCTCGCTATACTCACCTTCATTGTTTTCCCGAACGATGACCATGTCGATGTCTTTCGCGGTTCTGTTAGCCAATGGGGAATCAATGCCTTCAAATAACTTAGCCGGCCTGAGTGAAATATACTGATGAAAATGTCTGCGAATCGGGATCAACAGTCCCCAGAGCGAAATATGATCAGGCACTCCGGGAAAGCCAACAGCCCCCAGGTAGATCGCATCATACGGAGCCAGCTGATCCAACCCATCTTCGGGCATCATGCGACCTGTTTGCTGATAGGTCTCACAACTCCAGTCAAATTCCTGCCAGGTGATATCAATACCATATTTTTTACTGACTGCTTCGAGGACTGTTTGCCCAACCGGGATTACTTCCTTGCCTATGCCGTCGCCGGGGATTACTGCTATTTTGATCATTTTGTTTTAATACTGATATTAGAAAATATTTCCTGTCAATTGCTTACCTGAAAAAATTACAAAATTCAATTATACAATGAAAGAAGCAATCCAGGTGGCTAATAACCCACCAAAAGCCATGAATATATTAGCTGCAGATAATGTCTTTAGTCCGGTGGTAGTGTCAAACTGATTCATGTTAGTAAAAACCCAAAAATAGCTGTCGTTGACATGGCAAACCAGCCGAGCTCCGGAGCCTGCTGCCATTGCAATCAAGACCGGATTCATTGAAAGTGATTCGGATATAGGCAAACAAAGTGTAGCAGCGGTAATTATCGCCACCGTACCAGAGCCCTGTATCGTTTTTAATATTCCGGAAATCAAGAACGGGATTAGAATAAATGGTAAACCACTTGAAACAATTCGTTCAGCGATAGCCTGTCCAGCTCCCGATATCTCCAACACTTCACCCAATGACCCCCCAGCAGCAGTAATGAATATAATAGGCCCCGCATCTTTTATAGATACCTCAACCAGGTGTTTTACTGTGAAGCGGGCTTTTATTTTCTCTCTCAGAAGAACAATAGCGACAATAGCTCCGAATCCCATCGCCACAACCGGATCGCCAACAAACTGAATTATCTTATACACCACACTTTCGTGTTCATTGAACAACATAGTGGTTGTGGTTTTCAAAAGAATTAATATAATTGGCACCATGAGGGGTAAAACAGCCTTATATAGATTGGGCATCACCACATCATCTGTCGTCTCCACTGTCTCTTCAGGGATAATTGGAGATAAATATCGGGGCATCACAAACTGGGCATAGATCCAACCACTTAGCGTCATCACTATTGCAGCAAAAGTTCCCCAGATAATCATGTCGCCCATGTCTATCCCCAATAGACCCACCACAGCAAATGGCCCGGGTGTAGGTGGCACAAAAACATGAGTTGCCAAAAGCCCGGCTGAAAGGGAAACAGACAACACTGCCAGACAAACACCACTTTTTCGTGAAAGTGCTTTTGTAAGTGGGGACAAGATCACATACCCAACATCACTGTACACGGGTACTGCAATAAGAAAACCACTGATGGCCATAGCAAAAGGTCCATTTCTTTCCCCAACCAACTTTATCGCGCTTCTTGCCAGTTTCTCGGCTCCCCGGGTATCTTCAAGAAGCTTCCCGATAAGGACTCCAAAGATGATCACAATCCCGATCTTTGATACTATTCCTCCAAATCCAATGCTGATTGCTTCAATCACCTGGGCTCCGTCTATTCCTGAAATCAGACCAATGATCAAGGATGAGATCAGCAGAGAGATCATAGCATTTACTTTGAAATAAGCAGCCAGTAAGATCAATGCTACAAGTCCTATCAGAAATGATACCTCTGGGTTCATTCTATCTCAATCAACTGGAAAACCATGGTTTCATAGGAATTTTCTTTCCCGGCCTCATAAAACAAGGCCAGCTTTCCATCTTTGGTTTTGGTCATGCTGGAATAGGCTGACGGACCCGCATGGATGGTTCTGATTTTTGGCCAGGTCTTTCCTTCGTCATAGCTGATACGAAGGGAAAGATTATGGCGTACCCTTCCCGCACTGGCAGGATTCAAAAATGCAATCACGCTGTTTTTGTTCTCCTCAGGCCATTGATATCTGAGGATACTCGCCTGACAAACGGGTTCCACCAGTTCATCCACATCCACCGGACTGGTCCAGGTAACACCCCCATCATAGCTGGTGGAATGTGTCCTGCGATTGCGTCCAAAATAGGATCGCATATTCATGAGCAAAGTGCCATTGCCATCTGCCAGCTCCACCATCTGGCATTCGTTGACCTTGGGTCGGATGGTCCCGCCCAATTCCCAGGTCTTGCCATGATCATCACTATAGATCACGTGTGACCCATATTCGTAAGGACCATTCCTGACATTGCCATTGGGGTCATCGTAGCTGTGATCGCACGGGATGATCAGTCGACCTTTTCTGGGGCCATTTTTGATCTGAATGCCGTTCCCTGGTCCGGTTGCATACCATCCCCAGTCCGGATTCTTGGTTGACTGTGTAATTTCTTTGGGCTTTGACCAGGTCAGTCCATCATCTGTGCTGCTGGTTACCCAGACAGTACGGGTTCCTTTAGACTTTTTGGTAATGATCTCAGACTCATTGTCATCTCCCCGATTATGCGTGAGCAATAGAAAAATCTCTCCGGTCGTCTCATCCACCACCGGGCATGGATTACCACAGGTATTGCTTTTGTCATCCCAGATGGTGACCGACTCGCTCCAGGTTATTCCATTATCCACTGACCTCCTCATCAGCAGATCGATATCACCAGCATCACCATGTTCTTTCCGTGCTTCACAGAAGGCCAGTAATGTGCCTTCTGTGGAGGTTATGAGGGCAGGGATGCGGTAGCTTTGGTAGCCGTTTTCACCACTGGTGAAGAGTGGGGATTTATTGGCTGATTGCTGAGCCACGACGATGTTTATGGTGAGGCAATAGAGAAAAATAATGGCCAGTGCTTTGAGGTTTTGTTTATTCATTTTTAAGCGCTTTAATTTTCAGATCCAGCTCAGCTAGCGCAAACCGGGTAGAGACAATCGAGTGGTTTTCATTGGCTCGATAACTAACAGAATTCGTGGCTACAAAAGTACCATCGGGTAAGACTTCCAATCCGGGATATTCTGTGGATTTGTGGGTGTGTAGCAATTTAACCCGATACTGTCCCTCTCTTCCATTCACGAGGTCATCGTAGGTACCCACCCAGGCCACAAAATGCTCTTTTGTAGGACTCTTTTCGGCTTTATCTCTTCCCACGATAACAAGGCGTCCATCTGGAGCGTAGCATGCCTGATGCCGATCCATGGTCACACTGGCTGTTGCCTGAAAAGGTTCTGACCATGTCTTACCTTCGTTATTGGAAAGCATGATCCATGAATTTAGTGAGCGCTCATTTTCCCTGATAATCATCAATAACTTCTTGCCATCCGGTGAACGTATCAATTCCGGCTCACAGGGCCGATAGGGCTCTCCAAGGTCTAAGATGATCCTCCAGGGACTCCAGGTGATCCCTCCATCTTCAGAAGTACTTTGAGCCAGAATGTTGGTTTTCCCCTCATCATAGGGTCTTCGAATATTGGTTACTCCCAACAGCTTTTTCCCATCCTCAATCGGTTCGATGGCCGTAAATGGCATCACATCAGCGATCAGCGTATC
Source organism: Cyclobacteriaceae bacterium (assembly GCA_965228595.1). Classification (GTDB taxonomy): domain Bacteria; phylum Bacteroidota; class Bacteroidia; order Cytophagales; family Cyclobacteriaceae; genus UBA7330. The sequence continues at coordinate 3,543,836 of OZ245828.1, read as the reverse complement.
ATTTCTTCCAGCGATTTTTACGGGCTCAAAAGAAGACCACTCATTTCTGCCCAGGTCTAATTCAGCCTGATACATTTTAAATCCATTGGGACCCCGGTTCACATATGTTGTTAGCCTTTGTTTACCCTGAGAATCTTTGAGTAAATATAGTGGTGGGCAATTGGCGTATTCCTTCCAGCTATCCGGAACGTCCATGAGTTCACTCCATGTTTGTCCACCATCTTCGCTTTTTTTGACCGGACCAGCGGGGCCACCATGTCCGTGAGTCCAAATCACATACATGGTAGAGCCATCAGGCATTAGCAGGGTACTGGGATGTCCCTGCCGTTGATTTTCAGTGCCTTGTGCAATGACTACGTGACGAGAAGTGTCTTGAGAAATATCAATGGTGGGGATGGTGATTTCTCTTTGCCCTGCAAAAGAATTGCTGTTTGACGCCTCTTCAGCTGGTTGGATACAGGTAGTATTTCCCCCGAGGAAGAGCCCCAGGAGGAAACACCAGCTATATGGCCTTAAAGATCTCCTTTTTTGCACTGCAAGTTGCTTAAACAGGCCGGGGGACTACTATTTCAACAGCCCCTTACAATACTCAAAACACTTTTTGATCTCAGCAACCGGATCAGATCCTTCCGGCACTTTGTATTCCAGCTCGATGTCACCAATGATTGGCCAGCTATTCTTTTGAATCACCTTGAGCACATCTCCTATCGGGGTACCTCCCTGTCCGAACGGCATGTTGGTATTTGGTTCAGGGGCATCTGGTCCGGTTTTGTCTTTGATGTGCAGACTGATGATACGGTCATGCAGCCGCTCGACGACATCCGCAGGGTTTTTGCCGGTAGCACCATAGTAGTGTCCGATGTCCAGATTGAGCATCAGCTTTGGACCAAAGGCGAGCACACGATCGAAGCTGAAGTTTGGATCACCCGGCTGACCATGGTTGTGGAAGATCACATACTTACCATGCTTTTCTGCAAAAGGTGCCATCCGCTCAGCGGCCTCTTCGGAGATCTCCATTGTGATACCTACAGCACCCACAGCTTTACAAGCTTCAAAGGCGTAGTCAATCTCTTCATCTGACCATTTATGGCTGCCCAGCTTCAGGATGTGGATTGAAACCCCTTTGGCATCAAACATGGATTTTATTTCCTTGAATTTATCCATTGAAACGGAGGTCCTCCATTTCCTGATCTCTTCGGCATCTTTGGTATCCGGGATGCCGGCATAATTTTCTACGGGCCGGCCCATCAACTCCACGGTATTTAGCCCTGATTTTACGACGTAATCCAAAATGGCTTCCACAGACTGATCGGGCAGACTGCGATAGCTGTAGGTGATGGTTCCGAGGCTTACTTCCTGAGCCGCGTCAGATGGTGTGGTAGTTTGTTCTTTCTTCTTGGGTGTGTTGCAGTTAACTAGTGTTATGGTGAAGGCCAATAGGGTTAGGCCAAAGTACTTTAGCTTCATATTGAGTTTTGGGTTATGAAAGTTGAAGTTTTAAAACTAGCACTTTCCTCGCTAATATGCATTAAATCCGCAGATGATGCCGAATAAAGGTGCGTCCTTTTAATTCTGGAAGGTATTATATTGAATTGGTCTATAAATATTTATTGAGCATCATATACTTCACTGCCTCGGTGTAAATACCTTCCATGGACTCGCTCAACTGCGTACCTATATTATGCTCTTTTCCATCCTGATAAGTAAAGAGTTTTGGAAACTGACCCAACCTCAAATAACCAGCTTCAATAAATTCCGTCTCTTCCCCATCCCTCATCACAGGCTCTGCAAGGCGTTTCATGATCACAATTTCCGTCTTTTTCTCCATTATGTTATCCGTATTGACTATAGCCAGGCGACCTATCTCATAAGGTTCTGACTTGAGGTTGGCTCCCTGATTGATGTAATACATGTCCACTTCACGTGGCATCAGCTTGAAAGTGATCTTTGCGCTATAGTCCCGTTTGACCAGAGGGCCATCCAGAGATCTTTGGTAAAAATCCCGCTCCTTCCAGTATTTCAAGGTATCCTCTCTTAGTTGGTCGGTGTAATCATCCACCAACAGCAATTCTTCCACGTTCTTCTGATGAAAACCATCCGTGAAGATCTCCACCCCACGGTTTTCGAACTCATGCTTGATCACTTTTGCTTCATTGATGTAAGAAACCTTACATAATAGAACACATTGAATATCCAATGCTGTAAAGTCAAGTTCATTCCAAAAGATCTCCTCGTGACCGGGATAACCTGTACTAAACTTTTTCTGAAGCATGGTTAAGACCACATTCCCGTCCTTGTCCTTAAAGGTCAGATCAACAAATTTGGCGAGGCTGGCATCCCCGGTCACGGAACCTACTTCCACTTTATCTTTATAAATAATACCCTTCTTTACTTTATAGCCAGGCGTATTCAACATGAAGGATGTCCACAGTATTGTCAGTATCAGCAAAATATTCATCTGTTCGCAGTAAGTAGTTATAAGTAATGTAATAATTTTTTAATTTATTACATACACTTCTTTTGATAAAAAACACTGAGATCTTAGGGGCAGGAGGCTAAATGATACCCAAATCCCGGGTTTTTGATATGTTTGGACATTGCCAAACCCAAAAACATGCAAAGAAGAAACTTCATCAGGAAAGTGGGATTGGGCACCCCTGCCCTTTCTATGTTACCCGGACTCAGTAAAGCTACATCTGTCACATCTTTACCACCATTTAAATACCCTTATCCGGTTTCATTGGAAGAAGCCAAAAATGACGAGGGGCTTGTCGCGATCAGACTGGCATTTTCCGGAGATGGCCAGATAGAAAAGAATTTGACAGGAAAGATCAGAGCAACCAAAGGTAAGATCGCACGGGTCAGGAGCACGCACTTCGAAAGCAGTGACAAATACAATGAAGACAAAGACACCTATTACCTGATCCCCAACAATGGTAACCAGGATGTGATCACACTTTGGCTGAGTGACATCTCAGAAAGTACATCTATCAACGCGGGGTCAGGCATTAAATTCTCCACTGAGGACTTATTGAAACAACCCGAAGTCACAGGCAAAGCAGGAGATATCACCTGGACTGCGAACCTCTTGTACTATCATGAAATCGGGGAGATCGACCCGGTGGATGTAGGGATCAATGTGACTGGTAATGACTTCAACTTCGTGGCGATGGCCGACCCACAGGGCGGTGATCCTTTTGTAGATCCTGAGACACTCATGACCCGGATGCGGGTACACAATGCTTTTTTGGAAGAGAGTGTGGACCTGGTCAAAAAGATCAATTGCGATCCGAAATTTACCATGGTCATTGGGGATATCACAGACGGCCAGGGCAAAGAAGAGGACTTTGTACAGATGAATAAGTTCTTGAAAAAAGTCAATGGTCCGCTACTCTACTCCATAGGGAATCACGAGACCACCTACAAGGTAGCTCTGGGTCCCGGATATAATATGGACGGCTTTAGCAATTACTTTTCCGCTCAAAAAGCCGTGAATGGGCTGGAGAAGTTGCTTTATTCTTTCAACCTGGGTCAATGGCATTTTGTGGTCTGGCCAGATCCGTTAAGAGCACATTTTTTTGAAACACATCCCCATTATTTCGACTGGCTGGAACAAGACCTGGAAAAACATAAGGACAGACCCACCATGTTTTTCCAGCATGTACCTATCCATCCGATTGGGATCAATCCCATGATCAGCTACACGGAGGACGTAAGCACCAAAAAAGAGGTACTGCGGGTCCTGAAGAAATATGGCAACGTCAAATACGTGCTGAGTGGACATGTTCACATCCCCATCAAGGCATCCTTTAAGACAGCAGTGGAAATCGATGGCATTAAATTCATCAACCTTCCTGCTGCCGGATATCGACCGAGAGCCTTTGGCGAGGAAGATTACAACGGAGGCTTAAGTCAAGGCATTGCTGTTGTAGAGGTGAAAGGCAAAGAAGCAGACATCACTTTCAAATCGATCACCCTGGAAGAATACAAATATCCCCGGGTTTTCCCTCCGCTGGACCAAAAAATATATTCCCTTGAGCTGCAGGAAAAATGGGAAATTCCTGCCAGTGCTCAGTTTGTCAACGGAAGCTTTGAAGATGGCCTGGAGGGCTGGGGTAAAAGGTGGATCTACCAGGAAGACGAAAACCCCAGCAATGTGGCTGAAGTTACCCCAATTCCCAACACGAGGGATCACGCCTTGTATCTATTCACGAGGATCCGGGGATACAACAAGCCCGGTCAGGATCGGTGGCCACAAAACCTTAACCGGGTCTACCAGGCGATAACAGTATTCCCTGGTGACAGTCCCCAGATCGATTTCAAATACCGGGTAGACCTGAGCAATACGGACCTGAATGCGCTTTGTGGAGCCTATGTGCTCGTAGAAGGGTATTCAGGTACTACCAAGCAGCTCAATATCATGTATTGTTTGGGAAAATCCTGGTTTCATACGGATGGATATAACGCAGATCCCCGCATCGTCATTGACCTGAGTAATGAATATAAAGGGTGGCACAAAGCTTCCCTGAACATTGCATCGGACCTCTACCAGCACTCAGATGGTTTGAGTTTTAGTAAGCTGAAAGTCGATCGGTTGGTAGTTACCCTGGGAACGTGGAGTGCCAATGATGGCCACCATAAGTCTTACGGCATTTACTTTGATCATTTTGTATACAATAGCAGCTCCTCAGGAAGATCCCATGTAGATGGAAATAGCCTGAAACCCATCCCCGCTGACGAACGATGGTATAGACGTACAAAACACATGGCCGGTGACCATTGGTATATCCAGGATAATCCGACTAAGTTTACCTAAAAAGCACCCCATGAGATTCGCTACCCTAACCCTTGTACTTCTTTCGCTTCTTGTTAGCTGTGCTGCACCACAGGAAGAAACACCACGACCCAATATCCTGTTAATTATGGCCGACGACATCGGCTTCTCTGACATCGGCTCTTATGGTGGGGAGATCGAAACCCCCAACATCGATTTCCTCGCCCAGAATGGGTTGCGGTTCCAGACCTTTTACAATATGGCCAAATGCAATCCCACCAGATCCTCGATGCTTACCGGATTGTATAAAGGGGGAGAGGGCGCTGTTCATTTGGGACACCTGACCAAACAAGCAGGATATTATACAGTCATGAGTGGGAAGGAACATTTTGATAAATGGGTGCCGGATTATTGCAAAGCAGAAAACGTATTTGAGCATTCCTTCTACTTCTGGGCTACCACAGAATACTTTCTCCCTCCCTCAGGTGAGTTTGAGCGACCCTTTTACCTGGAAGGAAAAGAAATAGCAGCAACTGAAATTGAGTATGAGAAAGCCCCGATGCATAAGACAGACTTTATCACGGATTATGCCCTCAAATGGCTCGATGCCAACCCGGACCCAGATAGCCCTTTCTTCCTGTATCTCCCCTATCATGCGGCGCATTATCCGCTTCAGGCCCGACCCGAGGACATTGCCAAATACCGGGGAAAATACATGAAGGGCTGGGATGCGCTGAGGCAGGAAAGATATGATCGCATGAAATCCATGGGTGTCATATCAGAAAATACCCGATTGAGTCCGGCAGAAGGCAACCTTAACAAGTTCAGGGGACCTTTGAAACCCTCCTATACCGATTATTATCCCTGGGAATCCCTTTCCGAAGCCCAAAAAGATTCCCTGGACCTTGAGATGGCCGTATTTGCAGCCATGATCGATCGGATGGACCAAAACATCGGCCGGGTGCTCGATCACCTGAAAGCCAAAGGTCAGCTGGAAAATACTTTAATCATGTTCCTGGTGGACAATGGCTCATGTCCATTTTACACCAACAAAATTGAGGATGTCCAGCCCGGCCCGGCCAACTCCTACTGGAGTCTGCGATCTACCTGGGCCAACCTGGGCAATACACCTTTTCGTCAGTACAAACAGGCAGGTTTCGAGGGTGGTAGCAGAACACCTTTCATTGCTTATTGGCCCGGAATGATCGAACCGAATACCATCACCAACCAGCCAGGACATATTGTGGACCTTGCTCCTACGTTCCTGGATGTGCTGGAAACGGACTACCCTGAAACCATCAATGGTTTTCCAACGATCCCTCTTCACGGAAAATCCCTCCTGCCAATTTTTAAGGGAGCGCAGCGTGAGGAGCCGGAATACTTCATGTCTGGACTGGACAGGTTCAGAATGTTCAGGTCAGGCGATCATAAAATTGTAAGAATGAATGGCGAAGCGTGGCAATTGTACCATGTGAAAAACGACCCTTCTGAACTCAACAACCTCGCCGATGAACTTCCAGAGGTATTGGAGCAACTATCCAATCAATATGAGCTGGTGATTAAAGAAATTGATTATTAGATTTAAAGAACCATGGTTGAACAAATTAATCGGCTGGATCAGATCATCAACGAGCTTAGCAGCTACATGACCAGTATCACTGAAGAAGAACTTCGCAAAAAACCAGCACCAGGGAAATGGAGTAAAATAGAGATCCTGGGTCACCTGGTAGACTCAGGGATCAATAATCTCAAGCGATTTACCGAGGCACAGTTCAGTCACGAACCCTTTGAATACTCAAATTATCGGCAGGATGACCTTGTGGCTGCCAATCAGTATCAAAATGCCAGTCTGAAGGAGGTGTTTTTTCTTTACGAAGCTGTCAACAGACGGATCATGGAGGTCATGAAAAAACAATCCGAAAAAGCACTCTCAAAGAAGGTTCACAATACCAGTGATGGCAAAACTACCGACCTCAAATTCATTATGAAGGACTATGTAGACCACATGGAGCATCATTTGAAGCAGATATTGTGATAGGATTGACAGTGTAAAAACACCCTTAGGCGATCCTGAAATAAAATAGTCGTATACCTTTTCGGGTATAAATCACACTTTTATTCATGTTTATACCTTATCAGGGATATTTTACTATATTTTTATATCAAACGTCTCTCTGATCAAAAATGATCAGGGTCAATATGAATTGGCTCCTGCATATGATTTGGTTGCATCGGCCCTGGTGATGGAAGGTGATGATGAAGAACTTGCGCTGACATTATGTGGTAAAAAGAAAAGACTAAAGAAATCTGATTTTTTTAGCGCCATGACTTCTTCAGGGATACCGGATAAAGCAGCGGAGAACATTTTAAATAAATATGCTAAACTCCCAAAGAAGTGGCTGGATTTTGTCAATCAATCCTTTCTATCTAAAAAAATGATGGAGCAGTATCATCGTCAATTAATCTTGCTAAAGCACAATCAACTTTTTAGCTAAACATTTCTTAGCAATAGATGATTATTTCCTGAGATCAGTTGATCATTTCTCATGAACAGTTGGTTATTTCTTACCAACATTTGGTTATTTCTCACCAGCACTTGATCATTTCTCATCATCACTTGGTTATTTCTCACCAGCACTTGGCTATTTCTTACCAGCACTTGGCTATTTCTTATAAGTTAGCCAAACTGTGGAATTTTCATCGTTGCCCCACCATTCAGAGCCGATTGGTGAGCGATCACCCCGGAAGATATAGGCAAGCGCCTCATGGATATATCATGCAGTTGGAATGTTCAGACTGCCACCCACCGCTCTCAATACTTTTAGAATAGTCTCAAATTGAGGTTTTGAACCCTGGGATAGTGCTTTATACAAACTTGGCCTGCTTAACCCCGTTTCCTCTGCAATTTTTGACATTCCACGGGCCTTCGCTACATGACCAAGAGCAGCTTTAATATCTTCTGCATCACCTTCTTCGAGTACTGTATTTAAATACGCTGCAATCATACCATCATCTTCCAGGTATTCTGCAATATCAAATTTGGTTATCTCTTTAATTGCCATCTTCAAGTTTGTGTTTGTATTTCGACCATAAACTTTTAGCCTTCTTGATGTCCTGCTGTTGTGATGATTTAGTCCCACCATTCAATAGAAGAACGATTGTGTCTTTGTACTCTTTTAAATAGACCCTATATCCTTTCGCATAGTGAATTCTTAATTCGCTGATCCCTTGTCCGACAGGTTCGCAATCACCAAAATTCCCTTGTTCCTCAATTCTTTGGATTCTGAATAGAATTTTGGCCTTTGCACGTTGGTCTTTTAACTTTCTAAACCACTTATCAAATTCCTCAGTTTTCTCCACAGAATACACACGACAAATGTATTCACTTGGATACAGTTATACAATTAAAATCCGACTTTAAAAAGAAACAGGGTATTATTTTTATCCAACTGGAGTTTGTCCACCGGTTCGAATTATTCCATCAAGTTTTCCCTCATCCAAACTGTGGAATCCTCATCGTTGCCCCACCATTCAGAGCCGATTGGTGGGCAATCACACCGGGCACAGTATAGGCAAGCGCCTCATGGATGTTAACCGTTGGTTTTCTTGCTTTCAGGCAGGCATCTACAAACTCATGGGTGATAAAGGTGTGGGAGCCGTGATGACCACTGTTGTGCCTTAATGGTTCCGGAAGCAAATCTGTTTCCCACCACTTAGGTTGATCATACACTTGCTTTTTAGCTTCGCTACGCACGAAGCCGGCATCGTCTTGTCCCAGCTGTTCAGTAGAGTTGACAATGATGGAATCGCTACCGATGGGGTTTGGTGTGTAAAAGCTCATTTTATTTCCGACCCATTGGGCCCGCTCGCATCCCATGTGCGCACCTTTCCACCAGACATTGACCCGAAAACTGTTCCCACGGTCAGTCCTGAACATCGCCGATTCATTCCAGAAGGGGTTATTGTAGTCATTGTCCTTTAGAATAGGATCATCGTCACCCCATCCGTTGCAGCTCACCTGGGTCAGCCGCTCACCGGTCACACTGATCAGGTGAGCGGTGCAATGCGTGGGATAATGCATCGGAGCCACACCATGGCGCCAGGTACGCTTTCCATTTTCGAAATAAAGCTCTTCCAGCCCATCATGTTGGTATTCAGATTCTGCATAAAAGACATTACCAAACCTGCCTTCATTATAGAAGTTCCTCGCAGAAATGGTGAACTGCTGATAATAGCTGGTTTCTGCCATCATATAAATCAATCCTGATGTTTTCACAGCTTCCAGGAGGATTTCAGCTTCTTCCACAGATCCCCAGATGGCAGGAACAGCACACAGTACATGTTTTCCATGTTTAAGACATTCCAGTACGTGCTTCACATGGTTAGGTCCCTCCGTAAATACGCCGACTGCATCAATGTTCTTGTCCTTAACAAGCTCTTCAAGCGAGGGATATGATTTGGTGCAATTGTAAGTCTTCATCAAGCGCTCCCGACGTTCCTGTCGAAGATCACTCACCGCTTCAACCACACAATCAGGATGCTCGTGAAACTGGAAGGAACATCCAAAACGCCCACCTACAATTCCAATCCTCAGCTTTTTGGCAGGAGGTGCCGACGCAAAAGATGTATTCAGTGGCAAAGTCGCTCCAAGAGCCACCATACTCCCTGTTTTCAGGAAATTCCGACGTGAATGGTGTTGAGGTGGGTGGTTTGGGTGTTTCATGAGGTGCTAGATAAGACTGTGAGCGTAAGACTACAAAAGTTTTACTTTAAAAAGCTTACATTTTCAAAGCTTTAGAATTTGAAAATATCAGAAACTTTTGTAGTCTGCAATTAAATCTTTTGTGTCTTACGCTCAAAACCCATCGTATGAAATACTTACCCTCCCTGCTCGGGATCCTTCTGGTACTTAGTTCCTGTACCCGGCAGGAAAATAAGCCAACGACCATCACCACCCCTCCCAACTTCATCGTATTTATTGCCGATGATGTGAGCTTCGACGATTTTGGTTGCACTGGTAATCCATATGTCAGTACGCCAAACATCGATCAGCTGGCTGAGCGGGGCATTAACTTTTCTAACTTTTACCTCACGGCCAGCTCCTGCAGCCCGAGCAGAAATAGCATCATCACCGGGCGGTACCCACACAATTCCGGAGCGCCTGAGCTCCACCAGACCCCTCCGGATTTCATGAAGTCCTTTCCCGAGCTACTAAAAGCCAATGGCTATTACACCGGTCAATCAGGTAAATTCCACATGGGTCCCTACGCCAGAAGAGGGTTTGATATCATCAGTGAGAAACGCTCCGAAACGGGTGATGGTGGTGAGGAATTATGGGTGAAGACCATTCAGGATCGCCCCAAAGACAAGCCTTTTATGATGTGGTTTGCGGCCTTTGATGCGCATCGGGCCTGGGGACCCAATGAATTCAGTGGCACACATCACCCGGACAGCATCTTATCCCCTTTCTATCTCGATGAAGGATTTGAAACACGGGAAGATCTTGCCAAATACTATGACGAAATCAAACGATTTGATCATTATATCGGGCAGGTCGTGGCTGAGCTTAAGGAGCAGGGAGCCTATGAAAACACCCTGATCATTGTGATGGCCGACAATGGCCGACCCTTCCCTCACAGCAAGACCCGGGTCAATGACCGTGGAATGAAATCGCCGTTCATCATGCATTGGCCAGAAAGGATCACCAGAGCACTCACTTCCGAAAGCCTGGTCAGTGCCATTGACATCGCTCCTACGCTGCTGAGCCTGGCCGGAGTCAAACCGACTGAGCAATTCCAGGGAAAGAGCTTTGACCCATTGGTAACGGATCCCTCTCAACCCTTCAGAAATTATGTCTTTGCCGAGCACAACTGGCATGACTATGAGGCCCACGAACGGATGGTCCGCAGCAAAGGCTTTATGTATATCAAAAATTCACGACCTAACCTGCCGCAGATGGGTCCTGCGGATGCTGTGGGCAGTCCATCCAATGCCGCCTTGAGGGCAAGACAAAAAGAGGGTACGCTCACGGCTATCCAGGCCGATATTTATGTCACCCCACGACCCTACGAAGAGTTGTACGACTGCAACGACGATCCATTGCAGCTCAAGAACATTGCTTCTGTGCCCGGAGCAGTTGATGACCTGGCACAAATGAGAGATATACTTGATGAATGGATCATGGCGACCAGCGACAACGTACCTGACAGCCTCACCACCAGTTGGTACACTTACGATCCGGGATATGTAAAGACCGAAACACATAGCGTGAGAGGTGAAACTCCGGGTGTACGCCTCAACGCCACAAAAAATAACAACCCCGGTCCGTTTTAGACGAGGTTTATTATCTTTATTAAATGGGTGTAAAATATCCTGAAAAAGAAGAAGGAGAAATAAATGACATCACGCTTCTGGAGCCTGAAGGTGTCTACTCCTATGCTGACTACCTGAAATGGACCTTTGAGGAGCGGGTAGAGATCATCAAAGGCAAGATCTTCAAAATGTCCGCTGCTCCGGCAACGAAACACCAGGAAGTGAGTACCATTCTTGGTGGAGAAATTTACAATCACATCAAGGGGAAACCTTGCAAGGTGTTTTATGCACCTTTTGATATCCGGTTTCCCAAAAACCTTACTGACAGCGATGAAGAAACATTCACCGTAGTACAGCCCGATATATCAGTAATATGTGACCTTTCCAAACTGGATGAAGCAGGTTGCAAAGGAGCGCCCGATCTGATTGTGGAAATTCTGTCGCCTTCCACATCTTCAAAAGACCTCAAAGAAAAGTTTTGGCTGTACGAGGAACACAAAGTGAAAGAATATTGGGTAGTCTATCCGGGAGAAAATATCATTGAACTTTTTCTGCTGGATAATGAAGGAAGCTTTAGGTCCAAAGGAAAATTCGTTGAAGGTGACACCATTGAATCATCCGTACTATCCGGGTTTTCAATTCAAATTAATGATGTATTTAAATCCTAAAGAATAGAAATTGCACACGCTCATCAACATCCTCGTTGGAATCATCGCAGCCCAGCACCTGTTTTTCTTCTATTTCGAAACTTTTGCCTGGACCACAACAGGCCGCAAGATCTTTAAGCAATTCCCGAAAGAATTTTTCCATCAGACCAAAAACCTGGCTGCCAATCAGGGATTATACAATTTTTTCCTTGCAGCGGGCCTGATCTGGAGCCTGACCATTGAAGATACGACCTGGAGCACACACATTGCGGTTTTCTTCCTTGGATGTGTATCACTCGCCGGAGCTTTCGGAGCGTTTACCGCCTCAAAAAAGATCCTGTACATACAGGGCCTCCCTGCCATCATTACCCTGATCTTTATCTTAATTGATCAAATGTGAAAATAGTTATTGAGCCACTCTTCCTTCCGCAGTTTAAAATTTTCGGAGCCCTGATCATCCTTTTTGGGATTCCTGGTTTTCATGTCCTGGCGATCCCTCTCATGGTCAAGCTTCTGTTATGGGTGGTGGCATTGGGCATTGGGAGTTTTCTGCTGTTGGGCACTCAAATGCTGGAAATGGATAAAAACCACAAGAAATATCGTTCAGCAGTCTCGCTTCTCGGCCTGATTAATATGGGAGCATGGAAATCGTATAATTCGGTGGACAATATCTTCATTAAAAAATCAAGAGTAAGTCAGAAAATGGCGCTTGGTCCCATCGAAAACACGATTAAAGGAATGGTATTTGATGCCTATTTAAAAATCTCTGAAAGCGAGAAGATTTTCCTTGGTTCTAATAAATCAAAAGAACGATTGCTGAGGAAAATCGATCCCCTGAAAGCATATCTCGACATACCTCTGATCGATAATACCGTGTAGTATTTGTGGTTTTGGTAAATTCGCCCCTTGATTTATTGAAATATGTTCAGACATCAGGGCAAAAGCAGGACGCTCGCACACAACCTGCAGATTGCCATTGTACTATCCTTTGTCGCTGGCATCAATTCTGTAACTCAATGATTAGGTAATCTGAATTGGGTTCCTTAGAGATTTATTTGTCTGCGTTACCAGTTAAGTTGATTTCCTTGCTTGTGTATGATAAGTTTTTACATGCGGTCCTAAAAAGATTCGTGTATACATTCGGATCATTGTCAATCCATTAACCAACAAGCATATTAATAAGAGAATTAGCAAGACAAATTGATCATTTCTGACATTATTCATGAGTAAATCTATGCCTATGAAGGCTGAGGTAATTGGGAATCCCATAAGTCCTAGACAGGAAACAAAAAACCAGAATTCGGTCATTGGATATTCATAGCAATGCCCCTGATAGCCACTCAAACTAATATATTGTTCTTTTTTCCTAATCGTATTCATAGTAAAGTGTCCCAAAAAATATGAGGCTACAATCCCAATGAAATAAAAGGTTAAATGGTAAAAAGATATACCATTAAGAATAAATGAGGACATAATAAAAATGTGGAAGCAGGCTATTTTATACCAGGCATATAAGAGGCGGTCTCGCTCGCTGAATGTACGAAGAATAAATAATAATGCTAAACCCATAATAGTTGGGCTGGCCCAATTGAGATCCAAAGAAATCCATCCTTTTCTAGCTGAAATGGATATGGCAGGAATAGTTACCACCAATATTAAAGAAGACCACTTAACCCAGCCCACCGGAATCCGTTGCAGAAGTTGACCCATTCGTTTAAACGGACCCCATACGAGATAATACATGAATCGATCCAGGTACCACTCATTCAAACTCAGGATATAAATAGAATTTAATGAATTCCGGAGAATTCGGGGAAGTCGTGGTGGTTTGACTTTTTTGAATTCAAAAAATTGGTTGCGAATTGCATAAGCAACAATTGAAGGTGATATAAGCAACTGGTAACTACGTAGCATCGCATGACTTGCAAAATGGATCAAAGCAAGCAAGTGCCATCCCAGGGCAACTTCAATTGCCATAATACCAATTTGAGCAATGGCTGTGTAAGCAATTTGCCCCTTAATCGAGGGCTGAATAACCGCTACAATAGAAGAAAAAAGAAAACTAAAGGATCCAAGGATGATAATGACCTCTTTCATTCCTTCCACATTGATCCAAAATGGATAAGTTCGTAAAAGAACAAGAATTCCGAGGTGAACGGCTAAAGAGCTATAGAAAATAGCACTTGAAGGGGTTGGACCTTCCATAGCCCGTGGCAACCAGGCAGAAAAAGGAAATTGAGCTGACTTAATAGCGGACACAATAAAAATACAAAAAACAAATCCGGTAGAAATCCACGGATGGTGTTGTATAATTTCAATCACCGATACCTGATCTTCATAATTATATAGACTTACATTGGAGTGCCACATTTGGTGTGACAACCACATAGCCAGAATCAGAACCACATCCCCCAAGCGATAAATTGAAAAGATTTTTACAGCGTTTTTTACAGGTATGTATCTATTCCGATAGAAGGCTACTAGTAAAAAACTAGAAATGCCGACAATTTCCCATCCTATAAAAATAGTTGTCAGATTTCCTGATAGGACAATAACATTGTAACCAAGGTAAAAGAATAAAATAGTTGTAAAGAATCTTTTGAACCCCGGTTCCCGGTGCAGGTAGTTACGGCTATAGGTAGTAATTAGAAAAGCAATAAATGCACCGACCATCAAGTAAACTGCTGTTATTTCATCAAAAATGAAATCAACATAAAGCTCCATGTTTTCCAGATTGAGCAAAACAAGCCACTTATTATAAATATAGGGTTCACCACTCAGAAGCCATAAAACTGTGAAGATGGTAACACTTATAAATTGTACTGCCAGCATGAGGAATGTTACCTGGGTCAACCTAACTTCATCACGGTTTGAAATAATGGCATTAATCAAAAACCCAACAAAAGGGATAAGAATGAAAATAGGAATAAATCGTTCCAACAGATTACTTAATTAAATAAACGGGGAAATTCTTATCATGTGATTCAACCAGTAAATCCACATCTTCAACAGTGTCCAGAAGTTTTTTCAAGGGATAATAAGGTACAAAGTTATCCTTTTCAAAGCGGTAGATGTCATATGTTTCCGGGTGTACTACCGTAAGTATGACCCACTCATTCCTGACCCATTCATAAATACGATCATTTCGCTGAAGAGTCTTTAAAACTATTTCCGGATACTGTTCAATTGTCATTAATAATCGAATGGGATCATGAACCTCAATCATTTGAACAGGCAAACCCGGCCTCAGGTCCCCTTCCAAACCGTTTGCCACGCCAATTAACCCGACCACATTGTGAGGTAATTTTGATCCTGCTCCCAATTTTTGGTTATCAACTCTTGAAAAATAATACTCCAGATTGATCCCACCACATACAGGGATTGCTGCGTTGAGAATTGTATAAAGTAAATCCCCATTAGGATCCTGAGTGTAATCATAGGAGTTAAAAAACGCTCTACGATCAAGAAATAATCCATTTCTCAGGTGAGGCCTTCCAATAATGCACAAGGCATTTGTGGCATGATTTAGCTCCGGACGAGGCTCAAAAAGAGATACTGACCGATCTTTAACTTCTTGATGAATTTTTTCTGCCGATTTTTTTGAGTTGACAGTGAAGAACCTCCTGGAACGCTCCTTGGCATTCTTATCCAGTGCCATGCTGAAAATCTCCAGGTTTTTCACATGTAATGAGCTATTTTGGATGCTCAATGCATCTTCGTCATAAAACTCAAATTCATCACGAGTTGTATCATGAAGCCCCCCAACAAAGCATGTAGTTTCCGGGATAATTACCCCCCGTTTTTTCAATCGCCCTCTGACTTCCTTATTATTTGCCATCATGGCAAATACACGTGCATTTACCGAGCCTGGTCTGCCAGAGCATGCCCCGCAATCATAACCGGCATAATGTGTGTTGTTAATGCTACTGCTACCATGCCCAATGATATAGACAAGTTTTCCAAAATCTGCAACAAGACCTATACTCCTCAACACTGATTCAACTATTGTCACCATTTCATCAACAGTGAATCCTATCTGGATGCCTTCTATTTTAACAGGAGGATCATCACATTGAACACTTAGTTTAGACGCTTTGCCCATATGTGAAAAGGAAGTCGTAGCGATTGTACTCAACCTTGGTCTGAAAATATTGAGGAACATCAACAAACCAGACCAAAAGCCAACAATCAATGAATAGGGATAGCCTAGCAACGGATGGTAAGACCATTTCGAAAAATGAATTTCCTTTTTAAGTGGCTCAGTTTTCCCAATCTCCTTGACTAAATGTTGCGGTGTAAGGGGTTCAGGACAAACCTTAGCATAAAATTTACTGTTTTTGGGTTGATAATACATGTTAATCCCAAAATGTCCGGGGGTCCCAAATGTCTCAAAATTTGGATCAAGAGTTTCAATATGACGGCGAATAGATCCCTCACGATCATCAATACAGAATAGGGCTTGAAATTTTTTTGCAGTTTTTTTTGAATGGGATGATTTCATTTTTTGAATACCAGCCAACACACTATCATAATAGCTCCACTCATAAGCTTCCTGCCAGATGGCAATGACGTCATCCTCTATGGTTCGACTAGTTGGACTGAATAAGGGTTCCGGTCGTTTAAAATCATGCATTGAAAACGGTTTCCATGTACCCCTATGATGATACTCAATTGCATCTATTTCCAATATAAGTTCAAACAAGATCACATCCTCAAGAGTAATGGGACGAGAATCCGCTAAATATTCAGGATGCTTTTCGATTGTTGCAACCATTCCGGACCACCCCGGATGAGAAAATTGCTGCTCAAAAAGGTAGCTTTCAAAAAGGCTCTCGTCACCCACAAGGATTTCAAGCAATTCAGTGATCGTCACATCCTCTCGGAATATGAGATTCAAACCAACTTTGGTTCTCACATAGTTGGCTCTACTATTTATTTCCAATTCCCGGACAGATGTTAAAAATCCGTCATCATTAACTGGGAAATGCCAGGACGCAATACCCTGATCCAGATAGCCTCCAAGCAACTTAAAGAGCAAACTATTGATTTCATGATCGAGATCTATTTGGTAAGCTTTCTTCCACCATTCTCTAAAATGACCCAACCTGCCTTCTATGGAATTATTATACGCTCCATGAAACAGATGATGAATCCATTCATCTGCCTTTTGCTTACCTTTTCTTTTAATTATAACCTGCTCTAAAATATTTTCCTGAATTCGATTGTCTTTATAAAGCTGACGGTATTCTTCAATATTGAGACTGGTTTTATTTCCAAACAGTTTAGAGGCTCTGCTTATGGCATCTTCAAAATGGAATTCCATAAAAGCACTCAATGTATTGTGATGAACAAAGTTCTTCAAAGGTGCCTGATGAGGGAGAAAATGCTTTAACCGGAGAAGTACTTCGGATTCATCAAAGGATTTCATTCTATTAGTCCATAAAAAAATTACAATCTTACCCCTTTAAAAAAGTGAGATTGGTCGATCTGAATTCAGGAAAATTGTGTTGTTTTTAGACAGAAGTATCTCACCGCAAGATAACAAGATAACGTGGTATTAAATGAAATTCCTGGCTTTAATTCATTGCTTCTATAACAGCAACCCCAACAGGGAAAAACTCAAAGCCACCATACAGCTGAGGGTCTACATCATCTCCTGCTTCTTTTTGGGAGGACTCATTGGTGGTTTTTTGTATGTGAGGTTGGACTATCAGTTAAACACGTTGATCCTGGGAGCCCAGATCCTCCTTATTAGTTTATTCTATGATGATATGAGATTCGGGGTTATCATCGCCAGGAGAAAATACAGGCAGAAGAAAAAACTGCATTAACGCTATTTCCAATCAATTGAGTTTATTTGCCAGATTCTAATGCATATATAACAACATGAAATACCTCCTCGACGGACAAGAGACCGAAAGATTGAAGTTCCGCCTACTAAAAGATGACGACTTCGACACCTGGATCAGCCTGTTTAGGGATAGCGATGCCGGCGACTTTCTAGGGATGGCCGATCTTTCCACGCCGGAAGCACAGTGCCAACGCTGGTTTGACATCTGCTATAACAGGTACAAAAAGGATATTGGGGGCATGAATGTCTTAATCGACAAAACCAGTAACCAGATGGTTGGGCAATGCGGGCTGCTTATCCAGGATGTAGATGAGATCAAAGAATTGGAGGTTGGTTATTCCATCCTTCCGCAATGTCAGGGAATGGGATATGCCACGGAGGCTGCACAAAAATGCCGGGATTATGGTTTTGAAAATGAATATTCGAATCATATCATTTCCATCATCCATATCGAAAATATCAAGTCTGCACAAGTAGCCATGAGGAACGGGATGACCAAATGGAAGCGAACGGAATACAAAAAGATGCCAGTGGATATTTATCGGATCACACGAGAAGAATGGCTCAGCTTAAAGTCACAATAAAAAGATAACAACCTACCCATTGAATAAACAGGATAATTGAGCATGTTTGAACATGAAATGAGCATGATTAGGAAAACACCAACCAAGGAAGAATATAACTCATGTGAATTCCATGTGACCATTGAAAATCAATACATATACACATGAATAAAATTTTCCTTCCCTTGCTATGCATGATGTTGATGGCTACTTCGGCCATCGCCCAGAAAACCTACGAACCCACCTATTTCTATGCTTTTGGTGACATGCCTTACGAGGATCATCAGGTTACTCCCTACAAAAGGCTGGTACAGCTCATCAACGATACCAATCCTGCTTTTTCCATCCATGTGGGAGACACCAAGTCGGGCCATTCTTATTGCTCGGATGAGTTCTATGCCGAAAACCTGAAACACCTCAACCAGTTTAAGCAGCCCTTGCTCTACACACCCGGTGACAATGAATGGACCGACTGTGACCGGGAAGATTGTGGCAGCTATAATGCTACAGAGCGACTGAATTTCCTCCGGAAAACGCTTTTTATGAATCCATCGGAAAGCTTTGGGATCAACCGCATCCCAGTAATCAGTCAAAGCTCCTATCCATCTTATGGACAATATGTCGAAAATGCAATGTGGGTGCACAAGGACATACTTTTCTCCACCGTTCACATTTGTGGTTCCAGTAACAACTATCTGGAAGAGGGTGATAACAGCGAATTCATAGAACGGGAGGCAGCAGACCTCTTCTGGTTGAAAACCATCTTCGAAAAGGCCCAGACAGACAATGTGAGAGGTGTGGTACTGGCCTTTCACGCCAATGTCTTCAACAACCAAAACAATATCGGATATAAAAGGCTATTGGAGGAATTGAGAAAGCTGATCTTTGAATTTGGGAAGCCTGTACTGGCAATCTATGGTGATACGCATAATTTCGTTATTAATCAGCCCCTTCGCTACGAGGGGAAACTACTCAAAAATTTCACCGCGTTGCAGGTCTTTGGATCACCCAACATTCACCTGATCAAGGTGCATGTAGACAAAGAGAATGATGACCTGTTTGATATCGAACCCGTCTACATCGATTGATTTCTTTTCCGGAAAATTTAAATTGGCGACCGATGGAGTCAAAATATGTGGCAGACGAACAATTCAAGCAGCTTAATTTTACGGATAAGCCCTTCGAAATGGGGGAATATGAAGGTTGCACCTTCACCCATTGTAATTTCCATGGTGTTGACCTGGTTGACATCAAATTTATGGAGTGTGAGTTTATCGAATGCGACTTCAGCAACGCCAACATAGACAATACGGCTTTCCAGGACATCAGCTTCAGGAACTGTAAGCTGCTCGGCCTTCAGTTTGAGCGGTGTAATTCCTTTGGCTTTTCGGTCTCCTTTGACCAATGTGTGATTAACCATTCCACTTTCTATCAGATGAAGCTCGCTAAGACCGCTTTTACGCATTGCCAACTGGAAGGTGTGGACTTCACCGAGACCGACCTCAAGCAAGCCGAAATCACAGACTGTAACCTCCTCAATGCCAGCTTCGAGCATACCAACCTCGAGCAGGCAGACCTGCGAAATTCCATCAACTACAGCATCAACCCGGAGGTCAACCGGATGAAAGGGGCGAAGTTTTCCTTGTCCGGTGTGGCAGGCTTGCTGGATAAGTATGGGATCTCGATTGAGAAGGGCAGCTGATCTGAATACACTTTGCCAAATTACCCCTTAAAGCCTTCGTTGGTGTTTCACCAACGAACCTCGACTCACCTCATGAGAGTCTGTAGGGGGACATAACCTGGAAGGCTAATGGCCATAAAGAGACCAACCGCAAATTTCGAAATTCTATTTCCATCACAAAATCACCAAATCATTTTAATTTAGTAACCCCGAACTAACCGACCTTCAACCGATGATCAAACCGCAGGCCAGAAAACTGGCAGCTATCATGTTTACCGATATCGTTGGCTACTCAGCACTGATGCAAAGTGATGAGGCCATGGCGGCAAGCGCACGGAAGCGTCATCGGGAAATATTTGAAAGCAAGCACAAGGAATTCCACGGCGAGATCATACAGTACTATGGCGATGGCACCCTGAGCATCTTTGGCAGCGTGGTGGAAGCCGTAAAATGTGCTACTGAGATACAAATCGCCTTGTCTGAAGGAAATCCAAAGGTCCCGCTACGGATTGGGCTGCACCTGGGCGACATTGTCCACACAGGCACGGAGGTCTATGGTAACAGCGTGAATGTCACCTCCAGGATCGAGCACATTGGTGTGCCGGGCTCCGTACTCATCTCTGAAAAGGTCAATTCGGAGCTAAAAAACCATCAGCTCCCCACGCTTTCCATGGGAAAGTTTGATTTCAAAAACATTGCTGAACCCATGGAGGTCTTTGCTGTGGATCATCAGGGCATTCATGTCCCAAAGCCTGACGAGCTTCAGGGAAAGCGAAGCCAGGCCGCAACAAGCATCGCTGTCCTCCCATTCGTAAACATGAGTACCAACCAGGACAACGAGTTCTTTAGCGACGGCATGACCGAGGAGATCATCAATGCCCTGACGGGGATCAATGAACTCAAAGTCACCTCCAGAACCTCGTCCTTTTTCTTCAAAAACAAAAACATCCCAATCCACGAGATCGGACAGCAACTTGGGGTATCCATCATCCTGGAAGGCAGCGTCAGGCTGGCCGGGAACAAGATGCGGATTTCAGCCCAGCTAGTGAATGTGGAGAATGACGAGCATTTCTGGTCCGAAACCTTCGACCGGTCTTTCGACGATATTTTCGCTGTGCAGGATGAGATCAGCCTGCTCATCGCGGATAAGCTCAGGGAACATACGGGGCACTTTGAGATCGGTGACCAGCTGGTTGAGGCACCCGGCATCCCTCCGGCGGTCTATAAAAGCTATTTGCAAAGCAGGTACCAGGTACTGAAAATGAATAAGCCTGATTTGGAAGCAGGGCTTGCTACGCTCCTCCATATTACTGAGCAGCATCCGGACTTCACTGCCGCATACCTGGGGGTGAGCCTGGCCTATACCCTCCTGGGAGCCCTGGGGTTTGTGCCTTCCGGTGAGGCCTGGATGAAGGGCAAACCCTACCTCGACAAAGCCATTGCCTTAGACAAAGACCACCCGGAATGTCTGCTGCAACAGTCCTGGATCAGCTTTTTTCAGGACTGGGATTTAAAAGCAGCCTATGCAAACGTCAACAAAGCCCTCGAGATCCGCCCGGTGGTCGATGCCTATCAGACCATGACATCAATGCTTACGGCGGAGGGTAAGCTGAAAGCAGCACATCACTATATCGATACGGCCATTGAGATCGACCCACTCTCTGAGATCACACATCATCTGAAAGGCTATACCTTATACCTGGAGGAAAGGTATGAAGAAGCCCTTGTATATTTTAAAAAGTCTGCTTCACTCAAGGAGGGCTCCCATGTATCCCTTCAATACCAGGGGCAGGCATTGATCCAGATGGGAAAGGCGGAAGAAGCCCTCGACTATTTTCAAAGTCTGCCGGAAGGGACGGATGACCTGCTGGTCACGGGAGGGACGGTCCTGGCCCAGGCTTCTCTGGGAAACCAAAGAGAGGTGGCACTTGGGATCGGAAAGATCAGGACCTACATGGAGACGGACGCCATCGAGCGTGCCCTCAACCTACTGATCCTTTGCTACACACTGGAGGGTAAATACGATCAGGCTGTGCAGATGGTAGAAAAAGCCATGGAATATCACCTACCGCTTATTGTTTACCTCAATGTGGAGCCCCTGCTCAAACCGCTGCGACAGGTTCCCCGGTACGTGGAAATCATGCAAAAAGTTTTTGGCAGAAGTCAACCCGTCGAGGAAGGCAAAAGAAAATACAAGAAGTCACTGCTTAATCCTGAGTTACTCAGCCAATACCATGATCAGCTGAAAACCCTCATGGAAAAAGAGCAGCCTTACCTCAATCCCAGTTTAACGCTCAGGGAGCTTGCTGCCATGATGCATATCCCCGCGAACCAGTTTTCCCAGCTGCTCAATGAAGGCTTCAACCAGAACTTTTCCGAATTCGTGAATGCCTATCGGCTGGAAACGTTCAAAGAAAAGGTGGCCGACCCTAAAAACAGCCACCTGACCCTCCTGGCCATTGCCTATGACAGTGGCTTCAACTCCAAGACGGTGTTCAATACCTACTTCAAGAAGGTCATGGGTCAGACGCCAAAGGCTTATATGAAGCGTATTAAGCAGGAATAAAGGGGGTTTGATTTCGAGCATGAAGGGCTAAAAAGACACGGAAAAATATGAATTACATCTATATTATTCTCTTACTAGATTATTCAATTTCCACTCCTGCCGGAGGGGCTTTCATTTCTTTTCCTTAGATGAAAAGAAACGAAACAAAGAAAAATCAAGCCAAAATAATCACTTCAGCCGCACATGGCCCGACGCTGGCCCGGTATTTTGGCCGGCCCCCGCGCCCTTTTGATTTTCAATTATGCTAAATATAACATTTAGTTAACATGCCTGATAGCTTCATTTCAGTTATTGAAAAAGCAGGCTCCCCTCTCCTCCAAACTCAGATGATTAGACAAACAGATGTAAATTTTTGAAACTATTTGGAGAACCACGCTAGAAGCAAAGGCATTAAATCCATAGTGTTAAGAAAATTGAGGTCATGATGAAATGCTATTCAAAATACTGCTTGAGTCCCGATAGCTATCGGGACGGGACGAGTTTATTTTGATTGGGTGAACGACCTCAATTTTTAGCTAAAGATTTACAGGCGGACGGCTAGTCCCTTGATTTCTTTGGTGGAACGCTATCCCGGTACTTTCTGTATCAAGACAGAAAGTAAGAGCCTCCGCGGCTCAAGCGGTGACAAACATCAATTCTTAGAAGAGAATAACCTAATTAGTTTGGAGTACCTGTTTTTATCAAAAGCAAGTCGAAGGTTTATATAATACCATCCTAAACCAAATAAGTTCGGATTTAAAATCCCGAACGATTCCCCTCCTCCCACCTTCTACTTTTGGATCGTGAACTTTAAACAAAACACAATCATGATAACAAAAGACACACAAACCATGAAAGCCATTGTCTCTAAAAAATACGGATCTCCTGACGTCCTCAAACTTCAGGATGTCGAAAAGCCCATCCCGGGAGATGATGAGGTCCTCGTGAAAATACATGCGGCATCGGTCACCCGGGCACATTGCATGATGAGAACCGGTTATCCACTTATCGGCAGGTTATTCCTGGGGCTTACCAAACCGAAGAACACCATCTCCGGGACCGACCTCGCCGGTGTGGTGGAAGCCGTAGGGAAAAACGTCCCGGATCTTAAAGCAGGAGATGAAGTATTTGGATCCACTGACATCCATATGGGCTGCTATGCGGAATATGTGAAGGTAAAAAAAGATGACATCCTGATCCCCAAGCCAAAAAACATCACTTTTGAAGAAGCTACGGCAATCCTGGATGGGTCTACCACGGCACTCCCTTTTCTTCAAAGCATTGCTCAAATCCGGAGAGGTCAGAAAGTGTTGATCAATGGGGCTTCCGGAGGCATTGGGACGGCTGCGGTACAGCTGGCTAAATTTTTCGGAGCGCATGTGACGGGAGTCTGTGGACCCAATAACCAGGAGCTGGTGAAATCACTGGGAGCCGATGAAGTGATCAATTATCAGAAAGAAGATTTTACGAAGGGTGAAGTCAAATACGACATCATCTTTGACACCGTCGGTAAGCAAACCTTCAAAAAGTGTAAGCCAGTCCTGACGGATACCGGAGTATTTCTGTCCCCTGTATTGAAAATCGGGATGCTGATGGATATGCTTTTCACCTCAGTAATTGGAAAGAAAAAAGCAAAGTTTGCTGCTACAGGCATGCTGGAGACGGAGGAAAAGCTGGAAAACATCGGCTTCATCAGCTCACTGATCAACCAGGAGAAGCTCAAAGTGATCATTGACCGTACATTCAGACTGGAAGAAACCGCGGATGCTCACCGGTACGTGGACAAGGGACACAAAAGAGGGAATGTGGTGCTGGTGATGGGGTGATTTGAGATCAATCCCCCATCTTCTCTATCCACTCCCTGATCAACGCTACGCCTTCGGTATGGATCAGCTTCCTGCCCAGCTCTGGCATCATCACCTCGGGCTGAGTAGAATTCATACGCCGTACGAGAATGGACTGGTCCGGTTTACCGGGTACGATGTCGTATTTCAGGTTACCGGATCCTTTGCCGGCGGCAACGGGTGACTTCATGATGCCCACCTGCTCCGGGTGGTCATTGCGGGCCAGGAGATACAAACCGGAGTTCTTCGCAGGACCTTCCAGCCGATGACAATGCGCACAATTGACCTCCAGATACGCCCGGGCCCTTTCATCCAGCGTTCCGGATTCGGGATGGTCATAGCTGGTCAGTCTGGGGATCTTATTGAATGCGGGCAGCCCTTTCAGAAAACCAGCTTCGGCCAGATCACTTAGCTGATTGTATGTTCTACCACGGAAGTCAATGCTCCTGTTCAGCTGTCTGGCCGTAGGTCCGATAGGCGCTATTTTCCCATTGAGCTCATGGCAGCTTTTGCACTGGGCTACATTGGGAACCAGGTAGCTAATTGGTTTTTTTCCCCTGAGCAAAACCTCCTGCGAACCCCCGGTAATCTCCAGCTTTGCATCGGTCTGGGCTTCATTCCAGATATAGGGTAGCGCCTGCCAGCCATCCTCCTTCCTAATCAAGAGCCGGGTTTCAATGATCCGTCCTTTTTGACCATCCAACTGGTCATCCGCGTAATAGAAATTCTTGATCAGGGTAGTACCTATCGGGAAATCCAGGGCTTCGGTGGCGTGGTATTGCACCTTACTCCCCTCGGGTAGGGAGATGAACCGCTTTTTCAACGCATAGTCTGAAAACAATGGTGAATTGAGCTCATAAGGAAAGACATTTTCTGCTGGGTCGAGGTTTTTTAAATCACCTTCGAAAAAACCATATTCAGACAACAGCCCAAAACCTAATGAAGACGTCACGGCGCTTTCATCAAACACCTCTTCCTGATAAGTGATCTTCTTTTCCTTATCCGTCTTTTCACAACCCAGAAATAATGGAACTAACAGCAATAATGCCCTTGCCTTCATATTTTATAAACTACAATTCAGACTTGCCGGATCGGTTTCCAGCCCTTCAAACATATTGGCAGCATCCAGAATAGCTGTCTTGATGCCTTCTTCCTTTACACAAATGCGATAATCCGGGTTTACCTCCCCGCCAGCTAACCAATAATCCGGGGCCTGGATACCGTCCCAAACCACATGCGGCTTATCCATCCCAAACTTCAGCACAAACAATTTAGCGAAGTCACTGTCCAAATTGGGGACTATGCTATAGTCGGAGTATTCATTGTCATGCACATAAACCTTGCCCGGATAGGGGTTATAGTTATCATCCGCCTGGTGACTTGCCTCCACTCGTTTAGCACTGGACGCACGGGCATCACCTGCAGGCTCTTCGCTAAGTGCAGACATCAATTCGTAGCTTACAATTCCCATGCTGAGGGTATTGTTGTCACTGATCTTGTTGTTGTAAATCTCCACATCCCGGGTCGCCATGATGATCATGCCCGTTCCGGGGGGTACGGAAGCCACAATGTTGCCTTTGGGTGCAAAGTTGAACAGGTTATTGTCATACACTTCGTTGTTATATACCTTCACGTTCCGGCCATTCCTCGTCAGCCCGGGCAAGTCAAAGACAAGGATACCGCCGGTATTGTTGTAGGACTTGTTGCCATAGATCTCTACGTTTTCCGAGTTCTCACTTTCGATCCCGGCCACATTCCAGTAGACCTTATTGTTCCTGATGATCACATTTTCCGACTGGCCCACGTATACGCCTGCATCACTGGCTCCCATGACTTCACAATCCTCAATCAACACATCTGTGCAGATCACAGGGTAAAGCGCATACGCCCCATTGTCCTCACTGATCTCCCCCGTCCAGGCAGATTTGATCCTTCTAAATGTGATCCCTCTGGTATCAGTCACCTTGACATTGTCCCCGGCTGCATCTTCTACGGTGAAATCTTCCAGCACGATGTTTTCACAATTGGCTATCCGGATACCTTCGGCACCCTCTTCCTGAAGAATGAATGAAAGGACAGTCTTATCCATCCCTTTACCACGGATGGTAATATGCTTTTTACTATCCAGGATCAGACTGTTTTTAAAAATAAAGTGGCCTTCGTCGAGCTCAATCACCGCACTGTCTTTGGCGAGTAGGAACTCTGTCATCAGAGCTTTCTCGATGCTTTTATAATTTCTTGTTGGTTCATATCGTGGCGTGGAATCGCAACCCACCAGGAGGAGGGTGACCATCACGATCGGACATACATAGATGGTCAGCTTCTTAAATAGATTGATCATAGGGCTAATATTGAAGGGAATAAAGTTAAACAAAAACGTAACGTCTAACTTTTTTTAATTGGTATCATGAACCAAAAATAATTGGCTCCTAAAAATCAATTCTTTGTAGATTTATGGACTTAACCCGATTGACAATTAGATTCAAATACCTCACAATGACCCGTATTAAAATGCTGACCCTCCAAATGCCCGGTTATCCGAAATACTACTTAATCATTTTGTTTTGCTTCTTATTTATTTCCTGCTCTCAGGAGAAAAAACAAACGCCCCGTGGGTTCGAACTCAAGATTGAGCAACTGACCTCTGGTAGCAAACACCACTTTTTCGGCTATATCGGCCAATGCCAGACCATCCCGTGGAACAGTACCGGTCAATATATCCTGGGCATGGAGATCGATACCATCAGCAGGATGCCTTTGCCGGATGAGGCGGCGTCCATCTTTGTGATTGATACACAGGACAACAACAAGCTCATCTACCTGGACAAGACCTATGCCTGGAACCCCCAGCAGGGCACGATGTTTTACTGGAATCCCAACGCGCCGGAGACTCAGTTTTTCTTCAATGACCAGGACCCGGAAACCGGAAAAGTTTTCACAGTGGTTTATGATATGAAGGAGCGTAAAAGGGTGAAAGAATATCGATATGAAGATACACCTATCGGTAACGGGGGTGTTGCTGCGGACGGATCAGCCTGGCTGGGGCTCAACTACGGAAGGATGGCCAGACTACGTCGAGTAACTGGTTATTCCGGAGCCGTAGATTTCTCAAAAGAGGAGATCGCACCGGACAATGATGGGATCTTTATCGTAGATGTGAAAACCGGAGAAAAAAGACTACTTGTCTCTTTCGCCCAGATGGCTGAAAAAATCAAAGACACGGATCCTAACCTTCATACAGGACTTTTTATCAATCACAGCCTATGGAACAGATCTGCCGACAAAGTGTACTTCTTTGCCCGGGCAGGATGGGATGGAAACAGAACTTCCGGAGAGCGCGTGAATGTACCCTTCACCGTCAATGTGGATGGAACGGGGTTAACCGCGCATTCACAATTCGTGGGTGGTCACCCGGAATGGGACGAAGGAAACGTCATTATTGGCAGTGCACCCGATGAGACAGGGGCCATCAGACAGGTTCGCTATGATGTAGATAAGCAAGAAATCATTGAGTACATGGGTAACCCGGAGATGTTCCCTAATCCCGAAGGAGACATTTCCTTGTCTCCCAATGGAGACATGTTTGCAAATGGCTATGTGAATGGGAACAAGAATTCTTATACCATCCTGCGAAGAAGCGATGGGTACTTTGTGTATACCGAAGGATTGAGCAAAGGAGAATACAAAGGAGACATTCGCATCGATCCTGCCCCCCGTTGGAACCGGACCAACGACGCCATTCTGGTGCCGGGTATTGATCAGAACGAAACCAGACAAATGTTTGTCATTAAATTGATCCCCGGAAATAAATAAAACATAACCATTCCCTTCAAAGACTCAGATACTCAATGAGAAATACTTTCCTACTGCTATCCATCCTTTTTTTAGCTGCCTGCAACCCATACCAGAATCCGGAGCAGCGACCATGGGTGATGCGGTCTGTCTTAGATGACCAGCCCAGGATGTTTTCTATCCTCCTCGATAGTCAAATGTATGTGGCTTATGATCTCGCTAAGTGTCAGGTATATAAGATCTGGCGTGGAGGCATTCGTATCGAAGGAGCTCCCTATACGGACAAGAAAAATATCCAGCCAACTTCGTGGGGAGTTGCCTATACGGATGATCACTGCGATCCCTTTGTATGGACAGTAGCGCATCAGGGTTCACCGGTTAAGGCAAAGATCAGCAACACAGGATATGTTTTTAGAGAATCAGGGATTGAGCTGGGTTATCGGATCGTGCTTGGTTCTGATACGGTAATAGTGACTGAGCAGCCACTATTTACCCCAAAGGATGGGAAGCCCGGCCTAACCCGTACATTCAGTGTAGGAAAATTGCCTGATGGTTATGAACTGATGCTCGCGAATTCCGAAGAAACCATCCATCTCTACTCCGGGCAGGCGACTACCTGGGAAAAGACATTCGCCCCCATTCCTCAACCGGAAATGCCTGATCTGGATCCAGAGTTTGATCACCGGGGTAAATTGTTTATCAGCAAAAGTGATTGTGCCACCTGTCATGAACTGGACCATAAGATGGTGGGTCCCTCCTATATACAGATTGCGGAACGCTATGCCGGCCAGGATGTACGTGACGTGTTGATGGAGCGCATCAAAAATGGCAGCAAAGGACAATGGGGAGAGGCTATTATGACCCCACACCCTACTTTATCGCAAGAGGAATTGAAGCAATCTGTGAATTATATCCTTTCACTGGCTAATGAACCCAAAGAGGAACCAAAGAATGAGTGGACTGTTTATCCTCCTTTAAGTGCAATGTCGAAAGAGTTAAAAGACTCTTTGTCTAAGAAACTTGGAAGACCTATCGGTAAAATTAAAGCAGAACAAAAACCTACTCCCGGATTTGGAGCAGCCCTTGAAGGTCTTCACCCAAGCTTTGATGTCGCCGTATTGCACCGCTCTGACTTCAAGCCTAGAGTGGCTGCCATGGCTTTCATGCCCGATGGCCGGTTACTTGTCTCTACCTGGGACACCGAAGGCGCTGTTTATTTATTAGATGGGGTGCAAGGTGATAGCAGCACATTGAAAGTCAAAAAGATTGCCCGGGGTCTCCATGAACCATTGGGCATGGAAGTGGTGGATAACGAGATTTTTGTGGTTCAGAAACATGAGCTGACACAGCTCATTGATCATGATGGAGACGATATCATCGATGAATACAAAGCCATTTGTAACTCCTGGCAGGTGTCTAGCGACTTCCACGAGTTTGCCTTCGGGTTGATTCATAAAGACAACCATTTTTATGTTACGCTATCCATGGCGATGCGACTGCTGGACACCGAAGAGCAGCTCTTTGATCGGGGCAGGACCATCAAAATTGCCAGGGACGGGTCCTATGAGTGGGTCAACTACGGCATGCGAACCCCCAATGGCATCGGAGTGGGACCAGATGATGAGATTTTTATTGCTGACAACCAGGGACGATGGACACCTGCCAACAAGATCATTCACCTGCAAAAGGGAGCCTACATGGGCATGCGACCTGGTATCCTGAAAGGAATGGAGCTACCGGAAGAGACTCCACCGGCCATTTGGCTACAGGAAGATGAAATTGGCAATTCTCCTTCTGAAATCCTGCTTGTCCATGACGGCCCCTATAAAGGTCAGCTACTCCACGGAGAAGTGACGCATGGAGGGATCAAACGCGATTTCCTGGAAAAGGTCAATGGTCAGTATCAGGGAGCCGTTTTTAGATTCACACAGGGCCTTACCGCTGGCATCAACCGGATGCGGTGGGGTCCGGACGGACATCTGTATGTCGGAGGGGTAGGTATGGTCGGTGGCTGGAGCTGGAAAGGCCGCCAGTATGGTTTGGAACGGATGGAATACAATGGCCGGCCCACCTTCGAAATGCTGGCCATCCGGGCAAAACCAGACGGCTTTGAAATTGAGATGACCCAACCCATGGAAGAAGCACCAGAAGCCAATAATATCAAAGTACAGCAATGGCGATATGTCCCAACCTCAGCTTATGGCGGACCGAAGGTTGATCTGGAAGATCTTTCAATTACCGAGCTGACAGTCTCCGGAGACAAGAAAAAAATGAACATGAAGATCGCGGGTCTTAAACCAGGTCATGTGGTTTATTTTCTCCTTCCCGAAACATTAAAATCGAATGAGAGGTTTGATCTATGGTCAGGTGAAGCCTGGTATACGTTAAACAATATTCCATCTTTAGACTAATTATTTCAAACCATTAACTACCAATAACAATGACAATGAACATCTTAAGAGTTGCTTTAATCACCCTTTTATTTACCGGATTTGCTCATGCTGAAGCGCTCGCCAAAGGCAAATTTGACGGCACCTGGGAATATGTGGCCGAACATGCGCCCGAAGGGTACCAGAAAGGCACCATGACCATCAATGGGAATGAATTGGAACTGGTAATCGGGGGTTATCAGAAATATGCTGCTCAGGGCGTCAAGGTAGATAAAGATGTACTCTCTTTTTATACCTACGTGGAGGGAACCAGAGTAAATGTAAAACTAGAGATGAAAGACGGTGTGTTTAGTGGAACAGCTGATACCCAGGAAGGCAGGATCCCTATTAAGCTTTCAAAAAAGAAATAACCATTTACCAAAGCCTCTGATTTCAGGGGCTTTTCTTTTCCCTGCATATAATCATCCTTGGTCTCACTAATCTTTTCCTAAGTCACTTGATGAAAAATCTCAGTGAGTTTTCAATTAGAACTTTCCCCCGCTGGCGGGGGTCAGGGGGTGGAATGGTTTCTCGTATTATACGATACCAGCCTGATTACTTTTTCCTACTTCGCATTCTGGGAGTGATCCCCTTTGCTTCCATTATTCTGGTTACTTGACTCTCTATTTCCCAAAAGACATTGTTGATGTGATAGATTACCTCCTCATCTGTAAATCTTATAACGGTAAATCCTGCCCGTTCCAAGTCAGCTTGCCTCTTTTTATCTTTTTCAATCACTTCTTCATAGGTATGGGTAATCCCATCTACTTCAATAATTAACTGCAATTCTTTACACATGAAGTCTGCTATATATTGGAGGACAGGTCGCTGCCTCCGGAAAGTAAAGCCCTTCATACCACCTGCTCTCAGGACATATTTCCAAAGACAGGCTTCAGCTTTGGTCATATTTTTCCGAAGGTTATTTGCATTTGTTTTGAGATACTTATTGTATCTGTAATTATTTGAAGAAGACGGTTCCATAACTTAAATCTACAAAATCCACCCCCAACCCCCGCCAGCGGGGGAAAATATTGTCCCATGATTTACAACCTGTGCTAAAAAATAAGGGTACATAATTGGCACGTTTATAATCCGTAAATCTCCTGGAATAAACATAAAATCCTCCCCTGGTCTTTTGACTCAGGGCCACTATTCATTTTATGTATCTTATAAAAATTTTTAGGAATTCACAGTTAAATGCCTCCCCGGCCTACAGGATAGGAATTGCAGAATAAATTTTAACACATTTTAAGACCGTTTAAACCATAACGCAGGTATTTAATAGCAATATACTTTCGATTGGGGCGTATTATTACTAATTTAATTCCGCTACATATAAACATACCCATAAAACCCATTGCTCATGGAAAAGTTAAAAAGTCTTCTATCCCGGTTCCCCCTTTTTGCTATCGCACTTGTTTTGATTCAATTCCTCTTCATAGGAGAAACCATTGGTCAAAGTACCCAGTCTAACACAGAAACCATCCCTTTAAACCCTAAGATTAAGTATGGGAAATTTGACAATGGACTCACCTATTACATCCTAAAGAATACTGAACCCCAGGACAAAGTAGAGCTCAGACTCGCCGTGAATGCCGGATCTGTTCAGGAAGATGACAATCAACTTGGTCTCGCCCACTTTGCGGAGCACATGGGCTTCAATGGCACCAAAAACTTTGAAAAGAATGAGCTGGTAGATTACCTGCAATCCGTTGGTGTAAAATTTGGAGCACACCTCAACGCCTATACCAGCTTTGATGAGACCGTCTATATGCTCACCCTTCCTACCGAAGACCAGGAAGTCGTTGATAAAGGGTTTCAGGTCCTGGAGGACTGGGCACACAATATGTTGTTTACGAAGGAAGAGATAGACAAAGAACGTGGGGTGGTACTGGAAGAATATCGACTAGGCCAGGGAGCGAGAAAAAGGATGCTCAATAATTACCTGCCTAAACTTTTATATGGTTCTAAATATGCGGATCGTCTTCCTATAGGTACAGAGGAGGTATTAAAAAACTTTGATTATGAAACCGTAAGAAAGTTCTACAATGATTGGTACCGCCCCAACCTGATGGCCGTGATGGTTGTAGGCGATATCGATGTCGATGCGATGGAGCAGAAAGTGAAAGCTCATTTTTCTGGCATCAAAAACCCTGCTAATGCCAGGGAAAGAGAAACCTATGAGGTCCCTAACCATGAGGAAACTTTTATCTCCATTGAGTCTGACAAAGAAAATCCCTATACACAGGTTCAGGTAGTCTTCAAAGACCCCAAGCCCGTGGAAACGGTTACCACAGTGGCAGGTTATAAAAAGATGCTAACCATCAATATGTTTTCATCCATGCTCAATGCCCGTCTGGACGAGATCCGAAACTCCGCTGATCCTCCGTTTTCTTATGCAGGGGGCTATTACGGTTCCTTTGCTACCAGAATGAAAAATGCCTTTCAAATGTATGCTGTCACCCCTGAAACCGGTCAACTGAAAGGTCTGGAAGTATTACTAACAGAGGCCCAGCGAGTCAAACACCATGGATTTACAGCAAGTGAATTGGAGCGGGTGAAAAAGAGCATGTTGGCCTCAATCGAAAAAGCTTACAACGAAAGAGATAAGTCGCAGTCGAGGAACTTCATTAGCGAGCTTACCCGTCACTTTCTCACAAAGGAACCTGCTCCGGGCATAGCGTGGGAATATGAAAAATACCAGGAGCTGGTGCCATCTATCAAAATTGAGGACGTCAATGCACTGATCAAAAACTTTATCTCCGATCAAAATCGGGTGGTCATTTTCCTTGGCACGGAAAAAGAAGGGTTAGAAAAAGTGCCAGAACAAAGTGTCAGGGAGCTTTTGGAAGAACTGGATAATGTAGAGCCTGATCCATACGAGGATGAGATCGTAGCCAGTACCCTGATGGAAGAGAAGCCTCAACCCGGTACGATTGTGAATACTGAAGTAAACGAAGCACAGGATTTTAAGACAATCACACTAAGTAATGGGATGAGGCTCAGCTACAAGGTTACCGACTTCAAAAATGACGAAATCGTGATGAGGGGTTTTAGCTACGGTGGGACCTCTACCTTCACCGATGAGGAGTACCTCAAAACGAATCTGGCTGGTAACGTGATGTATAGTTCAGGAGTAGGAGAATTCTCGGAAACCGACCTGAAAAAAGTCATGGCTGGCAAAATCGTACGCATCAGTCCACGAATTGGTGCGAATGATGAAAGCTTCTATGGCAGCACGACTCCGAAGGATCTGGAATCCATGTTCCAAATGATCCATTTGTATTTTACAGCACCACGCAAGGATCAGGAAGCATTCGATTCCTACGTTTCACGCTCCAAAAGCATGTATGCGAATATGCTTTCCAATCCTCAGACTTATTTTAGGATTGAGCATGAAAAATTCACTACCCAAAATGATGTCCGCAGATTCAAGGTACCCACAGAGGAAGATTGGGAAGCAACTGATTATAGCTTAATTATTGAGAAATATAAAGAGGCTTTTGCCAATCCGGGTGACTTTCAGCTCTTCTTTACCGGCAACATTGAAGAAGAGGTGTTTCTGGAATATGCCAAAACTTACCTGGCTTCCATACCTGATAACGGAAGACGGGATGTGGCTGTGGACAGAGGAGTAAGAATGCCTGAAGGTACACATGAAAAGATCTATAAGAAAGGCGTAGACCCTAAAAGCTATGTTACCATCAATTTCGAAGGAGATGCTACGTTTAACAGGGTTGATCAGTTTAGACTAAGTTGTCTTGCAGATATCCTTACCATTAAGCTGATAGAGATATTGCGGGAAGAAAAAGGTGGTGTTTATGGTGTGGGGGCGTCAGGTGGTTTGAGAGTCTCTCCCTACCCCAGGTATTACTTTAATATTGGTTTCCCATGTGGGCCTGAAAATGCCATGGACCTGAAAGAAACAGCTTTGGCTGAGTTGAATAAGATTTTGAAAAAAGGTCCTACCGAAAAAGACCTGAATAAAATCAAGGAGGAAAAAAGAAAGTCACTGAAAGAGCGCCTTAGAACCAACAGTTTCTGGGTCGGCAAAATGTTTGGTGATGCCTATACCCAGGGGGCTTCTTATACCGTAGAAGAGCTTGAACAACGCATTGAAGACCTATCAATCAAAAACATCCAGAAAGTTGGCAAAAAATACCTCAGGAATGACTACATCGTAGGGATCCTGATGCCCGAAGAAATGTAGCTTAAAATCAAAAAAGGGGCGTTACAAAACGCCCCTTCTATAATATCCTCAAGATAACGAGGAACAATATTTTGATAAATTAAATCCTACCAGTAAATAGGTCCTGTCCCCAGGTACTTCTCTGCGATGGGCAGGTAGTAATCTTTTACCTCGTCCAGGTCGTAGATCTTGGGTGACTTGGTGTACAGATCATATTTGTTGAAATCCAGTACCCACTCCTTGTATTGCTGATCCTTTTCGGTCTCGAACTGGGAATAGCTGCCTTCGTTGTGCCATGGATAGAACGAATGGTATCGCACCATGGTCATCCCGGCTTCAGGGATCGTATTGGTCGGATGGTTTTTCAAGACCTGGAAGAAATACTCGTCATGTCCCCAGGCAAGTTGCAGGTTGTCAATGCCACAACCTGGCTCATAAACGCCATTTTCAGTATTGTACCTTGGATCTTCCATATCAGGATTAAGCTTGTTGAACTCTGGGTAAACCACCGTATCCGGCAATTTAGCTCCAACAACGAAGATGTCCCCTACCAAACCCCACTGCTCATCCTGGCTGGTACCATCTTCATCACTTCCCCATAAGTACATTACTTTACCGAGGTCATGGATCAGGCCAACGAGCTGCATCCAGTCAGGCCTGTTATCTTCACGAAGGGCCTCAGCTGATTGGATCAGGTGCTGAACATTGGGCAGGTTAAGATCAGGATCACTGACGTCAATCAGGGCATTCAGCTTTTCCATGGCATCCCATAATACCATTGGTTTATCAAAAGTGAGATACTTGGCTTTCATCCGCTGCACATAGTCATACGTCTGATACATGCGCATTTTACGGTAATGCTCTCGTACGGCTGCAGTCACATCTGACTGATCGTAATTTCTGAATTCTTTTTTCTCGGCTGTTTCCATAATACTTAACCTATTGACCCCAAAGTTAGATAAATTAACAACGTAATTCCAATGAGAATGATGCCCACCACATTGGCATATTTCCAGGGATGTATGTCTAATTTTCCTGAATCTTCAATTTTAAACACACTAGCCACCGGATATTTAAGAGAAACCAAATGCATCACAATAATGTTCAGCACAAATTCCAGCCCCATGATGTGCACAAAATGAAGATTGATCTCCCATACGAAATAGGTCGCCACATAAAAGAACAACCCGAAGATCAGCCCGGCTTTGGCACCTGCCGATGAAACCCTTGGAAAGAAAAACCCAGCCATAATCACGGATGCCATGGGTACGAAGAAAATGCCGTTAAGTTGCTGCAGTAGTTGGTACAGCCCCTCAGGCGCATTGGCTACCATAGGAGCGATCACGATGGACAATATGGCCAGGATCATGGAAACCCATTTTCCAAGGTTTACCAATGTGTGCTCCGAAGCCGTTGGTTTTATGTAGGTTCTGAAGATATCCAGACTAAAAATCGTGGCTGCACTGTTTAATGCACTGTTGAAGGTACTAAGGATTGCTCCCATGATCACCGCCACAAAGAAACCTGTCATCCAGAATGGAAGCACTTTTTTGACAAGCATGGGATAAACGCTATCCTGGTTATCGAACAGGGAATCTCCAAAATAGTAGAACCCAATGATTCCGGGTAAGACAATTACCAAAGGAATGAGGATTTTGAGGACGCCGGTGAAAAGCAGGCCCTTTTGTGCTTCTTTCAGGCTGACTGCTCCAAGCGCCCGTTGTATGATTGACTGGTGCATCGTCCAGAAATACAGCTGGTTGATCATGAACCCCGTGAATAAAACTTCAATGGGCAAAATGGAGTCACGGGCTCCCGGACCAATCGAAGGCTCATGACTGACCACATTGAATTTTTCGGGTGCATGATTGAACACCGTCATCAAACCCTGCCATACACTCCCATCCCCAATGTCCCACAGTGCAAAAACAGGAACAAGAAGTCCGGCGATCAACAACCCAAATCCATTGATGGTATCGGTCAGCGCCACCATTTTCAGTCCCCCAAAGACCGCATAGACCGCACCCACGGAACCTACTACCACCACCGTCAGCCAGATCCCCTCTTTCTTGGTGATGTTGAGGGTCTCCGAAATATCAAAGATGGATTCAATATTGATGGCTCCTGTATATAAAACAATGGGCAACAAAGTCACCACAAATGAAACGATCAGGATCAGGGACATGATGGCCTGGGTGGGTTTGTCGAATCTTTTCTCGATGAACTCCGGTATGGTGGTCAAACCCATCTTCAGATACCTGGGGATAAAATACAGCGCACCGATCACCAGGGCAACAGCACTCAGCACCTCCCAGGCAATGATGATAGCTCCATTCTTGTAGGCAGAGCCATTCATCCCTATCAGGTGTTCCGTAGAGATGTTTGTCAGAAGCATCGATCCTGCTATAACAATTCCTGTAAGACTTCTGCCTCCAAGGAAATAACCATCCTGAGTATGCAGGTTTTGTTTCCTGAGTTTCCACGTAGCATATGCGGCGACAAATCCGGTAAAAGCCAGAAAACTGATGAAGGTTAACATGTATGATCGGGGTTAGAAATTAAGTTAATGTTGAATTCCAGATCGGAAAGTAATAAAACTGGGTGAATTCACAAAAGCGCATTACATTAGTTACCAATACCTAACATCAAAACCATGCCCTCACGACCCATTCACATCACAACTTCATTAATTGCTATTGTAACTGTATGCTGTCTCTTCTCATGTGAAAAATCTACAGAAAACAGTGATCATCAGGCCAAAGAACTCAGACCTATCCAGGCGGTCAATGAACCGGATCTTGAAAAAGGCATTCAAAACATCGCCATTGTAGGAGCCACCCTGATTGATGGAAATGGTGGGGAATCTGTTTCGAATAGTGTAGTTATTGTTAAAGACGACATTATCGAAAGTGTTGGAGCTGAGGGCAGTGTATCCATACCGGAAGGCGCTGAAATCATGGATGCCAAAGGACTCACTTTGATGCCCGGACTGATCGATGCGCATTATCATGGAGACAACCCAAAGATGTCAGGATCCTTTCTCAGCCACGGTGTCACTTCGGTACGCGATCCCGGAGCATGGATCGAGGCCTATGAGGATGTGGTGAATGCCAAACACATGGTTCCTCGCCTGTTCCTGACCGGGCCACATCTGGACATGTTTCCTCCGGCATATCCTGCCAACTCAGCGATGGTGAGGGACTCCACGGAAGCCAGAAACCATGTGCTTACCTTTTACGAACAAGGCGCTTCCGCCATCAAGGTCTACTTTCGGGTCACACCGGACCTCATCAAGGTGATATGTGAAACAGCTGATGAACTGGGCATCCCTACCACCGCACACCTGGAGATCGCCTATGCCCGAGATGCCATTGAAGCGGGCATCGATGGCATTGAGCACATCACCTCATTTGGAATTGACCTGGTACCTAGACAGCGGGCAGAGGCATATCGTCAAAGTGTGCTGGCAGACAATAGTGCCAGAAGAAATGGCCGGTATGAAATGTGGAGCGAAATTGATCTCAATCATCCCCGAACAACCTCAATGATCGATCTCATTGTACAAAAGCAAACAGTTCTCAGTCCTACCCTGGCCATCTTCGAATACCAGCTGGACGAGGAGCATACGGACACTACCAAACAAGAAGGATTCAAAACTATGATGGCATTTGTAGGAAAAGCCAAAAAAGCGGGCGCCCCGGTGGTTGTCGGTTCACATACCTGGGTACCCTATGCGGACTATGGATGGGCTTACCAAAGAGAGATGGAATTGCTGGCTGCGAGTGGACTGACCAACGCCGAAGTGATCCAGGCAGCAACGATGGAGAATGCCCGGTTTCTGCGGATCGAAGATCGCCTTGGAAGCATTGAAGCAGGCAAACAGGCAGACCTGGTCCTGGTAAGTGGGAATCCATTAGAAGATATCAAGGCCATGTACAACATTGAAAAGGTCATGCTGAATGGAGTCTGGGTGCCAAACTTTGATGAAGAGTAGTAATTATTTGATAAAACGGTAGATTGCCCTATTTTAGGCAGGGACTTTATCTCACTCACAATGGAAGACAATACATCTCAAGTTACCGGATCCGAACAAATCGAATTATCCAAATACGCCACATATCAACTGAAGGAAATTGGCAATTGGACCAAATTTCTGGCAATTGCCGGCTTCATCTTTATTGGTTTATTAGTCATCCTGGCATTTTTTATGGGATCTTTCATGTCCAAAATCAACCCGGCCACACCCTTCCCATCATTCGTCTTTACATTCATATATCTTGTGATGGGGTTGATATATTTTTTCCCCATCCTTTATCTCTTTAAATTTTCTATGCATCTCAGAAAGAGTCTTTCCAGGCATGATCCGGCTCAAATGGATGCTGCTTTCTGCAACCTGAATGCCCATTATAAATACATTGGCATCCTGGCCATAATCATACTCGTAATCTATGGGCTTTTTGGTGGAATGATGTTAGCGTTTGGGATGATGAATGGCTTCCCGACAGGGAGCTTTACTTAATTGTTGATCCAGTCCGCTGGAAAGATACCGCTTAATCCACCTTTACCAGCTTAGTTTCGCCGATATTAAATTTTTTGACTTTGGCATCCCCTTTATGACGAATTTTCGTTTCTCCAATGGTGCTCACCCCAAGCGATTCAGCTACATAAATATCAATCTCATTATCTCCAATAGCTTTTATCTGCGCGTCTTCGGCTTTCATCCCTCTTATGGATACTTCATTGTCACCAACAAATCTCAACTCAAGATCAGCTGCCTCTCCATCCATAATTATTAGCTTGTTTTCACCAACGAGCTTTATTTCCAATTGCCTGGCAACAACATTGGCTAAGCTCATTTCTGATGCTCCGAAAAGCTTAATAGCGAACTCATCAGCGGTAAACTTTTCATCTGTAAAAAGTTCGTGACTTCCCCGAAAGTCCAATTCGTTTAAGAACCGATAATAAATCTTCCCGTCCACTACAACATCTTCGTAACGCGTACCTTTGAGCGAATACTTTTGATCTGAATTGTTGTCAAGATCAATTAACTTATAGTTGACTTTGAGCTGATTATCTTTCACTTCAATGTCCAGATCATACATAGCTTCACCATCCGATACCAGCTCAATAAATTCCTTATCGCTCTCGATCAGCTCAACGTTGACTCCAGGCCCAATGAGGATTCGGTCAAAGGAATCTAAATTCCGCGCAATCTTATGCTCCTGCCCGATTGAAGGTGAGCAAGTCATCATAATTATGGATACAAAAAGCAGGTTTTTCATGATTGGAATATGCTATGTTTTTCAAAAGATGCTTATCCCCCCTAGATGGTTGCATATGCAATTTACCGTCGCATTCACCAGCCAGGAAAGACTGATAGCATCAACTCAAATCCAATATCACAAACATGGAGCCATACATAGGCAAATGACTAGCTTACCTTATCAAATAAAAGTCATGAGCAAAATGATATCCTTATGGTACCCGACTAACAATTATCATTATTAATCCCTCCAAAAATGCTTACATTTATTGATCTACAGCGGGTTAAATAAATCATCAAACTTACCCTGATCATGAAAACAATTCTGGTTGCGACTGATTTCTCTGACCCCGCAAAAAATGCTGTTGATTACTCCGCCAACCTTGCACGAGAAACTGGGGCAGAACTCATCCTGTTTAGTGTTTATAAAATGAGTTCTCATGCGAGTAACTCCCTGACTACAGCCGCTCATGTTAACGATCTTTTCAAAAAGAAAGAAGATCAACTCATGGCCCTGTCCAAAAAAATAAACCACCAATTTGACATTCCGGTTAGCTGGGAGTTGATGAAAGATGATCCCATTTTAGACTTAAAAAGCTATACAAAAACACATCCGGTAGACCTGGTGGTAATGGGCATTGAAAGTAATCTTATTGAGTACAAATTATTGGGCAACACCACCACGGCGGCCATCAAACTATTACAATTCCCGTTGTTAGTTGTACCCAATGACATCGATTTTAAAGAGATCAGCAATGTGATGTATGCCTGCGAGTCCTCCTATCTGAAAAATTCAGATCAGCTAAATTTTCTCAGACAATTTCTTAAAGCATTCAATGCCAAACTTGAAATATTCCACGTACTCACAAAAGACTCAGAAGAATTGAATGATGTTGCTTTGGAAAGAATTTTAGATGATATCCTGGAAGATATTGAGCATTCTTACCGATACGTATGTAGTCAAAAGGTAGGCGATGGCATTAAAGACGGGCTGGAAAATTTTCATGCAGACTTGCTGGTTATGATCCCACATAGGCGAGGCTTTTTCCAATCAATTTTTCACAAGAGCCAAACCAGCCAGATGACTGTTGAGACCCGTATTCCTTTACTTGCAATACCCTAGCTACTACATGTTGTTTGTTACGATAGTTAAAACCTGAACCGGAATGAAACGAAACTTAACCTTTCAGGTGCAAAAAAAGGTCTCCGGAAGTTTCTCATTAGGGAAAATATTAGTTTTAATGTTCAATTATCGTTTCCAATCATTGATGAGATTGCCCATTAAAATATTGATGATCACCCTGCTGATCATATCTGTAGGATTTGCCGAGGTTAAACCCAGGATTTTGATTATTGGCGATTCCATTTCCATC
The DNA here is from genome assembly GCA_965228595.1 of Cyclobacteriaceae bacterium. Classification (GTDB taxonomy): domain Bacteria; phylum Bacteroidota; class Bacteroidia; order Cytophagales; family Cyclobacteriaceae; genus UBA7330. The sequence goes on along the minus strand of OZ245828.1, from coordinate 3,502,573 downwards.
GGATACTTTCCGTTTGTAAAATATGCCCTGGCAAACAAAGCCGAAGTAATTCATAACCCGGGTAATGCTCAGCATACGGGTACCGGACTGGAAAACCTGGAAGAATGGGTTGGCAACGAAGATTGGGACATCATCCAGTTTAACTGGGGGCTCTGGGACCTGTGTTATCGACATCCGGACTCGAAGCGCTATGGAAACCGGGACAAAGAGCGGGGAACGCTTACTTTCACTGTGGAAGAATATGCGGCTAACATGGATTCCATTGTCACTTTATTGAAAACGATAACCGATGCAAAGTTGATTTTCGTCACAACCTCTTATGTGCCGGAAAATGAAGGAGGGCGATACCTGAATGACGCGATCAGGTACAATGAGGCCGCCCTGAAGATCATGCAAAAACATTCGGTTGAAATGAATGATATCTACGAGAAATCCGCTGCCATCCATCAAAAATTTGGAAAAGGGAGTGATGACGTTCATTTTACGGAAAAGGGTTACAAAAAATTAAGTAAGCTGATAATCCAACCACTCAAAAAAGAGCTCAAAAACACACTGAGAAGCAGTAGATAAAACTCCCCGACATGATCAAAACCCTTTCAATTACATTAATTATTTTGTTTGGATGCAGTCATCTGGCTTTCTGTCAGCAAAGCCATGCACCCAAAAATCTTTATGGCCTGTCAGCGCAGGACATCCAATGGATGCGTGAAGCAACCAAACAACAATTGGGTGGATGTCGCGTAAGGGGTGCATCGGATACCTGGCTCCACACACCGGATGGGATTGGGAATTACAAAGCTTTATGGACCCGGGATTTCTATTACATGGTGGAATATGCAGGTGATTTAATGAATCAAAACGAAATCAAGGCATCAATACACTACCTGATCAACGGTCAGCGAGAGGATGGATGTATCCCTGACCGGGTCAACATTCAGGGGAATCCAGTATACAGTCCGGGGCCGGAACAAAAACCTATGGCGGATCATGCACTGGATAATGGTCCATTCATGGCACTTCTGGTATGTTCTTACGTTAACCAATTTGGTGATGAAGCCCTTTTCCGTGAAGTTGAGGAAAAGCTTAAAAAGGGTCTGGACTTTATCAATCGCGATGAAACCGGACTTGTATTCAATGATCCTGTGAATCCGCAATGTCCATACGGGTTCACGGATACGGTTCTAAAAACCGGTCATCTGCTTTTTTCATCTATCCTCTATTACCACGCATGCATAGAGATGCAAAAACTATGTGAGAAATTCAATATAGGGGACCCATCCATCTACCGGAAGCGAGCAGAGCTCATCAAAAAGAATATCAAAACCTTAAAGGACAAACAATCAGGCATGTACCTGGCGGCAGATATTGATTGTAAGCAGATTGATATCTGGGGGAGTGCGTATGCCGCACATGTGGGTCTGACAAATAAGGCCGAAAGCAAAAGCATTTCAACCTACCTGATCAACAACAAGGATCAGATTTTTATGAGGGGCCAGATCAGACACTTACCAGGGAGTGATACAGGTTGGGAAAAGCTATTCGTAAACATCCCTGAAGGGAAATATCAAAACGGCGCCTACTGGGCCACTCCATTGGCCTGGGTTATCCCTGTCATTGCTCAACAGGATCATAAATTGGCCAGTCAGATCTTACAAGATGTGATAAAGGACTTTCAGGAAAACGGCATCAATGAATGCATCAATTCAGGCTATGTTAACATCCCCAATTATGTAGCCAGTGCTACCAATGTGTATAGCCTTACCGTGAACCTTAAATAAGTCAGGTGGTTTTTTGTTGTTTTCATTTTTAACCATAATGAAAATCGATTAGATATTGACATCTGGCGATGTTGTCCTGCGAAACCAGCAATGTCTGGCAGGCACCAGCTTGGGATACTAAGCAAAACTCCTTTTACCAGCAAGCACCTTTCTAAAAAACTATTCCTCTGCTAATAGATCAATCAACCTAAAAAGCAGTACATAATGTATGGCACCTTTATTCGTTTACCTGTCTATGAAGAAATCTAAATGGCCAATCATTATCCTGGCCGCCCTGGCACTGATCTATTTCGCTACAACCATCATCGTCCCTGTCCAATATGACAAGACACTCAACAAGACCATGACGTTGCCTCCCTACCAGGTATCAGAGGAAGCTCAGGCACTCTATGACCGGTTGGATTTCATTGCCGACCTCCACTGCGATGCCCTGCTCTGGAGCCGTGACCTGAAGAAGAAAAATTCAGTCGGTCATGTGGATTTTCCCCGGATGCAGGAAGCGAACATGGCACTGCAAGCTTTTACCATCGTGACCAAATCTCCCTCGGGACAAAATTTCTCCAAGAATTCTGCGGATGCCTTTGACAACATCACCCTCCTGAACTTCCTGCAAGGCCGACCCATCTCAAACTGGTTCAGCTTATTTAAGCGGTCCGTCTACCAAAGCAGGCGCCTACATGATTTTGCCGAAGATTACGACGATGAGTTTATTGTCGTGAAAACAAAAGCTGATCTGAACAGACTGATCTCTGCCAGAAAAGAAAACAAAAGCATCACCGGTGGATTCCTTGGGATAGAAGGCGCTCACTGCCTGGAGGGAAAGCTCGAAAACCTGGACAAGCTTTATGATGAAGGCGTCCGGATGGTCGGTCCCACTCACTTCTTCGACAATGAGCTGGGCGGCTCGGCTCATGGTATCACCAAGGGTGGATTATCTGACTTCGGTCACCAGGTGATCGATCGAATGGACGAGCTGAGAATGATCATCGATGTGGCACATGCTTCTCCCGACATGATTGATGATATATTGGATCAGACAGACCAACCCATTGTGGTTTCTCATACCGGTGTCCGTGGGACAAAAGACAATATCAGGAATTTATCTGATGATCACATCATAAGGATTGCCGCAAAAGGCGGTCTGATCGGTGTTGGGTTTTTCAAAGGAGCAGTGAATACGCCTCTTACTGAGGGGATCGTAGAGGCGATGAAACACGTTAAGTCCATTGCAGGGATTGAGTGTATCGCCCTCGGTTCAGACTATGACGGAGCTGCCACTGTACCCTTTGACGTGACAGGTCTCCCACTACTGGTTGAGGAAATGCTGAAAGAAGGTTTCACTGAATACGAGATCCGTGCAATTATGGGGGAGAACGTAAAGAGATACCTCCTGAAACAGCTTCCCTAATATTCTACCAACAAGCTGGTTCAATTGTCAATCATGAAATGAGCATGATTGAGAAAACACCAACCAAGGATGAATAAAAACCTAAAGAGAACGTCCTCGAGTTGGAAATCCTTATCATGCGAATTCCATGTGACCTTTGAAAATCAATTTATATACACATGAAATAGTCATAAGGCAAAGCCATACCAACCAGTCATGAATATTCGTCACTAGCAATGATGTTTGACTATGTTTAGAACTCTGACTATTCCATGTGACCGTTGAAAATAAATAGATATACACATGAAATAATCATTGCGTTCTTGAAATAATTTTTCTAACTTCTGCCTCCATTACCCCTAGATATAAACTATTTTAATCATGATGGATGCTTCCCTGGAAAACATTTTCCGTATCCTGGCTGACATTGGTCATACCTTCGTCGGTCTTTCACTTTTTATGCTCCTGCTTTACATAATTCGGTTGAAGAGTTTCAAATCGAGAACCAAAAAATACACATTTGTATCGAAGCGTGAACGGCCAGTACTAACAGGGTCTGCCATTCTTTTTTCTTGCAGTACAGCCCTATACTCTTTTCTGATCATTGAACTTACAATTGGGTTAAATGGTGCTCATTATTTTTGGATTGCCTCCATTCTCTCTATCGGAGTAGCACTTGCTGTTGGCTATAGTCTCTATGTTTATTTTTCATATTACCATCCCTTCATACTAGAAAAGAGACTTAAAGACATCCGTTTTGCACCGATGATATCTCCCAGGTCAGGAAAACCGATGACCCTACTCAATGAAGCACAAGAAGATAAATTTATGTCGAAAGAAATGATTGAGGAAGAAGAAGCCTCAACAATCGACTATGACGTCTGGATTGATAAAGATTCTGATTATAAAGTTATCGAACGGTACGACACACGATTTGATCCCGAAGTTTGCAGCTCCTGCAACTTCAGAACACTGATGGAAAGAAGATCTGAAGTGATCAAAAAGCCACAACTGCATGAGCAAGGATTGTTAAGAAAGTCTTATGAATGTACCTATTGCAGACACATAGAAAGTCGTGATGTGACACTATCCAGCCTGGACAAGGAAGCCGAATACGAATCTTACGAAAAAGACATACTTGACATCCCTACCGGTAAGATGACCAGTACATGATAAAAAATCAATTTTGACTCGCCACCCAAACTGATCCTCGCCGAATGATCTCCTGCACCTCCGGCGTACTTAATGACTCTACACTATGACCGAGTACGGTCTGAAAAATCCTCCCTTTACCATATGTAAAAGTCCAGGCCATAGGAACATATTCTCCGGTATCATTAGATCTAGCCTGAAGTAAAGGTTCGATTTCGATAGCTCCTGCCTGGTTATAATACAGTTCATCAATTGTTTTGAAAGATGTAGTGCCTTCGGTGATTGGATGAGTGACATCGGTCTTCTCGACTGTAAATTCGCCGTACTTATCGTGTTTACTTCCAGCCTGGTGGTCCCAGACCCTTGGAACTATCTTCCTGTACTCCGGCCAGTCCGAACTCCCCGCCTCAGGCAGCGAATAATGCCAGGCTCCATTGGCGAAATGGACGACCACCAATCCTCCGCCATTCTTAAGGAAATCCGTGAAGGATTCTCTGGCTTTCTCACCCAATCCAACAGAATCCTGCCAGTTGCAATAGTTGAGCAAGATCAGGTCATAATCGTTCAAATCATACTCATACAAATCATTTGGATCCGTGGTCACATCCATATAAATATCTGTTCCGGTTTCAACAATGTTTTTTAGAACAGGTGTCTTCGCTTTCCAGTCATGAGCCGGGTGATCATTGCCAGTAAGGATCAAACCTTTTTTTGATTTACCAAATAGCATTTGAGTTACTTCCTGATCATTGTAAAACCCGGATTCCACACCCGATTCAGGAACTTTGACTCCCGCTGCCCAGACCAGGCCATTCAGCATCAGCTTTCGGAAGTTGTCATCCTTCCAATTGGCATAGTAATGTCCCATGGTGGTGGAAAACCCGCGACCACCATTTTCACGTTCGACTGCCCAGGCTACGACCTGCCCGTTTTCTTGTGCGGTTTCCAAATCACCGATAGAAAGGACCGGAATGAGTCTGGGGTCATCCTCTTTAAACCTGATGTTGTAGTAAAACTCCTCTTTGAGATCAAATGGCTCCACCCCATTACTGATCGGATGGTTGGCCATGGATTCCTTCGTTATCCGTGTGGTGATGGTCTTGATCGCAGAGTACCAGTTAGGTGCCCCTGTATCATCCTGCCAGTCAAAATAGCCTCCACCCCAGTCCAGGATCTGCGCTCCTTTTTTGTCATCCATAAAAGTGGTGAAATGAATGGCTGAAAAACCACAACCTCTTTCCATCTGTTGCTGCATCACTTCCATCCTTTCCGGTGTTTCCCAGGGGACATGTTTGTATCGGTCACCTACCCGGCCGTCATAGCCATCGGACAAGGTGACGATCAGGTCAGCATCATCAAGCGTAGATGCGTCTTCAGGCCACCCATCAAGATGAATTTCTGTCTCAATGCCATTAACATTGGAATTGTCCAACGCCACCTTAATCAGTCGGACAGCTTTGAGGTATTCGTGCATGCCCGGAGGATGACTCTTGGGGCCCGCGAGCAGTACGATTTTTTTTATTTCATCTGCTTCTGATGATGTCTCGCAAGCAAATAGCGTTAAGAGCACTAAAATAACGAGGAAGGATCTGGCCATTTGTCGAAATTAATAATTAATTACATTAGTCTTTAGCGTTGATCTATGGGTTAGTCTACGATTATCCTATGTGAAAAACTCCCTGCCTGAGAGTGAAGACTGATTATCAAAGACTGATTATCGTATTTTGACAGATTAACCTGGTGTTCTCTGCCCTGATAGAAATCTTTGAATAGAATTTTGCCACTCAGATCATATAAAGTGACAGTCCACGAATTAAATGGCGATTGGATAAATAATTGATTACTTGTTGGATTAGGAAAGAGGGAGAAGGATGATTGTTTGTCTTTATTACATGGTAGAAACACAGATTGAAAAATTTCTGTTTTACCATCGAAATCAACCTGAATCAACCGATAGTATAAGTAATTGGTGCTCAATTTCAACTCATAATCTGTGATTGACTTGATCGTTCCCATCCCCTGGATACTTTCAATATTTTCATACTGGAGACCATCATGACTCCCTTGAATGATGAAGTGATCATTATTGACCTCAGAGGCAGTCCGCCATTGAAATTGCACCTGATCATCCTTACATTGCCCTCCGAAATCAAGGAGATCAACCGGCAAAATAGAAAACCCGCCTACTATTCCAAATGTGCTAAAACCATTAAATCCACCCCTGGAGATGCCTATGGTAGAGGGTGAGTGATCACACGCATCACCAGATAGTTGTCGATCTTTAGTGATGGTCCATATTGTATAAACAGGGAAATTACCCTGCGGCCAGAGTCGGAGTTCATAGACTCCGGAACCACCGCTTTGAAAGACCCACTCTCCATGCGATGTGCCCTGAAAGTAACCAAAACTATAATTGCATTCAGTTTCAACGCTACCGCTGTTGTCACTACCCTGTTGGAAATATGCGGTGACAACATCATAAGTATTTGATTCAAAGTCGATGGAGGCATACTGCACTCCGCGTGAATCGAGAAGTCCTGCTGGTTCAAGTCCGATAACAAAAGGGTAAGAGCCACCTAATGTGGAAATGGCTCTTCGAAGTTTTCCCTGAACATATCCATTATCAATAGTGGTCATGTTGCCGTTAATTGTTATAGTATTATCAACCAAGGAAGTCAAACCAGTTGCAGAACTCATGATACCGAAAACCGCATCGTAATCTGCTCCGTTTGCCGGCGTACCTAATCGTATATCGTGAGTGACGATTCTATTTTGTGTACCACCAAAAGAAAAATTTAAAGAATTTCGAATATCAGCTACGTTTCCGGAACCGACAAGAAAAAGAACGCCCTGGTCATTATCTAGTTCAAGATTGTAGAAGGATCCATCATCCATACCGACGGCACTCTGGCCTCCTCTTACAGCAAAACTTCCTGAAAGAAACTGTTCTTCACCGGTATTCACATTTGAATTCTGAATACGATAAGTACCTGTGCCACGTTGCTGAAAAGATGTATTTGCGTATGAGTTCCCCTGGGTTTTCATTAAACCATACAGTGTAAGATTACCTCCATTGAAATGAACATCTCCATTTACATGGATTTCCGCACCGCTTTCAATATGGACTATGGCATCATTAACAAAAAATTCATTGTTATGCTGACTTGATATAAGTTGACTAAAAAACAGGCTGATTATGTAGAACACAGCCCTTTTCATCTTTTGATTTGAAGGAGGTTGAGGTCGCGCTGATAAACTTGAAAGGTACCGCCGGTGATACCAACGCCATTGGGCCACAACTCCAATCGGTAATAATAGGTACCAGGGCTTAGGCCACTGTCTACATAACTAATATGTGGGCCATCGCCAAACGAGAGTACCTGACTTGATGCACCATTAGGAGTTTCAATATAGCAGCTTCCCGATGTGTAAGTAAGGATATCTGGAGCACTAAATGCTGGATCCGTATCCCTACGTAATATCAGAAAATATCCTCCCAATGAGCTATTCGAACCAATAAGATTACCACCGAATATTCGAGCAAATCCAGATAGAAATACAGCAGAATTGCTCACACCACTCCCATCTGTAATCGTAATGCTTACAGTTGTTCCTGTGAGCTCATTGAATACTCCGTTTGTGAAAGGAACTGACTGTATGGTAGCAGAGTGAGCACTAGTAACCTCCTGATTAACAAAGTCTCCTTCCATGAGCGTGCTTCCTGTTATGTGAAGTGCTGCATCCGGAGATGAATTACCAATGCCGATCTCACCATTGTTGTCTATCAACATAGCTTCGTTACCTCCCACATCAAATCTGATCCTGTCCTCATCCGTACTTTCCTCTACCTGTATTTTGGTATCACTGTCTTCATCCTCAAGTGTTCCATTCGCTACCAATTCTACCCAGCTACTGCTCTGGTAGAACCAAAAACTATTTGTGTTGGTATCATAAACAAGAAGCCCATTGGCCGGACTGGAAATTGTGGTTCGTTGACCTGAAGTAACTCGTGGCACCAACACACCAGAATTGGTGGAAGTCACATCCAGCTTTGCAGATGCATCAGGTGTGTCTGTACCAATGCCAACATTCTGGGAAAAAGAGATGAGTGACAAACCTAGCAAGCAGATGAAAATAATTAGATGAGTGGCTGGAAACATGATGAATAGTATTCAATTCATATTATTAAAGATAATAAAGAATTGAATTCTAACACATTTCTTATGCCTCTGTATGGAAATCTCCGAGTTAAGATATGGAACTATTCTCTTCACAGAACCGCTTCATTAACACAGGAAATTGCTGATACAAATAGGTTTTAAACCATTCTTTCACTTAATGTGTCATGCGGATATGAACAAAACATTATTAACCCTTTCGACAATTATCCTGCTGGCGTTCGCATGTGAAGACAGCACCGGAATAACGGATAAGACCAAACGTGAAGAAGACGAGCAGCTGCTGGTGCAGCTGTATAAGGAGATTGAGGCCCTATCCAAAAGTGTGTCCTGTACAGAAGAGGACGAGTGGAAGTTTGTGGCCATTGGCTCAAAAGCCTGCGGCGGGCCGACAGGATATATCGCCTATTCCACCCAGATCAACGAAGAGCAGTTTTTAGAGAAAGTGACCTACTATTCCGAGCAGCAAAAGTCATTCAATACCAAATGGGGCATTGCCTCCACTTGCGACATCCCTGCTGAGCCCACCGATGTAATCTGCGAGGATGGCAAGCCCGTTTTTGTTTATCCTCAATAGTCAGGGGACAGCGTACCAGCCTGAAAAGCGATCTTAATCCAAATATCGATCAGTCATGAAAAACAAATTCTTAATATTCATATTGCTGTGTTTAGGCTTGTTTATCACTTCCTGTGATAAGGAGGAGATCAATAAGCAACCGTCTTTCACTTTTGGAAGAAGTGGACCGGAAGGCAGAATAATCAATGAACTGTCAATGACTTCATCTGGGATTATTGCTGCTACAGATAAAGGACTTTATGTGAAAACAGAAACTCAGAATTCCCTGGAGCCAGATAACTGGGAGTCTGCTGGCTTAGCAGAAAAGAACATCAGGACTTTTGTGGAAATTGACGAAGATCTATGGCTGGCTGCAGAAAATGCGGGCTCCTCCTTCTTCCTATACCAGTCTGAGAATCAGGGTGAGACCTGGGCTGAGCTTGAAAACAATTTCGGAGGTGATTATGAACAACACATCAATGACCTGGAATATGTAGCTGAAACCCAGATGCTTTATGCCGTGGGGTATGGTGTACTTGCTGAATCTGCGGATATGGGTCAAACCTGGACCCCGATTATTGGTGACTGGGACTGGCTGGCTTCAGGGCTGGATTTTGTGGAGAAAAATCCGGAATCCAATGAACTTTGGATCGGCGGCCAGAATGCCATTGAAGGGTTTGTCTTGTATAAATATGATCTTGATAGTGAGGAAGAAACTTTGTACCTGGACCTGGTGGCAGCACCCAGCACCGCTAAATCCATTCTTTTCGATCCGGATGATCCTGATCATGTGATTGTTGGTGCAGAGGGCGGGATCATTTCTACCAGCGATGGCGGTAACACCTGGAACCTGATCAAGGATGATCACGAATCATCTAAATTTTATTTTGGTCTGGCCAGAGACGAGTTCAAACCAGAAATACTTTACGCTACAGGCTGGCTGAAAGATTTTGACAATCCCCAGAAGCTGATACTGTTATACTCACCCGATAACGGGTCCACCTGGCAGGAGATCACCCATCAAAGAAATGACCTGTTTGGCGGTGTATATGACATGCTATCCACCATGGAAAATGGAACGCAGGTGCTGTACCTGGGACTGTATAAGGGGGGTGTTTTCCGAGTGAATATTGGGCATTAGCTGGAGTTGAATATACAGAATCTGGACTCCTGAAACATCTCATTAGCTAATTCCAGTTTGTCCCAGCGAACCCCAACTGATATATATCAACGTCATCCTGAACGAAGTGAAGGATCTTAGCAATCGTAACTAGAATTAGTTCCATCTAAATTGCTAAGATCCTTCACTTCACAATCGACTTGTCTCACTTCATGATCTACGCGAACTGCTGGAAGCTTTCCTTTGTAAAACGTTTCCAGTAGCTCCGTTCAGAATGACGATTTTGATGTTTGATCACCCTGGTTCCTCCCATTTCTAGTCCGGAAGTTTCTTCCGGTCGATTTGAATTTTTCTTCCTCTACCTGTATCTATGCCTGCCCTACCTCAATCCCACACTACTCATCCAAAGTTCTGAAAAGTATTTTTCGAGCATTTGCCTTGCGCAATTTTTGCTGAACATCTGAGATCAACCCCATTTGTACCTCCTCATCAGCCTTTAGAAGTATAATTATCTGGTCTTTATATGCTTCTGGTAACGTTTCCTTCTCAGCAATTACCCATTGAACAATCTCATCGAGTTCGATCAGTCTGTTACCGACTGATATTTTAGGATTGTTTCCAAAATCAGCAGCCACTGGCTTGCCAACCGATACTTCTCTTATGAGAGTTTTCATCTCCACTTTGGTCATTTCCTTGGCTTCCGGCAACTGAGTTTCAACCATTTTATCTTTGGTCTTGATGGTAGCTGATACCATGAAAAAGAAAAGCAATAGAAAGACAATATCCGGTAATGATGCGGTTGTGATTTCAGTTTTATTCTTGACTGTTTTTTTGAATCTGCTCATCTTAGTATCAATTAGGTTCTGCAATCGAAATATTCATTGGAATACCGGCCTTCGCCTTTTCCATTAATGCTGCCTGATTAGGATATTGGCTGTTTAAGCTGCGGAATTCTTCAGAAGTTAATCCTACATTGTCACCATAGATCTCATAATAGGCTCCCTTCACTTCGTCCAATGCATCAATAAAATACTTGTAGTGCGTGCCTCTTTGGGTTTTGATTGAAACCACAGCCTTTTCCGGGTTCTCAGAAAGCTTCTGATTCTTTCCGTTGTTTAAGACAAACATTTTGACCTCCTCTTTTACTCCTGCGAGATCCTGTCGTATTTCATCATTGATCAAATAATTGTTTTGACTGTTGATAAGTACTTTAAATAAATTCCTGTCATGTATCCTGATCATGGACTGTTCCTCTGGCTCAGGAGGTAACTTCATCATCAAACCTCGCTCCTGAAGTAGGGTGGTAGAAACAAGAAAAAATATGAGCAATAAAAAGGCAATATCTGCCATTGAACTAGTGGGTATACTTACCTCTCTGGACTTGGTGAACTTCATGGCTTTTTATAAGGATAATCCGGATCAGGCTAAAAAGTCACAAAATCTTTCTCCTCATCAACACCATATGTGACTTTTTATACGTTTTCTCATTATATATTATAAAACACTTTGCCTGCTGAAAATGATGATAACGAACTCGAAAAGGAATTTTTATGGATAGAAATGGCTAAGAAGGATCCTAAATCTTTCGAACCACTCTACAATAAATATTATGAACAGATATTTAGATTCCTTTACCGACGGACAGAAGACGTGACGTTGACTTCTGAGCTATGTTCGCAGACTTTTTACAACGCACTTTCCGGTATTAAGCGATTCAAATTCCAAAATAAACCCTTTGGTGCCTGGCTTTATACAATCGCAACTAATGAATTAAGAAAACACTTCAGGAATAAGCCCATTCATTTTATCATTGAACTGGACAAAATTCGACAGGTCCCCGACCTGGGCATCAAAGTTGACCCACGTGAAGATCTGTTGATTAAAGTATTTGAAACACTGAGTCCCGAGGAACTAAGACTGATCGAGCTTAGGTTTTTTGAAGACAAAGGATTTAAAGAAATAAGCATTCTGCTAAAAGAAAAAGAAGGAACCATCAAAATGCGACTATATCGTCTGCTGGAGAGAATTAAAACGTTAATGGAAGAAGCATATGAGAAGGTATAGATTCAGCATAAGAAGAAACCTGTTTGAGCAGGGGATTTCGGGCAGACATAAGGATTTCAATGAGTTCCATAAAATGTATGCTTCCAGAAAAAGGTGGGAAACCAGCTCAAGAATCATTTTAGTGCTGATTGGATCTTTGATTATCCTTGGGATAATTTTGTACAGTGTCTATTTGTAGATTCGACTATCTGTTTGGAAACCTAAATCACACCTTCAAATAGGCAAAACCATCATCTTCAAAAAATATTTTTCAAATCACAAAAAACCGTATCTTAGATGGATAATACAGATAACGCATCTGCATTTACTCGTTTCAAACGTTGATTGTCGCTTAAAAATGAGTAAAGCATGGATTTAGAGTTAGTTATCTTAAAAAAGAGAATAAGGAATAACAGTAATAGGGTTATTTTGATTGTTAGTTTTCATTGTACTATGCTCCGTAGAGAATTTTTAGTTTTGTCATGTGTATGCTTTTCAATCATATCTTACTGTCAACTCAGCAACGATATAACTGGAACGTGGGTGAAATACAAAACTGCCTCTCCCGGAGGCACTGCCTCATACAGGAACCCTCATGATAGTTTAACTTTTCATAAATCTGGCGAATTTGTTAGAAAGGTTTACGACTACAAATTATTTAGTCGAGGAGAACAAAATAATTTTGACTTTATCAAACCTATTTTCCTGATTGAAGGTAATTATAGGGTAACTGAAGACTCTATCATCTTTCAACAGATCCTATTCAAAACCGGATTGAAAACTGACACATTGTTGGCAACACCAAACGCTTATGAACTACAAGGCGACATCTTAATTCTGAGAGAAGATATAGGAAAAAAGAACGGCAAAATTAAATACGGCAAAATCAAAAGTAAATTTAGGAGGATTGAAACGAAAACTAACAGTCGCTAGCACGAATGCGCCAACTGCCACTTTACAGACTTCTGTGTAACCATGAATCTGCCGCTGGGAAAGGTTTGTGCTTTCTACTGGCTTCTGCTCGCAGGATTTTTCTCTTTCTGAACGCAGTGCATTCTGGATACTTTGTGAGCACCGGCAGATTCATTAGTTTTATCGGAACTTGCCAAGCTCGGGGCGCACTCCTGCTAGCTTGGCGTTAGCAACAACTATCCCACATTGAGACAGCTACTTTTAATATTGATCGGGTTTACTCCATTGGTAACTCTTGGACAACCAAAGTTGATGGAGGTAACGGAACGCTATCCTAATACCAAAACGATCAAGAGTCACTATTTTGTAATCAAACCCGAGAAAAAAATCTATCATGGGGCATTTGAGGTATATCGATCGAACGGTCAAATAGACGAGCAAGGTTACTTTGAATATGGGGTTAAAACATCCTATATTAAGTTCGACACCAAAGGACAAGTGCTCAAGGAATTGAAAGATTCTATTTTAACGACCAATGTTTATTTTACGAATGGAGAACTAAAATCAATCCAAAAAACCAAGAATGGAGAGTCGTTAGGAACATGGAAAACCTATGATCTGAACCAGTGTAACAAACCATATTTAATCTCCTCAACTGAGTATCAAGATAATCGAGTTATTTCCAAAACTGAGTCAATTAATAATATATTCCTGGGGATATTTTCAGTGAACACTCTGGTAACTCAAGACTCTAATGGAAACATTGACACAACCCATGTTAACACTAGCTGTGATGCCATTTATCCATCCGAAGCACGAAGAAATCAGATTGAAGGAACACTTTTCATTAAGATTAACCTGACTAGTGGTTGTGATCTCACCTATGAACTCATTAACGAACTTGGTTACGGAATTGAAGATCAATTCATTGATAAACTCGAACTCGCAAAGAAGAACTTACAAGCACATCATGTCTGTCAAGATATTGGGGTAACTATTCCAATGAAATTTGAATTGCAATAAATCTGTCGCTAACAAACGATGATGGCGCATGGCCTTACTTAGCCATCTGCAAAGAGCCTACAAAATATCCAGCTTATCTGCCACCAGGAAACTGAAGTGCTATCTTTTATCTTCATTACGCAGTGCCAATCTGATAACTGCCTCCCGGCGGCCAGGCTTTGAATGCACCGACAGATAAACTACTTTTATCACCATTAATTTCGCTCGGAGGCCACAGCACCATATCTGAACGTCGTAGCCATTTAAAAGAAAAATCATGGAAAATTCAATATCAGTTCGAAGAAGCCCTGATAAAGAATAGTTAGAAAATGAGCAGCCTACCTATATCATCATCCAATAAGTCTATTGTAGTTCTTCCTTTTGTGAACATGAGTGCCGACCCTGAGAACGAATACTTTAGCGATGGCATTACAGAAGAAATTATCAACGCCCTAACCACCGTGAAAGGCCTGAAAGTCATTGCACGTACATCGTCCTTTGCATTTAAGAATAAAAATATAGACGTACGAAACATAGGTGATCAGTTAGGGGTGAGTACAGTTTTGGAGGGGAGCGTCCGGAAAGCCAACAACAGGGTTCGTATTACAGCGCAGTTGATCAGTACGAATGACGGCACTCACTTCTGGTCAAAAAATTTCGATCGGGATTTGGAAGACATATTCGCAGTACAAGATGAGATAAGCTTACGTATTGCTGACCAGATCCGAGAAAATTTTGGTCACCTCAATATTCAGGAACATTTAATTGAAGCACCAACTAAAAATATAGAGGCCTATGACCTTTATCTTAAAGGTCGTCATCAACATTTAATGTGGGATGGACAAGGAATGGTAAATTCAATAGCTCTCTATGAACAATGTGTAACAACCGACCCCTCATTTGCTCTACCTTACTTTGGTTTGGTGTATAGCTATGCCATGTATGGGTCATGGACAAATAACAAAGGATTATTACAGTTGTCAGAAGAGTACCTTAGCAAAGGTTTTAAGCTGGACAAACAATCCTATACAGGGTATTTTGGTAAAGCGACATTATCCTTTTGGGGTCATTGGGATTTCATCAAGGGGCATAAATTTTTTCAAAAAGCAATAGAACTGAATCCATCCTATACGGAAGCAGAAGAAGGTTTATGTGAATTGTACACAGCCATAGGTTATTTCGAAAAAGCACTATGGCATGCCGATAATATTTTAAAAATAAACCCCCTGTCTCCAAATCATTATTTTACCAAAGCGAATATTTACTATTTAAAAGAGGACTTTACAAAAGCCCTGGAATGCATAGAGACCTCATTGAGCATCAATCCGGATTTTACACATCCCATTGCACTAAAACAACTGTGCTTAATTCTTACAAGAGATTACGAAAAACTAAATGAATTCTTAGATAAAACTCCTTTGGCAGAGAGACCAGAAGAATGCCGGGTATTATACAAATTGGTAAATCCGGGAGATAAGATCGATGTTGATATCAGCAGGGTTAGCTTCATGATAAAAAAAGAGATTGGGGAAGCGCTTTTTCCCTGGCCACTTTTTTTGATGGTCCATTTGGGGAAACATGAAATGGCATTAGACTTTTTGGAAGAAAACATCAAAATGCGTACCGGTCAAATCATAAACTTTATGAATATTCCGTTGCTTAAACCTTTACACCAGTATCAGAGATTTCTGGATTTAGTACAAGTTGCTTTCCGAGTAGAGCTATTGCCACCTATTCCCGAAATACAACTACAAATCACTCCTACTAAAGCTTTAATGTCGGATGCTGAAATCAACATGGTTTTAAAAATTTTGGAAAAAGGAATGCAGGAAGAAAAGTGGTTTCAAAACCCATCTATTTCTTTACGGTCTTTAGCTGAAAACTTGAATATTAGCAGTAACAAGCTTTCCTGGTTGCTGAATGAACGAATTGGCCAAAACTTCAATGATTGCATCAATAGTTTTCGTTTGGAAAGCTTCAAAAAGAATGCCCTAAACCCTGCCAATAGCCACCTTACCCTTTTAGCGCTAGCTTATGAAAGCGGTTTTAATTCTAAAACGGTTTTCAATGCCTTCTTTAAAAAAGTCGAAGGGATGACACCGAAAGCCTGGTTGAGGTCTAATCAATCTTAAGCTTGTTTAAAAGGTACTGAATCTCACTATTAAGTTCGGAATTTCATTTCAGAACGATTCACCTGCAATTCCGCTTCATCTTCGCATCATCAATTAATTAAAGTAAATGATCGATGATTCCTTTCTCCTTTACCAAACAAACTAACCATAAGGGGAGGGCTTTGTAAAAATCGAATTTTAAAAAAACATTGTTATGAAAAATCTAATTACGATTCTTTTATTTCTAAGCACATTTGGTGCTTTTGCACAAACTGATTCAACATTGGTTAAAGAAACTGAAGTAGCCCATAAGTGGAGGGTAAGTATACCTTATATTGTTCCAGATGAGCTTATCTCTGGTTATAGTGATCGAACAAGTATTCAAATGGTAGAATTACATGTAAAGCGCAACCTGGATAATAAGAACATCATTGGGGTAAAGTTTGCCACCTGGCGATTATTTCAACCCATGGGAATCACCTGGTGGGATGGTGTTGTCGATAAGATAGAGTCTGGGACTGAATATTACGATGGATATTTAAGGGAGACAGGAATTGGCATCACGTACCAACGTATGCTTTGGAAAGGGCTATTTGCAGCTGTTGAAGTCCTTCCGCAAATTCAAACCTATACGGATTTAGACGGTAATAAAATTAAAAATGGATTTAAAGTTTACAACTCTATTCATTTGGGCTACCATGTTGCATTTGGGAAGAAAAAACGATTTTTCGTTGAACCTCAGGTTCATTGCAACCAGTGGATGTTTGACAACAATTCTCCTGAAGGGTTTAAGGAGTTTGATGACAAATATGGAAACGTCTTTCTTTTTGAGCCAAACCTTTACATAGGGTGGAAGTTTTAAGCTATAGTCTGACAAGTTAGGACTTAAGATTCCTGGCTTGTCAGGCATTAGTAAAATACTAAAAGGCAGACCTATTTATCACCAAACAATCATACATTGAATTTACCTATCAAAACACTATTCTTTGCTTTCATAACTTTTTCAGCTTCAAGCTCTTTTTCTCAAATTACGACTACAGAGCTCATCAATAAAATTGATTCATATTTGGCATTAAGCGTGAAAAAAGGCTTTTCCGGATCTGTTTTAGTTGCTAAAAAAGGAGAAATCATTTTATCGAAAGGCTATGGATGGGCAGATAGGGAAAATAAGATACCCAACTCACCTTCAACGGTTTTTAATATTGGTTCTGTAACAAAACAATTTACTGCATCAGCTATTTTGAAACTTGTAGAGCAAGGAAAGATCAAAACATCAGATAAAATAAGTTCTTATTTTGACCAGGCACCTATCGACAAAAGAGATATAACGATTCATCAATTATTAACGCATACATCAGGGATTTCCAATAGAACCGGAGGTTTTAGATACGATGAAGCAAGCAAAGAACAGTTTTTAACAGAATTTTTTGAATCAGCATTACAATCAGAACCCGGAACAAAGTACCAATATGCAAATGCCAACTACATCTTGCTCACTGCTATATTAGAGTCTGTTTCAAATCAAACGTATGGTTCTTTTCTGCAGGACTATTTATTCGAACCTTCTCAAATGAAAAGCACGGGATATAAAAGCATCAATTTTCATACAGAAAGACTGGCACATGGGTACTACTACAACAGAACCGATGAGCAGTGGGTAGACTGGGGAACCACCCAGCAACACCTCCCTTACCATGATAATCATTGGTATAGCATAGGTAAAGGAGATATTCATTCTACCGTTGAAGATCTGTATAAATGGCATGTTGCATTAGAAGACAACCTCGTTTTAACATCCAAATCAAGGGCAGTCCAGGAAACACCACATGTTGCCGAGAATGATGAAATGACATCCTTTTATGGGTACGGTTGGGCAATCTCTAAAACCAATAGAGAAACCAAGATGGTTGCCCACAATGGTAGTAATGGATTATATTTTGCAGATTTTGTAAGATTTGTAGAGGATGATGTAGTTGTCATATACATCACAAATGCGTTTTTAGGAAGTGAATCAGAAAACGTTGCCAGAGAGATAGGCAAAATGATTTTTGATACTGATTATAAGGCTACACCCATTCCCAAAAACATCTATGAATTGATTCATGGGTTTATGAAAACGAATCCATCTGAAAATGCAGAAAGATTACCGGATTTCTTAAATACAGAACTCAAAGAAGAATTTGTTGACCCTTCAATACTCAATATACTGGGGTATAGCAGGCTGAAAAAAGAAGACAATCCTGGTTGGGCATTAGCCTTGTTTAAACTCAATGTGAAACTATTTCCGGAAGATGGTAATTTATGGGATTCGTTGGGTGAAGCTTACTTAAAATACGACAATAAAGAAGAAGCTATAAAAAGTTATACAAAGGCTGTTGAATTAGGTAGTGAAGAGTCAATGGAAACATTGAATGAATTATTGGAAAAGGAATAGAGGCAAAACGATTTCTTCGCCCATCAGACTTGTTGGAGTTTGCAACTTCAACGAAAAGATTGAACAAAAGCATTTGAAAAGAAATAATAACAGCCAAAAATCAACCTACTATGAAAATTAGAACCGTTATGTTTATTTCAATCTTGACTCTTACTGCTTGTAGTAGCCCGACTGAGGTCACCATACAACCAACGCTGGCCGACTATCAAGTTGGTGAAAAGTGGGTATGGAAATACAAGGGTGTAACAACTAGTGGGGAAGTTCGCTCTGACGGAGAGGATATCAGAGAAATAGTGAGTATTGATGGAGTTTTAGGCATGAAAATCGGAAATGACACTATTCCTGTTGCAGAGATTGTCAAACCAGAAAAAAGCAAAACTCCAAAGTATGCCTGGCCTCTGGTAGTGGGTAAAAAATGGAAATATGAGAATAGTTGGACAAGTCAAGATGGTACAACCGGTACTCAAAGTCAGGATGCTGAGGTATTATCTTACCAGGAAGAAACCGTAGAGGCTGGCACTTACATGGCTTATAAAATAAAATACACAGGTAAAACCACGAATTCGAGAGGATATAGTGCAGATGAAGAGGAGATTTGGTTGTATGCCCCGGCAACAAAAACCTTCATTAAGCTTACCCAGACTCAAGGCGACTTTAGCTATGTTGAGGAATTAATTGAATACTCAAAACCTGAATAGTGTATAAAGACAAATGTAAACAATCGCCTACCCAAGCTCCTACCCCATGGTCTGTGGCCCACAGTAGGCCACAGATCTCCATTTTGCAAATCAGGGGACTCTGAAACCCTCCCCATCTGTGTTCTGTATTCAAGGTGAATATTGGGCATTAGTATTATCGATGATAAGACAATCTCAATATTCAATTGAGCTTTCAAACGTCCGAATTGTCCATTTCAGGTCGTACCCAGCGAACCTCGCACCGATTCACATCCACGTCATCCTGAATGAAATGAAGAATCTTAGAATTCGGAAGGAGAATTAAACACGGTTCATCTAAATTGTATAAGATCCCTGCCTGACGTCAGACAGGCTTCACTTCACATTCGACTTTGCCTCACTTCATGATCTTGTTTGATGCTCAAAATATTCGTTTGTAAAACATTTACTGTAGCTCTGTTCAGGATGACGTTTTTGATGTTTGATCACTCACCCTGATTCCTCCTTTGCCCATCAGAGCCACCACAAGGACTCTAAAACCCTCCCCTAGGTCTGTGTCTCACAGACCTCAAAATAGGATGAATCATCACAATCAAACCATCACATTCGAAATACACTTTTCAATTCACCAAAAGAGTTATCTTAGATGGCGAATTCAAAAAGAATTTTGAATGACTAACTCGACTAGCCATGAAGAAGAAAGAAAAAATCACTATCGTGTCACTTTCCCTGCTCATTGTGGCCTTTCCGATACTATTCATCTGCCTCACCTTTGCTAACTCTACAGATTGCAGCCAATTGGTGATAGATACGTACGAACTCCACTCCGGGATCAACATACCCAAAGTGGAATTTGTGAATTGTTACTTCGACACTGACCTGAACACCCGAATCTCTGTCTACGACTTGAAAGGAGTAGTCGATTTGGAAAATTTTGAATTGGTAAGTATTTCAAATGTGAACTACTTGCAGGGAATCAATCTCCTATCTCCGGAAGAACGACCTCAACATGCCGAACTTTGGCTAGCTTCAGGAAAACGCTGGGGAACACAATGGGCATACGCATTTGATTATAAATCCAACAGGCTTTGGGCCGAACTTAATTATTAAGGAAATAACCCACTTAAACCACTCCTCAGGTCTGTGGCTCACAGACATCCTCTCCGGATAGGAAATACTAACAAACAACCTTCCAATTTCAGAATAGTACCGAAGCTACGCGCTAACTCACCTTCTCCAAATCAATCGGCAGCCGCCTGATCCGTTTTCCGGTCAGGTCGAAAATAGCATTAGCTAAAGCAGGTGCGACTGTCGGTAATCCGCTCTCACCAGCACCATCCGGCGCGGCTTCGCTTTTGAGGATGTGGGTCTCGATCTCGGGACATTGTCCGATCCGGAGCAATGGATACTGGTGCCAGTTCTGCTCCACGATCGCGCCCTTGTCAATGGTGAGCCCGTATAGCGCAGCACCGAGACCCATCACGATGGAGCCTTCCGTCTGGGCTTTGACCGTGTCAGGGTTGATGCAGATACCGAGATCCAGGGCAGTTGTGATCTTCTTCACTTTCACGCCCTTGCCATTCCGCTCCACATCTACCACCATGGCAAAATGCGCACCGGATCGTGTTGCAATAGCAACTCCCCTGCCCATACCAGCGGGTTTGTTCTTCCAGTCAGTTACTTCTGCAGCTATCTCGAGCACCCGCCTGAATCGCTGATGCCCCTGCATCATTTCGAGACGAAATTCCAGTGGGTCTTTCCCAGCTTTGATGGCCAGCTCATCGATGAACGACTCATGAGCAAACGGATTCGTGGAATGATAAACCGCCCGCCAGTACGAAATGGGTACATGATGCTTTTGCAGCACCCCTTTCACCGAGACATTCGGGATGGCATAATCGGTATTCACTCCGCCCATCAGCTGCCCACTTGCTTTGTTGTTGGAGCCGGACTGGTTCCGGATCTCCTGTGCTACAATCTTATGTTCCAGGGCTTCGATTTTTCCCTGATTCATCACCGCCCGGCACGCGTTGACAGATGCTGCCCGAAAGGGTCCTGCTGTCTGGTCATCTTCCCGGGTCCAGATCACCTTCACAGGTCTTCCTGATTTCTTCGATAGGTCGGCAGCCTCCTCGGCCACATCGGTCCGGGACCTTCGTCCGAACCCACCGCCCATAAAGGTGTAGTTGATCTTCACTTTATCTTCCGGAAGGTTGAGAAACCTGGCCAGGTAGGACCGCGTCCCATTGGGATTTTGGGTAGATCCCCAGAACTCTGCAGAGTCAGCCCGCACATCCACCACTGCATTCATAGGCTCCATGGGTACATGCGCCTGATAAGGCATCTCATAGACGGCCTCGATCACGTCTGATGCTTTATTGAATACCCCATCAGCATCTCCTTTTTCATGCAGGACATCGCCGGCTTCTTTTGAGGCTTTAAGGTAGTCATTCCGGATGGTTTCCGAGGAGATCTTATCCAGACCATGGTTGTCCCATTCAATTTTCAATGCTTTGCGCCCCTGGTAGGCTGCCCAGTAGCTTTCACCCAACACGGCCACCCCTTCCCGGTTCCCAAATAGGTCCCGGCTGGTCTTGAATACATGGGTCACCCCGGGCATCTTCAGCACTTCCTCCTTGTTGAAGCTCAACACTTTACCCTCAAAAACCGGGGTACGTTCTACAGAAGCGTACAGCATGCCGGGCACCTGGATATCAATTCCGAATTTGGCAGACCCGTCTGTCTTCAGGGGGATATCGGCCCTCGGAACCGGGTTACCAATGACTCTGAATTCTTTAACGGTCTTCAGCTTAGGGTTTTCCGGGGCTTTCAGTTTCACGGCTTTCGCAACCAACTCCCCATAGGTTAAGGTCTTTCCACTCTGATTGGCAGTCACCATACCATTCTTTGCTTTCACATCAGCTGGCTGCACGCCCCAGGTCTCAGCTGCAGCTCTGACAAGCATATCCCTGGCGGCTGCCCCCATCCTGCGACAGTTCATAAACTCGCTTTGGATGCTGTGACTGCCTACTACCATCTGTCGACCATAGAGATCTGAGTTAGCCTCTGATTGCACAATTTTCACCTGGCTGATGTCGGCATCCAGCTCCTCCGCCAGGATCATCGGGATGGACTGGAAGGTTCCCTGCCCCATCTCAGGCCGATGGTTATATAAGGTGATAAGTCCTTCCGAATTGATTGAAATAAATTGATTCAAAGCGGTGTCGACCCCTCCATCAGACAGGTTCACGATTTTGTCTTTGCCTGTAGACGGTATACACCCGATCAGCAGCATCGCTGAGGAAGCGGATGAAAGGGCCATAAACTTTCGCCTGGAGATTGTTGGGTTTACGGGCTGTTTCATTTGCTGACCATTTTGATTGCTTTTCTAACTCTGGGATAAGTTCCGCACCTGCAAAGGACACTGTTCATCGCATTGTCAATGTCCGTGTCGGTTGGATTGGGATTTTTCTCCAGCAGTGCCACCGCACTGAGGATCTGGCCGGACTGACAGTATCCGCATTGCGGGACCTGAGCCTCTATCCAGGCTTTCTGTACCGGATGGTCGTTGTTTTGGGAAAGTCCTTCGATCGTGGTAATCGATTTACCTACTGCGGCAGATACCGGCATCACACAGGAGCGGACAGGTGTGCCATCCATAAGCACGACACATGCTCCGCATACGGCGATTCCACAGCTGAATTTTGTTCCTGTGAGTCCGGCATAGTCACGGATCGCCCAGAGCAATGGCATCTGAGGGTCTACGTCCAGGCTGGTTTCCTTGTTGTTTAATTTGAATGAGATGGCCATGGGGTATTGAGTTTGTTTAAAAGTTACGAAAATGAGCAGGTAAACACAAGTGATAACCTATTGTGGCTGAGTTTTGTTAGAGGTAATATGATGCCACAAAGACACAAAGCCACTAAGAGGTTGTGATCTGTTAACACCTTTAAGCTAAATAAATTATCTTTATTCGGCTGTGATCAAACAAACCAGATGATAAGAGTTGCTTTCCTTTTAATCCTCACCTCCTTCCTCATTAGTTGCAAAACCAAACAAAATCAAAACGACCCACTTCGCACCTTCAAAATCGCCGATGGCTTTCAGATTGAGCTGATGGCTATGGAGCCGCTCATTGCCGATCCGGTAGATATGGTCATCGATGAGCTGGGGAGATGGTATGTGGTGGAAATGCACGGGTACCCACTGGATGTCAGTGGGAGCGGAAAAGTAAAAAGGCTGCTTGACACCGATGGTGATGGCTACCCTGATGAAGCCATTGTATTCGCGGATAGCCTGGTCTTCCCTACCGGAATCATGCGCTGGAAGGAAGGTTTCCTGGTCACGGATCCCCCCAATGTGTTTTACCTGGAAGATACGGATGCAGATGGCCGCGCAGACAAGAAAGAAATCGTCCTGACCGGCTTTGCCCGATCCAACCCACAGCACAATGTCAACAACCCCGAGTATGGCATCGACAACTACATCTACATCTCACATGAAAGTGCAGTGGGCACCAAAAATTTTGAAGACATCCTGGGGGACAGGGGGTCGCGGATCCATTTTCCTAACAACCCGGACGCTGATAGCCTGCCGCAAAATGCCAATGGACTCTTTGTTAAATTCAACCCCGACCTGGGGATTGCTAAAATGGGTTCTGCCCGTGGACAATTCGGGCATACTTTCGATCCCTGGGGACATCATTTTCTCACCAGTAACGCTACGCACCTTTTCCACGTGGTGATGGATGCCACCTACATGCAACGCAACCCAGATTTCCTCATCCCCTCCGGTCGTCATTATATTCCCAAAAGTGGTCGGGGCTTTGAGATTTTTCCGATTACTGAAAATCCAAATCACCAATTACTCACTGATGTCGGAATGATCACCTCCGCCTGTGGCATTCAATGGTACCTGGGAGGGACTTTTCCTCCGGAATATAACCAGGTGGTATTCACTGCCGAACCGGTGCACAACCTTATCCATGCCGATCGAATCAATAACATGGGTTCCACCTTTGAAGCGGTGAACCTGTTTGAAGACCGTGAGTTTTTGGCGTCTACAGACTCGTGGTTCAGACCTGTCAATCATTATGTGGGTCCGGATGGCGCCCTCTACGTCATCGACTACTATCGCAAGATCATTGAGCACCCGGAATGGCTTTCGGATGAGGTGATTGCCTCCGGTGACCTCTATGCTGGTGTCGACCAGGGCAGGATTTACCGGATCACGCCCAACAGTACCCCATCACCGGACTTCATGGATCAGCTCAACCTTTCAGACATGGATGTGCCTTCTCTTATCCAACTGCTCAATCACCCGAACAACTGGTGGCGGATGCATGCCCAGCGCCTCCTCATGGACAGAGATCAAAAGGAAATCATTCAAACACTTTCTATGGTTCTGTCAGATGAACTGGATGAAGTTGGCCGCATCCATGCCATGTGGATTCTGGAAGGAAAAGATGGATTATCAGAAAATCAGCTCATTACCCTGCTAAATGATCAATCTCCTTACCTACGTGAAAATGCCATCCGGATTGCAGAAAAGAGGATCCCTGAATCTGAGACCATCTTCAAGACATTGCTTGGAATGGTTAATGATGAAAATCCTAAAGTCAGGTACCAGCTTTTGCTTACACTGGGGAACATCGGCACCCCGACTTCGAAACAAGCCAGGAAACATTTGCTGTTCCGGGATATAGAAGATGAATGGGTACAACAAGCTGCACTCTCAGCAAGAGAATCGAACATATTTGCCCTGTATGAGGAAGCAGCTAACAGCCTGATCAACCAAAAAACTCCTCAAACTATCCAGTTCTTTAAAAGACTCAGTGAAATGATCTCAAGGGCCAGCGATGCTGGTGAAATCAACGACTTTCTCACTAAAACCCTGAACGCCGATGAATCCATTTGGTACCTGCCAATTATTCTGGAAGGCATCTCCAATGCCGGTGATAACTTAAAGCTGTCAGCTCGTAACATTCAATTGCTTGAACAGAAATTTGATGAATCGGGAAACCCGGAAATCCGATCACAAAGTCTTGATTTGTTGTACCAATCCGGGTATTTTGAGCACACCAAAAACCCACTATTTGAACGTGCCTTAGTGGTGGTCAAAAATAGAGACTCAAAACCTGATTTTCTATCGGACGCCCTGAAGGTCATAGCCTTGACCGATGCCGATAATCATATTGAATTGATAGATAGCTTTCTCTCCAATATGGCTCCTCAAGTACGAAATGGTGCCCTGGATGCTTTCAACTACCTTGAGGATAAAAACCTGTTAGACAAAATCGTTAATACCTGGTCGGGTCTTTTACCAGACGAACGCCATCGGGCTATCGACATCCTGGTGAAAAGCCATGAAGGGAATCGTTTGATCCTGGCTTCCATCGAATCAGGTAACATGAATGCTTCCAGTCTATCCTGGCCTAGGACTGTCTCCCTCCTCAACCATCGGGAGGATGATATCCGGGCCAATGCCCGCCGGATCCTCAAAGGCAATGAACTCGATGCGGATGAAGTCTGGAGGGAATACGAGGAAGCCCTGGCTGTCGACGGAACTGCATCTGCGGGCATGGAAATTTTCAAACAGACCTGTAGTCCCTGCCATCAGAAAGGTGGACAACATGGGGTTGCTTTCGGTCCTGATCTTGGCTCCATCAAAAACCGAAGTAAGTCGGCTTTGTTACTGGACATCCTTCAGCCCAATCGCTCCATCGCCGATGGCTATGAATTGTGGCAGTTGGAGATGAAAGATGGAAAAATCCTTACCGGCGTGATTGCCAATGAAGGTCCGGGCACATTAACTTTAAGAAATGCTGCAGGAGAAGAACGAACCCTGGAACGCTCAGCGATCAGCAAATTGACGGCCTTTGAAAACTCGGCGATGCCGGAGAACCTGCATGCACAAATTAGTATTGAACAGATGGCCGATTTGTTGGCCTACCTAAAAGAATAAAGAAATGAAGAAAACCATTTACCTCTTAGCCATTGTGATGATCGTCCTCCCCTATTTGGCTTTTTCACAGAATCAATTCCAATGGCCTGAAGGGAAGCAAATGGCCATTAGCCTGACCTGGGATGATGGCCGGAGCAGCCAGGTGGAAGTGGGCACCCCCATCCTGGATCAATATGGGATCAAGGCAACCTTTTATGTAGTGCCGTCCGCAGTGGAGCGGTCATTAGATGGCTGGAAACAGGCAGTGGCCAATGGACATGAGATCGGCAACCACTCCATGACCCATCCCTGTTCCGGGAATTTTTTATGGGCGCGGGATAAGGCACTGGAGGAGATGGACCTTGGAGATATCGACGAACAACTTGAAGATGCCAATGACCGGATCAGGGAGATCCTTGGCGTAGAACCTACAGAATTTGCCTATCCCTGTGGCCAAACCTTCGTTGGGCGTGGTGAGGATACCAAAAGCTACGTCCCTGTGGTAGCTAAACAGTTTGTCTCTGGTAGGACCTGGCTTGATGAAACACCGAATGATCCTTCCTACTGTGACCTGGCACAACTCACCGGGGTGGAGATGGATGAAAAAAGCTTTAAGGAGATCCTGGCTTTCATCGAGACCACCAGAAAGGACGGTTTGTGGCTGGTGCTGGCCGGGCATGACATTGGCAAAAAAGGCCGACAGACCACGGAGGTGAAAATGCTCCATAAGCTTTTTAAATACCTGGAAGATCAGGAAGATATCTGGGTGGCTCCGGTTGGTGAGATCTCTAAATATGTGGTGGAGAATCGGTAAGAAAACTCTATGGTCACCTGGTCCGGAGCCGAGCGAATGAGTAAGTCATTGATATAACCGTTCTATAACAATCAGTTGCAATATTCCGTAAAAGGAAGTTAACCCCAACTACCCAATTATGAATTTCAGCCCCAAACCCCATTCCATTTTAACTCTTTTATTCATTTCAGTCTTCTTTTTGAGCTGCAACAAGGATGATGAACCCGGTCTCCCTGACCTCAGGATTTACCTGGATCGTTTTGAAGAAGAAGCGGCACTCAGAGGGTATGATTTTGATTTAGCTGCAGTAGAAGTAGCTTATGTAGATGAAATTAAATATGGGGACCAAGTCCTGCCATATTGCGGCTATGGCTTCAATAACCATGATGGGACTGGTTTGCGAAGAATTGAGATATTAAAATCAGCTAGCTGCAATTGGGAAACACTTACTGAAATACAACGCGAGAACTTCATGTTTTTTCATATTGGAAGTGCCTTTCTTGGCAGATCCATTATTGAGACTACCTTGTGTGATGGCAGCCCAATGTCGATTATGAATCCATTTGACAACTATGGCCTCTACCAGGGAATAGAAAAATTAGAAAAAAGAGACTATTACCTCACAGAGCTTATTGATGGCTCATTGGGTGAAGCATGTATTAATTGGGAATCTGCCTGGTCTAACGACACTGCTTACTACCAGTATGATCCGGAAGAATGGTGGAACCTCGAGGATCATGATGGGGATTTCATTGGACTTAGGGAAGGAAATGAAACCCTTTCGCTTGAATTGGCTCCAGGGAGAGCTGCCAGTGATGGTGGCAAGTGGTTTAAAACCATCTATCCTGACTTGCCAGAATGCTCCAACGTCTCTTTCAAAGTCACCTTGAACTCCGAAGGGTTAACAGGAACCGGCGCTGCCGTCTCGTTAAGGGTATTCGAAAGAGATCCAATGACTGAATTTGGAGCACCTGTTACGTACAATGAAACCCTTTATCTCACTACAACCGACAACCCTGTCAACGGAGAACTGATAGATTATCAGGAAGAACTCACCATTCCTTGTCTCTCCAGGGATACCTGGTTTATTGTGCTTTTTGTAAGGTTGCTACCAGGAACTGAGGGGAAAATAAGTTACTCTGATATACGATTAGTCGTCAATGAGTAGACCATGCTTTTTGATCTGATAAAACGTATATTCCTTTTTGTAATCATTGGGTTTTTCCTTGGATCCTGTAATCAGGAAGAAACAGGCCCTCCTGATGAAACAGAGATTTACTTGCATGAGGTCATGGATGTCATGGAA
This sequence comes from Cyclobacteriaceae bacterium, assembly GCA_965228595.1. Taxonomy (GTDB): domain Bacteria; phylum Bacteroidota; class Bacteroidia; order Cytophagales; family Cyclobacteriaceae; genus UBA7330. The sequence continues at coordinate 3,474,182 of OZ245828.1, read as the reverse complement.
GCCAACCATATTTATAAAAATGAAATTGACTGGACAACACTCAAAGAAAGGGTTATTGATACTGCCAGATCGGTAGAGCCAAGGTATAAAAAGCTGGTCGGGATCAGGCAAGCACTCACACTACTGGGTGACAATCATAGCTATCTGATTGCTTCTAATGGGCAATACATTGGCGGTTTCAATCCATTACATTGTGAATCCGAAACCAACTTTTTCCTACCTAAACCTGAAAACATAGGCTATGTGCGTGTGACGGGGTTTTCTGGAGCTGGTAACGATGAACCTAGCATTGCTTTTGCCCAGGCTATCCAGGATGAAATAAAGGCACAGGATAGCGAATCCCTCAAAGGATGGATCGTTGATTTAAGACGAAATACAGGAGGAAACATGTATCCCATGCTGGCAGGTATTGGTCCCATATTAGGAGACGGTGTGGCAGGTTATTTCATTGATGCTGATGGAAATTCACATTCATTCAGTTACACCAATGGAGTTGCTAGCTACGACGGATCTCCCGGAACACAAATTGCAAATCCTCACCAACTGATCAAGCCAAACCCTAAAGTTGCCGTTCTGCTGGATGAAGAATGTGGTAGTTCCGGGGAAGCAATTGCGGCAGCATTCTCAGGGAGAGAAAATACGCGCAGTTTTGGAAAATCTACTTGTGGAGTATCAACGGGGATCGTCGGATTTGAATTGAGTGACAGATCAAGCATAGGATTGGCTGTCTCCATCATGGCCGACCGAAATCTACAGGCATTTGGTGGTCGCATCCCTCCCGATGAAGAAGTGGATCCGGATGTTATCTTGCAACGAGCTGCGGAGTGGATTGAAAGTGAATGAATATTTTCAAAGATGAGTAGGTATCGTACGAAGAAGAGATATTTCAAATATGTACTATTTGCTCTTTTTATTGTAGCCGTAATTTCATGCAGCAAAGAAGAAGAGGATTTACCCCCGATCCCTCCATTTGCAAAAGGAACCGTATTTATGGACCCGGATATCATTACAGAAGAAGATAAGACAATATTTGTAAGTCTTTCTTATGCCGGGCAAGGTAAACGCACCATGTACGATCACAGAGTGGATAAATCGCTTACTTTATCACCCTATCTATTCAATTCCTTTTACGAAGATGGTTTGTCTTTTGAAATTCAAATTAATCCTGAATTTAAAGACTCAGTTAAAGCTAAAGAAATCGCATTAAAATATGCTGAGATAATTGGTCGTCTACCCACTGATTTACGCATTGACCTTGAGACTATAACAATACATGATGGTGTTGAATACTTTAGAGGCGGGTATAAAGGTATTTGGATATATACTGGTCAATCATCATACTATGAAAGTGATGGAATATTAGAAGAAGTATTTGTTCATGAAGGCACTCATGTCTCTCTCGATCCAAAATATGCACCTTCCCGAGAGTGGGTCAATGCTCAGGAATTAGACGGCAATTACATTTCTCATTATGCCCGTGATTTCTTCAGGAGGGAAGATATGGCTGAATCATTTTTAGCATATCTGGCACTCCGGTATCGTCCTGATAGAATTGCACAATCAACAAAGGATAAAGTTTTGGAAACGATACCAAATCGAATAGTTTTTTTTGATGATTTAAATCTCAATATGTATCCAATCGAATAAAACTGGTGACTGTCTATCCCATATACTTGAGCGCTTTGTATAGTTATTTCATTGAATTACATTTTGGTTTATCCAGGCAACTATTAGGAGTATTTATCATGCTTTTGGTGGGTTCGTCATTTACAAGCACTGCTCAAACTCAACCAGCAGAAATAGCAAAGCGTTTTGAGATTTACCATGAGCAAATACCTACAGAAAAGGTTTACATCCACACCAGTAGAGAGATGCTCACCCTGGGGGATACCCTGTACTTAAGCACCTATGTCCTGAATGGCATGGATCACAAACCCACTGCTCTGAGTGGCATGCTTCATGTCGATTTGATCTCACCAGAAGATAAAATCATCCATTCATTGAAATTGAAGATCGATAGCCTGGGTAGATCCCATGGTGCATTTACGCTTTCTGATAGTTTAAATGCGGGTATATATACTTTACGGGGTTACACCAATTACCAGCTGAATTATGATGAGGACTACCTTTTCTCAAAGGATATTAAACTCTTGCCAAGGCTGGAATCACAAAAGGTAACAGAGGAAAATACTGATCGAATTCCTCAGGTTAATTTAAAATTCTTTCCGGAGGGTGGTGAGCTTATTGCTGGAAACACGAATTTCATCGCTTTTAAGGCAGTGGATCAGCATGGACAGCCCCTTGAGATTTCAGGTAACATCCTGGATGAGGATGGAAATAAAATTACCCAAATCGCAACAGAGCACGATGGCATGGGACGATTTATGTTGGTGGCCGATGAGGGTGCCAGGTATTCCTGCTTCTTTCAGTATGCGGGGAAAGAGTTCTCTCAGCCCCTACCCAACATGCTGTCTTCGGGTTATCTGTTACATGTCCATCCCACTAAAAGTCGGGTGAGTATCGAAGTGAAGCCCCACAATGCTTCAATAGATCAGACCTTCCTGATGATTCAAAGTCGGGGAAAGCTACTATATGTAATAGAACCTAAACCTGATGCTCCCAATATACAACTTTGGATGCGTCACAGCGACCTCCCAACCGGAATCATCCAGTTGACCTTTTTTGATCCTCAACATCGGGCTGTTGCGGAGCGATTAATTTTTAATGAAAATCCAGTCACCCGTACCCGGCTGGAGGTATCACCTGACAAGAAGACCTATAGAAAGCGGTCCGGCGTCGACCTGGATCTGAGCTTAAGCAAACAAAATGGGGAGTTGCCGGCACTGGCTTCTTTATCCACAACCGTAATTCCCCGAAACCTGTATGTAGCGCCTGAACATACCATCGCTTCCTTCCTTCATCTGAACTCGGATCTAAAGGGATACATTAAAAACCCCACCTATTATCTGAATCCGGAAAATCCTGACCGGGTCAAACACATGGATTTGTTGATGATGACTCACGGATGGAGACGATTTGAATGGGAAAAAGTGATCAATGCAGAGGGACCTGAAATCGTTTATCCCTATGAAAAAGGCGTTCGGGTAGAAGGCAAGGTGACCGGATACATAAATAAGAAGAAAGAAGTAACTACAGACCTGTATTTAAGCTTCCTCGAGAATCCCCTTATTCAGGTGCAGACCACCTCTCAGGAAAATGGCATGTTTTGGTTTGATGGATTAAATTTCACTGATACGGTTACGGCTTATGTGAAGACACTTGCTGATAAAGAAAAAAGGAGAATAGAAGGAAAGGTTAACAGCAATACCCTGATCCATATTGATGACCCATACGTACCACCTGCTCCATCAGGTATGTTTAAGAAATATACAATGACCGAAACAGATCAATGGGTAATCAACAGGGGTGAAAAGCTATTTGATATCGCTGCGGCCTATGATGAAAAAACCATTATTCTTGATGAAATCAGTATTGAGGAAAAGATACACCCTGAGAATGATCCCTTCAACCGACCAGGCATGATGCACTCCATGCCGGACAATCGGGTAGTACTGGATTCAATGCCTTTTCTTTATCCCACCATCTTTCATTATCTAAGTATGATCCCCGGTGTTCAGGCTATTATGAACCAAAGTGTTACTATCAGGGGAGGTACACCGATGTTTCTGCTGGACGGCATTGCAATTAATTTTGATCAATTGATGAATACTAATGTACGAGACATCCTCTTCATTGATGTACTTAAAGGACCACGAGCATTTGCGTATGGACCACGAGCCATTGGTGGAGCCATTGCATTATTTACCAGGCGTGGAGACGAATACCGCAATCTACCGGATGCCGACCCTGAAGGACTGGCGGTTTTTCCACTGGTTGGCTATACGGCACCCAGGGAGTTTTACATGCCTGACTATAGCAATCCCACGGAAAGCGAAAAGATCCGACCGGACTTCAGAAGCACACTTTACTGGAACCCTTTGCTTCTTATGAATGAAGGTATAGCTACGGATCACTTCTATACCTCCGATGAGACCGGGACGTTTATTATCTATTGTGAAGGAATTGGTATGGATGGAGAAATTTTTTCAGGAGAGGCTGTTTTTGAGGTGAGGTAATCTGTTTTTCCTGAATACCTGTAATGTCATTCCACCCACCACTCCTCAATCTTCGCAGTTAGCTCCTTCACCTTACCAGGATTAGTTGATGCCAGGTTATTTTCCTCGTGGGGATCATTCACGATATTGAATAGTTCAATTTCGCTCTCGGGTTGATTTGATGGATCAGGAAGGATCAGCTTGTAAGGCAGATCAATGGCCATCCGGTGATAGACACTCGAGTCCAGCGAGGAGAAATCATGGGCAAGGTTCTCCGCAAAGATCATGTCCCGACTTTCCAATGCCTGTTTGTCCAGCACATTGATCCCCTGCATGTCTGAGGTGGGCTCGATATCATTTATTCCTAACAGCGTTGTAGCAATATCAATGGCACTTACTGCATCTGTAGTATTCGTTTCCGGTTCGATCTTTCCTTTCCACCGAAACATCATGGGAGTTCGAATGCCCATCTCGTACGGTTCCCTTTTTGAGCGGGGAGCGTACCGGTTGATATTGTCAGGGTCCTGGATCCATCCATTATCGGTGACGTACACAAACAAAGTATTCTCTGAGAGTCCTCTTCGCTCGATGTCATCCATGAGCTGACCACACGTAATGTCGAACCACTCACACATCGCCCAATATCGGGCCACTGCTTCCGAAGGTGTTCTATCCATGTATTTCTGCAAAAGGCTATCCGGTGGTGTGTGAGGTGCATGTGGCAGAAAAGGCGCATACCACACGAAGAAAGGCTTTTCATTGGTTTGGGCATCATCAATAAAACCGTAGATAGTTTCTAGTCCTTCCCTTCCGATCTTCAGGCCTTCATCACCATGTCGGCCACCCCGGGTTGGGTCACCATGTGTCATCCCCTGATCAAACCCTCCGGTGCTGTAATGCCCAAGCCACCATTTTCCTGTCTGAAGAGACACATACCCCTTCTCCTTGAGCAGGTCAGGTATTGTGGACAGTTCTTCGAAACGCTGTTCGTACTCGCTGTATTTCTCTTTTCTTTTTTGCAGCCATTGCTCCCGATAACGCTTATCTGCTGATTCAAAAATTGGATCATTCCCGAGGATGCCATGCTGATGTGGGTACAGTCCCGTGATCATCGATGCAAGCGACGGGCTGCAAAGGGGTGCGGTGGCATAGCCATAGTTAAATGTTAATCCTTCGTTGGCCAGCTGATCGATCCGGGGTGTCCGGATGGATTCATGTCCCAGAAAGCTGTAATCTGTCCAGCTCTGGTCGTCTGAGATGAGTAGAATGATATTGGGTGGTGTCTCTTGCTCAGGCTGTGTATTACATGCTGCAATCACAAGCAATAGAGCAACTAAGGGAAACGTGCGATTAATCTTCATCTGACTAAAATACGTCTTCTTTTGGAATCAACTTTCCTGCAATGTCAGGGGTCACCAGTTCTGGGAGAAGGGTCGCAATTTCCGGGGGAAAAGTGTTGGATCCCGATGTTACCATGCAAGTAGCTAATTCACTAATTGCGCTGCCCAGCCATTGGAATACTAAACCAAAATCTACTTCCTTTTCCCAGCTCACTTTCAACACCGATGGAACCTCCATTTAACTTTACAAAATCTTTGCTTATAATCAAGCCCAAACCAGATCCCTTTTCATCCGAGGTACCGGGGTTACTGGTGTGCTTCTGATCATCAAGGAAAAGCTTATTCTGATGCTCAGAAGATAAACCCACTCCAAAATCCTGAACTGTAAGGTTCACAAAGTCTTGTTTTGCTACCACATTGAGTTCTATTGTGCCCTTGTTATGCGAAAATTTTATGGCATTGCTCAACATGTTCCTTAGTACCGTACTGATCATTCGACGATCAGCATATACCATGATATCTTCATCACATTTATTAATGATTTCAATATGCTTTTGTCTTGACATAATCTGTACTAAACCAATAGACTCCTCTACGCATTTGCGTAGATTGAAACCTTCTTTCCTGATCATGGTTCTATCCTGTTTTACCGATGACCATCGAGTCAGGTTTTCAATCAAATTACTTGCCTTGGTACTGGTATCATTGAGCATATCCAGTACCTCAGGAGTTACTGGCAATGTTTTGAGTTGCATTTCCTTCACGATCATAGAGATGTTACCAATAGGGTTTTTCAGATCATGTGATATCAAAGTAATGAGCTGATCCTTCATCTTCAGGGTATCTTGCAGTTGGCTGGATGTCTCTATGAGCTTTTCAGAGGATTGGAGTCCCTGGTTGATCATATAATTGACAATAAACGCATAGGAGAAAATTGAAAACAGAAACATACATATATAAAAAATACTCTCTTTATCCAGATCCGAATGAGGAATAAATACAACCGAGAATAGCTTTAGCTCAGCCAGGATCTTTATGACAACCGTAAATACTATAAAGAAATAGAAGACGATAGATTGTTTCCGGTTAATGGGAATAAACATAGCTGATAACACAAAAATCATTTCTAAGGTGAGAAATGAGGCAAAAAAAAGCGTGAGCGAACCGAAACAACCCAGAACTGATGCCAGTATGGCCAGACTAGAAGCAATTGAGGGCCGCTTCTTATAAGCAAAATAGGTTGTTGCGTACAATAGAGGTACAGCAAAACTGAGTGCATATAAAAAGGAAATGTTTGCAAAAGGATCGGTTAATACCAAATAGAGGAACAAGGCCGACGTGGTGATCGCCCCGATCGCTCCAAAAACAAGAATAAACCTGCATTTCAAGGCAAGGGAGTAAGGTATATTTTCGATATGATCTGCTGACATAACTACGGGGTCTCTAACCAACTGCCAATAGAGCAATTCTTATTGAAATCCATTTTCTGCGTGATGTACTTATATAATTAAAGTAGCGAAATAATCGTTTTTATCCATGTACTGCGTTTCTTTTTCGATAATTGCCCATAAGAGGAAGATGATATGTCTGGAGCCTGTTATAACAGGTAGCATTACAAGTGGATTATATTTAAATTTATATGCCATGAAATGAGCATGATTTGGCAAACACCATCTGAAGATGCTATGCCTACACTACGTCATGCAAGCATGTGTCCGATAAAAAATTAACTATACACACATGAAAACACTATATGTCGTGATGGTTATAGTTGGGATCTCTTGTAATGCACAGACTGATCGAAAAGTGCAACAAAAAGTAGGTGGGCCCTGTGAAGGTTGTGAGGCCATCCATGAGTATGGAAGCAAAATGCTTTCCTCCATTGATACCCTGCCACTTTTTAAAGAAACAAAACCCAAACTAAAGATCACCGGAACAGTCTTTCAGAAAGATGGATCACCTGCAAATGATGTTATTATTTATATCTATCAGACCAATAGAAAAGGAATTTACCAATCAAGAGGAGATGAAAAAGGTTGGGCACGCAGACATGGATTTATCCGAGGTTGGGTAAAAACCGGAAGAGATGGAAAATATACATTTTACACTTTTCGTCCGGCAGCATATCCTGACGGCAGAGAGCCGGAACACATCCATATTACCGTGAAAGAACCGGGTAAAAATGAATATTACCTGGATGAGTTCGTTTTTGAAGATGACCCGTTACTTACCCTTGATGAGCGAAAAACATTGAACAACAGGGGCGGTTCAGGGATTGTAAAACCGGTTCTTACAAATGGAACCCTGACAATCAACCGTGATCTCTTCCTGGGATTGAATATTCCGGATTACAACTGAGGACTTACTTTAGATCTCTGACCTTATAAGCCCCTGGAAGCACAGGTCTGATCTTCATGGAAGTGCCATTCAGCCCCATTGACCTGCTCATCATCATATTCCTTGCATTCACTTTCGGTCCAGCCATCGTAGCAATAGGTCTTATTGAATGTGTTACTAAAGCCTGTACACACCCCCTCTTTATCACCACATTGCAAGAAACAAGTTCCCAGAGCCATGATCAATATGCCTGATAACTTCTTCATAGAATTAACTTACAAAAAAGAACAATGCGGGTCAAGGGAAAATCAGATCATTCTGATAAGTATGAAATGGGATCCTAACTTCTAATGCAAAACTGGGATGTATAAAGCTCCAAAAACACATATTACCCCTCACAGGTATTTATTCCCAATCATGTAATGTGTTTTATCAGCCCGGCAACATTCCCTAATTTTGGGGTAAATCTCAATATTTGCTATGAAAAGACTGATTTCCCTGGCTGTTCTCATGAGTATTATGGGATCATGCTCCAACGATAAAACTACCGCACCTGCCATAACCTTTGATGAGATGCTTGACCAGTATTATGAAGAAGGGCTCAAGCTCAATCCACTCAATGCCACTTTCGCCGGTGATCCGCGATACAATGACCTTTTTCCAAACTTTCTTTCGGATGAATACAACGATGAGGTCAAAGCTTACAGCAATAAATACCTTGACCTGATCGATCAATATGATGAGACCGGGCTAACAGCAGACCAAAAATTGAGCAAAGAGATTGTCCGCTGGGAATGTGAGATGACTTTAAAAGACATGGAGTTCAAAAAGGACCTGACTCCCATTGATCAGATGTGGTCAGCCAACCTGATGATCGGTCAACTGGCCAGCGGTCAGAGTGCTCAGCCTTTCGAAACGGTTGAGGATTACGAAAAATGGCTGAAACGTATCGATGGATACCTGGTATGGCTCAATACAGCCAAAGAAAAGATGCAGGAAGGGATTGAACAAAATTATGTGCTTCCTAAATCCCTTATCATGAAAGTCATTCCTCAACTAGAGGCCATGACCACAGAGGACCCGGAACAAAATCTTTTCTTCAGTCCGGCAAAGAATTTTCCGGAGTCATTCACGGATAAGGAAAAGGAGGAGTTGACAGCCAAGTACAAGGAGATGGTGCTCGACAAGGTGGTGCCAGCGTATAAAGACATCGCTGAATTTGTAAAAACAGACTACCTGGCTGCAGGCCGTGAAAGCAGTGGATACGGTGTGATGCCTAATGGAGAGGCTTTCTATCAGCACCAAATCAAATTGTATACCACAACTGACATGACCGCCGATGAGATTCATCAGTTGGGCCTTGATGAGGTTGACAGAATTTCTGCAGAGATGGAAAAGGTCAAAGCCCAGGTTGGGTATGAAGGAGACCTCGTTTCATTTTTTGACTTCGTACGAAACAACAAGGAATTGATGCCATTTACCAAACCCGAGCAGGTCATTGCGTATTTCGATGGTATTCACGAGACCATGAAGCCTCACCTGGAGAAGCTGTTTAACAACAAACCTAAGACCCCTTTTGAGGTAAGGAGAACCGAAGCATTCCGTGAAGCATCTGCCAGTGCGGAGTACAATCCAGGATCACTGGATGGCACAAGGCCCGGCATCTTCTATACACCTATTCCCAACGTGGAAGAGTACAACATTTATGACAATGAGTCCTTGTTTTTGCATGAAGCCATCCCGGGCCATCACTACCAGATCTCGTTGACTCAGGAAAATGAAAACCTGCCTATGTTCCGCAAGACTCTGTGGTATAGCGGGTACGGAGAAGGCTGGGCACTTTACACGGAATCATTGGGTAAGGAGCTCGGTTTGTACACTGACCCCTATCAGTATTTTGGGATGTTGAGCGCGGAGATCCACCGTGCTATCCGACTGGTAGTGGATACCGGAATACACAGCAAAGGCTGGACCAGGGAGGAAGCCATCCAATACTCTGTAGAACATGAAGCTGAGCCCTATGATGGCATCGTGAGGGAGATCGAGCGCTACATGGCCAATCCTGGTCAGGCACTGGCTTACAAGATTGGCCAGCTGAAGATTCAGGAGCTGAGAAAACGTGCCGAAAATCAACTAGGAGACAAGTTTGATATCGGTGCCTTCCATGATGAGGTGCTCGAAACCGGGTGCATCCCCTTGGCATTGCTTGAAGCTAAAATAGATCGTTGGATTGCCTCAGTTAAATAATCATAGTTTGGTAGAATTTAAAACTGTCCATAGTGACCAGCAAATAGAGTCGGTTGCTGCCCTGGCATATGAAATATGGAATGAATACTTCACTCCGATGATCGGAGCAGACCAGGTCAGCTATATGCTGGAAAATCTCCAGTCATTTAATCCAATGAAAAAACAGATAACTGAAGGTTATGAGTATTTCCAAATCATGAGCGGCTCCTCACCAGTTGGATATATCTGCATCAAACCCGAAGAGGATGGGCTATTCTTAAGCAAATTATACCTACTTAAGTCTGCCCGTGGTAGTGGTCTGGGAAAGCAGGCATTTCAATTTATACTGCAACAAGCCAGCGACAGATCGCTTGAAAAAATATGGCTCACCGTAAATAAACAAAATGTTGACACTATCAAAGCTTATCAAAAATGGGGCTTCGAGATCGTAGGTGAACCCGTCGCTGATATTGGTGGTGGGTTTGTGATGGATGATTATAAGATGGAGAAGAGCATTGGGCTTGGGGCTTAGGGCAGACTACAAAAGTGCCGGGCTAGACTACAAAAGTTTCCACCCGGCAGACTACAAAAGTTTAGTTTTACCGATATGTATTAAAACCCCACAGTTTGGAATCATTAAACTGTGTTTTTTTAGAAAAAGGTTATTTAAACTTTTGTAGTCTAGCCCGGCACTTTTGTAGTCTGCGGAGGGCTTACTTCAATATCTCCAACACCCGCTTACTTTCCCAGTGATTTCGCGTGAAATCAGGAAACTTGACCGGGATACTACCAAGCTCTACAGACGTGGCACTCAAGGGTGTCACCACAGACCAGTCTGCTCCATCATAGACGTCCATATCCAATGGTAAGCCTTTGTTGAAGGCATCGATCATGCGATAAGTCATCACAAAGTCCATCCCACCATGTCCATTGTTTTTAGCGATCTCTTCTTTTAGTTCCTCCCAGATTGGATGCTTGAACTTTTCACGCATTTCATTGTACTCATCCTCTGGAAGCCAATCGTGTGAACCATCGTGAAGCGACAACCTGCTAGGATAGCCTTCATGATAGGCTTTTGTGCCAGCAAGGGCATTGATCCTGCTGTATGGTCTTGGAGTGACCACGTCATGTTGCATCAGTATAGAACGACCCTTATGGGTTTTGATCAGCGCATTGTTCATGTCACCATGGGCAAAGTCCGTTCGATTGTAATAAGGATTTCCCGGATCAACAGTTTTAGAATGTTCCGTCAGGCTGGCCTGCAGGGAGCTCATAGACACAATGTGATCAAAACGGTCCCCTCTCCCAATTCCCATGTATTGCGCCACTGGTCCAAGACCGTGTGTAGGATATAGGTTACCATTGGTTGTCAGATGATGTCCAATGCGCCATTTTTCATAATACTTATCATCAAAGAGCCCTGCAGTCATGTGATGGATATAAGCAGCCTCCGCGTAGGTGAGTGTTCCAAAAATCCCTTCCTGCACCATTTTCAGAAGCCATAGCTCCTCATCTCCATAGCACACATTCTCCAGCATCATACAGTTACGCTGTGTCTGCTCAGCTGTGTCCACGAGTTTCCAGCACTCCTCAAGGGTGCATCCCAACGGCACTTCACTGGCCACATGTTTACCCTCTTGCATGGAGTAAATAGCCATGGGGGCATGGTCTTCCCACGGTGTAGAGATCAATACCAGGTCAATGTCATCTCTTTTGACCATTTCCTTCCAGGCCTCTTCCTTCCCACTGTAGATGTCTACCTTTTGACCTTGTTTTTTCATAAAATCAGCTGAGGCCTTAGCTTTTTCTTCCCGGATATCGCATATGGCAACCACCTTGGCTTTTGAGGATAATGCCGCCATCCTTCTCACATGGCTACTTCCCCTGTTTCCAACCCCAATAAAGGCTACCCGCACCTGCTCAATAGGTTTCACCGTCAATCCCTGGACAGTCTCTCCTTTTGCGGGCCCAGGTTCAATGCCTCTTTCCAACTTTTCTTTAACATATCCTTTATCGCTGGCATATAGGCTACCCGGAAGGATTCCCAAAAAAGCGCCTGATAAAGCGGACGTTTTCAGAAAGTACCTTCGATCTAAGTTGCTATTGCTCTTCTTCATGGTTGAATGGGGTTTTTATGTTTTACTGATCTTTTATCTCTCTTATTTTGATGTTTCGGAACCAGGCGTCATCCTGGTGGTTTTGCAAAATAATATGTCCGTTTTTCTTATCCAGAAAATTTTCATATTTGACGAATTTGCTGTCCTTATAAGCCGATATCAACCGGTCGGAACCGAATTCATAGCTCACTGTTTTCTTGCCATTCAGCCAATGCTCTACATGATTTCCATCGATGATGATCCTGCTGGAATTGAATTCCCCAACAGGTCTCGTCACCGCCGATTCGGAAGGGAGCATATCATAAAGAGAGGATGTGAACTGGGATGGTTTTAACTTACCAGCATATTTAGGATCTTCATCATCTAATAGTTGATATTCAAATCCAAGTGCTGAAAACCCGGAGCCGTACTTTTTTGAGATCTCCTCCGACACATTGTATTTTAATCCGCTATTGCCAGCCTTGAGGATCTTCCACTCAAAATACAATTCATAATTCTCAAACGTGTCAACGGTAGCCAGATCCCCACTTTCCGGATCACTGCCATCGGGTAGTTTGGATACCTCATCACTGTTGAGTTTCCTGATGCACCCATCCTCGATCTTCCAGTGAGCCTCAGGGACATGATCCCTACCCAGGCCTCTCCACCCACTAAATGACTGGCCATCAAATAGCAATCTCCAGCCGTCAGCCATTTCCTGATCGGTCAGCTGATTTAAACCGGCCGTTGGCGTCTCGTTTGTTGTGGTCTTTTTTATGCCATCACAAGCCAGAAGCACCAGCCAGACCAGTGGAATAAAATATTTTATCCTCATAGCTTCATTTCCCATCCTTTTTCATAGGAACGGCTCCAGAGCTTATTGGCGTCTGTATCGTCCTTTATATGGCCATTTTTCGAATCCACATTCAACGACCTGCCTACCCGTTGAGAAATGTTCCCCAACTGGACCAACAAGGTGCTCTTGTGTCCTGAATCAATATCAGCATTCAGGGAACTTCCATTATAGACGGCATCATACATATTTTGAATGTGCATGGCATCAAGTTGAGAAGCCGGATTCACCGGGTTTCGGGGATCTATTTCAATGTTATCAGTCGATTCTTTGACCACTTTACCTTTCAGGTCAAACTGTGTATAACTATTACCCCCAGGAATCAAAATACTACCATCCTCTCCGTAAAACATTACGCCAACTGAACTCCCTTCTATGGGCTTGCCATTGCAGCTTCGGCCCTCCCAGGTCATGGACACATCTTCGAAATCCAGGTTGATCACCTGGGTGTCTGGTGTTTCCCAGTCATCCTGGTAGCGATATCGTCCACCATTGGAGCTTACTTTTGTTGGAAAATCAACTTCCAGCCCCCATCGCAGCAGGTCCACCATGTGTGTGCCGTTGTTGAGCGCCTCGCCTGTACCCCAATGCCACAACCAGTGCCAGTTGTAATGCACAATGTTGTCTTTGTAATTCTTTCTTGGAGCAGGACCCTGCCACAGTTCCCAATCCAGCCAATCTGGTGGTGCCACTTCTTTTCCGACACCGATAGGTCCACGATTGTTGGTGTACCAACCCTTACCGAAATATACTCTTCCAATAGCCCCTGATTGAACTGCTTTGATGCCTGCCATCACATTGGGCCATGAACGTCGCTGGTTACCCATCTGAACGACTTTTTTATATTTGGCCGCCGCTTCCACGAGTATCTCACCTTCTTTTGGATTGTGACTGCAGGGTTTTTCTACATAAACATGTTTGCCCGCCTGCATTCCCAGCAACGCAGCCGGAGCATGCCAGTGGTCAGGTGCTGCAATCACCAGGACATCCACGTCTTTGCTCTCCAATGATTTCCTGAAATCGCCATAACCCTTTGTTTTGGTTGACTGGTTATCTGAAACAGCCTTTTTGCAGGTATCTATGGCCCTGCTGTCTACATCGCAGATATGGATCACCTCAAAATTGTCCTGTCGGGCAAAATTCTGTGCCAGTGACTTACCCCGGCTATTGACGCCCATCACAGAAACGTTCAGGGTATTGTTGGCCCCTATGATCCGTGAATAGGATTTGGCTGAAAAGGCAGGTAATACACCTCCAGTCATGAGCACAGCAGAGCCCATGGCGGATTTCTTAAGGAATGTTCTTCGTTTATTGTCTTTTGAATACATGCTTGTTAAAAGATTTATAGGGTTAAACCGGTTGTTAATAAATGTGTCTTTGATGTATATGGAATATTTTTTATTTCAGGTTGACTGGTTAATTTACAAAAAAAACCTGTGTGGACTGTATTTGAAGTACCATTCAGTGCACGGGCTATCATCTTCGATTATTACCAACATCCTGATCCTCAAAGCATATTTTGAAACTGATGGCATACTTTACAAGTTTAATTTGATCATTTCGCTACCCGCCAGCAGAAAAGCCCCCGTTCCATACACTTCCCAACTTTCTGTTGAAAAGTCTTTTCGTGGATCGGCCCCAACTGGCTGGACCCATCCTATCATACCATCTTTATGTTGTAGCCCGCACAATGCCTTCCAGGCATTTTTGACTGCCGGAAGATATTTCTCCCTTGAAAGTATGCCTTTATTTATACCCCAGGCAATGCCATAGGTAAAAAATCCGCTTCCACTTGCCTCACCACCGGGGTATGCTTCCGGGTCCAGAAGACTTGCCCGCCACAGCCCATCAGGCTGCTGAATAGCTGCAATTTTCTGAGACATTTCTTTGAACAGCTCAATGTAAAAATTTCTCTCCTGGTAGGTCTCCGGAAGTTCCTCTATTATCCTGACCAATCCTCCCATGACCCACCCGTTGCCACGACTCCAGAATATTTTCTCTTCATTGGACTCTTTCAGATCTTCCTCCGTATAACTCCAAACATACCTGAGATCTCTTGCAAATAATTTTTCATCCTGATCATACAATAAATCGTATGCCTGCCGGTAAAGTTGATCATTCAGTTTGAGATATTTCTCCTCATTCAATGTTGTCCCTAATTTTACGAGCACAGGAGGAGCCATGAACAAAGCGTCACACCACCACCAGGGAATTTTTCTAATTCCTCTGGAAGGAAACGGTCTTTCCATGAAAACATTCATCGTGTCAATGACAGGTCTAATCATTTTTTCTTCCTTGCTTAATCTATACATATCAATATAGGTCTGGCCAATCACATGGCTGTCCGCATCGTACCAAAGTTTACCTGGCTGCCACCTCACGGATTCTCCCATATCATAAATTGCTTTATAGATCCTTTTAGATCCTGTGGTTTTATATGCACTAAAAACACCAGCATAGAAGGCACCGTTATGCCATTCGTTGGGCTCATGTTTGGGATGCTTCAGTTGCCAAAATGTAGCTTTTTTCATCGCTTTCAGGATGTATTTATCCGAAAAAACGTCTGCTTTTTGCGCCTTGAGACTTACAACAATAAATAACGTAACAATATGTATTATCAATAGCTTAAGTTGGAAGCCGTTGCATCCGGTCAGTGGATATTTCTTATTCATGGTCATTAACAGGTTGATCATTGTTTAGCCACACAGGCTTTGTTTTTGAATGATGGTTTTTTCCTAAAATTTCTTTGTAGAGCTCTGGTCTGCGAGCCTTCCTGTACCTCCAACCACCGGAAAGTTTTAACTTATCGTCAGTAATTGTGGTCACAGCCACCTCATCATCAAAAGATCTTATTTCCACTTGAATCTCACCATAGGGATCTAAAACCATTGAATTGCCATTTTTTAAATGAGTCCCATCATAACCTATCGGATTGGTAAACAGGTAATAGACACCATTGTCGTAAGCCCTGGCCGGGAGCCATTTTAACAACCACCCGCGTCCCTTCGGGCCATCAAATTCCATTCTCAGTGGTACCGGATCCTTTACCCGGTTTTTCCACAATGCATCCGATACATATCCCCTTCCTGGCATCGCTGAAGGTGTACATCCGGTTACGTGTGGAGCGAAGATTATTTCAGCACCCGAAAGCACCGTAGCTCTCACATTTTCTATAACATTATTATCATAGCAAATGAGTATTCCGCATTTCCAGCCCAGCAGATCAAATACCACATATTCATTTCCAGCTGAAAGGTGTTTATTAATGAAGGGATGTAGTTTCCGGTATTTAGCTACCAGATGCTGACCGTTTACACAGACATAAGTATTGTAAACCTTTGTCTCTTCCTTTTCTACCAGTCCAGCTAAAATCGGCATATCATATCGCGCTGAAAGTTCCATTAGTTTTTTAGTACTTTCTCCATTGGGTACTTGCTCTGCTAAACCAAAAATTTCCTGTTCAGATAGCTCGCTGGTCTGGGTATAGGCGGTGATGCACATTTCATGAAAACTAATGAGTTCTGCTCCTTTCTTTTTAGCCTGATAAGTCAGACGGTCCATCACAGAAAGATTGTAGTCCTTATCCCCGTCATGTGGTTCAAATTGAGCGACAGCCACCTTTAATTCTCTCATTCTTATTGCATTAAATGTTTATTATACCCCAGGCTTATAAGGGTCGAATAGGCTTCCCTGACGGCCTTGGGTATGGATTGCTCGGTTTGGTAACCCAGCTTGGGATATTCAATTATTCTTTGAATGTCTCCTACCATCTCGTTTATCAGGTCTCCTATATCATGACTCTCAGCCACCTGATCCAACATCTCTATTTGGACACAGTCTGTGGAATGCATTACGTCCGGCCATTGTATTTCAGCAGTTGCCAGCGCTCTTCGCAATGTGTTTGGTTTGGTTACAATAATGGTTTTGTTGATGGGGTGATCTTTCAGCAACTTTTTTGCAAAGCCCATGTTCTCACCAATATTCGTAGAATTAGGTTCAATTAAAATCTGATTGCTATTTGCACCATATTTGACGGCGTAATCTCTGAATGTTTCCGCTTCACTCTTACCCCATCTACCTTCTGTCCAATTCCCATGCTTTCCTGTAAAGATCAGCAAAGGTGCTACCTGTTTTTTCAACAATTCAGCACAATGTCTGGCAGTTTTAAGATCATAGCTTCCTAACCCAATAATTAAATCGGCTTTTTCAAACGGCTCAGCTACTTTATGATATTCCCACAGCTTCCTGGCCAAATCCAAATGGTCTGAAGGTATTTTCATGGATGTGTGAATCAATTGATGGTCTTATTTTCAAAGTAATCTCCATGTTCCATTCCGTTATTTACACTTCCCGGCCAGAGGTTCCATACCTTGGAATAAATATCGAGATCTCCGTCCCCATCCACATCGCCAACCAAAGCATCGTGGCCGCCTAATTTATCATCATAGATGACCCTTTCTTTAAATTCAACCGTGGAGTTAGTGCTTATATTCTCCCATATATACCACCTCGGGTTTGCTCCCTCAGGAGGTAATGTATCATCTTCCTGGTCACAGGTAAGTATGTCCTCATCTCCGTCGTTATCAAGGTCGCCGACAAATAATGTATGGAATGATCCTCGTATACCGGGGGCAGTCATAGGTAGAAAATGAGCAGTAAACTCGGGCGGTTTATTTCCATGATTTTCCAACCATGCTGCTCGTGATGCCTGTTGGTCAGAGTCGGTCATTACGATGTCCATGTCACCGTCCTGATCCAGATCTGTGATCCAACTCCTTGAGGACAAACCAAATGGGCCCCGTTTTCCAAACGGTAACTGATGCTTCTTCCAGCTTCGACCACTGTCCTCATTCTCCAGCCAACGATCCGGTAAAACAATATCGTGATCACCATCGTCGTCAAGATCACCAATTCCTTTTGGAAAAAAACCTGAATGTATGTGATCATTGCTAACCAATGGATCAAGGGTGACTGTTATCTTCTTCCAATTGATATCTCCAATTACATCATTTGGAATTTTATACCAGATCACACCCACTCCTTCTCCCATCAAGACCACATCTTCCTTCTCATCTCCATCGATATCTGACATAACAATGTCATGGATATTGCTCTCTAGTGTATCATCAAATCGGTATCTTTCAAATGGTTTAGATCGAGGCTGCTGAGGATTTCTATACCAAAAACTTCCAATGATAATATCCATCCAACCATCATTATCCACATCAAATACAGTTGCCCCCAGATGTCGAGTAGGCATGGTCCCGATTTCGTGCCTTACCCATTGTACTCCTCCCTGATTTTCAAACCAATAGTAAGCTTCTCTTCCAGTAAAAGCGAAGTCGAGATCACCATCCCTGTCAAAATCAGCCATTGCCGGACAACCATACCCCCAGTCTGTTTGGCCAGGTAGGTCTTGCGTAACAAAATG
Organism: Cyclobacteriaceae bacterium; assembly: GCA_965228595.1. Taxonomy (GTDB): domain Bacteria; phylum Bacteroidota; class Bacteroidia; order Cytophagales; family Cyclobacteriaceae; genus UBA7330. The sequence continues at coordinate 3,455,784 of OZ245828.1, read as the reverse complement.
ATGCTGAAACATACCAGGGCCTATGAAGCTTTGATTTTTACTATCTTTTGGTCTCTCCCGGGTACATCCCATTAAGCAGAAGGAACCAATGACCAAAAAGATTTTCATCGTAAGCATTTTGTTCATTTTTCTAACATTCATTTTTCTTCCTCAAATTATCAATGCAAAGACGACATATCAGCAACAAACAATTGACGATGACCCTCGGGTGCTGCCTGAAAACAAATCCTTTTAAAAGAACGGTCCCATACCGGATGTCCATCAAGTCGTAGTTCATCGAAGTCCCCCTTTTGGTTGTAAAGTGGCTTCGTCGGCATCTTGCAAACCGCCTGTTCTGTTTGCGTATGAAGGTTAATCAGGCGGATTCTAACAACAGGATCAGGATCAAGATATTTGATATCTGTGATAATGAATTTTTCATTGGGTTCGATGGTCGGGTGACCCCCTCCATCAATCGTTTCACTCAATATGATAGGATCACTTCCATCTACAGGAACCTTACAAAGCCTGTCGTCCTTTCCATCTGGTTTCAGGTTCCTTATCAGGTATCTGCTGTCAGGATGCCAGTTGGGGTGTCCTCCACTATGTCCCCATACTGGTTCACTGTGTGTCCTGATGATCTCACTTCCATCTGCCCTGCATGTGATAACATTAACATTTCTACCACCCGAGCCATCCGGGAATAGACATCGCAATACCACCATGATCCTGTCCCCCTGAAAACTATATTTTGAGTGCCAGCAATAGAAGGTTCCATCATTTTGAGGCGGTGGTTCAGGAATGTGATCAGCCATTTGTTTAAGGCTTACCAGCAATGATTTCTCTCCGGTAGCAACATTTGTTTGCCAGATACCTTCCTCTGCGGATGCTCCTTTCGGTAAAGTAGGCGGATTGCTCCGGTCCTTTGCAACCAACCCGTACCCACGTTGGGTTACATCATATAAATGCAAAGGAAAACCAATGACTGACCTGCCATCGGGGGAAACATGATACATAGGTCCCTCAAGTGCCTTAATCTCATTTGTTGCTCTGTTAATAATAACACAAACGCCGATTCCATCAATAACATCATTGGTATAGACGAGATTATCATCAGCCCCCCATTGTGCCATTGTGCCGGTTTGGTGTGCCCAGCATTTTGTTTTATAGATCGTTTCAATGGTTTGCTTTTCAAGGTCAATCACACATATTTCAGCAGAATCCCCATACCGCGGAGGCCTGTTTTCATAAGGGATTTTACTCACCACTAAAAATTTTCCTGAAGGGCTAAACGGACACACATCATAATAGGTATGCACAAAAAACCCGTCGTTGGGGGTAACCTTGATCACGGGCACCAGGGTAGGCCCCGACTCATATCTTTCAAATGAAACAGGTTTTTTATCAGATGGTTTGTAGACACAACTCCAAATACCAGTTGTAACTAAAGCAAACGGGATTGCTGCCGATGATTTTTGAATAAAGGCTCGCCTTTTCATAAAACTATATTCTCAGTCTTCCAATACATATCTATTCTAACCAACCAAGGATCATCCCTGAAATTTCTTTGCCACTGATTTTGCTATGCACAGCGAAGTTTTCCTGAAACCCCTGTTCACGAAACACACGAGTCGGAAAATCCCAATAGTCATCAATCAAAGATTCGGTTGCCAACTCACCACTGGCATCCAGGGGATTAACAATGAGCATCTTGCGAGGAGCGCCTAAAGCCATAAGGTCCGGGAGATCATACGCGGTGATAGCACCGGGAACTACAGAATGAATAAATGAGGTCTTGTAATTCCTTGATAATGCGATATCAGCATACCCCAGAAAGGGTTCTATCAGGCATAATTTCTGAATGTCATTACTCAAGGTTTCAGCATGAAGTAACTCACTGCCAAGAACTCCCGATGAGATGGCTGCAATTTGTTCGAAGGATAGTTCATTTTTAGCAAAATGAGTAATCCTTAAAATATCTTCTACCCTTAATGCCACAATTGATTTACCAGTTAAAATCCCTGCAAACCATTTGTTATAAGAAACACCACGGATGAAGGTATCCCCTCTTAAATAACCAGGGCCCATTTCTCCAATATTGGGCAGGTCACTGAGAAGCACTGTGTATCCTTCAGCAACCAACTGCTTCACCAGATCCTCATTATTTACCGCATGATCTTTTCCCTTTTCATGTAACAAAAGGACCAGTTCATCATTTGATCCTTTTTCCGGAGTAAATAGAACCAAAGGAAGCTTATATTCCCCACTGCCATCAATGAGGTATTTCTCTACTTTATATCCTTCTCGATTCATCCGGCCCGAGAAAACTGGTAAACCATATTCTTCAGGAAAGGAAAAACCGGAAATAGAAATGGCTGATTGCCTTGTTTTGGCCAGGTGGGCATCTATACTTTTCCTGGACGATTTGAGGGATGATAACTGTTCCTGAACCACTTTTTTGTTTAAAGAATACATGGTTTCTCCTTTTAATGAAGTCGCCATTTGTCCAGTCTTAGTTACCTGTAGTTCTTCCATGGAGAGGAACTCTACCTCATAATCCTTACTATCACCAGGATGATCCAAATGTTTTTGAAAGAAAGCATACATTGCCTCCCTGTTTTTGGCTGTTGAGTTGTGCCTGTCATCGTCTTCAGTCATTTGTAGATTCTCTCCTGCCCCAAAAGCTTCGTAAGCCTTCTTCGCTTCGTTAAATGAATCTCTTGTCCCTTGTATGCTAAAAAAATCACGAGTGGTTGCCATGATCAGTGTTGGTTTTGGAGCCCTTACCTCAATCAGGTCAGGGTGATCCAAGCCCTCCTGAATCATTTTTACCAGGTTCTGCTCTGAATCTTGTGGTGCCTCACTTTTCAGCAGGTAATGAAAGCTGGTGATCCAACATTCCGGAGCTGCTGCCAAAATCCTGTCATCAATCGCCGAAACAACCGCTGTCATGTTTCCGCCTCCTGAAATCCCATTCATTCCCAGCCTGGAAGAGTCCACTTCCGGTCTGGATAGGAGTACGTCAATTGCTCTGATGCCATCCCATATAAAATGTTTTGCTGAAGAATATCCGGAGATATAGCATTGTGCTCCGGGATAAGAGTGCTCATGATTTGGAGGGAAAATAGACTTTCCAAGTTCCTCATCATAGTATTGCAGGCGTTCGCCCTGTCCTATTGGATCATATGCAAGCACCACAAAACCCTTTTTTACCAGGTTAATAATCTTATGCTGATAGACATCTCTCCTGAAACTGGCCGGACTATGGCCAATGGCATTTAAAATGGCTGGGGCTTTTTCTGATAAATTATTGGGGATGAACAAAGCCGAGGTGACATAGTAACCCGGCTGAGATTCAAAAATTAGCTTTTCTACTCTATAATCGTCCTTTTGGATAATCCCCGCAACCTGAATGTTTAGCGGTGTCTTTTCAGGAAGGGGGCCAATAATCTCCAATAACTTGCTCTTTACAAACTTCTGCCGAGCCTCCCAATCAGATTTTGATGTTAAGGCATCAATCTTCTCTTCCCTTGGCTCCAATTGCTCAAGGCCTATCGATGCCAACGTCTTATAAAGTGAGTTTTCGACATCTGAATAGTATTTCCAATAATCAAACAAGGATACATCCTCTTGTGCTTTAAGAGAGACAACACCTGACGATAAGAATATAATTATAAATAGGATCCTGCGATTCATGATAACATCTTCTTAATTAATGGGCAATGAATGAAGAAAGCCTAGTCTTCCAGGCGAGCCGCGTCAAGACCCTTTACAGGAAGATCATGAGCTTCTGCATATTCATTAACTATTTCTTTTAGATGACTTTTCCACTCCGGGATTCCTATCCGCTCAAAAGGCGCCAACATATATTCTAACCCCTTCCTACGATCTGCGAAATGATCCTTCACATCATCAAATTCGTGATAAAAATCCTTTCCATCGACACTGGCCCCCTTCTTTAACCGACTCTTCTCCCAGGTTACTGTTAAAGCCTCCCACATATTATTTTGCTCCTTTAAAATGTCTTCAGACAAGCGATAGGCATTAATAAGATAATCCATTGCTTTGGTATGATCATCTCCGGATTTTGAAGCGCCGACCAATAAACTTTCTATCTCGGCAAAGTTGATCAGCGTATTAAAGGCATAGCGTTCCAGATACGCAATGGATAACAGCACTTCCAGGTTGTAACTATTGTACTTTACCTGATTCATTCCTCTCATTAATTCAGCAATCAACCAGTCATTCTTTTCAAGGAGTATCTTTGCTTCACTTATCCTTTCATTGTAATTTTTCTTAAATGATGGCTCAAGACCAAGCTTTGATCCTGATGGCAATGGTGGCGGTGTAATCAATAGATCATCAAAAGGTCCTCCTATTCCTTTCCCACGAGAACTTCCGTAACGCATTCCTCTTTCCTTCGTTGGCTCCTTATCCCACATGGATTCATAAAATCTTGCTCCTTCTTGTAATTCTGCGTAAAGTCTCAACATATTCGGACCTTCGAGCCCATAAAAAACATCCAGGAAGTCAACATTATTTTGTTCGAATGAAGGTTTATCGTTCGTCCAGCCATATTGTGTTACCGATGCCCAGCCCAACCAGAAAGTTTCATTATGAAGGCCGGCATCATCCCATGCTGCTGCAAATGTCCCGATTAAGTTTGCTCCGTTATCCAATCGATCTGAAACGCCAGAATATGCATCAGCCAACCTTCCATCTATCCTATTGTTTCGGTAAGTGGAAGGAAAATAGTTAGGAAATAAATATTCTGCACCTTGCATTGAAGTATATGATAGTTGATCCAGTCCGGCTTTGGTTTCATTAACAGTCCACTCTCTGTTTTTACCTCTCCCCATAATGGCATCGATCACATTTTCGGGAACTTTTGAAATATCTTTGGGTAGTAAGGGATACTCTACCCATGCCAGTACCCTTCTGTCTCGCTCATTCATCCATTTATTTACCCTTTGAAGGAATTCGACCCATGTCTGGCTTCTGTTTTCATCATTGTATTCAAAATCACATTTGCCGCATATTCCGGCATAGTAAACTTCATCGGTAGAGACAAAGAAGTAATCCACATCAGGAGTGGCGTCTATCATGTCCTGATACATATCAAATATCAATTCCATGGCTTCTTCATCACACATGCAAATATGATAATTAGATTCATCAGCTCTAAGGTGTTCAAATTCCTTGTGTTTTAAGACGAATGCCATGTGAGAGGGGGCCTGAACATTTGGAACCAGTTGGATAAACCGATCCATCGCATATTTGGTCAATTCCTGCATCTCTTCTTTGGTGAAGGCATTGGGTGCACCAATGATTGGATGACTTGGGTACTCATATTTATCTTCTATTTCAAAGGCAATGGCATTTACCTTGAAATAAGCCAACCAATCAATTTGGCGTTTCAACGTCTCAACTTTGTCACGGTGATGTTTGGTATCCCAGTGAATAAATCGTAGCTCGAGGTCTGGCCAGTCTGTAATGACTCCGGCAGGGAGCATAAATTTTTCAGCTGATGTAGGCTTTAATAATTGCAGAAAACTCTGTACTCCATAAAAAAGTCCCATTTCTTCATTCCCCTCAATCAGTACTTTCCCTTCATTGATTGTTATCTTGTATGCTTGTTTAGCACATTCCTGATCCGGAACATTCTCTACAGCTCCTTTTTTAACCTTTAATTCAATTACTTCGGTTCCCTGACCAGAAAAAGTCAGGTTATGAAGTTCACTTGATCTGGCTGCCAGGTTGCTTAAGATATTTTCCAGACCTGATCCTTTAGATGAAATCTTCCATGAACCATCTATTAAAATATTATTTCCGGTCAACTCAACCTTCTGAGGAGCAGGATAGATGGTATAGCCCTGGCTTCGTAACTCAGTGACTACTCCTTGTCCAATGGTCTGTATATAGAGCAAACAGAAGAACAAGAAAAAAAATAAATTGAATTTTGTCTGTAGGTTCATAAAAATCGGTTAATAATTTGCTCATTCTACCCTTTTGACAATCAGTCTAACATATTCTGCACATCAACAATCCAGAATTCAGAATAAAATGAATAAGTAATAAAAAATCACAACTGTTTATATGGATTAATTAATATAAGCTGACTTTATCTATGAATATCACAAATAAATTACACTCCGTATTACTAATCCTCTATTAAAGTGGAATCGCTGTATTGAGCCTTTCGTCTGATTAGAATCTAATTGTTGAAGATTTAAAACTGGTCAGGAACAATCTCCTGACCAGTTTTAACTGAATTAAAATAACTGGTAGAATATCAACCTTAACAGGCTTAACTATTCGTTACCAAAGTCATCAAAAATATCTCCGGTATGCTCATAAGGAACATTTGGATTCGCGTCCCACCAATTCTTGGTCATTAAGACATCTCCACCAATCCTATCGGAAGTTGCCTTATAGTTTGCACTATTCAGATTCCCTTCTTCTATCGGATAGGTAGCTCTTCGAGGAATTTGTCCATCCGTATCCCCTACCATAGAGCCAATAAGTATCTTAGGATATCCTGTCCTTCTCCACTCAGACCAGGCCTCAACATCATTTGGAAACAAAGCGATGTTCTTTTGCTCCATGATCTGTTGTAGTTGTTCCTCAAAAGTTCCAGCTAATGTAGCAGCAGGTGTAGCTAAGAAATCTATTATCTCAGTTTCACTTATTCCATATCGCTCCATATCCGCTCTGATCCCTTCTTTATACCAAAAATCAGCTGAATTACTTCCCAAATCAAATCTCAACTTGGCCTCTGCTAACGCTAAACATACCTCGCTATAGTGAATTGCAGGTATATCAAGAATCGGCTGCGAGTACCACTCACCAACCAATGACAGGTCTCCCGGCTGATAGTGCTCACGTTCTTCGGGGGTACCTAGACCAAGTGGTCTCCCCCTGTAAACAAGTAAACCAGGATCATCATTGAGTGCTGCTTCTTCCTGTGAGTTAATTGTAGCATCTATAACAATTGGTAATCTAGGATCACCATTATCTTGTAAAAGATCAACAATGGTATTACCCATATAATAAGGAAGACCTTCCTTTCCGCCCCAACCAACTATTTGATTGTACATAGAGTTTTGATTGCTTTCAAAATCATCACTTGATGTAACAAAAGCATTGTCAGCATTTGTCTCCATTAAGTCTTCACTCAAAAGAGATGTAATTTGACTGCTTGCTACAGCAGGATCAGAATAACTTAACCTCAGGGCCATCCTTAACTTTAAGGAGTTGCCGAATCGACGCCACTTGTCAACATCTCCTCCGTAAATTAAGTCCTCACTTCCATATGTACTCATACTCTCGTCAAGATCCGAAGTTGCATTTTCAAGTTCAATGAATAGATCTGAATAGATACTTTCCTGGGTGTCATATGAAGGCTGTGTGTTTACACTACCAAGGCTACCAACTGCCTCAGAATAAGGAATATCTCCGTACTGATCTGTAATAAACTGGTAGATGTATACCTTCATAATCCGTGCGATAGCATTCTTATTTATCAGTTCGGGATCATCACTGGTAAGCCTTTCAATTTCCGAGGCATTAAGCAAAGCACTGTATCCAGCAATGAAATCACCACCAAATGATGCTTCATTAAATGGCACACTTCCACCCGAAGATATATACCCAGAGAAATGGCCTATAGTCCCCATTGGATCTGCCCCTCTATCAATAATCATTCGCTTTTGAACGGTTGTTAAAAGCAGTCCAACGTCAAGTTGACCCTCTGAAAGCAATGCAGGATCAGTATTTAACTCTTCAAAATCCTCTGTGCATGCCAGGCTGAATAGCATGGTCATGGCAAGAAGGATTGTTCTTATATTTAGTTTAATATATTCCATTTTTCAATTCCTTTAGTATGATCAAAAATTGAGCTTAATGTTAAACCCAATACTTCTTGTTGATGGTGATGTATATGACTCTGAACCCTGTGCACCAGACTGTGTGCTAAATGCGGCTTCAGGGGAAATACCCAACCCTTGCATATGTTCTACCAGATAGGATAGATTCCGACCCACAATAGCAATTTGAGCGCCTGTGAAAGGTAGTTTATTAAGCATTGATTTTGGAAATGAATATTGGAAGGTGATTTCTCTTAAGGAGATATAACTTGCATCTAATACAAACTCTTCAATAATATCCTGTCTTGTATATTGGCCTGCCAGAAAATGTCTTGGCAACTCAATCGTACTTCTTTCACCTGCAGCTATTTCCAAAACCTGGTTTCCGTTTCCATCGTCTACATAATAATCTTCTTCCATCACTCCATCAGCAATGCCTACCCAAAGTCCATCCTCATTTTGATAAATGCCTTCTGTTGTAAACCTACCGGTGCCCCTTGCTGCTTGTATGTACTTCGTTCCGGAAAGGAGCTCACCACCCATCTTAATATCGATAAGAGCACTGAGAGAAAAACCCTTATACGAAATCTGATTGGTTATGCCGGCAAGCCAATCAGGTTGGATATTACCCAATACTTTTACCTCATTTCCATTTCGTTGATACCGTCCATTGGCGTCCAGTAATTTCTCACCTTTCTCGTTTCTCTTCCAGTACCAACCAACAATATTTCCAAAATCATTTCCTGGTCTTGCTTCAATTGTTCCCCAGCGGTCTCTTGATAGTTCATGTGTTTCAATCCCCTCGGTTAAGGAAACTACCTTTGACTTGTTTCGTGCAAAGTTGAAATTCACATCCCAACGAATACTATTTTTAATATCAATTGGCGTAATATTTAACATTGCTTCAACCCCTTCATTGGTTATTTCACCTGCATTTATCACCATTGATTGAAACCCTGTTGCTGAAGAAATGTCAACTGGCAAAATCTGGTTCTGTGATGAAGATTTGTAATAGGTAACATCAAGTCCAACTCTATTATTGAACAATCGAATGTCAGTACCAAACTCATAAGATTTTGTTAACTCATTTTTTAGATTCGGATTTGGAATCCTTTCCTGAACAGATGCCATTCCCTGACCATTGATTGTCTGGGTGGAATTCACATATCCAATTGATGTTAAATAAGCATTAGATCCGTTACCAACTTCAGCATATCCTGCTCTTAGCTTACCAAAAGTCAGTATATTAGAATTGATATTGAATGCATCTGTGAATACAAAGCTGGTAGAAACTGAAGGATAAAAGAATGAATAATTATTTACCCCCAAAACAGATGACCAGTCATTTCTACCTGTGACATCCAGAAATAAGAAATTCTTGTATCCTATCTGAGCCGTCCCAAATACAGAATTTAGTTCTCTCTCCATTTTCTCATATCGAGGTGCCACTTCATTGGCATTGCTTATATGATACAAACCTGGTGTCCTTAGGTTGCTACCACTTGCTCCGGTTACTTCTCTTCCAGCATATAAATGGCTCGCACCCAATGTAAATGAAAGTGAAAAATCTTCAGATAGATCTTTATTACCCATTAATAATATATCACTATTATTTTCTGTGATGTGCCATGTGTAGTTACTCACATAACCATTTCTTGCACTTCTTGTCCCTATGGCTCTTCTTGAAAATCGATTGTCAGTATAAAAGTCTGTTCCGGTTCTTGCCTGGATACTCAACCAATCTGTTAAATCATACTTCAAAGCAACAAAGCCTATAATTCGATCCCTTTCATCATCATTTACGATCTCATTGATGGTCCAATAAGGATTTTCCATCCTTGGTGTATAAAAACGCGGAGTTCCATCATCATACTTATAGTCTTTTATTTCATCCAGTTTTATATGTCTGGCTAGCTGGATGATTGCGCTCATAGGATTGGCAGCACTGGCACCAAGCTCAGGTCTGTTATGTCCTTTGTGAGTAACATAATTGACCTTGGAATCTATGGACAAACGATCCGTTATTTGGGCTCTTCCCCTCAAGTTTAGTGTCTGTCTCTCATAAGTACTTCCTGGAGTCAGTCCTTTATTATGCATATCTGAAACTGAGAACCTAATGTTTGCTTTCTCATTTCCGCCAGTTAGGGAGACTGTATTCGTTGTAGTTATTCCCGTTTCAAAAAAGTCTTCAACATTATCCTCAGGTTGAGGCAAATAGGTCATCGTCCTCGTAAGATCAGCCCAATGAGCCTGCACCTGTCCTTCAAGCGCTAGACCCCAACTAGGCCATTGCCTTCCATTAAAAATGTCATATTCAACGCCATCAATAATTGTTGTTCCATTTGTTGGAAGATTGGGATCATAGCCCATGGCAAACTTATTCTGAAACGTTGGCAAGGTTGCCAGTTGATCAAACGTAACATTTGAATTGACTGAGATGCCAATCCCCTTTCTTGCTTTACCTGTTTTTGTTGTAATAAGAATTACACCGTTTGCTGCCCGAGATCCGTAAAGTGCTGCTGCATTTGGACCTTTCAATACGGTCAGTGTTTCTACATCATCGGGATTAATCCCACCAATACCATCACCGTAGTCTACACCACCCTGGGCATAGTGTGGTGAATCTGTATTTTGATTGTCTATTGGAATTCCATCCACTACATAGAGTGGCGCATCATTCCCGGCAATGGAGCTATTTCCACGAATCACCACTCTTGCAGATCCACCAGCACCATTGGCAATATTAGTAACCTGAACTCCGGCTACTTTACCCGCCAGTTTATTTACAATATTGGTCTCTCTGGCCTCTGTAAATCCTTCGCCGTCTAATTCCTGTGTGGCATACCCGAGGGCTTTCTTGTCCTTTTCTATTCCAAAGGCAGTGACAACAATCTCAGACAGCTGCTTGGAATCAGGTGCTAACTGAATATCAATTTGAGACCTGTTTCCTACATTAATCTCTTGGGGTGAATACCCTACATAAGATACCACAAGGGTTGCATCTTCTGCGACTGTCAAACTAAAATTTCCGTCAAGGTCTGTCGTAGTTCCATTGGCACTCCCCTGAATAACCACTGATGCTCCTGGCAGGCCCTGACCATTTTCATCGGTAACTCTTCCGGATACATCTACATCCACTTCAATGGCTACATTCCTTTTTTTCAGGTCATCACCTTCGATTTTTCTGACAGTAATATTATCGTTTACCTGTCTGAATTTAATTTTAGACTGTTTTGAGATCTTCATTAAAACATCTGATAGTGCCTGCTCTTCACCATTAATTTTGACATTTTGCGCTAATTCAGACTTTAAATCACTTTCATCTATAGCAAAGCGATAATTTGAATTATTTTCAATGAGGTCAAATATTTCCTCAATTTTAAAATCTCCAGGACTGAGACTTACAACGGCTTCATGTACACTTACAGATTTTTGCGCCGTTCCAGAGTTTGCCAATAAAAAATTGGCAAATAATGCCTGAAATAGCAAGCCGTATACCGTGTACTTAGAAAGCATGACTATTGTTCGTATAAGTTTTAATTTCATACTTTTGTAATTGAATAGGTTAAACATATTTAACTGGTCCGGGTAAGTGACATTCCCCAATGATACACCCGGAAAGATTCAGAGCTGGAAACGAATGTTTCCAGCTTTTTTTAAGGACTATGGATCTTGATTTCTACTTTCATTCAGAATATTAGTTTTACTGTTTTTTCATCAATTTGATATTTGAATCCTTTAGCATAGCTGATCGTTTCAAGCACATTTACCAATGTCTCATTATGAAATTCAGAACTAAATTCCCACTTCCCAATTCTATCCTTGCCGATGACAATGAACTGCATGCCATACCACCGCTCTAACTTCCTGATTACTGCGGGAAATGAAGCATTTTCAAAATATAGCAGACCCACTTTCCAGTCTAAATCACTTTTGGGATTGAAAATTGTTTTAGCCCCTATACCACCTACTTTGCTTACATTCACTGCCTCACTAGGATTGAGTAGCAACCCCTCACCTTCTGTAAATTTGACACTAACAATACCTTCATGGAGTGAAATCTTATGATCTATATCCTCTGGAAAAGCTCTTACGTTGAATTGTGTGCCCACAGCAGTGATAGAACAATTTGAAGTTGTGACGACAAATGCTCGTTGATGATCCTTTGCCACATCAAAAAAAGCCTCACCGGCGAGCTTCACAAGCCTTCTATTATTTACCTTATCTTCCAGATATTCTATTTTGCTTTCTGCATTCAGCCAAACAGCAGATCCATCAGGCAGGAATATCTGTGATTTTCTACCAGAGGGGTTTTCCTTAACAACAAAGTTTTTTGACAGAGTAGTATCTTTATTTGAAATGTTGCTGATAGAAAACAGCATGACATATAAAAACCAGGCTAAAATCACCACAGCAGCCAATTGAAAATATCTCTTTAATTGAAAGATACCTTGACCATGATTGTGAGATTTCCGCTGTTTTGAAGAATAATCCCCTTTTAAAATATTACTTAATACACGGTCATGTTGCTCCTGATCAGCTTCTTTGTTATTAAAATCTAATTTCAGAATCAATTCCTTGGCCAATAAGATTTCCTTGACTTGGTCTGGATTATTTTTCATCCAGGTATTCCAAAACAGATTTGACTCAGGTTGTGGGTTTAATACCCAGTGCCTAAAGTCTTCGTCCGACATAAACTCTTCAGCTAAAGTATATTTTTTACTCACTTCGGTGCTTTTCTTTAACGCCTCTACATGATAGAGGGGAAAAAAATTAAAAGGGCATCAGTATATGCAGACTTTTTTTTAAAAAAATACTGATTGGAATGTATACACTCCATTTTTATGGATCTAATTACATTCAGTTAAGTAATTGGTGTATCTTAATGAGCATGCTAGCCGTATCAATGACAAAATGAACTTGATGGCTTGCCTATTGATTTAGCTATGGAGACTTGATCTTATGGTCTTCAGTGCACGGTAGATAAGATTCCTTACAGACCTAATGTTGCTGAAATTCATTAATTCCTTTATTTCTCTATACTCCATGCCCTCATTATAGAAAAAATATATTGCTTCCCTTTGACGGGAACTAAGCAATTTTAAGCTATTCCCCAACTTTTCATTTTGCTCATCACTGATCTGTCTTTCAATGATTCTTTGCTCTACAGAAATCCCGATCCTGAAGGAACCCAAGTGAGCTCGATTGAGAGTTTCAAACTTGTTATCAAATTTATCCAGATAAAGAAGAACCCTGCGTCTGAGGCAGGTAAACAAGTAGTTTTTGACCGAATCTTTTATTACAGTATTCTTCCGTTTCTCTCTGAGTTCGATAAACATATCCTGAATGGCATCCTCAACCAAAGAAACGTTATTGGTAAAATGGCAACCATATTGAAAAAGTAAATCAAAATTTTTCTTATAAATATGAATAAAAGCAATTTCTTGTCCTTGTCTAAACAACTCCCATATCTGCGAGTCAGGAAGGCTATCCAATTGAGTACTGAACTCTTCTGATACGGGATCATCCTGCCTGATTAAATCTTGGCCATGAGAGAAACCAACTACCTTATTTCGAGAAACCTGAGTCATTTTGTGTGCCTTTGTTGGATATTTCTTTTGATACTGACCAACTTCTAGACCTTGGGTAAGCTAACATACAAAAAATATTTCAAAAGAACACGAAACATTTAGTAAGTAAATAAATAGATTAAAATCCTTCATAACCTTTTTATTTGTATTAACTTATACTAATAGTGTTTTTACAAGATGTCGGAAATAGAGAAAAAAAATTATAGATGCTATCTAAAAACCGTAGATATTTATAAGGGAGTTTTCTACTAAGTATTAAAAGGACATGGCCTTTGTATTCAACATATTTATTATCTTTTTATTCTCCTCTGACCAACTTAACTCATCTGGCCTCCAAGGTCATTGGATCTATGTCCCGGATCATCCAAAATCCTGCACCGAAGAGCTCATCTTTAGCAACAAGCATTTTAAAATCATTCATGAATGCTTCGATGAAAACGAGATCTACGAGGTAGCCACAGGGAGCTATCTCACCGACGGTCCGCTCATTTATTTTTCTAACCTGAGGTTTACCTCCAGGGTCAGTGACTTTTACACAAGAGAATATAGCCGGATCGAATGGAAAATAGCAAGTGACACCCTTACACTCAATGTGATCCGGTACGAATCTGAGAGCAGGACATTCCTTCGGTATTAAAAAGTTAAATGATGTAAACTTTTTAAGTATCAGTATTCAACCTAACTTTATTGTCAACCTAAACAACCAAAGACTATGAATTCTTTAAGATTATTACCAATTTTTCTAATCCTTTTTATTGCATGTAGCCCTGCTAAAAAGGAGTCAACTGAGCGTACCGAAGAAACCATGCCTAAGCAGGTATCCTATAAACTGGAAAAGCAGTGGGAAACAGACACCTTATTGCGGACACCCGAGTCTGTGCTTTATGATACTGAGCAAGATATCATCTATGTGGCCAATGTCAACATGAATCCATGGGAAAAGGATGGTAACGGGTTTATCTCTAAAATATCCTCCACAGGTAAGATTGTTGACCTGGAATGGGTGACCGGTTTAAACGGACCCAAGGGCATGGCACTCGTGGGCACCTCCCTATTTGTTGCGGACCTGGATGAGTTGGTAGAGATCGATGTGACCACAGGAAAAGTGAAATCCAAGACTGTTGTAGAAGGGGCCAGTGGTATGAACGACATTTCATCAGACGAAAAGGGAACGCTCTACATTTCCGATTCTAATGGCGATAAAATCTTTAAGTATGCTGATGGAAAGGCTGAGTTATACAAAGATGGTCTACCCGGACGACCAAATGGTCAGTTGGTAGTGGGTTCGCATCTGTTTGCGGCGTTTTCGGGAGCACAAAAATTCTATGACATAGATCTGGGCTCTGGTGAGATGACCCTGGTAGCTGACAGTATTGGTCATGGTGATGGTATCACCCCTACTACGGAAGAAGGTGTATACCTGGTATCCGACTGGCAGGGAGAGATCTTTATCATCAGTGATGAAATCGGTAAACAATCACTGCTTCATACCAAAAACGAGAAGAAAAACACTGCCGATATCTGGTTTATGATGGAGCAGGAGCTCGTACTGGTTCCCACGTTCTTTGATAACCGGGTGGTCGCTTACAAGCTGATCAAAGGATAGAAATATTTAATGCCATCTATTGAGCGTCTTCTTCCAGTCGGGAGGAGACGCTCTTTTTTAAGTTGTAAAAATGCCCATCGCCAATTGCTACATCCGGAAACAATTTTCTGAAAAGGCTAACTACCAGCAGCTGGTAAAAGAATGGGCACTGTCCCTGCAAATCAGTGAAACTGACATTACCCTCAATGTAATTTCCGATTTCAAACAATTTGGGCAACAGTACCCTGCTATGATCAACTTGTTCTTGCCTTCACTGTGGTCAGAGTCTGACATTGAAAAGATCCAACGAACTTTGTCTGAACTGTTACAAAAGCAGCTTGAGATCGGATCCAGTCAGCTATTTATTATGACCTCAATCATCGAATCAGGGCATGTATTTAGCGAGGGTAAGGTGGAGCGGTGGGGTTAGCAGTTGACTCTGGCACTTTTTTAAAGAATCATTATTAACAAAATCCGTAAATTTGTTTCATGGGTTATCTGGAATCCTTTCGGAACGAATTACATGAACTTTGCGCCAACCACAATGTAAAGTCATTATACTCTTTTGGATCTGTTAATACCACCAACTTTTCAGATGAAAGCGATATTGACTTTTTGGTTGAGTTTTCAACAAATGACCCAATAGAATATACAGAGCATTATTTTGATCTGAAGTTTGGGTTGGAGAGCATGTTCAAAAGACCAATTGATCTTCTTGAGAGTAAAGCACTTAAGAACCCATATCTTAAAGACAACATCGATAAATCAAAGGTTTTGGTTTATGGATAATGATGTCAGAGCATGGCTCAAAGATATTGAATCAGCCATAGAGGAGATCAACTCCTTCCTTCCGGATACTAAAATTTAAGTGACTTTCAACGAGACCTAAAAACAAAAAGAGCTGTCGAAAGAAACATAGAAATCATTGGTGAGGCCATGAGCAGAATCCTTAAGGTAGACCCTTCTATCCAAATAAGTCATACCCGAAAGATAGTGGATACCCGAAACAGGATAATTCATGGATATGATTCTGTATCCGAAGATATTTTGTGGGGGATAATAATCAATAGTCTTCCGGACCTTCAAGATGAAGTGAAAAAGTTACTCGAGTCTTCTTGATCTCTCCTATTGACAACCTTCACCAGATACCAGTACCATTCATAAGCGGGGCACTGATTAACATGAAGCCCAATTATAACCTGACCGGCACAACATGATTTAGTTTAAGCCGGATCTTCACATATCTTGGTTTAGGGGTACACAATTTATTACAACCCACCGTAAGGTCACTCAATAAAATTCAGTAACTTACTTATAGACACTATTCCAAACCCAACCCCCAGTAACATGAAAAAAGGAACGATTAAAGTAAGTGTGTTCTATCCCAATGGGGATGGCAATACCTTTGACCTGGATTACTACTGCAATAAGCATATGCCCATGGTGAAAAGCTTAATGGGAGATCCACTGAAATCCACTGATGTAGACAAAGGACTGGTGGGTGGAAACCCTGACGAGCCGGCCCCCTATGTAGCGATCGGACATTTGTATTTTGACTCCATTACGGATTTTCAAAATTCCTTTGGAGCTCATGCCGAAAAGATCATGGCGGACGCAGTCAACTATACGAATGTGCAGCCTTCGATTCAGATCAGCGAGATTCAGTAAGGTAAAAATGTACTATGAGTCTCTTTCGAGAATCTGAGTAGACGTTAAATCAAATAAATAGAACCTTAAAGTCTCTGAGCAACTAAGTTTTGTCAATGCACCGGTCAACCTTATTTAGGCATCATCATTCTGTATTCTATATTCTGTCTCCTGTATTCTATGGATCCTATCTCCCCACCATCACGAAGGCTCCCCAGTAGTAGGGCTCCGGGTAGGTACTCATCAGCTGGATCTGGGCATTGCGGAAGGCCTGAGTCATTTCCTGACCGGAAAGAATCCAGTTGCGGTAGAATCTCGACATCAGGTCCTGTGTAGCCGCATCATCTACCTTCCAGAGGCTCATTATCATTTTATCGGCTCCTGCCATTACAAACGCTCTCTGTAAGCCATATACACCCTCTCCTGACTGCACATCACCTTTACCTGTTTCGCAAGCTGACAATACTACCAGATCGGTTTTATTCAGATTCAGGTTCATCGCTTCATAGGCAGTAAGAATCCCGTTTTCCTCTTCTGAAAATGATGCATTATCCGATTCTGAAGATGCTCCGGCCAGCATCAGCCCCGACCTGAGTAGTGGATTGTTCTTCGCATACTCTACCTGCACACCGAACACACTTCCCTTACTCTGTACATCCTCGAGGAAATACCCATGCGTAGCCACATGCATGATTTTTGGTGAAGCCACACGCTTGATAGCAGATTCTGTGGCGTTGGCCTGGGTCACATCCTGTACGCTATAACGACCTGATACAAGTGCCGATTTAACCTGTTGCAATTCCTTCTGGGTCCCTGGGAGCGGTACGATATCTTTAGATCCGTAGGTTGGAAAACCCAAAAGGAAGGCATTTTTCGTAGAAGAAGATGATGTTGTGCTTGTAGCCAGAAGGTCTTTTGGATTACCAATCAGCTTTACCACCTTTTCCTGAACCAGGTACTTCCCATTCGGATCTTTCAGTGTGTTGAGATTGATCTGACTGTAAACCCCATCCGGAGAAAAGTAAATCGTCTTGATATCACTTAGGGAACCATTGATCCGTCCCCAATATTGCTCATAGGAGAAATCATCTTTGAGCTTATTTCTGATCACATTGTTGTAATAGGCATGATATCGTGTGTCGAGCTGATCTCCATTCTCCAGGACGGAAACGATAGGTGGACCGACTTTCTTAATGATCACCGCTGCATACTTATAGCTACCGGTCATGGCATTTTTAAATTCCGGATAGTGAATCACTTCCACCACGGCCTCTCCCGCTGATATTTTTGATTGTACCTGCTTGTAGTCTACATCCTTGGACACAAAAGCATCGGCAAATGCAGACGATTTCTGCGAGAGCTGGCGTTCGCTTTGATTGGCTGCGTTTTCCAGAGAATCAATGTTTACGTTTTGCTTACTCATTTCCTCCTTGGAGAAGGAATAGTAGATAGCCAGTGTACGTTTTTGATCCTGCCATTGATTATACAGGTCAATAAGTGCTTTATCTCCACTGTTCAGGATGGTATTCTTGATCTTTGTAGTGGTACTGAGCAGCATCCCTTTCGTCATCAAGCGGTAATTGATCATCTTCTCTACCAGATCCGGATGCGAAACAGAATTAGCCAGAGCAAAATTGTAGAAGGTGAAAAACCGATTCTTCATCTTTTCCCAGTACTTGGTCTTTTCCACCTCACTCATTGGCGGGAAGAACTCATTGATGAAAGACATGCTGTACTCCATCACCTCATTGTAATTGGTCCTGGCCGTTTCAACATCACCCTGTAACCATTGCAGAATGGCCAGGTCTTCCTGGCTTTGGATGGTCACCGGATGGGTGGTACCCAGGCTGCTTTTGCGACTTTCAAACGCCCTTTTTAACAAGGGATTTGCTTGCGTCAAGTTTCCCTGAGACCGGTAGAAATTACCCAGGTCTGCTTTTGCCGAAGCTGTGGAAGGGTGCTCCTCTCCAAATTTGCTTACGTAGATGTCGTGGCTTTCCTTAAGTAAGGGCTCCACTTTTTCGGTTTTGCCAGTCACCAGGTACAGCGAGGCCATATTGTTGAGCAGGTGAGCGTAATCAGGGTCTGATTTTCTGTTTAATTTCAACCGGCTGGTCTGTAAGTCAATCGCTTCCTGGTAAGTAGCTTCTGCCTCCTCATAGCGCTTGTTTTCCTGTAGGATCAACGCTTTGTTGGTCATAAGCTGAATGTAGGTACCGGACTTTTCTCTCAACTCTGCTCCGGCAATATCCAAACACAGATTGATCTTTTCCAGGGCCTCTTCACTTCTTCCCATGTGTTGGTAGAGGATACCCAGGTTGTTATTGGCAATCGCATAGGGAACCGACCCGGTTCCTTCGACGGACCCAATCAGATCGATCGCTTCATCAAATATCTTTTCAGCTTCATTGTATTTGCCCATATTGAAAGCAATCACCGCCTGGTTATTGTATTCCGCAGCATACCCTTTACTTGCGAATCCTTCACTGGCCTTCCATTTTTCGAGCGCATAGGCATTGGTAGTGTCAGCGATTTCATATCTGCCCATGTTGTTATAGAGCAGACCGAGCGTACCTACAGCCTTAAGGAATACCGGATCCTGGGTTTCTCCCAACTCGTAATAGGCCCAAATGGATAACCATAGATATTTCTCACTCAACCAATAACTTCTAAGGTTATAATGAATCCTGCCTCTTTCATAAAGATCCCGAGCCACCTCGAGGTCTGTCTTTTCTTTGTCTCTGGATAAAAACCTGTCAAGACCTTTGACCAGGCCTTCTCCTTCCTGAGTGTTTTCAAAGGACTCTGCCTTGTCCAGGAAGGCGATGGCATAATTAAATGTGGTAGTATCATATGAGGAGGCTTTGTCCGATACCTTTTCCTCTGCATACTCGCGACCTTTGTCCTTAAGGACTTCACCAGCCTTTTCCTTAAGCGCTTTTCCCAGTCCACCAAACTGCGCATATAAAGACTGTACAACAAAAGTGAATGAAAACAGAATTAAAAGCAGGTATCTCATATTGTGGCGATTTTGTACAAAGTAAATTTAGCAAGAGACAGCACAAAACCCGAGCCAGAATACAGGTTTAGTTATGTATTCCCCCTGGAATAGTGCTCCTGCTCAAAGACAGCATCCACCTGAAGCTCATCACTCTCAGCTGCTGCTACTGCCAATTGGTCACATCGCTCGTTTTCAGGATGCCCGGCATGCCCTTTGATCCAATGGAACTTTACCTGGTGTCGGTAATAGCTCTTCAGAAACCGATCCCACAGGTCACCATTTTTCTTGCCCTTAAACCCTTTAGCAACCCAGTTTAGGACCCATCCTTTCTCTACGGCATCCACCACATACTTGGAGTCTGAATAAACATGTACTTCCCAGCCAGACTTCTTAATGGCTTCCAATCCTTTGATCACTGCCAAAAGCTCCATCCTGTTGTTAGTTGTCATCCGAAAGCCTTCCGACAGCTCTTTTCTTTTTCCATTAAACTCTAGGATTGTTCCGAATCCCCCCGGGCCAGGATTTCCCTTGGCCGCTCCGTCTGTATATAGATTGATCACGATAAGAACCAGTGGTTTTTGAATAGCTTGATGGCGATGGAAAGCAAAATGATTCCAAACACCTTCCTTAAAATGTTAAAGCCTGCATTGCCGATCTTACGCTCAAGCCAACCACTTGATTTCAGGACCAAATAAACGAATATGACGTTCAACAGGATAGCGATTAAAATATTGATGGCTTGAAATTCTGCTTTCAACGCAATTATGGTTGTCATTGTGCCAGCACCGGCAATCAATGGGAAGGCAATGGGCACTATGGATGTAGATGAAACATCGTCAGTATCTGTTTTGAAAAACTGCAGCCCCAACACCATCTCCAACCCGATGATGAACATGATAAGTGCGCCAGCGATGGCAAAAGAAGAGACATCGATTCCGAACAGCTTCAGGATACTTTCTCCTAAATACAGAAATATTATCATGATCGCACCGGAAACCAGCGTGGCCTTTTCTGATTGAACATGGCCTACCTTTTTCCGAAGGTTGATAATGACGGGTATACTTCCAAGAATATCAATCACCGAAAATAAGATCAGGGTGACAGATATGATTTCTTTGAAATTCAACATATCAGGAAAAATATCTAATGGCTAGCTCATAACCTTTCAGTCCCAAACCTGATATGATCCCTACACTTTTTGCGCCGGTGTAGGTATGCGTCCTGAAGGCTTCCCGGGCATGGATATTAGAAATATGAACCTCCACAACCGGCGTATTAATCGCAGCAATGGCATCTGCAAGCGCTACCGAGGTATGCGTATAGCCGGCCAGGTTGACAATGATGCCATCATAGGAGAAGCCTACTTCATGTAGCTTATCAATCAGTGCTCCCTCGTGGTTGGACTGAAAATAACTGAGGTTGATATCAGAAAACTGCTTTTTCAGGTCATCAAAATAATCTTCAAACGAGCGATTGCCATAGATATCTGTTTCCCGCTTTCCCAGCAGGTTTAAATTCGGTCCGTTGATGATGATAATATCCATTGTTTCTAACCTATGGTGATTCGTCGTTTTTAGAGAGGTTACGAAATTAAAGGAGTTTTTCGAAACCAAAAAAGTAATTGCACTTTGCGCCACCGGGTTTTTGTGATTGATAAAATTACTGCCGAGGAGCCACTTTGGACACAAAGATTTCTTTTCACTGGATTATGATCTATGAAAACATTCCAACTTCCAGAACTATTTAATTCAAACACCCCTTAATTTAGCTCCGTGAGCTGGGACATCTACATCAAGCAATTCAGAAACTACCTAAAACTGGAAAGATCACTTTCCGACAACTCCATTGAGGCCTATTCCCGGGATATCACGAAATTGAAGGAGTTTTTTGAGATCAAAAAGAAAGAGATCTCCCCACTGAAGGTCTCCCAGCAGGACCTGATAGACTTTTTGGAGTTTATTGGAGAGCTGGGACTATCTGCCTACTCCCATGCGCGGATCCTTTCCGGCATCAAGGCTTTTTACCGCTTCATGGTCTATGAACAGCTCATGGACCATGACCCCTCAGAGCTATTGGAAGCGCCCAAGCTGGGCAGGAAGCTTCCGGACACCCTGGAGTTTCACGAAATCGAAGAGCTCCTGGCTGCGATTGACCTTTCCACTCCGGAGGGCACACGCAACCGGGCCATGCTGGAAACGCTGTACAGTTCCGGTCTTCGTGTATCCGAGTTGATTGACCTCAAAATGAGCAATATCTATGAGGACATTGGCTTTCTCCGGGTAATCGGGAAAGGGAGCAAAGAAAGACTGGTACCTATAGGAAGGGAGGCGCTAAAACATATCAAGATCTACCGGGATCAGGTCCGTGTACATGTGCCCATCAAACACGGTCAGGAAGACTTTCTCTTTCTCAACAAACGCGGGAGCAGCCTCTCCCGGGTAATGGTATTCATGATCATCAAAGACCTGGCAGCAAAGATCGGTTTGAAAAAGACCATCAGCCCTCATACTTTCCGGCACTCCTTTGCGACGCACCTGATTGAAGGAGGTGCGGATTTACGTGCCGTCCAGGAAATGCTCGGTCATGAATCGATCACCACCACCGAAATCTATACCCACCTGGACCGGGATTACCTGAAGCAAGTGATCAGGGATTTTCATCCCCGAAATTGACCCATTCCCATTTATCTTCTTTCTTTCTGTGGAGGAGCGGGCAGCCCTTCATAATCCTCAAGTTCAGCATTGATCCACTCAATGGCTTTGAGTAACTGATCATCATTCCCTTTGGCCAGTTCACCGGGATTTTCACCAACCTCAATATCCGGGGGAACTCCATAACCCTCCCTGAACCAGTCACCACCGGGGTTATACATCCTAAATGTTGGGACGGTCACCATACCTCCGTCCACCAAAGAAGGCACTCCGGAAATACCGATCAGACCACCCCAGGTTCTTGTACCAATCAGTGGTCCTAACTCAGATTTCTTAAAATAATCCGGGAACGCGTCTCCACCTGAGCCGCTCCACCCATTGATCAGCATGACTTTGGGGCCAAAGTTTGCCGCAGGTGGCCATTGCCAGGTAGCTCCGTCACGCACATCCCAAAATGCCAGGGGCTTCCGGTTAAGCAACTCTATAAACCGGTCAGGAATTTGTCCGCCGCTATTGAAGCGTTCGTCAATAATCAGGGCATCTTTATGAAACTGAGCCATGAACTGCCTGATCAACTCATTCTGCCCGTCCAGGCCTGTGCTGCGAACATAGATATATCCTGCCCGTCCCTGCGTAGCCTCATCTACAATTAATCTATTGGATTCGATCCAATTCAAATGACGAAGTCTACTTTCACTTTTCAGCGTTTTCACCAGGACTTTCTTACTCCCTGTTGGTGAAGGATTACTGTTAATTGTGAGCTCTACTGTTTTATCAGCCAGCCCCTGAAAAGCAGCATAGGGCTCGTTAGCAATGGATAATGGAATCCCATTCACGGCCAGGACATAATCCCCAGCTTTTACATCTAGTCCGGGTTCACTTAACGGGGATCGTTCATCGACATCCCATTTTGCCCCTTCAATGATTTCTTTTATCCTGTAAAAACCATTTGAGACCTCCCAGTCAACACCGAGATAACCAATGTTTACACTTTTAGCATCTTCCGTATCACCGCCTCCCTTATAGGTATGTGAAGCATTCAATTCCCCAATCATTTCACCCAGGACAAAATTTACGTCCCACCGGGTCACACATTGATCTATGAGCCGGGAATACTTATCACCAATAGCCTTCCAATCCAGGCCGTGCATATCTGCATCGTAGAAATAATCACGCTCCAATCTCCAGGCGTCCCAAAAAATCTGTTTCCATTCATTCTTCGGATTGATGTAAGCAACCATTCCACTGAGATCAGTAGGCTTACTCATATCCTGATCGGCTTCAATGTCAACCACACTTAATTTACCTTTTTCCATGGCTGCCAGTTTCTTACCGTCGGCAGACAGCTCTATGCCATCAGCATTTTTAAGAATGGTTTTTATTTCTCGTTCTTCCAGATCATAATATTTCACAGGGTGGTCACCTTCCACTCCCGCTGGCGGTGCTTCATGGAATACTAACTTTCCGGAAACAGCTTCCAAAATGTGGTAATTACCTGCTGGTATGGGT
Organism: Cyclobacteriaceae bacterium; assembly: GCA_965228595.1. Lineage (GTDB taxonomy): Bacteria > Bacteroidota > Bacteroidia > Cytophagales > Cyclobacteriaceae > UBA7330. The sequence goes on along the minus strand of OZ245828.1, from coordinate 3,431,956 downwards.
AGCACAACCATACGCGATTCAAAGTCCTCAAAATCAATTTTGACATCCACTTTTTCTTCCTCTTCCTCTTCGTCTTTCTTTTTATCCTTCTTTTTCTTACCCACTTCTTCCTTTTCTTCTTCAGCAATATCTACTGAATCATTTTTGGGTTTGAGAGGACTTTCAATCTCCCGGGTCAGTGGTACAGCCACAATTCTTGTGCTATTAGGATAAATGAACGTATTGTCAAAATCCGAATAAACAGGTTCGAAGTTTCGATTCGTTAGGAAATACAGGTATTTACTATCAGGGTCAAAAGTGGGGCGATTCTCATTATAGTAATCACTTGTTACTTGTTGAGTGGAATTTGTTTGGGTATCAAAAATATTTATCGAGCTGTTTCTGTTGATGTTTTGCCTGGCATAAGCAATCCATCTGCTGTCAGCGGACCAGGAAAAAGTATGATTGGACAAGCCCCCATGAAAGAGATAGAGGTCCTTGTCTATTCTTATGGTTTGTTTGGACGGAATGTCAAAGTAGTACATGGTCATTGTCTGATCAATAAATGCCAGTTTTTTGCTATCAGGAGACCAAAAAACCGGGTACCTAAAACCCGATTGATAGGAAGTCACAGTTTCTCTTTTTCCGGCTTCCAGATCATATAAGGTCAATTGATATTCACCGGTGGCATCACTCCAGTAAGCAATTTTTTTACCATCAGGAGACCATGAAGGTGTACGGTCTGCGGCTCCGTCAGATTGTGTTAGGTTTAGGGTTACCCCTTCCTCCGCCGGCACCGAAAAAACTTCACCTCTTGAGGAAATGATCAATCGCTTACCATCTGGTGAGATATCAAACCACTCAACTGAAAGTTCCAACCGCTTTTGATTCAGCGCAAGATGATCTGTTATGACTTTTATTTCTACCTCAGTAGCCGTCTCAATTTGAATATTGTATATATATAACTCACCACCCGCTTCAAAAACTATCTCATCAGATCCACCGGAAGCAAAATGAATGTCCCACTCATCAAAGTTGGTCAGCTGAGTATTTTGTTCGGTTTGCAGATCATAGACCCAAAGATTATATCTCGCATTGGGCCCATGGTCCGAAACATAATAAATTTTGTTGCCGATCCACATGGGATACTCATCACTGGAAGGATTATCCGTGATGTTTCTGGAAGTATTGGATGCCAGGTCATAGGTCCAGATATCAGGTGCCCATCCACCCTTATATCGTTTCCAGGTACGATTAATTCTTGACTTAAAATTGAATGCCAGCTGAGTTCCATCGGGGGAGTAGCTTCCGAGGTTACCATATGGAAGCGCAAGTTTTTTTGCCATCCCGCCATCTTTGCTGATCTCAAAGAACTGATCGAATCGCTGTCGGCCGCTCTCGCGTGAAGAAGCAAATAAAATCCGTGAACCGTCTGGTGACCAATCCACTACCTGGTCCTTATCACCATGCATTGTAAGTCTTTTTGGGGCTCCACCTGTGATGGGTATTGTATATACATCCCAATTGCCATCATAATTTGCTGTAAAAGCAATTGTCTGTCCATCCGGAGAGAATTTGGGAAACTGTTCTTCTCCAGCGGGAGAGCTGAGCCTGCTGGCGGTCCCTCCGTCTTTTGAAACAATCCAGATATCCCCCGCATAAACAAAAGAAATGTGGGTGGACGAAACATCAGGATACCTAAACATCCTGGCGTCGATCTGCGCATTTAAATGCAAGCCTGTCAAGGCCAGTATTACAAGCATGAAGGTTCTTTTCATATCCAATTTTCTAATTTTATTAAATATAATTTCTTTTTAAATCTCAATTGAAAATCAACGATTGGTTTGTCAGTTATTTTTTATCTTCTATTTACTTAGCTAACTTATATTCCTCTATACCATTCAACTGACCCAGGCATTTGTTCAACATCTGCTTTTAACTATGATACAACGATTGACCCTCCACCAGCTCATTCTAATTTGTTGCCTTGTGATTTCCTTTGGATCCACTGCTCAAAAAGGAGATTTCATATTAACTCACCATGCACCCAAACACAGTGAAATTGACAATGTCAACTTTGAGGTTATCACCGATAATAACGGAATAATCTGTGTGGCTAACCGGTTTGGCGTGTTGAAATATGATGGTCAGAACTGGGATTTTTATCCAACCCACAGTTCAGCGCTTTCCCTAACTACAGCCAGTGACAATACCCTCTATGTAGGTTGTCTGGGCGAATTCGGGAAGATCGACTTTCTTGACAATGCTTATCAATATGTACCGCTGATGCAAGCGGACTCATTAAATGACCATTTTCTTCAGACATTTGCTATCTCCGATACCATTTATTTCCTGAGCGATCATCATCTGTTTCAATACATGCCCACCGACGGTGAAGTCACCCAAGTGCTGGAGGGCAGTTTCTACAATGGATATGTCCATGAAGGGGTATTATACCTGAATTCTTCTGACAATAAAACCATCAAAATAAAGCATGGCAGGGTTTTACCAACAGACGACAACGAGCAACCCTGGGGTTTTCTGAGCGGTTCTCCCAATGGGGCGCATCAATTTGCTGTGGATCTGAATGGGCATCTTTTTCATCTCCGGGACGGGGAGTACCAACCACATCAGCAGTGGGGTCGGCTGCAGGAAGCCGAGGTGGTCATTACCGACATCCAATGGGTAAACGACAACTTGTTTGCCTGCTCAACCATTGAGTCCGGGGTCTTCTTCCTGGATGCAGAGGATCCTGATTACTTTGAGGTGACTGACTATCATTCCGGGCTCCCTGACAATGAAACCTACGACATCTTTGCCGACAACAACGGAGGGGTTTGGGTAGCACACGAATTCGGTCTCACCAGGATTGCCCCGCTCTTCCCTGCCAATAGTTACACCAACATACCGGGGCTGGAAGGCAACCTGATTGAAGCACAGCGTATCCATGGTGACTTATGGGTGAACACCAGCCTCGGCGTCTATTATTTTGCCCGGGACACCACCTATCGTAGCCGTGTCTATATTGAAAAAGTCAATAAAGAAAAAGACCAAAACTCCAGAGGAAGCGCAGCTTCACCCAAAGCCCAGGATGAGCCGGCTGAACCCGAGGAAAAAGGATTTCTCAAAGGCCTGTTCAGGAGAAAAGACCGCGTGAAAGAAACCGAAAATAACGGCGAAGAGAAGAAGTTCCTGAAAAAGATCTTTTCATCGGGGAGCGGGGAAAGCAAAGACGAATACATCAGGAGAGTAGAGCGGATAATGACCGGGGTCACCAATCAGTTCAGGCATGTGCCCGGATCTGACGGCAAGTTCCGTCAACTGATGGAAGCACAGGACCGGATCCTGGCCACCAGTCATACAGGAATTTATGAGATCAGCAAAGAATCCGCTGACCTAGTGATCAACGAACCCATACAATATGCGCACCTTGTTCCTGAAACCAATCAACTGCTCATCAGCACGGAATACGGTGCTGTGAAACAATACCAGCTAATCAGCAACATCTGGCGCGAGGTATCCAGTCAAACCTTCGAAGACGTGATCCTTAACGTATACATGGATAGTCATGACCTGGTCTGGCTGGCAGGCACCACCCATATATACCAGGGCGCTTTTGAAGACGGAGTGTTCATCATCCAGCACAGCTATGAGATCAACAACCGTTTTTATGATGAACTAAGCATCTGGGAACATAGCAACACCCTCTATTTCATCAATTCACAGGGGTATTTCCGACTTGACCGTGAATCGGAACACATTGTGGAAGATCACGAACTTGAAAAAGAGCTAGGCACCCCCCATCATCACCTCCACAACGAGAGAAGCAGGGTATGGCTCTACAATGGGCAGATCTGGAACCTGCTGAACCCGGATGGAAGTGTAAAAAAATTTAATTATCTGGGCGTTTTTCCTCACCTGAAATACATCAACTATGACGAAGACCTCAAAAGATACTGGCTCATTACAGAAGACAATCAGTTGTTGGCCTACGACGCCGATCAGGACATCGACCTGACTCAATCCAATGGCCTGTTTATCAAGCGACTGACCAGCCACACCGGGGAATTAAAACTTAAAAAGTCTTTGAACCTGGAATACGACCAAAACACCCTGAGCATCGAGCTGCTTAAACCAGATTATCTGGGTTTTCTCAATCCGGAATACCAGTATTTACTCAAGGGCTTGAATGAAGAATGGTCACCCTGGACCCAGGCCAATCTGATTGACTACAGCTACCTGCCACCTGGTGATTATGAATTTGTAGTACGTGTGCGGGACGCTCTGGGCCAGCTGGTGGAGGCTTCCATGTTAGCATTTTCGGTGGCCACACCCTATTGGCAACAGCCGTGGTTTTATGCCATCCAGATTTTTATTCTGGCCATGATCGTGGTCTTCACTTCCCGCCTGGACGAAAGCAAAAATCATAACTATATCATCAAGCACGGGCTGAGTATTTTAACCCTCATTGTAATCATAGAATTTCTTCAATCTATCATTGGTGGATACCTGGATATCAAAAGCACTCCGGTGATTGACTTCCTGATCGATGCCAGTATTGCGATATTGATCTTTCCCCTGGAATGGCTCCTGCGCAAACTGATCCTGGAGGGTAAGGTGAAGGTACCCGGAAAGAAAATAAAGCCTGCCAAATAGATTACTGGCTGGTTTCCCTGCCCGGTTGGATAGTCTCTGGCTCTATGTTATACGTGGCATCTTCAAGCTTAAATCGCCCGTAAACAAAAGGTCCGTCGGAATAATGCCAGATCGCTTCCGCAGCACTGACAATGTTTCTCCCATTGATCTGCGCATAAGACAATACCGGAGTGGAAAAAGGGACCTGTTGCATTTCATTCACCTCATAGCGATCCTGAGAAATAAAGTTGATCAGTTGGCCTTCGTCATTGAATTGTAAGGTGGCTTTGATAGAAATCTGACCATGGGTAAAGGTTGCGATTGTTTCATGGTCATCTACAGGCTCCCATGATATCCTGTCATCAATCAAAGCAGCCGGAGCGAAAAGACAAAGATCATTAAAGAATGTCACGGTCTCCGCCTCATTCATTTCAGTTCCTGATATCTGGGCAACAGGCAAGACCCCAAACAAACTGATTTCCATGCTGGCCTTCCCATCCTCATACTTGTGATACCCAGGTATGGACAGCCCAAAAAACTTCCCTCTCATGAAAAAATATCGGGAGGGTATATCAAAAAAATTATGCTGAACTGAATTAAAGCTGAACCAGCTCTGCTGTTTGCCACGCATCTCTCCGGAAAATTTCAATTGTATACTGGTTACATTGGGATGATCCAACACCCCCGCGTACCTGAGGTAATGCTGAACCGGCCGAGGTAAGTGTTTTATATCTGCTTCTGTCAACAAATCTGTGGTAAGCGATCTCGTTCGCTCCAGATTAGACTGTGAGTCCTTGTGAAATTGGGATTCGAAACGATGATCGGACCATGCCAGCATAGCTACAAGCAGGATGATCACATTGGCTATGGTCCCGAATTTAGCGTCTTGCCAGACCATTAAAATCAGGATCTGTGAGATAAGGACAGACACCAGCGCCAGGTAAAACCACCAGTCCTGCCCCAGAAGGAACCCGATAGTTGTCGCTAGAAACAAAAGAAAAACAAGAAGCCACAACAGGCCGGCCACTTTGGGAATAAATCTGGTAAGCTGTTGAATTTCAGAAAAATCAAATGCTTTGATGAATCCTAATATATGGATACACCCATGGACAAGCAAGATAAATGCAAAAAAGTATTTCACAGCAACGCTTACGGCTAAATGACTTCACTAAGGAAATCATGGTTCTCTGATTTTACCATGATATTCATTGGTCCGTAAAGTGAGATGCATCAACCCTCTGTACGCAAATAATCCCGCCCGGATCAGTCCACACTGTGGATTTAAACCAAGTACTTCTTAAAAACCGCATCCCACGGATCACGCATTTTTCGGGAAAGTAATTGATTGGCTGCAAAATTATTCTTCACCCTTTCGGTCACAGGGTCCCATTCCAGGTCCTGCTGCAGCATCATGGCTATGTTGCCGAGATGAGCGATGGAGATGGACCGATGACCAAACTCCGGGGGAGCAGCTGTTCTTTCCCTGGAAATTACGCAGTCAATGAAATTTCTGTAGTGGTCATCACTGGTATAAAGGCGATCCTTTTCATCCACTTTCATGCGCAGCAAAGACTCCGGGTTGGCATCATGCGCATGCCGGTTGGCATTGATCCAACCCGCTTCACAGTAGAAGGTCACGCCGGATTTGATGCCTCCTTCTTCGCTGGTGTTGCTGATGACCAGGATCACGTCATTGTCATAAACCGCTTCGAAGTAAAACTCAGTAGCGGTATTCCAGATGGGGTGATCAGACCAGCTAGCTTTAGCATTTTGTATCCTGATCGGGCCTGACTCTTCACGGTCGATACCCCATTGTGCAATGTCCGGATGATGGCCTCCCCAATCGGTCACCTGCCCTCCGGAGTAGTCAAGTACCCACCTGAAATTAACGTGTGTTCTCGCGGGACAGTAGGGAGCATCAGGAGCCGGACCCAGCCACATGTCATAGTCAAAATCTTTTGGAACCGGTACCGTGGCCGTCTGATCACCGGTCTTACCAAAATCCGGTGTACCGCCGGGCAGGCCGCATACCACTTTGGTGAGCTTACCCAATTTTCCACTTCTTACTTTTTCTACCGCACCCCGGAAATACGGATTGGATCGCTGCTGACTCCCCACCTGAAAGACCACACCATATTTGCTGGCAGCATTGCTGATAGCCCGTCCCTCTTCGATGGTCAGCGCCAGTGGCTTTTGACAGTAAATATCTTTTTTGGCTGCTGCTGCCATCATGGCCGGTATGGCATGCCAGTGATCCGGCGTCACGATCTCTACCGCATCAATCGACTTATCCTCAATCACCTCCCTGAAGTCTGTGACCCCCACCGTGGATTTATATGTTTTCCCGGTCCTTTCTGTGTAGGAGTTGTTGACCATCTCCATGATAAACTCCCGGCCGGCCACTTTTCCATTCCAATAGCCAGTGCTCTTCTTATTCACATCGCAAATGGTTTGGATCTGGACCCGATTATCCCTTAGGAAATTCCCCACATCATTTCCGGCCTGGTTGCCAGCGCCAATAATCCCCATGGTGATCCTGTCAGAAGGGGGAACAAATCCGTCTCTTCCCATGGCAGAGGCAGGGATAATTGTGGGGAACGTCAAGGCCCCGGCAGAAGCAATTACCCCTCGTTTAATAAATTTTCGTCTGCTCGATTGCTCATTCATTTCAGTCATTGGATCATGTTCATCAGTTGCTCTTTACATCCTTCTAAATTATTATAAGTTTATTATTACATACCTACAATTATAGCTTATCAAGTTAAAACAGCCTGAAACTGTTAAATTCACCTAACTTTAGTTCGATCGTTCAACCCCATTAGCTATGAAACTCCACATTCAGCTTGTATTCATTTATCCCATCCTTTTCCTGTTTTCCTGCCAACCCCCGGAAAATGAAGCCAAACGCCCAAACATCATCCTGGTCATGGCCGACGATCAGGGGTACGGCCAGGTGGGCTACTATGATCATTCTATCCTCAAGACGCCCAACCTCAACGACATGGCATCGAATGGATTAAGGTTGGATAATTTTCATGCCGGTGCCCCGGTGTGCTCCCCTACCCGGGCTACCGTGCTGACCGGGAGAGCTACGTGGAGGACGGGCGTCTATGAACATGGGTATCCATTGCGTATCCAGGAAAAAACGATCGCTCAGGCCTTACAATCTGCGGGGTATCGAACAGCCCATTTTGGTAAGTGGCACCTGGATGGGCTCAGGGGTCCGGGCGTGCCCATATTCAAAGAGGACCGAAGGAACCCCGGGTACTTTGGTTTTGACGAATGGATCTCGGTGACCAATTTCTTCGATATCGACCCGCTGATGAGCCATCAAGGTGAATTTAAAGAATATGAAGGAAGCTCCTCAGCAATCATTGTCCGGCAGGCACTTGATTACATTTCCAATAATCAGGACGATCCGTTTTTTGTCGTCATCTGGTATGGTAGCCCACACGATCCACATACCGCACTGGAAGCTGACAAACAGGGATTGCCTGCCACCCTGGAAGAGAAGCAGAAAGATTACCTGGGAGAGATTGTGGAGCTCGATAAAAGCATTGGTGACTTAAGACAGGGTCTGGCTGACCTGGGGCTTTCACAGAATACGCTCGTTTGGTACAACAGTGACAATGGAGGATTGCCTGCCGGCGGTAAAGAAGGTGTTGGGGGCTTAAGAGGTTTCAAAGGAAGTATTTACGAAGGAGGCCTGAAGGTGCCCTGTGTCATCGAATGGCCGGAAAAAATCCAAAAGGGGCAATCCAGTAATTATCCAGCCAGTACTATGGATATCTTTCCAACCATTGTTGACCTGCTTAACCTTCCCGATAGTCTGATGACATCACCGGTAGACGGGATGAGTCTTGCACCACTGTTCGAATTGGAGATAGACACCCGGATCCAACCTGTTCCATTCAGGTATAAAAACAAAGGAGCACTGATTGACAATAACTATAAATTGATTGCCGAGGATATTGCACAAAAAAAATACACACTATATGACCTGCAAGCAGATCCTAAAGAAGAAACAGATATTCTTGAAAGCAAGCCAGAAAAAGGAGCAGAGATGATCCTTTACTTTGAGGAATGGCTCACCTCCATCAATGAAAGTGTAGAAGGGAGCGATTATGTCAATGGGTTGGCGGTCCCTGATCCGGAACCGCAATTCTGGTGGGATGCTCCGCTGTATCAGCCCTACATTGAGCAATGGAAAGACCGCCCGGAATATCATTTCCGTCTCGAGCGTGCTGGCAAGCTTTAGCGATAGAAATGACTTAATAGTTGCTGAAAGATCTGTTGCCGAACCTGATGCTGACCATGAAATAAACCCCGACAACGATCAGTGCGATCAGCGCGACCAAAAAGAAGGATGGGATCTGATTGAGCTGTAGTTCAAACCAGCCATTGAAAATTCCGGATGGGAGTTCCCAGTTGAACAAATTGGTGAACTTTTCTTTCTCGATCAAGGTAAATCCCTCCCGCCTGTTGTAATTGAAGAGAAATATCATCAAAGCCGTAAAGCCAACACCCAGCATGATCCACATTTTCTGACCGATCACCGGCTGGTATTCAAACACCTCCTTTTTTACATGGATTTCCTGCATGATCTTTTGTTTGAGATCATGGGCTGGTTCAGACACTGATTGCTGAAATAGATCTTTCAGCAGCTGGTCGTTGTCCTGATAATCTTCTGTGATCATATCGTCCATTCTTTTATTCCTACTTCATTCAGCTTCTTAAGCATTTTTTGTCTGCTCCTGTGCAGAACCACCTTTACATTAGAAAGGTTCTTGCCAGTGATCTTACAAATTTCCTTAACAGATTGTTCATTGTAATAGTATAAAGTCACCAGTGTCTTTTCGTCCTCCGTCAAAGCTTCCAGCGCCAGGTTAAGCAGCGTTCTGACATCCTGCAGGTCCGTTTCCTCACCGATGTTGTTCGCTCCCGGGAGGGATTGATGAACCCCTTTTGCCTCCACATCCACCAGGGTGAGCTTTTGCTTTCTCAGGCGGGTGTAGCTGTTATTGTACGCGATCCTCAATAGCCAGGTAGAGAACTTCGCTTCGTGCCGAAAGGTCTTGAGGGATCGGTAGGCATTCACAAAAGTATCCTGCGTAGTTTCCTCCGCCTCCTCCCTGTTTTTGAGGATATACATGGCAAAATTGAATACCTGAACCTCATACTTATCTACCAGCTCGGCAAAAGCATGCGAGTTTCCCTTTAAGATCTCTTCGATCAGATCATTTTCTTTCTGGCCAGGCATTTGAACTATAGACTAGGGTATCCGGCAGTCGGTTACAGCTTATTCAAAAAAAATTTGTAACCAATCTCCGGAGCGTGTAGTCAAAATACACAAACAATCACACTTAAAATAATCTTATGGAACCTGTAATCGTATTTATTGCCCTTTTTGCCACAGTCTTTGGCGTAACGTATGTTTTCTTTACCACGCGGAACAAAGAGCGCCTGGCCATGATCGAAAAAGGAGCGGATGCTTCATTATTCGAGCGAAAAGGAATGAAGTTCTCCATCGCAAAATTTATTTTGAATCTAGCACTTCTTCTTATGGGCATAGGGCTGGGAATCTTTGTCGGCTCTCTGATCGATCAAAACACCACTATTTATCCAGAAATAGCTATCTCATCCATGATATTCATCTTTGGAGGTCTTGGACTCATTACAGGCTTCTTTATCACCCGAAAGATCGAAAAGACCGACAATGAATAACTCACTTTAATCTTTTCATCAACCCCCAAAGCACAGGTAGTTCTGTGCTTTTTTTGTTTATTCTTGCCTTCGTTGGTGTTTCTTGCCTTCGTTGGTGTTTTCACCAACAAGTATTGAAGTAGGCATTGTAGGTGACACTAATATCGGCAAGAAATTGGTTTCGGTGCAACAAAGAGCGCGAAGCGACGGGCTTTTGAAGTGGGTGCAAACACGGAGGATATATCTTATTTGGCAGGTGACTCCAAAAACTTCACCGGGTTGTCATTGGCAATCAACTTGAACTTTGCAGGCCCAAGATTTGCCCTGATCCTGATGGACATGTCCCTTTCTCTTAGTTTGTCCCGCTCCACCATGTAGTAATCCGATCCAAAAAGGATTTGCTTATTTATCTTGCTGTCTTCCAACAGCACATTCAGTAAGGGGAAATACTCCTCTGTTTTAAAGAGTGTGGAGGAGATGTCGGTATAAAGGTTGGGAAACTCCTTCATGAGGTCAACAATGGTGGCAAGCCAGGATTTCTCTGCTGACCCATTAGGGTCCCAGGACTCAAACAGATACTTGTCCCACTCTATGTCTCCTCCAAAGTGAGCCAGACAAATCTTAAGTTTGGGAAAATCCTTCAACACCTGGCGATAGTTTTCTGGCTCCGTAAAGTAGTCACTAAACACCTTGGCCTTCGATTTCTTGAGCGGAGTTGATCTCCAGGGGTGCGTCTTTAGCATATCCTTAGTCACTTTTTTGGTGTGGACACCTCCCCTGGAACAATGGCTGAGCATTGGAATGTTGTTCTTCTCAGCATATTCATAGACAGGGTACAATCTTTCATCTGTGGGATAATATCCCAGAGGTGGATAGAGCTTGATCCCTTTGAACTTATATACCTCAATGTATTTCTTGGCAAAGGCGAGTGGGTCATCTCCATTCTTGTCATCTACGCTTCTGGGGTCTACGGCCACAAAGGGGATGATTGTATCCGGGAATTTATCCCTCAGCGTAGCCAAATCCTGATGCTGGGTGTCTACGGATTCCGGGACTTTGCCGGCAGCCATGTACCGCATATCCATGGGAAGGATTACAAATTTTGTCGCATCTGATCCTTTTTGTGGGTAGTAACCTTTAAGAATGTTAAAAACATCTTCCTGGGATTTGTTGGAAGAGATCTTTAAGAAGTTTACATAGCGTTCTATGAAGTCTCTATCAGTAAATGGAATGGCCTTTCTGAATATCCAAGAAAGCGGTTTACGGATGATGTCAGGTTTTAGGATATGGTTGAGTCCCAGGGGTAAAAAATTGTTGGGCACATTCTTCACCGTGAAGATGTGCGTGTGGATGTTGTAGATGATCATGATAGTGGTTGGTTAGAATGTCCTAAAATATCAAATATGTATATATGGGTCAAGTGTGATATTTAAAATAACCACTAGTCAGAGTAAACATTAGAACCGTCATAACCTGGCTCGGAAGTTATTTCCGGACATTGTGGTTCACTAACTAGTATTTTCTGTTTCCAAGGTCTGTACCCCTTAGACCTCCTGATGTCAGACGGCTTGTTGGCTTGTCAGGGGACAAGCCATGGAGAGAGGAATCACTTTATCGCACAAGAGAAAACACTTGGGCGATAAAGAGGGATTGAGACTGCTTCACTGCATTTCATTCCTTGTCTTCGCATAGCTTCAGCTTAGCTAGGAGTACGCAGTGACGGTACTTTTTTCGATCAGTAAAACAACAACTGGAGCATCATTACGATGCTTGCCAGGAGGCTAAGGTAATCTCGACATTGAAAAGGAGTAAACCGTTAATTTTACGGGATTTGGAAATCACTTTTATCTGTGGTCAGACATATCTTGCAGGACATGTCGATCAGCCCACTCTCAATACCAATCCGGCAAGATAAAACAGTAGCTAAAATATCCCGGTATGTTTTTCAAACCTGTCTTATGCGGGCACCATTCCATGAGGATCTATCACAAATTTCTTGGCAGCACCTTTATCGAAATCCTTATAACCATTCGGTCCTTCATCAAGTGTAATCACCTGAACATTTACCGCATCGGCTATTTTAATTTTGTCATATAAAATGGCCTGCATCAGGTCACGGTTATAGGTCATTACCGGGCACTGGCCTGTATGGAAATGATGTGACTTGGCCCAACCCAATCCAATTCTGATACTTAGGTTACCCACTTTAGCATTATCATCTATGCCGCCCGGATCACCCGTAACATATAATCCCGGAATACCAATACCTCCGCCGGCACGTGTCACTTCCATCGCCGCGTTTAATACTGTTGCAGGCTGCTCGTGATTACTGTCATGTCCATGTCCCTTCGCCTCAAAGCCTACGCAATCCACAGTACAATCGACTTCAGGCACCCCAACGATGGCTTCTATTTGTTCAGCCAACGTTGCATCTTTTCTTAAGTCAACCACTTCGCAACCAAAGCTCTTTGCTTGCTCCAGCCTCTCGGGAATCATATCACCAACAATCACTACCGCTGCTCCCAAAAGATGACAGGAAGCTGCACATGCCAATCCCACTGGTCCTGCCCCAGCGACGTATACTACCATGCCGGGTCTGACCCCTGCTGTTACAGCACCATGATAGCCGGTAGGTAAAATATCTGATAGCAAAGTCAGGTCACGGATCTTCTCCATTGCCTGGTCCTTGTTTGGGAATTTCAAAAGATTGAAATCAGCATATGGCACCATCACATATTCTGCCTGGCCACCAATCCAACCCCCCATGTCCACATAACCATATGCAGAACCAGGTCGCGCGTCATTCACATTCAGACAAATACCTGTTTGTTGTTCCTTGCAATTCCTGCATCGACCACAAGCGATATTAAAAGGTACTGACACCAGGTCACCAACTTCTAAAAACTCCACATCCCTGCCTTTCTCCAGTATCACCCCGGTAATTTCATGTCCAAGAATCAATCCTTCCGGAGCCGTTGTCCGCCCCCTGACCATGTGTTGATCGCTTCCGCAGATGTTGGTGGAAACAATTTTTAAAATAACTCCGTGATGGCATTTTCGATCTCCTAGTGCCAATTCCGGGAATGCGATGTTCTGTACTTCTACCACACCGGGTTTAATGTAAGCGATTCCTCTGTTAGATGACATAAGTTTTGGGGTTTTGGGTTGGTGAAAATTTTAATGATGTTCTCTCATCAATATAATCAATCTTTCTAACTTATAACCTTAAAATAATGGTTTAACACTCCTGATGCCCAATAAGAATAAACAACCTTCAATTCAATGAATAAGCTAAACCATCGAAATATCTCCATTACCGGGAACATACAATTTCAAAATTTGCAGATCAAATCCCCAACAGATTATGCTGCCGGTGTCCCGGGAATTTTAGCAGCCTTAGCACACACCAAGAAAGAATTGGGTCTATATCAAGGTCTGAAGAAACTTTCCAAAATGAATCAAAAGGAAGGCTTTGACTGTCCCGGCTGTGCATGGCCAGATCCGGAAGAGCGCTCAAAATTGGGAGAGTATTGTGAAAATGGAGCTAAAGCATTAGCAGAAGAGGCTACAGAATCACGCGTCGATATAGCTTTTTTCAAAAAGCATGATGTAGAGGAATTATCCGGATGGTCTGATTATGAAATTGGTAAAGCAGGGCGGATCACACAGCCATTTATTCTTAAACCGCATTCAAAACATTATGAACCTATCGGATGGAAAGAGGCATTCGAACAAATAGCATCCCAGTTACATCGTTTATCATTACCTGATGAGGCCATATTTTATACATCCGGAAGATCAAGCAATGAAGCTGCTTTTCTTTATGGACTGTTTGTGCGGGCTTTTGGGACCAACAACATGCCTGACTGTTCCAATATGTGCCATGAATCCAGTGGTGTTGCATTAACTGAGACACTTGGGATTGGCAAAGGGTCGGTTACATTAGATGATTTTCCCGAGGCAGAAGTAATCATCGTTATCGGGCAGAATCCGGGCACAAACCATCCCCGGATGTTGTCGGCTTTGCAAAAGTGTAAGCAAAATGGGGGTAAGATTATTGCCATCAATCCACTGGAAGAAGCCGGGTTAATGCGATTTAAGAATCCTCAGGAGATAGGGGGAATTTTGGGTCAGGGAACTGTCCTCACAGATGTATTCCTTCAGGTAAAAATTAATCAGGATGTGGCATTACTCAAGCTCATCCAGAAGCGGTTGCTAAGTCTTGAAAGATCAGGAAAAAAGATTTTTGATCAGGATTTCATCTCAGAATTAACATCGGGGTATCAGGAACTGATTACTGACCTGGATAAACATGATGAGGAAAAGCTTCTTGATATGTGCGGTGTATCACCTGAGCGCATTGAGGATGCGGTTACGTTACTGGCATCAAGACAGCGAATCATTATTTGCTGGGCCATGGGGCTGACTCAGCATTATAATGCGGTGGATAATATCAGGGAATGCGTCAATCTGCTATTGCTGAAGGGGAGTATCGGGAAAAAAGGTGCAGGAACATGTCCTGTTCGGGGTCATAGCAATGTACAGGGGGATCGGACAGTCGGGATTATGCATCACGTGTCCCCTGAATTGAATCAATCCATAAAAAAAGTATTTGGCTTTGACCCACCTGAGAAAAAAGGGCTGGATACCGTCCATTCCATTATGGCCATGTATGAAAGCAAAGCAAAATTTTTCATGGGGTTGGGGGGTAATTTTCTTTCCGCCGCTTCAGATACAGCCTACACGGCTAAAGCCCTGATGAATTGTGACATGACTGTTTCAATTACTACAAAGCTAAATCGGACCCACCTGGTCACCGGGAAATCGTCCATCATATTGCCAACACTGGGAAGGTCAGAGACTGATGTTTGTGAAGGTAAACAAAGATATGTGACCGTGGAAAATAGCATGGGCAAGGTGCATAGATCTCAGGGGAGGTTTGAACCAGCAAGTGAAATGCTCATGAGCGAGCCGGAAATTGTTGCGGGTATTGCAGCAAGTTATTTCGATGGTCATGGTTCAGTTGATTGGCATGAGCTGGGCCGCGATTATGATCTCATCAGAAGAAAAATTGAAGATGTAATCAAAGGATTCGAAGATTACTCCGGTCGATCCGGGGGAACTGGTTTTTACCTGCCAAACAATGCCCGGCAGGGAGATTTTTCAAAATTACCTGGTGGAAAGGCAAAGTTCTCTCCCGGAAAGCTGGCAAAACATGATTTACAACAAGGCGAATTCATCCTGATGACGATCCGTTCTCATGATCAGTTCAATACAACCATCTACGGTCTGAATGATCGTTATAGAGGTATTTACAATGAACGTCGTGTAGTGCTAATGAATAAGGAGGATATGAAATCGCATAATCTGCAAGCCCAATCAGTGGTGGATCTGGTTAGCAATTACGATGGTCAGGAGCGCAGGGCCACACAATTCAAAGTCATCCCATACAAAATCCCTCAGGGAAACCTGGGTGCTTATTTTCCGGAAACCAATATGCTTGTTCCGATTAATCATTTTGCGGAAAAGAGCAATACGCCCATTAGCAAATCAATCCGGGTTAGGGTGGAGAAGCATGATTAATGCCCGGGACCAGGATAAAGAATTCTCTGCAACTTCTGTTGCCTTCGTTGGTGTTTTCACTGTGTTTTCACCAACGAATATCGGCCGGTAGGTGCATAGTGAGGCAATTCATGTTGTTGGCCTGTCAGGGGGGAGTCTGATTATCCCAAAGAAGACGCAACTGGGAAGGTTAAGCCTGGGAAGGTGTATTGGAGTGGGCAATGAGACAGTTTGGCAAATCGGTAGTGTATGTTCTATGGCGTTTTTCGTTGCAGTTTCGTCTTAGTTGTACTAATTTGATTCAAAAATTTATCGATGAAAAAGCTGTCAATAATTCTTGTTGTTCTCGTTCCCTTGCTATCTCAAGCTCAAGAACCTAAGTACCCTGTAAGCTCGTATTTGGATGAAGGATTCAAAGCACCCAACACACATCATATTGGCGAAGCTTGGTTGAATATGTTGGTTCAGGCTGGAGATGACGTTGATTACAATGTTACCCAGGCCACTTTTACTGCCAACTCAACATTAGACTGGCATAAACACGCAACGGCTCAGATTATCATAGTTATTGAGGGCGAAGGTTATTACCAGGAGCGAGGAAAAGAGCCAATGCTCATGAAGGAAGGTGACGTAATAAAATGTGTCAAGGATACTGAACATTGGCATAGTTCTTCGGCAAGCAGTTCCGTTTCTTACATCGCCGTTTATGGTAGTTCACCTACAGAGTGGACTGAGAAACTTACTCAAGAATACTACGATAGTGTTGCTGAAAAGCTCCGGGACAACTAGCACTCAGTTCACTTAAAGTTTGCATTACCTGACTCGGAAGTTACTTCCGGGCATTATAGTTCACTAAAAAACATTTTCTGCTTCCAAAGTCGTACCCCTTTAAACCTCCTGATGTCAGACGGCTTATTGGCTTGTCAGGGGACAAGCCATGGAGAGGAGAATGCAATTATCGCACAAGTGAAAAACACTTGCGCGATAAAGGTTAGCCCAAGGAAAGACGCTGCTGGGATGGTAATTTTATAGTCATTCAACAGAGATATTTGTTGCCTGTCTTGCAATCATTACCCATTGGCTATTTTTGTACATCCAAATATCTGTAAACCGTCTTTTTTCTGCAGTTCCAGCTTTACCAGTTAAACCAGTCGGCATTACTGTTTCTAAACCCATTACAATTCCGATATTTTCAATAATTTTTATTTCGTCAATTTTCTGCTCATAAGAGGTATAATCAATATATCCAAGTTTTAAAGCTTCCATAGCCATATTTAAGTCAACTACAGTATTACTAGGTGCATTGACAATTAAGTCATTCGCAAGTATTTTTCTAATAATGGTTGAATCTTTTTGAAGAATTCCTTGTACTTGAAGTTGTTCCATTTTCCTTAATTCTTCTACTGCCGAGGATTTATCCACAACTTCATTATCACAGCTAATCAGTGAAAATGAAGAGACCAAAATAAAAATTCCTAATTGAATGAGTTTGGTTAATTTCATAATGATGATACTCTTTTTTGTTTGTCGGTTTTCTCAAATTTACTGCCAAATGCCAAGCTATGATGAGTGGGGATTAGAAAGCGCTAACCTTTCCTCTGGCACACAGCCACACCGTTGTTTAAATTTACAATTAGTGGCGGACTTTTCAAGTGCCACCAATCATTCCTGACCTATAAAACCCCATTCATTCATAGCATATGTTACCAGCCGATTCATTTCAGTCCTAATATTTTTCGCGTTCGTTCAGGGTATCTGCTATAGAGCGCAAAACCAGTCATTCCAATTCCGAGAAAAAGGGTGAAAATGAATATTCCAGAGGGTTCAGACTTTACGGTGTTGAAATCTAAGATTGTTCGTTCGTTAACGTCAATTTGAAAGACTTTTGGTTGATTGCTTTCCAGTTCGTTCTGGTTGATCCAAACCACAACGCTTTGAGATTTTTTCAAAAGGTTCGAAATTCGGTTGTACTCATCATGTGAGTAATCTTGCCCGATGTTCTCCACAAGTTTGAACAATTTTTGATGTTCATTTAAGCTGAAATACAAAGTTACTCTTCGGCTCTTTGCTTCATAGCCTATACGATTTCTGCTCGACACATTATCGACAATTACTTCCGAGTTGCGAATTGTTCCTTTAAGCTCAGTTAAGGAGTTTTTATTAGTTATGAGGCTCTGGAAGTTGAAATAGAATGGAACGATAATGTATGTAACTCCAAAAGCAAGCAATCTCCACCAATAGTGCCGTTTACTTGGATCTGGGTTCTTACCGAGTATCCAAGGCTTATGTTCCTTTTTTGTTGGTTGGGATAGTGGCTGATAGTTAGACTGTTCACCGCGTTCCTCAAGAATCCACTTTGCAGCAAGTTTGGCTTCTTCAACATGATGTTGACTCTCTAGAATGGTTTGCAGTTCTTGGTCAGATTTAGTTGAAAACTTGTTGGTAAAGTGGTTTCTATTCGCCATGCAGTTTTTGGCTGGTAACATTTTTCAATGTTGCAAAAAGTGCAACATAACTACTTATATCTCTGATAAATCTAAGGCATTTCCATCAAACAGGTGTGCAGAAAGAAGGATATGGCAGAATCTGGGTAATGCAATAAGGGATGAATTAAATTTCAGTCACCCGGTAAAACTGAGCAGCAGAAGGAACCTATTAACGCACAAGTGAAAAACAATTGGGTGATAGGGGGTGATACTTTTCCAAGTGCTCAGTTCGCATATTCATTTTTAGCGCCTGTTTGTGTTTCGCCTTAATTTAAAAGTTTATAGAAATAATCTATTGTTAATTCATCATCAATATCACTTCTGAATCTTATTTTGTCAATCATTTGAGGATTGCCGTCCAAAGTCAATCCGCTTTCTCTGATTTTATCTAGAATATTCTCTGTTATATTATAGCTTGTTGAATTTGGGTATCCAATTCGAAAGACATGTTCAGATTGATATTGATTAATAATATCATGTACATTTCCAAATCCAATCCACTTATGATCATTTCTATCTGTTCTTATAGATAAATACACTACAAATTGTTGTTTCTCATTTGCAGATTCAACTAATAATATAAACCTTGAATCTTTATTAATTTCAAATTCTGTTTCAACTTCAACATTCTCTTTTCCCGTTGTTTTTGTGTTTTTAGGTTTCAATTCGAGAAAATCATTTTTAAATCCAGGAGGAATTGGCTCAGAAGGTAATTTATCCACACTTAAAAGTTGCATTAGAGGTTCGTTCAGATAGAGTTTTTCTTTACCTACTTGTTCGCTTTTAAGAAATCCAGCGGATTCAAGTTTTTTTAAGTAAGTACCAACTGTTTTTAAATTTCCCAACCCAGCTTCAACCAAAAATTGGCGTTTAGTGTATGGTAGTTTGAAAATTACATGAAGTAAATCTATGGAGTAAATTTTGGGGTACTCCAATTGTAATTTGTTACCTGTTGTCTGCATTAATTCTTCAATACTCTCAATAGTCCTAAGTCCTTCAGATGCAGTTTGTTCGATCATTTCTAGCATGTACACTATCCAATTCTCCCAATTACCTTTTTCAGTTACTTCCCTTAGATTTCGATAATAGTCCTCCCTGTTTTCAATAATGAATTTACTTAGATACAATGCTGGCAATTTTAATAGTCCTGAAAAATGAAGATATAGGACCAATAAAATTCTTCCCGTTCTCCCGTTCCCGTCTGAAAATGGGTGGATTGCCTCAAACTGATAATGAATTAGAGCCATTTTGATTAATGGATCAATATTATAAGCATCTATATTGTCCGGATTATGGATGAAGTCTTCCAACTGTTTTAATTTTTGACGGATAAGTTCTTCTCCTTCAGGAGGAGTATAAATAATTTTACCAATGGAATTCTTGAGCCTAGTTCCCGGAGTGTTTCGAATACCAGCTTTATTTTGTTTAATTTTTTGCACGATTGATACGAACAAATTAGTTGTTAGAAAAGGTCGTGCTGACAATTCCTCAAACCCATACCTTAGAGCATATCTGTAATGAAGAACCTCTTTTGTTGAAGGATTATCAATTTTCTTATCAGCAATTGAAGCCTTGAATAACTCATCTCGAGTTGTAATTATATTTTCTATTGCAGAACTATCACGTGCTTCTTGAAGGTTTATACTATCTATAAACAAATGTGGGTTTGGAAGCTTTGTGATAGCTCCGTTTAACTCTGAAAGCTGGCGACTTGCTGAGATACTTTTTTTTAAGATCTTTTTAGTTTCAATTTCAATGCCCGGTGGAAGGGGAGGTAAATCGTTATATGGCTTTTCAGGATCAAAAGGCATTTTGTTGACCTTTATCAAGGCCTTTACACAGCCCTGTTTATTAAACACGTGTAAATATATGAAATATTTGCCCTTGTTTTACCTACGAATCCAAAAATTACTCTTGTTCAGTCTGGGTTAATGAAACACAACTTCCAACTATCATTCGCAAGCTGGCCTTTTCAACTTTACTGATCTATTTCTATCAATGCTTGGCCACAAACACAAAGTCACTGTTGGCTTCATCGGAGCCAAAGCTTCCAAAGCGGGGCTCTGTGGGTAACCTGAGGAAATAGGGAACCAACTCAGAGGTAGACAGGATCCGTCCTTCTCCACCCCCAACTTCCCTGAGTGCCAATATGAATTTCTCAGCGAAAGGAGAATGCATCCCGGGACGTCCATCCGGAACATATTCTTTGCTTCCACTGGTCAAAAATTTACGCGTCCTTTTAGTTAATTTTTTTACCAGGTAATCAGCATCTTCTTTTTCTACTGCTTCTCCCCTCCTTCTGGTCATGGATGGATCAAAAGTTCCACCAAAGCATACATCCATCACCAGCATGATGTGTTCACACTTGATATTGTCAATCCTTACCCTTAAAAGGTTATGAGACAGATAAGTGGTTCTTCCTTTATCATTCTTTAAAGAATTTGATGCGACTACATATCCCTCCTCCAGTGTATCATCAAAATACCCATGTCCGGCAACAAATATCAACAACTGATCCTGTGGATTGAATCTTTTGGTATTGTACTCATAGATCACATCATTAATTTCTTCCACGGTGGGATTGATGATCTTTTCTGTCTCAAATCCATACTTCTCCTTGAGGATGGTCTCAATGGTATTGGCATCATGAATGGGGTTATTCAGATCCCCCCAGTTTTCATACTCATCTGTAGCAATGATCAGTGCATAGTCCTTTCTGTTGGCATCAACTGTGGAGGTAATGTCATCCGTCCCGTGTAGGATACTTCTTTTGCTGCTGACCGTTCCGCCATCCTTATTGACCGCAACAAGCTCTACTACATTTGATCCGTCCAACAGGTTAAGCTTTTGTTCAAAGTTGAAACTGTTTTGCAACGCGCCGATGGAGATCTCTTTTTCTACGGTCTGCCCCTTCACATTCAGCACCAGCTTCACCGAGCTCAGCTCTACGCTGGATTTGATCCGGGCTTCGAGCATGATGCTTTTCTCTGTGCTGAATGACGACTCGATCCGGGGCGTCTCCCAGATGATCTCAGGCAATGTGGTATGCTTGACTTCTTTGGTGAAGTCCAGTTGAATAGCGTTTGACTTCTCTACAAAGCTTTGGGCACTGACCCAAAGGGGTAGGAATAAGATAATAAGTAATGTAATGTTTTTCATGGCGATTCTCCTTTCTCAATTTTCCGGGACAGCCGGTGGACCTTCCACATCAGAAGGTTTTTTCTGTTCTTCTCTCGTGATGAAATAGGTAGCAACCCCTCCGGCTATTACCAGTGGGACAACTTTTAGCAAAAAAGGAACACGAGGCTTAACAATGAAGACCGGGGAATGAACCTCCTGGTCTTTATTCCTCGAATCAGTAATATAAAAACGGTATTTTCCGGGCTTTATTGAGGTGGGCATTTCGATGTTGGCGTCTCCCGTATTGGCCACTTCTGGCAAGACCGCTTTCAGCTCCTCTCCCCGGTACAGCTTAAACTCCAGGATGTTCGAACTTGACCTGCCTGACCAGGCAAAGGTGTAGCTCTTCCCCCGCTTCAGCACCTGGTTTTCAGGAAACGCCTCAAACTCAATGAAGGGTACATACACTTTACCTCTCACTTCCAACTCGATTTTACCTTTAAAGTCTGACCCCAGCTCTTTTCGGGCATTCCAGGTGATCCGGTTATTGATCCCGGGCCTGACCTCCAGGCCCACATCACCGATCACCTCTTTTACAGGTGCAATGGTGCTATCTGTGAGCAGATAGAGATAGATGGAATATGTCCTGTCCTGCGTGGTATCTAACAGGTCGTAGTGAACGATCAGGTTATCCTGGGTTTGCTCAATGATGGTGATATCAAATTGCTGTGCCACACTGTTCAAGCCCATCAACATCATTGATAAAAGGTAGATGATCCGGTTTTTCATAGCTTGCTTGATTTAATGACTCTGATCGTTTTGGAAATATCCGGCCATTCCAATTGGATGATATACAGTCCGTCAGGCAATTCATGACCCTGCTGATCAAGCCCCGACCATTGATACTGTTGCTTGCCTCCGCGTTCAAAGGCTTTAATTTCCCTAAAAACCATCTGTCCGCTAACATTCACGATCCGGATATCCAGATGCTCTTTTTTATGGGTCACCATCAAAGGAATGGACAGCTCCCGGTGAAACGGGTTAGGATAGACACCACCAATCTGGTTCGCTGAAGTGGTAAGCTCCCCATCCCGTGCATAGACTACTTTGAACTTCTTACCATTTTCCCAGTCAAAAGCATAGGATGAATTCATACGCATATCGATGACCTCCAGGGTAGTCTGATCCACCAGGAAGCATGTACCCTCCATAGCTAAAAGCTTTTCAGCATCCCAGGATATACTGGCCTGGCCTGAGGTCTTATCCGATGCCATTTCAAAGGTCCATTCATATCCATTGGCCAACGGCACAATATCACTGGTGAAATGGGGTGCAAAGAATTCCGGATGGTGGGTGGTCATTTCCAGATAAGAGATAAACCGGGGGACAGCAATCTCATCCAGACGATCTTTTCCGACCAGTGCTTCTTCCGACATACCCACACTGGAAACCTGTGTCTGTGCACCCAGGGTGAGCTTCATGTCAAGCTTCCAGGCAAAATTTTCATCACTTTCCGCTACCGTTCTGGCAGCTGCTTTTGAGGAGATCGGATAGCTCACTGTACCGGCAGTTTCACAAAAGACGAAGACACCTTCCCAGGGAGCAAGGGTATTGGTGGTCTGATAGGAACCATTACTGAACCCATGGGCAGAACCCAGAACCCGATCCGGATTTGCTGCCTGGATAGCATCCCAGCTGATTTCAAAAGGATATGGGTTACCGATCTGATTCCAGCCTTGCCTGAACGTTTTGGTGAAAGGGTTATCCTGATTACTCCCTACTGCAGTACCCTCGTCAATATTGATGGTAAAATCCTTCCTTACAGTATTGAACCAGTATGCATTCCCCAGATCGATACGGCTGCTGGTGCTGAGTTCCAGATATTCTGTTTGCCCATTGTAGTGGAAAACCCGCCAGGTATCCTGATTTTGTTCTCCCAGTGCCTCTGAGAACACATCACTCACAAGATTATTATTTCCCAGGTCATAGGGGATGGAAAACATTCGGTAAGTGCTCGTCTTACCATCGAAACTGGCTCCCGCAAAAGGGATAGCGGCATCCTCCGGCACTGCTTTGTAAAGGAAAAAGTGCACCGGACTTTCTGTTGTATTCCCCACTGCATCTTCGGCGATGATATAACCTTCCATCCCCAACTCATCTGCCCAGGCTTCCTCTGTACCAACTGTATAAGTATTGCCGCTACCAGCCGTCATTTCTATGAACTCAAAATCAGTACCGGAAATGGGTTTGTAGTACAGCATGGCCGTAGCGACCCCTGAACCTCCATCGGTAACGGTAGCAGATATGGTGGCCCCGAATTCATCCGATGGATTGGTAACTACCGGTGGATCGGTATCTACTGAAGTGACATTAGCAATGGTGATGGGCACCCCAAACACATTGATCGGATTGATCTCATCGATCGGAACGGATGTATAGAGCACCACAAACAGGTTGTAAGCACCCACGGATGTGGAAGAAGAGATCTCCAGGTTCTTCGTATTGCTTCCCACCGGGAAATCGAAAGAAGCTCCCGTGGCCAGGTCGGTCGTGATGGCAAAACTGTCCAGGCGCGTATCTTCCGGTTCGAAGGTACTGTTGACCGAAAGATATACTTCCGCAGAGATGTCAGCATTGATGTCCACCGCACCGGTATTATACAAGGTAAACGTCACGCTCGTACTTCCCCCCGGAGCCACCTCATCCGGTGATATATCAAGAGAGCTTTGTAAAGTTAGTTCGGCCTGCCTCGGGATGGCAGTTGGCAAAAATCCAATCGTCATAATATGTCCGGAGGAGGTACCCTTACCTGTCACCTGCTGTCCTACGGATGGCACCATGACATAGCTGGATCCTGTCGCCTTTTGTGTCCCGTTGTTCACAGACGAGGATTGCAGGACATGCTGGGAATTAGCTTCCGGGAGAAGGAAATACCCAAGGGTCAGGATGAATAATATGGATTTGATTATGACCATTATCCTTTTCTTTTTCTAAGCAGAAGTATGAGCAGAAGTATGAAAATAATGATGCTAATGACAATCAATATCTGAATCCACTTACAAGCCAGGCATGGTTGTGTATCTGATGCCAGAATCTCTTTTTCTTTGCTTACTACTACCTGTTGATAAGCATCGCGCATGGTGAGCTCACCTTTTGAGTTTCTAAGAGTAGTTTTCACATATACTTCGTAGATCCCCTTTTTGTGAGTGTAAGGAAATTTGACAACATAAGTGCCACACGGGTCCCTTTCAGGGGGACACCCTACCTCTTTACCATCCGGTGTTGTAACTGATACATCGATGTCCTCTATTTCTACTTCATTATCCGGGTTTGAGCTGTCTTCAGGTTCAACAGTTATCACGATTTCATCACCAGGCTGAATGTCTCCGGTTCCAGCATTCACATCTATGGTTAAACCTGAAAGGGATGCAACCGCAAAACCTACCGGCACATTAGTCAAATTGACATCTGATCTTTCTTCAGATGTTGATTTACCCTGTAATTCCCACTCGCCTACATAGCTTGTCGGATCTGCTGCAGATGAAAAGGTAACCTGATAAATAATATGATTCCTTCCCTCCACCTTCACGGTGTTCACTCCATCAATATCACCTTCAGCCAGGGTAACTCCGGAAGGTTGGATAATGCGGAAATCTGTTACATCACCAATTTCTTCCGGATAGGTAATGGAAATAGTGATCTGCTGATCAGAAGAGGATATTGTTGCTTCAGCGATATCTACCCAATCCTCAGAGACCAGGTTCACGTAATAAGTGGGGTCAATAACACTTGCCAATCCGATGGCATTCTGATAGATCTTAAAGAAGAAACTATTCAATGCCATGGGGTCTAAAGTGGGGTCATAATAGAAAGTTTGTGGTGCCGCCAGACCGGATAGATTGGAATACTGTTCAAGTGATGCCATATTGGCATTTCCCATCCCAATAGAATAAATATTGATATCCGGTCGCAAAGTGATCTCATCACTGACTGATCCTGCACCTACATCTGTAATCAGTGATCCGGTATTTTCATATCCGTCAGATAACATAATGATTACATTTTGCTCATCCCCTGACGCAACTGTTGTCAAATGGGTATTGATAGATTCAATGACTGCGTTTCCAGTTGCAGTACTTCCCTGAGGCCTGATGAACGCAATGTCATTTGTGGCTGCTGTGCTTACCAGATTAGTCTGGGCATCCGACAACAAAGTATTCGTTGCGGTTGATAAGGGCAGGTAGGTACCATCAACACTATTATTATATTTCACAATCCCGATTTTATCACCGGGAAAGCCGCTCGAAAGATCTTCAACCCTTAGATACTCCAGGCCAAGAAAATAATCTGCAGCTTCCGAAACAAGATCAATCCGACGCTTGAATCCTCCCAGCCCATCGGCCTCCATTATTTGCATGCTGCCGCTTCTGTCAAGGACAATGCTGTAGTTGATGGAGGTTTTTTTGACCTCCCCATCTACTCTGATATCTACATCTAATTCACTGGTAGTGCCATCTGCATCGGGATAGTTTGGTCCAATAGTGGATTCATCATTACTTACTGTGATCCTCAATTTGACAGCAATTCCACCTAAGGTTGGAACATCCACAGGCGGTGAAAACATTATTTCAATATCCTGTGTATCACCGAAATTCAAGGTGAAGGTAGAAACTCCTCCTACAAAGGAAAAATAGGCACATTCGGAACAAGTAGGAGCACCGGTAAAGGAAATTACCTCATAAGAACCGGATAATGGAGCACCTCCCGGGTTGTTATTCGTTATCGTCACAGTTGTCACATCGCTTAATCCAGCCTCAATAGGATTTAAAGGGTAATCAACAAAACAACTTCCCGTTTCACATCCTGATGGAACAGTTATTTCCAGATTTGCCTGTGCATTTGTCGATTCAATACTCAAAACTGACAAAACCAGGAAAAGGATTATTAGGTTATTCTTCATAGGTGACAAGGATTCTGATTGGTTTAGATAAAATATTTGCGGAATTAGCTGAAGTGTTCCAAATTCTAATTTGAGTTCCTGTCAGATACCAATTGAATTGATAACCGGCATTATTGGTGTAGCCGGGATGTACCTGGAAAGTCGATGAGGCCTCTACAATAACAGATACCGATAAAATCTTTGAAGTTGTCAACCCATGGGCTATTAGCGCTTCCCCACCCTGGCTAGACGAGGTCGTCCCTGTGTATTTTATCATTTTAATCGCCGGTGCACTGGCATCATTACCAAGCGTAGTGAAACCGCCAACACCCAAAGCTCCGGTTGTAGCAATATTCTGAGATCCAAAATTCGGTGAGACTTTTGTTCCTGTGAGGCTGCCATCGGCAAGGTCAGCGAGATCAGCATCTGCTGCCTGCACATTGGTGCCAATTTCTAAACCCAAATTGGTCCTGGCCCCTGCAGCATTGCTGGCTCCCGTACCCCCATCAGCAACTGCCAGGTCAGTAATCCCACCAATGCTACCTCCTGTAATAGCTACTGAATTGGCATTCTGGGCTGCGATAGATCCCAACCCAATATTTGACCGAATGGCTGTATTATTTGCAGAACTCAGCAGGGTTTGTACATCAGTGCTGGGTGTAATGCCAGCATAGGTAGTGAGGTCTGCATCGTATGCCTGTACATCTGTCCCTACTAACAATCCGAGTTTGTTCCGTGCAGTAAGATAATTTGCTGATCCTAAAAAGTCCAGAATGTTAGCACTGGGTGTAATGGTCCCAAATGAAGTAAGATCTGCATCATAGGCTTGTACATCACTACCTATGGCCAACCCCAGATTGGTTCTGGCGGCATCGTAATCAGCAGAACTAAGCAACTCCTGAATATTAATACTTGGGGAAATCCCTGCGAAGGTGGTGAGATCAGTATCAAATGCCTGAACATCCGTTCCAATCGCAAGCCCCAGATTAGACCGGGCAGTGGAGTTGTTGACAGATCCTAAAAACGTCTGGATATCCGTGCCCGGTGTGATGCCGGCATAGGTGGTGAGGTCGGCATCGTAGGCCTGCACATCAGCGCCTATGGTCAGTCCCAGGTTATCCCTTGCGGCTGTGGCGGTTGCAGCACCGGTACCGCCGTTCGTCACAGCTAAAGCATTGGTAGTGATGTTAGCGGCATCAATACCTGTTCCGACTTTTGAGCCTGTCAACACTCCATCGGCCAGGTCATCGAGATCCGTATCATAAGCCTGAACGTCTGACCCAATGGCCAACCCCAAATTGGTCCTGGCAGAAGTAGCATCTGCAGCACCGGTCCCCCCATTGGCAATGGCAACGCTTCCGGAGAGGATGGAAGCATCCACTTCATCCAACAGTGCGCCGGATAGCGTTCCTGAAGTGATATTTGTCGCATTCAGCGTACTCAGACTAAACATGCTGGAGGTCAGCTCGATCCTGGTGAGCGTCTCCGCAGTTCCACCGGGGTTGATGACAATTTCCAGAAAATACTTTTGGTCAAACGTAAGGCTACCTCCAAAATCCAGGGGGATGGCAGTGATCTGCGAAGCCCCGAGAATGGTATTGAAGATCCCTTTCTGCACATTAACCTCGTGCGTCTCAGGCCCCCAAACGAGTGACCCGCCGGTCTTCTGGGTGTATAAGCTGAATGAGACTTCCAATGCACTGTTGGTAATGGGTTCGCCATCCGCATTGGTGAGATATCCTTGAAAACTTAGTGTTTTAGGCAGCTGGCCAAAAAGACTAATACTGAGCATGCCAAGGCATACTGCAAAAGCGAGTTTCTTCATGAGTTTAGCTATTAGTGTATTAAATAACAATGAACCTCACTGCACCGAAACTACCCACTGGTTCCTTATTATCTAATATAAGTAAAAAATGTAACTACATGGCTCTAAGTACTTTATGACTTATTCAACAAACCAGGCTTACCATTCAAATATTGAGCATCTCCGGCTCAAACTGAAATTGAATTCTGCGTGGGTACGTGAATATTTTGCAGATATCACAAATGTGGAGACCTCCCACGAATGAAATGACCGGAATGATACCAAACCGGTTTAGCCAAGTAGTTGATATTGCAAATAAAAAAGCCTGAGCAATCATTGTTGCCCAGGCCCTAATCTTAGCGTTTATTGTGCGGCTATTGATACACCCTCACATAATCTACCTCCAGTGTCTGTGGGAATGCCGATGCATCCACGCCATACCTTCCGCCCCAGTTGCCGCCCACAGCCAGGTTCATGATCAGGTGGAAGGGCTTATCGAAAACCCAGTCTGCCTCATTCAGGTCCTTTTTGTGTAACTCAAAGAATTTGGTTTCGTCAATATACCAGGCCAGCCGGTCCGGCTCCCACTCTAATGCATATACATGAAATTCATCTGAGGCCGTAGCTACACTCAGGCTGTCTACCTGCTGTGTGCCCAGCATGCCATTGTAACTTTTGGTATGAATCGCCCCATGAACAACCCCAGGGTTATACCCGACATGCTCCATGATATCTATCTCACCGTCCTGTGGCCATTGGATAGCCCTTTCGAGCGTCGGCATCATCCACAGGGCCGGCCAGGTGCCCTTTCCGTTTGGAAGCCGGGCTTTAAGTTCAAATCTGCCATAGGTCCAGTCGCCCTTGCCTTCCGAGACGATCTTGGCACTGGTATAGGACCTGGAACCCTGCGCTTCCTGAAAGGCCTGAATGATCAGCTTGCCCGCTTCAAGCCTGAGATTTTTGGAGGCATCCGTATAATATTGCAACTCATTGTTACCAAACCCACACAGTTCCGGGCAGCCGTCACCAAGGATGACTTTCCAGCGTGAAGTATCCAGATTCTTTTGTTCAAATTCATCAGCCCATATGAGTTCATTAAAGGTGGCTGATGTGTCATAAATTTCCGCTTTCGGGCCTTTGAAGGCACAAGATGATGCACTGATGGCAACAAGTAGTATTAAATAGGTACGCATGAATATCCTGGAAAAAAATTAAAAAATTATAGGGGTTGAAAAACGCGGACATAATCCACTGCCATGAGTTGTGGAAACCTGGTGGTACCATCAGGACTACCGGGCCAATTGCCTCCCACAGCTACATTGAAGATGAAAAAGAATGGGGCTCTGAACTCAGACTGATCTGCAGCAGTAATATCAATTTCATTGTAAGGGACATCGTCTACCATCCACTGGATGGATTGCTCGGTCCAGACAATGGAGAAGACATGAAACGCATCTGCAAACACGCCCTGATCCAGCTGATAGCTCTTGCCGGAAGTGGCATAACCACCTTCGGCGGACCAGTGTAAAGTACCATGGACAGTGTTTTCCCTGCCTGCACCACCAATCATCTCCATGACGTCTATTTCACCACACTGTGGCCAGCCGATCTCCTTAAAATTGGCTCCCAGCATCCACAGGGCAGGCCAGATCCCCTGTCCTTCCGGCAAGGCTGCACGTATGTCTACCCTGCCATATTGAAATTCCCTGCTTCCTTCTGTAACAATCCTGGAAGAAGTGTATGCACTTCCTCCCACGGATTCCTCACGGGCCCAGATCACCAGATGACCATCAATCATCGAGGTGTTTTTGTCTGTGTAGTACTGCAGCTCATTATTACCCCATCCACCGGATCCGGTACCGATCTCATAGGTCCAGTCAGCTTCATTCAGGGCATCCCCATCAAATTCATCGGCCCATACCAATGTCATTCCATCGTATGAAGCTGGGGTCGTATACCCGTCTTCGGGGATCAGGTCTGCAGGATTCGGTTCCTCAATCGTGACCGTTTCTGCATGTTGAATGAAAGCATCTGAAGTAGCGTGTGCCTGAACAATCAGCTCAAATTCTCCGGCGGCTTTGTATGCATAGGTGATTGCTCCCTCCTTCTGCTCAACGAATTGATCGTCTTCGCCAAAGTAAAACCGGAAAAAATTCACTTCTTGCGCAGTCGCCGTTACGCTGATTTGATAGGGCTCTTCAGTGGAGTGTTGTACGGTTACCTGTAGATCTGAGGGTAACAGCACCTCATCAGCGGGAGAATCCTCCTGACACGAAGCCAGGAGGATACCCACTAATAAAAAAAGTCCACATGCTTTTTCTTTCATCAACAAAGGTTATTCCGCCGGTATCAATACATAACTCCAATACCCGCCACCGACAGAGATCGTCAATGCCAGCTCTTCATCGCTGCCTACTTTGTTGTAGCTAAGTACTTCATAGGTGACTGTGGCATCGGTATCCGGTGGGGCTGATGCGTATTCTCCGCCATTATAAGCTTTAGGCAACACGATGAATGCACCGGTCCTGGTTACGGCTATGGTAGCCGGATCCGTATCCGTGGCAGCCGTAAAGGCAAATGTATGCGTGCCAGATGCCCATGGTGCAGCATCGCCGGTCAGGTTGGCTTCGTCCTGACAACCGTCCGAAACACCCATATATCCTTCACCGAAAATATCGCCCACCGCATCGTAGGCATAGACATTGCCCGTGGAGAAGATAAACTGATCATTGAACAGACATGGGCGATCCGCCGATATATCTACTCCCCAACCCGGAAACCACTCCGGACTTCCTTTATTTGGTCCGATGCCAAAGGCATTCGCTGCCGGCTTCAGTTTCCAGGCTTTGGATCCTCCACCGGTCAACAGCTCTTCTGTCAACACCGTGATGGCCTCCAGGGCAATGGTCACCTCTTTGGTTACCGATTTGCTTTCCCCGGGGGCACTGGCCGTCAGTTTCACTTTATAGATACCATCACCGCCATAGGTATGGACCGGGCTTTGTTCGGTGCTTGTGCTCCCGTCATCAAAATCCCATTCATAAGTAGTTGCATTCTGGGAGGCATTGGTAAAAGTGACTTCCCCTCCATCCACTGTAAATGAAAAGTCAGTCACTACTGGTGCATACCCTTTGCGGATCAACCGCAGGTACCAGGCAAATTCGCCATTGACCTGATCGGTAAACCGAAGGAACATTTCATTTTCATTAATGGACATGATCTGATAGGTGCTCACACCCGTTGCGTAGCCGATAAATCCTCCTTTGGTCAGGCTCAAAAACTGGTTGCCCTCACCATCAGTGGTCACCGCATAATTCATGTCTTCAGGAGCTGTATAAGGTGCGATATAATCACCCACTGCAGCAGTTGCCCCAGGAAAATTCGATTGCTGGCCGCCATTGATGAAAACATTTCCGTTGGTTTCCACCTCAGCAACAGACTGATTCAGATAAAAGGTGTATTCATCGTCGTACATTCCTCCTCCTTCTTTCTCGTTGGCACCCGCCTGGTACCAATCCGGACCAAAGGATGACACCGGACCCAGTCCAAAATGGCCAGCCCGGTCTTTGTCTATCACCCAGGTTTTGCCTTCGGCTACTCCACAACCACCCGTGAGTAGCTGTAGTACCTCTACATTGCAGATCTCAGGATCTGTTTCGTCGATGTTCACCACCTGCGTGGTAGTAACAGATCCACCTTTCGTAAATACTGTCAGCGTGACGGTGTATTCACCGGCAAAAGGATAATAAGCTGTGACCTCATCCCCTTCATCAGTAGTGCCATTTCCAAAGTCCCACTTCTTCATGAACCCTTCGGAAGTGTTGGTAAACACTACATAATTCGGACCCGCCGTCCCCTCTGTCGACTCACTGATTGTTCCGTCTTCTGTCGTCGGTGGAGTCTCGGTCAATTCAAACTCTTCCTGACATGCCAGCAAGAGCAATACAGGTATGATTAGTATGATTGTCTTTATTGATTTCATCATGATAATGATTTTAATATTTTAATACATCGGGTTTTGCTCCCAGTTTCCTCCCGCCAGATCAATTTCAACCTGTGGAATCGGGAATAACTCATGTTTTCCAGCAACAAAACCATCAATCTCGGAAGCAGCCTGACCGGTTCTCACCAGGTCAAAGAACCTCAATCCTTCTCCTGCCAATTCTAACCGACGTTCTGCCCAAATAGCATTGGTGAGGTCTGTGCCTGAGCTCGTGATGTCACCCATTCCCACTCTGTTTCTAACCTCATTGAGATAGTTTCTTGCCATTGCATCATCCGGTGAAGCTTTTCGATTGTGCGCTTCTGCTGCCATGAGCAATACATCGGGATATCGGATCACCCGGTGATTTACCGGACTGGTGAGTACCACATCAGGTAAACCGGTCTCACTTTGCCGTGGAATGTATTTGTTGTTGTAATAACCGGTATGACCACCAGCCCCAGGTGTGTAGCTGATATCATCAGGATTGGGCTGAGCCGCCTTAAAGGCCTCGATATCCAGGATGGAACCATCCCTCCTCAGATCTGACGGATCATAGAAATCATACAGATCCTGGGTAGGCACATTATACCTGTTTCCTGACCGGTATACTGGTCCTTCATATTGATAAGGGCCATTGAAACCTACGGCCACATTTCCTTCGAGACACACAAAGCATTCGTAACCACCACCCTCTAATCCGGTGTACTCAATTTCAAAAACAGATTCGGCATTTCCTTCTTCCGCTACGGAGAACAGGTCAGAAAACTCCTGGCTATCCGTGATGGTAATGGTACTGTAAGGTCCGTCGTTGATTACTTCATCCAGCACGGTAGCAGCCTCAGTAAACTTGTCCTGGTACAGATATACCCGTCCCAGCAATCCCAGGGCAGCTCCTTTGGTCACTCTTCCTTTTTCAGGGTCTGTCCAATCGAGGGCTGCCGCAGCATCCATTAAATCCTGTTCGATCTGAGCATACACTTCGGTGGCTGGTGTCCTTGCAATCGAAGTAGCTTCTTCAATACCAATCCTGCGATCCACGATAAGTGGTACTGCACCAAAGACCTTTACCAGCTCGAAATAATAATAGGCTCTGAGGAACTTAGCTTCGGCCAGGATCTTATCCTTACCGGTGAAATCAAGTTTATCCTTGTTCTCAAGCAGGAAATTAACCCTGGTGACTCCTGCGAAATTGAACCTCAAAACGTCGCGCAACAATGGATTGACCGGGTTGTGCGTCATTTCGTCAATTTCATGAAGTGATCTTGAATCATTGACACTTTCGCCTCCGGCGATTGAATTGTCGGAAGCGACCTCGCCGATCCAGTAGGTTGTATAACTTGTCTGAAGGAGATCGTAAGCTCCGATCAGTGCCTGCTCGTAATCAGCTGGTGTATTGAAATAACTTTCTGCATCCTGAGCAAACTGGGGCTCCAGATCCAGCATTTCGTCACAAGCGGGCGTGATCAAAAGGCCCGCAACCACGATTAATGATATATAAATTCTTTTCATCTTTTTTAAAATTTAATGTTGAGTCCACCCATGTACATTCTGGCTTGCGGATAGAAGCCATTGTCGACACCGGCACTTAAAGGATCACCCGATCCAAGATCAGGATCGTAACCCAGATACCTGGTGAGTGTGATCAGGTTGTTGGCCGTAACATATAGCCTGAGGCTGCGAATCCCGATTTTTTCGGTGAGCGATGCGGGTAGCGTATAGCCCAGCTGCACATTTTTCAATCGGACATAGGATCCGTCTTCCACATAAAAGTCTGAGAAAGTTGTATTCTGAGTTGCCCCGGTAGTCAGCCTTGGGTACTCATTGGTGCTGCCTTCTCCTGTCCACCTGGCGATGTTATAAGCCAGTTGATTGGCATAAGGCTGCTGACGCTCGTAATTTCTGATGATCTCCTGACCAACAGCCGCATAGATATTCGCTGATAGGTCAATGCCCTTATAGCCCACGTTCAGGTTTAATCCCATGGTAAAGTCAGGAACAGGAGAACCTATCATGGTTTTATCGGTATTGTCGCCAAAACTGATGACTCCATCGCCATTTTGATCTACAAATCGAAGATCTCCGGGCTGAGCACCTGCCTGGGTGACGCTACTCTCAGCAATTTCCTGTTGATTCTGGAAAATACCATCAGTCTCATAGCCGATGAAATATCCAATGGGAAAACCCGCTTGAAACCTTGTGGCAGTATTACCCCCCACGCTGAAGGCTGCACCCGGAATGAACGCAAACCCTTCAGGCACTCGCAAAACTTCATTTTTGATAAAGGTGACATTGTAGGTGGCCCCAAAACTTAAGCCATTGCTACTGACTGTTTCATATCCAAGATCAAGCTCCAGTCCGGAATTCCTCACGTCCCCACCATTGACTACCGGTGGCGAGCTGCCTGCTCCATAAGTACCGAGGATGGCCGAGACAGCAGGCTGAAACAGCAGGTCTTTGGTATTCTTGATGAAGTAGTTGGCGGTCAGATCAATGTTGTTAAACAGTGTAAGATCTAAGCCGATATTGGTTTGCTCGGTAGTTTCCCATTTCAGATCCGGGTTACCGGCAGCTCCAATGGCCGATCCGATCACAATGGCATCATTAAACACGTAGTTTCCTTCTCCGCCTAAGCTGGCTCTGTATCTGAAATCACCTATTCTGTCATTTCCTGAGATTCCGTAGCTGGCCCTCAGCTTGGCAAAGCTGATGAAAGCCGGCATCGTGAAAAATGACTCATCAGAAAATATCCAGGCTCCTGAAATGGATGGGAAATACCCGAATCGATTGTTCTCCCCAAAGCGTGTAGATCCGTCTCTTCGAATGATCGCTGATATCAGGTATCTTTTCTGATAATCGTATTCAGCCCGCAGAAATATTGAAGCCAGTCTTGACTTTACCTGAAAGGATCCTACATTGTTGAGGTATCCCCCGGTGGCCTGGTTGGCAGAGATATCCGCTAACTCCAGGGAGTTATTGGGGATGTTGAATCCGGTACCATTCAGTCCCGATGATGAGTTGCCCAGGTAGGAAACACCGGCAGTACCCTTCACCGTATGGATTGCATTAAAAGTATGGTTATAGTTGAGGAAAGCTTCAAGGTTATAGTCCAGATAGGTAGCCCGGCTTTCATATACACTGGCCCCTCTTTCAATCACCGTATTGCCAATCATGACTGTCCGGGGATCCAAATCTTCATTGGCTGCGGTGTTTGGCGCTTTGCTATCACCGTACCACACCAGGGGGCTAAATGTCTTATCATCTACTATGGCGTAATTATACCCGGCTCTACCTGAGACTTTAAAGTCATCGTTGATCGTGTACTCTATTTCTTCCTTTCCGGTAATTTTATTGGCAATAGACCAGTTGTAGGAATTTTCCATTTGAGGGATCGGATTGATGATATCCGAAACATTTTCCAGGTAGGAGTACCTGTCATTTTCCCTGACGGATGCGGTTGGATACGCATTGATGGCGTTGTAAAGTACAGACCCAATACCATTTTGAGGCAGCCCGCTACTTTCTTCGTGAGTAAATAACGTAACATGGGTCAGCTTCACATTGGGCGCCAGCTCCGTGATAAAGTTCACCCTTCCATTGTACCTTTCAAATTGGGCTTTCGAGCCCCCTACAATTCCTTCTTGCTTAAAATATGACCCGCCGACATTGTAGGTGGTCTTTTCCGAACCTCCCGTTACCGTAAGGTTGTAATTTTGAATGGGAGCCGTGCCAAATACTTCATCCTGCCAGTCCGTCCCGTTGCCTAAAGCAGTATTGGCAAAAGGTGGAGTTTGACCACCCGCAGCAAATGCTTCATTTTTAAGAATGGCATATTCCCGGGCATTCAACAGATCCAGCTTTCTGGCTGTTTGCTGAATACCATAATATCCACTCATTTCCAGTGTTGGCCTGGTGTTTTTGCTGCCTTTCTTTGTTTCAATGAGAACAACCCCATTGGCAGCCCTTACTCCGTATATCCCCGCAGTCGCATCTTTCAACACATTGATGGATTCAATATCCGAAGGGTTCAGTGCATTCAATCCGGCGGCATCATATACCACGCCATCCACAAGGATCAATGGATTGTTGTCGCCGTTGGTGCTTAGTCCCCTGATCCTGATATTGGCAGTACCTCCCGGTGCACCGGAATTGGTGGTGATATTAACCCCGGACAATTGTCCCTGCAGTGCCTGGTCCACTCTGGGTACCTGCCGCTGGACAATGGCATCACTCTTGATCCGTGAAACCGCTCCGGTAAGCTCTTTGGCAGTGGTCTCTCCGTAACCAATGACTACCACCTCACCCAGCTCTTCAAAATCCGTTGTCAACGCTATGTTAATCTCAGTTTGATTGTTTACCGGGATCTCCTGAGCGGCAAATCCAACGAAGGTAAAAACCAAAACTGCGTCATCAGGCACTGTCAATGAATAGGTCCCTGACATATCTGATACAGTCCCGTTCATTGTACCCTTCTCTATGATGGTTGCACCCGGTAAAGGGGATCCATCCGAGGCGTCAGTAATTGTTCCTGACACCGTACTGGTCTGAGCATTGGCAGAATTGATCACCCCTAAAAAGGCGATCAATAAAGCCAGACCCATCCAAATTCCATGTGTTTTGTAGATTTTCATCAATATTCCTTTTGTTTGATGTTATTTTTAGAATTCTTCAATTTCAAAGCCTTATTGAGTATTCATATTGAATGATTTTCAATAAACCAGAAACCAATAGCATCCTCAAATGTTGGGATTTAAACACGCTTTAAAGAATATTTCACTACATCAACACTACATCATAGGCATTTTATCACCTCAACATTACTACATCAATTCCCTACAAAAAGTGACATTCTGAACAATTGAAGCCATTTTGGGTTTTTAATTCACTAACTTTAGTTTTCACACCCTGATACAACATGAAATCCACATTCAATACAGATCTCAATCGAATTGATCTGAAAAGGGCTCTCCTCTTTCTGGTCCTGATCGTGGCTATCATGCAGTCATTTGCCCAGCGGGCTTCCAGGACTTTTACCAAAATCCCGATCTCTACAACCTATCATACCGAAGATTATAATGGCGGTATTCAGAACTGGGACATTACACAAGATCAAAGGGGCTTTATATACGTAGCCAATAACTTTGGCTTATTGGAGTATGATGGCAGGATCTGGAAGAATCATACGGTTGATAATAACACACGCGTGAGATCAGTCTACGTCAATGATCAAAACAAGATATTCATCGGAGGCCAAAATCAATTTGGATACTTTGAACCGGATCCCAATGGCAACCTGGTATTTACCAGTTTGTATGAACAGTTGGCGGGTGAAGCCCGTGATCTTGATGACATCTGGAAAATTGTCAGGTTCAAAGACATGATCCTCTTCAGCTCCTTTAAGGGGCTTGCCATGTATGATGGGCAGTCTGTAAAACGGATTGATCCTCAATTTGAGATAGGACTGGTGTTCAATCTGGCAGATCGTTTGTTCATTCATTCACCCGGAAAAGGGCTTCTTACGTGGGATGGACAAAATTTCACCCTGATCCCCAACAGCCAATTCCTGGGCAATGATTTGATCAGCGGGATCATCCCATACAGAAACAATGGCCTGCTGATCTTCCAAAAAAATGGGAGCGTCTATCAATATGAAAGTACAATTTTCCGGAAATGGGAAATAGATTTTACGGATTTTTTGGAGAACGCCATCGTCAACATGGTCACACCGCTCAGCAACAACAACATTGCCCTGGCTACTCAAAACAGCGGGCTAATTATTGTTTCACCTGAAGGAAAACTCCTTCAACATCTCACCAAAGACAAAGGCCTTAATGACCGAACAGTACTCGCCATTTATGAAGATCAATTCAGCAATCTTTGGGTAGGTCAAAACAATGGAATTACCCTGGTGGAGCTGGCCTCGCCATTTTCACTCATCAATGAGCAAACAGGGCTTCCGGGCACAGGATATGCGGCGGCCTACCATCAAAACAAAATCTATCTGGGGACGAGTAATGGCCTTTATTACCAGCAGGAAAATACCAACCCGCTAACCATGGACGATACTTATCAATTTGTGGAAGGTTCAAACGGACAGGTCTATAATATTCAGCAAATAGGAACTGACCTGCTCCTGGCTCACCACAACGGGGCTTTTTACATCACCGGGGATAAGACAAGACCGATCTTTACCAGTACGGGCACCTGGAAATTCATGAAGCCCAATTCTTCATCAAAGCTGATCCTGGGTACCTATGAAGGTTTTTTTTCAATAGATGATCTTACCCATCCGAATCCAAAAAAGATCGGAGATTTTGCCGAGTCCAGCAGGGTGTTTGAAATGATCAATGACACCACCTTGTTTATGACACATGGTTATAAAGGCGTGTACAGGCTCACGTTTGATCATGACTTTACAAACATGCTGCATCAGCAATTTTATGGTGTGGACAATGGCTTTCCGTCCAATATTTTGATCAACGTCTTCAAATTAGGGGATCAACTTGTCTTTCCGGCTGAAACCGGCGTATTCACCTATGACCCGGACTCAGATCATTTCATCCACAATGATCTATTAGAGTCATACCTCGGCACAGACGACCACATCCGTGAGCTGGCCTATGACATGAATGGCAACATATACTACTATTCAGTCAACAGCCTGGGTTATCTGGAAAGGACCAGCTTCGGTAAATA
This sequence comes from Cyclobacteriaceae bacterium, assembly GCA_965228595.1. GTDB lineage: Bacteria > Bacteroidota > Bacteroidia > Cytophagales > Cyclobacteriaceae > UBA7330. The sequence continues at coordinate 3,393,050 of OZ245828.1, read as the reverse complement.
CGAAAAACATGAGGTGCCTTTCAACAGGATCAGGAAATACCTCAGTGACGATTTTGAAAACATAACGATCATTGACCATGAAAACATTTTTTTCGGGGCGAAAGAGGGGTTTATCCATTATAACCCGGGGATCCCACATCAGCAGGATCAACCCTTCAAAACCTATATCAGGGAAATCACTTCAGTGACAGACACCCTTAAAACCCTGTATGGAGGCGCAGGTCACTCATTGCCGGACGAACCCAGTATCCCGGCTAATTTCTCCTCCCTGAAATTCAGCTTCTCCTCACCTTACTTCAATGGGCAGGATGACCTGCAGTATCAGTATAAACTGGAGCATTTCGAGCAGGACTGGTCTGAATGGTCCGCTGTATCGGAGAAGGAATATACCAACCTGTATGAGGGGGAGTATATCTTTAGGGTGAGGGCTAAAAATGCCTTTGGTCAGATCAGTGAACCTGCCATTTTCAAATTCAGCGTGTTCCCTCCCTGGTATCGGACAAGGATGGCCTATTTTTTATATTTCCTCTCCGTCGTCTCCATCTTTGGCATCGTCCTGTTCACGCAAAACAAACGCCATAAAAGAGCACAAAAGGCCATGACCATCCAGCAAAAGCGGGAGCTGATCAGGAAGGACAACGAGATTGTGGACCTGTCCAAAAAATCCAAAGAAGAGATCACACGCCTGAGAAATGAAAAATTAAGAGCAGAGATAGATCATAAAAACCGGGAACTTGCCACCAACACGATGCACCTGATCAACAAAAATGAATTTATGCTTAGCCTCAAAGAATCCATCCAGTCCGTAGCCAAAAATGGTCAGGATCATAAGGAATCTTTAAAGAAGATCATCAAAGACATTGACAGAAACCTATCAGAGGATGATGGATGGGAGCAGTTCACCAGGCATTTTGACCAGGTTCATGGCGATTTCCTGACAAACATCAAGAACAAACACCCTAAGCTTACTCCTCAGGAGATTAAACTGTGTGCGTATCTGAGGATGAACATGAGTTCCAAAGAAATAGCCAATCTGCTCAACATATCAGTGAGAGGAGTGGAAATAAGCCGGTACCGGTTGAGGAAAAAACTGGAGCTGGATCACGATACGAACCTGGTGAGCTATATGCTCAACTTTACCTAGGCCTTGTTAGTTGCCGGAAATGCTTGTTGAGGTGCTCTGGCTTACATATTTCACGTAAAACTTCGGGTTGGTGACGGAAGAGAAAAAGGCAATGGACATTAAGAACAATACGGCCAAAAGGACCCTGGCCCTGGTAGATACTTTACTAAATCCGATGAAATTCATAGCACTGTTTATTAGGTTGGAAAATAAGTACAAAGCTATTTTAGCAAACAGTATGCCAGAATACTGAGAAATACGTAAAGTTTATTCGGTGAAATGCTGATGCCTGGTCAGGGGATTGTCTTAGCTGTAGCTAGTTTAGTTCTTATCCTATGAGACGCACAGCCAGCCGCCAAATACCCTACGCACATATACCTCCTCGCGGCGGGTCCAGCCTGCCAACGCTCAAGGCCACTTCGGTCTGGCCCATCGCCTTCCGGCCTACCCCTGAATTGCTTATTCATTCTTACAATGGCCACTATGATAAGAAAATAACGATCTCCGCTGTTTGATCTTTGTTTTGACGCTTTGCTCTCTATCTAAACGATTCAGGATTACTATTTTTAAGAAAGATGGTCTTATTAAACCTACACTAGCCCGGAAGTTACTTCCGGGCATTGCATCACACTAATGACATCCAACAGTCGCTCGACTTCGCCGAATGACCTTTATTACGCTGGCCTCAGGCCAATAGACCATCATTCTCCTACAAAGGAGAATCAAAACAAGCACAACTATATTTCCATGCCTCTTCATCCTGCTATAGTGTCTTCATTCTGCTATAGTGAATGTGATAAAATATGGATGATCGGTATTGGCTTTTCTTAGGTCAGACATCCAATAAAAATATAATTTATTTCCTCTACCGGCCAGAGGCCTTCAATATACGCGGTCACTCGGCGAAGCCGAGGACTGGGGGAGAAAATGAGCCCTGAAGATGAAAATAGAAGGATTTTTATTAGAATTACAGAACATTCCTCTCCAAAAGATCATTCATGGGAGTGTTTGTTAGACACCCTTTTTTCCAAGTGTATAATTGATATAAGACAAATAGGCAACTTCATTTCCTTTAGCTTTGATATCCTCTGTAAATGTCTTTCAAGTTAAAATTCTAGCTTCTGTCAGGCCACCAAACGCTTCACCTAGTGCATTTACCCAATTTCCAACCAAAAGTGGGTTAACTATTTTCCATGCAACATTTAGTCGAAAGGTTGAAATTTTCAACTTTTTCTCTTTTAGATATCCATCATAGTTGGTCATTAGTTGTTGAAACTTGTTGTTTAAAACATTGGGGGGATAATCACTTGCCGACACTTCGGTTATCCAATTTCTGAGATTATAATAGAATGCTTTTACGGTTTCCTCATTCTTGAAATTGAGAATATCTCACTCAGTCGCTCGGCTGCGCCGAGTGACCTTTATTACTCTGGTCTTCCCTACACTTGCTCGGAAGTTACTTCCGGGCATTGTATCACACTAATGACATCCAACAGTCGCCAGGCTGTGCCGAGTGACCTTTATTACGCTGGCCTCAGGCCAATAGACCATCATTCTCCAACAAGGGAGAATCAAAACAAGCACTGCTGTATTTCCATGCCTCTTCATCCTGCTATAGTGCATGTGATAAAATATGGATGATCGGTATTGGCTTTTCTTAGTTCAGACATCCAATAAAAATATAATTTATTTCCTCTACATGCCAGAGGCCTTCAATATACGCGGTCACTCGGCGAAGCTGGGCGACTGGGGAAGATAGTAGAAAGCACTTCAGTTTCTTGGCGGCAGATAAGCGGGATGTTTAGCAGAAACTTGGCAGATGGCTAGGTAAGGCCATGCGACCATATCATATGTTATGCAACTCTTATAATCCAAGCTTTGACTTCAATAGTTCGATAGCATCCGTGTCTTGAATCAGATTATTGCTTGTATAGGATTCTAGGATAAACTCCTTGGCACTTTTATGATTTATTGAATCATGGATAACATCATTTAATTCAAGAGTCTTAAACTTATCAAAGTCTCGTCTGGTAAGGGTATGAACCCATGAAGCATTGTTGGCTTTATCGAAGAATACTGTTAGCCACTTACACTCATTTGCTATAACATCAAGTCTGTCAATATTCTTTCTCCAAGATCTTTTCGACTTGTTGCTGAAAAATCTCCAACCTTCAAACGCATTTACTGTGGTTGCTATATAAAAAATATCTTTAGATAGACTTGAAACAACTTTTGAATATTCGCCTTCAAATTTTGCTCCGCCTAAGAAACTTAGATTCATGTCACCATCAAGTGGCATAAAATCTCTAAGCCAAAGAAACATGTTTCCTAGAGGAAAGTGGGAATGAGCATAATATTGGTCTTTAGTATTAATTACTTCTGATAAGTTATTCATCGCCTCATTGAACCCTTGATGAGCCAACTTGTCTTCATAAGTTAGAAACTCTTCAAATTCGCTTGATAAACTGTGGTCTCCATTTTTCGCATTTGGATATAACGAATTGAACAACCATATATCTGGAATATCTAAGATGTTGAATTCATAAGGCTTTGATCTCATCAAGTCAAGGAATTCGTCTCGGAATGAGTTATATATTTGTCTTTCATTTTGCTCGTAAGTAAGTTCTATTCTGTAGTAGGTAAAAGCTGCACCCATGAAAACTACAGCAATACCAGTTAATTGCAATGGAATGGAATAGAGCTCTACGAAATAATCAATACAACTCTTAGAAAGACAAAAACTTGGGGTACAGTCAATGTAAATGATTAATCCTATCACAAATGCAATAAATGTGGGGCTTCCTAAAGAAATCCAGAAATAGAGTTTAGATGTGATTTTATTATTCAATTTATTCCTTGTGTTGCATAACGGCCAGCTAAGCTCCGTATGCTCAGCCTTTCAAATATTTTTAAAACTATCATTTCGCACTGCCTATTGCAAATGGCTCAGTTAGCCTATGGAGCTTAGCATCTGTTAGGTTTTCGTGCATTATTCTACATCCAGTTTCTGCGTTCAAGTTAGGTCGTTCGTGGCGCGGTGGGAGCAGCCATACTCTTTGGTAGGTTTTGATTTGAGGGTTGATCTTGTGCGACCTGACAATGTGTATGGTTGCTGGGGTTGTCATTCTAATACGATGTTTAGCTCCTTTAGCAGTTCGAGTTGCTGGTCAGATAATTCATTGTTTTTGTATGCTCTTCTTGTTCTCGCCAATGATTGGTAGTATCTTGTTTCGTTCTTATCATCAGAACTTGCATTAGGATAATGACCACTATTTTCAATAAACATAGCTATCTCTCGAAGCTTATTTGACCATTTGGTAAATCCTCTGTTTTCTGATGTAGAATCATCGAGTGAGATACCAATTGATTCAAATTTCTTTATTCTTTCTACTGGCATTGTGCCTTTTCGATGAGCTGTTTTCTGATTTCGAAACCAAGAATATAATGGATTAAGAGTTCCGTCTATTTTATGCGGAAGTCTCAAAATACCAGATGAATCGACATGGCTTTTCAGTTCCTCAAAATTCTCTTCCCAAGATTTTTCAATCTGCTTTTCATCCATTTCCAAATTCAATCCTAAGCTTTGAAATAATTCAATTTTCTCATCAGGTAAAGCATTATTTCGAAAGGCAATTTTTTGATTCATCCACCAAGTATAAAGTGGATTTCTTTCACCCTTGATAAGGGACGGAAGTGATAAATGACCATCTTTCACAAAATTGCAGAACTCGCCAAATCGCTCTTCCCAAGATTCTTCACTACCAGCACCTTCACCAACCCATTTGAAGTTGATAGAATTCAAAAGGTCAATTCGTTTTTGAGATAGTGGTTTTCTGTTTCTTGCATTACCAGCATTTACTGCTCTTTGTGCAGCAGCCCATAAATACAATTGTTTTTCACTTTCAATTCTGTAGCTTGGTTCTCTATTATTCTGGTTTACAAAATCTTTGTATTCCATGAATTGAGCTAACCACTTCTCCTCAAACCTTTCCTTTCCTTTTGCTTCAAGGTCGTACCCTAGGCTTCTAACTTTTTCAATTTCCTCTTTCGAAAGTGTTCCATTTTTATATCTAGTCCTTTGAGAAGCTAGCCAAATGTGAAATTCATCGTTTGTGGTCTTTGTGGGTAATTTGCCGTTTTCCTCAACCCACGCTTTTATACGTTCAAATTTTTGATCCCATGTTTCGATAAACCTATCTAAATCGAGAGATTTGATTTTTTCAATCTGATTTTTGGTGAGTTTTTGTTCATCAAGTTTCTTTCTTTGGTTGTATATCCAAGCCGACAGGTTTGCGCCAATTTTTGAGGAGCTTATAGATGAAGTCTCTTCAATTAGTGCCTTTACTTTATTGAAGTTAAAAGACCAGTTATCTAAATGGCCTTCGAAGTTAAAATTGATTTCAACCAATTTGTCGAGCCAATAATCTCCCAGTTCATTTTCCCTAAACCTTTTTCTCATCTGTTGGCAAAATACACCAAGTAGACTCTCAGTGGACTGTGGATTCTGACGATCATACGTAGGCCACCTATCAGAATTTTCTTTTCGAAAATCGATAAGTGCATTATAAGTGGGTATCCATTTTTTTCTACTTGCTGGGCCGGAAAAATTCTTATCAATAGAAAGAAACTTATTCTTTTGATAATCTGATATGATTTTACCTTCTCTGATACATGTTTGTTGATATGTGTACCACTTTACTAGTTTATCGTCATCTATGCCTTTACAAGGCGGAAATTCATTGGACTTTGCATATTCCTCGAATATCTCGAATTGCTTGTTCCATTTCCATTCAACAATACTCCAAGCAAAGTTTATGGAGTTAAGCTTGCGGATTTCTTCATTCTTGAGACTTCCATTTTTCTTTCGGTTTCTCAGTTGGGCAACCCATTGATAAAGTTCTCTTTCTGTTTTTTGACTTGGGTATTCTGGATTCTTCTCAAGAAATTCTTTTAGCTTGAGAAACCACAAATCCCAGTTATTTGAAGTTTTATCAACTATTTGATCAAAAAGCGAATTTTTTAATCTCTCTTCAAATCCTTCGAGCAGGATGGTATCCTGTTCCTCAATGAAGCTTCCAGAGACAATGTCAATTCTTGTAGACCGTCTCCCTTTTCCATAAGCTAATGAGTTGATCTCATCTTGTAATCGTTCATCCTGATCACAAAGGGAACGAATAACTTGGAGTAAGTTTTTGAGTGATCCTGAACTTATGGAATCTTCAACTTCTGCCTGCTTTGAATGGTAGATTGGCACTACCACAAGACCAATTTTTTTACCTTCCTTTTTTCTCAAAGCCCGACCAACTGCCTGAACAATATCAACTTTGGAATTCTTTGGATCACAGAAATACACTAGGTCAATTGTTGGTACGTCAACTCCTTCAGTCAAACAGCGTGCATTAGAAACAATTGCCTTATCTGCATTTTTAAAGTCGTTTAAGGTGATATTTCTTTGACTAGTTGGCTGTTCACCACTTACAGCGAATGTAGAAGTATCAGGAAACAGTTTGGAATGTCTTTCCGCAAATTCAGCCGCAAGTTTCACTCTGGAATGAAAAGTTAAGCCATGATTGGCTGTGTACTTCTTCATTATGTGATCGAGGGCATAATTATTAGCTAACTCATCAATTGAAAGCCTTGCATCAATAAATCGTCTATTGTTGATGTATTCTTTAAGTTCCTCACTATTCACCCCAACCGCAACGATTTTGTAATCAACCAAAATGTCTTGCTCAATAGCATCTTTGAATGTCATTCGATAGAATTCATGCCCGAATGTTTCGGGATCATTCATATCATAGGCGTACTTCAAATCATCACCAAGCTTCTTTTTCAAGGATTCTTTTACAATCCTTGGAGTTGCAGTAGCATAAAGTCGTCTTTTAGATGGGATTTTGTTATTGTCATGTATAAGGCTGAACTTGTTCATCCCGACACCAGCGGTCTTGTGTGCTTCATCACAAAATACAAAATCAAATTCAAAATCAATATTGTTGATTGCTTCCGCAATTGCTTGTAATGAATGGTATGTGCTGAAAATGACCTTTTCTGCATAATCTGATTCGAGAAAACTTTTAATCTTTAATGGGTCGGTTGTTACTCTTGTATCGATTTCATAGGTATGAGCTACCACCGAATCAGTAACATCTTTGTCAATGTCTGATTCAGAGCAAACACACAAGTATTGATATGTTGTTTTTCGTTGGTTTGCCCATTCATTTTTGATTTGACGTAGTAAAGCCAATGAAGGCACTAGAATTAATGAGTTCTTGGATTTTAATCCTTCCTTAATCCAAAGAGCCGTGTAAGTCTTACCAGCTCCGCATGGTAAAATGAGTTGTCCGCGTTCTTCAATTCCAAAGAAATCAATACAATCCTTTATAGCTTCTTTTTGATGAGGTTTCGGTTCAAAGAAGGTTCTTTCAGTGATTTTCGTACCTGTTAGACTTTCGTGGAATGTCTTGAAAACATTGGAGTGTATTTCTTGAAGGTTAGTTACGGAATAGAAAGTAAAATTGTCATGCCTTGATTTTGATACCTTATCTAAATCAGCAGCGTTAGAAAATACAATGAAGTGATCGGCAGTGGGGCAGAAGGCAAAGAGGTTGGCGATTTTGTCGGAAGTCCAATTCAGTCGTGAAGATTCATCATTTTTGAATTTGCATTGGACAGCATAGAGTTTGCCTTCAATGTCTTCAAGGATTAAATCAGCACCGTAATCTTGATTCCCAAGATTAAGCTTTGTTCGAATTTCGGATGGTACTTCTTCAAATAACCATACATTTTTAAAGTTATCTTTTTCTGTCGGTGAAAGTTGAAAGTATAGTTGGGTTAATATTTCGAAGATCTTTCCAGCTCTGGTATCTTTTTCACCTTCTTCAGCACTGTGAACATTGTATTTGGAAAGTTTAGGTTTTACATCTTTCCAAGTCCGTCCGGCTTCTAATATGTTCTTGAGTATTTGTCGATATTCAGTCATTGTGCGGTGGCGAAAATTCAGGCTCTTTTGGTTTTTAAGTTAGGGTTGGACGTAGGCAAAATCAAATGTGCCTGAATGTGTGGCTGACTTTTTCTACATCACGGCATGAAACCTAACATTTAGTTATAGTGCATGCACTATAACTATTAATATCATCTTCCAATTAATCATTTCAATTACAACACTTTACCCAATTTTAACCAACAATAAACATTTATAAGCGATTAAAAACGGATACGTTGTGCGTATTGATCACCAAATTAAACATTTCAGCGGATACTGCATCCGGTTGGCTGTAGTCAGTCATGGAGGATCACTTGTGAAAATGGCACAAATACAGTTTAGTGCCTGCTGAGGTTTTTAAGCAAGCCCTATTGAATTGTATGGGATTTGGAGATCAGTTTTTATCTGTGGTTCTAGATGGCATGCGGGACATGTCGAACAGCCCGATTAATTTAGTAGTTGCGATGCGTCATATTTTGCTATTTCTCGCGCTAAATCGGGAAATCTTACTGAAATCTCTGAATCTGATTGATAAGATCGTATGATATCATGTAATTTCAAAAGACCTGAACGAGGCATTTCCCATCCTTTAAAGCATAGTAGAAACTGTTCATAGGGCACCCTGAAAGTGTTCCAATCACGGTCTACTAATTCTGCTTCAGTATTTAGGGAGTTTTCCCCTGGTGAGAAAAATGATTTTCCGTTCCGCCCGTTCCACCAAAATTCATCATAATAGACATAATCAAACTCTATTGGAATATTTCGAACATGCACATAATGAAAAACATCCCTATCAACGACATATGCTGGGACACGCCAATCGATTTGCATTGGATCAATGCAATTTGGGTCACACATAAATAGGCTAAAGCTCTGAATCAAAAGTGTTGAAGGTAATTTCTTAAAAAAAGCAAGCTGAGGCTCAATACCTAACGATTCATCCATAACAGAAACATAAAGCATGCCTGTCTCCAATTGACTTTTGAATATTCCTTCATCAATGGTTACACCTTTTCCTGGTACTACTCTTCTATAGTCTCCATTCACGAAAGATTTTTTGAATTCATGGTACAGTCCACCAAAGAATGGTGGATATTTATCAAGTTCTTCTTCAGTATTAGGGGGCTCATTTTCATATAGCCATACTTGACAAATCCAATCACCAAATAAAAGTTGAAATTCCTCCTGAGACAACCTGTTTAAGTAGATTTCCGCTTCTTGAGCAGATTTAATACTGAGAATTTCGTCATCAAATAATCCCATGTTAGATTGGAGAGTAGTCTTCCCAAAAAGAATAGTCAATATCAGGTGAATTGTCACTCTGTGTCGTGTTAGTATTTCCTCCAAAGCGGATGTCGCTTTCCGATCTCAAAAGAGCTCCAAAGAAAGAGTTCCTCAATTTAGAAGCGGTATATAATGGCGTTATTCTCTTGGAGGTTAATACTCGCACAATTTCACCTTCCTCTGAACCAAATCTCAAATTTAAACCCGTATCGGCAAGATTAAGAGCTGGTAATTCTGCTTTAACATGTAATTCAAGGTTTGAAGAAGCACTATTCGATACCAAAATAGTCGCTGACTGAGCGGTAACCACTTTATCTATTACATGCCAACTCTTATCCCATTTGTCCTTGTCCTTTCTGTAAAGGGCTTTTATTTGTTCTCCAACTTGACCTTTATTGTCCATTTTAATAGTTGAACATTCCAGTGCATCGAAGGTAAAAGAACCTTCTTTTTCAAACTCAAAATGTGCTTTCCCCCTTCCGATATCAACCAAGTCAGAAAATCCCACTGTAGCATTCGCATCAGTGAAAAAAGTTATCTTAGTTTTATAGTGAAGAGAAAAATCAATTGGATATTCACTCTTTATTTTCATAGACTGGATTCCGAGATGTTGTAAATTCCCTTCCTTATGGAATTGGTTGCCAGATATTATTCCGTAATCACCAATGGAGATTGGGTCATTAGGCAACCAAGTGGCTAGGAATTTATACTTATCAAACAACTTCTTTACATATAAGTCTACAGCCGACATCTGATAATAGTTTACTAATTAAAATTTTTTCATCAACCCAATTACATTTGGATGCTGACATTTGGTTATAGTGCATGCACTATAACTACTAATATCATCTTCCAATTAATCATTTCAATATCAACACTTTGCCCGATTTTAAACGACAATAAACATTTGTAAGCGATTAAAAACGGATACGTTGTGCGTATTCATCACCAAATTAAACATTTCCGCGGATACTGCATCCTGTTGGCTGTAATCAGTCATGAAGGATTTTTTGTGAAAAGGATATAAAAGCTATTTAGTGCCTGCTGAGCTTTTTCCAAGCCCTATTGAATTGTATGGGGTTTGGAGATCAGTTTTATCTGTGGTTCTAGATGGCCTTGTGAGACATGTTTGACAGCGAGGATTAATTATACGGGATTTGGAAATCCCTTTTTATCAACTGTCCGACATGCCCTACGGGACATGTCGAACAGCCCGATTTAAAGTCAATTTTTCGCTTCTAAATTTGCTTTTAGCTTTTTTTACTCACTGAACTTATCTATTGTTAGCTCCTTTTTACTTACCAACAATAATATATTTAAAGGGTACATTGGTAAGAAATCGTTTTGATATTTTCCCTCTGAAATCCACGTCCTTAAATGTAATATCCATAGACTTTCTACTAGTCCTTCCTGGGATAGCCACCGCATTCCAGTCAAGCTTTACAGGGATTATAGATATTCCAATTGACTCTTCATCTGTATATTCATTAATGAAGTCAATAGTAGCTGTGCCGGAACCAGTATTACTTGTTCCCCATTGTATTTTAAGTTCCCCAAGCTGAAAAAATTCTGCATTTTCTGATTGTTTTACCACAAAAGCTCCAGACTTCTCCATCAGATCAAGTAATTCTGAGTTTGATGCTACAATATTGTCTAACCTTTCCTTTTTATCATTAAGTTCTTGAAGATCTGCTTGAATATTTTCAGTTAGTGAATCAAGCTGATCGACTAATCCAAGTAATCTTCTTCGATTACTGGCCAGGGATCCAATATCTTCTTGAATAATTTCAGACTGAGTTTCATATTTGGCTCTTTCAAATAGAAGATTCTTACTTTCACTTTGTACTTCCTCAAACAGAGTTTTGAATTCCGTTTTCCTTTCGTTGACCCTCTTGTCCACACTAGAATCTAATTTCACTAAGTGTTCTGATTGAGTCAATTTGGCTTCTGATTCCAGCGAATTTAACTTTTCCTGGTATTGGTTTTCAACCGTTTTAGTAAATGTATAAACAGCAAGAGTTACTATACCACTCGTCAAAATAGCTAAGCTTGTAATGAAAATATTATACTGTTTTGTTTTTGACTTAATTAGTAAGCTTTCTCTTTCTGTGAGAGTCCTTTTTGGGTCGTTAAGAATGCTTATAACAGATTTTTGAACAAGCTCGTCAAGTGCTTTGCTCTCAGCATTCAACTTTTCAAATGATTTTTCTTCATCTGCCATTAATTCGGTTTTTTTATATGGTTCAAAAATAGATGCACATTATTGGAACTAACCCGTATTGTATTTTTTAGGATGTCTTAATTCAACGTCGCCCATCCAAAGAACCCTGCCAGGGCTCCGAAGATTAAAAAGTATACCCGGGACCGTTTCAGGTCCTGGTTTTTGTCTTTCAGGATCACGACCTCTTTTTTGGATTCCTGTAGCTCTTTGTCGGTCTTCAGCAGGTGATCATACCAGTAGTTGGCCTCCAGCTTGCCCAGCCTATTCAGGCTGTCATACAGGTATTGCTGCTCACCGAGGTTTTCCACCAGCTCCTCATAGGTCTTCAGCTTCATGGAATCATACTTGTGCATGGTTTCATAGTCCATGTACCGCTTGATGGTGGGATAGTCCATGTAGTAAATGGAGCCACCGGTAGTATTCTCATAGGATTTGTCGGGCTCTATGATCCCATATACCCGGTCCTGCGCCTGGCTGGCATAGGCTGTGATAAGGAACAGCAGTAAGGTGCATGTCGTCTTCATATCATTTTCCTCCGAGGCGTCTTAAGATTTCTTCATCCGTGAGGGGCTTATGAAGTTCCCGGGCTTTCTCCTGCTCCAGCTGATCAATTCTTTGAAGCAGGGTATCTGCCTTCACTTCGAGGGTCCGTATTTTATCTTCCATGGCTACGCGGGTAGTGTCAAACGCCCCTTTCTCGGTTTTCCAGGTTTCCCGCTTCGCTTCATGGTGTTCATCGATCTCTTCCAGCTGCGCTTCGAGGTTGGAGGAGCTGCCAAAGAGCTTCGCTTTCAGTGCAGCCAGCCCGCCAAAAAGGGCCGCTACTGCAGAGCCCAGTTGTACCTTATCTACAAAGACCACAAGGGCTACTGCGGCGATGATTGCTAAGAATATGAGGATGGTTCGTGTCTTCATGATCAATCGGGTTCGCTTCCTACGATGATGGTGCCATCCTGGTTTCTGGAGGTCTTGGTCGGATCGTCATCGCTCTTCGCGCGGATTGTAGCGATTTCGATATTGGAGTCGATCTGTTTCTGCAGCTTCTGCTGCTCAGCGATGTCCTTGGTCTCGGAGATCTTAAACACTTCCTTCATGCCGAAGATCAATGCCCAGATGGTGGTATTGAATGTCAGCCAGTCTCCCCTGTCAATTTTACAGTGGATAAGCAGGTAGGTGGAAACCACGGTAGCAGCTACCAACCCCCACACCTTCACACTGATGAGTGTAAAAAGGAACTTTGAAAACCACCTTTCAAAGAAGCTGTCGCCGATATAGACTTTTTCGTTCTTTTCCATAATCAGGTTGTTTTAGCGATTAATGTCTTCCAGGTGTTTGGACCTACCACACCATCTACATGAAGCCCACTGTCAGCCTGGAATTTCCTGATGGCCGAGGAGGTCCTGATCCCATGGATCCCGTCTACCTTCCCTACTCCATAGCCCAGCTGGTTCAGTCGCTTCTGGACCTCTTTGGTCTCCATGGGGATGTTATTCGCAGCGATGGTCCCGATGATTTCATTTCGGGTTTCTTCTATCCATTCCTGGATGATAAACCCGGGGCACTCCGGTTTGCCAAAGTGGTAATGACCATATACATCCTGTTTGGTCAGGCTAAAACCGGAGATCAGGTGGTCGACCAGCTCTTTCAATGATGCAATTTGTTCTTTTGTGGGCTCGGAAGAGCCTAATGAGTATCCGGGACCATTGAAATTGCCCACCAGCATGATCCCGATGGCATTGGAGTTTTCTCCTTTACAATGCCAGGTGATGGACGAGAGGTCATTGGCCTGCACGACCTCACCATCCTTCCTGATGCAGTAGTGATAGCAGATGTGCGGGCATCCTTTACTCGAGATGTGGTTGGGGGCTGTGATGTGATAATTGTTGACTTGCTCAACGGTACCTTCACCGAGTTCCTGGTGTACGATGATCTTGTCAATTCTATTCAGGGATCTTTTGCTCCACCTTCTGTTTGGGTGCCAGGGGAGCTGATCAATCAGGTTGGTGATTGGGATCATAGGCGGCTGGTTCTTAGGTTTTTAAGCTGGTAATAATGGCTATTAACCATTATAAGGTAAGTATGAATCTATATTTTTATTACAGATATATGAAACAGTTCTTAGTTAAAAATCAAAAATTATACGAATAATGATATTATTTCATGCGACTGTTCAATTTTGGTTGAATACAGTGGTTCGAAACAAGGGTAATCGGTTATCACTTTATCGCACAAGTGGAAAACACTTGCGCGATAATCGCTTGGCCTGTCAGGGGACAGGCCATGGAGAGTAGTACGGATCTTCCGGCTGGGGCAATAGTCGCACGGAAGAAACTTCCGCGCTAGGAAGGGGCTTTTCACAAAGGGGGAAAAGGGGGATTACAGCTTTAGATCGGTGCCTACCTAACGGCTGCCAAACGGTAGACAGGTTTGGCCTTCGTTGGTGTTTTCACCAACGAACAAAGCTCACCGATCAGAAGCGTACCTTGATGAGTTTGTCAGTCAGTTCGTTGGCCTGTCGGGGGACAGGACATGGAGAGTACATAGGCTATTTCAGCGGACCCAAAACAGGACCTGCTAAGTATAATCCATCCTCACCTTTGGTCTCGTCTTCAAAATATTCTCTAAATTTTCGAAAGTTTATTTCATTCGCTCATTCAAACTACACCCCATTGAAGAAAGACAAGCAATACATCATCGCCTTCGACCAGGGAACGACCAGCTCCCGGGCCCTGCTGGTGGATACCGACGGCCAACTCTGTGATATCGCGCAGCAGGAATTCAAACAGATTTTCCCAAAACCAGGCTGGGTGGAGCACGACCCGGAAGAGATCTGGACGTCTCAGTGGGCGGTCTTTAAGAAGCTCATTGATAAAAATAAGCTTCAGGCCGACCAGATCGTCGGTATCGGGATCACCAACCAAAGAGAAACCACGGTGATCTGGGACCGGGCTACGGGCAAGCCTGTCTACAATGCGCTGGTGTGGCAGGACAAGCGCACCGCACCACAATGTGAGGTGCTGAAGGAAAAAGGCCTGACGGACTATGTGAGGGAGCATACCGGGCTGGTGATAGACTCCTACTTCTGCGCCACCAAGATCATGTGGGTTCTGGAAAATGTGAAAGGAGCCAGAGAGAAAGCCGCCAATGGTGACCTCTGCTTCGGTACCATCGATACCTGGCTGATCTGGAACCTGACCGGAGGCCAATCACATGTGACAGACCATACCAATGCCAGCCGGACCATGCTCTTCGACATCGTGAAGATGGGCTGGGACCAAAAGCTCCTGAAAGAAATGGACATACCGGAGTCGCTTCTCCCCTCGGTGCAGCCCTCGGGCAGTCATTTTGGAGACCTCGAGTTTGAAGGTGTGAAAATCCCCATCAATGGCGTAGCGGGCGACCAGCAGGCAGCCCTCTTCGGTCAGGCGTGCTTCAGCCCGGGGCTGGCCAAAAACACCTACGGCACCGGCTGCTTCCTGCTCATGAACATGGGCGCAAAGCACGTGGTATCTCAAAACGGACTACTCACCACGCTGGCTTGTAGCATGAACGACCAGCCGGTCTATGCACTTGAAGGAAGTATCTTCATCGCGGGCGCAGCCATCCAGTGGCTGCGGGACGGGATCAACATCATCAAGCATGCTGCCGACACAGAAAAGCTGGCCATGGAATCGGACAAAGATGAGGTGGTAGTAGTACCTGCCTTTGCAGGGCTGGGTACCCCCTACTGGGACATGTATGCCCGTGGGGCCATCTTCGGGCTCACCCGCGACACGGGAATTCCCGAGATCGCCAAGGCTACGCTGCAGTCCCTGGCCTTCCAGACCAAAGACGTGATCAACGCCATGATGGAAGACACCAACATACCCATCAAAACACTGAAGGTAGATGGGGGCGCCTGTGCCAACAACTACCTGATGCAGTTTCAGGCCGATATACTAGATGCTCCGGTAGAGCGACCCGAGATCATCGAGACCACCGCCATGGGTGCCGCCTACCTGGCCGGCATTGTCTCAGGTATCTGGAAAATAGATGATGTGGACAAGAACAGAAAGGTAGAAAAATTGTTTAAACCTCATATTGATTCAAAAAAGCGGGATAGCCTGTACAGCCAGTGGACCAAGGGTGTGCAACGGGTGATGAACTGGAATAAAAAATGATAAACGAAATGAATAAGTTCTCTTTCAATCAACGAACAGAGATACTAAAACAGGCAGAGAAAGAAACTTATGACCTCATCGTGATCGGTGGAGGCGTGACCGGATGCGGCATCGCCCTGGATGCAGCATCCCGGGGCATCAAGACCCTATTGATCGACAAGAATGACATTGCGTCGGGCACCAGTAGCAAGTCTACCAAGCTCATCCATGGGGGGCTGCGTTACCTCAAGCAGTTTGATATTGGCCTGGTAACCAAGACCGGTAGGGAAAGAGCGGTGGTCCATCGCCTGGCACCACACCTGACGCACCCGGAAAAAATGCTGCTACCCATCATCAAAGATGGAAACTATGGCCGTCTACTCTCCTCTTTCGGGCTTTGGGTGTATGACCTGCTGGCGGGTGTAAAAGGAAAAGACAAACGCAGGATGCTTTCCAGGAAGCAAACACTCCGACAGGAGCCACTGTTGAATAAGCAGGCCATCATTGCAGGATTCCTGTACGCTGAATACAGGACTGACGATGCCCGGCTATGCATAGAGCTGGCCAAGACAGCATCCAGGCTTGGTGCGCACCTGGTCACCTATACCCAGCTGACGGACTTCATTTATCAGGACAAAAAAATTGTGGGCATCAAGTGCCGGGACCTGGATGAGGACCATACGTATACCATCAAATCGAAATATGTGGTTTCTGCTGCAGGACCCTGGGTAGACCAGATCAGGAAGCTCAACCATTCGATCGACAAAAAAAGGCTTCACCTCACGAAAGGAGTCCATATCGTATTTGACAGGACTAAGCTACCGATCAAAAACTCCGTCTACTTCGATGGGCCCGATGGCAGGATGATCTTTGCTATCCCCCGGGGAAACATCACTTATGTAGGCACTACCGATACCACATACAAGGAAGACCCTGAAGATGTGAAAGCAAATAAGGAGGATGTCACCTATCTCCTCAAAGCCATCAATCATGGCTTTCCTGCCGTCTCGCTTACGATCGATGATGTACGCTCCACGTGGGCCGGGCTACGGCCGCTGATCCATGAAGAAGGAAAATCCCCATCCGATATTTCCAGGAAGGATGAAATCTTTGAGGCCGAAGACGGACTGGTCTCCATCGCCGGCGGAAAGCTTACCGGCTATCGCAGAATGGCGCTTGAAATTGTGGACCTGATTGCTAAGAAGCTCAGAAAATCCTCGGATAAGATCATCTACAAATCAGGGACCAACACCATCTATTTAACTGAAGATCACTTTGGAAACTACCGCAATGTGAAGCGATATGTGAAAAAGACAGCAAAACGACTTGCCGAACGAGGTCTGGACCCCAAACACGCCGAATACCTTGTTTTTAACTACGGCAAACAGGCCAAGGTGATCCTGAACAGCATTAAAAAGTCTACAAAAGATCCCGATGAGACCCTCATGATGGCAGAGCTTGATTTTTGCCTGGAACATGAGATGGTGCTGTCCACCATGGATTTCCTTGAGCGGAGAACAGGAAGACTCTACTTTGACATTGAAAGTGTGATGAAATACCACAAGAAGGTTCACAATAAAATGGCAAAAGTCAGAGCATGGGATGATGCCAGAAAACGTCGGGACGGAAAAATCATCCAGGGTGCCATCTCCAACACTTTAGCATTCAAAAACAAGCCATAACTCACTGTTTTTCTGAGATATAGGAGATAGCAGAATCATCCTTTACAGATACCCTTATCAGACTGACCTATAGGTATTTTACCTGATTATCCCTCTCATAAAATAAGCTTTTTTACGGGTAGAAATGATGAAGATCGGGACCTAGATTTGTATCATACATTTATTAAAAAGTGTATAAACCAGGCAGCAGGAGTAAAGTGTAATATGAAGAGCTTCTCATTTAATGATAAATCCAACGAATAGAAAGGGCGACGGATTCGTGCTTAGCAAGCACACAAAAACAATGCTTTTTACCTGCGTTGCTTTCATAGGGGCGACCGGATTGGCATTGTATGCGCTGGATCAAAACCTCGTTTCTCCGGACATCCTGCTGATATCCTTTGCCCTGTTCATAGCGATTACAGTCCTGACTGGCTATCTGGTCCTTACCAGGCAGCTCACGAAATCCCGTTTTCACATACCATACAAGCAACCCGATGCACGGGAAGACGCATCCAGTTCAATAGAAACTCAAAACCTTAAGCTGGCCTCCTATCGGAAAGCACTTGAACGAAGCAGCCTGGTGTCGGTGACAGACCTGAAGGGGAATATCCTGGATGTGAACAAGAAATTTTGCGCCATTTCAAAATATACCCGGGAAGAACTGGTCGGGCAAAATCACCGCATCATCAATTCCGGATACCATGACCTTACCTTTTGGCGTGGTCTATGGCAGACCATCTCAAAGGGAGATGTCTGGCGGGGAGAGATCAAAAACAAGGCAAAAGACGGCACGTTCTATTGGGTAGATACAGTTATTTGCCCGGTCTATAATGAGCATGGTGAAATTTCAAGATTTCTCTCTATTCGACAGGAAATCACTGAGAACAAACGCATTTTAGAGAATCTTCAGTTTACATCTGGTATTTTGAATGCAGCTCAGGAGCTGGGAAATATTGGCGGGTGGCAATTGGATGTGGAAACCAAACACGTGACCTGGACTGATGAAGTCTACAAGATTTATGAGCTCCCCAAAAATCATGTACCGGACAAGGATGAGTCCATTGGTTTTTTCCACCCTGAACACATACCTGTCATTGAAAAGGAGCTGGAAAACACCATTGCAAACCGGGAAAACTTTGATATTGAATGCAAGTTCACTACCGCAAAGAAAAATCAACGGTGGGTTCGGGTCATTGGCAAACCACTCGTATTGAATGGTGCAGTAAAACAGGTAGTAGGTGTGATTCAGGATATTACCGAGATCAAATTAAACCAGGAAGAACTGATTAAAGCGAAATCAGAAGCCATCAAAGCCAACAAAGCCAAATCTGAATTTCTGGCCAACATGAGTCATGAGATCAGGACACCACTAAATGGGGTGATCGGGTTCACAGACTTGCTGTTGAAAACCGAGCTGAATCCCATCCAGCAGGATCACATGAAGCTGGTGAAAAACAGTGGACAATGTTTGCTGGATGTAATTAATGACATCCTCGATTTCTCAAAAATTGAAGCAGGTAAATTTGAGTTGAACACGGAAAAAACCCGCTTCTATCCTTTGATCGAGAGTGTGGTAAACCTGCACAAATACCAGGTGTCAAATAAGAACATTGAGCTGATCGTCAACGTGGACCCAACAAGTATACCACATCACATTTGGATAGATGAGATCCGTATCAAGCAGGTTTTGATCAACCTGATCAGCAATGCATGCAAGTTTACCGAGAAGGGACAAATCGAATTATCCATTACCAAACAAAGGCAAGACAAAGACAAAAGCACCTTTCGATTTGCAGTACGGGATAGTGGTGTTGGAATCTCCGAAGCAGTAAAGCAGAAAATATTTGGTGCCTTCAACCAGGCTGATAGTTCTACCACTAAGAAGTATGGGGGAACAGGCCTTGGATTAAGTATCTCCCAATCGATTTTACGCATGATGGGTAGCGAGCTACAGGTAGATAGCCAGATCGGTACGGGTAGTACTTTTTACTTTGATCTGGAAGTAAAAACCAGCTCAGCCAATACGCATCAGGTATTGCCAAAAGTGAAAATGCATGACGCATTGATCGTGGATGACAACGAAGTGAATATCCGCATCATGGCCAATGCACTCAGCCTCTATGGAATCAATTCCGTGATGGCAAAGAGTGGTAAAGAGGCGTTGGACGTTCTTGGAAAGATCAAGGATTTTGACCTCATTTTCATGGATTACCAAATGCCAGACATGAATGGCCTGGAAACCATATCAAAGATCAGGGAAGCCAGGCATTTGATTGCTGAAAAAACAAAAATAGTGCTTACACACAGCCTGATGGAAGATGAACTTTGTGAGAAGGTAAAAGCCCTGAACATTGCTTATCGACTGCCCAAACCTATCAATCTGGATATGCTTTCTGATTGTTTGCAAACCCTGGGAGGCACCAATTCACTACCTGGATCCGGATCGGCATTAGAAAGTAAAAAACGAATAAAATTTACCCAGAAAGTCTCTATTCTGGTGGCTGAAGACAGTCTGGTAAACATGAAGCTCACCAAGGCCATCCTGAAGAGAGTACTTCCAAATGCAAGACTCCTTGGGGCAGAGGACGGACTTTCCGCCATCAACATATTCAGCAAGGAGAAAGTAGATATGGTCATCACCGATATCCAAATGGAGGAGCTGAATGGGTATGAGCTGGCCCGGGCCATCAGGGAAAAAGACAAAACCATTCCAATTTTTGCGTTGACTGCGGGCACTGTAGAAGGAGAAAGGAAAAGATGCCTGGATGCCGGCATGAATGATATGCTCAACAAACCACTCGTTGAAGATGAAGTAGTAACTATGCTCTCCAGCTGGTTTGCAGGTCGAAAAACGGTGGACAGGCAACCGGAAGAGCAGGACCTATCGGCCCATTTCGACCTCCGGAAGATCACAGCGCTCTTTGAAACCCAGGAGGAATTGGTTGAGCTGATTGAACTCACCATCCCGATCTTAACAGAAGCATCTACTGAGCTCGAAGTTCATCGGGTCACCAATAACATCAAGGCGCTCAAAAAGGTAGCTCACAATATTTGCGGTACTGCTCGCTCGCTCATGCTAAACAAACTCGACCAGCTTTCTACCAGGCTGGAAAAACTGGATGATCAGGAAATCATCGCTTTGGAAAAGCTGGTTGCTGATACAATTGCAGAGATCCATTATCTCAAAAAAGAAGTGCTGCTTCCAAGCCGAATAAAGGTGTATAAATAACAGTTTAGCTTTTCTCCACTTATTAGCTACCGGCAACAAGGAGTATTTTTAGTATGGAAGCGCATCAACTCATACGCAGAGCACACCCTGAAGCCAGAGCGAACTCATGCGTATGGAGATGGTCGATATAAACTTCACGCCTGCTCATGGAGGAATGAAATCATAACGACTTATGTGGGGACATAACCTTATTATTCCTCGCTGACAGTGATGTAAGTGAATGGATCGTTTTGAGATGGTCCCCCTATTTGAATTGCCGCATTTTCCGAGCCAATTGTCCTGAAAAAGCATATAGAGGTGATGAACAAAATCAATAGCAAAATGGAAATATGGTACGGACTTTTCCAGCTGGAAAAGCGCTTCCTTTGATAAAAATGATGGATCATTTCTGTGTTCTTAATTTTCTTTTAAAACAAACCCTAAATTCCTGACCCATTCATGTTGCAGCATCATTAGGTAAGGAGGCACAAAGCTTAATAATTATTTCAATCCAAACTTCCCGTGACGATTAGAAACAGTGTTGCAGCACTTTGATTCAACATCCTGTTATTTATTGGTCACCTGCGGATTTTTCTGCTTTTGCAACCAATATTTAAATTCCGTTTTATCAATAATTAAACTTAAATATTATCAACCTTAAAATAAATCAATAGGTACACTAAATACAAGACATTATAAGCGTAATAATACTGAATAAATCATAATTTGAATGCCAATGGAATTCATGCCGTTCTTCATTAATTTTTACCTTTACTAGCTTTAGTGAATGGATACTTCCCAAAATGGAATTAATGAGCTCAGCGAACTGATAGCGGCTATGGAGCCTATCCTCCATGAAGGTGATTATATATTCACCACAGTTGAAAATACCGACCGGATCCCTAGAGAAGGCACCCTACTTGAATTCAAAGAGCAGGAAGGCATCACCCTGGTCATGACCAAAGAAGAAGCGGATAAGCTTTCTTTGCCATATTCATTTATTGCAGCCTGGATCACCCTTGCTATACACTCTTCACTGGATGCTCTCGGATTCACAGCTGCATTTTCCAGCGTTTTGGCCCGAAATGGGATAAGCTGTAATGTTGTTGCCGGGTATTATCATGACCATTTATTTGTGAAAAAAGACGATAAAGACAAGGCATTAAAAGTTCTGCTGGAGCTTTCGGAAGGTAAAACTTATCCGCAATAAATATTATTTCCCATTTTAAAATAATAGGTAATGTGAAAAATGGATTATTCAATAAACATAAAACGTGTTGTTACATTTAATCGAGGTTCCTAAATTACAAGTACTCAAGCAAGCTAACATGTAAGGTGAGTGAAACTTGACTCAACCAGCAAATGATCAACGAGGAAAGCTTAAGGTTTAAAAGATTCATTCAAATCACCAATCTTGTGATCATGGCACTGGGACTGCTGGTCATGTTTGGGTGGGTCTTTGACATAACCCTCCTCAAGAGTATTCTTCCCGGATTCAGCACCATGAAGTTTAATACGGCGCTGTCCTTCATGCTTATTGCATCTTCCATCCATTTTCAATTAGCCACCAGGGATTCCCTCTGGCAGGCTTTATGGAAATTGCCAGCTGCATTTGTACTGACGATAGGATTACTTTCTCTCACCGAAGAATTTTTGAAAATCAACCTGGGGATTGATCAGTTATTTTTTGCAGGAGACCCATTGTCACCTACACCCAGCAGGATGTCCGGAGCCACTGCACTTTGTTTTAGCTTAATGGGATTCTTTGCAGTTACCCTGAGGTCAAAAAGATCGATTCACCAACTGTCACAGGTAGGTTTACACATCGTAACCTTTATTTCATTCATTGCGGTATTTGGTTATCTATTGGGTTTATTTCCTCTTTACAAGCATTGGTTCATCAATTCGATGGCCATTCATACTTCCGTTGGTTTCCTGTCTATTTCTGTCTCAGCCTCACTTATTTTTCCCTCATTGGGAATTTCGAATCTGTTCACAGGAAACCGAATAGGGAATGTCATGGCCAGAAGGCTTTTTTCCCAAATGATCATTGCAATCCTGATACTGGCGTACATCAGGATCATTTCTATGCGCTATGAGTGGGTTACCGTCGAATTTGGTATAGCCTTATTTGCGTTTTCATTTATTCTTGTTACTCTTATCCTAATAAGAAGTACAGCCAATGCGCTCAATAGCCTTGCTACTAAAAAAGACCTGGCTGAAAATAGCCTGGAGCAAACCAGCACACTGCTCGATTCCACTCCTGACCCCATAATAATCATCGACAACAGTGGGACGATACTACTATCGAACCTTCAGACACAACAAGTATTTGGATATTCTAAAGAAGAACTGGTTGGTCAAAAAGTAGAGGTGCTTATTCCCGAAAGATTCAAAGGCAATCATGTAAGTCACAGGACCAGCTTTTTTAAAGCACCCAAGACCAGGAGCATGGGCTCAGGCCACGAACTGTTTGCTAAAAGAAGAGACGGAAAAGAAGTACCAGTAGAAGTTTCTTTGAGCCCAATCAAGATTGGGGAGGAAATCTGGGTATCCGCAGCCATTCGTGATGTCTCAGCACGTCGGCTTGAAGAGATCAAGCTCAATCAATTGGTCAGTATTATTGATTCTTCTGCAGATGCCATTGTTAGTAAAAAAACTGACGGAACAATTCTTTCATGGAATGCAGCTGCTGAAAGGATACTTGGCTATACGGCTGAAGAGATCGTGGGAAAAAACGTATCCCTGATCTTTCCACCCGATTTGTATGATGAGGAAAAGATGCTGATGGAACAAATCACGCAAGGTAAAATTGTTTCACAGCATGAGACTTTGAGGATAAGGAAAGATCAAAAAAAGATCCATGTTTCCATCACCCTATCTCCAATCAAAGACAGTAAAGGAGAAATCTGGGCTGTATCTGCAATATTGCGGGACATCACGGAGCAAAAACAGAAAGAAGCGGAAAAGAGAAGGATCGAAGAAGTATTGGAAAGAACCAATGAAATCGCTCGTATCGGAGCCTGGGAAGTGGATTTGATAAATAATACTGTTTATTGGAGTAAGATCACCAAAGAAATTCATGAAGTCCCACAGGACTTTATCCCTGATTTGGCTGGGGGCATTGAGTTTTACAAAGAAGGAAAAAGCAGGGATACCATTCAAAAAGTGGTTGGTGAGGCCATAGAGACTGGTAAAACATTCGATGTGGAATTGGAAATTGTGACGGCCAAAAAGAATATTCGTTGGGTAAGGTCGATTGGTCAGTCTGAATTTGAAGATGGAAAATGTGTACGCTTGTATGGTGTATTTCAGGATATTGATGAGATTACCAAATCCAAGGAAGCATTAAACATAAGGAATCAGGAGCTGCAGGCCATTCTAAACTCCGGTCACGTGTCCATTATTGGTACGGATACCACCGGAATTATTACCCACTTCAATGAAGGGGCTGAAAGATTGTTGCATTACACGTCTGCTGAAATGGTTGGCAAACAGACTCCGGCGATTATACACAAGCTTGAAGAGGTGGTGTCCAGAGGTAAGGAACTGACTAATTTTTATGGTACAACAATCTGCGGATTTGAAGTATTTGTGAAAAAAGCCAGGGATGGAAAATATGAATCCAGAGAATGGACCTATGTGAGGAAAGATGGATCCACCTTCCCGGTACAGCTTATCGTGACAGCAATTAAAAATGAAACAGGTGAAATTACCGGATTTTTGGGCGTGGCAACAGATATCACTGAAAGGAAACAAGCAGAAGAAAAAATGAGGAGATATTCCATCCTGGAATCTAAAAGCAAGGAAATGGAACAATTTGCCTATGTGGCTTCGCATGATCTGCGCGAACCGCTGTTGACTATCATCAATTATATGGACCTGCTTCTTGAAGACTATGGTGACCATATAGAAGGTGATGGTAAAATATACACCCAGGCAATTTCCAGGGCTGCAGGAAGAATGGATGAACTTATCAAAGGGTTATTGGACTACTCCAGGTTAAGCGCCAAAAAAGAGTTGAAAGAAACAGACTTTAATCAGGTGCTGTCAGAGGCACTTGCAGATCTCCACTCCCTGATAGTATCGAAGAAGGCTCAAATCGAATCTGACAAATTACCCAGCCTTAAAGTATACCCCCTGGAAATTAAACTGCTTTTCCAGAATCTGATTGCCAACGCGATCAAGTTCAATGAAAACGGATCACAAATAAAGGTTAGCATATCTGCACGCCCAATAGAAAATGGATGGCAGTTTGAAGTGAAAGACAATGGTATTGGGATAGAGGAAAAAGACCTGGATAAAATATTTTTCATGTTCCACAGGATTCACGGTCGAACAGCATATGAAGGCACAGGTATTGGCCTGGCACACTGCAAAAAAATTGTGGAATTACACGATGGGAAGATCTGGGTAGATTCAGTGCCAGGAGAATTCAGCACTTTCCACTTCACTATCATGACTTAATAGTTTAGTAAACTGCATGAGGAATGAAACCTGATAGCGTCTTCAAACACTCATTTTAGCACCCTATTCCGCCCTCTAATCCGTTAAAAGAGAACTATTTAAACAAGATAAAGGTTGGCAGTAAAATCTCATCATAAAAATTGCTTCTCTTTAATAGTGAAACAATTATACAAATAGATTATTTTTAAGGAATAGTAGAATTTTTTATCATAATATTACCATTGAGCCCTTTTGGTAATCGGGTCTGGCTAATCCGCAAAATAAATGAGGGGACCAATAGGTGAAAGCATCTAAGACCTGATTCGACTGCGAAAAAGGGCATCAACGTTATGAACCAGCTAATAGAGAGAGAAACCGGAAAGGCACAATTGTACCCGGACAGTCCGGGTATATTGATCGTGGATAGTGACCCGGGCGCACTCAAATCCCACCTGGCAGAACTCGAAATTGTATGCTATACTGTATCCGGCATTGATGAAGCTCTGCATTTGCTGGCCAAACAAAACGTGCTTTTGGCACTTATAAATTTAAAAGCTATCACAGCAAAAGAACATAGGAAAATTGCTGAAATAGCGGAGCACTCATCAAATACTGGCATACCCATCGTTATTGTATCTCCCTCCTGGTCTGAAATTGAACTTCTAGGAAAGCCAGCAGGGATTTTTCATTTTGTCATATATCCCGAACAAATCTCCCAAATCGTATCACTTTACCTATCAAAACAACTCAAGGACAAACAGCCTGAGAAAACTACCAGGCAACTGGAGTTAATCCGGGAAGAATTAGAGTCTTTAAGCTATTCCATTTCCCATGACCTGAGGGCTCCCTTGCGAGCTGTCACAGGTTTTTCAAATGTTTTGTTGAAAAAAGCATCCGATCGATTGGATGGTGACCATCTCCGTTATCTACATATGATCACTGATAATGCAGATAAGCTAAACAAACAGATTGATGACCTCTTGACCCTATCCCGACTGACCAGACAAAAAATGTATGTAGAGGTCATAGACTTAAAGGAATTGTCAGAGTCAGTATTTGAAAAAATATTACATACTTACGATCATTCCCTGGTGGAATTACAGGTCTCAAAACTACCTGTTTTGAATGCTGACCTGTCTATGATGCAGCTCATGATGCATCATCTGCTGGACAATGCCATCAGGTTTTCTATGGATAAACACAACCCTAAAGTAGAAATAGGATTCAAAGAGGATGAAAACGAAGGTTACTATTATATTAAAGACAATGGTGTAGGGTTTGAAGAAGAGTATAGCAATAAACTTTTTCAGTTATTTCAGAAATTACATAGTGATGAAGATTCAGGAGGAAATGGTGTCGGGCTGGCCATTGTAAAAAGGATCGTCACTCGCCACAATGGTAAAGTGTGGGCAAAATCAAAATTAGGAGTTGGAACGACTATTTTTTTTACTATTCCTGAATAATATTGTATGCAATCCGTAACCGTTAAACAGATGCCTTACAGATTTAATCCAAATGAATTTCCATCCCTGGAAGCTTACAATGGTTTCATGGAAAAGAATTACATGGTGATCAATGATCAACTGCGGAGTAACCTGGCAGATGAC
Source organism: Cyclobacteriaceae bacterium (assembly GCA_965228595.1). Taxonomy (GTDB): domain Bacteria; phylum Bacteroidota; class Bacteroidia; order Cytophagales; family Cyclobacteriaceae; genus UBA7330. The sequence goes on along the minus strand of OZ245828.1, from coordinate 3,366,376 downwards.
CCTACATTTGGCCCCATCATCAAAGCTCAAACGCCTGAGGAGCAAAAAGCCCAGCAGGCACATTCCAGGAAGCTTGAGCGGGAAGCCATCCTGGAAAACAAATGGCAAGCTCATGCTGACCATCTGCTCAATCAGGGCATTACCTATGCCCGCCTCGGCCTAAGATTTGCTGACTGGTTTCGGGTAGTAAAGCAATACCGCGATTTAGCCTTTCCTTATTTGATGGACGAGTACAAACATGACCTGGATGGTTTGTCGAAGGTATTGGATGGGATGAATAAGATGGTGGATCTGGGTCTTAGCATTATTGCTGAATCTTACATTCTGGAAAAAAACACCATCATAAAAGAGGAGCAAAAAGAAAAAGAGTTTGTGCAGAAAGCACTGGAAAAAAGTGAATCCAGGTTTCAGGCACTTTTTGAAAACAGTCCCGATCACATCTTCATGGTCAACAGGAAGGGCATCATCGAATTTATCAACCATGTAGCCCCCGAACTCAAAAAAGAAGAAGTTGTGGGAGCCAGCCTACTGGATTTCCAATCAAAAGAGAGTCGGGAAATAGTAGAAAAAGCGCTCAATTATACCTTTGAAACAGGGAAAGCCACCACCTACGACACTGAGGCTGTGCTCAACGGTGTGTCCAGGTATTATGCATCTTCTGTTGCACCCATTTTTGGAGATTCGGAGGTAGTTTCTGTAGCTGTCATCTCTCGTGACAACACAGAACGTGTGACTGCCGAGATGGAAGTAAGAAAGCTCAATCGGGAGCTTGAGCAACGGGTGGAAGAACGAACAGCAACCCTTGTGGCCATCAACCAGGAGCTGGAAAGCTTTACTTACACTGTTTCTCATGATTTGCGTGCCCCCATCCGGGCCATTGATGGTTTCACCAAGATACTGGTCAGGAAACTTGAGGGCAGGATAGATGAAAAAGAGAAACATTACCTGGATTGTGTGCTGGATGGGTCCAAAAAGATGGGCATACTCATCGACGATCTGCTATCATTCTCCAGAATGGGTCGTATTGAAAAGCGTGTAACTACATTTTCAATGCAAGAGTTATTTCAACAGGTCTTCGAAGACTTAACGGTGAGCCACAATAGAAATACCATAGACTTTACAATGGAACCACTACCTGAAATCAGAGGAGACAGGGAGATGTTCCGTATGGCCATTGGCAATCTGCTGGGCAACGCCATAAAATATTCTTCAACCCGCAATATATCCACCATCAAAGTCGGTAGCAATGACGAAAATAGTCAAATCGTATTTAGTGTGTCGGATAATGGGGTTGGATTTGAGATGGAGTACCAAAACAAGATCTTCGAGATTTTCCAAAGGCTTCATGATGAAGATGAGTTTGAAGGGTCGGGTGTTGGTCTGGCCATCGTCAAGAAAGTCATTACCCGGCATGGGGGTAAGCTATGGGTATCTTCAGCGCTTGATAAGGGAACCACATTTTATTTTTCTATACCAAAATAACCAAAATGATAGATTCTAGCTTAGTCGAAATATTATTACTTGAGGACAACAAAAATGACGCTGAACTCGCCATCCTGGCATTAGAAGAATTCAACCTGGCCAACCAAATGGTCTGGTTAAAAGACGGCAAGCAAGGTTTGGATTTTCTCTTTGGACGGGGGGAGTTTGAAGGTAGGGATGTGGGCCAACCACCAAAGCTCATCCTGCTTGACCTGAAAATGCCCAAAGTGAGTGGAATAGAGGTATTAAAAGCAATCAGGGAGGATCCAAGAACCAAATTCATCCCGGTCACCGTACTTACCTCTTCCAAAGAAGAAAAAGACATCATTGAAACCTACAAGCTGGGGGTGAATAGTTACATCGTTAAGCCTGTAGATTTCGAACAATTCTCCAAAAGTGTGAGAGATGTGGGCTATTACTGGCTACTGTTAAACCAAAACCCGAGTGGACAACTGAGATCTGAATAGTGTTTTTATTGCCTGAATGATTGCTATGGAAAAGAAGGAAAAATTGACGGTGTTGATATTGGAAGATCTATTCAGTGACATTGAATTGATCAAGCTCCAATTTTTCGAGTTGGACTTTGATGTCAATTTCATTTTTACACACAACAGAAGTTCTTTTGAGGAAAAGACAGTCAAAGAAAAGCCTGACCTGGTCATTGCTGATTATACCCTCCCGGGATACAACGGAATGACAGCTTTGCAGTTTCTAAGGGAAAAAGACGAGCTGACCCCGTTTATCTTTGTGACCGGTACGTTGGGTGAAGAAAAAGCTGTTGCGGCCATCAAGGCCGGAGCAACAGACTTTGTGACAAAAAACCGGATAGATCTGTTACCGGCTGCAATCTTGCGATCACTTCGCGAGCGAGATGAAAAGGTCAAGAAGAATGCAGCCCTGGTGGAAGTCTTCGAAAGAGAACGAAAGTTTGAAGCGCTCATTGAAAATTCCAGCGACTGGGTGAGCATCCTCTCGCAGGACCATTTCTTTCTTTATATCAGCTCATCTGTCAATCGAATATTAGGATATCTTCCCTCTGACCTCAAAAGTCTAAACTATTTTGACATCGTTCATCCCGACGATCAGGCATTGCTGTACGAAGAATTCAGCAAAATTAAAACTTCCCGGGAGCTGTCATTGCCCCCGTATCGGGTGTTGGATAAACAAAACAAGTACAGGTGGCTGGATACAATCATCTCCAACAGAACGGACGACACTGCCATTGCGGGTATTTCTGTGAATTCAAGGGACATTACAGAAACGCATCAGCAACGGATTCTTGACGACATGGCTGCTAAGATCCAGCGGATTTTTAGCTCACCCAAAAGGTTTGACACGCAGCTTCAGCTTATCCTGAGACTTCTTAAAAATTTCGGATCTGCAGACTATGCTGAATTGTGGTTAAGTGATGTGGATGGGAGCAGGATGATCAGAAGAGCTTCCTCCTTTAAGGGCACTGCACTGATACCTTTTGTCCAAAAATCTAAAGCTGTGAAAACAGCAGATAGGAAGTCCGGTATACTCGGGAAGGTATGGGCAGCCAAAAAACCTACTTTCCTATCAAATCTCGATACTGATCAGGACATCAAACTTGATGAGCTGGCCAAAAACACATTGAAATCTGTGTTGGGCATCCCTTTGATGTATGGTGGAAAATCCGTCGGGACCTTGCTCTATTACTTTGGTACCTCAATCCCGGAGCTTGATGCGTTCTACAGCATCATGGAAACTACCAATAATGTTTTGAGCGTGGAACTTCAGCGACGTAAAAGTGAAGAAGAGCTGGAACATCTCTTCAATCTAAGTCCTGATATCCTCTGTATGATGAGCCTGGAGGGTACAATTAAGAAAATCAGCCCGTCTGTGGAAAGCAATATGGGGTATCCTCCTCATGAGGTACTGTCAAAAAACTTCGGAAAATTGTTGCATCCCGATGACCTGGAAAAGGTTACGCTGTTTCAAAGAAACAGCCTACAGGGTAAATCCATTCATTATTTTGAGAGCCGCCTGATCACCAAAGAAAGTGAATTTAAATGGTTTGCATGGTCTGCTTATCCTTTGGTGGAAGAAGAACTCATCATCTTGATTGGAAAAGATATACATGAGAAAAAGATCATTGACAAAACGCTTGAGGATCAAAACATCCAACTCAAACAAATCGCCTGGTCTCAGTCACATGAAGTACGTGCTCCACTGGCCAGAATGCTCAGCATCCTTGAATTGATCAATAAAGGAAATACCACCGATATGAAGGTGGAATACATTAAGCACCTCAATGAGTCCGCCAATGAACTCGATACCATCATTAGAAAAATGGTTGATTCTACCATAAAATTGAACTACTCCTTACAATAAGATGAGCTATTGGGTAGTAGTTGTTGATGATGATCTTATTACTTCTGAAGTACAGAAACAGCTGATCATTGATAGTGGTTTATCTGATCAGCCCCTTTCGTTTAAAGATGGGAAGGAGTTTATGAACGCACTGGCCGAGCTTCAGAAAAAGCCAGATAAATACATCGTGTTTCTGGATATCAATATGCCCCGAATGGATGCCTGGCAGGTAATGGACCAGCTTACCGAAGAACAATGGAGCCAGGTAAAGGTCTATATTACCACATCCTCTACTGACCAGCGGGACAAAGAAAGAGCGAGCAGGTATCGCATCGATGGCTATATTGAAAAGCCATTAACAATCAGCAAGTGTATGGAACTGAAAAATAAGCTTTGATTTAAATGGCTCTTTATTTTAAGTCTTTGTTGTATTTGTGTTTAATACATACCTTCTATAGTGGTCTTTCTCAGCATCACATTGAGCAAAATTCCGGTTTTCAGGTTTATAAAGATTTGGCCTTTTCTCCTGCTGACAATAGTCTGACACTCGATTTATTTATTCCCAATGGATTAACCCAATCTACTCCTTGCATTGTGGTGATTAAAGGAGGTGGTTTTCTCTCTCAGGATGGTCAGCCCTTCAGGTTTATTGCTGAATATATTGCTCAAAACAACTATATCGCAGCGCTCATTTCATACCGGGGAAGACCAGATCATACCTATGAGACTACCCTGGCTGATATACGGGCTTCCATAAGCTATGTGAAAAACAACAGTGACCATTACAACATTAACCCCAACCGGATCGGAGCAGTGGGACGTTCTGCCGGAGGCACATTAGCTGCTCTATTGGCCGTAGACCCTGACAAAAACAGCAAAATTCATGCAACAGTAGCGTATGCCGGAGTCTTTGACTTCGAGTCACGGTTTACAGACAGCCTCCAGATTGCACTACAGCCTGAGATTCAAAAGAAAATCATCAGCAACGGAGAATGGGTGGGTGTACCATTCGCTACTCAGGATAAGCATTGGCGACGTGTCTCTGCCATAAGCTATGTGGATGCTGATGACCCGCCCATCTTCTTTATGCATTGTAAAGATGATCGCACCGTTCCCTGGCCACAATCTCAAGCTATGTATGATAAGATGATTGATGCTGGAATCCATGCAGAGATCAGGTATTTTGAGGCAGGAGGACATGGTTTCAGTGTAGGTAGCCGGGAGATCTGGCTGGCACCTATGATGGATTTCTTTAAAAGACAATTTGAGTAGATGCATGCTTTCTCGGTCAAACACTCCTGACCGATGACCAGATCCCCCTATTCAACCTTCCCCTTGGCTGTGTCTTACCCTAGGCGTCAACTTAGGCCCATCCCTGCCCCTTTTTCCGCACCAGCTGTTGGGGACGCACCTCTTCCGATTCTTTGTGTACGATAGTGGTGGGGTTGGCTCCCTTTGGAGATTCAACGGTGTATGAGAAAACAAGCCGACACCGGCTTAAAATTTAAGAATCACTCCTCCTTAAAGGGGAAATAATCCAACACATCGTATTCCCAAACATTGGTGGGGAAAATCACTACAAGGTTTGCCGTCTTTTCACCTATGTTTTTGAAGGCATGTGGTACCATAGGTGGAATGTTTACGATGTAGGGAGCTTCTATGGTAAAGAGCGTATCTCCTAATGCATAAAGAATGGTACCTTCCAGCAAAACATGCGACTCTTCCCCCTTGTGGGTGTGCATGGGTGGCGCACCCCCAGGAAATGTTTCTGTAATGCCGATGACAAGGTTTTGATAACCATGTTTATACCCTTCCATGACGTGGACGTACTCTCCGGGCCCGGGATTGATGGCTGGCAGGTCTTCCACTTTGGCAAAGTATTCACTCCAATTTTTCAGTTCCTTACTCTCATATCCCGGTGGTACAGTCCTTCTTTCCAATACTTTGTGAGAGTGATGCTGAACATGTAAATATTCAATGATGGAATCAGGTACGGTTTTCACTTCATCCACAAGATTCTCTATGGAGAAGGTCTCTTTGGTTTGATCATGAGGGTGCGAATGATCCTCTGAATGTTTCAACTCCCGGTTGGTACAGGAAATTGCTGTCGCAATGATAAAAACACAGCCAAATAAATAAATATTATTTTTCATGTTGGTGGGTTTAGGTTGTTTTAAGCGGTTTTGAGTAGAGAAATGATATAACCAATATAATCAAATTTGCGGTGAGGGCAACGGGTAAATTGTATAAAAATCTAGCTATCAGTGGCTTAGAAGCAGAGATATCAAAAAGTATTCGAGCTCCAAAATGATGCTGACTCTTAAATAGAAAATGGGAATTACTTACTATCCTGCTTTTTTAGTTTGGCCACTTCAATAGGAATGAATTCAAGCTTATGTCGGCGTTGTCACCGACAGGTATGCTTTACTCAAATGACCAAAAAGTGGAATACAACCTATTCATTTTCCTGCAACGTATCACTGATCTCCTGGATCTTCTCAAACTGGTCACTTTCTTCTGTAGTAAATACCAGCTCCCTGATGGCAAGCAATACTTGCCTGGACGATTGAACGAAAGCCCGGTTCACTATGATGGCTGTTGCAACGTTGAGGTCTTTGATCTGTTTACTGTTTATTGCTTTTGTGGCCAGTGAGACAAACTGCTTGTCGTCCTCTTTAAGCGTCTTCAGGATTTTCAGGATGGATTTAGTCGTGTCCTTTCCATTTTCTTCTATTAGCTTATCAATCTCCAGATAGGTGTCAATCAATCTTTTCCTGAAATGGGCGTACTGATCATTCAGAAATTTATTATCCGCATTTTCAAATTCATCAAAATCATGTTTCACATCTTTCATTGTCTTTGCAGAGTGTAAGGCCATCCTCGCGGCATGCAGATACCGATTCAATTCGTCAGACTCTGCTGTTGACTGCTCATGGGTCTGGATTTTGGCTGCAAACGTCAGGATCTCAGCTTGAAGGAGTTTCAGGTTATCATAGATTTCCTCATTGGAACGTCCCCTCCTATGTCTTCCCGTTGAGCCATATTTAGGTTTAGAGAAAACCAATTTCTGATCAATACTCAATAGGGTTAGGTTGTATTGTAACACATTCTCTACCAGATGAAGAACTTCATTTCTTAAAGCTGAAATACCAGCTTCCACGACATCAGGTGTGGTGTTGTTTATGTAGCGGGTGAGTTCGGTCTTCCTGTCTGGAAGTACTTTTGTCAGCAGGTTGGCAAAGAGATGGACAAAGGGAAAAAAGACCAATACCCCGATGAAGTTGAATAGGGTATGAAACAATGCCAATGCCACCACCGCATTGTCTTTTGCATCAAAAACGCTCAACACTACAAAGGTCAGGACAGGTAACAATATCAGCGCCAGAATCCCGGTGATCAGGTTGAAGGCAAAATGACTGTATGCAACCCGCTTTTTCACCTGGACTGCACCAATGGCTCCGAGGAGGATGGTGACGGTAGTACCCACATTGGCACCTACCACCATGGCTGCTGCAGCATCAAAGGATATGATTTCAGCATTCAGGGTGGTCAGGATGATGGCCATGGTTGCCGAACTGGACTGCATGATGGCTGTGAGTACAATGCCTATGCCCAGGTAAGCCAGGATCCCATAATCCGGTAATGTGGTCAGATCAAACTGGCTGGTGAAACCTTCAACGCTGCTCTTCATGTAGTCCAGCCCCATAAACAGGAAGCCAAAACCGACCAGCAATTTGCTGATGTTGGAATATTTCTCTGATTTTCCAAGGAAGATGATCCCTAACCCACCGGAACCGATCAGCGGCAGAGCAAAGCTTTCGATGTTTACTTTAAAGCCGATGGTGGCCACGAACCAGGCTGTCACCGTGGTGCCCAGGTTTGATCCCAGGATGACGCCGATGGCATTTTCCATGGTCATGATGCCTGCGCCAACAAATGCCAGCACCATCAAGGAAACTGCAGAACTACTCTGAAGGATAGAGGTAACGAAAACACCCGAGAGGATGGATTTGATTTTCCCGGTGGTGTATTCCCTGATGAGGCGCTTGAAGGCCCGACCGGATAGCTTCCTGATGGATTCCTCCATCAGAAACATGCCGAACATGAATATGCCCAATCCGGCAAGCAATTTCCATATATCAAACTCCTGGAGCATGGTCGATGGTAAGTTCGTGAATAGTTTTTAGAAAAGGAAGGTGATGCGGGTATGTAAAGAATGTGGGCAAACGCCGACCTATAGCTGGACTTCTTTTATGGCATTTGCCATTGAACCAGGGCTGACAGCCGAGAGCTTAATGGATGAGCATTCATTGAACCGGGCAAATCGGTGGATCGTTTCAACAAAAGACTCAAGCCAGGAGCCAGCATCTAATTTTGTATTTTCAACATGCAAATGGATCAGCTCGAATTCCCCCTTGCTCCGATGTGCTTTGCAATCAACGCGACCAATAAATTCATCTCCAAACAATATGGGCAAACAGAAATACCCATGCTGCCTTTTGGGCTGGGGGGTATAACATTCCAGCCTGTAGTCAAATCCGAATAACTTCACCGTGCGATCACGGTGGATGATTGCATTATCAAAAGGTGATAAAAGTTTGACGCTGGATGGTCTTTTTTTAATGGTCTTTTCCAGCAGCTCACTCAATGCATACAGGGTTGGCAATCCTTCGAGGTGTATCTCCTGTATTACCTTTTTTTCGACCATATTGTGTAGAATATCTTCAACATTTTTGCGGAGTGCCTGACCTTTTTTCAAGTGCAGTATTTGCCTGACATTCGTAACCCCATAAGCTTGTAGATGTGTATTAACTAAATATTGTGCATATTCCAGCGGGTCCGGTTCCGTGGTATCTATGGCGTCAGGAAGTACACGTTCTTTGATATCATAGACCTTTTGCATTCCCTCCCGACCAGCAATCATCAGCTCCCCCTGCATGAAGAGTTTCTCCAGCGCCACCTTAGCGGGCTTCCAATCCCACCAGCTACCTGATTTCTTACTCGCTGCCTGGAAGTCCCTTGCTTTTTGTGGGCCATCTAATCGGATCCTGTCATATACCTGAGCCAGCACCCTGGGATCTACATTGTAATGATGTGAATGTTCTCGCTTAAATTGCTGCATAAGGGGGAGAGCAAAACGGTAATCGCGCATAGGCATATAGGAAGCAGCATGGAACCAATACTCAAAGACTTTGCGCTCTTCCACCAATTGGTCCAGGTATTCATCCTTATAATCTGGGATCCGTGCCCATAACGTATGATGGTGAGCGCGTTTCACCACGGATAAAGTATCAATTTGTACGTAACCAAGGTGCTCCAACGTGGCCAAAACCCCACGTTTTCCTTTTCCAAATGGAGTGGCTTTATGTAAACCCTGGCAGGCTAAACTCGCCCTGCGCAGCTGTGATAATTTTCTTTTGGTCATTCTGGAATTTCCTGGGGTCTGGATATCTGTATGTAAATTTGGAGAAACCCAATAATTCGTTACTCAGGTATTATTACTATACAAACTTTCAAACCCGAAGCGTAATCAATTGATAATTGAAATTTAATCACGTTTCTGCTCAAAAACCCAATCAAGTAGACCTGATGTATTGCTCACTTCACTATGAATGATATGTCCACCGTCTGGAAACTCGGTGTACTTGGGTTTTCCTCCTGCAGCTTTAATGGCTTCGATCATATTACGAGATTCTGTTACCGGGACCGACCTATCTTCAGCTCCATGAAAAGCCCATACAGGAATATTGGCAATACCTGAGGCAAGGGCAGGATCCCCACCTCCGCATACAGGAACAGCTGCTGCAAACATATCTGGCCTTGTGCTAATAAAATACCATGCTCCATATCCTCCAAGAGAGCCTCCCATCACATAGCGTCTTGTCTCATCAATGGAAAATTCCTCCTCCAGTGTAGCAATGGTTTCAAATACAATAGAGTCGATAGCTAGCCAGTACGGTTGCCCTCCCCAACTGGTGCCCGGCGCACATTGAGGCACGAATAGAAAATGTGGATACTTTTTTCTGTTTTCATCTTTTGAAAGTAACTGAGCACTCCATGATCCCTCGACCTGGGAGGCATTGTCTGTACCCCAACCACTGCCACCATGCAAGCTCACCACTATGGGATATTTTTTAGTCGAGTCATAGTCCAGCGGTTTCAACAACCTATAGTTAAGCGAGTCACCCTTGGAATCATAGTATATATGTGCATCAAATGGTTCTGCCAATCGCCGAATATTCTCAGGTCGATTTTTCACCCATTGTATTAACCAATAGCCTTCTTTATATACTTCGCTTCCCAGGATAAGTGTTGACGTGACTGCCGCTATCCCTGCAACTCCCATCAAAGAAATCAAAATCCTTTGTAGTGTTGACTTTACTTTTTGCAAGGTACGGGCTCTTAGCTCTAACGAGAAATTCAAAATATAGGGGATAAGGACCAGGTAAGCTAATAGCCCGGCCCATTGTGTGACTTTCTGCAAAACGCTTCCCATGGCACTACCCTTCGTTAAAAAGCTACCCATTGTCGTGCCAGCCATTACCAGGGTGATCGTCAAAATGAATATACCAGCCACTTTTATCCAGGGACGTTTTCCTGCCGCTGAATAGATGAAGCTCAGGCCAACTGGGATATTTGTTGCTAAAGCCAATACAAAAGAAATAGGCACCCAACTGGATATAGTTCCGGTGAATAGTCCAAAAAAGACAGCTATAGCATGAACAAGTCCCGCGATACTTGCAACTAATCCTGTATAAAATGCCTGTCGATATCCTTTTTCAAATAAGTATCTCAACAAAACAAGTGATCCACAAACAGCCAAAATATTGAGATTCAAATAAAACGGCACGAAAGCATGAAGCCCAAAGGCGTTATTTCCTGCGTGAAAGAAGATTGGACTGTAAAATATAATGGAACCGAGCAGCAGTATATAGAGGACGATTCCTAAAATATATAATCTGTGGTTCATAGATTGGTATTATTGCTTATTCAACATATCACGCATCATCTTACCAAAGAGCTCCTTCGGTGATTTATCAAACAGGCTTTCCGCTTCGGCTTCCAAGACCTCGATGGAGCCATCTGGAATAACAAAGTCATCGTCGACATAATGAAACAATCGCCATTTTCCTTTATGGTATTCCAGTGCAGTCATATTCTCTACCCAGTCGCCCGAATTGAGATACATAACCTTCTGTTTGCCGACTTTGTACTCCTTCATCCTGGGGGTATGGATGTGTCCGCAAATTACCAAATCGTACCCATTGTCTGCAGCTATGCGGGTAGCTGTCGCTTCAAACAGTTTCATGGATTTTGAGGACCCTTTTACGCCGTCTTTGATCCTTTTGGAAAGCGAGATTCTCCCCTTACCAAAAAGCTGACTGAAAAAATTAAAGGCCTTGTTGAGTATGATCAAAACGCCATATCCAATCGCTCCAAGCTTAGCCAGCCAGCGTGAATGCGCCATGGTTACATCAAACACATCTCCATGAAAGATCCAGGCCCTCTTGGATTTCAGCCGGAGGGTCATTTTATTTTCGATATGCAGGTTGCCCACACTCAGACCTTCAAATTTCCTGAGCATCTCATCATGGTTGCCGGTGATATAGGTGGTATCAATACCCTGAGAAATCCATCTTAGCAGCTGGCTCAGCACCTTCATGTGGCTTTTGGGCCAGTACCGTTTGCTGAATTGCCAGATGTCTACGATATCACCGTTTAGTATGACCTTCTTAGGCTCGATGCTCTTCAGGTAATTGGTGAGCTCCCTGGCCTTGCATCCGTAAGTACCCAAATGTATATCCGACAACACCAACAAATCGACTTTCCTTTTACTCCTTGCCTTCTCCTTTTTTCCGGCTTTCATGATTCCCTAACTGGTGATCAAAGTAAGTTCGGGAATTAAAGGCAGAAATGGAACGTGTCCTTTCACACATTTAATGTGAGATGATATATTGTTTTTTTCAAAAAGCTATCATACGATGCAATCGCGTGCTAGTTTTTTGTTTGCAATTCCATTTCGACACCATCGCCTTAGCTTTTAACATTATTCCTTTTCCGGTCGAATCCCAAAAATCAATAAATACCCGATCATCCAGAACTCTCCTATCGTCGCAGGGATAACCAGGAATTCTCTCCACGAACTTCCTACTCCTGTGTAGTTGAGGACCACATTCAACAGGTAGCCCGCACCTCCTATAATCAGAGTCCGTCCAAGCCAAACAGGCATTCGCTTAGAACTGGTCACGATGTATCCCATCGGGATCAGCCAAAGACCGAAGAACAGACTACCGACTCCCCAGGAATCTTTAATCAGACGGCTTAAAAGTTCAACGATGATTATTTTGTTTTCAGTACTTTGGGTAGAGTGATTGGCGATTTCAATAGCAGACCCCATTGAAATGGCACTGATCATGATGGCCACAGCATTAACCATTCCCCAAATACCAAGTGCCCAGGCTGCTGATTCATTGATATTTTTAAACAATTTATAAAACCATACAGCCGTAAGGGCCTGTGACACAATAATGCCGAATTCAAACAACAGTCTCACTCGAGCAAGGGATTCCTTGTCTGTTAGGTTTGCAAGTGTTTTTTCCGATGACTCCGGATCAAATATCTGCTTGTGGAACATCATGAATCCAAGTAGTCCTGAAATGGCCATCATCAGGTACCAAATTCCTGCTATTCTCGCCGTACTTACCAATTGACTTTGCTTGTCGGTCATTGTCATAATTTTTGCGGTGATACCCATTAGGGTGAGTTGTACATATTGGTTTGCCAAGATAAAGCTTTTCAGCAAAATTTGAATGAAGGATTTCTAGAGGGGAAATTGCTGAGCACTAGCTTTTATTTAGCAGGTGAGTTGGCATTTCCATCACCCCTCAAATGGCCCGTCAAAATCTGTAAGGGATTCCCTGATCCAGTCGGCCATGGGGATGGTTTTCCGGTTGACCGGGTCGAACATCACCTGGACGGTGCTGCCCGTCGCATGGAGGATCTCTTCACCGTCTTTTTCAGTCGTGATCGCATATTCCAAACCAAAACTCTTGGTGCCAATTTGGGAGGTGCGGACATGTACTTTGGGTACTATATGGGTCAGCATCAACTCCTTTTTAAAATCCACATGAACACTCGCGATGAGGAAGATGTGTTGCTTCCAGTCCCAGTCCGGGCAGACCTCACCGATGTAGGCACCACGCGCCATCTCAAAGTAGGTAACGAAAACGGCATTGTTGACATGGCCCAGCGGATCCAGGTCCTGCCAGCGAATATGTACGGGTATTGAACATTTAAATCCTTCCATTTTGATTAGAGGTTTGAAAATACAATTCTATGGAAGGATGGCTTAAATTCATTCCCAATGAAGGTTTTATTTAAAACGCCTCCATCGCCAGCTCCCGGTTTGCCAATTTCCTTTTCCTGCCCTTTTTACCTGATATTTATCACCGTTTTCTTTGACCCTCATCATGATGCCACGGAAAGTCGTGCCGTAAATTGCAACCCGATAAAAAGGCTGTGTTCACCATGTTTAAACCAATAAATAAAAGGTTTAATAAAGGACCCTCATTGTCATCATGGTAATAGTTTGCTATATCACCTGAACAGTTATATTTTTCCAAAACTATAATTCAACTGCTATCCAATGGCCAAATCCGTTTATATAACCACTGCTGAACCACATTGTGGCAAATCCCTGATCTGCCTGGGAATCATTGATTATGTATTGAGAAGGACCCGAAAAGTCACTTACTTCAAACCGATCATCTATAACAACAGGAAGAATAAGAAGGATAGAAATATTAATCTACTCATAGAGCATTTCGGTCTGGATCAGCGATATGAAGAAGCTTATGCCTTTAGCCAGGAGGAGGCGCAATCCCTGATTTCTTCCGGTCAGACGAATAAACTACTCGACCGGATCATACAAAAATATAAGGAGCTCGAAAAGAAAAGCGATTTTGTGCTTATTGAGGGCACTGATTTTGTCGCTGAGGGCAGTGCCTTTGAAGTAGGTATCAATATTCATGTGGCTAAAAATCTGGGGAGCCCTGTCTTACTCATTGGCAGAGGTGATCTGGGCAGATCAGTCCAGGGGGTATTGAGTCCACTGCAATTGGCTATTGAAAGCTATCATGAACAGGATTATGATATTGTGGGCGTGATCATAAACCGTACTGATAATGAAAAAACAGTCGATTTGCTGGATGCCATGAAAAAGGAACTCAAATCGGACAACCTGTTTTTATCTGTTATCCCGACCAATCTCCTGCTTAAAAGTCCGACTGTCCGTGAAATCGCAGAACACCTGGATGCCGAAATACTGTATGGCCATGATATGCTTGAAAACCTGGTCTATCGCTATTCAGTAGCAGCGATGCAATTGCAGAACTACCTGCCGAAGTTGGTGGATAATTGCATGGTAGTTACTCCCGGGGATCGGGGGGAGATCATCCTGGGTACCCTTGAAGCCAATTTATCCAACAATTACCCCACAGTATCAGCCATTGTGCTTACAGCAGGACTCAAGCCTGATCCGGCCATCAAAAAACTATTGGATGGAAGTCAGCATTTAATCCCTATCCTTTCCACTCAGGAAAATACCTTTATAACTGCGACGCGACTTGATAGCATTCAATCCTATACCACCGCGGATAGTAAAAACAAGATCATCGAGAGTTTGAGGTTGTTTGAAAAGTACATAGACATGAATGAGTTGGAGGCACGAACCTCCAGGGTAACAGCTCGAGGCATGACTCCCCGCATGTTTCAATATCAATTGACACAAAAAGCGCGGTCAAGCCCAAAACATATTGTATTGCCGGAAGGTGTTGATGATAGGATACTGAAGGCTGCAGAGATCCTGGTCAACCAGGACATTGTAAAATTGACGTTACTGGGAGATCGTCAAGAGATCGAACAGAAGATACATCGTTTTGGCCTTGATTTTCCAGAAGGAAAAATTGACATCATAAATCCTGCTGAGTCCCCCACTTTTAATGCATATGTAGAAACCTTATATCAGCTAAGAAAGGAAAAGGGGACCACCTATGATCAGGCACGTGAAGCGATGGTGGATGTGTCATACTTTGGGACCATGATGGTTTACCAGGGAGATGCCGATGGGATGGTTTCCGGAGCGCAACACACCACACAGCATACCATCAGACCAGCCTTGCAGTTTATCAAGACAAAAAAAGGCTACTCGATTGTTTCGTCAGTGTTTTTTATGTGTCTCGACGACCGGGTGCTGGTGTATGCAGACTGTGCCATTAACCCGAATCCAACAGCCGATGAACTCGCAGAGATTGCCTGGACATCTGCACATACTGCCAGGGCTTTTGGGATTGAACCGAGGGTGGCCATGCTGTCTTATTCATCCGGCGAGTCGGGCAAAGGCGAAGATGTTGAGAAGGTGCGGGAAGCTACGTCAATCGTCAAAGCCAGGAAGCCGGACTTCAAGATAGAAGGACCTATTCAGTATGATGCAGCGGTTGACCTTGAAGTTGGAGCCAAAAAGATCCCGGGATCAGAAGTGGCGGGAAAAGCTTCCGTCCTGATCTTTCCGGATCTCAATACCGGAAATAATACTTATAAAGCGGTACAACGTGAAACAGGAGCTGTAGCCATTGGCCCGGTCCTCCAGGGGCTCAACAAGCCTGTCAATGACCTCAGCAGGGGTTGTACGGTCACAGATATCGTCAACACAGTAATCATCACCGCCATACAGGCTCAGGAACAGTAGAAATCATGAAGATTCTAGTGCTAAATTCAGGAAGCTCCTCTATCAAGTATCAACTCTTTGAAAAACCCGGAAACAGGGTATTGCTCTCTGGGATCATAGAAAAAATAGGCGAAGAAAACAGTCACATTAGCCATAAGTTGCACCATGATAACGGAATGCATAAGAAGCTGGAGGTTCGGGAGCCCATCAGCGACCATGAAAAGGGACTGGAGCAAATCGTTTCCCTACAAATGGATCCCGATTACGGAGCCATCGATGCTGCGGATGAAATAGTGGCTGTAGGCCACCGGGTAGTTCATGGAGGGGAGGAATTCTCCACGCCAACCCTGGTAGATGAAGAGGTACTGCATAAGCTTTACAAACTATCATACCTGGCACCGTTACATAACCCCCACAACCTGAAAGGTATTGAAGTAGCTACCAAAATATTTAAACGGGCCAGCCAGGTGGCTGTCTTCGACACATCGTTTCATCAGACCATGCCAGCACATGCCTATCGATTTCCAATCCCTGAGTCCTTTTACAAGGAGCATGGGTTAAGGGCTTTTGGTTTTCATGGCACCTCACATCAATTTGTATCACAGCAGGCAGCATCATACCTCCGGATTGATCCGGATCATTTCAATACCATCACCATTCATTTGGGCAATGGTTGCAGCATGGCGGCCATACAGGGAGGTAAATGTGTCGATACTTCTATGGGGCTGACGCCCCTGGGCGGGTTGATGATGGGTACCCGCAGCGGAGACATCGATCCATCGTTGATCCTCTTTCTGGCACAAAACCTCTCCATGTCAATTGGCGACATTGACAGGCTCCTGAACAAGGAAAGCGGTTTGAAAGGACTGACAGGTGATAACGACCTCAGAAATATACTGTCAAGGTACGAAAAGGGTGATTCAGCAGCAGAATTGGCCATTGAAATGTACATCTACAGGATTAAAAAATATGTAGGCGCTTATGCAGCTATACTTGGGAGGTTGGATGCCCTGATCTTTACTGCCGGAGTCGGTGAAAACAGTTCATTTATCAGAGAAAGGGTATGTCAAAACCTCAGCATATTGGGAGTCGAACTGGATGATACCTTAAACCATGCAAAAACGGAGGGCATTAAAGAAATTCAAAGCCCGGGAGCTCCTACCAGGGTGATGATCGTGCCTACAAATGAGGAACTACACATCGCAAATCAGGTCTTTGACTTAATAGGAGGCTAAGCGGTAGCCTTCTGAAAGCCAGTAACAGACCACAAAGACAAAAATCGGGTTGTATAAATCACGAAAGAGTTGTTGATTTAAAACGCCTCCATCGCCAGTTCCCGATTGATAGCGGCACCAGCCATATTTCCACTGGACACGGCCTGGGCAACCGCCCTGAACTGGATCATGTTGTCGCCGCAGGCATAAATCCCGGGCACGGTGGTGGCATTCATCATGTCCACCCTGATGTGACCCTGATCAGTTAACTCACAGCCTAACGATATGGGTAGGTCGGTGCTCTGTTCAAAAGGTACCGGAGCGTACAAGGCATCCAGCTTTACTTTTTTCCCGTCCCTCAGGATCACCTCACTTAAATAGCCCTCCTGATGAACAATCTCATCCACTTCGGTATCAATTACTTCAATCCCCTTTTGTTGCATTTTTTTGAGAAATTCAGCATCTACATCATGTTGGCCCTGAGTAAAAAAGACAACATCATTTGAGAGGTTAAATATCAATGGAACAAAGTGTGTGGCATGTTCTCCTTTTGTCATGATACCCGTCCGCTTAAGCTTGTTTTCATATCCGTGGCAGTATGGACAGTGGATGGCAGAAATGCCCCAGCATTCGGCAAACCCTTTGATGTTGGGCATGAGGTCCCTGACGCCGGTAGCAAAAATCAGTTTCTTAGCCCTGAAGGACTCACCGTCCATGGTATCTATTTCAAAACCATCCTCAACCTTTCTTCCCTTGCTTGCGAGTCCGTTCCGGAATTGTACGGTCTTATATTTTTTTACCTGCTGTCTGGCAAGGGCAGATATCTCGGTAGGAGTCTTTCCATCCTGTGTGAGGAAATTGTGTGAGTGAGGTGTCTGTCGGTTACAGGGCTGGCCACTGTCGATCACCAGAACGTCCCTAAGAGATCGCCCAAGCACCATGGCTGCCGATAACCCTGCATAGCTCCCTCCGATAATGATGACATCGAATATTCTGTTTTCCATTATAGATTCGGAATTGTAGTGCTAAGCTAAACAATACATTTATTTATGCAATATTGTTGCATTTATTTTTATAACTCATAGCGAGGGATAGCCCGATGGTTCACGTCTGTAAGTCAAATAATTCTTGAACTTATAAATGGATAAAAGAATATGAAGAAGTTTTGGATTGGAAGCATATTGATAGCTATGTCATTGATGTGGGGTTGTGATCGTGAGGCAGATGAAGTAGGCGAGGCTGTGGATGACGAACAGGAAGGGAGTACTGACAGAGAAACTTATTTCCTGGTGGCAGATCAAAGCAATAATGAAGCGCATCTCATTGACTACGATGGCGTGGAACTTTTTAACTGGGATTTTAACGGGTCCATCGGAAATGATATCAACCTCCTGTCTGATGGCAGTTTGATTGTATGTCTCAAAGCCAATAATGCTGCCGTAACCGAGGGAGGTTATGGAGGGATTTTCAGGAAAATCAATGCTGACCAGACCATAGACTGGGAAGTCACATACTCCAGCCCCAGCTACACGGCCCATCATGATGTAGAATATTTGTCCAATGGAAACATTATTTTTCTGGCATGGGAAATACGCTCCAATGACGAAGCGGTAGAGGAAGGATATGCTGGCAGAGGTCTGATCTATCCGGAAACCATTGTTGAAATGAATCCTCTGACAGAGGAAATTGTGTGGAAGTGGGATGTGATGGACCACATAGTCCAGGATTATGATGACACCAGGGCCAATTATGGTGTGGTAGCAGACAACCCCAACAAAGTGGATCTAAACTACACCTACAGCTCACGTGATGATGGGGACCTTTTCCACTTCAATGGGCTCACAGTTGATGAAGAGAATGACCTGATCTATGTTACCGTAAACTTTTACAGCGAAGTATGGGTCATCGATCATAGTACTACCACAGAAGAAGCCAGCTCAGATACCGGCGGTACTTATGGCAAAGGTGGTGACCTGGTTTACCGTTTTGGAAATCCGGAAACTTATGACAATGTGGGAGACGTCACTTTAGACAGGGTTCACTATCCAAACATGCTGGAGAGTGGTAATTTGCTGGTCTACGCAAATGAGAAGTATGACAGCCAGTCCGAAGTAGTAGAATTTGCGTTGAACCCACCCTATTCATTGGTTGCCGGCCAGGACAATGAACCGGAGGTAGTGTGGTCCTTTACTGACAGCAGGATGTATTCTTCCGGCTTATCCGGTGCAGAGCGGATGGATAACGGCCATACCCTGATCACAGAAGGCAGAGACGGAACGTTGTGGGAGGTAACTGAGGATGGAACCATTGAGTGGTTGTTCAAAACCGATTACTCCACGATCTGGAGGACCTATGTAGTTTATTCCGATGATCCGGCACTGGAAGCGCTAGGCCTTTAAAAAAAACTGAATCAATGCGAGGGATCGCTCGATTGATGACGTCTATATGTCCAAATGACACTATTGAATCATAACACCTTTAGCAAGTATTAGGTTGCTGAATTCATGGCGGTTTAGTGAAGTTGATTCAATATGAATAGGTGGGTTCTACAACCATGTGGACCCATCTCTTTTTTTAATCCCTGAATAATTGCACTCGGGACTACAGCTGGTTGGCAGTAGAAACATTTTAGCAGCTTTTCGGTTATCATTAAAATATAAATAAGTGCATGGCGAGGGAATATCCAATGCCCTGCGTCTAAAGAATAAATGAGTTAAAGAACTTGATTTTTAGCCATGGTCCATATTGAGTTTTGGGTTACTGACCATGGCGGTTAGTGGGGTTGATTCACAAGTGAGATGGGTTTTACGATGAGTAGACCCATCTCTTTTTTTAGTCAGAATCCCGATAAAAATTTTTAAGGCAACAACAAGAACAATTTATGGGAGAAATGGCTTCATTTTTCACCCAATTGCTTGCATCAATAAGGATACTTATCCCAACCGCATTTTATTGAACCAATACTGAATCAACCTTCTGCAATGGATCGGAATTCTTTACAGAATCTAATGCTGATTTCAGCAGATCTGTGAAGATCGATGATGACAAATCCTGATTGGAAAGGATCTCTGCAATTTTGGCCGGAGTGTCTGCGTCGAACGGTTCTGACAAAATGGGCTGCGCAAATTTGGCCATGGCGATTTCGATTTGATTGTATGAGATGTTATCCGCTTTGACCCAGCCACTCTTAAACCATTTTTCTCCTGTTGGGCGACCTTTTACCTCTGCCCAGGTATCCTGAACCTGAATAACTGCGACAATGTCCATTTTGAAAAACTTATCATCTGTCTTTGTGAGAAGGTCCGGACGCTTGTAGATATTGGTTTCCTCTATAAATGCAGCGGGCTCAGCTTCCGGAGCAACGAATTCAGAACGTACCCAGCGCTCAGTACCATCATTCAAACGAACATTCAGAAAAACTTTGTCTTCAGCGCTTGTTTCTTCCACTCCTAAATAGGTTAGCTTTTCACCCAGGCTGAGTGATGTTACATATTCCCCTTTGTCGGATGGTGTTTCACGAATAGAGATCTTGTCCCATATGCTCACGGCTTCCACTTCTTTGGGAGCTGCCTCCTCTGGAGCTGCCTCTGTTGTGCTGGTTTCACTTTGACTTTGGCTTTGAGACCCACCGCAAGAATACACTGCAATGGCGAGTAACAGGATTATTGAGAATTGAAGTTTCATTAGGCTTGATGATTAGGCGTTAAATATTGATTGTAACTGTATTTGTGAAAATGGTAAAATAATTTAAAACATCAAAGCCATCAAGGAGAATTAAAACCATGAAATGTGATTTTTTTAAATGAAATAGAAAAGGTTATTTTCCTACACAACCCATGTAGTTTGACATGAAGCAGACTAGAATCTATATTTAAAAGCAACCCGCAGTGATTGGGTTTCATAAAAATTCTGGTAGTCAGCCACGAAACCTATGCCATCGATCTCTTGTCTCAGGCCATACCTGTTGAAGATATCACTCATGGAAATGGTTAGCTCACCCTTCCCTTTGAATAACTTTTGTTGAGCGCCAAAGTCTACCGAGCTTCTGGATAATTGCCTGCCCTGCGGTATGCTTTTATCTGCAGCATAGAGACCCGTAAGCTGTAGTTGTAATTGGTTACTCACCTTGAAGGTATTCACCACTTTTAGATCCCACGTAAGGTCCGAATCTTCATTGATCTCAAAGCTGTGCTTGTAAGGGAACAATAGCTGCCCGGTGAATTCATTGATCCTGATCTTGTACAGGTTGAGGTTTCCCGACACCTTCCACACTTCGCTGAATTCCTGGCTGACAATCAGCTCAAGCCCGCTATGATTCATTGAGCCTGTATTGGCATAGCTTTTAACCACCACATTGTAGATGCTGGTGGTGTCTTCCGTATATACCCGCTGAAAAGCGTCGTCGATAAAGCGCCAAAACCCGGAAATAAAAATAGACCCGTTTTCCCAGTAATGCTGAAATGCCAGCTCAGCAGATTGTGTGTACTGTGGTCTTAAATAGGGGTTACCCACTTTCACCAGCTCATGATCATCTGATTTAGTATAAATGCGCAATTCGGGCTCACCCGGACGATCTATCCGCTGATTGTAGAAAGCAGACATGCGATTATTCTCATTGAGCTTGTACGTAAATCTTACATTGGGAAACAGTCGAAAATAATTGTAGCTATCGTTTTCCTCATAATAGGTATTGGCTGGATCAATGTTATAAAATACATCTGTGTATTCGGCCCGGAGTCCACCTTCTACATCGTACTCTTTTTTCTCATGTACCCAATTGGCATAGGCAGCATAAAGCCGTTCTCCCCACCTCGAAAAATTTCCGAGTCCATCATATAACATCGAGTTCTGATCTCGTTGCTGCTCATATGTTACCGGCAAGTTTCTGATCTGAACTTTTGCTCCTGATTCCAGCCGTCCACTTGCCGTAGGCTTTACATAATCAAGTCCTGCACTTGTGATATGTTCTGTTCCCAGTACTGTAGTAACATCCCGACCATTGGACCGGATGGCTGAGCTATCATTGACAAAATAGGTTTCATCTTCCCAGCCCTTGGAGTACTGCAGGTTGGCCTGCAGATGATGTCCGTATTGATTGAACTTATGCTCAAACCTCAGGGCATAATTCAAATACCCGGTAATCTCCTCTTCATTCCAGGTAATATATCTGTTCCGGATATTGTCCTGATCGATATAGGCTACCTGGGCTGTATCGACGTGTGATTCCCAATCGTATATGCCCGAAATGGTGAGGGTATTCATACCATCAAACAGATAATCAAATCCTCCTTTGATAATATAATGCGTTTGCGACCTGTTTTCCGGCACCTGGGAGGAAATTGTGGTTCCATCGTCGTAATACCGGGTCGTGAACTCATTGTTTGGCAGCCGCTCCTGAAACAGGATTTCAGACTGTAGGAAGAAATTGAACTTGTCTTGTTTGAGGTTCAAATCCAGGCTGGGAATATATTTGGGGGTTGGGGAATAGCTCCCCAGGTCTGTGGGCAGGTCCGGCTTGCGCTTAGACAAAACCCCAAGACCATATGCAAAACCTGCTGAGCCATGAAGTCCGCTCTGCCGCTCCTTTTTATAAACAATGTTGATGATCCCTGCCATGCCATTGGCATCATATTTTGCAGATGGATTGTTGATGATCTCGATCCTTTCAATGTTGGCAGCGGGTAGGTTATCCAATCCCTTTTGATTGCCATAGCCAGTCAGGCTGGACTGTTTCCCATCTATCAAAACAATTACCCGGTCACTGCCGCGTAGAATAACTTTTCCATCCTGATCAAAAGAGACACCCGGCATGGCCTTCATCGCATCCATCACCGACCCGCCTGATTGAGCAATATTTTGCTGCATGCTATAGGTTTTCCTATCGAGCCCGGCAGCAATCTCCTCCCGTGCTCCTGTGACAACTACCTCCTCCAGCTCTTCAGCAGAAGCTCTGATGGATATCTTACCTAAATCATAATTTTGATTGAGTTGTCCGATATGGATTTCCCTGGTCGATTCCTCGTACCCTACGCTGGTTATGGTCAGCTGAAAACTACCGGGTGTAATCCCCTCGATAATGAACTGACCATCCTCTCCGGAAATTCCTCCATTGATCAGGTCTCCGGATTGATTGGTAAATACAATAGATGCATAAGGGATCGGTTGCTGCGTCTCAATGTCAAAAAGTTTTCCGATGACCCTTATTTCTGTTTGTCCATAAGTATGCATGAAAATGGCGCCCCACACAATGATTCCCAGAACAGATCTTTTTGCCATCGATTTTAAGGTATGATTTTACAGGGGCAATTTACACCCGGGAGAATAAATGCGTCTTTTAATTGTAAATTTGGATATAGAGAAGAGACCAAATAAACAGTGCATTGGTAACCACGCCACCCCTCTATAATAAACACCATCTTGATAAAGACCATACTTCTATCGGCTTATTCCGGGCATTGAAACAACTTACCGAGATAAATAAGGTCTTCTACCCGGGCTCTCATGTACATATCACCCCCTCGCTGATCTTCCCTCATGTGGTCTATGCCGACGCTTTCCGGGGTACGTATAAATTCTTCGATGACCCGCTGACGTTGGCCTATATCACAGAAAATAAGGAGTATGTAAGCAAACCTGTGGTACGGTTCTATCAGCAGGATTATACGAAGCCTTTTCCGGATTTGGAAAATGAATTTGACCTCCTGATCTCTCAATATGCAGGCTTCGTCGGTCAGGCCACAAAACGCTATCTCAAAACCGGCGGGCTATTGGTTTGCAACAATTCACATGGAGATGCTTCGATGGCTTCTATTGATCCCGATTACGAACTTTTTGCTGTATACAAGAGGGTCAGTGATCAAAAATTTAGCATTTCTACCAAAGGACTGGATGCATACCTCATGCCGAAGGGTGGCTACCATCCAACCAAAGAACAACTGCTGAAATCACAGCGTGGGATTGCTTATATAAAGAGCCCCTCAGGATATATTTTCAGAAAAGTTAGGGGTTGAGACTCTTCGGACATTCGGACACTCCGATATTCAGACAGTCCTAATGTAAGAAAGTCGGAATGTCTGAACATCCTCGATCAATCTGAATATTATCAATAACTTGTGTTGTTGCAACAAAACCCCCTATGTATGTTTCTCAGCAATTTACTCTCAGTATATCTATCGATCATCATACTGCTCTCATCACTATATACTGCTGAAGCACAAATGCAGAAATTGAAAGTATCTGCTGATAACCGTTTTATTGTGACTGAAGATGAAGAACCCTTCGTTTGGATAGGTGAGACGAATTGGTTTTTTGCGAAGCTACCCCCCACTACCATTGATAGCATACTGGATGTCAGAAGTAAGTGGGGGTTTACGATGATGTTTGTGAGTTGCAGAGAGAAACTATACAATGGAGATGGCCCTGGCAGTATCACAAAACCGAATGAAGCATGGTGGAAGTACCTGGACGAATATATTGAAAAGTGTCAGAAGCGAGGAATGTATGTAGGGATTACCCTCGGATGGTGGGGTGTGGCTAAAAACAACAGCGAAGCCGACCTGTTCGATTATGGTAAATGGGTAGGCAACCGATATAAAGACCAAAATAACATTGTTTGGTTGACCCTGGGTGAAGCTGATAGTCACAGCAGAAAATCAACTATACCTGATGAAAAAATCATAGCCCTGGTAGATGGAATAAGAGCGGGGGATACTGGCAACAAGTTGCTGACAATCCATGCCGATTTCAAACGAGGAACCAGTATTTCAAATCACGCTGACCTGGTTGATTTCAACAACTGGCAAACGAGCCAATTGTGTTGTATTGATGATCTGCCAAGGAAAGATGATCGTACCTGGGCAGTCTGGGAAGCCATCCAGTTTGATTATAACCAATTGTATGATGGTCGTCCCAAGCCAACACTTGACTCAGAGGCATGGTATGAAAACAACAAGGATTTCTGCGACGCTACGCCATATAATATTAGACGGAGAGCTTATTTTACCATTTTTGCTGGAGCATTTGGGCATACTTATGGTGCCGGAGGGATTTGGGATGGTCTTACCTCCCCGGAAGATTGCAGTGGTAATGCACTGAAGGCCATAAACTATGAGGGTGCCAGGCATATAGGCTTTCTGAGCGATTTTTTATATAAACTAGGCCATGACTTTTTGAAGCTGCAACCGGATCAGAACCTTATACTTTCTTACAATTCCAAAGATTATGATTACCATGTTCAGGCTTCAATTTCTAATGACTATCGTTTTGCATTGGTATATTCAGCCAGTGACACTCCTTTTGCGGTAGATCTATCTAAAGTTAAAGTGGACTCTATTTCACCGGTATGGTTCAATCCCCGAACCAATACCTACCAGGACTCCAAACTGAAGCTATCTGCTGGTCAATCATACGAGTTTGACCCACCCGGAGAATCAGGGCCCGGAAATGATTGGGTACTGATATTGGGAGACAAAGAGTTTGCGAGCAAATACTTAAGACTCTGAACCTATTCTTTTCTCGAACCTATTCTTTTCTCACCAATGGACTATTGAGCATGCTTTCCCAGGTGTGAGTGAAGCTCTTTTCTGTCTCCAGTAAATGTGCGATGACCTTAAATAATTCCTGATCATAAAAACAGGCAAACTCAAACAAAGGCAGGGATTCTTCCGGATCATAAAGTTTTCCTGTCTGATATTTTTCGATGCCAGCGGCTGCTCGTTTTCTATCCAGTTCAACAGTAGTGTTTACCCATTCCTTGCGTTGCTTTTCATCAAGCGCATAAGGCACCACATAATCAACAGATTTTTTGATACTGCCCCCATTTTCGGATACATATTCATAGAAATGGAACCGGGTATCGAAAATTGACAGGTTGATACAAAGTGTCAGCAAGGATCTCAACCCACTGTTGTGATAGTGTAAGGCGTCCCTTGACTTCAGGTCGTTCGAGGTTCCATCAGGGTACAATGAAGAATTGATAAATTCTTTAGTCCACAAAACGGCAGTGTCAATCATGGACTGATTTCCAGTAATACCACCAACCAATCCAATGATTTTTATCCGTTTCACCTGCCAGTTATTATTTGGTGTATGAGTGCGCTCAAGTTGATGATTGGTAATATCCATCATCCAATTTTCTACGAACTGCTGTTCCTGATGAGAGAACCGATCTTTAAACAGATGGTAGCCCCAGAACAAAGTCACAAATTTATTTTCATTGATTGTGTTGCCATCGGGGACGTATGTTTTAGCCCAGGACATCACAAACTCTTTGATTTTAGCCCCATACTTTGGGCTGGTATCACCGAAAGCAGCGTAGTAGAGTGTATTGATTTTAGCCATATCACTCAGACTTATCTCTGTCTTGATCCTGGCAGGATCAGTGTCCAGCATGCCTTCATAATTCAGTACCTCCAGTGGCAATGGCTTATCATCCAAATAGTTTTTTGCTTCTTGTAAAATGGGCTCAAAAAGCTTTTGTGCATTCTGATCCTTTTTCAATAATGCTTTTAGGTTTTGCTGATCCTGAGCACTAAGAATGATGGAGTTCGTGCTTAATGGGATAATCTCCTGGGCATTTAAAAGGATGGCGTTTAAAAAGAAGAGGAATATTACTGGGGCTTTCATCGTATAATATTACAAAATATCCGGACAGTCCGAGTGTCGGAAAGTCAGAATATCGGACCATCCTTCACTCAATATCCTTTAAAAAATGTACGACCTCTTCCTCCTCCCAAAACCCAATACGTTGATGAAACTTTCTGGATGCCGTATCAGCCAACCAGGTGTCAGAGCCCATCTGGATACATCCATTTTTTTTGGCCCATTGCTCACCCAGTTTGACGAGTTCCTTTGCAATGCCTTTTTTACGAAAATCAGCCTCCACAAAGATCCCTTCCAGATATCCTGTTGGTGACTGCTTAGCACCCTCCACATATTCCCGTCTGATCGTGAAAATGGCAAAGCCTATATTTTTGTCATCATTGTTCTTTGCCATGATGATTTTTTGAGCACCCCATGTGTGGGCTTCCTTCAACAATCTTCTCAGCTCAGCCTCACTGAAATCCTGCCACAACTTAAGGGCCATCTGTAGCAGAGAATCAAAATCCGAATCCTGAAACTCGGATAAATTGATCGATTCACTCATAACTTCTTTCTTTGCAAAACTGTAATTTAATTAGATTGAAGGCTAGTTTCTGATCAGCTAATGCATCCGGTACATCCTTACCCCGATCACCCCGAACCAGACAAAAAGAGTGAGTAAAAGCAATCGCTGCCAAATGCCATTGAGGGTGGATGCTTCAATTGAATTGATCATAGCCGCTAAAAATCCAGCGGAGACGATAAAAGTCAGTATGGAGTATACCCAGACAGGTTTCCAGTCGGAATGGTTCCTGAAAGAAATACCAAATATTCCGGTTCCAATGATCGCCGAAAAGAACGCAACAGCAGATACCTGATTATGGATGTTATTCTCTTTCGATCCAACATCCGGACACCCGGCATCACATGAAAATAGTCCGGCAAGTATCACACCCAGTCCAAAGACCAGGACTAGCAAAGAACCAAAACGAAAATTGATTCCCTTTGGTAATAGAGAAAATAATGAAACACCAAAGCCAACCATCAGTAGCCCAAAAGGCAAAAAGCCTGAGAGGTTCATAAAAATGGCATTGGATGTATTGGTAGCCCCCAGTTCGCTGATAAACTGTGAAGCATGGTTATAGTCACTTCTTAAACTGGCATTAACAAGTGTAGCTAAGACAAAAATCAGTGGACCAAACAATCCACCTAGCGCCAAATTTTTTAGGTTGGTACGTTTCATCATATCCGGTTTTAGATCTCATTGGTGCCTCAGGCAACCTGATATCTATACCTCAACAAGATGTAATACACTCAATTTACGATTTATACAAACACAACGCAACCCTCAACATGGCTTGTTGCTAAAATTAAGCAGCCTTTTCAGATCAGGTATTTTGTGGCGGTGCGGAGCGGAAAAAGACAGAAAGCGAAACGTTTAAATCACTTATCCTCCGGGAGCGCCTCAAACTCCTGCTGCTTGCTGGCAAACCATTCCCGCATGGCTTCAGGATTTTGCATCAATCCCTGCATCGCTTCCATCGCTTTTAGGTGTGCATCGTCTCCATTTTGAAACATTTTCGTTCCATGCTTCCTGCTCAGCTCGGCCATTTCTTCAAAAGTATTGGCATGAAACTCTTTGTCACATGCTCCTCCCAATTGTTTACATGTCATTGTTTTCATCATCTTCTGGTTTAAATGTGAACGATTTTTAGATTACCCTTTCATACCCCTGATGCTTTATCAGCTAACAGAGTAGCTGATTGAAGCTTGCATCCCATCTAAATATAATAAAAAACGAACTATTTAGTGGTGTTTTTTGACCTATAAAAGAGGGTGATAGCGTTTAAAAGATGATTTTAGACCAGAAATATCACTTCTTATGGATCACATAAGACTTGATGGATTTGACTTTTGAACCCCCCGCCGAAGTGAATTCATAGAAATCGGCAAAACCAAAAACACTCCCATCTTCCATGGTCATCTCGCCATGGACTGCGGCTTCTTTTCCATGGGTGACGATGGAGTCAATTGTCAATGCAGCAGCCTTATTGCCCATCATTTCTTTCAGGGCTGCTGCAAAAGGCTCCTTCCCCTCAATGGGTTTATCTCCAACCAATGTCCAGACGACATCATTGTCCATGTATTCCATGGCTCTTTCTATTTCATAGGAAACAAAATAGATGGTGAGATCTCTGATGAGCTCCTTCTTTGGGGCATTTCCGCAATCGACCTGGATATTTAGTTTCATGTGTATAATAATTGATTTTCAAAGGTCACATGGAATTCGCATAGTGAAGATTACCCTTCAGAGAATGTTTTTCTTTGATTAATTATTCACCCCTGGTTGGTGTTTCCTAATCATGCTCATTTCATGTGTGTATGATTGATTTTAATAGGTCACGTGGAATGTCCAAATAGCTTGTTTTCTGCACCAAAACTCGATTTTCCTGTAATATTCCTGCCTCCCGGCAGACGAGGCATCCTCGGTTAGTATAGCTTGCTTTATGGACATTTCATGTTATTTGCTCATGTATACTGAGTCCCTCTATTGTTCACTCCCTCAATATCTTTTCCATGGCCTTCCCTCTGGCCAGCTCATCCACCAACTTGTCCAGATATCTGATCTTTTGCATCAGCTTATCTTCGATCTCCTCCACGCGGTATCCACAGATCACCCCGGTGATTTTAGAAACATTGGGATTCAACTTTGCCTGTTCAAAAAAGGTTTCGAAATCGGTTTTTTGATCAATATGCTGCTGAAGCATTTTCCGATCAAAGCTAGTAAGCCATTCAATGATCGTATCCACTTCCTCTTTGGTACGTCCTTTCTTTTCCGCCTTCTGCACATAATGTGGATAGACACTCGCGAAGGATGTTGTGAATATTCTGTGTTTTGCCAATGGGTTAATGATTAGTGGTACTATAAAGCTAAAAATTTATGTGCTAAAATCTAAGATTTAAAAAGTCCTGATGAGTCATGGCATCATTCACAGGGCCTCCCTGAGGTGACTTTAGTTCAAATTACCCAACCTGAAGTAAAAAAACTCAATTCCAGCTTCTGATCAGCACGATCGACAGGATGATAATGATCAGGGCTATGGTCCAGACGATGAGGGCTGTCCGGGTCTTCTTTTTGGCTACATCTTTTTCCCACCAGTTGCTCGGCTTGATACCCGCCAGATAAAAGGTCACGATCCCGGCTATGTTCAGACTGATCACATTGGTCATAAAAATCAGAAACGAGTTGATGGCATTGCGGTAATCCTCTGCACCCAGTAGCAGTCCACCCCGCATCAAGGGCGGCAACAATGCCGCTGCTACCATCACACCCACCAGGGTGGTCCCCTGCCCACTAATCACGGAAATGACACCGGCAAAACCACAAATTAGTGCCAGCAAGATATCCTGGTAATTGATCTCCGGATCGAAAGTAATGGCACTCATATCACCAGCGGCATACCCCCAGATCATCGAGATGACCAGTGCCAGGATGGTTGCAGAAATACCAGCGGAAATAGATTTTCTGATGATGGACCAGTCACCCAGAATGGTTCCGAAAGCCAGGGACATGTTTGGTCCCAGAAAGGGCGCAATGACCATGGCTCCGATGATGATGGCAATATTGTCCTTGAGAATGCCAATACCCGCTACAAAAGATGACAGCACGACCATCAATACATAGTTCACCGTGAGGCTGACCGGCTCACCCACATCATGATACAGCTCTTCTTTGCTGATGGCAATGAACTTTCCGATGCGTATCTTATCATCCTCCTTTTTCTTTGGAGTTTCCACCCTGGGCATGGTGCCTTCGATTGGATAGATGACCACTCGATGTTGAGGGCTCTTTTCAAGTACAGCCAACATTTCACTGGCATGCTCATCCTGTATCAGGATTTTTAGGATCTTTTCTCCCTTTTCAGATTGATAGGACCAGCACTCAACGACATGATCCGTGTCCAGGAGCTTTTCAATGTCTTCCGCTTTATCCTTAGCTATGACTTCCAGTAATCTCATCAGTCACCCTAAGATAGCGAAGGTTTGGTTGGCTTGCCTCCCAATGCCCACAAACCCAGTATTGGCCCAATAGCCAACAGGACATAAATACTCCTGGAATCTGTCATGCTACTGAGGAAATTGATCAGCTGAATACTGACGATGGTAATGGAAAACCCAATGCAATTGACAATGGTCAATGCCGTCCCCTTGATTTCGGGCGTAGCATTTTGGGCTACCAGGGTAGAAAAGAGCGGGCTATCCGCAATGACCACCATCCCCCAAAACAATAAAAACCCAATAAATATCATTGGTATGTCTGTGCTGAAAATCCATGGAGACATCAGACAACACACACCAGACAGAAGGAGCGCCCAAAAAGCTGTTTGCTTTGTACCCACAGACTGGGCAATATATCCTCCGACCATACAGGCTACTCCACCGATAGCAATGATGAGGAACGAGAGCAAAGGCACATTAAATGTGGCTGCCGGGTTTAACCGGGTATATTCTTTCAGCATAATCGGCACAAAAGCCCAAAAGGCGTAGAGCTCCCACATGTGGCCAAAATACCCGAAGGCCGGGGACCGGAAATTTCGATTTCGAAATACGCTAAAAAAGGCCGACAGGTCCACTTTCTGTCCGGCTTTTCTGTAGGGTCCATCCGGCACCAGGATGAAAAGGATTATTCCTCCCAGAACGGCAATACCGCTCACAATAATGAGTACCAGCTTCCATGGAAAATCCCCCGTCATATCCCTGAGTAAATGCGGAAATGCGGTTCCAATCACCAGCGCACCTACCAAAAATCCCAACGACTTTCCCAGTCCCCTTTCAAAGTAGTCAGCAGCGATCTTCATCCCTACAGGGTAGATCCCCGCCAGAAAGAAGCCCGTAAGAAACCGGAAAGTCAGGATGCTTGCCAATGTATTTGCCTCCCAGGTCACTCCCAGGTTAAACAGGGCTCCAAACAAAGCACTCACCAGAAACACCTTCGAGGGTGAGAACCGGTCCGCAATTGTGAGGATGGCAAAAGTGAGCGTGCCAGCGATAAACCCGAACTGTACCGCTGAAGTCAGATGACCCAAAGCACTTTCTTTCAGGTCAAAATCCAACACGAGATCGCTCATCACTCCATTCCCTGCAAACCAGAGGGAGGTGCAGCAGAACTGAGCAATAACGATGACCGGAAGGATGTATTTAGGGCGTTTTATATTTGAATCATCAACCATTTGGAGTCAAACGAATTTATGCTGTCCGATACCCTATCAAATCTAGATCAATTTCAGAATTTGTCAGCAATTGGATAAGCTGTTCGTCTTCAGGGAGACTTTTAGTTTGTAGGTCTATGTTGATAAAAACAACTTAGCTTTGATTTTCGAATTGATCTAAACCAGAATATCATTTTATGTGGTTGCGAACAAGCTGTTCCCTGACTTTTAATTTTGAAGTACAAACGGTCCTCATTTTCATGCTCAGACCCCGGAGCAGTGCGCAACAGTGGGTGGCTCGCGAAGAATATAAAATATTCCCTATGATGCATGCCGTGGAGTATACGGATACCTATGGCAACCTTTGTCAAAGGTTGATTGCTCCTGCAGGCCATCTGTCCATTTCTACTACAGCCGATGTGAAAACCGAAGATTTCATCGAAAAAAAGCCGGGAGCTCCGTTCGTGGAGATACAACATCTACCGGCTAAAGTCCTTAAATACTTATTGCCAAGCAGGTATTGTGAGTCAGATCGATTCAATCAAATGGCTACATCTATCACCTCCCATTGTATCCCTGGATATGATCAGGTAGCAGCCATTGAGGACTGGTTGCGGGAAAATGTAGCTTACACACCGGGAAGCAGTTCTTTCCCCATTTCGGCTGTCGAGGTTAATCAACAACAACATGGTGTTTGCCGGGACCTGGCCCATTTAGGGATTGCTTTGTGCAGAAGCATCAGTATTCCCGCACGCATGGTGGTGGGTTACCTGCACAACCTTGCTCCCATGGACATGCACGCCTGGTTTGAGGCATATGTAGATGGGAAATGGTACACTTTCGATGCCACTAAAAACGATTCCAAAGGGGGTTATGTGGCTGTTGGGTATGGCAAAGATTCTTCCGAGGTGGCACTTTATAACCAATTTGGTCCTGCATCTTATCCGCTGGAACAGACAGTCAATGTGGAGCAGATCGAATTTGATGCTTAGCGATTGTGGCAATACCACCCGAAATACTCCTCAGGCCAGCACTTCTCTTCTGACCTGATGCTGAACTTCGCGTTGTTTGCGGATTAAGATCACTCCAAACGCCAGAAACACTCCCATACCCGCCATGATTGCTCCCACGATATCTGCCGAAGTATAACCAAACCCCATAGCGATGGGGAGACCACCAAAATAGGCACCCGATGCGTTGGCGACGTTGAAGGCACTTTGATTTAAAGAAGATCCTAAAACCTCCGATCCTTTTGCAGTGTTGATCATAACCATCTGGATGGGCGTACCGACAGTAAATGCCACAATCCCAACAACCAATGTCATCACCAGCACCATGATCGGGTTAGAAGCCAGGAACACATTCGCCACCAGCAAAACCGACATGGTTGTGAAGCTGATGATAACAGCATGAATCGGTGAAAAATACTTCAGAATTTTGGCTCCCAGGATATTCCCGATGACCATCCCAAGACCCGCCAATGTCATGGCGTAACTCACCACATATTCCGGGTGCCCTGCTACCTCCGTGATTAACGGAGCGATATAGCTATACCAGGCAAAGAGTCCTCCTGTACCCACTGTGGTCAATAGAATAACAGACCACAATTCCGGGTTTTTAAACAGCTTCAAATCCTCAGCAAAACCAGCCGTAGACGCTTTGGGCATGGCAGGCATCCAAAATTTAACCGCCAGCATCGTAGCGACACCAATCACCCCGGTGATCAGGAAAGCGATGCTCCAGTGAAATTCATGCCCCAGATAGGTCCCTATAGGTACACCGATTACGTTGGCAATGGTCAATCCACCAAACATGATAGCAATGGATTTTGCGGCCTTCCCGGGTGCAGATACCTGGCTGGCCACTACAGCACCAATACCAAAAAAAGCTCCGTGTGGCATGCCGGCTAAAAACCTTAATATCAACAGCGAAGTATAGCTATCAGCAAGCGCAGAAGCAGCATTAAAAACAGTAAACCAGGCCATCAACATAATCAGCACAATATTGGAAGACCAACGTCCACCAATAGCTGAAAACAATGGAGCACCCACCACAACACCCAGCGCATAGGCAGAAATAAAATGACCCGCTTCCGGTATGGTAATATTTAAAGCGTTAGCAACGTCGGGCAGTATCCCCATTATGACAAACTCTGTCATCCCAATACCAAACCCTCCAAAAGCCAGTGCCAACAATGATTTATTCATAAGGCAGAATCAAATAGTGTGAATTTTCAGCAAAATTATCTTTAGAATGGATACCAAACAATGAACCATCAGTAATGATTCAAATATTTTATCATTTTGCTGGTTTTGTTATGAATTCATTAATTCTGTATTAAAGAAAAATGAAAAGATATACTTCTGCGGATCATGGAATAGCCGGATCAAAATTTTGCCTCAAGAAATTTGTACGACGGATAAAGTCAGGGAAAGGTTCCGGGTCATGGTAAAAAAAATTTATGAGCAGCCACTCGCAGATCGGTAGTCTACTACGCTGGTACAGTTGAAATCTTGTGAATAAGTTTATCAACAAGGTTATCCAAAGAAAATTCAGCCTATTGATCAATCTCGGATCAACAAGTTGAATTTATCTATCGGCTTTCACAAAACATCTTCTTCCTTCAGTACAGGATAGGGGTGCTACAAAACCACTGTCAGGAGCCATAGGGCCCTGCGTCTTGATACACCAACAGGTAGCCAGATTGTCGTTTTCGAGGTCGGCTGGTGAGATCCCTGCTCCGACCAGCCCATAGCCCGGACTCTTGGCTCTGAAATATTTACATAGACTTTTATTCATGGTTAAATGGTTTTCTCTATCGCTCTTTTGATGATCGTTTTAAAAATGGCCACTTTATATCCATTCTTTTCCAAGGGAGTAGCATTTTCCATGGCTGCATCCGCAGCTTTTTTTGCCGTTGCCTCGGAGACTCCTTCGTCAACCAGTATAGATTCAGCAGCTTCTGCGAGCAAAGGAACCGGAGCTGCTGCACCCAGGGCTATCCGGGCTTTTTTGCACTTTTTCCCGGACATTTCCAGGACTACCGCTACATCCGCCAGGGCCCAATCAAAAGATGATCTGGTACCCTCCTTGATATAATAGCTCTTTTGGCCCTTACTAACCGGGGGAATAGTAACGGATGTGATGATTTCGCCAGGTTTGAGGATATTTTCCCTACTGGCATCTACATGTGGGGGAACGAAAAAATCCTTCACCGCTATTTGCTTTTGGGTCCCATCCTTTGACACGATCTGAACCTGGGCTTCCAGTGCCAGCAGCGCTGTGGCTACCGATGAAGCATACACGCTGCTACATCCCCCATTATTCATGATGGAGTGGTATTCATTTTCACCTTGCTTGGCATAGCAGATAAAGCCTCCTTTCCTCAGGCATGGATGGTCAATGCTTCTGAAATACCAGCACCGTGTTCGCTGAGCAAGGTTTCCTCCCAGGGTAGACATATTCCTTAGCTGGGGAGTGGCCGCCTTGGCGACAGACCGCTGCAAAGCCAGGTAGTTTGTCATGATATCGGTATGGTTTTCAATTTCCGAAAGCGTGACATTTGCA
This sequence comes from Cyclobacteriaceae bacterium, assembly GCA_965228595.1. Classification (GTDB taxonomy): domain Bacteria; phylum Bacteroidota; class Bacteroidia; order Cytophagales; family Cyclobacteriaceae; genus UBA7330. The sequence goes on along the minus strand of OZ245828.1, from coordinate 3,331,265 downwards.
CCAATCTCCAACCCTTTTTTGGGGTCGTATTTAATCTGATCCAACCCGGGTATATTCCGCATGTTCACGATACGATCCGGTGCAATCAAACCTTCTTTCATCAAATCCATGACATCAATACCACCGGACTTGATGATTGCCCCCGAGGCATTTTCTTTTCCTAGAAAATCAGAAACGGTGGCATTGACTTCGCGCTGCGCTTCTTCTATGGATGTGGCTTCAAACCAACTTATTTTTTTCATAGCCCTGGGTTTTAGACCTTGTTTAATGCTTTAAGTACTTTATCCGGAGTAATCGGTATCTCCCTGATCCGAACACCGATGGCATTGTAAACAGCATTGGCTATTGCCGCTGCGGTAGCGATGTTGGCTGGCTCTCCAATTCCATAGGCATCAGTCGATGATTTGGCATTGTAATCTTCCATCAGGATAATGTCTATTTCAGGAATGTCGGCAGCATACGTTGCCTTGTAAGTGTCCAGGGTGTGGTTGACCATGTGCCCGGTGTTCCTATCCAGGATCCGGTCTTCGTACAAGGCATAGGAAATGCCCTGGATGACACCACCATTGATCTGACTCTCTACCTGCCGAACATTGATCGGTCGTCCACAGCTGTGCGCTGCAACAATCTTGTCAATATAAATGCGACCAGTCTCAGTATCCACATTCAACTCCGCAAACTGTACAGAGCCCATATCCCAGTGAAGATAATCTCCCTTGTATTCTGGGGTTCTGCTTTCGGTTGCTGTGATCTGGCTCACCGGCAATTTCTTCGCTGCTTCGTAAAAAGAGATGCTTTTCGAACGGTCAGCTGTTGAGAATATCATTCCATCCTCTAGTTTGAGTGTAGTCGCTTCGACCTCCAGCATTGCCGCCACCAGGTTAAAAAGCTTCATCTTCACCTGGTAGGCCGCATTTCTTGCAGCCGGGGTAATTGACGCTGTGACCTTGCTACCTCCGGAACCAGGTCCATCAGGAAATAAGGTATCCCCGATCCTTACCATGATATCTTCTGTCTGCAACCCAAATTCCTCTGCCACGACCTGTGCCAATATCGTTTTGGTACCAGTACCAATGTCTTGTACACCGGATCGTACTTCTAACGCACCGTCGCGAAGCAGCTTGACTTCCACTGTGGCATTCATATCATGTATTCTCCACCAGCTGGATTGCGCCATGCCTATCCCTTTTTTGACAGGTCCGGGATCTGATGCCTTCGCTTTCCTTCTGGACCAGTCAAACCGCTCAGCTCCCATTTTTCGGGCTGCTTTTCTGACCCGGCTCGGGTCGATCTTCTCACGAAATGCCAGCGGATCCATGTCTATAGACTCGGCCAGCTCATCCATCATTTGTTCCAGGCCAAAGATCCCCTGCACTGCTCCCGGAGCACGCCAGGCGGCTCCGGGACCGGCATGGGTAAACACATCATATTGCCTGGTCCTGAAGTTGGGGCAGGTATACATACTTTGGGCTACACCTCCCACTCCAGCACCTAGTCCAACACCCGCAGTTCCGTAAGATTCCTGCTCAATAGCTGTGAGATCTCCTTTTTTGGTCACCCCGACCTTCAATCGCTGGATAGAATTGGGGCGATTGCCCTGAGATATCTGTTCTTCTTTCCTGGTGGCCATCATCTTCACCGGTCGGCCTGTTTTTTTGGAGAGGTATCCGGCTGCTCCACCATAGGTGCCGAGCCCATGTTTGGCTCCAAAGCCACCTCCCATGTATTCCATGACTACCCGAACTTTACTCCTGGGCAGATCAAAAAGATCAGCAAACTCGTCTCTTACTCCCTGGGTCCCCTGGGTAGAGGCATAAATGGTCACACCGTCTGATCTCCAGTCGACGATCATGCCGTGGGACTCTAATGCGTTATGGGTTTGTACCTGCGTCCTGTAGGTTTGTTCAAGAACTACATCTGCAGCTGCAAAACCAGGTGCTAATTCCCCGCGTGGACTACCCTGATTAGGTCCACGAACATTCCCTTTCAGCTTCAGTCCTTCCGTAATCTCCTCACCACCTTCAGATTCTTCCTGCTCCACCGGGGCCTCATATACGATGGGCGACTCCGGGACCATCGCTTTCTCTACGTCAACGACAAAATTCTTCCGCTCATAAGCTACTTTGATCAGGCCAATGGCCTCTTCTGCGATATCTTCATTGGTAGCGGCCACGGCAACAATGGGTTGACCGGCATACCGGATCACCGGATATTCCTGATCTTCCTCATTCTTCATGATATGGATGGCATAGACTCCGGAAAGCTTTTCTGCAGCACTGATATCAATGTCCCGGATGCGGGCACTCGGATAATTGGCAATCAAAGCTCTGCCAATCAGCATGCCCGGAAGTTGAATATCGGAAGTATATCTGGCGGATCCGGTCACCTTGGCTTCGGCATCCAATCTTTTTATGGACTTCCCTACCTGCTTGAGCTGAGCATTTACCGGCCAGCCATCCGGCTCTGTGATGGGAACTTCACGTTCCACTTCCTGAATCTTTTCACCGGTGATGCCATAGGGCATTTTAATTTTTTTGGTATCCATGGCTTATTTCATTTTTTTGGCTGCACTCAACGTAGCTTCAAATACGTGAGGATAGGTGCCGCAGCGACAATAGTTACCGCGTGTGGCATGTTTCACATCCTCAATGGTAGGGTTTGGATTCCTGCTTAATAGGTGGGCCGTACTCATGATCATACCGGGAGTGCAGTAGCCACATTGCGAGGCATCATGATCGATAAAGGCCTGCTGTATAGGATGTAGTTTCCCATTCTTGGCCAGCCCTTCAATCGTTGTTACTTCTTTTTCGCCAATGTCCATGGCAAAAGTCATACAGGCATTTACAGGGGTATTGTCGATCCATATGGTACAGGCAGAGCATGATCCCCTGTCGCATACGACTTTGGTTCCTGTCAATTGTAAATCCTCTCTAAGGGCTTTAGCTAATGTCGCTCTGGGTTCAATGTTTAATTTTCGAACCTCTCCATTCACCTTCATGGTGATGCTTACCGCTTCGGGACCAAGGTCTTTGTTAGCCTCTTCAGCTTTCTCGGTACCCGCAAAGACTCCACTTTGTAGTGCAACTGAACCAACTGTTGTTAAGCCAGCACCTTTGATAAAACCTCGTCGCGTAATACCAGATTTGGGTGTAATGTGTTTGTCTTCCATCTCATCATCTTAGTATCCTTTTAAGTTAAGGAATTTAAGAGGCTTTTCAAAGGTTTGGATCAGAGATTTGACGTAACGAACGAGAATAAATATCCTTACTTTTACAATAACGGGGAGTAGGAAATATTAATTTTCAGTATCCTGGGAAGATTTCCACCTGCAACAACTTTCCCGGATTTCCATAATCCTCTGTTCCATGAAAATAGGTCTGAGCATAAGTACTCGGGCTAAGCCAGTTTGATTGGTCCTGATCATTGTGTTTCTGCATGGTCTCGTCTGATTGAGTTGCTTATCAAATTTAAAACAGAACTCGTATTTATCCATAACGGAAGGATGAAAGAAAAGTATTTACACCCGAGTTAATTATTATTGAAATCACTGATGTTTCTCCCTAAAGCAGACATCAAAAATGTATATTTTTAATGTTTACTTGATTACTGGCATCAAAAGAAGGCGTATATTTGAGTAAACATCAAATTTTAAATAATTTGATGTTTACTATAAAACAGACATCAAATGACTGAACCCCTATTTCGAATCAATCCTGACAGAGAGATACCCTGGAATGATCTCCCGGACCTGCCACTGGCACCAGAGGTGTACAGAACTGTAAGCATCCTTGAACAACTGGGGAATACCAAATCGGCCATAGGGAGACTTCACGGAAGGTCTGTAGCCATACCCAACCAGGGAATTTTTATCAACACCATCAGTTTGCAGGAAGCCAAAGCATCCAGTGAAATTGAAAATATCTTCACCACAGATGATGAGCTTTATCAGGCTTATAGTGAAAAACAAGATGAGCCGATTGTGAAAGGACCCGCTAAGGAAGTGCTGAGATACCGGGAAGCCCTATGGGCAGGTCATGATTACCTGATAGACAGGCAGCTCTTTGATCTGGAGTACTTCATCAGACTATACAAAATCGTGAAACAAACCAATGATGGTTTGAGGCCTCCAAGTGCCCGGATATATATCAGACAGGGAGGTAGTGGCCCCAATGCAGGCAAGGCTATTTACACCCCTCCGAGAGGAAAAGGAATCCTGGAAAAGAAACTAGCTAATCTGGCTGATTTTGTGAACGATGATAAAAAGTACCAGGTAGATCCTTTGATCAAAATGGCCATTGCCCATTATCAGTTTGAGGTCATCCACCCATTTCGGGATGGAAATGGCAGGACCGGAAGGATTTTCAACATCAATATCCTGACCCAAAAGGGGTTACTGGATCTGCCCATTCTGTTTCTCAGTAAATACATCATTGACCACAAGAATGAATACTATTCCTTACTTGCGGGTGTTACGCAAAGGGGTCTTTGGGAGGCATGGATACTCTTTATGCTTAAAGCGGTCGAGGTCACCTCAAACATTACATTTAATAAGATCAACGATATCCTGGATGCCAGGGAGGGTATCATCGAGGCTATCAGAGCGGAAACAAAAATCCGAAGACCTGATCAACTGGTGAAAAGGATCTTCGTGCAGCCGTTGACAAAGGTCAGTCACCTTACTGACGAGGGAATTTATGCGGAAGGAACAGCCCGAAATTACCTCAATCAGCTATGTGACCTGGGCATCCTGGAAAAGAAGACCATTTCCGGACACCATTACTATTTGAATCTGGAGCTTTACAGGATCCTGGCTGAATAACCCTTAATTCGACACAACCTTGAGTCCGACAATGGAAACGATCAACGTGGTGATAAAAAAGAGTCTCCAGAATGTGGCTGGTTCTTTGAAAAAAAAGATGCCAACAAGCACCGTTCCAACGGCACCAATACCTGTCCATACTGCATAAGCCGTCCCAATAGGCATCACTTGTGTAACTCTCACAAGGAGCAACATACTAATTGTCAAACAAACCAAAAACCCTGCGTACCAATAAACAGTATCTACACCTGTTGCTTCTCTGGCCTTACCCAGACAAGCTGCAAATGCGACTTCAAACAGTCCGGCTATGATCAATAATATCCAGTTCATCTCTATCCAATCATTCAGGGTTGTTTAGCATGGGCAAAAGTACTTACAGCATCACTTCCAATGTAATGAATAACTATTGGTAAAATCCACATTTTTTCAAGAATTTACCACATCCCATTTCCATCAAAATTGCCTCTAAGTCTTTTAAAGATAGATTTACTAATCCGTCTTATAGTATTTGAAAATCTGGAGATGCAATCAGGGTAACTTTTCCTCGTTATTGAAGGTATAAACTGATAATATGCCGAATTAGCTTAACTGATCAGGATACCCAAATACTATCCATATGGACGTATGGAATTGAAAACACCATACTATCAAAGCGCATTCCATAGAATGAGATGCAGGTTCGAATCCTGCATTCGGGACTCATTTTTAGTAGACAGAATACAGTATACAGAATAGCAGTAGGATTAGAAAAGATCCTTAGATCCGTTGATGACGATCTCGCCGTAATCCTTGAAGTCATAGGTCACTTCCCATTGGATGGGCAGCTGATCCAGCTCTTTCCTCAATTGTTCCGAAGAGATGCCATTGGCTCCTTTTAGCGTCAAAGAAACTTCCACCAATTCCAGTGAGTTGGGTGAAATTGTCATCTCAACCTTTTCTTTCCCAAACTGAAAATGCTCACCATTTTCAAGTGTGACATTCACCTTCATCGGGACTTCCTGACCATTAAACAGTTTAAGCGCTACGGGCTGGCTCTTAGGGAATGTGTCTACCTTCAATGGAGAGCCAATATTTACGACTTTCCGCTGGACCTCCATTTTAAGGTAGTCTTCAATGTCACCTTTATCAACCTTCTCATCCCAAATGCCATTGAGCATCAGGTTGGCCATAATGGGACCCTCGTCGGTCATAGTGACCCACATCACGTGATCAAATTCTCCAAAGATCGGTCCGCGCAACTTACTTCCACCTCCCGTAGTTGCCAGGGTAATGTAGTTGATGTTTTCATGCGTATCATGTGTATACCGATGGATGTGTCCGGCATATACGGTATGCTTTCTACCTTGTAACATACCCTCAATTTCCTTCCATCCACTGGGGTCTTCGGTCTTTTCTCCACCTAAATGACCTTCACTTAACCAGACAGGTTTATGTAAAAACACCATGGTCCATCGAACGTCCGGATTTTCTTCCAGGGCCTTTTTGACATAAGCCCGCTGATCTTCGGAGAAAAAAGAGCTCCTATGAGCATCCAGACCTTCTTCACTATTCAGACAAAGAAATAAAACATTGTGATATACGAAATGATAATAGGTCCTTCCCAGGCGTTGCTTCCAGATGTCTTCCATCACCTTGTTGGTAATGTCGTGGTTACCCACTACATAAAAGAACGGCATATCCAGGTTTTCCACATAGGCATCAAATTCCTCCCACTGCCTGATGATTTCTGTTTCATCTTCAGTATAACCATTGATCAGGTCTCCAACACTCATTACAAATTCCGGTTGTAGCAGGTTGACCTTTTCGGCACCTTCTTTGAACACTCCGGGTCGCATACCACCAGTCCTGTCAGTCACGATCACAAATTGAAAGTTGGTGGGATCGTTGTTCCACTCCAACATGGTCCATGGATTGAGGGTATCGGATACGGCAATCTGTGTCGCATTTTTTTCGGTTTTGGGGTTGCAATGGGATAACAAAAAAAGGATGGCTACAGGAAAGACGTATTGAGAGAAGGACGATAATTTTTTCATCATTGCAGTTTGGTTATGATTGATGGCAAACTTGAGGTTTCTTTATTACATACAATCCCGGTATTGTTATGGATTGGTTAAATCTAAGATAAAGGATTTTTTATACTTAGGGGTTACTGCATATGTGAAAAGTACGCTGTTGCTTTCGTTGGTGTTTTCACTGTGTTTTCACCAACGAACATTGCTCCGGTGGATACCGGAACCAACACCGGCAGAAAGAAGTTGTGGGACCTATTATCGCACAAGTGAAAAACACTTGCGCGATAATGTGCAATAAGGTGGGGAACAAACATCCTTTTCATCCTTTCATTTTCCGTCTGGTGAGGACACCAGACGGGGATTGTGTGTCTGTCCTTCCTGTTCAACAAAAAACCCTAATAGCTCGTTATTCAAGGACCTTCCCTTATCTGCATTAAACCAGTTCTGAATGGCGATCTTCTTTGTTTCAGCATCTGCATCTTCAGCTTTTAGTCTGGCGAGAACTTCCGTTACTCCCATAGGTCGCGGCCCCCAGACGTAGAGGTCATTGCCGGCCTCATCTTTTATAATAAGTTTAGGTATGCTTTTGCTTCCGTTGGTCAGGTAGTCTTCGATCAAAAATGGTTCGCTGTCTCGTAGCTGGATATCATAGGTGATCAGGTCATTCAACTCTGTCATTCTGATTAAAAAAGGGATCACATGCGCCGCATCTCCACACCAGGGCTCTGTAATGATGATCCATTTTTGGGGTGATGTGATTTGTATTAGATGTTCAGAAAGCTTCTCATCAAGTACCAGCAGCTTATCCCAGCGCTTCATCCTGGAGCGGTTGAGCCTGGTGTATTCCGTGTAGGATTCTTTGCTATAGTAGTCAGGATCTTCCAGTATCACCTCAAACAGCTGCTTGTATTCATTATAATTCATCCAAATATCTTTTTTCTCTGTATCGACTTTCTGACAAAGGCAGGCAAAACTGAACATCTTTCGTACAAATGAAAAGTTCTCAGACTGCCATTTCCATTTCATGAAAGAATTATATCACGAGAAATGTTCCCCTGTTCGGATAAAGATTGGTTTATACAGTCAATTTGTCGGGTGGGGCACATAAGCCAGCACGCGATACAATCGCGCACTAGCTTGTGAGGGACTCTATAGTTCCGTCTGGTGAGGACACCAGCCGGGGAGTAGTGAAGTTATCGAACCTATTATCTCACAAGTGAAAAACACTTGCGCGATAAGGGGGAGAAGGAGGAACGACTGACCGAAGTAATCTCATTAAGGTTTAGCTGCCTTCGATGGTGTTCTCACAAACGAACATCGGCTGGAAGATGCCTGTTGGTGAAAACACCAACATTGGCACGAAACAGACGTATAATTCCGCCAATCAATTGAGTTTTTGATGGTTCTGGCGACAGGATATAATGACCAGATAATGAGCAACACAAATAATATCCGCTTCTGAAATGCGCTCAACCGATCCACATTTTGATCTGTCACACTGAAAAGTAATAATAGAACAGGCACATATAAAACGGCCAGATAACGTTCCAGATCAGACAAATAACTGAAATCTTTCACCCCAGCATTCACCGAAGCGTAATCAATAAGGAGCAACAACAAATAGTAGGTAAGTGAAATCATAAGTAAGAAAACCTGGCCTTTGGTTAAGCGGATTTTGGTCCTGATCCAAACAATGATCAGAAGGATTAACATAGCCATCAAATAGAATTGCCCCAGCTGAAAGACCAGCTGACTGGGTAGAAACCAGGAAAAGAAAATATCCTGATAGTAGCTGCGAATCAAGTTGGGGAAAAAACTCACTAAAAGGTTGGAGGCGAAGGCACTGAATCCCTTCCCCTTTTGCTGGTAGTGCAATCCGATCCAGATAAGTGTGGGCAAAGCTGAAGCGACTCCATATAGTAGCCCTCTCCGCATCGTGATTCGATTTACTTTTCCATAACCAATCAGCATAAGCACAAAGGCTGGCACCATAAACAGCCCGGCATATCTCTGCAAGCACAGCAAAACACCCAATAGTATTAGGCCATAGTAGTAGATTGGTTTTTCCGTCTTCTGAAACATCTGAAAGAAACATATCTTAAAAACCAGTAAGGTGATGAAAAGCGGTTCTGACCACAAAAAGTTAAACTGCATGAGAATTGGCGTGGAGAAGGACAACCAAATTGCACATATGAGTTGTAAGCGCTTATCCTGAATAAAATACCTGGTCAACCATATCATCCCCCCTACAAGAGACAGAAAGCACAGAAGGTTGAAATATTGATAGACATTAAGATCACCCTCAAACGTGGACAGGATCAAAGGAAATAAAGGGGCCCAGTTAGTAAAGGATTCCCCATTTGTGGTCAGCAGCTTCCCTTTGGTATTGAAACTTTTAGCTGCCTGTAGATATTCCAGGGAATCATGGGTCAGATTCATCTGCCGGGTTGAATAGGACAAAAGCAAAAATGAGCATCCAAAGATCAGGATGAGGATTAAAGTGTGGCGATGATCGGATTGTACGCGCATTAATTCAGAATTATTCATGCCCTCAGGATTTACTTAGGACCGATTAATCACGATACCAAAGGTGATTACCATGCGATTAGAATTGGAAATCAATTAATCTCTTTGACATTTTGATTGAAGTAATCCTTCTAAGGCAATGATTTCTTCCATTATATCATGATAAAGCTCCATTTGCCTGGTATTTACCGAAGCATATTCCAGCGCCTCATTGGCAAGTCTTGTTTTCATTGCAGTTGATAAAAATTGGTTTTCACCTGCTTGAATGGCATCCTTCACATCCTGATCTAACCCGGTGGAGAACCTGCCATTTCTTAGGGAGGCCTGATTGGCACCATTGGCAAAATTATCCGTATGGGCAAAAAGAATGTCCACGGCATATTTTCCATTCACCATGATTATACTTTTTAACTCCTCAACCTTGTTAAAATACAGGTTGAGTGCCTTGATAATCGATTTATCACTTATGATATTCAGGTTGGCTCCTGACTTCAGATCCTCATAGGCTGAGTTATTCGGTTTGAAATCCGAATAGATGGCTTTGGTAGCAAGTAATATTTGAGTGCCTATGTCTATTTTTCGTACATCACCCTTATGCAATAACCTGACAGCCTGATTGGATGCAGCTAAACGCTCCTGCGCCAGGCCCAGGAGATTATTCAATTGCTCTTTGTCCAGCATAGCGTCTTCAAGCAAGCGACAGTAATATTCCTTTTCTAATTGTTGTTGCTTCTGTTTTTCATTCCAGTTGTTCACCTGCAATGCAATGAGAATACCAATAACAACCAGGACAATTTCCCCAATCGCATAAAGAAGATACCTACCTATCTTATTTTCTGTGAGCAGCTGTTGGCGGATCTTTCTGAAGAATTTTATCACTGATTGATGCTTATAGACACACCAAATCTATGCAGAATTCACCTAAACCATCAGCACTAACTGTCTTCAATGTCAGCTAATGGCGACTGTTTTCGTACCAGCCACCTTGCAGGGCCTCAGCATCTTCTATTGCCATCTTTGGTGTTTTCACCAATGTACATCTGCCAGAGCTGTTTATCTAAACCTCGTTGGGGTGAACAAATTAGAACAGGCCGCTCCTACGGAGCTGAACCCATTCTATTCTCATTTCTACAAACAGGGCGTCCCTTGCGGGACTTTGTTCAATTAATTAATTCTCCTTGGTTGATTGCTATGGTGAGGACACAAGACGGGGAATCATGGAGGGCTAAAGGTCGCTATTTGCACAGGTCTTTGCAGTAGCATGCAGATAGGTATCGAACAGCTATTTTCATTCTACGGGATTTGGAAATCTCTTTTTATCTGAAGTCCGACATGCCCTGCGAAACATGTCGAACAGCTAGAAAATCTTAGTTGTTAGCACCTTTACTTGGGCTTCAAGTTAGTGACGAAGTGATTTCTTATATCATCTGCAATTTTGAGTTCTTCTACGAAATCATAAGCTCGATACCATGCCATTGGGGAGTGGTAAGAGAATGTCCGAACTTTATCATCGATTTTTACTTGATATGTATAATAAGCTCCATCGGTGATCATACTTCTTTTTTTGACTGTTCGGCCATCTTCTAATTGCATGGTTATTTTCATTTTTGGTCTAATCGCCTCCATTGTTGGAAAGTTGAAAAAATTCATTGAATTGAGTGAGTCAATAAAAAGAACCCAAGTATCAATAGGTGTTAATCCAATTACATCCACTTTGTTGATTATCCGCTTCTTCCCATGCTTTTTTGGGTTAAACCAGTAATCTATTTTTTTGGCTTCTAATCTCTTATCAATACACTGAATTATAGTAACCGAACCTCCGTTCCCAAGAGATGGGGTATAGTAATATCTAATCTCCACAGGATATTTTGAATCTGCTATATATCCAATTTTTTTGTGATCATTAATGAAATTTGATTTTTCGTTTGTTGTGTCTTCCTCTAATTCCAAGTCAACGAATAGGGCATTGCAATGATCTCGATTCTGAAAATGTGTGTTGACTATTTGATTTTTATATTCTTTCCAAAAGTCAATCTTATGTACCGAATCAAGGTAATGAATTACTACACTATTATACTCAGATTCTCGTAATTCTGTGTATTTAGAAGGAACACTATCAATGACAATAAGCTCATTTTTAAACCCAAATGTCTTTTCAATTGAATCGAGTTGATTAGGTTCAATCAATTCGTCAAATCTTGTTCCAATTGTTCCCCATGTAGGTGAGAAGATGTCAAGCAACCTGATAGTTCCATTTTTAAGGTCTTGTTTCGCCGTTAGACTGTCAAATGGGATTTTAGCTAGAAATATGGAATCTATATTCGCCTTATCCTGAGCTCTTAGAGATAGACAATTTAGTGTAGTTAATATGAAAACTAGAATCCATTTCATGTATTGGACATTGACGCACAACACTCAGATATGGCGCTGTGGCCTCCGAGCTTAATTAATAGCGATAAAAGTAGCTTATCTGCCGGTGCATTCAAAGTATCAGATACGCACTGCGCCATGAAGATCAAAAACTCCCACGAGCAGGGGATGATAGAAAGCTCATCAGTTTCTCGGCGGCATATGAGTGGGATATTTGGCAGTCACTTTGCAGACGGCTAAGTAAGGCCATGCGCCATCATCGTCTGTTGTACTCCGTTTATTTCGATTCAACTTCTTCAAATTCGAGGTTACCATCACAGTTTTGTTCTAGCCAATCCTTCGCAGTTTGGTCGATGAAATTGTGCAGTATCTGATCAGAAATAGCGAAGTTCGAGTTAGGCCATGAGTCCGAATTAATTACAGGAATCTTTTGCCACCATTCACCTCCTTGTCGAAGTTCTAGTTCAACCGAGTTCGGGAAAGTCAATTTCCAGAAATCACCCGAGTTAGCGAGAAGTTCAGGATCATTAGTTCCTTCTTCAACATAATCTTCTGGTTCTCCTGATTCGGGGTAGAATTCAGGTTCCTCTGAATCAAAATCCCAGTTTCGCCAGTCAATTCTGACTATTTTCACTGGCTTAATTTCTTCAAAGTTGAAGCCAGTAAGTTCAGATGCTTCTATTTTCGTTCGTAGTTCGTCGGTTACTACAAGATCGTTGATTGACATCTGTACAATCGGAGGGATATAGGGCCCAGTTCGACTTAGCTTTAGTTTTTCATCGTCACCCTCAAGAGTTCCAGTTAGCAGGGAGTTGCCATAATCTCCCCAAGGCATTTCCTTATTCTTAATTTGATAATATTTCATGACTTGGATCTGGGTCACAACGGAGTACAACATTTTGCTATGTTGCACAAAGTGTAACACAACTACTGATATCACCTGATAAATCTAAAGTATTTCCATCAAACAGGTATGCATAAAAGGGAAATCACTCATGCTACCTGATGAAGTAGTTAACCTTTAAATGCCCGGATCAGCTCCATGGGTGATTTATGGGGTCGGCCGGCAGCCTTTTCATAGTCGGAAGGCACGTCGTTTGCTCCATTTTTGATGCCTTCATAGATGCCGGCAATTACTGTGCCTATGAACGGTCCCAATTCCGCTTTTCTCTCCGCCGTATAATCCTCTACAGATACGAAATTGTACTTCAGATTTGTTTGATAGTTCTGGTTGATCAAATCTGCCAGTTCGGATTGTGTAATGGGCTCTCCGACAAGGTTCAACGTCTGTCCGTTAAGGCCTTCATTCAAAAGCATCCGGGCATAAGCATAAGCCAGCTCCGGTCTGCTGGTATAGGTACATTTACCCTCACCGGCACAGTTTCTGATCTCTCCTGCCTTTACATAATTGTCCAAATATTCCAGATCCGGCTCGATGTAGATGCCATTTCTCCCGATCACCCATTGAAGCCCTGAATCACGAACATCCGCTTCCGTTTGCCGATTGCTTTTTACTATGGGATTAAAAGCAGTCTCCTGTTCATCACCCACGATGCTTGTATAAACAATCTTCTGTACTCCGTTGGCCCTTGCGGCTTCAATCACATTTCTATGTTGCTGGATCCTTTTCTGAGGGTCGTCCATCCCCGATACCAGGAGTACAGCATCGATACCTTTGAGGGCTTCATCAAACTGCTCGCGACTGTTGTAATCTCCTTTTCTCACTTCCACTCCCAGATCTCTGGCATTTCCTGGGGTGCGGGCGATACCCACTACATTTTCTTTACCTACTTCTTCGATCAGCTGTTTTACAATCGATGTACCCAGTTGACCACTGGCGGATGTTACGGCTATTTTCATTTTTGTTCGATCCTTAAGTGTTGTTTAATCCTGGAGCAGCCCGGCCTTTTCTTTCAATTGAATGGCATAACTGTTCATATAATTTCTACCCGTGGCTGTCACCATTGATTTGGCAATTTCAAATAAAGCATCGGCTTTAAGATTCAGAATTTCTTTGTCCTCCGGATCCAGTGCGAGCAAATAATCCAAGAGCTGTACGGACCATTGAAAATCTCCATCGTCAAAAGCCTTAATTGCTTTTATGCGTAATTCATTCTTACCGCCTACAAGTTTAGTCATGTTTTCTGCTTCGGTTTTTGGTGTCAGTCTATTCAGGTTTGCAGGATTACCATCAAACCAGCCAAGGTATCCATCAAAAATCGACCGAACGGACCAGTCTACACGCCCATAGTATTCTACGAGGTTGGGTTTTGAAGCCAGCTGTTCAGGCAACTTTACATATTCCACCAGTTGGTCAGGTGTCATCCCTTTGTTGATACCCTCCAGGGTTTTGTCAAATACGAATTTGATGGCGTCATGATAGTCAGTCAATGATTCCTTTACCTTTTGTCTGCCAATGACCGGACGCGTATGTCCGGGTAGCAAATATTCGGGCTCCTCATCAATCATTTTTTCTATCGTTTCATACCAGCTTTTAACATCCCGATACTGTGAGCCCCTGATGGTATAGAGGTTTGGGAAAGACTTATAATAGGTATCACCTGTGAACAGTACTTTTTTCTCAGGCATCCAGATATACATTTGATCGTACGTTTCCCCGGTAGCTGCCACCAATTCGAATGAGACCCCATCAATGGCTATTTCCATACGTTCTTTGTCCAAATAGTGCGTAGGCGTAAGTTCAACTGGTGCTGTTCGGCGATCAAAAATAGACTTCTGCTTATCTGGCTTTGGAGCAATTCCGTTGTTGATATGGATCGAGTCCGGGAGGATGATCCCTGCTTGTCTTACTCCACGGTTTTTATAGTAAGTAAGCCCGGCACTTTCGCCAGCGTGGGCTTCGATATTGAAGCCTGTGTTCTCTCCAAGAGATCCACTTCTTACCCAGATCTGAGGATTACTTCCTTCGTTCAGGAAGGATTGAATCCCTCCAAAATGATCACCATGGCCGTGCGTGATGATAATTCCTTTAATTGGTTTATCCGTGATCTTCCTGAATTCCTGTCTTAATACCTCCATCCGGTCAGGGGACTGACCGGCATCAACGATAATGATCCCTGTTTCACCCTCAATCATGGCAACATTGCTGACATCATACCCGACGGCAAACCAGACATTGGTTCCAAATTTGAAAATTTCAGGAATAAACTCAGTATTTTGTTCCTTAAGAATCCGCGTGGCTTCTGTCTCCTGGGCCTTCACCGCCAGGGTGATCCCAATAATTAAAAACAACGCTGCATAGATTTGTATTTTCATTGTGTTTGGGTTTTCAATGATGCTAATTCCTTTTCAAGACGTTCTGCCTTTTCTTTAAACTTTTGCATGGCACCTTTCAGCTGACTGATTTTTCTGAAAGCTTCCTCATCCTGCACCGCCTGATAGGAAGTAACTCCATCCTTTTCTTTGATTTTTGATTGGCTCCCACACGTGGGGCATATGGCTACCTGACTCATGCTTTTATTATTTTAAGGCAAAAGTCGGATGACTCCATATGCTGTAAAAGGTGAATGTTTGACTAAAAATGGTGAATCTGTAACCAGATGTGATTAAAGCGAAGATTTATACTCTTTGGGAGTGAGGTCGGTGTGTTTTTTGAAGAACTTGGTGAAATTGGTCACCTCATCAAACCCCAGTTCATAGGCTATCTCTTTGAGGCTATTGTCGGTACTGAGGATGGCCCTTTTGATCTCCAGAATTACGTATTGATCAATGAAATCTTTGGCCGTGTTGAGGGTAAAAGTTTGAACGACCTTGTTGAGGTGTTTGGCGGATAAACCCATGCTTTCAGCATAGTCTTTTACATTCCGGGTCTCCTGGTAACGGTCTTCTACAAGGTTTTTGAACTGGATAAATTTGGGGTAATACTCCTTATTCAGTTTTGTGGAGGTATGAGATTGAGCGAGCCGTTCAAGTTTCAGCAGATATAACTCAAGCATCTTGGCGATAATGTTTTTTTGCGCATAGATGTTTTCACTCGCTAATTCCTGCCTGAAGAGTGTCAGGTAAAACTCATTAAATGTGCTTTTTCCTACCAGGGGCTCTGAAATATGATAATTATACAGATGAGAAATGAAGTCGATCGAGGACTTTGAAAAATATTTTAAGATAAAGTCTTCGGTAAACACAATGAGATATCCTTCATAGCCAGTGTCCTGAAAGGCATGTACCTGCCCTTTTGCGATTTTCAGTACGGAGCCCTTCTTCAATGCATATTTCTTCAGGTCTACCTGATGACTCCCCTGACCTTCAGTGACAATCAACACAGCAAAAAAGGTGAGTCGGTGAGGTTGCCTGGGATCATGGTCCCCGCTGGTATCGACTTGTGAAATGAGCCCGGATATATCCAACAGCTCAAACTCTGCCTGTTCTTCTTTTGCCTGGAATGATATCTGGGGGATTTTTTTCAACTGGCTCTTTTGATGGTTGTAAGTTCCTTAGATTTTTTTGAGGGAACAAGGGTACAAGCTAGAACGTCTATTCAAGATAACAAGCTAGAACGCGATGCAATCGCGCTCTAGCTTGTTGTTCACGTACTGGCTTGTCTGTAGATCACTCAAACTTGAGCACCCGATCCTTCTCCCGGCCAAAACCTTTGATCTCGAGCCGGTCATCAAAAACGCTTACGATGGCAAATGCATTGGTATCCTGCTCCACCATCCCCTCAAAAGCAAGGTGGTGGACATTATTCTCTTGCTGGTAATGTCCTTTATGGGTGTGTCCGTTGAAATAGGCGACGACATTGATGTACTTGTTGATGAGTTCCAGGAGGACGGCATCATCCCACAGATTGTGAGCGGCCTTTTTAGGGATTACCGGGAAATGGCAAAACAATATTACCTGCTGCTTCTTTCGTTTGGCTTGTTCAAGCTCCTCCCTCACCCAGGTCAATTGGTTTCTTCCCAGGGCTCCGTTCCAGGTTTGAGCATTGGGCGCTTCGGATTCTTTCAGCAGGGCATAGATCCCTTCTGCCTCTTTGTATTCATCACTCCCTTTTTCTGCTCCATAAAGACTGACCCGGTTACCATCCAGATAGATAAACTTCCATCCTTTCAATGACTTGCTGTAATATCGGTCTTGTAACCCTAACAGTCCGGGGATCTGTGCTTTGAATGGCTCATCTACCGCATATTCATGGTTGCCCAGCGCATGGTTCAGCGGACATTTTAGATCATTCGCTATCGATATTAGTGTATCGTAGCTTTGGAAGTCCCTGTCGATGAAATCCCCAAGACTTACTACAAATTTCAGGTCATGTTGATTCAATTCAGCAACTGCTTCAGCAAGCTTCTCTGGTGATTGGCTGTAATGTCGAGTCCCCGAGTTTTCACAGGCACAATATTGTACATCAGCAATCACCCCGAATTGAAATCGGGGGTTTTCGGTCCCCTGACCAAAAGCAAGAGACCAGGATGAGCATATCACTACCCAAACAAAAGATCTTAATAACCTCATCCTGGCTTCAATCAATTATAATCTCACACTCTTGCCTGTAGCAGCCGACTTATCTGCAGCAAAGACAATCTCATGCGTTTTCATGCATTGCTTTAGGCCAGTCAGGGGCATAGGTTCCCCATCCAAGATCGACTGGAAGAATTGCCTAAACTGTCCTTCATACGGATGGTCAGATACATCTCCCGAATCAATCATTTTGAGTGCCAACTCACTCCATCGTGACTTATCCGCATGAAGCTTTTCAGAATGGAACTTATTGTCCAGCATACTGCCCTGGCTACCTACCAGATGTGTGTGGAAATAATAGGGCTGCAGACAATCTACTACTGCTGAGCACTTGCCCACCTTCCCACTTTTGAATTTCAAGATGGTCACACTGGTAGTTTTATATTCGTAAGGAGAAAAGATCTCACTTTTGCTGCTGGTATCGTAGCTGGTCACTTCTTCCACATCATCGCCCATCATCAATAAGAGGATATCCATGGCATGACATCCGGCTGTAACCAGCGCACTACCTCCCCCATCTTTTTTGGCGTTCCAGTCAAATTGGCCAACCCATGGGCCAATGCCGTGGTAGTAATCCACCTCACCATAGTGAAGGTCTCCCAGTAATCCCTGATCAACGATTGATTTCGTTGATAGAAACTGATTGGACCAGCGACATTCGAAACAGATAGTGAATGATACACCAGCTTCTGTGACCGCTTTTTCAACTTCCAGACAATCTTCCCAGTTCAGTGCCATAGGCTTCTCCAGGATGATGTGTTTACCTGCTTTGGCTGCAGCGATGGCGTGCTCCTTATGCATATAGCTATAGCTGCAGATAGAAACCACATCAATAGATTTATCGGACAGCATCTTGTCAAAGTCTGTGTAGGACGTGATGTCCGATCCCCATTTGGCGCTCAGCTCGGCATCATTGTGGGGTCTTGAAGAATAGATTGCATTCACAGTGGCATTGCCTGTGCTGTTGATGGCATCAATGTGTGCAGTGGCTACCCATCCGTAGCCGATAATTCCAACGTTTAGTTTTTTCATTTCAAAAATTTATCAATTCATTTCCCAACCTGCTCTTACAGGTTCTTTAATCAATTCATCGGCGCTTGGCCAGCCTTTTACTTTCATGTTTTCGGCATCCCACTCAATCTTCTGGCCTCTCATCCTCAATGAAAGCACGCCCAATAAGGTAATCTCTGTTAATCGTGAGGCATAATCAAAGTTTGACAAGGCTTTAGGGCCCCCGGTGATCTCATCTATCCATTCCCGATGATGTGCTGAATCAACTCGTGGTATCGTCTGGTCTGGCTTTTTAAATGATTTGCCCAGTTCCAGAGGGAATACCAATGGCTCACTCCACATTCCACCACTCTGAACGATCACGCCCTTTTCACCCACAAACATGGTTCCCCGGCCTTCGAGGGTAAAACGAGAAGGCATCTCCGGAGGTAGCTCAGGCTGCAGACCACCGGAATACCAGTTGAGTTTCACCTCAGGTCTCTTGTCGGTTGCAGGGAAGTAATAATGACCAATTTCACCAAATGGTGCAATCTCTTTACTGCGTCTGTTGCCCGCAGGGAATACCTGTACGCTTGTAGGGTCTGCCAGGTCAAGTCCCCAGACGGCCACGTCCATGTCATGACAGCCGAAATCGCCCAGTGCGCCCGCACCAAATTTCCAGAAGTCCCTCCAGGTGATCGGTGTAAAGGACTCATGGTACTCCTGGAACTCCGTAGGCCCTAACCACAAGTCCCAGTTCAGGCCTTCGGGAACCGGTGTTGGTTCTGTCGGTAACCCTTTGAGACCGGGGTTCCAGCGTGTGGCTCCTACCCAGCAATTCACTTCTTTGACATCACCAATGACACCCGCTCTTAAATACTCAACAGTAGTCCTGAGTGCATCGGCAGCGTGGCCCTGATTACCCATCTGAGTGGCCAGACCAGTTTCTTTGGCTACCTCACGCATCTTACGGGCTTCCCATATGTTGTGACACATGGGTTTCTCCGTATACACATGCTTTCCTGCCCGCATCGAAGTGATGGAGATATGAGCATGGGTATTGTCTGGTGAAGCACAAACGATGGCATCGATGGACTTCTCTTTTTCAAGCATCTCCCTGAAATCTTCGTAAATGGAGATTTTCTGCTTGATTGACTTTTCTGCGTATCCTTCTTCTATAAGCTTTTTAAATGGAACCCTTCCTGTTTCGTTACCATACAAAACTCCGGTAGGCATCTGGTGCTCCATTGGATCAGCGACTGAAACCAACCTTACATTATCCAGTTTCATCAGTTCTCTCACACTGTACATAGACTGTCCTCCAGCCCCTACAATCCCTACATTGACCCTGTCACTGGGAGCCACAAATCCGGGACCACCCAATACATGTCGTGGAACGATCATTACTCCGGCTCCGGTCGCAGCCATTCCTTTGATAAATCTTCTTCTTGAATTGCTTTTCATATTATCACTCTGATATAGGTCTCCAAAACTAAATGAATACCTTTTTATGGCCTAATGAATAAAGGCATTAGCTACGCTAAAATTTAGCATTTGAGTATATTATTTTGCTGAAACTGATCCATCCCAGGGTAATTCTCAAAAGATCACTCTTCAATGGATTTCCACCCTATATCAATATACTTCCAATCAATATCCTCCCCTTTGATCGTGAAGTGCATAAAGCCCTCCTGGTTATAGTATTTGCCATCTCCCCGATCATCTTTTCTTCGCCAGCTAGGCCTTCCGGCAAGCGATCCGCCAGTAATAAAACGAGTCTTGTTCTGCACATTCAGGTCTTCAATCCAGTGCATGTGTCCCTGCAAGACCAACTTCAAATTATGATCATTAAACAAATTAAGTACTTCATCGCTGTTCTCAACGTACTTTACCGGGGCAGGCTTATCGGGAGGATACACCTGTCTGAAGACTGTCAAAAATGGAATATGCAAAGTAACGGCTATTGGTGTATCCTTATCAACTTTGGACAGATCATCCTTCAACCACTCCACCTGGGGTTCATTGATGATCCCAACATATCGTTGATCTCTTTCATCGAGGGCATTCAGCACGATGAAATGCCACCCTTTGTGATCAAAGGAGTAATACGTTTCTCCAAAGTATCTTTGAAACATACCGTATTTATAGTCCGGATGGGAGGAATCCTCAGGACTTTCTTCATAGATACCAAAAAGATCGTGATTGCCGACACAGTGATACATTGGTAGCTTAATTCGTTTGCTTGCTTTGCTAAACATGCTAAAGAGCGAGTCCGAGCGATCAAAATTTCCACGCAGCACATCAAAAACGAGATCACCGCCGGTCATCACAAAATCAGCTTCTAATTGATTGATCTTATCTACGGCCACTTCAAAACCTTCTGCAGCACGTCTTTCCTGCTGATAGTGTATATCCGTCAGGAAAATAAACGAGAAGGAATCATCCGCTGCTTTTTTTTCCAAATTTTGTTGTGAACCACGACCAAGGTGGGGTGCAATCATGGCTCCGGCTGAGGCTGCAGTGGCCCTGGCAATGAACTTCCTTCTTGAATTGTTTTTCATGCTTGAATTATTTTTTAATGATCAGATGTTTGAAGTCTTAAATGTTTAGCGGTAATGATGGCAAACCCGCCACGCTATTTATTTGGTTGCATATAATACGCTAATTTCAGTGTTTATGGCCAGTCATCCACAAAATCATTATCTTGGCAATTACCATAGTTCCAAACTTTTTAGATTGCAATGAATAACCTAACTACCCAATTCAGACACATTTTTCTGTTGGCTATTTTAATCTGCTTCTCCTGTGAGCCGATTAAAGAAACACAGAAACTCCCGCATATCATCCTCCTCATGGGCGATGATCATGGCTTTGAAGAAACCGGCTATAATGGTCATCCATTCATCAAAACACCTGTGCTGGATGAGATGGCGGCCAAAGGTCTTCGACTCGACAGATTCTACTCTGCTCATCCTTCCTGTTCGCCTACGCGTGGAAGTATCATCACAGGTCGTCACCCCAACAGGTATGGCACGTATACTCCCAACTATTCTATGCGACCGGAAGAGATCAGCATTGCCAGCTTACTCAAAGAAGCAGGGTACGCTACCGGGCATTTTGGCAAGTGGCATGTGGGTCCTGTGAAGAAAGAATCGCCAACCAGCCCCGGAGCCATGGGTTTTGATGAATGGCTTTCACATGATAATTTCTTTGAGCTCGATCCGGTACTCAGCCGCAATGGCGAAGCCCCGGAGCAGATCATGGGAGAAAGTTCGGAGATCGTCATTGATGAAACTATCAACTTTTTCAAAAGGTCAACAGCAAAAGATCAACCCGTTTTTGCTATTGTATGGTTTGGTTCACCTCATGAACCCTATCAGGGTCTCGCTGAAGATCTGGCATTATATGAAGATCTTCCTGATTCGCTGAGCAATCATTTCACCAGGCTCACTTCCTTGGTTACTGGTTCAGCGACAGAAAGACCATTAGATTCAGTATTGCAGGAGCGCTTTGCTGAGATCACAGCCATGGACCGCGCGATAGGAAAGTTACGAACCTTTTTGAAAGAAGAAGGCGCTGCAGACAACACATTGCTTTGGTATTATGGCGACAATGGCATCCCTTCAAGTGGACTGTACAACTCTGCGTTCCATGGCCTCAAAGGCACGATTTACGAGGGTGGAACACGTGTACCTGGCATTGTAGAATGGCCCGCCAGAATAAGCCAGCCTTTTAGCTCTGATGTGAATGCTGTCACCACAGACATGCTTCCAACCCTGGCTGATCTTTTAGGATTAAAACTGCCGGATCGTCCGATAGATGGAGTGAGCCTCATGCCCCTGATCGATGGGGAGATGAAAGCACGTCCCGAACCCATTGGCTTTTGGATGTTTGATACCAAACACCTAACGGATGATCAACCCTATATCGATCCCGAACTGCAACAGGGAACCACTCCTTTGGCGAAAAAAATGGCGGGTGTTTACACACGGACCTTCAGAAATTTTCATCACCCGGAGATCACGGAAGAAGATTACCTGGGCGATCGTTCGTGGCTGAATAATACTTTTAAACTCGTGATCCGAGAGGAAGGTGACCAGGTGATCAGGGAACTATATAACATCCGGCAAGACCCCGGAGAAAGCATAAACATCATTGAAACCAAGCCCGAAATTGCCAAAGAAATGGAAACAAAGCTCACCGAATGGCAGGGATCGGTATTGAAAAGCCTGACAGGCGCAGATTATTAATTTGAAAAACTTAAACCAGACATGAAAATAAAATCTTACCTATTCATAATTCTATTTGTTATTGCGCTTGGGCTAAATGCTCAGGAAAGTGACAACTGGCTCCTGAAAGTCCAACGTAACAAACCGGAAAGAGTTGAGTGGTTTAAAGACCTGGGTTTTGGCATGTTTATTCACTGGAGTCATGATGTACAGTTGGGTTCAGTGATCAGTCATAGCATGGTTGGAGCATCCGAGGACTACCTGGATTTCTTTGTCAATGAGTTACCCAAGTCCTTCAATCCAACAGATTTTAATCCTGAAGCATGGGCGGATTATGCGAAGCTGGCAGGAATGAAATACGTGGTCTTTACAGCCAAGCACCATTCAGGATTTTGTATGTTTCATACCGAGACCACTGACTTCTCGATTGAAAATACACCCTTCAAAAGAGATGCCACCAAAGAAATCCTGGAAGCCTTCCGGGCCAAAGGTATTGCGGTAGGCCTGTACTTTTCTCCTGATGATTTCACCTATTTATACAACAATGGGCTTCCTATCGACAGGGACTCACCTAAGAGTCTGCCAGGAGGAAACCCTGCGCTGATGGATTTCACCAAAAAACAGTTACAAGAATTGCTGACCAACTATGGTAAGATAGACATGATCTTTTTGGATGGACAAACACAAAAGCATGAATGGATCAACACTGAGCTCGCTGCCTATTGCTGGGACCTGGACCCGGACATCCTGGTTACCAGAGGCGGGATGAAAACGCCGGAGCAGAACCTACCTAACCAGCCGTTGGAAGGTCCGTGGGAGGCTTGCTTCACGATGGGAACTCAGTGGCAATACAAGCCCACCAACGAAAGCTATAAGTCTGGCACCAAGCTGATCGAAATGTTGATCGAGACCCGGGCCAAAGGGGGAAATCTACTATTGAATGTTGGGCCCGATGAAACCGGTCGATTGCCTGTTGAGCAAATTCAACGGCTTCAGGAGATCGCTCTGTGGAGGGTGGTGAACCAGGAGGCCATCTATGGTATTGAACCTTTTTCTATTACCAACGAGGATTTTGTGTGGTACACCAAAAAACCCGGGGAAAATACGGTATATGCTTTTATTACAGGGATGGATCTACCCATTGGCAAAAGAAAGCAATTGTTACTGGAGAGACTTTCGGGATCATCAGCTACCAAAATCTCCGTGCTCGGGCATGATGGCAAAACGTTGGAGTACAATCCAGGGGCGGATGTTGTTCCCTGGTGCAAACCAGCTAAAAACGGGCTCATAGTCAGCTTTACCCGCTCTCAGCGATTATACAATGATAAAAAGTGGCCGAATCCGATTGTACTGAAGCTGGAGGGCGTGGAGTATAGGGATTGAACACCCGCTATCATTTGTTTGTATATTAAACCTGGATTATACATTAGCGTTTGTGATCCAGGTTTAATATTTAATCTAAGTTGGCTTCTCTTTGCAGATACTTTGATCTCAACCGATCAAATTCTACTTCACGACACCACTGTTCCAACTTAACTTTCATTTCACTATATATGGTAGGTTCTTCAGCAGCGTAATTGATAGACTCACCCGGATCTTTTTGGATATTGTAGAGCATTGGTTCGTTGACCACATCTCCATCAGGGATACCTCTCGTAATATATGGTCGAACAAGTTTCCACTCGTCCTTTCTCATAGCAGCATTGTGTGAGTAGTACGGAACACCTCTGTTCCACTGCCAAAAATATTGTATTGGAGAATCTCCTTCATTTGAGCCTTCAAGCAAGTGATTTAAACTTCTTCCATCCAATGTCTGAGTAGCCTTAAAATCCAGTTGACAGAGGTTCAATAAGGTGGGAAAAATATCTGCAAAATGTGCTATATGATCAACTTCCGTCTCCTTAAAATGACCCGCCCAATTAAAAAGTAATGGTACCCTGATACCTCCCTCGTTTACCATATACTTAGTCCCTTTCAAGTCAAAATTGAACCTGGTACCTACAAGTGGGTCCGGACCATTATCACTGGCAAATATGATGATCGTATTCTCTCTTAGTCCCAAATCCTCCAATGTGTTGATCAGTTCACCAATACCTCTGTCCATCACCTCAATCATTGCATAGACTTTCGAAGTCTTTTCATCAAAGCCTTTTTGGGTATAAAATTCAACGATTTCTTCCGGGGCCCCCAAAGGTCGATGCGGAGCATAATGGGCCAGATGTAAAAAGAATGATTGCTCTTTGTTTTGTTTAATATAATCAACCGCATGATCGGTAATAACGTCCGTCAGATACTCCCCCTCGTAGCTTTTGTATTTGCCATTAATATCCAACTTAAAGTCAAAGTAAGTTTCAACATCAAACCCCATAAACCCCCTGAATTCTTCAAAACCTCTCTTCATGGGGTGATATTGCACATCCTTTCCCAAATGCCACTTTCCTATCAATGCTGTTTTATACCCATTATCCTTAAACACATCAGCTATGGTGACTTGATTTAAGTGCAGGCTGGTATGCTCTGGAAAACGCTCCATATTAAGACTGACCACCCCTGTTCGATGAGGATATTTACCGGTAAGTAAACAGGCTCTGGCAGGTGCACATACTGCTGATCCAGAGTACGCCTGATTAAACCAGACGCTTTCCTGGATTAACTTATCAAGGTTTGGTGTTTTATTTGTCCCCCCATTGAAGCTTGAAATATCTCCCATTGCCATGTCATCAGCAAGTATTAGGATAACATTGGGTTTTTCTTTTACAGGATCAGAAGCATAAATGTTTAAGACTGAATGAAATAGCAGGGTAAGCAGCACAATGAACCTAATTCCAAAAAACGACCGCTGAACATGAATGGCGGACTCTTTTACTTTTGAGTTGAAATGTTTTACAGTTAGCATTGGAAAGTAGGTTAAAATGAAAATCTATTTTCGTAAGGGCAACCTGGCATTGACCGCTTTTAGGTATTGCAATAACTCATTTTTCATGGACTCTGCGAGTTCAGGCTCGCCCGAAGCAAGGTCATTTGATTCCTGAACATCTGTTGCCAGGTTGTATAGCTCCACTCGCTCATCCTCATAAAAATATAGCAACTTATGCTCCCCTTTTCGAATGGCAGATTGTGGCAATGTCCGGGCTTTAAATTCATCCTCTACACCGACTTCCTCAGACGCCTCATAAAACGATTGTCCTTCCGGATGATAATAAGGAAAATGCCAGAAAAGTGATCTGTCTTCAAAAGCTGGATCCTGATTAAAAAGGGGAACTAATGATTGGCCATCCAGTTCATCATTTTGATTAACACCACCCGCTACTTCCACAAAGGTCGGTAACAGATCAGTTTGTATTACAGAGACAGCACTTACAGCACCTGGTTCTACCTGTCCGGGCCATCTCACCATCATGGGTATCCTGATACCTCCTTCGTACAAGTGCCATTTACTTCCTCTCAATGGTCGGTTAAAAGCGTGCTCCGGATGACCTCCGTTGTCGGAAGTGAACACCACCATTGTGTTATCCTTCAAACCTGATGCTTCCAAAGCATCCAATAGCTGCCCAACATAATGATCCATGGTTTCCACAAAGGCAGCATACTTTATCTGTGCTTCAGAAACATCATCACCTGCTTTCTGTCGGTATTTCTCAATCAACCATTCAATCCGATTGCTTAGTGGGGTATGTACATAATAGTGGCTGACATACAGGAAAAATGGGTCCGGACTTCCTTTGTTTTCCTCCAGAAACCTGATGGCCTGCTCAGTCAATGTGTCTACGGGAAATTGACCATCAGCATATTCAGGTGCTTGCTCGCCTTTAGTATATCCATAAGGATGTGCCCCAAATGTTTCCTCTGCCCAAACAAACCCCTGCTGAGATGGTCCCAGGGTCGGGCTCCATCCTTTGTATCGCTTATAATGAGGAGCCACATGCCATTTTCCCACAATACCGGTATTGTATCCCTGTTTATTGAGTACTTCAGCCAGGGTCTCCTCCTCCAGCGGAAGAGCAAGTGTATACGGTGGTGGAATCAGTGGCATTTCTTCAAACCTGGACACCCACTCAGGGTCATCCCATGCAAATTGGTCCTTTTCATACTTCGTGACGAACTCAAAATTCAATCTTGCCGGTGACTTACCCGAAAGCAATGCTGCCCGGGATGGTGAACACAATGGCGCTGCTGCATAAGCATTCGTGAATCTCATTCCTTCTGCTGCCAGCCGATCGATATTCGGAGTCTCAGTCAGGGTGTTCCCATACGCTCTTCCATAGCATGAAAGGTCTGAGTACCCAAGGTCATCCACATAGATTAAGAGGATATTCGGAGGTTGAAATGCTTCTTTAAAATCACACCGGACAAACGCAATGAGTATGGAAATAGTTAAAACGATTCGTAGTGTTTTCATCCAGGTATTTTGCTTATTTCAATGAATTCAACAAGTTATTATTCATCATTTCTCTCACATCTCTATACTCAGGTTTTTGAATCAAATTTTCAACAACATATGGATCAGATTTGAGGCTGTAGAGTTCTTCTTCCACGACCTCTTCAGTATCCCTTTTAACCCATATATTATACCTGAAATCTTTGTCCCGTATAGTAGAACCGATTATAGTAAAGTCAGTTCCACCGCCAATGGGTCTGGTGATTTGTGATATAGCCACAGGTTTAATTTCAAGCTTGGGATCATTCAAAACAGGCACCAGTGAAGTACCAGAAAGCCTGTTATCCTGGATAGCATCTTTAAATCCACACAATTCCAGAAGTGTGGGGTAAATGTCTATCAACTCAACGATGCTATTTGAAACTTTTCCAGGAGATGAGATATTAGGTTTTTTGATGATTAGAGGGACCCTTGTTCCTAATTCAAAATTGGTCCATTTGCCAAACTGACCGTGCTCTCCAGCATGATAACCATGATCAGACAAGAATACCACGACAGTATTCCTGGTGAGACCCAACTTGTCAAGTTCATCCAAAACTTTTCCTAGCTGAGCATCCAGGTAGCTAATTGAAGCTAAATACCCGTGCCTTAGTTCATCCTGTTTTTCATTTGGAATCAGACCATTTTTGTCGACATCAGTATAACTTCTCGCCTCATTGGAATCTACATAGGCCAGGTCCGGGACACCTTTTACAGGCTTTTCATATTTCAGTTTTGGCAGGTTATTGCTATCGTACAGATCCCAATATTTCTTCGGAGCATTATAGGGTAAATGCGGTTTCCAGAAACCTACAGCCATAAAGAAGGGAGTTTCCTGTAATTCACGCAGTTTGGTGATGGCCGAATTGGCTATCCGCCCGTCCAGGTATGCTTCATCAGGAACATCAGCAGATTGTACAGCAGGTCCTTTTCTCAAGTCGAAATGAAGTTGATAGGGACGTCCCGCCACATACCAGTCGTGATAGTGGGCTGCATAATGATATTCCTGAGGTTCAGACCAGGATTGAGGGTCCCCTTCGATGGCCTGACCCCAATTATGAAATATCTTACCCAATCCGACCGTATAATACCCCTGATCTTTAAAGTATTCAGGTATGGTCTTCATTCGGGGATATATTCCACGGAAATGAGGTTGATTGGTATATATGCCCAATTCATGTGGCCGTTTTCCCGTCATGATGGAAGCCCTGGAGGGATTACACAAGGATGCCTGGCAATATGCTCTGGAAAACGGTCTCCCAAGACTAGCTAATCGTTCAATATTTGGTGTATGAATTTCCTCATTGTTGTAGATAATTGAGGATAAGTCATCCGCTATGATCATCAATACATTCAGGCGATTTTCATCGTTTTGCTGACCAACTACCTGGAATATTATGCTAAAGGTTGTTATGAAAAATATTGAAAGGTTGTGGGGCTTGCGAAACATGGCTGGATTTTTCAGGTCAGGGCTTACTTATAATAATATTTATCCACCTTGGTCTCACTCAAGAGTGGGTCTTCGATCTCCTGCATTTTATCAACTATTTTCTGATGCAGTTTTTTAATTATGTCTTTAACCTCTGGTCGGGGATCATGGATAAGATTGATGTTTTCTTCCGGATCCGCCGAGATGTGATATAACTCGTCTCGCTCGGGATTGAGAAAGTCCCGGACAAGCTTCCATTCCGGAGTTCTATAACTCCGCATATATGCATTGCTATAGTTGATCATACTGTACTCCGAATAAATGTCATTATCCCAGATTACATTTTCTGCTTTCAACAATGGCACCAGGCTCTTTCCACGAATCGGCTGTTCGTTGGGGAGTTCGGATCCAGCCATTTCCACTATGGTAGGATACCAGTCCAGACTCATGAAGTTTTCTTCAATCACCATTCCCGGTTTTGTCACCCCAGGCCATTTGATGATCGCTGGCACCTTGAGTGAGTTGTCATACATGTTGGGCCGGGAGTTTTTGGCCAGGTTCTCCTGTGCTGGCACCTCAGTATTCAGGATCCAGTACCCGTTGCCTTTGTGCTCGATGCCATTATGGCCCATATTATATCCATGGTCAGATGTAAAGATCACGATGGTCTCTTCTTCAATACCCAGCTCTTTCAGTAGGTTTAATACCCGTCCCACATTGCGATCAACTCCACTGATACTCGCCATGTATTCCTTCATTTTACGCTTCACCTTTTCGATGTCCAGATCAGGATAAGCGGGGTTTGGGATCATGGGATCAAGCTGTTCATAGGGTGCCCAATCTTCATCTGCCACAGGAAGCCATTTCGCATGGGGCGCCCGATAATGTAGACTTAGTAGAAAAGGTCTGTCATCCCTGTTTCTGATAAAGTCCATCGCATGGTCTGTCAGGATATCCGTAGTAAGTCCTTTGAACTGCTGCATCTTCCCATCCACTTCCAATGGTGGATCCACAGGTGTTGTACCACCCCCATTCAATCCCATGAAATAGTCATAGCCATGGTTGGTGGGATGATACTTTTTGGAGCCCTCCTCCGTCCAGATACCGACATGCCACTTGCCTACCAGACCCGTCCGATATCCGGAATCTTTGAGCACCTCAGGAAAGGTAATACTCTCGGGTGAAAGACCTATCTCCACCTCCGGATTATACAGACGGTGCCCGATCTGCGGGATAAAGTCCAGCACATTGTGCTCGCTGGCGTATTGGCTGGTCACCAGGCTGACCCGGGCAGGGCTACATACGGGGGTGGTCACAAAAGAATTGGGCAGGTAAGCCCCTTCATTAGCCAGGCGATCCAGGTTGGGCGTATGGATCTGGGCATTGCCACTTCTTCCAAGTCCCCAGTCGGCCTGGTCATCAGTATAGATGAAAAGAATGTTTGGCGGAGTGGGAAGTTTTGAGGGGGTGCAGTGGGTGAGGATTACGGCCAGAGGAACCGCTAAAATAACTTTCGAGAATGTCTTCATTGTTCACTTTTATTCATTCTTAAGATAATAAAAGTGACCATCTTCTGCTCCTACTAACAATTCATGTTTGCCGTCTTTATCCCAGTCTACGGTTGTTGGTGAAGTGGTATGACCAGCAAGTTTGTAGTCCAACAAATCTCCGTGACTCTTAAAGGTGACACGCTCATCCGTCTGACTAATGTTTTCAAAAAGCGCAACATTGGTACTGTTGACAAGTAAATCCATGTCGCCATCCTGGTCCCAGTCTGTAAAACAGAATTTTCTTCGACCGCTTTTTCCTGCCTCACCTTCATTCAACCTTAAGGGTCCGGCACCTTCTTTTATGACATTGTTTTTACGGTCGAAAACAGAAATGTTTTCACCATAAAAGATGCGTTTA
Organism: Cyclobacteriaceae bacterium; assembly: GCA_965228595.1. Taxonomy (GTDB): domain Bacteria; phylum Bacteroidota; class Bacteroidia; order Cytophagales; family Cyclobacteriaceae; genus UBA7330. Next base: position 3,301,087 of record OZ245828.1, on the reverse strand, counting down.
CCCGGCTTCAACTTCAATTGATCATTTTCCTTATAGCGCTCATAAAAACTGAGATATCCTTCTGTGTCCAGCATGACCAGATCCATCATTCCATCCTGATTCCAGTCAATCGCATAAGGAGTCGTCCGCCATTGGGTGACCAGTTCATTTCCTTCCGGATCCCACCAATTCCAATCAGGCTTTTCCGACCTGGTGTCTAAAAGAACAGGCTGTGCCTTTTGAAGCTTTGGTTCCTTTTCATTTCCAACATTTTTGAACCATTCTATCTTTCCCCAGATGGAGTTGATCACAATATCATGTAACCCATCTCCATCCCAGTCTGCCACCGAAAGTGTTGTATACCCCCACTTTTTCTCGGCAGGCCCCTGTATGGACCCATTTTCTCCAGCCATAATTCGAATCACTTCGCCCTCTGCTTCCAGATATCGTGGACTGGCCCATTGTGGGGGATTTCCTCCGTCAAGATTCTCGATAAACCCGATATATCCTGCTGTATTGCCACAAATAAGATCTTCGTCACCATCATTGTCCCAATCCACACTATACGGGGTGACTAAAGCACCAAATTTTACCAGATCAGCTTTTTGCTGGAAGTATTTTGGAGAATTAAATACAGGCATATTGTTTCGCACCTCGCCTGTATTTCTAATTAATGCTACACGCCCATCTTCATCACCAACAATCAGATCAATGTGACCGTCATTGCCCCAGTCCACTGCATTGGGTATGAACATTTCAAGGTCCATTTTAATCAAACCTTGTTGATTTTCCAGGAACCGGCCTTTTTCAAAGATGGGATTTTGTCTTGTACCACTATTTTCAAACCAGGTAAACCTATCGAGAAACTCCCCACAGATGATGTCCAGATCCCCATCTCCATCGAAGTCACGCATCTCTGCTGAAGGTCCCCCATATACATCTAATGGGGCTCCACCTGCCATGATTTTACCCTTATTTACATATTCACCATCCTGGTTTTCCAAAAGTAAAATGTGCCCATGCAGTGGACCATTCGTCCAGTTTCCCTGCTGGTCAAACGCATTGTCCCAACCATAGTCACCCCAATCGTCCATCCCAACAATAATATCCAGGTCACCATCTCCTTCGTAATCCACATATTTCCATTGCTTGAAACGTATTTTCTCAAAATCCTCCTCTAGTGATTTGGCAGGATACAAATCAATGGGATTACTTAGGCCTTCTTCCCGGAAGTTCTTATACTCCACTCCCGGCCCCAGGACATGAGGTCCCTGATCGCTATAGGAAATCTGAAGATTTTTAGCACCGTCCCCGATTCTGACCGGAGGTTGAAAGACCGGCATCATTTCCGCAGGTCCTGACGTGTTTTCAAAAAAGTAAAGGCCACGAAAGGGAGTATCAGGGCACATCACTATTAAATCAAGGTCCTCATCGCCATCATAGTCCATGGCCATGGGCCACGCCCAGAGGCCCACACCAAGGTCAGTAGCCAGACCTGGGTTTTGGTGTTTCAAAAGAGTGAATTCTAAGGAATCCTGTTGCTGAGCTGGCGTGGAACACGCCAGGCTCAGCAGGATTATTGCAATAGTAATATGAAACTGAAATTTCACCATTGGGTTAATTTGAGTGGATTTGAAATCCGGATTAGATATGAGGGGTTATTAACAAACAGATTCAGTATTCCGCATTCTGCTCAAGTAATGGGTTGGCATCTAAAGCAAACAATGGAATGGGAAATCTAACATGATGCGGTTGTGCGGGCATCCCCCGTTCAACGGCACGCTCAATAAATTTGCCATGACGAATTAAATCCTCTCGTCGCTTATCTTCCCACCAAAGTTCCCATCCACGTTCAGCTAGAATGTGATCATTTAAGGCATCCGTAGAACCAAAGTCTGCCAATAAGATATCATCAACCTCTGCACGATCCCTTACCAGATTAATCAGGTCAATAGCTTCCTGAGTTGGGCCATTTATTTCATTCAAAGCTTCTGCTCTTGACAATAGAATATCAGCATAACGTATGGCCGGGAAATCATTTCCGTAAGCAGGACCTGCAAAATCACCTGCTGGCCAATACTTAAAGGGTCGTACATTGTCATTCGGCGGCCTGAGATCGATAGTATCACCATCATTGTTCACATACTCCTCAATCATCAGGTCTTTCCTGGTGTCATTAGGGTCGAAGGAATTCCAGAAGTCATCACGAATTCTGAACATCGTGGCAAAATTCCGGCACCCATCACAAAATTCTAATCCGGTTCTTGGATGGCTATTAAATGATGTAGGCCAGGCAAAATTCATGAAACTAATATTTGCTTCACGGCCAAGGTCCGCCTTATTAGGAACTACCCATACGATTTCCTTATTCCGCTCATGATCAACCAGAAATACATCAAAATAATTAGGATAAAGCTCGAAGTAGTTCAAATCGATCAAGTCCTGCGCTGCGTCAGCACATTTCTGCCACTGCTTGGTATTCAGATAAAATTTAGTCAAAACACCGAGTGCCGCACCTTTATGAGATCTACCCCATTGTTTCTCTTCCCCTGGGTTTGGTAAATCCGGGATAATTGCCAATAGCTCAGATTCAATAAAGTCCAGATACTCCTGCTCTCCTGCCCTGGGTAGTTGAAGCTCTTGCGTACTACTCGTACGTAGTGGAGTTGGTCCAAAACGATTATATAACTTGGTGTAACTCCAGGCTCTGATAAAACGTGCTTCAGCCGCGATCAACACTTTATCGTCTTCACCAATATTTGCTGCTTCAATATTCTCTAGAATGATATTGGCATTTCTTATCGCCCTATAGGGGTCATTCCAGTAAAGGTCATACATGCTACTACCGGACCCATCAAGAATAAAATCCTGAAAGTTCAGCAACCAGTTGGCAATGGCTCCCGCCGTAGCAAACCCTATATCCGTCATCGCTTCGGGAGCAGTAATCCCCTGTGCCAGGTCATTGCCATGATTTTCAGCGGCCCAGGAATAGGCTCCGAACAATACACCCTCTACACCGGGTAGGGAATTGAATAAATTATCAGGAGCCGTCTGTGAAAATACTTCAGGGTCAAGCGGACCTTCACACCTGACAAACACTAAAGAAAGCATTACAAATGCACTTAAAACTATTTTATTTATGCGTTTCATCATTTTCAATTTTGTCTGATTAACTAATTAGAAGCCCAGATTTAATCCCAAAAGAAAGGTGGTTGCCGAAGGGTAACCGTTCCAGTCGATTCGGAAATTGGCGCTTCCATTCGGGTTAAGCGCAGGATCAAACCCATCATAGTCTGAGAAAGTGAGTAGGTTGAGCCCGGTAGCATATACTTCCACTGAATTAAATACTTGTGAAAGGACAGGCTGAGGCAAAACATAGCTAATTCGAACTGTTTGCAATTTCACATATGAGGCATCTGCAACCGTTCGCGAATTCACTGCTTGTGACAATTGACTAGCGGCATTCAGGTAGCTTGGCTGATCATTTGTGGGGTTGGAAGGAGTCCATCTGTTGTTAAAGGGCTCTCTAAACCGGTTGATCCGAACACCTGAGCGAGGGAAATACTGCTCCAGCAAATTACCATTGATCATTTCTACTCCCTGGACACCACGCAGGAATACATGCAGGGATAAACCCTTATAGGTGAGTGTATTTCCAAGCCCCCAGGTGAAGTCCGGGAATGAATTGCCTAGTACCACGCGATCATCACCATCAATTGTGCCATCATTATTTACATCCCGGAATTTGAAATCACCAGGACTCACATTGTTAGTAATGGCATTGAGGTCATCACTTTCCTGCCAGATACCTTCCACCTCATATCCGTAGAAGCTCCTTAACGTCAAACCAGGTTCGATGATACTGATACTCCCGGCTGCTACTGAAAAATTACCTGTTAAGATCTGTGCTATTCCTCCTAAATCCTCTACTTCATTTTTAAGTGTGTAAAAATTAAGGTCGGTATTCCAGTTGAAATCATTCGTGGTGATGTTGTTGGTATTCAATCCAAACTCAAAACCTGAGTTATACATACTTCCAATGTTTACCAACTTACTGGAGTACCCACTGGAGCTTGGAACTGGCAAAGAAAGGAGCATATCAAATGTGTTTTTACGATACCATTCCAACGTACCTGAAATTCGTCCTCCTTTAATACTGAAATCCAATCCAATGTCAAGCTGCTCAGTGGTTTCCCACTTCAGATCAGGGTTCGCAATTCTACTGGGGTTGAAGGTGGTAACAAATTGATCATCCAGCACATAGCTTGTTCGGGAAGCACCTCCGGTGAAGGTGGTCAGGTATTGATTGTTTCCAATCTCCTGGTTTCCGGTTTGTCCCCAGGATCCACGCAACTTCAACATTTCAAATAAATTATCAGCTGCGGAAAAAAAGGACTCTTCGTTGATCAACCAACCTACTGAAAAAGAGGGAAAGTATCCGTATTTATTTCCCGGGCCAAACCGACTGGATCCATCCGCCCTGAATGAAGCAGTAAAAAGATACCGATCGAGCAATTTGTAGTTAACCCTTCCCAGGTATGATAAAAGGGAATTTTTGCTCTTCCCACTGCTGTTAACCAGGGTAGTCCGATCTGCTAACCCAAAATTATCTGCCAGGGTAGCATCCGTAGGAAAATTATTGGCCTGCTGGGAGCTTGATCGATTGGTATATTCCTGGGTGGTAATTCCAGCCAAAACTTCAACAGTATGAATATCAAACGTTTCCTGAAAGTTCACAGTCCCCTCCAACAAATAGTTGGATTGCATAGCCTGATAAGCTGTAGCCACACCCCCTAATGAATTTCCAATGATGGTTGTTCGATCCTTATATACGGTTTTATCTTCATTGGCTACATCTGCACCCACACGAATTTTCGCACTTAGGGCAGGGGTGATAAAATACTCCCCAAACATGGTACCCAGATAACGATAACGATTGCCATCCATATGATTTCCTGTGATAATCGCTTCAGGATTATCAATATCAAACAGGTCTGTAGTGACATAGTCCCCATTGGCATCACGCACATCGAAAGTTGGATCCCAGAGCTTAGCAGCATTGATCGCACCCGCTCGAAGGTTTACGTCGAACCCATTGGGCACAAAAACATCCTTTACGTAGCTGGTAGTCATACTTGATCCAAAGCGGAATTTCTCATCAGTATGTGATAAATTAAAACGAGCTCCATAGCGCGTAAACGAAGTGTTTCTCACCATTCCTTCTTCATCCGTATAGTTTGCTGAAACCATATACGAGGTATTTTTATTTCCCCAGGAAAAAGAAAGGTTGTGTTTTTGTAGCTTGGCTGCATCACGAAATACAACTTCCTGCCAATCTGTACCCCCATTTTGTATTTCAGTCACTACTTCACTCGGATCTCCGCCACCTGCAGCGATGAGGTCGTTGATCCCTGTCATATATTCTTCAGGGCCAAGCAGGTCTAACCGATTGTGGACCCGGTTTATTCCCGTATGTCCACTATAATCAACTTTCAACGCACCTGACTGACCGCTTTTGGTGGTGATCAGTATCACACCATTAGCTCCCCTCGCTCCATAAATGGCTGATGCAGATGCATCTTTAAGTACTTCTATCGATTCGATGTCGGCAGGATTCAAAAAGCTAATGGGATTTCTGGGAGATCGTGTTGAGGCCACCTGATTACCTGTCCCTCCAATCAGGACTGAGTTATCGATTGGCAATCCATCTATCACGTAAAGTGGCTCACTTCCTGCGTTGATCGAACCAACGCCTCGAATGTTCACTGACATTCCACCGCCAGGTTCTCCGCTGTTTTGTACTACCTGAACACCAGGCATCTTGCCTTCGATCATTTGCTCTACAGAAGCATTGACTGAAGGACTAAAGGTTTTTTCATTCAGACTCGATACAGCCCCGGTGATCTCTCTACGAACCTGTGTTCCATAACCGATGACCACTATTTCATCAAGCTGCTCGGTATCAAGTTGTAATTGTGGGTTGATTGTCGTCCTGTTATTAACAGGAATCTCAATGGACTGATACCCTACAAAAGAAACAAGTAGAACAGCACCATCACCCACTGTCAGCTGGTAACTTCCATCAACATCCGTGATTGTACCATTTGAAGTTCCTTTTTCCAAAACTGCGGCTCCAATCAATGATTCTCCCGTTTCATCGGTGACAATTCCGGAAACACTAACCTGCTCCGGCACCTCTTCAAATACCTGAGGCATCGCTGCATCCTTGACTACGTTCTTGAAGCTTATCGTCTCGTTTACTCGTTTAATGGAGACTTTTGCCTGGATGGAGATTTCATTCAAAAGGTCCTCCATACTCCTCACCGGATGATCAAATGCAAGCGTGATTCCCCTGATGTCTTTTTTAGAATAGACAAAAGTGAATTCGCCCGAACTTTCCACCTCATCGATCAGAGCCTGGAGGCTCATGGACTTAGTGAGGCTAAATTCGATCGGGATATCCTTCAGCAGCTTCCGCTGCCCGATTGACTCAGCTGCAAACACCATGGTGAGTGACATGCAGACCACTGTCGCATACATCGCTAATCTCGACATGCGAATAATTAATTTTCGTAGATTTGTAGTCATAGAAGTTTAGGGTTTGTTCAAACTTTAAACATTTTGAGAGTTGAGTCCTCGCCAAAGTGCCTCAGCTCTCTTTTTTTTTGTGCATTATCTTTATTTTATCACTATTCCGTTTTCATTGATCTCGTAATTGAATTCATAAGAATAAGATAGATTTTCCATGACATTTTTCAGCGATGGATTATTGAATTTAGCAGTGATCAGCTTATTGATATTTCTTTTATTTACAATCACATATTCCACATCAAACCATTTGGAAATTAATGCAATGGCCTCCTCAAGATTGAGGTCATTGAAAGACAGGTAATTGTCAATCCATCCATAAGCCATCTGAGCATCAGAAATGGATTCTTTGCTGAATGACCCATTGGCATGAGAGAAAACCAGCTTTTCCTGCTTTATCAGTACTGTACCCATGGTCTTCGCAGAATTACTAACCGATACTTTTCCTGTTCGCACTGCTACACTGGCAACATGCTGGTCGGGATAAGCATTGACATTGAAGGAGGTACCAAGCACCTGTACTTCCAAATCCCCTGAAAAGATCTTGAATGGTCGTGTTTCATCTCTTTGCACTTCGAAAAATGCTTCACCGGTCAGCTGAAGTTCCCTGGACTCATCACCAAATGTGCTTGAATAACTGATCCTGCTATCTGCATTCAGTTTAACCATAGATCCGTCTGGTAGCTTCACAGTCAACTTTTGACCGCGCTCAGCGACCTTTTCAATAAGTACTGGTTTTTCGGCCACAGTCAGCTGGTCAGTTGTGGTCATCTGATCCCTCAATAAATAAAATGAAATGCCGAGCACCGCAAGGATAACAGCAGCCACTTTCAGCCAGGCCCAATTTAAGGTTGACTTTTCGCTTGCGGAAGTTCCATTTTGATGGGGCATCTTCTGCCAGACCTTGTGTTTGAGCAGATCAACATCAAAATCAGATAGTTTCCAGTGTCCCACAAAGTTTTTGAATAACCGGGCATTTTCGGGATCCTCATTGATCCATTCCTGCAACCTGATCTTCTCAGCTTTGGTGAGTTTATTCCGGACGTATTTGTAAATGAGCTCTTCCATTTAGATGATTGCTTCACCCGGAAGAGCTTTTAGTATTAAAAGTGTGAACAGAATTTTGAATATTTTAATTTCATTCAATTATTCAGTCAATACGTTTTTATTTTTTCAAAATACAATGCGTATAAATGAAATAACATTAACTGAAATGCTTGATAAACAATCAAATGAAAGAGAGAATGCCAGTAATCAAAGCCGCTATCAATAGCGCCTGGCCCAGCCTGATGATTTTACCCTCCTCAGAGTCCTGCTGATTTTTCAACGCATCTTTAAAGGCCTTGATCACATTGCTGAGGTGCTTTCGAACGGTTGCCTGGTTCATATCCAGCTCCTTAGAAATCTTTTCATTGGAGTAGCCCTTGTTCTTCGCCATATCATACACCAGCTTCCCATAGGGTGTCAGGGATTGCACCACCTGGTCAATGACTGATTCCAGCTCTTTACCAATCAGGATGTTTTCCGGATTCAATGCTTGCGAATATTTCGACTCATCAATGGGTCCCAGTGTTTCCCTCCTGGATTTTTTGATCTTTTTAATGGCCAGGTGTTTAACTGACTGAATTAAATAAGCCTCCACGTTGTTGATCCCGGCCGGTTGATCTTTCCTGTTCCACAAGGAAATGAACACCTCGGAAACGACATCTTCCGCCGTGGCTTTATCCTCCGCTATTGAAAATGCATACCTCAAAAGTCCCTCAAAATGGTCATTGTATATGGTTTCAAACCACTTATCACTACCTACATCATGAGCACTTTTATGGATGGTAAATTGCATATTTGGGAAAGTCGGGTCCTTAAATATGGGAATAATTATTGAATTGGTAAAATGACAAACGCCAATCCGGCTAGCTGAAATCACAAAGTTTCTACATCTAATTGATCCGGGATGGGCAGGAAAAATCTTTTTACTACATTTGATCAAAGGAGCATCTGCTCCCACTGATATTAGCCCTACACACATGAACAAAAGCATTCAAAACGGGATGGACCGCCGTTCCTTCCTCAAAAAAAGCAGTGCCGCCAGCCTGGCCGGTATGGGAGGCCTCTATGCGATAAATGATCTTAAACTGGAAAAACCACAAAAAAACATGAAACTGAACATTGCCCGGGTAAGCTCAGACTTTGAACGAGAAGCCTTGTATCCTTATCGATTCAAAGGAGGTGCGATTACTGAGTGCTGGCAGACGATGGCGATGCTGGAAAATGCGGATGGCATCCGAAAGATCGGATTAGCGACCCAGGGAGTCCTCTGGTCAGATGCCAAGGTGTTCTTCAACCACTCCGAGAGCGGAGGTAACGCCCTGATGTATGCGATGTCGGAGCGGGCCTTACAGATGGTAAACGGGCAACAGTTTAGCAACCCGATAGAGATGGTAGACAGTGTGCTCCCCGAGCTGCTGGCCTACGGCAAAAAGATCACCAGCAACCCCGACCTGAGAAAGACCTTTGCCCTGAATGCGCTGGTGGGTCTGGACAATGCTGCCTGGCTGCTCTACGCAGCGGAAAACAACGTTGAGGACTTTGATGATATGATCCCGGCCGAATACAGACCCGGACTCTCCGCCAGGCATGACAAGGTGGCCAGTATCCCTTCTTTCAGCGCGGGCACCTCTGTGGAAAAAGTGAAAAAAGCTGCTGACGATGGATTCTTCATGCTGAAATTGAAGACCGGATCAGCAGGCACGCAAAAAGAGATGCTGGAAAAGGACATCCAGTTCCTGGAGGGTGTCCACAAAGCCATTGGAAACTACGAGACTCCGCACACCAAAGACGGAAAGATCCCTTACTACTTCGATGCCAACGGCCGGTATGAGGAGAAAGCATCACTCGAGCGCTTCCTGGACCACGCGAAGAAGATCGGTGCCTTCGACCAGATCGCTGTGATCGAGGAACCCTTCAGTGAGTTTAACGAGACTTATGTCGGTGACCTGGGTGTACGGGTAGCTGCTGATGAGAGCGCCCATACCAGGGAAGACGCCAAAAACCGCATCGATCAGGGTTACCAGGCCATTGCGGTGAAGGCCATCGCCAAGACACTAAGTGAGACCATCAAGATCACGCAGCTAGCCTATGAAAAGGATGTGCCCTGCTTCTGCGCCGACCTGACCGTGAACCCGATTCTGGTAGAGTGGAACAAAAACGTGGCCGCCAGGCTCCCGGCCTTCCCGGGTTTGAAGCTGGGGCTGCAAGAGACCAACGGACACCAATACTATAAGGAGTGGGACCGCATGATGACCTATCATCCGAGAAAAGAAGCTCCCTGGGTGTTGACCAAAGATGGCGTGTACGAAACCGGCAAGCCATTCTTCCATGAAGATGGTGGTATTTTCCAGGCTTCGCAGCATTACCAGGAGGTTTTTAAAGAGGTATAGTCAGGATTATCCGACAGTCCGATGTTCAGACTTTCCGACGATCGGAAGAGGCGACCCGTATCCGAACATTTTTACGTCATCCTGAATGGAGCAGAGCGAAATGAAGAATCTTAGCAATCGTGAGTAGTATCAAACACTCCACCTAAATCGCATAAGATCCTTCACTTCACAGCCGGACGACAGAGGAAAAGCATTTAGTTAAAAACATTCGATTTTTCTCTCAGAGTACGATCCCAAAAGTTCCGTTCAGGATGACGGCTATGATGTTTGTTTCTGCTTAAGATTGACTAGCCAAAACCTATCCTTCACACTTACCTCAACATTCCGTCCCACCCGTTATAGTATAAAATAAAGGAAATGGGTAGATTTGGTTGATCTCATCAATAATAAGACTTTGATATTAGGCAATGTCAAACAAAAGTGAAATTGAAAAATTAGAAAATAACAACGCCGAATTAGCAAAAGAGATTTTGCTTAATGAAGCCGCCATTTACGAAACGGAGAAAGAAATGAGTGAAATTGAGACTCAGCTTCTTGAACATCCTAAGATTCAACAATACGTTAATAATCTAAGGCTACTGGTTGATCGGATTAAGTTGAAAAATCAGCTTTATAAAAATGAAATTTTCCAAAATGATCTGGAAATAGCTAAATTGAGAAAAGAAGACAATGACAATGAGTAAGTTGGAAGGCACCGAATCTTTTAAGCAAGCAGAAAAGAGGCTACTTGAACTCAAGAAGAAACTCGAGCATCGAATTGATCGGACTGATGTGGCGATGAAAGAGGTGAAAAAAATTAATGAAGAGATTATCAAACTTCGAAAAAGGCAAAGAAGCGGAAGCAAGGAATAGCATACTGTCTAAGATAAAAAATTGGATAGACTACTTTTAGCCTGATCATGCCTGCCCTCTCACCCTATCCAGGACACGCTGCCCCACCAGGTAGAGTAAAAACACCCAGGGAGCCCCATGCATGATCAGATCGAAGTAATCCACGGCCTGCATACCCACTGCACCTCCCCACAACCATTTTAGTTTCCCCCAGAGGTGAGGTTCCGGAAAGAATGGTGCCAGCCCAAGGGTAAGGCTCAGGATGACCGCCATCCTAAGCCTGCTATTTGATTTATCTGGTGATTCGCTTTTATCCGTTGACATATTTATGTTTTATATTTTGCTCACTTATGGCATTTTGAAACCTTAATATTATCAAGCGGAACTGATTATTGGGGTAACATATGTTACATACATTAAGCATAGGCCAGCAACTGATACAAAGAACATTTATTCTTTTTCCGCGTATTTTTAAACATGAATTGGCAAGAGCGAATAGTTTCAGACAAGAATATTCTCCTTGGGAAACCTTCAATAAAAGGCACAAGGATATCAGTTGAATTTATACTCGAACGGCTTGCTGATGGCTGGACAGAAGAGAAAATACTACTTTCATATCCGCATCTTAAGAGGGAAGATCTTCAGGCAGTCTTTGCTTATATCCATAGGTCACTCTTGCTATAAATAAGCTTTTACACCTACCCGAAACCTAATAGCATTGTAAATTTGTATTACTCGATTTGTAACAATAATTACACAATATTTTAAGTGCTTTTCACTCTTTTGTACTTCTAATATTTTGATATCCAATGAACACTAGCGAATTTAAATCTCAGGTAATTGAAGCAAGTAAGCAGACTCCCATCCTTGTGGACTTTTGGGCGCCCTGGTGTGGTCCTTGTCAGTACATCGGCCCCATGCTGGAAGAGCTGGCAGGTGAAGCAAAGGGACAGTGGAAGCTGGTAAAAGTAAACGTAGATGAAAGCCAGGAGCTCTCTACCCAATATGGTATCAGAGGGATCCCCAACATGAAGCTTTTTGTGGATGGTGAGATGGTAGCTGAGCAGACCGGCGCACTCCCCAAGCCGGAAATGGAAAGGTGGCTGAATGAACAAATCCCGGACCCCCGAACGGCTGCACTTAGTTCAATCCTGGAACAACTTAAAAACGGTGATCCCACTGCCCTGGATGCATTGAAAAAGTTTGTGCAGGAGAACCCTGATTTAGACGAAGCCAAGCTTGCCCTGTCTGAAAAGTTGATTTGGGATGATCCGGAGCTGGCCATTGAAACAGTGGATAAGATCCATCACAAAGAAAATTACCTTGACCGATTGACGGGCATCCATGACTTGTCTGAATTGTTGAAAACGCCCTTTAAACCAAATGGTGGAGTGAGTGAAAAACTGGCCAATGCTCAGCACTTTTTGAAAAGCGGAGCCATTGATAAAGCCATCGAAGCCATCATAGAGTCAGTCACCATTGATAAGACTACCAATAATGAGCTCCCCCGAAGAAGTGCAATTGCTTTATTCAATATGCTTGGCCCGGATCACGAGATCACTAAAAACTACCGGAGAAAGTTTGACCGGTCGTTGTATTGACATAGTGTTGATGAGTTGGTTTTTTGGCTTATCCTATGCCTGTACAAATACCAACAAGCACAAAAATTTCTGTCGCCCCGGACCATCGAAAATCCAAGAATAATTCGTACTTTGGAGCTTACAAGAATAAAATTATGAGGACAATCTTTGTTTTCTCTCTGCTCCTACTTGGTACTACTTTCAGCGCTCTCGCACAGTCACCCTGGTCCATTGGAGCAAAAGCCGGTTTCAGCTATTCAAATTTAGCTGTTGACGATGAGGTTACGGACTACGGGGCAGGACCCGGATATCACATTGGTACGTTTATTCGATTCAAGCCATCTTTTACTGGCTTTCAGTCAGAATTTATGCTGTCCAATCAACGAGCGATCGTCAATGCAGATGGTGAGGACCTGGATTTTGACATTCGCTACTTTTCAATTCCCCTGCTGGTTACTTACGATGCCACCCCTTCCTTACACGTTTCATTAGGTCCACAGCTGGGCTTCATGATGTGCGCTAAATCGGAGTATCACCCGGTGACCAGAGAAAGGTTTGACGAGCAACACTACACCAAAGCTTATAAGAAAACCGATTTTGGTCTGAACGCCGGTGTGGACTATGAAACGCAAAAAGGATTAATATTTGGCGTAAGCTATTATCTCGGCATGGTCGATATCAGCAACTTTGAAGGTGTGGCTTCTACTAAAAACCGATCGCTACAACTGTCTTTAGGTTATCGATACGATTTCAATTAACAAATACTTCTTAATCACTTGTGGTAACACACATTGAGAATGTTCCTTTATTGCTTTCAGCAGGTACTGAAACAGAAAAATAATATTCCACTCCTACTTCCACGATACTGAAATCATAAATGTCCTCAGTATTCATATTGTAACCATCACAGCTTAACTCACTTGCTCCATCGGTATCCAAAAGTATAAATTGAGAGGCTTGCTGGGTCCCTGTAGGTCCAGCTGTTTCTATATATACCGAAAAATAGCCGTTAGGTCCTTGTCCTGTGAACTTAAACCATACATCTCCTGCGTTTCTCTGATCTTCCCAGCAAGATCCAATACCACCATCAGGAGTAGATCCCTCTGTAGTATATATCGGATTGGCCCCCGGACAATTCGGAGCATCAAAGAGGCTGGTGATATCAATCGCATTGGCTCTCATATCATTAGCAGGTCCGGAAGATTCCGGAATAATAAAATCTTCATTGCAACATCCTGCGATCAGGAGTCCACAAGAAACGGCAGCTATCAGCTTTTTCATAACCAGTATTTGAGGATTAAGCTACGAAGAATAATCAGATTTTAACCTGAGGCATCAGGTAAATATTTTTACGCTCAGCAAGGCTCCGATGGAGGTTTATATTAAATCCAGTGTGGCCAAATGATTCACTCAAAATCAATTATTTACCGACTCCTCATCGTGATGTTTCAGCCTAAACCCATGTGTATTCTGGTGGATGAAGTCTTTGGGGAATTTCTCTACCCCGGGAAATCCTAACTTAATGTCCTTTCCCTCATAAGGGATGTAATTGGTCCTGAATAGATAATCCCAGATGCTGAGGGTCAACCCAAAATTCACACCGTACTTCCTGTCTTTAGGGATGTCATAGGCATGGTGCCAGATGTGCATTTGAGGATTGTTGAAAATATATTTTAAGGGACCCAGATTGAGCTTGAAATTGGAGTGATTGAAATGACCAACGGCCAACGTGAAGATGTGGATGATAAAAAAGTCTCTCAACCCAATACCTATTAAAGCCAGTGGGATATATTCAATGGATCTGTAAACTACATTTTCCATCCAGTGATATCTGAGGTGGGCCGCAAAACCCATCTGTTCTACGGAATGATGTACTTTGTGAAATTCCCACAATGCTGGCACCCTATGCAACAGCCGATGTGTCCACCACTGCACAAAATCCCTGACCACAAACCCAATCAAAAGGTGCGACCAGGTAGGCCACGACATCACCTCAAAAGCCACCAGGTTAGTAATGCCAATGGAGGCCAGTAAATCGTTGAAGAAATGTACCACCACATTGGAGGCCGCATTGTAGATGATCAGGGAGAACAGGAAGAAATTGAAAAACATATAGAAGAAGTCAAGCCAGAAGTCTTTTCTAAATTTAGCCTGCTCTTTCCTCCAGGGCCTGATCACTTCCAAAATAAAAAAGAAAGCCGACACCCCGATCAGCCAATAGAAGTAGCTGTGCCACGAGGGGTTGGTTATTTCCTGCCACAGATAATTGGCATACCCGGTATAGCTACCCACGATGATGTTCCAGATTTCTTCCACCTCATTAAAGTTATTCTAAAATACGATCAGAGGTCACGAAAGGATGTAACAATTGTTACAATCTGATGGTTAGGCTCTCAGATTTCTAGGGACCCAAAAAATTTATTCCTCCAACTGATCACCTCATAATTCCTGGTTCCAAATAGGTCGGGCTGGCATACGACTAAATCAACGCGTAAGACCCTAGAAACCTCAAGTGCCGGACTTTCTTCAAGCATCTCATGGTTATCCGGAAAAATCAGTGATCATGATCGATCTTAAGATACATTAAGGTAATTGATCCTCAAGACCGGAAACTTTGTATCAAAAAAGTTAAAGTCTATGAAAATACTCACGATTACTTCCATGATGCCGTTCGCTGGCTCACATATCCGGGACATCCTGCTAAAAGGTACTGAAACCCATCACAAAAGTTCGCATTTACATTTCGGGGCGAATGGTTAGTAGCTCCGAGTGATTTTTGAACCAAGTTTTTAAGCCAAACCTTAACAATATGAAAAAGATTAAGAAAACATTATTAATACTGTGCATCCTCTTCCATACAGGGAAAGTGATCGCACAGGAACAATTCACCATCGGTGGGTATGTTCGGGACAAGGACAATGGAGAAGAATTGATCGGAGCTACAGTTTATGTAGATGAGATCTCCAATGGTGTGTCCTCCAACGTCTATGGCTACTACGCCATCACATTACCAGCAGGTGATTACACCTTAAACTTTCGGTACATGGGTTATAATACCTATACCAAAAAGATCAGCCTTGACCAGAACATACATTTTGACCTGGAGCTGGCTATTGCAGGTCAACAGCTGGAAGCCGTGATTGTGACCAGCCAGGGTGCTAATGCCAATGTGACTAATACCGAGATGAGCACCGCCACACTGGAAATCCAGTCCATCAAGAAAATGCCCGCTTTTGCTGGTGAGGTCGATGTAATCAAAAGCATCCAGATGTTGCCGGGCGTTACCTCAGTAGGAGAAGGTGCTCCGGGTTTCAATGTCCGAGGAGGAAATGTAGGTCAAAACCTTGTATTGCTTGATGAGGCTCCGGTTTACCAGTCCTCACACATGTTTGGCTTTTTCTCTGTTTTCAACCCGGATGCAGTGAAGGATGTAAAGCTGTATAAAGGGGGTATTCCCGCCAAATATGGAGGACGACTCTCCTCGGTACTGGACATCCGAATGAAAGAGGGTAACAACAAGCATTATGAGGTCAATGGAGGTATTGGCACTGTTTTTAGCCGGCTTTCGGTGGAAGGTCCCATCAAAAAAGATAAGGCTTCCTTCATTCTGGCTGGTCGCAGGTCATATGCCGACCTCTTTGCGAAGGCTTTGACGGATATGCTCGAAGATGGTGGGCTCTATTTTTATGACCTGACGGCCAAAGTCAATCTGAATATCAACGAAAAAAACCGGGTCTTTGCTTCCGGTTACTGGGGCAGAGATGTGTTCGAATTTGAAGAGACCTTTGGTTTCGACTGGGGCAACAGAACGGCCACCGTACGATGGAACAACCTGATCAGCCAGAACCTGTTTAGTAACTACAGCTTTTACTACAGCCTCTATGATTATGGTTTCAAATTTGGCGATAAACTTGACAATTTCGATTGGATGTCAAGCATAGAGACTTTCAATTTCAAGCCAGAGTTTGCCTGGACGATCAATCCCTCTAATGAGCTAACGTTTGGTGGTGAGGCCATTCTCTATGGATTCAAACCGGCTGAAGCCACCGTAGTTAACCATGGGGTGAGTACCGAAATTATATTCGATAAAAAACGTGCACTGGAGAGCTCGGTACACCTTTCAAACGCTCAGCAGTTTACTTCCAAGCTGGCGGTAGACTACGGTATGCGATATAGCTATTTTACGGGTTTCGGCGGAACAGAGTATACCTTTGGAGATACGATTCCCGGGCTGGAAAAACCTCTGACAGGTTCAAAAGAGATCAAACAGTGGGATCAGGCCACCTCTTATCATAATCTTGAACCAAGAGTTTCTGCCCGATATCAGTTGGCAACCACGGCATCAGTGAAAGCCAGCTACAACCGGATGGTGCAATACCTTCATCAAATCTCAAATACTACGGCTTCTACCCCTACAGATGTTTGGCAGCCCAGCAACAACAACATCAAGCCACAGGAAGGACATCAGGTTGCATTGGGTTACTTCAAAAACTTCAAGCAAGATATGTGGGAGGCCTCTGCAGAGATCTACTATAAGTGGACCCAGCATCAGGTAGACTATATTGACGGTGCAGACCTCATGGTTAATGAATACCTGGATGCACAGCTACTCTATGGTGTTGGACGCAGCTATGGACTGGAGCTTTTCCTCCGTAAAAATACCGGAAGACTCACGGGATGGGTAAGCTATACCCTGGGTAAAACTGAGCTGAAGATTGATGGCATCAACTATGGTGATGACCTGATCAACAGGAAGGGAAATTGGTATCCGGCCATTTTTGATCAAAGACACAACCTGAAGGTGGCAGCATTCTATGATCTGTCTAACAAAATATCGCTTTCCTCAAACTTCAGCTTTATGTCCGGTATGCCCAGCACCTTCCCTACTGACCGAATGACGGTGAATGGTTACGTAATCCCATACATTTCCGGTAGCAGCCGAAACAATTTCCGGGCTGAGGACTATCACCGACTCGATCTATCGGTAACCTTCAAACAGTTGAGTAAGCCCGGCAAGAAAAAGCAGATCAACGACCAGTTGGTAGTGTCAGTATACAATGTATATGCACGCCAAAACCCTTTTAGCATCTACTTCTCTCAAGGTACTGACCGGCAAGGAACCAGCGCTGTGGAAACCAGTGCTACCAAGATGTCAATGCTCGGCTCGTTCATACCAGCAGTGAGCTACAACTTCAAATTTTAATTACTGATTTATCCAAACTTTAAATAAAAAGATAATGAAAAAGATCTTCCTCTTAATAATTATACTGTCCGCCTTCTCTTGTGAAACGGTTATATATCCGGAACTCAATGACGCGGCAGAAATCATTGTAGTTGATGCCTGGTTGGTTCACAACAAGCCCACCCAGGAGATCAGATTGACCAGGTCTCAACCATACTTCGACAACACTGAACCGCAGATGATCACAGGTGCCGAGGTAACAGTGCTCGACCTCGAAACCGGATTGCTTTATGAATTTCAGGAAGATGAAAAAAGCTACCGTTGGACTGCTGACTCCACCTTTGGGGTTATCGGACACAATTACAGGCTGACTGTCGATGTTGAGGGTGAAACCTTCGAAGCAACTGCCCGCTTAGGCCGGGTTCCGCAAGTGGATTCAGTGGTTTTTCGTCACAACCCAAAGGATTACGACATTCTGGAACCCTATTATACCTCGGAATTCTTTGCGACAGACCCTGCAGGCCTGGGTGATGCCTACTGGATCAAAGCCTGGAAGAATGGTGTGTTCCTGAACAAACCCTCAGAGATCAACATCGCATTTGACGGAGGTTTTGGTGAAGGTCAGGAGGTAGATGGTGTGGTCCTTCATAAGACTGTACGAAAGGATTACTTAAACCCCATGGAGGAGCGAACTGATCGCAAAAACTACTACTACCCTCCCTATGATCTTGGTGATTCCATCTATGTAGAGATCCATTCTATCGATCCAGCAGCTTATGACTACTTATCCGTAGTGAAAACGCAGACTGACAGAGAAGGCGGGTTTGCAGAGCTTTTTGCAATACCCCTGGCCAATGTGACCACCAATCTTCGAAGTACTGATCCCCTTTCTGCGACACCTATTGGCGGATTTTTCAATGTGTCAGCAGTCGCCTCAAATGGGTCCAGACTTACAGAAGAAATTGTCTCAAAGTTTCAATAAATATTCAATCGACTAAACCTTTTTTAACATGAAAACACAAAAGAAAGATTTTCGAATAACAGGGTTCATGTACCTGTTGGTTATCATCTGTGCTGGATTCAGCCAGGGATATGTACGCGGGACCCTGGTGATACCAGGTGATGCGGCTGCCACAGCTTTGAATATCACCTCAAATGAAGGGCTCTTTCGGCTGGGGCTAGTCACAGATCTGATTGCCTTCCTGTTGGATGCCGCTATTTCAGTGATGTTTTATCAGCTGCTTAAACCCGCTGGTAAGACGCTGGCGTTGATTTCCTCAGCTTTCAGGTTGCTGGCTCATCCTGCCATTGGTGCACTCAACCTACTCAATCATTACATGGCAGTACATGTGTTGAGTGGTGCGGAGTTTCTCTCCTCATTCGATCAGGCACAGCTACAAACAATTAGCCTGATCTTTATGGATGCACATAAGTACGGATATCTGCTGGCAGGGGGCTTTTTTGCGGTCCATTGCTTGCTGCTTGGTATAAGCATTTTCAAATCCGGCATGATCCCCAGAGTATTTGGAGTACTGATGGCCCTCGCAGCGATGGGTTATTTCATGGAAACTTTTGGTGACTTCCTTTTCCCTGGAAATGAGGATTGGCTGGCACTGGTAGTAGGTTTTTCGGCTGCCGTGGGTGAAGTGGGACTAACGCTTTATTTACTCATTAAGGGAGCTAAAAAATCCTACCTGGAGTCATAAACACCTTCTATAATCAATGTCAAATCACTATTTGAATAGAATGAGGTATCCCCAACTGAATTTATCGTTGAGGAAACCATTCATAAGTCATTCCCGTTACGAGAATACAGGTTAATTTTGTGAGATTACCGGGGCCGACCGGAATCGACAGGAAGTGTATTTGATATGCTTGCATGTCAGGTGTTGAGTGTACACCTGTGACCAATTCACTCAAACTATACTTGGCGAATCTAATTACGCCATGGCAGCCTAATTCCGAATAAAGTAGGAATTACTAAGGGTCAAGCCTAAGAGGTTTCCCCTGCCACATCCCACCACGCCTTTGTTCCGTAGGTAGGATTTTGGGGTGTCGACATTCGGAACTAGCTTGAAGCGGTGTCGTGAGCAGATAGCGAAACTCAATTACGACTGGTAGGACGAGTTGGTTGTTTTCCACCTGCTCCCCTATGAGATTAAAAGGATAACTAAACATGTAGAGGGTATATTTTTTCCTTCTCTGGACGAGGGTTCGAATCCCTCCGGCTCCACAATGAATAAAGGCTAATTAATTGATTACCAGTTAGTTAGCCTTTTTTATTTATTAAGAGTTCCGACATAGTTCCGTATTTCCTTACTTTAATTCCTTACAATTTACTAATCGCGATCAGTTGTTTATTAAAATTAATTAATAAAATTGTAGGAATTAGTTTACCCCGTTTCACTAATCTTTAAATGAATTGGCTTAGATCTTTTCTTTTACCTTCCATCTCTGGCTATCTTTATTATCAACTTGAAACCCTAAGTATTGACGAATGCGAATTGATTTGGTATGGCCCAATACTGAAATTGATTTTTGATCACAAATCACTTTGTGGAACTATTCTTTTTTTCCTAAGTGGTTCATTTTATGTCTTTCTCTCTTTGGGAATAATTAATAGAAAGAGAAAGATGATTTATGAAGTCTTGAATAATTTTCTGAAATCACTCGGTGGAGATTCAAGTGAATACCGGATTACTCTTTTTGAAGTTTGCTCTTTTTGGACTGCGATTTTCTATTTTATGCGATCGACTTTTATGAATATAAGATATTTTATCAGAAAAAAATGTTTGAAATTCAGATTAAGTACTTTCCCAATTCCTGTACATAAGTACTTAAGAGTTTATCAAAGGGCTGGCAGGCCTAATAAAAATAAAAGATCCAGTCTATTTATTGCTCCTAAGAATGATAGAGAAATTGATGGGATGGCTCCTATGGCATATTACAAAGAATTGCCTTGTATTGCGAAATCATTAAACCTGGATTCTGAAAAATTAATTGAGTTCTCAAAACTTTCGGATGTTAATCCTCCTGGTTTAAAATCTAAAGTCAATGCATATATGAACAAAACTGGTGTCAAAAATTTTAACCGTTTGAAATTATTTCGTAAAATTTCGGGTTTTATATTAGCCATTCCCCTATATTGTACAACAGAACAAAAGAACCCTTCTCACGTTCTTGTTCTTGATGGAGGCAACAAATCAATTGATATAAATGACATAGATGACAAGCTTAAAGTACTTTCAGATGACATTGGTATTATCATAAAATCATAACCCAAATAACAGTGAGAATCCCGATTTTTTTTAATGAAATTACAAAGGATATTGAAGTTCCATTAACTCAATCCCCTTCAGATGTCCCTACTTCTGTCCAAGTTGGTGATAATGGAATTGAATTTAGATATCCAATAGAGGAGTCACATATCAAAGAATATGGAGTAAAACCAATAACAATTAGAATTGGTGAGGCTTCTGGTAAGGTTTACGAGGTTGAACTTGAATCTATTGATCAATATTCTGGATTACCCAAGTTTATAAAAGACTTTCATTTTGAGAAAGATCATGCAAATGATCGGTTCCTTTCAAATTTCAAACTCTCTAAACAGATTATTTCAAAAGCACTAGTATTATTTAAAGAAAAGGTATCTTAGTTAATACCCCCCCCTCAAAAAATTGTAGAGAGAAAAAGTCGATGACGATGGGGTTTCAAGTAAAAAAGGTTCTAAGGAATTGACCCACCCCCTCCCCCTGGGAATTGTACTTTTTCTATTAAAATGGATTCAAAACTACATGGAGAGAAAAGGTTTATGAGGATGGGGTTTCGTCTTTTATAGCTATTTAGGAATATTAAGTCTTTTTGGTAAAAAAAGTATGGGTGGTGCTATCTTAATCCTTTGAATAGACTATTAGGTTTTCAACCCTTATACCCCTCAGTTAAGTAACCATAAATCACCATATTTTATGGTAGTTAAGACCAACGGCCGTTTAATGACCGTATTTTAAGGTTTACAGGTTAACAAGGGTTAACATCATATCTGATGTATGTATATTGACTTATGCAATAGAATGTTAGTATTTTATTAGCATTAGATCATTGTTAATCATTGATATTAACAATACTATTCATGCATTACTTTGCAATACATAGTTTTTTGTAAACTTTTGATATTAGCACAAATACTTTATCTACCAAACTGATCAAAAGGAACTGTTGCGTGTAATGATCATTTACGTTATTTTTAATATATGATTAAACAAGATGGTTCTTAATTAATCAACTAAATCAAACCCTTGTCAATTCTTTGGTAAGGGTTTCTTTAATTAAAAAGATCTCTTCGACATGGAAATTTTAATAGCAATAATCTTAACCATTGGGTTTGTTCTTCTTATGAGACTAATAGGAGCTTGGATGTTAAGAATTGATGAGGTAATCTCATTACTAAAAGATATAAGACGTTTACTTAATAACGGTTCAGATCATATATCTAAAAATGCAGGTAATTTGGATGATGATATTTTAAGAAAGGCTAAACTATACGACGAGCGAAATCAAAAAACATGATATATAGATGAATCTCTCACTTGATTAAAAATCAAAATATATCAAATTAATGTAATCTGCCCCTTTACATTATGTGTATTTAAATTGCAATATGTGAATAAGAGTATCCTAGTTTCTTTTACAATCCTTTTGCATTTATATGCATTAATTTCATTTGCACAGGACAATAAATTTATTCCAAATGGTAGTGGTTTTGAAATAATTAATCATACCCATTATCATTTAGGATATTCTGAAAAATATGAACAGGCTCTTTGGGTTACCTATGAACTGACTCCCTCAGAAACCTCCGGATCAGTCAAGAGAACTGATAACTTTAGACCCGACCCAAATGCATCAAGGGGTTCAGCTAGTTTAGCAGACTACAAAGGTAGTGGATATGATAGGGGTCATCTTGCCCCTGCTGGAGATATGACCTTTAGCAATGAGGCTATGAGTGAAAGTTTTTATCTCTCAAATATGAGCCCCCAAGACCCTGGACTAAACCGGGGACCTTGGAGAATAGTTGAATCCGTAGTTCGTAATTGGGCAAGTCAGCTGGGAAGTATCCACATAGTTACTGGACCAATTCTGAAGGAAAGGGATGATATTAAAACCACAATTGGCAGCAATAAGGTTGCGGTACCAAAGAGATACTATAAAATCATATTTTCAGAGGATAGCCTCCAGGGAGTTGGATTTATTTATTGGAATATGTCAGGAACTGCAACTGATTATTGGAAGTATGTTGTTTCAATTGATGAAATAGAGGAGGCTACAGGATTAGATTTTTTTCCTCAATTGGATGATACAATTGAAAACAGAATAGAATCAAATAAGTCATTCGAATTTTGGCAATCGTTTGGTTCAGAAACTGAAACTAAGGAAAGTGATTCCAATTCAAATTCTGAACGTTTAACAGAAAGTGCGCAATGCAATGGTATTGCTGTTTCTACAGGTGTAAGGTGTAGGAACAAAACACTCAATTCAAATGGTTTCTGTCATCACCATCAAAATCAAGTTGGGACTTCTGTAAAGACTAGCACAAAAACGCCTCCTGTGAAATCAACCCCTGGCAGATGTACTGCTATAACACAGGCTGGTTCAAGATGCAAGAGAACTGCCCAAGCTGGGAGTTCTACTTGTTGGCAGCATTGATTAGATTAGGGTTTTCAGTCTAATATCACTTATCCATAGATTAATAGTTTTTCAATGTCATCTACAGAGTGCCTCTCAGCTGCCTTTAATTCATTCATGAGGCGTTTAAATTTCTTTGTAGGCTTCCCGGCATAGAAACTCTTAAAATACTTTCTATGAAGTTCTTCATAAGTCTTATCAAGTCTAAAGTATGGCCCGAAATTCTTATCCAATAACCTCATTCTTTTACTTCTGATTTGGGATTCATAATAAATATTTTTGAAGGCCTCCCGATGTAGAAAATAGCCACCAATAGAATAAAGTTTTCTGCAAATCTTCAATGTGTGCGGACAAATGAAATACCATACTTCCCCTTTACCTAGATTGGATTCCAATGATGTGAAGTGCACTTTATATTTTCTCGGTTCATCCTTATATCTGTATTCTAGTTCTATATAGAGTGGATCAGGATCACAGTAAATCCTAAATGAAATCTTTCCGGTTTCTTGGCCATTCATACTCCAAACCAGGTTACCACCTGAGTTAACCCCAGGTTCTAAATAACCCCATTCTTTGAGTTTTGAAATGTTTATTTGTAACACATCATTGTAAAGGGTCGGAATTGTTGAGAATTTGGGCATATCATGAAACCTTAATTTCTAAGGAATAATATAAAATTTTAACAATAAACGTTATATTTAATCATCTTTAAAAATAGCTGGTTCTTAATCTGGGAGCCTCAATTATTGGGGTTCCCTTTTTTTTCATCTCGATCACCAAACTTTTTTTCATCCCTGTAAGTAAGGTCGCCATGAGACCCAATATTAATTGCCATTGCAATAAAAGTGGCAATTATGATGGAGATTAAACCTACCACTAAAATCCATACGTCAAAATCTATAAAGAGAAAAACAATTGTGTAAACAAGTGGTCCAAACACAAATAATGATGCAAAGTAAGGATTTATTTTTCTAGTAAGAGATCCTACCCTGGGAGCCAATTGATTTCTAAATACAGCCAACAGACCATTCATAGCCATAACAAATAAAAGAGGTAATAATCTATACAGGTTCGCTAAAATATCATCTGAAACAAGCTGAGTGCCAGTCAAATATTGTGCTAATAATATCAGAGTAGATATAGATGGTATTACATTATGAATTAGGAAATCAAATTGCGAGATGCTCAGTTCTCTTCTTTTCTCATCACTTTGCTTCCATTCAATATAATATCGTATCCAGTAATAGATCATTACCGCTATTAGTATTATTGGAACTGCATTTGGACTTTTTACACTTACATCAAAGCTTGTGATAGGCTTTTCTCCTATCTCAAATCCAATTAATTCATAGGCCAGTAGTAAACCTGAAAAAATTACAAGACTTCTTCTAGTTCTATAATATTGTTCATGAAAGTGGCTAGGTAATGAATCACGATTCATATATTATTTTCTTTAAATGTAGTTAATCTGGCATAATGTGGTTTATCACTTCCGCACAATTATATTGTCAAATTGACCTTGGTAAAGAAATCCACTATCAGTAAGTATTTTTTTTTCCTGATCAGTTAGCTCCTGATTTGTTTCCTGTTTGAAGATTATCTCCTCTAGTATTCTATTAACTTTATTTTCAACTGCATCTCCAATTGCATTTTCTTTATTGCGTACGCTACCCGTATCGCTACCCATGTATTTATCCTTTCCAAACTTCTCCCCCTCCTTAGATAGTTTGCTCCTGGCCTCCTCTTTTGTCATGCCTTCCTTCATCAACTTTTTGACCTTGTTGCCTTTCTTACCGTCTTCACTTCTACCCTTTTTAAATTCCCTTCGTTTTCGAATTTCCTCCTCGATTACCGGGCAGTAGTAATTTCCGTTTGAGTCCTCCCGGATAAACTCTTTTATATTGGTACTTAATCCGCCTGGCATTAGTTTTTCTATCTTTTCCTTACTCAACCTACCATGCACAAAGAAAGTAGCTCTAAGAGTCATTAAAATACCTCGTTCTTCCATTGTTAATAATTGAGTTTCAGATATAAAATCTTTTGGATACCAAAGGACTGCCGGATCCTTATATAAATTATGCTCTTTCATGTATCTTTGAATTGTGTATTCACATTTGCCTGTGAACACAAATTGAAAAATTGAGGAGGTCCGCTAAAGGCCCTCCTCTTTTGTTTTTAGTTGAATTTGTGATTTTGAATTATGGCATCTAGTATGCCCTTGTGATTGGGATAGAATCCATTGAAGTAATCCACAATTAGAGTCCTGCTATTATCAGTCAGTTTGAATAACATCAGGTTCTTTTGATTGCCGTTTATATGATCCCCATAGTAAACAGATTTACAGCTGGTCGGCCTGAGTCCTGTGAGGGTGTTTTTAGCCCACCTGTGAGGCTCTCTGTCCCTCAGTAATACACTTACCCCACTGGTATTTGATTTGCCTCTAAAGGGTTCTAATCTTATCGACTCAGATAGTTTAATCCTCCTGGTATCGCTAACCTCCTCAAGTTCATAAATAGTGTATGATCTCAACACCCTGTCCACCTGGTAGACATGGCGTATGTATTCAGGTGTGCCTGTGAACATGACGTTAAATATTTATTTGTTTCAGGCTCTGATCTATTTCATCAATCTTGAAATAGACCCGGTTTCCAATACGGTAAGGATTTAGAATTTTCCTTTTACTCCAATCGTGAAGCGTGGGCAAGGAGATAGATAGAAGTTCTGCAACCTCTTTGCGAGTGAGATATTTAACCTCTTTCTTTTCCGGTCTTTCAACCAGCTCTTTGATGCGTTCCTCCATCCCATCTAAGAGGGTGGAGTTTAAATGATCGAGGGTTATACCCTTTAATAAGATTTCTGATTCAAACATTTTAATTTTTATTTGTTTGAACCAAATCTGACTTAGGGAATATTTAGGGTAGTGAGCTATTCCCCTAATTTGATAAAATCATATTAAGTGCTATTAGTATCTAATACTTTAATCCCAAGGTTTGTCAAGGTTTGTTTTACTTTCAAAGTATTCAGTGGTGTTAGTGGGTAACTACGAGAATTAGTATGGTTAGTCAGGGAAGAATTAATTGCTGGTTGTGCTGTACTAATCTTAATACCCATAAATGAGGAAACAAGTTTTGCAAGAGTATTAATCGACTCAATTTGATATTTTTCTTTCAAAAAATTCAAAATCCCTAACTCACTCAAAAAGGCAATTTGAAGGGTCTTTGATGGATTAATTTGAAACTCATATTGTGACTCCTCTTTAGAGTCTGTTTCCTTCAGTTTATCAATCTCCTTTTTTAACGAATCTATAATGTCTCTTTTATCTTCTTGACCGACGTATTCATTCTGTTCAGTCCTCTCTATTTCCACAGTGAGTGATTCAATCATTTCTCCTTTTTCCATCAAAAGAGAGTGTATTTGAATATTATCTGAAAAATCCAATTCTGAACATAACTTTTTGAAATCTATTTGAAACTTGTAGCAAGACAACTGAATTGTTTGAGTGACAAACCAATCGAATAATTCAAATGCCTTAAATGTTGCTGAAAATTCCAAATCCAATTCACCTTGTATACCATGCTTATTCCTGTAATTGTAGGCCTTGCCTTCCCCAGAACTAAATCCCCCACCATCCAAAATTTCAGGAATATCCTTAAACCAATGTGATGCTTCAGAAAGTTCAAAAATACAATGTCTCAAAACACCCTCTCTACCCTCATTCGTTATAGCTTCCAAGAGATTAACATTTAATTCTTTTGTGGCATTATCCATCAGCTCTTTAAGATCAAAAGAAAGAATCTCGGTATCACCTGAATCCATTACCCCATTAATTAATGAAATTAAATGATCAATTTTTTCGATCTTCATATTAACTAGCTAATTCACTATTGACTCTCAATTCCGTCATATTTGATTGGAGGTTATCCCAATATTTTCTCAATATCTCGGCATGGTCCTCTCTTGTCTTACCTATGTAGTTGAGGAACATCTTTTCCGTTGAGTGATTGGTAATACTCATTAGAACCCCCGTTGGTAATCTCCCATAGTGATTAGTTGCAAAGGATCTCCGGCAAACGTGACTTGATATAAGTTCGTGTTTGGGAAATTTTCCGAATACCTTTCTTTTGGTTTCCTTATCCATTTTACTACCCTCTACCAATTCCGTTAATCCAACTTTTTCACAAACCGTCTTTATGTACTCATTGAATTTTTGCTCTGAGATCTGACGGGGAAATTGTCCATTGTATTTATCAATGATCGTTTGAACTCTTGAGTGGATGGGTACAATGGTTTGTTTGCCTGTTTTCTGCTGAATGAAATCTAAAAACCCATTCTTAACAGTGGAGGGATTAAAGGACATAAAGTCACTTACTCTCTGTCCGGAATAAAGTCCGACAATTAACCAGTCCCTCGCATTATCCAGGTACGGGGTTTTCTTAAAGTCATACTCATAGATTTTTTCAATCTCCTCCTCATTGAGGTACACGAATTTGACTTTAGTGTTAAATCCTTTGATCCTGTCTAATTCGGGGTGAGTTTTTATTCCGTCCGATTGGGCATCCTTACAGATGGTCTTTACAAACTTTATTAGACGGCCTGTGTAATTTTCATTGTACTTTTCGACTTCCATCAGGTAGTTAATGAAGTCCTTTTCAAATTTGAGGTTAACCTCTCTTAAATAGATTTTCCTTTTGAGGTGTTTCTCATACCTCTCTATTTTCCTCAATACACTTCTATACTTTTTGATGGTGGATTCAGCTACTCCGATCCTTCCACCTTTGGCCGTGTTCTTTCTGGTTGGTAGGTTCTTAATAAAGTATTCACCATAAGAATGGAGGAGGTTTAAATCTGTTTCCTCCTCCTGACCAAAGTACTTCCTTATCGTTTGATTTAACCACTCTGAGGAGATTATTAGCCCCTTACTGTAATCTTCATTATATGAGTCCAGAATAAACGATCTGAGACCCTGTAATTGATTGTTCTTTTTATCCCGTTCTTCCGCTGTGGATACTTTTCTAAACTCTCCCCTTTCCTGGTTCCAGCGTTTGGGATTGCATTGAATGGAAGTTGATCGTTTGAAATCGTGTTTTCGGCCGTTGGTAAACCTTACCAGTATGGTAGAGGGATTACCGGACCCTTTGAGGAGGTATTTAATAGTTGCCATAGAATCACAAATTGAAAGTATAAAGATAACGTTTTATCTGATTAGTTCCGACGGAGTTCCGACCAAAATTTAATTTATCCTTATTTCAATGAATTTAGTTTAATTATAAAATACCTCTTTCAATTACATTAAAGGTTAATTATTTCTAAATAGTGACTGATTTTGGAAGTATTGTAAATAGTAAAATTAAGAGGGTGTTGGTCCCTCCGGCTCCACAATAAAGCTCATCGAAAGATGAGCTTTTTGCATTTAATGAAATGGATGAGAACCCTTTGGTTCGAAATCGAAGCGAAGCGAAGATTCACGAGGGGTTGTGCGGCATGCCTGTGCGTATGAGTAATCCCTCCGGCTCCACCTTCGCCCACCATAGTTCCCGTCAGGGAACGACGGTGGGCTTATATTTTTCAGCCAATCTTTTTTATTGAGGTCTTTTTATGACTTTCTCTAGGCTTGTAGATACCGACCAAATATTTTTTAAGAGAACTTGATGAATCATTTATTCTCCAAAAACACCTTTTTCCCATTCCTTAAACAACCCTTCCATCTCTACCGCTCTCTCCGGGTATTGACTAATTAGATTTGTACGCTCAGTAGGATCCATCCGGAGATTAAACAGGTACCTGGTTTCCTCTTCCATGAGCAACTTCCACTCATTTTCACGTACGGCATAGGCAAATGAGTTTGTATACGGGTTTTTGAAATGCCAGAAAAGCGGTCTTTCTTTCAGACGATATTCATTCAGCAATACACCACTGATATCAACCCCATCAAATGGATCACCATTTTGCGGATCAACTGACAACCCTGCCAGGGTAACAAAGGTTGGGGCCAGGTCCATCGTCATAATGGTTTCATGACAAACCGTACCAGCTGGGATATGTCCGGGCCAATGAGCAATGGCAGGTAAACGGTGCCCTCCCTCAAACAGACTTCCTTTTTCCCCACGAAATGGATAATTGCTACCCACCCAGGAATAAGCACCATTGTCGGATGTAATAAATAGGAGGGTCTTGTCCCGAAGCCCTGAATCTTCCAGCGTCTTGACAATGGTTCCAACGCTCTGATCTACCGCTTCAATCATGTCTTTGTATGCCCGCTTGTATTCACTTTCCGGAAGCGGGCCATACTTTGATTGATGCCATACTTTCCCTTCGGTTCGATGGGCGGGATCATCAGGTCCCTGAAAGGGGAAATGAGCTGCTAAATGAGAAATGAATAAGAAAAAAGGCCGATCCCGGGAATCTTTGATGAAATCAACTGAGTGGTTGGTAACCAGATCAGTCAGATACCCGGGTTCATCTTTCAATTCTTGGTCCTTAAACCAATCAATTTCACCGGTTCGGGAAATGTGAGAATGATAGTCTGGTGTATTGTTGCTGGTATAGCTCACATCAAAGCCCTGATCATTGGGCCCAAATAGACTCACATGTCCCAGATGCCATTTCCCAAAAACAGCACTCACGTAACCTGCTTCAGACAGGTACTCAGGAATTGTTTTCTTATGAAGCGACATCCCTTCCTCCATGGTGAATCCAATGGCGTGTTCTACATTGGTCCGCTGCTGATATTGACCGGACATGAGTGCTGCTCTGGTAGGACTACACACTGCTCCATTCGAGTGGAAATCCGTAAAGATCATTCCTTCCCTTGCCAGCTGATCTATGTTGGGTGTTTGATGGATCTCATTGCCATAGATGCCCAGATCTCCGTACCCGATATCATCGATGACTATCAACACAATATTGGGGGGTGTTTCAGAATGCTGGCATTGCGCAGTTGTAATGGCACAACTGGTTGCTAAAAAAGCTAACAGCAACCCGTGAATATTGTCACGTATCATTGGCTATTCGATAACACCTGACCCTGACTTTCAAGGATTCTTCTTACCTCCCCGATTTTGACGTTTCTCGGTAGCCCTTGTGACTGCAAACAAACATGCGCAGCTACTCCCGCGGCCTGACCTAGGGACATCCAGGTAGGTTCCATCCGTACGGAACAAAATCCAACATGGGTTGCTGATAAGGCAACCGGCACAATCAAACCATCAACCGAAGTAGGTAACATTGCCCGATAGGGAATTTCATAGGGCCTTGTCAGGTGTGCCATCATGCCTAAATATCCTTCTAACACGATATTGTCCTTGTCTGGTCTTTTGGTCACCGGGAAACTATCGACAGGAAACTCCCCCATGGCAATGGTATCGTGATGCTTCATGAAGTCAGGCGCTTCTTCGGTGATGGCCACATCATGCTGAGTAAGTGTGTATTCACCCTTGAGCCGTCGGCCTTCCCTCACATACAATTGAAAGGGGAAATGATTATTATCAGTAAACTCGTCTAACGGCAAATGATACTGCCTGGCCATCTTTCTGTGGGCTTCTGGTATTTCCTTGTCATTTTGCAAAAACCAAATTAACCCCAATGAGATCTGTCGATGATCGTCAGAGACTTGTGCCCGCTTATTGGCATCGCCTTCAATATATCCCTCGTTCACTTCAGGGAAAGGAAATGCAAGAGCCCGGGGATTGGTATTTGCATCCACTTTCCCATTGGGTAAATCCGTGACCGACCAGGCCCTGACCATGGTGTTGAAGTGCTCAGGGTAATAGCCCCAGCCTTCATGAAACTCTTTGGGTGGTTTAAACCGACCTGAGCTCAGGTCCTCAAAATAAGGAGCATACAAAGCGCGGTCGTAACCTACCGGGGGCATCTCAAGCACCAAACTGTTTTGGGCATTCTTGGTGAAGCAATAACGATACGTATAGGCCTGAACACGGTCATCCCCTGCCCCCGATCCTCCCAATATCTTTCCATTTTCGTAGTCGTAAAAGATTTCACCTGCATGGGGCTCATTGAAGTCCGTTCGTCCTTCACGACCCAGCCGATAATCTGCCCCGGCCATGGCATACAGATCCCCCTCATAGGTGGCATCAATAAAAACACCACCTGTAATTTTCAACAGCTCATCATTACTTCTATTGATCACCGAAACATATTTGATCGATTTCCCTTCCATACCAACCTCCCGGAGCTCATGATGGGTAAGCACGGTGATCCTTTTAGTATCTGAGATCATTTGATTCAATACAAGCTCTGCCACGGAAGGCTCAAAATAATACCCTTCGCGACACAATTTTACTTCCTCAGAAGCCGGACCAAATTTTTCCTTATAATGGTCAAGTACCTTACTCGTAAACTCCCTGAAAAGTCCTCCGATAAATTCTTTTTGCTCCACATCACTTTTACCCAGACCACTTGCTGTCATGCCTCCCAGGTGCTTATGCGATTCAATTAAGGCTACTTGATGTCCTAACCTGGCTGCAGTGATGGCCGATGCCAGACCACCGGGCGTTCCTCCCACTACAACCACTTCATATTTCGATTCTTTGATCATATCTTCGTTTTCAACCTCTTTTTTTACGTGTCCACACGGTAAGACCTTCAAGGTCCTGATGATTTTTCCTGAATAAACTGATGACCAAAGCCACAAGAATGAATGTTCCATTCACGATGGCACCAATCCAATAACTATGGATTGACCATATCATGGATTCCGGAAACACTCCCAGGAGCCCCAGTCCCAAGTAGATATTGAATAAAATGGCCAATATCATGGCCCAGGTAGCTGCAAATCCATCTATCCTGGTGGTGAAAAACCCCAGAATAAACAGCCCCATCAGACAACCACCAAAAATACTTGTCACGATAAGGCTCACATCGTTCATGCTCTCTTTATCCATCTGGCTGAAAATAATAGCACCACCAATTACCAATAAGGTGGTGACAACGGCAATGATGTGTGCAGCCTTCAGGTAGTAACCATCCAACCTGTCTTTGTCTAGCCAGGCTCTCATCAGATCTACTACTCCAACGGTTGAAATCGCATTGATCCCTGAATCCATGGTGCTCATAGCCGCAGCAATCACCGCTGAGATAATAATACCCGCTACCACGGGCGGAATTTTTGAAAGGATAAAATAGGGCAGCACCTGATCTGCCTCCATATTTTGAATTACCGGATCCGGAAATACCTGATAGTAAACAAACAATGCTGTTCCAATAAAAAAGAACAGTGTCCACATGGGAATGGCAATGGCTGAATAGATGGCCGTAGCCTTTCGTGCTTCCCTGGTTGATCTGGCAGAAGCATAACGCTGAACCATGTTTTGGTCGCCCGCATAAATCCCCAGCCAGTTGATGACCCCTAAAATGGCTACCGTATAGAAGGTGCGTTCATCCAGGTCAAATTCCATGGAGCCCATGCTAAACTTTTCATGTAGGCTTCCCATCTCAAAGATCTGAGAAATCCCTCCTGGCAGGTCAATCGACACCCAAATAAAACACAACAAACCACCTACTAACAAAATAATTGCCTGAACAACATCGGTCCAGATCACGGCTTCTATCCCCCCAATAATCGTGTATATACCAATGAATGTACCCGTGAATATGATGACATAAACAATTGGAGCGCCCGTCAGAAACTGAATAACTAATGAAACCAGAAACAGGATTTGAGCCATCCTGATTAATTGCAGAATTATAAAACTCATGGTGCCGTACATTCTGGGTACCATACCGTATCTATTCCCCAGGTACTCAAAAGCGGAAGTCAGATTTCCTCGCCGAAAAAATGGAATGAAGATCACTATGGCCAGTATGGCTACAAAAGGAACGGCAATGTTCACACTCAGCTGGCGCCAGTCCAACACAAATGCGGCTGCTGGCAAAGCCAAAAATGTAGCGGAACTCACAATGGTTCCCAGCATTGAGAGTCCGATGACCCAACCGGGGAATGACCTGTTTCCCACAAAGTAATCTTCGGTGGTCTTATTCTTTTTTGAAAAGTAAAAACCTACAGCCATCAGACCCGCCAGGTAAATGACCACGGTCAGGACATCTGCGGTCCTAATAGATATTTCCAATTAGATTTTAGGTTTAATAATGGTTAACAATATTCCTCAGTTTGATCAGTTATTTTCATCTTTCAGTGTCATCTCTTCTTTTGATGGCATCTTCATGTTATCCAGGTCACTGATCTTAATCTTCAGGACTTCAACGGTTTGTTTTGCGCCATCGAAAGTCACATAAATATAATCACCCACCTGAATGAGATGAGGATAATCAATATTACGTTCACCAACCAGAAAACCCATTTTCGTGAAGACCAACCCATCATCGCTAATGGCAATGGTTAGTGGGTCTCGCTTTTCTGGATTGGCGTTTGACACCACCACATACCTACCGTCAGTAAGTTGGAGCGCACAAAACTTGGATCTTGCGTCAGGAAAATTTGTTTTGACTGGCGTACTCCAGGTGCGTCCATTGTCAGTAGAAAATGCACGGAAGAGGTATCCACTACGGTTATTGTCTCTGAACAAAGCAGCCAGATTTCCGTCTTCAAGTTCAAACCAATAAGGCTCTTCCCCGGCCAACTCCTGACCTCTGGAACCCTGCACCGGATACGATTCCCACCTATTAAATGCTTTACTCCCACCCACTATCATATAAACGTCTCCCACGCTATCCCTCCTCGACATCATCCATTCTCCGGTTGGAAGCTTTTTCGGAGGAAAATTATTCATGGTATTGTCTAAAACAACTCCCAGTGGTTTCCATTTTATTTCATTCTCAGAGGTCGTCATTTCAAAAGCATGAAGCTGAAGTCCGGCTCCCCGATAACCCGGAGCCCTATACCTGGTGGCCAGACCTATTAGTTTTCCATCCCGAATCCAGAATCCGCGAGCTATCCAAGCAAAACCAATGTCAGGGTTTCCTGCGAGATCTCTCCTTTCAGTCCAGTTGATACCATCCTGACTTGTAGCATAAGAAATCAGTTGCCCTGCTTTATCATGACCAGGTGTCACATGATAGTGCTGTTCAGCAGTCAATCCCTCTCTGGGCTCTCCCGGTCCGTCACTCCACATCGCCCAAAACATACCATCAAAATAGGCCAGATAATTATGCTGATTGACCTTGCGTCCCCAGGCATATCTCACGTCATTGACAATGGCATGCTCTGAAGGTACCCTGGGCAGGGCGAAGAAGTCTATATCATGTGAATCTTCAGGCACCCAATCACCGGCCAGCATTAATGGTGATTGTGGATTTTTGATTGGGTGTGGGTAATTGGTTTTTTGAGAAAATGCAATTGATCTGAGACCAAAAATTAAGATAATGACGAGATGGGGTATATATTTTCTCATGGCTAAAGGCTCATTATGGGTTAAATATTTGTCTTATTTATAAGGTGTTTTTTTAATCTTTGATGGCCTCTGTCATTTCAAGGTTATCTAAATCCGAAATGCGAACCCGCTGAATCTCTACAGACTGTTTTCGACCCCCGTGCCCACCTGAATGTGTGATATACAGATAACCATCATGCTCCATCACATGAGGGTAATCCACACCATCTCTATCCCCTTCCACCAGGAAGAACATTTTATCAAACACCATCCCATCATCACTGACAGCCAGTGTAAGCCACTTTCGATGTTCAAAATGAGAATTATTGACCAACACGTACTTCCCATTACTCATTCTCAGCCCGTGTAATTTTGATCTGGCATCCGGAAAATTGGTACGGACAGGCAGATTCCATGTCCTGCCATTATCTACTGAAAAAGACCGGTATAAAAACCCACTTCGATTGTTGTCTCTGAACAGGGCCATCAGACTTTTTCCGTCGGGAAGGATCCACCACATAGGTTCTTCCGCAGAAAGTTCGCTCGCTGTACCCAACACAGGGAATGACTCCCATTGGTCAATGGCTTCCTCTCCCCCAACGAGGAAGTCTACTCCCCGGTCTTTGTAGTCATAAGTTCGACGTGACATCAGCCATTCGCCTGTCGGTAATTTTTTAGGAGGAAAATTATTGATGGCGTTATTATGAACCTGTTTATGATCCTCCCAGCTTTGAGTTTCCTTGTTCCACCTGAATGCTCTGAGTTCCAGACTTTCTCCAAAAAACCCAGCGGCTTCATCCAGCGACACCAAGGCCAAAAGTTGATCATCATATATCCAGAAACCCCGGGCTATCCATCGAAAACCCTCAGTTGTTCGGGTGTTGTAATGCGGAGAATCAGGCCCTGAGGCTGGTGCATAGGGGGTTAAGAACTCAGGGCTACTCCATTCTACACCATCCTTGCTAACAGCATATTTAACTACCTGTCCAACCCGGTCTTCGATGCCGGGTCCATCACTCCACATGGCCCAGAACCGGCCATCATAGTGAATCAGATAATTATGTTGATTGACACCGTCCTGCTCAGTGACATCATTGATAACAATGTGTTCTCTGGGTACCCTGGGGAGCTTTCCAAAATCAATTTGATGGGGATCCTTAAACCAGTCTCCCATCAACATAACTGGAGACTGAGGGTTGTCCTTGGGGTTCGGGTAATTTCCCGGCTTTGTTTCACATCCTATTATTGTGGTAAGCACCAGAATCAATAAAAATCGAAACTGCTTCAATGTTTTCTTCATTTCTTTTTTGAGTTATTTAGATTTTTTTCATGCTCTTATAATGTGACGGATATCTTACAGCATCAGGCTATTTTTCATGGTGACCATTTACAAAATAGTCTGAAATGGCTTTGCCTAGCGTAATAGCCTCAGACCGATATCCCTCCTGATTGCTCAAAGGTGTATTCATATTCACTTCGATGGTGAATGCCAGACTATGTTCATTGGCTCTTGCAGACACCCATTCATGCGATGAGTCCAGGATCGTATTATCCCATGGACGCTCACTGTAGTGGATCTGGGTCATGGATTGTGTCTGCCTGGATTGCTCGCTGACTGGTTTGGCCTTCAGGCTTTCAAAAAATTTAGCCCTGTTGCTTCTTTGTTTATCAAAAAGCAGCTCATCTGCAAATGGGAGAATAAAATAAGGATGATGTTTGCCTCCCGGACCATGAAAATCGATAAACAGATCTGCCATATCTTTTTGGGCAAGCGCACTGATTCCTGATTTTATACTTTCAACTTCCGGCCAATAGGCTGGCTCATCTCCCCATTTCATCCAATGATCATGAGGCTTTTGATATTTCCCCGTTCTTCCTTCAGAAACGCCGTCAATATCTACAATGGGAATCACAGTAATTAAGGCAATATTCCTCAGCGCTACTGCCTCATCCTCCCCAGAGACCAACCACTTTGTGAGCTCATGTAACACCCAACTGGCCCCGGATTCGAATGCATGCGCCCTGGCCTGTAGCCAAATGCCATATTTTGGCTGAGCATTCCCTTTACCAGGGTTTAATCGGTATCCAATATTTTTTCGGTTTTTCCTGCTATTACAAAGGGTGAAAACCTCTGCAAACTCATCTTGCCTGATCAATGGGGTTAATAAATCTTCAGCATGCTCTGCAGTATAAGGAAGGTCATAAGCAAACCATACGCGGGTGCTTTTTGTGCTATGTCTATAGACAAAAAACTCTTTTCCTTCAATCGTTTCTGATTCACCCTCATCCGTTAAACCCCAGACATCCTGATCATAGCTAAAAAACACCTGAGGGGATACGCCACCACCTTTGTCCAGCTCAAGCCTTACTTCTTCCCCAGGCGTTAGCCCTTCCACCATAAAAAACCACCATACTTTTGTCCACTCCCCAGCTCCTTCATCATGTGGAATAATTCGGATTGTGGCAGGATCGGTAGCCTGTATGGTCACATAACCTCCACCACTTAAAAAATCAGTTGAAACTGAAATATGCTTTCCCATTTTCACCGATTATTTTTGATGATGGCCTCCCACAAAATAGTCAGACATGGCATGCCCAAGCGTAACAGCCTCACTTCTATATCCCTCCATCGTACTCAAAGGTGTATTCATGTTTACCTCTAAAGTGAGCCCTACCATATGATCGGTACTGTTCATGATTACCCAGGAAGCGGAGTTCCCTTTATTTATTTCCGTAGTCCGTGCACTATAGCAGATCTGAGTCATGGATTGAGTTTGCGATAATTCATCTGTCAAAGGTTTTGTATTTAATGCCTCAAAGAACCTGGTCCTGTTCTGTCTTTGCTTTTCAGCGGGCAGGTGTTCGGATACCGGGACAATGAAGTACGGATGACTACCTCCTCCCGGACCATGGAAGTCAATAAACATGTCTGCCCTATTTTGCTTCGCCAATTTTTTGATCCGTTCCTTAATGCTTCTTACTTCGGGCCAATACCCCGGACGCTCATCCCACCCTCTGTTGTGATCATAAGGTTGTTGCATCTTTCCCGTTCTCCCCTCAACAACACTGTCTACATCAACAATAGGCACAATCGTGAAATCAGCAATTTTTCTTAATGCCTGTGCTTTTTGATCATTCGATAACAACCAGTCCGCCAGATAGTGAAGGACCCAACTGCTACCCGATTCAAAAGCATGACATCTGGCTTGTAACCAAATACCATATTTCTCATCACCTGCATTTGACGCATTTAAACTCAAAGCTTTTACAGACCGGTATTTATTGGTTTTGCAGAGTTCAAATACATCTACTCCCTTGTCTTTCGAAGCTTTTGAAAGCAACAAACTATCCATGATCTCTGGAGTATATGGAAAGTCATATGCAAACCAAACTGCATCATTCTTCACCACATGTCTATAGACAAAATACTCCTGTCCATCGATTACTTCCAGCTTCCCGGTATTCGTCATCCCCCAACTTATCTGATCGTATGTAAAAGTTGCTTTGGGACTGATCCCACTAATCTTTGGGTCTCCAATTGCGAGCTGCAACATGACCTCTTCACCTGGGGTAACCCCCTCTAATTTGAAATACCACCAAACCTGGCTCCAACCCCCATCACTTTGATTGTGTGGTTTTAGCCTGAGTGTAATGGGATCATTTTTTACAAGAGAAATACTCCCACCACCACTTTCAAACTGCGTGGAAGTCTGCAAAGACTTACTCTTTTGATTTTGGAAAACAGGGTTAATATTGAAAGTCATGAAGGAAGGTGTAAAAAGGCCCACCGCAGTTAAATGGCCGGACCTTTTTACAAATTCTCTTCGATTAAAACGTTTATTCATGTATGAAATACTCAAATATCCTTATACACCTTACATTGAAGGTATTTCGGTGTATAAGTTACCATATGCTATTTCCATTCGGTATGCTGTTCCAGGTTATTAGACCTGTCAATAGCGTCTTGGGGAATAGGCCATACATAATGCTTGGCTGGATTAAAAATTCTGGTTTGCACATCCTTGACAGGCAATAAAGAATTACCTTCTCCATCCTTAGGAAGGTCTATCCAGTCAGTCAGATCAACACTTTTCACTTCGTGATTGAGGACATCTTCAGCAGTTTTCCATCGTATGATATCAAAGTAGCGCAATCCCTCTCCGGCAAGTTCTACTCTTCTTTCCGCCCTGATAAAATCTCTTAACGATGCCTGATCACTATATGCCACCCTATCTACCGGAGGCATGTCCACTCGATCCCTGATTTCGTCTAGTGCATCATAGACAGAATCATCAGGTCCGGTAGCTTCATTCGTAGCCTCAGCGTACATCAACAGGATATCTGCGTACCTGAAAATGATCCAGTTGACCCAGGTGTCCCAAAATCTATCCTGCAGATCAGCTACGTACTTTAAATAGTTAATATAGGTCCAGGCAAATCTGAATTCTGAACCTGTCAAATCAACGGAAACCCCATTGTAATCCCTACCCTGCCACATAAAAGTATGATAATACCTGGGGTCTCTGTTATCGAAAGGATTGGCAGCGTGTGTAGGGTTATTCCAATCAAAAGCACTACCATCAGCCATTTGAAAGGATTCCTGAAGCTCATCTGTTGGTAGAATCAATGCAAAGCCACCTAAATAAACAGGCGCATATCTCCTGACAATACCTTGTCCCGGATGTGTCCCAACACTTTCTGCATATTGATGAGCCAAAATGACCTCCTCTGTTTGGTTATTGAAATCTCTCAGGAATAATTCTCCATAGTTGGGATGCAGCGAATAAATACCCAGATCCATCACATCTTTTGCCGCTTGTGCAGCCTCAGCCCAACGTTCATTGTAAAGCAAAACCCTCGCTTTCAAAGCCATTGCAGCCCCCTTGGTGATCCTGCCATTTTCACTGTCTGGCCACTCCAGGGGCAGCAGGCCAATGGATTGATCCAGCTGATCCAGTATATAAGTCAGCACCTCCTCCTTTGTATTTTTAGGGACATCACTGTCTGCAATAGCTAGTGGAGCGGTGACAAGTGGCACATCTTTGTAAAGAGTGATGAGTCGATAATACTGATATGCCAGCATAAACCTTACCTGGCCGGTAAGCTCATCAACTTTTGATTGCGAAATATCAGGGATCTGATCAATGTATTCAAAAAACTCAAGGCTCAACCGGATATACCTGTAGTCCCAAAATTGATTCACATGACCATCACTCGTGGTGAAGGACCCTTGTGCTATCTGGTTAGCTCCGGAGCCGGCACGGCCCCAGGCATTATCGCTAAAAGCTTCAAAAATTGAATGGTCAGCACCCTCCAGCCCGGTGTAGAGGTTATTTACCCACATCTCCGCGTGATCTTCTGTTTCCCAAAAAGTTTCCAACGATGGTGTATCCAACGGAGCTCTCTCCAGGAAATCATCGTTACATGAAAACACCAATAGCATTAACAGCGTGGCTATATAAATTCTTATTGTTGTTGATTTCATAATGGTAGGTTCTGTGAATTAAAAATTTAGATTTATTCCAACATTGTACAATTTTGGAATCGGGTAGCGCGATTGAATTTGACGTCTATCTAAACCCGTGGATAATTCAGGATCATAACCTAAGTAGTTGGTGATTGTGAACAGATTTTCACCACTCACAAACACCCTGGCATTTCGAATCCCTGCTTTTCCTACCAAATCAGAAGGAAGGTTATAACCAACCTCTATATTCTTCAATCTGAAATAAGCAGCATCCTCAATCCAGAAACTGGAAAACTCTTTGTTAATCCCCACCAAAGGTCCTGACCCCAATCTTGGCTGAGGAAACCTGGCATCAGGATTCTCAGGTGTCCAGTAATCAAGGTGATAGGTTCTGTAGGTGTCTACAGCACCGCTCGCCTCCCATGGCCTGGATATAACCTGGTGCTTCATAATTCCCTGACCAAAAGCAGAGAAATAAAAGTCCTTGTAATTAAGGTTGATCCTAAAACCAAACGGAAAGCGGGGATCGGATCTTCCAAGCCTAACCCTGTCATCGCTATCGATAATATCATCATTATTTTGATCGATATACCTGATATCCCCGGCTGAGGTTTGAGCATCCTGAAATGCATGGTTTTGAACTTCAGTGTCTGATTGAAAAAATCCATCGGCCTGCAATCCGTACCACTCGTTCATGGGTCTGCCTTCCTCGGTAATAACATCACCGGAAATTCTTGGACTGATGCCACCCATATCAATCACCTCGTTGGTCGCATCCGATATCTGGAAAGAGATTCCATATCCAAAATCACCAATGGTGTTTCTGTGTCTCAGCTCGATCTCCCATCCACGGTTGTCTACACGACCGGCATTCTGAACAGGCTCGGCTTGTCCGAATGTAGTTGGTAGTGGCAGTTGTAAAAGAATATCATGTGTTTTCTCGTAAAAAAGGTCAAGGGAGAATTCCAGGATATTTTGGTAAATACTACCCTCAATTCCAAAATTGAGTGCTTCTTTGGTTTCCCATGTCAACAATGGATTGGCTGCCCCGGCTGTTGCTACGGCTCGCTGAGGCACTCCATTAAAATAATAAGCTCCCTGTGAAAGTCGGTTAGCAAAAGGATAAAATCCAACATTTTGGTTACCTACCTGACCCCATGAACCTCTCAATTTGAGGAAGGTGAGTACATTGTTGTTCAATAAAAATCCTTCCTGAGAAATGATCCATCCGGCGGAAACAGAAGGGAAAAAGCCCCACCTTAAATCTTCTGTAAACCGTGAAGACCCGTCATAGCGGAAAGCAGCTTCGAAAAGATATTTATCCTTGAGCGAGTAATGAAGTCGTGAAAAGACGGATTGAAGTGCCCAGTCTGAAGCCCCACCTGAAATATTCCAGAAAGCCGGGTTACTACTTCCTGCACTTATTGTGAAAATATTATCGGTCAGGAAGTCACGGGTTCCAACAAAGTCGTTTTGTGTCTCAAACCATTCACGACTTCCACCTGCTAGAAAGGTAATGCTGTGATCTCCGAATTCTTTGGCATAATTAAGCAGAAGATTGAGGTTATGCAACTGCTCTCCTTCGTTGTTTATATCTAGGAAATTATCCTGAGACTCTACAGCCACTCTGTCAAGATCGTCCGGATCATATACACGTAAAATTCTCTGATAGGAACGGGTTCTTGAATTGGTCAGCACGGCTCCGTATACTGCTTGTACATTCAGGCTTTCAAAGAAATTATATTTAGCAGTAAAAGTCCCCGCCAGTCTGGAGCTCTTGATCAGACTATGACCACCATCTTCAGACAAGTTTGCCATGGCATTTCCACCCGATGTGTGAGCAGGTGTTTCAAGCCACTTACCTTCTGAGCGGTATGGATATATTTGTGGGGTCCCATGAATCCATCTCAGATGACTCCAATCATAGGCTGGTTCCGTCGTGGTAGATGGTGCATAGCTTCCCCTAAAATCCAAATCAAGCTTATCACCAATTTTGAAGTTTTGATTAACCTGAAAGTTATATCTTTCATAATCAGAGTTGATCACAATGCCATCCTGCTTTAAGTAACCTACTGACATATAATAGGTATGATTTTCAGTCCCTCCGGACACATTGATGTTCTGATTTGTTTGAAAAGCGTTTTTCAGCAGGTAATCCTCCCAATCATGATCCTGCCAGTCCGCAGATGAAAACATATCTAAGTCTGATTGACTGAATATCGGAGAACTTCCGTCATTAACCAAAGCCAGGTTATGCATTTGGGCATAATCAAAACCAGATACTTTTTCAGCCCATCGGGTGGGCTGTTGAACACTGAATGTGCTTGAGTAATTGAACTTTGGCTCCCCCTTACTTCCACCTTTTGTAGTAACCAGAATTACGCCT
The DNA here is from genome assembly GCA_965228595.1 of Cyclobacteriaceae bacterium. GTDB lineage: Bacteria > Bacteroidota > Bacteroidia > Cytophagales > Cyclobacteriaceae > UBA7330. The sequence goes on along the minus strand of OZ245828.1, from coordinate 3,258,610 downwards.
CCAGCTGCCCTGGAACCGTAAATGGTAGTAGATGCTGCATCCCTGAGCACACTGATACTCTCAATGTCATTGGGGTTGAGTTGATTCAACTGGTTGGAAGCCGATTGGATCCCATCAATGACGATCAGGACTGGGTTATCAGTGAGTGTACTGACTCCCCTTATGTTAATGTCTATATTCTGCTTACCCGGCTGACCACTTGTTCTGACTATTCTCAAGCCTGGGATCTGCCCCTGAAGGGCTTCTTCTACCGAAGCCACAGGTCTGCTCTCCAACTGCTTCGATTCAACAACACCGACGGCTCCAGTCATATTTACCTTTTCCTGAACACCATAACCCACTACCACCACTTCTGCCAGTTGCTCTGCATCTTCAGATAAACGAATATCAATTTCAGACCTGTTATTCACTGATATTTCCTGAGTCTCGTAGCCAACAAATGATACGATCAAGGTAGCCTGTTCCGGCACATTCAACGTAAAATTCCCCTCGACATCGGTAATGGTTCCATTGCTTGTCCCTTTCTCCTGCACTGTCGCCCCGGGGAGGGCTTCACCACGATCATCTTTGACCGTACCGGCAATGACCTTTTGCGTTTCAATGACTTCAACAACCCGTTCAACACCTAACCGCTTCTTAGAGATAAAAATATTGTTATTAACCCTGCGGAAAGATAAATCTGTCTGCTGAGAGATATCCATGAGTAAATCTCCGAGGATCATCTTGCGAGTCTCCAGATTCACAGTATACATGGAAGAATTGAGTTGCTCATCCACGTAAGAAAAGTGGAAATCCGTAGTCTTTTCAATCTCCTCAAATATGCTTTCCAGCTGAGCCGGGGCTTTCAGATCCAGTTTGACCTGGATATCGTTAACGCTTTTATTTTGAGCCTTGCTATCGAATGCGAAAGCCAGGCTATAAATAGAAAGCTGCACGATGATGCCATAAATGCATATTTTTGACATTTTAATTAGTATTTGACGTAGCTTTGAATTCATAAATTCATGTTTTTAGTAATTTATTATTGAAAACCTGTTCCCACGGTACCTGTGACATTTTGACGAGTGAAGCAGGTTCGTGGGTTTTTTAATAAAATAAGGGTGCTAATTGTTCATCATAGTAATCCGGGTTTAATTATCAGTTTTATTCGTTAGTATAACTTTCGTTCCATCTATTCTGTAATCAAATTTGTATATGAAGGATAGTCCCCTTAACACTTGCGAAAGCGTTTCGTTTCTAAACTCTCCTGAGAACTTTCCAATGTGCTGATAATCTCCATGAACCTCAAATTCTACTCCATACCAGCGCTTCAACTCCGCAATTACTTTGTCAAATGAAGTACTCTCAAAATAGATAATCTGGTCCCTCCAGCCATAGGCTTGAAGCGGATCCACTTTTCCAGTAACCAAACTACCTTTTGTGAGGTCATAAATTGCTAACTGATCCGGCGTCAACATCACTGACTCACCAGATGGAATACTGTATGACACTCGTCCAGTCGCGACACTCACCTGTACCACACTATCTTCAGGATATGATCGAATGTTAAATGAAGTCCCCAGTACACGAACGATATCTCCGTTCATTGTGACAATGAATGGTTTTTCAGGATTGTGTTCTACTTCAAAGAAGGCCTCACCGATTAATGATATCTCTCTTAAATCTCCGTTAAACTGGTCAGGAAAAGTAATTTGTGAACCGGCATTGAGCGTGACCACGGAGCCGTCGGGTAACCTGGTCGTAATCTTTCTGCCCAGAGGCGCCTCTTTTTGAATGGTTGTAACAGTAAATACCTCTTCCATTTCTTGTACCTCTGGTTCTTTGAGGAAAACAAAAATTGACACCGCAATCAATGCGATTGAAGCGGCAATGCTGAGTGGTCTCCAAATCCTGACCTGCTTCTGCTTCTTCTTTTGTTTGTGATTGAAGATTTTTTCAAGAATGTAATCGTAACCCTCTTCCGGCATTTTTTCCCCAATTCGCTTTTGAGAAGAAAGAATGACCTGTCGGGCAAATTCAACATCTTTCCTTCTCTCCGGATTGGCTGCAATCCATTTAGACCAGTAATGATTGGACTCCTCCCGTGGATTGACTACCCATAGGACAAATTCCTCGTTTTTTAGCAGGTCAAAAACCTTATCTCCAGGTTGTGGGTTTGTACTCATCTTTGAGTGTATTTAATTCCCTAGAGTCAAAATGCTGGAAATTCGTACAGCATAAAATGAAGATTTACAATAAATTTATCTACAGCAGCTATTCACTGTATAATTCAGTAAAAATACCACGCTATAATTACGATATTATCAATAGAGGCAGCTCCCGGGTTGATCGAATCAACCCTAAACTGATAATAGAAATACTAAAAAATGAGAAAAAAGAAGAGTGAGTAGAACGAACTTAAATACGGGTCTATCTGCTTTTGAAGACTCGCCAATGCACGGTAGGTGAGTGTTCGGACTGAATCTACTTTAATCTTTAGGACATCAGCAATCTCAGTATAGCTCATACCTTCATAAAAATGCAAATAGATTGCTTCTCGCTGATTTATCGAAAGTAGATTCAACTTTTGATTGATCAAAGCAAAATCCTGCTCCTTTAAATTACCAGAGATTGACAAAGCAGATTCTGCCAGTGAAAAGCTAAAACCATCTTCTTCCAACAGAAATTTTTCATTTCTCTTTTTCTCCTTAAGAATTCTTCTCTTTAGTGAAGCATAAAGATAGGCTTTCACTGATTGGGCACTTGAAAGTCCTGCCCGTTTATCCATCAAATCGCAAAACAGTTCTCCAATACAATCCCTGATCAGTTCATAATTTTTGCTAAACTGCCTTCCGTAGCTGTATAGCATGTCCACATACTTATTGTATATGTAAATGAGGCTTTTATCATCTCCCTCAATAAACTGTCGCCAAACCAATCGTTCGTCCTTTTCAGTAAATTGATTGGACGCATCAATTTTGAATGGGTTTTTTGCTTGTAAATCAGTTATATACTGTGATTTTTCCAAGTTGGGGTATTCATTCTATCAATTGGAAATGTATTAAAAATGAGGGTTAAATCAATTAGATCAACTCAAAATATAATTTAAAGAAGCTTAAACCTGGATTTCCCTGATCAAATTAAGATTTCCCTTCTTTGATCTGAATATTGATCATAAAAACGATTTCTTATTTGATTCCTATCGGCTAAACAGTACCGATAAAAACTGCTCTAAAATAATTTTTATCATCCTTTGACCTGTCCAACAGATCGATACCCATAGATCGCCACTACGACAAAACAGATCAATGGCAATACAAATGAGAAATTCACTTCAGGAGTTCCTAAAATAGATAGGTCATCGTATCCTGGTCCACCGAAATCCAGGATTGCTCCCTGAGCAACCGGCATCACGGCACCTCCCACAATGGCCATTACGAGCCCAGCAGATCCTAGCTTGGCGTCGTCGCCCAGACCATCCAGGGCGATGCCATAAATGGTAGGGAACATCAGTGACATAAATGCAGAAGCACCAATCAATGTATAAAGTCCAATCGACCCTCCGATGAAAATAGTACCCAGCATCATAAGGATACCACCATACGAAAAGATCATCATCAGTCTGGGACCACTGACATATTTCAGCAGGAAAGTACAAATCCAGCGAGATGCTAAAAACAAGGATGTCGCTATCAGATTGTAACTCTGTGCTTCGGCTTTGGTCATACCGATGCTTTCACCGTATTGCACCACATAGGTCCAGCACATAATTTGTGCGCCTACGTAAAACATCTGGGCAACTACCCCAAACATATATGTGGAGTTGGAGAAAAGTCTTTTAAAGGAGTCACCGACCTTCAGGTCATGGACATTGTCTCCCTTCGATGGCATTTTTGATACCCCAAATACAACCATCATCCCAACAATAACCAAGCCCAATACCACATATGGATCTCTTATAAGCATCAGGTCGTGTGTTCTGATGATGGCCTTCTCAGCTAACTCTAGTGATGCAAAATCTCCATTTGTGGATTGTAGCGCAACAAGAATAAAATTGATGGCTACAAATTGCCCTAGCAATGCGCCAATGGGGTTAAAAGCCTGTGCCAGGTTTAGCCTTCTGGTGGCTGTTTCGGGGTCTCCCAGTGCCAGGACAAACGGGTTTGCTGTGGTTTCAAGAAATGCTAAACCAAAGGTGAGCACATACAATGAGATCAAAAACAAACCAAAAACTTCATAGCTTGCGGCGGGATAAAACATTAAAGCTCCAACAGCGTAAAGCGCAAGCCCCACCATAATTCCAGCTTTATAGGTATACCTTTTGATAAACAATGCAGCAGGAATGGCCATGGTGAAATATCCTCCATAAAAGGCAAATTGTACCAGTGAAGCCTGTACGTTAGAAATCTCCATTACGGTTTTGAAAGTAGCAACCATGGGGTTGGTGATATCGTTGGCAAAGCCCCAAAGAGCAAAAAGTGTAGTCACCAGAATAAATGGGACCAGGTATTCTTTGCTAACGACTGGTTTAGATTTCTTTTCTGTCATGGGTCTAGGTGTTATTTGGGTTAAAGGGAACGATCAGTGTCGAATTCACAATCGACAAATATATGCTGTCCTGTGAAATGAATAAATGGTATGGTTTGTCTTGCAATCAAAATTAAACAGAATTATATGTGAGGTATGGGATACAAGATCGAAGCAGACAACCGCATACGGTTCTATTTTCTGGGTTTTACCAACATCTTATCTAAATTTACGGATTACGCTTCGCTAAAATTGGGAGCTAAATCATTTAAACAGAATACCAAATAGTTATGATGTATCTAAACACTATACTCGTGATGACTCTCGCACTCTTGTTTGCCTGTACTTCTTCAAGCAATCAGGGAGCTCAGGAAGAAGAAACACAAAAACCTAAAATCGAACTCATTGAAAAGCCTTCTGAAGAAAAAGTAGAAGTACTGATCGAAGGCAAACTATTTACCTCTTACATATACCCGGAAAACATCAAAAAGCCAGCCTTGTGGCCATTGATCAGCCAGGGGGGTAATGAACTAACACGGCAATTCCCTTTCAAAAAGAAAGAAGGTGAGCGCGTTGATCACCCTCACCATGTGGGGCTTTGGCTCAACTATGGAGACGTGAATGGTCTCGACTTCTGGAATAACTCAGACTCCATCGACGCAGAAAAGATGGATGAATATGGCATGGTGAAACATGCCAAAGTTATTTCTACAGAAAATGGTGACGAAGCAGTATTGAAAACACAATCTGACTGGGTTACCATGGACGGAAAGAAATTGCTCAATGATGAAACAACCTTCACCTTCAAAGTAGTGGATGGTGTACGGATCATAGATCGTAAGACTGTCCTAACGGCAGTTGGTGAAAAAGTGACTTTTACTGATAATAAAGAAGGAATGCTCGGGGTGAGGATGGCACGAGAGCTGGAGCTGCCACAGGATGGTAAAATCGAACTTTCAGATGCCAAAGGAAACATCACCGTTGTTGAAAATCCGGATAACACAGGTGTGACAGGAAACTACCTGAGCAGCGAAGGTATCACGGGTGGTGATGTATGGGGAACCCGTGCCGACTGGATGAAACTCTCAGGACAGATCAATGGTGAAAGCGTTGCTTTAGTGATCTACGACACCAAAGACAACCCTGGATACCCTACTTACTGGCATGCTCGTGGCTATGGGCTTTTCGCAGCCAACCCATTGGGTCAAAAGATCTTCAGTGAAGGGAAAGAAGAGTTAAACTTCGCACTCGAAGCTGGTGAGTCTGCTACGTTCTATCATAGAATCGGCATCTTCTCAGAGGATCCTGCTCCTGAGAAGATAGAGATGTACCAGCCCTAAGTAATAGGGATTAGCTTATAAAAGAAGGGTTAGCCATAGATGGTTAACCCTTTTTTGTTGTGGTCTCTTCATGTTTCTGATAAGTGTACCAATAGAGATTTTTGTAGGGAATGATACTGCTGAAGAAATCTCAATCATGGATTACTGACCTATTTCTTTCTGTAGCTATTGCCTAATTGACATATACCTCATAAATTATTAATTTAAGCTCCAAAGGAGCGAAATAATTACCTCAGGGCGCAGCCCTGAGTAATTTTCGACCAACTTCCAAAGCCCTGAAAGGGCGCAATCAAACATCTGCTTATGCCACAATCATTGGTCAAGAACTATATCCATATCATTTACTCCACTAAGGGAAGGCAACCCTTGATTGATAGAAGTATCAGCGAAGAACTATTTGCTTATATTGGTGGAATATGTAAGAATTTAGAATGCAATCCGATTGTTGTAGGAGGGTATTTAGATCATGTTCACCTTCTTTGTACGCTATCACAGAAAGTAAGATATGTTTGGGACTGATTGATTAATAATGTTGATTTCGCCCCTTTGGGGCTTAAATGAAGTACCTCAAAACCGCTGGGCTGACACCCATCGTTATATTATTTCGCCCCTTTGGGGCTTCCTTTCACTAGCTACTCGGCTCAAGTCTTTTTGACTTGGCCGAAAACACTTGCGCAAGTAGATGGGATATTAAGTAAAGTTTTAGGGAAAAGCATACTGGTTCTGAACTAATACTTCTCAATCGTATCCAGCTCCGGCTTACCGCCCCGATTCCCACAACCGGCAGCAATGTATACTGACTGATTATAGAGTATGGCCTGGGCACCATGTCTTCCTCTTTCCAACATTTCGAGCTTGGTCCATTTTGCTTCTGAAACGTCATAAGCTTCCACCTCTGCATGGGCAGTCTCCTGCGCGGCACTTTCACCACCAATGACTAACAACTTATCTTCCAGGAAAAGGGCTGTAGTACCTGCGCGTTCAGTCGGAATATTCTGCTCCGCTGGTAAAGTAGTCCAGGAGTTGGTCGCTATGTCGTAAACATCCACTTCCGGTATAGTGAGGTTAAACGTCTCCTTGGTTTTTGCAGATGAATTTCGGCCAGCTGCACAATAGATCTTGCCATCATACAACGCTGCATGAAAGTGATCACGAGCCCTGGGGGCATCTTGTAGTGTTGTCCACTCACCGGTTTCAAAATTGTACTGATCCACCCATTGCACATGACCTTCCCAGTGCCCATCGGTGATTCCGCTTAGTATATAAGCGCTATTGCCACTCACTACGACACCGGCACCACCTCTTTGACGGTCGGAAGGGATAGAGTCTCCCATTTCCCATACATCTTCTGCCGGATTGTATATCACGATCTGAGCAATTGGGTCTTCATGCGGATACTTTCCGGTCATCCCACCCATCACATATACTTTTCCCTGATAAGCCACCGCCTGAAAATGATGAACTTCTATGGGTGGCTCAGCTCCCTGCGTCCAGGTATTCGTTTTAGGATCGAAAATATCTACAGGTTTGATGCCTCTCCCGCCTAGCAGATAGAATCTCCCATCCGCCTCCACAAAGCTGCATTCATGCCTGGCATGAGGTGCCCCATTACATTCAAGTTGCTCCCAGCTTCTTTGGGAGGCCTGATCACTTTTTTGCTGACTACACTGTGTGTATAGGGCCAAACATATAACAGAGAAAACTAAGATTGGTAACCGCATATTTATAGCTCTTTATTGCTGATCGGATAAATATCGGCAATTCCTACGAACTCAAAAAAATGAGCGCCCTACCTGATTATTTTCCCGGAGGTATTTCCCTGCATCAGAAATTCCACATCTTCTGCAGATACCATGTTCACATCTCCCTCTACGGTATGTTTCAGTGCACAGGCTGCATTGGCAAAATCGAGGGCTTCCTGATCTGTTTTATAGTGAAGGAGCCCATAAATTACCCCGGCTGCATAGGCATCACCGGTCCCTATTCTATCAATAATATGAGTGATATCAAGTTTTGGTGATTTATGAAAGCTGTTATTGCCCCACATCTCCCCTTGAATGGTGTTGTGGGAAGCGCTGATCATCTTACGCTCCTTATCAAATACTTTTTTTACGCGAGGGCAGAGTTTGATCAGGGCTTGTGCAGCCATGCTGAACTTCTCTTTCTTTGAGCCGGCGACCTCGATATTATATATTTCCTTTATGTCATTATATCCACCAATGATGATATCAGTACCTGAAATCAGGTCCGGCATCATTTCGGCCGGCTTCGTTCCATAATTCCATAGATTCTTTCTTGAATTGATATCTGCTGAAACTGTCAGCCCTTTTGCATTAGCTACCTCTATGGCTTTTTTACAGGCTTCAGCTGCCCCTTTTGAAATCCCCGGAGTAATACCTGTCCAGTGAAACCAGTCGGCCCCATCCAGGATGGATTCCCAATCGAACATGTTGGCATCAATTTCAGAAAAAGCAGACCCATCCCGCTCATAAACCACTCTACTCGGCCGATGGACAGCTCCCTTTTCCACAAAATACTTTCCCAGCATATCTCCTCCGTATTGCACTGCTGAGGTATCCAGCCAGTGCCTTCTCAAAAACTGAGTTGCTGCCCTGCCAATATAATTATCAGGGAACCGGGTAACATGAACGGCTCGCATACCAAAGTATGCCAGTGAGATGGCCACGTTGGCCTCACCTCCGCCATATTCCAAAACCAGGCTATTGGCCTGTGAAAATTTAGCAAATCCGGGAGGAGAGAGCCGCATCATCACCTCTCCAAATGTTACAACTTTCTTATTCTGATTCGTCATCTTGTTTGTAGTTGTCATCGTTGTCACTTGCTGGCTTGTGCGTCTTCAGCCACTCCTGTCCCTCTTTAGTGAGGAAAAAGTCCATCCACATGTAGTACATCTTTTTATTTTCTTCCACCGTCACCCAGTGGCTGGAGCCAATAGGAATATGCAGCAATGAATACTGCCCCAGATTGGTAGATGCACTGTCTGCATAGACCGTAATGTCATTGTTAGTCAATCCCAAAAAAAGCTGATCCAGCATCGGGTGGCTATGCGCACCCACAGCATCCGGCCCCGGGGCTTCCACTGTTCCCAGCGACACGCGTGGAACAATGTCTGCAGGCAGCACGGTCCGACTTACCGTATTCGGACTCTTTATTTTTTCCGTGTAGGGTTCACAATCTTCGAACCGGGTGAAATAAAGATCGTATTTATTTTCTTCAGGGAAATGCTTCAGATCCTCGATATCCTGTTGTGAAAGCTTTTTGGTAAACTGAAGAAAGTGAAGTTGCTCTCCTTCAGGAACCGCGAACTTTACCTGGCTGATGTTGTTCATAGGAATAGCAATGGATTCCGGTACTAGCTGATAGGCAGAATCTGCATGAAGGGTACCATTCCCGCTAACAAATAAGAACATGGTTACACTGCCCGCTGTCAGTTCAATGGTTTGTTCGGTAGGTCCGACATAAGCAAGATGCTCAATCCTGGTATCGGCTATTTCTCCCGGAAGTAGTTCCTCTGTAAATGTCTGCATTCCTGCTGGAATCTCCATCTTCAAGTCCTGAACAACAATTTCAGGAGAATTGGTACCCGAAGAGCATGACATGGCCATGATACCCAAAACGAAATACACTCCAAGGGCTTTCCTGCACTTCAAAAGGCGCATGATTTTAGTTATTTGATTATTATTCATAATACAATTTTTGTTTTACTGGTTCTTGATAAACTTCACCTGGCTTGAATAAGAAGACCGGCCCTTTTTCGAGTAAAAAATAGTTTTTAGTAAATAGGTCCCTGGCTTTAATCCTGCCACATCAATCCTGAAGCTAAAATCTGTAGGAGACTTCAACAGCTTTTCCATTTCCATAACTTTCTTACCATTAAGTGAAATAATCTCTACAGAAGCGTTAGTATACTGAAAATCAGGCCATTCCACTACAAGACTATCATCTGTAGGATTGGGATAAACGCTCATTGATTTGTCAGAAAGCACACTGAGTGGTTCAGGAACGAATTCAGCATCAATTTCTATCCCTTCCGAAACCGTAAATTGTATTGGGTTTTCATCTCTCTGTACATCCCCTGACCAACTACCGAAATCAAATCCACTGGCTGGCACAGCTGTTGCCGTGATTACAGAACCAATTACATACTTATCATAGGCAGGATCCAGGATAATTTCACCGCCTACTGTTTCTGCGATTTTGACTTCCGTTGTGTTTTCATCACGGAGGTAGAAAGGCCCCGTATTTTCAGCTGTTACATGAGGCTTCACCAACAGACTTGCTGAATATTCTACTGATCCAATATCTTTTAAATCTATCGATTCCGGTCTTTCCTGTCCCATAAGATCTAAAGAAACCAATGAGTCATAAGCTAACCCTTCGAAACCAGGTATGGCTGGGTAACCAGTAACCGCGCTGTTGATGGCCGGACTTGAGTCTGTTATCTGGGCGAAACCTTCAGTATTAATGGTCAATCCGGGATCTGTTGCCTCGATGCCACCTGGGGCACTCATCCCCAAAGCACCCCTGGATATATTCCCAAGCCATGTTTCACTTCCGGTAGGATCTTCAAATAGTTGATCAACCGGATCCGCAAAAATGTTATTAGCAAAAGTGACATTGGCTGGTGGATAGCTTCCTCCATTTCCACCCAAAATCACCTCGGCCGAATTGACGATGGTATTGTAATAAATGTGAATATCCGAGAGTGGATCGGACTGCTCATTTTGCAGGTAAATAGAGCGTCTTTCCAAACCCTCAAAGTAATTGTTGTAGATGAAGTGGTTGGAGCCTTCCCTTACTCTTACACCTCCCATGTTGTTGAGAAAGAAATTGCCATAGACGATGGCTTCATCTCCATGCCTTAAGACCAGCTCAGCTTTGGAGTTATTCTCAAAAGTATTGTAGCGGATTACGTTTTGGGCAGCCTTATTAGAGATCAATTCACCGTCTCCATCACAGTTAGTGAAGTAACAATACTCTACGATTGCACGACTGTCAAACTCTGCCTGAGTGCTCACTCCAATTCTGATCGGTTCAATTCCCAGGTCATTGCCTGTGCCCTCAAAATTCTTAAATGAGCAATATTGAATTTTATGATAACCGGGCTCGGTATCATGCACAAGAATGGATAAGATGTTCTGATCATCGAGATTAAGTCGGTTTTCAAAATTGCTGTAACTGATCGTTGTTCTTCTGCTGTCCTCGTCTACGATCAGGTATTTATAGCAGGTATAATCTGCAATATTGATTTGGGTTATCAGCACATCACTTCCCCAAATGCGAATGACATGACTGGTGCCTATGTTTCCCCCAATATATTGCAGTCCACTAAGGGTCACGTTATCTCCATCGATCTCCACTTTTGATTCCCCCTTAAATATGGCTGTCCCCGGAACAGCTGCTGTGACAATGAGACCATTTTTGGGGATATCCATAAACACATCTTCATATACCCCGGAAGCCCAAACAATGGAGTCACCAGTGATTGCCGCACTATGAGCTGTATTAAATTCTGTCTGAGATGAGACATTGTACCTTGTTTGTGCAGGTAATAGCTGTGTTAAAACCAAAAAAGAAATAGATAGTATGATTTTCATAATGCGCTAATTAAATATGACATCTAAGCCGGTAATTGCTATAATTATGGAAAAAACCAGGGCTGCTATCATGATTACATTTGTCCAAACCCGATTGGATGGAAGTCCCGAAACCTTTCGATTCCATAAAACCAGCAGACTTATGACCACCAATGGCAGTCCAAATACATTAAATACCTGGGTGAATATCTGACCCTGGATGGGATTGAAACCAAACACAGGTACGGTTAAAGCAATTACACTGGCCACGGCTGTCACGATTCTAAATCTTCTCGAACTCACATCAAGTTTTCCTGATGAATAATCAGCCAACATCAGCGGCACAATCATGAGGATGGGAAAGATGGATGACAATCCGGCACTCAACGTTCCTGCGAAAAAGATGGAAACAGCGAATCTTCCGACGGAGGGCTCAAGTGAGCCTGACATATCCAAAACATTGGTGATTTCTTTACCTGATCCATACAGGCTACCACTTGCCACTGCCATGATTGATCCACTGATTACAAAAATCAATATGGCCGCAACAATGGAATCGTTTCTCTGTATTTTGGCATCCGCCAAAGTCCACCCTTTCCCCTGAATAAATAAGGGCCTGGACAAAAAGGTAGCGGCGGCCATTGTCGTGCCAACAAAAGCAGCAACCAGAATACCTGCTCCTTCCACTTTTGGTATCTTGGGGATGAGTCCCATAATGATCTCCGCAGGCATGGGAAAAACAAAGAACAATGTGAAGACAAAGGACAGCCCCATCATCGAAACGAATATGGCCAGTACTTTTTCGAACAGGGTATAATTACCTTTTAGAAGAAGTATGTAAAAGACACCGATGATCAAGATAGCTAAGCCTAGAACCACGAAGTATTGATTTTCGCTGATCCCCGGAAAATTGATTTGGAGGATCTCAAAAATGACATTGGAAGTAATGCCTAAAATTCCAATCAGCGAATTCCATTGTCCGATCCCTACCGTGATGATGATGGCTATGGCAATGAACTTTCCCAGCGGGAGATGTTTGCGTACGGCAAAAAGCAAAGTTTCTCCCGAGGCCAAATAGTAATACCCTGAGACAAAAATGAGTACTCCGGAAAACAAACAGCTGAAAAACAGCACCCACAGCAGATCCATACCGAAAGAATTACCTGCCACTATCATGGAGGTTACACTTCCGGTTCCTATGGTATAACCAATAGCAAAAATCCCGGGTCCGAAGGAAAGCAGAAATTTGATAAATCTTTTCATAATGTTTGTTTAATGAAAAAGCTGATATCCATCACCTTTTAATTACTCTAAAGGTATTTATAATGCCCCCTTTTTCAACTTTAACCAAATATAGACCAGCTTTATCTGGCATGTTCAACTCCATTTTTTGATTGGTAATAGTCATCTGTTTTTGAATCTCTCCAGACACATTAAACAGGGTCATGGTACCATGCAGAAAACGCTTTTCCCCAATATCAATCGTAGTAAATGACTCCGCTGGATTGGGGTAAATATTGATAGGCCCAGGAATATCTTCCTCCGTAGACAACACCTCTTGCCCATCGAGGTAGAGTTTATCGAAATAGACAGTAGCCTCCCCATCATTTTGAAGATATACCCCGGCCTTCCAATAGCTAGGAAAACTCCAAAAGGAAACGTCCTCTCTGGCCATTTCAACACCCTCAATGTTGATGATTAGCTCCCCATTCACCAGAAGCACCTCCCAATCGAAATAATCGGTTAGTGCCAATCCCAGGTCTACATGGGTGGTATTGACACCAACTACATCTGTCTTAATCGCTGCCCATAGATGGTTTGCTGGTGATTTGGTCAGGTGCCTATATATCCTCAGGAGTGGCTTATTGGGTCCGTTACCTGCATTGGCATCGTCATGAATTTGCACGACGGTCACCTGATCACAAGTTTGCTCCACAAACTTCAGTCTTCCATGAAACGAGCGATCTCCGTCTGTGAGATTCCAGTTGGTCTCATGTCGGAGCTCCGTCCGATTGCTTTGCCCTGATTGGTTGAAAGCTATTTTGTCTCCTTCCACCACAAAAAACTGGCTGGATGAGTAGCCATCCATCAATTCAGCTGATGTAGCCGCGGTAGAACTGGTAGGTGCCTGCAGTTTACACCCACCCAGGAAGGATCGCAATCTGGGGATGTCTGATGGCGATTCATAGGGCTGAGCCCCGACATTCTGTGTCAAAACAATTAATGAACCAAATAGGATATGTCTGAGCTTACAATAGTTCATTATCTGACAACCCTGATTGTTTCTTTTGGGCCTGAGGCAGGCTCATAGAACAGGTCCAGCAAATAATCACCCTTCTTTGAATTGGTGTCCATGTTAATCACCCCGGACCATTTGTCTTTACCGAAATTGCCGGCTAGATTAATCTTTCCGTCAACCATTTCCCATTTGCATGTAGGGTAATCTCCATCCTCTTTGATGGTCATGATGGCTGCTATCCTCCGCTTATTTGTTTTTTGATTGGGGGATCCCGTAAAATGCCATTCTTTAGCAGGTGGCTCAGCAGTGACCATGGGATAATCCTTTTTAGGGTCAATGGGCCATTCATTGGTGACGGAAAAATCAAACTCTCCCTGAGTAATCAGTTGAGTTTTCATAGACGCCCCCTTTCGAAAGGATTCAATGCTTTGGTTTTCGGGATCCAGTAGAATTTCCTCCCTTGAATGCAACAGCCAATCTACTTCTATGGGTTGAGAGCCGGATAGATCATCCACCACCAGGATAATAGACGGGCGGATCATGATGACATGCCGTTGATAGTAGTCCAATCGATCTCCATAACAGTTCTCAGCAGCCCCCGCGACATACCCCATATGAGCGGTACTCTTAAAATCGGCGATACGACCATTAGCCAGGGCACTCCGATCAATCTGACCTTCACCATTGATCAGCAGCGCATTGTGAGCCACTGTCAGGTTGGAGTACTGAAAGTGAAACGGGGACTGGTGCTGAGGATATCGTGCACCACTTGTATTGGCCAGTGCTTTCCCTCCTTTCATAATGGCAAAGCTGTTTTGATCGGCATGACTATGGCTAACCGATCCATAGGGGCTGCTTTTAAACAACACCATCAAGTCATTTTCCGGACTCAGGATATCGGAATGGAGTGCAGCCCACCCAATCCCATGAAAGGCTCTATCCGGCTTCATTGAAGATGGTTCATTAGCATCCAGTTTATCCTCAAGGATGATTTCATGCATGGCGTTGAAGCGGTCTGTAGTCCGATCTGTATCAAGCTGTTCTATCCACCACCGCGTATCAGCATCATTATGCAGGAGCGAATGGAATTTCAGGATAGCATGCAGGTCACCTCCCCTGTAGCTAATGGGATGGTGCTCATTATCCCCAAAAGGCATGATCTCACCAACCGGGGACACACAATAAACCAGGAAATGGCGCATATTCCGGAAATAAGATTTTTCCCACAGGTTGTAACCAGTCGCTTCATAGAGTGATTGCAATGGAGTGATAAATCGCTCATTGTAAGAAAGCGCATAATTGACCCCCTCGGCCCATCCGCCATCTTTACCTCCCCAATGTGGAAATACGGTCAGCAAGGCCCGCATGGCATAATCCATCCATACTTCGGCACGCTCTTCTTCAGCCAGGGCAATGGAAAATTCCAATAGATATCCTGGCAGTCTACCATCATGACTATATGCCGATTTGTGTAAAAAATCCCTTCTTTCCAGTCTGTCCAGCATCTGGTCCCCTCGTGCGATGAGCATTTGTTTTACCGCTTCACGTTCCTCATCTGTCATTAAATCATACAACCAGTCATAAGCCTGCGCGGCAGTTCGTGCAATGCGTAGTCCAATCTCGTCAAAACTTTCATCGAGTGATGCCACTCCGTCAAGCTCCCAATCCAGCAGATTGAGCAAATGCTTTTTGGCTGCCAGACCATATTTTTCCTCTCCAGTCAAAACATACACCAGGGCCATCGGGATCATACCGCGATTATAAATACTGGTAAATTCATGATAGGAGGCACGGTAAGCTGTTCTGCGCGCTGGGTACTCGGTCTCAATATCATATTTATCAAAGTCAGGTTTTTCCATAAGCTCCAGCCTCAGCGCCTCATCAGCGGTTTTTCTGATATCTTCAAAAGTTTGCTTACGAGCATCATTGAGTGAAGCGCGTATTTCATTGAGCCTGGATTTGGGGAATAATAACCTGGGATGTTCCTTCGGCACCCGACTTAATAACTCTTTAGGCTGTACCCATGGCAGTTTAAATGCATCTTCACTGATGTTAAAGTCCTGAGTCTCCCGTGAAGTCACTACCTTACCTGCTTGATCCAAAGCATCAACAATCCACTGATAGCTCCCGGGAGGCAACACCTGATCGGGTACATGCACCGGGTCTGCAAGTAACCCTGATTGATATACCAAATCACCCGAAGCTTTTTGAATTCGTAGGCGGTAGCTGACCTCTCCTCTCGGAGCGGCCCTCCACCAGCAAAATCCAGGGGGTGAAACATCCAGGACCTGACCAGCCAGTGGCCTGTTGAAATTTCCATTTTCCGGTTGAACTTTGGGGAATGAGATCTGAGCGTTCACTATCAGATGAATCCATAAAATCAACGTCAGGAAAAGGGTGAGCTTTGTATTATTCATTTGGGTATCTATTTTGTTTTCTTTTTGATGCTTTTACTTAATGTAATATTCACTTCCTGCATTGGGTTAAGGTGCAGTACCCGGTCCAAGAGATGATGTGCTAAACCAAACTTCAGCATAACAGCCATTGGCATATTGTTGAGCCATGTCCCCATTGTATGTTTCGGAGCCAGTACTCCAAACCATATTTGTTTCAGGATCCCTACCATTGGACTGATTATAAGCACCTTGCTTGAAAAATTGTAATTCTCCCTCGTAAGCATTGGGTTGCTCAGTTCCATCCCTGCCGATCACACTATAAAGCGTCGTGATCTGCTGTGGAATATCTGATTTGTTTATGTACTCGGATTTAATGAGGTTTTTAGTGAAAGTTTTTGTCTCATGACCCTCACTTTTAAAGGTGAGGTACATGATGCCCTCATACACGTTAACCTCGTAGCTAAACACTTCCCCCAATTCAATACCATCTTCCGGCTCAGCAGGGTAAGCATCAGGCGCTGTTCCGATGACGGACATATCGTAGCCCCAAACAGCATTAGAAAAATCCCATCTTTTATCATTATCACCTGCAGTATTGATCTCATAATTCCAGTAAACAGAGCCTTTGGTATGCCCAGGAAATTTTTTATAAAAGATCTTTAGTGGCTCATTTTCGTGTCCGTCTCCACTGTGTATCTGACCAACAACAACGGAGTATGATGCTGCAACCCGGGCATCTCCTGAGGTAGAAACGTGCATTACCTTTAAGGTACCTGTCAATTTACCTCCCGTTTTAGGGTTCCAATGGTCCTTTTGACCTAATTCTGTCCTGGTATTGTGTGAATTAGGTGAAGTCACCCCTCCATTCGGTGCCTTGTAGACCACCCAATCAGATCCGTCATTTACCGTATAGAAATAGTCTGCATGTTTAAAATTCTTTAAATCTTTCCTGCGCTCTCCATTACCCAGCAAAATACTCCACTGGTCAAGGGAGGATATTACCTCTCCTGGAGATTTGGATATACCTTCCTGTGAATCTGTCTCTCCATTGTCCTTACCCGTTTCTTTATTTGATCTGGTAGTACAGGATACCAATGATACGATCAGGATTGATAGCAAAAACACACGGATTAAAATGTTCATTGTCTTATGATCTGATTTAAACAAAATCTACCCACAGGTCCTCTTGACCAAAAATTTCAGACGGTGGCCGAAGCGATATTTCATATCAGAAACCCTCAATTTTCAAAGACCTTAGCCCTTCAATGTTGGCCCTTAATACTTCCCTAGCATCCTTTCCTTCCACATGATCTAAAATGCCCCAAGGCCCTTTATAACCAACTTTGATCAGCTGATCAATCATGTCTTTTTCAAAGTCACCCTCACTAATCGTGATGATTTTTGGGCCTTCTTTTTTCACTCCTCCGAGATTTACTGCCACAAGGTGAGGAGCAATTTTTCCGGCTATTTCACTGAATCGTTCTGCATCCGCTTGGGCATGATGAAAACTATAAACGATCCTAATATCATGCGTTGGTAGTGCCTCTATGATCTCAATTTGATTCGATGTATCAGCAAACCAACCGGTGTGGTTGTAGAGTGCCACCGAACAATTGATTTTACGTGCTTCATCAGCAATAAATTGGACAAATTCTCGGCCCTTCTTCATGGCTTCTGACTGGCTTAGGTCCTCAAAAAAATTAGGACTCATACTCATCCAAATGGTGGTCTCAGTGTTGGTATTTTGCAAAATCTCAAAAACCCTTTTGTTTGCCATGCTCAGGTGACCCACCGAATCCCGAGAGGCATTTAGCCATAGCCAAACGGCAATCGTTTCAATCCCCGCCTCTTTCATCAAGCTCATCTCGGTCGACATATCATCCAGGTGATGATCCCGCCAGTCATAGGCATACTTGGTAAAACCCAGGTTTGACAGCAGCGCTACCCTTTCTTCGGGGGTCCGCTCTTTTGAATCGTACGCAACAATGCACCATGGAAAAAAATTATCCATACTTTGACCAGCCACTGCGCAGCTTGAAACTACAACCAATAAAATAGTCGCGAGTATTCTGTTCAAGACCGAAAAAATCACTTTTGACACTTCTTCAAAATTTTCACCAACTCCAGAGCTGCGACATCCGGAAACTGACAAGTATCCCCTACCGATTAAGGAGATACCTGACTCAGTTTTCCTGAAAAATTCATTTATGAGAAAGCAAGTCCCCCATTGATGTCAACATTATTACCTGTCATGAAAGTGGATTCAGGTCCGGCCAGGTAAGCCACCAAATCAGCTACTTCTTCAGCCTGTCCTTCTCGTCTCAATGGCGTATTACCTGCTACCTTAGCCCTCACTTCATCCTTGGTAAAATCATCATGGAATTTTGTAGCAATCATGCCCGGACAAACTGCATTGATGCGGATGCCCTGCGGGCCCAGTTCTTTAGCCCAGTTACGAGTCAGAGTCATCACCGCACCTTTCGAAGCCCCATAAATAGCTGCTCCCGGACCTCCTCCATCGCGTCCCGCCTGTGATGCCAGGTTAACAATAGCCCCACCTTTACCCATCAGAGGCTTGAAGGCCTGGGTAACAAACACGGTCCCTTTGAAATTTACATCCATTACCAGGTTGTAGTAATCCTCATCAATCTCCTCAATCGTTTTTCTCGCAAAAAGACCACCTGCATTGTTAACAAGAATATCTACCCGATCGCCGAAAGCCTCTTTTGTCCTGGCCACCATGTTGTCAATATCTGCTTGTTTAGTCACATCAGCCTGTACAGCGATGGCTTCCCCACCCACTGCTTTTATTGCAGCAAGTGTGTCTTCACTATGCTTTTTACTGCCAAAATAGTTGACCACTACTTTGGCTCCTTCTTTCGCTAATTTGATACAGACCGCCTGTCCAATATCACGTGCTCCACCAGTAACTACCGCTACTTTTCCTTCTAATTTCATTGAATATGGTTTTAATAATAATCTATATTCCTAATGCCTGGCCTCCACCTATTTGTATGGTCTCAGCAGTGATAAATGATGCATCTTTACTAGACAGGAATGACACAACAGATGCCACTTCTTCAGGCTCACCCAGTCTTCCCAGCAAAATGCTATTCTTCCATGAAGCAAATACCTCCGGTTTGGTTTCTTTGATCTGTGCATGGAATGGCGTATCAATGGTACCCGGAGACACCGCATTTACCCTGATTCCATATTCAGCTAAATCCTTTGCCAATGCTCTTGTGATGGCATGCACGCCAGCTTTGGAGGTACCATAGATCCCTGCACCGGGTCCTCCGGCATTCCAACCTGCATTTGATGTGTAGTTGATAATTGTTGCGTCTTCTCCCTTCTTCAGATAAGGAATAGCAGCTCTTGATGTAAAAAATACTGAATCCAGGTTTAGTGCCATGACAAATCGGTAAAATTCCGTGGTCATTTCCTCAAACCTTGACCGACCGCCTAATCCACCGGCATTGTTGACCAGCACATCTATTCTACCGTATTTTTCTCCAATGGCTTTAATGTTGGCAGTTACTTCATCTTCTTTTGTCACATCAAATCCATAATATTCAGCTTTAATCCCATCTTTAGCCAACTCTTCTACTCGCTGCTTGCCAACTTCATCTTCTATCCCATTTAAAATAACTGTGTAACCATCTTTACCTAAACGCTTAGCAACCGCGAAACCAATTCCTCCAGTTGCACCTGTAACTATCGCTATTTTATTCTCTGACATTTTTCTACTTTTTATTTACTCGTTTTATAATTTAATTTTATCCAATTGGCTTTATCTCCTTTGCAAAAAACAGGATGGACAAATAACACAGTGGGACAAATACTGCTATCATGACAAAAACAGGAGTATATGAATAGGTCTCGGTGATCACCGGAACCAAAAAATTCATAATGATCACTGAGAAAATCCCTACGGTACCTCCTAATCCAGCCAATGATCCAACCGACTTCCCACTAAACAAATCACTTGGAATGGTCTGGATGTTGGAAATCACAAACTGGAAGCCATACAGCACAAAAGCCACAATCACCACAAACTTCAAAGGTGTATTTGCATACAATATGGTGGCTATAAGACCTAAAAACATGATCACACATCCTGTCAGTACCGTTTTCTTTCTTGCCTTGTCAACCGATGCTCCTCCCATCATGAGCTTGCCTGAAAAGTATCCACCACTCAAACTACCCAACGCTGCACCCACATATGGCACCCAGGCAAAAAAGCCTATCTCCTTTACGTTGAACCCATAAACATCGGCCAGGTAGATCGGCATCCAACCCACAAAAAGCCACCAGATGGGCTCGATAAAAAACCTGGAGACCAGAACCGCCCATGATTCCTTATGAGATACGATAGCCGACATGCTTAAGCCAGGCTTCTTGGCGTCCTCGTCCTTCTCCTCGATGCCTGCCAGGATATGCTTTTTCTCATCCTCACTGATCCATGGATGTTTAGATGGAACTGCCTTATTGATGATAAACCAGGGAATTACCCATAGTAAGCCCAAAAGGCCTAAGAGGACAAATGTCATTTTCCATCCAATGGCCAACCAAACGATGGCAATCACCGGAGGTGCCACAATAGAACCCATAGCTGCTCCGGAATTAAAAATACCCTGAGCGAGGGCCCGTTCTTTGACAGGAAACCACTCTGCATTACTTTTTACAGCTCCCGGCCAGTTTCCTGCTTCACCTAAACCTAACAACACCCGGAAAACACTAAATGATAGTACTCCTCTTGCAAAAGCATGCAGAGCGGTAGCGATTCCCCAAACAGTGATAGAGACAATAAATCCAAACCTGGTACCTATCTTGTCAAACATCTTACCAGATAGTGACTGACCAACTGCATAGGCAACTAAGAAAACATTCAGAATGAGTGCATAGTCGTTTTTGTCCATGCCCAGGTCATCCGAAATGTCCGGCCACATAATAGCCAAAGCAGAACGGTCTATATAATTGATGATGGTTGCCAGACATACAAGTCCTATTATCCACCATCTGAGTCCTTTCATTTTCATAATATCACAGGTTTAGATTGATTGAATATCAAATACAATGTTATTTTTTACCAAAGTATGACACGCCTGAGCCGTCTAAAAAGTCCTCACGAACCGGACTGAAGACATCAATAAGCTTTCCGGCTTTCAGACACTTCGCACTGTGCAAAAGATTGGGCTCGATATAGACACCATCTCCGGCTTTCACAATTTGCTTTACTCCATCGATGGTGAACTCAAATTCACCTTCAACGCAATAGGTAGTCTGGGTATGAAAATGCTGATGGGGTGATCCCAGGGCACCCTCCTCAAATTTTACCAGCACCATCATGATCTGGTTGTCGTATCCTAAAAATTTCCTGGAAACGCCACCCCCCAGGTCTTCCCATTCCATTTTATCTGTGAGTATGTACTTTTCGCTGTTTCTCTTCATCATTGAATATTTATATTTCTAATTGGTAATTTTTCTAAAGTCATAAACTCCTTTCCATGTCAGCTCCACACCATCATTAATGGTATGACTGGAAGATTCTTCTTTATCTTTTTGCGAAAACGCAAACTGATACTTTTCTCCTGATTTCAACTCAAATTGAATGGCTACATAATCTGCCGATTCATATAATATCTCCACATCTGCAATGGAGGTGAAGGAATTGATCGGAATTTCATCGGAATAGTTATAACGTCCATGCATCTCATACAGGCTGGTAAAAACAGTATTGCCAGCTGTTCTTCGGAGTATGAGCCCAGGATCCCTGCGGAGGTTGAAATTGGGATCGTTGGCACCAATTCTTGTGAGCAACAACTGATCCCCATGTCGAGCGACAGAAGTCACCGTGTAAAACTTCATTTTATTGAACCATGTCATGCTAAAGACGTCTCCCTTCAGCTCAGTTTGCGCCTCTATCCACAGATGCTGATATCCATCATGCATGCCCATTGGAGTGAGGTCATTATTTACTTTGAATTCTTCATTTGCAGACATGAGTTCCCCCTTGTAGTAGAGCGGCATATCATATCTGGTCCCTTCCGGAGCCCGAACTGTGAAAAGATCTATCACCAGCGGGTTTTCCAATTCATCAACCTTCACTACTGCCATCGTGCGTTGCATCGGAATACCTTCATAGGCATTCAATTCCTTTGCACTGACAACCTGGATTTGGTCTCCTGCCATAAAATAGTAAGGTGTCCCTGATGTCTTATCGGCATCTCTTACCCTTCCATCAAAATGAGAATCTTTGTCAATAACCAGTGTATTGTGAGCAACAGTCTGCTTTGCCCAGGAATTATTTTCTTTCAGATAGCCTCCTCCGTCTTTGTGCTCTATATTGACCCATCTGGCTGCCCCGTAATCCTGGATCACCTCATCGGCCCCATTGTAAAGCAGAAAACCCAACCGGTCGAAATGGCCATGTCCCATGCCGTGCTTAGCATACTTCATAACCAGTGTTAGATCATCGCTTCTTATAATCCCAATGGCACCTTCATCACCATTGGCCCCATCACTCAATTCCATGCTCTTGTAGTTGTAGGGCTCTGCTTTACCCTCAGCAATGGCTTTGGCAGCATCCAGTCCTGAATCATTGAGTGGAACACGACCCTGACTCTCCACAATTGAAAGTAGCTGAGGGTCATTCCCCCCATAGTGATAGGCCATGCTAACTGCATTGACCAGCTCCCGGGACTTCAAAGACATACCCTTTTGTGCATCATTGATAGGGAAAAACTCTCCAGCCGTATTCGTTTGATTAATCAGGGCATCAACTGCTTTGATGAGGAGTCCATCTCTGTAATTCAAAATTTCAAGTTCAGGCATCTTATTGGCGAGCCCCTCAGCAAAAATCAGGAAAGGGTAGATGGCATATCGTTGATAATATGGACCCTCTGTGTAATATCCATCTGGCGAGAATGAATGATCTATCTGCGCTAAGAACCCTGCTTCTTTTTGTCCCTCCAATTGAATGTCACCCCCATCATTGTCCTTTACTATGTCTCCTGGCACCTGGATGTCCAACCCATACAATGCCCATTCAACGAGCTCTTGATCACCCATCACCAAACCAATCATGCCAACTGCTGCATTTCCCCAGGTACTGTGATTATGGATCCGATTGAAGAATTGTGGATTTTCAACGGAGATATATTCCGCATAAGGTCTGAACAATTCCTTATTCAGCTTAGCCGTTGTTTCTTTATCAAGCCAGTCATAAATACAATCATAAGCCTGACTCGTATAAACCAGCCAATTTGCATCGTTTAGACATTGCCAAAAAATTTTACCTCTTGCATATGACCGCTCCGCCGGGTGCTTGCCAATCGTTGGCCACATTTTAGCATATGCCAGAAGCATGTCCCGGATATATACAGCATATTTTTCTTCCCCGGTGATTTGAAAAAGTACACCAGCCTTGTGCATAGTGAAGAAATTAGCCTTGTGACGTTCATGGGTATACCCACCAGCGAGGTCCTTTGGAACTGGGACATCAATGCCTGATTCAATCTCAGTATCTACCTGTGTGCGGACCTCCTCAAGGGACTGATCAAATAAAGGGATTTTACCCAAATTAGATCTTATCGACCGAACACCATCCATGGTCAGAATAAGGTTGGGGTGTGCCTCCGTAATCGACTGATCCTGCTCCTTACAGGAGAGTATCAGACAAATGATTAATATGATTGGGGCTAGTTTCATTGGTTAATGATATTTTCAGCTTGATAGGGCTCTCCATTTGTTTTGAGACCTTTGGAGTTGATAAATGTGATGTTGGTGAGTTGAGTAATTGGTTCGCCATTTGTCATAAAGAGGTCGAACTTTTCACTTTCCATCACTTCCACATTATTTACAATTAGTTTTTGAACTCCATGGAATCTGAATGACGATCCTAGCTTGTTGCGGCTGCCCATCCCACTACCTGTCACCTCAACTTCTGATATTTCAACAATGGGTCCAAAGGTACTTTCATCGGTCCCCCCGCGATAGATGTTTGCAATGGCTCCCTGAACGTCAGTAAATGCAGATCCTTCTATCTTGAGGTTTTCTACATTGTAAATACCCCGATCCTCAGTCTCCATGTCAAGAGAAATGATGTGTCCGGTGATATTGCTCATAGTTGTATTGATGATCTGAATGGAATCGGCAAATGTGTCTTTATACGCCTTTAAGAAGTCAAAGGAATGATTCTTATCCAGGTCTTTCACTTCACAATTCTCAACTACCAGCGCGTAGTTTATATTCATCGAATACTTACTTGTGCTGATCACATTATTGCCTACATAGTCAGGAGACTGAGCTCCGTCAAACCTTATGTTATCAAACTGGAGGGCACCTCCGTTTTCAATCTTGAAGAAGGTTTGCTTTTCAGAAAGAATAGTTGCTTTATCCCCCTCTGGTGTGATCAGAGAAACGGGATGCTTAACGATGGCATATTTGGTCAGTAAATATTCTCCGCCATTTTCCAACTTCAGTATAGATCCGGGTTGAGAGGCTTCCAAAGCTTCGATCAATGTATTCGCCCCGGCTGGTACTTCGATGGTCTGGCTACTTCCAAAAGAAATGGTTTCATCAGACTTTGGAAAATAAGAAGCACCTACCTCCTCTTTGGTGACAGGAAGCGTTACATCCCCAAAATCAATACTCTCCAAAAGGTCATCCGAAGGAACCAGCAAGCCATGCTTATTCTTCTCGAGGGATGTGCTGGTATAAGAAAAGCCTTGCTCAAAAGGACGTTTTGTTCCCTTACTCATCACATTTCCTGCAAACTCAATTCCCGATACATCATCATAAATTGTAAAGGGCTCCGGATTGGTAGTGCCCAGTATCAGGTTATTGGTGAAGGAAGATCCTACAGGCACCGCAGAACGCTCTTCATCACTTCCGGCGCATAGCTGAATGTAATCCGAGTTAATCACCAGGTTGTTTTGCATGTGAGAATCCACTACCTGGTTGTAGCGATTAATTGGGGAGTTCGGTACGCCATTCATGATCACCAGCGCACCTCGAAACCGGTATCCTGTCAACCCATAGAGATAGTTTTTCCTTACTGTTTGATATTCATTGATGATCCTGATACCGCCTGTATTGGGTTTCCTGTTTCCAAGGAAATAATTGTTTTCTACCAGGGTATGATGCCCGTGACGCATGGTCAGAGTGCCCTGGCATTCAAAGAATACGTTGTCACGAAATTCATTGCCGCACGATTTATTGGATATGATTTCATGCTCTCCATTGGTACGGTCAAAGTAATTGCCTCTGACAATGGTATTGGAATATGTTCTGGAATAATGACTGGTACCGATTCTAAAAGTTTCCCCACCATTTGATCCAAGTATCTGGCGTGGCCCGAAATAGTTGTATTCTACAATGTGATTATTCTCCCTGCTTTCCTCTGTATTTAACCGGATGGCCATGGTCACCCCAAGGTTCCGTTTACCAATCAGGCTGTTGTGATCAAACATGTTGTTTTTTCCATACATCAACACCCAGAAATCTGACTCAAATCGCTCAGGGTTGCTAAAATCTTTGATGACACAGTTAGTCACCCTACAATTATTGGCTATTTCATCGCTGCTTGTTCTAAAAGAAATGACGGTACTGGTGGGCGTATACCCATTCTGAAACACCAACCCCGAAATTACCAGGTACTCTCCTGATAACTCCAGGTAAGATTGACCTTCAATGAGCACTTTACCTGGTGTCTCAGCCTGTAGCGTGATGGGGTTGTCCTTCTCTCCTCTTCCTTTCACTATAAGTTCCACATCCGTCCATACACCATTGGCCATGGTAATGACTGTACCAGGTTGGGCATTGACTATAGCCTGGTTAAATTCATCAATATTCTTTACAAGATTTTTATCCCCATTTACTGAACCACAGCGGGTCAGAACCAGAAGAAGTATGAATAGGGAAAGGTGGGTTAATTTATGCATAAAGCCTTTAGCTATATTCTTTTAATTTATCTGATATTTACCTTGAAATCAAGGAAATAAAATAATTACCCGGGCCATTCCACCCGGGTAATTTCTTCTGATACTTTATTATCAGAAGGCTAAAATCCAATCAGTTCAACAAAACTTTCACATTGTCTATGTAAGCATCTACCGGAGTCACGGCATAAAACATGATAGATACTTCTCCACTAGCAGGAGAGGTGAACGGAATGTTAACCAAAGTGCCAGCACCACCCACCGTATCTGAGAATTTTCCCTCGGCAACAAATCCTTCATGATAACCCAGGTTATTAGAACCCAACTCATCTACAGCATCAGCTCCATCAACGTAGTAGCCATCCATAATTAACCCAACCACTCTTCTGCCTCCTATCGGATCGTCACCACTGTCATCCTTTATCGCATATTGATATTGTAGGATATAATTGGTATTGGGTGTTAAAGTGAGTTCCTGGTATGCGTATCTGGAATCAGCACTTCTAAATTCTCCTCCGGATTGACTTCCACTCCATTTTGCTCCAGCTGTTTTACTGCCCGTATCATTACCGTCGTAATCCAGGTTAGAGCCATCTGAACTTGAGCCATATGGATTAGTCGTTCCATCTGTGAAAATGGGGAACTTCCACATGTCCTGACCATTTTCAAAGTCACCATTTAGAATCACTGAGGTAGGATCTTTGTACAGGTAAACATTGTCTACAGAAATCGTTGCATGATCCTTTGCGGTTCCACCAGTGCCAAGCTCAAACTTGATTTGGTCAATGGCAGTAACTGCAGCTGAAAAGTCTGTAGCCAGGTCGAAATCAAAGCTAACCCATTCTCCATCTGTCAGTGCTAAACCATCTACTACATAAGACTGTGAGGCACCGCTATTAACAAGTGTTACTTTCAGTACATCAACCCCTTCTGCAAAATCGGCATGGACATCAAAATGAATATTTGTAGCTGCAACTCCATCCAGAAAAGCATTGGCAGTTTCAATCGTTCCAACAGAAAGGACACCAGGTGTACTGCCCAACCTTGAAAATTGAACTACATCATTTCCACCAACTGATACCACTGTTCCACCTGCTGCATCCTCCCCATGTTCCCAGGAATAGACATCACCGCCAAACTCAAAGCCGTCACTAAAGAGTGCAAATACATTAGCATCCCTTAATGTTGGAGATGCAGGTACAGTACTTATTGATGGTACTACCGTATGCGTAACAACAATGTCTTCTGCCATTGTAACGTCTGTGAGACCGGCATTAGATTTTGCGGTTACTGTTATCGTATACGAAACTTGTGCTGCTTCATTAGGATAATCATAAGAAGCAGCATTTCCTTGTCCTTCAATGGTTATGACATCCGAATCGCTATTTGGATCTCCAAAATCCACCACATAAGATGAGGCTCCAATAGACAATGGCTTAACTGTAATGATCGTGCCATCTCCTCCCGCTGTTGCGGAAAAGCTCGATAAAGTGATCTCTGACAGACCGGTAGGGTTGGGACTCTCATCCTCCTTACAAGAAACAATGAGGACCACAATCAGCAAAACGCCGATTCCTTTATTTATATAATTCATCATATTAAATCTTTATTGTTAGTTAATATCACTCCTGCCCACTAGTCAGCCGGATAAACTTTAACATTATCTACATAGACATCAACCGGTGTGATGGCCGAGAGCATTATTGAAACCAAACCAGACTCTGGCGCATCAAATTCTCCTGTAACAACTGTAAAGTTTCCTTTACCTTTCACCTCTGATACTTCCATATGTAGGAGACTGGTGCCTCCACCCCGGTCGGTCTTCTGATACGCAGCCCAACCATCATCATAATGACCTTCAATAATATCGGCAATCACTATCCTTCCCTCAGGTGGATCAGTAGCAATGTCGTCCTTGATCGCATACTCAAATTCCAGGATGTATTTAACCGTACGCTCTTCTGATGAAGGAGATACTACAAGTGGCTGGTATGCAACTCTGGTATTAGTACTTGCCAAACTTCCCACTGACCTGGATGCATTCCATTTTGCCCCTCTGGTTTTAGAGCCATTGTCTGTTCCATCATAGAGATTATTAGATCCATCAGAACTTGACTCAAACCCATTGTTATTCCATCCATTGGAAAATGAAATTTTCCAATTATCCTGACCATCTTCAAAATCTCCATTCAATACTGTTACCGGAAGTGGTACGAATTCGTCTATTACCTCGACCTCGATTTCTACCGTATGTGACGCTTCATTGGCATCAAGTGCTGTCAGCTTTACAGTATATACTCCTTCACCCGCTTCAAATTTTGCATACGGTTCAAAAGCCGTCGTGGTAGACTCAGTATTGCATACCAATACTCCCTCTACCATTTCACATACAGAAGCGTTGCCACCGAAGTCCCATATGTAATGGGTAGCTTCTGTAGACAAATTGGAAAACGACAGAATTCTAAAATCCTCTGCAGTGGGGATATAAGAAAAATCTGCTGTAGGAGGTGTAGCATCAGGGGTACTACCCGACTCTGGTAATTCAGGCCTTAACTCGCAGTTTGTAATAAAACTTGCTGCGAAAATTGTCAAGAGTAACCCTAACCCTTTGCTAAATATTTTCATCTTATTTTTCATAACTCTTAACTTTAATTTTAATAACCAAGGTTCTGTGTCAAAAGACCGCCGCTGAGGTTAATCTCCCGTTGTGGAATAGGCAGGAACCTGGCTTTTCTCGAATCATACACATATCCCATTTCGGTAGAATGGGCGGACAGGACATTATCCAGTTCGCCAAACCTGATCAGATCAAAGTAGCGCTGGTTTTCAAAAGCCAACTCTACCCTTCTTTCTGTCATTAAATCCGCTTTTGTTATCGTTGTAACCGTTGTTGTCAATCCGGCTCTGTCTCTCACCGCCTGGAAAGAACTCAACGCATCAGGATCTACCGTGGCAGGTGCTCCCGCCATGGTTGCTTCCACATGCAACAACAATATATCAGCATAGCGAAGCGCGATATAGTCATTGCCCGCATTACGTCCCACTCCGTATGAGGGAGGTGTAGTAGTCAAATCTGACCCTTCGGGGAGAAACTTAATTACTTCATTTAAATCATCTGCCAGGAAACCCAGATCAGTAATAGAAACCGCCGTTCTATTTCCTCCAAAAGCGTCGAAATCAGCTTTAAGGTTGGCATTAACGATGTTTTGACCATCCTCTCTTCCTGCCCTGGTTGAAGAGGTGAATTCGGCAGAAAACCCCTGACTTTCTTCAGCGTTTCCAGGAATGTACTGAATAGCAAAAATGATTTCACTGTTCAACTCATTGTAAAACACATCATGGAAATCATCCTGCAAAGCATAGTCACCTGAATTAATGATCGATTCACACAAAGCTTCAGCAGCACCATAATCAGGAGTATCCAGAGACAAATACACTTTGGCTAATATTCCCTGTGCGGCAGCTTTTGAAGCCCTTGCCTTATGGGCATTGTCTAAAACGTTTACTGCTTCCTGTAAATCAGCAATTATTTGCTGATATATCTGTGCAGCAGCTACCCTCGTAAAAATTGTCTCTGTATCCTCAGGGTTCGCAGGCGCTGTTACCAAAGGCACGTCGCCGTACATCCTAACCAGTTTAAAGTAAGCATAGGCTCTTAAAAATTTAGCTTCTGCTGCATAAGCTGCCTGATTGCTTTCATTCGCTACATCAATGTAGTTCAGGATATTATTCGCTCTGAAAATGACTTCATACATTGACTGATAGTAATCTTCAGACTCTACATTGATGGACTCAACGATGTATCTGTGAAAATCAGATTTAGAACCCTCTAATGTTGCATTCCTCGTATTATCTGTACGATGCTCAGTCAAAAGATGCTCGAATTGCACCCCTCTGTTAGCACGTCCGATATTGGTTTCCGTGCTCTCATTGGTTCCCTGAAGAGCGTCATAGATTCCATAAATTCCGGACAAAACATCGCCATCAGTAGCAAAGTAGGCATCCAAAGCAACTACAGTATCCGGCAGTGGATTTAAGAACTCATCATCACAAGAGGTAAAAACCGCTGCAATGGCTAATATTATATATTTTATACTTTTCATGATTTTTTCTTTATTGATCAAAAGTCAAGATTCAAACCAAGGGTAATCGTCCTGTAGAGAGGTGTACCTGCCCTTTGAGCTCCATAAGCTCTTGGATTATCATCATCTATATGCTCCGGATTGAAGCCGTGATAATCATCAGCAGTCTTATAAAGTAAATTCTGGCCGGAAGCATAAATCCTCAGCCCCTGTACTCCAATTTTTGACGTCAACGTCACTGGCATGTTATAACCAATGGTCACGTTTCTTAATGAAAAGTAGTCTGCACTGGCAATCACTTCGCTCGTCAGCACTTTTTCCTGAATGAAAGATTCGTGAGGAATTAACCCATCTTCAACAGCTTCTGCTGCTGCACCGGATCGGCTACTGTTTCCAAACCAGTTAAAGAAATATTGATCTCCGATATTGTTTACCTGAGCACCCAGGCTTCCCTGAAGCATGAAAGACAAGTCAAAATCACGGAAAGTAAATTCATTGGTAAGACTGTATAAGATGTCCGGATAAGGATCTCCAAGGATCGTCTTGTCATCTTCAGTAATTCTACCATCACCATTCAGGTCCCTTACGATGACATCTTCAGCCTGACCGTTAATACGATTCCAGGGTTTGTCAACATAAGCTACTCTAAACTCGGCATCATTGTATTTCTCGGTATCTACTACATATCCCCAGAAAGCTGATATGGGTTCTCCAACACGATTAATCCATTGGGAATTTCTACCGTATGTATCCTGGATAAGCGCATTGTTTGATTCACCAAAAGCTAATAGTTCATTTTCGTTGGTAGAAGCAATTACGGTGGTATTCCAGGTTAATTGATTTCCAACCACATTTCTTGTCCTCAACTCAAATTCCCAACCTCTGTTACGAACTTCGCCCAGATTTACAATACCACTTGTGAAGCCAGTGACGTAAGAGACCGGGTTTTCCAACAACAACTCGTTGCTTATCCTGGAGTAATAATCCAGTGAACCTGTAATTCTGTTATTTAAAAATCCAAAATCTACTGCTGGATTAAACTCTTCTGAAGCCTCCCACTGCAATAGGGTATTGGCAATATTCAGAGGTGAAACACCATTGACGATGGCTCCATCAACGATGGCATTTGAATTTTGAAGTAGCGCCAGATATGGCCAGTTGTTGACAACTTCACTACCCACATTGAATCGCTCAGATCCTGTAAAACCGTAACTCACTCTTAGCTTCAAATTGCTTAACAGGTTATTTCCCGCAAGAAATGATTCATCTGCCACATTCCAACCGACAGAGATAGCGGGGAAATTACCATACTTGGAATTTGTTCCGAACACTGAACTGCCGTCTCGTCTAAATGAAGCATTTAACAGGTATTTTCCAGCGAATGCATAATTAACCCTGACAAAATATCCCAGCTTTCTAAGCTCTGTATTAATCTCTCCGGGCTCCGAAATCTGAGTAGCACCTTCAAGGTTTGGCAGTAAATCATTTGTATATCCTACGCCTGTCACCTCGCTAATATTGCTTGTCCTTCTTTGAATCGTAACACCAGCAAGCGCCCCGAATTCGTGATCACCTATATTCTTGTCGTAAGTCAGCGTGTTATCAGAAATCACTCTTGTTCTGAATCGGTTTTGCAGATAATACTGTGATCTGCTTGCTCCGGCAGCGTGGTAGTTTGTACCATCCCATCGCTCGCGCTTTCTGTGCTCGATGGTAGTGGCCAGAGATGATTTGGCTTTCAATCCATCAATGATGTCTACACTGATATAAGTAGAACCGTATAAATTGGTTTCAAACTCCATGTGTTCTCTCTCCACATATTGCTGATAAGGATTTGAGTCACCAGAAGTACGGGGACGCGTATCACTGCCATCACCATTTAAATCCAACTCCACCAGGTGGTCTTCACGGAAGTAATCTCCCACGCCAACATTCGGATAAACGTCACGATTGATCAACTGAAGCGTTGCATCCGTATGATAGATAGGCAACCAGGGTGAAAGACGCAGTGGATTATGTATGGACGTTGGTAACTGCCTTTGTTTTGAGTAAGAAGGGTTGATATTGACCCCGAATTTTACCCTGTTATTTACTTTTGAGTCTACCTTAATTCTTCCACTGTAGAATTTATAATCGTCAGTGATGATCACGCCTTCATCATGAAGGTATCGTAATGAACCACTGAAAGTTGTATTTTCATTTCCACCTCTCGCAGAAAGTGAATGACTGTTGATATAACCTCCTTCAAGGAAAACATCCTGCCAGTCTCTATCGACGCCAGTCAATTGAACTATTTTTTGCATGTATTGAGTTTCCTCGCTAAGCTCTCCAGTCTGAGCGCGTTCAAATTCAATCCAATCTGATACACTCTTTCTGTAGTCATCACTTCCATGCGCATCTTTTCTCCCCACATAGCCCTGATAGCTAAATTTTGTCTGGCCAGGCTTACCACTTTTGGTCGTGATCATTATCACACCGTTTGAGCCCTCACTTCCGTAAATGGCTGCTGAAGCAGCATCCTTCAGTACTTCAAAAGATGCGATGTCGTTCATGTCCAGATTTGAAAGAAAATCGGAGCTAACAACTATCCCATCCACTACGACTGCAGGACCAGAGTCAGCAGTAACGGAACCAAAACCCCTGATGGTAATTGTAGGAGCGCCACCGGCTTCGGCATTTGTTGCCTGGATATTAACACCGGATACCTGCCCAATAAGCGCATCATCTACTCTCGCAACAGGTATTTGGTCCAGTCTTTCATTCTCAACCTTGGATATCGCTCCGGTGAGGTGAGATTTCTTTTGAGTACCATAACCCACTACGACCACCTCATCCAACTGCTCCAGGTCCACCTCCATTTGATAATTAATTGTGGATCTTCCATTAAGCGGTATATCAACGGTCTTGTAACCGATGAATGATAAGGTGAGAACAGCATCTTCTTTCACGTCCAGCGCGAAATCTCCATTTAGGTCGGTGATCGTACCATCCACTCCACCCTTGACCAAAACAGTAACTCCGGGAAGTCCTTCACCCCCTTCGTCTAAAATTCTACCACTCACAGTCTGAGTGTCCTGCCCATAAGAGCTAAATGTGATCATTCCCAGGAGAAAGATTCCCAGGAACCTTATCCAATAAAAATCGGAAAGTAAATTGTGTTTCATAATTGGTTTGTTTTGATTATGAGAATACCAGAATCGGTCTAAATCAGGAACAAGCCAATCCGCATGAAATGGGAAATATCTATATTTGCCCCGCGGATATAATCGAAAGAAAAAAACCGTTCAGTGTGGTAATTGATGCGGTTTTTGCCTTAATCTGCTTGTTTGAATGGATTAGTCTTTATGGCTAATCCATTTCCTTTTTTACACCATTATCGTTAATTAGTTTATTTTCATTTATTGAAAAATTTAAAATGTCCTGAAGATGCTTTTTCATGGCTTTTTTTGCAGCATCAGCATCCTTTTTCTCGATAAATTCAAGGATTTTATAATGTTCTTCCAAAGCCGATACCGGCCTGTTGCCACTACATACATTGTTTTCCTTGAAATAGGTGAGAATATCAGGTGTCACGATCAACATCAGCGACTTGAGTACGGAGTTTTTGCTCGCTTCAGCGATCTTAAGATGAAACAGCAGATCTGTTTCCACTGTATCTCCACCTTCATTTACAATCTCCTCGTATTTAGACAGCGCATTGGCAATTGAAACGATGTCATCATTGTTTCTTCGCTGGGCAGCGAAATATGCTGAATTGGTCTCCAACAGTACCCGCGTTTCCACCAAAGAATGAAAGTCATCATTTTCTAACTCCAGCACATCTGTCATCAAGCCTTCCAGGGCAGTGATTCCAAACCCCGCTACAACGGTACCACTCTGAGGTAAAGTCTTGAGGATACCATAAAACTCCAGCTTCCTGATGGCATCGCGAACATGCGTTCTTCCAATGCCAAACTTCTCGCTTAACATCCTTTCGGATGGCAATTTGTCACCAGGTTTCAACTGACCACTTGAGATCAACTCCTTAATCTGCTTGATGATTTTGTCGACCGGTTTTTCGATGACTATCTCGCTAAAACTTTTTAATATTTCCATTTAAAAAATTTGTCTGTTAAAAGAGATGTGGCTGGTAGTCTACCAGCAACTGGTCGACCAATTTAAAACGACATTTTAATTTTAGCAAATTATTTACAGATATTTTTATCAATATTGCTAATAATCCATCTTTATATCTAATTACTTGAAAATTATGCAACAAAACAAACATGATGTTCTCCTGTTATTGATACCAGGGGCATAAAAAAAGGTTAGCCATTGAAAGCTAACCTCCTTTTATCCTTAATGTGGAATCCTAAAGTTTCGCAGGATCGATCACTACATACTTTACAGATTCTCTCACGTAAGTATAGGTGGCATGAACCAATCCATCCTCTGCCTGGATGATGGCCGGATAGGAATATCCATTCTCAGCAGGTACGTTTTCCAAAGTCATGACTGGCTCCCAGTTGATGCCATCATCGGAAATCGCCAGGTTCAACATATTTCTATTTTTAGGCTCCTCTCCTTTCTTTGTTGTGTGATTGTAGATTAGTAATTGTCGACCATCCTTCAAAGTCACTGCATCAGTTCCCGAATTTGGATTAGGTAAGCTGGTCGCTGTCATTGGTGACCAGGTCTCGCCCTTATTTTCCGACCAGCTCTGAGAAATCACATCTTGGCGTGTTCTGCAAAGAATCTGTAGTTTTCCGTCCGGGTATGTCAGCACACTTGGCTGGATGGCGTCAAATTCAATACCGTCGTTGATAGGCCCGACCACTCTCCAGGTCTTCCCATTGTCTTCACTGATCTCAAAGTGGACCATCCACAGGTCGTCACCATCCTTCACATCTACTTCTGTGCTTGTCGGACTGATGATCTTTCCATCAGGAAGCTGAATAGGTTTGTTTTTAACAGGACCCAACAGGTGACCAATCTTTTCATCCTCACCAAGTTTCACGGGCTCAGACCAGGTTTTGCCATCATCTTCTGATGTGACCAACATACCCCACCAGGTGCGCGGATCAGGGCCAACCTTGTAAAACAGCATCAGCGGGCCTTCTTTCGGCTGAAACAATACCGGATTCCAGCAAGGGTACCTCAGGGTGTCGTTTTCTACGCCATTCACTACCTCTACTGGTCGAGTCCATTTACCATCTACCAGTCTCGAAACACGAATTCCAACATCAGGATGCTTTTCATAAGTACCGGCAAAAAATGCAGCTACAACACCAGATGGTGTTTCTACCAGGGTAGACGCATGACACTCAGGTGTTGGCTTATCATCCAATGGATAGATCAGTTCACCTTTTAAATAGGCACCCTCGCCTGGTGAAGCCAATGGAGGAAGGTAGAAATTGCCTGTAATATCATTCGCTTTTGTAGCTTCTTTTTCACCTTTTGAAGAGCTGCAAGCAAAACCCACTAAGGTTATGGTTACAATTAAACTTAAGGTTTGAACAAAGTTCCGAATCTTCGTGCTGGTCAGTTTTTTCATTTTTTATCTATGGGTTAAAATAAGTTATCCTATTACTTAAAGTAATAATACTCAAAAATGATGATTCGGGGCTATCTGTTTACCTCACCTTAAAGTTATACTGGGTAGTTGTTTGATATTTTTCTCCTGGATTTAAAACAACCGATGGGAAATCGGGCTGATTCGGAGAATCGGGATAATGCTGAGTCTCCAGGCATACTGCTGACCTGTATTTGTAGACGATGTCTTCCTTCCCTGTGATGGTGCCATCCAGAAAATTCCCGGTATATAACTGTACCCCAGGCTCAGTTGTTAATATTTCCATCAACCTGCCGCTACCAGGATGATACAATGTGCCCACATTTCGGGGTTTATTGGTGATTCCTCCATCAAAGACCCAGCAATGGTCGTACCCTCCTCCATATTCCATTTGTAAATTGACCACTTCAATATCTTTTCCTATTGCCTTGGCTTGGGTGAAATTGAAAGGGCTTCCGTGAACGGGTCGCAATTCACCAGTCGGGATTAAGGTACTGTCCACCGGAAGAAAATGGGAAGCTTTTAGCATCAATTCATGGTCAAGAATATCTCTCGCGGGGTTTCCTGACAGGTTGAAATAGGCGTGTTGCGTGAGGTTAACCACCGTTGGAGCATCGGTAGTGGCCAGGTAATCTATCCTCCAGGAAGACGGCGTAAAAGTATAGGTGACCCTGGTTGTAAGCGTACCGGGATAACCTTCCTCGCCATCGGGACTTACATATTGAAAAGTAATCCCAACACTGTCTGCTGTCTTGTAGGTA
Source organism: Cyclobacteriaceae bacterium (assembly GCA_965228595.1). Lineage (GTDB taxonomy): Bacteria > Bacteroidota > Bacteroidia > Cytophagales > Cyclobacteriaceae > UBA7330. The sequence continues at coordinate 3,222,197 of OZ245828.1, read as the reverse complement.
TCTGTTACCTCCCAGATCACTTTATCAAATCCCTTGATCCCTCCATGAAGGTGGTTGGGTCCATTGTTTTGGGCCAAAGTGTATGCTTTTCCGTTCAGGGAAAACCTTCCACTATCAATGCGATTTCCATATCGTCCAACAATGGATCCAAAATAAGGTGAAGCTTCCAGGTAGCCCTCAAGGTTATCGTACCCCAGCACGATATCTCCCATATTGCCATGCTTATCGGGGACCAATAAAGATGTCAGAATGAGGCCGTAGGTAGATACTTCAGCTTTGAGTCCATTGGCAAATCCGATGGTGTAGAGAGCTACAGGTTGGTCATCGATTTCCCCGAAACTTGTTTTGACCAGACTGCTTTGTTCTGTTGGCATACATGAAAGATTAAAAAGAAGTGCCAGAGTTGCTACCCAGGCACTTGATCCTTTGATTAGTTTCTTCATCATTTAGCAATATTATTCTTCATAAAGTACTGAGTGCATCTCCTTCAGCTTTTCCTCAGGGAACTTGATCACTTCTCTGTCATAAGTTATGAGGCCATTAACCTCTCCCTCCACATCTGTGGTCTGGGTGTAAATGGCAGCAGAAAGCCCTTTGCTCTTTTTCATCTCCACAATCTGATCGAACTTATACGTATAACTTTTTAAAAGTTCCTCCTCGGAATGGTAGGTTTGATATCCCCAGTTTCGCATGTCCGGATTCCACTGATGTCCTTTGATCGGGTATCCTATGCCACCGTACTCCCCAAGCACCGATGCCTGACTTAGTGACGTAGGAGGTGTGTGTACCTCTACCTGGTATGAATGAATATCATAGATATCCCCACATGGTCTTAACGCCCAGCCACTGACGGCATTGACCAAACGTGTCGGATCATACGCTTTGACCCAGTCAGAGATGCGGCAGGTCTCATACTGTCCCCAGCCCTCATTGAAAGGTACCCACATGACAATACTTGGAGCATTATGATGCAAATCAATCATGCGCCGAAGCTCATACTCAAACTGGGCGGTCTCTTCTGTTCGACGAAATAAGTCAGGGCCTGTTCTGGACACATGCTGAATCCTGTTTGGTCTTTCTTCTCCCTGAGGTGGAAGCACAACCATCCCTGAGGGCATATCCTGCCATACGAGCATACCCAGTTGATCACAATGATAGTACCACCGGTCCGGCTCTATTTTGATGTGCTTCCGAATGGCATTGAAGCCCAGCGCCTTGGTCTTTTCAATGTCCCAACGCATGCCCTCGTCTGATGGAGGCGTATGCAGCCCATCGGGCCACCAGCCCTGATCGAGCGGGCCATAATGGAACAAGGGCTTGTTGTTCAGAAACAGGTATTTCACTCCCTGATGGTCTCCCAGACTGATCTTTCGCATCCCGAAGTAGCTGTTGACCTCATCGAGGACCTTGTTGTCCTGATCTTTTAGCGTAAGCTTCAGATCATACAGGAACGGAGAATCAGGTGACCAAAGCCTGGGGTTGTCAATACTGATCACCAGTTCATTGTCGGCTGCAACTTCGCTTGTTCCCAACGAAGTATTTCCATCAAATACTTCCACTTCCACTTTGTACAGCTCTTTTGCCGGAGGATAATTCAGCAATGGAATCACGGAGATCGTCTTTTGATCGATGTCCGGGGTCAGTTTCACTTCTTTGATCCAGGTGGTTGGACTCACCGCTTCCAGCCAAACTGTTTGCCAGATTCCGCTTACGGGTGTATACCAGATGCCCTCCTGTGGCATTTGCTGCTTTCCACGTGCCTGAGTGCCCAGACTGGTGGGGTCGGTCACGCTCACGATGATCTCTTGTTTTCCGGATGAAGTCATGTAAGGAGTAATATCAAAAGAAAACCGGTCATAGGCCCCTTTGTGGGCTCCTACCAGCGCTCCATTCACCCATACTGTGGCGCTCCAGTCCACCGCCTCAAAATTGAGGATGACATTTTTTCCTTTCCAGTCAGACGGGACCGAGAATGTCCTACGGTACCAGATTCTGTCGTCGTCTTTCACACTTTTTCGGACTCCTGACAGCACTGACTCCACAGCAAAAGGCACCAGGATCTTGCCCTGAAATTTTGAGGGTTGTTTCTCAGAAATCCTGAGCAATGAGTAGTCCCACAAGCCATTCAGGTTCATCCAGTCCGCTCTTTCCAGCTGAGGACGGGGGTATTCCTGCCAGGCATTTTCCGGGGTCACCTTTTTGCCAAAGGGTGTGATCATGGCATCCGCAGGGACTTTCCATTGTGCATGCGAATGCTGAAATATTGTTAAGCTTAATCCAAGGATCAGAGCAAGTCTGATTTTATTCATAAAATTCATAATAGGTTTATTGATTAATTAGGTTTATGTTATTTGATGATAAAATAAGGTTCATTCATCAGTTTCTCTTTTGTTTTCTGGTGTGGTAAACCAGGATCTGTCAATTCATCGTATTCCGGGTTAACTTCTGGCAAGCCTGCCTTAATTTCTTTTAAATATACGTCCAGATCATTGCTCATTTTTAGAACAATTTCAGAATTCTCTTCTGACACATCATTTACCTCCAGAAGGTCATTGTCAAGATTATATAATTGAGTTTTTCCAGTTTCATACCACTTCAAAAGTTTATATTCATTCCAGTAAATAGAAGATACCGGATGATTGCCTTTCTGAAGCTGATAATGTGGAAAATGGAAAACCCAATAATCATGTTTTCTCTTAACTTCTTTACTGGGATTCTCAAGTACAGGCACCAGGCTACCCCCTTCAACCCCCGATGGGACATTATCAATTTCCAGCCACTCACAGATGGTAGGTAAAATATCAACTCCAGTTACCAATTGCTTATAATATCCTTGATCTATACCGGGACCAGAAATCATAAAGGGGACACGAATACCTCCTTCCCACAGAGTTGCTTTCCATCCATGCAGGGGACCATTGATATTACCTGTATTGTTTGTAGGATAAGTCCCATTGTCGGCCAGGTAGATGATATATGTATTGTCTCTGATCCCTAATTGATCCAGTTTATCTAGCAATAGGCCAACACCTTCATCAAGGTCCTGAGCCATTGCAGCAAATGGAATAAAGTCGTGTCTGTCACCCGGCTCCTTATTTCCAAGTTGACGTCTGGTTTCAGGTTTTGACTCGTAACCCAAATGCGTAGCATAATGAGACAATTGAAGATAAAAAGGATTTCCATCTTCAAGTTGCTCTTGCATCCAGGCTATTCCATCATTGACAATGGTAAAAATTTTCTTAGGATCATCATCAGGGTTGCGGTCACCTTCTCTGTTAGAAGTCGGACCATGACTCGCATCAAATCCATGAGCTTCCGGGCCTCCTCCGGCAAGATGCCACTTACCAAAATGAGCTGATCTATATTCCGGACGCTCCTTTTTTAATAATTCAGCGATTGTAATCTCTTCTGAATCCAACTCACTAACGTGTGCTGGAGGAATCAACCTGTTGCCTTCATATAATTCTCCCGTGTGCCGCTCAACAATATCTGTCAGATGTAATTGTGCCGGTGATTTCCCAGTTAATATCGATGCCCGGGAAGGCGAACAGTTTGGGTGTGGGGCATACCCTTTACTGAAAATCACAGATCGTGAAGCCAATCTTTCCAGGTTTGGAGTAGCAATGAAATCACTTGAAGAATTCCTGATCTCCGGATCGAAAGCTACTGAGGTAGACCCCCAACCCTGATCGTCGGCCAGGATAAGGATGATATTAGGTGGCTTTTTTTCTACGCAGGAAATAAGAAGACTAGTGAATATTAAAAGATAAATGACCCTGTTTTTTATCATAACTATATCGACTAAGTTCTAAAAAAACCCGGAACAATTACGCTCCGGGATTTAGTGGAATTATCTGAATATTTAGTAACCATCATTTTGAGAGACCGCAGGATTTGATGTTATTTCCACCTGTGGAATCGGGAATACTAGGTGATTCTCATTTGCATGAGTCACTCCTCTTGCGATAGCAGAGGAAATAAACTTATTATGACGAATCAGGTCCTCACGTCTGATCCTTTCCGTATAAAATTCCCAACCTCTCTCATCAAGCAAATGATCCCTAAGTTGATCTTTTGTAGAAAAATCTGAGAGCAACAAATCAGGGAGCTCTGTCCTTGCTCTCACCTCGTTGATGAGGTCAAGAGCCTCCTGGGTCGAACCATTTAGTTCGTTCAGCGCTTCGGCTCGTGACAACAGAATATCTGCATACCTAATGACCGGTATATCATTTCCATGATTGTTTCCAACAGCATTAGGGTCCGGAAGAAATTTAAATGCCCTTGTATTGTTGTTGTTTAGAAGAGAAACTACCTGATCACTGTTGTTGATATATTCTGTGACTATTAGTTCTCTCCGTTTATCAGCCGGATCAAACGAATTGTAGAAGTCGTCATATAACCTGTCCTGTCGAGCCCAGTTACTCATATTGGAAGACCACGGAGCCGAACCATCTACCCTGGATTTATATTGTGGTGGAAAAGCACCGTTGATATAATTGTTACCCGGACCGATATTCATTGCGGCATGGAACCAAATATATTCATCGTTAATCTCCTCGTTGTCAACTGTGAACAATGTGGTGTACTCCGGCCACAATTCATAATTCCCCAGATCTATCAGGTCCTGAGCGATGTCTGCACACTTCTGCCATTGTTTTGTATTCAGGTAAAATTTGGTCAAATACCCCAGTGCTGCCCCTTTAGTGGCTCTTCCATGACGATAACCTGAAAGCTCGCCCTTCTCTGGCAAATCAGCTGCCGCTGCCAAAAACTCTGCTTCCAGAAATGATTTCATTTCATCGTCTGTAGCTCTTGGAATCTCCAGCTTATCCAAATTGCTGGTTCTAAGTGGCACCGGACCATGCAGGTTATAAAGCGTATAGTAGGCAGATGCTCTCACAAATCTCGCCTCAGCAAGCAACCTCGTTTTGGCCTGGTCTGAAACTGGTGAGGCATCGATATTCTCGATCACCAGGTTGCAGTTTCTGATTGAAGCATACAAAGCATTCCAAAGTATTGTGAAGTGGTTTGGACTCGACGCATCCCAGGTGAAATTGATCATGAGTGTGGCGTTTCGATTGGCTCCACCACCGGTTTCCCAACCTACGTCTGTTGTCCATTCTTCAAACCAGGCAATATTATTACCCAGGTTATCTATAATCTGGGCATCTCCATATGCACTAAAAAGCACACGTTCAATTCCATTTTCTGAAACAAAAAGAGTATTTGGATCCAGCTGTGAAAAGATCTCTTCCTGAAGTGGTTCCTCACAACCATTGAATGCCACTAAACTTATCGTTGTTATTAAAAGTATTTTAATTCTGTTCATGACTTTTGGATTTAAAATGAAAGATCAATACCAAACATGTAGGTCCTGGCAACCGGATAGGAGTTGAAATCAATTTTCAAACTCGCATTCCCATTGGAGTTGGTTGTAGGATCTGTACCCGAATAATCCGTAAGCAAGAATAAATTTTGACCACTCACATAAACATTAATACTGTTAAATATCTTCCTGCTATTTAGCGGTATATCATACCCGAGCTTTATGTTTCTCAATCTTACATAGGAGGCATCTTCAACAGTAATTGTACTTACTCCCTTGTTTCCCTGATTGGTAGGATTCACAAAAGAGGGGTACTCATTGGAAGGATTGCTCTCCGTCCACCTGTTTAAATATGGTTCGGCCAATCTGTTTCTTCTGTGGCTGATGGGGAAATATGTCTCGACAATGGTGTTGTTAAGCATGTCAATCCCCTGAACACCATCGACAAAGATGTTTAGTGCAAATCCCTTGTAACTGAAAGTATTGGTTATTCCAAAGGTGAAATCAGGGAATGAATTTCCCAGAATTACCCGATCATCTGCATTCACTGTGCCATCTCCATTGATATCTTCATATCGAACATCACCTGGTTTTACTGGGTCTGTTGTACCTGAATCTGTTATCTCCTGGTCTGACTGCCAGATTCCCTGAGTCCTCCAACCATAAAACGAATTCAGCACCTCTCCTTCCTTGATAATGGCTATCTGAGATGTCCAACCTGCGGAAGTGTGTATTACTTCGCTGATGCCACCCAGATCTACAACTTTATTCTTTAAAGCACTAAAGTTCAAACTCGTATTCCATTTGAATTCTCCTACAAGATTCCTCGACTCAAGAAAAAATTCAAATCCAGAGTTTCTGATCTGTCCAATATTGGTCAGTATGGAACTGAATCCAGAAGAATTGGGGATGGGCAATTCAAAAAGCAAATCATATGTGTTTCTCTGATAATAATCCACGCTAGCATAGATACGATCATCCAGAAAGCCCATATCCAGACCAAAGTTGATCTGCTCCGTAGTTTCCCATTTCAGGTCTGGGTTTGGAATTCTTTGAGGCGCCAGGGTCACCAGCTTCTGACCACCCAGAATCACACTTCCTCCAGTAGCAAATGTGGTCACAGATCGATAATTTCCAATCTCCTGATTTCCAGTTAGTCCAATACTGGTTCTCAGTTTCAAAGTGGTGAAAAGGCCCAGGTCCTGAATGAACCCTTCTTCATGTAGTTTCCAGGCAAAAGCACCGCTAGGAAAATAACCGTACTTATTATTGGCACCGAATCGAGAAGAGCCATCCGCTCTAAAAGTTGCAGTGAAAAGATACTTATCGAACAATGAATAATTAACCCTGGCTATGTAAGACAGCAGCTTGTTATTGGCTTTGAAGCTGTTGAGCGTATTCAATTCCGGATTACCCGATCCAATAGCGTAGGTTTTGGACTCATCATTTGGATACTCTTTTCCAGTACCTGAAAATGTATCGTTGGTGAATTTTTGATAAGTAAAACCTGTAACAGCAGAGATGGAATGATTGGCATTAAAATCCTTGACGTAAGAGGTTGTAAATTCTGCCAGGTAATTGTTGCGTGTTCCTGTCAAAATACTGGCAATTCCCCCATTAGCATTCCCTACTTTGGTTTGTGTAGATACGTAGCTATCCCGACGACTATTTCTTGAGTCAAAACCGAAATTGACTTTGGCATTCCACCCCGGAAGTATGGTGTACTCTCCAAAAATAGTACCGAGTGTTCTATAGTTATTTGCAGAGCTGGACTCGCCATTTGCCAATGCAATGGGATTATCTGTATTGATCAGATCTGAAATCGTGTAATTTCCATTTGCATCCACTACAGATAAGGTTGGATCATAGGCTGTGGCAGCATAAAGTGCTCCTCCCTGCTCATTGGTGTCATAGCCAAAAGAAAGAAAATCGTCATGTGCATATGAAGTTGTGAAATTGAATCCGGTATAAAACTTATCCGTTCTGTGAGCCAGGTTTAGTCGGGCATCGTATCGTTCATAAGAAGAACTAATCACTACACCTTGCTGATCAAAGTAGTTTACTGAGGCAAAGTAAGTAGTCTGATCATTGCCTCCATTCATGGAAATGCTATGGCTTTGGATCCTGGCATTTCTATGTAATTCTTCCTGCCAGTCTGTACCACCGTTTTGTATCTCAGTGACGCGCTCACTTTCGGCCACATTAGACCCCGGATCATCCAAAATCTCATTCAGAACGCGCATATAATCCTCCGCACTTAAAACATCTATTTTGGTAGAGGGAGATTGTATTCCTGTGTATCCCTGATAGTTGATATTCATTTTACCAGAGGATCCCTTTTTTGTGGTCACTATGATCACGCCATTGGCCCCTCTGGCTCCATAAATAGCTGTAGCCGAAGCATCTTTCAGGACCTCTATAGACTCGATGTCTGCCGGGTTGATGTTGCTGAGAGGATTTCTGGGTGTACGGGTATTGGCAATTCCCTCACCTGTAGCATTGATTACCTGATTAAGATCTATTGGCAATCCATCAATGATATAAAGAGGTGATGACCCCGCATTGATAGAACCTGCACCCCGTATCTGTACTGTGGCTCCTCCACCTGGTTCAGCACTTGCCTGTGTAATAAATACACCGGCCGTCTTACCCTGCAGTAAGTCATCCACCGAAGTATTCACCCCCACATTCATGTCGTCTTTGTTCAATGAAGAGACAGATCCTGTCAGGTCGCTCTTCTTCTGAACACCATATCCAATTACAACGACTTCTTCCAATTGCTCAAAGTCCGGTGCTAGAGAAATATCAATCACCGACCGACCATTAACAGCAAGTACCTTTGTTTGATACCCAACAAATGATATCGTCAAACTGGCATTTTCATTACATACCAATTTGAAATTCCCCTCTATGTCCGTTGTAGAGCCATTTGATGTGCCTTGCTCCAACACAGTAGCACCAGGAAGTGGTTCACCATTCTCATCGGTCACTCTACCTGATACTGAAAGCTGGAGTAGTTCTTCAACCTGGGTAGCTGACTCGTCGAATGGATCACCCTTTCTTATCTGAATAAAGTCATTGACTCTTCTGAAAGACAGGTTATGCTGACTGGAAATATTCAGCAACAAGTCCTCCATGGTCATCTTATTGACCGGTAGCTCGATTAAATAAGCCGATGTATTGATTTCCTGATCAATGTGGGAAAATCTAAAATCGGTGGTCCTTTCAATAAACTGAAATACTTTTTCAAGCTTCACCGGACTTTCAAGATGAAGGCTGATTTCAATCTCCTTCAAGCTTTTGGTTTGTGCGTCGCTATCAAATGAAAATGCAAATGTGTAAACGGACAGCTGTATGACTAATCCATAAATGCAAATTTTAGACATCTTGATAAGCTTTTTACGTAAATTTGAATCCATAAAAATTTGGTTTTTGGTAAACGATATCGAAAACTGGTTTACCCACAGCCTGAACATTTTAGCGAGTGGAACAGGGTTGTGGGTTTTTTTATTATTACTTCATACTAAGTCATATCAAATACTTTTAATGATTACTTTATTGTCTTCTACTGAAAATCTAAACCTGTAAACAAAGGCCAGACTGTTGAGTACCTGTGAGAGTGTGGCATTCTTGAATTCTCCTGAGTAGGTGCCTGTATTGCGGAAATCACCACTCACCTCAAAATCTACCCCATACCAACGGTTGAGTTCTTTAAGGATCTGATCCCAAGACGATCCTTTGAAATAGAGAATCCTGTCTTTCCACCCAAAAGCCTGCAGTGGGTTAACAATACCCTTAGTGAGTTTATCCTGCTTTGCATTATAAGTTACAGATTCATTGACCTGAAGAATGACTTCCTTGCCGGATGATACTTTATATGCAACCTTGCCAGTAGCCACTGATACGGTTACATCTTCATCATCAGGATATGAGCGAATATTGAAGGATGTGCCAAGAACTTTGACCTCGTCGCCCCCCATGGTTACTACAAAGGGTTTATCAGGGTCATGTTCTACTTCAAAAAATGCTTCGCCTAGTAATTGGACGTTTCTGTCTGTCTCTTCAAACCGCTCAGGAAATGTCAGTTTAGAGCCGCTATTAAGCGTTACAATAGATCCATCAGGCAATCTTGTTGTTAATTTGCTTCCCGGAGGTGCTACACGCTCAACGGTAGTGATCGCAACCTGAATATCCCCGGGCTGGTCTATCAGCTTGTAGGCAACAAATGAAATAGATAGTACTCCCAAAATAATAGCTGCCACCTTCAAATAATAATTTGAAAATCTTCTGGCGGGAAGTTCCACCACTTTTTCTCTTTTGAGATTCAAATCTTTCCAAACCAAATCCTCCGCTTCCAAATATTCTGACTTTGAATTGGATGAGTAGGAAACAAGCTGAGTAAAAAGCTTTTTGTTTTCCTCATTTTGATTGAGCCAGGAGCGAAGTTCTTCCCATTCTTCTCGCTGCAACTCTCCAGTTATATATTTAGAAATGTATTCTTCCATCTGATTGATTCAAGCATATTATTTTGCTAATAGAAGGAGGAATTCTAACCTAAAAAGGCGCTCAAATATTTAGATAAATACAACATGAGATAGAAAATGACGAATTCCTTACCTGTTCAATCAGTATATCTCCGGTTTAATGAAAATTTCACAATCCTAAAAAAACATTGAAATGAGAAGCTGAAGATTAAACTGATCTTTCAAAAACCATGATTCACCAGATTGATTATAGGTACGAATAGCCTTCTTCAATTTCAATTGTGCTTTTCTCAATTGGCTCTTCACCGTAACTGCGGAAATACCCAGTTCTGTGGCTATTTCATCATTCTTAAGACCTTGTTCTCGTGCCATTTTAAATATCAGGCGGCATTGAGGTGCCAGATCATTAATTACCTTGTCTAACACTTTGAGGAGTTCTTTTTCTAGTAGCACTTCCTGCGGATCAATATAATCGATGGCCTCGATGATGACTTCATCCATTTCGCTGGCAGATTCCATCCCATTAGTGGCCAGTACTCTGCGGGATTTGTTACGTACTGCTACGATAAGATACACTTCAATATCCCTGATTTCATGCAGGTCAGCATTATTTTTCCACAATTGGTAAAATACATCTGATACTACGTCCTGAGCTAAGGTACCTGAACGGGTGATTGCTTTGGCATATGCATAAAGCTTCTTGAAGTGCAGCTGATAGACTTCTGCAAAGAAACTTTCCCGATCGCGTTCTGACCGATCGGAATGAAGCTTTATATTCTGTTTTCTGCCCACAATAGGTTGCTACCTTAAATCATTTCTCTCAAATTTCAATTGACCACAGCCTTTACCGGCATGGTTTTTCTCCAGTTGAGCAGCCTTTCTGTTAATTCCGCAGCTAGTTCTGCCTTTTCAGGAGCCAGATTATTTTCTTCAAAGGGATCCTCTTCTAAGTTAAACAATTCCTGACCAGAGCCATCTGCGTTTACCAGGAGTTTCCATTTACCCTCCCTGATAGCCAGGTTTGGGGATTTTTTGGCCACATCCCCTGGGAAAATGGTACCTCCGGGGTTGCTACCATACTCCCACATAATTGGTGGGACGCTGACCAATGGATTCCCAAAAAATACATCTTGTTTATCTACTCCATCCAGATCCGCTGGGTATTCAATCTTGAGCATTGAACAAATTGACGGAAATAAATCTACTGCGGATACTACAGAAACTGAATCTACCTGGCCAGCCGGCGTATGCCCCTTCCAGTAAAAAATAAATGGTTCCCTGACACCACCTTCATAAAGACTCCACTTCCTTCCTTTGAGCCCAGCAGTAAATCCCGGTGGATACAGCTCTCCTTCATAGCTATCAGGGTATCTGTCCCGGTTGTAGTAATAAGGCCAGTCAGTAGGACCATTGTCGCCTGTGAATACAATCATCGTATTTTCCATAACTCCCTTACTGGCTAAAGCCTCGAAAAATATGCCCAACTGTGTATCCAGATCTTCCAAAACAGCAAAAAACTTCTGCTCATAAGGGTTATCTGTAACATATTTCCATTTAGCTATGCTACTTTCCTCGGGAAGATGTGGGTCATGTACGTCATTAGGACAAATATTTAAAAAGAACGGCTGATCACCCGCCTTATCAATAAACTCCAATGCCCGAGTCAGGTAGATACCCGTGGATTGATGTTTTTCCACCCAGGTAATCTCACCATTCCCAAGTTTCGCACTTTGTTCGCTCAATCCGTGATTATTAAACAGGATACGATCTCCAAGCCCTTCGAATGAAACCAGAGACTCATCGAATCCATAGGCTTTTGGCAGTGGAACATCCCCAACGTCACGACCTCCTCCCAAATGCCACTTACCAAAATGCCCAGTGGCATATCCGTGCTCCTTCAGAACCTTCGCCATCGTCATGGCAGTGGAATCCAGAAAATTCACCATAGCCCTTTCTCTGTTTTGAGTGGAGCTGGCGATGTATGAATGCACTTTATGACGCATGGGATATTGACCAGTCATCAACGCTACACGAGATGGTGAACAAATGGGTGAATTCACATAGAAATTGGTGAAACGTATGCCCTGGGAGGCCAGCCAGTCAATGTTTGGTGTTTCGACTGCCGGGTTCCCATAGCTACTCAGATCTCCAAAGCCCAGGTCATCTATAAATATGATGATCACGTTGGGCTTGTCTGATTTTGTTGCATCACACCCGGAAGCACAAGCCACGAGTACAAGTAACAGAATAGCGCATACGTTTCTAAAGTTGATAGGATCACGCATAGAAAAATCAGCGTTTGTTTATTCCGAAGTCAACTTTTTGATGAGTGCGACTTCCTGCTCACTATAGACAGATCCATCTTTTCTAAAGATATCATGAAACCAAATTTCTGGCTCTTCACCACTTGGAATTGGTGTGTTCCAGGCATAGATCGTGTTTGATTTACCGGAAACCAGACCCCAGTTGATCGCTCCAATATTGTTTTCTTTTAGCAAAGGCAAAATATCTTCAAATGTGCTGTTCCGCGTTCTGGCCATGTATTCGGTACATATCATCGGCCTGCCAAGGGTTTTGAGTGTATCGATCATCGCTTTGTGCTCTTCCAAAGTCTGGTAGTTGTGGTAAGTGATCACGTCAGAGTTTTCAACCTGATATTTATTCAGGTCTGTCAGTTCAAACTTCCATACTCCCACAGATAATGGCTGACTGGGATTCACCTCTCTGCCCCACTGAAACACCTTTTGTAGCAATGGCATTGACTTGTTGCCGTACCCTGAGTTGCCCGGTTCATTGTACAAATCCCACAAGATGATCCTCTTGTCGTAAGCAAATGCACTCATCACATCCTTGACATAAATTTCCAAAGAGTCAATGATTTCCGGCTGCTCAAAGAGTAGCGGACCAGGGTCCTGAACCCAGCCAGAATTGTGGATACCAGGCTTGGGGTCTGGCTGCTTACCAGCCGCATAGGTATCATTCCAGCAGTCATCGAAGAAAACAAAGAGTGTGGCAATACCATGTTTATCAGCAATTGTCAGGTAAGTATTCATTCTTTCCTTAAAGGCAGTTGGGTTCTGCTTCCAGGCCACGTGATGCAGGTACACACGCATGGCATTCATCCCGATGCTTTCCGCCCATCCCAGCTCCTGATCTATGGCTTCCACATCGAAAGACTCTGCTTGCCAGGTTTCCAACTGGTTGATAGCTGAGCTTGGATTGAAATTGGCCCCAACAAGCCAATCCCACTTTTTGTACCATTCATTGGCCTGAGCCTGTGACCAGACGCCACGAACAGTGGTACTTTCTTCTTTTTTATCCGCAGCTTCTTTGTTAGTGGTACCACAAGAAATGAGTAAACCAACCAGAGCAAACAGGATCATATGAGTTGTAAATCTTCTTATCATATACATTTATTTATTCCAACATTTTAATAAAATATCCTCCTACAACCGACCTGGCCTGAAATCCGACCTGTTCTGCTGTTTCAGTTTCATACCAATCAGAATTAGGCACTCTGCTGGGTGTATTCGCAGCATATTTATGTAGTGGTACAATAAACTTTTGAAAAGTCTCCTGATCATCAGCAAGCGTGGCTGTCCATACGATCCAGTCTGACTTGGTATAGGTCTTTCTATTGTCCAGGGGCAACCCATATTCGTTCTGTACACTCAAATAGTAGGGTATCTCTTTCTCAACAATAGTCTTAGGAAAGATATTAAGGTCTAAAAGTTTATCCCAGACCAGGTTGTACTTCTGACTCCACGTGTTCTCCTTGTCAAACGTCAACTTGTAGTGGTCGCCATCGTTGGCCATGCGTTCCCATTCACCAGCCATTCGTTTTGCTTCACTCAAATATTGCTTTGATAAATCCTCTTTACCTAACATTTCAGCCAACATGCCATAGCTGGCGATACCCATGATGGCTTTCACGGATAGATTGGCATTGTGAGCAAAATGGCCGGCAAAGTCATCGGTACACAGCTGATTTTCAGGATCCAGTCCATTTTCCATGAGGTAGTTGGCCCAGGTAGTGAGTATATCCCAATGGGCTGCTGCATAGTCAGCATTCCCTTCTTTTTCTGCAATAGCAGCGGTCAGTATCAGCATGTTCCCACATTCTTCTACCGGCATGTCTCCCCCATAGGTCTGCCCATTGGCCAACGGGTAGGTACCCACATCATGTGCAGCGAATGGCTTGTCCCATTTTCCACTCTCCGAATAATAAAAGATTGGATTGAGCATGCCTTTGAGTAAATCCGGGTTGTATTTCAGATAAAGGGGAGCCGACGGATAAGTCACATCGACGGTTCCTATCGAACCGTTACTGAAATTCTCTTTGGACAGAAACAGGATGTTACCTTGCTTATCTTTTGTCAACTTATGAGCTGAGATGGACTGACGATAGGCCAGCACACACAGATCAGCATATTCCTTTCCTCCCGCAGCAAGTGCAGTCTTCCACAATTCATTATCGAATTTCAGACACTTTTCAATCAATAACTGATGATCCTGAGAGGCCACCTGAAGGGCATCGTTGATGTCATTTTCCCCCTGGGCCCACCAGGCTTTCAGGTTATCGCCAAAATACTGGATAGAGTAAATGTCGTCATAAGCCAACATTAGGTATCCACCTGTCTTTTCAGCACCTGCCTTTTTCAACGTTTTGGTGTAAGTCATCACAGGCATTTGCTTATTCAGGATGGCAGTGACACTTCCCTGATCCGTTACTGTTCCTGTTTTAAGAAAATCCTGCTTGGCAGCTGTGTATTCGGATATGGCCAGATCAGACTGATCCGACTTTTCAGTCCCCAGGTAAGCATAACCCCAATCAATTCGAATGTTATCTCCCTTTTTCTTCAATACAGGTTGTTCGGTGGTACCGGTTCTTAAGAATGAAACTTCTCCGGTTTTACCTGAATCTACTTCCACCTCCTGGTTGAGCTCATTTACAGCCCATTGAGGGGTCATCTCAAAATAAATTTTAACATCGTGAGATTGTCCATCTGTTGCAGTTACAACATAGTCAATATAGTTAACCGGTCTGGACAACACATCCAGGTTATCCATTAGCAATGGAGCAGTAAAAGTCAAATCAAGATCTACTGGCCCACAGCTAAACTGATAGATAGTTTGCGTAGCGGACAGGGATACATTTTTCTGAACTGCAGGTTTTGTAAACACTTTTTGGATTTCACCAGGGGTATAAATGCCAAAATCAACATAAGCTAATCCTCCTCTATCCAGGCAGTGAGCTGCAATGGTGTTTTCTCCATCCTGATTCAATAACGCGGGATCAATTTGCAACACAACTTCCTGCTTGGCGCTGCGTCCTGTTCTCACTATTTCTTTTCCGTTGAGATAGAGCTCAAAGTCGTCGTCGTGTGAATAGATGATATAGATTTCTTTTGTTGTCTTAGGAAAATAGAACTTCCTTCTCACCCATATTTCATCGTCTTCCCAAATCGTCCCTACTGCTTTCATGCCGTCTGAGCCAAAAGCTGCCGGTCCTTCGGTCCATTTGGAGTCATCAAAATCCGGATCGGTCCAGCCTGTCTTTGGAGCTGATTGCAAAAACTTACCTTTCCAGGGCTCATCTTTAGCCATCGGTAGGACAGGCTTTAAGGGGATCTCTTCTTTCCCCATAAAGCGAAACGTCTCGCCATCTACCTGAATGGCCCCGATCAGGGAAAATACCTTGCCGGTCCAGTGCTTCACCGGCTCATCATACAGGTGGTCAGTCATTGACCAGGCACTCGTATATGGATCTATGGTGATCAGGGGATATGTCGGAGCTCTGAAGTCAGTTGTTATATGTTCTTCTTTTGATCCCGGAGAACAGGACGTGAACAAAATGACTATAAAAAATATCGAGAACTTTATTTCTTTCATAAATCAAGGTTAATCATTGGTTGGTAAACTGCTGGGCTTCATCTGGCCCGGGATTTCTGTAACGAGGGTCAATGGCTCGAATAAATATTTCCCCATCAGGTAATATTTTCACCTCTAAAGGTACAATAGTTGTCCCTTGTTCATTGATTGTTTGTGCATCTTCTCCAAGATCCCTGGATTGTATTCCTTCATCGCTGACAGGTGGTACGTTTGCATTGAAAAATGCTGTGCACCACCATTGACCATCCTTATCGATGAAAGGGGTGCCATGACCCAAAAATCTGCCCACAAATTTCCGCTCATTGTAAGGTCCGGTGATGTTGTCGGAAGTACAATAATACAGGTTGTATGATCCTTTTCGTGGTTGATCGGTTGACCATGCAGTACCAAAATGCACGTATTTATCACCAATCTTTCTCAAAGTAGCTCCCTCATGACCGATCACACGATTAGAGGGATCAATCCTTACCGGTTCCGCAGCCAGTCCGGTAAAGCCTTTCTTTATCGGAGCAATCCAGGTGTTGCCCCACAACAGATACCAGATGCCATCATCATCCTGAAAAAGTGAAGGATCATGCTTGCTTCTCATATCATTCTGCATCGGAAAGCTGAAGCTCTTAGTTCCTTCAAGGTTTCCAACAGCAAGATCGGCTCCCGCCTGCACCGGAGCAGGTGAGGTATGAATAAAAACCCAATCACCATCAATCTGATAGACCTCCGGGGCCCAGAGACGCCAATCAGATTTGGGGATGGTATCAAAAGCCGCTGGAAAAACCTCTTTCCAATATCCATCTTCAAGTGAAAATGGAGCGCCAACATACTCCCAATCTTTCAGGTTGTCACTGCTCCATACATTGATGGAATAACCCACGATACTGGGCCTTCCATACAATCTCTGATCCCATGCATCGAGACCGATGTTATAGGGTTCTGTTTCAAGTCGTGGGTCATTGTATTGAGGAGTGGTACCCGTCAGGTAATAGGTACCCTCATGCAGATAAATATACGGATCCCTGATCCAACCGTCTTTGATATGATGGGCTCTATCATGTGAAAAAACCCCGGTAGATTCTTCACTGTGGCATCCTGTTAACAGGGTAAAAGCAAATGTCAATATGAACCAGTATGGTGTTTTCATTGATGTTTAGCTTTTTGAATGCTTAGAATTTCATCCCAGGGCATTACCTGGTTACTGGTGGCCCATTCATTCCACAGAGCCGATAATTCCCTCACTTTTTCAGGCATCTTTTCAGAAAGATCATTCAACTCGGTCCTGTCTGAGCTGATATCATATAATTCCCAGGTTTGAGGTCCGGAATAGTTCCATTTGGATACAAGTTTGAAATCCCCTTTTCGGACTGCCTTGTTGCCTTCATGCTCCCAAAAAAGTGGCCTTTCGTCACCTCCATCGCCCCGGTTAATTTCCGAAACCAGGCTTTTCCCAGCCATTGCAGGTACTTGCGCTCCTTCCTTTTCCAGGGTATATGCCCCACCAGCCAGCTCAGTAAATGTGGCCATGATGTCAGGAAGAAAGCTCTGTGTTTTCACCAAAGACCCATTCCGATCCGGACTGATGCCCTCTGGCCAGGAGATGATCAAAGGAGATGAGATACCCCCCTCATGCACATAATGTTTGTATTCCCGATAAGGTGTATTAGAGGCATTGGCCCAGGACTTTCCATAAGTCAGGAAGTAGCCACCTTTTGTCTCCAGGATCTCCTTCTTCCCACCACCGAAAGTCCCTCCTTCCGCGCATGCTCCATTGTCGTTGATAAACACAATCAGGGTTTCATTCAGGATTTCTTTTGATTTCAGATAACTAGTCAGCATACCAATATTTTGATCCATTGACTCGATTTGAGCGGCATAGATCGCCATCCTCAAATCCATTTCTTCCTTCATCTCAACAGATAATGAGTCCCAGGATGGGGCATCATCCGGTGATAGGGTCCAGTTTTGATCGATAAGCCCCATCTGGATCATTCGCTGATATCGATCCTGCCTCAAGGCGTGCCAACCATTCAGATATTTGCCTTTGTACTTTTCGACCAGTTCCTGAGGAGCGTTTAGGGGCCAATGGGGAGCATTGTAGGACAGATAAAGGAAAAAAGGACTACCCTTGTCCAGCCCACCATCGATAAATTCAATCGCCTTTGTGGTGAACTCATCAGTTGTATAATAATCAGGGTTTGAAATGTCTACCTGATCATTTTGATAGGTAATTCCTCTCTTGCCTTCCGGTTTGAAATAATTGCAGGCACCCGCCAGAATCCCATAAAAATTCTCGAAACCTCTCTGCAATGGCCACAGCGATGGATCCTGCATACCCAGATGCCACTTTCCCGTCATGTTTGTCTGATATCCCGCTGCCTGAAGCACCTCGGCGATGGTATGGGTGTTGGGACTTAGATAGCCCTGATAGCCTGGTAGACCATAGTCATGAGACTGGGGATCTTCAGGAGTGTTGGTCATATGTCCAATACCAGCCTGATGTGGATGCAGGCCTGTGATCAAAGATGCACGTGTTGGGCAGCACCTGGCAGCGTTGTAAAACTGGGTAAACCGAAGCCCATTTGCAGCCAATGCGTCCAGGTTGGGTGTGCTGATTTCGCCGCCATAACACCCAAGGTCTGAGTAACCCATGTCATCGGACATGATCAGGATGATATTTGGGCGCTTCTTCGATCCCGAACTACTGGAACAGGAAACCAGGATGGCAACGCATAGCAGCGGTATCACATGGATGATAACCAGTCTGGTTCGCAAGCGATTTAATGAAAAGTATCGGATGTTGCTCATCTTCTTTTCGGCTTGGGAAGTACATTGTTTTGCTCTGCCCACTCATTCCACAGGGCATCAAGCTCCTTTACTACCTCCGGATGTTGATCAGCCACATTAAGTGTTTCTGTCCTATCCTCATTTATTCTGAATAATTGCCAGGGCTCCTTTGCATCGAGGGTAACAAGTTTCCAATCCTGAGTGCGGACATACCGCCCACCCTCATGCTCATTGAACAGCACAGGATGACCTTCCCTGACTTTGCCAGAGAAAACAGGCACTAAACTTTTCCCTGCTAGTGGAGTAATGGGATTGTCATTGTAAACTTCGGGGTAAGCTGCATCTGCTACATCAATGAATGTGGCCATAAAATCCATTACATGCCCCACCTGATCCGAGATGCCTCCTTTTTCTGAAATTCCATTCGGCCAGTGGGCGATCATCGGGGTGTGGACCCCACCCTCAAAAGATTCCATCTTCCAATAGCTAAAAGGTGTGTTGGCCACGTTGGCCCATCGTCTGCCGATTGAAGTAAAAGTGGTTTGCGGCCCGGGCAACACATCTTTATTGACAGGATAGGCAATAGGCTGGCCGTCCCTGGTTTCACTTGGGCGGTCAAAGCCCGTCCCATATTGCATACAGTTTTCATAGCTCGCACCATTATCACTCAGGAAAATGATCAGGGTATTGTCTAGCTCACCCGTTGCTTTGAGCATGTTGATCATGCGGCCAATCCCCTGATCCATGTTGTCGATCATGGCAGCATGAACGGCCATGGCCCGCGCATCCCATTCACTGTCCGGATTGTCTTCCCAGGCAAGCTCACTTTCGTAACGCTCTGTCAATGGATAGATGGCAGGATCAAGTAAACCTGATGAGGTCATCTTTTTGTATCGTTGTTCCCTGATGGCTTGCCAACCTACCTTGTAAGTATCTTCATATTTAGCAATATCTTTTGGTAAAGCATGCAAAGGCCAGTGTGGTGCTGTGTGCGCGACATAGAGGAAAAATGGCTTATCCCCCTTGCTCCATTCATTGATATAGACTGAAGCCGTGTCGTTGATGGCATCTGTGTGGTAATAATTTTTAGGGACTTCTTTTACTGGTTCTGTCCCATTGACCAGGCTGAATGGATCAAAGAAATCCACCACGCCCCAGATGTTTCCAAAGTATTTTTCGAACCCGCGATTGGTAGGATACTGCTCGATTGGTGAAAACAATTCATGCTCTTCCTGGTGATTAAGCCAATCCAGTTGTTTTTCAGGCGTTTCCTGCACCACTGTATTGGAAACGTGCCACTTACCTACCATCCCTGTTTGATACCCAGCAGCCTTAAGTACTTCAGCCAGGGTCACCGCATTTTCTGTGATGTGACCACGGTAGCCCACCTGGTTGGTTTCCGTAGTCATGTGTCCTATTCCAGCCTGATGGTTGTACAGTCCGGTCAGCAGGGAGGCACGTGTAGGGCAACACCTTGACGTGTTGTAAAACTGTGTGAACCGAAGACCATTTGAAGCCAGCCAGTCGAGGTTTGGGGTCTGGATCTCACCACCGAATGATCCCAGATCGGAAAAACCCAGGTCATCAGCCATGATCAGTATAATGTTTGGACGATCGTCCTCGACCACTTCGTGTTGGCAGGAAAAAATGATTATCGTTGATAGTATCAGGAGTAAAATTTTATTCATCGTGCTATTACTAGTTATTTTGAATTAGTGTTCTGGGTAGTGGCCCTGAGAGTGGATAGGGATCACCATACACTCTTCGTTGATCGTTTTGATCTTTCATCCAACTCAACAGCCGCGTTTTCATTTCATCAATGCGCTCACTATATGCTGGATCTTCTGCCAGGTTATTTTGTTCGTCAGGGTCTTCCAGGATATTGAAAAATTCAATGCCTGGTCGTTGATAGTATTTTTGAATGATGGCAGCTGCTTCAGGATCTTTTTCAGCCATTTCATCCCAGGAATCCCAATATGCACCTGCGCCATCTTTTCTGAAAACATCCGAATGATTGGTGTGGTAGTGCCCCGGGAGAATATTCATAATCAGCTTATACTGATCTGTCCTAATGCTTCGGATAGGATACACATTCAATTTCCCATCTCCACTGTGTGTGGTAAATATCTCATTTCTGATAGTTGCTGATGGGTCTTTGAGAACAGGCAGGAAGGACATACCGTCCAGGTCCTCAGGCGTTGTAGAATTGGAGATATCCAGAAGCGTGGGAAAAATATCAATCCAGCTCACCATCGCATCCGTTCGGGTATCGGGCTGGATCATTCCCGGCCACTTAACGATGAGGGGTGTTCGGATCCCATCGTCATATAAATTCCATTTGCCAAACGGCCATTGCCCTCCATGATCACTGGTAAACATGGTGACTGTATTTTCACCCAATTGCTGATCAAGGTAATTGAGTGTCTTACCCATCTCCTCATCCATCTGTGTGATATCTGTGTAGTACCTGGATCTGTGTTCCCGGGTAGATTTGGTATCAATGAAATAGTCAGGTAGATCTACTTCAGTCGTATCATACATCATCTCTTCGGTCCAGCGTACATGTGGCCTTCTGTCTCCAATAAATATGCATACCGGCTGATCTGTGGTAACAGAATCAAAATATTGGCTGACGTTTCGATACAGGTTTACCTGCTCATCCAGGTGATAATCAAACCCGCACTTTTCGTTGCCGCCGTAATGGGCTACTTTTCCAAAAGCCAGGACTTTATAACCATTGTCCTGAAGGCGCCTCACCAGGTATAAGCTGTCTGAATTTGGGAAAGAATGGTTCACCTCGGCTCCATTTCGGGCTGGCATCAATCCGGTCAACAAGGCAGCTCGGCTAGGTGCACAGGACGGTGAGGCTACAAAGGCATTATTGAATGTGATCCCATCTATAGCTAACTGAGCCAAAACAGGAGTTTTCACTACCTCAGCTCCATTAACTGAGATGTCTTTGAACCCCAGGTCATCAGAAATGAAGATGATCATATTAGGTTTTGCATCAGTCTGTTTTGCGGAATCGCATTGATACAAAAAGGGTAATAAAAGAAGAAGTAGAAGGTGGCTGTAAATACTTGAAAAGGCTTTTGATAAACGCTGAAAACTTTTAATCGTACTTTTCATCCAATAGAATATGGTTGATTTAAGAGATAAATGGAGATAATGATGAGTCCGCATTTTGAAAGTACGGACTCATCTATATTAAATTTCAATCAATCATTAGTAGCCCTCATTTTGGATCAATGCCGGATTGGAGTCCATTGCCGATTGAGGGATAGGGAATCTTATGTGCTTTCCGCTGGCCACAGAAATTCCACGAGCGTTGGCTGATGAAATAAAAGTACCCATTCGGATTTGATC
Organism: Cyclobacteriaceae bacterium; assembly: GCA_965228595.1. Taxonomy (GTDB): domain Bacteria; phylum Bacteroidota; class Bacteroidia; order Cytophagales; family Cyclobacteriaceae; genus UBA7330. The sequence continues at coordinate 3,200,351 of OZ245828.1, read as the reverse complement.
TTCACGTCGCAAACCTTCCGTATAGAATTCCCATGCCCGCTCGTTCAGCAAGTGGCTTCGCAAATCTGCGGTGGTTGCAAAATCCGCAAGCACCAGATCATCCAGGTCGGCACGATCTCTTACTTCATTGATCAGGTCAATTGATTCCTGGTTGGGTCCACTCAGCTCGTTTAATGCTTCTGCCCTTGATAGCAAGATATCTGAATATCTGATAGCAGCCACATCATTTCCATGATCATTTCCTGTGCCATTTGGATCTGGCCAATATTTGAATGAGCGGGTATTGTCATCTCCAAGAAGCGAAATGGTATTTCCTGCCCCATTGATATACTCATCAACAATCAGATTCATGCGTAAATCACCTGCTTCAAATGAATTATAAAAATCATCATATAGCCTATACTGGGCTGCCCAGTTTCTCCATGATCCCTGAAAATCCAAACCACTAGGCACATGCGTAGCGAAACCCGGAGGAAATGCTCCATTGATATAGTTGCACCCCGGACCTCCTGCTATTTGAGGGTAAGATAAAATGAATTCATTGTTGACTTCATTCTCCACCCTAAACATCATTTCGTAACTCGGATACAAAGAGTACACACCCATATCCATCACATCCTGTGCCATGTCCGCACTCTTTTGCCACTGTTTAGTATTCAAATAAAATTTGGTCAAAAGCGCTTGTGCTGCACCCTTGTTGGCTCTTCCACCATACTCTTCATCACCTGGCTCAGGAAGATCGTTAATCACAGCCAGCAACTCGGACTCAATAAAGGATTCCATCTCATCCTCTGTCGCACGCGAAAGTTCCAGTTCATCAGTCGTACTTTTTCTCAACGGCACAGGTCCAAACCACGAATAAAGGTAATTGTATGCAAGTGCTCTTATAAACCTTGCTTCAGCTGTGTATAGTGCCTTCTTCTCATCCGAGATGTCAGCTGCATCTACATATTCGATTACCACATTTGCATTTCTGATACCACGATAAGGTTTTTCCCACATATCGCCATTCATCCAACCGACTGTTGGATCCCAGGTAAACCCAATCATGAGAACCGCAGTGAGGTTTTCACCACCGCCTGTTTCCCACTCAATATCAGTACACCACTCCAAAATATTCCTTACACTGTGGTGAGAATATCCATTTAAATAAGCCTGTGAATAACCGGCAAATAAGGTTGAACGGATACCTTCCTCAGTAGTCAGGAAGTTTTCTGGAGCCAATTGCGAGTATACCACTTCATCCAAAGCATCTTTACAAGAGAAGGAAAGGAAAAGAAGCAGAACTATATTTAATTTCAATATCTTTTTCATCTTCAATATTCTTTAAAAGTTAAGTCTAACACCCAATAAGAATGATTTTGCTGTTGGGTAAGCATTGTAATCGATTCGGGTAAGCGCACTACCATTTGGATTCACGGCCGGATCAATTCCTATGTAGTCGGAGATGGTCCAGAGATTTGTTCCGGTAACATAGAAAGTTGCATTGCTTACCCCATTAATGATGTCGGGTAAGGTATAGCTAAGCGTAATGGTTTTCAATCTTAAGTAAGAGGCATCAGTGATCGTGTACGAGTTAGCCTGCTTTGTACCCTGACCACCAGGATTCACAAACGAAGGATATTCGTTGGATGGATTTTCAGGAGTCCATCGGTTTAAATAAGGTTCAGCAAACTTATTCCTCCTGAAGTTGATGGGAAAGTATGTATCTACCAGATTCTGATTCAACATACTTACGCCTTCCACACCTTCGAAAAAGACCATCAGATTGAAATTCTTGTAGTCCAAAGTATTACCAAATGACCAGGTGAAATCAGGAAATGAATTTCCCAGTAAAATCCTGTCATCGGCATTTACCGCTCCGTCTCCGGTGACATCTCTGAATTTCAGATCACCAGGAGCAACATTGTCGGTTGTCACACTAAAGTCATCATTGGTTTGCCATACGCCATCTACCTGGTATCCATAAAATGACCTCAATGTCTGGCCTTCTTCAGTAAGGAAAAATCCGCCTGTGAATCCTGCACCACCTTCGATAATTTGCTCGATTCCTCCCAGGCCTAACACCTCATTTTTAATCGTTGCGATGTTAATTGTAGAGGTCCATTCAAGCTCTCCACCTTCCAGATTCACCGTATTGATATTGGCTTCAAATCCATAGTTTTCGATGCTACCAACATTTCGAAGTTGTGACGTAAACCCTGTGGATGTTGGGACAGGTAAGTTAATCAGCATGTCGAAAGTATTTTTCCTGAAGTAGTCTACACCACCATAGATGCGGTCGTTAAGAAAACCGAAGTCGAACCCAATATCCCACTGCTCAGTAGTTTCCCATTTCAAATCAGGGTTTGCCAGCCTTGTAGGTGCAGTCGTAGCAAATTTGGTAGATGAACCATTTACATTGAACACAGCATCTCCACCTGCAGCGAAGGTGCTGATTGAATTGTAATTTCCTATGGCCTGATTACCCGTCTGACCCCAACTGGTTCTTAGCTTTAAAGTACTCACCGAACTTAATCCAGCCATGAATGACTCCTCAGTGATTTTCCATGCAAAGGCAGCAGATGGGAAATAACCAAACTTGTTGTTTTCACCGAATCGTGAGGACCCATCCACTCTTACCGTGGCAGTTAAAAGATACTTATTCAATAAAGAATAATTGGCTCTGCCCATATACGAGAGTAGTCGGTATTCGAATCTCCCGGTTTCCATATTAAATAAAGTAGGGTCACCCAATCCCATATTATCGGTACCAGTAGCATCGGATGGAAAGCTGCGAGCAAACATACTTGTGCTATTGGAAAAGAATTTTTGAGTGGTAATTCCTCCCAGTACTGTCAAACTATGATCACCAAATCTCTTATCAAACGTACTGGTGAATTCAATGAGATAATTAGACCTGTTCTCGTTAAAAACGGCTCCAATACCCCCATTGGCACTTCCATCTTTTGTTGCCCTGGTTATATAGTTATCCTTCCGCTGACTTGTAAGATCAGTACCCACATTCAGTTTAACTGATAATGAAGGCAGTATCTTATAATCGGCAAAAACAACACCCAAATTCCGGGTGCTCTTTATTTCAGAGTTTTTCCCATATGCTAATGCAAGAGGATTGTCTATCGACATAAAAGGAGAAACCTGATAGGTCCCATCCACATTGTAAGGACTTAATGTCGGATCAAAATTGTAAGCTGCATAAAGCGCACCGTTATTCTCGTTTACTCCAAAAGATTGTGCGGGTACCAGATCATTAACACTATATGAAGAATTTAGATTTAAACCTACCTCCAGTTTATCAGTAACATTTGAATTAATATTAATACGAGCACCATATCTTTCAAACGATGAACTAACCACAACACCTTCCTGTCCAAAATAATTGACAGCAGCGAATATATTGGTCTTATCACTTCCTCCAGCTAAAGAAATATTATGATTTTGTACAGGCGCATTATCTCTGAATACCATATCCTGCCAGTCTGTGCCACCTTCCTGGATCTCTGTGATTTCTTGTGCGGCCACGCCACCACCATCAGCAATTATATCGTTCAACACCCGCTGGTAATCTGTCGGGGTAAGCAGGTCAAGTCTTTTAATGACATTCTGAATACCGATGTATCCATCGTACCCCACTTTTAAGCTCCCTTCTCTTCCTTTTTTGGTGGTGATCAATATTACACCATTGGCTCCTCTCGAACCATAGATGGCTGTAGCTGATGCGTCCTTTAAAATTTCAATTGATTCTATATCATTGGGATTGATAGCGCTTAAAGGATTGTTTGGTGTTCTGCTATCAGGAAAATTAGGTCCTGATCCTCCGGTTAAGGAATTGTTATTGATAGGCAATCCGTCAATGACATATAGAGGATCTGTTCCTGCTGTAAAGGAACTGGCGCCCCTAATGCTTATTGAGATACCACCTCCGGGCTCTGAGCTGTTCTGAACCACACTTACACCTGCAGCCCTACCTAACAGCATCTGATCCAGGGAGTTGTTCACACCCTGATTAATGTCCTCAGCCTTTATAGATACAACGGACCCTGTCAGATCACTCTTCCTTACTGTTCCATATCCAACAACCACAACTTCTTCCAGTTGGTCAACATCAAGTACCAATGAAATATTCAGTACTGATTGATTGTTTACCAATACTTCCTTAGGCTGATATCCAACAAATGAAAAGATCAGTGTGGCATCTTCAGGACAGTTGAGGTTGAAGTTCCCATCAATATCTGTGGTGGTTCCCGTATTGGTACCTTTGATGATGACACTTGCTCCTGGCAGGGCTTCTCCCTGCTCATCTGTCACTCTACCAGAGACCGTAATATTTGCATCAATGGCCTCCGTAACACGGTCAATACCTTCCTGCTTCCTGACAATGTAGATATTTTCATTGATTCTTCTGAATGACAGATTAGTCTGCATTGAAACATTCATCAGGAGATCTCCAAGAGAGTATTCTCTGGACTCCAGGTTGACAGTATAGGACGATGCTTTTAACTGGTCGTCTCTATAAGAAAAATGAAAATCTGTAGACTTTTCAACAGTCTCTAAAACACGTTCCAATTTCGAAGGTGCTTTAATGTTTAGTTTAATCTGAATCTCATTGATGCTTTTGTTCTGAGCATTGCCTTCAAAGGCAAATGCCATAGTAAAAGCTGAGAGCTGAATAACTATACCATATATGCACCATCTGGACATTTTGAGTAGTAATTTGTATAAATTTGTTTCCATAAATTTTTAGTTTTTGGTAATTCAATTATTGAAAACTGGGCCCGCAGATTCTGTTCAGTTGTAGGAGACGAAGCAGGTCTGTGGGTTGCTTTTTGCAGCTAATTATATCTTGTCATTTGGGTCATTTTTGGTTTGCAATTTTATTTAAGGTTACGTTGTCTCCATCGATTTGGAAATTGAACGGATAGACATAAGAAAGTCCTTTTAAAACATACTCCAGGGACTCATTTCTAAAGTCCCCGGTGAATGGCCCCAGGCCTTTAAAATCTCCTTGCACGGTAATTTTTACTCCATACCACCGCTCCAGCTCTGTGATCACATGCTCGAAACGGGTGCTTTTGAAGTAGATGATCTTGTCCTTCCATCCAAATGACTGCAGTGGATCGACCTGCCTGGTCGACAAGCTTCCTGCAGATGGAAAGTAGACCGCCATCTGATCAGGCTCCAGGATCACTTCCTCACCGGATGGTATGCTATAAGAGACTTTTCCTGTGGCAACTGATACATAGACAGCATCATCTTCGGGATACGATCGGATATTGAAAGAAGTACCCAGTACCCGGACCCTGTCTCCGTTCATTTGTACATAGAAAGGCTTGGCCGGATTATGTTCTACTTCAAAAAACGCTTCCCCGGACAGGTTTACTTCACGGATCTCCCTGGTAAAATTTTCAGGGAATGAGATCTGACTACCGGCATTTAATGTCACAATGGAGCCATCTGGCAACCTTGTGATAATCTTCTGACCCAAAGGAGTCTCCTTTTTTATCATATTTACTGCAAGGGGCTGGTTCTCCAAACCTGATTGAAAGAAAGTCTGGTAGGCTATCAAAGCCACAGCTGACATGATAAGAAATACTGCTGCTACTTTAAGGTAGGCCAGCACCGGTCTTTTAGCGGGTTGCGGAGTAATAGTGACTTTTCTCTTAGCCTGTAACTCCTCCCAAACCAGATCTTCCAATTCATCTATTTCATTGTTGATGTTGGAATGAAAGGACTTGATGTTATTTAAAGCTGTCTTATTAAGGTCGTTTTTCTCCAGCCAATCTCTCAGTTCTTCCCACTCCTCCTGCTTGAGCTGATTGTTGAGATATTTTACAATGAGATGTTCCATATGAGGTTCGCTTATTAGCGTTACATAATAAGGAGTCTTCCCGAAGCTCAAATGGGCTCAAAAAACTAAAAATTTATTACTGACACAACAAATAGCCGGATTGACCAGAACTCTATTTAATAAAATGAATGATTAGTTGTAAATATTACAACAAAGGAGCAACGCTAACTGGCTGATCAGCCTGATATCAGGGAGCTGCAGGTCATCGTGATCGTGATAATACTTCAGAATGCCAGCTTTGAGTCGGGCTACGGCCTTTTTCTTTTGACTATTGACAGTGACTACCGAAATCCCCAGCTCAGCGGCGATCTCCGCATTTTTGAGCCCTTTCTCTTTGGACAACCGGAAGATTAGCTGGCATTGATCTGGTAGTTCTGAAATGATGCTTTCGAGTGCTTCCAGCAATTCTTTCTCCAGTAAAAGCTCTTCCGGATCCACATAATCTACTGATTGCATTCTGACCTGTAAAAGTTCTGTATTTTGGATAACACCGGCCTTCCTGAGGGATTTGAATGATTGGTTTCTGATAGAAACAAAGAAGTACATTTCGATGTCCTGGATCTCCTCAAAGTCCTCTTTATTAAGCCACTGTTTATAGAAGAACTCAGACACAATATCCTTTGCCATACTCTGCGAATCCACGATACTTCTTGAGTAAGCATAGAGCTTCGGAAAGTACTCACGATAGAGCTCTTCGAAAAGGGTATTCCAGTCTCTATCTGAATTAACGGTGGATTTTGATATCTTCTTAATATTGCGGGCCATTTCTTAGAAATCGGGAAGAAATGCTCTCATTTCCAAACACAAATTAAGAAAAATGGAATGGAATCCTGTTGGAATTATTTAAAAGTTGTTGAAATGGGTAGTGGGTGGCCGGATCAAAAAATGCGTAAAAATCCAGTTAATTAATGATTTTCGAATAACGCATTCTAACTGTAATACCAGTTAAGAAGATTCCGCATTATCAAGCTTATTTTATTACTGAATCATTTAGCCTCAAGCTCAGGAACACGGGCCTCTAGTCGCGTAATCTACGATTTTGAAAGCCTCATTTGTCAGCCTGAGGTCAGAAATTTTGTGATCCATTGAGTCAAATCTCTTGTCTATAGCATCAAAACGCTTTTAATTACCTGATTATAGAAGTCACTGAAAACATCGCTAACTTCTCCTTTGATTTCTTCAATGTTGTCTGATGTCTTCTTAATATTTAGGGCTACTTCTTAGAATCGGGAAGAAATACTCTCATTTTCAAACACAAATTAAGAAAAATGGAATGAAATGGTGATGGAATTATTTAAAAGTTATGAATTAAGCGGTGGAGTTAGTCGCTTGGTTGGAGGGTAAACGTTCTGTACTTTTTATATTTCCAAATAATGCATTAATTTCTATTACAACTGCATAAAAACATCATCTTGAGTATAAAAATATTGATAAGCCTATTGAATGATTGAAGCTACTACATTTGACTAGACACTAAGTAAAGCACTTTGAAGCTAAATTTACTGTAATAATGAAAAGAGAAGGAAGTCACTTTGACAAGGAGTTCAAAGAGATGACAATCAATCTGTGCTTAACAGGAAAATTAACCAAGGAGGTAGCCGATGAACTTTCGAATTGTCCGCTTTGTCAACTTGAGTGTAACCGATCACCCAAAGAAGGCAAGTAAATACACTCAAATCAAACGATCAACTGAGCTTTCATCATTGTCCCTCCTTGTCCACATCCCAACCATAGTCAATATACTGCCATTCGAACTCATCATCTTTGAAAGTAACATACATGTAACCCTCCTCAAACCCGGTATGACTGGGCCCCTGCCACCATGACCCACAAACGGCACCGCCTGTCAAAAAATGAACTCCACCAACAAAAATGTCTTCCACGCTGTGGAGATGTCCCTGTAATACCAGCTTAAGATTATTTCCATTAAAAAGCTCAATTACCTCCTTTGCGTTACCCACAATTTGCGATGGTTCATTCTGAACAGTCGTCCCAAAGTACCGTTGCGTATATACTGTGATTAACGGGATGTGCGTACTCAGAACAATAGGCGTATTCGGATCTGTGCGGGCTAGTTCAGCCTTTATCCATTCGATTTGATTGTTATCAATCATCCCAATATATGTGGAGGGGAACTCACCGTCTTCGGAAGTGCCGTATTTCTTTGTTTCTTTTATGGAGTTAAGAATCATAAACTTCCAGCCCCTATGCTCAAATGAATAGTAAGTTTTAGCAAGCCTTTTTTCAAACATCTTTACCCCATACTCCGGATGAAGCGAATCAGATCCAATTCTTACATTTATCCCATATAGATCATGGTTTCCAATTGTATTATACACTGGCATCCTAAAGTTAAGGATTGATTCCTCATAAAGGTCATACAGCAGGTCGGCTCTCTCATAATTCACAGCGAGGGCATCACCGACCAAGTCTCCCCCAGTGATCACAAAGTCAGGATCCTTTTTGTTTACATCCTCAATGGCCTGCTTAAATCCCTGCACTGCATTCAATTCCGGTCGTAGGTGTATGTCCGTAAGAAAAGCAATAGAAAAAGTTGACTCATTTCTATTGCTCCGTTCTGTATTAAATGATAAAAAAAGGAGTACTGAAACCAGGAGCGCTCCCGCCGTAAAGTAAATAGCAAACTTTGAATTTCTTTTGTTATTATAAATCATATTACGAGAATTTTCATAAAATGCAATCAAAAATGTAAACCAATCCTATCTCCCACAAAACATGGGAGATCAGAACACCACATGATATTTGCGCATTGCAGTTAATATCCGGGGTTTTGCCACATTATATTTTCATTATTGTAGTTATAGATCTCTGTAAACGAAATTGGAAACAAAGTCTGGTGGTCCTGCATCGTGTATCTTATGGCGCCGCCTTCATATGACGTAGTAGCAAAAAAATTGTTCATCACTTCCCTGGCAATACCCCAGCGCAATAAATCGCCCCATCGTAACCCTTCAAATGCAAATTCAACGCGACGCTCCTTTATAATGGCCTGTCGGAATGATTCTTTATCGGGGAGGTCCTCATCAGTGACTATAGGAAGTCCTGCTCGTATTCTCACCTCGTTTATAATATCAAAGGCTTCGCCGTTCGCCGCATATGCTTCCTCGTTGAGCGCCTCTGCCAACATCAATTTAACATCTGTGTATCTGAGAATCGGTAAATTATTTGCCCAGTCAGAATTCACCACTGGAGTATAATCGTGGTGTATATATTTGATGCAGAACATAGTTATAGTGTCGTCCTCTCTACCAGGCGTTTCACCCCATCCGACTAATATCGACAGATCCCTTCGTTTATCGCCTGTTTCATAAGAATTGTAGAGATTATCTGTAACAACGGGATAAGGATTGGATCCAGGCACCGGCACTATGTTGCGATCAGTAAATGCTTCTCCATACCAAGATGAAGAGAAACTTTGGCCTTGTCCCTGTTGTCCACCAATAAATTGAGCTTCCCAAACCCGCTCTTGGCCATTGTCTTTTGAATCTATAAAGCAATCAACATATTCACTCTCCATGGAATATCTGGCAGACGAAATGACGTTATTCAGCAATGGTTTCGCCAAAGTGAATTTCGATTGAAACATATATAAACGAGCGAGCATCCCTTCAGCAGAATATTTGGTTGCCCTGCCTGTATACTTTGATGGCCATTCGTCGGGGAGTAATGCAATAGCGTTCTCATAATCTGCAGCCGCAAACGAGAGAGACTCCTCCATTGTAGAACGTGGAATCTTCAATATCTCTTCAACACTTGTCACTTTATTAATCAATGGCACACCACCAAATTGATATATTAGGGTCCAATAACTAAAAGCCCTAATAATATAAGCCTCTCCTTTTATGTAATCTTTCATTTCAGGATTTCGAAATTCAACCACCTGAATCCGGTCTAGTATTACATTGCATTGGTTAATAATTCTCCAATATCCAAGCCATAGGGATAATAAAGCCGGATTGGTATCAGTTTCTCGGAATCTGCTCAAATTCTGGTATTGAGCATGTGTCACATCCGGCATCATCATCACATCATCACTTCTCAAAGAACTGGTCATTATTGCGGATTGGTGAATTCCTTTTAGTCTCGCATATGCACCTGCGATAGCCATCTCAAAATCATTATCATTTTTAAATGAACCATCCAGAGTTAATTCCGACTCGGGGACAATACTTAGGTATTCCTCGCATCCTACTAGGCATGTGCCAGTACACAAAAAAATGTATATTAAATATTTCTTCATAATTCAAAAATTAAAAGGTTAATCTGACACCTAAAGTGAATGTTCTTGAAAGGGGATAAGTTACATAGTCAACACCTTGTTGGGTTAGACCGCGATTGTCTGCCTCCACATTCCAACCTGGATAGTTATCAAAAGTTACAAGATTGCTAACAGAGCTATAAACCACTGCAGACTGTAACAATGTTTCATCTATGACACTTCTCGGAATTGAGTAATTGAGAGTGATATTTTTGACACGGAGAAAAGTAGCATCGTACACATTGAAATCGCTATTATCATCAAATTTCCTGTCAAAATTATAAGGTGTCTTGCCATCCCACGACATATCTACTCCCTCAACATCAGGAACAGGGTTTTCTCCGGGACCATAAATTGTTTCATAGTTCGGTTTATAAGCACGCAACCATCTGCTAAACTGATTGAAGGCAATTGTGACACCGGAATCATAATTTCTAGCTCCCAGGAAATGAACATCACCACCAATCTGGCCTTGCACTAAAATACTAAGAGCAAAATTATTCCACTCAATTGTATTTGTAATACCGTAAATCACATCTGGAATATTTTTTCCATATGGGACCAAATCCATTGAATTTATTAAACCATCACCGTTTTGGTCAATATATTTAACATTACCTGGTTTCTGGCCGGAGAGTATTGGAACTAAGGGACTTCCTTCACTATTAAAGTCATCCACCATCAATAACCCATTTGTTCGGTAAAGATAAAATTGAGAGACAGGGCTACCAACTGCCGTTATGAACTGAGCTCCCCAAAAAGTTTCAGTAAATTGGGTGATGTTACCCATATCAAGAACCTCATTTTTTGTCCTTGATAGATTAAGAGAAGTGCGCCAACTTATGTCACCAGCAGTGTTTATTGTTGTTAGATCGATCTCCCAACCGATGTTTCTTACAGAACCAACATTTGCTCTGTAAGAGGTAAACCCACTGGTGTTTGGAACAGGAACGTTAAAAAGCAGATCTTCAGTTACATGATTAAAGTAATCCAGATTAATCTGGATTCGATTATTAAAGCCTGAAAAATCTAGACCAATATCAGATGTTCTCATTGATTCCCACCTTAAACTTTGATTCTCCACATTGGCTGGAGTCAATCCATTAACAACAGCTTCACCCCAGCTATTATTAAGAACACTGAGTCTAGCCATATAATCATAGTAACCAATTCTGTCGTTTCCTGCCTTGCCCCATGAAACTCGTATTTTTAATAAATCCACCCACTCATTATCATTTAAGAAAGGTTCATTACTTATTTTCCAGCCTGCAGAAATGGAAGGAAACAGTCCCCATCTATTGTCTTCTCCAAATCTTGAAGAGCCATCATATCGCAAACTAGCATTTAACAAGTATTTGTCATTATAACTGTAACTTGCCCGAGCAAAAAATGAAAGACTGGCAGACTCAAATTTAGAAGTTGAAGCCTGTGTCGGTGTTGCGGCTACATTTAGTGTTTGAATAAGATCATTTGGCCATCCCGTGGCTCTGGCATTTATGTTAAAAACCTCATGTTTGTTCAGACTCTGGCCCATCAAAATATTCAATGAGTGAGTTTTAAACGATTTATCAAATGTAAGGGTGTTTTGAATCCCGAAGTCTTTAAAGGAAGAACTGCTACTATTTCCCTGCGCAATCTGAGATACAAATACTACATTCCCGGCTTGAAAGTATTCAAATTCCGTCATCTGTGTATTATGATTAAGCAACGATTTGAATGTAAGGCCCTTAAGGATTTCGTATTGTCCCCAAACCAATGTGTTCATGTTACTTTCTCTTGTGTTATTAGTTGTCTGCTTTAATCTTTCTAGCGAATTGGGGAAATTCAAAAATAATCCAGAAGGGTAACCCCAATCCCGAGTCCCTTCATCAATCTGAACAATCGGGGGTTGAACAATTGCATGGTGTAATACCAGTTCTTTCCCTTCAGAGCTTCTATCGTCAGCATCGGAAAAAGATGGAGACAAGTTTGCACCAATCTGGATTTTATCACTGACCTTTATCGTACCATTAAATCTAAAATTTGCTCGCTTATAGTAGGTATTGTAAATAATACCATCCTGGTCAAAATAACCTCCCGAAAAATAGAAGCTCCCCATATCACTTTTCCCGGAAGCTGATAGATGATAGTTTTGCATTGGTACTCTAACTGTGATCGCATCTTGCCAATCTGTACTTCCCCTTGCCGGATCGAACCATTCCTCTGGAACACGATATGCTGCAGGTCTTGAGGAAACGGGATCTTGCATAGATCCCCCTTGTCTTAACCACATTTCGTTTCTCACCCAGGTGTGATATGCCAGAAATTGATCTTTATTCATCAATGGTAACTTCTCAGTCTTTTCCTGGAATCCAAAATAAGACTCAAAGTTAAAAGAAGGGGAACCAGTCCCTTGTCTGGTTTCAATCAAAACAATACCATTACCTCCACGAGCCCCATAAATGGAACTTGCTGCTGCATCCTTTAAGATCTGGATAGAAGCGATATCATTCGGATTCATACCTCGAATATTATCTCTTGGTATTCCGTCAACAACGTACAAAGGATCTGTATTTCCTGTGATTGTATTGATGCCTCTAATCCTAATTTGTAATTCGGAACCAGGCTTTCCAGATGCCTGTTGTGCTCTCACCCCTGCTAGTCGGCCAGCAAACGCTTCGCTTAGTGTAGCTAGTGGCTGCATTTCAAATGACTCGCCACTAACTTTTGATATTGAGCTAGTCAAATCACTTTTTTTGACTGATCCGAAACCCACAATGACCACTTCATCCAACGCAGAAATATCAGAATGAAGCTTCACATCAATTACACTACGGCCATTTAAAGGTATCTCTAGGGGCTCATAACCAACAAAAGAGATAGAAATAGTAGCATTTTCGTCTACGTTTAACGAGTATTTGCCATCCACATCCGTAATGGTGCCATTGGTTGTTCCTTTTTCAAGAACAGTTGCCCCTGGTAACCCCTCCCCATTCTCATCGGTCACCTTTCCTGATACGGACAGCTGAACTTCAAACTCCTCATTAACAGCTGGGAGCTTTGTGTCGTCGCTTACCGGCATTAAAGAAATGGTAGAATTAACCCTCCTGATCGAAAGCTGTAATTGTTTAGACAATTCCATCATCAGCTCATCCATATTCCACTTACCCCCAGTCAACGCTACGCTTAACTTGCGCATAGCTGCTTTAGAGTACGCAAAATGAAAATCTGATTTGGATTCGATCTCAGAGACAAGATCCAGTAAACTTCTTTCGCCAACCTCTGTTTCCAACTCTACACTAATCTCTTTGAGAAACTTGTGCTGAGCTGTCGACTCGGTTGCATTTGCCATGACGATCGTCTGGCAAATAATCATCGTATAAATCGCCAATTTCGACATGCGAATTGCAATTTTTAGTAGTTTTGTTAACATATGGTTTTGGTTTTGATTGCTAAAGCTGTATCGAAGAGTCGGCTGCTTTGCCCAAAGTGATTCCGGCTCTTTTTTACATTTTATTCTATTACTATTCTATTATTATTTTCTTGTCATTTACCTGGTATTTAAACTTGAAAATGTGAGAAGTACTTAACAGCACTTCTTCCAGTGTCGGGTTTTCATAGGTAGCTGTGTATTTCACCTTCTGGTCAATTTCTCCCCTGACCTCCACTTCCATTCCAAACCAATAACCCAGCTCCCGCAATACTTTTTGGTGATCGTCGTCATTAAACACCAGTTTATTTTCCGTCCAGCCAAATAAATCATCGGCCAACTCAAAGTCTTGTTTGTACATGCCTTCTCCTTTATGCTGAATAACCATCTGACTGGGGTTCAGCACAACAAGCTCTCCGCTTTGTTTATCCTCTACGGACACTTTACCTGTTTTTACCGCGACAATTTTTTGATTCAGCACACCGTCTTCCTTCACATTGAAAGATGTACCCAGCACCTTCACTTCCATATTCCCCATGCTGATGATGAAGGGTTTTGATTGGTCAGGCTGCACATCGAAGAAAGCTTCTCCCTGCAATTCCACCCGCCGGATTTCTCCAACAAATTTCTCAGGTACCAGGAGTTTGCTGTTCCCATTAAGTTTGACGACGGTGCCATCGGGCAGCTTCGTGGTGATCTTCTGACCAGGCATACTCACCTTTTCGATGATCCTCAGTTCCGTTTGTGCCACGCTTTGTTTTTCCGGTAGATTTTGATGGATCACAGCACCCAATCCAATGCTCAGTAAAACAACAGCTGCATATTTGAGCCATGGGTTGATAGTTCTTTTGGGTGGTGTATCCTGCTTTTGAGATGGCTCGGCTTTGATCCTTTTGCGAAGCTCCTGCCAAACTTCCTCCTCACCACTACTGGTCACAGGAGATCCCTGCTTCGCGAGTATATATTTTACCTGGTTGTATATTTTCAGATTCTTCGGGCTTTCCTTCAACCAGGCATTTAGCCGTGATTGATCTTCCGAAGAAAGTTTACCTTCCAAATCCCGTATGATAATGTCGTCTATATCCATATCGTCTGAAGTGCATTTTCATGCGACTATATATAAGATCTCAGAAGGCTGGTTTTTGGTAGGATACTTTAAAATAAATGCAATCTATTTATATAATAGGCCCTATTTATTAATGAAGCGCAATGAAATGTCGGTTATGGTAAGTATTTCATAATGAAATAAATCTCACCAAAGTGGCTATTGATGGTACCGAATCTATTCTGAAAGAAAATTCCCTATGGATTCCGATACAGTAAGTGGTCTGTCATAGATTTTCAATTCGATGATATCTTTACCAATCACCAATTGATCAGATCCATTGGCATGTCTGAAATGAGGACTGAACCGGCCCCAGCCAAACTGTCGATAAGTACCCCCATCACAGACCTGACCGTCCACCACGAATGAAATGATGCCCGGACCTCCATCTACAATGATGGTGATATGGTGTGTTTTATCTTCTTCAAAAACAGGATCTGAGTCCCAGGTGGCATTGGTCCTTCCGTCATTCATCTGTATTTCCAGGGTGCCCCGTTCAGTCATGCTTACAACCAATCCCTGCCCGTTGTCTAACTGGCTATCAAGAATTATTTTATCATTTTCCCAGTTACCGAACTTCACCTTCATATCGATTGTGAAACCGGCATTTAGATTTTTAGTACCATGGTCAGCTCTATTGGCATCACGGGCGACAAAGTCCGGAAGAGCTGGCATCTTCACCATGTCTGATCTGGGGTTTTGTCCGCGAACCCAGGATAATACAGCACCGGGAGTCGCCTGCTGCTGTTTTTCAAACTGGCCCCATAGTCCCTCAAGCAGGTTTTTATCCACCTGGTGTATTCTTGCAATGGACTTTTGTGTCTCTGTGAAATAATATTCACCGTCTTCCTCCACCAGATCCGGATAACTCATTCGGATGTATGGGTCCGGATCATAAAGCAATATCTCTGGTTGTGACCATTGGATGATCTTTCCATCTGGTCCATCGACTTCCACACCGCCACTTATCCAAACTGGATTTCGGTCGTCATAGCTTCTGCCACCATGGTTATGAAACCAGTAGAGGTATTTCCCATTACTACATTTCCATACAAAATTGGCTGCCCGCGGATGCTTCATCAGTTTACCATTGGCATAGGCCTGATACTTTGGGGGTTCCCAGGTGTGTCCCTCGTCACGGCTGTAGCTATATACAGGATGTCCGTCTACCGATCGGTATACCACATAAAAACTCCCATCACTCAATACGGTGAAATTTTGCTCCGCAGCAATGGGTCCTCCACCGGGAGGCGTGCGAAGTCCTATATCTCCATCAGGCAATGTTTGCCATTTGATCTTATTGGGATTGTCTTCACGCAAAATATTGGGACTCATGAGAAGTACACCTTCATTGGAGGTAAAAAATCCTTTTCCAAAACCACCTACCTTGTGTAAGGGCACATAGCCTTTTCCATTGTGTTGAAACGCCCTACCAACATTCCAGAAAAAACGGATGTCCCCGCCATAGGCATTGTTGCGGTCCATTTCGAATTCGCGCACCGGAATGGTATATCGGTTTTCAGACCAGGTCTTCCCATGGTCATCCGAATACTTAAACACAAAATATCCCTGACTATCAACCCGATAGCATTTTCCATCTTTGTAATAAGCACTGTCCGCTCGTACCCACCGGATGTTGTCTGTATTGTGGTTATAAAAAGCATAAATTCTTCCCGATGACACTTTTAGCATTACGGCATACGAAGCTTCCGGTCCATCCAATGGCTCCAAATAGGTAAGATCTGACCAGGTCTTACCTTTGTCTTCGCTTCGAGTGACTGCAACGACCTGTCCCGGTTCCCCTTCCCTGCCTGCACCTGTGGTAAGCATACACAACCAGGCACCATCATCAGTTTTGACAATGTAAGGTTGATCCCCATAGGATCTGGTCGGGATTTCCCAACCCTCACGAATATTCCTCCAGTCAGATTGAGTCTTTGCTGAAAGGCAGGATATAACCAGTCCAATAAAAAATATCAGCTTGAATGAAGTATAGTTGATCAAATCGACATCAACATTAAAATCACCAGAGAGGTATACCAATTAATGACACGGGTATTGTCAAATTCATTTTCGAGCTTTTGCCTGATCTTCTTCAATGCCGTCTTGAGGTGGTAACGTACAGTCTCTGTAGAAATCCCCAACTCAATACTGATCTCTTCCTGGCTCATACCTTTCTCATGAAGCAATTGAAAAACAACTCCACACTGTGGTGGTAAGTCCTTTACAGCTTTGGCCAGAAAATCTTCCAACTCCTTACCGATAAGAAGTTCTTCGGGATCAATGTTTTCGATTGAGGCCAGCTTCAGGTCATAGTCCCGCTCATTTAATTGGGAGGGATCAGCGGCCAGGCTCTTGAGCGCCTGATTCTTGACACTGGTATACAGGTAGGCCCTGATCTGTTTGATGGCCTGAAAATCAGGCTCTGCTTTCTTCCAGAGGTTAAAGAAAACATCCGCCACCACGTCCTTGGCCTGAGCATCGGAACCGGTTATTACCGTCGCCAACGTATGCAGACCATCATAATACTTTCGGTAGATCTCTTCGAATCGCTGGGCTGACTTTTCGTGTATTTTCTTTTCTTTCATTGATGGGATACAGCAGAATTACCATGGATAAAAGCCCCATAGTCGGGTCAATTTATAAAATATCTTTAAAATCCAGCTTCTGAAGGGATTGATTTTTGATATTTTGGTAATGGGAGATGGTAAAGATCATCTGTGCATAGGGAATCAGAGGTTCATTTGATACTTGATTAAACATGCTCTACAAAATGTTGAAATTGCGAAGACCTTTGAAGCGTAACATTGATGTGATACCCAGGTAAATCCCCCTTTTTCCCCCTTTGTGAAAAGCCTTTCGTAAGGAAAATGGTCATCGGTGAAGGGGGATTCCACAGGAAGACGATGAATGCCTATAATCACCAAATGATGTATACTCCGTCACTGCGAGCGGAGCGAAGTAGTCTCTTTTTATTCTGGTTTACTTACTCCCTTTAAAATAAGATTACTTCGTCGGTCGTACCTCCCTTCTCGTAATGAAGATTCTGCAGCACGATCCGTCCAACTGACAGGTTAACGAACCGGCGGACATCGGGGAATCTGTTGACAGACCTTGGAAGCAGAAATTGATAATTAGTGTGATAAAATGCCCGGAAGTAACTTCCGAGCTAGATAAAGTGGAAGGCGCTGAATCATTTAGCCTCAAGCCTTTTAATCCGGTCCTCAAGCTCAAGAACACGGGCTTCAAGTCGGGCATAATCTACGATTTTGACCAAAGCCTCATTTGTCAGCCTAAGGTCAGAGATTTCGTGATCCATTGCATCAAAACGCTTTTTAATTACCTGATTATAGAAGTCACTGAAAACATCGCTAACTGCTCCTTTGATTTCTTCAATGTTATCTTGCATATTACTAATTTAAGATATTAGTATCATAAAAACAGGTTTTTTGACGATATGGTTTTGGGTCTTGTTTAAAGCTTGACCGTCAAGCATCCCTTTTAGTGGTCACAACAAGTATTCACAGGCAAATTCGCTGGTAGGCTCTGATATAGTGATTTCTTTTAGTTTTTTCTCTTCTCTGGGGGAACAATGTCAAAGCGCTGGCGCAAGCTAATTGCCAGCCTTGATCACATTCCACTCTACCCCTTCAAAAGTGATCTTCACTGGCTTGATCAGGCCCTGGCCATCAAATTCCATCTTATCGATACAAACGACCCGGTGGTTTCGACCATCATCGCCCAACGGTCTGCGGTGATATACGATATACCAGTCCTCCCCATTCTTTAGCAGAGAGTGGTGTCCAGCTCCGGTAGCTACATTCGGATCCTGCTGCAGGACCACACCTATTCTTTCAAATGGACCAAAAGGACTGTCGGCAATGGCATAGGCTACCCGATAGTTTGGTCCACCCCAGCTGCCTTCGGACCACATGAAATAGTACTTATTGTCCCGGACAAACATGATGGGTCCTTCCACATATTGATCGGGGGTGATCTCCTTGAAGATGGTTCCGTCATCGAATGGTTCAAAACCAGTGAAATCATCATTCAGCCTGACAATGTTACAATGACGCCAACCACCGTAGATCATATAATACTGACCATCCACATCCTGAAACACATATTGGTCGATGGGTTGAGCTCCATTGACGATAGAGTCGAGTAACGGCTTTCCCAGGTAATCACGATATGGTCCTTCCGGCTTATCTGAGATACCGATGCCTATGCCTCCAACAGACTGATTGTTTTGGATGTCATTGGCTGCAAAAAACAGGAAGTAGTCTGAGTCTTTCTTCAGGATGGCCGGCGCCCACATGGCGCTATCTGCCCATTGTATGGAAGCAGTGTCAATAATCCGCTCATATTTGGTCCACTCAATCAGGTCCTTAGATGAAAAGGCATCCATGAACACCTGTCGGCTATAGATATCTGAATAGGTGGGGTAGATCCAATATTCGTCATCGAAAATGATGCCCTCCGGATCCGCATACCATCCTTCAAAGACAGGATTGCCGGATTTTATTTTTTCCTGTTGGGAACATGAGAGAATGAATGCAGAGATGAGTATGTAGAATGTTGATTTTAAGGTCATTTGATATGGATTAAACCGGGTTCGAAATTACGGCTAATTGAGTAAATCATAGCTCTGGGTGTATAAATGAGATTGGCACTAAATCATGTAAACTCCATTAAGAATTTTCGGATATTCCAGGTTTCTATTCCTTCATGGTTCTCCGATACATATTCATCACCTGTCACTACCAGTTTTCTGTGATTGTCAGGGATAGCTTCCAGATTACCATACTCTCGTTTTCGAGTTTGCTCTTCTACCATTGATAGCGTAACCTGAATATAGATTCGCTTTCCATCTTTGTCACACACAAAATCTATTTCCCGGTCATATAACTTTCCAATAGTTACCTGGTAATCCCATACTAATAGGTGGATAAAAACGATGTTTTCCAAAAGTTGAGAGATATCATTTGGGTTATAGTTTCGAAGCGAATGACGTATCCCCATGTCTTCCATATAGTACTTTTCGCCTACTTCCAGAATACGTTTGCCCTTGAGATCATTTCGTTGTACCCTGAAAATAAAAAATGCATCTCGTAGGTATTGAAGGTAATTCAGGATGATATTGACCGATATTTTTTGTTTTTGTGATTTTAAGTAGTCACTGATCTTTTTGGCAGAAACAAGGTTTCCAATATTGTCAGCTATAAATAAGCTCAGTTTCTCAAGAAATGAAACATTTCTGATATCATATCGAGCTGTTACATCTTTGAATAGAATGGCCGTATAAATATTCTTTAAATAATCAAAAACAATTCGATCTGTTAACTCAAGGTGTTTGAGATAAGGTAAACCACCATACTTAATATATTTAAGAAAATTCTCCTGATTATTGTCTAGTTTATGGAAGTCTAAAAATTCATTATAGGTTAAACTATATACCTTAATCTCGATATACCTACCACTCAGATAAGTTGCCAAATCCCCAGAAAGCAATTTTGCATTGCTACCTGTACAATAAATATCCCATTCGCCGCTAGTCTGAAAGTGACGTAATGCTTTTTCGAATCCTTCAATATCCTGCACCTCATCTACCATCAAAATGTTGTTCCCTGACTCCTCTTTCAGACGCTCAGCATATTCAATTAATTGACGATGATTGGTAATATCTTCGTATTCTGTATCTTCTTTGTTTATATAAATGATGTTTGCCATCTGAATGTTCTCTTGGATATATCTGATTGTTTGAAATAGCAGATAACTTTTACCAACCCTCCGCTGTCCTACAAAAACTTTGATTATGTCCTTACCAACATATGGCAGGATCTTTCTTTCGTAAAGATCTCTCGTAAGTGTCTGACTAATTTTACCTGCAGGCAACATTTCATTAATTTATTTTGTGTATATACAAAATAATACAATATTTATTAAATATTTTGTGTATACATGAAATAAATAGGTATTCAGAATATACTATAAAGGATTTACCCCTCCGGCCACTCCAGCTCTACCCCTTGTGACTGGATAAAACGTTGGAAGTCGGCTAATAGACCAGCGTCCGCTCTGACGGCTTCAGGAGTCACTTTTTTATTCATGGCAAAGGCACACAGCATCCCCACTGCTTCTCCGATACTCCACTCCACCGGATGCAGACGGTAACATCCATTCGTGATGTGCGTGGTTCCGATGTTTTTGTTGGCCGGTAAAATGTTTTTCATCCTGACAGGCAACAGGGCACCCAAAGGGATCTGAAATGGCAAAGAACCAAAGTCGATGTAGTTATTCCCTCCGCTGCTGGGATGCAGGTCGATGTGATAATAGCCAATACCTACACTGTCCTCAAACCTGGCTGCTTTGGTTCCCTTTTTCTTTCCTGCCACCATGATTCGGTTTTCCGCTCCCACATGTTCTTCGAGGATGGTAAACTGCGCTTTGATCCGCCGTGCCTCCCGGATATATGGATATTTGGCCAGGCCGTCTTCGGTGCCCATTATGTCTTTTCTCAAACGCAAACCAGGCCAACCGGTACCACCATCCGGTCGGGGGGCTTCGGTCTGGAGCCAGTACAATAAAGAAAGGCTCAACTGCTTACCTCTGTTCACATGTTTTTTAAATTCACCCTCACTTACATCCACAATGTTGCCCAGGAAGTAATCGTTCTGTGGCCAGTTAACGATAGTGGCTCCGCCAGCGTAGGTTCCCGGCAGAAAGTTACCCGGATTGATGAGCCTGCGGTAAACCCACAAATTTAAGGCATCACCGGTTCGGACTCCTTCCGGGTGAAAGCCTAGCATCTTTGGTTTTAGTGTAGAAGGGTGCGTATAGCTCAGGTCCAGCAGCTTTCCTGACCAGGGATGATCCATTTCAGGTCGGAAGGATTTCCAGAAATCGTATTCACGAGGTTTAGGGATCACATGGTTTTCACCGGGGACATAATCCATCGCAAAGCAAACGGTAAAAGCCTGGTTGTTGGCAGGGTCTGCCTTTTCTGCTGCATGCAATTCATTCGTTTCCGCTTTTGACTCCGTGCCAGTTACATATTCCGTTCCCGTGAGTGGAAGCAAATCGCCCAGCTCCGTAGCATCAATAAAATAGCTTGCAGAAATGAACTTTTCATTGTCATCTCCCAGATCTTGTACGTTCACACTTTTGACTGAATCTCCATCCACATCCGCGGCTACCACCTTATGCAGGGGCAGTAATATCAGTTTACCAGAACTCATGTACGGAGCAAGCATCTCCAGCATCACTGCCAGAGCGACTCGAGGTTCATGACATATTCTGGAAACCGAGCCATCGCCCGGATTTAAATTTTCTTTGGCTTTAGCCTCAGGGGTTAATGGGTAATTGCGCCGGTAAAAGTCCCGAACCCTTCTGCGATACTCTCTGTAAGATGCAGGAGCTCCATGGGTCTCGATCCATTTGTGCTCATCCGGTGGTACCCCTTGCTGGCTGATCTGGCCACCAATCCACTCTGTCTCTTCTGTCAGGATGACTGATAAGCCATTTCGTAAACAACCCAATGCTGCTGCTACTCCTCCCAGGCCACCACCGGCAATCACCACATCGGTGCGGGCTTCGGTGCCCAGGTTTGTTATGCTGCTTACTTGATCACTAAAAGCTGTTGAATACCCCAAAGCAGGAGCTCCCAAAATGAGGCTCCCGGCAGATAAGTTGCCAATAAAATCCCTTCGGTCCATGTTGTTTATTTGTTTATCAATTGGAGTTGGATCAAAATCCGATCACTTGTAATCCAATCCCTGATCACTTCTTTCGCAGGATTCAACCCACACCTGTAAATCCGCAACGAGGCGGCTTACCATGGGTTCGTTTTCTTTGCTAATGTCTATGTTTTCACCCGGATCAGTATCAATATCATATAGCTCCCAGCTTTCACCTTTATCCGGTGAGTAAAGCTTGTACTCCCCTTCAATCCAAGCAAACTGGTTCTTGAACTGAAAACCTATGGGTGATGGTCTGGTATCCATTTTCTCTTCGAGTAATGGGACCAAACTAATACCGTCTACCGGAGGCTGATTGGGCATTTCAATGTCTAGTAGATCTAAAACAGTAGGGTAATAATCGCTGGTGCTGACCGGTAGATCAACTTTTGTGGATTGAGTAATCCTTTCGGGCCAATACATGATGCCCGGTACCCTTACACCTCCTTCATAGAGGCTTCTCTTCCTGCCTCGGAGTCCATTGGTTGAACCCTGGGTCCTGTTTACCCGCTTTGCACCTTCCGGACCATTGTCACTTGTGTAGAAGATCAAAGTGTTTTCATCAGCACCTAATTCTTCAAGCGTGGTCAGCAACCGTCCAATCTGCTCATCCATGGCCGTGATGCACCCATAGTAATGCTGTATATCTTCATTCATTCCGGGGTACATGTTTCGATATTTTTCACCTGTCAGTACCGGAAGATGAGGAGTATGAAACCAGATGACCGCTAAAAAGGGATTATCATTTTCCACACTTTCCTGAACAAATGGAATGGCCCGATCCATGATAACCCGGGAGTCGTCCCCTTCCAGGTTTTCTGTTTCTATTTCTCCCGGACCGGTCCAGTAGTAAGTACCAAAGTGATCTCCAGGTGTGCGGTACCCAACATCTAATGTCTCTTTAGTCGGTGTGACCATCGGATCCCAGGTTGGGACTTTTGACTCAGTCGAGAAACAAACATCAAAACCATTGTCCCAGGGTGGGGAATACACATCCGGCTTTCGGCCACCACGATTCGCATCCCGGACCTCATTGGTGAGTGTGCCCAGGTGCCACTTCCCAAAATGACCGGTACGATATCCTTTAGTTTTCACGGCTTCTGCCAGGGTGATCTCCTCCGGTTTCATCATTCCCGCATTGGCTGTGTATACACCATACCTGTACGGATGCCGACCCGTGATACAACTTCCCCGAGTGGGTGAGCAGACCGGTGCTGCTGCATAAAACCGATTAAACTGAATACCCGAGCCAGCCATCCTATCGAGGTTTGGTGTGATAATGGTATCATTTCCGTTATAGCCTGTGTCTCCCCAACCATGATCATCGGCCATGAGCAGGATGATGTTGGGTTTTTGATTGTCCCCCTTGGTTTGATCAACACCCGATTGACATCCAACCAGATTGAGTATAAAAAGGAGGAAAAAGGGTGTCCTTTTTGAAATAATAACTTTGCACTTGCAAATGTCCAAGTTGGAATTTAATAGCCACATATGCACTAATTTACGCTAAAGTAAATAAATAATGTCCCCAATTTGGTGGGGGCAATTTGTGTAATTATTTGTGTAAAGTGATTGCATTTTACAGCAGATCAATACTTAATTAATAGTAACTAATCTTCACCTTCCTTGAAGTACTTTTGAAGAATTCTTATTAGTGAATTAGTGGCTAAATCCTGTTTACTCTACAAAAAAGTCCGGACCCATATCGATTTGCATAAGTCCGGACCTGATTTCAATCTCTTTTAGCCTAAATGATTTCGCAAGCGCTCATTTTCTATTCATTTTTCAGATAATAAAAATGTCCATCCTCTGCCCCAATGAGCAGGTCAGGAACATTGTTTCCATCCCAATCCACAGTGGTCGGGCTGGTGGTATGACCCGCCAGCAAGGCATCCGACATGTTGCCATGATCCTTGAAAGATGTTATACCATCCTTTGTGCCGGTATTTTCAAAGAAATCCACGTTCTTGCTATTGAGGATTAAGTCCAGGTCTCCATCCTGATCCCAGTCCGTAAAGGTGAACTTTCGTCTCCCGCTACCACCGGCTTCTTTGATGTTGAGCCTGAGTACTTCTCCTTTGTCATCCCTGAAAATACGTTGCCCGGGCTTTAGAACAGATTCACCTTCCTTTTCGAATCGCTCAAAAAACGCCAGATACCCTTCATGATCGAGCATCACCAGATCCATCATCCCATCTTTATTCCAATCAATGGCATATGGAATGGTCCTCCACTGCGGTGCCAATTCATCCTCCTTAGGGTCCCACCATGTCCAGGCTGGTTTAGGGGCTTCCCCTTCCCAGGCTACCTTCACACTTTGCTTTGCAGATAGTTGCGGAGCACCTTTACTTCCAACATTCCTGTACCATTCTACCTTACCCCAGATGGAGTTGATGATTACATCTTTGAGGCCGTCTCCATCCCAGTCGGCTACTGCTAATGTCGTGTAACCCCATTTGGTCTCACATGGACCTTGTATAGAACCATTGTCACCCGCCATGATGCGGATTGGCTCACTTGCAATCTCCAATCGAACAGGCTCTGCCCATTTTGGAGGATTGTTCCCATCCAGGTTTTCAATGAAACCAATATAACCTGCCGTATTACCACAAATAAGGTCGTCATCCCCATCATCATCCCAGTCCACACTGAAGGGAGTGACCAGGGCTCCGAATTTCACGTTGTCTGCTTCCTGTCTGAAGTATACGGGTGATTTAAACACCGGCATGTTTTGAGACAAAGCACCTGTATTCTCTACAAAGGCTACCCTTCCATCTTCATCTCCTACCACCAGGTCTATGTCACCGTCTTTGTCCCAATCCAGGGCAACAGGAATGATCATCTCCAGTTCCATTTTAACCAGTCCATCGGCATTTTCCAGAAACCTGCCTTTGGCATATTTTGGCTTTTCTCTGGTGCCTATGTTTTCGAACCATGTGAAGCGATCTACAAACTCTCCACAGATAAGGTCCAGATCACCGTCTCCGTCAAAATCGGCAAAATTTGGTGTTGGTGCCCCATATACATTGATCCTTTCGCCTCCTGCTTCTAACCGGCCTTTATTCACATATGTGCCATCTACATTTTCAATCAAAAACACATAGCCATACAAAGGTCCATTGGTCCAGTTCCCTTCGTCATCATAGGCATTGTCCCAGCCATAGTCCGTCCAGTCATCTACTCCGACAACAAGGTCCAGATCCCCATCATTTTCATAGTCAACGTACTTCCACTGGTTGAATCTTGGCTTCTTATCGTACTTCCCTTCCGGATAGTCATTCCTTAATACTTCAATGATGGAATCCAATGGGAACAGCTCTTTGGGCTTGGCATCCATTGATGTGTTGAAATCAATCAGTTCCTTTCCACCAACAATAAAGCGGGGCTTACCATCTACATACGATACCTGAATGTTCTTAATCGCATCCCCCAATCGTACGGGGGCTTTGAAATCAGGGAAGGTCTCACCTGAGGCATTCTCGAATAAGTATATTCCGTTGAATGGCTTGTCAGGACATGAAACCACTAAGTCCATGTCCCCATCCTGGTCGTAATCCATAGGGAGTGGCCAGGCCCAGAGCCCAACACCCGCGTCTGCCGTAGCTCCCGGATTGTTGTATTTCATCACTTCAACATCCTTTTTGGAAATGCTGGTTTCCTTAGGTGCAGAGCAGTTAAAAAACAGACCTATCGATAGCAAAGGGGCAAAAAAGTACTTCATTAAAATGGGTTGTTAAATGATCAATCTAATGATAATACTTGCCCTTTGGCCAACAAGGCCTCTTTTAACGCATCATAATTCACATCCTGCACAGCAGAATTATTATCAATGGCCATGCTAGCAGCAGCAGCAGCTGACTGACCCAAAATCATGAATACTGGCTCCATGCGGATGGATCCAAAGGCGATATGACTAGATGAAACACAAACAGGAACCAATAGATTGGTACATTCTTCTTTCTTTGGAATGATTGATCCGTAAGAGATTTGATAAGGTTTATCCGGATGCACGCCTATATCTCCCTCATTTTGAACAAACCCATCTTTTTTGATATAGCGTTGTATATTGTGGGAATCCATAGCATAAGAACCCATGCCTACAGGGTCTTTCACATCCCTTTTGCCCAATACCTCATGCTCGGTAGTAACATACTGACCAATCATTCTTCTTGCCTCTCTGACATATATCTGATGCGGCCAATTGCCATTGTCAACAAATTCATCTTTAGCCAGTCCCCACTCATTCATCTTTGTTTGGATGTCTTCAGGAATGCGTGGATCGTTGGCTACATAGTACAGCAGTCCTTTTTGATAATTCTCATGCTCTTTGATGATTTCTTTCCTGCGTTCGTATGATGCCTCAGGATAGTCATAATTCATTCCAATGTTATCGCTGCTGAAAGGACCGTGGTTGTTGGTATCGGTTTTTCTATTGGGGATCACATCAAATTTCTGGAACCAGTCCTTTCGACCCGTATCAAATACCCTCCCCAGCAACTCATAATCTTTGGGATCATAGTTATCTGGTTTCGGAAATGGCACCCTGTTGTCCGGGTGGTTACTCATACACGTTCTGAAGCAATAGGCCTGGATCTTATCATCCCCTTCACCATAAACTCCAGGATCTTCTGTGGATACTTTGGGTAGTACGCCACTGGAAGGATCTCCCGGCACTACATAAGGGGATATGTCAGAATAAAACCAATGTCCATGGTGTAATACGCCCGTTTGAATTCCATTCCATTTTTCACCATATGTATCCATGCTTTCTCTCCCTACGTGATAACTCACATTCGCTGCAGCCATTAGGTCACCTTCATAGGTAGCATCCATAAAAACCTTTCCTTCGAAGCGCTTTCCTGATAAAGTAGTGATAGCGATGATCTTGCCATCCGCCGATTCCACTCCGGAAGAACGATCCAGCCACTCGTCGCGGTAAACTTTGATATCATGTTCGCTGACGAAATCCTCAAAGACGTTTTCAGCAATGTGAGGCTCAAAAATCCACATGGTCCTGTTCGCACCATCAATGGCCGGTGTACCCTGCCCTTTATTCCCGTACTCAGACTTTTTTTGCCATTTCCAGGTACTGTCCACATCATAGTAGTTGTATATCCTTTGATAAAATTCTCTGGATAGCCCTCCAATAGCATCTTTTTTACCCGTATCAGTGAAACCCAGTCCTCCGGAAGACAACCCCCCGAGGTGTATGTCCGGAGAAACCATAATTACTGATTTGCCGGAGCGAACAACTTCCACCGCAGCTGTTACAGCGGCGGAGGTACCACCATATACAATTACATCAGCCGAAAACTGATCAGCCTTAGCACTTTGATCAGCCGTCTGCTGACAGGAGAAAAAGCATATTACAAACAGAAATAGAAAGATATTTTTCATCAGGTTAGTTAGTTAATTTGTACCTAAGGTTAATTTTTAGCAATATAAGATACTCTTGTTAAGACACACAGACGATCCTTCGTTTTGGTCCGATTTTTCAACATATTTTTGCACTTGTCAAGCAAGATCCTTTATCAAAAAAGGTAGTACCTTACTATTAAGTAGAACATCCTTAATCTGTTACCAATAAGAATGAATAAACATAAGCTATGAGAGGAGTAATATTTATCACATTATTCAGTTTGGGCATTTTTCTGGCAAAGGCACAGCAGTACACGTATCCCATGCCGGAATATACCCCTACCTCAGGTAACCTTGAGGCCCGGGAAGAGTTCCGCGACATGCGGTTTGGCTTGTTTATTCATTGGGGTATTTACAGTGTACTGGGAGATGGCGAATGGGTTATGTTCAATCAGCGGATTCCTTATGACACTTACCAGCGATTGGCCAGTTTCTTTAATCCTATTGATTTTGACGCCAAAGAGTGGGTACAGATTGCCAAGTCAGCGGGTATGAAATACATCACCATAACCTCCAGACACCATGACGGTTTCAGCATGTTTCATACCGAAGCCTCTCCATACAACATTGTGGATGCCACACCTTATGGACGAGACCCGCTCAAAGAGTTGGCTGAGGAGTGTAAAAAGGAAGGCATCAAACTAAATTTTTACTATTCCCTGCTGGATTGGGGCCGTGATGATTATGGTTTTGGAAAAAAGATCGTCGACGGTGCACCTGTAGACACAGATTGGAGGGGCTATATCGATTTCATGAAAGCTCAGCTCACTGAATTGCTGACCAATTATGGTGAAATCGGATGCATCTGGTTCGATGGACATTGGGAGCGGAAAAAAGCCAATTGGTACTACGATGAAATCTATACCCTCATCCATGAGTTGAGCCCCAATACCCTGATCGCTAACAACCACCACATTCAGCCTATTCCCGGAGAGGACATCCAAACGTTTGAGCGTGACTTGCCGGGAGAAAACACTGCCGGCTATAGTGCTGGTGTCCAGGTAAGTGATCTTCCGTTGGAGTCATGTGCTACGATGGCCAAAACATGGGGCTTTGACCTCAAAGACGACAAGTACAAAAGCACTAAGACACTGGTACATTTTCTGGTGAAGGCTGCCAGTAAAGATGGAAACTTATTGTTGAATGTGGGTCCGATGCCCAATGGCGAGATCCAACCTGAATTTGTAAATACACTTGGCGAGATGGGTGAATGGACATCCAAATATGGAGAAACCATTTACGGAACCCGGGGAAAGATTATCCCAACTCAGGAATGGGGTGTCATCACGGCAAAGGGTAAAGAATTGTTCGTTCATATCTTAAACCCTGATGGCAAAGACTTCATATTTATTCCCGACCTGGATGCAAAAGTACTTTCTGCTAAAGCTTTTGATGGAGGGGGAAACTTAAAATTCAAGCAGCAGGATGAAGGCTTGTTTATCTATACTGATGGATTGCCAGCAAACAGCATCGATCAAATCATCAGGTTGACGGTTAAGTAATTTAGTGTCCAACAATAAATAGATCTGAGTTGCCTCAGGTCTATTTTTCTGAAATATAAGGCATCAGTTCTTCCTTCATGGCTTGTGCCAGATCCTTCTGATCTTCTGCAATGTTATTGGTTTCGGAAGGGTCATTGGCAAGGTCATAGAGCTCACCAAGCTTCAAAGAGTCCTTTGACAGAATAAATTTGTAGTCCCCTTTCCTAAATGCAAAAGCATTTCCTGATGACTGTACCACCACATTTGGCCGGTCTCCCTTTTCATTGCCATTAAGAACAGGCAACATATCATAAGCATCTTGTGCGCTGCCGGCAGGTAATGAATAACCCACAATAGCCGCTAGTGTTGGCATCACATCGTTCAGGGCAAAAAGCTCGTCGTTCCACTTTCCTTCAGGGAAATGCCCCGGCCATTTGGCAATGAATGGAGTTCTCACCCCACCTTCCCAGATGGAGCCTTTTCTACCTTTCAAAATGCCGTTTGGAGCATGAAGTGGAATGGTATCTGAATCAATAAGTGCCTGCTCCTCTTCACTAAATAGTTTCCCTGAGAGATTATTAGTTGTTTTGGAAGTATCTAGAAAACGACTGGTCAGGCTAAAGGTAGACCCATTGTCACTGGCAAACATGATAATGGTATTGTCTGAAAGATCATTCTCCTCTACAAACTGAAGGATTTCACCAATGCGTACATCAAGTTCATAAACATAATCTCCATAGGTACCCGCATCGGTCTTTCCGGAAAACGCCTTACCCGGTGCTAACGGAATATGCGGAACATACGGTGAGTAATAGAGGAAAAATGGCTTATCGCTTTTTGCCGTATGGACTTTCAGGAAGTTGATGCTCTCATTGGTAACATAGGGCAGGTATTCATCTAATCCGAAATGTTTGATATGTTCCTGATTTTGGGCTTTTTCAGTAGTATAGAAGTCATGATCTATGGTACCGGTCACCATCTTATTGGTCAGCACCCAGCACTCACTGGCACAGCTAAAGCCAACCCAATGCTCAAACCCATGGTCGACGGGGCCATCCCAGACTGGTTTAGACAAGTCGATATTGGCTCCGTTATCCTCGTGAAAAAAGGTGCCGTGTCCCACAGGTTTTTCGCCATCCAATGTAGGGAATTGTGCGCCCAGGTGCCACTTCCCAAACCCCGCTGTGGTGTATCCTGCTTCTTTTAACATTTGAGGGAGTGTCAATTGTCCGGGCTCCATCATCGACTTTGAATAATTTCTAAGAACACCATGCTTGTTCCAGCTCCTCCAGGGATAAGTTCCGGTCATCAGGGCATATCGGGAAGGTGAGCAAACGGAAACCGGACAATAAGCATTCGTCAGACTGATGCCCTCTTCGGCTAGCTTGTCCAGATTGGGTGTTGGCACCAGGGAATTTTCGTTATAAACCCCCAGATCACCATAACCCAGGTCATCCGCGAAGATGAAAATGATGTTAGGCAGCTTTTCCGAATCACTTGCAGGACTGCATGACCCTAGCGCCATTACCGTAAGTACTGTTATTAGGAGGCCTGGTAGTTTATGTATTGCTTTCATCTTTAAGTACTTTGCTGTTTGTTGATCGTCTTCCACCAGGTTTAATCAAAGGGCACCAATTTTCCATCTTTCAGGTCCATTACTCCGCTGTCTTTGACCCATTCCATCCACCTTGTCTTTAATGTTTTGGTTACTTCAGGATACTGACTGATCAAATTAACCTGTTCTGCCCTGTCCTTATTGATATCATACAGCTCCCAGTCGCCATCTCCCATAACCAATTTCCAATTATCCATAAGAATTGCTTTGTGCCCCCGATGTTCCCAGAACATGGGTTGATCCCTTTTTAGTGGTTGATTATTTACCAGTGAGACCAGGCTTTTTCCTTCCAATGGGGTCAGTTGCTGATCTTTAAAGGTCTCAGGATACTCACTTCCAGCCCACTCAAGAATTGTTGGGAACAGATCGATAATGTGGGTAGGTTGTCTGATAATTTTAGGTTCAGGTATTTTATTGGGGTAAGAAATAATAAGCGGAGACGAGATCCCACCTTCGTGGGTATATTGCTTGTACAACCTGAAAGGTGTATTGTTGGCATTTGCCCATCCCAGTGGAAGCTTTTCATAAGATTCTGGTTCGCCAACCATCGATCCGGGTTCGCTTTTTACGGGTCCCCATGGACATCCACCATTGTCTGATAAAAACATAATGATGGTGTTATCAAACTGATTATTTTTCTCCAGCGTTGAGATCACACGTCCAATTCCCAGGTCCATTCGGTCTATCATCGCTGCATACACAGCCATCGACCTGGCCACAGAATCTTTATTAGTAATACTATTCCACGGTTCAATATCTTCTCTGGGAGAAAGGCTGACTTTTTCGTCCAGAATCCCCATTTCCTTTAATCGTTTCAGCCTGCTTTTCCTTATTTCATCCCACCCCACCTGGTAAGTATTTTCATACTTTTTAATGTCCTCCGGCAACGCATGTAAGGGCCAGTGTGGCGCTGTGTATGCGAGATACATAAAGAACGGTTTATCTCCTGAATTACTTATGTGATCCTCTATATATTGGACGGCATAATCAGAATACACATCTGTAGCGTACCATTCTGCACCATCTTCCCTGGCTATATCGGTATAGCTAAAATTTGTAAGGTTCCGCTGTTCTCCATTGGGCTTGATCTGCTGATCGTTGATAATCAAATCTCTGCCTTCCATCAGTCCGAAATAGTGCCCCATCGCTGTGGAACTGCCATAAAACCGATCAAATCCTCTTTTAACCGGCCAGTTGGGTTTTGACGTTCCGACATGCCACTTGCCTACAGCGTATGTTCCATAATCCACCTCCTTTAGGGCTTCGGCCAGGGTGATACATTGATCATTAAGGAACCCCTGGTAGGAAGGATAGCCCTGATCCGCAACCATAAATCCTATACCTGCCTGGTGGGAATACAAACCGGTAAGCAGAGATGCTCGAGAAGGACAGCACCTGGAAGTGTTGTAAAATTGTGTGAACAGCGCACCCCCCTTTGCCAACCCATCCAGATTAGGTGTTTCAATCTCGGAACCATAAGCACCAATGTCTGAATAGCCCATGTCATCGGCCAGGATAACCAAAATGTTAGGTTTAGCGAGTGGCTCCTGATCCCGCTGACAACCAAACAGGAAAAGAGATAAAATGACAAACCAGGACTTACTCACCATACTCCAGCACTTGATTGTCTTCCAGGAGCCTCGCAGATAATTCAGGATAGCTAATTTCATGAACACCCTTATTGTTGTCCAATGCCAGGCCCGCTAAAGTGGCTGCAGATTGACCAAGGATCATGAAAACCGGCTCCATCCGGATAGAACCAAAGGCAATGTGTGAGCTCGATACTGCTACCGGAACCAACAAATTGCTGCATTCTTTCTTCTTAGGTTTTATGGTGCCCAAGGGAATTTTATAGGGTTTTACATGCACACCAATATCACCTTCATTCTGCACATATCCTTCCGGAGTTACATATCGCTGTATGTTGTGTGAGTCTATGGTGTATGACCCCATACCGATGGATTCAGTGACAGGCTTTTTACCCAGTAATTCATGCTCAGTGAGCACAAAATCTCCAATCATCCGCCTAGCTTCACGCACATAGATCTGATGTGGCCAATGGTTATTGTCTACAAATTCATCTTTTGCCAGTCCCCACTTTTGCATTTCGTCCTGTACATCTTTTCTAACTCTTGGATCATTGGCGACAAACCAATAAAGACCCTGCTGGTAAGTGGTATGCTCTTCAAGGATTTCTTTTCTGCGTTCATAAGAGGTTTCCGGGTAGTCATAATTCATCCCGATGTTATCGCTGCTGAATGGTCCCCGATTATTGGTGTCAGTTTTCCTGTTAGGTATGGTATCAAACTTACCGAAAAAGTCGTAGTGCATCTCAAAGCTTTCTCCATTGAAGACCCTAAGGAGTAACTCATATTGGGTGGAATCATAATTGGAAGGTTTTGGCCATGAGACCATGTTATCCGGATGGTTAGACATACACAGTCGATAGCAATAGGCCTGGATCTTTTTATCTCCAGCTCCGAACTCACCCGGATCGTCGGGAGAAATCCTGGGCAACAAACCACTGGATGGATCTCCCGGAACCCAATAGGGAGAGATCTTGTCCCTGAAAAAGTGTTTATGATGTAGCACCCCGGTTTGGACGCCGTTCCATTTTTCGCCGTAAACTGATTGAGCCTCTCTTCCTACATGATAACTCACTCCTGCGGCTGCCATCAGGTCACCCTCATAAGTGGCATCGATAAATACTTTTCCGTGATAGGTCTTACCTGAAAGTGTTGTGATGGATGTGATCTTTCTATCGACTTTTTTTACACCCTGCTCTCGGTCAAGCCACTCGTCTCTGTAAACCGGGATGTCATAGTCCTTGATAAAGTCTTCAAAAACCTGTTCAGCAATGTGAGGTTCAAAGATCCACTGGGTTTTATTAGCCCCGTCGATGGCTGGAGTGCCCTGACCTTTGTTTCCATAATCCTCCCGTTTCTGCCATTTCCAGGTCTCCGGGAGTTGGTAATATTTGTAAACCCGGTGATAAAATTCACGGGCCAGCCCTCCTATAACAGCTTTATTCCCCGTATCTGTATAACCCAGACCTCCGGATGTAAGTCCACCCAAGTGAATATCGGGGCAAACGATGATGACAGACTTGCCCATCTTCTTTGCCTGAACAGCAGCCGTTACTGCCGCGGATGTACCACCATAGACAATGATGTCAATATCTTCCTCACCCTCCTGTTGCTGTTGACAAGAAAAACCAACAAGAAACAGGAATAGGATGATACAATTTCTCATCACACTGAGCTTTGTGACCATCAGGATAACTACTGCAATTGTTGCTTATCAGCCAGCAATTGCTGATTCAGCGACTCATATGGCACATCCTGAACGCTGGAACCATTGTCAATCGCCAGTGAGGCTGCTGTAGCCGCTGACTGACCCAACACCATGAAAACGGGTTCCATACGGATAGACCCAAATGCAATGTGTGTGGCACTGAGGCACACAGGAACCAATAGATTCGTACACTCTTCGGCCTTAGGAATCAGGGAACGGTAGCTGATCGGATATGGAGCCTTTACCTTGGCTTCCACATTACCTTCGTTTCTCACAAACCCTTCCTCTGTCACGTATCGCTGTACGTTGTGAGAGTCCATGCCGTAAGCGCCTAATCCTACCGGATCTTCAGCCACTTCAATCCCTTCACAATTGTATTGCGTCATCACATAGCTACCAATCATGCGTCGTGCTTCACGCACATACAGTTGTTTCTGCCATCCATCTTCCCGTTCAAATTCATCTTTTGTAGTTCCCCACCTAGAGGCTTCTTTTCTTACTTCTTCCGGAATTCTTGGGTGATTGGCCAGGCTCCACATCAAGCCTTTCTGGTAATTCCTGTGTTCCTCCTCAATCCTCTCTCTTTCCTCATAGGAAGCCTCCGGATAATCATAGTTTTGGCCAATGAAATCGGTTGAAAATCCGTACTTATTATTGGTGTCGGTTTTTCGGTTTGGCATCGCCGAATTGATCCAGGGCAACAGCGAATTACCGTAGCTGTACATATCTCTTATTTCTCCGGTACGTGCCTCATAGTTTCTGAATAGGAGTTCATAATTCAACTCATCATAATTAGCTGGCTTTTCAAATGGGATCCGGTTATCTGGATGGTCAGTGAGACACATTCGATAGCAATAAGCTTGAATTTTATCATCCCCGGTACCCTCCGGTGCCAATGGTTCAGGGTTGATGTAAGGCAAAAGACCACTGGATGGATCTCCGGCCACTACATATGGATCAACTCCTTTCACAAAATTGTGGTTGTACCCATTTCTGGAAGGTAACCCAGTGATTGTACTGGATGTATCGGAAGGCTGTACGCCATTAAGGGTCTCATTATATTCACTGTTGGCTTCTCTTCCGACGGTATAGCTCACTCCTGCGGTGGCCAGCAGATCACCCTCATAAGTCGCATCAAGAAACATTTTCCCAGTGTAGGTTTCTCCTGATTCCATCGTGATAGAAACAATTTCTTTTCCCTCTTTTACCACGCCATCTGTTCTGTCAAGTCGCTGATTGAACCTGATACTGATGTTTTCTGCTTCAATCATCTGATCGTAAACCCTCAAGGCCGCTGAAGGCTCAAAGGTCCACATAGCATCTTCACCTTTTTTAGTCTGGGTTTGTCCCCCATCTTTATATTCTTCTCGCTTCTGCCAATCCCAGTTAGCCGGGTCCTCATAATATTTTTTGATGTTTTGATAAAACTCTCTGGCAATACCTCCAATGGCTTGTTTATTACCAATGTCTGTCTGTCCGAGACCACCAGTGGTGAGGCCTCCTAATCTTTTCGTTGGCTCTATCAAAATCACAGATTTATCCATTCGGCTGGCCTGAATGGCTGCAGCTACACCGGCGGATGTACCCCCATAGATAACGATGTCTGCGTCGTTGGGATTTGAGTCTGAACAATTGATCAACATAATGGCCACACAAAATGCCAAAGCTCCTTTTGTTAAAGTGGCAATAATGATGGATCTAAGACTTCTGATAGATGGGTGCTTGAAAAGTTTCACGTGGATGGATTTAGGTTATTGGTTTACTTGTACTGGTATCTAAGATAAAAAAGAGGGAGTCTCAAATGTTATGAGACACCCTCTTTTTGTGATTTATTAATATCCAGGGTTCTGATCTTCCTGGTTGATCAAAGCATTGTTGTTGATCTCATCTTCCGGGATTGGCCATAATAACCGCTCATCGATGAAACCTTTTCCAACTGCTGCAAAAGCTTGCTGAACTTTTC
The DNA here is from genome assembly GCA_965228595.1 of Cyclobacteriaceae bacterium. Taxonomy (GTDB): domain Bacteria; phylum Bacteroidota; class Bacteroidia; order Cytophagales; family Cyclobacteriaceae; genus UBA7330. Next base: position 3,164,203 of record OZ245828.1, on the reverse strand, counting down.
CTGTTCTCTTCAGATCGAACCATCTCCTTCTTTCAATCATAAACTCATAGGCTCTTTCCTGCAAGACAGTATCTGCAAACTGATCTTCTGTCATACCGGAAGCATAATCAACAGGAGATACGGCATTCGGATCATATCCGTATGCCCTTCTTTTGACCATGTTCAACCTTTCAAGGGCCAATGCAGTTGGTCCATTGTTAGCTCTGGTGGCAGCCTCTGCATAAAACAGGAATGCCTCAGTATATCTGTAAACCGGAATGGTAGGAATATTCAACCCATCAGGAGTTGTGATGAATTTTTTGAATAAGACTGGAACGGTTGCGGGTAATGGCACCCAGTTTCCATCTCCATCCTGGTATTGTCTATACAAATTGAAATCTTTCCTCAAGTCGTTGTTATCCCAGCTACTGCCAATAAATGTATTGACCGTATCAGGTAGCCAGGCAAAAAACCCAGAAGTTCCGTAGTTGTAGGGATGGGCACTTCCTCTATGCAGATAGGTCTGAATATTAGCTGTTCTGGTCTCAGAGTGATGGATGGAAAAGATATCTTCCGTACTTGTCTCACTGCCAAATATCTGATAAAAATCATCAGGTTCATTTACAGTTACGAGATCGTATAAACCACTCTGGATCACATCGTCCGCTTTTTCGGCAGCCAGGTCCCACTCCTCCATCGTCAGGTATACATGCGAAAGCAACATTTTAGCCGCCCAAACAGAAGCTTTACCGGTCTCTGCTCCAACATCAGTTGGAAGATCCGCTTCGGCTTTTGTCAAGTCCTGAATGATCAGGTCGTATACTTCACTCTCAGGAGCTCTGGGAGCATCCAATCCAGTAAGATCCGTATTTTCCTTTGTTCGCAAAGGAACCGGTCCCCAACCTCTAACCAACTCAAAATAAGAAAGTGCTCGCAAAAAGTACGCTTCGGCCATGATACGACTACGTATAGCTGCATCGATATTTTCGATGGAAGAAACGTTATCAATCACAGCGTTTGCTCTATTGATTGCACGATACAATGAAGACCAGTTTGAAGCAACCCTTCCAATGTTTTGTGCATTCAACACCTGATCCATCACGGAGATGGGCTGCTGAGATCCACGACCATTCAAGAAGTCACCGTGTAGCTCTACCATCAGGTAATAAGTGATTCCGAGGAAATCAGGACTAAAGGAACTATACGCTCCATTGATTGCTCCCTGGGCATCAGATTCATTTTGGTAATAATTGGCCCTCGACACAAAATCCTCAGGCACTTCCTCCAACATTCCTTCACAAGAGAGAAGGAAAAGCGGTATCATGATATATATTAATTTTTTCATCTTTTATCTCTTTTTATAAAATAGATTATTGATCAGACTTGATTAGAAGCTCAGTCGTAAACCAACTGTGTAGTTCTTGGCATTTGGATAACCACTCTGGTCATGGCCCATCTGCAATCGACTACCAATGCTCTGAGAATCGGTGCCCCTGGTGTTCATTTCAGGGTCAAGACCTGTATACTTGGTGAATGTCAGGAGATTGGTACCCGATACAAATATCTGGGCATAATCAAATACATTCAGCCCCCACTGTTCTAATGGGAAATTGTAAGCAAGTCTCACTGATTTTACTCTAAGGTAGCTTCCATCTTCGATGAATCGATCAGAAATATCAATACCAGTCAAAGAGCTAATTCTTGGATACTTGGCATTTGGATCCGGATTTTCTTGTGTCCAGTAGTTGCCAATGATATCGGTAAACTGGTTGTTACCTCGCTGGAATGAGTTGAGGTGAGTACCATTGGTAGCATTGAAGATCTCATTTCCATATACACCTTCTAAGAACAGGTTGAACTCAAAATTCTTATAAGAAAGGTTGGTATTGAATCCATAAAAGAAATCAGGGTATGGGTTACCAATGATCACTTTATCTAAAGCGTTGACAACGTCATCACCATTTACATCTACATATTGGATATATCCATTGTCATCAAGACCATCTTCCAGGTATCCATAAAGACTACCAAGTGGTTCACCTTCTCTGGCGATGTTAGTACTTGACCAAAGTGCTCCCTGGCCGTTACTCAAAATATCGCTTCCCCCTGCAATCTCTATTACCTTATTCTTGTTGGCAGATATACTGGCAGTAACATCCCACCGGAATTCACCATTGGAAATAATATCCGCACCCACGGTGAATTCAACACCTTTGTTTTCAATCTCACCAATGTTTTGAAGAATTGATCCAAATCCTACCGATGGAGGAAGCGGAACTGAGGCTAACAGATCAACAGTGTTTTTCTTATAGTAATCTGCCGTGATCCTGAACCGGTTGTCGAACAAACCCACATCGATACCCAGGTCAAACTGAGCGGTAGTCTCCCATTTCAAATCACTGTTTGAAATTCCATCCGGTACAAATCCAACCTCTTCTTCCTGATTTGCATAAATTACACGAGCAGCGGCCATTCTATCTAGTGACTGATATGGTGAAAGGGCTGTATTTCCTGTAATACCGTAACTCGTTCTGATTTTAGCATCACTGAGGAAAGTCAGACCTTGCATAAAGCTTTCGTCGCTAATCCTCCAGGCAAATGCTCCTGAGGGGAAAACTGCCCATTTGTTGCTGGCACCGAAACGAGATGACCCGTCAGACCGGATACTCATGGTGAAAAGATATTTGTCCATCAGTGAATAGTTTACTCTTCCCAACCAGGAAGCCAACACCCACCTAGAGATCCCCGAACCAGGATTGTTGATGGTTTCTGCCGCAGCTAACTCATAGTTCTCTGTAGTGTTGTTAGCAAAACCAGAAACACTCATACTCAAAAACCTGGTCATATAATTCTGATAGGTGTAACCAGCCACCACATCGAATTTATGGATATTGGCAAATGTCCTCGAGTAGTTTAAAGTATTTTCATTCAGGAACGAGTTATCATAGCTGTACTGCTGTCTTCCAAATCCTCTATCTGTAGCATAAATGATGGGTGTGAACTGATCAGTCAGCGCATTTTCGTATTCCAATCCAAGTAATGACTTGAAGGTTAAATGCTCAGATAAAGAAACAGAGAATGAAGTATTACCAATGATGGAGTTGGCTAGCGAGGTCGTCTGATTAGCCGCAAAAACAAGTGGGTTCCTCATGTCGGCAGAACCAAAATTATACGCTTGCTCGATTTGTGTTGGCAATCCATCAGCATCATATACTGGTAATGTTGGTGGTGCAGATGCAGCTGCAGACAACACAGAACCACTACCCCTACTTCCATTGTTAACCGGTACAGATTGATTCTGTCTTCTTGACAAATTCAGGTTTACAGCCATTTGTAACCAGTTATTTACTTCGTGGTCAAGGTTCAACCTCATGGATCCTCGTTTCACCCCGGTGCTGATAAGGATACCCTCCTGATCATAATAATTCCCTGAGAGGGCATATCTGGTTTTTTCAGAACTACCTGTGAAGGTGATTGTATGGTTCTGAATGGGTGCACTTTGGAACACCACGTCCTGCCAATCGGTGGTTGGGATATTGAAATTATCCAGGTCAAAAAATGGGGCCTGACTTCCATTGAGTAGCCATTCGTTGGCAATAACAGCATATTCTCTGGCATCCAAAAGATCGTACCTTTTGGTCTCTTTTTGAACACCATAGAAGCTACTCACCTCAACCTTACTTTGCTCTGACTTTTTGCCACGCTTGGAAGTAATGATCACCACACCATTGGCACCTCTGGCACCGTAGATGGCTGTTGCTGAAGCATCCTTCAAGACATCGATTGATTCAATATCTGAAGGATTCAGAAAATTAATTCCTCCTGTGATGGGAAATCCATCTACCACATATAGTGGCTGGTTGTTTCCGATCATTGAGTTACCTCCACGGATTCGAACCTCGATCCTACCGCCTGGTTGACCTGAGTTTTGTGTTACCTGCACACCAGCTACCCTGGCTTTCAAGGCCTGCTCGACATTGTAAACCGGAACCGCTTCAAGTTCTTTCGTTTTTACCTGAGCAACAGATCCGGTAATATCTTTCATCTCTACCCGACCATATCCCACGACAACAACTTCTTCCAGTTGCTCCAGGTCGGGAGTCAGGGTCATATCGATCACAGATCGGTTGTTTACAGCAACCTCCTGAGATTCATAACCAACAAATGAAAAAATCAATGTCGCATCGGCGGGGCAGCTAAGCGAAAAGTTTCCATCAATATCGGTGGTTGTTCCGGTACTTGTTCCTTTCACGATGATACTGGCTCCAGGCAAAGCTTCGCCATTTTCATCGGTGATCTTCCCTGATACTGTCGTCTGTATAGATACTTCATCAGAAACTTCAGGGAGGATATTGCTTTCCTGTGCGCTGAACACACCGATACTTTCATTGACTCTTTTAAAGGAAACCTTAGCCTGAACGGACAAATTGGCCAGCAATTCATTCATCTGCCATTTCCCGCCCTCCAGATAAATCTCGCTTTTTCTGATCTCACTCTTGGAGTAAGCGAATCTGAAATTAGTGTTTTCTTCAATCTCTTTGATTACATCAATTAAAGATCGCTCGCTTTCATTTTGACTCAACTCAACACTGATCTCTTCAAGATATTTTCTTTGAGCCGTCGTGTTGGTTGCCAATGCCATCGTCAATGACTGGCACAGGATCATCACATAAATCCCCAGTTTGGACATACGGATTGTGAATTTTCGTAATTTTACATTCATAGAGTTTTGGTTTATTGATACTAAAACTTTTGCTAAGAGAGGGCTCATGACTTCCCCAAGTACCGGCCCTCTCTTTCTTATTTAATGATTAATTCATTCTCATTTATTTTATAATCAAAATCGTATACAAAAGCCAAGATATCCATCACTTGCTTTAAAGTGGGGTTTTCGAAGCTCGCTGTATACTTCTTTTGCTGTCCGATATTTTTCTTCAAATCAATTCTCACACCGTACCATTTGGAGATCCTTTCCAAAACCTCGTCGATGGAGTGGTTATCAAACAACAGTTTTTGATCGATCCATCCAAAGACATATTCCGGGTTGATAATCTCTGATATCTTCATTTCAGAATCACCCTTGTAATAGGTAGCCTCATACTTTGATAGCTGAATAGGATTTAATGCATTGGTGCCTTTCACCTCTACCTTGCCAGATTTTACAGCAACAGAATTGATCGTTTCATCCTCATATGCACTAACAATGAAGGAGGTACCTAATACCACAATCTCCATATTTTCTGTTTCTATGACAAAAGGTTTGTTTTCATCCCTGGTGACTTCAAAGAAGGCCTCCCCTTTTAAAATGACTTTTCGGGAATCTCCGATAAAACTTGTTGGGGAGATAATCTTGCTGTCCGTATTGAGCTTAACCCGGGTACCATCCGGGAGTATAGTTGTGATTTTTTGTCCGGGTTTGGATTGCTTCTCCACCCATGTGACCTCAGGAGGTAGCTCATCTTTTTGCAGGTATCTTGAGAGCACCAGACCCATTGATAAGCTAAGCACTATTATGGCAGCAACTCTTAACAGATATCGAGTAAAAGAATGTCTTCTTTTTACTGATCTTGTTGAGTCAGCTTCCATTTTAGAGAGAATCATCCTCCTTACTGCAAGCTCTTCTTCTCTTAAATTGGAATTATATTCCTTCCAATATATCTCCAACTTTTTGAGTACTTCCGGGTTTTTTGAATCTCCCTGCATCCACTTTGATAGCTCATGCTGTTCTTCCAGGTTGATGTTGCCTTTGAGGTACTTATATATTAATTGATCGACCACTTTACATTATTCTCCTTATATATAAAGAGCCAGATGAAATGGTTTGGTCTACAAACTTTTTAAGAATTACAATAGACACAGAAAAACAGCTTATTTATTGATATATTAATACAATAAGTATAATATTGTTGATGATTACGCAATCAAGCGAAGAGCAGCGCTATTATCAAGGAAGATACAATCCCTGACTTAATACTTTTGTGGTGGTGTGACCCAGCCTCAAGGTGATCGGCTATTGAAACTCTGATCTCATTAAGTGCCCTACCTACCTGTGTCTTGATGGTGGATTGTGAAATCCCTAACTCTTTGCCAATTTCCTGGTAGCTCATTTGTTGGTTCTTGGCCATATCAAAGATAAGCTGGCATTGATCAGGAAGCTTTGAAACAGCGATTTCAATGGCTTGTAGTAATTCCTTCTCCAGCAGAACCTCTTCGGGATCAGTCCGATCTACTTTCTTAATGAATTGATCCTGATCCAATGAAATAAAATCCTGTGGATTTCTGGTAAGAATCCTGATTGCATGATTTTTCACCGCTATAAAAAGATAGGATTTGATCTCTTTGATCTGTGAAAAGTCGGGATTGGATTTCCAAAGATTGTAGAAGACGTCCGAAACAATGTCTTTGGCTAATTCAGCTGAATTTGTCAGCTTTCGGGCATATATAAATAAGGGTTGGAAGTGCTCGGTATAGACTTCCTCGAAGTCCCCCTGGAAGGGAACAACTGGATGTAATTCCTTTATTTCAGCGCCTTTTTTCACCCGGAAAAATTAAAATCAAATTGATTTCTTATCTCAAAATTATAAAATTTTCATCTGTTAAATGTGTATTAATTTTTCAAATGAGTAATGTGACATTTTTGATTACTTAAAGGCTATTAATATTGATCATAACTGCTTAATGGTTTTTTTACATTGCTTCAATATTGATAGGGGTATGTAAATTTAAGTGCTTTACATGCTGCTTAACCCTTCCAATTCTCTTGCTCAGCTTTTGGATATATCTTCTGAGCTCTTCCTCCATCACATAGATTTTGCCATGGTAGGAATGGACGCCAAATCCACTTTTATGCTGTTTTGCATTTTTTTCCAGGTACTTTTGGTCTACGCATCTTTCTCTGAAAAAATCATTGAAACTTTCTATGGCATAGTCTCTTTCAATGATCTCAAGTTCAGACAGTACTTTTCTCAGCTTCTTCTGATCATGTTGATCTGACGTCTCCAGCAGCTCTTTGTATAAGATCGCATGATAATAATGAATCTCATTCAGTAGCTCATAGACTACACCGCGAAATTCGGAGTCGCTACAAAATCCTGAAAGCCCATGGTACTCGATGAGTTTCCTGGATTCCTTTTCCCAGGAAGTAGAAAGTGTGATGATTTTTCGGCCCAGTGTATTGGCCGGATTGGTGGCAAAGCCTTGAATTGCAACAAGCGAGAAAAAAAAGAAAATGATTAACCTCATAATTATTTATGGTGAATAACTAAGCGGTTGGTATCGGCAAAAGTCAATTTTTTATTTAAATTATACAATAAGTGCTAATTGGTATTCTGCGTGCGGGAAATACGTAAAATACATTGAAGTGATTGGAAGATAATATCCAATCACTTCATGGGAACTCCTTTGAGTGGCTTGCCATTGGTAGTCAATATCTGAAAATGATGGACTCTGTAACCTTCATATGTCCACACAACTTCCTTTTTCCTGGTCACTTCAAAAAGCTTGACACCTTCTTTAGCTGCATAGCTGGCAATGACCGTATTTCCATTGGGTAGACGCTGAGCTCCGCAAGGATCCTGAAGCAGGTTCTCTTTAAAATCATCATTCGACAGCTTCCAAACGATTTCTCCCTGCTTATTCACTTCAATGGTCTTATTACCATGGGTCAGATTAATAAGCACATTGCCATTCTTTAATTTGATGGCTGTGAATGGCCAATTTTCTGTCGCTCTTCCTCCCAGTTCTTCACGATCCGTTGCTATCTCATTTACCACTTCTCCTAGTGGTGTATATTCTTTCACTTTGAAGGCCAATAAGTGCGGGACCAGATAATTTCCGTTGTCGAGCTTACGCGCCATTCGGGTTTGCATGTGGATATTATCTGTCTCTGGCTTCAAGGGAACAGCTAATACAATTTTCCCTGAAGCATCCACTTCCAGCAATTCCGGTTGATCACCTGATTCCGTAATCAGTGTATTCCCGTTTTCCAACCGCATAGCTGTCCCTAATTCATTCTTGGGTCCACGTCTTTTAAAACTAAAAACCACCTTTTTGGATTGATCAAATTCAATCACTTCATCTGCCCAGCAGATCAATACATGACCATTTGGCAATACATAGCCGTCTCTGGCACGAGGTTTTCCCGAATCCCAGGATACTTCCCCATTTTCATCAACGATACCCGTGAACTGAGGTCCGGCAATAAAAACGGAATGCCTGATCTCCTTATCTTTTTTGACCAGAAATGCATCTTTTGTATAACCTACCTGAATCACTAATAACAGGAAAGAAAGTATTAATCCAGCAATTACTGGTCTATATGAATATATCATTGTATGAAGTGTTTCTAATTTATTGTGACCATGCTGTTGGCTCCCGATCCCAACGATGCTTTTCCAACTGTTTCATCAGCGTCTGATCCAGCGGACCCTGATCACTAGCCGCCATATTAGCATCCACATGACGGGGTCTTCTCATACCAGGGATGATGGTGCTTACTCTTGATTCTCCCAATATAAACCTTAAGGCCATCTCAGGCATGGTCATACCTTCAGGAACCAATGGCTTCAAAGCATCTGCATGATCAACACTGGAATTGAGGTTTTCGGGCACGAAATAGGTATTGCGCCAGTCTCCCTCCGGCCAGGTAGTTTCTTTGGTAAGCAAGCCTGTGAGTGTCCCTTCATCAAAAGGAACGCGGGCAATCACACCAACATTGTGCTTCTCGCAAGCAGGAAATAACTCATCCTTCGGGTTCTGATCAAAGATGTTGTAAATCACCTGTGTCACATCCACGATACCACTTTCAATGGCTTTGATGCCATTCCATGGTTCCCATCGGTTTTGGCTGATGCCAATGGCCTGGATCAAGCCCTGCGATTTGAGGTCCTGCATTTTATGGACCCACCGATCGTCCTGGAGCCAGGCATCTTCCCACGTGTGAAATTGCATGAGATCAAAAGAGGGTATTCCCGCATTTTCCAGGCTTTTGTGTACATATTCTTCAATATGATCCGGAGGAAAACAATCATCCAGGGAATAATCTCTTGTACTGGGCCACTTAAAGTTCTTTGGCGGGATCTTGGTGGCGGTATAGAGCTTTTTATTAGGGTTAGCTCTTACCAGCTCTCCCAGCATGCTTTCACTCTTTCCGGCTCCATAGCCCCAGGCTGTATCAAAAAAGGTACATCCCAGATCTACTGCTTGCTGAAGGGCTTGCATGGATTCTTCGATGTCGGAGTTTTTCCAACCAGCCATGCCCCACATACCATAGCCTATTTCACTTACTTCCCAGTTTGTCTTGCCGAGTTTTCTGTATTTCAATGTATCTAGATTTTAATGTTGTTATTAGCATTCAAATTAAACCACTTAGAAATAGCCACCAATTCGCGAATTAATTATTTCAATTCAAAAAGATAAGAACTTTTACTCAACAAGACCACTAAACCTATCTTCAAGCTCTTTTGGCAACTCATCAAAATCTTCTGCTATTTTTATCTTCCCTTTTAATTGGCCCCCTCTTCTTTTCTCCCCAGATTTTTCCATGAAGGGAGATAAGCGCACCAATGGCTTATTTCGCCTGCCAATGATCACTTCTTTACCTGAAAGTACCTTCTCTACAAGTTTGGATAGATTAGTTTTAGCGTCCCCTATGTTGATAATTTCCATGGTTTATTCTAATGGGTCTTATTGACTAAAGTAACCAACAAAGATATTTACAAGCCAATTCAAAGTAGTATAAAGTTCTAGGCTTACGATTTGGGAATACTTTATTATCTGGTTGATAGAGAGAGCTAAAGAAATAATTTAGGTAGATTCACTGCACTAGAATTCCAACACCCCCATCAAAACCTCTTTGAACCATTGGTTCTCTGTATTGAGGTCCTTCCTCAGTTCCTCTTTCAATTGATCACTAATGTTGACTCCCTGGAAAAGTTGTAACAGCTTAACTTTATCCGGAATGGCAGCATTCGAATATATATCGGCCATTTTTGATTGAAAGGATACGCTTTCGACATCAGAAAATTTTAAAGTTTTAAAAGCAAGCACCCTGCTTTCGTATTCATCTGAAGCCAGTGCATCCAATAACAGTTGATCCATGGCTGCTGATGGGCTGATCCTTCCGGAAGCCAGTAACTCAATCAGGAAAGGGTCATATCCCGGATGATCAATCAGCGTTTCCAGTAGAACCTGGTCCTTTCCCAGGATCTCCGCCGTCAAATCGATCAACTGTACTTCCTCACCTACATGGATCAAATGCCACATCGTGTGTGTGGAATACACCGCCTGCTCAATGGCTTCCCCTGCCAGCTCTTCTCTGGTCGCTCCGGATACGCCATCTACTTCCGGTCCTTCTGTCAGATCACTCAATTCATACTCCCTAAGCATCGACCAGTCATCTTTCAAGATCCGGATAAGCTTGTCATAGTCCGATGCTTTGAAATTGCTGTGATCGGTTTTAGTCAATGGTTCACCATAGACCTCCAGGCCAAAGAACGCTCCATCGCACGTCCAGTAAATACCAATATCGATCAATTTGCAGGTACCTGTGAGACAAACAGGTGTTTCCACCCGCCTGTACCAGTACAATAAACCTAAAGTGTCATTGAGTCCTGAAACTTCAATCTTCTCACCATCATCAGATTTGATAGATCTGTGAATACCTGCATTGGTCAGCGTTACCTGGCTGAGTTCATGACTTTGAAAAACAACATCTCCATTGTCATCAAATGAACTCAAAAAGAAAAATAAGACAATAAGTACGGACATTCCGTTTTAAACCTCAACCTCTTTATTAAGTTTCTGACCATGCATAGGATAGTTTAATCCGGAAAGGTATTTGTTCCATTTTGCAGCATTGTAACCTAAATCTTCGCCCGTCAGCTCTTTTAATTCCGATAAAGCGAAGGTTTTGAAATTATGATGAATGTCCAATAGATAGGTAGACAAAATCTGGTATCCGGATTTAGCGCCACAACGTGCCAATGCTGAACCTATGGACAATTCCAGGTTTCCACCATAAACCCTCCACATAGTCTGGTCATAGTCTTCTGTCTTATAACCATTTACAATCTCCTCACCTAGCAACCGCTCAAATCCGGAAATCAATCCATGATCCGGTAGGCGCTCAGCATAAAAACACGAGGCCAAAATACGATTGTAGTATGGAACCAACTTGAGATCAATCCGACCATTGTAGTACTCATTTTCTCTTTCCATGATACGGCCCCCTGACCATGTTTTGTCCAGGATCTGTTTTACCAAATCAACACCATTCGGGTCGCCGGACATTGCTAAGAGTGCTATGTTTTGATTGATCCGCCAATAGAGTCCGAGCAGGATATTCTTGGGCCTTCCCCTGATATCGTCGTAGGTATCCACAAAATCTTCCGGATATCCAGTCTTGCTTTCCTCTTTAAACATCTGTTCCAGCTCCTCAATGATCGGATCATTTACCCCACGCTCTCCAAACCAGGCCAGCGCTTTGGCAATCAATAGTTCCCCTTCTTTATGCTCAGCCTTTTTATAATGCTGGTATAACACAGGTACAGCCTTCTCTTTTGGTAATTTGATACACTCATACAAATACTCAGGGACTCCCTTCGATAATTGTGCTACTCTCCGTTCAATTTCCTGATCATCGTTGGTCAGGTTACCTGCGGGCCTGGTTGCGTAATCCGGTTTCATGTATCCCAGGGCTGCCCACTCTTTCTGGATGCCGGTGATATCATAGTCTTTGGGCTGAATATCATTCCAGGCCTGATCAGCGGCTACCTGTCCGGTGAGATAACCCAATACGGCCAGGTCGGCACTCATCCGTGTAAATTGCAAGGCATTGTGCGTCTGACTGATCCCTCTACCTGACAACAACATACCATCAAGTCCTTTGGGGACGATTGACTTATAGGGAATTTCTGCTACCAGGACATTGGAATGAGGTAACAGGAATCCACATTTAGAATACTCTGAACTTCCGATATTATGCGGATCAAAGTCACTGCTAGCATAGGTCATCACATCGCCAAAATGTGTGTCTTCCACTGCATCTATCAGATCTATGACATGTAACCCTTCAATTCTTCTAGACTCTCTAACAGTCAGCATAGGGCTGAAATCATAAAAATGAGCCTTGTAATGAGATAAAAACAACCCTCTCTGTAACTCAGAGATTTTGGTGTTATCAATCATATCATAATCCCGGTGACCATTGGAAGTCGAAAAGTGTCCTTTGTTACGGTCCCACTGACTATAATTCTGCGTCAATCCGGTCCGGGAATCTCCATGCCAATAGTTGGCACCTGCGAAATACGCCAGATCTGCGTCACCGGTTGCATCAATGGTGATGGATGCCTCAATCAGCTCTAGTGTCCCATCCCTGCAAACCACAATTCCTTTGACTGTTTTAGCTTCAACATGAGCTCCACACATAATAGATCCGGACAGGAAACGATTGCCCGAGTCCACGATTTCTTTGAGGTGAAACAGCTTTCTTCCTATTTTACTGTTCAAGTTGTGTGTATTCGCGATTTGAGATGACTGCTGGTCCTGCTTTTTGAAAAATGTGTGGTCTTTGTATCCATGGTAATATCCCATCACACCTCCCATGGTTTTCGTACCACCAAGATCATTGAAATAATCCACGACGATCGTGTTGGCACTTTTTTCTGCGGCTCCCATACCTGCCATAGCGCCGGCGGTACCACCACCTGCTATCAGTACCTGACATTTTTCTTTGCTCCTGATCCACTTGTCAAAATCAAAAGAACATTGCTTCAAAGGGATCTTCAACCCGGGATCATCCGGGGTTGTTTCTTTGATAGCAGTCCATGGTATTTTTCCTCCGGCGACAAGTATTGTGGTCGGCTTAGAGCTTTTGGACCCCTTGATCGAATCAACCAGCACTTTGGCTTCCTGATCCAGCCTAGGGATATCTGAGGCTTTGATATTAGACAAATCCTTGCTGAAGATGTAATGTCCCTTCAGCGTAGCATCAGGTAAAGTGTCATCTTTGAGGAATATCGAGCATTCAACAGCCAGCTGATCAACATGTGCCGAGGAGAGTGAATCATCCAGCTGATCTAGGTCTTTCCCCAATTCGGCGGCCAGAAACCGCGCCTGCTGCTCAATTTCTTCTCTCTTCTGGGACTTCACAGGGAATTGAAATTCTAAAAAGGCCTGATCTTCCAGGTATTTGCCGGGACGCAAAATCAGTTGATTGTTTAATAGGCCATACTTAGCATCAACACTCATGGTGCGTGGCTGAGGTGCTTTTACATTATGCACCTCCACGACAAACCCGGCCCGATCAACCTTGTAGGATTCACCAGCAAGCCTTCTGGAGAAAAGTGCCTGGTCTGAAGCATCGATGAAGCTCTTACATTTTATCGTATGGGTCCCGTGCTTACTGGCTACCATTACACCATTCACACTCTTTTCATCAGAAACAAGTCCGCATACGTCAGTCATCAGCAGTACATGAACCTTGTTGACCAACAGATTCCGCAATAATCCTTTTCGGATGGAACCATTAAACAGCATAGCGTCATTGCCAAACACACTGTTATTTACCCCATCTCCTGATTTATTGAAAACTTCCTCCTTCTCACCTTCAGGAAACAACAATCCCTTATGCTCATCAGAAAGCGCTCCCAAACCTTCCGTATTTACCCACAGCTTATGCTTTGCAGTAACTTCATACCCCGGACTCGTACGTTTTTCTACTACCAGCACGCTTTTTCCTTGTTTGGCGGCATGAATAGCTGCAAAATACCCTCCGAAGCCGGCACCATTGATGATCACATCATAAGCTTCGATTGATTGATCTGTGATAAACTGGTGGTTGATCTCCTGGTAAAGCTCCTTGTTCATAAATCCGGGAGTAACCAGAATTGCACCAGTTGCAGGGATACTTAAGTTTAGAAAATCTCTTCTTCTCATAATGGTGTGATGTTGATCAATTCGTGTCTATAAAATAGAGAGCAGGGAATTACCCCTGCCCTACTCAATATACTTAATTTTCAGATGCTCCCGGATACCCAGGATTCTGCTTAAACTCACCTTGTGTATTGGCATCAATCACATGCTGAGGGATCGGCCACAATCTGTTATGATCCTGAATGGTATTGCCCGACGAAACTCCTCCATCGGTGTCAGGGGCAGAATTGTAAGTTCTCACCCGATCCACCAATCGATCCATGCGAATCAACGTTCTGACTCGTGGTTCCTCCACCAGTAATTCTCTGGCTCTTTCATCCAAAATGAAATCTTCGGTAACATCCCCGGGAGCAATGAGTACCGCATTGGCTCGACCCCGGACTGTGTTGATATCATTAGCTGCCATGGTCATTTCACCCTTTCTAAAATAAGCCTCTGCACGTAGTAAATACGTCTCAGCTACCCGCATTCTGGCTATGTCCTTGGAAGAACGTCCGTTCGACACGTTATCCTCAAACGGCAGCCCGTCAATCTTCCTGATCCACGGATAGTATTGCCGAAGGGTATCCAGATCATTGTCTGTGAAGGTCACCCCATCATTCTCCAGAATATAGAGCTTTCCATCTGTACCTCTTCCAGTTTTGATAGGTTGCCCAAAGTATTCGGTATCATTCGGATTATTGTAATAAAATGTCCTTCGGATATTGTGGTCAGAATTCCGCATATCATTCCAATCCAGGGCCCACATATCGTACTTCACAAAGTTAGTGGGTGAGTTCACACCGATTCCCCTGATCAAAGAGTCAGCTGCACTGTTACCAAAGCCATTAGGGGACACAATTTTGTCATATTCCGGAGCCCAGTATCTTGGCCAGTTGTTGCCATCCCCTCCACCAATGGCGAAGGATTCCATCTGCCAGGCGAAAATCACCTCCTTATTTCCAGAGGACCTGTTGATCTGTCCCCAGGCATGCAGATCGCTTATCACATCACCAGGTTGATCGCTGGCAGGGCCAAATCTGCTGGTCATCAGCTCATAATCGCCTACCTGCTTATCTATGATCATGCTGGCTGCGTCAATGGCATCGTCATAATAGGAGCCATCGCCTGTTTCCAGTCCCAGTGAGATATATATTTCACTCAACAGGTGATAAGCTGCTGCTCTTGAAACCCGACCGTCTTCAACTTCGATTGGTAACAACTGAACGGCCTCCTCCAGGTCCGCAACAATAAAATTTAATACTTCCAGTCTGCTTGCACGAACGAAATCAAATTTAGGCTCAGTCAATCGGGAATTAACAATGGGTACACCACCATAAATATTGATCAGGAAATTGTAAGTATAAGCCCTGAAAAACAGTGCCTGTCCTTTGATGTTGTCCCTTGAATCACTGCTGAATGTTACATTGTCAATGTCTTCAAGCACAAGATTGGAGCGTACGATCATTTGCTCATACGCCCAATCCCAATATATGGCTGCAGCACCATAGCTGGAATTCAATAATGTATAGTCTTTGAGCCCCCGGCTGTCATATCGTCCCCATCTCGAAAGGTCTGTTCCAACAGTCATGTACTCAAAATTATTTGAAGCAATGAGGTGCTCTTCACGAGCTGCCTGATAGATGCTAATGACTGCAGCCTCATATCCCGCTTCATTTTCCAGTACATTTTCTGGGCTAAACTGATCCAACGGCACCTCGTCCAGGTAGCTTTCACTACAAGACACTAGCAACCCAAGGACCAAAGTCAATATCAATGAATGTTTTATATATGTATACATGATTTCCTATCGTTTAAAATTGAACATTAACCCCGAGTGTGTAGGTCTTCATCAAGGGACCATTGTTTCCCGGACTTATCCCACCTGCTCCATGTTCAGGGTCCCAACCAATCCAATCTGTCCAGGTAAACAGGTTCTTACCACTCACATAAAGCTTTAGATTTCGAAGGTTAGCTTTCTCAACCAACGCGGCAGGGAAAGTATAGCCGATCGAAAGATCCTGTAGTCTTACATAACTTCGGCTTTGATAAAATCCATAAGCCAAAGGATTTCCATAGTTAATGGATGGCCAGTCATTGATCCCGTTGGAAGGCGTCCAGTAAGGAACGTCGTATACATTGGCTTCATAGTAGAAATTTCTTCCCAGGTTAAGCGCCTGGTTAGCACTGTATCCGCCCTGTCTCCAGTTGATCATGGCCATCAGGCTAAATCCTTTGTAACTAAGTGTATTGGTCAAACCCAGGATAAAATCGGGTTGCTCTGAGTGAACCACCTGGCGATCATCTGGCGTGATCTCACCATCTCCGTCAACGTCCTCAAACCTGATATCTCCGGCTTTTGCTCCGGCTAACTCAGAAAAATCATCTCCCTCCTGATAGATGCCGGCAAACACGTAGTCAAAATTGGCATCCAGAGGGTGTCCAATGAACCAGCCGCTGGCGATGTCATCATCCTCAATTCCATCTTCATCCAGGTCATTGCCGGTAAGCTTCAGGACTTTATTTCTATTCAGGGTAAAAGCAGCAGATGTGCCCCATGCAAAATCTCCTATTTCCAGATTGATGGATGACAGACTGATCTCAACGCCCTTGTTTTCTGTCTCCCCTACATTTCGGAGAAAACTATCGTATCCATTGGTATTAGGGATTTGCTGACGAAGTAACAGATCTGTTGTATGGCTTATATAGTAATTCACTGATCCATTCAGCCTGGAATTGAAAACCCCGAAATCCACACCGATGTTGGTGCTTGCGGTTGTCTCCCATCCCAGATTTGGATTGGCAAAAGAGCTGGGGTAAAGCCCCACTACTGATGTCCCTCCATCTCCAAAAATGTAATTGGTTGAAGTGATCTCACTCAGTGAAGAATATCTACTTACGCCCCTGTTTCCATTTTTACCCCATGAAACCCGAAGCTTCAGGTTATCCAAAAAGTCCACTGAGGTCAGGAAGCTTTCCTCTATCATGTTCCAGCTCACGCCGACTGCCGGGAATAAACCAAATTTATTCCCCTCACCAAAAGCAGAGTATCCGTCCCGACGCAAACTCATATCGAAGATGTATCGACCTTTATACCGATAACCTACCCTTCCCATGGTTGAGAGCTGAACGCTTTCTCCGGCAGCAGTCGCCACATTGAAGTTATCACCAATCTCAAGGGCATTCCAACCCAAGGCGTCATTGAAGATATTCTGGCTGGATAGGAATGACCGCTCATCCCTCGTTTCATAAAAACCATACATCAGGGTAGCATTTACTTCATGGTCCTCATTGATGTATCTGGAAAACTGAAGAATGTTTTCTACAGTAAGGTTATGCGATTCAAAATGCTCTTTGCTTCCTGATCCCAGGTTGAAGAAAGCATCTCTGTCGTAAGAATTGTTGTATCTAAATTCATGATAGCGTCGCTGGGTATAGCCTACATTAAGTTTGTAGCTTAGTCCATCAAAGATTGTGACCTCAGCAAAAGTGTTCACAAACAAGATACCTGCCTTTTCCTCCCTGTCGTTCCAAAGTGTGGAAAACATGGGGTTTGCTACTAAGCCCACATCCTGAGGTTGTTGTCTGGGCACACCATCATCATAATACAGGCTCGCCCATGGACTTAACCAGCTTGCAGCCCCCAGGTTCGCCCTGTTTCCTGAGTAGTCTCTCAATGAATAGCCGGAATTCAATCCAATGTTTAGCCATTCTGTAGCTGTAACATTCAGATTGGCTCTACCACCGATCCTGCTGAAATTGTCACCAGCTACAGGCGACTTGGTATTGGTATATGAGCCGGATAAATAATAGCTGACACTTTCTGTCTTTCCGGAAACACTCAGTTCACCATTGTACATAGGAGCATCCTGTCTGATCTCCTCGAATGGCTCAATACTTCTTCCGGCATCAATATTGACCTGCTCAGTTGGACCAAAGGGAATCGGTCCACCGTCTGCAGCTTCAGCATCCTGACGGAATGAAAGGTACTCTTGAGCATTCAAAAAGTCAGGGACATGTGCATAATCAGAGAATCCATAATAAGTATTCACTGAAAACTGAGGTTTGCCCATTTGTCCTTTTTTGGTGGTAATCTCAATAACACCATTTGCAGCCAATGAACCATAAATGGCAGTAGAGCTGGCATCTTTTAAAATGTGGATTGATTCAATGTCTCCAGGATTGATATCCGACAAGCTCCCACCTGCATAGATCACTCCATCAAGAACAATCAAAGGTGCGTTGCTGGCTGAAATGGAGTTTCTTCCTCGTATTTGAATCGAAGCATCCGACCCGGGTCGACCATTATCGGTTACCACAACCCCTGCCACAGTACCTCTTAAACTTTGTACCAGATTAGCATTGGGGATATCTCTGGTATTCTCGATGTCTACTGTGGCAATGGCTCCAGTCAGGTCTTCTTTCCTCGCTGTTCCATAACCTATCACCACTACTTCGCCCAAAGACTGCACATCCGTAACCATTTGAATGTTTATGGTGGATTGATTGCCGACAAGAATTTCCTGGGTTTTAAATCCGACGGAACTAATCACCAAAGTGGATTCGCTGGAGGGTACGGGTAACGAAAATCTTCCGTCTAAATCAGTAACGGTTCCCTGTAAAGTCCCTTTCACGACAATGCTTACACCAGGAAGTCCTTCACCCGAATCATCGGTGATGACACCTGACACATTTTGCTGAATGATCACTTCGATACTTTTCTCAGCACTTTTAAACTTGGCACTCCTTACACTGATCCGGTCATTCACCTGCCGGAAACTCACATTGGCCTGCCGGGAAATATCTATCAGTAGCGACTCCAAAGTCTGATTATTTACCGT
Source organism: Cyclobacteriaceae bacterium (assembly GCA_965228595.1). Lineage (GTDB taxonomy): Bacteria > Bacteroidota > Bacteroidia > Cytophagales > Cyclobacteriaceae > UBA7330. The sequence goes on along the minus strand of OZ245828.1, from coordinate 3,145,472 downwards.
CAGCGTAATGCGATTTGAGTTGCTCTTTAGCAATTCATCGTCCTGGTACGCAAAATGATAGTCAGTAATGCGTTCTATCTCTTGTAATACGTCAACAAGATTCTCATTTTGGATCTCAATACTGATCCTCACCTCTTTTACACTTTTTATGGCCTGGCTATTCGCTTTTTCTGCCAGCAGCACATTAAAAAGTAATGTTGTCAGTACGAATGAGTATATGGTTAGCTTCCCTGTCATTCGAATAATTTGTAGTATTCCTTGCATATATTTGTAGGATTAGGGTGAAAAATTCATTCTATGTAGAGCCTGAAAATCGTATGTTGGTAGCATCTTTTTCAGGCTCGATCTTTAATAGGCTCTTTATCTCTCTTTCATGGGGGGTCTATTTAAAATTTATCAATACTTTTTTTCCTTCTATACTAAAATCGAATCTCATCGCATAGCCTAAAGTCTCCAGCACATTGGCCAGGTTATCATTCTCAATATATGCGGTAAAGGTTGGCTCCTCGCCGGAAGGTAAGTTCCTTACCTCAATGGCCACTCCATACCACCGCTCCAGCTCCATGATCCCCTCCTTGAAGGGGGTTTTCTGGAACACAATAAATCCATCTTTCCATTTGATATGATTCAGTGAGGCTCCCTGCTTCTTGCTCAGCTTCCCAAATTCCAGTGCTGCAATTTCCCCCGGATCAAGTAGTGTAGATTGCTCGGCATCTACATGACTATCCACTTTCACTTTGCCAGTGATCAGGGTGATTTCTTCTTTTGCATCAGGGTAAGCGTCTACATTAAAGGACGTGCCGAGGGCAGTGGTCTTCAGGCTCCGGGTTTTCACCACAAAAGGCTTAGTAGGGTCTCTTACCACATCAAAAAATGCTTCTCCAGTCAATTCAACTAGTCGCACGTTTCCAGTGAAATTTGACAGGTAGGTAATCGAGCTTTCCGAATTGAGGATCACCTTGGTACCATCGGGTAGCATGATGGTTGACTTTTGCCCAGGTGGATTTTGCTTGGTTACTTCTTGCGATACATTAGTTGCTACCGTATTTTCCGTGGTCGGCCATTGCTGTGAAATCCATGTCCCCAGAAACATAGCGAGTATCAAGGAAGCAGCAATCCCTGCAACTTTCCAGACTACTGGTCTCATGGACCGTGTTTTTCCTTTGCGATGCTGGCTACGAGCTACAATATTTTCGAGAACCGTGTAGTAGTCCTTTTCAGGCATTTTCTCATCGAGATCATATTTTGTGGATCGAATGAGCTGCCTTGCGATGTTTACGTCCTGCTTTCTTTCCGGATGATTGGATATCCATTGCGTCCAAAAATGGGTAGATTCCTCTGTTGGTGCTACGATCCAGTGTACGAAGTACTCGTTCTTTACCAGATCTAATATGTTGCCTGAATTTTCCTGCATATTTTAATGCGCTTACATGGATAGAGACACACATGCGCAGGATGTACATAGCAAAATATGATATTTACAATAATTATATCTATTCGTAGTATTTTATGAATTAATCAACAGTATAATCAATATTCTATTGACATATTTTTAACCAAAAATAAATGGTGATAGGTTAACGTATGATGAACTGGATCAAAAACAAATAAAGGGAGCCTTTGAACGGGGTCAGTTCTTTGTGTAAAGAGTCTAAAGCCCTGTAGGTAAGGGCTCTGGCAGACCTCACTTTAATATTCATGATATCTGCAATCTCAGCATAGGTGAGTCCCTCATAGAAATGCAGCAAAATGATCTCCCTTTGATTGACCGGGAGCAGGTTGAGCTTTTGCTGAATGAGGGTAAAGTCCTTTTCTTCAAGATTATTGGCAATGGATAAGTTCGTATCGGCGAGAGAGAACAGGAATCCTTCCTGCTCCAGGTTAAACTTTTCCTCTTTCTTTAGGTCTCTGACAATTTTTCGCTTGAATGCCGTAAACAGATAAGCTTTCACAGATTTTGCCGCAGACAATTTTGATCTCTTGTCCATCAACTCATAAAAGAGTTCCTGAATGCTATCTCTTAAGAATTCGTACCTTTTGGTAAACTGTCTTCCATACCTGAACAGTACATCGGCGTAGGCTCGGTAGATATAGACCAAACTCTGATCATCTCCTTTTATAAACCGCTCCCAGACCAGCTGCTCGTCCTTTTCGGAAAAAATATCCTCTCCGGTAGTGGTGAGCTTCGAAAGTGTTGATTCCTCTGATGATCGGTTTAATTGCAAAGGGTTTTTGGGTTAATGAATGCGAAAATTATGAAATAAAGTCGAATTCTCGCAATATTTTTAATAACCCCTTCTGATCACGTTATGAATTATGAAGGTAGTAATTAAAAGCCTCGCAAAGCTACAAAGTGGGAATCTTCCTTTGACTTTAGGGCTTTTTTTGGCAAGAAGATATCATCCCTCCAACAACTCAATAGGGATCTTTACCACCACCTTTTTTACGTCTCCGGGATGGGAAACCATCACCTTGGGCATGTGGCCATCCTCAGGGAAGAGCAGGGCAAGATTTGTAGCTGTGAGGGTCATCTGGTGATAGTTTTTAGGGATATGGTAGAGAATCACATCTTTAGTCTCATCAAATTCTGTCTTCGGTGAAAGATCATCAATGTGAAGCCAGCCCATGGTCTCCCTTCCTTCCATTACATATTGTAGGTCCACGTTTGCCCGGTGACTTTCGAATTTGGATTGATCCAAAGGTCTGGTCTGGTAGCTCTGAACCATGCCAATCATCCCATCCCCCAATTCATAATTTCCGTCTTCGAGTTTCCCGGCTTCTTCTTTGATCCATTTCATGGATTTGGCCAGTGCAGGGTATTTCTTCTGAAGCAATTGCGCTTCCTTGCTGTCTATTTGTGTGTGTATCATTTCCTTAAAATTAGTTTGTCAAAGATAGGATCAGGTGAGTTTCAATTCACTGATATCGATCAAATACATTTGGCGTCCATTACCCCCATGGGTGGAGTCAATACATATCAGCTTACCATCGTTGCTGGCCCGGGGGTGGGTATCACAACGCCACTCGCCATTGTACTCACGTGGCTCATGAAACCTACCCAGGTCAATACGTTTGTTGGTTTTCTCATGATAAAGATACGGAATCTGCTCCCTGGAATCACCTTGTGGATAGGTATCGTTCAGGATCCATTCCGCATTGGTCCCGGGCAAAAACGTGTTGTGACCATTCACCTTCATCACACCCTCTCCAACTCTCCTGATTTGATCGGTTTTATCGGTAAATTCATAAAATCCTCCGGGCATACCAATCGGTGTGGTCCAGGCCGTGACGTGATTGGCATCTTTCCAGATAAAATGGGAGGTTTTCCCTGATGGATCCAATAGATACAAATCTTTCCCATCCACTCCGGCGGTGAACATCCTCGTATCATATCTGCCTCGGATCTTGTTGTACTCCGCCGGATTATTCAATACCTCATCAGGAATGGGTGTCTCCCGGTACCTGTTCAGGAAAATGAATCTTTTACTGTCCGGACTGATCAGCAAATGATTGAAATAGTGCCATTTGGAAGAGATGTCCTCTCCGTTGTTAGGGACCTCCGAAATGTCTTTGTAGGAAAGAATGAGTTTAGACTTCCCGGTGGCCAGGTCGATCTTATAGATTCCTGATTTCTTCGGTGCATTTTGCGCTTTGTAAGGGTCCACTCCCCCTGGATATCCATACCCCTTGCGGTAGTTTTGAATCCTGGAAAAGTCTGTCCCCACGGCAAATTTCCCGTCCGGACTCAGTGTATAAATGGCCTGCGGGATCACCTGCTCCTCGCCAGTATCCAGGTCTTTGAGGATGCTCACAAACTGGTTGCCTCGTCGATCATTCCAGATCACCTTGCTATCGGATCCGGGCACCCATTGCAGCATACATCCCTGCTGCCAGCCCCAGCTCCGGCTTTCCCCGATCTCCATCCATTGATCACCATTTTGAAGGTCGATCACACCCATCTTGATCACGTCATCTCTGGTAGGCGAACGACCTTCAAAATCAACCTCCATGCCCAGCACTTTGGTGTTGCTTTGATTGAACTGTAGCTTGTCATAATAGCCAAACCAGTGGAATTTCGGCCCTGTCGTAATTGCCCTGACGGGGAAATCATTGACTTGCGCTTTTAGCAGCCACTGAGGAAACATCATGGCTGATGCCCCGAGTCCGGTATTTTGTAAAAATCTTCTTCTGTCCATAGTCAAAGTTATTTGTTGAGTGCCTGGTGTAAATTCAGTAGCTGATACATAAAGGAAGGACCGCCAGTGATGGTCTCGTAATGATCATGCTGGTTGGTAACTTTTGGAAGCGGGGAACTACCATCCATGAACAACTCAATACCTCTGTCAGCAAAAAAAGCTGCGCGATCAAGGAATCGCTGATCATCTGATAGTTCATAACAATTCAGCATCAACTCGATCACCTGGGCGAACTCATTCGGCTTAAGCAATAAAGTGGTGTCCGGCTCCGACTCCAGGTAGATCTCACCCACTTTAAGGATCATTTCCCTGTATCGGCTAGCCATATCAGGATACCGGTCGTCCAGCTGGCCCTGTCGCACATAAATGATATTGGCCACTCCGGCGTGGGTCCCGTATCCGTATCCTGAGCTCCAGATGGCGCTGTAGGGTTTGTTCATGGATCTGACCCTGGGTAAACCTGTCTCTGCATGCAGAGTAACAGCAAATCCTCCTCCCACGGAATCCAACTTATGCGGGGCATTGAAAAAGTCCTGGTCCTGCTTGAGCGCTAATCCTCGCATTTCTTCGGCCAGGGATGCCTCCATGATGGGGGCTGCCACATCCAGACATCTTGCCAGCTCCAGGTTGCTGGTCAGCCAGACTACCTGGTTGTGGTCTCCCTTCGGAGAGCGACCGGCAATCAGCAGACCGGAAGCGGCCTGAGCCATGTTATCCTGCATCCTGTTGACCATCACTTCAATGTAATGAGGAAGCTCTTCTCTCCTGGCGCGCCCGGCATTTTCCGGCCGGTTGTATGCATAGGCCCACCGTTCCATCAACTGACCTGCATACCGGGGAAAATCAAATCCGGAATATGTCTCATGTTTGGTGTACCCTGCATGTCGGCTAAAATCACCGGTTGTCTTGTCGTGTATCTGGTGGTCCCACTCAGCCAGTGTGAAGTTCCACACAGCATCGGGTGCCATCTCATAGGCCTTGTCCCAGTAGGGCCACACGGAGTTTTCATGGTAGTCGGCTCCCAGGCCACAGTCATCTTTTTGAAAGTCCCAATACAGGTGCTCACCCCAGCAGTAAAAGTTTGTGGCCTCACTCTGGCAGGTATTGAAGAAAAAGTTCATGGCCTTGTCTGCTTCTTCTCCATAGCGTGCTTCACCAGTGATGGCTGCCAAATCATATAGGGTGGTAAACAGGTCTACATCATGGATCATGTTGGCACCGGTGACGGAACGATCTGTCACTCTAACACCACTAATGGAGATCGTATCGATCGATTCGTCTACCTGAAAGGTTTGTCGATTTAAAGCAGATGCAAAAAGCGGGGAATGTTCTGCTCCATAGACATCACGACCATTTTGGATCATGGCATCCGCATAGGATTTTACGTACGTGAGATATTTTGGGTGATTTTTAGCCTGCTGTTTTTCTGTACAACCTGTTAAAACAGATATAAGGATCACTACCAGTGGGAGAAAACGAAAAATCATTTTTGGGGTGTTCAAGGTCATGGGTTGGAGTTATATTGATCAACTAACAAAATGTAAGTTACAAAATGTTAGTTCAGCTTTTTTAGATTGACTTTTTTAGGTAACTAATAGAAAGAATCCTTCTTATTTACTCCTTTTTATCCGGATGATAATTAGGATTATTCTCCGGTAGCTGTGCCTCTACATACACCAGCCAACCTTCCAGCGATTGTTTCATTTCAGCTGCAATATCCGGAAAGATTTTGCTTACATCTTCAGTTTCACTCAGGTCTTGTTCCAGGTCATACAGCTCCACTCTATCGTCTTCAAAATATTGGATCAGCTTCCATTTTCCCTGACGAACAGCACTGGCGGGCGTAGTGGTAGGATAATAATGCGGATAGTGCCAAAAAAGCATCTCTCTTTCGACATTAGCCGATGGGTTTTGCAACAATGACATCATGGATACGCCGTCCGTCTTTATCTCCTTGCCACCAGCCATTCCGGCAATGGTGGGAAAAAGGTCATTCGTGATCAGGGGCACTTCACAAACAGCTCCCTCCTGTACTTTGCCAGGCCACCTGATAATCAGGGGGACTCGAATACCGCCCTCGTACAAAGACCCCTTACCGGATCTCAAAGGGTGGTTATTGGCTACTGTCTCCCACTCCTGGAACTCTCCCACTCTGCCACCATTATCAGACAAAAAGATCACAATGGTATTGGAGGCTAATCCGGATTGATCAAGCCCGGTCAGGATACGACCCACATTCTCGTCCATGGTTTTGATCATGGCAGCATAGACGGGATTGGTGTCTTTCATTCCCGGCTTGATTTTATTACTGAAATGGTCAACCAGCTCCTCCTTGCCCTCCATGGGTGTATGCGGGATGTGAAAATTGAGGTGAAGGAAGAATGGATCGTCCTTCTTTTCCTCAATGACCTCAAGGGCCTTATCCGTTAAGCGGTCGGGAAGGTACGCACCTGAGTCGGCGCCGAGGATCAATCCCGGAATATAGCGGATCTGCTTTTGGAAATTGTTGCCGGTCCAGGGATACCAGTAAGTATCAGGTGCTCCCCACGAAGTGCCCCCGACATTCACGTCGAAGCCCTGGTTTTCCGGATAGTGCTCAAAGTTTCCCAGGTGCCACTTGCCTATGTGAGCCGTGAAATAGCCCTGATCTTTTAGATACTCAGCGATGGTTATTTCGGATTGAGCAAGGTTACCGACTGTTTTGGGTTGTACCAGCTGGGTGTTGTACTCAGTCATGTCACGACCCTTATTCCTCCAGTAATCTTCCGAATTCTCGTAATGGGTGGTCATCTTCAGCCGCGCAGGATATTTACCGGTCAGGATGGAAGCCCGAGTGGGTGAACACACCGGACTGGCGGAATAGAAATTATTAAAATAAACACCTTCTTTGGCCAGCTGATTAATGTTTGGGGTTTCGAAAAGGTCACTCCCGGTGAACCCAAGGTCGGCCCACCCCAGATCATCCGCTACGATGAGGACGATGTTAGGTTTTGTGTTTTGTGGGGTCTTTTTCTGAATATCATTGCAGCCCATCAACACAATGAGCATCATTAGATAGGGTAGTTTTTTATTCATTTTCGGGTAGTTTCTACTTACTCTTTTTGCCAAATAGGTCCTCCGGTATATTTCCTTCCAACCTCGTACCGGCTGCTGGGGATCACAGCTTCTTTCATGATCTCTTCCATCTTTGCTACAATCTCAGGGTGCTTTTTGGCCACATCCTTTTCTTCTCCAAGGTCAGATGCGAGATCATACAAGGCGATTTTACCTCCCTGTCCCATGCGAATTCCCTTCCAGTCACCCAGTCTGATCGCCTGATTATACTGGTCCCGGATGTGCCCATAATCCCAATACAAATAGGCTCGCTCTGATGATAGCTTCTTTCCTTTCAATGCTTCGCTGACATCCATTCCATCCAGGTGTTCGGGTGTTCTGGCTCCGGTGATGGAGGCAAAAGTCGGAAGCATATCCTGGAAAGCAATCACTTCGTTACTTATTACCCCTTCCGGGGCAGTTCCGGGCCATCGCACAATGAAAGGAATGCGGATTCCACCTTCGGTAAGGTCTCTTTTAAAACCCCTGAGCGGGCCGCTGGTATCAAAGTCCTCCCATACGGCATGGTGTCCACCATTGTCACTTGTAAACACAATCAATGTCTGATCCGAAAGGCCCAGTTGATCAACCAGCGCCACAATCTTCCCCACATCCCGATCCAGCATGTGGACCATGGAAGCATATTTTTTGGCTTTCTCCGGCCAGTCTTTGTTAGAGTATGGCGCTGTGGTTGGGACGGTCAATCCATCCGGATCCTCACGCTTACTGGAAAAATGAGGGAGGGTAAAAGCGACATAAAGGAAAAACGGGTCCTGATTTGAATCCCTGATAAATTGTAAGGCTCTTTCCGTCAGCAGGTCGTGGCTGTAAAATTCCCTCGACTCAGTATTTCCCGGCAGCCCAAGCTTAAAGTCATTTTCCTTCCGGTAGTTATCATCCAGATATTCCGGATAATAGTAATGGGCGTGGTCCTGGTTTTGATATCCCAGCCACATGTCAAAACCCTGATTCGTAGCATCCCCTGCCGTGCCCGGATCACCCAATGACCATTTGCCCAGGCCACCGGTCCTGTAGCCCACTGTTTTCAGAGTCTCGGCCAGCGTCAAATCATCCTTCTGCAAATAGGTATGATAGTGAGGAATGTTGTCCCTTGCCGGTGTATGTCCGTTGTGCAACCCCGTCATCAGCACGCTGCGAGAAGGTGTGCAAACAGGACCTCCTGCATAGGCCTGGGTAAAGCGTATCCCATGCGAGGCCAGCTTATCTATGTTAGGTGTCTTCATCAACTGCTGACCGTAGCATCCCAAATCGCCGTAGCCGAGGTCATCGGCCATGATATAGATGATGTTGGGCTTATTGGATTGTGAATAAGCGCTACCGGAAACAAAGGTGATCAGGGAAGCAAGAACAAAAATCCAATAGGGTTTAGAAGTTGGGTTAAAAATCATGACCTGCAATCTATTGCAAGTTGGTAAGTTTTGAAAATGGGATAGTGGAAGGTGGAGAGGAATTTTAGCATATGATATGGCACCCTAAGTAGACTAAATATGTTTTATATTCGTAATAGAGCCATGGAAGACAAAAAAAGACCGAATCAGGTTGGACTTCTACTTTCCGAAGTGATTCACAGTAATGAGATTTCTGAGAAAAAGCTCTCTGTGATGGAGGATAGACTTTCTGTGATGGAAAAAATTCAAGTCATCACCATAATCGTGCTTTCCCTTGTTGGCGGAGGAACCATTTTTGCGATCCTCAAACTTCTAGCCCTTATTTGAAGCATAATTCCATTTCACCTACTCTCTAATATACCCCGGCACAACCGGATCACCTTTAAAGAAGTCACCACTTTTGCCCTCACTGATAGCCCATCGGTCGATCCACGAAATGCCCCAGTCACCATGCTTCGTGACCGGGTGCTGATAGGTCTCGTCCTTCAGTACCTCGGATTGTGATACGAAAGCATAGCCCTGATCCTGGTACACCTTCAGCAGATCCTTCAGATGTTTGGCATTCAGATAATTGGCGTGTATGAGAAGTGTCTGATCCATCGGCCTGCCAAAAAGCCTGATCGATTGATTTTCAAAATAGACCAGCTTCTCTTCCATGTAATCAATATAATCTTTGGATATCCTTTCCATCAATTCCCGGTCATTCTTTTTGTAAGCCCTGGCATAGGCCACCGCAAACAGGTAATCATCATTGTCTATGGTGACTGGTGATTCAATGTATCCATGGGTAGCTAAAAATGACTGTAGTGAATCAACCTGTGATTGTCTGAGTCCTATTCTCAGATAAGGATGCCTGAAATATTTGTACGCCGACTGATACTTCTCTGCCAGGGGCTTGCTGACCCGTTCACCCTTCAAAATGTTGGAGGTAAATTCTTCAAAAGCCACCTCATGAAAATTTAAGTGAGCGTAGGTGTGGTTGCCCAGCTCCAGTCCGTTGCTGAGCCACATCTCAAGTAAATCAACCTCCAATGAATCCAGCTTGCCATTTTGATAGAGTTTGGTTTCATTGACATACCCGATCGCCGGAACGGCAAACGTTTTGAAGGCTTCAATGATTCCGCTCGTGATTTGTACCCGATGATCGTATCCTCCAACTCCATACGTTACCGTTGGCAGGTCGTCGACGGTTATGCAGACTTTCTTATGTTGAGCCTGACCAATAAGAACCAGAACTGTAAGGAGGAAGGAAAATGTTGTTTTCATTAAGGGATTTGCAATGGACTCTACAATCCTTCGCAAGCTAATGACTTTATAAAATCTTTAAACCTGTGCTATTCCGGAAATGCAAAACTCAGGGAGACACCAATGGCACTGGCATCATATATATCCGATCCGTCCACATACTCCATCAGGGTATATCGTACGCCGATCCACTTCCATCCCACCTCAAGCAACGGACCACTGGCATTTGCAAACTTGATATCATCTCCTAATCCACCAGCACCGAACTTGACGGCATTATGCATCGCAAGACCGGCACCAAAGCGTATTCCATTATTCATCATCCAATTGGCTGTGAGGTTTATCGGCACGCTGGTCAACGTGATATCCGCATTATCTGCCATGGTGGTCTGATACTTGTAACTGACCCATCCCCGGATTTTCAGATTTTGTATGGCAGGAACTGTGAATTCACCACCCAATCCCAGTGAGAGTCCCTGCCCGGCTTTGACCGACTGATCTTCACCATTCGTAAAGTACACCGTTGCCACAGGGTCACCACCAAACTCCGCCGTGAAGTCGATCAACGCACGTAAAGACCTGGAGGAATTTTCACTTTGTGCGTAAGTATATGATGAAGCAAGGCTTACACATACTAAAAGACAAATGGATAATTTAATTCTCATGAGCTGGTTGTTATGTTATCACCAATAAAATTAAAGGATTTTGATTTCAGGAAGGTCAGCGATATGAAGAAATTAAGCTATTGTGTCAACCATAATATGAGCATTACCATGCTACAGATGGCAACTATACGGTTGCAAAAAGAGCAGCAACGACTATGCAGGCTTCAACTTATACCCTAAAAAGATTAAGGTATTTATCAAATACAAACACCCGGTTGCGGCTTTGACCGGTCATCTTTTTGAGTATGTCGGCATGTACAAAATCGGTAATAAGGTCGTTGGCCGATTTATAGCTTACATCCAGCAATTTTTGAGCCTGCTTCACATGGATTACTGGATTTTTGAGGAGATGCTGTACCAGCAAATTAGCATTCCCATTTCCATTGATCATTTATCTTTTCAGGTAGAAAGTAGGAATAACCTGTTGGATCTTTTGCTTGTCTTCCAGAAAGAAAATTTTCTACTTGAATCATCTCATTATAAGTTTTACTAAAGTAACATAAAGTAAATTATATTTTACTTTAGAGCCATTAAACTAAAATAAAGATAATCATATTTTACTTTCAATAATTCAAATTTCAGTATGTCTGAGCACAAAAACTCTGGCAGAAGGCTTTGGAGAAGCACGATTCTCCTCAGAGACGAAAATGCATATGTGACTGGCTGGCGTAGGTGAGGGGTTAACTATCATTCTTAAACTTGGCTATGCAAATAGTTCAGTTAGCTTAAGGATGATTGTTGGTTTTGTCATTAATATTTTAAATCTCTGAAGCTATCTTATGTATTAGTAACAACACCGGCTTAAAGCTTAATAGGAATCTTTTTGGTTTTTATCAGGTCACTTGAATTGTATTTAGCTTTACTTCATGACAACAATTAGTCTCTATCTGATGGCTCTGCTTTACATGATAGCCGGCATCATGCACTTTCAATACCCGAAAGTTTACTTCAAAATCATCCCTCCGTTGTTTAAGCACAAAAAATGGATCAACTGGATCTCTGGTGCGGCGGAGATCATTCTTGCCATTGGACTGGTCATCCCCGCCACGCGATCTTTGGCCGCATGGGGGATCATTGCACTATTGATTGCAGTTTTTCCAGCCAACGTCTATCACCTTCAACTGGGTGGGGCAGGAATGAAAATCCCTAAGTGGATCCTATGGCTCAGATTGCCCTTTCAAGGTTTGTTGATCTACTGGGCCTACCTCTATACTTGATCTAATGCTTTTTCATTTTGATTATCAGTTTAAAATTCTACTGAGTTTAGTAGATAAACCCCGTCGAATTCGACGGGTTAAAAAGTGGCTGTACATCTGTTCCCAAGCCAAGGATCAAAAAACCTCTCAACAGCACTCAGAGAATATTTTGATTGACCAATTGTCCACTGTCAACAGTAAGGAGTTGTCCGGTGGTGGTACCCGCATCCGCCACCAGGTAGACAATTGCTTTGGCGATGTCTTCCGGAACTGATGTTTTTTGAGTGAGTGTGGTTTTTTCTATGTCTTGTAGCACTTGATCGTATCGATCACCCAGGAAGTTTTTGGTCCACCTGCCTTGTATAAATCCGGGACATACGGCATTCACTCTCACGTCAGGCGCCAGCGCATGGGCGAGGGAAAGGGTCATGGTAGACAGTGCTCCCTTTGAAGCGGCATAGGCAATAGAACTTCCTACGCCTGATATGGCACTAATGGATGACGTGTTGACCACTGAACCTTTGGCTGCCTTTAAATATGGAGCAGCAGCCCTGGTGACCTGGTAAGCACCCACCACATTTACTTCATAAAGCTTCAAAAAGTCTTCCTTAGAAAGCCCGTCCAGGTCATGGTAATTACAATATTTGGTGGTTCCGGCATTGTTTACCAAAGCATCAATTCTCCCCCACTTTTTAATGATTTCCCTGACCATTGCAATGCCCTGGTCATCCTGTGAAACATCGGCCTTTATCACCAGCACTCCATCTGTGAATGCTTTGCATTTTTCCGCCGTCTCGTGAGCTTCCTGCTCACTATGGACATAATTGATGGCTACATTCCATCCTCTCCTGGCCAGTTCGATGCAAGTGGCAGCCCCTACGCCAGAGGAGGAGCCGGTAACGATGGCGGTTTTTTGATTGGATTTCATTTCTTTTAGTTGAATATCAAATATGGAGGAACAATTGTGAGCATCATAACATCTTTATCTCTGTTCACGAGCATAAGATTCTGTCGCTGCCTACCTTCACAAAGTTTCGGCAGACAAGCGTTCCACTCCTCTCAGAATGACGATAATAAGTTCAATTAAGTACCGCGGGCTATTCCTTATATTAAAACCCAAGATACGCCATCACAGCCTCATCGCCTTTCAGCGCGCCTTCGGGTAACTCCGTACCAGCGAGCACACTTAATTCTTCTTTAGACAGTACTTTGATAAAATCTTCGTTGATCGGGCCTTCCGGCACATCCAGACCCAGGTGTTTCCCGAAGAACCTGTACATCGGGACTCGCTTATTCGCGCCATAGTCATGTACTTCGTCGGGGAAGTGGGCACTCTCTACTTGGTCCTCAATGCCATATAGCTTATAGATGTTGCGGATGTAGGGATACTCCACATCGGGCACATTTTTGGTCCAGTCGTCACCATCGGAGATCAAAAGCAAAGGCCTTGGTGCAGTCAGGGCAGCAACCTCCACATTGTTGGTCTGATGATCATTGCTCTTGTGGATGGGCATGCCGCTCTCACACACACAGCCTCCAAAGAAGTGAGCCGATACCTGGACAGCCGGCACGGCTACCTTGATCCTGTCATCAATGGCTGTGAGCACAAAGGTCTGTGTACCTCCACCCGATGCACCGGTCATCCCAATGCGTTCAGGATCCACATCTTCCCTGGAGAGCAGGTAATCCAAAACCCGCTTGCTGTTCCATGTTTGCAACAATAGGGCAATCGGCATCTTATGGGTAGTCTGCTTACTTTCGCCATAGCCAATCATGTCATACATAAACACAATGGCTCCAGCCCGTGCGAGATAGGCACATCGCTTCTGTACTTCCTCCATAAACCTGCGATCTTCCCAGTGACCATGCGCTGTAAGAATGGCAGGATTCTTTGCTTTGGCATTGGTGGGTCGATAGATGTTTCCGGTGATGTAAAATCCGGGAAAGCTCTCAAGGGCAACATTTTCGATGATATAGCCATCCATCTCCATCGTTTTGGTGATGATCGGATCAAAGTTATTGGTCACTTTCGGCATCTTGTTCCACTGCAATCCATCCAGGATGCCTTGTCGGATCCTTTTCGCCCGCTTTTCCCAGGAAGCCTGGTCATCATAGGTGGCAGCGAATTCCTTCAGTTTTTCCCTGGCCTCTTCTTCGGTCCAATAATGGCCCATACAGAGGTTGTCGGTTGTTGCAGCTGTTTCTGACGCTGAGGAGTCGGTGTTTTTTGTGGTCTGGTTACATGCCTGAAGCAAAATCAGGATGGCCAGTAATGAGGTTAGGTTGGTTTTCATAAATCCCGGGTTTATGCTAAAGTCTTTCTTTCAATATCTATTTTGATAAGACCCATAAATATAGCCCATCATATCACTATTTTTGCCGACAATTTGATATTACATGACAGCTATCTCCGAAGAGGCCTTGCCCGGCACCCAGCTCAGTGCTGAGCAAATCGAACAATGCATACAAGTGTTGAATGCATTGAATGCTGAGACCAACCGGATTTTTGAGATCCCCAAAGACAAACGTCTGGAGCTGATCATGGCTGCCGGATTGCTATCCAGACCAAGCAGGGAAGAGTTTCTGCGACGCAAAAAGGAAGCAAAGAAAGCCGAGAAGCGAAAAATCAATGCGAAGGATAGGGAAGCCCGCAACAGCACAGGAATAAGAAGTGCAAGGGAAGCCCTTGTATTCAATGCACCCAAAATGATCGAGCTGGCCGGGATGGAATCCTTTCCGGGTGCTGAGCTGAACGCTCCCAGGAACTGCTATGTATGCAAAGCAGAATTCACACGTCTGCATCATTTTTATGATACCATGTGCCCCTCGTGTGCGGAGTTCAATTATGCCAAACGATTCCAAACGGCTGACCTCACAGGCCAGGTGGCATTGGTTACCGGCTCCCGACTCAAAATCGGCTATCACATCACACTTATGATGTTGAGAGCCGGAGCCTCGGTGATTGCCACCACCCGGTTTCCGGTAGATTCAGCCATAAGATTCTCTAAAGAACCGGATTATCACGAATGGAGTAACCGGTTAAAAATCCATGGGCTCGACCTCAGACATATTCCCAGCGTGGAGCTGTTCTGCAATTTCATTGAACAACGATATGATCGGTTAGATATCCTGATCAACAATGCCGCGCAGACTGTAAGGAGACCTGCCGGATTTTATCAGCATCTGATGCCCAATGAAGAAAAGGCTTACACTGAACTGCCTGCTTCAGTAAAAGCGCTTCTGAAAGATCACCATGACTGTCTCAATGAACTGGGTATTTTGAGCAAGGAATTGATGGGCACCGACCGAAATCTTCCTGTTTCCTGGCACGGCAAACAATTGGGGATCGGATTAAGTGCCTCAGCAAAGCTTTCGCAAATACCCTATTCAATCGACAATTCCCTTAAGCCGGAAGAAGTCTTCCCGGAGGGGAAATTAGATGCGGATTTGCAGCAGGTGGACCTTCGGAAAACCAACAGTTGGAGATTGAAGCTTGGAGAGATACACACTACGGAGATGGTGGAAGTGCAACTGGTAAATTCCGTGGCTCCTTTTGTATTGTGCAACCGACTGGTGAACATCATGAAAAAAGAATATACCGGAATGAAGCATATCATCAACGTGTCTGCCATGGAAGGTAAATTCCATCGATTCCACAAAGAGGACCGGCACCCCCATACCAACATGGCCAAAGCGGCACTCAACATGATGACTCATACTTCAGCTTCAGACTTTGCCAAATATGGCATCTATATGAATGCCGTCGATACCGGTTGGGTGACTGATGAAGATCCTGCTGAATTGGCCAAAAAGAAAGCTGAAATCCATGACTTTCAGCCACCCCTCGATATCGTGGATGGTGCCGCCCGGGTGTTGGACCCTTTGTTTGACGGGATCAATACCGGGAAACACTGGTGTGGCCAATTCCTGAAAGATTACCGACCTATTTCGTGGTAATAATCCAGATTAAAACGCCAGGTAAGCCCCGGTCTTCCACCACAATCGCTGACGAAACCCCGGGGCAATGAACCTGTCGGTCCTGTAGTCCATTCCGGATTCCATTTTGATGGTGTCGCTAAAAACGAAGCCTAACGAACCAACGAGTCGGTTTTCAAATTCCTGATCACCAGCCTCGTAGGCATAGATGAGCTCATCGGATAAAGACAGGTAAAACTCCCCCGGGTCCAGCTCTGCCCCTTGTAGTGGTTTTTGATAAGCCAACCGGTACCTGATCCGGTAAAGCACATTATCTTCATCACCAGAAAAAGTCTGGTCAGTCCTGATCCGATGGCCCATTTTTCCGCTCGCGAGTCTTTGGATGAAAGCTATTTGCTGGATCAACCGATGATTGTTTCCTCCTGAGGGATCAATCCGGTATTGATATCCTACATCAACTTTGATGAGTGGGGTCAACGATCTCCCGATAAAAAACTGTATGTCTGTACGATCATGAAAGTATTCCCACGACTCCATTTCTTGATGGTCATACAGCCCATGTTGTGACTCCACCTTGAAGGTGGAATGTATCTTTGACTGGAATTTTTTTGTCAGTGAAAACTCAGGAAAGAATCCTCCATAGAGTACTTCCTGTGCCCTGGAGCAAATGAATCCAAATGTGGCCACAAATAAGATCAACCACCGCATCAATAAGTCAGGTTATTCAGATTCCCCAGGACGATCTTCCGCTTTTGCAGCAATTCCTTGCCATCACCGCTAAACAGCCCCTCCCATAATTCATCCTCCGTTTCTGTGGCTCCGCGATACTCTATTTCAAATCTTTTGGTAAGCCCTGATTGCTGATCCTTTTTAATCAATTCCTTCAGGTTTTCCATTGGCCCTGACCATTGAACCTGTATCTTGTCAAGGTCCCATTTATCATAGTTGGTATTGAAATACGCCTCAAGATTTTGCCTAACCGGGCTGTCTATCATTTCCCAATTCACCACAATTTCGATGTCTATAATATCACCCAGGGTGTCGAACTCAACACTATGTAGCTGATCCTTCCAATAAAGTTTAGCTTCATAGCTGATTTCTTCACCCTCTGTTTGATAATACCACCGAATCTTTCTTTTGGTATCATAAGCTTCTTCAATAAAGCCCCTGGCCATCGCCGGAACATCTCCTTTATTTACACGCTTTTCTACTTCCCTCTTTTCTTGTGCAAAGAGGAAACACCCAAAAAAGCACAAAATGCAAAATATGATCAGCCTCATATGACTGTTAACCAGAAAACCTACCTGGTTGTTGCTGTGAAACGATTAACCACATGGGGTTAATAGATCTCAAAGTTGGAAATAGCCGGGGGTCCAAGCGCATCCAAAATCGTTAGCTTGATACGATTGCTGTTGTTAGGTTCTATCTCCAGTATCCTTTTGTATCCAATGGTGGTGCCCTGATAAGCCAATTCCCACTGACCATCTTTTTCCACATGAACTTCAAAAGCGGAAACTCTTTGTCCAAACCGAATGGGTTCCTGAATGACAATCCGTTCAAAATCCACGGCCTGATCCAGCTCTACAATTAGTGATGCCTCTATCACATCGTCATCCGCAGCCCAATACGAATCAAGGTCATCATCAAGGATATTGTTGGCGTCAAACTTATCATGTTTCAAACGGGTATTGGAAGCCCGCACTTTTCCCTCGGCCAGGTTCATGGCAAACAATCGATCTACCAGTGTCTTGAAATCTTTCAATGATGCCACATCGTTTTCGTGGATCAAACCGCGCCGGTCCGGAGGTAAATTCAAAAGAAGAACTCCATTTCTACCGACTGACTTATGATAGATTTCCAGGAGTTTTTCAGGTGACTTGACCAGGCTATCCTCTTTGGGGTGATAAAACCATCCCGGACGGATAGACACATCACATTGACCCAAAACCCAATTATTTCCTTCCGGATCTCCGGTGTTCAGATAGGATGTTTTAGCAGATCCTATTGTGACTGAATCCGTGTGGATGGTTGACCAGAATGTCTCACCGGCAAATCCGTGTTCATTACCCACCCAGCGGATGTCCGGACCTGCGTCAGAAAATATCGAAATGTTGGGTTGTAGTTCCTTGACCAGTTTTACCGTGTTTGGCCAATCGTAGTAGGTTTTTCTATCAATCTTTCTTACTTCGTTGGCTCCGCCATAATACCCATCACCACCATTGGCACCATCAAACCAGATCTCATTGATTTCACCGTATTCGGTGAGCAGCTCTTTCAGTTGATTCCTATAATAAGTAATGTATTCCGGTGTACCATAGTCTTTGTGATTTCGGTCCCAGGGAGAAAGGTACAAACCTACTTTGAGTCCATGCTTGCGACAGGCATCTACAAACTCGCGCACGATATCGCCTTTGCCATCTTTATATGGGCTGTTTTTCACACTGTGCTCAGTGTACTTACTTGGCCAAAGACAAAATCCATCGTGGTGTTTGGCTGTCAGGATCAGCTCTTTCATCCCTCCGGCTTTGGCTGCTTTCACCCATTGCTCGGTATCCAGCTCAGAAGGATTGAAAATGGATGGTTTTTCATCCCCGTAGCCCCACTCCTTGTTGGTGAAAGTATTGACCGTAAAATGAATAAACCCCACTACCTCCATTTTCTGGTAGGTGAGTTGATGGGGTGCGGGTGTCACTGAGAGAGGCGGAATGTCGTCAACCTCAGTCTGATTGGTTCCACAACTGAAAAGAAAACCCAGAAATAAAATAACTATTAGCCTCATTGTAATATCCGATTGGTTGAATAATGAGTGCAAGATCGGATTATTCACTTCTTTCCCGATCCCCTTCCTTGAATTTTTCAAGCAATTCACTTAGATATTTGACTTTTTCGGGATTTTTTTCACTCAGATCACGGTCTTCCCTGAAATCTTCTTTGAGATTGTACAGTTCTTTCTGATCTGTTTTTCTGTCTACCACAAGCTTCCAATCACCATCACGGACCGCATATGAGCTTGCAATTTTCCAGTAGAGTGGATGATTTGAGTCTCCTCCACCTCGAACAATGTCCCAGATGTTTTGTCCATCAAGCTTAAGATTTTTGAGATCACCTTCAACCCCGGCAAGCTGACATAAGGTAGGCAACCAATCAGACATGTGAATTGGCACGTTGACGGTTCCAGACTCCAACTTACCGGGCCAGTTGGCCAAAGCCGGTACCCTGATCCCTCCTTCATATACCTGACCTTTCCAACCACGCAGTGGGTAATTGTTTCCAAGTACTAAATGAGGTTTGTCGGCATAATCTCCATGATATTGCGTTTCACTTTCCCAGCTGTGTTGTCCACCATTATCGCTCAGGACCAGAATCAATGTATTCTCGCGCTTTCCAGTTCGCTCCAATGCCTCGATAACTTTGCCAATGCCCTCATCCATATGGGTGACGCTGGCAGCAAAGAGCTTACGGGTTGGGTCAATAGAAAGGTCGTCATACTTAGATGTCCATTCCTCCGGTTCATTGAGGGGTGAGTGAGGCACCTGATGGGCCAGATATAAAAAGAAGGGTTCTTCTCTCTCCTCCTCTATGATGCGAATAGCTTCTTTTGTTAGCAAGTCAGTCACATGGCCCTCTTCGTCAAACAGCTGATCGTCTCGATGCCATGATTTCCGACCGGATTTGTACTCATGGGTATAAGGATCAATCTGCCCATCAAAATAGCCGTAGGTGGACTGAAAGCCATATTTTTTAGGGGTATAAGGTGGCGATCCCATGTGCCATTTACCAACTAAAGCCGTGAAATAGCCATTCTTTGAAAGGATAGAAGGCAAAGTAGCCTCTCCCAAATCAATCACTTCACCATATGCCGGTGCCAGGACTCCATAACGGCTGGGATATTTTCCGGTGATCAGGCTTACTCGTGTCGGTGTACAGGTGGGCATCACATAGTGCTGCTCCAACTTCACTCCGGTCCTGGCCAGCTTGTCGATATTCGGGGTTTTAATCTCAGATCCATGATAACCGACATCCGACCAGCCTAAATCATCAGGGATAATGATCAGGATGTTTGGTTTTTTGTCCGGAAGACTTTGTCCTAAGACCACAGAACAAAGGGAAAAAAACAATATTGATATCAATATAAAACGCATTGAAGTTGTGACTGGGTTAATCATAAATGGGGGTTCATGCTAAAAACGCTCAACTTAATTTAAATCAAGGTTTTATCCTAAAAACCCTCGGGATTAATAGGGTGAGCGAACTTATAGCAGGGGTAAAATCCAAAAGATTAATTACCGAAGCGAATTTATTAGCTTTGATAGTGGTAAATAGCTAGTCATGGAACCACGCAACAAGCCCACCATCAAGATTGAAGATGACCGCACCGGAACTGATATAGAGACCTTTAAAAGGGCATTTCTAGACAACCTGTTTTACGTTCAGGGTAAGAGTGTTCACACCGCTACAAAAAACGATCTTTACTTCGCCCTTTCTTATACCATTAGAGATCGGATCCTGCACCGATGGCTTAGCACCCAAAACCACTACTGGGAAAAAAATGTTAGGGTAATTGGTTACCTCTCAGCCGAATACCTTGTCGGGCCTCATCTAACCAATAACCTGATCAACACAGGTTTTTATAACAATGTCAATCAGGCTATGCAGGATCTTGGTGTAGACCTAAACGTGCTCATTGAACAGGAAGAAGAACCTGGTTTAGGAAATGGCGGATTGGGTCGTCTGGCTGCCTGTTTTTTAGACTCTATGGCCACACTCGACATTCCTGCCATTGGCTATGGCATTCGATATGAATTTGGGATCTTCGATCAGGAGATTCAGGATGGCTGGCAGCTGGAAATTACAGACAAATGGCTACGCTATGGGAATCCCTGGGAGATTTGCAAGGCTGAAAATTCAGTGGAGGTGTTTTTCGGAGGCCACACAAAAAAAGAAAACAACAAAAATGGTGAACTGAAAATCCACTGGGAACCGGAAGAAATTGTCAGAGGAATTCCTTACGATACGCCCATTTTAGGATTTCAAACCAATACAGCTGCTACCCTGCGGCTCTGGAAATCGGATTCGGAGATGTCATTCGATTTGAGCTCCTTCAATCGGGGTGATTATTACGGAGCGGTTGATAAAAAAATCAATTCTGAAAATATTTCAAAGGTACTTTATCCTAGCGATGATGATAGAGTTGGAAAAGAACTCCGGCTAAAACAGCAGTACTTTTTTGTTTCATGTTCATTGCAGGATGCCATAAGAATTCATATCAACAGAGGAAACCCCATCGAGACTTTCCATGAGAAATTTACCCTGCAGCTAAACGATACGCACCCTGCTGTGGGGATACCGGAATTGATGCGGCTGCTGGTGGATATTCATGAATTGAATTGGGAAAAGGCATGGGAAATCACTACCAGCTCATTTGGATATACCAATCACACACTGCTTCCAGAAGCACTCGAGAAATGGTCTATTGACTTATTTCAACAGCTTCTTCCACGTTTGATGGAAATCATCTTCGAGATCAACCACAGATTTATGCAAGAGGTAAAGGAAAAAGTGGATAAGGATACACTTGCCCGGCTATCTATCATAGAAGAATCAAATGGAAAATACGTTAGAATGGCCAACCTGGCTTCATATAGCAGTCATTCCATCAACGGTGTAGCAGAGTTACATACCGAACTACTCAAAAAAAGTGTACTTAAAGATTTCCATGACCTGTGGCCTACTAAATTCAACAACAAGACTAATGGAGTTACCCCCCGTCGATGGATGCTCCTCATCAACCCAAGACTCAGCAATCTCATTGATGATACCATTGGCAATGCCTGGCAAAACAACCTGACGGAATTAAAAAATCTGGAAGCATATACAGAGGATCCAAATTTTTTGATCGCCTGGCAAAAGTGTAAATCGGATGCTAAGCAAAAGTTAAGTGATTATGTAAAAGATCATCTGGGAATAGCGTTAAATCCCGATTCACTCTTTGATGTGCAGGCAAAAAGGATCCATGAATACAAAAGACAGCATCTGAATGTCTTGCATATCATCCATTTATATAATCAGATAAAAGAAAATCCGTCAATCGACATCGTTCCCCGAACGTTTATTTTTAGTGGTAAAGCTGCACCCTCTTACCACATGGCCAAATTGATCATAAAGCTCATCAACAATGTAGCAGATGTGGTCAATCACGATCCGGATGTAAAGGACCTTCTAAAGGTGGTGTTTCTGCCAGACTTTAATGTCAGCAAAGCACAAAGGATTTACCCGGCTGCTGACCTGAGTGAACAGATCTCAACAGCCGGGAAAGAAGCTTCGGGCACAGGAAATATGAAGTTTACCATGAATGGTGCACTGACCATCGGCACACTTGACGGAGCGAATGTGGAGATCATGCAGGAAGTAGGGAAAGAAAATTTCTTTTTATTCGGCCATACAGTGGAAGAGAACCAGGAAATCCTGGCAAAAGGCTATCGCCCAACAGATGTTTATCAATCGGATCCTGATTTGAAAAAATGCCTGGACATGCTCTCACTAGGTTATTTTTCCAAAAGTCAGAAAGACCTTTTTCGGCCCCTGGCAGATCATTTATTGAACCATGACAATTACCTGGTGCTTGCCGATTTCCGATCCTACATAGAACAACAGAAGCTAGTCTCGGAGGCTTTCCTGAATTTTGAGCATTGGAGCTCCATGTCGGTCATCAATACGGCTAACACCGGCAAATTTTCCAGTGACAGAACAATCAAACAATACTGTGAAGAAATATGGCATATCGATCCGGTACCCATTGAAATCCCCCCATATAACCCGGTTCAAGCGACCAAGCTAAAAATTGATGTAAAGTCCTAAACAACCAATTTCAGGTATCTTATTTCTGACTTTCGGCCAATTTATACATTTCCTTTCCAGCCAGAAGATAAGCACCCGTCGCATACACATGAGACTCGTCCGCCTTGAATGGATACGGATCTCCTGCTACTTGCTGCACGTACCCCAGTCTGCCCTCCTCGTTCACATTGTTGCAAAGTGCTTTCCAGGCTTTCTCCACCTGTGGGCGATACTTTTGATCGATCATGTTGTTATTCAGTCCCCAGGCCAAAGCAAAAGTGAAGAAGGAACTTCCACTGGACTCGCCCATGTCCAGATATTCAGGGTCGTGTAGGCTTACCCTCCACAAACCATCAGCTCCCTGGATCCTGAGTAACTTATGAGCCATCTCCCGATACTGTTGTTCAAACTTTACTCTTCTGGAATAATCTGAAGGAAGATCCTCCAGCATCCTCGCCAATCCGGCTATTACCCAGCCATTTCCGCGGGCCCAGAATATCTTCTTGCCATTATCGGATAACCGGTCAAAGTAACGATCATCACGATAATAAAGTGAGTCTTCATCAGAATACAAATAATCTGATGTCCTCCACCACTGCTCATCCATGTACGCTAGATATTTTGTTTCTCCGGTTAGCTTCCACATTTCCACAAAGGAAGGTGGCGCCATAAACAGCGCATCACACCATGTCCACCATTCCAGCTTATAAGGGTTATCCTTGAATCTTACGTCGGTGTGTTTAGTTCCTCTGGCAATATGGATATCGAGTGCCCATTGTGATTTCTCGATCATCTCGGGATCATCCATCATTCCGGAAAGCCATGCCCAGTTGTCAATAATAGTCAGTCGGTCTGCATGGAGAAAGTCATCGAGTGGCGTCCAATCCTTTGCCTGACCGATATTGATCAATTCATTGCGGTACCTGTCTTCGCCAGTCACTTCATACAAAGCCCTGATTCCGGTATACAATGCCCCATAATGCCAATCGATAGGGTCGTACTGGTATCTCGGATTAGAAAGGTGCCAGTCTGCTGTCCGTTGCATCATATCTACGACGCCTTCTTTGGACAAAGGATTCATCACCTGATTCAGTGGTATACTTGTTTGAATAGCTGTTTGATACCTGTCTTTGAATTCCAGTTCCCAACGTTTCATGGTAGTGCCGTAAGTAAAATGATGGTATTTCGTATTTTGCATCCACAACAATTGAAGCTTGTTTCCTTCACCAGCATTTCTCACTGCAAAAGGACGGATGTTGTCTTTGGACGAGCCGCTCGTAATAGGGGTAACGGTCCAGGACTTCCCACCATTTTTGGTATCCCATTGTTCAATCTCAAAAAGACTATCCCTTTTTACCGATAGATAAAGTGTTCCGGGACTCTCATGATCAATATTCATTCCTCCCGAATAGAAATTCTCAGGCTCCTCCACTCCATCAATAGTTTGAGGAAACCAGCTACCTGAATTGATCAGGTCATAGTTGAGCCATTGCTTTCCGTCCCACCGGGCATAGCAGTAAATATGGTTTTGATCATCCGGATACCTGGTATAAGCAATCACCGGCCTCCCTTCGGTTTCCGCAATGTCCCAGTTCCAGGCCCTGGCGCTCCCTTTGGTGGCATCGTAAACCAGATCAGCTTCTTCAGGCAGCACCGGTTCACCACCCAGGTCCTTGATCTTTGTCCCATCGGCCTTGTAAAAAGCACCATGCTGATAATACATGTAGTAAATATTGTTGGCGTCCTCTTTTCGAGGGTGACCGTCCGTTAGGGTAAAGTGGATCTTGTCAACCCCATTGGAATAAACTTTGGTATAGGGCCTTCTGAATGAATATTTACGCTCAGGCATAAAGAATATCTTCCCGGTAGCCCAGGTCTTACCATTGTCATTTGATGTAGAATAGCTTGGCTTTCCATCAACACCCCTCCAGAAAAGGAAAATCTTTCCATTTTCAGCAGAAAGTTTGATCGGGTTGGTGTAAGTATGGTTCATACTACCCATGTCACTCAGCTTTTCATCGTTGAGATATAACTCCTGAACCGGTTCCCAGCTTTCAATGCTCTCTGGTTCAGTGGCCCTAACGATATAGAGTGGCTTCACTCCCAGCATGTGATTATTGAAGAAAACAATGAGCTTTCCCTCTTCATCAAACAGCACAGACGGGTTGTTGTGATCATCTATCTCAAGATTGTCATAGAGCACCCTGGAATCAATTTCACCCGTGGTATGATCATAGTAACCTATTTGGATGTCTCCATAGTTATCAATCCAGCCCGTATAGGTTCGCTTATACTTGCCTTCATAATAGACTGCCCGGGGATCTGAAAACCAGCACCAGGCACCATTGAAGGTCATGGATTGGTAAGCCTCACTTGATGGGGCTTGCTGTTTTTTTAATTTCGTTTTGACAAAATCCTGGGCAAAGCCTACATGGCAAAGTAGCCATAACATGAGGGTGAATTGGAGAAATTTCATAGCGCTTAATATTGCTTATTTATACTAAAATTCTATAGCGTGTCCTCAAACCTAAATCCTTTTTATGTATTTTTTACACACTATATACATAATCACTACCGGATACCTATGCTTTGACCATACCACTTCGCAATTATTTGTTCTGCTTTTTTATTTTGTGGTGTCCAGTCCGTAGTGTACCGCTCAGGAGAACGCTGGAAAAAATACCACTTCCAGAAAAAGCCTCCTGCGTACCATTGTTTACTCATAAAGGACTGAAAAGTGGCATCATAGGCCAATGCCTGGAGTTCCTCATTCACAGGTATTTGCTTTCTGTCCAGCTCCCAATGCTTGCCTGCTGCTCCATTCATGCTTTGAAATCCATACTCCGTAAATAAGATAGGTTTGTCCCATTTCTCTGCAAATGTTTCCAGCTCATTTACAATGGGTTCCCAGCCTTTGATCAATTCTCTGGTAGATGGATTCTCTTTGTCAACCAGTGGAAAATAAGCATCCACCCCTAAATAATCTACTGCATCCCACCAACTGATATTCATGAAGTTGTCCCAATTCGATGCATAAGTGATGTTGCCTTGATAGACCTTGCGGACCTCGCCAATCAGCTTTCGCCAATAGTCAGGACGTTCTCTGGCAGGTATTCTATATTCAGTGCCAATACAGAAAAGCTCCACATCCAATGAATCGGCAAGGGAGGCAAAATGCAGGATGTAGTTCGAAAAATCTTCTTCCCATTTCTTCCAATCATGCTCATTGTTGAGGGTGAAATCGCCAGTCCAGCCTTCCCCCCGCACCCATACATGAGGTTTCAACATGATCTTCATTCCACATTCCCTGGCCAGGGAGATCAATTCCTTTGTTCCTTCGGTACGCTCTCCCCACCACTGCCGCTCATGATTGAATGAAATCTCAGGTTCCCCGGACTGAGCAAATGCGTAGGGGATAATGGCCACCCAACCCACGTTTAGTTGCTTAAGTTCAGCCATTTGTTCTCTGGTGATCTCGCGCGGCGGATTCACGAGGCTGGCTCCATTCATTTTTGGAGTATGAGGCTTGTCCTCTTCAGCGGGAGAAAACACCAGCCAAAGCACAGTAGCAACAAATGGAATGATCAGGGTGAGAAACCGCATGATCTAAAGTTAAGGATATTTGCGCTGCCAGACCTGATCAGGTTCAGCAAGATTATTCGTACAACTGTTTTCCTGCTTCCTGATATGGATCACCCTCCGACCATTTCAAAGCATCCATCTCTGTTAGGAGATAAACCGCATAGATATAAGCTTTGCAATACTTAGACAGGTATTCGTAGTCTATCGTCTGGGGCTCATCTCCAGGCTGGTGATAATATTTCTTGATCTCATCATCCATGGCTGTGTAGCCCGGATCGAAGGAGATAGCGGGGACTCCTTTTTTGGCAAAGCTCACGTTATCTGATCGCTCGTAAAGATTTTCTTCGGGAACCTGATCATCGATGACTGTCAAGCCAAAGGGTTTGCCTGATTTGATCAGTTCGGGAGCCGTATTGGTTCGGTTTAGACCAACAACTGTGATCTTGGTTACATCATTATAGCCTCCGGTATCCGTATTGATATTGTAAACGGTTTTTCGTAGCGGAATAAGTGGATGCTCCGCATACCATTCACTGCCTAGCAGTCCCACTTCCTCTGCATTGCACGCTAAAAACAACAGGGACCTTTTCGGTGGATTTTTACCGAAGTACTCAGCCGTGGTCAGCATGTTGGTGATACCTATTCCATTGTCTCGTGCCCCATTGAAAATGGAATCCTCCCCAGGAACCACATTTTTCACCCCAACATGATCGAGGTGAGCAGAGATAAGGATGTATTCATCTTTTAGTTTAGGGTCCGTTCCTTCAATATATCCCACCACATTGGGAACAGTCAAATGATCTATTTGGGATCCCCGGATACTTAAAGAAATAGGCAAGCTCTCTGATTCTCTAAAAAACTTTAACCTCTCCAGGTTGGGATCAACAATCCATCCCACCGGGAAATTGCTTTCTTCCACCTCCTGAGTACTTAATTCGTAGGAATCATTGGACAGGTAGTTGATCAGCAGCGGCCAATCAAATTTGGAGGGCCTATACAGTTCCAGGAGTGCAATTGCTCCCTTCTCCTTCAATAAGCTCACCATCTCATCTCTTTCTAATCGTTGACCTTCCGGAGGTAGCGCATAAATCCCTACAGCAATTTTTCCTTCAAAATTTTTGTCTTCGAAGTCAGCAGCAGTCCCATAATCGATAAACACATAATTTGCCGAATCAATTTCAAGAGTAGCAGGACTGGTGAAGATCATATCATCCCATAAATTGAAGACAGAATCACCCACGGTTAATTGTGCTTCATTGGGGATTTTAGTACGGGTAAGGCCAACCTCCTGAAAAAAGCCATTTTGCTGATCAACAGGTTTTACGCGGTATGCCCTGAATCTTTCAGCAATGTATCTCGCTGCTATCCTGTTTTCGATGGTTCCTGTATTTCTCCCTCTCAGCTCATCTGAGGCATAGAAATACATGTGAGACTCAATACCCTGCTGGCTGACAGATTTTTCAATGTTTTTAATAACTTTCTTTTGTGCCTCTGTTGAAAATCCAAAAAGCACACAAACAATAAATAGCTGGAATCCTTTACGCATCATAATCAAATAAAACAGTGCCTCACTGAAATACCTTCATAAATGGTGATCAGTGGAAAAATGACTATTTAACTGGCCAAATAATTACCCTGGAATTTTTTCATCCGGCCATTCCTCACCGAAATCTTTCCAATATTGGTTTACGGTAGATTTCATTTCTTTATGCAACAACAAGAGTCCGATAAGGTTTGGAATCGTCATCAAAGCAATGGTGATATTGGCTACCGTCCAAATGATTGTCGTATCCGCAAATGAGGCGAAGAAGAATCCGGCGATATAGACCATTTTGTAGTAGATTTCATATTTGGAGCCAAACAAGTAAGTGGTTGCCCTTCCTCCATAATAGGACCACGATATGGAGGTCGAGAACGCAAACAGGAGCAGCCCGATCGTAACAATGTATTGCCCATAATCTCCAAAAAATCCTGTATTGAAGGCTATGGTGGTCAGTGGCGCACTATGCAACAATGACTTACCAATCATCCGTATATTTTCATTTTCAGTGGAGACCTGTCCATTGATCACTTTTAGACTACCGGAATACAACTTTTCTCCTTCATAGACCTTCACATCCTCAGCAAAGGAATGAGCAGCAATGATGGTTAATGGATTGGTTACTTTACCATTTTCTATGGTAAGCGCACCTTCATAAAACTTCTCTGTATTTGTTCCCAGGACATGACTCCTGATCTTTTGGCGATCATCCGGTTTGCTTTCATCATAAAGTTTCTCCATTACGTATACATCCGTAAATTGAAACTCATTTTCATATTTATTAGCCCACGCTCCGGACGACAGCAACACCAAACCGGTGATCGTACAAATGATGATCGTATCAATAAACGGTTCAAGAATGGCAACAAGACCTTCGGATACAGGCTCATGGGCTCTGGCAGCAGCGTGAGCTATGGGTGCCGATCCCTGACCTGCTTCATTGGAAAACAAACCTCTGTTTACCCCTCTATTGAAGGCAAAAGCAAAGTTGGCTCCGAGAAATCCTCCAACCGCCGAAGTGCCGCTGAAAATATCTGAAAAAATGGAAATGAAAGAAGGTAAAATATTTTCGTAATTAAACAAGATCACTGATAGGGCACCAATGAAATAAATCACAGCCATCAAGGGCACCAGCTTCTCTGTCACCTTAACGATTCGCTTAATCCCTCCAACGATGACCAGTGCCAGGAAAACTGTGAGCACTCCCCCTGTAATAATTTGCTTGATCCCAAACGTGGTAAAAACAGAATTGGCAATGTTGTTGATCTGAGGAAGATTGCCTGTGCCAAAGGATGAAAAAATCGTAGCAACGGCAAAAACACCTCCAAGCCAAACGCCTGTCTTTACTATCTTACCATTGCTCAGTTTGATGTTCAACCGGTTTTTCATGTAATACATGGGACCCCCAGCGATGAGCCCGTCCTCGGTTGTTTCCCGGTACTTGTGCGACAAGGTTACTTCTACAAACTTGGTGGTCATTCCCAGAAAAGCAGTGACTAACATCCAAAAGAGTGCGGCCGGACCGCCCAAATGAACAGCCAATGCAACACCACCAATATTACCTGTCCCAACAGTTCCGGACAGCGCTGTGGCAAGTGCCTGAAAATGCGATGCATCTCCCTGATCTCCCTTCTTATCAAACTTGCCTTTCAGTACTTTGATGGCAAACCCAAAATAGCGTAGCTGCGGAAACCCCAGATAGATTGTAAAGAATAAACCAGTACCTAAAAGAAGATAAACAAACCAGGCCCCACTACCCAGATATCCATCGATGATGTTTAAGAAATCATTGAATTGCCTCATGCATTCATGTGTATTATTAATTGATTTTTATAGGTAACATAAAATTCACACAATCCATATTTATTCACTGCTGGAGATCCAGAAATCATGCTCATTTCGTGTTGGAGTTTTTGCGATTTTGGTAAAAATATATATTTAGCATTAGTTTGACACAAACAAAACCGCTCTTAAACTTCAATATCCATATTTTTCTTTCCATCGATGACGTAAGAACTTGCGTAGTTCTTCCTCTCTGGGGTTATGACCGGGGTCGTAAAAAGTAGTCCCCTTGATCTCATCAGGCAGGAATTCCATTTCAATAAAATTCCCTTCATGGTTGTGAGCATACTGGTAGCCCTGGCCATAACCCTGATCTTTCATCAGCTTTGTTGGTGCATTGCGAATGGCCATGGGTACGGGTAAATCACCCATTTTTGATACCACCGCCTGGGCCTCATTGATTGCTCTGTAGCTAGCGTTACTCTTAGGAGAAGATGCCAGGTAGGTCACACATTGAGAGAGAATGATTCGTGATTCAGGATATCCTATCACATTTACTGCCTGAAAAGCCGAAGTGGCCATGACCAAAGCCGTGGGATTGGCATTGCCTATATCTTCTGATGCCAGAATGACCAACCGACGGGCAATAAATTTCACATCCTCCCCTCCTTCAATCATCCTGGCCAGATAGTAAACAGCCGCATTGGGATCACTTCCCCTTATCGACTTGATAAAAGCGGATATGATATCATAATGCATCTCCCCCTTTTTATCATACAACACAGTCTTACGCTGGGCTGCTTCAATCGCTTTTTCATTGGTAATTGTAACCTTTTTCCCATCTTCCGCTTTGATGATCAGTTCAAGCAGATTCAGCAGCTTCCGGGCATCACCTCCTGATAAATTGAACAGAGCTTCCGTTTCCTTCAGCCTAATATCAATTTTCTTCAGTTCCGCATCCTTACTGATAGCCATTTCGCAAATGGCAGTCAAATGGCTCGTCTCCAAATGCTTAAGTGTATAGACCTGACACCTCGACAGCAAGGCACCATTTACTTCGAAGCTTGGATTTTCTGTAGTAGCACCAATCAATGTGATGGTCCCTTTTTCCACGGCCCCAAGCAAGGCATCTTGTTGCGACTTATTGAAACGGTGGATCTCATCAATAAATAAGATAGCCTTGCTGCCTGGCCTGATGTTGTTGATCACCTCACGTACATCTTTCACCCCTGAGCTGATGGCACTCAATGTATGAAAAGGCACTTTTACCTGGTTGGCAATGATATTAGCCAAAGTTGTCTTTCCCGTCCCCGGTGGTCCCCAAAGAATCATGGAGGGCACTTTGCCCGAGAGAATCGTTTTTCTTAAAACACCTTTTTCTCCAACCAAATGTTCCTGGCCTACCAGCTCATCCAGGGAGCGGGGTCTCATGCGTTCTGCTAAGGGCGAAGGATCTTGAAACATCTTATTTTTATTCTCAGGTTTAAAGATATTATCTATAATTTTAGCCAACCGTCACAACCTTGATAAAATGCGATCCTGCCTGTTTTTTTTATCCTTAAGTCTTTTACCGCTTGCACTGATTGGTCAAAGCAAAGATGAAGATCTGGTGGTGCTCCAGCAGACCGCTGAATGGCTTGAGCAGAAACTTACCTACCACTATTACAACATCGATGATGAGGAGTGGTGGACCAACCGTTTTAATTTTGACCCTCAAACACTTAAAGCGACCATCAGAAATATCTCCACTGAAAACCTGGGAGCTATTCAGGACAGAACGCACATGCAGCGAGTTTTTCAGTTTGGGGACCTGAACCCCTACACCATCCATATTGAAGAAGCCAAGACCAATTCGGGCAGACTGGTAAAGGGAAAGACGATCCGCGTCGGGACGTATCAGCAAGCTAAAGACATCAGTCAAATAAAAAATGGCGCTGTACCCTCCACAGCATCTTTCCTGTATTTGTCCATCCCAAAAGCGTATGAGGACAGTACCAGCAATTACGCTGAAACCATCGCCGAGAAATTTGAACAAGCAATTCTCGTGGCCACGAAAGTATACCATACCGGAAGCTTTGAAAGTGATGCTACCCAGCTGCTCACTGTTTTGGAGGATGACAGATTTCTTTCACCGGACAATATGAGCATGTCGATCAATAAAATTTTTGATGATGTACTGGAGTTGGAACAGTATGACCCTACCGATCAATTGGTGAGAAAAGCCTACATGAAAATCAATCGGGATCAAAAAACCGTCCAGTGGGTAAATATTAAGGGGATGGAACCGGTCGTGGATGTAGCCCTTACATTTGCGGAAGAATTTGCTTTTGAATTGAAAGGATCAGCCATTCACATTTTCTTTGTCAATAAACACGAAATCCATTTCGTCGAAAATGGAGAAGAAACGATCTTCATTCGGGACAATTCCTTTGAGAAGGGCAGGCCTTACTACAGATAAATGTGCACTACCTTATAGGAATAGCCTGTGTAAAAGCGCCGTTAACAGCTGAATCCCAAACTTCCAGGCGTACCCATTTCCTTCCCTTCAGATTCACGCTCTTTTTGAAAACCTGCTGTCCAAAAGGTGTTGTATCATCCAGGGTTATCCGATCTCTGTAAACTTTATTCCCATCTCCGGAAATAATCTCAGCATATTGCAATGGGAATGTCCAGTCCACTTCAAATTGGATATCTGCATGACCATTCTTTCGAAGTGTTATCTCCTCTCCCAAACGGGATCCATTCACCAAAAACTCCGGAATGAGTACTTCCCCGGTAGTGGAAAAAAACTTTCCTTTTTCCATAGCAGTCAACACCTCATTCCATCCATCTGAAAATCCCGGGATTTCATCAATCATCAGGTAATTGGTATTCATGTTGGCCCACATTTCATTTTCATGGGTTACAGTAAAAAGGTCTGCCTCGGCAATTACCCGTTTTGGTTGTCCCCAGTTATTCATATCATCTAACAGGTCAAGCACTCTGATCCCCAATCGATCATATGACAAATCAGCAGGCATAGGCTTCCAGGCACCACCCAAAAACCGATCAGAAAGATAAAAGTCCTCAGAATTGTACTTGTCTGGATACCCGATGGACCCTTTGATACGGGGATGTGCTGTCCACGCCAGTCCATTTTCCTGCTCCAGGAGCTTCAACATTTCCTCTGAAGACCCAATGTGATATACTTTACCATATGTTGGATCATTTTGTACAAATGGAATGTCATTATTCCGATCCATCACCCAGTAAACAGGTTTGGGAAAAATCTGCATCCAATGGCCACCAAGATGGACATTGGGTTCTTCGCCAGGCAACAGAAGAAATTTCTCATCGGAAAGCCGTTCGCACTCTTCAAATAAAGTCTTGAGCTCCTTCAGACGAAGCGAGTCAGGTCCTTTGGGATGAGCGGTATAGTGGAACTCCCCCAAATGAACGATATCTACACCCATCGACTTAAAAACATCAACAAATTCAGGATTGGGGGGTACAGGCTTACCTGCCAATATCACTTTCATGATAAACTCATTATGAAAATGACTTGAAAATGTTTTGTAGCCAGTCAATTTCTTGTATTCATCTCCTCGTGTATAATCCTTTACATTTTCAATGGTATTTTGGGCACCTTCTTCACTGATCAGCACAAAGAAATTCAATCTCTGCTTTGTGCCAGGTGGTGAATTAAACCAGGGAACATATCGTAAATCCCCCTTTGGCTCATGGCGTATCCCAATGCCATAACCAGGGAAAAAATCCCGGTAATAATGGCCATGCCACACAAACTCGAGATTGAAGGCCTCATCAAGCGGATAGAAATATTGATGCGGGGGTGGGAATACAGCAATGTTGCCTGTTTGTTGACTTCCAAGGATGGCACGATGCTTTACTTCCAGGTTCTTTGATCCTGTCTGCAGCGGTCCGGATGTCCGGAGCTGACCATCCGTTTCCATCCAGCTTATTGCACTCCACTTTTCAGCAGTTGAAATGAGTCCTGCATCATAAATAATTGCTCTTCCATCCGTATCGGTAGATACCACAGCAGCAATATTTAATAGTGGGCTTCCATTATAAAGTGTAATTTCCAGATGCCCTTTAAACTCATCAAAACTAACATCAGAGATCCTGATGAAGGTTCTGCTGCCGCTACTGCTGACATCCGCATGACTTTTATCAAGTGTCATTTGCCTACTGAAATAGTCCCGCTCATGGACCTTATCAAAAAATACTGTCCAGCCATTTCGCTCCAGGTTTCGCTTTCCAACAGTCAGGATAAAGGCCGGATCCAATGACCGGGCAACAGTTTTGGTAATCCCTTCCTTTCTTAGCCGAAACGATCTGATGAGTGAGGCTTCTTGCCCCAGGTCAAATTCAATGATTGCGATTGTCTGATCTCCTGCATCCCACTCCACCTCGAATCGATTGTCTGTTATGCTTACCCTCGCCTTGCTGTTAAGTTGTTCACTAACCTGGATTATTGGCTGGCCATTCGCTATTAACGAAAGTATAAGTAAAGAGTAAATGATAGAATACTTCATGGGGAAAAGGTTGCTTCAATCAAATGTACAGCAAATACTAAAACCCCATACCTGGTCACAAGACATTACTTTGAAGATCTTTTCATCTATTCATTTGGCGATTTTTTCTGACAAGCCTCAAGTTGTTTTTGTAATGCAGATACCTGATTTTCTGCTTCTGTTACTACCCGAAGTGCCTCAGCGGCCTTAGCTTCGGCCATAGCTTGTGCTCTTATCGCCTCTGCGGCAGAATGTTCAGCATCGCTTTGAGCCTGTTCAACAATTTTTTTCATCTCAACCAATTCTGCTTCCAGTTTAGCATTGTTGGAACCACAGCTCGAAAGCATGAGAAAAAATAGGGAGATAATAATAAAACGACCCATAATCAGTTTTTTATCATTTAAATTTAGGTATACTATTTGCAATATCAAATCCGTTGTTTCCGGGAGACTTTGTAACTTTCGTAAAAATTTAAAATCATGGTCAAGAACTCAGTATTTGGCATTCTGTTTTTTATTTCGTTTACCTCTATCGCTCAGGTGGGAAATCAATTTCCACTGATAGAGGGAGAAAACCTGAAAAATGAATTTATCAACCTCCCCACAGATACAAAGGGAAAACATACGATCATAGGTATTGCCTTCTCAAAAAAAGCCGAAAACGATTTGAAAACATGGTTTAGTCCGGCCTATAACCAGTTTATCAAGGATCCGGATAAAAACAGCATATTTCAAATTGACTACGATGTGAACCTTTACTTTGTACCCATGTTTACCGGAGCCAAACGGCCTGCCTATAAAGCCACCATGGAGAAAGTGAAAAAAACCATCGATAGAAGGCTGGAGCCCTATGTACTCTTTTACAAAGGGAAAGTAAAAGACTATGAGGAATCTTTGGGTTTTGATGAGAAAAACATTCCATACTTCTACTTGTTAGATCAGGAAGGAAAAATCATCTATGCCACCACAGGAAGGTATTCTGATCGTAAAATGCAGGAAATCATCGATCAACTTCCCTTCTAAAAAACATCCACAATTCTATGGCTGAACAGGGCCCGATTGGGGTATTTGATTCTGGGTATGGGGGCTTAACCGTGCTTAAGTCACTGGTGAAAAAGCTACCAAATTACGACTTTCTTTATCTTGGTGACAATGCACGCACACCCTATGGCACCCGCTCCTTTCAAACCATCTATCAGTATTCACTCCAGGCTGTCAAATATTTATTTAATCAGGGATGCCCACTCATCATAGTGGCGTGCAACACAGCTTCAGCCAAAGCCCTGAGAAACATCCAGCAAAAGGATTTACCTGTAATAGCTCCGGACAGGAGGGTGCTTGGTGTGATCAGGCCAACTACCGAATCCATTGGTAATTTTACTGTTTCCAGACATATAGGCATACTGGGCACCAAAGGAACCATCCAGTCAGAATCCTACCTGATTGAGATCAATAAATTTTTTCCGGACATTCGTGTAAGTCAGGAAATATGCCCTATGTGGGTACCACTGGTCGAAAATGGTGAACAGGACGGAGCCGGTGCAGATTATTTTGTCCAAAAATACCTTGATCAGATTCTGACGGCCGATCATAGGATTGACACCCTTCTTCTTGCTTGTACCCACTATCCACTTCTTATCCCAAAGATTAAAAAGTATTTACCTCCTCACATCAAGATCATTGACCAGGGCAAGATTGTTGCTGATAGTCTGTCGGAGTATCTCAACAGACATCCGGAAATTGAAAAAAGGCTGCTAAAATCAGGACTTGTCAAATTTTTTACCACGGACGATGAGCATGCCTTCAATGAAAAAGCAACCCAATTTTATGGTGCCACAACAATCGCTGAAAAGACTGATTTGAATATAGGGTAAAACACCTATTTTACATCCAAATGACTGGAAATCTCGTTCGAAGAGGCAATTTTACATAAATTGTAATAAATTGAAGATAACTAAGTCATGAAAAAAATCATCCTGCTTAGTCTACTTATTCCTGTCCTAAATGTTACACAAGCAGAGAATAATGAATTTATTTCCATACAGAATCAGGTAGCTCAATGTGAAGTCAACCAGGCTTCTGTAAGTGGACCCAACAGTTTGGGAGGCTATTTTTCGTCTTTGTTTGATACCAGCAACTGGCCGGCCAGGTGGCAGTGTGGAACCTGGAGCGAAACAGATGGCTGGGTGACAATTATCTCTGATTCTTTGATTTTTACAGCTTACTTGTCTATTCCCATCTTGTTACTCTTTTTTTTGAGTAGAAGAAAGGAGATCCCATACAAAAAATTTTTACTCCTTTTCAGCGCATTCATTCTGTTGTGCGGCTTTACGCATCTTACAGAAGTCATCATCTTCTGGGACCCGGTATATCGGTTTGCCGGATTTCTAAAATTGCTCACCGGGATAGTTTCATGGGTTACCGTCATTGCCCTGGCTCAGGCTGTACCTTTTGCTTTAACATTTTATAAAAAGGAGAGCTTCGATAAAGTGGCTGAAGAAAAGAATATTCTGGAAAATCAACTTGATCTCTTCATGAAATATACTCCAGGAGCCATGGCGATGTTTGACACGGAAATGCGCTACATCAAGGCCAGTGGGCAGTGGTACAAGGAATATGGTATTGAAGGTGACATTACTGGAAAATCACATTATGAGGTGTTCCCTGTGTTATTGGAAATGCCGGAGTGGTTGGATTATCACCAAAGATCTATGAAAGGTGAGATCATTAAAGAAGAGGAATATACATACAATAATTCGGACGGATCAAAAACCTATATTAAATATGAGGTAAGACCATGGTACAAGAACAATAACGCCATCGGTGGTATTATCATTTCTACTGAAGATGTAACTGATTTGGTATTAGCCAGAAAAAAATTAGAAAGCTCAGAAAAACGCTTTCGAGAACTACTGGAGTCCACACCGGAGGCCATGGTGATATTAGATGAAAACAGAATAATAGAGATTAATAACCGCGAGGCGACTAATTTATTCAAAAGTCCGAGTAAAGAGCTCAATGGCAAATCATTGGAATCTCTCTTTTCTAAAAACTTTGACAAGCTTGATAGGCAATTAAAAAAATATTTTGGAAAGAAACCGCTGACCAAAACAACCTATTTGTCAGAGGATATTTACTGTCAAACAAAGTCAGGAGAAACGTTCCCTGTAGAAATCGTTTTGGGTCCTATTCATACTGAAGGTAAAACTTTAGTAGCTGCATCAATTAGCGACATTACTGAGAAGAAAAAAATTGAAAAAGAGCGTAGTGAGATTAACAAGATGTTGGAAAACCAGGTTAGTGAGCGGACATTCGAACTCCAAAAAGTGAATCAGGAGCTGGAATCCTTTACATACTCTGTTTCACACGATTTACGAGCACCATTAAGGGCCATTAGCGGATTTGCCAGTGCACTGGAAGATGAGCTTAAAGATCTGGAGCCTGAAACAAAACTGTACCTCGAAAGGATTATATATAATGCTTCTAAAATGGGTACACTGATCGATGACCTGCTTACTTTTAGCAGGCTTACCAGACAGCAAAATGAACTTGAAGTTGTTAATACAAAGGAATTGATTGAAGAGATCATCCGAAATAATGATGAATATCCTGATGAAAAAATTGAAATAGGGAAAATCCCTGATGTCGCCGGAGATAAGTCCATGCTAGAAGTGGTTTTTGGAAATCTTATTTCCAACGCGGTAAAATACAGCAGTAAAAATACAGAACAACACATCTCTATTTCCGGTGAACTTTCAGGGGCAAATGCCATCATTACCATAGTGGATAATGGAATTGGATTTGATATGAAATATTCAAATAAATTGTTTGGTGTCTTTCAACGATTGCATACGGAAGCAGAGTTCCCAGGCACAGGGATTGGACTGGCTCTTTGCAAAAAGATTGTAGACAGACATCGGGGCACTATCCAAATTGAATCTGAAAAGAATAAAGGAACCAAAGTAACGCTAACCCTTAAAACTGAATGAAAGAAGTCGAAAGACCTGTAGAGGTATTACTGATTGAGGACAATCCGGATGATGCAGCCCTGGCCATAAGAGCATTGAAAGAATTTATGACCAATGAAATCGTCTGGCTCAAAGATGGCGAGGAAGCCATGAATTTCTTGTTTGGTAAGGAGAGATACAAGGGAAGGGACATAAGTGTCAAACCAAAGGTCATTCTTTTGGACCTTAAGATGCCAAAAGTTGATGGTACGGAATTGTTGCAGATCCTAAGAATGGACAACCTGACTAAAAATATACCAGTTGTTGTCATGACTTCCTCCAAGGAAGATGCCGATCTAAAAAAATGCTATGATTACGGTGTGAATTCCTATGTAGTAAAACCCATCGATTTTGGCCAATTCATCAAGGCTGCACAACAAATAAGTATGTATTGGCTCCTTGTAAATGAACCCCCCAACTTAGACTAGCTAACTAAAATTGGAAAAAGATAAAATAAACATACTACTACTAGAAGATAATCCTGATGA
Source organism: Cyclobacteriaceae bacterium (assembly GCA_965228595.1). GTDB lineage: Bacteria > Bacteroidota > Bacteroidia > Cytophagales > Cyclobacteriaceae > UBA7330. The sequence continues at coordinate 3,106,983 of OZ245828.1, read as the reverse complement.
TATCCTGCTTTTAAAACAAGCAATCAAAAAATCGGGGATGGAGGTCACGCTGAATGTCACCAGCAGCCTACCAGAATTCACCAGGTTTATTCAAAATGGTCTGGACTCAACCGATATCATAATATCAGACTATAACTTACCTGCATTCACTGGTTTGGACGCCTTAAAAGTCTTACGTGAAGAAGATCCAATCATTCCATTTTTCTTTCTTACGGGTTTTCTGGGAGAGGAAAAAGCTGTTGAAGTAATGAGACATGGGGCTAATGACTTTCTACTAAAAGACAATGTCTCCAACGCTCCAAAAATCATACTTCAGCTTATAGAAGAAGCAAAGCTAAGACAGGAGTCAGCAAGATATCAGTCCGAACTTCTATATCGAAATGGTATCCTCAGGACCCTGATGGAAAGTGCCGTTGACCTGATCTTTTTGAAGGATCTTGAAGGAAATCTCATAGAAGTAAATGAGGGTTTCTGCCGGTTCTTTGGCAAAACACAAGAAGAACTTATTGGTAGAAATATCAACACCTTATTTACGAGTGATATTTTGGACCAAATCTTAGCTACGGATGAGGAGGTCCTAAGAAAAGAAGAGCCGGTAGTCCTGGAAATGGATTATCACAACAATGGAAAAAGGTACGTCTTTGAATCTATCAAAACACCTCTCAAAGATGAAGATGGAAAAAACATTGGATTTGTAGATGTAACGAGGGACATCACCAAAAAGAAACTAGATGATGAAGCCCTAAGGACCAGTCAGCAATTGTTGAGACAGTCGGAAAAACAATCACTCTCAGGTAGCTTTGAATACAATGTTCAAAAGGGCAAGTTATTCTGCTCTCAGCAATTCATGAAGAATCTTGGTTTCGATCAGGAGATAAAAAAAATTAACTACGAAGAGTTCCTGGATCGCATCAATGAAGCCGAAAGAGAAATCTTCGAGTATGAATTGAAGCGGGCGATCAGAGAAAACTCAGAATTCTACATGGAGCACAGGTGCACCAGGAAGAATGACAAAAAGGTCATTCACTGTAAGACCTACCTGGTGCCCGATCGTAAAAGGAGCAAAGAAGGTTATTACTTTGGAATACTCACTGACGTTACTAAAGATCGGCAGCTAAGAAAATCAATGCTGGATATTCAGGAAAAAGAACGTAAGACTATCGCATCCAACCTGCACGACAGTCTGGGTCAGAAGCTGGTTGCCTCTAAGATGTTTCTCAGCCAGTTAGAAGCTGACTCTGCAGGTGCACTGCTCAGAGCCAGTAAATTAATTGATCAAAGTATCGATGAGATTCGAAGCCTTTCAAAGAACTTATCCCTCTACACCATTCAGGGACTGGGTCTCAAATCCGCCATAGAAGATGTAATGAGTACCTTTCCCGAATCCACCATTACAGAATACGAGCTAAACTTCGATGAGATAGAACTTTCGGATGAATTGAGTACCCAGATCTATCGGATCGTACAGGAGGGGATCACCAATATCCTTAAATATGCCAAAGCAAGTGAGGTCTCATTGTCGCTGAATCGGGAAACTCATTTCCTGAACCTGATCATTTCAGATAATGGCATTGGGTTTGACGCATCAAATGAATACTCAGGCAATGGGCTGAAAAACATCCGTGAAAGAGTGGCCAGATGTAGCGGCTTCCTGGAAATCCTCTCTGGTAATGAGGGGACCACCCTCAAAATTAAAGTCCCTGTAAAGTAGAATCTCTAAACCTGGCAATTATGCTAGCCACGATTCCACCTCTTCCTTAGTCGGGTTTTGAATATCCAGTTTTAGCTTCTTGCGCATGCCACAAACATCATTGAATAGCTTATTTAGATTCGCTTCTTTCAATTGTTTGATGGTATTAAAACCCAGTTTCTGAAGAATAGGCACCAATTCTTTTCTGACGCCCACTTCCACATAGTCAGATTCCGACGCAACAACAGCTTTCTTTTCCGGACGCATTTGAGGGAAAAACAAGACATCCTGTATGGAGTTGCTATTGGTCATGATCATGGTAAGCCGGTCAATACCAATACCCACACCTGAAGTAGGCGGCATACCGTACTCAAGGGCCCGTAAAAAATCTTCGTCCAGTGCCATGGCCTCTTCATCTCCCCTTTTGGCCAACTCGAGTTGCTCTTCAAATCGCTCCCGCTGATCAATCGGATCATTCAACTCGGAGTAAGCATTCATGATTTCCTTACCATTGCAAATCACCTCAAAACGCTCTACCAGCCCCTCTACAGAGCGGTGTTTCTTCGTCAATGGTGACATTTCCACAGGATAATCCATGATGAAGGTAGGCTGGATCAAATGCGGTTCACATTTCTCACCAAATATCTCATCAATAAGTTTGCCTTTACCCATGGAGTCATCGATATCCACCTTCAGATCTTTGCATACTTTCTTGAGCTGCTCTTCATCCATTGTCGAAATATCTATTCCTGTAAAGTGCTCAATGGCTTCAAACATTGTGAAACGTTTCCATGGACGCTGAAAGTCGATGGTATTTTCACCTACCTTCACTTTCGTATCCTCATGCAGGCTCAGCGCTACTTTCTCCACAGCCTCCTCCATGAAATCCATCATCCAGAAATAGTCTTTGTAGGCTACATAGAGTTCTACCTGGGTAAACTCCGGGTTGTGGAACCGGGACATACCCTCGTTTCGGAAATCCTTGGCAAACTCGTACACACCATCAAATCCACCTACAATGAGCCTTTTCAGATAAAGCTCATTAGCTATCCTGAGATAGAGTTTCATGTTTAGCGTATTGTGATGCGTCTCAAAAGGACGGGCTGCAGCTCCCCCGTGAATGGGTTGCAAGATGGGTGTTTCCACCTCCAGGTAGCCCTTGCTGTTGAAAAAGTCACGTAGCGTATTGATTAGCTGGGTGCGCATCTTGAAGGTTTCCTTCACCTTGGGATTTACAATAAGGTCCAGGTATCGTTGTCTGTATCGTTGCTCGGGATCGCTAAAGGCATCATGCGTTTTCTTCTGACCTTTTTCATCTTCCGTCTCTTTGACAATGGGCAGCGGGTGAAGCGATTTGGAGAGCAAAGTCAGCTCCTGAACATGTATGGATATCTCTCCCATTTGGGTGGTAAAGACATATCCCTGTACACCTATGATGTCCCCGATATCCAGTCTCTTCTTGAAAATGTCGTTGTAAAGCGACTTGTCATCGCCCGGGCAAAGATCATCCCTTCGGAGATAGATCTGAATTCTCCCGGTACTGTCCTGTATCTCAGCAAACGAAGCCGAACCCATAATCCTTCGGCTCATAAGTCGGCCTGCTATTGAAACACTTTTGTAATCCGTTTTTCTCCGTTCGTAATTTTCTTTGATATCCCTGGCAGAAACATTCACCTCAAACAGCGCAGCTGGATAAGGGTCAATACCCAATTTCATTAACTCTTCTCGTTCTTTTCTACGTTGGATCTCTTGTTCGCTAAGTTGCATTTATGTCGGCTTTTCTTTTCTTCTTCTTTTTAACTCTGTTTTTACCAGTGCATATTCCCGGCTGCTCTGACCGGCTATCGAGGTATTTTCTTCCGCCCTACGAAATAAATAAGGCAAGACTTTTTCTACAGGTCCATAGGGCACATACTTTGCTACATTGTATCCCATATTGGACAGTTTGAACGAGATATTGTCGCTCATCCCCAATAATTGCGCAAAGTAAACACGTTCGTCGCTCTTTTTTATCCCTTTGGCCCGCATAAGTGAGGTAAGCATCTGGCAAGACCCTTCATTATGCGTACCGGCACAGACTGCAAATCGTTCAATGTGATCAGTGGCAAAGCCAAGCGCATCTTCATATGCTTTATCAGTAGACCTTTTGTCTGGCTGTATAGGGTCCGGATAATCTTTGTCTTCAGCCCTATCTCTTTCCTTCTCCATATAGGCGCCTCTCACGAGCTTTGCACCAAAAAAGCACCCGTGCCCGAATACCTTTTCATAGTCAGCTTTCATCCGCTCCAACGCATCACTCAGGTAGAGCTGATAAGTAATAAAAACCATAGGTGCCTTTTTATTGTATTTGAGCATCAGATCAATGACCAGCTGATCAATCACTTCCTCAATCCAGCTTTCTTCTGCATCTACCATAAACCTGAGATTGTTGTTGACCACACGATCTGCCACACGATAAACCCGCTCCTTAAACCTTTCAAACGCCAGTTGCTCCTTCTCTGTAAGCACTTTTCCTGATTGTTTCTTTTTCATCAAAGAAGCAGACCCCAATCCCGTAAGCTTCATCACACAGAAAGGAATGCCAGGAGTGTTTTTCGCAAAATCTGCCACCCTTAATGCCTCCTCCATCGTCTCATCAAAGCTTTTTTCCGTCTCCTGGCCTTCCACAGAATAATCCAGTATGGTTTTGACATTAAACTTCTCCAGGTGATCAATGGTATCCTTGCAGTCTTTGATGGAAACGCCACCACAAAATTGCTTGAAGAGTGTATCTCTGATAATTCCTTTTACAGGAAGTTTCAACCTCAGGGCAGCTTTTGTGAGGAACGTTCCTATATCCACCATCCAGGAAAACCTCATGGATAAAAAAAGGAGGTAAGTCTTCTTTAGATCACTCGTACTCTTTGATGCAAATCCAATTGCCGTGTCTTCAAAGTTGATTTCTGAATTTTCTGACATAGTTTTGAAAAGCGATGCAAAGATAGCATCATCATTGAACCTTTTTCTTTTATCATTTATAGTGGAACTCTCAAAGGATATCCTTTTTATCAAATCGCCTCAAGATGCACTTCAGGAAGTATTAGAACAATTAAACCCTGACAAAGTTGCCATACTTGTAGACGAAAATACGGCCCGACATTGTTTGCCTTATTTTAAGCATGACCAATACCTGATCATTGAGATTCAAAGTGGGGAAATCAACAAAAACCTCCGTACCTGCGAAAAAATATGGGAAGCACTTACCAGTGCGGGATTTTCCAGAAAATCCCTGTTGGCGAATGTGGGCGGTGGAGTCATTGGTGACATGGGTGGCTTTGTGGCATCCACCTACAAGCGAGGCATCCGTTTCATCAACTATCCTACTACGCTCCTGGCCATGGTAGATGCCAACATTGGTGGTAAGCTCGGGATTGACTTTATGGGATTGAAAAATCACATCGGGTTGTTCAATGACCCTGAACGGATCCTTATTTTCACTGACTTTTTGAAAACATTGCCTCCCCGGGAGCTAAGATCCGGTTTTGGAGAGGTCATCAAACATGGACTGATCCGGGATGAGAACTATTGGAAGCAAACGAGCACCTCTCAGTTTCCCGAAATGGACTGGAAATCGGTTATTCAGCGATCCGTAGAGATCAAATCCGAAGTAGTGAAAGAAGATCCCAGGGAGAACGGACTTAGAAAAATCCTAAACTATGGACACACGCTGGGACATGCTGTGGAGACCTGGTACCTGAATCATCAAAAGAGTTTATTGCATGGAGAAGCCATTGCTGTAGGGATGATTCTGGAAGCTCACCTTAGTTTTCAGCTGAAGCTGTTAGATGAAAAGTCACTGGAAGAAATTACCAGTTACATTACGTCGATTTATGAGGGCATAGCTGTACCACCCATGGAAAATCTCATGGAATTAATGGGGCAGGACAAGAAAAACGTTGGCAATGAAATCAACTTTTCCTTGCTGGAGAAGATTGGGAAGTGTGTTTATGATATGAAAGTGGATGAAAAAATGATCGCGGCGGCGATAAAATTCTACAATACCCTCAAATAAAAAGATCTTCTTTCTCTTCAATACCCAAATCAGTACGGCTATTGTGAGTTTTGACCTTATTTTTGCTGACTTTCTTAGGGTTTGTAAAAACAAGTGCAAAAGTACCTACCACCGCAGTGATTAAAATGGTTGCTATAGTTCTACCAATTGACATATTAATAATTAAGACATTCAATTAACGAGAATGGTTGTACGATAGTTCTACGTAATTCTAAAAATATTTTAATTTGAGATCAATAATTTCAAAATTCGATAAAAACCTTCAGGGAGTCGTTAAATTGACCTCCTCCAAGAGTGAGAGCAACCGTGCCCTGCTGATCAATGCATTAAGTGGGAACAAAATGACCCTGGAAAACCTTTCGGCAGCCCGGGATACTCAGACCATGATGAGGCTGTTCCGTGAAAGGGGGGATGTATGGGATGTGCTGGATGCAGGTACAACCATGCGATTCTGTACCGCCTACCTGGGCGTAAATGGTAAAGGTGAAACGATCACAGGGACTCCCAGAATGAAAGAACGGCCGATCGGATTATTAGCCGATGCACTTATCAGGCTGGGTGCCGAAGTAGAATACCTGGAAAAGCAAGGATACCCACCGCTCAGGATCCAGGGCATCGAAGTGCAAAAAACAAAGAAAATACAGATACCTGGCAATGTGAGCAGTCAGTTTATCAGTGCCTTACTCATGATTGGTCCAGTCCTCCCGGAGGGCCTCGAACTGGAACTGACCACCGAAATTTTTAGCAGGCCGTATATAGAAATGACTCTGGCCCTGATGAATCACTTCGGAGTGCAAAGTGATTGGCAGGGAAATACCATCACCATCAAACCTCAGTCCTACAAAGAACAAGCCTACACCATTGAGAGCGATTGGTCAGGAGCCAGCTACTGGTTCTCCTTAGCCGCTTTAGATGCTCAGCCGGATCTTGTCCTTACAGGTTTAAAGGAAGACAGCTTGCAAGGGGATCAACAGATCGTCAACATTATGCAGGAAATGGGGCTTTCAACACAATACAGTGATGGCGGCGTCCGCCTTTCCAAAGGAAATACCCCCAACAAATCTGTTCAGATCGATTTCAAAACATGCCCTGACCTGGCTCAGACGGTGATGGTAACAGCTGCCATAAAAGCCATACCATTGGAAATGACTGGCCTCGAAAGCCTTAAGATTAAAGAAACAGATCGGATAGCTGCTATGACCAACGAACTGAAGAAGATTGGTGCCCTGCTGACTGAAGATGGATCCACCTGGACGTTAACACCCGGAACCATTCCGGATAAAATTGCTCCGATTGAAACCTATGAAGACCATCGAATGGCCATGGCTTTCGCGCCCGTATGTAAGATCAGGCCAGTAGAAATACTCGACCCTGAGGTAGTCAATAAATCCTATCCTGCCTTCTGGGATGACCTGAGAAGTGTCGGGGTTGAGATAAAATAGATTTCTTTCTGGCTTTAATGGAACACATTTCTCCAATCGCTGTTGGTAAAGAAAGGTTATTTGCTCAATTTCAATTTTTTAATTGAATGTGTGAATAAAGATGAGTCCCATGAAAGAAACTTACTATAACAGAGAAGACCTAAAGAAATTTGGCAATGTGACCGAGTTTCAGAAAGAATTAGGTGATAAATTTTTCGAATACTATGGAAAGGTCTTCGAACCGGGGGCACTCACTGCACGCGAAAAATCCCTCATTGCATTAGCGGTATCTCACGCCATTCAATGTCCATATTGTATTGACGCATATACTGCAGATACAATGTCCAAAGGCTGTGATGAAGAGCAAATGATGGAAGCTGTGCATGTGGCAGCCGCAATCAGGGGTGGTGCTTCACTGGTTCACGGCGTCCAAATGATGAATCAGGTCAAAGATAAAATGATGTAATGTGTCTTCACTAAACAAAATAAAACACAGGTTTTCGTCCCCTGACACACAGGTTGAACTGTTGGGTGACAACGAAGCTATTGGTATCCCTACCTTCAGGGATAAACTGGAAGGGATTGGCCTTTACCCATTGAAGCCAACAGGAATAGAGGTATTCCAGGTGAATGTGGGTAAAATGTGCAACCAGGAATGCAAACATTGCCATGTAGATGCTGGTCCTGACAGAAAAGAGATTATGACGCGTGATACCATGCAGCAATGCCTGGATGCTATCCGTGATACACCCATCAAAATGGTAGATATCACTGGAGGAGCTCCGGAGATGAATCCTCATTTCCGGTGGTTTGTTGAAGAGATTTCAGCAATGGGGAAATCCATCATGGTGAGATGCAACCTCACCATCATTCTTGCCAACCCCAAATACAAAGACTTACCTGAATTCTTTAAGAAGCATAAAGTAAATGTAGTTTCTTCTCTCCCCTATTTCACGGCCAGAAGAACCGACGCTCAAAGAGGGGATGGTGTTTTTGATAAATCTATCGAAGCGTTGAGAATGCTCAATGAGGTAGGATACGGACAGGATCCTTCATTGAAACTCGACCTTGTATACAACCCTTCAGGTGCTTTCTTACCTGCTGATCAGGCTGGCCTGGAAACAGAGTTTAAGCATAAGCTACTGGACAATTTTAACATTGTTTTCAACAATCTATTTGTCATCACCAATTTGCCAATAAGCAGGTTTCTTGACTACCTGATAAACTCCGGCAACTACGATGACTACATGAATGAGTTGGTCAATAATTTCAATCCATCTGCTGCTTTTGACGTGATGTGTAGAAATACGCTGAGTGTTGGGTGGGATGGCTACCTGTACGACTGCGACTTCAATCAAATGCTTGACATGAAGATCAATTCAGGTAGTAATCACATTTCTGAGTTTGACACTGAATCACTTGAAAGCAGGGAAATCAGGATCAACCAGCATTGCTTTGGATGCACTGCTGGAGCCGGCTCAAGCTGTGGGGGCACTTTAACATAATATTTATGGACAATTATCTCGACACGACCATAGATGTGTACAAACAGGCAGCCACCACTCCGGACATTGGGCTTTGCTGTACGACTACACCCGTGTGGGCCTTTCCCGGGCTGAACATCCCTAAGAAGATGTTGGAAATGAATTATGGTTGCGGGTCCACTGTTCACCCAAGGGATCTGATAGACAGTCCACGTGTACTATATGTGGGCATTGGTGGGGGGATGGAACTTCTTCAATTCGCTTATTTCAGCCGTTCAAAAAGTAGTATCGTTGGTATAGACAACGTTGATGAGATGCTCACTGCCTGTGGACATAACCTGGATATGGCCGTTGAAGAGAATGACTGGTTTGCCAGGGATTCTGTCTCGATAAAGAAAGGCACTGCTCTTGACTTACCCCTTGAGACCAGCAGTGTAGATGTTGCTGCCCAGAATTGTTTGTTCAATATTTTCAAGCTTCACGACCTGAAAACTGCACTTCGGGAAATGTACAGGGTTTTGAAACCACATGGCAGATTGGTGCTTTCAGACCCCATCAGTGATCAGCCAATGCCGCCACACGTGGTTGAGGATCCACAACTGAGGGCATTATGCCTAAGTGGAGCACTCCCATTGAAAACGTATATCCACCTCATCACAGAGATTGGCTTTGGAACCGTAGAAATACGGGCACGAAGACCCTATCGCATCCTTGACAGGGAAACCTACAAGCTCAATCAGAATATTTTCCTCGAGAGTGTAGAGGTTTGCGCCATCAAAGACCCTATGCCAGATGATGGTCCTTGCGTCTTTACTGGAAAAACAGCCATATACTTTGGTCAGGAAGATTATTTCGACGATCACAAAGGCCATGTCCTCATGAAAAATCAACCTTTGTCTGTCTGTGATAAAACAGCAAATAATCTATCCAACCTGGGAAGAAAAGACATTTTTATTTCAGAGAGTACTTTTTTCTATGATGGCGGTGGCTGCTGCTAGAAGATTGCAAATAAATCACCAACGACCTGTCCTATTATTTTTGAGAAAAGTATGAACGCTTGTCGATAATTGACGTATAGCTAAATAAGATTTTTTTCACTCAATAAAACCCATTTTACTTATGAGCTTAAGAATAGGTGATGACGCACCCAATTTCACCATTGAAACCACTGAAGGAACGATCAATTTCCACCAATGGCTTGGTGATAGCTGGGGAATTTTGTACTCCCACCCAGCAGATTATACACCTGTATGCACCACAGAACTTGGCCGTACAGCCATGCTCAAGGAAGAATTCGAAAAACGAAAAACCAAAGTATTGGCAGTAAGTGTTGACAACCTGGAATCTCATCAGGGCTGGATCAAGGACATCAATGAGACACAAAATGTGGAAGTGAATTTCCCAATCATTGCGGATCCTGAGAAGAAAGTTTCCACTTTGTATGACATGATCCATCCCAATGCAGCGGCCAATACTACGGTAAGGTCAGTATTCTTTATTGGTCCGGATAAGAAAATCAAAGCAACGATCACATATCCTCCAAGCACAGGAAGGAATTTTGGTGAAATCCTCAGAGTCATTGATTCCCTGCAATTGACAGCCTATCACAGTGTGGCAACACCTGCTGACTGGGTGCATGGCCAGGATGTCGTGATACTTCCGTCCGTGACCAATGAGGAAATTCCAGGGAAATTCCCCAAAGGACATAAGGAACTTAAACCTTATTTAAGAATTACTCCGCAACCAAATATCTGATAACTTTTCATACATCAAAAAGGCTGGGATCTTCGATTGATCTTAGCCTTTTTATTGGGCTTTCATTTCCTCCACCCTGTTCTGACATTCCCGAATCAACGTTTGAATAACCGGATAGTCATCCGGATTTACCTGCTTTCCAATATTCACCTTTACCTCTCCCGGCGTGAGTTTGCCGGAATGGATATCCAGTACTTTGTCTGTCCCACTGATCGAAACCGGAACCACACTTACCCCTGCATCTTTGGCCAGGTGAAACGGTCCTTTTTTGAAAGGATAGATCTTTCCATCCTTACTCCTGGTGCCTTCGGGAAACATTAGAACACTTCTCCCCTTGCCTACTAGCTGGGCCGCCTTTTTCAAGCTGAGTATAGCTTTATGCTTGTTGTCACGATTCACAAAAAGCATCCCTGTTGCCATCATATATTGACCAACAAATGGCAACCACTGGATCTCCTTTTTGGCAATGAAATAAAGATTGGAAGGTATGGCTCTAAACAAAACCGGTATGTCAAGATAGGATAGGTGATTGGAAACGAAAACATGGGGCTTCGCTGTATCAAAACCCTCATTATGAATGGTTAACCGAATGCCACAACCCCACAGAATACCGGGAGCCCACATGGTCCGGGCCATCACCACAGGTAGTTTCCTGTTGAAAAATATGATCATTAGAATAATCGACAAGGTGATCATCAGAACAGACCAGATCACGCAAAACATGTACCTAATAAAATTGATCAAATTGCACCACGATTTTTGATGGAATGCAAATGTGTCCGAATTTTATTGGATTTGCATGATTTGTGGCGATTTAAGGTAAAATCAAAAGATTTTTCTAACTTTCACTTCTAATCCAAATTGACCCATGAAAAGCAACCTCGCCCAATATCTTGGTCTACTCGTATTGATCTTCGCCGGTGTATTCGCTCTTCACTATTATGAGGTTGTACAGGAAAGAAAACACCCCGGCACCACAGACCTAAACCTGGCTACCGACCTGCATCTGAATAATTCCAGGCTTTATATCAAAGAAAACTCGATTGAAAGAAGTCTTTATCACTTAAACAGTGCGATACATTCCATAGAATTGATAGAGGAGGTTTCTGATACACTTAGCATTAAAGAACTTGATGATGCACTCATGGATTTGAAAAAAGTGCGTAAAGAGATAGAGAATGGAATTGTGAATTACTCGCACATCAATCATGCTTTTATTGTTGCTCTCAATTCAGTGGCTACTGCACAGCTTAGACTTTCAGAAAGGTATCTTCTGGAAGGTGATGCAGAGGACGCAGGTTATGCCATCAAATATGCCAATGAACATATTCACAACGCCCTGAAATATGCCAATGATGGCGAAATTCAGGACGAACTACGCGCCTACCGACATATTGATTCTTTGGTGCATTCCAAGCTGGATAGTTCCAGGATCTTTGATATAGAGCGTGTTATATCAGAGATCAAGGAGGTTAAATAACCCTAATCAACCCTATGACATTCAAAATTTTTTCAGGCACTATCCTTCTGATTTTCATTTCCTACCTTTCAGTTGCGCAACATAAATTTCAGATCACCTCTCCGGATTCTTTGAAAGGATTCATCACAAATGAACGTGGATGGTGGGATGTACTGCATTATGACATTGTGCTCGATATGGATTTTGCCTCGCAAACCCTCGCAGGTAAAAATGCAATCAGTTTCAAAGTACTTAATGAGCAACATACACCCTATATGCAAATAGATCTCCAGGATCCTTTGACCATAGATAGTGCGGTACTGGCTGGCCAATACCTGGATGTTGAAAGAATTGGTTCAGCTTACATGGTAAAAGTCCCGGAAAAATTAAAGGGTCAACATATCATCAATGTCTACTATTCTGGAAGACCAAAAGAATCCACCAATGCCCCTTATGATGGAGGTTTTGTCTGGGCAAAAGATTCCTTAAACCGGGATTGGATCTCTGTAGCCTGCCAGCTGGTAGGGGGTAGTATTTGGTATCCCTGCAAAGACCACTACAGTGAGGAGCCTGACCTTGGAGCTTCCCTGACAATGTCGATTCCAGATACCCTGGGTGTGGTTATTGGGAATGGACGTATGACAAATCAATCAAAATCGGAAAACCATACAACATATACGTGGTCAGTATCCAATCCGATCAACAATTATGGCATCTCATTTTACATAGGCCATTACATTAACTTCAATCAGCTATATGATGGCGTTGCCGGCCCTCTGGATTTGGACTTTTGGGTCCTTGACTATAACCGCGATAAGGCCATCTCCCATTTGATTCCGGAGTCTCTTAAGACCCTTAATGCCTTTGAAAAATGGTTGGGCCCTTACCCTTTCTATGAAGATGGATTCAAAATGGTTGAATCCTCTTACATTGGCATGGAGCACCAAAGTGCCATTGCATATGGAAATAAGTTTAAGAAAGGTCGCTTTTCATTCAAAAATCTTACTACTCTTGACCTTCAGACAGACCGACTGATTGTGCATGAACTGGCGCATGAATGGTTTGGCAACAATATTACCATGTCTGACATGGCCGACCGGTGGGTCCAGGAAGGTTTTGCCGCATACGGCGAAGAATTGTTTATAGAAGAGATGATGGGCAGGGATGCCGGCCGTGAGTTTTTTGTCACCAGATTGCCAAACAAGATAAAGAACAAGGAACCACTCATCTCTGACTATGGCGTTTTCAAAGATGCTGGCCATGACATGTACTTCAAAGGGTGGGCAATTATTCATATGCTAAGGGAAATGATCAGTGACGACACTAAATTTCAAGCTTACCTGCGAGCACTAAACAAGAATTTCTATCATCAAACGATCTACTCCAGCAACCTGGTGCAGTTTAGTTCTGAATTTTTTGAAAGAGATCTAAACCCCTACTTTGATCAATACCTGCGTCACCCGACAATACCTGTCCTGGAATATCGACTGGAAAAGAAAAAAGTTATTTACCGTCTGCTTGCCAATGTAGAGTACCTCGAAATGCCTATCAAATTAGTTGAGCCTGAAATATGGATTGAGGCCACCTCCGAATGGCAATCAATTAAAATGAAAAATGCCTCATCATTATCTACATTGACTGTGGACCCCAATTATTTGCTGGAAATAAGAAAAGTCGATTAAGATGGTCTCTATAATATTTTAAAACCAATTATCTCGATTCAGAGTTAACTGGATATGTTTGCTCGACTTATCATTTTTTTGTTCATCAATTTCGGTGCGCTGGCGATCGGATCATTATTCACAGGTAAAGGGGTCCCCTCCGATTGGTACGCTTCCCTGAATAAAGCTCCCTGGACGCCCCCAGGTTGGGTGTTTGGGGCAGCATGGTTCTCTATTATGCTATGTTTTACCGTATACATGGCCGTTGCCTGGAAGCAGGTAAGTAACCAAAAGTTGCTGATAATGCTCTTTCTTATTCAGTTCATTTTAAATGTGGTCTGGAACCCTGCTTTCTTCTACTTGCAGAATCCTACATTTGGTCTGGTCATTATCACAGGACTTACTTTATTAATGATTGTATTCCTTGCATACTACTGGCCTGAAATGAAACTTTGGTCATTGCTGATAGTGCCCTATGTTTTGTGGTTACTAATTGCCACTTCATTGAATGGTTATATACAATTCAACAATTAATTCGGAATTACAAAGCCAAAGTTTTAGATTTACTTAGATGGCTGATAAAGACTTCTTTTCAGAGTCTGCCCTGACCACCATTTTGGTTGTCAGCGACATTCAACGATCCAAAGACTTTTATACCAGGGTCCTTGGAGCCAATATCTTTAGAGAGTATGGTGGAGACTCCGTGGTATTGAGCTTCCTGAATAACTGGGTACTGCTGGTGACCCCCGGAGGACCAACCGAAGATAAACCCGATGTACATTTTGAGCCTCCTCAGAATATCAATTCAATAAGCCACTCCTTTACTATTCGTGTGATAGATTGCCAGGAAGCCTACAAAGTTTTAAAGCGAAAGGGTGCAAAGTTTATAACCCCACCGATTATCAGGGGACTGGAAACAAGGTGTTTTTTTCGTGATCCAGATGGACACCTTTTTGAAATCAGTGAATACCGATCATCCAATTAAATGAATTTTTAAACACCATATTCCCACAGCAGCAAGGCCAGAAGTATGAAACAACCCCTGGATCATCAATTAGAAAAGTCACGTCTTGAAAAGCTCGATAGCTATTCCATCCTGGACACACTCCCGGAAGAGGATTATGATAACCTGACAGCAATCGCTGCACAGATTTGTGGCACTCCTATCTCACTGGTTTCATTGCTGGATGATAGGCGACAATGGTTCAAATCTCACCATGGACTTGCTGTAGAAGAGACACCAAAGGAATATGCTTTCTGTGCCCATGCTATCAATGATAACAAAGAGATCTTTATTGTAGAAGACGCACGAACAGATATTCGGTTTCATGACAATCCTTTGGTAGTCGATGAACCCAATGTGATCTTTTACGCTGGTGTCCCTCTAACCTCCGAGGAAGGTCTACCTATGGGCACACTTTGCGTGATAGACCACAAGCCAAGGCATCTCACCAAGGATCAGTTAAAATCCTTGCATGCTTTGTCCAGGCAGGTAATGAACTTATTTGAACTGCGACTAGTGAAATCCAAACTTGAATCATCACTCGAGTTAATAGCCCGTAAGAATAAAGGTCTGGAGAGATTCGCCATGGTAGCAGCACATGACATCAAATCGCCTCTCAATAACATATCTCAGCTTGCCTCTCTCTTCCTGGCAGATTATGAGGATAAACTGGATGACGATGGAATAGAGGTAATTCAAGTGCTCAAAAGATCCTCTGATCGACTGAGAGAGCTTGTGGACGGACTGCTCGAATACAGTCGAACCTCTGAAGTGCTTAGAAAAAATACTGATGTAATCAATCTGGAGCAGCTTAGAATCAGACTCACTGAGATGACAGCTGACGCCAAAAGTGACCTGATTTTTGAAACAGAGCTGCAAGAGATCCATACGAATAAGACCGCGCTGGATCAAATCCTTATCAACCTTATCACCAATGCCATCAAGTATAATGATAAGGACCTGCCTAAAATAGTTGTGAAAATCTCTCAGACAGATAGTTATTATGAGATAAGTGTAAAAGACAATGGGCCGGGAATTCCGGATAAACACCTGGATAAGATCTTTGAGATCTTTCGGGTAATAAAAGCTGAGGATCGTTTTGGCAATCAGGGCAATGGTATTGGATTGGCCACTGTAAAGAAGCTTGTAGAGGAACTGGGTGGACATATTCAGGTGAAGTCAGAAGTGGGCAGTTATTCACAGTTCATATTCACAATCGCTAAAAAAGCGATCAAAAGCTAGCTCATCATTCCCAGGTGTGTGTGCTTAAAATCATCAGGATATTTAAGACCATAACCTAATGTTCTATCCATTGCTGCATGTCCAAACAATACTACACCAGCCACTGTCAAAGCTTCAAACTCCAGATAAATCCCAATTGCCAGTACAATCAGTGCCACGCTTTTGTAGTGTAGGACATTATAAGTCCAGGCTCCTATTTTGGGATTCGTCAAATATCCCAGCATCCCAATATCAGGTGCCAGAAATACAACCGGCCATAACCACCATGAAATATCTACGTCTAAATATATCAATACAACAATTGAAGCTATGAATTGGGTAAGTTCTTCGAGTTTCAGTGATATTTTCATGCGTCTTGATTTGATTTGTACTTGAAAATTAAAAACATTCATCCATCAATGGATGTATCCAAATAACTATGACCAAAAAAATTAACCTTTTCATACTACTGCTTGTAGTTGGCCTTTGCTCCCTCAACGCCCAACATACCATCAAGGGTAAGATTGTTGATGCTGCCAACCAGGAGCCTTTGGAATCTTCCATTATTTCTTCCGGATCTCTGTTTACACTGGCTGATAATGTAGGCCAATTTAGCATTGATGTGGATACCCTCCCTGTAGATATATCCATTAATCACCTGGGGTATTATTCTCAGGTGGTCAGGATCAACACCGATGAAGAACAGATTACCATTCCATTAGCGGTAGCGCCTACACAGCTTCATGAAGTAATCGTTTCAGCCTCACAGCAAAATGAAAGCTTAAAGAATGCTTCTGCCAGTATTGGAATCATCACCAGGAAAGGATTGGAGCGTGATGATCAAACCATCATCACTCCTGCGCTAAACAGGATTCCGGGAGTGTATATGCATTCGGGATCATTAAACACCAACAGAATCACTATTCGGGGTATTGGCGGACGTACACCTTTTGGTACTGATAAGATTCGAGCCTATTTTGATCAAATCCCGTTAACCTCAGGTGTAGGTGAGACCACACTGGAAGATATCGATCTGGCACTGATAGAAAGGGTGGAAGTGATCAAGGGACCAAATTCAAGCATCTATGGTGCCGGACTGGGTGGAGTGATCAACCTAAAGCCCACCATTGCCCCTTATCAAAAGACAACCGTACAATCCGGCCTTATCGTAGGAAGTTATGGACTAAATCGATGGGTAAACAAGGTTTCTTTTGGGGGTAACCACAGCAACTTCAGCATTGCTCATAGCAAGATGCTCAGTGATGGCTATCGCGATAATAACCAGTTTGAGCGTGAATCAATCGGTCTTGTGGGAAGGGTAAATACCGGTAAATCCAGCCACCTGAGCATTGTTGGTAACTATATCTATCTAAAAGGATTTATCCCAAGTTCTATCAACCAGGCTTACTACGACAGCATTCCCTCAGCCGCCGCCCCCAACTGGGCAGGAGCCAAAGGTTTTGAGCAATATGACAAAGTACTGTTGGGACTGAGTTATACGACGGGAAGTAAAACCGGGTTTAGCAATACCAGCTCCGTATTTGTGAGTTACAGGGACGCTTTCGAACCACGGCCGAGGCCCCTGGGGATCTTAAAGGAAAATACTGTTGGGACTGGTTTCAGGAACATCCTCCGATATAAGAGCCAGGGCACGCTACCCTGGTCTGTAAGTGGTGGCATGGAATATTTCCGGGACACTTACAAACAGCAGATCTACGAAAACCTATATCAGCAAAATTCCGGATATATTCTGGGATTGGATCAAAGTGACTTTGTTGAAAACAGGGATTATTACAACCTTTTTCTCCAGGCTAACTTTGATTTGTCTTCCAGATTCTCCATCGAGACAGGTGCAAACTTCAACAAGACCAAATATCAGCTCAAAGACCTGTATGTAAGAGACAGCATAGAAAACAGTGGAAATTACCAGTTCGATCCCGTTTTGTCTCCCCGACTGGGACTGGTTTATCATGCACAGAGTAACCGCCATTACTATGGCAACATCAGCCATGGGTTTTCCCCTCCCAACCTGGAAGAAACGCTTAACCCGGATGGAGCGATCAACCCGGATATCCAACCTGAGATGGGGTGGAACTATGAAGTGGGCACCCGGGGATATATGCTGGATGGGAAATTGCAATACGATGTCAGTGCCTATTACATGCTCATCAAGGATCTAATAGTCAGTAGAACGAATCTCAGTGGCGCCATCACTGGTATCAATGCTGGCAAGACAAGGCACCTAGGTCTCGAGCTTTCATTGAACTATACTCATGACCTGAATTCCAACGTTCAGATGAATTATTTTATTACCGGAGCATTCATGAAATATGAATTCCTCGAGTTTTTAGACGATGACAATGACTACAGTGGCAACGAACTGACCGGCACACCCAAGGAAACTGTGAACACGGGCATCGAGCTGATCTCTAAAAAAGGATTATATGGAAATATCACTGGTCAATACACCGGAGATATACCCATTGACGATGGAAACACACTTTATGCTGATAGCTATTTCGTAGGTCGTATGAAATTTGGTTATTTACTCAATTTGAGTCCTTTCCAAATTGACCTGCACGCCGGTATCAACAACATCTTCGATGCAAAATATGCCTCTATGCTGCAAATAAATAACGCTTTCGGACGATATTACTATCCGGGTACACCGAGGAATTACTTTGGAGGAGTGACCATTAAATGGGCTAAATAGTATGCTAGGGATCTCTTCTGAAAAAAGAAAAGTCGCCCTCACGATACAATAGCTCCCATTCGGGTAGGGTCTGTATTCGGTCTGCTCTGCGTGTGTATTCGATCAGGTAAACAGGTTTGTCAATGTCCCCGCTCAGAAACCACTCCCGTTCATGGGTCGCTGTACTTTGATCCGGTGAAATACGGGCATAGAAGTAATGTGCATAGGTTTTGAACAGCGGATAAACGTATACATCCTTTCCCACGAGTGATTGATAAAAACCAATAGCAGGACGCTGTGAATAAGCTTCCACTTTGGGAACTACAAAGACTGCGCTTAAAAAAAGGGTTATACCAAGTGCTATGGCATGCAGAACAAGTCCACGTTGGATCAAATTATTCCTGATGATTAGGATAAAAACGAGTATGGTCATCACCAGGTAAAATAGCCCGATTAAATACTCAAAACCTACCATGGGTACATCCACACTCAGACTTGGATGTGTGATGAGTGTAGTGAGCCAGTCTTTGCGGATAAGTAAAATAGCTAACCCAATAATCATCAGGCTCAACAGCACCCCCACCACCAGGTTGAAATATAAAATCCACTTGTCTGGCTTTTCCTTGTGGTTGATACATTCAGAAATGTATAAAGTTGCCAAAAAAGACAGAGGCAGATAAGCCATCGATGAGTAATGAACGATTTTCGTCTTTACAATAGTGAACAAGATCATCACCACCCAAAACAGATATCGCATCCATCTATCTGCCTGTAGTGGCGATGAAGCTTTTTTCCTTGTAATGAGTTTTCTGATAGCAAAGACCGAAAAGGGAAAGCAACCTATCAGAACAACCACAAAATGATAATAGATGGGTTGACGATGACCTGCATCTGAAGTGCTAAGGAGCCGGATCTGATACTCGATGAATTCTGAGATAAACCAGGGACCATTCTTTAGCGTTTCCGGACCAAACCATAGGCTGGAAACTAAAAATGCACTTAATGCCATGAGCAATACCTGTGGCCACCCCGCCACTCTTCTTAGCCTCACACTGATCCAATAAACCAAAAACGTCAAAAGGACGATCAGTAAACCAACAGGTCCTTTGGTGAGGATAGCGAGCCCAACGAATAGTCCTGCTAAAATGGCATACCTGTTTTTATGCTCGTCCTGCGCCATCACTTTGATGAGATTCCAGATACTCAGGAAAATAAACAGGTTGAAAAGCGGGTCAATGATTCCTGATTTAAAGTAAAGATGGGGCAGCAACGCTCCTAGATAAAGGATAGACCAGAGCATCCCAAACTGGTGATTATAGAGATCCTTACCCATCTTATAGATCACCAATAATGTCAGTATTCCACAAACCGCATTGGGGAAACGGGCAGCAAATTCGTTGATACCAAAAACGTGCATGGACAATGACTGCAACCAAAAAAACAAGGGCGGCTTTTCCCAAAAGGGCACAAAATTTATCTGTACGCTGGTATAATTCCCAGTCACAATCATCTCGCGGGCTGATTCCGCAAAATTGATCTCATCCCAATCAAACAAGTGGACATTGCCTAACAATGGAATAAAAAAGAGAGCCCCCAGGATCAGAATAAAAACCTGAGGAAATGGAAAATCATCTTGAAATGGTCGATCTAAATAATTCATTGTCTCAGGTGAGCAACTTCCATTTAAACCCAAGTCTGTGTAGGAAATACCGTATAGAGACTCCCATTACGCCAATTCCGTATTTGATGCTTCGCTTCAGGTTGATGGATGATGCCTCCTCGAAGTATTTGGTGGGGCAGGTAACTTCTGCAATAGAATAGCCTTTGGCAAAAATTTGAGCTATTACCTGGTTGTCAAAAATAAAATCATCCGAATTTCTGGCGTAAGCAATGTCTTTTAATACTTTACCTGAGTAGGCCCTGTATCCCGTATGATATTCGGAGAGTTTTTGACGGCTTAGCTGATTTTGAAAAAACGTAAGGAAACGATTAGCCACATATTTGTAAAGTGGCATGCCTCCTTTGAGTGCGCCCATCCCCAGGATCCTTGATCCAAAAACCACTTCATATAGCTCATTGCCAATGATCGTTGTCATGGCATAGATCAGCTTGGGCGTATATTGATAATCCGGATGCAGCATGATCACGATATCAGCCCCCAGACTCAGTGCTTTATCATAGCAGGATTTTTGGTTTCCACCATAACCCCTGTTTTCCTCATGTGTAATAATATGTTTGATCCCCAGTTCTTCTGCCTTTTTAGAGGTATCATCTTTGCTGGCATCATCTACCAGTACTACTTCATCCACGATATCAAAAGGGATCTCATTGTAGGTTTTTTCCAGGGTTTTTGACGCATTGTAAGCAGGTAGTACAACTACCACCTTTTTGTTGTTATACATAGAAAAGGAGTGGATAAGAGTGCAAATATATGGTTTGAACATTTATTGGCTGAATGAACAATCAGCTAATGACGCTTGTCATATGTAGGGACAAACAAAAATCATTTTACAGAACACAATACTTTTCTAATTTGTTAATACATCAAAAAAGCACAAAGTCATGGAAGTAAATAACATCCTCGTCCCTATGGATTTTTCCAAGTGCTCAAAAAATGCGCTGAAGGTGGCCATACAGCTGGCTGATAAATGGAAAAGTCAATTAAGAATAATGCATTCAACTTTTCTGCCTTCTGCTACAGTAGGAGTGGGAGACGCGATGGTACAACCTGTCGCTGATACCTATGAAAATTATGATGATCCGTTTGAAGAATTGGAATCAGAATTCCCTGATCTGAAAAACATAACATACTCCACAAAACAATATCACTCTGTAGTGACCGATGCGATATATACCGAGATCGAGGGCAAGGAGATGGATTTGGTAGTGATGGGAACGAAAGGCACCCATGATATCTTGGAAAAGCTGATTGGAGGGATCACCACCACCGTGATAGACTTTGCGAAAGTCCCGGTGCTGGTCATTCCTGAGAATGTCTCTAGTTTCGACGCACTAAAAATTGGTATCTCAGCTGACTTCCACATGATCGAACCCAGCAGTTTTAACCTTGTAAAAAAGCTGGCGGATACCTTCGGATCTGAAGTGCAGATTTTTAATATCGGGCATGAAGATGAAAGGATGGATTTTAAACACAGTAAAAGTAAAACCCTGCTGGAGACCTACTTTGCTGGGCACAAATTAAGCTACCATCAGGTAGTTGATGAAAAAGCTACCCATGGAATCTTTGAATACATCGACAGCCATGGCATAGACCTGCTGGTCATGTTTCCACGTCATCACAAATTTTTGGAACGCTTGTTCAAGGCCAGTGAAACTAAAAAGGTCGCAATGAAGATTAAAATCCCGATGTTGGCTGTTCATCAATAAAAGAAACGCCGCCTTTCTAAAAGTTGAGGGAGTCCCTGCGAAGGGACTCCCTCTTTTTTTGAATTAATTAGTGCGGGTATGAAATTAATTCATAATAAATATACATCATTTTTCGCATTCGGTTTTTACATTAATCCGTATAATTAGCCAGACTTTTCTAAGGATATAAATATGTCAAATAACTTTCTGAACAGCACCGTAAAACTCACTCAATACTATCAGTCACTGGGAAACAAAACCATTCAGCAGCTTGAAGAAGATGACCTGCATTGGACTCCTGGCGAAAATGGAAACAGCATTGCAGTCCTTGTGCGACACGTTGTTGGAAATATCCATTCGAGATTCACTAACTTTTTGACTGAGGACGGTGAGAAACCATGGCGAAATCGCGACAGTGAATTTGAGGATGACCTTCTGAATAAATCTGAGATCAGTGCCAAATGGAATGAAGGCTGGGAACACTTGCAAAACGTATTGAAAGATTTAGCCGAGACAGACCTGGAAAAGACTGTTTATATTCGAAATGAAGGACATAGTGTCACAGAGGCCATACAGCGACAACTGGCGCATTATGCCTACCATGTGGGACAAATTGTGGTGATTGGCAAAATGATCAGGGGCAATTCCTGGCAAAGTCTTTCGATCCCCAAAAACCAATCTGACAATTTCAATAAAAAGAAATTTGAACAGGAAAAACAAATCAAACATTTCACGGATAATGAATGAAGCAAGCCCCCTAAAAAGCGATGTGTCGTATATTGTGTTTGAAGAGAAATACGCTTCGGACTTTGCCAGCATCAACTACCAGTGGTTGGCCGACTATTTTGATATCGAACCTCAGGATAAAGTGGTACTGGAAAACCCTGTTGGTGAAGTGATTGACAAGGGAGGACAGATTTTTTTTGCTGTGGTGGAAGGGAAGGCTGTGGGTACAGTGGCATTGATCCTGAAGGAGCCAGGTACTTTTGAGCTGGTAAAAATGGGGGTCTTATCAGCCTATAAGGGATTAAAAATCGGCAAAGGACTGATTCAAAGTGCCATTGACTATGCACAAAAACTGGGGATGAATAACATTGTCCTTGAAACGAATTCAAAATTGTTACCTGCCATCAGTTTATACCAAAAAGCCGGATTCCGGATCATTGAGCCAGACCCCAACACCAAGTACAAACGCTGTGATCTCTGGATGGAGCTTAAGCTATAATTCAGGAAGCCCAGTCATTGACCTGCAGATCTACCCTGCTGAGTTTGACAATAGATTGATGAATTGATTTTACATTTATTGGGCACTTATATCAAACTCATGTTAAATTAGTGATATACCGTGCTACTATGAAAATTCAAAATCTGCAGCTCCACATCCTATTTTTTATCGCTTTATGGTGTACATCCTGCTCGCCATCCACTGAAAAAAAGGAAACCTACTACACCATTGAAGATTTCAAGGATGTCAAAAAGATTGATACGCATGTCCATATCATGACTGAAAATGACTTTTTTGTCAAATCAGCCAAAGCAAATAACTTCCAACTGCTCACGATAGTAGTTGATTCAAGAAACACCTGGGAATGGGTGGAAGAAAGGTATGCTTTCAGCAAGTATCAGATGGACAACCACCCTGAAACTGTTCAGTTTGCCACCTCCATATCCATGGGGGGATGGGACGATGATCAATGGCTGGACAAGAGCCTTACCTGGATGGATAAAAGCTTTGCTGAGGGGGCCATTGGGATCAAATTCTGGAAAAATATTGGAATGGTATACAGAAACCAGGAGGGCGACCTCGTGATGCTGGATGACCCTGGGTTTGACCCGATATTCAACATGCTCGAGGAGAAAGACATTCCGGTGATCGGTCACCTGGGTGAACCGTTGAACTGCTGGCTGCCACTGGATAAGATGACAACCAAAAATGACAGCGGGTATTTCAGCCGACACCCGGAATATCATATGTACAAGCACCCCAATATGCCCTCCCATGCAGACCAGATGACAGCAAGGGATAACCGATTGATCAAAAACCCGAACCTAAGATTTATCGGGGCGCATGTCGCGAGTCTGGAATATGATGTGGATGAACTGGCCATGAGACTGGACAAATTCCCCAGGATGTCTGTTGACCTGGCAGCACGTATGGGACAGATCTTCTACCAGACTGCCAATGACCATGAAAAAGTCAGGGATTTCTTTATCAAATACCAGGACAGAATCATCTATGCAACGGATCTGGCCGACAGTGGGTCTAAAACAGAAGAAGAAGTGCATGAAACGAACACTAAAGTCTGGAAGCGCGACTGGAAGTTTTTTGTGACCGATGAATCCATGACCAGCGACCTGGTGGCTCAGGAATTTAAAGGGCTGAAGCTACCAAGTGAGGTGGTAGATAAAATCTTTTATCACAATGCCGTAAAGTGGTTCAAGATCTTTGAGTAATTAAACGATAGCGTTTGTCTTCAGAAAATCCGGAAAGGCATTGACTTTAAAAACAATACTCTTGCTATGCGTACTGTCACCCCTATCGCTATCTGCTCAATTTGGAAATCGGGTATTTATCGAAAACAAAGGACAATGGGATCCATCTATTAGATTCAAAACTGCCATTCCTGGGGGTCACCTGGAATTACATGGCAACAAATTCATTCACCAAATCTCCAATAGACAATCACTTGTCCATCAGCATCAAATAAAATCAGGGAGGCTGGATCAGGAGGTTGTCTCGGAATCGGTCACTTTCCAATTTCTAGGTGCGAACCCTTCACCAAAATTTTCTTTTGAAAGTCCTTCTGTAGAAACTTATAATTTTTACCTCGGAAAAGATCGTTCCCGATGGACATCTGGCAACAAAGCCTACGCCTCTGTGACCTATCACGATCTGTATGACGGTATTGACCTGGTGTATTACTACAACAAGGGCAGGCTCAAATACGATCTGATCATCAAACCCGGTGCCGACCCATCCTGTATCCGGTACCGCTATGATGGGAATGTAAACCTGAATTTTGAGGATGGCTGCATCACCGCGCAATCCAGAATCAGCACCATTACAGAAAACAGACCAGTATCCTACCAGGTACAAAACGGACAAAAAGTTCCTGTAGAATCAGGGTATCAGCTCATCAACAACGAAGTAAGTTTTGAGTTAGGAACTTATAACCCAGCCCTACCTGTAGTGATTGACCCTGAGCTCATTTTCTCTACCTTTTCGGGATCAGTTTCGGATAATTTTGGCTACACGGCATGCTTTGATGATCAAGGAAATCTTTATAGTGGAGGGATCGTCTTTGGCAATAACTTTCCAGCCACAAACGGTACATCTTTTTCAGGAAGCACAGATATCGCCATCCTAAAATATGATTCCACGGGGAGTCAGTTGGAATATGCCACATTTATTGGAGGATCCTCGGAAGACACCCCTCACAGCCTGATTGTCAACAACAACAATGAACTCGTCATACTGGGGACAACCGGATCATCAAACTATCCGGTGAGCGATAATGCATACGACACCACATTCAATGGAGGTGATCCATTCGCTATTTTTTTTGATTATAATCAGGGATCAGATATTGTATTGACAAAGCTGGGACCCAATGGCGATCTGATCGCATCTACTTTCGTGGGCGGATCAGAAAATGACGGCATTCTTAAGCTTCTTGATCAGGCAACCCTTATCAATGGCCTGATCCGCAATTATGGTGACTACATGCGAGGAGATGTAATTGTGGATAAGGATGACAATGTGTTTGTCGCTTCCAGCACAGAGTCAACAGATTTTCCTGTCAATAGCATGGTTCAAAATACGTACGCTGGTGGAATCAGTGACGCGGTCGTTTTTTCACTAAACGCTGATCTTACAGCACTTAGGTGGAGCTCCTTTTTGGGTGGTGTAAACGAAGATGCAGCCTATTCCATCAAATTAGATACCGCCGGAACAGTGTACGTGGCCGGAGGAACCCGAAGCCCTGACTACCCTGCCACATTAGGCGCATTGCAGGCTGATCACAATGGCGATACCGATGGTTTCATCACACGACTCGACCTTGCCAGGGATAGCATCCTTCAAAGTACCTTTCTTGGGACCATTAGCTACGACCAGACATACTTTATTGACATTGACGAAACACAATCTATTTTTGCCTTTGGACAAACCACTGGCAATTACCCTATCACACCGGGTATTTACAACAATCTCAACAGCAGCCAGTTTATCCATAAGTTGACCCGAAACCTGGACTCGACGTTGTTTTCTACGGTTTTTGGCTCCGGCACATCTTTGCCTAACATCTCTCCCACGGCCTTTTTGGCCAATGAATGTGGAAACCTGTTCCTGAGTGGATGGGGTGGCGAAACCAACAATGTGAACACGTTTAACAATGGATATACTCACAACATGCCCATCACTCCCAATGCATTATTTCCAACTACAGATGGTTCTGATTTCTACCTGATGGTCCTTTCTGCCGATGGCTCTGAACTACTCTATGCTACATACTACGGCTCCAGTGGTGAGGTTGGGGATCACGTGGATGGCGGTACAAGTCGTTTTGACAAAAGAGGTATTATCTATCAGTCAGTCTGTTCATGCAATGGATCCACGGATGATTTCCCTACCACCCCCAATGCCTGGTCAACGGTAAACCGTGGAGTAAACATTTTCGGAGACGAGCGGTGCAACAATGCCGCCTTCAAATTTGACCTCGCCTCATTAAAGGCCCGTTTTATCACCAGCAAAGCGGACAGCACTGAAATCGGCTACAACAGTGACTGCATCCCATTCACCGTACGTTTTACCAATACCAGCATTGGAGGGGAAGAATACCTGTGGACAGTGAATGGGGAAACTTTTGACACCGAGTCATTCAATTATACTTTCACAACCACAGGCACCTATGAGGTCGTGTTAACAGTCACAGACAAAAACACTTGCCAGACAGTTGATCAAACCAGTGGATTTATTTTTGCGCATAATGATCAGACTTCCATCATGGAGGATATTACGATCTGTCGTGGAGATCAGGAGATCATCCAGGCATTTGGTGGGGGGAGCTATCAATGGGAACCTGCCACCGGACTCAGCAATACAAACATCGGAAACCCTATCGCTTTCCCGGACACTACTACCACCTATAAAGTATACATCATGACTCCCAATGGATGTGATTTTGAGGAAGAGATGACCGTACACGTAGTCAATGAGACGATCGAGGATTTCGAGATCATCAGGACGAAGAGCTGCAATGGTTTACCGGAATACCTGTTTACAAACAACACGGAAACCGAAGCATCATATCAATGGGACCTGGGAGATGGCAACTTCAGTTCACAAAGCCAATTTAGCTATCAATATGAGTCTCCGGGCACATATGAAGTGAGTCTCACCATTGACACCTTGTGTGTGATTGATAAAACCATCGAACTTTCCTTCGAAGAGATCTTTGTGCCAAATGTCTTCACTCCCAACAACGATGGTCTCAACGACACATTTGTGATCAACTCAGACCTTTCAATGGACCTAAAAGTTTTTGATCGGAACGGAAAGTCACTTTTTGAGCAAGACAATTATCAAAACAATTGGGAGGGGACTGATCTCGCAAATGACACCTATTATTATTCCATCAGTTTAAGTGATGGGGACGTCTGTAATGGGTGGGTACAGATCTTGAGGTGATTAGTTAAATTTGACTCAAACCTAATCTAATCATGAAAAACTCAATCCTCCTCTTATTTGTATTGGCGATCACACAATGCACTCCAAAAAAAGAAAACCAAAAGCAATCTTCTGAGTCAAACTCCGGCACGATCGCTCTATTCAATGGCAAAGACCTCACCGGATGGCATGCGGACGTTCCAGCTTTAGATGAAACTGACACTTTACCTTTCCCATTCATCGTCCGAGACAGTGTCCTGGTTAGTCTCGGTGAGCCAAGGGGGCACTTGATTACAGATGCTGTTTACAGCAATTACCGACTCACCTATCAATACCGGTTTGTTGGTGAACCGGGAAACTGCGGGGTGCTGGTGCATGCATCCACTCCAAGAGCACTCTATGACATGTTTCCCAAATCAATGGAAGTGCAAATGATGCATGAAAACGCAGGTGACTTTTGGTGTATCGTTGAAGACATTACTGTTCCCGATATGGAGGTCAGACGGGGACCTCAGGAAGAATGGGGAATCACCGAAGGGATGAAGCGCCGGATCCTCAATCTTACGGATGGTTCAGAAAAACCCCTGGGAGAATGGAATGACATGATGGTGGAATGTGTAGGAGATTCTGTCAAAGTCTGGGTGAATGACGACCTGGTGAATTTTGGTTATGGCTGCACTGCATCCAAAGGCCAAATAGCCCTTCAGGCAGAAGGATCCGAAGTAGAATTCTACAACCTGCAGCTTGCTCCAATCACTACTTTAACCAAATAACATGTCAAAATATATTGCCATGCTTCGCGGCATCAATGTAAGTGGGCAAAAGCTCATCAAGATGGCTGACCTTAGGGAATCCATGGCCCAACTGGGACTGGAAGATGTGGTTACCTACGTTCAAAGTGGCAACATTTTATTCCATGCTCATGCGACGGATTTAAAACTACTTGCACAGAAGATAGAGGGCCAGATCAAAAAAGACTTCACCTTCGATGTTCCGTGTATCGTCAGAACCGCTGATTATTTCAAAAAGGTTTTGACAAACAACGACTTTTTGCAACAGGGAAAGGAAGAAAAACGTTGTTATGTCACATTCCTGGAAGAAGAACCCAACCCCATGCTCGTCCAAAAAATAGATCCGGACCAATATGCACCTGAAGTCATGATCATCAAAGGTGATTTGGTGTACTTCTATTCCCCGGATGGATATGGGAAAGCGAAGATGAACAACAACTTTTTTGAACAAAAGCTCAAGGTGAAAGCCACGACCAGGAACTGGAACTCAGTGAATAAACTATACGAATTAGCAACCCAATGAGAAAACTTATACTCTACATCGCTACCAGCATTGAAGGATATATCGCCAGACCGGATGGAGATGTGAAATGGCTGGAAGATCAGGACTTCATGATCGAGGGAGAAGATTTTGGTTATCAAAAATTTCTGGAAACCATTGATACCACACTTATGGGAAATAGTACCTACAAGGAAATCCTGGGGTTTGGAGTACCTTTCCCTTATCCGGACAAAGACAATTATGTCTTTACGAAATCAAAACAAAAAGACAATGAATTTGTCAGATTCATCAACTCTGATATTCCCGAATTCGTCCGGAATCTAAAAACCCAGGAAGGAAAAGACATCTGGCTCATTGGTGGAGGAAAAATCAACATGGTAATGATGGAACATGGACTTATTGATCAAATCATCCTTACCGTGATGCCTGTGTGCTTAGGCGATGGGATCCCCTTATTTTCACCAGGGTCAAAATCTGTAAAATGGAAATTATCCTCTTCCAGACCCTATGATTCCGGGGTCGTTCAATTGATTTATCACCAAAATTCATAGAAATCAATATACACCCCTGACTTGATCATGGACTTTGTCCCAATAAAATGCAGCTAATTGCTTGTGTATTTCTGTTGTGAGGGGCGGTAAATCAGATACAGATGCGTTTGATATCACCTGCCCCTTCGAACTGGCTCCCGGAATGATTGTACTGACAGCCTCATGATCCAGGATCCATCTGAGGGTAAATTGAACCATGTTCATGCCCTCCGGCAAAAATGCTTGCCTGATATTTTCCACAAGTCTAATACCCTCTTCGAAAGGTAAGCCGGAAAAAGTTTCTCCTACATTAAATACCTCACCATTCTGATTGAAGTTTCGATGATCATTATTAGCAAACCTTGTGTCCTGAGTAAATTTCCCTGCCAACAATCCACTGGCCAGAGGCAATCTAACAATAATCCCGACATTCGATTTTTTAGCCTGTGGCAAAAGTTCTTCAGTAAGCTTTTGTCGGAAGACATTAAAGATCACCTGGAGTGAACATAGGCCTTCTTCTTGTAAACATAATAGTCCTTCCTCTACCGTTTCTACACTGGCTCCGAATTCCCTGATCAGTCCTTCCTCTTTTAATTTCCTAAGCCAATGGAAAATTTCTCCATTCTTCAGCTCCTGAGTTGGGATACAATGCAGCTGCAATAAATCCAGGGCGTCTACTCCCAACCTCTCAATTGATCCCTCCACGGATTTCCTCAATGCTTCCTCCGTGTACTGATCAGGAAATACTGATGAATGACGCCCAAATTTTGTTGCTACCCTGACAGGAGATTTAGTTTCTTTGAGGAATGCTCCAATAAACCGCTCACTCTTACCGAGACCATAGACATCTGCTGTATCAAAAAAATTAACACCTTGCCCAACTGCCTCCTCTAATATAGAAAATGCTTGATTGTGAGAGATGTCCTGTCCCCAGTCTGCTCCCAGCTGCCAACATCCCAGCCCCACTTCACTTACCTGAAAACCACTCTTACCTAAAGTTCTGTTATGCATCTGTTTAAAGTTAAATTTAATCGATTGGCCAAATTAACGCCAGAGTAAATGACGAGCAACAAAACACATCAAAAGAAAAATCGTTCATAAAAACCTCAACAACTTTATGGAAACCCTTCAATCCCCGCATCTCAAAAAGAAAACACAACTGAAAATGAATAAGTATATAATAATAATAATAATAGCAATGGCCATCGGTTTTTCAGCATCAGCCCAAAAGCCAGGTGAAGTAAATCTCAGTACATCAATCAGTGAAGCTAAGGTTTTTAGCCAGGGTGCACAGCTTACAAGAACCGGAAAGACAACACTTATTGCAGGTAGAAGTGTGCTTGTGATCAAGTCTTTGTCACCTTTCATTGACCAGAATAGTATCCAGGTGAATGGAAAAGGTGATTTCACTATTCTTTCGGTCAATCACAGATTAGACTATCTCGCTGAACAGATAAAAAACGAAAGAGTGGATAGTCTACAAAAAATAGTAGACAGGCTTACCAGGCAAATTGATACAGAAACTTCATTCGTGTCTGTATTGGATGCCAAGAAAAAACTCCTTGAAGAAAACCAAAAACTGGGAGGAACGGATTCTGGGATCTCTTATGATCAACTGACAAAAATCGTTGACTACTACATGGAGGAGTTGATGAGTATTGAAACGAGCAAGATCGATTCAAAGATCAAGCTGGAGGACCTTAAGAAAGAGCGAACCAAAATCCAAAACCAGATCAATCAGATCAACCGTGGAAATGAGTTACCTTCCAGTGAGATCATTGTAAATGTAGAATCTAAAAGTGGGTCAAGGGCTGAGCTTGAGGTAAGCTACTTCACGCAAAATGCCGGTTGGTTCCCCAAATATGACATTCGGGTGAAAGACATTTCTTCCCCTATTCAGTTAGAATACAAAGCTGAGGTATACCAAAACACCCGCGAAGATTGGAAAAACGTGAAGCTGGTGCTTAGCAATGGCAACCCTAACAAAAGTGGAATCGCACCTGAGCTAGCTACCTGGTACCTCAACTTCTATCAGCCTGAGCCAAGACCCACACCTTACGCCAAGTCGATGGGAGCGGTATCCAGATCTGCCAGTGAGCCTGTGATGCTGGAAGAATCAATTGTCATGGATATGGAGGTGGAAATGGAATCCTCCACCCCAACCGTAAATATTTCTCAAAATCAAACCACGGTGGAAATCGAAGTGAAGGAAAGATATTCCATCGATTCCAATGGTGATCAGCTTACGGTAAGCCTGGAGCAATATGAGATCAACTCCATCTATGAGTACTACGCAGTGCCCAAGTTGGACAATGAAGCCTTTTTACTAGCCAAAATCATCGATTGGGAAAAATACAGTCTGTTACCCGGACAAGCTAATCTTTTCCTGGAAGGCACCTATGTAGGCAAATCCTTTTTGGATACCTATTCCGTATCTGACACGCTGGAAATTTCTTTGGGGAGAGATCCGGGCATCGCCATTGAGCGGACCAAGATCGACTTATATACCAAGTCCAGTTTCATCGGATCTAATAAGGTGGATAGTCGGGGTTTCAAAATTTCCATCAGAAATCCAAAAACCTCTGCGATCAACCTTACCCTGCACGACCAGATTCCGGTATCGACCCGGGATGATATCACAATCACCCCTCAGGAGATCAGTGGCGGTAAACTAAACAAGACCACAGGTGAGATCACCTGGAACCTGACCATCAAACCCGGGGAACAAAAAACTTTGGAAATGCGGTATGAAGTGAAGTACCCAAAAAAGGAGCGGATTATTCTTGAATAGAGGATTTCAATAATAAACCAATAGACATTTTCCCCGTCATGCTGGACGGAATAAATGCATCATAATAAAACAAGAAATCAATCATCTTCGCAGTAATCTGATCAAAAGTGAAGGGTTCTTTTGGAATGAAGAATCTTATGAATAACAGGAAAAACGATTTCGATTTCCCTCATGTTCATGAGATTCTTCATTTCGCTTTGCTCGATTCAGAATTCCGTTTCTTTTGGACATTTGGCCTGCCCTGGCAATCCCTGAGAATTACAGCCCACTCTCAAATCTCTCCAGCTGTAGCTGGTAATGCAGCAGATCTTCATCTTCAGCCATCTCTGCCAGGCGGATCGCTTTTTTCTCCCATCTGATCGCCGTCTTTAGATCCCCCAACTTATATATCAGCGAGGCATAGGTATCGATAATTGAAGGATCATCATATTGTTTTACCAGGGGATCCAACCACCCTTTTGCCGTTTTCAATTGCTCCTCATCCTCTGAGAAAATATAAATCTTCCAGGCAAATTCATTGAGCTGTAATGGATCCTCCACCTCTTGCTGCGCCACCACTTTGATGGCACTTTCACAGTACAAATCCCAGTCTTCCTTTTCCTCAGCATACTGGAGATTGACCATCGCTTCCAGCTCATCTTTCTGACCAAATTCTAAAGGCTGAATGATGCTCCTAAGTGCCTGGATGGCAAAAAGCCTGATATCCTCGCCTTCATAGATCTGTGTGAACTGCCCCAGCAATACATCATAGATTTTCTGATCTACGGTATCCTTTCCAAAGTTCATAATATAGAGATCCTTATATTTCATCAGGTATTGAAAGTATGGGCTATATGGGTCCTGTACGTTGAGGCTGATCATGGTCCAGGCTGCTCTTGAAGTCCATGCTTTCTGATCCAACTCGCTGAAAAAATGATCCACCCATGCAGACTGATCCAGGCAGGCCTCGCTGAGTGTTGTTGACATGCTGGCAAGGAATTCCGGATCTCGATTGCCCTCATCGTATTTTTTCTGCAGCCCGGCCAGTCGATTTTCCTGGTCAAGGGCTCGCTCTCCCAACTCAATCATAGCTGCAGATTCCATCGCTCCACATCCCCTATGAACCACCGTTCCATCTCCATCAATAAAAAGGAGCGATGGGTATAAATAAACCTGGTATCGTTCCGCCAGCTCAGAGCCCGGAAAAGCCTCCATATCAATATTTAGATTGATAAAATTGGTATTGTAATAAGTCCCCACTTCTGCATCTGAAAAAGTGTATTCCTCCATCAACTTGCATGGCTGGCTCCAATCGGTCATCCCATTCAGAAAGATCAACTTTTTTTCGGTTTTCGCTTTGGCCAATGCCTCAGACCACTCCATTTCCTCGAAATGTATACCCTTTTGGGCATCTGCATGATACACAATCAACATCGACAAACAAATAGCGTAAATCAGCCTCATTGACCTGGAATTTATAGTTTGAATTTATACAAATCTATGCTTAAGCTTTCAAAAACGATCAAAATTGTAACTTAGCGTGTAATGAAAGTCCTAATGCTGATTTTTCTATCCTTTTTCTACTGTGGTACGGTATCCGCACAGACCGATCCATATAGAGTAGAGATACAAGACTGGCAAAAAGAGATGGATGCGCAGTTGAGCGATGAAGAAGGTTCTCCGCTGGGCAAAAAGGAACTTAAGCGATTTGACGGATTGGAATATTACCCGATTGACTCCACCTACAGGGTAAAAGCCAGGTTCATCAGGACACCCAATGAATTGCCATTCAATATGCCAACGACTACCGACCGGTTACCCATTTATGTGAAATATGGTGAAGCCATGTTCACCTTAAAGGGAAAAGAATTTACACTGCCTTTATATCAAAGTCAGACACTACTGAGTGTAGACGCCATGGAAGACTACCTCTTCCTGCCTTTCACTGATCTTACCAATGGCATCGAGACCTATGGAGGTGGGAGATACCTGGACCTTAAAGTTCCTCAAGAAGATTTTATTATACTTGATTTTAATAAGGCTTACAACCCATATTGTGCATACAATGAAAGGTATTCGTGCCCGATCCCTCCAAAGGCCAACAGGCTGGACATCGAAATCAAGGCAGGTGTAAAAGACTGGAAACATAAATAAACAAATAAACAACTATGGCTAAATGGAAATTTGGAATCGTAGGGTCAGGAATGATCGCTGATTTCCACGCACGGGCAATCAATGAAATCCCTGATACTGAAATCATTGGTTTTTGTGATGGTGGATCTGGAAAAGCAAAAATCCTGGCAGAAAAATATGGAACCAAGGCATTTACCGGGTATGAAAACCTCCTCAATGAGCCCGGGATCAATGTAGTAACCATTGCTACACCCAGTGGACTTCATCTGGAGCCAACAGTTTTGGCTGCGCAAAAAGGGATTCATGTGTTATGTGAAAAGCCCATCGAGATCACACCCGAAAGAGTAGATCAGATGATCGCAGCGCACAAAAAATCCGGAACTTTTCTAGGGGGCATTTTCAATTATCGGTTTACCCCGGTGATACAGGAGATCAAGCAAGCACTCAGCGAAGGAAGACTGGGACACATCACATTCGCTGGTATTTTCGTTCCCTGGTGGCGTGATGAAAAGTATTATGCGGGAAGCTGGAAGGGCACCAAAAAACTCGATGGAGGCGGCGCCCTGATGAACCAGTCCATCCACATGATCGACCTGCTTCAACATATCATGG
Organism: Cyclobacteriaceae bacterium; assembly: GCA_965228595.1. GTDB lineage: Bacteria > Bacteroidota > Bacteroidia > Cytophagales > Cyclobacteriaceae > UBA7330. The sequence goes on along the minus strand of OZ245828.1, from coordinate 3,072,174 downwards.
GGCCTGTTGCATCTTTATGTGCATTCACCGATCACCTGCATCATGACATCGAAGCAGAAGATACAGGTGTGGCCATCGTAAAGTTCAAAAATGGTGCACTCGGTCATATCTACGGTACCACGGCATCCTTCCCCGGACAATTCAGGAAGATGGAAATCACCGGAAGTGAAGGCACCATTCATTTAGTAGAGGATAGCATCACTGTCTGGGACTTAAAATCGTCAAAACCTGGAGATGCCGAAATTCTCAAAAAATATGGTGAAACCCACGAAGGTGGTGGCGTAGCAGACCCTGCTGCGATGACCCATCATAACCATAAGAAAAACATTGCCTCATTTTTGGAAGCTATCGAAAGCAATCAACCATTTGATATTGACGGTACAGAGTCCCGCAAAGCCGTTGAAATCATTTGTGCCATCTATGAGTCCCAGGAAATGCAAAAGGTGGTAACCCTCTAATGCCAATTGGAGGTAGTTGAAGATGGGAAGCTTTTTCGAAAAATTTAAGAAATATTGATTAAAGTGATCTTTTTGGCTAATCTTGACAAATTCAAATAAACTAACCCGACCCAAATGAAGCTTAAAATGTTAATGTGGCTCGCTCTGGTGAGTCTACTTCTGGCTATAATAACCTATTTTTCGGATCTCACTACATTGACCGGACCTTTCGTCATTGCCTTCTTTGTGCTCATGGCTTTAAGTGCTCCTGGTGTACGACAGATTAAGGGATTTGCCTTTGCATTGTGGATATTTTCATCCGTATCGGCAGCCATGTTTTACCCCTCCATCTTTCAGAGCTGGGGTTCTTTCGACCTGAAAATACTTATTGTACCCCTTCTTCAGATCATCATGTTTGGGATGGGTTCACAAATGAGTATCAAAGATTTTCAGGGGGTCATTAAGATGCCAAAAGGAGTCATCGTAGGTATTGTTTGTCAATTCACTATCATGCCTGTTATCGGCATTACGATTGCAACCACCTTCGGATTTCCTCCGGAGATCGCAGCAGGTATCGTTCTGGTAGGCTCATCGCCCAGTGGGCTGGCTTCTAATGTGATGGCATTTCTGTCGAAGGCCAACCTTGCATTGTCCGTCACCCTGACAGCTGTTGCTACACTACTAGCCCCTATCATGACCCCATTGCTGATGAAGGTCTTCGCCGGTCAGTTTGTCCCCATTGATTTCTGGGACATGATGATTGGTATCACGGAGATTGTAATCCTTCCCATCATCGGTGGGCTGATGTTTAACGCCATTGCCTATGGGATTCAGTCCAGAAAAAATATCATCATTCAAGCCATCTGCTATTTCATCATTGTCATTTTGAAAAACGTAATGGTCTTTCAAACCAGTGACGCCGGATTGTACACTGCCCTCATGGAAATGATATCCAACACCCTCTGGTTTGTTGCCCTCCCCATCGTCGGTGGAATACTCTTCAAAAAATGGGCTGCTGGTAGTCAGGAGACCATGGACAAAGCTTTATCATTCATCTCAATGCTGGGTATCGCTGTGATCATTAGTATCATCACTGCGGCTGGCCGTGATAGTTTACTTGAGATAGGACTGTTGCTCATTGCTGCTTGTCTTATCCATAATACCTTTGGCTATTTCCTTGGCTACTGGGCCTGCAGGCTCCTCAGAATGGATGAGCGAAGCTGCCGCACCATCGCGCTGGAAGTGGGTATGCAAAATGGCGGCCTGGCCTCCGGTATTGCACTGCAAATGGGAAAAGTGGCTACTGTTGGACTGGCACCAGCTGTCTTTGGCCCAATGATGAATATCACAGGCTCCACCCTGGCCAGCTGGTGGCGCGACCGTCCACCGGGAGACGAAAAGAATGATAAAACTGAATAGTTTTTTGTTGAATGAATTAGTTTATGTTCGTAAATCAAAACATCAAAATCCTTATGAAAATGAAATATTTGTCAATTCTCCTATTTGTAGCCTTTACGGCCAACCTGGCCATCGGTCAGACCATCTCCAGAGAAAAGTTGATCTATTATACCCAGGAATGGAAAGGGGAACGCTTTGAGGATGGTCGCCCGAAAGTTTCAGATGACTTATTGAAAAGGGCATTGAACATTTCTATCGAAGAGGCATGGGGTTACCTGAGAAACCGGGGTTATCACAATCAGTTTGAAGGCAACTGGAAAACCATCAATAACAAGCCAATGGTAGGGAGAGCACTTACTGCACAGTATATGCCCAACCGACCTGAGCTGGCAGAAAGGATGAAAAATGACGGACATAAGGCTGGCAGAATTGGTGCACCAAACTCATGGCCCATCGATATGCTTCAGGAAGGAGATATCTATATCGCCGACAGTTACGGCAAGATCATCGATGGAACTTTGATTGGTGACAACCTGGGTAATGCGATCTATGCCAAGTCTAAGAACGGGGTGATCTTTAATGGTAGTCTTCGTGACCTGGAAGGTTTGGAAAAGATCGAAGGCTTTAATGCTTTTGTTCGGGGCTGGGATCCGTCTTATATTCAGGAAATGATGCTGATGGGACTCAATACCCCAATTCAGATTGGTAGAGCTACCATCTTGCCCGGTGATATCATATTAGCCAAGCGTGAAGGTATCATTGCGATCCCTGCCCACCTCGCTGAGGCTACGATTATCAATGCAGAATTCGTTGCTCTCCGTGATCAGTTTGGTATACAGAGACTGAAAGAAGGAAAGTACACTCCGGGACAGATCGACACCCAGTGGACGGATGCTATCAAAAAGGACTTCCTGAAGTGGCTGGATTCAAACCCTAATTTATTGCCGATGTCAAGGGAAGAACTGGATGAGTTTATGAAAGATAGGAGCTGGTAGGATGCAGAGACGGGGTTTTGGCAAGAAGGGTTCACGTAAAGATGCAGTGACACAAAGGAAGAGACGAAATGCAAGGGACACAGAGAAGTAAACTGAATACAGAACGAAATTGGTGAGAACAAATCAGACCCGTTCGCGTTCTCGTTTTACAAGAAGGATGTTATCTTCTTCCAGTACCAGGTAGCCCTGGTCATAACAGAAGTGATATTCACGTTCGTCTTTTGTGGTGTAGGTATTGGTAAAGAATTCAAAGTCAAAGCCCTCTTTGAGGAGTCGATCTCTGTGGATCCTGGTTTTTCCATTGCCATTCAATCTCTTGAGAATTGAATAGTTATGTTTCAGCGTTTTGTTGACTTCTTTAACATAGCTGGTAGCTTTTGAATTCAGGCGATTGTTGTAGCTATTCCTACAGGAATCGGTGCAAAACTTTTTATCTGCTCTGCCAAAAAACTCTATTCCACATTCGAGGCAACGTTTGTCTTCCATTTGAACAAGCTGGTAAATGATTCATAATGGTGTGAGTAATATTACACAACGTTTACCTAAAACTCAACGTTTAGCACTGCTTTTTTAGATTGGCAATAAATTATTTTTCTTTTCTTAATTTTTACTATATTTATATTCAACCAAGTATAAACTAGCTATGAATTTTGAAACTCAAAAGACTCGAAGAGAGAGTGTTTTCCTCTCTCTGGTCAACACAATCCTCAACGATTCCTGGAATCATTTTGAACGAAGAAAGAAAAGATTTACACTTTTCTACAATCAATAAGTTTCTTACTGTCAGGTAGTTAGCCATTTTTAAACGTTTATAATCGTTTATAATTAATTACCTACCGAGTAACTGTTCCCAGCTGTTTCACCTTTGCCATGGTGATTGTTTCACCGGGTCATCTGCCAATCAGAGACTCATCGTTTAACTAAAACATATTTATCATGACAACTTTAAAAAACAGCGTACAATTAATCGGCAGATTAGGTAACGAACCCGAAGTCAGAACTTTTGACAGCGGAAAAAAAATGGCCTCATTCTCTCTGGCAACTAATGAAATTTATTACAACAATAAAGGTGAAAAAGTCGAAGACACGCAATGGCACAACATTGTGGTCTGGGGCAAGAAAACAGATATTGTTGAAAAGTTCCTGAAGAAAGGAAGTGAGATTGCTTTGGAAGGTAAATTAATTAACCGATCCTATGAGTCGAAAGGTGTCAAGAAGTATGTCACCGAGGTCTCATTAAATGAACTGCTGATGATGGACAAAAAGCCATCAGCATAAGCTTTGTTTCAATGCCCATACCAAAAAAGGCCTGGTTTTATGAACCGGGTCTTTTTTTATTCCTTAAATGCTATGTGCGTGTACCAGCCAATAAAAACAATATCGCCATCCGTACGGCCACACCATTTTCTACTTGTTGCAGAATGATAGAATGATCCGAGTCTGCCACATCACTGGTTAGCTCTATCCCCCTATTGATAGGTCCCGGATGCATGATCGTTATTTCTTTATTCAGGGAGTCGAGCAGTTTTTTATTGATGCCATAGTACAGGGAGTACTCCCTCAGTGACGGAAAGTAGCTCATCCGTTGGCGTTCTAGCTGTATCCTGAGCACGTTGGCGATGTCGCACCATTCCAGCGCTTTTTTGATGTCCAGCTCTACCTTCACCCCAATTTCCCTGATGTGTTTGGGCAGTAAAGTCGCGGGTCCACATACCATCACTTCTGCTCCCAGCTTCTGCAAGGCAAAAATATTTGACAGGGCCACTCTTGAGTGCAGGATATCTCCCACAATCACTACTTTTTTTCCTGCTACATCTCCGAATTTTTCCCGGATAGAAAAAGTATCCAACAAGGCCTGAGTCGGATGCTCGTGGGTACCATCACCCGCGTTGATGATGTTGGCATTGATATGCTTGGCCAAAAAATGTGGAGCTCCAGGGCTGGAGTGACGCATGACCACCATGTCCACTTTCATGGCCAGGATATTATTTACCGTATCCAGCAGGGTTTCTCCTTTCTTGACGGAACTCGAAGAGGATGAAAAATTAATAACGTCTGCAGAGAGTCTTTTCTCAGCCAGCTCAAATGAAAGTCGTGTCCTGGTAGAGTTTTCGAAAAAGACATTCGCGACGGTGACATCACGCAATGAGGGTACTTTCTTGATGGGCCTGTTCAGTACATCTTTGAAATCATCTGCCGTTTCAAAGATGAGATGGATCTCCTTTTCACTTAGGTCCTTGATCCCCAGCAGATGCTTTGTTTTCAGTTCACTCATCCGTATCAGTTTCGTCCATCAGCCAAATATTATCTTTTTTGCCCTGCTCTTTGAGCTCCACCAGCACGCGTTGGCTGGGCAGGGTGTTCACTTTTCGTCCTATATAGTTTGCCTCTACGGGTATGTGCCTGCTATACATTCTGTCGATAAGTACCAAAAGCTCTACCTTACTGGGTCGTCCAAACATAGTCATTGCATCCAGGGCGGCCCTCACCGACCTGCCTGTAAATAATACATCATCGATCAAAACCACTTTCTTGTCCTCGATGACGAATGGAACTTTTGTCTTGTTTGGTGTTAGATGCTGATCGCGTCTGCGGAAATCGTCTCTATGAAAAGTGGTATCCAGATAACCGAGCGGGATGTCTACTTTGAGTATCTGCTCCAACTCATATTTGATGCGCTCTGCAAGGAAAATTCCCCTCGGCTGCATCCCAAGGATGACCGACTCGTTGAAAGTATTGTGATTTTCAATTAGGTGTTGGCACAACCGGCTGATTGTGACCTTGAGAAGATGCTTGTCTAACAGAAGTCGTTTTTGCATGACAAAACTGGGGCAAATATAGCCTCATATTGTCAATTTGGTTTCACGTCTACGTGATATTCTATTTTGTTGATGTAAAATATCCTGCGATTGGTCATTCCTGATTCGCGAATGCCATTGTAAATTCTTTGTTCACCGTAGGCATAGAGGGTATTTCCATACCATTCATCAAGCCCTTCAACCTCAGGATCTTTTGATCTCAGCTCATCATTTTCATAGGTAAGCCTTACAGGGTTGATGGTCTTACCTTCAATGATCTCATTGCCACTAATCACTTTGGAACGGATCTCATTTTCATCGAGATACATCAACACGATTTTATCCTCATAGGTATTCACGGTTACAAATTCATCCAGTGAATAAGTGACCACATCATCGATGGCAAAATTGTTGTCCCAGATGATATTTCCTGCTTTGTCAAATGCTACCACAATGGCATGGGTGTACTTGTACCCCAGAAATCCGTTGTTATATCCCCCATAGTTTCCATAGGAACCATAAAAGGGCATGGAAGAAGAATACCCTGAATATCGGGTGTAGTATGCTTCAGCAATTAGAATATAAGAATCTTCGCGCTGGATGATATCATGAACGACCAGCTGATAACTGAAATTGGGTTTTTTACCCTTCTCCGCCTTCCTTCTGATGCGCTCTTTGATCCTGGACTCACGTCTTTCTTTCATGTAACCAAAAAAGTTATTCAGATCAGCATACGCATAGTATTTGATGAATTGTTGCCTCCCGTTCAGAAATTTGGACAAGTACAATCCTTTGCTATACATCGAAGATTTCCTCGAGTATGTCCCTACCACATACTGGAATCCTCCAAAGAAATTAGTCGAAGCTCCATCGATTAAATTCTTTTCCTCCGGATAGATCATATTGTCCTGAATCAAAGTACCAGTAGAGGTATAGGTCCTGGCCCGGATGCTATTTTTCTTATTGCGCATCCTTTCGGAAGTGATCACAGTAAAAACTTCTGCCTGATCATCAGTGATCAACTTAAGGATGTCATTGTTGTCACCATAAAATCCCGGAATCACACGAGGCACTTTCTCATCCAGGTCGTAAGTAATCATCACCGGGCGTGTATTTACGTATCCTCCAAGCAGGATGCTATTGCCCAAAACTTCAAACTCCGAAAGCATCACAGGAAAGACCGTACTGATGTTTACTTCTTCTACCCTCGTGGTACTGATATCCACTTCATATACCATTAAGTCTACCGTCTGGTATCTGGATTTATTGAAAAGCAGGTAAAAAGATCCATTGTAATAATCATACCCCTTGAAATAGCTATCATAAGGTACGGTGATCAAACGGGTCCACTGGACGTTGAGGGTGGTATCTACCATGTGTAGAATCCACTTATACCCTTTGCCGATGCGTTCGTAAGTCTCTACTACCACCAACAGCCCCTGCTCTTCCCCTCCTATAACCGTAAATTCAGTGTCGGAATCCTGGATGTTGAACTCGATCCTGTTGGGCTGACTGATATAATTGCTTTCTTCCGCCTCCTTCTTTTGAGCAAAAACAAGGAATGGCGCAAAAAGTAAAAGCCATATCGTCAACCTCAATATCATCAATTCAATTATTGACTCATTTCTAAGATAATGTCAAATTCTTCTTTCCTGACCGGCTGAACGGATAGACGGGAATTTCGCACGAGCACCATTTCCGATAGCCTCTCTTCTCCTTTTACCTGAGCTAAGTTAACCGGATTTTTAAGTTTTTGCTCAGGTGCTACGTCTACTACCACCCAGTCTCCATCTTTGGCAGTTGGGTCAGGATAATGCTCCTTCACTACTTTAGCAACACCAACAACCTGTTTTTCATTCACGCTGTGGTAATAAAGACATAAATCTCCTACCTGCATGGCTTTTAAATTGTTTCGGGCCTGGTAATTCCGAACCCCGTCCCACAGTGTTTTTTTATCTCTCTCCAAATCACTCCACGAATACGTTCCGGGCTCCGATTTGATCAGCCAGTAGTTCATCTATCTAGAAAATTTTTAGTTAAAACATAAAGGTAATGATTAAAGTTGTTTGGCTAATTTTAAAACCAACGAAAAGTCGTTTACCTCATAAGGTATTCAACTATTTAGCCTTACCATTGTTCAATGAAAATACTCATCCTTCGATTTTCTTCTATAGGTGATATCGTACTTACCACCCCGGTGATCAGGACCGTTAAAACTCAACTGGAGGATGCTGAGGTCCATTACGCCACCAAGTCATCTTACGCATCTATATTAAATACCAACCCATATATCGACAAGCTACATTTGCTTGATGGAAACCTGGGGAAATTGATCAAAACACTTAGGAAGGAACATTTTGACGTGATCATAGACCTGCACAATAACCTGCGGACCAAGCGGGTAGCCTGGTCGCTGGGAGTGAAAACTTACACATTTAATAAAATCAATATCGCCAAGTGGCTCATGGTCAACTTTAAATGGAACCGGCTACCAAACAAGCACATTGTAGACCGATACATGGATACCACAAAGGCCCTGGGGGTAAAGATGGACAGTCTGGGGCTGGATTATTTTATTCCGGAAAAAGATGAGGTAGAACTGGAATGGCTGCCCGAGACCCATCGACATGGATATGCTGTATTTGTAATCGGCGGAAAATTTCCCACCAAAAGGCTTCCATTGAAACGCATGATTGAGCTCTGCGACCGGATCAATAAACCAGTCATTTTGCTTGGAGGAAAGGAAGATGTAGAAAGTGCCAAACAGATCGAAGATTTCTTTAAACGCCCAGAGGGCAATGAAGAAATGGAAGAAATGCTACAGGAGTTGGGTAAGAAAACGTTGATCTACAATGCCTGCGGGAAGTTCAACCTGAATCAATCCGCGTCGATTGTGAAGCAGGCACATTGGATATTTACGCACGACACAGGGCTGATGCATGTGGCTGCGGCATTTAAAAAGCACGTATACACTATTTGGGGAAACACAATCCCTGCTTTTGGAATGTATCCTTATCGCACGAAATTTACGGTCTTTGAAAATAACAAGATCAAATGCAGGCCCTGCTCTAAGATTGGCTTTCAGAAGTGCCCGAAGGGTCACTTTAAGTGTATGAATGAGTTGGAATTCAATTTCTATTTACCCAATTAACCATGAAAACACTTTATATCATCCGACATGCCAAATCATCCTGGTCGTATGACCTGAGAGACTTTGACAGGCCTCTGGGTGAAAGGGGGCGAAAAGATGTAAAGAAAGTGGGGGAATACCTCCAGGAAAACCTGGATCCACCAAAACTGATGATTACCAGCCCTGCCAGCAGGGCTTTTTATACCGCATTATTCATTGCTGACGCTTGGGGATACCCCGAAGAGAAAATTGTACTGGACCCGGCCTTTTATCATGGGTCACCCAATGGCATCATCAAAACATTGAGCGGGTTGGGCAATATCTCTTCAGTAGCTATTTTCGGGCACAATCCCGGACTCACAGACCTGGCTAATCACATCTCTGATGTCAATATTGACAACATCCCTACTTGTGGAGTCGTCGGCATTGAATATCAAATGGATAGCTGGAAAACATTAGATAAGGTTCGCGGTCAGCAATTTACCTTTGTCACTCCAAAATCATTGCCATGATTGCCAAAACACCCGATCCACCCTACTATGCAGTGATCTTTACCTCTCTGAAGACTCAATCAGACACCGGTTATGCAGAGATGGCACAAAAGATGGAAGAGTTGGCCAGGAAACAGCCCGGATACCTGGGGTTTGAATCTGCCAGAAGTGAAATCGGTATTTCTGTTTCCTATTGGAAAGACCTGGATTCCATCAAACAATGGAAAAGCAACCTGGAACATCAGGAAGCCCAGAAAAAGGGACGCGATAAGTGGTATAGCCAGTATCAGATCAGGATCGCAAAGGTGGAAAGGGCCTATGGGTTTGGAGAGTAGTCAATGATTCAAAAGCACCTCATCTATATGATGAATTTTGTCGAAAATACGAATTGCTTCACTAGAATTAATCGATTCAATGAAAACATCTAATATGTGAGAAGGAAGGTTATTTTATGATATTTATCTTAGAAGTCAGCTAAATTTATAACCTGACAAACACCATGAGCCTAAGAAACACTGCCTATTTTTTTATTGTCTCCATCTCCATTGTAGTCGTGCTTACTTTTGGCCAGGACCTCATTGTGCCATTTGTTTTTGCAGTTTTACTGTGGTTCATCGTAAGAGAGCTCAAAGGCTTACTTGACCGGGTCAGGTTTGTCCGGGATAAATTCCCGTCATGGGCCAAGACCTTAATTACCTCTTTGTTTATCCTGATCACTCTGGGAGCCATCTCAAGAGTGATTACGATGAGCATCCAGACCCTGGCAAGGTCCTATGACAAGTACGAAAAAAATGTGGACGGGCTAATTGATGAAATTAATACCATTCTGAATATTGATTTGATGGAGTTTCTGGCTACTCACGTCGGTAATTTCAACTTTGGTGGGCTTTTAAGCTCTATTTTCACTTCGCTTGCAGACATCCTTGGCAACACTTTTATTATTTTGATCTATTTCTTGTTTGTATTTTTGGAAGAAACCCATTTTGAGACCAAGCTCAAAAAAGTACTGGCTGTTAAAGAACAATATGAGAAGGTTTCAGATATATTGGACAGGATTGAATTCTCTGTAGCCAAATATCTGGGACTAAAAACTTTGGTCAGCCTGATAACAGGTGTATTGAGCTATTTCGTATTGCTACTCATAGGCATTGATTCTCCAGCTTTCTGGGCATTCCTGATTTTCCTCCTTAATTTCATACCAACCATAGGATCCTTGATTGCTACATTGTTCCCTGCAATATTTTGCTTACTTCAGTTTGGCGAATTTGGCCCAGGCGTGCTGGTGCTGGTGCTGGTAGGTGCCATACAGGTGCTGGTGGGTAATGTGCTGGAGCCCAAGCTCATGGGGAATTCGATGAATGTAAGTGCCCTGGTAACGATCCTGGCACTCTCTTTTTGGGGCGCATTGTGGGGAGTTACTGGTATGATTTTGAGTATTCCCATTACTGTAATCATGATCATTGTATTTTCTCAGTTTCCGGCAACGGTACCTATTGCTATCATGCTCTCCGAGAAAGGGGAACTAAAGACATAAGCGTTCAGGTAAATCCATCAAACCACAGCCATGGATCTTTTTGAATACCTCTCTCAATTTCATGCGATCAGTAAGCAGGATTTCGAACACTTAAAAACCTCCCTAAGAGAACGATCTTTCCAAAAAGGTGAATTCCTCATCATGCCCGGCCAGGTACAAAAAAACCTGTACATCGTGAAGCAAGGCGTGCAAATGTCATTTTATGAAACAGAAAAGCACAAGCACGTGATTGCCTTTACCTACCCTATCAACTTTTGCGCTATCCCGGAATCATTTACCTTCCAGGCACCCTCCAGCTACGCTCTCCTTTGCCTTACAGACAGCAAAATGGATTACCTTTCCTTTGAAGCTTTGCAGCTGTTATTCGATAAATCACAAAACATAGAAAGGCTATTCAGGAAAATGAGTGAGGCCTTACTTGCAGGAGTGATCAACCGCCACATTGAGCTTCAGTCCACCACCATTGAAGAACGTTTTAAGGCCTTTTGTGCCCGAAGTGGTCACCTGCTCCACCTTGTCCCACACAAATACATTGCATCATACCTGAATATCGAGGCTACTAACTTCAGTAAACTCTACAATTCAGTCAAAATCTAAGCTTGGTCTATACCAAGAATTATTTTACGTTTTACCTCGAGCTTTGAAGGATGAAAAAACAATTTCAATGGCTCGACAAGACTGAATACCCATTTACTCCACATTATTACCGCATCAATGGTTATGACCTGCATTACGTAGACGAAGGGGAAGGGCCGGTATTATTGTATGTACATGGCACTCCATCATGGAGTTTTGATTTCCGCAATGTCATCAAGCCACTAAGTAACCATTTTCGTTGCATCGCTATTGATCACATGGGGTTTGGGCTTTCGGACAAACCTGAGTCATATGACTACACTACGCTTAACCATTCCAAAACACTCGAAAAATTTATCCTTGACAAGGAACTGGCAAACATCACCCTTGTAGTACACGACTTCGGAGGACCTATAGGTTTAAATTTTGCCATAAATTATCCTGACAGAATCAAACAAATTGTAGTGATGAATTCCTGGCTATGGAGTGCTGAGCATGAACCGGATTTTAAGAAGATGAGTAAAGTTTTAAAAAATCCATTGCTCCCCTTTTTGTACCGGAAGTTAAATTTCTCAGCCCGGTTTATTTTACCAAAAGTATATTATCAAAAGCCCTCAAAGAAAACGCTCAAACATTATACAAGGCCATTTCCTTCTAGCAAGGAGAGAGAAGGTATGGTGGCATTCACAAAGTCTCTACTCAACGACCAGGCTTGGTTTCAGGAGCTATGGGAAAAGAAAAAGCCCCTCGAAACTAAAAAAACACTGTTCCTCTGGGGAATGAAAGATCCTCTCTTAGGACCAAAATATTTGAGCAGGTTTGCAGAAGCTTTCAGAAAATCGAAGACCATCACTTTTGCCCATGCCGGGCATTTTCCCCAGGAAGAAGAAGCAGAGCGGGTTGCTGAAGAAATATTAGCATGGAATTAACCTAAAAATTAAGTTTTTGCAGGACGGGAAGTGTTTTATACAAAAATATTATTCAGTTATTCGATAAAAAGCCTTGATCTGATCAGGACTTTTTTTATTTTAAGGATAAAATCATCAACCCTAATCCCATGAAAAATTATATCGTAATCCTCGCCATTTGTTTCCCACTGTTAATTTATGCTCAAAAACGACCATTTAAATACGGAAAGATTTCACAAGAAGAGCTCAAAATGGAGTCCTGTGACTTTTATCCTGAAGCTGAATCAATGATCATTGGCAAGTTTGCTGATATCAACTTTCATTATATGAATGACAAGGGGTTTCAGTATAAATATGATGTCACAGTAAGAAAGAAAATATTTAAAGTAGCCGGAAAAGAAGAGGCCAATATTTCCATTAGGATCTATGAGCCTGCTGTAGGGAGTAGTAAGGAGGAGCTGACCCAGGTCAAAGGATTCACCTACAACCTGGTGGATGGCAAAGAGGTAAAAACCAAGCTTACCAATGATGAGGAATATAAGACCAGGCTCAACGATTATTGGGTGGAAGTAAGCTTCGCATTGCCGGATGTAAGAGAAGGTTCAGTCATTGAATATAGTTATAGCAAAAAATCCGATTTCATCAGCAATCTGGATACCTGGTATTTCCAGGAGGACATTCCGGTCGCTTACTCAGACATTCACCTGGTGCTTCCGGAGTACTATTATTATCAAATCAACCAGGTAGGTAATTATTTCCCACTGGAGCGGTTCGAAGAGAACTTCGAAGAAAAATTCACAATCACTTCCAGAGGTTTGCCCACAGGTGATAACCCGAATCCCAAGTATACCAGTACCCTGACCTCAATCAGTAAAAAATTACAATACATTGGTAAAAATATACCTCCGGTCATCGAAGAGCCATTCATGAACAACAAACCGAATTTACCAGCACGACTGGAATTTCAGCTGATGACCATTCAATACCCGAACAGTACTTTAAAGCACATGGCAGGAAGCTATGACAAACTCAATGCTACACTGCTCGATCGGGAAAGCTTTGGCAAGTCACTCAGAAAAGGAAACTACGCAAAAGAAAAGATTGAAGAATTGGCGGGCTCCCCTCAGCTTGTACAGGCGCAGGAGCTCTACTATTGGCTAAAAAAGAATGTTTCATGGAATGAGTTGTATTCCATTTCCAGCGATAATGTGGGAAGAAAAACATTAAGTGATAAAGAGGGGAGTGTGTCGGACATCAACCTTTCCCTTGTAGCTGCTTATCGGGAGGCTGGTATACAGTCCAATCCCATCATTTTAAGCACGAGAGGTCACGGTATTGTTCATCCGGCCTACCCCAATTACCAGGATTTTAATTATGTGATTGCTTCAGTAACTATTGACGATCAGCTTTATCTGTGTGATGCAGCGTCGGATATGCCTTTTGGCATATTACCTTACAGATGTCTGAATGGGAATGGTTGGATGGTCAGTGAAACAGGCGGGCAATGGGTAAACCTCAAAGAAAATGCTTCTACGACCTCATCTGTGAATTGTGACATGAGTGTAGCCGAAGATAAGATCCACACGAAGGTAAATGTAGAGCACCGGGACTACTCATCCATGAATACATTCTCAAAGTATAAGCGTGTGGGTGAGGAGGAATACACCAGCGATCTGGCAAAATCATTTGATGAATGGGAGTTTTCCAACTTTACTTTAAACACTTCCAAATTCATTGACACGACTAAATTTGAATTCGAAATATCCCGAGAGCTTGATGACCCGGGCATTATTTATCTGCAGCCAATTACTTATGGAACGATCATGGAAAATCCATTTGTGAGAGAAGAAAGGATATCCCCCGTAGACTTTCCCTATAAGAACAGGAATGTAGTGATCGCTAAAATTGAAGTGCCGGAAAACTACGTGGCAGAACTACCACAAACGGCCATTGTGAAATTACCCGAAGGTGCAGGAAGATTCACCTATTCAGCTTCTCAACTGGGAAGTACAATTACAATTCTCAGCAACTTCGAATTGTCCAAGCAAGACTTTTCACCTGATGAATATGGCTATCTGAGGCAATTCTATCAGATGGCAGCAGATAAAAACAATGAAGTGGTGGTACTCAAAAAAGTTCAATGAAAATTCGTGTTCTGTATATCATAGCGTGGCTGTCCGGCTTTTTATCAGTTGGGCAGCCAGCGCTAAACAACCTCAAATTATTCACCGAAGGGGCCCACGAAATCATCCTGACTGATGAGACAAAATTTATCATCAAAGGCATCGATCAATCCAATCTTACCAGAACGTACATGGCATGTGTTCTGGATAAATATGCAAGCAATACCAACACAATCAAATTGTACTACGATGATTTTCAGCAAATCGAGTCAGCCAAAATATCAGTTTTGGACAGTGACCTAAATGAAATAAAATCCTATAAACTCAAAGATTTTCAGGACTACTCTGCCAGTGGATCGAATATGACTACAGACAACAGGGTAAAATACCTCAAAATCAATGAGCGAAGATTTCCATATTTCATTTCAGTAGAATATTCAATGCTTTTTAGTGGATCACTGCATTACCCGCGGTGGATAGCTCAAGAGGATGAGAAGCTGTCGGTGCTCTCTTCAAGGCTAATCATTGAAAGTTTTCTGGATCAGCCTTTCCGCTATAAAGCTAATATTCCTGCCAGAGATAGCATGGAGGAGACAAACCATTTCAGGTATGTATGGGAGGTGGATTCTTTGCCTGCTTATACATTCAAAAGCTACTCATATGATATTGAGGACTATTCTCCATCGGTCATGGTGGCTCCGGCAAAATTCCAGATGAATGGAATTGTTGGCGACCTTTCTACATGGCAATCTTTTGGTGCATGGATCCATGGGCTGAATAGCACCCAAAATACGCTGACAGAGGCTGACAAACAAAATATCATGGCACTTGTAACCCCGGAAGATACACCCTTGCAAAAGACAAAAAAGATCTACCAGTATCTGCAGCAAAACACCAGATACGTAAGCATTCAACTGGGAATAGGAGGATGGAAACCCTTTGAGAGCAGGTTTGTTCACACCAGCAAATATGGTGACTGCAAAGCTTTATCGTACTACACAAAATCCCTGCTGGAAACAGTTGGTATCAAGTCATACTATACCCTGATCAAGGCAGGACGTAGCTCAAGCGCCATCAAAGGAGACTTTCCCAATGCGCATTTCAATCATGCCATCCTCACCGTACCTCTGGAATCAGATACTGTATGGTTAGAATGCACCTCTCAGACCAATCCATTTGGGTATCTGGGCACATTTACCAGTGACAGAGACGCTTTACTCATCGATGGGCACAATAGTAAAATAATCAGGACCCGATCATACAAACCCGATGAGAATATTCAGCAGACAAACATCCGGATGACCATTGACAAGAACGGATTTGGAGCTTGCAAAGTGAGGAGGAGCTTTACAGGCATTGAGGTTGAAAAAGATGGCTTTATACAAGTGGTAAACAAAACAGAAAAAGAAAAATCAGACTGGTTTGTCGACAATCATAGCTGGGGAGATGTAAAACTACTGGACCTCTATATTTCCGAGATCGATGGTGCGGAGGTTCCCCATGGAAGTTTTGAAGCCTCACTGGAAATAAGTAATTCGGCCTCATTGATGGGAAGGCGCATGTTTTTCAATCCCTTTGTATTCACAAATATTGATTACATCAATATGAAAGAAAACGAGCGGAAGGTTCCCATGGAAATCAGATATCCCTATACCCAGGTGGATACTATTCATGTTACATTCGACCAGTTTTTCCATCCCGAACGACCAATTGCAGACAATAAAATCGAATCTGATTTTGGGGATTATTCCATCAATGTGATTAGAAATGAAAATAACTATACCTTCATCAGGTCCTTTACCCTCTATAAAGGACAATACAGTCCATCCATCTACCCAAAGCTGAAAGAATTCATTGAGTCAGTACAAAAGTCCGACAGGCAGAAGCTGGTAATGATCAATAAGACCTAACTTTATGGAGCTCGTTCATCTTATAGATCTCATTGAATGCCTATGAAAACTGTTAAACTAACTCAGGAATTCCCCGTGTCTCCTCATATACTTTATGCTGCATGGCTCAATAGTAAAACCCATAGCGAAATGACCGGTGGTGAAGCACATTGTAGTGATGCTGAAGGTGAAAAATTCACTGCCTGGGATGGGTATATCGAAGGCACTAATATTTCACTTAATTTACCCAAAGAAATCATTCAGAAATGGAGAACTGCAGACTTCAAAGACAGCGACCCTGACTCAACCATTAAAATTGAGTTCGAAGAAACCCCCAACGGCTGCCTGATGACCCTGACGCACTCAGAGATTCCCGAAGGACAGCCAGACTACCATCAGGGCTGGATAGACAACTATCTGGAACCGATGAAAGACCACTTTCGTAGAAGTGGTCTATGAACCTACTTAGTTAACTTCTTGTACTTAATTCTATGAGGTTCGAGGTCACCTAACCGCTTCTTACGGTTTTCCTCATAATCAGAGTAGTTACCTTCAAACCAATAAACCTGAGAGTCACCCTCGTAGGCAAGGATATGCGTAGCCACACGATCCAGGAACCACCGGTCGTGACTGATGATTACTGCACTACCCCCAAAGTTCTCTATAGCTTCCTCAAGGGCCCTGAGTGTGTTCACGTCCAGGTCATTGGTAGGCTCATCAAGTAAGATAAGGTTGGCCCCCTGCTTGAGTGTGATAGCCAAATGGACCCTGTTACGTTCCCCACCTGATAAGACACCCACTTTCTTCTCCTGATCCGGACCTGTAAAGTTGAATCGACTGACATAAGCCCTGGCGTTCATTTCCTTATCACCCAGCTGAATGATCTCGTTACCCCCACTGATCGCTTTAAAAACCGTATCATTAGGGTTCAGGTCATGGTGTTCCTGATCTACATAGGCCATCTCTACGGTTGAGCCCACCTCAAAAGATCCTGAATCCGGTTTTTCTTTCCCGGCAATCATGTTGAATAGGGTAGTTTTTCCAGCTCCATTTGGACCTATCACACCAACTATGCCTCCCTGAGGAAGGGAAAAATTCATATTTTCAAACAGTAAGCGATCTCCAAATGATTTACTTACATTGTTGGCTTCTATTACCTTACTGCCCAAACGAGGCCCCGGCGGTATGTAAAGCTCCAGTTGCGCTTCTTTGGCTTTGCCTTCCTGACCTAATAGTTTCTCATAGGCATTCAATCTGGATTTTCCTTTTGCCTGTCTTCCTTTCGGACTCATGCGAATCCACTCCAACTCACGCTCAAGGGTCTTCCTTCTTTTAGATTCCGATTTTTCCTCTTGCGCCAGTCGTTTCTGCTTTTGATCCAGCCAGCTGCTATAATTACCTTTCCATGGGATCCCTTCCCCACGATCCAGCTCCAGGATCCAACCCGCTACATTATCAAGGAAATACCTATCGTGTGTTACCGCAATGACCGTACCCTCATACTTTTGAAGGTATTGCTCCAACCATCTGACAGACTCAGCATCCAAATGGTTGGTTGGTTCATCCAGCAGCAACACATCGGGTTGCTGTAGCAGCAACCTGCAGAGTGCTACCCTTCTTTTCTCTCCTCCAGACAGCTTATCTACCTTAGCATCGCTTGGCGGCGTTCTAAGGGCATCCATGGCCCGCTCCAGCTTATTATCAAGCTCCCAGGCATCCAGACGGTCCAGCTTTTCCTGTACCTTCCCCTGCTTCTCAATGAGCTTGTTCATTTTATCAGGATCATCAAGAATTTCCTGGTCACCAAAACGCAAATTAATTTCGTCGTACTCTTTGAGCAGATCGGTGATTTCTTTTACCCCTTCACTCACAACCTCCTTCACGGTCTTGTTGGGATCCAGCTGAGGCTCCTGCTCCAGCATCCCTACGCTATATCCTGGCGAAAAGACCACCTCTCCCTGAAACTCCTTGTCTACACCAGCAATGATTCTGAGCAAAGAAGACTTCCCCGATCCATTGAGCCCAAGAACTCCAATCTTGGCCCCGTAGAAAAAAGATAAATATATATTTTTGAGTACCTGTTTTTTGGGCGGATGAATTTTATTCACACCCGCCATTGAGAAAATTATTTTTTCGTCAGACATTTTTAACTATTTTCAAACCTATAACGTATGTAATAGAGTTCAAAAGCGAAAGCTTTTTAAAAGATTTAAAATTGTTTATCCTTTGGATAACACTATTTTTTTAGAAATGAGGACGAATTTACGCCTTTATAATTCTGCATTCCAATCCACCACAATACTTTTTTTATCGTGAGCAAAAAAGAGATCCCTTTTGGTTTCATCGAAGGTAATAATATATATCTGAAAGGCTGGGGCTCCTATCCCGACAGGAAGATAGGAGAAGTCAAAGAAGGGGATGAGCAAAGCTCCCTCGCCTATTTTGAAGAAAAGTTTAAAGACCTTTCACTTAAAGTAGAGTCCCTGGAAAAAGACATCAATGAAGCCGAGAACAAAGGATCCTTTTTGATGAAACTTAAGCACCTGAAAGATTCACTTCCCGACCACGATGGTCTGGGAGACTACTTACCCATTCAAGATAAGCTAAGCCACCTTGAGGAGAACCTTCATGAGCTAATCAAACAAAACAGGGTTAGAAACACCGAGATCAAAGAAGCCATGATCGAGGAAGCTAAAGAAATAGAAAAGATCATCAACTGGCAGGAATCCACAGAAAAGATTCATGAAATCAAAAGTCGATGGATCAAAACCGGTAATGCCACAGATGGTGTAAATGAGTCTCTTGACGAGGCCTTTTGGGATATTATCAGTAGGTTCTTTGAGCGTAAAAAGTCTTTCTACGAAGACAAGAAGCGGCTCATGCAAAAACGAAAAGAAAGCTATGCGAGCCTGGTAGAAGAAGCTAAGAAAATCAAAGAGCTTCACGGTAAGGAACGTTTCGAGAAAATAAACCAGCTTAAAGAACAATGGAATGAGACCGGCAACATCCCTAGAGAGGAATATATAGAGCTGAAAAAGCAGTTCGACCTATATATGAAGAAGAAAACCTTCAATAAACCTCCTCAACTAGATCTTGATAAGCTACTGGCAGATTTAAAGAAATACTACAATAAGGAATTACCTTATCAACCCAGAGAGCTGGATTATCAACGTAAAAATCTGATCAGGTTTAAGACTTATGATCCTGACCTAAAAAGATTAAGGAAAGAAGCCTTTTGGTTCTTTCAACTGATCGCTGAAAGAGACTTCATTGAGAAACTGGCAGGTAACAGGTTTCAGGATTTCAAAAGTCTGACGGAGGATAAAAAACAAAGCATTAAAGTGGGTATATTGAAAGAACTTTTGAGCCGGGACAAAGAAGATTTTGCCAAGTTTGAGGAAAATCAAGCCAATTTTTCAGCTGGTAATCATGAAATGCAGCAGTTGGTAGACAAAAAAATTCATCAGCAAAAAAATAAGATCCAGGTGAAAGAAGCCCTTTTAAAGCACCTCACGGGGGGATAATTCATCTTTTTGGAGATTTTTGAAACAAAAACTTTGGTTTTTACATTTAAGTGTCTTAATAATAGGGTTTGATTTCTCATTAGAAAATTTATTTTTGCACGACATTTTTAAAGGCAGTTAGCTTATGTATTGGACTCTTGAACTCGCATCTTACTTAGAAGATGCCCCATGGCCTGCAACAAAGGATGAGTTGATTGATTATTCAATCAGGTCTGGAGCCCCATTGGAGGTAGTTGAAAACTTACAGGAACTAGAGGATGATGGTCAGCCTTACGAGAACATTGAGGAGATTTGGCCGGACTACCCAACGAAAGAAGATTTCTTCTTCAATGAGGACGAGTACTAAGTGGGTATTTTGATTTAAAATATTAGAGCTCCCCGCTACTACTGTGCCGGGGAGTTTTTATTTAATAGGGCCTCTGCTATGATGAGGTCTTCTTGTGTGGTGATTTTCAGGTTTTGATAGTCTCCTTCCACCAGTTTTACTTCGCCATGACCAGCTTCATACACGGTGGCATCATCAGTCACTGTATTGGCGATAGGTCCCTGATATGCTTCTCTGATCATCTGATGATTAAATGTCTGTGGAGTTTGGACCATACAGAACTTGCTCCTGTCCACTACTTCGGAATGTCCCTTATCAACTTTTCTAATCGAATCTTTTAGCTGGACCACAGGCACACCACTTCCGTATTTTTTGGCCGAATCAAATGTTCGTTGAATGGTAGCCCGACTCACACAAGGTCTCACAGCATCATGGATCGCCACTATGTCACTGTTTTTGATGGCATTGATCCCCGCCGCAACAGAATGATATCGTTCAATCCCTCCAACTGTTACCTCAATGGCTAACTTTGGTAGATATTGTTGCTTGATTTCCTGCCAGATCTCCAGGTATTCGGGATTTAATACCAACACAATTTCTATTGCCGGATCAAAAGACAGAAATTTTTCGATGGAATGAACCAGGATTGGCTTACCTGCAACAGGAACGAATTGCTTGGGCAAAGGCTGCTTCATACGTAAACCCTTACCCGCGGCAACAATTACCAACCCATTCAAAGACATTTTTAGATGATTAGCATCGCATCACCATAGCTAAAGAAGCGGTATTTCTCCTTGATGGCCGTCTGGTATGCCTCCATAACCAGATCATATCCTCCAAAAGCAGATGCCATCATCAAAAGTGTTGATTCAGGCAGGTGGAAGTTTGTGATCAGGGCGTTGCATAATTTAAATTCAAATGGAGGAAAAATGAACTTGTCTGTCCATCCTTCATTGGCCTTCAAACGACCTCCCGCAGACACAGAAGATTCCAGTGTTCTCATAACAGTGGTACCGATCGCACAGACACGCTTCTTTTCATCGAGTGCTTTATTTACACGATCTGCTGTAGCTTCACTCACCATGTAGTTCTCCGAATCCATTTTGTGCTTGGTCAGATCTTCTACATCTACTGGTCTAAAAGTTCCCAGGCCTACGTGCAGCGTGATCGGGCTGATGTCTACACCTTTGATCTCCAAACGCTTCATTACCTGCTTGGTAAAGTGTAGCCCTGCTGTAGGAGCCGCAACTGCACCAATGTTCTTGGCATAGATGGTTTGAAACCTTTCTCTATCTTCTGGCTCTGCTTTTCGCTTGATAGATTTAGGAAGTGGCGTCTCCCCGAGCCGATCAATCATCCTATAAAAATCTGTTTCATCTCCGTCAAACAGGAACCTGATCGTCCGGCCACGAGAAGTGGTATTGTCTATCACCTCAGCTACCAATTCGCCTTCTCCAAAATAGAGCTTATTGCCTACCCGGATTTTTCGTGCAGGATCTACAAGTACATCCCACAATTTCATTTCTTTGTTTAGCTCCCTTAAAAGGAAGACTTCTATTTTCGCGCCGGTCTTTTCCTTATTGCCATAAAGTCTGGCTGGAAACACCCTGGTATCATTGATTACCATTACATCGCCTTCACCAAAATAGTCTACCATGTCCTTGAAAATCTTGTGTTCAATTTCACCGGTATCCTTGTGAACTACCATCAAACGGGATTCATCTCTGTTTTCAGAAGGATGTAGTGCAATAGCACTTGAGGGTAAGTCGAATTTAAATTCAGATAATTTCATGCGCGTTTTTAATTTATCTTTTGGTAGCCTTATCTATACTAGTTAATGCATCCATCTTTAATTACCACAGATTGTCCTAAAGACCTCAACCAAAGACGATTTACCTATCAATATCTTTAGCTGAGAATCCTTATTTAAACAGTTCATACTCAACATTATGCATTTCTCGAAGTAGATGACCTAAAAAATCCTGCTCAATTGATTAACTTCGAAGGTTCAAACCAGAGGAGATTTATTAAGTCCGCAAAAGTAGTAAAATGTTTTCTTTTTGGAGAACACTATCACCATGAACTACGTACTAATTTTATCTCATGGCATTAATTATTAGACTGATCCTTGAAAGTTTTCGCTTTGCATGGAATGCATTGCGAACAAATCTATTAAGGACGGTGCTATCTCTGCTAGGAGTAACCATCGGGATATTTGCCATCATTTCTGTATTCACCCTGGTAGATTCCCTGGAAAACAGCATCAAAGACAGCCTAAGCTTCCTGGGCACAAATAATATCAATGTTGACAAATGGCCGTATGGCATTGGTGAAGAGCAGTATCCATGGTGGAAATACCTGCAAAGGCCAAATCCTACATATGATGAATACCGGTTCTTAGCCGCCAATGTCACAAACGCACAAGATATTACAATTTTTGCCAGAAGGGGTGGAGTTACAGCAAAATATAAAAGCTCCAGCAGCACCGACCTGGAAATTTTTGGTGTAGTCTACGACCACTCTTATGTATATGAAATTCCCATTGAATCGGGCAGATATTTCACCATGGATGAAATCAGCAGTGGCAGGAACGTTGCCATAATTGGATACAGGATAAAAAATGATCTTTTCCCTAATGAGGATCCTGTTGGTAAAGAAATCAAAATTAAAGGCCTGAAATTTTATGTGATCGGTACCATCAAAGAAGAAGGGGAAAGCTTTATGGGGATTACGAGTCATGACGAACAGGTCTATTTACCTTTTAAGACCTTCAGTAAAATGTACCGGATAGACAGGATGTGGGGAATCCAACCCACAATCACTGTGAAAGGCCTTGAAGACGACATTGGGCTTGTAGAGTTGGAGTCTGAATTGCGTGGACTGATGCGAATAAAAAGAGGGTTGAAACCAAAAGAAGAAGACAGCTTTGCGCTAAACCGACCAGAGGCCATCACCAATTTTATTGGATCAGCGTTTGATGTAATTGGACTGGCAGGCTGGTTTATCGGAGGTTTTTCTATTCTGGTTGGTGGTTTTGGCATCGCCAACATCATGTTTGTCTCAGTAAGAGAGCGCACCAACATCATCGGCATTCAGAAATCCCTGGGAGCCAAAAACTATTTTATCCTCTTTCAGTTTTTATTTGAAGCTGTCTTTCTGAGTGTATTAGGTGGATGTATTGGAATTTTCCTGGTCTACCTGCTTTCCTTTGTTAGTCTCGGATCGCTAGACCTCGTGCTCACTACCAGCAATGTCTTACTAGGTATAGGTGTATCTGCTACTGTTGGAGTAATATCCGGGATCGTGCCAGCCGCTATGGCTTCCAGACTCGACCCCGTAATCGCCATTCGTTCCTGATTACTCAGCAGCTGTAGGCTCTGGTTTCTTTGCTTTTGAAGCTTTATCCCCATTTGCCTCCTCTGCAAGTCCATGAATCTTAGCCTTGATCTTCATTTCCAGCTCGTCCATCAACTCAGGGTTATCTTCTACTAACTCCTTTACAGCGTCGCGTCCCTGCCCAAGCTTATTGTCCATATAAGAGAACCAGGATCCGGACTTTTTGATGATATCCAGTTCAACACCAATATCAATGATCTCACCAGATTTGCTGATACCCTTTCCGTACATGATATCAAACTCTACCACTTTAAATGGAGGAGCTACTTTGTTTTTGACCACCTTCACCCGGGTACGGTTCCCCATAATATTGTCCGCACTTTCTTTGATCTGACCAATCCTTCTGATATCTAAACGCACTGAAGCATAAAATTTCAAAGCATTACCGCCAGTGGTTGTTTCAGGGTTACCAAACATCACTCCGATCTTTTCCCGCAGCTGGTTGATGAAAATACAGGCACAACCAGTCTTGTTAATGGCCCCAGTCAGCTTTCTCAACGCCTGTGACATCAATCGAGCCTGGAGTCCCATCTTACTATCCCCCATCTCGCCTTCCAATTCTCCTCGTGGTACCAGAGCGGCTACAGAGTCAATCACAATGATGTCAATTGCTCCTGAACGGATCAGATGCTCTGCAATCTCCAATGCCTGCTCGCCATTGTCTGGTTGTGAAATCAAAAGATTCTCGGTATCAATGCCTAGTTTTTCTGCATAAGTCTTATCAAATGCATGTTCAGCATCAATGATGGCTGCTAATCCTCCTTTTTTTTGTGCCTCAGCAATACAATGCATGGCTAAGGTGGTCTTACCGGAAGACTCAGGGCCATAAACTTCGATCACCCTTCCTTTTGGTATCCCTCCAACACCCAAAGCCATATCCAAACCTAGCGACCCGGTAGAAATGGTAGGTACATCCAGCACCTTATTGTCACTCAACTTCATGATCGTGCCCTTTCCATAGGTCTTTTCTAACTTGTCAATAGTCAGTTGAAGTGCTTTGAGTTTTTCTGTATTGTCAGCCATGATGGTAGATTTCTTAATGTTAAATGCAAAATTATGTATTAGATGCTAATTATTTATGCATTTTAGCTAAAAATATTAGCATTTATAGTTATACTCCAATCCGGGGGATTTCATACCGTTTTTCATCAAAATATCGAATAGCTGGTATTTAGTTACAAATTAGTTGAAACAATCCACAACATTTATAACAGGTAAACAATTAATTTGCAAAAATGTCTGAGATTCCATGAAGAAGAAAATTCTCACCTTAATTTTCATTGTGCTGGCCATTTTGATCCTTGTCAACATTAGGTTATTGGTCTATGGCATTCAGCAAGGCTGGGGACAATTCAACATCATTTGGAATTCCGTACCCATTGAGGATATTCTTCAGGACCCTAATCAGCCCGATACATTGAAGTCCAAACTTGAATTTACCCTGAAAGTGAGGGCATATGCTGTTGAAAAGTTGGGTCTCGATGAGTCAGACAACTATTTCGCATATTATGATCAGGGAGGTAAACCCATTTTGTGGAACCTCTCCGCTTCTGAGCCATTCGAACTGAAGCCATACCTATGGAAATTTCCATTTCTGGGATCTATGCCCTATAAGGGATTTTTCGAGCTTGACAGGGCAAAAAAAGAAAGAGATAAACTCGTTGAGCAGGGATACGACACCAGAATACGTACGGTTAGTGGTTGGTCAACGTTAGGCATTTTAAAAGATCCCATACTGAGCAATATGCTGGAGCGCGGAGATGGACAGCTTGCTGAAGTGATCATTCACGAACTGGTTCACGCCACCATTTTTATTAAAGATGAGATAGACTTTAATGAAAACCTGGCCTCCTTTATAGGGGAATCAGGCGCTCAGCAATTTCTGAATGACGAATTTGGTGATTCATCCGTAGCTTTGATCAGCTATATCCATGAGCTGCAAGATAGTGAACGATTTAAGCGATATATGCTTACCGGAACTAAAAAGCTGGATAGTCTATATGCCGGGATTTTGGAAGAGCCTGACAGCATCAGACAGAAGCTAAAAGACTCATTGATCGTACAGATCACCAACAACCTGGATACGGTTTCATTCAATAACGAAAAATACCGCGCGATCTTTGATAAGCAGCTACCCAACAATGCTTATTTCATGGCTTTTCTGCGATACCACTCCAAAGAAGATTCACTACGAAATGTTCTCGACACTTATGATGGAGATATTGCCCGGATGATCAAAGACCTAAAGTCACATTATGAGTAACTTCGTTAACAAATTGTTACCATTTTAACATAAAATTGATTTCTCTTTAATTTTGAATATTATCGAGTGGAATTGAAGCAAGGATCAGTGAATCTCAGATTTGAGCTTGCTGGATTACCTGAATGTAAATTTTAGATTAACCAAGTTTTAAAAAACAAATAACTTCATGTCCAAGCACAATCAAAAAATCCTTGTGGTAGATGATGAGGCAGACATTCTCGAACTGGTAAAATATAACCTCAGCAAAGAGGGTTATGAAGTCAAAACCGCTCTTGATGGAATCAAGGCTGTTGAGGTAGCCAGGTCATTTGTGCCCGATTTGATCATCCTCGATATCATGATGCCAAAGCAAGATGGCGTGGAGACCTGCAGACAAGTACGGGAGTTGCCAGAGCTTGTCAATGTATTTGTTATTTTCCTTACTGCCCGCTCTGAAGAATACTCTGAGGTAGCTGCTTTTGAGATGGGGGCTGATGATTACATCACCAAACCCATCAAGCCAAGGGCTTTGGTGAGCAGGATCAATGCACTCTTCAGAAGAGAATCAAAAAAGAAAAAAGAGTCCAACAAAATCAATATCGGCGACCTGATAGTAGACCGATCAAGCTATACGGTAATGGCTGGCGAAAAGATCATCACGCTACCTAAAAAGGAATTTGAATTGCTTTTCTTTCTGGCACAGAATCCCGGAAAGGTATTTAGCCGGGATGAACTTTTGCAGAATATCTGGGGTACCGATGTATATGTGCTCGCACGAACAGTGGACGTACATATTAGAAAGGTGAGAGAGAAAATTGGTGAGGGCTATATCTCAACCATAAAAGGCGTAGGCTATAAGTTTGAGATCAGTTAGATTTAAGGTATGTTGATCAATTCCAGGGCACTTGCCTTGTTGCTTGCCATCCTTATCTCAGTGATCACCACTGCTTTTCTTTCATTGGTAGACGAGGCGCTAAGCGTTGCGCTGGTCATCTGTTTTTTGCTCTCATTTTCTTCATCCTATATCCTCATTCGAATATGCCTTGAGTTTCTTTTTTTCAGACAAATCAAAGAAATCCATGATGCCTTGCAGGATATCAAGTCCCAGGACCTATCCTTTGTTACCAAAGGCACCGGTATCACCTCAAGCCTCAATCCACTGAAGAGGATCAACAAAGAGATTTTTAGTTATGCTGAAAAGAAGCAGGCCGAAATCGTTGAGCTCAAACGCATGGAAGCATTCCGAAGGGAGTTCATTGCAGATGTGTCGCACGAGCTAAAGACTCCCATTTTTGCTGCCCAGGGTTTTGTTCACACATTACTTGATGGAGCAGTCAAGGATAAGACAGTTCGAAAGAAGTTCCTACGGAAAGCAGCACGCAGCCTGGATGGCCTGGATATCCTGGTGCAGGACTTACTCACCATATCACAATTGGAGACCGGGGAGATCAAGATGCATTTCGAGCATTTTGATATCTGTGAGCTATGCAAGGAAGTATTTGATCAGCTAGAAGATAAAGCTGAAAAAAGTAAGATCTCACTAGAGATTGATCACCCGAAAGATAAGCCCATGTTTGTATTTGCTGATTATCGGCGGATCTACCAGGTACTCATCAATTTGATTTCCAATGGACTGAAATACACCAAATCTGGTGGGCATGTTTCAGTCAGATTTGAGGAAGAAAAGGGACGCATCAAGACTTCCGTAATTGATAATGGTCGGGGGATACCTAAAGAAGACATCAGCAGGATCTTCGAACGGTTTTACCGGGTAGATAAGAGTAGATCTAAGGAAAAAGGAGGTACAGGCCTTGGATTATCCATCGTAAAACACATCCTGGAAGGACATTCCACAACTATTGAGGTGGAAAGTAAGCTAAAAGAAGGCTCAGTATTTAGCTTTGCGCTCAAAAAAGGTAAAGCGGTAGAGCATCGCTTTATTGATGACGAGGAAGAGTAATGCATAAATACATCAAGGGCCTCAAATTTGAGGATATTATACTCAAGGAGAATGATCATTATATCATTATCAATAAGCCACCATATATCTCTACACTGGAGGATCGAAATGATCCGGTTGATATTCTCAAACTCGCGAAAAGCTATCATCCGGAAGCTCAGGTTTGTCACCGAATTGATAAAGAAACTTCCGGTGTCTTAGTCATCGCCAAGCATAAAGAGGCATATCGACATTTTTCGATCTTATTGGAAAGACGCCAGGTAAAGAAGGTATATCACACGGTGGTTGACGGCATCCATGAATTTGAAAACCTGGAGGCTGATGAGTCGATCCATTCCTCTACCAGTAAATCAAGGATAGACTTCCGTAATGGCAAACCATCTCTTACGTTGATTTCAACTCTGGAGATCTTTAAGCTTCACACCTTATTGAAATGTTTCCCGGTGAGTGGTCGACTACATCAGATTAGGGTTCACGCAGCATTTCACAATGCACCGGTCTGTGGAGATCCCGAATATGGTGGCAAAGACATTTACTTATCTCAAATCAAAAGGAATTACTCATTGGGCAAGTGGAAAGAAGAGAAACCTTTGATTGATCGGGTAGCATTGCATGCTCACAATATTGCTTTTCAGGATTTTGATGGAAAAGAACAGGACATTATCGCTGTTGAAGCGCCATATCCCAAAGATTTCGACGTCCTGATCAAGCAATTAAGAAAATACCTGTAATAATGTAGATAGGAGTTTTGCTTTTATAAAGGATTACTTCTATTTTTGTGCTCCCTTTTCAGGAGGGTATTAATTTATTGAATTAGAAAAACAAATCAAATTGGATACTTTAAGTTATAAGACAGTATCTCTAAATAGTGCCACAGTTGAAAAAAACTGGATCCTCGTTGACGTTGAGTCAAAGATACTGGGTCGGGTAGCAAGTGAGGTAGCAAAAATTATCCGTGGCAAGCACAAAGCCGGATACACTCCACATGTTGATTGTGGAGACAACGTGATCGTGATCAATGCGGATAAAGTGAGGTTGACAGGCAAAAAGTGGTCTGACAAGCAATATGTCAGGCATACTTCATATCCTGGTGGTCAAAGATTTGAAACGCCGCTTGCAGCAAAGGCTAAAACATCAAGACTATTAGTTGAGAGAGCAGTAAGAGGAATGTTGCCAAAAAACAGCCTTGGTAGAAAGCTGTTCAACAACCTATACGTATACGAAGGAGCAGAACATCCGCATGAAGCTCAAAATCCAAAAGAAATTAAACTATAAACCTGAATGGATATAATTAACACCATTGGGAGAAGAAAAACATCCGTTGCCAGGATTTACCTGCAAAGCGGGAATGGATCTATTGTTGTAAATAACAAAGATCTGAAGGACTACTTCCCTTCTGAAATCCTACAAACAATTGTCAAACAGCCTATCATGACTGTTGATGTTGACGGTACTTACGACATCAAAGTAAACGTAGACGGCGGAGGACCTGCTGGTCAGGCAGAAGCTACCCGCTTGGCTATCAGCCGTGCTTTGGTTGAGATAGACGAAGAGTTCAGACCAGCCTTGAAGAAAGAAGGTTTTATGACCAGAGATTCAAGAATGGTAGAGCGTAAGAAATACGGTAGAAGAAAGGCAAGAAGGAGATTCCAATTCAGTAAACGATAAGATTGCATGGCTAAGATTGAATATAAAGACTTATTGGATGCAGGTGTTCACTTTGGGCACTTAACCAGGAAATGGAATCCTAAGATGGCTCAGTACATCTTCATGGAGAAGAACGGCATCCATATCATTGACCTTAACAAGACCCTGGTTTGCATGGATGAAGCAGCAAATGCTTTGAAATCCATTGTCAGATCTGGAAGAAAAGTCATGTTTGTTGCCACCAAGAAGCAGGCTAAAGAAGCCATTGAAGGTGCAGCAAAGAAATTGAACATGCCATTCGTTTCTGAAAGATGGTTAGGTGGTATGCTTACCAACTTCGCTACGATCAGAAAATCATTGAAAAAGATGGCTAGCATTGATAAGCTGATGAAAGATGAAGCTTATCTGAACATGGCAAAGCGTGAGCGATTGATGATCACCCGTGAAAGAGAAAAACTGGAGCGAGTACTAGGCGGAATCGCCGACCTCAACAGGTTGCCTGCAGCCCTATTCGTTATTGATATCAAAAGAGAGCATATTGCTGTAGCAGAAGCTCAAAAGCTTAATATCCCGGTTTTTGCTATCGTAGATACAAACTCTGACCCTACTGAAGTTGACTTCCCTATACCAGGTAATGATGATGCATGGAAATCCATCAATTTGATTACCGGTTATATTGCAAAAGCTGCTGAAGAGGGATTGGATGAGCGTAAGAAGGATAAAGAAGACGCCAAGCTGAAAGAGGAAGAGGAAGAGAAGCGAGCGGTGGACAAAGAGGGGCAAGAAGCTTAATACGCAAACAATAATATTATCTTAATTAAGAATTGGACACGAATAGTATTCGCTGTTCAATTTTTGTTAGTGGACTACCCAAACATTAAAACTTATTCATAAAATGGCTATAACAGCACAAGACGTAAACAAACTAAGACAGATGACTGGTGCCGGTATGATGGACTGTAAAAAGGCGCTTACCGAGGCAGAGGGAGATTTTGACAAGGCGGTAGAATTATTGAGAAAGAAAGGGCAGAAAGTTTCTGCATCAAGAGCTGACCGGGAGACTTCAGAAGGAGTGGTATTTGCAAAGACTGTGAATGATGACAAAAAAGGAATCTTGATTGCGTTTACTTGTGAGACTGATTTCGTAGCCAAGAATGAAGACTTTATCAAATTAGGTGAAGAAATCATCGAGGTTGCTGCCAAAGAAAATCCTTCAAGCATCGAAGAGTTGAAAGCTTTGAAGTCTGGAAACCTGACAATTACTGAAAAAATCACTGAAACAACTGGTAAAATCGGTGAAAAACTGGAAATCAGCAGCTACGAAATACTGGAAGGTGAAAAGGTAGTTCCTTATATCCACCTAAACAGTAAGTTAGGAGTACTTGTAGCATTGAATAACACCAATGGCACAGATGTGTCTGAAGCTGGTAGAGACGTAGCTATGCAAATTGCTGCAATGAATCCTGTAGCTGTTGACAAAGACGGTGTAGACGCTGCTATCATTGAGAAAGAAATCGAAATCGGAAAAGAACAGGCTCGTCAGGAAGGTAAACCCGAGCAAATCATTGATAAGATCGCGCAGGGAAAACTTCAGAAGTTCTTCAAAGAAAATACACTTTTGAACCAGGCTTTTGTAAAAGACAACAGCCTTTCTATCCAGCAATATCTGGATGGTATCAACAAAGGACTGACAGTTTCAGCATTTAAAAGAGTTGTGATCGGGTAATCCGATTCATACAATAAACCAGAGACTGCAAAGGTTAACTTTGCAGTCTTTTTTTTGTCTAAACTTTCTTATGCGTTCCGTCGCAAAACGGTCTGTTGCCGGTATGCTTGCACATGCAAAACCAAACTGTTTTTGACTCTTCAGCTTTAAAAACCTCCGGAGAAAATGCTGATCCTTTATGTGACCCATCACAAAAGGGCTGATTAGACGATTGTCCACAGGCACACCATGCATAGACTTTACCCGCTTTCAATTCCACTTCTCTTGGTTCTTTCGCTGCTATTTTTGGAGCTGCCATGTTTTGAGTATTTAGATTATCTACCACTATGACAATTTTCATGGTGAAATTGTTTTAATCTCTAGCGGCTTGACTACCAATTTTTAGGTCATGGAGACCCGCACACAGCCTACAAAGTTTAGCAGTTCGCAAACTGTGAAGCCGGTGGGGAGACTACAAAAGTTTCCTATACCATCAGTATAATATTTTAATTACCTCTTTTTAATCAGTATTTCAACTTCACCGTCAGGGTCGCTAAACTTGGTAGTCTGCTGGCTGGGCGAGCTAACCTCATACGTCCTGCCTACTCAGCTTCACTATTCTTCCCGGCTTATCAAAAACCACATAGATGGCGCCATCAGGTCCGGCACACACCTGCCTTACCCTGCCGTAGTTCTTAAGCAGTGTTTGCTGGAATATCACTTTGTTATCCTTCACATTCAACAGCTGTACCTCCTCGAATCGCAGGGCACTGACCAGCAATTGATTTTTCCATTTGGAAAATTGATCTCCAGTATAAAAGTTTATTCCTGATACCGCTATCGAAGGTTTCCAATACCAGATTGGTTGTTCCATACCAGCCATGCTTTCAAACTCACTGATCAATTCACCATTGTAATTGATCCCATAGGAGATCTCAGGCCATCCATAGTTGAGCCCGGCATTGACCTGGTTTACCTCATCTCCACCCAATGGACCATGCTCAGCCACCCAAACTTTATCTGTTTCCGGATGAATGGCCAATCCCTGGGGGTTTCTATGTCCCAAAGAGTAAATCGACCAAAGCTTATCTTTTTCGCCATTGAAAGGATTACTTTTTGGTATGCTTCCATCTTTGTGCAACCTATGGATCTTTCCATTTGGTTGACTAAGGTCCTGTGCACGCTCAGACAATGAGCGATCTCCAATAGAAAGGTAGAGAAATTGCTTTTTGTCAAAGGCAATTCGCCCTCCATAATGGATCCTGGTATTTAAGTAGCTATCGTGTGGCGCTTCGTAAATCACCTCACTTTCAGACCAATTATTATCAATGATCTTGCCCCTGATCACAGAAGTCATTGCCAGAGGAATTGTATCCGATTCGCTCTTATTACCATGACTGAGAACCAAATATACCCAACCAGTTTGTTCATAATCAGGATCGATAGCTACATCCAGTAAACCTCCCTGCCCGCCAGCGACTACTTCCGGAACCCCAACAACAGGCGTTGAGTTAAGCCTGCCATTTTCAAAGACTCTGAGTCTTCCTGGTCGCTCGGTCACAAGAAAATGACCTTCAGCAAGAAACACAATCCCCCATGGGTTTTCTAATCCCTCCACAATAACCTCTGTACTCAACATGTAGTCCAATGTCTCTACGGCCTGAGGAATAAGCTTATCGTCTTCATCAGACTTTTCCTCATTGGCCACTAAGTAATCTGCCAGCCCCATGATTTCTTCATCATTAAAAATCGCACCCCACGAGGGCATACCGAAGCTTGGATGGCCAAACTTGATAGATCTGAAGATATCACTTTTCCTGGCTCCAAACTGCCATGATCCGTCTATCAGGCTCTGGGCCACACCGCCCTTAAGATCCTGTCCATGACAGGAAATGCAATATTGCGTGAATTGTTCAGGAATTTGTTTCTCAGCCTGTTGCTTGTCCTTGCAGCCAACAAACAACACTAATCCAGCCAGACCCACAACACCTAAAAGACGAGGCAATGTGTCCAACTTAAGGCCGTATAATGGTGCCATCATTTTTTCTCAGCTGTGTCCAGTTGTTAAGCTGTTTATCCGGTAATGGGTATTTGGCTGCCTCCTTTTCATTGATGTCTACACCCAGACCAGGAACTTCATTCACGTACATGTATCCATTCTCCACATAAGGACACCCAGTGAAAATCTCCTGGATTCGATCTGAAAAATGAACTGATTCCTGGATCCCGAAATTCCAAACAGCAAAGTCAATGTGCGCATTGGCAGCATGGCCTACTGGTGATACATCTCCGGGTCCGTGCCAGGCAGTCTTAACATTAAAGAACTCACCTAACCTGGCTACTTTCATTGCAGGCGTTATTCCTCCTATTTGTGAGATATGGATCCTGATAAAATCAAACAGCTGATCTTTCATCGGGTCCACCCATTCATGAGGATTGTTAAACAATTCTCCCATTGCAATAGGGACCGAGGTCTGTTGGCGCAACAATTTAAAATATCTGTTGTTCTCTGGCGAGAAGGGGTCCTCAATAAAGAAAGGCCTGTATGGCTCAAGCTCCTTGATCATACGGATGGCATCTGTTGGCTGAACCCGCTCATGGATATCATGTAAAAGCTCAACCCGGTCTCCGCATTTCTCTCTTACTGCCTGAAACATGTCTACCACGCTTTTGGTATAGTAAATAGGGTCCATGTAGTTGTCATCGGGCATGCCAAATCCTTTATCCTTAAAATCAGCGGGAATTTTCTCCTGGCTTGAGCCATATCCTCCAAGGGCCTGACTGGCTCCGTAGCCACCCATCTGGATCCTTACGTGTCTGAAACCTTTGTCGATATAACTTTGAGCATCCTCTGCCACCGCTTCCGGTGAGTTTCCACCAGCGTGAGCATAGCAATCGATACCAAAGCGACATTTTCCTCCCAGTAGCTGATATACAGGCATATTGGCTCGCTTTCCTTTAATATCCCATAGCGCCTGATCCAATCCACTCAGTGCATTATTCAATACAGGTCCGTTACGCCAATATGAACTTTGATAGGTAGCCTGCCAGATATCTTCAATATTGTCGACGTCCCTGCCAACACAAAAGTCATTGAGGTATTTATCAATGGCTGCTACCACAGCATGCGCCCTTTGCCTAAAGGTGGCACATCCCAAGCCATAGAGTCCTGGTTCGTTGGTTTCTACCTTGACAACTATCAACTCAATGGAGTGAGGACATGTGGCTATGGCAGAGACTTTGGTGATCTTTAACGGAGGAAGCCCTTTGGTCGCCTTTCGATAGGTTTCCTTCTCTTCTGCATTGGCTGAAAAGCCAGACAGTCCAAGACCTCCCCCGGCAATTCCAAGTCCAAGATTTCTAAGTGTAGATCTACGGGTTAATTTTTTGTTTAATTCCATCATTTAGGTTTAGGGTAAATATGAATATTGACCCAGCCTTGACAAGGCATTTTATGGGGTGGATCAATGGACGAGGAAATTACAACATTCAATGCATAATTTCAAATGACGCTCTTACCTAAACCAAAAGGAGTCAAACATTATTTAATATACCTGAAATCCTGCTTGTCTTTCACCTGGATTATCGTCTCATAGATCAGGTCTATGGTGTGCTGCAGATCGGCCTTTGAACAAGTCTCTACCGTGGTATGCATGTATTTCAATGGAATGGAAATCAATGCTGAGGCTACTCCTTCACTCGAATAAGCAAATGCATCTGTATCGGTGCCTGTGGACCTACTGGCCGCGCGACGCTGAAACGGGATTTTATTCTTCTCAGCCACCTTGATGATCATTTCTAATACATTGTTATGAACTGCAGGACCGTAACAAATAGCCGGACCTTTGCCGCATGATATATCTCCACTGGTAATTTTATCGTACATGGGAGAATCAGTATCATGGGTCACATCGGTGATGATGGCCAGGTTTGGTTTAATTTGATGGGCAATCATTTCTGCACCTCTCAGTCCGATTTCTTCCTGAACTGCGTTAACCACATACAGTCCAAACGGCAGATCGATTTTATTCTTTTTGATCTTTTTAAGCACCTCTGCAATCATATACCCGCCAATTCGGTTGTCCAATGCACGACCAACCAGGTACTTATCGTTCAGCTCCATCAGTTCATCATCAAAAGTGATAACCGTTCCAACATGAATACCCATCTTTTCTACCTCAGCCTTTGAGGAAGCGCCCACATCGATGAAGATATTTTTCAGAGAAGGGCCCTCTTCCTTCGCTTTGTCACGGACGTGTATCGCCGGCCAGCCAAAGATCCCCTTTACAATTCCTTTTTTGGTATGAATATTCACCCTTTTAGATGGGGCAATCTGATGATCAGATCCGCCGTTTCTAATGACATAAATATATCCCTGCTCAGTGACGTGATTGACGAACCAACTGATCTCGTCGGCGTGGGCTTCAATCACCACTTTATAAGCTGCTTCAGGATTCAACACTCCAACTATCGTCCCATAAGTATCGGAAATATAATCATCAATATAGGGCTTCACATAGTCTAACCATATCTTCTGGCCCGCTGATTCAAACCCTGTCGGTGAGGCATTATTAAGATACTTAAATAAAAAATCTCTGCTTTCTTTCGTCTCCATAAAACTCTCAAATTCTATAATGGGATATTACCATGTTTCTTGCGCGGCATGTTATCGACTTTATTCTCCAGCATCTTAAAAGCAGCTAAAAGCTTGATCCTTGTATTGCGTGGAATAATTACTTCGTCAATAAATCCGCGGCTGGCCGCAATATAAGGATTAGCAAACTTCTCTGTGTACTCATCGATCTTCTCCTGAAGTTTTTTCTCAGGATCCTTAGATCTCAGGATCTCCTTTCTAAAGATGATCTCAGCAGCGCCCTGAGGACCCATCACAGCAATTTCTGCAGTGGGCCAGGCATAGTTCATGTCAGCTCCTATATGCTTGGAGTTCATCACGTCGTAAGCACCGCCGTAGGCCTTCCTTGTAATGACCGAAATACGTGGCACTGTGGCTTCCGAAAATGCGTACAGAATCTTGGACCCATTGGAAATAATCCCATTCCACTCCTGGTCTGTGCCAGGAAGGAATCCTGGTACATCCACGAATACCAACAAGGGTATGTTGAAGCAATCGCAAAACCGGATGAACCTTGCACCCTTTTTACTTGCATGATTGTCCAGCACCCCGGCCAGCACCATGGGTTGATTGGCCACAATTCCGATGCTTCGACCCCCTAACCTGGCAAAACCAACAACAATGTTTTCCGCATATTGCTCATGAACCTCAAAAAAGCTATCATTATCAATTACCTCATTGATCACATCCTTGATGTCATAGGGCTGATTAGGATTATCGGGGAGGATGTCATCCAGACTGCCCCTCGACTCATCCTCTTTTTCTTCATAAGGCAAATAGGGAGGATCATCCTCACAATTTGATGGAATATAGCTTAGCAACTTCCGAATACCATAAATACATTCCGCTTCATTTTTGCTGGAAAAATGTGTTACACCACTTTTAGTGGCGTGAGTACTCGCACCACCCAACTCTTCGGAAGTGACTGACTCCTGCGTGACTGTTTTTACCACATTGGGGCCAGTGACGAACATATAGCTGGATTTCTCCACCATGAATACAAAATCGGTGATCCCCGGAGAATAGACAGCACCACCGGCACATGGTCCCATGATTGCGCTTATTTGTGGGATCACGCCACTGGATCTGGTATTCCGATAAAAAATATCAGCATATCCTGCCAAAGACATGACGCCTTCCTGGATACGAGCTCCTCCCGAATCATTCAATCCAATGATCGGGGCACCGGTCTTCATGGCCGTGTCCATGATCTTCACAATCTTTTCGGCAAAGGTCTCAGATAGCGACCCACCAAAGACCGTAAAATCGTGACTAAAAACATAAACCAATCTTCCGTCTATTGTACCATAACCGGTAATCACTCCATCTCCCAGGTATTGCTGCTGATCAATTCCAAAATCCTTACCCCTGTGCAGGACGAGCTTTCCAATTTCCTGGAAAGAGCCGGGGTCCAGCAGCAGCTCCACCCGTTCTCGAGCGGTTAATTTACCTTTTTCATGCTGTTTATTTACTTTCTCTTTTCCACCGGCTTCCTCTGCCTTGTGGTTAAGCTTTACAAGATGATTAAGTTTTTCTGAGTTAGTTGTGATATGTTGCTCCGGAGACTTTTTTGATCCCATAAAGAGGTGTTTAAAGCTACTTTTTTGGTTAAGTTAATATAATATCCGGGTAATATTTAAAGTTCGGATCGATCCTTGCATTAAGAATGTTTAATAGTCATGCCTGTGTTGTATGAATTCAAAAAAACTATTCTAAATTGCGGGCCATTAATACGCTGGAAGATGAATGTAGCA
This sequence comes from Cyclobacteriaceae bacterium, assembly GCA_965228595.1. Classification (GTDB taxonomy): domain Bacteria; phylum Bacteroidota; class Bacteroidia; order Cytophagales; family Cyclobacteriaceae; genus UBA7330. The sequence continues at coordinate 3,034,709 of OZ245828.1, read as the reverse complement.
GTGATAGATATGGGCACTAATACCTTCCACCTCATCATTGTGGAGTTAGAGGGGGATGACTTCCGTGTACTATTCAGGGAGAAAGTAGCCGTAAAAATCGGTGAAAATGGTATCAATCAGGGGATGATCATCCCGGAAGCCCAAGAAAGGGCCATTACCACATTAAAAAGATTTAAAAAGACCATTGAAGCTTATCAGGTTGAAGAAGTTTCTGCTACGGCTACAAGTGCCATCAGAAATGCCCATAATGGAAAAGATCTGGTAGACCTTATAGAGAAAGAAGCTGGCTTCAAAACCAGGATCATCAGTGGGATTGAGGAAGCCAATTACATCTATTTTGGTGTAAAACGTGCACTAAAAATAGGTCCTAAACCACAATTGATCATGGATATTGGGGGTGGAAGTATTGAATTTATCATTGGTACTGACACCAAAGCCGAATGGATGCACAGCTTTGAGATCGGGGGCCTGAGACTGCTTGAAAAGTTTCATAAAAACGACCCGATCACCAGTGAAGAAATATCGAGCATTGAGCATTTCCTGGAAGTAGAGCTAGATCTGCTATTCAAGGTATGCGAAGAATATGATCTGGATACACTCATTGGTTCATCCGGTACTTTTGATACGTTAAGCGACATTTTCAGACTGAACGCCGGTATTGAAAAGTTGCCTGGTGACACAGAGTATCCTCTTCCTGTTGAAGCGTATCGACGCATATCGGCTGATTTAATCAAAAAAAACAGGTCAGAAAGGATGCAAATCCCCGGTATGATCGAGTTGAGGGTAGAAATGATTGTTGTAGCTACAATACTCATCAACTATGTAGTAAACAGACTCAACATCAAGCACCTAAGAGTTTCGGCCTATGCACTTAAAGAGGGTGTTTTACTCAATACCATACAAACTTTAAAGGACAGGCAACTCTATTAAGCCAGCCGGTTTTCTTTGTTTTTCGAAATTGACCGAGTATTTTTCAATTTATAAAAGGACATCATGAAAATATCCTACGAGGCACTTTTTGAATTTACCAAATCCATCTTAATGGCCGCGGGTTGTAGCGAGCAAGAGGCCAAAGTCAGTTCTGAAGTATTGCTTAGAGCAGATCTTCGGGGTGTAGATTCACATGGTGTGGCTCGGCTCTCTGGCTATGTCAGGCTCATTGACAAAGACAGGGTGAATACTAAACCTAATGTGAGGCTTGTGCATGAAACACCCAGTACAGGCGTAGTAGATGGGGATATGGGTCTAGGATTGGTCGTGGGCCCACAGGCGATGAAACTAGCCATAAAGAAGGCTCTGGAAGTAGGATCAGGCTGGATCTCCGTACGCAGTTCCAATCATTTCGGTATTGCAGGCTATTATGCCATGATGGCTTTAGAAGAAGATTGTATAGGATTTGCGATGACCAACGCAAGCCCATTGGTTTCACCCACCTTTTCAAAAGAAAGGTTATTGGGCACTAACCCCATAGCTGTAGCCATTCCTGCCGATCAACAGCCACCTTTTGTCCTTGACATGGCCACTACCACTGCAGCCAATGGAAAGCTTGAGATCCTTCAACGGAAGGGCACTGAGGCCCCCACCGGCTGGATGCAAACAGCCGATGGCGAGCCTACCATAGATCCTTACGCTGTAAAAAACGGTGGCGCCTTGTTGCCCCTGGGAGGAGATAGGGATCATGGTTCTCACAAAGGTTATGGCCTGTCATCAGTTGTTGATATTTTTTCAGCTGTACTCTCCGGAGCAAACTACGGCCCATGGGTACCTCCTTTTGTAGCTTACCTGGACCCTTTAGAAAATCAGGTTGGAAAAGGTATTGGTCATTTCTTTGGTGCAATGAGAGTAGACGGGTTTAGACCTGCCGGTGAATTCAAGTCACACATGGATAACTGGATCACCAGATTTCGTGAGGCTAAACCCGTAAAAGAAGGTCAATCTGTGCTCATTCCGGGAGATCCTGAAAGGCTGATGGAAAGCGAACGTAAAACGGAGGGAATCCCGTTGTTAGACCCCGTGGTTGAAGACCTAAAGCAGCTGGGAGAAAGATTCAATGTGAAACTGGGAGAATAAAATAATCAAAAATTAGGCTGAGGTGAGCACTTGGATTACAAGAAATAATTACCTTCGCCTTTCTTGCCGAAGTGGTGAAATTGGTAGACACGCATGTTTCAGGGACATGTGCTCTTACGAGCGTGGGGGTTCGAGTCCCTTCTTCGGCACTACCACCCAAATGTTGCCTTAGTGCTTTTACAAAGCTAAATCATCGAACACTTATCATGACGTCCAAACGCCAGTTGATGGATGCGATCTCTCTGAGACTTGGGACTTTGATATCTTAACTTAAATCCCTTTGTGACAAAATCCTGATGGAAAATTGCAGGCTAAAACAATCCTGCTACAATACCTACCCTAAATACCAATGGACTGTCATAGGGAGATTGTGTTCCGTCCTTATAGAGTAGATTATAAAGTGCTGTGATATTAAAGGCTACATTCTTACCAATGGGCTCCGAGTATCCCAAACCGACAAATAAGCTATTAAAGTCGAAGCGAGGACCAGTTTCGGGAGGAAGTGCAAGTGCCCCGTAGTTCATGTACTCATATTGGCTATAAGTGAAGAATTTTTGCGTGATATTGAATCGCAGAAAAGGTCCGCCACCGTAATTATTGGCCCTGTATGAATTAAATCTTACGTATTGATAAGATAGTTGAACTCCACTCGAAAAACGTTCTGTGATCTTATAACCCACCAGCGGACTCAAGCTAACATTTATGTAGTTGGATCCTCCACTGAATCCACCGCTGCCGCCAAAGAAGATCTTCTCAGACAGATTTCCACCACCTTTTGATGGCTCCCGGTATTGAGCCTGAACACTAAATAATAATGAAAACGATACGAATAGAAATAATACTGATCTCATTCCTCTACCAGAACAAAAATCTCTTCACCACTCTTTTTCATGAAGTACTTCTCTCTGGCAATTCTTTCCAGTAGTTTCTTATCGTTAAGCAAAGCTTCCCGATCATTTTTCACTTCAATGATCTTCTCTTCATAGAAGGTTTTGGCCTCTTTTAGATCTGCCAGCTTACCTGAGAGCCTTGATTGGGTAATGATGTCATTGGAGTCAAAAAAGAGCATCCAGACCAGAAAAAAGAAAACGGCCAGAAAGTAAAAGTTTCTAAAAAAAGACGGAATTCTATTGAATACCTTGTTAATCATGAACTTAAAGATACGATCAAAAATCTTATTTTCTAAAATTTTTACTTTCCAGCCATATTGAGACGGTATTTATCCTTTAGCAGGATATACCGCTACATCATCCAATTCTTCTTCTATTCTCAGCAACTGATTGTACTTGGCCATCCTGTCAGATCTGGACATAGAACCTGTTTTGATCTGACCGGCATTGGTAGCCACGGCAATGTCCGCAATGGTATTGTCTTCAGTCTCACCGGAACGGTGTGAAACCACAGCTGTCCACCCCGCTTTGTGAGCCATCTCGATAGCAGCAAGCGTCTCAGAGAGCGTACCAATTTGGTTTACCTTGATCAGGATTGAATTGGCTGCTTTCTCTTTGATGGCTTTCTCCAGGAATTTTACGTTAGTTACCAATAGGTCATCACCTACTAACTGGCATTTACTTCCAATCTTCGCTGTTAGCATTTTCCATCCTTCCCAGTCATTTTCATCACATCCGTCTTCGATGCTGTCAATAGGGTATTTACTGATCAACTCAGCCAGGTATTCCACCTGCTCTGCACTAGATCTGATTTTGGCACCATCACCTTCGAACTTGGTGTAGTCGTACTTACCACTTGAGAAGAACTCAGAAGACGCACAGTCCATCGCAATGGTTACATCATCACCAGGCTTGTATCCGGCGTCTTTAATCGCTTTAATTACACTATCAAGGGCTTCTTCCGTACCCCCGGAGAAATTAGGAGCAAAACCTCCTTCGTCACCAACAGCGGTGCTTAGACCTTTGTCGTGTAGAATCTTTTTGAGCTGATGGAAGATCTCTGCACCCATCCTTACAGCTTCGCTGAATGTAGGAGCCCCTACAGGTCGGATCATAAATTCCTGAAATGCAATGGGAGCATCAGAGTGTGATCCTCCATTGATGATGTTCATCATCGGAACTGGTAATACGTGAGCATTTACCCCACCGATGTATCTGAATAGTGGTAAACCCAGCTCTGCAGCGGCTGCTCTTGCTACCGCCAGAGAAACACCAAGGATGGCATTGGCTCCAAGCTTAGATTTATTTTCAGTACCATCGAGGTCTATCATGAGCTGATCGATAATCTTCTGCTCGAACACGGAGTAGCCAATGATTTCAGGAGCTATTGTCTCATTCACGTTGTCCACAGCTTTCAAAACACCCTTACCCAGGTATTTTGACTTATCGCCATCCCTCAATTCAACGGCTTCATGTTCACCGGTTGAAGCACCTGAAGGTACAGCAGCTCTGCCCAGGGTGCCATTTTCTGTTACTACGTCTACTTCAATGGTTGGATTTCCCCTTGAGTCCAGTATTTGTCTTGCGAATACGCTCTCGATAATGCTCATTATTTGTTTTCTTTAATTAACTGAATAAAGTCGTCGAATAAATATGTTGAATCGTGTGGGCCCGGTGATGATTCGGGATGGTACTGCACTGAAAATGCAGGTTTTCCATTCAATCTGAGTCCCTCAACAGTATTGTCATTTAAGTCTATGTGGGTTAATTCGGCTGCTTTGGATTTTTCCAGGCTCTCCATACTCACGGCGAAACCATGATTTTGAGAAGTAATCTCCCCTAAGCCAGTGGCCAAATTCTTCACGGGGTGATTCAATCCCCGATGCCCATGGTGCATCTTGTATGTATCAATATTCACTGCCCGGGCTAGAATCTGATTCCCCAGACAAATACCAAAAATTGGTTTTTCCGCAGCCAGTAGCTCCTGAACTGTGGCAGCAGCATAGTCCATGGCTGATGGATCTCCAGGGCCATTCGAAAGGAAGTAACCATCCGGATTCCAGGCTTCCATTTCGGCAAAGGAAGTCTTCGCAGGAAATACTTTACAGTGACAATTTCTGATCTCGAAATTTTTTAGGATGGACTTCTTTACGCCATAATCTATGACTGCAATTTTAAGTCCCGTATTTCCACTTCCAAGCTCGTAGGGTTCCTTTACCGTAACTTCACTCGAAAGCTCCAGTGATTCCATGTTAGGTAGCTTTTTAAGCTCAGCCATCAGCTCGTCCTTATCAAGAATCTCGCTGGAAATGATCGCGTTCATGGCACCTTGTAACCGGATATGTCGTACAAGCTTCCGCGTGTCAATATCGGTGATACCAACAGTGTTGTTCTTTTCTAGGTAGCCATTCAATCCATCAGTAGCAGTGCCCCTACTATACTGATAGGTGAAATCATTGACTACCAGACCTTTGATCTTAGGTCTATCTGATTCCTGTTCATCATCGTGCACTCCATAATTACCAATATGGGCTGTGGTGTTTACAATGATTTGGCCGTAGTAGGAGGGATCTGTATAGATCTCCTGATAACCTGTCATCCCTGTGTTGAAGCAAATCTCACCCCCTGAAGTACCGGATTTCCCGATCGAAAATCCTTCGTAAAGTGAACCATCTGCTAACAGTAAAATTGCTTTTTTCTTGTTGTGTTCCTTCATCTTGGTGTGCAAAAATATAAAAATATTATTCAGGTGAGTACATAAAAAAAGGGAACAGTTTCTACTGATCCCTTTTTAATATATCGTTAATCTAATGATCAATCTTTCTTCTCTGATTTGTCTTCGCCTTCTTTGGCACTATCGTCAGATTTTTCTTCCTTTTTTTCCTCAGCCGGCTCTTCAGCTTTCGCCTCTACCTTCTTCTCTTCTTTAGGAGCTTCTTCCTTTACTTCAGCTTTTGAGGGCTCAGCTAATTCAGCTTTTGCTTCAACTTTCTCAGCCTTTGCTTCAGCTTTTGCTTCTTTGGTCTCTTCAACCACTTTTGCCTCCTCTACATTAGCAGCCGCACTCGTCTCAGCTGCTGATTTTCCTTTGCCTGAACCACCTCTTCGCGATCTTCTTGTCTTAGGTTTAGCCGCTGCGTCTCCGAGAAGCATCTCATTGAAATCAACCAGCTCCATCATGCACATCTCAGCACTGTCACCTAGCCTGTTACCAGTTTTGATGATACGAACGTATCCACCTGGTCTGTTGGCAATCTTTTCAGCCACAGGGCCAAATAACTCCTGAACAGATTCCTTATTCTGTAAATAAGAGAAAGCAATCCTTCGCGAGTGTGTGGTGTCTGTTTTTGCTTTTGTGATGATGGGCTCCACATATTTCCTCAATGCTTTGGCTTTAGCCAAAGTAGTGTTGATCCTCTTGTTGATGATCAATGATGAAGCCATATTCGAAAGCATGGCCTCTCTGTGAGAAGCTGTTCGACCTAAGTGATTAAATTTCTTTCCGTGTCTCATTATTCCTCGTCCAATTTATACTTTGAGAGGTCCATTCCAAAAGTCAAGCCTTTGTCAGCTACAAGTTGCTCAAGCTCAGCCAGGGATTTCTTTCCAAAGTTTCTGAATTTCATCATATCTGAAATCTCAAGATTTACCAGATCACCCAGTGACCTTACGTCAGCGGCTTTTAGGCAGTTGTATGCCCGTACTGATAGATCAAGATCATTCAAAGGAGTTTTTAACAATTTCCTCATGTGTAACAACTCCTCATCTACTGCCTCTGGCTGTCCTTTTTCTTGCGATTCCAGGATCATACTTTGATCAGAGAATAGCATGAAGTGTTGTATCAGGATATGAGCTGCGCCTTTTAGGGCATTTTCAGGATGGATAGAACCATCTGTCTCGATGTCGATGATCAATTGCTCAAAGTCAGTTTTTTGCTCAACCCTTGTGTTCTCAATGCTATATTTAACATTTTTGATAGGTGTGAAGATTGAGTCCATTGCGATGTACCCAAAACCTGCCTCTTCAGGCTTGTTCTCTTCAGCGGTCACATAACCTCTTCCTTTCTCCACATTCAGCTCCATCTCAAACTTGGCACTTTCGTCCAGGTTGCAGATCACAAGGTCAGGGTTTAAGATTTCGAAAGAAGTGGTAGCCTTTGCAAGATCAGCAGCTGTAAGTTGTGACTTACCAGAAACTGATACAGTAATGGTGTTTTCAACTACATCTGTAATTCTTTTGAACCTAACCATTTTAAGATTCAAAATCATTTCACTTACATCTTCCACTACTCCCTCAATGGTAGAAAACTCATGGAGCACTCCAGGGATCTTCACACCAGTGATTGCGTAACCCTCCAAAGAAGAAAGTAAAATCCTTCTTAGAGCATTTCCAATAGTGACACCGTATCCTTTTTCCAAGGGCTTGAATGTGAATAGGCCGTGAAAATCATCGGCTTTTTCCATCACTACCTTGTCCGGCATTTGAAATGCAAGAATTGACATATTTATATTCTTTAAATGTTTAGAAACCTTTTATTTAGAGTACAATTCAACGATCAGTTGTTCCTTGATATTCTCAGGAATGTCCTCTCTTGTTGGGGGATTTAAAAACTTCCCAGAAAGCTCTGAATGGTTCCACTCAAGCCAAGAAAATTGTCTTGAATTGGATGCCAGGCTATCAGAAATAGCTTCTAAAGACTTAGATTTTTCCCGTACTCCGATCACATCATTGTTTTTCAATGTATATGAAGGAATATTAACTATTTCACCATTTACGGTGATATGTTTATGAGCAACCAATTGTCTCGCGCCTCTTCTGGTCGGAGCAATGCCCAATCGATAAACTGTATTATCCAATCTGGCTTCAAGAAGTTGTAACAGGATCTCCCCTGTAATCCCACTCTTCCTGGATGCCTTTTCAAAAATATTGGCAAACTGACGCTCCAATACACCGTAAGTGTATTTAGCTTTTTGCTTCTCAGCAAGCTGGATAGCATATTCAGATTGCTTTCTTCTTCTACCTCTTCCGTGTTGTCCCGGAGGATAGTTTTTCTTTTGCAGGGCTTTGCTGGCACCAAAAATTGGTTCTCCAAATTTTCTCGAAATCTTAGTCTTGGGCCCGGTATATCTTGCCATTTATCTACTATTAAATAAATTAAACTCTTCTTCTCTTAGGTGGACGACATCCGTTGTGAGGTAGCGGAGTTACATCCTTGATCATAGCTACTTCAATGCCAACATTCTGGATAGTCCTGATAGCAGATTCTCTTCCTGCACCAGGTCCTTTCACAAATACATCCACTTTTCTCAAACCAAGATCATAGGCTGCCTGAGCGCAGTTCTGAGCTGCCATTTGTGCAGCATATGGAGTATTTTTCTTAGACCCCTTAAATCCCATCTTACCCGCTGATGCCCAAGAGATAACCTGGCCCGATGCGTTGGTCATGGAAATAATGATGTTGTTGAAAGTAGCCTGGATGTGTGCTTGTCCGATCACATCTACGGCAACTACTCTCTTTTTAGCTTTATCTTTTCTTTTCTGTGCCATCGATCAATTACTTAACAGCCTTTTTCTTGTTTGCAACAGTTTTTCTTCTTCCTTTCCTTGTTCTGGCATTGTTTTTAGTCTTTTGCCCACGAACAGGTAGACCCTTACGGTGTCTTAATCCTCTGTAGCATCCGATATCCAACAAACGCTTAATGCTCAACTGGATCTCTGATTTGAGTACACCCTCAACTTTAAACTGTTCGGTGATAATGGTCCTGATCTTACCGGCTTCATCATCATCCCATTCTGAGACTTTTTTGTCCAGGTCAACACCGGCTTCTGTCAGTATTTTCTGAGCAGATCTTTTACCAATGCCGTAGATGTAGGTAAGACCTATCTCACCTCTTTTATTATCCGGAACGTCAACTCCTGCGATTCGTGCCATTTTTATCCTTGTCTTTGTTTAAACTTTGGGTTCTTCTTATTGATTACATAAAGCTTCCCCTTACGTCGGATCACTTTGCAATCAACACTGCGTTTCTTTACGGATGCTTTAACTTTCATTTTATCTTCAATTATTTATATCTGTAAACGATTCGTCCTTTTGTCAAATCATATGGAGACATTTCCAACTTCACTTTATCCCCTGGTAATATCTTTATGTAGTGCATCCTCATCTTTCCTGAGATATGCGCAATGACTTCATGCCCGTTTTCCAACTCCACTCTAAACATTGCATTTGATAACGCCTCTACAATGGTACCATCTTGTTCTATGGATGCCTGTTTTGCCATTATGCTACTGCAGTTTGTGTTCTACCTTTTACCCTGCCTGACTTCATCATACCTTCGTAATGTCTCATCAGCAGGTAACTTTCAATTTGCTGTAGTGTATCCAGGATCACACCAACCATGATTAACAGTGAAGTACCACCGTAAAACTGGGCAAATCCACTATTGACACCTGCAATCATTGCGAAAGCTGGTAATATAGCGATCAATGCCAGGAAGAAAGATCCGGGCAAGGTAATCCTTGACATTACACCATCAATAAATTCGGAAGTTTGCTTTCCGGGTTTAATACCTGGAATGAAACCGCCATTTCTCTTCATATCATCGGCTATCTGATTTGGATTGATCGTGATAGCTGTATAGAAAAATGTGAAGAGTATAATCAGCACGGCAAACAATAGGTTGTATTGCCATGATTGAATGTCTGAAAATGTAGTTCCAATATATTGAGCAATATCACTTTGCTCTCTCCAGAAACCAGCAAGCATGGCTGGAAGGAACATCAATGACTGTGCAAAGATGATCGGCATTACTCCTGAAGAGTTTACTTTCAAAGGGATATACTGACGCTGACCGCCATATACTTTGTTGCCCACAACTTGCTTAGCATACTGTACAGGAATTCTCCTTACTGCCTGTACAAGTGCAACCGTAGCCATTACAACAAAGAACAATACTACCAGCTCCAGGATAAAAATCAGTGCCTGACTCATACCCCTGGTCACAGCCTCTGCCACAATACTTCCCGGGAATCTTGAGATGATACCAATCATGATCAACATAGAGATACCATTACCAATTCCTTTGTCCGTAATTCTTTCTCCCAACCACATACAGAAAATCGTTCCGGAAGTCAAGATTACCATGGATGATAATTTGAATAGAAACTCATTTTCCAGGATGATGGCTTCGGAAGGAATAGAAGCAGACAAGTAAGCCAGTGACTGAGCCATACATATAAATATGGTCAATACTCTGGTGATTTGATTGATCTTTTTTCGACCGCTGTCCCCTTCTTTCTGTAGCTTTTGGAAGTAAGGCACTGCCACAGTCATCAACTGCAATACAATCGATGCTGAAATGTAAGGCATGATACCCAATCCAAATACTGAAGCTCTTTCGAAGGCCCCTCCCAGAAATGTGTTTAGCAGACCAAATATCCCACCTGCACCTGTCTCCAGCTTTGAAGGATCTACTCCGGGAAGAACCACGAAGGATCCAAGTCTGAAAATGATTAAGAATCCTACTGTATTTAGGATTCTTGTTCTCAGCTCCTCAATGGCGAAAATGTTCCGTATGGTTTGTAAAAACTTCTTCATATTAACCCTGGACGGTTACTGAACCTCCAGCTTTTTCAATAGCTTCCTGAGCCGAAGTAGAAAATTTATGAGCAGTCACAGCCAATTTTGCTGATAACTCACCCCTACCTAATATCTTAATTTGATCTGTCTTTCCTACCAATCCGTTTTCTCTCAAAATATCAGGAGTTACCTCTTTCAATTTCTTTGCTTCACTCAACTTCTGCAGGTCATCAAGATTGATCGGCTTCATCACAATTTTATTGTTGTTTTTGAAACCAAACTTAGGTACCCGTCTTTGAAGAGGCATCTGACCACCTTCAAAACCTAATTTTCTTGAATAACCAGATCTTGATTGTGCACCTTTATGACCTCTACCTGAAGTACCTGCTTTACCAGATCCTTGTCCTCTACCAATTCTTTTTCGACTTTTTGTCGAACCTGTTGCCGGTTTTAATGATTCTAATCTCATGATCAAAGTTCTTTTACTTCTACAAGATGCTGAACGGCATTAATCATGCCCGCTACTTGTGGATTCAATTCTTTCTCTACACTCTTACGGATCTTACCAAGACCCAGGGCTTCAATGGTTTTCTTTTGCCTTTGAGTCCTTTTGATGGTGCTTCTGGTTTGTGTGATTCTAACTTTTGCCATTGTCATTAACCATTAAAAACTTTTTCCAACTCTACTCCTCTTTGCTTGGCTACTGAGAAAGGATCTCTCATTTTAAACAATGCATCAAAAGTTGCTTTAACCACGTTATGTGGGTTTGATGAACCTTTGGACTTTGCCAAAACGTCATGAATTCCAGCACTCTCCAACACAGCACGCATCGCTCCGCCAGCTATTACTCCTGTACCAGCAGCTGCAGGTTTTAGCAATACCAGGCCTCCGCCATATTTTCCAATAGCTTCGTGAGGCACAGTACCTTTAAAAATAGGTACACGAACGAGATTCTTTTTGGCATCATCCACACCTTTCGTAATAGCATCCGTTACCTCATTGGCTTTACCCAATCCGTAACCTACCACACCATTACTGTCTCCAACGACCACGATTGCTGAGAAGCTAAATCTTCTACCACCTTTTACAACCTTCGCAACCCTCTTGATGGCTACTACCCGTTCTTTGAGGTCGATTTCGCTCGCTTTGATTGCCTTGATATTGCTCTGTGTCATTATAATTTCTTAAAATTTAATTCCTCCCTCACGGACTCCTTCAGCAAATGCTTTTACCCGACCATGATAAGGATATCCATTCCTGTCAAAAACTACGGTATTCAACCCTGCTTCCTTCACCTTCTCAGCTAATTTCTTACCTACTTCTTTAGAACTTTCCACGTTCAAGACATCTTTTCCAATCTCTTTGGAAGAGATAGCAGCCATGGTGACTCCTTTGACATCATCAATGACTTGTGCGTAGATGGCACGGTTACTCCTGAAAACTGATAATCTTGGTCGTTCAGCAGTACCGCTGATCTTCCTGCGGATCCCCAGCTTTATTCTTTTCCTTCTTTGAATCTTAGTTACAGCCATTTTAAATTCTATTTAGCAGCAGTTTTACCAGCTTTCCTTCGTACATACTCACCCAGGTATCTAACACCTTTTCCTTTATATGGCTCAACAGGCCTCAAGGATTTGATTTTTGCAGCGATTTGTCCAACAAGTTGCTTGTCAATTCCATCAATCGTTACAATGGGATTCTTACCTTTTTCAGTCTCAGCTGTTGCTTTGATCTCCGGAGGCAGCGCCATGTATATACTGTGAGAATATCCAAGACTGAGCTCAAGCAGATTTCCCTGAACAGTTGCTTTATATCCAACCCCTACCAGTTCCAGCTTGTGCTGATAACCCTTTTCTACTCCAATGACCATGTTATTGATCAGTGAACGGTACAGACCATGAGCAGCTTTGTGTCGCTTTTGCTCTGTAGGACGTTCTACTATCAAAGTCCTGTCCTCCAACTTTACAGTCAGATCAGGGTTGATCTCCTGTGAAAGTTCTCCTTTCGGACCTTTTACACTTACCGTTGATTTGTTAATGGTGACATTAACATTCTCAGGTAATTCTATGGGTGCTTTGCCTATTCTCGACATTTCTCTTCAGTTCGTATAATTAATATACATAACACAAGACCTCTCCGCCTATGTGTTGTGATCTAGCTTCTTTATCAGAAATCACTCCACTCGATGTAGAGAGAATAGCGATTCCCAAACCATTCAATACTCTTGGCAGACTTTCTGCATCTGCAAATTTCCTTAGACCCGGCTTACTTATCCTTTCAAGTTTCGTGATAGCAGACTGCTTGGTCTGAGTATTGTACTTCAATGCAATTTTGATAATGCCCTGCTTATCATCTTCGACGAACTTATAGTTCCGGATAAATCCTTTGTCATGAAGCACTTTCGTCATCTCCTTCTTTAAGTTAGAAGCAGGAACTTCCACAATGCGATGATTGGCATTGATAGCGTTTCTTATCCTAGTTAAAAAGTCCGCAATCGGATCTGTTACCATTTCTTTTACAATTAAAACCCCCAAAAAGGGGTGCAAAATTAATTAATATTTTTGATATATTTTACTCAATCTAATGAGATTACCAACTTGCCTTAGTTACTCCAGGAATTTTACCTTCTGAAGCCATCTCACGGAACGTAACCCTTGAGATCCCAAACTTCCTCATATAACCTTTTGGTCTACCGGTAAGCTTGCATCGATTGTGGAGTCTCACCTTCGAAGAATTTCTTGGCAGTTTATCCAAAGCCTGGTAATCACCAGCTTCTTTAAGCGCAGCTCTTTTCTCAGCGAATCGAGCGACAAGCTTCTCTCTTTTTCTTTCTCTTGCTTTTATTGATTCTTTAGCCATAAGAAATTAATTTTTTCCGGTTACAAACGGTAATCCAAATGCTTTCAACAGGGTAAAACTTTCTTCATCAGTCTGTGCTGTCGTCACAAACGTGATATCCATCCCCGTAATTTTATTTACTTTATCTATACTGATCTCAGGGAAAATAATTTGTTCTTTGATTCCGAGTGTATAGTTACCTCTACCATCAAATCCTCTTTCTTTGATTCCTCTGAAATCACGTACCCTTGGAAGTGCAACGGTCATCAAACGATCAAGAAATTCGTACATTTTGTCGCCTCGCAAAGTAACTTTTGCTCCAATCGGCATTCCTTCTCTCAACTTAAAGTTTGAAACGGAATTTTTAGCGATTGTGGGAACGGCTTTCTGACCAGTGATGATCGACAATTCTTCAACACCTACATCAACCAATTTCTTATCTGCTACTGCTTCTCCAATTCCTTTGTTAATTGATATTTTAACAAGTTTGGGAACCTGCATAACAGACTTATACTGGAACTTCTCCTTTAAAGCCGGAACAATTTCCGCTAAATATTTTTCTTTTAATCTCGGTTTAGCCATTCGTGATAAACTCTCCTGATTTTTTTGAATACCTCTGTAATTTTCCGCTCTCGTTCTTCTTTCTCCCGATCCTGGTGGCATCTCCTGATGAAGGATCTACTACCATAAGATTGCTGATATGGATAGCAGCTTCTGTTTGCTCACGTCCGCCTTCGGGATTCTTTGCTGATGGCTTCACATGCTTAGTTACGATATTGACACCTTCAACAAATGCTCTGTATCTGTCAGTAAGCACTTCAAGCACTTTACCGGTTTTACCTTTATCATTTCCAGCAATAACTTTTACGGTATCACCTTTCCTGATATGAATTTTTATTTTATTGGTATTCTTCATGATTAAAGTACTTCAGGTGCCAATGAAACAATCTTCATAAACTGCTTTTCTCTAAGCTCTCTTGCCACAGGTCCAAAGATCCTGGTTCCTCGAGGCTCGTTGTTAGGGTTTAATAAAACCGCTGCATTGTCCTCAAATCGGATATATGACCCGTCTTTTCTTCTAACTTCTTTCTTTGTTCGAACGATGACCGCTTTGGAAACAGTACCTTTCTTCAAGCTACTTGAAGTCAAAGCAGACTTCACTGATACTACAATGGTATCACCCACTGAAGCGTATCTTCTTTTGGTGCCACCTAGCACACGGATACAAAGAACCTCTTTAGCTCCACTATTATCCGCTACATTTAATCTTGATTCCTGCTGTATCATTTTATTTAGCCCGTTCGATTATTTCTACCAATCTCCACCGCTTACTTTTGCTCAAGGGACGAGTCTCCATGATGCGTACAGTATCACCGATACCACACTCATTTTTCTCATCATGAGCAGTAAACTTGGTGGTCTTTCTGATGAATTTACCATAGATAGGGTGTTTCACCTTTCTGCTGACGGTGACAGTAATGCTCTTTTGCATTTTGTTGCTCACTACCTGACCAACCCGTTCTTTACGCAAATTTCTTTCCATCGATTATTTACTTAATTCTTTTGCCCTAATTTCTGTCTGAATCCTGGCTACCAGTTTTCTGGTCTCCTTGATCTTCATTGGATTTTCAATAGGGGTTACACTATGCGCAAATTTCAATTTGCTATAACTTTCTTTTTCTACAGCCAACTTGCTTTTCAGCTCGTCCAGGCTAAGTCCTCTCAATTCTGAATTTTTCATGTTCCCTGATAGTCTCTTCTTACAACGAACTTAGTTTTAATAGGAAGCTTCTGTGCTGCCAACCTCAAGGCTTCATTCGCCAGATCGGTAGTAACTCCTGTAGCTTCAAACAGTACAGTACCTGGTTTCACTACAGCTACCCAATATTCCGGCGCTCCTTTTCCTTTACCCATCCTCACCTCAGCAGGCTTTTTAGTCACTGGCTTGTCAGGAAAAATCCTGATCCATACCTGTCCCTCTCTCTTCATCGCTCTTGTCATCGCGATACGAGCAGCCTCTAGCTGTCGACTGGTGATCCAGCCTGGCTCCAATGACTTAATGCCAAAATTGCCAAAGGACAAAGTATGACCTCTCTGGGCAATACCTTTGATTCTCCCTTTCTGCTTCTTTCTAAATTTCGTTCGTTTCGGCTGTAGCATTTTTTATAATACTTTTAGAAATTATCTTCTCTGTTTTCTATTTGGAGGTCCATCACCTCTTCTTCTTGGTCCGCCTGGTGCATTGGATGAACCACCTCCTGCTCCACCAGTCATTCCGACATTGGGAGAAAGGTCTCTTTTACCAAATACCTCACCTTTGAAGATCCAAACTTTGATACCGATCTTACCATATACAGTGTGTGCCTCTGAAATAGCATAGTCAATATCCGCTCTCAGCGTGTGCAAAGGAATTCTACCTTCCTTGTATTGCTCTGATCGAGCCATCTCAGCACCACCAAGACGTCCTGAAACTTTTATTTTGATCCCCTGAGCTCCTACTCGCATAGAAGAGGCGATAGCCTGCTTCATGGCTCTTCTGTAAGAAATCCTGGCTTCTAATTGCTGAGCCACAGACTCACCAACCAATTTAGCGTCCAGTTCGGGTCTCTTAATCTCAAAAATATTGATCTGAAGGTCTTTTCCGGTGATCTTCTTCAACTCCTCTTTGATCTTGTCTACCTCAGAACCACCTTTACCAATCACTACTCCTGGTCGTGCAGTATGCACTGTCAGCGTAATTCTTTTCAGCGTGCGCTCAATCACTACCCTTGAAATACCTCCTTTGGGGATCCTGGCACTGATATATTCACGGATCTTGTGGTCTTCAACGATCTTGTCACTAAAGTCTTTTCCGCCAAACCAGGCAGAGTCCCAGCCTTTAACAACTCCTAATCTAAAACCAACCGGGTTAACCTTCTGTCCCATTTATTTTTCTTCTTTTTCTTTTGTTGTAACAATGTTTTCGCTCTGATCACCTACAACAATGGTGACGTGATTGGATCTTTTTCGGATCCTGTGAGCCCTACCCTGAGGAGCTGGTCTCAACCTTTTAAGGATTCGAGCACTATCTACATAGATCTCTTTTACTACCAGGTCAGCTTCTTCGATCTTCACATCTTCATTGGCAGCCTGCCAGTCAGCAATGGCTGTCAATAATAATTTCTCTATCACTCCTGAAGCAGCATGCGTATCAAATTTCAATACGTTCAACGCATAATTTACCCGCTGTCCTCTGATCATATCAGCTACCAATCGCATCTTACGAGGGGAGGTAGGAATATTTCTTAGAGATGATTTTACCGGACCTAGTTGTCCTGCATTCTCCTCTTTGAATTTCTTAAGTTCTTCCTTCTTCAGGCGTATCTTAACCGATTTCTTTAATTTCTTTTCTGCCTCCATCTGAGTTTATCTTTTACCCTTGTCTTTCTTTGCAATGTGACCACGGAAATTTCTGGTTGGAGAAAATTCACCAAGCTTGTGACCTACCATGTTTTCAGTTACAAACACAGGAATGAATTTGTTTCCATTGTGTACTGCGAAGGTGTGTCCAACGAAGTCAGGTGAGATCATAGATCTTCTAGACCATGTCTTGATGACTGATTTTTTACCAGACTCGTTCATTGTATCCACTTTCTTCTCGAGTCTGAAATCTATATATGGACCTTTTTTTAGTGATCTTGCCATTATTTCCTCTTGGTTATGATCAGATTATTAGAATATTTATTCGGATTCCTGGTTTTCTTACCCTTGGTATACAAGCCATTTCTTGATCTGGGGTGTCCACCTGAAGCACGTCCTTCACCACCACCCATTGGATGATCGACAGGGTTCATTGCAACGGCTCTTACACGTGGTCTTCTACCTAACCATCTGTTTCTACCTGCTTTTCCTAGTCTCACGTTCATGTGGTCTGCATTAGAAACAGAACCAATCGTAGCATAGCAAGTAGTCAACACCAACCTCATTTCACCGCTAGGCAATTTCAGCGTGGCATATTTTCCTTCTCGAGCAACCAACTGTGCATAAGATCCAGCACTTCTAGCAAGTGATGCACCTTTACCAGGTTTAATTTCGATGTTGTGAATGATGGTACCGAGAGGAATATCAGAAAGTGGAAGTGCATTACCTACTTCAGGAGCAACTCCAGGACCTGATACGATCTCTGTATCAACTTTTAGGTTCGATGGTGCCAGAATGTATCTTTTCTCACCATCTGCATAGAAAAGCAAGGCAATTCTTGCAGTACGAACCGGATCATACTCAATAGATTTCACAGTGGCTTTTATACCATGCTTATCTCTTTTGAAATCTATGATCCTCAATTTCTTTTTATGACCACCACCAACGTTTCTGATCGTCATCTTACCCTGGCCATTTCTACCACCTTTTCTCCTGTTTATAGTAACAAGAGATTTCTCGGGGGTACTTGTGGTCAATTGATCAAATACCGGTGCTGTTCTGTACCTTGTTCCTGGTGTTACTGGTCTTAGTTTCTTAACAGCCATAATTATATTCCGCTATAAAAGTCTATTAATTCTCCATCTGCCACTTTCACAATGGCTTTCTTATAGGTAGGCATCTTTCCAGAGATCACACCCGACTTGGTATATCTTGATTTAGATTTACCCGCGTGTACCATGGTGTTTACAGATTCTACGTTTACTCCGTAGGTCTTTTCTACCGCCTCCTTAATTTGTATCTTATTAGCCTTTTTGGCTACGATGAAACCATACATCCCATGCTCATTCATCGCAGATACTTTCTCAGTCACTAATGGTTTGAGTAATATGCTCATATCAGTTTAGTCTTTTTTGGATTACATCAACAGAGCTTTCTGCAAGAATGATCTGTTCAGCATTCATTAAATCGTAAGTATTCAACTCATCTGCAACTGCAACTTTCGCATTGGGAAAGTTTCTTGATGACAAATAAATATTTTTGTTATAAGCACCTAAAACGATCAGTGCTTTTTTACCATCCTGATGAACTTTTGAAAGAATTGATACAAAGTCCTTTGTTTTAGGAGCTTCAATGTTGAAGTCTTCCAGGATCGTGATTTTCTTATCTTTTGCTCTTGTAGAAAGAACTGATTTCGTAGCCAGTCTTTTTACTTTCTTATTCAGTTTGAAGTCGTAATCTCTCGGTTTAGGACCAAAGATTGTTCCACCACCTCTAAAAACAGGTGACTTGATACTACCAGCTCTTGCAGTACCTGTACCTTTTTGTTTTTTAAGCTTTTTGGTAGACCCTACAATTTCGTTACGCTCTTTTACTTTGTGAGTCCCTTGTCGTTGAGCGGCCAGGAACTGCTTTACATCAAGATAGACAGCGTGTTCATTTGGCTCAATTCCAAAGATATTCTTATCCAGGGTTACTTCTCTCCCTGTCTCCTCACCTTTAATATTTAATACAGCCAGTTTCATTACTTCTCTAGAATTACAAATGAATTTTTAGCTCCCGGGATAGCCCCGCTCACAAGAATCAGGTTCTTCTCCGGATAAATCTTTAATACTTTCAAGTTGAGCACTTTTACTTTGTCTCCTCCGGTTCTACCAGCCATTTTAAGACCTTTAAAAACCCTTGAGGGGAACGAACATGCTCCAATAGATCCCGGTGCTCTCAGCCTGTTGTGCTGACCATGAGTAGCTTGCCCAACTCCACTAAATCCGTGTCTCTTAACAACTCCCTGGAAACCTTTACCTTTAGAGGTACCCACTGCATCCAGGAAATCTTGCTCCTGAAATACTTCTTCTACCTTAATGGTATTGCCAAGGACTACTTTATCTTCAAATTCGGCCCTGAAATCACGGAATTCCACGACTTTGCTTTTAGGGCTGGTTTTTGCTTTTGCAAAATGTCCTTTCAAAGCTTTCGGAGTATTTTTCTCCTTTCTTTCACCATAAGCCAGTTGAACTGCTCTATACCCATCAGTCTCTTTGTTACGCACTTGCGTTACCACACATGGACCAGCTTCAACCAATGTACAGGCGAGGTTTTTTCCATCCTCATTGTACACGCTTGTCATCCCTATTTTTTTACCAATTATTCCAGGCATTTTGCTTTTAAATTATATTTATACTGTCTCCAGCAGAAATTTCTTGAAAAAGGACTGCAAAGATAGCAATTTGCAGGTCTGATCAAAAGTTTTATATGCTTTTTGACATAAAAAAAGAACCAATCGAATATCGTCCAAATTGGTTCTTTCATTAAGTAAGATTTTATATCTAAACCTTGATCTCTACGTCTACTCCACTAGGCAATTCCAATTTCATCAATGCATCCACGGTCTTGGCACTGTTGGAATAGATATCAACGAGTCGTTTGTAAGTACACAACTGAAATTGCTCTCTTGCTTTTTTGTTCACATGGGGTGAACGCAATACAGTAAATTTCTCCTTAACAGTGGGCAATGGAATTGGTCCATTGACAACTGCTCCGGTTGTTTTAACCGCCCTTACAATCTTCTCCGAAGACTTATCAACCAAATTATGGTCGTAGGATTTAAGTTTGATTCTAATTTTTTGATTCATGTCTGTTGCTTAACCTTTTACTTTAGCAATCACTTCGTCAGCTATATTTCTAGGCACTACATCATAATGTGAGAACGTAAGTGATGCTGTGGCTCTACCCGAACTCATCGTTCTGAGGTCAGTTACATATCCAAACAACTCAGAAAGAGGTACACTGGCCTTGATAACCCCGGAATTTCCTCGGGTATCCATACCTTTCATGATTCCTCTTCTTCTGTTGAGATCTCCGGTGATTGCTCCTGTATATTCGTCAGGAGTAACAACCTCTACACCCATCACAGGTTCCAGTAATACCGGGCTAGCCTTGGAAGCGGCTTCTTTAAAACCAATTCTGGCTGCCATTTCAAATGAAAGTGCATCGGAGTCAACATCGTGGAATGACCCGTGGTACAGTCTCACCTTCATACTATCGATAGGGTATCCTGCCAGAGGACCATTTTTCATGGCCTCAGCAAAACCTTTTTGAATCGCAGGGATAAATTCTTTCGGAATCACACCACCAACGATTTGATTCACAAACTGTAGTCCTTCTCCTTCGAAATCTTCATCTTTTGGTCCGAGTTCGAATACAATATCCGCAAATTTACCTCGACCACCAGTTTGTTTCTTGTAAACTTCTTTGTGCTCAATACTAGACTGAATGGTCTCTTTGTAAGCCACCTGAGGAGCTCCCTGATTGATCTCTACTTTAAACTCTCTCTTCAACCGGTCGATAATAATATCAAGGTGAAGCTCTCCCATTCCTCTAAGGATGGTTTGTCCTGTTTCATGATCCGTTTCTACCTGTAGGGTAGGGTCCTCTTCAACAAGCTTAGAAATTGCAATACCCAATTTATCTACGTCAGCTTGCTGTTTAGGCTCTATGGCATATCCAATTACCGGCTCAGGGAATATCATTGATTCCAATATGATTGGACTCTTCTCTGCACATAAGGTATCACCAGTTTTGATATCTTTAAATCCTACTACCGCTCCAATATCTCCTGCATGCAATGAATCAATTTGATTCTGCTTATTGGCATGCATCTGGAAGATCCTGGAGATCCTTTCTTTGTTTCCTGAACGCATGTTGTATACGTAGGAACCAGATTCCAGCATTCCGGAATAGGATCTGATGAAGCAAAGGCGACCTACAAATGGATCTGTTGCAATTTTGAAAGCCAATGCCGAGAAAGGCTCAGTAGTCAGTGGTCTTCTTGTGATCTTTTTCTCGGTATCCGGGTCTGTTCCAACAATATTGTCTCGATCCAGCGGTGATGGTAACAACTCCATCACGTAGTTCAACATGGTCTGAACTCCTTTGTTTTTAAAAGCAGATCCGCAAAGCATTGGAACAAATGCCAGGTCGATCGTAGCTTTACGAAGGGCTTTAATAATTTCTTCTTCTGTAATCGTATCAGGATCTTCAAAGTACTTTTCCATTAAGGTATCGTCGTACTCTGCTACTGACTCCAATAGGTGCTCTCTGTATTCAGCAACCTCATCCACCATGTCCTCAGGAATTGGAATTTCAGAATAAGTCATCCCGAAATCATCCTCATTCCAGACCATGGCCATGTTAGAAACCAGATCTACTACTCCTTTGAAGTTATCTTCAGCTCCAATAGGCAATTGAAGAGGTACAGCTTTTGTTCCCAGTCTTTCTTTCACCTGCTTACACACAGCTAAAAAGTCCGCACCTTGCCGGTCCATTTTATTTACAAAACCAACTCTGGCTACTTTGTAATTGTCCGCCAAACGCCAGTTAGTCTCTGACTGAGGCTCAACTCCATCAACAGCGCTAAATAAGAAAACCAGTCCATCCAATACCCTCAAAGATCTGTTTACCTCTACGGTAAAGTCCACGTGACCGGGAGTATCAATGATATTGATGTGATATTTATCTCCTTTGTAATTCCAAAATACGGTGGTTGCAGCTGATGTAATGGTAATACCTCTTTCCTGCTCCTGTTCCATCCAATCCATGGTAGCGGCACCATCATGAACTTCACCAATTTTGTGATTTACACCAGTATAGTATAGAATTCGCTCAGTAGTCGTTGTCTTACCCGCATCAATGTGCGCGGCAATTCCAATGTTTCTGGTGAATTTTAAATCTCTTGCCATTATATATTAAAATCTGAAATGAGAAAATGCTTTGTTTGCCTCAGCCATTCGGTGTGTATCGTCTTTTTTCTTAATTGCAGCACCTTCACCTTTTGAAGCAGCAATAATTTCGCCCGCTAACCTTTCCTTCATGGTCTTCTCTCCTCTGAGACGAGCGTATTTGATCATCCACTTAATGCCCAGTGAAATCTTTCGCTCCGACCTTACCTCTACTGGCACCTGGAAAGTAGCACCACCAACTCTTCTACTTTTAACTTCAACAGAAGGAGAAACATTGCTTAGCGCATTTTTCCAAAGCTCCAATCCGTTCTCTTTTGTCTTTTCTTCTACAATTTTGATCGCATCATAGAAGATAGTATAAGATATACTCTTCTTACCTTGTAACATAAGGTTGTTTACAAACTTGGTAACAAGTGTATCCTGATAGATTGGATCAGGAAGGATGTATCTTTTCTTAGGTGAATTCTTTCTCATTACTCAGATTATTTTTTATCCTTCGGCTTTTTAGCACCGTATTTAGATCTTCTTTGCAATCGACCATTAACTCCAGCAGTATCCAATGCACCACGGATGATATGATATCTTACTCCGGGCAAATCTTTTACCCTACCGCCTCTGATCAATACAATTGAGTGCTCCTGAAGGTTGTGACCTTCTCCAGGTATGTAGGCGTTTACCTCTTTGCTGTTGGTTAAACGTACCCTGGCCACTTTTCTCATGGCGGAGTTAGGTTTCTTAGGAGTGGTTGTATACACCCTTGTACATACTCCCCTTCGCTGTGGACAACTGTCCAAAGCTGGAGATTTTGATTTTGAAGTCAGTTTTTTCCTGCCTTTTCTAACTAATTGTTGTATAGTTGGCATTACGCTATTGTTATGTCAATTATTTGTGTCCCGATAATTTGGGGACGCAAAGATAGAAATATTGATTATATAACACAATGGGAAACGTAAATCATTTAAAGATTTATGCTTCTCCCATTGTGCCACCGAAATTCATTGGAAATTTAGGGATCTCATCAGCCTGTTTTACCTCACCAAAAGTGGCCTCATATTTCTTGATATTGTCCTGCAATGCCGCTAATAACCTCTTGGCATGCTCAGGAGTAATAACAATCCTTGACTTCACTTTGGCCTTTGGTACACCTGGCATCAGACGAATAAAATCGATCACGAACTCACTACTGGAGTGAGCAATCATGGCCAGGTTAGCATACACGCCTTCGGCTGTCTCTTCAGACAACTCGATGTTGATCTGGTTCCCTGGCTTTTTATCTTTCTTATCGTCTTTCTTCTCCTCCATTAGGCCTCGTATTCCTTAGATCTTTCGAACTCCTCTTTTGAAGAAACCAAGTTTTCGTATTCCTCTGTTGAGGTAACGATCTTGTTCTGGAATTTTCTAATACCTGTACCGGCCGGGATCAAGTGACCAACGATCACGTTTTCCTTGAGACCAATCAAATGATCTGACTTACCCTTGATGGAAGCCTCACTCAATACTTTGGTTGTTTCCTGGAAGGAAGCCGCTGAAATAAAGCTTTCAGTACCCAAAGACGCCTGAGTGATACCCTGAAGGATTGGTTGAGAAACAGCTGCTTCAGCATTTCTAACTTCCACAAGCTTCATGTCCTTACGCTTCAGGTTTGAATTCTCATCCCTTAATTTTCGACTTGTGATGATCATACCTGCTCTCAGGGATTCCGAATCACCCGGATCTGATATCACCTTCTTGTCCAGGATGTTATCGTTTTCCTCCATGAATGCAAATCGATCCACTACCTGGTTTGTCAGGAAGTTTGTATCACCTGCATCGATGATGATCACTTTTTGCATCATCTGACGAACGATCGTCTCAATGTGCTTGTCATTGATCTTCACACCTTGCAGTCGATAAACCTCCTGGATCTCATTCACCAGGTACTCCTGTACTGCAGTCGGACCTTTGATGGCCAAAATATCTGCCGGAGTAATGGCTCCATCGGAAAGTGGATCACCCGCTTTCACGAAGTCATTGTCCTGAACGAGAATATGTTTGGACAAAGGCACCAGGTATCTTTTCTTCACGCCATCTTTCGATTCAATGAAGATCTCTCTGTTACCTCTTTTAATTCCACCGTATGTCACCACACCATCAATCTCACTTACTACCGCAGGGTTCGATGGGTTTCTAGCCTCAAACAATTCAGTCACCCGTGGAAGACCTCCGGTGATATCTCTTGACTTACCAGTCTTTCTAGGAATCTTAGCAAGAACCTGACCTGCTTTTACCGTATCTCCTTTGGATACGGAAAGGTGAGCTCCAACCGGGATGTTATATCCTTTGGAATCATCCTTGCCTTCTACGACAATGGCAGGGTTCTTAGATTTATCCTTCGTATCAATGATTACCTTCTCTCTGTGACCAGTTTGCTCATCAGACTCTTCTTTGAAAGTAATACCTTCAATAATCGCCTCGAAGTCAATTTTTCCATCGAACTCGGAAAGGATTACTGCGTTGTAAGGATCCCAGAAGCAGATCTCATCTCCTTTGCTCACTTTGTCACCATCCTTCACTTTAAGGATTGCACCGTAAGGCACGTGGTTTGCTATGAGCACCCGCTCTTTCTTAGCATCCATGATCTTGATCTCTCCTGATCGACCCATGGCTACCTTGATCTTGTTTCCTTCTTCGTCCGTAGAATCAACCGTTCTCAGCTCATCAAATTCGATGATACCATCAAACTTGGCTTTGATGTTTGCATCCACAGCGATGTTGGATGCAGTACCTCCAACGTGGAAGGTTCTCAAAGTAAGCTGAGTACCCGGCTCACCGATTGACTGCGCGGCAATTACCCCAACAGATTCACCAATGTGGGCCATGTTTCCGGTAGAAAGGTTTCGACCATAACACTTCGCACAAACTCCCTGCTTGGACTCACAGGTCAATACCGACCTGATCTCCACTTCCTCGATGCTTGTGTTATAATCAATTCGCTCTGCAACCTCCTCAGTGATCTCTCCACCTGATTCTACAATCAGTTCTTCAGTGATCGGATCATATATATCGTGTACAGAAACCCTTCCAAGAATTCGCTCGGAAAGTGCTTCCACTACTTCTTCGTTATCTTTCAATGCAGATACTGACAGACCTCTCAGGGTACCACAGTCATCTTCATTGACTACCACATCCTGTGCCACGTCAACCAGTCGTCGAGTCAGGTAACCCGCATCAGCAGTCTTAAGTGCTGTATCTGCAAGACCTTTCCTGGCACCGTGTGTAGAGATGAAATACTCAATTACATCCAGTCCTTCTTTAAAGTTGGATAGGATTGGGTTTTCGATGATTTCACCTACCGAACCCTGAAGGTTCTTTTGTGGCTTGGCCATCAAACCTCTCATACCCCCCAATTGTCTGATTTGCTCTCTTGAACCCCGTGCTCCGGAGTGCATCATCATATAGATAGAGTTGAAGCCCTGGTTGTCTTCTTCCAGTTGCTTCATCAGTGTATTGGTTAATTGAGTGTTGGTCCTAGTCCAAATATCAATTACCTGGTTATATCGTTCATTGTCTGTGATCAGACCCATCAGGTAGTTGTTCCAAACAACTTCAACTTCTTCTTTTGCCTGTTTTACCAATGGATCTTTTTCATCAGGAACCTTGATATTGTCAAGTCCCATGGAAAGACCACCTTTGTAGGCCATCTGGAATCCAAGCTCCTTGATGTCGTCCAGGAAGTGCGCAGTCGCAGTCATTCCACAGATCTTAAATACCGTAGAAATGATCTTCTGAAGCTTTTTCTTGGTCAAAAGTTCGTTTACATATCCTACGGCCTCAGGAACATGCTGATTGAACAATACCCGTCCGGCTACTGTCTCAATGATCTGAGTCTCAAGCGTTCCATCTTCTAATCGGACTTTCGTTCTTACTTTGATATAAGCATGCTTAGAGATCTTTCGCTCATTGATGGCGATAATAACCTCCTTGGCATCGTAGAATATTTTACCTTCTCCGGGTACTTTCTCATCATCTGTGCTTCTTCTTCCTTTGGTGATATAGTACAGTCCAAGTACCATATCCTGAGAAGGCACAGCGATAGGCGCACCATTGGCAGGGTTCAGAATATTGTGCGTAGAAAGCATCAACAATGAAGCTTCCAATATGGCTTCATGTCCCAGTGGAACGTGAACCGCCATCTGGTCACCGTCAAAGTCAGCGTTGAATGCAGTACAAACCAATGGGTGAAGCTGAATCGCCTTACCCTCAATCAGTTTTGGCTGGAATGCCTGAATTCCTAACCTGTGAAGTGTAGGGGCCCGGTTTAGCATGACCGGATGTCCTTTCAATACATTTTCCAGGATGTCCCATACCACAGGGTCTTTTCTATCAACTATTTTCTTCGCGGACTTAACCGTCTTAACGATACCTCGTTCGATCAGCTTTCTGATGATGAATGGCTTGAACAATTCCGCAGCCATGTCTTTTGGCAGACCACATTCATGCATTTTCAGCTCAGGTCCAACCACGATAACAGAACGACCTGAATAGTCAACCCTTTTACCCAAAAGGTTTTGACGGAATCGTCCTTGCTTACCTTTTAGCATATCACTCAACGACTTCAAGGCACGGTTTCCATCGGAACGAACTGCATTGACTTTTCGTGAGTTATCAAAAAGTGAATCTACAGCTTCCTGAAGCATCCTTTTCTCGTTCCTGAGGATTACTTCCGGTGCTTTGATATCAATTAATCTTTTTAGCCTGTTGTTTCGGATGATCACCCTTCTATAAAGGTCGTTCAAGTCAGAAGTAGCGAATCTTCCACCATCCAACGGCACCAATGGACGTAATTCCGGCGGAATCACAGGTACCATTTTAATGATCATCCACTCAGGTTTGTTTTCAATCCGCGTACGGGCATCCCTGAATGCTTCAACAACTCTTAGCCTTTTAAGGGCTTCAGCTTTTCTCTGCTGAGAAGTATCGGTAGCTGCCTGATGTCTCAACTGGTAAGACATTTCGTCAAGCTCCAGCCGTGAAAGCAACATCTCGAGTGCTTCCGCTCCCATCTTGGCGATGAACTTGGTTGGATCCTCATCGTCTAACAATTGATTCTCTCTCGGAAGCTTATCCAGGATATCCAGGTATTCTTCCTCAGTAAGGAAATCCAGCTGGCTGATGCCATCTTCTTCTTTTACACCCGGATTGATAACGATATATCTTTCGTAGTAGATAATCTGATCCAGTTTCTTGGTTGGTAAACCAAGCAGGTATCCGATCTTATTGGGTAATGACCTGAAGTACCAGATATGAGCCACAGGTACTACCAGCTCGATATGACCCATGCGCTCTCTACGAACTTTCTTCTCCGTAACTTCAACACCACATCGATCGCAGATGATCCCCTTATATCGGATACGCTTATATTTTCCACAGTGACATTCCCAGTCTTTCACAGGCCCGAAGATTCGTTCACAGAACAAACCTCCCATTTCAGGCTTATATGTTCTGTAATTGATGGTTTCAGGCTGTGTAACCTCACCGTGAGAGCTTTCCAAAATTGACTCTGGGGAAGCAAGGCTAATAGTGACTTTAGAAAAGTCAAGGTTCAATTTTTTATTTTTTCTGAATGCCATATTTATGATCTATAGGTTACCCCGACCATAGGCCGGGGCTGTTATTTAAATCTTAGTCAAGAGTAATTTCAAGTGCCAGTCCACGAAGTTCGTGAACAAGTACATTGAAAGATTCAGGAATATTAGGCTTCTGCATATTTTCACCTTTTACGATGGCTTCATATGCTTTGGCTCTACCGATCACATCATCTGACTTGATCGTAAGGATTTCCTGAAGGACATTGGCTGCACCAAATGCCTCGAGTGCCCATACTTCCATCTCACCAAATCGCTGACCACCAAATTGTGCTTTACCACCAAGTGGCTGTTGAGTAATCAATGAGTAAGGTCCAATGCTCCTGGCGTGCATCTTGTCGTCGACAAGGTGACCTAGCTTAAGCATATAGGCAACCCCTACGGTGATAGGCTGATCAAACCGATCTCCTGTCAATCCGTCGTACAGGTATGTCCTACCAAATGATGGCAATCCGGCCTCAGTCAACTCGCTTTGAACTTCCTCTTCCGTAGCTCCATCGAAAATTGGAGTAGCATATTTTCTACCCAATTTCAATCCAGCCCATCCAAGTACCGTTTCGTAGATCTGACCGATATTCATCCTTGAAGGTACACCCAGCGGATTCAATACGATATCCATTGGTGTTCCATCTTCGGTAAATGGCATATCTTCTTCACGAACAATTTTGGCAACTACACCTTTGTTTCCGTGTCGACCAGCCATCTTGTCACCCACTTTCAGTTTACGCTTCTTAGCCACATAAACTTTGGCAAGCTGAACAATACCAGCAGGAAGTTCATCTCCTACTTCAAGCGTAAATCTCTCACGCTTGAAGATACCAGAGATCTCATTTCTCTTACTCATGTAATTCTTAACCAATCGATAAACCTGGTTATTGGTTTCATCATCAGTCGTCCACCCTTCGATGATCAAATCTGAAATCAGATTGGCCTCTTCAGGAACGTTGTAATTACTTTCATCCCGATAGATGTTTCTCTCAGGGAACAAATTAGCTTCGATATTCTTTCTGCTGAACTTGGTTCCTTTTGAGAATATCTCCTCACCAAACTTATGCTTGATACCCTGACAGGTCTTGCCATCCAGGATCTT
This sequence comes from Cyclobacteriaceae bacterium, assembly GCA_965228595.1. Taxonomy (GTDB): domain Bacteria; phylum Bacteroidota; class Bacteroidia; order Cytophagales; family Cyclobacteriaceae; genus UBA7330. Next base: position 3,005,982 of record OZ245828.1, on the reverse strand, counting down.
AGATAGTTTTTCGATCATCTGAATCCTCACCTCAGCAAGCTGCTTACTGTATTTACTTTTCAGTAATTCAACTTCTTTTTTGGTTCGGGATCTCAGGTCTTTATCTTTCTTAGGCCTTGAGAAAAGTTTGGTATCAATGACCACACCCCTCAATGAAGGAGAGGCTTTCAGTGAAGCATCTTTCACATCTCCGGCTTTATCACCGAAGATTGCTCTAAGTAGTTTTTCTTCCGGAGTAGGATCAGACTCTCCTTTAGGTGTGATCTTACCAATCAAAATATCACCTTCTTTAACCTCAGCACCCATTCGGATGATACCGTTTTCGTCAAGATTCTTTACAGCCTCTTCACTAACGTTCGGAATTTCAGAAGTCAATTCTTCTTCGCCTCTCTTAGTATCTCTTACTTCAAGTTCGAATTCTTCTATGTGAATTGAAGTGAAGATATCTTCTCTAACTACCTTTTCGGAGATAACAATCGCATCCTCGAAGTTGTAACCTTGCCATGGCATGTAAGCCACCAGCAGGTTTCTACCAAGTGCCAATTCACCTTTTTCTGTGGCAAATCCATCACAAAGTGGCTGACCTTTTGCAACCTTCTGTCCCTTTCTTACGATTGGTTTCAGGTTGATACAAGTATCCTGGTTAGTTCTTCGGAACTTGGTAAGCTTGTACTCTACGCTCGAACCATCGAACGATACCAGCTCCTGCTCCGGAGACTTATCATATTTTACAACAATCTTTTTGGCATCAACACTCTCGATGACTCCGTCTCCTTCTGCCACAACAAGTGCTCTTGAATCTATGGCAACCCTGTCTTCAAGTCCGGTACCAACGATTGGTGCCTGCGGCTTCAAAAGCGGGACTGCCTGACGTTGCATATTGGATCCCATCAATGCCCTGTTTGCATCATCATGCTCTAGGAATGGAATCATGGATGCCGCCACAGATACGATCTGGTTTGGCGCAACGTCCATATATTTTAGTTCTTTAGGATCTACCACAGGGAAATCTCCTTCGAACCTTGCTTTTACTCTATCGTTGACAAACTGTCCATCATCTTTCAATGGTGCATTTGCCTGGGCAATATTGAACGTATCTTCTTCTTCAGCAGTCAGGTATTTTACATTACCTGTCATGTCTACTTTTCCTTCATCAACATCCCTGTATGGTGTCTCGATGAATCCCATCTGGTTCACTTTGGCGTGAACACAAAGTGAGGAGATCAATCCGATGTTTGGACCTTCAGGAGTTTCGATCGTACACAATCTACCATAGTGTGTATAGTGAACATCTCGAACCTCAAATCCTGCTCGCTCACGGGATAGACCACCTGGTCCAAGTGCAGACATCCTTCGCTTGTGCGTGATTTCTGCCAATGGATTGGTTTGATCCATAAACTGAGACAGCTGGTTGGTTCCGAAGAATGAATTGATGACAGAAGACAACGTTCTCGCGTTGATCAGATCAACTGGCTTGAAATCTTCGTTGTCCCGAACGTTCATACGCTCCCGGATGGTTCTGGCCATTCTGGAAAGACCAACACCAAATTGCGTGTAAAGTTGCTCACCAACAGTTCTTACCCTTCTGTTGCTCAGGTGATCGATATCATCAACTACTGCACGGCTGTTGATCAAACCGATCAGGTATTTAACGATCAGAATGATATCCTCAGTAGTCAATACCCGGGTATCATAGCTGATATTAAGCCCTAATTTTTTATTGATTCTGTATCGTCCAACTTCTCCCAGGTCATATCGCTTGTCACTGAAGAACAAACTTTGGATAATATCCCTTGCAGTCTGTTCATCGGGAGCGTCAGTATTTCTTAGTTGTCGATAGATCTGCTCTACCGCTTCTTTTTCAGAGTTTGAATTATCTTTTTGAAGCGTATTGTAGATGATTGAGTAATCGGCAACGTTTACATCTTTTCTATGTAAGATGATAGATTTCGTACCAGATTCTTTGATGGTCTCAATATCATCTTCAGAGATGATACCATCTCTTTCCAACAACACTTCATTTCTATCAATGGATACGACCTCACCAGTATCTTCATCAACGAAATCTTCTGTCCAGGTTCTCAAAACCCTTGCAGCCAATCGCCGACCAACAACTTTTTTAAGTTCCTTTTCCGTTGCTTCTACTTCCTCAGAAAGTCCAAAAAGATCCAGGATCAATTTATCTGATCCGTATCCAATCGCTCTTAGAAGTGTAGTTACCGGGAATTTTTTCTTCCTGTCGATGTAAGCATACATGACGTTGTTTACATCGGTAGCAAATTCAATCCAGGATCCCTTGAAAGGGATGATCCTCGCAGAATATAACAGTGTGCCGTTAGTATGTTTGCTTTGAGCAAAGAATACCCCTGGTGATCTGTGAAGCTGAGAAACAATTACTCTTTCAGCACCATTTATTACGAAAGAACCTTTAGAAGTCATGTATGGGATGTTGCCCAGAAATACCTCTTGTTCTATCGTCTCAAAATCCTCATTCTCCTCATCATTACAGAGAAGTCTTAATTTTGCTTTGAGGGGCACAGAATAAGTCAACCCTCTTTCAATACTCTCTTCTACAGAATATTTTGGAGGATCTACTGTGTAATCAACAAACTCAAGGACAAAATTTTCTCTTGAGTCCGTGATGGGGAAGTTCTCCATAAAAACTTTGTAGAGCCCTTCATCTTCCCTATTTTCTGATGGGGTATCCAGCTGAAAAAAATCCTCGAAAGATTTTAACTGAACATCCAGAAAATCAGGATAATCGATAACCGATTTAATTGAAGAGAAATTAATTCTCCCATTTTTTATATTAGCCAAAGCTTTATCTGTTTAATTCTAAAATACGATCAACAACAGGTAAAATGTATACAAACAGCAAAAGACCTGACTCCAATATTCGTTGGGACCAGGCCTACGCCTTAGTGAGAAATGTCTATTTATTTTAATTCGACTTCCGCACCAGCCTCCTCAAGCTGCTTTTTAAGTGCTTCTGCTTCATCTTTGTCTACGCCTTCTTTAACAGGCTTAGGAGCTCCGTCAACTAGTTCTTTCGCTTCTTTCAATCCAAGACCAGTCAATTCTTTAACAAGTTTCACAACTGCAAGTTTTGCAGCTCCACCTGAGTTAAGAATTACGTCAAAAGAAGATTTTTCTTCTGCTGCACCACCAGCAGCATCTCCACCAGCAGCACCAGCTACCATTACAGGACCAGATGCAGCAGGCTCAATACCGTACTCGTCTTTTAGGATATTTGCTAACTCGCTAACTTCTTTAACCGAAAGGTTTACTAATTGCTCCGCGAACGCTTTTAAATCTGCCATTTTAAATCAATAGTTAATTTTGTGTAATAATTTATTCTCTCTCTGAAAGTGTTTTAACAATACCAGCAAGTTTGTGCTCTCCACTTTGCAGAAGAGAAAGTACTTCTTTAGCCGGTGATTGTAGTAAGTTGATAACCTCGCCAATAAGTTCATCCTTGGTCTTAAGCTTACTTAAGAAGTCAAGTTGATCCTCACCAACGAATATATCTGAATCTATGGAAGCAGCCTTAAATCGAGGTCGATCCTTAGGATCAGCCTTTTTGTAATCTTTGATCAATTTGGCGGGTGCACTTGCATTCTCCTTCACAAACATGATCCCGGAAACTCCCCTCAAAGCCTCATCCAATTTTGGATCGCTCCACTCCAATGATTCCAGTGCCTTCTTGATCAATGTATTTTTTGCCACTTTATATTCGATACCCTGCTTGTAACACATAGCACGAAACTTATTAATTTCTGCTACAGACAAACCAGACGTATCTGTGATATAATAGTGATCTGATTCCTGAAATTTTTCAGATAAACCAGCAATTACCTGTGCTTTTTCTTCTCTTGTCATGACGCTAATCCTGCTATGGTACTTTTGTCAATATTAATTCCCTTACTCATGGTGCTGGACATGGAGATTGACCTGAAATACGCTCCTTTAGCAGAAGCTGGTTTCAACTTGGCAATGGTTTGTAACATTTCCAATGCATTCTCCCGGATTTTATCAGCATCAAAAGAAGCTTTTCCAATGTTGGTGTGGATGATTCCAAATTTGTCTACTTTGAAGTCAATCTTACCCGCTTTAACTTCTTTTACAGCCTGCCCGATTTCCATCGTCACTGTACCTGATTTAGGGTTTGGCATCAAACCTCTTGGTCCTAATACCCGACCAAGCTTTCCAACTTTGGCCATTACGGTAGGCATGGTAACAATCACATCAATGTCTGTCCATCCTCCTTCAATCTTTTCAATGAGATCATCAAGACCTACGTAGTCAGCACCAGCTGCTTTCGCCTCTTCCTCTTTATCGGGAGTACACAGTACAAGTACCCTAACATCTTTTCCGATACCATGAGGGAGCGATACAACACCTCTGACCATTTGGTCTGCTTTTTTAGGATCTACTCCTAATCTCACATCAAGGTCTACAGAAGCATCAAACTTGGTAAAGGTGATTTCCTTCACAAGTTTTGCAGCATCTTCCAATGAATATTCCTTTTCGGAATCTACAAGCTCAGCTGCTTTCTTTTGATTTTTTGTCAATTTTCCCATTCTCTGATTATTGAGGTGCCTGTCCGGTCACTTTTAATCCCATACTTCTGGCTGTACCAGCTACTTGCTTCATTGCAGATTCGATTTTAAACGCATTCAAATCGATCATTTTAGTTTCTGCAATCGTTTTAATCTGATCCCAGGTTACACTACCTACTTTTACTCTGTTTGACTCTGCAGATCCTTTTTTGACCTTGGCAGCCTCCATCAACAATACTGCTGCGGGAGGAGTCTTGATGATAAAGTCAAACGACTTATCAGAGTATATGGTAACAACTACCGGAAGAACCTGACCTTGCTTATCCTGGGTTCTGGCATTGAACTGCTTACAGAAGTCCATAATGTTCAATCCTTTCGCACCCAGTGCAGGACCTACGGGAGGAGATGGATTTGCTGCACCACCTCTAACCTGAAGTTTTAAATAACCTGTAATCTCCTTAGCCATCTATTTAATCTTGTTTTTCTACCTGTATATAATTCAATTCTACAGGGGTATTTCTTCCAAAAATCTTTACAGTCACATTCAATTTTTTACGGTCTTCGAAAACTTCCTCTACCGTACCTGTGAAACCGCTGAATGGACCATCCATTACTTTTACTGTTTCTCCTACTATATAAGGTGTAACCAGCTTCTCTTCGTATTCCTCCGCTTCATCTACCCTTCCGAGTATTCTGTTTACCTCATTTTGCCTCAATGGAACAGGATCTTTTGTTGAACTTGTTCCCCCTTCACCAAGAAACCCGATCACGTCAGGTGTATTGGTGATGACGTGTTGTGTCTCTCCATTGGTGAGGTCGGCCTGGATAAGAATGTAACCGGGGAAAAAGTTTCTCTCTCTTACCCTTTTCTTACCATTCCTCATCTCGTACACCTTTTCCGATGGGATCAGCACCTGTGGCACAAGATTCTCGATTTTGTTTCGCTCAATCTCTTGCTCCAGGTAATTCTTTACCCTCTTTTCACGACCACTGATCGCCCTTACCACATACCACTTAAAATCCGACATCTCTAAAAAGCGTTATAAAACCAATCCATGCCGTTTTGAAAAGAATAATCAAAAACGCCAATCAGCATCGCAAATATCAATGAAGCCACCAACACCAATATGCTACTATTCTGCAGCTCGGAGTATTTGGGCCAAGTCACTTTGGTCAACAACTCGTCGTATGCTTCCTTAAAAAATGTAATGACTTTATTCATTGTATCTATTCGTTGCACGGGAGGAGGGACTCGAACCCCCAACCAACGGTTTTGGAGACCGCTACTCTACCAATTGAGCTACACCCGTAAAGGTAGCAGCCCAAAAAGGACTGCAAAGTTAGATTAATCAGTTTGTATAAACAAATGAGATCGTGAAAATAATTCACGATCTCCCATGTGCTATAAAACCTTAGTCTAGAATCTCAGTAACCTGGCCAGAACCTACTGTTCTACCACCTTCTCTGATCGCAAATCTTAAACCTTTTTCAAGGGCTACTTTGTTGATCAGGTTAACTTCGATGGTTACGTTATCACCAGGCATTACCATTTCTACATTCTCAGGAAGCATGATTTCTCCTGTTACGTCTGTAGTTCTCAGGTAGAACTGCGGACGGTATTTGTTGAAGAATGGTGTGTGTCGTCCTCCTTCTTCTTTTGAAAGCACGTAAACTTCTGCTTTGAAGTGAGCGTGGGGAGTTACAGAACCAGGCTTACAGATGATCATTCCTCTTCGGATATCATCTTTTTCGATACCTCTTAATAGAAGACCTACGTTGTCACCAGCCTCACCTCTGTCCAAAATCTTACGGAACATCTCAACACCAGTGATGGTGGACTTAAGTCCTTCAGCACCCATACCGATGATGTCTACTGCGTCACCTGAGTTGATTACTCCTCTTTCGATTCTACCTGTAGCCACAGTACCTCGACCAGTGATTGAGAATACGTCCTCAACAGGCATCAAGAAATCTTTATCAACAGCTCTTTCAGGAATTGGAATGTACTCATCAACAGCCTTCATTAATTCCTCTACTTTCTCAACCCACTTAGCTTCGCCATTCAAAGCACCTAGCGCTGATCCCTGGATTACAGGAATGTCATCACCAGGGAATTCGTATGCTGAAAGTAATTCTCTGATTTCCATTTCAACAAGCTCTAAAAGCTCAGGATCATCAACAAGGTCAACTTTGTTCATGAAAACAACCAAAGCAGGTACACCTACCTGACGAGAAAGCAGGATGTGCTCTCTTGTTTGAGGCATAGGACCATCAGTAGCAGCAACAACGATAATTGCTCCGTCCATCTGCGCAGCACCTGTTACCATGTTTTTAACGTAATCCGCGTGACCAGGGCAGTCAACGTGCGCATAGTGACGAGATTCTGTTTGATACTCGATGTGCGAAGAGTTGATTGTAATACCTCTTTCTTTTTCTTCCGGAGCGTTGTCGATAGAAGAAAAGTCTTTTACTTCAGCAAGTCCTTTACTAGCAAGAACTGATGAAATTGCAGCGGTTAGCGTTGTTTTTCCATGGTCTACGTGACCAATGGTTCCAATATTAACATGTGGTTTTGAACGATCAAAGGTTTCTTTAGCCATGTCTGATAATCCTCAATTTAGATTCTAAATATAATTTTCAATTACTTAATAAATACTTAAACCAATGTAAGGTAGTCTTTTCAACTTCCTTATCTAATGCATCTGCATTAAGTCTAGAGCCGATGACGGGATTTGAACCCGTGACCTCTTCCTTACCAAGGAAGTACTCTACCCCTGAGCTACATCGGCAAATCCCGATTTCACTCACTCCTTTCCTCGAGCTACATCGGTCTGTACTGAAATACTGCTTTGCAGCATCCCAGGCTCTGAGTGTTGGTCCTCCATAGTTTTTCGGACTAATCCTCATAACCCTGAACCAATAACTCAAAGTTCTTGACAGGTGTCATCACTTTGACCTTGAGCGGGCGACCAGGTTCGAACCGGCGACCTACAGCTTGGAAGGCTGTCGCTCTACCAACTGAGCTACGCCCGCTTATAACCATTGTCAAAATGACCTTGCATCTGTATTACAAATACAAGGTGACACCTGTACTTTGTGTGGGGGGAGAAGGATTCGAACCTTCGAAGACATAAGTCAACGGATTTACAGTCCGTCCCAGTTGGCCGCTTTGGTATCCCCCCGGCTTAAATAAATCAAAACACTTCCCTCTTTTGGCGGTCTGCCCGAAAAAGGGAATGCAAAATTATACGTATTTTTATTATATTCAAATTTTTGATTTGATATTATAAGTACTATTTCAAATATTTATTTAGCACACAATGTTGCTATATCAGATTAGTCAAACTGAATTTTAATTACCTTAGGGCTCAAATGAAGCTAACCTGCACAATTAATAAGGATCAATCAGTATCTCTGGATATAACCGGCCAAAAAACCATGGTCAATGGAAAAGCATTTGACTACCAGTTGATAAAAAAGAAAATCAATGAATATCAGCTACTGGCCAATGGAAAAAGTCATGAAATCAGGATTTTATCTGTTGAAGGCAGCCAAATCTGGATGCTTGTAGACGATTATGAGCTAAGAGTTGAGGCTAAAAATGAGCTTGATCTCATGATGATGAAGCTGGGAGTAGCCACAGGTTCGGCATTGGAAAACAGCGAAGTTCTTGCTCCCATGCCCGGAACAATCCTGGATGTGATGGTGGCCCCGGAGCAAAAAGTAAAAAAAGGAGACAGCCTTCTTGTATTGAATGCCATGAAGATGGAGAATGTCATCAAGGCTCCGGGTGATGGGCAGATACATGAGATCAAGGTTTCTCCCGGAGAAAATGTCAATAAAAATCAAGTCTTAATTTCTTTTAGCGTATAGCTCATACTTTTTAGGGCTACCTTAAATAAACTTTATATTTTTGTGAGGTTTGAATTTCAACTACCACACAAACTCTCAATGAAATATAAACGCATTCTCCTCAAACTAAGCGGTGAGGCACTCATGGGCTCTAAAGACCATGGAATAGATTCCGAAAGACTAGAGCAATACGCACAAGAAATACAAAGAGTTCATGATGCTGGTACACAGCTGGCAATTGTCATAGGAGGTGGCAATATTTTTAGAGGGGTAGACGGTGAAAGATCAGGAATAGACCGGGTGCAGGGAGATTACATGGGAATGCTTGCCACGGTGATCAACGCCATGGCCTTGCAAAGTGCATTAGAAAAGCATGGCTTGTATACCCGCTTGATGTCCGGGCTTAAAATGGAGCAGGTATGCGAACCTTTTATCAGAAGAAGAGCCATCCGACACCTGGAAAAAGGCCGGATTGTTATTTTTGGAGCAGGTATTGGTAACCCATACTTTACAACGGATTCTACTGCCAGCCTGCGAGCCATTGAGATAGAAGCCGATGTTGTATTGAAGGGCACAAGAGTAGATGGTGTATACACGGCAGATCCTGAAAAAGACCCCACGGCAGAGAAATACAGCACCTTGTCATTTCAGGAGGCCTACGAAAAAGGTCTCAACATCATGGACATGACTGCATTTACATTGTGTATGGAAAATGATCTGCCTATCATCGTCTTTGACATGAATAAACCGGGCAATCTCAACAAGATCACTGAAGGAGAAACCGTTGGTACATTAATTAATTAATTCATATAAGTTAAAGTCATTAAAAATGGAGGACATTGATTTTTATCTGGAACATGCTCAAGAAATGATGGACAAGGCCGTAAAACACCTCTCTGGTGAATTGACACGTATCAGAGCTGGTAAGGCAACACCAAATATGCTGGATGGAGTTGAGGTAGATTATTATGGTTCAATGAGTCCTCTAAATCAGATTGCATCTGTCACTACACCGGATGCCAGAACACTGGCCATCAAACCATGGGAGGCTAAAATGATCCCTGATATAGAACGAGCCATCATCAACAGTGATCTGGGGCTAAATCCTCAGAATGATGGTGAATTGATCCGAATCAATATTCCTGCACTTACAGAAGAGAGAAGACTCGCCCTGGTAAAACAGGCAAAAGCTGAAGCTGAGAATGGAAAAGTGAGCATAAGGAATGTAAGAAAAGACGTTAATGACTCACTCAAGAATCTGTTGAAAGAAGGCATGGCAGAAGATCTGGTAAAAGGTGCGGAGGAAGAAGTGCAAAAAATCACTGACCAACATGTAGCCAAGATTGACCAGCTCCTCGCTCATAAGGAGAAAGACATCATGACTGTTTAAACAAACAGCTTTTTGGCTTCGATTCTTTGACGAACTCGCTCTGGCACGAGGTATTTGATGGATTTATTTTCTCTAATCAGGTTTCTGATCAATGTAGCAGAAATGTCCATTCGGGGAGCATCGATCATCGTAACATTCGGGTGATCTTTTAGGTCTGAATCGGGTGCATTGGGTCTTGGATATACAATTAGCCCGAAATTTTTCAGAATCTCCTCGTAGTTTTTCCACCTGGGTAAAGCTGCCAGATTATCCTCCCCAATGATCAGGTTAAAGTTATGGTCAGGATGTTTTTCTGCCAGCACCGTAAGGGTATGCACAGTATAATTAGGGCGTGGTAGATTAAACTCCACATCACTCACCCTAAAATGATAATCCTCTGTAATGGCGGCTTCCACCAGGTCATACCTGTCAAACTCATGCAAAAGATTCTTGTTGGCCTTGAGTGGATTCTGGGGAGATACTACAAACCAAACCTCATCCATTTCTGTAGTTTCGTGAACGATGTTGGCGATGATCAGATGGCCTATGTGTATGGGATTGAAGGAACCGAAAAAAAGTCCGACGTTCATTATTTAATGATGAATTTAAGAATCTCCTGTTTTATCTCCCCTACTGCCGTTTCCAGATTTTCATTTACAAGGATATAATCAAATTCATTAGCACGCTGCATTTCCTGCCAGGCTTTTTTAATTCGGACCGCTAATTGATCCTCACTTTCAGTGTTTCTCGAGCTTAAGCGCTCTTTCAGAGTATCCACATCCTTTACTTTTACGAAAGTAGATAACGCCCGCTCCCCTAAAATCTGTTTGAGATTCAATCCACCTACCACATCAATATCAAAAACCACATGCTGGCCATTTTGCCAAATCCGGTTTACCTCAGATTTGAGAGTACCATAATATAAATTTGGATAAACCTCTTCCCACTCATAGAAGGCTCCTTCTGCTATTTTAGCTTTGAATTCGTCAATGGTGAGGAAATAATAATCTTTTCCATGCTCTTCCACACCGTCTCGCTTAGCACGGGTAGTCGCTGATATGGAAAAACTTAATTGAGGAAGCTCGGAAAGTAACCTTTTTACGATGGTCGTTTTTCCTGCCCCGGAGGGTGCGGAAAAGATAAAGGCCTTTCCCTGATTTGTTGGCTCAGGCACTTTTAAAAATCTTGCGTCTTATTTCAGATGCCAGACCCGGAGGCACTGACTGACTGGTTAGTTTGGTTTTAATTAAAATTCTGATCTCCTTCTCGACTTCGTAAAGCTGCAGACATGTCATGCATTTATCAACGTGGGCGGAAAGGTAGTTTTCCTGTTCTTTAGTAGCCTCATTATCCAGCATCAGGTGCAAAATTTCAAGGTATTCGCTACAACCGGAATTACCCGCCTTATCTGTAGATTCTTCCATCAGATGACAAAATTATTTCAACGAAGTAAACAAAAATTATTTATATCCCATGCTTCCAGCGTAGGACTTCAGTTTTTCTTTTAGCAAATTTCTGGCTCTATGTAATCTGGATCGCACCGTACCAATGGGGATATCCAGTATCTTGGCCATCTCCTCGTAAGTAAATCCTTCCAGGTCACACAGAATGATGACAGTCCTGAAATCAACCGCCAGGGAATTCAAGGCATTACTCACTTCATCACCCATCATGTCCTTGAGCGTATCTACCCTCAGATCAACTGTCTTATTGCTATCAACATCATCTGAATTGTAGAAGTTCTCTACTTCCTGATAATCTACTTTTGATGGCTCCTTGCTTTTCTTCCTGAAGTCATTGATGAAACTGTTTTTAAGGATCCTGTACAGCCAGGCCTTGGCATTGGTACCTCGCTGGAATGAATTGATGAACCGGTAGGCTTTCATGTAGGTATCCTGCACGAGGTCCTTTGCATCATCCTCATCAAAAGTCAACCTGTAGGCAAAATTGTACATAGCATCGATATTGGGGAGGAATTCCTTATCAAAAATCTCCATCCGCGTTTTTTCCGGATACTTAAACTTCGCCCGTTTTTCTTTATCGTTATTTTCTATTACTTCCTGGTTACTCATATACACAGTCGAGAAAAGGGATAACATACCAAACCAATACTTCAATGTATCTACATCTTTTATACGTGAATAGATTAAGATTGTTTATAATTAATCTAAATAAGCTTGCAGTAACTTTTAATTGGCTTTCTTTAAATAATTCGCTGGAAAAGAATTTGTTTTGAATTTTTAAATGGACGAACAGAAACCAGAAATATTTTTCCACGTTGGGCTGGGAAAAACAGCCTCTACGTATCTCCAACACAGCGTGTTTCCGTACTTTAAGGATATCACCTATATCCCTACCAATCGATATAAAAAATCACTTGAAGTTATTGAAAATGGAACCAGCAAGAAATATTTAGTCTCCAGGGAGTTTGACAGGCAATTTGAAGATGAAGTTAAGTGGTTCTGCTCTGTGCATCCCAATGCACATATCATCGTGGTTTTTCGCCGACAGGATAAATGGATCGCATCTCAATATAAGCGCCATGTGAAAGGCGGCTTTTATAAGGAGTTTGTTGATTTTATTGATATAGACAATAACCAGGGCTTCTGGGATCGGAAAGAAATGATCTTTATGGATAAGATCCGGGTCATTGAGAAGTATTCTACACAAAAGCCCTTGATCCTCTTTCATGAGGATCTGTCAGACCCTTACCATTTTATCGATCTGATTGCCAAATACTGTGGAGCTTCTTACAGCAAAAAAGCCGTTTCGGTCAGGCCGCAGCACACCGCCTGGAAGGAAAAACAATTGCATGCAGTGAAGTATTTTCGGAAGCATGTATATCAAGGAGAAATCAAAGGAGGTAAAAACCGGCTGGAAACCTGGCTATATTTTCGGCCATGGTGGCTTCTTTTCCACCTAATCATGTATTTCGCTGTCCTGTTGCCCAAAAGATGGGTAATTAAAAAACCGCTGATCCAGGAATCTGATCTGGAGAAAGTTCGAGAGTGGACCCATAAGGACTGGTCAGATCTGAAGGCTTATGCTGAAAAAAATAACCCAAAGCCGTGAGAATACTGGAGGTGTGCACAAGTCAATCGCTGGGTGGGCTGGAATTGTATTTCGTCACCTGCTGCCATCAACTTTCCACATTGGGTAATGAGGTGCATTGTGCGGCACGAGCCGGTTCGCCTATTTGGCAAAAGCTCAATAAGAAAAGTCTTTCAGTTGTATCGACCACTGGAAATAAAATAAAATCTCTTTTCAGGATCTTATCTTTTCTGAGAAGAAATCATCCGGATATAGTTCACACACATGACAAGAAGGATCTCCTGATCATTGCGCTGTGTAAAGTTTTGAGTCCGGTAAAATTTCAACATGTACATACCCGGCAAATGAATATGCCCAGGGCTAAAAAAGGACTTTATCACCGATTCCTTTATTCCAAAATCAATCTGTTTATCACCATTACTGAGCGTCTCAAGCAGCAGGTGCTGGAAAAAGTTGGTCTACCCGAAAAAAAAGTAAAATGCCTGTATTATGGAGTACCTGCTCCCGAGCCCAACAAACATAATCCTTTTGAAAACCTGGGGAAATCAGCATTTAAGATCGGTGTGGTGGCTCGCATTGATCGGAAAAAACAACAACACCTGGCCATCGAAGCCGTGTCTGTTTTAAGGGAAAAGAAAATATTCATCGACTTGTTTTTAGTTGGTTCGGTCTCCCATCCGGATTATGAAGCATCTTTGAGGAAACAAATCTCCTCATTGGGGCTTAGCGACCAGGTCTTTATGACAGGATTCCTGGATCAGCCTCAAACGATCATGCCTCATTTTGATGTTATTGTGCTAACCACAGCGGAAGAAACTTTCGGTTTGGTGCTAGCTGAGGCCATGAGGATGGGAGTACCAGTCATCGGCGCCAATGGTGGGGGTGTTCCGGAAATCATTGACCATGAGCAAAGCGGCCTATTGTTCGAGCCGGGTGATAGTATGAGCCTGGCTGTTGCTATTGAAAAATTGGTAGGCCACAAGCACTTGATGGAGCAGTTTGCTAAAAAGGGTAAGGAAAAGGCGGACAAATTGTTTAATATAGATCGTCATTTCAAGGCTTTGGAAAAGACATTCCTGGAACTCAATGCACTTAATTAGATGCCAGTTAAGATATCCGGCGTAATCATCACATTCAATGAGGAAGAAAACATCGAAAGGTGCATCCAATCTATTATCGATGTCGTGGATGAAGTGCTGGTGGTAGATTCTTTCTCTACCGACAAAACCAGAGAGATCTGTGAAAAGTTGAAGGTGAAATTTATTGAAAATCCCTTTGCCGGTCATATCGAACAGAAAAATGTAGCTGTTCAAAAAGCTAAAAATGACATCATTCTGTCGTTGGATGCTGATGAAGCACTGACTGAGGCCACAAAAACCGAAATACTGAAGGTAAAAGATAACTGGGTACATGATGCCTACTATGTCAACCGGCTGACTAACTACTGTGGTAAGTGGATCAGGCACTGCGGATGGTACCCGGACAAGAAAATTCGATTATTTGACCGAAAAATAGCTTCGTGGGGAGGTGAAAATCCGCATGACAGGGTGGTGGTAAAAAAGGGTGCAAAAGTGGGATCCATAAAAGGAGATTTGTTGCACTACTCCTTCCCAACGATACATGATCATGCCAAAACAGCCAATCACTTTTCTGAAATAGCAGCTCAGGAGGCAATCAAGAAGGGAAAAAATGTATCTCTGATCATCCATGTTTTACTTAATCCCTGGTTCACTTTCATCAAGAAATATTTTTTTCAGCTTGGGTTCCTCGATGGATATCATGGATTTGTAATCTGTGTATTATCGGCACACTCCAATTTTCTGAAGTACAACAAAATCCGAATGCTTACAAAGTATGAAAATTCTCATCAGCAGAACAGATAAGATTGGAGATGTGGTGCTTACACTTCCTATGGCGGGGATCATCAAAAAGCACTTTCCATCCAGCGTGGTGTATTTCCTTGGATCATCCTACACCAGACACATTATTGAAAGATGCAGCCACGTAGATCATTTTCTCAACTGGGATGAAATAAGTCAATCCGGTGAATTGCCCGAGGTGGATATAATTGTGCATGTATTTCCTAATAAGTCAGTAGCTCAACTAGCAGCTAAAAAAAATATTAAAACCAGGATAGGAACGAGTCACCGGGTCTTCCACTGGTGGACATGCAACAGGTTAGTAAGTTTTACCAGAAAAAACAGCCCCCTGCATGAATCACAGCTCAACCTAAAATTACTTAAACCCCTAAAAATAAATGAACAAGTCAGTCTGAAGCAGATTTATAAATATGCGGGTTGGCAAAAAAGCCAAAACACTATCGGTAAAGACCTGCTGACGGACAAGTTTAACCTGATCATGCACTTGAAATCCAAAGGAAGTGCTAAGGAATGGCCATTGCGGAATTATCTGGAAGTTATCGAGCAACTCCCTCCGGATAAGGTGCAGGTCTTTATTTCCGGAACAGATGAAGAAGGCTCAATGATCAAAGAAGAATGTCCGGAAATTTTTGATTTTGAGCATGTAACAGATACTACCGGAAAATTTTCCTTGTCTGAATTTATCTCATTTATTGAACAATGTGATGGACTGCTGGCTTGTAGTACGGGTCCGCTTCACATGGCCGGGATCTCAGGAATAAAATGTCTGGGTCTATATCCGGAAACAAGACCAATGCATCCGGGCAGGTGGGCGCCCATTGGGCCACAGACGCATTGGATAGAAGAAAGCATACCTTCAAAATCCAGTCACCTGAATATTTCAGTTGGTGACGTGGTGAAGGAGATAAAGCGATTTCTCTAACGCTTTACTTTGGCAACGGTAGCAAATTGTAGATAGAGTATATCCCAGAAGAATCCGAGAAAAAAGAAATTGAGAATAAAAGGTCTGATGGATTTTGTTCTGTTAAGTCCTTTGTGATGGATAATTTCATACCCTTGTTCTTCAAACATTTTTCTGATGCTTTTATAAGTGAAAAACCTGAAGTGTGTTCGGTCCATCACGCCGGAATCCGTATAATCCCAGTTTTTCTTCATCACCAGCTCATTAAAATTCCTGAAATACCGGATATTGGGGATCGAACTTATAACGACTCCATCCTTAGCCAATTTAGGCTGTATCTCTTTTAGGACACTATATGGATCGAGAAGGTGTTCCAGCACGTCATTAAAAAAAATACAGTCAAAATAACCATCAGGTATATTTTTCAGATTTTCCTCGATACCTCCGGGAAAGCATTTTTCAAGCTTTTTATCAGCAATAGCTGCAGCATCCTTATCAAACTCAACACCCCAAATTTCTAATTTGGGATTTTTTTCGATTAAAAACTCTCCAAATAGGCCTGCACCACAACCAACATCTAAAACCCTGACAGCATTTGATGGTAGAAATCCAACCATCTCTTTTCTCACAGATTCAAAATATTCGTCTGGTTTCTGATGATAAGCCTTGTCAAGCATTCAATTCAATGTTTTGGTCTGATAGAGTGTTTAACCCTGTTTTTATTCAATATTGTGAGAGCAATGTTAAAGTAATTCTTATGTTTAAACACCTTTTTTAAATTCTTAAAGAAGTGAATTATCATAAATAAGCACTGGGATAAAATAGAATAATGTTTCCCCAATAACCTGAAAAATGAGATGTAGTACTCCCTGAGAAATATGAGTTTTTTCTCCATATCCTCTCGCTCGTTGGTGCTACCCCCATGGTAGTGCTTGAATTGGGCTTCAGGGATCACCTGGACCTTATGACCGGATTTTTTCATCCGCATTGCTATATCTTCTTCCTCACAATAAAGGAAAAAACCGGTATCCAGTCCTCCAATCTCTTTTAGGGTTGCTGTTCTAAAAAACATGGCCGAACCGGTCACATAAGGTACATCTAGAGGTTGCTCATAGGCCTTCTTCAATGGGAATTCCCGGGGATTTATCAACCTCGCCAATCCGGTCCCTAACAGACTCTTAGCTAATGAAGGCAAATACCCAAACGAATTTTGACGCTCACCTTCCCAATTGTGCATCTGACCAGTAACCAACCCTACGTCAGGATGTTGATCCAGGTGATCAACCAGGATGCCAATGGTATTATTCATTAATAGACAATCACTGTTGAGTACAAAAAAATAATCCGATTGGCATTGCTCAAAGGCCAGCATATGCCCTCCGGAAAATCCAAGATTTTGCTTACTCTCAATAAGCTTAAGATTGGGCAGATCGGGCAGTTTGGATTTCAGTTCTGATAAGTCCTCTGCACCCGAATCATTGTCTACCACGATAATTTCATATTTGGTATCCACTGTCTTCTCTAATATTGAATGAATGCAGGCTGATGTATATTGAGCGCAGTTGTAGTTGATGATGCTGACAGAAACACGGAACTTTGTAGGTTGAGTCATCACACCCTAAAATAGGTAATTAGCATGGGTATATCTCTTTCTATGTAACCTTTTTCGCAAATACATGTATATACATATAAATGAAGGAAAAAATGAAAAAGGTAAAGCAAATATTATATGGTAATCTGGTAAATATGGGTGGAATCCCTTTAAGACAACCTCTACCGACTCAAAATGTAGAGCAGATTGACCCTTTCTTATTGCTCCATCATGCCCGGTTGGTTGTGAAGCCAGATACCAACCACAAACATGCGGGAGTTGGTCCGCACCCACATCGGGGATTTTCTCCGGTCACGTTCGTTTTTGAGGGGAGCGTTCATCATAGAGATTCACGTGGAAACAGTGGTGTGGTGAGTGAAGGCGGCGTACAGTGGATGAATGCCGGATTGGGTATGATCCACAGTGAGCGTCCATCCGAGGAACTTGCTAAAAAGGGTGGCCATCAGGAAATCATCCAGCTTTGGGTCAATACTCCAGCTGCTCATAAGATGGACCAACCCTACTATGTTGCACTCCAGAAAGAGAATATTCCACAATTCGTTCCCGATAAAGGAGATGGGTTTATTCAATTGGTTTCGGGAGAAATGAACGGTCTGTATGGAAAGGTGAAAACACATACTCCTTTATTATCGGCCATGGGAAAATTACAGGCTGGTGCAGAACATGTATTTGAAGTGCCCGAAGGCAGAAACACTGTCCTTTACCTGCTGGATGGAGAATTATCTATCTCAGGACATGGACTGGTAGACAAGCATCAAATGATTGTTTTTGAAAATGAAGGAAACCAAATTGGAGTTGTGGCCAAAAAGGACACCCGATTCCTGGTGCTTTCAGGCGAACCGATCAATGAACCGTTAGCGACACATGGCCCTTTTGTAATGAACAATCAGACACAAATCATGGAAGCCATGCGAGACTATCAGATGGGGAAAATGGGGATGTTAGTGGAGGAGTTTTGAGGGCTGAGGGCATAGGGCTGAGTGCATGGGGCAGAGAGCATAGAGCAAGGGGCAAGATGTTGCCCCTTTATTCTTTTGACTGTTCGGCCATTTTCGTTCTGATCCTGGCAGCGTGTTTTTCCCAATACTGAAGGTCATTATCCATGTATTCCTTCTTACTGTATTTTCTGGTTTTTACATTTTCTTTTCCAGCCTGAATTTCTGCAAGGGCTTCTTCATATCTATGGAGCTTTTCCAGGATCTGTATTTTGAGCATACGTGCCCATGAATTAGGGTCAAGGGATACTGCCTTTTCAGCTAAGATCAATGCATCGTACAGATTTGTGTTCTGAACAATCATATACTCTGCTGCCAGTGCATATTGATTGGGATCATCGCTTTCACCTTCCAGCAATTCAACCTTGACAGCATACATGATCTCCTCATCTATGGAGGTGTTGATTGTAAAAGATATTTGTGTGTTGGCCCAGGATAGATAAACCACAGCGTCATTAGGGACCACATCGATATCCATAGTCAGACTTTCATAAAAACGGCAGGTCTCCTGAGGCTTCACCAGAAACCTGATCACATCTTTTTCAGTATTATAACCATAGGTACCATATAATGTGGTATCAGCATTGAGAATAACTACCCATTCTTCCTTACCTGGGATAGTAAATAGGGAGTATCTCCCTGCTGCCACTTTTTCATTCCCTATCCTAACTGGCTGATCCACACTGATCTGCGTGCAGTAGCCTGCTCCTGTTCTCCAGAGTTCGCCGAAAGGTACCAGACTTCCAAATATCTCCCTTTCTCTGGCTGCTGGTCTTTCATAGCTAATTGTCACATATGTATTTCCCACCCATTGCGTGATTGAACCCCGTGGGCTGAGGACTGGGAATACAATTTGAGCGGTAGAAACAAATGCAAAGAGCAAAAGTCCCAATCCAAGAATTAATTTAGATTTCATACATCAAGTATTTAGGCGGAAATCCTCCGGAATCATCCCATTGTTTTTGATGATCCCTACCAAATATACTAACAATGCCCAAGAAAACTTAATGCCGAAACCCTAACCGAAATAAAACTGGATTAAACAAAAAAAGGTGAGCCTGAAGGCCCACCTTTTAATTCTATTAACCACCAGCGATCAATACCTGTAATGCTCAGGCTTGTATGGTCCTTTCACATCTACTCCGATATAATCGGCCTGATCCTTAGAAAGATCTTCTAATTCGACACCGATTTTCTCCAGGTGCAACGCAGCTACTTTTTCATCAAGGTGTTTTGGTAGCATATAAACACCCGGCTTATAATTGTCAGTATTCGTCCACAACTCAATCTGAGCCAATGTCTGGTTTGTAAATGAGTTTGACATCACGAATGAAGGATGACCGGTGGCACAACCAAGGTTTACCAACCTTCCTTCAGCCAACAAGATGATTTCATTACCATCTATATTATAAAGATCTACCTGAGGTTTGATCTCCACTTTGGTGCTGCCATAGTTTTTGTTCAACCATGCCATGTCAATCTCATTGTCGAAGTGACCAATGTTACAAACGATAGTCTTATCGTGCATCAATTTAAAGTGCTCACCTGTGATGATGTCTTTGTTTCCTGTAGCAGTCACCACGATATCGGCTCTTGGCACGGCATTGGACATTTTCTTCACTTCAAATCCATCCATAGCAGCCTGAAGCGCACAGATAGGATCAATCTCAGTCACGATCACCCTTACTCCAGCACCTCTTAAGGAAGCAGCTGATCCTTTTCCAACATCACCGTATCCAGCCACAACTGCAACTTTACCAGCCAACATTACGTCGGTAGCTCTTCTGATCGCATCTACCAATGATTCTTTACATCCATATTTATTGTCAAACTTGGATTTTGTAACAGAATCATTAACATTGATAGCAGGAATAGTAAGTGTACCTTTTTTCATTCTCTCATAGAGTCTGTGTACACCCGTGGTCGTCTCTTCAGACAATCCTTTAATGTCTTTTACCAGCTCAGGGTATTTGTCAAGAACCATGTTGGTGAGATCTCCTCCATCATCAAGGATCATGTTAAGGGGCTTACCACCTTCGAAAGCAAAAAGTGTCTGTTCAATACACCAGTCAAATTCTTCCTCATTCATCCCTTTCCAGGCATAAACCGGAATATTTTCTGCAGCAATGGCGGCTGCGGCATGGTCCTGTGTAGAGAAAATATTACATGAGGACCAGGATACCTCGGCACCAAGTTCTATCAAGGTTTCGATCAAAACAGCTGTTTGAACGGTCATATGAAGACAGCCGGCAATCCGGGCTCCCTTTAATACTTTAGAGGGTCCGAATTCCTCTCTCAAAGACATAAGTCCTGGCATTTCTGCCTCTGCCAATCGGATTTCATTTCTTCCCCAGGCGGCGAGGTTGATGTCCTTTACTTTGTAATTAACCTTTTCTTCTATCATGATTTTTGTTTGATCCAAAATTTTTAAGGTCTGCAAAGTTAGACAAACCTGACAATTATCATAATTTAAACCTAGCTGACAAACTCAATCTCCTTGGTCCTGAATTGCTTTGATATTCCGGCACGATTGAGAACAAGGTTCCCTGTTTCATTGATCCCAATGAGTTCGGCTTCAAACTCCTCTCCATGGCTTCGGTAAGTATGAACCTCACCCCGCCAGTACATTTTATCATGATAAGATCTGAGCACGCGATTTTTTTCTCCCGACTCCAGCAGACCATAATAATTTTCGAAGGCATGGGCGTATTTTTCAAGAACTGAAAAAAGGTCATGGTCCTTCCCTGTTTCAATTTTCAAAGATGTTGCGGTTGGCAATGCAAAGTGTGATTGATTTACATTGAATCCGATACCCGCAACGACAAAATCAAGCTGTTTACCTATGGATGTTTCTATTAAGATACCTGATATTTTATTTCCTTTTACGTAGACATCATTCGGCCATTTGAGCTGACATTGTGCTTCCTGAACGATGTCGTTGATCAGCTGAGTCCCTGCCAACCCCGCAATTATGTTTAGGAGGAAAATATCTTCAATCTTTAAAAAAGATGGCTTCAGAAAAATAGAAAACAGTAGATTTTTCCCTTTTTCGCTGGTCCAGCTGTTCCCTCTTTGTCCCTTGCCTTTGGTTTGGAAACCGGCCGTTAGGATATCGCCATGTGAGACCTGCTGTTTTGCGGCAAGTTGTGCCATGAAATCATTTGTAGAGTGACATTCTGGCAGGGAAGTGATACTTTTCCCAAGAAAACGTGTATTGGCAAAGTTTTTATGCAATTTAAATTCGTACTTTTGAGGTTAAAAATAGAAAACCCATGATGAATGCGGAAAAATAAAGTTGGTGAGACAGATTCTGAAACCTTAAGCGAATTTGTGGTGCAGGGAATGCTTGAGAAAAAGGCTTCAGATGTTGTGGTGTTGGATTTACGCGATATCAAACATGCCGTTGCTGATTATTTCATTATTTGTTCGGGGTCATCAGATACTCAAATAGATGCAATTTCTGATTCCATAGAAGAGCAGGTTTTCAAATTATCTAAAGAATGGCCCTGGAAAGTTGAAGGAAAACAAAATAAAGAGTGGGTGTTAATCGACTATGTAAATGTAGTCGCTCATGTCTTCAATAAAGACAAGCGATCATTTTACGGGTTAGAAGAGTTGTGGGGGGATGCCAAGGTTTCTACCGTTTCCGTTTAGAACTAAAATAATCCACAAACGTTGTTAAGTTGTTAAAGTAATTAGAAGATATATAGATGGCCGATAGACCAAGACAGAAAAAACCATTGGGGAAACCCAACAAGCCCAACTATCAAATGATGATCATCATTACCCTGATAGCGGTAGTGATTGGATTCACTTATTTCAGCAATTCAAATACTGCGAAGACGATTAGTGATAAGCGCTTTGAGGAAATGGTTCTCGCAAATGATGTGAAAAGAGTAGTCCTCGTAAAAGGTCAGGATTTTGTAGAAGTTACGCTGAAAGAAGAAGCGCTTAAGGATACCAAATATCAGATCGACATCGATCAGAATTCCTTCTCCGGAATCAACAGTGGACCTCATTACAAATTCAATATTGTGAATGAGACCATATTCAATGACGACTTCAATGAGCTTATGCTGCAGCTTCCTGAAGATCAAAGGATAGGCTATGAGGTAGATACCAGAAGTGATTTTACCTCCATCTTTTTTAATTGGGGATTCTTATTCCTGATCATTTTCGGTTTTTGGTTCCTTATGAGAAGAATGGCTGGGGGCGGTGGTCCCGGTGGTCAGATCTTCAACATTGGGAAATCGCGAGCCGCATTATTTGATGCTGAGAATAAAGTGAAGATCACCTTCTCTGATGCTGCAGGGCTTGAGGAAGCCAAAGAAGAGATCAAAGAGATTGTAGAGTTCCTTAAAAACCCATCCAAATTTACTAAGCTGGGCGGTAAGATCCCTAAAGGTGCCCTTCTTGTAGGCCCTCCCGGAACAGGGAAGACCTTACTCGCAAAAGCAGTAGCCGGAGAAGCCGGAGTACCTTTCTTTACGCTGTCAGGATCTGACTTCGTGGAGATGTTTGTAGGTGTAGGTGCCGCGCGTGTAAGAGACCTATTTAAGCAAGCCAAAGAAAAAGCACCATGTATCGTCTTTATTGATGAGATTGATGCCATCGGACGATCGAGAGGAAAAGGGCAGATGCCCGGCTCAAACGATGAAAGGGAAAATACCCTTAACTCATTGCTTGTAGAAATGGATGGATTCTCTACTGATTCAGGTGTAATCATCCTTGCAGCCACCAACAGGCCGGACGTATTGGATTCTGCCTTGTTGAGGCCGGGCCGATTCGACCGACAGATCAGCATTGACAAACCAGACATCATTGGACGTGAGGCTATTTTCAAAGTGCACCTTAAGCCCATCAAGATCCGTGAAGATGTAAACCCTAAGCATCTGGCAGCACAAACTCCTGGATTTGCCGGAGCAGAAATTGCCAACGTATGCAACGAAGCAGCACTCATCGCTGCACGAAGAAATAAAAAGGAAGTGGAGATGGTGGACTTCCAGGATGCCATCGACCGGGTGATAGGTGGACTAGAAAAGAAAAACAAGATCATTTCTCCTGAAGAGAAAAAAATTGTGGCCTATCATGAAGCTGGCCACGCTGTAGCAGGCTGGTTTCTGGAGCATGCGGATCCATTGGTAAAGGTTAGTATCGTGCCTCGGGGAATCGCAGCATTGGGCTATGCCCAGTATTTACCTAAAGAACAGTTTCTCTATCAAACAGAACAATTGTTTGATGAAATGTGCATGGCCCTTGGTGGTCGGGCTGCTGAAGAATTGGTCTTTGGCAAGATCTCCACGGGAGCTTTGAGTGACCTGGAAAGGATCACCAAAATGGCTTATAGTATTGTGACTGTATATGGGATGAATGACAAAATTGGAAATGTCTCCTTCTATGATAGCAAGCAGTCGGATTACAACTTCACCAAGCCTTACTCCGAAGCAACTGCGGAATTGATTGACAAGGAAGTAAAGATTCTGATTGACAAGGCTTACGTACGGACAAAGCAGCTCTTGAAAGACAAGCTGAAAGAACTGGAGATCATAGCTCAAAAGCTGCTTGAGAAAGAGATCATATTTCAGAATGACCTGGAAAAGCTTATTGGTAAAAGACCATTTGCCACTCCAACTCATTTTCAGGAATTTACAAATGGCCAAGCTGCGATAAAGGCTTCAGCTAAAAAGAAGGCCGGGTCTGCCTCAGCCAAAAGTGCTGCTAGCAAAACGACTGCTGCCAAGACTAAAACCTCGGGAACTAAAGCCAAAGGCACTTCCGCAAGTAAAGCTGGCACTAAAAATGGTTCTGGCTCCAAAGCTACTGGCAAGTCAAAAGCCAGTACAGCTTCGAAAGCGGCAGAAGAAACGAATTAATACAATTATTACGTTAAATTGAGGAGCTGGTAATTCAGCTCCTTTTTTTATGGACAAACAATTTGAAGTTCTCCCTAAAGGAAAGAAAGTCTACTTCGCCAGTGATTTCCACCTCGGCACACTACCTAAGGAACAAAGCCTCGAAAGAGAAAAAAGGGTCATCCGTTGGTTCAACAGTATTGAAAATGATGCTGCGGCCATATTCTTACTGGGGGACATTTTTGACTTTTGGTTTGAGTACAAACGTGCCATACCCAAAGGATTTATCAGGCTACAAGGGAAGTTTGCCGACCTGGTAGACAAAGGCATCCCGTTGATCTTCTTTACTGGAAATCATGACCTTTGGATGTTTGACTACTTTACCCGGGAATTGGGGATTCCCGTTTACCGCACACCTCAAGCATACAATATCCTTGGTAAAACATTTTTGATTGGCCATGGTGATGGATTAGGTCCGGGGGATCATTTTTATAAGTTTTTAAAAAAGATCTTCGAAAATAAGGCTGCTCAATGGCTTTTCAGGTGGGTGCATCCTGATGTTGGGATGAAGCTCGCGCATGCCTGGTCACAAGGTAGCAGAATTTCTAATGATGCCAAAGAGCATGGATTCAAAGGAGACGATGAATGGCTCTGGCAATTCTGTAAAGACTGTGAGAAGGATTCACACCATGATTATTACATCTTTGGCCACAGACATTTACCTTTAGATCTGGAAGTGGGTACTGATTCCCGCTATATCAACCTTGGTGAATGGGTGAATTACAACAATTACGCTGTTTTTGATGGCAAGAAAACCACCCTCAAAACATTTGAAGGCTAGATTTATCCTCATGGCCTTGCTGTTCTCTACAATTACGGCTTCCTCCCAGGTATGGCAAAAGGTGGATAGTCTGATAGTTCCCTACAAGATTTCATCCTACGCCATAGACCTGGAAGGTAAGATATATCTTGGAAGTACTGACGGCGACATCTTCAGATATGATCAGAACGGAAAAGAAGACAAGGTATATTCTGGGATCAACTTTTCTGCTGTTACCATCGTCGAACCCTGGAACAGGTTGAAATTATTGCTGTTTTATCGGGAAAATCAAACCCTCGTTTTCCTGGACCGGTTTGTCGCTACAGCCACTTCTTACCAGCTAAATAATCTTGGGATTGGCTTCGGTAGTCTCGCAACAATCGGTGTGGACAATAGTTTTTGGGTGTTGGAATCGGGCAACGGTGAACTAAGGAAATATACCAATAATAAAAACCTGATTTTCACTACACCAATAAGCATGATCAACCTGGAGCATGCCAGTCATATCAGGGCTTACCAAAACCTGGTGATACTCCTCGACAAAGTAAACGGATTTTACTTTTTTGATCAGTTTGGTAATCATATTGCCTCAGTGCCAGTCCAAGGGGCCAGCTACTTCCATATTTTCAACAAGCAGATCATTACTTATGATGGCGATCAAATTATCATGTTTGATCCCTTTAACCCCTCTGATCTCTTAAAGATCAAGGGGCCGGCAAACAAGTATTTGGGCGTGCTGAAAACAGAAAAACACTATCTGTTTATCCAGGAACATCGTGTAGTGACATTTCGCATGAAGTAAATGCGCCTCCTTTCCTTAAAGATGTACTCCTTATAAATAAAAAAAGGTTCAGACATGGACGTGCCTGAACCTAAAGGTCAAAAACTCAAAATAAAAGGACTAATAGAATATCAAATATAACATTTATGAAGATAAATAAAAGTATTATCAAACAATTATCTTACTTTTCCGTTGATAGTATTACTATTATTAGTCATAGTAAAATATTTATAGGTGACAGTTTTACAATTACGTTTAAATGATAATCTATCACTTAAGGATCCGCAATCCACAGAATTAGGAGAAAAGATTATCAAGTATAGTATCCCAATGATTGATCAATTGGGGTTTGAGGGGTTTACTTTCAAAAAATTGTCTATTGAAATAGAGTCTACTGAAGCCTCTATTTACCGGTACTTTGAGAACAAGCACCGGTTATTAGTGTACCTCATTAGCTGGTATTGGGCCTGGCTGGATTATAGAATAGAATACGAAACCCACCATTTGAAGGACTCCCTGCAAAAACTGGATCGAGCCATTAAACTGATCACAGAAAAGAAAATCCAGGACAATTCCTTCCCCGACATTGATGAAGAAGCGCTGGCCCGTATTGTGGTGGCCGAATCAGACAAAATATATTTGACCAAGCAAGTGGATGAAGATAACAAGGAAGGGCTTTTCCGTGGATATAAATCACTATGTAAGAATATAGCCAGGTTTGTAAAGGAAGTTAACCCGGACTATCCATTTCCTCATGCATTAGTTACCACGGCCCTCGAGACTGCCAATCAGCAAATATTTTTTGCTGAGCATCTTCCCTCGCTTACGGAATTGAGTGAAGCCAGTGATCCACACAGCAGAAACTACGAATTCATCAGGTCATTTATTTATCATTCAATCAACGCTGAGGGATGAACAATAAACAAATAATCAGGATCATTCAGGAATGTTCGGACCTTCTAAACATTGAATTAGGGAGTGAATCTTTTGGAGGCAACGAAGAATTTACCCGGGAGTATGACAATGTAGAGCTTGTAGAATTTATTCGTGACCTTGCCGAGTCCAGCAGCAACTCCGGGATGCTCATGCTGGAAAAGCACCTGGTAGAAAGTCGTTTCAAGGAAATGATGAAGGTACAGTCTTCTCCTGTCATTGTTTTTGATAAGGATGATGAGCTGTGCCCGGTTATTATTCAGAAGAAACGCAAGAAATACGAGATCATAAAGATCCGTAAGGAGGAAACAGAAAAGTGGACCAGTGATGATCTGGATTGGGTGAATCTGGCCTGTACACAGGATTTGGAGGTGCTTTTTCTGACTGCTTTTGACTATCAGAGTCTGGTCAGTGACCCGGACACTACCGGTAAGTCAAACTATATCTCCCCGATCAAGCGACTATACAAATTGTTAGCGGCTGAAAGGAAAGACATATTTTATGTCTACGTCTACGCAGCCCTGATTGGTTTGCTAGGGTTAACCCTGCCTCTGGGTATCCAGGCAGCAGTAGAATTGATCAGTGGTGGGGTCATTTTCAGCTCCGTTTATGTATTGATTGGTTTTATTATCGTAGGTGTTTTGGCTACAGGCGCCCTGCAGGTCTTTCAAATTACCATTGTGGAATACCTTCAACGGAGAGTCTTTACCAAGGCTGCATTTGAGTTTGCTTTCAGGGTACCCAGGATCCAGATGGAATCGGTACTCAACATGCATATGCCTGAACTCATGAACAGGTTTTTTGATGTACTCACCCTCCAAAAGGGATTACCAAAACTGCTCATAGATCTCTCTACAGGTGCTATTCAGATCATTTTTGGACTGCTCCTGCTCTCATTTTATCATCCGTTCTTCGTTTTTTTCGGCATTATTCTACTCACCATTCTTGTGGCCATTTTTTATTTCACGGGCCCCAAAGGATTACATTCTTCTATCACAGAATCAAAGTACAAATACAAAGTGGTGTATTGGCTGGAGGAGATGGCCCGTACGCTCTACTCTTTTAAGCTCTCAGGTAATACAACACTTCCAATAAAAAAGACAGACTTTAATGTCAACAATTACCTGAAGAACCGGAGCACACATTTCAAGGTGCTCATTAGCCAGTACAGCTACATTCTGCTATTCAAAGCTGTTGTGACCGGAGGTTTGCTGATCATTGGTACCATGCTCGTAGTTCAGCGGGAGATCACACTTGGACAATTTGTGGCTTCCGAAGTAATCATCATCCTGATCCTAAACAGCGTAGAAAAAATCATCATGTATATGGATGTGGTCTATGATATGCTCACGGCTGTAGATAAGATTGCTCATGTGACAGACCTGCCTCTGGAGCCCACAGGAGGTATCGATATCCCTCAATCTCAGATCAGACAGGAAGGTCTGATGGTGGAAATCAAAAATCTTAGCTATACCTACCCTGGTAAATCGAGTCCTTCCATCAAAAATATAAATCTAAGACTATCACCCGGTGAGCGGGTTTGTATCTCAGGGGGCAGCGGTTCTGGTAAAACCACGCTTACCAATACCATTGCCGGGATACACACCAATTATGATGGTATTGTAACTTTTAACAGGTATAACCTGAGAGACCTCGATCGTACCTATTTGCGCGATATGATCGGCAAAAATGTGTCTCAGGAGGATATTTTTGAGGGTACTGTACTGGAGAATATACTGGTTGGAAAGCCTTTTGCAAGTATGGAGAATGCCATTAAGTCCATTGAAAAAGTGGGACTGCAAGATGAGATATATTCCCTACCTGATGGCTTTAATACCCCTATTTTAAGTGCTGGCAAAGGCTTCAGCAGCTCCTTCGTCAACAAGATGATTTTGGCAAGGTGTCTGGCAAAAAATCCGGCATTGCTGATCCTTAATGATTTCTTCGGTGACTTCATGAAGCATGACCGGTTGCAACTCATAGAGATGCTTACCAACCCATCCAATACGTGGACCCTTGTTGTGGTGTCTAATGATCCGCTGGTGATGTCCGCTGTAGACAGGGTAATATACCTGGAAAATGGAGAGATCATCGCTGACGACTCTTTCGAAAAGGTGATTAAAAATGAGAAAATAGTAAAAAACATCTATTAGCATGCTGAAGATATCCGATCAGATAGATATTCCTGAAATAGATGAAGGAGAATACTATTCCCTGAGGACACTCAAAACCCCAGGAATGGGTAGGTCGCTGGCCAAGGTATTATTGGTGATTGTCTTCCTTGGCATCGTTGGATTGTTTTTGCCATGGCAACAAAACATCCGGGGATCAGGTACGTTGACGGCTCTACGTCCGGAAAACAGACCCCAAACAGTGGAAACTGCGATTGCAGGAAGAATCATCAACTGGAAAGTCAGGGAAGGTCAGTTTATCAACAAAGGAGATACAATTCTTTCCCTGGCAGAAATCAAAGAAAAGTATTTTGATCCCTTGCTTTTGAACAGGCTTTCTGAACAGATAGCGGCTAAGAAAGGTGAACTTGAAGCCAAAAGATCAAAGCAGGTAGCGTTGAATAATCAGATTATAGCTTTGAGGCAGGGTAGAGAAATGAAACTCAATCAGGCATCTAACAAACTAAAGCAAGCTGGGATGAAGCTGGTTATCGATAGCACGGGCTATGAGACCGAAAAAATCCGGTATGCCAACGCTGAAAATACCTTTTCTCGAAACAAGAGCAGATATGAAGCTGGAAACATCTCCCTAACGAAATTCCAGGAGCTCGAGTCCAAGTTTCAGGAAAGCTATGCCAAGGTGATATCTGCGGAAAATAAGTGGCTACAAAGTAAAACTGAGCTGATCAATGCTCAGGTAAATCTGTCTGCCGTTGATGCCGAATATCAGGACAAGATCAGCAAAGCACAATCTGACCTGGCATCAACAATAGCCGGAATTTATGAAAGTCAGGGTTCACTGGCTAAAATGGAGAATGAATTTTCCAACATGTCCATTAGAAACGATCAATACCAGGTTGTAGCGCCTCAGTCGGGGTATATTGTGAAAGCCTTGAAAGCCGGTATTGGGGAAACCATCAAAGAAGGTGAAGCAGTCGCCACCATCATGCCATCCACTTCCGATAAAGCAGCTGAAATGTATATCAAGGCGATGGATCTCCCATTCATTTCCGCAGGCAGAGAAGTTCGTGTAGAGTTTGATGGATGGCCCGCACTTCAATTTTCGGGATGGCCCAATGTATCAGTAGGTACATTTGGTGGCATTGTAGCAGTGATCGACAGGGTGGAAAGTAAGCCTGGGCTATTTAGGATCCTGGTCACCCCAAACCCTAAGGAAGAACAATGGCCCGAGCAGCTCAGAATGGGTTCCGGCATCAAGGGTTGGGTGATGCTAAATGATGTGCCGATTTGGTATGAACTATGGAGGCAGCTTAACGGATTTCCACCCAGCATTTACAACAATGGAGAAGTAAAGGTTGAATCCAAAAAATGAGATTTTTTCTAGTCATATATTTTTTGGGAGCCTGCTCTATCGGGTATGCTCAGGCAAGTCAGGAGGGAGCAGTGGATTCCACAGCTCTTTCCCTCAAAGATGTCTTTGAGAATGCCAAAGCCTTTCACCCGATCATCAGGCAAGCCAACCTGCAGGATCGCTTTGCAGAGGCCCAACTCATAGGTGCCAAAGGCTCTCTGGATCCCAAAATTCAATCATCCTATTTGGAAAAGAACTTCAAGGACACAGAGTATTACAACAAGTTCTACAATACTTTGAAAATTCCGGTTTGGTTTCCCATAGATCCAAAAATTGAAGCATACAGAAACTCCGGACAATACTTAAGTGGGGAGGACTATGTAGGTGCTTCTTCAGATTATTGGCAATTCACAGCTGGTGTAAGTTTGCCATTGGGTAAAGGGTTATTCATCGATGAGCGAAGAAGCATGATCAAACAGGCCAGGCTTTACTCAAATATTGCGGAATCAGAAAAAATCAAGCTTGCCAATAAAGTATTACTTGATATCACGAAGAGCTACTGGGACTGGTATTTTGCTTATCAGCAGTTTCAGCTCATGGAGCAGAGTCTCTCAATTGCCGAGGAGCTTTTCGGCCGGGTAAAGATTGATTATGATCTGGGGGAAGCTGCTGTTGTCGATACCATACAGGCCAAGATCACGTACCAAAACAGACTGGCTGAATACACCAATGCGAGCCTGGAGTTGACCAATGCCAGACTACGGCTGTCCATTCATCTCTGGGACGAAAATGAGATCCCGCTGGAGATCTCTGAGTATGTATACCCATCAATAGAAGAGGATTTATGGGTGATCCCTGAAGACTCGGCCATCACTACCCTTATTGACTGGGCCATTGAAAACCATCCTGAAATACAAAAATTAAAGGCCAAACAACAACAACTGCAAGTAGAGGAAAAATGGAATAAGGAGAGTTTAAAGCCTGAAATAAACCTGAGCTATTCACTGATAGATGCGCCCTTTAATATCAATGGTTTTGAATCTCCACAATTTGGTGACAATTATAAGATTGGAATGGATTTTTCATTTCCGCTGCTGCTCCGAAAAGAGAGAAGTTACCTGCAAAAAACACGGATTTACCAGGAGAGTACTCAATTTGAGCTTGCGCAAACCAGACAAAAGGTGGTGGCTGACATTCGATCAGCCTTTGCCGAGCTGGAAACAAACCAACAGTTAGCAACCCAATATCAGTCTCTGGCCAACAACTACAACAGACTATTTGAAGCCGAATTATTCAACATAGAATTGGGGGAAAGTGACTTATTCAAGCTCAATATCCAACAAGACAAATACATTGAATCCCAGATTAAGTACCTGAAGGTCCTAATAAATTTTGAAAAACAGAAAGCGCTACTCCCCTACGCCTCAGGATTGCCTTATCTTTCCTATTTAAAACTGTACGAATAAGGACACTTTTTAGAATCTAATCGTACATTTACACAAGGATCATTAGAAAGAAAAGTGCCGCAGGGGGCTTCAAACAGACAAACTCCTCTTTGGCATTATTTATGACCTTTTGCAATGAAAAAAAGTATTGTGGAAAATCAATTAGGTAAGGTGCTCATCATAGACGATGACGAAGATGTGTTGTTGGCAGCCAAAATGGTACTGAAGAAGTATGCCTCACAGGTGCTCATTGAGAAAAATCCAAAGAAAATTCCTTTCCTGCTGAACAACGATACTTACGATCTGATCCTACTGGATATGAACTTCAGCAAGGACATTACCAGTGGCAAAGAAGGGTTTTATTGGTTGGAGCAGATCCTGGAAAAGGACCCACAGGCAGTAGTTATTCTGATCACTGCTTTTGGCGATGTGGAAATGGCGGTAAAAGCACTTAAAGCAGGAGCAACGGATTTTGTATTGAAACCCTGGCAAAATGAGAAACTCATTGCCACGCTCAGCAGTGCAGCCAGGCTCAAGGCCTCCTACAAAGAGGTGAAGCGGCTAAAGCAAACCAGCAAGCAGCTACAGGAAGACAGCAACCTGTCTTTTAAAAACATCATTGGAGAGAGTAAGGAGATCAGGGAGGTTTTCAAAATCATAGATAAGGTAGCAGGCACCGACGCTAATGTGTTGATCCTCGGAGAGAATGGTACCGGAAAGGAACTTATTGCCCGGGCTATCCATCAAAAGTCCCTCAGAAGGGACAACGTTTTCATCGGAGTGGATATGGGAGCCATCACAGAAAGTCTTTTTGAAAGTGAGCTCTTCGGGCATAAGAGGGGATCATTTACAGATGCCAAAGAAGATCGTCCCGGAAGGTTTGAAATAGCCAACAATGGGAGTCTCTTCCTGGATGAAATTGGAAACCTGAGCATTCCGCTACAGTCTAAGCTACTCACTGCACTCCAGCGGCGCGAAGTCACCCGGATCGGGTCCAACCAGTCCATACCCATCGATATCCGCCTGATCTGTGCTACCAACATGCCGATCTATGACATGGTAGCAGACTCCAGCTTTCGACAGGATCTACTATATAGAATCAACACAGTCGAGATTCATTTGCCCCCTTTGAGAGAGCGACCAGACGATATTCCTCTACTGGCAGAACACTTCACAGACATGTATGCCTCTAAGTATCGGAAGCCTGGAAAAAAACTCAAGCCACCAACCATCAAAAAATTACAGCGATACACCTGGCCAGGTAATATCAGGGAATTGCAGCATGCCATAGAGCGAGCCATCATCATGAGTGAAAGCGATGTACTCGAGCCCGATGATTTCTTCTTCCTGAGCCAAAAGCCTGACCCGATCAAAAAAGCCAATGACACCCTCAACCTGGATGAGCTGGAACGTGATGTGATCCAAAAGGCAGTGGACAAAAATCACGGAAACATCTCTAAAGCCGCCAAGGAGCTGGGGTTGACCAGGGCATCTCTCTACAGACGATTGGAAAAGCATGGGCTTTAAGAACTTCAAACACCACCTCTTTGCCAGGATTGGATTACTTGCTGTAACACTCTTTATTTTCTCTGCTCTTATCTACTCTGATTCCGGGAGTCTGGCGAGGCTTTTAATACTTGGCTTAGCGGTTTTGCAGGGGTACAACCTTTATTTATTTCTGGAGCGATCTGAAAATGAAATTACTGCTTTCCTTCAGCATCTCCTCGATGATCCCTCTTCGGAGCCCAATATTGGAAAGCAACAAGGTGAACCTATTTTTTCAGAATTTGAAGATGTCATCGAAAATATCCGTGAGCTGAGATCGGACAAAGAAGCGCAGCACCAATACCTGAAAACGATTGTACAACACGTCACCATCGGGATCATCACATTTGAACCCTCCGGTGAAGTCCAGATATTCAACAGTGCAGCAAAATCCTTGCTGGGAATCAACCAACTAAACAACATCAATGACCTGAAACGAGTGAGTCTGCCGCTGGTAAAAACCATTACAGAACTGAGAACCGGCGGTCGGGATCTGGTGAGGGTGGTGAAGGATAATGAAGATACACAAATTGCCATCTATGCCATTGAATTGTCACTGAAGGGAGAAACTTTTAAGTTGATCTCACTGCAAAACATACAAAGTGAGTTGGAAGAGAAGGAGATGGATGCATGGCAAAACCTTATCCGGGTGCTCACCCATGAGATCATGAACTCAGTAACCCCTATTTCATCGCTCGCCAAAACGCTGGAGGGCGAGATTCAGGATTGGTTTAAAAAGCATGAGGTGAAAATCAAGGATGACGAACTTTCGGATTTTCACCTGGCGCTGCACACCATTCACAAAAGAAGTGATAACCTGATCGCTTTTGTGAGTGAATTCCGAAACATGACCCGGATCACCTTACCAAACCTGAAAAGGGTGACAATCAAAGAGCTATTGGATCGTGTATTGATCCTCTTAAAGTATGATATAGCCAAAACGGATATCAAAATTTCACTGGATGTGATACCTAAAGATCTTCGCATCACTTTGGACGAGAATCAGGTAGAGCAGGTATTTATCAATCTGATCAAGAATGCCATGCAGGCCTTACAGTCAGAAGAAAATGAAATCGACCAACCTGAGATTCGTATCAGAGCTCAAGCTGCTCCTGATGGCAGCACCGTCATCACGATCGGGGATAATGGTCCAGGTATCGATGAAGACGCACTGGAAAAAATCTTCATTCCATTTTTTACTACCAAAAAGGGAGGATCCGGTATTGGTCTCACACTTTCAAAACAGATCATGCGTTTGCACAATGGCACCATTACTGTGAAGTCTAAAGTGAATCAGGGCACTACCTTTACACTCAAATTTATTGATCAATCTGTCTGATCAGAATTTACTATCTTCAACAAAAAGTCAACATTGAAATATCTGTTTATTATTCAGGGGGAAGGCAGAGGTCATATGACCCAGGCGCTATCTATGAGTCAGATACTGAGAGAGGCCGGACACGAAATCTGTGGAGTGCTGATAGGGAAAAGTGAACGAAGACGCATACCACAGTTTTTCATCGATAAAATAGGTAGTGAGGTAGAGACGCTGGAGAGTCCAAATTTTGCAACAGATAAAAAGCAGAAATCCGTCAAGCCCGTTAAGACAATCATTCATGCTGTGCTGGGTAGCAAAAAATATGTGAAGTCTTTGAATCGCATCCATGAGATTGTTGGAGATCAAAAACCAGATGTTATCATCAATTTTTATGATTTCTTGGGCGGCATCTATAATTTTCTCAAAAGACCCAAAGCCAGATTCATCTGTCTTGCCCATCAATTTTTGATTGATCACCCGGAGTTTGATTTTCCTCCTAAAAGAAAGCTGGACAAAGCGAGCCTGCAAATCGGCAATAAAATCGTGAGTCTGGGTGCCGATAAGATCCTTGCCCTTTCCTTCCAGCCTTTTGAGGATGTAAAGAAAAAAAAGCTCTTTGTAGTCCCTCCGCTCCTGAGAAGAGAAGTATGCCACCTACCAATCAGTAACGAGGACCACCTCCTGGTATACATGCTCAACCCCGGATATTCTACTGAGGTAGACCACTTTCACCAAAAATACCCCAATGAGAAGCTTCATTGTTTTTGGGATAAAAAAGATGAACCTGAGACCCTGGTGGTGGATGATTATCTCACATACCACCAGCTAAACGATGAAAAGTTTATTGAAACCATGGCTTCATCGAAGGGTTATGTGACCACAGCGGGTTTTGAGTCTGTCTGTGAAGCAATGTATCTGGGGAAACCAGTACTCATGGTGCCTGTGCGGGGACATTATGAACAAGCCTGCAATGCCATTGATGCCAGTAAAGCCGGAGCAGGGATATACAGTGATTCGTTTGAAATTGAGAAGCTGATCAACTATCTTCCTCAACATGTGGATGTGAGCAAGTCCTTCAGAGCATGGGCAGATCAGGCACCTGATATTTTTCTTAAAATGCTTTCATGATGGCAATCATAAGTAAAAAAAAGATCTCCTATAAAATAAGTCCTCATCTAAGGTCTTATATGGAGAAGTATGACCGGAACATTGATTTACCTATCGAATATTCCCATCTGCTGAGGTACAACAATTCCATCCCCCTCTATGACCGCAGGGGGAATGATACCTTATGGGAAACCGTATTCTATGCGCAAGACGACATGGAAACCATCCATTTTGCGTTGAAGAAAATCTATTCTATTATCAAAGCCGATGGGGATGTGAGTGTGATGGACCACCTTTTCGTAGATCGTGTGGACCTATGTGTATATGGCAATACCCAACCATTCAGAGTCAGGATTGTAAACCGAATCAATGACAACTTTGATTACTTCTATATAAAAAATGCCGATGCCAGCAGGATATACGGTCTTGAACTGGAACATTTGCTTTCACCTAATAAGATCAGCTATGTCGTTTACAAGGATACCCTGATCGAGGAACACATTGTTGGTATTCCTGCCGAGCAATTCATCAAATATCACCTCAAGGATCCCAACCTCAACGAAATCAGATTTGCAAAGGAATTTGTGAAATTCAACGAACGCTGCTTTGTCCGGCTACTCGGGGATATGCATTCAAGTAATTTCGTAGTGGATGTGACACCCGATTTTGAAGAGATCGATTATCGATTTCGTGCCATTGATTTTGACCAGCAATCCTATGAAGGAAGGCGTGCCATATACCTGCCACAGTACTTTAAACAAAATAACCCCATCATAAAAATCGGATTGAAGCACATGACTGTTGAGACAGTGCGACAATATCAAAGGGAAGAGCGGGCACTGATTGCCAACAGGGTAAAAGTAGAACATATCCGAATTGAAGACTTATTGAATGCCATGAGTAAGGAAACTATCTCAAAGCGAAAAAATGTACTTCGTTTACGCAAGGAGCTGGCAGAGTATTATAGCGATGATGACTTCCTGACTTGCGAGAATATGGGAGAGCTCGTGAAGATGAGTTTAGAGATGCTTGTAAGACATCCTGACCTTTATCGTGATTATTGAGGCGTAAAAAGCATAAAATTGATAATTTCGTGGCTATTAAATTTCAATCATGCGTATTAGTTCCTTAGCCCGGAAAATCAAGGTAAAGCCGTCTGAGTTGATTGTGTATTGTGAACAAAATGCAATCGAACTCGACAGTGGGGCCCATTCTAAATTATCTCCTGATCAGGTAGAAAAGATCTACGCTGAGTTTGCCCCGGAATTTTTACCTCAGGAAGACAAAACTCTGGAGGCTCCTGTGGATGAGACTCCGGAGCCAATCGATGTTCCTGAACCAACAGAAGAAGTTTTGGAAGCATCTAACGAGCCATTGCCTCCTAAAGAAGAACCTGCAATGGTTGAAGAGGAAGCTACCCAGGAACCTGTCAGCGACAAAACCACTGAGAAGGAAGAAGAGGTGACTGAGGAAGAAGTGGAGGTGATTCGTGCCCCAAAAATCACCCTGCCGGGCTTGAAGGTGAAAGGAAAAATTGATTTGCCAGAACCTAAAAAGCCGGAGCCCAAGGAGGAAAAACAGCACGAAGAAGAAAAAAATCAATCAAAAAAGAAGTCCGGAAGAAAAAAGAAAGACAAAAATGGCGAGGATTACAATCCGGTAGCAGCAGCAAGAAAGCGAAAACAGCTACGTGAGGAAAAAGAACGCATTGCAGAATTGAATCGTAGAAAGAAAGCCAAAGCTCAACACTACTACAAAATCCAACAAAAGGTAGCCAAGACCAAGCAGGAAAAAAGCAAGGAACAATCTGCTGGAAGTACAAGATCAAACACCTCGCAAGACCTAGCAGCCCCAAAGAATATATTTCAGCGGTTTTGGAGATGGTTTAACACCTAAACATCTAATGCAGGTTGACGGCAATTTTTTTGCCCATTACCACCTCCACATGTTCATCGATGGTAGTGCTTAATTCATAGCCTGTGTAGCTGGCCATGATTGGGAACAGCTTGTGGCTTCGGTTAACCAGCACGGCGGTCTCTAATTTTTTGATATCTACCTCAAGTAAAGCTTTTAGGCTATGTGCGAAGGTTCTTCCGGTGTTTTGGACGTCATCAATTAAAACAACTGGTAGCCCGATCAAATCATCCAGCGCCACGTCTAAGATGACCTCTTCTGCAAGGGGTTTTTGTTTATTGATATCCAGTCTGATGAGTTTTGTTTTCTGCTTTCCGTTGATAGCAGAAATTTCATCATTGATGAGCTCTGCCAGCTTATAACCCTTTTCGTAGATACCCACAATCGCAAGAGATTTCTCATTGAAGTTTCTCTCGTAAATCTCATAGGCAATCCTCTTGATGATCTGGCGAACCTGAGCTTCAGAGAGAATTAGATTATGCTTTTTTGTCATGATATAGGAACCGGAATCACTTTGCTATCCTTGAAAGTAGAAAGGATTACCATGGATTGCAAGCTGTCAACCACTTCAATTTCGCTTACTTTTTCCAACATCAAATATTGGTAGGAGGAAATATCTTTAGCTATTACTTTTAAAATAAAATCACCAGTCCCCGTGATATGGTGGCACTCTACTACCTCCGGGATCTTATTGATCTCACCCAGAAAAATATCAATATTCTTCTTGTTATGCCCTTTCAGTGTAACCTGAACAAAGGTGTGTACTCCAAGACCAATTTTATCTGTATCTAATTGTGCGTGATAGCTTTTGATGATCCCGGAATTCTCCAGCTTCTTGACCCTTTCCAAGGTAGGCGCAGGGGATAAACCAATGTCCTTCGATAGTTGAGCGTTGGTGATTTTTGCATTGGTTTGCAATATCTCCAGGATCTTCCTATCTATTTCATCAAGCTTTACACTTGCCAGGTTAAGTTTCATTCCCAAATTTTATTTGCTACAAAGGTAATAATTATTGTAAATATTTGGATTATAGCCATAATTACTCAAAAAGACAACAATCTGTTTCACAAATACCCTTATTTCTGTAAGAATGTTTCTTTACAATTTGATAATTTTTGAAACAATTACACTCCCATTATATCGAAACTTGATCAAATAGGTGCCTGCATCCAGGGTAGAAACGTCCAGAATAAACTGATTGAGTCCTTTTGGCAGATCTTCATAGTTTTCTGAGATTTCGATGCTCCCCGATACATCAAAAACCTCAATAGTAGCATCTCCACCCTCAGGTAATATGTATCTCAGGCTGGTCTCCGAAGAAGCCGGATTTGGATATGGTGGCTCAAAACTAATTTTTTGCTCAATGGTTATACATGCTTCATTGTCCTTGAGATTGGCTATGGGCTCCTCATAGGCTGAGAATATGGAGACACACAGATATGCAGGACCATTTGTCGATTTGGGAATAGAGGTTCCCAACATGACTATGGATTCTTCTCCTGAATTGATCCTCTGGTATACCTGCTCAGAAACTGAAAATTGGTTTTGGAGCTCAACATTGACACTCATCGCCTCGATAGGTAGGTTACTTGCATTTTTTACATCCAGCACAATATCATAGTTATTTCCATCCTCGACCAATTGTACACTGGTAACAGCAAGATCTACTACGGGTTCTATGGCATTGATAATCATTTCCGCAGTATCAGCACAACCGGTGGAATTATAGGTGATCAACCGCACAAGTTGGCTTCCTGAGTCATTGAAAACAATTGATGGGCTGGGATTTGTCGTGATCAGCGCATCATTTACATACCATTCATTTACACTTGCCATCTGCGAAGTATTGCTGAAGTCCAACCGGAAAGGAGGTACACCATAGTCATTGGAGGCGGTAAACGAAGCCTCCGGAGTTTCAGCGATCTCAAAAGTCTGTTGGGTACTCACTACGCAGCCATTTTCTGTAGTTACCTCCAATATAAAATCGTAATTTCCGGGGGGATATCCCGTAAGAGACACATTGGCACCCTCACCAAGGAGGCTGCCATCAATATACCACTGTCGAACAGAAATCGGGTCACTGGTGCTGGTAGAAGCATCTTCGAGCAGGATGATCTCATTGTTGCATTGACCTGAAATTGTAAAGTCTGCAACTGGCAATTCATAGATGGTGAAGGTCTCAGTAACAATAGAAGAACAAAGTTGATTGTTGGTAACCGTCAACTCTACTTCATAGTCACCAGGTTCATTGAATGTAACAGCAGGTGCCGCAGTACTATAAGGCTGACCATCGATCATCCAGGACCTGGTTAACACCTCGACAGGGGCAGTCAGGTCGGAAAACACCGTAGGTTCCCCCAAACACCCGAGATCGATACCAATACCTGTATTGGGGGCTGCTCCTACAGCAACCACTTCCTCATAGAAAGATTCGCATCCTTTCGTCGATCCGGCAATCAGCCGCACGGTATAATCTCTTGCCTCCGGAAAGGCTATAACAGGAAATTGCTCTTCAGAAACAAGCTCGCCATCTACGAACCACTGCCAGACGCTGATGTCGGCTTGCTCCACTACGGACATATCCTCAAAAGCAGACTCACTACCTGCACAGACCAGGTCGTATTGAAAGTTGGCCTGAGGAATGGCATTGACCGCTACTTCTTTTACCAGTGTGGTGGTACACTCAAGATCATTTGTGACTGACAGAGAAACGGAATATGTGTTGGGCGTTGCAAATGTATGTGTCGGGTTCTGGTCGGTGCTTGTGTTGCCATCACCAAAATCCCACAGGATCATTCCCGCTTCAGAGTTATTGTTGAAAATGGTTGTCTCTCCATCACACACCGGATCTGCAGTAAAATCCACCACCGGTGATTCAATCACCTGGATCGTATCGGTCACCTCAACGGACTCACATCCAGGGATCTGTGAGATCACCCTGATAACTTTCTCTCCTGGCTGAGCAAAAGTAAGCTCAGGGGCAGCCGTTGTAGTATCAGTCAGATCAGTCACCGACCAGGTATACTCCACGATGCCATCCCACGCTGCATCATCAGTGAGGTTGCTAATGATCACCGGCTCACCCACACAAAATGAATCCTTCGGCACTGTGAATACCGGAACAGGAGGCTCCGGGTAGATGGAAATATTTTCCTGCGCAAAGTTCCCACATCCTTCACCGCTCTCCACTGAGAGCCTCACCTCGTAAGTCCCCGCCTCCGCAAACTGATACGTTGGGTTAGGTTCAGTACTATCCTCTACCCCATCCCCATCGAAGTCCCAGGAGTAGGAGGTGATGTTGCCAGAGGTGTTGGTGGAGGTGAAGGTGTTGGTATTTGATAAGCATTGGTTGGATGAGATGGAGAAGGCGATGTCGGGGGCGGTGGAAGAGGACACGGTGATGGTTTTTGTATATACATCAAAATTACCGTTTTCATGATACGATATTAACCTTACAGTATGGTCACCCTGATTATTATAGCGAATATTTTTAGGATTTGTTAAAGTAGAGCTGGAAATACTTTCTCCACATGAATCACCGGAAAAAATAATTCGTTTTAACGTCGTTCCTGTTATTGAAAAAAATACAAAGTCACCATTATCATAACTTCCCCAAACTGCGTAGGCATTGCTAAAGAGTGGGATGTTCAATGTCTGAGGATCATTGCTGAGATCATCTAAATCGATGAAGACAAGTGAATCATTTAAATTTGAAACAAGTGCATAATACTTTTCCCCAGCAGGAACAATATCAACATACAAAGGTCTTGCAAATTCCGGAAAAGTATACTCATTCATTGGAATGGGTTCATTTTGAAGTGAGTTTCCAAAATAAACTTTCAACATATCATTACCATCTATAGAAACTAAATATCCAAACCAATCTCCATCCTTTTTTACCAAAGAGAATCCAGTTGCATTTAATAATGATGGAAATGATGCCCAATGAGTGGTATCTTGAGGTGGCCCTGATAAGTCCGATCCATAATTCACCAATCCAAACCTTTCTAATGATGTATTCAGATATATTAATAAATACTCCCCATTCTCTTCAATAATATCCAAACTTCTCAAGGAATTATTCCCTTCACCAAATGTGCCTATATTATTGGCTTCAGGAACATTTGACAATGAACTTCCAAAAAATAGCTTTACTATGCCATGGCTTGCATTATTTGTCGCGACAAATGCTGTCCAATTACCAGTATGATCTTGAATGGCCTTTA
Source organism: Cyclobacteriaceae bacterium (assembly GCA_965228595.1). Classification (GTDB taxonomy): domain Bacteria; phylum Bacteroidota; class Bacteroidia; order Cytophagales; family Cyclobacteriaceae; genus UBA7330. The sequence continues at coordinate 2,964,339 of OZ245828.1, read as the reverse complement.
CATCAGTAGGATCGTTAAATGTTCCGGCAGGGACCTGAATCTGACTAATTGTAACATTTCCTGATAAAGAATTTTCAAAAATTGCTAAATAAATCTTGTCACCATTTTTATCTGTAATCAAGGCTTTTTTGACTCCGTTGTCATCATAGATGCTTATCCCATGGGATTGTGACAACCCAGCTATCTGATTAGCATCTTCAATAACTGGTGAATTCTCAAATTCACCTCCACAAAAATCCCATTCATAACTATTCGCATTTGAGCTAATATTATCAAACACAATGTCCTCTGTTAAGCAAGCCGAATCAATACTATTGAAAAGTGCAATCGCATTTTCAGACTCAGCAACCAAGACTTCAACCATTGCAGTATCACTACATCCCTGCTCTGTTTCAATTGAGACACCAACTAAATAACTACCAGGTTCGGCAAAAGTAAATTCCGGAGATTGTTCTTGAGCATTTGATAAGCCATCGAAGTCCCATTGCCATGAAACAATTGAATCATTGACCTGGGTTGAATCAATTCCATTAAAAAGAACTGGAATATTTTCGATTGGACTCGTAAAATCTACTCCAACAAGTCCCCCTGAGCGAACTATTAATTCTTTACTTAATGCACTGACACAACCTAAATCATTGACAACAGATAGTAATATCTGAAAGGTATCCGCCTCATTAAAAGTATGTTGTGGGTCCTGTTCCATTACGATTTCAGAGCCATCTCCAAAGTCCCAGCTAAAGGATGTAATATTCTCTCCTACTGTTGAATTGATAAATGTTACTTCTTCTCCAAAACAGTTATTTGTCCATGAGAAATCAACCAAGGCACCCTCACCCAAGATTATTGTCGAATCTATCTGAACCGTACATCCGGGGATTGATACCTCAAATACGATTTGTTTTGATCCAGGAGTATCAAATGAGAAATTTGGTGAAACGTCTGATGAGAATCCTTCACCATTAAAATTCCAACTGTAAGTTAATATGCTATCAGGATAAGAGGATAAATCAAAATTGCTAGAAAAAGTTAAACTGGTCCCGCTACATTTAGTGCCTTCAATAGAAAAATCAGGTTCTCCAGGACTATCATAAATATTTACGGTTTTCATCACCTGATTAGAGCACCCTGAAGCGCTGGTTATAATCAAGTAAACATCATATGGACCAGGATTAGTAAATTGGTAAACTGTATCTGAATTGGAGCTCATCCCCAATGTATCTTCTCCAAAAATCCATTGATATCCAATAATTTCTTCTGGCATTGAGGAAACAGATGTAAACGAATTTTGACTGCTAGTACACCTGTTAGCATCAATCAAAAAATCAATATCTGGCGCTTCAGAGGAATTAACTGTGACTGTATCTACAAAAGAATCCTTTTTATTTCCAAAAAATGCTTGTAATCGAATTGGATGATCACCAGCGTTTTTATAGGTGATATTCTCAGGAAATTCAGCCATACTTTGCCCCATAGATGCACCACAGTCCATGCCATCAAATGTTATTCTTTTTAACTTCGAACCGCTCATTGAAAAGAATGAAAAATCTCCATTATTATAACCACCCCAAACCCCATAAGCATTGCTGAAAAAGGAGTATGGAACGACTTCTGGTGGAGATGCCAAGTCTTTAAGGTCCACAAGCATCAATGAATCATCCAGGTTAGAAACCAGTGCATAGTATCCGCCTTGTTTTGAATCAATTACCTGGATCATGTAGGGTCTGGAAAAACCAGCAAGGGTATATTCTATTTCTTTGACAGGAACATTTGTAAGAGAGCTTCCAAAATATATCCTACTCATGTCATTTCCATCGATTGAAACCACATAGGCATACCAAGAATCAACATCTTTAACTAATGAAAACCCCGTGGCATTCACTATAGATGAAAAAGAGGGCTGTTGAATCGTATCAATGGGATTCGTCGATAAATCCCTGTCGAAGTCTAGTATTGTAAATCGCTCTTCCAGCACATTGAGAAGCAGCATTAAAAATTTGCCATTGTCTTCAACCAGCTTTAAATCTCTGATTTGAGATCCTTCTCCAAAAGTCCCCACATTTGATGCCACCGGGGTATTTAACAGTGAATTCCCAAAGTCCAGTTTTACTATTCCATGTGTATTATTATTTGTTCCAATAAAAGCAAACCAATTACCGGAATCATCTTCCAACGCAGTAAATCCTACTGGATTAAGCAATGTTCCTCCTGGTAGGATTACTTGTTCGTAGGTAGCACTTCCCACCAAAGAATCTGTAAAAACAATTCGAAACAGCTTATTTCCTGTCCTATCTGTTACAAATCCAATCTTTTTACCGGCATCTTCAAAAATATTAATCCCATGAGACTGACTTAAGCCTGAAATAGTTTGTACATCATTAATTTCCGGAGAATTCAGAAATTCATTTGCGCAAAAATCCCACAAATAGGTTTCAGAATTTTCTGATGTGTTGTTTAATAAAAGGTTTTCACTAAGACAAATAGGTGTTTGAAGATCAAATTGAGAAATTGGATCTTGAGAATACCCAGCAAATACATAGCTTGCCAAGCTAGCAGATAGCAAACATCTGAAAAATATATTATTATTCTGGACTCTAATCAACAATACAAGCTTTATTGCAAAGTATAAGCAAAAACCAGGCTAAAGTCTAAATTTTCGATAACTGGTGTAATAACTCCTCCTGAAAACTGATTATTAAACCAGTTCGGTGTATATCTCGCTTAGTATTCTATCAATTCTTTCTTTCGACCTGTACTCCATTCCCACCTTTCTACACCGATTTCTTAATTCATCACGGTCCGTCTTAAGAAATTTTTTGATTTCATCCATCGATTTTAGTATAAAATCCGGCTTAAATTCTTCTATGACCACTCCCACATCATATTCAGTAGCAACCTCATCATCTTCTGAAATACCTCCACAGGTAATGTAAGGTAATCCGCACAATAAGTACTCAGCTGTTTTTGTAGGTGATCTAAACTTCTGTGAGGGTGTGGGGGGAATGGCGTTTATAGCAAAATCAGCTGCAGATAAAAAATCAATTACCACATCCTGGCTTACACCGACACTCACATGATATTGGCTTTCTTTTAGAAATTTACTGAACATATTTATTATCTCATCATAATCATTTGGAGTTGCTACAATAAAAAAAGCATTTGGTATTTCTCTTCCTATAATGGAAAGAATCTCAGGGATTTCTTCATTATAGTACAGGTCTCCAAACTTACCTACATATACAAAAACATCTCTATCAGAAATATTAAGCTGATTTCTTACGTTGTAACGTCCTTTCTCTCTGAATCTATAAATGGTGCTGTCAACTGCGGTAGGTGCTCTAAAGATTTTCCCCTTGCTCTTAGTGTGCCCGAGATAATCCACCATATGTTTCGTACCTGTTAGGATGTATTCTGCTTCCCTTCCGATCAACCCATCTAAATACCTTAAAAGTTTGTATTTTAAACTGTGCTCACTCCAAATGCCCAATTCCACCATAAACTCACTGTGAGGCTCATAGGAGTAAATAATCATTTTCATTCTTAGTATCTTCTTTAGTACAATACATATTGCTCCTGAAACATTGGCAAATGCAAAAATTACCTGAGTACGCCACCTTAACCTTATGTAGCAGGTAAGAAAAATAGCTTGAATAAAATCCCAAACCTTTTTAAGTAAAAGGAATTGACCTGTATGATAATTGAGAGGATGCCAATGAATATGATATTGCTGAAGTTGTCTTTTCAGCTCATTCTTTTCAGATTTTGTAGTCTTAAAGGTTTTTTGTTCAAATGTTATTAAATGGAAGTTCCCATATTCATGCTTTGACAAGGTCTTGATATAGGATAAAACAAGATTCTGAAATAAGGGATCCTTAAAACTATTATATATGAATAAAATTGTATCTGATGAACTGGATTTCAATATCTTAAAAACTTAGTTATTGCCATTACAGCTCTGTAAGGATTCTTCTCTTCAATTAGCCAGGTCAAGAACATAATTCTGATAATTCGTTTTTTAAGCGTCATCAGAGATTTTGAAGGAAATTTTCTCTTTAGCTTTTCCAACAATATCTTGTATCCTCTTTGCAGGCCATGGGTATTTTTCATGGCTGAATTGGTCCTGTTTCTATATAACAATACTGTCTGGGTTGTAAAGTCATACAACCTGGATTCTGCAATTGAAATGTAGAAAAATAAGTCCTCAGAATGGGTCATATCCTGATCAAACTTATATACCGTATTGCTTTCAACCTTAATCATCCAGGTGTTTCCAAACATACATCGCCGATCTAATGTTAATAATAGATCTAATGGGATACCTCTGAAATCAGGGACATATTTTTTTTTGTGAAGCGGAACCAAATCCTCATTTACGTATTCAACACAGCCATCAACAAATGAAACATCTGGTTTCTTAAAGAAAATCTCGATTCTTGAAACAATACTATTTACTGGCAAAACATCGTCAGAGTCAAGAAAACAAATAAAACTCCCGCGCATGTGGGAAATAGCCAGATTTCTGGCGTGACTAACTCCCTTATTTGTTTTTGATTGAATATACTTTATCCGATTGTCAGTATACTTCTGCACAATGCTATCCGTATGATCGGTACTCCCATCATTAACAATTATCAATTCCCAATTAGAATAAGATTGTGATAGAACAGAATCTATGGCATCAGCAATATACTGGGCCGCATTATAAGTGGCCATGATTATTGATACAAGTGGAGTTTTCAAATTAGTCTAAATCTTAGTCCAAATTTTCACGGGTTCTGATGCATCAATCTTTTTAGCCAGGTTAGCATATGTTTCTTTTAGTTGTTCAGAATATTCACTGGTTTTCCAATCTGATGTCCTTTTTTTTCTTGGGAAAAGTTTTAGAGAAAATCCAATAAAATCACTGAGGCTATTTAAAGTCTCGGTATCATATAGTGACTCATACTTGATGCTAATAAAACTAAAATTATGGGGTCTGTACCATTCTTTAAATAACTCATTGAGGCGCATCGTATCTTTTTTAATCACATCATCATTGGGTCTAAAAAGATCAGAATTTAAATGGTAATGGTGTTCTCGTCCCCATTTATTGATCATGTTATAGGTTGAAAGAGCAATATTCATAGGATTACCAAACATGAATATTAATTTTACATGATCCGGAAGGTCATTGGGTGGATAATCGTGAGTCTTGTAGATATAACCTTTGGAATACCTGTTCACATCCGCAAACCGATCAACATATAAATAATCAGGGTGTCTTTTATAATGATGATTTTCAATAATACTTTCTTCAATCAGGGTTGTTCCACATCTGCCTAATCCTACAACCATTATTGTATCATTAAACTTTTTCAGTGCTCTAGTTAGTGTCCATGTGTATCTTTCCAGCCTATTATTCAATGAGTGTAAAGGTTATTAAGTGAATATTTAATATGAATACACCAACAAAAGTAAATACAAATGACTACGCAGTTATTATAATGTCCTGCGACTCCTATTCGGATGTTTGGGAGCCATTTTCACAGGGTTGGGACAAATTCTGGCCAAATTGCCCCTTTAACTGCTATTTAATTTCAGAGACCATTCCTTTTCACCACAAAAGCATAAAGAACATTCAGACTGCAAAGCCCATGAGATGGGGAGAAATGCTTTTGTATGTACTCTCAAGAATTAAGACAGAGAATATTATCTATTTACAGGAAGATTATATTCTACGAGAAAAAGTAAATGAGAAGGAACTTTTTGATTATTTGGCAATCTATGAGTCGTTAGAAGCAGCATATCTTAGGCTTTTACCTTGGCCAGGTCCTGACCGGCTGCATCCAAAATTTAAAAATATTGGATTATTAGACCCTAATTCAAAATACAGAACGTCTTTGCAAGCATCAGTTTGGAAAAATAATATCCTTAAATCGCTCGTCAAACCCTCAGATGATGGCCGATTTGAATCCTGGTCAATTGAAAGGGCCAAAAATATTGAGAGGCCTTTCCTATGTATATTGAGGAATGGTGTTAGTGATAACATTAATCATGATGGTCCATATCCAATAGATTATTATGCTACTTCAGTTTTTCAAGGCAAATGGCTGAAAGAAGCCTTGAGAATCTATAAAGACCTTGGAATAAAGATTGATACTTCAAAAAGAGGTGTTATGAACAGAATAGATTTTCTGGAATATCATGAAAGGAAAAAAGGAAAGAGGCGAATTAAGTATAAATTAATAAAAAAGCTCAAATGGTTTATCGAAAAAATACTAAAAGTATCAAGAGGTTTCTGCCTCTCGATTCACTAAGAGGAATTGCAGCTTTAGGAGTAGTATTGAGTCATTATACTTATTTATATGATAAATATTATGGTTACGAATTCACATATCTGAATTTTAAATTAGGGGGAAGAGGGGTTGAACTATTTTTTATACTCAGTGGATTTGTAATCTTCTACACAATTGAGAATGTTAAATCAGGTAAAGAATTTCTTATTCGAAGATTTATAAGACTTTACCCTACATATTGGGCATGCCTGACAATTACATTCGTCACTGTAGCAATATTTGGTCTTGACGGCTTGGAGGTTAGCACAGTTGATGCCATTATTGGTCTGTCAATGGTTCAACAAATTTTCAAAGTCCCTCCAGTTGACCGGTCCTATTGGACTCTGATTCCAGAGTTTTTTTTCTATATAAGTATATTTCTACTCGCAATTACCCATCAGATCAAAAACATTAATTTATACGGAATAATATTACTTTGTCTGTCTTTTGTTCATATACACCTCTATCATATAAAATATCTGGGGCTCTTATTTAATCTGGACTATATATGTTACTTTTTCGCGGGAATAGTTTTTTACCAAATAAAAACTGGAAAGAAGTCAATTATTAATTGGATTCTTATATCGTTGTGTTGCTTTGTTGCGATCTCATCAAAAGATGACCCGGCACTAATTATCGCCATCATTTTGATATATCTAATTTTTTCCTTGTTCTCGATTGGAAGATTAGACTTTCTAACCTGGAAACCATTACTACTATTGGGGAATATCTCGTATGCATGGTATCTATTACACCAAAATATTGGCTATGTTATCATCAACTTGTTAAAACCTTATTTTTCATCGATGTTAATTATAATTCCGCCAATACTAATCACCCTTGGTATCGCCATATTAGTCACATATTGGATAGAAAAACCCATTATGAAGTACCTTAAAATGAAACTTCTAAAAACGAATAAAAGCGACTTACTAAAAGTCACAACGCTTCCTTAAGGAAATTTAACGGTTATTTTTCACCCGATTAAAGATATAAAAATCACAAGATGAGCCTTTCTTGATGTCCCCTTTGTAAGGGAACTTATTTTTAATTTTTAATACCAGATTAAAATCCTTTCTGTTTTGATCAACCCAATCTGTAAACTTCCTATGTCTTACATGAGATCCAGTATACTCGATATCATTATGATTTGTAGAATAAATTATAACATAGTCTCTTGAAGCATTGAAAAGCTGATTTAAATACTTTTCAAACACTTCCAATTCAACAAGGTGATAAAGAACATCGAGTGACAAAACTAAATCTGCCTTATTATTCTTGAGATTCTTTTGCAATGCGAATTTTTTTGATCTGTCGTTCTTAAACTTTCCCTGACATTTTCTAATTGCTGTCAAGCTTATATCGTAACCAGAATAGCTATCAAAATTAAAATAAGTTGCCTGATTACCATCCCCACATCCTAATTCAATCACTGATTTCAGTTTTTTTTCTAAGTAAAATCCGTTAACAACACTTGCTTTAAACTCAGCAAGATCATTGTAAGAACCAGGTCCAGAGTCACCACCAAAACGATACCTCTCTTTCCAGTAGTATCCTGAGCCCATAAAGGTGTTTTTCTTTTCTGCTTTTTTTAGCTTTAAAAAGCTTTTAATCTTTCTTATTGCTCTGTAAATAAGTGAATTCATTTTCCTTTATGTATACATCTCTCAATTAGCCCTATATTTTCTTCATATGTTGTTAATATTACTGGGTCTTGTTTCAAACAATTAATTGCGTCACTAAACAACAATGGGAACTCACTATTTCGACTTGTCATGAATATTCGATTTTTACAGTGAATATACTCCTCAGTAAATGTGGCTAAAATTGGTTTTCCTGATGCCAGGTATTCATTCATCTTATGAGGAGCAGATTGATCCCTGTGATACTTTTCTTTGTAAGCGATCAAAAGCACGTCGGCCATTTTAAGTAGTTGGGGAATGGCCCTGGAATGTACCGGAGGCATAAAGTAGACATTATCTAACTTTCGAAGTAGTTCTTTGTGTCGATCTGCTAACACATCATTACTCAAGTTACTTTTTCCATCAGGACCAACAAAAACTAAGTCAACCTTAGGATATGCTGTTGCTGTCTTGTATAACAATTCCCAGTCAATATACTTCATCGAAAGGTTACCTACATATAAAGCCTTTTTAGCATTTATTCCTGGCATTTTGAAACTGAAATCCATGTTTTCCTTTGTCTCTGCTTGATATCCATGCCCGATTTTATAGCTGTTGTGATTATATCTAGATAATTCTTCAACTATATATTTCGTTGTCCCAAAACAAATATCAGATGTAGAGGCAAGCAGTGGTCTTTGCAGGTCCTGATTCAAATCCACAATATGACATATTTTAAAAATACTTGTTCTCACCATACTTAAATTAAAAAACCGGGAGCTGTCAAAATTCCAAATTATGTCAAATTTTATGCCCACATATTTTTCAAATTGATTGAGCTCAAGTTTTATCAGTATGGCGGATAAAAAGCCAGGGAGCCTCCAGGTTCCTCTAAATTTCATTTTGTAATCAACCACCATTACGCCAGACTCAACCTTAACAATTGAAGACCCACCCGATCCTGGTGGATTTAGGAAATAGACCTTATTGGATCTTTTTACCAGTTGGTTTGCATAATGATGTTTTGAAACATAATTGATTCCCCAGGCTTCAGGAGAAATGATGAGAATATTTTTATCCTTGAGATTCATCAAGTACTTGAATCAGAAGATTTTCAAACTCTACAGGGTCAATCTTTAAATCATAGATTTGTTTCGTTTTGTCTGGTTTTAGTAAGGGCACCGTCTCACCAATAATATATGCATACTTGTGGCCTAATGCCTGTGACATACTATAATATGCACAATACCATTGAAAGTCTTTCGGATTATCCACATTCCCAATCATCTCTATAATTGCAAGTTTTTTCGAAAATATCATGTTGGTTAGTCCAGCTCCGTGTGGAGCAACTAAAACTTTCATATTGTAAAAGAGCATTGCCTGGTCAAGAACACTTAATCCTTCCGTATTTACAATCTGAAAATTGTATTTTCTCAAAATAGGCTCTATTGTATTAAAATTAGTTATTCGCCTGCAAGATTCATGTTGTCGGGTCAAAAAGACTCTTTCACTTTGTTTTTGAGTAGGAACATTGATTTTTGACAGAATTGATTTACTTAACCAATTCATACCATGAGATGAAACTATTTCATCCATATTCGTACCTGTCCTTCTCGACTTCACAACCACTAGATTACGGATACTGGCTTTTCTGTAATCTTTCCAAAAAATCAAATCTTCTTCCGAATAGTCCAAAGCTTCTAAATATTCTCTCTGATATTGAGTGAGATTATCATTGACAATAAGCTTGATCTTTCTACCGACTTTTTTTTCGTATTCTCTTACTCCTTCAATTAACAATACTGAATCACAAATCCAATGAAAATAATTTGTATATGTTGAATTGCAAAAAAGATGAACCAGTGAAGCCGCCCAATCCTCTTGCAGTTCACTATCCAACTTATCATAATTCATTAACAGTCTTGGACTACACTTATGAAGTACGTTGGGTAGGTCCATTGCTGTATCTAAAATAATTTTCCCGTCAGTTGTAACTCCCACAGCGTTTGGACCAATTAAGAAGGCTTCATCAAAATGATAAACTTCTCCTGCGGAAATCTCAAAACGTTTTCCAGCATAAAAAGCCATTTGTTTTGGGACAAATTCACTTGTTATAGTTCTTGTAGGATGATTGAAATAGATGCTTTGCGATTTGTGATAAGTGTAGATATGATCATTATCCAGATATTCCTTGATAGTATCACCTGAAAGGAAACCATCTTGAGATTTGTATCTTTTATTCCAGCGATAATAAAATATTGGAAGAATCCATCTAAGTATCCTATTGTTATATATTAAATGTCTAATAAACCCAATCATCCGCCACTGAATTTCTTTAAAGAATAATGATCAATTACATACTCCTTTCCATCATTTAATCTCTGCTCAGAATAATAGCCATCCGCAATCTTCTGCATAACATCGTGGATTTGTTTCTCAGGTTCGTTCTCAACATCAATCAGAAATCCGTTTAGCTTAGTGTTCACTGACTCAATTACTCCACCGTTATTTCCTCCAATTACCCAATTCTTTGTGTAGCTGGCTTCAATAAAACTAATTCCAAATCCTTCAACATCCTCATCATGGACGATGCTATTGATTGTGATGAAAACAGACGATCTTACAAGCAATGAATACTTATCTGAATCAGGAATTCTTCCAAGGAACTTAATCTTTTGTTGTAAAGTCGGATCTTCATTGACCAGCGACACTAAAGATTCCTTCTCTTCTCCATCTCCAGCAATCAAATAAATCCAATCGGGTTGAGATTTAAGAAAATTTTTTAGCCCTTTTATGGCAATATCAATTCCTTTCCTTTTTACCAACCTGCCCACAGTTAAAATGATTTTCTTGTCTTTTTTAATTCCTAAACTTTCAAATAGATCATCATCATTAACCTTTATGAGGCCATCGATTAAAGATGTGTCGAGCAAAGGATAAAAGATTGATGGCTCTAAACTATCGGGGACTTTTTCAAGTAGAATCCTTTTGGTGTTTTTAGAGTTTACAATCAACCTGGAACTTGATTTTATAACATTTCGGAATTTTACTGGTTTTTTCCTGTCAATTTCATAAATGTCTAAGCCATGCAAAACAAGTTCATATTTTATACCAAAAAATTTAAGAAATGAAATGGTATTCCAGGATACATTGTGAAACAAAGATGTTAAAATAACTCTAGGTCTACCAGCTCTCACTAACCTGAAGAGAAACCTGTAGAGAAATAAATACTGATAACATATGTAACCTGCCGATATTAGTTTTCTGAGGATAACAGGTTGGCCAAGAGATCCTCTCGAAAAAGGTTTATGAAGTGTATAAAAGCTTGAACTAGTGGCATCAGGATTAAGGGTGAATACTGAAACACCAAGCCCCTTAACCGCATAATATTTAGCCATTGTATAACTATAATTTGCAATACCACCTTTATAAGGAGGAAACTCAAAAGCAATGATGATTATTTCCATTAATCAATTATCTACCCATAACTGCTGCTTATTCACTAATGAGGCAAAATGTGCGTTCTTCTTTATCAACTTAGAATAGGATCCTTGCTCCACCATACTCCCTAAACTATCAATGACAAATATTTTATCAACATTCCTTAATGTAGAAAGTCTGTGGGCAATTATTATTAGCGTGATTTCACCTTTTATACTATCGAGACTCTGCTGAATTAATTGCTCTGATTCAGTATCAAGAGCACTTGTAGCCTCATCCATGATTAAAACATTCGGACGCTTGTAAAGTTCTCTCGCTATTGCTATTCGCTGCTTTTGCCCTCCTGATAGACGCACTCCGCGTTCCCCAATCTGTGTTTCAAATTTATTCTCCATGGCATTAATAAATTCAAAACAATTGGCCTTTTTAGTGGCATCAATTAGCCTTTGATGGTCAAGTGTTTCCTCCCAACAAGTTATATTGTTTGCAATGGTATCATTAAAAATAGCTAAATCTTGTGTTATATAACCAATTTGACTTCTCCATGAGGATAATTTGATTTTTTTTGAATCGACTCCATCAATGATGATTGAACCTCGATTGGGCTTGAGATTTAAAGTAACCAAATCAACCAATGTTGACTTACCTGAGCCTGATGGACCCACGATGGCAACGGTTTCATTCTTGTATATTTCCAAATTGATACAATTCAACACAGGCTTTTCATGGTATGCAAAGAATACATTGTCAAAGACTATTTTTTGAGAAAACCCTTCCATTATTTGTGTTCCATCTATCTCCTCCTTCTCATGTACTTTCTTCATTTCACCATAAATCATTTCTACACTTCCTACTCTATTAAGTGTGTCTTGCCAAGTGTTCTGAACAAGAAAAAGGTTATTCAGTGTCCTATAAAAAAGCAAGAGTGTTACAAGTAATGGGCCAATGGATTTACCAAGCAATACGACCTGAACATAGATCAGGAGCATAAGAATGGCAATCACCAATGGCTCAGCTATTGATTCGGAAAAGCCAAATGCAACTCTGTTCTTATACCTGTATTTTGCAAGCCTCTTAACACTGTCCTCAACTTGCTTATTGATTATATCAAAGCGTCCTGTGGATCGGAGAAACTTAAACTGTTGAATGACCTGAATTAGCAGCTTATTCAACACCCCATTTTCCTCAGATACTTTTACTGATAATTGTTTTGTCATCACTGACAGACCTCTCATCAAGAATAACAAGACAAACCCAATGCCGATTGCCAACAATGTAAATTGCCAATCAATTAGAAAAGCTATAATGATATAAATAAGGACGGTTGCAATAAATCCATTTAAAGCACTGAATCTGCTAAGAAAATTTAATGTTTCATCTGCCTGGGTATTTAAAAGATTTGTAAAGTACCCAGAATCTCTGCTTATAAAATATTTATAATCAACACGACTATACTTTTTTAATAAGCCAGACTTAATCTTAATTATGATTCCCTTTGCTATCTTTCCTATTATCCAGTTGCTCGAAAACTTGATTGAACCTTTAACAAAAAAAATAAGCCCAATAATAAATAGCAGATTGCTAAAAGGAAGATCTAACAAACCTGTAAAAGCAATTAATCTAACTATTAATGAGTCATCTTCTAAAACATCATTGGATTCAATGAGCGGAAGAATTAGCGTAATCCCAAATCCATCTAAAATCGCAACTGTTACAGACAGCACAATTATTAGCCAAAAAGAACCATCAGTCTTTTCTAAAAGAATTTTAAAAAACCTAACATAGTCAAATAGGAAATTATTCTTCCAATTCATTTCAATAAACAGATCAGATATTTCATTTCCTGATCGAGGAAATGAAGCTTAATATATAGAATGGTAACAATGGAATTTTATATCGCATCAAAGTACCGAAATTAAATGTACTAACACCCACAGCAAAGGCAAATAACAAAACGAATAATAAACAAAATACGAGAAAGGGATCACTAAAAACACGAACAAATCCACCCTTGACTATTAGTAACCAAATTGTACATATTAAAACCAATAAGCTTTCTAATGCTGCAATCAGCATTAGTGGATTATTAATTTCCCATAAATACGGTCTGAATAAGCTTACATTGATGGCTTGGGGCATCAGCTGTATCATACTCAACCATGTCCCATCCAAATTACCCAATGTATAACCAGACCCTTCACCTGTTCTTGCTCCCCAGCCATATCGTATATCATATGCCGTAATTGCAGCTCTCTCAGCAATATTATCTATTGAATATTTTGCACTTGTTTTGCCGATCTGAATCATAGCCATATAGCCACTTGTAGCAAAAACAAACAGTAGCAATGGAGCCAGAATCAACCTCAGAATTACATTCCGTACAGAGATAATCCGATCCCAATAAACCCAAATAAAAACAATTGGAACATAACAAATAACAATGTATACTTTGATAGAAAGAATCAACCAAAATGAGGTTGCCAGAACTAACCATATAAACCACTTCCTATTTTTCAAATCAATCATTTCCACTAACCCCCAGGTCAACCACCCCAGGGCCCCTAATGTAACTGTATCCTTCAAAATACCCGAACCCCAGAAAACGACTGAGGGAAAGAAAAGTATCCCAATGGCTAACCATTTCACATTCTTGGGATACTTCTTTGCGACAGCCGAAAACATCGCCCATAAACCACTAAAACTAAAAGTTGCAAAGAATAAAGCCGTGGCCGAATAAGTGTGAAAGGTAAATAGATCAATAAATCCTGCCAACCGAACGATGAAATAGGAGCTAGGGTCCCGGTAGTACCAGATATGCTGGCTGTATTCGAATGTTTCCGGGAAGTGTGTACCACCTGAGGTGGTTAATATGTGGAGCCCATCCCATGGATCATCCCAAAAAGCTTCCCAGATCCACCGACTGCCATGTGTGAAATAATTGAAGGTATCTCCACCATCATAATAAAACTGATACAATACCCCTAGCATGATAGCACCAAAAAAACGGACCCACAAGGCAGACAGAAAATAATTCCTGGTCTCAGGGGTGGTTACCAGTGGCCTCACAAGGTAGGCTAAAAAAGATAGCAGGATGATATAAATGGGTGTAATGAAGAGGTCCTGAAGTCCCACGATTAGCTAGTTTTTGCTACATGCATTTCTCAAATTTATGGCACAAAGTAATCTCCTCATGAAAAATCTGGTCTTTTGTTTTGGATGAGGAGTCGAAAATCAGCCTTTTATGAATGATTTTATAGGACGAGGGCCACACTATCCACTAAAACTCAATGTGTATAAATTACGTTATTTTTGTGTATAGAGCATTAACACACATTCCGGGAGTTGATCGTAACAAAAGCAGTTCGTCATTCTGAACGAAGTGAAGAATCTGATGATTTTAAATCCCCATTGAATTAATAAGATACTTCGTTCCTCAGAATGACGGTTTAATTTGCTTTTGGGACTCTCATAGCTGTCAATCAATTGTGATCAAGCTAACAATTAAGATGAGAACAAATATTGAAATAGATCAGGAATTACTGATGGAAGCTATGAAAATAAGCGGCCAGAAAACAAAAAAGGCAACAGTTCATGAAGCACTTGAGCAGATGGTTAGAATAAATCGACGTAAAGAATTTGCCAAAAAGATAGGAAAGATTAAGTGGGAAGGTAATCTTGAAGAATGGAGAAGTGTAACCTATATAGAAAAGAAAATATTAAATGATGAGAACCAATATTGATATAAACGAAGATTTGCTAAACGAATACAAAAAACTGGTAGGAGCTAAAACTAAAAAAGAAGCCATCCACCATGCACTACACGATGCAATGAAAGCTGCTAAAAAAAGGAAACTAGCAAATATGATGGGCAAGGTGAAATGGGAGGGCGACCTTGAACAAATGAGGACTTATGATAAGTGGGAAAAATGATCTTTGACAGCTCCGTATGGGTTGAGTTTCTCCACAAAACTGATTTCTATTTAGCCATTCTGTTGAGAAATAGGCTAATGGCTAATGAGGATGTGTTTATTTGCCCACCAATCGTTCAGGAAGTACTTCAGGGCATTAAAAGCTACGGATTATTTAACGAAATCCAAGATCTTTTCTCAAGTCTTGAACAGCTTCCAGCATTTAACTATGTAAGCTCAATTGAAGCTGCCAAACTTTACCGCTCCCTACGCAAAAAAGGAACAACAATCAGAAAACCCAACGACTGTCTCATTGCCTGGTACGCCATCCACCATGACCTTACCCTGGTTCACAATGACCAGGATTTTGATCTTATAGCCGAACATACTCCGCTCAAAACTTATCAACCAGGTTGAAAGTATTAATCCTCACACCCTACCCACCCGATGAAGCTCCTTCGCAGCGCTTTCGGTTTGAGCTATTTTTCAAGCACCTGGATAAAAACCAGGTAACCCTTGAATCTCAATCTTTTATTTCTCCTCAAGCTTGGAAAGCACTTTACGCCGAAAAGAAAACCGGATCCAAATTCCGCTCAGTCATCAATGGTTTTCTGAGGAGAGCTATTTCACTTTTTAAGATCAGGAAGTACGACTTCATCTTCATCCATCGTGAACTCACCCCGTTCGGTCCACCCATCTTTGAGTGGATCATAGCCAAAGTTCTGAATAAGAAAATCATCTACGACTTCGACGATGCCATCTGGCTTCCCGACCAAAACAGGGAGTCTACAGTTTGGAGATGGCTGAAATGGAGATCCAAAATTGCTGCGATCTGCAAATGGAGTTGGAAGGTTTCTGTAGGAAATGCGTATTTGGCTGATTTTGCCAGGAAGTACAACGAAAATGTTGTGGTGATACCGACGGTGGTGGATACAGAAATACATAAACCAATTTCTAGTGTCAAAAATCAAAAACCAATTGTTGGCTGGACGGGGTCACATTCAACATTACAGTATTTGGACATGATCATACCTTCTTTGCAGAAACTGGAAAAAGAAATGGACTTCACCTTCAGGGTGATCGCTAACAAGGACCCTCGATTGCCTTTAAAAAATTACTCTTTCCTTCCCTGGAATAAAAAGGCTGAAATTGAGGACCTGGCCACCATCGACATCGGTGTGATGCCGCTACCTGATGACGAATGGGCCAAGGGTAAATGTGGGTTTAAGCTGATCCAATACCTCGCCCTTGAAATCCCTGCAGTAGCATCACCTGTAGGTGTCAATACAGATATCATCCAACATGGACAAACTGGTTTCCTGGCCAGGACAACTGAGGAATGGGCTGAGTCCCTCAAAAAACTTTTGCAAAATCAATCAATCAGAACTGAGATGGGTAAAAAAGGGAGGGCCTTGATAGAGGAAAAATATTCAGCTCAAAGTCAAAAAGACGCTTTCTCAGGTCTTTTTGAGATCTAATCCAGTTCTACCCAGGACATCTTAGGCACCAGGAGACTAAATATGATCCAGGAGACCAGGTAGGAAACCGCACAGATAAGGAACAGAATGAAATAACCCGTCTGGATCTGGTCAAGCCCTGAATAATGCTCCAGGATCAGCCCTGCTGTGCCCGATAGAAGCACTCCACCTATTGCTCCAATCGTTCCTCCAATCCCAACAACCGATCCAACAGCTTTTTTAGGAAACATGTCTGTTACAGTAGTTAAGTTGGTAGCAGACCAGGCCTGATGGGCCGCAGTAGCTAAACCAATGATCAATATGGCAAATAGGTAATCTATCCGCCCAAGGATCTGTGCAAAAACCATCGGCAAGGCACAAACAGCAAATAGAAGCAATGCCGCCCGCCGTGCTTTATATAGTGGCCACCCCCGATGTAGAAAAAAGCCCGATAGCCAACCCCCTGCCAGACTACCTAACATCGACAATAGATAGACTGTTGTCAGTGGCATCGTCAATTCAAGTTGGGACATGCCGTACTCATTGTTGAGAAACGATGGCAACCAAAACATCAGGAACCACCAGACAGGATCTGTAAAAAACTTAAGGGCTGCAAAAGCCCATGTTTGTTTATAAAGCAAAAGCTTTCTCCACTTAACTTTTGATGCTACCAGACTTTTATCCGGAAGCACGATCTCATCACTGTGAATGTATTGATACTCTTCATCAGAAACTCTTTTATGTGATGATGGCTTCTCATAAAAAAGAAACCACAACCCAATACATATCAGACAAATGATTGCCGGAATAACAAATGACCATCTCCATCCCCAGGAAATAGCAATGAGCGGAATGATTATAGGAGCAATAATCGCCCCTACATTAGCCCCGGAGCTCAGTATCCCGGCTGCCAGCGCCCGTTCCTTATTGGGAAACCACTCTGCAATTGATTTTACAGCAGAGGGCAGATTTCCTGCCTGACTAAAGCCTAAGAATCCTCTGGCCATGGCAAAACCAAGAAGGCCATTTGCGAAAGCATTCCCAAAGCTGGCTATGCTCCAGATCACCAGGGTAATTGCATAACCAAACCTGGTTCCAATCTTATCAATAAGATAACCGATCCCCAGCATCCCGATGGCATAAGCAACCTGAAAGGCGATCACGATATTGGCGTAATCAAGCTCACTCCATCCAAATAAAGGCTCCAGGTAATCTTCCTTGAGCAACCCAATGATCTGCCGGTCCAGGTAGTTAAGGGTCATTGTCAGGAAGAACAAACTCAAAATAATCCACCTGACTCGTTTCCATTTTGATGGAAGGGTCTCTTTACCATTCATGTACTCTCAGGTGATTTTTTGTGAAATAACAGTAGTTTGACAATTTCTATGATGAAATCATCTCCAGTACCTGATTGGTCCTGGCTGCACTCACCCCTGTGCTCACGCACTTTCCCTTACCAAGCAGCTCATCTACCACTTGCTGAATTAAAGGCTCCTGAATGTGCTGAGGCATCTTAAAATCAATGGATTCTTTCTCTCCCGAGTCCGTCTCCCACGAAACGATGGAATTTTCAAAGGAACCATAGACAATATGGCCCTTGCTCCCAATGATGGTAGTTTGCTCCTTGCTCATGGTCTGTCCGGCAGTATAGCACCATACTCCGGTTCCTACTACCTTATTTGGAAAAGAAAAAGTAGCAACAGTCATGTCATCTGCATCGTAACTGCCTGTCTGATTGAGCGAGTAACCCCTGGCATCTTCCACAGGACCAAGTAGATAATCCAGATAGTCAAACTGATGCGAAGCCAGGTCGTAGAAATAGCCACCTCCAGCTACTTCAGGGTCTACCCTCCAGTTGTTTTCCAGATGTGTGATCACATCAGGTTTTACAGGTTTGATCATCTCAATGTTGACCATGCGCACATCACCGATCACTCCTCCTTCAATCAGTTCATTTACCTTCAAAAAATTGGGTAAGGCCCTGCGGTAGTAGGCAATGAAAAGTGGCTGATCGTACTTCTTAAAAATATCAACCATGCGCTGACATTCCGCATAGGTCTTGGCCATGGGTTTTTCAACATAAGCTGGTTTGCCGGCAATGGCTACTTTTTCAGCCAATTCATTGTGTGAACTGGGGGGTGTAGCTATGTAAACTGCGTTAACTTCCGGATCGTTGATCAGCTGATCTGCATCCGTATACCATTTCTCTATGTTATGCCGTTTGGCAAAATCAGCAGCCTTCTCTCCGTTTCTCCGCATCACTGCGACGATCTTCGAGTTTTCAATTTTATACATCGCCGGGGCACTTTTCACCTCGCAGACATCGCCCGCTCCGATTACTCCCCATTTCACTGTGTCCCCGGTAATTCTTTTCATATCAACTCAAGTTATCTTTTATTTTACGGCTCCCTTGATGATCTCTTCAACCACTTCAGGATTCAACAAGGTAGAAGTATCTCCAAGGTTACCGGAATCTCCGCTGGCAACCTTCCTAAGAATCCTTCGCATGATCTTTCCGGACCTGGTTTTTGGTAGTCCTGGTACAATCTGGATCTTATCGGGCTTAGCGATAGGGCCGATGATCTTGGTTACCGTCTCGCGTATCTCATTGATCAGGTTCTGCTCTGTCCTACCCTCCATATCACAGATTACATAGGCATATATACCCTGTCCTTTCACATCATGAGGATATCCAACTACGGCTGACTCCACTACTTTAGGGTGCTCATTGATCGCATTTTCCACTTCAGCTGTTCCCATCCTGTGCCCAGAAACATTGATGACGTCATCCACTCGTCCGAGGATCCTCAAATACCCATCGTGATCTCTTTTGGCTCCATCACCAGTGAAATACATGCCTTTGTAGGTAGAGAAATAAGTTTGTTTGCATCGTTCGTGATCCCCGTAGGTAGTCCTGAGTATACCGGGCCAGGGAGACTTGATACAAAGATTTCCCTCCACATTGTTACCAACCAATTCATTGCCTTCAGCATCAACAATAACCGGATCGATGCCAGGCAAAGGAAATGAAGCGTGTGCCGGCTTATTTGGTGTAATTCCAGCTAAAGCTGAAATCATAATACCACCGGTTTCTGTTTGCCACCAGGTATCTACCAATGGGCATTTGCCTTTTCCAATGTGATCATGATACCAGTGCCAGGCCTCCTCATTGATCGGTTCACCCACAGACCCAATCACTTTCAGCGATTCTAAACTGTAAGGTTCTACCGGCTCAAGTCCATGAGCCTGCAAAGCCCTGATGGCTGTTGGTGCGGTATAAAATTGGTTGACCTTGTACTTGTCCACAACCTCCCAAAACCTGCCCGGATGGGGATAGGTTGGCACCCCTTCGAACATCAAAGTTGTGGCACCTGCCAACAACGGACCATAGACAATATAAGAATGCCCGGTGATCCACCCTACATCTGCCGTACACCAGTAAACATCTCCCTGTGAATACTGGAAGACATTGACAAAGGAGTAATAGGAATAGACCATATATCCACCAATGGTGTGTACTACACCTTTTGGTTTGCCTGTTGATCCTGACGTATAGAGAATGAACAGCATATCCTCCGCATCCATCACTTCGGCTTTATGCTCTTTGGGTTGTCCCTTGATGGCATCGTGCCACCAAATGTCTCTTCCCGCTTTCATCGAGACTTCGGATTTTGTGCGTTCGAGGACGATGACCTTCTCTATGGTCTTTGTTTTTTCGAGTGCTTCATCCACCACACCCTTCACATCGATGGTCTTGGCTCCCCTGAAATTCCCATCACTGGTCAGGACCATCTTTGCTTCGCAGTCATTGATCCGATCTGCCAGGGATGTAGCGGAGAATCCTGCAAAAACAACTGAATGAACGGCTCCGACTCTTGCGCATGCAAGCATCGCAATAGCAGCTTCCGGTACCATCGGCATATAGATGATGACCCGATCTCCTTTTTTGATCCCCTGTGCCTTCATGGCATTCGAAAACTCGCAGACCTTTTCATAAAGCTCCCGATAGGTTAGGACAATGTTCTTTTCCTTAGGGTCATTGGGTTCCCAAATGATGGCAGGCTTATCACCCATGATAAACAAATGCCGTTCGAGGATATTTTCGGTGATGTTGAGTTTTCCATTCAAAAACCATTTCACATCCGGACCCTCAAAATCCCACTCCAGCACCTTGTCCCATCTTTTCTGCCAATGAAAAGACTCGGCTATTCTGCTCCAGAATTCTTCCGGTTGTAAAATGCTCTTTTGGTATTCGTGAATGTATCCGCTTAAGGTTTGAATTTTATGACTCATAATAAGTTAACTCTTTGGGTTAAAAAGTAAGAGAAATCGCAATTTAATCAATGATCAAGCGCTTTTCCAGCTCCACGGGGATATCTTATCATTTCGGTCATCTCCTGTACATCCTCGGGAGGAGCAGGGTAAAACCTTGAAATACTAAAAGACACCACAAAATTTATTAACATGGCAACTGTTCCGAAACCTTCAGGCGATATGCCCAACCACCAGTCTTCAGCCGGGGGTACCGAATCAGTAAACCAACCCAGTTTGAAATGTGCCATATAGAAAAACATCGTTGTGATCCCGACAACCATTCCTGCTACAGCACCTTCTTTGTTCATACGGGCATCGAAAATCCCGAGGATGATAGCAGGAAAGAAGGATGCTGCTGCAAGCCCAAAAGCAAGGGCTACCGTTGCGGCTACAAACCCCGGAGGGTTGATCCCAAAATATCCAGCTACTGTGACCGCCATAACAGCACCAATCCTGGCCCATATCAATTCCCCCTTTTCAGAAATGTCTGGTTTTATCTGCTTTTTGATTAGGTCATGCGAAATCGCAGTGGAAATCACCAGTAATAATCCGGCTGCCGTTGACAGCGCTGCCGCGAGTCCTCCGGCTGCAACAAGGCCAACCACCCAATTAGGAAGTTTAGCAATTTCAGGATTAGCCAACACCATGATATCCCGGTCAATGATCAGTTCATTCTTTTCCTGGTCACCCACATACTGTATCTTACCATCGGCATTTTTATCTTCAAAAGTGATCAGGCCGGTACTCTCCCAATTGCTAAACCATTCTGGTACGTCGGCATAGGGTCTTTCTGATACAGTTGTGATCAGGTTGGTCCTGGCAAAGGCTGCAATGGCAGGAGCAGTGGTATATAAAATTGCGATAAATACCAATGCATACCCCGCTGATAATCTTGCATCCTTTACATGAGGCACAGTAAAAAATCTAACAATAACGTGCGGCAAACCAGCCGTTCCTACCATCAGGGCCAGCGTAATAGCAAACACATCGATCATCGACTTTGATCCTGAAGTATATTCTGCAAACCCGAGTTCTTCATGTAGATTATCTAGCTTATCAAGCAGGTAAGTACCATCAGAAAGTGCTCCTCCAAATCCTAGCTGAGGAATTGGATTGCCAGTCAACTGGATCGAGATAAATATGGCAGGTACCATGAAAGCAAAAATGAGGATGCAATATTGAGCCACCTGGGTATAAGTAATGCCTTTCATGCCACCAAGCACAGCATAGAATAATACAATGGCCATTCCGATATAAACTCCGGTATCTACTTGTACCTCCAAAAACCTGGCAAATACTACGCCTACACCACGCATTTGTCCGGCAACATAGGTAAATGATACAATGATTGCGCAGATAACCGCTACGGTCCGGGCTATATTTGAATAGTACCTGTCACCAATAAAATCAGGGACGGTAAATTTGCCAAATTTTCTGAGGTAGGGAGCCAGCAGTAAGGCTAACAAGACGTATCCTCCAGTCCATCCCATAAGATACACAGCTCCATCATACCCCATAAATGAGATCAATCCTGCCATGGAGATGAATGAAGCAGCCGACATCCAGTCTGCGGCTGTAGCCATACCATTGGCCAGCGGCGAAACACCACCTCCTGCTACATAGAATTCTTTGGTTGAGCCAGCCCGGGACCAGATGGCTATACCAATATATATTGTAAATGTGATCCCAACGAGTAGAAAAGTCCAAATCTGTACATCCATAGCTTAATCCTGTTCGTCGACGTCAAATTCTTTGTCTAGCTTGTTCATGAGATAGACATAGACAAAGATGATGATTACAAAAGCATAAATCGAACCCTGCTGGGCAAACCAGAAACCAAGCTTAAAGCCTCCAAGTCTGATTTGATTCAGTGGTTCTGCAAACAGGATACCTGCGGCATATGAAAACAGGAACCATATAGAAAGAAGGATCAGCAAATACCTGATATTCCTCTTCCAATAGGCCTTCATTTTTTCTTTGTCCATTTTGGGATTGGGTTGTTAGTGTTATTTAAAAGAAGGCACAATTTATACAAGTTGGCCTTACGCTCAAAACAGACAAATTAAAAAGCATGAGGATACTTTTTCGAAAATCCCTGTTCAGTAGCGTCTTTATGAGGGTGTTATAAAAAAAACTCAGCGACAATAGCTACTGTAGCTCCTCCAACGGCAGCAATTATTTTCTTAAAGCCAATTTTATGCTCTGGGCTGGATTCTACAAAAATGGTCGTGGAAATGTGAAGAAAACCACCTGAAACCAGGGCAAAGAGGTAGAGTAAATATTCATGAGACAGGGCTAAAACATATTCGCTAAAGATCAAACCCATGGGGGAAGATATAGCGAATATGATCAGGATCAACCATTGCCCAGAAGTGAACCTTGGTCCAGTTTTGACAGTCGTCATCAAAGCAAAAGCGGCAGGCATCTTGTGAAGAATAATCCCCAGCAGCAAAGTATGCGACTCATGCCTGGCATGGAAAGGAGAGTCATGCGTTAAAAGTGCTCCTTCCATCAAAGAATGAATGACCAATGCGATTAATAGAGAAATACCTGAGAAAGAAGTAGAACCAGACCTGTGCGCATGGAAATGACCATGTTCAATTCCTGAAGTATAATGTTCGAGCAACTGCTGGAAAAAAAAACCAATCAGAATAAAAACTCCGATGGTCATGGGCTTCTCGCTCAGCGTAAAGACTTCCGGCAGTATATGAATAATGGTTACTCCAAAGAGAAACGACCCTGCAAATATCAAAGGCAATCTGATTGAAGTAGGCTTCAATCCAATCAATAAAACTGCCAGTCCACCCAGCATTGTGGTTGATAGTAAAACCAGGATGACTATGATCATTGAATAGTAGATTGGTTGATGTCGCCGACAAAGTTTACCACAGAGGAGATATTTTCTGATACATAGGCACCAATTTCTTCATCTTCAGAATAAACGATGATGGCATCAATGTTATTCTCACTCAAAAGTGCTTTTGATGCATCAAGACCCAGCACCATTATTGCCGTGGCATATGCGTCTGCGGTAACGCATTCCCTGGCAAATACCGAGGCACTCAATACATTATTCCGGGCATTGAATCCTGTGCGTGGGTCAATGGTATGAGCAATTGTCTTGCCATCCACTTCGTAATAATTTCTATAGTTTCCTGAAGTAGCCATCGAGATATCGCTCAGCTCAGTGACTGCAAGCAATTTTCTCTCCAGCCTGCTTACCAGGGGATCTTCGATACCAATTTTCCAGGGATCTCCCTTTCCGTTATTTCCCTTTACCCTGACCTCACCACCAATTTCAACCATGTAATTCTTAACTTTTTTCTTTTCCAGAAACTCTGCTACCAGATCAACTGCATAGCCTTTGGCAATGGCACTAAAATCCAGGTACATCCCAGGCTCTATCGCTATTTTTTCCTGACTGAAGAGTAATTTTCCAAATCCAACATACTGAATCAAACTATCTACAACAACTGAATCTAAAAAGTTCGGCTTGCCATTCGGGCCAAATCCCCAGGCATTGACGAGCGGTCCAATGGTAGGATCAAAAGCTCCATAAGTTGCAATCCAGATCTCCTCACTTTTCTTCATTACCACCTTAAACATGTCTGAAGGATTTTGAATCTCTTGCAATTGATTCAACCTGGAGATCTCAGAATCATTGATATAGGTCGAAAGAGAATTGTTAAGTGATATGAGGATCGAATCTACCTCTGTTTTATAATTGGTATTGTCCTCGTCAGTATACTTTACATTATACACAATAGAGCCCATGGTTTTACCCTCAAGGTGTACAGGTTCAACCTCAGGTTGGCTGGTAAAAAACTGAAAAATAAGGATCAGTAGGCCTATCGATAAAATGATTCGGATCACCAGTTTCCTTGACATAGCTGAGGGTTTTTTACAATATTAAATGATTGTCCGAAGCTAAAGTTATCTTTGTTTGACAAATCTATGAGAGAAGATTATCTACGAGCAGACGATGACAGTTTTTCAGGTGCTGAAAAGGAAATAGAAAAGGCCCTCCGGCCGCTATCTTTTGAGGATTTCACTGGCCAGGAAAAAATCATCCAAAACCTGAAAATATTTGTTGAAGCGGCCAAGCAACGAACAGAACCGCTGGATCATGTTTTGCTCCATGGCCCTCCCGGATTAGGGAAAACTACACTCTCACACATCATTGCCAATGAATTGGGCAGTAACCTGAAGGTAACATCAGGGCCTGTTCTCGACAAACCCGGTGAGCTGGCAGGTCTCCTCACCAACCTCGAAGATCATGATGTACTGTTTATTGATGAAATCCACCGATTGAATCCCATCGTAGAGGAATATCTATATTCTGCCATGGAGGATTACCGCATCGATATCATGCTGGACTCAGGTCCGAATGCCCGATCCGTGCAGATTGCCCTCAACCCGTTTACCCTGATCGGAGCCACCACCCGATCCGGTTTACTTACAGCCCCGCTTCGTGCCCGATTTGGGATCAATTCCAGGCTGGAGTATTATGATTCTAAATTGCTGATGAAGATCGTGCTAAGATCTGCAGACATTCTGCAAACGCCTATCGATGAAGAAGCTGCCTACGAAATTTCCCGGCGAAGTAGAGGTACTCCAAGAATCTGCAACAACCTGCTGAGAAGGACCCGTGACTTTGCTCAGGTCAAAGGAGATGGAGCTATCACCCTGGACATCGCCAAAATGGCCCTGGACGCTCTGGATGTTGATGAGCATGGCCTGGATGAAATGGATAACCGGATCCTCTCCACCATCATCAACAAATTTAAAGGCGGACCAGTAGGTTTATCAACCATTGCTACCTCATGTGGTGAAGAAGCTGAAACCATTGAAGAAGTTTATGAGCCTTTCCTGATTCAGGAAGGGTACATGAAACGTACTGCAAGGGGCAGACAAGCTACAGAGTTAGCCTATGAACATCTGGGCGTACTCCCTCCAAATAAGATGAAGGGATTATTTGATTGATGTTAAAGCGTATACCAGACACGGATCAATTGATACCACTGGGAATGTGACTCCCCGGCAGTATACAATTCCGTATCGCGACTCCCTTCTTCTTCATGAATATTTGGCAGCACTACTGTCTCAACATTTAAAACATTGACATGACTGTTGCTTGCCAGCCACCCATTCATTTCTTCAACTACCTCTTCAAATGGTTGTATCTTTCCTGACTTGAATAAACCCCCTTTGGCTTTTTCTGGGACAAAATCTTGAACTTCTATTTTCATCGTGCAGTGATCTTTAAAAATTTAAGTTTAACAATTTAGGTGATGCATAGGGACCTAACAACGTTATTAATAAATTGTTAAACCAAATATAGGTAATTGTATTTTTTTTAAGGCGATTTGCACTTATGAAAGATAATTCTAATTTTTTCAACGATGTATACGAAGTTGTCAGGTTGATCCCCAAAGGAAAAGTGACTTCTTATGGAGCAATTGCCAATTATCTCGGTGTAAAAAGAAGTGCAAGAATGGTAGGTTGGGCCATGAATGGTGCCCCAAAGGATATCCCCGCACATCGTGTATTAAACAGAAATGGGTTATTGACAGGTAAAAAGGCCTTTGCTACACCCACCTTGATGCAGGAGCTACTTCAAAAAGAAGGCGTAAAGGTAAAGGACGACCAGGTTATGGACTTTGATAAACATTTCTGGGATCCTACAAGCGAAATTGGAATTTAATCTGAGTTCCTTCTAATTATCAGCAAGCCTAAAAACGTCAATACACCATTTAAAATGATGATTTCAAATCCAAATTTATAGCCTCCCAGCAACGTCGGCGAAAAGATGTTTATCAAATAAGATACGAGAGGTGATAGCAAACAGACAATTGGCACCCATCGATCTTTCACAGAAAATTTAGTAAACATCCCAAAGCTGAACATCCCCAATAATGGACCATAGGTATATCCTGCGGCAGTAAACACGGCCGTAATCACACTTTGGTCATTCACTGCATGGAATATTAATACCACAAAGAATATCAGCGCCGAGAAGGAAATATGCACAAGCATCCTGGTCCGCTTATTCTTTTTATAATTCTCTGGTTTGAAGCCGAGAAAATCGACACAAAACGAAGTTGTCATGGCAGTGAGGGCCGAATCAGCACTGGAATAAGCTGCCGCTGTGATACCTAATAAAAATACAATCGATCCTATCGTAGAGAAATGTCCAATGGCCAACCCCGGAAATAGATAATCTGTTCTCTCTGGAATCGGAATACCTCTGATCTCAGAAAACTGAAATAACAGTAAGCCCAGACTGAGAAACAGTAAGTTTACGCCTACCAGGATCACACAAAACCAAAAGACATTTTTCTGTGCATCCCGAAGCGTTTTTATTGTCAGGTTTTTCTGCATCATGTCCTGATCCAATCCTGTCATCACAATGGCAATAAAAGCACCTGCGAAAAACTGTTTGAAGAAGTTTCTGCCGCTTTGCCAATCCCATTGGAAAATGGTACTTCGCTCATCAGAGGAAATTTGTGCTATCAGTTCACCAGTATCCAATCCAAGCTCATTTTTTATAAAGAAGATGCTTATCACGACAGAGGCAATCATGAAAAGTGTCTGCAAAGTATCTGTCCAAACCACTGTTTTAATCCCGGATCGGAAAGTATAGATCCAGATGAGTAAGATAGAAACCAGCACAGATACCCAAAAAGGCAGGTCGAATGCGTCGAAAAACGAAATTTGGAGAACACCTGCCACCAAAAACAACCGAAAGGAAGAGCCAATCACACGACTCAACAGAAAAAAGAATGCTCCGGACTTATATGACCAAAACCCGAATCTCTCCTCCAGAAAAGTATAGATCGAGGTCAGTCTAAGCCGGTAATACAAGGGCAGCAGGACAGTAGCAATGACGAGGTAACCGGGCAAATACCCCAAAACGACCTGGAAATAGTTGAAATTACTGTTTCCTACTTCGCCTGGAATGGAGATAAAAGTAACGCCTGACAGAGACGCCCCAATCATCCCAAAAGCCACTAAAAACCAAGGAGATTGCCTTCCTGCGGTGAAAAAATCCTCATCTGAAGAATTCCTCGAAGTGAGATAAGAAATGAATATCAGGACCAGGAAATATCCAATAATAACTATACCTACAGTAACCGGTTGCATAATCAAATAGTATTAAAATTCGGTAAGTTAAAGACATCTATTAATTTTGCACTATGGGATTTGATCTAGATTTTGAAACTGAACTAGAAGAACTCGTAGAAGTTGCTGAAGAAGTAGACGAAGGTAGGGTCAATGATCTGGTTGTGTACAACGATGATTTCAACACCTTTGATCATGTGATCAATACCCTCATCAAAGTCTGCAAGCACAATGCTACACAGGCGGAGCAATGCACCTACATCATTCATTTCAAAGGAAAATGTGCGGTCAAGAAAGGCACTTTCAAGGAGCTGAAACCTATGCGTGAAGGAATTTGCGAAGCAGGGATCAAGGCTACCATAGAATGATATGGAATATCCATCCAAGCTGGTAGAGAAGGCCGTAGAGGAGATAGCAAAGCTTCCGGGTATTGGAAAAAAAACTGCATTGAGACTGGTTCTTCATATTTTGAACAGACCTGAAGCGGATACTACTTCCTTGTCGGAAGCGCTGGTAGATTTACGTCACAACATCAAGTATTGTAATACCTGCCACATCATTGGTGATACCGATGAATGTACCTGTATGACCATGAATCGGGACACCTCGATCATCTGCGTAGTGGAGGGCACAACAGACGCCATGGCTATCCGCAATACAGGTCAGTATAATGGTCTATACCACGTGCTGGGTGGGAGGATTTCTCCCATGGACGGTATTGGCCCTGATAACATCCGCATCGATTCGCTTATTGATCGGATAAAAGACAATTCAGAGATCAAAGAAATAATTCTGGCATTGAGCGGAACTATGGAGGGGGATACAACGGCCTTTTATATCACCAAACTACTCAAAGACCTTGATGTAAAGGTTACCAGCATCGCCAGAGGCATCCCTGTAGGCGGTGAGCTGGAGTATGCCGATGAGATCACCCTGGGTAGAAGTATCCTGACCAGGACTTTGTTTGAGTCTTAGGCCTCCTGGACTACAAAAGTTTGAGTTCAATTTAAATGGTTTAACCAATCCATTTATTTTTAATATCTTAATTCTTTAATGTTTAGGCTTCGTTAAAACTTTTGATGTCTACCACCCGGAGGCTGACCCAAATCACCCCCACCCGCAGACTACAAAAGTTTGAGCTTATCGTAAATGACTTAGAAAAACTTACCTTCTTTAATATCTAAATTCTTCAATGTTAGGCTTCGTTAAAACTTTTGTAGTCTACCAGTTCCGGTATATTAGCTTCTGATAAAAATCCAGTTCATCCAGAAACAAGCCAAATCCTTATGAAAGCTATTATCAGTATACTCTTTCTTTCCATCCTGTTTATTTCCTGTTCACCTGGGCAAAAAAAGGCCGTTGAAAACAACAACAAAACGGACATCGGGGTTGGAGCCAAAGCTCCTAATGATGCAACCATATTATTTGATGGAACCAAAGCCATGTTAGATAAAAACTGGACCTATTGGGACGGTCCAAGGCTGAAGGCTGAACTACCCATTAAATGGGAAATAGAAGAGGACCCAACAGGTGAGGGTACTGTTGTCAACTCAAATGATCCCGCTTCTAAGGGTGGGCTGTATGGGGCTGCTGACATTGTCACTAAACAAAAATTTACAGATTTCAGAGCCCATGTGGAGTTCCTGATTAAAGAACCAGGAGGTAATAGTGGAGTATATCTACAAAACCGGTATGAAATCCAGATACTTGACGGCGACACCACCAAACATGGCCTGGGGGCCATCATCAATGAAACTGAATCACCTTACCATGCTTACAATGGGGTGGGAAAATGGAATGCCTATGACATTCAATTCAGGGCAGCTAGATTTCAGGAAGGAGTACTTATTGAAAAACCCCTGGTAACAGTCTATTTCAATGGCAAAAAAGTGCATGTAAATCAGCCAATCAATCAGGTATGGGGTGGCCCCAACTCCGGGCTTGATGGTGGTAACGATGGCGGAAAAGGAATTACTGATCGGCCAGGAGGATTGAAGCTACAGGCAGAAGGACATGATGTATTGTATCGGAACATCTGGATTAAAGAATTGGAGTTAAAAGATGCTGACACAGATTTCTAATCGCCACACACTAGCTGGTATAAGCTAATTGGTCCGGGCTTTATTTGACAGATCAGGAAATAAAGCGAGTTACTTCAAGAGTTTTCTCAACGTTTCTTACCACCCATCAAATTGAAAATGAGAAGCATCGCGATACCAATTGAGAGGATTACAAAATACCACCTTGTCTCCCCTTCGATCCATGTTCTATAACCATACATCCCGCTCAGGATCATCACAGCGAAAATCCCAACAAGACTCAAAAATCGAAGGGTCCGTGGGTTCATGATTAGGCTTTCACTCTGCTAAAACGTAATGCCTTGAGCATAAAATCTGGTAATGGCTTTAGTGGATCTCTTTTTTCGACATCCAGGAAAATCCCAAGCTTCTCAAGGATAGGAATTTTATAAACTTCGATGAGTTCGATCAACGTTCCGTCCGGATCCTCGATATAGGTACAATGTACTCGCGTGGTACCCCCCATATCTAGTGTGTCTTTGGTATCACAGGTAAATCCAAAACCTTTTTCATCCAGCTCCTTACCAAGCTCTACCATACCTCTCACATCAAAACCCAGGTGCACAAACCCGATATCTCCCCACAGCCTTCCTTCATATATCTTCTTTGGCTTATAGTCTATGGCCTGCACCAACTCGATATAAGTATCAGCAATCACTTTGGCAAAACCACCCCCAACAGGTCCTGGTTGTGTCAGCTTTACCCGTCTGAATTTTTTCTTTCCGCCCGGAAGACTGCTGAAGTCACCAAATTTCCCTGTTTCGTCATATACCACCTTGCTATATCCAAGGATATCGGCATAGAATGTCATGGCTTTGTCAATGTCCGACACCCCAATGGTACAACCATTGGTGCCTCCTGTAGGATGCCTCCTCTTAGTATAGAAATTGTCTCCTTCCTGTAGCTGAAAAATAAGGCCATTTGGATCGGCCACATAGAAGAGTTCTTTACCAGATGGGTCCACTACGATATCGGTAAGAATCTCCGCACCTCCGTTTTTGAAGAAATCAAAGGTTGCTTTAATCTCTTTGCACTTTACGTGCCCGGTAAAGATTCCCAGGTCACCCAACTGAAACTTAGTTTTTGCATGTGTGGCCTTAAACGATGTAGGGCATACGACCTCCATGGCAGTGCCGCCTTGCAAACTAAAAATCATTGTAGCCCGCTTAGTAATGGTCTCATTGTTTGTATAAATATCCATCAATGGTGCTGGTGCCACTCCATCAAACATGGGGATATCCATCCCAAAAAACTTGCGGTACCACTTCCAGGCTACTTCCGTATCAGGAACGCCCACACCAATATGCTGAATGCCATTAATCGTCTTATACATAATCTGCTGGTCAAAAAATTTTCAGGATGCTAAAATAAGCTTTACTACATTTAAAACGCACATCAACCATAAGTTTTGGGGTTTGTCAATAAAATGACAGCTTCGTTTGTAAGATGGGAGTAGTTTTGCAGGCTGCATGAGTTTGAAGTCTACAAAACCACTTGTAAGTGTCATAATCCCTGCATTAAATGAGCAAAATGCAGTCGGTCATGTGCTCAACGAAATCCCCATGACAGTTGTCAGGGAGGTAATCGTGGTCGATAATGGCTCAGTAGACAACACATCGGACGTAGCGAAAAAAAACGGAGCGACTGTCCTTTATGAATCACGAAAAGGATATGGCAACGCCTGCCTCAAAGCCTTAACATACATTAAGGAGTCTCAAACCAGGCCAGATATCGTGGTATTCCTGGACGCTGATCATTCGGATTATCCCGAAGAACTCCCAAAACTGATCCAACCCATTGTGGATGATCGCGCTGATTTGGTGATTGGTTCAAGGGCACTTGGGCACAAGGAGAGCGGGTCAATGACATTCCCGCAGGTATTTGGCAATTGGTTAGCTACAAGACTGATCAAACTGTTTTACGGAGTTCCCTTCACAGACCTGGGTCCCTTTCGTGCCATACGATATTCAAGCTTGTTGGCGCTACAAATGAAAGATAAGAATTATGGCTGGACAGTGGAGATGCAGCTCAAGTCAGCCCGGTTAAAACTACGCAATACCGAAGTACCGGTGAATTATCGCAGGAGAATTGGTGTTTCCAAAGTCTCGGGTACAGTTAAGGGGACTATCATGGCCGGATATAAAATTCTTTTTACCATTTTTAGATATTTGTAGCTATGGAGGGGTTGATCATTTTTGGATACATTTTTTCTGTTTCGGTGATCTGTTTGTTTGCCATGGTACAGCTCTACCTGATCATTCAATACAATAGAAGTAAAACAAAAAACGCCACCGTACTACCTCTCACAAAATTCCCAAAAGTCACCATTCAGCTACCTGTATATAACGAAAAATATGTGGTAGCCAGACTGATAGATGCTGTAGGAAATATCCAATATCCAAAAGATCAATTGGAAGTGCAGGTACTGGACGACTCCGATGATGAAACCTGCTCGATCATTGAAAAATCCGTTGTAAAATGGAAAGAAAAAGGCTTAAACATTCATCAGATTCGCAGACCTTCCAGAGAAGGCTTTAAAGCTGGAGCGCTTCAATATGGGTTGGAACAGGCATCAGGAGAATTTATTGCCATTTTTGATGCTGATTTTATTCCGAACGAGGATTTTCTTTATCGCACTTTGCCTCACTTTGAAGAAAATACGGGAATGGTGCAAACCCGATGGGGGCATATCAACAAAAATTATAATCTGCTGACCCGAATCCAGGCTTTTGCCCTGGATGCACATTTTACCATCGAGCAATCAGGCAGACTCCACTCAGGCAGACTTATCAACTTCAATGGTACAGCAGGCATCTGGAGGAAACAATGCATTGTGGACGCTGGAGGATGGAAAGCTACCACCCTGACCGAAGATCTTGACCTCAGCTACCGGGCGCAGCTCAAA
Source organism: Cyclobacteriaceae bacterium (assembly GCA_965228595.1). Taxonomy (GTDB): domain Bacteria; phylum Bacteroidota; class Bacteroidia; order Cytophagales; family Cyclobacteriaceae; genus UBA7330. The sequence continues at coordinate 2,931,178 of OZ245828.1, read as the reverse complement.
GGCTGGAAGTTCAATTATCTGGAGGATACAGTCTCTCCCGGAGAGCTGCCAACGATTGTTCCATCTATCAAATCTCAGCAATACCGATGGAACAAAGGTGCTGCGGAGACGGCCAGACAAAGCATTCCGAATATCCTGAAATCTAGGCTTTCCCTGGGCAATAAAATTCACGGAATCGCGCACCTGATGAATAGCTCGGTTTTTCTTTGGCTCTTCATCGCCGCCATCACTTCCGTGCCGCTCATCCTGATCAAACAATCCACAAATGATCACTGGATATGGAGCTGGGGTGGGGTGTTTGTCTTTGGTTTTATCATAATCACTCTTTTTTACTGGACCGCTTCAAGGAGTATCAACAAAAAAACTTCCTGGAAGCACTTCATCAAAGATTTTCCAGCGTTTATTGTGCTTACCAGTGGGCTATCGCTGCACAACTCCATTGCTGTCTCCGAAGGGTACCTAGGTATTAAATCACCATTTATTAGAACCCCAAAATTCAACCTCAAAAAGAAAAAAGAAAGCATAAAAGATGATGCTTATCTTAAGGTATCAGTTTCCCCCATTGTGTTTCTTGAAGGCTTACTTTCAGTCTATTTTATTTCAGGGATACTCATTGGTATCTATTTCAAAGAGTTCGGCTTTCTACCCTGGCACCTCATGCTGGCGATTGGATATGGGTTTGTATTTTACAAATCACTAATGCCTTTTGCTAAATGATCGATCATCAACGAGCATCACGGATTACCTCATTCCTGATTTACCTTGTTGCCATCGCCACAGTTGGATTAAGTGTCGAGCGCCATCAGACATTCATCCTGTTCACCGCGTACTTCTCAGCTTTTTTCTGTTACCTCTGGATCGTCAGGCTGGAAAAAAATATTTATTGGATGGTCGGATTGGGCGTTCTGATTCGGATCATACTATTCTTTCATCTACCTAATCTTTCTGATGATATTTTCAGGTTTTTGTGGGATGGTAAACTGATCCAGGAGGGGATCAATCCGTTTCTTTTCAAACCGAATGAGTGGATAGAAATAGACCCCTCTTTATATGAAGTGCTCAATTCTCAAACACATTATACCGTGTATCCGCCACTCAACCAGGCAATGTTCTGGATGGCCTCTTTTATTGGCAATCAAAACTATCTGCTTGGAACCAATGTCATACGGAGTTTTCTCTTCCTGGCGGATTTGGGTAGTGTATTCCTGCTCATTAAGCTTGCCTCAATATATGGAAGGCCTGCTAATATAGCCGCGTGGTATTTCCTGAACCCACTGGTGGTGCTGGAGTTTGTGGGCAACATTCATTTTGAAGGATTAGTAATCTTCTTTCTCTTGCTGGCCATCTATGGCTTATCAAAAAATCATTTTGTCTCCGGAGGGCTGGCAATGGGTCTGGCAGCAGCGACTAAACTGATTCCATTAATCTTTCTGCCCTTTCTGATGCTGAAAAACAGATGGAAAAATGGGGTATTGCTATCAGCGATATCCCTAACAATTTTAGTAGCAACACTGCTCCCGCTTATTATACCCGGCTCCTTCTTTGGTTTCAAAGAAAGTTTGATGTTGTATTCAAATAAATTTGAGTTCAACGCCAGCATCTATTTCATAGTAAGAGAGATCGGTTGGCTCTTGAAAGGGTATAACACCATTGAGACCTGGGGTCCATGGCTCTCTGTGAGTACCTTCATTTCTATTATGCTATTTTCTTTCTACGCAGCAAAAAACAACTGGAAAATTCCAAATGCCCTGCTTTGGATATTAATGATATACCTTTTGCTGGCTACCACCGTGCATCCCTGGTATGTCCTAACATTATTACCTTTAGGCCTTCTAAGTGGCTTCTATTTTCCTGTAGCCTGGTCTCTGATGGTATTTATTACCTACATGGGGTATGGGAAAGATGGATATGAACTATCACTCTGGTGGGTGGTTATGGAATATGTGGTGGTGCTGGGCATTGCCGCTACAGAAATATTTATTAAAGAACAAAAGCTAAAAAATGGATAAAAGCCTTCTGATCATATTCGTAAAAAATCTTGTACCAGGACATGTCAAAACCCGACTCGCTGAAGAGATTGGGATTGACGGTGCCCTGGATGTATATCAATACCTGGTAGAACATACAGCAGAAATCACTGAAGAGCTTGAGGTAGATAAAGCAGTTTTCTACTCTGAATATGTTGAGATAGAAGACATCTGGGATGATAGCCAGTATAAATTACTCATTCAAAAAGGCAAAAGCCTGGGTGAGCGAATGAGCAATGCATTTCAAAAGGCTTTTGAAATGGGGTACGAAAAAGTGGTGCTCATCGGAAGTGACTCTATCGAGACCTCGGAAAAACACCTCACCGAAGCTTTCAAACAGCTGGGTGAAAACTCCTATGTCATCGGGCCTGCCAAGGATGGCGGGTATTACCTCTTGGGAATGAAAGAACCGACACCGGCATTTTTCGATGGAAAAAAATATGGGCATGACAAAGTCTTGAAAGAGCTATTGGAAGAAGTGGCCAAAACTCAAAAGGAGTTTTTCTTGTTAGATGAATTGAGTGACATAGATACTTTTCAGGATCTCAAGGATTCTGACATTGACTTTCAATTTGTAGATCCCGATGAAGAAGATTCTCATTAGCGTTCCCATTTTGCTGGCTCTCGGTTCAGCACTGTTTTTTGGCTATAAACATTCAGCTGAAGAGACACAAAAAGATTACATCCATTATGACTGGGCTAAAAACAAGCTATGGGATGATGGAATGGCAGAGGTAGCCCTATACGAGGCTACCAAGGATATTTATGGTAAGAGTCGCCCATTTGAGTATGTCTATATTCTTGTAAAGGAAGAATTCAATAAAGCTTACCGAGTCAAAACAGATGATTACAGTCGGGATGACCTGTACCCGGTCATGAAGATCAATAAGTTTTGTCGGGTGGAGACACTCGCTTACCCTTACCACTTTCTTACCAGCTTGTTTATGCATAGAGACAACCCCGAAAGTCTTCACAAGCTATCCCACACCTCCCAGGAATGGTGTGGCAATACTTCCAAGCAATTCCTTGAAAAAGGGAATAAATATCAATACGATTACATGAGTTACTTCGACGGGGAGGGTTCGGGACAAGCGAAAATTGAGAAAGGACCGTGGTTTGAAGATCAGCTAAGCTACACACTCAGAACACTAAGCTTCACCGACGGGCTTGAATTTGACGTATTACTATATCCCACACAGGTCACCAACAAAGCTGAATTACCCAGGCCGGTTAAAGCGCATGTTCGTGTGACGAAATCAAATCCGGGCGCTGAGTTGGAAGGATTAATGCCTGATTTTATCCGGGAACCGTGGAAAGTCAATGTTGTTAAAGACAATCAGGAATCTTTGACTTACTGGATCAATGATACGTATCCGAATTACCTTCTGAAAATGGAATCCAGCGATGGACGCAGCCTACTACTGAAGGAAATAAAAAGAGATAAATACTGGGATTATGAGTAGTTCTCTGGCTGCTTAAGTCAGCTTAGCCACGTCACGTATGAGGATCCTCCTTCGATCGAAATTGATAATGTTAGATTCTCTCAATTCATTAAGCACGGTTGTCACGGTTTGTCTGGAAGTCCCCGTCAGGCTGGCAATGTCTTTATGCGTCAGGTGATTTTTGATCATCGTTTCAAACCCTACTTTCTGTCCTCTTTCCTCTGCCATATCCTTCAAAAACTCAATGATCCTGGTTCTGGCATCTTTAAATACCAATGAAGTGATTTTTCGCTCCATCTTCCGCAGCCTGAAGCCCATGATTTTGAATATCTTCAACGCCAGGGTCTGATTGTCTTTCATCAACTCCTGCATGTCATCGATGTTCATCGAACAAATCCGGGTATCATGATCGAGTGCCTGAGCAAAGTCCGTACGCTTTGACTCCCCGGCCAGGGCCAGCTCTCCAAATATTTCTCCCTTGCCAAGGATAGCCTTGATATTTTCCTTCCCATCTTCTACATAGGACCCGATCTTTACCCGCCCATCCGCCACCATATATATGCTGGATGAAGGCTGATCAGGGAAGTAGATAAAATCATCTTTTTTAAAGTGATTGGGAGGATGCTTGGTCTCCATGTTGGGTGTTTTACTGGGACACAGGATGTCGAAAAGGTCAACTTCCTCCAGAAACCAGATTTTGGATTGTTCCGCCATTTTTTAAGAATATTCTTTCGAAGATATAAATTCCTTGTTTTGTCAGAAAATACAACTCAATTTTGCTTGCCGACTTTGTATAAACCGTCCCTGCACTAAAAAAGCTCCCAAAGTGGAATATTTATATCTAAAATCACTCCATATCATCTTTATCGTCACCTGGTTTGCAGGCTTGTTTTACATCGTCAGACTGTTTGTTTACCACACAGAGGCCTTTGAAAAGTCAGAACCTGAAAAGTCCATTCTGACCAGCCAATTCGCCCTTATGTCTAAGCGACTGTGGTATGGCATTACCTGGCCGTCGGCCATACTGACTTTGATTTTGGGTGTATCATTAATTCTCATACAGCCAGAGTGGCTGAAGATGCCTTTTATGCACATCAAGCTTTCATTTGTCCTGCTGCTTTATGTCTATCATTTCCTCTGCCATAAAATATACGCCAGCCTGCAGTCGGGCCAAAAAAAATACACTTCACAGCAACTTCGTGTATGGAATGAAATAGCCACCTTTTTATTGGTAGCTATCGTTTTTCTTATCGTGGTGAAAAATCAAATGAGTTGGTTATGGGGTAGCATCGGGTTGATTATATTCGCAGTACTATTAATGTTGGCGATTCGGATCTATAAAAGATTGAGGGCAAATAAAAGTTGAGACTTCTAATACTTACCATATTCATTTTATCATTCATAGGTTGTAGTCAGGTGAATACCACCAACGAATTGCCGATTCTCGGGAATAAAAAGTTCGTCGAGAAAGAGGTAAATGGTGAGGTAGTAAAAGATACTATCTATCATACCATAAGAGACTTTGCATTTGTAGACCAGGACAGCAACCTGGTCACCAATGAGACCTTCAGCGATCAGGTCTACATAGCTGATTTCTTTTTTACCAGCTGTCCAACGATCTGTCCACTCATGAAACAACAGATGCTGAGAGTATACGAAGCATACGAAAATGAACCCGAGGTAGCCATTCTTTCCCACACCATAGACCCCAAACATGATACGGTTGCCGTACTAAAAGATTTCGCGGAAAAGCTAGGTGTGAAATCAGAAAAATGGCACTTTGTAACAGGAAATAAAGATTCTATCTATGACATAGGTGAAACCAGCTATCTGGTGGTCGCCAATGAAGATGAAAATGCACCGGGGGGATACATCCATAGCGGGGCTTTCCTTCTTGTAGATAGGCAAAGAAGAATACGGGGTGTTTACGATGGTACTATACCAGAGCAGGTAGACATCCTCATAAATGATATCGGTAGACTAATAAAGAAAAATGAAAACACTAACTAAACTCATTGCTGTATTATTCATCCTTGGTCTTTATGGCTGTGGCGGGGGTGGAGAAAAAGGAACTTCTGGCACTTCATCAACTGAAAAGCCGGCCCCTAAAGCCGAACCATCGGCATCTGCAGGTGGTGAAGATGATGTAAAACTTCAACAATACATTGTGAAAGGAAAAGAGATCTACAAAACCTACTGTCTGGCATGTCATCAGGCCGAGGGACAGGGACTCGCAAAACTTTATCCTCCATTGGCAAAATCAGATTTCCTAGAAGCAAACCCTGACAAGGCTGCATGTGGTATCAGAAATGGTCAATTTAAGCCTATCACAGTAAATGGTGTGGAATATACACAGGTGATGCCTCCAATCCCCACCTTGTCAGATCTTGAAATCGCTGAGGTAATCACTTACGTCTCAAATTCATGGGGAAACAATGCTGGCCTGATCGGTGTAAAACAGGTAACCGAATGGCTTAACAACTGCGAACAGCAATAAACTTATTCGGAGAGTGCTTTTTGTCCTTGCTCAAGGGCATTAAGCATTCTTTCTTTTACTTCCTGGATGCCAGCCCGCTGCGATTTGTAATATTCCAGTAATTCCTCCTCAGTACCTTCCATATCAGGCTCATACTGACGCATCCACTCCATCATAAACTCATTGGCCGCTTCGATATCTTCTGCGATGACTTTTAGCTCGGTCGCAGATGTAGAATCTAATGTTTCGGCTTTCATCATCAAGCTTTTACTGGCTTTCCGCAAATCGCCCATCTTAGGCATTACCTCATCATGTAATCCCATTACCTCGTCTTTGAGCTTATTTATCTGATCGGGTTTATCCCCACCGCAAGCGGCTAGAAGGAGGACCAATAAAACGGAAATAGGTATTGTTATTTTCATAGCACCTGCATTTTTGCGTCTTTTAAAATATACATCAGTTGATCTGAATTTTCCTTGTTGAGCGTGAGCTTTCCGGTGACCTTCACTCTTTTGGCCGTGTATTTCACGGATTCCCTCAAATATACTTCAGCCACCGATTCGGGGCCAGCCCCACCACAAAAGAAACAGGATGCAATGGGTACGGAGGAAATGATCAATTTTGTCGGTCCAAACATGCCTTCAAAAGGAATGATATACCCATCCAACTCGATTTCCTTTCCTGCAAGTGCCTTTATTTCCGGTCCAAACTTCGGAAGGTATATCTCTCCGTACTCATCGTGCGACTTCTCAAACTCAAGAGTTGAAAGGGTTTCCCAGTTTTCCTTTGAAGAACCCTGACTCACCGCAAATAATGACCAGCAAAAGAAGCTTACAAAAAGAAATGATCTCATCATACATCCATAAACTGATATCCTGAAAAAAATTGTTTCTCCGTATTCAAATTTCCTGACTTATTTAGTGTCCTGAGGTTTCACTAAAGGCAAACCTGAATTTTGCCAGCCTCTGATACCACCGTCAAGATTCACCACATTTTCAATGCCAATCTCCTTGAAATAACTGGCTGCGCTAGCACTTCTACCACCAGACAGGCAATACACATAATAGGTCTTGTCCTTGTCCAACTTAGCAACTCGATCTCTAAAATCGGGGGAATTTATGTCCATATGCACAGCGCCCGCTATCATCCCTCCGGCCACTTCTCTATCCGTCCGAACATCTATGACTACAGCATTTTTATCTTCAGCGATGGCCTGACTAAAGGCTTTTGGGGCCACGTTCTCTTGTTTCTGCTGTGATTGACAAGACCATGTTGCCACAGCTACCATAATAAAAACCAGTACTCTCATATTCTAAATCAATTTTTAACCTTGAGCAAGTGTCTTTGAGATATCTGTTCTGTACGCCATTACAGCAGGTATCACGGACGCAAATATACCAATTGCTATACAGGCAAGGAACAACAATCCTTCCCCGGGAGCAAATGACATAAACCCGGTACTCCTACCCAATAGTTGTTTGAATAAGATTAAGATGATGGAATGCCCCAATAAAAAGCCGGTAATGACTCCAAAGCCTGTTATCATCAATCCTTCAAATAATATTCCGGATAAAACCAACCTTCGGGACGCTCCTATTGATCTCAATATGGCTATCTCGTATTTTCTGTCTTTCAAAGAGTTCAACAATGAAATAAAAACACTTACTCCCGAGATAGCAATAATTATCAAACCTAAAAAGTTCAGCACTTTGGTGACATTTTCCAGGATACTGAACAGACGAGATGCCTCAAAAGCAGGAGATGCAGCTTGTAAATTACTTGTTTGATTCACCTGGTTTGGTAACATGACGGCGCCCATGGGAGAGCGAAATTTGATAAGTAGACTGGTTATCTGATTCTCTTCGATCTGCTTAGCCGATAATTCACTTCCCCAGTCAGGGATGGCCACAAGACTATCTGCTTCGGCTTCCTCCTCATGATCATGGACCATCCAAATGCTTTGCATATCAACCAGGATTAACCTGTCAATGACCAGCCCTGTTGATTTCAATATACCGACAATCTTAAATCCATGGTCGCCATGGTCCTCTCCCTCCTCGTCCAACCCATGTTGACTTGAAAAGCGGTCCCCTATTTTTAGTCCCATTTCGATGGCAACCTGACTTCCAATGACAGCCTCAAGAGGAGCATCAAACCAGCTTCCCTGATCTAGCTGCGCATCATAAAGCTCCCCATATTTTTGGATTGTTCCCACGATCCGATACCCATTGTAGCTGTCCCCCAAAGAAAGCGGTATGGTACGCTCAATATACCTGTTTTTAGTAAAAGGCATGATATCAGAAATCTCGATGTTACCTGTAGGGAAATCAATATGGAAAATACTCGAAAGGATGATCTGCAACGGACTTCCCTTGGCTCCAATCACAAGATCAACGCCAGCACTGTTCCGGGTCACTTCGCCTTTGAACCTGTCACTCAAAAGCAGCAGGAGAACGACCACACAAACACCAAAACTGAGTAGCAGCCAACTTAAAAGACTGCTCAGGGGTCTACTTAAAATGTTTTTATAGCTCAGAAAAAAAATATTCATCCCTACTGAGGTTTTAGTACCAACTGATGATCAAACTCCCTTTTAACCCTTTGATCATGAGTCGCAATAATCAAAGTAGCTCCACATAATTTGGCCTCCTGCTTCAATAACCGAATCACTTTTTCACAATTTTCATCATCCAGACTGGCTGTAGGTTCATCGCCGAAGAGCACAGAGGGCTTATTCATGATCGATCGAGCAATCGCTACACGCTGTGCCTGACCCTGACTGATCCTACTCACATGACTGTCTTTGATCCCAGCAAGGTTCAGATGATCGATAATCTCCCGGATCCAATTGTCATCTTGTTTCTGATTTCCAAGATACCTGGCCAACTGAAGGTTTTCCATCACCGTGAGGGATTTGATCAGGTGAGGTTGCTGAAAAACGATGCCGACATTGCTTTTACGGAATTTATCAAGTTGACGACCATTCATCTCATGAAGCTTATATCCATTCACTTCTATTTCACCATTTGACGGACTCACTAACCCACTTAACAAATGCAGTAAGGTGGTCTTGCCACTACCGGAAGGCCCAAGGATCAAAGCCTCGGATTGCTTATTCACAGTCCAGTCGGGAAAATTCAGACGGGATTGCGTATTGAAAGAAAGCTGTAGTGATTGGATCCGAATGGCAGTCAAATTAAAATCTATTTTTTGGGCAATTTAAATGACCATCTAAAATTGGCATAGCCTTTGCAATAATTCAAGTTACGAGATAAACTGATGCATTATGGAACTGATACTCATATTTACCGCACTTTTGATTTACACTAGCTACTTTATCTACAAAGAAAGGCTAAAAAAAGTGTCTGCTTAAAGAAACTTATAGTCTGAATAAAGTCAAAAATTTATTTAAGAAGGCAGATATTTGCGTTCGTGGGAAATTCGACCCTCTGCCGGGTTAATATGTGAATTTTTGTTGTGAACAATAAAAAAACTATATTCACATTCTTAAAATCCAACAGCTGAGACAAGAATACAACCACCCAAAAGCCGTAGTCTGGTTGGATACCGGGCAAAACTATTTACACAAATAGTAGTTTTGGCAATAATTAAAGTAACTATCAAGTAGACTGGGAACGCAAATCGAATGCATGTTTTTGACATCATAGCACTGTTTATATTTCTTGCTGGGCTATTCATTTTTGTAAATACAATCTTTCTAAAGCTACCATCTTCCATTGGGTTGATGATCATGGCGATTATTCTTTCAGCAATTGTTCTAATTGTTGGGTTTTTCTTTCCACAGCTGGACATCCAGGCGGTTCATTTAGAGGAATACGACTATGCAGAGGTACTATACCAGGTGGTATTGAGCTTTATGCTCTTTTCCGGAGCATTACAGATAGATTTTAAGAAACTTTCCAGAGAGCGAACTCCTGTTCTCTTATTGGCAACAACAGGTGTATTTATTTCCACATTTGTCATTGGCACGCTGGTATATTATATGCTCAACTACCTGGTGGGTATTGAGCTGCATTACCTGTATTGCCTGGTATTTGGAGCGTTGATCTCCCCTACAGACCCAATTGCTGTCACGCAGACCATGAAACGATTTAACATGGCCAAGGATCTGGAAATCAAGATTAAAGGAGAATCACTTTTCAATGATGGTGTGGCGGTAGTTTTGGCGCTAACACTGCTCGATATTGCCCATGCCGGTGAAGACCATGCTTTGAGTGTATTTGAAACTGTTTACATCATTTGTGCAGACATAGGAGGGGGGATCTTTATTGGTCTGGTACTTGGCTACATTGGCTACAGGCTCCTGAAATATGTAGATAATGATGACGTAGAGGTCGAGATCCTCATTACACTGGCTGTTGTCATGGTTGGTTCTTACCTGGCAGATTTCATCCACGTTTCATCCAAACAAGCTGCGGTGATTATGGGACTTGTCATTGGTAACGAAGGTCGGGGCAGCCATGTGACCAGTGCAGCAGGCGATTATGTATTTAAATTCTGGAACCTCATTGAAGAGTCATTGTCAGCCATGTTGTTTGTACTCATCGGACTGGAAATGCTGGTCATTCCAATGCGAATTGACTTTTTTGCCGCAGGTTTCTTTGCGGTAAATATTGTGCTTTTCGGTAGATGGTTGAGTGTTTATGTTCCTATAAAGCTCATGTCAACCAAGAGGTCCTTTGCTCCGTTTACCATACCCATATTAACGTGGGGTGCCCTCCGAGGAGGGCTTCCGATTGCACTGTCGTTATCGTTGACTGATTTTCATGGCAAGGACATCATCATTACCATGACCTATGTGGTAGTGGTATGCTCAGTCCTATATCAGGGACTTACCGTACCTACCCTAATGAAGATGAGCTATCCCCAAACCAAGAAATACGAGCATTAATCTTCCTCTTGATCCAGGACTTTTGTCCAGATGGCTATCTTGGCATGGTTGATCACATCCTTGGCAATAAATCCACCCAGAATTTTACCCAGACCATGCCGGTCATGGATCCCCATGGCGACCATAGGCGCATGAATTTCGTTAGCAAATTCAAGAATCTCTTCAGCCTTGTCTATGTTGGGTCTCGCAGTGACCGAGTAAGCATTAAGTCCCATTGCACTTGCAAAATCCTCTAACCTTTTTTCAACATCCCTTTCCAAAACCAGGGTATCATTGAAGACCTTAATCAGATGTAGATGGGCTCCATAAAATGATTGAAGTGCCTTGATATCTTTGATCACACTGGATTGATCTGTCTTCATATCTGTTGGGAAGACAATGCTTTTGATGTTGGCCAGGTCCACAAACTTTTTAACGTTGATCACCGGACATTTGGCTTTTCGGGAGACCTTTTCTGACAATGTACTGAGTACCAAATTCTCAATCCCTTCCGCACCTTCTGAGCCCATTACAATCAGGTCAAGTTGTTGCTCAACAATCTCATCGATGGGATTTCCGGTTGTTTGCTTATAATGCGTAGTGATATCTTTGAGTTCTCTCATCGCCAGCATGTTATCAATTTTTTCTCGCAGGGCTTCTGTTTCAACTGAAGTTTCAATCACGTGAAAAATGACAATATCACCTCCTGTCTTTCTGGCCAGACTAGCTGCAGATCTTATTGCATCTTTTGAGACTTCGGAAAAATCTACTGGAACTAAAATTCGTTTCATTGACATAATTAAATAGATATTTGGACATCCATCAATGATTTCATTTTCTGGATCGTTAAAATGATATTTACCTTTTCAAACGTATTTTAGTCAGATGAGATTGACATTCCTAGTACTTCATGCACTTTTTGTTCTTACATGCTGTAATGACGGCGGTGAAAAACCAAACGAGACCGATTCCAGGTCCCCAAGAATCCCAAGAAAAACGAGTGTTCTCAGTCCTTCACCAAACAAACTACTTACAATTGGAGAGGCCGTAGCATTCAAAATCAGTTCAAAAAAAGAGATCGATTCGATCCTATTTGACGACGACCATCAAAAAATAATATATGAGACAGATAGCTTTACCTGGCAATCAACAAAAGCCTTAACTGGTGAAAAGCGATTCAAAATCACCGTATATTTCAACGAAGGCAAATCAGAAACTCATTTTCCACGGGTAAGATTTTTATCTGATGTAGAGCCGGAAAAACTCACCTATAAGGTGATTGAAAAGTATCCGCATGATCCGGAAGCTTATACCCAGGGTTTATTCTTCATGGATGATGTATTGTATGAAAGTACGGGAAGAAAAGGCAGGTCGTCCATTCGGAAAGTAAATCTCCATACAGGTGAGAAAATAAAGCAGGTAAACATTGACTCCGAGTACTTTGGTGAAGGAAGTACTTACTGGGGTGATAAAATCATCATGCTTACTTACAGGAGTAACTTTGGTTTTGTATTTGATGCCGAACTCAATCAAACAGGGAAATTTAACTACAACCATGAAGGGTGGGGAGCTACCACACTGGGGGATACCCTGATCGTTAGCGATGGTACAGAAAAACTTCATTTGTTGGACCCAAGGGATTATTCGGAAATTGGAACGCTTGAGGTTTACGATAACAAAGGACCCATCAAATCGCTTAACGAACTTGAAATCATTGATGGCCTCATCTATGCTAATATTTATACAGAGGATAACATAGCTGTGATTGATCCGAATACAGGCAAGGTGTTAAAGATGATTGATCTCTCAGGTCTGCTTAGCAACAGTGAGAAATCCGGGCTCGACGAAGTCAACGATGTACTCAATGGCATTGCCTACCACAAGTCATCGGGCAAGATATACGTGACAGGTAAAGATTGGCCCTCCCTTTTCCAGGTTGAATTCCTGAAAAAGGAAGAAGCCTTATAAATTTTATCAGGATTTCAATCCGTCAATGATGGCATTAAGGGTTTTGCTAGGTCTCATAGCATTTGTGGTTTTCACTTCGTCAGGTCTGTAATAACCTCCGATATCAACCGCAGCACCCTGTGCTTTCAGGAGCTCCTCATTGATGGTCGATTCCTTCTCCTTCAAGGTTTTAGCTACTGCCGTAAACTTAGCTTTCAACTCCTCGTCCTGGTCCTGTGCAGCCAATGCTTCTGCCCAATAAAGTGCCAGATAGAAATGACTGCCACGGTTGTCTATCTCGTTCACCTTACGTGAAGGAGACTTATTCTCCTGTAAGAATTTACCATTTGCAGCATCCAGGGTATCAGCCAGTACCTGGGCTCTTGGATTATTATCTACTTTGCTCAGGTGCTCCAGAGAAGCTGCCAATGCCAGGAACTCACCCAGTGAGTCCCATCTCAGGTGTCCTTCTTCCACAAACTGCTGTACATGCTTAGGTGCAGATCCACCAGCTCCCGTTTCAAAAAGTCCACCTCCATTCATGAGCGGAACAATAGACAGCATCTTGGCACTTGTACCTACTTCAAGGATAGGAAACAGGTCCGTCAGGTAATCTCTAAGAACATTTCCAGTTACTGAAATCGTATCCTGACCTTTTCTAATCCTCTCCACCGAGAATTTCGTAGCTTCCACAGGAGCCATGACATGGATCTCAAGCCCGCTCGTGTCATGATCTTTCAGATAAGTTTTTACTTTTTTGATGATCTCCGCATCGTGCCCACGCTTTTCATCCAACCAGAAAACCGCTGGCGTTTGTGAATCTCGGGACCGGTTGACAGCCAGCTTCACCCAGTCCTGGATAGGTGCATCTTTGGTCTGACACATCCTCCAGATATCTCCTGCTTCAACGGCATGCTCTATCAGTACAGTTCCCTTGCTGTCAACGACCTGTACCTTTCCTGCAGAAGGGATCTCAAAAGTCTTGTCATGCGAACCATACTCCTCAGCTTTCTGAGCCATCAATCCAACATTTGGGACACTTCCCATGGTTGTTGGGTCGTAGGCGCCATTGACTTTACAGTCCTCAATCACGGCCTGGTAAACACCAGCATATGATCGATCAGGAATGGTAAACATGGTGTCCTTTTGTCCGCCGTCAGGTCCCCACATCTGACCGGAAGTTCGGATCGCTGCCGGCATAGAGGCATCAATGATTATGTCGCTGGGAACGTGCAGGTTTGTGATCCCTTTATCAGAATTCACCATGGCAAGTTCTGGCTGTGAGTCATAGCAAGCTTTGATGTCGGTTTTGATTTCCTGCTTCTTAGCCTCATCAAGGGTCTCAATTTTTGCCAACAGATCACCCATTCCATTGTTTGGATCCACACCCAAGGACTGGAAAGTGCTGCTGTGCTTTTCGAAAACGGGTGCAAAGAAAACAGATACTGCATGACCAAAAAGGATCGGGTCTGATACCTTCATCATGGTTGCTTTCAGATGCAGTGAAAAAAGAATATCATCTGTCCTGGCTGCTTTTATTGCATCCTCCAGAAATGCTCTCAACGCTTTCGCACTCATTACCGCAGCATCGATTACTTCGGCTGCCAGTAACTTGGTCTGTGTTTTCAATATGGTCTCTTTCCCTGACCCATCCACATGCTGAATCCTGACCTCCGTGGGCTCGGAAACGGTAACAGACTTTTCACTGCCATAAAAGTCACCGGATTGCATGCTGGCAACATGTGATTTAGAGCTACCTGACCACTTGCCCATTGAATGTGGGTTCTGACGTGCATATTCTTTCACGGCTTTTGGTGCTCGTCTATCACTATTACCTTCTCTAAGTACAGGGTTTACTGCACTACCCTTTACCTTGTCATACTTGGCTTTGATCACAGCTTCAGCATCGTTCTTTGGTTCTGTTGGATAGTCTGGTAACTTATATCCCTGAGCCTGAAGCTCTTTGATAGCAGCAACCAACTGAGGAATTGAGGCACTAATGTTGGGAAGCTTGATGATATTGGCTTCGGGTGTTTTAGCCAGATCACCCAGGAAAGCCAGATCATCTGACATCTTTTGCTCTTCCGTAAGCACTTCGGGGAAAATGGAGATGATCCGCCCTGCCAATGAAATGTCTCGTGTGGTAACCGAGACACCTGCTGAGGCACTAAACCCTTGTACGATGGGTAAAAGTGAACGTGTTGCTAAAGCGGGTGCTTCATCAGTGATTGTGTAAATAATGGTTGATGCTTCTTTTGCCATTTTTGTGATTTGTTCAATAATCTATTTAATAACTCTCTTCCTGACTAGGAAAATCTTTTGCTTTTACGTCTTTGATGTATTGTTGTGTTGCCTCCCCAATGATCTTGTTGAGATCTGCGTATTGTCTGAGGAAGCGTGGTTTAAAATCCTGTGTAATCCCAAACAGATCATGCATGACCAATACCTGGCCATCCACGTCAGGTCCTGCCCCTATTCCGATGATCGGTATCTTCACGCTTGCTGCCACTTCTTTGGCCAGCTTGGCTGGAATCTTCTCCAACACAATACCGAAACAACCGATCTCTTCCAGCAATTTGGCGTCTTCCACCAGCTTTTTGGCTTCATCTTCAGCTTTGGCCCTCACGGTGTAGGTCCCAAATTTATAGATTGACTGAGGAGTAAGGCCCAGGTGACCCATCACGGGAATTCCTGCTGAAAGAACCCTTACAATGCTTTCTTTGATCTCAACGCCCCCTTCCATCTTCACCGCATGTGCTCCGGATTCTTTCATGATACGGATACTGGACTTAAGTGCCTCACTGGAATTGCCCTGGTAGCTGCCAAAAGGTATGTCTACTACCACCAATGCCCGACTGACGGCCTTGACCACCGAAGTGGCATGCCAGATCATGTGATCCAGCGTGATGGGCAAAGTAGTTTCGTTTCCTGCCATCACATTGGAAGCAGAATCTCCTACTAAAAGGATATCAATTCCCGCACCATCGATGATCCGGGCCATGGAATAATCGTATGCTGTAAGCATGGCGATTGGCTCCCTGGCCGCCTTCATTTCCAGTAGGCGGTGGGTCGTTATTCTCTTGAACTTTCCTGAAGCTGTGCTCATGGGATGAAATGAGGCCGTAAATTAATAAATCTTCTGTAGTTCAGCGGATTATGACCTCCACTTAATGTTGCAACCCATGCTGGGCTTTTGATCTTCGGGAATTGGTTGCCCGGCAATCAGCAGATCTAAGGCTTGCCTTAAATCAGCTCCATCGTTGGGTTGCCCGTTGCCAGGGGAAGAACTATCCATCCTGCCCCTGTAGACACATTTTAATGATTTATCAAAAAGAAAAAAATCAGGTGTACACTCAGCTTTATAAGCTTTGGCCACTTCCTGGGTCTCATCGAGCAAATAGGGAAAATTCCATGAAGCACGTTTGGCCTGATCTTTCATACCTTCGGGTCCATCATCCGGATATTTCTCAATGTCATTGGAAGTGATGGCCACCATACCGATGCCCCGGCTTAAATACTCCCCGGCAAGTTTGCCTATTTCATTTTCTATATGCTTTACATAAGGACAGTGATTACAGACAAACATCATCAGCAAACCATGCTCGCCTTTAATAAGCTCAGGAGAAATCACCTGATCAGTAATGACATCATGCAATTTGAAATGTTGGGCAGCTGCATTGAGCGGCAACATGGCAGAATAGGTAAGCGACATAATTGATCTTTTTTTGGATTCGAACTGCAAAAATAAAATCGATAGGATCACCAAACACAAACTATGGAGCCTGAATGATCGCAGATACACTATTAAAAAAGTAAGTTTCGGTTTAGTTCCGCCTCACACAACTTTATCCGACGAATGAGATTCGCTGACATATTTATTTATTACATTTATCGTATGATTGCCACCCCTGATCTAAGGGCGTGGCTTTGTTTTTTCAGGTCGTACCTGCGAATTATTAACAAAAAATTAATTAGACCTTTCTAAGATTTTTTATTAATTATCTTATATTTGATTTGGCTTTGGAAAATAATTTTAGATGGCACTAACCACTTTTACAGATCCTCTTGGCGTTCAACGTGCCGCTCACTTACTACGAAGAACCTGCTGTGGCGCAACAAAACAACAAATTGAACAGTTTGCGGCAATGACGCCGCAACAGGCCGTTGTTGAATTGTTTGATGCAAATCTGCCCGACCCGGAAGAACCCATAGATCCCAATACCGGACAACCATGGATCAATCTGGATTCATCCACAGACGTGGAAGATTATAACTACGAGAATCTTGTATTGAGGTGGCACATTGCACAGATGATGAGTTCCGGTATTGCGCCGGATCAATCTCTCGCATATGCTTTCCGAGAACGACTTGTACTCTTCATGCATACCCATTTTACCACCAAGAGAAGTGTAGTAAACAATCACAGAGCCCTTTATCATCAACTGGCCCTTTTCAGATTCTTTGCTTTTGATAAAGAAGATATTGTCATTGATCCACTGGCTCCTGAAACAAATATCATCCTCAACTTTAACGAGCTGACAAAAAAAATCTCAGTGGACAATGCCATGCTTGTTTTTCTGGATGGCAGGTATAATGTGAAAGGCAACCCCAATGAAAACTATGCCAGAGAACTCCTCGAACTTTATGCCATTGGAAAAGGACTGGAAGGCAATCTTCCTGAGCCACAATATGAAGGTGATTACATCTATTTCACCGAAACAGATGTGCAGGAAGGAGCCAAAGTATTTTCGGGTTTTGTCAATGACAACTCTTTTAGTAGCATCGACCCGGATACCAACTTGCCGAGAGGTATTTTAAGAGGGAATACTCAAGTTGCCTCCGCTCATGACAATACTGAAAAGACATTCAGCGAAAGGCTGGGAAATGCGACTGTCACACCTGACCCTACTTTACTTCTTGGCAGTGACCCTACGGAAGAAAGCTTATTGGATGAGATCAGTCAGCTGATAGATATCATCTATAACCAGGAGGAAACACACATTTATACCTGCAGGAAGCTATACAGGTTTTTTGTCTATCATGAAGTAAATCCCACAGTACAGGCAGGAATCATCCAGGATATGGCAGATATTTTTACTGCAAGTAATTACAAAATCCAACCCGTACTGGAAGCACTCTTTACCAGCCGGGAGTTCTATGAAGGAGCTGCAGGATACCTCGATGATAGTTTTGGTGGATTGATTAAATCCCCTTTGGATCTTGTCGTGGGATTCAGTCGAAGCTTTGGAAAAACAATTCCGGATCCGGCTGTAGACCTGACAGGCTTTTATGATACGGCAGGAGGCATGCTTAGTGCAATCGACAACCAGGGTATGGATTACTATGAGCCCTTTGAGGTGGCAGGATATGCCGCGTATCATCAGTATCCGATATTCAACAGAAACTGGATCACTACCAATTATCTCACACGCAGGTATGATTTTGTCCGTGGACTCATTAGTGATGGAATGAATCCGGAGCCCAATCAGGTAGACGTCTTACAGTTTGTAGTGGATAATTTCTCTTCGGTAGCCGGGGATGCAAAGTCTCTGATCGTAGAGCTTACAAAGTATTTCTTACCTGTTTCGGGAGTCATTGCTTTCGACGATCCTAACAGTGAGATCACCAATGAACGACTGAATTATTTCCTTCAGGCACTATATGATGAAGGGGATCCGGACCCGGATGCAGCCTGGGTGGTCAGATGGAATGGAGGGAGTCCCAACCCTGATGCCGGAGGCCAATTGTTAAACCTATTTAATGCGATGCTACAATCGCCGGAGTACCAACTGATGTAAAGCCATGGATAGAAGGAAGTTTGTTAAAAAATTAGGTTTTGCTGCCGGTCTCCCGATCGCATTTCACGGAGTACCTCTTAAGGTACTTGGGGGCTATCAATCCATGCAACGACTTGCTGCAGCCAGTGATAATGACAAGGTGCTGATCATTCTTCAAATGCATGGGGGAAATGACGGATTGAATACTTTCATTCCATTGGAGGCCTATGACCAATATTATAGCCGAAGGGCCAATGTAGCCATCCCATACAAAGTGGGCAACCGAACATTAATACCACTGGATAGTACCACCCCATCCGCTGACCAAATCGGACTACACCCTGACATGCAGGACTTCAAATACATGTATGACATTGGACGTGCAGCGGTATTTCAGGGGGTTTCGTACGAAAAAAATAACGGCTCACACTTCCGGGGCCGAGACATCTGGTTCATGGGTGGTGGGGCCGATGATTACTTCCCTAGCGGATGGATCGGAAGATACCTTTCTAATATCTATTTACCAGAAACTTATCCGGACGACTTCCCAAATACAGATATGCCAGATCCTTTGGCTTTGGAGATGGGCAATGATGTGTCATTGCTGTTTCATCAGGAAGGAAATATCCCTACATCTTTGTCATTAGGCAGCAGCCCGGGTGGGTTAGCCAGCCTGATAGATTCGCTGGAAGGATTTACCGATGAAGGTGTCGACCCACGCGGTTTGCCACCAACATTCCTTGATGGCTCCCCTTACGGAAAAGAAATGGACTGGATCCTTGGTCTGGAAGACAAGTCAGAAACTTATATCAAACGATTGGTAGAAATCTATGATGCTGCCGCCGACACGGCTGTGACCTACCCGGAAAACTACCCGTTTTTACCTGCCAGCAACAGAAACCCACTGACTTCTCAGCTACAACTGGTAGCCAGATTACTTGCAGGCGGACTCAAGACAAAAGTTTTTTTATTGAAAATCGGCGGTTTTGACACCCATGCTCAGCAGGTGGTACAGGGTGAATCTACCATGGGTGGACATGCTGCACTGCTTTATTACATCTCCTCTGCCATGAGAGCTTTCAATGAGGATCTCAACCAAAGAGGCATCTCTGACAGAGTACTTACCATGTCCATGTCGGAATTTGGACGACGCATTGGCTCAAATGGGAGCTATGGAACGGACCATGGTACAGGAGGTCCGATCATGATGTGGGGTGCCGGGCTCAGAGGTGGAATTTATGGCACGAACCCGGATCTGTCTCTCAACAACGTTTCAATGCAGTTTGACTATCGTCAGATCTATGCCAATATCTTATTTGAGTGGATGGGTGTGGACCAGACCACACTAACCAATGATATTTTCTTCGGAGATTATGTGACCGGACCCGACCTCATCAATGGAGGTACTTACACGCCCATGGATCTGATCAGTGATGTGATCACCGGACAGCAAAAATTCAGGGATGATTTCTACAGGATTGAGAAATTGTATCCTAACCCTGCAACGAATTATACGCAAATTGATTTCTTCATCAACGACATTCAGGAAATGCGTTTTGAATTAATCAACCTAAAAGGTGCAGTTTTAAGTAGTTTTAAACGTAAACTAAACCCGGGAAAGCATACAGTCTCATTGGTACTGGATCAGTTTTCCAATGGAATATATTTTGTTAGAGTCACATCAGAAAAACTGAATGAAACCAGGAAACTTATTATTCAATAGATCGATACTGTTTGCTCTTCTGGCATTTTCGACCATCACGCTTGTTGGTCAGGCAAGAAGAGCACCGGGAATTGGAGGATACACTGAAGAATTCCTCAAAACTCAATGGTGGCTGGGTGTAAAGGTGGGGATCAACTATACAGACCCCAATCCAATTGCACCTTATTCCTCCATTAGCACGATTGGTTTACCTGAGCAAGACCTCGATAAGGGTTATGAAGTGTTTAGCTTACCGGGTGCTCAGGCTGGTATGGATCTCACGTTCTATCACAGAGGGTTTTCTATCGGGATCCAGCCTACTTATAAACGAATAAGATACAAGTACTTTAACTACAGAACCTGGGGCTTTGTAGCACCCAACCTTTTTGACATGGAGTATAGCATTGAGCAAAGGATCGATGCGGTGGATGTTCCATTGTCCCTCAAGTATGAGATCATTCAATCCGGGAAGACTCGCCCGTTTATTATGGCAGGCGGATACTATTCCTTTATCACTCATGCGGAAAAAAAGGTAGATATTACCTATACTGATCATGCTACCGGATCACCCATCCCTACTTCCGGTGGAACGCAAATCCTGGGTGTGACCCAGCAATTTCAGAATTATGCCGGAGTACTTGGTGGTGTAGGTGTGAGTCTTGACTATTTAAATATCAGGACGGTTTTTGAGGCCGTATACCTGCGGGGTCTGACGGACATTACCAACAGTGGCAACCGATTTACCCAAACAGAACTTACCTCCATTGGGGATGTCAATGATGAACTGAAGATGGACAACATCAATGTGTCCCTGAGTTTTGTGTTCCCATTAAGATATATCGACAAGCAATTCCAGGCTTACTAAGAATCAGATGAAGAAATTATTTTACCTTTTGTTGGTCCTACCACTTTTTTATTCATGCCAGAATGAAGACCCAATCCCGGAAACAGGTTTCTTTAAGGTCTTCGATGATGTGAATTATGGTGTTGATTACCATGCCATCGATGTGATCAAGTCTGCATCAGGCTTCATTATCCTGGCTGCCACCGAAATAGACCGTACCGATTTTTCCGGGATTCAGTTGATAAAAGTTGATGAAGAAGGTGAATTTGAAGCTGAGCTCACCTTCGACCCGGCTCCTGTGTTACCCACCGGAGAACTCATGGAAGCCAATGGCCGTTACTATTTTTTCGGAATGGACCCACAGACCATCCAGGTACAGCTTATTTCAGTGAATGACAGCCTTAGTGATGAACAAATCATTAATGTACCACTTACTTACCCTTTGGCTGCTGCTGCTTCATCCACCTCTAACCAATTTCTCATCCTGAGTTATGACCCCTTCAATGCCGAAAGTGTGATATCATACATCGGAACTGATGGAAGCATCGTCAACACAGCTGCTTATTCTATCGGTGCGGGTGAAGATGTGGAAGCTAACATTTTAGATCATTACCTCAATCCAGGAGAACAGCCATTGCCATTTTTTGTCGGTGAGACTCCCGGAGGGTCTGTTTTCTTTAATGGTTTTTACAATTACAGTATGTCCATGGTTTTTAGCGATTTCGGAGGGACGCCAACAGGAGTGCTACAAGGCCAGACAACCGACGGAGGAATAAGAAAAGCGATGCCAATTTCCGGGAATATTTTCGCGGTTGGAGGGTTTCAATTCAATGACAATTTTATCGCAGTGGATGCTTCGATTTCCAGTACGGCCACAGCTTCCAGTGTAGACCTGTATACCCTTTATGGCAATGTCACTGAATACAGATCCTATACTCCCATGGATATCGCATCTTATGACATCGGGACCACCACCTATACCATCATTGCAGCTGAGACTGAAAATCGGCAAATTGGGTTGTACATCTTTGATCAGACCACGGCCGAGCTGGTGGGCAAACACAATATTGGGTACCTCAATCCATATACGCTGGCTTCACTAAGACCAGAAACAGATGAAGAAAATCATCTGTTGCTCACAGGAACTACCTATATCGCCAACCGTTTTCAAAGAATATACCTCAATAGAATCCCTGAAGAAGAGGTAAGCAGTTGGATCTCCCAATAGATCAAATATCTTTGATGCTCATCCGTCTCAAGTTTATATGAGTAAACAACGTGTGAGTATTGGCCATGTATTCAGGACCATCGTCTGGCCAAGAAGAAAGATCATTGCCATAGGATTGGTGCTGATTGTGATCAGTAGACTGGCCAGCCTGATATTGCCGGGAGCCAGCAAATACCTTATTGATGATGTAATCGCCAATAGCGACCTGGACATGCTGAAAATCCTGGTGGCTGTGGTCATAGGGGCCATTGTTGTTCAATCCGTCACCTCATTTGCTCTGACTCAAATTCTCAGTGTGGAAGCTCAGCACCTCATCGCCAAACTCAGGGTAAAAGTTCAAAAGCACATCATTTATCTGCCTGTCCGATTTTTTGATAACAGCAAGTCCGGGGAACTCGTATCCCGGATCATGACAGATGTGGAGGGTGTAAGAAACCTGGTGGGAACCGGACTGGTCCAATTGTTTGGTGGATTGCTCACGGCCGTCATCTCGCTTTTCCTGCTGATCAATATCAGTCCCTGGATGACTTTGTATGTGCTCGTCCCTGTTTCAATCTTCGGAGTAATCTCATTAAAAGCTTTCGGTTATATCCGACCGATTTTCCGTGAGCGTGGTAAAATCAATGCGGAAGTCACCGGTCGGCTGACAGAAACGCTCGGTGGCATCCGAGTGATCAAAGGATTCAATGCGGAAAAGCAGGAAGTCAATACGTTTGAGTCGGGGGTTGAGAAATTATTCCTGAATGTGAAAAAAAGTCTGACCTCTACCAGCCTGGTCACCAGCTCAGCCACTTTCCTGTTGGGTCTCGCCAGTATCGGGATCATGGGGATTGGTGGTTATATGATCATCCAGGATCAGATGACGCTGGGGGATTTTCTGGCATTCACCTTATACCTGGGATTTATGATCGCACCGATTGTTCAGATGAGCAATATCGGCAGCCAGCTTACCGAAGCCTTTGCCGGGCTTGACAGGACAGAAGAGATCATGAACATGAAACCCGAGGATGATGGTACAGAGCGAACCTTACGGCTGGACAACATTGATGGGCATGTGAAATTTGAAAATGTAGGATTTGCTTATGACGAAGGGAAACCAGTGATACAAAATATCAGTTTTGAGGCGAAACCAGGATCAGTTACAGCGCTTGTAGGCTCTTCCGGGTCAGGAAAAACAACCATCGCCGGGCTGGTAGCCTCTTTTCTAAATCCTGAAAGCGGAAAAATCACGATTGATGACCAGGACCTTGCAAAGATTTCCCTGGAAAGCTATCGGAGTCAGCTGGGTGTTGTTTTACAGGATGATTTCTTATTTGAAGGAAGCATCCGGGAGAACATTTTATTCCCTAAGCCTGATGCTACAGAAGCTGAATTGCTGGATGCCGCACAAGCAGCACATGTCACTGAGTTTACTGACCGTTTTGAAGATGGGCTGGATACCCTCATAGGTGAGCGTGGAGTGAAGCTGTCCGGTGGACAAAAGCAGCGTATCGCTATCGCCCGAGCCATTCTAGCGAACCCGAGGATTCTGATCCTCGACGAGGCTACGTCTAACCTGGATACAGAAAGTGAAAGCTACATTCAGGAGAGTTTAAACCGATTGATGAAAGGGAGGACTTCTTTTGTGATTGCTCACAGACTGAGTACGATCAGGAAAGCGGATCAAATTTTAGTGATCGAACAGGGGAATATCGTAGAGCGGGGAACTCATGATGAGTTGCTGAAGAAGGAAGGACGTTACTATGATCTTTATACTTATCAGGCGAGGATTTGATTGGATGGTACCATTTACTCAGAGTCCCTTCGGTGATTCGATCAAACATTTGCTTCATATTGGATCGCTCAGACCACACGAAGCCTTAGTTGCTGGCGGGTGTTTTAATTTAGCCAGCAAAAACCACAACAAAATCCTACTTTTGCATTTTTAGAATAATCGTAGTAAAATCCAGATAGGGCTTGTGGTTTGATTACAGATGTATGGAAAGACCCGCTACTGCCTTTGCCCTGCTGGTTGTCACTCATATTACAAGCTATTCCTGTAAGGTGACCGTCTTTATCAAATTCCATAAATGTGTAAGACACTGATATATTAGCTTTCAATAGTTTTTCCCTTATGTCTATCAAACTATCTAATGTAAGATCATTTGTAAATACTACATCTACTCGTTTAAGGGATTTATCTGGATTATATGTAATTGTGATTCCACTGTGCGGTTTTTTCTTATCGACTGGCTGAGCTTGAATAAGTAAGATTGATGCAACAAGTGTTATTGTAGTTAAGGTTAGAATTGAAATCTTTCTCATTTTGTGTGTTTTTAAATTGAACAAATCTTTGATGTGCCAAAAAATTGAGTGGCCTGTCAAATTTTTAGTTGAAATGAAGAAATCAAATCCTAAAGCTTCAGACAATATTCGAATTGTCTGAGCCCTTGGCTGAACCTGACCAGATTCAATCCTCTGGATTGTTCGAACTGTAATATTGCATTTTGTAGACAACTCTTCTTGAGTTACCCCATTTGCTTTTCTTACTTCAATCAACTTCGTTCTAAAGTCCATTTCCCAATTGACATGAACAATAAAAAAACACAATAGAGTTTATTGCAAGGACAAATCGGGAATTATCCCCGACATTCACCCGACATTTAAATTTAGAAGTTTTTGATTATTTGTAGGTTGGGTCTGTTTGAAATACTTCAAGTTTCGTGTATGAAGAATTTACGTTTGCGTGAAGTATATTAATTCCCCAAACCACTCCATTGAATTTTATGTAATATTTCTTGCCAGTTTTGATTGCAATTTTATCACCTCTTACATTTCTCTGTTCAGGGTTTAAAATCTCTGCACCATTTATTTAGGGCTGTTTGTAATCAAAAGTTAGAGGGACCTAACTGGAAACAATAGAAGCACGCAGGGAGGGCACCTTTCGCTCAGAGTCCCTTCGGTGACTCAGAGGAGTGGTGTGGTAATTTGAAAAGTCTGTGGTACTTACTCATGACCTGCCCTATGGTTATGTTTCGAATGAAAACACAGTGCGAATAGGTTTGTTTATGGGCAGGTTTCATATAAATGATATATATCTTTTCTGATTTTGATATATATCTCTTTATGATTAGATATATATCTTTTTGTATAAAGATATATATCATTCTATCAGATCACCAGCAGACATTGACTCAATGTTAGGCAGGTAACAAATTCTTTGTAGCCAAATAACAAGTGTAAGTAGCCGGAAACCTGACGCCAAATGCTTATAAAGCCTTGTAAAAGCAGTCTGAAACAACAATTTAATAGCAGCTGACTACTTGGGCTCCAGAGACAGTACGAACCTGTGTCCTGATTTCATGTATTTGCTCACCAGTTCTGTCTGATCCATGAGATCTTCAGGGATTTTTACATAACCACGCATCTTAGCTCCGTAGGACATGAATTGGTCTGCCATATATTTCTCCATAAAGGCCTTTCCCTCATCAGTGGAGAGCCTGATCCCTATTTCGCCATCTTTGTTAAGCTGGGAAAACATGTGACCATTGTCGGAAGTATAGGGCACGGTCTTCCCTTTCAGCTCCACACCCGCCATTTCCACGATGGCCTTGTATTTCTTCAATGAATCGTTCCAATCCATACTCAAAATTTAATCAACATCCAGCACAATACATTCGGTCAGATAGGGATTTTCAAATTTCACCATTTCACCGGCTTTTTTGTCTGGGATAGGAAATAACCTGGCAGAAAGGGCTTTATTGAAATACTTTAATGATAAGGCGGCCAAATCCTGATAAATACCCGAAAGTGTCTCTTCCGAAATATCGCCTGCCAGTGGAACCACGTCCAGACCTGTTCCGGATACGGAAGAATACAACAGGAGCTCATCCACTGAATACCTTCCTTCCATGGCGCGTTGAGCTAAAACCTTGTCCTCAATAACCGGGAGCATCAGCCCTGAATATCCGCAAGTCTTCAAATCAAGTTGTTTGATCACACCGGTAATGAGACCACAAGCCCGTAAAGTCGAATGGCTTCCAAAAGGTCTTCCGGTCAATGTCTCAATGGATTGACCAATGCTGGCGTCTAGTCCCGGGGCAGGTGAAGTATCCAAACCATAATACGCCCATTCCGAAGTCTCCAGATTCCTGCCAATCTTTTCCACGGGCTTAAAAGCTGCTTCCAGGGCAGCCTGAAGATTTTCCTCTGCATTGGACCAGTTTGATGTTTCAAAAACCCTTGTGATGAGATTGGGATACTCCAGTCCAATGCTGAAACCTTGTGGTCCATTATGGTAAGCAGCAGGAAAGAATGGAATCCCAGCCTGGCAATTTGCAGAGGCGGTGAACCGGAAATTGGCCTCACCTCCAGGACTGGTCTCTGCCAAAGCTTTACAGATTGCTGCAGCTAACTTTATCGAATGATCGTAAATGCCTACATCCTTTGAAGCAATAGGTACACTAAAGCTGATTTTTGAAGTTTTGCTGACCAAAAGGGCAGTCCAGGCTGGGAGATCCTCCAGGAATTGGTCGCCATCTAAAAGCTCACCTATTGACAACATAATGTTATTGTCAATAAGTATTTGATCGATTTCAACCAGCTGATCCATCACTTGCACATTAAAGTCACCATCGATGATTTTGTGCAGGTTTTGAGTAGCAATCCTTAAGGTTTGAACCTCATATCCCTGAGTAATGAATTCCTCCCTGGCACCTTCTAAAAAATCAATGGCCTGAAGTATTGTTTTCCTGTCATCTAAATCGGAGAGATTTACGCCTGCTGTGATCGTTCTGATCCTAAAATCCAATGCTGATAAGGGTTAGTTTAAGTCGGACAATATCATAAAACTTAATAGAAGTGGCAAGGCATCGAAATATTTCATATTGATTCAAATTAGCTGTGTTGCCCACCTCACCATGTCTTATTCAATGAGTAAATTTAGTTTTTAGAATCTGAAAAGGCCACTGTGAAAAATATCATCCTAAGATTTGGAATATTAGCCATTCTGCTGCTGATACTGCTGGAGCTGGGCAAGTATTCGCTATTATACTCGGATTGGGAGCAGGAGTTCATCATTGTATTAAGTGCGCTGGGGCTTGTTGCCTTCGGATTTATCCTGAAAGGTCATTTCTCCTCCAGAAAAGATCTGCTACAAAACCATAAAATCCCACACCCGGAAAAACTGGAGCTACTCAAGATTAGCCCCAGAGAATATGATGTGCTCATAAAAATAGCGGAAGGATATTCTAATCAGGAGATTGCTGATCAGCTTTTTGTCTCCGAAAACACCATCAAAACGCATGTCTCCAATCTGCTGGGAAAGCTCAACGCTAAAAGAAGAACAGAGGCTGTGAAACAGGGAAAAGCGTACGGAATTCTGTAGATTTCTAGTTGAAAATAGTCAAAATCACCCGAAAGTATGACTGAATTTTTGAAAATTCGACCTTGCTTAGCAACCAAAAAGAGATGAAAAAAGCAATCATTAAAAACGGCCTTATTTCCACAGCTATCCTTGTAACAGTTAACCTCATTTCACTGGTTGTATTTGGGACAGATCCTGATAACTATGGGATTGGAGAAATTGTTGGGTATGCTACTATTGTTTGTGCTTTGATCCTGGTCTTTATCGGCATCAGAGAGCTTGAGTTTTCAAGCACTAACAATTCATTCCTCAAAAAGATGCTGGTAGGAAGTGGCATCTCCGGTTTTCCAGCTGTAGCATTTGGTCTTTACAATGTCATCTATGTCAAATGGATCGATCCGGATTTTATGGAGACTTATACCCAGTATTCTCTGGACAAGATGCAGGCTGAAATGTCACCAGAAGAATTTGAAATTGCTAAAGCACAGACCATGGAGCAGATGGCCATGTTTGACAATCTGTTTTTTCAGTTTGTCATCATGTTTATGACCGTCTTTGTGATAGGATTGATCATCAGTCTGCTTTCGGCAACCTACTTTCAGGTGAAGCCCGTAAGGAAATAGAAAGTCTTACAATACTTTTTTGAAACAAACGCTGTTTTGAACGCCTACATAGGGTTCATAATTCGGGATCACCGAGTAGCCATTTTTCTCATAAAGCCTGACCGCATCTTTTTGTCGCTTGCCTGTTTCAAGTATGATCTGTGTAAATGACATTTCGGATGCCCAGGCTTCTAATTCTGCCAGGACCTTTGATGCCACACCTTTCCCCCGAACTGCTGGGGTTGTGTACATTCGTTTGACCTCCACTTTTTTTTCATCAATTGGCTTGATAGCTCCACATGACACCGGAAGATCATCTTCAAATGCTACGACGGCATATTTTATTTCGCGGATGCCATTGTATTGATCATAAAAATCATGATCATCCCCATCAATAATAGCCAACTCTTCATCCAGCATCCGGACCAGCTTAATAAATCCGAGGTTTGTCGAATCTGTCCTGATCAGATGAATCATTGCTCCCGCTAGTTGTTGGCTATGTAGGAATTGTAGTCGACAAAACTCTTTGCGATGATGGCTTTGGCTGTTTTGGCATCCTGAAACTCCTCTACCTCTACCGTCTTATTTTCAAGTTTCTTGTAATCCTCGAAAAAGTTCTTGAGCTCTTTCACAAAATGCTCCGGGAGGTCTGAAATATCGTTCATGTGGTTTACACTCATGTCATTTTCTGCTACGGCAATGATCTTATCATCTTTTTCGCCATCGTCCAGCATCTGCATTACACCAATAACCTTGGCAGAAACAATACACATAGGCACAATGGTAATCTGAGACAATACCAGGATATCCAGCGGATCTTTATCATCACAGTAGGTGCGGGGAATGAACCCATAGTTAGCCGGATAGTACATGGACGAGAAGAGTACCCGGTCCAGTTTGAGTAAACCGGATTGTTTATCCAGCTCGTATTTAGCCCTTGTATTTTGAGGAATTTCTATGATCCCATTCACGATATCGGGAGCTCCTTCTCCTACACGAACTTTATGCCAGGGGTTGTTGAGGTCTTGCACCATTGTTTTTTATTGATTGAGCCGCAAAGATAGTTGGAATAAGGAGGGTAGGGCTACTACACCGGTGGAATAATTCGGTCGTGACTCTGTTTGAATGAGACATTAATATCGCACCAGAGCACTTGCGCGACATTAGAGTACCTGGTATCGATTAATAATCCGGCCCGTGAATAGCCTGGCCTACCTCACAAAGTGAAAATAGTTTTTAATGACCCGACTATCCAGGTTAAAACTCCACATCATACTCCCCTCCAACCTCAGTATCCATCTTCACTTCATTACCCTCATACCTAACCAGCAAAGGATTACCTAAAAGCGATTTTACTTTACACTCGACAAGCTTGCCATTAGCCCAGCGAAACGAAAACTCAAAACCTCCACGACCTTTTATCCCTGAAATACTACCTTCCGGCAAAGCAGTTGGTAAAGCAGGTAACAGATCCTGGTAATAATTCCCTTCTTCATCTCTCAGATGTGATTGCAACAGCATTTCAGTGATCCCGGAAGTCGCTCCGAAATTGCCATCAATCTGGAAGGGTGGATGGGAATCAAACAGGTTATTATACAAACCACCCCGATCTCTGACCTGGTCTCCATCCATGAATTTGGAAGGCACCATCAGGTTACGAAGCATCAAAAAAGCATGGTCACCATCCAGCAACCGTGCCCAGAAGTTGATCTTCCAGCCCCTTGACCAGCCGGTACCGCCGTCACCTCTGTGTGACAGGGTCACCCTGCAGGCTTCCGCCAGCTCAGGGGTTGTCAATGGGTGGATCTCATTACCGGGATGTAACCCCCATAGATGTGAAACATGGCGATGTTTATTTTCCGGATCATCCATATCCTCAAGCCACTCCTGAAGCTGACCATGCTGACCTATCTGATTGGGTGCTATTTTTGACCGCTTTTCTTCCAGCACTTTCACAAATTCTTTATCTACATCCAGGATTTCTGCTGCCTCGATGGTGTTGGCAAACAGATTTCTGATGATCTGGTGATCCATCGTCGGGCCCATCACCAGGCCACCTATCTCCGGACTATTGCTGGGACCACTGATAAACCATTCCGGATGGTTAGGATCAGGAATCAGGTAATCCACAAAGAACTCACTGGCTGACTTCAAAATGGGATAGGTATATTCCTTCAGGAATTCTATGTCGCCATTGTATTCATAGTGCCACCAGAGATGCTGACTCAACCAGGCCCCTCCGGTCACCCAAATTCCGTGATTGGCATTGTTGATCGGTGCGGCCCCTCTCCAGAGATCTGTATTGTGATGGGTGACCCAACCTCCCTGATCATAATGCTCCCGAGCAACATTCTGACCAGTAACAGAGATGTCTTTGACCATCTGATGCAATGGGGTTGTCAGCTCAGAAAGATTTGTCATCTCAGCCGGCCAGTAGTTCATTTCTGTATTGATATTGATTGTGTACTTACTGTCCCACGGTGGAGATAACCGGTCATTCCAAATCCCCTGAAGTGTTGCAGGCTGTGTTCCCGGCCTGGAAGAGGCGATGAGTAAGTATCTGCCATATTGATAAAGTAGTGCTACCAGGCTTGGGTCCTCATCTTCCTTAAATGTAGCCAGTCTTTGATCTGTAGGTCTTCCGGAAATGGTCGAATCTCCCAGATCGATGCTCACCCGATTAAACAATTGCTGGTGATCAGCGATGTGGTCGGATTTGATTTGATCGTAAGTCTTACCTTCCAGGTCAGCAATGTATTGTTCGCACCTTGCAACAGGGTCAGCGGAAATATCTTTATAATTCACAAAATTCGTGGTACCAACGAGTTGTAAGGTGACTTCCGAAGCACCGGAAACAGCTATCCTATCTTGATCAGTCTCTAGCTGCCCATCTTCATTGATCACGCTCAATCGCGCTTCGAATTTGATCTTACTCTCCGGGTAAGCTTCATCTCCTCGAGTCTGTTTATAGTTGTCAGCCTGGCCACTTAATATGACCTGATTATCCTGAACCCGAGTCTCGTATCGTTGATGGGGTGACTGCAGACCAGCTGTAAAATTCAGCTTTCCTTGTTCGGATGATTTTAATCTGATTAAAATCGCCTGATCAGGATGTGATACAAAAACTTCTCTTGTGTATTTCACGCCTTGTACCTGATAGCTAACAGAACTCATGGCCTCCTCCAGATCTAACCTGCGTTTGTAATCGCTAACTGAATCATGCCCTTGAATATTCAGAAGGATATCTCCGAAAGGCTGGTAACTAAGTTGGCCTAATGGTTTGGACATAAACTTTTCATTGGCCAGTTTGTGCGCTTCAGTCTGCTTTCCGTCCCAAAGAAGTTGACGTAACTCATCCAATACTTCATGCGCTTCAGGATGTGCATAGTCATGTGGCTGGCCAGTCCATAATGTGGACTCATTAAACTGGATAATCTCTTCTCCTGTGCGACCGTATACCATCGCTCCGAGTCTGCCATTTCCTACAGGAAGGGCTTCTACCCACTCACTGGCCGGTTCATCATACCACAGTGTCAAAGAAGGATCGAT
This sequence comes from Cyclobacteriaceae bacterium, assembly GCA_965228595.1. Classification (GTDB taxonomy): domain Bacteria; phylum Bacteroidota; class Bacteroidia; order Cytophagales; family Cyclobacteriaceae; genus UBA7330. Next base: position 2,899,349 of record OZ245828.1, on the reverse strand, counting down.
TGGTTTTTCTTGCTGTTGATTGCATGAAACAACTAATAAGATCAATAGAATTAGAGGTAGGGATTTGCGTAGCATGAGTTTCTTTTTAAAGTTTCACTGGCTTGTTTTCTTTCATGGATTGGTTAGCTGCCAAAGCGATTTTTGTTGCTTCCAATCCATCTTCACCTGTCACAGGCTGTGGTTTTCCTTGAGCAATGGCCTGAATAAATGCATTCAGCTCATTCAGGTAAGAATCCACATACCGATCCATGAAAAAATCCATGGGTCTGGACTGATGTATCCCAACTTCATTCAACAATACGTGATTGTCCTTTTTTGTATGGTCTGCCATGGCCATGCCTTTGGAACCAAACACTTCCAGCCTTTGGTCATACCCATAGGCTGCCTGACGGCTATTTTCAATCACCGCTGTCACAGCATTATCAAATTTTAGAATGACCACAGCTGAGTCAATATCTCCAGCCTCACCAATCGCAGGATCAACCAGGTTTTTTCCCACCGCATAGACCTCGTTCACTTCTGAATTTGCAAGGTACCGAGCCATGTCAAAATCATGAATCGTCATATCCAGGAACATGCCTCCGGAGCTTTTGATATAATCGATCGGTGGTGGTGCCGGATCCCTACTCGTGATTTTGATCATTCTTAGGTCTCCGATTCCACCATCAGTCAATATTGATTTTATCTTTGCAAAGTCAGGATCAAAACGCTGGTTGAACGCCACAAAAAGTGGCACCTGGTGTCTTGATGTCACAGAAATAATCTCCTCAATCTTAGGCAATGAAAGATCAAGAGGTTTTTCACAAAAGATCGCTTTACCGGCCTGGGCGGCACGATGGATATATTCAGCATGTGTATCACTTGGAGAGCAGATCAACACGGCTTCCACTTCATCATTTTTAAAGACGATATCCGGGTCATCAGAAACAGCACTCACATTGTAATTTTTAGCAAATGATTGGCCTCTTTCTGATGGATTCATCACGGCTACAACCTCTGCATTTTCTATTCTGTTGGAAATACTTTTTAGGTGGACCTGTCCAATGCGTCCCATACCAAGAATACCAATTTTTACTTTTTTCAAGATTTGGGTTTTAGGGTTATAAGATCAAAGGTTTTCTGCAGCCTGGCTACATTTTTTGCAATATCTTTATATTTAGAGATAAATTAGGATTGCATAAGGTAAAAGCATTCCTAAATGTAAGGAAAATTGAATTTATACCATTTGAATGATGTCCATTCCCACCGTCTAAATCAGTACATCATCAAATGATTCAATCAAAAGGACATTGACCAAAAATATGGAAGAAAGGATCATGGGGAGAAGTGAAATCATGTTATGGGTGTCTGTACCATTGTTTTTACTGTTATGCTTGATTACAGTCCAATGTGATCAAAAAACAACATCGTTAAAACTTCCCAAAAAAGTTGATTTCAACTATGACGTAAAACCCATTCTGGTTCAAAACTGCTATCTGTGCCATGGACCGGATCCCAGCAGCAGAAAAGGTGAGCTGCGACTTGATACCTATGAAGGAGCGACGGCACTCAGAGAGAATGGACAGGCCATTGATCCTGGAAAACCAGGAAGAAGTGTACTGATCAAACGGATCACACATGAAGATCCCAGTATGATGATGCCGCCTCCTGAGTCTAATCTGAAGCTCAGTGAATATGATATAGCTGTCCTCACAAAATGGATCGATCAGGGAGCCGAATGGAAACCTCACTGGTCATTTATCGAACCTGAGGCTATTATGCCCAAAGCCTTTGATAAGACAGTATCAGCCAATGAAATTGATGATTACATAATAGAAAAGCTCGAAAATAAGGGACTGGAATTGGCTCCGCGAGCTGAAAAGAATACATTGATCCGCAGGGTTTCTTATTTATTGACCGGGCTTCCCCCAACGCCGGAAATGGTCAGCAAATTTGAGTCAGATGAAAGTCCTGATGCCTACGAAAAAATGGTGGATCACTATCTTAATAGTCCTGGCTTTGGTGAGCGCTGGGCTCGTCACTGGATGGACCTGGTAAGATATGCAGAGACCAAGGGCCATGAATTTGATTATGAAGTAGCCGGAACCTGGAAATACCGGGATTATCTGATCAGGGCTTTTAACGAAGATGTGCCATACGATCAGTTGGTAAAGGAGCACATCGCTGGTGACCTTTTGGATTCAGTCAGGTGGAACAAAGAAAACGGAATCAATGAATCTCAAATCGGTACTGCTTTTTATGCCATGGGTGAGGGCACCCATAGCCCGGTGGACATTCGTAAAGATGAGGCAGACCGTATCGATAACATGATCGATGTGACCACCAAAACGTTCCAGGCATTGACTGTGTCTTGTGCCAAATGTCATGACCACAAATTTGATCCTATCCCAACTGCTGACTACTATGCGCTATATGGTGTGATGGAAAGCAGCAGGTTTACGCCCAAATCCTCACAGGTCACCTACGAGAAGCTCCAGAACCTGGACAAGCTAAGTGAAATCAAAAATGATATCAAGGCTTTGGTAGCCAACAAGTGGAAACAGGAGATAGACAAGGAACCTGAGTTAAATGATACTTCTGAAAGCTCAAATACAGTGAATACTAATGACATTCAGTTCATTGGAGATTTTCGGGGTGCTGATTTAGACGGATGGAAAAGTGATGGCTTTGCTTTTGGAAAAGCGACAACATTGGGTGAAGTCCTTTTCGATGAAAAAGGTGAAACCGTCCGTGGACTGGATGAAGGAAAAGCATCAAGTAAGTATTTCTCGACTGGCATCTTCGGTGTTTTACGATCACCTAATTTCACCATTTCTAATGATTTTATCGGGATCAGGGCCCGTGGGATGGAAGCTTCCATGAGGATCATTATTGATAATTTTCAGCTGATCAGAAATCCCATTTATGGTGGCCTTGAAAAAAAGGTGAACTCAGACGAATGGCAAGATGTGGTATTTGATCTCTCTGCCTGGAAAGGTCACAAAGCCTATATAGAAATTTATCCCGGAGGAAACCGGGGTGGAATGGTTGATTACAGGTTGCCTAAAACAGCCTATGTGGATGTAGAATATGCCATCGCGTATGATGATCAGTGGCCGGAAGAAATCCCTGAAAAGAATCCAAATTCAACAGATCGAACAAATTTGATTGACCGATGGTTAGCCCGTGAAATTACCTCGGAAGATGTGATACTTCTCAACACCTTATTAAAAGAAAACAAGCTTCCCAGTAGTTTTCCTGAAGCTCAGGAGCTATTGAAAAACTATGAGGAGATTGCTCAACAAGTTGGTGATTCCACATTCTTCACGGGTATTGACGAAGGTTTTGGAGTTGATAGCCATGTATTTGTCCGCGGAAATCACAACAGTCTTTCCGATGAAGAGGTGCCACGTGGTTTCTTAAGTGCAGTGTCTGCTGATAATAAACCTATCACTAAAGGAAGTGGACGCATGGAAGTGGCTGAAGCCATTCTGGCTCCTGATAACCCACTGACAGCTCGTGTGATGGTCAACAGAATTTGGCATCACCTGTTTGGGAGGGGCATTGTGGAAACAGTAGACAATTTCGGGTTGCAAGGTAAACTCCCTACCCATCCGGAATTGCTGGATTATCTGGCCATCAAATTTCAGGAGGACGGATGGTCCATCAAGCAAATGATCAAATACATTGTGATGTCCAATGCCTTTCAACGTTCAGTAGTTGGGAATGAAGATGCTGCCTCAAAAGATCCGGACAATCTTTATCTTTCACATTTCCCGTTGCGACGACTTGAAGCTGAAGCGATCAGAGATGGGCTGCTATTTGCCGGAGGGAACCTTGACCGGACCATGTACGGACCTCCCGAGGCTGTTCATCTGACCAAGTTCATGACTGGCAGGGGAAGACCAAAAGAATCGGGCAGCATTGATGGCAATGGTAGGCGAACGATCTATCTGGAAGTCCGGCGGAATTTTCTCCAACCGATGATGCTTACATTCGACCGACCCATCCCTTTCACCACCTTTGGCAAGCGAAATGAAACCAATGTGCCTGCCCAGTCTTTGATCCTGATGAACGACCCCTTTGTTAAACACCAGGCTGAATTACTGGCGAAACGGGTATTGGAAGAGGCTGATGAGACCATTGAAGATCGGATCACATTTATCTATCAGCATACCCTGTCCAGGGCTCCAACATCAGAGGAACTGGAAAGTACGCAAGCGATTGTTGAGCAGTTGGCGCTCACTCATGAGGCAGATCGTAATAAAGCCATCAATGACCTGGTGGTATGGAAGGACTTCTGTCATTCCATATTTAATCTGAAAGAATTCATATATTTGATATAATGGGACGCAAACACATCATCCATAGTGCGGTATCAAGACGGGAAATGCTGAGTATGTGCAGCGGGGGATTCGGCGCTCTGGCATTTACTGGATTGTTTGGAGGTCTTCATGCGGCTTGCAGTAAAATTGATGAGCCAGGATCTATGATTAGCCAAATGATGCAGGCATCTCATCACGTCCCCAAAGCCAAACATGTCATTTTCCTTTACATGGATGGGGGTGTTTCCCAGGTGGATTCTTTTGACCCCAAACCCAGGTTAGCCAGAGAGAACGGAGAAGATCCCAATCAAAAATTTAAGGTAGACAAGACCCAGTTTGACAATGTAGGAAAGATTCTCAAAAGCCCCTGGGGGTTCAAACAATACGGTGAATGTGGAATGTGGGTGAGTGACTTATTCCCTCATATCGCTACTTGTGTGGATGACCTTGCTTTGGTGCGTTCCATGGTTTCAGACTTTCCTGAACACACCAACGCTAACTATTTCCTGCATACTGGAAGTGGACTTCAGGGTAGACCCAGTATGGGTGCGTGGGTAACTTATGGTTTAGGAAGTGAAAACAACAACCTGCCTGGCTATGTAGTGCTTGATGGAGGTTTGGTACCTCCCGGAGGCCTTGACAATTTTAATAGTGGGTTTTTACCAGCCTCCTATCAGGCTTCCGTATTAAAAGCAGGACCGGCACCGCTGGCTAACGTCATTCCGGATGAAACCAAAGAGGGTGTCCAAAACCAAAAGCTGGACTTCATGAAGCAAATGGATGCCAGCCTGATTGGTAAGCTTGGAAATGCTGATGCGGTGGAATCAGCCATCTCCAACTACGAACTGGCTTATAAAATGCAGTCTTCCGTACCAGAACTTACAGAGTTTTCAGCCGAATCAAAGGCCACGAAACAGCTCTACGGTATGGAGTCGGATGACCCTCACACCAGAAGTTATGGTGCTCAGTGCTTACTGGCCAGAAGGCTGGTGGAGCGAGGTGTCCGGTTTATTGAGCTAACCTGCCCAAGTGTGAAAGCTGACCGGTGGGACCAGCACAATAACCTGAAAGACGGTCATGAACGCAATGCCCATGCCGTTGACCAGCCGATAGCAGGTTTGCTCAAAGATCTGAAAGTACGGGGCCTGCTTGAAGATACACTTGTGATCTTTACCGGAGAATTTGGACGGACTCCTTTTGCCCAGGGCACCAATGGTCGCGACCACAACCCTTCCGCTTTTAGCATGTGGATGGCCGGAGCTGGCATCAAAGGTGGAACCATCTACGGTAAAACCGATGACTACGGATACCGGGTCATTGAAAACAAAACCACCATCCATGACCTGCATGCTACGATGCTTCATCTACTTGGAGTAGATCATGAACGCTTAAGATTCCGGTTTGGTGGACGTGACATCCGCCTCACTGACGTTCATGGTCATGTGATCAAGGATATTTTGGTTTAGGTTAAACCTCACTCATCTTAGATAAACTCAAAACTTTGAGTCTTTGTGACTTGGTGGCAACACAAATGTTTAGCCACGAAAGCACTAAGTCGCAAAGGGTTACATTGTGTTAGAAAGATCAGAGCTTGTTAAAAATGAACTACTCAATAGAAACTATCTTATCCTTCCCTCCCCTAAACTCAACGAACTCTCCCGCCTTCTTCCCTACCATGGCTTGACCAATAGGGGAAGCAGCCGAAATCACAAAATACTGTTGGTCTTCAAATTCGATGGGCCCCAGGCCAATGGAAAGAAAGTATCTTCCCTTCTCTGTGGTAACCAGTGATCCGATAGCAGCCTGGTCTGTCTTTTTATCAATCTTGATGGTGTCCAACAATTGTCGCATCTTCTGCAATTGTCCTAGCTGGGTGGCTGCTTTTTCCTTCTCCAGGTGCATCATGGCCCGATTCGTTTCGTATTTGTCTCCCATCGAGCTCTTGGAGTCCTCATTAGCAGCATCCTGGTAATCTCTAATAGATTGCTCTAAAACAGCAATCTTATCATACACTTGTTGCTGGCAGTGATTAAATAGCTTTTCCTTGATGGTATTCACAATTTGAAGGTAACACTTTTACCATGATAGACGCCCTGCGGCAGGTCGATGATAAACAGGGTTTCGCCAATCTTTGGGTTTAGATAGCTGTAATAACCATCTCCGTCCACCTCATAGTGCCCTGATACAATCAGCATTAATTTATTCAATTTCCTTGATGGATCAGCTACCGAAATCTCCGTAATCTTTCCCTGATCTGCCTTTAGCATAACCATACCCTGGCTCTCCAATTTGACATACAGGTCTTCCGAAAACTCAACCTTGCCTGACTGATAAAAAGCAGCCTGATAAACGCCCAGTTCATCGTGCTTTACTGCCTGAAGCTTGCCTGTATTGCTTACGATTTTAATTTGGTTTTTTTGTTCAAATGATTTCAAATCATCCACAGAAACATCAGGCAATACCATGTATTCATAAGATGCATTATTTGGACTCTTGCCATGATCAAACCAAAGCATGAATACCTCCTCCTGTATCAGCTCATCGGAGATATTCTTTTGATCTGTGATGTCAGACCAACGTCCTTCCTCCACCTGGTTGGAGAGCTCTACTGCAGTCGGAGTAGGGAAAACATATCCAATCTTGTCCTGGTGAACCCAATTTGTATTTTCCAATTGCCGGGTACCTTTCGAAAGCTCTTTGACCTCTGACCCCTGCTTTACGGTGACATTGCTCCTGAGCAAGACCTGGTTGATGGTAGTCGCCACCGCAAGATCGGGATCAGAATAGATATCCGCACCCAGGCATACATACTTGTCATCAAAGAAGAACCATGACTTCTTGGCACTCAGCATGTCATGGGGACTCACAAAATCGAATGCCACAGCTCCATAATATCCATCAGTGACAGCACCCACAAAGTCTCTATATCCTGGCTTCTGAATTTCGTCAGGTCCCGGAAGCTGAGGTTTTTGCATGATGGTTGTCCCGGAGATCTTTTGCCAGTCATAAACCGGCCAGATATTGTGGTATTCGTCTCCTTTTAATTGGATGTAGTTTGTCCCGTCAGCTCTGTGGTGGGTAGGTTTCCCCGGACCATTGTAGGGTACCTCCATGTTTTTATTTCTTGTGGAGAACATACGTACCGTGGTATAAAAGTTGGGCCGCTGAACTACAAAATGCTCAGTTTGCCAGAAGAATTTGGCAAAAGATGCTGAAGGCTGTGCTTCACCCTTTCTCAGTCTCATAATCTCCTCCAGCTCATCCTTCCGATAATCTGTGCTGATCAGCAACCGCTCGATCTCCTCAGTACCCTTCGGCTCAAAGGTTGCCTTGTGAGTAATGCTTCTGTTTTTTACACTGATGTCCTGGTAAATACCATAAACCTGTTGCTTGTAGATCCCGTCCAGGTAGTAATCAATCAGGTGATTGATCTTTTCTGTAGAGAAGGCATACTTTGTGCCAGCCACATAATAAGCCCATTCTCCAAAATTGTTTGCATATTTTCCATAACCGTAGGAATCCGTATTGTTAACCCGATCTACCCGATGATGAAAACTGTAATCATGCTGCATCCCACGCTGACCGGTAGAGAACTTCACTTCTCCTTCAATCAATTCGATGATCTCTTCGAAACGCTCCCTATCGCCAATGAACAGCAGATTCTTGGCCAGGATACCCGCTATCACGATCCGGTCGCCACTGGGACGTGCCCCGGAAGCATTCATGTGGGCTCTGCCAATAATAGGCTGGGCTCCTTCCACGAGATTTTTGGGCAGCTCATCACCAATCAATAGCATTAAGTTTACCAGGTTGGTGGGTGTAGAGATCTGGTTATTGTGCCAGTTGTCACCAAAAAAGTCGTTGTCCACCCAGTATTTGAGGCTGGTGGTGATCCGCTCTTTGATCTTTTTGCTTTTGCGATATTTTGAGCCGGGTGCTTTGTAAGCCTGGGCCAGGTAAACCAAATCATAGGTGTGATGTCTATGGGGGAAACCGGCTGTCCTGCTCAGATCAGCATAGTTGATATCATTGAAGCTCCCATCGGGATTCATCCTTGAAAGAATATCTTCAACTCTGTCGGCTTCCACCTGGGTTTTGAGCAATTCATCGACGACTCTTTTCTTAATGATGGTGAAGTCGTCCTCTTTTTTAAGGGATGCAAAGGCAATTAGCGAGCTAAGAAAAACTAAGAGTAAGTTCATGAATTTGGGTTATTGTTATTAGGGTCCTCTAAAATTACAGCTTTGCGTTCAATTTTCTTTCTCCATAGTAAGTATTAAGATTTTTTGAGCACAAAAAAACCCTCCGACAGGGAGGGTTCTTTCATCTATTTTTTCAAGAAGTCTTACTTCTTCTTGTCTTCGTCTACTTCTTCAAACTCTACGTCTGATACCTCTGAATCACCATCAGCTTTGGCTTCTTCACCACCAGGTGCTCCTGCTCCGGCTGCGCCATCAGCGCCGCCAGCTTCCTGCTGAGCCTGATAGATCTCCTGCGATGCGGCAGACCATGCCGTATTCAGTTCATTCATCGCAGTGTCAATAGCTGCCACATCCTGTGAAGCGTATGCTTCTTTCAGCTTTTTCAAAGCGCCGTCGATCGCCGTTTTGTTGCCTTCGGAAAGCTTATCACCGAATTCGTTCAACTGTTTCTCAGTCTGGAATATCAATGAGTCTGCCTGATTGATCTTTTCGATCTTCTCTTTGGCTTGCTTATCAGATTCAGCATTGGCTTCAGCTTCCTGCTTCATTTTTTGGATTTCATCATCTGACAATCCTGAAGATGCCTCGATTCTGATCTTTTGCTCTTTTCCGGTTCCCTTGTCTTTTGCAGACACATTCAGGATACCATTCGCATCGATGTCGAAGGTTACCTCGATCTGTGGCACACCTCTTGGAGACGGTGGAATCCCATCTAAATGGAATCTACCAATTGACCTGTTGTCTTTCGCCATCGGACGCTCTCCCTGCAACACATGGATCTCAACAGATGGTTGATTATCCGCTGCTGTAGAGAAAGTCTCTGACTTTTTCGTAGGGATCGTCGTATTGGATTCGATCAGCTTGGTAGAAACACCACCCAAGGTCTCAATACCCAGTGACAACGGAGTTACATCCAGTAAAAGAACATCTTTTACCTCTCCTGTAAATACACCACCCTGAATCGCAGCACCAATGGCTACTACTTCATCCGGGTTTACTCCTTTTGAAGGCTTCTTACCAAAGAATTTCTCTACTTCTTCCTGGATCTTAGGGATCCTTGTAGAACCTCCAACCAGGATTACCTCATCTACATCTGAAGCAGACATGCCCGCATCCGCCAGGGCCTTTTTACAAGGCTCCATAGACCTTCTTACCAAATCCTCACTCAATTGCTCGAATTTGGCTCTGCTTAAACTCCTTACAAGGTGCTTTGGAATACCATCCACTGGCATGATGTAAGGCAAGTTGATCTCTGTACTGCTAGAGCTTGACAATTCAACTTTGGCTTTCTCAGCCGCTTCTTTCAATCTTTGAAGTGCCATCGGATCTTTTCTCAGATCGATACCCTCGTCTTTTTTAAATTCTTCTGCCAACCAGTTGATGATCACTGAATCAAAGTCATCACCACCCAGGTGAACGTCACCATTGGTGGATTTCACTTCAAATACACCGTCCCCTAATTCAAGGATAGAAATATCGAAAGTACCTCCACCAAGGTCATACACTGCGATCTTAAGATCCTGGTTTTTCTTATCAAGTCCGTATGCCAATGCTGCAGCAGTCGGCTCATTGATAATTCTTTTCACTTCAAGACCTGCAATCTGACCAGCTTCTTTTGTAGCCTGGCGCTCTGCATCATTGAAGTATGCAGGCACAGTGATCACAGCTTCTTTCACTTCCTGACCCAAAAAATCCTCAGCTGTTGACTTCATCTTCTGAAGGATCATCGCTGAAATTTCCTGAGGTGTATAGTTACGATCTCCGATTTTTACCCGGATCGTATCATTGCTTCCCGCTTCAAGTTTGTAAGAAACATTTTTCCTTTCTTCCGAAACTTCTTTGTATTTCTTACCCATGAACCGCTTCACCGAACTGATGGTGTTGTGCGGATTGGTTATGGCCTGACGTTTTGCTGGGTCTCCAACTTTTCGTTCTCCCTTTCCATCATCCAAAAAGGCCACAATAGAAGGTGTTGTTCTGTGTCCTTCACTATTTTGAATGACAACAGGTTCGTTTCCTTCCATTACCGCCACACATGAGTTGGTTGTACCTAAGTCTATGCCGATAATTTTTCCCATTGTAATAATTTATGTTTAATGCTACTTTTCTTTTCCTGTCTATTTCTATTCATCAATGGTTGTGCCAATAGAGAAATGACAGGGAAATTGTGACAGAATGTCATAATCAAGAGGAAAAAATTGATAAAGAAGCAGAAATTGACTGATTGACAGTTTAACTCGCCTTAGGTTACTCTCCTTTTTTGGTACGGATATACCTCACAAGTATCAATGCCCCAAAGATGATCAGAATAGCAATGGGAGCAATCTTATGAACTTCCTTCAGGGCATCCGGATTTTTATCTGCTTCTAGTCCATAATAGATAGCTATTCCTATCACAAAATAAATTATATATCTGGAAGTTCTTTTCACATTTCAAAGGTAAAGGAATAGACTTAACTTTGCGGCCTGATAAATACCTCGATGACGTTAGAACAGGAAATAAACAAGCGAAGAACTTTTGGAATCATTGCTCACCCGGATGCCGGAAAAACCACTCTGACGGAGAAATTGCTCCTTTTTGGAGGCGCTATTCAGACTGCAGGAGCCGTGAAATCAAATAAGATCGACGTCAGCACACGATCTGACTGGATGGACATTGAGAAGCAAAGAGGTATCTCGGTAGCTACCTCGGTCATGGGATTTGAATACAAAGACCTGAAAATCAATATCCTGGATACACCAGGTCACCAGGACTTTGCCGAAGATACGTATCGTACGCTCACAGCCGTAGATAGCGTGATCATGGTCATTGACTGTGTAAAAGGGGTGGAGCAGCAGACAGAAAAGCTGATGGAGGTTTGCCGGATGCGTAACACACCGGTCCTGTGTTTTATCAACAAGCTGGACAGGGAAGGGAGAGATGCTTTTGACCTGTTGGATGAGATTGAAAGTAAGCTGGACATCAAAGTGAGACCCATGAGCTGGCCCATCGGCATGGGTAAATCATTACGAGGTGTTTTTAATATCTATGAAAACAACCTTAACCTGTACGAACCTAACAAAACAAAAAAGGTCACCGATGTGGTAGAGATCAAAGGAGTTGATGACCCTAAGCTGGATCAGCATCTTCCGGAATCCATGACCAGGGAACTGAGGGAGGAGATTGAGCTTGTCAATGGTGTATATGATCCATTTAACAAAGAAGACTATCTGAGTGGAAAAGTGGCTCCGGTATTCTTTGGTAGTGCGGTGAATAATTTTGGGGTACGTGAATTGCTGGATTGTTTTATCCAGATAGCTCCACCACCCAAGGCCAGAGAGAATGAATTGAGGCTGGTAACTCCACAGGAAAAGAAATTTACGGGCTTCATCTTTAAGATCCATGCCAATATGGATCCCAAGCACAGAAACCGGATCGCCTTTGCCAGGGTATGTTCGGGGAAGTTTGAGCGGGGTAGCAACTATTACCATGTCCGTCAGGACAAACCCTTCCGGTTTTCTAATGCCACTGCCTTCATGGCCCAGCAAAAAGAAACGGTTGATGAGGCATTCCCCGGAGATATCGTGGGACTTTATGATACCGGAAACCTGAAAATTGGAGATACATTGACCGAAGGAGAAAAGGCGCTATATAAAGGTATCCCTTTCTTCTCACCTGAGCTTTTCAGGGAGGTGATCAACCTGGATGCCATGAAATCCAAGCAACTGGAAAAAGGACTGGATCAGCTGATGGACGAAGGGGTTGCCCAGCTTTTTACCTATGAGATGGGAGCCCGAAAGGTCGTTGGTACTGTTGGAGCCCTGCAATTTGAAGTATTACAGCACAGGCTGCTGAATGAATACAAAGCCAGTGCCCGATTCGAAGCAGTTAATATTTACAAAGCTTGTTGGATCAGCGCGAAAGACTCATCAAAACTGGATGCCTTTGTGAAAGATAAGTATCGTCATATTGCCAGGGATAAGGAAGGCAAACTGGTATTTATGGCAGAGTCGAAGGCGTGGTTGCAAATGGTACAGGACAACTTCCCGGAAATTGAGTTTCACTTTATCAGTGAGTTTTAGGTATTAAAATACATTTTGCAGGTAACGATTCCTTTTATCCCGATAGATATAGAAATCATTGTCAATACTTGCAATTTCTTTTAACCCTTTCTCCTCAGCGACCACCTCATGTTGATCACTTTTGTCGAAGAGCGCTATGAGAGGACCTGCATCAATAAGAATGCTTTCCACGAAGTTTTTCCTTTATTCTTTTCTTGTAGGTGACTGATCTGTCTTTATCTCCACTACCAAATTGACCAAAGAACTCTGCACCCAAATCAAAAGGTCTATTAGACACCTTATGCTCTTTGAAATACAATGCCAGCGCCTCCTTCACCACAGAGGACTTGGAAATATTCTGGTCCTCACTATATTGGTTAAGGAAATCTTCAAGTTCCGGATCGAGTCTTACGGTCAGCATATCATTTCATATATTGTAATAAAAATGTAATACAATGTATTGAAGATCCCATAAACTACTCCGACTTCACAATCCGCTTCATATACTCAGACTTCTGGTCATTCATAAGCATGAAATAAACACCGTTTGAGAGTGACCGCATGTCAATTTGAATGATCGGATCTGATCCGGTGGTGTGAAAAAACTCCTGACCAAAAGTGTTGATGATTTTGATTTCCAGCTCCTTACCTAACGTATTTTTTATTGTCAGTTGCTCGCTCACTGGATTGGGGTAGACCGAAACATCGAATTTGTCACTATCATCAAGGCCCAGAACCGTCACCTCATAACAATCTGAAAGCTCAGTACACCCCAGCTTGCTGATTTCAACAGCATAGCTACCATCACTGGAGGGAACGAATACGCTGCTTGTAGCTCCCTGAACAGGTGAGTTATTCTCACAATTGATCCATTGATAGCTGGAACCGGTCACCTCCGCTGTGAGTACTCCTCCTACTTTGGTGACATTGGTATTAATACCGCTGATGATTACATCCTGGGTCTGAGAAAAGGTATTTCCGGCACCGTCCGAATAAGTCCAGGTGATTGTGGTACTCTCTGTCACGGGAAACTCAGTCTCTGTTGTTGCCTGAATTGTGCCATCACAATTATCCAGTGCTGTAGGCACACCGGGATTATTCACAAGACATTCTCCAACCAAATCCGGCAAATTCAACCGGTCAGGGAAGGGCGCTGTTTCATCTGTAATTACTACCTCCTGATCTTGCGTAGAAAAATTGCCACTTGGGTCCGTATAGGTCCAAATAATGGTTGTGCTTTCAGTAATGAGTTGTTGCGTGGTTGTTGTCCCCGTAATCACTCCTCCACAATTGTCAGTTGCCTTGGGTGCTGAAGGTCTTACTACCACACATTCACCCGATAACGTAGCCAATGTGCTACTATTTGGCACAGGAGGCGTAACATCCTCAATCATCACCTCCTGAGTCTGCTCCACGGAATTTCCGCTGGCATCGGTGTAGGTCCACGTAATGGTTGTACTTTCGGTTATTGGGAAAGATGCCCCGGTCACTCCGGAGATCACACCATCACAATTATCAGTAGCTGTTGGTGCAGCCGGCATGCTTAAGGAACATTCACCATTGAGATCAGAAAGGGTGGCCTCATCGGGAACCGGCCCTTCATTGTCTTCGATGATCACATTCTGAGTTTGTGAAACTGTATTCCCATTGCCATCATCAAAAGTCCAGGTAATGACCGTGGTTCCGGCTGCTGTCACAGGAAAGGTCACATTGGCCTGCCCTTCTATGGCCCCCTCGCAGTTATCAGTGGCAGTGGGTGAAGTCGGTGCCAGCACTTCACAAAAGCCATTTAAATCAGGTAAAGTTGCTACATCTGGTATCGGGTCTGTAGTGTCATCAATGATTGCATTTTGCGTCTGGGTGGATATGTTACCTTGCTGGTCTTCAAAGCTCCATGTGATAACGGTGGTCCCCTGCGTTGTAATCGGGAAGGTCATATCGGCCACTCCGGTAATACTTTCTCCACAATTGTCAGTAGCTACAGGAGCAGTAGGTTCGGCTATTGAACACTCTCCGGTCAGGTCAGGCAGACTCACCTCATCCGGTGTGGGTGCAGTCATATCAGTAATAATGATCTTTTGTTCCTGAGTGGATTGATTGCCAAAAGCATCCTCATATGTCCAGGTGATCATGGTCGTCCCCTGGTCGTCGATGGGGAAAATAATATCTGCAATGCCATCCACTTCCAGCCCACAGCTTGTGATGGCTTTTGGAGCAGCCGGTTCTTCAATGGAGCATTCACCTATAAGATCAGCTAATGTACCCACCACAGGTACGGGATTGGCAATTACCTCAGGCATATTCTGCACATTGGAAGAGCCCTGCCATAGATGATATGGGTAGGAGGAACCTTCATCGATCATCCATATAGTGGAAAAGTCCCAATCAACAAATGTTACTTCTTGTTGAAATGCTGTATTGCTTTTACCTTCCCCACCATCGCTTGATAATAAACAAGAAGCCTCTGTATTCCAGAAAGAGTCAGTGACCGTTCCGTCGCTGGAGCCTATGAATCCTCCCACGATGCTGGTGCCTGTCACACCACCAATGGAATAACAATACGTTACGGATGAGCCCGAAAGGACACTGCCAACAAACCCACCCACAATATCACCTCCGGAGACCTCACCTGTTGCGTAGCAATCATCCAAAGAAGCACTGCTACCGTTTTCACCAACAAAACCTCCTGTTTTGTCTGTTCCATTCACATCACCTGTGGCATAACTAAACATGATGGACCCTTCATTGAATCCGACAAAGCCTCCGGTTGTACTTCCTCCGCTTGTCTCTACGCTTGTATAGGAATTCATCAAAAGTCCTGAATTTGTTCCTGCGAGCCCTCCGGTTGAATAACTACCGAGCACCATTCCGGTACTGGAACAACTCTCAAAGCCGCCTACATTTTTTCCAACCAATGCGCCTACATTAGAACCTCCTTTGATATCTACATTCGCCAGGTTCAATTCCTGAACAGTTGCGGTTGCTGCGGTAACACCAAACAAACCAATGTCATCTTCAGCTGACCTGTCGATGAACAATCCTGAAATGGTGTAACCCTGCCCATTGAAATTACCGCTAAAAGGTGACGCCATGGTTCCTATGGGTTCCCAACCCGAGCCATCATTCCAGAAATGACCCCCAGAGGTATTGGTGTCATCAGAAAGATCAAGGTCATTCATAAGAATGAAATGGGCTGTTGGAAACTCTCTCACATAGGACAAAGAAATGGCGGTTGCGATCTCATAAGGATCACCGGAGGTTCCGGAACCACCCAGAAACTTTTTAAGCCCTGGAATAGAATCTTCACTGAATATTCTGAGGAATGGATAGGTTTGGCTATCGAAAATGTTCCAGGTATCGGAAAAATCCCAATTGGTGAAAGATGATGATGTGCTTAGTTCACTGGAGGTGAGCGGCGTACCACCGGCTGAGGTGTTTATACCACTTTCTTCTGTGTTCCAGTAGCTGTTTTGAATGGTTCCGGAATTTTTCCCAGCCACTCCACCTACATCACTTAGGCTGCCTGAAATAGCTGCTGTAGAATAGGAATAGCGAACAACACCTGCGACATCATTATGGCCCACAACCCCACCTACCTGATTATTTCCATCCACGGTACCTAAAGCATAGCAATTTTCTACAATACCTGTATTGTGGCCTACAATTCCACCCAATGTTGAAGATCCGCCTACTATAACTATCGCATAAGAGTTTTGGATCGCTCCTGATTGACTTCTCCCTGCAATGCCACCATGAGTAAATGAACCATCTACATCTACATCAACATTAATCACCTTACACCGCAGAATCCCACCCTCATCCAGGTCTCCTACAAGACCACCTGAAACACTTCCATCAATAGAACTATTGATAATGGCACAGTCGGTGATTGCTCCTGAACTTAAACCTGCCAACCCTCCTACATAATTATTTCCCATGATGGAAAAATCTTCTAATGTAAGATTGCTTACTTCTCCACCTTTTATGTTTCCAAAAAGTCCAACATAGTCCTGATTTACCGGACCGCGGTCAATAAAGACTCCGGTGATCTTATGACCATTGCCATTCAGCCTGCCACCAAATCCTGTAATGGATGAACTGGAAATGGGCTCCCATCCCTCGCCACTATTGTAAAAGAGTCCTCCCGGGTCCTGGGTGTCATACGTCAGATCAATGTCATTGAGTAGTATGAAACTTGCGCTCAGGTAATTTCTTATTTGATTGAATTCTGATGCGCTGGTAATCTGGTAGGGGTCATTGATTGTCCCTGTGCCCCCTGAGAACTGGGAGATAGCGGAATTATAAATAATTCCAAGTAAACCAAAAATCAATAACTTTTGAAGCTGCATAGCTGGTTGGTTCTCGTGTCAAGATAAAGAATTATGTGGGTACATCAAAAATGGAACCCCCTCTTACAAAAAATTCATGTTATCATCCCAATGGAGTTACATTCGAATTTTCTGTAAAAATATTCAAACTTGTAAGTTTAATGCTATAGAGTGATACTCATTGTATGCAATTTAACAGTCATTGATATGAAACCCAATATGCCAGCAATGATTTGAGAAACTTTGCATCTTGAATTCTTACCTTTGCATTTAAATGTCAAAAAAACCAAGCGTACTTTACGAGGACAACCACCTACTAATCGTGGATAAGCCAGCTGGATGGCTGGTTCAGGGAGATGAAACCGGAGATAGGACGCTGACTGACTGGTCGAGGGATTATATCAAAAATAAGTACAATAAACCTGGTGATGTATTCCTGCATCCTACCCATCGTCTGGACAGACCAGTGAGTGGTGTTATTGTCTTTGCATGGACCTCTAAAGCACTGGAGAGGATGAATGCGTTATTCCGGGAAGATCAGGTGGAGAAGACTTACCTGGCGATCGTAAAAGAGCGTCTGGAAATCACTGGAGAGATTCTCATCCATTGGCTTGAAAAAGATGATAAGAAAAACATCACCCATGTTTATAATCAGCCAAAAGGAAAAGCCAAGAAAGCCGAGCTTACCTATGAGCTTATTGCAAGTCTAAACAAGCTCTCGCTGCTCAAAGTAACGCCAAAAACAGGCCGTCCCCATCAGATAAGAGCCCAATTGGCAAAGATTGGCTGCCCTATCCAGGGTGACATTAAGTACGGCTTTACGCAAGCAAATAAAGATAAAAGTATAAGTTTGCACTCTTTTGAAATTAAATTCATCCATCCGGTAAAGAAGGAACCGATTGTTGTCAGGTCGGTCCCGGATTGGCCGGATTTCAAACCGCATATGAATGAGTTGGGTTGAGAAGTTAAAAAACAAATGGGACCTTAAGTCCACGTGGCAGGTAGTCATTGTGTTGATTGTTTTTGCACTGACTGGTACTACCGTGCTATTTATCAAACAACCGGTATTGAGTTTCGTGTATCCACATGAGCCAAATACCTGGTTTTACGTGATCTATTTTCTGCTGATATGGCCTATTTACAACATCCTCTTGCTGTTGTATGCATTTATTTTTGGGCAGTTTACTTTTTTCTGGAACTTTGAAAAACGAACTTTCGAGCGCATTAAGAATCTAGTCGTGCGTAAATGATCTATCAGCGTGCTGAAGCCATTCCTCTCCTCAATAAGCTTTATGCTGAAAAAATTCCTTTTGTCTGTTTTACCGATTTCTTAGCAGAAAAAGCATGGATCAAGCCTACTGATGAAATTCAAGCTGATGAATTAAGGTATCAGTTTCCTAATCAGTCGGCTACCCCAGGCACCTCAGGTTTCAAAAATGACTTCTCATTTGACAAGAAACCTATTTCATATGAAAATTTTAAAGTTGCGTTTGATGAGGTAGTTCACCAGTTGAAAATTGGCAACTCTTATCTAACAAACCTGACCTTCAGGACTCCTGTAACAACCAATCTAACGCTGGATGAAATTTTTGCTCAAAGTCAGGCGCTTTACCGCATCCGGTATAAAAACGATTTTGTAGTATTTTCCCCAGAGACTTTTGTCAGAATTGAGAAAGACAAGATCTATTCCTACCCCATGAAAGGGACCATTGATGCATCTGTCCCAAATGCCAAAGACATCATCATGGAAGATCATAAAGAGATGTCGGAACACATCACTATTGTGGATCTTATCCGCAACGACCTAAGCCAGATAGCTTCAAAGGTCAATGTGACCAAATTCCGTTTTGTCAGTGAACTACAAACTACCTATAAGAAGCTATTGCAGGTGAGTTCCGAAATTGTCGGAACACTACAAAATCCCCAAGACCTGGGGAATAACCTATTTAGTTTGCTTCCGGCAGGTTCTATATCAGGAGCTCCCAAAAAACAAACGCTGGAAATTATTCACAACGCTGAGAAAGCAAGCAGGAATTTCTTCACAGGAATTTGTGGGCATTTTGATGGAAGCATCTTTGACAGTGGAGTGATGATCAGGTTTATAGAAAATGAGGATGGAAAACTTTACTTTAGAAGTGGTGGCGGGATCACCGCACTCAGCGACCCTGAAAAAGAATACCAGGAAATGATTGATAAAGTATATGTTCAGGTTTCTTGAAAGTATTTGCTTCCGGTCAGACGAGTACCAACTATTGGCTTATCATCAGGTCAGGGTCGATCAAACATTCAGACATTTTTATCCTGACAAAATGCCGCCTAAGCTCAATGAGATCATGCCTGAGCTTTCTGGAAATGAAAAAATTAAGGTACGACTGACCTATAATGAACATGATCATGACATTAGTGTCAGCAAATACCTACCAAAAAATATCTCAAAGCTACGATTGGTCTATTCTGATACACTTGATTACTCATTTAAGTATCTGGACAGAAGCATGCTCAATCAGCTATTGAATCCGGCGCAGGAAAATGAAGAGGTCATCATCGTCAAAGATGGTCTGGTAACTGACTCTTCCTATGCTAATTTGGTTTTCAGGCAGGGAAACGCCTGGTACACGCCAAGCTCCTATTTACTAAACGGAGTAAAAAGACAGCATCTCCTTCATCAGGAGGTCATCTTTGAAAGGGTAATCAGACCGGAGGACATAAATAAGTACTCCGAAATGAGTCTGATCAATGCAATGCTGGATCCGGGAGATATTTCACTCCCGGTTGATAAGATCATTCGCTAATTATTCCTCAGGAACGCTTTCGGCGAGTACTACAACTTTGTTGTTTAGTACCTCTACTATTCCGCCATCAATTGCGTAATGTGTCTCTTTGAGCTTTTTATCCACCATAGAGACAATCTTCACATCACCTGCAGCTAAAGAAGAAATCAATGGAGCGTGGCCATTCAAAATCTGAAATGAACCATCACTACCCGGGAAAATGGTGCTTTCCACCTCTCCCTCAAAGATCTTCTCGTCTGGTGTAATTATTTCGAGGTACATAATTATGCTTTAGCTTCAGCCAATAGTTTTTCTCCTTTTGCTACTGCATCTTCGATGGTTCCAACAAGGTTGAAAGCTGCTTCAGGAAGGTGATCATATTTTCCTTCCATGATCTCATTGAACCCTTTAATGGTGTCTTTGATATCTACAAGCACTCCGGAAAGACCAGTAAACTGCTCAGCCACGTGGAATGGCTGTGAAAGGAATCTCTGTACCCTTCGAGCACGGTGAACGACAAGCTTATCTTCATCAGAAAGTTCGTCCATACCAAGGATAGCAATGATATCCTGAAGTTCTTTATATCTCTGCAACAGCTCTTTCACTCGTTGAGCACAGTTGTAATGCTCATCTCCAAGGATTTCTGCGCTTAGGATCCTTGACGTAGAATCCAATGGATCTACAGCCGGGTAGATACCCAACTCGGAGATCTTTCTGGAAAGTACTGTGGTTGCATCCAGGTGAGAGAATGTAGTCGCCGGAGCAGGGTCAGTAAGGTCATCAGCAGGTACATATACTGCCTGAACTGATGTGATTGAACCATGTTTTGTTGATGTAATCCTTTCCTGCATCACACCCATCTCAGTTGCCAATGTAGGCTGGTAACCTACCGCTGAAGGCATCCTTCCAAGAAGGGCAGATACCTCAGATCCAGCCTGGGTAAACCTAAAGATATTGTCTACGAAGAAAAGGATGTCCTTTCCTTTACCAGATCCATCACCATCACGGAAGTATTCAGCGATCGTAAGTCCTGAGAGGGCAACCCGGGCTCTCGCTCCAGGAGGTTCATTCATCTGACCGAACACAAAAGTTGCTTTGGATTCTTTCAGATCTGATTTCTTTACTTTGGACAGGTCCCATCCACCTTCTTCCATGGATTTCTTAAAGTCCTCTCCATAATTTACGATCCCAGCTTCAATCATCTCTCTCAGCAAATCATTTCCTTCCCTGGTACGCTCTCCTACACCAGCAAATACCGAAAGACCTGCATATGCTTTTGCAATATTGTTGATCAATTCCTGGATCAATACGGTTTTACCTACACCGGCACCACCAAATAAACCGATCTTACCTCCTTTTGCATATGGTTCGATCAGGTCAATAACTTTAATTCCTGTATATAAAACTTCAGTAGAAGTAGAAAGATCTTCAAATCTCGGAGCCGAACGGTGAATAGGCAATCCTTTCTTTCCTTCAGGCTGTTCCATTCCATCAATGGCTTGTCCTACCACGTTGAATAGTCGACCGTTGATGTCTTCTCCAATAGGCATTGTAATCGGAGTTCCCAGATCAGTTACCTCCATACCTCTTGTCATTCCGTCAGTAGCATCCATAGCTACGGTACGTACAGTTTCTTCTCCAAGGTGTTGCTGAACCTCAAGTATTACTTCTGTACCATCACCTTTCACAACTTTTAAGGCATCGTAAATCCTTGGAAGCTTAGCATCTTCTGAATTAAAACTAACATCCACAACCGGACCGATTACCTGGGTGATTTTGCCTTTATTAGCCATTTATGAATTTTTTTATGAGAACTCTGAATTTTGGTGCGAAATTAAATCAAAAATTCCACCCGGGAAAGGTAAAATTTTAAAACATCAGGATCTTAACAAGATTCTGAAGGTCGTGCCTTTGCCAATCTCTGTCTCCTTGATATAAATCTTGCCTTTGTGATAGTGTTCGATGATCCTTTTGGTCAGGGTGAGCCCCAGACCCCAGCCTCTTTTTTTGGTAGTAAAACCTGGTGTAAAGATTTGGTTTACCCTGTTTTTGGGGATTCCCTTGCCCGTATCCGTTACATCAATGGCTACCCGACCTTCATTTACCTGTAATATCTTGATGAAAATCTGGCCTTTCCCTTCCATCGAGTCAACGGCATTCTTGAGCAGGTTTTCGATCACCCAGGCAAATAGTGCGTGGTTGATATTGGCAGAAATATCGTCGTCAGGGAATACGGTTACTGAAATACTGACCTTGGTAGACAATCTCTTTTCGAGGTACTTTACTACTTCCTGTACCAGGTTGTAAACATTTTCCTCTTTGAGCTGAGGGACACTACCAATGCTGGAAAAACGCTCCGTGATTCGCTCAAGTCGCTCGATATCCTTATTCAGCTCATTGATGATCTCCTCCTGATCGGGATAGGTGGCCCTGAAATACTCTACCCAGGCCATCAGAGAAGAAAGTGGCGTACCCAGCTGATGGGCTGTCTCTTTGGCTAGTCCAACCCAAACCCGGTTTTGCTCTGCTGATCGTGAGTAGTTAAACACCACAAAAGCGATGAAGACAAAAATGGCAATAACCGAGAGCTGTACATAGGGGTAAAACCTGAGCTCTGTGAGCAAGGATGAATTTTTGTAATAAATGAACTTGTAGCCATAGATCTGATTGTCACTATCCAGCAACGTAAGCACAATGGGTTCACGCAACTCTTTCATTTCCTCTACTTCCTTGAGCAGATAGGCTCTTCGTTCTTTGGGAGAATCAAAGTCATTGACTTTCGGGAGATTTTTGTAATCCTCAGGGTTGCCATGCTGATCGGTAAGGATCACAGGAATGGTTTTGTTAGCCTGGATTATTTCCTCCAACATAAATGCTACATTCGGATCATCCTGATCATTGGCTACATATTCTAATGTGCGTGCATACAGATCTATCTGCTTTCTCTCCCTTTCCCTGATCTTTTTTACCAAATCATTGGTATAAACGATTGACCCTACACCAATGGTGAATGAAAGGATTAATACAATCCACTTGAAGTTTGGCCGCTCCGGATATAAATTAACAGTGGTTACTTCTTTTAAACGTTTCGCCATAAATAACTATTGAGGCTTAAAGCTATTGATTCGACATAAACCACCTGGCCAGAACTTTATAATTCACTTTGGTGCCATGCATCAGAATTCCAACACGATAGATCCTGCTGGCAAACCATATCATGAAGATAAACCCGGCGATCATAAAAACCATAGATAAGCCAAGCTCCCAAAAAGGGACACCAAATGCCACACGCATCATCATCACTACCGGAGCTGTAAAGGGAATCATGGACAGCCAAAAGGCCAGGGTGCCATTCGGATCATTGAGTACCACGCCCAACAACATGATAGACAAAATCAACGGAATTGTGACCGGGAGCATAAACTGTTGAGCATCAGCGTCACTATCCGCTGCTGAACCAACTGCTGCAAATAAGCCGCCATAGAAAAGATATCCACTGACAAAGAAGAAAACGAAGGCCAGAACTACCTGTGGAATATTGAGTGAGTCTACCACCTGAAGCACTGGCTCCAGGGGATTCCCTGCCGATACTTCATTGCCCGGATCCAGCTGTTCGATCTGGCCCATTGCAGGAGGCTGCATGGTCTGACTAAATACCAGGCCACTTCCAAGCATGATGGCAGATGTAAGTGTGATCCAAAGCAACAGCTGAGATAACCCAACACTGGCAATACCGAGCACCTTGCCCATCATTAGATGAAATGGCTTTACCGAAGCAACGATGATTTCAATGATCCGGCTGTTCTTTTCTTCTATCACGCCACGCATGCACATGGCCCCGTAGATAAATATGAACATGTAGATCAAAAAGGAGGCAATGTATCCTACAGCAGTGGCACCAACAGCGCTACCCTGTGTTTCGGTCCCTGATTCAGAGATGCTGTAGGCACTGACGGATACCCTGGCTTTGAGCTTGTCCAAAAATTCCTGATCCAGACCGGAACGGATCAGCTTTTGTTGTTCAATTTCGTTCCTTAGCTTCCTTTCCAGATGATTTAAAGAAGATATGCTGGGATTGGACATAGAATAGTAGGAAACCTCTGAGAGATCATCAATTGATCGGTCGGGGATGATGAGCAATCCATCAAACTTTCCCTCCTGTATCATGCTCTTTGCCGATTCCTCGTCCTCGATGGTATTGTAAGCGTAGATGATCTTTTCTTCATCCTCAAAAACATGCCCAAATAAATGGCTTTCATCTAACACTAAAATCGCTTTGCCATCAGCTCCCTGATCCATCAGGAAGACAGGGACAACCATGAGGGTAGCAAAAAGCAACGGACCTACGATGGTCATCACCAAAAATGATTTCTTCCTTACCCGGCTCAGGTATTCTCTCTTAATGACCAGAAAAATATTATGCATGGGTCTCCTCCTTTACACTTTTGATGAAGATCTCGTTGATGGTAGGCACCTTCTCTATGAACGAATACACCTCAGTATTTTGCATAATCGATTGAAGAATGGCATTCGATCCCTTGCCTTCCGTATCCTGGATCATCGTGGCCAGCCTTCCAAATTCATCCTGTGAAGTGCTCAACACATTAAACCCATTTGAGCCATTCAACGAATGCTGATGGGTAATTATATATGTGCCATCTTTAAACTGATTTTTAATTTCAACTTTAGGTCCCTCAAGGATCTTTTCGGACTTGTTGATCAATGCAATGTGATCACATAACTCTTCTACTGACTCCATCCTGTGTGTAGAAAAAATGATCGTGGCACCCTGATCTCTAAGCCTGAGAATTTCATCCTTAATCAGATTGGCATTTACGGGATCAAACCCTGAAAAAGGCTCATCTAAGATCAATAATTGAGGCTGATGAAGTACCGTGGCAATGAATTGCACTTTTTGTGCCATCCCCTTCGACAAATCCTCTACCTTTTTCCTGATCCATGACGTGAGGGAGAGTCTTTCCAGCCATTCATAGATCCTTTTGGTTGCTTCTGCTTTGGACATCCCTCTGAGTTGGGCCAGGTAGAGGAGCTGCTCCCCTACTTTCATTTTCTTGTAGAGGCCCCGTTCTTCTGGTAAATACCCGATTTCCCGTACCATCCTGGTAGTGATACGCGATCCGTTCAGGAAAATTTCACCGCTATCCTGCTCGATGATCCGGGTAATAATCCGGATGAGCGTGGTCTTTCCTGCTCCATTCGGACCCAACAAACCAAAGATGCTGCCCTGGGGTATTTGAATACTGACATCTTTAAGCGCCTGATGACCATTGTAGGCTTTGCTGACACTCTGAATATCTAAAACTGTCACAGCTAAATTTTTTGTGTTATTTTAAATCAATAAAAACGGCTACTGACTTTTTAAGGAAGTGAAGATACTTACAAGATTGTATTCCCTGTACATCATTGCTGTTTTCATCAGCTTGTTTATTGTTTTTTTGATTCCCTTCCTGATCATTGCCCAAAGGAACAGCTGGCATTTCCTGGCTTTGAAAATTAACCACTATTGGGCAAAACTATTCTTTAAACTCTCATTTATTCCTTACCGGATCACCTACGAAACCCAACCCAAAAAGGATCAACGCTATATTCTGTGTGCCAATCATTTCTCATTCCTGGATATTCCAGCCATGGGTCTTCTGCCACTCTTATTCAAGTTTTATGGCAAAAGCTCACTGGTAACCATTCCTGTTTTTGGATATATGTATCGCAAAATCCATATCCCGGTGAACAGGTCCAGCCTGAAAAGTATAAAATATAGCTTTGGTGTGGCAAAGCAGGCATTGGACCACTACAATCTGGCGATATTCCCGGAAGGAGGGATCGTAAGTGAAAATCCACCCATGATGAGATCATTTAAGGATGGGGCATTTCAACTGGCTGTACAAAAGCAGATCCCGATACTACCTGTGTCTTTTATAAATAACCACCAGATACTACCGGACAACAATAAACACTTATTTAAAAGGATGGTTTGCAAGATTGTGATTCATAAACCCGTTATACCTACGGGCTCTTCTGATGAATCAGTTGATGTACTGAAACATAAAATCTACGAAGTCATTCAAAATGAACTGAATAAAGCGAATAAGATACAAACTGATGGGTAAAAGTTAGTTGCGTTCACTAATATTGTGCATCAATCCAAGGGCAAAGCCCTGGTAAATCAGGGCCATTAAACTGTGATGACATCTGTTTTTGGCTCCAGTAAATAGTGAATTCACTAAACATGTCATAAGCAACTATGAAGATCAATAGAGAAGTTCTGCAAAAGATTGCTCATCTGGCAAGACTGGATTTGAAGCCAGAAAAAGAGGAGTCGCTCAAGCAAGACCTGGAAGAGATCCTGGACTGGGTAGAAGAGTTGAATGAAGTGGATACTGAAGGGATAGAACCACTTACTAACATGTCTTTTGAAGTGAATGCATTAAGAGAAGACAAAGTTGGTGAGGTATTATCGAGAGAAAAAGGATTGAAGAATGCCCCTGCCCATGACGATCAGTATTTCCGTGTACCGAAAGTACTCGAGTAATTATGTTTCGTGGCTATGATCTGACTCAAAAAATTTTCCTGGGAATTTATACTCTGGCGGTCTTAGCCTTTTGTTTCTTCTATTTTAACGGATATGATTCATCTATCTCATGGGGGATCATCGCCAAGGCAAATAGTGAAAGTCTAATCGTTCATACCTTCCAGAAAGGTCCCTTCCTACTCGATTTCAAGGGCATGATCTATAAGCTCTCTGAAGTATTCAACGCAGGGCCAATCAATCGCTACCTTGCAATAGATGTCATCTTTGTGGCCATTTATTTTTTTGGAATGGCCACAGTCATCGCTGTAAGCTCTACACTGTCTCGTGGGATATTTATTGGTTTTTCTTTGGTCATTGTGTTTTTCTTCTTCTTTCTCCGGTTGGAAGAGCTTGGTGCATTTGGTCTTTCTTCCTCTAGCAGATACGCTACTGCCATACTCTTTTTGAGCTACCTGATTCCCGCCTACACATTTCAGGCATTTTGGAGAATCTCGCTTTTGTATCGAATTCTGATACTTTATGCGATCACAATCATGCTTTGGTTCTTCATCGGAATACCTACCGACCTGCTGATTGATCACCTGATCACCAACGGATATTTTTCACTACAGATCATTGCGCTACTTTTTCTGATACTCATCGCAGAAGAAAATATTTTTGGAATACTTTACCTTGTCAGCAGGGTAAAGGGAAGTAAAAACAGCGAAAAACACCTGATGGTATTCGGGTTCTGCTACCTGTTGTTAATCGGTCTGTACTATGCTGATATGGCGGATCTTATACCGCTGGATGTTCGATTTTTTGATCCCTTTGTCCTGTTTATCATCTCTTCTGTGATAGCTTGCTGGAGCTTCTGGTATAAAGAAATTGGATTTACAAAGTTTATTGAACTGGGTAATGCCAGGGTGCTCTTTTTTGCCCTGGGATTGATCACCCTGTCATTTCTGGCTCATAACATGTTTCGAGGCAACGATCCGGCCTATCAGAACTTCCTCTACTTTATCATTTACACCCACCTGGCTTTTAGTACTTTTTTCCTTGCTTATATTGTACTCAATTTCATCAATCCTTTGAGCAAGGGATTACAGGTTTTTAAGATCGTTTACAATTCGCAAAACTTTCCTTATATATCTGCCAGGCTGGCTGGACTTGCTGCCATCACGGCATTTTTCTTTCTGGCACAGAAACAGCCCTATTTCCTCATGAGAAGTGGTCATTACAACTACCTGGGTGTGCAGGCGCAGACAGAAGGTGATCAAAACCTGGCCGTGAGATACTTTGATGAAGCCCGGATCTTTGGGCATGACAATCATTTCTCTAATTACCAGCTAGGTATGCACCACCTGGAAAGGGAAGAATTTCAAATTGCTAACTTCAGGTTTCAAAGAGCTACCTACAGATATCCGTCAGCACAGGCCTATATCAATCAGAGTCGTACAGCAGAGATGATGGACGAAAAAACCGAAGCCATCGTTGCGCTGCAGACAGGTCTATTGGATTTTCCTGATAATAGCTACCTGAAAAACAACCTGGGCTTGTTATTCACTGAGATCGGCAGTCTGGATTCTGCCCGTAAGTATCTTGCAAATACTTCCTCCACAGGTAGCTGGAACGAGGCCAATCATACAAACTACCTGGTGGTGCGCGACGCTCCGGACAGCGCATCATTGACGGAGATCTATGAGATTGAAAATCTGGCTGTAAAGTCTAATGTGCTGGCAAGTGCCCTGCAAAATAATGTAGCTGCCACAATGCCGCTAGATAGTATTGCCTTCAGGGAAAGTCAGCTTCCGCTTCATAAGGGTACCTACCTGGTGAATTATTCCTGGAAGAGTGATGACCCGGAAGAAAACAATTTTCTGCTTAATGCCATGAATGTGCCGATGAATGAAGAGCTCTTTCGCTCAGCAAAGCAAGCTGTGGCCGTCAGAAGCTATCTGATGGGCAATATCAACCAGGCTTTTATCCTGATGGACGATATGATCTTTCAGGGTTCCAACAACTGGAAAGGTATCTTCTATAACCAAAAGGGAAAAATGGCACTTGAACAACATATCCTACCTCTTGCAAGAGAATCCTTTGAACAAGCCATCAGCTACGGCAACCAGGAAGCCAGAATAAACCTCATAGCCACCCTGCTGGAATTGAATCAACTGGAAGAAGTCTATTACAGGTTGGATCAATTTGCAGCCATTGACAGCTTCTTTGTCTCTCTGAAAGCAGACATAGAAACGATGCAAACCGGCAGTGAGCTTTCGGAAGAAATGACCCAGTCGTATGTGTATTATAATTATGAGTCACTCGACACCGAAACAGTTGGCAAGATTCTATCGAAGGCGGATCAACGGTTTATTGAAGGGCTTTGGATGAAAATCTATCAGGAAAAACTAATCGGAAATCCAGCATCAAGTGATGAATATGTGAAACTATTCAGCCCCTATATGGCCGGGGAACACTGGGATTTACAACTGGCAACGCTGGAGTTGACCCGGGGCAATATGCCAGATTCGGCCACATTCAATAAACTGGTAGATCTGGCGGAGAAGAATGCTTACAACGCACCACTCATCATAGAAATCGCCAAAAGGATATCTTCAGAATCCAATATGAGTGCTTACGATCTGCTGGTAAAAGCTACAGACGCCAATCCCAATCACCCGGGACTATTGAAAGCATATATAGAAGAGAGTGTAAAACAAATGTTATTCAACTATGCCGAATCCGGGCTTGATCGCCTGGAACCACTTATGGCCCCTGATGAATTCTTTACATTTAAGTCTGGAATCATGGATGAAATTTCAGTCCTCAGGCAAGAGCGTTTCGATAGCTTCCAGTAAATAATTAAATTGAATTCATCTTTACTTTAATGTACACACCTCACGATAAAGTCACCGTGAATTATTAATCTTAATCAGTTCTTACAATTAACGGATTTGTTTTATCTTAGAATAAAAAAACAGGATGAAACCTTCTTATTGGATCGCGTTGTTCATTTTGACCTTAGGACTGTTAGGTTGCCGGGAGGATGATAACGCTCCGACTAAAATGGACGTTGAGACCTATGTTGAATTGCTAAAAAGCGGTCAATATGAATTGAGTACATTGCCCGATCTCACGCCAGAGGATATTCCGGTTTTGCTTGCCTATCGCAACGAAACCGATTTCATCGAAGCATTTCCAAGAAACCCCATTTCATCCTTTTACATGGAAGACTGTGAACTGGGGATATTAGTCTTATGGACCATTGAGTCTATCCGGGCGGTTGATACACAAAGTGACCATTTGGTCATGAATTTCCCCTCTTTGAATCCTATACTCAGGACGAGGAACACAGATGAGCTTGAACTCCTCCCCAGTAATATCACGCTTGAAGAAGCAGCCAAAGCCTATTTCGATTGGTGGCATAGCAATCAAGGCAAGGATTTTAGGGAGTTCAGTAAACTGGATCCACTAGCCAGCACGAAATATACCTGGCACTGAGGCCAGGCACATCCTGTTCAATGCAATTTGAATACAATTGGCATTACCATCCTCACTTTTACAGGTCTGCCTCGTTGTTTTCCGGGGATAAACCTCGGTGACTCTCGCAACACACGCTCAGCTTCCTCATCACAACCAGCTCCAATACCCTTGATTGCTTTGACCTCTGACAAATTACCCTTCTCATCTACGACAAACTGGATAAAAACCCGTCCCTCAACTCCCATTTTTCTTGCCTGAGAAGGATACTTCATGTTTTCTCTTACATATTTATAGAATGCTTGAATTCCACCAGGGAACTGTGGGTCAACTTCTACAATGTCAACAACCTCATCAACCTCCTCTTCCTTTGGTTTAACAACCTCTTCTATGATTGTATCAATGGTAACCTCTATATCAAGATCTACATCAGGTTCCGGTTCTAACTCCACCTCATTTTCTACCTCAATAACCACGGGAAGTTGAATTTTCGGCGGGGGTGGCGGTAAATGTACAGTGGGTGGTATTTCCAAAATATCTTCAAAGTCATCTTTTACTCCACCCAGATCTACATATCTGCCATCACGATGTGCCGGCCATTCGAAGGCTAGTATCACAAGCAGTAAGCTTGTGCATAATCCCAGATTGAGAAAAAGTCTATACATCCTCTCAAGATCTGCTTTTTTATTCTTTTTTGATTCCATAACTATATCATTAGTTAAACATTATTCTAATATAACTAAAATTTTAGTTTATGAACTATAACCTTAGTTATATTTTATCAAAAATTTACCTTATAGAATTAAGGAAGTAAGAAATTCAAGTAGTCAAAGTGCTTGTTACACCTATCTTTGAGGTCATGAATCGATTGGTTACATTTATTTTCATTGCTTCCCTTTTCTTACAATGCGCAGCTACGAGGGAGGCTCCTGAATTCCTTGGGATAGAAAAGCTCACGGTCACCCGGTTTAAAGGGAAAACAGCAGACCTAAATGGTGATGCAGTATTCTATAACCCAAACAAACGCGGCATGACCCTGAGAGAAGTAGCCATTGATGTAAAAACAGAAGATCGGGTGATTGGTCAGATCAATAAATCTATGAACCTGAAAATACAGCCGGAATCTGAATTTAAAGTGCCTTTGGATGCTACCATTCAAATCGGAGACATCGGTGTGATTAAGGGAATACTAAGCATCTTCGGAGGTAATGAAATTGAAATCAATTACAGTGGTGTAATTAAGGTCTCCGTCTACGGGCTTCCGAGAAAACTCCGTATTGACCATACGGAACAACTTCAATTCTAAGATTTCAGTCTACACTTTTCAGGGTGATCTCTATGACCTACCTGGCAGACCCATTTCTTATTCAAAATCTCCTGAAAATTGATTAGCTTTATACAGGGTGAATTAACTCTCTCTGCACTCTGAATATCCATTTTAACGGCTTATCCATGAAAAGTAATTACAACCTCCGTCAGATCTGCTATCTGTCATTTCTAACGGGCTTTATGATCAGCTGTAGTCCCGCCAAGGAAACAGCTGGAGATGAGTATACGCTGGGTGAAATCAATTATCGTTTTCCCGTTTCACCGGAAGCCACTGCAGGGTTCAACAAAGGACTATTACTCCTTCATAGTTTTGAATATGACGATGCTAAGGATGCCTTCGTTGAAGCTCAGGAAGCTGATGAAAATGAGGTGATGACTTACTGGGGCGAAGCAATGTGTAATTATAAGGCTTTGTGGGGTCTTCAGAATGTGGAAGAAGGGAGAAAGGTTATGTCTAAACTCGGAGACACAAGGGAAGAAAGGTTGAATAAGGCTAAAGAAGGGCTGGAAAGGGATTTTTGGGAAGGCATAGAAATATTATATGGTGATGGCGAACTGAAAGAACGCAATGAAAAATATGCATATCATATGGAAACGCTCTATAAGAAATATCCTGGTGATCTTGAAGTTGCGGCTTTCTACTCACTTGCACTTATGTGGGCAGATTATGACAGCCGGGAATACCTGAGCAAGTCGGCAGAGGTGGCAGCTGGCATTATAAAAGAAAATCCTACGCATCCGGGAGCTCTCCATTACATGATTCACTCCAATGACAATCCGGAATTTGCAAAACTCGCAGTAGCAGCTGCCAATGAGTATGCTCAGGTAGCTCCTGATGCTGCACATGCGCTACATATGCCATCTCATATTTATGTGGCCCTGGGGATGTGGAATGAGGTAGTTAGTTCAAATGTGGATTCTTACCAGGCCAGCTTAAACAGAATTGAAAGGAAAGGACTCACGGGGAGTGACAGAGGTTATCATTCCATGGCCTGGCTGCACTATGGTTATCTCCAACAAGGCAACTACGAAAAAGCCAGTCAACTCATGAAAGAGATGATCAGCTATAACCAGGATTCGACAGCATCACTAGCCTATACCATCATGATGCAAAACGAACAGCGCATCGAAAGTGGCGTATGGTTGGACGATCAGGAACCTGTGGATGTGGATTATAGTAAATTGGGATTGGGAGCAAAATCCCAAAAACACTTTTTCAACAGCTTACTGGCATTTGATCAAAATGATGCTGCCCAAATAGCCTTAGAGCGTGATAAACTTCAACTACACATAGAAGCAGCCAAACTTCTCGTGGGTGAAGATGGAATTGCCCTTTGCAGTGCTGGTCCAACACGTTTTGCGCCTACCAAAGAGGATATAATCAAATCAGGAGTAATCATTCATCAGATGGGAGCTTTAATTGCTATGCTTCAAAATAATGAGAAAGCCACTGAAGAACACTTGAAAGAAGCGACCAGACTCGAAGCAAGTGGCAGCTATGATCCGGGACCACCGTTCATAGCCTATCCCTCATTTGAGCAATATGGGGAGTGGCTGCTCTCCAAAGGCAGAGCGGAAGAAGCCCTGACTCAGTTTAATCAAAGCCTGGAAAACAGAACCAACCGGTCGAAAGCCCTTAGAGGTAAGATTGAAGCGCTCAAAATGCTTGGTAGATCTGATGAGGCAGCCGGGGTTCAGGAGACCCTGGATGTTTTCTGGAAGAAGCGAATCATAGCGATGAATTAAGTTACCTGGCAAACTATCATGTCAGAAATCCTTTCGTATTGTGACTTTTGTCACATTTTGACTGATAATCACCGCTTACCTTAGTATGATAATGAAAAGCAATCTTCTCAAGCTGATATTGATATGCCTTGTCTGTATATCACTTGCGACGGGGATTGTATTGATAATTGAACACCTATAAATATTGAATGATGAAAAAGAATATGGGTTCTGCAGACCGGATCATTAGAATTTCGATCGCTGCAATTGTTGCTGTTCTTTATTTTACCGGTACCATCACGGGCACAGTTGGGGCTGTATTACTTGTACTTGGAGGAATCTTCCTGGTGACGAGTCTGGTTAGTTTTTGCCCGATCTATGCCATATTTGGTTACAGGACGTGTCCGTCTAAGTAAGTGCGATAAATCATTGCCCGGAAATATCCCGGGCAAAATGTTACCACTCACCTTTCTTTCCAAACTTCTCTTTAGCTGCACTTTGGAATTTTGCCGAAGCATCTTTGAGGCTTTGGAGTATTTCGGTATGTGTTTTTCCTGATGCATTTCGCGCAGCTTCTATCACTGTATTGCATTCATTGGCATCCATAAAGCATGATGCATCATACAGCGCATCCATATCTTCTTCCGGAACGACCAGAAACCCATGTTTGTCTGCATGAATCAAAGCACCTGAATTCACTTTACATCCAAATGCCTGCACCGGTTCTCCCCAGGCCACTGGCGTACTGTATGCATGGCCTACACACATCCTACTTGCTATGGCCTTAAAGCCCGCATTGGTCATTTCATCTACATCTCTAATGCAACCGTCAGTAATGGTTCCAACACATCCAAGAGCACGGTGTACATTGGCGTTGACCTCACCCCAGAATGACCCGACATGATTGGGTTTATCCAGATCCTGGACCACAACAATCTTGGGTGATGGAATGGTACTCACATACGCTCTATACTCCGACCATGCATTTGTATTTTCCTTGTGCCTGGAGTTACTGGGCTCACAGATCACAGTCACAGCATAACCCACCATTGGGCCCATTTGTGGCATGAAGTCACGGGTCTCCTCCAGATTGAAGTGTCCTTTTGTCCTGTCATGTTGGGTGATCTGTTCCCATCCGTTGTAGATAGTAGGGGTATTCCAGCGTTTGAGCTTCAGTAGTTCACTGTGAGGGAGTAGTTTCATGGAGTTATCATTTCAGATTAATATGAATTCTACTAAACTAATAAATAGCGCTAAGCTTTTTGCGGGGCTATAAAACAAAAAACCCCGATCCATAAGGAACGGGGTCTGTATATTCTGTATGATTTAATCTTAGTTGCTCAGCTTGAAGATAATAGGAAGTACCATTCTTACCTTCACTGGTCTACCTCGTTGCTTACCTGGCTTAAACTGTGGTGATTCTCTCAGCACACGCTCAGCTTCTTCATCGCATCCTGCGCCGATACCTTTTACAGCTTCAACTTCAGTCACGTTTCCACTTTTGTCAACAACGAACTGCACATATACTCTTCCTTCAATACCCATTCTACGAGCTTGTGAAGGATATTTCATGTTATCACCCACGTATTTATAGAAAGCTTGCAAACCTCCCGGGAATTCTGGCTGATCTTCCACAATGGTGAAGACCTGCTCAACTTCTTCCTCTTCTGGTTCGAAAACCACATCTTCTATCACAGTCTCTTCTGTAACTTCCACGTCAAGATCCAACTCGATCTCTTCTTCAATTTCCTCCTCATCAGGTACCTCTATGATCTCAGGAAGCTGAATTTTTGGTGGTGGTGGTGGCGGCTGCTCGGTAGGAGGTATCTCCATGATGTCTTCAAAGTCATCATTTACCTGGCCTAGATCTACCAATCCGCTGTCGTCGTATGTTGGCCATTCGAAGGCAGCGATCACAAGCAACAAGCTGATACTTAACCCA
Source organism: Cyclobacteriaceae bacterium (assembly GCA_965228595.1). GTDB lineage: Bacteria > Bacteroidota > Bacteroidia > Cytophagales > Cyclobacteriaceae > UBA7330. Next base: position 2,864,698 of record OZ245828.1, on the reverse strand, counting down.
ACGTTAAGAAAAAGCCCGTACTTCCTGTTTAGATCGGCTTTCGGATTCTTCTTCAATTCCATAATTCTAAATAATTATCTTTTCCCAGAATATTGTGCTTTCAAATATATGTATTATAAAACTTTATTAATAGCTGCAAAAGTTCCTTTTTCTCAAAAACACTTAAAAAACGTTCTACTAAGATAACAAATCTCTGGATGAAAACGAAATATTTAGTTTGAAATTATTTAGCGGGAAGTATTCTTTTCACGGCAAAAGCTAAAAACAAACCACCAATTGCCCCCAAAACGTCGGCAAAAAAGTCTATTAACTCCCTGGACCTGTTGGGAATGATCCCTTGCAAAAGTTCAGTGCCTGCTCCAAGAATGAGTGATACACAAATGACCACCAACAGCATCACCCGTGTATTCATCGAACCGTATAATCCTCTCAGTGTCATCAAAAAGCTCCACCCAAGGAATAATGAAAAGTGCGCCAGCTTATCGGCTCCGTCGAAAAAGTAATCACTCACATCGGGCGATCCGGGAGTGAGTAACAACCAGGCCATAATCAGCGACCATACAACCAGTAAGATGGTAGTAAGGGTCTTCAAGGCTTACTGTCCGATTAAGGATTTGTATTCCTCTGCAGACAACAATTTGTTTCCTTTATCGGTAATCTTCAATTTGATGAGCCAGCCATCTCCGTAGGGATCGGAATTAACCACTTCAGGATTTGATTCGATCTGACCGTTAAATTCAAGCACTTCACCGGAAACGGGCATAAAAAGATCTGAAACAGTTTTAACAGCTTCAACGGTCCCAAAGATTTCACCTGCCGCAATTTCATCCCCGATGGTCTCAACTTCAACATAAACAATGTCACCCAGCTCACCCTGAGCAAAATCAGTGATCCCCACAAAGGCGGTATCGCCTTCAATTCTAATCCATTCGTGGTCTTCGGTATAGCTGAGATTTTCAGGAATATTCATAAGTATGCTTTTTTGTTAGATGGTAATATTTTTTCGGTTTTAAAATTATATCAATTATTCGATTCACTACTGTGCCAATCCAAATCTTAATTGAGTGCCAAAGGCAGTGGTAGCTGTCCTGAACGAACTGATCTTCGGATCGGTCACACTTCTTTCAAAATACATGGTTAAATCCAATTGATCATTCAGTTTATATGTCAACGAGGGTCTTAATTGAAAGTTAGTATTACCATTTGTGACCGTATTTTCGCCTTCTAGTTTCCTTTGAATTGTTTCGGAATCCCTAATAGTCATGCTCACCCTGATGGTAACGTCATTTTCCAGGGCTACCGTTCTCCCCTGTATCTTGAATGGAAGTTTGAAGTCCTCCTTCGTCAAACCAAAGTCGAGGGTCACATCATTATTGCTTACTTCTGTGATCTGGGCATTGGACATATTCAATGAAAGGTTCCGCTCTTTTCTATATTCTATCCTTGTTGATAAGTTTTTCTTTGTTCTGACATTGATACCCATCAATGGGGAGAACTGCTCTGCAATGGAAACCTGATTAATGATGTAAACCGGCACAAGATTTCCCGTTTGAGGATCTATGATAGTGGCTTCTGGATAGTCCAGTATATTGTTATTCAGGGTAATATTATTGCTGTATTTCAGTGAGTTGGTGTAGTTGTTTACGTTAAATGCCGATCTGTAGGCATGGGTGACTGACACTGAAGAGAAAAGATCAGATAGTCCGGGAATCTTTGACAGCCCTGTGTAATCCAACCGCCAGTTGGGTACCGGGATTGTCGGGAATGGATTCAGGCTTGACTGGGTGGGATCTTGCCCCGAATAGGCAGCCAAAAAGGAAGGTATCAATACATCCTGTGAAAGCCGGTTAAACTCTCCATTTTGGTTCACACCCTGCAATCTCCCCTGGATTACATCAATATTTTCAGAAAATTTCTCATAAGTGAGAGACGTATTATCCGTGCGATTTTGCCCGAATGCCGTCTTAATGGATATGAAGGAAATGTTATAGCTTCCTGATCTTGCGGGTGTCAGGCTACTAAAGGTATCCAGACCGGGGTCGTATCTGAAAATCTCCTGGAAATTAGCGGTATTGGTCCTTTTGGCATCCAGAGAGATCTTAAAATCAGGTGCCGGATCAATGGCTGCCCTCACATCTATGTCTGTGCTGAAAGTTTGCTGGAAAGGAGAAGTGAGCACCGGACTTCTGGATAGCCATCCATTGCTGGCTGCCTCATGTCTGATCCCGGCATCCTGACCTCCCAGAATGAAATTCCAACCCGGAGCATTCCAGGCACTATCCATTCCGAGTAAAAATGGTGTAACCACAAACCCTGACAGGGTTGTGCTCTCTCGTATATTATAATTAGCAGTGACCGATCTCAATGACATCAATAGTCTCAGAAAAGATTTGCCTGGACTAAACGTTTTCGGCTCACTTCCTGACGTTCTTCGTGGGGGTGCATTGATCTGTTTCAAAAAATCCACTTTATTATAAAGCTTTACCATATCCACCTTACTTGCCACACCTCTGTCCCTTCTGTTTGAGATGGTATGCCCAAAGAAATTGTCATCTTCATCTGTTTGATTAAGAGAACCTGCTACCCAATTATAGCCAACAGAATATTTCAGGTCAGTGCTCAACCAGTCTGTAAGTGGAATCTTGTCAAAAGGAACCCTGAACGTCGCATTGATATCCTGCCTGAAATTTTTCATCCGGCCCATATCTTTGATCTGCTCCCAGATATAATCTCGCTCTATGCCTGTATTGATATCTCCCTCAACAACAGAGTCTTCATCAATGACGGCGTTTGCTGCCGCGCTATAATCAAGATTTAAGTTCTTAATAGGATTCCAACGCATGGCATAGGTCCTGTTGAATGTAAAAAGGCGCTCATAATAAGGATCGATATTATCTGTCGTGAGGTCATCATTGTATAATTGAGTCATGACAAAACTTCTTCTCAGATCAGCCCTGAAGGAAAGGTTAGAAGGAACAGGAGAAAAGTTGATGTCCTTGATCAGTTTCAGCCATGGGCTACTGAAAGCATCCACATTTCTAAAAGGTTCAATGACAAACGCTGAGGGAGAGTACGTATATGAAAGTCCTCCAGCTTCGGTTTTTTGGAGATAAGTTTCTGTATTTACATTGCTGGTCACTATGTCAGAGTAGGCATAGGAAAGTGCAATATTTTCTATATCGAAGAAATGATCATTGGCTTCAGGGTTCACTTTTCTCTTCCCTACATTGGTGAAATTTAAGCTTCGTCTCACACTCCGGTCTTCCACGATTTTGCGATATCTTTCTCTCTCGGTTGCAGACAAAATTGAATTTAGAGAAGCTTCCAGCGGAACATCGGGATCAAGGGGGTCAAATTGTGGGGTAGTCCTTGATTTTTCGTAGCTGGCATACATAGGCACTCTCAGACCAGTCTTTTCAGGAAACAGGAATTTATCCAGGTTGAGGTTGGCTGAGATGTCATATTGAAAAGTTTCGGCGCGATCCCTTTGCTGAATATTTTCCTGGATGCTCCCAAACCCAATGGAAGAATATCGGGTAGATGCATTGATGGTTCCCAGATCAGCCAGCTTGGCGCTTGCATTGGCATTGGCCGCCCATCCTTTTGTCTTATCAAAATCTGTTACCCGCATCTCGTTTGCCCAGATACATATTGATTTTGGCTCGTTGTCATCGCTTCGTGGATTTCTCACCCCTATCATCATGGTCAGGATGGTACTGATATCGGGTCTACCTTTGATGGTAAGATTATATTTCCCATCTACTGAGGGCTGCTGATAAGGCACCTGGATATCAAATCCCCCTCGGTTTCTCGTAGATTTTAAACCAAGCAATTCGTCTATGGCAAGGTCAATTTCATTCTCCAGGGGCCATAGCAATCTTCTCAATTCATCATCACTACTACTAGACACACCCAGGGGAGTGATCTTCAATGGTAATTCAATCTCGTAGTAGTTCTCTGTAAAGTCTGTACCTAATCGCAGGAAGGCAGTCACTTCATCGTCAAGCACCATATCCCCTTTATATACCTCTGCATGGAAAAACATCTTCAATCGCCCATAGTTGATCAGGTCAATATCCACGTTTTTGAAGACTGCCCTGGCATCCTGATCCTTCAGATCTTCTACACACACCTGAAGAGACTGTTCATTCACCTGTCGATTGACAATTGTGGTATTGTCTCTATCCCGGTTAATGCCAGGAGGGACACGGTACTTGTTTTTGGTTTCTGATCCGGTACTGTTTTCTTCGATATTTACTACCGAAACATTGAAATCCGATGATGATGCTTCAGGCAACTCATAGAATCCCGGTTCAAGGAGTGTTTCCTGGTATTTTCTCCATTGGCTTCCTACCAGCTGAAGTTTAGACATCCTGAGTACTACCGGCTGACGGAACTTTGTAAGGTACATTCTGATATACCGCATGGTTTTGAATCCACTGATATCGCCAACTACATTGTCAGGATCACGAATTGGGACTCTGAAAAGGTACCACTTGGCAGCGTTTGGGTCATTTTCATCGGTGGTGATTTCATCCACAATATGGTGCTTTCCAATCTCCAGATCACCAGGTCTTAATGGAATTCGGTATTCGTAGTATTCTTCCAGTTCAGAGATTGTATTGTCATTGTTGAGATCTTCATTGTCAGGTTGTTGACTAGACCCTCTTACCAGGTCATTCGACTGTGCCGGTGAATTTCCTTCCAGCCCATTGAAGTTTTTGTATCGCTCCAGGATCTTTGCATCACCGTTATCGAGGTCAGATCCCAGGAAATACTGAAAATCATCGGCTGAAGGGTCTGCCAGGATTTTTTCCAGCCCATCTCCTACCACATTGATCTGACTCAGGAAGTCTGCAAAATATTCTCGCTCCAGGGCATTGCTCAGGCCATCAAGTCCGATATCCTGGGCATTTTGCTTGGTGCTCTCAAAGTTTCTTGTCAGAAAGGGCTCCGTAGTGATACGTCCCCAATCGTTGAAATCAACCCTCAATGAATCATCGTTTACAGGCAAGCCATTTTCAAAGGCATGTCGGCCATTGTCCTTCATCAGGTCCTCGGACACGCTTCCCAGGTTAAAGACCAACTCACCCCCTGTGGTATTGTTGCTATTGAAGACTCCGTCAATCACTCGTCCCAGTTCACCCTGAATAAACGGATCCATCATCCAAAACTCAAGGTACTCCACATTGGTTTTGTCAAAATCCACCTCGTTGGTGATCGCCCGGGTGATCCCACCCCAGTTATTCTCAGGATTGGGAAGATATCCCTCCGGAGTTAAGTTAGGATTATAGTTATAAGGACCTCGTTCATAGGGGTAATAGACAATGTCGAAGATCCTTTCGGGGGTAATCCAGATTTGAGGATCTCTCTGCCTGTAGATTTCTTGTGGATAGATGGGCCTCATGTAATGGTTCTCCAAATCTTCCTGTGTGATGTTTTCAGGGGCCTGGTTTACAAGGGTATTCCCATTATAAAAGTTCGGATCAACACTGTACCAGGCGAGCTTTGCTCTTCTAAAGTTGATCCCCAATTGTGAATCGGGAGTTGACAGGTCAAACTCATTGTTTCTTGTCACCGGAGTACTTGCCAAATCCCAGCCCTGTGCACCCGCCAGGTTGAAAGGAGTAATGGCATTTTCAAAGTCATCGATATAAGAAGTTCCCTCACCATCCACAATGTTGGATGTGCCGGGCACCATCTGAGCAAATTCTGCACTGAAACGCAGGTTAGAGGTCTCCTTCGTGCTGATCAAAGGTAGAAAATCAACCATCTTGGTCAGGAAATTGGCCTCTGTCTGATAGTTGATGTCAAATCCGTATTTGGTGTTACTCGTTGGCTCGTCTCCTATCTTGTACCTGGTGATTCCTCCGGGGCGTTCGTTGAGATGGAGTAATGTAGCTCCAATGTTGAACTTATCACTGAATCGATAATCCAGCCGGGTACCATACAGCCATCGGCTCTGGAAATTAAACAGGTCGGCTTTTTCATAAGAGATATTGATGGTCTTGCCTGAATTCAGGATCCCTTCATTGATAATCCTGACCCGGCCCAGGTTGTAGTCTACCGTATAGTCCAGGCCTTCTGTCAAAGGCGTATTTCCCGCGGTAACTACCACTGAGTTTTCGGCGATATTGATACCTGGCAACACGATCTCACTTGATGAGCCTGCGTTGAACCTACCCAGGATGAAGTACTTGTTTTGAGCAGCTACCTGCTGGGCATCAGCTCTGGTCGTTCGATACAGGGTATCATAAACGTATTTTTCTATGAGACTTGGTTCTGTGTCGGGATCAAAGTATTTTCTCAACTCACTTCCGAAAGGTTCCAGCACTGGAAAAATCACATTCCCATTCCGGGTATCAATGGTGATGCCTTCAATGAAATCGAAATTCCCATCTTTCTGTTTGTCATTGTTTCGGTTTAACTGGTCCAGCCCCATCAACTCTATAAGGGGTTTGTCTTTGGTCCTTCTACCTTCGTGCAGGGATGGGTTATCAATCCCGGTGCGGTCATCCCGGTAGTGTATCCTGAGTGTGAATCCATTCGGATCAATCTGACTGGCATTGAGGTTATAAATGTTTTTCATCATCAGATCCCATGATGGTACATCGGTATTGATCTTATTAGGCCTCAAGAGCTTCATATAGATCACCTGATCATCGGCCAGTCCCGAGTAATCTTCAGTTAATTCACCCACTTTATATACCTGACCATTGTAGGTATACTCATAAGAAACAGCCAGTGCCTCATCATTCTGCAACTTCCTCAGCAAGGTGATATACCCCAACTGCTTATTGATGGTAAATTCATTGTCTTCAAGCTTCCTGGCTGTCTGGATCAGTACATAGTCAGTGGAGTTAACAAATCCGAAGCTGTTTTGTAGGGCACCGGAGGTCTCACTGGAGTTTCTTACACTAGAATTATTTGAAATGGCAGTATAGAGGTTATTTGCCTCATTTTGGGTAGGTACATTGCCAATCCCATTGCCGATATTTGGATTACCCGGACGATAAATCCTGTTTCCTTCTCCCAGATCCATGAATCCAACCACATTTCGGGTGGTTCGGGTATCCTGGGTCCTGTTGATCAGATAAACCTCCACCCGGGTGATGTTTACCCCCGAGGTGATCTGAGGAAGATTCCCTAACCAATTCTGATAGTTTTCACGGAAGAAGTGTCCCAGGAAAAAATGTCTGTTCTCATCATAATCAGAAGCCCTTACCTCAAATTCACGCCCCTGAAAACCACTCTCGATGGTTAACACTTCACTTTGGCCTTGTTGTCTCGAAAGCACGCTCGTTACAAACAGCTTCCCAAACTGGAGTTGCGTTTTAATTCCAAAAAGGGATTGAGCACCCGTCATCAGGCTGTTGGAAACAGGCATACTCACATTTCCAATCTCAATTTTCTTTACAATGTCCTCCTCATAACCTGTGTACTCTACCTTAAGGTTATTTTGAAAATCAAAAGTGTTGTTATTGTCAAAGTTGGCTGTGATGGCAAGCTTTTCTCCTACCTTTCCAACCACGTTGAGTGATATCTGCTGGTTGAAATTAAAGCCCCCATTTCGTTGCTGACGGAGAGGAATTGCCGGGTTATTGATACGCTGGAATCTGCCACCAAAGTCGAGGTTGACAAATCCATTGGGTTGAATATCTACATAACTTCCACCAAACAACCGATCAAAAACGGGGCCTACATAGAGCCGAGGGATGAGGCTCCTCCCACTCACAGCACTCTCACCATCCAGTCCTGCGGATCGTTCTTTGAAGTATTCATTAACTATTTGCTGGTCATTGTATTTGTCATATTCATCAAAAGTCATGGTAGTCATCGGGCGGAAATTCACATCTCCAATGCGTTCATAGACCGTATAATTGATGCCTGAATCGTATTCTACCTGGAGGTCTATGCTGGAAGGATCGGTCAGAAGAAGCGGAGAAGAGCTTGTCCGATTGGAAAAAGGATCTCCAAAGCGATAGTCAGGTTGGTAAGTTGGCATATAGGAAGGCTCGTAAGGCCCGACTGAATCGGGCGGGATGGTATCTTCAGGTATAGTATCCGGCAATGGGATATATATCAAAGACGCATCCAGGGTGATTGCTTCAGCTTCCCAACCAAAAAACAACGCTACACTTAAGAATACTATTATGTAGGCTTTTGAATTCAAACAAATGAAATAAAAGTACGAATCAGGCTCTCTTCAATGCCTGTTTGATTAAGTCTTCAAGTTTAATTTCCTGGCCGTGCTCTTTCAATACCAAATCAACACTTTTTTCAGCAGCTGGTTTGGCTATTCCCAAAGTGGTCAAAGCCGATAACGCTTCTGTCCTCAATGTATTGTCAAATTTGATCGAAATATCCACAGATTTATCCAATAGTCCCTCTTTTTTCATTTTATCCTTTAACTCAAGCACAATCCTTTGAGCTGTTTTAAGGCCAATGCCTTTAACTTTTTGGATGACCGGAACATTGTCATGTACAATAGCCTGCTGTAATTCTTCCGGTGAAAGGGATGACAGGATCATCAGGCCGGTACTGGGCCCAACACCGGAAATAGAAATCAGGTCTAAAAACCGTTTCTTTTCCGAAGGTTCATAAAACCCATAAAGTGTATGCGCATCCTCTTTGATATGAAGATGTGTATACAGCTTTACCGAATCATGGTTTTTGACGGATGCAAAGGTGTTTAAACTGATTTTAGCCTCATATCCAACTCCTCCAATATCCACTACCACATAAGTTGGGTCTTTCACTACCAACTTACCAGACAAATAGTTAATCATTTTCTACAGGATTTATTTGGGCATCAACCACGGCAATGGCTACCATATTGAAAATTTCCCTTACTGAGCTACCCACCTGCAATACATGAACGGGTTTATTCATTCCCATGAGGATTGGGCCAATGGCTTCCGCGCCTCCCAACTCCATTAGAAGCTTATAAGCAATATTTCCGGAATCGAGATCTGGGAAGACAAAGGTGTTTACAGGATGATTTGCCAGTATACTAAACGGGTAATTTTCTTTGAGAAGCTGTTTATTCAGGGCCACATTGGCCTGAAGTTCACCATCGATGATCAGATCAGGCCATTTTTCTTTGGCCTGTGCTACTGCTTTTGCCGTCTTCACCGGAACATCTCCTTTGGCAGAACCAAAGTTTGAATAGCTCAATACTGCTATGCTAGGTTCCGTATCAAAAAAACGAACGGCATTTTTCGTCAGACCAATGATATCCACCAAAGCATCAACATCCGGATTGAGATTGACTGTGGTATCTGCAAAGAAATAGTTACCTCTATTACTACTCAGGATATACATCCCGGCCACTCGATTTACATGACTGGCTACGCCAATGATCTGCAGTGCCGGTAAAATGGTTTTTGGGTAATCATTGGACAAACCGGAGATCAACGCATCGGCTTCTCCCAGCTCCACCATCATAGCACCATAATAGTTTCTACTCAGCATCAACTTACGCGCCATACGTAGCGTTAGTCCTTTTCTCTGCCGTTTTTCATAAAGCTTCTCTGCAAATTGATCAAGCTTTTTTGTCTCTTTTACCGGATCAATAATCTTGCACGATTCAAGACCATCTAACTCATTGGATGCGATGATTTCTTTGATCACTTTTTCATTTCCCAGTAAAACCGGAATGGCAAAGCCTTCGTCGATTGACATTTGAGCCGCCTTCAGGATCTTTACATCGTCCGCTTCTGCAAAAACCACTCTTTTCGGATCTTTCCTGGCCCTGGCCACCACCCTGGATATGAGTCGCTGATCAATACCAATCCTATCCATGAGGGCCTCGTTGTACTTATCCCAGTCTTTGATATGTGTACGTGCAACACCACTATCCATGGCTGCTTTGGCTACTGCAGGAGAGATTGTCGTAATCAATCTAGGATCCAGCGGCTTGGGAATCAGATATTCCTTTCCAAACTTCATATTCGTACTCCCATAAGCCTTCAAGACCATTTCTGGCACTGGTTGCTTGGCAAGTTTGGCGATGGCAAACACTGCAGCTTGCTTCATCTCTTCATTGATGGCCGTAGCCCTGACATCCAGCGCACCCCGAAAGATATATGGGAAACCCAGTACGTTATTGACCTGATTGGGATGATCTGATCTACCAGTGGCCATGATGATATCATCTCTGGTCTTCATGGCCAACTCATAATTGATCTCAGGATCAGGATTTGACAGCGCAAATACAATGGGATTTTTGGCCATCTTCTTGAGGCTTTCCGGCTTTAAAATATCAGCCACCGACAATCCAAGGAACATATCAGCACCTATAAGAGCTTCATCCAATGTTTCTGCTTTGATGTCACATGCATACCTGGCCTTGTTTTCATCAAGATTAGGCCGGTCTTTCTTGATTACCCCCTTACTATCCACCATTACGATGTTTTCCTTCCGGGCTCCAAGGGCGACATAGAGATCGGTGCAGGCAATGGCCGCACCACCGGCACCACTCACCACTATCTTGATTTTATCTATTTTCTTTCCATTCACTTCGAGTGCATTGATCAAAGCGGCACTGGATATGATGGCCGTTCCGTGCTGGTCGTCATGCATCACCGGGATCTTCATCTTTTCCTTGAGCTCCTTTTCTATCTTGAAGCTCTCAGGGGCTTTGATATCCTCCAGGTTGATCCCACCGAAAGTGGGTTCAAGACTCTTTACAATCTCAATGAACTTATCCGGATCATTTTCATTGATTTCAATATCAAAGACATCGATCCCAGCAAATTTCTTAAAGAGCACTCCCTTTCCCTCCATCACCGGCTTGGAAGCTTCCGGACCAATATTTCCAAGTCCTAATACAGCGGTTCCATTAGAAATCACTCCTACGAGGTTGCCTTTCGCCGTATATTTATATACCAACTCAGTGTCTTTGTGAATTAGCTTACACGGTTCAGCTACTCCGGGGGAATAGGCCAGTGCCAGATCGTGCTGGCTGCTGAGCGGCTTGGTTGGTCTTACTTCAATCTTACCTGCCGGGCTTGCTTCATGAAAGTCCAGGGCTTCATTCTTTCTGATTTTAGCACACATAAAAAAGTAGGTTGGTTACTGCATCGCAGCTGAATTTTCTGCTGGTGGAAGGCTAAAGGTACTTAAAATAGCATTTACTTCTCTTACCAGATTTTTCTTGTTGGTACCCGGGGAATAAACATATCCCTCGATGTAATAGACTCGTTGGTTTGCCTCATCTACTATGGTGTAACTCACGAATGGTCCTCCACCGGAATTATCACTGATTTTCCACAGTCCCCGGGCCTCAATGGCGAATCGCCCCTTAAAGGATATCTGCTTGGTCTCAAGTGGAACATATTCCTGTAGCTGCCGGGTAATATATTTATCTGGCTTTTCACTGTCTCGCAGAAATGTCTCAGTGATCTTGTCGCGATAAGCACCAATATTTTCAAAGATACTTTGGTCTGTGTATCGTTCAGAATGGATAAATACGTCCTGTTCAGAGCTGGCTTCCAACCTCCTGAGCCAAACAAAGTTCTTATTCTGCTTCGCAAGCTCCCAGCCATATGGAATTGATATCTCAAACCCAAAATCTTCTTTCAACGCTTTCATCAATGTAACCTCCTTACTTTTGAATATCTTGTCTTTGGTACTTTCTATGGCTGAGTTTTCAAAAATACCTACCAGTTGATCCTCATTTTCTTTTAATTTCTTAATGAGCAATTCTTCAGACTGAGAAAAGAGATAGAGGACAATTTGTCCTTTTGCAAACTCATCACGATGAATGGCCATAAATAATGATGAATCCCCCTGGATCATCTTCAGGGATTTATTCGTGAAATACTCCCTGATCCGTTGGCTTTGGCTGGTTTCCCTATCCAGCGTCATCACAAATATCATGTTGGCTGAAGACCGAAATACATCATTGATTTTGAGGGGGTTTACCTTACTCAGGTCAAACATAGGCTCAGCCTGAGGCAATCCCGGCATCGGAGCCCGATACATGCTTTTTATCTGCTCTCCCAAAGGCCCAATCCACTGTGTTGAATCCATAATTAAAATGATCTCACCTACTTCACCTCTGGCTGTGGGTTTGAGATCCTCTTTCATTTGGTCCCTGGCTTCCTTACATGAAGAAACCATCAGCATCACTCCAAAAAAGAAAATTATTGAGTTTTTCATGAGTATTAAAGTCTATTAATTACAGGGCCGCTTACCTGGTGCCGCAATGCACAAAAATATGCAGCGTAAACTACACCGTCGGGCAGCCAATTTGCATGGCAAAGATTTAATTACAATAAATGTCTTTCTTTGGCTTCATACCTAAGCGGGTTTACTACAAATGTAAAATTTATAAACAGTATCCGTTTAAGTAACGCTTTATTATTCGGAAATAATAAGCTTCATTCCAGGTTTGATCACATTACTAGTGAGGTTGTTGAGCTGTTTGAGCTTTTCAATAGATAGGTTGGCGTAGATATTTGCTATATCCCACAGCGTGTCTCCGTACTGTACAGTATGAAATTTTTGGCCTGTACTGTTGGGGTCTACCTTAGGAGCCGGAGCAGCAGCAGTCGTATTGGCTGACTTTAAATATAGATCCTTTGTAGAGCTATTGTAGGTAGGGAGTACCCAAATATTCAATCTCTGACCTACCCTGATAAGGTTTGAATTCAAATTATTCCATTCTTTGATATCTGAGACTCGCACATTATGTCTTTGTGCAATTGATCCCAATACATCCCCACTACTTACCCTGTAAACCACTTTCTCTCTTCCATAAGTGCTACCGGGCATATTTCGTGAAAGGTAAATAAGCTCTTCTTTGCCCACTTTGGAAGCAGTATCCATCAAAAAAGCCCTGTTTTGAACAATCTCTTCTTTCAAATCATAAGGAACTCTCAATGGAAAATCCTTTGTGCCTTCTGGTAAAGCACCACGTTTGATCTGAGGGTTAAGACTCAGCATGTCATCAAGACACAAGCCCAGCTGATTGCAGAAAGTTTCCAGGTGGAAGTATTGACTTACAGAAATCGTATCCGTGACAGGGTATCTATGAAAATCCCGCTCATCGACGAATAAATTATGCTCAGGAGCATATTTTAAGGAGTATATCATCGCGACGAACTGGGGAACATAAGATCTTGTTTCTCTCGGCAAGTATCTATATATCTCCCAAAAGGTCTTTTTATAACCACTTCTTCTGATGGCTTTTCTTACATTACCAGGTCCACAGTTGTATGCGGCCAGTGCAAGTTCCCAGTCACCAAACATCCGATGCAGGTCTCTGAGATGCCTGCATGCTGCATCAGTAGCTTCATAGGGGTCCATGCGTTCATCCAGGTACCAGTCATTGTTCAAACCATACATCTTACCTGTATAGGAAACAAACTGCCATAACCCTACCGCCCGTGCCGGACTGACTGCATTGGGAACCAGCCCCGATTCTATGATTGAAAGATACTTAAGGTCCTCCGGCATGTCATATTTTGCCAGGGCTTCCTCAAAAATCGGAAAAAAGTGATCTACCTTGCTCATGATTGAGCGTGTATAGTTGCGATCCCTTACTGTAAAATAGTCAATAAAAGCTTTTACCCTTTCGTTATAATTCAAGGGCACATCGGTCTCAATACACGAAATACGATCTGCCACGAGATCATATGAAGCATCCGGTATGTAATCGTATGCTAGTTCTGAAGAATAACTATAGGTCAATTCCTGAGAAAATCCTATCGAAAGGACAGATACACTGATTAATATGAATACCAGGCTTTTCATTTTGCTATTGAACTCATAACATAGTTGCCAAATGCTAATAACGAAGACTCTTCAAAATGCTTGTTCATAATCTGCAAGCCAATGGACATCCCGTCCTTGTCTCTCGCCACTGGAACTGAGATGGCCGGTATACCCGCTACAGACGCCTGAACGGTAAACAAATCTGCCAGATACATCTCCATAGGATCTTCTGTTTTTGACCCCAGCTCAAAAGCTGTAGTTGGCGCTGTTGGCAGTACGATGAAATCGTAATCTAACAACAGTTCTTCCAGTTCATTCTTTATTTTTCTTCTCACCTTTTGTGCTTTAAGGTAATAAGCATCATGATAGCTGGCCGATAGCACAAAAGTACCCAACATAATTCTTCTAAATACCTCATGACCAAAACCCGTTGACCTCGTCATTTTAAGCATGGACTCCAGGTTTTTGGGATTCTCAATTCTATAACCATATTTGACCCCGTCATAACGGGAAAGGTTTGAACTGGCTTCTGCAGTAGTTAAGATATAATAGGTCGGGAGTGCGTATTTCATCAATGGAAATGAGATTTCTTCCACTTTGTGTCCTTCAGCCTTCAGCTGCTCCACTTTTTCGAGAAATACATCTCTTACTTCTTCATTGATGGCTTCGCTCTCTACAATTTCTTTGAAGTACCCGATTTTCACCTTTTTATCAAAATCCAATTCATCGCTGTATTTTGATACCGGTTTTTTGGAGACTGTACTGTCAATTTCATCGTCTCCGGCGATTACTTCAAGTACCAGGGCAGCATCTCTGATGTCGTTGGAGAAAATACCGATCACATCAAAAGTACTGGCGTAAGCAGCCAATCCATGTCTCGAAATCCTGGAGTAGGTAGGTTTCAAACCAACAGTTCCACAAAATGAGGCTGGTTGTCTGACAGAACCACCGGTATCGGTACCCAGGGATACCATACACATGTCAGCCTGAACCGCTACTGCACATCCTCCCGATGAACCACCGGGAACTCTATTGGTATTGTCAGCATTTTTTACCGGTCCAAAAGCAGAGTTCTCACAGGATGACCCCATAGCAAACTCATCGCAGTTGTTTCGGCCAATGATGATGGCATCCTCGTCCAACAATCGCTGTACTACCGTAGCATTAAACTGTGAATTGAATCCGTCGAGGATCTTACTTCCACATTGAAGCGGGTGGTCGGTGTAGCATAAGACATCTTTGATGCCTACAACTAACCCGGCAAGCTTTCCGGCTTTTCCCCGACTCAATCTGTCGTCAACTTCCTTAGCTCTCTGGATAGACTCTTTGTCATAAACAGACAGAAAGGCGTTGAGTTCAGTGTTCTTTTCCCGAATGTTGGTTAAGTAATGTGATACAACTTCCGCGCACGTAATCTTCCCACCATCAAGCTGCTGCCTGATTTGCTGATAAGTTGAATTGGCTTGCAAGATTGATTAATCTTTGTGCTGTTCTTCTTTTACTTTAGATGCGGAAGCGGTAGACGTTTTGCCACCTTCTTCGATTTCATTTTTTATCTCTTTGGTGGCATCCTTGAACTCACGGATACCTCTTCCCATTCCTCTCGCGATTTCAGGTATTTTTTTAGCACCAAAAAAGATAATGATGAAAAGTGCTATTACCAGTATTTCCCATCCTCCTGGCATTCCAATTGCTAATACCGTGTTCATATGATTTTTTTAAAGTTTAAATTCAAAGATAATTAAATATTGATGCTTTAGATAGTAAAATCTATTTTATCAGTAGCCACTGCTCAGGATTTAATTTAATTCGCTGTTTCCACACCTCGAAATGAAGCTCGCTCAATCCTGTATTGTCTGTATAAACCGTGCCTATTACATCATTAGCAGCTATTGGCTGGCCGATCTTTACATTGACTTCTTTCAGCTTGGCATACAAGGTATAATATTCTCCGTGCTGAATAATGACTGCATTATTCATTCCGGGCACAAATACTTTCTGAATCACTTTCCCATCGAATACACTCTTTACCGGAACGTTTGGACTCGTCTGAATATTCACACCAGGGTTATCTTCCATGATGCCCTTGAGTACCGGGTGAGGTTGCCTTCCGAACTTTTGTGAAATAAAACCAGGCGAAACCGGCCAGTTGAGCTTGTTTTTGTTTGACTCAAATACGTTGGATAGTTGCTCTTCATTGGCGAGTGCGGCAGAAGAAAGGGATTTTGATCGTTCGATTTCCTTCCTTACAACCTCTGCTATCAGATTATCCAGCTCGTCCACAGCCTTCTTTCGGGCTGCCAGCTCTTTGCTGAGCTCTTTCTCCCTTTGGGACAGGTTGGCAATCAGGCTGTTTTGCTTGGTCTTTAGGCTAAGCAGTTTCTTGTTTTCTGCTATCTGTTGGCTCAGGATTACATTTTGCTCCCTTCTTTTGACTTCCAACTGATTTCGCTGGCTGGTCAACTCTTTTGAAACTGCCTCAATCTGGGCTGCCTGGTTTTTTCTGGCCTCACCATATTGCTCCAGGTATTTTAATCGCTGAAAAAGCTGGTTGAATGTAGATGCTGAGAAGAGAAAGGTGATCTTATTGAAGCCATGGTGTGTTTTATATGCAGAATAGATCATGGCTGCATACTCTTCTTTGAGGATCTCAAGGTCTCGCTGCAGGGCTTTTACAATGACTCCAAGATCTCCCATCTCACCATCAATCAGCCGGACCTCCTGATTCAAAGAATTGATAAGTCCTTCTCTGGCAGAGATCTGTTGATTCAAAGCCCTGAGCTGCCCTACAGTAGCCCGTTTTTCCTTCTCTGTATCGGCCAGGATTTTTTCAGCTTCGGCAATTTTTTGAAGATTCTCCCGCTTCTCCTTCTCCAACTCCGTCTTGGTTTTCTGACCAAATACAGGAGCCTGAATGAGAAAAAAAATCAAAATAACACAAACATTATAAGGGTTACTCCACCTCATATTTTTGCGGAATATTAAAGGGAAATTTCAATGGTTTATCTTCAATTTCAATTTTGCTGAATTCGATATCTACCTTGGTATCTTCTTTTTTGGTGGTCCCTCCGTACTGCAACACCGCAAAGATCTTAAATGGGAAAATTTGTTCCCCCACCAGCTGAAAGTCCTGATAACCCACAGACACCTCATTTTTGGTCACATTATCACGAACCTGGATTTTCTCCAGCTTTTTGCTGAGTGAGCCAATTGAATTTTCAAATTTATAGTTACCAGACTTAGTAGCATAAGTGAATACATCAGCTGATCGAACTACTTGTTCACTTTCATAAGGGAAAATCAGATTTCCCAGAATCACAGACTGAATGAGCTGATAACTGATATCAAAATCAAAGTCTTTACTGACAGATGCATAATCTAACTGATCTACAGTCTTATCCAGCTTATTGACGACCCAGATTGTATCATGAGCCACCAATATTCTGGCCGCCTCGATTCCCAGACCCGGAGACAATGAAATCCAAATCACACTGTCCTTCCTAATCCTGAAATTGGCAGTAAGTGATAAATTTTTCTCACTTTGGAAATCCACTTTTGCTTTGGCCGACAGGTAATCAAAATCAACTTCATTTACTTCCAGGACGGTATTGTTGCGATCAAAAAGGTTTTTGATGTTTCTATTGCAGGAAGAAAAAAGGAGTACAAAAAGCAATAAATAAAGAATTTGAAATTTATTCATATAGCTTCCTGTCCAAGATTTTTTTATCAATATTTTCTGAGGCATCATCCAACTTACTTGCTCTTTCCCATTGTTTTACAGCTTCATCCACACGGCCAAGCCTGAATAACACGTCACCCAGGTGCTCAATGATCGTTCCGTCTTCTTTGAGGCCAGCAGCCTTTTCAAGAAAGACCAGTGCCTTGTCATAGTCCCCCATGGTATATAATACCCAGCCATGCGTATCCAAAAAGGTAGCTTCCTGTGGGTATAGCTCCACTAGCTTTGCTGACATCTTCAAGGCTTTGTCCAGGTTGGAACTTCTTAGACTAAGGAAATAGCTGTAGTTATTGAGCACATGGCTGTTTTCAGGATCGTATTGCAAAGCTGTCTCGTAAGCAATCTCTGATTTTTCGTACATCTGAAGGCTGTTGTAACTATCTCCGAGCTGGCCTTGAAACAAAACAATCAGGTTTTCTTCCAATGCGTACTTCTTCCCTGTCTCCAGCACGTTCACTGCCTCCTGAAAATTTCCCAGCATCTGGTTAGCTGTGCCAGCAAAGAAGTACAAAATGGCCTGATTGGGGAAATATTCCATGGCTGCGTCAGCATGCTGCACCACGCGGTCATAGGCCTCCATCCTCATTTCAATATTCAGGATATTTTGCCATACCTTAAAGTCTGACTGCTCAATCTTGAGCGCTGCAAGGTAATAGTCGACTGCCGTACTTTCCTCGCCCATTTTAAAGAGTAAGTCTCCAACAAAAGCCTGCACCTCATATTGATCTGTATATTGATTAGCAAGTGATATGGATAGGTCTTTGACCTTTTCCACTTTTCCCGAGTCAACGGCTAAGTTGACCAAAGCATTCAAGAGCTGGAACTTAGCTTTGTAATTAAATGCTGAATCCGCAAGGGTATTTTCTGCCAGCCTGATGGCTTTTTCAAGATCTCCGGACCTCAAGGATATTTGGCTTAAAAGCAACTCTGCTTTCATGTTGTCCGGCTCCTCAACCAATAATTTCTCTAGCCTCTGCTTTGCCTCATCCACGCGATTTCTCTGCAACAGAAACTCGCACAACTCAATTGTATAATCTTTGTTATCAGGATAGGCGGCTATGAGTTCATCCCAGTCGCTGATCAACGCTTCATAGTTTCTTTCTTTAAGATAGATCTTTTGCTTTTCCCGAAGTACAAATTCGTTGAGACCGAATATTTCTTCAGCACGCTCATAAGTTGCTAAAGCACGCTGATTTTTGCCCTGAAACTGATAAATGATTGCGATGTCGAACAGGTAAGAGCTGCTTCCTGGAAAATTATCAACCAGGAATTCGTATTCCTTAAGTGCCATGTCATACTCCGAAATGGATTTGTAGATCTCTGCAGCTAAAACATGAAAGTACTTATTCTTTTTGTCGAGCTCTATTGCCTTTTTGATGTAACTGACAGCCTGTCGAGACTCTCCATTTTTGGAAAGTACTTCAGCAATCTTGAAGTGAATGGTCGGGTTGTTTGGATTGAGTCCCAGGGCTACCTGAAACAAATCGTATGCTTTGGAATAATTCTCCAGGATCATCTCCTTTTCGGCCTCAATCAGTGTACTTTCAGCTTTCAGGGCAATGTCTTCCGAAAGTTGAGTGACGTCTATGGGGGAGACATCCTTTTTCTTTCTTTGAGCTGAAGCCTCAAAGCCAAGAGCCAGGATCACCAGAACAAACCACATGTGAAGATGCCTTGTCACTATATTTCTCTCAGTTAAACGTTTGAATTATAATCGAAATAATAACACACAGGTTACAATCCGGAGGTATTTATCAATTTTTTAATATCCAAAAACCATGCTGCCAAGGCAAAAACACCAGCTGAAAACAGGATATATACATACCTGCTCATGGCAACATTCTCCCAAAAATAAGCACCGATGATCAAACCACCTGCCAATCCCAGGTAAAACAATCCTCTGGCCACCTTGTAGGGAACCGGATAGTGTCTCCTACTATATAAGTAACTGATTACCATCATGGTTCCATAAACTACAAACGTTGTTATGGCGCTTCCCATATATCCAATTACAGGAATGAGCCAAATATTTAGTCCAATCGTCATCACAGCCCCAATGATATTGATGTAAGCCCCATAGATGGTCTTATCTGTGAGCTTGTACCAGACAGAAAGATTGTAATAGATTCCTAAACAGAGACCACCCCCGAGCAACCAGGGCACAATATCCAATCCTTCCAGATACTCAGGAGACCTTAGAAAAATGGGCCCCAGGTCCTGCAGGAGCAACGATATCATCAACCAGGCAAAAGCTCCAAAGATGATGAAGTAGTTCATGACTTTACTTAGCAATTCAGGAGACTCCTTATTGGCAGACTCATTGAAGAAAAAAGGCTCAAAGGCATATCGAAATGCCTGTACGGCCAGGGTCATGAAGACGGAAAGCTTAAAACAAGCCCCGAAAATCCCCAACACATCCTGGCTGGTCTTTCCCGGGTAAAACCCCTCGGGCAGCCAGTATTTGATCATGGTTCTTGACAATGTATCTATCATTACTCCGGCCAACCCCACAATCAATAGAGGTGCTGCATAGTTAAACATGGTATTCCATCTTCTGTCTAACGTAAGTCGAACCCTCAGCAGGTCAGGTAAAAAGAAGACCAGATAGAAAGCATTGGCTATCAAGTTGGAAATAAAGACATATCCAACACCAATTTCCGGCGAGTAGATATGATCGATCCATTGGGCGATGAATGCTTCTGGATGATTTGCCAATAACCATGGACAGAATAATATAAAAAACAGGTTGAGCCCAACATTGATCAGAATATTGACCATCCTGAATGTGGCAAACCGGACACCTTTTCCTTCTAGTCTTAATCTTGCAAAAGGCATGACTACAATGGCATCTATGCCTATGATAATGGCCAGCCATATGATGTATTCCGCGTGATCGGGGTACTCTAAAAAATGAGCAATCGGATTGGCCAGAGATACCAGTATACAACTCAATAAAACAGATGAAATCAGTAGGCTTGTTTGAGCCACATTAAAAAAGCCTGAATAATCCTTTTCTTTGGTGGCATATCTAAAGAATGCCGTCTCAAACCCATAGGAATACAGGACATTTAAAAAGGCCACATATGCATAAAGTTCGATGACCACTCCGTATTCGGAGGTGTCTTTGAATACAGCAGTATATAGTGGAACAAGCGCAAAGTTGATGAGCCTGCCCAGGATTCCGCTCACACCGTATACGACTGTCTGACCAGCCAGTGTCCGGAGTCTTGCCATTAATCGCCCTTAAATTCAGGCTCCCTTTTTTCGATGAATGCCCTGGACCCCTCTTTGAAGTCTTCGGTTCCACAACACCTCGAAAAGGCGTTGGCTTCTGTTTGATATCCGTTTTCATCGTTGAAGACCGCATTTACACAGTCCACGATCAGGCCTGTGGCAATCGGGGCTTTTTTACTAATGGTAATGAGTAATTCATGGGCATGTTTGAGTGCCGCTTCTTTGTCGGCTTCCACATGATTCACCAAACCAAATGCCTCCGCAGTGGATGCATCCATCATGTTACCGGAAAGCAAATATTCATTGGCTCTGCCTCTTCCTATGAGCTGGGTCAGGCGCTGAGTGCCTCCATATCCGGGAATGATCCCAAGGTTCACTTCCGGCTGGCCAAACCTGGCAGACTGTGTGGCGATCCGAATATGACAAGCCATGGCGAGCTCACACCCTCCACCCAGGGCATAGCCATTGACAACGGCAATAAATGGCGTGTGACAATTCTCAATTTGCTGCATTACCTCCTGACCTTCTTCGGCAAATTTTCGAGCGATCATCTCGTTGAGGTCAGTAAATTCACTGATATCTGCTCCTGCGACGAAAGCTTTGTCTCCGGCACCCGTAAGGATAACCCCTTTGATCTCTTTGTCGTCATAGATTGATTGCACCACTTCTTTCAACTCATTGAGCGTAGCCTTGTTAAGTGCATTCAATTTCTTCTCTCTGTTGATGGTCACCATAAGAATATCCTCTTTGGTGGATAGCGTTAAGTTCTTTAAGTCAGGCATAATTGTGCTGTTTGGTTGTTGGGGAAGGATTGAGGATCTGACTAGTTATTTTCTTGCAAAGCTATTGAAAAGAATAGTTCTATAGAATGATAATTGTTTGAATTAGCTTTGTAGCATGACCTGGAAAGAGTACCTGATATCAAAAAAAATTGACCCGGATCGCTTCAAATCTGGAAATAATCGGCTTTTCAGAGAGTTTGACCTACTTTTTAGCCAATTGCATCCGGATAGCTTCACAGCACAAAAACTTTACCTGATCAATAAGATCAGACGGCTATACAAGCTGGAAACAGTGGATAAAAAGGCTGTAGATGCCCCAGCGAAGAAACCAAAACCAAAGATGGCTCCCCGAATTAAGAGGTAATATCTACAGGTTGTTCGGGACGTTGTTTCTTCACCGGATCGGCGACCTTCTCTTCTTTTTTTGCCTCTTCTTTGGCTTTTTTCAAGACGGTCTCACCGGTACTTTCATAGTTTTCATTTTCAAACAGATAGTCATTGATCTTCTTCCTGAGCTCCTGGGCCGAAAGGTTCTGACTAATTTCTCCATTTCGGACAGTGGTGAGCTGTCCGGTTTCCTCAGAGACAACCAGAATCAATACATCCGTATTTTCAGACATCCCTACGGCTGCTCTGTGACGCAAACCATATTGTGCCGGGAGGTCATCCCGCTCAGTGACCGGTAAGATGCACCGTGCAGCGATGATCTGATTGTCATAAACAATTACAGCCCCATCATGTAATGGGCTGAATTTATTGAAAATAGCCAGTAATAATCTTTTTGAAACTTTTGCATCCAATCGGTCCCCGGATTCGGCATAGAACTTAAGTTCAGAATTTCTGGATATTACAATTAAAGCACCCGTATTTGATCCACCTAATGTCTTGGCAGCTTCTATTATAGGAGTAATTTCAGATTTCTTGTTGTTGCCGTTGAGAGACCAGATGGATTTTATGTTTTCTAATATGGACCCTTCCCGAAAAACATGGGTACGCCCTAAAAGCAAAAGGAATTTTCTGATCTCCTGCTGAAACAGTATGATCACCGCCAATACCCCAACGCCCATAAACTGACCGAGCACAGTACTCAGCAACTCCATATCGGCTGCATTCACTACCAGGTATACTAAATAAAGAACAAGAAATCCCAGGAAGATTTTTATGGCGACACTCCCGCGCATCAATTTGTACACCTGCTGCAGCAAAAAAGCAAACAGCAAGATATCGATGATATCCACCAGGTCTATCTCCAAAAAACCAATGTTAAAACCTAAGATCACAGATTTAATTTATTGACAAGTTTCACCACTTCAACAGCCTCTTTCACATCATGAACACGCAAAATGGAAGCCCCCTTCAACAAAGCTAATGTATTCACAACAGTTGTGCCATTTAAAGCTTGTTCCGGTTCAATATTTAGTGTTTTATAGATCATTGACTTCCTTGACAATCCAACCAGTAAAGGGCGTTCCAACGTGGATAGTACTTCCAATTTTGATAATAACTCAAAATTCTGTTCGATATTTTTTGCAAACCCAAACCCTGGGTCAACGATGATATCGGGTATTCCTTTTTCTGCCAGCAGCTCAATCTTTGATGAAAGCGCAAAGACAACATCCTTAACCAGGTCATCGTATTCAGCCTTTTTTACCATGTTCTGAGGGGTTCCCTTCATGTGCATAATGATATATGGTACATGATGATTTGCTACCACATCTATCATCAGATCATCCAAAGCACCCGCTGAGATATCATTGATTATTGAAGCTCCCGCAGAAACCGACTCGTCAGCCACTCTAGATCTAAACGTATCAATGGACACAATTAATTCCGGAAACTCCCGATTAATTGCTTCAATAGGTGGAATTACCCGTGCCAGCTCCTCATCGATTGAAATATCCTTTGCCCCCGGACGAGACGAATATCCACCTAGGTCGACAAAGGAAGCCCCATCCTCTATCATCTTATCTGCCACCGTCAATATGTGATCTATGTTACTTTGACGACTCGACGCATAAAACGAATCCGGCGTTACGTTGATCACACCCATCACTTTGGGCTCATTCAGCTCATATAAATTACCTTTAATATTTAATGTTTGATGAAGTTTCAATAGTGTTAGATTTGTCCGTGAAATATTGGAATCCAATTTAATTGATTTAACAATTTGAAAAGTCAAACAGTAGCGCAATACGAGCAAATAATTGGAACATGCAAGGAGATTTTCAGGAAGAAGACGCTCGACTACGGAACAGCCTGGAGAATTCTTCGGCTCCCTTCTATCACAGACCAGATATTGATCAAAGCGCAGCGGATCAGATCAATTCAGGAGAAAGGTACGCAAAAGGTAGAAGAAGATATCCGGTCAGAATTTGTTGGCATCATCAACTATTGCATCATTGCACTTATCCAGATGACCCTCACCGAAGATGATCCGATGGAGCTTACATATGACTTTCTCGAGCCAAAATATGATACAGCCGTAAAGGAAACACTGGAACTGCTCACCAACAAAAACCACGATTACGGGGAAGCCTGGAGAGAAATGCGTGTGAGCTCTATTACAGATATTATCCTCATGAAGTTGTTTAGAGTGAAACAAATTGAGGACAATTCCGGTAAAACTATCATCTCCGAAGGGATAGGAGCTAATTACCAGGACATGATCAACTATTCCGTGTTCTGCCTGATCAAACTAAACTGATGAAGGACTTCAAAGCATAAGAAAAATGAAAATACTCAAAGAAATTGCCAGATACCCGGTAGGGGCTTTGTTCATCTTCTCCGGACTCATAAAAATCAATGACCCAAAGGGCACAGCCATCAAGCTCGAAGAATACTTCGATGTCTTTTCATACGATTTTGCGCCGTTCTTTGAATATTTGATCCCTGCTGCACTCTTCCTGTCTGTTTTTTTGAGCGTGCTGGAGATTGTGCTTGGCTTGGCCGTGATCATTGGGTACGAAATGAAGATTTCTGCCTGGATATTGCTCGGGCTCATTGTGTTCTTCACCTTCCTCACATTTTATTCCGCCTATTTCAACAAAGTTACAGATTGCGGTTGCTTTGGGGATGCCATCAAACTCACTCCCTGGGAGTCCTTCTACAAAGATTTGATCCTGCTTATTCTGATTGTGATCATTTTCATCAACCGGGATAATTATCAGGCTTTTTATCCTGCAAAATGGCAGCATCTGACCATCGGGATTACCGCAGTAATATTTACGTACCTGGGAATTTTTGCCATCAGGCATTTACCCTTTGTAGATTTCAGGGCTTATGCCATTGGTAACCACCTCCCTACCCTGATGAACCCTTCTGAGGAGCTCAGATATGAATATGTTTTGGAAAAAGATGGTGAAACCTTTTCGTTTGAACAATACCCTACTGAGGAAGGCTATGAGTTTAAAGAAATGAAGTTGCTCAACCCGGAGGCTCAGCCAAAGATTACGGATCTGAGTGTATGGACTGACGAAGGAGACTACACCGATCAGCTTTTTCAGGGCGAGAAATTGTTGCTGGTCATTTATGATGTTGAAAATGCTTCAAAGGATCACATGGATGCAATCACCAGCTTAACGAGTCAGACACAAAATAATATCCAATCCTGGATTCTTACTTCTTCGGGATACGAGCAGGTGGAGGCATTAAGGCATGAATACCAACTGGCAA
This sequence comes from Cyclobacteriaceae bacterium, assembly GCA_965228595.1. Lineage (GTDB taxonomy): Bacteria > Bacteroidota > Bacteroidia > Cytophagales > Cyclobacteriaceae > UBA7330. Next base: position 2,839,549 of record OZ245828.1, on the reverse strand, counting down.
TACCTTTCTTCTATGCTGACGCTACTGTTTTGAAAACCATGGTGAGATCCAACCCAGGTATCCTTTTGCTATCCGATGGTGCCGTCATTGGAAAATGGCATCACAACGATGTACCGGATATTAGCACTTTAAACAGATTGATAAATTGAGTGGTTACCGTAAGATCTTTTTGATAGGAATGCCCGGGTCGGGGAAGTCCTATCAGGCAAATTTACTTTCTGAGCAATTAAATCTCCCTTTTATTGACCTGGATGAAGAGATCATCAAGACCATACATCAGTCTATCTCTGAGTATTTTGCCAGTCAAGGAGAAGATGCGTTCAGAAAGGTAGAACGCGATGTATTGCAAAAGACCATAAAAATGCATGGTGAATTTGTAATGGCTACAGGAGGGGGTACCCCATGTTTCTATGACAATATCGATCTGATGAACAACTCAGGTCTCACGGTTTTTTTAGACACCCCCAGAGAAACGCTTCTGGAAAGGATCCGTCTTTCCAAGAGCAGACCATTGATGCAAAATGACCCGGAAAAAAAGCTCTCTGAATTGTTTGAAGACAGATATGACATCTATAAAAAGGCCAGACTCAGCACCTCTGACTCTCAACCAGAAGCCCTGATCCGGCTTATCAAAGACTATTTTAGAAGTTAAAGCCTACAGTCAACAGGAATGAGTTGTTGCGGTTAACAATATCTGCAACTGGTTGATCAACAGAAATCGTGTAAGGTTCATACAGCGTATTGAATTTTGTCTGTACATAGGCAGCCTCTATAAAATAATCCGCTTTTCTGAAACCTACACCTGCTGAGATATTTCGTTTGCCGGAACTATAATCAGCTCCTTCATATGGGTCTCCCAGGAAAGAGTACCCTGCTCTGAATCTAAACGCTTCCAATCTTGCCTCTGCACCTACCCGATAGTTTATCGCTGACCGGAAATTATCTCCAATATAATTGTTGTCTCCAGTGGTACTGAAATCATTGGATTGCAGGTGTGCGTTGGTGTAATTGACAATTTCAACATCCCCGGTCACAAATCCCATTTTTCCGAAGAACAGGGAAGAACCTAATGTAAGGCGTGATGGAGATTTCAAAGTATAATTACTAATCGATACATCACTTAAGTAATTAAAAGTGCCCAGTGAGCCACTCCAATTCACGTTGTATGTACTACTAAATTCATCATTTAACGCATAAAATGTTGGAGTTACATAAGACAGCCCAACGGTAAGCATATTAACCGGTCTTACAATTACCCCAAAAGTTGCATTGATTCCAGATCCATTAATATTCAATTCATCATTTGAAGTTATACTGTTTAAGGAATCATAAAGCATAAATTGATCTTCCCGATAATCAGTAACCTTAGAGTAGGAAACTGTCTGAATACCTATTCCGCCACCAAAATAGACCCTATCATTATAATTCCCCCCCCAAGCTAGGTTAAGCTGGTATTGACCACCTTGTGTAATAATTCTTTCAGTTTGAAGAGGATATCCATCAGTGAAAGAGCCATAGGTAACAATTTGATTATTTTCGAATATTGGATCAATCAAATACGAATTATATGCGAATAATAATTCACCAAAAAGGTCTTCTGGGTCTTGAGTCCCAGCCCTTTCAATAAAAGCATCTATCAACGAGTTATTATCATTTCTTCCCTGATATCTGACTTCGTTGTTGAAGTCATTTACCCTGTGGAGTGAGATGGCGAATGAACCACCTTTAAATTTGGTGTTCACAATATCTCCCACCGTATTGTTGAGTACCACTCCTACATTGGCAATGTTGAAGTTGTTTCTGATGGATGTGACTGAGCTTGACAGGTAGCTCGCATCCGCTGAATGGAAATTCATTCCTGGTGTTACCGAAAATACGCTCCGGTTAAAAAAGCCAATTCCTGCTGGATTCACACCGGCAACACTGATATCTCCGCCTAAAGAGGCTGATGCACCACCAAATCCTTGTACCCTGGCTGAGCTCCCGTAGTTGGGGCTTGTCTGACTAAACATCAGGGCGTCTTTATAATACCCCAATGTCTGCGCCTCTAATTGTCCTGGAACTGAAAGAGTAAAAAGCGTTACCCCAATCAGTATGATATATTTTGAAGCTTTCATTTTGATTAAAGTGTTTTTGTCCAACCCTGACCCGTTTTGGGTCTGGAACCGGGTAAGTATATAACGTCACGTTACATACTTACCTTGCCCATAAATGACCTTTATGTAATTCTTATTAACGTCCGCTTCTTCCTGATCGTGAAGATGATCCAGAAGAACCGCTGCTACTTCTTCCACTACTGCTACCACTTGATCGTGATGGCGTGTAGCTGGAACCTGAAGATCTTGATGAACCTGAAGAATAACTACTTCCGCTACTTCTACTTGAAGATCCTGAACTTCTATAGCTACTACCAGAGGAAGATCTGCTATTGCTATAGTTTGGAGAATACGATCTTCCGCTAGATGAAGAAGACGATCTGGAGTCATAAGAAGAACTGTTATACCTTCTGGTAGTGCCAGAGGATGATCTCGCGTTTGTCGCTGACGAATTTGAATAAGACCTTCCGCTAGTACTATTGGATGATCTGGTATAGTCAGCAGCGCCAGACCTTGATGTCCTCGCATTACTATAACCTGCAGTCGATGTCGACCTTGAGGAAGTAGCCGACCTGGCAGATGAAACTGTCCTGCCAGAAGTCGCACTGGTCCTTGATCTTGAGAAATACTCGTTTTGAGTACCCGTGAAGTCTCTGCTATCAGACCTTCTGCCTAATCCTTCTACACTATTCCTTGTGGTGGAATTGGTTCTTGGGCTATTGGAAACAAAACCGCCCCGGGTGCTGCTTCTGGCGCCAACCACCATGTTTCTTCTGGTATTGTTTCTATCGTTATAATACAGACCACTATTATATCCGTTATAGAAGCCATTGTAATAACCACTATAGTAGGAGTTTCTCCAGCCCCAGCGTCCAAAACCAGGACCATACCATGGATCATAAAACGCATTATATCCAAACCATGGATCCCACGCATTCCATCGGTTCCATCCCCAGGGGTTACCATAGCCTACAGACCATCGGTTCCAGGGGTTTCCCCATCTGTTACCAAAACCAAAGGATATATTGAACGAATTACCCCATCCAAACCATGGATCATAGAACATGCCTGCATTCATACCCCAAAATGGATCATTCCATGTATTCCAACTATTATATCGGTTCCACCTATTCCAGTTGTTTCCCCAATATGGATCATAATTACTGTTGGTGTTACCATAATAGTTGTTGTTGATTATGGTTTGACCACTGGTGTTGTCATTGGCATATTGATTATTCTCATCATAATATTCAACTGTGCTCTCAGAAGGCTGACTGTAGTTGGCATTACCCTCATTGTCCTCATTGTAGCTTTGAATGCTATTGCCCGACTGATATCTGGCGATATAATCAGGGTTTACATTGTGCGATGAATATTTATCTGAGTAAGTATTATTTGTATAAGATTCATAAGTAGATCTTGATTCATCACTTTTTGTGACGGTTTCTCCATCATACTTGATCTCCTTTCGATCTTTGGGTGTGAAATACAAATCATCATATTCCTGCGCATAGACCGAACTTCCCACCACCATCAATGCGATGATCATTGATGAAATTCCTGCTATTTTTTTGAATGCTTTCATGATCCTCCTTATTTAAACTTAATACATTCAACGTAACTTAATAGTTTCCGGTTACTCCGGTTATATTTGCCGCCGAATATTTACTTAAAATTAAGCAAATTTTATACCAAGATAATAGTAAATGGGGAAAGCAATACCGAATCGATCAGAAGATTACTCTCTTTGGTACAATGAACTCGTAAAAAAAGCCGGATTAGCGGAAAATTCGCCGGTTAGGGGCTGTATGGTGATCAAGCCGTACGGTTTTGCCATATGGGAAAAAATGCAGGATGTATTGGATAAAAAGTTTAAAGAAACAGGTCATTCCAATGCATATTTTCCACTTTTTATTCCAAAATCTTTTTTTTCAAAAGAAGCCAAACATGTAGAAGGATTCGCCAAAGAATGTGCCATTGTGACACATTATCGGCTAAAAAATGACGAAGGAGGGAAAGGTGTGGTCGTGGACCCGGAGGCTAAACTGGAAGAAGAACTCATTGTAAGGCCTACATCAGAGACTGTTATATGGGATTCTTATAAAAACTGGATCCAATCTTACCGGGACCTGCCGCTACTTATCAACCAATGGGCCAATGTGGTACGTTGGGAGATGAGAACACGCCTCTTTTTGCGAACTGCAGAGTTTTTGTGGCAGGAAGGACATACCGCACATGCTACCAGTGAAGAAGCTCAGGCTGAGACCAGGCAGATGCTTGAAGTGTATGCAGACTTTGCGGAAAATCACATGGGTCTTCCCGTGGTGAAAGGGGTAAAAACCGAAAGTGAGCGATTTGCCGGAGCAGTTGAAACCTATTGTATTGAAAGTCTGATGCAGGATGGGAAAGCACTTCAGGCTGGTACCTCCCATTTTCTTGGACAAAATTTCGCTAAGGCTTTCGACGTAAAATATGCAACGAAGGAAGGTAAAGAAGAATTTGTCTGGGGAACCTCATGGGGTGTTAGCACGAGATTGATGGGTGCCCTGATCATGGCACATTCTGATGATGATGGCCTGGTCCTACCTCCAAAACTTGCGCCTATACAGGTGGTTATTGTGCCTATTTACAAAAAAGATGAAGAATTGGCCAAAATTTCTGAGTTGGCTGATACATACACCAAAGAACTACGTGCCAAGGGCATATCGATACAGTTTGACAAACGTGATACCCACAAGCCAGGGTGGAAATTTGCGGAATATGAATTGAAAGGGGTGCCAGTGAGGATTGCTATCGGACCAAAAGACATGGAAAATGGCACGGTCGAAATTGCCCGAAGAGATACCAAAGAGAAGCAAACCATCAATCAGACAGAGGTTGTGGATCATGTTTCTAATCTTTTAGATGAAATCCAGCAAAATATCTACCGTAAAGCGTTAAATTTCAAAAAAGAAAATACACACCATGTAGATGACTATGAGACATTCAAAGAAGTCCTGGAAACTAAGGGTGGATTTGTCTATGCTCATTGGGATGGTACGGCTGAGACAGAGGCTAAGATAAGCGAAGAGACCAAAGCGACTATTCGTTGTGTTCCTCTGGATCAAGCGGAAGAAGAAGGTAAGTGCATCTACTCAGGAAAACCTTCAAAGGGTCGTGTGCTCTTTGCTAAGGCATATTAGTAAAATGTAAAAGCATGGAATGGTTTGCTGTCATCGGATTGATTGTTCTTGGAATGATCTTATTTATTGTAGAGATCATATTTATTCCGGGAACAACAATTGTGGGAATTGCAGGCTTTCTATGTTCTGTATACGGCGTCTATCTGAGCTATGACTACTTCGGGACTACAGGAGGTACGTTGGTATTGTTTGGCGCGGTCCTTTTCAATGGAGGAGCCATTGTGTATGCATTTAAGACCAAGTCCTGGGAGCGGTTCTCTCTGAAAGACATCAACTCCGGTCGCTTCAATGAAGATCAGGAAATCAAGCTTAAGATAGGAGATCAGGGAACCACAGTATCTTCCCTCAAACCAATAGGAAAAGCGATTTTTAGCGACAAGGAATTGGAAGTGAGATCAGAAGGGACGTACATTCGTGAAAATCAGGAAATTGAGATTATTAAAATCGATAATAAAAAAATAATTGTAAAACCAATCACCCAATAAAATGGATTTAACCCTCATTCTGTTATTGTTAGCTGGCATTGTCGCCTTTTTTGTGTTTCTCTATTTTGTGCCAGTCAATCTCTGGATAACCGCGATATTTTCCGGTGTAAAAATTGGCTTGTTAGAGTTGGTGTTTATGCGAATCCGAAAGGTGCCTCCATCTATTGTGGTCAATTCGCTGATCACTGCAACAAAGGCCGGAATCATTATTACAGATGAAACGGGAGGTAACAATGTAAAAAGATCACTCAAGGCTTCAGACCTGGAGACACATTATCTGGCTGGAGGTAACGTTCCTCAGGTAATCAAAGCATTGATCTCTGCAGACAAGGCAAACATCAACCTCACATTCCGTCAGGCCACTGCCATTGACCTGGCAGGAAGAGATGTTTTCGAGGCGGTTCAGATCTCGGTAAATCCCAAGGTAATCAATACACCTTCCGTAGCTGCTGTAGCTGCTGACGGTATCCAGCTGATTGCCAAAGCAAGGGTGACCATCAGGGCAAACATCCAACAATTGGTTGGGGGTGCTGGAGAAGACACCATCCTGGCCAGGGTAGGTGAAGGTATTGTAACATCAGTGGGTTCTGCTGCTTCTCATAAGGAGGTACTGGAAAACCCTGATAAGATCTCCAAACTCGTGTTGCAACGTGGATTGGATGCAGGTACTGCATTTGAGATCCTTTCTATTGACATCGCTGACGTGGATGTAGGAGCAAACATTGGAGCAAAACTTCAAACTGATCAGGCTTCTGCTGACCTTAAAGTAGCTGAGGCTAAGGCAGAAGAAAGAAGAGCCATGGCGGTAGCCGAGGAGCAAGAGATGGTGGCAAAAGCTCAGGAAGCCCGCGCCAAAGTAATTCTTGCTGAAGCTGACATACCTAAGGCCATTGCCGACGCATTCAGAAGTGGTAATCTGGGAATAATGGATTACTATAAATTGGAAAATATCCAGTCTGATACCAGCATGAGAGAATCCATTGCTGGATCAGGAAAGCGTAAAGGGGGTTCGACAACCAAGAAAAAAGAGTAACATAAACGTTACTAAATAAGGCTTACTCATTTTGAGTCCGAATATTACTGTAATCATACCACTTTTCAACGAGGAGGTAATGATTTCAAAACTCTATGACAGGGTTTTGAAATCATTATCCAGCCTCGACGAGAACTTTGAGGTTCTCTGTATCAATGATGGCAGCAGCGACAGTACGGAAGAAAAGCTGCTGGAGATCCATCAGCAAGATAAAAGGTTTAAGATCCTGTCATTTTCTCGCAATTTCGGGCATCAGGCTTCTATCTGGGCCGGTCTTGAACATGCCAAAGGTAAATTTATTGGCATTATGGATGGCGACCTGCAGGATCCACCCGAGTTATTTGCTTCATTTCACGAGAAGCTAGCTTCAGGATATGATGTCGTTTATGCGGTCCGAAAAAAACGTAAAGAAAACTTCCTGAAACGTTTTGCCTACTTCCTTTTTTATCGGATTCTTTCAAAATCTTCTCATGTGAAAATCCCTCTAGATAGTGGTGATTTCTCCATGTTTACCAGTCAGGTACGCGACCAGATGATCGCATTCAAGGAAAGAAATCCATTTATCAGAGGCATCAGAACCTGGGTAGGTTTCAGACAGCTACCGTTTATCTATGAACGGGACGAGAGAGATGCCGGAGAGGTTAAATATACCTTTAAGAAACTCGTGAAACTCGCATTTGATGGTTTTTTCGGCTTTAGCAATGCACCCATCCGGCTCATGGGAAACCTGGGTTTATTCATCATGTTTGGTTGTATTGCTTATACAATTTATATCCTCATCATGCTCTTTGCTTTTGATGCGGTGCCACAGGGATTTACAACGATGATCCTGGCGATCATGTTTTTTGGCGGGGTCCAGCTTTTCTCCATTCGTGTCATTGGAGAATACGTCTACAGGATTTTTGATGAGTCCCGACAAAGACCCATCTATATAGTAAAGAAGTTCTATCAGTAAGATGAGATGGATTGATGCATTTAACCGTTGGCCTCAGGCACCACTGATATTTGCTATTCTATGTATCAATCATTTCATCCCCCTCCCGGATGCCAACGAAGAAATGTATTTCGGATTGGCCTTGCAATATGTTGACCCGGGCTGGGTACCAGACTCGTTTTCATTCTCCGAAAGTCCAGGCACGCGCTTGCTGTTTCAATGGCCGATTGGCATGGCCCTGAAAGTATTGTCCTTCGAATGGGTGGCAATCATTGGGCGGATCCTCTGCTATGCTATTTTCTCTATTCTTTTAGCAGGGATTTTCTCTTCCTTTCAATTGACCAATCTATCAGTCTTCTTTTTACTCCAGGTGATATTCAATCGCAACCAGGCCTTTTTTGCCGGGGAGTGGATATTTCAGGATTTTGAAACCAAGACCATCGCTTACATTTTTATCCTTCTCTCACTAAAATCGGTGATCCGGGAAAAATGGAGGACATCCGTATTGTGGACCGTGCCCGCCGTATACTTTCATGTCCTCGTTGGTGGGTGGTATTTCATTGCTTTGTTTATTTACCTGAACCTCAAGCGACTACCCCTCAAGACAGTCATCGGCTATGGATCCATATTTACCATACTGGTACTTCCCTATCTATTGTATTTATCCAGTCAGGTGCTGATAGATCAACGAGATGTCATCAATGGAGTAAACCTGGACTGGGTATATACCTATTACAGGAATCCTCATCACACAGTTTCTTTCTACAAGGGCTGGTCATTTTTCAGGATTCATCGATTTGATGGATTTTGGATGCTTCTTGTTGCCATCATTCTTGGTATCCTTTTTTACAGAAGGACGTCAAACCCAATGGTAAAGAATCTCTGGACCTTTGCTTTTGCTACTTATATCCTTTTGTTGCTGGCAATAGGCATCAGCGCAGTAGATACTACAGGAAAGCTGCTTAAGTTCTATGTCTTCAGAATAGGCTCAGTATCGTTTTTGGCCACATGTATGCTGCTGTTATTTGAGCTTCAAAATGCCATTAGCAAATCAAGGTTCAAAAGCGCACTGAGATATGCCATGCTGGCAGGTTGTATCATTTCTATTCCGCATGTTTTGCATCGGAAAATCTCCCGGCTCCCCCCACAAGATCCGGCCTATCAATCAATGACATCCTATCTCAGGGAAAATATGGAACCCGGCACCAACATTTTGGGTTCGCTCGATGATGTGGGGTTTGATTTCATCCGGAAAACCCGGTGTGATCTGTTTATTACTCAAAAATACGTGCCTTCCGGAGGGGAAAAATTATACGAATGGTATCAGCGGTTTGAGGAGCAGCAGGCTTTGGAAAAAAACTGGGATTTGCTACCCTCCTTCCTGAATAAAAGAGTGGGAGTCGAATACATATTAACCTCTGAAAACCTCCATCGATTTGATCAAAAACTTGACCTGAATGTACAGGAAGGCCCTTACTATCTTTATAAGGTGAAAGAGTCCGGAATGGAATCCCAAACCCCATCAAATCCCATATGACTACCCAGATCAACAAAAGGAATATTTTTGTGCCAATAGTGGTTTTATTGGTTTTACAGGTGGCCGTATTCCTCAACCTTGGGATTTACCCGCTATACCTCGAAGAGCCCCGTCGGGCACTGATTGCCCTGGAAATGCTGTACAACGACAACATCTGGGTCCCTACTGAATTTGGGGTGTATTACTATAAGAAGCCGCCGTTTTTCAACTGGGTGATCATCGCGGGTTATAAGCTATTCAATGATTATACGGAGTTTGCTGTGCGCTTTTTCTCTGTAGTCTCTTATCTGCTGATGGGTATCGCTACCTTTTGGGCGGGAAAGAAGTATGTAAGCTTAACCTTCGGCATCTATGCAGCCTTTCTATTCTTTGTGTGTTCTGACCTGTTGTTCTACTTTACCATCACATCCGGTGAAATAGATCTTTTTTACTCCCTCATCACCTATCTCAGCTTCCTGGCAATATTCCATTTCTATAAACAATCCAATTTCTGGTTACTCTTTCAGGTGAGCTATTTTCTGGCCGCTATTGGCGTCCTCACCAAGGGACTGCCATCTATCGTATTTCAGGGCATCTCCGTTCTCACAGTTTTTCTCTATTACAGAAACTTCAAAGGCCTATTTAAACTCAGTCATTTTGCCGGTATTTTCACTTTTATAGTGTTCGTGGGAGGCTATTCAATGATTTACAGTCAATACAATGACCCTTCATTGTTTATTTTCTCGAAGGACTCAATTGTGAGCCAGTCGATGGAGCGTACTCCTTTTGAAAATGGCGTTCTAAAGGTGATTTTACACCTGATTGAATTTCCACTGGAGCTGCTGAAGATCCTGGCTCCGGGATCATTGTTCCTTCTATTTTTCATTAGACCAAAAGCGAGAAAATCTCTCCAGTCAAATGATTATATCAGGTTTTGCCTGGTCCTGATTGCAGCTAATATTTGGGTGTACTGGATCTCTCCGGGCACAGCCAGCAGGTACCTCTACATGTTTTTTCCGTTGATGATCACCGTAGTTTCGTATCCACTATTCAGTGAAGCCGCAGATCCACGACTCAAGACTGTATTGAAATACATATTCCTGGGAGTTCTAGTCATTTTTCTGATCACCAGTATAACGCTTCCTTTCATTTCGAGACTGGAAAATATCTCTTATCTGCATGCTATCTCAGTGATCGGTGCTCTTTGCTTTGCTGGCACCCTCTACTGGTTTATCAAGTGGCCAAAGTGGCAATTGATGTCTGTTATCACAGCCTTTCTATTCATGCGGATCCTATTTGACCTGATCATCCTACCCATCCGGGCTACAGAAGAGCTGGGGGCACAGGAAAAAGAAATTGCGAAAGAAATCCAGGCCATCACACAGGAGGAGACCATCTATATTCATAAATCTGAGGTAGCATTTCGTTCGGCGATTTTTTACCTTGAGCGTGATACACAAAAAGTTTTGCAACTTGATTCCACTTCAACACCTAATCAATTTTATCTTGCCGACTTGAACCTTATTGAAAAAGATCAATCATACGAATCCTTTTATCAATTCACCCACAAGGGAATTGATTTTGGCTTAATTAAGTTTAATCCATGAACAAGAAAAAGATCAATGCCATCATCAAGCTTGTTGTCAAACTCAGTCTGACAACCGGAGCATTGATCTTTGTTTTTAGGAAGATTGATGTGGAGGAGTTCAAGGCGAGCATCCTGGATACCAGTGTGCCGTTGTTTTTCCTGGCTTTCCTGGCATTCAACCTGTCTAAAATTGTTGCTGCCTTTCGGTTTAAACAGTTTTTACGTCCCCTGGAGATCTATCTGGAGGATAAATACAACCTGATGCTGTCCTATGTAGGGATGTTCTACAATTTATTTCTCCCCGGATCTATTGGAGGTGATGGATATAAAGTATTCGTACTCAAACAGCAATACAAGGCAGCCAGAACCAGACAACTGGTATCTGTTTCCATCCTTGATCGGATCAGCGGACTGGCATTTTTGTTTATCCTCGGATGTCTGCTGTTGCTTTCCTCCTCATTTCAGGTTGATCTTGCGTGGATAAAATGGGTGATCCTCCTGCTCGCGGTATTGGTGCTTCCCGTATATTATTTATTTGTCCGTGTGTTGTTTCCCGTATTCAAATCAGCATTTATTCCGACCTCCCACCTGTCTTTTTGGGTACAGGTTGGTCAATTAACGAGTGCGTTCTGTTTGCTGCTTGCACTCAATGTGCAGGACCCATTTGTCGACTATCTCACCTTGTTTATGATCTCTTCTGTAGTGGCCGTATTGCCCTTCACCATTGGAGGAGTGGGCGCCAGGGAGCTGGTCTTTCTTTATGGCTACCAATATCTTCAGATTCAAGAGGGTAAAGCCATCGCATTCACGATCCTTTTCTTTATGGTTACAGCACTTTCATCCCTTGTCGGGCTGCCTTTTGTATTTACCATTGACAGAGAAAAAAAGGCAGACATTGAGCAAGTCTAAACTTCAATTCAAACCCTCACCAATTAATTCATTCAATAAGGAGGAGTAATTTTTCAGGATCCGATCCGCATCGTCAAAGCTTATCCAGGCAAATCGAAGGGAGTCTCCAGGGCCCAGTTGAGCTATATAATTCAGGTCCGGAGTGATGATATTTCCTAGCCGGGCATAGCCCCCGGTCGTAGGTCCGTCATTCATCAGGATGATCGGTTGACCGGAAGAAGTCACCTGGATCGTTCCCGGGATGACGCCACTTGATAAAATACCCTCCGGCAATTGGCCTGATCCAATATCTCCTTTGAGCCGATACCCCATGCGATTGGAATCAGCAGAAATGCCCCATGACTGATTGGTCAACTGGTCAATATAGGCCTTCGGAAACAACGCGAATTCGGGCCCGGGCAATATTCTGGCTGTGAAATGCCGGGCAAAAACAGGCTTTAGTTCCTGTGGTACACTCCGCTTCACTACGTGTTTACCCGGGGGCTTCAGCTTTAAGGCAGTACCATCTTTTATTTTTTCTATTCCCAGATCAATCATGGAGTGCGTGGACCGGCTGCCCATGATTGCTTGCTGAGGGATGCCCATAGCAATGGCCAGATAAGTCCTAAATCCTGATTTTCTTTGCTCGAATCTCAACTCATCACCTGGCCGCACAATGACTGTTTGATTTCGTCTCACAGACTTATCATTGAGCTTTGCTCCGAGGTCACCCCCCGAGATGGCGATTGCGGTGCTACACTCAAATTGTACATGCAAACCCTGGTAGGTGATCTCCAATAAAGCGTCGTCCGGACTGTTCCCAACTAACCAATTTGCCAGGAGGGCACTTTGGACATCCATCGCTCCAGACCTGGCTACCCCTTTATTCATAAGCCCTTTTCTACCCAGATCCTGAATGGATGTATATAAACCTGCTTTCCTGATCAGTAACTGATTAGACCCCACCTACCACCTCCATCCTGAAGCTTTTATCCGCTGATATTGTTTGAAAATCATTTTTAGAGATCGGATAGAAAAGAATTTCATCACCGATCTCAATCGGGAAAGGATTTTTCGCTGCAGGCTTAAAGATAGATACAGGCGTACGTCCCAGAATGTTCCATCCACCTGGAGAAGCCATGGGGTAGACTCCCGTTTGAGCACCAGCAATCCCTACCGAGCCCGCTTCCACCCTCTTTCTGGGAATTTGCATTCGTGGTAATTGTATGGTTTTGTCAACTTCGCCCATGTACAAAAACCCGGGAAGAAAACCCACCATATAAACGTGGTAGCTATTGGACGTGTGAATGTTGACTATCTCATGCCAGCTCAGACCTGTTGTATCACAAAAGGCCTCCTGATCAATGGCATTTTCATAACAAACAGGCATGCTAAAAGTCCTTCCGACATGATCAGATTCAACATGGCTGACCTTTTCAATCTCTTTTTTCAATTCTTCAAAATGAGTGATCATTGGATCGAAAACGATCGTTAATGCATTATAGGAGGGAATAAGATCCGTAATCCCATCCAATTTATATGAGCCAAAATACCTGTAGAATGACATCACCTGATGATGCACCCGGGTTGAAATTTTCTCCTCAAAACCAATGATACAGGCATGATCACCCAAACGTTTGACTTCCATCTCAGGTCAAAAACGATTTAACGGTGATCCCTTCCCCGGAGAGCAGCTTTCTGATTGTCTGTGCATTTTCCAGGGCGTCTGGATGATCTCCATGGATACAAATGCTATCGGCCTCCAAATCAATCTGAGCTCCATCGATTGTAGATACTTTTCTTTCCAGAGCGATCTCCCTTAGTTGTTTCTCAATGCTCTCCCTGTCTCCGATTACTGCGTCGGGTGCAGTTCGGGGCACCAGTCGCCCATTACGATTGTATCTACGGTCAATGAAAGACTCCATAAAAAATTTTAATCCAGCAGTCAATGTCTCCCGCTCCAGGGCAGAATGTACGGGTCCCAACACTGCCAGACCTAGTCCCGTTTTCTTAACTCCTTCGACAACAGCTCTTGCTATTTCCTGGTGCTCGGCAGCATCATGGTACAGGGCACCATGTAGTTTTACATACCTGATCGAAGCACGCTCCGTAACAGCGATATTTTGTAGCCTTGTTACCTGATCATAGATCAACAAGGTGATCTCCATGTTCTCCAGACTCACTGATTTCCTTCCAAAATGGGTCCTATCCGCATAACCGGGATGCGCACCTATTGTGACCAAATACCTGTTGGCTTCCTGAATGGCTTTCAGCATCAGGTCAGGATTGCCTGCATGCCCGCCACAGGCGATGTTGCAGGAAGATATGTATGGCATTATTTGAAGGTCGCTGCCATCATCCAATTCACCCAGATCACAATTAATGTCAATATATCTCAAATGATATCTGTTTGAGGAAATATAGGAATCTTACGGTTGAGAAAAAAACTACTTACTGGTCAATACTTGTTTCCCGGCATCAGGAGCAGCTTCGGGATCTCCAACATTAGGCGCCTCAGGATTCAAAGATCCTTTTTTGATCTTGTGATAGTTAAATGGAGCCATCATCAGGCCGGCGAAGGTATTTGGATAGTTTGGCAGGTCCACACCAATGTCATCACTGGGTTTTTTACCTTTGGGTAAATAAAAGGTACCAAATAGCAAGTCCCAGATAATGACATCACCGCCGTAGTTGGAATTCCCTTCTTCAATGTTTTTTTGATGGTGATACCTATGGTTCTTAGGAGATGAAAAGATGTAATCAAAAGGTCCCAGGATCACGTCCAAATTGGTGTGCTGGAATCTACCAATGGTCCTTCCCAGTAAACCAGTAACGAATACAATCTCTACGGGTGCTTTGATGAATGCAAACGGGATGGCCCACAAAAAGCTGGATACCAGCCCTTCCAGCGGGTGGCTCCGTGTGCCATTGAACCAGTAAAGTCGTTTAGAAGAGTGGTGTACAGAATGCCATCTCCACATAAATTCATTCTCATGCATCCATCGGTGATACCAATATCTGAAAAAGTCTTTTACACAAAGTAAAAGGAATACCTGTATGACTGGGTGCAGGTATGTCGGCCAGATATCCTGCCCGATCTCGGGAGAAATTTCCTGTACAACCAGGGCGATAGTAGCCAGCTTCAGTGGAGCATTGATATAGTCACCCCAGAATTTCCCACCAAAAAACAGCATAACATCTGTGGTTGTTTCACTGTCATTGAGCCATTTTCTGCTGTAGGGTATCAATCGTTCCAGCGGGGCAAAGATGAACCCGAAGATAAGGAACATGATGATGGTCCCAAAGAAGGTCCGAACCGTATATCCACCCTCTACCATCTCAAATCCGATGACGATGGTAAGTGTCATGAAAATGGGGTAGAGACTGTATTGTAAGATCTTTTTGAACAAAGTCCCCTCTACTTTATGGCTGAGGGGATCTACTTTTGTCAGCAGCCAGTGAAAGGGATAGAGGAAATATTTCCTGGCCAGGTTTTCGATGGGGGTAAACACCCATTCCAGGAAATTTGTAATTGTTTGCAACATGGGTTTAATTTTGGTTTTTTCATAAAATGACCATTTAATTTAATAATAATATTATTATGCATTAAATGATCAGCGTATTTTATGCGATTTTCTCAATCTATGTTTTCGATCCAGCGTGGTATTTAGGTGGATTATAAGTCCTAAATGGACTATTTTTATTTATCTTTTCTATCTTAAAAACTGCTTATGAAAAAGACATACACCAAAGGAGATACAACCGTAGTTTGGGAACCCACAAAATGCATTCATTCCGGAATATGTGTTGGAGGTCTGCCAGGCGTATTTAAGCCTAAAGAAAAACCCTGGATCCAGCTGGAAGGTGCTTCAGAAGAGGAAATCAGGGATCAGGTGATGAAGTGTCCTTCGGGGGCTTTGTCGTTAGGGGAATAGTTACACAGAGGGGCACATAGACGATGTATGGCTAGTCTCCAACTCTACCAATGCCAGATTTCTATGCTACTGATTTTGCTTTTTGCAAGAAGAGAATTAAAACATTCTTGCAGCTAACCAAATTGCCACTACAATTAGCATGAAAAAGCTCATCTCCCAAACCTTGTTTCGTGCATAAAAGCTTGCCAGAACAATGGCATTCGGTACGCTTTCCTTCCATGAAAATTTTCCGCTGAAATATCCCCCGGATAAATCCCCATTTATTCACTTTCGTGGAAAATCTATTATTCACCCCTAATAATATAGCCTTCTTCATCCTCCTGTCACTTCAATGTGTTTAGATTCCGCCATTTTCCTGATCAATGATTTGATCTCAATAGAGGTATCAGCGGTCGTCCGGTAAGAAAAATCAAAATCCTCTTCCGGAAGTGTAAAAACTATTTGGTAAGGAGCCATTTCGATACTTTGGATCTGATCCCAGGGAATCCTGATAGCAGATCTGAACAGTTTTTCTTTGATGATCAGATAGCTATCATCTACTGAAACCTTTGGAGACCATTTGGATATTTTGGTGTAGGCGATCAACCCATGAATGACAGAACTAGCTGCCAGAACAAACATGACAACCCCAAATCTTTCACTGACAGAATTGTCAGATTCCCTCATAAGATTCATCGCACCCATTACTAAAAGCACAAATGCGGTGGTCATATGAACTCCAAAACTCTGTTTCGCGGAATATTCTCTATTCCAACCGAGTAATATGGTCCTGTTTATCTGAGAAGTATTCATCCGCCTAAAACTTCAATCGATTTCAATTCAGCCATTTCCCGAACCGCTGCCTTGATCTTTAGGGAAGTATCGGCGTTGGCCCGGTAACTGAATTCGTACTCCGAATCAGGCATGGAAAAGGTGATGCTATTATAGGCCATCCGAATATTTTTGATCTTTCCCCATGAAATTTCAATTCCAGGTTTCATGATCGTTTCTCTGATATAAACAAGACCTTCATTCAGCGAAATCCTGGGTGCGTATTTTGACTTCACTGAAAATGCCAAGATTGCATAGGCAATTCCAAATATGCCCGTACAAAGCATAACAACACCCAAAATCAGCCAGAAAAGATTTCCTTCCCTGATAATGAAGCTAATTCCAGCAAGCGTATTACAGATTGCCGAGAGCAAATACAGTCTTCTGGTCCATGCCAATGGAAAACCATTATTTATTCCTAGTAAAATAGTCCTCTCCAATAGCTTTATGAATTTTTAATCAAAATAATTAGTTCTTCTGATTTTTGCAAATAACTTGTTGGGTACGACACAGAGATTCACAGATAATCACAAAGCGGATGGTAGCATTCGCCTGCATAATTAATAACCCTAAAAAGAAAGTTATACTTTTCAGTCAAAAACCACCGTCTTGTTCTTGTGGACCAGGGTTTTTCGTTGAAGATGACTCCAGATGGCCCTGGAGAGGACGATCTTTTCCAGGTCCTGCCCTTTTCTCACCAGGTCAGCGATGGAATCCTTATGGGTGATCTTCACTACATCCTGCTCAATGATGGGTCCGGCATCCAGGTCCTCGGTTACGTAGTGACTTGTAGCCCCAATGATCTTTACGCCGCGCTGATGGGCCCGATGGTATGGCTTAGCCCCTGCGAAAGCGGGTAAGAAAGAATGATGAATGTTAATGATCTTGTGGGGAAAGGTCTTGATAAATTCCGGGCTCAGGATCTGCATGTATCTAGCCAGCACAATGAAATCAATGTCGTGGGATTTCAACAATTCAATTTGAGCCTGCTCGACATCACGCTTGTTCCCCTTGTTGATGTTAAAGTAATGATAGGGAATTTCATAACGATCTGCGAGCCCTTTGTGCTTCTCGTGGTTGCTGATGATCAAGGGGATGTCAATCTTCCATTCACCGGAATACTGCCTGGCCAAGATGTCGTACATACAATGTGAGCTCCCTGAAACAAACAAGGCCATCTTGGGCCTTTTATCTGTGAAATAGAGCTCCCACTCCATTTCAAACCTATTGGCAATCTCTTCGGTAAAAACCTGTTTGATCTCATCCTTTGGGATATCAAATCCAGCCAGCTCCCAATGAACCCGCATAAAGAAAATGCCTTCTTCTTTCTCCACATGCTCATCCAGATCGATGATGTTACCATTGTGATCTGACAGAAACTGCGTGATGATGGCAATGAGTCCTTTGCGGTCATTGCAATGTATGAGTAATATGGCCTGATTAGATTCCATGATCTTTTTTTAGCTCCCGCGAATTTACCCGACTTTTAATAAATGAGTTTGAACTATCAATCAGCCTGAAAGTCAATATTCCGCTTCAGTCCCGAAAATTTTGTTCTTTTCACCGCAGACTTTTTAAATACCTTCCTGAAGACCTCCTCCGTCAATTCACTCCATTCCTCCCGGGTGAAATTTTCCCATCCACCAGGTTTAAATGCTGGTTCCTGATGTGGTTTCGAGAATCGATTCCAAGGACAGACATCCTGACAGATGTCGCATCCGAAGATCCAACCCTCCATTTTATCACGAAATTCATTCGGGATCTCCTCTTTCAGCTCGATGGTCAGGTAGGAGATGCACCTGCTTCCATCCACAACATACGGTTCAGGGATGGCATCTGTGGGACAGGCATCCATACAGGCGGTACAGGTACCACAATGGTCTTTTACGGGTCCGTCAGGCACCAAATCCAGATCCAGGATCAGCTCTGCCAAAAAGAAAAAGCTGCCCATCTCTTTGTTGAGCAACAAGGAGTTTTTCCCAATCCACCCAATTCCTGATTTGGCTGCCCAGGCCCGCTCATGAACTGGCGCTGAATCGACAAAGACCCGTCCGTCAATTTCGCCAATCTGGTTTTTCAATTCTTCAAAAAAGGTTTTTAGCTTATCCTTGATCACAAAGTGGTAATCCTTACCATAGGCGTATTTAGCGATCTTGTATCCATCACTGGCCAGATCCTTTTCAGGAAAGTAATTGTAGATTAATGAAATGACAGATTTCGCTCCCGGCACCAGCTTTCGCGGGTCCAGTCGTTTATCAAAGTGATTTTCCAGGTAGCTCATCTTACCCTGGTACTTCCGGTTGAGCCATTCCTCCAGTTTGGGAGCTTCTTCTTCCAAAAACGAAGCTTCGGAAATCCCACAGTAGGAAAACCCCAGCTGCGAGGCAATTTGCTTCACCAGGTATGTATGCTGCTCTTTGATGATTATAAATCAAATTTGATTCCCTGGGCCAATGGCAGGTTATCGGAATAATTGATGGTATTGGTTTGCCGTCTCATGTAGGCCTTCCAGGCATCCGACCCTGACTCCCGACCACCTCCGGTTTCTTTCTCTCCGCCAAACGCACCACCTATCTCTGCGCCTGAAGTTCCAATGTTGACATTGGCAATCCCGCAATCTGATCCGGCATGGGAAAGAAACAGCTCAGACTCCCTCAGGTTGTTGGTAAGTATAGCAGATGAAAGTCCCTGCGGCACGGCATTCTGTTTCTCTATGGCCTCCTCGATCGTTCCATATTTGATCAGATAAAGGATGGGAGCGAAGGTCTCACTACATACGATGGGGTAGTGATTCTCCACCTCATAAATAGCTGGTTTCACATAACAGCCGGATTTCCATGCCCCTCCTTTCAAAACTTCACCTGCAATAAGTGCTTTACCTCCATCCGCTATGATCCTTTCCATGGCTGCTTCATACATGCTCACCGCATCCCGATCAATGAGCGGTCCGACGTGGTTTGATACATCGAGCGGATCTCCGATCTTCAGCTGACCATAGGCTTTGACCAGCCTGGTCTTCACTTCATCATAAATGCTTTCATGGATAATCAGCCTTCGTGTGCTTGTACAACGCTGCCCGGCAGTACCAACAGATCCGAATACCACACCAGGAATTGTCACATCCAGGTCGGCATATTGACTGATGATAACAGCGTTGTTGCCGCCCAATTCCAAAATTGTTTTACCCAGTCGGGCACCCACTACTTTTCCTACTTCCTTGCCCATTCGGGTAGATCCCGTAGCGGATATCAATGGGATGCGCGTGTCTGCAGCCAGCCATTCCCCAACATCACGAGCCCCAATGACCAAGGAGCTTACCGCTGAATCCACACCATTGCTATGAAATACTTTTTGAACGATCTTTTGACAGGCGATGGCAGTAAGTGGGACCTTTTCGGAAGGCTTCCAGACGGTCACATCACCACAGACCCAGGCCAGAGCCGCATTCCAGGACCACACGGCAACAGGAAAATTAAATGCTGAAATGATCCCCACGATTCCCAATGGATGCCATTGCTCATACATCCGGTGTCCCGGACGTTCAGAATGCATGGTCAGACCATATAACTGGCGGGACAACCCAACGGCAAAATCGCAGATGTCTATCATCTCCTGCACCTCACCAAGACCTTCCTGAAGGGACTTACCCATTTCGTACGACACCAATTTACCCAGGTCCTCCTTATGATCTCTCAATGCCTGCCCGATCTGTCTGACAATTTCGCCTCGCTGTGGAGCGGGCAACAAACGCCATTGTTTAAAGGCATCCTGAGCATTTGAGATCACCTGATCATACTGGTCTTTTGACGTTGCCCGAACTGATGCGATTTTTTCACCGTCGACAGGCGAAAATGAATCGATTTGTTCTTTCCCACCACCTAGCCACTGCTGGCCATATGAAGTGCCTGAATTTGACTCCTGAATATTCAGGTTATTGAGGATTTTTTGAATGGATGTGCTCATGATAAAAAATGCTTAATCAAAAGTACGGGTTTGTGGGGGATTATTAAATAAAAAAGGCCATCCACAAATTGCGAATGACCTTTTATACAAACTAACCTAACCTAACTTTACCATCCAATACCGTAATAGGCCTTTTCGCCATTAGGGTATAATCCTTCTATGAGTATTCCTTCACCTTTGGCAATCCTTAAAGCACTGGTAAGGTCTTCAGGATTCCTGATGTCTCGCTTATCAATCTTGGTGATAATAAAATCTTCTTTGATACCTGCACGCTTCCATTTTCCTTCTCCCAATGAAGTAATCTGAACACCACCTTCGATACCTAGCTTTTCTTTCAGGTTTTTACTGACCGGAGTAATCTTAGCACCCTCGATCTCAAAGGAGCTTGTTGTGGTGACCATCTCGGTTGTATTCAGGATGTTCTTCAGTTTGGCCTGCGTATTGTAAGTCTTTCCATTACGCACATAGGTCACTGAAATCTTATCACCAGGACGATTGAGCGCAACCTGCTCCTGTAGCTGCGCTACATTGGTTATTGGCTTTTCGTTGATGGCAACAATGATATCATTCTGTCTGATTCCGGCTTCTTCAGCTGCGGAATTTGGATTGACGCCGGCCACGTAAACACCACGCAATACATCAGCATTATGTTCTTCTGCCAATGAGGCGTTCATATCCTGGATTCTGATACCCAGCAATGGTCTTTGCACGGCACCAAAATCTTTCAGGTCAGCCACCACCTTTTTTACCAGTGTAGTTGGTACTGCAAAGGAATAGCCTGCGAAGGCTCCGGTAGGAGACGCAATAGCTGTATTGATACCAACCAGCTCTCCTTTTAGATTAACTAGAGCTCCTCCACTATTGCCCGGGTTTACCGCAGCGTCAGTCTGGATAAATGCCTCGATCTGCGTATCCCGATCCCTGCTGGCCAGGATTCCTATATTCCTTCCTTTGGCACTCACGATCCCGGCAGTCACAGTTGACCTGAAGGCAAATGGATTACCTATCGCAAGCACCCACTCTCCAACCTGAATGCTTTCTGAATTGCCCAATGCCATGGTAGGAAGACCTTTGGCGTCTATTTTTACCAATGCAATGTCCGTATCCGGGTCAGTCCCGACAATTTCTCCCTTGAAACTCCTGTTATCACTGAGTACTACTTCGATCTCGGAGGCATTTTCCACCACGTGATTATTTGTAGCGATGTATCCGTCTTCGGATATAATTACTCCGGACCCAGCGCCCTGTCGTTCTCTTTGTCTGGGCTGACTATCGCCTCCATAGTAATCTCTGAAAAATTCCTGTATCGGGTTATGAAACTCGCTTACTTCTGCCGAATATGTAGTCCTGATATGAACTACAGCTGGTGTAGCCGACTTGGCTGCGTAAACAAAGTTCAACCCATCAGGAACCACAAAATCTGCAGAATCAAAAACATAATTGGTAAAGCTTACCGGATTTTGAAAATCCCCGTTGACAGGGACTACAGTATTGCCGTTCTCTGGTTGTATAATTGTATAGCCTCCAATAGCGATCACTCCTCCCAGAAATGAGGAGAGTATCATGGCTAATATTGAGTTCCTCTTATTCATTTTCACCTCTCGATTAATTTCTAATATATTAAACTGAATTCTTTTGCTTGTGGTTAGGTTAAACTGAAAAACTACCCATTTAGATACACCTGGTTAACAATATTTAACAAGGACCCCCTATTAACTTACTAAAAAGAAAAAAGGCAGGCAAAATGCCCACCCTTCTTCTTCATCTATATTCAAACTTACTTAATTGAAATGGTTCTTTTTGATTCTTTCTTTACATCCTTAGGAACAGTCACAGTCAAAATTCCGTCTTTGTAGGATGCATCAATTTTTTCTGCATTCACCGTATCAGGTAGATAAAAAGACCTGCTGAATGTGCCGTAGTGACTCTCTACCTTGTGGTAGTTCTTTTCTTTCTTCTCATTTTCAAATTTTCTTTCACCACTCACAGTCAGTCGATCATTATCAACATTGATATTGATATTTTCTTTTTTCATACCTGGCAGATGAAATTGAATTTCAAATTCCTTTTCAGTTTCAGCTACATCTACCGTAGGTGAATAGCTGTTTCCATTGAAATGGTCATCATTGAAAAATCGATCGAAAAAGCTACCAAATGTGCTTGGTACATAATCGTTGGGTTTATATTTTATAAGTGTCATTTTTTTAAGTATTTTAAGTTTAACATCACAACACTTTCAATTGATCGAATTCTGTGCCAGCACCTAAAATGCCGCTAAATCGTATATTTACATGTCATTATGTCTTGATAATTGAAATCAACAAACCATTTATCATGTCATTATGTCTTCTTTTTACTTTTTAGGGATCAATGCAAATAAGAAAAAATCTTAATGCTTAAATTCCAGACCTGAATAAATGAATGATGAAATACCTTACATTGACCCTGCTCCTCTTTTTGACTTTATCCACCTTTGGGCAGTTTCAGCCCAACTATGATGAGTCAAAAATTCCTGCTTACGAACTCCCGGAATTGTTAAATTCCGAGAAACATGGAAAAATCAAATCTGTAAAAGCCTGGGAAACCAAACGCCGACCGGAGATCCTGGAATTATTTGCCGATCAGATGTATGGTAAGGTCCCTGATGTACCCTATTCATTAGACTTCAAGGTGAAGCAAAAGGGCGTCTCTATATTGTCAGGCAAAGCCTTGCTAAAAGAGGTTGAAATCACCATAAGTACAGTCAATGGCGCCCTTCCTTTTACCCTGATGATCATTACACCCAATACAGCAGGACCGCATCCCTGCTTTATGACCATTAATTTCTATGGCAATCATACACTGCTGGATGCTAAAAATGTTTCGCTTACAAACTCATGGGTAAGGAATAACGAGGAATTCAACATCACCGACAACAAGGCCACAGAAGCCTCGAGAGGCGCAAGGAGCTATCGTTGGGACATTGATGCCATCGTGGACAGAGGATATGCATTGGCAAGCATCTATTACGGTGATCTTGACCCTGATTATGATGATGGTTTTCAGGACGGTCTTCATCCCTTGTTTTATGGTCAGGGCCAATCCAAACCTAAGCCTGAAGAGTGGGGCAGTATTGGGGTCTGGGCTTTTGGCATGAGTCGGTCGATGGACTACCTGGTGACTGACCCACTCATAGATGCCAGGAAAGTAGCGGTAATGGGCCATTCCAGACTGGGGAAAACGTCCTTATGGGCTGGAGTCAATGATCAAAGATTTGCACTTGTGATTTCTAATGATTCCGGATGTGGTGGTGCAGCATTATCCAGAAGAGCTTTTGGAGAAACAGTTGGTCGGATCAACACCTCATTCCCACATTGGTTTAATGACAATTTCACCCAGTACAACGAAAATGAATCCGCTTTGCCGATCGATCAGCATATGTTACTGGCTCTGGTAGCACCGCGAGCATTGTATGTTGCCAGCGCTGAAGATGACCGCTGGGCTGATCCGAAAGGTGAGTTTCTGTCCACCTATCACGCAAACCCCGTTTACAAGCTTTATGGGGAAAAGTGTATTGATGATCCACAGATGCCAGCGGTAGATCAACCCAAAATGGTTGGGAAAACCGGCTATCATGTACGGTCAGGAGGTCATAATGTGACTGATTATGACTGGGAACAGTATATGAATTTTGCTGATCAGGTATTTGAATGAATGGTTTTCATTGAGAGACGCAAAGAATTGAGATCTAAAGAAAGCAGCATTTTCCCTCACTAGTCCAGGATCCCAACGATCTTCTTTCCGTGGTAGGCAGGTGCTCCGATCATCTGATCAATTTCAGTGAGGTTTTCATTGGTCACTTTGCCGCAAGCTACAATTTCAATGTTACCGGCTGATTCAACCATTTCTTTCAGTAAGGATGAGCCTTCTTTAGCGGTAGGTGCTTTCCCGGAGCTTAACACGGAATCTACTCCAAGGCTTTTTAACCTGACCAATTCTCTTACAGGGTCATTACAAACATCGATAGCTTTATGAATGGTCACTTTTAAGGGCTTTGATGTCGCTACCAGGTCTGAAAGTGCCTGTAGGTCCAGCTCTCCTGCGGATCTACACACGCCAAAAACTACTCCTTCCACACCAGACACAATACAATCCCTGATTCTTGCTTTCATGGCTTCAAGTTCTGCTGCCGAGTAGATAAAGTCCCCAGGTCTGGGCCTGATCATCACTCTGATCGGAATCTTTAATTTCTCTTTTGCTTCCCTGATCAGCGCAAGGGAGGGGGTAAGCCCATCGTAAGCCAAATCAGCACAAAGCTCTATCCTATCTGCTCCATTTTTCTCTGCCTGGAGGCATTGCTCCAGCGTTTCTACACAAGCTTCTTTTATAAATCCCATTGAAGTCATTGAAAAAATTAAGGCAGGATATACCTGCCCTAACAAAACTCAATCATATGTAAACACAAATCTAAGACAATCTTTCATGGCAAATTAAACCATACTCCGGTTAGGAAGTCTCTGTGGAATAGCGCTTTGCAGTTCACCGTCCCACAGAAATAATACGCTTAGCTCGTATTGTAATGATAGAATAATCAACGCTTAAATCAAATAATTTCACGCATTTTCTCTACAATAAACGCACTTTATTATGCGTTTTTATGCGTGTTAATGAATACGATCAGTTTTAACCGGGAATCTGTGCCTGGAATTATGCCCATAGAAATCCTTATAAGATCAGTTACCGGTCATAGAGTATGGGGCATCATCCTCCCCTGAACCCCAGGCCTCATTAGGTTGTTCTGACATCTCAAAATGCAGAGTCCCTCCTTGCTGGATATCAAAATGATCAATCCAGGTTTTAGTCCTTTCGACGCCATTCAGCATGAGGTTTTCAACAAAAACATTCTTATTGCTGTTTTCGGGAGCTTTAATCAAAAATTCTTTCCCATCTTCCAGTGTCATCGTTACTTCCTTAAACAAAGGACTGCCAATCACATATTGGGTGGTGCCTGGGGTAACCGGGTAAAATCCCAATGAACTAAACACATACCAGGCTGAAGTCTGACCATTGTCTTCGTCACCACAATAGCCATCGGGGGTAGGAGCGTACAGTTTAGTCATCACCTCCCTAATCTTTTCCTGAGCTTTCCAGGGTTCTCCTGCGTGATTGTAGAGGTAAATCATGTGCTGTATGGGCTGATTGCCATGCGCATAGTTACCCATGTTCATGATCTGCATTTCTCTGATCTCATGAATGGTGAACCCGTAATAGGAATCATCGAATACCGGTGGCATCTCAAATACTTCGTCCAGTTTTCTGGAAAAAGATGCCTTTCCTCCCATAAGTTCAGCCAACCCATTGATGTCATGGAATACTGACCAGGTATAGTGCAGGCTGTTTCCCTCGGTAAAAGCATCTCCCCATTTCAAAGGATTGAATGGTGCCTGAAAAGACCCATCTTCATTCTTTCCTCTCATCCAGCCTGTTTCAGGATCAAAAAGCTTTACATAATTTTTGGATTGTCCATAATAGTGAACAGCATCCTCTCCCTTACCAATTTCGGTTGCCAGCTGGGCAATATTGAAATCGGCGAAAGCGTATTCCAACGTTCGCGCAGCATTTTCATTGATCCCCACATCGTAAGGGACATACCCAAGCTCATTGTAATATTCGATGCCTTCCCTACCCACAGAGTGAATAGGTCTTCCGCTTTTTGAAGTTGGACGTCCCTCGCTGGTAGTAGCATTTTTGATCATCGCTTCATACAAGGTCTCTATATCAAATCCTCTCACGCCTTTGATATAGGCATCTGTTATGTTGATTGCAGAATTTGATCCAATCATGCAATCCCGATGGCCAGGGCTGGCCCACTCAGGAAGCCAACCAGATTCCTTGTAGGTATTGACGAGACCCTCCATGATCTGAGCATCCAGAGAAGGGTACATCAAAGTAAAGAAAGGAAAAACGGCTCTGAAAGTATCCCAGAAACCATTATCGGTAAACATGTATCCAGGTAGTACCTCTCCATTGTATGGACTGTAATGAATTACCTCATTACTCGCATTTATTTCATAGAATTTCCTGGGGAACAGAAGCACACGATATAAACAGGAATAGAAGGTTCTGATATTGTCTATGTTATCATCTTTTATCTTAAGCCGGCTAAGCTCCGTGTCCCACGCCTTAAATGCCTTTTGCTTAGTCTCTTCGAAAGAGTCATCACCAATCTCCCGATCAAGATTCAGCTGAGCCTGTTCAGGAGAAATAAATGAGGAAGCCACCTTCACATGTACTTTTTCACCTTTCCCGGTGTTAAACCCAATAATTGCTCCGACATGCCCTCCTTCATTCTCTGTACTTCCCTGAACGAGTTTCCAATTGTCCCCCCACGTATGATTAACCTCAAATTCCTTATCAAACTCAGCCACAAAATAATTGTGGAAATTCTCAGGGACACCTCCGCTGTTGTTGCGACAATACCCTATGATTTTTCTTTCTTCGGGAATAATTTTCACCATAGACCCATTGAAAAAGGCATCCAGCAAAATATAAGATTGATCACTTTCTGGAAAAGTAAATCTGAACTGGGCCGCTCTTTCAGTCGGAGTTATTTCAGTAACAACATCGTAATCTGCCAGGTATACTTTATAATAATGTGGCCGCACTGTTTCGGCTTTATGAGAAAACCATGAAGCTCTTTCATCTTCGTTGAATTTCAATTCTCCTGTAACTGGCATGAATGAAAAAGCAGCATAATCATTGATCCATGGACTTGGTTGATGTGTTTGCTTGAACCCTCTTATTTTGTATTCATCATACTTATAGGTCCAACCATCGCCCATCTTACTTGTCATGGGTGTCCAGAAATTCATTCCCCACGGAGTGGCTATGGCAGGATAGGTATTGCCATTGGAAAGGCTAAACTCTGAATCAGTCCCCATCAATGGGTTGACCATTTCAACCGGACTTTCATAATCAACTGTATAGATTTCGTCGCCCGATTCCGGACTTCCACATCCAAACAGCATGGAAACACCTGATAAAACAATTGCTAATTTTTTCATCGATTTAATCAGTTAGTTTATCATACCAAAACTTCTTAAGCAAGATAGACCCAAGTATAAAAACCCCAATTGCCATCCACATATAATTAAATTCCCGGATCACTAAATAGATGGGAATAATCACCATGGATAATTGCCAGATGGTACCTACGACAATATTCAATGCATCTCTTCCTGCGTGGGCATCATTGACAAAGGACGAATCCTTCTGGACCACTTTTTTATGTATCGGTTTCCAGAAGCCCCAGGGCCTTACCTTTTTGTAGAAATCAGCAAGGACATCCTCATCATCGGGAGGAGTCATCAATGTACCCGCCAATGAACCAATCATTGCAAAAATAAATATAAAAGGAAAGGCATATAGTGGTTGTAAGGCTGGAAAGAGTACTGGCATCAATAAGCTAGCTACCAATCCGGACATCATCCCCCAGAAATAACCATACCCATTAAACCTCCACCAATGCCATTTCAGCAGGTTCGATGCGGCATATCCACCGAAAAGGGCTCCGAATATCCATTGCATGATGGCGTTGATACTATCAATAAAAAATCCAAATAATGTCCCGGTCACTACCAACAGGAAAGAAACCAGGTAGCTTAACCTCACATAGAGTTTATCACTGCCGTCCGGATTGATATACCGCTTATAAATATCGTTGACCAGATAGACAGGAGCTGCATTCACGGATGCTGCGAATGTGGACATAAAAGCAGCCAGTAAACCAGCAATCAGAAGACCAGTTAATCCTACTGGAATAAAATTATTGATCGCGTATGGTAGGATCAACTCAAAATCAAAGACTTCTCCCGAAGCCTGTATTTTCGGACCCAGATATACCAATGCTAATACGGTCAGTCCTGCCACCATCATGTATCTGGGGATAAACATGACCAACGAAACCACCCCACTCATCTTTGCCGCTTCTGATGGGGATTTAGTGGCCAGGATCCTTTGCATGTCATAATTAGGAACCGGCCCTGCCATACTTGACATCACTCCTTTGAATAGCATCATCATAAAGAAATAGCCAAAGAGCGTGAAACCATCCTGCTCCATCTTGAGATTTACCGAATCAATTATACCCGACCAGTTGAGATCCATTCTCCATCCGAAGAAAAGATCTTTCCATCCCGTCGGAACTACAGCTGAAATTTGGCCAGCCGTAACTTCATTCATGGCTATAACACCTATGGCGATTGCAGCAATTGTCATGATCAGGAATTGAAGTACTTCCGTAAAGACCACACTGTACATTCCTCCTTTCACAATGTAAATGGTAGTGATGGTGAAAATGATCACCGCGTAGTAATTCGGAGGGATATCCCATGGAAAAAACGTGGCTGCAAAACCACCTATACCTTTAAAGGCATACGAAATAAAACCTATGGCACTGATGACTGCAAAAATCACCACAACCAGATGTGAGAGGGATGCTCCCCTTCCGGTGCCAAAGCGTGTTTTCAGCCACTCCGCTCCTGTCATTACATTAGACCTGCGCATCCAGGCAGATAGATAAACCATCAAAAAGATCTGATTGAAGGTTGGCCAGATCCAGGGGAGCCAGGCACTTTTTAGTCCATAAACAAAACACATCGACACAAGCCACATCGTACCGGTAATGTCAAACATGCCCGAAGCATTGGAAACCCCTAAGACCCACCAGGGGATGGTTTTTCCTCCAAGAAAATAAGAATCCAGGTTGCTGGAAGCCCTTTTGGAAATATACATGCCTATGAAGACAGTAAATCCCAAATAGAGAACGATTATGGCTATGTCAATGATCTCAAGATTCATTTACCTGGTGGGGTTGATGTAGAGAAACTTGATTTCGGGATATTCTGTGCCTTTTTGAGGTCTCTCAATGGAAATGATCTTCTTTTTATTTGGTAACAGGTCAAAGAAATTATCAGAAAAATTTCCCTCAAGAGATTCACTGTAGACATAAAGACTTTTCACAAGCGAATCAGATTGAAGCTCTACGAATAACTTATCTTCAACCTCCTTTAATTGAAAGTTAATAGTCGGTTTCGTAAGGCTCAGTTCGTTAGGCTTTCTAAAATAGTAAATGGTTTCGTAGGTCTCTACCCCTGGCCCATAAAGTGTTGCTAACAAATATACAGCCCCTGGTACATGCTTCCTGATCAGATTACTTTCCCTGACCCTGAAAACCTCAACACTGTTATTTTTCACGAGCTCAATTTCCTTTGAAGACTGTATGATATTTTCACCGGAAAAATTATAAACCTGTATGGTTAACGTGGCTTTCAAGTTGTTTAAACCATCAGTAATCGCCTTGATGGTCACTTCATCTTTGTCTTGTGCTATAACCAACAGATCTCTGGAAAATGAGCGCTTTGCCTGATAATGCAATGCCTTCCATCTACCATAATAATCTATGCTGGACCAGGACGCTACCGGCCAGCAATCGTTGATCTGCCAATAGAGTGTTCCCATACAAAATGGTTTCGCTGCCCGATGGGCTTCCAGACCCACCTTCATGCCATCAGCCTGCAACACCTGACTCTGGTAAAGAAACTGTTCAAAAGTATTGGGTTCAGGGAAATCCTTAAGCATGTACTTCTTAATCAGGCCATTTCCTCTGGGATGCTTCTGATGCGTTGTCATCACCTCTGAAGTAATGTCCCAATCCTCTTCTACAGTAAACTTTTTAACCGATTGAAGCAATGGGAAGGACTGGAATCCAAACTCACTCATGAACCTGGGAACCCGGTTACGGAATTCTTCAAAATCCTCTTCTCCATGCCATACGCCCCAGTAATGATTATCTCCCTTATTATCATCATCTGGATTTTCCCAAAAGCTGATAGGGGAAGAAGAAAAGTAGAATCTATCCGGATCATACTCACGCACCAGGTTTGGAATGAATTCCTTAAAGAGCTTTTTATAATCTTCCTGTAACTGATCCCACAACTTGTCTGGGTAATTAAAACTCTTCTTCCAGCCCCAAAAAGCGATCCCCATTTCCACCTCATTGTTTCCACACCAGAGGGCCAGACAAGCATGATTTCTCAGCCTTTTGATGTTGTGTATACTCTCATTCCTGACATTATCCAGAAACTCATCATTGGCCGGATACAGGGTACATGAGAACATGAAGTCCTGCCAAATCAACACGCCATATTCATCGGCCAGCTCGTAGAAAATATCCTTCTCATATATACCACCTCCCCAAACCCGCAGCATATTCATGTTGGCATTACAGGTGTCTTCGAATAGCTGACGATATTTTTGATCAGATGTCTCCGGAAGAAAACTGTCAGATGGTATATAATTAGCTCCTTTGGCAAAGACGGGGTGGCCATTTACCCTAAAGAAAAAACTTTCTCCGTGTTCATCAGGCTCGTTCACGACCTCAATGGTCCTAAAACCTATTTTTATCGAGCGTTCATTTAAAATTTCTTCTCCATCACAAACTCTGACCTTAAACTGATAAAGATGACTTTCACCCAATCCGAATGGCCACCATTTGACAGGATCCTTTACAGCAACCTTAAATGATTTTTGTGGCTGGAGAGTCTCTCTGATAAGCTCCAATTCAGGGTGATTTTCGCAGAATATCTCTACATCCAAAGGACCCTGATAGCTGCCTTCTACCTCAACAGAGAATATGGCATTGACCAGTTCCTCATTTACCCATTGTTGTTTAACAGCGACATCATGTATCCGTGTGCGTGCATGGACTTCCAGGTAACACGACTGCCAAATACCGGAGGTTACAAACTTTGGCCCCCAGTCCCAACCGAAATGATATGGGGCTTTTCTGATGAAAACACTGAGCTTATCCACGGTCTTGTCATTCTCTGCAGGGTATCGAAATCCACCTTTTTTCTGAATTCCCTCCACCGCTTTAATAGGGGATCTGAAGATCAGGTGAACTTCATTTTTTCCTGACTTAAGCAAACCCTTACAAGGAATCCTATACGGGATAAACATATTGTCAGATTCCAGTATTTTCTCCCCATTCAAATAGATTTCACAAAAAGTGTCCAGGCCTTCGAATACCAGGTTGACCTCATCAGTAAGCAACTCTTCTTCTATTTCAAAATTACGAAGGTATTCCCAATCCTCATTTTCGATCCATTGAAGTTCGTATTCGTTGTTTCTATAAAATGGATGGTCAATGATGCCATTTTGTAGCAGGTCTGTAAAATTGATGCCAGGTACTGTGGCATTTAACCATTCACTGTCCCCCAGCTTTCTGAACTTCCACCGTCCATCAAGCAAAATTCTTGTCAGCCTGGCTTCTTTACCTTGCTCACCAGCGTTTTTGTAATTCGATATTTTCGGAGACCTAAGCATCAATACAAATAGGTTGCAGCCTTAATCGCATCCTCTTCCTGATGCTTCACGGCATAGGTAAATCCCTTCCTAAGACTATAAGCACCATAATTTCCATTGGTATCCATCGCAAGAAAACCTATTTGTATTTCCTTGCCTTTTCTGCGTTCATTGATCCTTTTCACTATGGCCTCGCATGCCTCCTGTGGACTTTTGCCATTGCGCATCATCTCCACCACCATGGCTGAACCTGCGGTTCTGATTACTTCCTCACCCCACCCTGTTGCACAAGCACCGCCAACTTCCTGGTCTACAAACAAACCTGCTCCAATGATGGGTGAGTCACCCACTCTGCCATGGTATTTATAAGATGCCCCGCTCGTAGTACATGCTCCTGCTATCACACCATTTTGATCAATGGCCAACGTGCTGATCGTATCGTGATTTTCAATGTTGATCGGGGGCATATAGTCTGACCGCTTCAGCCAGTTTTTATAATCTCTTTTTGAATCCTCAGTCAACAGATCAGTCTCCTGGAAACCATTTTCCAAAGCAAATTTCTTAGCCCCAGAGCCTACCAACATGACATGTGGCGTCTGGTCCATCACTTTTCTGGCCACTGCCACAGGATTCTCAATATCCCGAAGAAACGCCACTGACCCACAAGACCCATCACCCTTCATCAGACAGGCATCCAGTGTAACCACACCATCTCTATCCGGGTAGCCGCCCACTCCGACTGTCCTTACTTTGGGATCTGACTCGACAACCATCACTCCCTGTTGTACCGCGTCGATCGCATCAGCGCCTTTTGTCAATAGCTTATACCCTACATTATTGGCCATGGCACCGTGATCCCATGTAGAAATAATTATTGGTGTGGTGGAAGCGCCAGACAAAGCGCTGGCTGATGTGACTGATAATGTGGCGGAGGAAACCCCAAGAGCTCCTACCTTAATAAAATGACGCCTGTTGTAATGTTTTGGATTCACTGCAATGACTTTTATACTTTATAAATGACCCTATCGCTGACACTAATTATAGCAGCAGGAATTAACAATTTCTTAATACACCTTAATCCGCAAAAACAAATAATGATTTGCGCTAATAAGCTTATAATCATGCCTAAAATTACACCTTATCTATCAATATCTGCATATATACGCACATAAACAAAGTAAAGGTCTTGTATTTTGCGATTTTATGCGCTTTTAGGAAATAAGTTGCCACCAAATAGAAAAAATATTAAGTAAATTAGCCTTTAACCCAATTTTTAATTGAATGCTCAAAGAGGAAAGACAGCATATCATTTTGGAGAAAATCCAAGCCAACAATAAGGTACACTCATCAACATTGAGTGAAATCTTAAATGTCTCGGAAGACACAATACGGCGGGATTTGAAAGACCTGGCAGAGCAAGGATACATCAAAAAAGTACATGGTGGCGCCATGGCCAACCCAAACCTGCCAAAAGGCAAGATCGATCACAACATTTCGCATCAGACTGAGCGAACAATCATCGCAAAAAAAGCTGCAAGTCTGATTGAAGACAATCAGGTGATTGTGCTGGATGGAGATCTGACAAACCTGATGCTGGTAGAATCCCTACCAAAAGACTTAAACCTTACAGTATTTACAAATTCACTCAGAATAGCCTCATTGCTCTGTGAATATGAAATGGTAGAAACAATTTTCCTGGGAGGACGTGTCTCAAGGCAAACCCAAAGTACCATGGGCATGGAGGTCATTAATACTCTCTCAGAAATTCATGCTGATTTTAGTTTTCTGGAAATAAACAGTCTACATGAAGAATTGGGGATTACCGATGGGGACAGGGAGAATGCGTTCATCAAAAAGTCCATTATAAAATCATCTTCGCAGGTGATTGCTTTATGCCTTTCAGATGATATTGGCAACATTCAACCCTTTAAGGTGGGTCAGATTAACTGGGTACACTCCCTGATCACCGACCTGGACCCTTCCGATCCGCAATTAAATCGCTTCAGAAACAAAGGGATTGATTTGAAATGAGGTTTATCATATTCCTAGCACTAACAAATCTTTGGACGCTAACTATTGGACAGCAGGTTACCCAATATGTCAATCCTTTTATTGGAACCTCTAACTATGGAGCTACACATCCGGGGGCTAATTTCCCTCATGGGATGGTATCTGTGACCCCTTTCAATGTTGCACACAAAAAAGGGGAGGAAAATAAGTTTGAAAAAGACTCCGAGTGGCATTCCAGACCATATGTTCATGAAAATAAATTTTTAACCGGATTTAGCCATGTCAATCTGAGTGGGGTCGGTTGCCCTGATTTAGGGAGTATATTACTCATGCCCACTACCGGCAAGCTGGAATTTGATTCCAAATTATATGGTACCACTTACAACCACGAGGCAGCCCATCCCGGCTTTTACTCAAACGAGCTTGAGAAATACGGAGTTCTGGCTGAAATGACCAGCACATTGAGGACTGGCCTGAGCAGGTATACATTTCCGGCAGGTGAGTCTCACATATTGCTGAACCTTGGGCTGGGACTAACTAACGAAACAGGCAGCTACCTGAAAATAGTCTCTCCGACTGAAATAGAAGGATTTAAAACATTTGGAACTTTTTGCTATAGTGATGAGGATGTGAGGCCAGTTTACTTCGTGATGAAACTCAGCAAAACACCAAAGTCATTCGGAGCGTGGAAAAAGATGCCGAAATACCAGGGGGTAGAGGGTGAGTGGATTGGATATAATGACAGCTACAAACCTTATGAGCGGTATATGTTTCCTCTTGCAGGCGATGATATTGGAGCCTATTTCACTTTTGATACCTCTGAGGGTGAACAAATTAGCGTAAAAGTTGGCATCTCCTATGTAAGCATCGATAATGCCCGGGAAAATCTTGAAGCTGAGCAGCCGGCATTCAATTTTGAAAAAACCAGGAAGGCCAATGAAAACAAATGGGATGAATTATTAAGAAAAATAGCCATTGAATCGGATGATGAGGATGCCAAAACCATCTTTTACACAGCATTGTATCATAACTTGATCCACCCCAATATTATCAATGATGTGAATGGGGAATATCCAAAAATGTCATCCAGTGAAATTGGTAAGACTGATACAAATCGCTATACTGTGTTCTCACTTTGGGACACTTATAGAAATGTTCACCCCTTGTTAAGCCTGGTATACCCGGAGATCCAATCTGAAATGGTCAATACCATGGTGGAAATGTACGAGGAAAGTAGTTGGCTTCCAAAATGGGAATTAATTGCCATGGAAACCGATGTCATGGTTGGCGACCCAGCCACGCCCGTGATCACAGACACATATTTAAGAGGAATCAGAGATTTTGATATCAAAAAGGCATATGAGGCCATAAAGAAAGCTTCGGATACCAGGGAAAGCGAAAACAAACTCAGGCCTGGAGTTGACGCGTATAATAAGTTGGGATTTGTACCTGTAGATACTGCAGACATCTGGGGCGGAAGCGTATCCACATCCCTGGAGTATTACATAGCCGACTGGAATATTGCTCAGTTAGCAGAAGCATTGGGCTATCCCGCAGAAGCAAAGAAATACCTGACAAAATCCATGGGTTACAGGCATTTGTACGATAAGTCAACAGGTATGCTTCGTCCTAAATTTACCGATGGAAGATGGATCCCCAATTTTGACCCTGAGGCGGGCAAAAATTTTGAAGCGGTTGTCGGGTATGTAGAAGGAAATGCGTGGCAATATCGTTTTTATGTACCACACGACATCCCCGGACTGGCAAAACTTTTAGGGGGTAAGAAAAAGTTCTACGAGCAACTTCACCTGCTGTTTGAGACAGACAATTACGACATGGCCAATGAACCTGATATTACATTCCCATATCTATTCAACTATATTCCAGGGAAAGAAAATGAAACGCAATTTCAGGTTAACCGGTTGATTAACAAATATTATAAAAACAGCCCTGATGGCATTCCTGGCAATGATGATACCGGATCACTATCCGCCTGGGTGGCTTTCAGCATGCTAGGTATATATCCTGTTTGTCCGGGTGATATGGACTATGCAATTACATCACCTTATTTCGATAAAGTGACCATTCAATTAAATCAGGAGTATTATCCGGGAAGAGAAATTATCATTGAATCCAACAAATCATCTGAGAATTCCATTTATATTGAAAGGGTTTCTTTCAATGGAAGACCTTTCAAAGAATACTTCATTGATCACCAACAGCTGACTAAAGGAGGTACATTAAAATTTGAACTGATTGATGGGACCTCAGATCAATAGGTAATCGAATTTAATCTCATATGATCAATAAAAATCCTTATATAGAAATACCCGGTTATGAAACTGCTTGTTGGGAAGGATGGGGGGATATAGGAACGGTACTGAAAGCCCGGATCAGTGAAATTCCAAAGAAAAAAATCATCATTACCATCGAGTCTAACCTTGGGACGCACATCACTCCAAATATTCAGGCTCTAAAGGATACCTTTTCTCCCAATGTAACCTGCAGAGCACGAAATATCTTTAAGACCCCCGAGCAGATTCAAAAACTCACCGGCAGAAAGAGCAATGGGACTACAAGCCTTACACATCCGTCTTTTACCATTGAGGATTATTTTGACACTCAAAAACTAGAAGGACTCAGAAAGAATATAGATTTCATTGAAGCAGGTGTAATCCTGATCTATGGGATTGGCGCTTATAAAATATGCGAGCCGGATATTCTCATCTACTCCGACATCTCCAGGTGGGAGCAGGATCAACGGTTCAGAAGGGGGGAAATCGAAAATATCGGTTTGGCCAATCTTCAGGATTCCTACCGTGTAAAATCAAACTGGTTTCATTTTGTAGAACGAAAGATTTGTGACCAGATAAAGCGATCTGTAATCCACGATTGCGATTATTTCCTGGAAACAAATAACTGGAAGAAGCCGAAAATTGCTACGGGTGACATCATTAGAAAGGCTTACGATTACACCTATTCCCAGCCGTTTTTTAATGCCCCGTTTTTCGACCCTGAATTATGGGATGGGGAGAAAAAAGAACACAACAAACCTGATGATTTTAATTGGGGTTTTGACTGCAACCTCGACCGCAACAACGCATTATTTAAGTTTCAGAACATTTTGTTTGAGTCCCCGGCTATCAATTTAATATTTTTCGATCCCATGAAAATATTGGGTAAAAATGTTTTCAGAAAGTATGGGCTCGATTTCCCCATCAGATACAATTTCATTGACACACTGGATTTCGAGGATTTAAATCTTTATACATTCCCCGGTATAGATCGTGTCAGGGACCTCATAGATGGTTACTATCAGCATTCAGAATGCTATTATGCAATGGAATCCGGACCACAATCCCGTGTTTCCCTAGGTTTAAAACAGGGCATTTCCCCGGAATATTTTGAACAGGTCGCACTTGAAGCGAATTCTAAAAAATCAAAAAGAGACCTTAGAAAGCTATTGAATCAGATCGACATGAAGAAAGATGATCACCTGATTATTCCCGACGGAATACTTCATGATAAGGGAAATAATTTGATGATTCTGGCTATTTCTACAGCTTCTTCCATTCATGAAATTTCATTTTTTCCTGAAGATTCAGAACCAGCGGAAATTCATCATTTCTCAAATGCAGCTAATCATCTTATTGGTTCAAAAGATGAACTGTTTAACATGACCCAGACGGTGGACTTTTATGGGGTTCCTGCTGAGCTATTGGGATCTGCTAATCAAGGCGAATTTGACCTGATCAGATTCTATACCGACAAACCATTGAAAGTTTCCGGAGAAAACATGATCAATGTCCTCAACATGGTAGACGGTCCGCAGGCTAAAATTACCGGACAGTTTAGGCCCTTTACTGTTCACTATTCAGAAACATTTGTTGTCCCTGCAGGTGTCGACAGTTTTACCATCGAGCCTGTAAATGGCAAAGTAGGATTCCTGATCAACAGAAGTAAAATGGCTTAATCCTTTGACGTTGGGTAAAGGGCTTTCTCCAGCTCTACCCAATGCTCTGGGGTCATCCGCTCCGGGGTGAAAAGACAAATGCCTGCTGCACCATTTTCCATCGATAGTCTAATGGCTTTTCCCAAATCTTCAGGAATCAACCCATGGTTTTCAGGGTCAGATGTTTTGGTCTCCGGATTTGGACAAATGAATAATCCGCTAAACACGGGCTTATCTACTGAAGTAGATGCTTCCCTGGTGACATCACCGATCCACTGTGTGTCTTCCAGGTAGAAATCATTGTAATTCATGGGAAAGAAGGCATCGAGATCCCATTTATCCCATTCCTGCCGTACAATTTTCTTGGCCACCGAATGTGGTCCAGGAAAAACTGCAGCATTGATCTCCTTACCTTTTGACCTGACCGAGGTTGCCAACCTATTGACGATGTTGGTAATTAAATCATATCTGTACTGCTTCCATTCTTCTACAGTGCTTGGATCCTCCACGGAATTGATGTCTATTCCAGTATCTTCCATAAAACCATCCGTACAATCGTCGCAATAGCAATAGTCAAACTGCGGGTATTCACGGTCCATTACCAGACCATACTTGTCCCAAAGCCCACGGGCCAGTATCACATCTGGAAACCTGATGTAGTCAAGGTGTATGGCATCCACTTCTTCCACAGCTGCAATATTGGAGTACATGCTATCCAACCAATGGAAGGTACCTGGTTTGCTTGGGCATAAAAATTTATAGTAATCCACATAAGCTGGTTTGTCATAAGCTGATTCTCCAAGCCCATTGATTGCATACCAGGTAGTATCAATACCTGGCTTAACTGACTGTACCATTGTTGGGATCCAGGTATGAAATCCCAGCCCGACTTCTTTGGCAATTTTCCCTACACGAGCATATACCGCAGGGTCCTGACCTCCATTGTACATCAGCACATCAATACCGTGCTTTTTATAACCCTCAAATCGCTCCCTGATCTCAATGTCCGTTGCTTTTCCGGGACCACCAGTCCATGCATAAACGGGAATTTTCTCCGGACCTGATTGCTCACTTGTCGGTGATGAACATGCAGCCACCATCAACACAAATACCCATATAGAAATGTCTTTCATTACCTAAACTTTAAATATGATAAACTATTTACTGGCTGCCTGATAGATGGCATCCAACAGACTACCTTCTTCTTTGGTGTCATTACCCAGCTCCCAAAACATGATCCCTCCTAGGCCATTTTCGATGGTGTACTCCGTCTTTAACCTGACAGAAACAGTGTCGTCATAGGAAATCATGATGCTGTCTCTGGCATTGTAAAGAAATGGAGCACTGGCATCTTCATCCCAGTACCTCACAAAATCTGAATCTGGCTCAAAGGTTTTCCTGATATGATGATAGGCACTCCAACCGATATGGATTCCTCCACTCAGTTGATAAAGTCCATTATTAACCGGTGGAACACCCTTCCAGGCTCTGCCATAAAAAGCGGATCCAATGACCAGCTGGCCCGGATCAGCGCCTTGTTCCAGCAGAAAATTGACAATTTTTTCCGCAGATCGGGGATTGGGGTCTTTCAACCTCCCCGCCTGATAAAGACTGTCCATATAATTGCCGAACGGTGTTCCGGCTATTGCTTCGTGGTCTACCGCCCCCAGAGGCGAATGATGCCCGGTATAGATGGAATTTCCACTCACCTGATCATAGGTCATGATATTCATGTAGTCGACATATTTCATGACTTCACCCAGCTCTATGTGGTCATAGTAACGTTTCCATCCAGCCGAGGCAAAGGTCAACGTTTGAGGACGACCTGTTTGGTCAAGCACTTCTCTTAAACCCTTCATCAGCTGAGTGAAATTTTCTTTGTCCTCAGGACGGGCCATGGTTCCGGCACCGGAAATGCCCGGATATTCCCAGTCGATGTCGATGCCATCTAATTGATACGCTTGTACAAATTCGTAAGCACTTTGAATAAATTTTTCTCTACTCTCCGGTGTCAGTGCCATATCAGAAAAACCATCGGCTCCCCACCCCCCACAAGCAATCATCACCTTCAACTCGGGATTTCGCTCTTTTTGTGCTACCAGCTTTTGAAGCTTTGGACCTGCCACATCAGGATTTCTAAATTTCATCTCCCCATCAATGACATTGGTAAATGAATAGATGATATGCGTGAGCTTTTCTACAGGGATCTTTGTAGGCTGATAATCGCGTTCCGCAACATAATATGCCATCACCACTGGTCGGGTCCTGGTAGACTCTGTCGCCGTGGGTGAACTACACGAAATAACAATGATTGTTACGAGCAGAAGTAAAACTCTCATATGGTTGATTTAAGCTTGTTTGGCCATCCAATTTAAAGGATTTCTATGCAAACCTATATTCAAACCCTAAGGTTTTCAACGATCAGGTAAAATCTTTAGGAAATATATAATTGACGATTATTGGAAAGATCAAGGCAACTCAATCACCTTCAGATTGCGGAAATGGATTTCGGCACCCTCGGACTCCAGGCACATGTATCCTTCCCTTTGGGTAGACTGGCTGATGCCATTCACGAACTTGCCATTGACAGAGAGTTTGATCTCACCATCTACACAAACCACGTCGTAAGTATTCCACTCTCCCCTGGGTTTGCATCTGTTTTCTATAGATTTACTTCTCTCGCCTCTTGGGTTGTCGGGCACGGTTTTTACTCCACCCACACCAAAAAGCTCACCATGGACATAGGCGATTGGTGGCTTTTTGCCATCTCTGGTATTAAGGTTTACCCAATCCAACTCGAGCATCTGTACTTCTACACCATCCGGAAGCCTGTTATCTCCCGGCTCAGCATTGCTCCACATGAACATTCCCGAATTGCCACCCGGCTCCATGTGTTTCCACTCCACGTGTAAGACATAATTCCTATACCTTTCGGCACTTCGTATCACGCCTATAGGATTTCCAAAGCAAACAAGGATACTGTCCCGGTGCTCCCAGGTGGCTTTTTCTGTATTTACGTTATGCCACCGTATCTTTTCCGGTTTCGCATCATCCAACTGGATGGCATTGCTGAGCGGAATGACCTCACCAAATTCAAATAGGTATTCCTGGGCATACAGGGAACCTGAGAACAAAAATAGTAGCAGCAGAATATTTCGGATCATGGGTATGCTTTAATAGATCAGTGACGCTTTGGTAATACCTGGAATAGCTACATCGGAACCCTTCCATTTTAGGTCCCAATCATAGTCATTAATATCAGGCCCTAGCTTGATCTCAGAATTGATCGCTTCCTCCCAGGTGATCTCCTGCCCACTATAGGCAACCATCCGACCGATAACAGCCAGCATCGAGCTATTCGCCATCCAGAACCCATCATTCTTGGGTTTCCCACTCCTTATCGCTGCAAAGAACTCATCGTGTTCGGTCTGGTACATGTTGTTTTTATCTCCCCTAAATTCCCATGAATTCTTTCCCTTGATGCTGAGTCGCCTACCCATCAGCAAGCTGGCCTGTCCATCCGAACCATATACATCCACGGTATTCCGGTTTTTACATCCGGCCATTTGACGGGTGAAATGACTGGCCCGGACACCATCTTCATATTCATATTCAATGGCAAAGTGATCATAGATGTTGCCATAGACAGGATCAGTTCTTTTTTGTCTTCCGCCGTTACCAATTGCCCGGATTGGCGTCTTGTCTCCCATGGCCCAGGCCATCAGGTCCAGACTATGCACTGATTGTTCGGTAATAAAGTCACCTGACAACCAATCGTAATACAACCAGTTTCTCAAATGATACTCCATATCCGTCCAGCCCGCTTCTCTGGGTTTTGACCATAGCTCTCCTCCAAACCGGAAAGTAGTCACACTCCTGATCTCACCAATATCACCCTGGTGAATGCGTTCGTAAATGGCCCTGTTGCCATTGTCAAATCGATAGCAAAAGCCACTTAATATAGATAGTTTCTTAGACTCAGCTTCTTTCGCTGCTTCGATCACTTTCCGTACGCCCGGAGCATCTACGGCCACAGGCTTTTCACAAAATGCATGCTTGCCAGCAGCAATGGCAGCTTTAAGGTGATCTGGCCGGAAACAGGGGGGTGTAGTGAGGAGTACTACATCTACTGAATCAATCACTTGCTTATAAGCATCAAAACCAATGAACTTATGAGCATCATCCACTTTTAACTTATCAGGAATCTCCTGCTTCAGGGACATATATGAATTGTCCAGCCTGTCTTTAAAAATATCGCCCATCGCCACAAGTTCTGCATTGGGGTCCGCATTGACTGCCTGCACCGCGGCACCTGTGCCTCGACCTCCACAGCCCACCAGGCCTACTTTTAGTGTCTTTTCCGCTTCTTTGGGTTGCCCTGATAAGTTGGTAGTTGGAAAAATGGTTGCTCCCAGTGCTACTGCCCCTGAGGATTTAATGAAGTCTCTTCTGGATCTGCTGTTCATTTCTCATGGATTTTGGATCAAACGAATGGAGTAAATATACAAAACACTCCAGGAAGCCATCTAAATATCATCCTTTTAATATTATCCAAACATGTATTTAATGTTAACTAATTGTTAAGTACTTAAAATCTTAATAATATTGATTTCCATTTTCTAAAAGCAAACTCATCGTATTTCGTGGAAAGCAAATCCTTCTCCTTTAAAATCTTATTAGCTTCTCTTTTCAGTATATACTTTGTGAATACCAGTAGCTCTCAGAGCTTTTCAATAGATAGTTTTGGTAAAGGAATCTATATCAAAGCACAGGACTCCAGCTTCTCCACAAAGTTTGGGCTTAGGTTTCAAACCCTATATAGTGGCACCCAGGATCTGGAAAATTCGACTTGGAGTGAGAGTTTTCTGATCAGGAGATACAGGTTAAAATTCGATGGCTATGTATTAGATCCGCGGATTGTGTATAAGATGGAATTAGGACTCTCAAACAGGGATACCAGAGCCGGTGCGATCCCTGAAAGTGGCGAAACAGCCAGTATCATATTGGATGCTGTCATCAAATGGAACTTTGCCGGCAACTGGGTATTGTGGGCGGGTCAAACGAAACTGCCCGGCAACCGGGAGCGTGTCATTTCTTCTCAAAATATGCAATTCGTTGACCGAAGTCTGGTCAATGCCTCTTTTAATCTTGATCGGGATATCGGCATACAATTGCATCACGAGTTTCACATCAACAAATTTCTTATCCGGCATGCAATTGCGATATCAGAGGGCAACGGAAGAAATTTGATCACTGGAAATCCAAAATGGGGCCGAGAATATACTGGCAGATTAGAATTTCTACCTATGGGCTCATTTACTAGTAATGGTGACTATTTCGGTTCTGACTTAATGAGAGAACAAACGCCCAAATTGTCCATTGGCATAACGGGAGACTATAACAGCAATGCAGCCAGATCACGTGGTAATCTCGGTTCCTTTTTATCGGATACTACCGGTGAATCCACATATCTTTCTTCCGACCTGGCGACCATCATGCTTGATGGAATCTTTAAGTACAGGGGAATATCCATCAGCTCTGAATATACATATCGTGATGCATCAAACAGAAAAGAAGGTTACGGATACGGTAGTGGAACTTTTGGTGCCATAGGGTATCTCTTTCCATCAAACTTTGAAATTGCCGGCCGATACACGCAGATTAACCCGATATCAGCTCTAAGCTCGTTAAGTGCGTCCAAAGAATATACTTTGGGCTTTTCATGGTATATAAGTGATCACGACTTCAAGATACAAAGTGATATTTCGCACCTTACCAGAAGTTCCCGTGAGTCCATCGTTTTCAGAATCCAGTGTGAGCTGGCTATTTGACATTGATGCCTATCAGGAGGCACCAGGTTATTTGTAACAAACAGAGCTTACAGCACGTCAAATCTTCCTTTCAACAAAATGTAAAGTTTTCTATTTGAATTATACAGAAAAGCATTCTATCATTATCCCGGAAACTTAACTGTGATCACTTGGAAATTCTTTACATTTTTGAATTATTTGGAACCTACTTTTTTGCCATCTCTGGTGCACTGGCACTAAAAGACAAGGAACCGGATTGGTTTGCCGCCACTTTTACGGGATTCATCACCGCAATTGGCGGAGGCACCTTGAGAGATGTGTTGCTCGACAGTTATCCCCTGGTATGGATCAGTGATATCGCTTTTCTTTATGCCATTTTACTGGGGGTGCTCACCACATTTTTCTTTCATCGGACTGTATATAAGTTGAAAAAGACATTGATGCTTTTTGACAGCCTGGGCATATCTTTCTTTACGATCTTAGGTGTTGAAAAAGCTATTTCATTAGGATTCCGACCTGAGATAGCTGCCATCATGGGAATGTTTAGCGGTGTGATGGGAGGCGTAATTAGAGATACCCTAACCAATGAAGTTCCAATAATATTCCGAAAAGAAATCTATGCTACAGCTTGCCTGGCTGGCGCAGGTTGTTATTTGATTTTGGATTCCTACCTTTTAAGACAATGGAACCTGGTCATTTCAATCTTATTGATTGTTGTCATCAGACTCCTGGCGGTATACAAAGGACTCACGTTGCCCAGATTGAAATAATGCACATATTGCCGGGCAGCTAAGTAAAGCTCATTTTGACAAATCTCTCTTCATCATTTTATTTGAGCTCATCAGCTGTATAAAAACCGCCCACTGAGTCATTTTTCCTCACCTGATTAAAAATAAAAGTGCCCCTAAACATGTTTTAAGCTAATTTTTTTCTGGCACACTTAGTGTTTGATCAGCTCATCATTTTAAATGTGTAATGAAAAAAATAGTAACTATTCCGGATTACGAACGGCTTTTAGCCAGACGTTATTATGCGCTATTGCAGGCCAAAATGCCTGAGATTGTTGAGCATTTCTTTTGTGAGTTGATGTATGCACAGCTTTTGGAACAAACCAAGATATCCGAAAGCGTAATTACGATGAACAGCAAAGTGCTATTGAAAGAGTTGAGATCAGGAAGACAAATTGAACTCATTATTACTTATCCTGAGGAAGCCAATGATCAGGAGAGGAAGGTTTCGGTGTTTTCTACTATCGGTTCGGCGCTACTGGGGAGGATTGTGGGT
Source organism: Cyclobacteriaceae bacterium (assembly GCA_965228595.1). Taxonomy (GTDB): domain Bacteria; phylum Bacteroidota; class Bacteroidia; order Cytophagales; family Cyclobacteriaceae; genus UBA7330. Next base: position 2,794,720 of record OZ245828.1, on the reverse strand, counting down.
GACAGGGTCTCATGGAAAATAAAAGATCGGGTAGCAGAATTTGAGATTCTCAACGTAACCTATCAACCCGAAGCAGTAGGCGATTATGATCTATAAGCAATCGAATGGGTGCCTTGACTGATTTAAAGTCAGGGCACCTGTTTCACTTCGATTATCAATTAAAATATATTTCTTCCTTATTCATCTTTCTCCGTTACAAACATCCATTCTTGTGGTTGATATCACACCTGGTTGAATATTTGATAGCCAGCGTACGATTTCCTAACTTTTATAGGTGGATAAAAAATTCATTCTTACAGATAAATATGATTGTTCAAAGAAATATTTGTAATGAAAATATAATTATCGTCCAAAATCTCACTAAATTTCCTAAAACAGTTTTGGTAAATGGTTCAGCTATCTATTTCCAGAAACTCATATTTTGAGAATTAGAAGAAACTAAAATCATTATGCGACTCCAATTTCAAGGACTTACCAAAGCTGAAGCCGAGGAGTCCAGAAAAAAATATGGCAGCAATGCCCTTTCTCCGTCAAAAATCGAAGGCTTTTGGGATAAACTAAGAGACAACCTCAAAGATCCCATCATTATTATTTTGAGTGTGGCCCTGGTATTGATCCTTGGCCTTTCCTTCCTGGGAATGACCGAATGGTATGAGGCTGTAGCCATTGGTGCAGCTGTGGTACTTGCCACATTTGTTTCAACGTTTTCTGAATACAAGAATGAGACTTCGTTTCAGAAATTGCAGGAAGAGGCTTCAAAAATCCAGGCGAATGTCCTACGGGATGGTCATGTGATTCAACTTCCGGTTAGTGATGTTGTGAAAGGTGACTACGTACTCTTGCAGGCAGGTGATAAAGCACCGGCAGATGGTTATATCATCTCCGGAGAAGTGAAAGTCAACCAGGCCTCTTTGACAGGAGAAGCTGAGGCCGTTGAAAAAAGAGCAGTAGGTCCCGACGATCAACCGGAAAATAAAGACCTTGCCAATCACTTCAGCGTCTTCAGAGGTTCGGTGATCGAAGATGGGGAAGCAGTGCTGATCATTGAGAGTGTTGGGGATAATACCTTCTATGGAGTACTCTCAAAAGAGCTGGCTGAATCAGATGATCGGCTGTCTCCCCTGCAACTGAAACTCAAAGGCCTGGCTGAGCTCATCAGCAAGTTTGGATACATTGCTGCTATCCTCATTTTTGTCACTTTCATGTTTCAAAAATCAGTTATTGCGCATGATTTTGACATGAATAGCATCGTAAGCTATTTTGGCAACTGGCAGATATTGGTGAGTGACCTGCTGTCTGCCGGGGTACTTGCGATTATCATCGTAGTGGCAGCAGTACCTGAAGGATTGCCGATGATGATTGCCATTGTTCTTTCACTGAATATGAGGAAATTATTGAGTGAAAAAGTACTGGTAAGGAAACTATTGGGTATTGAGACTGCTGGCAGCATTAACCTTCTTTTTTCAGACAAAACAGGAACCATCACCAGGGGGAGGCTCGAAGCAAAACTATTTATCACAGGTGCAGGAAACATTTATCAGGGATATCAAAGCATACCTACCAATTCGAGATCACTGGTTTCATTTTCCATCACGGAAAATTCTGCAAGCTTTGTTTCTCCTGCCGGGGAGATTGTTGGCGGAAATGTGTCCGAAAAGGCCTTATTGATGTTTGTTCAAAGTGATAATCATGAGTCTGACTATGACTCGGAACTTCTGAAAGAAGTCCTTTTTAATAGTGAAAGAAAATTCTCGGCTAGCCAGGTAAGGTCGGATTTTATCCCTGAAGGTTTCAAATCCAATCAGTTGACGCTGATCAAAGGGGCTCCCGAAGTGATCCTCAATATTTGTGACCACTTTCACCATGAAGAGGGTAAAATAGAGGTGTTCAATAATAAAAAGGAGGTAAACGAAAAGCTCGATGAGCTGGCAGATTCAGGTATGCGTTTAATTGCGCTGGCAGTGTCTGAAAGCGAATTGAAAGACCACGCCCTACCTGATGATGCAGTATTGGTTGGACTGATTGGCATCAGAGATGAGATCAGGAGTGAATCCCATGCTTCGATAGAAACCATGCATGATGCGGGAGTACAGGTTGTAATGATTACCGGTGACCGATTGGAGACCGCCAAATCCATAGCCAAAGAAGTGGGGTTGCTGACCAAAGATGATGACGTGATTTTGACCCATGCTGAATTGAAGGCCATGTCTGATGATGAGATCAAAGCCATCTTACCCCAATTGAAAGTGATTGCTCGCGCTTTGCCTTCGGATAAGAGTCGCATGGTCAGGATATCCAAAAGTGTGGGGAAAGTAGTGGGTATGACTGGTGATGGAGTAAACGATTCAGCTGCCCTTAAACAGTCAGACGTTGGATTCGCTATGGGTAGCGGCTCAGAGGTATCCAAAGAAGCTGGAGATATCGTGATTCTTGATGATAATTTCCACTCTATCAGTAATGCCATTCGATATGGAAGAACCATTTTTAAATCCATCAGAAAGTTCATTGTATTCCAGCTTACCGTGAATGTAGCAGCAGTAACTACTGCCTTTTTAGGTCCCCTGTTTGGAATCGATTTTCCATTGACAATCATTCAATTACTTTGGATCAACATGATCATGGATACCCTGGCCGCCATTGCCTTTGGAGGTGAGCCAGCCCTGGATCGTTACATGGAAGAGCCACCGGTAGACCGTGAAGCACACATTCTTACTAAGAATATGGGTTCCTCCATTCTCACCAGTGGATTATTTATTACAGCTTTCTCTATCTTTTTCCTTTCCTATGGGCCTTTTCGTGAACTGTTCCTCCGGAATGGGATGCCAGATGAAAGTGTATTCCTTACTATCTTCTTTAATATTTTCATTTTTATGATCCTGATCAACGCCTTCAACGTACGCACAGAAAATATAAACCTGTTTGAGAACCTTAAACAGAACCCAGGCTTTCTACGGGTGATGCTCATGATCTTCGGACTTCAAATAGTATTTACCTACATAGGAGGAACGATCCTACGTACAACCCCATTGACCCTTCAGGAATGGATGTATGTGATTGGGTTTGCTTTGTTGATTATTCCCGTAGATCTCATTAGGAAGACTGTTTTTTTTCGACATGGAAAGCTTAAAACAGCCTGATTCAATTCAAAAAACGCAACAAGATATTTCTGCATTACTGTTCAGATTTAAGTCAGGAATTCTTTCGTCAGCCATCGCCATTTATTATCACCTACCTGCGATTTATGTAACATATTGTCGCCAGGGTGTAACATCCTTTCACGCTTTCTGACCAACTTACTTAAACTCAAATATCTGAGTTTCATCTCCACATTTATTAAGATCAAATGTCCATTTACATAATTATTGGGTTAGTCCTGACCGGGCTGATGCTTCTCCTGGTTGTTTTACCAGTCAACCTTTGGATAACTGCCATATTTTCCGGAGTACGCATTCAATTCATCGAACTGATCTTTATGCGAATACGGAAAGTGCCTCCCGGGCTAATTGTCAGGTCAATGATATTAGCAACCAAAGCAGGTCTGAAAGATGTAACTATCACGTTGCTGGAGACTCACTTCCTCGCACAGGGAAATCTCTCCAATGTCATTAAGGCACTCATAGTTGCTGACAAAGCAAACCTGCAAATGTCATTTAAGCAGGCAACTGCTATTGATTTAGCTGGAAGAAACGTGCTGGAAGCTGTTCAGATCTCCGTAACCCCATATATGATCATCGTGCCAGCCATTACCGGCGTATCATTAGACGGTATCCAATTGATTGCAGAAGCCAGGGTAACAGTCAGGACCAATATTAAACAGCTTGTGGGTGGTGCGGGAGTGGAAACCATTAAAGCACGTGTAGGCCAGGGCATCATCTCCCGGATGGGAATGGCTACAAATTTTAAGGAGGTACTTGAAAGGCCAGAAGAGATTTCCAAACTAGTGCTTTCACACGGTGTCGATGCGGGTACTGCTTTCGAGATTCTTTCTATTGATATTGCAGACATCAATATCGGACACAATATTGGTGCAAAGCTTCAAACAGATCAGGCGGAAGCCGACCTTGAAATAGCTCAAGCAAAGGCCGAAGAAAGGCGAGCTATGGCCATCGCTTATGGGCAGGAAATGCAAGCGAAAATTCAGGAAGCTCGATCCAAATTAATTCAGGCTCAAATCCTCATTCCTCCTGCCTTATCATTTGGGTTACGGAATGGCGGAATTTATGGAAGGAGCATCAAAAGTGCTTAGATCTATCGTTTTATTCGAATTTATGTAGTCGTTAGATTTGTTTCATGAAAATAGATACAAACTGAACTTTGTACGCTTAAATAGGTATTTAACAACTTCCCCAACATGTGATATATGTAAAAGTGAACCACAAGTATGTAATTGATGCTAAGTCGAAGATCACGACATTTGATCTTTTATCCAGGTTCACAACTTTAAAGCTAAGATCATGTCAAAGGAAAAAGATGGGAAGAAAAAACAGGACAAAAAACCTGCTATGAAAAACCTGAAAGAAAAGCGAGCGGCAAAAGAAGAGAAACGTAAAGTAAAAAGGAGTCAAGACTAATTGAATGGAAGCCAAGGAACAGGGAGTAAGAAATTCGAAAATATTCGTTTTTCCGGACGTGGTTGCCTATGTCCCCAATTCTGTAATCATCAAAACCATCCTCAAAAACTTAAAGGGAGATATAAAAGCCTTCTCCATTGATTCCGGGCAGGTACTCGAGGAAAAATCTTACCCTTTTGACACAATGGTTCAGGTGATTGACGGTGAAGCTGAAGTAACGATACAAGAAATATCCTCGACACTGAATAAAGGTGAAGCCATTATCATCCCTGCCTATTCTTCCAATAGCTTCAAGGCCAACGAACGATTTAAGATGATCTTAACTGTCCTCAAAAGTGGTGCAAGGATGCAGGTTGACTGCCTGGATTAAGAACACGAATTCAATGAATGAAATGAGTCCGCCGATCTTGATATGATTGAAATACAGTTATCGTAGATCTGTACTAAATATATCATGATAATGATAGGGGGTATGCATTCAGACATACCATTCTTTTTATCTTTTTATGAATAAGGTCCTTGGAATTACTGGTTTTGGATTTGAAACATGAAAATGATTATAAAAAAAATGACTTCTAATTAAAAAATTATGGAAAACAGATTTAAATCCGGGGATGTAGTGTACTCAAAGAATGCACCAAGAATTAAACTCATTGTTCGACGGTGCATCGACGATGTTTATTACTGCAAAGTGCACGCTAGTGCTTACAGTCCCGAAAAAACCTTTTATGAGCGAGAGCTTATGGAAAGCACAAACCCTGCAGATAAGAGTACCGATTAATGGGCAACAAACAAGAACCTGAATTTCCGATGAGAGGGATATTCCTTTGCAATAAGGAATCTTAGTAAAGTTGCAGTTCCGCGAACAGTGATTCTAATTCAGATCTGGTTTTCTTTAGTTTTTTGGCCAGAGCTGAAAACATTTTTTCTCTTTTCCCTTCTTCAAAATCAAAATCCTGATCTGTTAAAAAGGGATATCTCCATTTCAGCATTATTTTCTGTTCTCTCCAACTCCTGACAATATTCATATTCAGTAAGTTATACCAAATAAAAAGGATTACACAGGAAAGTTATTTCTTTATTTAAACCTATGAATGGATTAAATGAGATGTACGTTATGAAAATATCATGATCCGCACCTCAATGAATCAATAATTATCAAAAGGACGGCCAAAACAAGAAACATTATGGATTGCTAAAGGGAACTTACACAAATCGCAGATCATGAAACGATTTCTCCGATAGCTGTTATCCAACAGAACTGATTAGTCATTTACGCGTTTAAGATCTCTTTCTGAGTAAACGACTGCAGGTCTTTTCATGTCATCCTGTAGCTTGCAGCTGTATAATTTACCGTCTGCCTTTGTGATGACCAGCTTCTGCCCGGGATGAGAAGTCTCATATACCACTTCTCCTATTCTGAATTTTTGTTCTTCCATAATTTATTTCATTAACAGATTCTATTTTGATGTAAATGAGGGTACACCAATCTCAAAATGGAGTGGCTTTGGGTTTCATTAAGGTTATGTCCTTTTATAAGTTTCAACTTAAAGGGAGCTCTTCATAGCCACTTTTAATGATTGTCGAGATCATTTTGAAGCGGACATTTGCTTTGATGGTATTCCTGGAATTGGCAGGTATAATGATGGCCTTTCCCGCTTCCAGAATGTGTGAATTACCATCAATGATAATTTCTGCTTTGCCATCTATGACCTGAATAAAAGTATCAAAGGGGGATGTTTTTTCTGTCAGGGCCTCGCCGGAATCAAAAGATACGGCACTTACGTTTCCGGTTGTTTTTTTAATGATTGTTTTTATAAGCACGGAATCAGGGATGTACTCTATAATTTCAACTACTATCAACACTTTACCCTTTTCTATCTGTGCTTGTTTCATGTGTGTATTTTTTGATTTTAAAAGGTCACCGGGTCCGCCGAAGCGGGAATGTCCGATACCCCATAACCTGCTCCAAAGCCCTTATTTTCCTTAAATATTCCTGCCTGTACGCTGGCGTTGAGCCCTTCGCCAAAGGCTTCGGTCGCCAGGGAAAGCTTTAGCGCAAGAGTCCGGCAGACATGGCATCTTTGGTGAAATAGCTCGCTTTATGGACATTTCATGAGTGAATAATTTACTGTTAAAGTTGCCCCTCTTTCAGTTGAAATGTCTTACAGATTCCCTTCAATGAATTACATATATCACGGGTAGCTGACTATTTGGTCCATCTGATGCATGACTGGGCCTGAATACTGAATGAGGCCCGATTCAGGTTAATAGATGTTCAGCCACAGGTATTGACCTGAAATATCTGGATGGTCTACCGATGGCTCTAATAAGTAAACCAGGGATGATAATAAAGCAAGTTTTTCATTGTTGTGATGTTATTTCCTCCTTACTTCGATGATTCGGTTTGATTTTCGACCCAGCTTCATGGTCGGTACCTGGCTGCTCAGAGCCTTCACTCAATATTTCTTTTTTGTGATTGATTTTATTCCATATCAATCTCAAATACTTATCTCCTCTGGAGACCATTTTCTTTCGTAGGGTCAAACTTCTTTTTGAAGCAAGGACAACACCCAGCATGATACCTGCTGTTATTCCTCCCAGGACGCCAGCGATCACTTTTTTTGTACTCATGGTTATATATTTAGACAAATATTGACCAAAGCCATGATATTAGCATTACGTACAAACAATCATGATTTACATAAATCCCACCTTTCAAGAATGGCGGTGAATCATAGCACTCAGGGTTTATGGAGTGGTGAAGTATTCTTTATAAGTCTTCCAGGTTGCCCTTTCGTTTTTTCTTCAGTTGTTTATAAAAAGTAGGAGAAAGGCCGGTTACTTTTTTAAATTGATTGGATAAATGCGCCACACTACTATAATGTAGCTTGTAAGCGATTTGCGACAGGTTTAATTCATCATATAGCAGGAGTTCTTTTACCTTTTCAATCTTATGCAGTATGATAAACTGTTGTATGGTAGTGCCTTTTACCTCCGAAAAGATATTGGACAGGTAGGTGTAGTCGTAGCTAAGTTTCTCACTGATATAATCTGAGTAATTGACTTTTGGTAGTTCGTCAGAGTAATGTATCATCTCGATGATCAGATTCTTGATCCTTTCAATGAGTATACTCCTTTTGTCGTCCAGTAGCTCCAACCCTGATTTAAGCAGGTTAGCCCTTAAAAGATTGCGTTTTTCGGGTGTAATATCTTCAGTGATTTCGACCATTCCCAGGTCAAGTATGGTAGGATGCAAATTAAGCTTTTCAAGCTCTACTTTCACCATTAGCTTACACCGGAGACTTACCATGTATTTGATGTAGAGCTTCATAATTGTTCAATGTAATGCAATGAAGCACGGCTTGGGTATGTGAATGAGATCGTATGCTTCCCGACAATCAGGTGGACTATAAATATATAACACATTTGATCAAGATATTCGTTCCAGTGTTGGAATATTCAGCTCAAATCCTTCTAAGCCGCTAAATCCAATAAAAATGCAACAAATCCTCTTTTAGGTGTAATGCTTTAATCGGGTCTATCCAAGAACTTTGATTAGAAGCATAAAGGAGAGAATATTAAGATGCAAACAACGGACAAAATTAAATTTAAAAGCAGCCGAAAAGACTTCACCATCACACTGAATAAGCGTGTGAATGAATATTTTAAGGTTAACAAAATCAGTCGCCATGCCAATGGAGAAATGATTATCAAATCCATCGTGATGATGACGCTTTATTTTGGACCCTACCTGATGATCGTAAGCGGATTGGTTTCAGGAGTACTTTTAACAGTTGCTATGACAATGCTGATGGGCCTGGGTTTGGCAGGAATAGGTCTTTCTATCATGCATGATGGAAATCATGGTGCCTACGCAAGTAGAAACTGGATCAATACGACCATTGGCTACTCGCTCAATCTGATTGGAGCCAATTCCTTTAACTGGAAGATACAACACAACGTACTACACCATTCATACACCAATATTTATGATGCCGATGAAGATATAAGTGCTCAGAAGGCCCTTAGACTTGCTCCGGGTGCTAAATGGAGATGGTTTCACAGGTATCAGGCAATCTATGCCTGGTTCCTTTACGGACTGATGACCCTTTTCTGGATGTTTTATAAGGATTTTGAACAGTTGTCAAGATATCAAAAAAATGGTCTGTTGAGAAAACAGAAAAGTAATCCTACCAAAGAATGGACAATACTGCTTGTCACTAAGATCATTTATGTTAGCTATATTTTTGTAATTCCATTGCTGCTCACGCCCTGGTCATGGTGGCAAATCCTTATTGGCATCGTTATTATGCACTTCATCACCGGATTTTTGCTGGCCATTGTCTTCCAGCCAGCCCATGTGATCGTCGGATCTGAATATCCACTACCTGACAAAGACCGCACCATGGAAGATAACTGGGCAATCCATCAGCTACGTACCACTACAAATTTTGCCAATAAAAGCCGATGGTTTTCCTGGTTCATAGGGGGATTAAATTTTCAGATTGAACATCATCTGTTTCCGGGGATCTGTCATGTCCACTACCGTAAAGTAGCCGGAATCGTTCAATCCACTGCTATTGAATTTGGTTTGCCGTATAAAAATGTCAGCACATTCCTAAAAGCTTTACAAGGCCATTTACAATTACTCAGACAGCTGGGAATGAAAACTTTATAGACTGTTGGATTCTTCGACTTTTGATCGGTGCATAAGCTCAGAAAAGGAAGCCTTTAACTCAGCCAAGGTTTTCTTAAGCCTGAATTCGTGTTCTTCTCGCCCAAATCCATGTAACCAAAAAACCCGATCATTTGATCGGGTTTTGTAAAGCTCCTCAGACTGGGCTCGAACCAGTGACCCTCTGATTAACAGTCAGATGCTCTAACCAACTGAGCTACTGAGGAGTATAAATTTTTTAGCTCTTTTCCCTCGAGTCTGAACCAGTGACCCTCTGATTAACAGGCTATTCGCCCGCGTCAGATGCTCTAACCTCCAGATATCTATCGGGAGAGCTACTGAGGAATATCCTCTTCGTTTTTGAAAAGGACTGCAAACTTACTGGGATGTGAAATATTAAGCAATAGATAATTCAAATATTTCTGCAACTCTTTACAACGCCAACTCAAAAAGGGTTATTTAGATTCAACTTTATCAAATTTCAACCAGTACCTGCCCTGATAAAAATTTACTGCTTCAATGATCTGTCTTTAAATTTGAAGCCAAATCCTGTAAGAATCTTATCAAGACGTCCCTGTTTTTGTACTTTATTTGACTTTATTTGACTTTATTTGTGGTAAAGAATGGCCATAATTAGGTACATTTCACCCTACCACCAAGCTAAAGGAGAGTTCAGCTAATCGTAAGATAAGTGCATTCAATCGAAATTTTATGTTCTATTTTTTAACGGTTCTGTTACTTAGGCATGTAATTTGATAACTTGATAAGTAGCTAAGTATATTTATGTTTTTTGCCATCGCCATATTATCCGCCTTCCTGGTGACCTTTGTTTTGTTGCCAGTGGTCATCAAAGTAACCAAGTCTATTAGTCTACTTGACCTTCCTGATAGAAGAAAAGTACATCTGGAAGGCACCCCCTCGATGGGTGGTATCGCCATTTTCCTGGGTTTCATGATGGCTGTTTTGATAACGCTTCCCACGTCAGATTTAGTATCCAACAAATATCTATTCAGTGCCATAAGCCTCATCTTTTTCTTAGGTATTCGGGATGATATTTCCAGCTTAATTGCTCACCAAAAGCTAATAACGCAGGTATTCGCTGCTACACTTATTGTATTTCTAGCAGATATCCGGCTTACAGGCTTATACGACATTGCAGGGATTGGCGCTCTTCCATTTGGACTGGAATACTTATTATCAGTCTGTGTCATCGTCACCATGACCAACTCATTCAATCTAATTGATGGGATCGATGGATTGGCAGCCAGTCTTGGGATCATTATTCTTTTGTTTTTTTCCTGGATCTTCGTTTCAGTAGGTGCCATGGATTTGGCTTTAATTAGTTTCGCAGTATCTGGATCATTGCTTGCATTCCTTATTTATAATTGGCATCCCTCAAGAATCTTCATGGGAGATACCGGATCAATGATATTGGGATTTCTGATTTCAACTTTGGCCATCAAGGTGATTAACGTAAGTGATGGACTTGCTATCAACTCATTGATAAGTATCCAATCGAGTGTTGCATTGGTTATCTCTTGCCTGATTGTTCCTTTTTATGATACACTAAGAGTATTCACCATCAGATTTATCCAGGGAAGGTCTCCTTTCAGTCCTGACAGAAATCATATTCACCACAGCTTCTTAAAGCTTGGTCTGAATCATGCTCAAGCCACCCAGATTCTGGCTTCTTATAATGTTTTGATGATTGCCCTGGCGTTGTTGCTAAACAGCACGTTCAGCAACAGTATCCTTTTATCGATCCTGTTCGGTACCACAGTGGTATTTGGCACCCTGGTAGATCATCTTGTTTCCAAGAGAAAGATGCTGGGAGCCACAGCAAAACTAGAGGCTTCAAAAACCATGGCCATTTCAAAATCAGCATAAGTTTCTGACTAAAACCGCTTCTTCCAGCACTTGTGGCTAATAACAAGTATGGCTTTATTACTTTTGCCTGCCATATAGTATTATGAAAAAGGAAATCGAAGCATATAAAGAGGAAGTGAAGGCTTTCGTAGCTGATAATAGTCAACAACTGGAAAGCTTCAGGCTCAAATTTATTAGCAAAAAAAGCGTCATCAATGATCTCTTCGAATCATTCAAAAAAGTAGCACCGGAAGAGAAAAGGGTGATCGGGCCTGCACTGAATGAACTCAAGCAAATGGCTATGGGCCGGCTGAAAGAACTTTCAGAAAGCCTGGAGTCTAATAGCGCCGGTAAGGAGTCATCCATTGACGTCACCTTACCCCCTGTTTATGAAAAAGGATCTATCCACCCACTATCCAGGATCAAGAACAGGATAGTTCGAATTTTTGAGCGGCAGGGCTTCTCCGTTGCAGACGGTCCCGAGATTGAAGACGACTTCCATAATTTTACGGCACTTAATTTCCCGGAAAACCACCCTGCCCGTGAGATGCAGGACACTTATTTCATCGAAAAAAATCCTGATATCTTATTGCGTACGCACACTTCCAATGTGCAAATCAGGCTCATGGAAAACGGAAAGCCTCCATTCAAAGCCATTATGCCAGGCAGGGTATATCGCAACGAGGCCATCTCAGCAAGAGCCCATTGTTTTTTCCATCAGGTGGAAGGGCTTCACGTAGATAAAAACGTAAGCTTTAAAGACCTGAAACAGGCCCTTTATCACTTTGCAACTGAGATGTTTGGCAAAGACACTCAAATAAGGTTCAGACCTTCGTTCTTCCCTTTTACAGAGCCAAGTGCAGAGATAGACATTAGCTGTTTTATCTGTGGGGGATCTGGATGCAAAATCTGTAAGCAAACAGGATGGGTTGAGATTGGGGGATCAGGAATGGTGGATCCTCATGTGCTTGAAAGTGTCAATATAGACCCCAAAGAATACAGCGGTTTTGCTTTCGGAATGGGGATCGAGCGAATAGCCATGCTGAAATATCAGATTGACGACATCAGGCTATTCTCAGAAAACGATTTGAGATTTCTGCAGCAGTTTTAATACTAGAGCAGCTTTTCTATAAGCATCTCCTCCGTAATACCTTCTGCTTCAGCTTTGAAGTTTCTTACTATCCTGTGCGTGAGGATGGGTTTGGCTACCGCTTTCACATCCTCAATATCAGGGGAATACTTGCCATTGAGCAGGGCATTACATTTTGCTCCCAGAACCAGAAACTGGCTGGCTCTTGGACCAGCTCCCCATTCCAGGAACTCATTGCTTTCAGGAGCTGCTATCGCCGTACCCGGACGCGTCTTGTGGGATAAGTTTACCGCATACTCAAAGACATTGTCTGCTACTGGCACTTTTCTCACCAGCTGCTGATACTCGATGATTTCTTTTTTAGACAGTACCTTATTTACTTCCTGAGTCAACCCGGTAGTGGTCTTTTTCACGATCTCCAACTCATCTGAAAGTGAAGGATACTCCAACTTGATCATGAACATGAATCTGTCAAGTTGTGCTTCGGGAAGCGGATAGGTACCTTCCTGTTCAATCGGGTTTTGCGTGGCAAGCACAAAAAATGGCTTATCCAAAACATAGTGTTTTCCACTGATAGTGACTGCTCCCTCCTGCATGGCTTCTAGCAATGCGGATTGTGTTTTTGGAGGCGTTCTATTGATCTCATCAGCCAGGATCACATTGGCAAAAATGGGGCCCTTGATGAAACGGAAGTTCCGCTCCTGATCCAACGTCTCCGCTCCCAGCACATCACTGGGCATCAGGTCAGGCGTGAACTGTATCCTGCTAAAGTCCAGCCCCAGGCTGTTGGCGATGGTATGGACAAGCAAGGTCTTTGCCAGTCCCGGTACACCTACCAGCAATGAGTGTCCTCCACAAAAAATTGATGTAATCAGCAGCCTCACGACCTCTTTCTGCCCGATAACAGTTTTTCCTATTTCGTTTTCAAGCTTTTCGAAGGCCGAGAATAAATCATTGGCCAGGGCTATTTCATTTTCAACTTTTGCCATGAAGAACCTATTTAGTTACTGAGTCAGGAGATTACATGAATTATACTCCGGATCGATTTCAATATAAACATCCCCTCGTGCCGAGTCGAACCATTCGTTCAAAATTTTTGCTTTTTTTGATTCCAGTGTCGCTCTGGCGATCCGTTGATAGTCTTGTTTCAGGTTTGCCTGATGTGGAGGAACCTTATCTTTGTAGTAGAGCAACCTAAACGCTGTGGATCCATCCGGTTGCTGAAAGGAAATAGGCTTTGACACCGTTCCTACTTGCATGGTATCCAGGGTGAAAAAGATCGTGGGGTCCAATTGATCAATAGGCACCCTGCTTGACCCTGCCTGATCTGTGAAAAACCCTCCATTGTCCGAGGTCATCTGATCGTCAGAATACTCTTTGGCCGCATCTTCAAATGAGATGCTATCTCTAAGGATCTCCCGCCGGAGACTATCTAAAAAATCTTTAGATCCATCAATGTCTTTTTGGGATGGCTTTGGAATCAACAAGATATGTCTGGATCTAAAAGTATTTCCTCTTCTCTCTTGCAATTCGATCAGGTGCAACCCAAAATCTGTTTTAATCGGTTTTGACAATTCACCAGGCTTCATCGTCATCGCTGTAGCTTCGAATTCCGGAGCCAGGTCGCCTCGTTTGAAAAAAGGCAATTGCCCACCTTTAGAGCCAGACCCCGGATCTTCGGAATACTGACGAGCTAATGCCTCAAAGGACTCTCCCGCCACTATTCTGGCTCGTATGTCGTTGAGCTGATTACGGGCTTTATCGATTTGTTCTTTGCCCGCTTTGGGTATCTTTATTATTTGAGCGGCTGTCACCTCGGTAGAAAAATAGGGTAGTGAATCTTTCGGGATGTTGTTGTAAAACCGCTTCACCTCCGCCGGCGATACCTTCAGACCGGAGGTGATCTCCCCTTGCATTCGTTGAATGATCAGTTTCTCCTGCTCAAGCTCGAAAAGCTCCTCCTCAAACTGCTCCATCGTCTTGCCATAGTAGTTTTCAAGCTCTTCTACCGTACCCAGCTGAGAGACGAGATAGTCGATTTTCTGCGATAACATGGCCTGTACCTCTTCATCTGCTACCTCTACAGAATCGATCAGTGACTTGGCTACCAACATCTTATTCACGACCAGGTTTTCAAGGATCTGGCAACGGGCATTCGACCCCCTGAATTCACCTCTGGACAAATACTCGAGGTATGCCTTCTCCAGATCCGACTTGAGAATGATAAAATCATCTACTTTGGCAACAATCTTATCTATTACCACATCCTGGCTCATTGCAGGGAAAAAGGCCACCAGGCAAAATGCACTAATAGCGATAAATCTCGAACAGGTTCTCTTCACGCGCTTCATTATATATCTTTTCTTCGAGTTCTTTCTTTAATGTAAGTTTCCTCTTATTTATAATAATACTCTTAATATCCTCTTTAATAAACTCTAACGGGGAAATCTCATCAGAAATTTTAAAATCAAATATTTTTAAAAAATGGATCTGATCGTCCCTGGTCGTTTCTGAGTAGGTATGCCTCGATAGAAAATCAGTCTTATTCTGAATAGATTCTAGCGGAGTGCCTATGATAACATCATCAAAAATAACCCAGAGTGAGTCTTCCAGAAAGGATTTAATGCTAAACCGGGAACAATATGCTTTGATATCTTCCAGGTTTGATTCAGGATATGCCCTGAAATTTCTTCTAAATTGGTTGAGATCTGGTGCATTGGTGGGTACCTGGGCATAGATGCATCTGATGATATTTTGCTTCAGCAGAAAGTTATCAGACTTCTCCTGATAATATTTGTCAATGTCTTCCTGGCTAACTTCAGTATTCAGGTTTCTTTGGATGTATTGCTTTTCAAAGTTGTGTACGATGAGTGCATAGCGATAATCCAGTACTTTTCGCTCAATTTCAGCTTCATTATAATCTACCACCTGTGATGAACGAAAGATCATCAGCTGCTTTTCTATCCAATCCTCGATGTATCTTTCTACCAATTTGGTACTATCGTCAGCAGAGATATTCTGAGGCAACAAACCTTCCAAATCAGAAGGATAAAGGTAATTGTCAACAGCTTTGGCTATAGGAACTTCACCAACTTCTTGTTTAGGCTTAAAAAATTCGCAGGAACCCAGTAATAGGATAAAACCCAATATGGCTATTCTCATACTTCGAAATTCAGTTTCTTCGTGAGTTTACAAATATTATAATTCTTATCTGTCGAAAACTCAATTCCGTCCATTATTCTTTTTACAAGGATCAATCCCAACCCCCCTTTGCGTTTGGAAGATACGATTTCCTGCATAGATGGTTCATTATAACCTTTGATATCGAAATGTTTCCCAGTATCTCTAATAATAAATTCAAGTTTTTCCATAGGCTCAAGCTCCACCCTGATATCCAGTTTCTTTGATGGGTTGCAACCATTAGAATGGATCATCATATTGGCACAGACCTCATCCACAGCCAGAATAATCTTATGACATTCTACTTCTTCCAGCTGTGTATCATTGAGCACTTCTGCGACAAAGTTTCTCACTTTCTCCAGATTGGTTTTGCTACACGGTATGGACAGTTTATACTGCATCGATGCCCTCTGACTTTGTTTCTACCATTTTGATAATATGCTGTAGACCCAGGATTTCAAAAACCTCTCTTACTTTAGGCTTCAGTCCAAATAAGATCATCTTTCGCTCGTTTTCTTTAAACTCTTCCAGGTATGAGATAAAAACTCCCAACCCGGCAGAAGAGATGTAATCCAGATTTTGAAGGTCGATGAGCAAATTGAGCTTCTTTTCAAGTGCTGCTTTGATGGCATCATCCAATTCGATGGAAGAACTTGCATCTACTTCGCCATTGACTTCTATCAAACAATAATCTGTCTCTTCTTTGGTACTTATTTCTACCATTTCATTTATTATAAAAATTTCAAGGTGACTAACGAATAGTCATCATCCAATTTATTCCCTTCTAAAAATTTGTTCAAGTCTTTAATGATCCCCTTTCTCAGGTCGGAAGGTGTGCGCCTATCATTTTCAAGGAGTGCCTTTTTCAAACCATCTGAGCCAAACTGTTGTGAGTCCTTGTTTCTTGCTTCAGTGATCCCGTCTGTATATAAAAGCAGTAAATCCCCTGATTGATATTTTATACTATTCCTTTCAACGTAAGTAGCATAGTCAGAGTTTCTTACAATACCCAAACCAAGTCCCTCTGTCTTGAAGTAACACGCTTCCTGCGTCTCATGTTTGTAAAAAAGTGTTGGGCAATGCCCGGCACGCACAAAGTTTATTTCCTTGGTATTGGTATCAATCTCAAAATATGTAGCGGTGATAAACGATGAAGGTTCCAGACAATCTCCAAGGGCGGCATTGGCACGAACAATAAACTCTTTGACCCCATCCTGATTCTGAGCCAGGCTGTGAAAAACACCTTTCATCTGTGCCATATTGAAAGCTGCAGAAGTACCTTTTCCACTCACATCGGCAATGATCAGTTTATATAGACCACCACCCATATCTACCATGTCATAATAATCACCCCCTACCTCATCAGCTGCAAAGGATACAGCATCGATATCAAAATCTGTGGTACTGATAAGTGTTGATGGCAATAAGCTCTTCTGCACGCTTTTAGCAATTTTGAGCTGCTCTTTATATCGTTCATTTTCCAAGGCCTCTGAGATGAGCTGGAAGTTTTCGAGCGATACACTCGCCTGCGAAACGAATGTCACGATAATATCGACCATCTCCCGGTTAAAAGCATCTGCCACTTCCTGCAAAAGAACCAATGAACCCTCCTGCTTCCCTTTCACCATGATCGGCAAGGCAATGATTGATTTATATTCAGGGTGTTTTACGATTCCGGAGGCTTTGCCACTGGAGAAATTTCCTTCAAATTTTTTTTCTATCACAGACCTCAGGTAGTCCGCTTTCACACTGGCTTTTATCTCCTTCACTTTGTCATCTGCAATAGATCTTGTGATGAGTGTCCTGGTTGGATTGTCCATTTCAATCCAGGCAGCATCCGCAAAAACAGCACTCATGGAGCTATCCAACAACACATCATATGTTTGCTCAATACTCTGCCCACTGGGTATAGCCTGACTCAGCTTCTGAAAATCTATGGCTTCCTGCAGCTTCCTTTCAAATACCGATGAAGTGGGCAGGTTGAAAAGCGTAACAAGAATAGCGACTACGGCATATAGCAGAATGAAGATCAGCATCGCCACGACAAATACCCTGTCCAGTAAATCGAGTGTAAGAGATTCTGTAGATGAAAAGGTGATCAGGAAAAGCAGAAAGTGATAAACGTATACACCTGACAGTAAGATAAACAGGATGCTCTTCCACTTTTGCTTAAAATTGAGGTATGCAATCCATTTCAGGTTAAATGAAAGCACCAGGGCAAATCCAAGGAGAAAGATCAGAAAAATGTTGAAGTTGGTCGTCATCAGCTTGTTGTCAAACAAGTCGAATAACAAACTGACCAACAGTGCATACTCGAAGAAATTCCACAACTGGATCAACGACTTGGACTTCTGATAGAGGATCAGCCTTTTCCAAACCACAAAAGTTGACACCAGGAAAATAATAACCAGCCCGCCTACAATGTGATAGAGCACATTGATGGTGATTTCATTCTGAATGATGGAGCTGTTGCGAAAAACATTCAGGAACAACCTGATGAGTAAAGAAACGATCGTCGTCACAAGACCGGTGAGGAAAACCCTCCAGAGCAAGTCTATGAAATTGATGCTCTCCGCTTTGGAAATAATAAACCTGTAATAAAGCAGTATCGCGACGATGAAACACGTCAGAAATATCTGAGGTATCAGCTGACTCAGGGCTACGTTCATGTCATAGCGATCCACGAGTAGCCCGTAGATATCAAAAAACATAAACAGCAACCATGAAAGTATAGCTCCTAATATGCTAAGCCTGGTCTTTAATTTCATGGAAAGCATGTGTCGTGCAAAAATACGAGGGGCACGTTAATTAAAAAACACGACAATGACCCTCATATGGCCGTGAAATACCTTTTTAAGGTATTTTAACGTTCGCCTTTATTATACCTGCGGCTATAATTAGGTGCTTCGCGAGTGATTGTGATATCATGCGGGTGACTTTCGGCCACTCCAGCAGCGGATATTTTCACAAATTTAGCCGATTGCAGGCCTTCAATGGTACCTGCACCACAATAACCCATACCAGCCCTTAGACCACCGATCAGCTGGTAAAGCACTTCCGATACAAGTCCTTTGTAAGGCACCCGACCAACAATTCCTTCCGGCACAAGCTTCTTAATATCATCTTCAGCATCCTGGAAGTATCGATCCTTGGAACCATCTTCCATGGCCTCTAATGAACCCATACCCCGATAAGTCTTAAATTTTCTTCCTTCATAGATGATCACCTCTCCGGGTGCTTCCTCAGTACCAGCCAGCAAAGAACCAATCATAACACTGCTTGCACCTGCAGCCAGCGCCTTCACGACATCTCCTGAGAACCGGATCCCGCCATCAGCAATGATCGGAACCCCCTTCTTACGAGCAGCTTTTGCCGATTCGAAAACTGCTGAGAGCTGAGGCACACCTACGCCCGCCACTACACGGGTGGTACAAATACTTCCCGGACCAACACCCACTTTGACTGCATCAGCGCCAGCATCAATCAGGGCCTGAGTGGCCTCCTCAGTGGCTACATTACCTACTACCAGATCCAGATCCTTAAATTTTTTCTTGATTTGCTTTGCGGCATCAATCACACCTTTCGAATGACCATGTGCGGTATCCAAACTGATCAGGTCAACTCCTGCATGCATCAGGGACTCAATCCGCTCAATCATATCCGGGGTCACCCCAATCGCAGCGCCCACGCGTAAACGTCCATACTCATCTTTGCAGGCAAATGGCCGATCCTTATTCTTGAGGATGTCCTTATAAGTGATCAGACCTGTCAATTTCCCCGTTTTATCAATGATAGGGAGCTTTTCAATCTTATATTCCTGCAGTATCTGCTCTGCTTCGTTTAGGCCGACCTCTGCATCCGCAGTGATCAGATTATCCTTGGTCATGATGTCCCTGATAGGGGTAGTCATGTTCTTCTGAAACCTAAGATCCCTGTTCGTGATGATCCCCAAAAGCTTTTTGTCCTTGTCGACCACGGGAATCCCTCCAATCTTGTTCTCTCTCATGATCTTTTCGGCATCCCCCACCACACTATCAAATGGTAAGGTAATGGGATCAAGGATCATCCCGCTCTGAGAACGTTTTACTTTTCTGACCTGATTCGACTGATTTTCGATGGACATGTTTTTATGAATAAACCCAATGCCACCCTCCAGTGCCATCGAAATAGCTAATGCGGCCTCTGTTACAGTGTCCATAGCAGCTGACACCAAGGGAATGTTGAGGCTAATATTTCTGCTGATCTGAGTCGTGGTTTCTACTTCCCGTGGGAGAACCTCGGAATAACCTGGAAGGAGGAGGACGTCATCGTAGGTGAGTGCCTCGAAGAGTAATTTGTTCGTATTGGGATCCATGCAAATAATTAGATTATTTGCGGTGCAAAACTACGTCTAAAGCATTAGATTCTAAAGCTTGTGATGAAAATAAATTTATGTTTGCGCCGTGAAAGAATTTTTCGAGGTGCTTTGGGAACAATCCCTGCAGCTGAATGGACTAGAAGCTATCGCTGTAATTTTTGGCTTGCTTAGTGTCTGGTTCTCCATGAAGGAAAACATTCTGGTCTATCCTACAGGGATCGTCAGTGTGGTCATCTATATCTATATCACCTTCCAATATAAGCTCTATGCTGATACCGGCATAAATTTCTATTATCTGGTAGCCAGTATCTATGGTTGGTATTTCTGGACGAATACAAAGGATAACCGTGATCAAATCAAAATATCTACCCTGACGAAGGCCGAATGGATCATTACCATTGTATTAGCTTTCGGCTCATTTATTCTGATACGGTTTGGGTTGGATTTTACCGATAGTGATGTCCCTAGCTGGGACGCTGTCACCACTACCACAGCCATTGTAGGAATGTGGCTGATGGCACGAAAGAAACTGGAAAACTGGATCGCCTGGATCATCACAGACCTCATTGCAGTTCCCCTTTACTATTACAAGGAGCTATATCTGACAAGTTTTCAATTTTTTGTTTTCACTATCCTGGCAACGATGGGGTATTTTGCCTGGAGAAAAACATATCTGAATTATGATTAAGAAAATTGCGGTGATCGGACCTGAGTCAACGGGAAAAAGTGAGTTATCAGCACAACTAGCTCGTCACTATCAAACAGAGTGGGTTCCTGAATACGCCCGGTTCTATCTTGATAGGCTGCAAAATGAGTATGAACAGTCGGACCTTCTGGAAATAGCCAAAGGCCAGATTGAGTGGGAGAAGGACAAAATGGAAATGGCCGATGAATGGCTGATCTGTGATACTAACCTGATCGTCATCAAAGTGTGGAGTGATCATAAATACGGAAATACCGACCCATTTATCGAAGCGCAGCTTGAGAAAATACCCTATGATTTTTATCTGCTCTCAAACATTGATCTCCCCTGGCGAGACGATCCTCAAAGAGAGCACCCAAAACTTAGAAAGTACTTTTTAGACCTCTATGAAAATTATCTGGAAGCGCGCAAGCTACCTTACAAACTCATCTCAGGGATAGAGGATATTCGATTAGCCAATGCCGTGCAGGCCATCGACAATTTTTTTACCAAATAATTATCCATAATTTTGCATGTCTAAGGGGTGCCTAATAGTTCAGGCTGAGATCATACCCAAATAACCTGATCCGGGTAATGCCGGCGTAGGGAGTATGATAACCAATTGATGGGGAGCTCCCCTCTTCCCAATGAATGGTTAATAAAAATAAACATGAAAAAATTTTCGATGATTGCTTTGTCGCTCTTAGGCAGTGTCTTTTTCTTATCTGCTCAAGATATGGTGAGTGGTAAAGTCACTGATGCCACTTATGGTGATCCATTGGTAGGTGCCACCATAACCATTAAGAGCGCTTATGAAGGAACAATTACCGACCAGGCCGGAAAATTTACAATAACAGCGGAGACCGGTGATACACTGGTGATCAGCTATATAGGTTATGAAGAAAAAAGCCTGATCGTAAAAGGTCAGGCTAATCTGAAAATTGCCATGAATGCCAACTATGAACTGGAGTCGTTAATTATTCGCGGGGTAAGGGCTTTGGAGAATGATCCTGTAGCAAAAACAACACTTTCACATCAGGAAATTGAGAAGGAGTATGTTGGCCAGCACCCAATATTTATCCTGGATAAAAAAACTCCGGGGATCATCTCATACTCTGAATCAGGTACTTCTATAGGCAACTACGGTAGCATGAGATTGAGAGGGATCGGTCAGGAAAGGATCAATTTCACTTTAAATGGAGTCCCTCTGAACGACATGATTGACCATGGAGTGTTCTTTTCCAATTTTTCAGATATCTCAAGCAACTTCGAATCCATACAGGTACAGCGTGGTGTCGGAACTTCAACCAATGGTGTTTCCAGCTACGGTGGATCCATAAATTTTGAATCTCTCAATCTGAAAAAAAATCCGGTAGGTAGTGCGGTGGAGCTTGGTGCGGGCTCATTCAATACTTTCCGTGCAAACTACAATGTGAACACCGGAATCTCAGAAAAGGGATTTGGGTTTTACTCCAGCTTTGGACGGCTTTGGAGTGATGGGTACAAAGATTTTACAGAGTCGGACGCTTACTCTTTCTTTCTTACAGGTGGCTACTATGGAGAGAAAGACATGGTCAGGATCACAGCATTTACCTCAAGATCACAAAATGGCCTGGGATATTATGTAGTAGATGAACCGACGTTGGATAATGACCCCACTTATAATCCGTTGATCGACGACGACAATGATGACTTTTCGCAATACCTGGTACAGCTCCAGCACAGTCACAAATTCAATAATCGTTGGAACATGAGTTCATCACTCTATTATGGTGGCGCAGGAGGAGATTTCGCCGAAGGCACCCTCGATGATGACAGTGTCTATGTTGAGAATTATTTCTGGACCTACTATACAACCTTCTTTCAGATCAATTACCCGCTAAAAAATGATCACTTTGGTCTGATCTCCAATGTTTTCCTGAATACCGAGAAACTAAACTTCTCCATGGGCATTCATGCCTATACCTTCCACAGAGAAAACAGGGAATCAATTCTACCTCATGATAGCAATCCCTATTACAAGGAAAACTCTAATAAGAATGAATTCAGTTGGTTTGGAAAAATGGATTATCAACTGGGAAAATTCAATGTATTTGGTGATCTACAAGTCCGTTCCATGCAGCTACAAATCAACCCGGATTATGACTTTATCGGCACAAATGACAACGGAACTATCACCAAATCGTGGACGTTTGTCAACCCAAAACTTGGGATCAATTACATACCAAATCAAAATCAAACGATCTATTTCTCCTATGGATTTAATGGACGTGAACCTACGAAACTCGATCTATACGGTGGCTTTCAATTAAATGCATCCAACATTGACTTTGTTCGCACTGAGGGCGGATTCGAGCCGGAATATGTTCATGATTTTGAGGCAGGATATAAATTAAATCTTCAGCAACTGTCTCTGGAAGGGAACCTGTTTTACATGAACTTTCAGAATGAGATCGCTCCAATCGGAGAGGTGGTCGCTTTCGGTGTTCAGAAAAGACAGAATATTCCTCAAAGTATCCGAAAGGGTGTAGAACTCACATGGATGTGGTCACCCACAAAATACCTTGATGTGCATGGAAATATTGCCTACCTAAATACCTCTATTGAAGAGGTTAGCATCTTTGGAGACAACACCTACTTTGATCGTAGTCATATCCTGAGCCCGGAATGGATCAGCAATGAAAACGTGACAGTACATATTAGAAGAAATCTTGCTTTGACATTCACGCATCATTTCATGACAAAGCAATTTATGGAGCTTACCAATGACCCTGAATTAAAGATACCAGGCTGGTCTACATTTGACATCAATGCCCAGTGGGAGTTGAGTGAAAAAGTGAATATCGCACTTATGGTGAACAATATTATCAACCGACAGTACTACACATATGGAGCCCCGGATTTCAATGGGAATCCTGCATTTCTGATACAGCCACCACGAAACTTATTCCTGGCAACAAAGATTCGGTTTTAGGCTATAATCGTTCGTTGTAAGCCACTAACTTATACTTGTTGAGAATGGAGCGGACGGCATATTTGATGTCCTTACTGAAGAAGTTTGCGTCATCAAATAGGCCGCTTGCATAACCCTGCCAGATTACACTATGGGTCTTACTATCTACAAAATCTATCAATAAGGTGCCTTGCTTAAGTTCATAGTTGACCTTGTTGTAATCGGCCTCATCTATTTTAGCCAACTCATCATCATATTCTGCTATGAGGCTGTATTTTTCATCCCAATATTCAAGATCCATTTGATCGAATCCTCTGAATTTCAAGTCATCGCCAAACACGGTATAAATGATTAGCATGGATGGCTTGTTCCTATCAAATTTATATCCCTGCGATTCCAGCCGCCTCATTATTTCGTCTCTGATCATGGTATCGCTAAGTCCATTGTAACCTACTGTGTCACTGGTGGACATGAAATCAAAGGTCTTGTATCTTCGGAATTTTCCCCGATAGCTATAATCCGATTCAACAATGTAATCTCGTTCTGCAATACAGCCAAAAACCAGGATGGGAATCAGTAACAGTAAAAGTGATCTCTTCATTTCTATTCATTCAAGGCATTTAACAAATGGCGATTCTTGTGTTAATCTACATAATTTATCATTCATATCATTACACTAACTAAAGAATTCGCTAACAAATAATGTGTCATTGACAAAATATACGCTCATAAAAAGTATTCAATTAACAGAATACCATCAATAATGTTTCGGGGGTTGCCTGAATTCTAAAAAATAATCAAAAAATGGGTGTCTCATAGCAAAATATATTTGATTGTAAGACACCCCTTGAACTCACTGTATGCTACCGGCTATTTCGATCAAATTGATCATTTCATTTCTGTAGCCATAATCATCATTGCCTTTTGAGGCTTTGGCGAGGCTTAAAACCTTATCAAATGTAAGGTCTCCCTTAAACGCTGAATCTCTCAATAACATACCAAATCCAGCAACAACGGACGCCCATTGCAAATTCATATCCTTCGGATTAAGATCATCCTTATCCATTGTCCTCACGATCAACTCACTTTTGTTTCCTTCCGGGTGTTTATATCTGAATTTCACTGTTAGCAATTCTCCCTTTGCCCGGTTATCTACAGGTTTTCTGTCTTGGTATTTTAATGGGTCTACCATTGACCCAAACTGACTATTAATGCCAACAGGTATAATCTCATAGAGTGCGGTCACCGTGTGTCCGCTTCCCAATTCGCCTGCGTCTTTTGTATCATCATTAAAATCCTCATCCCTTAGCTTTCGGTTTTCGTAGCCAATTAAGCGGTAGGCCTGTACTTCTGCAGGATTAAACTCCACCTGAATCTTTACATCTTTGGCAATGGTAAAAAGTGTACCTCCAAACTCTGTGACCAGGACTTTCTTTGCCTCCTGGATATTGTCAATGTAGGCATAGTTTCCATTGCCTTTATCCGCCAGAATCTCCATTTTAGAATCTTTATAATTACCCATCCCGAATCCAAGCACGGTGA
The DNA here is from genome assembly GCA_965228595.1 of Cyclobacteriaceae bacterium. Classification (GTDB taxonomy): domain Bacteria; phylum Bacteroidota; class Bacteroidia; order Cytophagales; family Cyclobacteriaceae; genus UBA7330. The sequence continues at coordinate 2,769,801 of OZ245828.1, read as the reverse complement.
GGAAAATTCCCTGATTACGCTTTTCTTCAATCAATCTTTGCATCTCTGCATTGCTGGACGCACCCACATTGAAATCTCCATCTGTAGCCAGGATGATCCGGTTGTTTCCTCCATCCACAAATTGTTCTTTTGCTATCTTGTAGGCCAGTTGAATGCCTGCTCCACCAGCCGTAGAACCTCCTGCCTGCAGTTTTTCCAATGCATTGACAATGGCTCCCTTGTTTTTTCCATCTGTTGGTGGAAGTACAAGCCCTGCGGCCCCGGCATATACAACGATTGAGATCTTATCTGATGGTCTCATCTCATTCACCAGCATTTTCATCGATGACTTGAGTAATGGAAGTTTATTCTGGGCGCTCATTGATCCTGAAACATCTATCAGAAATACCAAATTGGAAGGAGGCAATTCCCCGACATCAATTCTCTTTCCCTGAAGACCAATATGAGCTACCAGATGCTTTTCATTCCATGGTGCCTGGCTGTAGGAAGTGTGGATTGAAAATGGATGATTATCCTCAGGTCCTTCGTAATCATAGGTGAAATAGTTGATCATTTCTTCTACCCTTACGGCATCCTTTGGCGGTTTTTGCCCAAGGTTCAAAAACCTCCTCACGTTGCTGTATGAAGCTGCATCTACGTCAATAGAAAATGTAGAAAGCGGTTTATCTGTCGGACGGTGGAAGATATTTTCTTCAATGCCATCATATTCTTCCGTATTGAAGATGGGCTGATGATCCTGCATGATCATTGCTCCGCCGTATCCATTGGAATAAGATGCCTTTTTATAAGAACGATCCCTTACCGGAGAGGGAGACCGGTTTTCTGCCGGAGCTTCCATTTCAAGAGAAATTTCCATGTCTTCTTCGACCTCTATGTTAGCAGCAGATAAGATTACATCAATCTTTCTTCTATTGCCGACACGCTCTTTGTGTGTTTCAAATTTCTTATGAGAAAAAATGAGTTGGCTCTGTTCACCATTCACACTAATTGAGTACTTACCCTCTGAGCTGGTCATGGTACTTGATTTTGTGTACTGCTCAGTCACCGTCACACCAGCAATGGCATCTCCTTTCACATCAAACACAGTTCCTGTAATCACGAAAGCGGGCTTTTCCGCCACTGATATGAATAGAATTAGGAATAAAAATGTTAATTTTTTCATCTTGATAATAAATTTGATCTACCATTGAGATGTAGATCTCTCAGGAATTCCATAAAAGGTGAATTATTTTTTTTGACATACTGCCCTTGACACATTCCAAAGCACATATGGAGACCCAAAGTGATACTGACCTCATGGTGGCATATAAAAGCCAGGATGATCAGGAGGCATTAGGGGCACTGTTTCAGCGCTACATGCACCTGGTATATGGTCTTTGCCTGAAATACCTGAAATCCAGAGAGGAAAGTCAGGATGCAGTAATGAGTATTTTTGAGCAGGTGACTAAAAAACTAAAAACCCAGGAGGTCACCTATTTTAAAAGCTGGCTATACATCGTTACAAAAAATCATTGTTTGATGGCACTTCGCAAAAGAGCAAGCCAAAAAGAAATCAATGGTTTGGTTATGGAAAATGAAGCTGTGCTGCATCCAAATGATGAGTATGATGTGGATAACGACCTGGATGCTCTGAAGGATTGCCTGGAAGGGTTAAAGGATAAACAAAAGGAATGCGTCTCTTTGTTTTATCTGAAACAGAGGAGCTATGAGGAGATCACAAATGCTACATCCTTCAGTATGAATGAGGTGAAAAGCAGCATACAAAATGGTAAGAGAAATTTAAAAAACTGCCTGGAGGCCAAACATGTCAAAAGATAAACAACCAAGTAAGTCAATTTCCGAACAAGAGCTGCTCAATTACCTGGAAGGCAAAATCAAAGGGATTGAAGCCAATCGGATAGAAAGACAGATTCTAAGCTCTTCCTTTGAAGAAGAGGCATTCGAAGGACTATCTAAACATTCGGTACCCGAGATCAAAGAGGACCTATTGGCCCTGCGGGAAAGGCTAGCTCAAAAACAGATCTATCACAAGCCAAACTACATGAGTATTGCTGCAACGGTTGCCTTTTTGATTGCAGCCTTTAGTTCTATATGGTTTGTTGTCAACAATGCCCTTCCCAGTGACCAGATTTCAATGAAAAGCGACCAGGAAACAGTAAAAGATGAGATGAACCTTGAAGCGGATTCTTTAGCAACCGAAGAGTCTTCAGAAGCGATTATTGAACCCATACTTGCTGAAAACCAAGTCCCTGAAGCCGAGGAGCTTGAGGAAGAAGTTGTTGCAGACACCGAAGAATCCGATCTGGATCTCGAGGTTATTGCTGATATAGAACTTGATGATGAAGATGCCAGTGCAGGAGCCGGGCAATTGGCTTTTAACGACCAGCAGGCCGAAGCAATTGAGCCGGAACCTATTACTCCTGAAGAAGTAGTCCCTGAAGAAGAGATAAATGATCAAATTGCAACTTTATCAGCAGATGTACCGTCTCAGGAACTGGCTAAAAAATCCCTGGCAGCTCCCACGCAGGCCAGGTCAGTGATCGCCCCAGAAGCACAATCCATCAAAGGAGCTGTATACTATAGAGAAGATGGGGAACCATTGGCAGGAGTACAGGTAGCTTCTGGAGGAAACCGTACGGTAAGCGGGCTAAATGGTCAATTTGAATTGACGGGTGTCGGTGTGGGAAGTACCCTGAGTTTCTCCGGACAAGGATTGGTATCAAGAGATGTTGTGGTTGAAAATGCAGAACCTATCAATACGGTATTGTCCCCGGCAGCAACCAGTGAAAAAGTCGCAATCATTGGATATGACAATGTCGTGAACAAATCGCCTGAGCCAGCCAACGGGAGAAATGCCTTCAGGCAGTATGTAAACACTTCGCTTCAGTATCCAGAAGCAGCCAGGAGTCAACAAATTGAAGGGGTGGTGGTACTGAGGGTTACTGTGTCGTCTGATGGATCAGTCAATAACATAGAAGTGAAAAAAAGTCTCAGTGCGAGCTGTGACCAGGAAGCTGTGAGGTTGATTGAAGAAGGACCTCAATGGACACCGGCAACATATAATGGTGACCCGGTTGAAGGTTCAGTCCGGATAAGAATAATTTTCGCTTTGTAAGGTTAGGATTTCTGTCCTCTTACCATTCGGTCTTTGCCATTCAGGTCCCGCCTGATGTCAATATGACTAAAATGGTAATCATTCATAAGGCTCGCTACCTCTTGTCCATACTTTTCATTGATCTCAAAGTATAGCCATCCTCCGTGATTGAGGTGATCTACTGACATCTGACCTATGGTCCGATAAAAGATCAGCGGATCCTGGTCCGGGACAAAAAGTGCCGTTCCCGGTTCATGATTCAATACATTTGGTCGCATACCCTCTTTTTCATTCTCCAATACATAAGGTGGATTGGAAACTATCAGGTCAAATTTTTGATCTGGTATTTCGGAAAGCACATCCACCTGCTTAAAATGAATCCTGACTTCATTGTCAGCAGCATTCTTCATCGCAACTTCAAGGGCACCAGAAGAAATATCCCAGGCATGAACCTCGCTCGAGGGGTAGCTCTTTGCCAGTGTAATGGGAATACATCCGCTACCGGTTCCGATATCTAAAATGTGATTGGCGCGGTGATTGGCTTTTATGATCCAGTCTACTAACTCCTCGGTTTCCTGCCTGGGTATCAACACGTGTTCGTTGACAGAAAGCTCAAGTCCGTAAAATATCGTTTTCCCCAGGATATATTGAATGGGCTCCTGAGCTAAAAGCCTATTCAGAATAGTTGAAATTTCATCGTTGATCTTTTCCGTCAGCGTAAAGCGTTTTTCGATCAGTATATCCGTCTTGTGCAGGCCAGCAACCTCCTCTAAAATGAGGTAGGCAAAACTTTTTGCCTCTTCGGGATCAAATGCTGTGGCAAGCTGATCACAGAGCTTCTTGAAAATTGTTTTTGCGTTGGAAAGCATGTTCGACGAAATATGGCGAATTTAGCGCTTCCAAATGGATTCAGCTTCTGATAAACGATATATGCTGCGGGCAATACAACTTGCCTGGAATGGTCTTGGCCATGTAAGCCCCAATCCCATGGTAGGTTGTGTGGTTGTGGTAGATGGGAAAATCATTGGTGAAGGCTATCACCAAAAATACGGTGGACCACATGCAGAAGTCAATGCCATCAACAGTGTGGTGGATAAATCGCAACTCAGGGAGGCTACCGTCTATGTAACTTTAGAGCCATGTAGTCATCATGGGAAAACCCTCCTTGTGCTGATCTTCTTATATCGCATCAGGTGAAACGTGTGGTGGTGGCAGCCGGGGATCCGAATCCACTGGTCAATGGGAATGGGATCGAAAAACTCAGGGCTGCTGGTGTTGAGGTTGACTCAGGATTGTGCGAAACTGAGGCAAAGGAGCAAAATATTCGTTTCAATACAGTCTTCCTGAAAAACAGACCTTACATCATTCTGAAATGGGCACAGACCAAAGATGGATTTATCGCCAGGTCTGATTATTCCAGCAAGTGGATCAGCCATTCATTGTCCAGGCAGATGGTTCATAAATGGCGAACTGAAGAAGATGCCATTCTTATTGGAAAAAATACGGCCATCTATGACAACCCGAGATTAACTTCCAGAGATTGGAAAGGAAAGGATCCCTTGAGAATTGTTCTTGACAGGAATAAGGCTCTTGATAAAGGTTTGAATCTGTTTACGGATGAAAAACCAACCCTGGTTTACACACTTCGATCACCCGAAAAACACCAACAGACAGCATGGATCCAATTGGATGAAAGTCATTTTCTGGAAGGTCTTTTGACCGATCTTCATGAACGGAGAATACAGTCGCTGATCATTGAGGGTGGCCAAACAACACTCCAGGCATTTATAGACAGAGGATTATGGGATGAAGCCCGGGTTTTTATTGGGGATAATGTATTCAATGAGGGTATTTCAGCCCCGAAGATGACAAATGAAGCTACATCGGAAACTAAAATCCTGGAAGATCGATTATTGACCTATTACAACAAGTAAAATGGAGACACTCAATCTAGTCAAAACAGACAGCAGGGAAGAACAATATAAGTCCCTCGTCCCACAGGTCCAGGCACTTATTGGGGATGAAACCGATCTCATTGCCAACCTGGCCAATATCTCAGCTGCGCTAAAGGCAGGATTTAATTTCTACTGGATTGGGTTTTACCTGGTGAAAAACAACGAACTGGTGCTGGGTCCGTTTCAGGGACCTATCGCCTGTACACGAATCGGTAAAGGAAAAGGGGTCTGTGGATCGGTTTGGGAGCGTAAGCAAACCCTTATTGTGCCAGACGTTGACCGGTTTCCAGGTCACATTGCCTGCAGCAGTGCCAGCAGGTCAGAGATCGTGATCCCCCTGATGAATAATGGTGAAGTGATGGGCGTGCTGGACATCGACAGTGATAAACTGGACGATTTTTCTGAGGTGGATGACAAATATCTGAAGCAAATCCTTGAAGGTTTGAGGTGGTGAACATGTTCTAAGTGAAAATATCCACATTTTTATATCTCGATGAACAAATACATTGATTCAAATCCCGAACTGGGGAAACAGTTTTACAAAGACTTTAATAGTAAGGGCAAAATAGTAATGTTGAACTTGCTTAGGTTCAAAAAAATTGCTGACTACACGGGCATTGAAGACTTAAAACCTGAAAAGGACATCACTGGAAAGGATGCTTATGAGTTATACATGAAATGAGCATGATTGATAAACACCAACCAAAGGATCAATATCAAGTATGATGAGGTGTTTATGGTAGTAGAAATGATATCATGCGAATTCAATGTGTCCGCTCAAAAACAAACAATATACACATGAAAACACTTTTCCAATCCTGGAGGAGGCAGGCAGCCGGGTCCTGTTTCAAGGAGAAAGTAAAGGGTTTTTAATAGGACCAGAAGATATCATTTGGGATGTCGTTCTGCTTGTTGAACATGAATCCGTGACAAAATTCATAGAACTTTCCAAGAATCCGGAATATCTAAAAACTGCTGGGCATCGCAAAGCAGCCTTGGAGGATTCAAGATTACTTCCAATCTCTGAAAAAAGTGTTGGTTAGGACATAAAGTGATCCTACTTCTTCGTCAGCTTTACCCAAAGCGGAAAAATTGCCCCTCCTGATCCATCGGGATTGAAGAAAGGAATAAGGTCACCGCTTTGCATTTCAGGAAGCGAAACATCTTCCATCACCAGGGTATCTGTTTCACCAAGGTCATACCGCTTTCTGTTAATGACAGCGCCTGTCTCCAGGTTGAGTACGCCCTTTCCAATCACTGACTCAATAAACTTAAACTCCACATCATAAGTACCCTCCTTGATGCTTACAACCCACTTACCAAAAACATTTGTCTGTCGCCAAACTCCTCTTTCTCCTGAAGCGTCATTGCGATTGAGATAGACCGGATTCTCATGTGCTGTCCCAATGATAATGGGGCTCTGATTTACCAAATGAGGTGATTTTATCAATTCTGAAAGTTTCTGATCCAGTTCATCCTTCAGTTCCAACGCCAAAGGGGTATTGCTCATGACCAAATTTTTTTGCTCATAGGGATCTTTCTCCAGGTCAAAGAGCTCAAAACCTTCAATATCCGAACCGTAAGAGGTATGACCTACCAATTTTTTATTGCCAACCTGTTGAGCTATGTTTTCATACCGTTCAGGATACTTTCTGGTCCAGTAAAAAAACAGTGAACGCTCTTCATCCCATGCGGTCTTACTACCATCCATCAAGGGTAAGAGGCTTTGTCCATCCAGGTTCACCTTAGGCAGATCAGCTTTGCACAAGTCTGCCAGTGTAGGTAATACATCAATATGCGCAGCGTTTACATGGATATCCTGACTCTTTTTGAAGGCTTGGGGATACCTTATATAGAAGGGAACCCTCACACCTCCCTGATAAACAGAACCTTTACGCTCACGAAAACCCCCTGTATACCTATACTGCTGAGGTCCATTGTCCGTCATGAAGATTACGATGGTATTTTTCTCCAGTTTCAGCTTCTTCAACTCGTCCAGGATCATTCCCACATTGTCGTCGATGTTGGTGACCATACCGTAGACCTTTCTGGCGGCTTCTTTGTCCTGCTCAGACATCTTGGGCATGGGTTTGTCTCCACCCTTGAATGGTGTTTCAGGGTCCACATCCTTGTACATATCGTAGTATTTCTGTGGCAACTGAAGTGGCGTGTGTGGAGCATTAAATGCCAGGTAGCAAAAGAATGGATTGTCTTTGTTCTCCCTGATAAATGATAAGGCTTCGCTGGCAAATATATCCGAGCAATACCCCTGGTAATCTTCCATTTCATTGTTGTACCAGAGTGTCGGATCAAAATAGCTACTGTCAAATTTGAAGTATGTGGTAAAGTCCCCGGGTTGGCCCATACCACCAGCAAGATGAATCAATGACTCATCAAATCCCTGGTCAGAAGGACGGGAAGGGTAATTATCCCCAAGATGCCATTTGCCAAAAATCCCTGTCTTGTAGTTGGCTTTTTTCAGCACCTCCGCAATAGTGACCTCTTCAGTTGACATGATCGCACCTCCATTGTAGGTATCATGCACACCCGTCCGCAAGGAATACCTGCCAGTCATCAAACTGGAACGTGTTGGTGCACATACCGGAGAAACGTAGAAGTTGGTAAACCTTACACTTTCTTTCGCCAACTGATCGAGGTTGGGTGTTTTCACCACTGGATTGTCATGGTATCCGATGTCTCCGTATCCCTGGTCATCCGTGATGATCAGAATTACATTGGGGCGCTCCTGAGAGACAGCCTGCCAACAGGAAAAAAGTACAAACATCACAAAGATTGATCTCATCATCATCAGGTATTTGGGGTTTTCGAATCTCGTTTACTTGAAAAATTGATAGGGCGATTCGCCTTTCAGCATCCTCCATGCCATCAGGCACACCTCTGTCATGTGATAATCTCCCCACATGCATGATTCGCCATAAGGTATTTTTGATCCTTTAGGGATGTAATCCCAGTTATTTGGCCGGTGGTATATGCCATGAAGCAAGATACCTTCGTGTGAGGGCTCAGAAGAAATATACGGCTCCTTCAGCAGCGTATTCAAGCTATTCAAAGCTGCTTTCTTATATTTTTCCGCTGTTACGGCATCCTCTTTACTCAACAAACTGGCCAACCTGAAAAGGCCCTGTGCACCGATAGCAGTTGCAGAGCTATCCACAGGTTCAAAGTCGTTGTAGGGGTCAGAAGGCCTATTCAGATAGTCTCCCAGTTTATGCAATTGCGGGGCTCCCGTATCCCAGTAAGGCACTCCATCAGGTGGTGTATTTTTGATAAAGAAATCACAGGTAGCTTTGGCAGCTTTCATAAACGTAGCTTCTACTTCCACCCTTTTTTCGAACTGAAGATTTTCCTCCCGGATGAATTCAAGAATTTCCGTAAACCCAGCCATAGCCCAGGCCAGCCCGCGGGTCCAGGTGGTGAATCCCGAAAATCCCTGCTGAGAATTGGGGCATCTGTAGCGACCATCATTCATATTGAATACTGACTCATGAGCAGTCCGCCCCCACTCATCATAGGTACGATCTGTTTCTCCGTAAAATATTCCATATTTAGCTGTGGCCAGCCCATGCTTGATTGCCCGGTCCAGCATGTCGATTTTCTGATCATTCTCTCCATACAGCTGATGCCCCAGCTTGGTAGCCATGAGTAAAACCCTGCAAGACCTGATGGTGTCTACAAACAAAGAATGCGGTCCATTGAATGAGTAGATGAATCCTCCATCCTCTATTTGTGACCATCTTCTGGCCTGCACCGAAGCAGACATCTTGATGGCCAACTCATAATATTCTTTTTCATATGCTCCGAGATCGGCCTTACCCTGGTTTCCAAGGCGAAGCAAATTGCCATAAGTACTGATGGTATTAAATCCATGATCATGAACTCCAAAATGGCTCAGGTGAGCAGGCATTTTGGCTTTGATATCTTCTTTTGCCTTTCCCAGCAGATCAGTTGACCCTGTGGCATCAAATATCAAAAGCGGGATACCAAATTGAAATCCCTGGGTCCAATCCGTCCACCCCTGTGGAACATACTTTCCCGCTTTGGTAATTACGGGAGAGCCAGTATCACTTTTGTAGTTTTTTCTTAATAACTCAGTCTTATTAGCAGCAAGGGTCCAAAATTTTTCAAGGGGTGCTTTTAGATCTTCTAAAGCAATTTCTTTAAGATCAATCATAGGTACTTCTTAGGCTATCGTTACTTAAATTGTAAATCAATAAATGAATGGAAATTATTATTCACTGTCATAGGGGAGCCTTAAAGGTTCCTTTTCACAGCTTCCCAATCAATCTCCAAATCTATTGGATTAAAACTTTCATCAACTGGATATTCAAGGGATTCTTTGATCCGTTTGTTCAAATTAGGGTGGGACATTAGAAATTCCAATCGTTCATCGTACCCTCCATATTTTTCTTTGATCCTTCTAAAAATGGAAGCCACATACCTGGGACTGATATGAGCCTTTTCAAGGGTATTCATGGCAAACTGATCTGCTGCTGATTCCTGGGACCTGTCAAATGCACTGGATACGGTAGCACGAGCTATTTCGCTCACAAGTACAGGATCACCCCCACTAAGTACAGAAAACAAGACGGTCACACCAATTTCTTTCACCAACTTATTGACGACATGTCTTTCTTCCACGTGACCAATTTCATGTGCCAGTACTGCAGCCAGCTCCTCCGGCTCTTCTGCCATCTCAATCATCCCCGAGAAAATAAAGATGTGACCACCCAGGGTAGCAAAAGCATTGACCTGCTCCTCCTTTACGACATAGAATGAATAGTCATAAACTGTGGGCCCTACAGCGCTTAGTAGCTTATCCTTTATTTTGAAAATGGCGTCATTAATGGTGTCTGAGCTGATCACAGAAAAGTTGTCGAGTACTTCTTTGGCTAGCAAGTCTCCAAGCTCCATTTCTGTCTCAATAGAAACCGCGATTTCAGGTGCCTCAGGTACAGGACGCAATAAGGTGATCCCTACCCAAACCAGCAGAAATACTCCGATCACAATCAGTAGCTCCTTATAGATCTTTTGAATCATAAAAACTTACGCAGGGGGTTGATTTTGAAATGGTTTTGACTCACCTCTTTTCTTGTAAGCAAAGTGATAAGCCAGTTTTCCAAAGAAAATAAAATAATACATCCGGCCTTTGCGGGCGTAGACTGCACCGACAATGCTAAAGATCACATAGATGAGGTTGGCAGCCACCACCACATAGATATATCCCCAATACACATCCCCAACAGTTGCAAAGTCAGAGGCAAAGGATTCATCACTCAGGAATGAGCCATCCTGAAACAGGATTTTAAGTGTCCAGAAAACAAGCCCTGCATTCAATATGGTGGTCGGGATCTGGGAATATAGGGATTGTAAGGAATGAAATTCAATGAACCGGCTTTTGGCGCGGTTGGTGAAATAATAGATCAACGCAGCAATAAGATTGATAATTGGTAAAGGGAGACCAGCAGCCAGTGCAGCAAACATCATCAGATAAGCACCCATGGCATCTTCACGGTCTCTGGTAGGAATATCATCCGGCTGCTCTACCGGATGATATAATTCTTCATTTGTCATTTTCAGTCAGGTTGTCCGGAGAATGGAGGGTATTTATCATTCATAAATCCCAGATAAATATTTACCCGGGTGCTCCATCGAATGGTATTGGTATTGAAAGTATGCCAGCTCTCAGGGTATTTGCCGGTGAACAACACCACCCAGAAAGCAATAAAGGAAAGGATGGCTCCCCAAATCAGCCTGAAGAACAAAATAAACCCATGAGGTAAACCAACATAAATGGCTCCAAAAAGTAACTTCACAATAGCCAGCCCTCTGCTCAATGATTCGGGATAAGGAACATCCAGAGAAGTCTGATCATCTGTACCATGGATGCCAAAAGCTGGGTAGCCATCGCTTAGATTCCATATTCTGGCATTCACGCGGATATTCCAGCGCATGACACCCACCTGAAACTCGAAAAAGCTCTCGGGGTATCTTCCAGTAAAAAGAATGGCCCAAAAAGAGATAAACTGTAGTATCGCTGACCAGATACCTACAAAAAACAAAAGGAAAAAGTGCGGGATCCCAATGTAAAAGAATCCAAAGATTGTTCTCAGGAGCAACTCACCTCGTGAGTAAGTCTCCTGATGCTTAATGGTTAAGGTCATTTAATGAATAAATTAGGTTAAGATTAGCACCTTAAGTTATCTCTAATGATTGAATAAAGCAATTTCAATCTTTTACTTAACCCTGAGATCACTTCAATTTTGCCAGCACCGTTTGACCACAATCGGTTGTATCCCCAATCTTTACCTTGATATCCGCATCCAGGGGTAAGTACACATCTACACGACTCCCAAACCTGATAAAACCTAATTCTGAACCATTGTCCACCAAATCACCCACCTTAGGATAAAACCGGATCCTCCTGGCCACAGCGCCTGCGATTTGTCTGATCAGCATCTTTTTGCCATTTGCCAATTCGAAACCAATGGATGTTCGTTCATTGTCGGTGCTCGACTTGGGATGCCAGGCTACCAGATACTTACCAGGATGATATTTGAAATAGCTAATCTTTCCTTTGAAAGGACTCCTGTTCACATGCACGTTGAGGGGAGACATGAAAATAGAGATTTGAATCCGTTCTTCCTTAAGGTATTCTTCCTCCCTGGTTTTCTCAATGACCACCACTTTGCCTTCCGCAGGAGCAAGCACCTGATCCGGTAACTGTGAGATGGGAACTTCAGGGTTTCTAAAAAATCGAACGATCAGGATCCAAAAGATGAATGCAGCAGCTGCCAACAGGTATTGGACAATCGCAATGGGAATGAAGTAATATAGTATTGCATAAAGTAAGCCGATCAGCACTGCTGAAACCGGAATGATCATATACCCTTCTTTATGTATTCTCATGGGGTGAATAAAATTAAAAAAGCTTAAGGAAAACAACGATAAATGGAACAGAAAGGATCAAACTATCAAAGCGATCCAGAAAGCCTCCATGACCGGGAATAATACTTCCCGAATCCTTGATCTCCATAGATCGCTTAAACAAGGACTCTACCAGATCTCCATAGGTACCTGCTATTACCACAATCATGGCCACACTGAGCCATTGCCATAGCAGCAGGTCCTTATAGAAATGAGACATCCCATAGGCCATCAGCAATGCAACTACTGCTCCACCCAGGGCACCTTCCCAAGACTTTTTGGGAGAGATCCTTTCGAAGAGCTTGGTCTTTCCAAACCTGATACCGGCAAAATATGCACCGGTATCGCTAGACCAGATGATCATCATAAGCCCCAGCATGATCTGATAACTATAGTAACCGTGATAAAACACCACTACATTCATCAAGGCAAAGGGTAGAGCTACATATGTAATGCCCAGGTAGAACAATGCAATATTGATAAATGGAGAGGTATCGTTGCGCTTGTATAGCTTAATTAGAAATACAAGGGATGCCAATGGGAAAATCGCATAATAGTACCTGGGATCCAGGTGGTTCTTTTCGATGAAAAAAGAAAAACAAAAAATAATAGTACCCAGGATCACGCCTAGCAACCGAATCGGCAAATAACTCCTTAGTTTCACCAATCGATAAAACTCCCATTGTGAAAAAATGCTTATGGCCAGAAAAATAATGAAGTAAGACCACTCACCAATGAGCAACGAAGACACAATGACTGTTGCCCCTGCCAGGGCCGATAGCACCCTTTTATATAAATCTGTAAATTTTGTCAAAACCTGATCTCCTCGTTAATTATCTTGAGTGCTCTAATCACATGATCAGCTGCAACATGAACTTCAAAATGACCAAATTGGTAAGCAGAATCCTTTTTGTCTACCAGTACCGGGTCCAGATCATGTTCTTCAAGAATCGCTTTCACAATCTCTGCTCTGTATTGTTGGGAATCCTGATACACTTTTTGCCACTCAACCATTTTCTCCCATCCTAAAATAATTCCTGAAAAGTAATAATAACCCCGAAACTACAATAAAGAAAAAAATGACCACCATAATCGGAGCGGTATTTTCTTTGCTTACAGGGTCATAATCTATCCAACCTTCCTGCCCAAGGTATAGCAGGACCAGTGTAAAACCATTGTTGATGAAGTGAGCAAACATAGCAATGGACAGGTGGCCCGACCAGAAATAAAGATAGCCAAACAATGCTCCCAGTAAAACCCGTGGCACCATCCCATAAAATTGCATGTGCATTGCTCCGAAAACAAAGGCAGTGAGCCAGATCGCTGCATGCTTGTTTTTCAAAGCTTCTCCAAACAAGTTTTGGATCAACCCTCTAAACAAAAGCTCTTCTCCTATGGCTGGCAAAATGGCGATGATCAAAAACCCAAAAAGGAACTGCCAGATATTTTGAAATGAAGTAATGTAGTTTGTGAGCTGCTCCAGCTCACCCTCTTTTGATGATACATAATCTTCAAACCAGGACAGAAACTCCGGAAAGACAATGTTTCTGTTCCACTCAATAAACATCGAATTGACCACCATAAAACTAAACATGATCAGTATGGTCATGAGTATGGGTTGATAAAGCTGCGTGGGATAAGTCAGGAATGAGCCAATCTTCAGGTTTAAGTTTCTACTGATGAAAAACCAGGGAATAATGATAAATGCCCCTATCGAAGTGACCGCCTGAATGATCAGCAAAGGCACTCTGGCTTCATCGGATCTGTATGGTGGTGTAAGTACCGAAAGTGCTTTTTGAAGGTCGAACTCAAAGAAGGGCAAAATGATAGCCTGTGCCAGGAAAGAAAAAAGAAACAGCGCTGCAATCACATATCCTCCAAGAATTAAAAGCAATAGCCAGGGTGTGGAACCTAAAGGGTCTGTTGAAGTGTTCCTGAGGATATTCTGCATATTTGAGCTAAATTTACGGCAAAAATAAGGATTAGAATTGGTTAAGATCTCAAACATAGAATTAGGTGAATTTCCGCTGCTTTTAGCACCCATGGAGGATGTCAGCGATCCCCCTTTCAGAGCCGTATGCAAGGAAAATGGAGCTGACCTGATGTATACAGAGTTTATCTCTTCCGAAGGATTGATCAGGAATGCGGAAAAAAGTGTCGAGAAACTCGACATCTACGATTACGAGCGCCCGATCGGCATTCAGATCTTTGGTGATAAGATTGAATCTATGCGTGAGGCTGCGGCCATCGCCGAAGAAGCTAATCCTGAGATCATTGATATCAATTACGGCTGTCCAGTGAAAAAAGTGGCTTGTAAAGGAGCTGGCGCTGGTATCTTACTCGATCTGCCCAAGATGCAAGCCATGACTGCAGAGATTGTGAAGTCTGTTTCCAAGCCGGTCACTGTTAAAACCAGGCTTGGTTGGGATGCCAACACCATCAAAATTGTTGAGGTGGCACAGCGTCTTCAGGATGTGGGCATCCAGGCGCTGTCGATCCATGGCCGTACCCGTCAACAGATGTACAAAGGTGAAGCGGATTGGGGTCCTATCGCAGCGGTCAAAAACCATCCGGATATACATATTCCTATTTTTGGCAATGGCGATATCGACTCACCAGAGAAAGCCATGGAATACAGGAATAAATATGGAGTAGACGGCGTAATGATTGGCCGGGCTGCCATCGGATACCCCTGGATCTTCAACGAGATCAAACATTTCATGAAAACCGGGCAGCACCTGGACAAGCCAGACCTGATGGAACGGGTAAATGTCACCAGAAAACATCTCAACTTTTCTGTAGAGTGGAAAGGTGAGAAAAAGGGGATCTTCGAAATGAGGCGACATTATACCAACTACTTCAGGGGAATTGCAAATTTCAAACCATTTAGAACACGACTAGTGGAAGCAGATACGCTCTCAGAGCTTGATGATATCCTGTCTGCCATCCCTGAAACTTTCGCGGAGGAAGTAATGCTCTGATGAATGAGAAAACTCCGCTTCAGGCCTGGTTACTTCTTTTCCTCCTGGCGCTGATTTGGGGCAGTTCTTTTATCCTCATCAAAAAAGGCCTGGTAGCTCTCACTCCGCTTGAAGTGGGTTCGATCCGGATGCTTTCGGCATCTGTCACACTACTTCCGTTTGTGGTCAGTAGGTTCAGGCTGATAAAGCGTCATAAAATCAAGTATTTCATTGCTGTGGGTCTATCTGGCAGCTTTATCCCTGCTTTTTTGTTTGCCATTGCTCAAACCCGAATCGAAAGTGCCGTCACGGGTATTCTGAATACCCTGACACCCTTATTTACAGTGATCTTCGGTCTATGGTTTTTTAAGCAAAAACAAAAAGCCTCTGTTTGGATAGGTATTGTGGTAGGCTTTATTGGATCAATTCTTTTGATTACAGCAGGATCAGGCGGACAAATCCAGAAGATCAACTTCTATGGATTGTTTATTATCGTAGCAACAATGCTTTATGCCACCAATTCAAATCTGATCAAATATCAGCTCAGCGATTACCGGTCAGTAACCATCACAAGCATATCACTTTTCATTGTGGGACCCTTTGCTGCCATTACACTTTTTGCTTTCAGTGACTTTGCGGCCAAACTTGGACAAGATGGCACCATTGAGGCTGTATTGTACATATGCGTACTGGGTGTATTGGGTACTGCGGTAGCGCTGATCATCTTCAATAAGATAGTGCAGCTGACCAATCCGGTCTTTACCTCCTCAGTCACTTATATCATTCCCGTAGTGGCAGTTGTTTGGGGACTACTAGATGGGGAAACCCTGCTACTCAATCATCTCCTTGGTATGCTGGCAGTGTTGATTGGTGTGTATATCACCAATCAGACGCATCTCATCAAAAGATCAGCAAAGCACTAACTCCCATGAAACCTCTCCCGGGGTTCATCGATCTTATCAAAGTCAAACTCTTTGAGGAAGTTCTCTGCCTGCTGGATATTCTGGAACTCGAATATCTTGTGCTTTCCACTCACGGTGTGAACCTCAACCTTGACATGGTCGATTCGCTTATCCACCCGAAGTGGATTATCAATGATTTTTGTTTTGTCTCTTTCCATCCTTTTGGAAAGCTTTACTTTCTTTCTCCTTATTCGGCCACAATAAGAGCACTTGTATTCCTTTAATAATTCTCCGTCTTCAAATGCAGACGCTGGCTGTAACACCTCTTCTTTTTGAAGCTTCAGTGTCTGAAAACCACAACGGTCGCATTCCAATGCACTCAGATATCCTTTATATTTCTCGATAAATGTTTCACCGGTATTGGTATCAATCCACACATCGTAATCCACAGAAAACGCATCCTCCTCAGCCTGCATCCCTTCATCAAGGTAAGCATCCTCTTCATCTTCACTCAACAGCTTCAGTTTTGTTCCTGTTCTTGGATTGCGTCGCGGTGTATATCTTAACCGTTTTAATTTCTTATCCAGTGGGCCGGGATAATAATACTTAAAAATTAGATGTGTAATATAGCCATGTAGGGTACCTCCACAGATCGCAATAAACATTCGGATAAAGAACCAAACAGGGCTCAATTGGACTGTCTCATACTGCAATGTGTTGATGATGAAAAAAGCTGCGACAGCCAAAGCGTAGTTGGCATAAATATACCGGTCGACCTCATGCCTGCTAGCAATATCAAATTTCTGCTTGTAGCTTTTAGCAGATAAATAAGATATCTGATGGATCAAAAAAATTAAAACAGCGACTCCTGCACTTACAAAAAATCCAATCCAGGCAATTTTTTGCCATACCTCAAGTAAAGCTAAGTACTTATCTTGATCCATAATTTTTAAATGATAATGTTGATTTCACCTTATTGACACTTGAAAATTACTTCTTTTCGTGACACAACCAACTCTTCACTATCGGGGAAGTGTCACTAAAAAAGCATTCGCAATTTATTTAGCGTTTAAAGATAAATAAAACTGTAATAGATAAACCCTCTAATAAAACGTTTCTAAGAAAAGTTTATTTCAAGGTTTTGAAAAATAGAGAATTTGAGTTGAGATCAAAGGGGGAAAACCGAAAACCCAATTCCAGTTGCTCAGCATATCTGTGAGTCCACTGACTCACTTGTTCTTTCAATTTCCCTTCCATTTCACTGATAAATGAAAACAGGATCAACAAGAGGAGCAAAGTGACAATTCTGGAATATTTCATGCTCATATTTATTTAGATGACAACTGACATCAATTGGTTGCACCCATTTTTTAAATATTAACATCTTAAATACTTTGGTTGCCATCAATAGTTACATTCATCATGTTAAATATTCCACAGAAAGTATTTAATCAACTTTTCGGATATATTTACTGATGACACCATCTTAACTCAGTATTATGGGAATAACTAAAAAAGAAATGCGGAGGACCTACCTGGTGGAAATAGCTTGGGAAGTTGTGAACCAGGTTGGTGGAATCTATACGGTTATCCGTTCTAAAGTACCCACAGTTGCCAAAAAATGGGGACCCAACTATTGCTTAATTGGACCCTATATGCCCCAATACGCTTCAGAATTTGAACCCATCGAAGATGGCCGCGATGCCTTTGGCAGGGTAGCCAAAAAGATGCAGGGTGAAGGATACAAAGTACTCTATGGTCACTGGCTGGTGAGTGGTAGACCTAAAGTGATTCTGTTTGACCTGGGTAGCATCATGCACAAGCTCGGGGAGATAAAATATTTCTTATGGGAAAATCATGGCATCTCTTCACCTCCGGATGATCATCTTTTCAATGATGTGCTTGCCTTTGGTGAGATGGTACAGATTTTTCTCGAACACCTTTCCAATGACGGGAATGACAAACGGGTGCTGGCACATTTTCATGAATGGATGTCGGCTACGTGTTTACCGGAGATACGAAGAAAAAACCTGAAGGTCACTACTGTGTTCACTACCCATGCCACCATGCTGGGAAGATACCTGGCGATGAATGACCCACAGTTTTATGAGCATTTACCTTTTATGGATTGGCAGCGTGAGGCCAAACACTTCAATATTGAATCTATTGTGGCTCTGGAAAGAGCGGCTGTCCATGGTGCTCATAAATTCACTACGGTGAGCGAGGTGACGGCCAAAGAATGCCGACAATTATTGGGAAGGTCTCCGGACCATGTACTGCCCAATGGGATCAACAACGAGCGGTTTGAAGCGCTGCATGAATTTCAAAACCTCCACGTGGAAGCCAAAAACAAGATCCACAGCTTCACCATGGCGCACTTCTTTTCCAGCTATACTTTCGACCTGAACAAAACATTGTACCTGTTCACCTCCGGTCGCTATGAATACCTCAACAAGGGATATGATCTGACGCTCGAAGCGCTGGCCCGACTAAACCACCGACTGATTACAGAAAAATCTGACCTGACAGTGGTTATGTTTTTTATCACAAAAAAGCCCTACTACTCTATCAATCCCGAGATCCTTCAAAGTAGAGCTCTTCTCGAAGAATTCCGGGAAACGATAAACGCCATTAAGACGCAGGTAGGAGAGCGGCTGCTATTTGATGCCGCAGCACGTGATGATACCCGACTACCGGATCTCAGCCGGTTTGTGGATGATTACTGGCGACTAAGATATCGAAGAACACTTCAGACCTGGAAGTCAGACTCCCTTCCTCCGGTGGTCACGCACAACCTGGTGGACGACTCCAACGACGAGATTCTCAACTTCATCCGAGGCTCTAATCTCGTGAATAAAAAAGAGGACAGGGTAAAGGTGGTTTATCACCCGGATTTTATCAATTATACCAATACCCTGTTTTCCATGGAATACAGACAATTTGTACGGGGTTGTCACCTGGGTATTTTCCCCAGCTATTATGAGCCATGGGGCTATACCCCACTGGAATGTCTGGCGAGTGGAATTCCCGCCGTCACCAGTGACCTGGCCGGATTCGGTGATTACGTGATTAAAAATGTGAGAGACCACGACCGAAGAGGTATCTATGTGATCCAAAGACAGGATAAATCCTTCGATCATGCAGCTGGTCAATTGGCGAATCGACTATACAACTTTGCCAGACTGACTCGTAGACAAAGGATAGAAATGAGAAACCGAAGTGAAGCTTCCTCTAACTTATTTGGCTGGGATCAACTCATTAAATACTACGATCAGGCTTATATGTCTGCGATATCAATTTGATGAGGCAGTCCTCCTTTTGAGAAGATTTTCTGCTTCGCCTACCAGCGAAACGGCCTTTTGAAAGATCTCATCCTGCTGATTGAAGATCGGATAGAACCCTTTATTGTCCCAGACACTGCGGGCAATAAATGCTTTGGTATAAACCCTGATCAACTCCTTCGATTTTTCAAAACCCCCGTCATCTTTGGGTACCCCATTTTGATAGCTGAGCTTTAAAAGGTCATCAAGCATCTTGTCGGTAACCCGATAGTTGTTAATATATTCATCCAAAGCGTATTTCTCGAGCTTTTCCTTGTTTGCTTCAAAATATTTCAATGCATACTCCCTGATGGTGTTGGTATTGGACAGTCGGGAAAGGAATAAGCTGTTTTGAGAAGAATCCAGTGGCACAAAATAATCGGGCATGATACCCCCACCACCATATACCACGCGCCCTGCATCGGTTTTGTATACCAGGGAGTCTACCACTTTAGCACTATCCTTCACATACATCTCCCCATTTTTGAACCGGTCATAATACTCGCTGTAGTAGTCTTCGGTGTTGTGGCCATATGGCTTTTGGATGCTCCTTCCACTCGGTGTATAATACCTAGAAATGGTCAAACGTAACTCCGATCCATCGTTGAGTGAAATGGGCAGTTGCACAAGGCCTTTGCCAAAAGAACGACGACCAACAATGATGGCTCTGTCGTGGTCCTGCAATGCACCGGATACAATTTCAGATGCTGAGGCAGACCCCTCGTTGATCATCACCACTACGGCTCCATCCTCAAAATCTCCGGGATTCTTGGACATATGCTGTGAATTGTATCGTGATTCTTTGCCTTTTGTGTAAACAATCATTTGCTGATCTTTCAGGATCTCATCTACCATATCTACTGCACGGTCCATATAACCACCCGGATTACCAGTCAGGTCCAGGATCATCTTTTTCATTCCCTGTGACTTCAGCTGCACCAAAGCTTCCTTGAACTCCATATAGGTAAGGGCAGAAAAACGGCTCACCTTGATGTAACCTGTTTCATCATCCACCATATAGGAAACATCCACTGAATACTGAGGGATCACATCCCTTACGATGGTGAAATCGATCAGCTCTTTATAGCCTTTTCTCAAGATCCCTACCACCACTTCTGATCCTTTTGGTCCCCGAAGCAGGTTAATAACTTTCCTGTTATTCAAACCTTCTCCGGTGACATCTTCACCATCTACGGTGACGATTTTATCGCCTGACCTTAGTCCGATCTTTTCAGATGGCCCTCCACTCAGGGCACTCACCACAAAGATGGTATCTTTGAAAATATTGAATTCGATGCCAATCCCCTCAAAATTTCCCTCCAGCTGAGATTTTGCCAGGTCCAGTTCTTCAGCAGGGATATAAACCGAGTGCGGGTCCAGCTTCTCCAGCATCTCAGCGATTGCGGTCTCAACCAGCTCATCGGGATTTACCTCATCTACATAATCATTTTCCAGATAGGAAAGTACCTGCCGGAATTTATACAGACTTTTTTGTAGATTGAAAACCCCATCTTCGGGTCCGGCCATATTGGCACCAATAAAAATTCCCACTGCCACTGCTATGGAAATAAATACTGGAAAACCAATCGCAATTTTTGATAGTTTCTTCTCCTTCACCCTGGTATCAGTTATAAAATATTAAAGTTAGAATTTTTTTTACTCCCTGTGTTTTCAGTAAAACGCATTAAATGAAAATTCGTTTCCGTCAAAGTTATTATTCAATTCTCCATTGTCTTAGTATCTTTGAAACTAAATGCGCCTATTTGATCGAACATTAGCTTCTCTGGTAGACGAGAACTTTATCTATGCACGGGCTCTAAACTGCCTTGGGATAGCGTTCTATCAATATCCCAACAGAAAACTCAGCGAAATCTGTGCCGAAAAGGGACTGAAACGCGAACAGGTGGTCCAGAGTTTTTATCTTTTTAATAAATCGCACCAGTTTTCATTCAGGGAATTGCAGCATTATCCTTTGGAAATCGTCATTGAATACCTGAAACACACCCATCACCTGTTTATTAAGGACAAACTTCCATACATTGTGAAGCTGCTGAATAATTATGAGGAAGAAAATGACCTGACACTGGTTTTTCCTGAGTTTGTGGATGAATTTATCGAGCACATTTATGAGGAAGAAGACACCATCTTCCATTATATCCAGCACCTGCTGGAGTTTGAAAAACCTATTTTACCTCATAAAATCGAGAGTCATCTTAAGCTAAGCCACCTTTCGCTGTCAGAGATACATAGTGCGCATGAAGAAGAAGATGAGCTGGAAGGCATCCGCAATCTGATCGAAGACCGGAATGACTCATCCATTCACTGGAAGGTGATCACCAATGAAATCAAATCCTTTGACCGTGAGATGTGGTACCATGCTGAGATCGAAAACAAGATCCTGTTCCCAAGGGCCATCCAGCTAGAGGAAAAAGTCAATAAATTATTTAGTGAGATAAGCCGCCAGAACTGATGGCGAGAATCCTTGCCGTTGATTATGGAGGGAAAAGGACCGGTATCGCTGTGACAGACCCCCTCTGCATCATTGCCAGTCCCCTTACCACCGTGCCCTCCGCACAGTTGATGGACTTTTTAAAAGACTACTTCAGCAAAGAGGATGTTCAGGAAGTGGTATTTGGCTGGCCAACAAAACCGGATGGCTCGGATACCAACGCTACCCAACTGGTGGTGAAAGCAACTGATCAATTTAAAAAACTGTTTCCTGATAAGCCTTTATTTTTGCATGACGAAAGGTTCACTTCCAAG
Organism: Cyclobacteriaceae bacterium; assembly: GCA_965228595.1. GTDB lineage: Bacteria > Bacteroidota > Bacteroidia > Cytophagales > Cyclobacteriaceae > UBA7330. The sequence goes on along the minus strand of OZ245828.1, from coordinate 2,747,862 downwards.
ATGGCACTGGACTCGATGATTGTGGCGGGTAGTAAGAAAAAGGATCGGAGGGATAAGGGAAACATTGACAAAGTGAGCGCAACGATTATTTTACAATCTTACTTAGCATCAAAAGCATGATATATCCTATTATACTATATGGTGACCCTGTTCTGAAAAAGAAAACTGCGGAGATCCCCGAAGGAGATGATATAAAAGAACTGGTCAACGACATGTTTGAAACCATGTATCATGCTTCCGGCGTAGGATTAGCAGCTCCTCAGATAGGGAAATCATTGCGATTATTTGTCATTGATAGCGAGCCCATAGAAGAAAAAGAAGGCAAAGGCCGAAAGCAAGCCTTTATCAATCCTCAAATCTTAGAAAGCACAGGAGACCCTTGGGATTTTGAAGAGGGGTGTCTGAGCATACCGGGGATCCGTGAGGATGTGAAGCGGGAGCCAAAGATCCTCATTGAATATTTTGATGAGGAATGGAACCTTCACGAAGAAACTTTTGATGGGATCCAGGCCAGGATCATCCAGCATGAATATGACCACATTGAGGGGATTTTATTCACAGATTACCTCTCAGCCTTCAAAAAACGCCTGATAAAAGGTAAACTGGCTAGCATCAGCAAAGGAAAAGTAGATACAGAATACAAGATCAAAGCTCCACTAGCACTGAAAAGATAATGGAAAACCTCAAGGTCAGTCTCGTCCAGTCAGATATCGTTTGGGAAAACATCGATGCCAACCTGGCGCATTACGAAGAGTTGATCTGGGGTATCAAGGAAGAAACTGACCTGATCCTGCTACCGGAAATGTTCAGTACGGGTTTTACGATGAAGCCTAAGCCTGTCGCTGAGCTGATGAACGGTAAGACCCACAACTGGATGAGGATGATCGCAGCACAACGTAAGGCCGTGGTAGCGGGAAGCTGTGTAATCACTGAAAAGAACGAATTCTACAACAGGTTGCTGGTCGTATCTCCTGACGGGAGCACAAACTACTACAACAAAAAACATCTGTTTACTCCTGGAGGAGAAGGTGCATCGTATACTACCGACCACAAAGACCTGATCTTTGAGCTCAAAGGGTGGAAAATCAGGACCCGAATCTGCTATGACCTGAGATTCCCGATATGGGCCAGGTCTAAGAAGCAGGATGACAATCCGTATGAGTATGATTTGATCTTCTATCTGGCCAACTGGCCGGCTCCCAGAATTCACGCGTGGAATACTTTACTGAGTGCGCGAGCCATCGAAAATCTCAGCTATAGCATAGGCGTGAATAGGATTGGAACGGATGCAACAGGTGCCAATTATCCGGGTCATTCTGCTGCATATAATTTTCGGGGAGAAGAAATGGCTTTTTCTACCACAGAAGAAATCATGAATGTGACCCTCGACAGGGCTGAGCTTGAAGAATTCAGGTCGAAGTACCCGTTTCAAAAAGATGCAGATCAGTTTGAGCTGAGATAGGCCACCACTTCCTCCTCAGATTCAAAAACTTTCCCATTGAACAGCTTCAAGAAAGGTGAAATGTGCCTGGTATCTCCCAGACATATCAGGTCCAGGTCTTTGGATTGAAAAAATGCATTCAGAATCGCTTGTCCTATTCCAATATTGGCGGAAATTCGGGTATCCAGGATCAATATTTTTTGCTTATTTTCTTCCAAAAGTTTTTTTACGGATGCGGTGATTGACCGGTCCGACAGACTATCCAGCGTCAGCACGGTGGTGTTCTTCAGCTTTTTTAGCTGCTTTTCCAAAGGATAGTCAAAAGCAAATTGTTTCACATCCTCCAGCGCCTGGATCAAAATAATTGCTTTGGAATTCATTGAGATATATTTGCAATATGGCCAATTTGATGGAATCTCTCTACAGCAAATTTCTGGAATCTACCGGTGTCTCTACCGATACCCGATCTATTCAGTCCGGCAACATGTTTTTTGCTCTGACCGGACCCAATTTCAACGGGAACAAATATGCGGCACCGGCCATAGAAAATGGGGCCAAATATGCGGTTATCGATGATCCCTCCTTTGCCAACCATCCACATACCATCCTTGTAGAAAACACCCTCCGGGCACTACAGGATCTGGCCAATTATCACAGAAAACATTTGACTGGAAAAGTTTTTGCACTCACAGGCTCCAACGGCAAGACCACTACCAAAGAACTATTGGTGAGAGTGCTTGAAAAAAAATATTCAACCATCGGCACCAAAGGCAATTTAAACAACCACATCGGTGTACCGCTCACCCTGCTTTCTATTCCTGTAGACACTGAGATGGCCGTGATAGAAATGGGGGCTAATAAGGTGGGGGACATCGCTGAGCTTTGTGCTATTGCCGAGCCGGAATATGGCCTGATCACCAACATTGGGGAAGCACATACGGAAGGTTTCGGTGGGATCGAAGGTGTGATTCGGGGTAAGAGTGAGCTTTTTGACCACTTGAGAAAATCGGGAGGCACTCCATTTATCAATTTACAGGACAGGGTATTGAACAATATGGTCAAGCGGTTTGAAAATCCTGAATGCTATCCCGCCAAGGATGTAAAACTGAACAGTGCTGACCCTTACATTACATTTTCCATGGGAAGCAGAGAAGTATCCACGCAGCTTATTGGTGCATACAATTTTCAAAACATCGCTGCAGCCATTGCAGTGGGCAGATATTTCAACGTGGATGATCAATTAATTGCGGCAGCGATATCGGGATATGTCCCGGAAAACCAACGATCTCAGGTAATCAAAAAAGGTGACCTCACCATCATCATGGATGCCTACAATGCCAACCCGACTTCCATGCAGGCTGCGTTGGAGAGCTTTACCCGACTGTCCGGACCAAAGCATGTGATCCTGGGTGACATGAAAGAACTTGAGCATTCAGACAAAAGACACAAAGAATTTGGTACCGAACTCAATGGCTTTAACTTCGATTCCGTGTGCCTGGTGGGCCCGGAGATGAAACATGCTTCCGGAGAGGTCCCCAAATCACAATGGTTTGAGAATGTGGCAACAGCCCTAAAACACCTGGCATCCAATCCAATTATAGAAGGAAATCTCCTGATCAAAGGATCGCGGAGCATGCACATGGAAAAGGTACTGGAAGTAATTCAGTAATCTCTGGGGTTATTACTACGATTGATCAGGCAATTTACACGATCTCGATGTTTAGGCTTTCACCTAAATCTTGTAGTTCATTCCACAGCTGATCCAAACGGTCTTTATCCGCAGTATCCAATGTCTGAGTACTCCTCCGGCTGGTTACAGCTACAGGAAGTCCTCTTATTTGCATAAAGTATTTTGCCGCAACCGAATACTTTTTGCCGATGACCCGATCATTGGCAAGGATAAAATCATTGACCTTTTTTACCGATGGCGAAACGGTTTCCGTCCTGCCTTCCTTCCATAGATAGGAGAACAATTCAGGATAGAAATTGCCGGCTATGCAGGAGATCCCTGCTCCACCATGACGAATAGAATGCAATACATCTGGTGAGTGTGCATTGTAAATCCCTAAGGATGAATCAGCAGAAACCTTTATTTTCTTTTCTACCAGCAATTCATCACATGAGGTATCTTTAAAGTATAAGAACCTGTCTGACTTAGTTAACTGCTCCAGTTTATCAGGCTCAATTAAACGACGATACGGGCTTGGACACTCATAAATACCCAAAGGGATATCTGATGTTTTGTCTATCAGTTCCCCAAAATGATTCATCATATCCTGGTCACTCTTCTCTTTCCCGACAATTACTGAAGGGATGATGACTACCGCATCTACTCCGGTCTGATGGATTTTCCGGATAAACTCGACATTTTTGTCTACGTCGTCATAAAATGTCCCGGTAGACACTACCGGGACATTTGCATTTTTCACAACAAAACGTGTCAGTTCAATACGTTCTTCAGGACTGAGCTGATACATTTCGCTGGAGGCACAATTGGCAAAGAGACCTTGAGAACCGGCTTCTTCATACCAACGGATTAAATGCTTCAATCCTGTGTAATCAATAGATAAATCCTCGTTGAAGGGTGTCATCATGACTGGCCAAAACCCGCCTGGCAACTTTCTCTTTCCGCCCGGCCATTTGATGCCCGCGCTGATACTGAAAACACCAATAGATCCTGCAATCCCAGCATTAATAAACTTTCTTCGACTCCACTCCATTTAGATTTCCTTTAATTTTTACACTTACAACCTCGATAGACTGTATTTCCTTAGTAAGGTAAATTGGTACCCTGTAATAACCACATGCGTGAACGGGTATCATCCTTTGAAGGAACCTTCACAAATTCAGTTTTTTCCAATCTATCTACAGCTACATTGTATTTTTCAACATACTGAGGATCAGGTGGATTAGGCGTATCGTAATGATACCTGATAGGTATGGCAGGCTGATCAGCATCAACCGGCACTATAAAGTCCGGATAACCTGTTCTGCGCCAGTCGAACCATGGCTCTGCTCTGAAAAACATGGAGATATATTTCTGAGTCATAATGCGCTCATGCTCATTGGCTGCCTGGCTCAGGTCCACTGATGCCTGGCTATAGAAATCATCAAAATCAAAGCCACCCACATAGTCATCAAATACGCCCCATTCATTCATAGATGCCTCAAGTGCATTTTTATAGTGAGACTCTGCATTAGTTACGCCAAATGCGCCAATGGAGGCTACTTCCGCCAGAATAAATTCAACTTCAGAATAGGTGATGATATTCATCCCAACATAGTCATTCGCGTTCTGAAAATAGATATCGCTAAGACGGCTGTTGAATGGAGTGGTTTTAGGCTCCACAGAGGTAGCATAAGGACCAGCATTATATGACGTCCATGATGCTCTGTTTCCAACAGGTAATCCAACATAGAGGTTTGTGTCCAGACCTACATAGCCAGCTGGGTAAGGTAAAAGTTCAACATCGAAGGATTGTCCAAGTGGATCCGTATACTCGATCATTGTCGCTGTTGCCACATCTTCATCCCATTTCCTTTCAACAGGTCGCAACCACCTGTACATTCTCGGGTCATCCTGATCTCTTAGAGAATTAAGGAAAGTTAATCCCATTCTTCTGGCATAAGTGAGCTCAGAAGCAACAAATGGCCCTCCTCGAAAAGATGTACTTTCAGAATTTCCGAGGTAATTCAAAATCGCATTATCAGCATTGCTTGTGAAAACGTTTTGAACAGCATCCTGAAATTCAGCGTCTACGTCCACATTCATTTCACCTTTTTTGTTGTTCAATAACAGACACATCCTGATTCTGAGGGAATTGATAAACTTTATCCACTTACTTTTATCTCCGTTGTACAAAAGATCATATCCATCCAAAACGGGAAGTTCAGCATCAAGACCCTCTATCATCGTCTTTGCTGTTTTTAAATCCATCAACAGGGTTTCATAGATCTCTTTCTGCTGATCATACTTAGGGAATACTATTCCTTCATCGAGCTTATTCGTTTCGGAAAAAGGAACATCCCCATAAACCTTTGAAGCAAGGTCAATTAGTACAGCACGATAGACCAAAGCTGCTGCCTCAATAAAGACGTTTTCCTGCTCTACGCCAAGGTCAGACATAGCCTGAACATTCACCAATCTTGAGTAAATAGATTCCCATGGACTACTGGTTCCTGGCACCCAATAAAGTGCGTTTAGTTCCTCTGACTTATACCCATCTCCGACCTGGTAATATTGTAATAGGGAAGGAATCCGTGAGCCCCAATAACCAAATTCACTATAGGTATAAGCTAAATTCCTCGTATTTGTAGTTAAGAGAAAACTCGGATCGACATCACTTACATCATTCGGGCTTACATTTAATTCATCAAAATCACTGCATGAGTTGATAAATGGAATGATTGTAATAGATAATATTATTATTGCTAATTTCTTCATGATCGTTGTCTATTATGATTAAATCCCAACACTTAATTTGAAACCGAAACTACGGGTATATGGAATGACCGAATAAAACTCATAACCCGGTTGCCTTTTACCATTATTATTGACAAAAGCTGTTTCCGGATCAATGAATACATCGTGTTTGGTCCAGATAAACAAATTCTGACCTAACAGAGATACTGATAGATTTTGCAGTTTCATTTTGTTGACCACTGCTTTCGGGACGCGATAGGTAAGTGATAGCTCTCTAAACTTCACATAAGTAGCGCTGAAAAGATTAGCTGATGCCAAGTATCTGTCAGCACCCTTTTGTGCATTATACGGACTTAGCCATATTGTTCCCGGGCCTCCAAAATTCTCAATATAACCTCCGTTGCCATCTTCCCTGACACCGACATCGAAACTGGCATCATTGACATAAACTTTCTCTCCTGAAGCGTTTATATAACTTCTGGCTTCCCTTTGGGCCTCCGTAGGCCATTCAAATCCTCCGTATTCAGCATCTCTACCGCCTACCCATTCATGTGAGTATTTTTCAGGATTGTTTTTGATTTGTTGTACGATATCTACATTGGGGTCATAATCCACACTTCCATTCATCGATTCCGGAAATCTTCCATCATTCTTTCCTTGCCTCAAAGTCTCTGAATAGAAATCCCCTCCTGCTCTCCAGTCAAAAACGGCACCAAGGCTAAAGTTCTTATATTGTATATTCGGAGTTATTCCAATGATAAAATCAGGATTGTAGTTTCCAATCTTCTCAAAATCGTCTGGATTATTATTTCTTTCAGGTTTGCCATTGTCAAAGATGATGGCATGTCCATAGTACTCTGAGCTTTGATCCTCTACTCTGAAGTAAGGAGCCTGGTAAATATCTCCAACCTGATCTCCCGGATAAGTATAGAAATATGCATACCCCTTGCTATACCCAAAATATTCAATTCCATCCGCAAGCTCTACAATGGTGGTTCTATTCCTGGTGAAATTCAATCCGAGATCAAAAGAAAGATCCTTTTGCCTGATAATAGAGGTATTAAGTGTGACATCCCACCCGTTGCTTTTCACTAACCCTGCATTGATGAGTTTGCTTTGGGCACCTGAAGTAATCGGCGTATTAATGCCAAGTACCTGGTTTTCATTCTCAACAACATAGTATGTGGCGTCCAGAGATATTCTGTTATCTAAAAAGGACAAGTCAACACCGATTTCTTTCGATGTAGCTATTTCCGGTTTTAGCTGTGCATTCTTCGCAGTTAAATCCAGACTCGCTCTTTTAACAGATCCCCAGTCTTCACCAAAACTATAGTATCTCTGAAGCTGATAAGGATCTACATCATTTCCCACCTGAGCGTATCCAGCACGAAGCTTAGCAAGACCAATCCATTCGGGCAGCTCAAACATTTCATTTGCCAGTATGCTAAGCGACGCAGATGGATAAAAGTATGACCGATTTTCTTTAGGGAGAGTGCTGGACCAGTCATTCCTTGCGGTTAGGTCAAGATAGACCATATTTCTGAAGCCAATGGAAGCCTGTGCAAAAACACTGTTCACTTTCTTTTCACTCAGAAAGTTGTTGTAGATGACCGAACCAGGTGCTCCGTTGCTTATTGTATATAGCCCGGGAATTACCAGGTTAGTTGTCGAGTTCTGAAGGTTTTCTTTATAGTTGTATCGAAGGTTTCCACCCACGTTGGCCTGCAGGTCAAAATCCCCCATAAATGTATTGTTGTAAGAAAGAAGCCCTTCCCAGTTTTGCTCTCTAAAGCTGGAATTTTGAATGTCAAAATTTCCTTTTGTAGCGTTAACGGTATTCCATGGCATTTGATTTACGGCTCTCTGGCTTAGATGACTTCGTAAATATTTTCCAGTGAAACGAAGGTTTTCAACAAATTCCCAGCTCATTTGAATTTTAGTGATCGCCTGTGTACGATCAAAACCAGTTGTTGCCAACTCCTGCATCAGGTAAGGATTGTTCCACCTTGTTTTCCATCTGCGTTGTTCAACACCTTCCTGGTTAGGCATCCACCATGTATCAGGATTGCTGTAAGGAGCCATGTCAACTTGTGGTCCTATGGTTAGAATGGCTCTTGTTGGAGTGAGAAAACTATCGTCGGTATTTGGCCTGTTGCCTGACTTGGACTCGCTCAGGGATGTCATCACGGTGACCTCCAAATGATCCGTTAGATTCATTGTACCATTTATGCCGATGTTGTTCTTTTTCAGATCCACATTCGGCATGATGCCTGTGTTATTGTAGTTACCTAAAGAAACACGAAATTTTGCATTCTCGTAGTTCCCATTGATCCCCACATTATTTACCTGCGTCCAACCAGTTTGATAAAAATCTTGCTGACGATTAATGTTATTTTCATGGGAAACCAATTCGCTTGGGCTATCCTGGTTTCTTTGCTGTGCGATGAACCCATTATCTAATTTAGGTCCCCAGAATTCATAGGCATCGTTTTCAAAGATGAATGCACCATCCTGTCCGGAGGCAAACTCATTCTGAACCGGAAGATATCTATAGGGATTGTCGGCAATTATTGAAGTATTGAAATCAACCCCTAAACCTTGTTCTTTGCCTTTACCAGATTTCGTGGTAATAAGTACTACTCCATTACCTGCACGTGAACCGTAAAGCGCAGCAGCACTGGGTCCTTTTAATACTGAAACTGATTCTATGTCCTCGGGATTTAGATCAGAGACAGCATTACCAAGGTCCACCTGGTTGAACAGGTTATCCGAAGTATTGTAGATCGGCACACCATCTACCACAAATAATGGCTGATTGTCAGAGTTTAGCGATGATGCTCCTCTAATGACCATGGACATGGAAGAACCTCTTACGCCGTAAGTTTGAGAAATCTGTACACCAGCTACTTTACCTTGCATGGAGTTGAGTACACTTGCCTGAGGTGTCTCATTCAAGTCATCGCCGCTTACCGTTCCCACTGAGTATCCGAGCGACTCTTTCTCCCGGGAAATACCTAATGCAGTAACCACTACCTCACCCAGTGTCTTGGTATCAGCAGAAAGTTGTGCGTCTACCACAGATCTGCTTCCGACTGCAATCTCCTGAGTGGTAAACCCAACAGAGCTAAACACCAAAATGGTGTTTTGATCGGGAACATCTAATCTGTAATTTCCTTCGACATCAGTCACCGTTCCATTGGTAGTTCCTTTCACGACTACGTTCACTCCGGGGAGCCCTTCACCATCTTCTGACGAAATGACACGGCCCATAATCGTTGTCCCTTGAATGATGATTTCCAAACTTCCATTGTCAGAGGGTTCCGTTTCGGGGATCTTGCTAATGTTGATCGTTTTGTTGATCTGTTTAAATTTTAAACCAGCATCCTGAGATATTTTCAGGAGTACATCAGCCACAATATTTTCAGACTGATCAATCTGAATCCCAATGTTCTGGTCGATATAGCTTTTGTCAAAAAAGAATTTAAAATCGGTTTGCCTCTCAATTTGATTGATAATTTCAAGCAGCTTGATATTGCCAGGTTTCAGATTAAACCGAACTTCTTTTACACTTTGAATCTGCGGTGCAGCATCTTTTTTTGCCAGCAGTTGGCTCATACTGAGACATTGTATCAGCATCAGACACAATAGATAGTTGGACAACCTAAAAAATAGTTGTAGTAGTTTTTTCTTCATAATTTTGGGATTTTAATAACATGTTTTTTGTTGTTAATTGTGGACGGATACCCCGGTCGCTAAACTTTGGGTATCCGTTTTTTTATGGCTCATATCATAATTTTATTTTTATTCTTTTTCCTTCCATTTCATATTGTATGTTGTAGGTGAAACTCAAGCCTTCCATAATTTCCTTGAGGGTCTCATTATCAAATTTCCCTTCTATATGCCATTTGCCTTTCTGAGTACCTGTCACCTCGAAGGTGACACCATACCATCGCTCCAGAGTAGTAATGAACTCATCCAGGTCTGCATCTTCAAACACGATGATGCCATCTTTCCAACCTAAATCGAGCAATTCGGAGAACTCCTTTTTTTCTTGTGTCTCTAAAACTTTGTCATAGGCTAACTGCTGACCGGGTTCTAACAAAGTTTCTTTTTCGGAGGATTTACCCTGGATCTTTACCTTGACTTTTCCAGTAGCCAATGAGATCCTGATATCCTGTTCGCGCTGAAAAGCCCGAACATTGAAAGAAGTGCCTAACGCTACAGTTTGCACGGTACCAGAGGCCACTACAAAAGGTTTATTTGGATCGTGGGCAACTTCAAAAAATGCCTCTCCTGTCAATTCAACATATCTGGCAGAATCTGTGAATGGCTCCTGATAAGAAATAGAACTGGATGAATTTAGGTTGACTACGGTACCATCCGGCAGACGTAAAGTGGATCTTTGTCCCGCAGGATTTTCCTTTATTGTGGTCGTAATATTGGCAACAGTTTCCGCCTTTTCTGGTGAAATCGTGATGTAATAGAAAAAAGCGGCTGAGGCAATGATAAAGAGTAAAGAAGCTGCAATTTTTGGAATAACATAAAAAAATCTATTTCGATGATTTCCTTTTTGCTCGGTAGTGCTTTCATCAGCTTGTAGTATGGCTTCAAGAGTTGTTTCAAGTTGATCATCAAAATGCACGTGATCTTCAAAATCCTCACTGCTTCTAAATTTTATCCCCCGAATAATTTCGATGGCCTGGTAAACTGTATTTTTTTTCTCCGGGTTGGATGCTATCCAGGATTGCCAGAACTGATTGCGATCGGCATCAGGTTCTATTACCCACTTTTTAAAATCTTCGTCTGTAAGAAAATCTTCTAATTTATAGTTGTGGTAATTCATGGCTAAGATTATACTCTAATAAGAAAGCACACCCCTAAAACGACATCATGTAATTGGAAAAAATTTTTGCCCCCTGATTACCAGGGTCCTGTAAATGGGAAGGAAAATCCTTTTTTAGACAAAATGGATCATAGAAATTAAGGCAAATACATCTACAATCAGACTTATCTTCAGCTTTCCAAGAGCCTTGTAAATGAGATTGCGGGCAGATTTAGTGCTGGACAAATCCATGACATCGGCCACATCCTTATAATTCATATTTTGATAATAAAAATAATATATAGCTTCCCGCTGACGTTCGGAAAGTTGTGATAGGGCGTGCTTTATTTTATGAGTTCTCTCCTCAGATTTTTGCCGATTTATGATATAATCCTCTGCCGAATATTCGATTTCAAAACGCTCTACTTTCTGATGTCGCAAATCCAGTGATTTGGCTTGCTTCAGCCGATAGATAATCTTTCTCTTAAGTGATATCAGCAGGTATTTAAGAATTGAATCGGTGTCGGAAAGGTTCTTACGGTTTTTGCGCAGTTCTACAAAAATGTCCTGAATGCAATCCAAAACCAGCTCTTTGTCCAATGTGTATTGAACACTATAATCCAGTAGCCTGTTGAAATACTGTTTATAAATATGGATGAAAGCTGCCTCATTCCCCCGCTTGAAAGCTTGCCAGCATTCCAGATCACTAGAAAATTGAGATTTCCTCTTTTCATCAGCGGAATGATTAAGATTTTTTAAGGGTTTTGCCTGGAATTGCATGGGTTGTTGAGAAATTCGCAAAAACTAATCTGGGCTATTTTAGGGAGAAATCAAAAGATAACCTAGTGAATAAGTCTAAGATAACAGTCATTTAAACTTAGATTAATAGTGTAGATCCGCCAATACCAAGCCACCTTCTAAGCAGTATGTCCCTCAAAGTTTTTCCCGGTTGATCAGCCAAAAACATGTGCTCCTGGATGACATTGTAGGAGCTGGAAAATAGAACAGTTATCCAGGTTATGGGGTCACTGCTATGTGGGTGACCATGTGTAATGTATCACGCTTAGTCCCTCTTTCTCAGGCAGCCAGGTGCCTCAGGTAAATGCCGATGGATTCAAAAGGAAAGCAATTATTCATGATGAAGAAAAATCTTGAAGCAACAGAAAAACCAAATTCCAATACTTGAGAAACACCCCAAATTTTTTTTGAAAATTTCCGCGGGATAGATTCCAGGATTTCGTCCTAATCATAAACACTATTACACAAAATAATAGTCAAGTATTAAGTAAATATTAAAGTCATGAAAAAGTTACTTTTTGGTTTAATGATTCTTGGACTAACCACCCAATCCTTTGCTCAGGTCACACTCCCTGAGTTTGAAGTACGAGCTACCAACTATAAATATCTGAATAGTGTGAACCCGGAAGAAGTAGCGGATACCGATGTACGTAACCTGGAGGAAAAAGTAGCCAGTTTTGACCTAAAAGGTGCAGCATTCTATGAAGAAGATAAGGACCTTTATAGTGTTCAGTTTTTTATTCCAAATGGCAAAATTCTTGCTGCCTATGACAAGGATGGCACACTGCTACGTACCATCGAAAAATTTGAAGATGTCATATTACCTACCCACATAACTGAAGCCATTTTAACAAAATTTCCAAATTGGGTACCTACAAAAGATCAGTATTTAGTGAATTACCGTGAATCCTCAGATGCAGCCAGAAGACTGTATAAAATCAAACTCCAGAATGAGGATAAAACGATAAAAGTAAAAATTGATGCAGAGGGTAATTTTATCTAAGGATTTCCTGCTGTATGCATAAAGAATCAGTGCTTTTATTAATAGGAAGGTCATCTCAAATGGGGTGGCCTTTTTTCTTTAGTGAATATGTACTTTATAAACCGTGGCTTGTGGCTCTCAAGCCATCAGGTCTTGTAGGAGGATTACCTGCGGTGATTAGTATGAGACAATACTAGGGCCAAAGTTGGTGTTTTCACCAACTTTCATAGATGTTAGTGCTGTAGCGTTTCAGAGAATACTGCTATCGAAGTAGAATGAATGGATTACTTTCAATGATCCATAAGGGACCACTCCTGCAAATAGAAATCCTATCATCTGCTTTTTGCAGATGATTTATGGATTACCTGCGGTGATCCATGTCGGCTCACTCCTGCAAATAGAATGACCTCACCCACCTTCGGTGGATGAGCTTTTTCATTTTCTTCAGCCACTTTGAACCTTTGGTTCAGTGTCTTCCTAAAATGAAAAAACCGCATCCTATGGATGCGGTCATTCTGCTTGATGTGGGCCCTAATGGATTACTCATACGCACAACCATGCGCTCAAACCCCTCGTGAATCTCCTCGTCCCTCGTCGATTTCGAACCAAATGGACCTCATCCAACAGCATAAAAAAGAAAAGGACTTCCAATGGAAGTCCTTATGATGTGGGCCCTAATGGATTCGAACCATTGACCCCCTGCTTGTAAGGCAGGTGCTCTGAACCAACTGAGCTAAGAGCCCAAATTTTTCTCGGGTATTACCTGAACCCGAAAAATTCGGATTGCAAATGTAGCATAGTTTGTGACTATTGCAAACAGTTTTTTTCTTTAGTTAAACTAATGCCAGAAATAAAATCCATGGGGTTCAAAACAATAACTTCTGAATGTCTTTGGTCCTTCTAAATACAGTATTAATTACAGTGGGCTATGAGCTCTGCGGACATGTCCATGTAGGAAAAGTTTTTGGTCTTCTTTAAATATAATGGTACAAACAAATAAGCCGCAAACATTCAAATCTAAGCTTACTATAACATCACGTTGGATAATCAACACAAAACGGCATTTGATTTTCAGCCTACAGCGTTGAAAGAACCTGACAGAATTTGTTTAATATAGCTTGTCGTAAGCGTGCATGAATCAGGACATCTCAATTTCGCGTTTACATGGTATCTTTTACAAATTCTTACAATCAAGACCAGTGAAATATTTTTCGGCTTTAGCCGTATCATGCCTTCTGCTCATTTTACAATCGAATGCCCAAAAAATCAATGCGGACTACAGAATCACCATTAAAAAAACTTCACACCCCGTTCAGGTAGATGGTGTAGCGGATGATCCTGCCTGGCAAGATGCTGATGTAGCAAAGGATTTCTATAATGTGCTCCCCATGGACACCAGCTTTAGCAGCGCCAAAACAGAAGTGAAAATGGCGTTTGATGATGAAAACATTTACCTCATCGCCATCTGTTATCATGCCCTGCCCGGACGATATTATGTTGAATCGCTCAAGCGGGACTGGCAATTTGGAAACAATGACAATTTTATCTTTTTCATGGATCCTTTTGATGACCAAATCAACGGATTCACGTTTGGGGCCAATGCGGCAGGCGCCCAATGGGATGGCATCGAGTCTGAAGGAAGTAGTGTGAGCCTGAGCTGGGACAACAAATGGACCTCGGAGGTAAAGACCTATGAAGACCGTTATGTTTTTGAGATGTCACTTCCCTTCAAGAGCATTCGTTATAAAAAAGGCATTACAGAATGGGGCATTAATTTTAGCCGGTTAGACCTCAAGACCACAGAAAAATCTGCCTGGGCTCCGGTACCCCGTCAATTTCCGACATCCTCACTGGCATATTCCGGGGTGTTGGTATGGGATCAACCTCCTCCGGAGCCCGGTCCCAATGTATCTTTTATCCCATATACCTTAGGTCGGGTCACCAAAGACTATGAAAATGATAAAAGCCCCAACTATCAGGTAGAGGTTGGTGGTGACGCCAAAATTGCGCTGAACTCCTCCCTGAATCTGGATTTGACAATCAACCCGGACTTTTCACAGGTAGATGTAGACAGGCAAGTGACGAACCTCGATAGGTTTGAGCTGTTCTTCCCCGAGCGAAGGCAATTCTTCCTGGAGAATGCTGATCTGTTGGCCACCTTTGGTTATAGCAGGATCAGACCTTTTTTCTCCAGACGGATAGGCCTGGATGCGCCGATCCACTTCGGAGCCCGACTCAGTGGCAAGCTGGATAAAAACTGGAGGATTGGGTTAATGGATATGCAAACCAGTGCGGTAGAAGAAAAAGGATTGAGCGGGCAAAATTTTGCGGCGCTTGCGTTGCAAAGACAAGTGTTTGCCAGAAGCAATGTCACGCTGCTGATGGTGAATAAACAATCACTTAACAATGTCGTACCAGGTGGGAATGAACAGCCTGACACCCTGGCTTATAACCGTAACATCGGCCTCGAATACAAATTGGCTTCGTCCAACAACCACTGGACCGGAAAAGCCCTGATCATGAAATCGTTCAGTCCAATCCATACCGAAAAAGATTATACTGTGGCTGGAAATCTGAGCTACAAGACCAGGCAATGGACCATAGAAGGTCAGTATGAATATGTGGGAGAAAACTATACCGCTGAGGTAGGGTATGTGCCCCGAACAGATTTTATTCGCATCAACCCCGAGATAGGTTATAACTTTTTACCAAAAAGAGGTTTTTTAAATACGCATGGACCTTCTATCAAGGTAAGCAATATTTACTCAGCCAGTAGGAATAGAGTCACCGATAAGCTTTTCATCCTTCTCTATAATTTCAGGACCAAAAGTCAACATACTCTTACCGCCTGGACGGCTTATGACTTTGTGGAGTTGCAATTTCCTTTTGACCCTACCAACTCCGGAAAACAGGAACTGCCCACCGGCAGCCAGAACACCTGGGTATCCTGGGGAACAAATTTCACCTCAAAGCCCCAGAGTCTATTTACCTATGGTTTTGAGACCCGATATGGAGGCTACTACCAGGATGGCACGCGATTAAACCTGACCACTGATATAGGTTACCGTTTTCAACCTTATGTAAATTTCTCCATGACCTCCAGCTATAATAAGATCAATATGATTGATCCATGGGGCACCACAGATTTCTGGCTGGTCGGCCCAAGACTAGACCTTACTTTTACCAATAACCTGTACCTCACCACTTTTGCCCAATACAATGAGCAGATTGATAATGTGAACATCAATTCCAGGCTACAGTGGCGCTATGCTCCGGCCTCTGATCTATTTATTGTATATAGTGACAATTATTTCCCAGCACCGATCAATGTAAAAAACCGGTCTCTGGTGGTGAAGCTGACGTATTGGTGGAATATTTGATACATAATTAAAGGGTCTTCTCATTACACTTTTTACGTTACGTAGTTTACGTAATGGATCACAACATATCTAAAGTCTCATCATCGGTTGTAACTCTTAATTTCTATTTACAAGAAAGCTTCTCATAAAAACTGATCACCTGATTTTTGACGTAGGTATTCTGATTGATCATGGCCTCATTCAATAACGGACATAAGCGCTTATCACTGACCTGATGTTGCTCAAAGAGCTTTAATAAGTTGAGCAATTGCATACCATTTAGTGATGAAATATGCTCCAAGGACTCATCAATCGCCATCGATCCAAGCTTATTGGCATGCATCAATCGATCAAGAATCAGTTTGGTAACTCCCTGATCCACTCGGCTTATCAAACTGATTAATTCCCTTTGTATCATTTCACCATCCATTTGTTCCTGACTCAATGATCTCAGGGCTAAATACGAATGGAAATATTCTCCCTTTGAAATTATTTCAGAAATAGTGTTGATCGTTGGTTCATCGAGTTCTTCGATCAGTGCAACCCTTTCCAGTGCCCAGGTAATGTCACTTTGATCGGTACTCTGTAGAATTCTATTGAACAGCGATGCATCAAGCTCATTCTCCGTTTGTTGAATCACCAGTTGTTGAATCGGCCCATAGATTACATTCCACAGTTTATAAGTGGTATAGGCAGCTCCTTTCACTATATAATCCAGCACATCCTCGGATGTAGCACCAGATACTCCGTCAACAGGCGATGCCATCGTTGATGTGTCACGGACCAGCTCCTCAAAAGCATACTCATCCAAAGGAAGAAATGGATCGGCCAGTAGCTCGTGCAACCTTTCATATTCAGCCGTTGAAAAAGGTTCATGTTCGTACTTGCTTAGAAATTCTCCATCCTCAAGCTTGAAACCAAGATATCTGCCGGTGATATTCCAATAGACAAGCATACTCAGGGGTCTGCACTGATTATCAAAACAGACCCCCGTATTCAATTGGATGTAATAATGCAGAGGTATTCCATCGCTGGTTGATACCTGATGGATTTCTTCATTCAGCTGACTGTCAAAGATTGTTTTTTCAACAGTTTCCTGAGCTTCTGGAATGGATATTGTAGAAGATTGGAAATAGCTTATTTCATCTTTGCCCTGTACTTGCACAGTCATTACCATTCCAATCAACAACTTCCCTATCCAAATGATCATATGGCTATGTTAGATGTAAAAAATAGCTTATATGTCATCCAGGAACAATGGCTCCTTGTTCCTTCAATAGATCTTTTAATTCTTGCAGTGGAACTTCGGCAGGAGAAACGCCGTGTTTATTCGCCAAAAATGCTGCAATTGCCGCAGCTTGTCCCATTCCCATGCATGAAGCCTGAACTCTCAAAGCGGAATTGGCTAATCGATCACTGCTCAAACATCTTCCGGCGACCAGGAAATTTTGACTGTTCTTAGGGATCAGCGCTCTCAATGGAACGGTTGCGACAATATCTTCCTTGAGAAATTCCTGGTAAATGGATTTGCCATTGCGGTGCAAGTCGATGGGATAAAAAGAATACGAAAGCGAGTCATCAAACACCCTACCTTCCACATAGTCATCTTTTGTGATCTTATACAATCCATCAATCCTGTAAGTTTCCCGGACTGCTGTTTCTGTCTGGGCATCGAGTATCTTCAGTTCTTCACATCCTGGTAGTGTCCTCAGCTTTCGCAACAGCTTCAGCAATGATGTCCGCCCTTCAATATTCGCTTTGGTATGCAGCTCTGCCGTTGAAGAATCCGCTCCGTGCACATAAACGTATCCGTAAGGAACTGTTGCAGGAAAATTATTGACAGAAGACTCTACCTTTTCGCCTTTGTTGATAATCATATTATTCCTCAACGTGCTGTGGTACTCCTTCGGGATTTTGTCCAGGTCCAGCGAATCAAAATCATAGCCTCCGATTCTATAAATAAATGATCCTGGCTGCGTATCCTCCTCCCTCAAAAGCGGAAACCCGGCCAATGACGCTGCGGCCGCATTTCCTGAACAATCGATGATCTGCTTACAGATTATTTCATTGGAAACACCCTTGCCAACTGTTTTCACAGTCCACTTTCCTTTCTTGAAGGAAATTTCTGTGGGTGTCTCGTAATAATGGATATCCACTCCTGCTTCTATGCACTTTTCTTCTGCCAGCATGGCATACAAAGCCCCATTCACTGTGACCTGATGCCGCCAATGCCTGATCGATTTATTATTTGGGATGATGGAGAAGTTAGGCAGAATGTCATCATTCAACTGTACGGCATCCATCACAAGTTCCCAGCCTATGCCACCAATGATCTGCTTTCCCCAGGCATGAAATATCCCTGGAAATGAAACGCCCCCCGTAGTGGTGGTCCCACCCAACTGACTTCCACTCTCTACAAGCAATGTCCTACTTCCGGTTCTTCCCGCCTGGATGGCTGCGATAACTCCCGCTGTTCCTCCGCCGACAATGAGGATATCAGTTTCGATTGTTTTCTTCTGTGTTGGTTTAGGCTGTTCTAACACATCACCTTTAGCTAGTGATGTGGCGGCCAACCCCAGTGAGACGGCTCCCAATGACTTTAAAGCCTCTCTTCTCTCAATTTTCACCATAGTTCATCAATAAAAGTGGGCATCTCAAAAGCGTCATCTGTGTGAACAAAGAATCCCAAATTAAATTACGAGTCAATTTAATAAACTAAGATTCTTTACTTCGTTCAGAATGACGCCTAAGATTGAGATGCCTTCATGAATAAAATTTTTAATAACCCGGATTCTGGTCTGTTGCAGAAAATGATTTGTTCAACTCAATTTCATTTGCAGGTATTGGCCACAGATAGTGTGACTCCGCAATCGTGATTCCACGAACATCCTGTATCGTCTCAGCGGCTTTATCCGTGCGCTTAAGATCCAGCCACCGCTTACCTTCCATTTGGAATTCATAGGCCCTTTCTGTCAATACAAGATCCAGAAAACTATCCACGTCATAATCCGCCAAAATATAATCATCCGGAGATGGTGAATTTGGATCATGGCCATAAGCTCTTCGGTGCACTTTGTTAAGGGCTTCCATCGCATCAGCAGTGGGCCCATTGGCGGCCTGGCTTGCAGCCTCGGCAAAGATCAGCAGGGCATCGGGATATCTGTAGACAGGAATATCATTTCCGGCTCCTGTCCTGCTGGCAGCCTCGGGGTCAATGAATTTCTTACTAACGAGTGTTGTCGGTCCTAAGCCAAAATCAATTTGATCCCATAATGATTTTCTTATGTCATTGTCATCCCAGTCAATGTAGAATTGATTGGTGGCATCGCTGTATGAGGCGTAAGCACCGCCAAAATTGAAATTGCCTGTGCTGGGATGATTGGTGATGAACAAGGTCCAGTTTCCAAAGCCATCCAGCCTTGTACATTTGATTGAAAAGATCTCTTCGGAAGATGTGACGATTGTTGGACCAAATACATTCCATTGAAAGTCTTCAAAAGTGGATACAGGCACCAGGCTGTATTTATTGGATGAAATCACTTCATCAGCCTTATCGCGGGCTTCAGCATACATACCCAGAGTCAGGTAAACATCAGCCAACAATGTTTTTGCTGCATAGCTTGTAGCCCGACCAACATTATCGGCATCCGTTGGTAAAGCACTTTCGGCTTCCAAGAGATCATCCAGGATCAGATCGTAAACTTCACTTACTAAACTTCTGGGAATATCTCTTTCATCCATATTGAGATCTGTTCGGAGTGGAACGCCTGCCCAGTTTCTCACCAGGTCGAAATATGCCCACGCTCGTAAAAATTTTGCTTCCCCAACAAAAGCATCGAGATCGGCAGGATCGATATCTGTAGCATTGGCAGCATTGGCTATGATAATGTTGGCATTCCTGATGCCGGAATAGAGCATGTTCCAGCGGCCTCCTGCCACATTGATATTTCCACTGTTTAATCCGGCAAAACTGTTGTAATCAGATCGACTACCCCTGCCATAAACGAATTCTGAGTGATAGTCTAATACTGCATATAGTTCTGCACGTGTATTACCTCCCAGAGCACTGTATATGGCAAATACTCCCGCTTCCATCTCTTCCGGGGTTTGGTAGAACTGGCTGGTAGCCACATTTTTCGGTTCCTCATTCAGCTGATCTTCGCAAGACACCAAACCAGCGATCATTACAATGCCTAATAAGAATTTAGCTGTCAGGGTAAATCCCTTTAATATTTTATATTCCTTTTTCATTTCCATTAATATTTAATGTGTGAATGATTTCTTAATTAAAAGCCAAGTCTAAACCCTACAGTAAATGATCTGGCCATGGGATAGGTGAAATGGTCAATACCTCTCGTGTTTGCTCCCCTGGAATTCACCTCCGGATCCCACCAGGAATATTGAGTTATGGTCAACAGGTTTTGCCCGCTAAAATACAATTGAGCATTTTCTAACCAGCTAACATTATTCATAGGGAAATTATATGCCAGTTCAATATTCCTTAACCTAAGGAATGAACCGTCTTCGATCCATCGGTCTGAATTATATGCAGAAGTGCTTCTGCTAATTTTTGGATATTTAGCATCAGGATTCTCTGGTGTCCAGTGATCAAGATATACCTCGCGTGGCATATTGAGTCCCTGCCCGTAATCAATGGTAGTAGGGATTGAACTCACATTATAGATGTCATTGCCGTAGGTTCCCTGGAAGAACAATGTCAATTCAAAATTCTTAAAGGACATATTGGAATTGATCCCGTAAATAAAATCCGGATTGGGGTCGCCAATATACGTCTTATCTTCAGCTGTAATGGATCCATCTCCATCAAGGTCTTTCAGGACAATCTGACCTTCACTATCATAACCATCCTCCACGTATCCGTAGAATTGCCCGATGGGTCTGCCCTCTCTCAAAATGGTAACATCATCATTTACAGCCAGAACTGAAACACGTCCACCTAAAATGTCTTCGCCATCCTGGAGCTTCACTACTTCATTCCTGTTAAATGATATGTTGGCGTTCATGTTCCACTTAAAATCTCCCGTCAGGATTTTAGCATCAACACCCAATTCCAGTCCCTGATTTCTTACAGCTCCAACATTCCTGATCGTTGATACATAACCTGTTGACGAAGGCAGCGTAACAGTATTCAATAAATCCCTGGTGTTTTTAATGTAATAGTCAGCAGTCAACAGAATTCTGTTATTTAAGAAGCCAAAATCAGCACCGAAGTCTATTTGCTCAGTAGTCTCCCATTTCAGATCACCCGGAAGCCTGTTGGAAGGAGCAAAAGTGTTATAAAGTGCATCATCCAGCACAACCAAGCCTGATGAAAGCAAATTCAAAGTGGAGTAAGCTCCGATTGCCTGACTTCCAGTCAATCCCCAGCTTGTCCTCAATTTTAAATCTGAAAAAATATTATCAGCAGTGAAAAAATCCTCGTCAAACAGCCTCCATGCGAAAGCTCCAGATGGAAAATATCCCCACTTATTCCCCTCACTATACCTGGAAGATCCATCGGCCCTGAAACTCACTGTAAACAAATACTTGTCATTTAATGAGTAATTGACTCTTCCCAGGTATGATAGAATTGAAGAATAAGAATAGCCGCTATTGGCTATCCCCTGGGTAGCTGCAGCAGAAAGATCATGTGTTTCAAACACATCACTTAAAAAACCCTGACCACTTGCGCCAAGAGAAGTACTTAAAAAGTCCTGGTAAGTAAAACCAGTGACTGCCGTGAGCGTATGAATTCCTCCAAACGTTTTATTAAAACTAATGGTGTTTTCACTAAGTAAACTCCTGAATTGACTTGTTCCTACAGAAGCACTACCCTCAGAGTTTATGAAGTCTCTTGAAGTGTATACATCCCTTCGGTCATCCCTGTTTTCAATTCCACCTGAAATTTTAACAGTAATTTCTTCCATGGGCTTAAACAAGAAAGCCAGATTAGTTAAGATGACATTGGCCTTAACCACGTTCGTTTGTTCATTGATAAAATTCAATGGGTTAATCATATCGACTGGTACAAAAGGAAATTCCTGTGCCAGTACATTTAATGTCCCGTCATCGTTGTATGGTCTGGAGATCGGCGCAGCGCCAACTGCGGCATTGATCATTGAACCTCCTCTAGTCCCTCCATCACTATCCCGTCGTTCAGTTTTCAAATAAGTAGCCGTATTAGCCAATGTAACACTGAACATTTTACTGATGTCATGAGAGATGTTTGTCCTAAGTGTATACCTGTCATAATCACTACCCTTTACAATTCCATCCTGACCAAAGAAACTTCCACCAATAGAAAATTTAGTCTTATCGTTACCGCCGCTCACACTCAAAGAAGATGACAAAATGGGGGCTTCCTGAAAAACAATGTCCTGCCAATCTGTACCCTCACCAAATGCATCTATTTCAGACTGCGTAAAGTACGGGGCAATGTTGTCATTGGTAGCTTGTAAGTTCGCTATTTCAGCATACTCCATCCCATTCATCAATTCTAGCTTTTTCCTAAGTGTCTGTACACTGTAGCTAGATTCAAAATCAACTCTTGTTACTCCTGGCTTCCCGGATTTTGTCGTGATTAATACCACTCCATTGGCTCCCCTTGATCCGTAGATAGCAGTCGCAGAAGCATCTTTTAATATTTCAATACTTTCAATGTCAGAATTATTAATATTCGTTGGATTTCCTGAATAAGGGAAACCGTCTATCACATAAAGAGGCTCGTTACCTCCCTGTATAGAGTTTGTTCCCCGTATACGAACACTTAATCCAGCACCTGGAGCACCAGTCGTTTGTAATACCTGAACCCCAGGTGCTCTACCTGAAAGCGCCTGGATCATGTTAGTTGTGGGGAATGAATTGATGTCTTTAGATTTTACACTGGCCACAGACCCGGTCAGATCGCTTTTCTTTACAGTACCATATCCTACCACAACCAATTCTTCCAGGGTTTGAACATCGGTATTCATGGTGACATTGATCTCAGATTGATTAGCTACCATGACTTCGCTTGTTGCAAACCCCACGAAACTAAAAATCAAAACAGAACCCTCGGAAACGTTGAGTGTATATCGTCCATCGATGTCAGTCACCGTACCGCTTGTAGTGCCTTTGATGGTTACACTGACACCGGGCAACTCACTACCGTCTTCAGCAGAAACTACTTTTCCGGATATCGATCGCTGGGCATAGTTAAGGATCTCCTCAATTGGTTTTGTCTCCGCTTCGCTAGCTACTCCAACATGAATGTTATCATTCACGCGCCTAAACCGTAAATTGGATGATTTGGAAATCTCCCGAAGCACATCACCCAGTGAACTGTTAGTTACATCAATATCAATCCGCTCTTTGAGATCTACCATTTCCTCATTGAAAGCAAAGGAGAATCCCGTTTGCTGGCTTATCCTGTCAAACGCTTTGTTGAGCGTCACGTTTTTCACCTGCAAGGACATATAGATCTCATCAATGCTCTTTTCTTTCAACTGCGCATTGAGGTCTGAAGCGACCAGGACACAGGAAAGCACGCCATGCAGCAAATAAATAAGTAATAGATGTCTGGACATAATGACCAGTTGTCTTAGTAGTTTTGAATTCATAATTTTAATTGGTCTTAGGTTAACATTACTTGAGACTTGGGTCTATGCTATTCCAGGAGGTCGTCCAAACATTCTCGAATAGGTAGGCCCTTTTTTATTGTAATTAGCTTGAATCTTGCATCATTTTTTGGATTAGTTTATCAATACTGTATCTCCGTTTATCTTAAAGCTGAAATCAGATGAGAAACTCATTCCTTTCAGCACCATTTCGAGGGTAGGATTTTCATAACGCCCTGTGAATCCATCCGAAATAGGTTTCTTTCGTTTCACAACAAAGTCCACACCATACCAGCGCTCGAGCCGCTTACTAATTTCTTCAAAGGAGGCTTTTTCAAAGGTCAGCACGCCATCTCGCCAGGCTAACACCTGATCCGGATCGAATTGTCGCTTTTTGAATTCTCCTGACTTATGGTCAATGGAAAGCATTTCTGTAGGCAGGAGCAAACTGCTTTGCTCTTTATTGTGATGATGTTTCTTTTCAACCTGAACTTTTCCTGTAGCCACGGCTACTGACATGGTCTCTTCAAATGGAAAAGCCTGCACATTGAACGAAGTGCCCAGCACCATTACCTGGATATCCCCGCTGACCACTTTAAATGGATGAAGTGTATCCCGGACCACATCAAAAAAAGCCTCACCAACCAGTTTAACAAAGCGTTCATTTCTGAAGTCACTTGAGTACTCGATATAGCTTTCTGCGTTGAGCTTAACCGTGGTTCCATCCGGTAATGTGATCTGTGATTTCTGACCGCGTGGATTGCTCTTTACGATCATGGACTCTTCGGGGACTTCAGCAACAGGAGGATCTGACTGGTTTATAAAGTAAAACCAGCTTAGACCTGAAACCATAAGTATGGCAATTGAAGCGGCAACCCTGAACCAAAAACCTGTATTTGTTGTCTTTTTGGCTGGTGTTTCCTGATAAGGAATGCCAATCTTCTCAGTTAGTTTTCTGAAGGCATCATCCTGACCGTTTACTTTTAAAGTATACTTGCCCTTTGTCCAGAATTCTTCAAAACGCCGATAAGCCAGCTCGTTTTCTTTAGAATCTTTGACCCAGTCGTCGAGGGCTCTTTCTTCAAAGTCATTGATTTCGCCAGCTAGCTTTTTGGCTATTAGTTGTAAATAATCGGTCATTCGGTTTGCCGTAATATCCTTGTTACCCTATATAAACTCAGGATTTGGCAATTACCCCCAAACGAATGCGCAATTTCTTAAAAAAATTAAAAAAAGAGGAAGTTGAAAAAGGAGATGATCTTTCGCTCAGCCTTCGGTTGAAAGTAATACCCATCCAAAGCGTCTTTTATCTTTCTGGTGGCAATAGCAATCTGATTTTCTACTGTTTTCGGCGTGATGTCCAGAAGCTCGGCCGTTTTCTTGTAAGAGAGCCCATCTTCACGGACAAGCCTGAAAATGATCTCACATTTGTCTGGCAACTCGCAGATAGCCTCCTCTATTTTCCTGGAGAGTTCTTTGGCAATCAAAAGATTTTCGGGTTCTACATACTCAAGCTTCGAAGAGTATTCATCCGAATAGACCAGTAAATGTTTCGATTCCTTTTTGATGTAGGTGAGGGCCTGATTTTTAACCGCCCGGAAAAAATAGAGATCAAGTTGTTCTATCTCAGGGAGCTTTTCCCGGTTGTTCCAGAGCTTCATAAACACATCTGAAACGATCTCTTCACTCAGGATGTCAGATTTCACATAATAGAACGCAAACCTGAAAAATCGGGGATACAACAGATCAAAGAATTCCCTGAATGCCTGGGTATCATCACCAGCCATTAATCCTACCAACCGCTTGAGCCGTTCCTTTTCCAAATTCACATTTTTGGGTACTGTCTGATAGGTAATATTACCCTTTACCTAATTTAAATCAAAAATATTGGTGATGTGAAAAATGAAATTAAGACTTACTGTTACTCCAATGGCGTCAAGGTGATCAGTTTCACCGGACCCAATAAGCCTGACTCAATCAATGGTACTTCAGCCCAGGGAAATCTTATTTTGTCAAGACCTTTCAAGCTGGTCACCTGTATGTTCGAATAGGTATAATCTTTACCTTCAGTTAATCGGTCGCCCACCATTCTATTGGACCAGGTGTTAGCCACGTCTATCTCCAGCACATTATCTCCGGGTTTAATGAATTCAGTCACATCAAAATGGAAAGGTTTTGTCCAGCAGATACCCAATGGTTCCCCATTCAGCCATACTTCACCAATCTTGGACACCTCGCCCAGGTCGAGCAAAACGCTTTGATTTTCCACAACACTTGAATTGATCTCGTAGTGAATGATGGTCTTATACCTGGCGGTACCTGAATAGTATTTGATCCCTTCCTCATCGAAATCGGTCCAGGATTTCAACTCATTGATAATCTTTTTTTCAAGGCCACCCCATTCTTCAGAAAAATTGACTTCCCAGGCTCCATCAATAGGCTGGGTCTTAATTTCATTGGTTACAGTAAACTGCTGGTCGCCTTTGATCATTGCTACCTTCCCTTCATCCAAAATCAACACACCGTCTTTAGTATAAGACAAGCGGGGAAGATACATCCCGCCGTTGTCAATGCCTGAATAGATGGGTTTTTGATCTCCTGGCTTAAAGACTACAAACTGCGCTCCAAATGGAGGTAATGATAGTGGCATCTTTATATAATTTTCTTCCTGATGATAAATGCTGATCGGGTTGATCTCACCTGCTGCGGGATCCCAAATTTCCGGAACTTTCCTTTTTTGCCGGAAGCTCGCATTTCTCGAAATCCATTGGTCCGTCGTATTTCTTATAAAGTAAAAATCCAAATCGTCTCTTTGATAGTGAATGAAGTCCAGGGTGTTGTAATCCTTATCTGAATAATCAAGATCTGGCCCAATGCCCAAATCATTCAATACTTCTGCAGCATTGGATTCAGCGATCACCCTGTTTTTGGTATTCTTGCCCCATAACTTATTGATGACCGATACCATATCGGGTGTCTTTCCCGGCAGGTCAAGCACGCTTTCCGGTTTCGGTCCCACGATTACCGCTCCTGCTTTTAGCAGCTCTTCAACCTTTAATAATACTTTCGGATTGATCTGTTCTTCTCCTTCCAGCGCCAAAACACTGAATGCTCCGCCAGTTGGCAATACCACCTTGCCATTGCTCACCTTCAGTTGCAATAGAATCTCTGTATTGGTCACCTCATAATCATATCCCGGACCGACAGTAAACCGGCTGTTTTTGTGCCCTGTATAATTGGGGATCTGATCTCCATAATAATAGAGCACATCAGCAAAGTACTTGGTCTCCTGAAAAAGGAATGAATTACGGGCCAGGTAATCATTGAATGGTTTTGCCTTCGAAAACCAGACCCTCCTGTCGTTGTAATGAGTCCCTGCATGGTATGCGATGCCGGGATATCCAAATCCACGCGGATTGTGGCTAAACCCGTGCACAACCACCCGGTTCATGCCTTCAGCAAAGGCACGGTCCCCGGATGGCTTCATATCAAAAGGCCCTTCCTGCCAATGCTTAAATGAAGTAAATGCTTCTTCCTCCACAATCCCCCTACCATAAATGTGAGACGCTGATGAAACTTCTTTTACGACCCGCAGGATATCAATTCCATCTGCATTCAACCGGCGATGATTGATCCAAAACTCTCCTCTTGGCAGATCCATAACACCCAGGGATTTTAATGGTTCTACCGGGACATTGTGCAGTGGGAATCCCGGACCTCCCGACTCCGAATTGATCATTAGCCCGTGTGCATTCGCTATTTCTTTGCCTTTTTTGTAAAAATTATTGATCATCAACTCGGATAGCGTGCGTTGGTGATCCTTTTTGAACTCACTGACAATGTCCTCATCATAAGCCTCCTCATTGAACAGGACAGGAAGATATGGAGTGATTTCATATCCATTGATTTCTTCAAATACCTGGGGCAGGGTCAACGTCCAGACAAAACCGGTGGCCTCATAGCTGGCAAGGTATAAGCTCTTCAGAGCAGTTTCTTCCAGATTATCACCCATCACTTCTTTGACCTTGTTGATGATATGCAGGAAGTGTGCTTCAGTGGCATCGGCATCAAAGTGGTCTATGATCGGACCAACAGAGTTTTTACTTGGTAATTTTAGTTGCTCCCCTGAGTTTGAACAGATGTATCGATGAACTTCCCATTCCCCAGTCAAGGTCCATTCCACACTTTCTTTTTCAGGATCAAATTTGTCAGAAAGATCAACAAATTTCGATGGGTCCCTGACAGGCTCACCATCCTCAACCGGGACAGCCACCACGGCAACTTCTTCATAAAATACGGGTTTTCCATTGCGTTGATATTCAATGACTCTTTGTTTTCCTTTGGCATCTTTTTCAGAGATTTCCGGAAAAGGGAGTTTCACTTTTGTGCCTGATTTTTCATTCACCCTGATTTTGGAAAAATAGATTGATTTGGCCGAGTGCTGTGGAGTGATCCATGCTCCGCCAGCGTTCCAGCTGCTGGCCATATTCAGACCAACATCCATTTGGTATTTCTTAGCTTCCTCCAGGGCCACTTTAATGGCCTGTAGTGACTCCTCACTCAAAAAAGCAGGCCCGGGATCTACCATGGTATCTGCCTGAGGCACCCCAATCTCAAAGATGTCAAAGCCAGAGATACCAGCTTTATCCATGGCAGCTATTTCCTCTTTTACCCTTACGGTATCTACATTACCATTGAGCCACCAGTAATAGACTTTGGGGCGAACGTGAGCCGGCGGTGATTGAAATCCATTTTTAAGTTCCCCGTATACCTTCGACTCCTGACCGTGAACCTGAATCAGAAAATAAAACTGAAATAGAATGATGGGGATAGTCAGAAAAAATATCTTCTTCATTGGGGTTTGTTTTTATAGTTCAAAAGGGTCTTTGGTCTGATCCACTATCTAAGATAATTCAATATCATCCAGCTAGTCTTTTGCCAGCAATTCGTGATGCTTTCATGTGGTGTTAATAATGACTGCATCCAGGTTGAGATAGTCGGCGATCTTTTTGATGGACGCGGCATGATGCCCTATCCCTAAGGCAAAATGATGGGTAGGTCCTTCCGATATCCATCGATGTAAAAAAGTCTTCACATCAGGTCCAAAAAATCCCCGGGTATTGGTATTTCCAGTGGGAGGTATGGGTCCTGCAACTGACTGGCCTTCAGCAATGATAAATTTGAATTTTCCTTCGTATGTTGAATTGATAGATAGCATGGTGATGGGTCCCTCTTTGATCTTAAATTCCACACCTGCACCATGCCCTGGCTTTCCATGATATTTTTTCAGACTCCTTAATACGGGTTTACCATCCGCAATAGAGATATTATGGGGGCCATCATGACCAACCAATACAAAGCCTTCTTTGAAATCCACAGGATGGAATTCGGCAAAGCTGCCACCGATACCCAGGCGATCGAAAATGAAAAGACTGATCAGTGTTTTTAGGTCAGACTCTCCACACATCGGAATGTGTTTGGCAGTAAGCAATGAGTTTCCAATGATCAGATTGGACATCACTTTTCTCAGCTCACTTTCTTCAGGACCATCATAGTAATAAGCGAGGCCATCAAGATTATTTTCTTTGACAAAATTTTCTAAAGCAACACTAACATGAGCAGCTACCCGCAAGTCCTCATCACGAAGCTTCATGGAGATCGGATCAGATACCGGATCAGGGGTATCAAAAAAGTCCAGGATCCTATTCTCCATGGATTTGACCTCTTCCTCAGTAACCTGTTCGTAGCATTTCATCAGTTGATTGGACTCACATTGCACGATATGGCTTCCAAAAAAAGAGGTGAGCATGGTAGCATCCGAATGCATGTCCAGCATGGCATTGATCGGATGACCGATATGTCCTAAGTGTGCCCTTTTCAATTCTCCCAGCACTTTGGCAATCCTGCAGTACTCATCGATCTGTTCATCTACCTCAGGATCATCATACAGTGTCCCTATGATCATATTGGGAACGGGTTTGCCCATCCTCACGGCTACCCCTGCAAATTCAGGTAGCGCACAGATATCATCATTGGCCAGTTGCATGTGGGTAGAAGCTTTGGTGTAGTCCAATGCCTTAAGTGGCTGCAGCGCTACCAAAACAATGGGAACCTGAATGGTCTTTATGATGATACCAAACGTGCCTGATGTGGCATAGGTCAGCATGTCACAGAAGATGAGATCAAGGTGCTCCCTGGCCAG
Source organism: Cyclobacteriaceae bacterium (assembly GCA_965228595.1). Taxonomy (GTDB): domain Bacteria; phylum Bacteroidota; class Bacteroidia; order Cytophagales; family Cyclobacteriaceae; genus UBA7330. The sequence goes on along the minus strand of OZ245828.1, from coordinate 2,718,240 downwards.
CTTATCAGCCATTTCATAAGCTTTTTCCGGATTGTCTACAATCCCCAGATCTACCACTTCCACATCATCCATAGTGATCTTTTCAATAAAGACCTTTTGTTTCTCTAAAAGCTCATCTAGTAAGCCATCAAATTGTGGCCAGTACTTGTCGTAGCCCACTCCAAAAACTCCAATTCTAGTCATCTATCTTTACTTATAGCTATATAATATTTTCTTTACGCACTAACTTAAAATTCAAAAAAATCAAACGCCTACTCCTAACCTTACCTTCCCAGGTAACATAAACAGCATGAACCCAATAAAAACTACCGGATACATTACACCTGCATACACCCACAATGGATTATAAGACCAGGTACTAATGACATACCCAATAATCGGATTGAGGACCAGTGAAGATAGTGCTCCGGCTGTACCGGAAAGCCCTACCACCGTGGATGTAGCACTTTTTCCAAAGACATCCGCAATGGATGTTATGTAATTGGTAATCCACAATCCGTGAGCAAAAAAGGCAAGGCCCATCACAAACAGAATAATTACATAAGATCCCATCGAGCCAATAAAAATGACGGGTAGGGTAAGCAACGCAGCCAAACCCATTACGATTAATCGGGATTCCCGTGTTTTTTGTGTTCTGATAAAAATAAGATCTGAAAACCAGCCACCTCCAATGTTGGCTATCCCGAGCGCCAGGAATGGAATCCAAAGTACCTGCCCAATAAATTCTACTCCCATCTGGTGCTCTTCATTCAGATATTTTGGGATCCAAAACATATAGAAGTACAAAATCGGATCTAATAAAAACCGCATGACCATAAAAACCATGGCCTCTTTGGACTTTAAAGTCTTGATAAAGTTGTACTTAGGTACCTGGATTACTTTTTCATCTGCTTGTGTTCTAGCTGAACTCTCTGACTTTTTACGGGTAGCCAATAACCAGAATATCAGCCAGACAAAGCCAAATCCACCAGTCACGATAAAGATCATTTTCCAACCCCAGAACCCAAGCATATATCCACAAAGGGGAGGAGCTACAACCGCTCCGAAAGCAGCACCACCAATGGCGATCCCGCTGGCCAATGCCCGTTTCTTCTTAGGTACCCACTCAATCACTGCTTTAATTGCACCTGGGAAACAGCCTCCCTCTCCCGCACCCAACATAAATCTGAATAGTGTTAAATGCATGATGCTACCGGCTAAACTGTGAAGCATGGTGGCCAGCGACCAAAAACCAACGGAAAAGGCTAACCCCATTCGACTTCCGTATTTATCGATCAATATTCCACCCAGAGTGAACATGATGGCATAGCTGGCCAGGAATCCGGAATTGATAAAACCGTAATCCACATCGGAAATGAAAAGATCTTCTTTGATTTTAATGATCGTGATCGAAAGGACTTGTCGATCCAGAAAGCTTAATGAGGTTACTATCAAAAGCAACAACACAATGATCCAATACCGGGGTAATATCTTCATCTTCAGGTTAACGCACTAAGTAATGAGAGAACGAATATAAGGTTAATTTTTAATATGGCAATACCCCGAACTTCTTAAATTTGAATTCTTTATTGCTTGCCCCATGAATAAACCTGAGCCGAAGTACATCGCCATCAGCAAAGAGATCATACAAAAAATAACCTCCGGACAATTACTCCCGGGCAATAAAGTACCCTCTGAAAATGAGCTGATCAAAACCTATGGCGTTAGCAATACCACTGCTCGTAAGATCTTGCATGAAGTGGAACTGCAAGGCTGGGTAACACGGATCAAAGGGCGGGGGACTTTTGTACTCAACAAAACCGAGGACAAACATCTTACACGGGCACTCGGATCTTTCAGTGCTGTCCGGGAAAGTTTTGATGCTAACCTGATTAAAGAAGGTTTCAAACCAAAAAACATAACCCTCGAAAAGACAATACTTCAAAATGGCCTGTCATCTAAGATAGATAATCAGCATTTTGTGATCGAGGGTCCGGTATTAAAGCTGCATCGCTTGAGATATGCTGACGAAACGATGATCAAGGATGAAACCAAGTACATTTCATTGGATGTCTGTCCGAAAATAAACCTCATGGATCTCGATCAATATCTGATTGGCATTTATGAACATAAATATCACCTGAAGCTCGAAAATGTTTATAGAAACCTGGGAGCAGTTGTGGTTTCTCCTCATGATGAAAATAACTACTTCGAAAACAGTAAACCCATAGCAGCCTTTATGCTGGATGGGGTCATTTTCTCCAGCAAAGGTCAAATTGTAGAGATCGAAAGGTCACTTTATCGGGGTGACAGATATAAGTTCTCTATCACTACAGGTCCGAAGATGGATTAGGCCATATAGAAGACACGTTCGAGTGGTTTAGTGACCGGAGAGTTGTCAGGGTTTACTTCCATAATATCCGCCATGAAGTCCCACCACTTTTTCACAACTTCCTCCTCTTTAAGGTATTGTCTGGTGCTATTTTCAGTCACTTTCTGAACGGCAAACAAGGTATTCGTCTCCTCATCTAAAAAAATGGCATAATCACTGATTCCAGCTTCCTTTAATAGCCGCTTCAACTCAGGCCAGATTTCATCATGCCTCTTTTTATAAGCTTCTTTTTGTCCCTCGTTGAGTTGCATCTTAAATGCTATGGTGTCCATATTGCCTGATTGAATGTTTGATTGATTAATTTTCAAAATATACCAGCCACCCAAAGATGACCCAATATGTCCGGTAAAGATATCGTAATCCGTAAGATGCGCCCATCAGATTTTTCCTCCCTGATACAGATCAAGAATGCTGAAAACTGTTATTCTGTGCCTGCAGCTATAATACCAAAGTAGATGGAATCATATTTAGAATAATGACCTTGGTTGAAGAGCAGGAAAAGCTTAGGACAGCCATGATAAATGCAAAGGGTTCATTCATTAGAATTGAATTGGTACAGCGACCGTTAATAGCACTAAATGAAGATATAGAAAGAATTATTTACTATAATATCTATCTTTCGCAAACCTTACCGTCATATGCTGAATTGTCTTATGTTTTAGGGGAATGACCGATCAAACCATTATTTTGTATACCTCAATCCTTATCATAGAAACTACTTCATGCGATTAGCAATTAAACCAATATTGGATTTTGATACGCCATATTCCCTTGCCAGTTCCGGCCATCTTTTAACTGCAGACTGAACCTGATCCATTATTTCTCTGGCCCGCGTCGATGCCATACCGGCTACATCAGCGAGCCTGGTAAGATCGGTTATCTGTGGGTTCTTTCCTTCGCCCATGACCATGGTGCTTTGTTCTCCGCCTGGGCCAGAAGAAAAGGTTAAGTCATAGGCAGGGGCCAGCCTCCAGTTGCCTTCTCCATCCATCAGATAAGAGAAATTTTTGCCATGGTCATCGCGATTATGGGCAAGCACATTAAATACAGCCAAACGATACATCTGCGCTACTTCTCTTACATCCCTGGTCAGGACTTCCGTGAGCTCCACCAGGTTTTCATAGTCCAGAGAAGGTGTTCTAAAATCACTGTGCAACAACCCACTGGCTGTATGCATATGGAGCCTTTTATCCCTGGTTCTATCAAATCTCTTTGTCGCAAAATATCCCGCACCCTTCCCCGAAGGAATCAATTTTGTGTCCATCATATTCAATCCGGCTTCCTTTGCCATCAGAGAAAACACATATTCAATGGCCCCCGCATCAGGTCCGTCATTGACATTGGCGAATTTGACTATCCAATATTCAAAGCCTTCGGGCAGGTGATGCCTGCCATGGATGACATCGGAAGAATCAGGGTTGATCCCGATGAGCACTTTTGGCCGGGCACCAGCTGATGACCCATTCAGGTTCAACAGCTCCTGTAGTACCTCGTCTGCATCTCCTTCAAGCAGCTGACGGGAATGATCAGCTAAATTATCCAGATCCAAATGTCCTTCGTCTCCTTCCTGACCCCGGTCAGGTTCATAGATCAGGGCACCTAAACCTGACCTGCCTACATGTGCCAGTCGATCAAGTGGAGAGAATGCCTCCGGTAAAATGTTTTGGCTCTTCAGTAACCTATCGAGTAAAAGCCTGCCCCAACCATCCGGTAAGCTATCATTAAATACCCCGGGTAATCCTTCAAATAATCCTGGGGCGAAGGTTTTAAGGCCAGGCTCCAACGGAAGCCTGAACGGGGATATATTGAGGTTCAGGCTGATAAATTCAGGAAAATATTCGAAATAGATGCGGTGATCCCTGCTTGCCAGACGTCCCACAGGTATTACCTTTTCCCCAAAGTCCAGGCTTACCCTCAATTGAGTTAACGGTTGATGTCCCTTTACTTCCGCCACCCTCGTTGTCTTTTATGCTGCTCACTTTTTTCCTTTATCACCTCATCGATAGATGAAAATTGCCCGGCGGGTAGCGCCAATGCTTTGATAATGTCCTCAAGACATTCCAGGACCATGGCTATCTTCAAAAAGGACTCCAGTGATATCTTTCCCTGCTGCTCAAATTTTCTCAGTGTTGGAAGACTTACTCCCGATCGCTTTGATAACCCTTCTTGCGTCAATCCTTTTTGCAACCTTAAGGCACGGATATGCTCCGGAATAATTTTTTGAGCCTTCGAAACGCTTATAAGTGATATCATAATATATTTTATTGATATAAAACAAATATAAGTAATATTATTATATTATTTATGTAAACTATATCATGGAATGAACGCGAATAGAAAAACACCAATTCTACTCTGCAGAAGTGGCTATCTGGCCTTATCTTGTTGATAACCTTACCATCATATGCTAATTTCCGTCATGTGCTGATTTGCCTTATATTTAAGGATATTGACCAGGAAAAAACACATCGGCAACATCTCTTCCTTCCGGGTAATCGCCACATTCGTATTGCTGGTCATCATTGGGATCAGCGCGTAATCCCCTTGCTGGATCTTAACTACAACGATTGATTCATGATTGATTAAATTTCGATGGTTAAAGTGACCAAAAAAAAATATGCCAGATAAAGATATCGCAATCCGCCAGATGCACCCATCAGATCTCCCCTTCCTAATGCAAATCAAAAACGATGAAAACTGGAATCAGACGGAGAATGACTGGCTGTTTCTGATGGAGTATTTCCCGGAATATTGTTTGGTAGCATTGGATGAAGAAAAAGTAGTTGGGACAATCACCTCAACCAATTTCAAGAATCAGGTGGCGTGGATTGGAATGATGCTGGTATCGAAACCGTATCGGGGAAGGGGAATCAGCAAGTTGTTGATGACGACCATCATCAATACACTTCAAGATTGCGAATCTATCAAACTGGATGCCACACCGGCAGGTGCTCACGTGTATACGAAGCTTGGTTTTCAGGACGAATATGAGATCTTTCGCATGACGCGTGCTGGGGAAAGAAATATTGATGAACCTAAAAATACCTTGGTCAGGAAAATTGATGAAGAAAGCCTGAAATCAATTTTTGCCATGGATCAAACAGTATTTGGGACCGACAGAAGCGGATTGTTAAAATATTTATTGGAACAAGGTGCGAATGTCAACGGATGCATTTCCAAAAATGGCCAGGTAAATGGCTATCTGCTCACTCGCCCGGGAACCAATTTTACTCAGTTAGGACCCATCATTGCAGAATCATCAGATGCCCCCATCCAATTGATAGAATCGGCATTGGCAAAACTCAAAGGTCCAATAGTCATCGATGTGCTGGCCGATAAAACATCCCTGATCGAATGGCTCGAACAGATTGGTTTCAAAACACAAAGAAGTTTCACCAGGATGTTTCTCAAAGGGAATCCCTATCCGGGACAATTGGACCGACATTTCGCTGTCGCTGGTCCGGAGTTTGGTTGATTAGAGGGCGTCCAGCATACCCTGGGCCACCTCATCCCCCTGCTCATCTGCATGTATTTGGAGATGGGATCGATGTTCCTCAAGAATTTCCCGGTAAATGGGATTTCCAGCCTGATTTACCATCTCCAGTGGGTCAAATCGCATATCCACCAACGATTCCCTACGCTCTCCCTCACTATATAAACAGTATTTGTAGTTATCACTGCGGACCATTCTACCATGTGGCATCAGACTGACCCCATCCACAGGATCGCCCTGCACCATGTGGTTTTGAATTACTAGAAATGCTCTGTCGACGTCCTTTTTACCTTCCATGATCACACCGGATAGATCTTTGCCAGGCAACCCTGCCGGGACCGGAACCCCTGTCAAACCGCAAAGTGTAGGCATCAGATCAACACCCACATTCACTAGCATGTCCGAAACAGCTCCGCTGGTCTGGCCATTCCAGGAAACAATAAAAGGAACACGGGTCGATTCATCATAAAATACTGTTTTTTGATTCCAGTGATGGCTCCCGGCGCAATCTCCATGATCACTTAAGAAGACTACAATGGTATTATCCTCTTTGCCAGATTCCTCCAATGCAGTGAGCACTTCACCAACGAACATATCTGCCCGTTCCACCAGGCGGTAATATCCCCATCGAAGTCGCCTCCAATCTGCATAAGTGTAATCTCCCACGGTAAATCTTCTGTTAGCCTGATAAGATTTTCGCATATAGGCTTCGATGTCAGTCTCATTTTGCGGAATGGCAAAATTGTCCATCAGCGGTGGCAATTCTTCCAGGGCTGGCATTGCTCCCAGTGGCTCTCCAGGTAATTCTTCTTTCCTGGCCCATTGGCACACCTCATGTGGGCTTAAGAAAGAGGCAAAAGCAAAAAAGGGTGTCTTTCTTTTCTCAGCAATAAATTCACCCACCGGACCAGCATCCAGCCGGGGATTGTCCTCGCCAAAGGTGTCAAAGCCATGGATTGATTTCTCTTTTTCATCCAGTGCCACATGCCATTTACCAAAATATCCGGTCTCATACCCTGCATCCTTAAAGACCTTTCCCATATAGTTATGATCTCCCGGCCTAAAATTTTTCTTGTCATTATTGGTCTGAACCCTGGTTTGGTGCGGAAACTTACCGGTCATCATGCTCGTCCGCATGGGTGTGCATAGCGGATTTGGTGTATATGCTCTTGTGAATCGAACCCCCGAAGCCGCGAGCTTATCCATATTGGGGGTATGGATATATTCATCTCCCTTGGCACAACTCATGGCATCAGCAAATTGCTGATCGGTCATGATGATAAGGATATTGGGGGGTTGCTGATTTTGAGCATTGCAAAGGAATGCGAGCGAGAGAAAACAGACAATAAGTGAAGAGGTCTTCATTTTTTGGGTTAACATTTTGAAAAGATAAAAAATTTTAAACGATCTAGTGCTCTTCAGAACGTTACCTATCCTTTTTATTTCATCAACGAAAGTCCGGCTATCACGTGTTTGTCATTTGTGTTGAATATAGATCTTTCTTGTTTCAATCAACTTGTTTTTTGAGTCAATAATCTGAAGAAGATGAAGACCATCAGAAAGACGATCAAGCGCTATAGTATGATGGGATAGCCTTCTCAAATTTTTATGTGCGTATAAAAGTTTCCCATTGAGATCAATTATTCTGATTTCAAAGTCTGTATGGTCATCCTGGAATTCAATGACTAAATAATGATTTGCAGGATTTGGATATATCTTGAACAGTTGAGTATCTCCAATACCCAGAGGGGGTATCTCTTCTACGAATATTCCACTTTCACTGATTGTGGCTAACAGTTCCGTTTTCAACCTCGGTTTATCTCCCGCTCCCAGTTCAAACTCGATAAAAGATTCCGGGTCCATAGGTATTCCCGGATATTCGATATTGAATCTGTATAATGCTGCTGGTAAGAAATTAATATCAAATTCTCCATTATCATTGGTATAAACATAGGCTACAAGCTCCCAGGCCTCATTGTTAGCCCGTCCAGCACCCCGAAATCTCCTTACTGAGCAACCGGCTCGTTTTACCCTTTTCCTTGCATCAATTCTACCATCCTCCGGAAAATCTTCTTCCACGATTCCTGATAGCGTATAGTCGCCATCGTCAGGTCCCAGATCTTGTGGTTTAATGGTCATATACATGGTATCTTGTAGCTCCGATCTGAACCTCAACGTGTCAGCTTCTTCCCATAAGAAAGTGTTTTCATAGTAGGTAGGCAGGTAGATGTCATCTTCTGCTTCAAGAGCTACTAGATAATCACCCAATACGGTAATATCGAATATAAATTTTCCATTGTCAGGTCCAACTGTAGCAACTGTATCAAAAGGCTTACCTGGTTCCTCAATTTTCAATAGTCTTCCTGACCCAGCCTCTATCAAAGAGTTATTTTCTCCAATGGCGGTGATTGTGATAGGTGATGTTGCTAAAACTTGTAGTGGTTGACTTGTCAAAATAAGGTCAGAAACAATATCACTTGTAACATCCACGGTAAAAATTCCCATGTTGGTGAAGTTGATGCTATCGATGAGGTAAGTAGTTTCTGTTTCACCTGCCAGTTCAATACCATTTCTTTTCCATTGATAAGTATTGGCAGTACCCGGAGCACTAAAATTGATGGAATAATCAGTCCCTCGTGGGAGTAGTAGGTCCAATGAATCACCTATTGGTCCCTGATTGGAATATTCAAATGTAGCAATACTGATATTTGGCTCAAGATCATCGAATCCCAGGTTATTACCGGAGACATTTAATGAAACCAATGAGTTCAATCCGGAAAAATCAGGGATGTCTTCAATCTGATTATTTGATAGATCTATTGATTCCAGGTTTACAATATCTTTTATGTCATCATTAATAACTCCAACTACATTTTTGTTGGATAGATCTACTTCGACAACCCTGTTATTTTCAATGGTTATGCCTTCCCATGAGAATAGATTACCACTCGCCCAGTTTGATGAATTTATCCAGTCACTACTCCCTGTTTCAGAATATATCTGCCTTAGCACCAGTGAATCTCTTTCAAGAGAAGACACCTTCAATGTGGTGGGCGCACCTGTCAATGTCAAATCGGGCAATGAGGGGTTTGTCGCTTCAAAATAATAGTCTCCTTCATCCTGGAAATCGACATTGGGAAGGGTTAATATTTGAGCAGTTTCACCAGTAATAGCAAAATTATCCTTATACCAAATGTATGAATTTCCAGTGCCCCCGGCTTCAGCTGTTAGCATAGGTGAACTAGATAAGTTGACCAGGGTATCCTTTTCAAAGCCAACAGGTAACTGAGGGCTATAGGCCGTTAGAACTGATACATTTGGAATAAGGTCATCAAAGTCAAATTTGTTATTATTGACCCGTATACTCACAATATTAGGGAGTCCGGTCAGATCAGGCAGGTGATCAAGCTCATTTTCTTGAATGAGAAGATTTAACAGGGAAGTAATCGTACCCAATCCATCTGGTACCTGACCCGTCAGTTGATTGAACGATAGATACAATTGTTCTACTGATGAAAGGTTACTTAATGAATCAGGAAGGTTTCCTGTAAGCTGATTAGCACTGAGTGATACATAAGTTGCAGAACTAAGGGCACCTATTCCACTTGGAATCGTTCCTGACAACATATTATTACTTAAACTAAATAGCTCTAGTTTATCAAGTAATCCTATCATCTCTGGAATATTTCCTGTGAGCTGATTAAAGCCCAATAGCAAGCGGGTCAAGTTTGTGAGTTGGACAATATTGGCCGGAATAGACCCTGAAAGCTGATTGTAGGAAAGATCAAGGACTTGCAATGCTTCAAGTAATGCCAGGCTGTCTGGAATAGTTCCCACTAGATTATTCTCATCTAACTCAAGACTGGTAACTCTTGTTCCTGTAGTTGTAACTCCATACCATGAACTAATGGGACCTGATACCCAGCCGGTATTGTTTGTCCAGTTAGACCCATCTGTTGCATTGTATATGGCAACAAGTGCCAATGAATCGCTCAAATTGAAAACAGTATTTACAGCGGTTCCTCTGGAATAACTTCCAAATCCATCATTTGTGTTAGCACGGATTCTATAATACAATGTATCAGTCACAATAGAAAAGCGGTCTCCCGATGTGGTCGCGTCTACACCTGGATTATCTATAATTGTAAAAAGTGAATCCTTAAATTGAGACCGCTCCAGCTGAAAGCCAGTTTCATCCAAGTTGTTATCTGTCCATGTCAGGTGGACAGTATCCGCTGCGATGAAGTTAGCAACAAGTGCTGTTGGTTTATTAGTACTTAGGTATTCATAAGGTCCTAAATCTGGTAATGGTTGACTACCAATACCTGCATCATTAACTGAATTTACTTCGAAAAGACGGTCCAGGTCATCAAAGTCAAAATGGTCAAAATTCTGAAGTGAATCATAAATGAAACTATTCCCCGCATCGATCAACGGACTGCTGGCCATCAGATGAAAGTCATTGGATAAAGAATCAATAAATTGAGGATCAGCTTCGGTGTTACCAATCCCATCGGTATATGAAATTGGTGCAGGACTTTCCCGGTCCAGTACGATTAGTGTATCCTGAATATTATTATAGTGAATTTGAAGTTCCGGTTGAAAAACTGATTCTCCGGAATAAATCTGTATAGCCAACTGTTCTCCGTTCATTGAACCTGAGTTATTCCAGATGATATTATTGTAAACCCTACCTTGCCTTTGAACTAAAACCCCGCTCCCTTTGACTGCATAATTCCCATATACCAGGTTATTGATAAAGTAGATGTTCCCGGAGTTAAGTCTTACGCCACCACCTCCTTCTCTATTTGGACCAGATGAACCATTATATCTGTTATCCATTATTATATTGCTTTCTATCCATATTGAATCGTAGCCAGATGCGGCAATTCCACCGCCTCCTGTTTCAATATAAGATCCTTCCCTCGCCAGGTTTTCCCTGATTAAATTCTTTCTAATAATAACCGGATAGTATGGATAATTAGAGATTATGGAAATTCCTCCTCCTGAGAAAGCGGAATTCCTTCTTACGTCGCAATTTTCAATGGTTACCCGGGATTGTGAAATATAGATTCCGCCCCCATTATCTTCAGGTTGGTTACCGATCATTACATTCTCAGCAAATCCATCTTCTATGACACAAAATGCCATGGTATTCTGGCTTTGATTTGCATCCACAAACCTTATGCCTCTTCCTTTATCGTATGAGGTTGTATCATAGCTTGTGAATTTGATAGTATCCGTTGCATTCCCAACAGCCATTAAAGTACCATTTACCAATAATGCATAATTACCTGCATACTGAACTTCTACGCCTGGTTCGATTGACAGTGTGTCTCCCGTCTGAATGACTGTTTCCCCTGAAATGACGTATGGACTTCCAGCCACGGACCACGTTCCCGAAACATTTCCCGCTATGGCATTTGCGTTTGGCTCCATTTGAAAATCAAAGGTCAGTTGCTCACTTTCATTGATCACAATACTGTCCGATGTAGTTGGAGGTAGATAACCGTTAATTCCTTCTATTCTGATGTCGTATGTTCCCGGAAATCTCAAGTCAAGGAAATACGCACCACTGGCATCTGTGGTATCTGTAGTTACTATTCTAAGGGTACTTGTTTCAAGAGCCTTAACTACGACCCCTTCTAAAGGATCTGTTGATACATTGTCAATCACAATACCATCAAATGAAACCCCTGTGCTATTGATGACCAGTTGATGATGAAAATCGGCATTATACGTGTTTTCAGAACTGGTAATATTCGGTCTTCCATAGCTATCAGCAAGCGGAATCACCATAAAACCATGATTTTGTGCCGGGCTGTCTACCCAGTTTTGAACAACCGAATTCGGTAACTGAATATCATACCATATTCCATTTACTTCAGGTATAGAAGTTCCGGGAATGGTGTATAATAAGGTTGAATCGACCGTGGGCCTGTTGTTCCAGGTCACTGAATCTTCCTCCCACATTTCAGTGATTTGGTAAACACCGTAATCGAACTGATCCATGAAACCATTCAATCCTTCAAAATACAGATTGATATGATTGCTATTGATATTGGCAGAATTCAGGCTGGTCAGGTCATATTTAACCAGCATCGCCCTGGAGGTTGTTTCAAAGAAATTCCCTCCAAAGTTTAATATACTTCTCTCAAATTCAGTATTATAATTTACGTCAGGATCAGCCTCATTTACATAGGTGTCCTCGCTATTGAAGTTGGAAGCTTTCAAAACATATAAGCTGTCTACAAGATCAATTGGTGTGAAAGAGCATAATGTATCAAAGGTGACTCCAAAAACCACATTGTTCCACGTAGATTCCGAGTATTCAGGATCATCAACTTCTATACAGGCTAATTCATAATTATCTTCCGCATTGAAATTAAAATCAAACATGCTTGTATTATTTCCATTCCTAACATTTAGGTATGTCAATCTATTGTTGCTGCAATCAAGCGTAGATAAGGAGGCATTACTACTCAAATCCAGTGAGGTAATTTCATTGTTTTTACAGTCTAAGTTTGTCAGCGAGGTGTTTGCTGATAAATCAAGAGACGTAAGGCTGTTGTTATAACAATATAAGCTCGTTAACGCAGTATTGGTACTCAAGTCAAGACTTGTTAAAAGATTGTCGTTGCAGTAAATCGTCGTCAAAGCTGGATTGTTGGTCAGATCCAATGTGCTGAGCTGATTTGTATGACAATAAAGGCTCGCCAATGCTGTATTGGCAGATATATCAAGCGTGGTCAGCATATTGTTGGTAATCTGAAATGTTTGGAGATTGACCAATGCACTGACATCAATCGAGGTAAATAAATTGCTACTCACACTTAGGGAAGTCAATGCAGTATTGGCACTCACATTAATTGAAGATATCTGGTTAAGACCTACATTGAGATTGGTAAGAGCCGTGTTGTTTGAGACATCAATTGAAGTCAAGGCATTTCCACTTGCACTGAGGTTGGTTAAGGCGGTATTGGCACTTACATCAAGCGTAGCAATTGTACCATTGTCATATATCTGTAAGGTGGTCAGTGCTGTATTGTTACTTACATCAAGTCCCGTTAGCTGATTATTTGTACATGACAAGTAAGTAAGTGCAGTATTGGCACTTACATCCAGGGACGTTAGATTGTTTTGATTACACGTAAACGTCTCAAGTAGCGTGTTGGCTGAGATATCAAGCGTAGTTAATTGATTCCCCGATAATGAAAGATAGGTTAAAGCGGTATTGTTGGATACATCTAGTGAGCTAAGCTGATTAAAGCCTAATTCAAGGTAAGTAAGAGCCGTGTTTGCTGATAAATCTACGGATGTGAGATCATTGGATTGGACAATCAGCTGTGTAATCCCAGTAAAGGCTTCAATACCTGTCAAATCGGAAATTCCCTGATTATTCACATTGATTGTGCCAGCGTACGCGCTAGCTTCTGTAACCTGGATCTCCGAATCAACATTTGTGTTGATTGCAGGATCGGCAACCAATGCAGCTTTGAAATTAGCATCCGGGATATTGACATTTTGCCCCCAGGCATTTATGGAGCATAAAAGGCAACAAAATGGAATAAAGAGCTGGTTCCGCATGAAGGATCAGATAATCTAGATTAATAGGATTTTTACAAATTCAATTAGTCTTTTAAGCATCGAATAGAATAGCCCTGGTTTTTCAGTATAGCCCCTTCGCTCGCAAAAGGATATTGCCAAACAAGTGCCTTGCTACGGGCATAGTCCTGATCAATTTCTGTATTAACCCACCAAAAGCCAAGCATTCCATTTTCATGAAAATTACCACTTGATGCTTTAGCTCCTCCTGGTAGTCCGGTAAATCCTGATTCGTTAGTTGCCCCCTCATTAGGTGCTCTCCAATCAGGTGTGGTCGACTTCAAAGCACCTCCAGCTACCAACGTTCCACCGTACAAGGTGACCATAACATTCCATTCGGCTCTTGTTGGAACATGCCACCCGGCAGGACATAATTTGCCCGTTTCAACTGTAAAAAAATTATATAGTGCACCATACTCATCCCCGTATGTATCCTTATCATCCAAATAATAACAATAGGCTGGGGTAGTAAGACCAATCCATTCATCACCAATACGATTGGAAATGGGTGTTCCATCATTTAATTGGGTAGCTGCCAAGTTTTCTCCCATCCAAAGCTGGTCTCCAATCTGCACAGTGGAGTACACATTACCATCTATATCTGCTATAGTCTCTCCTTGTGGCTCTTCATGTTCACTATTACCATCTCCAAGCAGGATCTCTAAAGTTTCAAAACTGTCATCCACCGTGATATTGATCACGATCTTACCATCTTCTAATGAGGCATCCACATTGATCAGATAGTGTGTTGCGGGTAGGGGATCTGTGATGGTGTGATTGAAAGTTCTTGTAATCAGTGCTTCCTCAAAAGCTTTCTCATATTCCAGATAGACCTCTACATCTATCGGAAAATCAGTAATGAAATACCCCTCTGCCGGATCATTCTGGATCCATTCCAGAAAAGCCCCCGTACCATTACCATTGTCAATGGTGGCTGTTGCATCCCAGTTAGTGAAATTGTCCAGAACATTCTGAGAATAGCTAAAGGAGATCTTGCAGTTGGCAAGGGTACAATTCACATCTATAGTTTTAAGCTCTTCTTTGTCGATGGTGAATTCAGCAGATTCCCCGAAATACCAGGGTTGCTCAAAAGCAGCATCTGCAGGGAACTCAAGATTTGTAGCCCGTACAAAATAGGAGCCCGTGGGTAATTGTACTTCAATTGGTACGTCCAAATAATTATCCCATCGCATCACTTCAGTACCATCGCTGGCATCATGAATGGTGACTAGAAAATTATCGGGACTGACCGCTTCAACTCTTCCTGTTGGAGTAACCTGTATTTGAATGGCTACATCCAGGCTGAGGTAGCCAAATTCTTGTGGTTCAGGTGATTGGCTTTCCGAGCGGTCACAGTTAGTGACCAGGAAGAGCAAAAAAATGGTTGTTAGGGTTAGGGCAAGAGATCTTTTCATTTTAATAACAATTAGTCTTGAATGCAACGAACAGAAATACCCCAGCTTTTAACGACCAGACCCTCATATAATGCAGCTGAAGAATTAACCATATAAAAAGAATAACCATACTGGGTAGATTCATCCTCGTCGATTGTCCATAGATAACCCTGTTGTCCTAAGGAGTAGAACTCTGCATCAACAAAGTGATCATAAAATCCACCGGGTAATGCGGAAAAACCAGAATTATTGTTAGCAGGATTAGGAGCAAACCAAATTGATTCGTATTTAAGTTCGCTTCCGGCAATACTCTCTCCTCCCAAATATTCTCTCAAGGCAGTAAAATCACCTCTCGATGGAATATGCCATCCCGAGGGGCATAGATTCCCTGTTTCCACAGCATACCAATTGTACATTCCTCCGTATAGGTATTTGTTGTTTTCTTCATCATTATTGTACCAGGCATATCTAGGGATATCATATGCACCATTTGTTTGAAATTCATCAATAAGTATTCCGTCATTTAGTGTTGTGGTTCGTAAATTCTCAGCCATCCAAATCTGATCTCCAATCTGAACTACCGGATATTCATTTCCATCAATGTCTGTTACTGTTTCAGGAATTACCTCATCCCCCAGTGGAATCTCTATGGTCTCAAAATCCTCATTCACAGAAATATTGATCATGATCTTCCCATCTTCCAGTAAAGCATCCACATTCACCAGGTAGTGGGTCGCTGGCTGCGGATCGGAAATGGTGTGACTGAAAGTTCGGGTGATCGATTGATCAGGGTCTGTCAGTTTAATGTACTCAAGGAAGACCTCGATATCTATTGGCAAGTCTGTTAGAAAATACCCCTCAGCAGGATCATTTTGGATCCATTCAAGGAAAGCGCCGGTTCCGTTTCCATCATCGATGGTTGCAGTCGCATTCCAACTGGTGAAGTTATCATCCACATTCTGAGAGTAGCTGAAGGAGATCTTGCAATTAGCAAGGGTACAGGTCACGTCGACCGTCTTCAGTTCCTCCTTATCTATGGTAAATACATGCGATTCCCCAAAGTACCAGGGTTGTTCAAAAGCTGCATCGGCTGGAAATTCCAGATTTGTGGCCCGAACAAAATAAGATCCGGTGGGTAATTGCACTTCGGATGGCACCTCCAGGTAAGTATCCCATCGTATCACTTCAGTGCCATCGCTGGTATCATGGATGGTGACCAGGAAATTGTCCGGGCTGACAGCTTCGACTCTTCCAGATACCGGTTGTGCCTCAACCTGCAGGGCTACATTCAGGCTGAGGTAGCCGAATTCTTCAGGTTCAGGCATTGGACCTTCCGGGCGATCACATTCGGTGACCAGGAAAAGAAGGAAAACAGTTGTAAGGGCCAGGGTGAGTGCTTTTTTCATGATTTACAAAATTTATCTTACAACCTGAAGTGATGTGGTAACAATGCTGGCATTGGTATTTGCCTGAACCCCAATTACTGTATAAGTTTCCCCAGGATAAGCTAACAGTCTGTATGTACATTGGGATGCAAGATTAAAACTACCAACAACTGTATTCTCGCAAACCGGACCACTGTTTTGGGAATCAAAATAAATCAGACTTGTCACAGTGCCCTGGTTATCTGAATAAGCATCGGCTTGAACTAGAATGTCAACATATTGTATTTGAATAAATCCATCTAACACGATAGAAACAACTCCTGAACCTCCGTCAGTGGCTTCTATTATTTCACCGATGGGTTCAATTGGTTCAGGAGGGACCACCTCGTCCCCCAAATCAATCTCGACAGTCTCGAAAGCATCATCCACAGTTATATTGATCATGATCTTCCCATCTTCCAGTGAAGCATCCACATTGACCAGGTAGTGGGTTGCGGGTGCCGGATTGGGAATTGTGTGATTGAATGTGCGGGTGATGACCGGCGGGTCGGAGCCGGGTAATTCTTTGATATACTCCAGATATACTTCAATATCGATCGGAAGATCTGTCAGAAAATAACCCTGTGCCGGATCATTCTGGACCCATTCCAGGAAAGCGCCGGTTCCGTTTCCATCATCGATGGTAGCCGTGGCATTCCAGTTGGTAAAGTTATCCTGGACATTCTGAGAGTAGCTAAAAGAAATCTTGCAATTGGCAAGTGTACATTCAACATTGATCGTTTTTAACTCCTCTTTATCTATGGTAAAAACGTCCGATTCACCAAAGTACCACGGTTGCTCGAAGGCTGCATCAGCGGGAAACTCAAGATTTGTAGCTCGTACAAAATAGGAACCAGTTGGCAATTGCACTTCATCAGGTACTTCAAGGTAAGTATCCCACCGCATCACCTCTGAGCCATCGCTGGCATCATGAATAGTGACCAGGAAATTGTCAGGACTGACGGTTTCGATTCTGCCAGCAGAGGATTCCTCAATTTGAAGGCCTACATTTAAACTAAGATAACCGAACTCCTGAGCGGGTGCAGGAGCTTCGGTTCGATGACAAGCCGTAAAATATAGAATAACGGCAGTGAAAAACAACAATATTTTCTTGTCCATGGCGGTAAAATTTAGTGTTCAGGGTCGTGTGAATAAGTTATGCACATTTCAATGTATTCTCATAAAAACTTTGTGAACGGTATCATTTTTTTTGTGAATGACATATCCGGCAATCATTGAGGTCCCGTTTTAGCCAAATACAGTGTTCCACCAGTTTCTGCATTCAAGCCAATTATTATGGATATAAACTTTTTAAGCCATTCTAAATCCTCATATTTCAATTATTTTCAATTAAATTATCCTTCCTTTACAATTATCTCAATAACATCATTCCCTATCAATACCCATTGATAGGTATTTTCGGGAATGAAATTATTTTGAAATACTCATTAAAAACCTAAATAATGCATTCAAAAGACGATCAACTCATTCAGCTACACAGAACATTTTTCTGGCAGTCCGAAAAGTTTATCAAGTCAAATAAGTGGGAGGATCTGGACGAACTGTATTATTCATTGCCTGCAGACCAGATGCACATACACGATCGGATGACATTCGCTATGCTCTACGTGGATCCTAATATGCGCAGAATTGGAGGTGTCACTCAGGAGAACCTGGCCACCAAAGGAATGGAACAACTTCAAAAGAGAATTGACCCTGAAAACTATCAGCGCAATGTAGAGATTGCAACGGAGTTTGTGAAAAGAGGGAATAAGCATGAGATAGGTGTATTTTTCCAACGGCTTGACATGAGTGAAGACCTGAGTGGCGATTTCGAGTGGTTTGTTTCCTTTCAAAAACTCAGTGATAAAGCACAGGGCATTTTCACCCTGGACTTCAAGATCAGGTTCCTGGATAGATATCAGAACAAATTTATGAAACTCATCGCCCTAGACGAATTTGTTCACAAGAACATGGATAAGTTCCAGGAACTTACTCCCAGAGAAATTGAGATTATGACAAAAGTTGCCCAGGGTGAATCCAGCCAGGAAATTTCAGATGCGCTCTTTATTTCGAAGCTAACCGTCGATACCCATCGCAAGAACATCATGAGCAAGCTCGGGATCAAACGTTTTGTTGATTTGATTCGATTTGCCGAAGCGTTTGATCTGGTTTAACACATGTTGTCCTCAAAAAATAGTTCCTAAAAACCGCTTTAATCACACAATATTCTGCTCATCTCTTTACAATATGATATATTTAAAGAGAGGAATAGGGAAATGACCTGGAAACCGCCAATCATCTATGTCCTTTTATTTTCATTGATGGCCCCTTTGGGCGGCTACACGCAACACGCTAAAATTGATAGTTTATACAAAACACTTTCTTTAACAGAAGATCCAGCAAAGTCGGTGGCATACCTACAGCTTGCGAAAGCACTTATGTATGTCAACATTCGCAAAGTCCCTTCCTTGCTAGATTCAGCATATTATTTTTCCAACATTTCTGATAGCGACTCCCTAAAGGCTATGATCCTTCAGACCAGGGGCATCGAGCGATGGATCAATGGCTATTACCCCCAATCCAGGTCCATCCTGACAAAAGCTGCCAATTTTCACCTGGAAGTTTCCGATTCATTGAACCTGGCTCAGGACTATCACTACATCGGACTTAATTTTCTGTATGAGGCCATTCACGATTCAGCGCTTATTTTCCTGGAAAAGGCTCTTTCAATTAACCGTTTAACCGATCAGAAAAGTGAAGTAGTTGAAAATCTAGATCACATCGCTGTGGTCTATCGGCAACTAGGTGACTATCACAACGTGCTTAAATACTCAACAGAGGCACAGGACGCAAGAAATTCGATAAAAGGTTATTCAAATACCACCAAGTACTATTCGCACGGTGGCAGGATTTTTAATCAGAAAGCTTTTGAAGAAGCCATCCGATATCATAAAAAAGTATTGGATGAAGTAGATGCAACCGACAAGGAAAAACTAGGTCTCAGCTTAAACAACATCGGAAGTACTTTCATGAATGCAGGCCTCTACGATTCCGCCATCTATTACTATCGTCAAAGTGCCAGGTTGATTGGGGAGTCCACGGGGGGTAACTCTTACGCCGGCCAACTAAACGAGCTGGGTGAAGCCTTATTTGCTAACCAGCAATATGCAGAGGCAGAAAAGGTCTTTAATCAATCTAAATATTTATGGGATTCTGTGGGTACGAGGATCAGTATAAGTATCATTCAATACAACCTGGCTAGAACTTATCTTGAATTGGGCAATATGGAAGTTGGGTTCCCACTTGTAAATGAAGTTAAGGCACTAGCTGCCTCAATGAGCAAAAACGCCTTCTATTGCAAAATATGTCTGGTAAAATCCCGATATCTGATGAAACTGGGAAATGCAGAATCAGCCATGCGAGAGGCGACTTTAGCTTTGGAAAATGCCCAACGATTGAAGTTAAAAGAAATCATCATCAATAGCTATCAGGTGATGAAAGAGATCGGCCTGATGCGGAAGGATCACAGCGCTGCACTGAGGTATATGGAAAAATATACAGAAATGAAGGACAGTCTGTATAATGACCGTACCAGCATGCAGCTGGCTGAAATGCAGGTAGCCTATGAAACGGAGAAGAAAAACCAAACCATTGATGGCCTGAATGCTCAATTTGAGCTGAAGGAAATCCAGTTAAATCAAAGAAATTTTATCATCATATTATCATTGAGCATTCTGATGATTTCAATCTTTTTTACCATAAAAAGATACAGGTATGTCAATAAGCTATCTGCGCAGAATACTCAAATAGAATCACAAAGACATAGCCTTGAGCTAGCCAATAAGGAAAAGGAATTTATGCTTTATGAGATTCACCACCGGGTGAAAAATAACCTTCAGATGATCATCAGCATGCTCAATATTCAATCCAACAAAACAAAAAATGCATATGCCCGGGAGGAATTGGAAAAGAACAAGGATAGACTCTATGCCATGGCCATGATTCATCAACAACTGTATGAGGGGCACATGTTAAAAGGAACAATTAATATTGAAGTATACCTTCATTCATTGATAAAACAGCTGATGAGTTCACATAAGAGAAGCTCAGAGATTGTGCATTCAACCGAAATCGAGCCTATTCATGTCACTTATGATACAGCCATTGCCATTGGTCTGATTGTCAATGAGCTGGTGAGCAACTCGATAAAACATGCATTTCCAGATATAACTTCCCCGCATCTTGAGGTGACCCTTAAACAGGCAAACGAGTTGTACTTATTAAAGGTAAGGGATAATGGTAATGCTCGCATGGTTATGAATGAAGAGGGGTTTGGCATCAGGCTGATCTCTTCCTTTGTGCAAGAACTTGAGGGATCTATGAATATGTATTTTGATAAAGGAACAATTGCTGAAGTTAGCTTTCAGGACCCGTCACCAACAACCTGACCAATGAATCCGAAAGTACTAATCGTCGAAGATAAAATGATTGTTGCTGAGGATATCAAGGATATTCTTCAATCCATGGGTTGCTTGGTCACAGATATTGTCTCATCCGGTGAATCAGCGATCGAAAGTTTTCAGAGTAATCCTCCGGAGATCATTTTAATGGACATTAGGCTAAAAGGTAAAATGGATGGAATCCAAACATCAAAGAAAATTCAGGCATTAGGTAAAGTCATTATTATTTATCTCACGGCCCATTCGGATCCAAAAATACTTCAATCAGCTTTTGAAACTCAACCAGTTAATTTTATAGTAAAACCATTCAACGCTCAGGATATTCAAATTGCCATTGGCCTGGCGCAAAGCAGGTTAGCAGATGAAATAAATAATGGATCTCATATTTTGTTTCGTCACCAGGGCATATTAGAAAAGATACCAATTGACAAAATACTATTTGCCAAAGCGGACGGTAGCTACACCATTATTCAGACTGAGGATAGAACACTCACTGCCTCTTTCAATCTTGTTCATTTTCTTCAACAAGTAGACCGACAGTTTATGAGAGTCCATAGGTCTTACGTCATCCATATGGATCATGTCGACAGCATTTCAGCTAACAAAATTTTCATTGGATCACACGCGATCCCAGTCAGCAGATCTTTTAAAAATGAGTTTTTAGAAAGATTTAAATCCAAATAAACCAATCAACTCCCCTTCCTTTTATATCTTCAGCCCATGGAAGAATTTGAGCTACTTAAGGAGATCGTCATCATACTTGGATTGTCCATTGTGGTGGTTTTTATCTGCCAGTGGTTTACCCTTCCACCTATACTGGGGTTTCTGCTTACTGGCATTCTTGCCGGACCTACGGGTTTTGCAGTCATAGAAGCTTCTCATGAAGTAGAAATGCTCTCTGAGATAGGGGTGATACTACTCCTTTTTGTCATTGGGTTGGAGTTTTCTCTCAAACACCTGGCCTCTATCAGTGGGACAATTTTCATAGGAGGTAGTTTTCAGGTCGGACTTTCCATACTTGGTGTTCTGGGCTTCGCCTACTTTTTTGGTGAATTCACCTGGCAGGAAGGTGTATTTCTTGGATTCCTTGTTTCTCTGAGTAGTACCGCAATCGTACTAAAATTGCTTCAGGAACAAAATGAACTCAATAGTCCGCATGGAAAAGCAGCTTTGGGAATCCTGATATTCCAGGACATTATCGTCGTCCCGATGATGCTTTTTACCCCGGTAATCGCCGGACAGGCAGGGAACCCTGCAACGGCTATACTAGAGCTAGTAATTAAAGCGGTCCTTGTTGTTTTTGTGGTCATTATCAGTGCCCGATACATCGTACCAAAGATCCTGTATGCCATTACAAAGACCAGAATCAAAGAGCTGTTTCTATTGACCATCGTAGTCATATGCTTTGCTGTTGCCTGGGCCACCTCTGCCATTGGCCTCTCACTGGCGCTTGGTGCTTTTATGGCAGGATTAATTATTTCAGAATCCGAATACAGCCACCAGGCCACAAGTCTAATCATTCCCTTTAGGGAGATCTTCACTTCCATATTCTTTGTGTCTATCGGGATGCTCCTGGATTTGCGATTCCTATACTTCAACTTTCCGGTTATACTGGGACTTACTCTTTTAGTCATTTTCCTCAAAACTGTTTTTACCGGCGTAGCCGCACTCGTCCTGAGATACAACTTTCGTGTTGCCGTGATCACAGGCTTATCAATCTTCCAGGTAGGGGAATTCGCATTCATCCTTTCCGGGGTAGGTATGGAATACAACCTGTTGGACAGGGGCACTTATCAGTATTTTCTAAGTGTGTCCATCCTTACGATGGGGGCAACTCCATTTCTAATCAAGAATTTTGATAACATCACCAGCCTGATGCTCAAATCGACAATCCAAAAGAGACTGGCTAAATGGGAAACCCATACAAAACAAGATTTGCCTGATGAGTCGACAGGGCTCAAGGACCACCTGATCATTATCGGATATGGCCTGAATGGCAAAAACGTGGCTGCTGCAGCCAGGTTTTCCAACATACCATATGTTATCGTGGAGATGAATCCCATCACCGTAAGACGTGAAAGAGCGAAGGGTGAACCCATCTATTATGGAGATGCTACGAACCCGTATCTCATGGAGCATTTACATGTACACCAGGCGCGTGTGGCCATCGTAGCAATTTCAGACCCCAATGCTACAAGAAAGGTAATCATCAACATCAGGAGCATTTGCCAAACCGTCTATCTCATCGTAAGGACCCGGTTTGTTTCTGAAATAGAAAGCTATCAACAAATTGGAGCCAATGAAGTAATCCCGGAAGAGTTTGAAACTTCCATAGAAATATTTTCCAGGCTACTACACCAATATCAGGTTCCTGAAGAAGCCATCCACACTTTCGTCAAAAATATTCGGGGAGACAACTATGATATGTTGAGACCTTCCACGGCCCTAAGGGTAAACAACGAACCGCAATTTCCTGACATGAACGTGCGATGTCTCACGGTTCAGCAACATGACAATGACATTGTGGGTAAAAAACTTAGTGAGTCGATGATCCGAAGAAGATTTAATATCAACATTGTAGCGATCCTTCGGGATACGGATATCATTAACAATCCTCTGCCGGAAGACATGGTTCTGATTGGAGATCTACTTTATGTTGTTGGCAAACCGGAAGATGTGAGCAACTTCAATGAAATGATAAGTATGTAATTATAGTTTGGTCTCAATTGGGATAACTATACCCAACCATGGAATCCCGATAAATGTACCTGTCTCTGTCGGAAGAAGAACCCCATAATCAAGTGTTATACGATTAATCAGGCTTCGCCCACCGAATGAAAACAGTGCTACATTTTCTATCAGGTAGTTCTCTGTGATGAGGTAATTGCTCCTGCCAACAGGTAGCATACCACTGAAGCTAATGGCCGGCCTTTCTGCTAACCCACCATCAGCATAGCCATATCCTAATCCAATGCTAAAGTTTTTATCCCGACTTCCTACAGTACCGATCCCATACAGAATACCAAATCCTCCATTAACTTCACCCAAACCAATGACCGTCCCCAGCAGCGCTCCCGCCCCAATATTGAACTTATTTTTTACTACCGGAATCGAAAACTTGGGTGTAACCCAAACGGGTGTAGGCACACCCCCAAACAGAAACAATGGAACCATACCAACACCAGCGGAAAACACGTCAGAAAAACCCATGGAGAACTGGTTGAAGAAGATCCAGACATTCTGATAGTAAGCATCTCCCTTTTTAAGACCGTAACCGCTTGGATTATAAAAATATCTGCTGGATTGTAGATAATCAAACCACCTGCCTCCATCCATTTGTGCTTTTTCAGCACCCACTCGCTTCATACTTAGGATATCTTTGGTCTTGATCGATATCTCTCCAACATTTGTGGTTCTAACCCTCACAACTTCTCCCTGATTACTAAGTATTTCCCCAATGTAATGGTTACCATCATAGGTCTCAATCAGGTAATAAGCAGTCGTATCAGTTTGAACTCGTTCAAAAAACCCAATTTGGATATCAGATACCTTATCCATAGCGTAATGAGTCTCCACTGTGCGTCGGTTGATTTCGGTTTTTAACCGCACCGTATCGGGCTCGATATTTATGATCTGACAGTTTATAGAGTCACCAACTTTGGTAACCAATAAATCCTGAGAATGTCCTATTTGAGGAACAAGGAATAGTACAGAAAATAGAAAAGCTATTGAATTACTCAATTCTAATATCAAATTTCTCATTGATATCTTTTGTTAATAATGGATAAGTAAATACTTCACCAACCGCAATGAGGAAAAGTCCTAAAAATACATTTGTTCCTGCATTTTTAACAGGTTTCGTCTCTCCATACACAGGGTCAAATGATGCTATAAATTTTGCCGGAATAACCAGCAAATAGGCGGAACCACCCAGAATAGATGCAATACCAATCATGGAAAAAGTATTGACGGTACTGACCTTTTCTATTGCACTTATTTGAAAAACAACAGAATCTATACAAACGGAGTCTGCTCCTATAATTTGATATATTCCTTTAAGAGGTTCCGGCCTATCACTTAGCCAGACTTTGATCGGCTTTTTAAGTGGTATGGTTTTATGATGTTCTCCTTTTTTTATGATCTTTAGTCGTTTTTTATCAACAGCACTTTGAACAGTATCTGGAGCTATCTGGACTGTTTGCAAATGATGTACAACCGCATCTCTTCCAATCAATTTAATTGAACAAAGGATTATTAATAAGGAAAAAAATAAACAAGTTATTAATCTTCTCATTTCGCAAAAAATTTGTCAATCCGAAGTAATACCCATTTTCAGGAATAGCAAAATTGATTTTTGAGTTAGCCGGAAATTAAATTGCAGAAATTGCAATCAATTATCCGGACAATCCATTTTACCCTGGAAACTGCTCCCCTTAAATTGGTTGGAACCATTACATAAAAAAAACAAGCCATTGATTGATACTATCTATGAAGCGGTCATGCTGATTCGATCATGCATCAGGCTGATCTTACCTTCCATCGTGCGAAAGAACTTGTTGCGTTCCTTTTCCGATGAGACGCTTAATGGAGTTGATTTTTGGATGATATTCTGAAGATACTGGTCTGTTTCATTGCAAAAAGCATCATCCATGGTAGTAAGTATATTTAGCATATTGTAGGTAAGAAAAACTACCTTTTTCTCACCTATCTGAAAGAAGATGGTATTATCACCGATGGCTATTTCATTGTAAAACAGATGATATGCTCCGTTGTCAGGATAATCTTCTCCCCCCATTGGATATTTTCTTCCAATAGCTGCAAGACCTTTAAGATGCCGGATGATGTCTATAAATTCCTGAGTCAGATTGAGTGCTACTTCCTTCGAAATAAGATTACACTCATAATAGTATTCGATCTGGCGTAAGGTAATATTCAATGTCTCGTCGCTCCAGATTTCGTATGAAGGGATCTTACAGTACAAATGCCAGATGGATTTTGCTATAGATATCAGCTCCTGATCAACAGAATTGGGATCATATTTGTCCAATTCTTTGAACGTCGTATTAAGTATCGTTTTTTGCCAAAAAAACAACTTGAATCTCGTCAGTCCGGGAGATTGAAAATAATGAAGAATCGGAACATCTTTGGCTGTCCAGATCATTCGTTTTTGCGGGGAAGACACCACGAGTTTTAGGTGATCCTCGATGGATAACAAATAGTTTTTAAAAGAAAAATTTTCACCAATCTGTCTCCCATTAAAAACTACCGCATTCGTTGCCAGGTTGAGGAACGAGTCTAATGAGACCCTGTAATGAGCACTTATCTTGCTTATTTCATTGAAAGTGAGCAATGTTTCACCCCGCACCCTTCGATAAGCACTGTCTTTACTCACATTGAGCAGGTCTGCCAAATCGTCAACAAATGACTGGCTTTGATCAGCTTTTTGTTTAACCCAACTGATAAAATTGGACTGCATGTCCCGGTCGGAACTCATAGTTTATAGCGATGGTGAACTTAATTGAATCTTAGAAAGTTACGAAAAAATATCATAAAATAAAGCCCATATTAGGCTTTCACAACTCTTTGCTTTGCATTGTCCCACTTCAGGTAAGATCGCTCACGGAACGATTGCACACCCATACTACAGGCTACTACTCCGTAATAGGCCATATTATGATCGCATTTAAGGGGCTCGTCTTCTCTGATAGCATCCAGCAAGTTTTTGTGATGTAGTACGATATCTTCTGCTCCTCGCTTACGGAATTTGATCAAATCTTCCTCCTTCACACTTTCTCTCCCTGTAGTTTGCGGTGTAATGACAAAACCTTCTCTTGTGAATTCCAACGTTGCTTTGCTACCCCTGATCATATGCTTGGTGGAAGTATCATTGGCCATTGAAGATACGACCATCACTGTCACACCTTCAGGATAATCAATCATCATATTGAATGTATCAGGGATTTCACCTTTGGCATTTTCATAGTGCCACAATCCACCAGATGCCACTACCTTATCCGGGAAAGTAAATCCTATGGACCTGATGATCCTGGAGATCCTGTGAATAAAGAGGTCTGTTGCAATACCGCCCGAATAGTCCCAATATTTTCGCCATCGAAAAAATCGATAAGGGTCATATGCTCGCTTTTTAGCCGGACCAAGCCATGCTTCCCAGTCAATATTTACCCCGGGCTTAGCATCAAAATCCACGGTGTAATCCCAAAAATCTTCTCCCTGATAATTCCTTGAATAATCAATGTGCGCCATCACCACATCACCGAGCACATCCTGCCTGATGTATTCATTGGCTTTGGAATAGGAATCATCAGACATTCCCTGTACACCAATCTGCAGCTTGGTCTTTGCCGTTTTCATCCTTTCTATCACCTCTTTTGATTCTTTAATTGAATGGGTCATTGGCTTTTCACAGTATATGTGTTTTTCAGCATCCAATCCATCGAGGATCATCTGATGATGCCAATGCTCAGGTGTAGCAATCAATATGCTGTCAACATCCTTGTTGTCAAGGATCTCCTTATAGTTCTTTATCGGTGTAGCTGTCATCTTTTCTGCAGCAGCAGCTAACCGTTTATCATACACATCGCACACATACCCCACACTCACGTTATTCAGATCGCCCATTCTTAGTAACGCAGACATATGAGAATTTCCCATTCCACCACACCCAATCACGCCCATGTTTACCCGCTCATTGGCTCCTATGATCCTGTTGTAGGATTTAGCTGAAAATGGAGCCATACTCCCCAATCCCAACGCTACTGATCCCAAAGTGGTTTTTTTAGTAAAGCTCCTTCGACTCATCTGCCCTGCAGTTTCTTTAATCATGTATGTGCTATTTTAATAACGTATAGAAGTTCTGAAATCCAACCTGGATAACAAGTCGACTAAAATAGAATTTTTTGTCATTGCATGAAAAATATTTTTACATAAGCTCCTTCAATTCCTCTACATCATGCCTGCAACTTATGAATAGCATGCCCCATCAAATTAACAAACACATAATAATACAGTAAATGCAAATTCATTTGGTTCTTGTGCCATAGACACTATTTTGCGAAATGATTAAATTATCCGGGTGAAGATTGATAACAAAGTCGTATACGAAAACCTCAACAAACTTTTTGAAAAGTCAGAAACGGTCCCCTTAGACAACACGCAGAAATGGGTCATCTTCAGCGACCTGCACGTTGGTGATGGTGGCTCTACAGATGACTTCAGGACCAACGCTCACCTTTTTATTACCGCTCTCAAAGATTTCTACAATCAGCAAAATTATGGCCTTATATTGAATGGGGATGTAGAAGAGCTTCAGCGATTTTCTCTCAAAAAAATTACCGGCAAGTGGCAAAACCTGTATGATGCCTTTGATCTGTTTGCCGCCAGGGATAAGTTTATCAAGACAATTGGAAATCATGATCTGGAACTGGAATTCATCGAAAAAGTGCCGTTCAGGGAATATCTCAAGCAATCTGTCAAACTCAATTACAAAGACGACAACATATTTATCTTCCATGGCCATCAAGCCTCCAAGAAGTTTCAGCAACACAATGAATTGATTGGTTTTACCTTAAAGTATTTTGCCAATCCCCTGGGCATCAAGAATTATTCCGTTGCTCATAGCAGCAAGAAGCAATACAATATTGAAAAAAGAGTATACCACTACTCCAGCTACAACAAAATAGCTTCAATCATTGGTCACACCCATCGTCCGCTCTTCGAATCTCTTCACAAAGTGGAAAGGCTCAAATATAAGGTAGAGCAACTATGTCGGGATTTCTCTTCTCACAATCAAAATGAAGGGAAGATCGGTGAAGCCATTAAGTTGCTTAAAAAAGACATCAAGAGATATTATAAAGCCGCCAAGGATCATAACTTCCAGAGCTATGTGTACAATGCTGCCTTTCATGTGCCCTGTGTGTTCAATTCAGGTTGTGTCATAGGTAAAAGAGGCATGACCTGTATCGAGATTGAAGACGGGAACATCAGCCTGGTGCATTGGTTTGACAAAAAAATCAGCAAGAAGTACCTGCAACAATCGGGATACGAGCCTACCCCATTGCCCAACACAGATTATTACAGGATGGTAATCAATAAGGAATCACTGGACTATATTTTTACCAGAATAAAATTTCTATCATGAAACTATTCATCCCCTTACTAAGTATCTTGATTTTTTCATGTCAGATGGATCAACAAGATCAATTCGATCTTCAGGGTCACCGCGGTGCAAGAGGACTATACCCTGAGAATAATATCCCGGGATTTCTATTTGCCATCGACCAGGGGGTCACCACCCTGGAACTGGACCTGGCTGTCTCAAAAGACCAGCAGGTAGTGATCAGCCATGAACCCTATATGTCGTCAACTTATTGTCTGGATCCTGAGGGAAATGAAATTCCTGACTCCCTTGAACGTTCACACAATATTTATCAAATGGATTATGAGCAGATAAAAACATTTGATTGTGGAACTAAACCTCATCCTGGTTTTTCTGAGCAAAAGAAAATACCGGCTTACAAACCGCTTTTAACAGTGATGATTGATAGCGTGGAAAGTTATTTGATGAAAAATGACCTACTGCTTGTCAATTATAACATCGAGATCAAAAGCTCAGAGAAATCTGACAACATCTTCCATCCGTCTCCAGGCACCTTTTCCGACCTGGTCTACCAAACGATCAATGAAAAACTTCCATGGTCAAGAGTAAACATCCAGTCGTTTGATTTTCGGGTGCTACAATATTTCAACCAAACATATCCTGACGTTACGTTATCTCTTTTGATAGGAAATGATCTGGGTCTGACGAAAAACCTGGATTCGTTGGGTTTCACTCCCGACATCTATAGTTGTCATCATTCTTTAGTCACGCAGGATTTAGTAAAGGGCTGTCATGACCTCAACATGAAAATCATCCCCTGGACCGTGAATGAAACTGCTGATATGGAGAAGCTGGTAGCTCTGGGGGTAGACGGATTAATTACAGATTATCCAGATAGGTTTCCCCAAAAGTAAAATCAATTACCGGCCAGATGCTCTGTTAAATAACGGACGGTTAATTGATAATTATTAAATTCACCCGTTTCAAAATAACCCATAACCAATGAAATTATTAAATCCACGGCTTTTCGGAAGCTTCATATTACTCCTGGCAGCTTTTATTGCCATGAGTCAACCCAGGATCCCACGTATAAATGTTGTGGTCACTCCTACAAAGTCTGATTGGACTTATAAAACAGGTAAACAGGCTGACTTTGACGTGAAAGTCTTCAAAGATGGCCAGTTGGTCCCCAACGTAGAGGTCACCTATGAATTAGGACTGGAAAAGATGCCCGCGATGAAACAGGGAAAGACCACCCTTAAAGACGGAACAGGTCAGATAACCGGGGTAAAACTTGCTGAACCCGGATTCCTGGCCTGTACGGTAAAGGCAGAAGTTGATGGAAAAACCTATAGCAGCCGCGGCACAGCAGGATTTGATCCGGACCACATTCAACCAACTGTGGCCAACCCGTCAGATTTTGATCAATTCTGGTCAGAGGCCAAAGATGAGCTGGCCAGAATTCCGATCGATGCTGAGCTCACACTATTGCCTGATCTTTGCACATCCAGAACGAATGTATACCATATCAACCTTCGAAATATTAACAATAGCAGGTTTTATGGCATTCTGTCAGTCCCCAAAGCTCCCGGAAAATATCCTGCGCTGCTCAATGTACCAGGAGCAGGCATTCGCCCTTATGGTCCGGATCGTAGGTCAGAAGAAGGATTCATCACCTTATCAGTGGGCATCCATGGTATACCGGTAAATCTGGATCAGGTGGTCTATGATGATTTACGATCGGGGGCACTTAGCCAATATTGGACAACAAAGCTCGACGACAGAGACAACTACTATTATAAGAGAGTCTACCTTGGCTGTGTACGTGCAGTTGATTACATCTTCTCCATGGAAGCATTCGATGGGGAGAATATTGCCGTGAATGGAGGAAGCCAGGGAGGTGCTCTTTCTATTATCACAGCTGGCCTCGATCCCAGAATCAAGTATCTGGCCGCTTTTTATCCTGCTCTTTGCGACCTCACAGGTTACCTTCATGGGCGAACAGGTGGTTGGCCACACATGTTCAGAGATTATGACGAAAAAATGCAGCCCAACTGGTTAAAAGTTGCCCCTTATTACGATGTTGTTAATTTTGCCCGACGGGTGAAAGCACCGGGTTGGTATTCATGGGGATTTAACGACGTCACCTGTCCGCCAACCTCCATGTATGCCGCTTACAATTTGATTGAAGCATCCAAGGAGCTCAACCTGTTTCTTGAAACTGGTCACTGGACATTCCCGGAACAATGGGAACAAGCCAATGCCTGGTTATTTGATCAACTGAGATAATCGAACACCATAATTAATAAATAAAAGACTTGAATGGCTAAGAAAAAGTATGACGTATGTGCAATTGGGAATGCATTGGTGGACTATGAGATCGAAATAAATAATGATTTTCTCAAAAAACACAAGGTAGAAAAAGGGTTGATGACCCTGGTGGATGAAGAAAGACAACACGTGCTACTGAAAGCTGTGCAAAACCAAATTCGGAAAAAACAAGGCGGTGGGTCTGCCGCCAATACGGTCATTGCGCTTAGCCAATTAGGAGGTAAAGGCTTCTACTCCTGCAAAGTAGCCAGCGATGACGATGGAGTATTTTACATCAAGGACCTGAATGATAATGGTGTTGAAACCAACCTGAAACCAGATGCACTGGCCAAAGGCACCACCGGGAAATGTCTGGTGATGGTTTCGGAAGACGCAGAACGCACGATGAATACCTTTCTGGGTATCACTGCAGATTTTTCTACCCATGAGATCTCAGAAGAAGCACTGATCAATTCGGAATACCTGTTCATAGAAGGTTACCTTGTTTCTTCGGAAACCGGGCGAGAGGCCATGAAAGAAGCGAAAAAGTTGGCTGAGGAAAATGATGTCAAAGTATCCCTTACTTTTTCGGACCCCTCCATGGTTAAGTACTTCAAAAAGGAAATGGAGGATGTTGTAGGTGCTTCAGTCGATCTGCTTTTTTGCAACGAAGAAGAAGCGATGCTTTTCACCGGCAAAGAAAATATTGAGGAAGCCCGCGAAGAACTAAAAAAGGCGGCCAAAAAGTTTGTCATTACCCAGGGCAAAAATGGTGCTATGGTCTATGATGGTGATACTTTCATCGATATAGAGCCCTACCCGGTCAAAGCCGTAGACTCTACCGGAGCAGGTGATATGTTTTCGGGAGCATTCCTTTATGGCATCACTCACGGACACACTTATGCCTCTTCAGCAAAGCTGGCCAGTAAGGCATCATCAGAGATCGTCTCTAAATATGGACCAAGGTTGGCGTATTTTGAATTACAGGAAATCAAAGAAGAGGTCTTCGGGTAACATTTGTCAGCAGGGCAACGCTTAAGGTTTATCTGAATATGCGAACAATTAAAAATACATTTGTTAGAAATTATTCTTTAATCTATCTTTGCCCTCCATTTGGAAATTAGCAGTTAGAAAGCATTATGAAAAGAACGTTTCAGCCATCGGTTAAGAAAAGAAAGAACAAGCACGGATTCAGAT
This sequence comes from Cyclobacteriaceae bacterium, assembly GCA_965228595.1. Lineage (GTDB taxonomy): Bacteria > Bacteroidota > Bacteroidia > Cytophagales > Cyclobacteriaceae > UBA7330. The sequence continues at coordinate 2,685,867 of OZ245828.1, read as the reverse complement.
CAAGGATGGAATCTGCAAACGGTAGAGCTGTTTTGGCCCGAAGAAGAGCGAAGGGTCGTAAAAGACTGTCAGTATCAGACGATACTCACAAGAAATAAAATTAATGATGGCCTATGGATACGAAAGGCCAAATCAAATATACATTCCCTAAATCGGAACGATTATCAGGGAAAAAAAGCATTGAGGAACTTTTTGCAAAGGGTTCCTCTTTTTATATTCATCCCATTGTATTAAAATACAAACTTGTGGATGGGGTTTCTCACAGAGCACTTTTCGCTGTTTCTAAAAAGAACATCAAAAAGGCCGTTGACCGAAACCTGATCAAAAGGAGGCTAAGAGAGGCGTATCGATTAAACAAACATGAGCTCTCTACAAAGAATAATTCTTTTTATAACTTAGCTTTCATCTACACCGACCCTAATATTCTGGCCTACGAAGAGATAGAAAACAGACTAAGTAAGTTGTTGAAACGTTTAGAAAAAAATTAAATGCCGGGCAAAATGAAAAAGCGAAAGATAGGATTCCTGATTCTGATAGTCTTTTTAGGTGTAAGTGTATGGTCCTACAAGTCCGTAGAAAACGACAGATATTTCGAAATCGTAAAGAACCTGGACATTTTCGCTACACTCTTCAAAGAAGTAAACAGCTACTATGTAGATGAGATCAATCCCGGTCAGTTGATGCGCACTGGTATCGACGCTATGCTCAATTCCCTTGACCCATACACTGATTATATTCCTGAAGATGACATTGAAGACTACAGAACAATCACAACAGGTGAATATGGCGGCATTGGTGCCATCGTTGATGAAAAAGATGGAGTAAGTACGATTGTAATGCCCTATGAAGGGTATCCGGCTTTTAAAGCAGGACTGAAAGCTGGTGACCAAATCAAAAAAATCAATGGAATTGACATCAGTAAAAGAAATTCGGAGGAACGCAGTAGGTTACTAAAGGGTCAATCAAAGTCTGAAATCACACTGACTATTTATCGCCCGATAAAAAACGAAGAATTTGAAGTAACACTTCATCGGGAAAAGATCACCATTGATAATGTGCCTTATTTTGGTATGGTCACTAACAATATCGGCTATATCAAACTGACCGACTTTACCACCGAAGCTGGTAATGAGGTGAAAAGCGCATTGAAGAAATTGAAACATGATGGAGCTACAAAGATCATTTTAGACCTGAGGGACAACCCCGGAGGATTGCTTGAAGAAGCTGTTAATGTGTCCAATGTTTTCATCCCTAGAGGCGCTGAAGTGGTAACTACCAGAGGCAAGCTCTCCAACTGGACCAAGTCCTATAAAGCATTGAATGATCCGGTGGATACTCAAATGCCTCTTGTGATTCTGACCAACAATGGAAGTGCCTCAGCTTCTGAGATTGTTTCCGGAGTGGTCCAGGATTATGATCGGGGTGTACTCGTCGGCAGAAGAACCTATGGGAAAGGGCTTGTTCAGCAGACAAGACCCCTCGCCTACAATTCTCAACTCAAAGTCACTACCGGGAAGTACTACATCCCAAGTGGCCGATGCATACAGGCCATCGACTACAGTCATAGAAATGACGATGGCAGTGTAGGCAAGATCCCAGACAGTCTAAAAACTGAATTTAAAACCGCGGGTGGTAGAATTGTTTTTGACGGAGGGGGAGTAAACCCTGATATTGAGGTAGAAAAAGAACAATACGCCCCTATCACATACAGTCTGGTCCACAACGACCTGATCTTTGGCTATGCAACCAAATATTATTACGAACACCCCGAGATTGGTGATGCCCGGGAATTCAGCTTTTCTGAAGAAGACTATCAGGCTTTCACCAACTGGTTGAAACCCAAAAAATATGATTACACTACTCAGGTAGAAAAAAACATTGAACACCTGATCGCATCAGCTAAAAAGGAAAAATATTATCACGACATCAAGGAACAGATCTATGCGCTGCAAAGTGAGACACTCCACAATAAGGACCAGGACCTGGTGTCATTTAAGAAGGAAATCACCAAGCTGATGGAGCAGGAAATAGCTGGAAGATATTATTTCCAGGACGGAATCATAGAATCTTCATTCAGCAATGATGAAGATATCAGGACAGCTATCAAAGTGCTCAATGATTCTGTCAGGTACCAATCGCTCCTTGTCGCCAAATAGTTTTGCCTAAGATCTTCAGCATAGAATCATCCACCAAAGTTTGCTCTGTTGCCATTCATGATGGAGAAGAGCTCATTGGATCCCAAATTTATCACCTGGAGCATTCTCATTCTTCCCTCTTACCAGAGATTATTAAACAACTATTGACAAACTGTAATCTGGAACTTCAGGAGATAGATGCCATAGCCATTTCCATTGGCCCCGGTTCCTATACAGGACTTAGGATTGGGGTTTCTACGGCAAAAGGTCTCGCTTTCGTTTCAAATATTCCATTGATCAGCATTGATACCCTTGAGATGATGTGCGAAGGCGTCCAGACTGAAATGCTATCAAATGAGACCCTCCTTTGCCCCATGATAGATGCGCGCAGGATGGAAGTATATTGTCTGGTTCAGAATATGGAAAGGAAACTTCTTTGGGATACAAAACCATTGGTTATTGAAGCCGACTCATTCTCGGAATTCGCACAGACTCCTGTGCTCTTTTTCGGCAATGGTGCCGAAAAGTGTCAGCCAGTGTTGAATGCTCCAAACCATCATTATTTAAATAATCTACACCCGGATGCTAAAAACATGGGCCGGTTAGCACTTCACAAATTTGAAAACAAGGACTTTGAAGACCTGGCCTATCTGGAACCTAATTATCTCAAAGCCTTCAGAACTAATAAACCAGCAGCTAAGTTTAAGGTATAATGGAAACTCCTATCGTAAATCGTGTTGCCAATAGTGCATTACAGTCAATAGATCTTGCTGAATACCTGGACAATTATGAAAACAGCGAATTTGACATCAGTCAGGGCTTGTTTCAGGGGCTTGTCCTTAAAGAAAAAGAATTCAGACAATTTGTCAAAGAGTTTGATTGGTCACAGTACAAGGGAAAAAATGTAGCTGTACATTGTTCAGCAGATGCAATAGTCCCTTCCTGGGCTTATATGCTCGTAGCCTCCCGGCTGGAACCACTTGCTCACCTTGTGGTATTTGGAGATCAGGAAGATCTTGAAAAGCAGCGAGTAGATCAGGCTATCAGCCGGCTCATGGAGCAGAATCTTACCGATGCCAAAGTCGTGATCAAAGGATGCGGTAACCTGAGCAACAGAGACTATGCATATTTCGAATTGGCCAAAAGACTTACTCCGGTAGTATCGAGTCTAATGTATGGAGAACCCTGTAGTACAGTGCCGGTTTACAAGCGACCCCGGAATTAAATAATTT
>OZ245828.1:742500-2677500 GCA_965228595.1 Cyclobacteriaceae bacterium | reverse complement strand
TCGCCTCCAAAAGAGTAACGGAGGCTTTCAAAGGTTCCCTCAGTACGCTTGGTAACCGTACGTGGAGTGCAATAGCATAAGGGAGCTTGACTGTGAGGCCTACAAGCCGAACAGGGTCGAAAGACGGATATAGTGATCCGGCGGTTCTGTATGGAAGGGCCGTCGCTCAAAGGATAAAAGGTACGCCGGGGATAACAGGCTGATCTCCCCCAAGAGCTCACATCGACGGGGAGGTTTGGCACCTCGATGTCGGCTCGTCACATCCTGGGGCTGGAGAAGGTCCCAAGGGTTGGGCTGTTCGCCCATTAAAGTGGCACGCGAGCTGGGTTCAGAACGTCGTGAGACAGTTCGGTCTCTATCTGTTGCGGGCGTAAGAAGCTTGAGTGGATCTGACCTTAGTACGAGAGGACCGGGTTGGACCAACCGCTGGTGTACCAGTTGTCTCGCCAGGGGCATTGCTGGGTAGCTATGTTGGGAAGGGATAAGCGCTGAAAGCATCTAAGCGCGAAACCCACCACAAGATGAGGCTTCTTTTAAGGGATGTTCTAGATCAGGACGTTGATAGGCTACAGGTCTAAAGGCAGTGATGTCATAGCTGAGTAGTACTAATTACCCGTAAACTTTCCGATACTAAACTCGAATTACAATGAATTTCAGTTCCTATTGTCATATGATACAATACTCAAAAGTGAGTAGATATTAAAATATTATGGTTCACCAAGAACCAATGATCTTTTGGTGATTATTGCGGTGGGGTCCACCTCTTCCCATTCCGAACAGAGAAGTTAAGCCCACCAGCGCCGATGGTACTGCAGTAAAATGTGGAAGAGTAGGTCGTTGCCAGATTTTTATTATAAGGGATGTTGAGTATTCAGCATCCCTTTTTTTATTACCTTATTTTTAAACCCGTCAGGTTTTAGAAACCTGACGGGTTTTGTTTATAATAATAAAATGGCGTCAACGTCAGACAAACAGAATACAATTTTCCGTTAATTTTAAGCAACTCCTCCATTTGATTGGGAAGTGCGAAAACATTACGAGTAAGATGAAAAGAAAAAAGGGAATCCACGCATTGTATCACGACCCCGAAGAAGCGGATGAAACATTATGGGGTCGTAAATCCAACTCAAAAAGTCGTAGAGGTTTTCTGAAAAAGGCATCTTTGACGGCCATGAGCATGGCAGTTGGTGGAAAAATCGTTTTTGCAGAAAACATGCCTGCAGGGCTTATCCCGGCTATCCTGGCAGATAATGACCTCCCTTTCGAAATTCCAGGTAAAGATCCCGGACTTGTCATCCTCAATGACCGACCAGTAAATGCAGAGACCCCCCCTCACCTACTGGACGATAAAATCACACCAGCTGATAAACTTTTTGTCAGAAACAATGGGATTCCCCCTGAAAACATTGACGTAAACAACTGGACCCTCACCTTTGAAGGTGAATCTGTAACCAATAAAAAAACCTATACGCTGGCAGAGTTGAAATCCAGGTTTAAAACTTATACCTATCAACTGACAATAGAATGTGGTGGAAACGGTCGAAGTGAGTTTAACCCTCCTGCCAAAGGAAATCAATGGACCACAGGAGCAGTCGGTTGTCCTAAATGGACCGGCGTCCGGCTAAAGGATGTGCTCAATGACGTGGGCATTAAATCGGATGCCGTGTATATCGGATACTATGGCAAAGACACACATCTATCAGGTGATCCGAATGAAGTAGTGATTTCAAGAGGAGTGCCCATCTCCAAAGCCATGGAAGATGAATCCCTTATCGCCTGGGCACTTAATGGCGAGGATATCCCAATCATGAATGGCTATCCACTACGCCTTGTATTCGGTGGCTGGCCGGCGTCCACCAGCGGAAAATGGCTTGAGAGGATAGCCGTCCGCAACAAGGTCCATGATGGACCTAAGATGGGTGGAGATTCCTATCGGGTGCCCTGCGAAACAGTACCACCAGGTGCAAAAGTACCGGAAGAAAATATGTGCATCATTGAATCCATGCCGGTAAAGTCCCTCATTACTTACCCGAAAACAGGAGCACAGATTACAGAGGGTCGTACATTAGATATCAGAGGGCATGCATGGGCCGGTGATAACAAGGTCAATGAGGTGCACTACTCCATCGACTTTGGCGTTACCTGGAAAAAATGTCTACTAGAATCTCCGGCAAACAGGCTGGCCTGGCAACATTTTAGTGCAAAAGTTGACTTTCCCAGGAAAGGATATTACGAGGTCTGGGCTAAAGCAACTGACGACCAGGGCAGGTCACAACCCATGATTGTCCCCGGATGGAATCCCAAAGGTTACTTAAATAACGCGTGTCACCGAATAGCTGTACTGGTTAAATAATGGACATCAATAATCTATCCCGACTTGTAAATCTATTACTGGCACTGACCTCTGTCCTACTGATATTTTTTATCATGGTTATGCTTTTGAAGTTTGATATGCTAGCGTTTCCTGACGACAGCAAAGTCTCAGCAGACGTCAATGACACAACAAGATCAACATTAACTGAAAACATTTCTACCGAGGTAGCAGATCCATATACCGTCCTGGAGGCAGATGATGCACTCCCAATTGTAGTAGGCAATTGCACCAATTGCCATTCAGCTAAGCTCATCGCACAAAACAGGGCTACACGTGAAGGATGGCAAGATCTGATCCGATGGATGCAGGAAACCCAAAAACTCTGGGATCTCGGAGAAAATGAAGATATCATCCTTGATTATCTCGCAGAACATTACGCTCCGGAAGATATTGGTAGAAGAAAAAATCTGGAAAACATTGAGTGGTATGAGCTGGATTAAGGGAAAAGATTATTTCTATAAACCTGTTAGTTTTCTAAAACCTAACAGTTTTTAATGTTTCAAGTGCTAATAATTCCTACCACTCCATCGATTTCAGTTGGCTAATGCGTAACTTAATCCAACCAACAACAGCGATTAAGACCCATGGCCCCAAAGAAGCATATCAATCGAAGAAAATTTATTGGTAAAACCACTGCTGGCCTTGCTGGAATTTCAATTGTTCCCCGGCATGTAATTGCAGGATCCGGAGAAGTCCCACCGTCTGACAAACTCACTATTGCCAATATAGGCTGTGGCACGGAAGGAATTCGTCAAATGGGCGATCACCTTAAAAACCCTAAGATTCAGGTAGTTTCAGTTTGCGATCCCAATAAGTATTCAACCAATTACCTGGATTGGTCACCCCACAGTATTAGAAATACCATCAGAGAAACGCTTAATGAACCTGATTGGGGTGAATACATAACAGGTGTACCGGGTGGCCGTGATCTGATGCAGGACTTTGTCAATAAATATTACTCGAAAAATAAATCTTCAGGAAAGTATAAGGGCTGTTCCTCCTATGAAGACTTTCGTGAACTCCTGGAAAAAGAAAAAGACGTTGATGCCATCAAGATCATGACCCCGGACCACCTCCATGCGACCATTGCCGTCGCAGGGATGAAAGCCGGGAAACATGTGATCACACACAAACCCATTGCCAACAGAATGGCCGAAGCCAGATTGACGATTGACATGGCCAGGAAAACCAACGTAAATACACATCTGCTGGCCTGGAGAGGCAGACCGGAATATACATTGATCAGAACCTGGATTGAGGATGGTGTAATCGGTGAACTTACTGAAATACACAATTGGTCTTATCGCCCCGTATGGAAACAATGGACGAAACTCCCAACAGAAACCCCTCCTATCCCCGATGGATTTAATTGGGACCTTTGGTTAGGTCCTGTCCCGGATCGCCCCTATCACCCCAACTATACCCACAATGTCTTTCGTGGCTGGTATGAATTTGGTGGCGGTAGCGTGGCTGATATGGGACATTACAGCCTCTTCCCTCTTTTTGCCGAATTCGGGATCACTAAATCTCCTGTGAGTGCCAAGGCTTTTGGCACAACAACCCGGGAGGCCCAAAACAATGTCTTTAAATGGATACAGAATAAAGTAGCGTTTCCTGCAAGTTGCATGGTCAAACTGAAGTTCCCTGCACAAACAACACTTCCGGCCTTTGAACTATATTGGTATGATGGGGGGATGAAGCCCTTTCCTCCTAAGGAATTTGAAGAGGATGGTAGAGACATCCCCAATGAAGGCATGATGTTCGTGGGCACGAAAGGTAAAATCCTGGCTGGTTTCAGAGGCGAAGATCCTACCATTATTCCGGGCTCGAAAATGAGGGATTACAAAGGAAACAAAACCATTCCTGACCAGGAATCCCAGGGTGACAATATTTGGGTGGATCCCATTCTTAATAGTGAACCTTGCCCAGGAAACTTCCCGAAAGCGCAGACTGTCACAGAGACCATCAACCTGGCTGGTATAGCTATTCGATCAGGTGAGCAGCTCGATTACGATGCTCAAAACATGAAAATCACTAACAATGAGGAAGCCAATACATACCTGTACAGGGAGTATCGGAAAGGATGGGAACTCAACAATAAAGTATGAAAACAGAAAAGCAATCAAGACGAAATTTCATTGAAAAGGGGCTGCTCCTGGGCAGTTCAGCATTTCTGCCTTATCAACTATTAACAGCAAAGAACATGAAGCTATCGGACAGATTGGTCAGTGATGATATCTCCCTGGCACAATGGGCACTCGTGGATGAAGTACGATCCGGCAAATGGAAAACCCTCGATTTTCCCAAAGTAGCCAGAGAAGATTTCGATCTCAATGGTATTGAGTTTGTAAACACCTTGTTTGAAGTCCCTACCGTCAGTTACCTGAACCAACTTAAGAAAAATGCAGATGACCACGGAGTAAAAATGGTATTGATCATGGTGGATGCAGAGGGTGATGGGGCAGAACCAACCGCTCAACTCAGAAAGCAATTCGTGACCAATCACAAAAAGTGGATTGACATTGCCCAATATCTGGGTTGTCATGCTATCCGAACCAACTGCAGGGGGAATGAAGCGAAAAACAACGACGAAGCAATGAAGTGGGCTGTGGAATCCTACAATATGTTGTTGGAATATGCCCAACAAGCCAGGATCAAAGTCGTGATTGAAAATCATGGTGGGGTAAGCAATGATCCGGATTGGATGGTACAGCTGATGAAGGAAGTCGACAACCTGTATTTTGGCACTTATCCTGACTGGAGAAGCCCCGGACCTGACTTTGATAATGTGGATTACCTGGCTAAGACACTCCCCTACGCATATGGTCAGTCTTATCGAAACCAACCAACCGAAGAGCTTTCTGCCAAAATGATCAGAATGAGCAAAGATGCTGGCTATCGAGGTTGGTATGGGATAGAGTCCAGTGGTAGAGAAGAGATAAAAAAGGGGATCAAAATTCTGAAGAAGTACCTGTGATGATAAAACAATAGGTTAATAGACCTCTGACTGTGCTATTGTCTATTAAAAAGACAAACTGGCCAGGTTTTCCTCCCAATCAGTAATTTGAAATTTGTCAATAATTCGCCTGTCAACTCCTATTACATAACAGACCCTTGAGCAATACGCCATTCTGTAATCATTATACATCGATCTGTTGTCATCTCTTTCCATGTCGAAATGAATCCCTGCCGAAATGACATCATCCTCAATATGGGAATCTAGTCGAAGCACGTTCATTTGATCTCCATAAGATTGTAAAATGTCAAAATATGCCTGAGTTGACTTTTCATCTCCACCGCATCCACATGAATTACTCATGATGATGGGTTTTCCAACCATATTTCCACTCCTAATCGTATCTCCATCTGTAGAAACGCCTTCAAATTCTGGTGCTATCACACCCACCTGCGTACCGATTTGCTTTTCAAAGTTGTTTTCTTTGACTAAGAATATTTGATCACCACTGATGGTAATGCTATCAAATCGATAATAGGTTTCGCCAAGCTTTACAAACTCATGCTGTTTGATTAGGTCCCGGATTTTCAGAGTATCTTTCTTTTGGAAGCCCTCTGAGAGAACAGCTATTTCAGGCCCATAAGAATAATCGAATGATAAGATATTCCAGGTATCCACAGCTCCAAGCTCATAGGGAACCTGGGTTGAACAGGATCTTAGCTTTCAAATGCTCATATCTACCATACAGCAAGTTTCCATGTTTTTCACCCATTTTCACCCATGAAGATCTTACAGGGCCATTTTCTTCAAGTTGATATTTCACGTCAATAAGATCGGCTTCTGTCTTCCAGATAATCTCAGAAAAAAACCTGACAGAATCATCAGTGAGATCTCTGTTGTTGTTTTGATCAACAATAAACACCCTTTCCTTATCAAGAGTCCCCTTGATGATATTCAGATAAACTGGGTTTTCAGCTCCAAAATAAGGTTTTACCATTGTGCGCTCAACTTTGGTTAAGCCTTCTGGTAATTTTATTTGATGTGGAAAGGAATCTTGAATATCTCGAAAAGTTAGTGAACCCAACCCACCTGGGAAATACCCAAGTCCCCGTTGCTTTTCAGTATGAATAATCAAAGTATCCTGATCAGAGGAAAATTCGTTGTATGTTTTTGATTCCTTGCATCCAATCAGGATACATAGGCTAATAGTCAAAAATAAAATGACACGATAGGGATACTTGGGTAATTGTTTCAGTTGTTCACTAAAAATAGTAAAATTTCCTCCTGTATCATACCAACCGTTTTTTAATATTTTACTATATAGTTTAAGAACCTGAATTCTTAAACTATGCTGAAGTCTATGTCCAATCTTAATATCGTAGTAATATTTCTTATATCATTATCCCAGGTAAACTGCCATTCCGACATTATTGTGGAGGAACTAAAACCCTATGATTACCTGATTGGGATGGAAACATCCGAGGTATTAGCATTAGAGGGATTTGAATTCAAAACTAAAACGGTGGAAAGTAATAGCGATGGAGCATGGATCAATACATCTAGTACGTGGTACAAATTGGATACTTACTTCTGAAATAGCTTTGCCCGGTGGTTCAGCACTTATAAAAGATATCTTAGTGTTTGATAAACGTTATTCTTCCTGTGGCGGGGGTTTATATTCAACAGAACATACCAATCGCATTCTTACAATCAACCCCTATATGAAAACCAGCAATGAAACGATATTGGAGACTTACGAGATCAATCGGCAAACCGGAGAATTCAAAAAAGTAAATCCCGATATGCTTGAGCGAAACACTCATTTTGAGAGTCTTTCAGAAAAATAGAGTGTAAAATCCTCTTTTTCTACCGTAAAAAAAAGTCCAAATAATGTATTTAACACTCACTTACTAAGCACCTAAAAACCAGTATTTTATACATCTTATCGCTTTTTCAATTCCCATTTCTATTAATAAGCTCTAAAATCTACGCTCAACTGCGTAGATCGGACGCTTTTTATCCGGTATTCGCACTACGAAAATCACCTAGCAAATCAGAACATTGTTTGCATACCATTCACCTATTTTTTCATTTAGGTATTAGACGCTTATATAGCATGTGAATTTGTTGAACTTTTGTAATCACAAAGCAAGAAAAAAGCGCATATGATGCCAGCTATACAAACCACCACCACACTAAAATCCGCACCGCGGACATTACACAATGAATACATTGTCTTTCCGGGTAAAGGCATACCATTCATTAAGTTTGACGGATTGAAGGGTTCTCTCATAATCAATGGAACAGCTACCGATATGGACGTTGCAAGCAAGCTGATCCCTTTAACCACGATGGTAGATGAGTACCTAAGTACACACGACAAACTAACCTGCAACTTTCTGTTCAAAGATTTTAACTCAAGTACATGCAAGATGTTGTTTAAGCTTTTCAAAAAACTACAGGGACACAAAAGAAATAACAAGATTATTACCATTAACTGGCTAGTAGACTTCGATCAGGAAGAGATGATCGATACTGGCCTGGACTTCGCTGAGATCTATGACCTCACGTTCAATGTGCAGTACGCCTTTAGCAAAAATTAATCGGCTCAGGTGCGGGCAGCCCGACCAGCTAGGCTGCCTTGTACCGAGCTATTTTGCAAATTCTGCAAGTGTCTATACTTTTTTTACGACTTTCTGTCATTATCTACCTTTCACACCGTCTGTTTAGTAAGTAATCCCACGGGATTCCCAAAACTCGCAGCCGTTGTGTGATCGATTGAAACCAATCGGTCCCCTCACCTGATAGTCCGTTTTCTAAACTTTAGAAGTGTTTGCACTTTCACCCTCACAATCAAACACTTAAGGAAATGAGAACACTCACTAAAGAAAAAATCCAATGGCTGATCCTGATCTTTCAGATCATCTTTTTGGGGCTTGTTTTTGCGGCTACTGCGCAGCCAAAGAAACCATCAATTGCACTGATTAGCATCGATACCAAAGGGCTGGAAGTTGACAATGCCGTGATGGCCAGCGTTGTGCGGCTTGAACTGGAAAAAACCAACCACTTCGAAGTATTGGACAAATATGATGTTCAGGATGTGGTCACCCAAAACAATATCAACCCCGACACCTACTTTGGCAAAAACAATGTGGTAAAGGTGGGTAAGATCCTGGGTACTGATAAAATGCTCACCGGTAGTGTAGAACGATTTGGCGATAAGATCATCATGATATTTCGTCTGATCAATGTGCAGGAGGAACGCATTGAGAAAACCGCCGTGATGGAGTTTCTCAATATACAATCCGAAATCCAAAACATGACGATGCTTTGCCTCAACGAGCTGCTTGGGATTGAAAACGACCCCTATATGGTGGACCTCCTGGTGGAATACGATCTACCCATCGCATCTACAAAAACTTCGGTAAACCTCAATGGACCCAGAATTGGGATGGTGTATACCATGGGTGATACCGGCCAGCGGCTGCAGGATCCCAAGAACGAAGGTGGGTATGACATGTTCCCCGTCACGACCATGTTTGGATACCAGCTGGAAAAACAATATCTAAGTGCCGGTGACTTTCAGGCTTTGATTGAAGGAGTTTTTGCCGTGAATGGGCTGGAATCCGGCAAGTTCATTCCTTCCATCACTTTTCTGAATGGATTCCGATTCAACACGTCCGGAATTGAGTTTGCCACCGGTCCGGTGTTTCGCCTGGTGAAGACCACGGACGGCTTTTATCAGGACGGTAAATGGATACGTACAGTGGATGCGTATGAGATCCCGGAAGGTACGGAAGTCGTGGAGCGACTCGATAACCGGGGGGTGTACAACCTCTCACTAGGGATGGTGGTGGCTGTTGGGAAAACCTTCCGTTCCGGCTATCTCAACATCCCCGTGAACGCCTACATGATCCCCAGAAAGAACGGTACTACCATCGGACTCACCTTCGGCTTCAACACCACAGCCAAGCCGAAACTCTAAATAAACAGAATTAATTATTTGTTCTCTGGTTGTAAAAGATCCACTTCGACAGATGTCGGGCGGATCTGTTTTTGTTGATATAACGCCTGGTTATATGATTTCTGAGAGTGGACATCTCTTGATACAAACTTCAATTTTCATCGCTAACTTTATATGGTATACTCAGAAGCCCAAAGATGACCGATTCGCTTCCTAACAGCCACACCCTCCTCTACTATTTCCTCAAATGGGAAAGGGAAAAACCAAACGAACCATTCCTAAAACAACCGTTCGGAGATAACTATAACATTTACACATGGTCAGATGTGGGTACAATCTCACGGCAAATTGCTGCTACGCTACAGCAGAAGGGGTATCAGAAAGGTGATCGTATTGCCATCCTCTCAGCTAATTGTGCCGAGTGGATCATTTGCGATATCGCACTGCTCATTGGAGGGTTTATTTCCGTGCCCCTTTATGCTAATGTGAGCGGAGAGACCTTAAAGGCCATTTTAACACACGCTGAATGCAAATTCATGTTTGTCGGCAAGCTGAAACCTGAGGACTGGAAACAGGTGAAAGACCAAATCCCTCAAAACGTAGCTACAGCCACCATGGATGGGTACAACAGAAAAGGGATCCCATCCTGGCAACAATTTCTGGATCCTTCTGCCAACCCTGTGAAACAACACCCGTCTCCGGAAGACCCGGTCACCTTTATTTACACCTCTGGCACAACCGGGATGCCTAAAGGTGTGGTCCATACCAACAAATCAATGGTCAGCGCACTCAAGGTTGCGGCGTCGATGGCAATGCTGGATGAGCCTGGAAACCGTTTTGTATCCTATCTGCCCCTGAGCCACGCAGCTGAACGCGGCCTTGTGGAAGGAGGAAGTATCTTTTGCGGTGGTACTGTAGGCTTTGTGGAGTCCCAGGATAGCTTTGTAAAAAACATCCAAAGCATTCAGCCCACACACTTCTTTGGGGTACCACGTATCTGGGAAAAGATCCAGGGGAACATCCTGGAGAAGTTACCACAAAAGAAACTGAACATCCTGCTGAAGCTACCTGTAGTTTCGGGCTATATCAAATGGAAAATCAGAAATAGCCTTGGTCTTGGGAAGGCCAAAATTATTCTCTCCGGAGCCGCGCCCCTTTCACGTGAGATCATCCTGTGGTACCAAAGTATTGGTATTACCATACGGGAAGCCTATGGAATGAGTGAGAATTTCAACGTTTTATCCATTAATCCCCCTGGAAAAATTCGACCAGGTACTGTCGGGACCTTATATCCCGATCAGGAAGTAAAGATTGTTACACAAACACAGGAGATCATACAAAAATGTGACTGGTTGATGGAGGCCTACTACAAGGAGAAGGAAATTACTGAAAATACCATCCGTGATGGTTGGTTACATACCGGTGACATGGGGAAGTTTGATACAGATGGGTACCTCACCATCATCGGTCGGGTGAAAGATATTTTCAAAACCTCCAAGGGAGAATACATAACTCCTGCCCCGATAGAACAACAATTTATTAATCTGGTGGAAATTGATCAGGCCTGTGTACTTGGATCAAAATATGCACAACCATTTGTGCTGGTGGTGCTTTCCGGGGTAGGCAGAAATAAATCCAAACAGGCAATGGATCAGCTCCTATTGAAGGTTATGAAGGAATTCAATCAAAAGGGGTCGAGGTACCAGCAGCTTAAAAAAGTGATCGTGGTCAATGAAGAGTGGACCACTGAAAACGGATTGCTCACCCCCAGTTTGAAGATGAAGCGCAATGCCCTTTCCGAGAAATATGAAGATGCTTTGAAATTGGTTTATGAAAAAGAAGAGAAAATATCATGGATACATTAAGCGGAGGTGAGCTCGTTGCTGAATTTTTACTCAGACAAAATATACCACAGCTATTTACCCTTTGTGGGGGACATATCTCACCTATTTTGGTGGCCTCGAAAGCCCGTGGCATCCGTGTCATTGACACCCGTCATGAGGCAGACGCCGTTTTTGCAGCTGATGCCACGGCGCGTCTTACTGGTAAATTGGGTGTAGTTGCCGTTACCGCAGGTCCAGGTATCACCAATTCTATTACGGCTTTGCAAAATGCCTTGATGGCACAGTCACCCCTTGTGTTGCTCGGTGGAGCAGCTCCCACGCTGCTGAAAGGACGTGGCGCTCTGCAGGACATTGACCAGCTCAGCCTGATGCGGCCCAATGTGAAATGGGCAGGGGCGGTCACAAAGAGAAAAGAAATCATACCCAGACTTACCAAAGCTTTTGAAATGGCGTTGGAAGGCACTCCCGGACCCGTGTTTTTAGAGCTGCCCGTAGACATTCTGTATCCCGAAGAGCTCATACGCAGCTGGTATATTCAGGCAAAAACCAAAGGTAAGACGATGACTCAGAAGCTTACCAACTGGTACATCGATCGTCATATCAACGGCCTTTTTTCCGGGCAGGATATTCCAATAAATGTCATTGACAGACCGCAACCTTCCCAATCCTTCAATGTCGGAAAAATTCAGCAGCTGGTCGCGAGTAGTCAAAAACCCGTATTGCTGGTGGGTAGTGGAGCCATTACCCAGCCGGAAAACATCGCAGAACTGGCTGCTGCCGTGGTGTCGCTGGGTATTCCAACCTACCTCTCGGGCATGGCCCGAGGACTCCTGGGGGCCAATCATCCGTTACATTTTCGTCACCGGCGTAAGGCTGCACTTAAATCAGCTGACCTGGTGATCTTGTGTGGGGTACCTTGTGATTTTCGGCTGGACTACGGAAACCACCTGGGCCGGGCCACCTATGTCGGCATCAACCGGGATCGAACAGATCTGTATAAAAACCGAAAACCCAACCTGGCCATCCATTTCGATCCACATACATTCATCTGCGAGTGGTCCCGTCAGATCAAACAGAAAACACACAACTGGTCTGACTGGAAAACCGAACTCCTGGAGAATGAAGAAGGAAGGACTCAGGAAATACAAGGTCAGGCTCAGACCACAGGCAAGCAAGGGATTAACCCATTACAGCTCTTTCAGTATCTGGACAAGAAGCTGACTGACGATTCCATCATCATCGCCGACGGAGGAGATTTTGTGGGCACTGCTTCCTATACGCTTGCCCCGCGGAAGCCCCTCTCCTGGCTGGACCCGGGTGCTTTTGGCACGCTGGGTGTAGGGGGTGGTTTTGCTCTTGGAGCCAAAACTGCACATCCGAATGCGGAAGTATTTATCATCTATGGTGATGGCAGCTCCGCTTACAGTCTGATGGAAATGGACGCCTTTATGCGACACCAATTGCCCGTAATTGCCATCATAGGGAATGATGCCAGTTGGAATCAGATCGCCCGTGACCAGGTGGACATTTTGAAAGACGCTACTGGTACAGCCCTTGCCCACTCAGATTATGAGTATGTCGCTAAAGCCTTTGGTGCAGACGGATGCAGGGCAGAGAACATGGAGGAATTCGCGGAGGCCTTGAAAGCTGCCCGAAAAGCGAATGCAAAGGGTCAGTCCTATGTGATCAATGCTATTCTGGCACCCTCGGAGTTTCGCAAAGGCTCATTATCGATGTAGCGATAAAACTACAACAACCTATCCCCTTTATTACTATGGATATTTTCTGTAAATTCAGTGCAGATATCACCCTTAAAAACATTAACCCCCATCATCATGGACAGACGATTATTCCTCCGTTCCTCAGGTGTCTCCATCGGCACAGCATTGACCCTTCCTGCCGCCCTTACCGGCTGTGGATCCGAGAACACACAAGCGGCAGCGGCAGCTGTGACTTCGGACCTCAGCACCTGGGAGGGCGTACGAGCCCAGTTTCCCCTGGACCACTCCATGATACAAATGGCCCAGATGCTGCTCGCTTCCCACCCCAAACCGGTCGCTGATGCCATCGCCCGACAGCGCCAGGCTTTTGATGCCAGTCCGGCCACCTACTGGGAAGAACACTTCCAGACTGCAGAAGGCATCGTGGCCCAGGTAGCAGCAAAATACATGGGTGTAGACCCCGGAGAAGTCGCGTTGACCGACAGTACCACCATGGGCACCTCGCTCTTGTTCAACGGAATGAAGCTGAATCCCGGTGATGAAATCCTGTCCACCACCCATGACCACTACGTCACCGACAAGTCCATCGACTTCGTGTGTGAAAAGACCGGAGCCACCAACCGCAGGATTGACGAATATGCCGACCCCAGGACCGTGACTGTGGAAGAGGTGACCGCCAACATTGCCAAAGCCATCTCCGACAAGACCCGTGTGGTAGCGGTGACCTGGGTACAGTCCTGCACCGGTGTAAAACTTCCCATCAGGGCCATCTCCGAAGTGATCCGGGAGGCCAATGCTGACCGCGCTAAAGAAAAGCGGATCTACTTTGCTGTAGATGGTGTGCATGGATTTGGCAACCAGGATGAAGACATCTCTGGGCTTGGCTGTGACTACTTTTCTGCTGGTACCCACAAGTGGATCTTTGGTCCCCGCGGCACAGGTGTACTTTATGCCCGCAAGGACGCCTGGGATTTTATCCGTCCCACCATTCCTCAGTTCTCTGATTTCCCCTACCTTGATTGGATGGGTATGGCGCCTGATCGTGAGCCCACCTTTCATGAGCTCATGAGTCCAGGAGGTTTTCACGCCTTCGACCATCGCTGGTCACTGGATTCGGCCTTCGAATTTCAGATGACCATGGGCCGTGATCGGGTTCATCAACGAACCACCGCACTCAACACCCGGCTCAAACAAGGCATGCAGGACATTAAGGGTGTAGACCTCCTAACCCCGATAGACCCCGAGCTTTCCGCTGGAATCAACTGCTTCATCGTCGGTAACCTGGATGCCACCGAAACCGTGAAGCGTTTCCATGACGCTGGTGTGATCGCCAGCAGCTCTCCTTATCGCATCTCCTACGCGCGTCTCACCCCTTGCGTGATCAACACTGAGGCCGAGGTAGATTCCACCCTGGAGATATTGGAACGGATGGCTAAGACAACGTAAATGCTGATCTATATTTATTCCCAGTAAAGTGTTCCTTATGTGATTGTATCAATTAGCAGGTTCACTGACGGAATCTGCGCCGAAATAAGGGGAACAACTATGGCATTAATTCGCAAAACTATCTGTTCAATATTAAATTTGTTTACTCTAAATACGCTGGAATTGGAATTATACGATGCGATCAAGAAAAAATTAGGAGAAAAGGAATCCAAACTTTTACTTCAAACAATTGAGAGTAAAATTTCAAAGGATCTTGATAAATCCAGAGACACTTTAGCAACCAAGTCAGACTTAGCTAACCTTAAGGCTGATATAATAAAATGGATGTTTATTTTTTGGGCTGGAACTGTTGCATTAAGTGGTATTTTAAAAGCTACAGGATTTTTATAAAGGAGGTAAATCCTTTACCAAATAACCTTACTCCCCATTAGCACGGAAGTTGCTTCCGCGTTTTCCATTTACCAGGCAATCAAAACCTCTTAATCACCTTGGTCTGTGACTCACAGACCAGCCCCCTGTAAACCCACTCCTGGCACGGAAGTTTCTTCCGCGCATTTTTAATCATCTTAATCACCCTGATCTGTGGCTCACAGACCAGCCCCCATTAGCGCGGAAGTTTCTTCCGCGTTTTCCATTTACCAGACAATCAAACCCCTACTTCCTCAACGCCAACGCCTTATCCGGATAGTCAGTGATCAACCCATCTAATCCTATGTCCATGAGACTTTCCATTTTCTCTTCATCATTGACAGTCCATTGCCAGACCTCTACACCCTGTTGGTGGGCAAAATCAATGTACTCCTTTGTGAGGTCGGTGCGGCTCCCCACACCGATGGCTTTGGCATCAATGACTTTCGCGTAGTCAACCGTCATTTCATCGGCCTCACTGATTAGATATAGAATGGGGATCTTATTATCCAGCTTTCTGATCTTTGCCAGTACAGGGTAGTAGAATGAAAAGATGATGACCTGATCATTCATCTCCAGCTCGTTCACCGCTTCCAGTACCTCCTGCTCCAGTCCATAAGACTTAATTTCTATGCAAACTTTAATTTTTCCTTTGGCCACTTCAAGGGCTCCCTTCAGCGTGGGTAGCTTCTCATCGGCATATTTGTCACCGAATTTCTTCGTATACCCGACTTTGATATTTTTCAACTCCTTGGAATTCATTTGAACGATTTCACCCGTCTGATTATCGCTGCTCGTCTTATCAATGGTGGCATCATGGATCACCATGGCCTTGTTGTCTTTGGATCGCTGGACGTCCAGCTCGAAATAGTCGGCACCCACTTCAATGGCCTTACGAAAGGCAAGCAAAGTATTTTCCGGGGCTACACTGGAAAATCCACGGTGGGCGATTATTTTCGTTTGAGCGTTTGTCACTGCTACTATGGAAGCGAATACAAGTATTAAAGTTATTTTTTTCATCCTAATTGGGTCTAATATCCAAAGCTAAATTCAGTTCTCCAAAACTAGTGAGGAAGTTGTTACCAGCGTAAAAAATATCCTGGCTGATATTGAACCTTTGCATAACTAACACAGTCTCATGTACCCATGGACAGTGTCCCTCGCAGACCTGCGATATCTGTTTATTCTCATCTTCATTCTAAAAAGATACTCTTTTTGAACCTTGGGCAATCTTGTACTTATCACACAAGTGGAAAACACTTGCGCGAATAAGGGATAACTGCACAAACTACCAGGAAATGGCTTCCTGTTTCTTTGCCCGGACCCGGGTGTTAAAATCAAAATTCAAGAAAAGATAATATAGAAGGTAGCGACAAAACTTAAGCTAGCCATTATCACAGCTGCCACCGAAATAACTGAAAGCAATGAATTGAGCTTGTCCTGCCTGGCATCCCGGACATCCATTCTTTGAAAAATCTCTGCAGTGAGAAACTCCAATTGGCTTACTCTTTCCTTCATATTTTCCATAACATATTACTAATTTAAATAGTTGCTTCTTTAACACCAAAAACCTCACCCTCCTCCAAACCGATAATTATACCCAACCTCTGCCACAAACTCCCGGAAATGGCTGGCCGGTTCCTTGCCCGGACTGTTGCGATCGATGGCGGTCATGTTGAGGGTAAACTGATGCACCTCTTTGAAGGTATAATTCCCTCCGGCCCGGAGGTTGTAGATTCGGGTAGCAATGGCTCCCTCCACCCGGGCCTGGTTGTAGGAAAAGGTCAGGTGGGTGGATAGCTTGTTGTCCAGCATACTTTTTCGAACAGAAGCAGAAGGACCCACAATCAGGTTGTTGATTTGCGCCTGGGTGAGGTTGACGTTCCCCGCCAGATTGAACGACCAGCCGGTCTCTCCCATACTGAGTATATAGGCCGTATTGAGGTTGTAGAAACGTGTACCTGAATAAGTATCTTCAGCGGCTCTGCCCTCCGTGGTTTCCTGATAGGAAAAGTTGACGTTCAGATTTTGCCTGGACTCCTTCCGCTCACTCAGCACGAGGTTAAAATTAGAAGAAGCCTGCCGGGCCAGCTGGTGATAGTTGAGTGTATCCAGGTTGTCATACGGGGTAGACTGATCGATCACTTCCACCAGGGGACGGAAATTGACATAGGTATTGAAATCGGAGTAGTTGAATTGTGTGGTGAACCGGGGCGTGATCTGATAGTTAACTGATCCGGACATGGACACCCTCCGCATAGAGCTCAGCTCGGTATTGTCCAGGTTGTTTTTCTGAACCCCAACACGCAGGTTGAGGTTCAGCTTTTGCTGCAGCCAGGACGATCGGTGGATCAACGCGATATTTTCCAGGTCATTGTTGAAATAATAGGCCCCCAGCGTCCGGTACCCGGGATCTACTCTTTCGTAGTTCACACCAAAAACATACTGACTAAACTGGTACGAAACCGTCCCGTTCATGGCCTTGTAAAAGGACGATGATACCCGTTGTGGGATCAGGAAGTTCAGGTGATCATAGATGTTACCTGTTGACACCTGCTCAGCACGGGTATCAGTAGTGAGTGCACTCCCGGCTATCTCACCTTTCAATGATAGCCCTTTAAGA
This sequence comes from Cyclobacteriaceae bacterium, assembly GCA_965228595.1. GTDB lineage: Bacteria > Bacteroidota > Bacteroidia > Cytophagales > Cyclobacteriaceae > UBA7330. The sequence continues at coordinate 2,660,164 of OZ245828.1, read as the reverse complement.
GGACTGACTCCAACGCCCAACCCTAATACCAGGTTCTCTTCAGGTTTGATTTCTTCTGTCGGTGGATTGGAGATTGACTCCACATCATCCTTAGCCTTAAAGAAGGTGAGGTCCACAAAGTTCTCCGCCGTGCCGTAAGTGACCTTCGCTCCTCCTCCCATCCGTTTGTAGGCGGGAGTATTCAGGGACTGACTAGTATCAGACTCCACTGCCTTATTCAGCCGTCCGTACATGGCCGCCACTTTCAGTTTTTCATTCACAGCCACCTCTGCCCCGGCACCCAGGAACAGATGCCCGGCCAGGCTATACCTGGAAAAGTTCATGCTGCGAAAGCCGATGTGCGCCGTAACATTTTTGTAGGTGGGGCTCATCCCGTATTGGTTGAAAGGCTGCTGAAAGGAAGTGTTTTGATCCGAGTAGGAAAATGAAAAAGGAACACTCCAGCCATAGATGGCCAGGTTGAGATTACCTGCAATAAAATAATTATAGGGATCTCTTCGGTTTTCTACACCATCCGCCTGGTAGAAGACCTGGTTGATGTTGAGTCCACCCGAAATCGAAAATGCTTTCCCCTGACCTATTGTCTCTAAGTTCTGAGCGTTGAGGAAACAGGAGCTGCCGGATAAAAGCACAATCAATATCGTTTTGATGCTTCTCAACTTTATCTGTCTATGTAAATGATAAATTCGACTCGCCTGTTTTTCGCTTTGGCTTCCTCGGTATACCCTTCATCAACCGGCTGAGTATCTCCCATCCCGACTGTCGTAACCTGACCTGCATCCACACCATTTGAAACCAGGTGATCCTCCACTGCTTTAGCACGATCCCGGGATAAGGTCAGGTTGGCCTGTGGTGAACCCACATTATCGGTATGACCAATGATCTTTAATCGGTAATCGGGGTGCTCTTTGAGCATCTGAACGAGGTCCTTCAGGAATGGGTCATTCTTCCCGATCAGCTCAGCCTCTCCAAAATTGAACTTGAAATCTTTGGTCAGCTCAAATTGGAGCGACCGCACCTCATCCAGTTCATTGAGCTTCTCATTGATCTGCTGGACTTCCGATTCCTGCTGCTCGGGTTGTGCGCGTTGCTCCCGAAAATCAAATCGTCGTGGCTCGTGCGACTCAATCACAACCTTTTGAGGTTCCCGCTTCCATGTGATCAGTCCAAGGCCTACTGCAATCTGGAACCTGCTCTGATAATAGTCCACCGACTGACCAACGGGGATATAATAACTGCCTCCCAGCTTAAAATTCGGCTGATGCCAGACCAGACCCAGCCCAATATCCGGTACCGTCCCCGCATTAACGAGCAGCTCCAGCGAACCCGGCTGCACGAGGTCATACGGATTGGTATTGTCAAACGTGTATTTCACCGAGCTGACCAGTTGATACTCATTCTTCTGGTTTGACCGGGTGATATAGAGCTGCGGCTCCACCTCAAACCGACGGCTTCGAACCAACGTAATCCCTGAGCTGAGCAGGTAGGTCATGGGGACTTCCGAGTACTCTCCAAAAAATGATTCTCCCGGTGTGTTGAGATGAAAAGCACTGGCCGAGACGAAAAACCTTTCCTGATCTTCATGGCTCACGCTCCAGAAGATGCCTGTCCCCAGACTGAGATAGTTCACCCGCCTTTGGACAAATGCTTCACCCAGGTTGGCATTCGGATCGTAGCGGAATTCTTCCTGTATCCATTGAGACCCGGTCGAAAGACGCTCGAGCGAGGTCCGTTTATTAACGTAACTCCCGGAAAGTCCCATCGCCAAAAGCTGGTTGGAAGCAATCCGGATACTCGTGGCAAATGCCAGATCGAATTGCTGCGTTTTCAGCAGATCTGACTGCCCAAAGTCTTTTTCCACGAAGCCCAGCCCTACACCCAGGTACCGGTTTCCATTCACCTGGTTGGTCAGAGGTAGCTCCGCATTGAGCACATTGTTGGTGATGTAGTCCCCGGACCCGATATCGTACTGATCATGAAAAAAGCTGACTGTGGCAGCATGGTCCAGTACCGGTGTCGCCGGCTGGTAGAGCAGGGGAGTGAATTGGTTGAGGGTGTGGAGGGCGTCCTGGGCGGGGAGCAGGTGGGAGAGGAGGAGAAGGAGGGTAAGGAGCACCCCATGTTTCCGGATATTTCTGGTTAGCTGGCTCAAATACCGTATCATGTATATGTAATATACTTGATATCTATAATATACCCGTATATGTGATGCGTATTTTAACTTAATCTATCTATAGATAGCGATAAACTAAAGGAAAGCAAGCTGAGTCTCTTGCATTGATGCTGTTGAATTAATGAGAGCCAGACGTATTCAAATTGGAAAAGACATACAAGATATGACTTCCGAAGAAGAGAAGGATTATTTCAATGTGTTCGCTGAAAAACTCAAGAAATTTAAGTCTTTCATGAGTACACAGGAGATGTACAATAAATTTTAGTATACCAATACCATAATTTGCATACTCCATCCTATATGATTGATTATTAATCACTTAAGTGGTGCAGTTTTTTCTAAAAACAGGTCAATTTCCAGTAAACGAGAAAAAGTAGCATACCTGTTCATTTCCTCCCCCCAAGCAACTCCGATACTACAAACCACCTAACCACAAACACCCCCTTCCTGCACACCTGTATGATTAAAATACCTTAGATTTATCAATTCGTTAAAGGTTACCAAATACCTTGATCCCCGTAAGGTCAAATTGAACTATCCCAATAATTTATCCGTATCTTTACAATATGCGAGTAGAACGATTAGACAAAGAGATATTAGTGAGAATTCCACTCACTCAGGACTCCGAAAAGCTTCAGGAGATCCTGGATCTGATCAGGTATGCCGAACTAACCTCCAAAAGTAAGGCAACCCAACAAGAGGTTGATAAATTCGCATCAGAAGTAAATAAATCCTGGTGGAGTAAAAACAGAAGTCGATTCATTAAGTGAACATCGTAGTTGATACGAATATTGTTTTTAGTGCAATGTGGAATACCAACGGAAACATTGCCAATATTTTATCAAGAAGAACATCCTTAAACCTGTATGCTCCAACATACTTACTACTTGAACTTTCCAATCATCAAGACAAAATATCTAAGGGCTTGGGGATTAATCCAGAGCAGTTTTTGGAACTGCAACATATTGCAACACGAAGAATAACATTCATTGATGAAGGGCAAATTTCTTCAAACAACTGGATGAAAGCAGAGCAACTAACCACTAATGTTGACATGGATGATATTGCTTTTGTCGCCCTGGCATTGGAATTAAAATGTGCATTATGGACTGGTGATAAACGACTTTCAAAATCATTGACTGGAATTCCCGTATATCAAACATCTCAGCTTGATAAACTGCTCAAAGGATAGAAACTCAACATGGGTCGTATTTGGCATTCCCCTCCTCAACCCACCACAACGACCCTAAACCTTTCACCCCCCAACCACAAACAATCCCCCCTTCCTGCACACCTGTATGATCAAAATACCTTAGATTTATGGGGTATTTGTTCGTAATAAACCACCGAGAGTCACTTATTCCACATGGTTCAAAAACATGAGATGATAGCAGATTTCGAAAAGCTAGCCTACTCTGGTGAGATGCTTAGTATTGCATGGGATGATGTCTTCAAAATTTACAAACAACTTGAGCATTCTAACTTCACAACTGTAGAACTCCTTGAATTGATCACTTGGATAAAATCAACAAGCCTTTCCAAATTTCTGTTTCCAGGAATGTCTTTAGGAAGACTCCTGATAAGTAAACCTGACAAACAAGGTAAACTGAACTACCAACAAACTTTAACGATAGCATACAATCCGAAATCAGATAATTATGATTTCACTTATTCAGACTGGGACATAATAAACACAAAATCAGAGTATCAAAAGGCTATAATATGGAGATTAGCCTGCAAACGAGATCATCTCATAACTGGAATGGAAACCTTTTTGGAGTGGAAGCCAGAATGGAACAACATGAAATTCCCTCTTTCCTCAAAGTAACTTCAAGAACCAGATCTCCCCCACCACAATGCCTCTAAACCCTCCACCCCCCAAACCTCAACCAACCCCCCTTCCTGCACAGCTGTATGATCAAAATACCTTAGATTTATCAGGTGATATAAGGAGTTGTGTTGCACCTTTTGTAACATAGTGAAATGTGGAATTAACGCATGAGAATAATCCTAGTTATATACGTTTTATTTTCCATCAGATTATATGCACAAGACAATGGATCAAGTCAACTCCAAAACGAACTTGATTTCTTGAAGTCATATAATGAATTGCCTTTTGATTCAATAATCGAAGACAGTGTAATAAGAATGATTGCCGCTCACGCCTTTAATCCTACTGAGATTTATAGAATACAAAAGGGAGAAAGTAAATTCTCAATCGTCATAAAAAATGGTGGGGAATCTCACTTTCCCGAACATGCTTTTAATCTAAATGATAAGATTGGATACGAACTGTTCAAACTGGTGAATTCAGAATTTTACAATCTTGCTCCAACAAATAATCGCTTTGGAGTGGACGGTTATACTTGGACATTTGAAGTTAAAACCAATCTTGGTTATCATAAAATTCAACGATGGGCCCCAACTGAAGAATCAGATCCAATAATTCATGCTCTTGGTGATCTAATACAACAAATAACATATTCGACGGTTGGGCTTACAGGAACAATAACCGATCAAAACAGCCATCCAATAAAGAAAGCAAAATTCCAGATCGATAATCCTCTTATTTTGATCAAGACCAACAGGCATGGAGAATTTAAAATTAATTTTCCCTTACGGTTGCTAACTATGGATCAACTAAATATTGAAATAACTAAAAAGAAATATCAGACTTTAAACCTAACAATTCCTATAAGCGAACTGCCGACAAATCTGAAAGTTGAACTTTCCTCATCCTCAGCTCCACCATAGTCACTCTGACCCTCTCACCCCCAAACCACAAACAACCCCCCCTTCCTGCATACCTGTATGATCAAAATACCTTAGATTTATCTATGATATAAGTAGCTGTGTTGCGCTCTTTGTAACATAGTAAATGTTAGATTCAATAACCGACAGATGGAAAGACTACTTCCCTTACTATGGTTAATTATTTTTTCGTGCAGAACTGTTACCATGACTTATCCTCCATTAGTGCAAGAAACAGAAATTAGTTTTCCATTTGAATGCCTATATGCAGAGTCAAGTTACAAATCAAACGGAGTACTTGTTGATGGGTGGGAAATCTTTGATTGGGAGGATACTATAAAATTGGATAGCGGATATATCCTTCTTGCTCATTATTCAGGAATACTACTTGAAATTGATGGGGATACTTCAGTGTCAATTAGATCTCTAAATGAACTTGTAAAAGTAGATTCGCCTGTTCAAAAAATAAGCTTACGATATTTATTAAACACCTCTGAACTTGCACCCTGGCGAGCGGGAAGCTACGTTCACCATCCAGGGTATATTGAGTATATCTTTCCTCTGGAGCAATCTGCGAGAATAAATATTGAAGAACCTATTTGTTTAATTTGGACTAGTCAGAATCCCGAATTTCGTGATATTGAATATAGCATAACGATTAAATCCATATTTGATGAAATTTTACTTAAAAGAAAAATTTATGGTAATGCAATCCAACTTGATTTGAAGGATTTATCGCATCAATTGTCAGATAGTTTATTCATAGTTGAACTTGAAGAAACAAATAATTCCGAACATAGCGCCAAAACAATTGGGATTAAACTCACACATGATAAGCACACTATGAATCCATGCTTGACGGAAAAGCCAATTAATCAACTCCAGCTGGCCATTGGTCTTGAACAGATTCAAGAAATATCAAAAGCTTACGAGTACTTCCAATTGGCTGCAGAACTTGGTGACAGATCGGTTTATGATTTGCTGTTAGAGAAGTTTAAAAAGAGAAATAGAATTCGAAATTAAAGAATCTAACAAACGATGATGGCTCATGGTCATACTTAGCCTTCTGCAAAGTGCCTGCTTTCCCCTCCTCAGCCCCACCACACGACACTAAACCCTTCCCCCAAAACCACAAACAATCCCCGCTTCCTGCATACCTGTATGATCAAAATACCTTAGATTTATCTACGTTTTACATGTCTTCTAATGTAATGTGTTGAGGAATATTGTCAGCCAATACCCAATTCTAATGTATAGAATCTTATTCATCATATTGTCTTTCACCTTAACCATACAAATGGTTAGAAGTCAACAGAATGATGCTCTTCATTTGCTTGAAACAAAAATTCAATCTTTACTGATTAACAATTTGAAAATCAATGCTGAGATTCTTTCAGTTGATTCGACCTATAAAATCGTACCTGACAAAACTCCTGGTGATAATTTTGATGATACATTCAGTGTTAGAGAGGCATGGCATTTATTAAAATGTAACTCAGAGATTTTTACTTCTCAATTACACATTCGAGACAAAAATTCGGAAATTATTCTTAACACTGATTCAATAGTGGATTATTGTTTAAAAAGGAAAAAGGAAAAGTCATATAAACATCTTTATAAGGTAATTTCAAAAGAAAGATCCCTGAGCGATACTTTGTATTTTGAAACAATTTGGAATCACTTTCCCGAAGACAAAAAATATATTCCTGATAATATGGAGTATATAGCTGAACATTTTCTCAATCAAGGTCAAGCATTAGTTATTGATGAAAATGGTCATGTGCAGCAAACATATTTCTTAACAACTTATGAAACAGACTTTTCAGCCGGAGTAAATTTTCATTTCAATAATGTGGACTCAACATTATTTTTTCATGTAACTCATATAATGAGATAATACTCTTACCTCTTAAAGTTACCAAAGCAACTCCTTCCCCCTCACTGCAACAACTACTCTGTTGACTAAACCCCACAACCAATCCCCCCTTCCTGCACACCTGTATGATCAAAATGCCTTAGATTGATTAAGCAATAGTGACTACCCTAATAAGACGCAGGATTGTAATCTGGTAGGTCCGAAGCTAAATCGAGCTTTTATCTTCAAAGCGAATTTCTGAAAAACTGAATATGCAATCACGGCGGCTGGCGGAAAATGGCGGCGGATAGCGCGAAGGTGTGTTGCTGGAGGTTGGCCTTGTGGGAGGCGTGTGGTGCGTCCCGATAGCTATCGGGAGCCGTGCACTTATTCATTTTCCGTTGTCTTTTGGATACTTTTTGACAAGAAAAAGTATCAAGAGCCCCCCACGCTGACGCTGAGTCCTTCGCCAAAGGCTTCGGCCGCCGGTGAAAGCTTTAGCGTAAGAGTCTGGCAAGGGTGGGAATTGAACTCTTCAGGATGATTGAAAAGTGTAAGCAACCCCCCTTCCTGCATACCTGTATGATCAAAATACCTTAGATTTATCAGGTATATAAGTAGTTGTGTTGCGCTTTTTGTAACATAGTGAAATGTTAGAAACAATGACTGCATGAAGAAAATACTAACTCTAGTTGTTTCGGTACTCTTTTCATTTACTTTGAAAGCTCAAATCGATGACTTCTACAACTCACTTGAAGGATATTTGCAATCATCCGACAACAGAAGAGTGTTAACTGAGGTTTAGAGATATTTGAATGAAGAGGATGTAACCGACTCTGTCTTTGTGAAGTTGTACAATTTTCGTGCGCGAGCCTTCGAACGAATGGGGAATTATGATTCTGTTTTTTATACATATCAGTCAATTCTAAGAAAAAAACCTGACGATCTAATATCTCTTCTTTACTTGGGGAGTGCATATGGAGATAGTGGATACTATAAGGAAATGGCTCAACTTTTCTATCAACTCAAAAGCTATCATCCCACTGAACATGTATGGGCGACCAATATGTCATATTACTTAAACGATGGTGGGTATTTTGAACTTGGAAAGAATTATGCGGATACTTCATTATTACTTGCCAAAGATTCAACTTGGATCGGGGTGGCTTATAACAACAGAGCATATGCCAACTTAGGACTTGGCAACATCGATCAAGCTAAGAAAGACATTGAACGCTCTTTCTCGTTCCAACCGAATAACTCCTATGCCTACAGGAACAACGCCTTAATCCTCCTTAATGAAGGAGATACCATCAACGCATGCCAGTCTCTGTACAAAGCCAGGGAACTTGGAGGGATCATAATTACTGAAAAATTGATCAACGAAAATTGCATCGAGTAAATGTGCTAATAAACGATTTCATGAATAATCTATTGGGGGGTGAATGCTACATACTTTCCTTCTTTCGATTTCCACCTCCTCAATCCCAACACAACGACTCCGATCCCACCCCACCACAACCACAACCAATCCCCCCTTCCTGCACACCTGTATGATCAAAATACCTTAGATTTATCTATGATATAAGTAGTTGTGTTACACTTTTTATAACATAGTAAAATGTTTGAGCTAAATTAGTTCAACTTGATAGTCATGAAATTTTTGAAACTTGTTGCTGGGCTTATTGGTGTTGTAACCATCTGTTACTTTGGCTTTGTAGCTCTGATTGTTTTTAGCCCGTACATTGAGAACTTTAGAAACCGAACTGACTTCAACTCAGAAATATGGAAGACCTGGGAAGAGACTGAAATGAACGCATGTCTGCGATGGGATATGACTCACAGTCTAACTACCAATTATGAACTGATAGGCATGACAACCCAAGAAATAATTGTACTTCTGGGAACTCCGTCCGATCAAAGTGACTCGAACATGAGTTATTATCTCGGTATGGCTAGACATGGAATAGATACTGGATCTCTAATTCTTGAGCTTGAGAACGGTAAAGTGATTAACTACAGAATCTTGCACGGATGAGGAACAAAATTAGTGTTTTGTCGGGCTTAATAATTATTCATATTCTTAGCTGCCAGATCAACTTGTAATTTCAACTCAATATTTCACAACAATTAAAACAGATCAGCACATTCATCCAGTAGGAATTAGAAGGTATTAACAGGCTCTAACAAACGGTTTGATGAATGGCCCCCCACACCTTAACAACCGCACCGTCCCTCTTACCTTCCCTCCCCCCCCCAACCACAAACAATCCCCCTTCCTGCACACCTGTATGATCAAAATACCTTAGATTTATCTATGATATAAGTAGTTGTGTTACACTTTTTGTAACATAGTAAATATTATAGCATTGCCAGAATTTCGAGCATATTGAAGTATCGAATTAACACTTATCTTACTCTTAGTGGAACGAAGGAAGTAATTTCTCTTCCAAACAGCACTTACGGAGAATGGGTTGTACTTCTGAACGAACTACCTAATTATCATATTAACGTCTTCGATACAACTTCTAAGTCGGATGCAATTATTCGTGGCTTGATCGAAAGTGGTGAAATGACCATTGAGAACATTATCACTGAAATCGCTAAGCGAGAGAACATTGCATTAAGGCTTCAAAACGTCATTCACGGAATAAAGCTGAAATCTAAGATCCGTGAAATTCCAACAGAAAAAATACCATTCAAATACTTAGAAAAATATACGAACGATATTCTACCTCCGTGGCAACTCCATCCTAACATTAATCCATCCGACATGTATTGGAAGATGGGAAAAGGGGAACAAGAACTCTCAAGGTTTGCATACTATTACAACTCACTAAACAAAGATGAACGAAAGAACCTAGAATTTCAATTTCCAGCAACTGGGGAATGGTCTAACTTTTACAAATAGCAGATATACTCCCCATCCCCATCCCCACCGCAGCGACCCTAACCCTTCCCCCCCAAACCACAAACATTCCCCCCTTCCTGCACACCTGTATGATCAAAATACCTTAGATTTATCACATGATATAAGTAGTTATATTGCATTTAGTGAAAGAAAGCATAATGTTAGCGACTATTCGATGTATAAGCATATTATTTTTCTGACCTTGATTATTTTGGGTGCCTGCTCACAATCTGATCCAACTGAAAGGCTAAATACTCTATCAAAAAGATCTATTGAATTAAAGGAAATAGAGATTGAAAACTATATCAGGCGAGTAGATGACTTAATCTTCGACAAATTTAATGTCAAGGAGAAATTACTAGTTGTGGACAGCATAACCGACGCAGCTTTTGATGAACTTGATAAATCTCAAACTAGAGAAGAAGTAAAAGACCTTTTCAATAGATGGAAATCCAGTGTAACACAGGTCATCGAAATAAATCCGTATACAGAAGACATTAACACCTTGACAGCTCCAAATTATTTCAAATCAAATGTACGGTTTGAAATAGCATACGCTTCACGCGAGTTAATTAATGATCTATCTGATTTGATTGGTGCGCAAGAAATTAAATTTGACAAAGTAGAATCATTCATTATCCCAGAAAAGGAATCGGTGAACATCGGTGAACAATACAAGGCTAAAATATACCTAGCTGCCTATTCATCAAACATTGAAGAAATTCTTGAAATAAGATGTAATGGAAAACCAATAAATATAAAAAATGGTGTTGGATACATTGAATTTACTCCAACAGAAAAGGGAACGTTCACCTATAGAATTGAATTTGAAGGGTCAAAAAATAAAGAGTTCCTTAAACCATATCAGTTAAAAAAAGAAATTAAATATACAGTAAAGTAAAAGTCACTGCTCCTCCTCAATCCCACCGCAGGCACCCCCCCTCACCTCAACAACTTCACCGTCCCCCGCACCTGATCATTAAACCGCAGCGGACTCCCATCAAAAAACGTCCCCTCGATCGTCCATACATAGGTGCCATTGCCCATCGGCCGGCCCCCTGACGTGCCGTCCCAGCCCGTCGACAAGGCCTCCTCCGGCTGCGTGCTGCGGTAGAGCAGCTCCCCGTTCAGGTCATACACCGAAAACCGGAGCTCGCTAACCCCCGAGCCATACACCCGGAAAAAGTCGTTGCTGCCATCCCCATTGGGGGTGAACAGGTTGGGGATAAACAGGTTGTTCTGCACCAGCACCACCACCGTGTCTACCGTCACGCACCCCAGCGCATCCCATACCTCCACCGTGAACGTCGTATGTTTAAAAGGCGTCGCCAGGGGCTCGGCCACCTCCGCAGCATCCAGCAGCTCGACGGGTGCCCATCGATACGCAACACCCCCGGAAGCCTGTAGCCTGACAGACGCCCCGGCCCCAATGCTCTGCGTGGGACTTACAACTACCTCAGGCGGGGACTGCACCATCACCCGGACTGTATCCGTTTCAGCTTCGCAATCTCCGGAAGTCACCGACAGCACATAGGTCTGATCTTCCTCAGCCCTCACCACAGGGTTTGGTACCGAGGTTGCTGAAAGCCCGTCACCGGGTGACCACTGATACACATAGTCGAGCAGGCTGCCCGTAGCGGAGGGATCCCCGCCAATCGTCATTTCTTCACCCAGGCAATACACTCGGTCTGGCCCGGCATCCACCACAATACGTGGATTCACCTCCACCAACACCGAATCCTCCGCCACACAATCGTGACCATCTGTCACCTCCAGAAAGTACCACGACGACGCTACCGGTTCTACATAAGGGTTCGCCACATCCGGAGCAGCAACGGCCTCATCCCCTTCCCACCGAAACACCAGGTCGCCCTCCCCATCATTTCCACCAAGCGTATCCCCGGTACCATAACAGAGAAACACATCCTCACCCGCATCCGCCACCGGCAGGGGATGCACGACCACCTCCACGGTATCGCGACCCACACAATGATTCATATCTTCCAACCGGACATAGACCGGCCCCGACTCCGACAAGACAACATTCAGGCTCAACGCTTCCCCCAGCGTCACATCCTCCGCATCATACCAGTGAACCGATTCCACATCCACATGATCCACCATAAGCTCCACCAGACTCATTGCACACGCTTCAGTCTCTCCCATGATCTCCACCTCCGGCAACGCATAAACGGTCACCGCCACAGTATCTTCATATACACACCCCGCCGCATCCTCCACCCGAAGCGTAAACTGATCACTCGCCACAGCCGTCACCTCCAGCACAGACCCCGAAGACAGCACCCCCAACGCCGCATTCCGCCACGCATAGTCCACGCCCACATCCTCCACCGCCAGGCTGATCGCGTCACCCACACAGTAAGACCGTTCCTCCCCCAGCTCCACAACCGGCAACGGGTGCACCGTCAACGTCATCGTGTCCAACCCCGCACAACCATCCAGGATCGCTTCCGCCCAAAGGGTCAACGACGCCGCAGCCTCCAACGCATAGACCGGCTGATCCGTGGCCAACACCTGGTCACCCGCAGTGTACCAGTTCACCGCATCCCAGTCGCCCTCCACTGCCAGCGACAGTTCCGTACCCGCGCAAACGGTCGTATCCCGAAGCGTAACAACAGGCCGCGGATCTACCGCCACCACGAGCGTATCACGAGCCACACACCCCGCCACACTGGTCACCACCGCCACCAACGTGTCGGTCTCCGGTTGGCCATCAGCAGACGCCCCATGCGCATAAAACCATTGATCCTCCACCAAAACATTGCCGGCCACATCCACCCAGTCCACCCGTCCGAAAGCAGGATCCTGCAGCTGCAGCAGCACGGTCTCACCCTCGCAGACCTGCACATCCGGCCCCAGGTCCACCACCGGCAGCGGCAGCACCTCCGTCACCAGCGTATCCCGGTTCACACAGCCCGCCGCATCCTGCACCTCCACCACCAGCATATCATCGGCCACCACCGCTCGCTGCAGCGAAGGACCCTCACCCAGCGGCCCTTCCCCAGCAGCATACCAGCTCACAGCCTCAAAGCCTTCTGCCGTCAGCTCCAGCACGGCCCCGTGACACAACGCCGTATCAGCCCCCAGGTCCGGCGCAGGCAGGGACAACGCCTCCACCCTCAGCGTATCAAAACCCGAACAGCCATGTGCATCGATCCCCTCGGCAATCACCGCGTCATCGGTCTCCACCTCCACCAGCCACGACGCCTGGTCAGCAGCCACCGGCCCCGCACTTTCCAAAAACCAGTTCACCGAGGCATAGCCCTCCAGCGACAGCGACAGCGGCGCACCCACACACAGGGCCGTATCCCGCCCCAGGTCCACGGCCACCGGAGCATACAGGTCCACCACCACGGTATCGTACTGCACACAGCCACCATCAAAGAATACCTCCGCCACCACCGTGTCCGGATCGGCGGGCAGCCACCAGACGGTCGACTGGTCAGCCGCCAGCAACCCCGCCTCCGTATACCAGTTCACCTGCTCAAAACCCGTCAGGGTCAGGGTGGCAGAGTCGCCCGTGCACACCGCAAAGTCCGGCCCCGGGTCCAGCGCCACCGGCCCCTTCACATCCACTACAACCGTGTCATACAGCACACAGCCCAGGCCCGCACGCGATACCTCCGCCACCAACGTATCCCGGGCACCCACCCAATGGTCATAGCTGCGCACATCCGCCGCTAGCAGCTCGTCCTCCGTCACCGAATACCAGTTCACCACATCCCCGGCCTCGCCGGCCTCCAGGGTGATCGTCTCCCCATGGCAGACGGCCGTATCCGCCCCAATATACACCGGATCACAAACCACAAACGTGGCCTCACCGGCAAACGCCGACCCCTGAAACGCATTGTCAATCGCCTGCACACTCCAGTAATACCGGCCCTCCGGCAGCGCACGGACCGTAAGCGCCGTGGCATACCCGGCATTCCCCGCCCGGGCCATCCGGCGGTAGCCCGTCGCCACATCCGCCAGGGGCGAAAGCACCAGGTCAGCCCCGCCGGGCGACGCACTGATATACACATTGTAGGTCAGGGAAAGCGCGTGCGTCAGGTCATCTGTGGCCGCGCCCCAGCCCAGCGTCACCGCCCCGTCCTGCACGACGGCCGACAAGCCCCCCGGTGCTGAGGGTGGATGATTTGTGATGGAAAGATGCATGTCAGAAGCATACAATCCGGCACTCAGCCCACCTGCCTTTTGACCCGTCTGAAAGACATCCGGGCTCCCGTCCCGGTTAAAATCCGCCAGCGCCACAGCGCCACTGTGGAGCGAAGTCAGCGCATGGGGAGCCGCCATGAGCGCATACCCGCCACCAGCCCCGCCATTCGTATAGTACCCGGTCAACGCATTATTGTCAGTATCCAGACCCATCAGTACCAGGTCGGGCAGCCCGTCATGGTTCAGGTCAGCCAGGGCAAGGGATGAACTCCCTGCACTGTCCAGCTCCATACTGGAGCGTGTGAACCCATTTATCTGGTTATTGAAGTACACATTCGTCGCTTTCACCAGGTCCCCGGAGATCCCCGTCATCACGAGGTCCGGATAGCCATCTTCATTGAGGTCCGCCACCTCCGCAGCGTTCAGCGCATACCCATCCGGCACTTCGGCATACAGCGTGGCCGCCAGCGACGCATCAAAGGTGTACACAGGGCTCTCCGGATGGCCGAGGGCATCATAGCCCGTCACCAGCAGCTCGGGCAGCCCATCCTTGTTCGCATCCATCGCCGCCAGGCTGCCATAGGCTTGTGGGGTCATCGCCTGCGACACCGGAGCATACGACGCCCCTTCCGGGGTATAGCGCAGCAGCACTTCGTCACCCAAAGCATCCAGACCGGACAGCACCATTTCCGGACGGGCATCATGATCCAGATCGGCCCACAATACGTCCCCCGAGGTAATGCCCTCCAGCGCAAACGCCATATCGGTAAAGGAAGCGCCGCCGTTATTCCGATACACCCGCACCACCTGCGCATCGCCCGCAGTCTTTCCGGACACCAGCAGATCGATGAATCCATCCTGATTGTAATCCGCCAGATCAAACCGCACCTGAGCCAGCGCGGCGATCTCCATGGTATCGAAAGTGCTATCCCCATTGTTGGCATAGTACATCAGCGAGGAAGTTCCGAGCGGGTCGGTCCCCGAAACAAGGAGGTCTGGCCATCCGTCGTTGTTCATGTCAGCCCATGTAGCCTGGGCATTGGTCACAGGCGTAATGGAAGTAGCGATGGGAGAGAAGGTCTGGGCCTGGGTAGGTCTACTGTAAATGAAATAAAGTACAATAAACAGAGACCAACTTAAGCAACACAGAGGAATTTTTAGATTAGATGATAAAGAGAAAAAACCTTCCGGCTGCCAATAGGAAAGGGAATCTCCAGTGCCAGGGGATTCCACGCCATCCCAACACACATCCCTTAAAGATGGCTCTGAATGACGGGCTTTGAAAGGTCTAGGCCAGGAACCAAAGATGCAGGACTCACTCATCTGACTAACAGGATCCTTTTTTGTTGAACATTTTTACCTGATTGGACCACCAGGAAGTAAACACCAGATGGTACTTCAGTCAAATCCCATCGAAGCAGATAATCCAACTTACCCGAAAGATTTTCATGTATCAATTCATCCCTGGTCATATCAAGTAATTTGACAGTGAGCTGATCTTTCGTGTCCACGTTTACGATAACCTCCAGATTTCCCTGAGAAGGATTTGGATAAACTGAAGTATAGATGGCATCTATCTCTGCAACCCTGGCATTACTTGTTTCCCCGGAACCTGCTTCAATCTCTATCGTCTTAAAAAGCTCTGCGATACAGCTTTGATAGTAGGCTACCAGACCCAACTCATAGGCACCCGGCTCAGTAAATACGACCTCAATAAACTGGTCATCTTTTGAAGTAACAATGATATTCTCGGATTCCGGTAAAACCCATTCGACCTCATCCGGAACGGGGAGCGAAAGATCCACAAAAATCAGAGGTTCATTCACTACTGCCTCACTGATCCTTATAAAATCCGCATCCAGAATACTTTCTGACCACTCAATGGAAAAAGATTGAGATACCTCACAGCCATCTTCATTCTCAACACTTAATGTGTATGCTCCGGGTAAAGAGGCCTCAATCCGGGGGCTACCAGAAGAAAATCCGGATGGACCATACCATGAGTATTTCTCCCAATCACCATCGGGGCTTATAAACACCGACCCGCCTTCACATAGCGTGACTAGTTTTTCAATTCCTTCTATAGAAAGTGGCCCAGGGTTTGACAATTGAAAGGAAGAGGCAATCACGCAACCATTTGCATCGGTGACTGTCAGTTCATATTCACCATGAGGTAAATTTTCAATGGAAGAAGTAGTGTGTCCTGAATTCCAGGAATAAGCATAGGGGCCTGTTCCTCCAATTACTTCAGTGCTGATCAGCCCTGAGCTTTCATCAAAACAAATTGGATCCTGAGAACGGGTATTGACAAAACTCAATGGCGGAGGGGCCTCCAGCGTAAATGTTTTGGTATAGTCACATCCTTTTTCATCAAGAATGGTCAGTTGGTAACTCCCCTCGTATAATCCCTTAATGAAGGGGTCAGTAGATAAATCATCCCAGGTATATTGAAAGGAAGAATTCCCACCTGCAGCCAAAACTTCTATTTGACCATCATTCTTACCATCACAGGATGGATCAACAATGTTTTCGTTTTTGAGAAAAATTGATTGTGGTTGGGTGATGGTATAGGTAGCGTTCGTCGAGCAGCCGTTTTCGTCAGAAACGCTGACGGTGTAATTGCCAGGTTGTAAATCTTCAATTGATTGAGTTCCGTTTCCGGAATTCCATTGATAGGTATACGTTCCGGTTCCTCCACTGGCAGCTATTTCGAGGGTGCCATCGCCAAAGCCTCTGCAGCTTACATCGTTTCTTTCAATGAGTTCAATCGCCAATGGATCGGGTGAACGTATTTCAACAGAGCCCTCCACTACACAACCCAACCGATCTACAACCTGATAGTCATAAACGCCATTGCAAAGTTGATTACGCTGCAGCAATTTTATACCTGATCCCCACTCGATATAGTAGGGTGCCAGCCCTCCGGAGATTGACAAATCAATGGTTCCCTCACAAAAACCATAGCAATGATTATCGGTTTTGGATACCTCAACAGTTAATGGATCCCGATCCGGGAGGACAATTTCTCCGGCAATCTGACAAGAATTTGATGCGGTAACAGTAAAATGATAGGTGCCTGCTGACAGATTCTTTCTAAAAAGACCGATACCTCCGTCGTCCCATTCTACAAGTGGAGAAACAGCATTTTCCAGCACCAGCTCAATACTTCCATCAGCGCTTCCTCTACATGATGGAAGACCCAAAATGGTATCCGAAACTAAAATGGCAGGAATATCGGGGAGCTCAATTTCCTCTACAACACTACAATTCAGCAGGTCATCGGTAAGTGTGATCTGATAAACCCCCGCTGAAATATTTTCCAATCCCGCCTCATTACTCCCATTTTCCCATTCAAAGGAATAGCTGCCACTTCCTCCAAGGCCTCGAACACTTATTTTGCCATTAGTTCCTCCCGGGCACGTTGGTTTTGTCCTTTGAATTACCTCAACAGCAAGTGGCTCATAAGCCGAAATATTTACTTCACCATTGAGGACACAAGCTTCATTCCTTTCATCGATCACCTGAAATGAATAGACACCGGGACATAAATCACTTCTCTCGAAACCAATGAAATCATCTTCCCATTTGACATTATTTGATCCGGATCCACCCTCAACAACGATAATGGCCGAGCCATCACAAAGACCCGGACAGGTAGATTTTGAGGTAGAAACAGTCGAAATTGACAAATCATCCTCTGTGTCCATAATGAACGTGGTTGAATCTTTCTTACCCAGCTGATCAGTCACGATAACTTCATGAACTTCTGACATTAAATTCGAAAGATTTTCATTGGAGACTACCAGTCCATCAAGCAGGTAATTATAGGGTGGCAATCCGCCTGTTGCTATTACCTGTGCATCACCATCTCCTGCTGTTTCACAGGTAGCAGATTGAATGATGGGGACTCCTGCAATAACTACGTCTTCCGTATCATCGTCACATGCAGGGAATGAAAAAGAAATGGTGTCAGAGATACACAATGGATTTGCTTCATCAAATACCACGAGGTCATAGGTCTTTCCACTTGACAATCCCGAGTATGTGCCGGAGGTAGAAATGTATGAACTGTCAGCAATGGTAAACCTTGGTTCTGCAACGTTTGACGCCCTCAATATGACTATTCCATTTGATCCGTCTGAACAGGCTGGAGCCTGAATGAAAACGGTATCAATATTAATTTTAGACGCATGTATTGCGAATGATGACTCATCCAGACAATTGAAAGCGGATTGGCCAATTTTGATGCTATGATTTCCTAATGACAACTCATTGATCACAATGGATGACCCCAGGATCGGATTCCAACCTTCATCATTCAAATTGAAATAGGTAGTAGAGTCCGTCCATCCCCCGGTAAAATTGACAATGGCTCTTCCATCATTTTCTTCTCCACAGGAAGTCGGATAGGTTTTTATGCTTGCGATAGAAAGCGGAACATTTGGACCCAGGATGGCAATATCTTCCTGCTCTCGACATACCAACGAATCCTGATCATAGGACATTTTCAGGGTGTAAACTCCCTTGGATAGATCGGCTAGAGAACTTCCTTCAGACAATGGATTTGAACCAAAAAACCATTCCAGACTCAATCGATCATCCTCATATTCAAATGGGAGTTTCTCGTAATACGTTTCAATGTCCACCGCTATGGCGCCGTCATCTCCCCCGACGCAAGAGATGTTTTGTACACGTTCAATCACCTCCATATCCATACCCCGTGGAACATGGACTTCCATAGTAGCCAGACAGGTCGATTGATCAGGCTGAAAATTGGCATCACGAACGTAAACCGTATAATCTCCAGATGGTAGATCCGGAAAAATAAAACTTGAGTTATCGGAAGTGTTGGAAGCTTCAAAAGAAGCGTTATCCAATGAAAATTCATAGGGTGAAACACCGCCCTGAGCGGTGATTACAAACCAGCCATTCTCCCCATTGTAACAGGATGGGGCTGTAACTTCGGCACCAAGTCTAACTGGGTCTGGTGCCTCCAAAGCCAGATTCCCCATAAACTGATTGGCCATTTCCACACATTCATAGAAATCCTCCACCCAGATTTCATAATTTTCTGCCACAAATTCCGGGTCCTTGGTGTCCCACAGATTTTCGAAAGTCATGAAGTGGTCTTCCTGAAGTGGGTCGACTTCCGCAACAACTTCTATTACCTCATCCCCATAATGTCCTCCTGAAATGTAATAACTCAGCTTATTGTCCTCTTTGAGTCTAAAATTGGTTGTCTGAACTGTGATAGACCCATCCGTTCCATGGTGGCAGGAAGGTGGATTAGTTGCAGTATGTGTAACGGTTAGAGGATTGGGATTATCGGGAACAATAATCGTTTCACTCGTAGTGCATTCATTATTGTCTTTTACAAGCACCTCATATTCTCCTGCTTCTAAGCCTGGAAATAGATTTTCCTCCTGCCAGGAAACTCCATCGAGACTGTAATGATATGAAGGAACACCTCCTGAGACCTCAATGGAGATAGAGCCATCCTCGCCACCAATACAGTTTGGATGAATCACCGTCGTTGTAAAACTTAAAGGATCATCCGGTTCAGTCAGGTCCAGTTCAAACACATCAGAATCACAATCCAGATTATCCAGCATGTTTATCCTATAGATACCGGCCGTGAGCTCCTTTTCAAAGGTTCCGTCAGGATCAAATAAACCAACTATTTCACCATTAACTTGAAGCCTATATTGGTTGGTCTCATCACCTCCTGAACCAGTAAACCTGATGGTAGCTGATGCTCCGGTACATGGGATTTCATACTCCCCAACAACGTCGGAGACTATGGAGTATTCCAATCTTGGTTTTGTAGGGGGTTCCAGGTTGACTATCTGTTCAAATTCGCAACCCAGGTAATCAGTAACGACTATTGTATATGATGTTTGTGGTGATTCGGCTGATAACTCAGAGAAAGTCCAATTACCATCTGGATCATCTGTTGCTTCAGTGACACCATTAATTTCAAAATCATATGGGGGTATACCGCCACTTATGCTTACCGTTATTTTGCCATTATCATCTTCGACACACTTAATATGCTTTCCATGGGAGTATGTTAGCGGTGTCACTAAAGCAGTCAAAGCTTCTGGCTCACTAAGCTCAAATTGTTTGCTAGCAGGACATCCATTTTCGTCAGTGACATGGAATGTATATGTTCCAGGACCTAAATTGGTAAACGGCACTGATACGCCCTTCAACTCTAGCATGGTTGTAAGTTCCCCGGTGCCACCATGATAATCGGTGCCAGGTTCAGGGGAAAATTCCACACGATCACCATGGCATCTGATCATTAGATTCCCATCTTGGTCAGGCTTAACCTGGTCCGGAACGAAATGGGTTTCTGTAACCTCTAAAATCTCTATTTCCTTAGGAGGGAGAATTGTGATGATGTCATCTACAAATGGTTTTTCACAGCCATTGTTGTCTTTTACCACCGGGTAGTAATTCCCCGGACCTAGATTGGTAAAGTAGAATTCGGATCTTGTTCCTCCGGTGGAGGGATCTATCTCTTCATCTCCGTTCTTTAGCTTGACTAGATAATCTTTGTCACCACCTGAAAATGGGAACCCTCCGGAAATACTTAAACTAATAGAGGCATTGGTGTTATAACTACAGGTTATTTTATCCTTCAGGTAATAACTTTCCAGTTTAATCTTATTTGCATCATTTTTTACATTAATGGAGAACTCTTCAGTAAATGATATATTACAGTTATCCTCTACCCTTACCCTATACGAACCTTTGCCTAAATCTGAAATGGTGTAGACACCATCATTTGATTCCCCATATACTTCATCATTAACATATACTTTATAAGGTGATGTGCCATTTTTAATAATTACTGGGATACTGCTTATATCATCTTCACATTTTATTTCAAAATCCAAGATATCCTCAACCGATATAGGTTCTATCGGTGAAATTGAAAAACCATCTTCAAGTATTGGTGGTTGAATTTTACAGTTATTTTCGATGATCAGCTTGTAATCTCCAGGCGGGACAGGAACTTCATGCCGCAAAGAGTCCTTTAAATCTTTACCATAAACTACCCCACTTATTATGGATTCATCAAGATTGTTAATAAGGGTGTAAGTTGCTGAAAGACTATCACCGATATCTTCTTTTTCTTTAATCCATAATATCAATTTGCCATCTCCGTTAGAACATAATTGCCCTCTGTGATCATTACCAATCTCCTTGTCTGGTGGTTCATCCAGAACGAATTCTTTGATGAATTCACATTCTCCATCTATAATAGTTGACGCCACAAGGTTCCCTGATGGTATCCCCGAAAAGATGGATTTACTTTGAGGTCCAGCGATGGTTGTTCCATTTGGTAGTGATATAGAATAATAGATGCTTTTTTCTCCTTTATAATCCGTACCAATCTCAACCGAGCCGTTATCGCCACATGTTGGATGATTGCGATTATAGACAACTGTCTCAAATTCAGGGCCTTCATCAATATTTACCTCAATCGTCTTGATTTCAGAACAATTGTCATTAATTGTAGCAGTAAATGATTCTGTGGATGAAAGTCCCTCAATTCTCAATACTGAATCAAACTCTACTTCACCATAAAAATATGGTGACACTCCTCCATGAAGTTTAACTTCTATAAATCCATCATCATTTCCAAGGCAGCTTGGAGGTTCTTTTGACAAAATGGTATAATCTATTTCATACACTTGCTCCGGAATCTCCACAATGAAATATCGCTTATCACACAATATTTCTTCATTTGAAGAGGATTCAATCCGCATAGCGTATAATCCAGCAGGGAGAGTCAATGCATTTTGTCCAGCGTCCAGAAATTTACTAGGGTCAATCTCAACAAAAACATCTCCTTGCTTATCAAAATGAGCCGTTGAGTTACCTGTATGATTTCTATCCCATTCACTTAAATCATACTCCCCTCCACACCATACATTTGGATCATCACAGTTAATCTCCTTTACCCAATCTTCCTCTACATTAGAACCGCCTTCACCCTTTAACAACTGAACTACAGTAAAGACAAAATCAATATTTGGATAAACGTTCTGGTAATAGACTCCAATTTTACCATTGGAACCGCCAGGACAGGTCGGGGGTGTTGTAGTGATAGTGTTAACTTCTGGCGCTGGTGCTAATAATAAAATATCTGACCAGTAATAATACTTTGCAGGCTGTGAGTCACATGTACTTACAGTTACATAGAAATTGTATGATCCAAAAATCCCTTCCGGTTCAGTGATCCCAAATAAATCCTTAAGGTAAGACTCCTGAAACTCAAATTGGAAGTGACGCTCCGGATTTGGTGACTCCATGTATCTTTGAGAAATCAGTTTGGATACCCCTCGATATTCAGCAAAAAATGAGTAAGTATGTTCAAAATAGCCACTATTTACAACCTCAAAATCTACTACCTCATCAAGACAAACAATCCCAGGTGGATCTGAAGTTGGGATACCAAAGGGATGTGTGTCTAAATATACCGACCAATTGATATTGTAGAGGTTTGTTGATATAGAACCACTTGTACAGTTTGTGGGTATATCCCCCCAAATTGGTATCTCCTCACTTGAAGATCCACCCCCAAGGTCATTAAATATGACAACGATTAACTCAGGTTTAATGCTTGAGGGACTAGCTAATTCCTGCCCCCCTTCACCAAAGACAAAGTAGCGATCTCCATGAGGGAGATCTATATCCCAAGCCCATATATCCTGACCTAGTGTTTTATTCTTCAACCCCATCATCCCCACCAAAACCAACACCCACTTCAACGTCTTTCCAAATCCAATATGTCCCCTTAGCCAATTCATAACTCAACCAGAATTTTCTTAGAGAAACCGGACTTCTTTCCGTCCTCGAATGTTGCCAGTAGCTGATACTCAATGAACTCATCAGAAGGATCAAACTGGTCCTTTAGCTCATAAGTGGAGCCTTCTACTACCTTAAAAAGCGATAAGCTTTCTCCGTTTCTGCTCTTGTAGATTTGAAAGGAAGAAACATCTTTCTTTGAGGCCTCCCAGCTAAGATTTACTGCTTTATTCTCTACATCAATGAATGAGAATACAACCGTAAAAATTTGTTGAGGAATATTTAAAGCTCTCACTGTTACCGGCTCCGCAGGCCTTGACTCCAATCGGTCATCATCTATAGCGATGAAAGTGTACCCGTAGGTCAGGTGTCCATCAACTTTTCCATCCAGAAATTCATTTATTGAGTCAGTAGGGTCAAAACGTTCAATAAATGTCCAGTCCTCCTCGTTTTCGCTTCTTCTATACAGATAGTAACTGATCACATCCTCACTTGGGCTGCCCTTCCAGGATAAGCGAATACCGGCGGAGTCAGCCTTTATATAAGTAAAAACCGGTGGTAGTGGAGGAATTCGGTCCGGCTTTTTGAGTTCAAGCGTTTTTGATGGTTCTGATGGATTAAACCGTGAATCCAACGCGCGAATCTGGTAGTATATCTTCTCATTTAGCGTCTCCAGGTTGATGGTATCTGTAAAATGAGATTGGGTGATAATAGGTCCCGGGACCTGAATAAATTCGGAGTCCGTAAAATTGGAAACATATAATTTATAGCCAAACAGATCATTTTCCGAATTCTGATCCCACTTCAAATGAACTAACCCGGTTGTATCGATCACCCCTGTAAAATTGCGAGGAGGAGCCGGCGGGATGCTATCATCCAGCTGGAAAAAGAATGGGAAGGAATTAACACTTCTACCGTATTTATCAGTCGCACGAATGATATAATAATTTGATGATAGGGGAAGGGAATCAATGGCGGTCCTTTGGTTTGCCGTTATTTCTCCAATAATGAGCTCATTCAGTTTATTTGACTGATTTTGTCGTAATAAATCAAAGGACTGAATCAAGGACTCTGAGCCTTCCGGGACATTCCATTCCACCCTCACTCCCTGCTCTGTTTCGATGACCTGATTAATCGACGGGACACCCAGAATTTCTGGCTTCCCAACGCCAGATACCGGAACAGAAGGAGGGCCTTTCTCACCAAAATGATCTACTCCGATCACCCGGTACTCATATTTCTGTCCATTTCCGGCAAGACTGTCGTAAATAAAAATGCGTGGGGTTTCTGTATTTGTTGCCTGCACAATGGGGACATTGGAGATGGATTGAAAAGGTCCACCACCTGCTGACTTTTCGACCCAATAGCCTCCATAATAACCATTCCAGATAGTTCCCCAGCTCAGCTCAACCATTTGATCGCCAAACTGTACATCTACATCATTGATGATAGGTAATTCAATTTCATCCTCAAGTCCGATTAATAAGGTGGCTGTATCAGTTGGCAGTAGATCTGCAGGAATATTTGGATACAGTCTGTACAAATATTGAAAATCATTATACACCTCCTCATCACGATAAAACAACCCACTTAACTGCGCTGCTTCCCTGGACATATCCGAAGCAAACAGGGCAAACGAAAATCTGTTTTCGATTTCTCTTGCCTGGTTGATGGCTCTCACCATATCCGAACTGAAAGTTTCAGTCACACTGAATCCCTCGCCATAGATAGATTGTGCGGCGACAGCCATATAGTCATCATTTTCGGCAGCACTTTCCCATGATGCCAGTGGTGCTGGTTTGAAAATACCCAATACTTCAAGCTTTTGATTTCGAAGAATTTTTCCATTCTCCATCAGTGTAACCCGCTCCAATGTATACCCATAGGTATTGGCATATTGCCAGACGACAGGTGCTGTTGGTGCCCACCTCAATAAAATTTCAGAACCATTCGATTTACCCTTTAGCTGAACCCCATAATCAGTCTCCTGAGCCATCAAACCAATGGCGATTAGCAAAAATAAAATCGATATATGGTATCTTCCCGCCATCAGTTGATTGGGTTAAAAATGCTATGACGATAAGTACTCACGGGCCTCTCCTGCCCGGGAATGTAGTAGTTTACATCCACCACATAATGACCCTTTTCTATGATAGGAAACCGGCTTTCTGTTAGTCGTGTAAGAATGGAATTGTTTGAACCGGTTTGATACAGGTAATTTGCTGCTTGATTCCGGAGGTTACCAAAATCTTTGGACATGAAATAAGCTAACTGGTACTCCATAATCCCCTCGCCAGTTTCTAACTTTATCGGATCATGAACACCTTCCAAAAGCTGCTCAAAGTTGGAAAATTGAATTAGTTGAACTGCACGTATTGGCACCAACCCATAATAGGAAACATCACGAACAGAGGGGTCGATGGTAATACCTCCAGGTAGTGGGTAGTTTTCATAGATTAAAGGGTTGACTTTATTGTAAAACCAGGTATTTCGGGTTAGATCAGCCTGCATTCGGATCATCGGTGTTCCGCCTTGATTACCATAGATCTCCTCCCTGGAAAAAGGCTCGGGGCCGCTAAAGTTAGAGCCGACCAGATGGACACCAGTTGTTACCGGATATCTCCAGCCCGATGAAAGCTGGATACTTCGCATTTTTTCCTCGAATGACCCATAGTCACTTGTCCTGAAGGTTGATTCAAACAAAACCTGCTCCTCGTATTGTTTGATTGAGCCTAAAGCTTGTCTTGTAGTCACACTGGCGTCCACATTTTCTACCCGTTGCTCAGCCAGCACCACATTTCCCTCGATGTTGGTTTGTATTTTAGGTACCTTGACCAGGCTTAGCTGATAGATCGCACCATTTTCCAGGTCAGGAAAAGTAAAGTTTACTTGTTTTTGACCAGGATCATATGACAACGGAGTTTCCTTATTCCCTCGACTTGACGTAAACCTCACCAACGGCACAAATTCGTTATCTTCCTCGAAGAGATACTCCTGCCCCTGGATCAGTTTTATATATCCACGAGGATAAACCTTCTTGTAAAGGTTAAGCATATTTTTAGTCGGGTAGCTATAGGCTACATTATTGGGTGAGATATAGTTAGGGGCCTCTCCAGTGGTGAAAGTTATAGCTCTGCTTTCTGTAAGATCTTCACCATTGGCAGTGGCCCGCTGCCACCTCCCACTTTTCTTCTCCATAAAAGAAGTGATCACCGTCAAGGTCAACTTAGATTCCGGAGGTAAAATCTCTGATGTTTTCAGTACCGCTACCGTGTGATCTGTATTCCATTGGATCGTAGCTGGGACCGGGCCAGTCGGTCCATTAAGTTCAATTCTGTCGAGTGCGATCTTAAAATCCACCTTCCGGTTGCTCGCATCCACCAGCTGGTATTCCTTCTCCATCTCATAGTTGAACACCGCCTGGGGTGCCGTAAATACATCTACATCGCCGAGCCCATCCTGAGGGGTGAGCTGAGCGATCACGTTCACACCCTCCAGGGCAGAGCCTTCCTGCTGGATCTCACACTCCTCACCAATGGTTACCTCGAAGGAGCAGTTGCCTTTGACCAGCCCTCCCAACACACTGAAATGTCCGCCCACCGTGCCTTTGATCCACACAGGATTGGGTAGCTTGGCCTGCGCTACCACGGCCGCACCGATCTTGAGGATATCCACCCGCTTCACATTTCCAAACAACTTGACCTGCACCCCGATGTTACCGTCGAAATAGGCATAAGCCTGACCATTGGCATACCATCCATTGATGCCCAGCGAGCCTCTGCCCGCACAGGTGACCCCTCCATAGTTGCGCATCATCACATCAAAACCCACGCCCGCCTGGAACCGCCCATAAAAGATCAGGAAGGTCTTATTGCCGGTATCGATCCGCAGGCTGGCGCCGAAACCGATACCCTGACCATCCGCCAGCGCATTGAGGTCACTCATGTAATCGAGATTGATGCCACCCAGGATCTCGGAAACGTTTTCGGGAGGGGGAGGTGAATCAGGCACGGTAGACCCCATCACGAAATAGGCATCCGCCTGTGCCAGTCCCAGCAGGTTGAGATTGAACCGGTTAGCATATTCCGGTCTCCCGATATAGATGTACCACTCGTCCGGCGCAAAGTGCAACACCGCGTCGCCACCTCCTTGGATCACCCCCTGGGCCACATTGATGATGGCCTTCAGATTGGCATGCAGTACCTGCTGGTCAAAATCATAGTTGATCACAACCCCCGCATAGATCTGGGCGCCTTGCGTATCCGGGGGCCCAAAGACCTCATTACTGATGGCCGGATCCCCATTCAGGATGTCTGTTTGGCTGGCTTTTAAGGCCATGCGTTTAACACGCTCCCCGAGCCGTCCCCGGGAGGCCTCTTTCGGCATGGAAAGCAGGTAGGCATTCCCCATAAAATTGATGTTCTTCACGCCACCTGAGCTGCGAAAAGTCATCTCGAAGATGGCTTCCGCATTGAAGAGTTTTTCATTCTGTCCCTTGAGCCCGGCAATGGCTTTAATTCCTAACCCGATCGTTTCATCCGGCACGTACATCATCTCATTGTCCTCCGGAATGATCCTGGACCCCATCCGCTGATTGGTGCGTCGCATGTGGTAGCTGGCCCCACCGCCAAACTCGTTGATATATACGCCCGGCAGGATGGGAACGCCTGTACCCAGGTTGGCTATCGCGTCCACGCTCCAGTAGCGAAAACCTTCTTTGGTACCGAAGATGGCACTGGCGCCTAAGCTGATGTTTGTAAATCGCGCCTTCACCGTGCCATTGAGCCCGTTGCCATAGACCGGATCTTCCCGGCGAAAGGTGAGGTCGCCTGCAAACGCAAACGAACCCTGATCAATCGCTATTTGGAAGCGCGTGATGTCCAGGTTGCGGTATGCATACCTCAATTCATCCCCAGTCTCTATGGCTTCGGAGATAAATCTTACACTACCACCGGCCCCAAAACCACCTCCGTCATTGCCGGTGAGTGAAAGTGTCACATCCATATCGAGGAACAGCTCATTGCCGGACTGGCCGCCTCCAATGTGATTCACCCGAATGGGATAGCCACCCATGCTGTTGGATTTCGTGCCCACGGAAAAAGCACCCAGCCTTATGTAAGGCTTCACCGAGCTCACCTGCAGGTCCTGAAACTCCACCCCGGCCAGCTTGATGTTTTTCTCTTCGTCCTGGTCGCGCTCACCATCTTTCAATCCCGCCTCGATGGTCATCGCTCCACTCAGGTGTGCCCGGGCCACGAACTGATCGTCCTGCAGCTCAATCAGGATATGCGAGGAAGGATGTAAAATCACCTCAGACGTCTTCCACAGGTTGAAATTGACCTCATCGGGCGTGGTCACATTGAAGAGGTACTCATTGCCGGGCAGGAGCATGGCCGTATACTGGAAAACCCGGTCCTCCGGATTGGCCTGCCCTTCGATCTCATTGATGGGGATATTGATCCTGCCGCGCAGCCCGGACTCCTGTATTTCGTTGGCCACCATGGCCACATGGAGCTCGTCTAGCGAAAAGTCCCAGTTGGCAATCTTACCCTTGTCCAGGGGGATGAGGTTTTCTCCCGTGACCATTCCCGAAAATCCCTGATCATCGATGAGCAGATGATAGCCATTGATGGAGGGGCGCTCCGGGACGCCCTCTGTTTTCGACTCAAACTGTGGGGGCAGGTAAACGGATACCTGGTTGATGTACACACCCCGCCAGAGGTTAGGATTTCCTGAAGCCAGAAAAGGGGAGTGCTGCGAATAATTCTGCGGGAAGACGATGGCAGGTGCATTCCGCTGATCACTCAGGTCGAGCATGGCCTGGTTCACCTCAAAGGAGAACCCCTTCAATCCAGCCACCTGGAAACGTGGTATATCCACCCCCACGATCAGGTCATTCCAGTCGGAGACCACCGTCCGGAAATTGACGGATACACTTTCGTTTGGGATCACCTGGCCCTGTGTATCCTCCGGCAACAGTTGATCCCGCGAAAAGACCACACTGGCATCCAGTGACATTTGTCGGAACCCGTAGCAGTCAAACTCCACGAAAGTGCCCTGTTTGTCCCCATTGATAATAAGTTTTTGATTTGAACTTAGGTCCAGTGAATAGTTTCCCACCAGCTCCAGCACCCCCACATCGGCAATACCCCCTGTTTTGGAAAATTTGATGCCTGCCCCTCGGAAATGGATCTTGCCTAGTCCCGGGGCCTCGAAGCTCATGGAAGCAAACAGGTAGGAGCCCGTGGGGTTCAGTATCAGGCTATCGATGAGTATGGTGTAGGTGAGCACGCCGACAGTCGTTTGTATCCCGACCGGAAGATCGATGATGGCATTTTCGTCCAGGAACTGGACAAAGCGATTTTCAGCAATGACTTTATTGAGTGTGGCATCGATCTGCTGGCGGGTCTTCAGGTCGTCTTCGGATGGGGGAGTGAGGTTAGGGAGATAAAACCGGGGTTCAGTTGCCGGTTTGGCGTCCTTTTTAAACAATTGTGCCAGTTGCTCATCATGTTTCAATGACAAAGTATGGCTGGCTGGTGATATAATTTTTTCCGCATCTGCTTCACCATTATCAGCAAATAAGGTATATTCACAAAGGAATACCAATGCCAGCACCGGCACGATATGTCGTAAAAGGTTCAAATAAGCGGTTCTTAATCGTTATCTAATATAATAATTTTTATTTACAACGGTATTTTTTGAATAAAAAAATTCATGCTTTTTTCCGGAAACTGAATGATTAGTGATTAACTTCCGTTAGTATGAAAGAGAAATGAAGATGAGCGTATGAAAAATGAAGATAAAATTGTTGAACTATTGGCTGAGTCTCTGAAAAGGCAGGACAGACAAGAAGAAATACTAAAGAATCATGGATCAATTCTGGAAAGACTTGCTAATGGTCAGGATAAATTGATATCAAGCCAAGAAAAACTGATCTCTGAATTTCATAAAATGAATGACTATTTCCTATCCAGACAGGACAAGATGGAAACAAGAATCAACAGACTAGAAGACAAAGTTTTTAAAGGGTAGGAATTTTATCACTCACTCTTATCCCCACTGCATAGACCTAACAAATCCTTACTTCAAGTTTAATCCAGAGTCTGGATCCGAGACATCACATTTTATGTAAAATTGGGAATCTAATTCCCATTTTGTAAAAAAAGATCTTTACCACCCACTTTTATCCACCGCCTCATACACCTGAGCAATCCCTTCCCTTAGAGAAATTTTCGGTTTCCAGCCCAGCTTATGGATCCTGGAGCTGTCCATGAGTTTACGCGGGGTGCCATCAGGCTTGGAAGTATCAAATACCAGCTCACCTTCATAACCTACCACTTCTTTAACCAACAGGGCAAGGTCTTTGATGGAAAGGTCTGCTCCATAGCCCACATTCACAAAAAGTTTTTCGTCATAGTTGTTCATCAGGAAGACCAGTGCCTCCGCCAGGTCATCCACATGGAGAAACTCCCGTAGGGGCGATCCTGTGCCCCACACCGTGACATTAGGGTCCTTATTGACCTTGGCCGAATGGAACTTCCGGATAAGTGCCGGGAGAACGTGTGAGTTGTTGAGGTCGTAGTTGTCATTAGGGCCGTACAGATTCGTTGGCATGGCACTGATAAAGTTATCCCCGTACTGGTCCCTGTAGCTCTCACAGAGCTTGATGCCTGCGATCTTGGCGATGGCGTAAGGTTCATTGGTCGGCTCAAGCAGTCCGGTCAGCAGGCTTTCCTCCTTCAGGGGCTGCTCGGCCATCTTAGGATAGATACATGAGCTCCCCAGGAACAACAGCTTTTTCACCTTGTGTGTATGTGCCGAATGAATCACATTGGCCTCCATGGCCAGGTTGTCGTACAGGAAGTCAGCCCGGTAAGTATTGTTGGCATGGATGCCCCCAACTTTTGCGGCTGCTAGAAATACGTACTCTGGTTTTTCGGTTTGGAAAAACTCCTCCACAGCCTGCTGATTCCTCAGATCAAGTTCTTTGGAAGTTTTTACGATGATGTTGTTAAAGCCGTCTGCTTCCAGGTGTCTTACGATGGCTGAACCCACCATGCCCCGGTGACCGGCGACGAATATTTTTGAAGAATTGTCCATTTGGAAAGATTAGCGATCACACCTTACACGAAGTTTCGCAAAGGTTTTATGATTCATTAAGATTTACTCAGCCTGATGAAGTATATCGTGTCCGCCTTCCATCAGGTACTTATCCTTTTCAAAAAGTTTCAGGTCACTGGCCATCATCTCTTTCACCAGGGCTTTAAGATCATACTCCGGTTCCCAGCCGAGCTTTTCTTTGGCCTTGGTAGGGTCTCCGATCAGTAGATCAACCTCCGTTGGTCGAAAATACTTAGGATCGATTTTTACCACTTCCTGTCCAACCTTTAAGTGATAATCACTATTTGCTACTGACTTCACGATACCCACTTCATCAACACCGGAACCCTTATACTCCAGTTCCACACCAACTTCTTCGAAAGCCAGCTTTAAGAAATCCCTGATGGATGTGGTAGTGCCGGTTGCCAGCACAAAATCCTCCGGCTTATCCTGCTGCAGCATGAGATACATCCCCCTGACATAATCTTTGGCATGTCCCCAGTCACGCTTGGCTTCCAGATTTCCCAGGAAAACATCGTCCTGCAACCCTAGCGCCATCTTGGATACAGCCCGGGTAATCTTACGTGTAACAAAAGTCTCACCTCTCAAAGGAGACTCATGATTGAACAGAATTCCATTGCAGGCATACATATTGTACGCTTCTCTGTAATTCACTGTGATCCAGTACCCGTAAAGCTTGGCTACACCATAAGGAGACCGTGGATAGAAAGGAGTTTTCTCAGTTTGAGGCACCTCCTGCACTTTACCGTAAAGTTCAGAAGTAGATGCCTGGTAGATTCTTGTTTTTTCTGTCAGACCCAATAGCCGAACAGCCTCTAAAAGTCTTAGTGTCCCGGTAGCATCCACATTAGCCACATACTCCGGAGTGTCAAAACTTACCCGCACATGCGACATCGCCCCGAGGTTATAGATCTCATCCGGTTGGATCTCCTGAATGAGTCTGGTGAGATTCATGGAGTCTGTCAGATCGCCATAGTGAAGAAACATGCGAGTTCCCGTCTTATGAGGATCCTGGTAGAGATGATCGATCCGGTCAGTATTAAAAAGGGATGCCCTTCTCTTGATCCCATGAACTTCATATCCCTTTTCCAGAAGCAGTTCACTTAAGTACGCTCCATCCTGCCCGGTGATCCCTGTGATGAGTGCTTTTTTCATATATAAATATCTAAAATGGCCATTGGTTTATTTCTCAGGCCATGGGAATTTAATTCAGGTTGTAAAACTAATGGAAGAAATTAATATAGACAGTGGATTTGAGTTATCCCTGGATTGAACCTGTCAAATTATCTCTCGAAGTTAATATGCATTTTCACTGCCTCTCAAGATAGACACAATTGTGAGTACAATAATTTTAAAATCAAGTAACAAGCTCCAGTTCTTTACATAAAACCGATCCAGGCGAACTCTGCCACTCATATCACTGAATGCAGCTGTCTCTCCTCTAAAGCCTTTGGCCTGAGCAAGTCCGGTGATCCCTGGCTTTACAGCATGACGCTGGATAAACCGATCTATCTTCGGCTGGAATTCCAGATTTAGTTTTAGTGGATGAGGTCTTGGTCCAACCACTGACATATCTCCTAAGAAGACATTGATAAACTGGGGAAGCTCATCGATACTGGTTTTTCTTAGGATGTTGCCAATTTTAGTTATTCTGGGATCATCCTTCGTTGCTTGTTTGGAGTCAGCCTCTTTATTGACTACCATGGTCCTGAACTTATAACACCAAAAGGGAGAGTTTTCCTTACCATTTCTTTGTTGCAGGAAAAATATTGGACCCTTTGACTCTACTCTTATCAACAAAGCGACAATAGGCATTAGCCAGGAAAGGATAAAAACAATAACAAGTCCAGAAAAAATTATGTCAAAGGCTCTTTTAACCAATTGGTTGGCACGACTATCTAATGGTATAGCACTGACATTGATAATTGGAATCTCCCCATATTTTTGGATAGAGAGGTTCTTGTTGCCGAGTTTACTAAATTGTGATAAGATCTTAATCTTGATCAGGTTATTCTCAGCAAAATCAATCAGCTTTTTAACCTCCCTGTCATACAATCTGGGGAGGCAGCAAAATATGATATCCACATTTTCTTTTTTGACAAAAGACCGGATTTGATTTACCGGACCAATGATATTGGTCCCTCTTGATGAATCATTATCAAAAAAGCCTAAAAATTTATATCCTATACCCGGATTGTGCTTAAAATAGTCAACCAGATCGGTAGCAAGATCTCCATAACCTACTACAACAAAATTCCTTAGGTTATACCCTTTAGTTCTGTAGTATCGAATGAAATAATGCCACGTGGATCTCCATCCTATAATGAAAAAAGTAAAAAAGAGATAGGTGAAGAAAAGGTGCTGACGAGAATAATAAAAGGGCTTTGCAGCAAACCATAGTGCAAACACTACCGAAAGATTAATAATAAGAGCAGTAAGTACCTTATTTAGATGATCTAATAACCGACTCTCTCTATTAATTTCCTGTAACCTGGAAAAGTAAAAAATAAAAAACCATACAACATTTAGGACAATTTGAAGTGTAGCATAGCTATCATTCAGGTAAATGAAAGAGCCAAAACGAAGAAAATTAGCCAAATAGAAAGCAGCATTTAGGGATGCTATATCCGCTAAGAGGAAAATGATTGGGAAAAATCTTGAATAGCGTCGGCTAGGCATATAGGTAGTTTTAACCTCGAGTGACAAATGTAATGCCAAAGTAATCGAAATTAATTTGTTTTTAAATGTTTCAGTTCAAAGAACGACAAGTAAACTTACGGATAATGTTGTCTTTTAGATCCTTCTAAAATGGCTGCCATGTATGTTTGAATATAATATTAAATGAATCTATTAATTCCTTCAGTTCCTTGCCTTTATTAACATTCAGGATTTTAGCTAATTGATCATGAACCAATTCCATTTCAATAAAGGCAGATTCTAAAGTTTCATATTATGACTGCTGGCTTTGAGCATTTCATAGCTATTTGAAAAGGAACCTCATCGCTATTGCCACTCTGGGAAGATTTAATTTTCATTACTTTTGAAGCAGTTAGGAGTCTTCATTTTCTGGTTGCAGCAGTAACTTTCTCGTTGCATCCCACCGAGGTTTTAGCTAGTTTAGATTTTTATTACACAATGGTGGTCACTCACCATTTTGTACGTTAAATGCAATTATATAAGAAGAAATAAATAATGAAAAAAAGTTTAATATCATGGTTAAGAAAAAAAGGAATTTTAATAATGAAAGTCACCAAGAAGATAGAAATTATTAAATTAATTGAGAGTCTTCATCCTTTTGATGTTCAAAATGATTTGATTAGACTTGGACCAAAGGGAGATGGTGGTTATTTAATTCCTAACGATTTAGATGGTATTGAAGCATGTTTTTCGCCAGGTGTTGACAAGGTCAGCCAGTTTGAAATAGAATGTTTAAAGCATGGAATGAAAATTTTTCTAGCAGATAAATCAGTTGAAAAACCTAATATCAATTTATCCGAAGACAAGTATGATTTTATAAAGATGTTTGTTGGATGTACAAGTAATGACGACTTTATAACTATGGATGATTGGGTAAATTCCAAATGCAAATCTGATAATTCAGATCTATTACTACAAATGGACATTGAAGGAAGTGAGTATGATGTAATAATAAATATGTCTAGCCACTTAATGAATAGGTTTAGAATTATGGTTATAGAATTTCATTCGCTAGAGAGACTATGGCATCCATACTTTTTTAAATTGTACCAAACCGTATTTAAAAAAATATTACAAACACATATTTGTGTTCATATACACCCCAATAATTGTGCAGGTATTGATTTTAGAGGTGGAATTGAAATTCCTCTATTGGCAGAGTTTACATTTCTAAGAAAAGACCGTAATAAAACTAGAAATTACGCAAATAAGTTTCCTCATGATTTAGATTTTGACAATACAAATAATGAAGCTATTTCACTTCCTAAGATATGGTATAAAAGCACATAATAATGTTTGACGTTGCACAACCCTTCGCATTCTAGATAGAAGTAGCATTGAAGTGTGACCATTTTGTGGGGAATAATCAGTGAATTTTAAATCATATGTGCGAATTTAACGGATTGTGTAATACTCCCCACCCTTAGGACCACTGGATAAGGATTCTTTCTTAATTGTTTTAATATAACGCTATTACTATTATTATCTATGCAGCGTGAAGATGAGGGGGTCAGGGGGATAGTTCCACAGGTTTCACCCTTCCAACTCCCTTGGAAAAGGATCAACCGTAGAGGACCCTTGGGCAGCTTAAATTGACAAATAATTTTTAAAATGATTCTTTGCGGTCAGAATGTAGCCCTTGCCTAATAGTAATAGTAAACTCAGCCAAGCAGGAACCCTCCTCACCAGGTAATACCGGAGGTAAGAGCTCTTTTCATGATAAAGTTATCGAATTATTAATCCAAGTCTCCAGAAGCTTTCCAATCTTCCAAAGCACTCTTAAAATCGTACTTAAATTTATAACCTGAATCTATAGCTGCTTTTGGAAATATATCTGTTGAGTAATAAAGCTTTTGAATCCGTCGATGATGAATACTATTCTTGAGGCCAATCCCATTCAATAATTCAGTAAAATAAGAGACAAATAGCAACAGTTCATAAGGTAACACTGGCGTTACCGGCCTGAAATTAAACACCTTTTTAAAATCATTAATAATTTTCTTCATTTCATTATTCTCAGGAAAAGCCAAATTAAAAATGTCGACTTGGGGTTTTTCATTGATCAGAAATTGAATGAACAATACTACTTCCTTTACATAAATATTTGCTTTTACTGTACTCGATTTTCCTACAAAGGGGAAAAACCCACTCTTTAGAGAATGGAACAACCTAGTAAAATTGGCATTTTCATTTTCTCCAAAAACTACCGCCGGTCGGATAATTTTTAATGAACGATTAACCTTTTGATCCCTCCATCGTTCAAGGTCCTTTTCAGCCAATAGCTTTGAAATACCATAAGCTGTATCAGGAGCTGTAATGTCCCCTTCAATTTTTTGAATTTCACCAGCTTTATAAACCATCATAGTACTGGCAAAAATTATATTTTCGATTCCTAACTTTTCACAAAGATTAAGGATATTTACAGTACCTAAATGATTCGTTTCAAAATATTCTTCCCATTCAAAACCAGGCTCCTTACACAACGCCGCAAGATGAATGCAAATGTCAAATGAATCTTTAATATCAAAATTAGCAACATCGGCGGTTCGAATGTCTTTTAGAGTAGTATTCAATCGTCTATTTGAAATAGATGAATTCTGAATATCAATATTTAAGATTTCAGCTTCAGGATATTCTTTTAAAAGGAAGTTGATCAAATGGGTACCAATAAATCCGGATCCACCAGTGATTAATATATTCAAGATGGTATATTCTTTTTATTAAAAATCTTATTGTGAAAATAGAAAGGTAAAAAAATCAAGAAGTGTAGAACGGCCGCCACTCCATTTCCTCTATACATGTGGTTTTTAAATAAAATAAAATTGGGTTTAACTAACTGAAATCTATTTGAACTAAGCGTATTCGACATTTTCCGATAGTAAACCATAGCTTCTGGATATGAGTGAGCGATTCTAGTTATATCCAAAATTTTCAAAAAATATGCCCAATCTTGTCTTTTTCTGATCGCTGGGAATCTGATTTTTTTTACAGCCGACCATCTACAAACTACCGTGGATGTTAAAATATAATTGTTAAGTTTCAAAATCTGTTTCGAAATATACTGTGGTGTGACGAATAGGTTTTGTTTATTACCAAACTCATCAATTGTTATATACCAGGAATAAAGGAAATCAATCTGATTATTATTTTCTAAAAATTCAATCTGTTTTGCCAGCTTTTCTTCAATCCATAGGTCATCGCTATCTAGAAAGGCGACATAGTCACCCCTGACCAGTTCTAGGCCTGCATTTCTTGAAAATCCTGCACCAACATTTGCTTGTAGATAAATGGGTTTTATTCTTTTGTCCTTCTTAGCCCATTTTTTGATAATTCCCCTTGTAATCTTGTCACTTGAGCAGTCATCAATTAGCAAAAGTTCCCAGGCTGTATATGTCTGTGAAATTACTGATTGAATAGTCTCCTCTAACAAAAACCCCAAATTATAAACTGGAGTTATAACAGACACTATAGGCTTTTTAGAATACACTGTTTATGAGAAAAGTTTTTTGTTTATTGAATCAAATGCTCGCCATAAAAATTATATGTAGTTCATTTTGCCCGTTAACCATCTTTTTTTTCTTTACAATTCTTCAATTTCATCGCCAATAGAAAGTTTTATCCCATAGCAGCTTTAGTGCCCAATGGATTGATTTGTCCATTACCTTAGTGGGACTTCAAAGTCATTGTGCACAAAATCTGGAAGTTTTTCCTCATTACACATAGGTATAATATGATAAGATTTTGGTTTCATCATTGAATTTGAAGATACGGATGGTGACTTGGCCGTTAAAAAAGAAAGCCACACGGGATCTCCTACATAAACTATTAAGATTAAGATAAACAGACAAGTAAAGAATGTTGCCATTTTAGTCCTTTTCTAGACTTTTGTATAACTTCTGGTGGGCCATCCGAAAATCATTAATAGAATTTACTGGCAATTCAGAGCTAATATTAGATTTTATCTTTTCAAAGACATCCGATTTAAGTGCAAGTTGTATCATTTCAGATAAACTTTCTATATTATTTGGCTCAAAGAGAAGCCCATTTTTCATATGCTCAATAGTTTCTTGGAAAATACCCATTCTAGGTGCAATAATTAATTTCCCATAACTCTTGGCTAAATAGAGCAATCCACTTGTGTCAATCTTTCTATACGGCATCACTATAATGCCATGCTCATTGAATAAGTCCCCAACTTCGTAAGTCTCAATAAACCTATTTCTCCAATGAATATTTGTATATTCAGAGGTCTGTTCAATTAAATCGGATATGTCATACTCCGGGTTACCTGCTATGCATAATTCCCACTCATTACTTGTAGGGAGTATTTTGATTGCCTCAATCAATAATTCAAGACCTTTATAGCGTCTAATATTTCCAAAGAACAATATCTTCTTTGGTGCCTCCTTATGCTTCTCGATTGTAACAGGATCATAATAATGACTAATTATACATAATTCACCTGATCTAGAAAATTCCTTTTTGAATGTATCTTTAATCCCTTCAGTATGAAATATAAGGGTATGAGATAAATTGTAAATTCTGCCAATGAAAAACCTGTCATAAAATCTGCTTTCATGCGGGAGCAAATTGTGTACTGTCCCAACGATTTTAACACCTCTCCACTTTAAAAAAAAGATAAAAATAAAATCCAATGGGCTGAATTTTAGCCAATGAAAATGAAAGATATCACCGCGTTCTAAAATAAAAATCGTTCTAAACCAACCTTTTAGATAAATACCTAACTTTTTGATACTTCCTGATATTCTATAATTTTCAAATATTGGCAGCTCATAATTCTTTGGATAAACACTTCCTTTAGAAGTTAGAACCCGAACCTGCTCATATAATATATTTCCCACATATTTTGCAGTATTTGTTCTTCCATTTGGTTCCAGTATGAAAATTGACATCACTTCTTCAGGATCAATTTTCGAAACTTATTATAGTATATTCCAATTCCTGATAAAATATTTTTTGATTGTTGCTCAAGCTTATCTGCAGTTGATAACAGTT
The DNA here is from genome assembly GCA_965228595.1 of Cyclobacteriaceae bacterium. Taxonomy (GTDB): domain Bacteria; phylum Bacteroidota; class Bacteroidia; order Cytophagales; family Cyclobacteriaceae; genus UBA7330. The sequence continues at coordinate 2,621,641 of OZ245828.1, read as the reverse complement.
TCGTTTCTTTTGACATATAGAACAAAATCCTAAGCTGATCAACATGTAGAAGTTGGTAATGCCTTGTGGCAAGGTTCACTTCCTTGTTGTTGGTCAAATCCCATAAGTCATATTTTGACCAATTTGTAGTCAACCATGCTGGGATCACACTGATCAACGTATTAATCCCCGCATCAAACAAAGCTTTAGCCTTTTTGTCCAACGAAACGGCATTCAAATCGTATAACCCCATTAGGCAAAACATAAAGCCATTTACCACATGGCTGTAGGGTAATGCGGGATACTCCTCATACATTGGGCCCCATGCCGAGTTTGCGAGTAGTCCACCTTTCTCTACAGGAACCTCTAATATTTTTATAGCTTCTTTAGCTAAAGATAGCGCCTGAATATCATTATTCAACATATAGGCCCTGCTCAAAGCCGAAATAACCAAACCCTGAACAATTGCGCTTACATAGTTGATCTGTAAATTATATTTTGGATTTGTTGATGGTGTTTTCCAAACCACGCATGTGCCATAATGATCCATTGATAATTTAGAAACATTGCTTTTCAGCCAATTAACATGTTTGTTAAACTCATCCAGGTATTTACTATTCAATGACTTACGATAATCATTATAAGCGGCAAGAGCATAATGAGCAATTTTAACAGGAGAGTGATAGTGGCTACCGGCATTAATATCATCAATGTAATGAGACATCATAATAATTCCGTCATTATCAAATTTCATATTGTAAGAATGCACCATTCCATGGGTGGTGTAATCTAGTGAATAAGAAAAATCCTCAGAAGCATCAAGAAACTCCCTAGAGACACCAAACCGGTTTGGTGAGACTATATCTTTAAGTGCTCGTTTGATGAAGAAAAAAAATTTAGACACCCTTTTCTTTCTTTATGAATATATACCCAAGATTACCACACATAATATAGTATACAAACCTACTTAATTTGCACCTTAGCTTAAGCCACCAATTACTTTTTAATGAATACTTTCTATTGATCAGTTTCCTGTTCTCATTCAAGATTTCTAACCATTCTTGATCCGATGTTTTCGTTCCTTCATAGTACCGCTGTTTGCCTAGAATTTCTGGTAAATGATAGAATTTAAGTTCGCAGTGACCCATTCGCACAAAATAATCATAATCCATGGCGAACTGAATAGATTCATCTAAGAATCCTATTCTATCAAATATTTCTCTTTTCCAGTATGCAGCTTGATTACAAAATGCCATTTTGTCATTAGCAAAAGACTCAATCTTATATGGAGCATATCTTTGAACAAATTGTTCCCTTCCTTGTCTATCTATATGGACCTTATCTCCATAATAAACATCAATCATAGGGTTTCTCTCATATGCACGAGCAATTATTTCAAAAGAATTCGGCGCAAAAAGGTCATCGCTATTCATCCACGCTACCAAATCCCCAGTGGCGACCTTAAATCCTTTATTAATTGCGTTAGTCTGACCCTTATCCTTCTCACTACACCAATAGGCGATATGATCTTCATATTTCTTGATAATTTCAACTGACCCATCTGTACTGCCACCATCTATTATTATATATTCAAGGTTATCATAATCTTGGTTGATAACAGAAAGAATTGTTTCTTCTATAAATTCAGCTTGATTGAATGAAGGGGTAATTATGCTTATTTTTGGTCTGTTCATTTACCAATATTCTTCTGTATAATAAAATTCTGAGACTAGCCCTAATTTTGATTTAGCATTTCGGATCTCCTCTTCACTAAACTTTGACCTCCAGTTATTGGCAAGACTAGCACTATTTCTTGTGAGCAAGTGTGTCCTTTTTCCTTTAGCCTCTGTTGGGTTTAATGGAGAAGTAGAAGAAATGATTTTTTCCTTTGCCTTTTGACTAAACTCCAAATCTAGCTTTCCATAGAGTTCTTCAAACTCTTCTAAAGGGCTAAGAGCTAGGTCTTCATACCTAACTAAAACCCAATTATCATTTCTTTCAATATAAGTCTTTAATGTGGAGTAAATACATTTCCAGAGAAGTAAAGCCTGATCTCTAAAGCTTACTTTATTGGCTGTTCTAAGTTCTTGTCTATAAATATTTAAATGATCTTTCATTAATTGCTCCTGCCTCAGAAAATTATCAAAATCAAAGTTCCACTCCATTCTCTCCAGGCTTTTAACAAAAGCCATGGGATGCCTTACAACCACCACGACGCTTAAATCAAATTTTTTACTTAGCCATTCACTCGACATACACGCCAAGGGGTCTTTGATAATTAGTCTCCCATTTCTCAAAAAAGGGAAGTACCTACGAATATTTCTTTTTGAATATGCTTTATAGGCAGACCGATCAATAATCTTCTGAAAGCTTTGCATGACTTGATCAGACTTATTTGAGTTTACTAAATATTCAAACCAAAACTCAAGGTTATTTCCTGCTCTATAAGACCACTCACCCAAATTGAATGGTTCAAAAACCTGATGCGTTGATGGAGTCAGGTCCAACATACGTCCAACCCAGGTAGACCCACACCTATGACTTCCGGTAACTAAAATGTTTCTTTTCATCCCTTTTTGTTTGAATACTCAATAGCTAAAAACATAAGAGCAAGAAACACCCAGTATCTTGGAGTTTCCAGTCCTCCCATATTGAATGAAAACACAAAAATGATAATGAATACATAAAACCAAGGCTTACCTACATTCCTAGATATATATCTCACTAACAAATTATAAAAAAGTAATGCTGATCCACCAAAATAAACAATAGAGTGGGCAAAGGCATTATTTCCCAATGTTGTTAGGGCATCAAAATTGAACATTGCTAAAGAAGATATCTGTTGAATATATTCTTTGGCCGAAAGGCCTATTCCGAATAATGGCTTACTTTTCAGAGTATCTAATACACTGATTAGTGGATACAAAAAACGTACATTAAAAGAGCCATCGGCACCGTTAATTGTACGTTCAAACCTACCTGCTAACCCTACAAAAACAAATTGAATCAATATAAAAGAAATCGCAATAGCAAATATCGCCAGAAATACTGCCTTAAGGAATCCTAATTTTTTGAAATTGAATATATTTTCATAGTACCTATGAAAGAGAATAAGTAGAAAACTAAGGATTACTGTTGGGCTTGCAAATGTATACATCCCCAGAATAAGTAATCCTGTTACTTTTATCCAAAAATACTTCTTACTAACTATCCCATAAGAAAACATGAGAACGAAATATAATTTTGTTACATGAGACGGTTCTGAAGAAAACAGTGTTGGTCTAAGATGACCACTTAACAGGATATCTCGCCTATCATTTGCATATATATGCTCCAAAAAAGCAGCATTTCGTACAAAATCTACAAATTCTTTTACGGGTGTTACAAATATTTCCAGGAAGCTGAATAGGAAAATAAATAAGATAATAATTAGTAATCCAGTTTCAGTAATTATCTTTCTCGAAATACCCACCCGTAGAAAAACTACAAAAATTGAGAGAGAAATCATGGTCTGAATGAAACCCTTGTATTTCTCAATATATAAGCCAGAGTAGTATGTTAGATGTATATTAAAAAGTAAAAATAGGCCTATTAAAGCTAGAAACTCATAATCCGATCTTTCCAAAATCGGATGATACTTAATAATAGCCACCAAGACCAAAACCAAAACATAAAAATTTGGAATACTGAGATTACCTAGGGCTAGTGGGAAACTTAAAAAGCTAAGAGCGAGAATTGTTATTCCAAAGAATACCCTTTGTGATATTTTAAAACTATATAAAGGGGATAGCATGTTCTCCCAGTTTATAGTTTACTTTAGCCCTCATGCCAATTTTCTTTGCAGGAACTCCTCCTACAATTGTCCATGGGTCAACATCTTTGGTGACTACAGCTCCCGCTGCCACTACAGCACCTTTACCAATTGTGACTCCTGGTAAAATAACAACCCTACAACTTACCCAAGCATAGTCTTCTATAAGCACTATCCCACCCTTGGCTTTAAAGTTCGGATCTTGAGGATCATGTTGAAGCGTCCAAATCCAAACTCCTGTACTGAAATTTACATTGCATCCAATACGAATACCTTTCCTCCCATCAAGAATACAACCATTACCAATAACTGTATTTGACCCAATCTTAACGTCATTTGGTTTGCGAATTTCTAATCCAGAATATACTATTGATGATTTAGGGTAATTGAACTTTAGTAAATAATAAAAAAATCTACGAATTCCATGGGAAGGCAGTTTACCTACTAGTTTTAATAGATATATCCAGAGCCCAAGCAAATACTTCTTCATTGCTTAATGTTTACAATTATCTATAATCTATTAAAATTCCGTTTTGGTCCATTATTAATTCTTCTATTTAATTGAATTAAATCAGTATATAACTTCACAAACAATACTGGAAAACAATATAAAATGGGAATGAGTAGAATCGATTTAATTCTAAATCTATAATAGAAACAAAAACATAATTCCCTTCTTAAACCCCTTAAAAAAGAATTAAATTTTATTTTTTGAGAGATATCAAGTTCTTTAGATAGTTTGTAAAAATACCTTAATGACCACCATCTTTTTTTCATAATAATTGAAATTTCTCTGGATGAAAAGTTATTTTCTTTTACAAATTCTACAGCATATTTCAATAACCTTAACCCCGACAAAACTCTATCATAAGATGTCCTGGTCATAATCGAACCTTTTCGTGATACTCGGTAATTGTAGGCAAGAATTGGATCATAAATTACCTTCTGAGCAAATGCAAAAACTCTCATATTAAACTCGGCATCTTCGTGAAGTAACCCGTTCTTAAACTTAATATCCCGTTTTAAAAGCAAGTTCCTTGAATAAATCAAATTCCAAACACTATATAAGTTAGCAGTATTAAGAAAGTCAAATCCCGAATACTTAATATTAGGTCTCAAATTACTCACAGTCCTAATTGTTTCATCAGGGTATTGAAAATTTGCATCAAATACTAAAACATCAGGCTGATTTGTATAGATTGAATTAAGAATCGTTTGAAGGACATTCTCTTCAACCCAATCATCGCTATCAACAAACCAGATATAATCCCCTTTTATATTCTTTAACCCAGTATTTCTTGCTCCGCTTAAACCTTGATTGGCTTGAGATACTATTTTTAAATTAGGATGGGTTAAAAATTCTTTAGCTATATCTATACTTGAATCTCTAGAACCATCATTCACTATTATTACTTCATAAAAATCTGATGATACATTTTGAGAGAAAATTGATGTTAAACACGTTCGGATATATTTTTCAACATTGAATACAGGAATGATTATCGAAACTGAAGCCATGAAGATTTTATTTTCTCATTAAAGATTATTGAAAGTGAAATATCAATCCATTAATTCGAAAGAAACATCATCGATGAAAAACCATTCATTGGGATCACCTTCTGAACTAAACGCGATACGTGCTGTATTTGTGGCCACATTAATATTTTCGATTTCAATCTTTTTCCAAAATCTACTCGGTTGAATTTTGATAGTCTTCAGACCATCTCCACTTCCCGAAACTTGCATTTTAGCATCTATTTGTCCGGAGGAAAGCATTACCCATGCTATTAACCTATATGTCCCATTTGGGATAAATTCAAGTAATTGTTCAGTAGTTATTTGAAAGTTATTTGTTGAACTATGAACTAGATAATGAGTTCCAGAATGAGCTGAATCGTCTTCAACAACCCATCCGGTTCCCAAATCATTAATGGGATCAAAGGGTTCAATCCAAGAAACAGGATAATTTTTAATTTGGTGCCTACCTGGCTTTTTATTAAGTTCAAAAGAATGATTCCCAATTAAATTTAATCCTTTTCTTTTTCTTGAATAATACCTAAAATAATCAATATCCATAGAGGCATTTTCAATTGGACTAACTCTATCAATATCGTCATACTTATTAATATCTGCAACGGCTGTCAACCAATGACTTTGTGGTGAATACAATGTAGAATCGATTTGCCTAGTTACCATTAATTCGCCATTCAAAAAATAATTGACATATCCCTGACCCCATTCAAATCCAGCAATAAACCAATCCTCATAGCTTAAATTGTAAGGTATTGAGCCTAATTCTAAATGGCTTGGTGTCCATTTGTGAAAATTTGTTTTAAGAGTTCTCGGAAATTGAGATTCAATTTCAAAACCATCGATTTCAATCACTGTATTATAATAAGGCACTTCATATCTCTTAATCATTTCATCGTATTCTTTTTGCATCCCAAAATCCAGACCCATGCTCCAAAAAGACTGATGAAATCCGGGCGTTATTCCATAAATTTTGACTTTTATCTCATAGTAACCATAGCCAAATAAGTGCTTTGATATAATACCTCCCCCGGTGTAATCGTAAACTTCATCCCCATCATGATCTTCATGTTTAAACAATAATGAAACCATCCCATTTTGAACCATAACGTTACTTTTTAGATTCAGCCCTCCCAGACGATAGCCATCTCTTTCAAACCAATCCTCATTTTTCAGGCTTAAATGATTAAAATCATCCTCAAATAGCAAAACATAATCTTCTGAAGGAGGGCCCTCCGATAATAAAATGTTTTCATCTTTAGCGCATCCACAAAAGAGTGAAATAAGTAATCCTGTAAGAATTACTATAGTAATATTAGAGGTCTTATTTTCTAGTAAGCGAGATGTTTTTCGATGCTTATATAAATTCATGAAATAAATTCGATTTCCTTACAATCCGATAACCAGGAATGATAGAAAGAACTATTCTTTCCATATGAATTATTAATAAAACTAAAAGGAATACCTAGTAATATACATAATATCGCCCCATGAAGTCTAGTCGTATAAACATATTTAAACGAACTTAACAAGTCAACTCCCAACTTTATAACATATGGCCTGTATATATAATTTGCGTATCGATCTGTAATAATCGGTACTGGATTTCTAGGTGATCGAAGTTTAAATAGCATAGTTTGGATTACAAAATCATTATCCATGGTAGGCCAATCCCCTGTTATGATATCTCCTTCTTTTTTTATTATTTCAGAATAATCAATTGATCTTGAAACTTCCCTGTCAGTTCGCTTTAGAAAAAAAATATCCTTATCTATTGAAATTCTTTTTCTTAATTTTTTATAATTTATACAAAATGCCATATCAGGAACTTGAAGAATATTGTTTTTGAAATTTTTCTTTAGAATTTCATATGAATTATTATCTCTTGCACAAATAATTAAGTTATTGTGTTTTGCCAATTCTTCGGAATCAGACAGCAGGTTCATTTTATCTTCATAATGCACAGTTTGAGGTAAGAAGATTATAGGGTTTTCAGGATATAGCTTTACAATCTCTATATGGAATTCCTGCATTTCTCTCCATAAATCCCCAAAGTTACCACCGCCGTGAATTAATACAACGACTTCCTTAGAGACTTGTCTATATTTAAATGTTTGCTTGGATGATTTGAATAGACATTTGTGAGGAAGTGTCCTCAGAAATGATTCTTCTCCCTCCCATATTAAAACATCTCCTATATTGTCATGATAAGGTAAGTCTAATAGAACGTAGTCGGAGGTAATAATATGTTCCAAGCTACTATAAATCTTACCCTTAAGCTCTTCTATCTTCTTGTTAAACTCTTCCAATTGAAATTATATTTAAAGTTTATCGTTTTAATCAATTTCCATTTTAGCCATAAATAAAATTTCTTTCGATAATATTTTGATTTACTTATTCTTCCAAACCTGTACTTTAAATTTAGATATTCTAATGCTCCAATCATACCAAGGTTATTTGATGCTCCCCCTAATCTGAAATTACTTATTATCCTATCAATAGGAATAAAATCTACTGACCTTTGCGCAAATCTCTGAAGAAGTTCAAAATCACCTGCTATCCGAAAATTTTTATTATAGCTACCATATTCTTCATACAATGATCTGGAAACAAACCAAGTAGGATGCTGGATCATATGTTCATAATAAAAATTATGATGGAATCGTCTTATCGAATACTCAATGTCATTTTTAAGTATTCTTAAAAAACCATAATAGATAGCTGGTTTCTTTTCATTATCTAAAAATGATTTGACTACGTTTTGGATAGCATCTGGCTCATACCAATCGTCACTATTTATTATTCCAATTAAAGTACCCGTACATTTTTGTATTCCTTTATTCATTGCATCATATATTCCTTCATCTTCTTCACTTATCCAATACTTAATCTTTCTTGAGTACTTTTTTATCAGATCGATTGTGCCGTCAGTTGAACCCCCGTCAATAACAATATATTCTATTTCTTTATAGGTCTGATCAACTACGCTTAATATAGTTTGCTCCAAAGTATTAGCACCATTGTAGACTACAGTAACTACAGATACTAAGGGTTTTTCGCCCATTTTCTTAGGTCGCATATGACTTAATCCTTTCAAATATCCAGTTTATACTCTTATCTCTCGTTAATCTATCAAAAGCTAAAAAATATACTGAAACGGTTATTGAAAATAAAAAGGTTAAGGAAATCAAGACAAATCTTCCTGTACCTTCCGGGATGGTTAAATATAGGAGAATTGGGATAATAGCTGCCAATCCAGATATTAAGAGACATCTTAAAATACCTTCTTTAATATATCTCTTGATTGAAAAACTTGGTAATATAATATTGATAAAATATAGATATGCAGCAAAGCCTAGTATCGTTAATAGGAGATTTAACACAAAAGGTAAGATTGGAGATTCTCCTAACCAAAATGACAAGTACGATAGAGGTATTACTAAAAGGTAAATTGACCCAATAGTCAAACTTACATTTTTAATTCTTGCAGTAGCTTGAATAGCATAAACTATTGGAAATGACAGAGATGAAATTAAGCTAGAAACCAAATTTAGTTGGCAGAATTCTACTGCATATGATGGAACATTCTTAAGCCATACGTTTAGAACAAATTGATTTTCCAAAATGATTGGAAAGCAAACAGCAAACAATAACAAAAAAGAGAATTTTGTCGAATTAATAATTAATTGCTGCATCTTAGATAATTCACCATTCGCATAATACTTGATAATTTGAGGTCGAACTGCAATTAGAAAATTATTCGAGAAATTCATAACAACTCTTTGGACCTGAGCAGAAATGCTATAAGCAGCATTTACTGCTACTCCAAAAAATAGATTCAGAAGAATATTGACCCCTTGGGTTCTAGCAGTAAAACTTAGATTACCAAATAAAGTATACGTTGAAAAGGAAACAATGGGATTTATTACTTCTTTGTTCCATTTCAATCTGGTACGAGTAATATTAAAAACGTAAATACAGTAACTGAAATAAATAAGAAAGACAATTAGGGAAACGCCACATATTAGTAATGAATAAAGTATAAGCTTATCCAATACGCCTCTTAAAAGAATAAATACTACAAGCAAGCGTAATACTGAGTTTAAAACATCGATCAATGCATAAATACCCAATTTTTCATAAGCAATTAGTGTAGCACTGTAAGGAACTTGAATAATGGAAAAACACAAAGATATGACGGAAGTCTGATAAACCCACTTGGCCGCACTTAGGCGTTCTGGATCTAATACTATTTTATTATTAAGCCACCATAATCCTATTGTTTCTGAGAGAAATATGACTACAGCCACTATCAATAAATGAGTGGTAAGTGCTGCAGAAAATGTCTCTTTTAATTTTTTATTATTTTTTGTACCAACCTCAAAACTCAAAAACCTTGATGTTGCTCCACTCATGGAACTATTGAGAAATCCAAAAACGAGACTGATCCCACCAACCACTGAATAAATACCAAAGTCCTCAATACCTAATATTTCAAGAACAAGCCTTGAGGTATATAAACTGATAGCCATTGAAAATAGCATTCTGAAATATAAAAACAATGTGTTTTTTGCTATTCTACTTGTATTTGACATTGAAGGATTCTTTAGTTAATCCCTGAAACGAATTGAAGGAGAAACTAATTAAGAAATATTTTTCTAAAAAGAACAGTTGAGATTCCTATGATGATACCTAATAAAATAAATACGACTAATATAACTTTCTTCCGAGGTTCACTTTGCTTAAGTGGTACCTTTACTGGTTCCAAAACCGTGAATACAGGAGTGTTTTCATTAACCTGTATTTTCATCGTTTCAAGTTGCTGTGCAAGCTGATTGTATACATTAAAAGCAACATTATATTCTGATTGCAATCTCTCCTCTTCTGACATCGCTGTTGATGTGTTTACATTTCTGTTTCGGTCCCGAAAAGTAGCAAGGGCTATTTGGGCTTCCTCAAATTGCTTCTTTTTTGCTAAATATTGTTCCTTGAGAAATTCTAACTGTTCCCGGCTTTTAGAAATTGAATAATCAGTGACAAATTTTGTGATATAGGCTTGTGTAAACTCTGTGATTTTAGCGGCAACAACCGGGTCCTGCATTCTAACAGAAATAAACACTAAGTTTAAATCCTGATCGATAGTAACATTTACTCTTTCTTTAATATTTTCCAAAATCTCTGCTTTTTCAATGGTAAGTCTAAGTAGTTCGCCATCTCCCTCATTTAATTCATAAGCCTTGGGTGTTGGTTTTATTGGATTAAGGATTATGCTTGGCAATCCTATCAACCACATTATTGGACTTTTATTGGAATGATCTACGAAATATTCATACACTGAAATTTCCTCACCAACTTTTTGAAAGAAATATTCCTGGTCAACTAACTCCAGTAAAAAGGGAGTGCTATTAGCAACACTCCGATATAATTCTGTATTGATAGTGTTCGCACCAGACGATACTCTTCCTAAATCAACTCCTGCTAATGAAGCTAATCCACCCAATGACCCTCCTAAACTTCCTTGTCCACTTGTAGCTTCAGGGATAAGGGTACAGGAAGTTTCAAATTCTTTTGGAGTCGTAAATGCTATAAATAGTCCAATAACTACAAAGATTCCAGTGACCTTGAGGATTAATCTACGTTTCGACCATATGACTTTAGCTAGCTCAAGAAGGTCAATTTCGTCATCTTTAACGATTTGGGGTGGTTTAATATTTTCGTGTGTTTGTTTTTTTTTCATATCAACGAGATTCTTCGTTTCATCCAGAATGACGTAAATAAATGGCTATCTCGTCAAATTATTGATAATCAGGGCAATGGTACCTATACCACTGGTAATGCTGATGATCTCTCCAGGGCTCAGCTTCCTTCTTTCAGGCTTTTCCGGGATGATGATCTCTGCTCCTGGTTCTATTTTCGGATAATCCTTAAACCATAGAAAATTTTTTGTTCGCTGTGCTGAGCCATTTGCATAAATTACATAAGCCTTGCTCTTTTTTGCAACATCAGAAAAGCCTCCGGCTTGCGAAATTACTTCAGTAAACGACAAAGTATTGTCATAACGTACAGTACTTGGATACAATACTTCCCCACGTACCCTTACAGTTTGAAGTTCTCGAGGTATGCTGATAACGTCCCCTTCTTTCAAAATCATATCAAATCTTGAGCCGGGATTCCTTATAATTTCTTCCAATTGAATTCCAATTGATTCTTGCATTTTAAATGCTTTTTTGGCATCATCAATTACAGTATCCCGCTCGAATAACTCTTGCAACTCCTCCCGACGTAACCGAGCTGCCTCATCTCCTTCATCCTCTTCATCAACGAAATACTCTGTTCTTCTTATGAGTGTAGCACCTCGTGGATAAGCATATCTGGTGAGAAAGCCAGCCCTCCTCAACACATCCGAAATACGTTCATCTTTCTTCTCCAATGCGTATTTTCCAGGAAACTTCACCTCACCTTCGATTTCGATCATAACCTGCTCTTCATAATACGGAGACTTTCGGACCACTATCAAATCAAATGGCTCTAACTCAAAATCAGAAGCTTCATCAGAAATATTCAATCCCTTATCAATGGAGAAATTAAATACTTCCGAAGAAATGTCTTCAGCTCCATTTTCATCTCGCACTCTTCGTGCTACTTCCACGAATGATCGTGCTGCGCTCTCTTTGAATCCGTTAGCCAGGTATATGATATTCTCAACAGTCATACCTTCAACAAAAGGGAATCTACCTGGTTTTTGTACCTCTCCCTGAATAGTAACACTATAAGATTCTTTGAGGTCGAAAATGGACTGGATCTTAATATGATCTTCATTTTGTAACTCAAGATCATAATTACCAGCAACCAAATCTGATGGGACAAAAGCAACACTTGATAAAGTGAAATCACTATTTTGACGAATGATTAAACCCCTACCCATAAAGGCATCCCCACGGAATCCTTCTGCTAGGTCTATAAGATCTGAAAGCTTCATCCCTGCTTTTAACTCAAACTCTCCAGAATGATTTATAGCTCCTTCAATGCGCACTCGATTGGTAAACTGATTAGTGATTTTTCCTACCTCGATGAAATCACCCCCCTGAATCATAAAGTCATTAAAGAAATCAGCTTTCACCGTCTGAACGGCTTTCGCATTCGCCAAATTTCGTCTCAGTGAAATAGACCCTCTGTAGGCATCCGGAGAGAATCCGCCGGCAAAGTCAATGGCTTTTCCCAAACTTTCACCTAGTATAAGTTCATAGTAGGCCGGTCGTTTGACTTCACCATCAATACCTACCCTGTTTTGATAAGGTCTAACCAAAACCACATCATTGTCCTGGAGCATAATATGCTGACCCTCTCCATAGATCAAAAAGTTATAAGCATCCAGGGTATTTATTTTTTTACCCCCCCTAAAGACCTGGATATCTCTTAATGAACCTGTTCGGTTTGGGCCACCTGCGTAGTATAAAGCATTGAACGCTGTCCCAAAAGATGACATGGTATAGGTGCCAGGTCGTTTTACTTCCCCAATCACATTCACACTGATTGTCCTGATTTGACCCAGACTAATTTGAGCAAACGTATTGTTTCCCAGCGTGCTGTAAATGGCTTTTAACCTGGATTTGATCCTGGTATCTGCCTGATCAACAGTTAAGCCATTCAAATAAATGGGTCCCAGACTTGGGATTCGGATATTTCCTTCTGGTGTAACATCCAGTTGATAGGTCTGCTCAGATGCTCCCCACACATCAATAATTATCTGATCACCCGGTCCGATTTGATAATCCTTCGGGGTAGCAATGTTGAGGCTGGGCTCAAACGTCAAATTTTCATTCTCAAAAAAGGACATTCCAAATATCTCCAGTTCAATTCCCTGTTTCAGTGTATCCGTTGGAATAATGTCAGAAAACGGATCAAACGGTGTTTCCTTATTTGATTGGAAAGAAGGAGATTCACGTAATCTTGTAATGTTACCTGACTCAGTTTGTCCAGATATGCCTGTTTGAATTTGACTAATTCGATTTCTTAGTTTGCTAATTTGTGTTTCTGACATGCCACGGGCACGAGCAAGTAATTCTAGCTGCTGTTCCGTGTATCCACTTGATTCAACTTGCTGGATAAATTTTCTGATCTGGTCATCTGACAGTTCATCTACATTAAGGCTCTGGAGGTTCTGGATGCTGGGGGCGTCCTGGCCCTTTAATTCATTTATGGTAATTAGAATAACAAGTAAAAGAACTAAAGGTCGAAATATATTTTTCCTCATTTAAAGGATGATTAGAAGTCAAACCACAAAGATATGCAAAGTAAATTTGAGCTGCTACAATTCAAACGCAACTCTAAAAATCATTGCTTAACTATTTTCTCAGAGAATAAAAGTTGATTTGAAAAATCAGAAATTTGAATAATGTAGATTCCATTTTCTAATTCCTTAATATCCAAAGCATTCCTTTCTCTTTTAATGGGAATCAATCTTCCATCCACACTGAATAATTGAACTTGAAATTCAGCATCCAAGTCTATTAGTAGATCTCCTGTTGTTGGGTTTGGGTATATTAGTGGACGAGAGTCCTGCGATAATAGATAAAGGTTTATTCTATAGGTTTGGTTTAAACCACCACCGAAAGAAATATTAATTGAACTCCCTTCTGGAAACGAATTATGTTTTTTTTTCAAAAAACTGACAATGCCAACATACTCATGAATTTCAATATCTGCAATTTCAAACCATTCGGGATAACTCAAAATATCTAATTTCATTTGAGATACAGTTGAATCCAGTACAACAAAAGTGAATCTTAACGTATCACAAATAAAATCAGGCTTTACAAAAAATAATGTATCAGCAGAATTAAGTGATAAAGAATCTACTACTTTGAATACCTCCAAAGAAGGTTTATAATAATTTACTCTGCCTTTAAGTGGGTAATCAGTTTTAAAGTATTCAGAGTATTTATGTGGTAACCTATATAGCTCAGTCTTTAATTGATTATAAAAATTATGAGCTAATAATGAGTAATCTTGATATCCGATCAAATTATTTTGTTCCATCGGATCAGATCTTAGGTCATATAATTGCATCTCTTCAAAATATCCCGGGAATATAGTGTTTGAATTATATTTGACATTTGTCTCTGGAAAAAGTGTGCCATCGTATGTTAATTTACTGTCGCGAATATTTGCTGAATCCAGCAAATACTTAGGAAATTTATTAGCAATCAACTTATATCCCTTATTATTCACTATAGCCTTTGAATAGCCAATTTCGAGTAACAAATGATCGCGATGCCACGTATAACTATTTTCACTAAATAAAGGAGATAAATCTAATCCATCAAAATTATTTTCACTTTCATTTATTTTCATAACGGAGAGAATAGTAGGTACTATATCAATATTTGCAACCAATTCATCCCTTACCAAATGCTGATTGCCCCATCGAACCGGCTTTACCATCAAAGGAACATGAGCACCTTCATAATTGGTAAGTTTTCCCCTATTCTGATTATCACTCATCATAATAATCATTGTGTTGTCATACAAATCTTCATCCCTCAATTTATCAAGTAGTGCACCTACACCCTGATCAAGCCAGGTCATATAGGGCCTTACTTTACTATTCCTATTAACTAAGTCAATAATATCTTCTCTGGCTAACATTCCGGAGGGTAATATTTCTGTTGAATCTAATATTCCTATTTGAGTTACATATTCATGCTTTCGCATACTTTCAAGAGGAGGGGGGCTATGTGGAACAGTAGTGGAATAGTACAAAAAAAATTGCTGATTAGAGTTTACAGCACTATCGATAAATTCAATGGCTTTACTGGTCATCCACTCTACGTTGTGGAATCGAAGTTCAGCCAATTTATGCTCACTGGGGTTAGCCCTGTAAAATGCGTCAACGAATTCAAAACCTTTATTGCCAAGATCACGTTTTAAAAACAAGTAATCTTCTAGAAGCTTTTCTTTAACCCTTGGATCACTAATATCACTGTAATCATCGTATGTATTTGGAGAATTAGCGCCTAAATGCCATTTACCAACTATACCGGTATATAATTCATCTTTAAGGTAACCTGCTATATTTTTATGTTTCTGTAAAAATGTATTCCATTGAACATTTGGCAGTTCATCAACGGGATATTTTGCTCGCAAAGATGATGACCTAGAGGCATAAATACCAGTCATTAAACTAAACCTACTAGGGGTGCATACAGACGAAGTAACGTATGCATTTTTAAACTCAATACTAGTTTTTATAAAGGCATCAATATTTGGTGTTAACACTTCTTTATTAAAGTATCCAATTTGATCAAAATTTAGATCGTCAATATAGATTAATAGTATGTTCGTATTAGATTGGATTTGCCCATGTGTTCTTATATTGCCCAAAAGCGTGCATAGAAAAAGTACACTTGTGAGAATATTTTGTGTTTTTGTAAAGTTCACCAACAAAGGACAATAAAGACCATTCACAAAATCAGCTAATTGATATAAATAAATTTACATTATTGTTACAAAATTTAAAAAAGAATAGGAATTTGGAATCTGTCATGCTACCTCAATATAATCTAATTACAACTAGTTCGGATATCAGCTTTTTAGACTCCCACAAACCAAAAAATACGGATTCAATAAATCCTCCTTATTATACCTCACCGGATCTTCAGTATCCTTAATCAACACCTGACCTCCAGCTTCCTCCACAACAATCTGAGCCGCAGCAGTATCCCATTCCATGGTTGGGGCGTAGCGTGGATACAAGTCTGCCGCTCCCTCTGCTACCATCAATAATTTTAAAGAGCTGCCTTTTGACACGATTTCAGGACTATTTAACTCATCCAGGAATGATTGGGTCTCATCATTTAAATGTGACCTTGAAGCAACCACTTTCAACCCTTTGTCGGATTTAGAAAACTTATTTACAGATATGTTTTTACCATTCTTGGTGGCTCCTTCTCCTTTAATCGCGGTAAACAAATCTTCTAATACAGGCGTATAAACTACTCCTAAAATTGGACGATTTTTATTTATCAATGCGATATTGACTGTAAACTCCCCATTTTTTTTGATGAATTCCTTGGTGCCATCTAAAGGATCAATCATCCAGAAATATTCCCAGTTTTTTCGATCATGATACAGAATCTCTTTCCCCTCCTCGCTTAAGATTGGAATATCTGTTTTCACCAGCTCATTTACAATTGCGTGATGTGACGCCTTGTCTGCCATGGTTAGGGGTGAGTTATCAGATTTACTTTCAACCGAAAAATCACCTGATTCGTAAATCTTTAGAATTTCAGAACTCGCTTTTTGAGCGGCCTTTTGGGCGATTTCAGATAAAGATTGAAGGTTCATTGTTTTGATAACGGTTTAAAATGATCCCAACCTGCCTTCGGGCAGGCCAGCTTGGTTCGCTCTCGGGAATGACGTTTCATGTTTAGACAACCATTCCAGCTGCAACTGTCTCATTGGTAGCATCATCTACCAGGATAATACTTCCCGTTTGTCTATTTTTCCTATATGGATCCACAAAAACAGGCTTTGTCGTCCTTAATAGAACCTTACAGATATCATTCATCTTGATATCCTTATCCTCCTCGTTTCTGTGAAGCGTATTGATATCCAGCTTATACCTGATCTCCTTGATCATCGCTTTCATATCTGCTGTAGTGTGACGCAGGGTATACTTACCTCGAGGAACTGGTCCTTTGTTATTTAACCAACACAACATTACCTCAAGGTCCTGTTTTTGTTCCGGCTGATTATTTGCCCGAACAATCATGTCCCCACGACTGATATCAATGTCATCTTCCAACTGTATGGTGACGGACATGGGAGCGAAGGCTTCTTCTACAGACCCATCAAAAGTGTCAATAGATTTAATTTTGGAAGTAAAGCCCGAAGGTAATACAGCTACCTCATCACCTGGCTTGAAAATACCTCCGGCAATTCGTCCGGCGTATCCTCTGTAGTCATGGTATTCATCGCTCTTAGGACGGATAACCGTTTGCACCGGAAATCTGCAATCAATGTGATTGTGGTCGCTCCCGATATGAATGTGTTCCAGTGTGTAAAGCAGGGTAGAACCTTCATACCATTTCATGTTTTCACTACGATTCACCACATTATCACCCTTGAGCGCACTGATTGGAATAAATCGTACATCTTTTACATCAAGTTTTGAAGAGAACCGCTCATAATCCTCAACAATCTTATCATAAACAGCCTTATCATAATCCACCAGGTCCATTTTGTTGATACAAACTACAATGTGCGGGATCTGAAGTAAAGAGGCTATGATTGAGTGGCGACATGTTTGGTCCACAACACCATTCCGAGCATCAATTAATATCAATGCCACATTCGCAGTTGATGCTCCGGTCACCATATTCCTCGTATACTGGATATGACCGGGAGTATCAGCAATGATGAATTTCCTTTTTGGAGTGGCAAAGTATCTGTAGGCTACATCAATGGTGATCCCCTGCTCCCGTTCATCCTTCAACCCATCGGTTAGTAGAGCCAGGTCAGTATCTTGTAATCCTTTACGCTCACTGGATTGCTTAACCTGCTCCATCTGATCCTCAAAAATGGATTTTGAATCGAAAAGCAATCTTCCAATTAAGGTGCTTTTTCCATCATCCACACTCCCCGCGGTTGTAAATCGAAGAAGCTCCATGTTGAGGTAATTTTTTTGATCTTCCATTTTTTGGTCCTATTTTTTAGTAGTAGGCAGTCGGCAGTAAACACCAGGCAGTTTCACCCTGAATAAAACTTTTCAGGACTTGCAATCATGCTTCCTAACATCCTCCCTACTTCTTCATATTCTTTAACTAATTTATCTCTAATTTCCTCAGTTATATAATTCAGTCTTTTGCAAAATCAAGCCAAATTTGTGTCTCCGTACATTCCGCGTCTGCATCAGACATCTTCCTTGAAAAATGCTTAGGGTATCTACGTTTCCTATAACCTTCTCCAATATTTACACAAACTGACCTTGATGACCTTCTTATTTGATCAATCAAGGAATATTTTTCTTCTGATGGAAACTTCTTAGATATCTCAAAGATCTCAATTGCCAGTTTATATGCTAGTTGATAAACCTTTAAATCCCAATATCCATTTCCCATGCTAATATTGTTTCAGTGACTGCCTACTGCTTACTGCCTACTGCCCACTGCCTTACTGTTCACTGCCTACTAATAAACTGCCAACTCAAAAATACCCCTGTCTCTTCCTATCCTCCATACTCGTCTCAGACCGCTTATCGTCTTCCCTGTTCCCTCGTTCAGTCTGACGTGCTGCAGCTACCTCTTCAATAATCTTTTCCAGTGTATCAGCATCTGACTCTTCTCCTCCTGTTATTGTGATATCTCCAAGTGTCCTAAATCTGATTTTCTTTTCAACAATTTCCTCATTTGGATCAATAGTGATAAAATCTGAAATGGGTAACCAGGTGTTACTTCTTCTGATAACCTTTCGCTGGTGGGCAAAGTACAAAGATGGGATATCGATCTTCTCGGCAAGTATATATTGCCATACATCCATTTCTGTCCAGTTGCTCAAAGGAAATACCCTGAAATGCTCACCAAAATGCTGCTTGCCATTGAAGATGTTCCAGAGTTCTGGTCGCTGATTTTTAGGATCCCATTGTCCAAACTCATCTCTATGCGAAAAGAATCTTTCTTTTGCCCTGGCCTTCTCCTCATCCCTTCTTGCTCCACCAATCGCCGCGTCAAACTGATGTTCTTCAATGGTATCTAGTAAGGTTACCGTCTGAATGGCATTTCTAGTGGCATTCTTCCCTCTTTCTTCAGCAGCTTTACCTGCATCAATAGAAGCCTGAACTGATCCGACCACAAGTTTTGCTCCAAACTTTTTAACCAGATTATCTCGAAACTCCATAGTCTCCGGGAAATTGTGACCAGTATCCACATGAACCAGTGGGAAAGGGATTTTCGCAGGATAAAAAGCCTTCCTAGCCAGGTGAGTGACAACAATACTGTCTTTCCCACCTGAAAACAGGATACATGGATTCTGAAACTGTGCAAATACTTCCCGTAGAACGTAAATGGACTCAGACTCAAGTTCTTTTAAATGTGTGAGATTATAACTCTGCATTACTTTAGTTTAGGTAATACCTTATCAATTAATATTTTTAATGAATCTTCCAGAGAAAGTTCATTTGTTTTAACAACAATATCAGGATTTTCCGGCTCTTCAAAAGGAGAGGTAATACCAGTAAAGTCCGGAATCTCTCCTGCTCTTGCCTTTGCATACAGGCCTTTTACATCCCTTGCTTCACATACCTCCAAGGGACAATCCACAAACACTTCAATAAAATGTTCCGCACCAACAAGCTCTCGGGCAAATCTTCTATTTTCTCTAAATGGCGAAATAAAAGCTGTCAAAACCACAACTCCGGCATCAACAAAAAGCTTTGACACCTCAGCAATGCGACGAATGTTTTCCTTTCTGCTTTCTTCACTAAAATCCAAATCCTTGTTCAGGCCGCTTCTAATGTTATCTCCATCCAGGATGTAAGTATTCAATCCACGGTTATGTAACTGCTGTTCCAATGCATTGGCAAGGGAAGACTTGCCAGAACCGGAAAGTCCGGTAAACCAAACCAGCTTTGGCTTGTGACCATTCTTTTCAATACGATCATCAAGAGTTACAGAATGTCTATGTGGAATAATGTTTTCCATAGATATAATTCAGTCGGTTGTATTAGGGTATTTAACTAAAACCTTAAACCCCCACTACTCAGGGTCTCAATTCAATTTAGGGTTGCAAAAGTAAATGATAAAGGGATAATAAACTTAGACGTTTCACACAAAGACGATAAGAAGCATAATGACAATGAATAGAGAATCAAATCTTTTAACCCAGAACCTTTTCTTTAAAGTATTCCAATGTGGGTTTGAGCCCTTCTGCTCGTGAATATTTTGGTTCCCAATCCAGGATTTTTTTTGCTAAAGTAATATCAGGTTTTCTTTGTTTGGGGTCGTCCTTTGGAAGTGGCTTGTAAATAACTTTTGATTTACTACCTGTTAATCGAATGATCTCCTCTGCAAATTCATTGATGGTGATCTCCTGTGGATTACCAACATTCACCGGATGAGGATAGTCACTCATCAACAAACGGTAAATCCCTTCAACCAGGTCATCCACATAGGTGAAAGATCGGGTTTGACTCCCATCTCCAAATGCCGTGAGATCATCTCCTCGTAAGGCCTGAGATATGAAAGCAGGCAGAACCCTACCATCATCCAACCTCATACGTGGACCAAAAGTATTGAATATCCTAACTATTCTTGTTTCAAGTCCATGGAATGTGTGGTAAGCCATAGTCAATGCTTCCTGAAATCTTTTTGCTTCGTCATAAACTCCCCTCGGGCCAACGGGATTCACATTTCCCCAGTAATCTTCTTTCTGAGGATGAACCTGGGGATCACCATAAACTTCAGAAGTTGAGGCAACAAGAATTCTTGCCCCTTTATCTTTTGCCAGTCCCAGGCAATTAAGTGTACCCAAAGAACCTACCTTCATGGTTTGGATGGGCATCTTCAGGTAATCAATCGGACTGGCTGGAGAAGCAAAATGAAGGATATAGGATAGTTCACCTGATACATGAACATATTTAGAAACATCGTGATGGTGAAATTCAAAATCCTTCTCCTTGAGCAAATGTTCTATGTTTGAAATATCTCCGGTAAGCAGGTTGTCCATGGCTATTACATGATAACCTTCCTTCATAAATCGGTCACAAAGATGAGAGCCGAGAAATCCGGCTCCTCCTGTAATTAAAACTTTTTTCTTTGTCATTGAGTAATGGCTTTTCTTCCTATGCTATGGTATGCAAAACCCAGTTCCTGCATTTGACTTGGATCATATAAATTCCTGCCATCAAAAACTACTTTGTTCTTAAGGGATTCTGCCATCTTTTCAAATTCAGGGGTTCTGAATACCGGCCACTCAGTCATGATCATTAAGGCATCAGCATCTTTCAATGCGTCATATTCATCTTCTGCAAAATAGATCTTGTCACCAAAGATCTCTTTCACATTCTCCATGGCTTCTGGATCATAGGCTTTTACCTTGGCCCCAAGGCTGAGAAGTGTAGTAATATTTTCTAATGCCGGAGCTTCTCTGATATCATCAGTATAAGGTTTGAAGGCAAGCCCCCAAATGGCTATGGTCTTACCTGAAAGATTTCCTCCGAAAAACCTCTTTAACGGATCAACCAGTTTCTTTTTCTGGTTATCATTGACATCCATCACAGAGTTTAGGATCTTAAAATCATAATTGACTTCACAAGCTGACCTGGCTAACGCTTGAACATCTTTAGGGAAACAACTACCTCCATAACCAATTCCAGCAAACAAAAACCGTTTTCCAATACGAGTATCTGTTCCGACACCTTTCCTAACCATATCTACGTCCGCTCCCAGGAGCTCGCACATATTGGCGATCTCATTCATGAAAGTAATTTTGGTTGCCAGGAAAGAATTTGCAGCATATTTTGTTAATTCGGCAGATCGGATATCCATAAAAATAACGGGATTTCCTTGTCTAACAAAAGGCGCGTAGAGTTGATCCATAACTTTTTTAGCCTTTTCTGAACCTGTTCCTACAACCACTCTGTCAGGTTTCATGAAATCATCAACGGCTACACCTTCACGTAAGAATTCGGGATTTGAAACTACATCGAAATCCACCTTTGCATTCTCTGCAATCTTGGCATGAACTTTTTCAGCTGTTCCAACTGGGACGGTGCTCTTATCAACCACGACTGTATAGTCTTCCAGGATAGGACCAAGATCTTCAGCCACTTTCAAGACGTACTTCAGATCGGCCGATCCGTCCTCACCGGGAGGTGTCGGTAACGCTAGAAAAATGATCTTTGCACCTTTGATTCCTTCCTTGAGGTCAGTGGTAAATTCCAGTCTTCCTTGTCTTATATTTCTCTCAAACAACACATCCAATCCAGGTTCATAGATGGTCATCTGTTTGTTTTTCAGCTTGGCTACTTTCTTTTCGTCAATATCAACACAAGTCACATGATTACCGGTCTCAGCAAAACATGTTCCGGTTACAAGTCCAACGTATCCTGTACCCACTACAGCTATTTTCATACTACTATAAATATGGTTGTTTTAAATCTTTTTCTGACACTTTGGGAGTGTTAGTCAACTCCCAGTCTATTTTAAGCTTTTGATCATCAAACCTAATGCCTTTTTCGGAATCAGGTGCGTAAAACTGATCAACGGCATAATAAAAAATCGTTTCATCTTTCAGTGTATGGTAGCCATGCGCAAATCCTTTTGGCACCAACAGAAAGGTATCATTGCTATCCAACATAATTTTATAATGATTTAGGTATGTAGGTGATTCCGGCCTAATATCGACCACTACATCCAGTACCGCTCCATTGATCACACCAACCAGTTTCGATTGAGCATTTGGTTCTTCCTGGTAATGTAACCCTCTCAATACATTCTTCTCTGATTTGGCAAAATTGATCTGCCTTACTTCAAAATCAATACCTTCCTCTTTTAACCTTCTCTGATTAAAGGATTCCAGGAAAAAACCTCTGTTATCTCCAAAAACTGGAACTTTAATTATAAAACAATCTTTCAGTGGTGTCTCAATTACTTCCATCTAATTGATTGTTTTAAATATTCCCCATATCCACTTTTCTCAAGTGGCTTTGCTAACTCCAGTAATTGCTCCTGAGTAATAAACTTCATCTTATATGCCACTTCTTCGATGCAACCGATCTTTAATCCTTGTCTCTCTTCAATGGCATGAACAAATTCTCCGGCCTGCATCAATGACTTAAATGTCCCAGTATCAAGCCAGGCCGTTCCACGATCAAGTCTTTCAACCTTGAGTTTACCCCTTTTCATGTATTCATTATTCACCGAAGTGATTTCCAATTCACCACGGGCACTGGGCTTAATGGCCTTTGAGATTTCAATGACATCATTGTCATAAAAATAAAGTCCAGGAATGGCATAATTAGATTTAGGGTTTGCTGGTTTTTCTTCTATTGATAAAGCATTTCCTTCCTCATCAAATTCTACGACCCCGTATCTTTCGGGATCCTGGACATGATAGGCGAAAACAATCCCTCCTTCAGGATCAACACTCGCCTGAAGCTTTTTTGAAAGTCCCGACGCATAGAAGATATTATCACCAAGTATCAGTGCTACTTTGTCTTTTCCTATAAAGTCTTCCCCTATAATAAATGCCTGAGCCAACCCCTCCGGTTTTTCCTGAACAGCGTAGGAAAATGTGCATCCCAGGTTTTTACCATCACCTAGCAGTTCCTTGAATACTGGTAAATCTCTAGGTGTTGAGATAACGAGTATCTCCCTAATCCCTGCCAGCATCAAAACTGACAAAGGATAATAAATCATCGGTTTGTCATATACAGGGAGAATCTGTTTACTTACCGCGTATGTCAACGGATGTAGGCGAGTGCCTGAGCCTCCTGCTAAAATGATCCCTTTCATCTATGCCTCAGTTTTATAGTGCTCCTGATAATATGACTGGTACTCTCCCGATGTGACCTCCTGCAACCATTGCTCATTCTCGAGGTACCAATCGATTGTTTTGTTTAACCCTTCTTCGAACTGAAGTGAAGGCTCCCAACCCAATTCTTTTTTAATTTTAGAAGCATCAATGGCGTAACGGTGGTCATGACCAGCCCGGTCAGTAACATAAGTGATCAGTTTTGATGATGTGCCCGGGGCTCTTTCTAATTTTTTATCAAGTAGGTCACACAAGAGATTTACAATGTCAATGTTTTTCCACTCGTTGAAGCCACCAATGTTATAGGTCTCACCGATTTTTCCTTTATGGTAAATTAGATCAATCGCCCTGGCATGATCCTCTACATACAACCAATCACGGACGTTCTCCCCTTTACCATAAACCGGTAGTGGCTTATTATTCCGGATATTGTTGATCATTAGAGGAATCAGTTTCTCAGGAAATTGAAAAGCTCCGTAATTATTAGAGCAATTTGACAAAACAACCGGAATGCCATAAGTATTGCTGTAAGCTCTCACAAAATGATCTGATGATGCTTTGGAAGCGGAGTAAGGCGACTGAGGATCATACGACGTTGTTTCTGTGAAGAACCCCTCTTCACCAAGTGAACCGTACACTTCATCAGTGGAGATGTGATAAAATCTCTTACCTTCAAAGTCTTTCCAGCTGGATTTGGCTGCACTCAGAAGACTCACTGTCCCCAATATATTTGTCTCAATGAAAGCCAGAGGATTCTTGATACTTCGATCCACATGAGACTCGGCAGCCAGGTGAATAACCCCATCAAAACTGTATTTACCAAAAAGAGATTCCATTGACTTAAAATCACAGATATCTTCTTTTACAAACTTGTAGTTGGGTGCAGCCTCAACGTCTTTCAGGTTATTGAGATTTCCTGCATAAGTCAAATTATCCAGGTTGACTATTAGATAGTCGGGGTAATTTGTCACAAATCGCCTTACGACATGTGATCCTATAAATCCTGCACCTCCAGTAACTAATATGGTTTTTTTCATCAACCCTTTGATGTCTTGGCTAATTAGCCTGCAAAAGTATTTGTAATATCTTCTTTATGCACGGATTTAGACTTATTTCTGGGCAAAGTGGTGATAATCATTTTGAGAATACCTCATGATTCGAGTGAATTGTATGCGTCATGCACTATAATTTTGCATTCATGCAAGAAGTTTTCGAGCTGGTGTATAAGGACTTAAAAACAGACTGGAGAAACAGATACCCGGTATTTGGCATTCTTCTGTACTTATCGGCCATCATCATCATTTCCTACATGTCCTTCATGAATTTCATAAAACCGGAAGTATGGAATGCACTTTTTTGGCTGATCATCCTTTTTACCTCCGTGAATGCTATAGCCAAAAGTTTTATGCAGGAGGAGAACCGAACGACCTACCTTTACTTTATTGCTTCGCCGGTAAAAATCATAGCTGCAAAATTGATCTACAGTAATCTGTATCAGTTTGTGTTGATACTGATATCGATCGCCGTATTCTCACTTTTGCTTGGTTCACCGGGAAACCTTAACGCCTGGTTTTTCGTCAATCTTTTTGTCGGAAGTATCGGACTAGCATCAGCATTCACTATGGTTTCATCTTTAGCATCTAAAACTGAAAACAACGCCACCCTTATGGCCATCCTGGGATTCCCCATCGTAATACCCATTTTACTCATGGCAACATCGATCTCAAAACAACTAATCCTGGGCGCTCCGGCATCAGATATTACTTCTGATTTATTGACTCTCTTAAGTGTGAATGTTATTATCATTGCACTCTCATTTATTCTCTTCCCATTTACCTGGAAATCGTAATGAAGTATATGCTGCGGACCGAATGGTGGAAATGGCTAACTATGGCGTTGTTGCTATATGTTTTTGTGGGAGGTCTGTTGCTGCCAGTTCCCAGGCTACCCATATTGAATGAAACGATCAGGGTACTCTATTTCCATGTTCCCATGTGGTTTGGGATGATAGCTTTGTTTACGTCATCATGCATTCAGGCCATCAAATACCTTTCAAAAGAACAGTTGACCAACGATATTTTTAGTGTGCAACTAGCAGAAGTAGGAATTCTATTCGGTATCCTGGGGATGATCTCAGGAATGTTTTGGGCTAACTACACCTGGGGAGAACCATGGAGCAGCGACCCCAAGCAAAACATGTCAGCAATAGCGCTGCTTATCTATTTCGCTTATTTCGTACTTAGGGGCAGCATAAAAGATGAGCAGCAAAGGGCAAAAATTTCTGCTGTGTACAACATCTTTGCTTTTGCAACATTGATTCCACTGCTTTTCATATTACCCCGATTGGCTGAAGACAGCTTGCATCCGGGCAATGGTGGAAATCCTGGTTTTAATGCATACGATCTGGATAGTCAGATGAGATTAGTATTTTATCCAGCTGTGATTGGTTGGGCATTGCTGGGATTCTGGTTAGCAACGATCAAAATAAGGTACGAAATAGTATCAGAAAAACTCGGTTTATAATGATGAACTTGTTGAACATATTTTTGGTTAGTTTTTATGGTTTCTTTCAAATTCCGATGGCTGATCAGTTCAGACAGGATGGAAAGATCTATGTGGTAGTTGGTGTAATATTGATCTTACTTATCGGTTTTTTTATCTTCCTTTGGAGGACTGACCGAAGGGTAAAAAAGTTGGAAAAAAAAGCAAATAAACAGGGATGAAAAAGACACACATCATTGGATTGGTAGTGATTGCGGTGGCATTGATGATCATCATATCTACTGCCGGGGATGCAAGTACGTATGTTTCTTTCAATGAAGCACAGGAAATGGCTGAGAAAGGAAATAACAACAAAATCCATGTGGTTGGCAAGCTGAAAAAAGACCATGATGGTAATGTGATCAATATAGAAACAAGCCCGGATAATCGTTCATTTCGTTTTGCTTTGGTTGATGAAAACAACAATGAGCAAATGGTTTACCACCCAAATCCAATGCCAACAGATTTCTTACGATCTGAGCAAGTGGTGGTCGTTGGAGCGTACAACAATGATCGATTTGTTGCAGATAAAATTCTTCTCAAATGTCCTTCTAAATATCAGGAAGAGGGGGTCAACCTTTAAAGTATGCATTATTTCATTGGTGATTTAGGTCATCTCTTTGTAATCACTTCCTTTGTTTCTGCTATCCTGGCTACCTATGCCTTTTTTCAGGCACAAAAGGAGGGTGGCAATTGGAAGCAATATTCCAGGCTGTTATTTTATGTTCATGCGGTCTCCATCATTGGGGTATGTGTTACACTTTTCCTGATCATCAACAATCACTATTTTGAGTATCATTACGCATACAATTACACATCCAAAATTCTTCCTTATTACTATCAAATATCCAGTTTCTGGAATGGCCAGGAAGGGTCTTTTTTGCTTTGGATGTTTTGGAATGTCATCCTGGGACTGATCATCATCCACACGAACAAGAAGTGGAAGGCTCCTGTAATGACAGTTTTCGCCTTTACCCAGATTTTCCTTACTTCAATGATTCTGGGTGTTGTGATCTTCAATGTCAAGATTGGAAGTTCTCCATTCATCTTATTGCGTGATGCCGTGCAGGACCCCATCTTTAACATGAACCCTGACTTTGTACCTCAGGATGGGCGGGGCCTCAACCCACTACTCCAGAACTACTGGATGGTCATCCATCCACCCACATTGTTTCTGGGTTTTGCCTCTACTGTAGTTCCATTTGCATACTGCATGGGTGGACTTATGAAAAAGGATTATAAAGAATGGATCCGTCCGGCATTGCCCTGGGCTCAGTTTTCTGCAGCTATCCTGGGTATTGGAATATTAATGGGAGCCTACTGGGCATACGAAACCCTCAACTTTGGAGGTTACTGGAACTGGGATCCGGTGGAAAATGCCATCTACGTTCCCTGGCTTGTTCTCGTTGCTGCTATCCATACGATGATCGCATTCAGGAAAAGTCCCACAGCCTTAAAGACATCAATCATTCTGGTCACAGCCACTTATATTCTCATTATCTATTCAACTTTTTTGACAAGAAGTGGGATCCTGGGAAATACATCAGTTCACTCCTTTACGGATTTAGGGTTGTCGGGTCAGCTACTGATCTATCTGTTGGTTTTTATCGGAATTACTACTTTCCTGATTGGAAAGTCATGGAAAAAATTACCAACTGAGTCATCAGAGGTGAGTGCATATTCCCGGGAATTCTGGATTTTCATGGGGGCTGTTACCCTCTCGCTCATGGCTTTTCAGGTCATATTACCTACTTCTATTCCAGTCTACAATTCATTTATGGGGCTCTTTGGTATAGACTCAAATGTGGCTCCCCCAGTAGATCAGGTAGCATTCTATACAGATTTCCAACTTTACTTTGCCATAGTCCTGGCCATCCTATCCGGGACAGGGCAATTCTTCTGGTGGAATAAAATGGATAAGGCAAAGCTTAAGGAGTCCCTGACACTTCCGGTGATCATTTCACTGCTTGTGTCAGCTACCATTTTCATTTTGGCCAGGATACAGGATCCGGCTTACCTGGCTTTACTTACAGCATCTGTATATTCAGTGGTAGCTAATGGAAAAATCCTTTTACAATTCTCTAAATCCAATATTAAACTTTCTGGAGGATCCATTGCTCATATTGGAATTGCCCTGATGCTTATCGGGATCTTGTTTTCTTCCGGATACTCAAAAATATTATCCAAAAACAACACGGGTCTTCTTTGGAATAAGGAGTTTCCTGATGAAGTCAATCAAAATAACCTTTTGCTATTCCTCAACGAACCCCGCCAGATGGGTGAATACTCATTGCTGTATAAGGGGATCAGAAAGAAAACCACTGATTACGGTTTTGTTGATATCAATAGCGTAACCGCAACCGGTCATCCACTGAAGCTGGTTGTTACCACCAATGAGCTTTCTTCTACAGGAAAAGAATTGAATCCTGGAGATACAGTGGATATCATCAATGCAGAAAATAGCTACTTTGAGGTGCTTTACGAAAAAGAATCCGGTAAATCCTTTACCCTCTACCCAAGGTTACAGATCAATGAAACCATGGGCATGACAGTGTTTTCTCCGGATATCAATCGTACGGTCACTGCAGACCTTTACAGCCACGTTCGGACTTTTCCTGATCCTGAGCAAGAAATAGAATGGAGCGAGGAAGAATCTGTAAAGGTTGTCCCAGGTACTCAGTTTTTTGTAAATGATTATGTAGCGGTACTTAAGGATATTCAGGCTGTGAACAATCTGGAAGGAGTACAGTTAGCCGAAGGCGACATTGCCGTGAAAGCCATTATTGAGATAGAAGGCGAAACCAAAACCTATACTGCAGAGCCATATTATATAATTAAAGACCGAATGGCTGGTAAGATCCCCGCTACTGTATATGATTTAGCTTCGAGGATCACGATTCAGGAGATACTACCGACAGAAAATAGCTTCGTGCTTGGCATTAGCAGAACTCAAAAAGACTGGATCATTCTGGAAGCAGTTGAAAAGCCCTTTATCAATGTGCTGTGGCTTGGAACCCTTCTATTCACTATTGGGTTTGGTATTGCCATCTATAGACGATACACTGAATTTAAGCAAATGCGAAATAAGGGAATGGAGTAGTGATAGAATCGTTGATTTTAAATCTTCCTTGAATGATCGTCAATGAATCCAGCGCTTCGTTAACAAAGTATTCAAAATAAATTCACATTTGATACGTATATTCAAGTATGATTCGCCTGCTCACGACCGATCTTCCTGGATTTATAAAGGCAAGCCGAATCCCCAGCCTGCTGATAATTAGCATTACGCAGGTTTTTACAGCTGTCTATCTGGTCTCTGATTTTTCCAATAAGTATTCAATCATTTATTCGATTGATTTTATCCTGCTGATTATTTCCACGCTCATGATAGCAGCGGGAGGCTTTATTATCAATGATTATTATGATCAAAAAATAGATATGATCAATAGACCCAAAAAGGTTGTGGTAGGCACAAAATTCAGGAGAAGACTCGCCATGCTTTCTCACTCACTATTGTCTGTCACAGGTATTGCGATTGGATTCTGGCTCGACATTAGAATCGGGGCCATCCATATTTTTTCCACCTTTGGTTTATGGTACTATTCCAATCACCTTCGTCGGCTACCCATTATTGGAAACATGACCATTTCATTTTTGACTAGTCTCACGCTATTGATCGTTGCGGTATTTTTTAGAAGGCATGAACTGCTTGTATATGTTTATGCACTTTTTGCTTTTCTTACAATTCTGGTTAGAGAAGTGATCAAAGACATAGAAGATGTGAAAGGCGAAGCTGCAGTTGGTTGTCAGACAATCCCGGTTGTGTGGGGTATTCGAGGAGCAAAAGCCTTTATTTACCTGGTAATTGCTGCAGGAGGATCCTTTTTAGTATCCTTCCTGCTGACTACGGAAAGTATGCTGGTCAGGTATTACTTTTTGCTGTTGATCCCGGTTTTTGGTTGGTTCATCTATAAATTAGCCAGGTCAGACAGACAGCAACATTATATTCACCTTCGCATGATTACCAACCTGATCATTTTATCCGGTCTGATCAGCATGTTATTGATTTAATCTTATGATCAAAATAGCAGTATTTGCTTCAGGCAGTGGCACCAATGCCGAAAACCTGATCCAATATTTCCAAGACTCTAAGGACTTCACAATAGAAGCGATCTTTTGTAATAACCCACAAGCTGGTGTTTTGGAAAGAGCTAAAAGACTTAAAATAAAATCCACCACATTCAGTAAAAGTGAATTCGCTCAAGTGACTTTTTTGAAAGGATTGGAGCATCTGGGAATTGATGCTATTGTCCTGGCAGGGTTTCTCTGGAAGGTGCCAAAATACCTGATTCAAAAGTTTCCTGACAAAATAATCAATATTCATCCTGCTCTACTCCCCAAATATGGTGGTAAAGGAATGTATGGCAGTAAGGTACATGAAGCGGTAATAGCGAATGGAGAAAAGGAATCCGGCATTACCATTCACCTGGTGAATGAGGAATATGACAAAGGGAAAATTCTGTTCCAGGAAAGCTGTCCGGTATTGGACGACGACACATCGGATGACCTTGCAAATAGAATTCACCAACTCGAGTACAAGCACTTCCCTCAAATTGTAGAGGATTACTTGAGACAAACACTTTTGAAAGTATGATTAATGCTTAGCTTTGCAGCTTTATTTTTTGGAGGGTCATGAGTAAAGTAAAAATTAAATCAGCACTGGTATCCGTCTTCAACAAAGATGGGCTGGAACCAATCATCAAAAAACTGAACGATCTTGGCGTTGAGCTTTACTCAACCGGAGGCACTCAAAGTTTCATTGAAGATTTAGGAGCTGAAGTTACAGCTGTAGAAAACGTAACAGATTATCCGGCCATTTTTGGAGGTCGTGTGAAAACATTACACCCCAAAATTTTCGGAGGAATATTATATCGAAGAAATCTGGAAAATGATGAAAAAGAAAAGAGCGAGCATAAAATACCTGCCATTGACCTTGTGATTGTAGACCTCTATCCTTTTGAAGAAACAGTTGCCGGTGGAGCGTCCGAAGAAGATATTATTGAAAAGATTGATATTGGAGGCATCGCCCTGATCAGAGCAGCTGCAAAGAACTTTAAGGATGTATTGATTGTCAGCTCCAGAAAATATTATGCAGATTTGCTGGAACTGCTTGAAAATGGTGGGGGTATAACCGAAATCACCGACAGAAAATTATTTTCGGCCCGGGCATTTGATACCTCATCACATTATGATTCTGCTATCTTCAATTATTTGAATGAGGACAAACAGGTTCCCTCAATCAAAATCAGTGCAGCGGATGGTAAAGTTTTAAGGTATGGTGAAAATCCACATCAAAAAGGAGTTTTCTACCCAAATAGCAAGCCTTATTTTGAGCAAATTCATGGCAAAGAAATATCTTATAATAACCTGGTTGACATCGAAGCAGCCATTCAGTTGATCAGTGAATTCAAAAAAGAGACTGTTTTTGGCATTCTAAAGCATAACAACGCATGTGGAATATCCACTGGGAACAACGTTTCTGATGCCTACAAAAAAGCCTTTGCTGCAGACACCACCTCTGCTTTTGGTGGTGTGTTGATCAGCAATAAAGAGATAGATAAAGAGGCAGCTGCAGCAATGAATGACCTCTTTTTTGAGATCCTCATCTCTCCATCGTTTACTTCCGACGCCCTTGAAATTCTGAAAACTAAAAAGAACAGGATCTTGTTGCAGTTAGACAGAATGTGGGAAGGTGATAGGGTATTTAAGTCTATGCTCAATGGCGTGCTTGCTCAGGATTATGATAACAAGACCGACGCAAAGAGTGATCTAAAGACAGTGACAAAAAAAGCACCAACTGACTCAGAGGTTGAAGATCTTATTTTTGCCTCTAAAGTTTGTAAGCATTCCAAATCCAATACCATTGTCCTCGTTAAGGACCAACAAATGGTGGCGAGTGGTGTCGGTCAGACGTCCAGGGTAGATGCACTGGAGCATGCCATACAAAAGGCCAGGAATTTTGGGTTTGACTTAAAGGGAGCTGTGATGGCCTCCGACGCGTTCTTTCCATTTCCTGACTGTGTGGAGATCGCAAATAAGGCGGGAATTACTGCAGTAATACAACCTGGTGGATCTGTGAAAGACCAATTGTCCATAGATTATTGTGATGACAATGGGTTAGCCATGGTTTTTACCGGGACCAGACATTTTAAACACTAGTAAACTTTATGAATACAAAACTATTCGTAACTTTCACAACAAAATTTTGATCAAATAATAAATGGGTTTTTTTGACTTTTTTAATAATGATATTGCAATAGATCTTGGCACAGCCAATACCTTGATCATATACAAGGATAAAATTGTAGTAGACGAGCCTTCAATCATTGCAATTGATAAGTCTACCAACAAAGTACTTGCAATCGGAAGAGGGGCCATGCAGATGCATGAAAAAACTCACGAAAATATCAAGACAATTCGTCCGCTTAAAGATGGTGTGATCGCTGACTTCCATGCAGCTGAACATATGATCCGTGGGATGATCAAAATGATAGATAGCAACAATCAAAAGTGGTTGCCTTCATCTCATCGTATGGTCATTTGTATTCCTTCAGGAATCACCGAAGTGGAAAAACGAGCCGTAAGGGACTCT
Organism: Cyclobacteriaceae bacterium; assembly: GCA_965228595.1. GTDB lineage: Bacteria > Bacteroidota > Bacteroidia > Cytophagales > Cyclobacteriaceae > UBA7330. Next base: position 2,588,597 of record OZ245828.1, on the reverse strand, counting down.
GCTGAGCATGCCGGAGCAAAAGAAGTCTACATGATCCACGAACCCATCGCTGCTGCGATAGGTATAGGTATCAATATTGAGCAGCCAATCGGATCAATGGTTGTCGACATCGGGGGAGGAACAACAGAAATTGCAGTCATTGCCCTAAGTGGGATCGTATGTGATCAATCCATCCGGGTTGCAGGGGATTCTTTCAACAAAGACATCCTGGATTATATGAGAAGGCAGCACAACCTCCTGATCGGAGAACGTACTGCTGAACGTGTAAAAATAGAAGTAGGGTCCGCTCTTACTGAGCTGGATGACGGACCTGAAGATTATGAAATCAGAGGAAGAGACCTGATGACTGGTATTCCTAAAGTTATCAAAATTTCCTATTCAGAGATTGCCTTCGCGATAGACAAATCCGTGTCTAAAATCGAAGAGGCAGTCCTTAAAGCATTAGAGATATCGCCACCCGAACTTTCTGCAGATATCTATGACAATGGTATCTATTTAACTGGAGGAGGAGCATTGCTCCGGGGATTAGACAAACGTCTTTCCATGAAAACAAAACTTCCAATTCACATTGCAGAAGACCCATTAAGGGCAGTGGTAAGAGGTACCGGTCTTGCACTTAAACTGCTCAATACTTACAAGCCGGTGCTAATGACCTAGAAATAAATGCGGAACCTTTTAGACTTCCTTTACCGTTACAGAACATTCGGTCTGTTTATTGTATTGGAAGTTTTGTGTGCATGGCTTATTATCCAATACAACAACAGGTATAATGCGTCTTTCTTAAATTCGTCTAATACCCTTGCAGCCAGCATCAGTCAGGCCTCTCAGAATACTGAGAACTATTTTAAGCTACAGCAAATAAACAAGCAGCTACTGGAAGAGAATGAGCGGCTCAAAGATTCACTCATCAATCGCCCCCTGATATATGCCGGCAACGATAGCATCAAAACCAGATACCATGCCACCAAGGCACGCGTGATCAACAATACTTACCGGAGAAGCATGAACTTCATGACACTTGATGTGGGTCAACAAGCAGGAGTTGCACCTGGGATGGGAGTCATTTCAGGAACAGGGGTAATTGGCCAGGTGAAATCAGTTTCACAGAATTTTTCCACGGTGATATCACTATTACACAGAAATCTCATGGTCAGTAGTACGTTGAAACGAACAAATACCATATGCACAGTTTCATGGGACGGTATATCTCCCATTCAAGCTGAAGTAAAATTTGTACCAAAACATATCGACCTGCAGGTGGGAGATTCTGTGGTTACCTCGGACTATAATTCTGTATTTCCTCCTGGAATAATGATCGGGGTCGTTTCAGAAATAAATGTCAAAGAAGAAGACGTTTATTATGGTGCCAGAATTGATTTGACTACGGATTTCACCTCCCTTACTTATGCATATGTGATATCCGATGACTTAAAAGCTGAGCAAGACAGCCTGGAAAACCTATTAGAGCAGTGATTAGGATCAACCACATACTACAAGCTAAATACCTGGCAGCATTTCTACTGATGCAAATCCCGTTATTGTATCGCCTGGTATTCTTTGATGTGGCCTTTGGGTTTTTCTACGTAGGCTATATTCTTCTCCTCCCACATGGAACCAACAGAAGCCTCATGATGGTTATTGGTATGCTGAGCGGGTTACTCATTGATGTTTTTTCAAGCACTCCGGGCATCCATGCTTCGGCGTGTGTATTGATTACATTCATAAAAGATTCGTGGTACAATGTGGCCAATGAGCATTCAGAAGATGACGTGGATCTTTCAGTCAATGCGGTTGGCTTATGGGGATTTACTAAGTATACATTGCCCTTAATATTTATCCATCATTGTATTATTTTTATTGTTGAAAATGGAGGATTGAATAATTTCTGGTTATTGTCGGGAAAGATTTTCTATAGTACAATCCTCAGTTTTATCATCATCCTGACCATTGGTTATTTGTTGAGCCCAAGGAAGCAGAGGATATGAATCGAAGTTTGATCATTCAGGTTTTCATTGTTATGGTGGGTCTTACGTTCGCCATCAGACTCTTATCCATTCAGATTTTTAATGAAGATTACAAACTGGCTGCTGAGAACAACGTCATCCAGAAAATCATCGATTACCCTTATCGTGGGTTAGTCTATGACAGAAACAACAGTCTGATGGTATTCAATACTCCGGTATATGACCTGATGATTGTGCCCAAAGAGGCTGAACTAAACGACAGCACCCGACTTTGTCAACTCCTGCAGATCACACACCAGGAGTTCATTGAAAAGTACGAGAAGGCCAGATCTTTTTCTCCGATCCTTGCATCGAAATTCATGGAGCAAATCCCCAACAGTTTATTTGCTTCCGTACAGGATCAGCTGGTTTCTTTTTCAGGGTTCTATGCCTTACCCCGTACAGTACGTGATTACTCATCTCCCGTCATGGCCAATACGATAGGGTATGTTGGAGAGGTGGATAGACGCACAATCAGAAATGATACTACCAACTACTATAAATCCGGTGACTTTATAGGTATCACAGGGGTAGAAAAAGAATATGAAAAATACCTGAGAGGGAAAAGAGGAACCCGCTATCAAATGGTGAACGTGCAGGGCGTGGTAAAAGGCGCTTTCAAAGACGGAGAATATGACACGGTGCCTATCCCGGGTGAAAACATCCAGCTCACTATAGACCTCGAGCTACAGGAATATGCGGAAAAACTTTTGAAGGGAAAAGTGGGAGGAGTAGTAGCACTCAACCCTGCGACGGGTGAGATTCTGACGATTGCATCTTATCCTTCGTATGACCCCGCAAGTCTCAGTGGGAGAGATCGTGGTAAAAACTTCCTGGAAATACAGAATGATACATTGAAACCTTTGTTCAACAGGCCACTCCAGGCTACCTATCCTCCGGGGTCTATGTTCAAAGTGGTTCAGTCCCTGATTGCCCTGGAGGAAGGCATGCTAGGTCCTAACGAAAAAATCATGTGTGAGGGTGGACTGATAGGAGACCATGCGCCTCCGGGACTCTATGACGTACGACGTGCCATTGAAAAGTCATCAAACAACTTCTACTTCAAAGTATTCAAGCGTGTAATCCAGCAAGGGTATGAAGAAAGCGCATTTCTTGATTCCAGAATTGGACTGGGAAAATGGCACGATTACATCACGAAATTTGGCCTGGGAAGAAAACTTGGGGTAGATATTCCCAACGAATCACCGGGGTTTGCACCGTCATTGAGTTATTACGATCGGATTTATGGCGAAAACAGATGGAAATTTTCAAACATTTATTCATTAAGCATCGGGCAGGGGGAGCTGCTTGTTACCCCGATTCAAATGGCCAACTTATGTGCTATTGTAGCCAACAAGGGCTATTATATTACACCGCATATCGTCAAAAGTATTGACAATGAACCTCTACAAAATTTTGCCAGAAATGAAGTGGGTATTTCTGAAGAGCATTTCGATCCTGTCATTGATGGTATGGAGCAGGTTGTGCTCTATGGTTCTGGACTTCGAGCTCGCATGCCAGATATTTCGGTCTGTGGAAAAACAAGTACGGTAGAGAATCCGCACGGAGAGGATCATTCCGGATTCATGGGGTTTGCCCCCAAAGACAATCCTCAAATAGCCGTGGCTGCCTATGTAGAAAATGCCGGGTGGGGTGCCAGAGCAGCCGCTGCCACCGCAAGTTTGATAATAGAAAAATACCTGAATGGTGAAATCAAACGAACATGGCTAGAAGATTATGTATTGAAAGGTGACTTTGCAGATAAAAAAGTAGAAAAGGTAGAGAAGAAAGATACACTCCAGCTAAAACCATTGAAAGAAGTGGCTGCCACACTGCAATGAGGGAAAATCAGCTTATATATCGACTCGATTGGCTCACTATCGCAATATATTTTGCCCTTGTCATAGGAGGCTGGCTCAGTATCTATGCTGCAGAATATGATCCCGACATCAACAACAGTATTTTTAACTTCAGCACCAGTGCTGGCAGACAGTTTGTTTGGATCACTACCTCTGTAGGCCTGATTACTTTTATCATGTTGCTCGATTTCAGGATTTATGACACCATTTCCTATTTTGTCTATGGGGGCATGGTCCTGTTGCTAATTGCCGTACTCTTTTTCGGTAAAGAAGTCGCTGGTTCCAAATCATGGTTTGGCATAGGAAGCTTCGAATTTCAACCCTCCGAATTTGCCAAGTTTGCGGTATGTCTTGCCCTGGCACGATATTTTAGCAAAAGCACAAGAAAGACGTCAGAGCTGAATGTACAGATCATTGGCTTTTTGATCTTTGTAGTGCCCCTGGTCCTGGTTGTTTTGCAAGGAGATGCCGGAACAGCGATTGTATTTGCTTCATTAGTAATTGTTTTGTTTAAAGAGGGTATGCATCCCATCTTCCTGATAGGCGCTATAGGTGTAGCGGTTCTCTTTATTCTGACGCTTTTGCTAAACCAGTTGGTACTTATCATCTGCATTTCTGCCATTGCCATTCTCATCATTGGTCTGGTAAGCCGATCTCTTAATAAGATTGTGGTAACGATTACCACAGCAGTTGTAGCTATTGCCTTTGTGTTTAGTGTGGACTTCATCCTCACCGAAGTACTGAAGCCTCACCAACAAAAACGAGTTATGTCACTGGTCAATCCAAATGCAGATCCACTGGGCATTGGCTGGAACGTGACCCAATCTAAGATTGCCATTGGTTCGGGTGGCTGGTTTGGTAAAGGTTACCTGGAAGGCACCCAAACAAAGTTTGATTTTGTGCCCAAGCAAACAACAGATTTTATCTTTTCTACCATCGGCGAGGAGCAAGGATGGATAGGTAGCGTATTACTTATTGCCGCATTCACCACATTGCTGGTAAGACTTATCTTTTTAGCCAATCGGCAAAAGTCTTCTTTTGCCAGAATTTACGGATATGGAGTTACATCAATCCTCTTCATTCACTTTGCCCTGAATATTGCTATGACTATTGGCTTATTCCCCGTGATTGGGATCCCTCTTCCCTTTTTTAGCTACGGAGGGTCCAGCTTATGGGGATTTACTTTGCTGCTATTTGTATTCATCAAATTAGATGCACACAGGATGCAGGTACTACAAAGGATGTAGTAGCTACCTAAATCGCCTGAAAACGACCTTAAGTAATTCCTTTACCTCTACACTGTTCATGTCCCAGGAGTATTCCTTGGAATAATTAGATACAAGTACCTCTACCGATTCATCAAAAGAATCGCATGATTCGATCTTATCTACAGCCTCAAGAAATAATTCCTTTTCACCCCCAAAAAGCTCTGTGGTAAACATGTATTCCTGGTTTAGTGAAACAGCTTCAAGAATAGAAGAAATCTTCTTTTGCTGATGCTTTGCAGCCACAGAAACTTCCTCCTCACTCTTTTTATATTGATCGTGTAGCGTCTCATGCTTCTGAGCAAATTTCTGATTCAAAGAATCATCCAGCTCAACACGCTCTTCACTGGTTTCATCTTCAATGAGGTTTGCAACTGGCTTTTCTTCCGAATCTAACTCATCATCATTTTCAGCAGGCTGATCTTCTTCCGCAGATATCTCATCTACTTCCTCTACCTGATCCGTCGGCTCCTCCATTTCATCAATGGTATCCTCTATTTCATTGGATGGTTCATCTACGGTATCAAGCCCTTTGTAGGAATCAGCTTCATCTTCAACCTCCTCCATACTTTCCCGGACTTCCTCATCAGCTTCAAAAGCAATCATTTCATCCTCCTGAGGAGACTCAGGCTCAGGAATCAAATCGCTGATCGAAATATCTAAAACCTGACTTAAGACTTCCAACTCCCTGACCACGACAGAATCAGTGGATTTTTGATCCATCAACTGATCCCACTCACCTAGAAATCCCTGAACATCAGCTTCTGACCGTTCTGAGATCAGATAAGAAAGATCGTCCTGATAAATCTTAAAATATTTAGATAATCCTTTGATTCCGGATATCTGCTTAATGCCTCTTTCATTAACCTCCTCTCGCAGGGTTTCTCCCGGGTATATTAGCCAGCTTAGCGTCAGTACCACACTATCCTCCACTAACGGTTTGAGGTCTACAGGGGCCACTTCAATATGCTGTGAAAGCACATTCATATAATTAGTGAGTGCTTTTCTGACATCTTCATGCTTGAAATTGAAATATGGACTCTCCAACTTCTTCATCTCATCCTGCCACTGTCCATACAATAGCATGAGAATAAAGAAATTCACCTGTTTTGAAGGAGTGAGCGTCAAAATTGCCTTACCGGAGACCGTGCTGTCAGCATTATCCAAATTAGCGATGATTTTATCTGCAAAACCTACAGAATAACTATTTAAAAACTGACTATCTATATTTTTTGCCATCTCAATTTTACTTGTAAACCACTCTCAGGGCAGATCGAATCAAACAGAGTAAAGCTATTTATTGTGAGCCTAAAACGAAAGATCAATCGATTATTTTCCATTATGAATATACAATAGTCTTCAGCTAAACCCATATCTACTAAATTTGGTACATATAGCCTTCCGATATGTTTGTTGAACCACAAATAATAAATAGAAAGTCAGGAAATATTGGGTGGATCGAAGTGATCTGTGGTTGTATGTTTTCCGGGAAAACCGAAGAGCTGATCCGGAGGATAAACAGAGCACTGATTGCCAATCAAACAGTGGAGATATTTAAACCCATTATCGAAGAGAGGTATCACAAAACCAAAGTGATCTCCCACAATCAAAATCAAATTCACTCAACACCTGTTGGATTTGCCAATGACATTCTTCTGCGTGCCGACAAGTGTGATGTGGTAGGGATTGATGAAGCGCAGTTTTTTGATGATGAAATATTACAGGTGGTCAACAAGCTAACGCTGCAAGGTAAACGTGTAATCATTGCGGGACTAGACATGGACTTTAAAGGACGACCTTTCCACCCCATGGACAAGCTGATGGCTATCTCTGATTTTATCACCAAAGTTCATGCAATATGTGTGGACTGTGGGAATATTGCTTCATTTTCTCATAGGAGGACGAAAGCGAAGCAAACCATCGTTTTAGGAGAAAATGACATCTATGAGGCTTTATGTAGATCATGCTTTTATGCTAAAAACAGTATTAAGTAGTCTTTATTTCCTGTTGTTTGTTGCGGGGCTTACAGCACAAAACATACCGCTTGATGCCTGGAGAACTCATTTTAGCTATCAGCAGGTGAAACTTCTGATTGAGGCAAATGATAAAATTTTCTGTGCAGCGGAAAATGGACTCTTCTATTACAACCTTCAGGATCAAAGCATCAACAAGCTCACTAAAATCAATGGGCTATCTGATGTAGGTATTTCAGCAATGGCATATCACCAACCATCAAATATGCTTGTGATTGGCTATGGTGCTGGCGGGATTGATTTGATTACAGAAGCAGGGACTACAACCATCAGAGATTTTAAGGACACTGATCTGGTAGAAGATAAAGAAATCAAGAATATTCAATTCTGGAATGATGATATTCTCGTAGCTACATCACTTGGTGTCATCGTCATCTCCATGTCTGCACAGGAAATAACGGAAAATTTTCGATCTATAGGATTGAACGGCTCTGATGTGTCCGTTACTGATCTGTTTGTTGAAGGGGATAATCTTTGGGCGATAACAAATCAGGGAATTCAGGTTGGCAGTCTGAACAACAACCTGCTAGATTTTAATAATTGGACACTGTTTGAAGAGACGAGAAATCAAAAGAATTCCTTTTTTGGCAAAGCAGATGACAAGGTTTACAGCATAAAAAATGATACCATTTTAATGACAATTGACAACAACTCATGGACAGAGAGCGGTATTATCGTTCCGGAAGATGCGGTTGCCATGCAAACATCGGCTGAGTTGCTTATTGGCACAAATGCAAGCCTTTTTAGATTTGATGGTAGTCAATTGGATCCTGTAATATTCAACGGCCCATATGAATTGAACAACTTCCTGTTTACGGATGAATTGTGGTTAGGCACTAAAGGGAACGGACTTGTGAGGCATGGGAGTGGTGAGTCCGTTTTTCCTAAAGGTCCGAGTAGAGACCAACCCACCAACGTAGTGGCTGAGCAAGGCAAAATATATCTGTTCTATGGCCCCGATCCAGAATCATATTCCGGCGAGTCAGATCAGCTGGGGTTTAATACTTTCGATGGATATAGCTGGGCCTATCAAACAATTGAAGGCTTTTACAACCTCTCAGACATAGCCTATTGGAACGATAAGAGATATATTTCATCTATTGGATATGGAATTTATTCTTTTGAAGACAAATCCATAATGAATCACTTCAACAGTGCATTAACGGATAGTAAAGGCAGCCTGGGACCCCTTGTTACCGACCTGGAAGCTTCCAGTGTTTTCTGGATCGCCTCTTATAACAATGTAAACCCTATTGCCTCAATGGATCAAAAGGGAGATCTCGTTACTTTTCAGGAATCTGTCATTGGAACCGACAGGCCCGAAAAAATCTTTTCAACAGCACCGGGAGATGGACCGATTCTGATCCAAAATGCATTGGGTGAAGGGGGCGGTTTCATCACCTTTGAGCCTCCAAATGAACAGGCAAGGTTTAGCCTCTCCAATGGGCTCCCATCTAATAACGTCCGGACATTAACAGTGGATCTGGAAGATGTAGCATGGGTAGGAACTAACCAGGGGCTAATCACCTTTCCCGATGCTTCATTCCTTCCTGAATTTGCTCAACCTGTCAATGCTACTTTTGAAAATAATCTATTATTTGAGGAAGATGAAATCTATGCTCTGACTTTTGATGGGGGGAATCGGATTTGGATTGCCACCAAAGAAGGTCTTTGGGTATTTAACGCTAACTTCACTGCACTCGATCACTTCTTCAATGTGGAAAACAGTCCCCTTCCTTCCAACGAAGTTCACCAGCTCACATATAATTCGGAAAACGGCGAGATGTATATTCAAACAGCAAAAGGTTTGGTCTCCTTTAGAAGTGGGTCATCTGCAGGGAAAGAAAATTACGATGAAGTATCTATCTTCCCTAATCCGGTAAGACCGGGCTATACAGGTTTAGTAGGTATTTCCGGACTCAGGTACGACACCTTTGTAAAGATCACAAATATTGATGGCAAGCTGATCAGGGAATTGAAAACCAATGGAGGAACAGCTTCCTGGGACCTTCTTGATTACAACAATCAAAAGGTGAATTCAGGGATCTATGTAGTATTCACCTCCACAAGTGATGGTAGGGAGAAATATGTTGGAAAAATAGCTGTTGTAAACTGATGATCCGCAAAACCAGAGGCATTGTTATCCACTATATAAAATACCAGGATTCATCCATTATTGTCAAGATATTTACGGAAGAGTTTGGCCTGGTCCCCTTCCTGGTAAATGGTATCAGAAGTAGTAAATCCAAACGGAGTATTGGGTATTTTCAGCCTTTTTCACTACTGGATCTGGTAGCTTATGTCAAAGACGGCAGGGAAATCCAACGCTTGTCAGAATATAAATATCTCCAAACCACACATTCCATTTCAGGAAACATCAATAAGTCTACAATCGTATTGTTTCTGTCTGAAATACTGGGCAAAGTGCTTCATCACGAAGAAGGAACCCAACATGACTTGTTCCAGTTTCTTTATGACATGACTATTTTACTGGATTCTATAGAAAAAGGAATAGAAAACTTTCACCTCCATTTCCTCATTCGGTTCACCCCATTTCTTGGAATAGGGATATCTGATGAAGAAAGCTTTTTAGCATCCATGGAATTGGAGAGCCCTGACAGCTCTACGATGAAATACATTGCCAGTCTGGTTCATTCCGGCCTGGATGCTACCATTTCTTCCTCAGGCGCTGAGCGCCTCAAAGCACTCGATCTGATCCTACAGTATTATAACCATCATGGTACCCCTATGGGAGAAATCAAATCACTGAAAGTACTTCACCAGGTATTCAGCTAAGTTATTTTTTCAGTTATTTTTGAATTGTAACAGCAAGATTATGGGTGATCAATTATATGCAGAAATCCCTTCTTTGGATTTATTGGATTTCACAGCGGGTGACCAAAAAAAGAAAAAAGAATTTGTCCTTGCTCTTGGTAAGGCATATGAGAATATCGGTTTCGTGGCCATCAAAAATCATGGGTTGTCTGATAAGCTAACAAAGGCGCTCTATGATTCAACCAAAAAGTTTTTCTACCTGGATGATGAGATAAAAAAGAAGTATGAACGTCCAGACTTATTCGGACAGCGGGGATACATCAGCAAGGGTAAAGAAAAAGCCAAGGACAGAAATACCGGTGACCTGAAAGAGTTTTTCCATGTAGGGCAGCCAACGGAAAATAAGCTTCCAGATTATCCTGAAAATATTTGGCCTACAGAAGTCCCTGAGTTGAAAGATCATACCATTGAAGCTTTCCAGACCCTGGAAAAAGCCGGGATTGAAATGCTCAAAGCTATCGCCTTGTTCCTGGGGCTTGAGGAGCACTTTTTTGATGATAAAGTAAAGCAGGGTAATAGTATTTTGAGACAGATCCATTACTTCCCGATCGAGAATCCTGACGCGATCCCTACAGATGCTGTGAGGGCTGCCGAACATGGTGACATCAACCTGATTACCTTGCTGATGGGAGCCAGTGCAGATGGCCTACAGGTACTGAGACGAGATGGTCAATGGATCCCTATCACAGCACTACCAGATCAAATTGTTGTGAATGTAGGAGATATGCTGTCCAGGTTTACAAATAATAAGCTCAAATCTACCATTCATCGTGTGGTTAATCCCCCGAAAGAATTGATGAAGACCTCCAGGTTTTCAATACCCTTTTTCATGCACCCGATATCCGAAATGGACCTGAGCTGCCTGGGAAATTGCGTCAATGAAAAAAATCCTAAACAGTTTGATGATATTACAGCCGGCGAATTTCTTAACTTACGGCTACGAGAAATTGGGCTAAAGGCATAGATGACTTTTAGGACCGTACGATATTTCATTTTCCTGAGAGATGTTCTGATTCTTTCCGTCACCTCATTTGGAGGACCCCAGGCTCACCTGGCGATGTTTCTGGACATGATGGTCAAGAAGCGTGGCTATTTGAGTGAACAGGATCTCCTGGAGTTGTATGCCCTTTGTCAGGTACTTCCAGGGCCTACCTCCACTCAAACCATTACTGCCATAGGTTTCAAGATAGGTGGACCCGGACTGGCATATCTCACTTTATTTACCTGGCTGTTTCCGGCTGTGAGTATCATGATCACCATGGGGATCTTCATGACCTATTTTCAGTCAATGAATATCTCTCTGGATTTTCTGAAGTTTATACAGCCAATTGCTGTTGGTATTGTGGCCTATTCATCCTATCGGATCAGTAGCAGTGTTGTTTCTACGCGAACAGGCTTCTTCCTGATGTTTATTTCAGCCTTCGTTGCTTACATTTTCAGATCGCCCTGGACCTTCCCTATCATTATGCTTTTTGGCGGGTTTGTTACAGCCTTTAAGTTCAAACAGCAGCCTATCGAAGAAAAAGATAAGATCAAGATCAACTGGTCAAACTTTATCCTCTGGATTTCCGTCCTCGTGTTCGCGGCTATTCTGGGAGGAATAACCAAATATCTCCCCATCAGGCTTTTTGAGAATTTCTATAGGAACGGATCGCTTATTTTCGGTGGAGGACAGGTACTGGTACCGCTTTTATATACGGAGTTTGTTGAATTTAAACGCTACCTCACATCCGAAGAATTCCTTTCGGGATATGGATTTGTTCAGGCTTTGCCTGGACCGGTATTCTCTTTTAGTGCCTATGTAGGTACGCTGAGCATGCGGGATGCCTCTATTGGGCAACAAATACTTGGTGGGCTGATGGCAACGGCTGGCATCTTCCTTCCGGGCACCTTCTTTATCTTCTTTGTGAGTCGGTTTTGGGAAGAATTGAAAAAATATCGTGTGGTAAAGGCTTCTCTTGAGGGTATCAATGCGGTTAGTTCAGGGCTGGTTATTGCAGCTACATTCCTATTACTGGAGCCGATATCCCAAACCACACTTAACTATGCCATAATTATCAGTACCATCTGCCTGATGTTTTTTACTAAGATCCCCACACCATTCATCGTGATTATCGGATTGATCACAGGGATTATCTTTAGCTAGGCATAAAAAAACCCGGACATTACTGACCGGGCTTAGTTTCAAATTATAAAATATCTTATTACTCTGCAGGAGGTGTAACTCCTAATTTCTTAAGGATCAGATTGGTCACGTCATCCTGCTCTCTTGCATAAAGCAAGATATCAATACCAGGAGCACCCAGGTTGAATATGTGTGTATAGCCATTTTCTTTGGCTACGTCTTCAATGGCTTTTCCAATCTTTTCGTAAGCAGGTTTTAGCAGCTCCTCTTGTTTCTTTCTGATGGCTTGTTCGGCCTCCTGCTGGAATTTCTGCAAAGATTGATTCAAAGCATTTAACTCCTGCTCTTTATCAGCTCTGATCAGCTCATCCCATGATTCTGCGTTGGCCTGATAATCTGCCATTTTAGTTTCAAACTCTTTGTACTTAGCCTGAAGCTGATTTTGAAGTACCTTTTCCCGGCTTTTTAAATCCGCTTCAATTTGCTTGGCTTCAGGAAGCTGATTTAAGATATAATCGGGGGTGGTATAACCAATCTTTAAATTGCCCTGTGCTGCCGCACCAAATGTAATCGCAGTCAAGGCTATTGCTATCAATAATGATCTCGTTTTCATATTTGTAAAATGTTCATTTAATCTAGCTTCTTCCCAAAATCGTTCCGAAACTACTTTTCTTCTTAATTATTTTCTGTCTCTTTATTTTCACCTATACCTAAATCCTCAATGACATAATCCGTATAATCATGTACCGGATTGGTATAAATCATCACCAGTTCACCGGATTTGTCAAAAACAATTTCCAGTCTGTTATTCTTGGCTACTCGTTCTACAGCTTCAAATACACGGTCCTGAACAGGTTTTATGAGTTCTTTTTTCTTTAAAAAATAAAGACCGTCAGATCCAAAAATCTGGCGCTGGAAATCCTTCACCTCTCTCCACTTCCGATCGATTTCCTGCTTCCTTTCCGCTTTCAGCTCTGCAGTGAGCAGCACTTCCTCTGCCTTCAGGGCAATTTCCATCTCCTCTACCTCTTTCAGCTTTTGCTGGATCTCCACTTCCCATCCTTTGGCCAGGGTCTCGATCTCAGCCTGAGCAGCTTTATATTCAGACATCCTACTCAATATATATTGAGTGTCAACATATCCGAATTTTTGGGCAAAAATATCATTTATCCCCAAAAGAAAAAGAAAAAGAAAAAATGGTCCTATTCTTTTCATTGTCTTATCTGATCTGCTGACCTAATGAGAAGTGGAATTGTGAGCCACTAACATCAAGTTGTCCCGGAGCAGGATCAAGTCCATACCCCCAATCCAATCCTAGCAATCCAAAGGCAGGCATGAAGATCCTTACCCCTAAACCGGCAGAACGTTTGAGGTCATACGGGTTAAATTCATCAAATCCCTGCCAGTTGTTACCAGCTTCGAAGAAGCCCTGAACATAAATGGTAGCAGAAGGATTCAACGACACCGGATATCTCAACTCCATTACATATTTTGAGAAGATCGTTCCTCCTCGTATACCTTCAGCATCAACTGGTGTAATGCTGTTGTTTTCATATCCTCTGAGCCCGATCACATCCGTACCCAACAGGAAGTTCTGTCCTGTCAGACCATCACCACCCAACTGGAATCGCTCGAATGGTCCAACACCTACTTTATCACTGTAAGATCCGATATATCCAAAGTGTGCCCTTGGCGCCAATACGAGGTCACCAATCAGCTTCAGGTAGTATTTCGCATCAAAATTCCATTTGTGGTATTCCAGCCACTTGTATTTTTCTTCATTTGAAGCGTTTTCATAATCCACATCACTAATTAATGACAATGGCGGTGTAAAAGACGCACTCAAAGAGACCGCTGATCCTGACCGTGGATACATCGGACTGTCAAACGAGTTCCTCGCTATGGTGGTGTTGAATATCACACTGTTAGATTCTCCAGTCGAGAACCCTAATGAATTCCCATAGTTAAACAGGTCATATTTTTGATACTGTAAATAGTTACTTACCGTGAAGAAGTCATCCGGCCACCTGACATTTCTTCCCAATGATACAGTCACACTGGACACTTTCAATGAACCGATGAAATCGCTCACGTTGAAGTAACTCTGTCTCAGCCTGGAAATAGAATGACTAAAGCTTACCCCAAAATTGTTTCGCTTTTTACCACCCAGCCATGGTTCATTGAATGAGATAGAATAGCTCTGGAAGCTCTTTCCATTGGCCTGTAGCCTGATCGAAAGTTTTTGTCCGTCACCCATAGGAAGCGGTCTCCACTTATCGAAATGTGGGATATTACGCATGGAGAAGTTGTTGAAACTCAATCCGAGCGTACCCACAAATCCGTAAATACCTCCCCATCCACCGGAAAGCTCAATCTGGTCATTAGGTCTTTCTACCAATTGCCACTCTATGTCTACTGTTTCTTTGACAGGGTTTGGTCTTACGTCAGGATTGATCTGTTCTGGGTCAAAGTAACCTAACTGAGAAAGCTCCCGCTGGGTCCTGATCAGCTCAGAACGGTTGAATTTCTGTCCGGGTACGGTCCTCAACTCACGATAGATCACGTGGTCATTGGTTTTGTCATTGCCACTGATGGTCACTTTGTCGATGGTCGCCTGAGGACCTTCTTTGATACGCATCTCAAGGTTTACCGAATCGCCATCAAAACCAACTTCTATCGGGTCCACCTGAAAGAAAAGATAGCCATTGTCCATGTAAAGGCTACTGATATCAGCACCCGTCGGATTGAACTGAAGGCGTTTGTTTACCAACTCAAGGTCATAAATATCTCCTTTATCAATACCCAAAATCCTGTCAAGCAACTCATCGTTGTGTACATAATTACCCGACCAGTTGATTGCTCCAAAGTAGTACTTCTTACCCGGGTCCACGACAAAATCGATGGTCAGGTGCTTGTTGTTGATGTTGTAAACCGTGTCTGATACTATTTCAGCATCGCGATATCCCTTCGATTGATAGAAAGCAATCAACTTCTCCTTGTCTGCTTCATATTCAGACAGGATATATTTAGACGACTTGAAAAAGTTGACATTGAGATGTTCGCCAATATATTCACTGATCTCATTCTCATCTGTTTCCTTTCTATGAGTGATAAAATGAATCAGGTTGGCTGGTTTCAATAGATTTATTGTCTTTGCCAGTAAATCGGTAGGAAGGGAAACCTTTGGCAGCTCCCCGGTTTTTTTCAACTTACTTCTAAGCTTTGCGGAAGAAAAAATGGTATCCCCCTCAAAATTGATATTCTTGATTTTGACCTTTTTGTTCTTATCAACGATAATCCTGATTCCGGTTCCATTGTTGATAACAGTGTCTTGTGAAGGAACAACTTTTACCTGAGCATTCAGGTACCCCTTGCTTTCAAAATATTTTTTCACGGTCAGTTCCGTGTTTTTCATGGTCACATCTGTAAGGATACGGCCCTTGGATAGGTCTACTTTTTCCTTCAGCTCACTTTCCTGGCTCCTGTTTACTCCTTCAAACTCATAGTTGACCAGTCTGGGACGTTCGGAAAGCTCGATCTTCAACCAGATTCTGCTTCCCTCCACTTTGCTGGCTGAAATATTGACATTGCCTATAATTCCCTGCTTCCACAATTTCTTTATAGCAAGAGAAATATCATCACCCGGGATTTTGATCTTATCCCCGACTTTCAAACCAGAGATGGATATCAGTGCATTGTTATCCAAAAACTGAACTCCTGAAACGGTAATCTCAGCTATTTCATATTCTCTCGGATTGGAATAGTTGATGGAAAGACCATTTGAATTTGTGGTCTCTGTAGTAGGCCTTCTTCCAAAATTAACCTGAGCAGTAACCTCAAGCATGGAAAATAAAATAATTGCTATGGTGAGCAGACTCCCCTTCATCCCTTAAATATTGATTTGTTCACTAATCAGTCCGAATCTTCGTTCCCGTTGTTGATATGATACAATGGCTTCATGAAGGTCTTTCCTCCTAAAGTCAGGCCATAAAACATCAGTAAAAAATAACTCTGTATAGGCCATTTGCCACAACAGAAAATTGCTAATCCTCTTCTCTCCACTGGTTCGGATCAAAAGCTCTGGCTCCGGAAAACCCGCAGTAGACAAGTGAGACTGAAACACCTCAGTTGTCAGCTGTTCAGGTTCAATTTCTCCTTTTCTCACCTTTTCACCAATCTTCTTTGTAGCATTGAGAATGTCCCATCGACCACTATAATTCAAAGCAAGAATCAGGTTGAGTCCCGTATTTCTGCTTGTCTTCTCTTGTGTATCCAAAAGCTTTTCCTGGGCATTAGCTGGCAGCTGATTGATCTCACCAATAGAATGCAATCTGATATTGTTGTCCATCAGAGTGCCGTATTCATCATTGATTGTGGAAACAAGCAACGACATCAATCCATCTACTTCCACCTTTGGGCGAGCCCAGTTTTCGGTAGAAAAAGCATACAAAGTCAGACATTTCACACCCAATTCAGCGCAGCCTTCGCTTGTCTCACGCACAGCTTTGATCGCATTTCTGTGACCAAAGATCCTGGCAGCACCCTTTTTCTTCGCCCATCGTCCGTTACCATCCATTATAACGGCTATATGCTTCGGTAGATTGCCTAAATCAATTTGCTCCTTCAATCCCATACAGGCCTAAAAATTCCAGTTTACAAAGGTGTGTTATTTTTTGGTTTTACCCTGATTTATTAAAAAATTTAACTGATTTTAACGTGAAAAAAGCGACTTGTTGGGTCTATATGAAAAGGGGCAGGGTATTTCGTACATCACATAAGTGAGACTGATACTGGTAAAAAAATACCAGTCATTTGTAACCGGATCTCCATATTGATAATCCTTGATGATCTGCTCACTATCGCCTATTCCGTCTATATAATCAAAAAAAGTTTTTCTGGCACCAACTTCCAAACCCAGGCAAAATTGTTTCCCCACCATCTTTTTCAAGCCCAATCCCATGGGGATCACCGGTTGTAACTCACTGAATTGTGCCTTGGTCATATCAGGACTACCGAGTTTCAATACACCGAAGCCCATAAAAATAAATGGAGACCAATCCAAGTAAGTGTCCGGTCCGCGAAAATCCAGAAAATGATATTCTGCAATGGTACCTAATTCAAAAAAGCTTTGGTTGAACGAATGAACTCTCTCCCGTGCCAGCGCATCTACCGGATCATCATCATTTCCCTGGATCTGACCATAAGCCAATGAAAACCTCACTGTAGCATACTCAGTAAAGTTTAACTTATACAATGCCTGGCCTCCCAGCCCTACCTGGCCGGGCCTTGGGGTCCCATTGAGGTCCCCGAGATAATGAAAACTCCCTAATCCTGCACCAAATTCAATAAATTGAGCAGATACCTCCAGAACAAGGAGTATTACAAAAGAAAAGGAGAAAGCTCTTTTCAAGTTTATCGCATTTTGGAAGAAATCGCTGTCTTAGGATAGATGAGGTAGGTAATCTTAATGGTTGTCATGAAGATCATATCATTCCTGTCAGGATTCCCGCGGATTGAGCCATCAACTCCGGTTCCATTATCTCCGTTAATCCTGTAAGTATCTCCACTACCATAGGTGTAGTTGATTATGTTTAAGTTGTCCACTCTTTGTTCTTCATTCCACACAGCTACCAGTTCCGAAGACCTGTCAGACATAATTCTGGCTAAAGGGTCGTCAAACCTGTCCAAATCAACATAAGCCCCACTTACGTCATCTATGTAGTCAGTAAATAAAAACCGATACCCAAACTCAATGCCGGCATCAAACGGACCCGGAAGCGCCATCCTCAAGCCAACCGCTATTGGGATCGAAAGTTGAAACTGACTGTAGGGTTTAACGCTACTCCCATCCAGTAATTGTCCTTCAGTACCTAAAGGTCGCAGTTTAACCCATTCACCGCTCTGCGCCAATTCTGTGGTAGTATTGTTGGCTTGATAATCATATTGAGGCACCTTGCCCTTTGGCTCGTGATGAAATACAGCTACGCCCAAAAACACATAAGCATTCATCCGCGTTCTCATGCTTATTCCGCCAGATGCTGGCATGATATAATATTCAAACCCTGCCTGAAGCTCTTTGATGTCGTTTCTGAAGCTGAGATTTCTGGCATACCTGGGTGCAGAAGCGCCATCAGTCGGATCAGAAGTGAAGTCATCTCCCTTGATGCGACCCCAGCTTAATCCTGCTCGAAAAGACATGGCTGGAGTAAATCTGTAACCCACTGCTCCACCAAATCCGGGCCTGGTAAAACTAATGTCGGTACTGGCAGCATGATTTAATGGTGCCAGATCGCCAAAATAGTTCATTGCATTCACATTGAATGATGCAAAATAATGCGGCTTGAATTTACCTTGTGCAAATCCCTTATAGTGGGAAATCACCCGGTTAGTCTCTCTTCTAATTTTATACTTCCTACTCTGTGCTTCAACAATTGATGTACTGCAAAGAACCAGTAGAATGGCAAATAAATGGACTTTTTTGAGCATTAATAAAGAAAATTTCACGTAAAAGTACTCAAGACTGGTCAGTCCAAACACAAATTTAATTCCTCTTATCAAAACCCCAAGACAATTTCGTTCTTAATGTATCTAAAAATGATATTCCCTTAATTCTAATCAATTTCGCTGAAAAATCAGCCTTAGAGACCGATAAAGTCCTTGAATGGTCTATACTTTCCGATCTTGAATCCAAAGAAACAAGGAAAGATTGATTGCGGCTTTCTATTTTGAATGTCAGTTTGCTTTCTTCTGATATTATCAACGGTCTTACATTCAAATTATGCGGACTCACCGGGGTAATGATGAAATTTTTTGTGTGAGGCATGATAATCGGACCACCACAACTCAGTGAGTACCCGGTAGATCCGGTGGGGGTAGCCACCATCAGACCATCTGCCCAATAGGTATTCAAATATTCCCCATCCAGGTAACATTTTACCACAATCATGGTGGAAGTGTCTTTCCTGATAATGGAAAATTCATTTAAAGCGAAGTTTTTCCCATCAAACATGTGGTCATCAGAATGAAATTGCAGCAACGTCCTGACATCATAATCATATTCGCCCTGAAAGTACAGGTCTAATGCTTCATTCAAATTATCCTTGGATATTGTTGCAAGAAAACCCAAACGGCCCGTATTGACACCCATTATGGGGAGTTCTGACTTTCCTACATGCGTGATGGTCTCCAGCAATGTGCCATCGCCTCCCAGGCTTGCAATGAACTCAAAAGACTCCATGTTCTTCCCGGGCTCATAGTCCGGAAACTCATCAAAAGACAGCGTTTCATTCTTGTCTTTTAGTATTCTGGAAACGTATATCTCTTTACGCTCCCTTTTTAGTCTCTCTAAAAAAGTTCTGACCGAATCGATTGATTGTTCAGTAATCTGATGACCATGGATCGCAACTTTAGACATGACTATATTTTGATGTAGCGCATCAGGATGTCGATCCTTTCTTTATCATCTAGCGTTGCTGCAGCAGTGTTGAAGGCATTTATCACGGTGTAGCCACTATTTTCCAGTGTCGACACAATTTGAGATACTTCCTCTTTATTGATTTTTAATGTCAACGACACCTTGGCTGGATCTTCGTCATTGGGTGCAAGGTAGCTGCTTAGGATCTTGGCATCATTGGACTCTACGATCCTGCTGATCTCACTCAGAGAATAGTCCTGGATTTTGAGTTTAAGTATCAGGATGGCACCGGGGGTGCTTACAGAAGAAGACTTTGCAAACACTTCTACTACATCTTCTGTTGTGATCACCCCTAAAAAATGATTTAAGGTATCTACCACTGCAACCAGTCTAAATCCCTCAATATTTGAAATCTTAAGCACTTCGTAGTAGTGTTGGTCTTCTGTGACTACACAGTCTTTACCTACAAACGGATACTCCCCTACCAATTCGTATTGCAACTCATCATTGAGCAGCATTTCTTCATCCAGAAAACCCAGAAATTGATTGTCATCAACCACAGGCAGTTCTGAAAGCCGAAGCTCATTCATCCATAGCTTAGCCTTTCCCACTTTATCGGTAGGCTTTAATGGAGGGACCATATAATTGATTAAATCTTTGGCGATCATACCAACTCCACTTTACTAAGAAACTCGTCTACAAGATTATTAAATTCTTCAGGTTTTTCCATCATAGGTGCATGACAGCATTCATCAATAAACCTCAGGGTTGAGTTGGGAATCAGTTGGTTGAACTCATGACCAACAATTGGTGGCGTGATGGTGTCGTTTAAGCCCCAAACCAAAAGGGTTGGCACCTTGATCCTGGTGATTTCTGTAGCCATATTATTCCGTTGAGCCGATTTGGCAAATGCAACAATATTTAAACACTTAGAGATGCTTTTTGTTGTCTCAAATACCTCATTAATTAGCTCCTTGGAAGCAGTTTTTGGATCATAGAAGGTGTGGGCCACACGCTCTGCCACAAAATCGTAACTTCCTCTTTTAGGAAAAGATGCTCCCATGGAATTCTCAAATAACCCTGAACTCCCTGTCAGGATGAGTGTTTTTACGTTTTCCTGATTTTTAAGCGTATAAATCAATCCAATATGCCCGCCCAGGGAATTACCAATTACATGAAGATTCTTGAGCCCCTTCAGTTTGACAAAGTCTTCCACATGACGATTAAGCGCTTCCAGTCCGGCCTGCCTTACAGGCATAGTATATATAGGTAGTAACGGAATAACTACACGGTAATTTTTGCTGAAATGATTGACCACGGCGTCCCAATTACTCAATGCTCCAAACAACCCATGAAGGAGTAACATGACCTCTCCCTGTCCCTCATCAATATATTCGTAACCGCTGTCTTTCTTAATTTCCATGATAATTAAACATACTTAAAAGATTGCAGAAAGGTATAAAGTTCCCGTTGCTTTTTACCTATTTCATCCATCGAATCCATCATATCCCGGATAAAAGGTAAAATATTGGCTACCCAGTTAAAAATGGCGGGTCCGATATTTTTGATCCAGGGGAAAATAACCGAACTACTCATCTGACTTTCTGAGAGTCTGAACCCGATAGAATCCAAAACCCAGAAAAATACGCTGATGATAAATGCCCATTTTACAACAGAAGCAATTACTCCCAGCAAATTGTCAAAGAAGCCTAAAAAAGTCAGATCAACAGCTTTTTTGATAACTCTGGCCAATATATTTACCCCAAAAATCACGCCAATAAAGACTCCAATAAAAACGAAGACGGTCAGCAAATAAAAATGATCACTCCCTGCGAAATATATGTTGGCAAGGGGCAGGGTAAGCTCAATGGCCAGGAATAAACCTAAAAAAAAGGCGATAAATGAAAAGATCTCAATAATGAAACCTTTGTTGTAGCCTTTGATTGCTCCAATGGCAAAAACCACAACAAACACGATATCGAGCCAATTCACTAGCTGTTCAGGATTTCTTTTGTGATCGTAGAAATCAATTTGCCATCTGCCTTGCCTGCCAGCTGTTTCGTGGCTACGCCCATCACTTTGCCCATGTCCTGCGGACCGGATGCTCCAACATCAGCAATGATCTTTTTCACAATCTCCCGCACTTCGCTCTCATCTAATTGCTTAGGTAAAAAGCTTTCAATAACGTTCAACTCGGACTTTTCTACTTCCGCAAGGTCTGTCCTCCCTTCTTTCTCATAGATATCAATCGAGTCTTTTCTTTGCTTGGCCGCTTTGGTCAGTAGCTTCATTTCCGCTTCAGGTGTCAATGCTGCTGTGGCGCCTTTTTCGGTTTCTGCAAGCAAGATCTGTGACTTGATCGCTCGCAAAGCTCTAAGGCGATCTTTATCCTTATTTAACATCGATTGCTTGATCTCTGCTTCAATTTGTGCTTTTAATGACATATCAGTTTCAAATTTTATGGAACTTTACGCGAAGTTAAGCCAAATACCGATGACCAAACTTAGTGTAAACATCAACAAAATTGCAACCTTGAGAAATGCGCGTGGTGGCAACAATCCTGACTTATTGAAAACAGCGCTGGACTGTGAAAGATTTGGCGCGGAAGGCATCACCGTACACCCACGCCCGGACGAAAGACATATCCGATATGACGATGTGATGACACTCAAAGATTCGATAACTACTGAATTTAACATTGAGGGGTATCCGGATGACAGATATTTAGAAATCATCCAAAAGGCAAAACCAGCTCAGGCTACCCTGGTCCCTGATGCACCGGATAACATCACCTCTGATGCAGGATGGGATACCATAAAAAATGAGCGCTTACTGAAAGACCTCATCATTGAAATTAAAAAGACAGGAGCGAGAGTTTCTGTATTTGTTGATCCGGATCCTAAGATGGTAGAGGGAGCTAAAAAATGCGGTGCAGACAGAATTGAGCTGTATACCGAACCATATGCTTCACAATATCACAAAGACTCCAAAATTGCAGTAAAGGACTATGTTGAGTCAGCCAAAATCGCCCAGGAAATAGGTTTAGGCATCAATGCTGGTCATGACCTTGACCTGCACAACCTTCAATATCTGAAGAAATCTATTCCCTACCTTGATGAAGTCTCCATTGGGCATGCGCTCATATGTGATGCGCTCTATTTTGGACTGGAAAACACCATTCAAATGTATAAACGAAAGCTTCAATGAATTTAAATTTTAGGATACTTGGTGAAGGAGAGCCTGTAGTCGTGTTACATGGCGTCTTCGGTGCTTCAGACAATTGGCAAACGGTTGGCAAAAGTCTCGCAGAGAAGTTTGCTGTCTACCTTGTAGACTTGCGAAATCACGGACTATCGCCTCACAGTGATGAAATGAACTATCCGGTAATGGCCCAGGACATCCGGGACCTTATAGAAAATGAAAATCTCGGATGCGCTCACATCGTGGGTCACTCGATGGGTGGAAAAGTAGCCATGGAGCTTGCCACTTCATTTCCTGAAGGAGTGCGAAGCCTTGTAGTGGTTGATATTGCTCCCAAATATTATCCTCCTCACCACCAGGAGATTCTCAATAGCTTCAAAACCCTGGATCTGAAAAACCTTAAATCCAGAAAAGACGCTGATGATGCCCTTAGTTCAAAACTTCCCAACCCTGGAGTGAGACAGTTTATTTTAAAGAATCTTGGTCGAAACGACGACGGTAGTTTTGAATGGAAATTAAATCATCAGGCCATAGAAGAAAATATTGAAAATATTGGCAAAGGATTGGAAGAAGGAAAGACTTTTGCAGGAAAATCATTATTCGTCAATGGATCCAATTCCGGCTACATAAGTGGAGAGGACCATGAATTGATATTAAGTCATTTTCCTAAAGCTCAGTTTAAAACGGTAAATGGAGCCGGTCATTGGGTACATGCGGAAAAACCTGCCGAAATCACCTCAATTTTAATCGATTTTCTAACTTAGTTTATTCACGATAAAAATTACCAGGCTTAAGACCAGACTCAGAAGTATCATCGTAGTGACAGGAAAGTAAAAGGTAAAATTGTCTCGCTTAATAATGATGTCACCGGGCAATTTTCCAAGATTTATTTTTTCTCCAAACGTGAGCAAAAGACCAAGGATGATTAATATAATGCCGATATAGATCAGAGATTTTCCCATCATTATGAAGAACGCAATCTACTTAATTCCAAATTATCTGACTACAGAAGCTCAGCCTGACGATATCAGCCCCATTGTAAAAATGACTTTAAAGACCATCGGTCATTTCCTGGTTGAAAACGTGAGAACGGCCAGGAGATTCGTCAGCAGTTTGAACCTGGATATTGACATCTCTCAGCTACAGCTTGAAATAATGGACAAGAAAGCTTCCCGGCAAGAGATATCCAAAGTGATGAGCGAATGGGGCAAATTTCCCATTGGCATTATTTCGGAGGCTGGTTTGCCTGGTTTAGCCGATCCGGGCAACATGGCCATCAGCCTGGCTCATGAGCAAAATCGAGAGGTTATTCCGTTACCCGGAGCTTCAGCGATACAAACGGCTTTGATTTGTTCAGGTTTTGATGGTCAGCGGTTTACCTTTCACGGATATGCTCCCATCCAGGATGCAGACTGTATCAGGTTCTTAAAAGAAATGGAAAATACCCTCCAAAAAACCGGTTACACACAGATATTCATGGAAACTCCTTATCGGAATATGAAATTGATTGAAAAAGCCGTCAAGCATTTAAAAAATGATACACTCTTCTCAATTTCTGCTGATCTTTTTGGAAAAAATCAAATGATCCAGACCTTGAAAATCAAGGATTGGGATAAGAAAAACATTAATCTGCATAAGATCCCGGCAGTCTTTTGTCTGGGACAATATCCTGCAGGTTTTAAGTAGCGAAAAATACTATATTTGCAGGCCTAAAATAATAGCAAAAGCATGTCATATTTGTTTACCTCCGAATCAGTTTCGGAAGGACACCCGGATAAAATTTCTGACCAGATCTCTGACTCATTGGTCGACCATTTTCTTGCCTTTGACCCACAATCAAAGGTTGCTTGTGAAACACTGGTTACTACCGGGCAGGTTATTCTGGCTGGAGAAGTCAAATCCAGATCATACCTCGATGTGCAGCAGATAGCACGGGATGTCATCAGAAAGATTGGCTATACCAAATCAGAATACATGTTTGAAGCTAATTCGTGCGGGGTATTATCTGCCATTCACGAACAGTCACCGGACATCAACCAGGGAGTGGACAGGACAGATCCCAAACTGCAGGGAGCAGGAGACCAGGGGATGATGTTTGGCTATGCCACAGATGAGACAGGCAATTATATGCCGTTGGCTTTGGCCTTGTCACATAACCTTCTCCTTGAATTAGCCGCCCTTAGGAGAGAAAATAATGAAATCAAATACCTCCGGCCGGACGCAAAATCCCAGGTAACAATAGAGTATGACGATCACAACAGACCCATCAGGATCGATAGCATTGTGATTTCTACACAGCATGATGATTTTGATGAAGAAGTCAAAATGCTTGATAAGATCAAAAACGACCTGATCAGTATTTTGATCCCAAGGGTGAAAAAGAAACTGATCCCTGAAATCCAGGCATTATTTAATGATGACATCAAATATCACATCAATCCCACCGGGAAATTTGTGATTGGTGGTCCTCATGGAGATGCAGGACTGACCGGCAGGAAGATCATCGTAGATACCTACGGTGGAAAAGGCGCTCACGGTGGTGGAGCATTCTCAGGAAAAGATCCTTCGAAAGTTGACCGTTCTGCGGCCTATGCAACCCGTCATATTGCAAAGAATATGGTAGCCGCTGGAGTTTGTAAAGAAGCTTTGGTGCAGGTTTCATACGCCATCGGGGTAGTAGAACCTACCAATATCTACGTGAATACCTACGGATCTGCCAAAGTTGACATGAAGGATGGGGAGATCGCTAAAAAAATAAGTGAGATCTTCGACATGACTCCTTACGGAATCGAAACCCGTCTCAAGCTCAGAACACCGATTTACTCCGAATCTGCAGCTTATGGCCACATGGGTAGGGAACCACAGAAAGTTACCAAAACCTTTAAGGATGGTGAAGGCAATGAAAAATCAGTAGAGGTAGAAACTTTCACCTGGGAAAAACTTGACTACGTAGACAAGATCAAAGCAGCTTTTAATCTATAAGCTGAGTGATGGAGATCTTCCTTCAACCGGAAAACTGGATTGCGTTATTGACGCTCACCTTTTTGGAGATAGTGTTGGGGATCGACAACATCATCTTTATCTCTATTGTTTCCAATAAGCTGCCAGAAAACCAGCAGGGTAAAGCCAGGAATCTTGGTTTGACTTTGGCATTGGTACTGAGGGTGGGCTTGCTGCTTGGAATCACCTGGATCATTTCTTTTACCGAACCGCTTTTCACTGTACTCGAGCAGGATGTAAGTGGTCGGGATTTGATCCTACTGATTGGAGGTCTCTTTCTTTTAGGCAAGAGTACCATGGAGATCCATCACAAAATGGAGGGTGAGGCACAGCATGAGAGTCAAAAGAAATCTGCTTCATTTATCAGTGTCATTGTCCAGATCATCGCTCTGGACATGATCTTCTCTTTTGATTCTATACTCACTGCAGTGGGGTTGACCAATGAAATAACCCTGATGATCATAGCTGTGATCATTTCTATTGTAATCATGATGATTTTCGCAAAAAACATCAGCGAATTCATCAATCAGCATCCGACGCTGGAAATATTAGCATTGTCATTCCTGATACTGATAGGGTTTATGTTGATGATCGAAGCCCTACATTTCCATGTACCCAAAGGTTATATCTACTTCGCTGTTTTCTTCTCATTGATTGTTGAGCTGATCAATATGCGAATGCGAAAGAATAAAAAGCCAGTGAAGCTCAGAAAGCGAATCGATTGATCACCAGTCAATCACTTTTTTATCACGAATAAATTTCCCCTGAGGAATGTCTTCGGCTGTGCTTAACCAGACAACCGTTTCTGCGCCTTTTTCTACATCTCTCGTTGCAGCAGATCCTCCCATTGTGGTCTTTACCCAGCCAGGGCACATCGTATTGAATTTGATCCCACGTTCTTCGGCGGCAAAGATCGCTGTAAGCGCATTCAGTGCGGTCTTGGATATTCTGTAGGCAGGATTACCTCCTCCCATGGTAGTAAGAGCACCCATCCCACTACTGACATTGATCACACGTGGGTCAGGACTATTCTTCAACAACTTTAGCAGTGAACGAGTCAACAACATCGGGCCTTTTAGATTGATTTTCATCATACGATCAAAAACTTTCATGTCCAGATCCCGAAGATGCATGCCATTGTCCCGTAAAATCGCTGCGTTGTTAATAAGCACATCTACCTGATGATGTGATTTAGTCAGCTCATGTGTAAAGAGGGTAATGCTTTTTTCTTCCTCCAAATCCAGCTGATAGAAATGTGTGTTAAATCCCTGGTCTCTGAGGTTATTAGAAGCCTCAATCCCTTTTCTTACATTTCTGGCAGTGACGATTACCTCATGCCCCAGGGCTCCCAATTGCTTACATATTTCAAATCCAATACCACGATTGGCTCCAGTTACTACAATGGTCTTCATGTGTATAAAGTTAATTTTTTATCAGACTATGGAATGTCCGAATACCCCATAACCGACTCCAAAGCTGATTTTCTTTCAAATACTCATGCCCGATTGGTATAGCTCGATTTATGGACATTTCATTGTCTATTTTCTTAATAATTTAAAGGCATGGCCCCATTCATTGTGCCTAAATCCCGGAATACACCACAAGATACAAAGAGGTTCGATTGCTCTTGCAGACTTGACCCCACCTAAATCTTCAACTTCATACCCAAACAGGTCAAGGATATGACTAACTTCTTTCTTTGAGGCCTCATTATTCCCGGCGATAAACATGGTAGGGGTGACCTCAAATTGAGGATTTACCATCAAATGTGCACCCACACTATTAAAAGCCTTCACAAAGTTGGCTTGAGGAAATGCAGCCTGGAGTGTTTCCATCTGCGAACTGTTCAGATCCGTTGTGAATTTAACCAGCCCGTCTTCAGGAGCTTGCTCTGCTATGGGGTTGGTGGCATCAATGATGGTCTTACCAGAAATCTCAGCTTTGACCTCACCAAGGAGTTTTTCAGCAACTATTCCTTTTACTGCCAGCACCAGGAGGTCTCCAAATGCAGCGGCTTCTTTGAAAGTACCCACACTGCCCTTTTCTCCGGCATTTCCCTGCCAGTCGGATAGTTTGTCAGGATTACCGGTACCTATTTTTACCTGATATCCATGCTTAATGAAGCCGTCAGCCAACGTCCTTCCCACGTTGCCTGATCCTAAAATTCCGATTCTTTTCATTTTTAGTTCTTTTTACTGATTTTTAATTTTTTCAGAAGCATCATACAACTGATCTGCCAGTCTTTCTGAGAAATCCTTGCCTAGTAACTTCTTATAATGGTCAAACAGTGAATTCCATGAAGCCATCAGCTCCTCATTGAGCGCAAGACTCTTCTCCGTAGGTTTAACCAAACTGTTTTTGCCATCATTCTCCCGTCTAACCATCCCCTTTTGTTCCAGTTTGTCTAATAGCCGGGTTACCGTGGATGGAGTCAGGTGAAGTTCTTTTGCTATCAGAGACGGGATTACACCTTCATCATTTCGATTGACTGTGATCATCACAAAAGCATGCGATGGTGACCATCCTGTTTTAGCAAAAGCCTCATCCGCCAGTTTCGACATGTTCCTGGCAAACGACGCCGAGGAAAAAAACAGACAGTTGCAGAAGTATGATTTTTCGTTTTCCATATTTGTATGTACAAGCAAACGTAATTCAATTTAAAAGGGTTTCACTTATTAATCATATAAATATCTGCTACTAAACAAGTAGGCCATGCGTTTTCTTAAAATAAAAACTAATTTTTTAGTTGTATAACTGATAAATCCGTTCTATATTTATCACATGGAACGTCTTACCAAAGCCGAAGAACCGATCATGCAGCTCTTGTGGACGCTGAAAAAAGCCTTTGTAAAAGAAATCATCCGGGAGCTACCCGAGCCAAAGCCTCCCTACAATACCGTATCCTCAGTGATTCGTATCCTCGAGGAAAAGGGGATGGTGGGGCATCATACATACGGAAAAACCCACCAGTATTATCCCTTGGTCAGCAAGATGGAATACAGCCAGGGGCTCTTCAAATACCTAATGAATGACTACCTGGAAGGCTCCTATTCACGGCTGATGTCATTTATGGCGAAGGATGAAAACCTCACCAAAAAAGAAATTAAAGAATTACAGGAATTGATCAAAAAGCACAAAGATGAATAACCTACTGCAATATCTATTTGAAGTGATCCTGGGATCTTCCGTATTATTTCTGGGATACGCTCTCACCAAAAACTACCTAACCATCGCTTTCAGGCGCTTTTTTCTTTTGAGCTGTCTGTTTCTGCCATTGGTATTTCCGCTGATCTCGTTTGATACTTCCGAGAAAATCGTGGCGGAACTCCCGGATCAGGTAAATCACTTGTTTGATGCCCCCTTGAGAGAAATCATGTTGAAGAAATCTCAACTGGTGCTCAGTTGAAGGAAGTTACATTGACTGAACAAGACCAAAGCATCGTCAATTCCAGTACGGAAATTAATTGGACAACCCTTAGTATCATCTTATACCTGGTTGTATCGGCATGCTTGTTTATACGAATGTGTCTATCCCTGATTTCATTACTGAGACTGATCAAAAATCCCGTTACGGAATTTAATGGGCAAAAATTATACGTGATAGATAATCAACAATTTTCGGGAGGCTCATTCTTCCATTTCATTTTCATCAATAAGGAATTGCTCAACGACCCTGTAATGGAGATAATAATTTCGCATGAGCAGGTTCATCATCGCCTATGGCACAGTGTCGACATTCTATGCTCAGAATTATACTGTATCGTCTATTGGATCAATCCCATTTCCTGGTTCTTTAGGAATGAAATCAGACTCAACACAGAATACCAGGCAGACCTCTTAGCCACTAAGGGAATTGACAGACAACATTACAGTAACACACTTTTAAACCTTTCAATACATTCGCAAAATCTGCTGCCAGTCATTTCATTCAGTGCCATCAACATTAGAAGTAGAATTAACTTCATGCTGCAAGGGAAAAGATATCACTGGTCCCGCTCCCTGTTAACCATTCCATTCCTGGTCGTGGCCACATGGCTGATTAGCTGCGAACCGGAAATGATGGATTTTACGACCATGGATCCAGACGCTGCGCTAAAGAATGTAAAGACCGTGACTACACGGTACATCAGCCACCAAAAAGACACGCAACAAAAGGATGGGAAGGTCATAGCCATAGCTTACTATTTACCAGATGGAACAGTGGACCGGGTAGAGCAACATATGACATATCCCTATGACTTTGCAAAACCATTTGAAATACCTTTTTGGCAAATCCTGATCCTGTTGGTGTTCTTCATATATTGGATGGTTTTCATTTTGGGCATGCCGAAAATAATTTCTTGTACGGAAATGATTGGCCAAAGTATAACAATATTGAATACTACAGGGCAAACAGCGAAATGTATCGCAACAGCACAACCATCGATAAAAATGATGAGGGACTGCCCGTCAAATTCACACTCACGACTGAATTAAATGAAGATCTATTCTACAATGGTAGAAAAAGATCTCAGAAAGGCTCAGTAATAAGCACCCATATCGAAGAATTTTCTTATGATAATGACAAAGTCATTTCTCATGTAAGAAGGTCTGAGTCTCCAGAATCATTTATCCAATATAAAGACCAAGCACATAATGTTGGTGGCTCCAGGATCCTCCACGAAATGAACTATAAGTACGAAGGGGAAACTCTTATTGAAGTATCAGGTCAAGCGCAGGGTCATGGATCTCGATCAACGACTAAAATGGATTACCAGAATGGAATTATGACTTCAGCCTCTTACCTAAAGGAGGATAAGCAATACAACCGTCGCGATTTCTATTACGACAAATCCGGGCTCAAGACCCGCACAGAGATCTACAATGTCTACGGCGAGCCCGAATACACCATCACTTATGACTATGAATACTATTAAAGCATGGCCATGATCCCACGGGCATAGCCGATGGATTCCGCCAGACCAGGTAGCGGATTGTCGCCATCTTTTTCATACTCAGCAGCAATCACGCCTGTGTATTTGATCTTGTCCAGGGCTTTCAATACGGAAGGAAGGTCGAGAACACCACGTCCCATTTCCAGCGTGCTGCCATCCGGTGCTGAACTGTTTACATCTTTTAAGTGCACATCGTATAAACGCGCCTTGTATTTTTTAATTTCTGTTGCCGGGTCATAGCCACTTCTCAAAGTATGTCCCACATCTATGCACAAACCCAATCGCTCATCCATGTCAGCAATTTTGTCCATGATGGATTTCGGACTTGGATACACATCATCTTCCGGTCCATGGTTATGAATGGCAATCCTGATACCCGTCTCCTTTACTCTTGTCTCAGCAAGCGCTAAAACTTCCGGAACAGGAACGCCAATAATGACTTTGATACCAGCCGCCTGCGCATATTTGAAAGCCTGATTCACCTCATCTTCAGTTTTCATGTAGATCACACCTGCACCGTATAAGTTGAGTCCGGCATCTTTTACTTTTTTCGCAATGGCTTTCAGTTCTGCCTCTGAGCTTTCCAAAGGCATATGCATACTTTTAAAAGCAATCGATTTTAAGTTCAATCCCTTAACCATGCTGATCGTCTCATCCAGGTTGAATTTTCGAAGGGTATAAGATGCAAGGCCAAGATTAAGATCAGTCTTTGGAGCTGCTGCAGCCATCTGACTGGCTTTTGTTGGGTTGAACGCTGCAATCATGGTGCTGGCACCCAGCACTTTCAGGAATGTTTTTCGGGTTTGTTTCATTTCATTCTTTGGGTTATGCATCTTGTTTTGTTATTCTTCAGGAACCATCGATTTACGGGCCCAATCAACTACTAATTTAATCTCTTCTCCTGTTAGTCTCGCCTCAGGATGGGTAATTTTATAGACAGCCATAGGCATTTCTCCTTCTTCCACCAGCTCGACAATCTCATCCAGTTTGTGATTTTGTCTTTTCAAGGGATAATCGGCCCAGGTAGAAAAATTCAACTCGTCTCTCCCCTCATCCACATCGTGGATTACCAGCCAGGAGATCGGAGCCACACTGGCATACCAGGGATAAATGGTTTCATTAGAGTGACAGTCGTAGCATGCTTCTCGCAATATCCGACTTACTTCCTGATCAATTTCCAGAACCTGGTGAATATCTCCAGGGTTTTGTACGGTGACTTCAGGCTTATCTCCTCCAAAAAACTGAATGATCACCACAAAGGCAATCAATCCAATACCTGTATATTTTAAAGTCTTACTCATTATTGAATTTTGATTCTAACCGAGGAACGAAATTAATACACCTGCTGCAACTGCTGAACCAATCACTCCTGAAATATTACTCGCCATCGCATATTGTAACAGATGATTACTCGGATCATGCTTTAGAGCCAGATCATTGGCTACTCTGGAGGCCATGGGCACGGCACTCAATCCTGTAGCTCCAATCAGCGGATTGATCTTCTTTTTGGCAAACAGGTTATAAACCTTTACGGCCAATATGCCGCCGGCTATAGAAATAGCAAAGGCGATAAATCCTCCCACAATGATCATAAGCGTTTCCACATTCAGGAAGGCTTTTACCGTCATGGTGGCTCCCACTGCTAACCCAAGAAAGATGGTGGCCGCATTCAAAATGGTGTCGGAAGCTGCTTTATGCAGACGACCGGTTGAGACCCCAATCTCTTTTACAAGGTTACCAAACATGAGCAGGCCGATAAGGGGCACCGATGAAGGTACCAGCAATGCAACTATGGTAGCTACAGCAATTGGAAACAAAATCTTTAAGGTCTGCAAATTCCTGATTGGGGTCCTGGATGGGTAAAGTCGATCCTGCTCCTTCATGTTGATCATCAATTCCTTTTTGGTGGTAGTAAATCGTACAACCAATGGAATAATGACCGGTACCAGTGCCATATAAGAGTAAGCCGCAATCGCAATTGGACCCAGCAAGTGAGGTGCCAGTTTGATCGTGGTATAAATGGCTGTAGGACCATCAGCGCCACCAATGATTCCCAATGATGCCGCTTCCTTCAGTGTGAACCCCAATGCCGCTGCTGATATCAAAACAGTAAAAATCCCTATCTGTGCAGCGGCTCCGAAAAATGCCAACCGTAAGTTTCTCAGCATGGGTCCGAAATCTGTCAGTGCTCCTACACCAAGAAATATAATGGGGGGCAGAAAACCGGTTTTGATCAATGAATAATAAATGAAATTCATGATCCCATGCTGATAGGCTATCTGATAGAGTGTCAGACTTTCATCAATCTTTTCTACACTCATCTGCCCTCCAGGAAAATTAGCCACCAGGATACCGAAGGCTATTGGTACAAGTAGCAGTGGTTCATATTTCTTTTTAATCCCCAGATATAGCAGCACAAAAGCTATCAGGATCATCAAAAGAATCTTTGGCTCATCCACAATATTCTGGATGGCCGTCATACGATATAGTTTTTCGAGAAGTTCCAAGGGCTTAAGAAAGTTTAATCAGAACATCATCATCATAAACTTCCTCACCTTCCTTCACCAGTACCTCGGTGACCACTCCGGAAACGTCTGCTTTAATGGCATTGGTTACTTTCATGGCTTCAATATACAATACGATATCTCCGACATTGACCTTATCGCCTGGTTTGATCTCTTTATCTCCGGACTCTTTGGTCATATATACTTTACCTTCGAGAGGAGCCTTAATTTCCTTGGTACTGCCATTGCTGGAGGCCACTGGAACATTACTTTGCTTCTCCTCCTTCTCGGCTGGTGAGGTACCATTTGGTAGTTCATAAGAAATACTGACCCTGAAAGTCTCATCATTTACCTTGATGCTCAGCTCTTTAGGTTGTCCCGCCTGGGTTGCTGCAGGTATGGATTCAACAGATGACGACGCTGGCGCTTTCTTCTTGGCCAGATCCGTTTCAAAATCCTGTTTTGCTTTGCCTGACTTGAAAGCCTCATATTGCTGGGGATGCATAGCATATTCGAAAAGCTCTTCATCATCAGGACCAGTTTCCCATCCTTTTTCCTTCATTTTAGCCCTGTATTCATCCAGTGCATCCGGTTGCAAATCCTGAGGATCCCCCGTAAAAAATTCTCTGCCCTGACTTTCAGCTAATTTTTTCAACTCATCAGCAACCGCTCCCGGCAAACGACCGGATTTACCCAACAACATATCCCAGGTATTGTCGTCCAGCAGTGACCATCTTTCCTTGCCTTTCTCCATCTGCATCACATTGACGAGGGCAGCATTTTTCACATACTGACTAAAGGGCGTTACTAATGGAGGATATCCCATTTTGGGCCAGATCTCTTCTACCTCCTCAAAAAGCTTAATGAGCAAATCATCCTGAGTAAGTATTGGTTTATTCTTTTTTTCTTTCCATTTGTTGATGGATTGCAGATTATTTTCAAGGTCAGACATCAAGCTCCCCATCATTCCACCTGGCAGTCCTGGCCCGATCAACAAGGCATTCATCAACCGGTTTTTTGGATTGATGTAGTAGCCCAAAAACTCATCAATAAACTCCTGTGTTAGAGACCTGGCTTGCATATAGGCTTTCATATTGATGTCCGGCACACTGAACCCGGCATCTCTCAATACTTCATGAACAGTCAGTAAGTCGGCATGCCCGGTTCCAAAAGAAAGCGGCTCCATGCCCACATCTATGAAATCTGCCCCGGCTCGTGCGGCCTCCAAAGAGGTAGCCACTGAAAAGCCCGGTCCTGAGTGCCCATGATAGGTCACCAGGATATCTTTCTTGATAGCCTTGATGCCCTCAACAAGTTTTCCCATAGAGGCCGGCCTTCCTATACCCGCCATATCTTTAATACAGATCTCGTCGGCACCCATACCTATCAGCGTTTCGGCCATCATCACGTAATAGTCAACCGTATGTAGTTTGGAATGGGTAATGCAGAGAGCCGCCTGGGCAACCATTCCGCCTTCTCGAGCATATTCAATAGAGAGCTTTAGGTTTCTTGTATCATTGAGGCCATCAAAAGACCGGGAAATATCTGTACCCTGAATTTTCTTAAGCTTAAACATCAAACGGCGTACATCACGGGGTACCGGGTACATCCTGAGTCCATTGAGTCCACGCTCCAACATGTGGGTCTCAATACCCGCATCATTGAAAGGTTGGGTCCACTTCCGGACAGATGTATTTGGGTTTTCACCATATAACAAATTGATCTGCTCGAATCCACCACCATTTGTTTCCACTCTGCGAAAGCATCCCATGTCTATGATGGGTTCCGCCACTCTAACAAGCTGGTCAACCCTCGGCATATATTTACCTGAAGATTGCCACATATCCCTGTAAACAAGGCCTAATCCAATTTCTCTTCCCATGGGTTTTATTTTAATTTCTTTATTTGGGTTATCGTTCCTTTGCCTTCTGTAAAAGCTTCCACTGCCGCATTCAGTACTGCAATCTTTTTCTTCGGGATGTCTCCACCCGAAGTGCCATCTTCATTGTCCCAGGGCAAATAATTGACAATACGGATGAGCAAATTGCCAGTTACATACACCAGCAACAAGACCACAAAAACAGTGATCATTCCGATAAACAGTAAGTTTAATGCTGTGTTTAACTCCATCTGATTGTAGTTCTTGAATTATACTATGCCTCCGTAAATCGAACTTACTAAATGTTTGGTAAGATTATAAACAATGCGCTAATAAGAATAGCTCAATCATTAGGTAAACAGTTGATTTTTGTCAGAAACAAAAAAAGCAGACCTATCAGTCTGCTTCTTTTGTCAAAATACTGTTATGTATTAAAGTGTTCGCTTCACTTCTTTAGTCTCAAAACCTTCGATGATGTCTCCAACCTTGATGTCATTGAAGTTTTTGATGCTCACCCCGCATTCAAAGCCATTTTTCACTTCGTTTACGTCTTCCTTGAATCGCTTCAACTGGTTGATCTCTCCTTCATATACCACAATTCCATCTCGGATAAGGCGTACTTGATTTGAACGCTTAACCGTTCCGTCAGTTACGTAACACCCCGCCACAGTTCCTACCTTGGTGATCTTGTAAACCTCTCTCACCTCAATGTTCCCTGTAATCACTTCTTCAGATGTAGGCTCCAACAGTCCTTCCATCGCGTCTTTCACGTCGTTGATGGCGTCGTAGATGATGGAGTATAATCTGATCTCGATTTCTTCGGTCTCTGCCAGCTTTCTTGCACTGTTGGAAGGTCTTACCTGGAAACCTACGATGACTGCATCAGAGGCTGATGCCAACAATACATCGGATTCAGAGATCTGACCAACAGCCTTGTGGATGATATTGACCTGGATCTCATTGGTCGACAGCTTCAACATGGAGTCTGCAAGAGCTTCGATGGATCCATCCACGTCACCTTTGATGATCACGTTCAATTCCTTGAAACTACCAATGGCCAATCGTCTTCCGATCTCATCCAGTGTGATGTGTTTCTTCGTTCTGATGGATTGTTCTCTGAGGATCTGCTCTCGTTTGGTCGCAATTTCCCTGGCCTCTCTGTCAGATTCCATTACATTGAATCGATCTCCTGCCTGAGGAGCTCCATCCAATCCAAGCATCTGCACCGGAGTAGAAGGCCCTGCTACATCAATCCTTTTTCCTCTGTGGTCAAACATGGCCTTTACCTTACCAAAATGTGGCCCGGCAAGCACGACATCCCCCATCTTCATCACACCAGCCTGCACCATCAATGTGGTCACATATCCTCTTCCCTTATCAAGCGTAGCTTCTACTACTGTTCCCACAGCCGGTTTAGTCGCATTGGCCTTAAGTTCCAATAATTCTGCTTCAAGGAGTACTTTTTCAAGTAGCTCATCAATTCCCTCTCCTGTCTTGGCAGATACATGTTGACACTGATATTTTCCACCCCAGTCTTCAACCAGGATGTTGATACCAGATAATTCTTCTTTGATCTTATCAGGATTGGCATTTGGTTTATCTACCTTATTGATAGCGATAACAATGGGAACCCCTGCAACCTGAGCGTGATTGATCGCCTCCTTGGTTTGGGGCATCACAGCGTCGTCTGCTGCCACCACAATGATGGCGATATCGGTGATTTTAGCTCCCCTTGCCCGCATCGCCGTAAAAGCTTCGTGACCCGGAGTATCTAAAAATGCCACACGCTTGCCTGTCTCGGTCATCACATCATAGGCACCGATGTGCTGTGTAATACCTCCGGCTTCACCTTCCGTCACCTTGGCATCTCGGATGTAGTCAAGCAAAGATGTCTTACCGTGGTCAACGTGACCCATGATGGTCACAATTGGAGCCCGGTCCTGAAGATCTTCTGCTTTGTCTTCTACCTCCTCAATTTCAAATTCATCATCAGAATCAGTGAATTCAACTTCGTAATCAAATTCATCTGCGATAATGGTAATGGATTCGGCATCCAGTCTTTGGTTGATCGACACAAACATTCCCAGCCCCATACAGGTACTGATCACGTCATTTACCGATACATTCATCAGCGATGCAAGGTCACTCGCAGAGATAAACTCCGTAACCTTAAGAATTCTTGACTGCTTCTCTTCCGCCTGCAGCCTTTCTTCCTCTGCTTCCGCCTTGGCAGACCGTTTGTCTTTTCTATATTTAGACCTTCCTGCAGCTCCGGGACTCTTTCCACCACTCAACTTGGCAAGTGTCGCCTTGATCTTGTCCTGAATCTCCTTATCAGATAATTCTTCAGTTTTTCTTTGATCTCGTCTTCCTCCGCCCTGGCCTTGTGGTCTTCGCTGATCCCTTCCTCCTTCGTGAGGTGTAGCACCCTGTATGCGTTTCCTTGGTCTTTTCTTCTTACGTTCTTTGTTTTCGTCTGAAGAGGCTACGGGTTTTGGCTTTTTCTTCTCAGCAGGTAATTCAATTTTACCCAGGACAGTCAGCCCTTTCAGCGAATCACCCTTCGCCTTGATTGTCTTATCTTCCGGCTTTTCCTCCGCTTTCTCTGCTTTCTCCTCTTTTGCTTTCTCCTCTACCGCCTCTTCGACCTCTGGCTTTTTCTCTTCTTCTTTAGGTTCTTCCTGTGCTTTCTCCTCCACCTTTTCAGGCTTCTCTTCCACTTTGGCCTCTGCCTTGGTTTCTACAACAGGTTTTTCCTCTGGTTTGGGCTTTTCTTCTTCCTTTGGAGCAGGTGGCTCTGGTTTCTTTTTCTGATCGAGGTCTATCTTTCCAACCACTCTTGGTCCATCAAGCTTGCTGGCTCCGTGGCTGGTCTCTGCACGCTCCACATCCCCTTCTTTGGTGCTGTTGTCCTTGATCAGAATCTGGTCATCCTCAGTGTTGTCAGGCTCAGGTTCCTTGTTGGATTTAATCACCAGGTTATCTGAGTGGGTACTGCCAATTGTCAGACCGGAAGCCTCCTCCTTGTCCATAGCAGAGTCTGCAAACTCTTTGGAAAGCATATTGAAGAGCTCCTGGGTAATCTTGGAATTTGGATTACTATCAATGGGATGTCCCTTCTCCTCCAAAAAGTCCAGGATAGTACCACTACCTACGTTCAGCTTTCGTGCTACTTGACTTAATCTATATGTTCTCTCTTCAGACATAAATTCGGTTCCTTGCTACCGTGTTATTATTCAAATTCTTGTTTAAGAATATTTACAACGTTTGTAATCGTTTCTTCTTCCAAATCGGTTCT
The DNA here is from genome assembly GCA_965228595.1 of Cyclobacteriaceae bacterium. GTDB lineage: Bacteria > Bacteroidota > Bacteroidia > Cytophagales > Cyclobacteriaceae > UBA7330. Next base: position 2,550,247 of record OZ245828.1, on the reverse strand, counting down.
TCTTACCAAATCATCGATAGGAAGTGTAAGTACACTTTTTGCCGTGTCCAGACCGATCCTTTTCAACTCATCGATTACCCAATCTTCAATTTCATCTGAAAATTCATCCAGATCTACATCCTCATCTTCAAAATCACCCAATTCTCTAAAGACATCAATTTCCAGACCTACCAATCGGCTGGCAAGCTTGATGTTTTGTCCTCCTCTACCAATCGCCAGAGACACCTGGTCAGGCTTGAGGTAAACAGAAACCCTGTCTTTTTCTTCACTGATCTTCATGCTCTGTATCTTGGCAGGACTAAGCGCCCGGGCAATGTAAAGATCAAGATTGTCGGTGTAATTAATTACGTCAATATTCTCATTTTGCAACTCCCTGACAATGGAGTGAATCCTGGACCCCTTCATACCTACACAAGCACCTACCGGGTCAATGCGATCATCGTACGATTCCACAGCTACTTTAGCTCTCTCACCTGGCTCTCTCACTACTTTCTTGATCGTAATGAGACCATCGTACACTTCAGGAACTTCACTTTCAAACAGTCGCTCCAAAAATATAGGAGAGGTTCTGGAAAGAATGATCCTTGGGTTGCCATTGACCATCTCTACCCGATGAATAATGGCTCTCACAGAATCTCCTTTTCTGTATCTGTCTTTTGGGATCTGTTCTGACTTGGGCAGGTTTAGCTCGTTACCTTCACCATCTATCAGAAGAATCTCTCTACTCAATGTTTGATATACCTCACCAGTGATGATCTCACCAACAAGATCTTTGTATTTATCAAACAGGATATCTTTTTCCAGATCTTTGATCTTCTGGATCAGCGTCTGCCTCGCAGTCATCACGGCACGTCGGCCAAAATCGATCAGTTTGATCTCCTCTGCTACTTCCTCACCAATCTCGAAGTCAGGTTCGATCTTACGTGCTTCAGTCAGGCTGATCTTGTCATGATCCCAGATGTCCTCAGAGTTGTCATCCACTATCTCTCTAAACCTCCAGATCTCAAGGTCACCTTTATCAGTATTGATAATAATATCAAAATTATCATCCACTTTGTACTTCTTCCGAATCATCGTACGAAAGACATCCTCAAGAATCCTGATCATCGTAGGACGATCAATGTTTTTATTCCTGGCAAAGTCTGCAAACGAATCAATTAAAATTCCTGCGTCCATTTTCTATTTAAATGATACTAATACTTTAGATTGTTCCACGTCATCAAAACTTATCTCCACTTCTTTCTGATCCTTTTTTGACTCCTCCAGAAGTGTAATTCCACTTTCTTCTACACTGATCAATTCGCCCTTTACCACACTCCCATCTTTCAATGCTACCTTGAGCGACCTCCCTACATTCTTTTTGTACTGTCTCAAAAACTGTAATGGATAGTCAATGCCTGCAGAAGAAACCTCCAAATTGTACTTCCCGGGAATCAAATCTTCATGCTCATCCAGTGCTGCAGATACTTTTCTGTTGACTGCAACACATTGATCGATAGTGACTCCTTCATCACCATCAATCCAAACAAGCAACTTTTGGTTCCCCGGATTACCTTTCAGCTTTACTCCAACCAGAAAAAGGGATTCATTGTCTTTTATTGCTTCTTCTGCTATTTTCTGCACTTGCTCTTCTACGCCCATCAAAACAATTTTTAATGACAATAAAAGAGGGGACACAAGCCCCCTCAATCCTTAATTCTATATTTGCATGCAAAGCTAAAGGAAAAAAAAATCAATTCAAATTAGTGAACAAACTAACCATTATTAAGTTATTTCGTCTGTCTAAAAGAAATCATAAAAAACAAGCATGATTGGCAAACTAAAGGTCAATAATACCCTCACCAAGAAAAAAGAAGTTTTTGAACCCTTAAATCCTCCACATGTAGGACTGTATGTCTGCGGTCCTACGGTGTACAGTGACGTTCACCTCGGCAACGTACGCACTTTTATGTCTTTCGACGTCATCTATCGCTATCTGAAATTTCTGGGATACAAGGTAAGATACGTTAGAAACATCACGGATGTAGGGCATCTGCTTGATTCCGGCGAAGACAGAATTTCTAAAAAAGCCACGCTGGAAAGCCTGGAACCCATGGAGATCGTGCAGAAATACACCAATGATTTTCATGATGTGATGGCTACTTTCAACATCCTTTGCCCGGACATAGAGCCTACTGCGACCGGCCACCTCATGGAACAACTGGCGATGATTGACCAGCTGGTAGACAATGGCCTGGCTTATGAATCAAATGGATCCGTCTATTTTGATATCGAAAAATACAACAAGGAAAACACCTACGGCAAGCTCAGTGGCAGGAAAATAGAAGATCTGCTCAATCAAACCCGTGAACTGGACGGACAGGACGACAAAAAGAATCCACTCGATTTTGCCTTGTGGAAAAAAGCGGCGCCAGAACACATCATGCGCTGGAAGACCAAATGGAGTGATGGCTTCCCGGGCTGGCACCTGGAATGTGCTGTGATGAGCACCAAATACCTGGGAAAGGAATTTGATATTCATGGGGGTGGTATGGACCTGCAGTTTCCGCATCATGAATGTGAGATCGCTCAATCGTACGGCACCTATAAAAAGGAACCTGCCAGATACTGGCTACACACCAACATGCTCACTGTAAATGGCCAAAAGATGAGCAAGTCGCTTGGAAATTCCTTCCTGCCCAAGCAACTTATCTCCGGAGACCATGAACTGCTGAGCCAGGGATTTAGCCCCATGACTATCCGTTTTTTCATGCTCCAGTCTCATTATGCCAGCACACTAGACTTCTCCAATGAGGCATTGATTGCTGCGCAAAAGGGATATTTCAAAATGGCCAATGGCATGCGGATCATCAAGAAAATGGATTTTGCTGAAAATATTAAAGGAGTGATTGATGAAAAGCAGAAAGAGCAGATTGAAAAATTCTGTGACAACTGCTATTATGCCATGAACGATGACTTCAACACTGCTTTAACAATAGGTCACTTATTTAACATCCTCAAAAAGATCAATGCCATCCACACCGGTCAGCTCTCCATGGCAGCCATTGGGAAAGAGACTTTTGAGCGAATGAAATCTACTTTTATCAGCTTTAATGAGGAAGTATTGGGGATAAAAGATGAAGATTCATTGCCTGGTGGTCAGCTGCTTGACATCATCTTGAAAGAATACCAGCAAGCAAAAGAGGCCAGGAATTACGATAAGGTAGATGAGCTAAGGTCAGCATTGAAAGCAGGTGGCATTGTGGTGAAAGACATGAAATCAGGCATCGACTGGGCCTACGAGGAATAATTGATCAATAAAAAAGGGGCCGAAGCCCCTTTCAATGATTAGTGAGAATAAAGTTTGTCCTTATGCTTTTTCAACTGGCGGCGCAAAGCTTCAACAGCTTCATCTGTTCCGGCTTCAAAAGACTTGGCTTTCATTTTGGCAAATAGTTGTTGTCCGGGGATATTGATCTTTATCTCGACAATCTTGTTCTCCATGGAGTCATCCTTATCCAACCTCAGAAACACTTCACCGTCAATGATACGATCATAAAAGGTATCCAGTTTGTCTGCCTTTTTCTGAATGAAATCAATCAATTTGACATCTGCGTCGAAGTGAATAGAATGCGTCTGTAGTTTCATGTTTATAAAATTTAGAAATTAAACATTAAGCTTTTGGATGGGCCTGTTCAAAGACAGACTTTAATTTTTCCATCGAATTGTGGGTATACACCTGGGTTGCAGCCAGGCTGGTATGCCCCAATAAATCTTTTACGGCATTCAGATCAGCCCCTTTATTGAGCAAATGCGTAGCAAATGTGTGCCTAAGCACATGTGGGCTTTTTTTGGATAGAGTAGTAACCAGTTGCAGATACTTTTGCACTATTCGATAAACAAACATGGGATAAAGCTGCTGGCCGGTGTTGGTTACTAACAAAAAAGGTGTCATCTCTTCAAAATCTTCAAGTTGCCGTTTCTCTGTGTACCTTCTAATTAATTGAACGAGATTTTTGCCAATTGGTATGACTCTTTCCTTATTTCTTTTCCCTAAAACTTTAATATTTTCCTGAAAGGAATTGATATCCCGATCTTTGAGCCCGATGAGCTCTGCCAGCCTGATACCGGTACCATATAATAACTCCAGGATCAGCTTGTCTCTTAGCCCTTCGAAGTCATCAGAATACTCGATTTGATCCAATAAGGTATCGATCTCTGCTTCCCTGACAAAAGCTGGTAATTTTTTCTCTGTCTTGAGTGGCTTGAGTCGGGTAGCGGGATTTTGGGATACGTGCTCCCGGACCTGCAGATATTTATAAAAAGATTTGAGTGTGGCGATCTTTCGATTTACCGTACGGGGACTAACACCTGATTCGATCAGGGAAACGACCCATCCACGCAAATGGACATGCGCTGTCTCCACATAATTGGTGATCTCAAATGTCTCAGCAAGATAGTCTGAAAACTGGGCAAGGTCCCGCTGATATGCTTCAATAGTATGGCTACTATACCGTTTTTCATATTGAAGATATCTTAAAAAAGAGTCTGTCATAAGCTCAGCATCTCCTCTGGGTGAGGATCACTAAACTTACTAAATAAAATAGAAATACCTGAGGGGGGAATTAGATATTTTCCTGATCGCGCATCTTTTGTCGATAAGAAGCTCTGATTACATCATGTCTTCTTTTCACTGAGGGCTTGGTAAACGCAGTCCTTTCTCTCAATTCTTTTAGAACTCCGGTCTTTTCGAATTTCTTTTTGAATCGCTTCAGGGCTTTATCAATTGATTCGTTTTCCTTTACATTTACGATAATCATATCTCTCCTTGAAATTTTAATGGTCTGCAAAATTAGATTATTTTTTGATGATGTCAAATATATACGCCAGGCAACCCGATATTTTTTTATTTTATTAGACCACCAAAATTTTATCTTTGCGCTCTATGGCGAACGGAGATGAATTAATTACCCTAAAAAACATTGCTTCTCACTGCAAAGAATATGGCTTTATCTACCCAAGCAGTGAGATTTACGACGGACTGAGTGCAACCTATGACTATGGTCCCAATGGTTCTGAGTTGAAAAACAACATCAAAGATTATTGGTGGAAAGCCATGGTCCGCATGAATGAAAATATCGTGGGTATCGATGCGGCTATTTTTATGCACCCTACTACCTGGAAAGCCAGTGGGCATGTGGATGCGTTCAACGATCCATTGATCGATAACAAAGATTCTAAAAAAAGATATCGCGCGGATGTCTTGATAGAAGATCAAATCGCCAAGATCCAGGGTAAGATCGACAAGGAAGTGAGCAAGGCTGCCAAACGCTTTGGAGATGCGTTTGACCAGGAGCAATTCCTCAACACCAATGACAGGGTACTCAGGTATCAAAATCAGATCAGAGAAATTGAGGTAAAACTCAAAGCCTCCATGGGTAGTGGTAACCTGAAAGCCATGAAAGACCTGATTGATGAGCTGGAAATTGCTGATCCCGTCTCCGGGTCAAGAAACTGGACGGATGTCCGACAATTCAACCTGATGTTCTCCACGGAGCTGGGCTCTTTAGCCGATGAATCAGGGAAGATCTACCTGAGACCTGAGACTGCACAAGGTATTTTCGTCAATTACCTCAATGTGCAGAAGACAAGCCGGATGAAATTACCTTTTGGGATCGCCCAGATTGGTAAAGCCTTCCGCAACGAGATCATCGCCAGACAGTTCATATTCCGAATGCGGGAGTTTGAACAGATGGAGATGCAGTTTTTTATCCAGCCTGGCAGCGAAAAAGAATGGTATGAGCACTGGAAAGAAAAAAGGATGCGTTGGCACAAAGCTTTAGGGCTTGGCGATGACAGATACAGATTCCACGATCATTTGAACCTGGCTCACTACGCGAATGCTGCCTGCGACATTGAGTTTAACTTCCCCATGGGCTTCAAAGAGCTGGAGGGCATACATTCAAGAACAAATTTTGACCTTGGAAGTCATGAAAAGTTTTCAGGTAAAAAACTACAGTACTTCGACAACAATACCAATGAAAGCTATGTGCCTTACGTACTGGAGACAAGTATAGGCCTGGATCGAATGTTTCTTGCAGTGATGTCGGCTGCCTACCTGGAAGAAAAACTGGAAGATGGCAGTGAGCGAACTGTGCTCAAGTTACCCCCTGTACTCGCCCCAAATAAGGTTGCAGTACTTCCTCTCGTAGATAAAGATGGGTTACCAGAAAAAGCACTTAAAATCATGGATGACATCAAGTTTGATTTCAATGCTATTTATGAGGCCAAAGACAGTATTGGAAAGCGCTACCGCCGTCAGGATGCGATTGGAACACCTTATTGCGTGACCATTGACAATGAAACCATGGAAGATGATTCTGTGACCATCCGGGATCGGGATACCATGCAGCAGGAGCGTGTTTCCGTGTCAGAGCTGAAAGATCGATTGAAGGACAAGACTGACCTGAACAAGTTACTGAGAAGTATTTAATCGGATTACCTCACTTCTCGAAGGCAATACTGGAGGCCCGTTTGCTCATCAGTTAATCTAAGTTCATCGTTCAGGAGCAGGACGTCCCAAATGATGTTATTGTTCTCAAAAACGATGTTTCTATGCCGTGAATTGATATACATTTTGCCTTGTTCAAGAAGGCCAAACTCATCATGTATAATATATTGACCATCATCAGAAATATGTAGCAATGTATTGGAAAGATTTTTATCTGATCTTCCATTCCCTCTTATCTTATACAGATCCCAGCTGCCGATCAGTTTCTCTTCAACAATATTCAGATCTGGTATCTGGTCCAGTTGTTTAAATGTTAAAGACGTCTCTGATAAGTTTTTACCTATTCCTTCCAAAAACATTTCCCCATTACTGATGCCTAAACTCCATGGCTCATTAAACCAGGTCTCGTCTGTACTGATAAATTCCAATGTATCACCATTAATTTTATATAGGCCAACAAAATCATTTTCGGCTTGTGAAACTGCAAAAGTTCCGTTTTCATGTATCGATAAAATCGCTTGCTCAAACTTCCTTTCGAAGTGCATGAAATGGACATTGTCAAGTTGCCAAAGGCCGATAACCTCTTTCTCCTGCGTCATGCTGCAACCAAAACATATAGCCAACATGAAGTAAATTGATGTTTTATTCCTGAAAAATTGGTTTTTCATACTATCAAAATACGAATTTTTTAATATAATTCACACACAATCGTTTATTCCCTTTACATCTTTCTTCATATCAACCTGATTACTACTCATAAATAACTGCTTAGAAATTCATATCTTTCTGGCTTATCATGGTTACTTTCTTCGTAGGAATCGCTGTTGCCTTCGTTTTGGGAAGGCTGATCACCAGGTATCAGTATGAATACCTTCTGAATCATACCAGCCTTTCATCCACTGGTTTAAAACCTTCCCAAAAAGCCATCCTGGCAAAACATTTCAACTTTTACAATCTCTTGCCTCCCAAATCAAGAAAGATCTTTGAGCACCGGGTAGCCAAGTTTATCAGCCTCAAGGAATTTATCCCGCGGAATATGGATGAAGTGACCGAAGAGATGCAGGTACTCATTGCTGCATCCGCCATCCAGCTCACTTTTGGGCTCCCAAAAATCTTTCTGCGTCATTTCAAATACATTCTTGTCTTCCCGGACGATTTTTATAACCATTCAAGCAATCAATATCATAAGGGGGAAGTAAACCCGATGAAAAAAGCGATCGTACTCTCCTGGAAACACTTTGTAGAAGGGTATATTGACAATGAAGGGATCAACCTGGGTCTACACGAGATGGCCCATGCCCTGCAACTGGAAAACATTGTAGAAAATGGAGAATTTGATTTTCTAAAAGACGAAGACATCAAAAAGTGGCAGCATCTTGCAGCAGATGAAATCACCAAAATGAAAAATGGGGAGGCCACCTTTTTCCGCGAATATGGCAGCACCAACCAGGCTGAATTTTTCTCTGTGGCAGTAGAAAATTTCTTTGAAAAGCCAAAGGCATTTAATGAGTACCACCCCGAACTCTATAGGGTGATGACTGATTTGCTGAATCAGGATCCGGTGGTTTTGGAGAATACAGAAGTAAGTAGACAGGGGAATAATTGATGATGCTTAAATAAGGTTGACCGGTTTTAGGCATCATCAAACAATCTCCTGTTTCCTGCATTCTGTCTCCTCTTTACTATATAAACTTGCTCCATGAACTGGACACAGCTACTTTCAACCAAAAGATTTGGAGACAAGGAAGTAAAACCTAACAGCGAAACACGAAGTCGGTTCGACCAGGATTTTGACCGGTTGATCTTCTCTCACCCCTTTCGCAAACTTCAGGATAAGACCCAGGTATTTCCGCTACCAGAAGATGATTTTGTTCATACCAGGCTAACGCATAGTCTGGAAGTTTCCAGTGTTGGTCGGTCGTTAGGCCGTGCTGCGGGTGAATTTCTATTGCAAAAACACCCGACACTTTTGGAGGAGGGATTTACCATTCATGACTTTGGTAGCATTGTGGGCGCGGCCTGTCTGGCACATGACCTGGGCAACCCACCATTTGGTCATTCAGGGGAATCCGCCATTTCCGCATTCTTCCTCAACCATCCGGACGGTCAGTTTTTCCAGCAACTGGTTGCAGAAAAAGAATGGGAAGATCTAACCAATTTTGAAGGAAATGCACAGGGGTTTCGCATCATGAATGACGAAAAGGAAGGAGGACTCGCACTCACCTTTGCTACGCTGGGTGCTTTTACCAAGTATCCAAAGACCTCCTCTGCACCTGCTGTCAGGGGCAGGAAAAGTCAGAAAAAGTACGGTGTGTATCGCTCAAATTTTGAGCAGTTTAATTTGATGGCCACAGATATGGGGCTGGTGGAGCTGGGAGAGGAAGCCTGGTGCAGACACCCGCTTGCCTTCCTGGTGGAGGCAGCAGATGATATCTGCTATAACATCATAGACCTGGAAGATGGTTGCAGACTTGGGCTGGTAAGTTTTGAAAAGACCAAGGAATTGCTTGCAGCCATCATTGGAGAAAAATTCAATGAAGCCAAGTTGCTAAAAATTGAAGATCAAAATAATAAACTAGGCATGTTGCGGGCCCTGGCCATCGGCCAGCTAATCGCTGAATGCATTGAGGTGTTTAAAGCAAACGAAAATGCCATGCTGGCTGGTGAGTTTGATCAGGCCCTTACCGATATCATTCCCTCGGCAGATGCCCTAAATAAGATCAGCATCCTATCCATCGACAAAATTTACAGGTCTAAACAGGTACTTGAAAGGGAAGCTGGTGGCTTTGAGGTAATAGAGCAGCTAATAAATACCTTTGCACAAGCAGTCTATTTCAAATTTTTTGAGAAATCATTATTTAATCCACGGCAAAGATCAATTTACCTGCTGATGGATCCGTCCATCCGACTTCGCTTAGAAAAGCCGGATTTATCAGTCTATGAGAGATTAATGATCGTGTCTGACTTTATTGCTTTGCTTACAGATTCCTATGCGATCAAGCTCTATAAAATCCTAAATGGATATTCCCTACCTACTTCCCGAGGCTAAAATTGTGAATAAGTTTGAGGGATTTTGTTTTTATGTAGCCTCTATCTGTTTTAAATATTACATTTGCACCTCTTTTCCGAATGTGGACCAAAATCGCAAATATTATTTTAAAATACAGGATTACCCTAATGGTAATATTAGGCGTCATCACTGTGTTTATGGCCTACAAAGCGCAGGACATCGAGTGGTCCTACGATATGGCCAATATTGTACCCGAAGACGATCCTGAGCAACAGTTCTTCCGGCAGTTTAAAGAAACCTTTGGTGAAGATGGCAACATCATGGCCATAGGAATCCTTGATACTTCTGTATACAAGGTCGATAACTTCCAGAAACTTCAATTTTTGACCAGGGAACTCAGCAGTATCAAGGGTGTAAACAATGTTTTAGGCCTGCCAAACCTTAAAACGCTTGAGAAAAATACTGCTGAGAGACGCTTTGACCTGGTTCCGGCATTTCCTGAAATCCCTCAGGACCAGGATTCTCTGGACCTGATGCTGGACAACGTAAGAAAATTAAAGTTTTACTCAGGACAGCTAATCAACGAGGAAAACGGGGCTACACTTATCCTTGTCACAGTAGACAAAGAAGTCCTCAATTCTGACCGTAGGGACATCATGATCAATGACATCATGACGACAGGAAAGCAGTTTTCTGAGGCTACTGGTATTGAAGTTTACTTTGCCGGGCTCCCCTATGTTCGATCTGTCAACACCATCAAGATCAAGCAGGAGCTGAACAAATTTTTAATTATTTCAGTGGTCATTACCGGCCTGATCCTATTTGGGTTCTTCCGGTCACTCAAAGCGGTGATATTTCCTTTGATCATCATTGGTGTGATCGTGATCTGGGTATTGGGAACGCTGGCCATCCTGCAATATAAAATCACGTTGCTCACGGGATTGATCCCCTCGATCATTGTGGTCATTGGCATACCGAACTCGGTATACATGCTCAATAAGTATCACCGGGAATATGCCATCCATGGTGACCAGCGCAAAGCATTGGAGACGATCATCCGCAACATCGGGATCGTCACATTCATGACCAATTTCACGACAGCGGTTGGTTTCCTCGTGCTGATGTTTACCGGCATCACCATCCTGATGGAGTTTGGAGTCGTTGCTGGAGTCAATATCATGTGCACTTTTATTGTGAGCCTGATCCTGATCCCTTCAGTGTTCTCATTCTTCAAGCCACCGAGCACAAGACATTTGAAACATCTGGACTTCAAGATTCTTTCTTTGATACTTGAATTCCTTGATTACATCGTTCACAGGCATCGGAAATTGATCTTTGCTACGACTGTTGTTATTGTCGTTGCCTCAGTCGCAGGAATGCTTACCATCAAGCCGATCAGCTACATGGTGGATGATCTGCCAGAGGATAGTCCGTTGAAAAAGGAATTGGCCTTTTTTGAAGATAATTTCAGCGGAGTACTGCCCCTTGAAGTTGTGGTGGATACTGGCAACAAACGTGGGGTACAAAGGCTGGACAATCTTCGAAAGATCGACGAGTTGGAGACCTTCTTCAAGGATTCTATTGATATGATATCCCAACCGGTTTCGGTTGTAAGTTTTATAAAAGCTGCCAAGCAGGCTTATTACAACCAGAGTCCGGCCTATTATGAGCTTCCTAATAGCAGGGAGACGGCCTTCATCCTCAGATATCTTGATCAGAGTGGAAATATGGAAGGTGTGTCTAAAAACTTTGTTGACTCCACCGGACAGTATATCAGAGTTTCCTTAAAAATGCCTGATGTGGGAAGCAACGTCATGGATTCGCTGGTCACTGAAGTTATCCGCCCAAAGATTAAGGAGATAGTCGGAGATTCCAAGATCTCTGTGACTCTGACAGGAACCGTTTTGATGTTTATCAAAGGGAACAAATACCTGATTGAGAATCTGTTCACTTCCATGGTTTTGGCATTTCTGATCATTGCGGCCATCATGGGGCTGCTATTCAGAAACTTCCTGATGATTGTGATCTCTTTGGTGCCAAACATCATCCCGCTGGTGATCACAGCCGGTATCATGGGATATTTTGGTATCCCACTCAAACCGAGTACTGCACTGATCTTTAGCATTGCCTTTGGTATATCGGTAGACAACTCAATTCATTACCTGGCCAAGTACAGACAGGAATTGCGGGCCAGCAAAGGTGTAGTATCTATTGCCGTCACGAAGAGTCTTAAGGAGACCGGGGCGAGCATGATATACACATCGATCATTTTATTCTGTGGATTCGTCATCTTCACTGCTTCGGAATTTGGGGGAACCATCGCACTGGGAAAACTCACATCACTCACATTATTATTTGCCATGATGGCCAACCTGATTGTGCTTCCTGCACTTCTCCTGGAGTTTGACAGTGGTAAGTTCAACAAAAAAGGAATGGATCTCAAAGATGACTACCCTGAGATGATCGAGGGAGACGTAGACGAGCTTCCAACAAAGAATTCATCAAAGAAAGAGAAGAAGAAATAGGACCGTGGCAACAAAATATCCTGAATACAAACAAGTTTCCTATCCTAGCCTCGCTACCGACCTCTTAAAGAAGTGGGAGGAAGGAAAGATATTTGACAAATCAGTCAGCAGCCGTGAAAATGCAGAAACCTTCACTTTTTATGAAGGCCCGCCCTCAGCCAATGGCACACCAGGTATTCATCACGTCATGGCCAGGGCCATCAAGGACATTTTTTGTCGGTACAAAACGCTCAAAGGCTATCAGGTCAAGCGTAAGGGAGGCTGGGATACCCATGGTTTGCCCGTAGAGCTTCAGGTAGAAAAAGAGCTGGGGATCAAGAAAGATGATATCGGGGTGAAAATCTCTGTAGAGGAATACAACCAGCGATGCAAGGAAGCTGTGATGAAATACAAGGGTGAGTGGGACGATCTCACCAGGAAAATCGGCTATTGGGTTGACCTGGATGATCCGTATATCACCTTCGAGCGTGATTACATGGAGACACTGTGGTACCTGCTCAAGAAACTTTTCGATAAAGGATTATTATACAAGGGGTATACAATCCAGCCCTATTCACCTGCAGCAGGAACAGGTCTAAGCTCCCATGAGCTGAACCAGCCAGGAACTTACAGAGATGTAAAAGATACTTCGATCGTTGCACAGTTTAAAGTGAAGAAAAATGATCGATCTGCCTTTTTGTTTGAATCTGACAACGAAGATGTAAGAATCCTGGCCTGGACCACCACCCCATGGACCCTCCCCTCTAACTGTGCCTTGGCTGTTGGAGAAAAAATTCAGTATGTAAAAGTCAAAACCTTTAACCAGTACACTTATCAGCCAGTCAGTGTGGTGCTGGCCAAAGATCTTATAGGAAGTCACTTCTCGGCTAAGGCCAAAGACCTACAGCTAAGTGACTATAAAGAAGGTGACAAGGTCATCCCATACGAAATCACCCAGGAGTTTACAGGAAAAGACATCCTTGAGGTTCGATATGAGCAGCTGATGCCGTATGTGACCAATGATGACCTGGAAAAAAATGCCTTCCGCGTCATTGCGGGGGATTTCGTCTCCACAGAAGATGGTACAGGAGTGGTGCACACTGCATCAGTATTTGGTGCTGATGACTTTAGGGTAGCCCAGCAAAATGGTGTACCTGCTGTTCTGATCACAAACGATCAGGGCGAGCAAGTACCATTGGTTAACAAAAAAGGTCAGTTTGTAGATGCGGTAACAGATTTTGCAGGACGCTTTGTCAAGGAAGAATACTATGATGATGAAACTTTGTCAGATCCGGATTTTAAACCGACTGATGTCCTCATCGCGATTAAGCTGAAGGAAGAAAATAAGGCCTTCAGAGTAGAAAAGTATGAGCACAGCTATCCGCATTGCTGGAGAACTGACAAACCTGTTCTCTATTATCCATTGGATTCCTGGTTTATCAAAACCACAGCACTTAAAGACCGGTTGGTTGAATTAAACAACACAATCAACTGGAAGCCTGCGGCTACCGGAACTGGTAGGTTTGGCAACTGGCTGGAGAATCTGGTTGACTGGAACTTAAGTCGATCCCGTTTTTGGGGAACCCCATTGCCCATTTGGGTAACCAAAGACAAAAATGAGCTAAAATGTATCGGGAGCCTGGAAGAATTGAAGACAGAGGTCAATAAATCTGTTGAGGCTGGCTTGATGAAAGAGTCCATAGGTGATGACTTTGATTTGCACCGCCCATATGTTGATGATATTGTTTTGGTAAGTGATTCAGGTCAGGCCATGTATCGGGAACCGGACCTGATTGACGTATGGTTTGATTCCGGGGCGATGCCCTATGCTCAGTGGCACTATCCATTTGAAAACAAAGATATTTTTGATGCCAACTATCCGGCTGACTTTATTGCTGAAGGCGTAGATCAGACGAGGGGTTGGTTTTTTACCTTACATGCCATCGCAGTACTACTTTTCGACCAGGTAGCTTTCAAGAATGTGATGGCAAATGGGCTGGTATTGGACAAAAATGGTAATAAAATGTCCAAACGGCTGGGCAATGCTATCAACCCATTTGAAACCATTGAAAAATATGGTCCGGATGCCACCCGCTGGTACATGATCGCCAACGCCAACCCCTGGGATAATCTCAAGTTTGACCTGGAAGGTGTGGCAGAAGTGCAAAGGAAATTCTTTGGGACACTCACTAACACCTATTCATTCTTTGCGCTCTATGTCAACCTGGACGGGTTTACCATAGATCCCAAAAACACAATACCTGTAGAGAAACGACCACGTTTCGACCGTTGGATCATGTCTGAATTGCAGGAGTTGATCCAAAAGGTGGATGCCAACTACGAAAACTACGAACCTACACAGGCAGCCAGGGCCATCCAGGATTTTGTCAATGACCAGCTTTCTAACTGGTACATCAGGCTGTCAAGGAAACGGTTCTGGATGAGTGAGATGAATGAGGATAAGCAGGCAGCTTATGAGACACTCTACGAATGCCTGTTTGCGGTATCGCAGTTGATGAGCCCTATCGCGCCTTTCTATGCAGATTGGCTCTACCAAAACCTGGTTCAGCCAATGAATGACAAAAGTATGCCTGAAAGCGTGCACCTCACCGATTTCCGTTCGGCCGACATAAGCCTGATTGACCGGTCGCTAAGTGACAGTATGCACATCGCACAGTCCATCTCTTCATTGGTACATTCCCTTCGCAAGAAAGAAAAGATCAAGGTAAGACAGCCATTGCAAAAGATCCTTGTTCCGGTCCTGAGTGAAAAGGAAAAGCAGACCATCCTGGACGTAGAAGCATTGATCAAGACCGAAATTAATGTCAAGGACATAGAATTGATTGACGATACCAGCGGTATCCTGGTGAAAAAGATTAAACCTAATTTTAGGAAACTGGGTCAGACTTACGGACCCAAAATGAAGTCATTGACACCGCTGATCAATGGATTGGATCAGGATGCCATTCGCGACTTTGAACAAAAGGGTACTTATATGCTGCCTCTTGATGGTGAAGACATCACTTTGAGTCTTGAAGAGGTAGAGATCACCTCTGAGGACATCCCTGGCTGGCTGGTTGCATCAGAAGGTGGTTTAACGGTAGCTCTGGACATTACTTTGACAGATGACCTGAAAAAAGAAGGTATCAGCAGAGATATTGTGAATCGTGTGCAAAACCTCAGAAAAGATCAGGGGATGGAAGTACAGGACAAAATCTCTATCCAATACTTTTCCGGAGACGAAATCACTAAGCAGGCAATAGAAAAATTCAAAGAATACATCCAAAAGGAAACCCAGGCCCTCAAACTGGAGTATAAAAATGAATTGAGCAATGGAACAGAGCTGGATATCGACGGGGTTCCGATCAGAATTGCAATAGACGTACTAAAATGACAGCAAAGAAAACACCTCACATATTATACTTTTTTGGCATCAGCTTTTTTGTCATCCTGCTGGATCAGGTGGTAAAACTTTTGGTCCATTTTAATATGGAAATGGGAGTTAAAGGGCAGATCCAGATCTTTGGTAGTTTCTTTAAACTTCATTATCTGACGAATCCAGGGATGGCTTTTGGTATGGAAATGCCTTTTGAAAACAGTAAGATCATCCTGACAGTCTTCCGACTCATTGCCATGGTCGCGATAGGATACTACCTGTTCAAGCTATATAAAAGTCAGTCCCCCCAGGGACTGCTGATCTGTGTAGCCATGATCCTGGGAGGGGCCATTGGAAATGTATTGGATAGTATTTTCTTTGGCGTATATCTTGACAATGCACCGTATGATGCTCCAACACCCTGGTTTCATGGGCAGGTAGTAGATATGTTCTATATCGATATCTGGGAAGGACGAGTTGCCGACTGGGTGCCAATATTTGGTGGTGACTACATGGCACTCTGGCCTGTTTTCAATGTAGCTGATGCCTCCATTTTCCTTGGCATCACCTTTATCCTGATTTTCCAGAAAAAATTCTTTCACAAAGAAGAAGAGTCAGAAGTCACTGTAGCTGCTGGTGAGTCTGGCAAAGAAGATACTCAATAAAGAAGTTCACAGGAATAAAATTCTCTCCGGAATCGTTGATCTATCTCACGGTAGAACAATTTTTTTGATATTTAATTAGTATCTCTTGCCAAATAAAGCCTTCTCTGTATTCCTGGGCATTTTAGGTGTCCTCATGTTCTCCAGCAAGGCTGTCATGGTCAAACTTGCCTATCAATTCGAAGTCGATACCATCACACTTCTTTTACTTCGGATGCTTTTTTCTCTTCCATTTTATCTGGCGGTAATTGCCTGGCATCGATTGAAAACCAACCGAAGTACAGAGTCAAAAAAAGCAGCCTTAACCGGGAAAGATTTTGGATATCTCATCCTCTTCGGCTTTTTAGGCTATTACCTGGCCAGCTATTTTGATTTCCTGGGGCTCAACTACATCAAAGCAGGGCTGGAACGCATCATTTTATTTTTATATCCCACATTGGTCCTCCTCATCTCCTGGATAGCTCTTGGTCAAAAAATCACCAGGCAACAACTCCTCGGGGTGATCATCACTTACCTGGGGGTGGTGGGTATTTTTGCTGCAGAGTTGAACCTTTCGGTACAGGAAAATGTCTGGGTGGGAGGTATCCTGATCTTTTTAAGTGCCCTTACTTATGGTAGTTACATTGTTGGGTCTGGATGGCTAATACCCAAATTCGGGGCCACGTTATTTACCTCGTATGCGATGGTGGTTTCCTGCATCTGCGTGATACTCCATTACCTCATCACCACAGACACTCCGCTATTTGAATTGGCCAGTGAAGTCTATGTGATAGGGTTGCTGATGGCCGTGTTTGCCACGGTGATCCCTTCCTACCTGATCTCTTACTCCATCAAAGGATTGGGAGCAAGCAACTTTTCTATTTTGGGGAGCCTGGGTCCGGTATCAACAATTGTGCTCGCATGGATCTTCCTGGATGAGACCATGACCTGGTTTCAATTGGTGGGTGCCATTGTGGTAATTACTGGAATCTATGTTGCTGAAAGAAAACGTTGAGTGTAGATTTAATCCACCCATTCTTCCTTGGGAAGAAACCGTTCCGGAATCATACCCTTCTGTTTGGCAAAGATTGGTGGAGACACATTGAGATAGGCATACTCATTCAGGATCTCACCAATCGTATAATCCAGGATTATTTTCATGCCATATACATCCGCATAGTTATATCTGACAAGCGTGCCTAGAGCATGCGGATCTCCCTTCAGGTGCTGATCCCATAAAATGGGTGCCTGCTGACCTGTCATATCCAGGATATCGTCCTCCCTATACATGCCAATGGCCTTTTCGATCTTTTTCTGACCTCCTCGTAAACCAATTCGCCGGGTTAGGTAGCGCAGATCTATGTGACAAACCGGAAAACTGGCCTGAGGAAAAGCAGATTTAACAATTGGGATATCGAATCCAGACCCATTAAATGTTACGACTACTTTTGCCCGATCAATGGCTTCAAGCATGGGTTCCGGATCTTCACCTGCGATGTAAAATCCAAAGTCATTGCCCAGAGACCAGCCGACAACCGTGATCTGATCGAATCTGAAACCGCTGCCCGTCGTCTCAATGTCCAAAAACAATACGTCCCCCGGACAATGAAGTGCAATTCTATAGTATTCCGATACTGGTATTCTCTCTATGAAGTAGTGAAAGTTTCTCTTCTCAAAATGTTTCCGAGAAATCTCAAAAGTAGGCTTCTGCTTTTCAAACAAGCTGAGCTGACGATCAAAAGCTGCCTCATACTGATCCCAATCCGTGATGCCTTTGGCCCACAGCTTTGCTTCCTGCTTGAGGTTCACTTTTTTCAAATGCAAGAAGGTATTTTGCAGCATTCGTTAAAGTTAACAGGTAGAAAAGACTATTACACCATCTATTTTCATGGAATTTGGATTTTTCTAAACTCAAGAATAAGGCTTAATGTAATCCGAATTGTTTAACTTATAAATTGGAAACAGCCTATTGAGACATGCCAAAATTTCACGTAAATAAATCCATATTCATTGAAGCTCCGGAGGACAAAGTTTTTAATATCATCAATGATTTCAGCACCTGGACTACCTGGTCACCCTGGTTGATCATGGAGCCGGAAGCAAAAGTCACTGTCGCTGATGACAAGAAATCCTATGAGTGGGAATATGAAAATCACTGATGAAAAGAAAAATAAATCCGTTCACATCGACCTTACCTTCCTTACACCTTATAAGTCAACCGCCAAAGTCTGGTTTGAACTGGGAAAGAAAGATAAGGGAACCACAGTAACGTGGTTGATGGACAGCAGCCTGCCTTTCTTCATGTTCTGGATGAAAAAAGCGATGATTGCGTGGCTGGGCATGGACTATCGTCGGGGGCTGGAGCTGCTTAAGGACTATGTGGAAGACGGTGAAGTACATTCAAAATTAACTTTTACGGGTCCTGGAAACTACCCTGGATGTACCTATATCGGAATCAAAACTGAATGTGCCATTGATGATATTGGCAAAGCCATGCAATCAGATTTTGATACGCTGGGAGCCTATATCAAAGATAAACCTGAGCTGGTCAATGGTCAGCCACTCGCTATTTATCATAAATGGGAGCAGGTAAAAGGAAGGACCACCTATACGGTTGCTTTCCCGGTAAAAAGTGTTCCTACTAACCTTCCCAATGGTCTCATCTCAGGATCTGTACCGGCATCGCCTATCTACTCCTTGCTGCATCAGGGTCCATATCGTCACTTAGGTAATGCCTGGAGCACCATGCAGAACCTCCAAAGGAATAAGGTCTTCAAAATGAACAAGAAAATAGACCCGTTCGAAAAATATGTTAGCATGCCTGGAGAAGTAGCTGATAATAAGTTAAAAACTGAGGTAAATTTTGCCACTAAATGATTCAAATGGCGCTGATGATCTCAATGATAAGCTAGGTATCTATAGCCAATACCAGGTCAAATCCCCAAACATGGACAGATTAATAGGGGTGCTTTTAACAAATTAAAGGTTTACCCGCTGGTCAGATATTTACGCTACAACCTCACCCTGATCCCAGGACCGATCAAACCAAACATCTTCTGTTCATCTAATAGATAACCAAATCCCATATGTAGAGGAAAAGATAGTTTATTGTCACTGGATATGGGATATAATGATCCAATAACAACTAATCCAATATCCTGATCTGCATTTTCAGCAAAATTAAAGGCATTTAGTGCAATAAATCCGGCACCAATTTTATAAGGTCGATATTTCGCAATCTTGCCCGGCTGATAAAAGCTCATTTGCCACATCATGGCAAAAGATATCCCACCAAAATTTGCAAATTTAGCGTCAGGGTCGTCAGGGTCATCAGACGACTTGAATATCAGAAGTCCGGAAGGAAAAGAAACATCAATATCGAAAGTGTAATCCCGCTTCAGATAGACTACAATCTTTTTGGTTTGTCCTCTTCCTCCGTATTTATCTTTCAAATGAGAGACAGTTAAGTCAATCCTTGACCACTCTTCCAGGTCAAAGGTCTTCTTAGCCAAATGATTATTAAGGTTAACATCATCAGCCCTGCATTCATCGATATTATAGAAAGCATGTCGCGGAGATCTTTCAGATGGACAAATTGCAAGCTGATCAAATTTATAGAGCTCAATCAGATTTCCCTTTTTGTTACTCACCTTTACATCGATGGTCAGGTACTGCACGCCGTTAATATTGAGATTTTGATCAATCAAGGCCCGGTCAAAAGAAAAAATCAGGTCTGTGATGGTTTTGTCATAGTAGATCGGCTTATCAATATCGCTCACTACATGTTGCTCATCCCCAAAATCCAGGATCACATAGTCAAAGGCCTTGGGTTTTTGGTATTCTCGTACAGACAGCGACTTTCCTGTACTTTGATTGTGGTTGAATATCTCAATTTTGCTGGATGCAATGGACATAGGCACTCTGAATTCAAAAGAGGCTATGTTCTCATTTTGGAAAGCCGAATCCGGACTTATCCTGCCTATGCCCTGAAAGGCAAAATTGGCCTTGTGCATACCGTCCCCTTCAAAACGGACACCAATGGTTTCTCCCGGGTAGACCACATTAGACTTTTCCCAATCCCGACCTTCGCGCTTGATCGAAATAGTCTGGATATTGGTTTTAGGTGTGATGTCCAGGTTAGTGACAAACCGTGGCTCGTCTCCATCTTTAATGTATAAATAGCCATCAGATTTTCTGTGAAATGCATACACCCTCAACAAGCAGAGAATCTTATCATTGTTGAGTCTGTTTTTGGTAAATAATTCCGCTATTAATGGACCACCTACTGCCTCCTGGTTTTCTACTCTGTAGGTCTTACCAATTTTAAGGTTATAATGATTGTCCAGCTGTATCTCAATATCGCTGGCCTTATCATCCTGAGGAGTGACTTCCTGCTTATCAAATTGAAGGAAGGCCAATCTACCCGCCATCACCCTGAATCGCTGGTAAATAGAATCTGCCTTGTAGGTGAGTTTGCCATTCTTCAGGGAAGGATTCTTTGCCATGAAATCTATTTCGATGAGCTGGCTACCCAACTCATTGGGTACAAGGTGAAGGAAGAGCTGCTCCCCACTTCGTGTCACCCTGTAGTCAATGGGCAGACCTTCTGTCCAGCGATTTTCGACTTGAATATTGTCAATATTATTTGTGGTGAGCTCAAAGGTCTTTTCTTCACCAATGTATAATTCTGTGAGTGTTGGATAAAAATCAACGTAAGTTTCCGTGTAGGCCTGTAGTGGGATCTCAGTCATCACGGTGGTGGTTTCATTCAATTTAATCATTACCATAAACTTCAGAAAATTGGACTGATCCAAATCCCTGAACCTGACTTTGAACCTGGCAAAAGTCTCAAATTGTACTACCGGATCAACGATTTCAAAATCTTCGGTTTTGATCAGCTCCAGGCTTTCAAAATTGACCCCTTGCTTTTTGAAGAGGTAAACTTCCATGACCGCGTGATCATCATTGTACCGAAATGCCAGTTTTTCCTCAAAATCATTGACACGAACCCTGTCTCTTGTCCATGTATACTCAGCCGAATCTACATAGAGCCTGACCTCAGAAAAAAATTCTTTAACAGGTGCTGGTTGCGCAAAAGCCAGATTGGATGAGAGGATGAAAAATGAAATGAGAGCTAAGGATTGAAGCCGCATAGAATGTTGAATTTTTGCAAAGATGTATAATTCCCTTCAACGCTTAATACGAAAAGATATTTAATAGAGACTACATTAAAAAGATGAAATCTCTTCAGTAATAATTTTGGGTTTGCCTTCGATGGTCTTATGCACAGGACATTTATCAGCGATCTCAATGAGCCGAATCCTTTGCTGATCAGTCAAATCTCCCTCAAGTTTGATAAATCGTTTGATCTGATCAATCTTGGATTTCACTCCATCCACTGAAACACCATCAGTAGCATGCACTTTTTCATGTGTGAGCTTTATTTTCACCTCTTTAAGGTCAATATTTTTGTGGTCGGCATACATCCGCAGGGTCATAGCCGTACAAGTCCCCAGGGCAGACAATAGATAACCATAAGGTGATGGTCCAAGATCATTTCCACCCTGCTCCTCCGGCTCATCAGCAATCATATGATGCTTCCCGGCCGTAATTTCAGTAACAAAACCTTTGCCGGATATCCTTGTCCAAACTTCCCCTTCCGGCGCAACCGGTTCTTTTTCCACCTCGATGTAGCGGGAAGCCCAGGGAGCAATGATACTGCCTGCATACATGGAGTCTGTAGTGTTTGTCATGAGATGATCTGAACCATCGAGGCTGATAAAGCTCTTGGGGTGCATAGCGGCATTGTATATTTCACCGGCATTTTCGATGCCTACTATGTTATCCTGCGGAGAATGCATGATCAGCAATGGTTTCTTCAAAGCATGAATGATCTTTTTGGAATCGTTTTTCTCCAGATCCTCAATCAGCTGCTTTTCAATGGTGAAATTTCTTCCCCCTATATCCACCTCAGCTTTTCCCGTTTTTTCAATTTCATCCTGTGAACCTTTAAACAGCTTTCTGACATGGGCAGGGGTGGACGGTGCCCCAATAGTCACTATCGCTTCCACTTTCTCCATCGACCCGGCCACATGAAGCATAGCAGCACCCCCCAGTGAATGACCAACCAGAATTTTAGGTGCTTCATGTTCATTATCCAGATATTCATAAGCTTTTTTCAGGTCATCCAGATTGCTGGAAAAATTCGTCTTTGAAAATTCTCCCTCACTCTGCCCCAAACCGGTAAAATCAAACCTGAAAACAGCCATATCTGACTGTGTCAATGCCCGGCTGATATTTTCAACTGTCTTAAGATTTTTCGAACAGGTAAAGCAGTGAGCAAATAAGACAAATGCTTTTGGGTCTCCCACCAATGGGAAATCTATCTTAGCTGCCAGTTTCAACCCGGCTGAATTTGTAAAATTGATATTAACTGTTTTCATGGCTCTTTGGGAAAGATTTCTTTCAAATTTAGTCGGATGGAAACCTTTACTTTAGTAAATTGTCCTTAAGATTAAAATAAACAAGTTACAATTGATTCGACCCTTTCTCATAGTATTCTTTGCAATCATGCTGTTAAAGTCAGCAGCTGGACAAGTATTGCACTATGAAGTAGTACGGAATGGGAAGCCAATTGGTACCGTGGACGTGGTGAGAACGATTGAAAACGGCATTGAGACCTATTCACTTGAAAACGTGGTAGAGTTTAAGGTGCTTTTCACGTTCAATATCAAATATGTCCTGAAAGAGCAGTTTAAAGACGGTATGCTTATTTCAGGTGAAGGATTCAATACCCTGAATGGGTCCACACAGAAAAAGACATCCATTGACTTTAAAAACGGGAAGTATAAACTCATTATTGATGGGATTGAAGGTTATGTAGAGTCAGGAGATTCCATAAAATTTGCTGCTTCCCAGGTCTATCATCAGGAGCCCAGAGGAAATGAGAAAATGTATTCTCAATACTTCGGAAGATATCTGCAATTCAAAAAGGTAGGAGACCATAAATACGTCCTGTCATCTCCTGATGGGGATAATGTATATGAATATCAAAACGGGTTTTGTACCAAAGTTCACGTATCCAGGGACTATGCTTCATTTTCTATTGTGATGAAACCTGAAAGCCTTGCAGACGTGAAACGTAATGGGTACCAAAGTCCACGGAAATGATCCGGCATGTATATAAAATTCTGATTCCCATATCAATCCTGGTAATTGTAGGATTTTTATTATTTGTGGTCAATCAAATTTCCGGAGTGTATCTGTTGGTGCGCTCTTCAAGTGAATTTTACGCCAATATCCTGCTTGCTTTCCTTTCTATTTTGGCAATTGGGCTTTTTTCATGGCCTGTCATCTTATATCTGAAGCTACCCTCCCCATTAAAGCTGCCTAAAAGCGAAAAAGAACAGCAGAGGTATCAAAAGAACCTCGTCAAAAGGCTGAAGAGGAATCAGCACCTGAAAAAAGCCGGTCTGGTACCCAAAGATGTGGATATGCTTCCTGAAGCCATAGAATATCTCAATAAAGAGGCTTCGAAAGTGATCAGGGATACTGCCAACATCGTCTTCTTAACCACTTCTGTTTCACAAAATGGAAAGCTTGATGCTTTCACCGTATTGATTACACAGTCTCGAATGGTATGGAAGATTGCCCATCTGTATTATCAACGGCCAACGTTGAGAGAAATGGTGTATCTGTATGCCAATGTGGGAGCCAGCACGCTTTTGGCTTCAGAGATTGAAGACCTGGATATTTCCACGCAGATCGAACCTGTATTACAGTCTTTTTTCAGAAATTCAGCTGGAAAATCCATTCCACTCATTGGTCCCACAGCCAACATCATCCTGGATTCTCTGATGGAAGGGTCTACCAATGCTTTTCTGACCCTAAGGGTTGGAAACATCGCTTCAAAATACTGTGGGTCTTATGAGGTCACAACCAAAGAGAAGCTCAAAAAACTGGCTTTTAACCAGTCAGTTAGCCAGCTCAAAGAAATCGTCCTGAAATCTTCGGCCAGGATATTTACCGGACTATTTAAAGCTACCAAAAAAGCCGGTACGGAGACCTTGAGGTCCGGTTGGGAAGCGATCAGCGATGCCGGAGGAAAGATAATAGAGGGAATTAGTGAAAAAGGCAAAAAAGTAAATCCATTCAGAAAAAAGCGATCCAAAGTTTCCGTTACAAAAGATTAGAAAAGACCAGGATAGCAAATATATCTTAACGCGTTGCAATTGATGCATACGAAAACGTTAGTTAAGAATTACAGCTAATTGCTTGCAAGTAAAGCGAATTCCATTTATTATAGCGTTAATCATCACCTAATTAACCTATAACAAAATGAAAAGAATCATTTTCATTCAAATTATCACTGGCCTTTTCTTCGCTTCATGTTCTTCACATAAACATGTTCTTAACTGCCCTCATTATGACAATTTTCCTACTGCTAAAGCAATAGTGGATCAGTCGGATCAAAAATTATCTAATGAGACCTCAATTAGCAACCCACTTAGCGATGAAAACTATCCCGTTTCATCTGATCTCAGGGCCTCCGTTACTGAGCTTGAGCTAATCGACAATAAACTAGAATTTGAATCTGCCCAGAAAACGAAAACCCACACCTCCGGAATAGCATTTGAAAAATCAGAAGCTGTTGAAAATGTCGATAGGAAGCTTTCCAGAAAGGAAATCAAAAGGGAGCTTAAGAAAGAACTAATCACTCAAAAGAATGACGCTAAAGGCAATCCAAGGGGCCTGGCGATTGCCTCCCTGGTGACTGGTATTGTTAGTCTTTTCGTTGCGGGAATCCCATTGGGAATATTGGCTATCGTATTTGGAGCTATCGCTGCAGGGAAGCTGGAAAAGGGAGATGGTAGAGGAATGGCAATAGCTGGCCTTGTACTTGGTATAATTGGTGTGTTGGGAGCTTTGATATTCCTAGCTGCCTTAGCCTAAGATTACTTGCGGGGTGTAGATCTAGTGCTTAAAAAACGAGTCTACAAACTCCATCTTGTTGAAGACCTGCAGATCTTCTACTTTTTCGCCGACTCCAATGTATTTCACAGGTATCTTAAACTGATCAGAAATACCAATTACCACACCTCCTTTTGCCGTGCCATCCAATTTGGTAATGGCCAGAGAAGTGACTTCGGTAGCCCTGGTGAATTCCTTGGCTTGAATAAAGGCGTTTTGACCGGTACTTCCATCCAGGACCAGCAAAACTTCATGTGGAGCTTCCGGAATAAATCGCTTGATCACGGATTTGATCTTGCTTAGCTCATTCATCAGGTTCACTTTGGTATGTAGTCGACCAGCTGTATCGATGATAACCACATCGGCATTGTTTTCTGCTCCGTATTTGGCAGCCTCAAAAGCCACTGAAGCAGGGTCGGTCTGCATCCCCTTTTCGATAACAGGAACACCCACACGCTCCCCCCAAAGCTTTATCTGATCCACAGCGGCAGCTCTAAAAGTATCTGCAGCTCCCAGAACAACACTCTTCCCAATGGCTTTGAGCTGAGCAGCCAACTTACCGATGGTGGTGGTCTTACCAACGCCATTTACCCCTACAATGAGGATGACATAGGGTCCATCCACTTTTGGTAAATCAAAATCAACAAGGTCTTTGGTGTTGTTTTCTGCCAGAAGGGCAGCGATCTCCTCTCTGAGGATTTGATTCAGTTCGTTGGTGTTTAAGTATTTGTCTTTGGCTACCCTCGCTTCGATCCGGTCAATGATTTTAACGGTAGTCTCTACACCTACGTCAGAAGTAATCAGAACTTCTTCCAGCTCATCCAGTACATCTTCATCAACCACAGATTTCCCAATGACAGTCTTTCCCAGCTTCTCGAAGAAGTTGGATTTTGTCTTTTCAAGACCTTTATCTAAAGTCTCTTTCTCTTTTTTGGAAAATAAGTTCTTAAGCATGGCGACGGGGATGACCAGTTAAAGACAACTAAATATAACTAAAAAGCCGATCCGGTTCTTTAACGGGATCGGCTTTCTAATCACTATAAAGAATGATTAATTCTTAGATAATAGATTCTTTACTTCACCTTCAGGTACCATGTCTTCTTTGAAAACATACGAACCTGATTTTTCAGATTTTACAGCTCTAATTACTTTGGCGAATTTGGCTCCACCAGGCTGCTTAAGGGTTGCAACTACTTTCTTAGCCATCTTTACTTAATTTCTTTGTGTACGGTATATTTTCTCAGGATCGGATTGTATTTCTTCAATTCAATCCGCTCAGGAGTGTTTTTTCTGTTCTTGGTAGTAATATATCTTGAAGTACCAGGCTGTCCTGATGTCTTATGCTCAGTGCATTCTAATATTACTTGTACTCTGTTACCTTTCTTAGCCATTTCTTAGCACCTTTAATTTTAAGGGAGTGCAAATTTAGGGAAAATATACAATCGAACAAAGAAATTGTTGAATGTCTATTCATTAATTGCATTCACTATCACTTCATTTGAATAAACATAAAACTCCTTATCCGTTTCCATCTCACTTACTGACTTACCTAAAGGATATCTGGACCAGCTTGTAGAAGGCCGAATGATGATCAGAGCTCCATCCAAATAGACTTTTATGGGCATATCAAATTCGGGAATGCAATTGGTCCACCTGAATAAGATCTCCTGCCCGGAAAAAATGTATTCCAATACAGGCACCCGAGTGTCACGCAGATACTGATCAAAAAAGGCATCCAGCTCTAATCCGGACCGCTCAGCAAAATATCCTTCGATATCCTTTGTATCTACAATCTGATGGTAAAACTCCTTATTCAGCCCCCTCAGTATGTCTTTCCAAAGATCGTCATCGTCAATCAGTTGTCGAAGGGTGTGTAATACGTTGGCTCCTTTGTTGTATAAATCAGCCCCACGGTCATTTACTTCATAATCACCAATGATAGGTTCCTGGTTTTGAATGCTATATCTGCTGCCTTTTAAGTAGTCGTAAGCAGCTTTTTTCCCATAGAAATATTCAATAAAAATACTCTCCGAGTAAAAAGTAAAACTTTCATGGATCCAAATATCAGCTTCGTCCCTATGGGTAATGCTGTTGGCAAACCATTCATGGCCCGTTTCATGAACAATGATATAATCCCATTTCAAGCCCCAACCTGTCAAACTGAGATCACTCCCTTTATAGCCTTTGGTATACCCATTACCGTAGGTCACTGAACTTTGATGTTCCATCCCCAGGTAGGGTACTTCTACAAGTTTATAGCTGTCTTCATAAAAGGGGTACGGACCAAACCAATGCTCGAAGGCTTCCATGGTCCGGTATGCGTCCTGAAAATGAACCTTGGCTTTCTTCAGATTTTCCTTTAATACCCAGAAGTCAAAATCCAATGGACCTTTCTCTCCCTGATAAACATCTTTGAAATTGGCATAATCACCAATATTGACATTAACGCCGTAATTGTTGATGGGATTTTTTACTTCCCAGGCAAACGTTTGGGTTTTGTTCTTCTCTTTCTTTACTTCCAAAAGCCGACCATTTCCCACTGCCGTCAGGTCGCGGGGAATATTGATGCTTAATTTGATCCCTTTGTCCGGTTCATCATAATAATGGTCCTTGTTGGGCCACCAAACACTGGCACCGATACCCTGATTGGCATTGGCTACAAAATCCTTCCCATTGGAATCTTTGGTCCAGACAAATCCACCGTCCCATGGTGCATTCTCGGCTTCTCTTGGTTTTCCACTGAATGTCACCTCGATGGTCCTGGTTTCACCTACTTTCTGAAGTTCCTCCAGATGGATAAAGTGTGCACTCCCTTCATGGGTGATCTTCAAAAGCTTACCGCCCTGTTGTACCCCATCGATCCGCATAGGTGATTGCAGATCAATCTGCATCAGCTGATGGCTATTCAATACTTTGTAGGTAATGACATTTTTACCTGAAATAGATTTCTTAGGGATATCTACAGACACATAAAGATCATAGTGGAGCAGGTCCCACCACGCACGTTCCGGAGTGATCGATCCTCTGAGGGAGTCTTGTCGGGTATAATTGACTTTCTGTGATACAGCGTCAGCAAAACTTATAGAAAGTATTAGAAGCGCAAGATATTTCATCATGCTGACGAAATTAAAAAAGCCCGATCATACAATCAGGCTTGCAAATATCTTTTGAGGAAAAATCTTAGGAGATATATCCTTTGGCTTTCGCTTTTTTCAAAGCAGCATTCAAACCGATCTTGTTGATGGTTCTGATCGCTGAAGTAGATACTTTCAAAGTGATCCACTTGTCTTCCTCAGCCAGGTAAAATTTCTTCTTCTGAAGATTGGGATTGAATCTTCTCTTCAACTTATTGTTGGAGTGAGAAACATTGTTACCCACCATCGGCCGCTTTCCTGTAATCTGACAAACTTTTGACATAATTTTCCTGCTTTTCTAAAAAGGACTGCAAATATCAGACAAAAGTTTTTAAGTTCCAACATCTTTAATGATTTGATTACACTTATATAAAGTTCTTAAATTCCTTTGTGGCCTCTGGATGTAAAACTTACATTTGAACTTTAGGCAAATAAGCTTGTTGTAAAGTCAAAAAACAAAAAGGAGGACATGGCGATATCTGAGATCGAACACACAGCACAGGAGCTCATGCAAATGGAAGATAAGCATGGGGCACATAATTACCATCCATTACCAGTTGTAATCGCGAGAGGAGAAGGCGTCTATGTGTGGGATGTGGATGGAAAAAAATATTATGACTTCCTGTCTGCATATTCTGCCCTGAACCAGGGTCATGGCCACCCCAAGATCGTTGAGGCCCTCAAGCAACAAGCAGAAGTCCTTACCTTGACCTCAAGGGCTTTTTACAACAATGTCCTGGGGGAGTTCGAGCAGTACATTACTTCATATTTTGGATATGACAAGGTACTGCCGATGAATACGGGAGCAGAAGCCGTAGAAACGGCCATCAAAATCTGCAGAAAGTGGGCCTACGAGAAAAAGGGCATTCCTGAGCATAAGGCGAAAATCCTGGTTTTTGACCAAAATTTCCACGGAAGAACAACAACCATCATCTCTTTTTCCTCAGACAATACAGCACGCAAAAATTTTGGTCCTTACACTCCGGGATTTGAGGTCGTAAAATACAATGATCCGGATGCTTTGGCGCAAGCCATCACTGATCCACACGTAGCAGGTGTCTTGATCGAGCCCATCCAGGGGGAAGCAGGGGTGTTTGTCCCCGATGAAGGATACCTGAAAAAGGTGGCAGAGCTTTGCAAGAAAAACAATGTCTTATTCATTGATGACGAGATCCAGACAGGTGTTGGCCGTACCGGAAAAATGCTCGCGGCAGATCATGAAGACGTAAAACCCGATATCCTCATTTTAGGAAAGGCACTCTCGGGGGGAGTTTATCCTGTGTCGGCAGTGCTGGCTAATAATGAGATCATGGAAGTAATTACGCCCGGCACACATGGATCCACCTATGGGGGCAACCCGCTGGGAACCAAGGTCACCATGACAGCGCTCCAGGTGATGAAAGACGAAAAACTCACAGAGAATGCTGCCACCTTAGGCGAAATATTCAGAGAAAGAATGAACTTGTTTGTCCAAAAATCTGACCTGGTAAGATTGGTTCGAGGGAAAGGATTGCTCAATGCCATCGTGATCAATGATTCACCGGAAGGGTCTATGGCATGGGATCTATGCCTGAAACTTCGCGATAACGGACTGCTGGCTAAGCCCACTCACGGGAATATCATCCGTTTTGCTCCCCCCTTGGTGATGACCGAAGAGCAGCTTCATGAATGCTGTGACATTATTGAGAAGACAGTGGCGGAGTTTGTAGCATAAATAAAAACCCCTTTAACCTTTCAAAAGTTTTGGATCTACAGGATCTAATGAGAAAAGTCCGTACAGACTAAAATTATTTCATTATAATTATTTATTATTGTTTATCATTAATATTATATCAATAATGAATAAATTAAAATTAATTCTCTTGATGGTCAAAGTATTTAAATGGCTGACACTTGGAGGAGCCTTGCTGGCCACCATTTTCTTCCTTTTGTTGCCTGATGGGAAAATGATAGAGGTAGGCGAACCTTTTTGGCTTGTAAATAGTGAAGAAATATCCAGTCAAATAATTCCACTTCTTCCAAAGCAGGATACGATTGAATACTACGATATCCAGTCAAGGATGAAGGCTCCTTTAGACTGGTCGTTGAAGGTTTTATTGATCTTTTTTGTGGCTACAGTCTCCGGATATTTCTTTATCCTGCTTCACATCGCACAGCAAGTGGTAACAAACATCCGCTCTGGTCATCCATTTACACTTGAAAATATCAAAAAGATCAAATCACTCGGTATGCTGATTGCCCTGGCCATGTTTGGTGAAAAGATGCTTACGGTGATTGGCGATATGTGGTTCAACAGCAACTACAGCATTGAAGGGTTGGAGCTGGTAAGTGAAACCCGTTTAGGATGGCACATCGTGATTGTCGGTGCAATCATCTTTGCACTGGGGGTTGCGTTTGAGCAGGGATTCAAATTGAAAGAAGAACAGGAACTAACTATTTAAGCATGCCCATAATTGTTAATCTGGATGTGATGATGGCGAAAAGAAAAGTTCGGTCCAAGGATCTGGCAGATCAGCTGGGCATTACCGAGGCCAACCTCTCTATCTTGAAAACAGGTAAAGCCAAAGCCATCAGGTTCACGACAATGGAGGCCATTTGTAAGGCTTTGGACTGCCAACCAGGTGATTTATTGGAATTTAGAGAATGATCCTCCATTTTAGGGGGATGAAGCTGAAATACCCAAACATCCTTCAGACCTTCGGCCTGTTGGGAATCTATATTTTGCTGTCTCTTGGCCTGGCACTCCTGGTGCGACCAATGATGAGTGTCATCTCAGAATCAGTGATCACACTTTTGGCAAGCCTGATCTCAATGCTTGTTATCATCTTTATCGCCCTTCAGTTTAAAGGCGCTTCCATTAGATATCTGTTTGAAAACATGAAGTTTGCGTCACTGCAAACCTACCTGATCTCAATACTCTTCACAATCTTCATGATCATGGCCATCGATCCGATCACTTCTTTCATCCCCATCCCCGAATGGCTGGAAAAGATCCTGGCCAATCTGATCCAGAAAAACGTGGCTTCTTTTATGACTGTTGCCATCATGGCCCCTATCATGGAAGAACTGCTTTTCAGAAAAATCATCTTTGAGGGATATCAAAATAATTATTCTTTAAAGAAAGCCATTTTCATGTCTGCTTTCATGTTTGCTTTATTTCATCTCAATCCCTGGCAGGGGATCGGTGCCTTTGTGGCAGGTGTATACCTGGCTTACATTTTCTATAAGACGGGAGACATTGTGCTTTGCATGTTTGTGCATTTTGTCAACAATGGGCTTGGCTTCGGAGCTTTTGTGTACTTCGATGATCCTCTTTTTTCCATCACTCAACTGCTTGATGAGCCTGCCTATGTGTTGCTGACTGTTTTAATTGGAATGGGTGGTATGTATGTTTGCTACCGATACCTGGAAAATCAATTTCAATTGAAGCTACAATGAATTACTTCTCACGCAGACCAAGAAGAAACCGACAAAGTGAGGCCGTTCGCTCATTGGTAAGAGAAACCAATGTAACCACCGATGATTTGATACTTCCATTATTTCTTCTGGAGGGGTCCAATAAAAAAACAGAAGTAGAATCCATGCCCGGGATATTCAGGCTTTCCGCTGACCTGATGCTCAAAGAAATCGAAGCATGTCTGAAGCTCGGGATCAAAGCATTCGACGTCTTTCCTGTGGTGGAAGAAAAGCATAAGAACAAGATGGCCACTCGGAGCTATGATCCTAAATTCTTTTACCTGCAAGCACTAAAAAAAATAAAGAAGGAATTTCCGGAAGCGCTCATCATCACAGATGTGGCGATGGACCCCTATAGTTCTGACGGACATGATGGGATCGTTGAAGATGGAAAGATCCTGAATGATGAGACCCTTGAGGTACTGGCAAAAATGACCCTCGCTCAGGCAGAAACGGGCATCGATATGGTGGGTCCTTCGGACATGATGGATGGTAGGGTAGGTTTTCTGAGAGATCAGCTGGATGAGGCTGGCTTCAAAGAAACAGGGATCATGTCCTACACGGCCAAGTATGCTTCGGCATTTTACGGACCATTTCGGGATGCCCTGGACTCAGCACCCAAATTCGGAGATAAGAAAACTTACCAGATGGATCCCGCCAATCGGAGAGAAGCCCTGATTGAGGCTCAGCTCGACATCGAAGAAGGGGCAGATGTGTTGATGGTAAAACCCGCACTGGCTTACCTGGATATCATTGCGGACCTAAAAGCCAATTTCGATCTGCCTGTGGCTGCTTACAATGTTTCTGGGGAATATGCCATGATAAAGGCTGCCACACAAAAAGGCTGGTTAGATGCAGATCGTGCTCGCGATGAGGTATTGACATCCATCAAAAGAGCAGGTGCGGACATGATCCTGACTTATTTTGCCAGGGAATATGCGGCATCGATTCGTTCCTAAGGCCATCTAATCAAGAAAATCCCATGCCGATACACCATCCTTTTTGATTTGCAGGATGGCATACAGGACAACGATGGCAATAAGGCTGAAACTTGACCTTCCAATACTCATATTCGAAATAAAGCTCAGGCTGAAGAAAATGAGACTTGTTACAAAGAGTCCATAGAATGCCCATTTTTCCCATCTGATGAGCATAACAGCCAACACAAGGTTTACTAGCGACAATATGCCAAAAGCAATCTCAATGGGCTCTGGGAAATTCGTTTTTAGGTAAACACCCCAGCTATCAATTAAAAAGAAATAATAAAAAGTGCTTACTGCAAAATTAATGATCATAAAAATCAACCAGGTGGTTACAAACCCATGTCTTTTCCTGGATTTCGATACGCTTCTGTTGCTCTTCTTCCAAAAAATTAAGAGACCAAAAAGCCCTGCATTTAACACTGCCGAAATAAGGAGTAGCGTGATCCACGCATCTTCTTCATTTTGAGCTTCACTTAATGGGAGCGGCTTTGTGTCAGCATATCTGGAGGAGTCAATATACCTGACTGTATCAACCACAGTAACTACTACGGTATCTCCCTTCCTTTTTTCTATGACCCGATCTGTAGGGGTACTTTTACTACTCTTTGTTAATTGACTGTTCACAAGGTCAAAATAGGGCAAGGTTAAATCGTCCAATGTCCATGTTTCGAGTTGATCAGGAAAATTAAAAGTGACAGTATTAAAACCATTAAGTGTACATGTGGCTGTGATTTCATTCTTAATGGTTTCCTGGTTAGCTATCGTTTCTTTAGAAGCTATTGTCACTGAATCACCAGCCAGAGAGATGTCAAATGTCCAGTTGTAATAGGAGGGTTTTTTCTCCTTAAGTCTGGACAACATCTTGTGAACCAGTTCATCCGGGATGGTCCCGAACAAATCATTGTATGCTTCTGCCTTGAGGTACTGGTAGCCTGATTGATTAAGAAGATCTACTCTTGACCAGGGACCCTGTGCATATGATGTTTCATAATATACATAGTAGGTCAATTGATGCGTTGCATAAGCAAAAAAGGATAGAATGAGTATACCTAAAGAAATTATAAATTTCATTGCATTAGGGTTTTGACTGAAAGCAAACAGGACCTACTACTTCATCTTCATGTAGTCCAGCGTAAGATTCAGAAATGCTTTGACACCCGTAAGCATTCCGGCATCATCTACATAAAAATCCGGGGTGTGGTGATCGACAGCATCTTCCAGAGCCACATCCTTAGGACAACCGCCTACCCAGAAATAAATGGATGGTACCTCCAACGCAAAGAATGCAAAATCTTCTGCTCCAGTGCTGGCATTGACCACTACCAGGTCTTCACAGGATTTTTTCAATGACGGCACCATCATAGTAGTCAGTTCGGGATCATTGTAAGTGACTGGTGCCCCTTGTGTGATCTCTACGTCGGCTGTAGCCCCGGCACTTTCTGCTATCAGTTTGGCGGTTTTCTCAATTCTCTGATGGATGTCTTTTTGCATCTCCTCATCCAGTGTCCTAATGGTACCTACCATCTCTACTTTTTCGGGAATGATATTGTACCGGACTCCTGCTTCAATTTTGCCAATGGAGATGACAGCCGCCTCCTTTGTGAGCTCTACCTGCCTGGAGACGATCGTCTGAAGACCATAGATGATTTGAGAGGATACCGTGATCGGATCCACACCACTCCAGGGCCTTGATCCATGGGATTGTTCTCCATTCACAGTGATGTAAAGTCTATCGGCCGCAGCCATGATCCCACCGGTTTTGTATCCTATCGACCCCACGTGCATGGTTGATTTGATGTGCATGCCAAACATCACATCCACATCCGGGTTTTTCAACACCCCTTCCTTGACCATCAAGGGTGCTCCACCTTCCTCACCTCTGGGGGGACCTTCCTCTGCGGGCTGAAAAACAAATTTCACAGTGCCTCTGAGGTCTTTTCTCATTCCCGTAAGGATTTCCGCCACCGCCATGACCACTGAGATGTGTGTATCATGACCACAAGCGTGCATGACGCCAGTTTTTTCTCCATTGTATTCCCCTACGGCTTCTGACTTATAGGGAAGATCCACTCTTTCTGTGACAGGTAGACCGTCGATATCTGCACGAATACCGACTACCGGACCTGGTTTTCCGCCCTTTAATATCCCAACAACTCCTGTATGGGCTACTCCGGTCTGAACCTCCAGACCCAAATCCCTCAGATGTTGCTCAATCTTTTTAGCTGTATTGAATTCCCTGTTGGATAACTCCGGGTTCTGATGGAAATAATGCCTCCATTCAATCATTTTTGGCTCTATCTCCTTGGCCAATTTATCAATATCCTGAGCACTGGCATTTAAAAATACAAAGGCCAGCAATCCAAAAGAAAGAATTCTATTCATAGGTGATCAGTCAAAAAGGTCTTCATCACGCTCCACCATGAGGATGGAAGATTGATGAACAATATAATATTTTTGACCCTCATACATGACTTCAAAGGCTGTTTTTTGTAGAAAAATCGCCAAATCTCCTTCCTTCACCTGAAGTGGTATATACTTTACCTTTTCCTCTTCTGGCTTCCAGTCATCCTCCTCATCCATCGGCATAGGAATAGGATAACCGGGACCTGCCTTTACGATATAGCCGCTATGAACTTTTTCTTTTTCAGCAACGCCAGGTGGCAAGTAGATACCTCCAGTTGTCTTTTCGGTGTCCTTCTTTGGTTTGATGAGCACCCTGTCACCAACAACAATCAGTTTCTTTAGCTTATTATCAGCAGTCAATTCCATAATCTTCTTGTAAAAAGTGCAAATGTAGAAAAATCAATTAACCAAAGAGGTCTGTTGATTGAGACGCTGAAACATGCTCAACCTCATCCGCTCTGTCCAGCACCTTTTGGTCCATTTCTTTAGTGGTCTTGGCACCGAGCTCTTTCAACCGCTCCGTCTTTCTGATCAGGTTGTCTTTACCTTCAACCAGCTTGTTCATGGCCATGCCGTACTGGTGTTTCGACTTATCAAGGGACTTACCCACTTCAATGAGGTCATCCACAAAAGCTTTGAACTTGTCATATAAAGCGCCTCCCTGCCGGGCAATTTCCTGGGCATTCCTGCTTTGGTATTCATGTTTCCAGATGCTGGCTACAGTCCGTAGAGTAGCTATCAGTGTGGAAGGGGATACAATGATAATGTTTTTGTTATGTGCCTCATTATACAATTCTCCACCTTGCTGAACGATCATCGCAAAGGCAGATTCAATAGGAACGAACATCAGCACATAGTCCAATGAGCCTGATTCGAACAGTTCATGATAATTCTTTTCGCTAAGCCCTTTGATGTGCGTTTTGACAGCAAGGAGATATGACTTAAGCGCCTGTTCTTTTACTTCATCCTGCTCGGCGTTCACATATTTCTCGTACGAAACCAATGAAACTTTCGAATCAATAACCAGATTCTTATCATCTGGCAACCTAATGATCACGTCGGGACGCAATCGCCGACCTTCTTCCGAGTTGTATGACTCCTGCATCGAATACTCCCGGTCCTTCTCCAGTCCGGATCTCTCAAGTATTCTTTCCAACACAATCTCTCCCCAGTTTCCACGAGCCTGGGCATCTCCTTTCAGTGCCTTGGTCAGGTTCTCTGCTTCCTGGCTCATCCGTTGATTCAGTGTCTTCAAGCCCTCCAGCTGCACTTTGAGCTCGGCCGTGCTGATCATGCTGTCTTTGTTGGTTTGCTCTACTTTCTTTTCAAACTGTAGCAACTTATCACCTAAAGGTTTCAGCAATTCATCCAGGTTGGATTTATTCTGGTCGGTAAATTTTTTACTTTTTTCTTCGAAAATCTCGTTGGCCAGGTTCTTAAATTCTGCGGTGAACTTCTCCTGCACCTTCATCATCTCCTGACGCTGCTCATCCAGCCGCTCACGCAGGTTTTTGTAGTTGGCCTGGAGGCTGGCATTCTCCTGGTTGAGTCGAATGACCACCTGTCTTTCCTCCTTAAGCTGGTCATTCAGGGACAGCAGATCCTGCTCTCTTTTCAGTCCTTTTTCCCGCTCCATCTGCAACTCCATACGAGCTTTCTGACCGTCTCCTCCTCCTTTGGAATTGAGCTTACCCAGCAAATAACCAATGATTATTCCCAGGACCGCCCCAATGCCCAACATTATGATCATTTCTGATTCCATATTTTAAATTTACAACAATCTATGTAGATAGCCGAACACTTCCATCAACCATGCTATACCCATGTGTATGATGATCCCTCCCCACACACTTCGGGTATTATAAGAAATAATCCCCAATAAGTAGCCTCCAAATATAGAGCTGATCGCTTCGGTCATGGGTTTACCGAAATGCAGCACAGCATAGGTCACCGCCATGGGCAGGATCGCATATCCCCCCAGGGTCCTGCTGAATGCAAAGATCAGAAACCCTCTGAAGAATATCTCTACACCTATAAAATCCGAACCGTACGCCAGCTCATAGATCAAAACCGTCACTACTTCCGGTAAGTTTCTTTGCTCCGCAAAATAGCTACCACGTGAAAACTGGTATCTGGGATAATATGCCTGCAAATCAGCAAAAAACGAACCGATCCCCACACATACCCCGGCCAACAGCAAAAGAATCAGATATGGTTTGAAGTCAAATCTCTTTGGTGATAGACCGTAGTAGATCTTTGGGTCATCCCGTTCTACGATCATGTAAATGATCAATAAGGGAATCACCACAACAAAAGTGCTACTCAGCCAGCGGACCGTCTTCGACACAAAAACGTAGTCCCGGACATCAAAATGCTCCTTGAAGATAACATAGCCATAAAAGGACCTGTCTAATGCCAGGATGGTAAATCCAATGAAAAACATTAGCCAAAACCGCCCTGATGATAGCCAGTCCCTTTGCTTATTGAAAAAGTACAGGAGCAGACAAACGATCAGATAGGGGATCCCATGAAACAGGAACATATGAACTCCATCCCGGAATTGTCCGTTGTACCTATCAAGTACTGAATTCTCAAAATCATAGTAGTAGTTGAAGAAGAAGATCAACACCAGAAAAAGAGCAATCGAAAGATATAATTTAATATCAAAGTGCTTTCTTTGATAGTCAAGGATATAGGCCAGGATTTTCTTCATTAAAAAAATTTGACCAAAGATATGTGTCTGATCGTTTTAGGCAGGAACATTCATGCAAAATATAAGTTGATCCTGGTGGCCAACCGGGATGAATTCTATGAAAGACCTACACAGGTTGCTCATTATTGGAAGACTCCGCAAAGTCTTTTGGCAGGCAAAGACCTGGAAGCGGGGGGCACCTGGATTGGAGTGAATAAACTCGGACACATCGCAGCAGTGACCAATTACCGGGATCCCACCAATTATCAAAACAACAAGGCTACCAGGGGCCAGATCCCTGTTCATTTTCTTGATTCGGAAGTGTCGGCCAATGAATACATAAATAACCTGGGTGAAGTGTCCACCAAGTTCAACGGGTTTAACCTGCTGGCCCTCGATAAGGAAAACCTGGTTCACTACAACAACCAAAATGGTAATCCCAGCAAGCTTGAAGAGGGAATTCATGCAGTGAGCAATGCCACACTAAATACCCCCTGGCCAAAAGTTGTTCGGTCAAAGGAAATGTTTAAGACACTGATCGATGGCCATTTTTCTCACGATGACCTCATCGAAATGATGGGCGATGGCAAAACGGCAGATCCGAATGACCTTCCGGACACGGGGATCCCAAAAGATATGGAGGAAGCTGTATCAGCCATGTGTATCCGCACAGAAAAATACGGGACCTGTAGCACCACGGCCATCACAATTACGTATGATGGTGAAGTCGAGTTTACAGAAAAGTCTTACCCCGTGGGTAAAAGAATTGAGGGTGTTGAACGTTTTAGCTTTAAAATAAATTGATGAGTCGGGTATTAATGATTTCTGTCAGCCTTCTCCTGCTAGTGGGGTGTAAAGACCAGTATTTTGAAATCGAGAATGATCCATTGGTAGGTGAGATCGATGGAAAAGAATGGATCTTCGGCAGTGGAAGAATAAGATATGATCAGTTTTACGCCCAGGGGCTCACTGGCATTCTGTTTGAAGAGAAACTGACAGACCCTTGTATCAAAGTCAACACGGTAGACCCGCACCTGTCTATCTCCATCCCCTACGACCGCGGAAACTTTAACCTTCCCTTCGCAACACCCAACTATTACGTGGTCTTCTCCGAAGATGGTGTAACAGAATACACCGCCAATACAGGATTTATAGAAATCGTTGCAGTGACCTCTACAGAAGTCGTCGGATACCTCAGTGCTTCATACGATGACGAAAACCACGTCCAGGGATCGTTCAGTCTACGACTTTGTGATTAAGTCCTGCTCAGCATAGGCTTCCACAGGAATACAACTACATACCAGGTTCCTGTCTCCATATGCACTGTCGATCCTGCTTACGGATGGCCAGAACTTATTTTTCTTCAGGAATGGCAGCGGATAAGCAGCCTGTTCTCTGCTGTAAGGCATGTTCCATTCATCCGATAATAAGCGGTTAAGTGTATGAGGCGCATTTTTCAATACGTTATTGGTCTGGTCTGCTGTGCCCCCCACTACATCATCGATCTCCTTGCGGATGGATATCATCACTTCGCAAAACCTGTCAATTTCTGCTTTGGTTTCAGATTCAGTAGGTTCAATCATCATGGTGCCATTTACAGGGAATGAAACGGTAGGGGCATGATAGCCATAGTCCATCATTCGCTTGGCAATGTCTTCCACCTCTATTCCGGCAGATTTAAATATTCTGCAATCGATGATAAGCTCATGGGCGTTCCGTCCCTTTTCATTGGTATAAAGGATCGGGTAATGACTGCTCAGTCTTTTTGCAATGTAATTGGCATTCAAAATAGCCACCTGGGAAGCCTTTGTCAAATCCTCGCCACCCATCATGGCCACATAAGCATGTGAAATGGGGAGTATACTGGCACTTCCATAGTGCGCAGATGATATATGTAAATCTTCACCAGGAAGATACTGGACCAGGTGGGCTGCCACCCCAATCGGACCGACTCCGGGGCCTCCCCCGCCATGAGGGATGCAAAAGGTCTTATGTAGGTTGAGGTGGCAAACGTCTGCTCCTATCTCACCTGGGGAGGTGAGCCCTACCTGCGCATTCATGTTGGCACCATCCAGGTATACCTGTCCTCCATGCTGATGAATAATGTCGCATATGTCTTTGATACCTTCTTCAAAAACACCGTGTGTTGAAGGGTAGGTCACCATCAATGCAGCCAATTCATCTTTATGAGTCTCCGCTTTTTCCCTAAGATCATCCACATCAATGTTTCCGTGGTCATCACATTTCACGATTTTCACCTGCATGCCTGCCATTACGCCGCTGGCTGGATTAGTGCCATGAGCGGATGATGGTATCAATACTACATTCCTGTCTTTTCCGCCATTGGCATCGAGGTATTGTCTGATCACCATCAGCCCGGCATATTCTCCCTGTGCACCGGAATTGGGCTGGAAAGACACCGCAGAAAACCCTGTGAGGGTACTCAGCCAGCTTCCAAGCTCATCAATCAACTCCTGATACCCCTTTGTCTGGTCAGCAGGGGCAAATGGATGCATATCCCCAAATTCAGCCCAGGTCACCGGGATCATTTCAGTGGTGGCATTGAGCTTCATGGTACAGGACCCCAGCGAGATCATCGAATGTGTAAGCGACAAGTCTTTGTTCTCCAATCGCTTCATATATCTAAGCATCTCATGCTCAGAATGATAAGTATGGAAAACCTCTGGTGTAAGGTACGGAGAAGTCCTCAAAATGGATTCCGGCAGGTTAAAGTCTACCTGTGCTTTGACATCCACTGAATCCCGGTTTGTAGCCCGGGCAAAAATATCAATGACCTTTTGTGCATCTGCAGGAGTATGTGTTTCATCAAACGAAATACCAATGGCGCCATCCTCAAAATACCTGAAATTGACAAGGGAATCACCGGATTGCTGCAGTACTGACTGAACATTTACATCAACTTTTAAGGTATCGAAGAATGAATCAGAAAACACCTTGATTCCTAAGCTCCTCAAAGCTTCTGCGGTAGATGCAGCCAGACCATGAACCCGACTTGCTATCCGCTTCAATCCATCCGGTCCATGATACACTGCATACATGGAAGCCATCACGGCAAGTAAGACCTGAGCGGTACAAATATTAGAGGTCGCACGCTCACGTTTAATGTGTTGCTCGCGTGTCTGTAGTGCCATGCGATAAGCGGGATTTCCATCCGCATCCATCGACACACCAATGATCCTACCTGGTACCGATCTTTTGAAAGCTTCTTTCGTTGCAAAAAATGCCGCGTGCGGGCCACCAAAGCCAACAGGGACTCCAAAACGCTGTGATGTACCTACGACCACATCCGCTCCCCATTCTCCCGGAGGGGTAACCAGGCAAAGACTAAGTAAGTCCACTGCAACCGCTACTGTTACCCCATGCGCATGTGCGTTGGATACAACCGAAGCATAATCTTTTACCTCTCCATTGTTATTCGGGTTCTGAACAAAAACAGCAAAAATCTTTTCATCACTCAGGTCTGTCGTTTCGATGTCATCCAGCAAAATTTCAATGCCATAAGGCGCTACCCGTGTTCGGATGACATTCAGGGTCTGCGGGAATATATGCCTGTCTACCACCAGACAGCTGGCTTCTTTCTTGTCTCGGGGTCTCACGCTGTAAAGCATGGTCACAGCCTCTGCGGCTGCAGTACCTTCGTCGAGCAGTGACGCGTTAGCTATTTCCATCCCGGTAAGCTCCATTACCATGGTTTGGAAATTTATAAGTGCCTCCAATCTGCCCTGAGCAATTTCGGCCTGATAAGGTGTATAGGCCGTATACCACCCGGGATTTTCGAAAATATTACGTTGAATGACCTTGGGGACCACACAATTGTAATAACCCTGACCAATGAATGATTTGGCAACAATATTTTTTTGAGCGATTGACCTAATCCGCTTCAGATATTCATGTTCATTGAGTGGCTGAGCGAGTGAGAGTGGTTGCTTTAACCTGATATTTTTAGGAACCGTCTGATCAATTAGGGTTGAGATGGAATCGACATCTATCTCTGAAAGCATTTGTTTTACCTCCTCGGAATCAGGTCCTATGTGCCTAGACCCAAAGTCTACCCGCTCATTTAAATTTATCATGCAATGGTGGTTATTTTACGTCTCGTATTATCTTGCAAAACTATACAATTGAGTGTACAATAATTTGGTTCAATTATTGCTTTATTTCGGGAAATCAAAATAGGTTAGATTTGCCCCGCTTACTATCAATTATCCGATTAATGAAGTCACTTTTTATCTCATTTCTCGCCATCATTCTCATCGTACCCTGTGCATCCGGGCAGAATCGAAAGGCTATTAAATATGCCAAAACCATCACACTGGAGGAGTTAAATGAATCCATCAGGACGTTGGCTTCGGATGAATTTGAGGGAAGGGCAACCGGAGAAAGAGGACAAAAAATGGCAGCTGATTACATTGCCAATAAATTCCAAATTGCCGGGCTTATACCTCCTGTAAAAACCAATCAGGGTGACAGCTACTTCCAGGAATTTCACTTATACCGCAGTAGGTACAATACTTCCTACTTCAAAAAGGGAGATGAGATGAAGAAAAATCTGGTTGATTTTCTTTACTACTCAAGGATGGAAACCATGGGTGAAGAATACATCGAACTCGTTTTTTGTGGTGACATCAAAGACTTCGATCTGCGAGGTCTTGATGTGAAAGGCAAATTCATCGCTTTCAGTGCGGAAGAGATGACTGGGTGGCGAAGCAAACTTGTAGAACTTGAAAACAGTGGCGCCGCCGGATATTTCATCATTGTGAGAAATGAAGATCAGTACAGGTACGCCCTCAACAGGTTCGGCGTGGTGATGATCGGGGAGAAGATTGAATTTTCTGTAGATGATATGGGCACCAAGACCATCATAGCCAACCCTGCTCTGGCTGAATGGATCTTTGAACAATCATTCCAGTCACTCCTGAGAAAAGGCAGAGGACTCACCAAAAAAATAATCTTCAATGCCGATATGCTCATTGAGACCATAGATTCTGAAAATGTCATGGGATTTGTATCTGGCTCGGAAAAGCCCGAAGAAGTAGTCATTGTATCCGCACACTACGACCACCTTGGGGTAAAGGACGGTAACATTTACAATGGAGCGGATGACAATGCATCGGGCACCAGCGCAATTATTGAAATCGCCGAGGCTTTTGCCGAAGCAAAGGAAAATGGTGACGGACCGAAGAGAAGCGTGATGTTTGTGGCTTTTTCAGGTGAGGAAGAAGGGTTGCTCGGGAGTAGATATTATGTGTCGAATCCTGAAATTCCACTCAGCAATACTGTCGCTAATTTGAATATTGATATGATTGGCAGGCAAGATCTTAAATACAGTGAAGATCCAAACTACATTTATATCATCGGCTCAGACCGCATTTCCACCGACCTGGATAATCTTGCAAAATCAGTCAATGAAGATTATTCAACAAAATTAAGATTGGATTACAGATACAACGATTATAACGATCCTAATCAGTATTATAAGCGGTCAGACCATTACAGCTTTGCACAAAACAATATACCTATTATCTTTTACTTTAGCGGAACACATGGTGACTACCATCAACCGACAGATACTGTCGATAAAATCAACTTTGAAAAAGTGAAAAAGATCACTGATTATATTTTCTTTACTACCTGGGAGATCGCAAATCGGGAGGAGAGAATCAGGCCTGATTAAAAAAGTGATCTTGTAGGGGCAGGATAGCTCCTTAACCCCGAACAAGATCTTTTCAACCAGCTATGGAAAGAAAGAATTAATCCATCTTTCTGTTACAATAATAATTGTTTTTTAAGTTTCCGAGAAGTGGTTATCAAAATAATTAATAACAATGCCTTTTTATATTGGCATTCTCATTAAATACAGATATATATTTTGTCATTATTAAATATTATTACTTTTTATTTCGTAAAGAAGTCGATTTTTTCAATTCTTAGAATAAAACCTACATCTCGGAATATGATTTAAGTAATAAAGATTATTCTAATTCCATGAAAGTGAATCACAGCTATTTAATCAAGTCGGGAAAAGTCATCAATGAAGGTATTTCTGAAGTAAAAGATATCTTTATAAAGAACGGGAGAATTGAAAAGATTGATCAGCAAATCACCGTTAGTGAAAATCATGTGGAGATCAATGCGGAAGAAAAAGTAGTACTGCCCGGAGCCATCGATGACCAGGTGCACTTCCGTGAGCCAGGCCT
Organism: Cyclobacteriaceae bacterium; assembly: GCA_965228595.1. GTDB lineage: Bacteria > Bacteroidota > Bacteroidia > Cytophagales > Cyclobacteriaceae > UBA7330. Next base: position 2,506,370 of record OZ245828.1, on the reverse strand, counting down.
CACACACAAAGCCGACATCTTTACTGAATCGCGAGCCGCTGTTGCTGGCGGGGTTACCTCTTTCATGGAAATGCCTAATGTAATACCACAAACCGTAACCCAGGATTTGTTGGCAGCCAAATACCAAGTGGGGGCTCAGAAATCATTGGCAAACTACTCTTTTTACATGGGTACAACCAACGACAACCTGGACGAACTACTCAAAACGGATATTCGATCGGTCTGTGGAATAAAAATATTCATGGGTTCTTCGACCGGCAATATGCTGGTGGATGATGAAAAGGTACTGGAACAGATATTTAGTGAGGCTCCTCTGCTCATTGCCACACACTGTGAAGATGAAATGACTGTGAGGAACAATCAGGAGGCCTATGTCAAAAAATATGGTGACGCGGTTCCATTTGAAATGCACCCGCTCATCAGGAGCGAAGAGGCTTGCTACCTGTCATCATCATATGCGGTTGGGTTGGCCAAAAAGCACAACACACGGCTACATATTTTGCATATATCCACCGGAAAAGAAACCGGACTTTTCTCCAACGACAAACCTCTGAAAGAAAAAAGGATCACCTCTGAGGCCTGTATCCACCACCTGTGGTTTTCGGACAAGGACTATAAAGAAAAAGGGTCCTTTATCAAATGGAACCCTGCCGTGAAGACAAGTGAAGACCGGGATGCCATCTGGAAAGCTCTGCTGGATGACCGCATAGATGTGATCGCCACGGATCATGCTCCGCATACACTGGAAGAAAAACAAAATGTTTACACCAAAGCCCCTTCAGGAGGTCCACTGGTACAGCATTCCATGGTAGCCATGCTGGATTTTTACCATGAAGGGAAAATTTCTCTGGAACGTATCGCTGAAAAAATGAGCCATGCACCTGCTGAGTGCTTTCAGGTATCGGAACGAGGTTACCTGAGAGAAGGTTATTATGCAGACATTGTCATCGCAGATCTGAATAAGCCCTGGACAGTATCCAAAGAAAATGTAATGTCAAAATGCAGGTGGTCTCCTTTTGAGGGGCACACATTCAAATCAAGCATAGAAAAGGTATTCGTTTCAGGTCATCTGGCTTACAATGAAGGAAAGATCCATGATTCAGTACTCGGGCAGCGAATGATGTTTGACAGATAAAGTATTCACTGATTTCAGCTTTTACTATTTGTTATATCCATCATTGGATATAACTTTGCATTCCTTTTAAAAATGCTGGTTGTAGCTCTCCCGATAGCTATCGGGAGGTTAGAGCGCCAGGAGCGAATAAAATCGCTTAAAATGGTGGTTGTAGCTCAGTTGGTTAGAGCGCCTGATTGTGGTTCAGGAGGTCGTCGGTTCGAGACCGATCTTCCACCCTTTAATGAAAACAAGCCCCTTCGTCATTGATGGGGCTTTTTTATTTATATCCTATGGACAACTGGAAAGACATGTTACAATCCATACCAGAAGTCATCATCGCCATAATAGTTGGAATGCTGGCCGGACTGATATTGATCTGGTTGATCCATTGGAGCGTAAACCTGATGATCAAAAAAGGTCGTGCTCAAAACCTGCTCTACTTCAAGAAGAGATGCAAAAAAGCGGTTTCCTTTCTCCTTCCGGTCGCATTTGTTTTCATTGCCTTACATATTGCCAACAGTCCGACCTGGTTGTTGATACTTTTCAGGACGCTGCTCATACTTGCGGTCTCCTTTCTTTTGATCAGGCTCACCTTTGTGGTACAAGATATCATGCTCGACAAATATGATATCACCAAAAAAGAGGACAACCGGCATGAAAGGAAGATCCTGACCCAGCTCAACTTTGTCAAAAACGCTGTGATCCTGGCCATAATTATCATCACAATCAGTGCGTTATTACTAAGCTTTGACGGGGGACAAAAATTTGGCGCTGGTATATTGACCTCAGCCGGGGTAGCCAGTGTGATCATCGGTTTTGCCGCCCAAAAAACCATCGCCAACTTCCTGGCAGGTATTCAGATCGCTTTTACCCAACCCATGAAAATAGATGATGCCGTACTCGTTGAAAAGGAGTGGGGCTGGATCGAAGAGATCAATTTAACCTATGTGGTCGTCAGGTTGTGGGATTGGAGGCGACTGATACTCCCTATTACTTATTTTGTGAATGAGCCCTTCCAAAACTGGACCCGCAACAAGGCTGAGATCATCGGGTCGGTTTTTTTTCACCTCGATTACAGCGCACCGGTGGACAAAATACGGGGGCAGCTCACCAAAATACTTGAAAACGAGCCATTATGGGATAAAAAGGTAAATGTGCTCCATGTGGTAGATGCTACGGAAAAAACCATACAATTAAGGGCACTCATGTCTGCCAAAACATCCCCTCAAGCATGGGACCTGCGTTGTAGTGTGAGAGAAAAACTCATCACATATGTCCGGGAGAATCATCCTGAATGCCTGCCGCTGCATAGGATAAAAACCCAGACGTAGTAAATATTCTTGATAGAAAAAAACAATTCATCTGAGAATTACGTATTTTTGAATGAAAATACTTAAAGCTGAGACCGTCAAATCACATATTACCCATCCTGGCTTTGTGTTTATTGCCTTTACTTGGTCTCGCCAATGATCCTACAATAGAAGACAAAGACGAAGCCGAAAAAAAGCAAGCAGATTCCAAGGAGGTTAAAGCAGCTACCGAAACCAAAAAAGAGGAGCCTGCAAAAACCCAGGAGGGCTTAAGCAAAGACGCCGTGATTACCAACAGCACAAAAATTGAGGAGAATAAGTCCACAGACGACAACTCCCTGAGCAAATTCAACTATCTGTTTTACTTCATCTACAAGCACAAATACCAGGAGATCAACAAGCTTGAAGAAAAGCTTTAATCCTTCCCTGCAAAATTAAAAATCGTGAATCTCCCGTAACCTGTGTTAGGTTAAATGGATCAGTTTAAAGCCCTCCCCGTGAACGGTGAGCAGCTTCAACGACTCTTCTTCTTTAAGATATTTCCTGATCTTGGCTATGTATACATCCATACTTCTGGCATTGAAATAGGAATCATCTTTCCAGATCTTTTTCAGGGCAATACTTCGGTCAACTGTTTGGTTGAGATTGTCAAAGAAGAGCTTCAAAAGCTCATTTTCCTTCGTCGTCAGCTTGATCTTTCCCGATGGCCTGACAAGGGTGTTGTCTGCATACTGATAGGTGAGGCTCCCAATTTTTAATTCATCGGGTAATTTGCTCGGACCATCAGTAGACTGTTTGGTTCTTTTAAGTACTGCATTTACCCGCATCAGGAGCACCTCCATGCTAAATGGCTTGGTCACATAGTCATCTGCTCCAATCTTAAAACCATGCAGAATATCCTCTTTCATGGATTTGGCGGTGAGAAATATGATGGGGATGTTGGGTTCTATGGCCTTGATTTCCTTAGCCAGGGTAAACCCATCTTTCTTTGGCATCATCAGGTCCAGGATACACAAGTCAAACTTGCCAGGCTTAAATGTCTTAGAGCCCTCCTCTCCATCCGGACACAAGATAGAATCGAATCCCTTAAGATTTAGGTATTCGTTGAGTATTTGGCCGAGGTTTGGATCGTCCTCAGCTATTAAAATTCTAATTTTTTCCATGATATAGAGGTAAGCTTACTACAAATTTACTTCCTTTTCCGAGCTCACTCTCTACTGTAATCGAACCCTGGTGTGCATCGATGATACTTTTGACATATGCGAGACCGAGGCCAAAGCCTTTCACATTGTGAATGTTGCCGGTTGATACCCGATAAAACTTCTGGAAGATATTTCGAATGGACTCTTTGGTCATCCCGATACCATGATCCTGGATCGAAACCCAAACGGAGTCTCCCTGCAGGTGAGCCCTGATACTGATAAAAAGGTCCTCAGGGCTGTACTTAATGGCATTGTCCACCAGGTTGAGAAAGACATTGGTGAGATGGCCTGTATCTCCCCATACAAGTAATTCATCTCCTGCTATATTGAGCTTAAGCTGTCCATTTCTGTTTTCTACCTGGAGCAGACTTTTTTCTTCCACTTCTGTCAGGAGTATATTCAGGTCTACCTCCTCAAACTTCAGATTCAGGTCATTTCGATCCAAAGCAGCCATCTGCAAAACCTTCTCCACCTGATCTCCCAGCCGGTGATTTTCATCCCCGATGGCTTTCAGGTATCTGGCCCTCAGCCCGGGGGTGTCACTGATGTCTTTGTCGCTGAGCGCTTCCGTAGCCAATGAAATGGTGGCTATCGGTGTTTTCAGCTCATGGGTCATGTTATTGATGAAATCATTTTTCATCTCGGAGAGCTTCTTCTGCCTGACGATCGTCCGTACGGCATAGCCAAAACAAAACAGGATGAGGGTAATCAAAACACCGGAGCTGATCATTGTTGCCCAGATTTTCTTTAGCAGATACTGTTCCTTATCTGGAAAATCGATCACCAACTCTGCGGCATCACCTACCAGGTCGTTGGGAAAAAGATTGGCTCTGAGTTCACTGGTTTGTAACGCCAGCTTCTCTGATGGATTCTTCAGGTAAACAAAACGTTTTTCCTGGGGCATCACCACGGCATGATTGTATGCCAGATCAATTCCTTTATTCTGTAGTTCCTTAGACAGCATAGAATCCAACTGATTAGGATTGAATCGTGAGAGCGGAGACCTGCCAGCCACCATCACATTTTCAATGACTGAAAAAGCCATTTCCGTCTTGTTGGATAGCATCTGAAGTTGCCGGTTCAGCTCTTCCAGTTCCCGCTCATTTCTGCGACGGATTTCATTCATCTGTTCATTCGAAATGCCTGACGACTCAAAAGAGGCAGAGATTCCACCTCCCGAAGCTTTAAACTCCGCGATGATTTGAACACCGGAGGGACCAATGATCGTGTCTTTTTTCACGACAATATCCTCGGTGACCTGAAGCTGGCCCTGCGAAGACCATTGACGAAACATATTGGATTGAGGCTGCAACAGTTTGTTTTGAATACGCATGGCATCAAGGGCCTCCTGGCGTTCCAGCTTTTGCGAAACAAGATTCAATGCTTCGGTCACGTCCTGCTTGAACCTGACCTCATTGGCCGAAATGACAGAGTCTATCCAATACCACTGAAAAGCTATCAAGCCAAGCATGGCGACACTCATCATCCCGATAACCCACCTGATTTGCGCTTTCTTCATGTTACAAATTTAGGGCTAAATGTGGCCTGAAATGCTCATTTAACCATTTTTAACACACCTTAACTAGCCTTTAACAACAACGTATTGGCAACCTTCTTACTTTCGAATTGTCTTTAACCAAAACACAGCGATCATGAAAAAAATATGTACTGTCTCGCTTGCTACTTTTTTCCTGACAATTCCACTACTGGCCCAGGAAAATGACGAACAGATTACCATCGACATCACCAGGGAGGTGGATGGAAAAACAGAAAAATTTAACAAGACATATGCCTCGAAAGAGGAAATGGAAGCTGATGAAGAACTGCAGGCTTTCTCCGAAGACCTTGCTCAGATGAACCATGTAACCGTCAATCCAGGAGGAAATCAAATCGTAAAAATCCACAAAACCGATTCCTCATCTTCCTATGCCTTTGACTTCGATACGGAAGTAAAGAAAGTCGTGAAAAAAATGAATGGCTATGACCGGGAGAACAATGATTCGCTCGCTGTGAAACTCCAGAAGCAGATTTATAAGCTTGAAGAAGCCATGGCCAAACTGGGTGTGGACATCAAAGAAGAAATTGAAATTCTGGAAGACATGGATTGGGACGAAATCAAGGACCGACACAAGATCATGATCATTGACAAGGAAGTGGAGGAAGACGAAATCATGACCGAAAATGAGGGGACAGCAAAGACCGTGACTATCAGTGTTGTGGATGGAAGTGAATTAGGGAAGAAGGCTAAGGTAAACAGCAAGGAGCTGCTGGACCTGGAAGCACTCGACTATTACCCCAATCCTTCGCAAGGGAGGTTTCGGTTAAAGTTTGAGGTTAGCGATGAAGAAGGGTCATTAAACATAAAAGTCTATAATAAGGAAGACCAGGAAGTTTTTGTCAGATATTTTCCGAGATACTCAGGAACCTATTCGGAGCTCATCGACTTGAGGGGGCAGGACCCGGGAACATACCTGTTGGAAATCAGTCATGCAAAAAAAAGGCTAGTCAGAAAGATGGTGGTTCAGTAAAGTGAAGCCTACACCATGGTGATTCCGGATCTCCAGTGCCGGATCTGCTTTTAAATATTTACGAAGCCTGGTGATGAATACATCCAGGCTTCTTCCTTTGAAGTAATCATTTTCTCCCCAGATCCTGATCAGGATCTCCTCACGGGTCACAAGTTTATTAAAGTTGATTGCCAATAACCTGAGCAGATCAGCTTCGATTTGGGTAAGATCCACAGTTTGATCTGCATTACACAACGTCAGGTTATTGATATCAAACCTGAATATCCCCACCTGGATCTCTTCCCGGGGATGGGCATAATTCCCGGACCTCCTCAAAAATACCCTCACTCGATGAGTAAGCTCTTTGATGGAAAATGGCTTTGTCACATAATCGTCTCCTCCGATCTCAAAACCTTTGAGTTTATCCTCCTCCAGCGATTTGGCTGTCAAAAAGATAATGGGAATAAACTCATCTTTTTCCCTGATGGCTTGGGCAAGATTAAAGCCATCAAGCCGGGGCATCATCACATCCAGTAGACACAGATCAAAATCCTGGTTTTCAAATTTTGCCAGGGCCTCTACTCCATCCATCGCCCAGTGCACTTCAAACCCCTCCGATTTGAGGTGATCCTCAATGACAAAACCCAGGTTGGAATCGTCTTCGGCTACCAGTATTCTGGCACTCATATCACGGGGAATTTCAAGGTGAAACAAGTATGCTGGTCTCCACTCTTCACGGTCACTTCTCCATGCATCAATCGGGTAGACTGCTTTACAAAATGTAATCCCAACCCAAAACCTTTCACATCGTGCTGATCTCCTGTAGGCACACGATAAAATTTACTGAATATCTTCTTTTGATACCTCGCGGGAATCCCTTTTCCGTCATTGCAAACACGCAATATCCACCACTTATCATGGACCTCGGAACTGACTTCCACTTTCCCCTCTCCATATTTTTTCGCATTGTCCAGGAGGTTGAAAAAGATGGTTTCCAACAAATTTTTATCTCCCCTGAGTTTGATAGGTTGGTTCTTCAAAGCAAGATCTACTTCCAGCTGCTCCCGCTTCTGAAAATAAGTGACTACTTCAGCGAGGATATGACCCGGGTCCAGCACTTCGAACTTTTGGAGTTGATAGTGATCAATGAATGAAGCCTTCAGCAACTGGTTTACCTGCTTTTCCAACCGGCTGACCTCATCAAGTATGATCCCGGAATACTTCTTTTGCTTCTCATTTTCCGCACTCTCTGCAATCACCTCCGAAGACACTTTTAATGTGGACAAAGGTGTTTTAAACTCATGCGTAATGTTGTTGAACAAATCCTTCTGGATCTCACTCAAACGCTTTTGTCTAAGGATGATAAACATGGCATAGCCAAAGAAGGTGACGATAAGCAGTGTAAGGACAGTGGTGAATTGCCAAAAGCCCATTTCACTGACGAGTCCGGCCTTTTTTGAGGGAAAGTAGACCCCAAAATAGTACTCGTCTTTTACCAGGTCTGGTAGCTTGCCCATGGGCACCTGTTCCAACTCTCCATTCATTGTGACAAACTGCCCATAGACCATCTGATCCGTTTGACAGTCATACACGCCGTATTCGAAATCCAACTCGATATTTCTTTTCTGAAACTCTCCTGTGATGAGGTAGTCCAGGGACTTAAGGTCGATCTTATAGTTGGTTCTTGCAATAAAATAATTGCTGGATACCTGATCGATGGGGTCATTGGAGGGTATGTCGTTGCCATTGATGACACAAAGTGATTCTACCACACTCTTTAACGCCATCTGAACGGACCTGTTGAATTGCTCTTCATGGCTGTCCATGGCCCGTGACACCCAATAGATCTGGGTGAACATGATACCCACAATAGCGACAACCCCTAAAAGGATCAAAACACGAATAGGTGTGTTTTTCATTTTATAAAAATAGCATGTTTGAGGATCGTTCTCCTGATATTAACATCCCATTAACAATCAACTGGAGCTGGATACATGTGGTTTAACATGGCCCTCAAAGGGTCTTTCAGTCTCTTTGGGTCATCGAAGAGCAAAAAAGCCCACCTCATGTTTCATGGGCAGGCTTTTTATAAAATGTGGGAAGTACTGGACTCGAACCAGCGACCCCCGCCCTGTCAAGGCGATGCTCTGAACCAACTGAGCTAACTTCCCAAAATGCAGCTCTTCAAAGATTTTGGATCACAAAAATAACTTTCCTGGGAAGATTTTCTTACCAGTTGGGGAAAATTTAGTTGTTTATATACCATTGTTGTAAATATTCCATAGATTGATTTGTAACTTTAGTTTCAAAATCCAAAAGATGGAAATCAACAATATTCTCGTACCAGTAGATTTTTCGGACTGCTCCAAAAATGCATTAAAAATTGCCATTGACCTGGCAAAAAAATGCGGGGCCAAAATCCATATGGTCAATTCCATACACATTCATACACCCCATCCGGATGTCAGCGGTGGTACGCTAATCAATTCCCTCCTCACAGATTATGAGGAACAGATCCGGACGTCATTCAACGAGCTGGAATCTGATCTGATTGAACTCAAAAATATTCCACATGAATCCGATCGCTTCATCGCTTACCTCGTAGATGCGATTTTTAGCGAAACCCAAAGAAAAGACATCGACCTGATCGTGATGGGTACCCGATCCGACCATTCAAACATCGAAAAATTTGTGGGTAGCAACACCACGGACATCATCAGAAGTGCCGAAGTCCCTGTCCTTGTGATTCCTGAGTCAACCAAATCATTCAATCCACATAAAATTGGTTTAGCCTCTGACTTTGAAGGTCAGGTCAACTTTAAGAACCTGGCGATTCTTTCTAAGTTTAGTGAATTGTTTGACGCTGAAATACTCATTTTCCATGTAGCACAGGACCCTGCCGATGTAACGGTGGCCACGCAAAAGAAAATGAAGGAGCTTCACGAAAAGTTTTTGAACCATAAGGCTTCGGTGAGAACCATCGAAGCAGATACAGTCTTAAATGGTGTAAAATTATTTACAGCATCACATAAGCTGGATTTATTGTCTGTGGTCCCCAAAGAGCATAGCTTTTTCCAAAAGCTGTTCAAAAAGTCCATTTCCAAGACCATCGCACTCAACCCAAGCGTTCCTTTAATCACTATACCCCAGTTTTAAATGGAAGATGGTATTCAGAAATTCAATCGGGAATTTCTAAGACCATTATATACTTCTTTTCAGGAAGCATGGGCCGATCAGGAACCGGGTCTTTCCTTGTCTTTTGACCTGTTTGTTCAGCGCTTGACAGAAAAGCTGAATATCAAGGAGGAAGTATCATGTGTCTCCGTCCAAAATGGTTCAATACAGGGCTTCGTGCTCCATACACTCAACACCTATCGCAACAAATGGTGTGCTTACAATGGTGGCACAGGTGTGATCCCGGGAGCACGGGGAAACGGTCTGACCAAAAAACTATACGAGGCACTCATACCTATAATGAAATCTCGCCGGGTGGACCAGGTAATTCTGGAGGCCGTGAAAAAAAATAAGAGAGCCATCCATGTGTATGAAGACATCGGTTTTGAGATAGAACAGGGATTCAGGTGTTATGCAAAAAGAGGTTATTTCTATTCAGATAAACAACATGACCTCAGGGAGAAAAAAACCATCAGCCCCGAATACAATGCTTTCTGGGAAATGGACCCCTGCTTTCTTGACCAGCCGCAACAGTTAAAATTCAACCTTCACAATGAAATGATCCTTGAGACCTTCAAAGAAGATGATATTACCGGGTACATTATTTTCCAGCCCCGCCTGGGAAGGATCAGCCAAATCGCCGTTAACCCAAAATACAGAGGTCTGGGGATTGGTAATTTTTTGGTGTGTGAGGCCTTTCAGCGATCGGCCACCACCCACATGACCGTAATGAATGTGCCGGAAGCCAACATCTCGTTCAACACCTTCCTTAAAAACATTGGGTTCATCAACGAAATTGATCAGTATGAAATGCATCTCAATCTCAATTAACCCGCGAAGCTTCCATGATCAATTCCTTTTCGCGTTAATTTAGCCTCATGCGTTTCTCAGAAATAGCAGAGATCCTCGGCGGTAACATAGAAGCACAAGGTGCAAATGATGACATTTCGGAGCTGGTCATAGATTCCCGTCAGGCGACCAGCCACCCCAACACACTCTTTTTCTGCCTGAGGGGAGTCTATCATGACGGGCACCAGTTTATTCCTCAGTTGGTAGAAAAGGGGATCAGAAACTTTATCGTCTCCGATGCTCAAATATCTAGCGATCTCAATCTGATTCAGGTAGCTGACACACTTGGCGCCTTGCAAAAACTGGTGGCTCATCACAGATCGTCATTTCACATTCCTGTCATCGGCATTACCGGCAGCAACGGTAAAACCATGATCAAAGAATGGCTGAGTACGGTATTGTCAGAGAAATACAAGGTGGTAAAAAGCCCGAAGAGCTACAATTCTCAGGTGGGTGTGCCGCTTTCGGTTTGGCAAATGAAAAGGGAGCATGAAATAGGTGTCTTTGAAGCGGGTATCTCCCAAAAAGGTGAGATGGAGAAGCTTGAAAAGATCATCCGACCAACGATTGGGATTTTTACAAACATAGGTGAAGCACATAGCGAAGGATTTGAGTCCCTGAATGAAAAAATTGAGGAGAAATCCAGGCTGTTTACCAATGCGGACAAGATCATTTGCAGCAAAGATCAGCCGGAGATCTATGACTACCTGAAGAAAGAATTTGGTGACAAAGTCATCGTATGGAGTGCTCACGAGTCATCGGAAATCACCATCGTAAAAGAACCGTTGAGACATCTCTTCAAATATGGCAATGAAGTTTACGCTTTCAAATTGGGTGAGAAAGCAGATCGGGACCTGGAAAACCTCTTTCACGTGATCTCTGCTGCCATCGTGTGTGGCATGAGCCAGCAGGAAATTGAGGATGGAATAAAGCATATCGTGCCTGTCCCGATGCGGCTCGAGCTGAAAAGGGGTATCAATGATACCTATATCCTGGATGATACTTACAACAATGACCTGGCCGGACTGCGTATTGCCCTCGACTACCTACAGCAGCAAACACAATATAGCAGAAAGACGGTAATCCTCTCAGATATCCTTCAATCCGGCCTACAGGATCTTCAACTTTATGGAGAAGTCAATACCCAGCTGAAGCTACATGGCGTAGACAGGGTGATTGGTATTGGTCAGGCCATCACAGCGTCAGGCGACCTGTTTGGGATGGAAACCTTTTTCTTTCCCGATGCGGAGGCATTCCTGGCTTCGGACCTCACTTTCGCCCATGAGATGATCCTCGTAAAAGGAGCCCGGGTCTTTGGGTTGGAAAAGATTGTCTCCTTTCTGGAGGAAAAAAATCATGGCACGGTGCTGGAAGTAAATTTCGAGGCGCTGATCCATAACCTGAACAGCTATAGAAACCTCCTCAGGAAGGATGTGCGGCTCATGGTGATGGTGAAGGCATTCGCCTACGGGGGAGGGATTGCTGAAATCGCCAATTTGCTTCAATACCAGCAGGTAGACAGGCTGGGTGTGGCCTATGTGGATGAGGGGATCTTCCTTAGAAAACATGGGATCAAAATCCCGATACTCGTGATGAACCCCAACTGGGAGGCACTCTCACTGCTTACCTCCTTCAACCTCGAGGCAGAAGTCTATAGTCTGGCGATGCTACGGCACATGCTTACGACATTGAAGCAATTGCCCGGGATCCATCTCAAACTGGAAACCGGCATGAATCGACTGGGGATTCCCCACGAAGACATTGAGGAACTCAAAACATTATTAGCTCAGCACCCAGAGCTGAAGATCAAAGGGGTCTTTACCCACCTGTCCAGCCAGGAAGAGGATTCTAATGATGACTACACCCAGAGTCAGATACGGTTGTTTGAACAGAGCTCTGAGGAAATCGCCTCGACACTTGGCTACCAACCGATCAGGCATGTGCTAAACTCCGCAGGCATTGTTCGGTGGCCGGATTATCAATATGAAATGGTAAGGCTGGGCATCGGCCTGTATGGATTTGATGCTACTGGCAAAATGCAAAACCTCCAGCCGATCAGCACCTTGAAGACGATTATTTCTCAGGTAAAAAAAGTGAAAAAGGGAGACAGCATCGGGTATTCCAGGATGGGAAAAGCCCAGAAAGATGGACAGATCGCTATTCTTCCTATTGGTTATGCAGATGGGTACCTCCGCGTATTTGGCAATGGCAAAGCCTGGGTCTCTGTTCAGGGGAAAAAAGCCCCTACCATTGGTAATATTTGCATGGACATGACCATGATTGACGTGTCAGGGATCGAGGTGAAAGAAGGAGATGAGGTAACCTTATTCGGTCAGGAACCCTCCATTGTGGAACTCGCAAAATGGGTGGATACGATCCCCTATGAGATCCTGACAAACGTAAGCCAACGGGTGAAGCGGGTGTTTCGCTCTGAGTAGGTGGAGCAAGAGTTCGAGCAAAGACATTTCTATCAAAGATGCCAAAGGGGTTCAGCCAGAGGTGTAAAGGAACAAAGGGATACACGTAATGGCGCAAATAATCTGTTTTAGGCCTTACTAGGTTTAGGCTCAAACAGATTTGTAACCAATTACGTTTACTATTAATAATCCCGGCAAAATGAAAAAAAATAAGGATCCCAAAGCAAAAAAACCCTCTGACAAAAAGACCACAACCAAAGAGGAGACCAAGGACGAGCAAAATAATCGTGGAGGTATTCCGGATATGGATTTCAAAAAGCTCCTGGGTTGCGGATAAACTTCCGCTTTCTTTGCTACTTTGCCTGACCTGTTCTTTGAGTGAAAAACCTCATCTTTGCACCCATGAACCCGGAAATCACAGAATTGCAGATCGGCATACTCGGTGGTGGACAGCTTGGCCGGATGGTCATCCAATCCGCTATCGACTTCAACCTCAACATTCACATCATCGACCCGGATCCTAACGCTCCCTGTAAGGACATCGCGCAGTCCTTCACCGTAGGCAAGCTCACGGATTACGATGCGGTCATGGACTTTGGGAAAGACAAAGACCTGATCACCATCGAAATAGAAAACGTGAACACAGACGCGCTTAAGACCTTGCAGAAGATGGGCAAAAAGGTGTTTCCTCAGCCGGAAATCATCGAGCTGATCCAGGACAAACGCAAACAAAAGACCTTTTATAAGGCCAACAGGATTCAAACCGCAGATTTTGTGCTTACGGAAGACCTCTCCGACCTGAAAACTCATGGCTATTTCCTCCCGGGCGTACACAAGCTGGGTAAGGAAGGTTATGACGGTAGAGGGGTCCAGGTAATCCGGACTGAAGCAGACCTTGATAAAGGATTTGATAAACCCTCCCTGCTGGAAAAACTCATTGATTTTGAAAAAGAGATCAGTGTGATTGTCTCTCGCAACGAGTCCGGTAACATCGCATGTTTTCCGGTAGTGGAGCTGGTCTTTCACAAAGAAGCCAACCTCGTGGAGTATCTTTTTGCACCTGCTGAGATACCCGCCAAAGTGGAAGAGGCCGCCTACGACCTGGCCAAAGACGTGATCGACAAGTTGGACATGGTAGGTATCCTGGCAGTCGAAATGTTTCTCACCAAAGACGGTGACATCCTGGTCAATGAGATCGCACCACGGACGCACAACAGTGGTCACCACACCATCGAAGCAAATATCACCTCACAGTTTGAGCAACACCTGCGTGCCATCCTCAACCTCCCCCCTGGAGCCACTGACCTGGTCATTCCGGCTGCTATGGTGAATGTGTTGGGCGAAGAGGGCTATACCGGCAACGCCAAATATCAGGGGATAAATGATTTAATGGCCATGGAGGGCGTACATTTACATCTGTATGGCAAAAAGGTGACCAAGCCCTTTCGTAAGATGGGACACATCACCATCACGGCCAAAGACGCCCAACAGCTGAAGGCAACAGTTGATCAAGTCAAGAAAACATTAAAAGTAATCGCATGAGCAAAGTACAGGTAGGAATCATCATGGGTAGTCAGTCAGACCTTCCGGTTATGGCCGAGGCTGCAGAAATTCTGGAAGAGCTGGGCGTCACGGTGGAAGTGACCATTGTGTCTGCTCACCGGACACCCGACAGGATGGTGGATTATGGCCGCAAGGCTGCCGAGCGGGGATTGAAAGTGATCATTGCCGGAGCCGGTGGTGCCGCGCATCTCCCCGGTATGGTAGCTTCATTGACAACATTACCCGTGATTGGTGTCCCCATCAAATCCAGAAACTCCATCGATGGGTGGGACTCGGTACTTTCCATCCTACAGATGCCAGCTGGCGTACCCGTGGCAACCGTCGCCTTGGACGGCGCAAAAAATGCAGGACTCATCGCAGCTCAGATCATCGGAGCCTTTGATGAAAAAGTTTCCAAAGCGATGGCCGACTACAAAGAAGGCCTGAAGAAAAAAGTCCTCGATAGCGCCACCGAGCTAGAAAACAAAGGTTGGAAAGCCAGGAAGATCGGGTTTCAGTAAAAAAGTAGGCAGACTTGACGTAGACAGGTGGCAGCAGGCACTGCCCATTTCTCTATGCTCCGTGCCAAATAGTCTCCCGCGATACATAAATTAAAAATTTTACCGTCATTCAGAACGTAGTAAGGGTAGTGACGCCTGCCTGACTATATGGAGGAATCCTTCTTACTCCTTACTCCTTCCCCTTGTTCCTTACTCCTTGTTCCTTACTCCTTACTCCTTGTTCCTTACTCCTTGTTCCTTATTATATTTATCTTCATGAAAGCCCCGATCACCTTGCTGCTCACCTTCGTCACGATGGTAGTCCACAGCCAGAATACTGTGGAAAAGTACGTCAGGGAGGGCATACAGTATCATGATGCAGGTGACTACCGCAGTGCGCTCGAGGCCTATCAACATGCCCTCTACCTCAATCCCAGATCATCGCTGGCCAATTATGAAATGGCCATGACCTATAGTGTAATCAATGAGTATGACAGTGCGTTGAAATATGCTGACATCGTGATTGAACTGAATGACAATAGCTTAATCCCGGCATACATTGTGAAAGGCAACACCCTGGATGACCTGGGCCATCCTCACAAAGCCATTAAGACGTACAAAACCGGCCTGAGAAGGGTAGGAAAGCACCACCTGCTCTATTATAACATGGCCCTGACACATTTTACTTTGAAAGACCATGAGTCCACCGAAAAAGCCCTGGTCAAAGCCATTAAAAACAACCCGACACATGGCAGCAGTCACCTGCTTCTGGGTCAGCTTCTGTTTACACGGGACCAGCCCGTTCAAAGTCTGCTTGCCCTGTATTACTTCCTGCTTCTGGAGCCTAACACCAATCGCTCCGCAGGAGCCTACCAGCTGGTGAGCACTCAGTTGACCGGCAGTGCCGAGCGGGACGGCAACAACATCAACATCCTGGTGCCCGCTTCCAAAAACAAAAAGGAAGACTTTTCCGCCGCTGCCCTGATGCTTTCCATGTTTGGCGCCATGAACCTCTCCGACGAAAACAAAGATCAGACCCCGGAGGAACAGTTCGTTACTAATACCAAATCCTTCTTCACGATCCTGGGCGAATTGAAAGGAAAGAAAAAGAGAGGCCTCTGGTGGAAATTTTATGTGCCGTTCTTCTATGACCTCGCCAGGACAGACCATCTGGAAACCTATTGCTACTACATCTCCCAATCTAGCAACCAAAACGCCATTACCTGGCTCGATAGTCATATTGACCGGATAGAAGCTTTGGATCAGTGGTTGAGGGAGTAGGCAGTCGGCAGGAAGCACTGCTCCTTTCACCTTGCTCCTTTCGCCTTGCTCCTTGCTCCTTTCCTCTCCCCCCACGATTATTTATCACATTTTGTTTATTTACTTAAAATGGTTTGGTATTTTAGTCAAATATCCCCAAGAAAATGATTAAGTACCTTCTCCTCCTGACCCTCCCCATTATCAGCCACGCGCATAACCCTGAACTTAAAGAGAAATGCGACTTCGAATCGCTCAAAGGAGAATGGTACGGTGACTTTACCTTCTACACGGGCACCCGGTTCATCATGTACATGCAGGTAGAGGAAATCAAGAAATGTGAAATCAAAGGGACTTTTATCTGGCCCAACTACTACAACAGCAAGACCCGATTCGAAGGCTACCTGGAGGACAACCACCTCATTCTGAAGGAAGTGGAAATCCTGGAAGGAATGGTGATGGACATCGAGAAAAGTTATTACAAAGTGCCCCTTAACCTGTCTGACACCATCAGTGGGGTGGCCTACTCAGAGGATGAGGACGTGGCTACCTTCAGGGTGATCAGAAAGGAGCAGCTCGCTCCTGAAAAACTTCAGAACTACCAGGAAACCTTTGATGAAATGGCAGCTATCTATGGAACCACGAAAATTCTTGGCCCTGCCGATGTAAAAGCGAATGAGCTAAAGGAAAGCTATCAGAAGCTGACACAGAAAAGTTTCCCGGATCAGCCTCTTCGGATGACCGGTATCTCCACGATCAATCAACTCAATCTCGATCTGCTGATGTTACTGGCACCTCCGGACAGGTTTTACATGGAGTTTGCGTTCCAAAATGTGAAATACCTAAGCGGAAAACATGACAAGATCAGCTGGAGCTACGATCCTTTCAACGACCAGGTGACCTACAAAGAAGAGGACAGTACTGAAACAGATAAAGAGGCTTTTGAAAACAATTTTCTAAAGGCCCTGGATGATGCAGTAGACATCAATGTAAGAAATGCGCTGCTGGATGATACATCGGCATACAGGGTGTGGGTGCGAAATACTGATGACCGGTTAGAAGCCTATTATATTTCAAAGGAGTCTGGTCAGATCATACGGGAGGAAAGAGATTATCAGGTCAGCCTGTTTAGTGATTACAAAAGCTATGATGGCTTCTGGTTTCCAAATGTTTTTAAACAAGTTCAGCCCGATGGCGAAATATTCCTGTTTACGCTGGACCAGGTAGAATATGCTGTGGTGGATACTACACTTTTTTATATCCCTCCACACCTCAAAAAGAAATTTGACAGCCAGGCTGAGGTAGCCTCGGTGATCGACCTTGCTGACGAAGCTTTTGAAAACAAAGATCATAAACGGGCCATCGAATTATATACCAAAGCGCTTGATCAGTATCCCTATAGCGACAATTTGTTCTTCAAGCGGGGCATATCGAAATACGAACTCGGAGAAAACTACGGTGCAATCAGTGATTTTGAGCGGGCCATTGACCTCAATGATGAAGTGGCCGATTACTACAATCGAAGAGGCCTGGTGAAATTCAGACTCAAAGACTATGAAAATGCCACCAAAGACTTCGTCCAGGCAGTGGCTCACGATTCTACCATGTCAATCGCCTATTTCAACGTTGCTTACACCTTGAGTGAGGTCAATAAGCCAGACACTGCCCTACTATTTATCACCAAAGCACTCGAACTGGATCCCGACAATGGTCAGTTTCAGCTAAATCATGGCCTTATTCATTTCCGACTTAAAAATTATCGGCAAGCCCTGGACAGCTACCTGGAGACGCTCCGGTTAGAGTATGGAGACTTGCCATCACTCCAAAACAGGATTGGCGTCGCTTATTACAATTTGGAAGATTATGATTCTGCAGCCATGTATTTTAAGTGGGCTTCGGATGCAGACCCGAAGAACAATCAGTATGCGAAAAACCTGGGGAGATCCTATAAAAGAACGGAACGTTATAAAGATGCCATCCAGGTGCTGGAAACACTGGATGAATACCAGCGGGATCATGACATCCTCAATGAACTGGCCATGGCTTATTATGGGGTCGAGGACTTTGAATCCGCATTGTTCTACATCAACAAATGCATCGAGGCCCAAAAAAACAACCCCAGCTACCACGACAACCGGGCCTATATACATTCGCAGCTGATGAAATACCAGGAAGCTATACGAGACTTTTCCAGAAGCATCGAGCTATACCCGGACGATGCGGAAGTCTATTTTCAGCGCGGCTTGCTCAATAAAATTCAAAACAACAGGCACGACGCATGCAGCGACTTCAACAAAGCCTCTGAAATGGGCCATGAAGCCGCCAAAAAAGAACTCACCGACTTCTGCTACAGCTCCCTGGAGCCCCAGGCATCAGATAATTGATTTCGATAGGATATATTGGATCTTATTTTAATTGAAGGTAAGTCTGTCTTCCATCCCGTAACCGGCTCCATGCCCTTTGCCCAATACCCGAAACAACCCCTTGCCTCCCAACTCTTTTCGTGCGAACTTTAACCCATGTCCAAACTCCTGACTTGCATCGTCTTCAGCCTCATGATCTCCGGCGCCTATGCCCAGGACCTACCTGTTGAGCTACGCATCCAGGGAGGACATGACCACCTGCTGTCAGTGGTCAACGTATCACCGGATGGGAAGTGGCTGGCCAGTGGTGGATATGACCGCACCATCATCCTGTGGGATGTGGCCACGGGCAGAGAGCTGCGGAGGCTGGCCTGTGAGAGTTTTCTGCAAGCGCTGGAATTCAGTCCGGACGGAAAACTGCTGGGATCGGTCTCTGACGAAGGATCAGTGGTGATCTATGAAGTGGCTACCGGCCAGGTAGAACGTACAATCCCCCGGGACGAGGTCTACTACCGTAGCCTGCGCTTCCTTCCGGATGGCAAACGCTTCATCACGTCTGTGGGCAACGGCACAGCCATGCTCTGGTCACTCGATAAGGAAGAGCCCCTTTCTCAGTTTGAGGGAGACAGGTTTAACTGTATAAAAAACTGCCAGCACGCTATGGATGTGAGCCCGAATGGGAAATGGATGATCATCAGCAATACCGAGGGAGATGTGACGCTTTGGAATATCTCCAAACAAACACCCATACGCACCTACCGGCATTATCCAGACAACAGTCACAGCACCTCCGACAACATGGTGATGAAGTTTTTACCCGACAGTAAATCTTTCATTGTGGGCTCAGAAGGAGAAGGTATCCTCCAATGGTCCGTCACTGACAATGAAAACCCTACGGTGATCCTGGAGCCACAGATCATCGGCACGGGGCTCAGCTTCATGCTCAATGACCTGGACGTCAACCGGACGGGCGATAAGCTGGCCGTCCTGTATTTCGAAGCTGTGAAGAGGAAGTTCCAGCGTGACCACAACAGAAATTTTCATGTCTACGACCTCACCACCAACGAATGGCTGGCTTCCCACGAGATGGAGAGCTTTGAATCCATAGCGTTCAGCCCGGTCTCAGACGATATCTACGTGACCAACGATGCCACACCTGAACGCCTGAATCCCATATCCGGGGAGACACTTCAATCCTTCTCAGGCTTCCTCACCAACTTCAGGGCACCTTACTGGATCATGCGGGCAGCGAAAAAACACATATACCTGCCCCCTGAGACCGTCCTGGAGCGGGTAGGGAATCAGGCGATCGCCTGGAACCTGCGGACAGGCAAGCCCACCCAGACCTACACAGGGCATACGGACATGGTTCTGGGTATCGCAGCCAGCCCGGACCAAACCATGATCGCTACAGGTGGTGCCGATCGGCAGATCCGGGTGGTGGACAAACAAACCGGAGCACTCCTCTGGAACAGGGAGATGCAAAGCCCGGTCTTTACAGTGGTCTTCTCCCCCAATGGTGAACACCTCGTCACCGCGCATATCACTGGCAGGATCGTCCTCTGGGATGCCCGCACAGGACACTATATCCGGGACCTCCACCGCATCCGGGACTGGTACTACACACCCATGGACATTGCCTTTACTTCTACCGGACTTGTTACCTGGGGAGGCTTTTTGATGGATACCACTACCCGTGAGCAGATCGTGGAGTTCGACAGTCACGAGGAACGAGTCCACGCCGTAAGTACCTCCAAAGACGGGAAAGCCCTGCTCACCAGTGGGTGGGACGGCCGGGTGGTGCTCCGCGAGCTGCTCTATGGCGGTAGAGTGACTGAGCTCTACAAAGACGAGAACGAAGAATATGTGTATTGCGCTACCTTTTCGCCAGATGAAAAAAGTATTGCCATCGGAGGTTCGGACAATAAGATCCGGCTCATCAATCTGGAAGGGAAAGTAGAGACTGTTTTGGAAGGACACAGCAGCGCAGTAACCTCTATTACCTTCACTGAGGATGGTAAATACCTGGTCTCAGGCAGCGAGGACGGCTCTGTGAAAGTGTGGAACCTCGAGG
The DNA here is from genome assembly GCA_965228595.1 of Cyclobacteriaceae bacterium. Lineage (GTDB taxonomy): Bacteria > Bacteroidota > Bacteroidia > Cytophagales > Cyclobacteriaceae > UBA7330. The sequence goes on along the minus strand of OZ245828.1, from coordinate 2,486,058 downwards.
TGGAGCGGGTCATCTATACCCATGTGATGCTGGATGAAAAAAGGTGGACCACCCAGGTGCCCTCCGGGCATTTTTATGCCACCCAGGAGGGCATGGAAACGATGTTTTTTGTCAGAGGTACGCAGATTTACGCCCTGGACCAGTTTTTCGAAGAGTTTTATCAGCCTCAACTCACGGTGGACCTGCTTTCTGCTAATTACCAGGAGCGGGACAAGCTGGATAGCCAGGTCGCGACACAGCCACCACCGGAGGTGAAAATTGCTTTTCCGGGGAGTGGAAAAACAGAACAGACCCGGGCAGAAATCCTTGTCCGGGTGACCGACCAGGGAGGTGGCATCGATGAGGTTCGGCTCACCCACAATGGTAAGCTGGTGGTGTCGGACGTCACCGCCAGGCTCAACAAGTCGGGGAAGTCCCAGGCACTGAAATACCATGTGGATCTGGTCCCCGGAGAAAATATTATCCGGGCCACGGCCTTCAGTACCTCCAGGATTGAATCCAAAACCGAAGAGATCCGGCTGACCCGTCCAGCCGATGAACCCACTGCAGCATGTTATGTCGTGGCCGTGGGTATCAATCGGTATAAAAACCCGAGACTTAATCTCAACTATGCTGTGGATGATGCGAAAAGTATCGTTAAACTTATTAAGACCAATAGCCAGGCGCTGTACACCAACGTAGAGACCCACATGATCACCGATGAGGAGGCCACCCGGGGAAAGATCATCGAAAAGCTGGTAGAACTCTCGGCTGTCATTAAGCCTACGGATGTGTTCTACTTTTTCTATGCTGGTCATGGCAGCCTGCTCAATGAAAACTTTTATTTCATACCCACCAACAGCACCCGGTTGTATGAAGAGGCAGGCCTGCAGGCCGAAGCGCTCTACGTGGGTGACCTGGTCAATTACCTGAAGGATATCAAGGCTCTGAAACAAGTGCTGTTTATCGATGCCTGTCACTCAGGGGGTTCCACAGCCATCCTCGCTTCACGAGGTGCAGGTGAAGAAAAAGCGCTCGCCCAGCTTTCACGGAGTGCGGGCGTCCACATCCTGGCCGCAGCCGGCAGTGACCAGGCAGCGACAGAATTTGCCGAACTGGGACATGGATTGTTTACCTATGCAGTGCTGGAAGCCCTCTCCGGCAAAGCCGATGGCGCCCCGGCAGACAACAAGGTGACGGTGTATGAGCTCAAGTCCTTCCTCGACGATCAGGTCCCTGAGTATTCATTGAAATATAAGAACACTCCCCAGTATCCAAATACCTTCAGCATCGGGCATGACTTTCCTATTGTATTATTTGAGTAGATTTCACAGATGTAAAGAGTTCGCAAGTCACAGCCTCTGCTCTATGCTCCATGCCCTCTGCCCCATGCACTAAACCTTAACCTCTCCTCCGGATTTCACCGACCGATAGATCGCCTCTACCACGGTAATGTCCCTCAATCCCTCTTCACCCGGGACCAGCATATCCTTATTGTTCATGATTGCCAGGGCATCATCATCCATCTGGATAGGTTGCTGAGTCTCCACAGGGAAATTGATCTCCGTGCCGTCTGACATCACGCCTTTGTTGCCGCTGTATCCCGATTGGGGCTCCATCTTCAATGAACCCTTCTCATAGTTGACCATCAGGTGATTCATCCGGATGCCAAAACTGGTCTGGCACGCTGCCCGGGCACCACTGGGAAATTCGAGTTGGAACATCATCGTTTCTTCTACCTCATGATAGATCTCCGGCCTTGTTGTGGATGCCTGTGCAATCACTGAGATGGGCTCTTCACCAGTAGCCAGACGGGCTCCCTGAAGGGCATATACACCCATGTCGCCCATACATCCACCACCCATCGCTCTGCTTTGCTTCCAATGATCTGTCCTGCCATCAAAATATCCGGCAGCGGAGGAGATCATTTTCACCTTGCCAAAGCGTTTTTCCTTACCCACTTTCATATAGGCCTGGATGTTGGGGTCGTGCTGGCAGCGGTAGCCAATGGCTAGCTTTACCTTATTCTTTTTGGCCGCACTGATCATGTCCTCACATTCTTTCACGGAGGGGGCCATCGGTTTCTCACACCACACATGTTTGCCAATGTTGGCCGCTCGAATGGAGTACTCTGCATGCATCGAGGGTGGGAGCACTACATAGATCACATCGATATCGGGGTTATTGGCCATCTCTTCATAGGTCTGGTAGTTGTAGACGTTCTTGTCAGCAATCCCATATTTTTCCTGCCAGATAGGGATTTTACTGGGTGTGCCTGTCACGATGGCCTTCAGCTCACAATGCTTGGTTTTCTGAAGGGCCGGAGCGAGGATATCCGTGTTGTAGTAGCCCAGCCCAACCAGGGCCACGCCCAGCTTGTCTTTTTGGGGTCGGGTAGCACTCAGCAGGACATGCGGTGAAAACACAGCCGAGGACGCTACTGCCAATCCGGCTTTTTTGATAAAATCTCTTCTTTGGGTTTTCATTGTTTAGATAGGTTGTTTTAGTCTTTGTATGAAGTTACGAAAATTTTTGAGGATTTTCAGATGGATAGGCACTCAGACTTTATACACAGTCAGAATATCGGAATATCCGAATGTCCGACTATCTGAACCTTCCGAGTATCCACCTCCGTTTCTCTGCCAAAAAACTTCGCTTCTATACCAATTAACGAAATAAACCCGTGTGGAAGGGCCATTTTTGAAATTTTGGCACAGGAATAGCATAACAATTACCGACAATAGTTAACAGCTATTTCAACCAACAATCAGCTACGAGTCCATGTTTAACTAAATAAAAAGTAAGTGATGATACTTATTGTATGTGGACTTATTCTTTTGTTCTTAACAGTTTTGGCCGGTGCATGAAAATATTCTGATCTCGTTCGGAAAGCGAGTTAAACAACACCGTATAGACCGGGGTTGGTCTCAAGAAAAACTAGCCGAGAAGACCGGTTTTCATAGAACCTACATTGGAATGATTGAGAGGGGAGAGCGGAATATTGGCTTAAAGAATATTGAAATTTTTGCGTCAGTATTCCGGGTAAATCTCTCTGATCTGTTAGACAGTGAAGACTGAGACATTAGAAATAATTAAGTATTTTTTTAATCTGGTTTTGAAGGGCTTCGAAGTTTTTGCTTCCATGATCAATGAATCCCATGTAAAATTGGTTTTCACCTTTTAGTGTTGGCATACTTCCTGACCTTCCAAAACCAAAAACAACCATTCCATCGGGGCTTTGAATGCCCCTTAGGGTATTTCCCATGTAAGAGAAATTATCTTCATGATCATCTGGGGTGAGATGGATCACAAACAAAGATCTCTCTGATTCACGATCACCAAAAAATACCCAGTCCCAGTTACCTCGGGCCAGGGAATCAGCTGTTAATGCAGGTGTATCATATCTGATCCCGTCCACGTTATTTCCCCAAAACTTTTGTGATGGAAGAAAACTGCCACCGGGAATACCTTCATATAAAAACCAATAGGCTCTACTGGTGTCGGTTTCCAATATCTCCAGCAGGACTCCTTTGTCATCAAAGGTCCATTGCCAGGCCCATTTGCCGGAAAGAGATTCCGTATAGACCTTATTCGGTGAAATTTTTTTTGAGATGCACTGATCAAAACCAGGATGGCCAGCCCCATTGTCATCTCCCCTGAAAACCAGATTGGGCAATCCCCTGAAATCTTTAGCAGCTGACTCCGGCACTACTCCTTCTCCCGGCTGATAACCAATCCATTCCATGCCTTCCCGGTCTTTGATGGAAGAAAATCCCCCTCCCTGGCGATCATAAAGGTATTCCGCACGAGTTGTGCGGATGTAGAAATGGGGCCTGTCCTGATAGGTCATCTCGCTGATCTCTTGTGCCCATACAAGCGGGCCTGTCAAAAGCAGGGTAATCCAACCCAGGTTTTTTCTCTGAAGCATGCTATTAAAAATAACCATTTAGCGGCAAAGCCCTTATGTCTCTTAGACTCAACACCAAAAATCACTAAATTAGGAAGAGCTAAAACGCTAAATGATGAACAAATACACCCTTATTCCCCTGATCTTTCTGCTAAATAGCGCACTCCATGCTCAGGTAGTCACTCACAAAATAATTGATATCAAAGAACCATCCTGGAGAAGAATATCGTCTGAGAGCGGGGCGCTGGAGGTTCCCAATGCAGGCAACCAACAAACTGCCTCCCTCATTGCTGATATAGATGGCGATGGTGCCCAGGACTTTTTCATTGCCGAACGTACAACAGCACCCGCACTTACGATGTATCGGTATCATAACAAAGCGTGGAAACGCCATGTCATTGAAGCAGCCTTACTCAGGATCGAAGCAGGGTCGGCCACCTTCGACATTGATGGCGATGGAGATCTCGACGTGGTATTTGGAGGAGAAAACCGGAGTAACGAGGTGTGGTGGTGGGAAAACCCCTATCCTGATTTTGATCCATCGGTCCCCTGGAAACGCTATACGATCAAAAAGTCCGGGGGATCCAAGCACCACGACCAGCTTTTTGGTGACTTCGATGGGGATGGCAAGACAGAGCTTGTCTTCTGGAACCAGGGTGATAACCGCCTGATCATGGCCGAGATCCCTGAAGATCCAAAAAGTGCCTCAGCGTGGCCTTTGACTACTGTATATGAATACAGCTCGGACAGTGAGATGGAGCCCCTGGTCGGGTTGGAGGGTTATCCAGCCTGGCGGTCAATCAACGAACATGAAGGGCTAACAAGTATTGATGTAGATGGGGATGGATTGCCGGATATTGTTGGCGGCGGTCGCTGGTTTAAATACCGCGATGGCCGATTTATTGAAAACATCATTGATGCCAGCTACACCTTTAGTCGGAGTGCTGCGGGAGATTTTATCAAGGGTGGCAGGCCGGAGGTGATCCTCGTGGTTGGTGACGGACTGGGACCCATGTATCTCTATGAGTGGAAAGAACATAAAAACAGACCCGGTACCGGAACATGGGCCAAAATCCTTTTACTGGAACAACTGGACAATGGTCATACAATAGATGTACTCGATTTTAACGGTGATGGAAATATGGACATTTTTACTGCGGAAATGCGGTTTGGAGAGGGGAATCCTGATGCAAAAACACGGATCCTATTTGGAGACGGAGCGGGGCATTTTCAGGAGATGGTCATTGCACAGGGATATGGAGTGCACGAAGGCAAAATCGCGGATTTAGATGGTGATGGGGATCTGGATATCCTGGGGAAGCCGTACACATGGAAAGCACCACTACTCAATCTTTGGATCAACGATCAGTAAATCAAACCCCCCAAATAAAAGGAACCCACCCCCTCTCGGGGATGGGTCTAGCCGGTTCATGAAGAGACGGTGATTAGAGATTAAGTTAGATTTGGGTTGATTCCTTAATCAATTAATCTGATATAAAAGTAGGGGGAGCCTCTATCATCTGAAAACGGGATATTCCGTTAGATAGACTGATAATTGCAGAATGGAGTCAGGATGCGTATTGGACCGGGACCAATTTTGCATATTTTGCAAATTGCCAACGTATCAGTACACTATATCAGTAAATCCTGCAAAAATTAATCTGCAGAAACCGATAAAATAATCTTTGATAATGACTTTTGTTCAGAAACTATTCAAAGAAGGGTACACCCTCCGGTGCATATTTCCTCATTCCTTCCTCATTGATCTCAACGCCGATACCAGGTTTATTGGAAATTGGTAAAAATCCATCTACCAACATCTGTCCGTCAAAGTCTACAATTTCTTCGAACATGGGATTCTTATGGAAATAGATCTGCCACTCCAGGATCATGAAGTTTGGAACGGTGGCACAAACGTGTGCCGCAGCCATCGCACCCAGGTAAGAAGCTACCATGTGTGGTGCAAACGGCACATAATACAGATTGGCCAGGTTGGCTATCCGCTGTGCTTCTCCGAGTCCGCCCGCCTTTTGGATGTCCGGCATGATGATATCCACAGCCCCAATTTCCAGCATTCGCCTGAAGCCATGTGCCAGGTAAACATTTTCTCCGGCACAGATGGGTGTCGATGTAGATTCGGTAATATATCTATATGCGTCAACATTTTCCGCTGGTACAGGCTCCTCAAGCCACATGAGCTTGAGAGGTTCCAACATCTTCGCTACTTGCTTGCCTGTGGTCATATCATATCTCCCATGCATGTCACAACAGATATCGACATTTGGGCCAACAGCTTCCCTGGCGGCAGCCACCTGGTCGTACATCCTTTTCAGCTCTGCCGGACTGGCCGTCCAGTTGTATTTATCATATTTATTGGGATCATTGGCCTGGTCGAGATCAAACTTGATGGCGGTAAAGCCCATGTCTTTGGCCTCTTTAGCTGCATTGGCAAAATCCTCAGGTGTCGGCAGCCTGTTTTGATATAAAGCCGTATCACAATAAACCCTGACACTGTCCCGGAATTTTCCACCCAGCAATTGATAAACCGGCAGGCCAAGCGCTTTACCAGCCAAATCCCAAAGTGCTGTCTCAATGGCCGTAAGCACTGCAACGTACATTCCTGCCTGGGCACCCCTGAAAAAGCCGCTCCTTCGGATGTCTTCAAATAGCATGTGCACGTTGAGTGGATTTTTTCCCTCCAGCTGCCTGCCCATCATTTTCACCAGATGATAAGTACCGGGAGTCGCATCCACACCCTCTCCACATCCCCAGACATCCTGGTTGGAGTAGATTTTGACAAACAGACTGCTTCCATTTCGGATGTATCCACATTTCACATCAGTGATCTTGAGGTCTGTAGGCATGGAAGATTTTGGTGTCCGATCTACTGCTGTCTCCAGCTCTTTGCCAAACATGGTAATGGGGGCCATTCCAATGGCACCAGCCATGGCACTTTTACTTAAAAAGGATCTTCTGGATTGGGTTGGTTTCATTGGGTTGTTGCTTTGGGTTAGTAGGATTACCAGGTTCTGTTCTTCAGCATCTCCTGGATTTGTTCTTTCGGTACAGGTAGCTCATCGATGTGATCATTCAGCCATTGTGAAAAATCTTTTTCGATCTCGTCGGACCAGCGGTTGTCTATCTGTCCCGGGGTATATTTCTGTTCTCTCAGGCGTTGGTGACCAAACATATCACGCAGCCTGACCACCTCAGACACCTTTACCACTTTCTCTGCGAGATGTGGGGGAATAAAGATCACACCACCATCTCTACCCAACACTATATCCCCGGGGATCACCATCGCATCACCGATTCGGGTCGGGGTGTTGATACCTACAAGGGTGGTATTTAGGGCTCCATCCGGGTTGTTGAGGTGATGCGAAGGGTGATAGGTCCTGAAAAACGAGGTAAATCCTCCAATTTCTTTGAGGCCGTCAATGTCGCGAAGGGCTCCATTGTAGACAATACCATTGCCGGTCTTGGCATAGATGGAATTGCCAAGGTTGTCACCAATGGTAGGTCCATCCTCCTTGAGTCCGAACTGATCTACCACATATACATCACGTTTTACCAACAAGTCGATCGTCCAGGCGTTTTGTGATTTGATGCGGCCATCCCGATTATGGCCACGATCATCAATCACCCGATGTACGTCAGGTCTGCCCGGCATAAACGTTGCCGTAACTGCCCTTCCTACAAGTACGCTATCCGGGTTGATGGTCATCCATCCATCAGCATATTGGTGTTTAAAATTTTCTCCCTTCAGTACGGCCCAGGCTTCTTCCAGGGTCACGAGTTTCATCCGGTCCAGAATGGCATCCGGAACTTTCGGGCGACCATCGGAAAACCGCTCGCCTTTCCATTCCGGTGTGAGAAAAATGAGTTCCTCCTTAGAGATCTGTTGCGCCTGGGCACCAAATAAGAAGAAAAACATACCGAAAATTACAGCTAGGTATGCAGTGAATCTAAGATTAGGGTTGATCATATTCACAGAGGTTGGGTTAATCATTGTGAAAGTATTTTACTGGAAATTATTGACTTATCAAAGTGGAAATGTCATAACGTACTCAGCACCGCCCAAACTTACTCCGGCGTAATCATGATATGCGCCCGGTGTGTCCCGGGGTTCATGATCCATGGAGCACCCGGACCGATGGGGGCCGGAGACAAACCTGTGGACTCAGCAGTTGCATATGGGATATACACCACAAAGCGTACCTTTAGGTTTTGTACTTCGCCTGCATCATCCACTTCGCCATTGGCTACATAAAGCGTACTCTTATCCGGCATAGGAAGAGACCCGTTTTTCACTTCCTCCTCCCGTATGTCGAAAATCTCGCCAGACTCTTTCCCTTGTTTTCGCAATTCTCTTCCTCGCGCCATATAAGGTTCCAGCTCTTTGTGATAGGCTGCCACACTGAATCCATCTTTTTTAGGATCATCTCCCAGGCAAATAAATTCATTTGTCCCCTGACGAAGAGTCACCAATTCCCCTGCTGGGTTATACCCTAATACTGTAGCCTGCTCCCTGTATACTTCCGGAAGTGCCAGCACGGCTGTTTTGAGCTGCCACGATTTGGAAGGGATTTCTTCTGACTGGGCATTGCCACATAAAAGGGCGCAGATTAGGGTGAGGGTTAAAAAAGATTTCATAGGGAATTGTTGCTTAATTACCGTCTGAAGATACGAAAATAATTACCTCAATTCAATGCTTCTACCATGAGATTCCTCGATGTCCAGTAATCAGCATCCTTAAATTCAAACGCGGTGGGGTTATAATCACCTACAAAATCAACTTTAGCCTGAGAGGGTACTTCCAGGTCCAGGGCCCAGAAAACACCATTCACCAACAATCGTCGGGTCCCTTCACTGACCAGATCCGTTGATGATCCGATTGTAGAAGTGAAAACTTTGCCTTTTTTACTTTCGGGTAGCTGATAACCCTTGATCCAGGCGATGGGCATCATCGGGGCATTGGGATTAATTACTTTTTCGCTGCCTGTCTTTCGGTTTTTAATGGTCTTTTTCGTGGCCAATTCACGATCAGTAGGTTTCAAACCATAATAAATATCCGCCGTGTCGTAGGGTTGCGTTGACTCGATGACCTGCCCCATAACAATTGGCTGTGCATCTCCGGGAAGTGGTAATCGTACCTCGTACACATCCGATGGCCCCCAGATAGCTCCGGGTTCAATCCCATTGAGAATGGGGTGATCTGCCATCGATGGAGCAGGAATCCCCCGGGTACTTTGGTACCTGTGACGCCCATGGTGTGATATCCATTGCTCTCCCAGGATATACCGGCCAAAGCCCCCGTTCCAGACATCTTCGGAATTATGAAAATTGCCATAATGTCTGTAGCTCGATTCAAAAGTGGTGTCCCTGAAGTCAAAAGCATGCGTTGCCGTGCGGATACCAATGACCGGTTTCCCGGCCTTAAGAAATTGATCGATGTGGATCATCTCCTCATCAGGCAGTGCCCTGAAACGTGTAAAAATGATCATCAGGTCTGCCTCGTTTAATTTTTCCAACCCCGGGATGTGGTGGAGGTAGTTGGGATTGATCACCCCGGGTTGATCAGGGTCCTGTGCAAAAAGGACGATGCAATTGAAGCCATGATGGACGTTTAATACCCTGGCCAGCATGGGCAATGCCTCCTCAGAGCGATACTCCTCATCCCCGGATACCAGTACAATGGTAGGTTTATCATCTTCCCCACTGTAGGTCAACCACTGCAGGGCTTCAGGTGGGTTTCCTGAGTCACTGGTTTCTTTGCCGGAGCAAGCGAAGAAAAGCATGGTGATTAAAACAATCCATTTCAAGTCTCTCATAGGTTTAGGGTGTTTGATCATGGGTCATAGCTAAAGTGGAGGCTGACTTCAAATTGTGAATGGTGTTTTGCAGGCTACCCGCAAGCTTATTGCCCTGAGCATCTACGATATCATAATCGATGGTCATGATGTCGATGGGTTTAATGTCAGGAATTATCAATTTAATCTTCTTTCCATCCGGGCTTGTCTTAATATCGCTTATCTCCATTGTTTGGATATTGTAACGCTCGGAACCATACCGACTACTTCTTACAATATCCCAGGTCTGAACATTGAAGTTTTCCGGCTCCAGTGAATCTTTGTCTATTGCTTCCGCAAATTCCAGCTGAACACCATCCGTTTGTGCACTCAACCCTACAGGTATCGTGAGTGGTTTCCCGGTATACCTCACGCGGTAAAGCCCCCCTCCTTTGATCATTTGGTTCGTCCCCCAGGCCGACATACCACAGGTGTATAACTGCTGATCTTCCGGATTAAACCGTCCTCGCATGACTCCGGTCATAAAGCTCACTCCTGGAAAATCGATCACACCGGCCTGGCGCTGCCCCTTTACTTTTTCGTGGAGCACCAGCTGGATCTTACCATATCCGTAGGAGAGACTAAGCAATGCTCCATTAAGCGGGCCCCATTGCTCACTGTCTACCCAAAGTAATTCTGAGGGCGACCGGTCATATTTCATGTCTACCCATACGGCCGGTGGTTCCATGGCAGCCCTCGATGTATCTTTCGGCGGATTATACCCCCACATGTTGCCATAGAATTTCCCTTTACCCTCGATCCAGTTGATCCGGTTCATCGGATTCCAGAACCCCTGCTGATCGGTGACCAGAAAGGTACCATCAGGGTTGATACAAACACCATTCGCGGCCCGGAACCCGGTAGCTATAATCTCGGACCTGAAGCCGTCCTTACTTACTTTGATTAGCGTTCCATGCTGAGGGATCAGCGATTCCCGGGCATGTCGCCCGCTCTTGGCATAGTAAAAATTTCCCTGAGGATCTGTTTGCAAACCCATAGCAAATTCATGGAAGTGATCGGTAACCTGGTGGTCATGGTTAAAGCTGTAATAGTAATCGGTTTCACCATCCCCGTTCAGGTCATCGAGGCGAACAAGCTGATCCCTGCATATCACATAGATCTTCTCATCCACTACCTTAATGCCAAGCGGTTGAAAGAGCCCTGTAGCAATCCGCTTCCAGGTCAGGGTTGTTCCTCCGTCCGTGAGTCCGACAATAGTCCAGACATCTCCATCAGTGGTACAAACAGCTGCCTGATTGGCATCTTTAAAAAAGTCTATCCCACTCAGCTTCATGCGGGATTTCCATGGGTTATCAAATGGAGGAGTCAGCTTATCGACAGCAAATGCCCCGGCTTCTGATCCATTCTCGATCATGGTTTTCATCTCCTCGTTGTATTGTGGTTTGCCTCCCTTTGTATAAGCACTCAGAGACGGGACTGGACCTGCAGAATTTATCAATTCCTCTATATCTTCTACCTCACCGGCTCCGATGAAGATCTTAAGTTTAACCTCCTGACCCGAAGGGAAGTTTAACACCTGATATCCATCTTCCTCTGTGAACTTCGCTCCACTACCCTGGACAGCGACACGGGCTCCAGAGGTAGCAACCCTTGTTTTCAGCGGAGTGGAAGAGGGGCTAATATTCATTGTCCTGGTGAATATGATGTTGTCGTCAAATTCTATCATTCCCGGAAGTTCAAGAATATCTGCATCACCCACCGAATACCGGATCACCACTTTGTCCTCAAAATGATACAAGCCTTTATAGTCAGCCCATGATTTTGGCAAGGGTCCGAAATGCCTGCCATCCCGGGCTTTAAAACGGGGATCTTCAAAAGAACCCGTCTTTGGATTGGCCCACCCCGGGCCTACGGGTGTCTCAAAATGCAGCTTACCAATGTTTCGGGGATAGGTCTCATGCTTATCATTCAGAAGTATGCCGTTCCAGTCGATAAATCCTTCACCGGTCCATCCTCCGGCTACACGCAGTACATCATGGTCGAAGATCATCCAGGCTCTGCCCGCTGAAACACCTCCCGGTCCCTGGTCAAGCCGAACGGCTATTCCTTTATAAGCAAAATTGTTCTTGAGATAGTTTTCGTCGGCATAGGGTACAGGTCTGGGAGAATGGTATCGCGGTGGTCCTGTCGCCGAATCAGCCAGCTCATAGGTATTGATCAGAAAATTACCATAATCCATGTCTGCCCATGGATGGTAGGGCTGAGCATCAGGTCCGAATGTATTACCGGGAGGAATGGAAGCGAGGTAGCCCGGATTTATCTGAAAATACTGTTCCTTATTCTGTTCAGCGACAAATTCTTCCCTGATATAGGAGATCACATCATATTTCTGTTGTGGTGTGAGCGTCAGCTGTGGTGGCATGGTTGCAAATCCTCTGCTGATGGCCTGATACATCGAATAGGGATCATTGCCTGCTTTGAATGCCCCCTCCCAAAATTTGAGCGACAAGGGTATCGAGCCCTCATGCTCTGGACTGCCATGGCAATTGATACAATTGCTGTTGTAAATGCGTTCCCCTCTGACAAAACCCTCCCTGTTCATGTTGCGAACCAACCCCTGATGGTTGATCTCTTTTTCCACTCCAGGAAGATCAGATATCAAAATTGTATATTCCACATCGGGAGGCTGGTAAGTTGCAGTGGATGTTATCCGGGCACCCAGAATTTCAAACTCAATATCTGGTCCCTTCAATGTCCCAATCAATGAATTCCTGGTAATGCTTGCATGCCAGTTAAGCTCATCCTCCCAAAGGGTAATCATTGCAGCAATCCCTGACTTATCCACTCGGATGTTACTGACTTCCCGATCGCCAAACTGATAGGAGGAAAGCTCACCTTCATATTTACTACCTGATTTTTGAAGCTTGAGGATACACAAGAACTCCTGGGATGAGTTTTGACGTTTAAGCTTTACATTCCACCATTCTTCAGAACTTTCAGGTGAACATCCTAAAAGGACCGTCCACACTATTAATGGCAGCAATGACAAGTATACCCTTTTGAACTTTTTTTTTATGAATCCGCTCATAGTAGATTGGTCCGACAAATCCAGTCTTTTATAACAGGTTTGTGAGTTATTAAACTAGTCAATTGCGCACCAAAAACCGGAAATCAGTCAAAATATATTGAGTTGACGCTACTTCTTTCGATTCTCATACAGCTCGATATATTTTTGATCCAATTCCGAAGCGTCTTTATATTTTTTCCTAAGGTTGGTAAGTTCCCCTTTTAGCTCCTCGACAATCGCGGTATAATCAGGATCATCATATACATTATTCATCTCGTTTGGATCGGCCGTCAGGTCATACAGTTCCCATTCATCCACATCGTAATAGAAATGCGCCAGTTTGTATGCCTTCGTCACTATTCCATAGTGCCGCTTTACCATATGTGCTCCGGGGTATTCATAATAGTGATAATAGACGCTATTCCGGTCCCAACTTTCAGCATCTCCTTTGAGCAAAGGCATAAAGCTCTGACCCTGCATGTCTTCCGGTGCATCTATTTGTGCGGCTTCCAGGAACGTCTGCGCAAAATCAAGGTTTTGAACCAGTTCATTGTTGGTAATTCCTGGCTTGATCTCATTTGGCCACCTGATCAATAGGGGAGTTTTAAATGATTCTTTGTAGATAAACCGCTTGTCGAACCAGCCATGTTCTCCCAGGTAAAATCCCTGATCAGAAGTATATACAACAAGCGTATTTTCAGACAGCCCATGCTCATCCAGGTAGTCGAGTACTCTTCCAATGTTGTCATCAACTGATGAAATACAGCCAAGATAATCCTGCATGTATCTTTGATATTTCCAGCTAATTCGCTCCCTAGAAGTCATGGTAGGCCAATTTCTCTTGAAGTCCTCTGCGATGGAATCCAGGAGTGGATAATATTCCACGCTTTGAGCAGCGTTGATCCTCGGATATTCATTGTTTTCAAAATAAGGCCTGTTTCTGGGGTCATCCACACTCCCAACCTGATCTACTGCATCAGGAAGTACCTTATTGTCGTAGCTCAATATCATCTCATCCGAAATGGTCATCGCAGCCTCTTTTGCAGATGACCCCCGGTTTTCATAGTCATCAAATAAGGTCTCCGGTTCCGGGTATGTCTTAGCAAGAAATTCTCTAAACTTCTCAGGACTTGGCCACCATGACCGGTGCGGTGCCTTGTGCAGATACATCATGAGGAAAGGTTTTTCCGGGTTCCTTTTCTTATCCAGCCAGTCGAGGGTCAAATCTGTGATGATGTCGGTAACATATCCGGTAATCGTTGTGTCTCCCGTGGCCGTGATAAACCTGGGGTTGATATAGCTTCCCTGACCAGGAAGAATCATGAAGTCATCCACACCCTTTGGGTTATTGCCAAAATGCAGCTTGCCAAACATGGCCGTCTGGTAGCCGGCATCCTGAAAAAGCTGTGGGAAGGTTACCTGAGTGGTATCAAAAGGCGTTATGTTGTCAATCTTACCATTGATGTGTGTATGCTTTCCTGTGAGTATCGTGGCTCTGGAGGGAGCACAAATTGAATTGGTCACACTCGCATTGGTAAACAGCATCCCTTCTTTGGCAAGCCGGTCAATATTGGGAGTTTCTATCAGGTGATCAGAATATGCACTGATGGCCTGGTAGGCATGGTCATCAGACATGATAAAGAGGATGTTTGGCCGCTCCTCACTTTTCGTTTCAGGTGTCCCACAACTCAATAGAAAAACTGTAATTATGAAAAATATTGCCTGTAATGTTTGCTTTATCATATTGATCGAAAATCGATATTCTTATACTTTTTAACTGCCAGGAAGATAAGCAAGACGGATTACACAGCCTGAAATGTGACATGACTATAACTCCCTGAACTGCAAGTTAAGGTCATGAAACTATCCATTGATAAAAAACCTTAAAGAAAAGTTTACATCGGCAGATGAATCTTCAACATAGGATAAACATGCCTTAACAGAGAGTAGATATGGGTAGACTTATTTGCGGTAAAATTTAAAATCCTTATGAAAAATTATTACCTAACTCTTTTTTTCTTATCTATAATAATGTTCACTGCCTGTAACGATGCGGGTGAAGACGATAATGGTCCTGATGAAAACATTGAGGACTTTACCGAGGTCGGTTCCATCTCAATAGGAGGCGAAGGGGCAGCAGAAATCTCTGCATTTGATCCTTTGACCAAAAAACTATTTGTAGTTAACAACGAAGCTGATTCTAAAATTGATGTATTAGATCTTTCTGATCCCACATTTCCGGTGATCTCAGGGAATATTCCTGTTTCAAACTATGGTGGTGGAGTAAATAGTGTTGCTGTAAAAAATGGAATGCTTGCAGCCGCCATCGAAGCCAACACAGCTCAGGAAAATGGCAGTGTCGTTGTCTTTAGTACAGAAGACCATACCGAATTGAAAGTTGTAACCGTTGGTGCGCTGCCTGACATGGTTACGTTCACACCGGATGGGGCTTACATCCTGGCGGCTAACGAAGGTGAACCCAATGCTGATTACAGGGTGGACCCTGAAGGTTCTGTCGCCATCATTTCCACCATTGATTTTAGTGTAAAGATTGCAGGATTTTCAGCATTCGAAAATGAAACAGCAACCCTAGAAGCGGAGGGTTATCGCGTTTTTGGGCCCAATGTAACACTCAGTCAGGATACAGAGCCCGAATACATAGCCGTGTCAGATGATTCCAAAACAGCCTATGTTTCGCTACAGGAAAATAATGGTATAGCCATTGTGGATGTCGTGTCCGGAACAATTTCTGACATTGTCCCTCTGGGCTTCAAAGATCATTCAGCAGCTGGCAATGAAATGGACCCTAGTGATAGAGATGATGTAATTGCCTTCAAGCCGGTTCCTACTTTCGGTATCTATCAACCGGATGCTCTGGCTACCTTCACCAGCGGAGGCGCTACCTATATTATTACGGCAAATGAAGGGGATGCCAGAGAATATGACACCTATGTGGAAGAAGCCAGGGTAGAAGATCTGGAGCTCGACCCTAACGTATTCACTGACTCTGAGCTGCAAAATGAAGAAAACCTGGGTCGACTTACCATCACCACTACACTGGGTGATGCCAATGGCGATGGCTTGTATGAAGAGCTATATAGCTTTGGTACCCGATCATTTTCTATCTGGACCAGTACAGGTGAGCTATACTACGATTCCGGCAGCGCACTTGAGCGTGACCTTGTAACAAATCTTTCCGGAGCCTATGATGAAGGAAGAAGTGATAACAAAGGCGTAGAACCAGAAGGCGTAACTGTTGGAATGGTTGGAGGAAGAACCATCGCATTTGTTGGATTAGAAAGGGTGGATGCTGTTTCGCTTTATGATATCAGCAACCCTGCTGCACCTGAGTTCATCGCTGTATTTGAAACAGGTGATGCCCCTGAAGGTCTCGTGTTTGTTCCTCATACTGAGAGTCCAAATGGATACAGCATGTTGATTGTATCTTCTGAGGATGACGGACAGGTTAAAATATATCAGTCAAAACAAGTATTGGATTAGCTTTAATTGACTTTTATGAAAAGCGTGGAAGTAATTTCACGCTTTTTTTGTCATCGAATAACTGGCATTTGAGTTTATATCAACTATTCAAAAGTCAGTTGCCCAAAGTATTCGGGTAAATGAAAATTGGGTGTTGGATGGTCAACAGGAGCCCACGTAAGCCAATGGGGGTGAGAAGTTTTATCGGCGCACTTGTAAAAATTGGCTCTCCAAATCACTCCTGGCTTCGGTTTATCAACAGGTATATAATTTGATAGGATGCTATAAGGGATTTTGTATTCCAAAGTCCAGGTCTCAGGCTCTGAAGACTCAACTTCTACATCCCTTTCCAAAGAATGTGAGATCGTGATTTGGTCATATTCCTCCTGGGTAAATGACCCCTTGCTGCCATCACTACCCGGGTGATATTGGAATAAATAGACGCCTTTACAATTGGCTTCAAAATTGAAATACCCCCGATCTACGTCCTCACCTGGTGAAAAAAAGAACTCCACGCAGCTGTCCTGATAGACCCTGCCGTTGGTCTCTTTGGCAATCGCCCTGATATACCTGTCGTGAACCTGGAAGATCACATAGATGTGGTCCTCATCATACCTCACTTTAGCGCTTGTTTCGGGGAAGTGATCAGGCTTGTCCCCCATATAATTTTTCAGCTGCAACGATTGTGTTTCTTTCCAAATGGGTTTGTCCCAGTCTGCATCTATTTCTTGTGATCCGTTGATCTTTTTTACCTGGTAAGTATTTGTGTGAGTATCTGTGGCCATCTCAGCTTTTCCTTTTTTTTGATTGTTGCACTGGATGCAAAGTAGGGCTACAAAAAGTAAAACCGAACCTGATAGATTAACTTTTATCATGATCCAATATACCAAATTCTGATAGTAATCTGCTTTCGACAAGAGCCTCCAGCCTGTTTTTTAGGATAGGAAGACCTCAGGCCACAATAGCAATTATTGGGACTTGACCAGCTCGGGTTTTCTTGGGAACATCAGAGAAAGGACGATTGAGCCAATCAGCACTCCCATAATCACTGCAAAAGACAAATAGATGGGTATGTGGATATGCTCCA
Source organism: Cyclobacteriaceae bacterium (assembly GCA_965228595.1). Classification (GTDB taxonomy): domain Bacteria; phylum Bacteroidota; class Bacteroidia; order Cytophagales; family Cyclobacteriaceae; genus UBA7330. The sequence continues at coordinate 2,468,728 of OZ245828.1, read as the reverse complement.
CTCCTAAGACATATGCCAGCCCTTGCTGTATGATCTCCATCTCCAGCATCATTTTGGCTCCGATGAAAATAAGCACAATGGAAAGCCCTTTTTGTAATAGATAAAACCGGTCCAGCACATTAGCCAGCAGGAAGAACATGGCCCTCAATCCCATCACCGCGAAGATGTTGGAAGTATAGATCACAAATTCATTCTGGGTGATGGCAAAAGCAGCAGGAATGGAGTCCACCGCAAAGATCAAATCTGTTGACTCGATCAGGATGATCACCAAAAAGAGTGGCGTGAAGAATAATTTTCCATTCTCTCTCAACCAGAATTTCCCACCATCGTCTTTCGTGGTGAGGGGCAATATTTTCTTGGCGTATCTCAGCAGGATATTCTTTTCAGGCTCAATTTCCATTTCTTCATCGTCGCTGAAGATCTTTATACCGGAATAGATCAGGAAGGCACCAAAAATGTACAGGATCCAATGTGCCTGTGAGATCACAAATGCTCCCACAAATATGAAAATGGCTCTGAATACAATGGCACCGAGAATACCCCAAAACAAGATGCTGTGGTAATGCTCTTCTTGTACTTTGAAGTATCTGAGGATCAACAGGATAACGAAAATATTGTCGACAGAAAGCGCTTTTTCCGTGACGTAAGCGGAGAAAAATTCCAGGGTACTGGCCGATCCATCCCCATAGAAATAGATCAGTCCACCATAAATACATGAAACTCCCACCCAAAACAAACTTTGGAGCAGCGCCTCGCGCTGAGAAACCTTGTGATGAGCTTTATGGAAAAGTCCGAGGTCGACGATGAGGAAAGCAACGATAACGACACCAAATATCCCAAAGAGTAAACCTTCATTTTCTCCAGAAAAAATACTTAGAAACATACAGCAAATGGTGATTTAGTAAATTAGTTAGTCTTTCTCCTAGAGGTTGAAATTTTTCGAAACGGCTTACAAAAGTAAGCAAATATTACCCAATAAATAAAATAGGCTTTTAATGTCCAAAAACGAAGTTTATTTTGTTTGTGTTTTGATCAGAGCAAATTATCAGTTAATTTAATGTGAATATGATGAGTATTGCTGTTGATCTTCTTTTGTTTGGTTTTGTGTACGCTGTCCTGTTATGCGTACTCTTTATTCACCATAACAGGAGAAAAAAGAAAGACAACGATTCGGATGAGGATGGTGGACTCCCGATAATTACTCCCCCCAAATTAGATCTGCCACCAGGTATTTGCCTTCCCGGAGACCCAACTACCCGAAAAAGAGACCAGGAAGAAATTTTGGTTTAGACTCATCATGCTTCTTACTTTAGCATCTCCCTATATGCAGAATTGCATGACTCTTCAGCAGAGATCACCAATCTAATCCCGATGAAACTATCCAATAAAGTAAACTATAAGACCTTAAAATCCCTCAACCCACTCAATCCAATCCGGGGAAGTAAAAAAAGACCCAAAACCGGATTGTCTCCGGGTAGTATTATTTACACCGGAAAAATTCATGCGGAAAATGTCCTGATTGAAGTTATCGATTATACAGATGGTAACATGCATGAAGTGAACATTCTGAATCCGGATGAACTGGTCAATTACAGCCACAATAAGACTGTGACCTGGATCAATATACAGGGATTACATGATACGGAGTTGATCAAAAAGATTGGCGATATGCTGGACATACATCCATTGACATTGGAAGATGTAGTAGATACTGGCCAGCGTCCGAAGATGGAGGTATACGATGACTACCTGTACATCACACTCAAAATGATCAATTACAACCAGGAATTCAAAAAATTGGATATTGAGCAGGCGGGGATCATTGTGCACAATAACTATGTGATCTGTTTTCAGGAAAAGCCGGGAGATATTTTTGACAGTGTCAGAAAACGTTTACGAGATGACAAAGGGCGGGCGCGAAAGCGTGGAGCCGACTACCTGGCCTATATGCTGCTGGACCTTATCATAGACTACTATTATGAGGCATTGGATGAAGTGTGGAATAGAATTGAATTCCTGGATGAGCAAGTGGTAAGACGCCCGGACCGGGTTGAGCTAAAAGACATTCAACAGCTGAAACGCGACATTTTACAATTGAGACGGTACATCTTTCCGGTAAAGGACGCCCTGATGGGATTGGAAAACAAAGAATCAGAGGTCTTTAGTCCGAGTACGCTGGTTTTCCTTAGAGATACGGTGGATCATGTGAAGCAGGTAGTAGAAAATATTGACATCTATCGGGAAATGATATCAAATATCATGGATATCTACCTTTCTCAGCTGAGTATTAAAATGAATGAAGTGATGAAAGTGCTGACGATCATTGCTACCATTTTCATTCCTTTGACCTTCATTGCCGGGGTTTATGGGATGAATTTTGAACACATGCCGGAGCTCGGCTGGGAATTTGCCTATCCCAAAGGATTCTACCTCCTCATTGGTGTCACTACATTGCTGATGATCATCTATATCAAAACCAAGAGGTGGCTTTGATCACTGAAACCTGACATCTGTCTGAAAATGGACTGTATCTTTCATAACCATATCCTGGAACCCTCGGATTGAATATGCTGAGATGAGCCCTTCAGAGAAACTTATCTTTATTTCTCTTCGATGCTGGTAAATCTCCTTGTCCTCAAGAAACAGCCCTTCTATTTGCCTGATCTCATCATTGCTGGTCTCAATTTCAAGAAATCTCACAGGACTTTTTTGATCAGGCTTGAGCTCATACCTCACCTTATTCCCGGAGGTGTTTTCTTCGTAAGCCCCTACATAATTGGTTTTATTCAAATCGAATTCCCTGAATATTTTGAACTCTCCCCTGAGCCTGGTCGTGTCTGGATCAAATACAGCATTCTCCTGTACTCCATCCAGCACCACCTGTTTATTCATTTGTTGATTGGCTTCAGCGAGCAAGACAATCTGACGATCCAGGAGCGAGTCCAGATCGAAATATTCTTTCACCCCCAGCACCTTTTCACCTGTTTCATTGCAGCTGAACAGGATCGCTAAACTTACCATCAAGAAAAATTGCTTCATATTAGCACATCACCAGTCATTTCATCCGGTATTGGCAGACCGATAAGCTTTAAGATCGTCGGGGCTAAATCCCCCAGCTTACCCGGCTTCACCTTTCCTTTGAATTCATTATCTACGACGATTACCGGTACAAGGTTGGTAGTATGTGCAGTATTAGGTGAACCATCCGGATTAATCATCATGTCTGAGTTGCCATGATCAGCAATGATGATGCTGGTATATCCATTCTCCAGCGCAGCCTCTACTACGGCTTTGGCGCATTGATCTACTGTTTCACAAGCTTTCACTGCAGCTTCAAATACGCCTGTATGTCCAACCATATCGGGATTGGCAAAATTCAGACAAATAAATGATGCTTCCTGCTTTTTAAGCTCTGGAATGATCTTGTCTTTGATTTCATTGGCACTCATCTCCGGCTGCAGATCATAAGTGGCTACCTTGGGCGATGGACAGAGGATACGACTCTCGCCTTCGAATTCGGTCTCCTGACCCCCAGAGAAAAAGAAGGTCACATGTGGATATTTTTCTGTCTCAGCAATCCGGATCTGCTTCTTGCCATGTCGGGCCAGCACTTCTCCAAGGGTATTACTCAGATTGTCCTTATCAAAGACCACCTTCACATCCTTGAATGTATCATCATAGTTGGTCATGGTGAGGTAGTACAGCTTCAGCTTATTCATCCCATGATCCGGAAAATCTGATTGGGTCAGCACTTCGGTAATCTCCCTACCACGGTCGGTACGGAAATTGAAACACATCACGACGTCGCCTTCTTCAATATTACCAACAGGTTTACCACCTTCCGTATGGACAATCGGCTTGATAAACTCATCCGTCACATCGGCTTCGTAGGACTTTTTAATCCCCGCTGTTACCTCTTGGTAGCCTTCACCTTCACCCTTTACCATCACATCATAGGCCAGTTTCACTCGTTCCCATCGCTTATCCCTGTCCATGGCATAATACCTTCCTACCACACTGGCTACCTTACCCACATTCTTTGCCATGTGATCCTCCAGGTCCTGGACAAAACCCAAACCACTTTTAGGATCACAATCTCTTCCGTCTGTAAAAGCATGTACATATACATTTTCACAGGCATTTGCTTTGGCTGCAGTGATCAGCCCTTTGAGGTGAAGGATATGCGAGTGCACGCCACCATCTGAGACCAATCCGATGAAATGGACCTTCTTATTTTCTTTTTTTGCATAGCTAAAGGCTTCGGTCAACGCCGGTTCCTTGGCCAATGAACCATCCTTCACAGCATTGTTGATCTTTACCAGATCCTGGTACACCACACGTCCGGCTCCGATATTCATGTGACCTACTTCAGAATTACCCATTTGTCCTTCCGGCAAGCCTACCGCAAGTCCCGAAGCTTCAAGTGTACTATTAGGATATTTGGAGTATAGTCCGTCTACAAAAGGTGTTTTGGCCTTGTCGATTGCAGAAACATCCTTATTAGTAGCAATCCCCCAGCCGTCAAGTATGATAAGTATTACTTTTTTGTCCATGGTGCAAATATAAACCTTGACTGTAAGCTAATGTTCCATGAAAGACTAATCATTCAATTAATTCTGAATACTTGGCGTAATTTTTGATAATTTTATGTCATGATAATAACTCAATTTCTGATATCAGCATTTCTGATGTTGTTTGCCCCCATGCAACAGGAGGATCAGACACTCAACAATATCAGTGCGGCCATGAAAGCGGGGAGCTCCAAAGAGCTCATTAAATACTGTAATGATAACCTGGAAATCAAGATTGATGGAAAGAGTACTAACTACAGCAAATCACAGGCTGAGGTGGTAATAAAGGACTTTTTCATGAAAAATCCACCAAAAAACTTCAGATACATACACCATGGATCTTCTCCGGAAGGATTAAAATATACCATTGGCACATATACGGTGAGCAATGGGAGCTACAGAGTAGTCATGCTTATCAAAAAAGTAGGATCCAATTTTAGAATAGACACCATCAATTTTAGCAGAGAATAGCCTGATAAATATTTCAGTAGCCTATTTTTGCCCCCACCATGGCTTTGACCTACTTATCAAAAGCTCGCATCAACAAATTCATTAAATCTGCTCTCACTGAAGATGTTGGAGATGGAGACCATACTTCGCTTGGCTCTATTCCCGAATCTGACAAAAGCAGGGCCAGATTGCTGATCAAGGACAGTGGCGTTATTGCTGGTATCGAATTGGCAGAAATGATCTTTCATCATGTGGATCCATCGATGAAGGTAGAGGTAAAGAAAAAAGATGGAGACTGGGTCGAAAGTGGTGACATTGCATTGATAGTGTCTGGCAATACGAGGAATATTCTGAAAAGCGAGCGGCTGGTGCTAAACTGTATGCAAAGAATGAGTGGTATTGCCACCTACACCTTTAAGCTAAACAAGATGATTGAGGGGACAAATGCCAAATTACTCGACACCCGCAAAACGACTCCCAATTTTCGGATGATGGAAAAATGGGCTGTAGCCATTGGCGGGGGTGTAAATCACCGGTTTGGCCTGTACGACCTGGTTTTGCTCAAAGACAACCATGTAGACTATGCTGGTGGCATTAAAAAAGCGGTCAATGCATCTGTTCAGTATTTGAAAGAAAAAGAACTGGACATCGATATAGAGGTAGAGGTCAGGAGCATGATAGAGCTGGAGGAAGCACTGGAGCTGTCTCAGGTAAAGAGAATTTTACTGGACAATATGCTCCCCTCTGAGATGCGCCTGGCCGTACAAAAAGTGAATAAGACAAAAGAAACTGAGGCTTCCGGGGGCATCAATGAAAAGAACATCCGGGAAATTGCTGAAACAGGTGTAGACTACATCTCTGTGGGTGCTTTGACGCATTCGTACAGAAGCCTGGACATGAGTTTAAAAGCAGATAAAGAATGATTGTAAGAACTAAAAAATATCAACTTCCTACCAAGGTATATATCAAACAGGCATTTATGGGCTTAGTAGCTCAGCAATGGTGGGTAGCCCCCATCTACCTGGCGATATGTGCCGGTTATTTCTGGATCCCCAATTGGTGGTGGATCATAGGCGCCACCATAGCGCTTGGCCTATACTTCTTGTTCTGGCTGATCCAATTTGCGGGCGTCACCCAGCTTGAACAGGGTAAGTTTATGTTTCAGAAACTCTCTTACGAGATCAGCAGTCAGCAGATCCTGATCAAGCTCAACAACAAGCAGGGTATGCCCATGAAGTGGGAACAAATCAAAAGAGCCCGACATGGCAAAAACTTTTTTGTATTGTATGCCAGCAAAGCTCAGCTGCTCTATTTCCCGCACAAGATTTTCAACAATGAAAACGAGATCCGATTTCTTGATGTTGTACTGAAGAGGAAAGGATACTACAAGTAATGGCTGGACCCCTCAAAAAGCAGGCACTGGCCAAAGTAATGCGTTACTGTTCTTCGAGGGAACGAGCACCCCAGCAGGTCAGGGAAAAACTGATCAAATGGGGCCTTTCTTTTCTACAAGCCGAAGAGATCATCTCACAGCTTAAAAACGACAACTTTCTGGACGAACAACGTTTCGCCAACGCCTACTGCCACGATAAGTTTGAGTTCAATAAGTGGGGGAAAATCAAAATCAGGTATGGAATTCAGAAATTCCAGCTACCCGACGATGTGATTGATGAGGGCCTTTCTAATATTCCTGAGGAGAAATATCTGGAGTCAGTACGTGATCAGGCAGCTAAAAAATGGCGGTTGATGAATTCGGAATCGGATGAATTTATCAGGAGACAAAAAACAGCTAACTTTTTAATTCGTCGTGGTTTCGAAAGTGCAATCATATATCGGGTAATTGACAAATTAACATAAGTCGATTACCGGCATCTACTTTCTTAATAAATAACCTTAATTTTAGTGTTTGTGATTGATCTCATCGCATGACATTTGTTATTATTGATTAGCTTTTGATAATATGTCGATTAACAAATCTGCTCACCAGATACTTGACCAGCTTGATGTTGTCATTGCCCAATTACCAGAAGGAGGCTTCGGGAAGCCTCTTGATGTACTCAGCCAGGCCAGCATCGGTCAGCACGTACGCCATACGTTGGAGTTCTTCCTCTGCCTGATGGATGCCAAAAACAATGGTGTGATCAACTATGATGAACGTGGGCATGACTCCCTGATTGAGTCGGACGCAGCTTTAGCCAGAAGTGTGATCAAATCAATCAGGGACTTTCTAAACAAAGAACAAGCTGATTTTTCACTGAAACTGGAAGCTGATTATCAAATAGATACTCCCGATCCCATCAGGATCGACAGCAATTTTTATCGGGAATTGGCCTATAACATTGAGCATGCCATTCACCACATGGCCCTGATCAAGATTGGAGTGAAACACCATTATCCTGATGTGGAACTACCTGATTATTTTGGTGTGGCAAGCTCTACCGTAAGATTTCAAAAAAGTCAGTGATCAATGCCTGATCAACTTTCCACAATCAAAAAATGGTGGATCAGATGGTCAAACTGGGAGTTCTGGCCTTTTTCATTGCTCTATTTTCCCGTAGGATTTTATTACGCCTGGCTCGCACTTAAATACAGGTCATTCTTCTTTTTTACTGCTGCCAACCCCTCTATTGAATTCGGGGGGATGATGGGTGAAAAGAAATCCGACATCTATAAGATTATTCCCGGGAAGTTTCTGCCACAGACCAGGCTGTTTCAAAAAAATAAAACCGATGAAGCGCTCGATTTCGCTCAAAAAACAGGCTATCCGATCATCGCTAAACCCGATATCGGCGAAAGAGGCATCTTTGTGGAAAAGCTAAAAGATCCGTCCTCACTGGAGACATATATTCACCAATGCCCAGTAGCCTTTCTATTGCAGGAATTGGTTACTTATCCCGTGGAGCTGGGAGTATTCTATGTGCGATTACCCGGCGAAACCAAAGGAAAGATCACTTCAATCGTTGAAAAAGCATTTCTTACGGTGACCGGAGATGGTGAGTCTACGATCAAGGATTTGCTGGAAAAAAATCCAAGAGCCAGTCTCCAGGTGGATATGCACCATAAGAGAATAGCTCCGATACTGAAAGATGTCCCGGCTAAAGGAGAATCAATTGAAATTGAGTCGATAGGTAATCATTGCCGGGGCACACAGTTCCTCAATAAAAATGACAGGATCAGCCACAACCTGGAAGTAGCTTTCGATGAAATTGCCAATCAAATACCTGATTTCTATTTCGGTCGTTTTGACCTTCGTTGCAGATCTTTTGTAGATCTTGAGAATCTGCAAAATTTTAAGATCCTGGAGCTGAATGGCGCAGGGGCAGAGCCCGGTCATATCTATCAGCCGGGGTACCCGCTCGTCCAAGCCTATCGTGACATTATCTGGCATTTGGCTACTTTAGCGGATATTAGCCTGAAGAACAAGAGAAGGGGTCATCCATACTGGACTCTTAAACAGGGTTTGCAAAAACTTCGGGAAGTAAGGGCATACAACAAAACACTTAACACGACCTGATGCTGGTTTTTCTCATTGCTTTCATCGTCAGCTATTTGGGCTCTATACCCCCGGGCACCATCAATATCTCCACGATGCAATTGGCCATTAAAGGAAAGCGGAGGGCGGCAGCATTTCTTTCCCTGGCAGCATCTATGGTTGAATTTGTCTATGCCGGGATTACGGTGAGATTTCAGTTGATCCTAAGTGATTCCGCCTGGTTTACAGACCATTTTTATATCATCACAGCCATACCGATGGTCGTTTTAGGAGTTGCCAACCTATGGACTTCTTCAGATTCGAGGTCCTTTTCTGCGCGGGTAAAGTCTACCGGAAGAAGTGGCTTTAAGAGGGGGTTAATTCTTGGATTGCTCAATCCGCTCACTTTGCCCTATTGGCTTACGGTGACCGCTTACCTGCAGACCCACAAGCTGATTTCACTTGAGGGATCACTATTTTGGCATTATCTGGCCGGTATATCAGTGGGCACTTTTATCCTGTTGCTGTCAATTATTTTTCTTGGGAAAAAATTTTCCAGCATTGCTGACAATCAGTTCCTGGTCCATCGGCTACCTGGCCTGATATTTATTGGCCTGGGTACTTATAACATCATTATTTGGTTGTCACTTTAAGTTTTTTCCTCAGGTCGTAGGCAATATAAAAACACCTTAAGATCATGGTGATCACCAGCGGAAGAAGTGCATTGTGCAGGGGCTGTGGTATCGCTTCCCATATCAGTAGCAGGATAAGGTACCAGATGCCTACCAGCTGAAAATAGATCATTGAAAACTTCCTAAGCTTCTTTGTATTCAGGAAGTAAACCAGTGGAATATGGAAGGGGATTGCCCAGAAGATGTTCATGTTCTCTTTGGAGAGATGATCCGTTGCCGACCACAGAAAGACCAGCCACCAGGCCAGTATACCAACGAACGTAAACAGGACCACATCCACCCAGTGGCTTCTTTTTTCTCGCTTAAAATCTCTATTGGTAAAGAATCCAATGATGAAAAATACCAGGATAAAGGTGTTGAAAGGTGTGAAAACTCCATTTGACTGTTCTTCCGGCTTCGATTGATAAACGAGGTCAGTACGCTGCACCAAAGGCACACTTGAAGAGTCGGTGCTTAACCTGGCACTGTCCAGAGCGAGCTTGACATAATCCGGCAGAAACATGTATGTTTCCGGAGCCGCTTCCTTGTCAATTTCGTAACCCAGACCCACATCAATGATCCAGTCCCCCCAAGGCTGATAGACAAGGTATTCATCCATCAGGTCTCTGACAGTTGTCCCTTCTTTTACAAAGTAGTGATTATAGTCAATCCGTCCGGGGAAGATCTTGCCCAGAATTTCCGGTACTTTGCTTGAGCAATTGTCATAGACATAATTGTAGTTGTATTCCCTGTTTTCCGGCTTGTAGTTATTGACCAGAAAGTCAACCATCTCCTGCTTTTCCAGTTGGGTCAGATTCAGGTATTGTTCGATCACATACCTGTTTTCACCAATATAATGATTAACGAAGCGACCATAATCAGAAAGGCCCAGTTGATACAACAGTTTGCCTCTGGCGAAATTCCAAAAGAAATTTTCCTGATCAAAATCAAAAACACCATAATTAAACACCCAGTCCACCCTGTTCATGGGATCTTTGACATGGATGGCCGTATGACCAAATGCCGAATATATTTCTCCCTGGTAGGGTCCTAATGTCATGACAGAAATCTCTGCCTGACTGGAAAGAGATACTTGCTGTGAATTAGCTGCTGACGGAAATAGTATTCCTGATAGGAGAAGCAAGTAGAATAAGAGGGTTGTTGGCTTCAAAATTTGTATGTTTAAAGTATGTTCATCAGCGTAAGTGATACACTTCAATTGGCCTCAAAGCTAACCTTTAAACGATTAATCAATGCGTTTTCTGTATACCTGAGTTATCAAAAATCCAGGATGACCGGAAAACCACGGATTTCAGGAATGCCCATCAGTATCTCCATCGAACCAACAACAGCATGCAACCTCGGTTGTCCGGAATGCCCCAGTGGATTGCGCTCGTTTACCAGACCTACCGGTAAAATAGATAAGGTACTGTATCAGAAAATCATCGACGAACTTTCTCCAACACTTACCTACCTGATCCTCTACTTTCAGGGGGAACCCTATCTCCACCCCGGGTTGAGTGAAATGATAAGATATGCGCATGAAAAAAATATTTATACAGCTACGTCTACCAATGCGCATTTCTTTACCAATGAGCAAGCTGAAAAAACGGTTCGATCCGGCCTGGACAGGCTGATCATCTCTATTGATGGTACCACGCAGGAGGTCTATGAGTCGTACCGCAAAAATGGGAGACTGGAAAAAGTGCTGGCCGGCACCCAAAAGATCATTGAAGCGAAAAAGAACCTTAAAAGTGCTACACCGGAGGTAGTCTGGCAGTTTTTGGTTGTTGGCCCCAACGAACATCAGATTGAAGAAGTGAAGACGCTCGCCAAATCGTATGGTGTGGATAAAGTGGCTTTTAAAACGGCCCAGATTTATGAATATGCAGATGGCAGCCCGTTGATCCCATCTGATGAAAAATATTCACGATACACAAAAAACCAGCAGGGACAGTACGAACTCAAATACAAAGTGACTGACGAATGCTGGAAGATGTGGCACTCCTGTGTGATCACCTGGGATGGTCAGGTGGTGCCCTGCTGCTTCGACAAGGATGCGGAACATCCCATGGGCAGGCTGGATCAACAAAATTTCAATGAAATATGGCATTCTCGCGCCTATCAAAACTTCAGGGAATCGCTGTTTCACTCCCGCAGCCAAATCGAGATGTGCAAAAACTGCTCGGAAGGCTCTAAGGTTTGGGCATGATTGCACTACGCCAACTGAAAAATGCGGGAGTCACACCAAGGAAGGCACCGTACGATTAGGTTTTTAGGCGTGCCAGTGCTGATTGATGAGATTCACCAGTTGTGGGTGAGCCCCACAGGCTGCTATGATCTCGCCACCAAACACATAGTTATTTCCACCTTTGAAGTCGGAGACATAACCGCCCGCCTCTTTAATAATCACACAGGCTCCGGCTACGTCCCAGGGTTTTAGGTTGTATTCAAAAAATCCCTGAAGCCTGCCACATGCCACATAAGCAAGGTCCGATGCTGCACTGCCCATCCTTCGTAAGCCTCGTGACTGAGAAAGCAATTCTTTGAGAATGGTAAGGTATTCGTCAACCTTTGGGAAATCATTGGCAGGAAAGCCGGTAGAAAAAAGTCCCTCCTCGATATCCATCACCGGGGAAACACGAATGGCATTTCCATCCAGGTAAGCTCCTCCATCTTTCCATGCATAAAAGCACTCCGACCGGTTGATTTCGTAGACAAACCCCATGACAATTTCCTCTCCTTTTCTTAGCCCAACACTGACTGCGTATGAGGGAATCCCATGAACAAAGTTGGTTGTGCCATCAAGTGGGTCAACGATCCAGGTATATTCCTTCACTTGCTGGTCTATTGTGCCCTCTTCAGTAATAAATCCCGCTTCCGGCAGCAATTTTTTTAGCTCTTTGACCAAACGCTTTTCAGATTGTTTGTCCACATAAGATACCAGGTCAGCTTTACCCTTCAGCTCAACATCCTCAAGAGAAAACTTCTGAGATTCTTCCCTGATAAACTCTCCGCAGGATTTAACGATCTGTTCTGTTTCCTTTACGATATCTTCGATTTTCATTTGGCTCCGATGACAATTACAAATTCACCTTTTACAGTCCCGTCTTTAAAATGGCTGATCACCTCTTCAAAAGTTCCGTTGACTGTTTCTTCAAACTTTTTAGTTAACTCTCTTGATACGGAGACCAATCTTTGTTCCATGAGCTCACTCAGTTGCTCCAGTGTTTTCAATAATCTGTGTGGGGATTCGTACAGAATTATTGTTCTATCTTCTTCAGCCAGCTGTTTCAACTTCGTCTGTCTTCCCTTCTTGGCAGGCAGGAATCCTTCAAATATAAACCGATCACAGGGAAATCCCGACTGTACGAGTGCAGGAACAAAGGCAGTGGCTCCGGGTAGACATTCCAGCGAAAGGTCATTTTTCAATGCTTCCCTGACCAATAAAAATCCCGGATCAGAAATGCCCGGCGTACCCGCATCAGTAATCAGCGCCAGGCGCTCTCCTTTTTTCAACCTTTCGATTACCTGATTTACTTTATGGTGTTCATTGAAAGCATGAAAACTTTCCATGGGCGTGGTGATCCCATAGTGCTTGAGCAGTACACCGCTGGTCCTGGTATCCTCAGCAAGTATCTTATCAACAGACTGAAGTATTTCTACTGCTCTGTATGTAATGTCCCCCAGGTTTCCTATCGGGGTGGCTACTAAATACAGCACAGTCTCTTTGCTCATCCAGCCAGAATTTTATCAATGGCTGCAGCCAGCTCTCGGTCACGCTCTGTAACTTTACCACCCACATCATGGGTACTAAGCTCAAAGCTTACTTTGTTATAGGAGTTGCTCCAGTTGGGATGATGGTTCATTCGCTCTGCGATGATCGCCACCTGGGTCATAAACCCAAATGCTGAAACGAAATCATCAAATTCGATGGTCCTTTTGAGTTTGTTGTTCTCTTGCTTCCACATAGTGATTTGGATTAGAGTGCAATGGTGCCTTCGACCTTATTGGCCTCGAAGTATACTTCTATCACATCCTGGCTACTGCTTAACTCTGCCCGGCATGTGATGCTGACATAGTGATTGTTGGAACTAGACCTCATGGACGTCTTGCCATGAGGTAATAGCTCAAGGATTTCATCCTTCTTTTCTGAAGGGACAATGAACTTAAAAATATAAACACCCGGGAAGGTATGCTCAGATTCTACTTTATCCCTGAAAGATTCAATATCCCAACTCATCCCTTCAATTTAATTGATTCAATTGAAGAAAATAAATCAAATCAGAAGAACTTGTAGCGAAGATCATTGATCTCCGCAAAATCAGTTACTGCTTTATGCAGCCTCTCAGAGATAAAGAATGGAGCAAAAGTCAGCGGGAAATTCGTAATGATTTCCTTTTGAGCCTGTCGTTCTGCCTGCACCTGAGCAATGTATGTAGAATAATCTTCTAACTCCTCGGGTATGCTCTTCGTTACAGCACGAACCATCAGGATTCCATTGGTCACTACGAAAGGGTTGGTCTTTTCACCTTCATTGAGTGAGAAAGCAATTCCAACAGCCTCGGGAGCAAAACCTATTCCAGTAAACGAGTTGGAGCTTAGTGTAAGATCGGCTTCGCCTGCTCTTGCATCACTTCCATACACATCGCTCATTGCCTCAAAGTCATCACCTACGATATCAGCAATTTTTTCTTTGATGATTGCAGCTTTTTTCTCGTTCCTCACTTTAACCTCAATTTCATTGACAATAGCATCCAGCTTGGCTGTTCCTTTTTCCTGTTTACCGGTCATCACTGCCGTCATGTAGTAATTCCCCAGCTCAAAAACCTCGGATACTTCTCCAGTAGAAGCATCATTGTACAACCAAAGCACAACTGATCTTGCGTCGGTAATGGTACCAACGCGTGTGTCATTTTTACCCAGACCTGAAGCATTTCTTATTGTATATCCTGATGCTTCCGCAGTGGATTTAAAAGTGGTCACATCTGTGCTGTTGACAGAAAGAAGGTCAGCTTGTCGGTATATCTCATTCAGCGTTTCATCGCTGGCATAAAAATCTTTCACAATCCTTGCATACTTGATCACCTGAGTAGTTTTTGGCTCATTCACCCTGACAATGTGATATCCAAATTGCGTCTCCACCGGCTCGGGAATCACACCTGTTCCGTCGAAACTAAAAATGGCATCTTTAAAAGGCTGTACCAGCGAGCTGGATTCACCCACCCAGCCCAATAGCCCACCGTTCTGGCTATTGCTTTGGTCGGCGCTATTCATGGCCGCCAGCGTAGCAAAATCAGCTCCATTGTTCAGTTGCTCAATAATGCCTTCCGCCATCAAACGTGTATTCTCTTTTGCTTCAGGAGTTTGACCCTGCGTAGGAAGCAATATATGACTTACATTGCTGTAATATTCATCTCCCTCACCGTACTCAGATAATTTGTAGATCTGATATTGTCCGTTGATGATTTGTGGTTCTGTCACAGCTCCCTGCTCTAGGCCTTTAAGGACCTCCGGAAGCATCTCCGGATCGTTGATTACGGTAAATGGTTGGAATCCATCAGAATTGATCGAAGCGTAAGTGGAATCATTTTGAGCATTTTCAAGCCCTTTTTTCAAGGCATTGATCTCCCTAAGCATAAAAGCGGAGTCGGCCGCCGATGGCTCGATGGGGAACAACACGTAATTCAAGCTGCGGGATTCCTCAAGTTGAAATTCTTCTGAGTGATCGTTCAGGTATTTCTCCATTTCATTTCTAGACACCTCAATGGTGCTGTCAGGAATAGCGTAGAAGGGTACGTAAAAATATTCTACCGAAACATTGGACGTCTGTGCCTCATAAGCTGCTTTAGCTTCGGCTTTGGTAACGTAATTGGTCTTGTCCAACAATGACTCATACCTGGTCAGCTTCCGAATAGGTGACAGGGTATTCTCAAAAGTCAACCAGGCAGCCTTCTGCTGAGGATCCTGATTGATTGACCCTAGATAGCGAACGATATTTTCACGTTGAAATAGTCCGGTATTAGGATCTGTAAATGTCTGTCTGATCTGTGGGTTGATGTTATTCCCCTGAACCATATCGATGGCTTCAGCATCGGTTACTGTAATCCCAAGCTTTTCGAACTGTGGGTAATAAACCTCTTCCAGGATGAGCTTATTCCAGGCTTGCTCCCGGATCATCGCTAAATCCTCGGTTAAAGGGTTTCTGTTTTGATTGACTGCAAATACATAAGAGAGCTCATCAACCTGTCGTTGAAACTCTTCATACGTAATCTCCTGACCAGCGATCTCTCCGATCTCATTGTCATTTCCAATCAATCCGGAACCAGACTGTAAAAAGTCTGCCAGAATAAAAGCAACCATTGAGAATGCCACAACACCGACAACGATCTTGCCCATTCTCTTTCTAAGTGTATTAATCAACGCCATAGTCTCGACTCACATAAGGTGATAAGGGGGGCAAAAATAACGAGTCCCCCACTAATTAAAAAATGTTCTTTTCAGTGTATCTAATTAAGAATCAGCCTTCTCCCCAACAAAGATCTTTACTTTGTCTATTCGGTTGTCTTCCATGCTGTAAATAGTGAATTTAAAGGGCGGAATGTCAATTTCTTCATCTACATGTGGGATGTCTTCATGAATGGATAAAATGAGTCCTCCGAGGGTATCATAATCTCCAACAGGCAGTTCCCAGTCATATTTGTCGTTAAGATAATCGATTTCATGGCGAGCACTAAGGATAAAATTGTGCTCATCGATAGCTTCCTCTACCAGATACTCATCGTCATGCTCATCTCTGATCTCCCCAAATATTTCTTCGATCACATCCTCCATGGTCACAATACCAGATGTACCCCCATATTCGTCCACCACCAGTGCAATGCTTTTACGCTCAGTGATAAACTGGATGAGCAACTCATTGGCCAGTACGGTTTCCGGCACAATCAACACAGGAGTCAGTATCTGCTTGATCTCAGTGGGCTTTTTAAACATTTCCAGGGAATGACAATACCCTATCACATCATCTATCGACTCTCGGTATATCAATATCTTAGAATGCCCGCTTTCGATGAAAGCTTGCTTAAGGTCTTCAATTTTTCCTTCTACATCCACAGCGATCAGCTCTGTCCGGGGGATCATGCATTCCCTCACCTTCACTGATTTAAATTCAATGGCATTGTTGAAGATCTTGGCATCTATCTCTGTCTCCTCTTCATTATCCAGATCAAGGAGATTCTTCTTGATGTAGTTATTGAGGTCAGTAAGTCCAAATACGGGTCTATCTTCTGAGTAATCAAACCTTAAAATATGGATGATCATAAACCGGGAAGTGATCACGATAAGCATCACTACGGGATAGAGCAGAAAGTAAATGAGGGCCATTGGTAGGGCACACAGCCGCAACATGAAGTCAGGATTGATCAGGAATATGCTTTTGGGGAGAAACTCGGCGGTAACCAGGACAATGAGTGTAGAAATAAGGGATTGAATGACCAGAATAAAAATATCCGCATTGAGGGCCTCCGGCAGTACAGCATAGAGGAAAGGCTCAATCAGCTTGGCCATCAATATACCGTAGAGCACGATGGATAAGTTATTCCCTACCAGTGTGGTAGCCAAAAAGTGTGACCTTTTCCCGGTAAATTCTGACAATACCCTTCCTGTGAGGGAACCTTTGAGGTTCATCACTTCTATGTGCAATTTATCAGCAGAGATAAAGGCGATTTCTATGCCTGAAAAAAATGCTGAAAACAGCAGACATACTAAAATGGCTGAAAACAGGGTCGGATCAATCATCTAAACAATCACTTTTTTTTATTTCGCTTACGATAGCCATAAACAAAAAATAGAATCAGACTGATCATAAAGATACCATAAGCATGTCCAATTCCCAGAACCATCGCCTCGTAAATGCCTATCATAAAAAATGCTACTCCCACATAAAAGATAATGGCATCAACTCCTTTCATAAGTTTTTTAATTGATTTGCAGTCGTCACAGGTTTAGTCTAAAAAAGAATTAGGAAGCATTCCTTTGATCGATGAATCGTAAACCTGCTCATTCTTATTGATCAACAATGTTTATAGTGCCTGAAGGTTTTAATATTTGATAGGAAGAGAAATCCTGGTTGGCCTTTAGTCCTTCGCCGGTATGTACTTCGTCATCAGATTTGATCGTAACGAACCTATCGGTATAAAATGTTTCATCCACTGGGTCCCAAAAAAGTTCTTCCGTATTGAGCTCATCACCATTGCTGCGGTTTTGTACTACCACATTGCCTTCTCCCTGATAAACGTTTTCTTTGGAGTCCTTATAGACATAGTCAGCCACAAATGTTGAGGTGATCTCACCTTCCATGTTGAGGTATTCGAGGTAAAGACCATCAGGCCACTCTGTATCACCATTGGCCAGGTCGAGTTGCTTGGGTGCCCTGAGCTTCACTACAATTTTTCCCTCATCACTCATCTCAGTATACACGCTGTCGATAGCAATCAAAGGTCCCTCATACACCTCATTGATCACTTTTCCAGAATCTTTCTGACAGCTTGAAGAAAGCACGATAACCAACGCTCCCCAAACAAAAAAACGGTCACAGCATAAAACCATGACCGTTTTGATATTTAATCTTTTGAAGATCACTGGGGTCTTCGCTCAAGTTTTACGGTTTCCCCAATCCAGCAACCTGTAGAAACAGATTGTCCTTCTTCGTAACTTTCATTGAAAATGTCTTCTATTGAAGGGAATTGTGCCTTGGCCATGGTCATCCTTTCGCTATTTCCAGCTCGCTGATACATATTGTAAGCAGCAATGTAAACAGATCGGTCTTTCACCCGGCTCTCTCCACCTTTGCATTCTTCGAAACTGGCCATATAAAGATCACCTATTAAAATATAAGCGTCAGACAGGGCCGGGTCATTTTTAAGGGCTTCTCTGGCTTTTTCTCTAGCCGAAACTTTCTGTCCCTGTACCTGATGGATCTTCGCCATGCTTAGATACACATCAGCTTTTTTAGTACCGTCATCTGTAAGATCAATCGCTTTTTGATAGTACTCCATCGCTTTATCCAGATTTTCGTCTTTTTGATATCTGCTGGCCACGAATTTTGCAATGGCAAAATCTGGCGTTACTTCAATGATGGCTTCTGCTGCCTCAATCGCAAGTGGACTATCCGTACATTTCTGAGCTAGCATCAATGAAAAGATTTTCTTACCCAATTTGATATCCTTTGTTTCCCTGAACTTAGGTCCGAGCTTCTCTTCAATAAAGTTACAATCAACATCCACTGTGCTGGTTAGCAACTTATCAATGGTATCTATGATCTTTGGATTAACTGGTTTTCCACTTTCCTTTTTCTGCTCTGCAACATCCATGATCTGAGAGTAGATGTCAAAAACCTCCTCATCTGTTAAACCATTGTTAGTTCTTTTGTATTTATGAGTGGCGACCATATAGTATAGGAGGTTACCATCAAAAATATCTTTGCCATTGAGCTCTACAGCTTTTTTAAACATCTCATAAAGCTCTTTGTATTTGGTTTTATCATCCTTATAGAATCCATAGGCCGCATTCACCTTCCTGTTCAGTACTGAGGCTTCGTCACCGAAGTATTTGATCCTCAGATCGTACATACTCAGTGCCTTTTCTTCATACTGCTTCTTCTTTGCAGCATCAGTCTCCTTCTCTGCCAGGTTTTCATAGATCTTGGCACCATTGATATAGATGGAGGCATTCAAATCCGGTGTATTAATCAGAAGCCAGTCCAGCGCTTTAGCTGCAGCAGCATAATTTTCCGATTTCAACTGATCTGTATACAATGCATTTTTCTCCTTGGCTATATCGATCGAATCTCCCCAGTTCCAACCCGGTTGAGCCATGGCAATGGTGGTCGTCGCTATCAAGAGCAATAAGAATGTGTATTGTTTCACTTGAAGTTTCATTAGTAAATATTATTTAATCATACTTTCGTTTAATAAACCAGCGGTCGTTTATTGTTGCACCCAGTACAACCTGAAAATAAGACTCCCTGGTAAGGCCATTTTCTGTTGTGCCTCTCCAACCATATTTGAAAGCAGTCTCAATACTTGAATACCCGCTAACAGGAAGTGCAACACCAAAATTAATACCAAAATCGTTAATTTGTGTATTTTCTACAAGGTATGGTAACTCTTTAAAGTTAATTCCAGCTCTATATCTTGCCCTTTTGAAGTAGTTGCTGACGCTCTGAATGTCTGGAATAAATTCTCCTCCGAGACTCATAGATAGTGCATCATTGTAGTTAGTCTCACCACTTTCACCCATGTCAGCCCATTGTTTGATATCTAAGTCTGCTCCAATCAGTAACTTATTGATTACCTGATAGGAAAGTCCCAATCCGAACGATCTGGGCAACTTAAATGCAACCTCCTCTGATGAAAGGTCAACTTGCTGGAGTAGGCTGGAACCCGAGTACCTTTCATATCCCTTGTCCATGTTCCCACTTAATTCTCCGGATAAATTATAGACGGCACCTACATTGATAAAACTTTTATTCGAGATTTTAAATTTATTGGAGATACTTAAAGAAAAAATTATGTCTTTGTACGCAGTATTTTCTGTGTAACTGATCACATATGAGTTAGAAACCTCTTCACCCACGAGTTGTACTCTGGAATCCTTATTGATCGTACCAAAAACAAAAGAAGACTTAATACCTATCGCCAGGGACTTATATAACCTGATGCTATTGGACCAGGATAAGCTTGAGAGGCCACCGTTACCCTGGTACTGGTTGACTGCAGCGACATCATTATCCAAAGAGTCTATAGAATAAGAATTATAGTTGACCGAGCTGTAGGGTAGTAATGAAAATGCTGTGGCCCACCTGGACTCAATCACAGGGAAAGCCATGGCCAGATATCTCAGGGAGAGCGCATTAGAATTGTCGGAAACGTCATCCCCCTCATACGTCCTGAAATCTCCCATTAACCCAACCGAAAAGGAGCTCAGCGGATTATAATAAAGCATTGAAGGGTTTTGGAGGTTGATCCCAAAAAGGGACGGGGTACCATACCCGAGGTTACCCATAGAAAAATTTTGCTGAAGCCCTACTTCAGATACCTCACCAATACCATGAGATGAATACAGTGAGGTGATTGTTTGCCCCCAGGCTCCGACAGAAACCAGAAAGACAACAAGAAATACGACTGATTTAATTTTGCGCATTATTAAAATGCATTATTCTATTTAAACCTCTTAAAACCAAATTAGAGCCTGCAAAGATGGGCCCTTTTAATTTTGATTCAAAGTAAGTTGCATCTCCTCCTGTCAAAAGAATTGTTAAATCCTGCAATTCTTTGCTAAAATGATCAATAAATCCTTCGATTTCCATGATGACCGCATGAAAGGATCCGCTTTTTAAGCATTCCCGGGTTGTCTGGCCTAACAGTCCCCCGTTGATTTCTTCCCATTCACCACTGATGTCCGGAAGCCCTTTGGTATAATGGTTCATGGATTTCATTCGCATCCTGAATCCGGGTGCTATCACCCCTCCAATGAATTTGCCTGAAGCATCCAGTACATCGTAAGTATTGCAAGTGCCTACATCAATGACCAATAGATTGCTTCCCGGGAACAGGGTCTGGGCGCCAACCAAAGCAGCCACCCTATCCATCCCCAGTGTTTCAGGAGTTTTATAGTCTAACCGGATGGGCAATGGAGTCTTGTGGCTTAGACATAAATGATTTTCATCATGAAAAACCTGGTCTATTTCATATTGATTTCCACGCACGGAACAAAATATCCACTGCTCCGTAATGTCTTTTTTAATCGCATGAAGTTGAATCAAAGAATCCCACTGCTCCACTTTAACCAGCTGGCTTCCTTCGAATTCTCCGGATTTTATTCTGGTATTACCAATATCTACGGCAATATTTCTTTTCTTAGTCATCTAAATGAATATGGGTAAAATTAATCATCCTACATCCCTGAATCAATATAATGCCATTGGGATCATGTCAGGCTCATCACTGGATGGGGTTGACTTTTGCCTCGTTTCATTTAAAGAAGGATCCTCATGGTCTTTTGAAATTCAACAATCCACCACCATCCCCATTCCGGATGAGATCAAACATGAGCTAAAGAAAAGTGACGCACTCACTGGTTATGAATTATCCATACTGGATATTAAGTATGGGGAGTGGATTGGTCAGCAGCTGAAAGCCTTTTCCCCTCAGAATCAAAGGATAGATGCAGTAGGATTCCATGGACATACGGTATTTCATGAGCCCGAAAACAAACTTAGTCTCCAGATTGGGAACGGATTGGTCATCAGCAGCGTGTCCGGCTTACCCGTGGTAGACGACTTCAGGACCAAAGACATCCTATTGGGAGGTCAGGGTGCCCCATTGGTGCCGAAAGGGGAGACATTATTATTTCCTGGCTACAAGGCTTGGATCAATTTGGGAGGAATTGCTAATATTACGGTCGAGAATTCCGAAAACGTCCTCGCATGGGACATTGCACCATGCAACCAGGTTTTTAATTTTTTTGCTCAAAAGCTAAATGTCCCTTATGATAATGATGGAGCTTTGGCAAAGGAAGGCAGTCTAGACGAAAAATGGATTGATGGTTTGAAGGATCTCCCTTATTTTAAAACTAAGCCTCCCAAGTCTATGAGTAATCAATGGATAACTGAGCATATTTTGAAATACCAGCCGAAAGACCCTAAGAATGCCCTGCATTCCTATGCAGAGTTCCTCGCTGCTGAAATTGCGCAATCGGTAGGGTTGTACCTTCGGGGAAAAGAAAGGGTACTTGTAACCGGAGGCGGTGCGCACAACTCCTATTTATTGGGCCGAATAAAGAATTTTTTAAAAGACAAAAATATTGAGATCATCAAGCCGTCTGTAGCAATAATCAATTTTAAGGAAGCCCTGATATTTGGCTTTCTTGGATTACTAAGAAAGCTTGGAGTACCCAATACATTGGGAATGGCAACCGGTGCTTCCAAGGACACAGTTTCTGGTACGTTGCACCTGCCCTGAGTTGTTTTTCCTAATGTGATTAATCTAATATTTATATTAATTTCAGGTTAACAATTCAATCAATTAAGTTAATAAATGAACCATTTGCATTATCTATGCTGAAATATAATTTAGTTCAGAAAGTCATAATCATCTCTTATATCGCCCCATGAACGCACTGCCCAGACTATTTCTTTTTCTATTTTTAGCCTGTGGTGTACTGAGCACTTACGAAGCGAGATCGGAAGTTGATGAAGAGAGAACAGAAATTGTTTCAACGGAGCAACATGCCGAAGAAGCCGAGCACCATGGTCCCAACCCATGGAGTGTAATTCCGTTTGTGGCCTTACTCCTTATGATTGCCACGGGACCATTGTTCTATGAGCACTTTTGGCATAAAAATTATCCCCTTATTTCTGTTGTCCTGGCTGTTTTGGTGGTGGCCTATTATCTTATCAGCCTGCAAAACCAACATTCACCGGTTCATTCTTTTTTCGAATATTTTCAGTTCATATCGCTGCTTACTGGGCTTTTTGTCGCATCAGGGGGTATTATGATCAATGTGGACCGGGAAGCCAAACCGCTAACCAACGTAGCAATACTGGCCATTGGCGGAGTCATTGCCAATATCATAGGGACAACAGGTGCCAGCATGCTATTGATCCGTCCGTTTATTCGATTGAACAGAAACAGAGTAAAAGCTTATCACATTATCTTTTTTATTTTCGTTGTCAGCAATATTGGAGGTAGCCTGACACCCATTGGCGATCCGCCACTATTCCTGGGATTTCTCAAAGGAGTTCCTTTTTTCTGGACTTTTACTCACAACCTTCTACCATGGGCTTTTGCCCTGGTGCTGATCCTGGCCATCTTCTACTATTTCGACATTCGCAATAAGACAGACCTGTCTGAAGGTGAAGAGCAACCGACACCTACCGGAAATATTAGTATGCGAGGATCCCGAAACTTTTTCTGGCTGGCCATCGTGGTGGCATCAGTCTTTCTGGACCCCAATGTCTTTTCATGGGTTCCGGCAATCAATTATCATGGACAGAAATTTTCTTTTATCAGGGAGCTGATCATGCTTTCCTCAGCCTACCTGTCCTTTAAACTTGCAGACAAACACGCCCTTGAAGGCAATGGATTTAGTTTTGAGCCTATCCGGGAGGTCGCTTTTATTTTCATTGGAATTTTTGGCACGATGATGCCAGCCCTGGAGATGGTTGGCAACTATGCCAAATCACCGGAGGGTGCAGAACTTATTTCTCACAATACACTTTATTGGGGTACAGGCTTGCTATCGGGCTTCCTTGACAATGCACCTACCTATATCAACTTCCTGACTGCTGCCATGGCATCCACAGGTGCCAGTATCAACAGTTTGGCAGATGTCATTTCTTTTGCCAATGGCGGATTCAAAGACAGCATACTTGACCTCAAGGCCATCTCTGTAGCTGCCGTATTTTTTGGTGCAATGACCTATATCGGCAACGGGCCTAACTTCATGGTGAAATCCATCGCTGAGCAGGTAGGTATCAAGATGCCTTCATTTTTCGGATATATCATCAGGTTTTCCATCCCCATGCTTATTCCGATTTTTATCCTCGTATGGCTGCTGTTTTTTGCCTTCCAGTAAACAAGCGGATTATTTTTCGAACAATCCGTTTAGCCGCTGAAGGGTCGTTTTCTTGTGAGAGGAGTCTATCAGGATAGAAATGTTGTTTCTGGAACCCCCAAAGGATATCATCCGGATGGGCACGTCATCCAATACCTTGAAGATCTGCTTTCCTAATCCTCTTTTTTCGGCAATATCATCCCCCACAATACATACGATGGTTTGATCTTTGTCAATTTCAACTTTGCCGTATTTAGAGATCTCTCGCTCAATTTCAGGCAAATGCTCGTTGTTGTCTATGGTGAGTGAAACGGCAATCTCAGAGGTCGTGATCATATCGATCGGGGTCTTGTACATCTCAAAGATCTCGAAGACCCGACGCATGAAGCCATATGCCATCACCATCCTGCTGGACTTGATCTTGATGGCAGTGATGTTGTCTTTAGCCGCGATGGCTTTGATGCCACCACCCTCACTCACGTCCGAAATGAGTGTGCCATTGGCCTCAGGGGCCATGGTATTTTTGATTCGTACAGGTACACCAAACTGCTGTGCAGGAACAATACAGGTAGGGTGAAGCACCTTGGCACCAAAATAGGCAAGCTCGCTAGCCTCTTCGAAGCTTAACTTCGCCAACGGAAAGGTTTTTTCAACTACCCTTGGGTCGTTGTTATGCATGCCATCAATATCTGTCCAGATCTGAATCTCATCAGATTTGAGCACAGAGCCAATAATAGTTGCCGAGTAATCAGAACCTCCTCGCTTCAGGTTATCAATACCCCCTGCGGCATTCCTGGTGAGAAAACCCTGGGTGATCAGTACTTTTGAAGTGGTCTTACTCAATAAATGTTCTAATTTCTTTTCTATCATGACCATATCCGGCTCGTCATTCTCATCCAGTGTCATGAAATTCTGAGCCATGAGGAGCGTAACATCTTCACCCCGGTCCTTCAGGTAGTTCGTAAACATTCTGGTAGAAATGAGCTCTCCCTGTACCACCATCATCTTGTTTACCTGGGTACTGTAGGGCTGATCGATAAGACCCTCTATATCATCCATCACCTGGTTGATATATTTTTCAGTATCCTCTCTCAGTTCTTTTTTCTCATACAGCTGGTCAAGAAAGGGATTGAACACTTCTCTGAGCTCCTTTAACAAGCCCAGCGCACTTGTTTTATCTCCCAATTCACACTTTTCAGAGATACTTACAAGTTTGTTGGTATTACCAGAGACAGCTGAAAGGACAACCAGTTTCCTGCCTTTGATATTAGAAATAATTTCTGCTACCTGCTTCATACGCTCGGGACTACCCACCGAGGTACCTCCAAATTTTAATACTTTCATCTTCTAGAAATTGAGCATTTTTAATACTGTACTTGCTGCTTCATCACCTTTATTACCAAACTTACCTCCCGCACGGTCCATGGCTTGTTTCATATTATCTGTGGTGAGTACCCCAAACGCCACTGGCTTATTATACTTTAACCCCACATTGGTTATTCCATCGGCACAGGCTGCGCAGATAAAATCAAAATGTTTTGTCTCTCCCTGAATAATGCATCCGATACAAATTACTGCATCGATATCCTCTCTGGAGGCCAGCCACTGAGCCCCTAGAGGCAGCTCAAAGCTTCCCGGGACATCTTTTCTTTCAATCTTTTCTTTCGATACTCCTGCTTGCAAAAGTGTGGAAACGGCACCTGAATACAAGGCTTCTGTTACCTCTTCATTCCACTCTGATACGACGATCCCAATGCGGAAAGTCTCAGGGTTTTTCAGGGTAGTGGGTTTACCTGAACTTAGATTTTTGTTTGAAGTTGCCATCCAATAAAAAAGGGATAAAACATGGCTGCCTTATCCCTATCATTTTTTTTAATATTCGTTATTCAGCAGCCAATCCTTCCAATCTGGCCTTTTGCTTTTTAGCCTCCTGGATGAGGTCTGACTCTTTAAACTCATCGATTATTCTGCCATACGCTTTTGCTGCACCAGCAAGATTCCCCTGAAGCTCCTCTGCAAGGGCCAGTTTCTTCAGGTAAATAGGGGTATAGCTTTCATTTGGCTTATAATCAATTGCGTCGTTGTAGGATGCGATGGCACTGGTATAATCACCCAGCTCCACATAGGCATCTCCTATCAAAGAATATGCGCGCGCCTGGATGAGGTAGTCTGAACTCTTAAACTCATTGAGATACCTGATTGCGCCGTCGAAGTCTCCCAGCTTAAGATAGGTTACCCCGGCATAGAAATTGGCGAGGTTGCTTCCTTTGGTCCCAGGATAATCTTCGATGATCTGAAGAAAGCCGTAGTTGATTCCGTCACCATTTAATGCCTTACCCAGGCTATCGGCTTCGAAATAATAGACTGCCTGAAACATCTCTCGTTGAGCCTCCTGATCCTGGTTGGATATGTAGTATCGGTACCCAAATACTCCAGCGATAACCAGAGCAACAATACTCCCTACAATCAGGGTTAAGTTCCTGTTTTTCTTGTTGTTAAGAAACTCTTCAGCTTTGCTGACTAAGGCACCCGGATCTTCTAAAATCTCTATCCCCTCTCCCTCTTTGGTCTTGGTTTTTGCCATTGCTTTTGAAAATTAGGTCGCAAAGATATGATTTTTCCATCAATCCATGATAAATGGATAATCTTCTTGTACATAGACATCTTTGTAGGCTTCTTCCGGAGCCGGCCAATCAGAATTTTCAGAGAATTCTACGGCCTCTGCCACGATATCTTTTACTTTTTGATCTATCGCTTTCAGCTCATCTTCAGTTGCGAACTTGTTCTTTAGAATAGTAGTTCTCACCTGCTCGATCGGATCCTTAGACTTATATTCTTCTACTTCCTCCTTGGTACGGTATTTAGCCGGATCTGACATTGAGTGACCTTTGTATCGATAGGTTCTAAACTCAAGCAGTGTAGGACCGTCGCCTTTTCTGGCTCTTTCAGCAGCCTCTGCCATGGCATAATGCACTTCTTCTACTGACATGGCATCTACAGCTTTGGAAGGAATATCATAAGCTTCTCCCAGCGTATAAAGCTCTGTAACATTGGAAGTTCTTTTCACTGATGTACCCATGGCATACCCATTGTTCTCAATCACAAAGATGGTAGGTACTTTTAAAGTCATTGCCATGTTGAGTGATTCGTGAAATGCACCCTGTCTTACTGCTCCATCACCCATGAAGCATACGCACAGGTTATCGGTCTTATTGTATTTTTCGGCAAAGCCAATACCTGCACCCAATGGGATCTGACCACCCACGATACCATGGCCGCCAAAGAATCCGTTTTCTTTATCAAACATGTGCATGGAGCCACCCTTGCCCTTTGAAACACCTGTTGCCTTACCATACAACTCTGCCATGATGGCCTTTGGATCTGTACCCAAAGCAAGTGGATGGGCGTGGTCTCTATAAGCAGTGATGTACTTATCACCTTTTTTCAATGCAGAAACACTTCCTGCCATACAGGCTTCCTGCCCGATATACAGATGACAGAAACCTCTGATCTTTTGTTGACCATATAGTTGGCCTGCCTTCTCCTCAAATCGTCGCATGAGGGACATAGATTCAAACCAGTTCAGGTAAGTCTCTTTGCTGAATGCGGCCTTACCACTAGATTTGGATGATGACTTGGTAGATGATTTGCTGGTTGATTTTGTATTTGTCTTTGCAGCCATAACTTTTGCTAATGTTCTATGCTTAATATTGCGTCGGAATTCC
The DNA here is from genome assembly GCA_965228595.1 of Cyclobacteriaceae bacterium. Lineage (GTDB taxonomy): Bacteria > Bacteroidota > Bacteroidia > Cytophagales > Cyclobacteriaceae > UBA7330. The sequence goes on along the minus strand of OZ245828.1, from coordinate 2,441,223 downwards.
CTTCGGCCCTGCGAAATTAAACCAAAAGGTGCGCTGATCAAAAAGATATGGTTCTCAGCACATTAAAACTTGTAAATTTTAAGAATTATCGGGAAGAAACCTTTCAGTTTAAGAAAGGTATCAGCTGTCTCCTCGGGTTAAATGGTATGGGTAAGACCAATTTACTGGATGCGATTCATTATTTGTGCATGACACGCAGTAGCCAGAGCAATGCTGACCAGGAGAACATCCTTTTTGATCAACCCTATTTTTCCATCATTGGGGAGTTTGACTCAGGGTTGAAGGTCAACTGCTACTTTGAAAGTGGAAAGAAAAAGATTTTCAAGGTAAATGGTAAAGAACCGGAAAAGCTGAGCGATCACATCGGGTCTATCCCTTGCGTTCTCACCACACCTGATGACAATGAACTTATCCGAGAAGGTAGTGAGGTAAGACGAAAACTTTTTGACCGGGTGATCTCACAATACGATCATCATTACCTGGAGCAGCTGATCCAATGCAGGAAGCTACTCAACCAAAGAAATAGTTATCTCAAACAAAATGAGGGTAAATCGTCCTACAATAAACATCTTCTCGGGACTTACGATGAGCAACTTATTCCTCTTTTTATCTCCATATCATCAAAACGAAATGAATTCCTGGAGGAATACCGGGACTTTTTCACCAACAATTATCATGAGATATTCAAGGTGGAAGAAATTCCTGCGATCAGGTACCGAACGAAATGTCTGGATAAGGATTTTGAACGGCAGTTTAAAGATGCAGTGAAAAAAGACCTGATCCTGGAACGAACCACCATGGGCAGTCACAAAGATGATTTCGTTTTTTTACTCGACGGTAAGCCAACGAAGAAGTTTGGTTCTCAGGGTCAGCAGAAATCATTGATCATCGCACTAAAACTTTCTGAATTTGATTTTCTGAAAGCTAAGAAAGACCAGGTCCCTTTATTACTTTTGGATGATATTTTTGACAAACTCGATGACCACAGGATCAGCCACCTGGTCAAGCTACTCACAGATGGTAAACGGTTCTCTCAGGTCTTTATCTCCGACGCCCGCAAGGAACGCACGAAAAAGTTTTTTGAAAAAAATAAGGGAGTGGCGTTCTATGAAATCGAAAATGGCCATCTAAATGGATAAGCACAACACATCGTCTTTTACTTCAGCACTGAAGCAGTTTCTGAAATCTGAAAATCTGGAACAAAAATGGGACGAAAAGAAACTGATCCATTCCTGGCAAAAGATCATGGGTAAAACGGTAGCCTCCAGGACGTCTAAGATCCGCATTGATCACGGTACCATGTTTATCTACCTTGATTCAGCACCACTTAAGCAGGAACTCAACAACAACAAACAAAAAGTTCTGGAAAGGTTGGAAGAGGAGATTGGATATAAGTTGGTTTCTGACGTGAGATTCCTATAATTATTCCTCCACCACTTCTGTTTTTCTGCCAAAAGGCAAAATCCATCGGATATAGTAATCAAATCCCACTGAGGTATCATTTTCGTTGAGACCAAACCCAGGCAGATCATAGGGATTGAGCGCTCCTAACCCTTTATTGACTTTATAGATCTTGTAGCGGATAAGGTATCCAAAATAGATCTGTTTATACACTTTTACATTCAACCCGAAAGTCAACTCCCACCACCTGGATTTTACCACGTCATTGGCAGTGTTGATGGTCATTTCTCCAAACCCAAAATCATCGGTCACCTCCATCTCATCACTGAACCGGCTGCGCGCATATCGTAAACCCAGCGTTAGGCTATTGGCATCAGTCACATTTTTTAGGACATTGGTCTCGATGCCGACTCGATAGAAAGTGCCTTCATTGATATAGGAATAGGTATCTCCCGTCCGTTCCGTACGCTGGACCCCAAAATCTACCATGAGGAAATTATTGGCGAAGTCTATTCCTACCTGACCATTTTGTGCTGCACTTCCACTGAAGAAAACGGTTCGCATCAATGGAACAGCATTGTACCCCAGGATGATCTTTGTGGGCGTGTAACCCTTCGTTGGTTTCACTACGGTACTATCAGCGGCCTGCTGAGCAACCCCACACCAAACACTAATTGAAAGAAGTAGACTAAAAATAGATCTTAACATTGGTGAATTCGTCGCGGTTAAGAATAGGATTTACAATCTCTACAGAGTCAAATGCGGTGGATGATCCGGCAAGATCATAAAATTTGATTGAGGGATCACATTCTACGCTATAGACAGAAAATTCCCTTTTGTAAGTGAAATCCAGATCGAAATCACCTGTGTCTGTTTCAAAAATAAAGGCAGTAAAATCACCAGAAGGATCCAAAGGGAGTCCAGTTATTTCCAGGATGGTGTCAGCAAAATTATAAGGCGATTGCAAACTGTAGACCTGGTTAAAAATCAGTGTATCTCTAATCCTACCATTAGAAATATCGTAGAATTCAATCACTGCAAATTTTCTGTTATCATCAAGGTCACACTCTTTGATCTCATTGCATCCAAGCACGGCGATGATAATAAGAAAGCATAAGATCCGGTTGTCCATAATGGCAAATGTGGCACAAAGGTATAATAACAGAGAGAGTAGCGAACTTATTGTGGGAAGCAATTTGTTTAGCTTTGCAGATCAATTTTTAAGCGTGAAAACAAAAGCAAAGAAGGATAAGGTAAATATTGTCACCCTCGGGTGTTCGAAAAACATCGTGGACTCTGAGGTATTATTGACTCAACTGAAGGGTAACAAAATTGATGCTACGCATGAATCTGAAAAAGATGATGCCAACATCGTGGTGATCAACACATGTGGCTTTATCGACAATGCCAAACAGGAATCCATTGACACCATCCTCAGATACGTAGATGCCAAACAGGAGGGACTGGTTGAGAAGGTTTATGTGACCGGATGCCTTTCGCAGCGTTACAGGGAAGATCTTAAAACAGAAATCCCGGATGTAGACGACTGGTTTGGCACCATGGAGCTGTCGCTGCTCTTGAAAAGACTCAATGCCAACTACAAGCATGAGCTCATTGGTGAGCGGGTGCTTACCACAAGCAACCATTATGCTTATTTAAAGATCTCTGAGGGTTGTGACAGACCCTGTAGCTTTTGTGCCATCCCCATCATGCGGGGCAAACATGTCTCCAAGCCCATTGAGCAAATCGTTTCAGAGGCTAAAAACCTGGTGAAGCATGGCACAAAAGAAATCCTTTTGATTGCTCAGGACTCTACATATTATGGGTTGGACCTTTACAAAAAGCGTAATCTGGCCCATTTGCTGGATCAGCTGTCTATGGTTGAGGGATTGGAATGGATTCGATTGCATTATGCATTCCCCACCGGATTCCCGGAAGATGTGCTGACCGTAATGGCAGAAAGAGACAACATCTGTAATTATCTGGACATTCCGCTGCAACACGGATCAACGAAAATGCTTTCCCTTATGCGAAGGGGGACAACCCGTGAAAAAACCGAAGCGCTGCTTCACACCATCCGTGAAAAAGTACCGGGAATCGCCATTCGGACAACGATGATCGCCGGGCATCCGGGTGAAGGAGAGGCGGAGTTTGAGGAGATGATGCGTTTTATTGAAAGGACACGGTTTGAGCGGCTCGGTGTATTCACATACTCCCATGAGGAGCACACCCATGCATTTAGCATGAAAGACGATGTTCCTGAAAAAATAAAACTTGAACGCGCAGATCGCGTAATGGAATTACAGGAAAACATCTCTGACGAAATCAACCAACAAAAAATTGGACAGGTCTTAAAAGTACTGATTGACCGAAAAGAGGGAGAACACTTTATAGGTAGAACCGAATTTGATTCTCCTGAAGTGGACAATGAAGTGTTGGTCAATGCTGAAAATAGCTATCTTCGAATAGGAGATTTTTCAAAAATCAGGATTACTGATGCCACTGCTTTCGACCTGTATGGCGAAGCAGTTGAATGAAAATACATCTTAACGACTACCGACTACATGATTTTAGAAAATATTGAGCTGGAAGAGACCCATTGTTTCTCCCCGTTGTTTCTTGATTATTTAAAACAAAAAAGTGAGTTGAAGGAGTTCTATCATGCCTTTCCGGAGGTTGAGAATTTTGAAAAACTCATTTCACAAAGAGCTTTTCCGGAAGAAAAAAGGAATTCGCTAAACAGGGTACTGGTGGAACAGTATGGCCCACTCAAAACAACAGAGGCTGTTGATTTCAATATACATTCATTAAATCATGAACGCACATTTACGGTCACAACCGGTCATCAGCTTAACATCTTTTCGGGTCCGCTGTACTTTATTTATAAGATTGTAAGCACGATTAATGCCTGCAAGGCCTTAAAAAGCAAGTACCCTGATTATCATTTCGTTCCAATCTATTGGATGGCCTCCGAAGATCATGATTTTGCAGAAATCAATCATTTCAACCTTTTTGGCAAAAGGTATGAGTGGAATACCGATCAGCGGGGACCTGTCGGGAGATTCAAACCACATTCCATCAATACTATTTTTCATGAGCTGCCGGATTCTGTGGAGCTTTTTGAGCAGGCCTACCTTGATTTTTCCACATTGGCAGAGGCTACCAGATTTTATGTCAATGAATTGTTTGGTGATCAGGGACTGATAGTGATTGATGCTGACCATCCGGTACTGAAGGAAGAATTCGTGCCAATCATAAAAAAGGAGATCTTTGAAAATATTGCCAATCCACTTGTTGAGGCTGCTTCGGCACGGCTCAATGAGTTGGGATATAAATCTCAGGCATTTTCCCGTGAAATCAACTTTTTCTACATCGACAATGAAATCAGGGAGCGAATAGTAAGAGAAGATGGATTGTTCAAAGTCTTAAATACGGATATCTCCTATTCCGACGAGGACATGGATCGGCTCATCAGCGAACGGCCCGAACACTTTAGCCCGAATGTAATTACGCGGCCAATCTACCAGGAAACGATCCTACCCAATCTCGCCTACATTGGTGGTCCTGCTGAGATCAGTTACTGGATGCAGCTAAAAGACGTCTTCTCGGCCTTTAATGTGCCATTTCCAACATTGATGCCAAGGAATTTTGGGCTGATCATCAATAAATCCAGTGCGAAGAAATTCAGGAAACTCAACCTGAAGCCTGCTTCCTTGTTTGAAAATCTCAACAAAATAAAAACCCTGTTTCTGGAAAATATTGGAAACCGCCAATTCGACCTCAGTTCCGAGAAAAAGGAGCTGGGAAAGCTTTTCGAAAAGATAAAAACAAAAGCTGTGGAGGTAGATCCCTCGCTCTCCGGATATGTAGGGGCAGAAAGCGCCAAGGGATTTAAGATATTGGATGAAATAGGAAAGAAAATCAAGAAATCCGAGGAAAAAAATAACGAGATAGCCATTACACAGATTGACAATCTCAAGGAAAAATTATTCCCAGGAGGCGGTTTACAGGAGCGCCACGACAACTTTCTCAATTTTTACCTGAACAACCCTGATTTCCTGCAGCTGTTACTGGATAAATTTGATGCTTTCGACTTCCGGTTTAACATCCTGCTGGATGAATGATTTTAAAACCATTTTACGTAGGCAGGTCTTGCCAGCCAGGAAAGCTCTTTCCTCAGCTTTGTGGGAAGAACGAAACAGGCTGCTTGCCCCAAGAGTTGTAGAATTTATTACCGGGGATTCTGCCAAAGTCATTCACTCTTTTCTTCCTATAGAACGAAATAAAGAAGTGAATACCTGGCCCATCATTAAGGGTCTCATCAGTAGAAACCTCAAGGTTGTGGTGTCAAGTACTGACCTGGAGAAAGAGCAAATGCTCCATTATTATTACCATCCTCAATTAAAATTCAGGCTCAACAGACTCAAAATTCCTGAACCCATCAATGCCGAAAAAGCGGACACCAGCACCATTGACATTGTGTTAATTCCACTGTTGGCAGCTGATAAACAGGGCAACAGGATAGGTTATGGTAAAGGCTACTATGACCGACTTCTCCAGGACCTCCCAAAAGTGAATAAAGTAGGGCTCACCTTAGGCCCTTTGTTTGATGAATTTAATTTTGCCGAGGCACATGACATCAAGCTGGATTATTGTATCACACCATTTGAAACCTATCAATGTCAATGAATCACAAGACTGACGTATTGATCATCGGAGCAGGGCCTATCGGTCTGGCATGCGGTATTGAAGCTACAAAAGCGGGCCTGTCACATACAATTATTGATAAGGGGTGCCTGGTCAATTCCATTTATAATTACCCGAAAAACATGACCTTCTTTTCAACATCGGATCGTTTGGAAATCGGTGATGTGCCTTTCATCTCCCATAATCCCAAACCGGTGCGGGCAGAAGCACTGGAGTATTTCAGGCGGGTGGCCATGTCGTGGAAACTCAATGTAAATCTTTATGAGCAGGTGGAGGGCATAGAAAAAAAAGATGGATTCTATGAGGTCAATACTACTAAGGGCACCTATGAAGCCCAAAACATCATCATTGCTACAGGATTTTATGATCTTCCTTACAAGCTCAACGTGCCTGGTGAAGATCTCCCCAAAGTAAAGCACTACTATGACGAGCCGCACCCGTATTTTGGGATGAAGGTAGCAGTAGTGGGTGCTGCCAACTCAGCCGTGGATGTAGCTCTTGAAACGTTCAGAAAGGGAGCCAAAGAGGTCACCATGGTCATTCGTGAACCTGAGATCAATCCACGTGTGAAGTATTGGGTAAGGCCCGATATAGAAAACAGGATCAAAGAAGGGTCTATTACGGCTCATTTCAATTCGAAGATCACAAAGATTGACGAACGCACCATAGACATCAAAACGCCTGGTGGTGAGAAAACAATTGAAAATGATTTTGTTCTGGCCATGACTGGCTATCAACCTGACTTCTCATTTCTGAAAGCTGTGGGCATCAAAATCGGTAAAGATGAATTCCAGACACCCGAGTATGATCCGGAAACGATGGAAACCAACATGAAAAATATTTTCCTGGCTGGGGTCATCTGCGGAGGATTGAAAACCAGCATCTGGTTTATCGAGAATTCCAGGGTACATGCTGAGATGATCGTGAAAGCGATCAAAAGCAGGAAATAAAATTAATTATAAGGAAAGCCAATTATTTAACTCGGTTCAAACTATTGGACCCGTGATCGTACTGTTTCAGAAGCTGATTTTCGCTTTGGTAGGCTACTTGTTTCCTTTCCAAAGTTGAGAGTATAAGTAAGGTTGATAGACCGCTTGTTTTCATAATAATCCCATCCTGATTGTATTCCCTCCTGTGGAATATTGGCATGCATCCGCCAGATATAGGTATTGAATATGTCTGTAGCAGAAAGTGTCAAGGTGCCATATTTATCAAACTTCTTTCTAATTCCCAAGTTAATTTCACCCATGGGTCTAAACTGGGTAATTCCCCAGATATTTCTTGATTCATAATTCCCGGACAATTCCAGCTGCAAGTCCCTGGTAATATCAAAGATGTTCATAGCGCTAAAACTCACCCTTTTCACGTCAGAGGTAAAATTTTCTTCAAAATGTGCAGTTTTAAAATGCTGGTGATACAGTGAAACTGAACTCTGGAGCTCCCACCATGGTGTAAGTGTTAGATTAACTGACTGAGTAAGTGCTAGTGTTTTTTGATATTCAAGGTTTTGAGAACTAAAAATATGTTCATCAAAATCTTCGGAATATTCTGGCTGTAAAAACCCGATTTCATTTTCTGCTATGCTATACCTGGCAGTCACAGAATACATCGGAGATTGATAGCCTATCTCATAGTTATTTATTAAAGCTGATTGCAATGTACTGTTTCCGGAGATCAGGGTACTGGGACTGATAAAAAAGACAAATGGTGCCATATCATTGAAAGTGGGTCGGGTGATTCTCCTTGCAAAACTTGCATGGACCTGGAGGTGGTCCAGAATTTGATGAGTCAGCAAGGCCGAAGGAAAGAAGTTGCCATATCTTCGGTAGAGGATTTGTTCTGTTTTGGATCGAATATTACTATCTGTCAATTCGAAACGTACTCCACTTTGCAAATTAAGGGCTTCATTTAGCTCCCAATTGACTGAAAGAAAATTGGCAAAAATCTGTTCATCTAACAAAGCAAAATTTGAAAACCTGAGGTTCTTATAGATTAAATTATCAATCGTTTCAGACACATCTACTTTATTGGTAAAACGCGACTGCGTATACTTGAGTCCCACGGAGGCCTTCACCCTGGCACCAAGGTAACTGCTAAAATCTGTTTTTATGATGTGAAAATGAATCGGTGTTGTCTTTGCTACCGTTATTTGACTTAGGCTTCCAGTTTCTGACGGATCATCGCCCATTCGGTAAATCGATGGGTTTTCATTGTGATATGCGAGATAATCATACATCACATTTACCTGCTGATTATCTCCAAAGTCATGACGCAACCCAACACTCACTGAGCCACTACCCCAGAGGTTAGATTCGTCGATATCTATGCCAGTGACCTTTTCAGGCTTATCCGATCTCCGCTCTACATTAGTAGTGTAGGCTGTTTGGTCCCAATTACGTTTGAATCCTGTAAGCTCTACGCTTGTACTAGTCATTTTACTGAAGTGTAAGATCCAACCGAGACGTGCATTTTGAACAGTGACAACCGGATTTCGATGACTGATATTAGATAGAGAAACATCTGCCTGACCATGTTTCATGGTTCGGTAATTGAACCACTGGTGCTTGTTGCGATCGTAATTCAGCGAATAACTTGAATAAAGACTGACGCGACCAGTGACATGCTGAATTGAAAAGGACGTACCGATTTTCTCACCTTTATTGTACCCAATATTCACCCCTGCAGATCCGTTGAGCCCCTGATCCTTTGGTTTGGAGGTTTTAATGTTAATTAATCCTGCACCTTCTGCATCAAATTGAGCCGGAGGAGTATTGAAAAACTCCAAAGTTTCTATGTCGGCGGCACTAAGACCATCCAGCATTTGAATCACTGCATCCATTGGCATCTTGGTCAATTTTCCATTTATCATGACCTGAATGCCTGTTCTTCCATTCAATGAAATGGTTCCTCCCTGACGATTCACTGTCACCCCCGGACTCCTTTCCAGGATTTCAAGGACAGTGCTACCAGTCGAAGCTGGACTTCCTTTTACATGGATAACCAACCGGTCTGCATGACTCTCATGAAATGGCTTTCTCGCCTTTACTACCACTTCTTGCAGTTGCATCAAGTCTTCTTCCATCACGATCTCCAGAACGGGAAAGGCGTTTCCATCTTCAGAAATATTATAGGTTTTTAGCTGGGTTTTGAAGCCAACAGCATCAGACTTCAACAAATAAATTCCCGTGGATACAAATTCAAATTCAAACTTACCATCGTAGTCACTTACCGCACCTACCACAAATGAGGAGTCTTCCTTGTTTATAAGTTGTACGGTAGCAAATGGGACTCCGGTTCCATCTACTTTGTGAATGTAGCCTGTGATGGAAGTCTGCGCCTCGGCTTGTTGTGAAAACACCAGGATTGATAGTAAGAATATCCAGGTTGTAGTTTTTAAATATGTTTTCATGATTTCTTTTTAATGCCTGGAAAAACCAGGACAAGTGGTTTCAATAATAATTTTATTAAGAGGTACTTTGATCTGAAATGAGCAACCTGTAGGGTTTGTGAAAATTTCGCTCAAGTCGATACAGGATTTTCAGGTTCGGCTTAATCGGATGCTTTTCCAATTGGGAGATATGTGCCTTTAACTGGGTACAATCCCTGGTCATGAAGGCTATCGTACCTTTCACATAGAGGTTCCAGGCATGATTAAAAGAACCGCCTGCCTCATCCAAAAATGCTTGCCGGAAGTAAAAGATCGCTAGATGGTAGTCACCAACAACCGCATATCGTTGCCCAAGATGCCATAAAAGTGTATAGTTGGCTGGAGAGTTTCGAGCAATATACTCTGTCAATAAGCGAATTTGAACCTCCGGATGACCTTCATATTTACGCCAGCCTGAACCTGGTGTTTGGTCAAATAATTGGTAATCCAGATCCATCATGGCTGAGAGTTCTTCAGAGGTAATGATGGAAGGAAAAGATTTCAATCCCATGATGCAGGATGACTGAACAAGAAGGAGAACCAAAATCAATAATCTGTATATCCGACCATGACATGAGGTTATTTCACAATGATTATTGTGTTTCATCTTGATTAATGATTAAAAGCAGTCACAAATGTGAAATAGCAGCAATCGACCTCCTATCAAGCTTGTAAGCAATCCTGTAACACTTGTAACATCCTAGCCTGGCCAAAGAGACTGTGTTACTATTTTGACAACTTGTGTTACGATGTTAATAGTGATGCCCTCTACCTGCCCATAGGTTTGCAACAGGTTTTTGATTTGCGTCGAAGCCTGGTGTGTTTTTTTTAAACCAATAAATAAATCGTATGAGAAAGAAGGGAATTTTATTACTGGCTTTAGGGCTGGTAATAGCTGAATTAAGTGCTCGTGTAGGGGAACCAGAGGACATTCAACTAACATTTGTGGACCACCTGACAGCAGGTTTAATTGAGCAGGATGTGTATGTTGAGACAGGGTCAGAAAAAGTTATGAGGGTTACACCTGAAAACAAAGACCAGTATCTGGAGCAACTTACTTACAGCACAAACTATGAAGTTCATCATGACCCATTTGGGTTGGATCACTTGGGCCCCTATGCGAAAGGGTTGCCATTAGGATTTACACTGAATGAATGGTTGAAAGCCTCTGGCACCGCAACATATATCTGTGAAGATGGATGGGGGGTATTGAAAGCCCGTTTTCATAACCTAAGACCGAATGCGACGTACACGTTGTGGCATTTCTTTATGTCGGCACCCCCAACTAAACCATTTAATGGAACCCTGGATGTACCACTGGGGGATCGTGAAGGAACTCAGTCTGTCTTTACGACTGATAAAAATGGCAGTGCCGAGTTGGACATTACTTTCGAACAATGTCTACAGCTAAGCAATACCCAACTGATGAGCGGAATTGCGGTAGCCTATCACAGCGATGGCAAAACATATGGTGGATTGCCGGGACCATTTGGCAAGGCAACGCACGTGCAATTATTTGCAATGCTTCCTGAGGCCCGATGATTTAAACTAAATAAAAGGGGAGGTTAAACCCTCCCTTTTGTAATCCCCACGGAATTATGAAATCAACACATATTAAGTTTATGGTAGGGGTCGTCATTGCCATTTACCTGATGGCCGCTGGCAGTGCCCTGGATCCCAAATTGTTTAAACTCCTGGAAGAGCATGCAGTGGCTCCCTATAAAAAGCCCATGGAGCTTGATTCTGCTAAAATTGAATTAGGTCAGGCACTATTTTTTGATCGAATCCTGAGTGGAAATAAAGATGTTTCCTGTGCTACTTGTCACCATCCCGGATTAAACTCGGGAGATAACCTACCATTAGCTATTGGAGTAGGGGGAGATGGCCTGGGGACCAATCGGGTGATGGGACCTAAAAGGGAACGAATTCCACGTAACTCTCCCGAGGTATTCAACCGGGGAGCAAAAGAATGGCATACTATGTTTTGGGACAGCAGGGTATCCGGGAGTCTTGAGGAAGGATTTGTAACACCTGCTGATGAGAAACTTCCTGAAGGGTTGGATAACATATTGGCCGTTCAGGCCATGTTTCCTGTAGTATCAAGAGATGAAATGCGGGGAGAAATCGGCGATGAAGACATTTTTGGAGAGCCCAATGAGCTGGCCCTCATGAGTAATGCAGTGCCCCAGTCCATCTGGAAGCAATTGATACATCGTTTGCTGGAGATAGAAGGGTATCAGCAGTTGTTTGAAGAAGCTTATCCGGACGTCTCACAGGATAAGCTGGGTTTTCAGCATGCAGCGAATGCCATCGCAGCATTTGAAATTGCTGCCTTTACCTTCATTGAGAGCCCCTGGGATCGTTACTTACGAGGTGCCAAAGAAGCGTTAACTCCTGAAGCCCTGCGAGGAGCAATGCTGTTTTATGGGAAAGCAAAATGCGGCTCTTGTCATAGCGGGACACTGATGACCGATCAACTGCACCACAACCTGGCCGTTCCTCAATTTGGACCTGGAAAAGACGATGCTGCACCTTTGGATGTGGGCAGGTACATGGAAACTGGTTTAAACAGTGATCGGTTTGCCTTCCGGACACCTCCCTTGCGAAATGTGACCCTGACAGGTCCCTGGATGCACAATGGAGCTTATAACTCACTGGAAGAAGTGATAAGGCATCACCTGAACCCTGAAGAGATGCTCCGAAACTATGATGTTGATGGTTTACCGCCTGAGTTAAGTGCTACCTATAAGGGAGACCCGATAGTATTGGAGCGGATGTTGCGTTACCTGGATCCGTTCATAAAAAGTATACCTGCTTTAGATGATAATGAAATAAATGACCTAATGGCTTTCCTGAAGGCTCTGGAAGATCCAGCTGCTCAGGATCTGTCGCAACTGGTCCCAAATCGGGTACCTAGCGATCTTCCTGTAGAGACGTTACACCCAGTAGATAAATCATATTAATTCATTGCCTCTTCAATGAGTACTAAAGCAACTAATATGGGGTTCTCTAAACTTAATTTATTAAGAATTGGTATTGCATTGATTTACCTGTGGTTTGGAGCACTGAAATTTTTTGGAGAAATGAGTCCTGCCAGTAAGTTGGCGACGACCACTATGACTAAGCTAAGTTTTCATATGGTGGATGAAAAGTGGAGCTTGCTGCTATTAGGTATAGTGGAAACGTTGTTAGGTACCTTTCTGTTGACCAATGTCCGGTTACGTTGGGTAATTAGGATAGCGTCCCTGCATCTGGCAGGTACTTTTTCTCCATTGCTGTTGTTGCCTGATACCTGTTTTGTGAAAGTGCCCTTTGGCCTCACGCTAGAAGGACAATACATCATTAAGAATATTGTGCTCCTTCTAGGATTTTGGATCATCTTCCCATCAAAAGAAGCTCATGCACACTCCGATAGTGTATCCTGATCCTTGCCACGATGCGCTTTGAGGTCAGTGGGTGTAAATCCATACGTTTCATGAAAACATTTTGTAAAATAGGCCGGACTGGAAAAGCCTACCCGGTAAGCCACTTCGGCTACTGTTCCCGTATTTTGTGCCAACAGGTCGTAAGCACGTTGCAAACGAAAACTCCTGATGAACTGACTGGGTGGTTTTCCTATAAGCGCTAGAAGCTTCCGGTGAAGGTGTACACGACTCATCCCAAGCTCTGCACTGAGTTTTTCGACACCAAAATGTTCATTTTGCAGCTCACCTTCAATTACTTCTAGCAACTGTTTCAAGAAAGCCTGGTCCATCGAATCTTCCCGGACTTTACCTGGCTGAAGCATAAGACTTCGGTTTTTCTCTTTTAACTTTTCTCGGATTGAAATCAGATTTTGAATCCGGGTAGTTAATTCATTTATCTGAAATGGCTTCACCTGGAAATCATCCGCCAGTGACTGAAGACCACTGATACGCGTATTGGGATTGTCCTCAGCTGTCAGTAATATAATTGGAATATGATCAGTTAGTGGGTCTTCTTTCAAATGCTGACAAAAAGTGATTCCATCCATTTCAGGCATTACCACATCACTAATGATAAGATCAGGAATGCATTTGATTGATTTTTCAAGTCCCAATTTGCCATTCTCTGCCACAAGTACCTGATAATTACTTTTCAATTGGTCTGCAAGGTACTTCCGGAAGTCAGGATTGTCTTCTACCAGCAGGATTCTCTTCCCTTGAAAAGACACTGGTCCCATGGGAGTTTGTTTCTCCAATCCAGCAGCCTGAATGGGGAGTGAAGCAGTGATATTGTCCGCAATTTGATCCGGATTTAGGTGGTATTTTTCCATTGGTAGTTGAACACAAAAAGTGGATCCCTTTCCCAACGTGCTGTTGACATGGATATGGCCATGGTGGAGTTCCACAAATTCCTTAGCAATCGAAAGCCCAATACCAACTCCGTCATATTCATGACTTGCACTATCCCCCTGAAAGAAGCGGTCAAAGATACGGGGTAGCTTGTCTTTAGAAATTCCAGGACCTGAGTCACATACCTGTATCTCCAGGCAAGGCTTATCCCGTTCTCTAAGCGTGCGAATAGTAACACCCAGTATCCCTTCCCTGGGAGTGTAACGTATGGCATTGGCGATGAGGTTGATCAGTACCTGCTCAATTTTTTCCTGTTCGAAGTAGAGTTCAATTCGGTTACATTCACTGTCAAAATAAAGTTGAATTTGCTTTTTATCCGCTGTCGCCTGAAAAGACCATAGTATTCCTTTTGCCAAAGACACGATGTCCTGAGAAGTACATTTAAGGGTCATAGTACCAGACTCAATCCTTGATAATTCTAATAGCTGATTCACCAACTTGAGCAACATGGCAGCATTGCGTTGTATAACGTCCAGTTGACGTTTTACTGTGGGAGAAACACTGTCCTTCAACGCTTCCACAGGAGCCAGAATAAGGCTGAGCGGTGTTCTGAAGTCATGACTGATATTGGCAAAAAACCTTGATTTCAGTTTGTCCAGAGCTTCCAATTCCTCTGTTTTGATTCTCTGCATCTCCAGAAGTTGTTGATTTCTGAGGTTGCGAAAACGGTAAAGTCGATAACCTAAAAAACTGATGATAAATAACAGGAACACCAATCCAAGAAAAATACGTTGCCACAAAGTGTTCATTTTATTGGACAGCATTAGATTCTGGATCTCCTGCTTCCGCTTTTTTTCTTCGAATGCGGCAAGCATCTCAGCAATCCTGGCTGTGTTTTTAGAATTGCTCAGGCTGTCCTTGAGCATTTCATACATTTTGTAGTTATCCAGGGCTTCACGGAAGTTTCCCTGATTTTCATTCAAGATCGTCCACTGGTGATACACTTCCTTTTGTCGTAGAAGTGCCCCGCTTTCCTGCGCAAGTTGTAAGCTTCGTTCAAACGCTTGATTTGCCTTATCAAAATCATTTTGTCTGGTGTAAAGCTTGCCCAAATTTTGTTGTACGATGCTTTCACCAATCTTATTGCCGGATTTTTGTCGGATTTCAAGTGCTTCATTCAAAGATTTCAATGCGAAATCATATTGACGTGTCTCAATGTATGAATAGCCCTGATTATTTAGGACATCAGCCAGGTAAACTTGATTATCAAGCGCCCGGTGAATAGATGCTGCCTGCTCAAAATAATGAAGGGATGAGTGAATATGGTTTCTTCGTAGTTGATTGGCGCCGAGATTATTCAATGATTTGGCTACATTCAGTGAATCCTTCAATGAGGTGCTTAGCTTATAAGCTTGTTGGTAATAACTAGCTGCTTGTCTGAAGAGTTTTTGATCGTCACTGATCAATCCCATCAGTGTCAAAGCGCGGATCTCTCCGGGTAGGTAATTATGTTTTTGACTCAATTGATAGCATTTGATGGCATTCTCCATAGCCTCTTGAAAGGCCCCTTTATACCAGTGGCCAACGCTGATGATTCTGCAGGCGTGTACCTGCCCAGGTATGGATCTGTATTTTTTTGCTAACTCCAGGGCCTGGTACCCCAAGCTTATAGTCTTAGCAGGATCGGAGTGCTTTTCCCGGTCACCCCACTGAATCAATGAATCAATTTGGTTGTTTGGATCCAGAACTTGAGTTTGCTCATCCTTATTGGCATGAAGAGAAGTACAGTAGAGCAGAGCATGTAGTAAAAGATAGTTGCTTAAAAAGCGCTGAAGTATCCGGTTCATTTCTTCAATCGTTAGGTCAAAAAATTTGCACTCTTGACGAGCCATTTTCCTGACATCCAGATATGTAGGTGGATGTATCTATTACAAAATGAAAAGGAAATCTGTAATGACACCTTATACCTGATAATGATTGAATCTTTTTGTCAATTTCTTGAACATCTCAACAAATTCTCCCTTGATTAGGGGCTCTATGTTTGCAATCAAATCATAAAACATTTATTTGATGGCACATATTACATTACAGGAAGGTAGCCTTCCAGGCATCTTTAGTTTGCTGTATTACCGAAAGGAAATGGCTACACCCCTGGTGACTTTTACTGAAACCCTGTTGAGAGGTTCATCACCAATTTCACATGCGGAGCGAGAAATCATTGCTTCCTATGTTTCTTACCTCAATAACTGTTATTTCTGTTTTGCCTGTCATGGGGCCACTGCGGCTGCAATTTTGGGCCTGGGCATTGAGTTTTTGGATGAAATAAAGGAAAAACTTCCAAATCAGGACATCACGGAAAGGCTCAGAAGTTTGCTCAACATTGCCGAAGCAGTTCAGCAGGGGGGCAATTATGTCGATGAGTTTTTGATTGCTTCTGCCAAGAAACGGGGAGTCACTGAAGTGGATATTCACGATGTGGTTTTGCTTAGCGCTGCCTTCTGCATGTTTAACCGGTATGTAGAGGGTCTGAATGTTCCCTACCCTTTGGATAAAAAATCTTATATCGGAATTGGGAAAAAATTGGCTAAGGATGGCTACCACATGCCGGAAGTGACTCCTGGATAATCGTCAGAAGTCACCCAGTCAGAATTTTTTAATAGTTGTTAATCATATTTTTTTTATTGAACATGGAAATGAGAAGTAAATGGATGGCATCCATTGCAGCAGGATTGATGTTGATCGGATGCTCAGAGAAGGACACAGATGGGGAGAGTCTCCAACTGATTATTGATCAGCTTGTGCCAGTTTCACTTTTTGTGGAAGACGAGGATAATAACACACCAACTGCTGATGAGACGCTGCTGTTTGAGACCCGGGCACATGCACCGGTTGTAGACAGAGAGGGGAATCAACTTAATTGGGGACAATTCAAATCGGTAGATGGGTCTGTCAAGGTTGTCGGAAAGGCTAATGGAACACAGGTTAACCTTCAGTTAGAAGGACTCATTCCCAATGGTCTCTATACCATCTGGAATGTAACCTTCAAATCTCCCGGATTTTCCACAGGAGAAGATAACCTGATAGGCGTAGGAGTGGTAGGACTTGCAGATGGATCCGAATCTTACTTCAGAGCTGATGCAGAGGGGAAGGCTACATTTTCAGCCTTTACAGAACCTGGCAATCTTTCGTACATGGGGCAGATTGCCAGGCATCCGTTCAAGGAGGAATTTGAGTGGCATGTGGTGGGTTTGTACCATATGGATGACAAAACTCACGGTCCCGAACTCGGGCCTGATGGGACCATGGTAGAGCAATTTGCTTTTGTGTTCAAAGCCGATTCTAACTTATAATTTAGATGAATTATTTGAAGAGTACTTGCTGGTTTATTTGATTTAACCTAAGATAGCGGTTTAACCGCTCACTTATTATATTAGAGGATGTAGTATGGAAGAATTGCATATTACACATTATGAAAAATGTCTCGCAAGACACTATGACTGGATGATTGGAGATCCAGAGCAATTCATGCTAAAAATGATGGAATTTTTCAAAGCCCATCAGATTGAATCCCATGGAATTGATCTTGCAATAGATCTTGGTACAGGAAACGGCCTACAATCCATTCCCCTGGCTAATCTTGGTTATAAGGTTGTCGCCGTAGATACCAGCGCTAAGATGCTGAAGCAGTTGAAGCAAAGAGAAGGATATTCCTATCGGATTACTTGTGTTCAGGCAGATATGGTGGAATTCCTGGAACGACCAAGTGATGAAGCATCATTGATAATCTGTATGGGTGATAGCCTTGCTTATCTCCCTTCCTTTGATGCTTTAGATCGGTTCTTTTCAGGATGTTTTAACAAGTTATCGGCCAGAGGCAAAGTGGTAATTACCTGCCGCGAATACGGTTCCTCTGTAAAGGGTGATCAAAGATTTATTCCCATAAGGACTACAGAAAATAAGATAATGACTGTGTTTTTGGAATATGAGAAGTGTCATGTTAAAATAACTGATCAGATCTATACATTTAAAGATGGCTCCTGGAATTTTCAAGTAGGAAGTTACTATAAGTTAAGATTGACTTGCTCCAAACTTATCGAATACGCAACCTTGCACTGCCTGCAAATCATACATTGTAAAGTAACTAACGGGATGGTGGAATTTGTCGCCATGAAGCCCTGCTGATCTCCATTGGGCAAGTACCCCAACCCTAAACCAATCTGACCCGTTTATTAATTACTACATAAAAAATCATGTTTAATGTTGTTGATTTTGTAGCTGATACCAATGAGATACGGCGATTCGCCATTGATGATCTGTTATTTGTGGAATACAGGTGCCTGGTGGAGGAGACACCTTCACGTTATTGGTCTCATAAGAATTACTTTGCCTTTGTGACTGGAGGCAAAAAGAAATGGGTAACTCCAAAAGCTGAATACATGGTTCATGATGGTGAAGCAATTTTTATTCGGAGAGGGGCATACCTTTCACATAACTATTATGATGAAGATTTTTGCGCACTTTTCATCTTCATTCCTGACGATTTTATCAAAGATGTGTTGCTGAAAATGCAAACTCACCCTACCTCATTTCAGGAAGTGGAACCGGATGGTATTATACGAGTGGATTTGGATGAGGCTTTGAAAGGGTACTTGCACTCTATGTTCAGCTATTTTGGAAGGGAGAGGGAAATTCCCAGAGATTTGTTGAAGCTGAAGTTCGAAGAGCTTATTATGAACGTTCTGATTAATCCGAAAAATAGAGAATTACAGCATTATTTTAATGACCTTGCAAAAACTACCAAGATCAGAATTCCAGAGATTATGGAAAGAAACTACCCATCCAGACTTTCAATAGCTCAGTTTGCCAGGATGAGTGGACGTAGTATTTCTACTTTCAAACGTGACTTTTTTAAAATATACGGAGAAACACCGGGGAAGTGGTTGATCAGAAAACGTGTTCATCATGCCAGACTCTTGCTTGAAAATACAGCCTTAAGCATCAATGAAGTGGCTGTTCAGAGCGGATTTGAAAATACTTCCCATTTTATTAGGGTGTTTAAGCAATGCTTTGGTTCACCTCCACAGCGGTACCGTCATAACCTTTTAGTAAACATAAGCGGTTGATGCATCAAACGCATTTCAGTTCCAAGTTTGGGAACCAACTTGAAGAATATTTTCCTGGCCGGGTCATCTGAGGAGGGTTGAAAACCAGCATCTGGTTTATCGAGAACTCCAGGGTACATGCTGAGATGATCGTGAAAGCGATCAAAAGCAGGAAATAAAATTTTTTTGTTTAACCATTCGTCTTAAAAGAGCGCCATTTAAACAATAAAACTGCCATTTGTGTTGATGGATAGAAATTCCAAAACTTTTGATTGAAACAGACCGTTATAAATTGCGGTCTAAAAGCTCATAAAAATTGAAGAAATATTTACTCGCTCCGCTACTGGTTGCGCTATTATCCTATGCGCAGGCCCAGGAAAAATTTACGTTAAGTGGATATGTCAGGGATGCTTCTAATGGTGAAACACTCATTGGTGCCAATGTAGTCGTTGAAGAACTATCAGGTGGTAATATCACCAATGTTTATGGATACTATTCACTTACATTGAATCCGGGTTCATACACCATCAAATATCGGTTTGTGGGATACGAAACAATCACTAAAAAGATTGATCTG
This sequence comes from Cyclobacteriaceae bacterium, assembly GCA_965228595.1. Taxonomy (GTDB): domain Bacteria; phylum Bacteroidota; class Bacteroidia; order Cytophagales; family Cyclobacteriaceae; genus UBA7330. Next base: position 2,421,696 of record OZ245828.1, on the reverse strand, counting down.
ACTGAGAACCTGCGAATAGACATCGATTTGCCCACGGAAGATAAGGAATTAGAGGCCGTAGTGATTTCCGCAGATGCGGAAGACAGAAATGTGACTGATGTTGAGATGAGTACTGCCGAGCTCGATATCAAGACCATTCAAAAGATCCCTGCCTTTCTGGGTGAAGTAGATGTGGTAAAATCTCTTCAACTGCTTCCGGGTGTGAGCACCGTTGGTGAAGGTGCATCAGGATTTAATGTGCGAGGTGGTGGCGTAGGTCAAAACCTGGTCCTGCTGGATGAATCTCCTGTGTACAATTCTTCCCACCTGCTGGGCTTCTTTTCAGTTTTTAATCCGGATGCTGTAAAGGACGTAAAGCTCTACAAAGGGGGTATTCCTCCCAGATATGGTGGCCGGATCTCCTCCATCCTGGACGTGAGGATGAAAGAAGGAAATAACAAGGAATATGACTTTGCCGGAGGTATTGGAACCATTTTCAGTCGATTTGCCGTAGAGGGGCCCATTGTAAAGGAAAAAGCATCTTTTATCGTAGCAGGCAGAAGGTCATATGCTGACGTTTTGGCCAGGCCATTTACTGATGTTTTTGATGAAGGTGCTCAGCTATATTTCTATGACCTGACTATCAAGACCAATTATAATATCTCCAAAAAAGACCGACTCTTTCTTTCCGGCTATTTAGGCAGAGATGTATTTAAATTCGATGCCAGGCAGGGATTTTCGTGGGGTAACAATACGGCCACTTTGAGATGGAACCATCTCTTTAGTGAAAAGATCTTCAGCAACTTCACCCTCTTCTTCAGCGACTATGATTATGAGCTGGCTTTCGGTGAAAATGATCGTGACAAATTTGAATGGACGTCACGCATCCAAACTTATGATTTCAAACCAGAATTCACCTATTTCATCAACCCACGAAACGAACTGACATTTGGAGGTGAAGCTGTGCTTTACCGATTCAAACCAGCAGATGCTACAGGCGTAAGTAACGGGGAGAGTACCGATATTAGCCTGGCAGAAAAAAAGGCTTTCGAAACTTCCCTTTATATAGGAAATGAACAAAAGCTTACAGATAAGCTGTCCACCATGTACGGTCTGCGTTACTCACATTTCGATTACCTGGGAAAAGGGACGGCATATACTTTTAATGATACCATTCCAGGTCAGCGAAGAACCGCCATATCCTCCAAAGAATATGGAAGTCTGGAAAGCATTGCAGCTTATAACAATTTTGAACCCAGAATTTCGATGAAGTATCAGCTGGGACCAACCAACTCCATCAAAGCCAGTTACAATAGAACGGTACAATATATTCACTTAATCAGTAATACTGTGGCTTCTAATCCACTGGACGTATGGACGCCAAGTACCAATAACCTGAAACCACAGATTGGTGATCAATGGGCGCTTGGTTACTTCCAAAATTTCAAGGACAATGATTACGAATCATCGGTTGAGATCTACTATCGGGAGACACAGAATCAATTGGATTATATCGATGGAGCTGAGTTATTCATCAATGAATTGCTGGAAGGAGATGTTTTGCCCGGCATCGGAAGGGCATATGGTGCCGAATTCTACCTGAAGCGAAACAAGGGCAAACTCAATGGATGGATAAGCTATACATTGGCCAGAACCGAACTCAAAATAGATGGTGTGAACAACAACGAATGGTACCCCACCCGGTTTGATCAGGCACATAATCTAAAAGTAGCAGCCTTCTATGATATTAATAAAAGGATGTCTATCTCTGGTAATTTCACATATTTGACCGGTACACCTACGAATTTTCCTGACCAGCGATATGAGATCCAGGGCTACACAATCCCACTAAATAGCTCGGATTCCAGAAATGCCGTGAGGATCCCGGACTATCACAGACTCGACTTTAGTTTCACGCTTTTAGGCAAAGAGTATAACAAGAAAGGAAAGAAGAGGAAGTTTGAAGATAGCTACGTATTCACGGTATACAACGTATACGGACGTAGAAACCCCTTCTCCATCTACTTTTCTCAGGGCTCCGACAGACAGGAATACGGAACACCGGCTTCAACGCAGGCCACTCAATTGTCTATCATAGGATCAGTTTTTCCTTCTATCACTTATAATTTCAAATTTTAATCAAGATGAAGCGTATACTATTTTCTCTAACGATCGCTGGATTTTTATTTGGATGTGAAGACAACATCAATGTAGAGCTCGCCGAAGCTGATCCGATATTAGCTGTTGATGCCTGGCTAGAACACCGAACCGGGGAGCAGCAGATCATATTGCAATACACACGACCGTATTTCGATGCCTCCAGTCCTCAAGGAATTCAGGGTGCCAGTGTACGTGTGCTTGAGGTAGAGGGGACCTCCCCAAAAGATACTTTAATATTCACCGAGACTGAGGATGGGGTATACTCCTGGTTTCCGGAAATTGCATCAGATTCTTTCGGAACGGTAGGAAACCTCTATGTCCTGGAAATCGTCATTGATGGCAAACAATTCCTGAGTCAATCCAGGTTGAATGCAGTTCCCACCATTGACAGCATCACCTTCCGGCAGGAAGATGGAGCCCAAAACTTTATCCCTGATTTCTTCGCCGCCGAATTCTGGTCAAGAGATTTGCCCGGAGAAGGTGATACCTACTGGATCAAAACCTGGAAAAACGGAGAGTATCTCAATCAGCCTTCCGAAATCAATATCGCTTATGATGCGGGATTCTCACAAGGCGCTCCTGTGGACAACATCCTGTTTATCCAACCGATCAGGGACCTCATCAATCCATTTGATGAAGATACCGGTGATGATTACCAGTTTTTGCCGCCATATGAGAAAGGAGACTCGGTATATGTCCAAATTCAGTCCATCAACTATGACGTATGGTTTTTTCTCACCAATGTGATTGACGAAACCAACAGGCCCGGTGGATTTGGAGAGCTTTTTGCCACGCCGTTGTCAAACGTCCACAGCAACATTGTGCCTCAGGACGGAAACGAAAAAGCCGTAGGTATTTTCTGTGTCTCCGCATTGCATGGAATGGGTAGAAAATTCACCGATGATGCCATTCGAGAGGTCCAACCGTGATCTTTTCTTTTAAGGCTTTTGTTTATCTTTAGGTAAAGTTCAAAAAGTATGAGCCATTCTATCGAAAGTCCACCAAAAACAATCATGGAAGCCTATCAGTGCCTCCCGGAAGGCACACTGGCTGAGCTCATAGACAATGTGATCTATATGTCCCCATCGCCAACCTCCAAACATCAGATTGTATTAAATGAAATTAATTTTCAGTTAGTCCAGTATTTCAAAAATGCTGGTATAGGCATGAGCTATATTGCTCCATTAGATGTTTATCTAGATGCATCAAGCAATGCTGTACAGCCTGATATTATCGTTATTCTGAAGCCCAACCAACATATAATGAATGAGGAAGGCCACATCCATGGTGTTCCGGACATGTTGATTGAAATTCTCTCCCCTGGAAACAAAGAGCATGATCTCATCAAGAAGAAGGATCTCTATGAGCGTTTTAAAGTCAAAGAATACTGGATTGTGGACCCCGACAGTAAACTGACCTTAGGTTATTCTTTGTCAAAGGATAAATATCAGTTGATCCACGAGGAAGTTGGACACTTCGCTTCCAAACTGATTGATTTCGAGTTCACTTTTTAATTTACGCTGGCTTTCGCGCCCGGACCATTTCTTTTTTTCCCATACCGCCAGGTAATACTTCTACCTGAAAACCCACTGTCGCCAGATCTCTTTTAAACTGCCCCTGGGCACAATAGGTGACCATGATCCCTCCGGGATTGAGTAAATCCAGACACTTGGACAAATTTTCTTTCGACCAGATCTCCGGTTGCCTGGAAGGCGCAAACGCGTCATAATAGATGATGTCAAAAGTCTGATCAGACGAAAAATCTTCCAGGGTTTTTTGGTAGCGATAGAAATGAAAAAATGAGGAAACCTGGAAATTACCCATTGTTAAGGCATGTATTTTATGAAAGATCTTTTGCTCTTCATCGGAACTGGCATACCCCAGGTTTTCATAAATTTCTTTTTCCAAAGGAAATGGCTCTAACGTATGGTAGCTGACATTTACCTGCTTTTTCAGCGCAAATTGATAAGTGAGCAATGCATTTAATCCCGTACCAAAGCCAACCTCCAACAATTTGATCTCGGTATTGGTTAATGTATTTATTCCATTTTCAATATAAACATGAATGGATTCACCCCATGCGCCTCTGGTAGAGTGGTAAGTCTCATCAAGCGATGGCAAATAGAGACTACTCGAACCATCTTGGGTTGTTATGAGTCTTACTTTAGGTGAATTCATGAGATGTGATTAATTTTATATAGAATAGGGGATTTATAATTTTATATTGATTTCTTTTGATAATCGTTAGTAAAAGTTGACAAGAAGTATTTAAAACAAAATATTATATGAGATGTCTGTTAACAAAGCTATTCTAACCATTTGAATATTTAAGACCAAGATGGGTTTTAGGTAGCAATGAGTATAGGACATTGCATGTGACCACTAAAAAACAAAATATCTACACATGAAAAACATTTTTTTTATCGCAGTGCTGGGCTCCATGATATTGTTGGCAGCATGTAGTAAGGACGAGCCGGAAGTAAACCCTATGGTTGGAGTATGGCAGCTGGATGAATTTGCAATAGAAGTGAAGGAAGCAGGATTTGAGAGTAACAATACCAGTGGTGATGCTAGCGGGATTTATAAGATGGAATTTAGAAGTGATTTCACATATACACGAACTGTTGGAGAAGGCTCAAGCGAGGTTGTTGAAGAAGGGAACTGGGAACAGGATGAGGATTTCATTGAATTAGATCCTAAAGCAGGCACTCCTAAAACAGACGGACTATTTTATGATTTTGAAATCACTGGCATAACAAGCAGAGAATTAGATATCACTTTTGAAGATAACTGGTTCTACTTCCCGGATGCAAAAGTAACAGAATGGATAGGTGACGGAACCTTTGTTTTAAATGAAGCTCAGACTGCATACGTTTTTAACTCAGAGTTAACTCAGGAGGAGATCAATGCTTATGTGTCTGAATTTTATACAGAAGTCACAGAAGTTTATGATCTGAATTTTGATTTATCCAACTAGTATTTACTTTTCCGGGAGATAGTTGATGACGGGTATGAGATTTGCAATCATTGTATTTCTATTTGCAGCTGCAAACTTTCTGTATGCCCAACAGCCTGTAAAAGGCAAAATCACAGATGAGTCCGGAGAAGGGATGATCGGAGTGACCGTTCGCATACTCGGCACCAATGAGGGTACGGTCACAGATTTTGATGGCAATTTTACGCTGGAGGCCGAATCAGGTCAAACACTCCAGATAACTATGGTGGGTATGGAGACGGTAGAAGTGCCCGTCACCAACACCTCTACTCCCATCAATGTTCAGATGAAAGAGGAGACAGAAGAACTCGAAGCAGTTGTTGTCACTGGTTTTCAGGAAGTCAACCGAAAGCTTTTTACTGGAGCCTCGGAAAGTCTTTCCATGGATGATATCAAACTCAATGGGTTAACGGATGTGAGTCGTGCACTGGAAGGTCAGGTAGCTGGCGTCACTGTCGACAATGTTTCGGGTACATTCGGAACAACGCCAAAGATTCGGATACGAGGAAATACCTCAATCAATGGATCTAACCAGCCGCTCTTTGTGGTTGATGGTGTAATTCTGGAAGACATGGCCAGCGTAAACACCGAAGACCTGATTTCCGGAGATGCCAATACATTGATCAGTTCTTCAGTAGCTAACCTTAATCCGAACGATATCGAATCATTTCAGATCCTGAAGGATGCTTCGGCTACAGCGATATACGGTGCCAGGGCTGCCAATGGTGTGATCGTGATCACCACGAAAAGGGGTAAGAGTGGAGCCCTTCGTGTGAATTACTCGGCCAACTTCACTGGAAAAGTCAGACCTACCTATAATCAATTCTATCTGATGAATTCCGCACAGGAAATGTCCGTTTACCGGGAGATGTATAACAAAGGTGTGCTAGACATTACAACTTCCGTCAGAGCGCAGAACTATGGAGCCATTGGCAAAATGTTTGACCTGATAGCCAACCATGAATTGGATTGGGGTCCCAATGCGACGCTCAATGAGGAATTCCTCAATAAATACGAAAATGCGAATACGGATTGGTTTGACGTACTCTTCAATGATGTTGGCCTCCAACAGACCCACTCCCTGAGTTTCACCTCCGGCACAGAGAAGTCGAATAACTACTTCTCACTGAGCTACCTGGATGATCAGGGCCAGACCATCGCAGACAAAGTGCAACGTATCACTGGTACAGCGAGGAATACATATTTTATTTCTGACGAATTCTCCTTTGGCCTGAAGCTCACAGGAAGCTTGAGGAATCAAAAGGTCCCGGGCACCAGAAACCGTGAGCTGAATCCGTTGACTGGCCAGTACAGCAGAAACTTCGATATCAATCCTTTCAGCTACGCATTGAATACCAGCCGGTCCATCCGGGTATTTGATGACAATGGTAATCCGGAATATTTCAGAAGAAACTATGCCCCTTTCAATATTCTGGATGAGCTACAGTACAATTTCATGGATATCCAGGTGGCTGATGTGTCCGCCCAAACTGACTTTGAGATCAATCCGTTGAAAGATCTGTCCATTAAAGGTGTTTTTCAGGCCAGGTATGCCAATACCAAGAGGGACCACACAGTCCATGAAAACTCCAATCAGGCTGAAGCCTACCGTGCCAACGATACCCAATTTATTCAGGATGCGAACAACTTACTTTTCAATGATCCTAACAACCCCGGACTGAATCCTGTGGTGGTATTGCCGCAGGGAGGATTTCAATACCTGGATCAGACGACATTATTCAACTTTTTTAGTCGTATTAGCGGTGAATGGAACAAGACCATAGGTGATGTTCATGAAATCAATGTTTTGGCAGGTCAGGAAATCAGATTTACCAATAGATCAAATGTCAGTACCACAGGGCTTGGTGTAGTATATGGTAGTGGAGAGATCGTAGTCACTGATCCCAACATCATTGAATTTTTCAATATTCAGGATATCGATTACTATGAACTGGGCAACGAACGCGATCGGTTTATTGGTTCATTTATCAATGGAGCCTACGCCTATAAATCCAGGTACATTGCCAACTTCACCGCCAGATATGATGGATCTAATCAGCTGGGCAGAGCACGTGACGTAAGGTTCCTCCCGACATGGAATGTGAGTGGTGCATGGAACATTGTCCAGGAGTCTTTCATGCAATTTTCATTTCTCAATGACATGAAAATACGGGCCACCTATGGGATCTCCGGAAACCTTCCTCCAAATACCAGCGCCCTGCTAAACCTGCAGGCTGATGTGACTGTCCGTCCAACCGATGTGGAACCATACCTCTTCATCCAGGACCTGACAAATGAAGAGCTCACCTGGGAAAAGCTGAGAGAATTCAACGTCGGAATGGACTTCTCCCTCTTCAACGAATCTGTCAACGGATCGCTCGATTACTATAAAAGAAACTCCTTTGACCTGATTGGAGCTGTGCAGACCAGTGGTGTTGGTGGCAGTGGCCTCAAAGTTGGAAATTTTGCCGACATGGAAGCTGATGGATTTGAGGTTTCCATTTCAACAAAAAATATTGACAGAAACAAGTTTACCTGGAGGACAAGTTTTAACGTGGGCTATACTTATGACCGCATCACACGACTGGATTTCGGGCCAAGGCTGGTAGATGCGATCAATGCCAATGGAGCAGCTGTGTTAGGTGGGCCAAGGAGAGGTTTGTTCTCTACCAAGTTTGCCGGACTATCCGACACAGGGGTTCCACAATTCTTCAATGAAGATGGAGAAGTGTCTCTCGCTGACCTTGACCTGCAGGATCGAGAAGGGCTTTCAACAAAGCTGCAGTATGAAGGACCGTCCGAACCGCGCGGTGGCGGTGGGTTTACCAATACCTTCACCTGGGGTAACCTGACGCTGAACGTCTTACTTTCTTACAAATTTGATTACAAAATCCGTCTGAATGATGCTTTTTATTCTGCATACACAGACTTTGACGCACTGCCAAGAGACCTTGTGAACAGGTGGGTAGCCCCGGGAGACGAAGAAATTACTGATATTCCGGTAATTCTGGAGCGTAACCTCGCCACGGCAGACTTTGATTATGTGCTGGCTTACCAGTTTTATAATAAAAGTAACGCGAGGGTGGCTGATGGCACGTATGTACGTCTCAGATCTGCCAGCTTGTCTTATAGCATACCACAAAACCTGGTGAGCAAGATGAGATTGGGTTCAGCTTCAGTTTCAGTGGAAGGGCAAAACCTGGCACTACTGTATAGAGATAGTGCGCTTAACGGGCAAGATCCTGAATTCTTTAGCAGTGGTGGTGTGGCATTGCCGCAACCGAGGATGGTAATAGTGGCATTAAATATTGGATTTTGATGAGTGGTCAAATAAAAATATGGACGTGGTCTCTGCTCCTGATTGGAGTGGCTGGGTGTGATGCCTTCCTGGATGAACTACCAGACAATCGGGTAACACTCGACAACCTGGAAAAAGCCAGCCAGCTTTTAACCAATGGTTACTCTGTAGCCAGCCCTGCATTCACGGATTACATGACAGACAATGTGACCTTTACTCAGGGAACTACCATCCGGCAAAATCACGAACAGTTATTTAGCTGGACCGATGGTACTACAGGACCTGATGAACAGGATTCCCCTGAATTTTTCTGGAATGAAACCTACAATGCCATTGCTCATGCCAATGAAGTGCTGGCGGTGATCAACGACATTCCCACAACCACCGAAGAGGAAAGGGCTCATAAAGATGCTATCAAAGGAGAAGCCAGGCTTATCCGGGCTTATGGCCATTTTATGCTTGTCAATGTTTTTGCTCCACATTATGACCCGGACAATGCCGACACGGATTTGGGCATCCCTTATATCAAAACGCCTGAAACTACGTTTCTGGCAAAATACGAACGGAATACGGTGGCAGAAGTCTATGAAGAGATAGAGGATGACTTGCTAAGAGGGCTCGACCTGGTCAATGACAATTTTTATTCCAATTCAGGAAAATATCACTTCAACCGAAATGCGGCTTTGGCCTTTGCTTCACGGTTCTATCTGTACAGGGCCGCTGATGCCAATGACATTCAAAGTTGTATTCGTTACAGCGACCAGCTGCTGGGTTCTGACCCGGGATCTTTCGTACGGGACATGACCACAGATGAATTTAGAAATGCCAAAAGTTCCATTGATGCCTATCCTCAGCTTTATAATTCTCCAGACCTGCAAAGCAATCTGTTGCTGATGCGAAAAATTACACTTACACACGTTCCATTCTTTGGACACGGAATTGGAAGAAACGAACATTCTGACCTTTTTGCGCTCAATCCTTTTACAGGTTCTACTGATGAGCGGGAAAACCCGGCGCTTCAAATGGGAATCAACGCGGTTTTGCCCTTGCGCTACGAAATTTTGTTCCAGCGAAGCAGTCTCAATTCCAATACAGGACTCTACTATTGTATTGCACCTATTTTTAGAGGGGAAGAGGTTTTGCTCAACAGAATAGAGGCGAATACTTATTTTGGCAACAACACCAGGGCCATTGCTGATCTCCAGGTTTTTGTAGAGCGACGCTATCGCGGTGATGACATCAATATAACCATGGAGCAACTCAGGAGCTGGTTTGGCGCTGAAAATGATCCTGATTTTACGGATTTCCTCATCCTGTTAAATTTTGTGATCCTGGAAAGACAAAAAGAATTTCTGTTGCAGGGTATGCGCTGGTTTGATATCAAAAGATTTGGCTTTGAAGTGGTACATATCACACCTACAGAAGGTGCCATTTTACTTGAGGCAGATGACCCGCGAAAAGCTTTGCAAATTCCGCAATCTGCGATTGATGTTGGAGGTTTAGAACCCAATGCAAGATGAGTGTAACAAGATTAAATATTCTGATGTTGGCTGGTTTAGCATTAATAATCAGCTCATGTTTCCCAACAGAGGAATTGAATGTCCCGGTGAAACAAGTGGATGACGGCAACCTTACGGATCTGGACATCTATATCAACAACAATTTCCTTGAAGAATTTAACGTAGCCATCCGCTACAAGTATGAAGATCGATTTGTAGACCCTAATGAAAAAGCCATCCCGCCCAGACTCTCAGCGGTAATGCCAATGCTTGATTTTGTGCAGGAATATTGGATTGACCCCTATTTAGAAGTCAATAATGGCGAAGAATTCTTTCGAACCCATGTACCAGCGGAAATCGTCTTTTTGGGTGGACCCATATACAATGTGGATGGAACCCTCACACTTGGAACTGCCGATGCAGGAGCAAGGATCACCTTTACGGATGTAAACAGTGTAGACCCGGAAGATGAAGATTGGCGGGACCTGCAACTTAATGTGGTTTACCATGAATTTTCGCACATCGTTCATCAGCGATATAAACTTCCATCAGGTTTCGAGACCATTTCTCCCAATGGCTATTCCGGACCCGGATCCTGGTATACACTCACGGATGAAGAAGCGTTGCTAAGGGGTTTTGTGACTCCCTACGCTACATTAAACCCCAATGAAGATTTTGCTGAAACGGTAGCCTTTTATCTTTTTGATTCTGAGTTTGCCGAAAAGTTTACCATTGCTGAAACCAATTGTCAATCCAATGATTGCGAGAATCGAAATATTGGAAGGTCCCTGATCAGGCAAAAAGTATCAGCCATTTCCAATCATTATGAAAAAGTCACCGGGATTAACCTGGAATCATTGAGAAACATTATACAGGCAAAGCTTTGATGAAGTGGATTATTTACATATTGCCATTATTTATCCTCCTGTCATGCAAAGAAAATGATGACGATATCGACAGTGTGGAAAAAAGAGTTCAGGCAGCCATCGATGGACTTTTTGATGAATTGAATGAACCGGCCAATGGATGGAAAGTTGTCTACACACCTACGGGAACGAGCGGTGGCTTCTTTATGCTTCTGGATTTTGCACTGGATGGTCGAGTAAGGGTCCGCTCGGATGTAGCGGCAAATGATGGAGAATTTCTTGACCACTTCATGAGCTATCGGGTAGACAATTCGATGCGACTGGAATTGATTTTTGAAACCTATGGCATTTTTCATTATTTATTTGAGCTGGATCAAACCACTTTTGGTGCCGAGTTTGAATTTAACTACGTAGGCAAGGAAGATGGTAATTTGATCTTTGTAAGCAAAACAGATGGTGGAACCAATCCGACTACGCTAACATTTGAACCTGCATCGACCAACGATGTGAATCAGCTTGCAACGGGTATTTCCACAAATTTGGATAAATTCAAGGGGCTGTCGCCGCAGATATTTGGGGCAGAGCCACCGATTCAACAGATTTACCTGGATAATAGCGGTGTCTCCTTTTTTTGGTCAATAGACCTTGACAAGCGAATTGCGGAAGCCGATTTTGCAGGGCTAGGAAACTCCTTCGAAGAGATTTATGGCAATGGCAGTGGAGTGAACCTGAATTTCAGTTCGGGCTTTTCTTATTCCGGCGATCAAATGATTTTGAAAAATCCCCTGATCATGTCTGTGGGAGGAAATGATTTTACGATTTCTTCATTGACATATAACACCTTCGATGAAGCCGGAGGCGGTTCCCTATGTCCTACTTCGAGCGATGTGACTCCAACCTATTCAGGTACAGCAGGTTCAGCCGGAACATTTACAGCTTCTAAAACCCTGTTTGACCGCAGTGGAGAAACCTTTACTGCCAATGATGATGGTGTTTATTTTGTCAACATTCCTTTCATCTTTGACGACAGCCTCCAGTCCCTCTCTGATGAAGGAGTGATAAAAGACTTCATTCCCAATGCAGTGGCTTTTATCATGACCTATGGCTTTGACAGTGAGACCATACCAGCATATAGCATTGGATTTATCACTGAAAGTGGTGACAGTACGGACATCATTTTGCGGGAATTTGAACCAACCACCAGCATTGGCAATCAGGTAAATATTGTTTTTACGAATGATTTCTATCAATCTGATGACATGATGACCGCACAGGATACCACCAATATGGTTGAAGTGACAGAAACCATCTTTAGTGGAGGACGCGTTTATGCCTATGATTATCCCATCCAGGGATTACAGGTTTACAGGCTGTTTAACCCCTGTAACAGATTCGAGATCTTTGTGGTACAGTAGCTAGTCAAAGTACAATAATACAACTGCCTGAGCTGCAACACCTTCCTCTTTGCCCACAAATCCCAACTTCTCAGTTGTTGTTGCCTTGATAGAAATGTCGTTTGTTGAGATTCCAAGCACATCCGCCAGACATTCTTTCATGTGCTCTATATATGGGCTGACTTTTGGTTTTTGGAGAGAGATGGTGGCATCAATATTTACAATTCCGTACCCCTCTTTAGTGATGAGTGAATGAACCTCTTTGAGCAATACTTTGCTGTCAATCCCTTTATACTTTTCATCTGTATCCGGAAAATGAAAACCTATATCTCTGAGATTGGCAGCACCTAACAAAGCATCACAGATCACATGGATCAGGACATCGGCATCCGAATGCCCCACCGCCCCCTTTCTGTGTTTGATCTGTATTCCTCCTAACCAAAACTCCTTTCCTTCTTCTAGTGCATGGACATCATATCCATATCCGATTCTTATCTTGGGCTTCATATTAATTCTCTGGTAAGTAAAACAATGTAGAACAATTGGTTGGGCGAAGCACCCTGGAGGCTGCACCTACGACCTCATCCTCAGTCACCCGCCGAAAATACTGTTGTTCGATGTTTACAAGATCAATATTTCCCAAAAAAGCTGCAAATGCCAGGCCCATGGCCCGATTTAATACCTCTATCTGAGAAAAAAGGTGACTCGATTCACTCTGGTTCTTTACTTTCTCCAGATCATCTCCCTGGATTCCTTTATCAATGGTTTCCTGAATAATCTTTTCGATCTCTTCGTTGGCCGCTCTCTCATCCACTCCCTCATTGAGTTTTCCTGAAATAACCATCAATCCGGGGTCGATGTTTCCGGTGATATAAGATGAAATACCGGAAAAAAATTTCTGCTCTTTAACCAGTCTTTGATAGAGAATACTGGAATGTCCTCTCCCAAGAATATCGCTCAACAGGTCCTCTGCATAATATTGATCATTGATTCGCTCAGACATGTGGTAGGTCTTGTAAATAGCTTTTACCGGCACCTTGTTCTTTACCGTCAACTCCCTGGCCTCGTGCTGCTCAGGCTCGGGATCGGGAAATCTCACAAGGGTTTTGTTGTCTGCAATCTCACCAAACCATTTTTCCGAAAGCTTCATGGCCCGTTCTACAGTGATATCTCCTGCAACCACAAGAATGGCATTGGAAGGACGATAATGCTGATGGAAGAAATTCTTCACATCTTCCATCGTAGCCTGTTCGATATGGGAAATGTCTTTGCCTATGGTCGGCCACTGATACGCATGTTTTTTATATGCCATCGGTCTCATCTTCAACCACACATCCCCATAAGGCTGGTTGAGGTAACGTTGTTTGAATTCCTCGATCACCACTTTTCTTTGCACTTCCAGAACCTCAGGATCAAAAGACAAACTCAACATGCGGTCTGACTCCAGCCAAAAAGCAGTTTCTACATTGTCAGAAGGGATGGTGATGTAATAATTAGTGATGTCATTGCTGGTGAAAGCATTGTTTTCTCCTCCAACCTTCTGCAGTGGCTCATCAAAATTCTTTACATTTCTCGACCCCCCGAACATCAGGTGCTCAAACAGATGGGCAAACCCTGTTCTTTCCGGATCTTCATTTCTTGCCCCCACCTTATAGAGTAGGTTCAAACAAACAGTGGAGGAGCTGTGGTCTTCGTGTACGATGACGTCCAGGCCATTGCGTAACGATTCTCTGTGATAATTGATCATCGCCATAAAATTAACCAAACCGATGTGGTTTCACTTGACTTGTTTTCAAATTACCTTTAGGCCCAAATTATGAGCATCAATTTTGAGCAAGGCAGGCATTCAAAAAAAGAACTGATCTCGATCTATAGAGAATTAATCACACCTCGCCTGATTGAGGAAAGGATGCTCATTCTATTGAGACAGGGAAAGATCACGAAATGGTTTTCCGGTATTGGACAGGAGGCTGTCTCTGTGGGTGCCACACTGGCACTCAACGAAGACGATTTCATCATGAGCATGCACCGCAACCTTGGGGTTTTTACTTCCAGAAAGGTGCCGCTGGTCAGGCTTTTCCATCAACTAAAAGGTAGCCCGCATGGATTTAGCAAGGGACGTGACAGGTCCTTCCATTTTGGAACCACCGATCATCACATCGTGGGGATGATCTCCCATTTGGGTGCTCAGCTGGGAGTAGCTGATGGTATTGCACTGGCACATAAGCTGAATAAGGAAAAACGGGTGACGCTGGCCATCTCAGGAGATGGGGGCACCAGTGAGGGAGACTTCCACGAAGCGGTCAACCTGGCCTCTGTCTGGAACCTGCCTGTGATCTTTCTGATCGAAAACAATGGCTATGGTCTGTCGACACCCAGCAGTGAACAATTCAATTTTGATTCCTTTACTGTAAAAGGTCCCGCTTATGGCATAAAAGCGTACAGCCTGGATGGCAATAACATTCTGGAGGTGATTGATGGGCTTAGTGCAATCGCAAATGAAGTAAGAAAGACTTCTCATCCAGTCATTGTAGAAACCCGGACTTTCAGAATGAGGGGCCATGAAGAAGCTTCCGGCACAAAGTATGTCCCCAAAGAGCTTATGGATGAGTGGGCTAAAAAAGATCCCATTGATGCCTACGAAAAATTTCTTGTGAAAGCAGAAATTATGACTACGAAAGCGCTGGAAAAAGTCAAATCGGATATCTCGGAAGAGATACTTTCTGCAACAAAAGAAGTCTATGAAGCCGCTGATATTGATTTTGTCCTTGATAAAGAAGAAACAGATATCTATTTGCCTTACGACCAGATGATCTCTGATCCGGCAACCAAAGCATTAAGCGAAAAAAGATTTGTTGATGCCGTCTCGGATGGGTTGAGACAAAGTCTGGAAAAACATGAAAACCTCATTGTCATGGGGCAGGACATTGCTGAATATGGTGGCGTATTCAAGGTCACAGAAGGTTTTGTGGAGCAATTTTCAAAAGAAAGGATCAGGAACACTCCAATCTGTGAATCAGCTGTCATCGGGGCCGGCCTTGGATTATCCATCGCGGGTATGAAATCTGTGATTGAGATGCAGTTTGCTGATTTTGTGTCCTGTGGTTTTAATCAGCTGGTAAACAATGTGGCTAAATCTCACTACAGGTGGGGTCAACATGCTGATCTTGTCATTCGACTTCCTACGGGAGCCAATGTGAATGCCGGACCGTTTCATTCCCAATCTACGGAAGCCTGGTTTTTTCATGTTCCCGGATTGAAGATTGTCTATCCATCCACACCTTACGACGCCAAAGGTTTGTTGTGTGCAGCCATTGAGGACCCCAATCCTGTGCTCTATTTTGAGCATAAGTTCTTGTACAGGTCTGCTAAAGAACAGGTTCCGGACGACTATTACACCCTGCCCATAGGAAAGGCCAATCTGATCCGGGAAGGGAAAGATTTATGTATCATTACCTATGGATTGGGTGTACTTTGGGCTCAGGAAGTGCTTGACAGCCTGGGAATTTCAGCCAGTGTGCTGGATCTGAGAAGCCTGCAACCGTGGGACAAAGACGCAGTGAAAACGGTGGTACAGGCTACTGGAAAAGTACTCATCCTTCATGAAGATACACTGACTGGAGGCATTGGCGCCGAAATCGCCGCCTGGATCTCCGAAAACTGTTTTGAATATCTTGACGGACCAGTTGTGCGATGTGCCGGTCTGGATACCCCTGTTCCTTTCGCGAAGAAATTAGAAGATAATTTCCTCCCAAAAAACCGTTTAAAGGATAAGATTCAGGAAATAAAGCGTTATTAGCATTGACAGAGTTCTCTTCTAATTGGGATTAGTCCCTTTTATTTCAAATCTTTGAAGTAATCAAACAGGTTTTTTTGCTTAGGTTATCTACAATATTGGTCCTCCTCACCCTGAGCTACGGGTTCATTGTATCCGATGCTCAGGCTCAGATTATCACTGACTCCAAACGAAAGCTGAAGACACAAAAAGCTCAGCAAAAGTCTGGTGGAGGCGGTAGCATCAGTGACCGAAGCGGGAAAACCAAAAAGGATAAAGTTACCCCTCGCTATTCTGTGGCTAGCCCGGGTTCATTATTCCGTAATAAAGGAGTGACTCCCAGATATTCAACCAGCGGGCCTTCCGGGATTTTCGGCGCAGCAAGAGTTTCGCCGCGTTATTCCCCAGCGTCCCCGTTCAGAAGTGGAAAATATGCAAAAGTGGCTCCAAGGTATTCTCCAGGATCTCCTTTTAGTGGTAAAAAGTATCAGCAGGTAGCCCGATCCGCGGGCTCTCCCTTCAAGGGAAAAACGTTTAGTGTAGCTCCAAGGTATTCTGCGGGTTCGCCTTTTTCGGCAAAATCTTTCAAAGTGTCCCCCAGATATTCTGCTCCTAATCCTTTCTCCAGGGGTCGGTTTAATGTTTCTCCAAGATACTCTGCCCCTAATCCCTTTTCCAGGCGCCAATTCAATGTCTCACCACGTTATTCCGCCCCAAATCCTTTTGCCAAAAGTCGGTTCAACGTATCACCAAGATATTCACCACCAAGTCCATTCTCGAAACGTCAGATGGCTGTATCACCCCGATATTCAAAAGGGTCACCATTTGATGGTAGAAGATACAGACCTAATCCGAGGTACACTGCTTTCCAGCCTTTCAAGGGGGCTCAGTACAAATCTGTAACCAGGTTTTCTACAGGTTCACCATTCCGGGGAAGGGACTACAAAGTCAATCCCAGGTATTCTGTTGCTGATCCTTTTGGTAAGGACAGATACCAAACCAATGCCCGGTCCATTTCCGGATCTCCTTACAGACATAAAGACTTCAGGCGCTCACCTCGATATTCTGCCGGATCGCCCTTCCAGGGCAAAACATTCCGGGTGGCTACCAGGTACTCTAAAGGATCACCATTTAAGGATAAGGGAGTGGCCAATGTACGATACTCGAAACCCAGACACCAATTTGACACCAGGGATGACAAGAAATTCAGTCAGGGAGAATGGGCAAACTTTAACAGCGGCGTTCCAACGCAAGGCAAATGGGTTGTAAACTTTAACGAGATCATAAGATCCTGGAAACGTAAAAGCTTCGACGGTCCATATGATGTGCCAGCAGAGGACAAAAAAGAATATAAAGCAATTTCTTCGGATGTGGCAGCTTATGAAGGCTCTTATAAAACAAAGTGGTCTAAGAAAAAAGACATGCACCCGGGAGCCAACTACCATAGGGCAGATAATATTGCGAACAGTACGATTAGACAAGGATTGAGAAAATGGAATGTATTCTGGGTGCGATTGAACCGCAACCAGGAAATGCCTGATGGAACCAAAGAAAAAGTGAAAGAACCGAAATTTGATAAGAAGGAAGCCGAAATTTGGAATGAATAGATGGTCTGCATCCATTCCCGGATAAAATCGTATTGATTAAATAGTAAATTGCCTAACTTAGTAGACATTTTTTTTTGAAAACCATTGGGGCTTAATATCTGTTCTTGATTAGTAGGAGAATGAAAACCACCGCAGTAATCATATTGCTAATGACATGCTTCACATCCGTTGCACAACTGGATGAGGACTATGAGTATGTATCAGAATTTACCTGGGGAGTAAATAAGAACACCAACAGTGGACTGATTGGAGGTGCTTCATTCAAACTGGGTAGGTTGCTTGACGAAAACGAATATCAATTTTTCGGACTTGACCTCCTCAATGTAAAACACCCGAAAGAAGAAAAATATTTTTCTCCCTCTGGCACTTCATTTATCTGGGGGAAACAAAACAGCTTCTATACCATTAGGATGAGTTATGGCCGGGAGCATCTGTGGTTTAAAAAGGCACCACAGCAAGGTGTACAGATCAGCACCATTTTTGGTGGAGGACCCTCTCTGGGACTCATTGCGCCCTATTACATTCAGCACAACAATGGATATGTACCTTTTGACCCAAGGATCCACAGTTTTGACAATATTCAAGGGTCAGGAAAATTTATCCGAGCCATCGGTGAATCCGATTTAGCTTTTGGAGTAAATGCCAAAGCAGGTCTTTCTTTTGAGTTTGGTCCATTCAAAAACAATGTGGCCGGCGTAGAGACCGGATTCGCTACCGAATTGTTTACCAAAGAGATCATTATCATCCCCACAGCCAAGAATACAGCCTGGTTCAATTCCATCTACATTACGCTGTATTGGGGAACCCGCAGATAGTCGGGCTTGTTTGTAAGGCTGGCATCTTGTTAATTTGCACAGAATAATGATTGAACTACCCACTATACAGCCTGAAAAAAGGAAAAAACCGGATTGGTTACGAGTAAAACTGCCTGTTGGTAAAGAATACGCCAAGGTTCGGCAGATTGTAGATGAAAATAAGCTTCACACCATCTGTGAAAGTGGCAACTGCCCCAATATGGGTGAGTGCTGGGGAGCCGGCACGGCTACTTTTATGATCCTGGGCAATGTATGTACACGTAGCTGTACCTTCTGTGCTGTAGCTACCGGCCGACCTCCGGAATATGATGAGGAGGAACCTCAAAGAGTGGCAGAAGCCATCCATACCATGGGTGTGAAACATGCAGTACTCACATCGGTCAATAGAGATGAATTAAAGGATCGTGGTGCTGAGATCTGGTATCAGACAGTGGTCAAAACTAAAGAACTAAGTCCTGAAACAACGATAGAAACACTCATCCCTGATGTTAAAGGTAATTGGGATGCACTGGAGCGAATGATTTCAGGAGGTCAGGAAGTGGTTTCCCATAACATGGAAACTGTAGAAAGTTTGTATCGCAGGGTGCGACCTCAGGCCAAATATGCACGAAGTCTGGAGCAAACCAAACGAACCAAAGCATTTGGGAAACGAACCAAATCAGGCATCATGCTTGGCCTGGGAGAAACCACCGACCAGGTACACAAGGCCATGGATGATCTGGTAGCAAATGGTTTGGATATACTCACTTTGGGTCAGTATCTTCAACCAACAAAAATGCATATTGAAGTAGCCGAATTTATCCATCCGGATAAGTTTGCCGCTTACCGGGAGGAAGGGCTGAAAAGAGGGTTGAAATACGTGGAATCAGGACCGTTGGTTAGGTCAAGCTACCACGCCGAGCGACATGTGAACGTACCTATCTAGGTCAGCTCATTATCTCATTGATATTCCTTTTGATCTTCACGCAGAGGTCATTCAATGGTAAGTCATTGATGTCATTTCCAAACGGTTCCTCTATTTCTTCTGAAATCAACTCGATACTCACGAGAAAATAGAATGCTAACATCACCACCGGAATGGTGTAATACCTTAAGTCCCAAAGAAAACTGACCGGTAGCGTAACAGCATAGATAAAAAGGAACTTCTTGATAAACATGCTGTATGAATACGGAATTGGTGTGGACTTGATCCGCTCGCAAGCTCCGATGATATCTGTAAATCCTTTGAGCTCTTTATCCAGGATAAATAGCTGCTGATCGGTTAACAACCCACGGTTTCTGCAATCCATCACACGCTTATAAAGCACTTTAGAAATGGCATTGGGTCTGTGCTTACTGTTGATGATGGTCCTTTTGACTTCGTCATCTTTCAGGTCCATCTCCCCTATCAATATGCTGTCCCGTAGATGCTCCTTCATGGCAAAAGTGATGTTGGGTATCATGCGCTGAAAAAACTCGAGGTCTTCCGTAGCGTCTGCAGGCAGAAAACTTTTGATCTTGATAGCCAGCTGCCGGGTATCATTGACCAGCTGCCCCCAGAGCTTTCGGCCTTCCCACCAGCGATCATAGGCAGTATTCGTCCTTAACACGAGAAATAACCCGAGGATTACCCCTAAAATGGAGTGAAAGGCCACAGTACCGCTAAAGTGCCACTCAAAGACATCAAGTATGAGGAAACACAACACTGTTGTGAATAAACCTACAAATAGAATGAGCGGAAATAGCAGCTTGATGACATACCTGCTGTAGACATCAAATATGAGAGAGAACCAGGACTTGGGGTTGTATTGGATCATAAATTAGGTCAGTAATTTTCAACGAATTTATTCTATTAGGCCAATATTTAGCTTCAAATTCATAATTCTTTGGTAGGATTCTTCAATTCTTTCCTCACTTATCACCCCCTCCGACACCATTTCTTTTATTATCTCAACAATCTGCGTGGCAGAAACCAATTGATATTCAGGGACATTATTCGCAAACAAAAGGATATCGAGCCCAGCTTCTAAACTCAACCTGATCGTTTCTTTCAATCCATAATGATCGGCAATGGCTTTCATCTGTAAATCATCGGAAACCACCACACCCTCATAACCTAAAAACTCCCTCAGCAAACCAGACACCACCTCATTGGAAAGTGTAGACGGCAAAAGCTTGCTATCCAATGATCGGTTAACAATATGTGCAGTCATCACTGCCCGGACAATGCCAGAATCAATGAGGGTTTTGTAAGGATAAAGCTCCCTGAATTCCCAGGTATTGGAAACATCGGCAACACCTAAATGTGAATCATTTTGTGAGCTCCCATGACCCGGAAAATGTTTCATCACCGGAACGACTTCTTCGTGATTGTAGCTATCAATAACAATCCGAGCATGTTTCATTACCTCTACTTCTGACGAGGAATAGGACCTCCCCAGCTTACCAATCACAGGATTATTCGGATTCACATTCACATCAACACATGGAGCAAAGTTCATGTTGAAGCCAAGACCTTTTAGCAAGGTTGCCCTTTGCTCAGCATAAAACCTGGTTGAATCTGGATTGTCCAGCTTACCCAGGTATTCAGCACTTACTGTTATAGGAAATCCATATTGGGTTTTCAGTCGGGTCACACGCCCACCTTCCTCATCTATTCCTACAAACAAAGGAATGGGAGATTGGCTCTGGGAATAAGATAACACGGCCTTCAATTCCGCTTCTGTATTCTTTTTAGAAAGATTTTTCTCAAAAAGGATGATCCCCCCTGCTTTCCCCTCCCTCAATTCCTGGAAAATTCGTTGATTTTGATCTACAGTACTAAAATCACCCAGTCCGATCAGGATCATCTGACCGATTTTGATTTCCAGAGAATCTGCAGCATTGGAAGCTGTTGCCCCAAAGACAAGTAAAACGATTGTTATATATATTTTTTTCATCTCTTCTCTCTCATCGGGATAAACCGACCATCTAATGTGTAAAAATAGCCGTTGACATCGGCTGCAAGGCAAGAATGGATAGGAATTACTCCCAGGACATCTCCAACCTTGACTGAATTTAACAATTCCTTACTGGCAGATATGATGCCATGCTCCTGTGATAGCTTACTCATATACGAACTATCTGATGGCTCCCAACCTGACCCATCGAAATTCGCCACCAACCCATAATTTCTCTTTCCTCCAACATTGATGTGATCCTTAGAAAAGTGGACGGATCCACCATATACTACGATTTCTTTCCTGTCCTGATGGATGGCCACAACCGGACATGCCATGCATACCGCAATGTCTTTAAACTCACAGGACCCAAAACCATATTGCATAAGATCATAGAATACGAAATTGCCGGGTCTAATCTCATTAATTCCCGGAAAATCGTCCAACAAGGAGCAGGTGGGGGTGTCCCCATAAGAAATGACAAGATCTGTCCTCCCCAATTCCGCAACTACCATCGCAAAAGCCTTTTGTGATTCCTTCAGGATTTTCTGTGCTTTTTTCTTATCCATGGTCTGATAAGAATGTCCTGCATGACCCAGTAGACCCATTAACTGGTGGTCAGGATTTGTGGACTTCGCCAAAGAATGGATCAGTTTTGGATTATTTGGGCTGATCCCGGTACGATGAGTCCCGATATCCACTTTGATGAAATAATTGAGTTTTGTGCGGACATGCGTGGCTAGGTGCTCAAGAGATTCGGAAGACTCAATGAGCACATTAAGCTTAACTTTTTGAGCAAGTGCTTCAATCTGACTGGCTTCCGGCCAATTGTATGGAAAAGCGATGGTGATGTCATCAAACCCATGTTCAGCAAAATAGATCGCCATATCCACAGACGAGACAGTAATTTTATCTACCCCCTCTTCTTTGTACCACGCCCCGACTTCTGCTGACTGATGCGTTTTCATATGTGGTCTAAACTGTACACCCGCTTTTTTGGCTTTTTGTGCCATGCTGTGGATGTTGCCCCTGGCTATTTTTTCATTGACCAGTAGAGTAGGTTTGGTTATGATCATGATACTATATGAAGGATCCGTTCAATTATTTCGCTAAGATAAGCTCCATTGTCCGGCCCATACCAACTCATCGATCTGGATTCGTATCTACTAAGATCATACCAATCATCCTTGACCACATAGCCTATATATCCACCGTTGAAGGATGTGATAACCAAATTTAAACCCAGCTCACGAGCTTTTTGATACAAGGGAACAGCCAGCTCACCGGAAAAATCTGCAGGTATCCCTACAAAGAGGGTTGACCCCAACTTAAATACAGAGATATTGACGTTGTAATCTCCGGCCAGCTTTTTGAAAATGTAGGGGCGAATGGCCCAATTCTCTGTGATTTTCACATAGGGTTCTCGTAATGGCAGCGGTAAATGAAATGAGGTGAGTGATGTAATGTCTGAAAAAGATACGATCATCGGCAAGAAATCCATTTGTTTCTTGAGCTGGTGAGCATATTTTTCTACTCGTTCCCATCCTTCGCCGGGAGCAACCGGACCCATAGAACCTACGGCTCCTGCCCCATATAACGTGAAATCGTAAAGTGTATCTGCTTCCAGAAGACTGTTTAGCTGGCCAGGAAAATCACCTGACAGGCTTCTCCACTGGCTATTCAGACAGGTAGCATGAGCAGAAAAGAAATTGAGAATACCTGTCTGGCCGGCCCGATGAACCAGCACCGATTTGAGCCGTGGATCAGTAGTCCCTTCCTCATGAACCAACCGATTGTGGACCAGCTGTTCCAGGTTCATTTCCACGAGCCCGATCTGACCCCTGGCCAATTGCTTCCCGGCTTCTTTGATGCTCAATATCACCTGATCAGCAATAAACTGAGCCGTCGTATCATTTTCCGGTCCGGCAATAGCTTCTCCTACCAACCCGGGTGCCCAGGCTCCCAGACTCGAATGTGTATGGGTTGTTGTAAGATAAAGCTCATGGGTAGAAAAGCCTTCCGGAAGTGCCTTAATAATTTTATCCGTGACAGCAGGATGAAAAATCAGCAGATCAGCAGACACGAAGGCGACTTTATTTTCCCCCTGTCTGAAGACAACCGTCCTGACAAAAATGGAATCATGGAGCCTTTCCATCTCCTTGGGTTTCCTATTGGAATACCCGGCCAAAGGAGCGGGTCCTGCAGGGGTAATAGAAACTTTGGACCAGCCAACCAAAAGACTGTCGCTGCGCTCAACTTTGTGAAAAGCTTTTTCCAGGGAGTCCAATCGCTTATCCATCTCCCGATAAAAATCCGATTGGTCGTAAGGGCTTCGATCTACTGGTGTAAATAGCAAAAACCAGATAGCTGCCATTACTGCGAGAACAATCAAAACAATACGAGCAAACTTTTTCATCTATCCTGCCCAGCCCTCTCTGTCCAAACTGCGATATTGAATGGCTTCCGCCAGGTGTTCAATCTTGATGTCTTCAGATCCCGAAAGATCAGCTATTGTTCTGGACACTTTAAGTATTCTGTCGTACGCCCTTGCAGACAAGCCCAGCTTTTCCATGGCTGTCTTCAAAAGAACTTTCCCGGCCTCGTTGATTTTGCACATCTCTTTGACTTTAGATGATCCCATCATGGCATTGCAATGGATGTGTTGCTGGTCTTTAAACCGGTTTTTCTGAATTTCCCGTGCCTCAATCACGCGTTGTCGGATATCTATGCTTGATTCAGCTTTTCGCTGGGCTGTCATTTCATCAAATGAGACCGGGGTCACTTCCACATGAAGGTCAATCCTGTCCAATAATGGGCCACTTACCCGATTCAAATACCTCTGTACGGTTCCCGGAGGGCATACACATTCCTTTTCAGGATGATTATAATATCCACACGGACATGGATTCATACTCGCAATTAGCATAAAATTGGCCGGGTAGTCAAGTGAGACCTTAGCCCTCGAAATGGTCACCTTCCTTTCTTCCAATGGCTGCCTCATCACCTCTAAGACAGTCCGCTTAAACTCAGGGAGCTCGTCAAGAAAAAGCACGCCATTGTTCGCCAAAGAAATCTCTCCAGGCTGAGGAATGCCACCACCTCCTACCAGTGCTACATCGCTGATCGTATGATGGGGCGAACGGAAGGGCCTTGCTGAAATCAGTTTTCCATTTCCATCCAGCTTGCCAGCCACCGAATGGATCTTGGTCGTCTCAAGGGCTTCAAAGAGACTCAAAGGTGGCAGAATTGAAGAGAGTCGCTTGGCCAGCATGGTCTTTCCTGCTCCGGGTGGGCCAATCATGATCACGTTATGTCCGCCGGCTGCTGCGATCTCCAACGCTCGCTTAATATTTTCCTGTCCCTGTACATCTGCAAAGTCGGTCTCTACGGTATCTATCTCATTAAAGAAGACATCACGTGTCTCATAAAAGGTAGATTCAAGCGGCTTCTCTCCGGTCAGGTGATCAATGGCCTCTTTGATGTTTTCAACCCCATAAACCTTGAGGTTGTCCACAATGGCAGCTTCGATGGCATTCTCTTTTGGAAGGATAAACCCCTTAAGTCCCTTTTTCCTGGCTTCGATGGCAATAGGTAATGCCCCTTTGATAGGACGCAAGGAGCCATCAAGGGCCAGCTCTCCCATGATCATATAATTCTCCAGGTCATTGAGCTCCAGCTGTTCAGACGCATGTAGTATCCCGAGGGCAATAGGAAGATCATAGGCAGAACCCTCCTTACGGATATCCGCAGGAGCGAGGTTTACAATCACCTTGATACGTGGCATCCGGTAATTATAGTTTTTCAGGGCAGACTCTACCCGCTGCTCACTTTCCTTGACTGCAGAATCGGGAAGGCCAACCAAAAAGAATTTCTTTCCGGGGCCCACATTGACTTCTACAGTGATCGGAATCGCATCAACTCCATAAACGGCGCTACCAAATGTTTTTGCTAACATTTACGAATGGGTATTATTGGCATAAAGCGTAAAGATAGACCGAAAATTAATTTGGCTATCCTATTCCTTGGTGAGCTTCTCAATCAGGAGGATGAGGATATGGATCACCTTGATGTGTATTTCCTGGATCCTGTCTGCATATCCGAAATGAGGTACACAGATTTCAATATCAGACTGACCGTGGAGCTTACCTCCATCTTTTCCTGTCAGAATCACTACCTTCATTTCTTTTTCCCGCGCTGCTTCAACTGCTTTGATCACATTTTTTGAGTTGCCGCTGGTACTGATCCCAAGTAATACATCTCCAGGCCGCCCCAATCCCTCTACATACCTGGAAAAGATCTCATCAAACCCATAGTCATTGCCCACACAAGAGATATGTGATACATCAGAAATAGCCACTGCAGGAAGTGCCGGCCGGTTATCACGATACCTACCCGTCAGCTCCTCGGCAAAGTGCATGGCATCACAGTGTGACCCGCCATTTCCACAAGAAATGATTTTACCTCCTTGTTTTATGGAATTGGCCATGAGCTCTCCCGTCTGCTGGATGGCAGTTAGCAGCTTTTCATCCTTCAAAAAATCATCCAGTACTTTTTGGGCTTCGAGCAGCTCCTGCTTTATGAGATCCTGCATCGTCAATTAGTCTTTCTCTTCCTCATCATCCAACAAATAATCGTTTTCCTGCTCGTCATCATCCGGATCATCACTCACTTTTGCCTCACTTAGTGCATTTTTTGGGGCTGACTCCCCAGACTGATCATATAGTTTAGCTTTCAGCTTGAGTAGTTCTTCCTCTGCACTGGCTACTTTTTTCCGCAGTCTGAAAAGGTGAACGTTTTCTACGATTAGCTCCAGCACCATCAACAAACTAATGATCAAGACTACCGTAAGGAGATACTGTGGAAGCTTTCTCAAAGTAGCAAAATCATTGACCCGCTCCATGTATTCCTGCTGATTGGACAAGATGTCTATGCTGTAGTACAATGCCACTATCGCGATCAGCAGATAGATGGGATAGAAGAAAATTTTAAATTTTTTCATCAGGTGATAAAGCTATCAATTTAAGATCAAAAAGTGCTAAAAAAATCAGAATGACTGCATCTCAATAAGCTTCTTGTAAAGCCCACCCCTCTTCATCAAAGTACTGTGTGTGCCCTCCTGAAGGATTTCACCATCCTTAATGACCACAATCTTGTCTGCATTTTGTATAGTACTTAACCTATGTGCAATGATAATTGCTGTTCTGTTCTGCATGATGTTCTCAATGGCATCCTGAACATATTTTTCAGATTCCGAATCCAATGCAGAGGTGGCTTCATCCAATATCAACACCGGTGGATTTTTTAATACGGCTCGTGCTATACTGAGTCTCTGCCGCTGACCACCGGATAGCTTAGTGCCTCTCTCACCAATCAAAGTATCGTAGCCTTCATCAAATTGCTCAATAAAAATATCTGCATGTGCCACCCTGGCAGCCGCTTTCACTTCTTCCAGTGTAGCATTCGGTTTGCCAAAAGCAATGTTATTAAAGATAGTATCGTTGAATAAAATGGATTCCTGAGTAACAATGCCCATGAGCCCACGAACTCCAGAGATCGTACAATCTCTCAAATCTGCTCCGTCTATCGTAATAGCACCTAATTTAGGATCATAAAAACGTGGAATCAAATCCACAAGCGTGGATTTGCCACCACCGGACGGACCCACCAGTGCGATGACTTTTCCTTTCGGGATCTCCAGGTTAATATTTTTAAGCACCAGCTTGTCCTCATACCCAAAGCTGACATTTTCGAATCGGATGGCTTCGCTGAACGAATCTATTGCCCGGGCACCTGGTTTTTCATTGATTTTGGTTTGACTATCCATCAATTCAAAGATCCGTTCACCAGAGGCCAAACCCCGGTTGATCGTGGTAAGGGAGTTGGAGATGGCTTTGGCAGGTGTGAGCACCTGAGAGAAAAATGCCAGAAACACAATGAAATCTGATCCCGTAAGCGAGCTGTCTTTACTCAGGACCATGCTTCCCCCGATGAGTATGATCAGGCAAACAACGAATACCCCCAGAAACTCAGATATGGGGCTGGCCAGGTTAAACCTGGAGGCCATTCTATAATTGTGCCTGGAATAATTAGATATTTCACCGCTAAACTTTTCTGTGATATACTTCTTGGCAGAAAAAGCCTTGATAATTCGCATACCCGACAGGCTTTCCTCAATCACATTGCTTATTCTTCCGAGTGTATCCTGTGTCAGTCGGGCTCTGCGCTTCAGCCGCTTGGCAATGTAGGAGATGATACCCCCGGAAAGCGGAATGAGAATCATACTATAAAGGGTAAGCTTGGGAGAGGTAAAGAACATGGCTGTGAAAAAACCAATGATCAGAAATGGTTCCTTGAAAAGAACTTTCAGGGAGCTTACGACAGAGGTTTCTACTTCCAGCACATCAGAAGATACTCTGGACATGATATCTCCCTTTCTTTTTTCGGTGAAGTAACCCAAATCAAAATGCGTGATAGCAAAAAAGGCCTTGTTCCTCAGGTTTTCAATGACATTGATCCTAACACGCTCCAGGATCAGGGTGGACAAATACCTGAATATATTGGCAAGAAACACACTCGTGATCAAAACGCTGCAGACGAAATACAGGGTAGCGATTACACCTTCTTCAACTTTATAGGTATTCAGGTAATAATAGAACAGATCAACGAAATAGCGAATCGAAAAATCCAAAGGGGGCATTTCTGCAACGACTTCAGTAACGGCCTCCCCGCAGTCACAATCACTTTGACTTGAGCTTCCAAAAAGGATCTCCATCACGGGGGCCAAAATGGAGATGTTTACCACACTAAAAATGGTTGCCAACAGGGTGAAGATGACAAATTGAGGCACAAGCAATCCCAACGGCCTGGCGAAACCCATGATTCTTAGATATGTCCTCATTTAAAATTGATAGGTTCTAATGGGAAAATTCCAATGAAATGATAACGCTAAAATAGACGATGGTTGTCCGATGTTATTGCTAACCCCTGATTCTTTTCGATAAATGTAGCTCAGGTCTACCAGCACATTGTGCATCCAATGGTAGGTTAAAGTCGTCTGATTCATAAATAAATCCCTTTGATCCCCCTGGTTTTGCTCGATGCCGTAGTCATCCGGTCTTAGGTTGTATGATTTTGTAATATCCCTTCCGTAACTAACATCTCCCAGGTCATTGCCATATTCAGCTAACATGAAAACAGATCCGATTTTCCATTTTGGGAAAGGCCGGTAATCAAAAGAGAATATTTTTTCTGAGAAATTCGCTCCAAGTGGATGAGCCAGGGGCTGCATATAGTGGGAATAAGACGTGAATAGACTCTCATGACTGTAGGTATAAGGTCTCACCCGATTGAGTTCTAACTGTATGTTCAAATCGTTGATCCCAAAAGCATCTACGTATTTGGCCCCAATTTGAGTCCCGCTTTTGTTGCCCCACCAACCACTGTCCGAGAATGCCTCACTCACAATAAGCTCATCAATGACCAGCTGCCCGTAGAGCTGCAGCCTGTTGAATAAATTATACTTAAAATCCAGTCCTATAAGGACATTATCAGCACTGCCATCCTGCTGCTCCAGTGCCCGATAGAAAATAATTGGGTTGAGATACTCCAATTTAAGGTTGTTGCTCCCCAGAGAATCAGGCTGGCCATACACCACCGACTCAAACAAACCAATTTCCAGGTCGGGGATCACCTGCATCCCTAGTCGGTGAAAGGTCAGGTATTTCCTGGTGAAGGAGCCTACACCCAACAGCCCAAAATTGCTTCCTCCCTGCACCTCTCCAATGAGTTGGGCAAAAATATTGGTGTATTGGATCTTCCAAAACTGAGTATTGAGCTTTAAGTAAGGATAGTTGTTTCCAAAATCCGACAGGATGAGTGACCGGCGGCCATTGCCTATGAAGTGCTTGCCATAGCCAAATTGTGTTGAAATATGCTTGCTAATATTAAAATCTATATACCCTCTTGCCCTTAGTAGGTCAACCCCAACACCATCAGATAACCGCTTCCAGAATCCCTCATAGGGTATGGTCAGGGTAGAATCAATCAGCTGGTTGATGTATTGCGGGTATCTTATCTGGTTTTCGGTGAGCAAACTATAAAAGGAAATTTTATCATCTATGGTCCCCCTTAGCTCCACACCCCGTGTATTTACATAAGTAAATTCATCGAGCTGAGAATCGGACCCCAGACCAAAATAAACCACCGGATTGAAGTGTAAATCGACATCTTCATTGTAGTAGGAAACAAAATCGGGAGGTTGTTTGAAGAAGAATTTAAGGAACGGATTCCTTTCTGGTATGGAATCCTGATACTCCGGGGACTCTTTGATTAAATAATTAAGGTCAAAAATGTCCCCGGATGTACCTTCGAAATCAAAGCCAGGGGATAATTCATGTAAATATCTCCTGGAAAAAGGTTTGACTGTAGAATGAAAAGAAGCTTCGGATTTAATATCCCATCGGTCAATGGAAGGATAAAGCCAACTATTCAGTGGTAAATCCGTGCTCTGAGTAAATGCATAGTTGGCTGTCAACAAGATTGACAGATATAAAAGATATTTCACACTTACAAAATTATTAAAATTGTGTCTTTTGATAATCTGCATTTTTCTCATATCTTTGCAGTCCTTTTTAGGAAAGAGATAAAAAAGACGATGAGAAAGGAAATACATCCGGAATACAAAGAAGTAGTTTTTTTAGATACTTCAAGTGATTTTAAGTTTATGACCCGGTCAACAATGACCAGTGATGAAACTATCAAATGGGAAGACGGCAACGAATACCCATTGATAAAGATTGAAGTGAGCTCTGCTTCGCATCCATTCTACACCGGTAAGAAACTGTTTGTGGATACTGCCGGACGTGTTGAGAAATTCAACAAAAAATACAAAAAATAATCTGGATTCATTTCCGGTAACAATATCTTGAGAAGTCTTCAGGTATCCTGAGGACTTTTCTATTTTTGTCCGATGAGTATCATCTTCTTTGATCCTGCGGACAGCAGAAAAACGCTCCTCCCACTCACCTATACCCGCCCGATATCAGAAATACGGATTGGTGTATTAACAATATCGGAAAAGTGGTGTGCTCAGTTAGACACAACTCACTATGGCTATGATACGGAAGAGTATCTGAGCAATGTCTTTCCCAAAATCAAAGCCGATACCCAAACGCTTTGGATCAATGCCACGGTATTACCTACTAATGATCTCGTCGAAGCCATTCAGGCACTTGGAAGCCATGAGGCTTTGATACAAAAAGGGCTGGTACTGGCTTTCAAAGGTGAATCTCAAGATGCTGTCATCAATAAAAAGTCATTCGAAGGGGAAACCCATGTAATCCGATATCCCTGGGACCTCTTTTTACAAAATGGGAGGGAAATTGCCAGTGATTATGCGTTTGTTACATCCAATAGAAACAGCTATCCATTGAATGATCCGCATACCAAAACGTATGGAAAAGATATTTTTATCGAAGAAGGTGCCAGTATCAAAGCAGCGATCCTCAATGCGGAAGGCGGACCCATTTACATTGGTAAGAATGCTGAGGTCCAGGAAGGGTCCATCATCAGGGGTCCATTCGCGCTCTGTGAAGGTGGTTCACTCAGAATGGGTTGTAAGATAAGGGGAGACTCCACAGTAGGACCTTATTCAAAAGTAGGTGGTGAAGTGTCAAACAGTGTGATATTTGGCAATTCTAACAAAGCCCATGAGGGCTATTTAGGTAACTCCGTGATCGGAGAATGGTGTAACCTTGGGGCAGGAACGAACAACAGCAATCTGAAAAATAATTACGAGCCGGTAAAGATGTGGGATTATCAGTCTCATCAATTTGAACCAACCGGACTACAGTTTTGTGGTTTGATCATGGGAGACCACACCAAAACCGGCATAGGCTCAATGTTTAACACAGGAACCACCGTGGGCGTCTCTGCCAATATCTTTGGTAGTGGATTCCCAAGACAGATCATTCCCTCTTTTTCATGGGGTGGTGCGCGTGGATTTATTACCTATGAATTTCAGAAAGCTGTGGACACCATCAAAAAGGTGATGGAACGAAGAAACATCGATATGAAAGAAACAGAAATAGAGATCTTGAAGCATGTCTTTGACAATACATCGGAAATAAGAAACTGGCAAAAACAACGCAAATGAGGTTTGAAGACATCCCGGGCCATAGTGATATCAAAGAATATCTGATTTCTGCGCATAGAAATAATCGGATCGCACATGCACAATTGTTCAGTGGAATACCTGGCAGTGCTAATTTTCCATTGGCTCTTGCTTTTGCCACATATATTCTGTGCAAGAACAAATCCGATCAAGACGCATGTGGTGAATGCGAAAATTGTAAAAGGATCAATAAGCTGATCTACCCAGACATCCATTTTTTCTATCCCAAGCCTACTGCCAAACCCAAAGACTATGACAAAGCCTTTAGTGATTCTTTGAAAAAGTGGAGGGAGCTGGCAACACAAAATTTCTTTCCTGAGCTAGGCGACTGGATCAGCATCAATGGATTTGAGAGTAAGAACCTGCTGATCTCCAAAGAGGATAGCAAACAGATCATCAAGACAGTAAGCATGAAGTCGTTTGAGGGTGATTTTAAGATCATTTTTATCTGGTATCCTGAATTTATGAACCCTTCTTCAGCCAATGCCATCCTCAAGGTGCTGGAAGAGCCTCCTACAAATACCATTTATTTTCTGGTGACCTATGCCTATGAAAATCTGCTGACGACGATTACCTCACGGACACAGCTAATCTCCGTGCCCCCATTCAGGGATGAAGAAATCGAAAGCTATTTGGTTGAGAAGATGGAAGTGCCCCAGGAAAAGGCCAGAAAAGTAGCCCATCTGGCCAATGGAAGCATGAGCAAGGCCTTTCAGGAGTTAGAGAGCGTAGGTGAAATTGCTTACCAGGAATTCCAGGAGTGGATGCGTTGTTGTTTTAAAAGAAATTACACAGAGCTCGCCAAACAAAGTGAGGGTTTTGGTCAGCGGTCAAGGTCTGATCAGCGAAATCAGCTGGAATATGGGCTGGCATTGGTTCGAGAATCCCTGCGTTCAACTTCTAATGATGCAAACGGAGGTCACAATGAAGAGGAAATGAAGTTCATCTCCAATTTTGGGTCTGCAAATTCATTAGAATCGATGGAACAAATACACCTGCTATTAAGTAATGCTATTAGCAACCTTGAAAGAAATGCAAATCCGAGGATTACTTATATGAACCTATCTTTAAGTTTCTGTAATCTTTTCAGGAGAAGATGAAAAACAAAATCACTATAGGAAGAACCGATAAGATTGATTTGCCGGATTTTGAGATCTTTGATGTAAACGCTAAAATTGACACGGGTGCCTATACTTCAGCCATTCATTGTATAAGAATCAATCTCATTGATGGAATATTGCATTTTCAAATCCCCGGCCTGATGGATCATCAGGTACTGAAAGACTTTACAACAAATATTTATACAACAAAACGCGTTAGGAGTTCTAACGGAAAAACCGAAACCAGATATTCGATAAAAACACACGTCTTATTGTTTGGACATTTATATTATGAAGAATTCACTTTGACAGATCGTAGTAAAATGAAGAATCCCATATTATTGGGGAGGAAAGTCCTGAGAAATCGATTTGTCGTGGACGTATCCAAAAAAAATCTATCCTTTAATTTAAAATATCAATGAAAATAGGCATTCTTTCGAGAAAGGCAGATCTATATTCTACCTCCAGAATTCGGGATGCAGCAATTAAAAAAGGTCATGAAATTCACATCATCGACCACCTGAAGTGTGATATAATCATCGAAAAAAATCAGCTCGAGATCTTTCATGAAGGGGAGAAATTAGACGGGTTTGATGCAGTTATACCCAGAATAGGTGCCTCTGTCACGTTTTATGGAACAGCTGTTGTCCGTCAGTTTGAAATGATGAACGTCTTTTCCGCCAATAAGTCCATTGCTATCGTCCGCTCAAGGGACAAACTCAGAAGTTTGCAGCTATTAGCGGCACATGGACTGGGCTTGCCGAGAACAGCCTTTACCAACTATTCGAAAGAGGAAAAGCAAATCATCCAAAAACTTGGGGGCACACCACTTATCATCAAATTGCTCGAAGGCACACAAGGGCTTGGAGTTGTTTTGGCCGAAACCATTAAGGCTGCTAAATCTGTCATAGAAGCCTTCCATGGCCTTAAAGCCAGGATCATCGTCCAGGAATTCATCAAAGAATCCAAAGCCTCCGACATTCGTGCTTTCGTTATTAATGGGGAGGTTGTCGGAGCCATGAAGCGTCAGGGAAAAGAAGGAGAATTCAGATCCAACCTCCATCGGGGAGGGACTGCAGAGCTCATAAAGCTGACAAAAGCAGAAAAAACAGCCGCTATCAAAGCTGCTAAAGCCATGGGTCTCGACATTGCCGGGGTTGACATGCTTCAATCCGACCGGGGACCATTAATTTTGGAAGTCAATTCCTCTCCTGGCCTGGAAGGCATTGAAAAAGCAACCAAAAAAGATATCGCTGGAAAGATTATTGAATTCGTAGAAGGCAATTATCACAAAACCAGAAGTAACAAAAAGAACGCCTGATTGAAAACCATAAAAATAGGTACCCGAAAAAGTAAGCTGGCTGTCTGGCAGGCTGACTATGTTGCTGATCTGCTGGAAGCTGATGGTTTCACCACCGAAAAAGTTCTCATCGAGACAAAAGGCGACAAGATCCAGGATGTAGCTATTGCCAAAATCGGCAGCAAGGGAGTATTCACAGAAGAGCTGGAAGCACTGCTGAAATCGGGAGAGGTGGATATTGCCGTCCATAGCGCCAAAGACCTCCAGTCTTCTTTACCTGATGGATTTGATATCATTGCTTTTTCTGAGCGAGCTTTTATTGAAGACGTTATTGTCAGTGAAAAAGAAATAGATCTGTCTGGCAAAGATCTTGTCCTGGGCACAAGCTCCACCAGAAGGATAGCAGCACTCAAACACTTTTACCCGCATATTCAAACTGTGGATATGAGGGGAAACCTCCAAACCAGAATTTCAAAAATGCAGTCAGGCATTTGTGATGGGCTCATCCTTGCACACGCAGGCGTACACAGGATGGATTACGATCACCTGGTCAAAGTCAAGCTACCAATTGCTGAGTTTATTCCTCCTGTTGGGCAGGGATGCATTGCTGTGGAAGCTCATCAGAATATCGACGCAGAAAAGAAACAACACATCTACCATAAAGTAAATAGCTCCGGGGTGGAGAAACAACTGCTGGCAGAACGAGCTTATTTGAAGAAACTGGAAGGCGGATGCAGCATTCCGGTTTTTGCCTTTGCTTCACTTGAAGGCAATAACATCAGGTTAAAAGGAGGCATTTTTAGTCTGGATGGAAAACAAAGAATCATATATGAGGTAACGGGCACTCACCCTGAAGAACTAGGTATTAGCCTGGCCAATAAAGTCCTGGAAAATGGTGGCCTGGAAGTATTGGAGGAGATCAAAAAAAGGTTGGGATGATTATATTTAATCAAAAATCAAATAGAATGAAATTCAATATATATGCACTTCTGCTCCTGATGATCCTGGGGGCTTGCAACAGTGGTAACAAAAACGAAGACGCTTTAATCACTATTCATACAGCATTCGGTGACATGAAGGCTATCCTTTATGAAGAGACCCCCATACATAAGCAAAACTTCATTAAACTGGCAAAGAGTGGAAAGTATGACAGCACTCAATGGCATAGGATCATTGAAGACTTTATGATCCAGGGAGGGGATGTGTTTGCCAAGGAAGGTGAGCAGGAGCCCATGGATGATCGGTTACCTTCTGAGTTTGTAGAGGGTTTCTACCATACAAAAGGTGCATTGGCCGCCGCCCGGCAACCGGACAATCTAAACCCAAAGAAAATGTCGTCGTCTGCCCAGTTTTATATTGTAGATGGGAAAGTTTTTTCAGAAGAAGAACTGACCATTGATCAGTTTAAGCTCAATGAAAACCTGGGTAAGCTCTTATCCGATGAGCGATTCGTCGACCTGCGAGAAAAGTACCTGGCCATCAACCAAACGGGTGATGTGGATAGTCTGCAAAAATTTATTTTTAGCCTGAAAGACCTGGTAGAAAGTGAATACAGTGTTGATGTGAGCAGAGAAATGGAGCCTGAGCGACTGGAAAAATACATGACAGTGGGTGGAGCTTACCACCTGGATGGAAGTTACACCATTTTTGGACGTGTGGTTGAGGGGCTTGATGTGATCGACAAAATAGCTGCTGTAGAGACTGCTACCGGATATAAACCTGTCACACCTATATATCTCACCATGGAAGTGGAAATGGTGCCTAAATCAACGATTACTCAGAAATATGGATATGAATATCCTGTTGAGTAATCCATGAGAATACTGCTTACCGGAGCCAATGGCCTGTTTGGGCAAAATCTTCTTACTCTTTTAACCAATCGACAAGACTACGAAGTCTTTGCTACAGGTAAAGGTGAAAACAGAAACCCTGCAGGCAATTACACTTATTTACCGTGTGATCTGACCAATCAGGCTGAAGTAAAAAAGCTGATCGAATTAGCCAGACCTGACTACCTGATACATGCAGCCGCTAAAACCCAGGTCGATGACTGTGAAATCAATCAGGAATCCTGCTGGGAGAGCAATGTGTTCGCGACCGGTTATCTGTTGGATGAAATGTCAAAAGGAAGTGGCCATGTCCAGTATATCTCAACTGACTTTGTGTTTGACGGGGAGCGGGGCAACTACCTGGAAACAGATCAGCCGAACCCAGTCAATTATTATGGTGAAAGCAAGTTAGAGGCCGAAAAGCTGGTGCAGTCTTCCCGGTTGAGCTGGTCGATTGCGAGGACAGTCCTGGTTTATGGGGTAGCCAGTGATTTAAGCCGCTCTAACATCCTGACCTGGATCTATAAAAGCCTGAAAAACAATCAACCTATCCGGGTGGTAACGGATCAAATCCGGACACCCACCTTTGTGGAAGACTTAGCTGAAGGAAGCTTATTGATCCTAAAGAACCAGGCTGAAGGAATTTATCATATATCCGGAGATGAGGTAATGAGCCCCTATGACCTGGCCATCAAAATAGCTGATTACTTCGACTTTAATCGCAGCCTGATAACACCTGTGGATGCTTCTACCTTTAGTCAGCCGGGGAAACGGCCCCAAAAAACAGGGTTTGTCATTGATAAAGCTCGTGAAACACTTGGATATACTCCACGAAAATTTGAGGAGACCTTAGCATTACTTGAGCAGCGTTTACGAGGATCTGTATAGCTTTTTTGAAGCTCCGTTAAAATGACACCAAGGCACGACGACACAAAGATTCTTGGATTTTGGTAAAGTTTATCCATCTATTTTGTGTTCATGAAAGGTCAATGGGGTTGTGAGTTTGTCTACCGTTTTCTTTTAATCTTCTTATCCGGATGTTGCCAGTTACTAAAAACATCTGTCACATAAACAGTCTTGTCTTCTACACGGTAAATGATCTTGTAGTGACGTTCTAAAATATATCGATGACTCTTTCCTAAAGATTTAAGATCTTCATCAATACGCCCTCTATTAGCCAGCTTATCAAGGCTCAAAGCCCTGTCTATTATTTGATTTACGATTTCAGTCGCCTTTTCCGGTGTAGCTTCTTCTGAGTAGTGTTTGTGGATTTCAGCCAGGCGAAACTGTGCCTTCGTAGTAATTACTACTTCCACTTACCAGTGCTTTACTTCCTCTTTTAGCGCTTTTAAACTCTTTACACGACCATCTTTGATATCTTCTTCGGAAGCTTGTGCTCTCGCTATCAAATCCTGCTTAGTAATAGGAGTGCCATCTGGTTGATAACCCACCTTAGAATTTTGGTCAGCTTTGATCATACCATGAACCAGCTGTAAGAACCTTTCATCTGCATGCTGGATATATTGGCCTATTTCTTCTTTTAACTGTGCTGTACCCATGATCAGAATATATTTTACTTAAAGTTAACGATCATTTCTGTATTGATAATGCCTATTTAATCCTCACCACTCACACCACCATTTCAAAGACGGTTTCCTGCCCGGGATTGGATCGTACATTGAGTCCGCCTTTGTGCAGGCGCATAATCTGACGAGATAAGCTCAAGCCAATGCCTGACCCTTCCTCTTTGGTGGTAAAGAATGGAATAAAGATCTGATCAATGTTTTCGAGCGGAATGCCAGGCCCATTGTCAATAAACTGAAAGCATAGATTGCTTTCCCGTTCAATCACCTTAATCTTCAAGATCCGCGCTTTAGGTTTATTCGCATCCAATGCGTCAATCGAATTGTATATCAAATTCAAGGCAACCTGGGTCAGCAATTTCTGATCTCCCAGAAAAGCCTGAGTCTTTGCCTGATTAATCACTTCCAATTTGACCTCCGCCATAGATATCTTTTGCTCGGCTAGCTTTAACAATCTTTCGATCCAGCTTTCAATGACAATTTCATGGAACTCGGGTTTAGGAAGTCTGCTTAGTCTCCGATAGTTATCTACAAAATGTGTCAAACCCTTACTTCTCTCATGGATGACTTCCAGACCATCTGAAATATTTGTCAACTGACTTTCCGAAATGCCGTTACCCTTCTTGAAATAACCGGAAAGGGTATCGCTAATTGAGGAAATTGGTGTGATTGAGTTCATGATTTCATGGGTCATGATCCTGATGAGCTTTTGCCAGCTGTCCAGCTCGTTCTCTTCAAGCTCGGCCCTAATATCATAGAGAGAATAGATAAAATATTCCTCCTCCTGAAACTTCAGCTCAACCATTCTGACCAGGATCATGTGAAGTTCATCATCAATCACTGTCCGGACGGTTTTGGATTGATTCGGTTCCAACTGGTCAATGGTATCTGCCAGCTCTTTGTTCAACTGTTTCAATCGATCAATGTGTACCAATAGTTTCACATTGAATAACTGCAGAGCAGTCTTATTGATGATTTCGATATATCCTTTGGAATCCACAGCCATCAGTCCGGTAGAAGAATGCCTCATCAGCTCCTTATAAAACCATTCCTTATGTTCGCTCCGCGTCCTGATGGTCGACAGCACCTCATTGATATTGTTCAGACTGTGATGGAGGTTCTTCAACGAACCTGACCTGACGTGCTCCGGAAAGTGGAGTGTGCTGTCCTCATTGCGTATGGATTCGAAAAAGAAGGTCAGCTTTCTATTAATGGTGTTGTAGAAATAGACCGTATTGATGAGCACAATGATAATGACCACCCCACACAGACCTAACGCCCACCAATTGGTCTCCAGATAAAAAAGCGTTCCCAGGATGGATGCACCGATGAGCAAAATTCCCCGAATAACGATTGCCAACCTAAAATCTTTAAAGACCATACTTCTTTACCTTATTGTACAAGGTCTGTCGGGTGATGCCCAGCTTGTCTGCCACATGAGAGTAATTCCCATTAAACTTATCCAGGGCCTCCTCAATCATGGACTTTTCCATTTCCTCCAGTGTAAGGTATTTATTCATGGGTTTATTATCCGTATGCCTGAGTGAAAAGTCATCTGGCTTTAAGATATCGGAGTCTGCCAGTATTACCGCCTTCTCAATGGCATGTTGAAGTTCTCTCACATTGCCAGGCCAATGATATCTACTTAGCTTTTTCAAGGTCTGTTGACTTAGCTTGAGTCCGTGCTTTTTATATTTTTTTTGATAATTCATCAAAAAGAAGGAAGCCAGCTCTTCAATATCTTCTCCTCGCTCACGCAATGGCGGCAATTCAATACGGATGGTATTCAGTCGATATAAAAGATCCTCCCTGAACTGTTGTTCGGCAATTTCTTCCTCCAGACTGCTATTGGTCGCGCTGATGATCCTTAAATCAACAGGGATCACTTTGTTGGAACCGACCGGCGTAACGGCCCTGTTTTGTAAAACCACCAAAAGCTTGGATTGTAAAACCAACGGAAGATTCCCAATCTCATCCATAAAAAGTGTACCCCTATCAGCTAGCTGAAATTTTCCAATCCTGTCTTCCTTAGCATCGGTAAATGATCCCTTTTTATGGCCAAAAAGCTCACTTTCGAACAATGACTCGGGAATGGCTCCCATGTCTACCCTGACTAACAATTCGCTGCCCCGCTCAGATTTTTGATGGATCTCCTGGGCGATTAATTCCTTGCCAGTTCCATTTTCCCCGGTGATCAAAACGGAGGCATCCGTGTTGGCTACTTTTTCAACCGTCTCCATGATCTTCAGCATGGCACGAGAGGAACCCACCAACATTTTGCTCTCCCGATTGATCTCACTCTTCAGGGATTTCTCCCTACTCTTTAATTCGTGGACCTGCTTATTCGACAAACAAATGCGCAAAGCGGAATGCACGGTCGTCAGTAATTTTTCATTCTCCCACGGCTTCATCACAAAGTCGGCAGCACCTTCTTTTACAGATTTTACAGCCAGCTCAATGTCTCCATAGGCAGTGAGCATTATTACTTCGGTATTGGGAGAAAGCTCTTTGATCTGCTTGAGCCAGTAGAATCCCTCATTGCCTGAGTTCACACCAGCAGTAAAATTCATGTCCAGCAACACGACATCAATCTCTTTCTTCCGCAACACCCCAGGAATTGCATTGGGATTGAACAAAGTAATGATCTCGTTGAATTCAGGCTCCAACAGCAGACGGAGTGCACTCAACGCCCCTTTGTTATCATCTACAATCAATACTTTACCAGCCATGATATATTATTTCTTCATCAAAAATAAAGAAGCTATCAACTCAAATGCTAAGTGTAAAAATATTGGACATTTGATTGTTCAGTTTTTATACAAGTATACCTAGAGATCATTTCATAATATGCTCATATACAATTAGTTATACTATCGGCATATTATTGGCATCCACCTAATCACAATGAAAAGATTGATGCTCATTTTAACAGTTCTCCTGATCTCTTGCAGATTGACAGCTCAAACAGGCTGGACCTATCAGGATTGTATCAATTATGCATTGGAGAACAACCTGACTTTAAAGAATGCCCAATATCAGGTGTTGCGTCAGGAGGCTAACCAGAAAAATGCCTACGGTAATTTTCTTCCTGATTTGAATGCCAATACTGGT
Organism: Cyclobacteriaceae bacterium; assembly: GCA_965228595.1. Taxonomy (GTDB): domain Bacteria; phylum Bacteroidota; class Bacteroidia; order Cytophagales; family Cyclobacteriaceae; genus UBA7330. The sequence goes on along the minus strand of OZ245828.1, from coordinate 2,381,296 downwards.
GTGAATATTTCGCAGGGAAGAACCACCAACCCCAACACCAACCAAATCATAGATTCGGATCCATTCCTATCAAACAGTGTGGGTATTCGGTCAGGAATCACTGTTTTTAATGGTTTCCGGCTGCAAAATCAGCTGAAGTATGAGAAATACAGGCAAGTGGCGGTTGAAAATGACTATCAAATGGCCATCAATGATGTCACCTACCAGGTAATCGACGCCTTTATCCAACACCTTATCAACCTGGGGCTGGCATCCATCCAGGAGGAGCAATTGCTTGCCTCCGAAAAAGAAGTTTACCGGATCAAAAAAAGAATCAGTCTCGGGTTAGCCTCCGGCAGCGACTTATATGAAGCAGAAGCACAGCTGGCAAGCGATGAATTTACATTGATCAGAAGCAGGAATGCAGCCAATATTTCAGAAAACTCCCTAAAGAAACTGCTGAACCTCCCGGTAGATTCCACTTTCGTTCCCGTTGATATCCACATTGATCCACTTATTGAATCATTGAACATTGCTAACACAGAAGACCAGTCATTTGATACGCAAAGATTGCCTGAAATGAAATCCAGTCTCGCCCGGCTTAAAGCGGCTCAAAAACAGCTTGGAATGACCAGAGCATTCGGAAGTCCAAGTATCAACGCCGGTATCGGTTGGGGTAGCTTTTTCACAGAAACCAGGACAGACACCGAGGGCAACGTAATTCCTTACAATGAGCAAGTGAATCTGAATAGCAACTTATCCTATGGGTTGAGCTTGAGCTTCCCGATCTTCAACAGGCTGAATCAATGGAACAACATTCAGCAATCCAAAATCAGTTTGGCGGAAGCAGAAAATAATTTACGGATCATGACAAGGGATACGGAGTACCTGATCAATGAAGCACTGCTCGATTATCAGGGAGTCATGGCGGAATACGCTTCTGCACTCAAGACTGAGGAAAGCAGGGCACTGGCATTCGAGGTGATTGAAAAAAAACGGGAGAAAGGATTGGCCAGCATCATGGAATTTTATCAGGCTAAGAATGATCTGGCTTCTGCCAGAGGCCAAAGCCTGCGGACCAAATTGCAGTTATTTTTAAATAAGAAATTGATTGATTTCTACCTTAACGGGAGCTTTTAATTATGGATAAGAAGATTGTTGATAAGAGATGGATTAAACCAAAGCACTGGAAGTATATCGCCGGTGTGACGTTTATTCTTGTGGTGGTGCTTGCGTTCGTATTCCGGGATCCCATGAGCACCTACCGTGCCGATCTGGAGCGGATCACGGTTGAGACTGTGAAATATGATTCTTTCCAGGATTATATCAGAATTGTTGGGTTTGTCGAGCCTATATCCACGATTTATATGGATGCCATTGAAGGGGGTATTGTGGAAGAAATACTCATTGAAGAGGGTAGTTTCGTGAATAAGGGCGACGTCATCCTTCAGCTCAGCAACAACCGACTCAACCTGGACATTCTGAACAGCGAGGCATCCCTGGCCGAAAAATCCAACTTCCTCCGGGAAACCCAGATCAATATGGAGCAGCAAAAACTCCTCCTGCAAAGAGACCTGATCAACCAGGAGTATGACCTGATACAAAAAGAAAGGGCCTACAACCAGAATAAATCCCTCTATGAGGAGGAGTTGATTTCCCGGGAAGACTACTTACAATCTAAAGAAGCCTACGAAATGGCGGTGAAGCTGAGGGAGCTTACGCTAAAAAGGAATGATCAGGATTCCATCTATCGGAGAAATCAAATCAAAAAGATCTCCCTCAACCTGGAGAACATGGAGAAAAACCTGGAGCTGATCTATCTGCGAAAAGAAAACCTGAATATCAAAGCCCCTGTAGATGGCCAGTTGGGTTTTCTGGATGCTGAACTGGGTCAATCCATTGCTAGTGGCCAGCGAATTGGTCAGGTAAACGTACTGACCAGCTATAAGATCAAAGCGCAGATAGATGAACACTATATCGACAGAATCCGCAGAGAATTGGCAGCAACATTTGAGCGTCAATCTGATACGTTCAACCTGAAAGTGAATAAAGTCTATCCTGAAGTTAGGAATGGAAAATTTGATATCGACCTGGTTTTTACTGACAAGCAGCCCGACAACATCAGAACCGGTCAGAGCTACCAGATCAGTTTACAGCTGGGCGTGACCATGGAGGCGGTATTGATCGATCGCGGAGGATTCTTTCAGTCTACCGGTGGACAATGGGTATTTGTGCTGTCACCTGATGAAACCTTCGCGACAAAACGAAGTATTCGTATTGGCAGACAGAACCCTCGCTATTACGAAGTTTTGGAAGGGCTCGAGCCCGGTGAAAAAGTAGTGACCTCAAGCTATGAGGCTTTTGGGGATAATGAGAAGTTGGTTTTTTAGAGCAGAGGGCTTGGGGCAGAGGGCATAGTGGGCCTGTGCAAAGTGAAAAGATAGAAATTAAAAGTGAGGTATGTGGAACAAATAAAGAGTAGTCGTTAGATTTAGTTCATGTAAACAAAAAATTAAATCGATTATGAAAGCAAAATTTAGATTCATGGACCTTGAGATATGGAAAGAATCCATTTCACTAAATGATAAAATGTATGATCTGGCAGATATGATAGACACAAAAAGAAAATACCGGACTGCAGAACAGCTTAGAGGTGCCTCATTGAGTATATCAAATAATATAGCAGAGGGTTCTGGATCATTTTCAAATAAAGATTTTGCTCATTTTCTCAATATGGCAAGACGATCTGTTTTTGAAGTTGTCAATGTGCTGGTTGTTGCTTACCAAAGAAAATTTATAAATCAAGATCAATTAGATCAGTTTGTTGTCGAGCTAGATCTTTTAAGTAGGAAAATTACAAATTTCAGAAAATCATTATTAAACAGTAAAACGTGAGCATTGTAGGGCTCTATGCACTATGCCCCATGCCCTCTGCTCAATACGCTCAAAACATAAAAACAATGCTTAAGACGCAAGACCTCGAAAAAATCTTCCGCACTGAAGAAGTAGAAACCACCGCTTTAAATAAGGTGAGTCTACATGTAAAAAAAGGTGAATTTGTGGCCATCATGGGTCCTTCCGGTTGCGGGAAGTCCACGCTACTCAACATTATCGGGTTACTGGACAACCCCTCGGGTGGTCAGTACTTCTTTGACACCACGGAGGTCTCGAATTTTAAGGAGCGTCATCGTACGGCACTGAGAAAAGGGAACATTGGATTCATTTTCCAAAGCTTCAACCTCATCGATGAGTTGAATGTGTACGAGAATGTAGAGCTGCCCCTTATCTATATGAAACTCGCTGCTTCTGAGCGCAAGAAAATGGTCGATACAGTGCTCGATCGAATGAAAATCGGTCATCGGAAAAAGCATTTTCCTCAGCAGCTCTCCGGTGGTCAGCAACAGCGTGTGGCAATCGCCCGAGCCGTAGTAGCCAATCCCAAACTAATCCTGGCGGATGAGCCTACGGGTAACCTGGATTCCAAAAACGGCCTGGAAGTCATGAAGCTACTGACGGAGCTAAACAAAGAAGGTACTACCATCGTGATGGTGACACACTCAGACAGAGATGCTGCTTTTGCCCACCGGGTCATCAACTTATTTGACGGCAAGATCATCACCGAGGAAGAGAAAAGAAAACTGGAAAACGTCCTGGACCCTGACTCTATTGATGAACTGATCTAACCGATTGTGAGGACTTCATTATTAAGGAAATGCTGAGAAATTACGTCAAAATTGCCTGGAGAAATCTGACCAGGAACAAGCGTTTCGACATCATCAATACGTTGGGGTTGGCGCTGGGATTCACCTGCTGTATCCTGATCTTTCTTTTTGTTCAATATCATCTCAGCTTTGACAATTTCCATGAGAAATCTGAAAGGATTTTTCGGATCGTTACTGAAGAGCGCCGCGACATAATTGATTATACTGCAAGTGTTCCCCCGGCCCTTAGTGTAGCATTCAAAGCAGATTATGATTATGCGGAAAAAGTTGCTCGCATTGTCAACGAAGAGGAAAAAATCATTTCTTTTACCCTGAATGGCTCAAAACAAAAATATAGTGAAGAAGTAGCCTTCCTTGAGAAAGAATTCTTTGAAATATTTGACTACCCATTGACCTTAGGTAATTCCTTCGATTTTCTTTTAGAGCCAAACACCGTTCTACTTACCGACAAAATGGCTGCTAAACTTTTTGGGGATATCGATGTGATAGGTCAGTCCCTGAGGCTAGACAACAGGATTGAGCTTACTGTCAGGGGAATATTGAAGGATCTGCCACCCAATTCACACCAACAATCGCAGATCTTTATTTCTTATCCCACAACAAAAGAGTTCGGAGGGTTTATCGCTGAAGATAGTTGGAATGGAATCACAACAACACTGCAATGTTTTACCCGATTAAAAGATAATATCTCCCCCAGTTTGGTAGAGGAAGGGCTGCAAAAGTATGAAGCCATCCATCGTCCTAATGCCAAGAATAAGCATCATTATAAGCTCCAGCACATCTCCGATATTCACTACGACACGCATTATGGTGGTGCCATCTCGCATCAAACCCTTATTGTATTTGCTTTGATTGGACTTTTCCTCATTCTGGCAGCCTGTATCAACTTCATCAATATGTCGACGGCTCAAGTTATCAGCAGGTCGCGTGAAGTGGGTGTTCAAAAGGTCCTGGGAAGTTACCGCTGGCAACTTTTCAGGCGATTTATGAGTGAAACAGCCCTATTGAGTCTCTTTTCATTGTTTATCGGGCTCACATTGGCTTTACTGCTCCTCCCTTATCTCAATGAATGGTTCGACGTCAATATATACCCTAAACAATTAATCAGCTTCTCAACACTCGGGTTCATTGGTGCTTTATTTATCAGTATCACGATTTTTGCAGGCGTATATCCGGGACTATTGCTGTCTGGTATTTCTCCGGTGCTTGCCCTGAAAGGCAAACTTACTCAACAACATGTCGGAGGACTTCTTACCCGAAAATCGCTGATAGTTACCCAATTTGTGATCTCCCAGATGCTGATTGTTGGCATGATCGTCATCGGAAAGCAAATGCATTATGCCCTCAATACGGATCTTGGATTCAACAAAGAAGCCATCATCACTGTTGACATTCCATCCAAGATTGATAAGGAGAAAAGAAATAATCTAAAAAACAGATTTTTGGATATTCCGGGAGTAGAAAAAGTAAGTGCTTGTCTGGCTCCACCTTCATACAATAAAAACTGGGGAACAAGTGTTCGATTCAGTGATCATGTAGAGAATGAAGAATTCTCCATCCAGGTAAAGGCTGCTGATCAGGACTACCTGGAAACCTTTGACCTGAAATTAATAGCCGGAAGGAATTACTTTCCATCTGACTCGATCAAAGAGTTTGTGGTCAACGAAATGTTGGTTAAAAAATTAAACCTTGAATCCCCTGAGGATATTATTGGTAAAACACTTCATGTAAACAGGTCAACCACCGGTATCATTGTTGGGGTGGTTTCTGATTTTCATAACATGGATCTACGCGCTGAGATCACGCCCATTTTTATTACCAACCTGGATTTTGCCCAGAATACCTATTCCATCAAACTCAATATGAATGGTGCCCACCATACCATCAGCCAGATTGAGGAGCGATGGAGTGAAGTATTTCCCAATTACATCTTTGATTTTGAATTCCTTGACGCGCACATTGCCCGTTTTTACGAATCCGAAACACGGACTTTCCGGCTGATCCAGATATTCACATTTCTGGCCATCTTTATTAGCTGTCTGGGCATGTTCGGCCTGATCTCTTTCCTGGTGAGCAGAAGACTCAAAGAAGTGGGTGTGCGAAAAGTACTGGGCGGAAGTATCGCCCATGTATTGTGGTTGTTTCTGAATGATTTCTTCAAGCTGGTTGTCATTGCAGCCATTGTTGCAGTGCCTGTTTCCTGGTTTGTTATGGATAACTGGCTCCAAAATTTCCAGTTTAAGATTGAAATGGGATTTTGGATTTTCGGCCTTGCCGTAATAGCAAGCCTGGTAATTACAATAATGACCGTAGGCTTTCAAAGTATAAAAGCTGCTTTAACTAATCCGGCTGACGTATTGAGAACGGAATGAAGTGATGACCATGCTGAAACACCATCTACTCCTCACATTCAGAAACGCAAGGCGTAACAAAACCTCGTTTTTCATCAACCTGATTGGGTTGACTACAGGTCTAACATGCACATTATTGATTTATCTGTGGGTGGTTGATGAACTGAGCATTGATGGGTTTCATAAAAACGATCCATCACTTTATCAGATAGGTTCTAATTATCGGTATACAAAAAGCACACACACCAATTTTGAGACAGATGGACCTCTGGCAAAGGAACTAGCAGCTGTATTCCCCGAAGTACAATTTTCAACCACGGCTACTCCCATCGAATGGTTTGAGCCTTTTACACTATCCACTGAAGCCAAGAATATTAAGGCCACTGGAAGATATGCTTCGAAAGATTTCTTCAACGTATTCATATATCCATTGATTCAGGGAAACAAGAACGAAGTTTTGGTGGATGAAAATTCGATTGTCATTTCAGAGAAACTTGCTTTGAATATTTTCAACACTACTGAAAATGTATTGGGCAAAATGATCGAATTCCAACATGAACTACAGTTTACTGTTTCCGGAATTTTTGAGGACCTGCCATACCAAACCACTGAGCAGTTTGATTTCATCATCCCATTTAAAGTTATTCAGCGACAGTATCCAAGATTTACCCAATGGGACCAACGTGGCCCAGCAACTTTCCTTGTGTTAAAAGACGGGACAAGTATTGATCAGCTGGAACAGAAAATAAACCAATTCTATCAGTCTAAATCCGAGGCAACCAACATAGAGCTTTTCATCACAAGATATTCTGAAAGATACCTATACGGAAACTATGAGAACGGTGTGCAGGCAGGAGGTCGGATAGAATATGTCAGGTTATTTTCAATCATTGCAGTATTCATTTTGATCATCGCATGCATCAATTTCATGAACTTATCCACTGCAAGAGCTTCGGGAAGACTTAAAGAAATAGGGATTAAAAAATCAATCGGTTCCAACAGAAAATCTCTGATCATGCAATTTATGGGAGAGTCTCTGGTGATGGTCATTCTTTCGGCAATGATTGCCATTGGACTGGTGTTTTTACTACTCCCCGTATTCAATGAAGTATCTGGGAAGCATATCCTGCTTCATTTTGACAAATTGTTACTGATCTCCTTATCGGGAATTATTCTTTTTACCGGATTGGTTGCTGGCAGTTATCCCGCACTATACTTAACAGGCTTTAACCCAGTTGCCATATTAAAAGGTAAAATGAAGACTTCAAATGGCGCTATTTGGGCACGAAAAGGGTTAGTGATTTTCCAGTTTTCAATATCCATAATTTTAATTGTGGCTGTTCTGGTAGTTTATCGCCAGTTGGAATTTGTTCAAACCAAAAATATCGGTTACAACAAAGAAAATGTTATATGCTTCGATGCTGAGGGAGTGCTCGCTGAAGACACCTATACATTTATTCAGGAGGTAAAACGATTTCCTGGTGTAGTGAATGCTTCCAGCAGCAACAGCAGGATGGTAGGCAGCTACGGAGCAACCAGTGGGATTGAATGGCATGGAAAGGAACCGAATGAAATCCTCTCCTTTGAAATTATTCAGGTAGGCTATGATTTTATTGAGACGATGGGCATCCAGATGGCCGCAGGCAGGCCATTCTCCCGGGAGGACAACCCGGACAGATCCAAAGTTCTCTTCAATCAGGCTGCGATTGATGCCATGGGATTGCAGAATCCCGTTGGTCAGGTCGTCAAATTCTGGGGAAATGATGCTAAGATTATTGGTATCACCAAAGATTTTCACATTGAGTCTTTTCGAGAGGAAGTCAAACCAATGATTATTGATTTACTCCCAGGACACACAGATTATGTGGTTTTGAGGCTTGAGGCAGGAATGGAAAGAGAAACAATCGAATTACTAGAGGAATTTTATATGTCCTATAATCCTGGATTTGTCTTTGACTATAAATTCATTGACGAAAACTACCAGGCGCTTTATGATTCCGAGTCGCTGGTAGGCAAGCTCTCGAAATATTTTGCAGGTCTCGCTATTCTCATCTCATGTCTTGGCCTATTCGGACTCGCTGCCTTTACAGCAGAGCAGCGGCAGAAGGAAATTGGGATCAGAAAAGTCCTTGGTGACAATGAATTTGGCATCATCCGGTTACTTTCCAAAGAATTTTCTGGGATGGTTTTGATGGCCATCCTGATCGGAGTACCTGTCAGTTATCTTATCACAGCACAATGGCTCAATTCATTTGCCTATCATATCGATCTGGCCTGGTGGTTTTTCTTTTGTGCAGCATTGATAACGTTTTTGATTGCCTGGCTCACGGTAGGAATGCAAACAGTAAAGGCTGCCATGGTGAATCCGGCGAAGATTTTGAGGTCAGAATAGAAATACATTGAAGCAAGATCATGGTCATTAATTATCTGAAAACGGGGACAAGGAATCTCCTGAAATACAAAACATTCTCTTTCATCAACATTTTTGGGCTTGCCACGGCTATTTCGATTTGTCTATTTCTCATTCTGATGCTGGCAGATCAAAAAAGCTATGATCAGTTCAATATCAGGAAGGACCGGATCTATCGCATCCTCTCTGATCAGGAAGGGTCCAAATCACCCAATGCGGTGACGGCATATCCTCTGGCAACCACCTTAAAGAATGAATACCCCATTATTGAACAGACTACTTCAGTATCCAGGGGAATCAGTGGGGAAGTGCTTTTCAATAACAGACTGACAGAAGTAAATGGCTATTTTGCAGATGCTTCCTTTTTCAAAGTATTTAGCTTCGAGCTTTCTGAAGGAGACCCAAAAACAGCACTCAGTGAACCTTATTCGATAGTCATTACCAAAGATTATGCAAATCATGTTTTTGGTAATGAGGACCCACTTGGGAAGGCTGTCAGCTACTATCATGGTGGTTTGGCTAATCTTAAAGATGAGGATGAAGATTTGTCTGCTTCAGACTGGGGCTTATTTACCATCAGAGGAATCATAGATAGTGAAAACTATAAATCACATTTGCAGTTTGATCTCCTTGTCTCTTCATCTTCAACGTCAGGTCTGGTCAATTCCCATAAGCTGGAAGATTTTACCAGTAACTGGACCAGCTTTCCTAGCTACACCTATGCCTTAATGAATGAGGATAAAAGTGAAGCCGATCTCAACCTGGCTTTAACAAATTTGGTCTCAAAATATTATGTTGAAGAGTATCCTAAAGATTATATGCTGTTCGGACAAAATTTATCCAGCATTACTCCCGGGATCATCACCGGCAACGAAAGCAGTCCAAGTATTCCAATGGTTGGCTACTATTTTTTGTTCTTTCTTTCTTTCGTCATTCTTTTCTCAGCGTGTCTGAACTATGTCAACTTGTCAATTGCCAGGGCACTTACCCGTCGGCAGGAAATTGGAATTCGTAAAACCTCCGGAGCCAATAGAAAGGATATTGCTTATCAATTTTTGGTTGAATCAGCCATTGCTGGAATCGTTTCACTCTTTATTGCAGCGTTCCTGCTTTTTATCATCATCCCATTGTTTAAACAGCTCTGGATCAACCAGTATATCAATTTTGATTTTCAAGGTAATGCTTTGGTTTACGGGATTTCCATCGTATTTACTTTACTTGTTGGTATACTCGCAGGTCTATTCCCGGCACTTCACCTATCAGGATTCAAGCCAGTGTCTTCGTTAATGAAACTCGAAAATTCAAGACCTGGCAAGTTAACAGCCCGCAAGGTCTTGACCACCTTTCAGTTTATCATATCACTGTTGTTTATCACTACATCTATTCTTATCTACAATCAGTTTAGCAAGTACATTCATTTCAATTATGGTTTTACGTCAGACGGAATAATCAATATTCCGCTTCAGGGAAATGACTACAATCTGATTCAGCAGGAATTCAAATCTGTTTCCGGAGTGGTAAACATTTCCGCCACTGATTTGATCCCAGCTACAAACGAGAACAACGGTATAAACCTTAAATTGAATAAAGACGAAACTGAGTCAACCCGTTTCGATATTATTCATACCGATGATCAGCTGATTGAAAACCTCAAGCTGAAACTACTTGCAGGAGAAAATCTTCCTACCTCGGGTTCTGCTTCTAATCAACTGATTGTTGTCAATGAATCTGGTGCAAAAGCCATGGGTTTTCCTAACCCTCCAGATATTGTTGGTCAGAGTCTATATGCAGGATCAGATGAAATATTGACAGTGATAGGAGTGGTTCGCGATTTTAGAAGCAGAATGCTATTGAATGGGAAAGAGATCGGTGCATTGGTGCTTAGAAGTATTCCTGAGAAATTCAAATTCCTGAATGTTCAGCTTGCCCGGGGTAGAGAAAAAGAGACCCTGGCAGGTTTGGAAGAAAGTTGGGCAGCCATTGATCCTATGCATCCCTTTCAATATGAATATTACAGTGATCAATTATCCGGAATGTATAGTGGTATTGTGGATGTAGTCTCAATCATAGGATTCATGGCTTTCATCGCAGTGCTTATAGCCTGTCTTGGAATGCTTGGAATGTCAATTTATACAACAGAACGAAGGGTGAAAGAAGTAGGGATCAGAAAGGTATTGGGTGCAGAAAGTATGGGCATTGCACTTTTATTGAGCCGTTCGTTTTTCAAAATATTGATAATCACATTGTTGATCGGTGGTCCAATCAGTTTTTTTCTCAATAATTTCTGGCTTCAGCATTTACCCAACCATGTAGACTTTGGTTTTGGGACCATTTTACTGAGCTCATTCATCCTACTTGCCCTGGGATTATTGACTATTGGCTCCCAAACGATCAAAGTCTCCAGGAGAAATCCCCTGGAATTCCTTAAATATGAATAGGTCTTACTTATTCAGCTGTTCAATATTTTACACTACATGTATAAAATTTTGACGACGAACTACTCATGCTAAATATAATTAACTGATAATCAATATGTTAAATATCTGGCACACTTTAAGATATATATAGTATGCAAATATTGCATATATACACGCCAACAGGAGAGACTGCCTTATTTGAGGATAGTTTCTCCTTTTTATTAACTCAATAATGAATCAAGATCCTGTTCAATTTATGGACATTTAGCACAGTTTAAAGAACCGACCCATGCTCAACACACACCTCAAAATAATCTGGAGAAACCTACTCCGAAATAAGTTTAACACCATCCTGAACATCACCGGGCTAACCATGGGTATAGCCTGCTTTCTGATCATCTTCTCAAAGATCGATTATGAGTCAGGGTTTGATAAGTTTCACAGTGATGCGGACCAGGTATACCGGATCGTCCGCGTCACTTCCGGACTGGCTTACCTCGAAGGAGGGCTGGAATACCGCACCGGGGTGAATTTCCCTTTGCCGGATGCGATCAATGGCCAGATTCCCGAACTGGAGGCTGTCACCCGAATGATGTATATGGGGGGTAGGAATGTAAAGGTGATGGGAAATGATACTGACTCCAAACCTCGCCTTTTCGACGAGAAGAGAGGCATTGCGCTGATTGACCCGGGCTTTTTTGAGGTCCTCGATTACAATAACCAGGTAAAATGGCTGGCCGGAGACCCCTCTGCTTTGAAAGACCCTTTTCAGGTCGTGCTCACTGAGTCCATTGCTAAAAAATATTTTGGAAACGACAATCCGCTGGGCAGACATATAGAATTCCAGGACATGGAATTTCAGGTGAGTGGGTTAGTTTCGGACTTTCCCATTAATTCCGATTTTCAATTTCAAATCCTTGCCTCTTTGGAAACATTTGATGTCGCTAGTGATGGAATGCTCAGCTCCTGGAGCGGTCTTAGCGATGGTTTTCAATGTCTGGTCAGGGTCAGGGCCGGATCCGACATTGCACAGATCGAAGAAAAGATCAAACAAATACATGCCGCCAATACTTCAGCTGAAACTGCGGAATTCCGGATATATGAGCTACAACCATTGGCAGAGATCCATCAGGACAGCCGGTTTGGCAACTACAACAATCGGGTGGTGAGTGAATCAACCATCCTTTCTCTGATGAGCATTGGCATCCTCCTCATTGTGATGGCCTGCATCAACTATAGCAACCTGACCACGGCACAACTCGCATCCCGGGGAAAGTCCGCGGGAATCCACAAGGTGTTGGGGAATACCAGGAAGCGACTGATCAGTCAGATATTACTCGAAACACTGATCCTGTCCCTGGTAGCTACCATGGGCGGAGTGCTGCTTTCGGTACTGCTGATGAAAAACCTCCATCCCCTTATCGGACTTCCCGAATCCTGGAACTTTCTTAATATAAAGTTTGTGACTTTCCTCCTGGTCCTCCCTGCTGTCATCAGTGTGGTGGCCGGCTTATACCCTGCCATCCTCATCTCCAAAACGAACATTGTAGAAATGATTCGAAACAATGGATTCAGCGCTGCCAAGGGAAGTGGAAATTTCAACCGGTGGATGGTCACCTTTCAGTTCATCATCGCGCAGATTTTGATCGTGTGTGGAGTCGTCATCTTTCGCCAGCTCAGCTTTATTGAGTCGAAGGATATGGGCTATCATCGCAACAACATCCTGGTGGTAGATTTAAAAGGCGACGAATCGCAGCAAATGCGCTTCAGGAATGAATTGCTCAGCAACCCCAATATCAGTTCCATTTCGCTTTCTTCCGAAACACCTGCCAGAGAAGGCAATTATCGCGATGCAACCAGGATGGTCAATGACATGATGGTCAAAGTAGACATCGAACAGAAATCTATAGATCATACATACCTGGAAACCTATGGTATCAGGCTGCTTCACGGCAGGGGCTTCCGGCCAGGTGATGATGAATCTGTTGTGGTAGTCAATCAAAGAGCGATTGAAGAATTTCAATTTGAGGACCCTACTGAAGCCATAGGCTACACTGCTCATTTCAATGGCCAGGACCGGACCATCATCGGTATCGTGGAGAACTTTCACTCGTCACCCATCTATGACCCCATCCGGCCTTGTTTTCTGGACTATACGCCACAGCGATTTGATACTGCCGGGATCCGGTTCTCGCTGACTGGAGAAGGTCAGCTTCACAACCAGCTTACCGGGATCATCAGCGATATTGAGCAAAAATGGCGGCAGATATACCCGGAAGAGATCTTCGAATACGCCTTCTTTGACGACACCATTGCTGTGCTCTACGAAGAAGAAAAGAAAACCGCCAGGCTGGTTCACATCTTTACCTTCATCATGATTTTCGTGTGCTGCCTGGGCATTATCGGCCTGATCCACTACACGACTGTTCGCAAAGCCAAAGAAGTAGCGGTTCGCAAGATCATCGGTGCAACGTTCATCCAGGTGGCTGGGATCCTGCTTAGAAACTTTGCAGAGTGGGTAGTCATCGCCAATCTGGTGGCCTGGCCAATCGCTTATCTGCTGATGGATAATTGGCTCGAAAGCTTTACCTACAAAACAGATATGACCTGGTGGATCTTTCTCCTTTCCGGCTGTATTGCCCTGGTCATTGCCCTGTTCACCGCTGGTTATCATACAATCAGAGCCGCCCGGGTCAATCCGGTGGAGGTGCTGAGGAGTGAGTGAGTGGATTTGTGACACCCACGAAGAAGTTCCGGTTTTTGGAACTTCTAATAATAAGTGCTACTTTGATGTGTAGCGATGAAAACTAAACCTATCAAAACAAGTCAAGATTATGATCGGGCAATTGAAAGGATCAACCAACTACTGGATATAAAACCCAAACCCAACTCAGATGAAGACAATGAGCTGGAAGTTTTAAGCACACTGGTTGAAGTCTACGAAGATGAACACTACCCCATCCTCCCTTCGGATCCTATTGATGCAATAAAGACTGTGATGGAAGAGAGGGGGCTGAAGTATAAAGATTTAGTCCCTCTCTTTGGAACCAAAAGCAGGGTTTCAGAAGTCATGAACCGCAAAAAGCCCTTCACCCTTAAAATGATCTATAACCTGCATGAAGTACTGGACCTTCCTTTGGAGATTTTTATCAATGAAAGAGAGTTAGGGAAGCAATCATCTCAGTTGGTGTAATAGAAATTCATGACCCTCATTCATAATGCAAGGCATCCACCGGATTGGCTCTTGACGCCCTGAACGTATGGAAACTGATCGTCAGGATGGCGATAATCAGGGCGATCAGTCCGCCCAACAGGAAAATCAACGGATTGATGGAGATATGAAAGGCAAAATTGGTTAACCATCTATCCAGATACAGGTATGCCAGGGGTGAGGCGATCAACAGTGAAACGACTATGAGTGCCGCATAATTCCTTGAAAGCAGAATCAGCAACTCACTCGTGGTTGCTCCTAAAGTTTTACGAATCCCTATTTCTTTGATACGCTGTTCAATAGAAATGCTTGCCAGCCCAAACAATCCCAGGCAACCTACGAGGATGGAGAGAATAGCCATGATGGTAACCACTGAACCCATTTGTTGGTCTGATTTGTACACTTCATCAAAATGCTCATCGAGGAATTTGTAATCAAAAGGGTAGCCGGAATCTGTGATATTTTCATCCCAGATTCTTTCTATCGCAGCAATCCCTGCATGTATATTATTGCCATTGAGTTTAACAGACATTTCACTAAAATTCCAGTCGGTATGAACGACCATGCTTAAAGCATTGACTTCATAATGAAGGGAATTAAAATTGAAATCTTCCGTGACACCAATGACCCTCCCCAGAGAATCATTGTGATACCAACCATGCCCTAGCTGTTGACCCACCGGATCGTCAAAATCTAACTTTTTGGCAAATGATTCATTGATAATAAATGCTTTGCCATCGTCGGTTGCCATCTCTTTTGAAAAATTACGCCCTGATTTGATCTTAATTTCATATACATCCAGGTAATTATAATCCACAGTCACATTTGAAGGGACGATGCGGAGTATCGATGTATCCTTTTTGTACTTAAAGCCATATTGGTGAAAATTATTCCCGATCCTTTGCCCGGAAGCCGTCACTCCCAGGATGTGCGGATCCTTTTGTAGCTCCTCTTTCATCAACTCATACTTATCATTGGCCTCATCATTCATGGAAACAAGCAACATATGGTCTTTATTGAAACCTATATCCTTGTTTTGGATAAAAAAGAGTTGTTGTACTACAATGATCGTAGACACGATCATGCCTATCGCCAAGCTGAACTGAATAATGACTAAAGTACTTCTCAATAGAGATTTACCACGCGACGTCCCCATTGCCTTAAGAATGAGTGTTGGCCTGAAAGAAGACAAATAGAGAGAGGGGTACAATCCGGAGAGTATTCCCAGTAAAATGGTAATTCCAAGGATTCCACCAGTCAGACCAATATCAGAGAATACAGTAAGCATTGAGAGCTGTCTGGATATGAGATCATTTAAAAAAGGTAGGACTAAGAAACCAATTGAAAAACCGATCATCAGGGCAATTACAGCCAATTGAACGGATTCGAGAATAAACTGATGGACCAGCTGGATCTTTTTAGCACCAATAGATTTCCTGACACCGATCTCTCTGAATCGCGTGTTGGATCGGGCTGTGGTAAGGTTCATGAAATTGACACAGGCGATGATCAGGATAAAAATTCCTGTCAGCATGAATACACGCACATAGGTCCCATTGAACTTGCGATGATTCTGATAGTCATGCTCAATATCCATGGATGCCAGGTGGACATCATGGAGTGGCTGAAGAAATAATTTATAGGCCTCGTTGATTTCATTATTATCGACCAGACTGGTGAGATAATCCGGAAATTTTTCCTCTATGGCATCCACGTCACTGTTTGGTTTAAGCAGTACATAAGCAATCATGAAGTTGCTGCCTGTCTCATCATTAAAATTGGGTCTGTCTGCACGTAGCGTGGATAGGGAATAAAGCATATCAAATTGCAGATGAGAATTCTCCGGTATATTTTTTAATACACCTGTGATATTGTACTCCTTCCCGTCACTATGAAGAGATCTTCCAATCACATCAGTGGAGCTGAAGAATCGGTTAGCTACATCCTTAGTGATCACAACCGATAAAGGGTTTACCAATGCGGTTTTCCTGTTTCCGGCAATCATTTCAAAATCAAATACCTGCAAGAAGGTGCTATCCACACCAGCTACACTGCTGACAACAAGCTTTTTATCACCGGATTGCATGAGCTCTTCACCCCGATTGATGTACCGGGCACACATTTCAACTTCAGGGAAATAATCCGGCATCAGAAAACCCATTTTGGGCCAGGAGATGGGGACGTTTTGAGGATTGGTTCCGGGCCATGTCTGCAATTCACAGAGCCGATAAATTCGGTCCCGCTTTGAATGAAAATTATCGAATGAAAGCTCATCCCGAATGAAAAGAAAGATGATCAGACATGCTGTAATCCCAATAGACAGGCTAATAATATTGATGGCTGAGAATACCTTGTTCTTTGCTAGATTTCTCCAGGAGACCTTAAAGTAATTTCTATAGATCCCGATAGTATCTGAAGCGTAGGTCCCAAACAGGTTTCGAACGATCCCCGGTCGGAATAACTTGATGACTTCCATCCACAACAACCTGTTGGCTTTGCTTTCACTACTGGAAATTCTACTCTCTTCATACAACTCATGCAGGTCGCCCTCGATATCTTCCAGCATAGCCGGATTGCAAAACAATTGTAATAGCCGAATGGGAAACTTTTTCTCGAAACTCATGGGTCAAAAATCAAAAGCCATTGATGGTATCGCTTCCCATAACTTCTTCCGGCTTTCCATAACCTGTTCAAGTGCTGCTTTTCCAGCCTGCGTCACCCTGAAGTATCTTTTTCTTTTTCCCCCTCTTTCTTTTGTTACTTCACCAAAATGCGATTTCAAAAAGCTCTTCTTTTCCAACCTATTCAAAGCAGTTCTCATTGCTCCAACGCTTACATTTCTATTTAAGCGCGTTTCAATATCTTTTTTGATGGCCACACCATAGGCATCCTCATACAAGATGGCTACGGTCAGCAGGACTATCTCTTCAAATTCCCCAAGGCTTTTATTCCCCATTTTTATATTTTAATCCTAAATGTAGTTAATATAAATTTGATACACAAACTCTCATATTTAATCATGCATTCTAATACAAATAGAGATATGAGCTATTAATTATTTAGAGGCATATAACATGGAAGTTGGTTTACTGATCAATTTCGGCAGCAGAAGCTTAACATTCAAAAGAGTTATGAACAAGAAAGTTCACAGTTCATCATAAAATCACATAAATCATAGTTTAAGAAATTGCTGTCCGATTAATGGACATTCCAGTGTCTAAATATTTAACAATTTACGGTCAGGAATAAACCTAACATTCTGTTAATCAGGAAATTATAATTCAGGCACGCTTTTCTATAATATAAAGAGCAGATTCTGGATTTGACACGAATAGAAACCCACCTTCCATGAAAAGATTTTTTAAGACGCTTTACAGAAACATTAAGAAAAATCCCCTCAACTCAGCCATCAACGTTTTTGGATTGACGCTTGGGTTTTCATGTATCATCACCATTACTATCTGGATACAGAACGAATTGAGCTACGACACTTTTCATGAAAACAGCGACAAAATCTATCGGGTGCACAGGTACTTCTATAATCCTGATGGCTCGGAAAATCTTCACCTCTCGAACGTGGCTCCCCCTGTAGCTCCTATGCTGGAGAAGGAACTCAAGGAGATTGAAAGTATTGCCAGGGTAAAGCATACCGGGTTCACCTTTAGCCGTGATAACAAGCTCACCAGGGAAGATGAGGTTTGCTTTGCGGAGCCTGAGATCCTGGACATCTTTCATTTTAAGGGTTTACCCAATGATGATAACCTACTGGAAGACCCCTTGACGATGATTATTTCCGATGAACAGGCGCTGAAATATTTCAACCGGCTGGATGTGATAGGTGAGGTGATTTCTTTTACCAGTGGAGACGGACAAAGGCGCGATTTGAAAATCTCAGGCGTATTTAAGAAGTGGAATCAGAACAGTCACTTCCATCCTGAGTTTCTGATTTCATTCATCACCTTTGAATCATTTGCCGGCGAAGAAGAAATGAACAGCTGGGGGAGCAACAACTATGAAACTTTCGCACTGATCCCTCACCTGCCTACCGACATCGATACCCAACTTGATAACATCATTGACGAGTATCTGGAAGATGGGACGAGCTGGACGAAAATAAGAATGGAAACACTGACGGATATCCATTTCAACTGGCATAGCAACAGAACCTACATCTACGTACTTGCTTCCATTTCACTGTTGATCCTCGTCCTTGGTAGCATTAACTACCTGAACCTGAATATGGCCATGTACTCCCAGCGGCTGGAGGAAATCAAGGTCAGAAAAATCATGGGCGCCTCCCCCAAAATGCTTATTGCTCAGCTCATAGCAGAATCGGTCCTGTTTTGTCTGACAGCGCTGGCATTCGCTACTGGAATTGTTTACCTGGTCCTTCCTGAATTCAATAATATCCTGGGCAGCCCACTTCAGTTCTCCCTCATGGAAAACATCCCAATGGTAGCAGGTTTCATCTTGTTAACGATTTTAACCGGTGTTCTCTCTGTTTTCTATCCGGCCATGGTGCTCTCATCTTTCAATCCCACGGCTAGCAAAGCCAACCAGGGTTTTACACTGGGTAAAAGTTCTTTCCGAACCGGGCTGGTGGTCTTCCAGTTTTTCGTTTCCATCGCATTGATCACCTCTTTTTTGATTGTATATAAACAGCTCAGCTACATCCAACACAAAGAGCTTGGCTTGAACAAAGAAAACATCCTTGTGATCCCTTCCACGCCCCAGCTCATCGAAAAGCTTGATGTCTTCAGGCAGGAGCTGACTGCCAACCCCAATATCCTCAGTGTTTCCGGATCCAAAAGAGTGCCATCAGATGGACTATGGGATAATAGTGGGGCTGAGATAGAGTCTAACGGAGAAGTGAGTCCCATTGAATTCAGACTTCCGAATGTCCGCGTGGATGAGCACTTTTTATCCACTTATGGTATTCCATTAATTGCTGGTAGAAATTTTAATGAGACCGATGGAGAAAACTCCGGATACCTTATCAATGAACAGGCAGCCCGGCAAATAGGATGGGAATCAGCCGAAGAAGCCATTGGTCAGGTGATCACCTATGGTGGTCATCGAGGGAATGTGATCGGAGTCATTGGAGATTTCCACTATGAGTCCCTTCATGTGCCTATTAGTCCTATTATTCTAAATAAGGATCCCTCAACATACAATCGGGTCTCCATACGGGTGTCGCCCTTTGACCAGCAACAAACCATTGACCTGATCGAAGCAACATGGCAGCGGTATAACATTCCCAATTACTCCTTCTACTATGAGTATGTAGATGAGAGCTACGACAAGCTCTATCGAAGTGAACAAAACATCAAGATCATCCTCACCTACTTCATGGTGATTGCCATTTCTATCGCTATCCTGGGCCTGATTGCTTTATCTCTTTTCATGATCCAGCGCAGGGTGAAGGAGATCGGTGTGCGCAAGGTCAATGGTGCCAACATTTCTGAATTGATGGTGATGCTCAACAAGGATTTTGTGAAGTGGGTGATCATCGCTTTTGTGATGGCCACTCCACTAGCCTGGTATGCCATGAGCCGATGGCTGGAGAACTTTGCTTACAAAACAGAGCTGAGCTGGTGGGTATTTGTCCTGGCCGGTCTGATGGCGCTTGGAGTAGCGCTTTTAACTGTGAGCATGCAAAGCTGGAAAGCAGCGACAAGGAATCCGGTGGAGGCGTTGAGGTATGAATAGTAGTTTACTAATGGGTAACAAGAATGCCTATCTAAAAATTCAGAAGGAGAAATGATTGGTATATTCTGGTATGGATTTAATTCTAATAAGTCCTTGTCTCCTGAAACGATCAGATTGGCGTTTCCATCAATTGCTAATTCAAGTATATGATTGTCTTTGGGATCACGGCTTTCATAAACTGAAGAAGTTGTAACAACCAACTTACTTTATTCTTTACAATTCGACAAAAAAGCTACTGCATCTTTCTTCTTTATGTACTTTCTCATTTTTTTTTGGACAGCAGACTCTTGTCCAATTCTTCGGCTAAATCTAATGAATAGAGTAGCACATGATTGTTAAATACAAGTTTATATGTTAGTCCAGGTTTGGAGTCAGGAAAAATTGCAGCGCTTACCAGGACATTCGTGTCCAGAACTATTTCCAATTAGCTGTTTTTAATATTTTGGGATAATTCGGAAACAAAATCCTGATCCAAACGGGAAATTTTAGTTATTAACTCAACGGGAAGTCCTCTTTCAATTAACTCAATAGCAATAAGTATCTGGTCACCACCTGTAGGAAATATCATATCATTGATCCATTCCGAAATAGCAAAACGCTCTTCTTTTGTCAGATTGCTCAACGATGTGGCGGCATTATCCTTAATTTCTAATCCAACATCAGTTCTCATCACATTCAGTTTTTACAAATATACGCAACGAGTTAGTCAAGTGTTTAGTCATTGCGCTTGTTGGCACACAAAACAGAGCTGAGCAGGTAGGTGTTTGCCCTGGCAGGATTGATGGCGCTTGGAGTTGCGCTTTTAACCGTGAGCATGCAAAGCTGGAAGGCAGCAACGAGGAATCCGGTGGAGGCTTTGAGGTATGAATAGGAGGAGACAGAAGAAAGAATATTGAAATCTTCTTTCTCCTTTTTCCTTGATTCTTCCTTCATAAACACTCACAGTTAATTCTAGAAATCACATTTTTCATAATTTCAGAAAACTATATAATCACATATACATCTATAAACCTCCAAAATCCTTAGCATTTCCCACAAAATAATTTTATCTTCATTTGATTCTTGAACATAACTGAGCCATATGGGTAAGAATAAAAAGACAGAAGAAGAAATCCGATTTGATAATGAGGTCAAAAAACTAAAACTTAAGGCGGAATATGGAGCTCACTTTGGAGAAGGGGAAAGCTCATTGCCTGCTGAACTTGAATCACAATGGCTGGATTACATTACAGATTATGAGAATTTCTGTAAAAAGCTTAGTACAAAAAAAGTAAAAGAAGTCATTGGCCAACCAACTTTACCCCCTGAAAAGTTCTTATCTGACGAGGAGATTTCTGAAGTTCTAAATGATCTATTGGACCAGTTGTATAAACATGCAATTTCACTAAGTGTTTTGTATGAAACACCTGATCGAAAAATCTATAAATTCATCACTGAAGAGCTCTTTGAAGAAGAAATACGGATTATCCCAATACCCGGAATGTTCACCCAATTTATCTATGAAGAATTTCATCCAAATGATATCGAAGATCTCCGCAAACAGACTGAAGAATTCCTAAAAATGCTGCTGTCATTAGATTTTACATACATGCACTTTCTTTTGTCATCATCCTGTCAATTAGGTGGTGAAGTCATAGAAAGTAAAGTATTTATCGAACGACTTAAGAGTCTTTTGACTCCTATTGATTTGGTAAACTTACTAAGCAACAATATCCAGTCTGTTAACATAAAAGGTGATGATGCAAAAGTTGATTTTGAAATTACGTATAAGGTAAAGTCCGGTAATCAAATAGAAACAAAACATTCAGACAAAGCCTGGCTAAATTTCAAAAATGAATATGGGTATTGGGGTGTTCACAGCTTGAATATCCCAGGCATTAGAATTACGGACTACTGATTGTTAACAGTCCCTCGTGTGGGTACTACTTAAATATTTCCGCTATTTGTAAGGTATATTCTATACATTTGATATAACCAATGATCTAAATTGAAAAAGACTAACATAGATGGAATCAAAGAAGCAATAAGGTTTGACACTGACTTGATCAGACTATTAACAATAACAATTATTGCAACTGCAGGAGGTATTCCATCGTTACTTTTAAAAGAATCAGATTTAATAATAGTAAGGAAGATCAAAGAATTGACCAATGTTTGAAATTGTAGCAGCAATACTTATGTTTCTCATCCTTGCTTCTTTAGGCATAGCCGGAATCATTCGTTTTTCCAAAAGCGAATAGATTTAACTTATCTCCCCCAACAACTGTACACCTCCTATACACTCATTGTCCAAATTTTAGACAGTATTTCTGTGATAAACAACAGAATATATCTGATAATCAACTGGTTACCACACAGGCACAATATTGGATAAGTGATCATAGCAACTAATTTAATTCCATGATCAAACTATCCGAAATCGACAAATACTACTCGTCTAAGTTCCAGCGCACATTTGTCCTGAAAGGCATCAACCTCGATATCGAAGAAGGGGAATTTATCAGCATTATGGGACCAAGCGGCGCAGGGAAATCCACCCTGCTCAACATCCTGGGCCTGCTTGATCAACCCTCAGAGGGAGCGTACTACTTACTCGATCAGCCAGTCCATCAACTGAAGGAAAAGACCAAGACGGAATATCACCGCAATTATATCGGCTTCATTTTCCAGGCGTACCACCTGATCGAAGACCTGACCGTGTATGAAAACATTGAAACTCCGCTGCTCTACAAAGGAGTGAACGGTAAGGAACGAAAATCTATTGTCGCTGATCTGTTGGACCGCTTCAACATTGTCGCCAAAAAGGACCTTTTCCCTGAACAAATCTCCGGGGGACAACAACAATTGGTTGGGATTGCCCGGGCCATCGCCGGTAAACCGAAACTGCTGCTGGCAGATGAACCTACCGGTAACCTCCATTCGGACCAGGGGGAAGTGATTATGGCACTTTTGAAAAAATTGAATAAAGATGAAGGCATGACCATCATCCAGGTGACACACTCCGAAAAAAACGCGAAATATGGAGACAGAATGATCAAACTGGTAGATGGAATGATCCAGTCTGATGCGAAAGCATGAACCATCAACGGCTGATAATTTGTGTAATAAACTGCTCAGAAGTCATCACCTCAATTTTTGAAAAGTAATAATCATTGAGGTCTTCAGTGATGATATATTGACATCCTGAATATAATGCAGAGTAATATTCCAGACCATCTTCAAAATCCAACACCTGTTTATCGTTGGCAGCTTGCAAAGCCACATTTTTGTTGGATTCCACAATGTCTATTTTTGATATCAGCAGAGAGATCTTCTCTTTGGCTTTCTGTGCTCCGCTTTTCTTTTCAGCAAAATAAAATGCGATAGCCAGACAAATTGTTGAGGTGCATAGCTGATATTGAGGATTATCAACCAGACTTAAGACCCTGGAAGAATGCGCAAATATCGGATACTCTTTATTGAGTACCGAAACCAGTACATTCGCATCCAAAAAGATCTTCACTTTTTAGTTTCGTAAAAAGACTTTTTCAGTTCCTTTTTAGATCGGGGTTTGGTACGATATTCTGCAGCACCCTCTGATACCTTTGAGACCCAGTCGGCTATGGGCCACTCTTCCAGGCTTTGATATTGCCCGGTAGTGATTTGTCTGAATAGATATTCTGTCAGCCTGGATAAACTGATGTTTTGAGACTCAGCATATCGTTTGGCCTTCTCTATGACCTCCTTTTCAAATGAGAGTGTAATTTTAGCATCCATGGCTAATTAATTTATACGACAAAGATAATATATCTATACGTATAATTCTACCTCCTCAAGGAATCCACCGGATTATGGATAGCTGATAAATAGATCCTATAGCCAATAGTTAAGGAGGAAACAACGACCAACAAAGAAAAGGGGATAAGAAAGGCATCCATACCCAAATTGATTCTATAGGCAAATCCTTCCAGCCAAGTAGTAGCCCCAATAACGACTACCGGTGTGGCCATAATCGTCGCTATCAGGATAAGTAGGAGATATTCTTTTGATAACAGCAAAATGATATCATCCACCGAGGCCCCAAACAATTTCCTAAGACTAATTTCTTTTGTTCGTAATGAAGCTGTAAACGAGACCAATGCGAATAATCCAATGCTTGCCAGAAAGATGGCTAATAAAGTAAATACACCAAACAATTTTCCGAATTGGATTTCTGATTGATATTGTTGATTAAAAGATTCATCAAGAAAATAATAGTCAAAAGGATCATTGGGGAATGATTCGTTAAAAGTAGATTCAATATGATCCAGTGTCTGTGGAATATTCGTCAGACTACTCCTGATGGAAAAATATGCATTATGTTGAGCGACCCCAAAAATGGTGGGTGATAGTGGATCCTTCAAAGAACTCCAGTGGACATCTTTAACAACACCCTGAATTTTTAATGTGTCTATATCACTAAGTATAATACTTTGACCAATGGCTTCCTGAGGACTGCCCAATTGAATTGTGGATAAGGCCATTTCATTGATAATCACAGCAGAATATTCCTCCATCTCCGGGGTGAACCCACTACCGGCCAGAAAATCAAAGTCATAGGTATCAGTAAAACCAGCATCAACCAAAACCGCCTTTCCCTCTTTGGCGAATTCCGCGGGAGCCCCCAGTTTTCTCATGTCTCCATACCACATTACTCCTTTGCCAGGAATGTTGCTTGTTCCTGTCACAGCCTTAATCGCATGATGGTCTTTCACTCTAGCCTTGAATGTTTGGTATCCGGACACTATCTGATCATTTTCCTCCTCCAGTATTACCCGTGGACCCGGGACTACAATGATCTTATCCATATCAACACCTAAGTCCTGGCTCTTCATGTAATTAATCTGCTTATAAACGAGATAGGAGCCAGCAATGAGAAGAACTGACAGGGAGAATTGAACTCCGATAAGCACTTTTCTCAATCCTATCCCACCCCCAAACTTTTGTGACACGGAATGAAAGATATTTACCGGATTGAATGAAGAAAGGACTAAGGCAGGATAAAGACCTGATAATATCGTTCCAGCACTAACAAAACATGCAAATAATAAAATGAATTCATAGGAACGAAGAATGGTAAACTCCAACTCCATACCAATCAACTGATTGAGAAAGGGTAGTAGTAAATAAGCAATAACCACTCCTATAAAGACTGCTAGTGAATTGATGATTGCTGCCTCCGCAAAGAACTGAGTAACGATTTGGTTTCTATTTACGCCAATGCTCTTTCTAATGCCCACTTCCTTTTCCCTTTGAAAAGCCTGAACAGTAGATAAGTTGATAAAATTCATGTAGGCTATCAACAGGATAATGGCCGCGATAAGGGCATAAAACCATAGATTTTGTTCATTTCCTGGTCTTTCAGCCAAATCATTGGCGAAGTTTGACTTTAAATGAATATCTGTGATCTTTTGAAGGCCTGTCTTCACGTGAAGATGTTCCTCTTCTAATTGGCTAATAGCATTTGATTGGACCAGCTTATCAAATTTGCTTTGTACCACGTGTACATCTGCATTATTATCGAGTGTGAGATAGGTATAAAAGTTAAACCACCGCCAGCCATCACTTCTGGCATATATCCCATAATGGACTGAGCATAAACTGGAGCGGTAGCAGGAAATCAAATTGGAGATGGGTATTTGCAGGTAGATCATTCAAAACTCCGGAGACCACAAATTCACCGGATAGAGAACCTCCTTTCACATGGAGGACCTTACCCATGGCATCCACATCACCGAAATATTTTTTGGCAACTTCCTCAGTGATAACAATGCTATTCAAATCATTTAAGGCAACCCGGGCATCTCCTGATTTTAATGAGTAGCCAAACATTTCGAGAAAGTCCTTATCTACGTAATACAGTCCGTACTCAAGAAATTTTCTTCCATTATCATCCCCGCCTTTTACAACAACTCCCTCATCTCGTCGCATGGGTCTGACCCGAACCATGTTTGAGATTTCGGGAATGATTTGCTCAGCCTGGCTACCGAGAGCGTGAGGTGTTAATACCTCTGATCGAGAGGGTTGAGAACCCTGATAATCGAGTCTTATTCTGTAGGTATTTTCCGAATTGGGATGAAATCCGTCAAAGCTCAATTCGAAATGGATGTATTGGAGAATTAAGAGGCTGGCTGCTATTCCGACTCCTAAGCAAAGGATGTTAATCACCGAATAGCTCCTGCTATTCAGCAATGATCTAAATGCAATCTTAAGATAGTGTCTGACCATACCAGTAGTTTTCTTGCTCGAAGATTAAAAATACTAGCTCAGGTCCCCTTGTTAACCAAAATTCTGAGAACCTCCTGACTGTTTAATTCTGTCTCCTTTATTCTAGAACTACCTCCGCTTAAACAGGTTCTTCACCGCCTCCTTGGCCTTGTCTTCCACTTCCTGCTTGGTCTCCTCCACCTTTTCCTTGGCATCTTCTTTCGCTTCGGCTACTTTCTCATCCACAACTGCTTTGGCAGAGTCTTTGGCCGCTTCGACTTTTTGTGTTACCACCTCTTTTTGCTTAGCAATCTCATCTGTGGCCTGGGATTTCAGGGCCGTTTTCAGACTCGCATCGCTGCCTCCGCTTCCTGCAGGTTTGGCACTCAGTAGTTTGACTTTTGGGTCGTTATAATCACCGGTGATCCCAAGTGTCAGGTCGAGGCTGTTTGATACCAGGTTGTTCATTCCTGTAAGTGATGAGATGGCACTATTCAGCGATTCCCCAACCTGACCTGAAGGCACATTCATCATCATAGCATACTGGAGACTGCCATCCAGGCCTGTGCTTCCGGAAACAGTTGCCGATCGGCTCCCTAGTTTGACGTTGAAGGGCTCCACATGTAACCGACCTCCTTTGATCTCAGTGGACATGATGATATCCTTAATGGTGACCTCTCCCTCATCCTGATTGAGCTTGGTCACACTCGATACCGCACTCAGGACCTTTATGTCTTTCAAAGATGCCTGAGCAATATTTACCAGACCGGCTCCCACCATGTCTTCATAAATGGGCATCATGTCTTCACCCATTGTTCCGCCAATATTGAAATTGGTAGAGAATTTACCCGCCATTTTTTCAGCTACCGGAGCCAGTTTCTGCACAGTCGTAAAAGACTTAAATGCGGAAGCAATGGACAGCTCCTTGATCTGCAAATCAAAATCAAATGTTGGTTTTTCGAGGCTTACTGCTGAATTGTACAAACCATTCATTTCAAAATATCCATCAAGCAGATTGAAGTTTACTTTTTCCATGGTCATGGCTCCGTCCCGAATGATCAGCTTTCCGGCAAAATCTTTTAATGTCAGGTTATCATAAATGATCTGATCTATTCTTGAAGCGAGGACAAAGTCAATGTCTTCCGGAATACGGATTAGCTCCATAGCCGCGGTATCTGTTGAGGATGTCTCTTCGATGACCGTATCATCCTCAACCATCCACTCATTCACATCCACATTAGCAGAAGTGAAGTTTAATCGACCATATAGTTTGGTGCTGTCTCCCAAAATGTATTGCATATGATTGGTAATGCTTCCGTCCATATTGAGATCTGTTCTTCCGGCATTCCCTTTAAATTTTGTGAGGGCTACTTCTTTTGGATTGAAGGTCATATTCGCCTCTGAAATCCCAAATCCCTGCGGAAGGTCTTCCGCTGAATAGAAGCTGAATCCGGAGATACTCATAGAACCCGAAGCGGGTAGTTTTTCATAACGTTCGGCTTCCAGGTCAGACATCCGGCCAGAGGTAGCCAAAGCAGCATTAATTTTCCCTTTGAGTTCCATTCCTTCCATAGGGATAATTTTCGTCACCTTCTCCAGGTCTACACCACCGTCCATTTTAAAGTCCCAGAAGTAATCTTCAAAATCTTTGAAAATCAAGGAAGCAGTTAGCTTCTCTCCATCCAGTGACATAGAAAAATTGTCCACGATAAAGCTGGATTCTCTCAGGTCAGCAGAAGGGTAGTCAAACGCTGCTTTGATATTGATCTGATCCATAGGAACCGGATATTCTGCATAGGAGATCTTTCCATTAGTAACGGAAAAATTAGCGGCCACCTTTGGCATAGCGTTTTCATTGTAAGTGCCACTCACATATCCATCAAATCCCACGGATCCCGCAGCGGTGATGCCATCCAGGTATTCCAGGTAGACCCCGGGAATGAGAGAAAGCACACTTTTCAGGTCGATATCCTGACCTGCATATTTGATATCCATATCGATGTCTTCCTCTGGCATGCTCACAAATCCTTCAAATCCAAAACCAAAATCGTTTAAGGCAACTTTGTTTTCCTTGAAAGTAAATTTCATGTTAGCCAGGTCCATGGCCATGGTGATATCGGCGGACAGGCTCTTATCGGTAATATACTCGTCTCCATCATAGCCCAGGTACATTTGCTGCACACTTGTAGTGGTGATCATATCAAAAACGTCCTGACTAAAATCTCCTGAGCCTTCATGATTTAACCCTACCAAAATAACATAGAAGGGTAGGGAAAGGTCATCATACAGGATATTGGCATCATTGATTGTCCAATTTTGTATCCCAATGTCAAGTGGCTTTCCAGGTTCAGTACTTTCTTCTTCAACTTCAGGAGTCTCTCCGGTATCTTTGGCTATATCGTAGTTAGCAGAACCATCTTCCAGGACATAGACCTTGATATCTGGTTGGTCCAATAGCACACTCACAATATTTATTTTATCTCCGGAAATCACCGACATAATATCCAGCGTGATTTCAAATTGCTTAACATCCAAAAGCGTATCGCCTTCGAACTGATCAATGCCAGCAATCCCAAAATCACCCACAGAGGCCGTAATATTTGGGAAATTCTTGAATAGTGTCACGCCAAAGGCATCCGTATCATAGTATACCTTGGCACTGACGCTTGCCTTGATTTCTTTGTCTATAGCTGCCCTGATATCATCCTTAAAGATGATGGGCAGAAGCACTGCGGCTAAAAGTATTAGCGCGAAAAACGATCCCAGAATGATAAATACCTTCTTCATGTGAGTTTTTATTATGATACCAAATTACAGAATAAGAATGAATTGATCCAGCAACTATTGATGTCCTTTCTCTCTATTAACGGCCAGATAACATAAATCATCTATTTAGAAAGTGTTACATAAATATCCTCTATTTGCAGTTTAATTTTATTCTCCTCCGATTGAATAATCTTGTAGGCCAAACCAGGGGTGTCAGGGTCATTGAATAACTTTAGACTATCGTTGCTTATCCTCCAGATAAGCTTGTGATGAATGGTATCTTCCGTAAAGATGCATCCTTCATATCCATACCCCTCTATGGTTATACTATCTTCTTCAATCACAAACCTGCCATTCATGGTAAAGTCCAGCTGACCAGAAAGACCTGGATATCCGGCAGGATCTGTTTCCCAAAAGGCCACCCAGGAACCAAGATATTGCTCATTTTCGCCAGAGGACCGGTTGCATGCATAGCAGCAAATAAAAATTATTATGGCAAGGTATTTTAGGTAACCACTTAGCATGGGTCAAAAATAATCTTAGAAGTGCTTTAATAAGAGATTAATCAAACGATTTTTCCATTTCGAATAGGGTGGATAAAGTTGTTTAGCCAAAGTCAAACCGGTGCGTTGCTTCAAAACAGACTTCTTATTGGAAAAAGCTTTGAAACCATCATTTCCATGGCCTTTGCCAAATCCACTTTGGCCGATGCCCCCGAATGACAATCCGGGATGAGCAAACTGTAAAACACAATCATTTATGACTGCATTTCCTGAAGAAGTAGTTTGGAGAATCTTTTCCTGGTTTTTCCTGTTCCTGCTGAAAAAATAGAGTGAAAGTGGCTTTGGTCTTGCATTGATGTGATCAATAACCTCATCTAAGTCCTCATATTTTAATACCGGAAGAATCGGACCAAAGATTTCTTCCTTCATTACCAACATCTCCTCAGCAAGATTTTCCAACATAATTGGGGCCATTTTCCGCTCCGAAAACGTTCCGGAAATTTCAACCTTATTTGCCCCCTTGTTGATTGCATCTTCCACCATATGGGTTAGCCTGGCATGATGCTTATCATTGACAATGCCTGTATAAAAGTGTTCCGGATATCTTTTCTCTGCATGTGCTTTCAGATATGAAATAAACTTTGAATACACCTTTTCATGGACAAATAAGTAATCAGGCGCGACACAGGTTTGACCGGCATTTAACCACTTTCCCCAAGAAATCTTCTCCGCTGCATCGTCCAGGTCTGCTGTCTCATCAACGATGGTGGGTGACTTACCGCCTAGCTCCAGCGTAACGGAGCTAAGGTTAATGGCAGCAGCTTCCATCACAAGTTTACCAACCTCCGGACTCCCGGTAAAGAAGATATGGTCAAATGGAAGCTTTAGCAGATTTTGTGACATCTGCGCATCCCCTTCCACAACAAATCCCATTGACTCTTCAAACACTTCGGACACCATCTGTTTTATCAAAGAAGAAGTTTCCGGAGTGAACTCTGAGGGTTTTAAAATAAACGTATTACCAGCTGCTATGGCTGAAACCAGAGGACCCACGGCAAGGTTAAAGGGATAATTCCAGGGAGAAATAATCAAACAAACACCTTTGGGTTCGTACAGGTGATAACCGGTTGTACCAAGAAATGTAAATGTTGGCTGAATGTATTGCGGTTCCATCCAGGATTTCAGGTTTTTTCTGGCCTCCCGGATTTCTGTCAATACTGCATAGATCTCAGCCAGGTCTGTCTCTTGTTTTGATTTTAACAGATCCTTGCTCAACGCGTGGTGGATATCCTTCCTGTGCGCTAGTAACCATTGCTCCAATTTGAGCAATCTTTTCCTTCTTTGATCATAACGTTCTGCTCTCAGCAAGAGGGCCATGCTACGTTGTTGCTCAAATATTTCCTCAAATCCTGCTATTTTCAAAACTTAACAATTTGGTAACATTTAAACAGTTTGTTAACTTTAGCGTAATATATAAGTACACTTGCCTTAATGGGGGACCAGAGAAATCGTGCTAAAATTATTTTCTTACATATTACTAACTCTACTCCTGTCTTCATACTCCTGGGGACAGATCTCCTATCATTCTGACTTTGAAGAAGCTGCTTTTTCTGCCAACGATCCGCTACAAATTATCTTATCCAGTCAACCTGACGTAGACAAAGCTAAATTTAACGAGATCAAATCAGATCTTGACGAACTGGTAGATAAACTTAAAAGTAAAAGAGAGTCGTATCGGAACGATAATGACGCATTCCTTGAATGGGCATTCTACTACGTTCATCGTAAGAAATTAGGTTGGTATGAAAATTATGTTTCGTTTGGTGATATTTTCCTTGATAAAAAATATGATTGTCTGACGGGGACGATTCTATATTCCTATCTCCTTGATCAATTAGACTATAAGTTTTCAATCTATGAACTTGATTATCATATCTTCATGGTTGTTCACCTCGGTGAAAAGAATGTTTTGCTTGAGGCTACCGACCCACTGGATGGATATGTAAATGATAGTAATGAAATCCAGAAGCGCATCGACCAATTCATCGCCGATGGCAACAGTATCATTGACATCAGGGGTGTGGGCGCTCAGAAAGGTTTACAAGGATCATATTCTGTACGTGAAACTGTAGACCTTCACAGGTTAGCAGGCTTACAATACTTCAACCTGGCTGTAAAGGCTTTTACCAACAATCAATACGATGAAGCCCACTCCTACATCCGTAAAGCGGAAAAACTTTACCCTTCGGATCGTATTCTTGGTGTAAAACAGTTTATGATTAGTGCCTTATAAGGCTTCCAGAATCTTAAATTCTACTCGTCTATTGAGTTGCCTGTTCGCCGGTGTGTCGTTTGGTGCTTTAGGCTGTTTCTCACCATAGCCAAAGGCAACTACCCGCTCTTTACCTACCCCGTTTGAAATGAAGTAGTTATAGACCGCTTTTGCTCTTCTCTCAGATAATCCCTGATTATAAGCACTATCACCAGTGGAATCCGTATGCCCGGCTATTTCTATTTTCTGGATTTTCCCTTCCTTAAGCAGTTCAAGGGCTTTCTTCAGCTCAGAATAAGACGAAGTTTTTAACACCGCTTTGTCAAAATCAAAAAAGATGTTGTTTAGCACAATGGCAGCTCCTGTCTCAATTTTAGTAAGCGCAAGTGCAGTCGATATTGTGTCAGATGCAGTGATCTCATTGAAGTCGAAATTTGATCTTTCCGACATGAATCCTTCCTGATCTACAGAAATCCCGTATCGTGATCCTCCACGTACAACAAATTTATAGTTACCATCCTGATCGGTCATCATGTCAGCGATAAAAAGACCGTCCGGCAACCTCTCTAAGGTCACCTTGGCATTGGGTACGGGTTCACCACCACTGGTCACCTGCCCAACCAAAGTAACAAGATAATCACTAGGTTGCATGGCCTCCAATAGGTGTTGCATAGATGCCAGATAAGGACTATCATCAGTCAGGAATAACTCATCTGCCTTAAATCGGAAAATATCTGTGTCATCATCCACAGTGCCTCTTGAGAAATAGATATGTCTTCCTGAAGATGGAATACTGAAATACTGGTCATCACTTGGTGTATTGAGACCTGACCCTAAATTTTCAGGAA
Organism: Cyclobacteriaceae bacterium; assembly: GCA_965228595.1. GTDB lineage: Bacteria > Bacteroidota > Bacteroidia > Cytophagales > Cyclobacteriaceae > UBA7330. The sequence goes on along the minus strand of OZ245828.1, from coordinate 2,348,883 downwards.
CAGACCATTTTGTCCATGAATCATCGAGTCTTAGTGCTACGAAAATATCAGAGCCACCATAGCCACTAATACCATTTGTCGAGTAGTAGAGCGTTTTGCCATCTGAGCCCAAAAAAGGAGCCACATCCGCACCCGCTGTATTGATATCATCTCCAAGGTTCTTCGGTTCACTCCAAACTTCTCCTTCCTTAAAAGAAACATAAAGATCTCTTCCACCGTAACTATCGTCTCGCTCGGCAGAGATGACGAGCGCTTCACCCGTTGGGTCCAGGAAGAAGTCTGTTTTCGGGGAGTAATTATACTCGTTGATCACTTCTAATGAAACAGGGTTGGTAAAAGTACCATCAGGATTTCTTTTTGCCGTTGATACTCCATTATACATCCTACCCCGCTTGCCATACCGATTACCAAGGATCAACACTTCTTCACCGTCGATAATTGATAATGAGCTGATGAAGTTTGGTCCCTCGGTATTCAAGGGAGGACCAATATTTACAGCTGGTTTCCACTCTCCGGTTTCTTCATCCATCTCCGACAACCAGATATCTTCACCATCATTGATTCCACCTACATTATCAGGGTGATATTTTCTACTGAAATATAGCCTTTTACCATCCGGTGAAATCAAAGGGCTATGTTCTATATACGGACTATTTACATTCGGACCCAGTTTCTCAGTTTGCAAATTGTTGTTCACATCTGCTGCCAGGTCAATCAACACACTTATCGGAATATTACTTGTAGAAATACCAATCGCATCAATACTGTTATAGCCCGGTACTGTCTCACCGTCAATCACCACTTTGATGGCATAGATCTCATAGGCAGGCTCATCGAAAAACAAGTTTAACAACCTGCTCTCGAGCGGGATAGACCTGGGAGTCAACTCGAACAATACATATTCATTGTAATCTTTGTCATATGCCAGGATCTGCTTGACTGCTCCCGGATTTTCTGATTCTGCCACAGCTACCTGCTTGGCTTTTATCGGAGTGTCAAAAGAGACCATGATATAATCCACTTTGCTATCCTTTTTTGGCCTCCATGCATTTGGATTTCCTCCTCCGGCAGGTAACACATTGGGCTTATGCAAAGCCTGTATGGCAGAGTATTCCAGGGCTGAATATTCTGATGACACATCAACTACTTCTGAGCCCCAGATAACAGTTTCCTGTGCTTGAAGCACAAAGCCCATGCTCAGGAAAGCTATGATGACTAAAATATTCTTCTTCATTGCGGATTCTTAATTTCTTATGATTCTTACCTCAACCCTTCTGTTTCGGGCCTTGGCTTCGTCTGTGCGATCGGTTGAAAGGGGCACAGTCCCACCAAAAGCTTTGGTTAATACTCTCTTCTTTTTAATTCCTTTCGACTGGAGGTAATCCTTTATGGCTGAAACCCTCGCTTCAGAAAGCGCCAGGTTAGCTTCTTCATTACCTTCAAAATCAGTGTGTCCTTCCAGCTGGATAATCACATTGGGTCGATCATTGAGCCAGACAACCAGTTGGTCAAGCTCCTGATATGAGCTAGAGCTGATTTGGTCACTACCCCTTGAGAAGATAAGATTTTCCAGAGTAATCAGGCTAACCTCACCGTCAGACTTCATCATGAAATTTTTAATCTTCTGCTCATCTTCATCCGGATCGTCAATCTCCACCTGGGTATTGATGGTCTCATATCCTGTGGCTTTGACTGTGAAGTTGTAGGTGAGGCCTCTAATCAGATAAAATTCATAGGTCCCATCCGGCTTTGATTTGGTCAATCCCATATCATCGTAATAGGGGAGCTTTTCATAAGATATGATCGCTGAAATAGCCGCTGAATCTTTCTCACTTAAAACTTTACCGGTCAGTTTTACATACGAAGCTGCAATGTTTTGACTCTGCGACAGGAAGGGCAAGACGAGGCAAACTATAGAAAATAGGAATCTGGACATTAATTAGCTTAGTGATTTAAGACCAAATTAACTTAATTTCAATTTAAAACTGAAATATTAGGGCGAATTAAGCGCCCGATACAATATTATATGTCAATTACTAATTGACCGGAATTTGTGCCAACAGGGTTCTTTCAGATGGTGCTTCAATTTTTTCCAACCAGTCTAAAACAACGTTTTTGGTATGTAAGAAATCGATTTTCTTAGTAGGATCTATGGGTTCAGAGGGCGGTAGATCCACTTTTAAAGCATCTACTTGTCTGCCATTTTTCCAAAACCTGTAGCAAAGATGTGGGCCATTGGCCAACCCGGTTTGTCCTACATAGCCAATGGTTTGTCCTTGTTTTACAGTTGTCCCCGGTCTGATCCCCCTCGCTATCTTAGACATATGAAGATACTGGGTGGTATAGTTGCTGTTGTGTTTGATCTTCACATAGTTGCCATTACCTCCATGATACCTGGCCTCTAAAACAACACCATCTCCAACTGTTCGGATGGGTGTGCCGGTGGGGGCCGCATAGTCTGTACCCAGATGGGCCCGATAGGTTTTTAGCACCGGATGATATCTCCTGGGATTGTATCGAGAACTGATCCTCGAGTAGTCAAGTGGCGCTCTTAACAATGTTTTCCGAAGGCTATTTCCTTCTTCATCAAAATAATCAGCTTCTCCTCCCTGATCGTATTTGATGGCGTAAAATTCCTTCTCAAAATGTTTGAAGTAAGCCCCCTTGATTTTTCCTATGCCCACCACTTCACCATCTACACTCTCTTCTTCATAAATGATCTTAAACTCATCACCTTTTTGGATTCTAAAGAAATCAACCTGCCAGGCAAAGATGTCTACCAGTTTGTGGACCAGGATTGGAGATGCATTCTGATCTAGTATTGATTCATAAACAGACGTGGTGATTGTGGCTGCCAATGTCTTTTCCTCAATTTTTGATGGTTTCTGATGGTTATAGACATGAATAGTGTCAGCCAGGTTAAACACAACATACTGCGTTGGATCAGGCTCATATATAAATTGTCGTGCTGTTTTTAGGCTATCTCTCTCATGGATGATAGTGTATGGATGATTGGCTTTAAGCTTTCGCACATCAAAAACACCCCTACTGGCATGAGCCAACTGATAGATCTCCTCATGATCAACATTGTATTTCGAAAGGATTTCGGCCAGACTCTGGCTCCATCTCACTTTCGCCGTTGAAACCTCAAAGGAATCAATAGCAATACCATAAAGTAAGGTGGGTTCAACAACATTGACCACAGAGTCAACAACCTCAGTTATCTCAGCATTGGATTGGTCATTTTTCTCCTGGCATGCATTCAGGAAAACCATGGTTACCAATATACAGAATAGGTAATTAGCCTTTTGGAACATTTTCTTCAGCAGTTTTTAGTCTCTATTTGTGGTTTTGTATTCTTCAAGGCTAGATTCTAAAAACTTTGCAAAGTTATCAATATTTAGATCATACGCTGTTGGTTTTGCCAATAGTTTTTCATCAGGACTCAGCACGACATAAAAGGGCTGTGCGTTATTATTGAACCTGGTGATCTGAAAATCTGCATTTTGTTTGCCGATACTTTTCTTGATTCGACCATCATATTCAGATTCATACCATTCAGATTCCGGTAGCTCTGTTTTATCATCCACATAGAGCGCCAGGAGCACAAAATTTTCTCTGAGCCTGTTAAGGATCTTTGGGTCTGACCACACCCGTTGCTCCATCTCTCTACAGTTGACACAACCATGCCCGGTGAAATCAATAAATACCGGCTTATTGAGCTTTTTAGCACAACTAATGGCCTGATCGTAATCAAAATATCCGTTTAAGCCATGGGGCCATTCCAGTAAGCTGGCATATTTCGGTTCTTCGCAAAAAGCCTCGTTCTCTGGATTTCCAGTACCCCCATTGTTTTCTCTCAGCAAACCAATCAGGTTGAAGTCATGGGTGGTCATGGGTGGCAAATAACCAGCCAGCATCTTGAGTGGAGCGCCTGCCATTCCCGGAATGAGATAGGTAACGAATGAAAACGTGATGATAGCCAAGATCAAACGGGGAACAGAGGTCGTTTTCGTTTCACTATCACCTGGCAATTTGATTTTACCCAGCAGATAAAATCCCATCAAGGTGAAAATGACTATCCAAATCGCCAGGTAAACCTCTCTGTCCAGAATGTGCCAGTGATAGGCCTGATCTGCAATACTGAGGAATTTAAATGCCAAAGCAAGCTCCAGAAACCCTAACACAACCTTTACTGAATTGAGCCATCCCCCGGATTTAGGTAGTTTTTCCAATGCGCCGGGAAATAAGGCAAATAAGGTAAACGGGATTGCAAAAGCAGCAGAGAATGCAAACATACCAAGGACAGGTTTAAGGGTAAGCTGACCTGCTGACTCTACCAGGATACTTCCAACAAGAGGTCCAGTACATGAAAACGATACCAGTACCAGCGTAAGCGCCATAAAGAAGACGCCTATCAATCCTCCTTTGTCTCCCATCTTGTCAACATTGTTCACCCATTTGTGTGGAAGGTTGATCTCAAACAGGCCAAAGAATGACAACGCAAAAACGACAAAGACAGTAAAGAATATCACGTTTGGTATCCAGCCTGTTGCCAGGTCATTGGCTACCTCAGGCCCCATAAACGGAGCGATGATGAAACCAACGAAACTGTAAATGAAAATAATGGAGAACCCGTAAAACAGGCTATTCTTAATGGCCCCTCTTTTATTGTGATTTTTCCCCGTGAAAAAGGTGACCGTCATGGGGATCATCGGGAAAACACAAGGTGTAAAAAGGGCCGCTAATCCCGCAAGAAAAGCCACAAGCATAAATGATCCCAATGCATACGGATCGGTAGATCCCCTTTGTTTCAGAAAATTGGCCTCTGAATCGGCTGTTGCCTCCTCAGTTAGAAGTTCTTTTTTTTTTGACGTCAGCTCAAATTCCTGATCAATTGGAATGCACTTTCCATCAATATCTGAACAGACCTGACCAGTGTAATACCCCGAGATCTGATAATCAGCTTTATGAATCACCGCTTTTTGAATAAACTGTCCGGTCTTCTTGAAGTAAGTGATATCTCCTTCCCAAAAAGTATCGTATTTTTTGCTATGGTTAATGGGCTCCACCTCTCCCACCAACTCGAACGATTCATCCGGTTCAAACCCAAACTCCGTCACCATCGGTCCCAGGTTCGGATCGAAATCCGTGGAATATAAATACCAGTCGTCATCAATCTTTACATCAAAAACGATACTGACGGTATCTCCCTTTTCAGGCTCGGCAGGGTCCAGGCTAACCGTCCACTTTGCAGGCTCCAACACCTGACCAAAAAGAGATGTCCCCGCAAGAAGCAGCAGGATTAAAAATGGATACCTTGGGTTGATCATTTTTGATTGCTTTCGCTAAAAAACTGATAAAAATAAGTAATGGTTTCAATGCCGATATAAAAGTTGAATAGCCCGAAATGCTCATTGGGAGAGTGAATCGCATCATCATCCAAACCAAATCCCATTAGGATGGGGTCTACCTGGAGTTCTTGTTGAAATAGGGCCACTATCGGGATGCTTCCTCCCTCGTAGGAGGGTACCGGTTTTTTTCCAAAAGACTTTTCAAAAGCCATGCTAGCAGCCAGGTAAGCAGGAGACTGTGTGGAAACGACCGCGGCTTCTCCTCCATGATGCGGCACTACTTTTACCTTGACTGAGTCCGGAGCAATGGACTTAAAATGTTTTTCAAACATCTCGGTGATCTCATCACTGTCCTGATCGGGCACCAGCCGCATAGAAATTTTTGCATGTGCTTTGGATGGGAGCACCGTTTTGGCTCCTTCCCCGGTATACCCGCCCCAAATCCCATTCACATCCAGGGTCGGACGGATACCAATGCGCTCTCTTGTAGTATAGCCTGACTCACCCCATACGTCATTGATTTGAAGGTTCTTTTTAAACTTTTCCAGATCGAAAGGCGCTTTTGCCATTTCGTCTCTGGCAGCCTGATCGTAGTTTTTTACTTTGTCATAAAACCCAGGAATGGTCACCCTACCATTTTCGTCATGCAGAGAGGCAATCATTTTGCTCAAGGTATTGATAGGATTAGCCACAGCACCTCCAAAAGTACCCGAATGAAGGTCTTTGTTTGGTCCTGTCACCTCTACCTCCACATAGCTCAAGCCCCTTAGACCCACTGTGATAGATGGGCTATCGTTTGCCAGAATAGAAGTATCTGAAATGAGAATAACGTCTGCGGAGAGCATGCCCTTGTTTTCCTTGACAAATCCCTCCAGACCATCGGATCCTACTTCTTCTTCGCCCTCTATCATGAACTTGACATTACACTTCAACTCACTGGTACTATTAAGCGTTTCGAATGCTTTGATGTGCATATACATCTGACCCTTATCATCACTGGACCCTCTGGCGTAGATCTTTTCATCTTTGATCACGGGCTCAAAAGGTGGACTCTCCCAGAGCTCGAGAGGATCTGGCGGCTGAACATCATAATGACCGTAAACCAGGACAGTAGGGAGACTTTTGTCTATGATTTTTTCACCATATACAATCGGATGACCACCGGTTTCATGCAATTCAGTCTTGTCTGCACCTGCATCCTCAAGTTTTTGCCTGATGTATTTTGCGGCATTTCGTACGTCTTCCCTGTGTCTTGAGTCTGCGGATACAGAGGGAATCCTCAATAGTTCCAGCAACTCCTCTAAAAATCGATCTTTGTTGTCCTTCAAATATTGCGATGATGCCATAAAATTTTTTAAATTATTTAAGAATCCCTAGAAGCCAAAACCATCATCTCTTTTCTCAATGGTCTCAACTTTCTCCTCCTGCTCGAAGCTAACGTCACCAGGAACCTGAAGGTTGTATGGTGTGGTGATATCATAGTACTTCTGTCTGAAATCGTTGACAAACTTAAGCGTTTCAGGGATATCACCTTCAATGATCACCATCTCCCCAGGCTTGGCCTTTCCATAGTTGGATTTGGAATTTACAGTATTATTGAACTTACTGTTGGAAGAATAGAGCAGCATGGTACCTGCCTGGTAGCTGATGTAATACCATAGTCCGGGAGCAGCCTGAATAAACAGATTGATTACATCATTGTTGGATGCATCTTTTTTCAGCTCCAGAAACCCATCAAACTTGGCATTGACATCCGATTTCATCACGTTGGAAATAGCAAGCTTAGACGTATTGTACCATGCACCATGTTCATCTGACCATTTGAGTTTTACTCCGGAGATGACCAGTGGTTTTATCAGGTCATCTGATAAGGTATAAAAAGGCACGTAGTCTTTTAAGCTTTCTGTCTCATACTTCTTAGCCGATAGGTCTGATGTCATATTGGCCAGTTTGTAGAGCATCTCAAGCGACAGGTCATTGGCTGGCGGAAATCCAAGCCTTGTCGCCATATCTACGAGATCTGCTGCCATTATTTCGAGAAACCCTCCAATATTTAAAGCAGAAATAGTCATAAAAGCATCTGCCTGATAATTGTTCTCCGCAGCATTCCCTACGCCCAGTATCGTAGCATCAATGGTGACATCTTTGGTCAATGGGCTAAAGAAGTTGGCCTTTCCCTCGAAGATCACGTCTTGTGTCTCCTGATTATAGGTAAGTGTTGAGCCGGCATAGCTTTCACCGCTGCTTTTTGCCAGCGTCTCTACTTTGAAATAATTTCTTGCGGTATCGTATGTAAGAAATCCTTTTGGATAGAAAAAATCTTCATCAGATGGGGTCTTCCTTTCTTCAATAAATGTGGTGTAAAGCTTCCCGCGTAAGTCATAATGCAATCCGGCAATCAGCGGTGTTTTATCATCAAACTGCGCATTTTGAAAGTCTATCTTGATCGCCGTTTCTTCATCAGTCCTGGCAAATTCTATCCATTTGTCGTATCCGGTCCGGTCCAGGTCTATTTGAACCGCACCATCCAACTCTAGGGCCTGTTTGTAAGCATACATCTTTACCGACCCCTTGTAGAAGAAACCCGGACTTATGATTACTCTTTGGTCTTCTGCTACTTCACCATTGGAAACCGTCATCAGCCGCTTTTGCTTCTCACTTACCTTGACATTTTCGAGTTCAAACTGATCAAAAACTATATCGAAAGTATCTCCAACAGCTACCAGCTCATAGATCGCACTTCCTTCGAACTTATTCCTGGAGATGATCTTGATGTTGCCATCTTTAAATTTATGATACCCATTAAGCGTATCAATGATGATCCTGGCATTGTTGAAGGGTTGCAGCTCCGAATATTCAAGGATTGTTGTTTGGTTGTTTTCAGGAATGATCCTCGCATCGGCTACTGTGATGTATGGAATACCCTTAATTTGGAGCTCATAAGTATTGATATTGTAGATAGCCTCTGTACCCGAGAAAAACAGGCTATCCAATTCCTTTCGGGTGGTATAAAAATAGGAATCCTTCAATGGAACGTTAGCCGGTTTGGTCATGGTTACGACGGAATCTTCCAAATCCCAAACAGCATTGGTAATGGAGGTCTTTATTTGCGCGTATGGGAAGGAAATCGCAGCTACACCACTTTTTTCAGGTCGAATAGTGGCTTTATTCTCAATCAGATCGAAGTCCAGCCGAACATCATCTCCCAACATCGCAGGGGTTTCAGACTTGGAGAGAACCTCGAAGTGAGCGTTACGTGCTGAAAATGAATGTTCTTTGAAAGACAAAGAGTTAGACGTAGACAAGGATCCTCTGGTCTCTAGCCGACCTGAGCCAAAAACTCCTTTGGACGTGATATTGGCTTCCCCATCAAGTGTGGCTGTGCCATCATAAAAACGAAACGGTTCACCAATGTTCTCGAGATACATACTATCTTTTCGTGGCAACCAGTCCATTTTAAATGGCCCCAAAACGGCATCAGGGTAACTGGCTCCCTGCACCGTTCCAGGATTGATCTGTCCGCCAGACCCATAGGCTGCTACCGAGTCGGGGTAATAGATAAAATCATCAGAATAGATGGTTGTTGTGAGAAAGTCAATTTTTCCTCCCCCACGAATTCCCTTATTGGATAGGGTGATCTTTTCATAGGTCTTGGCTGGCATACCATAAAGGTTGTACCCTTCTTCAGGAATCTGATGAACAAACCCCAAAGACTGGTCTGGCATTACCTTCAATGTTTCATCGAAGGTAGGAAAGATGCCCCCGGAATTGAACTGCCCTTTAAAGACCATTTTCTCTTCACTTTTGCCCTGCGTACTGTCCATTTCAAATGGGGGGACGACAAACCTCACAGACTTATCATATGCTCCATTCAATACCTCTGGTCCGTCAAAATAGACCACAGACTCGCCATCGGTTGAAAGGTACGGATAGGAGTGGTCTTCTGATAAACCAGACTTATTTTCCGGCCGGTCAATATACAATGTTCCTGAAGTCTCATTGAGGTGGTTGCTCAAAGAACTTTTGTCTTTCCCACCTTCTGCTTTTAGGGAATCAGGTATTTGAATATCGATCCTTATTGAGTCAATTTTCGGCATCCGGACAAGATATTCATCGTAGACAAAATTGAAATCCTTGCCTTTGTACTGGAAGTCACCGGCGGCAATCATTCCGCTAAATCTCAGGTCTTTGCCTTGCAGGATAGTAACAATGCTACTGTCTGGTTCTATACGTACATCATAGTCTGAAGTGACATAAAACTTATGGACGCCCCGAACGGTAATTTCACCATTCTTAATGTTCCAGGTCATATTGGGTTCATCAGGCTTCAATGAAGGAATCTTCAGGTTGTCAAAATCGGTTTTCTTGGACCCGGCATCATAGTAGTGAAATGCCCGATCATTCAATTTTACATTTCCTCCATCAGGATTGTATTCAGCAAAACCGTATTGCTTCAACAGTTTCATGGCTCCTTTCACCTGGTTGAGCTCTATACCAAACTCATTGTTAAGCTCTTCCTGATTGAATTCAGTAATCCCATATTTTCTGGCATAAAAAACGCTGGTTCCAAGGGGATGAAACTCATAGATGCCACCCAGCTTATGAAGCCTTTCCATATTAAAATACTTATCTGATTCTGCAGTGGCCACAATCCATTCTTTTCCATTCAGGATGGACATATCTAAAGAATCGGTCTTCATATCCCATTTGATGAGATCGACATTTAGATTCATCTCGAAAAAGGTGGACTGATAAGGGGTGACATTATATTGCTTTGTACGATATACCACCAGCTCCTCAGTTGTCTGATCATATCGCATATTCACCGAAGGATGAAAAACAGAATCCGACCCATGCAAAATAGTAAGCTTACCATTTTCACATGTTGCGACAGAATCTTCAAACAAAAATTCTGTTGAGGTAATTTTGGCGATATTTCCCTTCCCATCCAATATCTCCAATACACCGGGTTCTTTAGATACAGCTGTACCATACAACCGGTTTCCACTCAATTTTACTCCTCCCGTATATTTCATCTTTCCGCCCGGAAAATTCCATTTCACATCTGCATGATTCGAAGTGAAGGTGGGTTGTGAACTCAAGGTCCTTGAATTACGTGGAACACTGGAAAATGTGAATACTCCTTCAATAGGTTCAGCAAGGCTTGGTAACGTAATGCTCGCATTGGGCGTCCAGAAGTCTGACCTGTCCGCCTTGATCTGGAATTCTTTGAGTGAGACTACCACGCCGGCAAACTGCTTGTTCTGCCTTGGCCAGTTGATGACTGCCCGGGTTCCGGCAAGGATTCTGTTTTTGAGTAGGAAATAACCATCCAATTCTTTGATCAGCAATGAATCATAAGGGGTGGCAATGACCATCCCCATATTTAACAGATCAATGACTGGTCCTTCAACAAGCGGATGATTATATCGCAGTCGCTTTTCCTGGATGTAGTTATGTTTGGCTCCAACGATCAATTCACGCTTTGGTGCATTGGGGATTTCCTCTGCGGCAGGATCATCTGATGTAGAACCTGAATTGTTAGTAGACCTCCAGGAATCATCCTGGCCCCAGTTATCTGCAGAGCCCCATGTAGCGCCAGAAGCCCAGTCGTCCACAGCGCCCCATGCGTCAAACGAAGCATCCTGGTCAGGTTGTGCCACTTCTTCTACGGTTTCTTCTACGGTCGGGAAAAATGGCTCTTCTGGTTCTTCAGGCTCAACTATCTCTTCCGGAGAAATAACCCTAAACTGATAGGTCCCATTGTCTACAGTCATCCTTACATGTTTGGTGTAACCAAGAATCTTCCTGGCCATAAACATGCTCAGCCCCAACAGGAAATTGGAATATTCCTCCTGGTTCATGGATTTCACCATCTGATCGTTGATATCCAGCAATTTCGTTAGCTGCTCTCTGTCCAGATGGGCTTGCGAATTGGCATACGCCAAATAGGTGAAGTAATACCAAAAGTGAGGGTATTCGTAATAGCCCTTCTTTTCCATCTGGATGGCAATGGACACAATCTTATCTCGGTGAGCTCCAGTAAAATTGCCTTTCCAGGCCTCATTGAAATCATAAGCAACCTTAGTAGCAGCCTCAGTGCCACGGTTATTGATCACTTTCATGGCCTGGGTGAAGAATTGGGTCTCGTCCTCAGAAAAGTACTGAGATCTCCCTGGCAATGCGAGTAAAATCGCCATACCTGTAAATAGGAAATACTTTAACACCCTTGCCATCAAGACTAAAATTAATTCAAATGATTAAGAATCGCCTTTTTTTGTGACCAATATGGCCCAATTGTCTTTTGATTCCGTCCTTACCAGGCTTAGGTTATGCTTGCTGGCTTCTGCCATCAGTACTTCAATATCCTCTTGATAAAATCCACTCATCAGTAAAATACCCCCACTGTTAAGCCGGATGACATAGTCAGCCATCTGGTCAAGCAGGACATTTCGGTTGATGTTGGCAAGAATGATATCAAATGTCTCAGATTCAGGCACACCTTCAATCCCGGAAAGGCGTAAATCAATATTTTCACATTGGTTTAACGTGAAATTCTCCCGACTATTTTCATAGCACCACTCATCGATGTCGATAGCTACTATTTTGGAGGCCTCTAATTGATGCGCCAGGATAGACAGCACACCCGTGCCACAGCCCACATCCAGGACTTTTTTCCCCTGGTGATCAACGCTAAGCTGGGCTTCCAATACCTGCGAGGTAGTGGCATGATGCCCCGTACCAAACGACATTTTAGGGTTGATCCGCAGATAATGAGCAAACCCTGAAGGCTTTTTGTGAAAATCAGCTCCAATGAAAATTTGATCCGAAATGAGGACCGGGTCATAATATTTTTCCCATTCTTCATTCCAGTTTATCTGAGGAGAAATAGTAAAGGAAAATTTGACCTGATAGCGATCCATCAGGTCCTTTACTACATCCTCTTCCCAGGCGGATTCATCACAGGCTGCCACGATGCCCCCGTCAATTTCCTCAAATGAATCAAAATTGAGCAGAGAGAGCTCAGCAATCAATATTTCGCCAAGCTCCTGGCTGCAACTGACTTTTAGCTCAACGAAATTCAATGGATTAAAATGATTTGGCGATATCTGTGAAGTCCCGTGACTTCAAACTTGCACCACCTACTAGACCTCCATCTACATCGGGACAAGAGAACAATGCTTTGGCATTGCCTGGTTTTACACTGCCTCCGTAAAGGATCGAAATACTATCCGCTGTTGCCTGGCTGTATTTGTCAGCTATAAGACTCCTAATGAATGCATGCATTTCCTGTGCCTGGTCGTCAGATGCAGTCACTCCGGTTCCGATCGCCCAAACGGGCTCATAAGCAATAACCACCTTTTTGATATCTTCTTCCGACAAGCCAAACAACGCACCCTCAACTTGCTCTTTGTTTAAATCAAAGTGCTTGTCAGCTTCACGGACTTCAAGCTTTTCACCGCAGCAAAAAATAGGAGTCATCCCAAAATCAAGTACTTTTCGGACTTTCTTAGCCAATAGGGCTTCATCTTCTCCAAAATACTCACGCCGCTCGCTGTGTCCCACTACCACATGCGTAACACCACAAGACTGAAGCATTTCAGCAGAAATTTCTCCAGTATACGCTCCACTATCTTCATGGTGAACATTCTGTGCACCCAGGAAGATATTCTTTGCGGGACCGATTAATTTTTTTACCCCTGTAATGTGAAAATAAGGTGGTATCAGGATCACCTGTACGTCTGTGTCCACCTCACTGTTGACCATATTGATGACTTCTGATGCCAACTGCTGACCAGTGGTCAGGTTAGTATTCATTTTCCAGTTTCCTGCTGCAATCTTTTTTCTCATGTTTTAATTTTATCTTTTAAGTATTTCGCTGTGTGATTTTCGGCTAATTTAACCATATCTTCAGGCAACCCGGCAAAAGTGACATTTCCACCGTTCGCTCCGCCCTCTGGTCCCAGGTCAATGATCCAATCCGCATTTTTGATGACTTCCATGTTGTGCTCAATGATGAGGACCGAATTACCTTCATTGACTAATGAATTGATTGCATCGAGTAATTTCCTGATGTCGTGAAAATGCAACCCGGTAGTGGGCTCATCAAAGATGAATAAAATATGATCTGAAGAGTGACTCTTTCCCTTACCCAGAAAAGAAGCCAGCTTTACCCTTTGCGCTTCACCTCCGGACAATGAATTTGAGGACTGCCCAAGCTTCACATACCCCAGGCCCACATCAAATAAGGGCTGGATTTTATTCGTGATCGCATTTTTCCCCTCAAAGAATGACAAGGCTTCCTCCACGGTAAGGTCCAACACTTCCGCGATATCCTTTTCTTTATATTTTACCTCAAGGACCTCCTTCTTGAATCTTTTTCCTTTGCAATTTTCGCATTCCAGGTGGAGATCTGCCATAAACTGCATCTCGATCTTCACTGTACCTTCTCCCTCACAGACTTCGCAACGTCCACCATCCACATTGAAGGAAAAGTGTGCAGGTTTAAACCCACTTTTTACTGCTGTTTGCTGCTGTGAAAAAAGCTGACGAATGGCGTCATAAGCTTTCACGTATGTCACAGGATTAGACCTTGAGCTTTTTCCAATGGGATCCTGATCCACAAATTCTATTTGAGTGATCTTCTTGTAATCCCCACCGATTTTTTCGTGCTTTCCGGAGCTCTCTGCCGTGGAACCCAGCATCTTACCTATCGTAGGATACAGAATCTTTTTGACCAAAGTTGATTTGCCTGATCCACTCACACCCGTAACAACTGTCAGGATTCCCAGCGGGATATCTACGGTGATATTTTTCAGATTATTTTCCCTGGCCCCAACAACGGATACGGATTGATTCCACTTTCTTCTCCTTTTTGGGACGTCGATGGACTCTATGCCCTTAAGGTATTTGGCAGTAAAAGAGTCCGAATGACCATTCAATTCATTGACTTTCCCCTGGAAGACCAGCTGCCCTCCATGGGTTCCCGCAGCAGGACCAATATCGATGATCTGATCGGCCACCTCCATGATCTTTTCTTCATGCTCAACCACGATTACTGTATTCCCTATATCCCGTAACGTAAGGAGCACTTCGATCAGTCGGTCTGTGTCGCGAGGGTGTAATCCGATACTGGGTTCATCAAGGATGTACATACTCCCAACCAGTGCACTACCTAATGAAGTAGCCAGCTTGATGCGTTGATATTCCCCTCCGGACAGGGTACTGGTGAGCCGATTGAGTGTGAGGTAGCCCAATCCAACTTTTTGCATATAAGCAAGCCGACTTGTGATCTCATTCAGGATCCGCTTTGCTACAGCATGCCGGTGCTCACTTAGCTTGAGCTGTGCAAAATAAGCACTCAGGTCATCGATAGGCATCAATACGAGGTCGGCAATCGATTTTCCATCGATTTTCACATACGAAGCATCTTTTCTAAGCCGTGTCCCCCGACAGTCCGGGCAAGCAGTCCTGCCCCGGTATCTGGACAGCATCACCCGATACTGGATCTTGTGTGTTTTGGACTCCAAAAAGTGAAAAAAGTCGTTCAGCCCTTTGAAGTATTCGTTTCCTTCCCAGAGTAACTCATATTCTTTTTCTGTGAGTTCATTGATGGGTCGATGGATGGGGAAATCGAATCGGATGCCATCTTTCAGGAGTGGGCGAAGCCATTTTTGCATGGTCTCGCTTCTCCATGGCGCAATGGCTCCTTCGTAGACCGACATGTTGGGGTCGGGAATTACCCTTTCGGGATCAATCCCTAAAATCTTTCCAAACCCTTCGCATCGGCGGCAAGCTCCATAGGGATTGTTGAAACTAAAAAAGTTGACGCTGGGCTCTTCGAAGCGAATGCCATCCAGCTCGAAGATGTCAGAAAAGGTCCGTGTCTCCTGGTCAACCACATCCACCTTGCATTTTCCCTCACCCTCGAAGAAAGCCGTTTGTATGGAATCCGCTAATCTGTATTGATTTTCCTCCTCTTTCCTGGCTGTGACCCTATCTATTAAGATCTCTATCCTGCTCTTTTTAGGAAGCGGACTACCGGTGAGGTCATCGATATAGCCCATCTCGCCATCCACAAGGATCCGCGTATACCCTTTACTCAATAATATCTTCAATTCATCCTCTATCGACCTTCCTTTCTTGATAGATAGGGGGGCTGAAATGATTACTTTCGAGGCTTCGTCAAAAGACAGGATATAATCCACCACATCCGTGACGCTGTCTTTTTTCACCTCCTCACCACTCACGGGGGAATAAGTGATGCCGACCCGAGCAAAGAGCAACTTGAGGTAATCATAGATCTCCGTGGTGGTGCCGACAGTAGAGCGTGGATTCCGGGTTAATACTTTTTGCTCAATGGCAATGGCAGGGGACACCCCTTTGATGTAATCTACTTCGGGTTTTTCCATCCTACCCAGGAACTGCCTGGCGTAAGAGCTAAGACTCTCCACATATTTTCGCTGTCCTTCGGCAAACAAAGTATCAAAAGCCAGGGATGACTTCCCTGAACCGGAGAGCCCAGTGACCACCACCAACTTGTCCCTTGGTATGGCTACACTCAAATTCTTGAGATTGTTGACCCGGGCCCCTTTGATGACAATATATTCCTTTGGATCGTATTGATCTATGCTTTTAATCATGCTATCTGGAACAAAAAATCTTTGGTTGGAGATCCCTAATGAAAGCGTGCAAAAATAGAAATTAACCAGCTAAGATTTGTATGATTTGAAAGATTCATATAGATTTGAGATACTAGGAAAACTAATTTTACCATTAAACCCTGACAATATGCAGTAAACCTCTACGTTAACAAACAGGTGATTTTACATGAAAAATGCAAAGATGACAGACGGACAACTGCTGTCGCACTACAAAAACGGTAACGAAGAGGCTTTTGCTGAATTGCTGAACAGACACCAGGACAGGGTTTTTACGACCATCTATCTTATTGTCAAGGATCGCTATCAGGCTGAAGACCTGATGCAGGATGTATTCATCAAAGCCGTGAAAACCATCAAATCCGGGAAATATAACGAAGAAGGCAAATTTCTTCCCTGGATTCTGAGAATTGCCCACAACCTCGCAATTGATCATTTCCGAAAACAAAAACGCTATCCGGTAATAATAACTGAAGACGGAAGCAATATTTTTAATACAATTGAGTTTTCAGAGAGACCGATTGAAGATGATCACATTAAACAAGACACTTACAATTTGTTGAAAAAGTATATTCAGGAACTACCCGAAGCGCAGAAGGATGTGTTAGTTATGCGACACTACATGCAGATGAGCTTCCAGGAAATCGCAGAAGCGACTGGAGTGAGCATCAATACTGCATTGGGGAGAATGAGGTATGCCCTGATCAATTTGCAGAAGAAATTTAAATACACTCAAGTTGCCTATGACAAAAACGTTTACAGAAAATGACCTGATAAGGTTCCTTTACAATGAATTAACAGAAAATGAAAGTGAAGCAATTGAGCGGGCAATTCTCACTGACCAGCATTTACAAGATCAGATCAACAAGCTAAGGAAGCTCCAGGAGGACATGGACGACATCAAAGTCGCCCCGTCCAAGAGGACTATCCGAAAAATCCTTGATTTCTCGAAAGGGTTTGAGGTACAGTCTGCCTAATTTTGGGCGATGACCAAAAAAGAGCGTTACCAGGCGTTTGTTGACTATTTTCTGGAATCATTTCCGGAGCCCGAGACAGAACTTCGCTACAACAATCCTTTTGAATTGCTGGTGGCCGTGGTGCTGAGTGCCCAATGTACGGACGTACGTATCAACAAGGTGACTCCCGCACTGTTCGAAAAGTTTCCGTCTGCGGAATTCATGGCAACGGCATCCTTCGATGAACTTTTTGAGCTGATCAGGAGTGTCTCTTATCCAAACAATAAGAGCAAACACCTGATGGGCCTGAGCAAGATGATCATGGAAGATTTCGGTGGCGAAGTGCCAGTAAAGCACGAAGACCTACAGAAACTTCCCGGAGTGGGAAGGAAAACGGCCAATGTCATTGTTTCCGTGCTATACAATCAGCCAGCCATGGCAGTGGATACGCATGTCTTTCGCGTGTCCAAACGACTGGGTCTGGTAACCCAAACAGCCAAGACCCCACTGGAAGTTGAAAAGCAGCTGGTCAAAAACATCCCCGAAGAACACATCCACAAAGCGCATCACTGGTTGATCCTGCATGGTAGATATGTTTGCCTGGCCCGACGGCCAAAGTGTGAGGAGTGTAAGATCACGCATTTTTGCAGGTATTTTGAGCGGAATCAGTAGACAGAATTCAGGAATCAGGAGCGCAAATGAAATCGCTTTTAGCTACTATTTGTATGTCTTCTTCCCGGCTATCTTCGTCCGGATACTCAACAAATAAGTCCCACAGGTGATATAGAGTGTCCTTAAATCCTCGCCACCAAATGTACAATTGGTTACAGTTCCCTCCGGCGTTTTGACGTAAGCCAGCAACTCACCTTCCGGAGAAATGACATGGATTCCCGGCCTGGTATCGAGTGTTTCCGAGGTATTTCGGGTTTCGTGCAGGCCTGCTGCTACATAAAGATTTCCTTCACTATCAATACACATCCCATCTCCACTTCTGCCCGGATAAAAATTGTACAAGGTATCCCGATTGGCGAGAGAACCATCCGTCTGGAGATCGAAAGATAGGATGTGTCGGGCATGGTTTTCGTCAGGATGTGCTTCGATGAGGTAGAGTTTCTTCTCGTCTGGAGAAATGACCACCCCATTGGGCATGTGAACCTTCGGCTCAGCTAGCAGCTGGTGAACACTCCCATCCGGGTCAACCCGATAGAGGGCACGAACATTCTCCTTTTCCAGGTCGGGGTTGTTGGTCCGGGAAGAAAAATAGATCCTGCCGGAAGAATCATACTCCAGGTCATTAGGTGATTGTAAACCTTTACCATTATATGATTCTGCAATCGTACTTTTAACCCCGGTTTCCATATTCAGTTTTGTCACTTTTCCACTACCTCCTTCGCAAATAAGTAAGTTTCCTTCCGGATCAAATCGAAGACCGTTTGCAGCATTGGAAGCATCGTTGAAGACGGAAAGTTCTTTGGCCTCCGGATTCCACTTGAGTATTTTATTTACTCGAATATTGGTGAAATAAACAACTCCGTCTTTGTCAACAGCAGGTCCTTCAGTAAAGACCTCTGTGTCTTTGATGCGGGTTTCTGTTTTTAGGTCACTGGTAAAATAGTCGGACTTCAAACCAGTGTATCTGTCTGGTTTTTCTGTGGCATGCTTTTGAGATCCTTTTTGTTGATTTGATTTGTTGGTACATCCGGTTGTACTAATGAACACCAAAAGAAATATAAACAAGGAGGGGTAGTACTTGTAAGTCATGGGGAAATTTGATTGAAAACGTGATGTCAATTTATAACAGATTTATGAGATTGTTAGCGCGCGCCATCGCTCAAGCCGGTTTACTGAGAATAATGATTCAAGTCATACTAAAGTCTGGTACATCTTTTTAATTTGGGGACCAATTATGATGAATCTGATATACCCCCTGATGTTGATCATCCTCATCAGCAGTTGCTCACAACCCGAAAAGAAACTCCAAAGGAAGAGGACCACCAAATCTGCCATCACAGTCATGCGGTCTAATGACTGCTTTGGATGCCACAGTATTGAAGATTACACGGGTGTGCCCTCTTATAGAATGATTGCCGAGCGATATGAAAATGATTACCAAACGATAAGTGATTTGACAGAAAAGGTCTTGCAGGGAGGAGGTGGAAAATGGGGGAATGCCCAGATGGTAAAACATCCACTGCTTAAGCCCAAAGATGCCCGAAACATTGTGAAATGGGTGCTTTCGCTGGATGCAGATTCTGTCAAATCAAAACTTAACCCTCAAAATACCATCGTTTATTCGGATACATTGCACTCTTACAAAATGGATGTCTACGAAGCTGATCAAAAAATATTTTCCGGTTCCATGGATGAAATTAACCTGATGGGTAATGAGCACATCAAACCGAACCGAAGGGTAATAATTAATGGAACGATATCAATTAAGGAGCGAGGAAAACACTTTTTCTATCTACGTAAAAGTGGCATCGGGAAGATGAAAAAGGGTCCCAGCATGGTGATCTCTGACCGACCCGATGACAACGAGATCATGCTGGAGCTTGATCCGGGGAATTATCCTTTTGAGATTGAGTATACAGCTCGAAGCGAATCTGATACACTTGCCCTGTTTTGGTTACCGGAAGGCAGGGATTATTACGAGGTGATGAGGTAAACTATTTACCTGGAATGGGCAGATTGTGCATGCGCAGAAAAGATAGTTTGTCCCAGTAGCCCCGTTGAAACTTGATTTTCCCCTCCACAACCTGAAAAAATCCACATCCTCTTAATCCTAATGGATCTTTCCATTCCAGGATGGCCCATTCACCATCCTCAAAAATCTGCTCTACAATGCAAGTCATATCAGCTGCAGAAAATTCTTCGGCAAACATTTCTTTGATAGCGGCTCTCCCATAAATTGGATCATTGGCAACCTGGTGGTTGATGGCGTCATCGTGATATAAAGCTGCCAGCCCATCTGCGTCTGCTTTATTGAAAAGTTGCACCCATTGTTGGATGAGTTGAGTGGGTTTCATTTCCGGGAATTATTTATTTGACTTATCTAGTATCATCAATACCTGATTGGCTATGATCGCAGCACCGTACATGTCGGGACCTTCTGCATCCACATCATCATGATATCTGGCATAGGTCTTTATCTGATCTTCCAGTCCCAGGTATCCAAGAATAACCATTCGGTCACTGATCATTCCACAATCTAACGACTCATTGGGTCGGAAAATTTTAAATTGGCTGGTCAACCTGCTGATCACCACATCCGGATTATTTCCTTCAAGTGAAGCCAGAAACGCTGAAGCTGCCAGGGAATCGTACTGACTTGCCATCAAATAAGCCATGTGGTAATCCCTGCGGGTAGGGCTGTCCCAATAAACGTAAAAATCAGAGACGAAGCCTTCCTTTTGATTGAGTTCTGCGTAACCAACATTCAGGGCTGCTTCCCGGAAGTGTTTATGGACATTGTGGATACCAATTCCTTTATTGGCCGCTCCAAGAATACATTTACCTTCCCGGATACTTTGCAGGAGCACAGAATCCTGAGGATCATCCTGATCATAGTCTTTGAAAAACAGATCAACGCCAATCACAAGAGGATTACAAGCTGCAATCTCATCAATTTTACGGGCAATTGCTGCCCGATCACTGTTCCCGATATCTACCAGGACGATCCGTCCTTCCCTACCCGGTACGAGCTGAACAAACCGGTCATTTAGTGATCTAAACTGATAGTTAGAATACAGAAAAAGTCCAAGGATAATGGTGATGATAGCTGCGAAGAAGAGGAGGAGTACCTTTTTCATTTCTTATTTACACAATGATAGGTTGGCATCTACTTCAACCTCCCCTGATCCCTGTAAGGTACCAGGCTCGCAAGAAACCCAATAAGTACAATGATTATGACAAGTAGCATGGTTTAAAGATAGTTAAAAAAGCATAACTGCGTTTTGTGCTAAATTAAAATGGTTAATCTTATACTTATTTTTTATAACTAATTGATGTTACGTGGTTTTCCTGTACCTTTTCTACGGTATTTAAAATGAATTCTGCACGAATCTTATCTGGTCCCCAAGCCGTGCTTCCACTGCTCCGCATCTGGGTCAGAATTCTTTTTATCACCTGGAAGCAAACGAATTCTCTGAGCCACTTTTTTCAAACCGCGAGTGCGCTGGTCCGGGAAAGAAAGAAACTTGTGCACTCCAAGATGATCCACAAGATCATCAAAGTTGACGGCAAATATTTCTGGAATATGAATGCCCCTGCCTGGCCATCTCTGGCTTTTGATCGTTTTTTTGAATTCACTGCCAGTCAATTGAGAGATGGGATCAAGTTTAATGCTGAGAGGGTTCGACTTGTGCTCCTGCTGATCACCAAGAAATGCCCGCTCAACTGTGAACATTGCTTCGAATGGGACGAAATCAATAAAAAAGAAACCCTAAGCCTGGACCAATTGATTCGCATTGTAAAGAAATATCAGTCTCTGGGCGCCTCACATTTCCTCTTGGGTGGGGGTGAACCGCTTGTAAGGTTCAACGATCTGCTTGAGATCGTGAAAACCGGGCATCAGTTATCCGATTTTTGGATTTCAACCTCGGCTTATCATCTTACCATCGAAAAAGCAAAAAAGCTTAAAGAGGTAGGACTGCGCGGTGTTTCAATTAGCCTGGATCACTATCAGGAAGAGATGCACAATGCCTTCAGAGGTCATTCGGATTCCTACCGAAACGTGATAGCGGGGATTAAAAATGCCCAGCGAGCAGGGCTGGCTGTTGCATTGTCCGCATGTACCACCCGAACATTCACTACCCGGGAAAATCTGATGAAATATGCGGAGCTGGCAAGGAAGATGAACGTAGGTTTTATTCAACTCCTCGAACCAAGAGCTGTTGGAAGGTATGCTGGTAAGGATGTGCAGCTACTCCCTGAGCATTATCAGGTTTTGGATGAGTTTTATCTGCAGTTGAATCATCAAAAAAGGTATCGGAATTTTCCATTGATCATCCATACCAGCTACAATCAAAGGAGATTTGGGTGTGACGCTGCCGGATTAAACAGTTTGACAATTGATACGGATGGATACATCAATGCCTGTCCCTTCTGCAGGAGTAAAACTAAACATGCACTTGATGAACATGCTGCATTAGCCTCCAAGACAATACAACAGGAGGGTTGTTATAAATTTGATGGCAGAGCACCTGAGAACACAACTAAGGAGTTGGTTTTTTGATTTGGTTGTCAATACGAAAAGCCAGAAAAATCTGACCATTCATATTGATCTGTCTTGGCTTGTCATAATCAGCATGTATCCTTACAAATACAGGGTTTCCTCTGGCTTCAAATCGCTCCCCGGAACGTGTCGTAGCATTGGTAGATACTACGTTTAGCTGGGCAGAGAGATTAATGTTTTTAGTAAAATTCAATAGAAATCCGAGCGCTGCCCCTATCTGAAAATAGCCCTCTGTCTTTTTTTCCAATAGGATAGAATATAGTGCATCAGGTAGTTCAGCCTTTTCGTCTTCGTATCTGAAGAATTCTTTGCGGTGATAGTATCGAAGACTTCCAATACTTATGAACGGTGCCAAATACGGAGAGAAAATTCTTTGGTAAGCCGGAGATATTTACTTCAAATAGTAGTTCAGGAATGAAAGGAACTTTAAAAAAATAAAAATCACCGATTGTATCTGTTGAAAAGGACTGTTTGTCTATTCCCACTCTGCTCATTGCAGACAAACCGAACCGCTCTGTTATGAAATGTTCTGCTCCAATTCCAATATTTGAATTGTAAGGGTAGGCATTGGATGCATTTAGAAATGGGGACGGAGCATCAAAAAAAGGAGACAAGGCATCGACCTGAACCATCCATGAACCATATTTGGTCATCCGTTCTGATGAAAAATCAGTGCCTGGATTCGTTCTTTGACCTCTTTTTACAATTTGATCGTTTTCATTGAAGAAGTCTTTATCTAATGGACCTACTTTATCAAATCCAATTGCTGCCAAATTTGTTAATAAGGTGACACGAACAGGCGCTTCATTGCCCTGGAAAGCTACTTTTCCCTTTACTGAGTCAATGGCTACAATATTTCCAATATCAATGTTCCATTTTGATAGTAAAGGGTATCCTGTCCCAGACTTAAGTAGGTATTGACCAAAAGAAAAAGTGTCAATACGCTACCAATTACATGATTTTTCATCACTGGAGCTTTTTATATTGTTCACTCAGTCCATGTTCAAAAAATCAAGAATCCAGACTATTATTCCTTTCGCTTTCCACCAAAACGGCAAACAAGGAAAACCTGAAATCTTACATTCCCGATCCTGTATCTGTCGTCATAGATACCGTATAGCTCGTATACACCCCCATTGTTAAAATCTGCATAATATTCACTTGAACTACTTGTGGTATTGGTAGACACAAAAATTAGCTGTGTAGAAAGGTTGATGCTTCTGGTAAGGTTCATTAGGAGCCCGGCAGCCCCTCCCCATTCAAAGTAGTTTTCCGACCTGCGATCCAACAAAACTGCATAAGAAGAATATGAGTCCTGATCCGTTTCATAATATCTACTAAAATCCTTTCGATGGTAGTAGATGAATTTTCCGAAACTAATACAGGGTGTGAAGTAAGGAGCAAACTTCCGCTGACCAAATGGATAAAACCGTGTGGCGATTTCAAATTCATGATCCATTTCCTCAAAATAGGGGATTGGATAGTAATTATTGGTAATATCAATTGTATCTGTTGAATGGGTC
The DNA here is from genome assembly GCA_965228595.1 of Cyclobacteriaceae bacterium. GTDB lineage: Bacteria > Bacteroidota > Bacteroidia > Cytophagales > Cyclobacteriaceae > UBA7330. The sequence goes on along the minus strand of OZ245828.1, from coordinate 2,325,156 downwards.
TCGATATTGGTACCAAATCTGCCCAATACCGAAAGACTGAATCGATCAGAAAAAAAGTATTCTATCCCGATACCAACATTTGAGTTATCCGGATAAGTCCATGATTCCTTTTTCAAAGGTGAAAACAGATCAACCTGGATCAACCAGTTATTGTAGGTGAATTTTGTCTTTCCCAATAGTGATCCCTTAGTATTTATTCCCGTTTTGGGGGCCTGAGTCAGAACTTCTTCATGAGCACTAAAAAAATCGCTATTTAGGTTCTTATTGCCATCAAACCCTACTCTCTGCAACGTTGAAAATAACACAACCCTGGTGGACTCTTCAATCTGAAAGGCTACTTTTCCGCTCGCAGAATCAATATCCACAATGTGACCAACGGCCAGGTTGCCGTTTTTATAAAATAGCGTGTCCTGAGCCACGCAATTTGTCATACCCAGATGCAGAGCCAACACTCCGATCACAAAAATCGAATACCTATTCATTGCTTGAGATAATTATAGATTTGAGATAATCATCGTATAGCTGCATCGACCGCCTGGACAGTTCGCCTTCCTTCCTATACTTTAATAGCTTGCCCAATTGTGGTGATCCTGTCAGATTAAAGTTTGACTGATAGTAACCTTTGCTATGAAGAATGAGTGTGCGATTATTTCCGGGTACTTTGGCAATTGGCGTATACGCTACTTCCGTGTAATCTCCCGTATGCAAATGATCCATATACTTTCCGTCGCTGTATGAAAGGGCTTCTTTAAAGTCCGTTCCATCCTGACCGATTGCTTTAGCAGGTTTAAGGATCTCGTAATTAGTAACCAGTTGGTTTTCCAGGTCCATGGCTACATAATCCACTTCCCAAAACATAAACCCGGATTTCAACCTGAGCTCAATCGGTTTGCCATCCCCAGCCAACTCAATAGGTAAAACCATTGATGTATAATTGATTTCTCCAACCAGGTCAATAAATCCAACACTGGTCCATTTTCCATTCTTTCTCATTTCAACAGCCAAAGGAATTCCCTGCGACCGGGCCCATTTCATGGTATTATCTCCGGGTTTGTTCTGACTCTTTTCTGACCACTTGCCATAGTAACCACCAAAATTTGAAATGAATTTTTTGTAGACAAAGCCACCCCATGTTGTGTTTTTTAGATTCAATATGAGATTGACTTTGTTGAGCTCTTTGGGAAGAGCATCAAAGGTCAGGTAAAGATCAGACAGGTCATTTTCTCCTTCCACATTAAAGCTGAAAGGAAGATCATCCTGCTCGCTGATCTCAAATGAGTAATCCTTGCTGTCTGAGGTAAAGACTTTAGTGGGAGCAATAGGCTGTTCGATGGAATAAATATTGCCTTTTGCATCTGGTGCAATGATCACTTCTGGTGAGTGCTGAACAACCAATAATTCGAGCAAATCCGAATGTTGTAGTTCCAGTTCCTCATTGACCACTTTTAAGAGTACCTGTTCAGGGAGGTGATCTGGAATAATTTTGTAATCATGCCGCTCCAGACCCTTAGTCACCGCTCCGGTAAACAATGAAGTCTCGAGGGTATATTCCTCCCCGTCAAATGCATATACATGTGGGCAATTGCAGATGATAAAAATATAAATAGCCACCGCGACCAGATAGGCAAGTGCAGCAATTCCCGCATTAGCTAAAGTAGTAGCCGTGCCATCTACATTATAGACCACAGCCTTTTCAATGGCTGATCCCTGAATGGACACCCTCCCGTTTTGCAAATCATTGTATTCATTGATGTAAAAGTGAACCTGGCGGGAATACCGGGCTTTCTCTCTCAGTACTTTGGTTTGGCCAATATCAATATTTGAATACAGTGCACGGATAGTCTGATTTACTGGTGCCACATATCCATATACTATGTCTTCATCAAGATGAAGCTCAACCGAAGATAATTGCCAGGTCTCATCACCAAAGTGAACCAAAAATGTGTAAGCATCCGGCGTATACTTATTGAAATCAGCAATTGGTTTATCCGATACAGGTTTTTGTCTTGCCTTGTAGAAGACACAGCCGGTCGTGTATGTGCAGAAACTGATGAGTAGTAATATCGAAATAACCCTGGTCTGGATGACCCGGTTTCTGAGGTAAGACAACAATACAACGTGCTTGTGCATAGCCATCAATGTTAAAATGTGAGCTAACTTAGATTAACTTCCCAAGCATTAAAAACTGGATTTTGCGGAGATCAGCAAAACATTTGCAGTTTGTACTACAACTTTGATATCATCCCGAAAAATCTGTCAAGCGTTACAAATAATTGAGAATTAAAAAGCCTGGTTAATAGGAAGTATTGTCTGGTTTTCGTGTTTGAGCTGGAAAGCTCCAATCACTTCGTCCTTCCCTCCACGATCTTGTCATACTCCTCGTTGACAGGCTCCCAGAGTTCGATCTTGTTTCCCTCCACGTCCAGAATGTGGACAAACTTGCCGTATTCATAGGTCTCAATCTCATCGAGTATGGTGACTCCTTCGGATTTTAATTCCTTCACCAGCTCCTCGATATTTTCTACCCGGTAGTTGATCATAAAATCTTTTTCAGAGGGTTCGAAATATTTGGTGTCAGCTGCAAAAGGACTCCACTGCGTGTGGCCTTTAATTTCCGGGTTGTCTAAATGACGCCACTCGAAATTGGTTCCCCATTTATCGGTATTTAATCCCAGGTGCCGCTGATACCAGGATTTTACCTTATTCGGATCTTTACATTTGAAAAAGATGCCGCCGATTCCTGTTACTTTTTTCATGATGTAGTGGTTGAGATTTTGACCAGAATTTATAAAGTATGATCAAATCACTTTTTATTTAAGAAATCATTTACATCGATTCCGGCTTGTCGCAATATTGCGCGAAGAGTGCCTTCAGGCATATCTCCTGGATGATTGGGCAAAGTTGTATAGCTTTCGTATGCTCATTTCTCCATATTTCATGGCTCCCTGCAGCCTGACGATAAAAAGAGAATCCAAACTTCTTGAGGCGTTTAACTATTTCTCGGTAGCTAAATCCGGAAAGTCTACCCATCAGAGGCCAATAACTAGTGGGTATTCAAATTCATCTCCAAATTCCTGTAGATTAGAAGACACTTCACTGGATTGTGCTTCAATGAGTTTTTTTGCAATATCCCTGGCAATTTCGATCGTTTCAGAGATCGTCCGACCCTGGGCCACCAACCCTTGGATCGTATTTGAAGTAGCCAAATAAAATCCTTCAGGAAGCTTTTCTATATGTAAATCGATTTTCCGTTCCATATTTCAAATTTACTGAAATTACAAGTTTAAAAATTAAGAGTCCCCTCTCCCAATTTGCCTATTGCTTTCTAGTATGAATATTAATCACCCTTTCCTCATCATTTTCAAAGAAAATACCCCGAGCAACAAAATAATGACCACCATTACAGCCCATAGCCAGGCTTTATTTTGAAAAAGGGGCTTTATAAAAGGTTTATCCTCTTGCTCTATTTCCTGTTCATTGCCCAAAGTAAATAGTGTGATATTCTCAGGGATGTTGTCGGTAAAATGCCCGATGTCATAGCTGGGTCTTGCTGCCCCTTCATTGCCATAAACCAGGAAATAGTCGGCATCCCTGGCAAATCGTACCTGCAACTCATGGAGATACCCTTTTACTTCAACTTTTGCCACCTTCAGTGGCTGATTGTCCCGGTTGCTGATAATGATCTTTAGTTTTTGAACTGTCACATTACCGAGATCAAACACATTCTCTCCCAGGGAATTCAACGTGCCTGATGTCAGCGTCTTGTAATTATACTTCCATCCCTGTTCTGTATCGAAACTATCCACCAGGTACCGAATCGTGGCAGGACGATAATAATCGAGCGTATCTGAAACAATTACCCGTAGATGACTGACCGGAACTGGTTGTTCCAATTCAACACTCACTTCAGTCTGTCTGGTTTGCTCATTCTCTAGCGTGACCCGTTTTTTGACCTTGTATTCTCTATAGGTTCCTTCTTTGGTATCTTCTTGGGAAATCCCAACATTTGAAAGGTCCGGCTTTTCCTTGCTCTCAACAAGCAACCGGATGTAACGATACTTAGTACTGGGAAAGGTCAAATTTGTAAATTGAAAATTGACGAAATCATTTTTGATAGAAAGGATGCGATAATCCTCCACGACCGTATACCACTCCCTCTGATCCTGGCTCCCCTCTAGAGTAACTTTCCATTCGAAATTCGTCTGTTCAAAGTCCAATTTGAGCTGATTGACCGGTTCTTCACCGGAGACCTCAAAAGTGTAATAGTATCCCCTATCATTGTGTGAGGTATTGAGAATATTGAAAGTTATTTCTCTGGTGGTCTTCTTTTCTTTGGTTAACCGAAGCAGATAGGGGGCTTCGATCGTATCATTTTCCGATGTCAGCCCAAAAATCCGAATGTCCGTGAGAGCTTGGTTCGTTTTTCCAAAGATCTCATTGGGAAGAACAATCTTGTGCCATTGATCTTTGACTCCTGTCAGCTCCCTTTTGAAACTATAATCCGTCATTTGGCCAAATGAGGAAGTAGACAGGGCAACTATAAGGAAACTAGTGATCCACTTCATCTGAAATAACATGCTTGTATTTGTTATAAAGAAACGAGATAATCAAAAGCAGCACACCCAGCAGTACAAAAACAATGGTCTTAGCGATGGTGTCGAGATGTGATATGTCGTAGAAAAAAAGTTTGACGAGTGTCAGTCCAAACAAGGTGATGGCTCCAATCCTCAAATGCTTTTTCTTCTTCCAGATTCCCAAAGCAATCAGAAACAGAGAATAGACCCCCCAAAGAATACTTAATCCGAGTTTATACGACTGGCTGGATTCGGCGATGTCCATCCAGTGGATCAGTTCGCTGCTCAATATCCACAGGATCGTGATGTGGAGTATAAAATCAAAAGTGAGTTTAAAGTCTTGTTGTAACAAGTCCAACTTGATAAATCGATGACTGGTGATCAGTGTGATGGCAACAAAAACAAAGGAGATGTATCGAATGACAAGATTGAATATGCCTCGTTGATAGTATTCAGATAAATTCTGGTCGAGATAGCTTTCCCTCAATTCACTCAGTACAAGTAGCCCCTGAATTAAAAAGATAGCCAGCACCAAAATGATCAGACCGAGGTTGATCAATCCTAATTGTTGATTTTTAATTTTCTTAAAGTTTACCCAGGCCAGAGCGGAAATAAACAACAGGGTATAGTTGATGATCCAAATGTTTTTAAACCTGATCAAATCCTCATTCCATTGTGAGCCCTGGTGTTCTCCTGATTCAATCGACAAAGCAGACTCGGCATAGAGCTGGTTCCAGTAGTTGGCGATTTCCAGCCAGAACGCATAATAGATCGTAATGATCAGAATGGCTGGTATAGAGAATGAAATGATCTTTGAAAGCCATTTTCGTGATACCTGCGCAGGAGCGTGAGACTTATGCTGATTTAGCGCATTGATAAATCCAAAGGCTGCAATAAATAGGATGGAAGTCAAAAAGTTGACGTTCAGTATAGGTGTGAATTTTGACTCGACATCATCAAAATAGTAGCGATCGTAGACGATCATCCAGTCGTGGACGATACTGAAAAACGCCAGGAGCATCAATGGATAAGAAAGTTTTTCATAGATGTCCACCTTTTTGGTTCGCCCGATCCAAAACATCAATGCTGCTTCGCCCGCCCAAAGCAAAGTGACCCAGTTACCATCCAGCTGAACAGGGATCGCTATGGTAATAAATACTAGCACCAGTCCGGAAACGAGAAAAAACAGATTTCTGTCGGCCAGCTTTTGCCGGTAAATAATCGCACTGACCATGAAATGCACCATCGCATTTCCCAGCGTAAACACACCCAATAGCTGAGCTCCCGTTTCATGGTTATTCAGGAAGGAATAGCCCATTCCATAATAGATAAATGAATTGGCCAGTAGCAGGAGAATGTCTGCTCTTTCGAATTGCTCCTTTTGAAGCAGTTTGTATCCCAGAAATGTCAGATAGAAAATGCCAAAAAATATTGTGCCGAATGTCAGGGCCAGTCCAAAGTGTTCACTGGTTTGATATTGGGTCACAGACCAAGAGAAAAAGATGAGCCATGTCAACCCAAAAGCAGCATAATATAGTGATTTCCAGTACTTCTTGATTGCAATGACCAGCACACCAACATTGATGATGGTCATGTAGGAATAAAGAATGGCGACTTTTCCAGACCCTTCACTGAGTAGGAAGGGAACGGCGTAGGCGCCTACCAGTCCGATAAGTGCGATCACATGCCTGTTGTAGTTGATGGCGGCAACCACAGTAAAAGCCGTGAACAGTACCATGATTCCAAAAGCTGGTATCTGAGGGATCAGGTCATAAAAGCTGTAGGCCGCATAAGTAATGAAATACATGATGGCCATCGCTCCACTAAGCAGCACTGCACTGAAATTCTCATATTTCTTTTTCAACCTGATCGCAAAACCAAGCAGACCAATGCCCACCAGGTAACCTAAAATGATCCTCGTCAGCGGACTGATCATCTCGTGATCAATGGCATATTTGGCTCCTATAGCCACCCCAATGACCGTGATGGCGATACCGATTTTATTGATCAGGTTCTCCCCGATGAATTTTTCGAGGTCAGACCTGCCTACGGGTGGTCTGTTTACTGGTGATCCGGATTTTTTCTGGGGAGCAGCCTGAACCCCCTCTTTGATAGGTTGATTTTCTGATTCAGACTCCTCCAAAAATTGTTTTGTAGCTTCCTGAATCCGTGCCTCGTTGCCCTTTGGCTTCAGCTGACCAATTTCTCCCCGTAACGTATCTATTTCCCTGGAGAACTCATCTTGTTTTTTCAGGAGCGCATCCAGCTTTTCCAGGAGGTTGTTGATTTTATCTTGATCGCTAGCCATTGGGGAAGTTGGTAGGTTATAAAAGCTGGTTTAGATGTATAGGTGTTTGTGGATCTTACCATAAAACTAGCTATTTCCTGAATCATTCCATCATTGCCACCTATGATTCAGAGCTAACCTTCTCCGCCAATGACTTGGGAGCGACTTCACAATAAGCCGTTATCAATGCTTCTTTAAACAGAGGTTTACTGATACGATCTAGTTCAATCATTGTCCAGCCTAGTTTCCCCCATTTATTATCTACAGGAGCGATCCCATGATCCCCCAATGAAAATACATCCTGGTCTGTGGGAGATAGTTTTATTGTGGCCCGGTCTGTTTTCTGATCATAGGTAAGAAAGATCTTCCCTTTGACCCGAAATGAAGTCTTCTCAAAATGCGGTTCTTCCGTGACTTTAGGGAAAGAGGTTGCCAGGGTTTTTAGGTCATCAAAATTCACCATCAGCAGTTGGGCTCATTTGATTTCCAGGTTTGCAAAATAGGCTTCTGTGCCAGGACCTACCCACAACCCGATTTTTCCTGAATTGTCGGCTCCCAGTTTCAAATCGTTGACGATCAATGTCGGTTGCTCCACACCATTCACATAAAGTTTAGCTTTGTCACCACTCACTTCGATTCTTAATTTTGTCCACTCCCCCTCTTCCAGATCAGCATAAGTCTCATATTTACCTGGGGTCTCCTTTCTTAACCTATGCCAGGGATAGTCAGGATAACTAAAATACTGAACAGAATGATTTCTCCTTAGCTGATCTTCGGCACGACCATTGGTGGGACGGATATAAAAGCATTCAAACTGTGAGTTATCATCTTTAACCCTAAAAGCTATCCCTACGAAACCCCTTGCCTGAGCCCCTGCGTCTGCAGCCCGCTTACCCACAACATCTACTTCAATAATACCTTCTTGAAAATCCAGGGTATTGAGTTTAATAATCTTGGCTTCCGATTCGGTATCCATTGGAAGCACTTTCAATGATTTTTCGTCATCATATGTTGCACTGGTATAAGTAGCGTTCACCGACTTCTTATCCTTTAGTTGCTGTAGATCTATTTTTTGAGCGGATACAGTGATACAAAGTAACAGGGAGCAGGAGAGGAGTAAATATTGCATGGTATTATTTTATTTTGAGATTTGACTTAGATAAAGATAGTGATTGAAATGAATTGATGCCGGATTGAGGTTAAAACAAATCATATCTTAACTGCGAGGGTAATAATAGAAAGTCTGTCTCCCTGACGAACAAACCCAGTACAATAAAAAAAGACCACCTTGTTAGGCAGCCTTTTCATCGTCACATTTTAGTACACCTAGCTATACTTCACTGGTTTCAGTCGTCCCATAAGTTTTGTTGAGATTACAATAAACAGCTACCACACCAATATATTCCATACCAATCAACCAAAAGGATGGGTCACCAAAGAAGGTAATGTGATCTCCACCTGCTGGAATGATAAATAAAGGTACAGTGATACAGGCGTCAAGAATTGTAGTAACCACAAACATAAATGCGCCTAACAGGAACCCATTGGTGTTGTGCGCTCTTTGGTAGTAAAACCATGCTCCAAGTGCTGCAGCAGGGATAATCATCACAAATAAAACCAGGTTTGCCTGCTGATCAGCATCATCCATCACTGGTACGAAGTAGCTAGCTACAAACGCTGCAACACCCAATGTCCAGGCCATGATCGCAGCAAGAGCTGCTCGTTTAATATTTAGATTCTTCATCTTTATTTTGGCTATATGGTTTGTGGAATAGGTTGCTTCCAGACACCAGAGGCCACTGTTTTTTCTACATACGTATTAAAATCAGTGGCAGGTCTGCCGATCACCTTTTCAAGGTCATGAGAAACAACCTGGTTATCTGCGTTACCCAATACTTCTTCGAACAGGTAACCGAAAAGCCATACGTATGAGTCCGGCAGGCCGGCTCCTTTCATTCCTTCCTTAAATTCCTCAATAGAAATAGGTTGAAAATGGATGGGTTTGCCAATACCAGTCGCCATGGCTTCTACGGCGTCCCGAAAAGTAATCTTTTCTGGCCCGGTTACCGTAATTGTCTGGCCATTGTAAGTGTCATCCACCAGCACTTTGGCCACCACATCAGCGATGTCGTCAGCATCAACAAACGGGATCTCTGCCTCGGCCATGGGGAGCGCCACTTGCCCGGACAGCACAAAATCAAGAAAGGCCCCCTCACTAAAATTTTGATTAAACCAGGATGCTCTTACCAAGGTATAGTTCAAGCCTGAATTGGCTACGATCTGCTCACAAGCCTCGGCTTCCTTTTCGCCTTTTCCGGAAAGAAGTACTACTTTTTCCAGTCCTGCTTTGAGCGCTGCCTCTGTCAGTGCACCAATAGCGTCTCTGGCTCCGGGCACCGCCAGGTCAGGATAATAGACAATATAAGCCCGATCCATTCCTTTAAGCGCTTTTGCATAGGTAGTAGGATCGTCCCAGTCGAAGGAAGGGGTACCCTTCCTGGACCCAATACTCACATGATGCCCCTGTTGCGTGAGTCTTTCTGCTACACGGCGACCGGTCTTACCTGTCCCGCCAATTACTAAGATGTTGTGCTTCATTTTTATTTGAGTTTAGATTTATAGGTTTAATTACTTTTTGTTTCAATGAAAAGAGCCAGTAGCGCCAGCAGGAAAGAGGAGACTGCAAAAACGGTTCTGATCAGGTGGAATCGATTCCATTTTGATTCATAGTACGCTCTGAATACTGTGATTTTCTCCATGGGACTTTCCGCTATGTTGAAAACATCCAATTGATCATTCAATGGGACATTTCCCAACCCCGTCACACCAATTGTCCCGACCAAATAGGTGATGGAAGCGGCAAGCATCAAGCCGAAGACCCAGCTATTAGAGTGGAATTCATAGATGCTGGCAATGCTCAGACATACAAGACTTCCGAAAAAAATCAGAAAGAATGCGGGATTAAGGATCGCCCGGTTGATGGACTGCATGGTTTCCAGGTATGTAGTATCCGATATTTTCTGGGTCCCGGGAATGACCGAAACCGACCATGCATAGAAGAGGCCGGCTGACAGTCCTGTGAATGCCACAGCCCCAAACAGAATAAGAGATTTAATAGATATTTCCATGGTTAAAGTATTTTTTGAGTGAATAGCCATTTTTCTAGGATCTGGTACTCTTCAGGAGTCAATCTGATCTTGTCACCTTTGGGCATGCGTTTATCCAGAAAGACCTGCCTATAGATCTTTGATGCTCTTTTAGCTATATTCTTCTCCTTGAAAACCATCAAAGGGTTTTGCTTTCGATGACAGACATTGCATTTAGATTCCAGAACAGTGAGGGCTTCTTGGCCCAGCTCTTTCTCGTAGCTGCTCCACCCAATAGCTGAAAGGTTCAGGGAATGGTATCCTTTAAAATCTGATGAAATCAGAATTAGTACCGCAACGACAAGTCCCGGCAATAGCCATTTGGAGGATTGCTCTTTCATTTTGATTCTTGTTTAATACAAGAGCAAAACTGAAGGTCATAGCTATCCCCTTCTTGACTTTACCCGCCAATGTTTTGACACTTTAGGCCAAAAGGGTGGTTGGAGAGGTTATTTATGGGCAGGAACTACTCAATTCCTGATGATCTCCCAGGATTACTGTCGGGATTTCCTGGCCAGGCTGAGTTTTGATGCAGGTTAAATCAGGATTTCTGTCAACCCTCAAATCCACAAGCATTGGGTTTTGGCTTACATCCAGACTTAATAGTTCATTACTTGAGGAGTAAAAATAAGTCAGGTTTTCAAGTGGGTCCAGCTGGATCTCTTGTAGCTTATTATCAGAAATGATGAGTACTTCCAGCTGAATATTGTTGCTGAAATCCACCGTGCTGATCTGGTTACTCACCAGATTTGCTGTCCTCAGGTTTTCAGATTCGGTAACATCAATAGATTCCAAAAAATTATTGTTGAGGAACAGATTTTCCAGAGACTGATTTTGTATCACAATATCTTCCAGATAGTTCCATGACAGATCAAGACGTCTTAAATCCCCGGCATTTGAAAGCCCTTCGACTGTTTCAAGCTCATTTGATGGAAGATTAACCGATAATAAATTCAAATTGGCACTAAGATCAATGGTGGTAAGGTAGGTTCCCACCAGCCATAGTGTGTCTAATTTAGTGTTATGGCTTAAGTCGATGGTCTCGATGTCCTGTTTGTCCACTGTCAGATAGGTTAAATTCACAAAGCCCTCAATACCTGTCAGGTCTTTGATTATTTTGTTTGCCTCAAAATCCAAATGCAAGTGAGTCACCTTTTCAGCATCGGTTTTCAACAGTTTCTGGTTAATCGTCGTGTCGGAATCTATTCCCTCCTCAATAAGCCTGGCCTCAAACTGACTATCCGGGATGGTCAAATAAGGCTCTTCTGCTGGCTCATCATCATTGCATGAAAATATAAAGGCACTTGTCACAAAACAGATAAGCGAGGTTGTGGTAGTTCTTGCTATTCCTGGAAGTTGAATGAATCGAATTAGGTTGAGATGCTTTTTCATTTTTGATGTTTCGTTAAAAAATAGCAGGTGAATTGAGGCTCCCGGTTACCAAATCCCTGACACACTATGACAAAGTTTTACGATTAAGGTCAGATTTTTATTAGATTTTTATTCATTTCTAAATGCTACCGGAGACTGATCCATCCAGCGCTTGAAAGCTCTGTTAAAAGCACTCTGCTCGGAGAAGCCCGTTTCAAATGCAATTTCAGCTATGCTTCGATCCGAATACCGAAGGAGCTTTTTGGATACCTCTTCCTGCACTTTCTGGATCAGATCACGAAAGGTGACTCCATTTTCCGAAAGACGCCGGGTCAGGGTCCTGTTGCTCATCCCCATGTGCTCCCCAATCTGAAAAATGCTCGGTATTCCGCTGGGCAAGGCCTCTCTTATCAACTTCTCTACGTCTTCGGTTAGCTTATGACCACTGACTTGTATTCCATTGGTTTCCTCCTCGACCCGCTCCACTAAAAACTGATTGATGCTATGGTCTGCCTTAGCAGTACGGGTTTCCAGTTCTTTGGTTTTATAAGTGATGGAATAATTGGGCTGATTAAATAGTACCGGGCAATTGAAAATTCTGTGATAACTGCTTAAGTCACCAGGAGGGTTATGCTTCAAATTGACTTGAATTGGAGTAATATCCGTTTCGGTTATGGCTTGTAGTACAACCACTATAGCAGAAAGCGTAGCTTCATTGGATAATTCTAATCCCTTTCTGTGTGGTTCTCTATGTAGGAGGATGTCAGAAAATTCACCTTTTTTCCTGACTTCAAAAAAATATGTATTTGACAGCAGTTTCATGTACCGCTCACTTCTATCGAATATCTCTCCTGCCCAGGTGCATGTTCGCCAGGAAAGCCCAAGGACTCCATAGTCTTCGATCTTCATCTCGCTACCCACTCTGACGGAAAAGCCCGGCCCCAGCTGCTCGTCCAGTCGCTCGTGTAGTTCAAAAAAGTGATCAGCGGGTACTGCCTGGATATTTTCGATGGCATCAATGGGAGTGGGCAGGTCTGTAAAGTCATCCCGACTCATGCCCTCAGCAAGGGCATGGTTGATCACTTTTCGATAGAGATTTATCGAGATGTACTTCATTCTGAGGCCTACTTTGATTGATTTTGGCGATTCGCCCGGGTATTGGTTCACCGCAATAAGCAATTAAAACTAACTAAATCAAGAAAGAGATGCAATGTACAAAGTAGCAGTTCTCGTTCCTTGCGCCAGCTATCCATTTTTACAGGGTACTACAGGCTGGTTAGCTTAAAGCATTAATTATATTTGTTAGTATGGAAAGTAACCCCCTTTGGATCTTTCAGGCATTCGGTTGGCTTCACCCGATGATCGTCTGCTTTCCCATTGGGCTGCTATTCCTGGGTCTAATTACGATCAGGGGGAGACAGGAATCTTTCTTTGATGATCTTCTGTATGCTTCAACAAAAAATGCTGAGGAAAAGGATGTTTCCCTTTGGAATAACTTCAAAACAGGATGTATAAAATCCTATGAGCTTATCTATCGTGAAAATGTACAGGATTTGTTTAATTATGGAATGACTATCCTTCCTAATGAAGCCCAGGTAAAAGACTGTATTCAGGAATTATTTTTTGAAATCTGGAAAGGGAGAAAAAATCTTACCCCTACAAACAACATCAGGTTTTATTTGCTCAAATCACTTCGTTACAAAGTACAACATGCCAAGGCAAAGGAAGAGAAAATGAAAAATATTGCTCTTAAATCCTATGCAGATCAGGGTATGATCTTTTTCCCTTTTGAAGATGAATCGATCAACGGTCAGGATATACATGCTATCAGGAAAAAGGTAAAAACTGCTTTAAATAAATTAACCTCACGCCAGAAGGAGGTAATTACGCTGATCTTTTTCGAAGGGATGACTTACGAGGAAGTCGCAAATATCATGTCGATAAGTGTTGGATCGATATACACCCTTGCTTGGAAGGCAATATCGAGGCTTAAAAAAGCTGTTATTTAATAAATTCTGAAAAAATATCAATTTTATTGAATAGATATTAATATCAGGATACATTATAGTATAGGTAACCAAAACTAAATCAATTGAAGTTTTCTTCCTATACTGCTGAGGACCTGGTCCTCAATCCTGAATTCAGAGAATGGGTCCTCAATCCCACGCCTGCCGCTAATGCCTTTTGGGGAAACTGGCTAAAGTCACATCCGGAAAAGCTTAATGAAGTAAAAGAAGCAAAGAAAATTTTAAGAAAGTTTCCTCTGGAGCAATATGCATTGCAAGAAGAGGATGTAAATACTATTTGGGAATCACTCAAACAGGGTACTGTAAACAGTGAGCTGGACGAAGCCCGGGAAAAATCCTATTTACTAAACGCTGAAACAGTTATCCACAGGTTTGAGTCTAAATCTCAAGTCAGGTCAAACAGTATATGGAAAAGAACTTTAAGATATGCAGCAAGTTTGATTTTGATCACTGCAATTGCAACATGGTATCTGAATATTAACCATATAGATGACCCAGAACCGCACGTTGAAATTCCTGTTGCTAAAATTGAGAAAGAAACCCAAAGGGGCCAGAAACTAACCATCTACCTTAGTGATGGATCCAAAGTAGTTCTCAACACCAATAGTAAGCTTATTTATCCTGAACAATTTTCTACTGAGGGCCGGTCGGTGACACTGGAAGGTGAGGCATTCTTTGAGGTTTCAAAAGACGTTAACCGACCCTTTCAGGTGAGAACAAAAGATCTTATTACCACTGCTTTGGGTACATCATTCAACATCAATACCAGGAAGGAAGGAACTCATGTTGCCTTGGCCACCGGTAAAGTCATTGTTTCATCCCAATCGACAGCTTCAGAAGTAATACTTGACCCTGGTAAGGAAGCATGGTTCGTCCCGGAAACTGAGAAGTTAGTTACAGGATATTTTGATTATGATTTGGTAATGGGATGGAAAGACCAAGCGATCATTTTTAAGAAGGCAAGTGAGCAGGAAGTATTCTCAACACTGGAGAATTGGTACGATGTGGATATTACCAAAACCAATAAGCCAACATCACCATGGGATTACTCAGGAGAATTCGTGAAGATGGATCTCAATAGTGTATTGCTTTCCATCAGTTTTTCCATGGATTTCAAGTACACTATAAACGAACAAAAAGTAACCATAATCTATCAATAAACCTAACAGCATATGGCAGTAGAAACAACTTAAAAAGAAGAAAGTAACATTTAAGAAATGTTACTTTCTATACCGGCATGCAGGAAGGTAAGCTTCTCACGGAATACCTACTTACATGCACTAAAACTTATTAATAAAACAAACCCCAAGATATGAAAAGTAACTTTTTACAGCAATTATTTACTTTAATGAAATATTCATTATTGATCATGATAGTTCAGTCGATCAGCCTCAATCTTCTTTTGGCTGATAACGTGCATGCTCAAAAAACAAAGAGCATTAGAAAAGTTTCTATAAGCATTGAATCATCACAAACTGATTTATACAATGTGCTTAAAGAAATTGAATCAAAGACAGATTATAAGTTTGCTTATAACAATACCAGAGATCTTGAGAAACTCGGAAAGATCCAGATCACTTCGGAAAACAGCACCGTGTATGAGATATTGCAGGAGATCGCAAAACAGACTGGTCTTGATTTCAAGCAGGTTGATCAAACCATCAATATCAGCAAGGTCAGGCTTAAAAGTGTTGGAGAAGTAGAAATAAGTATTGCGGAAGTGCAGCTGACAATTACGGGGCAGGTAACTGATGAAACAGGTGCTACGCTACCAGGTGCCACAATCGTGGTTAAATCTACCACCAATGGTACCACTACCGATGCAGATGGCAATTTCAAAATCAATGCTTCTGAGGATGCCGTGCTCGTCGTAACTTTTGTTGGTTACGAAGTCATGGAAATCCCAGTCAATAACCGTTCAGTAATTGATGTTCAATTGACGTCAGATGCTAAGCAATTGGAAGAATTGGTTGTTATGGGGTATGGATCGAAAAGGAAGGGTGATATTACGTCAGCAGTGTCAGTTGTAGACATGAAGGACATGGGAGATCAACCTGTTGCAAATGCCACGCAATTCTTAAGAGGAAAAGCGGCTGGTGTCAGTGTAGCTCAAACGGATGGTACTCCCGGGCAGGAAATGAGCATCATGATCCGTGGTGTCGGGTCGCTGGGAACCAACCAGGCTCCTCTTTTTGTAATTGACGGGTTTCCGGTCGGCAACCAAATGGGAAATCTTAATCCTGATGACATTGAAAGTATCACAGTATTAAAAGATGCGGCCTCCACGGCCATTTATGGTGCCAGGGGTTCCAATGGTGTGGTGCTGGTTACCACCAAAAGAGCGAAAGAAGGTGAAGTTTCTGTATCAGCTTCCGTCAACTATGGATTTCAAAATATCCCTGACTCGAAAAGGATAAAAATGATGTCTGGTCAGCAATACGCTCAATGGAGAAAAGAACAATTCATAGACAAATCAGTACTTGCTGGAAATGGCATTCCAACCATCGATCAGATCCCTGAGAATTACAGATATCCAGAGCAAACCCAGTATTCTACAGATTGGTTTGATGAAATCGTAAATGACAATGCAGCATTCCAGAATTATAATGTAACGCTTGCATCAGGAAAAGGAGATGTGAAAACTTTGGTTTCCGCAGGTTACCTAAGTCAGCAAGGAGCCATTATTAAAACAAATTTTGAGCGATATAATTTAAGGGCCAACATAGATGGTAAAGTAAATGATTTCCTGACGATGGGACTAAATGTCGTTGGATCCCGTTCCAATGAAAGATTTATTAATACTACAGGCAGAGATGCTATCATAGGTACTGCATTGTGGGCAGACCCCAGGTTCCCGGTCTATAATCCGGACGGAAGTTTCGTTGATTATATCGGTGGAGATGGAGGTACCTTCGGATCTGTAAATCCCGTAATGGAACTGACACAAGAAAAGAACATGGAGCACTTAAACAACCTCCTGAGTAATGCTTATGTTGAATTATCTTTCCTTGAAGATTTTAAATTCCGAACATCTTATAATGTATCACTTTCAAATGGAAGAGTTAACAGATGGAGACCTTCTACGTTGGCAGGTAGTGGCTTTAATCAACCGCCTCCCAGGAATGCAACTTTGTCTGAAGAATATACAGAAGTTGTCAATTGGTCGGCTGATCAACTGCTCTCATACAGCAAAAAAATTGATGCTCATCAATTTGATATCATGCTGGGATATAGTGCCCAGGAACAAACAGTTAGATCTTTATCCGGAAGCGGCAATACATTCCCGGATGATATAGTACAGTTTTTGAACAATGCAGAGAATTTTAATGTAGGATCTGATGAAGAGAGTTGGAGTCTGTTAGCATATTTTGCCAGGGCCAATTATTCTTTCAAGGATAAATACCTGCTTTCGGCCACTTTTCGTCGGGAAGGCAGCTCCAGGTTCGGAAAAAATAACCTGTGGGGTAATTTTCCGGCATTTTCTGCCGGCTGGAGACTCTCCGAAGAAAGCTTCATTACTGACATCAACTGGATCTCCGACTTGAAATTAAGAGCGAGTTATGGTGTCACCGGAAATAACAATATCGGTGAATATCAAAATTCAAGTAACATGATTACTGATAATTATATTATTGGAAGTCAGTTAGCTCCGGGTCAAAGACTTGCTGGATTTGTAAATACCAATTTAGGATGGGAGCAGTCAAACCAGGTCGATATTGGAATGGACTTTTCAGCCTTTGAAGGCAAACTTAATTTGACGGTTGAATGGTATAATAAGATCACAGAAGACATGCTTCTAAGCGCACCTCTCCCTATCATCACTGGGTTTGGTTCCACATTGACCAACCTTGGAAAGGTAGAGAATAAAGGTGTTGAAATAGCCGTCGGCTATCGCACTAAAGTGGCCAATGACCTCAATCTACGTGCTGATTTTAACATTTCCTTTAATAGAAATAAAGTTCTGGCTATCAATGGGGAAAACGATGAGATCTTTTCTTATAGCTTTTATGGAACGAGTTACCGGTCCGCCCTTTAGCTTAGTAGTATGTAATTATTTAAAGATTACTACTATCATCGTACCGTTATGAGGGGGTTCTAGGGGGAGACTCATAAGTTGTGGATACTGTTGATAACTTTGAAATAAGTCAACACCGACAGAGGTGAATTATCGGTCCGCCAGGGAAAGACCCATGCCGCGATTTAATCCTCTGTCGGTTACTTAAACAAGCGTCATCTAGAAATTCGGATAAGATCCATTATTAAGGGCTTGACTGTGTTTAAGTACGTTGACCATAGTTAAACAACGTAAAGTTAAAAATGATGGAATACAAATGGTTCATTGGAATTGATGTATCAAAAGAAACATTAGATTTTGTGGTAATGGAAGGTGTAGAAATACGGTTCCATATGCAGGTAGATAATGATAAGAAAGGGATCAGTTCCTTTTATAAACGATTGAGCAAAGAGGTTAATACTGGGAAAGAACAATGGCTGTTTTGTCTTGAACATACCGGACTTTACTGTAATCCTTTTTTGGAGTTTGCTTCATCTAAAGATCTGGTTGTTTGGCTGGAGGATGCCAAAAAGATCAAAGCCTACTTTGGGCTGGAACGAGAGAAAAATGACGCCTTGGATGCTCATCGAATTGCGGAGTATGGCTATGCAAAAAGACATAAGCTAAAGCGTTGGGAGGCTCCCAGAGAAGTCATCAGTCAACTAAAGAGTATGATCAAACTTAGAGAAAGGCTGGTTAGATCCAAGAAAAGATTATTAACACCTTTGAAAGAGGAGAAGGAATTCGGTAATAAAAAGTGGTCTAAGGAACATGCCAAATTACTTCAGCCAGTTGTCAGTAAAATTGAAAAACAGATCCAAGAAATCGAGAAGCAAATCAAAGAACTGATTGATAAAGACGATCAGCTCAAGAGACTCTATGGGCTTGTAAGCTCGGTCAAAGGTGTTGGGTTGATTGTAACTATTAACACACTTGTAGCAACTAACGAATTCAAACAGATTACAGAACCGAAGAAAATGGCCTGCCATTGTGGAATTGCACCTTTCAAAAAAGAGTCTGGTAAATCAGTGAGAGGTAAATCCAAAGTCTCTCATCAAGCCAATAAGCCGATGAAAACGCTGCTCCATCTAGCCGCCCGATCGGCAGTAGGTTGCCAGGGAGAGATGCGGGACTTTTATCTACGCAAAATTGAGGAAGGTAAAAACAAGATGTCCGTGATGAATGCCGTCCGGAATAAAATCATTCACCGCATTTTTGCATGTGTTAGAGATGAGAGAAAATATGAAAATATTTATACACATTCACTTGCTTAAATCCTAGAAATCGTGGGAAGACCAATTGGTATGATGTGGGGATATGACATGATAGGTATTTTCAATACCCAGGCAGAAATTGATGCCTCTCCTACCCAGGATGGAGCCATTCCCGGTACTTTTATTTACAGGGACCTGAATAATGATGGGGAGATCACCTATGGAAATACATCTCCGGATATGGGTGAAATGGGTAATCCACATCCCGATTTTATTGCAGGGCTGACGCTAGGTGCCGACTATAAAGGTTTCGATCTTAATATATTATTTACCGGCGCATATGACTATGACATTGCCAGACAGATTGAAAAAACAACCCTGAATATGGACGGCGTTTTCAATATTCTGGCAGAAGCTGTCAATCGATGGAAATCTCCTGAAGACCCCGGAAATGGTTGGATACCAACATCCAGCACCTGGAAATGGCAGAGAGAGACCAGTTCACGCTATGTCTCCGACGGAAGTCACGTATGGCTGAGAAATATTACCCTGGGCTATACCCTGCCCAATGATTTACCTGTTTTAGGGGGTACAAGATTTTATGCCAACGCAGATAATTTGGCTTTGTGGACTAAATATCCCGGAAGTAATGTGGATATAGATAGAGGAGAAGGAAGAAACCTTGGTAATGACGATGAGGCTTATCCTCTTCCAAGAATATTCACATTTGGTGCAAGTATTAACTTTTAGTCCTAGTAAGAATTTTAAAGAAATATATTTATGAAAACTATCATATATAGAATCCTGATTGTTATCACAAGCCTTGGTTTTTGGTCATGTGGTGAGGATTTTCTGGATAAAAATGATCCTACAAGGTTGAATGCTTCTACCTTTTACCAGACAGAAGCTCAATTAACGCAAGCTGTCAATGCGCTATATGGTGGAATGCAGGGATACGTTGCAAACCAATGGCAATTTGGTGATTTCATTTCTGACAATACAACACTGCATTATAATGTAGAAAATAGGGGACAGGGGCCTTCATTGGAAGCACTTGAATACTGGCAATATTTGCCCAGTACCTCGAACATTACCAATTTGTATAACTCAATCTATCAGCGTTTGGTCAATGTAAATACGACATTGCATAAATTATCAATCGCGGAGATTGATGAGGCGGCAAAAACCAACTTAGAAGGACAGGCAAAATGGATCAGAGCCTATTATTATTTTGAACTGGTTCAGCATTTTGGTGATGTAATTATTTTGACCGAGCCGATCGAAGAGCCTACAACTGCCTGGAATTTCTCGCGATCTCCGGCTTCAGACGTATATGACTTAATTGAGAGTGACCTGAACTTTGCAGTGGATGCGCTACCCGCCTCACTACCTGCTTCAGAGGTGGGAAGAGTAAGTAAGGGCGCTGCGCTGGCCTTGCTCGGGAAAGTATACCTGACTCAGAAAGAGTATGGGACGGCAATCTCTACACTTGAGCAGGTTTTGACAATGGGTTATAGTTTATTGGATGATTACGCCCAGGTATTTGATCCTGTATTTAAAAATCATGCTGAATCTATCTTTGATGTTCAGTTTCAGGGTAATAATGATCTTGGAGAACACTCTGGTTTTACATACAGTTTTTACCCAAGACTTTCTGACGGTCTGGTCATCCCATTCCCAGGCATTAGCGGTGGTGGCTGGAACATTCCCAGCCTCAGCATGATTGCAGCGTATGAGGCAGGAGATCTTCGAAAGGATATCTCTTTGGCAGAAGGTTATTTTGATGAGGACAACAATTGGGTAGCTGTGCCATATATCAAGAAGTTTTTACATCCACACAGTATTCAAGGTCGTCCTGATGAAAACTGGCCGGTTCTACGATATGCTGATGTCTTGCTGATGCTTGCTGAAGCCATCAATGAGGAATCCGGTCCGGCCGATGCATATACTTATGTCAATCAAGTTCGGGACAGGGTTGACCTGGATCCTCTCAGCGGATTAACTCAGGATTCATTCAGGGAGGCAGTCCTGAAAGAAAGACGGATGGAGCTGGCTTTTGAAAACCATCGGTGGTTTGATCTGAAAAGAACAAATACTCCTGCTGAAATGGCGGCCATTCTAAATGCATACGGCGAGGTTGAAAAAGCGAATCCAACAACAAGCAGAGGTGGCTTTGGGTTTACTCCTACAGAATATGTTTTTAATACTCACCAATATCTATTTCCAATCCCTGATGTTGAGATCAAATTGAACCAGGATTTGGAACAGAACGACGGCTATTAGGAGTTGATAGTTTGTTAAAAATGACTTTAATTGCCTTTAAATCAAGACAATTAAAGTCATTTTCTTAACTTGAAACGTTTCATATACAAACTGTTTTGATACGGTACATTTTTTAAATGCTTTACGTTTTCAATTAAATTTTTTTTCTCGTTTTTAATAATGGATTGGATCTTTCAATTAATCGGTCGGCTTCACCCCATGATCGTCCACTTTCCCATCGGGCTGATCTTCGTTGCGCTGCTCCTTGAGATGCTCACGTATCGTGGCAAGCAAGGTCTTCGTGAAGGAATCTCCTGGCTGGTAAATTTGGGTGCCCTCTCGGCTATCATCGCTTCGATCATGGGTATACTGCTCATCAATTTCGACAGCTACGGCGGTGATCTCGTACTCAACCACCAAATCGCCGGGTTGCTCACCACGCTTTTTTCAATTATCACAGCCATCCTCCTCCATCGAGCTAAAAAAGCTGAAAATCCAAACTTCTTAGCCTATCGCATATCACTAATCCTCACCACAGTAATCCTCACTGTTGCCGGACACCTGGGGGCCAGCCTCACCCATGGAGAGGATTTCCTTACAGAACTGCTTCCCGGAAAGGGCACAAACTACGACAACTCTAAAACCGGCGCCCTACTCGCAGAGGTAAGCATGCAAGACTCTGTCTCCATCCGGCAGCTGGACCGTATCAGTCTGGAGGTTCGAGCCATCTTTGCTCACAGTTGCTACCAGTGCCACAGCGAAGAAAAGCAAAAAGGGGAGCTGGTCCTGGACTCCAAAGAAGGTGTCTTTGCCGGAGGTGAATCAGGGCCTATCCTGACGATTGGGGACGCCAAAAACAGCGAGATCATCCGCAGGATTACGCTACCAAAAAACCACGATGAGGTAATGCCCAAAAAAGGCAAGATCTTGTCTCCAGAAGAAGTAAACCTGATCAGTTGGTGGATCGACAATGGAGCGCATTGGGTAGATGGGGATGTTAAGATATTCCCGGAAGCACCATTAGCCTTGTCAAAACCCGAGCTACCACCTGCCGAAGGCTCTTTGCAACATCCCATCGACCGGCTGATAAATGTCTATTTTGAAAAGAACAGGGTCTCCTGGCCGGAAGTGGTAGATGACAAGAAATTTATTCAAAGGGCATACCTGGATATCATTGGGCTATTGCCATCACCAGATCAGATCCAACAATTTGAGCAAAATACCAATCCTAACAAAAGAGAGAAGTTGATCCAATCACTTCTCAACGATGATCACAACTACACCCAACACTGGATCAGCTTCTGGAACGACATCCTCAGGAATGACTATTCCGGTACCGGATTTATTACGGGTGGACGCAAGCAAATCACGGATTGGCTCTATACCTCCCTGCTGGAAAACAAACCCTACCACCAGATAGTAAAGGAGTTGACCAACCCCACTGAAGACTCCGAGGGTTTTATCAAGGGCATTGAATGGCGTGGGGCTGTGAATGCCAGCCAGACCACTTCCATGCAGGCGGCGCAGAACATCGGACAGTCCCTGATGGGTGTGAATGTGAAGTGTGCCTCTTGTCACAACAGTTTTGTGAGCAACCTCACCCTGGCTCAGACTTACGCTTTTGCCAACATCTTTTCTGACACCACATTAGAACTGTATCGCTGCGACAAACCCACGGGAAAAATGGCCCAGACGGAGTTTATCTATTCGGAGTTGGGCTCGGTGGAAGCAGAAACCATCAAAGAACGATTGAAATTACTTTCCGAAGTGATCGTCAAACCGGAAAACGGCCGGTTGTATCGAACCATTGTCAACCGCATCTGGGAACGTCTCAATGGCAGGGGCATTGTGGAGCCACTGGACGAAATGGACAATGAACCCTGGAACGGGGATTTACTCGACTGGATGGCCAGCGACTTCATTGCCCATGATTACGACCTGAAATACCTGATCGAAAACATCATGACCTCACATGCCTATCAGCTCCCGGGGGTGGGATACAAAGACCCACAGGCAATCAAAACCGAAAAGTACGTCTACAAAGGACCGGTCATCCGAAGACTGACGGCTGAGCAGTTTACCGATGCAGTGAGTCAGGTGATCACACCCGTTTATCATGCCGTAGCTTTTGACCCTTCTGACGAAGACCAGGACTTCTCAAGGGTCTGGCACCGGGAAATTGAGTTCGACCGGGATGTGTTGCCCAAACCGGGTAAAAGATATTTCAGAAAGTCATTCAACGTCCCCAACAAGGATCTGGAATCCGCACAGGTTCTGATTTCCGTCGACCATGCTTACACACTCTATATCAATAAGCAGGTGGTTCTTTCCGGAAACGATTGGAAGAAGATTGGCAAAGCCCATGTTGATGACCTGATCACAAAAGGAGAAAATATCATTGCCGTTGAGGGGGAAAATGAAGGGCCTATCCCGAATCCGGCAGGGGTTCTTTTCCGGCTGAAGCTGGACTATTCCGATGGGACCTCAGATACCATTGCATCAGACCGAAGCTGGATCAGTACAAAAGCAGTATCATCAGATGCCTGGAAGGAATTAGCTTTTGATGACTCCTCCTGGGAGGAAGTGAGGAGTTTCGGCACCAGAGCCTGGGGTAAAATGGTCAATTTTACCTTTGATGAAAATGGAGACAAGTTTGCCCGTGCATCCCTGGTCCAGCTAGATCCGTTTCTAAAAGCACTGGGCAGACCAACGCGGGAAAATGTGGCGACCACAAGGGAAGAACAGGCTTCTTTGCTGCAGGCATTGGAGTTGACCAACGGTGAATTTTTTAATAACTTATTGGAAGAGGGGGCCAGAAAATGGTTAAAAGATTACGATTCGGATCCAAAAGTGATCGCGGATAGTTTATACTTAAAATGTTTGGGGCGTCTCCCAAGCGATACCGAACAGGAGGTTATTCTTTCGGCTTTAGGAGAAAAGCCAGATGAAGCTGCAGTTCAGGATCTTTTTTGGGCCACTTTACTCTTACCTGAATTTCAATTTATCAATTAGTACCATGAGAACAAACATTGAAATACAAAGAAGGGAGTTCATTAAGAAAATGGGATTGGCATCAGCCGCAGCCATGTCGACATCGATTCCTGCCAGCAGTTTTCTTTCGTCCTGTTCCGGACCAAAAATTCCTTCAACAGCTGATTCGGTGATCCTGCTTTGGATGGCTGGCGGCATGGCCCATACCGAAACGTTTGACCCGAAAGCATACACGCCTTACTCCAAAGGCGTAGAGAGTAAAAGAGTTTTGAGCACCTTTCCAAAGGTTCCCACCGCTGTGGATGGGTTGTATTTCTCCGAGGGACTGGAGTCCATCGGAAGCGTGATGGACAAAGGAGCCATCATCCGGTCTTACCGATCTGCCGATCTCGGTCACATCCTCCACACCCGGCATCAATACCACTGGCATACCTGCTATGAGCCTCCTCAGTCCGTGCAGATGCCTCATATCGGGGCCTGGATCGCCAAAGAACTCGGACCAAAGAATGAAGTGATCCCACCTTTTATTTCCCTGGGCCAGCGGTTTACAGTGGGAGAAGCCGAAGAGCTGAAAGCCTTTCATTCCGCAGGGTTTCTGGGAGGGGAATACGGACCTTTTCTAATCCCCGATCCATCTGCCGGCATGCAAAGTGTGCGTCCTCCTCAGGGCATGGACATTAAAAGATTCGAAGCCAGAAACAAGCTGTATAAAGAGCTCACCAACAAAAGTCCCATGGGAGACCTGGGCAGTGACTACCAGAAAGAATCTCTGATCCGGTCGATGGAGCAATCCTACCGGTTGCTCAACTCTCCTGAGGTCAAAGCTTTTGATCTAGCTGACGAACCCGAAAAGAAATACGAACAATACAATACCGGCCGTTTCGGACTTGGTTGTCTCATGGCTAAGCGGCTCGTTCAGCAAGGCGCACGGTTTATCAGTGTATCTTCGGAATATGAGCCCTTTCTTGGTTGGGATACCCATGAAAATGGCCACCTTCGGGCCAAAGGGATGAAACAATACATAGACAAACCCATCGCCCAGTTGATCAAAGACCTCGATGAGAGCGGTCACCTGGACCGAACGTTGATCATCCTGGCCAGCGAGTTTAGCAGAGACGCTATTCTTGAGGGGCGCCCCGGAGAAACGGTAAAAGATCAGGTTACAGTACCTGATGTCATAGAAGACGAAAAATTCTATGGTATGCATCGCCATTTCACCGATGGTGCATCGATCCTCATGTGGGGCGGGGGCATCGAAAAAGGACTGGTCTATGGAAAGACGGCCGAGGAAAGACCTTGCTCTTCTATCGAAGACACCGTAGTAATCGACCAGGTTCATCAAACCATCTATCATGCTTTGGGAATTCCTCCGGAAACCCATTACACCATCGAAGGAAGACCGGTCTATACCACCCCGGACGGAAATGGTGAGGCCATCATGCGGATGTTTGGGAAAGAGGCTACTGTTTAAAACTCAACGGACGTTTTGTCTTTTGATCGCTGAGCGAGAAAAAGCTGATGAAGCCTCTCCCGGACCTGCTGATTCCCTTCAGCGACATCAGTAGTTTCGGTAGGATCATTGGCTAAATTGTAAAGCTGCCAATCCTTTGGCTCCTTAGGTTCCTCCGTCCCATACTTCACAATTTTCCAATCTCCGTTTCTAAGGGCCCATCGATTGATGTTGCTATTCCATGTCCAATAAAAGTCCCGTCTCTTGATCTCATTGTTACTCAGGAGAGCAGGTGAAATATCAACACCATCCAACTCAATTTCTCCAGGGTCCCGACCAATAATGCTCGCCAAAGTAGGCAGCCAATCAATGACATGGACCGGATCATCTACCTTTTTGGGAACAATGTGTCCTGGCCAATTGGCAAATCCAGGGACATGAATCCCTCCTTCCCAAACATCTAACTTACTACCCCTCATGGGTATCTCCTGATTGAAATCTGTAAGATGCAAATCATCAGGATAAGCATTTCCGGGCCAGTTTACCTGGGGACCGTTGTCAGAAGTAAACAAAATCAACGTATTTTCTCTTTGACCTGACTTATCTAATGCTTTGATGATTTCGCCCATGGCGTAGTCCACATGGTGGACCGCAGCCAGCAACAATCTTTTTTCCGGATCTGGTTCTGACTGGATCTTACCTGCCGGATCATTAAACCATTCGATTTCATCTTCATTGAGCCAACGAGTGGTGTCATCAGGATCCAGCTGCGTAGGACGATCGATAAATTTCCCCCTTTCGTCCAATGGCGTATGTGGGGCATGAAATGCCAGGTACATGAAGTAAGGATCTGTGTGTTCTTTGCTTATGTATCTGATTGCTTCCTGCGAAACCAGATCTGTTGCATGAGTTCCGTTTTCATGGCCTGGAATCGTATCATGGTTGCGGTGCCAGGCAATCTCAAACTCCCCCGCTCGATATTTGTGGTTATACATTCCCACAGCTCCGGCCAGGGAGCCATAACTTTCATCAAATCCATAATGGTTGGGTCCATAATCGGGGTTAGAGCCCATGTGCCATTTTCCGCAGAGAAATGTTTCATATCCCGATCTCTTAAACATGGTTGCCAGGTTCTCAATACCTTTCTGAAATACGGGTTTATTGTTGGCTTGCAAGGCGTTGGTGCCGAAGCGTCCGGGATATCGTCCTGTAAATAGCGCGACCCGGGTTGGCGTGCACTGTGGCATGGAATAATGATTGACAAAAGTAGCCCCTCCGGCTGCCAGCTTATCCATATTGGGTGTATACACATTGGGATTGTTGTATCCGATATCACCCCATCCCTGATCATCGGTAACGATTACAATGACGTTGGGCTTTTGTTGAATTTCCTCCTGTTTGACTTGTTGACAGGCATCGAAGGCAATGAGAAAAAGTATGTAGTGAACCGGGGTTTTCATCTTGGGCTTTGGGTTGGTAATGTGAACAAATATATACTTCTCCTCGGATCTGGATTTAATGTAACCATTACATGAAAGCTTGAGACATCTAAATTTCATCCTATTATTGAAGTTTAAATATTCACAAATTCTTCGTAGGTTTATTTGAAATTATAACTTGAAGCTGTAAATACTACTGTCTTTTTAAGAAAGTGAAAAAAAAGCCTATCATACGGGAATTGCCGGGTTCTGAATCCATTGAGTCCAAATTCAGGAAGGTCTATGATGAGCTTTTTTTGGACCTGTTCATCTATGCAAAATCGATCACTAAATCAGAAGATTTAGCCAAAGATGCAGTATCGGAGGTATTCCTAAACTTGTGGGCAAATAACTCCAACCTGATCGGGATCAAAGAAATTAAGTCTTATCTTTTGGTTTCCGTAAGAAACGAATGCATCAAGCTGCTCTACCAGGCAGAAAAAATTGAAGCCGCTGAGGCCGTCCAACAAATAGATAAAATAAGCCCTGAGGATGTGTTACTGGAAAAAGAGCTGCAGGAAAAGTTGAATGGCTTCATCGCTTCCTTACCTGACAAATGCCAAATGGTTTTTATTGCCTGTGTTGTAGAAATAAAGAGTCCCCGGGAAGTCGCTGAAGAATTCGGCATCTCCATCTCCACAATTAATTCCCATCTGAGTAATGCCATCAAAACCCTGCGTATTGAAATATCCAATACCTATGATTCCAATCTATCCGACAGGTATTCCAATATTGTGCTTGGCCTAACGCTGGCCATCTCCCTCTTGGGATAGTTTCATCTGATCGGTATGAATTATTTTCAATTACTGGGCCTAAACGCTATGATGTTCTCAATAATATGGTCCAGAACTACTTCCATATGTAAATTTTATAAAACTATTGGACAAAACAAGGTCGAGATAGCTCCTATAAGTGATCAGCCCAATTAGGGATTAAATCAAAATGCGCTTTTGAAAGATATCGACGAACTCATTCTTAAATATTTGCAGGGAAATATCACCCTGGAAGAGCAATACCAATTGACCCAATGGATGGAGCTTGACAAGGACAATGAAAAAACCTTCAAGCGTGTCCAGGCATATTGGAAAGATTACTCCCAGGATTATTCCAGCCTCAAAAGCGAAATCGAGGAAAAGATATTTGGTCAGATCAAGAAAAACCAGCCCATTGAAAGCCCAGCAATTATTAGTGGTAAGCTACTCCTGAAGATTGCTGCTATGGTGGCGATCGTACTGACCTCTTCTTTTTGGGTTTATCATTTTACGAATGCTGAAAGTGAACAAGTCGCAGTTAAACCAATCGCCTATATCGAAAAGTCAAGTTTGGCCGGGCAAAAGATCACCACAGTACTGTCCGATGGTACTAAGGTTCATCTGAATTCAAATTCCAAATTGATCGTCCCTGAAAGATTCGAAGAAGACAAACGACATGTTCAATTGATTGGTGAGGCTTTCTTTGATGTGGCTAGAGATGAGTCCAAACCTTTTCAAATCACAACGGAAGATTTTGTGATCAATGTGCTAGGCACCTCCTTCAATGTGAGTGCATATCAGGAGGGATCTAATCACGTGGCGGTGAAAGAAGGAATAGTGAGTGTGAAAGCTGACCCTTTCAGATCAGTGGAGCTAACGGCCAATCAGATGATCAGAATCTCCAATGATGGAAGTCTTTCAGAACTCATCAAGGTGAATGAAGAATATGTCTTTGGATGGATAAGGCAGGTGCTTGCCTTTCAGGACCTGCCTATTGAGCATGTTTTGGACAAAGTTTCTTTATGGTACGGTGTAGAGATCGCTGTTTCGAAAAAGGATCTTCCGAAAAAATTGTTTACAGCATCATTTAAAAACCCCACCCTGAACGAGCTATTGCTCAATGTTTCAAAAGTTTATGGATTTAATTATGAGATAAAGGATGGAATAGTGACAATAAGATAAAGACTATACAAAAAAGTGGATCGAAGGTACTCTGGCAAGTGATTCGATCCACATTAAGTATACCTGTTTTTAGTATTTAATCAACCAAAACAAATATGAATGTAAAACTACACAAAATTGTAATTCACATGTCTAGGATTGCAATCTATGCGATGATCATCTGCCATTCCATTTTATGGGCTCTGGCAAATGAATCTACCGCTCAGAGAAAGTACCTGGAGGAAATTAGCTTAGAGCTCGATTTCAACGAACCTCAGAATGTCGTGAAACTGAAGGATTTAATCAAACAGATCGAATCCTCCAGTGACCTGCGCTTTGCGTATGCGAAGGAGGACATCAAAAACCTTTCTGTTGAACTGGCGTCCGGCAACTGGAACCTGCTTAATCTTTTCACTGAAGTTTCAAAACAAACTCAGTTTACCATCAGCAGGGTGAATGAATCTATTGCGCTCGTACCTGCAAGCAGCAGCAGCCTTCCGATTGTAGAAGACAAAATCAGTCTGCAGTTTCAAATAACTGGGAAAATCACGGATGAAAACGGGGAGGCACTTCCCGGCGCTACTGTTCAGGAAAAGGGTACGACCAATGGTACCATTACGGATGTTGATGGTTCTTACAGTTTGTCACTCCCTGAAAATGCAACGGTAGTTGTTTCTTTCGTTGGTTTCGGCTACAAAGAAATTTCCGTTGGTGGTAGATCCGTTTTGGATGTAACGCTAACACAGGATATTTCTTCTCTCGATGAAGTAGTTGTCGTTGGATACGGTACAATGAAGAAAAGTGACCTGACAGGGGCAATCTCTTCCGTTTCAGCAGAAGACCTGCAGGAAACGCGTGCTGGTAATGTCCTGGATCAGGCTCAGGGTAGACTGGCCGGAGTAGACATTGTGAGAAATAATGGTTCGCCTGGCTCACCACTGCAGATACGAATTCGGGGAAACCGATCTATTTCAGCGGGGAATGATCCGCTATTTGTTATTGATGGGATTCCCACTACACAAGATATCAATGATTTCAGTCCAAGCGATATTGAATCGATTGAGGTCCTGAAAGATGCCAGTGCTGTAGCCATTTATGGTTCCAGAGGCGCGAATGGGGTAATCCTTATAACAACCAAAAGAGGAAAATCCGGCAAAGGTCAGGTTGAATACAATGGCTACTACGGAGTAAAGAGCGCCATAGAAAATATGGATATTATGAATGCTGACCAGTTTGTGGAATATGTCAGGGTAGCTAACGGATTATCCAAGACTGATAACAGTAATGATGCGGCTATTTTAGGAGGTCAGGCTCTCCTGGATAGCTATTCTGCAGGTGTAGATACTGACTGGTTGGATCTCGTGCTTCAA
Source organism: Cyclobacteriaceae bacterium (assembly GCA_965228595.1). Lineage (GTDB taxonomy): Bacteria > Bacteroidota > Bacteroidia > Cytophagales > Cyclobacteriaceae > UBA7330. Next base: position 2,295,019 of record OZ245828.1, on the reverse strand, counting down.
CAAGGATCTCAACAGGAACACCAGGTTTCTTTTTCAGGAGGTAATTCCGGCATGAAGTATTACCTGTCCGGCAGTTATTTTAATGAAGAAGGTGTAGTTAAAAACACGGCTTATGAGCGATTTTCTCTAAAAGCCAACGTAGACGGTAAAGTAAACGATCGGATAAACATTGGTTTCAGTATCACAGGAACCACAGATGGGAGAGATCAGATGAGTAATGGCCCAATTTCCAGGTCCCTGAGATATGTGCCTATCGTTGAGCCTTACGATGATGAGGGTAGGATCATTGCTTTCCCTAATCCGAATGAAGGTCTTCAGACCACCCCTATATTAGAATATGTACCCAACCAATACGTAGATGAAACCAAAGGCTACAGGTTTTTCTCAAATATTTATGGTGAGTATAAAATCCTGGAAGGCCTGACCTACCGAATAAATCTGGGTACAGATTACAAATATTCCAGAAGAGGTCGGTACAATGGAGATTACGACGGGAGCGCATCAACTGCCTCAATTGACAACGCCAGAACTTTTGCCTACACGATTGAAAACCTGTTGACCTATGATAAACAGATTGATAATCATTCAATCAACCTGGTTGGTCTGTTTAGTACGCAAAGTCAAAATACTGAAGAATCTGGACTTAATGGCAGGGGCATCCCCATTAGCAGATTCACTTTTAATAACATGAACTCTGCCGCTGAGATCACCGGTATAGACAGTGATTACTCGGAATGGGGCCTTTTATCCTATATGGCCCGTCTTAATTATTCATACAACGACAGATATCTGTTCACATTGACAGGCCGGGCTGATGGATCGTCACGATTGGCCGAAGGCAATAAATGGTCTTTCTTCCCTGCGGTGTCAATGGGTTGGATTATCTCTCAGGAAAGTTTCCTTGACGCCTCAGTGCTTTCTTTTCTTAAGCTGAGAGCAGGATATGGTGAAGTTGGTAATACTGCTGTTTCTCCATTCAGAACCTGGGGAGGACTGGCCCGTTCTGTATATGCATTTGGCGATGCAGGTGCCTTTGGGTTTGGTCAGTCAGAAATCTCAAACCCTAATTTAGGTTGGGAAGTTTCTAAAACTGTGAATATCGGAGTTGACTTCGGATTTTGGGATGACAGATTCTCAGGTACATTTGAATTCTATAATACTAAAACAGAGGATCTCCTTTTGGAAAGATTCCTGCCATCTACCTCCGGGTACTCTTCTGTGCTGGAAAATGTAGGTTCTACCCGAAACAGGGGATGGGAACTTACCCTCAATTACAACTTATTTCAGAATGCTTCGGGTTTTACCTGGGATGTTAGTATGAATATTTTCTCCAACAAGGAAGAGATTGTTGAATTGTTCAACGGTACTGATGATGACATAGGAAATCAGTGGTTCATTGGCCATCCAATCAACGTTTTCTATAATTTTCAATTTGATGGAATTTACCAGACAGAGGATGCCACTGAAGCTGCTGCCGCTGGACTGGCTCCCGGAGACATCAGGATTGCGGATGTAAATGGTAGAGACGAAAATGGGTTCTTGACTGATCAGCCAGATGGTGTCATCAACAATGATGACCGGACTATCCTGGGGTCGACAGTACCTGACTGGAGTGGCGGCCTTTCCAGTAGGTTGTCATACAAAGGCCTCAACTTTTCAATCCTGGTGTATACCCGTCAGGGACAAATGGTAAATAGCTCACTTCATGATGTGGCAGGTAACAGTTGGGAAGGTAGATATAACAACATGAACTTTAATTATTGGACTCCTGAAAATCCAAGTAATGAGATTCCGATACCCAGACAGGGTAACCAGCCATTATATGCTTCAGCACTACGTTACAGAGAAGGATCCTTTACAAAAGTTAAGAACATAACATTGGGTTATGAGCTTACCAACAGCCTTATCCGAACAGAAAGTATATCTGGCTTAGAAGTTTATTTTTCAGCATTAAATCCACTGATATTCGCAGAATATGACCTGGTGGATCCAGAGACTGCAAATGGAAATGTTGGTATCAACAACCCACTTTCCACTAAAACATTTATGGTTGGAATTAAAGCCAGATTTTAAATCAGAAGACAATGAAAGATATTAAAATACATAAATCATTGAGAAGATCAGTAGTAGGCTATTTCTCAATTATTACGCTATTTGTTGGATTCTCCTGTAATGACATCATTACAGAAGATCCTATCAGCATTGCTACTGCGAATGGCCACTATACCTCCGAAAGAGGTATTTTAGACGGACTCAATGCTGTATACACTCCATTGCGGGATTATTATGGGCAGGAAAGATCCTATTTCCTGACTGTAGTTGGAACCGACATGTATACCAATGGATTCGGAGGAAACAGGAATAATCCCTCCTGGAATAATTATGATGTAAACCTGACTGGTTCACATGGATTTCTAATTGGCTTATGGGATAGTTTCTATGCCGGGATTAACCAGGCCAATACGGTTATTGGCAGGGTACAGGATATTGACGAAATACCTCAGGATAGGAAGGATGTCATAGAAGCGCAAGCCAGATTTTTGAGAGCGCTCTATTATTTTATTCTTGTTCAGCAGTTTGGTGATGTTCACTTTACCCTCGAGGAAACGATAGGGGTACAGACTGAAGCTGTTCGTACACCTGTAGCTACAATTTACCAGAATGGTATTGTGCCGGATTTGCAGTTTGCTGCAGACAACTTGCCGACGCCTGATAATGTCAACGATTATGGCAGGGTTCACAAAGCTGCTGCTGAAGCCTTATTTGCACGAGTCCATCTTACCTTAGGTAATTATTCCGAGGCTGAAACTTTGGCCAACAATGTGATCGATGACTATGGATTTTCACTCGTTTCGGATTATAAAGACCTATGGGACTTTAACAACCAGATCAACAGCGAGTTTATCTGGACCGTGCAGTATACACTGGATCCTTTAACAAACCAGGGGGGAAATCCTTCTTTTCTTTATTGGGTGTGGGATTACACCAGAAATCCAGCCATGGTGCGTGACCAGGAAAATGGAAGACCATTTCAACGGTTTATGCCTACCAACTATTTCCTTGAAAGCTGGAACAGAGATGGTGATGCTCGTTGGGCTGCTACCTTTAAAACCGTTTTCATCGCAAACTCAACAGGTACAATTAATGGACAAACTGTCGTTCCCGGAGATACAGCGATTAAAATTTCTATGGAACCGGTCGATGATGCTCTCCAGGCCTCAGCTCCCTATCAATGGATTGACTACAATGGTGAAGACGTTAATGGTCAATCGGATGATACACAAGTTGGAGGACAAGCGGGAAGAAATTTTCCTGTGCTTAACAAATATTACGATGCACAAAGATCAGCTGTAAATGCAACGGATGGGAGTAGAGATTATCCTGTGTTAAGGCTGGCTGAAATGTATCTGATTTCAGCTGAAGCTGCGCATATGCAGGGTCGAAATGGTGATGCAGCAGACAGACTCAACGAATTAAGAGTTAGAGCTGTGGTTCCAGGCTATGAGACTGAGATGAATGTAGCCGACACGGATGTCGATATAGATTTCATTCTCGATGAAAGAGCCAGGGAGTTATGTGGTGAAGGCTTCCGTTGGTATGACCTGAAAAGAACAGGTAAACTGATTGAAAGGGTACAAGCGTATAATTCACTTGGGGGCCCCAATATTAAGCCCATGCACCTTGTTAGACCAATCCCTCAAACACAGATTGATCGGGTTACAAATCCTGGAGATTTTCCTCAAAACGAAGGATATTGATATTGTAAATTGATTTTTAAAAAGGGTGGCCTGAGGCTACCCTTTTCTTATTTTAATTCCTCCGAAGTCGCCAAAGCAATCACCCTTCCCCGATCGCCGACAGCATTGTAGAAATGATAAACGACCCCCTTCCACTTGATGACCCACGGCTTGTGGGCATATTTTTGGTCATACGGTTCTGAGGGGGCAATCAAGTCAGGACCCCACCAGTCAGTCCAGTTTACCAGGTCATAAGAACAAGCGAATCGCTCAAAAGCACCAGGTTTCCAGAAGGCGCCAAAATAAAACATCACATAGAGATCATGCATTTTAGTTATCTGTGCATCCCCACAGATCCCGGCATAGCGGGTGATGACCGGATCATCTCCAAAACGTTTCCAATTGACCATATCCTGTGATACAGCCATGGCAATGCTTTCATAGTTGGCCGTATCTCCTTTTGCATTGTAATACATCACGAACGGAAATCCGGAAACTTCCTCTGTATCCCTGATCACCAAACTCTTGTAAATTGTTTTATTCTCAAACCAACGAACATCAGGGTCCTCGGGAGAAAACAATGGCTTTTCATTTCTTGACCATTCATTTGCAGTAGTTAGTTCTGCTGAAGTTGCCAGCCCAATCTTCAACGTACCCGCTTCATAACCAGAAGAATTTCCTCCGAGATAGGTCATCCAGTATTTGTCCTTGTATTTTTCTACCGAATAATCTCCTCCCCATTCCATATCTACAAGCGAAACATAGCCAGCTTTCTGATTGGCATCCCAGGTGCTCTCCGTAAATGACATGATCCGCCCCTTAGATTCCCAATTGAGTAAATCTGCGCTTTCTGCGATCCAGGTTTCATACCCCTGTCCGTCAAAAACGATGTAGGTCATGTACCACCTATCATTTTCCCTGAAAATGGTTGGCGAATCAATCATTTTGGTGGAGTCGGGATGTTTAAAAACCACCCCGTATTTGTAGGGCGTTTTCACCTCCTCATAAACGGATTGCATGACCTCATGAGATACTTTTTGGGGCCCTTTATTTGACGTGCATTGAATTAAAAGGGTGGTAACCCAAATGCTGCAAAAGAAGAATGTTTTCACAGGGATCAATTTATGGAGTTTGATTTCAATTTTCGGACTTGAACAGTACTGCTCATGTTGCTATATCATCTCCATTAGCTCTTGTACAATTTCCGGATTGCTGTCGCTGATATCATGATATGGCACCGGCTTCTCATTATTTTCAAACAGATTAATGTCAATAGTGTCGCCGGTAGATTGATCCGTCCACACCATCAACCGGTATTTTTCAGTTCTTACAGAAATCCCATAAGAACCAAAGGCTTCCCGTTCACTTATAGCGTATTCTTTTATTTTTGATTCCGGATTTTCAATTGCAGGTCTTAAACTCATTCCTTCAAGGTTTTCCGGAGGCCTTATTTGACATAAAACAGCCAGTGTCGGAAATATATCGACCGTTTCAACTATACCATCTGCAAATACTCCCGGCTGATTCATCTGTGGTTGTTTAATAATGAGAGGACTATTCAGTGCTATATCAAAATTGGTATGTTTCCCCCATATGCCGTAGTCTCCGAGATGCCATCCATGATCGCCCCACAAAACCACAATGGTATTTTTGTCCAGGCCAAGGTTCTTCAATTCATTCAGAACCTTTCCTATTTGTGCATCGACGTAGCTGACTGCGGCACAGTAGCCATGTTTAAGCGTTTTCTCGCGCTCCGGGGTTACCTGCCACCACAAGGTATCGCCAGGCCAGGTGTATGTACCTCTCGGCTCATAACTATTCCTATTACTATGTAAACAAATATCAGAATTTACATTTTCAGGCATTTCCCGATAATCAGCTATTGGAATCTTTTCCGGATCATACAAATCCCAATATTTTTTGGGTGCATTAAATGGAAGGTGAGGTTTATAGAAGCCTACGGCAAGAAAAAATGTTGAATCCTTGAGCTTGTGCAATTGTTTGATCGCTTCCTCCGCATTCAGCCCGTCAGCATAACCATTATCCGAAACGTCAGCTGCCTCGAAAGGAGACAAAGTGCGATTTGTCGGTCGGTTATAATAGCTCGTCCGCGCTTTTCCCCCTTCATAAGAAAAGAAGGCCTGCCATGGATCTTTCCAAATACCCACCGGAGCATAGGTCGTATCCCAGCTAAAGGGTACTTCATGTATTGTTTGAAGTGAGTCCATGACTCCTCCGGGCTGATGTGAGATTTTTCCAATGCCCACAGTCGTATATCCATTTTCTTTGAATAGCTGAGGTAATGAAAAAATACTGTCTGGTTTTGAGTTGGACTCCCTTATGTTTTTGAATATATCCCAGTTGGTTGTTCGTATCCCGGATAGCAAAGTAGATCGCGATGGACCACATGCTGCATCATGAACAAAATGATTTCTAAATATCCTGCCTTCCGATGCCAGCTTATCAATATTGGGGGTGTGCATGTAATCAGCACCATAACAGCCCAATTCCGGCCGTAAATCATCAACAGCAATGAATAATACATTATACTTTTCGTTGCTTCCCCTTTCATTTTCACAAGCTGAGAACAGGACAGAAAAGATGATTACGCTGGTTAAAATCAGAATCGTTTTATTCATGGCTCAAATGAACTTATGTTACACATTGTATTTTTAAACAACCTTAAATTAAATTTTGATGGGTTAACGACATTTGACCTGGAAATAAAAGAATCAGACCTCTATTCCTTAAAAGTATTTTTATTTTAGAAAGAAAATCAAAAAGACCCATGAAAATTTACCTTCTGTTAATCTTATTAACCGGATCATCCAGCCTTGTATTCGCTCAAACATTCCGTGGATTGGATAAGAGTCCCATGGATGCAGCCTATCTTCCTGACAACTATGCCCATGACAGAGACCCGGGGGAAAAAGCGATTATCAAAATTTACTACAGCCGACCGCAGAAGAATGACCGGGAGATCTTTGGGAGTAAGGTGCCTTATGGAAAGGTGTGGAGACTTGGCGCCAATGAATCAGCAGAATTCAAAGCTTATCAGGACATAACTATTGGAGGAAAGCAGCTGAAAGCTGGAACTTATTCCGTTTTTGCTATCCCGGAAAAAGATCAATGGACCATCATTTTCAACAGTGACCTGGATTACTGGGGAGCCTATAGCTACAATGAAAAGAATGATGTCTTGCGAATTTCCACTCCGGTAAAATTGACTACAAGTGTTGTGGATGCGTTCTCTATCCAGTTCGAAGAAAAGGGAGACAATGAGGCTGCACTTAGAATGGCCTGGGATAAAACAATGGTGGAAATACCTGTGAATTACGATTAATTAATCCACGAAACTGATAACCTGATAATTTTGTTAGGGGCGGTTACAGTAAATTGGCCGTCAACTTTTGTTGTGGTACCTGAATTGTTCCCTTCATCAATACTATGACACCCAGGCAAGCCAATTCCCTCCAGATCAGTTAGATTTTAGTCAAATTTTAACAATGGTCTTTTAAATAATATGGAAATACAGTTTCATTTTTCAGCCAGGGTAAACATTTACAGCGTCATCTTCGAACAGATTTGGAGAAGATCCTGAACCATCTTGTTTAATATTGTATCAGCCCACAAATAGATATTGCTATGAAATACTTGATGATATTTTTCTCGCTTCTATATACTGTCTCATGTGGTCCTGTCCCACAGCAGCCAAAAACAATTCAAACATCTTCCACTGAGGATCTTTACGAGGGGTTGGAATTCGACATGCCCCTCATTGTAGCGCCTGATTTCCAGGACCTGGAAAAATCAATCGCAGAATTTGGAGCAGTGCCAGATGGTATCACTAAAAATACGGATGCCTTTGAAGCCACTATTCAGAATGTCTCCGCTGCAGGTGGCGGCAAAGTGATTGTCCCGAGAGGAATGTGGTTGACTGGTCCCATCACTCTGAAGAGTAATATCAACCTTCACCTGGAGGCTGGAGCACTCATCATTTTTACGGATGATAAAGATGATTACCCTATAGTGGAGACCAGCTTTGAAGGGTTGAATACATACCGATGCCAGTCTCCAATCAATGGGCGTGACCTGGAAAATATTGCCATTACGGGATCTGGTACTATCGATGGAAATGGAGATGCCTGGAGAATGGTGAAAAAAGAAAAGATGACTGAGCCACAATGGAAAAAACTACTTAAGAGTGGTGGTGTGACCAGCGATGATGGCAAAGTCTGGTATCCATCTGAGGAATTTAAAAGAGGTGCAGAGTTTACTGCAAATTTCAACGTGCCTGATCCCTCTCAAGTCAATTTCGAAGAAATTCGGGATTTCCTACGGCCTGTCATGGTCAGCCTGATCAATTGCAAGAATGTTTTGCTGGATGGACCAACTTTCCAAAACTCACCCGCCTGGAACTTACACCCATTGATGTGTGAGAATGTGATTATCCGAAACCTGAGTGTGCGCAACCCCTGGTATTCTCAAAATGGTGACGGGCTGGACCTGGAGTCATGTAAAAACGTTTTAATTTATAACAACACTTTTGATGTAGGGGACGACGGGATTTGTATCAAGTCAGGCAAAGACAAAGACGGAAGAGATCGGGCAGTGCCAACTGAAAATGTGATTATCAAAAACAACATTGTCTATCATGGACATGGTGGATTTACTGTGGGAAGTGAGATGAGTAGCGGGGTGAAAAATATCCATGTATCCAATTGTACTTTTATGGGTACTGACATCGGGCTTCGATTCAAAAGCACTAGAGGTCGGGGAGGTGTTGTAGAAAATATCTATATCTCCAACATAGATATGATTGATATCCCCACGGATCCCATCCGGTTCAATTTATTCTATGGCGGACAATCGCCCATCCTGGAAGAAGATCAGGAAGCTGTGGTAACCGATACAGAAAAAGTACCTGTAACAGAAGAAACACCTTCCTTCCGGGATATTTATATGAAAAATATCCGAGCCGTACGTTCCGGCAGTGCCGGGTACTTCCAGGGTCTCCCGGAAATGAAGCTGAAAAACATTCAAATTGAGGACTCATACCTGGAAGGGAAAACGGGTGTTTCTATGATTGATGCAAACGATATTGTTTTCAGAAATGTGAAGATCCAATCAGCTGAGGGTTATCCTTTAACCCTTTACAACACAACAAACTTTGTCGGTCCGGGTGTAGAGCTGATCGCACCAGATGCAACGAAAGGGCTATTAATATTGGGGGCTGAGTCACAAAATATTGATCTTACAGATTCAAATATTGATGAGTCAGCCGTGAAGATTGATAAAGTGGTGAATGCAGAATCTGTCAAATTGTAATGAATGAAATATCTAAAGGCGTTCTCTGTCTTTCCTTCTTACTCATCCATTTTGCCTTTGCTTTTCAGGAGGAAAAAGTGGTTGTTTACCTGGTGGGTGATTCTACCTGTGCTGACAAAGATCCAAAGGCATTTCCTGAAACTGGTTGGGGTACTCCTTTTAAAACATTCTTCAATGAAAATATCGTTGTTGAAAACAGGGCTAAGAACGGGAGAAGTACACGCTCCTTCATAGAAGAAGGCCGCTGGGACAATATCATGGGTACACTCAAACCAGGCGATTATGTTTTTATCCAGTTTGGACATAATGATGAGGTATCTACGAAAGCCACAGCCACGACTCCTGAGGAATTCCAAAATAACCTCCGTAAATACATTGAAAATACCCGTGCTAAAAATGCCATTCCAGTATTGTTAACCTCCGTTTCCAGAAGATCCTTTGTCGATGGAAATCTAAATGACACCCACAAGCATTACGCTGAATTGACTAGAGAGATTGCCGCGGATAAGGAAGTCCCTCTAATTGACATGAACAAAAAATCTATGAGACTCCTGGCTGAATGGGGAGAAGAAAAGTCCCAACTCCTATATCATCACCTGGAACCCGGAGAACATCCCAATTATCCTGATGGCAGGACAGACAATACGCATTTTAATGAATTGGGAGCCCGTAAAATGGCTCAACTTGTATTGAAAGGAATCGTTGAGCAGAATCTTGGTTTACAAAAGTTTATAATCAAATAGAAATTTATCAAATCCGGTTGCCGGCTCCTAGCTCTTCATGATGGCTTCTGTTAATTCCCTGCATGAAAATCAATCCTTTACCTCAAAGATTATGTCTCAAAAAGCTGCTTAGCTCTTAATCCTTTCGGATTGTTAATAGGATTGACCACCTATTGTCATCAATGTAAAATGACTTGATTTCTGAAAGGGGCTGTAAATCCCTAAAATAAGTATACCTCAATGCCATAGTAAAATTCAAGTTTCCATAAGTTCTCTGAGCACCTAATCCACCAGAAAAACCGACGGTATGATTTTTCATATCAAAAGGCTGACGATCAAAAATTGGAACTAGCTCATTACTTATCCAGTAAGAGGACTTAAGGACTAATTTCTTGCTTAAATACCTATTGTAGACAAATCCTGCATTAACATTTAAAGTAGTTTTTGAAAACGGAATACTGTATCTAAATAGCACCGGAATTGACAATGAAACAAGATCTACGAACACCCTATGCTGGCCAGGTTGGAAACCTCCTTCCTCATAGAAGCTTTCAAAACTTGATTTAAAAATGTTAGCCTCTGTCTGCAGCGCTGTCCTCTCATCTATCCTGGGAGAATAAAAAATAAATGACAACCCTATGATTGGACTCAGTGAATTGAAACTTTTTGGTAGATATCGATAATTATACACTTTGCCAAAACTGAGATTGGAACTAATAATTCCAATGTTGGCACCAATTTGAGTTTTCACCCACTCTTTGCCTTGCTTAATCTCAACGAACTGCTTATCAGCGCATAAATGATAATCCCTAATAAGTTGAGTAATGTCCTTTTCATGAAAATCTATTTCCGCAATCCTTTCTCCAAAATTGTCCAGGCAATCACTTACGAAATAAGAAAGGTATCCTCTCCATCTTTTATCTTCACTTGTAAACACCCCTCCCTCTCTTTCAACCCTGATTTTAGCAAATTCTAATTTGTATAATTCTTCATTCTTTTTTACGAAAAAAACTTTGTCAAACCTATATAGACTGATGTAACCATCTATTAAGACTTCAAGGAAAACACTATCAACAATAGCAGATGTAAAAAATCTTCCTCCTACGAATCCATATCCCTTTATCTCGCCAGGATAATACTCTTGAGTATTATCCTTACTATTTATTCTGCATGAAACATAATTGTTTTTATTTGCTCTGTTTTCTACCTGAATGAAAGTTGTATCATTCTCCAAATCAATAATGAATCCCTCTCGTAAGTCAGTTTGACCTAATAGCTCCGTAGCGAGGAGAACAAGGAGAGGCACGAAAAATAAACTCTTTGACACGTGTGACACACAATGGATAGTGAAGTAATGTAATTCATATCCAATTCAAAATCAAGGTATTTCATTACATGATACCTAGCTCCTAGCTCTTCACAATAGCCTCTTCCATATTATAGATGGTATGAATTACCTGCATGAGCGCAGCTACTGAGACTTCATGCCGTTCCTCTTTAGCCGGATACTCACCAACATTGATAAACTTTCGGGCTTTTCCCGGATCTTTTTCAAAGAGTACTCTACTTTCATTCAGGTATCCCTGCAATAGTTCAAGCTCCTTTAGCTTCAAATCTCTGCATAGAATAAGCCTGGATGCTTTTAAAATCTTTTTTTCATCAGTAAGATCTTCCGAATCAATTCGCTCTGCCAACACTCTGGATGCTTCCAGAACGGTTGGGTCATTAAGCATAATCAGTGCCTGAAGAGGTGTGTTGGTTGATTGTCTTTTTTCTTCACAGTGATCTCTGGGCGAAGAATCAAAAGTCAGCATGACCGGAGGAGGCACCGTCCGCTTAATAAAAGTATAAATTCCCCTTCTATAAAGCTGATCCCCATGATCCTGAACATATTTTCTAAGGGATCCCCTGCCGGAAGAAGCTACTTCCCACATTTCGGCAGGCTGATAAGGTTTCACACTACGTCCCCCGATTTCATCATTCAACAATCCACTGCTTGCAAGCACCATATCCCGGATAAATTCAGCCTTAAATCTGCTTCGATGCATCCTGGATAGGTATATATTTTCAGGGTCCATCTTTAGTTTATTTTTCTGGATCACCGCAGATTGCATGTAGGTTGAAGAGGTCACAATTTGCTTTACCAATCGCTTAATGTCCCATCCATTTTCCCGGAAATCAACAGCCAGCCAGTCCAACAGTTCCGGGTGGGTAGGCAGATCGCCCTGCATTCCAAAATCACCAACCGTCTTTACGATGCCCTGTGTGAAAAACTCCATCCATATCCGGTTCACAAACACCCGGGCTGTTAATGGGTTGTTTTCACTCAGCAACCATTTAGCCAGTCCCATTCTGTTTTTTTCATATTTTATCGAATCGAAAGGAAGGACTGCTTTCGGGGTCGCATAATCCACCACTTTACCTTTGGCATCATAGACGCCGCGCTCAAGGATATGCGTTTGTCGTATTCCGACAGAATCGGCCATCACCATGACTTCAACCGATCCGGTGTCCCGGTTGTTGATGAAAGTGAGGATTTCTTCCTTGATCTGCGGAGTGATCCTGATCTTTGGTGCATCCGCAAAAATAACTCCGAGCCCACCTGCCAGACCTTTTTCAGGTATTTTGTCGAAAAAAGCTGAAGTGCTGTAATACTCCTCGGTAGATATTGGATCGTACTTATGATCATGGCACTTCGCACATTCCATCGTGAGTCCAAGAAAGGCCTTTCCAAAAGTATCGGTACGATCAGAAACATATTCTACCCTGTATTCTTCATCAATAGCTCCGCCTTCCTGGGTGATTTTATGGTTGCGATTAAAGCCTGTAGCCAGTAAAGCTTCAAGATTATCGTCAGGGAGCAGGTCCCCTGCCAATTGCCAAATGATCAGCTTTTCATACGAGTAGTTTTCATTGAAAGCGTGGATGATCCAGTCCCTCCATGGCCACATAGTCCTAAAGCCATCGTTCTGATAACCGTGTGAATCAGCATATCGGGCAATATCCAGCCAATGGAGCGCCATCTTCTCTCCATAATGTTTACTCGCCAATAGCTGATCAACTACTATTTCATAGGCATCGTCGGAATCATCTTTAAAAAAAGCTTCCTGCATTTCCAGGGAAGGAGGCAAACCGGTAAGATCAAATGAGACCCGCTTCAGCAACTGCTCCTTTTTGGCCTTTTCATTTGGAGTAAGCTTCAGCTCATCCAATTTCTGGAGGATGAAATAATCAATTTCATTGCTGACCCACGCTGCATTTTGTACTACGGGAATATCTGGCTTTTCCGGTGGAGTAAAAGCCCAGTGTGGTTTGTACTCTGCTCCTTGCCTGATCCATTTTTCGATAACCCTGATCTCATAATTGCTAAGCTTCAAATTGGAACCCGGTGGCGGCATCAATTCTGCCGTATCTGATGAAGTTATCTTAAGAAAAGCGATTGATTCTTCAGGTTTTCCTTTTACAAAAGGAAATGCATGCTCGTAGTCCTCAAGTGCGGAATATAAACCGTCTTCAGTATCCAGTCTCAGGTTCGCCTGTCTGGCTTTAACATCAGGACCATGACAGGCAAAACAATTATCTGAAAGAATGGGTCTGACATGAAAATTGTAATCTACCTGTTCGGGTATTTGCTTTTCCTGCGAAAAACCTTTTTCCTCAGAACCACAGGATGTAAAAAGTAAAATAAATGATAGACAGACCAATAAGGGTATAATGTGGTTTACCTTCTGTCTATCAATCATATGCCAAAAAGATCGGTTAATCCTAAGCCAGGATCCCGTTTGGAATAGTCCCCGTGCTATCTGAGAATTTCTCTGTTTCCACACCAACTGTTTGCAGCATACTCACCAGTAAATTAGACATTGGCATGTCGTCGAACTTGGAATACGTTCCATGCTTGACGCCCATATTTTTACCGCCAGCTAATACCATTGGATAGTTAACTGCATCATGGGTTGTACTACAAGCACTTCCGTAAAGCGCTAATGTGTTGTCCATCAACGGCCCATATTCATCGTGGGTATTCTTAAGTTCGTTGAGGAAATATGCATACTGCTTGGCTAACCACTGGTCATAACGACCCCACATTTCCCAATGACCTTCTGACAGGTCATGGCTGATGGCATGATGGCCCAGCTTCACTCCCAGAGCTAGTTTAGGGAAATTCTCTCCAAAGCCCATCCCGTCTTCACGGCCCATCATAAACGTAATGACTCTTGTCAGGTCTGTTTTGAAAGCCAGGATCATCAGGTCGAATGTGGTTCGAAGATAGCTTTGAGGATCAACTGTTGGATTCACATTGAAATCGATATGATCCGAACTGAAAGGTTTCATCGGGATATCCAGCCATTGTTCATTTCTACGAACCTGTTCTTCTACCGAATTCAATGAAGTCATGTATTCATCCAGCTTTTGCTGGTCATGATTTCCAAGGTTTCGATGAAGGCTTTTGGCGTCGTCCATCAGCAGATCGACGATCTTCAGCCCCTGGTAAATGCTTTTTCTTCGCTCATTGGTTGGTGTACCTCCTCCCGGAGCAAAATATCTTTCAAAAATCTCTCTGTGTCTATGCTCAGAGGGAATAGGCAATCCCCTGTGGTCAAATGAAAGGGTAGAAACTCTTGACTTGTAACCAATCCCGCCATCAGTAGATAAGGACAGGTAGGGGTAGCGGGTATACTTACTTAATTGCTGAGCAGCTACCTGATCAGCAGAAATCTGATTGTTGTATTCATTGCCTCTTAAATCGCCACCTGTAAGCCAGGTATCTCCTGCGAGGTGACCTAATAAGTGCCTGCTTTTGGGATGGCTCATTCCTCCAATGATTGACATGTCATTCCGGAATGAGGACAAGGGCGCCAGTGTGTTCGTTAATTCATAATCCTTGCCCGAACCAAGTGGAAACCAGCTCCACTTATTATGATACGGGCTATCGGCCGGTGGAATCCCCGCGCCATTTGGGAAGTAGACAAAACACAAGCGTTTAGGCATACCTTGTTCGTACCTGGCAAGGGGTTTACCCATCGCCTCCAGGTACGGTAACATGCAGGTTACCCCTAACCCTTTTAAAAAACTTCTTCTATCTAAGTGCCATGACTTTTTCATCCGTGTCAATTTTAGCTCCAATAAATGAATCGGAGGATGTAATATACTTAATTACCGACTGAAATTTATAGTCGTCATCTTTTACATTTTCTACGATTTCACTGATCTCCTCCTCATCTGCATAAGAAACATCTCTTCCCAAAGCATAGGAAAACAGGTGCTTCACCAATGATGTTGTGAAATCATCACATTTCTTTTCCAATAGATAATGCTTGATACCTTCAATACCTACCACCTCTGTCTTATCCGGTAAAACAACCCTGGAGTCAATGGGTTTTTGCATCGCCATGGTTTGATATTTTCCTGCGGCATTGTAGTTTTCGAAAACAATACCGTATGGATCAATCTTTTTATGACAATCCATGCATGAAGGTTTATCCCGATGAACTTCCAGTTGCTCCTTTAAAGTCATCTGGTCAAACCCGGGTGTTTCAGGGTCCAGTTCAGGAACGTTTGGTGGAGGTGGTGGAGGTTCATCTCCTAATATCTTGGCTTTGAGCCACACTCCTCGTTTGATGGGATGAGCCTGTGACCCATCCGAATGGCCGTTAAGGAATGCTCCTTGTGATAATAGGCCTCCTCTGATGGCATCATTCTCCAGTTCAACCGGCCTGAACTCATTGCCTGCTACTCCCTCGATATCATAAAACTCAGCCAGGTTCTGATTCAGCATAGCAAAGTCTGAATCGATGAAATTCTTGATGCTAAGGTCCTCGGTAAGCACCTTATGCATGAAATGATAAGTTTCTTCACGCATATCAGCCTTAATAAACCTGGTAAATTCAGGATAAGCGTCCACATTGGTACTCATGGTCTCTTGCCGATCCACACGTAGCCATTCATTGGAAAATGTTCGGACCATATTCCAGATTTTCGGATCCCGGATCATCCTTTCTACTTCATCTTCAATATTGTCTTCCAAATCTCCTTCTTTGGCCAGTTGTATCAATTGCTCATCCGGCGGACCATTCCACAGGAAGTATGAAAGCCTTGATGCGATCACATACTCCATGTCTTCTTCCACTTTAGGGTTATGCAAATAGATGAATCCCGGAGAGCACAGCACGGCCACCAAAACCTCTTTCACACCATCTTCATACCTTGGGTATTCATCTTTGATTTCTTTCCAGAAATCCATGTAAAGCTTGAGCTCACTACTTTTTGCTGGTCTCCTGAATGCCTTTTCAACGAAATGCCCAATAACTTCTTTAGTGTAGGCCTCCTGATCCCCCTTCTTGTCTGAGTCAAAAAAGATGTTGGCGTAGCTCTTTGATGGCCACTGCTCATAATAGGGTGCTTCAAATTCGATGGACTTTATCAGCAATGGAGGTCCTGAATTGCGGTTATCCTTGATCAGGTAATTATTCCACAAACCCAGGATCATGATATTCGACAAGATCTCAGTATCATTAAAATCTATCTCAGGTATGGGTAAATTTTCTAATCTTTCGTGGAAAACAAATTCTTCGAATTGACCAGGAGTTGATGTGACGCTCAATGGCTCTCCGAAGGTGCGGTAATCCATACCATCGTCCGTCCTTGTCCCCGCAAACACGCGAATGGATGGATTATGTTGCTCATATTTTTTACGACTATTTTCTGCCTCCTGTAATAGCTGTTGCGAGATAGGGTGTTCTTTCGGAAGGTAGCTCACGTGCACCTCCTTAAACCCAATAAAAAACTTTCCTCCAATATCCAGACTATGCTTGCCTTTTTGCAAGTACGCCAAAGTAATGGGACGGTTGATTAATTGCTGAGCACTTTCCTCGTCTGTCAGGTGTAGGCGTTCCTCGACTCTGAAACCATCCAATCGTAAACTTACAGAAGGCATATTATCGTCCGTTACATAAGGATGCACAAAGTCAACCTGATAATAGCCATCTTCTTTGGCCTCGAATTCAAACTTTGCGGAAGAATACTTAGTGATATCTTCAGCAATAAGCAATTCGCCTTTTTTAACAAGGTTCTGTGTTTTTTTAGCGGCGAATGCTGAAAGTACCTCCGTATGCTCATTTATGCCAATTGGTTGGTCACCACGCAGGCTGATCAAACCTTCAATGTTTTTCTCCAGCTGGTATCCCCTGGATGCCTGGATTCTGAAGCGGAACTCGCCATCCTCCGGAAAAACTTTCCGCATGAGAAGTTTTAGGTTTGGTGATGGACCTTGCCAGGATTTAGGAGTGACTTCCTTATGAGGAAGAGCAGCATACAAGATAATTCCATCGTCCACCACGTCATATCGATCAGCGTGAGAACCACGCATTCCGATCCCAACATTATTCTTTATGGAGTCGATGGCAGATTGAGGAAAATCTTTTGTGGGCTTTACAGGATTTCCTTCAGCATCAAGAATATCTATCACAAAGTTATCCCTATTAATAGGGTCACTCTGGTAACCCCCGATCATGGCTGCTACCTTGTCCTTCCCAATTCCTTTTCCAAAAGTGATTTTATATCGGGTAACCGGTGGTTTCTCTGCAGGTCCAATGGCTTTATCTAAAGCCTGTCGTGCAATCTGTTGGTAATATTCCAGATAAAGTGGTGAAACCTGCAACACCTCGCCATTGTTGGTAAATCCCATTTCGGATTTGGCATCTTCGGGTAAGACACCGCCAAAATTGACAGGAACTTTGAGTAACTCATTGAGGCTATTGGTATACTGATCTCTCGTCAGTCTCCTCATCACGATGCGGCTCTCGCTCCGCTTCAATTCAATATCATACTTCAATGAAGACGTGAGCCATTCGACGAGCATTTGTCTTTCTTTATCGGAGAGCGGTGGCTCATCTTCAGGGGGCATTTCACCAAGGTTGATCATATCGAGCGCTGCCCGCCACTTGGCTCCATCTTTCCCATGGATGATATCAGCATCCAATGTGTTTAATTGAAGTCCACCTTTTTGCTTTTCATCCCCATGACAGCTGTAGCAGTTGTTTTCCAGGATTGGCTTTACCGATTCATTAAATACCGGTTGGAGATCCTCCATTTTATAAACCGCATTCTGGGAGATCAGGTGAGCCAGTCTTTCATTTCGGTCATTGCCCAGAATGGATTTAATCTCATCAGGTAGCAACTCGGTGAGATAGTCCGATCCATGGGTGAGTGTTCCTCCCATGTGACCTGCCGCAGAAAGCAAAAGCATGTTGACTACCAAAGCCCCATGATATATCCTGGAGAAATGTTTCTTTTTTACAATTATTTCGGTGTGATGAAGAACCAGTAACCATATACTCAATAGCGCTGTCAACCATCCCAGCCATTGATGAGTTACCGCCTTGGAACCATACCCACCATCAGATGCCAGAAGAAGTCCTGCTAATACGGTTGGTATCGCGGTAATCACCGCCAGCCAGATCAATAATTTGCAGGCCATCGCCAGATTGTATTCCGGCTTATAAAGATTGATGATTTCCAGGGTAAAAAGCGCAATCAACACACCAATTGGCAGGTGAACCAATAAGGGATGGAATCTTCCAAAAATGCCCAATACCCAATGGCTTTGACCTTCAAACGGAATGACCACTAATAGAATGAGCACTGCAGTAAGCGATAGTGCTATTTTTAGAAGAGATCTACTTGATGGCTGTTGAACCGACATGGCTGAATTTTAGTGTTTTGAGCTAACTCCAAATATACTCAGGAATGCGCTGAACGCGAAAATTTGGCCCATTAAACAAGTGAGCAAAGGTTTGCACAAATAGCAGATTCTGATAGACCTAATCGAATTAATTGCCTGTTCATCTGTCATCGCAATGTGTATCTTTATCCCGCTTTGAAAATCCTGTACATCCATCAGTATTTCCGGACACCAAAAGAAGGCTGGTCCACCAGGTCTTACGAGCTGGCACGAGGACTTGTCGAGCACGGACATGAAGTGTGTATGATCACTACTCACAACAAGCTAAGTGGCCCCCGAATGATTGATGGAATTGAGGTGCATTACCTAAAAATCCCTTATGAAAATCATTTTGGGTTTTTGAAGCGTGTTTTTGCCTTCCTGAAATTTGTTCGACTTGCAAAAAAAGAAGCCCGGAAGATAGGAGGCATTGTAAAAGCCTACGTGATGACCACACCATTGACCACCGGGCTGATTGCCTTGTACCTGAAAAAGAGATTTAGCGTTCCTTACCTTTTCGAAGTGGGAGACCTGTGGCCCGAAGCCCCGGTACAAATGGGTGTGATCAGGAACAGGTGGCTCACCAAAAAGCTGTATGCCTTCGAGAAAAAGTGCTATGATGAAGCAGAGAAAGTCGTAGCGCTAAGTCCTGCGATTGAAAATTATATCAGAAAAATCTCTGCTACCGAAACCATAAAGATCCCCAACCTGTCGGATTGTGAATTTTTTTCTCCAGCTGAAAATGATAACGAAATTTTTCAAATCGGGTATTTCGGCACTTTTGGCGTAGCCAATGATCTTGGCCAGGTGATAGCACTAGCCCGTTACGTTCATCAACTTTCACTTCCGGTACACTTTACTCTCATGGGGAGTGGTGCAGAATCACAAAAGCTGAAACAAGCAGCTAAAGATCTCGACAATGTCACTGTACTGCCCTTTGGCAACAAAGAACGGGTTAAAGAGGTAATGGATCGAATGGACGCCATTTACATCTCTTACAAAAACATACCGGTACTCAATACAGGAAGCCCCAATAAACTTTTCGATGGACTGGCTGCAGGTAAACTGATCATCATCAACTTCAAAGGCTGGATCAATGACCTGATTGAATCAAATCAATGTGGTTTTGCTCATGATCCGGTTCAACCACAAAGTTTCGTTGATCAGGTCATGCCCTTTCTGAAAAGCAAAAAGCTTTTAGCATCATACCAGCAAAACAGCCGGAAACTTGCCGAAACTCAATTTGAAAAGAAAATCCTGATTGAAACGCTGGTAGCAACACTGAAGGAATAGCTATTTCGGCTTATACCCAGATTTGCTGAAGATTTTGTCATGATCGGTTTCATCCAGCAAAGTGAGAATATCCACTTTATTTTTCTTCATATAATCTTCTACAATTTGCCAGCCGATCCATGCCCCTACACGCCCCGGACATTTTGCACTGATCTCGTAAATATTAGGTCGCTCACCCAGAAACTTCTGTTTGGTAAAATGGCTGGTTTCGTAGAGGATCTTATTCTCCACAAAATTTGCCCAGATAATTTTTTCATTTTCCTTCACCACTTCCATTTCTTCAAAAGAGTATCCCATTAAAATTGAGTCGGGAACACATGGTAATAGCCTGCTCGTTAAATAATAGGTTTTCCCAAAGTCGATCATCTCGGATAACAAGGTGTTTTTTGGACTAGTGGCCACCTGGGTGGAGGCCATAAACTTGGCGATGATGGCTACCAGGTGCTCTTTGTCGTAACGCTTCAGCATATAATTAGGAATGTTGATCGGTCGGTAGGTGGCTTCATCCCCGATAAAAAAATCAATTCCAACAACAATCAACGAATCGGTAATCAACAAATCGTTGTACATTCCTGTCACTGTAGTTACCAGATTTGGTGTTTTTTTATCAGGAAATAATGTTTTGAGCCTGCCGACGACTTCTTCCAATTGCGCTTTCACCATGGATATATCTTCATACTCCTGAGTAGCCTCAGCATAAAGGGTATCTATATAGTCATCTTCTGAGAGCTGATAGACCTTATCTGCCAGTATTCCAAGGTTTGGGTACTGATCGCCATCCAGAAAGTACTGGGTGTAATCCGGATTTTTCTCAAGAATGGCTCTTACTTCTTCCTGTGACGTGGCCGCAAATAATTCTTTTTCCAGCCGTTTAACTTCAATATTGACATCCTTCTTTTCAATCAATCCGGTTTGCCTGCAGGTCTCCTGTTGGCAGGCTAGTGATAAAAGAAGTGAAAACATTATGAATACTGTTCGCATACACCTTAATTTTAACTCCTAAAATTAGCCATTATTATTTGACTACATGAGAAAGATCGTTCTATTGGTCCTTTCATTATTTGTCTTTTCATTCTCCAATGCCCAGCTCCAACTCGGATTGAAATTTTCTCCTCAAATGAGTTTAGGCAGGACCCTGCTCAGCGATGATGCAAGGGATTTCGAAGCCGATGATCCTGGATTCAAATTTGCCCTGGGACTGCTGGTTGATTATGGTTTTGCAGAAAATTATTTCTTCAGCACGGGAGTTTCTTTCATGCCGAAGCGAGTGGCATTTCTGATCTCCAATGAGGATGGAAGCAGTCTGCCTGCAGGAGTCAATCCATTTGAAGATTATAATGTGCAATACCTGCAGGTACCACTTTCGCTGAAATTATATACCAATGAGATCCAGCCGGATATGAAGATATTTTTTCAGGTCGGGGCGGCTCCGGAGGTAAAAATATACGATCAACCAGTTGATGAGGATTACGACCTGGTAGAAGAGTTTCAATTTATTGATGCGGCAGCAATCCTGGGTGTTGGGATTGAAATAAAAGTGGGCTTGAATACTGCCCTGGTTGGTGGGTTTTCTTATCAGAGAGGGCTGGTCAATCAACTTAGGACCCTGAGTAGCAATGGAATCAATTTCCAGGAAGACCCATCGTATCGCAATACGATTGTCTCCCTGGATCTTGGAATTAAATTTTAAACTTCTATTGTTTCCCCTCTTCGGTTGAAGACATTAAACTCTGTGATGGCCAATGAAGAATCTGCCATCAGGTTTACCCATTTCATGTATTTGAAGAACCATTTTACCCTTTTGGAAATAATCCCCTTGGTAAAGTACGAATACAAAAACGGATGAAGCGATATCGTAAGCTTATCTGCCAGATTACCTTTCAACAAATGCTCCACAGTGGTCTCAATCTGATCAGATATTGAAATAGCTGCTGTGATCTGACCGGTACCACCGCATGTAGGGCATTGCTCTTTTGTGGCAATATTAAGCTCAGGCCGAACACGCTGTCTGGTGATCTGCATCAACCCAAACTTGGAAAGCGGAAGAATTGTATGTTTTGAGCGATCGTCTTTCATTTCGTTCTTGACTCGATCAAATACTTTCTTCTTGTTTTCCTGTCTGCGCATATCAATGAAATCAATGACAATGATTCCACCCATATCCCGCAATCTCAGCTGACGTGCTATTTCTCCGGCCGCCTCAAGATTTACCTTAAGTGCTGTTGTCTCCTGGTCGTCTTCATTGTTGGACTTGTTGCCACTGTTTACATCAATGACATGCAAGGCCTCTGTATGCTCAATGATCAGATAGCCTCCGTTTGAAACACTCACTGATTTCCCGAAGGAAGTCTTCAGCTGCTTTTCAATACCGAAATGTTCGAAGACCTTCTGTCTACCCTGGAACAATTTGACAATCTTTTCCTTCTCCGGCGCAATGTTGCCGATGAAAGACCTGATGTCATCGTAGTACTCTTTGTCATCAACCTGGATGCTATCGAAGGATTCGTTGAGCATATCCCTGAGGATGGTGTTGGCCCGATTGATCTCACCAATTACCTTATCCCGTGGATTTGCTTTCTTCAGTGCTTTCACACCGTCGATCCAGATCTGGATTAAATTCTTAAGGTCTTTATCTAGCTCTTTTACATCCTTTCCCTGTGCTACAGTTCTGATGATCACACCAAAATTCTCTGGTTTTATCGAGCTGATTAATCGGCCCAGTCGCTTGCGCTCTCCGGAATCCGTAATCTTTTTAGAAACGTTTACCGTGTTGGAGAAAGGTACCAATACGAGGTATCTTCCTGCTATTGACAACTCACATGAGAGTCGTGGCCCTTTTGTGGAGATCGGTTCTTTTACCACCTGAACCAGTATCTTCTGGTTCTTGGTTAAAACCTGGTTGATCTTTCCCAGCTTATGGATATCCGGCTCATGCTTAAATGTATTAAGCTTGGCACTTGTATCTTTTCTTGTTAAAGCAAGTTTCGTGAACTTGTTTAAGGATTGCACCTGGGGTCCCAGATCCAAATAATGTAGGAATGCGTCTTTCTCATAGCCTATATCGATGAACGCAGCGTTCAGACCCTGTACCACTTTTTTTACAGTGCCAAGGTATATGTCTCCTACATTAAATCTTTCTCCTTCGTCTTCCTGATGGAATTCAACAAGTTGCTTGTTTTTTAAAAGGGCAATTCGACATCCATTTTGAGTTGAGTTAATTATAAGTTCATTACTCACTACTCAAAATTTAGATTACTTCTTCTTGTGTCGATTCTTTCTTAGTCTCTTTTTTCGCTTGTGTGTAGCAATCTTGTGTCTTTTTCTTTTCTTACCGCAAGGCATAGTCTTTACTTTTTAATTCAATAATTTTTTAAAGTTCTTTCAAATATTCTGATGCCATCGCCTTTGTTGCGGCGTCGGCATCCTGGTTGTTTAGTACGCTTTCAAAAAGCTTCTTCCCCTCTTCCTTCTTACCTGACTCTGTGAGTGAAACGGCCTTATAAAATGCTGCTTCATAATCAGCGGAGTCAAGCGCTAATAATTTGTCAAATCGGTCGATGGCCCTGTCATACTGACCCGATTGTACGGCCAGTACACCCAGATTCAATATGGCTTCCCGGTTGTCAGGATCTGCTTCTACAATTTCACGAAGCATCATCACGCCCTGCATGGGATTCTCTGATGCCATCAGTGTCATCGCCAACTTGTTTTTCAATGAACTATTCTCCGGTTGTTCTTCTACCAGAGTAGTTAGCAGGTTTCTTGCCTTCGCGGCAAATCCAACTGCTTTTTGTCCAAGGCCTCTGCCAGATCCTATTCTATATGTCTGATAGTAAATCAGGGCGGCCAACTGTCTGGCTTCTACAGAAGCATCAGTGGCCAGGATCTTTTCTGCATATACAGCTGCACTATCTGTCAACTGATACTGCAAATACTCTTTGGCCAAAGAGTCCGCAAAGTTAATACTAATTTTAGAATTTCCACTCTCTGATAGTTTGGCCCTTAAATCAGCAATTCTTTGTCTTGCCGACTCATCCATTTCTACCTCATGCTCCATGGTCATCGAAGACTCGTCGTTTTCAACAACAACCTTTGGCAACTGAAACAAAAGTATAATCAGAATTACCCCTCCAACCGTTAGAAAAATCTGCTGTTTATTCATTTTATCCCTCAGGCCTTTTTAAGGTCCTTGCTGGATTTGATCTTCTCAGCAAAAATTTTTGATGGCTTAAAGCTCGGCACATAGTGTTCCTCTATCACTATTGCTGTATTCTTGGAAATGTTCCTGGCTATTTTCTGAGCCCTCTTCTTGTTGATAAAACTTCCAAAACCTCTGACATAAATATTCTCGCCCTGCGCCATTGAATTTTTGACAACTGAAAAAAATGCTTCAACTGTTACCTGCACATCTGACTTATCAATTCCTGTCTTATCGGAAATCTCATTGATTACATCCGCTTTTGTCACAGTGTTTATTATTTAGGTGATACTTTTAAAAGAAATAGGCGGCCCAAATTTAATTTTGTGCGAGTGAAATAAAAAGTTAAAGATCATTTAATAACCAAATCATAGAACATAACTTCACTTCTTCACTAATTAGCTGGTACTCAAAAGCTAAAAGAGAGCTCCCCTGGAGATCCACAAAGAATCCTTATAACGTCTGGTTGTCCGAAATTGTTCTACAGCAAACACGGATCGACCAGGGGCTGCCTTACTATCAAAGGTTTGTCGAATCTTTTCCTGACATCACCGCACTGGCCAATGCCAGCGAGGAAACGGTGTTGAAACACTGGGAGGGGCTCGGTTATTACTCCAGGGCACGAAACCTCCACGCGACCGCAAAATATATCTCTGATCAGCTCAACGGTAAATTTCCTGAGCAATACAGTGAGCTGTTGAAACTGAAAGGAGTCGGGCCCTACACTGCTGCAGCCATCGCATCGATCTGCTTTGATGAAGCTGCTCCGGTTGTCGATGGCAACGTCTTTCGATTTATCTCAAGATTCTTTGGTATTTCTGATGACATCTCCCAGGCTAAAACCCGGAATGTCTTTTTGAAAGTCCTAAATGAATTGATTGACAGGGAACAACCAGGGGAATTTAACCAGGCCATTATGGAATTTGGGGCAACCGTTTGCAAGCCAAGCCCCGACTGTGAGCATTGTATCTTCTGCCAGGAATGCTATGCCTACCAACATAAGGCACAAAAACATCTTCCGGTAAAAATGTCCAGGCCCACGATCCAGGAAAAGTATTTTTATTATTTTGTGATCGAATGTGAGGGTCGCTTCCTGATGAAGCAGCGAAAGGAATCTATCTGGAGGGGCTTGTACGAATTCCTGCTTTACGAAGGTGGAAATAACTTAGATTCAAATGATTACCCATTTGATCTCAACAAAGCAAGATTCATCCAAACCAGTGATAAGCTGCGGCATTTACTTACCCACCGAATCATCTGGTTGCGGTTTTACCATTATACCGTGGAAGAAAAGTACTTTTCATATCTGATGAACGAATTTGATTTACAACCGTATTCCTATGAAGAAGTATTAACTTTGCCGAAACCAAAATCGATCATCAACTACTTGCAACAGGTAAGTTTTTAATATAATTTTATAATATGTCCGGAGTAAATAAAGTAATCATTGTTGGCCGTTTAGGAAAAGAACCAGAAGTAAGACACCTTGAAAATGGCGCTTCTGTAGCTAATTTTCCTGTTGCAACCTCAGAAGTCTATAAAGATCGAAACACAGGTGAGCGCAAAGAGCAAACTGAATGGCACAACGTGGTACTTTGGCGTGGACTTGCAGATGTGGCGGAAAAATACCTGAAAAAGGGTGACATGGTTTATGTAGAAGGCAAGCTTCGCACACGCTCCTGGGAAAAAGATGGTATCACCCGCTACACGACAGAAATTGTTGGGGACAACATGACGATGCTTGGAAACTCCGGAGGTGGAGGTCAGTCATCTGGGGGGTCTCAACAAGCACAGGATAGATATCAGGAAAGCGAATCCCAACCAGTCAATCAACCACAGGAAGACGCCACTGATGATCTACCGTTCTAATTGTTTCACCAAATCAGCAATTATTGGATACCTCTCTTGACGATCCTTACCCCTCGGTTTTACTGGCATATTTAACAGATCTACCTGTTTCCTTTTTTATAGTTAATGGAATCAGCATTCTGGTATTGTTGTTTTTCTCTGGCTTGATTTCCGGATCTGAAGTGGCATTCTTTTCGCTGAATCATGATCAAATTTTATCCAGTAAAAGCTCGGAAAAAAAGCAAGACCACCTGATTCACAGACTCGTACTTAATCCACGCAGATTACTTGCCACCATTCTGATACTGAATAACCTGGTGAATATCTTCATCGTTACCATCTCCACTTTTGCAACCTGGAAAGCTGTGGGGAGTAAAGACGCCGATGGGCTCATCATTATTCTCCTTACTGTCGCTATTACGGTCATGATCATCTTTTTTGGAGAGATCGTACCTAAGGTCTATGCCAACCACAATAACCTGGCTTTTGCTCGATTCACTGCTCCGCTTTTGTCTCTTGCTGATAAAGTGCTATTTCCAATCTCGTGGATGTTACTATCTATAAGCAATGTGATCGAAAGCAGGATTCAGCGAAAAGGATATAATCTTTCAGTGGATGAAATCAATCAGGCCCTGGAGATCACTGCCGATAAAGAGGTGAGCGAAGAAGAAAAAGGTATGTTAAAAGGCATCGTTAATTTTAGCACCCTTTCTGTGAAGCAGGTGATGAAATCTCGCATTGATATCACCGCTGTGGATGTAAATACAGATTTTCATGATTTGATGGATCAAATCAATAAGACAGGCTATTCAAGGATACCTGTTTACAATGAAACCATTGATAAGTTAGAAGGAATACTCTATATCAAAGATTTGCTCCCACACCTGGATATGGGCGAGGAATTTCACTGGCAATCTCTGTTAAGACCTGGCTTCTATGTCCCTGAGAGCAAAAAGATAGATGATCTGTTCAAAGATTTCCAGGAGAAACAAGTCCACATGGCTATCGTAGTGGATGAATATGGAGGTACCTCCGGACTGATCACGCTGGAAGATGTCATCGAAGAAATCGTGGGAGAGATCAATGATGAATTTGATGATGACAATGACATTGCCTACAGCAAGCTCGATAATAATACATTTGTTTTCGAGGGTAAAACCTCCCTCAACGACTTTTGTAAAATTACAGGTCAGGACATCCAGGAATTTGAATCCATCAAAAGTGAAAGTGAGTCTCTTGGTGGGCTCCTCCTCGAATTAAACAATAAACTCCCGAATGCCGGAGAAAAAATCAGATTCAGGAATTTTCTTTTTACCATCGTTGCTGTAGACCATAAAAGAATTAAACGCGTTAGGGTATTTATTGGAACAGAGAGCAAAACAGAAACCACCAAAGACTTTACCGATTGATGAACAGATTTTTCTTATTCTCCCTGGTTTTTATTTTTTGTGCCTGCACACCTGACTATCTGCCGAAACCCAAGGGATACAACAGAATAGAGCTTCCCCCATTTGCCTATCAGTCCACGCCCGATTCTCTGCCATACGCTTTTGAATATTCACAACATGCCAAATTACTGGATGATACCACCTGGATCTCTGAAAGATATTGGGTAGATATCTATTATCCGGAGATGGAAGCCAATATTCAGATCACCTACAAACCGGTTTTAAGCCTGGATTCTCTGCTCAAGGGGTATTACAGTGATGCCTACAAGCTCACCTTTCAGCACAATGTAAAAGCATATGCCATTGATGAAAAGATCATTGAACTTCCCAACGGAAATTTTGCAAGTGTCACAGACCTTGAAGGAGAAGTACCTACGCAATTCCAGTTTCATGTTTCAGATAGCGTAGATCATTTTTTGAGGGGAGCACTTTATTTCGAGACTGCTACCCAAAATGATTCCCTACAACCGGTCATCAACTATATCAAAACAGATATCCTTCATATGTTGCAGTCTCTTGAATGGAGGTAACTTAGCACAAAGGGCAATGTATGGTTAGTTTCTTTGATCGAAAAATCGAATTCCTCAAAGGTGTCGGTCCGCAAAAGGCTGAGCTGCTGAACAAGGAACTTGGGATTTTTAAGTTCAGGGACCTGCTGCAATACTATCCTTTTCGTTATGAGGACCGCACGAAGTTCTATAAGGTTCGGGAGCTCAGTGATTCCTTGCAATATGTACAGCTGATCGGTCAGTTCTCACAGTTTCAAACGGTAGGAGTTGGAAGAAAACAGCGCCTGGTCGGTACCTTTCATGATGATACCGGTTCCCTGGAACTTGTGTGGTTTCAGGGAGTAAAATGGATCAAAAGCCGATTAACCGTTGGAGTCCCCTACCTGGTTTTCGGAAAACCCACCCGATATGGGAGCAAAATGAATATTGCGCATCCTGAAGTTGAAGTCTTAACAGAAAAAAACAAGGCGGGCAGCTATTTGCATCCTGTTTACTCCATCACAGAAAAACTCAAAAAGAAATTTATTGATAGCAAAGCGATCAGCAAGATGATGAAGGTACTGCTGGTTGAGGCTGTACATCACATTGATGAGACTTTGCCACAATACCTCATTGACCAATACCGGCTGCAGGACAAAAAAACAGCACTCATCCAGATCCATTTCCCCAAAGATTCAAGGTCGTTGCAATATGCACAGTACCGGTTGAAGCTTGAGGAGTTATTCTATGTCCAGCTGAGGTTGCTGATGATGAAGATTTCACGAATGGAGGCTTATCCGGGCATCCGGTTCAACAACAGTGAGCTGCTCAATAAATACTATAAAGATCACATTCCTTTCGAGCTCACCGAAGCTCAGAAAAGAGTGATCAAAGAAGCATACACTGATTTTCGATCAGGCAAACAAATGAATCGCCTCATCCAGGGAGATGTGGGGAGTGGTAAAACAATGGTTGCGTTTTTATGTATGCTCATTGCCATTGGGAATGGGACGCAATGTGCCTTCATGGCCCCCACGGAAATACTGGCAGATCAGCATTTCAACAACCTGAAGGAGCAAGCCAAACCGCTGGGCATCCGCGTGGCCAAACTCACTGGTTCCTCCAAACAATCAGAGCGAAAGGTGCTGGACATTGCTTTGAAAGCTGGTGAAATTCACATCCTGGTTGGTACGCATGCACTTTTAGAAGACAAGGTGAAATTCAATAAGCTTGGTTTGGCCATCATTGACGAACAACATCGGTTTGGTGTAGCGCAGCGCGCAAAACTTTGGAGCAAAAACAAGAGTACCTATCCACATATTTTAGTGATGACAGCTACACCCATCCCGCGTACGCTGGCCATGACACTCTACGGAGACCTGGATATTTCGGTCATTGACGAACTCCCAAAAGGTCGGAAGCCCATCAAGACCTATCACATGACTGATTCCAAACGCATCCAGATGTTTGGCTTCATCGAAAAAGAAATCGAAAAAGGTCGCCAGGTCTATATTGTTTACCCTTTGATCGAAGAATCTGCCACCCTGGATTACAATCATTTGATGGATGGGTACGAAGGCATTTCCAGAAGATATCCGAATATGCCGATATCCATCGTTCATGGTCGCATGAAGCCCGAAGACAAAGACTGGGAAATGCAAAGATTCCTTAATAAGGAAACCAAAATCATGGTGGCTACTACAGTTATAGAAGTGGGGGTGGATGTGCCCAATGCCTCTGTGATGGTAATCGAAAATGCCGAACGCTTTGGTTTATCCCAACTTCATCAACTTCGCGGCAGGGTAGGTCGTGGAGCCGATCAATCCTTTTGTATCCTGATGACGGGCCACAAATTGACGTCAGAGGCAAAAGAAAGAATCCGAACCATGGTGGAAACCAATGATGGATTTCGAATATCCGAGGTTGACCTGAAACTGAGGGGTCCTGGTGACCTGATGGGAACCCAGCAAAGTGGTTTGATGGATTTAAGGATTTCTGATCTTGGAAAAGATGGAGAAATTCTCAAGCAAGCCCGGTCAATTGCTGTTGAAGTCCTCCATGAGGACCCGGAAATCACACTATCGAAAAATTACCCGATCAAAAAGCAGATTGAATCTTTAAGTAAGAATGTGATCAATTGGAGTACAATTAGCTAAATTGTGTAATTATGTCGCCAAGAGATAAGAAATACGCTGAGTTGATCAAAAAACAAATCAGCAAACTGGACAACGAACAGTTTGATTTGGATGCTTGGAAATCCTCTGCCTATGCCGTGATAAAACGAATCTTTGGTGATTTCGATCCGAGGCTCAAACAAATTGAGGGGCTGAGAATTGATTATAGTAGCTGGACCTTGAGAGACAGCAGTGCTAAATATAAGCCCATTGAATCCAGTAAAAACATTGGCCGCGAGATCATGCAAAGCGCCCTGGAAGAAATAGAAGTCTTCGGCATGGATGCTGATTCAAACCATGATTTCGAAAAGTATATTGATAAATCCACACTTCAGAAACTTCAGGATCCAAACACAGATCCTGAAGCCAAATTTAAACTCATCAAAAAGTTGAAAAAATCAGACCTGGAAAAGATTGTGCTTTCCTTGTTCTAAGGGTCTTACCTTCTTTCAATCTTGATTTGTCTTTCCTGACCATTTACCATTTCATCAAACGGCAATTTGATAACCGTCCAACCGTCTTCAAACGTCGCAGAAATCGCATCTATATTTATTTGCCTGATCAATGGGATCATGGATATTACGTAAGGGGCCTTTTCAGAAGAATTCTGATCAATCTCCATCATCTGATGTATGTATAAATGGTTATCCAGAACTTCCAATCTTAAATTGTCAAGGTCTACCCCCGGGGTTTTCACTTTGATCAACCATTCTTGCTCACTGTTATGAATCTTAATGGTTGTTTGTGACATCCCACCATTGATGGTATTCAATATATCTGCGGTTCTCGCTAAATTCCTAATTAAATTTCTATCCACTTTCATAACGCTCCAATCTTGTGATCAAATTGATATCTCAAGGTTCATACCACATCATTTTAACGATGGTTGATCTGCCATATTGGCTTGGTGAGCTGCTAAGAAATTGTCAATTTGGCCGGAAGCTGCTTCACTTCTTTACTTCCACACCTTTCCAGAAGGCCACATATCCTTCAATGTTCTTAGCCAATTCGCTGGTAGTAGGATAAAACCAGGCGGCATCCTTGTTTTCCTTTCCTTCAACGGATACTGTGTAATAGCTTGCCTCACCTTTCCATGGGCAAGTAGTATGGGTTTTACTTTCTTTAAAAAATGCTTTGTCGATTGATTCAGGAGGAAAATAATGATTGTTCTCCACTACGACTGTGTCATCACTTTCTGCTAAAACCTGGTTGTTCCAAACCGCTTTCATAATTTCAAATTTTTTTTTGTTCACTATTACTATCGAAGGATAGAACGTCCAGGTTGCCGGGATTGACCAATATGTCTTGTTATTGACTATTCGGTTTTACAAAAAGCTGATCATCAATAGCAATTCCCAGCAAGATCTCATCGAATACCCATTCTTTGAAGCTTTCTTCCATCCTTACGGTCATTGCCGTTGGGAAGAGTAATCCATGATGTGATTTATATTTATCAAAAGTCAGCTGTGCTGTCATCGGCTGTTTCCCTTCAATTTCCAGGAGAATGTGCCTCAGCTCATCCGATTCTTTATCAACCAGGTAGTTCACGGAATATTCCTCCAAACCTCTTTTAAAGGAGTGGAACATCGTCCCTTCCAAAACCTCTAATCCGGCATATTTCAACTCCTCCTTAAATTTTGCCAAAGGGCTACCTAAGGTCAAAGCATGTTGCAAGATCAATTTTTCAATTGGCAGATCTGAGCTGGTGAGACCAGATGTCCAAAATACCTGATGATCCAATGCCAGAATATAGTTTTGACCATCTACGCGGACACGGACGTTTTCTTTATTGATGATTGTAATTGGAAATGCGCTGTAATCTTCGGTCACCTGCTTACCAAGAATTTTCAGCGTTTGGATTTGGGACCAGGTGGATTGACCATATTTCTCCAGATGACGAGTCAGTATTTTTTCTGCCTGGCCACACAATAGTGATGGCCACACGATCAGTGATATAAGAAAAAATCTTCGCATCTGTTTCTACAACGCAAAGTTGATGCCGTAGATTTTATGAACTTGGTTTATAAATCGGATCAGGAGAGGTAAATACATTCTTCGGAGCTTTATCCCATACTTTTATGTCTGTGAGCTTTCGCTCCCCTCTGTCACCAGATAAAAGAATTTCACCATACTGCTGATAATTGTCCCATGGTAAAACGAAAGCAGGTTCTTTGTCTTCTGCATTTCTGAAAAAAGCCCACTGACGGATCAGCCGGGTCTCATCGCTTACCCAAACTTCGTAAGCATTCTGTGGCGTGTTCCCCACCTCCTCAAAAGTCAACCATAATACACTGGCAGGCTCTCCCGCTTTGGTGGTATCATCTCGAATGTAGTTGATGGTGACTCCTGAATCCTTGAGTTTAAACGGCATAAATAGCCAGTATGAATCATTGATCCACATATCCTTTGCAGATTTCAGATACTTATTGATTGAATCTACATGTTGCATGGCTTCACCTGCCTTCCATACCTGGCCGGTCATATCATCCATATCCAGACTCATCACCATGTCATCTCTATCAATTCTGACTTTGTTTTCCATTTTGTCCCAAAACAGATGCCTTCTTCCAAAGAAATTCCAGGAAACATATCTGGTATTGTCCCAGGCCTCACGACCACCCATGGCATTCATGGCCTGATCTGCCAGCATAATCGCAATTGCATTAGAGCCCTCTACGTTAAACCCTTCTGCTGGTGGGTTATTATAGAGGATTAACTCACCTGAACCATCGCCATTTTGATTGGTCCTTTTACAGGAGAAAAAAAGTGTGGACAAAAACAAAGCAAGAATTAGCAGTCTCATCTTATTTAGGGTTATGGTTCTACTCTCGGAAAGAAATTATTTTTTTCATTTACGTCACCGGTCATCCGGTCAGGGTCTATTCGAACACTTGCCACTTTCTTTTCTTTCACAAATATCTTACGGGCAGTGTGCTCGTTGCGCCTCCAAACCTCGGCAGGTATAAGTTCGATCTCCGTGGAAGTATCTTCATACTTCCACTCCAGCACGATCGGGCTAACCAAACCGCCTATATTTTTAAAAGTTACTTCATAAAAATCAAAAGATGACATCTTTTCCCGGTATTTCTCATCATCCAGCTTTTCTAAAAACTCACCGGCATATGCTTTCTTATAGTTGAAGTAATACGGTTCTTGATTTATGGCTGTTGAATCGACGAATTCCATTGTTGTCTTTTCTTCCGACATCCTGAACCATTTTACAGAGCTTACTTCGATATCTACATGGTCAGTGGAATAAAACCACGCTCTCCAAAACCAATCCAGGTCTACCGCAGAGGCATCCTCCATAATCCTGAAAAAATCAGCGTAGGTAGGATGTTTAAATTTCCAGGTATTGGCATATGTTTTCATCGCATGATCAAATAATTCCGGTCCCATTACAAGATTTCGCAGGACATTGAATGAGGTGGCGGGCCTGAGGTAAGCATTTCCATATTTACTCACAAAATTTTCCGGGTCGGTCATGATTGGTCTGAAATCACCATGCGTGCCATTCATGTATGAAATCACTTTTTCCGACGGTCCTCTTCTCGATGGATAACCCCACATCCATTCCTGCTCAGCTAAATATTGAATGTAGGCAACCAATCCTTCGTCCATCCAGTACAAAGCCCTTTCATCACTATTCACAATCATCGGAAAATAGTTATGCCCTACTTCATGAATGAGGACGCTGATCAATGCATACATATCCTTATCTTCATATTTTCCCTGCTCGTCAGGGCGGCCATAGCTAAAATTGATCATCGGATATTCCATTCCTAAGGAAGCTGCATTTACCGAGATCGCAACAGGATATGGATATTCAAACAGGTACTTTGAAAAGAATTTCAAAGTGTGTGCGCTGGCCTTGGTGGCATATTTCTTCCAAAGTGGATTGGACTCCCTGGTATAAAAAGACATGGCAAGTACATCTTTTTCACCGACATTTACAGCCATCGCATCCCAAACAAATTTTCGAGAAGCGACAAACGCAAAATCGCGGACATTGGTAGCATCAAAGTGCCATCGATTAGTTTTTCTTATCCTACTGGGTTCGTTTCTCCTTGCTTCAGCAGGTGTAACAATTAAAACTGGTTTATCATAAGTAGATTTTGCCGACTCAAGGCGTTCCATCTGGGTTCTTGTCAATACCTCAGACGCATTCATCAAGGTACCTGTTGCCGCCACGATCATATCTGCTGGCACAGAAATATCTACCTGGTATTCCCCAAAGTTTGTGCTGAATTCGCTCTCACCTAAAAACTGTTTGTTTTGCCATCCCTGGTAGTCCGAGTATACCGCTGCACGGGGAAAAAACTGGGCTATGGTATATAGATAGTTATCATCTTCGGGGAAATACTCATATCCTGACCTGGCTGACCTATCGATCAATCGGTTATTGAGTTTATAATTCCAGGCGATCCACAAGGCAATATCCTGACCTGGCTGCAGAGGTCTAGGTAGATCCACCCTCATCATGGTCTTATTAATGGTATACTTTAAGCTCAGACCTGCCGATGATCTTACCCATTCTATTTCGTATCCGTCCACATCAGTATCCTGTTTCTTGACCTGCTGAAAATCAAGAGGAGACATACTTTTAGGCATGATGGCTGTGTGAGTGGTCCTGGAATCAGAATCCTCTTTTCTCAAATTCTGATCCAGCTGAAACCAGAGGTACGGCAACTCGTGTGGTGAATTGTTGTGATAGGTTATCCCTGCCTCACCATTGATCATTTGATTCACATCATCCAGTGTGACCTGAATTTTATAATCCACTTGTTGCTGCCAATAATCCTGTCCTGGTGTGCCAGACGCCGTTCGGTACTCATTGGGTGTGGGGAGTGCCGTACCCAATTGTTCAAATTTGCCTTCCCATGCTGGTTGGGGGTAGACTTTTAGGGATCCTGCCAGCAGAAGCCCCAGAAAGTAAATCCTCTTCATAACTATCTCAAAATCACAAGCCTGCAAAGTTAATGCGGCAGGGCCTATTCTATTAAACTATCTCCGAATTCCTTCAATAAACCCCATTCCTTCCCATTATGTTTCAGTAGAAAAAATGAGCATGCTTCCCAGGTACATGAAACATGAGCATCTTTCATGGCTTCCCAGGCCTGCTTAAACATGGCCGGTCGCAAATCCCTGAAGGCTACGGTCATATGAGGTTTGAAGCCTTCATTCCGATATGAATCTTTCACTATTTTTAGCTCACTTCGAATACTTTTCATGACGGATTCATGAAGAGTACTCAATTGTGAGGATGATTCTACACGTATATAAATGACACGGGGAGCAAAAGCACCAAACCCATTTTGGACAATCGGGAATTTTCCGAAATGGACCCGATGCAGTGCAGAAAAAATTCTATCCTCAGCACTTTCAGGGTAGCTGAAAGGCATATGAAGTGTAATATGTGGAGGAGATTTAAGCGAGGCTTTCGTTCGATAGTTGGATGATAGCTCGTGTTTAATCTTTTGTACTTCACTGAAAAAGGGTTCAGGAGGTACAAGTGCCACAAAATACAATGACTTGTCTTGCTTTCCGCTCAATTCAAAAGATGAATTACTGTGGTTGATGTTGCGATTTCAACAGATCATTTACAGACTTCACAGGATTGAAGGTGATGGCTGGTACGGCGACAAAAATCGTATTCCAGTCTGCCATGCTGCCATTCCACAATCCGGGAAGCTCCTGTGCCTTGAGGTCCTTACCGTCTTTTGATTTTTTGGAGACAAACCCAGCATTCATATCGCGATGTTTCATTAAATCAAATTTCTTTCCATCCACATCTTTCAAATAAGCAACTACATCCACGGGATTGAAATGCGTAACTCGTTCAAAAACTTCTTTTTGCTGTGCATCATCTAGGTTCATCTGAGCGGTCTCTACAATCTGCAGTGATACGGAGGCATCTTCTGCCTGAACCCAAAACGGACCTCCTCCGGGATCTCCCTCACTTTGCACAACTCCACACACCCTGAGAGGCCTGTTGAGCTTCCCGATTACATGATCCGTTTTCTCTTTTGTGCTGAGTTTATCAAATCCCGCAGCCGGGCGGTAGCCAAGCCAATCATTTAATAGTTTGATTGCTTCTTCCAGGCCTTTACCAGCTCGCAGGTCGGATACCGTTTCTTTGATTGCTTCTTTATATTTCAAAAGAAGACCCGCAATAACCTTTTTGTATTTAATGGTTTCTGGCTTCAATCGGTCTGGGACAACATTGTCTATATTCTTGATAAAGACTACGTCCGAATCAAGGTCATTCAGGTTGTCCAGCAGAGCACCATGCCCGGCAGGCCGAAACAACAAAGAACCATCTTCATTCCTGAATGGCTCATTGTTCATGTCTACAGCGATGGTGTCAGTAGATTTTTTTTGAATACTATAGCCAACCTCAAACTTAACATTGAATTCAGCTTCATATTTCCCCTTGACGGAATTAATATGGGCCTTGAATTTCTCCAAATGCTCGGGGGAAACGGTGAAATGGAGTTTTACATTCCCTTTATCATCCACAGCATAATTTGCTCCTTCATACAAATGTTCTTCTGCGGGTGTTCTGGAATATCCATCATATTTATGAAATTGCAAAAGCCCTTTGGGTAGACTGCCATAACCTAATCCTTCTTCCGATAAAAGAACATCCACAATTGAAGTATAATCCCTTTTCAATTGGGCTTCTTCTAGACTGACCCCTTTCACCTCCATGAATTTATCCTTCAAATCTTCATAGAATGCAAAATCCCGCAGTTTTTTCAGAAAAGTAAAAACGGATCCGGCACTTTGGTCGGCCTGTAGTTTAGCATAATCTACTTCGCTTCCGGAATAATCATTTAAAAAACTAAAAAGAGATTTGAACATCCTTGTTGCTGCTCCCGACGCTGGAACAAATTTTAAAATCTCCAGGGAACCCTTATGGCCTTCATAGAATCGGATCAGATCATCAGCTTCCTTTTCATCTAAAATATGTAAACCATTACCCTCTGTGGCGGCATCAATCAGGACCGAAGGGGGAAATCCTGACTTAAAATGTGCGATTTGATCTTCAATTATTTTTGCATCAATACCATGCTCCCGTATTTGTTGATTATCTTTTTCTGTAAACATGCTTCTTAGGTTATTTCGAAATACTTAAATTATGTAATGATTTCTGATCTGCCGTCAATATTAGTAATTTAATTTGTTCAGAATAATATTTAAACATTAACAGAATGATATCCGAATACTCAAAACTATCCCCAGCATTTTATGGAATCACTATGGTGCCTGAGGAATCATGGAAAGAATATGGTTACGCGCTATTGAAGATTGCAGGTTCAGATGGTCTGGTATCGGATCCTGAAATGGAATGGTTAACCGTTGATCTGGCTGATCAGGTTGGAGTAGACGAAGAAATTGTACAGGCGTGGCTAAATTTTGACTACCAAAAATCTGATCTGGTCAAGATCTTTAATTCATTCAATAAAAAAACGATTACCAGCTTTGATAAGGTGTTGATATACGATGCCATTCGAATGAGTTCTGCAGATGATGAATATGCATTGGAAGAAAGACAGCAAGTCGCTGAGGCTTCAAAACTATTGGGTATTCGTACCGATGAGCTTGTTGCTATTGAATCGCTGGTTGAACTGGAAAGAGTGACCAATAGACTGCGTCAGAATCTATTATAAAAAAAGGCGCCCATCTGGAATCGATGAACGCCTATCACCAACCTAACCTAAAAAGAAATCTTTGCAACTATGTTGCTTTATGCTTTCTACTGATATAACGCATGAAGGTCAACTAAAGTTTCTACAAATTCTTAAAATAATCTAATTAAGCTTTTTGAACCTCCTTGTTAATTAGTTAGACGAAAAGTGAACATATATATTGTGAAATAGGTTCAATATAGTTTATCAAGCGATATCAGTTACTTTTGCGTCCCAATTAATGCGTTCAGGGTGGATCTTAGGAATTTAAAAAATACATACAAGGAAAGTTTGCATGTGAAAAGTGCGATCACAGCACTTTCTTCAGGAAATACAATTGCCATTAAAGGTCTGGCCGGCAGTATAGACAGTCTGATCGTTCACGCACTGTTCGAATCGCTGGAAAAAACACACCTGATTGTTTTACATGACAAAGAAGAGGCTGCTTACTTCCAGAATGATCTAAAAAACTTCCTCCCTGAACAGACCATCTATTTTTTCCCAAGTTCATACAAAAAGCCTTACCAGTTTGAAGAAACTGAAAATGCCAATGTATTGCAGCGGGCAGAAGTATTGAACAAAATCAATGCAAAGGAAAAAATTGTGATTGTTTCCTATCCTGATGCCCTGTACGAAAAAGTCATCAACAAAAGATCCCTGGTGGAGAACACCATGAAAGCCAGCGTCGGGGAAAAGCTGGATGTTGATTTTGTGACGGAGCTACTGATAGAGTATGGTTTTGAAAAAAATGATTTCGTCTATGAAGCCGGTCAGTTTGCGGTGCGGGGAGGAATCATTGACGTTTTTTCCTTTTCCGACAATTATCCTTTCAGACTGGAGCTTTTTGGTGATGAAATAGAATCTATCCGGCTTTTTGACCCGGAAACACAGATCTCCACCAAAGATGTTAATTCGATTAGCCTTATACCAAATGTGCAGGATAAGCTGATCAAAGAAGAACGCCAATCCTTTTTTGAATTCCTTCCGGATGATACAATCACATGGTTTAAAGATTACAGGGAAACAACTGATCTCATAGAGAAAGGATTTTTAAAGGCTAAAGAGTCTTTCGATCAGATCATGGCCATAAGTGGAAACACTCAGGTGGTGTTAAAACCGGAAGATCTTTTTGATTCAGAAAGCAGTTTCAAAACGCTCACCGAATCCATGAAAAAAATAGAATTTGGAAAGCGATTCTATTTATCACATGATCAGGTCATTCAATTTGAGGTAAGGCCCCAGCCTACGTTCCATAAGAAATTTGATTTGCTGGCATCTGACCTCCTGGGACATCAATCCAATTTTCTGGAAAAGTTTATTGCTTCAGAATCTCAGAAGCAGATTGACCGGCTGGAATCTATTTTCCAGGAAATAAATCCCGAATTACAATTTCATGGGATTGTAGCCAGTTTGAGGGAAGGATTTATTGACAACACACATGAACTCCTTTGCTACACTGATCATCAGATTTTTGACAGGTACCACAAAGTTGAGACCAGGGAGCGATTTACCAAATCAAAATCCTTAACACTAAAAGAACTCAAGACACTTCAGCCCGGAGATTATGTGGTGCATGTGGATTATGGCATTGGCAGATTTGTCGGGATGGAAACCGTGGAAGTCAATGACCACAAGCAGGAAGCACTTCGGGTCATTTACAAAGACGATGATCTGCTTTATGTAAGCATTCATTCATTGCACAAAATCTCCAGATATTCCGGGAAAGAGGGCGAACCTCCCAATATCAGTAAACTTGGATCTCCTGAATGGGAAAACAAGAAGAAGAAGGTCAAGAGTAAGATCAAAGACATCGCCAAAGATCTTATCCAGCTTTATGCCAAGCGTAAAGCAGCCCCCGGGTTTGCTTTTGAGCAAGACAATTATCTTCAGGCAGAGTTAGAGTCATCATTTCTCTATCAAGATACACCTGATCAGGCCATGGCCACCATAGATGTGAAAAAAGATATGGAGCAGCCACACCCAATGGACAGACTGGTGTGTGGGGATGTGGGTTTTGGAAAAACAGAAGTAGCTATTCGTGCAGCTTTCAAAGCAGTGCTTAATGGTAAACAGGTAGCCGTATTGGTCCCTACCACCATCCTCGCACTGCAACATTTCAGAACCTTCTCAGAAAGATTTGCTGATTTCCCGGTTACCGTGGACTATATCAACAGATTTAAGTCAACCAGGGAGATCAATGAGGTCAAGAGAAAGATTAAGGATGGGAAAATTGATATCCTTATAGGTACCCACCGCATCGTAAATAAGGACATCGAATTCAAAGATCTGGGTCTCATGATCATCGATGAGGAACAGAAGTTTGGTGTGAAAGTGAAGGAAAAATTAAAGGAGATGCGCGTCAATGTGGATGCGCTCACTTTAACAGCTACTCCCATACCAAGGACACTTCACTTTTCACTGCTCGGAGCACGCGACCTTTCCATCATTTCCACTGCACCTCCCAACAGGCGAGGGGTGGTCACAGAAATCAATGAATTCAGTGATGAAATTATTCGTGATGCCATCAGCCATGAAGTGCGAAGGGGAGGACAGGTTTTCTTCGTGCACAACAGAGTGAGTGACATAGAAAAAGTTGCCAATATAGTGCTCAAGTTGGTGCCTGATGCTTCAATCGGGATCGCCCATGGTCAGATGGACGGTAAGCAATTAGAAAAAGTGATGCTCAGGTTCATCAATGGCGAGCATGACGTTCTTGTTTCCACCAACATCATTGAATCGGGGCTGGATATCCCCAATGCCAACACCATCATCATCAATTCAGCTCATACATTTGGCCTCTCCGATCTTCACCAAATGCGTGGTCGGGTAGGTCGATCGAACACAAAGGCCTACTGTTATCTGTTGACACCCCCGGTATCTGCCCTGTCGTCAGATGCAAGAAAGCGGTTGAATACCCTGGAGGAATTCTCTGAATTGGGCGATGGATTTAAAGTAGCCATGAGAGACCTCGATATCCGGGGAGCCGGAAACTTACTTGGTTCGGAGCAGAGTGGTTTTATCAATGACATTGGTTTTGAGATGTATCACAAAATCATTGATGAGGCCGTGCATGAACTTAAGGAAACCGAGTTTAAAAGTTTGTTTGAAACCGAATCGCTGAGTGAAGACCATCTGGAACAGATGATCGAAGATTGTATCATCGAAACGGACCTGGAACTCATCATCCCAGAATCTTATGTTTCCAATATTTCCGAACGACTGGCGCTCTACTCGGAACTCGACAATATCAATGATCGGGAATCGCTTGCCAAATTCAAAACCACACTTAAAGATCGTTTCGGTTCCATCCCTGATAATGTGAATAATCTTATTGAATCTGTAGAGCTTCGTTGGCTGGCCAGCAAAATTGGCTTCGAAAAACTCACCATCAAAAATGAGGTGATGCGATGCTACCTTTCAGAGAAAAAAGATGAAACATACTTTAAGTCCGACATTTTTGGTGCTGTTCTGGCATTTATCCAGCAGCATCCCAAAAACTGTAGTATGCGTGAATATAAAAACAAGCTCATTATCAGTGTGAAAGAGATAGACGAGGTCAAAAAGGCGATCAAAACCTTAAATTCTATGCAGTTGGTGACAACTAATGCATAAAATCCCACTTTTTTCACAATTTTTTTTCATTTTTGACATTAGATATTGTGTACAATCGATTCAATACTATTATTGTATGTATTTTTGAATTAATTGTATTTATTAGTATTTTGTGCGCGTCAAAGTAAATTTAAACAGGTTATGAAAAGATTTGTGAATGCAGCAATGTATCCAACATCCGTGCTATCGGTGTTGGTTTTCCTCGCTTCGTGCGGGGGTGGTGGCAATCCCACCAGCTCTAACCCGGGCTCGGCGAGTAATGCCACCGGATTGGAATTCAACGAAGAAGGAGGATTTCAAGTAAATGATTTTAGTGGTCAACCAGAAGGTCCAAACCTCGTATTCATCGAAGGTGGTAGGACTGTTATGGGGACTTTCGAAGAAGATGTTACCCATGCCCATGACAATGTGGAGCGAACTGTAACAGTAGCATCATTCTATATGGACGAAACAGAAGTATCCAACATCAACTGGTTGGAATATGAGTTTTACATCAAACAGGATTCCGACGAATATTTCTGGAGAAACAACCTACCTGATACGACCGTTTGGACAAGAGATTTAGCTTTTAATGATCCTTATGTAGATCATTATTATCGTTATCCTGGCTTCAGATATTTCCCTGTTGTAGGTGTAAACTGGAGACAAGCAGTGAATTACTGTAAATGGAGAACTTCAGTAGTAAACCTGAAATTGGCCGAAGATGCCGGATTGCTAGATCCATTGGCAAGTGGTGATGCAGAATTTGCAGGAGCAGAAGCCACTGCAATAGGCAATGCTTCTCAAAGAATTCCTTTAGAATCCGGAGTTGTACTTCCTGATTACAGACTGCCAACAGAAGCCGAGTGGGAATATGCTGCTCAGGCACTTATCGGTACACAGTGGTTAGACGAAAACCAAACACACAGAAGACTTTATCCATGGGATGGTCACGCATTGAGAAATCCTTACGGTAAAAGCATGGGTTATTTCCTGGCCAATTTCAAAAGAGGACGGGGTGACTATGCAGGTATCGCTGGTAAGCTTAATGATGGTGCCATGATCCCTACCTACGTTTATGACTATCCACCTAATGATTTTGGACTTTACAACATGGCCGGAAATGTGAATGAGTGGGTACAGGACGTTTATCGACCACTAACCTTCCAGGATGTGGCAGATATGAACCCTGTAAGACGTGACGGAAAGCTGGATCCAAGAGATAGTTATGATGCAGGCTGGACATTTATCGGTAACGAAGATTTCTATACCGAAGAAGATTGGGTAGAAACTTCTGGTCTGCAGGGAGCTTACAACGTAGACACTCCACCTGTGAAAAGAATGAGGGTTTACAAAGGTGGTTCATGGGCTGATGTTGCCTACTGGATGTCACCAGGTACAAGAAGAGCTCTTTTCGAAGATTCTGCTACTGCGACAATTGGTTTCCGATGCGCCATGATTCGCGCAGGAACAAATTACTAAGAAACTGTTTTCACA
Organism: Cyclobacteriaceae bacterium; assembly: GCA_965228595.1. GTDB lineage: Bacteria > Bacteroidota > Bacteroidia > Cytophagales > Cyclobacteriaceae > UBA7330. Next base: position 2,252,282 of record OZ245828.1, on the reverse strand, counting down.
AATTGAAGAACCGGATCGTAACTGATTCGGTTTTTTTATGACCCTGCGGCCATCGCCACCAGGTAAATCTCATGCACGTCACATTTTGCAATCTGGCTGGCCAGTGATCCCATGGTGGCTCCCGTAGTCAATACATCATCTACCAGCATCACCCGTTTGTTGTATAACAGTTCAGGAGAAACAACTTCAAACACGTTTCCCACATTTTCCCAACGACTGACCCGCGATTTTTTTGTCTGCGTGCTCGTATACGTTTTCCTGACCAAAATATTAGTATTTACTTCCACCTCAAGGCTTTCAGACAAACCCAGTGCAATCATTTCACTTTGATTGTATCCCCTTTTCTTCAGTTTCCGATGATGCAAAGGCACTGGAAAAATAATATCGGGTCTAAGTGTACCTGTTTTACGAAGATCTGCCCCATAGATTCTTCCTAACATCAGACCTATATCCATTTCACCACGATATTTGAGGCTATGAATTAGTTTTCGTGCTATTCCATGTTTATTATAGTCAAGGAAACTGGAAACGTGCTTCACCTTGGGTTCATATGCAAACTTTTGGAACAGTCTGTTTGTTGGATCGAGGTAGTCATTTGTACGCGGAAGGGCTATCTTACATTTGGAACAGATATATTGCTCATTCCTGACAAGTGTAGTATAACAATTGATGCAGACAGCTGGAAAAATGTTCAACAGAAAATCATTCCACACCTCTGCGGTGATCCTGAAGAGATTCATTGTTAAAAATTAATGAATTTCCGTTAAATGGTATATAAAAAAGATATTGACTTAGAAAGGCAGTGGGTTAAACTGATGGGTGTTTTAGATGAAAAAATCAATAAGCGACCCAAAGACCTAAACGCTGTGCTATTCCTGATTGGGGTTCAGGAACTTGGCCGGGGAGTTAATAACTTCTCGAAAGAGGAAAAGCAAGACCTCATGCACATTGCCATTTGTAAAGTACTTTCTTATGCTGGATTCTATGATTTGGAGGGAATAGATGAAGATGGCTGGCCACATTGGAAACTCATGCGTGAATTACCACATTTTGATCTGTTAGAACAGGAAAAACTTTTAAAAATGCATATCATTGAATATTTTGAAAGGGAACTCGATATCCAAATATGATCTTTCGTTTACATAATACGTATTGATAGAATATGGCCATTCATGTGATCAAACATAAGATCAGACAGTATAAGAGAAAGTATTACCTCCGACAATTGGTAAAGGGTGGGCTAATTACGCTATTGTCTTTTATTTCATTGTTCCTCGTAGTCATCTTGCTGGAAAATAGTTTTTGGTTTCCATCCACTATCAGACTTATCCTTCTCCTCGCGCTGTTACTCATCTTTTTGATTCCTTTAATCACCCTTGTTATCATGCCGCTACTGAAGCTGCTTAACATCGGAAAAAATATTTCAGACATTGAGGCCTCCAGAGACATCGGGAATCATTTTCCTGAAATCAGCGATAAGCTTGTTAACTATCTGCAAATCAGCGTGTTAACATCAAGTGATACCTCTTTGCTAGCTGCTGCCATTGACCAGAAGACGCGCGAGCTCAATGTTTTTCAGTTTCAGCAAGCCGTAGATTTCAGCATACTCAAGAGATACCTATATGCATTTCTGGTGCTGATCACTGTGTTGTTTCTGCTTTCTTTCATCAATACACCAGCAGTAACGGAAAGCTCTAAAAGGATAATGCTGTATGATCAGCAGTTTAAAAAGAAAGCACCCTTTGAATTTCTCCTTCAAAATACCGACCTGAATGTCTTCAGAAATGAAAATCTGGAACTGAAACTAAAAGTAACAGGTGAAAGCATTCCGGAGTCTGTATATATCCTAACTGAAAACCGGAGAATCAAACTTGCAAAACTTAACAATGATTCGTTTGGGTTTAAGTTCAATAGTGTAAATAACCCCATGTCATTTCAGTTTGAAGCTGCTGGCTACCTCTCAGATGAATATAACATCCGGTTACTTGACCGACCCGAGCTGAGAACATTCTCCATCGATCTGGACTATCCCAGATATACCAGGCTGGATGATGAAACAATTGCCAACACAGGCAACTTATTGATTCCAGAAGGGACCAGGATCAAATGGAACCTCAACACCACCAATACTTCATCCGCTCACCTGATCATTAATGAAAAAACCAGCTACTTTGAAAACAAAACAGATAAAACCTTTCTACTTGAAAAAGTAGCCTTGTCAGATTTTACCTATAACCTGCAGCTAAAGAATGAATTTGGATCCAACCGATCTGAGATAGAGTACCATGTAAAAGTGGTAAAGGATGAATACCCACAAATACAAGTTGTCTATCTCCCTGATACTATTTTGTACCAATCCATTGAATTGTCGGGTTCTCTTCACGATGATTATGGCGTCTCTGCAGTGAGTCTAAGCTATAGAAAAGGATTCAGTGATCCTTTCAGGAAGGTAAGGTTGCTGGCCAATATCAACCAGCAGGATCGCAAATTTTATTTCAGCTGGCCACTGGATACGCTGGCCCTGGAAAAATCACAGACTTTGGAATTTTATCTGAGTGCATTAGACAATGATGGGATCAATGGACCCAAAGAAAGCCGAACCCAGAGGTTTTATTTCCAAAAACCGGATGAAAATGCGATTGAAAACATGCTGGAGGAAAAATCCAGGAAGTCTGAAGAAAAGCTGGACCAGGCAAAGAGCGAAGTGGAATCTCTGAATGACAAGCTGAAGGAGCTGGAAGAGCGCCTCAAGACGAAGAATAAGATGGAATGGCAGGAAGAGAAGATGGCTGAGGACATCCTGGAGGACAGGGAAGAGCTGGAAAAATCCATTGAGGAGCTGAAAGAGCAATTCGATAACCTGAAGAAAAGCCAGGAAGAATTTAAAGAGCAGGATCAGTCGATTAAGGAAAAGACAGAGCAGCTCCAAAGTCTGATGAACGAGCTCCTGGATGAGAAGACAAAGAAGCTATATGACGAGCTGAAAAAGCTATTGGAAGAAAATGCCAACTCTGACCAGGTTCGAAATCAACTGGAAAAGCTGCAGCTAAATGAGAAAAATCTTGAAAATGAATTAGAGCGTGCGCTGGAACTTTTCAAACGTCTCAAGTTAGAATCTATGCTTGGAGAAAACATCAAAGAGTTGGAGTCACTCGCAGAAAAACAAGAAAAGATCTCTCAAATGGAGAAGGACGAAAATGTGAGTTCTCAGCAGGAAGAGATCAAAGAAAAATTCCAGGACCTGGAGGAAAAGATCGAAAAGATGGAGCAGTTGAACCAGGAGATGAAAAACCCGGAACCGCTACAGGATTTTGAACAGGACGAGCAAGACATCAAAAAGAATCTGGAGGAGTTGTCCGAACAGCTAAAACAAAACAGCAAGCCAAACAAAGCAACAAAATCAAAGCAGCAGGAAACCAGTGAGCAAATGAAGAGTCTCGCTCAGAAAATGTCCGAAATGCAGAACAATATGGAGATGGACATGATGCAGGAAAACATTGATAACCTTCGAAATATCCTGGATAACCTGGTTAAACTTTCCTTTGATCAGGAAGAAATCATTGATGAATTCAGAAAGGTCAGACAATCAGACCCCAGGTTTATAGAGTTATCACAAGAACAGCTACAGCTTATAGACAATGCTCAGATCATTGAAGACAGTTTATATTCTCTCTCTGAACGCGTTTTTCAGATCAGTGCATTTATTACCCGCGAAGTAGGGACTATCAACGAAAATCTGGAATCTGCAATGAATGAGCTAAGGGAAAGAAACAAAGGAAAAGCCATGAGCCATCAACAGTTTGCCATGACATCTGTAAATAATCTGGCCTTGCTACTCTCGGATGTTCTTCAGCAAATGCAAAATGCCATGAGCATGGCCTCGGGTAATCCTTCTGAACAGCCATCGTTGAGCGAACTACAAAAGCAGTTGGGTCAACAGATTGAGGAATTGAAAAAGAGCGGCAAATCCGGAAGGGAGCTTTCTGAAGAACTGGCTCGCATGGCTGCAGAGCAGGAGATGATCCGTCAACAAATGAAGGCACTGCAAGAAAAACTGAATGGTCAGCCAGATGGAGAAAAGATTGGAAATTCCCTCAATGAGATCATAAAAGAGATGGAAGAGAGTGAGTTGGAGTTGGTGAATAAGCAGCTAACTCAAAGGCTGATTGAACGGCAGAAAAAACTTGTGACCAAGATGTTGGAAGCCGAAGAATCAATGCGTGAGCAAAAGTTTGACCCGGAGAGGGAAGGGGAAACGGCAGATAACTATCAAAGAAAAAACCCGCCGGCATACGAAGAATATCTCAAAGCCAGAGAAAATGAGATAGAATTATTAAAAACTATACCAATTGAGCTAAATCCATTTTATAAAAAAGAAGTAAACGACTATTTTAGACGCTTGAGTGAAGAGGAATAACAATGAACGAGATTCAAATTCAAATACCATCTCTATCTGAAAACATCAGGATTATTGAAAGTTTCATCGACAATGCCAAGGAGAAGTATTCTCTGGATGATGACATTTATGGTAATATCATGATTGCAGTGACGGAGTCAGTAAATAATGCCATCCTACATGGCAACCAGAACGATAGCAAAAAGAATGTGACTCTGAGACTGATACTCGACAATAGTCATATAAAGTTTATTGTTTCTGATCAGGGACAAGGTTTTGACTACCACAGCTTACCTGATCCTACTTCTCCTGAAAACCTGAACAAACCAGGTGGAAGAGGAATTTTTCTTATGAAGCATTTGTGCGATGAGGTCCATTTTAATGATGATGGCAGACAGGTAGAAATGCTTTTCTATCTTTCCTGATCACTTGAATGATTCCGATATATTTTCAGAATTCGGCCATCGACTTCGATCTTCCTTTTGAGAAAGCACAATTAAAAGATTGGATAAATGGTGTGATCCTCGAAGAAGACTACACATTAGAGGAGCTTTCTTATGTCTTTACCACAGATGAATCGCTCCTGGAAATCAACCAATCCTATCTGAATCACGACACTTTCACCGATATCATCACCTTTGATTATAGTGAAAAGGACAGGGTGGTCAATGGAGAAATCATCATCAGCATTGACCGCGTTAAAGAAAATGCCTTGAAGTATGAGGTTGAATTTGATCATGAACTCGCTCGTGTAATGATTCATGGGGTCATTCATCTACTGGGATATGATGATAAAACACCAAATCAAAAAGCAATCATGCGCAAGAAAGAAAACACGTGTATATCTTTGCTGAAAATTTAACGTTCCACGTGGAACAATTCAAAGCTCAAAGGGGTTCTTTGGGTCTGATGTTCCACGTGAAACATCTCTGCATATGTTTAAAGAATACGATGTCATTGTAGTGGGGGCAGGGCATGCCGGCTGTGAAGCTGCGGCAGCTGCTGCTAACATGGGTTCCAAAGTGCTGTTGGCTACCATGAACATGAATACGATTGCCCAAATGTCATGCAATCCCGCAATGGGCGGTGTCGCAAAAGGACAGATCGTGCGTGAAATAGATGCACTGGGAGGTTATTCAGGTATCATAAGCGACAAGACCAGCATCCAGTTTCGTATGCTTAATCGGAGCAAAGGACCAGCCATGTGGAGTCCAAGGGTACAATCCGATCGAATGCGATTTGCAGAAGAATGGCGTCTTACCCTAGAAGGCATAGAAAATGTAGACTTCTGGCAGGAGATGGTTACAGGTCTTATTGTAAAGGACCAGAGGGTGGCAGGTGTAAGAACCAGCCTTGGACTTGAAATACCCGGGAAATCCGTAGTCCTAACAAACGGTACTTTTCTAAACGGAGTCATACATATAGGAGAGAAGAAATTTGGTGGGGGTCGAACAGGTGAAAGGGCTGCCACAGGAATTACAGAACAACTCATTGAATTGGGGTTTGAATCAGGCCGTATGAAAACTGGTACTCCTCCCAGGGTAGATGGACGTAGTCTGGACTATACTAAAATGACCGAACAACCCGGAGATGACCTTCCTGGTAAATTCTCCTATTTAAATTCAACAACACCTTTAACACAACAGAAGAGCTGTTGGATTACTTATACCAGCCCTGAAGTACACAATGAACTTCAAACTGGATTTGACAAATCTCCCATGTTCAACGGAAGGATCCAGGGTCTTGGACCAAGGTATTGTCCTTCCATAGAAGATAAAATCAATCGCTTTGCAGACAGAGACAGACACCAGATCTTCGTTGAACCAGAAGGTTGGAATACGGTAGAAATCTATGTCAATGGTTTTTCTACTTCCTTACCTGAAGATGTACAATATAATGCTTTGAAAAAAGTACCAGGATTTGAACAAGTTAAGATGTTTAGGCCAGGCTATGCCATTGAATATGACTTCTTCCAACCCACTCAACTATCCTCTACACTTGAGACTAAGCTCATTGAAAACCTTTATTTCGCTGGTCAGATCAATGGTACCACTGGATATGAAGAAGCAGGTTGCCAGGGTTTGATGGCCGGAATCAATGCACATCTGAAGGTGAAAGAACAACCACCATTTATCCTTGGTAGGTCTCAGGCTTACATTGGTGTGCTGATCGATGACCTTATTAATAAAGGCACAGAAGAGCCCTACAGAATGTTTACTTCCCGTGCTGAATTCCGATTACTTCTCAGACAGGATAATGCTGATCTTAGACTCACTAAACTTAGTTATGGTTTAGGACTGGCAGATGATTCAAGATATCAGCAGATGCTTGATAAAGAACAGCAGACAAAGAACGTCATATCATTGCTTGAAGACATTAAATTCAAACCAGATGTTATAAATCCATTATTAGCATCCGTAGATCAGGCACCAGTAAAAGACAAATCTTCAATGTCTCAATTACTAAAAAGACCTAATTTTTCCATCCATGATCTGGAAATCATATACCCTGAATTACAATCCAAACTCAATCAATTCTCTACTGAAAGTATAGAGCAGGCTGAAATCCAAATCAAATACGAGACATATATTGAAAGAGAAAAGAAGAACAGTGAGAAAATGAATGAATTGGAAAATCAAAATATTAATCCTGACTTTAATTACAACGACATTCCTTCCTTATCTAAAGAAGCCAAAGAGAAATTATTAAAGATTAAACCATCTACAATAGGACAAGCATCAAGAATCAGTGGAGTATCACCTGCAGATGTTTCTGTTTTAATGGTCTATATAGGAAGATAGCATGTATCAAAAACTAGAAGAGTGTCCCTCTTGCAAGCATACGCTTTTCACCAATCATTTAATTTGTACTGACTATTCCATCAGCCAGGAAAGCTTCGCCCTGGTACGTTGCAATAAATGCGGTCTTGTATTTACTAATCCTAGACCCGATGAAAATAATATAGGTAAGTACTATCAAAGTGATAAATACATCTCTCATGCCAACAAATCAAATAATCTCATCAATGGCATATATAAAATTGCACGTTCTTTTACTCTTAGATCTAAAAGACATTTAATCCTTTCATACAAAAAACCAGGTAGAATACTAGACTACGGATGTGGCACCGGTCATTTCATAGATTTCATGCACAAATCAGGATGGGATTCTGTAGCCTATGATCCACATATTAAGCAACTGAACAATTCAAATATCAAGTTTCATGATACGATCCAAAAAGTTTCTAATGAAGATGACTTCGATGTGATTACTGCCTGGCATGTTATAGAACATGTACATGACCTGAAAAGCGTTTTAAAAATCCTACGTAAAAAACTTAAGAAAGGCGGGCTCCTATTTATTGCGGTACCAAATATCAATTCCTATGACGCACTCCACTACAAGAAGTATTGGGCTGCTTATGATGTACCAAGACATCTATATCACTTTTCTCAGTCATCATTCAAGGCACTCGCAACCACCTGTAAACTATCTTTGGTTAAAGTTCATCCAATGAAACTTGATACTTTTTATGTATCATGGCTTAGTGAAAAATACCAGGGAAGTAACAATATGCTATCTGCCCTTAAGAATGGGCTTAAATCCAATCGTCAGGCAAAATCGAGTGGAGAATACTCAAGCCTAATATACGTTTTAAAGAAATGAAATATTTCAAAGTTGGAATCAATATCCTTCTCATCCTAATTTTCTTTCAAAGATGTGCTAATCCAGGTGTTGTATCAGGAGGACCAAAAGACACCATTCCTCCTGTACTCCTAAGTTCATATCCAGTTGATCAAACGTTAAACTTTAATGACAAAACACTGATCCTGGAATTTAATGAAAGAATAGCAGCGGATAAGATCAAACAAAATCTGATCATATCTCCAACAACCAAAGTCAAGTTTAAACACTTTATCAAAAAGAACACCATTACACTACTGTTTGAAGAACCATTTCAGGATACGACTACCTATACTTTTAATTTCTTTGACGCTATTACAGATATCACAGAAAAGAATCCTCCAGTCAATCTTGTGCTGGCCTTTTCTACAGGTGACTTCATTGATTCATTGAAAGTATTCGGTACTGTAAAAGATTTGATGACCGATAAAAGACTTGAAAAAGCAACAGTCGCATTGTATGCTAAAACAGATTCAACTAATATTTTTGAAGATACTCCTACCTATTTTACATCTACTACCAAAAATGGCTCATTTGCCATCAACAACATAAAATATGGTCTTTATAAACTCATTGCATTTGAGGATGCCAACAAGAATTTATCTTTTGACGAAGATGAAGAACAGTACGCCTTTCAAACAGGTAATATAAACCCGGTAAATCTCACTGATTCACTAAGATTTTATTCCTATCAAATTGATGCTTCTGAACTTAAAGTAAATTCAGCTAGAATAAGTGGTAGATATTATGAGATGAGATACTCTAAGCAAATCTCTAATTATGAAATATTAGATACTGATTCAGTACTGACCATCAATTCCAGCCTTTCAGAAGATAGAGAAACCTTGAGATTTTATAACCCCTTTCAAGGCTATCCAAAAGATAGTATCAGAGTAATCATAGAAGCAATAGATTCCTTGAAAAACACTACTGTTGATACTACTTATATCAAGTTTCAGGAAAGCTCACGAAAAAAAGTAGAATTTGCTGTTCAGGCAAATCCAACAAGTACTAAAACCATAAAGCCGGAACAAAGTCTGCTACTAAGTTTTACCAAGCCCGTAAAAACCTGGGATCTGTCAAAGTTTAAAGTAGTACTGGATAGTATGAATTTCTTTTATCTTCAAAATATAGATATCAAATGGAATCACAACTATACAGAAGCTCTTCTTCCACAGCTTATCAAAAGAAAAGAACTTTTGGATAGTATAGCATTGTGGGATAAAACGATACAGATTGATTCTCTAAATCCCGATACTCTGGATGTCATTAGAAAAAACTTACTCTCAAAATATGATACATACAGTTATCAACTAAATATTGGTGAACAGTCTTTTATTTCTATTGAAGAAGATACATTATCAGCCCTTGATCTTAAATACAAGTTTCCCAATACAGAAAATATGGGGACAATGACTGTCAATGTCAAAAGCGATTCACTCCAATATTTTATACAGTTGATAAGTGCTCAAAAGAAAGAAGTTCATCAACAGCTATATTCCTGTAGTACATGTAGGTTCACCGATATCCCACCAGGAAAATACACACTGAGGTTTCTCATTGATAGTAATAAAGACAGCATTTGGTCAATTGGTAACATCAGAAAAGATTTACCATCTGAACCAGTTAAACACTTTCCTAAGGAAACAGAGGTAAGATCTAATTTCGATATGCTTCTTGATATCTCCTTATAAGCTGTGGATATCTGTGTAATAGAGTGTGTAAAACCTACGGTAAACACATTACTGCCTTACTTAACAACATTAGCCTCTAATAACATCTAATATCTCTAATGTAATCCACATCTCTCCAACACAAATTGTATTACGTTATTATCAACATACTATATTCGAGTTATCTACTTACTAAATATAAATCATTACTTATCAGTAAGTTACATGTCTAACATCTTGTAGATAAACAACAGACAACGCATGACTTATAAACAAATCAGATTTCCAAATTATATTTTTAGGAATTTCCCACAAATCCACAGCGTTAATAATAGATCTTATTTTAAAATAAACTAATTATATTATTATCTTGTATATAGGGAAACTGTGTATAAAGTGAGAATCTTATCAACCATATGCATTTTGATTTTTGTTGGACATTCAATCTATGGTCAGCAAAATGAACAGGCTCAGCTGGCCAATGAATATTACCAGCAAGGTGAGTATGAAAAAGCCCGTGAACTTTATTCCGATCTAGCTGATAAGAAGTCAAGCATTCCGATCATACATTCCAATTACTTTGAGTTGTTGCTTATCGAAAAGGATTTCAAAACTGCTGAGAAATATATCAAGCAGGTTTTGAAGATGTTTCCTTCCAACCTTCAATATGAATCCAACGTACTCGCGCTCTATCAGGCATCCGGAGATGACGATAAAAAGAAGGGGTATTCAGACTATTTGATGAAGACATATCATGAGAGCCCTTTCCAACTCAATTTAATTGCCCAAAATCTGGTGAGTCAACAGCTTCTTGATGATGCCATCCTGTTTATAAAAGAAGCCAGAAAAGCATCGGGTAATCCATATTCATTTTCACTGGACATGGCTGGTGTCTACCGAATGAAAAATGACAAGCCGGCCATGACAAATGAGTACATCAACTATGCCAAGGAAAATCCGCTCAATATCAACTATGTCAAAAATATTTTTCAGAACATCCTAAAAGAAGATGACGATCTTGATTATCTGGAGCAGTCTCTGATTAAAAAAATTCAGTCCGAGCCCAATAATTATTTGTATTCAGATTTACTCATATGGGTAGAGCTGCAACGAAAAAATTTCTACGGTGCCTTTATTCAGGCCCGGTCTATGGACAAGAAGAGAAATTCTCAAGGTGATGAATGTATGCGTATAGGTCAGATAGCTATGGATAATGGTGCCTGGGATGATGCCATCCGTATATTTGATTACGTAGCGCAAACATTCAGGGATAGCTATAATTATGCTATCTCCAAACGCTACACGATCAGAGCAAAAGAAAACAAGATTAAAAATACATTTCCTGTTAATCGTGAGGAGATCCGAAATCTCATTGCAGATTATGATAATCTGATCAAGGAAATTGGGCTTAACCACATTTCACTGGAGGCACAAAGAAACAAGGCATTGCTGCATGCATTTTATTTAGATGAAAAAGACTCTGCTATTTTTATTCTACAACAGGTGATCAATAATCCGCGCTCATCTCCCCACTTGATTTCACGTGCAAAAATTGACCTTGGAGATATTTTTCTATTGAATGGAATACCCTGGGAATCCACATTGCTTTATTCTCAGGTGGAAAAAAGCAATAAGGAATCTCCCATTGGCTATGAAGCAAAATTGAGGAATGCCAAACTTAACTACTACACAGGAAATTTTTCGCTGGCTCAAAGTCATCTCGATATTTTAAAATTGGCCACTACCAGAGAAATATCCAATGACGCTATTGATCTGAGTCTCTTGATCAAAAACAACACTGTTTTCGATACGACGGAAAAAATCATGCAGACTTTTGCCAATATTGAGTTGATGATTTTTCAGCATAAAATTGATCCGGCTATTACCAACCTTGTGCAATTGATCAATCAAAATCCAAGTCATCCGATCGTAGATGAAGCATACTGGAGGTTAGCATCCTTGTTTAAGCAAAAGGGACAATTCGAAAATTCCATCAATTATCTCAATAAAATTTTGGAGCTCTTCCCACAGGATATTCTCGCAGATGATGCGATGTACGAAAAAGGCATCATTTACCAGGATCACTTATTAAATGACGACCTGGCCATTCAGACCTTTCAGGAATTTTTGAAGGACTATCCGGGAAGCCTCTATACGGCTGAAGCAAGAAAGCGGATCCGTGAAATCCGGGGAGACCTTATCAATTAAACCAGGATAAGTCTTGGATCTGGCTCATAAATTCCAGGAGTGGGTGTACGGTGTCTGCTGTAAAATCCATTCATGATGTCCTGCGTCTTGTTCGATAGCATATTCATGATTTCTTCAAGCACAACACCGGATAACATGTAGGGAGGATTTCCCATGTAAACTTTGTCGCCCACGCAATGTGCACACACCTGGTATTCCTTGCATTCGTTCAGGTTTTTTCCACTCACCAGACAATTTGAAATAGCATCATCAATTGAAAGATTACTTTTCTTCTGAGTTCGGGATTCCAAATCAATGTTTTTCATGAAATAGTTCTGAAGCGTACGTTGAGATTCCAAAGACATCTGGCTGTGGAGCTTCATGGCACATTCCATGCAAAGCGCATAATCGAAAATGGTTTCGGTAGTTCCATACTCAGGATAATTTTTACAAATCCGCTCTACCAAATATTCGGTGTCATCGGAGAGCAGATATTTCTCACATTCGATACAGTGTGTAAATGGTTTCTCATCGATATAGGAGTACAGTCTTTTTGGAATCTCGTGGAGCTCTTGCTCATTGTACTTCATATACATTAATTTTAGTATGCATGCATAACATATTTATACTACCTTTGATACATATGCCTTGTTGTTAATATGCGGCATTTATATCTACCTTAAATATAATGAAGAGAGAAGAAACCATCGATTATAATATCAAAGCCACCTGGCACGCTATTTCCAGAATGTATAATCAATATGGATCTGAATTTGATATTACCGCATCATCTGGTTTCGTTCTTTTGAATATTGATGTTGAAGAAGGAACAGCTGCAACTAAGATAGCTCCACAAATGGGTCTGGAGGCCAGGTCCCTGACCAGGATATTGAAAAGCATGGAAGAAAAGGGTTGGGTAGTTAGGGAAAAAGACCCAACTGATGGACGATCCGTGCGTATATGTCTTACAACGCTAGGTAAAGAGAAGCGAGAAATTTCGAGACGGGCAGTTAGGGAGTTTAACAAGCGGATTCAACAAATGATACCTCAGACAAAGCTTGTCGCATTTTTTGAAGTTATTAGTACCATTAAAAATATCATTGAAGACAAACAATTGTTTCAACAGTTAGCCCAGGAATTTATTTATGAAACGAAAAATTAAAAAAGTTGCCGTGCTGGGATCGGGAATCATGGGTTCCCGGATAGCATGTCATTTTGCCAATGTCGGATTAGAAGTCTTATTGCTCGACATTTCGCCCAGGGAACTTACGGATCAGGAAAAATCTAAAAACCTCACATTAGATCATCCATCTGTAAAAAACCGGATTGTTAATGAATCACTGCAGCAGAGCATTAGCTCTAAGCCATCCCCACTTTACCTCAAGGATAAAGCTTCGCTGATATCCACTGGTAATTTTGATGATGACCTTCCACGAATCAAAGATGCAGATTGGATTATCGAGGCCATCGTAGAAAACCTGGAAATTAAATCGACATTGTTTGAGAAAGTGGAAAAGCATGTAAATCCCAATGCGATTATTTCGAGTAACACTTCAGGCATTCCGATCAACCTGATCATCAAGGATAGGAGTGAACATTTTCAAAAACAGTTCTGCGGAGCCCATTTTTTTAATCCACCTCGTTATTTGCGTTTGTTGGAAATCATTCCAACAAAGAAAACCGATCCTGAGATCGTAGATTTTCTGGTTCATTATGGGGATTTGTATCTGGGTAAAGAGACTGTAATCTGTAAAGACACCCCGGCTTTCATAGCCAACAGGATTGGGATCTACTCCCTGATGTCTGCCATGCATACCATTGAGGAAATGGGGCTTTCGGTAAATGAAGTGGATAAACTGACCGGTCCCGTAATTGGGCGACCAAAATCCGCTACATTCAGAACCCTCGATGTCGTGGGTTTGGATACTGCCGTAAAGGTGGCTCAAGGTCTTGCCCAGGGGTTGAAAGATGATGAGTCAAAGGAGGTATTCGAGCTACCCAAAATTGTGAAGGAACTCTATGAACGAAAGTGGTGGGGAGATAAGACCAAACAGGGGTATTACAAAAAAGTAAGAAACAAGGATGGTTCAAGTGAAATCCTTGAGCTGGATTTCAAATCCATGGAATACAAACCCAAGGATAAAATCAAGCTGGACATCCTGGATAAAACCAAGAATGTAGAAAATCTGAAAGAAAAGTTGAAATTAGCCATTTCAGCGACTGGCAAAGTAGGTGACTTCTATCGAAAGACTTTTTATGATGTCTTCAGATATAGTTCCATGAGAATTCCTGAAATAGCGGATGATCTATATCAAATTGATCAGGCATTGTCTGCCGGGTTTGGATGGGAGCTGGGTCCATTTGCTACCTGGGATGTAATGGGAGTGAAGGATTGTGTAGATCAGATGAAAAAAATGAATCTGACTCCAGCCAAGTGGGTTGAAGAAATGCTGGCAGCTGGTAATCAATCTTTCTATCAGTTTAAGGAGGGTAAAAAATATTTCTACGACATTCCTACCAAATCTTACAAGCTGGTACCCGGCACCGAAGGTTTGGTAATCCTTGACGCTTACAAGGAATCAAATGTCGTTTGGAGCAATTCCGGTGCTACCCTATACGATGTGGGAGACGGCGTGCTCAACCTGGAGTTTCACACAAAGATGAATTCCATAGGTGCAGAAGTTGTGGAGGGAATCCAAACTTCGATAGAAATAGCTGAAAAAGATTTTAAGGGACTGGTGATTGGTAACGAAGGACAGAATTTTTCGGCAGGGGCAAATCTTAGCATGATTTTCATGTATGCCGTAGATCAGGAGTTTGACGAGATCGATCTGATGATTCGACAATTCCAAAAAACCATGACCCGCGCCCGATTTTCATCAGTTCCTGTTGTGTCTGCTCCATCTGGATTGGCATTGGGTGGTGGTTGTGAATTGTCATTGCATTGTGATGCGATCCAGGCACACGCGGAGACGTATATTGGATTAGTAGAATTTGGGGTTGGTCTAATCCCTGGTGGTGGTGGTACCAAAGAGCTCACACTTCGTGCGTCAGATTCTTACATGCCAGGTGATCCGGAACTAAACAGGCTACAAGAGTATTTTATGAATATCGCTACGGCGAAGGTGGCAACATCAGCGGAAGAAGCCAGGGAATTATTTATCCTCCGACCTTCCGACAGGATTACGTTAAACAGAGCACGATTATTGGCAGATGCCAAGGACCGGATAATTGAATTGTCTGATGCCGGATACACCCAGCCTACGATGAGAGAAGATATCAAAGTTCAGGGAAGAACAGGGATGGCCATGTTTGAAGCGGGTATTACTGCCATGCTCTACGGAAATTACGTTTCTGAGCATGATGCAAAGATTGCCAGAAAACTTTCTTACGTCATGAACGGTGGTGACCTCACTTCTCCAGCCAATGTTTCAGAACAATATCTATTGGATCTGGAGAGAGAAGCTTTTTTAAGTCTCTGCGGAGAACAAAAAACACAGGAAAGAATTCAAAGTATTTTATTCAAGGGTAAGCCTTTAAGAAACTAAAAAAATTTAAATAACATGGATGCATATGTAGTTGCAGGTTTTCGTTCTGCAGTAGGCAGGGCAAAAAAAGGAGGTTTTCGGTTTTACCGACCTGACGATTTAGCTGCGGATGTGATCAAACATCTCGTAAAATCAATTGATGGATTCGATGCGAAAAGGGTAGATGACCTGATTGTGGGTAACGCCATACCTGAAGCAGAACAAGGGATGCAGATGGGCAGAATGATTTCTTTATTGTCGTTACCTATGGAAGTCCCCGGCATGATCATCAACAGATATTGTGGTTCCGGATTGGAAGCTATTCATCTGGCTTCTGCCAGAATCCATGCAGGTACAGCCGATTGCATCATTGCAGGAGGAACCGAATCTATGTCTTTGGTTCCTATGACCGGCTATAAAGCTGCACTGAATTGGAGGATTGCGGATAAGCATCCGGAGTATTATCTGAATATGGGCCTGACAGCCGAGGAAATTTCCAAGGACTTCAATATTTCTAAGGAAGATGCAGATGATTTTGCCGTGCAGTCCCACCAAAAAGCCGCCAAAGCAATCGCTGATGGAAAATTTAAGGATGAGATCTTACCCATCGAGGTAGAGGATGTCTTTGTTGAGGATGGACAAAAGAAAAGTAAGACTTTCACCGTGGATACCGACGAATGTGTTCGGGCTGATACCACTTTGGAGGGTCTGGCCAAATTAAGACCAGCCTTTAAGCAAGGGGGATTGGTAACAGCAGGCAATAGCTCACCTACTTCAGATGGAGCAGCCTTTGTCATGGTGATGTCAGAAAAGATGGTGAAAGAATACAATCTTAAGCCCATCGCCAGGATGGTATCTTATGCAACAGCAGGTGTCAACCCGAGGATCATGGGAATTGGTCCGGTCGAAGCTGTGCCAAAAGCGTTGAAACAAGCGGGACTGAAACAAAGTGATTTGGATTTGGTAGAGCTCAATGAAGCTTTTGCTGCTCAGTCACTGGCTGTCATTCGTGAATTGGATTTGAATCCAGAAACCTTAAACGTAAATGGTGGGGCCATTGCATTAGGACATCCGCTGGGATGTACCGGAGCGAAACTTTCGATTACCTTATTCAATGAATTGAAAAGAAGGGAGAAAAAGTATGGAATGGTAACGGCCTGCGTTGGTGGTGGTCAGGGAGTAGCCGGAATCTACGAAAGATTAAATTGATCGAAAAAAAGAGAGGAGCTGGAAAAAATTAGTATTGGCATACCAAAAGGATTAAGCGAACCAGCCCCTCTCAAACGTTTGGTTTTTTCGTTGTTCAAGATTCTAAATACAAAATAAGAATAATAGAAATAATTATAAACAACTCTATTGTTATCTCCAAATTAATTCTTCCTTTTCCTCAATTAACATTAACTTAATAATGTCCTCGGCCGAAGAGAATTATAACAATGTATTTGGTGATATCGATCTGGAATTGTTGGATTTGATTCTCAAGGGCCATTTTTCTTCGGTTAAGAAAATCCTTGATGTGGGCTGTGGCGAGGGCAGAAACCTGATTTATTTTTTTCAACGGGACTTTGACGTTTATGCTATAGATACAGATCAATCATCGGTTGACCTGGTAAAATATATGGCCAGGAGCTTTGGGAAGGATCCGCAAAAGATTCTGCAGAGAAGCATTTTTGAAGATCATACGGATATCGCCCGGATGGATGCGATTATTTGTAGCCGCGTGCTCCATTTCTGTGAAAACGAAAAGGAATTCCTCAATGGCTGGAAAAATATCATACAAATTTTGAAGCCAGGCGGGTTACTTTATTTTTCTAGCGACTCGATGATTGGTTTTCAAGACCATGTGTCTAAGCTATCGGATCACAAACATCAATTCACAGATGGCTCTGTCAGGTTTTTACTTAGCACCGAATTATTGAGTAAAATGAATGTATCAGATTCCTTCGAGTATTTATCGCCGGTAAAGACCATACATTATGCAGACCAACATGCACAGTCCATTCTTTGTCTAAAAAAGAAATAGATGAGAAAGGCGTTGATCTTCATATCGATAACAATGGCGTTTTCCAGCTGTCATCCGGATAAAAATACAGCGGTAGATCTGGAAAAAATACGATTTCAGTCAACAAATGCCTCGGAGATCTACTTCAGAAATATGCGCAGGTCATATTACGACATGGAAGAACATCAAGAGGCAGGTATTGAATTGTATACGCTATCAGGATATCGGGATTTGGAAACAGTGAATTTAAAGCCAACCCTGGCTTACAACTGGAGAAACGACTTTGTAGCCATTATGGTAAGCAAATCCGATAAATTGAAAAATGAAGAGAACCTTGTCTTGATTTTCGAATCCCCGGAGAGTCAACATAAACTGATCTTAAATGATGGCAACATCAAAACCCAAACCACTGTGGCCTTGAAACTATACAATGGCATCCTGGCAAACAATGAAATTTTCTTAGTTCAAAATAGGCAAAAGCAGCCTGTCTTTAAAAACAGTGAGGAAAAGGAGCTTTTTCGGATTACAACTTTTGATTTTCTGAGATTTGTGGAAATGCGGTAGAAACCACCTTTAATAATCACTGCTTAAAACTTTAAAATCAATTAGTTTTGCAGCGGCCTAAGTGTAAGAATTATTTTCAATATTCTCTATGAGTAAGTTTCCTTTTAGAACCAGACTGAATTACAGGTTTGACAACTATGTGTCGAAGGGAACCATCTCCATGATTTCAGGTCTAGGGATTATCTCGGTGGTCACTATCACCTTCTTTGGGATGCTCTTGTTAGTCATTGGTTTCCACCCGGACGCCGAAACTGAAAAGGACTTTACCTTTTATGAATCTTTATGGGTAAACCTGACACATATATTGGATCCAGGAGTTCTGGGTAATCATGAAGAGAACTGGCCATACAGGCTTTTTATGATGTTCACCACATTCATTGGTCTGGTCATCGTATCCACGCTGATAGGTTTGGTTTCCAATGGTATCCTTTCCAAAATGGAAGACCTAAGAAAAGGTCGGTCATTTGTGATTGAACAAGATCATGTTTTAATCCTGGGTTGGTCCTCCAAAATTTTTACAATCATTTCAGAGCTTTGTATTGCCAATGAAAACCAAAAGCGTGGGGTCATTGTCATTCTGGCCGACATGGACAAGGTGTTGATGGAAGATGAGATCCGCGACAAAGTTGGAGATACTGGAAATACGGATGTAATATGCCGGACGGGTAATCCGATCGATGTGCATGATCTGTATATTGCCAATCCATTCGACACCAAATCCATAGTTATCCTGGACAAGGATAATGAAAATTCCGACTCCCAAATCATTAAAACGATTGTTGCGATCGTCACAAATCCTGAACGAAGGAAAGCTCCATATCACATCACTGCTGAGATGGAGAATAAGAAAAACTTCGAGGTAGCCAAGATGGTAGGTAAGGATGAAGTGGAGTTAATCCTTTCGGATGAGATCATCAGCCGTATCATGGTTCAGACAAGTAGGCAATCAGGACTAAGTGTCGTTTACATTGAACTCATGGATTTTGGAGGAGATGAGATCTACTTCATGGAGGAACCATCTTTGGTGAGTAAGACATTTCGCGAAATTCTTTTCTCATATGAGGACTCAGCCATCATGGGGATTCAGTATGCGGATGGTTCTGTGGAGATCAACCCCCCAATGGATACGATTTTCAAGCGAGGAGATCGGGTCATTGGTATTACTGAGGATGACGACACCCTTGTTCCGAATGCCCCGAAGCATATTGAGATGGAAGAAAGCTCGATTGTATATTCCGAGCCGGCAATTCCGGAAGTAGAACAGATTTTATTGATTGGCTGGAATGACCGTGCGAAGTATATCATAAAGGAGCTGGACTATTACGTGCCTGAGGGATCAACCGTCCGTGTGGTTTCCAAATTTGATGATGCAGAAAAAACAGTAAGGAAATTACAGAACACGGTGAAAAAAATTGAGTTGGAATTTGAAGTACAGGATACTACAGATCGGGATACTTTGGCCAATATGCATCTTACGCAATATCAATACATCATACTCTTGTGCTATCAGAATTACTTTCCCATGCAGGAGGCAGATGCACAGACACTGATCACTTTATTGCACCTGAGAAATTTCACCGAGCTTCGTAATGAGCGCTACAAAATTGTTAGTGAGATGCTTGATATCAGAAACAGGCAGTTGGCTGATATCACCAGTGCCGATGACTTCATCGTGAGTGATAAACTTATCAGTTTATTGATGAGCCAGGTATCTGAAAACAAATATTTGATGCGGGTTTTTGAAGATCTTTTTGATGCGGAGGGTTCGGAGATCTACATTAAGTCAGCCAAGGAGTATGTGAAAACGGGTGTGCCTATTCACTTCTACACAATTCTGGAATCCGCGGCCAGGAAGAATGAAGTGGCCATAGGGTATAGAATCATCCGAGAAGCCAAAGATGCCAATAAGGGATACGGTGTATACGTCAACCCTAAGAAATCCCAGGTCTTCACTCTGGCAGAAGAGGACATGGTTATTGTCCTTTCCGAAGACTAATTACATCCTACTGATTCTCAAGAGCCTGCTTGATTTGCTTCATAGCTTTTCTTCTATAAAGCCTGGTGCTGTGACTTTTTCTTGGAATCTTTTCAATGTAATCTAATACATCATTTTTCTGTATCCCGTTGAGGTGTCTCACTCGTATGAGGATCTCAGAATCCAATTGTCTGATTGTTTCCATTTTCTTGGTGGTTTTCACCAACAATATAACGTGATAATGTTATCGGGTGTTTAGCCATTTATTTTGAAATCTTTAATTTCTGAGCCTAGGAGTCTGTTTTTAGCCAACCAATTGTTAAAAATTTATTTAAATTGGACACCAAACGAACACATTATCCAAATGGCCCAATACACGAAAGAAGTTGAGGAATTTGTTGCGAAGATCTCGCAGAAAAATGCTCATGAGAAAGAATTTATCCAGGCAGTTTCTGAAGTTGCTGAAACAATTGTCCCCTATGTAGAACAAAACAAAAAATATAAGGAGGCAAATATTCTGGAAAGGATGTGTGAGCCAGAACGTGTCATTATTTTCAGGGTTCCCTGGCAGGACAAAGATGGAAATATTCAGGTCAACAGGGGATTCAGGGTTCAAATGAATTCTGCCATAGGTCCTTATAAAGGAGGTCTACGTTTTCATCCCTCTGTGAATTTATCGATTCTAAAATTTCTGGCTTTTGAACAGGTTTTTAAGAATAGCCTTACCACCCTGCCATTAGGGGGTGGCAAAGGGGGAAGCGACTTTGATCCAAAAGGAAAAACTGATCTGGAGGTAATGCGCTTTTGCCAGAGCTTCATGACTGAGCTTTCTAAACATATTGGAGGATTTACCGATATACCTGCCGGAGACATTGGCGTTGGTGCCAGGGAAATCGGATACATGTTTGGGCAGTATAAAAAAATCAGAAATGAGTTTGCCGGAGTGTTGACTGGCAAGGGATTGCAATATGGTGGAAGTCTGATCAGAACAGAGGCCACCGGATACGGAGTCGTTTATTTTAGTCAGGAAATCCTGGCCGCTAAAGAGGATTCACTGGATGGGAAAGTTTGTGCCGTCTCAGGTAGTGGAAACGTAGCTCAATACACCATAGAGAAACTTATAGAACTGGGAGCCAAGCCCGTTACAGTCTCTGATTCTGGTGGATGTATATATGACAAAGATGGCATAGATGCAGAAAAGCTGGAATACATCAAAACGTTGAAGAACGAACAAAGGGGCAGGATAAGTGAGTATGCAGAAAAGTTTAAATCAGCGAAATTCCACCCTGACACCACACCATGGAATTTTAAAGTGGATTTAGCCTATCCATGTGCCACCCAGAATGAACTGGATATTGAAGACACCAAAACTTTGATTAAAAATGGATGTAAGGGTGTTTTTGAAGGAGCCAATATGCCAACTTCTTTGGATGCCTATCATATCATCCGAAAAGAGAAACTGATGTTTTCTCCGGGAAAGGCATCCAATGCAGGTGGTGTGGCTACCTCCGGATTGGAGATGTCGCAAAATGCCCAACGATTATATTGGACCAGGGAGGAAGTGGACTACCGATTGAAAATGATTATGAAGAGTATTCATTCCAACTGTATGGAATATGGTCAGATAGATAAAAACTATACAGACTATGTGAAGGGTGCCAATATTGCTGGCTTTGTAAAAGTGGCTGATGCAATGATTGCCCAGGGAGTTGTTTAATTCTCAATGAAAAATGGTTTGTGTAAACAGCAGAAATCCTATATTTGGATTCTCAAATAAAAGTGTCTGATTATGTACATGCTTCTATTCATCCTATTCTTGTTTGTGTTGGCCATCATCTGCCCGATTATATTACCCAATGATAAGGTAAGCACACACAAGCGAGATCACGTTTGATCCACATTTGGCTGGACAATCAATCTCATTTCATTGAGCTCCAGACCAAGTAGGTTTCCAATACCGGATAAGTTTCCACGGTAAACACACCCATTGTCCAAAGGGATTACTTTATCACCCTGACGGATGGCTTTTTTGATTTGATCCAGAGGCGTTGGGAAATGACCATGCACTACAGTCATCCCGGAGATTTTTTTTGGATCATAGTCAAATCGCTTGATCGTGATCATCGCGTCAGTATCACGAAAGATGTCATCAAGCTCAAAATTGAATCCCGCATGAACTAGCATTGTATCTCCTGAGGTGAGATAGTAGGGAAGACTTCGATAAAAATTTGCAATTCTTTCTTTGGTAGAGGCATCAGCATCTACGAGCTCAGTAGAACTGAGGGACTGCAACAATTCTCTGTCGGCAACATTTCCCTCAGTGTAGTAATCGAGGAAAATTTTATCATGGTTACCCAGGAGAGGATAGAGGTCTCCACTAAAATTTATGATTTCTTTCAGGACAGCCAGACTTTCGGGCCCTTTATTTATGAAATCACCTAACAAAAATAACTGGTCATCAGCACTCAGCTGAATCTGATCAAGAAGTTTTAAGAATGTCTTGTGGCAGCCATGGATATCTCCAACAACCCAGCGTTTTCCTTTTGGGAGCGGAATTTGTCTGCCAATAGAATGACGATCGGGCAATTATTTATTTCTTGCTTTCCTTACGCGCATTTACAAACATGAGCGCAGAAACAAAAGCAATCAGAAATACAACAATGTTTACGAAAATATGTACTCCGCTGGTAACTGCAGGATTAGTTAATTCCATATCTATAATTTTTATTGCGAATTTAAAGTTAAAATTGATTCCAGAGAAACCATTTAAGGGATTAGTTGATACTAAACCACCTAACCACGGAGACCAACCAGTCTGCTAAACCTTGTGCAAACTCATTCCCTGAACCCCGACCAATGACATAAAGAACAAATAAAAAGTATAGTCCTAACAAAAGGAATGCTTTACTTTTTCCGATCTTGTTTCCAATGATAAAGATTAGAAGAACAAGCACTGTTAATAGCCAAAGCAAGAATCGGAGTTCACTACTCAGGTCCACCATTTCAGGAGGCATATGAATAGGTCCGTAAATCAAAGTGAAAATCATCAGCGGAAAACCAAGCGCAAAACAGATATCAAAGATGTTGCTTCCCAGTGCATTGGAAATCGCATCATCATATTGACCCCTCTGTGCATCCTTGATGGATATAATGGTATCCGGAAAACTTGAAGCCGCGGAAGCCAGGATCAGCGCAACGAACATTACCGGAATTCCCAGCCCATTAAATGTGCCGAGAAAAGGGACTGTGTAAGTTTCTTCTCCAATCCATTCGCAGGCCAAAACCAGCAAGTAGCATACCAATGCGATTGAGATGGTAGCGCTGACTAATAAGAACCAGGCATTGACATTGTTTATTTTATTCCTTCCAATAAAAACCCTTTCCAGGTCCAGAGTGAAAAGCCCAAGCAAGAAAGGCTTTTGTTTATCTCCGACATCAGCAAAATCTTCATCCGAAACATGGCTCTCATGGAGAAGCTCTTCCCGGTCCTTTTTGTCCATAGACCAAAACATATAAATAATGTAAACCACATAGACGATCATCAGCAAAAATCCATGATACCAATCAAGGGAAGAGCCACTGATAAGAATAATGAAGATCATCTCCGCTATTAAAAGAGAAAGCCCGTCTCTCAACATGACTTTCTGGGAAACTTTTACATTTTTGGTCAGGCCAATTCCGATCACGGCAAGTACTGAGACCGCCGGTATTACCATACTATTAAAGATGGCTGATCCAGCTGTTGTGCCAATTCCTCCTGAAAAGCCTTCGGCATCTTTCATGATGAAAAGGAAAAATAGCGAAGTGAAAACTTCAGGCATAGAACTCGCCACAGCATTAATTGTAGCACCACGTACTCCATCTGAAAGATTCCTTCCTATATATTCAGAAGCAGTCATAAATCCGTCACCCGCTCTCCAAATAACGACGCAACAAATTGTAATTAGAATTAAGGGTATGAGAATTCCCATAGAAATAGTTTAAACGGTGTTTGACTCATTCAATTAATGAGCTGGAGGTGGCGACTAAGATAAACATTTTCTCATTATAAGCGGCATATTAAAAAATCATCCAATTAACATTATTTTTAAATAATTGCCGAAAGTATTAGTAAATTATCATAGAGGAAACACTTTTTTGAAACTTATTGCTAATAATTCTGCTATTGTGGCATATCCAATCTATTTCTTTCACATATTTAGGACCATTTTGACGATCTTTCCCGAATGTATATCAACTTATCAGGACTTAATATACTAGTTACCGGTGCCAGCCGTGGAATTGGAAAAGCCATTGCCACTAAACTAGCCGAAGCAGGAGCAACCATTGCTGTGCATTACAACAAGAATGCCAGAGAAGCGGAGAACCTGATTCATGTTTTAGGCAATGAGTCCAAGGCCTATCAGGCGGATCTTTCCAGAAAAGGAGAAGCAGGTAAATTGTTTGAACGTGTGATCCTGGAGCTGGGTAGCATAGACATACTTATAAATAATGCAGGCATCGCAAAACCCGCCAGGCTAGAAGCTCCTGAAGATGAATGGTTAAAAATTTGGGATGAGGTGATTCAGGTAAATCTCAATTCCACAGCAGTACTTTGCAAAAAGGCCATTGAATATTTTTTGAAAAAGAAAATGGCTGGCAGAATCATTAACATTGCGTCGAGAGCAGCTTTTAAAGGGGATCAGGCAGAATACATGGCTTATGCTGCATCAAAAGCTGGAGTTGTTTCCATAACAAAAACCATTGCTTCTGCGTATGGCAAAAATGGGATCAAGGCGTTTAGTATTGCACCCGGATTTGTGAAGACTGATATGGCCAAAGCTTTTATTGATCAATATGGTGAACAACATACAAGCAGTGACTTATCTTTGGAGCGAATGACAGAACCCAAAGACCTTGCTCCCTTGGTAACTTTCATTGCTAGCGGGATGGCAGATCATTCCACGGGTGCGAACTTTGATATCAATGCGGGGAGCTACATGCATTAGGTTCTGATTTTATCGCTATATTTATTAAATAAAACTGGCACATTATGGTAGACAACATCAAGTCACACTTACAATCATTGGTACAGCTAGCGCTTGCTGATCAAAAATTTGACAGGGAAGAGCAGATCTGGATATATAGTATTGGTAAAGCCAACAAGGTCAAAGAGAAAGAAATTCAGGAATTGATCAAGACTGAAATGGCGAAGAAAAATGCAGAACCAATTTCATTCAGTGCGCTGTCTTTTGAGGAGAGATTTGAATATCTATACAATTTGATTCAGTTGATGAAGATTGATAACGAAGTTTTCCTTAGTGAGATCAATTACTGTGAAGGTCTGGCTGACATGCTTGGATTTCAAAAGGCTGTTGTAAAGAAGTTATCAGCCAGAATTTACTCAGACCCAAGTATAACTTCTGACAGGGAGCTGCTGAAAAAACAGGCTAAAACGTTCGAAAAATAATATTATGAGTATTAAATCACAGCTTAGCGCACTCATTGCTCTTGCGAAAATCGATGGAGATTTTGCAGGGGAAGAGCGCGATCTAATCTATATGATTGGCAAGGCAAATGGAATCTCCGAAAAAGAGATCATGGAGCTGGTGGACGAACCGGAGCCACTTCCGGCATTGTCAACCATGACGGATGATGATAAATTTGAGTACCTCTACAACATAGTTCAGCTTATGAAGATCGATAATCAGATCTACCTGAGTGAAATTAAATTTTGCGAGGAGCTGGCTACAAAACTTGGCTACAAAAAAGGTGTAATTTCCGCACTCTCCGCAAAAGTTTTTAGTGACCCTATGATTACTTCTGACAGAGACTCACTAAAACGTGCAGTCAAAAAATTCCAGGATTAATTTTTCTGCTGTAACCACCGTGATCACCGCCATGCCATGTTGTCCCTTGATTGGAGACCTTTTCGTAAAATAGAAATATCACGTATTGCCAATGCAAGGGCACAGTTTCATGTAGCCATTCAAAATGTATCTGCTGTAGGGAGGAGATTTCTTGGAGATAGCAAATCAGATAGAAATGCCAATCTATTCTGGATTCCCGGGCTTTCAAGAATGGCCGGTCATTGGGTAGAAGGCAATATCATATTCAGATCATCTATTAGTCTGGAAGATTTCAAACTCTACCTGGTAGATGACCGCGTAAATACTATCTCCGGTTTTGAGGTGAAAGGTTCAAACCATAGAAAAATTATGCTTTGGCTGGAAGAACAGATCGGTAAGCTCGGACTGTCTGCTTCAGAACTGGCTTTAAAATTACCTTACAAACTAAGAGATTACCCACAGCTTAATGGAGCACCATTTGATCTGGATGATAATGAAGCCATGGATGAGCTGGGGAGATATTATCACAATTCATTTTTGGTGCTAAGATCTTTAAGAACAAAGCTTGACTGGAAAAATGAAATCCAGATTTGGCCACATCATTTTGATCTGGCAGTGAGTGTTATTTTGAAGGACTCGGGTGATCCGGAAACGGATACATCCATCACCATGGGTATGATGCCTGGCGACAATGATGATGACAATCCATATTTTTATGTGAGTACCTGGCCGCATGTGCATACCAGCAAATTGAATCCGCTGAACGCACCGGGAAAATGGATCGAAGAAGACTGGACAGGTGCTATATTGACAATTGATGAGTTGATGGTCTTTCAGACCGAGGACCAGCAAGGTCAGCTGAGTAGCTTTTACGAAACAGCATTTCTTTCACTGATCGAGCCGCTCACGAAATAATTTTTCATAATCCAATCCAAAATGCTCCTGAAGCTTTGAAGCAAAGTGGTCATCATGTAATAGGGGGATGTTGGTTTCAATTCCTCTTTCAACAATTTGAATGGATGTATCAGTGAGTTTTATGCTCCCCTCTTTTGTGAGTTTGAAAACAATTTTCTTTTGAAAATAGAGGGAATCTTCGGATTCATAGAAATAGGAATACCTCTCCAGAAACTGGATGATTTCCTTGGGAATCATTTCAAATTGATAAACACGCTGGAAGTTGATGCTGTCAGTTGATTTCAGAAGGATGAAA
Organism: Cyclobacteriaceae bacterium; assembly: GCA_965228595.1. Lineage (GTDB taxonomy): Bacteria > Bacteroidota > Bacteroidia > Cytophagales > Cyclobacteriaceae > UBA7330. Next base: position 2,225,236 of record OZ245828.1, on the reverse strand, counting down.
TTTTCATCTGGGTCCTTAACAAACCTGAAATATCGATTATAGTCTAGCTGAATACTATCTGGTATTAACTTTTTGGGCTCAATAATGGCTGAAAGACTATCTACGCTTGTTAAATAATTTGTGCCATCGATCCTTGAGACCACAAGAGGCAGATCAAAATCTGGCCCCCACTTATCATTATTGTAAATCCTCGCAGAAACGAGGCAACAGTCGAATCCCAGCCCAACCAGCAGATGATAAAACAGTAAATTTAGTTCAGTGCCAATCCCGCCACGTTTTTTAGTGACTATCTTTTTAAAGAACCTGCCCACATTAAAATCCAGCCTTTTCCTGAAAACAATATCCAGGTTTTCGAATGGCACATAGTAAAGGTGGTTCTTTTGGAGTTTCTTGAGGAACGCTAGTGAGGGATCCTCTTTTTCAAGATGAATCCGTGTGAGATACGCATCAACAGGTATCTGATTGACTTTGGTTTTTGTTTTAAACAGATCTGGGCGGGCCATGACGTTAATTCAAAGCACGACTCAAATTTACAATGAAGTTTCTCAAAGCACTTTCCCAGGTAAAATCACTGTCCCATTCTTTACCTACGTAAACATCATGGGCGATTGTTTGCTTGATGTAATATTTATGAACCATCTGGTTTACAGGGATCGTTTTGAGAGAAACGCCTGCGCTGTCCTTTGGTACCATTGAGATATAATCCGTTTCGGTGCCCGATATTTTGTAATTCAGCATGTTTTTAATGGTATTTCCGGTAGAATGAATGGGCAGCAAAGCAAATTGAAATCCTTGCTTATATAAAGTTTCATCGTCGCTATAACTGACCATTTGATATTTATATGGATATAAGGACATTAGTGATTCTATCTCCTGCACTTTCTTATCAATCAAAAGATTTTCTTGTCGGAGTATTTCTTGCTCTGAAGCAGAAATTCCAGCAAATATTTTATGTTTCTCCGGAACGACTACTGCCAGGTTTGCACGTCGGATCAGACCAGGATAAGACCCCAGGTGAACACCAGTAAAGACAGGTAAATCTTTCAAAATGTTCGGGTCTTCAGGGATCAGGAAGTTGGTTCGTTCAATGTTTTGCCTGATAATTTGACGACCTAATCGAAGCGTAATGAGATCATAAGGAGATTCTATCTGAGCCCATACCTTTTCATTTTCGGCAGTTAGATCGGATTGCCCATTGAAGCGGGCGATTTTTATGGAGTGAGTCTCATCGAGCCCTACAAACGTTCTTTCCAAAAGTATGAGATTTTTGATTCCACGCTGCTGGAATTCTAAAACGAAAGCTTTCCGTATTTCCGGCCCGGACTTTAGATCATCCTCGAAAACATAACAGACCGGATCCACATACATTTTCCGTAAGTCGGCATGAATTTTTTTTGCCAGCTTCTCCCATTGAGGTCGGGTCTTGTCTCCAACCTCCTTTGCCTCCATGGAAATGATCACTGCTGAACGAGAAGAAGTGAGGTCGTTTGGCACCTGCTCAGAAATCGCTACCGGCCGCCAACCACAGAAGTCCATCAAACTGATATTTTGAGCAGACAGATTCCCAAAAACCAATAAAAGCAGTGGGAGAAGATTAGCCTTAATAATCTTTGAGGTAATTGACATTACAAGCAATTTAACTATTAACCGGACTCATGGGTATTCTATTGTGAAAATCCTACACTTTTCACCCAGGTTAGTTTTTACCTTTTAGTAGTTCCTTCATTTCATTGATTTTCAAAAGTGCTTCCACCGGTGAAATGGTATTCACATCCACATCAGAAAGCATTTTCATTAACTTTTCAAATTTAGGATCCGATTCAAAAAGATTTAGCTGCACGCGGCTGCTGGGCATTTCTACCAACTTTTCCTTGTCTTTCTCACTCAGCTTTTCTTTTTCCAGGTTTTTCAGGATCTCATTTGACCTGATCACAATCTGGTTAGGCATTCCGGCCATTTGGGCCACGTGGATACCAAAACTATGCTCACTGCCACCCGGAACCAACTTCCTCAGGAAGATAACTTTGTCTTCCAACTCTTTAACGGAGACATTAAAATTCTTTACTCGTGGCAATGTGTTTGTCAGCTCATTCAATTCATGATAATGGGTGGCAAAGAGTGTTTTGGCTTTGTATTGCGGGTGATTGTGAATAAACTCTACAATAGACCAGGCGATGGAAATCCCATCATAGGTGCTGGTTCCACGACCAATTTCATCCATCAATATCAATGAGCGATCACTCAGGTTATTGAGGATACTGGCTGTTTCAGTCATTTCCACCATAAAAGTGGACTCGCCTCTGGAAAGGTTGTCTGATGCGCCCACCCTGGTGAAGATCTTGTCTACCAGGCCTATTTTGGCATAACCGGCAGGAACAAAGGAACCGATTTGGGTCATCAGGGTAATCAGCGCAGTCTGCCTCAGCAAAGCAGATTTTCCAGCCATATTGGGTCCGGTAATGACGATCACCTGCTGTGACTCATTGTCCAGGTAAATGTCATTAGGGATATAGCTTTCTTCAGCTGCCAGGTTTTGTTCAATCACCGGATGACGCCCCTCTTTGATATCAATCATGTAATCCTTTGAGATGGTAGGCTTTACATATTGATTACGCGCCGACAATGAAGCAAATGAGGTAAGGCAATCAATGGTTGCGACTATTCTGGCGTTCTGTTGAATCGTTTCGATGAACTCGTGCGCATAGGAAATCAGCTCCTGATAGAGCTGGGATTCTATCTCGAAGATTTGATCCTCAGCTTTGAGGATTTTCTCTTCATAAACTTTTAGCTCTTCAGTGATGTACCTTTCGGCGTTTACCAGCGTCTGCTTGCGGATCCATTCCTGGGGTACTTTGTCTTTATGTGCATTGGTCACTTCCAGGTAATATCCAAAGACCTTATTGTAAGCGATCTTCAATGAAGAAATTCCTGTACGTTGAGTTTCCCGTTCCTGAATCCCTTTCAAATAATCTTTTCCTGAATAGGCGATGGATCTTAGTTCATCAAGCTTTTCGTCAATTCCTTCCTTGATCAAATTTCCCTGAGAGCTATTCAAAGGTACTTCATCCTTGAGGGTAGATTCAATTTTTTCGAGGAGGCTCCTACAATCGTTTAGCTGCTCCACATAAGCCTCATATATTTGTTCTTTGGTGTTTTTGAGCTCCTCCCGCATCGGATGGATGTGCTTCAACCCACTTTTAAGCTGATTCATTTCCCTGGGATTGATCCTTCGGGTGGCTACTTTGGATACAAGCCGTTCCAAATCTCCGATTTTGGACAGGTGATTCAAAAGCAGCTCCAATAAGTCGTCATTTGCCAAAAAGCCTTCCACCGTATTAAGTCGCCGTTCGATCATCTTTTGGTCTTTCAGCGGCAGCACCAGCCACTTTCTCAATAAGCGGGCACCCATGGGTGTTTTGGTCTGATCCAAAACTTCGATCAGTGATTTGCCATCAGGCTGTGAAGGGTTTATCAGCTCCAGGTTTCGGATGGTGAATTTGTCCATCCACACAAACTGCTGCTCATCAATCCGTGAAAGATGTCCTATGTGACTTGTTTCCCGATGCTCGGTCTCTTCCAGGTAATACAGAATGGCACCGGCTGCGACAATCCCATCTTTAAGTTCTTCGATTCCAAAACCCTTCAGGTTGGAAGTATTGAAATGACGGATCAGCCGCTCGTAGGTGAAGGGCAATTGAAATATCCATTCTTCCAGTCCGAAGCCGTGATAGTTGGTTTCGTATTTATCCAGGAATTGATCGCGATGTGATTTGCAGTAAATGATTTCCGAAGGATTAAACCCCTGGATTAGCTTGTCGACATAAAGTTCGTTTCCTTCAGTGACCATAAACTCACCCGTGGAGAGGTCGAGGAATGCCAACCCACAACCCTGCTGCCCAAAATGAATGGCTGCAAGAAAGTTGTTTTTATTTTGTTCGAGCACATTGTCATTCAAAGAAAGACCCGGGGTAACGAGCTCGGTCACTCCTCGTTTGACAATACCTTTTACGGTTTTCGGGTCTTCGAGCTGGTCGCAAATGGCCACCCGGAATCCTGCCCGGACCAATCTTGGCAAATAGGCATCCAGGGAATGATGGGGAAATCCGGCCAGCTCCATCTCTGAAGCTGCTCCATTGGATCGTTTGGTGAGTACGATTTCCAAAACCTTACTTGCTTTCACAGCATCCTCACCAAATGTTTCGTAAAAATCCCCAACCCTAAATAGCAATAGCGCACCCGGATACTTTGCCTTTATGGCATTGTACTGCTTCATCAATGGGGTTTCTTTGCCTTTGGCCGATTTTGTCATTCAGAAATTTGAGATAGTTTTGACCCGATCACGCCGAAATATGCTTTTATCTGGATTTCGGTGAAGATAGATTTGAATTTCATCATCAAGTAAATACAATATTAAGTAAAGCACTCCTTATGCGAAAGCTAAAAAATGAGGAACTGGGTAGGATTTCTGTGGAGGAATTCAAAGAGGCAAAAAAATCCAATGTTTGTATCATTCTGGACGACGTGAGAAGCCTGAATAATGTGGGAAGTGTATTCCGAACCTCTGATGCATTTATGATTGAAAAAGTTTGGTTGTGTGGGATTACCGGCAAGCCTCCTCATCGCGACATTCAAAAGACAGCACTAGGTGCCACGGAATCTGTGGAGTGGGAGCACAGGAGAGAGATCCTTCCGCTGATAGATGAATTACGGTCGAACGGATATGTGATCATCAGTGTGGAGCAGGCGGATAAAAGCGTTTCGTTAAAGGATTTTGAACCTTTGGAAAAATCGAAATATGCCCTTGTTTTTGGGAATGAGGTCTTTGGTGTGAAAGACGAGGTGGTCAAAAAATCAGATGTGGTGCTGGAGATCCCACAGCAGGGCACGAAGCATTCGCTCAATATTTCTGTGAGTGTGGGTGTGGTGATCTGGGACTTTGTCTCTAAACTTGGATCCTAGAAGTTCACCCCGACGGTGACATACCCGCTTCTTCCATCAGAAGGAATAATTCCGGGGCCAGGGTATCCTGCAGCTCTTCTCGTGAAATAATAATTATTCAGCAAGTTATTGATTCCCGTTTCGAGTCGCCAGTTTTTCAATTCATAGGTCAAAGACAAATCCATGACAGAGTATGCAGGAATGATCCCTTCTACGGATGTGGTAGATTTATCGGCATTGGTCGCATCTGAGTATTGCTGAGCGACATAGCTAAATAGATACGAAATGCCCAATGACTGATACTTGTAGGTTAAACCGGCTTTGAGATTCAGAGGGGGTACCAATTCAACTTCGTTTCCCTCAATGCTGTTTTCCTGATTCTCCAGGTAGGCAGATTGCAAAGCCGCAAAATTGACGAATCCGGTAAGCTTGGATTTTTTAGGATTGAAATCCAATAGCCGAAATAGGTTTCCTTCAATAAAGGCTTCTATTCCATAAATATTGGCATCACCGACATTGGTCCTGTATCTAAATATTTTTGGCACATAGAAGTTAAACCGGGGATCTGCACCTGTTTTCAACACATTACCAATCCTGTCTTTATAGGCGAGGTAAAATAATGAGATGTCGTATCGGAACATTTCATTTTCAGAACCTCTTATTCCAAGGTCAAAATTGTAGCCTCTTTCATCGCCAATATTTTCATCTACAGTCAGCGAAGGGTTGTCTACACGGATATCATTGAAATTGATGGCTCTGAAATTTTGTGAGAAATTGGAATACATTTCGAGCCTGTCATTTGGCTTAAAGCTTACTCCGACCCCCAGCAGGACGAACGATCTAAATTTGGTTCGCTCCTCTTCTACTTTTTCTGAAAAAATTATGTTGCCAGCGATATCTGATTGTTCATTGGTATAATATCCATCTGCACTTGTCCGGATGTTTTCATACCTCATCCCCGGCGTAATGCTCCACTTGTCCGAAATGTTGAATATGTTTTCAGCAAAGAAGGCAATGTTTTGTCCCGGGAAGTGAAACCTGGAATCATCCGGCTCTTCAGGAGATAGGAAATTGAAGTCAGCATCAAAACCATTGCCAGCTTCGCCCTGTGCACTCATGGTATTTCCGAAATATACCCTGTTCCCCACAAGGAGTACGGATTTTTGTCCTAGCAACGGGTAATGAATAATTGTCCGGAATTCGTTTCCCCAGTTATCATAATCGTCCTTGAGCAGGTTTCGGTTTTCTTCGGTATCATCCGCACGGGTGATGGGTCCCAGGTTGCCAACGGCATACCTGTTTGCAGATAAATGAAAAGTCCTGTTATTGAACTTGACATTGTCTGATACGCGGAAATTCAGTTCGGCTGCTGACAAGTTCCAGCCTACCTGAAACCAGTTCCTTTCTCTTTTGGATTGGCGCGGATTGCTATAAAACTCTGCATCCATCAATCCACCTGCTTGCTGAGCCAGATAGCTCATATAAGTGTGCTCAAACTTCAGACTTACAAAAGGGTTGAAATTGTAGGTAAATGAGCCATAAGCATTGTGCTGATCCAGACCTGAGTTGGGTCTCCAGCCTTCACTGGTTTTGTATTGATAAAAACCGTAGTAGTTTACTTTACCAATGGTACCTCCAACACTGTTGAAAGTATTAAAAAGGCCGAATGAACCCAGGGTATTTATAGCATTCACATCCAGCTTTTTGTCTTTTGGTCCATCCTTAAAATCAAAGTTGAGTAATCCTCCAAACTGGGTACCATACTGCAGGCCGGCAGCTCCCCGAACGATCTCTATTTTTTCCAGCGCCAGAGATGGAGGAGTATAATAGCTTTCAGGATACCCCAGGGCATCAGCAGAAATGTCATAGCCGTTTTGACGAACATTGAAGTTCGAGGTCCTGTTTGGACTTAGGCCTCTTCCACCGATTCCCAGCTGAATACCCGCCCCATCATTTTCCCAAATATTCAGGCCAGGCACCCTTGAATAAATTTGTCGACTTACACCTGCAGCCTTATTTCCGATGACTTCATCCAGCAGGATCAGCTCTGTCTTTTTCGCCTCATAAATGGCAGCACCACTCACAGACTGCAGCCAGTTGGCACCCATCTCTTCCTTCCTGGAATCAATGATGGTCACGGTTTCAAGCTCCTGCTCAATTTCAAGCAGGTGGAATTCAATATTTACTGGGCTCCCATCAATGACAATGTCTTTGAAAGCATGTTTTAATTCAGGGTAATAAGCAACCACCCGATAAGTTCCCTTTCCAAGTCCTGTAATCTGGAACATGCCTTGCCGATCAGTGCTCGTGAGAAGGGAGGTGCCTTCAATAGAAATTTGGACTCCTTCCAAAAACTGGTCACGTGGATCCGTAACAACCCCCGTAATTTGTGCCTGCGCCTGCCAGATCAAAATCAAAGTCCATATGGTCAGCAAGATTTTATTCATAGGGCAAAACAATTGAGGATAGCTGATGATGATGAACCTTTGTCAGGTCTATGTTTGGGTCTATAAATGGTTTCCCGGACCGGCCATTCAGGGTTACCCTTGATTGCGTGGTGATCCTTGGATTTTCAAAACCCTTTTCTTTAAATTCCTTTTCTAAAAATCTGGCAAACTGCATGATCATGTCCGGCTGGGTTGCCATCATCTTTTCTTGCTGGGGCGTCAGGTAATCATAGTTGGCTACCATGTGTTTCCTTTCTCCATCTTCTACAAAGAATGAAATATGTCCAGCCTTTTCCATCAGCATCACCCTCCATGAAAACCGGTAGCCCAGCTCATTCCAGAATAAGTTGCCAGGATAGGCAAGATATCTGAATGGAATGGCGATTTGAAGAATGAATAACAGTATAAATGCAGAAACGCTTGCTTTTCGTAATCCACGATGAATCACAGGTTTCAAATCAGGCGACCCGGAGAAGAATAAAGATAGACGCTCAATAATCCTTTGGTGGATGTGGTTTGGAAAAAAGATGGTTGTTGCCACGATCATCATCCATGGAAACACACCAATGGGAAAAAGCAATGCAGTCATCAGGTGAAACCCAATGACGGCAGCATAGGCGAAGGGCAATGTTTTTCGGAATGAGAGCAGGAATGGAACCGTGGTATCGAAGATCATCCCGAACCAGCTAAAAATATAAGCTGTGATCTTGAATCGAAAGATCCACCCGATCATAGGCTGGTGCACCTGGGCAGACAACCATAACTTCAACGGTTGGGCGTTGATAAGCCAATCATAATTTATTTTGGCAATACCTGCGAAAAAATATACGATACCTAGCTGGAGTTTGATGATGTTTATAAAGAATACCTGAACTTCTTTTACCGGTTCCACCATCCTTCTCCACACATCCACTGAAAAGTATCTGTTGGCAGGCAACCAAATCATCAGGAATGTACAGAGGGATACAAAATAGTAGTGATTGAGATAATTGGTCTTGTCCAGGAGCTCAACATAGGTGAAGAGCAGGAAAAAGCTGATGGTGGAAACCCGATAGTAAAACCCCAACACAATAAAAATGGAAGCCAGTATCATCAGGCTAAAAACCATGTACATTCCCATACCCGGTAGCGGCTGAATGCCCTCAATAAACGGGAAAAAGAATTGGGGTTCGATGTACTGGGAGTAGATCCATCCTTTGGCCCAAAACCGGAGAGATGAATACAGCAATAGCAGACCAAATAAAATACGGAACGTAACCAGCGGGAAAATGGGGACTTTCCGATAGATTGAATGTTGCGCTATTTTATTCCATCGACTGCCCATCAGTCACCGTCATTATCCTGGTAAGTAATTACGACTCCTATTGTGGAAGATAAGTCTGTCTTAAGCAGTGCATTCATGATTTGCATTTCTATGAAGACCATTTCAACATCCGCTTTTTGATTTTCGATGGACTGGGGTAATGGATCTGAGATCTTTCCAATGGCTGATTCTATTTTTTCAAACTGACTGATGATGGACTGATTCAGGTCTGCATTGTCAATAGTGGTTCCCCCAACGGCTTCCAGGTAATCATCCAGTCCAATACCATTTCCTCCAAAATAGAGTGTTTCATATGCCTGAATATTGGCTTTGAGCAATTCCACAGAGTATCCCGCGTAATAGGCTTCAGAAGATTTGGGGATAGGTTCCCCGAGTGTACGGATACCTACCGGAATACCAATTTTCCCATCTCGTGTATTTCGTTCGAAGTCCCTGTTCAATGCATTGATTAATTTCCCAATAGAGCTGCCTACGTCTACACCCAGTGCATCTTCTGCCACGAATTCCGAGAGGTAGTCTTCCTTCCAGTCATTGTATACATCGAGGCTTGTAGAAGAAATTCTGGTCAACAGATCTTCAATGTATTGCAGTCGACCTCCAGTTAATGAGCTGAGAATATCTTCCTGCGATTCCGGATCACCATATACCAGGTAGGAAATGGCCTGAAATCCTTTGGCGTCAAAATTACTTAGGGTGGATAGATCGTAATCCCCGGAACTGATGTTTTGATTGATCTGAGTTTGATCTATGGGATAAATATTCAATTCATTGGTCAGCCTGCGAGTCTCGGCGGGACCAAACTGATAGGGAGCACAGGCTTGCCAGGCGAGCCTTACATTTTTTAACTGGCTGCGGAAGTCTTCCAGTGTCGTTGCATTGGGCGCTGCTTTCAAAAGCGCAAAAGCATCCGACAAAGCTTCATTCGCTTCGGTCAGATGCTCATAGGCGGGTAAAATCAAATTGTTTCCCAGGTTTTCGAGAAGGGGTCGCTGATCAAAATCATTGGTTTTGTCCAGGGCTCCTTCGTTGCAGGAAATCAGAAGCCCCGCCCCAATGGCAAACGATATTAAGGTCAGCCTCTTCATGATATTACAATTCGTTTTGAATGTCAGCAAGTCGGGTATAGACTGATGCCAGTGTGTTTTTAGCTTCCGCCAGATCACCGTCACTTATGGTCCAGAAGTCACCATCGGTTCCAAAGTTTGAATTAAGCACAGTGCTCAATAGTGCATCAGAGATTGATCTCTTTGGACTGAATTTCAAAGCTCGGGTAAATGCATATGCTTCAGACACATGGTGTAAAAAATCCCCCTGATTATCATCCGTCAGGGCAGAGTTGATATAATGAATGGCTGTGGCTGCTGCAAGTATTTCGAATTCTTCATAAAGGGTGGCTACCTGAGCATCAAGAATTTCCTGGTCGTTGTTTACTATAGCCGTCCTGCCATTAAGAAAAGCATTTTTTAACCGTGTGACAGAACCTACCAGCGATTCTCTGCCATAGCTGTAATTGGCCCAGAACCTGTTATACTCAGACGGAATCTCAGCAGGAAAATCTACAGGTACGCCCCAGTAACCAAAAGCTTCATCAAAATGGTGCTCTTTGGCAGTATAGTTCGCTCCATCCACCAGGTTTACATTATCTACCGATGGTCCGATCCGGTCATCCGTTAAATAGGTATTATAGATCTGATGCAGAAACACAGAACCCATCAACCCTTTTTCAATCAACTGGGTGAATTCCCATCCTTTTTCATTCACAAGGATGTGGTTTCCATTGCTACGCTGTAGCCGGCCTGAAACACCTGGGGAAGCCACAACTCCATTAGCAACTACATCGTCGCTGGCTGCATCTGCCGCTTCGAAAAGCTCTTTATAAAAAGTGACATCAGCGAGAAATGTTTTGTCCTCCAGTTGTTTTGAAGAGGCATTTAGATCAGGATCTGAAAAAGCATTGTTTCCATTGGAAAACATGTTGTTGAGTTTTGCTGCATCCAACGCCTGACCTGCATCACCATTTCCTAGGTAAGACTTGATTTCTGATAACATATTCAGCCGATCCGTCTGACCCGCAAAGCTTACAGTTGATTCATTGTCTCTGGTAAAAGAATAGGTAGAAGGCACACTGATACCGGGAGCTGGATCTTCTTTTTCATTACAAGCGTTCAGTAAGATGAATAATGCCGAAGCGGCTAACACAATTCTGTTCATTTCAAGGTATTATTTGGAATAATTCTAAACTGCAAATTTGCGTGAAGAGACCTGCACAATCAATCGCTATTAGTAGCCAAAATGGTAATCACTACTAGTAGCTAGTAATCACTAGTTGTAGTGATTTTGTGGAATTTTGTGCCTGAAAGGGCATAAAAAAAGGGACCTGCAAGGGTCCCTTTTCTAAATAAGTTTCAAAAGGGTTTATTCTCCTCCATCATAAGAGATGCTAAGGATGCGTTCCTCAATCATGCCGATGGCAAGTTTTTCATCACCGAAAACGTCGAAGAGTTCAACACATTTTCTAGCCACAAATTCTTCTTCAATTTGTTCCTGAACAAACCACCTTAAAAATTCCTCCGTAGCTATATCTCCCGCCTTCCTGGCCATCCTTACCAAATCGTGGATTGACTCTGTAACGGAGATTTCATTTTCCAGTGCTTTTTCGAAAACAGCCTTTAGAGAGGAGAATTCGTGTTCAACCTCGTCGATTATAGGAGAAGTAGCCTCTGCTTCCATATCGGCCAGGTAATGAAAAAATTTCAATTGATGGCCACGCTCCTCGTCAGACTGCTTAAAGAAAAATTTGGCGCAGTTGTCGTAGCCTCTTACATCACACCAACCTGCCATGGCTAGGTAGGCCGAAGAGGAGGTTGCTTCAATTTTTATTTGCTTATTGATTCTCTCTATAATTTCTTCTTTCAAGACGGACTGGCTTCTAATAATGTCTTTCATATTTCTTCTATTTACAATGAACCTTTACAGGAACACGTTTTCTTGGGAATTCTTTGAATTAAACTACAAATGAACACCAAAGGTTGGTGAAAAACAGCTAAAAATCCAATTTATAATGAGTCTAATTAGACTTGATAAGTGCTCCCTTGCGGATGATCTCCTTATGGATGAGGCTATTCAATTCAAGCATGGCAAATGTGCCGGCGAATAAATCCCTGAGCTCAAGGATTTCCTGAATTGTAAAAACAAACAACCGGTCACAATGAGGCATACTGATAATCTCCACGTCCGGGGTATCACTAGCCAACAATTGCGTAAGATCGATTTTTTGTATTTTGCGTCGAAACGAGATAAGCTCACATGCACGGAACACAATTTGATCCTCAGCAAACGTAAGGATGTATTTTCCCTGAGCATCACATTGTGAAACGCTTGCATTAGAAGTTTGAAATAATACTTCCGGAGATGTAATCAAATTTGACGCAGCTATATTTTCGGACATTTCTTACAGTGCCTTCCCTTCTTCTTATACTTCTTACAGCATTTTTTAAAGAGGCATTCGTCAGAACGACCCAGTAGATGCTTGCCATCCAACAGATGGAAGCTGTTTTCATCTTCCTGGTTTAAATAATCTTTCAAATGCACTACTTTCTCAATTTAACCACAAAGTTGGGTAGAATAATGATTGAATTCAATCGCTATCCCTAGCTAAATCCATATCACTAGAACTAGCTAGTCGACCCCTTTGAAATTTGATGCGCAGCACATTTTTCGCATCCGGGAGACTCTTTTCCTTTGATAGACAGGAATAGTTTACGACCCAGGAAGAAACCTGCCAACACAAATAAACCGATTACAATAATTGTTTGGATCATTTCAGTATTTGATAAGTGATCAGTGCGGCTAAATAGGCCATGGCTGTCATATAGACCAACTGCAGCAGTGGCCATTTCCATTTCTTCGTTTCTCTCAATACCACTGCCAGGGTACTCATACATTGCATGGCAAAAGCATAAAACACCATAAGTGAAATCCCCGATGCCAGATTATAGACTGGCATCCCTGTTACCGGGTTTTGCTCTTTTCTCATCCGCTGTATCAAAGTTTCGTCTGCCTCAAATGTTTCACCCACACTATAGATTGTAGCCATTGATCCTACAAACACTTCCCTTGCCGCAAAGGACGTGATCAGGGCAATACCTATCTGCCAATTATAACCCAAAGGACGAATCGCCGGTTCCATCGCGTGCCCCAAAATACCAATGTACGAATTAGATAAGCTTACAGAGGACACTTTCTTTTCGTAGGCAATTACATCTTCCTGATGTACAGGTTCAGGGATCTTCTCAACAGCCTGCTGGATACGGTCTCCGGGTCCGTAAGATGCCAGTACCCATAAAATGATGGAGATAGAAAAGATCACTTTGCCAGCATCAAAGACAAAGAGCCTTACTTTTTCCCAAAGTGTTATAGCCAGGTTATTCCATCTGGGCATGCGATAGTAAGGCAACTCCATGACCAGGAAGCTCTTTTGTTTGGCCTTGATGATCCATTTAAAAACAAACGCAGCCAGGAGAGCACCCAATAACCCGATAAGGTACATCGCCAGCAATGCAAGGCCTTGAAGTTTGAAAGGACCAATGGCTTGATCAGGAATGACCAATGCAATCAATAAAGTATATACGGGTAAGCGGGCAGAACAACTCATCAGCGGAGTGACCATGATGGTGATCAAACGTTCTTTCCAGTTTTCAATGGTCCGGGTGGCCATAATAGCCGGGATAGCACATGCCACACCCGAGATCAAAGGGACCACACTGCGACCATTTAATCCAAAAGGGCGCATCATTTTGTCCATGATAAATACTACCCGGGCCATGTATCCACTTTCTTCCAAAATGAAGATAAATGCGAAGAGCAAAGTAATCTGTGGAATAAAGATCAATACACCTCCTAAACCAGGGATGATCCCCTCGGCAATCAGGCTGGTCAAAACACCTTCCGGCAAATGGTTGATCACCCATTGACTCAGGCTTAAAAATAAAGTATCAATGAGATCCATAGGCCACTCTGCCCAGGCATAGATGGCCTGGAAGATCACCATTAAAACTCCGATAAATAAGATAAAACCCAGAATCGGATGTGTGATGATTTTATCAGCCATCCTTTGGCGCTTCAACATGGACCTTTTGGTGGGCTCCTGTTTGATTACAAACTTTAAGATTCCGTTGATCTTTCGATACCGTTCTTCAACCAACTGTTTTTGTCGGTGAGGATCTGATATCTGGAAGTGTCCTTTTTCAAACTCCCCTGCGATAAAAGCCGTCTGGATGGTTGAGGTGTCTTCAGCCACAGTTTCAGCAATCAGCTGATCCATTCCCAGTCCATTTCTGGCATTCACAGGTACGACTTTCACACCACCCAATAGCTCGCTCAGCTTTTCATAGTCAATCACCAGCCCTTTCTTGGCTGCTATGTCTGACATGTTCAATGCAAGAATTACCGGGATGCCGAGATCCATAACCTGAGTGAAAAGCAATAGATTCCTTTCCAGGTTGGAGGCATCTGCCACAACAATGATTCTGTCCGGATAATCGGGATGTGATGAATCACTTAAGATATCATGGACTATCTGCTCATCCTGAGTCTTGGGATAAAGACTGTAAGTTCCGGGAAGATCCAGTATATGATGGAATCCATCCTTTGTTTTCAGCAAACCGGATTTTTTATCCACGGTGACACCGGGGAAATTCCCAATTTTCTGGTTGAGGCCAGTTAATCGGTTAAAAATGGAAGTTTTGCCTGAGTTGGGATTCCCAACTAATGAAATTTTCATCCTATTTGGACTTCAACCAATGACGCTTCCTCTTTTCTGAGGGATAGGGTATAGCCATCAATATCAACAGCAATGGGATCGCCAAAGGGAGCCTTAAAAATCACTGAAATGGTTTTGCCAGGATATAACCCCATATCTGTTAACTTAGAAGTTAAGCCATTTTCAGTGACACTTAGAATTGTCACCTGTTGATTGAGCTTTAGACTATCGAGTGTCAAATTTGTTCGTTAATTAATGTCTTTTCGATGCTGGATCTAAAAAGCTACAAATCTACCTCATGAGGGGATGGATTTACAATAGCTATTCCTAGTGATAATTCACATCCTCAGACCTTGACAAGGCCTGTTTCCATGGCATAAACAATTAATTCAGTAGGAGATTTCAGATTTAGCTTCTTCAAAATATTTTTTCGGTGAGAATTGATGGTATGAACACTTACATAAAGTTCATCGGCTATTTCCGTGGTTTTGTAACCCTTTGTTATCAACTTCAACACCTCATATTCTCTTTGAGATAACACGGTCGGGTCACAATTAATTTCCTTTTCTTCTTCCTGATCCATCAATGTATCAAGCACGCGATTGCAGTAGAATCTGGAATCCTTAGAAACCGATTTGATGGCGTTTAGAATCTCATCTTTGCTACAACTTTTGGTGACTATACCTTTAATACCAAGGTCTAAAAGAGATTGAATGTGCTCTCTCTTATTTTCATTTGTGATAATCAAAAGTCTGGAGGCCTCTGTATCAATGACTTTTTTCATTAGCTCAAGGTGAGAGGGATCCTTGCTTTGATAATCCATGATCAAAACATTGGGGTGCCGTTCATGGGTTTCTTCAATGAGCTGTTTTGCATCATCCACGGTGCCTAGCAACGACAGACCTGGATCGGCCTCAATCATTCGTATCAACCCTTCACGGGTGAGATACTGAAAGTCAGAAATGAGTACACTAATTGGTTCCATTATTTAGAATCGTTCTAAACTACAAACCTAATACCATTTCACCGATTTGTTTCTCTGACAATCAATTTTTATCATACAACCTGAAAAATTGTCAATTAGGGAAGTGGTTTCCTACAGACTGCCTGTAAATTGAACAGGTTTGAATAATTTTAGGTCATAAAAAAATATACAGATGGAATATAGGCTGGAGCACGATACCATGGGGGAGGTGAAAGTCCCTGCAGACAAATACTGGGGAGCTCAGACCCAACGATCAAGGGAGAACTTCAAAATAGGTGGCGCGAATATGCAGATGCCCCTGGAAATCATCAGGGCATTTGCGATTTTGAAAAAGTCAGCTGCACAGGCCAACCAGGAGTTGGGTGTACTTGCTGAACAAAAGGCTAAGTTGATCGGTCAGGTTTGTGATGAAATTCTTGAAGGAAAATTAGATGACCAATTTCCTTTGGTAGTCTGGCAAACCGGTTCGGGTACTCAATCCAATATGAACTGTAATGAAGTGATTGCTAATCGGGCGCATGTTATTGGAGGAGGGAAACTTAGCGATAAGGCAAAATCCATTCATCCGAATGATGATGTAAATAAAAGTCAATCTTCAAACGACACATTCCCTACTGCGATGCACATCGCATCCTATCAGATCATTGTAGAGCAGACCCTTCCTAAAGTGAAAAAGCTTAGGGACACGCTTCACAAAAAATCCGAAGCTTTTATGGATGTGGTGAAAATCGGGCGAACTCATTTCATGGATGCCACACCACTGAGCCTGGGACAGGAATTTTCCGGATACGTATCGCAGATGGACCATGCCATCAAAGCCATTGAAAATACTTTTGATCATCTGTCAGAATTGGCCCTTGGAGGTACAGCAGTGGGTACAGGGCTTAACACGCCGGCTGGCTACGACAAGCTCGTGGCGGAAAAGATTGCTAAAAATTCTGGCCTTCCGTTTAAGACAGCAGAAAATAAATTTGAAGCCCTGGCGGCTCACGATGCCATGGTAGAAACACACGGTGCGCTGAAGCAGCTGGCAGTAAGCCTGTTTAAGATAGCCAACGACATCCGGATGCTGGCATCGGGTCCTCGAAGCGGCATTGGCGAAATCCTGATTCCCGAGAATGAGCCAGGATCTTCTATTATGCCAGGAAAAGTAAACCCTACGCAGTGCGAGGCCTTAACCATGGTATGTGCCCAGGTGATAGGAAATGATGTGGCCATTGCCAGTGGAGGTATTTACGGGCATTTCGAGCTGAATGTATTTAAACCAATGATGGTTTATAACCTGTTAACCAGTGCCCGGCTTTTAGGAGATGCCTGTGAATCATTCAATGACAATTGTGCAATTGGCATTGAGCCAAACCACCAGGTGATAAAAGAGAAACTGGAAAGTTCGCTTATGCTGGTAACTGCATTGAATACACACATTGGGTATGAAAACGCAGCCAAGATTGCTAAGAAAGCACATAAAGAAGGAACTACCCTTCGAAAGGCTGCCATTGAGCTTGGATTACTCACTTCTGAGCAATTTGATGAGTGGGTTAAGCCTGAAGATATGATAGGTTCAATGAAGAAAAGTTAAATTTGTATCAAAATAAGTTATTTTAGTACCTGATACTGATAAAAGCAAAGCGTTAAATATCAACTGAATATATTATGAAAAGACTTTTTATATTGTTTATAGGCCTGGCTGTGGCAATGGCATCTTTCGATGTATCAGCTCAGGAAATGGATAAAAAGGAGCGGAAGGAATGGAAAAAGCGGGTTAAAAAGCTTGAACCAGAAGAGTATAAGGGACTTATTGAAGAGAACCGTTCATTGAAAAGCCAGGTTTCTTCTCTTAGAAACGAACTGAATGGTGTAGATCAGAAAATTTCCGAGAAAGACGATCAGATCGCTCAGTATTCTGGCCAGATTTCTGATCTTAGGAATCAGCTGGCTCAGGCACAAGCCAGAGCACAGGCCGCAGCTTCAGCGCCACGTCCTCAAAATGACGATGATGGTATCGATGAAAATGTGGGAGTAGTTTTCAAAGTACAAATTGGAGCCTACGCCAGCAAAGATCTGAGCAAGTTCACAGATAATTCTAAGAATTTTACTCAGGAGGAAGGTGAAGGATTCAAAAGGTTTACACTAGGCGTTTTCAGGGATTACTGGGAAGCTGATACCTTCAAAAAATATTTAAGGGAAATGGGAGTTAAGGATGCCTGGATCGTCTCTTTCAGAGATGGACAACGTGTTCCGATCAAGGAGGTCCTTGAAGGCATCACCGATAACTCATAAAAACCGAATTAACAATCAAATTGACCCTGGCAAAACTGTCAGGGTTTTTTTGTGTTAATTTTGCGGTGACAATGTTTAATATGATTCACTATAAGTCGAAAGAAGAGATTGAGCTGATGCGTAAAAGCGCCTTGGTGGTGTCAAATACGCTTGCTCTCCTGGCAGAACATGTAGAGCCAGGAATTACACCGCTGCAATTGGATAAGATTGCCGAGGAATATATCAGGGATCAGGGAGCAGAACCCGGATTTCTTGGTTTATACGACTATCCGAATACCATTATCACATCTGTGAACGAACAGGTAGTGCATGGCATACCCACAGATAGGCCTTTGGAAGAAGGCGACATCATCGGGATAGATTGTGGCGCTTTGATGAATGGGTTTTATGGTGATCATGCTTATACTTTTGCGGTTGGAGAAATTGCACCAGACGTAAAGCAACTGCTTGAGGTGACAAAAAAGAGTTTGTATCTGGGCATTGAGCAGATGAAGGCAGGAAATCGGATTGGTGACATAGGTTATGCCATTCAATCATACACGGAGAGTTTTGGATATGGGGTGGTTCGTGAGTTGGTCGGGCACGGCCTGGGGAAAAAAATGCATGAATCTCCCGAAGTTCCTAATTACGGTAAGCGGGGCAGAGGCCAGTTGCTGAAAGAAGGACTTGTTCTGGCCATTGAGCCCATGATCAATATGGGTACAAGAAGGGTGATCCAGTTATCTGATGGGTGGACCATAGTGACTGCCGATAAAAAACCATCGGCACATTTCGAACATGATGTGGCCCTGGTTGATGGAAAAGCAGAGATACTTTCTACATTTGATCTTATTGAAGAGGCCCTCAAGAAAAAGGGAGCGTTGGTAATATAATTTTTCACCATACCTAAATGTTTAGATGAGCAATTCAAAATTGTTGACGCGCCTGCTTGTATGGCGTATCAGAACAATTAGTGATAATAACTTCACGCTCATCCTTGCTGGTGTTATCGGACTGATTGCGGGTCTGGCGGCAGTGGTCCTGAAAAGCACGGTTCATTTTATCCAGGCTTTTCTGGAGAGAAACATCGATCTTACCGGATTTAATTATCTGTATCTTGGCTATCCGCTTGTTGGGATTCTGATCACGGTGGTAGTGGCCCGATACATATTGAGAGAACACCTGGGTCACGGAATCACCCAGATTCTGTATGCCATCTCTAAGAATTCCAGTATTCTGAAAAGAACTCAGATGTACTCCCGAATGATCACCAGTGCGATCACCGTCGGCTTTGGAGGGTCCGTCGGACTGGAGGCACCCATTGTAGTAACTGGCTCCGCCATCGGATCCAATTTTGGCAGGCTGGTTCACCTGGACTATAAAAAGAGGACACTTTTAATTGGTTGTGGCGCAGCGGGAGCCATTTCTGCCATCTTTAACTCACCGATTGCAGGTGTCATTTTCGCCATTGAAGTGATCATGACAGAAGTGAAGATCAGCAAGTTCATTCCTATCCTTATTGCCTCCGTATGTGGTCAGCTGGTTAGCATCTCCTTGTTGGGAGAAGACATTTTATTCAGTTTTAAGCTCACTGATCCTTTCAAGGCCTCAGATGCTCCTTATTATCTTTTATTGGGCATGTTTTGTGGGATTATCTCACTTTACTTCACCCGGGCTATGTATAAAGTGGAGGCAGCCATCAAGACGATCAAAGAAAGCTTCTCAAGGGCCCTCATCGGAGGACTGGGGCTGGCGATAATCATCTTTACTTTTCCGCCGATCTATGGTGAGGGTTATGAGTCCATCAAAGATTTACTGGCAGGAAGACAATTGGATCTGTTTGACAGAACAATATTTCAGCCGCTGGAAACAAATCAAATAATGTTAATGGTCTTCCTCTTTGCCATTTTGATGGTAAAACCTGTTGCCACAGCGCTCACGCTTGGTGCCGGGGGTAGCGGAGGAATTTTTGCGCCCTCGTTGTTTATGGGAGGGGTCGCCGGATTCTTTTTCACACAGGTCATCAATACATTGATCCCGGGATTATCCATTAGTGCAAGCAATTTTACCCTGGTAGGCATGTGTGGGGTAATGAGTGGCGTTTTACATGCTCCTTTGACGGGCATTTTCCTTATTGCGGAGATCACCAGCGGATATGTACTATTTGTTCCACTAATGCTGGTATCAGCCATCTCCTATTCTACGATTTCCTATTTTGAGAAACATTCTATTTACACGAAGAAACTCATTGAGAAAGGAGACCTCATTCAATATGACAGGGATCGTATCGTGCTCAGTCTGATCGATCTGAAAAAAGTGATGGAAACGGATCTACTCCTCATAAATCCGGAAGCTACCCTGGGAGAAATGGTGGAGCTGGTAAAAAAGAGTAAGCGTAACATATTTCCGGTAGTCAATGACCAAGGCGAGTTAGAGGGCATTGTGACGCTGGATGACATCAGGGAGATTATGTTTGACAATGATAAGTATGAAGATGTGATCGTTAAAGCCATTATGCAGGTGCCGCCAGCCCATGTGACTCCGCAGGAAAAAATGCAATCTGTTATGAATAAATTTGAGTTAACACAAGCCTGGAATTTGCCTGTGATTGAAGAGGGTAAATACCTTGGGTTCGTGTCAAAATCAAGAATATTCAATGCTTACCGCACCAAGCTTATTCGCCATACCAAGGAATAGGGTTTTACATCTTGTTGGTATTCAGCGTTTTACAATTTTCACTAACTAGAAGGCAAATTCAAATTATCCACAAACTGATAATTTAATAGTCGGAATGTAACCTACTATATTACAGGCACTTATAAAATAGTTTGATTCCTATGTGGATAAATTAGGCCGAATGTGGATAAAATTCGCAAAGTACAATTTGGTACTTGATGATTAAAAAATATATTAGAACCCGGAAGTGAAAATGTTTAATTAATCAATTCAATTTTTTGAAAAATTATCTTTACAAGGAGTAAATATTGTAAATTATCAAATTGTTAAGGCTGTTATCGATCAATTTAGCTATTAGGAAAAAAAATATAAGAATTGTACAATTATTGTGACAATTGAAAAACCCTTATTGAATCGCCACGTAATATACTCTGTGAAAAAATTAGCTTTTACTTTGATCCTGCTTTCAGCGGTAGCCACACAAGCTCAGGATATTGAGATGATCAGTCTAAACTCATTAGATCAACTCATCAAGTCTCCCGACAAAAAATTGAAAGTTATCAATTTCTGGGCTTCGTGGTGTAGGCCATGTATTATGGAGATGCCATACTTTGAGGCCATCGACACCGATAAAGCAACCATCTATTTTGTTAGCCTTGATCATCCTGAAGACATAGGAAAAGCGCAAAGAATGGTGGAGAAAAATGAAATTAAGTCGAAGGTTTTATTATTAGATGAAAAGGATGCTGATAAATACATCACTGCAATCAACGAAGACTGGTCGGGAGCCATTCCAGCCACACTGTTTGTAGATGCCAGAGGCAAGAAATATTTTCATGAAAAGGCGTTTGACAAACCCGAACTGGAAAATTACGTTAAGAAGTATAGTTCGTTTAATAAATAAATGATCATGAAGAGGACATTTTTAACTATTACCGGATTGTTGGTTGTGGTAGCTATTTTATTTACCAACGCCAGTGTCGATGAGATCAATGGATACAAAGTTGGAGATTATGCTGCAGACTTCAACCTAAAGAATGTTGATGGTAAGATGGTTTCCATGTCCAATTACCCTTCAGCAAAGGGCTTTATTGTGGTATTTACATGTAATACGTGTCCTTATGCCAAGGCATATGAGCAACGAATCATTGACCTGCATAAGACATTCAGCCCTAAAGGATTTCCTGTAATTGCCATAAACCCTAATGACCCTTCTCAATCTGCAGGGGACTCCATGGACGAAATGAAGACCCGTGCTTCGGATAGAAATTATCCTTTTCCATATCTCAGAGATGATGTTCAGGACATTACTTCAGCATATGGCGCGACCAAGACACCGCATGTATTTGTGCTGAACAAAGAAGCTGCTAAAAAATATAAAGTAGAATATATTGGTGCCATTGATGACAGCCCCAGGGAAGCGGCTGATGCCAGCGAGAAATATGTAGAGTCAGCAGTGAATGCACTGCTATCCGGAAAAAAACCAGCGGTGAAGGAGAAACGAGCCATTGGATGCACCATCAAATGGAAGGATGCATAAAAAATTTTAGCGATTAAGATTGAAACAAAAGATTAAGGCAACTCCAAGGGGGTTGCCTTTTTCTATGTTTAGTCTGATGAGCTCTTAAACCACCTGCGGTAAATAGGCTTCCGATACAAAAACTGTAATGATAAAAGGGGATACAGGAAAAGATCAGTTATTAAGTATCCTGTTGAAAATGAAATATCATCAATGATTACGCTTCCAGCCTTGCCACCTTCCACGATATGCCTGTGCTCCCATGCACTAAGGAAAAAGGGCAGTAAGACACCTTTATCAATAAAATACCACATCAGCTCATCTTCACCATCTTCAACGATTTCACTCACCCACTTCTGGCGAAAGAGCATGAAATTTAATTCAAGACCCACACGATCGCCCGACTTGCACCCATCAAACTGAAGCAGCCTAACTTTCGGAAGGGGAGGATTTAGCGAAAGGAAAAGTTGCTTTGTGAAGCCCTGTTTGATGTGATCTTTTGATACACCCTGAATGAGGGTCTTGATTTTTAAATGCACGTAAATATTTTTCTATCAACAGGAAACAGGTTGTATGATGCTATTGTTTTGAAATACAGAAATAAACAGATCTTATTTTTCCTTTGTCCATCCACCCAGGAGTGCCCCTGAAACGGTCCAGATGATCAGGTTTTGTCCACCATCAATCCAGGTCAAAGCATATGGCTGCATGGAAAACAGATACATGGTCATTGTACCTAAAATAGCAATTGGAAATCCCATGATAAAGCCGGTTTTCAGTCCGTCTGTCCAGGTGCGTACGTTCATGCGTTTAAATACCCAGGCCAACATATAGCCAAAGGCAATGGCCGTAACAATGCTCACCACATAAGGCGTAGATCCGCCCGACATGGCATCTTCTTCGGTGAGTCCGGTGAGACTCATCCATTGCTCGGAAAAGATTCCATACCAGAGCATGGGAATGGCTTGCCCAAGGACCACAATGACCCAAACTGCTCCGTGATTGATTTTAAGTTCTTTCATCTTTTTTAGGTTGATTACTGTTAAAAAGATAGGAACTTAATTTGGAACAATCAAGCATCCCTTCCGGACATCAATTTGGCTTTGTTCCAAAAATCATCCATTTCCTGTAAGGACATGTTGGTGAGTTCCTTGCCCTCATCCTTCACCATTTTTTCCATCAGCGTAAAACGTTTGATGAATTTGGAGTTGGTCCTTTCCAGTGCTTCTTCAGCATTGATGTCTATAAACCTGGAGTAATTGATCAGGGAAAATATCAGATCACCAAACTCTTCGATGGAGGCTTCTTTATCGCTGGCCGCTTTGAACTCGTTAAGTTCTTCCTGCACTTTTTCCCACACCTGCTCTTTGTCATCCCAGTCAAAACCGACTCCTTTGGCCTTTTCCTGGATCCGCATAGCTTTGACCATGGCAGGTAGTGATTTGGGTACCCCGGCCAACACAGTGGTACCTGCTTTTTCTTTCAGCTTAATCTTTTCCCAGTTTTCTTTGACCGCCTTTTCATCAGATGCATCAACATCGCCGTACACATGGGGATGTCGTCTGATGAGTTTGTCACATACCTGGTTGAGCACATCGGCCATGTCAAAATCCTTGGTTTCTGAGCCAATTCTGCAATAGAAAGCCATGTGTAGCATCAGGTCCCCAAGCTCTTTTTTTATTTCTTCCATGTCCTGCTCCAATATGGCCTCTCCCAGCTCATAAGTCTCCTCAATCGTGAGATGCCGAAGACTCTCCATGGTCTGTTTTTTGTCCCAGGGGCAATTTTCCCGAAGCTCATCCATGATCGTCAATAAGCGATCAAAGGCTTCAAGTTTTGCTTTTCTGTTTAAATCTGGTTTTGCTAATGACATTTATTGGAATGATTGTGACTTATCGTTTGTTTATTCAACTGAAAGACAAATATTCTTTAATTTTGAACCAAAAGTAACCTTATGGCTACGGTATTATTAGCAATCGGTTTTGTGGGACTATTTTTTGTCCTCATGTCAGTAAGACTCATTCTTAAAAAGAATGGGGAATTTAAGGGAACCTGTGCCTCTCAGAGTCCATTCCTCAACAAAGAGGGCACTACTTGTGGTTATTGTGGTAAAACTGTAGGTCCGGAGAGCGATTGCGGAAACCCGGACAGTGAGGTGAATAAAGTAATGGCAAAATTCAACTAACCCACTGCCATTGTTTTACATGTTAGTCCTTACTCTTTAGTGATTACTTCATTTTTAATACTATATTAAATCGCTATTCATTGACTTTAATCAAATCTATTTCAGGACTCCGGGGTACCATTGGTGGTAAAGCCGGGGAAACACTCTCACCCATTGATGTTGTAAAATTCACCGCTGGATTTGGCATGTGGATCAAAGAAAGACATGACAACCCAACAGTTGTGATAGGTAGGGATGCCCGTCCGTCGGGCCATTTGATAAGCCCAATTGTTGAAAATACTTTGCTATCCCAGGGCATTCAGGTGATTGATCTGGGACTTTCTACCACCCCAACAGTGGAGATGGCTGTGATTTCTGAAAAAGCTCAGGCAGGGATTATTCTTACGGCAAGCCACAATCCGTCCGGATGGAATGCCATGAAGCTACTCAATGAGAAAGGGGAATTTATCTCTGCGAAAGATGGTGAAAAAGTACTGAAATGGGCAGAATCATCAGAGATCGTATTTAGTGATCCCAAGAAATTCGGAAAAGTGACACGGGATGAAACGTATATTGATCGTCATATCAACAAAATCCTCGAATTGGATTTAGTAAATGTAGAAGCGATCAAGGCCAGAGGCTTTAATGTGGTCATTGATGCGGTAAATAGTACGGGAGGAATTGCCGTACCTAAACTTCTGGATAAACTGGGAGTGAAATATCATCCTTTATTCTGTGAGCCAAATGGCATTTTTCCTCACAACCCTGAACCGATACCCGAGAACCTCTCACAGATTTGCAATGAATTAGCAGCAGGAAAATATGACCTGGGCATCGTGGTAGATCCTGATGTGGACCGACTGGTAATGATCTGTGAAGACGGACAACCTTTTGGCGAAGAGTATACGCTGGTTGCTGTCGCTGATTACGTTTTAGGAAAGAAAAAAGGAAATACGGTCAGTAATCTCTCTTCCACCAGGGCTTTAAGAGATATCACAGAAAAACACGGTGGCGAATATACAGCAGCTGCGGTAGGAGAGGTGAATGTTGTTACCCAGATGAAAAAGGTAAAAGCGGTGATTGGTGGAGAAGGGAATGGAGGGGTGATCTTTCCTGAGCTGCACTATGGTCGTGATGCACTTGTTGGCATTGCCCTGTTTTTGTCACATCTGGCAGAATATGGCAAGAGCTGCTTAAGGCTAAAGTCGACCTATCCACAGTATCATATTTCAAAAAACAAGATTGAGCTGGACGGGGAAATGGATCTTGATGGCATCCTGAAAGAACTGGAAGGTCGCTATGCTGAAAATCCTTCCAATACCATCGATGGCCTAAAGCTTGAATTTGGAAAGGAATGGGTTCACTTGAGAAAGTCAAATACGGAGCCGATCATTAGGATTTATGCGGAGTCAGAGAGCCAGGCTACTGCGGAGCATCTGGCCAACAAATTAATTGCTGATATTCGGGAAATCATTTCTACACCAGCCAAATGAATGTTTACTTCGATAATGCCGCCACTACGCCTATAGACCCCAGGGTGATTGAGGAAATGCTTCCTTTCTGGCAGCAACATTATGGAAACCCCTCGTCTATCCATGCTATGGGGAGGAAGACCAAATCAGCAATAGAGCAGGCCAGGAAAAAAGTGGCTGATCTGCTCAGCACGTCACCCGCAGAGATCTTTTTCACCTCTGGAGGAACAGAAGCTGACAATACTGCACTTACGAGTACGGTAGAGACCCATCAGATTGAAAATATCATCACCTCCCCTCTTGAGCACCATGCGGTATTGCATACGGTGGAATACCTTGAGAAAATTGGAAAAATAAAAAGTCATCTGCTGAATGTAGATGAAAAAGGCAATTTGGATCTGGCCCAATTGGCTGGAATACTGGCAACCCATGGAAAGTGTCTGGTATCGCTGATGCATGGTAACAATGAAATTGGCAACCTATTGGACATTCAGGCCGTTGGTGAGCTGTGCAAAGAGTATAATGCATTGTTTCATTCCGATACCGTACAGACCATGGGCCACTTTCCACATGTACTGAAAGATTTGCCTGTCGATTTTATAGCAGGGGCTGCCCATAAATTCCACGGACCAAAAGGGGTAGGATTTTTATACATAAACCATCAGGTTAAAATCAATCCTTTGATCCAGGGAGGCGCTCAGGAAAGAAATATGAGAGGCGGTACAGAGAATGTGACCGGAATTGTTGGGCTGGCCAAAGCTTTGGAGTTGGCCTATCAAAACATGGCTGATGATCAGGTTCAGGTTGGTAAGTTAAAACAATATCTGATTGATCAGCTCGGGAGCAAGATTCCCGGAGTGCATTTCAATGGACTTTCTGCAGATATGGAAAACAGCCTTTATACAGTCTTAAATGTATCTTTTCCTGCGGGTGACCACAATGAGATGATGCTGTTCAATCTGGATATCAATGGAATATGTGCCAGCGGGGGAAGTGCCTGCTCCAGTGGATCATCGCAAGGCTCTCATGTGCTCAAAGCCATCAATTCTGATCCCACACGGGGAGCCGTACGGTTTTCATTCAGCCGATTCAATACTATCGAGGAGGTCGATTACGTTGTGAATAAGATCGCTGAAATTGTTCCGGTAAGTGCATAAACTTTTATTTACACTCTTTTTATGTAATGGAATTCTGCTGACACATCCCGTTTTCAGTCAGAATGAGTCATGGGTACAGCGTATTGATGCAGGACTCGTCAATGGCCGGGTATCATCGGATGCGCCTTTTCAATCTACGGCCATTGTGATAAAGTCTGAAAAATACCTGGGAGATTCTGTTTCTCTCTGGATGGACGATGATCATTATTGGGTTCCTATGGATCCGGATGCTCCAGAGTATACTTATTTTTTATCCTATACTACTCAGGTTTCTGAAGAAATTAAGCTCGACTTTGATGAAGAGGTGGAGATCTATCTGATCAACAGCGGTGATCCCCCCAATGTGAATACTTCTTCAAGGATTGAATCTTCCAATGAATGCGATTATTCATTTGGTGCTATACCCCAATCAGAATGGAGGACGGGACTTCCCGAGCCCAATTACACCCGTAGCGCCACGCAAGTAAATCATGTTGTGGTTCATCATTCTGCCGGCTCCAATACCAATACAAATTATACCCAGGTAGTCAGGGACATTTATCTGTATCATACGCAGGTCAATGGCTGGTCAGACATTGGATATAATTATCTGGTGGCTCAGGATGGATCTGTCTACAATGGCAGGGATCCGGGGCCGTTGGAACAGGATGATGTCCTGGGGGCACATTTTTGCGGGTCGAATGGCACAACAATGGGCATTTGTATGCTGGGAAACTATGAATCGGTCCAGTTGAATTCAGCCAGTTATATGTCTTTATTGGATATTATCACCTGGAAGCTGGACCACGAAGGCTTGACACCTTATTCTTCCAATCAGCATGCATTAGGCACTTTTGATGCGGTAATTGGACACCGGGATGGCTGCTCCACCTTGTGTCCGGGAGAAAATGTTTACAGCAGGTTAGATGAGGTGAAGGCAGACGTGTTGAACAATTTGAATTGTGGTGATCCCCATACAATGTCCCTGGATTTTGAGGCCTCTATACAGGTAACCAAAGCGCGCTCAACCATCAATTTCGTCAATTTAAGTAGTGGTT
This sequence comes from Cyclobacteriaceae bacterium, assembly GCA_965228595.1. Lineage (GTDB taxonomy): Bacteria > Bacteroidota > Bacteroidia > Cytophagales > Cyclobacteriaceae > UBA7330. The sequence goes on along the minus strand of OZ245828.1, from coordinate 2,197,497 downwards.
ATGATAACTATGAATGGTACTTTGAGGGCGGCATTCCTGAGACTGCAACATGGTCAGCTGCAGGTCAGGTGGATTATAATTATCCGGGCCTCTTCGATGTCATGTTGGTGGGATTAAGTGAGGGATCCAGCGATACCCTTTTGAGGGAGACTTATGTTGAAATTCAGGGAGATCCTACTGTATTTCCTAATCCTGTCGTCTCATTTGGAGGTTTATCCATTCAATATCATAAAGAGATCCTTGAAGCCGAATTGTTTGCACTAAATGGTCAGGAGTTCGAATTGGAAGTGAATGATCAGGGACAATACAAGCTCCCTTTTCTGTTGCCAGGCCTATACCTGTTGCAGTTGCAAACTGCAACCGAAGTGATTGGAAGGAAAATATTGATTCAATAGCTTATATACGAACTATTTCGGCCAGACATTCAACCCACATGGGATCATCGTTAAGGCTCTCAACCAGGTCCCATCGCTCACCACCGAGCTCAATAAACTGTTCGTGATAGGTTTCACCAACTTCGATCGTTGTTTCCAGGCAATCCGAAACAAAGGCAGGAGAAAAAGCCAATACTTTTTTCTTACCTTCCTGCGCCAGCTGTTTCAGCACTTCTTCGGTGTACGGTTTTACCCAGGGATCATTTCCCAAACGTGACTGGAAACAAACTGTATATTTTTCAGCCGGGATTTGTAGCTTTTCTGTGATCATTCTGGTAGTGTGAAAACATTGAGCCCGATAACAAAATCGGTTGTTGTCGTTAAAGGTTTGGCAGCACGTTCCCAGTTGGCAATAGTTGTTTACCGAGGCTTTCTTGATTTGTCTTTCCGGTAAACCGTGGTAGCTGAAGACATAGTGATCATATTCATGCTGATCCATCCATTCCTTCCCTTTTTTCACGAACGTATCGATGAAAAGCCCTTCTTCTAAAAACTGAGAAGTGAATACAATTTCGGGGATTACCTGCCATTCTTTGGTGATCTCCATCACCTTGTCAATCACCGAGCCGGTAGTCGCAGATGCATATTGTGGAAATAGTGGCAACACGTGAATTTTTCGGACTTTCTTGCTTCTTAGCGTTTCCAGGCCAGCCGCTATTGATGGATTTTGATACCTCATGGCATACTGTACCACATACTCATCTCCCAAAGAGTCCTGAAGAAGTTTTGTGATGTCTTCTGTATAAAATTTTAAGGGTGAGCCTCTTTCAGTAAAAAGCTTTCTGTATTCTGCAGCCGATTTGGGCGCTCTAAAAGGAGCAATGATGAGGTTTACAAGCATCCACCGGGGCACCGCAGGAATATCAATCACCCGCTTATCCGACAAAAACTCTCTCAGATATTTTCTGACATCTGCCACACTGGTAGAATCGGGTGTTCCAAGGTTTACTAAAAGGATTCCCTGCTTGCTCATTGAAAAATATTTGCTTCCCAAACGATATAGGCATACACCCCAAACCTCACAAACCGCAAAAGGGCAAAGAACATAAATCGTTTCACCGGATATTTCACGGTACCCATCAGCATGCAAATTCCTGAGAATGGCAGTGGTGTCAATGCCGCCACAATGACTAGAAAACCACCAAATCTGTTGAGATGTTTCTCAAACCTACCCAAATAATTTTTTTGTAGTGTGGCATAGAGCCTGGTTCTGTTGAATTTACTTCCGATGATATATCCCAGCACACCAGCTACATACGAGATCATAGATAATGCAATGATGTTTTGTATGTAGAGGCTGACGATTTCATTACGCAGCGCCCATATCATAAAGAGTTCAGGAGGAATAATCCCAAAAATCACTTCGGAGGAAAGAAAAATGGTGAATATGGTTACTGGTTGATCATAAACCGGTCCTAAGACATCACTCAGGGAGAAATCGTATTTGTTCTTTAGAAAGAAATATCCGCCAACGATAACAATAAGCCAGATCAATCCCCTCACCAGGTTGCGTAGAAAAAAGCGTGTTCTTTCAGCTGTCTCATGTCGCTCTTTATGTTGTTCAGACATATGATGAAAATGATAGTTGGGTTTAACTGGTGCGCAAATTATTCCTTATTCCGGGAATAACTCAAATTGAAAATCAAGTTTATTAATCGTTTTTGGTAGGGTTTTGTTGCCGGGAGCGATCATTTTCTGTTTTTTGGAAGCTTACCTTCCAGTAAGGATCGTCTAGTTCAGTGTATCTGCCATGAAACTGTGTGAGCATAATCTTTACCGCATAATTTAACCTGTTGACTGCATCTTTATAGTAATCACTTCTATTTTGAGGATGGAAAATAAAGAATTTGATGATGGGAAACGCGCAGATCCGGAAATCACCTAATACCTTATTGGTAATGCTTGGACCATCCTCAAGCTCGATCAGCGCTTTTTGACTACACTTTCCTATCCCTTCAATCAGGAGGGCATATACCCGCCCTGTATCGGAATTTTTTTGCTTGAGATTTTCTGCTATTTCTATGCAATGAGCATTGAGTATCCGAAGGGAAGGCAGGCTGGTATTGGCTTCAGTGAATACATCCGGTTGCCAGAGTATTTCCCGAAAAGTAAATATGGATGGCAGTATTTCTGTGTCGTAATCTTTATCGTTTTTCAGTGCTCGCAGCTGATTGACACTGAGCTCCGGAACAGAAACCTTACCGGCATGTAAAGTAAAAAGCCAGCCCTTCTCTTCTGTGTTGAGCAGGTCAATAAAATTCCATATTTCGTTGAAGGTGATTTTCATTAGATGTTCAAATTAATCAACTGATCTGTTTTATCAATTAATTCATGAAAACTAACAATTTATTAACGCAACAAATGAAACCTTTCAGGCAAAAAAATAGTATGCTTGCATAACAAATGTTCAAAGCAATTCATCATAAGGTTTCTCCCATCTACTATCAGGGAAATAAGATCATCAGGATCTCAGATCTGCCTCAGGATCAGTCACATCTGTTTTCAGGATGGATCAAGCCAGATGCGGTGGTTCATGTCCTTGAATCCGCAGACGATGATTGCGTGCTATATGAAGCCTATGAATACTGGTTTCAGAATTATTTCATTGCTGAAAAAGATCTCAACTACCTGATTTAAGCAATTCTCTTTTCCTAATTAATAAGATATCGCTAATTTCAACCAATGGAAAAGCGGTGGATAGTGCATGAAATGCCTGATGAGCAGGATGTTAATCAACTTTCTAGGGAGTTGAATATCCATAAGCATCTTGCCAAGATCCTTCTGCAAAGAGGTATTAAGACTTTTGAAGAGGCCAGGCACTTCTTCAGACCCTCACTCAGTCATTTGCATGATCCATTTTTGATGAAAGACATGGAGGTAGCTGTCAACCGCCTCTGTGATGCTGTTCATTCGAGCGAGAAAATCCTGATCTATGGGGATTACGATGTTGACGGTACTACATCTGTAGCGATGGCCTATGGTTTTCTGAACCAGTTTACCGATCGGATCGCCTATTATATTCCGGACAGGTATGCTGAAGGATATGGCATCTCTGAAAAAGGGGTGAGATGGGCTGCAGAAGAAGGGTTCGGTCTGATGATTGCCTTAGATTGTGGGATTCGGGCAGTGAACAATATCAGATTGGCTAATGAACTGGGATTGGATGTGATCGTTTGTGATCACCACCTTCCCGGCGAAACTTTGCCCGAGGCCGTGGCTGTTCTTGACCCCAAGCGAGCAGATGATGAGTATCCGTTTAAAGAATTGAGTGGGTGTGGAGTTGGGTTCAAGCTCATGCAGGGGTTTTGCATTCAAAACACGGTCCCATTAGAGAAGCTCTATGACTTCCTGGATTTTGTGGCCGTGAGTATTGCTTCGGATATTGTGCCAATTGTCGGGGAAAACAGGGCGCTCACTTACTATGGCGTAAAGAAACTGAACCAGGCACCTTCAGCAGGACTCCAATCGCTCATAGATATCAGTGGTCTCAAAATCCCCATTGGTATTTCCGACATTGTCTTTTATATCGGTCCACGGATCAATGCAGCGGGCAGGTTGTCTCATGCCAAAGAATCTGTACGGCTTTTGATCAGTGAAGACGAAAAGGAACTTACCAATTTTGCTGACCACCTCAATTTAAAAAATACTGAGCGCCGTGACTTTGATCAGACGACTACTGCGGAAGCCATTGAAATGATTGAAGCTGATGCACAATTAATGAGTGCACGCAGCACGGTGCTGTATAAAAATGACTGGCACAAGGGTGTTGTGGGAATTGTAGCTTCGCGGTGCATTGAGAAATATTACCGGCCAACAATCATCCTTACAGACTCCAATGGAAAAATCTCAGGCTCAGCAAGGTCGGTGGATGGCTTTGATCTTTATGAAGCCATCAAGTCATGCGGTGACCTGCTTGAACAATTTGGTGGACATACACATGCCGCCGGACTTTCCTTATTACCTGAAAAGCTGGAGGACTTCAAACAAAGGTTTGAGGAGGTGGTTAGTAAAAGTATATCGGAAGATTCTTTGATTCCAAAGATTGGGATTGACCTCGAGGTAAATTTTGACTTTATCAATTTCAAAACGTTGAAAATAATCAGCCAGATGGCTCCTTTCGGCCCTCAAAACCTTCAGCCGATCTTTATGTCCAGAAGCGTAAGAGTGAAAGGGACCCCAAAAGTGATCAAGGACCAGCATCTAAAACTTATGCTTGTTCAGGACGGATATCCAAAAACTTTTGAATCCGTTGGATTTGGTATGGCGGAGAAGTTGGAGCTAATAGAAAAAGCGGAAACAATACAGGTCGCCTACCATATTGATTTAAACGAATATATGGGCAATAAAACCATTCAATTAATCATTAAGGATATTAAAGAAGATTAATATCTTGCAAAGCCTTTATGGAGCTACGATCAGAATCACTAGTAAAGCGATATAAGAAGCGGACTGTCGTTGACAATGTCTCTGTTTCTGTCAATCAGGGAGAGATAGTTGGCTTGCTCGGCCCGAATGGTGCCGGCAAAACGACTACATTTTATATGGTAGTTGGCCTTATCAAACCTAATGACGGAAAGATCTTCCTTGATGACAAGGAGATCACAGAACTGCCGATGTATAAGCGGGCTAAGATGGGAATTGGTTATCTGGCCCAGGAGCCCAGTGTATTTCGTAGGCTGTCTGTGGAGGATAATATTCTCGCTGTACTGGAGATGACAGGACTACCAAAGAATGAACAAAAGGAAAAAGCAGAATCGCTGCTGGAAGAGTTTAGCCTTACCCACGTCAGAAAAAACATGGGGCTTGTGCTGTCGGGTGGAGAAAGAAGAAGGACTGAGATTGCAAGAGCTCTCGCTGTGGACCCTAAATTTGTACTGCTGGATGAGCCATTTGCCGGAGTCGATCCCATTGCCGTGGAGGAAATTCAGTCGATTGTAGCTCAGCTCAAAAACAGGAACATTGGGATTCTGATTACGGACCACAATGTGAACGAAACACTTTCCATTACTGACAGGGCTTACCTGATGTTTGAAGGAAAGCTGCTCAAAGCAGGGACTGCAGAGGAGCTAGCCGAGGATGAGCAGGTACGAAGAGTATATTTGGGACAACATTTCCAATTGAGAAGAAAAATATAGATGGAGATATTTAATTCCATATTAACCTGGGTCATGAAAAAGCGGATCCATCAAATTGAGCTCTTCATGAAATATCCTGAGGAGGTTCAGATGGAGTTGTTGATGAATCTGACCAGGAAGGCCAGCAGGACTGACTATGGCAAAAAGTATGGTTTTGAAAGCATAGACAACTATGAGGATTTTAAGAACAGGGTACCGGTAGTTAATTATGAAGCTATTTACCCTTTTATAGACCGGTTGATGAAAGGGGAGCAGAATGTCTTATGGCCTAGTGAGATCCGATGGTTTGCCAAATCCTCTGGTACCACCAACGCACGCAGCAAATTCATTCCGGTTTCCAATGAAGCCCTGGAAGAGTGTCATTACAAAGGTGGAAAAGATCTGCTTTCGATCTATGTCAACAATTTCCCGGAGAGCAAGATGTTTACAGGTAAAAACCTTGTTATTGGTGGTAGCCAGCAAGTGAACCAATTTGATGAGAATGCGAGGTCATACTATGGAGATGTATCTGCAGTATTGTTGAAAAATCTACCATTCTGGGCTCAGATGGTCCGAACGCCAACACTGGAGATTGCCCTGATGGATGAGTGGGAAGAGAAGATCGAAAAGATGGCACGCCATACAGCCGAAGAGAATGTGACCAGCATGAGCGGAGTCCCCACGTGGATGGTCGTGTTGCTGGAGCGCATCATTGAATTGAAAGGCGTTAAGAACATTACGGAGGTTTGGCCGAATCTCGAAGTATTTTTTCATGGAGCAGTTGCTTTCACTCCCTATGAAAAATTGTTCAATTCGTTGATCCCTTCCTCGAGTATGAGATATGTAGAGACCTACAATGCTTCGGAGGGCTTTTTTGGTATCCAGGATCAGTCTGATTCAAAAGACATGCTATTGATGCTGGATTATGGAATATTTTATGAATTCATTCCTTTCGAGGATTTGGACACGGAAGACCCCCGTGTGCTTACGCTTGATCAGGTGGAGCTGAATAAGAGCTATGCGATCATCATTACTACCAATGCTGGCCTGTGGAGGTATAAAATAGGAGATACGGTAAGATTCACTTCCAAAGATCCTTACCGAATAAGAATTTCGGGAAGAACCAGGCATTTCATCAATGCTTTCGGAGAAGAAGTTGTGGTGGAGAATGCGGAATTGGCCATTGCTGAGGCCTGTAAAAGAACTGATGCAGAAATAGAAAACTTCACGGCAGGGCCCATTTACCTGTCTAATGCCCAAAAAGGAGGCCACGAATGGATTGTTGAATTCGCGAAAGAGCCTGAGGACCTCGAGCGTTTTAAACTGGTCCTGGATGAAAAGCTACGGGAAATCAATTCAGATTACGATGCTAAGCGCTATAAAGACATTGCCTTAGACCCTCCTATAGTGCATGCAGTTGAAAGAGGGACATTCTACAACTGGATGAAAAAGCGTGGCAAGCTTGGTGGGCAGAACAAGGTACCCCGACTTTCCAATAACCGCGAATACCTGGATGATATCCTGGAGATGATTTCGGTCACGAAATAGCTATTCCGTGTTGGAATCCGTATACTGCACATAATTTTCCCACTTATCTATCAAAGCGGTAAAATCTTCGGGCAACTCAGAATCGAACTCAATGTATTTTTTCGAAATGGGGTGAATGAATCCAAGTGATTTGGCATGTAGGGCTTGCCGTGGCATGAGCTTAAAGCAGTTTTGTACAAATTGCTTGTATTTACTGAACACTGTCCCTTTCAAAACTTTGTCTCCACCATAGGTAGCATCATTGAAAAGAGGATGCCCGATAAACTTCATGTGAGCCCTGATCTGGTGTGTCCTGCCTGTTTCCAGGTTACATTTCAACAGACTGACATATCTGAGGTCTTTGATTACTTCAAAATGTGTAATGGCTGTTTTTCCAAATTCTCCATTTGGAAAAGCTGAAGTTATCCGGCGATCCTTTAATGATCTGCCCACATTCACATTGATTGTGCCTTTTAGCTCGTCTGGAACACCCCAGACAAGTGCATGATAAGTCCTGTTAATAGAATGATCAAAGAATTGCTTGGCCAGGCCATTCATCGCTGGTTCTGATTTGGCAATCACCAACAAGCCCGAAGTGTCTTTGTCTATCCGATGAACAAGCCCCGGCCTGCCGACATTCCCTTTCATTTCCGGGAGATTTTCAAAGTGGTATGCAAGGGCATTCACCAGTGTACCGGACCAGTTCTGATAAGCGGGATGTACTACCATACCCGCAGGCTTATTGACCACAAGCAAATCCTTGTCTTCATAGACAATATCCAATGGAATATTCTCTGGTATCACGACATCCTCGCGAGGTGGTGTAGTGAGGAATACAGATATCTGGTCACCCGGATGCACTTTGTAGTTCGGTTTCACCTCCTGGTCGTTCACCTTGACAAATCCTTCCTTTATTCCTGTTTGGATTTTGTTGCGCGTGGCATTTGGGAGTCGATCGAATAAAAAGCGATCTATCCGCAACAAAGATTGTTTGGGGTCAACAATGATGTTGTGATGTTCGTAGAGTTCTTCCTCTTCCTGGTTGTTTGTCTCGTCTGACATTTGGCAAATTTATCTAACTTGGTTTTATGCCTCAGCTCCCATCGCCAATTCAGTCAATTTATGACCCATTATTTGAGCAAAAAGGCCTTGAAGTATATGTCAAGCGGGAAGATTTGATCCATCCGTTGATCATGGGAAATAAATGGAGGAAACTGAAACACAATATACGGGAAGCCAAAGCACATGGTTTTAAACGACTTGTGACTATGGGGGGAGCTTTTTCTAATCATATCCTGGCCACGGCGGCTGCAGCGAAGGAGAACAATCTGCAATGTATGGGGATTATCAGGGGAGAAGAGTTGAATGCAGGAAGCAATCCAACTTTAAGACAGGCAACAGGACTGGGCATGCAACTAAAATTTGTTGACAGGGAAAAATATAAAGACCTAAGGGAAGATCCCTCTGAAGTGAGTAATCAGTTTCCGGATGACTATTTTCTTCCGGAAGGAGGTACCAATCAGCAGGCCATCAAAGGATGTGCGGAGTTGGTAGATGAAATAGAAATGGATTTTGATTTTATCTGTACACCCATAGGGACCGGCGGGACCATGGCCGGAATACTAGAAGGGCTGAAGGCTAAGTCAGACGTGTTAGGTATCTCCTCACTCAAAGGAGATTTTGTTCATTCCATGATGATAAACCTGCTGGATCAACACAAAATAGCACATAATAATTATCAGATTTTTGACCAGTATCATTTTGGAGGGTATGGCAAAACGACGGATGTTTTGATTGATTTTATTGAGGATTTCAGAAAAAAACATCTAATATTATTAGATCCTATTTATACGGGAAAATTGTTTTATGGCGTTATAGACTTGATTAAACAAGATTTTTTTAAATTTAATCACAAAATAATCCTACTTCATACAGGAGGAATACAAGGAATAGAGGGTTATAACATCAAAAACAGGCGAAAAATCAGCTAAAATGCATATTTTAGCAAAATAACAGGTGAATGAAAAGTATGCGATCCCTTTTAGCCTCTGGTGTAGTGTTGCTATTGCTGGGGTGTAATATTCAGGATCTGGAATTTGACAATATCCAGGGTATCAAGCTTGACGGTGATTATGCGGCTCCAATCGGGGAAACAAAATATACCATGAGCGAGCTATTGGTAGAGATTGGAGACACCACAGAACTTCAGGAAGATGAAAACGGTGTGCTCTTTCTTGAATACACCGACCAGGCCATTTTCACCTCTTCAACAGACATCATCAACATTGGTGATGTGATTGACAATGCCAGCTTTGATCTACCTGTTACTCCTCCTGTTGTCTCAAACCAGACGATTGTTGTAGATACCACGCTATACCTGGAGTATACATCAAATAAGAATGAAAGAATTGATTCTGTTTTTTACCTATCCGGAGATCTTATCTTAGACGCCACATTAGCGGGTGTATCCAATGTAAATTTTGACATAGCAGTCTCAAGCACAAGCAGTGTATTAACCAATCTACCGATTCAATTTACGGGTTCTACCAATGCTAATCAAACACGCTCGCTGGCAAATCACAAGACGACTCTTACCTACCAGGGTGCTAACAACATATTTCCAGTGGATGTCCACCTGGAGATTCCATTGACTACTGGTCAACAAATTTTACCTGGTGAGACTTTTTCATTGCAGCTCTCCTTTCTCAATCAGACCTTCGACGAAATTTATGGACGCTTCAGCCAGGATACTGTGACAGTAGGAAATACCATAATGAACATCCCCTTTTTTGAGGAATTCAGTACAGAGGGTTTTTTCCTGGCAACACCTTCGATCACTTTTGATTTCGAGAATTCCATTGGGGTTCCATTTGGGATCCTCTTTGAAGGAATGTACAGTGTCAATGACAATTCAGGCACAAACGATACCACTTATCTGGAGGGGAACATTACCAACAGTCCACAGCTTGTTGCTGCTTCCTCTACCCCTGGCCAATCTGAAACGACTACCCTGGTTGTTAATAAGACAAACTCCACGCTGAGTGATTTATTAGCTACCACACCTGATCAGCTTGGATTTAATTTACAAGCCATAACGAACCCGAATAATGCAAATGCTTCAAATTTCCTTTCTCAGAACAATCAGGTATTAACTGATATCCTGGTCAGAATGGATTTGGCCGTTCGGCTTGAGGATTTGGCACGAGACATTGAGTTTAATCTGAGTGGCGGATTAGATTTTAGTGAAATTGATAGCGCAGTGCTAAGAATCGTCACGATCAATAGCCTGCCTTTTTCCGGCACCATGGAATTAAACATTATTGGTGATGCAAATGACACGTTATATACTGCACCCGAAAAACTGGTACTCAAGACACCATTCTTGAGTAATTCAGGGTTAGTGGAGCAGTCAAGAAATAACACTGCAGATATTCCTTTGAGCCCAGCCGGTATTGAGGCTTTAAAAACCGGATCTAAAGTGGCTCTGCACCTGGTATTGAATACCCCGGAAAGCCTCACAGCCAATGATATTTTTGTGAAAATAAGGACGATTGACTTTATAGAGATCAAAGCATCAGTCATCGCGGGAGTAGACTTTCAATTTTGATGAGAAAGGCCTTTTTAACCATATTAGCTGTTGTTTCGTTTTCCCTGGCCTGGGGACAAACGAGCCTGTCCTTTCATCATTTGGGCAATACGACTTTTCAAAATACACTGATCAATGCTTCTTATATCCCTAATGGAAAAGTTTTCTTTGGATTGCCTGCGATGTCGGGAATTCATGCGAGTTATAATAACAAACTCAGCTATAACAACATCTTTTCCAAAGTAGACAACTCTTTGATTATTGATACGCGAAAGATTCTAGGCGCTTTGCAAAAACGGAATATGACCTCCGTGGAAACCGATATCAATTTGTTTCATCTGGGATACACCTCTGCAACCGGGGCAACGATATATCTGTTTGCCAATGAGCGTATCAATGCAGACTTTTTATATCCCAAAGAATTACTTGAATTTATCGTGGAGGGGAATGCCGGGCTGGTTGATGAAACATTGAAAATTGGTAAGACCCAATTGAATCTCACTCATTTCCGTGAAATGGGAGTTGGGTATCGATATTATATTGACGATGCAAATCTTGGTTTAGGTTTTAGGTTGAAATATTATCAGGGATTCTTCAACATGAGCACACCTGGAAACTTTACAGCCGACATTGTAACAGAGAGTGAGAATTATCAGCTCAATCTGGAGATGAAAAATGCAGCACTTCGATCCTCTGGCAGGGATATTTATGCCGGCAATACCGGAGACCTTGCCAGTCATTTGATCTCCAATGGTAATTCGGGATTTGGATTAGACTTTGGTTTCGAATTTGACATGGGTCAATATCTTACCATTGCAGGATCAGTCAATGATATTGGTTTCATATCCTGGAAAGAGGATATCAGAAACTATACGCTCAATGATACTACCATGAGGTATACTGGTGTAAGTCTTCGTGAAATCGATGACATTGTACAGGTAGTGAAGGACTCACTCGTTGAGAAATTTAAAAACGAACTGGAAAACAATGATCCCTATAACACACTGATGGCGCCCAGGGCGTATCTCAGTGGGAAATATCATTTGACATCTACCAATGATGTCACAGCAACTGTGGCTACAAGGTATGTGCAGGGACAATTCAAGATGCTTTATGGAATAGGGATCAACCACCAGGTAGGAAATTTCCTGACAGCCTCAATCAATGCTACAAAATACCCACAGCAAATTCCTAACCTGGGAGCTGCAGTAGCCATCAAAGGAGGTCCTGCCCAGTTTTATTTGGCTGTAGATCAGGTGGCCTACTGGTCAGTTCCTGACTTTAAGTCCCTTGACTTTAGGGTGGGAATCAATTTTATTATTGGCAGTTCTGAGGGCGTTGGTGAAAAATCTCCTGCAAAATCCATTTTCCTTGGAAAAGAAGTGGAAGTGAAGGGACAGGAGGGCATCTACACAATCATCGACCGACAAAAGAAGCGGGAAGTAGATACCAGTACCCCCGAGCGTTAAAATCCTATCTAAATAAATTTTCGAAGGCATCCGACAATCTGGAATAGGCATGAATCCTGATCTTGAATTTTGACCTGTCCAGCGACTTTATACCATAGGAAGAGATATAGATCTCCTTAAATCCAAGCTTGGCTGCTTCATTGATCCTGGCATCTACCCGGTTTACGGCTCGTATCTCACCGCCTAATCCTACTTCTCCTGCAAAACATATGGATTGATCAATGGGAGCATCCTCAAAAGAGGAAAACAGTCCGGCGCAAACAGCCAGATCCAATGCTGGGTCGTTTACCCGGATGCCGCCAGCTATGTTGAGGAAGATATCCTGCGCACTCAGCCGGATCCCAATACGTTTTTCAAGCACAGCCAAAAGCATATTCAGTCGCTTGGTGTCGAAACCGGTCGTACTTCTTTGCGGCGTTCCATAGGTTGCCGGACTTACCAGGGACTGACCTTCAATCAATAAAGGTCGATTTCCTTCTATTGTCGCTCCAATGGCAATACCACTCAAACCCTCTTCGCGTGGGGAGATCAGGACTTCTGAAGGATTTTTCACTTCTGCCAGACCTTTTTCCAGCATTTGATAGATGCCCAGTTCGGAGGTAGAGCCATATCTGTTTTTTGAGGTTCTGAGAATCCTGTAAGCCAGATGTCTGTCACCCTCGAATTGTAAGACCGTATCCACCATATGTTCCAGCACTTTTGGTCCCGCGATAGCTCCGTCTTTATTTACATGACCAATAAGAAAAACCGGAACACCCGTTTGCTTGGCATATTTCATCAGCTTACCCGCACATTCTCTCACTTGTGAAACCGATCCTATAGCAGCGTCAAGCTGATCAGTATAGAGCGTTTGAATCGAGTCAACAATTAACAGCTGTGGCTGCAGTTTATTGACTTCGTTCAGCAGGTTTTCGACAGATGTTTCGGAGAGTAGATAACATTGTTGGGAGTCTATCCCGATCCTGTCTGCACGCATCCGAATCTGTTCCGGAGATTCTTCTCCGGAGGCATATAGTATTTTTACCTGGGGCAGGCCAATGGCTATTTGCAACATCAGGGTGGATTTACCGATACCAGGCTCACCACCGATCAGCACCAGTGATCCCGGCACGATACCACCACCTAGCGTGCGGTCAAACTCTTCAAACCCTGTTTTGAGTCTTCGTTGAGCGTCGAATGCTATCTCATGGATAGGTTTTGGGTGATTGCGCTCAGTTTCCCATGGTTCAGATTGAGTTGTCTTGCCCTTGGTTGGGACGATTTCTTCGACATAGGTATTCCATTCCCCACATGAGGGGCATTTGCCCACCCACTTAGGTGAATTGGCGCCACAGTTCTGACAGAAAAAGGTGGTTTTAGTTTTTGCCAAGAAATTGAATTTTTAACAAACCTGTACGTAACTACCCAGCCAGACGATGTCTTTGCCATAGGGTTTTATGGTATTTTGAACAATTTCATCGTCATAATGACCCTCAAACTCAACAAAGAAGACGTATTTAAATGTGCTACCTTCTTTGGCAGGACGGCTTTCTACTTTGCATAAGTTGATACCTGCATTTTGAAATTGCTGTAGGAACCTGACAAGTGCCCCCGGCTCATCCGGCAGTTTTGCAATGATGGATGTTTTATCACTCCCACTCTTCTGGTTGTGGAAATTCTCGCTAATAATCAAAAACCGGGTTTGGTTATCGGCTGAGTCCTGGATGTTGTTATAGAGAATAGGCAGATCATATTGTCTGGCTGCTATAGGCGCACAGATGGCCGCTGTATGTTCTTCTTCCCTGGCCAACAAACAGGCCCTACTGGTAGAACTCACGGCTTTCAATTCAATTTTATGCTGAAAATAGTCGTTCAGGAAGTTTTTACATTGCCTGAAAGCAATGTCTCTGGAATACACCACTTTGATATTCTCCAGGTTTTCTTCTTTGGTAGCAAAGGCAAAGTGGATTGGAAGAACGATTTCTGCCGCTATTGTCACTTTATGTACAGCCAGAAAATCGATCGTTTCCTGAACTGTTCCTTCCTGGTTATTTTCTATCGGGACGATTCCAAATCTCGCCCGGGAGGTTTTCACTGCTTCAAAAACTGCAGAAATTGAGTCGAGCGCTATGTAATCGCTCATGGCACCGTAGCGGGATTCAGCCGCCTGATGTGTGAAACTGCCCTCCGGACCAAGAAAAGCCACCCTTTCCGGCAGTTCGTAATTTCGACTCACAGCAAAGATCTCCATAAATATGGCTTCGATCGCTGCCCGGTTGAGCAGGCCATTGTTGTTGGCTACCAGCCTGTCGATGATGGCTTTTTCCCGTTCAGGGCGGTAAATGGCCTCATTGCTGCTCCTTTTAAACTCACCAATCTTTTTTACAAACTCCATCCGCTTATTGATCAGGTCAACAATCTGGTTGTCTATTTCATCAATACCCTGTCGCAGTTTTTCAAGCATTTCTTTTTTTGTCTTTTTATTATTTCAGGTTGGTTGCGAAGATAACAGCCCTAACATTATGATCACATTGTTAATGTGAGGGGGTTCGACTAATTTTGCCCCCATTAAATTAAGCCATTTATTGAAAGTTACTGATATCCGGTAACCTAAACCACCCGAATGAAAGACGAAATAGTTTTTAAACTCATCGAAAAAGAGAAAAACAGGCAGCTTGAGGGGATTGAATTAATTGCTTCAGAAAATTTTGTATCTCAACAAGTATTGGAAGCTGCTGGTACAGTGCTCACCAACAAATATGCTGAGGGGCTTCCCGGAAAGCGTTATTATGGTGGGTGTGAGATTGTAGATCAGATCGAGTCATTGGCCATAGAGAGAGCGAAAGAGCTTTACGGAGCCACCTGGGCCAACGTACAACCACATTCCGGAGCGCAGGCAAATGCTGCAGTTATGCTGGCCTTCCTGAATCCCGGAGATAAAATATTAGGGTTTGACCTTTCTCATGGAGGTCACCTGACACATGGTTCGCCAGTCAACTTTTCCGGCAAACTTTATCAGCCCTTCTTTTATGGAGTGGATAAGGAAACTGGCCAGATTGACTATGACAAAATTGAAGCTACTGCAACAAAGGAAAAGCCAAAATTGATCATTTGTGGCGCTTCTGCTTATAGCAGGGATTGGGACTATGAGAAATTCAGAGCAATTGCTGATAAAGTAGGAGCTATTTTGATGGCAGATATTTCCCATCCATCAGGATTGATTGCTCGTGGGTTATTGAATGACCCATTAGATCATTGCCACGTGGTGACCACTACCACCCACAAAACATTAAGAGGACCTCGAGGAGGCCTGATCATGGTTAGGGATGACATAGAAAATCCTTTTGGAATTAAAACAGCCAAAGGGACGGTTAGGAAACTTTCCTCGCTGCTTGATTCCGGTGTATTTCCCGGAACCCAGGGAGGACCTTTGGAGCACATCATTGCGGCCAAGGCAGTGGCCTTTGGCGAAGCCTTGTCGGATGATTACATGAAGTACGTCCTGCAGGTAAAGAAAAATGCGGAAGTAATGGCTGCTGAGTTTGTGGCAAAAGGGTATCATGTGATCTCAAACGGTACAGACAATCACCTCATGTTGATTGACCTGAGGTCAAAGGGGCTTACCGGAAAAGATGCCGAAAATGCACTGATCAAAGCTGACATTACCGTTAATAAAAATATGGTTCCATTCGATGAGCAATCTCCGTTTATTACTTCAGGGATGCGTATAGGTACCGCAGCTGTGACAACGAGGGGATTGAAAGAAAAGGACATGAAAAAAATCGTAAATTATATCGATGAGGTCCTTGTTAATCGTGACAATGAATCAAAAGTTTCATCGATAAAAAGTGAGATCAATTCCTGGATGAGTAAATATCCACTTTATCAATAAACATTTATGGCGCTGGATCAGATTGAGGATGAAAAAAATGCAGATGAAAGAGAAATGTCTTTTCTCGATCATCTGGAGGAGCTGAGGTGGCACCTGATCCGTTCACTAATAGCGATATTGGTTTTTGCTGTGGCAGCATTTTCTGCCAAGTATCTCATCTTCCACGTTATTTTGTTGGGGCCTTCGAGGATTGACTTCATTACCTATCAAATGCTGTGTAAGTTTTCCCAGGTGCTCCAATCGGAGGCATTTTGTATTGATGAGTTACCTTTTATCATTCAGTCACGGAAAATGACCGGTCAGTTTGCGATGCACATCACATCCTCCTTTGTGATTGGATTAATTTGTGCCTTTCCGTATGCATTCTGGGAGATTTGGAGGTTTATTAAGCCTGGACTGTATCCAAGGGAAAGAAAGGCAGCTTCTGGAGCTACATTTTATGTAAGCTTTCTGTTCATTTTGGGTGTGTTGTTTGCCTATTTCATCGTAACTCCGGTATCTGTTTATTTCCTGGCCAATTACCAGATAGATCCATCGATCCAGAATGAGTTTGATATTGTTTCATATATACTCACGGTAATCACAATCATCCTGGCTGGGGGGATTCTTTTTCAGCTCCCGATTGTTGTGTACTTCCTGACCAAGGCCGGGTTAGTTACACCGCACCTCATGCGAACTTATCGCAAGCATGCTATTATTGTGATTTTGATTTTGGGTGCTATGATCACACCACCGGATCCATTTAGTCAGGTATTGATATCCTTGCCACTGTTTGGGTTGTATCAGATCAGTATCATGATTTCGAAAAGGGTACTCAGGAAAGAAGAAAAAGCGGAATTGGCATTGAGAGCCGAGGAAGAAAAAAGAAGAAACAATGAGTAAAAAGATAGCTATAGGGGGCGACCATGGTGGATATGATTATAAAAGTAAAATCATACCATGGTTGGAAGAAAAAGGATACCAGGTAAAGGATTTTGGTCCATTCAAAGAAGGCGCCGTAGACTATCCCGATCATGTACACCCTTTATGTGATGCCATCGAAAGCAAAGAATTTGATCTGGGAATCTTGATTTGTGGTAGTGGTAATGGTGTGGCCATCACCGCTAACAAACATAAGGGAATCAGAGCAGCATTGTGTTGGAATGGAGAACTGGCCAAGTTGGCCAGAGCGCATAACAATGCCAACGTAATTTGCCTCGGTGCGCGATTTACCGGGCTGGAGTTCGCACAAACAATGATCCTTGAGTTTCTACAAACTGATTTTGAAGGGGGCCGACATCAGACCCGTGTAGATAAGATCAATTGTTGATCTTTTGATATACATCGTCCTTAAGTACATAACGCTTACCTAAATCCGGGAAAATTTCCATCATTTTCGGGAAGTATCCCCATCTGTCGATGATGATATCTGCATTGGCAGCAAGAATGGTGTCGTAGATTTCAGAAGCATCTTCATAATATTTCAATCCTTCTAATCTTTGCTTGCTCACATACGCATCTAGAAATGGAGAGGCGATGATGTTACCTTTATACACAGACAGGTCCTCACCCATCAGCATGATCCTTTGATTTTTGTAAGGTGATGAACCGGAGAGAAACAATTCTTCTTTAGCAAATTGGCCCATCCAGATAAAAGGGAATAGGATGATGGAAAAGATCACAACAATAGGAATAAATGTCCTTGTCCACCATCTCCGTAAGAGCAACAGATGATGAGTAATAAAAAATGCGACGCTAGGGACCATAAAGATCATCTCGGCACCACTGAGCTCTGGCGACATCCATATACAAAATACAGCTGATATCATGAAGATGAACATCACCCGCTGGATCTTTTGCTGGAAATTGGTAAACCGTGCCATGAAAAATATACTCAGGGAGACAACGGTGAATATAAGGATGGCCAGGGCCTGGATCAATAGCTCGGAATAGCTGAGGTAGTAAATTTTATCTCTAAAAAATCCCGAATCAAAGAAGGAGGTAAAAAAGGCTTCTTCAGCATTGTACCAAAAAAAGTATCCCCACACCACACTAAACACAATAAAGGCCCCCAAACTTAGCAAGATTAGCCTACGGGCAATAGCTGTGGAAAACAGCAGAAATGAGATGAGATAGCTAACCAGAAAAATCGATGCAGGCAAATAAAAAAATGAAGCTATACCCAGATAAATACCTGAAGTGAGGAACATTTCGTCTGTCGCCTGATTGTCAATTCTTCTGAAAATGTTGTTCATCGAGATGATGATAAACGTGATGGACATCAATTGAGGGGAGAGCATATAAAAATCCATTACACCACACATCAGAATGATATAGATGAAAGCTAATACATAAGTGTTTTCATGGTAAGCTTTATTTCTAATGAAAATCGTATTCATTATCCCGGCTTGAAGGATAATTAGAAGTGTGGAAAATATGATATGGATCCATCGACTGTTCCCAAATAAAATTGTCATCCATTTAAAGACAAGTGCACTTAAAGGACCTGTATAGTCGTAGCTATCGGCATAGATCATGTGGTTTTGAGCCAACCAGCTTCCGAGTAGTTGCCATTTAAATCCAAACAAAGGAAGTGGTAGCCCGTAAATTAACCATACACCTCTGATCACAACAAGGAGGATAAAGATCAGGACAAGTCGATAAGGATCATTGAGTCTGAATAGTTTTAGCAAACCTGGTTTTTTATGCTGTGAGTGATGCGTTCGAAATTAATAAATTAATAATGGATATTTGTACACATGGATTCAAAACGCCAACACAAGTTTTCCCGACAGATCCAGAAAGATCTCAGCGAGATTTTTCAGCGAGATCCCCGACATTTTTTTAATAACTCTCTGGTTACCATAACTGGTGTGGAGGTATCACCAGACCTTGGTTTTGCCAAAGTCTATTTGAGTGTATTCCCGGTCAAGGATGTGGAGGATGTTTTTTATAACATCGAGCATAAGAAAGGAGAGATCAGAAAGCTGTTGGGAAATAAAATTGGAAAAAGAGTCCGAATCGTACCTGAGCTCGCATTTTTCCACGACAATACCGAAGAGGAGGCCAGCAAAATAGATCGGTTGATTGATAACCTGAATATTCCACCAGACAAAAACACTGATCAGCCTTGAACCTTCCATTATTTATTGCAAGGCGCTATTTTCTATCCAAACGGAAGAAAAATTTTATCAATGTCATCTCACTGATTTCGATGACTGTGGTTGCCATTGGCACCATGTCATTGATTATTGTACTTTCTGTGTTTAATGGCTTTGGGGATCTATTGCGATCTCTTTATGGTACGATCGATGCCAACATTATTGTGATACCTGCTACAGGTAAATCATTTGATTACTCACCAGAAACCGTCAATGATATACAATCGATAGAGGGTGTAATGTCAATCACAGAGGTGGTGGAAAATAATGCACTGATCAAATACAAGGATGCACAACGGGTAGCTAAGGTGAAAGGCGTCAGTGATAATTTTATAAAGGAGGGGAGGTTAAAAGAATCTATAGCCTATGGTCAGTTTCAATTGAAAGAAGGGGATGTAAACCTGGCCATAATCGGTTTTGGTATCAAAAGAGACCTCTCAATAGACGCTTCGAATGATTTTTATCCGCTTCAGCTTTTCTATCCAAAGAATGTGGCTCCAAACATGATGAATCCCGAGAAAATGGTCAATACCATGAACATCCTTCCCGGGGGAATTTTTGCTGTTGAAAAATACTATGATGAAAACTATGTATATGTGCCACTTGACTTTGCTGTAGAGCTTTTTAGCTATCAGGGAAAACGCACGGCATATGAAGTGCAAATCGACGAAAGCATATCTATGTCGGAGATGAAAACCAGACTGGCTCAAATGCTGGGACCCGATTATAAGGTGCTTACCAACGAAGAAATTCATGGAAACCTTTACAAGATCTTAAAAATTGAAAAGCTCTTCGTATTCCTTATTTTATCTATCATCATTGCCATTGCCTCCATCAATATTTTCTTTTCACTCACCATGCTTGCCATTGAAAAGAAAAAGGATGTGGCCATTCTCGTAGCACAGGGTGCGCCTTTGAAAGTCATCAGAAATATTTTTCTTTTTGAAGGATGCATCGTTGCATTTACGGGGGCAATTATTGGTTTAATCCTCGGGTTGGGAATCAGCTACGCTCAGCAGACTTTTGGATTTGTGAGTATGGGTATTCAGACAGCTATACACGACGCATATCCGGTACAAGTGGAGTTTATGGATGTAATTTATACCGTTTTATGCATCGTAATGATCACACTGCTAACCTCCATTCAGCCAGCCATTAAGGCCACTCAGAAAATAGACCTTCAT
Organism: Cyclobacteriaceae bacterium; assembly: GCA_965228595.1. GTDB lineage: Bacteria > Bacteroidota > Bacteroidia > Cytophagales > Cyclobacteriaceae > UBA7330. The sequence continues at coordinate 2,177,172 of OZ245828.1, read as the reverse complement.
CACCTCCAGTAAAAATAAAAATTAGGTAATGCTGATTTTACCTGTTTTCTAATCAATTTTAATTATTTTCGAAGTTTCTCAAGAAGTTAAGATCCAGCAATCGGTCCTTTAGGGTCCGATAATATTCAATATGAAAGTATCTCCGGACCAACCTTTTAAATTGATTTATTCGCTATTTCAACACGAATATTTAGGGTATTTATTTGAATCATTTGTTGTTCAACTGGACGAAAAGGGCCGGCTTACCTATTCCAACCAAAACATCTCTTCTCAAAATGCATCTGAGTTTGATGCGGGGTTGGATGAAAATGACTATGAGCTGATTAAGCTCATGGATAGCATGCAGCAGAAGGAGGTATTGAAGCACTTTCAAAAGAGAAAAGGCAAACCGGAAGACTTTTTTCTAAAAGTATATGATAAGAATTCAGGAGATAAATTGATTCAGGATGAAGTTGAGGGATACCTGGAGCGCAGAAGGTCCAAAATCCTGTCCTTGATTGATGGAAAATTGCTATTTGAGATGGGTAAGGATGGAGAACCTACCTGGAAATCCATCGAAATATCAGAGACCAGGGCTACTGTACTTTTTCATTTCAGAAGAAATGAAGACAATACACACTACTTCCCCACTATCAAGCTTGATGGTGAGAAAGTGGATTTCTATCAAAATGATAGCTATCTGCTGTGTAAGCAACCCGCCTGGATCGTGGTAAACAACAAGCTTTTTACCTTCCAGAAGGAAGTTGATGGAAGAAAACTTAAGCCATTTTTTAACAAGAAATTTATTTTGATTCCTGGCAATGTGGAAGAGACCTACTACAAGAAGTTTGTCGCTCCACTGATTGCTTCTTTTGATGTGTATGCCAAAGGTTTTGAGATCAGAACCGCACAGCTGGAACCCAAACCAGTATTGACCTTTTCCGAGTTGGCAGAAGCCAATAGCTATGGTACACTCTTTGACGAAAGTAATGGTCAGACCAAAGAAGAGCGATCACGTATCTTGTTTGAGCTGAGCTTTAAGTACGGTACCTATTCTTACAAAGCTGATAAGATAAAAGATGTGAGTGTCTCTTTGGAGAAACTCAACAATGATTATGTATTTCACAGAATTCAGCGAAACCCACATCAGGAAAAACAATTCATTCGAAATCTGACCGATTCAGGCCTTCTCCTAAAAAACTCCCGATCTACACTGGACAAAACCGGAGCCATCAGTTGGCTGAATGCCAATTTGAAAACACTGAGAAAGATTGGATTTGAGATAGAGCAGCTCAATGGAGGGCAAAAGAGGTATTTCGTTGGAGAAACGAATATTGACCTGGAAATCACCGAAAATATTGATTGGTTTGACATCAAGGCAGTGATCCGCTTCGGTGAATTTGAAATCCCTTTTACTACTATTCGAAAGTATATCCTGAAGCAAAAACGTGAATTTCAGCTCCCTAATGGAGAGTATGCGGTCATTCCGGACCATTGGATATCGGAGTATACGGACCTTTTCGCTTTTGCCAATACAGATAATGATGTCAAGCTCGACAAGATCCATGTTTCTCTGGTGAAAGAGCTAAAAGAGCAGAATTACGCCAATGTCTCCATGTCCAGAAAGCTGGAACGACTAGGTGATTTTGAAGAAATTGATCCTGCTGTATTGCCTGCAAATTTTAAGGGGGATTTAAGGCCATATCAGAAAGCAGGTTTTGACTGGCTTCAATTTCTAAATAAATATAGTTTTGGTGGATGTCTGGCAGATGATATGGGGCTCGGTAAGACTGTCCAGACTTTAGCTTTACTGACGAGTGAAAAACATGAAAACCCTGGGTCGGCAAACCTGCTGATTATGCCCACATCGCTGATTTATAACTGGGAGATGGAAGCCAGGAAGTTTTCTCCGGAGTTAAAAATTCTTACCTATACCGGGACCCAGCGGCTAAAAGATTCAAAACAGTTTTCTGATTATGACCTGGTCCTTACCAGTTATGGTATTACCCGTATTGATACGGATATTCTAAGTGAGTTCTATTTCAATTATATTATCCTGGATGAGTCTCAGGCGATCAAAAACCCGGATTCAATCATTTACAAATCTGTTTGTCAGCTGAAATCCCGGAGAAAGCTCATTTTGACAGGTACTCCGATTGAAAACAGTGCTATGGACTTATGGTCTCAAATGTCATTTGTCAATCCTGGCTTATTGGGGAGTAATAAACATTTCAAAAAGGAATATCTCATCCCCATTGAAAAGAAAAATGATGAGAGTAAAACCAAAAGGTTGAATGCGATCATCAAGCCATTTATTCTAAGAAGGATAAAAACGCAGGTAGCTACAGAACTTCCGGAGAAGATAGAAAATGTCAAGTATTGTGATCTTTCTGAATCTCAGCGCGAGTTTTATGAGCGGGAAAAGAACCAATACCGCAACAATATCCTGGACATGATAGAGCGTGAGGGAATCCAAAAATCTCAGATGTTATTACTCCAGGGCCTGACCAGGCTAAGGCAGATAGCCAATCATCCGGGCATGGTGGATGAGAACTATCTGGGAGATTCAGGTAAGCTGGAAGACATTCATTATATGATATCCAATACGCTAAGTAACAACCATAAAATATTGATTTTCAGCCAGTTTGTTAAACACCTGAAGATAGTTCAGAAATTTCTGGTGGATCAGAAAATTGAGCATGCCTACCTGGATGGATCGGTAAAAGACAGGAAGGGACAGGTAATGAAGTTTCAGGAACGAGATGACGTCAATGTCTTCTTAATTTCATTGAAAGCCGGTGGTTTAGGCTTAAACCTGACTGGGGCTGACTATGTATTTATCCTGGATCCCTGGTGGAACCCTGCTGCCGAGGCACAGGCGGTAGATCGGGCACACCGAATTGGTCAGAAAAATAAGGTGTTCACTTACAAGTTTATCGCCAGGGATACCGTGGAGGAGAAGATCCTCAAACTGCAGAATGCAAAACTTAAGCTCGCCAAAGACCTCATTACGATAGAAGAAAGTCTGGTGAAGCAACTCAGTAAAACAGATATACAAGAGCTCCTGGCCTAATTTTTCACGATCATCTTTATCTGTATCATCACGTTTTGTCCGGAATCTTCCAGGTGCAATAGATACACACCATCATCGAACCCACTTACATCCATGGTGATGGATTGTTTGCCGAGCTGGTGAGGGATCATTTCCTGATAAACCTCGGTTCCTGATAACGTCCAGATCTTCAATTCAAAATCTTTGACATTTCTGTCAATCCGATAATCCAACCGGGTTTTACCTGATACAGTTGGATTGGGGTATAATTTCAGGTCTCCAACTACCCGTGGAAGACCAAGTGTAAGGTCATTCACCGTGATCTGGTCTGGAGTAATAATGGCTTCAATATTTAATTTATCACCAGGTTTTACGTCTAGTTGAATATCTGAGGCAGGGTTCATTGGTATTCCCGGATACTCTACGTTGAAAAGATACGTGCCCTCTGGCAATTCAGGGAATGAAAACTGGCCCTGTTCGTCTGACTCTACATAAGCATACAGTTCCCAAACATCTTGTTCTCCTCTGGCGGCACCCCGAAATCTTCGGATCGAACATCCAGCTCGCTTTACTCTTTTTCGGGCATCAATAATATCAACACGGGCATCTTCAGGAAAGTCAATATCTACGATCCCGGCAATTTCAGCAGTACCTTTTAGTACCTCAACTACTTTTTGGATATTGATATCTATCCCTTCCGTTAAAGGTTGCTGAAGCTCTATGGTATCCGCCTCAATCCAATAAATCGAATTCCCGGTATATGTCTGGATAAATTCAGGGTCTTCATCAAAATTTGGACGCATGAGTAACAGGTAATCTCCAAGATCTACGTCCTCAGACAAGTAATCTGCATTTCCATCGACCAGCACAGTATCCAGCTGCTCATAGGGTCCGTCGACAATCCCCAAAACAATCACATCCCCTTTTGGGTAGGGGTTAAAATCCGGATCAGTAATGCTCCCAAACACGTCCGTAACGGCTATCATGGTGAAATCATCACTTCTAAGCTCCAGGTCCGGAACCAGTGGAGTATTCACAGCCAAATAATAGGTACCCATACTGAAATAATTGATGCTATCCAGAAAATAATTCGTTTCTGTCGCACCATCAATCGGTCCGGCTGCTACTGCATCCTGAAACTGTTCAAAATGCCATTGATATTCATTTTGTGTACCCGAAACTTTTACTTTTAATGTGTCATCAGTTCCGAATTGCAGTCTTCGGACAGGGTCAAGTATCCTGATGTTTTTCTGGTTGCTATAGTCAAACCCTGTGATACCGAGATTGGCTTCGATTTCTGCAAAACCCAGCCTGTTCTGCGAAACATCCAGGATGTTTATTTGCCCCATGAAGGACATGTTGGGGAGATCAGTGAGCTCGTTGTCCGACAGATCAATGCTCTCGATCTTGGTAATATCTCTGAACTTAGCAGGCACCGGACCATCCAGGTTGCTGGCTGGAAGGGATACCCCGATGACACGATCTTCAGCCCCATTTAATGTGACCCCAACCCAATCAACAATATTGACCCCTGATTTCCAGTTAGGGGAATTGGTCCATCCATCTCCGTTGGTGCTGTCATAGAGCCTGAGCAATGCGGTAGAATCACGTTTCAAACTGGAGATGCCCAGGTTTACATAAGCAGTTGTTAATGTCAGATCAGTGATCACATTGCTGTTGATTACCAGTCGATACCAATCTTCGTCTTCAAACACCGGATTGTCAATGGTGTAGGCGTCTGTTGTTTCCCCTGCCAGCTCTGCTTCGTCATGTGGAGGCAAGTCATCGGCCCTGTACCATTGGTAAGTATTGTTGGAACCGGAAACAGTGTAAGCCAGAGTGCTTGGAGTTCCCGCATCGAACAATGTGTCCCGATAAAAACCAATACTATCCTGAGGAACATAAGTAAATGTGCCAATTCCCAGGTTGGTTTCAATATCACCGAACTGGAGTTTATTTCCCTCCACATTGAGGGTAGTCAGGTTGTGTGTGGGAACGTTTAATAGTTTAAGATTCGGAATGCTGATAAAGTCGTTCTGAGCGAGGTTTGCTGTTTCCAATACAAAGAACTGTTCCCAGGAATCGGGAAGAGAATCTTTAAGGAGATTATCACTCAGGTTCACGTTGATTAATGAGTCTGCGTAGCCAAAATCTTTAGGTACAATTCCATCCAGGTTGTTTCCTGATAGATTGAGGTCCGTCACACGTTGGTTTTGTACCGTTACCCCATTCCATGTGCTGAGATCACCTGTTAGCCAATTGGTATTGGTGCTCCAGGCAGGACCTCCTGAGCTATTGTACAGGGAAACCAAGGCCAGCGAATCTTCTTCAAAATCAGAGATCCCCAAATGGAAGGGTTCCGTCACAAGTTCCAGGCCGGTGACGATATTATTGGTGACCCTGAGCACATAGACTCCGGAATCGCTGGGCAAATATCCGCTTAACAAGGAGTAGTCCTCAAAGTCGGCACCATTGATAACCTCACCATTAAGGTACCATTGGAAATTGTTTTCCGAACCATCGATGGTCTTATCAATAACCAAAGGAGCATTGATTTTTGCTGTCGAATCAACAGGAAAATCATTGACGATGCTTTGGTTTTCGTATGTAAAAGTAGGTACCCCTACATAAGGCTCCAGATCACCAAAATCAAAAAAGTTGGTATCCAGGTGGATAGTGTTCAATGAAGTAATTCCGGACAGGTCAGCCAGCTCATCGATCCGGTTGTTGTGCAGATCAAGCTCTTCCAGGAGCGAAAGTTGAGCCAATTCCGCATCAATGGTATCCACCAGAAAGTTATTGGACAGATCCAGCTTCTTCAGGTTGAGTACATACCCCATTTCCAGTGGTAGTTCTCCCGCCAGGCCATTGTTTGACAATTGAACAGAGTCCACTCTGGTATTCACTACATCCACACCATACCAGGTATCTAATGGGCCGGAAAGCCAGTTGGTGGCATTGGTCCAGGTGGCTCCATCCAGTTGCTTGAATACGTAGGCTAGCGCAGCGGAGTCCAGTTCACGACCTGGCCCATAGGCAGAAAACTCTGCTGACTCGTAGAGGCCCCATCGCCCATTTTCATCTCTGGCCCTAATGCCGACAATATGTTGTCCCTCAGGTAAAGATGCTGCAGCCAGGGCTATCTCTTGAATTGGGTTGTGGGCAGGAGGAGTAATTGGTATTGAAGTTCCATTTCCATATCCTGGATCAGTATCAAAGAAATACTCCAGGTCAGTAACGTTTACGAGTGTCACCACTCCAACCGGATCGACGAAAACTGTCCTTGTCTCCGTTATTCCCCAGGCTTTTCCAACAGCTTTAGCTCTCAATCCCAAAATGTGGAAACCCAGTGAAAGAGTATCAGCACTTAACATTGAATCAATTGAAATAATATTTCCTGCTGCTACAGATATTACTGTTGCGTTTCCTACTCCTGGATCATGATCAAAAAAGTATTCCAAAGAATCAATTAATGTGATAGAACCGGCGTCCACCTGATCAACAAAAACAGGTCTTGATTCGGCTATACCCCAGGCACCACCTACTGCTTTCGCCCGAACGAAAAGTTTGTGAAAACCAAATGCAAGTGTATCGGCTGCAATGACAAAATCCTCCAAAGTGGCTATACTATCTATTGTAAATGCTGGAGGTTCAATAACAACTCCCTGACCATATCCAGGATCTGTATCAAAAAAGTACTCAATGCTTTCTATAAGTTGTACCTCAGCTGATGAGGACTGATCTACAAAAATAACTCTGGATTCAGCTAATCCCCATGCTCCTCCCTCAGCCTTAGCGCGTGAATACAACACATGGAATCCAGTGGAAAGAGTATCAGTCGCTAAAGTGAAGTCTGATAGAGAAACCGTATTGCCAACGGAAAAATCAGGCGGTTTAATAATGATACCATTTCCATACCCAGGGTCACTATCAAAGAAATATTCGATTGTATCAATTAGTTGATTTTCAACTGCAAAGGATTCATCTATAAAAATCACCCTAGATTCTGTTAAACCCCACATACCAGCATTTCGCAGATCCACATTTACAAGAGAATCAGGGTATAACCTTAAGTTTATTGAGTCTGCGACAGAAGGGATTGAATCTTGTGGATAGTATACTTCTAGAAAATTGATATTCCTGGCTCTCATATATAAAACATGGAATCCACGACTCAATGTATCCGTCATGATCAATTGAGAAGGCAGGCTAACAACTGTATCGGGTGAAAAAGTAATTGAAGCCGCATTTCCAAAACCAGGATCATGATCAAAAAAGTATTCCAATTCGACTACTTCAAGGGTGTCCTGTGCTTGTATGCTACCGAAAGTTCCAATAGTGAGGACTATCAGAATTTGTAACCTGAACCCTATTTTCTCTATGAAAATCATAGGTGGGAAATCAGTTACCTACAGCTTCTATCGTGGCATTTAGATTTGTTCCCTGTTTGATTACCTCAGGGGTTCTCAAAACTTTAATGACCGGTAAAGGAGTTCCTGTCATGCTAAATGGAATAGTACCACCAGTAACACCAATATCATTACCATCAGTACCATCTCCCAATAGTGGTGAACCAATATCCGGTGACGGGTCATACTCAAAACTCCATGTATCCACCAATGGAACATTGACTAACACAGGGTCAACATTTGTATAACCTAAAGTATCTCCGGAATTACCAGATACTCCAACTGGAAACTGATTATCAAAGGAACCAAAGGAGGTATTTTTAGAAAAGGTACAATTTGTTGTCCCAATACTAGGATGCCTGCCCAGAAAAACATTGTTAGAGATAGTGGAAGTTAGAACACCTTCAAACGCCTCATCATTTTGAGAGCCATCTCCAAGGAATAAATTATTTTTGATTATCGCGTCAGCAACTTTCACAGACCCATATCCATTACCTGAGGAGTTGTAGTTGCTTCCAAGGAAAATATTATTAGTAATAACAATTGAAGTGGGTTCAGCTTCCATTAACAAATCAATTGCATGAATGGTACTTGTTAATCCGCTTCCTAAGACACAATTTCGGATCACAACATTACTGATGGACTTTGTAAATGATCCGGCAGTTGTAGAATAAATCCTAAGAATTTGACCATTTTCAATAAAGATATTGCCCAAACTGCCATCTGCATTTCCAATTTGAATTGATCCTGTTGCATTTATGCCAGAAATTCTTGTGCCGTACACATCAGTAGCAATTGTAATATTTGCCACAGTTACTTTATTTGGCTGATCCTTTTCTGGATCAAATCCGATTCCAAAAAAAGTTAAACTATCTTTTGTGATAATGAAATCTGTATACGCAGTTTGACTGGGAATTAAGTGAATAATGTCACCCGCACTTGCGGCACCGATGGCGCTTGTTACATCAGCAAAAACATGTGCCCCCGTAGGAGCCGTGGGGCGATTGTCAGCAATCCATATATTTTGAGAAAACCCGACCGAAGCCACTACGGCCAGGATAAGGGCGAGGAAATTTTTCATAATAGCGGTGATTTAGTGGTCATATCAAATATAATGAATTTTTACCAAAAAGTTTTTTACACATTGTCTACCTATAATGAGGGGTTTACCGCATTTACTTCATCATATCGATATCATTTATCATAAATATGCTGTTCGATCGATAGAAATGATATAGATTGTGTAACAGGGAATGGGGTTTTCATGTTGTTATTAAGTAATAAACCAGTTGAGTCATATCGTCAAGCATTTCTTATACCTGATCATTTTTTTTAGTTCGCTATTTACCTATGCACAGAGCAGAATAGGATTCCATTTACCTTATGGTGAAAAAAGTGTCGAGATCCCCATTGAACTCTATAGCAACCTGATTGCTATTCCTGTCACCATCAATGGTTATCTCACGCTGAAGTTTATCCTGGATAGTGGTGCTGAATCCGTCATCCTAACCGAAAAGCTGTTTGGGGACTTTCTGGGGCTGGATTATAGCAGGACCATTGATATTTCCGGACCAGGTGTGGAAGATTCTCTGAGAGCTTATGTAGCCACCAATATCTATATGTCTTTGCCCGGAAATGTCAGGGCCCGGGGATTAAATATGCTGGTACTTGAACAGGATTATCTTCAGTTGAAGAAAAACCTTGGGGATGAGATCTACGGCATCATTGGTTACGATGTATTTAGTCGATTTGTGGTAGAAATTGATTACGATCATCAAATACTGAGATTGCATGATCCGGATATGTATCGTCCTCGAAGGAATTTCACCAGGGTTCCATTGGATATCGAATTTACCAAGCCGTATGTTGAAACGCGGATTTCACAGGGAGATGAAGAAGACTCTGTCAGGTTATTGGTAGATACGGGGGCCAGTCATTCGATTCTGCTGGACGTCTCCAATACCGATGACATCGTCATGCCAGATGAAGTCATTGAGGTGAGGCTGGGACGAGGCCTTGGTGGAGAGATTCCGGGAAATTTAGGCAGGATGGATAAGTTTGAGCTATCTGAATTTTCATTTTCCAAAATTTTAACATCCATTCCACTTGAAGGTGTATACATGAAAGCCATAAAACGTGGTTCCAGGCATGGTACCATGGGAGGGGATTTACTTAGAAGGTTTAAGGTGGTTCTGGACTACCAAAACAGTTCAATGTATTTACGTAAGGGTAGTCAATTCAGAGATCCTTTCGAATTTGACATGAGTGGAATTACACTCACATCGGAAGGAGATCATTCCGATACGCTCGTTGTTTCGCGGGTCAGAGAGGATACCCCTGCATATAGAGTAGGAATTCAAAAAGATGATATCATCCTTTCTATTAATGGCACCTTTTTTAAGAATACTACACTTTCTGATGTTCATGCGCTATTTAGAAAACGACCGGGCAAAAAGATCAGGTTGGTCCTCCTCAGAGAAGGGGAAAAAAAGTGATAAAATTCCAGCTGGAAAGAATGATTTAAGGACATCCCATGAAGGAACCACAGGTTATAATTATTGGAGGTGGTATTTCCGGCCTTATCAACGGGATATTGCTTTCCAGAGCCGGCTTAAAAGTGCTATTATTAGAGAAAAACAGCTACCCTTTTCACAGGGTTTGTGGTGAATACATTTCTAATGAGGTAAAACCTTTTCTGGAGAACCAACATCTGTTTCCAGGCGGGATTGGCCCATCCGATATCAGAGAGCTGGAAATTACTTCACCTTCAGGAAAGCGCCTGAAGAAGGCCCTGGACCTGGGAGGTTTTGGGATAAGCAGGTATAGGTTTGATGAATTTCTGGCCAATGAAGCTAGAAAATCCGGGGTTGAAATACTTGAAAACACCAGAGTGAAAGAGGTCAAATGTGAGGGAAATAAATTTATTGTGAGTGATGACTCATCAGTGTTCTTATCAGATTTAGTCATTGGTTCGCAAGGGAAGCGGTCCACACTTGATAAGCAATTGGATCGTGAATTTCTCAAGAAAAAATCACCATATGTGGGTGTGAAATATCATCTCAGGGGAGTTTTCTCCAATGATGTCATATCCTTACATAATTTTGAAGGAGGGTATTGTGGAATCAATAAGATAGAGGATGAAAAGGTTAATCTTTGCTACCTGATCCATCGTGATAAGGTGAGAAAAGAGGGGGGGATCCATGAGAGCGAAGTGCGTTTTCTTTATGAAAATCCGCATCTTAAGCAGGTATTTGAGTCAGCGGAATTCCTGTTCGAGAAACCTTTGATTGTCAATGAGGTGTCTTTTTCGACGAAAGGATTGACCAAAGATAATATGATCTTTTCAGGGGATGCTGCCGGCACGATAGCTCCTTTCAGTGGAAATGGAATGGCCATGGCCATCAGATCGGCAAAGTACCTGTCGGAATCCATTATCAAATACTGGGACGGAAAACCGGATCATGAAAAAATTGTCCATCGGTACACTAACCTTTGGCAAGCTGAATTTGCTAACAGGATATCACGAGGCAGAAAGATCCAAAAGCTGTTTGGAGACGATTTGGTTTCAGAGTTAACCGTCAAGACAGGCCAGGTATTGCCCTTTCTGGTTGACCCATTGCTCAGAATGACTCATGGAAGACCTTTTCGCTAAAAATCATTATAGAAGTTGATCACAGGATTTGTTTGAATAACTTACTCAATATGCCTGCATATATAACATCCATTGGGACTGCCGTCCCCACGTACAGAGCTACTCAGCAGGAATACATGGACTTTATGTTGGGGCATCTAACGTTGTCTAAACGAAAAAGCAGAGAACTACAGATACTTTACAGGGCCAGTGGCATCCACTATCGTCACAGTGTGATGGCGGAATATCAGTTTGAGTATGACTTCTTTCCGGATGCTTCCTCCGTCAAGCCATTTCCTTCCGTATCCGAAAGACTGGAAATCTACAACAAGGAATCCATTAAACTTTGTGTCGAGGCAGCTAAAAAATGTTTGGAACAAACTGATACCAGATACGCTGAGATTACTCACCTCATTGTGGTAAGCTGTACCGGGATGCGAGCGCCTGGTAATGATATTGCACTTATCGAGCAGCTGGGATTGAACTCACATGTGGAGCGTACCTCGATTAATTTCATGGGTTGTTACGGGAGTTTTAATGCACTTAAGGTAGCCAGTCATATTTTAGGCAATCAACCCGGGGCAAAGGTGCTTATAGTGTCGGTTGAGCTTTGTACACTGCATTTGCAAAACCTTTCAGATACGGACAATCTACTGGCAAATTCGCTCTTTAGTGATGGTGCCGCAGCCGTTTTATTGGAGAGTAAACCCACTGGGGCAGGATATAAGATTGCCAATTTTCATTGTGACCTTGCTTTGGGAGGAAAAGAAGAGATGGAATGGGACATCAGTGAGTCTGGTTTCCTGATGACACTCTCGATGAACATTCCGGAAATTATCAGAAAGGAAATCAAATCACTTACTGACAAACTCCTGGAAAAGATCAGCTTAAACATCAGTGAGGTTGACTTTTTTGCTATTCATCCTGGCGGGCGCAGAATCCTTGAAGTTATCCAACAAGAATTGGGGTTTCCTGAAGATAAAAATCAGTTTTCGATGAACATACTCCGGAATTATGGCAATATGTCATCAAGTACCGTCCTGTTTGTTTTGAATGACATCCTTCAACAAATTAAATCGGCAGATCATAACAAGAATGTGCTTTCATTTGCCTTCGGTCCCGGATTAACCATGGAGAGTGCTTTGTTTAAAATTCAGGCACAATAGGTATGCTGAGGCGAAGATCTGATCAGCGGGAACTGATGGATGATCTCAATTATAAAGGTGATGATCTGGAGATTACTTTACAAGAACTGGATTTCATCAATAAATGGCTCGGTGGTGATCAAATATCCCTTTCAGCATTTTCCAGACTTGCCAGTCAACATAAAATTCATTCGATTGCAGACCTGGGATGTGGGAGCGGAAAGTTTCTTAGTACCATCAAAAATCGTTTTCCGGAGGTAGCATGTACAGGGGTTGATGCCAATGCCGCTATCATTGATTATGCAAAAAAAACATTCCCGGGAATTGAATTTATCAGTGAAAATATTCAGGACTCCCGGTTTTCAAACAGGAAGTTTGACATTCTCCATTGCTGCCTGTTTTTACATCATTTTACCGATGATGAGCTTATTGATCTCTTTGTAGCATTCACTAAGCAGGCAAAAGTAGGGGTCATCGTAAATGACTTGCACAGACATTTCCTCGCTTATCATGCCATTGCGCTTCTGACTCGTTTCTTTTCAAGGTCCGGATTAGTAAGGCATGACGCCAAGCTCTCTGTCCAAAGAGGATTTATGCGAAGGGAGTTGGTAGATATCCTGGATAGGGCAGGGATCAAAAGGTATCAGCTTAGTTGGAAGTGGGCTTTTAGGTGGCAACTGATCATTTATACAGACCCTTGATTCAGCTCGATTTAGTAGCCTGATGATCTGACTCAGGCAAATTCATTAAATTTAAAGTAGCCTTTAATAAATCGCCTGTGAAATGTATTTGCCGCTGAGCACATTTCTTCATCAATACATATCTAAGGGCATTAAGAATACCTTAAACCCTGAGCTATGAAAAAAGCTGCCATATTCTGTTGTTTTTCTTTCCTGGCCATTCACTGTTTCAGTCAATATGTCTTTGATAGTAGAAAAGAAGAGAAGACCTATATTCAAATGGAAGAGTTTTATGCTGAGGGGGACTACGAGGCATTACTTGACAATGAGGGTAATTACCTTAAGCTATTTGAGAACAAGCAAGACACGTTGAGTGCACTTGTGTATTCGTTTCTGGGTGAAGCATACCTCTCTTGGGAAGGAGATTTGGAGAAGAGCCTCCAATATTATCAAAAGGAATATGATCTCAGGAAAACAATCGGCGATGTGGCGGGCAATGATTTAAAAAGTGTGACTTTTAATCTGGGCTATCTCAATGACGAACTGGGTTTCTATAATAAGACGGAGGACCTTTATAAGGAGCTACTTTTAATTGATGAAGCTACTTTCGGAAAGCAAAGTGAGGAGTATTATTTGACCGCGTATGCATTGGCAGATCATTATATCTACACGGAAAAACCTGGAGAGGGCATTGAGCTTATAAAGGACCTTGAAAGAGTGGTCGAGAAGAATAGCTTTGAAGAGGCGATGGTGGCAAAAGCGCATGGTGATTTGCTTCAAATTCTGGGATCATACAAAAAAGCAGAAAGGGAACTAACAAGAGCCAGGGAGATTCTGATTGACAATGGACACTATGCAAGTATAGAATATGCGGCCGTACTTAACAGCCTGGCCGGATTGTTTACCAGTATTGGGAAAATTCCCGAGGCAGAATCTTACTACTCAGAAGCATTGTCGATCTTGGATAGGCTTCCTGGTGACAATACCGACTACGAATTGGCAATAAAGTCTAACTTAGGTCGCATCTATACTTCATTAGCAAACTATGAACGGGCAGCATCTATTTTCAAAGAAAGTCTTGCGCTGGATTTGGAACTTTATGGGGAGTTCTCATTTGTCTATGCTTTGGATGCCTATAATCTTGCAGTGAACTATCTGTTTTCGGGGGATTATGGCTTATCCGAGGAGTACCTCTTGAAATCACTGGATATTTTTAGAGAGATTGTTGGCGAAGAAAGTGTTGACTATGCCAGGGTATTGAACAATCTTACCGTTCTTTATACCAAAACCCGAATGCTTGAAAAAGCCATCAATTACGGCGAGAGGGCTATTAATACCTTTGAAATAACCGCCGGTTCGGAACATCAACAGACATCATTTGCCAATTACAATCTAGGAGACGCCTTACTGATTGAGGGGGAAAATGAAAAAGCAGAAAAGCTACATTTAGAAGCCCTACGGATTCGCAGAAATACCCTGGGAAGAAATCACCCCGTATACGCCAAAAGCACCCAAAAAATGGCCGTGATCAACTGGTTAAAAAACAATCCAAAAGAAGCCATCAAATATTATGATGAAACTTTTGAAAACTATTTTAACCAGATCAATCAGGTCTTTCCCATTCTGAGTGAGGAGGAAAAGACCAAGTTCTATTACAGCAATCTAAAGCCAACTTTCGAACAGTATAATGCCTTCATTGTCAAATCAAGTGTTGAGGATAAATCGCTGATCGGAAAAATGTATGATTATCAGCTGGCGATCAAAGGGTTGATCTTCTATGCTACTAACAAAGTAAGGGATGCTATTATCACCAGTGGAGACTCAACGCTGATCAATCAATATGAAAGCTGGGTGGAGATGAAAGAGCAGATGGCTAAACTGCTTAGTGCCACGGATCTCTCAGCTTCTCTCCGTACACAAAGAATAGACTCATTAGCTGCGCTAACGAACTCTTTGGAAAAACAACTAAGCAGTTCCTCTGGAGCGTTTGCTGAGACCTTTGTCCAGAAAAAACTCACCTGGCGGGATGTACAGAAGAAACTAAAGCCAGGAGAAGCGGCCATTGAAATCATTCGTTTCAGGGATTTTATTCCTGATTCAGCTGGAGTATTTACAGACGAGGTTTACTATGCTGCTCTGGTTGTGGACAGCAATACCAGGGATCATCCTGAGATGGTGATCATGAGAAATGGACGATTGATGGAAACCCGGTATTTGTCCAACTATAGAAATGCGATTCGGTATAAAGTCGAGGAAAATGAAACCTATCGGATGTTTTGGCGTCCCATTGCTAATAAGCTGCAAGGGATCAATAAGGTTTATTTTTCACCGGATGGAGTTTTTAATCAAATCAGTTTATATACCCTGAAGAACCCTGAGACCAAGAATTTTATCATTGATGAGTTGGAAATCAGGCTTTTAACCAATACCAAAGATTTGTTGGCGGTAAATAGAGGCCAGGGTGAGCCTGGACCCAGCTATTTGTTTGGATACCCTAATTACAACATGGGTATCATGGACGAACAAATCAATTCTGATGAGGGCAAGCAGGAAAGGAGTATCCGTGGTTCTTCTATTGATGTACAGGAACTTACCCGAGGAGGCTCATTTCCGAGAGGGTTGAGAGGAAATCTGCTGAGGTATGTAAGTACCAATAACCTGCTGGTCTTGCTTCCCGGAACACAAGTTGAAGTCGAGAAGATCGACAGTCTATATCAGGGAGTGGATAAGGAAACAGTCACATATACAGACAATGAGGCCCTCGAAGAAAACATCAAAAAAGTCCAGTCACCGGAAGTTTTACACATTGCCACCCATGGTTTTTTCCTGGAGAGTAATACCGAAGAAGTAGGGGATACAGATGCCTATGTCGAGAATCCACTACTCAGATCTGGTTTAATCCTGGCGGGGGCGAATAGTTTTATTGTGGCCGGACAGATTTCTGATTCACTGGCGTTGACGGAGGATGGTATTTTAACAGCTTATGAAGCCATGAACCTCAAACTGGACAACACAGAACTTGTGGTATTATCCGCTTGTGAGACAGGGCTTGGTGAAGTAAGAAATGGGGAAGGTGTGTATGGGATGCAGCGGGCATTCCAGGTGGCAGGTGCTGATGCCATCATCATGTCGATGTGGACAGTGGATGATGCAGCCACACAAGAATTGATGACCAACTTCTATGAAGAATGGTTAGGAGGGTCCTCCAAGCAGGAAGCATTCATTATCGCTCAGAGGAGGCTGAAAGAAAAGTGGGAATATCCCTATTTCTGGGGAGCTTTTGTGATGGTTGGGGGCTAAAAAAAATTTCGTTTAAACTTTAATAGATTTCTGGCCTGGCAATTCCCTGATGTCTTACCTTTACAATTTATGAGTGAAGAGAAAAAGCTGTTCCTGCTCGATGCCATGGCACTCATTTATCGAGCCCATTTTGCCCTAAGCAGAAACCCTAACCCCATCAAAAACTCCAAAGGGATCAATACAGGATCTATCATGGGGTTTACCAATTCCTTTTTGGAGATCGTGACCAAAGAAAAGCCCAGCCACATTGGTGTGGCCTTTGATACGGAGGCACCAACCTTCAGGCATGAGGAATTTAAAGAATATAAAGCGACCCGTCAGTCTCAGCCAGAGGAGATCCAGGTAGCCATACCCTATTGTAAAAAGCTGCTCGAGGGTTTTAAGATCCCAATCCTCGAAGTGGATGGCTATGAAGCAGACGACCTTATAGGCACCTTGGCCAAAAAGGCCGCCAGAAAAGGCTATAAGGTTTATATGATGACCCCAGACAAGGATTTTGCCCAGCTGGTGGAGGAAAACATTCTGCTCTATAAGCCCGCCTATATGGGCAACTCAGTGGATATCCTGGGAATACCTGAAGTTCTGAAAAAATTTGACATCGATGAGGTGGACCAGGTGCGGGATGTCCTCGGATTAAAAGGGGATTCCGTTGATAACATCCCTGGTGTACCGGGAGTAGGTGACAAGACAGCCAGCAAGCTATTGAAGGAGTATGGATCAGTGGAAAACATCGTCGCAAATGTGGACCAGCTCAAAGGATCACTCAAATCCAAGGTTGAGGAGTTTGGGGAGCAGGGGATCTTTTCTAAAAAGCTGGCCACCATCAATATCGAATCACCCATTGAGTTTGATGAAGAGTTGCTCAGGAGTAAAGAGCCAGACCGGGAATACCTGACGAAACTTTTTGAGGAGCTGGAATTTCGAACGATCGCTAAAAGGGTCTTTGGGGATGATGCTGCCCCGGAGCAATCCGGTCAGCTTGGACTATTTGGAAGTGAAGAAGTAAAAACCAATGACCTGATCCAGAAGGATAGCCTGGTAGACATCAAGCATCAGTATCATTTGGTCCAGTCTGACCAGGAAATCAATGACCTGATTGCAAAGCTGAAAAAGGAACCGCTGTTCTGTTTCGATACGGAAACCACCAGCCTGGAAGCTGTAGAGGCGGATTTGGTTGGTATAGCATTCAGTATCAAAAAGAACGAAGCCTATTATGTGCCCTTTCCGAAGGAAAAGGCCGGGATCCAACAGAAAATTGAAATGTTCCGGGATCTCTTTGAAGATGAAAAGATTGAGAAAGTAGGGCAGAATCTGAAATATGACATTCAGATACTGAAGAACTACGACATTGCTGTAAAGGGAAAGATTTTTGATACCATGCTGGCGCACTACCTCATTGATCCGGAGACCGGACACGGAATGGATGTGTTGGCAGAAAATTACCTGAACTATAAGCCCATATCATACGCTTCTTTGGCCGGGAAAGGACGTAATGAGAAGAAAATCTCTGAGCTCGATATTCAGGATGTCAAAGAATATGCCTGTGAGGATGCGGATATCACCCTTCAGCTGAAAGGCAAGCTCGAACCAGAGATCAAAAAGTTGAAGCTGGAAAAATTGCTCCATGAGGTGGAGGAACCATTGTCCTTTGTATTGGCAGATATGGAGTATGAGGGAGTTCGAATTGACGAATCCGTGCTCAGTGAAATGTCTAAGGAGCTGGATACGGCCTCCATGGAGATGCAGAAAAAGATCTTTGAGATCGCCGGTGAATCTTTCAACATCGGATCACCGAAACAACTCGGTGAAATTTTGTTTGATAAGCTCAAACTGGCAGATAAGCCAAAGAAAACCAAATCAGGTCAGTATGCAACAGGGGAGGACATCCTGTCAAAAATGGCCAATGAACATGAAATTGCTGCCCGGATACTGGATTTCAGAGAGTATCAAAAGCTTAAGTCTACCTATGTGGATGCATTGCCAAAAATGGTAAGTAAAGTAGACCATAAAATCCATACTGATTACCGACAGACCATTGCTGCCACCGGACGATTAAGCTCGAACAACCCTAACTTACAGAACATACCCATCCGGACCGAGAAAGGGAGAGAGATCAGGAAAGCATTCATTCCAAGCTCAAAGGATCATGTATTGGTCTCTGCTGATTATTCACAGATTGAGTTACGCATCATGGCCTCTTTTTCCAAGGATGAGAGTATGATTGAAGCCTTCAAAAAGGGCGTTGATATCCATGCCAACACAGCCAGCAAAGTGTTTAAAGTGCCTCTGGACGAAGTGGATCCTGGTATGCGCAGAAAAGCCAAGGAGGTAAACTTTGGGATCATCTATGGTATTTCGGCTTTTGGCCTGTCTCAAAACCTGAATATTCCCCGTTCTGAGGCAGCAGAAATCATAGAGGCTTATTTCAAAGAATTTCCGGCAGTGAAAGCATATATGGATTCGATCATTGAGAAGGCCAAGAAGCAGGAATATGTGGAGACCATCCTTGGCCGCAGAAGATATCTGGAAAACATCAACTCCAGAAATTTCACCATGCGCGGATTTGCAGAGCGGAACGCCATCAATGCACCCATCCAGGGAAGTGCTGCGGACATGATCAAACTGGCGATGATCAGTATTCATGACTGGATGAAGAAGGAAAAACTCAAATCCAGGATGATCATGCAGGTCCATGATGAATTGGTATTTGATGTATTAAAAGAAGAACTTGACACACTGACTCAAAACGTAACAAAATTCATGAAAACGGCTATTGAGCTGGAGGTCCCCATGGAGATTGGGATTGGCCATGGCTCCAACTGGCTTGAAGCACATTAAAGATAATATGGAAACAATACCTTCTCTTTCTGACATTAAGAGAGCCCACCAACGCATTCAACAGTACATATTCAGAACCCCGGTACTCACATCCAATTCAATCGATGAGGTGGTTGGGGCCAAGGTCTTATTTAAATGTGAAAACTTTCAAAAAGTCGGCTCTTTCAAGATGCGGGGAGCATCTAATATGATTTTCGGGTTCCGTCCCGAGGAGCGTATAAATGGCTTTGCCACACATTCTTCCGGTAACCACGCACAGGCAGTGGCATTGGCGTCCAAGCTGGGAGGCTCCAAAGCCTATGTGGTCATGCCCAAAGACGCTACTAAAGTCAAAATTGAGGCCGTAAAGGAGTATGGGGCAGAAATTATATTTTGTGAGCCCAATGAAAAGTCAAGACAGGATACCTGTGACAAGGTGATCCAGGAGACCGGAGCCATTTTTGTTCATCCCTTCAACGACTACAGGATCATCGCCGGTCAGGCCACTGCAGCAAAGGAATTCATCGAAGAAGTGGACGATCTGGATGTGATCATGACACCTGTTGGGGGTGGAGGGCTATCTGCCGGCACTACACTGGCTGCCAAGTACCTCGACCCCATGATGGAGGTGGTCCTTGGTGAGCCCGAGAATGTCGATGATACTTTCAGATCATTGGAGGAGGGAAAGATCCTTCCCGTGAAAGGGAAACCCACTATAGCAGATGGATTAAAAACCACCGTGGGAGATAAGAATTTTGAGATCATCAAGTCGCATGTGAAAGAGGTGATCACTGTTTCGGAGAAAGAAATCATCAGTGCCATGCGAATGGTGTGGGAACGAATGAAGATAATTATCGAGCCGTCCTCAGCTGTACCATTAGCTGCCGTATTAAAAAACAAGAAAAAGTTCAATAATAAGCGCATTGGAATTATTTTCACAGGAGGGAACGTAGACTTGAATAACCTCCCTTTTAAAAACTAATTCCTGCCTTGTGAAGAAAAGAATTTTTGTAGTAGCCAATCCTGGTGCCGGACATAAGAAGATTGAGGAGGTTTTACGTGAGTTGGTAGATTTCGCCAGCTCAAAGGACTACGACTATGATGTGTACCTCACTGCAAAAAACAGAAACGGGCTAAAGACTGTAAAAGAAAATTTTGAGGAGGCCCATTCTGACCTGGTGATTTTAGGAGGCGACGGCACTATCAATGAAGCTATCAATGGTCTGACTTTGGATCGCCCGGTAGGAATTGTTCCGTGTGGGTCAGCCAATGACTTTTGTAAAAACATCAAGGTAGGACAGACCATTGAGCAGCAGATTCAGACTGCAATTAACGGTAAAAAGAGACAGATCGACCTGGGTCTGTGTGGTGAAAGGAAATTCATCAATGGGGTAGGTATTGGGTTTGACGGACAGATCGTAGCTGATATCGCAAGATCAACCAGAAACCTGAGAGGTCCGTTTAAATATTACTACCATGTATTTAGGATCCTGGCCGCCTATCAGTCCAAAGAGACAGGGTATCATTTTAATGATGTGGACGAATCGAAAAAGCTCCTTCTCCTTACAATTGCCAACGGAACCACATTCGGGGGTAGCTTTAAGCTCAATCCTAATGCGGTAATTGATGATGGTTTGCTGGATGTTTGCGTCATTGAAAAGATCAATCCGTTATTAAGATTCTTGAACATTCCCCGGCTAAAATCCGGATCACATATCAAACTGAAACAGGTAAATATCCATCAGACCACAGAAATAAAGATTGATGAGCAGCCACTTTTAAATGCACACGTCGATGGTGAGTTGTTGGGTCATCCACCTTTTCACATCAAAGTACTCCCCAAAGCATTGACGATCCGAGAGCTAAGCCCGGGTAAATCGAGGCCATAGAACCAATGAAATTTGTTTTTTAGCTCCAGAGAAAGCACCTCCAAACACCTATTATTAGCACCAAATCACGAGGTGGACTTCCTCATCCTGAGGAAATAGTAACCGATCGCAAAAGCAATCAACAGCAAGGAGATAAACTGGGAGTGTGAAAGTACATCATCTATGATGTATCCCCGTCTTACGTCGCCACGAAAGATCTCAATGATGCTTCTACCAGAGGCATACAGGATCACATAGATGAAGAAGAGTTTTCCTTCCAGCCTGCCATGACGTTTCAGCATATAGAGGAGGACCAAAATGCTACCGATGAGTGTCGCCTCATATAGCTGGGTTGGATGTAAAGCAGTGTGTAATGGCTCAGCCTGTGCGTTAGGGTCAGTGAATGTAATGCCCAGAAAACTATCCGTTGGCACACCATAGCAACACCCCGCAAAAAAGCATCCCAGTCTACCACAGAAATGTATGATGCAGGCTGTAATGGCCAAACGATCCATCATGGGCCAGAGGGGCCATTTTTCTTTTCTGAAATACCAGACTGTTGCCGGCAAAGCGAATAAAAGGGAGCCATAAAAAACAAAACCCGTCCTGAAGTTTTTGAACATGTTGGATGGAGGATTGAAATAGTAGTCCGGTTTTTCCAGGTAGAAGAAAAACTTTCCTCCGATAAAAGCAGTAAGGATCACGATAATGGCCAGGTTTTGGATTTTGTCCCGTGTAATACCCAGTTCTTTCTTCACGGTAATGGACATATACAGATATCCCAGTACGGCTCCCATCATGATCATGAAGCCATAGGTATGAATGGTGAAATCACCAATAGAAATGAGTTCTGGATGCATTGAGTAAATTTACTTCAACCGGTTGGTTACTGCTACTGGAAGGGATTATTTTCACCTTGCTGGCTGCTGTCATATACCCGGATGGCGATGACGTTGGCTTCAGCGGTAACTTCACCGTCGGCCATTACTTTACATTCCATGGTGGTTTTTCTACCTTTCACTTCTGTTACCCTGGCTCTTAATTCCAGGGGTTTATTATTAGGAGTGGGTTTGAGGTATTTCACGGTAAGTGTGCCTGTAGCATAGCGATAGATGGGCTCGGAATCCAAAGAACGTTCTTCTCTCTTGTAAGCATCTGCCATAGCAGTGCCCATACAATGACAATCTACCAGAGTCGCCAGGATCCCCCCGTTCAGGAGGTTGGGCCAGCCCTGATATTTTTCTTCAGATTGCCAGTGACAGACAGATTCATCGCCTTCCCAACAACTTTTGATCTGTAACCCCTCATGATTGTGAACCCCACACCCAAAGCAGATGTTTTCAGGCATATGGTCCTGGAAATACATTATTTTCTCCATAATTAGGGTTTGCTGAAAAAGTCTCAGTTACATTAGATACTACTGGCTGAAGAGAAGATGTATATGTATACTTCGATCTGAAGCCAGGAAGTAGATGATGTGACTGAGGTTAGCCAAGAAAATATCGTTCACGATATTTTCCAGATGCATAAAATAATGCAATCCTGATCTAAAAACCTTGCACCTGCTTTAAAAAGAATCAAAGTATTATCACGATTATTAAAGCTTACATATAGATTTATATGTTATTTGGCGATTTTCAGCTGACCCTAATTATTGATTACTTAGCATACAAAGAAAACCAAAATGATTCACGTTTTAGATCTAAAGTTTTTAGGAATTGATCATGCCATTGCTGCTTTTCTTATCGAAAGTAATGATGGGCCGATATTGATTGAAACAGGACCACATTCTACCTATCAGCATTTAAAGGATCAGGTAAGACAGGCGGGATATCAGATTGAAGAGATAAAACACGTGCTCCTCACACATATACACCTGGATCATGCCGGAGCAGCCTGGGCCTTAGCCAGGAATGGGGCCAATATTTATGTCCATCCTTTTGGGGCAGGGCATCTGGAACATCCTTTTAAACTGATGGAGTCAGCCAGGAGGATCTACCAGGACCAAATGGATTATCTGTGGGGGGAGATGAATGATATTCCCGGAGATAAGATCCTCACACCGGAAGACGGATCAATTCTGGAGATAGGAGGAGTGCGGATTCAGGCGCTCTATACGCCCGGCCATGCCAGGCATCACATTGCCTGGAAGCTTGATGACCTATTGTTCTCCGGAGATGTGGCTGGCGTAAAAATCGGAAATGGCCCTGTAGTGCCACCCTGTCCACCCCCGGACATCAACCTGGAGGACTGGCAGACATCCATTGACAGAATTCTTGACAGTGGTGTGAAAGAAATATACCTGACACATTTTGGCTTGATCCATGATCCGAAAACGCATTTTCAGCAGCTAAGGACCATGCTCCATGACTGGGGGCAATGGATCAAAAAAGAATGGGAAAAAGGGACGAGCATGGATGAGATGACACCGGCCTTTTCAAAATATACCGAGCAGCAGTTGAGGGATCTGGGTGTTGGTGACTTGGGCGTGAAGCAGTATGAAGCTGCCAACCCCAGCTGGATGAGCGTGGCCGGGCTGGTGAGGTATTGGAAGAAGAAGGAGGTAAGTTAGTAGATCGAGGATAGGCAATGACTTGCTCACGGTTCCTCCCTCGTGACAACTATCAGTTTTTCAGGTAACCTCCATCATAGGCGTTGATACATAGCTCAAGTACCTTTCTTACCTAAACAACAGAACACTCCGATGAAAAAGATAATGGTTCCGACAGATTTTTCGGAATGTGCGAAAGTTGCATCCGAAACAGCCATCAGGATGGCGGAGAAGAGCAAGGCAGAGATCATTTTTCTTCATTATATGTCCATTCCGGTCAACTGGATTCAAATGGAGCATAACCAGGATAAAATGTATCCTGATGTAACTAAAAAGGTGACTCACGTGACCAACCAATTGAAAGGGCTGGTTGAATTGGCCAATAAAAGCGGCGTTAAAGCACATCATCACCTGGCATTCAATGGGGGACCATCTGAAATTATCCAACACATAGAAAATTTTGGAATCGATTTGATTGTCATGGGTTCGCATGGTGCCCGTGGCGTTAAAGAGTTTTTTCTGGGCTCTAATGCTCAAAGGACCATCAGGGAGGCCAATGTACCCGTGCTTATTGTAAAAAAAGAACTTCAAAAAGCAACTAGTCCAACCATCGTTTTTGTCTCTGATTTCGAAGTAGAAATGTTAATAGGCTTTAGAAAGATTCTGGAGTTTGCTCATTGGATAGAAGGGACCATTCAGCTGCTTTATATCAACACACCAGATGAGTTTGCAGATACATGGACCATCAGGGCGAAAATGGAGAAATTCAAAAATCTTGCAAAAAATGAAAATACGGTCATTCAGATAATCAATGCTTTTGATTTTGAAGAGGGATTGTCACGGTATTGCAAAGGCATAAAAGGGGGTATAGTAGCAATGGTCACTCATCATAAGGTGAGAGACTCCAAGGTTGATAAAGTGGTTAATCACCTTGAACTCCCTTTTTTCAATGTAAATGACTAGTACATTGCCAATTTGGGTTAAGCGATGTAAAAAATGGATGCTTTTCATTAAGCATCCATTTCATTTACTTCAAATCATTCATGTTTTTTGGTCGTCCTTTCATCATTTCCTCATCATGACGTCTTTTTTCATCGAGAGAATATTTCCCGGCTCCGAAGATAGAAAAGAATATAAGCGCAAGGAGTACCAGGATGGAGATCTCCAATTCGAAATAGTTGCCAACTGACATAAATCCACTTGGGAAATTGACGAAAATAACCGCTCCAATCAAAACAGGCACCTGGATCAGACAGGCAGTACGGGTGTAATAACCCAAAAAGATCAAAGGACCTCCCAAAAGATGGGCAAACATCACATAATGCGCTGCCATGGCTGACATATAAGCCAGGTTCATAGACATTTCACGTAGCTGGTCGAGGTTATTGACAAAATGAATGCCCTTGAAAGTGATAAAAACACCCAGGGCAATACGAAAAATCACAAACCAGCTGAGTCTGTGGGTATCACCCCAGTGCTCAATTTTTGTAATTACATTCATGGTCATCACTTATTGGTCTCAGATAAGTTACCAAAAAAAGAAATGCAGATCAAGTACTCGAGAAAAATTAACATCTGAAATCAGTCTGAAAATCAACGCTTTAACGCTATCCTTTGCGAAGAAATACACTACCACTGATCGTTTCAAAACTGGATTTCTTGCCCCCATGACGTATGCGTCCCCCACATCCATCCCAACCATTTTCCTCAATCCGTCTTTTCCTTGTGGGAACGAAATTTCGATATCAGAATAGACGTCTCCTGAAATTGTTTTGGCTCGAAAATCAAGACCTTTATCAGCATCAATAGTCAAATCAATATTGCCAGAGATGGTTTTGAGCGCCAGGGGTTGGTCAAAGTAAGTGGTGATGATATTGCCACTAATCGTTTTGGCACTCACCTCCATCGTTGAAGGAAGATAAATGGTTATAAAGATATCAGAGGTCCAGTTGTCGCGTTTCTTTGCATGAGCATTCCACCGCTCATTATCCATTGAAAAATCTATTTTCGAGCCAGAGATGCTTTTTTTAATGGCAAACATCCCATCATCTGCTCCTTCATTGATCGTTACATTGGCCTGGAGATAAACTTCTTGTTTGTCCCAGATTTTGATTTCGATTTCGTCTGTAAACGGGAAATTGATGCTGACCTGTTTTTGTGCTGTGATTTCCGCTTTTTCTTTAAATGTGGTCTGGGCTGCCCCGGTGAGACACCCCAATCCACATAAAATGATCCATAGTCCTTTCATTGCTATTCGCTTTTTCTTAAGTACACATCTCCACTGATACTGCTAATATCAAAATTGACGCCACCACCATTGAGTTCAGCCTGAAATTTGGAGCCAATACCGCTTGGTGTTGCCCAGTTAAAATGGAAAGGCACTTGCGGGGGTACCGGAGGTACTGGAGCTACAACTGACCGATGGCCTTTTATCATATGCTTCTCAGTCTCTTTTTCCATCTCTTTCAGCGCTTTTTCGTGGTCTTTCATGGCCTTTTCAGTTTCTTTCATCGCTCTTTCCATGTCTTCATTTACATCTACTTGAATATCAATGTCAAAATCATAAACACTTTTGCCCGTTTTTTCAACTTTAAGGTCCAGGTCTGTATATACTTCTCCTGAAATAGAGCTGATGGAGAATGAACTTTTATCAGACTGAGAAATTGTTATGTCTATATCTCCACTGATGGTGTTGATAGAGCTTGGGAGTTTCTGATTTAGGTTAGAGAATTTGATCTCAATGTCGCCCGAGATGGTTTTAGCCACAATTGGTCCGGTTACATTTTCTATGAAAATATCTCCGCTTTGACAGCTGAGCTCTACCTCATTGTTCATCCCCTTTACTTCAATGTTGTTTGAGCTGAATGAATTGTCGGCCAGCTTAATCTTGATTGCCCTGGGAACTTTAAAAACGTATTCGGCATCCTGTGACCTACGTGAAGCAGGCATCACGATGACTTCATTCCCTTTATGTTCTACGTTCAGGCCAATGGACGTGTTTTCCATGGCCATGTCGGAGAGAGATCGCAATCCTTCGGCACGTTCTGGCTTTTCCTCAAACCCTTCTGAGAAAATTTCAATATCACTACCCGTGGTTCCTTCGATAAGGATATCAGATCCGAATCCCGAGAGTACCAGGCGCGTCTCTGATAAGGTGCCTTTTGGCTTGATAAGGTGCTTTTTAGTTTCCTGAGCGTGCAATCCTCCTGAAATAAGGATCAGGAGAAATGTGATAATACTTAGTCTCATTTTGTTGTTGTTTTGTCCTTTTATATTAAAATTTTGATAGCAGTCTCAGCTTGTTGTTTCACTTCAGGGATCACCTGATCACTTTCCAGCATTTTCTTCAGGGATTCTACAGCTGATTTCTCTTTGGCATCAACCAGTAACCTTATCAATGCTATTTGGATCAACGGATCGTCCTGTAACTCCAGTGATTGTACCAGCTCATCCCTTACCAACTTATTGTCAGAAAATTTCTCCAATGCCTGAATAGCCTCATATCTCACATTGGCACTTTCGTCAGTATTGACGGTCTCAATTAATGTTTTGATTAACCGCTCACTGGAATTCGAAGGTGTTTCTCCAATTTGATTCACCGCCAGGATCCGCTCACTGGCAGAGTGAGTACGCAATGCACTGGTAAGTGTAACTTCCTTGAGTTCCTGAACCTGATTTTGCAATTCAGCAATCTGTTGTTCATTACCAGTGTTGTTTTTGCCAAGCCAATAGCCGATCAGCAGGATAGCGATGGAAGCTGCGATCTGGAGCCACCCAAAGGAAGATCCATTATGCAGGGTAGCTTTTTCTTCTTTGATAGCCGCATCCACAGACCAGCGCACGTGCTCGGGTGTTTCAACCTGTGGTGCTTCGGTCATCAGGTTGAACATCGCTTTCAACTCACGCTCCAGGTTTTGGCAATCCTTGCAGGTCGAAAGATGCCCTTTATCTGTCTTCGAGATCTTACCTGTTTCCAGGTATTCAATCATCCTTTCTTCACTGATATGTTTCATTTTTTTATCTTTTTCTGAGGAGATGTCCACTTATGCCTCCAGTTGTTCAAAGTATATCTCTCTCAAATTTTTGATGATCCTGTGAACCTGCACTTTGATGGCCGAAACCGATGTAGCCCTCATTTCGGCAATCTGTTCATATTTCAGGCCCTGGAATTTGCTCATCACGATCAATTCTCTTTTGTCATCCGGCAGTTTATCCAATGCCTGATACAACCTGTTTTCCCGATCCATCCGATCATCTGTTTCATACGTCGCATCGGGTATCGTTTCGCTCGTCTCCATCCTTGAATGCACCACTTTCAGTTCCTTAAAGTGATCCTTCACCAGGTTTCGCGCAATTTGAAAGATCCAGGTCTCAAACCGCTTGTTCTTTTGGTACGACCCCCGGTATTTCATCACACGGATGAATGTGTTTTGCGTCAGATCTCCGCTATCACTGACATCTCTGGTGCAGCGGATAAAATAGTTGTAGATCCGTTTGTTATACCGGTCATACAAAATCCCCAATTTTTCAAGGTCTCCCCTTTTCACAGCTGACATGAGCTGCTCATCGCTTGTTTCCAATATCAATCGATTTCACGTGAGAATTATTCTTACTTGAATAGAGCGCATCCGGCATCGCGTGCTGAATGAAACCCAATGCAAGTGGTAAATTCTATGAAGTTACTTCGTGAACCGGAGAAGGTTACATGAGGAAATAAAAAAAGTGTGGAAGCAATTTTTACTAGTCCCCGAAGATTGTGATCAGAAGCTTTCTAGAACCTCCATGATCACGATGCTCACACAAATAAATTCCCTGCCAGATCCCCAGATTAAATTGACCTTTGGTTATGGGAATTGTTACAGAAGGGCCCAGTAAGGAGGCTTTGATATGTGCAGGCATATCGTCCGGTCCTTCGTAATTATGAAGGTAATACGGAGCATTTTCCGGTACCATTTTATTGAAATGAGATTCGAAGTCTTTTCTGACTGTTGGGTCCGCGTTTTCGTTGATGGTGAGAGATGCAGAGGTGTGCTGGATGAAGACGTTACAGAGACCGGCTTTGACATTTCTGATCTCGGGAATGGCCTCGAGAATCTCACGGGTGATCAGATGAAAGCCTCTTGGATATGGGCTTAGAGAGATTTTTCGCTGGACGACGCTCATTCTTCAATATATTCATAAGCCCCGATGTCCGGAAATGAATCACGGTTTTTTCCTTCCAGATCCGTTAGGACCCCGGCATCCACCCCACGGTCAATCGCAAAAGAGGTTGAATCAAGCTGATATTTAAAGGATAAAGGACTTTCAAAGTCCGGGTAGTTGCTTTCAGTGGATGTGTAGTTATCAGAAATGGATTCAGTGGATCGGATGATATTTGATGTCAGCGCCAGGGAGATTTCCTCTCCACCCGCTCCATTCACCACCAGTTCTTCATCGCCTGATCCCCAGATAATGGTATTGGCTATAGATGCATGTAATGGAGCAACAATAGGTTGACTGCCGGTCTCTATGTTATCGGAAAAAATAACTGCCGGTTCTTCTGAGATAAAGAAGTTTGGAAAGTTTGTTAGGGTGCAATGTGTGTACTGATAATTTCCACCCGCAAGGTTGGCAACAAGTGAAGATCCACAATTATATATAAGTGAATTTTCAGCTTTGATGTCTGAAGTGAAGGCAAGGATCCCAAAACGGGTCATGTGCCTGATGATCGTGTTGTTGATAGTCAGGTCAAATTCATCATCATCATCGGGGACACCCATGTAGATGCCAGAGGAAGCATTCTCAATGACGCAATAAGACAAAATGTTTCCCTGACTTTGAGGATAATAAATGATGCCGGCACCTATCTGTGGGTCACCCCATTGGCCGGGTGCTTCCAGATAGTTTTCATCAAAACGGGTATTGCGGAATGTGACCCATGCATCTTTTTCGCCCTCTACGATCAATGTCCCTGCTACATGTAAGGCAGCATCATCATTAAACAGCATTTTTACACCCTTCTCTATTTTCAATGTGCAGTTGGGTTGAACAAGCAATGAATCGTAAATCACAAAGGGCCTTGACCCACTAAATGTGGTATCACAAAGGGCTGCTGCATTGATGTAATAGGCGTCCTGCCCCCAGGCAACCAGCTTCACATGTATGCTGTTGGTATTCCAATCAATGATCACCGAATCTTTTACCAGGTAGGGGAGATCCTGGTCATTGGGGTCGATTTCACTATCTACTAGCACCAAAAGGCTATCTCCACCGTTCAGTATTTCATTGGTAATTTCAGGTCCTTCTTTTCCATTGGCAATGATCCTGTAGGAAGATTGACCGCCAAGACCAAGACGGATTCGATCAATGCGAACCGCATTTTCTGAGGGATTATAGATTCTGAATCGTTTAGTTAAGCTCAGCCTTTCCGTTAGCAGGGTATCAAAAAGCACTGTATCAGTACTTAATAGCAATCCTGCATCAGGAGAATCCGTGATGATTTCTTCCTCCGGATGGCAGGCCAGGATAAAGACAATCCAGCAATAAAAGAAGTATTTGATAAACTTCATTGGAAGAAAAACGGCATGTGCAGCATGTTTATTCCGTTGCGCGTTCTTTTAATTTCTCTGTGTTCTCAGCGATCCTTAGCTGTTCAATAAATTCACCCAGCTCACCATTCATGACAGTTGGCAGGTTATGAACCGAAAAGTTAATGCGGTGGTCGGTCACCCGTCCCTGAGGATAATTGTAAGTCCTGATCTTATCAGATCGGTCTCCCGAGCCGACCATTGATTTTCGCTGAGCGCTGATTGCATCATTGTGTTTTTTGAGCTCCATGTCATACAACCTCGACCTAAGTACTTTCAATGCCTTGTCAAAATTTGCATGTTGTGAGCGCCCGTCCTGACATTCAACAACGAGGCCGGATGGGTTGTGGGTCAACCTTACAGCTGATTCCGTCTTGTTAATGTGCTGTCCACCCGCTCCCGAAGCTCTGAAAGTGTCGCGTCGAACATCGGCCATATTGATTTCTACATCCACTTCCTCCGCTTCAGGGAGTACAGCTACTGTAGCGGCGGAGGTGTGCACGCGGCCCTGAGACTCCGTGGCGGGTACACGCTGTACCCGGTGAACTCCTGACTCGAATTTTAGCTTTGCATAGACATCTTCACCGTTTACTGATGTCACTATTTCTTTATAACCACCGGTAGAGCCTTCGCTGAAGTTAAGCACGGAGAAATCCCACTTTTGGCTTTCGGCAAATAGCTTATACATCCTGAAGAGGTCGCCAACAAACAATGACGCTTCATCACCTCCCGTACCGGCCCTGATTTCCAGGATGACATTTCGGCTATCATTAGGGTCTTTTGGGATGAGCATCATTTTGAGTTCTTCTTCCAGCTCCTCCACCTTTGGTGTTAGCTCATCTATCTCTTCTTTGGCCATCTCCCGAAACTCAGGGTCTTTCTCTTTGACCAACACATCTTTGGCGTTGGTGAGGTTGTCTTTAGCCAACGAATATTCGTCGTACTTAATCACAATTTTCTCCAGGTCCCGATATTCTTTATTGAGCTTGGTATACTTATTCATATCAGCCATGGCATCTGGCTGAACAATTAACTGGCCTACCTCTTCAAACCTTTTTTTGATCTCCTCAAGTTTCTCAATCATCTGCCCTAACTTTAATCAGACAAAACTAACGAACACCAAAGATATTTCATGAAAAAGCTATTCAATACACCGTTTTTAGCTCTTTTATTGGCACTGTTGACGATTGCCTGCACATCTGACAAAAAACAGGATACGTCTGGTGTTCGGAATGAAATGAAAGATCGTGAATTGGTACGGGTCTCTGATGCTGATTTGATGGCCAGGGGCAACGAACTTGGAATTGAGATTGTAAAAGTTTCTCAGGGCTCATTGCAAAAAGCATTGTTGAACGCCATCGAAACAACCGGGCTGGTAGGAGCCGTTGAATACTGCAATGCCAATGCTTATGAAATAGTAAAGGGATTGGAAGACAGTCTCAATGTTAAGATTAAGAGGGTTAGTCAGAAGCCCAGAAACCCTCTGGATGCGCCCGACTCGGTGGAACAGATGATTCTGGAAGCCTATGCTTATGACTTTTCTCCTACCAACGCCGTCAACCAGATCCTGGAGTTTGATGAAAAGACATTAATTTTTACGCAACCTATCGCCATCGCCAATGGACTGTGTCTTAATTGTCACGGATCGCCCGGAGAACAGGTGAATGATGAAGTGTTGGCGATAATACAATCAAAGTATCCGGACGACAAAGCGCTGGGCTACTCGCTGGGAGAGCTCAGAGGCATGTGGAGTGTAAAGATTCCGAAGAAAACGGTGGTGAATGCGTTATCACAGTAATGATCTCAGAAGATGAGAATAGATCAACTACTTTTTTGAAGGAGTCCTTTATGAACCAAAACCAACCTAATGCGTTTTTACCAATGACTGGCTATCAAAGATAATTTATGACAAAACTTACATTTAGTACAAACAACACATCCTTCTTTAAGGACTTACGCAATAAGGTGAATAATTACTTTGCCGAGAAGAATTTACTGAAAAGCGGAGGAGGCAAGGTTTATATCAAAGGTCTGACCATGATATTGTCCGCTGCGATTATGTATTCCTTGCTTTTATTTGTATCGATGCCAATTCCATTGGCCATTGTACTGTGCATGTTATTGGGCTTACACCTGGCTATGATTGGTTTTAATGTGATGCATGAAGGTGGTCATCAGAGTTTTTCCCGCCACCTCTGGATCAATAAAGTCTCGGCATACTTTCTTAATGTACTTGGGGGTAATGCGCATTATTGGAGTATAAAACACAATATCAATCATCATACCTATACCAACATCGAAGGTGTCGATTCTGACATTGATGTTCGTCCCTTTATGCGGTTACATGAAGGTCAGCCTTTGCGATCATTTCACCGTTATCAACATATTTACTGGGTAGTCCTTTACGGAATTTCCTATCTGGCCTGGGTTTTTTATGATGATTTTGTAAAATATTTTACTGGTAAAGTCACACCCATTTCGGGGAGAAAAAAGCTTTCATTGAAAGAACATGTTATTTTCTGGTTCACTAAGCTGGCTTATATGACAGTCTATATGTTTATTCCAATCCTACTCGTTGGGTGGCTACCATGGTTGGTTGGGTTTCTGATCATCACCATTACCTGTGGATTGACCATTAGTATTGTATTCCAATTGGCACATGTAGTAGAAGGTACCCGGTTTCATAACGGATCAGAAGGTGATATTCAGCAGGATTGGGCCATTCATCAACTCAGTACGACCTCAAATTTTGGCACTTCAAGCAAATTACTTTTCTGGGTGCTGGGAGGTTTGAACTTTCAGATCGAGCATCATTTGTTTCCAAAGATCAGTCATGTTCATTATCCAGCCATTAGCAAGCTTGTGAGGGAAACCTGTGAGGAGTACCAAATTGCCTATCATGAATATTCTTCCATGTTTAAGGCTATAGCTTCTCATCTCATTCATCTAAGGCGATTGGGAAGGGCGTCGCAGTAGTTGTTTCAGTCAGGATAATGTCCATGGACTTCTGATTTAAATTTTATTGATGACAAAGTCCTTAGGTTATATGCAGATGAGTTTCAGAATTTAGCACATACGGCAGCTTATAACCACTAAAAAAGTAAATCCTGATCAGACAAGGGATATTCGTTGATATCTTCAGAATAGTGTATTTTTATTTATTGTTATGACAACTGAAGATTTCATTAATGGATGACTGCAATAACTATCTGGAAGTTCAGAGCCGGAGAGAATTTTTAGCTAAGTCCGCCATGGGTTTTGGGGCGTTGGGTTTGGCCTCATTGATGAACCCTACCAACCTACTGGCCGGCACATCAAACAATGCTTTGGGAGGGTTACCTGGTCTTCCTCATTTTGCCCCAAAAGCCAAAAGGGTTATTTACTTATTTCAGAGTGGGGCCCCTTCTCAGATGGACCTGTTTGATCCGAAACCCTTACTCAATAAGATGTATGGAGAGGAATTACCTGCATCAGTAAGACAGGGACAGCGTCTAACCGGGATGACAGCAGGACAAACTTCTTTTCCATTGGCAGGATCGCTTTTCGATTTCAGTCAATACGGACAATCGGGGGCCTGGATGAGTGAATTGCTGCCCTATCAATCTAAGATCGTGGATGAATTGTGTTTCATTCACTCCATGCATACCGAAGCGATCAATCACGATCCGGCAATTACATTCATGCAGACTGGTTCGGAGCTGGCTGGACGCCCGTCGATTGGCTCCTGGGTAAACTATGGGCTGGGGAGTGAGAATGAAAACTTACCGGGATTTATTGTATTGATCACAAAAAATGGAACAGGTCAGCCCCTCTATTCACGTTTATGGGGGAATGGGTTTTTGCCTTCCAAATATCAGGGTGTGCGTTTTCTTTCAGGTAAAGATCCGGTTCTCTATCTCAACAATCCATCGGGCATTTCTAAAGACGACCGCAGGGCACAACTGTCGCTGCTTGAACAAATGCATGAAGCGCAATTTGATAATTTTCAGGACCCTGAAATAGAGGCCAGGATTGCCCAATATGAGATGGCCTATCGGATGCAAAGTTCCGTGCCTGAAATCAGCGATATCTCCGGAGAACCTGATTACATATATGATCTATACGGTGAAGACTCGAGGGATCCGGGCACTTACGCGGCCAATTGTTTGTTGGCGAGGCGACTTGTGGAAAAGGGTGTAAAATTTGTTCAGCTATACCACAGGGGCTGGGACCACCATGGTAACCTGCCCGGTCAACTACCAAAATTGTGCAAACAAACCGATCAGGCATCCGCTGCTCTAATTCTTGATCTAAAACAAAGGGGCTTACTCGATGATACTTTGGTGATTTGGGGAGGTGAATTTGGCAGGACCAACTATTCGCAGGGCACGCTGACGAAAACCAACTACGGTCGAGACCATCATCCCAAATGTTTTAGTCTCTGGATGGCAGGAGCAGGTGTCAAAAAAGGAATGAGCTATGGCAGGACGGATGATTTTAGCTACAACATTGTGGAGAACCCTGTACATGTCCACGACTTTCAGGCGACCCTGATGCACCTGCTGGGGATTGACCATGAACGGTTTACCTACAAATTTCAAGGCCGCCGCTACAGACTGACAGATGTGCATGGAAAGGTTGTAAATGACATCCTGGCTTGAAAACAATTTACAAAAAGTGATTACCCATCCAGCTACCCATAATATTATGCTATCAGCAATAAGCAAATGCCGGACCTGGTTATTGCTTGTCCTACTGCCGATCCTTTTTTCAAATTGCCAGTCTCAGCTCCCTGATGATGTTGAGTTGGCTTACCGCGAATTGCCGGACCAGATAGATTTCAATATTCACATCCGTCCTTTGTTGAGTGACCATTGCTATGCGTGCCACGGTCCGGATAAGAATACCAGGAAGGCGGATTTGAGGCTGGATATTGAAAAGGATGCTTTTGAGCGTTTACAGACGTCAGGAAAGGCCTTCGTAAAAGGGAACCTTAAAAAAAGTATTGCGTGGCAACGCATTATTTCTGATGATCCGGAGTTTCAGATGCCACCTCCTGACTCACACCTCGAACTATCACCCACTGAGAAAGCGCTGATCGCCAGATGGATTGAGCAAGGGGCAAAATGGAAGAAGCATTGGGCTTTTATTCCTCCGGTCAAACCAAAAGTTCCAGAGCGTGAAGTAGTGGATAAGAATACCCAAATAAACGAGATTGATCATTTTATTCAATACAAATTGGGAGAAGTAGGATTGAAACCATCCCCTATTGCTGATAAAGAAAGGCTCATTCGAAGGGTGACCATGGATCTGACAGGATTGCCTCCTACAATACAGGAAATAGAAGCCTTCCTGGCAGATGATTCTGCAGATGCTTATGAAAAACTGATCGATCGGCTGATGACTACCGATGCATATGCCGAGCGGATGGCCATGGAATGGATGGATGTTGCCAGGTATGCGGATTCGCATGGGTTACACTCGGATGGGATCAGGGAAAACTGGCCGTGGAGGGATTGGGTAATTAGGGCATTCAAAAGAAATATGTCCTATGAGGATTTTGTCACCTGGCAGATCGCTGGTGATCTGCTGCCCAATGCAACCCGGGAGCAGAAACTCGCTACTGGTTTTCACCGCAATCATCCGATAAACTCCGAGTCTGGTATTGTAAGTGAAGAATTTAGACTGAGCTATGTAGCGGACCGAACGAATACCACAGCAACTGCTTTTATGGGATTGACTATGGAATGTGCCAGCTGCCATGATCACAAGTTTGACCCGGTCTCTCAGAAAGAGTATTATCAAATGAGTGCTTTTTTTAACAATGTTCCGGAATTGGGCATGACTGGCAATGACAAAAATTTCGGTCCTATGCTGCTGCTTCCTGATCCGGAGACAGAACAAAAAATCAATAGCCTGAATACAGCGATAGATCTGCTCACTGACAAAATAGAACTGAGAAAGTCATCTATAGAGGAGATCAAAACCTATATCGAAGCCATTGATCCGTCAACCATACAAGTCCCTACCCCGGATGTATATTTTCCATTGGAGTCAATTACTGAAAAAAAAGATAAAGAAGGGCGCACGCAGAGGATACTGGATTACAACACAAAGGGCACGGTATCTGGTGATGCTGAGCTGGTGGAAGGGAAAAAAGGGAAGGGTGTTCGCATCGATAAGGACAATGAACAATTATACCTGGCTGGGGTGAAAAATTTCGATCTTGATGAAGGTTTTTCTGCCGGGGTCTGGGTAAAGATCGAGGATCAGGGCAGTTTCCAAACCATCATGGGAAATATAGGAGATAAGAATACCGGATGGCGGGGGTGGATATTTTATCTGGATAGCCTGAATCGTCCTGGTGTCAAAATTGTACACGCCCTTCCTCACAATTACCTGCATGTCGCCACGGAAAAAGTGGTACCCTTAGAGGAATGGACCAACCTGTTTTTTACCTACGATGGCTCAGCAAAGGCCGATGGAATAAAGATCTATCATAATGGTGAGGTTTTGGAATCTACTATACATCAGGATAACTTATATAAAAATATACGTCCGGTGAAATCAAGGGGATATGTACCTGATCCGAATAAGAAACTAAGGATGGGTATTGCCCACAACTATCTTTTTACTGATACGGACATCGGCGCTTTTACCGGAAGTTTTGATGAGGTGATGGTCTATCATCGACATTTGACAACCCTCGAGGTCGCAGCGATATTCAGGAAAAACACCACTGACCAGCAATTTCAGCTTGAAGTAGCTGATCAGGTCAAAAAAGTACATTACCTGACCAGGAGTGACCCGGAATTTCAGGCCCTTTATCAAAAACGTGCAAAGCTCCTCACCCAAAAGTTTGACCTAATTGATCCTATCCATGAAGTCATGGTGCTGGATGAAATGTCTCCACCACGCTCCACTCATATCCTGGAACGAGGCTTGTATACCAGTCCCGGAGAGGTCGTTTATCCCGAAACGCCTGAGGTTTTAACACCATTTTTGGAGGAGTGGCCCAGAAACCGGTTGGGGCTCGCCAAGTGGTTATTTGCTGATGACCACCCGCTAACAGCCAGGGTAGCTGTCAATCGATACTGGCAAATGATATTTGGGCGGGCCATTGTAGATACGCCCCATGATTTTGGCACTCAGGGATCCCTGCCGACCCACCCGGAGTTATTAGACTGGCTGGCCGTCGAGTTTCGTGAAAGTGGCTGGGATGTTCGGAAGCTGTTGAAATTGATGGTTAGCTCTTATACCTATAGGCAATCATCCGTAGCTACAGCGGATCATCTGTCAAAAGATCCTGAAAACAAGTACCTCGCAAGAGGGAGTACCTATCGATGGCCTGCGGAGATCATACGTGACAATGCTCTGGCTGCAAGTGGATTGCTCAGTAGAACGGTCGGTGGAGAAAGTGTAAAACCTTACCAGCCCAAAGGCCTTTGGAAGGACAAGAACGAGTTTTCCGGCTATTTGAAAACCTACATTCCGGATACCGGGGATAGCTTATATCGCAGAAGCATGTACACTTTTATCCGTCGCACTTCACCGCATCCAGCCATGATTGCCTTTGATGCGCCAGATCGGTCCAGGTGTATCGTCAAAAGAGAAAACACCAATACCCCACTGCAGGCTTTGGTCCTGATGAACGATCCACAATTTGTAGAGGCTGCCCGGGTGTTGGCTGAACGCATACAAACAGAAGGAGGAAACAGCTTTGAGGATCAGGCAGCGTATGCTTTCCGCTTGTTGTGTAGCCGCAAGCCTACCGCCAGGGAGCTGGAATTGATGAAAGAGCAATACCGCATGGCGCTGGAGAAATATCAAAATGACCCATCTGCTGCAAAGGGCCTATTAGCAGTTGGAGAATCTCCTGTGGATGAAAATCTTGATCATACCCAAACGGCTGCTTTAACAATGGTGACGAATTTGGTCATGAATTTTGACGAGACTTATGTGAAGCGGTGATACATCTTAAATAATTGATGAAATACTTTTTTGGCACTGTTCACTTAAAATATTTAACAAGCACCTTGTCTTTAATGCAGCTTCAATTAAATTTGCAATCCTTTTGGATAGCTCATCGGATGGATGGGTATAAAAAGCGAGAGTAGCTCAGCTGGTAGAGCACGACCTTGCCAAGGTCGGGGTCGCGGGTTCGAATCCCGTCTCCCGCTCAATTGATTTTCAGATTTTAGATCTGATGATTTTAGATTTATTGATTTGTTGAGATCTTGACAAAAGAAGAGTTACAAGCTAGATCCAAACAATTAGGAATTGAGGTTTACAAATTATGTAAGCGACTAGATAAAGGTCTTGATACAAATGTCTTTGGTCACCAACTCCTTCGGTCTGCTTCTTCAGTTGGTGCTAATTATCGCGCTGCATGTCGGGCACGATCTTCTAAGGAATTCATCGCAAAACTTAGTATCTGTATTGAGGAATGTGACGAAGTCATGTTTTGGTTAGAGTTTCTTGACAGTATTGGAAGTTATGGAAACGTTAATGATATTAGAGATGAAGCAAACCAGCTTTTGTCAATATTTATCGCTTCAAGAAAAACAGTTGCAAATAGTGTAAAAAATCAAAAATCCTAAAATCGATAATCATAAAATATACGCCCGGGTGGTGGAATTGGTAGACACGCAGGACTTAAAATCCTGTGGCCCCTAAAGGCCGTGCGGGTTCAAGTCCCGCCCCGGGTACTGATTATCAGCCACTTAGAAGCCTCGGATTTTTTCCGGGGCTTTTCTATTTTTCACGGGTACAACATAGGTACAACAATTCACTTGTTCTTTAATCTTCAACCGGCATTGATCCAAATGGATATATATGGAACCAATTCCTCTGTGCTTGTGAAGAAATCCATGTTATTTTGGGGAATGTTGCTTCAGGGAATTGCTATTACCGCTATGATATTTGCAAATTCCTTTACCCTGTTTGCACTATTAAGTATTGTTTTAGGAATCGGTACAGCTGTGGTCTATCCCACCTTCCTTGCTGCCATTGCCGATTACGCAAATCCAGAGCAACGAGCCAACAGCATTGGGGTATTTCGGTTGTGGCGGGATTTAGGTTATGCAATCGGGGCCATATTAACTGGCGTAACAGCCGATATTTTTGGAACTGAATTTGCAGTGCTGTTGATTGGGGCAATTACCCTGGTATCATCATTAATCATAAAACTTAGGATGAACGAAAGTCCCGGACAAATCTGACAAATTGTCGTTTTTGTATTTAGTTTTATGAAGTGACTGGGTCAATTTATCCATATGTAAATTTACTTGCAGCATACAGCATAGTCATGTCTGGTATTCTGGTTATTAAGGATAGAAACAGAATCAGGGGAGCTAATGCCGTTCTTGGATTCATCATCTGTGTTCTCTTGTATCTCATCATCGATTTTGTAAACCTGCAATTGCTTAAATGGATATTCCTTTTAGGTCCTTTCCTGCTTCCATTTTCCTTCTGGTTGATGGCAAGGACGTTCTTTGATGATGAGCCACTGCCCGCTAAACGGTTATTGATTTACTTGTTATCAA
Organism: Cyclobacteriaceae bacterium; assembly: GCA_965228595.1. Lineage (GTDB taxonomy): Bacteria > Bacteroidota > Bacteroidia > Cytophagales > Cyclobacteriaceae > UBA7330. The sequence continues at coordinate 2,137,650 of OZ245828.1, read as the reverse complement.
CTATTCTTATCTACTATGGGCTTTATTACATGGGCAGCTTCATGGACTGGAATAAAACTTCTTCAATTGCAGGAAGGGCTCTATCGATCTTTTTCATTGTCCTGGCAATAATCGAAGCACAATCGGGGAAACGTATTGATCTGGATGAGGAAAGAATTCGATTGCGGAAATACTTTACCTATTTCATCGGATTGGTTGTGTTTATTACCATTCTTTCTGAATTGGGATTGTCCAGAGAGGAGCAGGAATTGCCCAGACTCGTACAACGTAGCGCAATCCTGATATTTAACACCGTCTTTATCGGGATGAATGCTTCCATTAAAAGCCACTTGTTTGATGCCCGCAGAAAAACCACCGAAATAAAGCACCCAGACCTGATCGACAAGATCCAAGATCAAATGCTTGATCAGGAACTATACCGGAAAGAAAAACTGACCATTGGCCACCTAGCTGAATCCCTTGGAGAACAGGAATATCAAGTGAGAAAAGTGATTAACCGGGAAATGGGATACCGAAATTTCATTGACTTTATTAATTCTTACCGTATCAGGGAGGCTTCTGACCTTCTGAAGGATAGGAAAAAGTCCAACCTTACCATTCTTGAAATTGCTTATAAAACAGGGTTCAACTTAATTGGCCCATTTAATCGTGCGTTTAAACAGGCAAGCGGATTAACCCCGACTGAATTCAGAAGAAAACACCTCCACTAATCCTGGTCGATTTCAAAATCGACCAGCATTATTCATCCGCGGAGAGAATCGGATCACTCACATCAGTACTTTGGCTGGAAAATTTTTAGAATTATGGACACACTATTCAACGAGATTCTATCCGCCTATGGAAAGATTTTCATTATCGATCTCATGCGCTACCTCATTCCCGCAGGTACTGCCTTTTTGATCTTCTGGATACTGTTGAAAAAGACTTTGAATCATCGGTTTATCCAGAAGAAGTGGCCTAAGACGTCTAAATTATGGTTGGAGTTCCGATATTCACTTGGCACGGTACTCATCTTCGCAATTATTGGAACAGGGGTCCATTTTGCCAACAAAGCCGGATACTTTCATATCTACAAAGATGTTAATGAATATGGATGGTTTTATTTCCTCCTGAGTCTTGTGATCATGATCATATTCCACGATGCTTATTTCTACTGGACACATCGATGGATGCATTTACCAAAGATCTATAAACATGTCCATAGGGTGCATCACATGAGTACGAATCCTTCTCCCTGGGCTGCTTATTCCTTTCATCCACTGGAAGCGGTCATTCAAGCCATGGTATTACCCATCATATTGGCATTGATGCCTGTTCACGGACTTATTTTGTTCATCTTTCTGACTTACATGATCCTGCGGAACGTTCTTGGGCACCTTGGTTTTGAACTTTTCCCCAAAGGGTTTATTAAAAACAAATGGATCAACTGGCATACCAGCACCACCCATCACAACATGCATCATCATTATTTCAACTGCAATTACGGACTGTACTTCCTGTGGTGGGACAAATGGATGAGAACCAACGACATGAGATATGAAGATGAATTCCGGGAGGTAACCTCCAGGAAAAAGTCCTGTCCGGTGAAGTTCAAAGCCGTGACACTATTACTCTTTTTCACAGTTTCTACTCATGCACAATCTCCGGCGGGTAAGTGGATAACCTTCAATGAAGCCACCGGTGCTCCTTTATCGGTCATTCATATCTATCAAAATTCTCAAACCAATACCTGGGAAGGAAAAATAGACAGTATAATCCTCCAACCCAACCAGGGCACAGACCCAATTTGTGTTGATTGTCCCGGGGATCTTAAAAACCTGCCTGTGATTGGAATGCAGTTTCTTTGGGACTTCCAAAAATCAGGAGTCGAATGGATTAATGGAAAAATCCTGGATCCCGAAAGCGGAAGTATTTACAGTAGCAAGCTTTGGTTTGAAAATGATCGTGAAATAAAAGTAAGAGGCTATGGCGGTCCCTTTGACCTGTTCTACCGGACACAGACCTGGAAAAAACTGAATGGTGAAGGAATCGCTGGCTTGTGGGAAACAATAGATGACCGGTATAATCAGGTGAAGGCTCATGTAAAATTGCAGGTTATTGGTAATGAATTGACCGGGACGATTCAAAAAATATTTTTACTTCCTCATGAAGGCAACTACCCGATATGTGTAGAGTGCGATGGCCACCTTAAGAATAAACCGATAGTGGGGATGAAGTTTATGTATGGATTTATAGAAGACGGTGAAGACTGGAACAACGGACACATTCTTGATCCTGCAAACGGGGTTACCTATTGGGCAAAGTTCTGGCTAAAGGATAAAGATAGATTGATGATCCGGGGATATCTCGGCCCATTTTACAGGACACAGGAATGGAAAAGAATCCAATAAATCTTCATAAATAAACCCTATTCCAAGGCAATAGAAATCAAAATCAGTATAACAGCAACCAGCCGCTGAATAAATTTCAATGTGACTTTTTTCAAAAGTTTATTCCCCAGAAAGGTGCCTGCAACGGCAGCCAATGTGGCACTGATCACCAGGGCCATATTATCTTCACAAACCAGATTGTCCAAATCGAGTAGCATACACCGCTAAGCGGGTAAAATCAATAAAACAAGCTATCACCACAGCAGTACAAATGAATGCAGCCTTAGAAAGACCTGCTTTGATTAAAAATGCACTTCTCAAAGCCCCCTGGTGACCAGATAACCCACCAAAAAAAACCACCCAAAGCACCGCCAAGGGGTAGTTTATCTTTTCCAAATTCCAGACGATCAAAGTAAGGAATTAAGTCAATCAGCACAAATAATATCATTCTGGCGCATAATCACCCTTCTGGTAATCTCAGACCAAGTCATGCAGATATTCAATTAACAAGAAAAATAGTAGGTGCAGGTAAATTATTGGACATCTCCATTTTTGATCACTTGATTATTACCTCTGATGGGTACACATCTTTTTCAAGTGAGGGTTTGATTTGATTATTCAGCTTCATTGGAGTTCAACAAACTCCCTTATAATCTCCCCGATAAGACCATGTAACCAGGACATAATGAGTAGCAATTTGCTAAGATAGTTTAACTCAATTTCCCCCTATTCAAATATAATGATACGGGGTTATTAAGGCAATTCAACATTGCATTCCCAATGATTAAAAACTAAATTTAGGTTAAACATACAAACACCATGAACACCAAAACCATCCGACAAAAATTGCATAACTACCTGGAAGTTGCTGAGGATACCAAGGTTAAAGCAATTTATGAAATCATGGAACGGGATATTGAGGCCTCATCAATTGAATATACTCCAGAGCTAAAGAATGAATTGAATAGCCGATACAAAGACTACCAAAATGGGAAGGCTAAAATCGTGACGAAATCGGAGAGTCGTAAACGACTCCGGAATGCAATCAAGAGTGCTGGTATATAAGTGAAATATAATTTTTGCTACTAGAAATGGTTCAACTGGAAGCAAGGACGTGAGAATGTATAAATAATGATTATACTATTATTTTGAGATCGTTCACAGTTGTTATGAAATTTATGGGGAATTTCGATTTAAGGTAAATGGCATTTTATGACGATCCTATAATTGACAAAAGTTCTGAACGATCAGAGGAATCTATCCTGGATACTCTCAAAGTTTTTTCTAGAAAAAATGGATTTATCTCGCATGAAATTTCAGGAAGTAAGGACTATGGTATTGATATCAATGTCCAATTAATAGAGAAAAATACACCAAAAGGATACTATTTTCCTATTCAGGTAAAGAGTAAGAATGCAATTACAACTCGTGAATTTGAGGGAAATTCCTTTGTAACAATTTCTTTTAAAACAAGTCGCCTTGGCTATTTAATGAGGCATCCTCCTTCCTATGGAATAATCGTTGTCTACGACGACTCAAAATCTTTATTTTACTTCGATTACACTACTGAAATCTATAATAGGCTCAGAGTTCAAAAGGAATCAGATCATTGGAAAGATCAGGAAGAAGTGACTCTTTTTATCCCTGAAAAGTCTGTTTTGAACCGTGAATCCGTAAAAAAAATTCATGTTAGATTCCTACAACTATTCAAAAATGTTGATCATTTATTAACGGATCATGGTCAATATTATGGAATTGAAATACAGGCAACAACTGATCAATCATCCATGAATTCTCTTGCATTACTTGAGAATTATGGAGAAATGCTATTCAATGGGCATAAGTTCAAAGAACTAATTCATTTTCTTAGTCTCCTTAACAGAAATTCTCTTCAACAAAAACAGATTGCATTCTTGGCCGCCATCACCTACGCTGAGGTAGGTAATATCGTAGAAGCTGACTAGTTTTTCCAACTTTGCGAAGGGCATAAAAAGGATCTTTCTCAAAAACAAAACGAAATACTTGGCTTTCAAAAATTCAAACGAGATTACTATAAGGGATTGATCTCGTATGATGAGATGACCCAGCGTCTAAATGAACTGAGTAGTGGGGTCTCATCAGCTGAAAATGCAATCTATATTGAAATCAACCTGCTACATCTAGAATTGATTAAGAAAGCTGGAGAAAAGGATTTTGATACAACCATCCTTGAAAAGGTCGAAAAGCTATTTAAAAGAATTGATGTTGAAATTCCAATTGGCAATACTAAGCACTTACAGAAAGTGTTTTTAGCTGAAATTGCTGCGCGCGTATTAGGTAGGATTTTGTTGGATTTCTTGGTTGATGACAAAATAAATGAATCAGCTGGACTCATTACAAACTCCAAATATAAAATTCAGGTTCATCACAAAATCACTACGCTGAACTCAAAATGCCACTCAATTTTTATCGATGCGCTTCGATTTTCGGAAGAAAATAAAGACGACTTACTCTTGGCTCATGCTCATCTAAACTTGGCTCTGCTTTTATACGGAGACTATTTTGCGTTATTCCTTGCAGATCATACACCTCATGAAGATTTAACAGAATCTTTCAGGGAAATGATCAGGAGCTCAGTAATAGCATATAACCAGTTTATAGTACATGGATTGGAGCCATTTGCATTTAATGCCTTAATCCTTACTAAAGAAATTCATACACTCGCCAAGAGATGGCTAAATTTTGATATCGAAGATGTGATTAGGATTTCCGAGATTGATCAAAAAATAGAGTGGCTAAATGAAAATGGTTATTCAAAACCCTTTGAATCTGTTGTCGAAAATGCCTACCAACGTAAGAAGGAGATTTTTGCTAAAAATGAGAATGAGATAGCTGATCAACTAACACCTGAAGACATTGAGTCAATAGCTCTGGTACAAATGAGATCCCTTGGTTTATCCAAAGACAGGTATGAAAATATTATTGAAGATATCAAAGCTTCTGAAATTTTTAGAAAAAGGTGTAAAAACCCTGATCTTGTAGTTGCCAGCGACCAGAAAAAAACAGGAAGAGATGCATACGCCTCTAAACCCAAATTTGCTGTTTTCTCCAGGAAATCCGGTATGCTTTATGTAGAAGGATATGACATTGACAAGATTTTGACTCGGCTTGGTTTTTAGCTGAATATTAATTCCATTTTTAGTCTTAAATCTATCCAACGAATTTTACATCCACATTCTGACAATCGGATTATCAAACAACAGATATCCTCCAAAAATACTCAGTGAAACGTATAGAGTATGCTAACAGATACATTATACAAAGCACTGCTTACTGATCCTTCCGCACTCACTCAGCGCAGAGGGAGCAAGACGTGTTTTAAACGGTTCAAAACTCCGCAAGCTCCGTAATGAACACGCTTAAAACACCGTCTTGGTTTTGCTTAACGTTCCGCAAGCTCCACTACAAAACGGAAGATGGCTGGATCTAAAAAAGCAATAAAAAGACAAGAACCCTTGATGCTCTACTATACAAAATCAGAGTCCAGGATCATTTCAAAAGATGATATCTGAGTAGACAAGAAATAAAAAGTTATATGTTAAATAAGCTACTATGACAATAAACTTAAACAGTCTTACTAAAGTGAGGAGCAAAGTTGTTTTGACACATTCTGGCATCCAATGCAGTACAAATCAATCTGATTAACTCGCGGCCCTGCGGTAACACTTTCATGCCCGTTTCTCCATAAGTGATGAGGTTTTCTTCTTGCAATTGATCCAACAAATCATAATTTAAAGCGACACAATACTCCATAAATTCAGCCGCATGCCATGTAGTTTCAAAATCACACATCAGATTGAGAATGTGCGAACGGAAAAAAAGATCCTGCTTAGTGTGAATATGCCCTTTGGTAATTGGGAGTTGACCCTTCGATAAAAATTCATAGTATTTTGAAATGTTTTTTTCATTTTGAGCGAAACCAGACCAACTATCACTGATAGAACTTACCCCGAGACCAATCAATAATTTACAGGTAAATGGTGTGTAGCCCATGAAATTTCGATGCAAATTTCCGTTTTTTCTAGCTTCCAGTAGCACATCGCCAGGGAGCACAAAGTGATCCATTCCCACTTCTTCATATCCCGAATCCAAAAAGGTTTGCTTACCTAATTGCATATATTTCCATTTATTATCTTCATCCGGAAGATGAGCCGCGTAAGATTTCTGGGCAGGTCGCATGGAGGGGACATGGGCGTAGCTGTAATAGGCAACTCGTTCGGGTTTCAATTCTATTATTTGATGCAAAGTATTTTTTATAGATTCAATCGTTTGACCTGGCAGCCCGTAAACCACATCATAATTGACTGATGTATATCCAATTTCACGTGCCTTTTCGGTAATATGTTTGACCTGCTCGAAGGACTGCATCCGATTAATGAGTTTCTGCACACTCAGATCGAAATCCTGAATACCGAAGCTGACACGATCAAATCCAATTTGATGGAGTGTATCCAAATGGTTAACCGTTGTATTGCCCGGATGACCCTCAAATGACATTTGAAATTCCTTTGAAAGAGAAGCCCCCTCAATGATTCCCGACAATAAACGATTCAAGTTCTCAGGTGCAAAGAAGGTTGGTGTACCACCTCCCAAATGGATCTCACGGATGAGGGGTCTCTCGGGTAATTTTTCCAGATACAGTTCCCACTCCTTTAGCAAATGGTCGATGTAAGGCCCTTCCATCTGATGGTTTTTGGTTATCCGGGTATTACATGCACAATAGGTACAGAGACTTTCGCAGAATGGAAGATGGATGTAAATACTTACTTCTTTACTGCTCTCCCAAAAAGCAGATTGCAATGTATTTACATATGCTTCGATGGTAAAACTTTCACTCTCCCAGAAAGGGACGGTCGGGTAGCTAGTATATCTTGGAGCTGGTTGGTTATATTTCTTCAGGTCTGGCATTTGATCAAGATTTAGGCCAAAGCTATTTTGACAGAGAAGTCCTTGAATTGATAAACCCAGGGAAGAGATATGACTTAAGTCAGGATATTCTTTGTTTCACCCTCATACAGTTAATGCCTCAATCCACCAATCAGATGCTTTTTAAAGGTGTGGGTAACATGATAGTCATTTCTCAATCAAATTAAGCTTTATATAATTTTCATTAACAATCTCCTTCAAGATATTCTTTGCCTCATTTATATCAAAATCAAGGCCGTTCATCTTTTTTACTCCCAGATTAGTAAGAATAATATGATCGTCTGGGTTCACATTGTGCATTTTCAAACACGCTTTCACACAAGCCAGTGAACAACCATCAATAGCGACAATAGGCCTGCCGGATTTGGCCACCTTTACCAGCGAACGAACACTCCCGCCCACTCCTGCTATACATGACATTTCGGCCATTTTAAGCCGGTCCAGCTTAATGGCTATATAATTGGCCATCTGCGCAGCAGAGCTACATCCGGAACATGAATACACCAATGGTTTCACCTTACCATTTGCCCTTTTTTTATTTGAATCTGAAAATGGCATCAAATAGATCTGACTAAGTCCATGATAGAAAAATAATGGAAAATGCTACCCGCTAATACAAACAAGTGCCAAATGGCATGATTAAAAGGTATTTTCTTTGAAAGGTAAAATATGACCCCCACTGAAAAACAAACCCCACCGCCAATAAGAAACGAAAAAGCCATGGAACTAAGGGAAACATACAGCGTCTTGAATAAAAAAACCGCCACCCAACCCATCGCTAGATACAAAATAGTAAAAAACATATTGAACCTGCCCGTAAATATCATTTTGAGTACAATCCCCAGTACTACCATCAGCCATATTGCAATCAACAATTCGTGTCTGAGGGCAATACTGCCAAGCAATAGTAAAAAAGGTGTATAGGTACCGGCTATCTTCACGTAGATCGCACAATGGTCGAATTTCTGGAGCCACAATTTCCAGGAGGCTGCCGATACATAATGGTACAATGATGAGGCCAGGTACAAAGTGAAAAGGCTCATCATGTAAACCCATATGCTGATACTGACAGCCAATGAAGCCTTGTCTGACACCAAAATCAGCATAATTATACCCCCTGAAATACTCAACAACAAACCCAAAAAGTGGGATATCCAGTTGAAGCGCTCTTCCGCTATCGAATAGCTTATTTTACGGTTATGCATTCGTCATCATAGTTAAAGTCTCTTTAATCTTATGAGAGAGCAAATTTAAATGAAATAAAATAATAAAGATATAAAGGTCTTAATTACTTTAATTTTGATATATTTGCCCCGTAATAAATAATCAAGCATATAAACACCTGTTTCCTATGGAACTCAACTTCAAACTAACTGATGATTTCGTTGAAAAGTACCGAGAAATAGATCCCGGTTTTGGCTTCAATGGGTTGGGACTCCTCACATATTATAGGACCTATTCCCGGCTGAAAGAAAACGGTAAAAGTGAACAGTGGTTTGAGACCGTGAGACGTGTGGTGGAAGGATGTTATTCACTTCAAAAAGAATACATTCTAAATAATGACCTCGGATGGAATGACAACAAAGCACAGGAGTCTGCACAGGAAATGTACGACCGGATGTTCAGGATGAAATTTCTACCTCCTGGACGAATGCTCTGGGCAATGGGCACACCAATCATTCATGAAAAGAAAGTGGGTCAGGCATTATTTAACTGTGCCTTTGTGTCTACAGACCAAATTGGCCGCTCGCTTGATGAAGCCACAAAACCTTTCAGCTTCATGATGGACATGAGCATGGTGGGAGTGGGAGTGGGCTTCGATGTTGCCGGGGCACAGCGACTAAAGATATTCAAACCTCAACCCGAAGAAGAAGTGTATATAATTCCTGACACGCGTGAAGGATGGGTAGAGAGCCTTCGAAGAATATTGACCTCCTATTTTCAGCAGCATTTTATCGGCACCCCCGGCTTCACCCTTCGGTTTGACTATAGTAAAATCCGTCCCGCAGGTGTTCCAATCAAAGGCTTTGGAGGGGTCTCCAGCGGCCCTGCTCCCCTGGAGCAACTTCACGAGCAAGTGCGCAGTTTGTTGGATGGGGAGCACGATAGGTATATCAGCCTGACAGCTATCACAGATATCATGAATATGATTGGACAATGTGTGGTTGCCGGCAATGTACGCCGCACCGCTCAAATTGCACTGGGCAATGTGGATAATGTTGAATACCGAAAACTAAAAGACTACCAATGGGATCAGGACAAACAAGCCTACACCGGCTCAAATGCGGAGCGGGCTCCCTACGGCTGGGCTTCTAATAATAGTGTTTTTGTAGACTACAGTACCAGTTTTGATGAGGTGGCCAGGCAAACTGCAATCAATGGAGAGCCCGGTTATATTTTCATGGACAATATCCGTGCTTTTTCCCGTATGTGTGACTCGGCAGATTATAAAGACTCCAAAGCCAAAGGTACCAACCCGTGTGGGGAACAGTCGCTTGAGAGCTTTGAGCTTTGCTGCCTGGTAGAGACCTTCCCATCCCGTGCTGAATCGAAATCTGACTATCTGCGTACATTGAAGTTCGCATATATGGTAGGCAAGACAGCCACCCTCGTTTCCACTACATGGCATCAAACAAACAGGGTACAAAAACGAAATCGGAGAATAGGTACATCAGTAACAGGGGTAACGAATTTTGTTGAACGATACTCACTTGAAACTCTCAGGGACTGGCTCGAGGATGGTTATCACGAAATCCAGAAATGGGATGAAATTTATTCCTCATGGTTATGTGTACCACGTAGCATAAAAACTACCAGTGTAAAACCCTCTGGTACGGTAAGTCTGCTTGCTGGTGTAAACCCCGGGTGCCACTTTCCTGAATTTGACTATTACATCCGCAGAGTACGAATCGCAAAAACATCGGCGCTGGTTCCGGCTCTGTTAGAAGCTGGACTCGACATTGAAGATGATGTGATGGATAATTCCTCTGTGGTCGTTTCATTCCCTGTCCATAATCGGGGAAGAAGTCAAAAGGATGTGAGCATATGGGAGCAAGTGAGCCTTGCGGCATTTTTGCAGACTTATTGGTCGGACAATCAGGTATCCTGTACTGTAACATTTAAACCTGAAGAAGCTAATCAGATTGCTCCGATCCTGGATTATTTTAAATATTCGTTAAAGTCAATCAGTTTCCTTCCCAGGTTAGAAGTTGGTGTATATGCTCAAATGCCCTATGAAGCTATTACACGGGAAAAATACACCGAAATGGCATCCAGGATTCAGCCTATTCGGTATATAAACAGTAAGCAAGATGCAGAAGCAGAGAAATTTTGTAATAATGATGTATGTACCATATAATTAAAATAGTTGGATCATAATTCATCTAATGAATTCTCAGATTTAGTTTAAATCAAGCTGATGGTTTCAGAAATTTTTCTAAACCTAAGGCTCATGAAATTCAACATTTGAAGTACACTCAAATTCATAAAAGCCATGTCAATACACACCTTTCATATCCCTGTAATGGGGATCACCTTTACTATAGATACCCCTATCAGGGTTGCCCATTACGGGATAAATTCCGTGATTTCAATTATTGAAGATAGCCTCATAGAAAAAGTAAGAAAATTCTACAGCCAGAAATATGATGTGCCTTATACACCAGTAAAGGATCAAGACTCAGATCCCCGCGCCACACGCATAACCAAGTACTTAAATCTTGTAAAAGGAATTGTTGATAAGAAGTTTACAAAATTCAAGCAATCCTGCTCGTTAAAGGAAGCACTCCGATACCTTGATTTATTACCAGATCAATCAGTAATCAAACAGGGATATTTAAAATTAAAACCAAAAGCAAGTCCTGATGACATCATCCAATATGCCAGAAACTATGCCCAACCCGGGGCTATTGATGTGAACATCATGACGAAGCTTGATAAGGTTAATTATAGCAGAGGTAACCCCTTACCAAGGAACTACAATGATGCACATGCCTCTTTAAGAGGGTTTGCTCTTAGTGAGCTGGAGTCATCGCTGGTACTGTCTGCAGGGCTCAATCCGGCCTTGTTCAGCTACTTATCGGAGTTTGATGATTTCTATCCTGACCAATACGGATTTTTTAAGAAGAAAATCATTCTAAAGGTCAGTGACTACCGGTCCGCCATGATACAGGGAAAGTTTCTGGCAAAAAAAGGGCTGTGGGTTTCTGAATACAGGATAGAATCAGGACTTAATTGCGGTGGACATGCTTTTGCAACGGAAGGGCTCCTTATGGGGCCAATTCTAGAAGAGTTTAAAAACAACCGTGTATCCCTCATGCAATCTATTTACCAGGTTTATCAGGAAGCACTCGCTGACAAGGGCTACACAAACCTGCAAATACCTGCGATGAAAATTACCGCACAAGGAGGTGTGGGAACTGCCATGGAACATAACTTCCTTCTGGATCATTATGAATTGGACGCTGTCGGGTGGGGATCACCTTTTCTCCTGGTACCGGAAGCCACTTGTGTAGACAGTCATACACGTGATCTGATTAAAAATGCCAAAGAAGATGATTTATACCTCAGTGGAATCTCTCCACTGGGGGTTCCTTTTCACAATTTAAAAACAAACACTAAGGATAAGGAAAAACAACAGCTGGCCCAAAAGGGGAAACCCGGAAGTCCCTGTATAAAAAAACACCTTTCCTTCAATACTGAATTTACGAAAAAACCTATTTGTACTGCTTCCAGAAAATACCAAAACCTGAAAATAAAAGAATTGGATGACCAGGGATTAAAAGGGCCAGCTTATGAGAAGGCGTATCAAAAGATCATTGAAAAAGCATGTATTTGTACAGGATTAGGGACTTCATTTTTGCTCGAAAACAAGATTGACACAAAACAGGAAGGTAAGGGGGTTTCCATATGCCCCGGGCCAAATACGGCCTATTTTGATAAAATTGTATCCTTACAAGAAATGGTAAACCACATTTATGGCCGCGCCAATATTATGACTCGTAAAGACCGGCCACATATGTTCATGAAAGAGCTGGGACTTTACCTTGATCAGCTGAAAAATTTAGTTGAAGATTTTCTGGACGAAGGTTCCGTCAAAGCAGAAAAGAAAATTCAGTCCTTTATCAGCAACATGAAAGATGGGATTGCCTATTATCAAAATTTACTTAACGGAAAGCTGATCAATAGCGATCCGGAGGTATTTTCAGGTTTTCTTTTACTTGCACAGGAAAGGGTTGCAAAGTTAGCTTCATTATGTGATACAACATCTGTTTCTTCAGATATACCAGTGCTTGATTTGATTGAAAAATGAAGCCAATTCAAAACAAAATTATTGAAATTGCCAGGAAAAAAAATGCCATCATTCTGGCACACTATTATCAGGAACCTGCCATACAGGACATTGCTGATTTTATCGGAGACAGTCTCGATCTTTCTAAAAAGGCGATGGAGACTGAAGCTGATATTATCGTTTTCGCCGGTGTGAAATTTATGGCTGAGACCACCAAAATTCTTAACCCGGGCAAGAAGGTACTCCTCCCGGACCTCCTGGCTGGGTGCTCGCTAGCCGACCATTGTACGCCGGATGTTTTTCGAAAGTTTTTGGATAACTATCCGGATCATTTGGTAGTGACTTACATCAATTGTTCAGCAGAAATCAAAGCCATGAGTGACTATATATGCACCTCGGCAAATGCTGAAGCCGTGATTAATTCCATCCCCCGGGGTCAATCTATTGTTTTTGCACCTGATCGCAATCTGGGGCACTATCTCATGCAGAAAACCGCACGGGATATGGTACTATGGGACGGAAGCTGCATCGTACATGAGGCATTTAGCATAGACAAGCTCCTAACCCTGTACAGGCAGCACCCGGAAGCAAAGATCATTGCCCATCCTGAAAGTGAACAGCATGTGTTACAGGCAGCAGCATTCGTTGGTTCAACCCGTAAAATGATCGACTATGTACAATCAGATAAAGCTCAAACTTACATTGTGGCCACTGAAGCGGGAATCTTGTATGAAATGCAACAACAGGCACCTGGCAAGTGTCTTATCCCCGCACCTGCCATTGAAGACAACACCTGCTCCTGTAGCGAATGTGCATATATGAAAGTAAATACCCTGGAGAAACTTTACAATTGCCTGTTATTGGAAAACCCGGAGATCTCAATCAATGAAGAAGTGATGGAACAAGCCCGCCAACCACTGGAACGAATGTGCGCAATGAGATGAAAAGATGTGACTTCCTTGTAATTGGTTCCGGAATTGCGGGATTGTTAAGTGCAATAAAAGTGGCGACCGCCAATAGTCAGGCTGCCGTTGCTGTAATTACCAAATCAGATAGCACGACTACAAATACCCGTATGGCACAAGGTGGGATTGCTGTAACTCTTAATGGGACAAGTGAAAAGCTGGAACAGCACATTCAGGATACTCTCCGGGCAGGAGCTGGATTATGTAATGAATCAATTGTAAGACAGGTAGTGGGGGAGGGAGCCAGTTGCCTTCAGGAGTTGATTGACTGGGGGGTTCGTTTTGATCGGTCTGACTTGCAAATGTATGATCTGGCACGTGAGGGTGGCCATTCTACATCGCGTATACTCCATCACAAAGACAAAACCGGTGAAGAAATACACAGAGTGCTGCTTAACAAGGTAAAATCCTTGCCTAACCTGCAATTGTTTAATCATCACCTGGCACTTGATCTGATAATAGAAAAAGGTCCGAATGAAAATGTTTGCCATGGAGCGAATGCCCTCTGTATTAAAAGTAAGCAGATATTTTCCTTCTTTGCGTCCTCAACAATCCTTGGGACAGGAGGCATTGGACAGGTTTATCCTTGTACGACTAACCCTGTCATTGCAACGGGAGATGGGATAGCCTTAGCCTATCGTGCTGGAGCTCAGATCAGTGGCATGGAATTTATTCAGTTTCATCCAACTGCCTTATTTTCTGGAGCAATGGAAAACCCTGCTTTTCTAATTTCAGAGGCTGTTAGGGGCTTTGGTGCTTACCTGTTAAATAGCCGCCACGAACGGTTTATGTCCCGGTATGACGAACTGGGTGAACTTGCTTGCAGAGACCGGGTAGCTCTGGCCATTGAGAAAGAGATGCTAAAAACAGAAAATGATTTTGTATACCTGGATTGTCGCCATCTCGAAAAGACGTCTTTCAAACGCCATTTCCCAAATATTGTCAATGAATTAGCTAAACGGGGAATAGATTTCGCCACAGATCTTATTCCGGTTATGCCAGCTATGCATTACCTCTGCGGAGGTATAAATGTTGATTCACATGGAAAAACTTCTATTGAAAACCTCCTGGCTTGTGGTGAATGTGCTAATACTGGTATGCATGGTGCTAATCGCCTGGCATCCAATTCACTCCTTGAGGCAATGGTCTTTGCCCATCATTGTGCCCATGAGGCATTGGGTTTTCTGAACAGGAGTTCTTGTAGAACACAGCAATATAAGGTCACAATGTCTTTGAGGCATAAAAGAAAAGTGGAGAATTTAGTATTCATTCAAAACAGAAAACATACTATTCAATCAATCATTGGCAGGTATGCTGGAATCCTACGGGACAATATACAGCTCTCCTATGCATTAGCGAATCTGGATAACCTCCAAAAAGAAATTAAACGATACTATCAAACCCATGAAATTACACTTGCTTCCTCAGAGCTTCGCAATCTTGCTATAGTGGCAAAATTGATCGTTCAGCAGTCTATAGAACGAAAAGAAAACATTGGCGCTTTTTGCAAGGAAGGAGTTGAGGGTGTCGTATAACTGAACCAGCAAAACAATGTTCAAACGAAGTAACCGAAAACCTTAATCAATTATACCTATTCTCGCTTCCAGATCATTGAGCATCTCCAGGGAAGTGGTACTCAATTTTAATTTTAAATCCTCCTTGGCTTTAGACCAGTATTCATGAATGGGACATGGCTGTAATTCTCCGCACCCCGGAAGACCTAAAAGACAGTTCTCAAAAAAATCTTCACCTTCTAGCACCAGAACCACATCGATTAGATAAATATTACTTGTACGGCGGGTGAATGTAATCCCACCTCCCGGCCCTCGATTAGAAGTCAAAAGGCCTGCTCGGGTAAGCATTTGGAATGTCTTGGTAAGCAGGTGATAAGAAATATCCAATCTTTCTGCCAGGGCACGTATTCCTACATATCCTCCTGTGGATTGTTGGGAGACCATGTAGATCAGCGCACGGATTGCATACACAGTAGGATTCGAAAGGATCTTCATTATTTTAAATCTTTTTAATATATGAATCTCAAATCTATAAAAAGATGTTTTAATCTTTTTATTTTTTTAATATCCACACAATAGTCTGTATTCTTATTAATTAAAGACAAAAGACTCTTATATTTGTTTTATGTACCATGTAAATTAATGATCACTTTCTAGTTTCAATCTGTTGTTGAAAGGGGATTATGGTTTGGTCGCTTGACAGAGTTTATGGATGAAGGATATTAATTATTGAGAGATATTAGTGCTACGGTGTTTTTGACTGGGGGCGTGGTGCCACATACAGGGTTTATTGTGAGCATATTCTTGTATCTCAAAAGCAATAAAACCTGCCAATTACCGAATAATGATACAGCCAGGCATCAAATAGATGAAAATCAACCAATGAAAAATGGAAGGCATTTTGTGTGCCTGTCTTCTAATTTGAAAATGAAAATACTATGCAAACATCTATTCTAATCTTATTTGTGGTACTGGCAGGCATAGCTGGCTTAACTTTTTCCTATATATTCATGTCGTCCAGGTGGGTCAGGGAGCCATCCGGTTTTTCAAATCCGCTTAAAATCCGCTTTTGGTTCACCTTAATTCTGCTGGTGGTGCTCGGAATATTTGCTTCTACGACCATACCGCGTTCACCATATTATCTTTTTGCCGAAGAATTACCTTTTGATGTAGTACATGTAAGCTCCCAACAGTTTGAATTCATTTTATCTGACGCGGCCATTGATCCGAAACAACCAACCGGATTGAGTGACCTCACTTTGCCACAAGATAAGGTCATCGAGTTTCGGGTCACCAGCCTTGATGTAAACCATGGATTTGCTATATACGATCCGGACCAGCAGCTCATTGCCCAAACACAGGCCATGCCTGGCTATGTGAACAGGCTGAGGTGGAAGTTTGATCAAACCGGAACCTACACAATATACTGCCTGGAATACTGCGGGATGGCTCATCAGATAATGAAAGCATCTTTCACCGTGAAATAAAACCTAATCATGGATAATCTAAAAATGAAAAAATTAACAGCAGGATGGATATTGACGGTCTTGCTATTATTCGTATTTGCCATTGTACTGGGAATCCTTATGCGCCTCAATCAGGGGGAGGCCATTAGCCAGACTCCTAATACTTTTTATGCCAATATGACCACTCATGGACTCACTATGATCGGTATTTGGTTTGTAGCTGGTATGGCTGCCGTACATTACCTCATGCAGCGCTATGTCAAAACCAGTTTTAAAGCCAATCTCTTTGCCATGATTTTCACGGTCATTGGTGTATTGATGCTTTTGACCAGCACCATGATTGGAAATTACCATACCGGGTGGACTTTTTTGTACCCACTTCCTTTTCATGTCATGTGGTCAGCCTGGGCCACCCCACTTTTCCTTGGCTCTCTGGGCGTATTGGGTGTGGGATGGCTGGCCTGGAGCATAAGCATGATGGCTTCCCTGTTAAAGCATTATTCAATCTCACAGGTCTTTGCATGGCAGCATCTGAGCAAAAGGGAACCGGCCACCGTTACACCCCCATTTGTTTTGATCTCCATGGTCACCCTGGTGGGAATCGTAACCTGCCTGTTGGCAGCTGTGTTGCTGCTTGTGTTGTTTTTCGCAGAATTTCTTTCGGAAGGCAGTTTCGTAAATGATGCCCTTTTGATGAAGAACCTCACTTATTTTTTCGGACACACCATCGCCAACGAGATGCTCTACCTGGGACTGGCAGTCATCTATGAACTGTTTGGCGAAGTAAGTGACAGGCCAAAATGGAAAACAACCTGGTACGTAGCTCTGGCATGGAACTGTACACTGGTTTTCATACTCACAGCCTTTTTTCATCATTTGTACATGGACTTTGTGCAGGCGGAAGTATTTCAGCTCATTGGGCAAATGGCCTCCTACCTTGCCAGTGTCCCGGCTGCAGCCGTTACTGTATTCAGTGTGATCATGGCCGTTTACAAAGCTCCGGTGAAATGGTCGCTGACTAACCTGTTGTTTTTCACGGGGGTGGCCGGATGGGTGATCGGCGGCCTGGGGGCAGTGATTGACGCCACCATTTCCAACAATTTTGTGCTGCACAATACCCTATGGGTTCCGGCTCATTTTCATACGTACAATGCCATGGGAAACGTGCTCTTCAGTCTCGGCTTTTTTACCTGGTTTGTAGTTCAGGTATCTGATAAAATAGAACATAGTGGCCTTTCCAGAGTGAAAATGACTTTACTCATTCTGGGAGGGATCGGTTTTCTGGCGGTATTTTACATTGGGGGTGCTGATTCGATACCACGGCGGTATAGTACATATCCGCAGGAGTTTACAGGAGCAGCCACACTGGCGTATATAGGTGCTGGATTTGCCATCATTTACCTACTAGCCATTTTGTTATTTTTAGGAAATATTGGGAAAAAATGCCTGCAAACCGTCTTTTCTTCTTTCTGACTGCAATAATGTCGCTGGTCTTTGAAACCCATGCCCAATCAGTCGATGGGTGGAAAGAAGAACAGGGAATCTATGAAAAAGTCCATGATGTGCCACTACAGCTAATTACGGGCAGGGAAACGTCCATCAGACAACTGGCGCGGGACAGGCCGGTAGTTCTGGCTTTGATCTTCACACGTTGTGCCGGAGTATGTAATCCTTTTATCCTGAGATTGAAACAGCAGTTGATACTCAGAGAAGAAAGCACCGGGTTTCAGCTGATCGTACTCAGCTTTGACCCCAGGGATCAGATGGCAGATATGCAGGCCTATGCAAAACGTTTTGGACTGGCGGGTGAGGCCAATTGGCATTTTGCCGTGACTTCAGAAATTTCTTCACTCAATCAATCGATAGGATTCGACCCAGTATGGGACAGTACCCGGCAGCAATTCGATCACGATGCACTGCTGGTAGGCATCAATAACCAGGGCTACATAACTAAAAAATTGCTCGGACTGAGAGATCAAGGAGACCTGACCCAATTGGCGGCCAGCGTTCACAATGAATTTTCCCCAAGCTACCAGCTGCCTGGCCAAAACCTGTTGTTTTCCTGCTTCAACTATGATCCGCAAACCGGAAAGAGCAAGCCAGGTCTGGGTCTGTTGTTTATTGCACTGCCTGGCGTGTTGGCTTTTGTGTTGCTCTTCGGGATTCGGTTGATGGTCAGGACTTGAAGCAGGCAAATGATCGCAAATGCCAATTGATCAAAAACTAAAAACCTGAAAGGAATGGTTATAAAACTTAACGGATGTTTACAAAGGTTCGACTCTTCTATAATAGGAATTAAGTTCACGCCCAAAACCTAAATATTACTATGGATATCATTGATAACATTATTCACTATTTCAAAAGTCAGAACAACAAGGAAGGGATATCTTCTCCTGAAGGCACCTGCCCCGTCTGTTGGGGTCACCAGCAGTATGACGGAAAGATTAGGAAACTGCTAAAAGACAAACAAGTAGACGTAAATAACCATAAGGACAGTTATATGCTCATTCAGGATTTCATGAAAAATAATATAGATGGAGTCATATTGAAAGAAGGTGTAGAAGAAGATTGCCCCAAGTGTTCAACCGGATTAGATAAAAAAGATAAATAAAATGATAATTAAAGAAATAAAGGAGGAGCTGAAAACATCAAATCATCCGGTTGCGAAGTCACTTCATCATGGAACAGGTTTCAAAGTTCTTATCATGGGGTTCAAGAAAGGAATGATTGTAAAAGAACATAAAGCACACATTCCATCAAAATTGACCGTTTTGGAAGGTGCTGTTATTTACAGTGAAGAAAACAGAAAAGTGAAGCTTATGCAATATGACGAAGTGGAGATACCAATTGAAATAACACATACTGTGGAAGCCCTTGTAGATAGTCTATGCATTTTAACGCAGGGAGAATAAAAACTACCACCGACAGCTCCTAAGTAAACATGGAGCCGATATTCGAAAATCAGTTCATGATAGTCGCATTTACTGCTATGTTGCAGGTAGATCAGCATGAGTTTTATATAGGACATATTAGTCCTACTTATTAAAGTTGACTACCTTTGCATCAAACAAAAAGTAAATGTTTTCAAAAGCATGTGAATACGCCATAAGGGCAACCATTTATGTGGCGGAACAAGCCCTAAGAAATGAACGGGCAAGTTTGAAAGCCATTGCCAAAGAAATCGAATCACCGGTGGCGTTTACAGCAAAGATCATGCAGCAGTTAGCCAGGAACAATATTGTCTATTCTGTTATGGGCCCTACAGGAGGATTTCAAATGGATAAAGACAGGGTTGACGAAATAAAACTAAGTGAAGTGGTCAATGCCATTGATGGTAATGCGATTTACCGCGGATGCGGTTTAGGGTTGAAGGAATGCGATGCTTCCCGTCCATGCCCCCTACATGAAAAATTTTCTGTCATACGAAATGATCTACAGGAAATGCTGGAAGCCACAAGTATCCACGAATTGGCAACGGGGCTTGAAACAGGCCTGACTTTCTTAAAACGATAAAAATTTACTATTTAATAGGATAAATAGATCTTACTATCTTATATGATACAAACAAAGCATTTAATTTTTGCAACACTACTTATTTTAAGTCCCTTTGTCCTTTTGGCTCAGTCGGATGTCATTGATGCCGAAACCTGGTGGGCAAGCCCCGGTGTTGTGGGTACATTGGTATTGGTAGCTCTGATAATGGTGGTAGCTATTTTAATCATGATTATCAGGCTGAACGGATACATTACCGGGCTCAATGAAAGAAAACACCTCAAGCAGAGACTGGAGTTTA
The DNA here is from genome assembly GCA_965228595.1 of Cyclobacteriaceae bacterium. Taxonomy (GTDB): domain Bacteria; phylum Bacteroidota; class Bacteroidia; order Cytophagales; family Cyclobacteriaceae; genus UBA7330. The sequence goes on along the minus strand of OZ245828.1, from coordinate 2,117,288 downwards.
GTGAGGAATTGACAAATCTGGAACAGGGTGAGATAGACCATATCCTGGAAAAGCGAAAACAATCCCTCAACTATAAACTTAAAGGTACAGAACTAGGCAGTGACTATGAAGCTTCAGATCGCAAGGGTTTGATTCAAGCTGTAACCAACGAGCCCGATAATCCAATCGCTGATGAAAAAAAGCGGGCTGCCGAAGCATTGGAAACCCCGGGAAAACTTAAACGTCTCATCATTTTCTATCTGGGAGCAGCTGTGTTCTGGCTGGTATTTGGCACACTGGTTGGACAGTATCTGGGTATGAAATTTATCTGGCCGGAGCTGGACAGTATTTCCTGGCTCTCCTTTGGCAGGCTGCGTCCTGTCCACACCAATGCAGTATTCTGGGGATGGGCATCGCTTGCTATGTTTGGTCTGGGCTATTTTGTGATAGCCCGTACCAGTAATACAAAAATCTTCAATTATAAATGGGGATGGTATGCATTGGTATTGATCAACCTGGCTGTGTTGATTGGTACGCTTTGTCTGATGAGCGGTATCAACAATGGAGGCGCCGAATACCGGGAATATACCTGGCTCGTCATGGCACTTTTCGCTTTGGGGCTTATCATTAATTTCTGGAATTACTATAAAACGATAGCAAATCGGAAAATTTCAGAGATATATGTCTCTAATTGGTACTTGCTGGGAGCCATGGTATGGACGATGGTGTTGGTATTAATTGGCTATTTACCCTTCTATCAAAATGGGCTTGGAGAAACCGTGATTCAGGGGTATTACATGCACCAGGGGGTAGGCATGTGGTTTATGACCTTTACGCTGGGACTCATTTACTACTACTTACCATCAGCACTCAATAAACCAATCTACTCTTATTCATTGGGTGTTTTGGCATTCTGGACACAGATGCTTTTTTATACCATGATCGGTACACATCACTTTGTGTTTAGTCCATTACCCTGGTGGTTACAAACGGTAGCTATCGTTTTTAGTGCAGGAATGTTTATTCCGGTGGTAGCTGGGACCACTAACTTCCTGATGACCATGAAGGGCAGCTTTCATCAGATATCTAAAAGCTATGTATTGCCCTTTTTCCTCGTGGGTGTGGTATTTTATTTTGTAGGATCCACGCAGGGAAGTTTTCAGGCTTTCCGCTTCACCAACTATATATGGCACTTTACGGATTTCAATGTGGCGCATTCACACATGACCATGTACGGCATCATCACATTCATTCTTTGGGCATGTATATATGCTATACTTCCTCGTCTCACAGGTAAAGAACCACCACAGCTACTGGTAGGCGCTCATTTCTGGCTGGCATTTATCGGCCTTTTTGCTTACATGATTTCGTTGATGGCAGGAGGTACGCTCAAAGGGTTAAGCTGGGTGGAAGGGTTACCTTTCATAGAGTCCGTCATCATGATGAAGCAATACTGGGTATCCAGGGCAATCGGGGGTACACTAATGTTCGTTTCGCATCTTCTTTTTGCCTACAATTTTTACCTGATGGTGCGACAAAAAGCCATACTGAAAAGCCCGATGAAAAGTAGTTTGGATTTAAAAGAATCAAAAACGCATGTTTGATATTCACAAAAATCATAGAAATCTGGTTGTATTAGCCCTTTTGGGCTTTTTGATACTAAGTCTGGGGGTAGCAATTTTTCCTGCTTACCAATCGCAGAACAATACCGAGCCTTTGCCCGAGATGGAACCAATGAGTGAAGTTGAACTCAGGGGGCTTCAGCTTTTCATAAAAGAAGGTTGTGTAGCTTGTCATACACAGCAGGTCAGAAGTATTGAAATGGACAAAACCTGGGGCAGCCGACCGTCTATCCCCTCAGATTATTATTACAGTAAGCAGCGAATGGACATCTGGCGGCAGTCGCCATCACTGTTGGGAAGTGAGCGTACAGGCCCGGACCTGACCAATATCGGAAAGCGGCAACCGAGCGAAGACTGGCACTTGCTGCATCTATATAATCCACGCATAGTGGTGCCAGAGTCCATTATGCCGTCATATCCATGGATGTTTGAAGAAAAGACCAATCCGGGTGAGCATGAAAAAATATTATCGGTTTCTGATGAATACAAGAAGAAGGGAACAGAGATCATACCCACCCGGGATGCACTGGATCTGGTGGATTACCTGCAATCATTAAAACAGGCTTCACTCACCGGCCAACAGCCGAAATTTATTCCTTCTGTAAGAAAAGAACAGGAAGAAACCAACTCTTCAGGTGAACAGAGTAAAAATTTGCTTCCCGATGGGGAAAACTTATACATGTCCACCTGCTCAGCATGCCACCAGGCTGAGGGTACCGGATTGCCGGGCGCATTTCCTTCACTGGCAGGAAGCTCGGTAGTGAATGATAAGGACCCGGACCTGCTCGTGCGCATCATTTTACAAGGCTATGATGCCCGTCCGGAATTTGCACAAATGCCGGGGTTTGCTGATCAGCTAAGCGATAAAGAGATTGCTGCCATCGTCAATCATGAGCGTACCAGTTGGGGAAATGATGCCCCGGAAATTACGGCAGACGATGTGAATAAGATCAGGGATTTTGTAATGAAACAAGCACAATGATGATGAAAAAAACAGTGAAGATTAGTCTAATTATGATTTTCAGTTTAATGATTTCCATGCCCTCAGCTATAGCATGTGAGGTGTGTAAACAAAACCAACCCAAGCCACTGGAAAATATAACTCACGGTGAGGGCCCACAAAGCGACTGGGATTATGTGATCATTATCGTCGGGATCATTATTGTTTCCCTTACATTTTTCTATAGTCTGAAATTTTTAATCAACCCCCGTGAAAGAGATCCCGGGCATATTAAAAATATTGTGATAAATGAAGGTTGGTAAATAAGTCCGATAGGAATTGCTTAGACAGCTTTAGAATTTTAGACATTATGACAAAGAACATAAAAACAGATGAGCATTTAGACAACAGCCGGATCATCAAAGTATTCCTGGACGATGAAGAAAAACCCTTTGCTGAATTTCGTCCACCGGTAAAATTTGTTCTGGATACCACCAAAATCCCCGATGGTAAGCACCGGCTGAAGATTGTGGCTAAGTCCACAAATAATGTAGAAGGTGTCAAAGAAATCCCGTTTGAAGTACGAAATGGACCTGAAATAGCTGTGGTTGGCTTAAAGCCCGGAGAGATTGTAGATGACCAGGTGGCGATTACACTTAATGCCTACGGAAGTGAGCGTAAGGATGAGTTTGTCGTAACCGGCTCGGAAACCCCAAAAGGTATCCCTGCATGGGTATGGGCATTGGTCATTGCCTTTATCGGTTTCGCACTTTTCTACTTCATCATGTATTCTACACCAGAATTTTATAAATCTTTTTTCTGATGCATACAAAAAAAGACATTATACAACTGGAGGATATCAAACTACTGGTAGGCAGCTTTTATGGAAAAGTACGGGAAGACAAACTGCTTGCTCCGATTTTCAACGAGCAGATAGGTAATAAATGGTCGGAGCACCTGGAGAAAATGTACCGCTTTTGGCAGACCGTATTGCTGGCTGAGCACACCTACTACGGCAGCCCTTTTTCCCCGCACGCCAATTTACCCGTGGACAAAAATCATTTTGATCGCTGGCTGGAATTGTTTAATGAAACCATAGACGAACAATTCACCGGACAAAAAGCCGAAGAAGCCCGGTGGCGGGCAGGAAAAATGGCAGAGATGTTTCTGTACAAGATTGAATATTATCGAAAAACAAATCTAAAACCCCTCGCATGATCACAAAATCGTAATGGAGGAAGTCAAAGACATAGCAAACGCACCGGGTCATTGGATCCTGGCTAAAATGGGCAAGAAGGTGCTGCGTCCGGGTGGTAAAGCGCTCACAACCAAATTGGTGGAGCAACTCAATATCACTCCGGAGGATGACATGGTAGAATTTGCCCCGGGGCTGGGGTTCACAGCCGGCCTGGTGTTTGCGCATAAACCCAAAAGTTATGTGGGTATTGATACTAATGCCACAGTGGTTCGGCAGCTTTCCAAAAAGTTTCGATCCTCAAAATACACCTTTCTGGAAGGCAATGCCGCTAAAAGCGGTTTGAAGGGTCAAAGTTGCGATAAAGTATACGGTGAAGCCATGCTGACCATGCATGCAGATCATCGCAAAGCGGAGATCATTGGGGAGGCATACCGGATCTTGCGACCAGGAGGGTATTATGCCATTCATGAACTGGGGTTGACACCAGATACCATGGATGAACAACGGAAAGCCGAAATCCAAAAGAACCTGGCCCGCAGTATTCGGGTGAATGCCCGGCCTTTGACCACTACCGAATGGCAGGCATTACTGGAAAATGAAGGATTCGAAGTAAAGGCGATGGCTACAAATCCCATGCATTTGCTGGAGCCCGGACGTATGATAGATGATGAGGGCCTGTTCAACACACTCAAAATCGCCTTTAACATCCTGCGTAACCGTAAAGCCTTCAGGCGAATTCTGGAAATGCAAAGGGTCTTCAGAAAATATCAACAAGACATGAACGCCATCATGATGGTGGCCCAAAAACAATAAAACAGACTTTTAACATTTTAAAAATTATCCGATATGGAACTTACAACAAATCAAATCATTGGCGAACTGGTAGCCGAAGACTACCGTACAGCCTCAGTATTCAAAAAGCACAAAATTGATTTCTGCTGCCAGGGAAACCGCACCATTGGTGAGGCCTGCGAAAAAAAGAAAGTCGATCCTGCTGACCTCCTGAAAGACCTGGAGGCTGCTCGACAAACAAAGGATAACGGCATCCAGGACTTTCAAAACTGGCCAATGGACCTGCTGGCAGACTATATTGAGAAAAAGCACCACCGATATGTAGAGGAAAAAACCCTGGAGATAGAACCTTTCCTTTATAAGGTAGCTCGGGTACATGGTGACCGGCACCCGGAATTGCTGAAAATTGAGGCAGAATTTCAGGAAACAAAAGGTGCACTGGCAGCCCACATGAAAAAAGAAGAATTTATCCTGTTCCCTTTTATCCGCAAGATGGTACAGGCTGAAAAAAGTGGAGAATCCCTAGACACACCGCATTTTGGGACGGTAGAAAACCCGGTGGCCATGATGAAACATGAACACGATGTGGAAGGCGAGCGCTTCCGAACCATTGCTGCATTGAGCAATGACTACACACCTCCGGCTGATGCGTGTAATACTTATCGTGTGACATTTGCACTTCTCAAGGAGTTTGAAGAAGACCTGCACATGCACATTCACCTGGAAAATAACATCTTGTTTCCTAAAGCGATCGCCCGGGAAAAATTCTTTCGCGAGACAGAGAAAGTGTAAACATGTCACAAGCCAAAGGAAAACCTATCAGGCGTGCCAAAGAAATGCAACCCCTCAGCAGGGATCATCATCATACTTTGCTGCTATGCTGGAAAATAAGGATCGGGTTGAAGCATGGTATTGACCCCTTACGGATTAAGAAATATGTTGACTGGTTTTACTCAAATCACGTAGCACCCCATTTTGCCCTGGAAGAAAAGTATGTGTTTCCGGTATTAGGGGAAGTCCACGAAAGTGTGAAAAAAGCCTTATCCCAGCATCGAAGGATTAGACGTTTATTTGAAAACCGGGCGGATATTAAAAAATCACTCAGTCTGCTGGAAGAGGAGTTGGATCGACATATTCGCTTTGAAGAGCGGGAGCTCTTCAATGAGATACAGGAGAAAGCAGACCCTGACACACTGAAAAGACTACAGGAACTTCATGATGATGATCCGTTTAAGGAGAACACGGAGGATGAATTCTGGAAGGTGAAGTAAGTGAATTTAGTAAATACATATTGCACATTAAATTCAAATTACCACTTTTTGGATCGACCGGTGATCCTATTACCCGGTGAATAGAGAAATAGAAATTTATCAGCCTGATTTATTCAAATCATATAAAGATAATTAGGTCTGTATATCTTTTATTAGCTAAATTTATAAGTATGCTAATCCAAATGGAATATGATGGATAAACACATGGTCCTCCCTTTTTCGCTGGAGCGAAAACAAATCGTTGATTTCCTATCCTTTGCCAAGTCAAAACATACTGCTCATGCCGTATTGGAACTTGATATCACCGGAATGAGAAATAATATTCGGGCTGCCAGCCGAAAAGCAAAAAGGCACACTTCGCTCACAGGTTATCTGTTGTATTGTTTCGCCCGGGCAGTGAGTGCCGATAAAATGATCCAGGCTTATCGAAAGGGCAATAAACTCATTGTATTCAACGATGTAGATGTGTCCACGATGGTTGAAAGAACAATAAATGGCTCACTTGTGCCCGTAAGCTATGTGCTGAGAAAGGCCAATTCGAAATCGGTTTTTGAAATTAGCGAGGAGATCCAAGCGGCTAAAAATGGTACCTCCTCTGAATTGATGGATAGCCCTGAAATGATGAAATATCAAAAGCTCATCTGGTTAGTGAAGCGGGTTGGGTTTCTGAGACGTTGGTTCTTAAAACGCATGTTCAATGATCCTTTCACCAAGAAAAAATTTAATGGTACAGTTGGTTTTTCATCCATGGGCATGTTCAGTTACAACACAGCCGCCTGGGTCATACCCATCACTCCACAGGTATTGACGGCTATGGTCGGCGGGATCAGGGAAGTCCCGGCGATTGTCAGTGGAGAGCAGACCAAACGTGAGGTGGTTGATATGACCATTTCTATGGATCATGATATTCTGGATGGAGCCCAGACTGCCAGGTTCATCGAACGTCTTCGGAAAATTTTACTGCAGGGAATTGAAGTAACGCAGCCATCAAATGAGGAGGAAGTGGTGATGGAGTTGAATATAACACCCCATTAATATTTGAATTGGGACATACCTCCTCTACATATCCAAGAAGGCTATGGCGATCAAATGATGATATTGCCTGGTTTCATTTTTTTAATCTTGGCAAAATTGTTAAACTAAGTTAATTAGGTCGATCCATGTGGAAATCGTCTGTTTACATTACTTTTTTTCTAAGCTTCTTCACCTGGTCTTGCAGCAATCAACCGGAGAAAGAAGTCAACGAACAAGTGCAAACTTCGATTCCAACGATTGTCAATGCTGCCTTTGTAGGCACTGAAAGCTGTAAGTCCTGTCATGAAAAAGAATATAAGAATTGGCAGGGTTCGAATCACCATCTGTCGATGCAAAAGGCAGATAGCAGCACAGTTCTTGCCAATTTCAATACTACAGTAACTTTCAATGGCGTCACAAGCGAATTTTATACAAAAGGCAACAATTACTATGTGAAGACTCCCGATAGCGACGCGCAGGTCAAAGAATTTAAGATTACTTACACTTTTGGGGTTACTCCATTACAGCAATACATTGCTGAATTTCCGGATGGCTCCTATCAATGTCTGCAAACTGCCTGGGATACGGAAAAAAATAAATGGTTTGACCTACAGCCTGACCTGAAAATTGAACCGGGAGAATGGCTGCACTGGACAGGAAATGCGATGAAGTGGAACACGGCATGCGCTGACTGCCACTCTACTAATATCCACAAAAATTTTGATCCGGAATCTGGTGTTTATAAAACATCCTTTTCTGAAATTAGCGTGGGCTGCGAAGCCTGCCACGGACCGGGAAGTAAGCATGTGAGTTTTTATAAAGTTGATAAGAAAGGCACACCTCCGGAACTTTATATAACCAGGGGAATGGATCCTAAAGAATTGGTACAAAAATGTGCCAGATGTCATTCGCGACGTACCCAGCTCACATCCTTTTTCGATTATGAGGGCCACTATCTGGATCACTATGAACCTCAATTGATCACTGTCCCCACCTATGAGCCTGATGGCCAGATCAGTGATGAAGACTATGTGTATGCATCTTTTATCCAGAGTAAAATGTATGCTAAAGGCGTAGCTTGTAAAGATTGTCATGATATGCATAGCATGGAGTTAAAGGCCATTGGCAATACCCTCTGTATGCAATGTCATGAACCAAGATACAACAGTAAAAAACATCATTTTCACCCGATTGGCAGCGCGTCTGCTGAATGCGTCAACTGTCACATGACCGGCAAAACTTACATGGGTAACGACTTCCGCAGGGATCACAGCTTCCGGATCCCGCGACCTGATCAATCGATGCAGTATGGCACACCCAATGCCTGCAATGGCTGTCACCAGGACAAAAGTGCCAGTTGGGCTGCACAAAATATAGAAAAGTGGTACGGCACGGAACGAAAAGACCATTTTTCCGATCATTTGCTCAAAGGATTCGCCGGAGATAAAGCTGAGTTGTTTTATCTCCTCGAGCATCAGGATTACCCGGATATTGTGAGGGCTTCAGCCGTTTCCTATCTCACCTCCATGGTCTCCCCAAATGAGGTCCAACAGATCAAAAAATACCTCTCCGACCAATCAGCTTTGGTGAGGAATGAAACCGTCAAGCTTATCGGTTCACAACAACCGGAAAATGGACCGGACCTACTGGAATCGGTCATCAATGACCCTGTAAGAATAGTGAGGATCAACAGCGCTGAATTCATGAGTAGATGGCAAGCCATAGACAAATCGAATCCCGAACATGTGAACGCTCTTGCAGAGTACACGAAAATGCTCGAAATGAATGCGGATTTTCCTGGTGGTCTAAAGCGTATTGCAGAGCACGCTCAGTCAAAAGGTGAAAACCAAAAAGCTATCGCTGCATATCGAAAAGCCCTGGAGATTGACAATTATAACAATACAATCCGCATGAACCTGGCGTTACTGCTTTACCAAAATGGGAATGTTCGGGAAGCTGAAAACCTATATCTTAAAGTGACTCAGCAGGAACCTGAAGTGAGTTACCCGTATTACATGCTCGGTCTCCTGTACAATGAGCAAAATAAACCGGAATTAGCCGCCAGTAATTTAGCCCACGCCTGTGATCGGGAACCATTTCTTGAAAGGGCCTTTTACAATTACGCGATCATACTGCAACAAAAAAAGGCTTATGATGAATCGCTGAATATCATCCGGAAAGGACTGAGCCGGGGTGGACAAAACCAGCCGAACTTATTGTATATGAAATTATTGGCAGAGATGAATATCGAAGATTGGCAAAATGCTAAAGCCACCGCCTCCACACTGGTTAAGCTGTCGGGACAGAATCCGAGGTTTGTTCAGATCCTGGAACAGCTCAAACGGGAACATCCTGGTCTCTAAAGGACTGATTAACAGCACAATATTAAATCATCAAGACTTTTGGATGTGCGATCATTCACCTCTCTTTGGTGCTGATGTGTGATAAATATTTTCAAAGTTCCTCTTTTAGATTAACCAGTGTTCCTGAACCAGGTGAACAAATAAACATAAAGCATATCTAATTTTAAATAAAGATATTTAGGTCTGTATAACTTTTTTATTTAGATTTGAAATTATAATGCATCATAATAAGGTGGTTAAATCAGGATGGAGCAGACTTCGAGTAACCAATACAGAGATATCAGTAAAGAAGATAAATCATGGAAAAAAATGTTAAAGAGTACCTGGCCTTTCGGAAAGGAGAGGTAAAAATGCCGGAACATTTGGCTATTAAAAAAGAAATCACAGCTCCTTTATTCAAAAACAAATTCCTTGAAAGCCTGACCCGAACCGGGATATTTACACCGATAATTTTACATCTTTCTATTAGTTCTTTCTTATTCTGGTATGGAGTGACCCAGTTGAAAATACCATTGACCCATGCGATGATTACACTGGCTTGCGGCTTTGTTTTCTGGACGTTTGCAGAATACTTCGTTCACCGCTTCCTGTACCATACAGAATCAAATTCAAGATTATTAACCAGGATCCAACACAATGCACATGGTATTCACCACCAGTACCCGATAGATCCTACCAGACTTGCCATGCCTCCGGTACCCGGTCTTTTGCTTTCCGGTCTCTTCTTCCTAATCTTTTGGATCGTCAACAGTACCTACGTTTTTGTGTTTTTTCCGGGATTCATGCTTGGCTATTTGGCATATATTTCCATTCATTATGCTCAACACAGAATTAAATCACCCATCTATCCTCCTTTTAAAGCGCTTTGGCGTCATCATCATGTACACCACTATGTAAATCCTTATGTTGCCCACGGAGTTTCTACCCGATTATGGGATTTTGTATTTGGCACCATGCCAGAGAAGAAAAAAACGTGATAGACAACAAACCATCTATTAATATCTTATAAGGTAAGTTGTTGTAATGGGAATTTAGAAAGGAGTACCGGACGATGAACGTGACCGTGTATTTATTCCAAAAACAAGCATTTATCAACTGACATTTATCATCCCCAAAGCTGATAATATCATCCCAAGAGGCATCATTGTACTCTCATTTTTGCATTAGAAATGAGCATGATTAGGAAACACCAACCGTGAATGATTAAAATTCCGAGCCAAAGGCCAAAAGCTAAGAGCTAATTTTTAAACACATGAAAGACGGGATAAATCATACGGTTTATCAATGTTTTACATAGTTTTAGATAATCCTATGAATAGCATAAAAATTTTATCTCCGGCGTATTTCGCCCTTGTGATGGCCACAGGTATTGTATCTATCGCCTCCCATTTGTTAGGGTTTATAGCGATAGCTCATATACTGCTCTATATCAATGCGTTACAATACATACTGCTAATTGTCCTTTATTTCGTTCGGTTCTTCCGGTTTAGGGAAGCGTTTTTGGCAGACTTTAACAATACAGCAGCTAACCCCGGTTTTTTGACTTTTGTAGCAGGTACCTGTGTGCTGGGTAATCAATATTTGATCCTGGTCAGGGATCCCGGTTTTCCCCAATTTTTACTCATCATTGGCTTAATCTCCTGGGTTTTTCTGATCTATGCCTCGTTCCTGATCATTACCATCAAGCGAAATAAGCTGCCCATCGAAAAAGCCATCAGTGGAGTGTGGCTGATCTTTGTGGTTTCCACCCAATCGGTAGCCATTCTCATTGCCAATTTGTCCTATATTTTGCCCATACCTCTGGAAATCAGTCTGTTCATCTCACTATTCTTCTTCCTCTGTGGATGTATGCTTTACATCATTGTAATTACACTCATCGTGCACCGGCTGTCATTTTTCGATGTGGAAGCAGAACAATTTGCTCCTCCCTATTGGATCAACATGGGGGCAGTTGCCATTTCTACACTGGCAGGTGCTACGTTGATTCTGTTTGCAGAAAAATGGGTGTTCCTTCAATCCATTCTACCATTCCTCAAAGGGTTTACCCTGTTTTTTTGGGCTATCGGCACCTGGTGGATTCCGCTCATCATTTTTCTGGGCGTATGGCGGCATCTGGTACGGCACCTGCCTTTCCGGTATCATCCGCAATATTGGGGCATGGTTTTCCCTCTGGGCATGTATACGGTCTGTACTTTTCAGTTAGCAAAAGCGCTGGATATAGAATTTCTTAAGATCATACCCTCAATGTTTATATATATTTCCCTATTAGCCTGGTTGGTTGTTTTTGTTAGCATGGTGTTTTCGGTGATAAAAAACTCACAAAACTTGACAGTCCAACCATCTGTTGATAAATTGAAAAAAAACTAATTCATGATACGGTTGATCAAAGACTTAAACGGCAATGCCCTACTTGTTGCGCTGGCAGTCACGATGCTCCTTCTTGTACTCATCTTTGTGGGATCTCGTGACTTACAAAATTTCGATGCGGCACTGATCACTTATTTGTTTGGAACCATATTCGCGGTATTTGGTATCACTTATCGCTATTCGGTGTGGCTACAGCGTCCACCCACCTGGATGTACTTTACGCGGGGCTTTCAGCTCTTCTTTAAAGGCAGGGTTTTTTATCACTTCTGGCTGGTAGCCAAAAAGGCGGTACTCAACATTGGCTTACAAAAATTTGTGTATCCCCGTGGAAAATTTCGCTGGCTGGCCCACTTCTTCATCGCCTTTGGGTGCATCATGGCCTTTGCCATTACCATTCCCCTCACCTTTGGCTGGGTCCACTTTACACTGGCCCCCGGCTCCATAGAACTTTATGAGGCGCATTTTTTCGGCTTTAAAGTATTTGAATTCCCACTGGGGAGCATTACGGCGTTCCTTACCTTCCATGCGCTCAACTGGTCTTCCTACCTGGTGATCTTTGGAAGTTTATACTTTCTACGACGCAGGCTTACCCACCCGGGCCAGATTGCCACTCAGACGTTCGAGAGCGACCTTTTGCCCCTCATCCTGCTGATCATTATTTCTGTGACTGGCTTGGGGCTTACCTACTCCTACCAGTTCATGAAAGGCCTGGCCTTTGACTTTCTGGCAGTAACCCACGCTATTTCGGTCATCATTTTCCTGATCTGGATTCCATTTGGCAAGTTTTTCCATATCATCCAGCGGCCAGCACAGATCGGTGCACACATATACCGGGAAGAAGGCGAACGGATGGGTATGGCGAAATGTCCGCATACGGGCAAAGAATTTGACACACAGCTACACGTGGATGACCTGAAGACGGTCACCAAAGAAATGGGCTTTAATTTTGATAAACCGGATGGCACGTCCCACCTGGACTTAAGCCCTGAGGGGAAACGGTCTTTACTGGCGAAAGCTCACCTGGAAGCCCGGCTAAAAGATGGTAGATTGTTCGGATAGCAAGAAAAGAATATGGCAAAATTACCTGTAGCACCGGAAACGATTATTGAACAGTTTGGCCCGTCGTTAAACTTCCCACCCCAGGAAGGTTTTCCCGGTCGTGACGAGCCCGATAAAGTGGTGAATACCCATTGCTGCTTCTGCGGCATGCAGTGTGGCATCAAACTGCTGGTGAAAGAAAACAAAGTAGTCGGCTTTGACCCCTGGATGGAATTTCCCTTCAACGAAGGCCGGCTCTGCCCCAAGGGTGTACAACGATATCTGCAAAATAACCATCCTGACCGGCTGCTATCACCCATTGAACGGAAAGAAGGTGTTGGGTTCAAACCGGTATCCTGGGACCATGCTATGAGTCGGACGGTAGGGGAAATACAACGAATCCAGTCCGCTTACGGTAATGATGCATTTGCCATGTTGTCTGGAGTGTCTTTGACCAATGAAAAAAGTTACCTTATGGGCAAGTTTGCCCGGGTAGCCTTGAAAACAGCAAATCTTGATTACAATGGCCGACTCTGTATGGTGAGTGCCGGAGCAGGGAACAAAAAAGCCTTTGGACTGGATCGCGGGTCCAATAATTATTCAGATCTGGAGTATGCCGAGGTGATCATCGTAGCAGGCGCCAATGTAAGCGAAACGTTTCCTACCCTTACGCACTGGATATGGAAAGCCCGGGATCGGGGCGCCAAACTCATCGTGATCGATCCACGAGTCATTCCACTCGCTCGAACGGCAGACCTTCACCTTGATGTGAAGCCGGGTACAGATTCCGCCCTATATGGCGCCATGCTTAACTATCTGGTGGAGCACGACCTGCTGGATCATGACTTCATTGACAACCATACATCGGGTTTCAAGGAGACCATCGCTTCGGTCAAAGACCATACACTGGACTGGGCAGAAGAAGTCACCGGCATTCAAAAAGAAAAGATCCAACAAGCTGCCGAGTGGTGGGGAAAAGCCAAGACAAGTTTTTTGCTGCATGCCCGTGGCATAGAACACCACTCCAAGGGTGTGGATAATGTAGTAGGCTGCATCAATCTGGTACTGGCCACCGGACGCATCGGCAAGCCCTACTGTGGCTATGCAACCATTACCGGACAAGGCAATGGGCAGGGTGGACGTGAACATGGCCATAAATGTGACCAACTGCCCGGCAACCGGGACATTACCAACCCCGAACACCGCAAGTATATTGCTGATGTGTGGGGAATCGACGAAAAAGACATGCCCGGCAAAGGACTAACCGCTTATGAGATCATCGAAGCGATCCATCGGGATGAGATCAAAGGACTCATTTCCATTTGTTTCAACCCGTTGGTCTCTCTGCCTAATAGTAATTATGTACGCGAAGCCCTGGAAAAACTGGAATATTATGTAGCGATCGACTTCTTTCTTAATGAAACCGCCCGCCATGCAGACGTGGTGCTTGCCGGCTCTCTACAGGAAGAGGAGGAAGGTACTACCACTTCCGCCGAAGGACGGGTGATCAAAATAAACAAGGCCGTAGATCCGCCGGGACAAGCCCGAACAGACACTTCGATCATACTGGAGCTTGCTGAACGCCTGGGAGCCAAAGACAAGTTCACCTACGAAAATAGTGAGGCGATCTTCAACGAACTGCGGATAGCTTCTAAGGGAGGCACAGCTGATTATTATGGTATCACCTACCAGCGTATTGTAGATAATATGGGTATGTTCTGGCCCTGCCCGGACCTGAATCATCAAGGTACACCCCGGTTATGGGAAGACCGAAAGTTTAAAACCCCAGACGGGAAGGCACATTTCAATCCGGCTCCTTACCGCCCACCTGGCGAAGTGACGGATGAAGAATATCCGGTGGTATTGACCACCGGCCGGGTGGTATCACAATACCTGAGCGGTACGCAAACCCGCCGCATAGGTAAATTGGTTGAACAATATCCTGAGCCGCAGATAGAAATACACCCGGAGCTTGCAATAAAATTTGGAATCAATCAACGCGAACTTGTAAAAGTGACCACCCGAAGAGGTGAAGGATTATTCCCTGCCAATATTGTGGATACCATCCGCAAGGATACGGTATTCATACCCTATCACTGGCCCGGAAAAAAATCCGCTAACTTACTAACACCAGGTACCTTAGATCCAATTTCTAAGATACCGGAATTTAAGGTTTGTGCCTGTAAGCTGGAACCACAGGGTGAAATTGCCCCGGATCCCTTAGCATCAAAAGCATATAAAAGTTCATAACCTAAAATATCAGATATGGCATCAGAAGAAAATTTACATAATCCCAACATGGAGTTTTTCGTGGACATGCAGCGCTGCATCGGCTGCAAGGCCTGTGAGATGGCTTGTGCTGAATGCGAAACCAATGGTCAGGAAAGCATGATCCATGTCAACTATGTAGACCGTGCCCACACCATCCAGACCACTGTTCAAGTCTGTATGCACTGTGAAGATCCGGTCTGTGCCAATGTATGCCCGGCTGACGCCATCTCCAAAGATGAGCATGGAATTGTGCATACAGCCAACACTGAGCGTTGCATCGGTTGTTCCAACTGCGTACAGGCTTGTCCCTTTGGCGTGCCCAAAAAACAGGAGTCTTATGACCTGATGATGAAATGTAACATGTGTTACGACCGTACAAGTATTGGAAAAAAGCCCATGTGTGCAACCGTATGTCCGAGTGATGCATTGTATTTTGGTACCCGGGAGGAAATGGCCGAAATGCGGCCCAACAGCACACCTGTAAATACCTTTCATTTTGGTGAAGAGACCGTCAACACGAAAGTCAACCTGATGATGCCCAAAGGCAGTACAGAATTGAAAGTTTATTGATCCAATATCATGAGCAAAAAAGAAGAAAATAAGGAAAGGAAATGGAAGCTGGACTTCCCTTATCACAAGCAAAATGCTACGCTGGTAGGACGCAGGGAGTTTGCCAAAATGTTGACATTGGTATCCGGCGGACTAACTGTAGGTACCGGACTGGTAGCTGCCAAAGCTAATTTTTTCCCAAAAAAGACTGTGTCCGGAGAACACCTTGTCTGTGCAAAAGATGAAGTGCCGGTAGGTGGTACAAGGTCTTTCACCCTGGATGGCAGCACCATCCCCTATATCCTCGTGCACCTGGAAGACGGCACCTTACGCGCGTACGAACAAAAATGCACGCACTTGTCCTGCTCGGTGTATTATGAACCCGGCTCAGGCCAAATTGTATGCCCGTGTCATAAAGGTTATTTCGATGCAAACGATGGCAAAGTATTGGCCGGTCCTCCACCACGTAAGCTGCCCAGCCTGAAAGTGATTGAAAAAGAAGGAAATATCTACGTCACCGGCAGCGACGAAGAAAAGAATATTTGATTTAACAGACAAAAACATGGCCACTTTTAGAACCAATCAAAACAATGCCAATACCCATAAGCTGAATACGCTGCTATCCACAGTTATTGTAATATTCATTTTAAACCTGAGTCTTCAGATATGGCTGCTCTATACAGCTTTGAACTACACGTTGGACAATGATGCCAGAATTGCTTCCATAGCTTTTATCGCCTCGCTGGTTATATTTCTGATATGTGTTGGCTTTTTGTATTACCTGCCAAGTGGGAAGCCTACTAAAGAAGTAAAATAATTAATTGATTATCAGAGTCTCCCACAGGACTGATAAAAATCATATCATTTCATTTCGGATAAGTTTGTCCGAAATAGAAAGACCACTTACATTTGTCATGAAAAGCAATAAAAATGTTTTCAAAAGCCTGTGAATATGCACTTAAAATTATGATTTACCTCTCTACGGTACAGGGGGAGAGTAAACTGGCAGGGTTGAAGGATATAGCCAGGGCCAATGGTTCTCCGGAAGCATTTACAGCGAAAATTCTGCAACAACTTGTTCGCCATGGATTATTGCAATCACTCAGAGGCCCAACGGGAGGATTCAGGATAGCTGACCGGCCAATCACTTTGCTGGAAGTTGTGAAAGCGATTGATGGAGAAGGAATTATTCAGGATTGCGTGCTGGGTCTGGAGGAATGCTCCGGCTTACATCCGTGTCCGGTTCATGACAAATTTATTGCGATTCGGGATCACCTAAGTGGTATTTTAACCACCACATACTTGTCTGATGTAAAAGGTGGGATTATTGAAGGGAATCGATTTTTGAAATTATAAAAGTTTTAATTTAATAAAGGATAAAAAGATCCAAATATCTAAAATATGGAAAATCTAGCAAAAACAAAAGTGGGAGCGATCGTGGCTTCCAATTTCAGGGCATCCAAAGTACTTACAGCGCATCAAATAGACTTTTGCTGTGGTGGCGGGATTACCCTCGAAGAAGCTTGTCGCAACAAGAACGAAGGCCTGACTGTGGTCCTGAAGGAACTGGAGGAGATCTTCGAAACACAGGTAGGTG
This sequence comes from Cyclobacteriaceae bacterium, assembly GCA_965228595.1. GTDB lineage: Bacteria > Bacteroidota > Bacteroidia > Cytophagales > Cyclobacteriaceae > UBA7330. The sequence continues at coordinate 2,100,287 of OZ245828.1, read as the reverse complement.
TTAATTATCAGGAGTTGCCGTTGAACCAGCTGGTTGATACGATCATAAATATCCATCACAGCTATGTATTGGCCACTATACCTGCTTTAAGATTATACCTGGAAAAGTTGTGCAATGTACATGGTGAGCGACATCCTGAGTTGTATTCAATCAACAAATTATTCGTGGAAGGATCAGAGGCACTTCTAAGCCATATGAAGAAAGAAGAGCAGGTGTTGTTTCCTTATATCAAAGCGATGGTAGAATCAAAAGCTAAAGGATTCTCACTTTCCAGACCACATTTCGGAGACATAGAAAACCCGATACAGGTAATGGAGCAGGAGCATGAGGATGAGGGGGCGAGGCTCCATCAGATTGCCGAACTCACCAATCACTATCAATGTCCGCCTGATGGTTGCCAAACCTATAAGGTAGCTTATGCCATGCTCGAGGAATTTGAAGAGGATTTGCACAAACATATCCATCTGGAAAACAACATATTATTTCCTGCTTCCAGGAAGCTATTCAAAGAATTTTTATTCAGTCATTCATAAACGCAAATCAAATCATGAAAAGTTTAAGTAAATATCTGCTACTCCTTTCCGTTGCAATTCTCTTTGCCTGCGGCGGAGGGAATACAAATGATAATTCAAATCAATCTGCTAAGGCAAAGAAGCCCCCACAACCCCCAAAAGTGGTAGATCCCTATGAGAACTGGAAGGAATACCATGGGGTTGGGCCTGTTAAGCCATTTACGTTACCAGCCGAAATAGATCAGGAGCTGGCAGCAAAAGGAAAAGAGATCTATGAAACGATGTGTACCGCCTGCCACAAGGTGGACAAGAAGTTCATCGGACCTCCTCCTACGGATATCCTTACCCGCAGAAACCCGGCCTGGATCATGAATATGATCCTGGTACCTGATAAGATGATATTGGAAGATCCCATTGCTAAGAAATTACTTGCAGATTACAACGGAGCTCCCATGGCTAATCAGGGCCTCTCCCAGGACCAGGCCAGAGCTATACTTGAGTACTTCCGGACATTAGATACTAACCAAAATCCCTAATCATGAAGACATCAATTAAAATGAATAGTTTACTGGTTGCATGGCTGGTATTTCTTTCCATGTCCTGCAATCAGGGGGGCAGCGGTAATAGCGGTGCTCTCAGCAGCAACATCGCCGAGAAGGTATACATTGCCCCAGGCGAGCGGGATGAACAATATGGTTTTTTATCAGGCGGCTATAGCGGCAACTTGACGGTTTACGGACTGCCTTCGGGAAGGATGTTCAAGGAAATCCCTGTATTTTCTCAGTTTCCAACCTCAGGATATGGCTATTCCGAAGAAACAAAGCCCATGTTGAATACTTCCTTCGGTTTTGTGCCATGGGATGATCTGCACCACCCCGATATCTCACAGACCAATGGGGAACTGGACGGTAGATGGATTTTTGCCAATGGCAACAATACGCCCAGGATAGCAAGGATCAGTCTGACCACCTTCGAAACGGAGGAAATCATTGAGGTTCCCAACAGTGCAGGTAACCATAGCTCCTCATTTATTACAGAGAATACGGAGTATGTGGTTGCAGGCACACGTTTTTCAGTTCCCGTTCCGCAAAGCGATATCCCTATCAGCGAATATAAAAGCAATTTTAAAGGTGCTCTGACTTTTATTACTGTGGATCCGGAACATGGGCATATGGATATAAAATTCCAGCTGATTATGCCCGGATTCAATTATGACCTTTCTCACCCGGGCCGGGACAAATCACATGGTTGGTTTTTCTTTTCGACCTACAATACCGAGGAAGCCAATACCTTACTGGAAGTCAATGCTTCACAAAATGACAAAGACTTCATTGCTGCCGTGAACTGGAAGAAAATTGAAGAATACGTCAATAATGGAGGCGGTACTACAGTTCCGGCCAGATATGCGCACAATGTATATGATGAGTCTACGCATACTGCCACTTCAACGATTAAAGAAGAGGTGCTGACAGTGAATCCTTCTGAAGTACCCGGTGCGGTTTATTTCTTACCAACTCCCAAGTCTCCTCATGGCTGTGATGTGGATCCCACCGGACAGTATATTATCGGTAGTGGTAAGCTTTCAGCGGATCTTACGGTTCACTCCTTTGAGAAAATGCTGGCAGCCATCGCAGATGAAAAATTTGATGATGAAGCCTACGGCATTCCAATCCTCAACTATGATGATATACTGGCGGGAACTGTATCAAGCGGAGGCTTAGGCCCATTGCACACAGAGTTTGATGGCAGAGGAAATGCTTATACCACTTTCTTTATTTCCTCCGAAGTGGTGAAGTGGAAGCTGGGCACCTGGGAAGTGGTAGACCGGCAGCCAACATTTTACTCCGTAGGTCACCTGATGATCCCCGGTGGAAATTCCCGCAAACCTCACGGCAAATATCTGGTGGCCATGAACAAGATCACCAAAGACAGGTATCTACCTACCGGACCGGAAATGGAGCACTCCGCTCAGATTTATGATATCTCCGGTGAAAAAATGCAGTTGCTATACGATTTTCCGACACACGGTGAACCGCACTATGCAGCAGGTTGTGATGCCGATCTGATTGTTAATAATTCCAAAAAAATCTATCGTTTGGATGAAAACAAGCACCCTTATGCGATCACCAATCCTGCTCAGGCAAAGGTGGAGAGAAAGGGTAATGAGGTGCATATTTATATGTCTACGATCAGAAGTCACTTTACACCGGACAATATCGAGGGTATCAAAGTGGGAGACAAGGTATACTTCCATATCACTAATCACGAGCAGGACTTTGATGTGCCCCATGGTTTCTCTATGATAGGACAGGGAACGTCTGAGATCCTGATCATGCCTGGTCAAACCAAAACCACACTTTGGGAGCCTAAGCGCATTGGTGTGTGGCCGTTCTATTGTACAGATTTCTGCTCGGCGTTACACCAGGAAATGCAGGGGTACGTTCGCGTTTCTCCGGCAAATGCTAACATCGAACTGCGCTGGTCGCTCGACGAGTGATCCGATAAATAAAAGAAGGTTAAAGTGGGCTGACCGTCCATTTTAACCTCTCTAATTCTTCTTCCTTTAAAAATTATTGTAATGAAAAAGGCGAGTATATTAATGATTGTTGGCAGTGCGTTGATCCTAAGCTTATTCGTGTTTCCCATGTGGAACATCAGGCTAGGCGCCCCCCAATATCCTGAACCTTTAGGGATTGATATTCATATCAATGGTCTGAAGGGTGAAAACGAATTTGATATTCAGAACATAGACGGACTCAATCATTACATTGGTATGAAGACCTTACCCAAACCGGAGGATATGTGGGAATTCTCAGTCTTCCCGATTGTAATTCTATCGATGTCCTTACTTGGTATCCTGATAGGTATTTTGGGTGTGCTGGGCAAAGTCTCCTCCAGATGGTTTCTCTTCTGGTTTATTCTGATGAGCATTTTGGGAATACTGGGAATGTATGACTTCAATCAATGGCTTGTTGAGTATGGGACTGACCTTGATCCCAACGCCATCATGAAATTGCTCAATCCGGACGGATCACCCATGAAATACAATCCTCCATTGATCGGGCATAAGAAGCTGCTGAATTTCGATGCTTATTCTTACCCAAGACTTGGTGGTGTATTAATGGGCATTGGGATGATGTTCACGTTGGTGGCCTATTTTATTGGAAGGAATACAACGATCAAAATCAAATAGAAATCATGAAGAATCTAAAGAATATCACCTGTCTAGTATCGCTGATGGTATTGTTCAGTGCATGCGACAACGGACCACGGCCGATCCGGTATGGTGAAGATGCCTGTGACTTTTGCCGCATGACCATCGTGGATCAGCAGCATGCAGCTCAGGTAGTGACCCAAAAGGGACGGGCTTATAAATATGATGCCATTGAATGTATGATCAATGACCTGAAAAGATGGGATTCCGGAGAGATCAAACACTACCTTGTTTCTGATTATAAAAATCCGGGCAATCTCACAGATGCCACCAAAGCCAACTACCTGGTCAGTGAGGCCATACCCAGTCCGATGGGTGCCTTTTTAAGTGCATTCTCGGACGAGGCTTCACGCAGAAAGATCTTCGATTCGGTTGGGGGCCAGATGCTGGAATGGCCTCAGTTACATGAAAAACTCGGAAACAATCATACACTTCATTAAGATGATCATGCTGATGCGAACCTGCATATTACTATTTTTTTACGTTCTATGGATGGATGGCCAGGGTGCGACCTGGAAAGTATGCAACACCTGTGAGATTAAAAAAATTAGTACTGCCGTAGATCTGGCAGGAGCAGGAGATACCATCATCTTATCCGAAGGGCAATACAAGACTGCCGGACTTGAAATCACTAAGCCCCTGACATTGCTCGGTGAGCCCGGAGCAATTCTGGACGGCGACAACCAGAACTACATACTCAGACTCCTTGCGGATAGTATCACAGTTTCGGGATTGACGATCATAAATTCAGGAAAAAGTTATACAAAGGATTATGCTGCAATATATATCCATGGTACCACGGGGGTTCGCATCCTTGACAACCGGATTGAACATTCATTTTTTGGAATCCTCCTTGAAAAATCGGAAAGGGGTGTGATCAGCGGTAATACAGTAAAGGGCACTGCTAAACAGGAAAACCAGTCAGGTAACGGAATACATCTGTGGCACTGCAATCGTATCCGGATTGAAAACAATGAGGTTTTTGGCATGCGGGATGGGATCTACCTGGAGTTTGTGGATGAAAGCCATGTCATCAGCAACTATGCGCACCACAATGTGCGATACGGGCTTCATTTCATGTTTTCTAATCATGATTCCTATGTGAATAATACTTTTGAGACTAATGGAGCGGGTGTGGCTGTCATGTTTTCCAAATGGATAAGTATGGAAGGGAATTACTTCATCGATAACTGGGGCACCGCATCCTATGGCTTGCTGCTCAAGGAAATTTACGACGGAGAAGTTCTTGATAATGTTTTCCGTGAGAATACGCTGGGCATTTATGTGGACGGTTCTTCCAGGGTCAATTATTCCGGCAATACTTTAAAGCAGAATGGATATGCGATCAAGGTTTCGGGAGGCTGTTATGCCAATGTGTTTACTGCCAACAATTTCATCGGTAATTCCTTTGATATTTCTTACAACTCAAAGATGAATGACAATACTTTCAACGGCAACTTCTGGAGCTCCTACACCGGGTATGACCTGGACAGGGATGGTCAGGGAGATGTGCCATACCGGCCGGTAAAGCTTTTTTCCTATATCGTAAACAGGACGCCGGAGGCCATTGTATTGCTAAGGAGCCTTTTTGTGGACATTATTAATTTTTCTGAAAAGGTATCTCCGGCATTTACACCGGATGACCTGGTAGATCAGTCACCATCAATGAAAACTTTCCAATGATAGCATTCAAAAACATCAAAAAATCCTTTGGAAACCTGCGAGTGCTTGACGACATCAATTTTGAAGTCAATAGAGGAGGTATCATCGCCATTCTGGGTCCTAATGGATCGGGAAAGACCACTTTATTGAAGATCTTACTGGGTATGGTGATCCCCGATGGAGGTGAAATACACTACCAGGAAAAAGACATATCGAAGTCCTATCGTTACCGGAAGCACATTGGATACCTTCCCCAGATTGCACGTTTTCCGGATAACCTGAAGGTGAGGGAAATCATCCACATGATTGGAGATATCAGAAACGAACAGTCTGAACCGGAAAGTCTGATCCATTTATTCGGGTTGGAAAAATTCATGGATAAGAAACTGGGGAATTTATCCGGAGGGACCAGGCAAAAAGTCAATATCGTACTCACTTTTATGTTTGATACACCTGTCATCGTGTTGGATGAGCCTACTGCAGGGTTGGACCCCGTTTCGCTGATCAAGCTAAAAGATCTCGTCAACAAGGCAAGGTCTCGCGGAAAGATCATCCTCATCACTTCACACATCATGAGCCTTGTAGAAGAGCTGGCGGATGAGGTCATCTTTTTATTGGAAGGAAATATATACTTCAAAGGCACCATTTCAGAACTCAAGTCCCAAACGAGCACAGAAGACCTGGAACACGCCATTGCTTCAATCCTGGAACCATGATCAAGATCTTTAAATACAGCTTTTCGGATTTGATGCGCAGCAGGTGGAGCTTTATTTACCTGGGTTTTTACCTGGCTCTTGGTTTTGTACTGCTCTTCCTCAACAACGACCTTTCTAAAGGGATCATCACGTTGATGAATGTCATCGTAGTACTCACCCCAATGATCGGGACCATCTTCGGGGTCATGTATTTTTATCATTCATCAGAATTTACCGAGCTGCTGCTGGCACAGCCGGTCAAGCGGTCCGTCATCTTTTTAGGGCAATACCTGGGTATCTCTATCTCCCTGGCGATGAGTCTGATCATTGGTCTGGGGGTTCCCTTCCTGGCTTATGGGATATTCAGGTCGGGTGAGATATTCAATTTTATCCTATTGCTGGTGGCCGGTACCTTTCTGACTTTCATCTTTGTGGCATTGTCCGTTTGTATTGCCCTGCTCAATTCCAATAAAATCAAAGGTTTCGGTTTTGCCATTCTGATGTGGTTGTTTTTTGCAGTCATTTATGATGGACTTATCCTCCTGAGCATGATGATTTTTCAGGATTATCCGCTGGATAATTTTGCGCTGGCTGCAAGTTTTTTAAATCCGATTGACCTGTCCAGGATCATGATCCTGCTGAAACTGGACATTTCGGCGCTATTGGGTTACACCGGAGCACTTTTTCAGCGTTTTTTTGGCACAAACCTGGGACTTGTGACGTCCTGGTGCATGTTATTGATCTGGACGACCGTACCTTTGATGCTCATGATCAGGATAGCTATAAAAAAGAATTTCTGATGCCAGTAGTGTATTTAACATATGCATTAAAGTCATCCCTGAGATTGAGTCCTGTCATCCCGGTGAAAATGTCAGAAAATTACTTTTACATGGCATGAGAAAGTCAGTATCCATAATGATGTTGATAGCTGTGGGTGTACAACTGATGTGGGGCTCGGGATACCTGGTGGATTACTATGTAAATACGGATTACTATAAAAGTTTGTGCGTCAACAAAGAGATGCCTGAACTCAATTGTGACGGGAAGTGTATTCTGGCGCAAAAGATCAAAACACAATCGGATAAAAAGACTGAGAATCCCGAAACTATACTCCCCATCAGCAGCGAATATCTATGGAATGTTCAGGCGATCGCATTTAAAAAACAAACAGGCATAGAAGAGCCACAAGAGACAAGGTACCACAATCATTATGTACATCTTTTCTTGTGGGACATCTTTAAGCCTCCAGTCTAGTATTCCCTTTTCCTTTTGCAGGGCTGACCCCTGTATTTGATCTTTTTAATTATCCAAGCTACGGGTGTGTTTCCACCATAGTAGCATCCACTAAACAATCAATAAAATGAAAACAACGGGAAAATTATTTTTCGCATTGATAGTGGTATTGTCTTCTTGTAATTCATCCGAGGATATAGGACCAGACTTTACCAATGATCTGATTGAGATCACTTATTACTCAGACGATGGTCTGAACATTACGGTCTTTGCCCCTGAAACACTTTTCGTGGGATACAATACGATCACTGTTGAAATCAAAGATAAGGATGGAGCCCCGCTCTCCGGAGAGATCGATGTCCTTCCAATGATGCAGATGTCCGCCATGTCTCATTCCTGTCCGCTGGAAGTAAGTGGCCATACACTAGAGGAAGGCATTTACACTTTCAATACGGTATTTGTCATGCCTTCAGGTGAAATGGGTAGCTGGCGCATCGATTTTACGATCAACGACAAGGAGGTCTCAATTCCTGTGGAGGTGACCTCTCCGGAACTTAGCAGACTGGTTTCCTTTACCAGTGATATGGATGGAAGTACCAAATACTTCGTGACCTACATCAATCCGAAGGATCCGGAGGTGGGGAAAAATGAGCTGGAAATAGCTGTATTTGAAAGAAAAGGTATGATGGAATGGCCGGCTGTTTCCGGATTAACCTTTGAGGTAGAACCCTGGATGGTGAGCATGGACCATGGCTCTCCGAATAATGTGGCCCCTGTGGATGAAGGGGAGGGTCATTATAAAGGAACTGTGAATTTCACTATGACGGGGGACTGGCAGATAAGGCTTACCATGATGGAAGAAGGGGCCGTATGCGGTAACCCTTACTTTGATCTTTATTTTCAATAAACAGTACACTGATGAGACCGGTAATCATCTTAGGGATTTTGATAGGAAGCGTACAGTGGTGTCTGGCCCAGACAGAAAAAGAACGGTATGAAGCGTGGTTAGATTCTATGACCAATGATCAGTATATTGGTATTGTCATGGAGCTGGACCATGTGACCATATCAGACTCTGCTCACTGGGCTCACCTGAACAGTCCGAAAATGCAGATGAATATGCGTTGTACCGATCAGCTGATGCATTGTTTGCCGGGAGTGAATATGATGCGGAGGGGAAATTTTGCCAATGAGCCGATGTTGCGGGGACTGACATCCGAAAGGTACATTACCAGTGTGGATGGCATGCGGATATACGGCGCCTGTACCGACAAAATGGACCCTGCCTCTTCTTACATCGAACCGATTAACCTGAAAAACCTGGATATCTCTTTTGGAAGCCGGGGGAACATGATGGGTTGCGGAACTGGAGGGAATATCAACTTTGGGCTAAAGAAACCGGTTTTTAGTGAGGAAGATCCCTTTCGAATTTCTTTCAATACCAGTTATTCATCGGTTTCACAAGGTTTTGACCAGTCTATGGACATCAATCATTCATGGGATCGGTGGGCCGTACATTTGTCTGGTGTCCACAGGAAGGCAGAAAACTATGTCGACGGTCGTGGAGAGGAGGTTCGATACAGCCAGTTTGAAAAGTGGAATTACGCAACTTCCGTAAACTACCGGATAAACAACAGCAGTATGCTGGCCTTTGATTTTGTTGGGGATGATGCGTTTGATGTCGGTTACCCTGCATTGCCCATGGACGTGGGATTTGCCAGGGCGAAGATGTTCGGGCTATCCTATCTGACTGACAGACTATGGATATTGCGACAGCCTGAAGTCAAAGTCTATTATAATTTCATCAACCATAAAATGGATGATTCACAGAGAGATTCCGTAGCGATGCGCATGGATATGCCGGGTAACACCCGTACGACTGGTGGGTTCATTCGTGGCTTTCTGAAGCAAAGCTCAAATTCCACCATGGAACTTAAAGCTGATTTCCACAAAGTGTTCTGGCACGCGGAAATGACCATGTATCCCAATGAATCGGGACAACAACCGATGTTCATGCTGACCTGGCCAGACGTTCACCGATCGGTAGCAGGTGCAGAGGCAGCGCACACTTACAGGATAAAGGACGGTCATACCCTATCAAATTCCGGCAGGCTGGAATATGTGACCTCTGTTATGGCCAGTAACATTGGAGAAAGGCAGCTGAGTGTTTTTGATAAGAATGGATCGGAAAAGCGTAGCAACCTCCTTGTAAATCTATCTTCGGGATATTCGTGGAAGTACGGGAGTAAATCGACTGCTAATTTCACGATTTCATATGGCGAGCGGGTCCCAACCGTGTCCGAGCAGTTTGGATTTTATCTGTTTAATCCGCAGGATGGTTATGACTACCTGGGGGATCCGGATCTTGAAAAGGAGAAAAACCTCCATTTTGAGTTGGGGAATCAGATAAAAGCTTCCAAACTCAGCCTGGAAACCTCGGTTTTCACCTACCTTTTTGATGATTACATTTTTGGCGTGTATGATCCGGCGTTGAGTCAGATGACCATTGGAGCCAGGGGAGTCAAATGGTACAGAAATACCGGGCATGCCAAAATGTTTGGAGGAGAAATGGTAAAAAACAACCATCTACTTACAAATCTTATGAGTGAACTCAGTGCCAAATATGTATTTGGTGAGGATTCTGACGGGGAACCCCTGCCACAGATCCCACCATTGAAAATCAGCTATTCACTGGCACAGTCAATTCAGGGGTGGGTCATTCAACCGGGCGCGGAATGGTCAAAGGCTCAGGACAGGATAAGCAGTAAATTAAATGAGCGTTCTACCGACTCCTTCTTCCTCGCCAACCTGGGCGTTTCGAAGTCAATTTCACTGGGAACAGGAAGTCTGCAATTTGGTATAAATCTGGTCAATATTTTTGATGTGGCCTATCGCGAACATTTTGATGTAGGCCATGTCCTGAGACCCGGAAGAAGTATTGATTTACTGGTTAGCTGGAAGTCGAACTGATGATGTAAGAAGAAAAAGAATGCTTGTAGTAAATGGGATAAGAATTGCATTTTTCAATCTGCTGGTGGTGGCCGCAATTGGTTGCTTTTTGCGGTATTTTATTCTTTATCCGGTTGGGGGTATAAACTACAGCTATGTACTTCATGCGCATTCGCATTTAGCCTTTTTGGGGTGGGTGTTCATGGCTTTGTATGTACTGATCATTCATGCCTATGGGCCTGTTGAGAAGACCAGGCTGAAAAAATACATTGTAATATTTGTGGTCCTTCAGGTGGCAAACCTGGGAATGCTTTTCACCTTCCCGTTTACAGGCTATGCGCTCTGGTCCATAATTTTCTCTGCCATTCATGCACTCGTGACCATGATTTTTACATGGATTTTCATCAGAGAGGCAGGTCCGGGTCTCAAGGACTGGCACAGACCCTCATTTCAATTTGTCAAATGGGGCCTGATCCTCATGTTTATATCAAACCTGGCTCCATTTGCACTAGGTCCCGTTTCTGCTACACAGGGCAGGTCTGATCTTTATTATTCGCTCATCTACTTCTATCTTCATTTTCAATACAATGGGTGGTTTACATTTGCCCTGATCGGTCTGCTGGTTTATCAGTTGGAAAAGGAAGGGGTAAATACATCTGCTAAACTTCTGACGACAGGATTCAGGATGAAACTTCTTGCCATATTTCCTGCATACATATTGTCTTTACTGTGGACAGGACCGAATGTTGTTTGGTACCTGATTGGAGGGTTGGCCGCCATGACACAGCTCATTGGGTTAGTGCTGATTTCGTTTTTTGTTTTTCAGCATCTTAAGTTTTTGTTCAGAGGTCACTCAGACCTTATGAAAGCGCTGTTTTGGGTTGGAGTGCTGGCCATTGGTCTTCAGCATGTATTGATGTTTCTTTCATCACTTCCATCCCTGGCGGGGTTGGCCTTTGCAAGAAACATCGTGATCGCCTATCTGCACATGGTACTGATTGGCTTTATCACCATTTGGATCTTTTATCATATCCTGAATTTGGGAGTTTTGAAAGAAAATATCAGTTCCAGGTTGGGCTTTGGCCTTTTCCTGTCCACTTTCATTGTTACTGAAATGATCCTGATTTTTCAGGGATACCTGGATCAGGCAACCACATGGCTTTTCGGTTTGGCTTTATTACAACTGCTGGCGCTTATCCTCATTTTCTTATCGTTAAAAAAGAAAAATGCAGTAATATGAAATTCTTCCTGACTAAACTCCCATTTATATTTCTCGTAGCAGCTTGTCTGATCACAGGGATCCTCACCGGATGGTTCAGGCTGGGTTTTAATTTTCCTGTGGATAAAGTTTTTTTAGATCACAGAGCCATCATGACAGGAAGTTTCCTTGGGACTGTCATCCTGCTTGAGCGCATTGTAGCGATGAAAAGAAAATGGCTGTTTGTTTTTCCGGTGATCAACGGCTCAAGTGTGCTGTTCTATTATTTAGGACTGCAGGAGTTTGCATTTATCTGTTTGATCATTGGTGCTGCCGGGCTCACGATTGTTTTTTATCTCATCAACCTCAAGCATGGCGATCTGCCTCATCGCATCATGTGGATGGGTGCAGTGGCCTGGCTAATCGGCAACATTCACCTGTATCTGTTTGCTTCCTATGGACATTCCATCCTTTGGTGGATGGCTTTTCTTTTGCTTACCATCGTGGGTGAGCGTCTTGAGTTAAGTCGATTCCTGCCGGTAAATCCTTTCAAGAGATATCTTTTTGTTATCATTCCTCGGGCTATTTGTGGTTGGCTGTTTATTACCCTTCCATTTCGGGGGCCAATACCTCATTGGGGGATCAATGCTTCTGGTCAGCGGCTGGCTGATTCTTTATGACATGATCCGTAAGTCGATTAAGATGCCGGGCATCCATCGGTTCTCGGCTGTTACCCTGCTGTTCGGATATGTTTGGCTGGCCATTTCGGGACTGTTCTATCTACTGGACCCCACTGGCACCATACCTTATGACGCACTCATCCACAGTTTCTTTTTGGGATTTATCTTTTCGATGATTTTTGCCCATGCGCCCATCATCCTGCCGGGAGTGCTGGGGCTCACCATCAGGCCGTACCATCAGTCCCTCTATGTATGGGTAGTGCTTTTTCAGGCCACACTAATGGTGCGTTTGCTGGGAGGTATTTTTATGATGCCAGCCTGGAAACAATGGGGAGGACTGTTCAATGGGATGGTCATTTTTTTGTTTTTGATCAATCTAGTGTTAAGTTAATTATGATATGACGTATATTATTTGTACCTTTAAAAGAAACTATGAAAAGGTACACGATCAAATTAATGAAAGAGGAGGTGGAAGAGCTCATGAAGATTATCAATAAAGGTTTCCATAGCTCTCACACTTTTCGCACCGCTTATATTTTATTGAATTGCGATGAAGGTGAATATGCCGAAAAAGTAACCAATGAACAGATTAGCAAAGTTTTGAAGGTAGGGATGCGAACTATAGACAGGGTTAAAAGGCGTTTTATGGAGGAGGGTTTAGAGGCTGTTTTGGAACGTAAGCCAAGTGCCAGGATTTATGAGAAGAAGATAGATGGAGAAGTGGAGGCAAAGTTAGTTCAACTTTGCTGCAGTGAACCGCCTCCTGGATATGCTAAATGGTCCTTGCGGCTCCTGGCCGATAAGATGGTAGAACTTAAATACATTGACAGCATTTCCTACGTGGCAGTAGGCAACACGTTAAAAAAAATGAACTTAAGCCTTGGAAAGTAAAAAGCTGGGTAATTCCTCCAGGCCAGAACAGTGCATTTGTAGCCTGTATGGAAGAAGTTCTGGACGTATATAAAAGACCTTATGATGAACATAGACCGGTTGTTTGTATGGATGAGTCTCCTAAGCAGCTTATTTCGGAAGCCAGGCAATCTATCCAATGGCAAAAGGAAGGGAGGCAAGAACAGACTATGAATACATCAGGCATGGAATGGTCAACATATTTGTAGTCAATGAACCTCTAAAAGGGAAAAGAATGATAGAAATCACCAGGTTTAAAAAGAAACGCGACTGGGCCAAATTCATTAAAAGAATAGCAGATGAATTATACCCGGATGCTGAGAAGATAACCTTGGTTATGGACAACTTTAAAACACATTGTCCATCATCCCTTTATGAGACTTTTAGCCCGGAAGAAGTCAAGCGCATATGGGATAGATTTGAGTTTGTGTATACGCCTAAGCACGGTAGTTGGCTCAATATGGCAGAAATAGAACTTCATGTACTCAATGGACAATGTCTTAACAGACATATCTCCTGTATGGATAAAGTAATTGAAGAAGTCGAAGCATGGCAAAACCACCGGAATAATAAAAAAACTAAAATCAACTGGCAGTTTACGACAAAGGATTCCAGAAGAAAGTTGAGAAGACTATATCCGTCAATTTATGATTAACAGTGCACTAGTTGGGATCGTAATAAACCAGTTAAAGAAGCGATGAAAAGGCAGTTTATTTCTACAGTTATCCTTTACACAAATATTCCTGTGTGTATCTGAATCCTTTGAGGGAAAATTTTCTGTGGGTTCAGAGCCATATAAAGGGATGAAAGGTCATTTTCGGGTCAATAATGGTAAATAGTTGGAGGTAAAGTAAAGTTGAAACTAATCCGGAACAAAGAGTTTATATGGGTTGTAAAAGAGCCCTGACAGTGTCTATTACTGCCAGATTATCTATCTAAGAACCTTTCTGTCGTGAATTTAAAACGCTCGTCGGCTGAGATTCCCTTTGAATCCAGCCAGAGCCGGAATTCCAGGAAACAAAAAAAGTTACTTAAAGACAATTTTTAAAGATGATCGGACACTAAACTTTCAGAACAAATAAAACTTTTAATACTCAGGAACATAGAGCTTCCCCTCGTTCCTCGGGTCGGGCTTTTCGCTCTTACACGATAACCGCTTCAATCCCTAAGCCATTGAGAAAAAGCTCTCCCCTAAATCGCTTTTTCAAATTTCTTAATTACTTCCCCCCAGACATTTTGTTCTCCGTTTTCTTGCTATCGCAGCAATGTACAAACAGGTTCTCAGAACATGTCAAGTAAAAATCCGGAAATCTCCACCCCTTGGGTAGGTATTTCCGACCGGGTGCAAGCACCCTATTTTTCTCTTGACATAACCCGGACCAGTTTGTGATATTGGATTGAAAGGCGACAGAAAGAGGAAACTCCGAAAAAATGTGCCAATTGCCTCCGGCGGGAAAGGCTCAAGAATCGGAATGCTAGTTGGGGGATGAACTTCATTGAGAGGATCTTATTTAGAACCCAACTACACTATCCAGCGCATCATCAGCATCCTTGTACGCAAAATTTGATTGGTAACCAATGGTAGTTGTAATTGATGTATGACGATAGAGTTTCTGCAGCATCTGTAATGGAATATTCTCTCCAGAAATGTTTCCGAATGTATGCCGTGAAATATGCATTGTCAGTGGCTTATTAATTTCAGCTTTTTTAGCAACTTTCAATAAGTGCTTATTAAACTTTTTATCAGCATAGTTGATCATTTTCTGAATTCGAATATTGTCCTTAAAGTCCTGACCCCTTAATTCCGGAAATATTGTATCATTGATATCTTCAGTTTGGCTGCGATACAAATTCATGATCCGCATTGCTTTGTCCGGGACTTTTAACGATCCGGCTTTGTTGTTTTTCCCCATACTGTAAAACAACCTGCCATTTTGAATGTCTGACCATTTTAGTCTCAATGCATCAGAAACCCGCATACCTGCAAAATAGAAAGTAAACAGCCATACATTCAGCGCATGTTGCTGGGCTTCACTTTCAAGCTGTAGTTTTTCCAGCTTCTGAACTTCCTCAATCTCGAGACCTACTTTGACGGTTTCAGGAAACTTGATGACCACTTTCCCCTTTCCAAAGGGATAGTATTTGCGATCTGCCAAGTCCTCCCGAATTGCCAGGTTAAATATTGTTCTAATCACTATTAAGTAATTTGCTATCGTTCTATCACTGATCTTTCGTTTTTCACGAAGATAAGATTGGAACCTTCGAATGGTCATTTCTGTGATATCACGAAAGTCGATATCCTGACCATGGAGGAACTCTTTGAAGTGTTTTATACGTGGTCGTTCAGAAGAGATCCTTGTGTATTTGCCTGATCTCTTTAGGTTTTCAATGTACTTTTCTGCGAGAGCAAAAAAAGAGGCATTTCGATATTCGTTACGAATATGTTTTCTTACAGTGGAAGAAGTCACTCTCTTTTCATCAGATTCCAGTTCCAATAACTTGTCATTGGCCTCAGTTTGTTTTTTGAGGATTAGCTGGTTTAGTCGTTTAGAGTTAGGGTGTGAACTCTTCACGCATCTCTCTCTTTCATCCCAGAATTTGAGATCGATGTATTGACCAGAATGCAGAAAGGAAGATTTCCTATTTTGCGTAATACGGATGGCAATTGGATATTGCCCAGCTTTATTCTTTTTCTTTCTCAGTACGGTTTTTATAGATCCCATTTTTATATAACTTCCTGATTACCATACAAATATACGAATTTTGGGTACAACATAGGTACAACATTTGCTGATTTTTCATGAACTTTTATGGTTTCATGTGATACCAAATATGCATTTAATTGCCATATAAGCACATTTTAATTCATTGCCCACCAAATAGGAAAAACTTAAAATCCTGTGGCCCCTAAAGGCCGTGCGGGTTCAAGTCCCGCCCCGGGTACTGATTATTAGACAGTTACAAGCCTCGGAATCTTTCTGAGGCTTTTCTATTATATATGTGTGGTCTGAGCAATATGACTTGTCAGGTGGTCTATTTGAATGTATTGGGCCGGAATAACCATTTAAATTCGGAAGTAGGCAGGAAATTACTTACAACCTCAATTAGTTAATATCAATTTATAAAAGACCGCCCTACAAATTGGGATTTATTTTCTTTAAAGGAAAAGGCAAAAAGTATCCAATTATAGTATCCGGATTTCGAACACAAATTTGGATATGTGTCTGATCATTGATTGCACATCCTTCATAGATTGGATTTCCTTCCGGAAAAGCACCCCTCACAGTGTCATAAGGAGTATCACCATTTTCCTTCATCATGTTGTGTAAATGCATAAATACAGTACAATCCAGGATTCTGGCTTTTCCAAGGTTCTGAGGTAAATTCACATTATCAGCCTCCAGTGTTTTCTTCAAGCTGAGGAAGGAAGTCTTGATAAGTGTTTGTTGTCCGGGGTCCATTAAGTTCAAACATTTTCCAAGATCGATGATCGCACCAAGAACAAATGGGGTTTTAACTTCGCTATTTGCTTTTTGATTACCTGTAGCTATATCCTTAGCATGTTGAAAAGCTCTCTGTGGATTTTGCTCCCAAAAGTAAATACCATGTCCAAGCCAATCCCATTTGTTTTTACTGTCTTTGAGCTTGGACTTTCCATTAAGGACCTCCAGGGCTACTTCCTTATCACATCCATGAAATCCCAATACATAGGAGGGGTAGGAATTGTAACGGTTATAATCCATTACTACTTAGAAGAACCAGAACCATTCTTTTGTACAGACTTGGATGCCTTTTGGATGAAATCTGATATACCCGATCTTTTGAGGTACTGATGTGCCTTTTCTCTGGAGGAGGTAATTTCCTTTGTCGCTTTCTGAATGGTTTTAATTTGCTGTTCTAGGGTTTGTGACATCATTCAATGTATTTAAATGATTATACAATAATAAAACATTTTCAGGTGGAATTGTTCAGTAACCTTCATCATTTGCTTCAGAAATCGGGTAATACCACCGCCATCTGCCTTTAATCAGTTGGGGTCATATAAAAAAGACATATCGTATGGTACCTCCCTAGGTGAAGGGCTATATTCGAAGCTTTTTTTGTTTTGAGACACCCTCTCTTAAAACGCATTTTTGATCATTCATAAATTGATTGGCTTATAATAAGTATCATCCCCGATACTCCGGATTGGGATGATCTTTTACCGTCCGGGCATCCCACTTGTCACGTTGATTACCGTGTGCCGGGATTCCACCGGCATCGTGGAGCATCTTTGCCAGATGCATCAGGTTCCAGGTCATAAATGTGGTATTTCTGTTGGTGAAATCATTTTCCGGACCTCCTGAACCTTTGTCCAGATAGGAAGGACCTGGTCCGGCCTCACCGATCCAGCCTGCATCTGCCTGAGGTGGGATGATATATCCAAGGTGTTGCAATGAGTACAGAACATTCATTGCACAATGCTTGATACCATCTTCATTACCTGTAATCAGACAACCTCCGACCCTGCCATAATAAGCATACTGCCCTTTGTCGTTCAGGTTGCCAGAAAAACCATACAGCCGTTCTATCACCATAGAGGCCACCGAAGATTTTTCACCCAGCCATATGGGTGTACCGATAACAAGGATGTTGGCATCCATCACCTTTTTCTGGATCTCCGGCCATTCATCGGTGTCCCATCCATGTGCTTTCATGTCCGGATACACACCAAAAGCGATGTCATGATCTATAGGACGAATAATTTCACTTTTGATGCCATTGGCTTCCATTATCGTCTGACTCATCCTGATGAGCCCCTCGGTATGTGATAGCTCCGGAGATTTTTTCAGGGTGCAATTGAGGAAGACCGCTTTCAAGCCTGAAAAATCGTGGGGATTGTCTTTATTGAGTTTGTTTTGGAAAGTATTGAGTTTCATAGAAGGACATGTTTAGAGGTACATGAAAATTCTAGATCTTGCTTTGAATGATCTGCGATTTATAAGAGCTAAGGATTTTTTCCTTTGGTGTTTGAATCAGGTAGAGGACCCATAAATAAAGAATAGATAAAAGTTAACCTAAAGATTCCAATATCCCTGAATTTTCTGGCAGAAGTTGTAACGGGGCACAGAACTATCCTCAAGGTAATTAATTAACCCCTGTCTCCTGGTGAAAACTTTGAGCAAAAGAAAGCCCCATCAATCCATCCGACCAATGAGGCTTTACTATCTACTGAAACTTAATGAAGATTATGTATTACTTAGGTTGCAAGGGGGTTTATATATTTTAGGTCTGTAGGTTAGATACAATGTTTATAGCTGGTATTTTTCAGGCTCTTTTTCGGATGTTTTCTCAAACCGTTTCCTGGAGAAGTATTGGAAGCTATAGATGATCAATCCTGCCAGGAAAAAGGCTTCAATACCAGTGACAATACGGCTTTCAACTATTGTGGATGTAGATTGCTCTACGAGTTTTTTACCTTCCGCAATTTGTATATCAGCCAGGATTTCCAATTCGGAATAAATTGAATTGTAGATGCTGTTTGACGCTACACCATTTTCCCCAGGATTGGGTTTCTGATGGATGAGCTTATATAAATGATCTTTCAGCAGATCCATGTGAAAAGCCTCTTCCTCCGTAAGCTCTGTATTTGAATACCTGATATAGTAGCTATTGATGGATTCGTCCAGACTTCTGGCAGCTGTAAAATCCTGCTCAATTTGCAAGCCGGATTCTTTCATTTTGATCAATGAATGGAGTTTATATAGATAGCCCTTGGCAACTAACCTGTTTTCATAAACTGAGGTGATTGAGTTTTCAAGGTTTGTAAACCTGTTATTTTCAATGAGGCTGGTCATCAGGAGTATCAAGGCGACCGATGCCCAAATAAATGCGCTTTGGAGATTTCTATCCAAAATATCTTTCCATTTCATTGGCGTATTTAATATTTAGATAATTCCGCATAAATCGTTTTGCTCAACAATGAATCCATTTGCTCTTGCGATCTGGCTTCAGTTTCATGAAAGATGCTGTTGGCACATGTGCTGGGATTCAGGCAATTATTTTTATGCTGTGTGATTGTTTGAGACATAATTGTCCCAATGTTTTTACTAATCACATTTATTTTTTTATTGGTTTCAATGGTCACTCCGGCATCATATTGAGCGTAGGCACCAAAAAACAATGCGATCATAAGGATTAAGAAGCGTATCATGCGAAATGGGGTTTAAGATGTTCAATTATTGCTGATTGATGGGTAACCTCAATTACTTCAAAGTATGCGGTGAGGTTATGAATTTTCCAGGAGACCTGATCACCTACTGACCTGCCAATGAGTGACATGCCAATCGATGAAAATACCGATACTCTGAATTCATTTGGATTGGCTTCTTCCGGTAAGGCCAGGGTCACGTTAAGAAACTTACCCAATTTCTTTTCCTTTAGCTTCACTTTTGAATTTAAGCAAATCACTTTGTCTGAAATTTGGCCCGAATCAAGTAGTTCCGCATTTAATAGTTCCTGGTAGAATTGTTCTAGCAAGTGAGGTAATTCTGTATGAAGTATCGCTCCTTCTCTACGACTCACCAGTTGCGCATAGTCTGAAGTAATTAATTTCCTTTTCTTCATTGTATTCCATTTTTCACTATCTCATTACATGAAGCATGCCAGGAAAAAAAGGGCTTAAATAGCTATGTAAAGGCAGATTTGCTTGTTATGTGCGTGGGAATAAATTACGCACCGGGTAATAATTACTCACCAAATCCGCTCCTCAGATGAATGAAATTATCACTAATTTTGCCCGCGATGACAAAGGTGAACGATAACTCCATAGATTTTAAACTCCAGGAACGAGTCAAAGAGTTGAAATGCCTCTATGAGCTGTCAAAGATTGCCTGGGAGAAAGAAAATGACCTGAAAGCGATCCTTGACAAGACTTTGGAGATACTGCCAATTGCCATGCAGTTCCCCTTTGTTGCAGAAGCTTTTATTTCGGTGGGTAAAAAGTCCTATTCTACAGCGGGGTTCGATAATTGTCGTCATACCATATCGTCAGCCCTGGCCCTGGGGGCGGAGAAATATGGAAAGGTAGTGGTTGGTTACAGAGAAGATCCGAAAAAACCATTGGGGAAAGCCCCATTTCTTAATGAAGAAAAGAAATTGATAAAGATGGTTGCTACAGAACTTTCTTTGTATATCAACCGGTCATACATGGAGGAGGATCGTCAGAAGCTCCAGATGCAATTGCAGCACGCTGAGAGATTGGCATTTGTTGGCGAATTAACCGCAGGAATAGCACATGAGTTGAATGAACCCCTTGGAAGAATCCTGGGCTTTTCACAGCTGATTAGGAAGAGTGGCGGATTGAGCTATCAGCAGGAAGATGACCTGGAACGTATCATCAAAGCATCGCTTTATACCCGTGAGATCATCAAGAAGCTGATGATATTTTCCAGGCAGATGCCCCAGCAGCTTGACCTGGTAGATATCAACGAAATCGTTTCAAACACCATCTATTTCATCGATATACGCTTCCAGGATCAACAGGTAAAGGTGGAGCAACGCCTGGACCCTAAGCTTCCCCAAATTCAGGCAGATCCTGTGCAGATGAGCCAGGTGCTTGTAAATCTCATTACCAATGCTTTTTACGCGCTGCCAGAAGGGGGCAAAGTGACCGTCAGCACCCGGCAACGTAACAATGAAGTCAGTCTGACGGTAAAAGACAATGGTGTGGGCATGTCTGCTTCTGTAAAGAAAAAGATTTTCGAGCCCTTTTTTACGACCAAGCCACTTGGTGAGGGAACAGGCTTGGGATTGTCTGTAGTTCAGGGGATCGTAGAGTCTCATCAGGGGAGAATTACAGTGAGGAGCACACCCGGCAAAGGCTCACGATTTGAGGTGTTGTTGCCAGTTAAATTAGATTCAGAATGAAGACAAATCAAAAAGCCAGAGAAGTACTTGTAGTAGATGATTCACCCGAAACTGTGGAGCTCATCAAGCGAAACCTGGCCTCTGTGGGCTATGAGGTGTATACAGCGCATGATGTGCAGTCCGCTATTAAACTGATCGAAGCTATACATATCGATTTGCTGATCACAGACTTGAAGATGCCGGGAGAAAACGGATTGTCTCTTGTTAGACATGTCACTGAAAATTATAAGGGGATGGCTGTTTTGGTCATCACGGGATTCCCGTCCATACAAACTGCTGTTGAGTCCATCAAAATCGGTGCTGAAGAGTATTTGGTCAAATCCTTTACAGATGAAGAGCTTTTCAAGGCAGTGGAAAAAGCCTTGAGTAAAATACAGCATAAAAAACCTAAAGAAGAGCCTGTATTTTCTGTAAGAGAACATGGCATCATCGGTGAGTCTGCAGAGATGATGAAGGTGTTTAACACCATCAAAAAGGCCAGGACGGCCAAAGCAACTGTTTTGATCAACGGAGAAAGCGGTACGGGAAAAGAGCTGGTGGCCCGGGCATTGCATTACGGCAATGGTGGTAGCTCCGGTCCCTTTGTACCTGTGAACTGTGGGGGGATTCCTGACACACTGCTCGAGAGTGAACTATTTGGGTATATAAAGGGAGCTTTTACCGGGGCCACAGAGTCCAGGGTTGGGTTTTTTGAAACGGCCCATAGAGGCACATTATTTTTGGATGAGATCAGCAACACCAGCATGGCCATGCAGGCCAAGTTGCTGCGTGTACTTCAGGAAAAGGAATTTTATATGGTGGGCTCTAAAACGCCCAAAAAAGTAGATGTTAGGATCGTGGCTGCAACCAATGTGGATCTGATGCAGCTTGTGGAGAAGGGTCTCTTTAGAGAAGACCTGTATTACAGACTTAATATTATTACTGTTGACCTGCCGCCATTAAGGGACAGGGGCAATGACATTGAGCTTTTACTGGAATTCTTTCTCAATAAATATACACGTGAGTTGGATAAGCCGATCATGAGATTTTCTCCTAAAGCGTTACACACTTTGAAAGAATATAGCTGGCCGGGCAACGTGCGTGAGTTGCAGAATCTTGTACATCGGTTGGTGGTGATGGCCGATGATAACACCATTGATGCTCCTGACCTGCCGGCCACTTTCCGCTACTCCGCTACCAGGTCGCGAAAACTTGATCGCAAGCTGGACGATGTGGTAAATGAATACATCCAGGAAGTATTGGCAGCCAATCAAAATAACCTGACCAGGGCAGCGGAAAGCCTGGGGATAGACAGGAAAACACTGCGCAGTAAGATCAGGACAAAGCCTTTATAGCCCCAAGAAATTCAGCAATCCAATTCATCGCGTCCCACTCGAAATCAACATCACAGTCTACCCTGGGAATAATGAATTGAGCCCCGTGTTTTCTTAGCAGCAAGTCAAAATCTTTTCCAGCCTGACAGAACAACGCGTATTCAGTATCACCCAGTGCCAACACTGAGTACCTGATGGTCTCCAGGGAGAAGGACGGCTCACTTTCCAGCTTGTAGAACAGACGTTCTGATGCTATGGGTGGTTCTCCAATGCCATGTGTGCTTACGATAACAGCAAGGTTTTGGACTTCCTTAAAGTGGTCAATATCAAAGTCAGCCATGTTTCGCCGCCTGGCATCAATTCCCATTGATCGGGCTTCTGATTCCATCTTATGTGCAATGCTTTCTGCATGCCCTGTCTCTGTTCCATACAGGATGGTTAATGACTGAGATTTCTGATCTTCCATGGAGTCTCTTCCTGATCATACCAATTGGTCCTATTGGAAAAAGTTTAGTTCAAGCTGGGGGCAGTCCGAACCATTCGTGACTTTATCACTGAAAATATAAGCATGATCAATAAGCCAAAAATAATCAGTAATCCCAACTCCAACCGGGAAGTTATGTTATCCGAGGCTACGATACGATTTGATTCCGCAATCAAATTCTGGCCTTCTGAAATTTGAATACTTGTCAGATTGTTCAGGTCGGTCAGAATGATATCATATTGGTTTCTCAATTGGGACCTTAGCGCAATTTCTTCTTGGCGAGTTGAACTATTACGAATCTGACTTTCAATGTTGGCCGATAGCTGCAGATGAGCTTTTAAAGAAGAAAACTGTTTGCTTTCCTCTGTGGTAAGCAGGGTCTTTTCATATTTTCTGATGATCCTATTTATGGAATCATTCTGAGCCGAATAGATCTTGCCCACTTCGTCTAGGTGCAATTTCTTCTTGTAAATCTCATGCGAGAGATTGTACAGATAATTGCCAGCCACCAGCCTGTCAGAATAAATGGAGGTCAGAGTATATTGTAACTGGGACAGGTTTTTTTTGTGTGCAAAAATGACCATGGCCATCATCAGCAACAGAGCCAGTAATGCGAAGCCTGCCTTATACTTTTGCTCAAACAGGTTATTCCATTTCATCTCATTAAAAATTTTCTGCTTGGTTATACATTACTATAACATTCAAACTTATGTTAATTTCCAAAAACTGTAATCCTTGGGAACATAATTTTAACCTTACTTTTAGTGTCAGGGAAGACCTTCAGGATTTCAAATGCTTTTGTTTCACCATTAAAATCTATAGATACCTGATCACCTACTGTTTTACCGAACAGTGCAGAACCAATAGGCGAGAAGACGGATATGCTGCTGTGGTCTTTCACTTCTCTGGGGAATACAAGCTTTAAGCCGGCAAGCTTCCCGGACTTTTTATCTTTTACCACTAAATGGCTATTCATTTTCACCAGGTTAGTAGGGGAGTCTGACTCTTCTACAATCTCGGCAATCATAAGATCACAGTAAAACTGCTCCACAATCTCAGGTTCTTTAGCAAATAACAGTGCATAATACCTTTGATTCATCAATTGTTCATAATCTTCAAATGTTACCTGTTTTCTCTTCATGTCTTAATAGTTTATGCATTTCATTATGCAGGAAATATGCCAGAAAAAAAGGGCCTTCAGGATGATATTAAGCGGTTTTAAGGAAATCAGATTGGGGAAAAATTACCCACAGGTCAATACTACCCCGCTAAAAAGGGTCGGACAAGTAGTTATATGTATCTTATGCCGAGTGTATCCTACGGTAACCCATTACAGTACTTTATACGCATAACGCCATGTAAACTTTGAGGCACATTTCTTCCTTAATGCTTACTGAATAGAAGGAGAGTAACATGCTTCTCACCTTTGATGTTGAAATCTAACTATTGGCCATCAAACGGCCTTGAGGTCCTGTTTTAACAACTTTTAACGAGCCAAAAGATTAAAAAAATTCTGATGAATTTTTAATTTGGCGGCTGAATTAAATTATGGAATTCTAACAGAAGATTAGTGACTTAACCCTTAGCAAAAATTTTAAAGGTATATCTGTTTGAAAGGCTGATTGGAGCATCTTAAAAATTTGTAACAATATGAAAAAGTTTTTTACGCCGATAAGTAAATCCCGGTTTTATATTTTGACATCAATGATCCTATTGATGTTATTGTCAGGCTCTCACACAGCCTTATCACAAAGTGTGAAACTTTATACCCCTTATACTAAAATTTCCGTACCACCCGGAGAAACTATCAGCTACACAGTTGATGTGATCAATGATAGCAGGACCATCAAAAACGCAACCATATCCATCAAAGGCTTGCCTGACGATTGGACTTACACACTCAAATCAGGAGGCTATACCATTGATCAGATTTCGGTGCTTCCTGATGAAAAGAAAAGTTTAACCCTTGCAGTAAATGTGCCTTTCAAGGTAGAAAAGGGCAACTATACCTTCGGAGTATCTGCTGCTGGATTGAGCTATCTCCCATTGACCGTAAATGTGTCTGAACAGGGCACCTACAAAACGGAGTTTACCTCCAAGCAACCCAATATGGAAGGTCACGCCAGCTCCACCTTTACTTTCAATGCAGACATCAAAAACAGTACAGCTGAGGAGCAACTCTATGCCTTGCGTGCACAGGCTCCCCGTGGTTGGTTGGTAACATTTAAGGCTAACTACAAGCAGGCTACTTCAGTCAATGTGGCACCAAATGCTACTGAAAGCATTACCATTGATGTAAATCCACCTGACTACATCAAGGCGGATACTTATACAATCCCGGTTCAGGCTGTTACCTCCAATACTTCAGCAAAGCTTGAACTTGAGGTCGTCATATCGGGCTCCTATGAAATGGAACTCACAAGCCCAACAGGATTGATGAGTACAAAAACCACAGCGGGAACCGAAAAAAGGGTCGATATTTCAATCAGGAATACCGGGTCTACCACCCTCAGGGATGTTACTGTCGCATCTGGCAAACCCAAAGAGTGGGAGGTGGTCTTTGACCCAAAGGAGATTGAATCTATCGATCCCGGACAGGGAGCTACTGTGACGGCTACAATCAAGGCAGCTGACAAGGCCATCCCGGGAGACTATATCCTGAATATGGAGGCAAAAACACCTGAAGTTTCAGCTAAAGCTGCTTACCGTGTGACTGTAAAAACGCCAATTCTCACCGGTTGGCTGGGAATCCTGATTATCCTGGGTGTGATCGGCACAGTAATATATCTATTTAGAAAATACGGAAGGAGGTAATTGTGGCTAGTCACATTATAGAGTTGTCCGGGCTCACCAAGAAGTACGGTGATTTCGTGGCCGTAGACAAATTGGACCTAAAGATCCCAAAGGGAGAGATCTTTGGACTGCTGGGACCAAATGGGGCCGGGAAATCTACTACCATCCTCATGCTGCTTGGTCTTACCGAACCTACTTCAGGTAGCGTAAAGGTTTGTGGGATCAATTCCACTCGTGAGCCTGTAGAGGTGAAGAAGAAAGTCGGTTATCTGCCAGAGAATCTGGGCTTTTATGATGACAGGTCTGGTCTTGACAATCTGATCTATACCGCCAGGCTCAACCAAATACCTGAGCAGGAAGCCAAAGAAAAAGCTAAGATGCTCCTCCACCGTGTGGGACTGACTGACCAAAACAAGAAGACGGGGACTTACTCAAGAGGAATGCGTCAGCGTCTTGGTTTGGCAGATGTATTAATCAAATCTCCTGAAGTCATAATCCTTGATGAGCCCACGCTGGGGATTGATCCAAAAGGAGTTCAGGAACTGCTACAGTTGATCAAGCAACTGAGTAAAGAAGACGGACTCACGGTTTTGCTCTCTTCTCATCATCTGCATCAGGTACAAAAAGTCTGCGATAGAGTGGGATTGTTTGTAAATGGAAAACTGATCGCAGAGGGCGATGTGGCATCCTTGTCGGCACAGCTGTTTGGCCGTGAGCCAATCACCATCGAAGCCCGGGTGATAGAGCATGAGAAGTCTAAAAAAGATGTGGAAAAAGCCATAAGGAAGGTTAAAAATGTTAAAGCAGTTCAAAAAAACCAGGATACGATGCTTATTGACTGTACGGAGGACGTAACCAATGAAATTGCTCAGGCAATCATTGAATCCGGATTAGGATTGAGTCAGCTTTATAGAAGAGAATATGGACTGGATGATATCTATCAGCGTTATTTTGAAAAAAGTCAGGTATGAAAATGAGCAAGGCATTAACGCGCATTAAGTCAGGGTTCAATCTGAGACATTTGATCACAGGCCAGACCGCTGACCTTCAAAAGGTAAAACAACCCTTTTGGGTAATCGTTGAGAAGGAAATATCGGATCATTTCAGGAGTGTCCGTTTTATGATCCTTATGGGGATTGTGGTGCTTACCTGTATGGGATCATTATATTCTTCCCTGACCAATTTTAGTGAGGTAGTTAAAAATAGTGAGGACGAGTTTTTCTTTCTGAAACTCTTTACCACTACGGATGGGGCGATGCCATCTTTTGTGGTGTTTATCAGTTTTCTGGGACCACTCCTGGGCATTGGATTGGGTTTTGACGCTATCAATTCAGAGCAAAACAGTGGTACTTTGAGCAGGATCATGTCACAACCAATCCACCGTGATAACCTGATCAATGCCAAATTCCTGGGTGTATTGATTGTAGTGTCTATCGTGTTTTTTGCCCTGGGCTTTTTGGTCATGGGCTTTGGTCTGTTTTTTATTGGCATTCCTCCCACAGCTGAGGAGTTTCTGAGATTTTTTTGTTTTACCCTTATCAGCATCCTCTATGTAGCTTTCTGGTTGAATCTGGCGATCCTGTTTTCAGTGAAATTCCGACAGGCATCTACTTCTGCACTTGCAGGCATTGGAGTGTGGTTGTTTTTCACGGTTTTTTATGGACTGATTGTCAACCTGATAGCCAAGGCGACCGCGCCATCTCAGTTTGCACACCCGGAAGTAGTGATCAGGTACCAGACATTTGTGAAAAATCTGATGACCCTGGTGCCCAGCCAACTCTATAGTGATGCTACCACTACCTTACTGATGCCTTCTGTAAGGAGTCTGGGTCCGCTCACCATGGAGCAAATGGCTGGAGCCATTCCAAACCCCATACCATTGGGACAGAGTCTATTGCTGGTATGGCCTCAGCTTACAGGAATGATTGCAGCAGCAGTCCTTTGTTTTGCGTTGACTTACGGGCTGTTTATGCGTAGGGAGATAAGATCTAAATAAAAAAAGTGAAGATAAAAAATAAGCGGCCCTCTTTGGGCCGCTTGGTCCTGGAAGAGCGTTAGCACTCGTCCAAACTTACTCTTCTTCAGGGCTCTCGTTGCTTCTTTTCGACTTTTTAGTCGAGTAGGTTTTCTTAAACTTAGAGCGGTCGAAAGGGTCAACTCCGAGAAATTGTTGATCATCGATCAAATGTCCTCCTCCTTCTTTTATCAGATGATGGAAGCTCTTCGTGTGTATCCGATTTTGATTCCTGGAGACCATCT
This sequence comes from Cyclobacteriaceae bacterium, assembly GCA_965228595.1. Classification (GTDB taxonomy): domain Bacteria; phylum Bacteroidota; class Bacteroidia; order Cytophagales; family Cyclobacteriaceae; genus UBA7330. Next base: position 2,072,478 of record OZ245828.1, on the reverse strand, counting down.
CTTTGTTATTTTGTTATAGTGAAGATCTTTCATTCTATTCAATATATTTATGAGGAATGTCATGTTGCAAAAAAATATTTGTCATAGAAGTGCAACTAATTCATTTACCCATCGTAATATTGCAATATGAGCATTAAGAATTTTATAGAAGCCCGCAAACTCATCCAGTAAAATTTTTTTGCTTAATACCATCGTAATAATGCGATATAACAATTAAACAAACAAAACAATGGAAAATCAAAACAAATTCCACATCGGCATGCATGTCACAGACATCCAGAAAACCGTAGATTTTTATCAACACTTGTTTGGTGTACAGCCGATCAAGCAGAAAAAAGATTATGCAAAATTTGAGTTGGACAATCCCGGCTTAGTCATATCATTTATCGAATCACCTAAGAAAGTTGGTAATCAATTCGGGCACCTTGGGATCCGGGTGAACTCGCAGGAAGAATTAGAGGCTAAGAAGATTGAAGTATCCGGCTACCTTGAAATAGCCCTGGAAGAAGAAGCAACCAATTGCTGCTACGCGGTACAGAACAAATTTTGGGTAAATGACCCCGATGGATATGAATGGGAAGTCTATCACTTCATTGAGGATGCTGAAAAGAAGCCAAAATATTCTGCGGTGAGTTGTTGCTAATCAACGCATATTAAAAGAAAACCGATTTCAGCTGATTGTTCGAGGCTTGATTTTGTTAAATCAGGTTAAAAAAGAGGTCTGAAAAATCATCCTTTTTAAGTTTTACAAAACAAGGGTATTTTTGCTCCCCTAAATGTGAATCATAAAAAGCAAGATGGATCAGGACATCAAGAAAGAGCACCAGAAAAAGATCAAAGAAGTAATCGGTGAAGTAGGTAAGGTAGTAGTGGGCCAAGACTATATGGTCAATCGATTGTTGATTGGTCTGTTCACCCAGGGACATATATTGCTGGAAGGGGTTCCTGGTCTGGCCAAGACCCTTACGGTCAATACCCTGGCCAATGTGTTAAAGCTGGATTTCAAAAGAATTCAGTTCACGCCAGACCTATTGCCAGCGGACCTGATTGGAACCATGATCTATAATCAGCAGAAGGCCGATTTTGAAGTGAAGAAAGGACCGATCTTTTCTAACCTGATCCTGGCAGATGAGGTGAACCGTTCTCCTGCCAAAGTACAATCAGCGCTTCTGGAAGCTATGCAGGAGAAGACAGTGACTATCGGTGAAAATACATTCGCATTGGATCGACCTTTCCTGGTAATGGCCACACAAAACCCGGTAGACCAGGAAGGGACCTATCCATTGCCTGAAGCCCAGGTAGACCGTTTTATGCTCAAAGTGCATGTAGGCTACCTGTCTAAGGAAAATGAACTTGAGGTGATGAAGCGTATGTCCAACATGTCTTTTGATGCCAAGCTCAAAACCATCCTGACTAAAAAAGACATCTTTTCCATTCGGGAGGAGATCAATCAGGTGGTTATTTCAGAGTCGCTGGAGAAATACATCATCGAACTGGTATTTGCTACCCGAAATCCTGCTGATTATGGTTTAGACAACGAGGCCCAATACATCCAGTTTGGTGCTTCACCACGAGCCTCGATCAATCTCAACCTGGCAGCCAAAGCCATTGCCTTCTTTGACGAAAGGGATTATGTGTTGCCTGAGGATGTGAAAGAAGTGGCCTACGATGTGATGAATCACAGAATTCTGCTCAACTATGAGGCTGAGGCTGATGGAGTCAGTACGCATGACATCATCAAGGCGATTCTGGGTAAAGTCCAGATCAGTAAATGATCTCCTTAGAATTGAAACTTCCTTGAGTGGGATTGCTCCGAAAGGGCTGTTTGATACCTCTCCAGTGGCTAAATTACTACTTTTCGCTTTCTGAATTTAACATTTAGTTAACACGAATAATATACGGTTAATTCTCATTTCATAATTACGTAACCTTCGTAATCCGGGCATAATAAATATCATATTAGTTTAATGATATGGTAATAATAGTGCCCCCCCTACTTAACATACTCACCTCACTTTTGTACTGAAATTAATTCTGTTAGGAATGAGTGCAAACAGAGATCTCATTCTTGCAGAATTGTGCGGGGTTATTGCAATAATTAAAAAATATGGATGAGATGAAGAGAATACTATTTATTGTATTGTCGCTATTGTTTTTAAGCGTTTCTGCACAAGAAACAGGTTCTATTGTTGGAAAGATTGTGGATAGTGAAGCCGGAGATGAAGCTTTACCCTTCGCAACGATCATAATAGAAGGTACCACCACAGGTACCACAAGTGATTTTGATGGTCTTTTTGCCATCGCAAATCTTCCTGCTGGTCCTTACAACCTGCAAATTAGCTCGGTTGGTTATGAGACTGTCACATTGACGGATCTGATTGTTGAGCCAGGCAAGGCCCTGGAAGTGAACATTCCTATGTCAACCGGTAGCGTAGACCTTGAAGCTGTTGTTGTCACTTCTAAGGTAGAAACCGAATCAGAGATTGCCCTTTTAGTTCTACAAAAAAAATCCGTAGAGATGAAAGAATCTATTGGGGCACAGGAGCTTTCAAGAAAGGGAGTTAGCAATGCTGAAGCAGCCGTGACCAAAATAAGCGGTGTAAGTAAGCAACAAGGTGTGAAAAACGTTTTTGTGAGAGGTTTGGGTGACAGATATAACTCTACCTCTTTAAACAACCTTCCGCTACCTTCAGAAGATCCTGAGTATAAAAATATCACACTTGATTTCTTTTCGTCTGATATTATCAATAGTATAGATGTAAACAAATCTTTCAACCATCACTTATATGGTGATGAAGCCGGAGCAAACGTCAACATTTTCTCTAAAAGACTGGATGATGACAGATTGCTTGAGGTTGGTGTATCTACCGGAGTGAACTCACAGGCTATATCTACCTCTAACTTCATTCAGCCAGCTGAATCAAACTTCCTTGGAATTACCAACAGAGAAAATCCCATTTCCGATCTAAATACCTACAGTTTTGGAAATAGCCTGGATGCCTCAGCAAATAATTCACCAATCAACCTGGGTTTCAATATTGCGGCCGGCAAGAAATTTAAAGTTGGCTCGAATGACCTGAGTGTTTTTGTCGTAGGAGCTTCCACCAATGATTATTCTTACAGAGAAGGAAAAGCCCGTGGGGCAGTGAATGGACTGGGCCAATCAGGTAAAGACTGGAATTATGAGAAATATATCGCCAGCAAAAATCAGATTTTGATGGGTAACTTCAGACTGGATCTGGCTGGTCAAAATTATTTAGCCTTAAACAGCTTGTTTATCCATGATAACACAGCTAGTGTTGGCGACTATCGCGGAGAGAATATTCAAAATATTTCCGAGCTGGATGATCGTACTGCCTATCTCCGTCGTCAGCAGGTAAATGATAACGCACTTTATGTAAATCAGCTGATTGGCCATTTTGAGCTGACAGACAAAATTGTTTCAGAAGCTGGAGTTTCTTACAATTTGGTTCAGGGTTCTGAGCCGGACAGAAGGACCAACACTTTTGTTAGGATGAAAGAAACGGGTGAATACAGAAATACATCCGGGAGCGCCGGGGTTAACCACAGGTTTTTCTCTGAGCTTACAGAAAATGATATCGCTGGATATCTAAAATTTGATTACAGGTTTCTTGGAGATGAAAACAATAGTAAAATTCAGCTGGGCTATAACTACAGAAACACAAACAGGGAATTTTTGTGGAGACAGTTTGGACATGATTTTAGCACACAAAGCACAGTCGATATCAATAATTTGGATGGAAGTCTCTTTAATCAGCAATCTATCAATGACGGAACTTTTGCCCTTGTTACCAACTGGGGGAGAGGTGGATCATTTAATGTCTTAAGGCCGGAATCGTACAATGGAGACAAGACCATCCACGCTCCTTATGCCTCTTTGACTTATGAATTTAATCAACGTCTGACGTTGAACATGGGCTTGCGGTATGAAATGATCGATCAGGAAGTTACCTGGGATACCGGGCAACTTCCTAATACCTTTGGTCAGAACCTGGCGGCAACAAACCCTACTTACCTTCTGCCGAGCTTTACATTAAAAGCCAATATCACTGAAAATGACATTGTCAGACTCGCAGGAAGTAAAACCTATACTTTTCCGCAGTTCAAAGAACTGGCACCCTTCCTTTATGAGGATGTGAACTTCTTCAGTTTTGGAAACCCTGACCTGGTACCTGCTCAGAACTATAACCTTGACCTGAAGTATGAGAAATACTTTAGTCGGGGAGAGGTCATCTCCTTCACAGGATTCTATAAATATGTTGACAATGCAATCAACAGGGCCCTGGTTGTATCTGCAGCCAACGAGCTTTCATATGTCAATACAGGGGAAGCCACAGCTGCCGGAGTAGAAATGGAGCTTAGAAAATCCCTGTTTCAAGGGGAAACCCGAAATGGCTACCACACATTAAATGCGGGGGTTAATTTCTCATACCTGCATACGGATTCGAAACTCGTCGACGTGGATACAGACGCGCTTGATGTAGAGTTTACCAACAGCAGCAGTCAGCTGGAAGGGGCATCTCCAATCCTGTTAAATGCAGATCTGACGTATTCAATCGATAAGGACGGTGAGCCTAAATTCCTGAGCACCGCTGTCGTTAACTATTTCAGCTCAAGAGTTTTTGCATTTGGTACATTAGGAAGGGAAAACTTTGTGGAAAAAGGGATACCTACGTTCGATATCATTTCAAAATTTCATTTAGATAGCAAGTCTACCATAGGACTGAATCTTAAAAACCTGCTAAACCCCACTTATAAGATTTCAATGGATACAGCTGAAGGTGAGGATTTCATCATCGAGGACTATCAGCTGGGGATGAATGTATCCCTTTCCTACAGTTTTAAATTTTAAACTCGAAATAATAATTTAAATTGAAATGAAAAACCTACAAAGCCTATTTTTACTTTTATTCGTTGCTTCAGCAACCGTTTTCACCGGATGTAACGAAGGTGAAGGCGGAGATCCGGAACCTAATAAAGATGGTATTATTACTTCTCAGGAGGATGATGATTTGGATCCTGAGTCATTACAAGGAGAGGTGAAAGCTGATATTGTTTTGGATGCCAACACTACATGGATTCTGACTGGTCCATTATCCGTAAAAGACGGATTTACCCTCACCATTGATCCCGGCACAACGATCAAAGCTGCCGCCGGTGGCACGAATGTTTATATCGCCATTGAGCAAGGTGCAAAAATCGATGCAGAAGGTACTGCTTCTGCTCCAATTACAATCACCTCTAATGCTGCGAACCCTAGAGCAGGTGACTGGGGAGGCTTGATCGTATGTGGTAAAGCAACTATCTCTGGTGAAGATGCTTCAGCAACATCTACAACTGAAGTTCTTCCCCTTACTTATGGCGGTGGTACTGATGATGAGGATGATTCCGGAACCATCAAATACGTTGAACTTTGGTATACTGGTGCCCGAATCAACGGAGAGAAAGAATTCAATGGTTTTACTCTCTATGGTGTTGGGTCTAGTACTGTAGTTGAAAACATTGCAGTGTTCTACGGAGATGACGACGCCATTGAGTTCTTCGGTGGAACAGTTGAGGTGGTAAATGCTTTGATGGTCAATGCAAGAGATGACATGTTTGACTGGACACAGGGATGGACTGGTAAAGGCACCAACTTCTACGGACTAAGAACCGAAGGTTATACTTCAATCTCTGAAGATACCAGAGGTGTAGAGGCAGACGGTAACCTGGATGGCAACTCACCTTCTCATATCAACCAGTCAAACCCTACAATCACAGGTTTGACTATCATCAACGAAGAACCTCTCGTAGACTTTGCTGACCTTATCAAAATCAGAAGAGGTAGTGGGGCTACTATCACCGGTCTGTATGTATCTGACGTGTCTGATGCTTCTGACTTTATCGATTTCTCTGACAGTAAGGGAATGGCTGACAATGCTACTTCTGTGACAGGAAAAGGTGTTGGAACTGTCGATGTGGAAGATGTAAAAACACAGTCAGACTTTGATGATCCTGCAGACGGAATTCAGGCTGATGAAATGACTGATGCTACATTCACATTCGATGATGCCGCAACCTCAGTAGACTTTGGACTTTTCAGCTGGACTAGCTGGGAGTAATTTCCGGATAAAGAAATAGAGAAGGGGCTCAATGGCCCCTTTTTTTATTGTAGCTTCCTTACACGCTCCTTTACTTCGTCCATCGCAGTGTTCACCTCCATAAGAGAATTAAAGTATTGATTTTCCTTGGTGGCATCGCCACTTACTTTATCCAGCTTTTTAGTGACCTGCACTGCCTGCTTTTCCAATGACTTCAGCTCATCTTCCAGGAAGGATCGGTAATATTCCTGCTTAAACTCAAAGAGTAAAGTCTTCACCTGTTTCAGGTATTTCTGCTCCTGATCTTTGGGCATTTCATCATTCTTCAATGTCAGGTAAAAAAGCGTACCTTCTTTAAACTTCACACTCCTGGTAATCACTTTCACATTCATCATCTCCTCGTGGACCAGCGTGGTTTCGTAATACCGTCGCATATTCACAGGCTTGCCAAATTCACGGGAGAATTTCCACCAGCCTTTACGTACATCCTTGCTGTCAAAATCCAGGAAGGTTTTAAACCCCGGATAGACATTTGATTCAATGGTCAGGTTTGTAGGCTCAATTTCAGGCGAATAAACCTGAGACACTACCTGTGTAAATGAAATTATTAAGAAAAAATAAAAGAGGATTTTACTGACCATTCGTTTAACTATATAAATTTAGATCAAATACACATGACAAAGGTATTAATCACAGGTGGAACGGGAATGATTGGTTCCGGTATTAGCAAACAATTGACTCAAGCCGGGCATCAGGTTGTTCATTTAAGCAGAACAACGAGTGCTGATGATGAATATTCTACTTTTGCCTGGGACATAGGCAAAGGGGTGATCGATGAAAAGGCATTTGAAGAGGTAGAATTTATTATCCACCTGGCAGGAGCCAGCATCAACCAGCGGTGGACGGAGAAAAATAAGAAAATAATCATCGATAGCCGTGTCAAATCAGCTAACCTGTTATTGGAGACAGTGCAGCGACTCAAAACTCCATTAAAAGCCTTCATATCCATGTCAGCCATCGGATATTACGGAGGTGATACAGGAGATAAATTGCTGACTGAATCCAGTAATCCGGGAAAAGATTTCCTGGCCGAAACGGTAACAAAATGGGAAAGTGCAGCTGATCAGTTTCAGGCTATTTGTCCGGTCACAAAATTCAGAACAGGTGTGGTACTTAGCAGTGAGGGTGGAGCGCTTCCTCAGATAGCAAAGCCTGTGAGATATGGTGTGGGAGCTCCTATTGGTTCCGGAAAACAATGGATGAGCTGGGTACACATCGATGATGTAGTCAATGCTTTTTGTGAGGCGGTTGAAGGCAGGTTGTCTGGTACCTTCAATTTGGTAGCCCCTCAGCCAGCCACCAATGCACAGTTCACGCGGGCAATTGCTAAAGCTTTACAACGTCCCCTCATTTTACCCAATGTTCCTTCTTTTGTCTTACGTCTGGCTTTAGGTGAAATGGCCACTATTGTCATCGGAGGCAACAATGTGTCTTCCGATTTTTTGGAAACTACCGGATTTAAGTTTAAATACACGGAGTTAGTCCGGGCATTGAAAGATTTGTTGGTTTAAGGGAATTATTTTTGTATCGATTAGATTCACTATTTCATAACTATCATTGAATGGACAAAAAACTGCAAGGTGATAACCAGCACGATGAAAAAATTGTAGAGGCTTTCAAGGACAAAGACTGGAATGAGATCAAGATCTCTGATAGCTGGGTAATCTTCAAAGTAATGTCTGAATTTGTGGACGGGTTTGAGAAGCTTGCCAAGATCGGACCTTGTGTTTCCATCTTTGGTTCAGCCAGGACAATAAAGGGAGAGCCCTATTACCAGATGACCGAAGAAATTGCTGCACGGCTGGTCAAGAGTGGTTACGGTGTGATCACGGGAGGTGGTCCGGGTATCATGGAAGCTGCCAATAAAGGAGCGCATGACCAGGGTGGTAAGTCTGTTGGGCTAAACATTGACTTACCTTTTGAGCAGGAGAGTAACGTATTTATCGATCGTGATAAACTCATCTCATTTGATTATTTCTTTGTGAGAAAAGTGATGTTCGTCAAGTACTCCCAGGGATTCATTGTGATGCCGGGTGGTTTTGGTACATTAGACGAACTTTTTGAGGCCCTCACTTTGATCCAGACCAACAAGATTGGGAGGTTCCCAATTGTACTTGTAGGCAAGCAATACTGGGGTGGATTGATCCAGTGGTTTAAAGACGTGCTGGTCAAAGAAAAAACAGTGAGTCCGGAAGACCTCGACCTTTTCAGGCTTGTCGACTCGGCTGAAGAGGCTGTTTCAGTGATAGATGAATTCTACAGCAAATATTTATTGAGTCCAAACTTCTAAGAATATAGGGTGAGTATAGCAGAGGAAACAATCCAATTAACTACCAGGGATAAGGCGAGAGAAGAAGTTATTGAAATATTTGGTGCCAGGGAGCACAACCTGAAGGATGTGAATCTTACCCTGCCCAGAAACAATCTCATCGTTATCACGGGGATCAGCGGTAGTGGTAAATCCTCTTTGGCTTTTGACACCATTTATGCTGAAGGTCAGCGGAGGTACATGGAGAGCTTCTCAGCTTATGCCAGGTCCTTCATTGGTAACATGGAGCGTCCGGATGTAGACAAGATCAATGGATTGAGTCCCGTGATCTCTATCGAACAGAAAACGACCAGCAGAAACCCACGGTCTACTGTTGGCACGGTGACTGAGGTTTACGATTTCCTTAGATTACTCTATGCCCGCGCAGGGGAAGCTTATTCCTACCTCACAGGAAAGAAGATGGTAAAGCAAACCGAGGAGCAGATAGAGACCTTCATTTTCGATGAATTTGATGCACAAAAATTAACCATCCTGGCTCCGGTAGTTAAAGGGAGAAAGGGTCATTATAGAGAGCTATTTGTTCAGGTAAGAAAGCTGGGCTTTGCCAAAGTACGGATAAACGGAGAAATCACAGACCTGGTGCCAAAGATGCAGCTTGATCGATACAAAACGCATGACATCGAAATTGTGATTGACCGGGTGATTGTGAACAAGAAAGACAGAAACCGCATTGGCCAATCCATTAAAACAGCCCTGAAACATGGCGAGGGCATAATGATGGCCATGAACGAGCATGGAAAAGTCTTCAACTTTTCAAAAAACCTGATGGATCCTGAATCCGGTCTGGCATATGACGATCCGGCACCAAATACTTTTTCTTTCAACTCCCCATACGGTGCATGTCCCAGCTGCAATGGGCTTGGAATGATCGAGGAGATCTCCAAAGAAAGTGTGATTCCTGATCCATCCCTCAGCATCAGCAGGGGAGGTATTGCTCCACTGGGTGAGTACCGTGACATCTGGATCTTTAAGAAAATAGAGGCCATCCTGAAGAGACACAACCTCAACCTCACCACACCTATCGAACAAATCCCAGAGGAGAGCCTCAATATTTTGCTTTATGGTGACAGTGTTCCGGTGGCAGTTAGCTCTGTGAAATATCCGGGCACCGACTGGCACACCAGGTTTGAAGGGATCATCATGTTCCTCGAAAAGCAAAAGGATACAGGCTCCGAAAAGATCAGAAAATGGGTGGAGGAATTCACGGATATCCGGAAATGCCCTACTTGTGATGGGTACCGGCTGAAGAAAGAGTCGCTTCATTATAAAATAGACGAGAAGCATATCGGTGAGCTGGCTGAAATGGATATTGATCACCTCAGCAACTGGTTTGTCAATATTGAAGAGCGCCTGAATGAGCGGCAAAACATCATCGCCCAGGAGATTCTTAAAGAAATCAGGAAGCGACTCGGCTTTCTTATGGATGTAGGGTTAAACTACCTGAGCCTCAACAGGCCACTCAGAACGTTGTCCGGGGGAGAGGCCCAAAGGATTCGCCTGGCTACACAAATCGGGACTCAGCTGGTTAATGTCCTGTACATCCTCGATGAGCCAAGTATCGGGCTGCACATGAGAGACAATGACAAGCTGATCCAGGCCTTGCGGGATCTTAGGGACCTGGGCAATACCGTCATCGTAGTAGAGCATGACAAGGAAATGATGCTTGCCTCAGACTTTATTGTGGACATTGGGCCGGGGGCTGGTATACACGGTGGCCACATCGTAGCTGCTGAGAAGCCTGAAAAATTTATCCAAAACAAATCTGTTACTGCGGATTATCTTAATGGACTGAGAAGCATAGAATTACCCAGGAAAAGACGAAAGGGCAATGGTTCACAGCTTATTTTAAAGGGTGCTACCGGACACAACCTTAAGGACGTGGATCTTACAATTCCATTGGGAAATATGATTTGCATAGCCGGTGTTTCCGGAAGTGGAAAATCTTCGCTCATCCATGAGACGCTCTACCCGGTTTTGAGAACATACTTTTACAGGTCCAGAAATGAACCGCTGCCCTACAAATCCATTGAGGGGCTTGACCTGATTGATAAGGTCATTGAGGTTGACCAATCCCCAATCGGCAGAACTCCTCGGTCAAATCCGGCCACTTACACGGGGGTGTTTACAGATATCAGGCTCCTTTTCTCCGAGCTGCCCGAATCAAAAATACGGGGCTATAAGCCAGGACGGTTCTCCTTTAACGTAAAGGGAGGCCGATGCGAGACCTGCCAGGGCGGGGGTATGCGGGTGATCGAAATGGATTTTTTACCCGATGTACATGTCCATTGTGAAACCTGTAAAGGGAAACGCTACAACAGGGAAACATTAGAGGTCAGGTTCAAAGGCAAATCAATCTCTGACATCCTGGATATGACTGTAGAACAGGCAGTAGAGTTCTTCGAGAATCAGCCTAAGATCCTGAGGAAGATCGAAACCCTGAACGAAGTGGGGTTGGGTTATATCTCTCTTGGCCAACATGCAACTACACTTTCCGGGGGTGAGGCCCAAAGGGTGAAACTTGCTACCGAATTGTCTAAACGGGACACGGGCAAAACCTTTTATATCCTGGATGAACCTACAACAGGTCTTCATTTTCAGGACATTCAGCATTTGCTTGAGGTCCTTCAAAAACTGGTAAGCAAGGGTAATACCGTACTCATCATTGAGCACAATATCGATGTGATCAAAGTGGCGGATCATGTCATTGAGCTGGGACCTGATGCAGGTGAAAAAGGAGGGGATATCGTTGCCACCGGCACACCTGAGGAGATAGTGAAATGTGAAAAAGGTTATACCTGGAAATACCTGAAAGAAGAGATGAAGCCTTCACCGCTCGTGTAAGGATAGTGGCTCTCATATCCATATTCTAACACACCTCCTAATTTGACTTAATTTATTGGTAAAAAGGATTCATATTTGTTCTAATGGCCATGAATAAGCAAAGAATCTATTGGTTGTGTCAAATCCTGGGTTGGTCCTTTTATGGCATTCTTTCGGCATTCCTGTATTTTTTAGATACACAGCAAGCTTCCCCGAAGCTTTTCCTAAACCAGCTGATCCCCATCGTATTTCACATCCTGTTGACTCACATGATGCGATACATTATCATCCAAAGGGGTTGGCTTACCCTCAGTTTATATAGGGTCATACCTCGTATTTTTTTGGTGACGATTGCGCTCTCGTTTCTGAATTATATCCTGGTAATCGTCTATACCTACTTCATTGGTGAACTATCAGAAAGAGATTTTCAGTCACTGGCCATATTTGCATCTACGATCTTATCTGTGATCCTCTATTTGATCTGGGCGATGATCTATTTTACCTTTCATTATTTCGAAAGATCCAATAGGACCTTGCAGTATGAAGCAGCCGCCAAAGAGATCGAACTCAACAATTTGCGCTCCCAGCTCAATCCACATTTTATTTTCAATGCACTCAACAGCATACGGGCACTCGTAGATGAAGACCCAAAAAAATCAAAGAATGCGATCACGCAGCTTTCTAACATACTCCGCAATTCATTGATGGTTGACCGAAAACGATTGATCCCCTTCAAAGAGGAGTTGGAAACGGTAAAAGATTATCTCGGGTTAGAATCTGTCCGGTATGAGGAGCGGCTGAAGACCAGATTTGACCTCGATCCCAAAGCTGAAGACTATCTGATCCCACCTTTGATGATTCAAACGCTGGTAGAAAATGCGATCAAACATGGCATTTCTACGTTGAGACAGGGAGGTGAAGTGGCTATTAAATCGTTTATTAACAACGAATCGCTGGTAATACAGATCAGAAATGCAGGACAGTATGAGAACGGAAAGAATAAGGTACGGGAAGGTTATGGCCTGGTCAACACCAGAAAACGCCTGGAACTGATCTATGGAAATCAATCCAGGTTTGAGATCAAAAATGAAGATAAAAATACAGTGCTAACTGAAATAGTTATTCCAAAGACTTTATAGATTACATAAATGAAATAGTCAAAAAACTAAGCCATAATCAACTAAAGATGAGAATTACCTTACCAGTAAGGCTTTCCAACTTTTGTCGAGGGCTTTGACTATTCCATGTGTCCGATAAAAAATCAATTATATACACATGAAATAGTCATAAGGCAAAGCCATACCAACCAGTCATGAATATTCGTCACTAGCAATGATGTTTGACTATGTTTAGAACTCTGACTATTCCATGTGACCGTTGAAAATAAATAGATATACACATGAAAGCATTAATAGTTGATGACGAACGCCTGGCCCGCAAGGAGCTCATGAGCTTGCTGGAAGGCTATAAAGACATCCAGGTGGTAGGCGAAGCCACCGATGCCGAAGATGCACTGGAAAAGATCACCAAAATTGATCCGGACCTGATCTTTCTCGATATCCAGATGCCCGGCAAAAGTGGTTTTGATCTGCTGGAAGACCTGGACAAATCTCCCAAAGTGATTTTCACCACCGCATACGATGAGTTCGCCATCAAAGCCTTTGAGTTTAATGCACTCGACTACCTGCTCAAGCCTATTCAAAAGGAGCGATTAGGTGAGGCCATCAATAAATTACGTTTCGAAGAGGAAAGATCTCCGAAGGGAGAAGGTCTTGGTGAGAACGACCAGGTCTTTGTGAAGGACGGTGAAAAATGCTGGTTTGTAAAGCTCTCGGAAGTCCGGCTATTCGAGTCAGACGGTAACTACATCAAAGTCTATTTCCGGGAAAACAAACCCATGATCCATAAGTCCCTCAATGCACTGGACGAACGACTCGACAGTAAAACCTTTTTCCGGGCCAGCCGAAAACACATCATCAACCTGGGCTGGGTAGACAAGATCGACACCTGGTTCAATGGCGGACTACTCGTCCAGCTCAAAGGTGGCGAAAAGATCGAAGTAAGCCGGCGCCAGGCTGCAAGGTTTAAGGAGATGATGAGTCTTTGAAACTTGGTCAGCTTAAAGTCGGTGTTGTCTCTGACTTGAGCCTTTAGCGCGGAAGTTACTTCCGTGGTGTCGTACTAAGTAACTTCCGCCTAGTTGTTACTTACTTACGGTTGTAGTTTAGACCTTGAAACATCACTTCCATTCCTGATTAGATCTTAAATCAAACAGCAGTTGATATAGCCTGTCTAGTCCATAGGTACCTCGTAAACCATAATCCCTTATCTTCTTCACTTTTCCATCATTATAAGTGATACTTAAATAGCAGGTTTGATTATCTGAAGCATTAATTTGATAGTCGTCTTCCAGATTTGGAAAATCAATATAGTTAAGAAGATCAACTATTTGCATATAGTGTTCTTCAGAAATAGTTGCTTTTTTGATTTTAGTTTTTTCTTTCTTTTGGTAGTGAGGGTTTTTTTGATATTTGGCTTTCCTGTTTTGATGTATTTCTAGTGTAAAAATGGGACATGATCCTAGGCAATGAGTAGTTTCATATTCAATTCTTTCAATAACATATAATCCTGAATTTTCATTGTATTCGATAAAATCGCCATACTTGAAAACCAACTCTTTCATAGCGGGAGTGGGTCTGAATACTGGAAAAACTTTTAAATAGTGGTAATTAATCAAAGTGTCCCTCTGAATCACTGGAAAAGAGCAGTTCCAGAACTGCCTGGTTAACCGAAATAATTTGAGGGAGTCACCACCGTAATTCATTGCTATAAAGATTTGCAGATGATCGTCTTCACCTATTACCAATAAATCAGTTAGGCCATTCTGGTCAAAATCACTTTTGTAATATGCTTCAGAAAGATTCAAAGAATCAGAAAGATCAAGGCAATCTTCAGAGTTGAAAAATCTGTCTGTAATTTCTTTATAGCTTTTTACTTCATACCTGGCTGGATATCTGAGGTTGTATTTTTGTGTCATCAAGGTCCTGACAAGACTTTGAACCTGTTCGGTTGAATTGAGTAAAGAAATTTTATCGATCTCTTTCTGCGCATATGAGCAGAGTGATGAAAGAGTAATTGCTGCGATCGTGATTTGTCGATAAATAAGACGCATAAGAGCTTTTCAGGCTATTGATTGATGAGCTATATGGTAATTTACTGTATTTACTCCTTCATTTGTCATTAATACAAATGGAAATTAAGCTTATCATCTCTACCTAGCGCGGAAGTTACTTCCGTGCGATCGTACTAAATAACTCAAGCCGTACAATTTTAATAATGAATAAATACAGCTGTTTGCTATATTTATTGCGTGAGCGAAAAATATAAAATAGGAGACCAGGATTTATTGCACTTTGTAACATTTGCAGTAGTACATTGGGTGGATGTATTTACCCGACAGGTATACCGTGATCTGCTATCTGCTATTAGATAGTTTAAGACATTGTCAAAAAGAGAAAGGTTTAGTGCTTTCTGCATGGTGTATAATGAGTAATCATTTGCACATGATTGTAGGCCGAAATAGAGATAATAAGATTGAAGATATTATTAGAGATTTTAAGAAGTATACTTCAGTGCATGTCTGTAGAGCCATTGAGAATAACCCTTCAGAGAGCCGGAAAAAATGGATGCTTGAGATCTTCAGAAATGAAGCAATTCATAGTAATAAACATCAAAAGTATTGTTTTTGGCAAGACTCATATCATCCGATTGAACTAAGCTATAATAAAATCATGGATCAGAAGCTAAACTATACACATGAAAATCCAGTTGATGCTGGTATCGTTGAGCATGCCGAAGATTATCTATATTCAAGTGCCCGAGATTACATTGGGAGAAAGGGATTAATTGATGTGGATTTGATGGAATAGCGCCGCACGGAAGAAACTTCCGCGCTAGTTTATGTTTTAAGTACTTTGATTCAGAACTGATTGATGATGACCTAAAATATTCCTATCAATTGAAGGAGGGCGTTTCAAATGAACGATTAGGAATGTATATCGTCAAGAAAGAAGGAATATTTGACCTATTAAAGTCAATTAAAACTCAATGATCATCCTCTCCTGGCTCGGAAGTAACTTCCGCGCTAGGTATCTGATCTTTCTTTTTTAGCACTCGGGAGTTTCATTCGCGTGATCTAACTCTTCACGATCTCAAAAAACTCCGACTCGATCTCCCAGTCTTTTGCCAGGATGAGCATGGCGGTCGTTTCTGATTCTGTGACGTAGCCCTTGCGGTGGCAGTCCTCCCACACGGATTGAAGCTGCTTCAATCGATCATGGACAGCCATGTCGGGGATTACTTTTTTGAAGAATTCACGGGAACGCTCAAAGGCTGAGAGATAATCCTCAGCGATAAATTTGTTGGCCCAAAGCATCTCATCATAGGCATCCAGCTTTTTGGCAGACTTCTCCAGTAAAGTCTTTTCTTCATCATCCAATCCGTGATAATGAAAGATCAGGGATTTCAGGAGCATGATTGCCTTTTTGATATTGGGTTCCAAGTGGGTTTACTAAAAATTTGAGACAGGTAATTTGGGAAATAACCACTTGAAAGTAAACAAGTTGACCAGATTTTTTAACAAAAATATTTAAGCATCAATCATCAGTCTTTCAGAAATCTCGTCCGCTAAAAACCAACCGGCTTTGGTCAGGTGAAAGTGATCTTCTTTGATGATTGCCAGCTTTTTTGTGAATAGTTGGTCTGTAAAAGGCTTATTGATTTTAAGAAAATCAGCATTGAACATTTTTTGAAAGGCAACAAGATCAATGCCCCAGATATTCCTGAGCCGGGTCATCACATATTCGTTTTGACGGTTGGCCGGGCTGAGTTCTTCACGGGTGGGCTCAAATTTTCCTTCTTCCAGCGACCGGATATATTTTGGGTTATTCCTGATATTCCAGCTGCGGGAGTCACCATCGTAGGAATGAGCTCCCGGACCAACGCCCAGGTATTTTGCTCCTTTCCAGTAAGAGGTATTGTGCCTGGAAAAATAATCCGGTCTACAGAAGTTAGAGATCTCATAATGGATGTATCCGCTAGATTCCAGTTGTTCTATTGCCAATTTATATTCCTGTGCATTATCCGATTCTGAAACTTCTTTCAGTTTCCCCTGACTGGCCCATTTTCCAAAGACAGTTTCCTGCTCAATCGTCAATCCATACACCGAAACATGGGGCGGGTCATAGGAAAGCAGGTCTTCTACATCCTGCAACCAGCTTTGGTCGCTGGCTGGCGGGATGGCATAGATCAGGTCAGCGTTGTAGTTGTCAAAATTTGAAGCAATCAAATCCATGGCCTCCATGGCCTGATCAGAGGAGTGACAACGATTGATATACTTCAATTTCTCCTCATTAAAGGTTTGGATGCCAAGACTCACCCGGTTCACTCCAAGCGATTTCCACATATTTATGGCAGCTAAATTGACATCCTCCGGGTTTACTTCGAGGGTGATTTCAGCATCATAAGCTACCTGAAAATGTTCATGAATCCCTGAAAGCAAAAGGCCTAGTTGACGCTGATTGAGAATGGATGGCGTACCACCACCAAAGTAGACTGTTTCAATTTTTTCGCCATGCAGGTAGCCTTTTCGCTCGGAAATTTCCCTGCCGATGGCATCCACCAGCTGGTCCACATGTTTGAGGTTGGTGCTGAAATGAAAATCACAATAATGACAGGCTTGTCTGCAGAATGGTATGTGTAGATAAATGCCGCTCAATGATTCAGTCTTAAATTGCAAAGGTATCACAGTATGTCATGCAAAAACTTTTTCTGATCATGTGTTTCTTAGGTATCCGGACCGTCCTCATGGGTCAGACCACGGTCTATCTCGACGGGAAGGAGAGCCTGCAGTTGCAATCTACAGATCAGACACCTGCACAATTGGCAATAAGAAAGGTGAATGAGCTTGTCATCGATGGTTATCTTTTTGCAGGGATTGACTCCATTTCTCAACAAAATTCAGGCACCCATATTTTTTTACATCGGGGAGAAAAAAAACCCATCTACGTAGATAGCGTACAGGTCCTGGGTAACGATCTGATTGCGGTTGAATATAAAAGAGGTAAGTATTCCCGGCAGATCCTAAATGATTACATTTCAAAAGGATACCCCTTTACACAACTTCATTGGCAGGGAATTACACAAGATAAAAAAGGAAGGTTACAGGGAAGCTTAATGATTGATCCGGGCCCTTACATCGTGAATGACACGGTAGTGTTATTGACAGAGGTAAAGACTAAAAAGGCGTTCATTCAGCAGTCTATTCACCTGGAGCTTGGAAAGCCATTCAATGAAATATCCTATCAAAATGTCGAGAACAAATTACAACAGCTGGACTTTGTGGAGCTCTCCACTCCACCGGATATCGCTTTTAGTGGAGGACGGGCAACTACTTATCTGAGTTTGAAAGAGAACAAATCCAGCTCGTTCGAAGGGATCATCGGTTTGTTACCTAATCAGACAACCAGTGGGGGTATGTTGGTCACGGGATACCTGGACCTGAACCTTGGCAATCTTTTTTATTCCGGCAAACAGCTTCAGCTCAACTGGCAGCAATTTGCAGCACAATCGCAGCAGCTGTCAGTTGGATATAGTCACCCATATCTGTTTGGTAGCGATGTACTGGTAGGGGGAAGCTTCAACCTGTTCAAACAGGATACAACTTTCATCACACGGGATATAAGGTTTGAGGTTGGGACATTTCTTTTTGGGAAAAGCCTGAGGTTCGACGGTTCCTATTCAAGAAACTCAGGCAGCCTTATTTCTCCGAATATCGAGCATGTCACCTCCCAAACTTTTGCAGATTATGCCATAGACTTCTATTCAATTCGCCTTTCTAAACAGACCCGGTCAAATTCTTTCAGAAACTATTGGTCTTTCAAAACAGAAGCTACACTGGGCAAAAAAAACATTGAAAAAAACACATCGCTTCCCTCATCCTACTATGATACCCTGGTCACAACCAGCACGGTGTATAAGCTGATGTCCAACATTCAATGGCAGCAAATACTTTTTGGACAGTCTGCCTTGTTCCTGGAGTATGACATGCGGTTACTGGAAAATGCCCAAATCTTGAGAAATGAACTCTACAGGGTGGGGGGGTTAAAAACATTACGAGGGTTCAATGAGAATTTCTTTTTTGCCCAAAACTATTTTTTAACCAGGCTGGAGTTGAGGCAATATTTTGAGGAGGGATCATATATCTTTCTATTTTATGATCAAATGATCTCTCAAGCTTTTGAACGGTGGAGCGGGCCTTTAGGACTGGGCGCTGGTCTTTCGCTGGATACTAATAATGGGTTGTTTAGTTTTGCGTTCGCATTGGGGAGCTCCAGCGAAATCCCTTTTGATATCAACAACACCAAAATACATTTAGGATATACTTCCAGATTTTGAATGGCCACAATATGAGGATGGTTTTAAGTTTTTTATGTCTTGGGATGGCTCTGCTTTCACAAGCCCAGGTGGATGAAAAATCAATTGACAACTGGTTTGTCATCAAAGACAATCGGATCAAGCCGGTTACATCCATGACGGATCAGTCCCTCGTTAATCTCAACCTGACTGACTTCACGGATTCTGACACCATCAAGCTATGTCATGGTTCCCCAATAGATGTGTGGATCAACAACAAGCTGTATTTCCGGGAACTCCCAAGGGGCTGCGATAAATTCAGGGTATTTGATTTACGCGAACAGGTTGGTATGGACTCACTCATCCTGTCTGTTTCTTACGACCGATATGCCCAGTTGAGTGCAAGTCTTTTGGTGTCGTCAAACCATTCAGATAACCTGGCCATACCAAGGGACAAAAATCTGGACAGTTTGTCGGAGTTTTATTTGCAGGCATTACTTATCATTTTGATGGTGGCTGCTGCATTGAAATATGCTTTTCCGGCCAAGTTTGCGTGGGTATTGAGCAATCCACTGGCAAGCAGGTCTGCTTCAGACATTGAGGAGTTCTATAAAGGCTTTTGGCACATCGAAAACTTAATCACTACTTTGATTTTTGCTTTGATTGCAGCAGTACAGATTATTTATATCCATCATGAATTAAGCATCTGGCCATACTTAAACACGTGGGGGAATCAGTACTTTTCTCAGTGGCTTTTTATTTCGGGGATAGTATTTTTGATGGTTTTAGCTAAATATATTTTTTCCCGGTTGATGGCCATGTTACTCCAAACCAGGTTTTTGCCAAATATTCAGTATCAGGATTTTATTCAGATATTCATTTGGTTATCTTTTGCCAGTCTGGGCTTGTTTTTTGCGGATCTTTTCATTATTGAGAATACAAGCTTTGTCCTGGTAAATCTGGCTTATCTCCTTTTAATCTTAGTTTTGGGCGCTTTCCAGTTATGGCTTTATTTTAAGTTCGTTAAATTTTATTCGCATAAAAAACTCCTGATAATTTCCTACCTTTGCACGACTGAATTTTTACCTGTTTTCCTAATCATCTTTTGGTTAGTGAAATAACGGTCAAAAGGTCGAAGTCATAATGAAACGGCATGAGTGAAGAATTACTAGTTACAGACAAGGAACGGCTCAATAAAGTATCATCCATCTTAGTATCACAACCAGAGCCAACGGATAAGAAGAACTCTCCCTATTACAAGCTTGCTGAAAAATACAATGTACAAATTGATTTCAGAAAGTTTATTCAGGTAGACCCGGTAGACATCAAGGAGTTTAGAAGACAAAAAATCAACATCCTTGACCACACAGCGATCATCTTTACAAGCAGAAATGCAGTTGATCACTTTTTCCGGTTAGCCACAGAAAGTAAGGTAGAGATACCCAGTGATATGAAATATTTCTGTGTTTCCGAGCAAACGGCAAATTATCTGCAGAAATATATTGTGATCAGGAAGCGAAAGATATTCACAGGTGAGCGTACGGCATCAGATCTTTTTGATGTGATGAAAAAACACAAGGATGAGACATTTCTATATCCTTGCTCCAACATCAGAAAGGATGATATTCCGGTATTTCTGGAGACCAATGGATACAAATTCAATGAGGCTGTGATCTACAAGACAGTAGCTTCAGACCTTTCGGACCTTGCAGATATCAAATATGATATCATTGCTTTTTTCAGTCCTTCCGGTATCCAGTCACTATTTGAGAACTTTCCCGGCTTCAAGCAGGAAAAAACAAGGATAGCAGCATTTGGTCCTACCACAGCAAAAGCTGTGAGAGATGCTAACCTGATATTAGATATTCAGGCACCGCTACCTAATGCACCTTCTATGACTGGTGCGTTGGAACTTTATATCAAGCAGGCAAACAACCTGTAGATATAAGCGTTTTTAATATTTAGCGTTTACCTTTATAGCAATGATGAAGAAGTGGCTGATCCTTTCATTACTCCTGAGCATGGGCTTTCTGTCGAAAGCACAGAATGGATTTTTTTTCAGCCACTACATGCTCAACCCTTCTTACTTCAACCCGGCATGGGTAGGCACCGGGGAATCCGCATTTGTTGCTTTTCAGTATCGTAATCAGTGGTTAGGATATTCCAGCTCTTTCGATGGTGATGGCGGAGCCCCAAGCACGCAACTGCTAACGTTAAATATTCCGGTCAATAGCGTGATTTCCGGGATAGGCTTCAACTTATCCAATGACAACCTGGGTCCACTTAATAATATCCAGGGACAGTTTACGGTAGCATCAAAATGGAACCTGAGTTTTGGAACCCTTTCCGTGGGAGTGATGCCGGGTTTCTTTTCTCAGACAGAAAAATTTGATGAGCTGAGGTTCAATGATCCTGAAGACCCCCTCAATGTCGGAGCCAGGCAGACTCAGTTAAAAGCAGATTTAAATGCCGGAATATTCTTCCAGACCAAAGGCAATATTTACTTTGGGTTGAGTGCCCTGAATATTTTGGAGCCCTCTTTCAACTTTGGGATCAACTTAGATACAGTCTCATTCGGCAACAATTTTAAGAGAAATTATACCGGATTGGTAGGTACGGTAATCAATATCAACCAGGATCTGGTCATCAGGCCAAGTGTGCTGGTCAGGTCTGACCTTGTTGGATTTACCTATGATTTGAGTGCACTGGCAGTTTTCAAAGAAAAGATGTGGGGCGGAATTTCTTACCGACGTTCGGAATCGGCTATCCTCTTACTGGGGTATAGTCTGCTTGAAGACAACGTACTGAAGCTGGGCTATTCATTCGATTATGTGGTGGACGAGCAGGATGCCAAACAGCCTACCTCTCATGAAATCTTCATTAGGTACGATATTCCTGATTTAATTTTCGGTGGGAAGAAAACAGTTAAAACCCCAAGATTCAGTTTTTGACCTAAGGTATTTCACTGATTTTTTAACTTAAAGACGTATTTTTTGGATAATTTCAATGCAAAGTTTGTGTTGAAAAAATAGAAGGTTATATATTTAGGCCCATTTTGATGCAATATTTTAGAAGAAAGTTTGTTTAATTTACATACTTGCTAAGTTCAAATTAGGTGTTATGAATAAAATGCGTGTTTTTTCGCTTTCCACGTTGGCATTACTTTCTCTCGGCGTCTTGACCCAAAGTTGCGGTCTGTTCGGCGGAGGTGGAGGTTCTGATCGTGGTGAGCTAATAGGAGTTCAAGGCCGGGAAGGCTGGGAAATGACAAGACCCTATGGGATGACGGCTGTACCGGCCGGAACATTTCACATGGGGCAAGCTGACCAAGATGTA
Organism: Cyclobacteriaceae bacterium; assembly: GCA_965228595.1. GTDB lineage: Bacteria > Bacteroidota > Bacteroidia > Cytophagales > Cyclobacteriaceae > UBA7330. The sequence goes on along the minus strand of OZ245828.1, from coordinate 2,050,419 downwards.
GCAGCTACACAGATCAACTTTAACAAACAGGTCACCATCAGTGCATTCTTCATGGATGAGACTGAGATCACCAACAATGAGTACCGACAGTTTACTGTGGCAATCACTGAGGGATCAGAGGTAGACCTGCCTGCTGGTTATTCTGTGGCTGATCTACTTCCGGATACCACTGTTTGGGTCAAAGACTTTACACACCACATGGGAGATCCTATGATGGTGTATTACTGGTCTCACCCTGCATTTGATGATTATCCGGTAGTTGGTGTTGACTGGAATGCCGCAAGGTTTTTCTGTAAATGGCGAACTCAACATTTGAATGAATGGAGAGCGAGCGTTGGATTGTTTGAGATGCCTGCATTCAGGTTGCCCAACGAAGCCGAATGGGAGTATGCTTCCAGAGGCGGACGCGATATGGCTAAATATCCATGGGGTAACCCTTACATAAGAAATACCAAAGGGTGTCTTTTGGCAAACTTCAAACCAGGTAGAGGAAACTATTTTGACGATGGTTTTGCCTATACTTCTCCTGTTGGGACATACTTTGCCAATGAGTACGGTCTTTTTGATATGGCTGGAAATGCAGCAGAATGGTGCGAAGATGCCTACAACCCTGCTTCGATGCCAGTGGTTTGGGATTTGAACCCGACCTATTATGATGAGAGGGTAAACTATAAGATCGTGCGTGGTGGCTCGTGGAAAGATATCGCTTATTATCTGGAAACTGGTACACGTGCTTTTGAGCATAGAGATTCAACAAGGTCTTCTATTGGATTTAGATGCTCAATGACTTATATTGGTCGTTCTTCAGGATATGAATTTTAAAAAAGCTATAAGTTACTAACCTAAATATTTAAAATAATGAGCAAAAAAGGCGGATTCCAAGAGTTACTCTTTAAGACCATTATGCCTAAGATCTATGGCATAGGTGCTGCAATTGTTATTGTTGGAGCAATGTTTAAGATCCTTCACTTACCTGGTGCGGCAGTTATGCTTGGGGTCGGACTTACCACTGAGGCAGTCATTTTCTTCTTAAGTTCTTTTGAACCAATGCACAAAGAGCCGGATTGGTCCAAAGTGTACCCCGAACTATCTGATGAGTACGATGGGGCTCCAAGGGCAGCTCCTGCAAGAGCAACAGGAGTTTCTGCTTCATTAGACAAGGTGATGGCTGAAGGGAACATAGGTCCCGAACTGGTCAAGAGCCTGGGTGACGGCATGAGAAATCTTGCTGACTCAGCCAAAAAAATGTCCAACCTTGGAGATGCTGCACTAGCTACAAACGAATACACCGGCAATGTAAGACAAGCGTCTAAATCGTTGGCTGAGGTAAACAAATCGTATGCTAACATCACACAGTATGTTGGTGAGATTGCCAATGCTGCTAAGGACACAAAAAATTATCAGTCAGAGGTACAAACTGTAACCAAGAGCCTTGGAGCACTCAATGCCGTTTATGAAATGGAGTTGAAAGATGCTCAGAGCCATGTTCAGTCTATGAACAAGTTCTACTCTAATGTTACGGATGCTTTAAACAGTATGGCGGAAGCAGGAAAAGAAACTGCTGCTTTCCAGACAGAACTAAATCAATTGACTTCAAATATTGCTTCACTAAACAAGGTGTATGGCAGTATGTTGAGTGCAATGAAACAAGGTTAATTTTTCCACAAATAAGCTAAACACCGAAAGAACATGGCTGGAGGAAAAGAAACACCAAGGCAGAAGATGATCGGGATGATGTATCTCGTGCTAACAGCATTGTTGGCACTGAACGTCAGCTCGACCGTAATTGACAAGTTCGTCTTTTTGAATGACTCTTTGGTAAGAGCCAATAACGAGACAACAGAGCGAAATATTCAGACCTTATCAAGTATCAAAAGCACCGTGGCTGATCTGGGAAGCAGACCAGCAGACGTCAAAATCGCTGAAGCTGCTGCTGAGCTGAGAGCCAAAGCAGATCAGGTAGTTCAGGATATCACAATGTTAAAGGATACATTAATTGATTTAACGGGTGGATACCTGGAAGAAACTGAGCCAGATTACGTGGGTGATGCCAAGAATCTGGTTGGTAAAACCGACTATGATAAGGTAGGACACTACATGATGCCGGAAGAAGAAGGCGGAGAAGGGCATGGAGCAAGACTCAAGCAACTCCTGAATGAATACGCTCAATATGTAGCAGATATGGTTGCTGCATTTGGAGCTGATCCTGGTGAAGTAGAGCACTATCAACCCATCGCACTGGATGCGGATGAAGATCCGGTTTACAGCCTGGACCCTAACCAAAAAGGAAAGAAATTTTCTACGTTAGCGTTTGACGCTTCACCAACACCAGCGGGTCTAGCTACACTAAGTGAATTCCAATCTCGTGTATTGGGATATGAGACCAGAGCAATTGGCTACCTTGCTGGTAAAGTAGGAGCAGGTGACCTCAAATTTGACCAGATCAATGCGATGGTTAGACCTGAATCTAAATATGTAACTGCCGGAGCAAAATACAGTGCAGAAATGTTTATTGCTGCATCGTCTTCAGGGGTCACACCTACGATGGCTTACAATGGTAACAAGATACCTGTCAATGAAAGAGGTATCGGATTGGTAGAATTTACTGCCAGAGCCAGCAATTATGATAAAAACGGTCTTTCCAGACAAACTTATAAGGCAGAGATTTCAGTAACCATGCCCGGGGGAAGGGATACCACCTTCACCAATGAGATTGAGTACTTCGTTATTCAACCGGTCATCCAGGTACAGTCTACTGCTGTAAACGCTTTGTATTGGAGATGTGGCAACAGCCTGAATGTAACTGTACAAGGCTTAGGCCCAACATTCGTTCCTTCTTTCTCTGCACAGGGAGCAGCTGCCATTTCTGGTGGAGGTACACAGGTAACCCTTGTTCCAACTGCTACGGATAAGGTGGTATTGAATGTTTCGAATGGTGGTACCTATATTGGAAGCAAAGAATTTGGTGTAAGACCAGTTCCGCCACCGGACATTGTATTTGCTTCTCCTCAGGGCCCGATCAACCTGAAAGCAGGTATGTCGGCCAAGACCCCAAGGATGCAAATTGCAGCTGTTCCAGATGAAAACTTCCAGCAAACGCTTCCTGATGATGCAAAGTTCAGGGTTGCTGAAGCTACACTTACCTTAGTAAGTGGTGGATTGGCCAGGGGTTCAATGAACGTATCGGGTGGTGCGGCTAATCTTGCATCTTTGCTAGCTAGTGCCAGAAAGGGAGATTTGCTGAATGTTGAGATCAAGCTGGTACAACGACAAAATTTTAGAGGACAGGTAGAGCCTTTCCCTGTGAGGAATAAATTTTACAATATTCCTCTACAATAGTTGAAGTAAAACAAACAGGTAATGAACAGAATAAGTTATGCAATTGTCTTCATTCTCCTGGCATCAGGTGCCATCACTGCCCAGGATAAGGGGCAGCCGATCATTAAATCGGAAGTACTTGATGCACATATCATGTTCGAAAGACAGGTATGGAGAAGGATGGACTTAAAAGAGCGACAAAATCGGCCGCTGTTTTCTAAGAATGCAGAATTGTCGAGATTATTGGTTGAAGCAGTTCGAGAAGGACTGATCAAGCCATATAGAAGTGACTCATGCATCAATCTGCTTGCAGATGATGAATTTGAAGCAGCCGTTTCCATCGAGCGTCAGCAGGATGCCTTTGGTGGTGGCGGAGGCGGATTTGACTCCTTCGGTGGTGGAGGATTTGGTGGTGGTTTCGGGGATACCCAGACCAGTACTGAGCCAGCTCCCGAGCAGGAAACCACTAAGGAGTATGATCCGATTCCACCGGATTTGTTTTCTGTGGCGTATCTGAGAGAAGATGTGATTTTCGACAGAAACAGATCAAGAATGCTGTGGTATATCCGGGCGATCTCTATTGCGTTACCAGCAGGAGACCTTACCTGGAATCCGGCAGGATTTGAAAAGAAGGTGGCTCACTTTAAGTACCAGGATGTGGTAGACCTTTTTAGAGGACCATATGCTGAGAAGGCCATCTGGTTCAACAACCAAAACCAGGCACAGCATAGAAATATTGCTGACGCATTTGAGTTAAGATTGTTCAGAGCGCCTATCGTAAAAGTATCAAATGCTCAAAATCTTGATGTGAGACAGTTGACTACGGAAGTATTCGACGCTGTTTTACTATCTCAGGAGCTTGAGAACAATTTGATGGAATACGAGAGCGAATTATGGGAATACTAGGTTAGTAATTTTATCTTATAGAAAGAAAGGGGGTCATGCAAATGATCCCCTTTTTTATTGATCAGATAAAATGAATTTCATTTCTGTGTTATCTGGAGGTTTCTTAAGAAAAGGAGTGATTCAGACGGGTTTTGTGTCATCGCCGCGGGAGAAATTCCTACTTATTCTTTCCCTCAAAGTACTCTCTGATAATCTTTGCCTTGTTCAGTCCGATCAGCTCTGATAGTTCGGTTACCCCCAATTCACTGATACGTTTCACGCTTTTGTATTCTGTCAGCAATAAGCTTTTGGTCTTAGGGCCAATGCCAGCAATTGCATCCAGCTCTGATTTGACGGAAGCTTTGCTTCGCTTTTGCCTGTGAAACGTAATGGCAAAACGATGGGCCTCATCCCTGAGTTGCTGAAGCAGCTTAAGAGAACTCGACTTTTTACTGATATACATGGGCAACGTGTCTTCCGGATAATAGATTTCTTCAAGCCGCTTGGCAATACCGACAATGGGTACTTTGCCATAAATATCCAACTCTTTCAGTGCCTCAACAGCCGAGCTAAGCTGTCCTTTGCCACCATCCACAATGACCAGGTCGGGAAGTGCGGTATTTTCTTTTTTTAACCGAAAGTATCTACGACCTACGACCTCTTTCATGGAGGCGAAGTCGTTAGGACCCTCAACCGTTTTGATATTAAATTTTCTATAGTCTTTTTTGCTGGGCTTGCCATTCTTGAAGCAAACCATTGATGCCACAGGGTTGGTACCCTGGATGTTGCTGTTGTCAAAACATTCAATATGTTTAGGCAAAGTTGTCAACCTCAGGTCAGCCTGAAGTTGTTCAAGAACTTTAGTGGCATAAGGTTTTGCGGATTCAATTCGCTTTACTTTGTCATTCTTGTAGAACAAAGCATTTTTCACAGAAAGGTCTACCAGTTTTCGTTTATCCCCAATCTGTGGTATGGTAACTATTACGCCCTCCCAATTAGTGATTTCTTTGTTTGAAAGGATCTCTGGGCTCTCGCTGTCATATTTATTCCTGAGATTAAACACCAATACCTGCAACAGTTCGTCGAGTGGTTCATCAATTTTACGGGTAGTCTCCATGGTCTCACTCACCCGAATGGTTCCATGTTGGATCTTCATATAATTGATGAATAGCTTATCCTCAAAGCTTAGGATACCCACCACATCTATATCCGTAATCTTTTGATTCACGATCAAAGATTTGGATTGGAATTTCTCCAGAAGGTCCAACCTGTTTTTGTAGTCCTGTGCGGTTTCAAATTTCAACTCACTCGCGGCATCATTCATGCGTTGCAGGAAATTGTTTTTCACCACAGAGATATTGCCTTTCAGTACTTCCTTGGCACTTTGTATATCCTCCAGGTAGTCTTTTTCTTCCTGTAGACCCTCACAAGGCCCCAGACAGTTTCCAATGTGATATTCCAGACAGACCTTAAATTTTTTCTTCCTGATGTTTTCTTCCGAAAGCACATAATTGCAGGTCCTGATCTTATATAGTTTTCGCAATAGATCAAGGACACCATCCATGGCTTTTACGCTGGTGTAAGGACCAAAGTATTCTCCTTTGGACCTGATGATTCTACGGGTGGAATACACACGTGGGAAGCGTTCATTGGTCACGCATATGCTTGGAAAGCTTTTGTCATCCTTGAGCAGGATGTTGTACTTGGGCTGATGTTCTTTGATCAGGCTGTTTTCGAGCAATAGCGCATCAAATTCGGAGTTTACGAGCACGATCTCAATGGATTTGATTTCCCCTACCAGCTTAAAAGTCTTCCTGTTGGTAAGGCCTGCACGGTTGAAGTAACTCGAGACTCTTTTGGCCAGATCTTTGGCTTTGCCTACGTAGATGATGATATTCTTTGAGTCAAAGAATTTGTAGACACCAGGCTGATGAGGCAGGTGCAGATATTCATCGGTAGCAAACTTCTGGGCCTGCATCAGAAGATGGCTTCTTCCTCAACTACATCATAGGTTATGGTATCTTCCGGCTGTGTGCCAGCTTCATACTTGCTACAATCAAGCTCCACGGTGATTGGTTTTACGGGTTTAGGAAACGGTCCTTTGGTATAACCCAGTGTTGGGTCTGCATAAACCTGCTGCATAAACTTGTCCCAGATAGGCATAGCTGTTCGTGCTCCCTGGCCAAGCGCCCAGTATTCAAATCGGATGCTTCGCTCTTCACCACCAACCCATGCCCCTGCAGCCAGATCTTTGGTCACTCCCATAAACCATCCGTCAGAAGCGTTTTGAGTCGTTCCTGTTTTAGCACCAATTTCATTTCCGCTCTTTACCTCAGCACTCAAACCATGTGCAGTACCACCGACTTCTTCTGTAGTCCCTTTGAGCATGTGAAGCATGATATATGCTGTCTCTTCATTGATAGCCTCTCGTTTATCAGGCGCAAACTGTTGAATCACATTTCCATTCTGATCTTCGATTCTATCAAGGAAAGTTGGGATGGTATGTGTACCCTTATTGACAAATGTGGAATAAGCTCCCACCATTTCGTAGACAGACACATCTCCTCCAGCTCCAAGTCCCATGGCAGGTACAGCTGCCAATTCACTTTGTATACCCATCCTTCTGGCATACTCTTTAATGGTACTTGGTTGTAGCTGACGCATCATGACTGCGGTGATACTGTTAACAGACCTGGCCATCGCCTGCCTGATGGTCATCACCTCACCGGAATACTTTCCATTGGAGTTTTGAGGGGTCCATGGTTCACCATTGTTAGACAGAGATACCGGTACGTCAGCCAGTGGGAAACAAGGAGAATACCCGTTGTCAATGGCTACGGTGTAAACAAAGGGTTTAAAAGTCGACCCTGGTTGTCTTTTACTATACATGACGTGGTCATACTTGAAATACTTGTGATCTATTCCCCCTACCCAGGCTTTGATTTGACCACTTTTAGGATCCATTGCCATAAATCCTGTTTGCAGGAATCCCTTAAAATATCTTAAAGAGTCATAGACATTGAAAAGTGTATCGATTTCACCATCCCATGAAAATACCCGCATGGGTCGTTTCTCACGTAGTTTTATTTTTACTGAATCACTTGATTTGCCATATTTTTCTACCAGAAACTGGTAATAATCCGTCTTCTTGACAGCATTATCCAGAAAGTCGGGAATTTCTCTTCCTTCCTCATCGATCCAGGGTGCGCGATTCCCAAGGTGCGTATCAAAGATCTGTTGAAGGGTATCCATGTGCTCTCTCACTGCATTTTCTGCATAGATTTGCATCCTGCTGTCAATGGTTGTGTAGATTTTGAGACCATCACCCCATAAGTCCAGATCTCTTTCTTTGGTCCACGACATCAGGTAATTACCCAGGACGGTACGAAAGTATGTGGCTATCCCTTCATTGTGGCTTTCTACTTTATAATTCAACCCGAAATCTGAGACTTTCAGGGTATCAAAAGCGTCTTTGTCAATAAGTCCATACTTGTAGACATTGTAAAGCACTTCGGTACGTTTTGCCTGCGCATTTTCCGGATTCAGAATTGGGCTATAGCGGGTCTGTGCATTCAGTGCTCCTACCAGCAAAGCAGATTCCTTATAAGTTAGTTGAGAGGGGAGCTTGTTGAAAAATGTCTGAGCTGCAACCTTGATCCCAAAAGCATTGCTACCAAATGGAACGGTATTAAGATACATGGCAAGAATTTCCTCTTTGGTATAAGATTGCTCTAATTGCATTGAGATGATATACTCCTTTAGCTTGGTGATAACCTGACCTAAAGCAGGGTATTTGTAGAGTGACCCTTTGTTTTCCGTTTCTGTTCGGAACAGGTTTTCTGCCAGCTGCATGGTAATGGTACTCCCACCTCCGGAATACAGAGAAGTCACCCTGCCAATGATGGCCCTGATCAATCCCCGTAGATCGATTCCCGGATGTTCTTTAAACCGGATATCTTCAGTGACCAGCAGCGTGTTCACCATTTCTGGCGACAACTCTTCAAACGTGACCGGGGTTCTGTTGGTTCGGTAATATTTTCCCAGGGAAACACCATCTGCGCTGATAATCTCTGAAGAGAGCTCAGGATCTGGTCTTTCAAGTGCCTGAAGACTTGGCAGCCCTCCGAATAAACCATTGTAATCAGTTTTTACTGCGTAAAACAACAAAGGGACGGAGATTACTCCAAATAGGAAAATGGCCCATATTAGAATAACAATTGTCCTTACTAGTCTTTTATTCATTTAACCTTCAATAATTTTTTTCAAAAAAGTTCAGGTAGGCGTCAAGATCTTTTGTTTGGTAAAATACGTCAAAATTATCTTCACTGATGGCCAAATAGTAGAAAGTTTCTCCTTTATATGTATCTGACAAGGTCAACTCTGCGTTCATTTTTTGTACAAATTTGGTAGCACTTCCTTTACCCGGAAACTCATTGACCATCACCATCGCATTTTTTTCGTCGAGGATGAGATTTCCTGTTTTCAGTGCAAAACTATTGTCCTTTATAAATTTATCAATTTCTGATGGGATGGATTCTGCAAGGCTGCTTTTGTTTGCATAAACGATCAGTGAATAGTGCTTCTGATTTAAATTATCACTGAATTTTGCTTTACTACTGCTAAATAATTTGATCTGATAATCTTCCGAATGTTTGGCCAATTGCTGAGCATATGGCTTAAGCTCGCTTTCGGAATAATCTTTCATGAAGTTGTTTAGTTCGTATTGATATCGGTATTGCCCGTCCAGGATTCCGGTACACATGATTTGAAGTAGTTTCAAATTATCACTGAAGTCATTTTCTGGGTGAAGTGTAAGGGCGCTATCGAGTTTCTTTTGCGCCTCTTTTACCAATCCATTGCTGTACATCCTGTAGGCATCGTTATAGATTATTTTCAGCTCTTCTGTGAGGGCATGACTTTCCTCCGTATAATTCGGGTTGTCAACCAACCTGGCATAGATGGTCTCTGGGTATTCTGCTTTGAGTTGATTGGCTCTCTCGAAAGATTTATCCGAATCGATCGTTTTATAGAGCAGGTAAAGTTGATAAAGTATCTCAGGACGATAAGTTGACTTCGGGAATCTCAGGTTGAGCTGCTCAAAAGTGGTGATCGCATTTTCTTTTTCTTCCAGTTTGAAATTATAGATGAAGCCAAGCTTGTACAATGCCTCTTCAATTTGGTTTTTAAGTACTTCCTTTTGTGTATCTTCAAAAGGAACTTTGGATACCATACTGGCTACTTCACCGTCGCTGCTTCTTTCTTCATCTTCTTCCTGCACTTTCTGGAGGGTGCCTACTTTATTAGGGGTATTAGAAGCAATGGGTCCGGAAGTCTTATTGCTTCTTCTCCAATCGTCTTCGAGTGGCCGGGATCCCCAAACTCGTTTAAACTCTGAAGCACCTCTGCCTAAAGTCGTTGGATTATAGAAATACCATTTGGCTCCCTGGGTCACACCCGGCTGAATAAGTCCGACGTTTTGCTGATCAAAAGCTGTGCGGACCCTGGATTGGCGTTTTGCTTCTTTCTTACGATCCTCTTCCTGCTGCTTTGCCTTCTCCTCAACGATAGAAGTGGCCAATGCGAGTACAGAGTCTTTGGGTAGATTGGAGAGTACCAGGAGGCTGTCGTTTTCCCGGATGGTGAGTACCTGAACCACAAAGTCATCCAGTATTTCCTGTCGTTGCCTGATCTTTTCAAATCCCTCTTCATCCTTAGGCATCACACTCACCGTACTGTCGTAATAGGCTTGTGCCAGTTCAAACTGTTTGAGGCTGTCGTAATAGATTTGTCCGAGCTTTAGATATGCATATCCTTTCTGACGCTGATTTTGCACACTGTTTTGAATCGACATCTTATACAAGTCAATGGCTTCATTCAGATTTCCCTGCTTCAGCTCAAAGTTTGCCATTTCATAATAGATCTTGTCTTTGTACTCCGTATTCTTGGTGTCTTTCAGCAGTTTCCTGAAGTATTTTCTCACCTTCCTGATGTCTCCGGAACTGGTAAGTTCGGTCACCTGGGCCATGTTGAGCTTCGTATAGAAGGAAAGCTCATAATCTGGATTGTTCTTCAGGGATCTCTCATAATAATGATAGGCCTCTGCATCGAAGCCCAACTCCTGGTATACCTGACCGATAATAAACTCTACCCTGGCAGTCTCAGAATAGGATGTCATCAGCTCCTCAGCTTTTACCAGGTTTTGCACCATCAGATTTTTATCATTTCTTTTTTGGTAGAGATAGGCCCTGCAGAGGTAGAGATCCTGTAAGTTCTTGTTATTGAGTTTTTCCTTGCTCAAATAGTCCGAGACAGCAATGGCATTGTTGAATTCGCCATACTCAACAAACGTCTTTAGCAATTGGATCAATGCCTTGTGGCGTTCATGCTTATCCTTGCTGTGTTTGTTTACATATTTAAAGGTTTCGATGGCATCCGGGAATTCCACAGAGTAATATCTGGCCTTGCCTACCAGCACATAGGCGTCGTCTTCCCATTTAGAGTCGGGGTGTCGCTGGATGGAGATGGAAGCTTTTTCGATACAATCTTTGATTTCGGTCTCCAGCGCTTTGGCATCCGTGGTATCAAACTGTGGGTAAATAGGAAGGACCTTGTTGTAGTTCCACTCATACCTGTCGTGTATAGCAGTTTCAATTTCCTTCATGCGCTCCTTGGCGATAAAGTAGGAATTGAAATGTGCCGTGAGATCATTGTAACCTGTGCTGAGTGGGTTGTCCAGGTTAGCGCATGCAAAGAAGAAGATCAATAGACCACTAAATATGTATGATGCGTATCTTTTCAATGAAGACAATTAAACTTTATATATCCTAGAACGACCTGAAATCCTTAATCTTGCAAAGATAATCAGGTTAGATTCAAAATGGATTTTGGAAATTATCCGGGTATTCATTTATACATCTGAATTCGGTTATCTTTGGCGCTAAAGAAAAGGGCATAGTGGCAGCAAGAAAAACATTATCCAACTGGCTTACTAACAGGTACCTGCTGATTATCCGTAATGAGGAGAATTTTGCAGAAAAGAAGACCATCAGTTTTACCTATGCCAAGGTAATCCTTTTGATGGGGGTCGCCTTTCTGATCACCCTGTCGTTGGCCATTTACCTGGTTACATTTACCCTCGAGCAATGGCTGGATCCCAGGTTTGTACAATCACAGACTAACAGGCAGCTCCTGGCACTCACGATGAAAATCGATTCTCTTGAGCAGGAAATGATCATTAAGGATCAATATGTGACCAATATTAAGAAAATTGTCAGTGGTGATACCGAGGGGTTTTCTTCACTGGAAGACATCACTGGGAATGTCTCTATTGGTACTTCTGAAGTGGATCTTGAAGAAGATATCAAACCCATCGATTCGCAAATCCGGGCTGAATTTGAGAATGAGGAACTCGGAGTGCTGACGTTCCAAACCAGGGAGAGTGGCGAATTTAGGGAGTTGTATCTGTTTAGTCCTTTGGAGGGAATTGTTTCGGATGGATTCAATCCAAAGACCAATCACTTTGGGACGGACATAGTGGCCAAAGAAAATGAACCGGTAAAATGTGTAGCTGATGGAGTGGTGGTTTTTTCATCCTGGACCCTCGACAGTGGGTATGTTTTGGGCGTACAACACAGAGGAAATCTGATCTCAGTTTATAAGCACAATTCGGAATTATTAAAAAACGTTGGTAGTTTTGTCACCGGAGGGGAAATTATTGCTATCATTGGAAATACCGGCGAATTGACCTCAGGGCCTCATTTGCATTTTGAATTGTGGCACAATGGTAATCCGGTAAACCCACAGGAATATGTGGCTTTTTGAAAATGAATAGTGATTTGATCAGGCCAATAAATTACTGCTTGAACTACGGTAATTTGATTTAGCCAATAAAAGATAAGTTAGACACTTGAATAGAGAGTTATGTTAAAGAAACAAGACCCCAAAGTAATGGAGGAGCTGAGCAACTCCAGCAACATCATCGGAAAAGGAACAACCTTAGAAGGCAACATTGAGACCTTTGGAAATATACGTGTTGAAGGAAAGGTGATAGGTAACATTAAGACCAAATCTAAAGTAGCACTAGGCCACTCTTCTTATGTAGAAGGGAGTGTGCTGGCACAAAATGCTGAGATCGCAGGGCACATTACGGGCTCTGTAGAAATCACTGAGGTATTGGTATTGAAAGCTTCATCAGTAGTAGAAGGAGACATCATCTCAAACAAATTGATTGTAGAATCCGGTGCCACCTTCAATGGAAAATGTAAAATGGGAGTAAAAAGTAAGGAGATAAACATTGGCCAGGAATCCGAAAGACAGCCACTCCTCCAGGCCCAGTCCTAAAAGAGACAATTCGTACGCCAGGTTTTCAGGCCTGGCCATTGAAGTTGCATCATTTAATCTGCTCTGTATCTGGGGTGGATATAAATTGAGTCAGCTATATAGTCCGAGATCTCATTGGATTTTGATACTATCAGTATTCCTGGGCATGGCAGGAACCATCTGGTATTTGTTTAAGCGATTAATCAATAAGGATTGAAGAAATACCTCGTTCCCTCCATCATCATTTCTGTTATTTTGTTGCTGGCATACTATCTGATCAATGATTCATTGCTCAATGGGATGCTTCATCCACAATTTCATCTTTTAGTGATCATCTTTTTTGCCCAGTCTGTGCCTGTGGCATGGCTGATGCAAATGGCACAAAAAGAAGCGTCACAATTCCCTATATATATAATTGGAGCAGTGGGGTTTAGGATGATCACCAGTCTGATGGTGCTTACTATTTTCTATTTGCTGAAAACACCTGATCTTTTCTCCTTCATGGTCCAATTTTCGATCCTCTATTTGGTTTATTTAATATTTGAATTAATAGTGGTATTGGCTAACTTGCGGCGGAATTAAGGGATAGAACCTCAATTGATGGATCGAAAGAAATTCTACACAAGATTTAAAGCATTGAAAATCAGCCTTTTGGCTGTTTTTGTATTTATCATCTCAACCGGATCACTAAAGGCAGCTGCTGACCCTGCCAGTGAAGGCGATCATGGCTCCTTCAATCCAGGCGCTTTGATAGACCATCACATCAAGGATTCTCATTCCTGGGAGATCACCCATGGAGTGACTGTACCTCTTCCCATCATCGTATATTCTGAGGAGAAAGGTCTTGATATTTTCATGTCCAGCAATTTTCAGAATGAACATCATGAGCCAGTGCCTTACAATGGCTACGTGATGGATCATGATCACATTACATTAGAAGGAGGAGCTCACGTATTGGATTTTTCCATTACCAAGAACGTTCTCTTTTTGTTCATCAACTCGATCATCCTGATCTTGTTGTTTATGGCTGTTGCGAAAAGCTACAAGAAAGACCCGCTTAAAGCGCCAAAAGGTCTCCAGTCATTTTTTGAACCAATCATCATTTTTGTCAGAGATGATATCGTGAAACCCAACATTGGTCCCAAGTACGAAAGGTATTTGCCTTACATGCTGACATTGTTTTTCTTCATCTGGTTTGGCAACATGCTGGGGTTACTTCCCGGTGCTGCTAACCTTACAGGAAACATTGCAGTGACCATGGTGTTGGCGGTTTTTAGCTGGGTCATCACAGTGTCTACAGGCAACAGAGCTTACTGGAGTCACATCTTTGATCCGTTGGGAAGCTCCATGGGTTGGGGAGGAAAGTTTTTTCTTTATCTGATTCTATGGCCCATTGAGATCATAGGAATTTTTACAAAGCCATTTTCACTGATGATTCGACTTTTTGCGAACATCACAGCTGGCCACGTAATCATATTGAGTATTTTAAGTCTCACCTTCATTGCTGAGAGCTTTGCGGTAGGTATCTTATCTGCTGTGTTTGCTACGGTGATGAATATGTTGGAGTTGTTTGTTGCAATTTTGCAGGCATATGTCTTCACCTTGTTGTCATCCATGTATTTTGGAGAGGCAGTGCAGGAGGTAGAGCATCATTAACGAGTATTTTTTTGAATAACTATACAATTTAAATTTAGAATTATGGGAGCAATTGGAGCAGGTTTAGCTGTACTAGGTGCCGGAATTGGTATTGGACTAATTGGTAAAGGTGCTACTGAAAGTATCGCTAGACAACCCGAAGCTGGTAACAAGATCCAGACAGCAATGATTGTAACAGCAGCCTTGATAGAAGGAGTTGCATTGTTTGCTGCGGTTATTGGATTCCTTGCTACTAACGCAGGTATTTAATTTACCAAAAAGCCTGATCATGTTCACATTAGGTGTCATGGTCAGGTTTTAATTATTCAAAAACAAAACTGAAATACTGTGGATTTAGTAACCCCTGATATTGGACTTATATTTTGGCAAACAGTTGTTTTCCTGATTGTGTTTGCCGTATTGGCCGTTTTCGTATGGAAGCCTGTAGCCAGTGCATTGAAGACGCGTGAAACAGCCATTGCTGATTCTCTCAAAGCAGCTGATCTTGCAAAAGAGGAGATGGCGCAGATCAAAGAAGACAACGAATACCTGCTTCAGGAAGCCAGGATGGAAAGAGACAAGATGCTGAAGGAAGCTTTGTCTACAGCGAATCAGATCAAAGAGGACGCCAGAGCTGAAACGTCAGTGATCGCCGACAGGATGATTGCCGATGCAAAGAGTGCCATTGAAGGAGAAAAGAAAGCAGCGCTTCAAGAGGTAAAAAGCCTGGTAGCATCTTTATCCCTGGATATTGCTGAGAAGCTGCTAAGAGAAAAACTAAGTGATGATAAGTCACAGAAAGATCTGATCGAAAAATTTCTGAAAGAAGTTAAAGTCAACTAATCATGTCAAATACAAGGCTAGCGGCGAGATATGCTTCCCCTATTCTGGAACTTGCAGATCAGCAAGGTGTGCTGGAAGAGGTAAAGAATGACATGAAGTTATTTTTGGATCTATGTAAGTCCAATAGAGAATTGGCTTTGATGCTCAAAAGCCCCATCATCCCTCATTTGAAGAAGGCAGAGATCCTCAAAAAGATCTTTGATAAGAAAATGAATAAGCTGACGCTAACAGCGTTTGACGTTATTTCAAGGAAAAACAGAGAGGCTGTACTTCCTCAGATAGCACAGGTCTTTCTCGAGAAATACAATGTGAAGAAGGGAATTCAGGAGGTGAAGTTGACTACCGCAACGCCTCTTACAGATGAATTAAGGAAGAAATTTAGTGAGTTGGTCAAAAAGATCTCCAAAAAGGAGCCATTGATCATAGAAAAGGTAGATCCTGATGTGATAGGTGGATACTTATTAAAAATGGGAGATCAGCAGCTGGATGAATCAATCAGCGGACATCTCAAAGAAATAGGATTAAAATTTAAAAACGAAACGATATAATCGCCTGTAAAGGCACAAATTCAAAACTATGGCAGAAGTTAGACCCGACGAGGTTTCAGCAATACTTAGAGAGCAACTCTCTAACCAAAAGACAGAAGCACAACTTGAGGAAATCGGAACAGTACTGCAGGTAGGGGATGGTGTAGCCAGGATCTACGGATTGGGCAACGCTCAGGCAGGCGAGCTATTGGAATTTGACAATGGTCTGAGAGCTTTGGCGCTTAACCTGGAAGAAGACAATGTAGGAGCGGTATTGCTTGGAGATTCCAGTGATGTGAAGGAAGGAGATACCGTGAAGCGAACAGGGTTGATCGGTTCGATCAGGGTAGGTGATGGCATGTGCGGAAGGGTTGTTGATACCCTGGGGTTACCCATAGATGGAAAAGGAAGCATTGAAGGTGAGCTTTTCGAAATGCCATTGGAAAGAAAAGCACCTGGTGTAATCTACAGACAGCCGGTAAACGAGCCACTTCAGACCGGTATCAAAGCGATCGACTCAATGATTCCTATCGGACGAGGACAGCGAGAGCTTGTAATTGGTGACCGTCAGACAGGTAAAACTGCTGTGGTTATTGATACCATCATCAACCAAAAAGAATTTTACGATCGTGGCGAACCTGTATATTGTATCTACGTAGCCGTAGGACAGAAAGCTTCGACCGTTGCCGGAATTGTGGCTTCTCTGGAAAAAGCGGGTGCCATGGCTTATACCACAGTAGTGAGTGCTGCAGCATCAGAACCAGCACCATTGCAGTTCTTTGCACCCTTTACGGGAGCAGCTATCGGAGAGTACTTCAGAGATACCGGAAGACCTGCTTTGGTGATTTATGATGACCTTTCTAAGCAGGCTGTTTCTTATCGGGAGGTTTCACTACTTCTTAGAAGACCTCCGGGACGTGAAGCATACCCTGGAGACGTTTTCTACCTTCACTCAAGATTGTTGGAGCGTGCGGCAAAAATCATCAACAACGATGAGATTGCAGCTAAAATGAATGACCTTCCTCCTTCATTGAAAGGAAAAGTAAAAGGTGGTGGTTCACTCACTGCCCTCCCTATCATTGAGACTCAGGCAGGTGACGTTTCTGCCTATATCCCTACCAATGTGATCTCGATCACTGATGGGCAGATCTTCCTCGAGACCAACCTTTTCAACTCTGGTATTCGTCCTGCGATCAACGTAGGTATCTCCGTATCCCGAGTGGGTGGTTCGGCACAGATCAAATCAATGAAGAAAATTGCTGGTACCTTAAAGTTGGATCAGGCTCAGTTCCGTGAACTGGAAGCATTTGCAAAGTTTGGATCCGACCTGGACCCTGCGACTCAGAGAGTTATCGACAGAGGTAGAAGGAATCAGGAGATCCTTAAGCAGCCTCAGTATTCTCCTTCTCCGGTAGAAGAGCAGGTAGCCATCCTTTACGTTTCTACCAAAGGCTTTATCGATAAAGTACCTGAAGTTAAGGTGAAGGACTTTGAAAAAGAATTCTTGTCAATCATGAAAGCCAAGCATAAAAAGGTGCTTGAGGCACTGAAAGCAGGTCAATTGACTGACGAAGTAACTGATAAGCTGGGTGAAGTAGCAAAAGATCTTGCTGCTCAGTATACCAAAAAATAGCAGTAATTAAGCATGGCGAATCTTAAGGAAGTAAAAGGTAGGATACAGTCTGTAACATCCACACAGCAGATCACCAAAGCAATGAAAATGGTGGCTGCTGCCAAACTGAGGAGAGCTCAGGACAGGATTACACAGATGCGGCCTTACTCCCAGAAGCTCACAAAGCTCATCCAGAATGTTTCAGGGGGTGTAGATGCTGAAAGTCTAAACAATCCCTATAGCATACAAAGAGAAGAGAATAATGTCTTACTGGTTGTAGTAAGTTCTGATAGAGGTTTGTGCGGGGGTTTCAACAACAATGCATTCAAGTTTGCCAGAAACCTGATCCAGGAGAAATATGCCAGTCAGGAAAAGAACGGATCATTATATATCCTTCCAATAGGTAAGAAGTCTCTGGATTACTTCAGGAAACGCGGGTACAATGTCGATGACCAGTTTGCTACTTTGATGGGGCAGCTTACATTTGATGAAGTACGTGAAGCGGCAGAGTATGTCATGGATGCTTTTTCCAGTGGAGTGTATGACAAAATAGAAATCATCTACAATGAGTTTAAAAATGTAGCTGTTCAGCAAATAAAATCTGAGCAGTTTCTTCCCATTCAAATGAACGAAGAAGAGGAAGATGCGACAAACTCAACGGATTACATCTTCCAACCGACCAAGGAATTTATCTTTTCAGAAATCATTCCTAAATCGCTTAAGATCCAGTTCTACAGGACTTTGCTGGAATCGAATGCATCGGAGCAGGGCGCAAGGATGACAGCGATGGATCAGGCAACGGACAACGCAGGGGAACTGCTCAAAGAACTGCGACTGACATATAACAGAACACGTCAGGCAGCCATTACAAAAGAGATTCTTGAGATTGTTGGAGGTGCTGAAGCACTAAGCCAGGGATAATGATTCTCTATCGGTATTTCAGATGGTTATCTCTGGATATCGTTTTAGGTGCAGTTATTTTTCTCAGCTTCCTTGGGTCTCTCTATGAATTGATTATTCCTATCAGTGTCTATTTGGCATTGGCAATCACAGTATGGCTTATTTATTCCGTTGATCACCTGATAGATTCAAGAAATATCAGGACCTCCGACCCACGAAGAGTATTTCATCAGAAGCACTTTAAGCGAATCGTTTTTTTCGCTGGAATCGTTTCCATATTGGGGTTGATTAATGTCTATTATTTGCCTGTTGAAATTATCAGGGCCGGAGCTATTTTAGCAGCTTGCTGCATCCTGTACCTGATGTTGGTTTACTTTCTTCCCGGCCTTTGGTTTAAAGAACTACTCGTGGCCATAGGTTACGCATCCGGAATTTTCCTGACACCCATTTCCCTACTGGATTCACTGCAAACAATAGATTTCATTCTGTTTATACAACTGACTCTGTTGGCACTTGTCAACCTTTTGGTTTTTTCGGTTTATGATTACGAAAGTGACATTAAAAATGGCTTTGGCTCTATTACATCCATATTGGGAGCCGGCTCTGTCAGCCTGATCTGGGTCCTTCTTATCCTGTTGATTTGTTCCTCTGTATGCCTCGGCGTGGTACTGGCAGAGAAATATCAAATAATCCAGTTTGTATACCTGATCATGTCTTTCATGCTCATGGGAGTCATGCGGTTTCAGCCGTTCTTTGGCCAAAATGAACGTTTCCGTGTAGTGGGGGATGCCATTTTTTTTGTCCCGGCTATTTTTTTGTTCTTTTAGAGAATGAACAATTTTGACAGGATCACCTGGTGTTATGACTCTGTCAAAAGACTGGTTTTCGGGGACATGCTCGATAAGGCATCCGCACATTTTCTATCCAAAATACCTCCGGGATCAAAGGTATTGATCATCGGAGGAGGCACAGGACGTATCCTGGATGATATTTCAGGTGAATTGCAGATTACTTATCTAGAGAAATCTGTTAATATGCTCCGGAGAGCTCAAAAGAGGCAGTCTGCAAATGTCGATTTTGTGCACATTGATCTACTGGATTTTCAAGCCTCACAAAAATTTGATTGTATCATCTGCCCGTTTTTCCTCGATCTTTTTACCCGGGAGATGTTAGGAAACGTGATGCTTAAGTTAAAACAGTCCATGGTGCCGGGAGGTCAACTACTTGTTGCTGATTTTTCCTATAGGTCTTCGGTTTTATTAAAAATCATGTACCTGGGATTTAGGGTATCAAGCAACATACCTGCTAAATCCATTCCTCCCATTCAGGAAATGATAGCGGATTCAGGGTTTCAGCTGATAGACTACACCATGTTTTTAAATGGCCAGGTCTTTTCCAGCCATTTCAGGCATGTTACAAACTAGTTAAATATTCTGATCTTTATCATTAATTATTTTCCTCAGGAAACCTTTTGCTAAAAGGGTTGTCCTTTAAACAGTTAATTGTTTTGAAAGGAGATCAATTAAATATTCATCACCAGCTGATCAGAGAATGTCAGGCAGGAAGCAGGATGGCTTATGAGCAGCTATACAAGCTGTATTCAGAAGCGATGTATAATATCTGCAGGCGAATGATCAGGGATGAGGATGAAGCGAAAGATCTCTTGCAGGAGTCGTTTATTGATGCCTTCAGGAAGCTGCCGGATCTGCGAGAAGTCAGCACATTTAGTGCCTGGATCAAGCGCATAGTGGTGAACCATTGTATCAATGCGATTAAGAAGAAAAAATTGATCACCAGCGAATTGGATGAGAATTTTGATCTGGTTGAAGAAACAGAAGATGATTTTGAGTATCAAAAGTTTACAACAGGTAAGATAATGGAAGCCATTGGTGAATTACCGGACGGAAGCAGGACTGTGCTTAATCTATACCTGTTTGAGGGGTACGATCATAAGGAGATTGGCCAGATATTGGGCATTACGGAATCAGCTTCAAAAGCCCAGTATAGCAAAGCAAAAGCAAAAATCAGGAAAAGACTGGAATCTAACAGCAATAGCTATGTCGGATAAATTAAAGTATTGGGTCGATCAGTCAAGGGAAGAATTTGAATTATTTCCTTTTGATGAAAATCAGGGTTGGAGGGATTTTGAAAAATCATTTGTCCCCCGGAGGAAAAAACGATGGAAGCTTCACGTGGGATATGCAGCGGCAGCCTGTGTGATGTTTGTAGCAGGTTGGTTTTCATTTATGGTAAGCAATACCTATCAGCGGCCGATCAACCCAATGGTACAGGAATGGATGGAAACCGAGAGATTCTATCAGCAGGAGATCAATGAAATTCAGCTCATGATCACTTCTAAAGTGAATGATCCATTGATTTTGGAGGATCTAAATGAAATGGATGTGGTCATCGCATCTCTTAAAAAAGACCTTCGGGACAACATGGATAATGAGGAGGTGATCATGGCAGTGATGGATCAGTACAGACTAAAACTTAAGATCCTGGAGCGTATGCTGGATAAGCTACAGGATGACGATCATATCGAGGTGATCGAGACAAATATTTAACCAGAGTAGAGATGAAGAAGATAACCAGTATCATCATAATTTATTTGACTACTACATGTGCTTTCATGGCATATGGTCAATACAACGGAGAAAAGAACTTTGAGCAAAGCTATGAGGTTTCTCCCGGGGGAGAGCTCGAGCTAAAAAATAAGTATGGCCATATCATCGTGCGAAGTTGGGAGCAGGATTCAGTCTATATCAAAGTAAAGGCAACTGCCGATGGAAAAACGCCGGATGTGATCACGAAATCATTGAATAAAGTATCTGTAACCTTCAGAAAAGTAGGCTCTGTCGTCCTGGTTGAAACAAATTTTGAGCAGTCCACGGGCTTTTTTGGTGGTTTACTCACCGATGTGGAGGACTATTCCAAAAACCTGTTTGGCGGCACCAAGGTTTCGGTAGACTATGAGGTATGGATGCCCAGAAAAATGGACCTTCATATTGAAAATAAATACGGTAATGTATTTCTTTCCGCACTTACCGGATTTGTCACAGTGGATCTTTCTCATGGAGACTTAAAAGCCAATGGACTGGAAAAGGAGTTTAAACTCACACATAGCTTTGGAAGAAGTAGAATTGACAAGCTTCATAAGGGAACCTTCATGCTTAAAGGTGCGGAAGTAAAGATAGATAAGGCCAGGTTGGTAAATTTTGAGAGCAGCTCATCTGAGATCACTCTGGGTATTGTTGAATATGCTCAGTTTCATAGTAGAAATGATAAAATAAGTGTGCAGCAGGCTGATGATATCATTGCTGAAGGTGTGTTTACGGATCTCAGCATAGACATGGTATTATCGAGTGCACAACTGGATTTCAATTACGGAGATGTATATATCACAAGGGTTCAAAAAGGCTTCAAGTCGATTGATATCATTGGTAAGTCTACAGATATTAACCTGATCATGGATCAGGCCTCCTATATCTTGGCAAATATTACCGCCAACAAAGACCGACTGATCGTCCCAAGCAGTATGCTGGTGTTGAAGAAAGAAAATACTGCTACCACCAGCGAGATCACATTATCCGGGTTTGTAGGACCCACTCAAAATACCAAAGGAGAACTTAACGTTTTAGCAGATGGGGGTGAACTGATCATTTCGATAATGGAGTTGCCCCTTTATACTAAAAAGAACTAACTGTAAGAAAACCCGCCCGAACTGATGATTAAATATTTCATTGCAGGATTTCTGTATCTCGTCCTGGCTCTTTCGTGCAATGCACAGCAATATACCCAATCAGCCGGTTTACGACTGGGAAAAACTTCAGGTCTTACCTATAAAAAATTCCTCGTAGAGGAAAAATCAGTTGAACTGAGCCTCAGCGGTAGAAATGAGGGTCTGCAGGTGATTACAATGTACGTGAATCACCTTCCGATGGAGGTGGCCTTCAGTGAGTTTTTCTATGCCTATTATGGGATGGGTGGGCATCTGGGTTTTGAAAGATTTCACCAATTCAGGAAGGTATTGACATCCATAGATCCTCCTGATTTTGAATATGAGGATCAAACCTATTTTATCATGGGCGTGGATGTGATTCTGGGAGTAGAGTATCGGTGGCTGAGTATTCCCATGACGGTTGGATTCGACATCAAACCCTATTTCAATTATATCGGCATGCGCCATGCGGAAGCCTATTTTTGGGATGCGGCAGTCACTTTTAAATACGTATTCTGATGAGAGCGATCGTAGTCCTTTTAATATTTACCTCCTTGAGCGACATTCGGGCACAGCAATATGTAGACTCCCATAATCCGGATGAAATCAAATCACTGATAGGTAAAAGCAGCGAGACGTATGGTTTTGGAGGTGCAGACCTCAAGATAGGTGACATTGCAGGGAACCGAAGCCTGATCATCGGAGGAAGTGGTGGTGTGATCGTTAACCGCACTTATTTCCTGGGTTTGGCTGGGTATGGTTTAGTCACGGATAATGAAATAGATGGGTTGATACCTACGGCCACTACGCCCATGGAAAAGAAATTAAATATCTATGGTGGATACGGAGGAATGGTGTTTGGATTTACGCTATGGACCAGGGAACCGGTTCACCTGCACTTTCCATTTCTGGTGGGTGCCGGGGCATTTGAGGTGGTAGACAATAACTTCTTCAACAATAATTTTGACACGGATTTTTCTATTGAACGATCGGCTTTTTTTATTGGGGAACCTGGGGTACAGTTAGAATTCAATATCACGGAGAATTTTAGACTCGGGGCAGGCGTATCTTATCGTTTGGTCAAAGGCCTTGAGATGGTGTACCTGGAAGATGAGGACCTTACCGGGCTCTCCACCAATATCTCGATAAGGTTTGGCCAGTTTTAGCTCAAAAGATTCGGTCACACAATAACAGCTTGGTTTTGTCGTCTTTGGTTCTGAATCCCAAAATATACTGGCTGCCGCCGTCTCTGAGCTTGAGCTTTTTGCCCAAGCCCTCACTACTCATCGGATAATTTTTGGTAATGATATTGGCTTTATTTTTGGGTATCAGCTCTTTGATAGCGTTTGGCTTTAATTCACCTTCGATCACCTCAAAACATCTGCCGGGAAAACTTCCAATAAAATCATCGGATGTATACAGATGTGTATTTGGAGCGATCTTTTGAAGTTGAAATTGAGTGGCAACAGAATGGAAAGCGCCAGCTTTTAGAATGGAGGTATTGGCATCATATATATATCTACCGGGGTTTCCATAAACAGCCTTAGCTGCCTTTTCACCTGATAATGAGAATTGAAACAGGTCCTTGCGATCATTGTTTAGGTTTACACATATCACCGGAGGAGAATCGATTGGTCTGCTAAAATCCAGGTGAAAAAGTACTTCTTTGCATTCGTTTTTGATGCTTACTACATGCACAGCTTTCACATTGGACAGTTGTCGAATGGCTTCACTGATATCGATCATGGGAGAAAGCTTGATAAGGGCTTCTGTGCCTTTAATGCTAAGTATAGTGAGTATCTCCGAAAGATTCGGGACACAATCTTCCAGCCTGAAGACCTTTTGGTTATCAACTCGTCGGCTTGGATCGATAAAGAAAGCAGATGTAGAATTAAAAGATTTCAGGAATTGTTCAGCGGTGGTCCGATGAATGGCTATCGGCTGATCACTGAAAACCTTTTGGTTGTGTTCAAAAAGCCTGCACAGCCATTCATTGGGCTCTACATACACTGTGAGCCTAAACCTGGCTGAAAGGGACAAAGTATCTACTCCAGCACCCCCTGTGAGGTCTACCAGGTGATCTCCATGGAATATCTCTGACTTGTATCGAGCAGTCTCGGAAGAAGAGGCCTGCTCTGCAGAAAGGGGTGGAGGCAGAATAGCCACTGACTCCACCCATTCCGGTAGTTTGTTTTTGAGTTTTCGCCTGCTGATGATCTGATCAGCAATCAGTGTGATCTGATCTTTATACTGATTTGGAGGATTGAGCACCAGCTTTTGCACATCCCCATGTTCGTTGGCCAGGATAAATGACCGAACATCGGGAAGCCTCAAGAAAGCCAACTCGTCCAAAACGGATCAGTATACCAGGCTGTGCTCCATCACGTATTCGGCAATCTGCACAGCATTGGTTGCTGCACCTTTTCTGAGATTGTCCGCCACGATCCACATGTTCAATGAGTTGGCCTGGGTCTCATCCCTACGGATCCTTCCTACAAACACCTCGTCTTTGCCATGCGAATTGATCGGCATAGGATAAACATTATTTTTCACGTCATCCTCTACTACGATACCTTCGGTATTGTTCAGGATTTCAATGACCTCATTCAGATCAAAGTCTTCCTTAAACTCGATGTTGACTGATTCACTGTGACCACCCATAGTAGGGATACGTACGCAGGTAGCAGTTACCTTCACACTTTCATCTCCCAGAATCTTCACGGTCTCGTTCACCATCTTCATCTCTTCTTTGGTGTATCCATTGTCCTGGAACACATCGATGTGAGGAAGCACGTTCATATCTATTTTGTATGGATAGACCATGTTAGGCTTTTTGCCGGCGCGCTCATCCATCATCTGGTCTACGGCATCTTTTCCTGTGCCTGTCACCGACTGATAGGTAGATACTACCACCCGGGTGATACCGTATCTTTCGTGCAGAGGTGCCAATGCCAATACCATCTGGATGGTAGAGCAGTTTGGATTGGCAATGATCCTGTCGTCGATGCGCAATACATCCCCATTGATCTCTGGCACTACCAGCTTTTTAGTAGGGTCCATCCTCCAGGCTGATGAATTGTCTACCACGATGGTGCCCACTTCTGCAAACTTGGGTGCCCACTCCAGCGAGGTGCCACCACCTGCAGAAAACAAGGCGATGTCCGGCTTTTGATTGACGGCATCAGGGATGGAAATTACCTTGTAGGATTTACCCTTAAAAGTGATTTCCTTGCCTACAGACCGCTCTGAGGCCACCATCAACAATTCATCAAATGGAACATTTCGTTCCTCGATCACTTTTAGGATTTCCTGGCCAACCAGACCGGTAGCTCCTACAACAGCTAATTTCATGTGTACTTAATTTATTGGTTAAATGTCACAAAGAATGGCCCAAACGACCATTTCATTGTGTGTAAAATTCAAAATTTACTATATTAATACAGAAATTCGGGGCACAAAGCTACGAACTTTAGGTTTTCAGAACAATAATCGATGCTAATTCGGTTCCTCCAGCTATTGATTGGCCTGTCTGTAGTCACCGCTCTTCAGGCCCAAATACGAGATGATTTTTCGGACGGAGATATATTAAATAATCCTATCTGGTCTGGAGATCAGGATCATTTTGTGGTAAATGGTGAGACATTACAATTGATGGCACCATCAGCCGGGATTTCTCACCTGGCAACGAGTAGCATGCTTTTCGATAAGGTAGTATGGGAGTTTTATGTAAAAATGGATTTCAATCCCTCTTCATCAAACTTGGCTAAGATCTACCTAATGTCTGATCAGGAAGAAATTGACACAAGCCTAAATGGATTCTATATACTGATTGGTGAAACTGAGGATGAAATCAGTCTTTACAAGCAAAAGGGAGAGTCTAGCACTTATGTAATTAATGGCACTGATGATGTGGTAGATGTTTCCTCACCAGAAATCAGGGTAAAAGTGATTCGTGATCAAAATGGCAGATGGTCTTTGTATTATGATTTATCTGGTGGTTGGAATTATGAGTTTGCAGGTTCCGCAATTGATGACGACCCTGATATCACATTAACTAACTATTTTGGATTGATATGTAGATATACTTCTACAAGGACAGACAAGTTTTATTTTGATGATATCGTTGTAGATCAGGTGAGTATTGATTCGATAATGGTGCAGAATGATACCACCATTCATGTCTTCCTGAATCAATACCTGTTGGAATCAGACATTTCGGGTCTTTCAGACTTTTCTATCCCAGATCTTACCATTGCTAATATAGGTTTTGCCGGGAATGACAGCTCCGTTCTAGAAGTAAATCTGGATCCAATCATGCCTTTACAAACCGGAGGCTATCAGTTCCAGATTTCCTCTGATGTGACTTTGAATGAAGCGGAACAAGAGTCTTTTGGTTACTCCAGGCTGAAATTGGATACGGTGGTCACCTTATCAGATACTGAGGTCTTATTGGATTTCAACCAGGGCCTGGACCCAGTAAGTGCGGAAGATACTGCCAACTATTTGATCGATCAGGAAATAGGGAACCCTGTATCAGCTACCGTAGATCCTGATGACAACAGTCAGGTGCATTTGATATTGAATGATGTACTCACAGAAGCGGTAGAGTATCAAATTGATGTTGCTGAGGTCCTTAATGAGTCGTTGAATAGTCATTTATCAGGGTCAGTGAATTTTTCGTTTGTCGTTCCTTTACTCATCGATAGTATCAATGTCTTATCCAATGACTCGCTGCAGGTCTACTTCAACAAACCTCTGGATCCAGTCACAGCGACCAATACTTCCAATTATGTACTTAACCTGGGAATGGGATCACCAAAAACAGCCACGCTGGGACCCGATGGTACATCCATTTTTCTGGTCTTTGAGCAAACCCTGGATGAAAATTACTATAAGCTCATGCTTGACGGCATAAAAGACTCAGAGGGACTTTCAATTGAGCCAGGTAGCATCATTGGGTTTGAGTATTATCGGCTATGGGTCTTTGAGATCTGGCAAACGGACTTTGAAACGATCATGCTTCAGTTCAATCAGCCAGTAAGTCAAAGTGCAGAGGTGGTCGAGCATTACAATATCATTGGTGTTGGCAGCCCCTCAGACGTATCAATCACGATGGAAAATGATTCCATTGTTCAGTTGACCTTTCCTGAGCTCCACAATTCCGGGTATCGACTGGTTATTGAAGGGATTGAAAATCAGGAATTGAATGCTATTCTGGAAAAGGATACATTATCCTTCAATTTTGAAAAACCCACGGATTGGCGAGCTGTCCAAATCAATGAAATTATGGCAGATTTTTCACCATCAATTGGGCTTCCCGAAGCTGAATTCATTGAACTGCATAACCCCGGTAATTTTGCCATTGATTTGGAAGACTTCATTTTGAATGGAGAACCCATACCCCAATTTAGATTGGAGCCGGGTGGCTATCTTGTGATCACCGATAACTCAAATTTTGGTTTGTTTGAGGCTGATGTCGTATATCAACTCTCCTTTGATGCACTTACAAATAGTGGTGATTTTGTGATTTTACAGGACCAGTTTGGCAACGCGGTAGATAGTTTATACTACACATCTGATTGGTACCACAATACCGAAAAGGATGATGGTGGATATTCTTTGGAGCAGATCAACACCCAATTGATCTGTAGTGATGACACCAACTGGAGTGCTTCGATTTCTTCCCTGGGTGGTACGCCTGGTGCAATCAATTCGATTGCAGAAAGTATTGCAGATATTACCGGGCCACGGATCGCTAATCTGGAATTTGTTACGGGTGACACCCTCTCGATCACTTTTAATGAACCACTTTTAGCTGGATCACTCAATATGGAGAATTTATCTAGTCCATCTTTCGAAGTTGCGGATATCGAACAATATTCACATCGAAGTTACAGATTGATCCTGGATCAGCCCTTGGAATCCGAAGAGGAATACTACATAATCGTTACGAATATTGAAGATTGTCAGGGTAATATTTCAACTGCTGATAGCATCCCCTTTTACTTCGATGAAACCCCTCCGATCGTTGATGATCTGGTGGTGATATCGGATCACGAAATTGCTTTGATATTTCATGAACCGCTAAAAGAGTCAGTCTCTGAATCTGAGGAGAATTATTTTTTGACAGGTCAGGGAACACCCGCTCATGCCACTTTGCAGGACTCGGCATTGTACCGGGTTCAGCTGTCCTGGGACTCATCATTTGTGATTGGTGAAACATATGAATTAGTGAGTGCCAGCCTCATGGATACCCTGGGCAATAAAGCAGACTCAATTTTCTTATCATTCACATTTGAAGACCAGGTGGATTCAGCATATGTTATTGCTCCAAACTTGATCCATTTATTGTTTTATGCGGCACTTCAAAAACCGATTGAAGAAAATTCATTCCTGGTAAGTAAGGGCATAGGCAACCCAATTATTATCGAAATAGATTCAGACAATCCAAAACTTCTCAGGTTGGGCTTTGAAAAGAACCTTTCAGCAAATACCGAATATGTTCTTTATACCCAGGGGCTTATTTCCAGTGAAACACTTGAAAGGTTGGTCACCCCAGCTCATTCAATCATGCTAGATACCAGGGCTCCCAGAATTGTAGAGTTAACAATACCCGCAGATTCTCAAATCATTGTTATGTGGGATGAAGAGATCCAGCTTTCCTCAGCTTTTTCCTCAGTTCAATATGAAATCTCCGATCTCGGAAATCCAACTGATATTTCTGCGATTGATCAAAAATCTATTCAACTGTTTTTTGATTTTCCCTTTCCAAAGGAACAAGAACTTAATCTGAAAGTTAGTGGTGTCAGCGATTTGGCTGGGAATAAAGGGGGTAATATCAATACTAGGTTTTTCTATGATCCGCTACCACCTGCTCTCTATGATATTTCCACGACTGCTGAGAATACCCTGGCATTGACTTTTTCAGAAAAGCTGGATACTTCAACCGTTTTTAAAACAGAAAATTATTTTGTTGGGGAAGTCAACCCTGAATTGATATGGATTCAAGGACCGGATTCTGTTAGTATCCTCCTGACATTTTTAGATCTGCCAATGGGTACTGAAGAAGTCATTTCAATTACAGGCTTGAGAGACCAGCATGGCAATCTCATGGATTCCTCAGCGTATCATTTCAACAGTCTGTATCCGGTTGTCAGTAAGCTCTTTTTTCTATCGAATTCTTCTCTTCAGATCATTTTTAGTAAAGAAATGTCCGAAACCATTGTTGAGAAAAGCAATTACCTGGTGAGTAATATTAATTCGGATTCTGTCTACCAATTTTCTTCAAGTGGGGTCGAATTATTCCTCAGTCAAAAGGCATCACAGCATGACACCCTGATGCTTGAACTTTCTAACCTGGTGGATGCTGATGGGTTTCCATTGCTGGTCAACAGCTACAGTGTGGTTTATGATTCATATTTGGTGGAATGGAAGGCCATAGACAGCAAAACACTTGAGCTTGAGTTCAACACCGTATTTTCGGTGACGTCAGCTGATCAGTTTTCCCTGAGCGGAGTAGAGCCTGTGTTTACCCAAATCGATGGGGATGATAAAAGTATTGTCAGGTTAATTTTTTCAGATTCCATTTCGCCTAATGAATTTCACACATTGAACCTGAAAGGTCTGGAAGATCTTTACGGAAGAAGAATTCCCGATCAGGCGATACCCATTTACCTGGATAGTAAAGGCCCGAATTTGGTGACAATTGAAAGTGATTTTTACAATCAGGTCAGACTGATTTTTGATGAAAAGCTCTCCAATCTGGCGGGTTCCATGAATCATTATCAAATGCTGGGATCACCAAAGCTCGAAGGAGTGATGCAATTGGAGGACAGCATTATCATCCTTGAATTCGATGAGCTAACTGATCAGGCAATTTACCAGATCATCATTGGTGGAATCGTTGATTTGATGGGGAATTCTTATTCCGGGGATACAGTCTCATTTCAATATCAAACTCCTTACCTTCCTCATGAGGGAGAAATTATCATCACTGAGCTAATGGTGGATCCGTCTCCAGCCATAGGCTTGCCGGAAGCTGAGTACATAGAAATATACAATGCTGGTGAGCAGATCATCGATCTTGGTTCTTTGCTTTTGTCAGATGCCACCAGGCAGGTTGCCTTGCCAACTTACGATTTATCACCCGATACTTATTTGGTACTTTCCGGAGAAATATTGTCTGGTCATGCGATTCATGTCCCGGGATTTCCCACTTTAGATAATTTATCAGACAGCATTAGCCTCACCAACATTTATAGAGATGTGATTGATCAGGTGGTTTATCAAAGGGATTGGTATGGGGATACAGAAAAGGACGATGGAGGATATAGCCTAGAAATAATCAACCCGTTTAGCGCTTGTCCGGGATCAGCCAACTGGAGGGCAAGTGAACATCCGGAAGGAGGGACACCAGGTAAAATAAATTCTGTATTTAGTTTAGCGCCGGACTCAGAACCGCCATTCTTATTAAATCATGACTTACATGGAAAAGAAATAATACTGACATTTTCTGAGGTCATGGACAGTTTGTCCTTAGTTCAATCAGATTACCAAATTAATGGTCTTACGGTCAACAAAATATTCGTTTTGGCTACAGATCAGATGAAGATTCTTTTGAATGCTGAACCCGTCCTGGGAACCCTTTACCAGATGCATGTTGATGGGCCAGAAGATTGTTCCGGCAACCGCATTGAACCCTTTGAGATTTCTTTTGGCAAAGGAAGAGCACCTGTTTTCAATGAAATTGTCATCTCTGAGATCATGGCCGATCCGGATCCGGTCATTGGTTTGCCCAATTCCGAATATCTCGAAATTTATAATACCACAGGGGAGCTCTTGAGCCTCGAAGATGTTCGAATTGAGGATGAAGGAGGATCAGTTCAGTTGGCGGCTGAGGTTTTGTCTGCAAACGAATACCTGATACTTGTCCCTTCATCAAGTGTCAGCTTATTCAGTGAGGTAGATAAAATAATGGGCTTATCAGGATGGAGGTCTTTGAGCAATCAGGGAGAATCTCTTTCATTATACCATGAGGAGGATCTTATTTTCCATGTTCCGTATGAAGACACATGGTATAATGAAGAAACCGATGGGGGTGTGGCATTGGAAATGAAAGATGTCAACAATCCATGTGCTGAAGCGATCAATTGGGGAAGCTCAATAAACACGCAGGGCGGGACCCCGGGAGCACAGAATTCAATAACTACTACGATCCCTGACAACTTCGGACCTGAGCTTTTGGGATTGGAGATCATCTCAGACCAGGAAATCCAACTCCATTTCGATGAGCAATTATCCATTGAAGTGGTGCCAGGTAGCCAGGTACACATTGACCCGGGATCTGTAATGGTCACTGATGTTTTGATGAATGAATTGGACAGAGATTTTATCACCCTCATCCTGGGGGAATCACTCCAACCAAACATTGAGTATACAGTCTCCATCAGAGAATTGTATGATTGTCTTGGAAATCCAGTTAATGAGAACACCCACACATTTTTTCTGCCTGAGAAAGCGGATAGTTTGGATGTGATCATCAACGAAGTGTTGTTCAATCCTAAAGATGATGGGGTTGACTTTGTAGAAATATATAATCGATCAGAAAAGAACATTAATTTAAAGGGTTGGCAGTTGGTCCGAGAGGAGAATTCATATCTGATTTTTGAGTCTGATTTCTTGATTTACCCCGGTGAATTTTTGGCTTTGACACCAGACAAAAACCGATTGATTCACGATTTTCCTAAGGCCAGTTCAGCACGAATTCATCCAATGGCCCGATTTCCTGTTTTACCAAATCAAACAACAAAAGTCGAGTTGATTAATGAAGAGGATCAGACAGTTGACGCTTTCGAATATCATGAAAACATGCACCTGACTTTCCTTGAAAGCGTAGAAGGAGTTTCTCTGGAGCGCATTGCATTTGATCAACCTACACAAGACCGAAATAACTGGCAATCGGCTTCATCAACCGTGGGTTTTGCTACCCCGGGCTACGAGAATTCACAGTCAATGGAAACCATAGCTGTTACTGGTACCATTGATATAGAACCAAAAGTTTTTGTGCCTGCCAATCATGGATCTGTTGTCGCCCAGGATTTCACGACCATCAATTATCAGTTAACTACAACGGGCAGCCTCGCTAACGTCAACATCTACAATCGCAATGGCCAACTCATCAGGAGTCTGGCGAATGGGGCTACTCTTTCTACGACGGGATTCTTAAGATGGGATGGCTCCACTGACAATGGCTCCATCGCATCTATGGGATATTACCTCATCGTTTTCGAGGTGTATGATCCGCAAGGCAATCGTGAGATTATCAAAGAGACGGTGGTGGTGGGGAGGTAGTTGCTTTGTAAAACCGAAACCTGTTGGGACAACATTTAGCAATGGGATTCATGCTCAGTTTGAATTATTTTAATTACATAAACTACAAAGGGGTATATTTGAAAATATGCATTAAACACAAATTTCTTTATGTTTAATGCATACATTTATTGAGTAATGGCATTAGTTTATTCCTATATACAAAATTTGATGAAGAAGACCCACTTAATTCTTATTCTGACACCGGTACTTTATTTTTTTGCCTGGCCTCCAAATCAATTTTATTTTCTTATTTCGCTAAGTTTAGTCCCACTGTTATACGTTTCATGGGACTATAGAGCAAATAGAAGATTAGCTTCTTGGAAATATTTAATTTTAATATTTGGAACACTCTTTTTTGCCAACATTTCAGTTGTTTACTGGATAAGCAAAACTTCTTTAGTTGCTAGTTTTTGCATTTATTTTATCAATTCAAGTATATTAATTATTCCCTTTTTTGTATTTGTCCTATTCCGTCGGAATAGGAGCAAGTGGTTTCTATACTTAGCATTTACTGCAATTTGGATTTCAGTAGAATTTCTACATTCAAGAAGTATACTTGCATTTCCCTTTCTAAATCTAGGATACTCGTTATCTGGGATGCCAAAAATTATCCAATTTTATGAATATACGGGAATTATTGGTGGAAGTTTATGGATAATAATTTGCAATATACTTTCATATGAGTTACTAGCAGAAATGAAAAGAAAAACTACAGCTGCTATATACAAAATGGCGATTTTAATTTTTTTTCTATTACTGCCTGTGTTTTTATCACTCATCATTTATCAGAAACAATATCAGTTAAAGGAATCGGTTGTTGTTTCAATTCTTCATTATCCAATAAAATGTCATGAAGAAAAATATGCTTTACCGCATGAAGAGGTGACTCAAAAGTATCTCGAGTCACTTCAAAAAATTGATTTTGATACTATTGATTTCCTTATATTTCCCGAAACCGCATTAACAAACCTTGGCCTAATTAACCAACTATACAACAATTCAAGCTATATCTTATTACAGAATAAGCTATTATCCAAATATAAGAACTTAACGCTTGTTGCCGGGGGAATTACATATGAAGAAGCTACTGACTCTGATTTTGATTTGCCTAATACAATGAGAGATGAAAATACTAGTTTTCCATACAAAGCGTATAACTCAGTTTTACAATTCACTCATGATAATACAATACAACTAAGAGTAAAGAAAAATCTGGTTCCTATTGAAGAGACCATCCCCGATTATTGGATATTTAAGCAACTTAGGAATATTTTAGGTTCATTGGGTGGCTTTTATTTCTCTTCAAATGATGAATTAAGAAATATATTCGAGACTAGTAGGGGTATAAAATATTTTCCATCTATTTGTTATGAGTCTTTGTTTGGAGATCTAGTTAGAAATTCTGTTAAAGAAGGGGCCAGCTTGATATTTATCTCTCTTAATGAATGCTGGTATAGTCAAACAGCTGGGGTGGATCAATTCTTAGTTTATGCTAGTTGCCGAGCGATAGAAAATAGAAAACCCGTAATAAGATCTTCTAATCTAGGCTATTCAAGTTTTACAGATATAAAAGGTAATATTATAAAAGCTACCAATAGTTTGGAAGAAGAAGTCATAATTCAAAGAGTACCAGTTAGTAAATCTTTGACATTCTATGCAATATTTGGAGATATTATTGGATATCTACTAGTTATAATCTCTTTTTCTTTAATAATTATGGATAGAATTAAATAATAAATGGGATGATGTATGAGCTTGTAGGGCATAATCCGTTATTTGTATATATGTGATATTTAGTTTAATTTGATGGTTATATAATTATTAACTAAAAAACTTTTAATTATGAAAAGAATTATTATTACATTTTTCATTATTGGGCTAGGAATTTTCTTAAGCTTTGATTCTTATGCCTGTTCTCCCCCATCAATTCAAGGGCCTTCGGGGATCACAATAAATGCAAATCAAGGGCAAATTGTAACCTATTCAATTGATCCAGGATCTACAACAGGTTGTTATGTAGTTGAATGGGGTCCATTCCTACCAATTCATTCTGAGGATCCAAGTGGACATTGGATTAAGTATTATACTGATGGTATAGGTGGTCCCAAAGGTTATGTTAATAAAACCCTAACTGCTAATATTTCTTGGCTACAAGTAGGTTGTGGTGATGTTTGGGATACTAGTAATTTAAGTATGACAGTATTATGGAACGTACAGTAAAATCTTTCTTTTCAAGCCAGTAGTTTATTGTGAGAAATTCTTTTTAACTACTATGTTTTAGCCTCTAATTATAAATAGCGGATTCCTTCGTTGGGATGGCTCCACTGACAATGGCTCCATCGCATCTATGGGATATTACCTCATCGTTTTCGAGGTATACGATCCGCAAGGTAATCGGGAGATTATTAAGGAGACCGTCGTGGTGGGGCAGTAGGTTTTTTATTTTTTTTTAACCTTAAACCCGTCAGGTTTTAAAAACCTGACAGGTTTAAAGGATAAATAAATCTTACAACTCCCCTTTCTTCATCTCATCCACCGCAAAATTCGCTGCCCGGGCAGTAAGCGCCATAAACGTAAGTGAGGGGTTGTGGGATCCTGTGGAGGACATACAGGCGCCGTCAGTCACAAACACATTGTTGCAGGCATGGAGCTGATTCCACTTATTCAGGAGGGACGTCTCAGGATCAGGGCCCATCCTCACACCACCCATCTCATGGATGTCGAGTCCGGGTGCCTGGCCGGTATCACGGGTGGTGATATTTTCGCAGCCGGCTTTCTTCAGCATGTCGGATCCCTGCTTAAAGAAGTCCTGAAGCAGCAGCTCATCGTTTTCATCATAATCCACCGAGGTGATCAGCTGCGGGATGCCCCATTCGTCTACCGCCGTATCACTAAGCCGCACATGGCTTTTTTCTTTGGGGACTGTTTCTGCCTGTGCCATCATGTAGATGGACCAATCCCCTGGCTTTGATATGCTTTCTTTAAAGTCTGCCCCGAACTGGTCGCTGGCTATGCCCCGCTGCCAGCTTTTACGTGTAGCTGTAAAATGGATCTGGTACCCTCCTTTGAACGGCATGTCATGGCGATACACATTCCTGAAATTGGGCAACATCACCGCAGTAGGTCTCCTGCCAAAATAATAGGTGTCTTCATAGCCTTTGTAAGTGGCAGAGATCTCCCCGCGATAGTTATGGAAGGCGATATATTTTCCCAACAAGCCGCTGTCATTTCCCAGCCCATTCGGAAACCGATCAGATTTTGAGTTCAGCAGTATCAGGTTGCTGTTGAGGGTGGAGGCATTCAAGAAGATCACCCGGGCAAAATACTCGGTTGTCTCTTTGGTCAGCCTGTTGATCACTCTCACTCCCTTTGCTTTTCTTTGAGTTTCATCGTAGATGATGGAGTGCACCACCGAGTCCGGTTGCAAGGTCAGGTTACCGGTCTTTTCCGCCCAGGGGATGGTAGAAGAATTTGAGCTGAAATAGCCACCAAAAGGACATCCCCGCTCGCAGAGGTTCCGAGCCTGGCATTGACCGCGCCCCTGCTCCAGGTGGACCTCCTTAGGCTCGGTCAGGTGGGCACATCGCCCGATGATCGGGTAGCGGTCTTTATAATTTTCTTTGATTGCGGATTGAATGTGCTGCTCCACGGCATTCATCTCCCAGGGAGGGAGAAACTCACCATCTGGCAGCGTCTCCAGGCCGTCTTTGTTCCCGCTGATCCCCACAAACTTCTCTACATGGCTGTACCACTCTGCAAGATCATCATAGCTGATGGGCCATGCTGCGCCAAAGCCATCCCGGGCAGGCATTTCAAAATCAAATTTGCTCCACCGCTGCACCTGCCGTGCCCAGAGGAGGGACTTGCCACCCACCTGATAGCCGCGGATCCAGTCAAAGGGTTTTTCCTGGATATAGGGATGTTCGGTGTCCTTTAAAAAGAAATGCTCCGTAGCTTCACCAAAGGCATAACACCTCGAAACGATGGGGTTGGCTTCCCGTACCTGATGCGGCATCCGATTCCTGTGCTCGAAGTCCCAGGGGTTTTTCAATGCCGTGGGGTAATCCTCGAGGTGTTTTACATCTCTTCCTCGCTCGAGGACAAGGGTTTTCATCCCTTTTTCACAAAACTCTTTTGCTGCCCAGCCCCCGCTGATACCTGATCCGATTACGATGACATCAAAGGTGTTCTCCATATTATTCAGTCCTTATAGCGCCCATGCTTTTTCTCCATTGTAAGGGATGATCCCTTTTTGCTCACCGGGAACAGGCACATACCTTAGTGCAGTGGTGGCACCTTGTTCAGAGGTAAAGTATCCAAAAAGAATCGTTGATTTCAAGTGATGATAGAAATGAGGAGGGGCACCGGGGCCGGCATTTTGCGGGTTTTCCGCTCTCTGGACCTCAAGCCCTCTGACCACATCAGTTTTTTCATCCGGACTTAGCGAAGTGAACTTCTTTCCGAATTTAGTTTCAATTTCGGTTTTCAGCTTTGCCAGCCCATCCAAAAACACCTTTTGATCAATGGGACTAAAGCAATCGGTCACATACCTTTGAATGAAATCTCCCACATTCGCTGCTTTGGCTCCCGGAGAGCCATTAGTTTCCGGGATGATCGTTTCAGCAATGTCATTGAGAAGTTCGGTATCTCCCGGGCTGAACAATGCATAGGGATGTTCAGCAGTTTCGCAACCCGATAGCACTTGGGGAAGGATGATGCTTCCTCCCGCAATCACTGATAAACTTGATAAAGCAGCTCTTCTTTTCATTTGCTGAAAATGATGATAATACTAAAATATCAATTTGGAATGAAAGCAATACTCAGTTGAACTTCTTATTCAATCTTTTTCCATGACCTATCCTCATCTTTTTCCCATTTTTTCTTCACGTTAATAGTAACTACAGTTTTCTTTTCATCAATACAATAAACATTTGCCTCATTTAATGGGAGTATTGAAATTGATTTAATCAACTTATATGTTAAAGAAGATAAATCTGAAACCAAAGAGTCACCTTCTATAAGTATTCCGTTTACAACATATATAAAGTCCTCGTCATTACCAGCTGCAGAAAATGCCAACGCATAAGAATATGAAATTTCAGAAAATCTCTTTTGGTATTTTTCAGTAGAGTATGCTTTCGTCTCAATAATTACTGCACCATCGTTTGCTACTTTTCCAAACCGTTTTAATGCTTTTTCACTATGTAAAACTGTGACAGATGTAATATCCTCAGGATCATATTCAATAAGATCAGATCTTGACTTTGGTTGTTCATCAATTATAAAATGTGGATTTGCACCAAGTTCACCTAATACATCATCCGTGGATATACTTTTAGAGGACTTGCATGAAGAGAGAAAGCATATTAAAAGGATAATAATGACTTTATTCTTCATTTCACAGTGTTTAATTTCAGATCATACTCTCTTAAACAACGCAATCGCGTTATGGCCTCCAAAACCGAAAGTGTTGCTCATGGCCACCTTTACGTCTTTTTGGATGGCTTCACCCGTAACAAAGTGTAAGCCTTTCGGAATCTCCGGATCGATATTTTCGGTGTTGATCGTTGGTGGAATTACCCCGTCAGTGATGGCTTTCACGCTCAGGATTCCTTCTATAGCTCCCGCAGCTCCCAGGAGGTGACCTGTCATAGATTTGGTGGCGCTGATGGCCAGGTTGCTCAGGTTTTTGCCAAAGACTGTATGAATGGCTTTCGTCTCGCTGATATCTCCAACTGGCGTTGAAGTTGCATGCGGGTTGATGTAGTCAACTTCGTCCGGATGTACTCCTCCTTCTTTGAGCGCAATGTTCATGGCTTTGGAAGCACCGAGTCCCTCGGGGTGAGTGGATGTCATGTGGTAGGCATCTGCCGTCATGGCAGCACCTACTATCTCAGCATAGATCTTTGCTCCTCGCTTTTTAGCGTGCTCGTATTCCTCCAGGATCAGCGCACCGGCTCCTTCACCCATCACGAAGCCATCTCGCTCCACGTCAAATGGTCTGGAAGCACGACCCGGATCATCATTTCTTTGCGACATTGCTTTCATGGCGCAGAACCCACCGATTGGGGATTCGCTGATAGGGCTTTCCGAACCTCCGGTAACAAACACCTTGGCTTTACCCATCTTGATGTAGTTAAATGCATCCATAATGGCCGTGTTGGAGGTAGCACATGCTGAGACGGTAGTATAGTTTATTCCCATCAGTCCATATTTCATCGAGATCCATCCGGAAGCCATATTAGAGATCAGCTTGGGCACAAAGAAAGGGCTGAACCGGGGTGTCTTACCGTTTGATAGATATCCTCCCCATTCTTCTTCGAAGGTGATCATCCCTCCCTGACCTGTTCCCCAGATTACTCCGATGTCAAAGGGATCCATTTTTGAAACATCCAGGCCTGAGTCTTCCATGGCTTCGGAAGCTACATACAAAGCATATTGAGTAAAAAGATCACTGCGTTTGATTTCATTCCTGTCTAATCGGTTTTCAGGCTTGAAATCTTTGATTTCGCATGCGAATTGAGTCCTGAACTGCGAAGCGTCAAATTTGGAGATTGTAGCGGCACAGCGTTTTCCGGCAACAGCATTTTTCCAGAATTCATCCACAGTATTACCTAGTGGAGTGAGGGCACCAAGGCCTGTTATAACAACGCGCGTGTTTTGCATGGGTCTTGTTTTTTTGAATTTATTTAGCAGCAAATGCTGGGTTTTAACTACTCTTAAAAGCTCGAATATAAGTCAAGAGTTTTTACCCATCCTAATAATTTTATTTTGGGTATAGACGCAGATACACGTCTCAAAGGCATTAAAATGTATCCTTTTGTCCCTGACAAATACCTGTATCAACCCATGAAAATACCCAATTAAAACACCGGGAGCTACCTGATAATTCCCCTTGAGAAAAAGCCCGCCAATCCATCTGTCAAAATCTATTTTGCATTAAAATTACACTGGAAACGAGGATCAAGCTATAATAAAAGATGACCATTACCGATTTTGATTTGCTTATGTTACTTTAGCGATTATTTCCAAAAAAGGTATAGACATGGCGGAGAAGACCAGATACTCAGACGAAGAATTAAAGGAATTCGAGGAATTGATCAATGAGAAACTCGAAAAAGCAAGAAACGAACTTAGCTCATTAAGAGATTCGCTCACTCACAAATCTGATGAAGGGACAGACTCAACATATGGAGCGGCCAAGACTTTGGAGGATGGAGCTGACACCGCAGAAAAAGAACAATTGAGCCAGCTGGCAGGAAGACAACAAAAATTTGTTAATAACCTGGAGAATGCGCTGGTACGGATTAAAAATGGTACCTATGGTATCTGTGTAGACACTGGAAAGCTCATCAGTAAAGAAAGACTGAGAGCTGTGCCACATACCATGCATTCTATTGAATCCAAACTTAAGGGTTCTTCAAAATAATTGATGGATTACCTGGCCAACCATATTGAAGCACTGATATTTTGTGCACCAAAACCCATCGCAGAGAAAGAGTTACAGTCTTGCCTCAAAGAGATGTTTGAGGCTGATGTACCCTTAAAGGATATTACAGATGGTATTGCCAAACTACAGGAAAAATATAAGCATGAAGATTTTTCTTTTGAAGTAGTGCAAAGTGGTGGAGGGTATCAGTTTTTGACAAAACCGGCTTATCAGGCAAGTATCAGTATCCTGCTGAAACAACAGTCCAAGAAGCGGTTGTCAAATTCTTCCCTTGAGACATTGGCCATCATTGCTTACAAACAACCAGTGACAAAGAGCGAGGTGGAGCAGATAAGAGGCGTAAACTGTGACTATGCAGTGCAGAAGCTGCTGGATAAGGAATTGGTGGAGATCAAGGGAAAGTCTGAAGGTGTTGGCCGGCCATTGCTCTATGGCACCAGCCCTACATTTATGGATTACTTTGGGATCAACAGTCTTAAAGATCTTCCTACCCCCAAAGATTTTGCTCAGGATGAGAATACCATCGGAAATCAGGGCGAATAATGCAGAAAAAACGACCATCCGGTCCACGGAAATTCCCTAAGAAGAAGGATCAACCACCTCCCACAACCGAAATCCGGCTAAACAAGTACATTTCCAATGCCGGAGTATGTAGCCGACGTGAGGCTGATGAACTCATCAAAGAGGGTAAAATCAAGGTAAATGGCAAAGTGATCATTGAAATGGGCTATAAAGTCCAGAAAACAGACAAAGTCACCTATCAGGGGAAGGTCCTGAAAACCGAAAAGCTTCAGTATGTCCTGTTAAACAAGCCCAAGAATTTTATTACAACCCTTAAAGACGAGAAGGGTCGAAAAGCGGTCATTTCATTGGTGAAGAAAGCCTGTGAAGAACGGATCTACCCGGTAGGTAGGTTGGACAGGGATACAACAGGATTACTGCTTTTCACCAATGATGGTGAGCTGGCTAAAAAATTGACGCATCCGAGCTTTAAAGTCAAAAAGATTTACCAGGCCACACTCAATAAACCTATCACAAAACAAGATTTTGATGACATTCTCAAAGGGCTGGAGCTGGAAGATGGATTCATTGCTCCCGATGAGATGGCCATTATCACTGATGATCAGACCTCTCTGGGGATAGAAATTCACAGTGGCCGAAACAGAATTATCAGAAGGATCTTCGAGCACAAAGGGTATACCGTCGAGAAGCTCGATCGTGTGATGTTTGGTTCATTGACAAAAAAGAACCTTCCCAGAGGCAAATACCGCCATTTGACTGAAAAGGAAATCATCAGATTGAAGAATTTTAGTTCGTAAATACCTTTTTTTATAAGAAAATGTTATGCATGCATAACAAATCCGATGGATTTACTATCTTTAGAAAAGTCTGTAAAGGATTTAATATGTGGCGGATAAAGAATGAAAGAAATAAAAAAACCCTGCCGATTGACAGGGTTCTTTTGTGGTGCTGGGTGGACTCGAACCACCGACTCACGGATTTTCAGTCCGATGCTCTACCACCTGAGCTACAGCACCCTCGGACAAACGTGGGGGCAAAAGTAGATAAATCTCAGAATCAGACAAATATTATTTAGAAATTAAACAGGTTACCCAAAAAGATATGTACAAATGATTCCCCAATTGATATTTTTAGTTGTTCTTCTTGGCTTCGGTTACCTGCTTTTTCGGCGGATCCGAAGAATCGGTGCCAATATCCATCTGGGCCGTCCGGTGACTATCGGGGGAGAAAGTGCTACCAGATGGAAAAAGATGTTGCTGGTAGCTTTTGGGCAGAAGAAGATGTTTAAGCAGCCTTTGCCAGCGTTTTTTCATTTCCTGATTTACATTGGATTTATCATCATCAACATTGAGGTATTGGAGATCATCCTTGATGGTCTCACAGGGCAGCACAGAATTTTTACTTCTGTGATCAATTCCGGCGTATACACCGCACTGCTTTCATTTTTTGAAATACTTGCTTTGGGTGTGATGCTGGCTTGTATCATTTTTCTTATTCGAAGAAATATTACGGAAGTCAAAAGATTCAGAAAGGTCGAAATGAAAGGATGGCCAGCTTTAGATGGAAATCTCATCCTGATCATAGAGATTATATTGATGGTTGCCATTCTCTCGATGAACGCTTCTGACCTGGTACTCCAATCCAGAGGGGTAGCGGGATATACGCCTACCGGACCGTTCCTGATCAGCAGCCTCATATCACCCGCTTTTGAATCCTTGTCTGATCAATCCCTTGTCATACTTGAGCGGGGTGCCTGGTGGTTTCACATCATTGGGATCCTGGCATTTGCCGTTTATGTCACGTATTCCAAGCACCTGCACATCTTCATGGCTTTCCCCAATACCTATTACAGCCGCCTGGATGCGCCCGGGAAAATGAATAACATGGAAGCAATCACCAATGAAGTAAAAATCATGCTGGGGATGCCAGATACTGATCAGGCTGCTCCACCTCCGGAGGGCATGAAGTTTGGTGCAAAAGATATCAATGACCTGACCTGGAAAAACCTGATGGATGCGTATGCATGTACGGAATGCGGAAGGTGCACCACCCAATGCCCGGCGAATCAGACAGGTAAGAAACTTTCTCCAAGAAAAATCATGATGGATACCCGGGACCGGATGGAGGAAGTCGGAAACAGTTTACAATCCGGAGACAAAGGGCTGGATGATGGCAAGTCTCTGCTGAATGACTACATCAGCAAGGAAGAAATCAATGCCTGTACAAACTGTAACGCCTGTGTGGAAGCATGTCCGGTAAATATCAGTCCATTGGAGATCATTCTGGAGTTTCGCAGGTATGTAGCCATGGAAGAATCCGGCTCACCCCAGTCCTGGAATGCCATGTTTTCTAATGTAGAAACCAACTTTGCTCCATGGAAATTTCCGTCCAGCGACCGGTTTAAATGGGCAGATCAATTAAAAGAACAACAGTAATGGAATCTGAAAATATCAAAGTACCCACAGTAGCAGAATTGTCATCACAAGGCAAGTCACCAGAGGTCCTGTTTTGGGTGGGCTGTGCCGGATCTTACGATGACCGGTATAAAAAAGTCACTGAGGCTTTTGTTCGTATCCTTCACCACCTCAAAATTAATTATGCTGTGCTGGGACCCGAGGAGACCTGTACAGGAGACCCTGCAAGAAGAGCTGGCAATGAATTTTTGTTTCAGATGCAGGCGATGGCAAACATCCAGGTGCTTAATGGTTATGAAATTAAGAAGATCGTCACAGCATGCCCACATTGCTTCAATACCCTGAAAAATGAGTATCCAGACCTGGGAGGAAATTATGAAGTGATCCATCACTCACAGTTTTTGCAGCAATTGATAGATGAGGGCAAGATCAAGATGAAGGAGCAGGGCGATTTTAAAGGAAAGAAAATCACTTATCATGATTCCTGCTTTCTGGGGC
Organism: Cyclobacteriaceae bacterium; assembly: GCA_965228595.1. Taxonomy (GTDB): domain Bacteria; phylum Bacteroidota; class Bacteroidia; order Cytophagales; family Cyclobacteriaceae; genus UBA7330. The sequence continues at coordinate 2,007,404 of OZ245828.1, read as the reverse complement.
GTGCAAATGGTGTCTATGAAGCGCCCAGAAAAGTACTGGAAGCCCTGGATGCGGAGCTGGTAGAGATGAAGCGATGCCGTACCAAAGGGCTGTGCTGCGGAGCAGGTGGTGGGCAGATGTTTAAGGATGCAGAGCCGGGAAACAAAGAAATTAATATTGAAAGGACAGAGGAAGCCCTGGCATCAGGCGCATCCACCGTAGCTGTGGCCTGCCCATTTTGTATGACCATGATGTCGGATGGGGTGAAATTCAAAAGCCGTGATGCTGATGTCAAAGTTTTGGATCTGGCGGAACTCATTGCTAAATCGGAAGGTTTAATGAAGTAACTTTGTAGCTATGTTACATTCATTTGATGAGATGCCCGATTCATCCAGGATGTGGATCTATCAGGCAGACAGACCTTTTACCACAGATGAGGTACTTCTGGTTGAGCAGGAGGCAAGAAATTTTGTGAACTCCTGGGCTGCCCACGGTCAAAGTCTCAGGGCCGCTTACAGGATTGAGCACAATCAGTTTATTTTGCTGGCTGTGGATGAAAATTATCATCCTGCGAGTGGTTGCAGCATTGATGATTCTGTGCGGTTTATCCGGAATATCGAGCAAAAGACCGGGGTAGAGCTACTGAATCGCTCAAATGTGGCATTATATAAAGATGGTAAAGTGGAAATTCAGCCACTTAAAGCCATCAAATCCAGCATTGAAAAAGGAGAGATAGACAGGGAAACCCTGGTTTTCAATGGTTTTATTAACAATCTCAAAGACTTTAGAAATTCGTGGACACAGCCTGCTGAAGAAAGCTGGATGAGCAAATATTTTGCCTAGACTTTACCAGGATGGATTGACTAGTCAACAGATCACATTATTTTTAAGGAAATTTCGTTTACCAAACATGTTTTCGACCAGGTTATTCCTTTTGCTTCTACTATCAGTAACCATTCTCAATAGTTGCGTGCTCAACAGGGCTGAGAAGAGTTATGAAAAAAAGGAATTCAACAAAGCGATAGAGCTGTTTAAACGTGCAGCAACCCCGGATAATGCAGAGATCAATTACAAAATAGCCGAAGCTTATCGCAAATCAAACAGGATATCCGAAGCGGTCACTTATTACAATACAGCCATTAAAGCTGGAATTGATAAGCCCGAAGCCCATCTTAACTTTGCCCGGGCACTCAAGTCTATTGAGCAATATGATGAGGCGCGCAAGTCATTAAATACTGTGATGGAAACATCGGTAAGTGACTCCCTGAAAAAAGTGGCCAAATATGAGTTGGACAACCTGGAGAGCCTAAGTAAAGTGAAGTCCAGACCAAATTATTACAGAATTAAAAACCTGGAGGATCTAAATACCCAATTCGCAGAATATTCACCAGCTTATAAGGATGGAGTGCTCTATTTTACTTCAAATAGAGATTCCAGAAATATATATGTAGTCACAGGTAGCCCATTTACGGATATCTATCGCGCTACAGCTCGTGGTGCCAATATAGAGCAGTCTAGCATAAGGCCTTTAGATCGCATCATTAATTATGAAGATGTAAACGAAGGCTCTCTGGCTATATCTCCGGATGGTTCTTCGATCATTTTTGCTAAAGGAAATTCCGGGAAAGCTTCCGGGTATTCTGAGGTGAATCTCTTTTTCACCAGATACCGCAATGGTCAATGGACTGAGCCCCGGCCATTAAGTATTAACGATGCGGATTCCTGGGATTCCACTCCGGCATTGAGCCCGGAAGGAACGACCTTATATTTTTCGAGCAACAGACCCGGAGGTTACGGTGGAGCAGACATTTATGCGGCGCAGCTCGACCGGAGAGGTCGCTGGGTCGATGTCAGAAACCTTGGACCCATTATCAATACACCCGGTGAGGAAGTCTTCCCATTTGTCTCTCAAAGTGGGAAACTTTATTTTTCTTCCAATGGCCATCCCGGATTCGGAAACCTTGACCTTTATGTAGCCACCAGAGAATATGGAAATATCACCGTAGAAAACCTGGGAGAACCCATGAATTCATCCAGTGATGATTTCGCATTATATGAGTTTGACCTGACCAGAGGGTTTTTCGCCAGCAACCGACCGGGAGGTAAAGGTGACGATGATATTTATACCTATGTCAATGAAGATCCTGACCTGAAAATTGTCAACTACTACCTGACCGGTGTGACTGTGACACATGATGATGGTGGAGCTAAGATCATTCTGCCTAACACCAAGGTATCGCTGCTGAGTACGGAGAACAATGAGATCCTGGATGAAGCCTATACCAATGAAGATGGAGCATTCCAGTTTAGGGTCTATCCTGAAGAGGTGTATAACCTGATTGGTGAAAAGACAGATTATTTCACTTCAAGGAAGAAATTTTCAACTCTTAACCGGTCTGTGGATAAAAGTGAGCTAAAAGATTTCATCACCAATGTCACCTTCAATACTGAGGTGGTCATGGAAAGAATTGTGATAGAGAAGCCTATTGTGCTTGAAAACATTTACTATGACCTTGATAAAGCTACCATTCGGGAAGATGCAGCCCTGGTTTTGGATAGTCTTGTCACCATCATGAATGATAACCCGGATATCTATGTGGAGCTGGGTTCTCACACAGACGTTCGTGCTGACGACGCTTATAACATGGACCTTTCCTACCGAAGGGCTCGAGCCGCTGTGCAATACATGATCAACAATGGAATTGATGCTTCCAGGATCACAGCTAAGGGTTATGGGGAAAGCCAGCTCGTAATAGAAAATGCTATTACTGAAGAGGAGCATCAAAAGAACAGACGAACAGAATTCAAGGTGCTCCGATATGATCCTGGAGAGCGTGAAGAAGAACTTCCGCCTACAGAGGAATACGATGAGTATGACCGTTTCTTCGAGCAGCAATAAATACACTTTTCACTAATCATTAATTGTTTTTCTTTGCGGTATGTCAAGGTATGCACAACGCGGAGTAAGCTCCTCTAAAAAGGAGGTTCATCAAGCCATTAAAAATCTCGATAAAGGGTTATTTCCAAGAGCTTTTTGTAAGATCGTCCCGGATCACCTCACAGGAGATCCGGATTTTTGCACAATCATGCACGCAGATGGGGCAGGGACCAAGTCTTCCCTCGCTTATATGTACTGGAAAGAAACCGGAGATATCTCCGTTTGGAAGGGGATTGCCCAGGATGCTGTGGTGATGAATACTGATGACCTCCTGTGTGTAGGCTGTACTGAAAACATGCTGCTGTCGTCTACCATTGGGAGAAACAAACACCTGATCCCGGGGGAAGTCATTTCGGAGATTATCAAAGGGACCGAGGAAGTATTGCAGATGCTTAGAGATCACGGGCTTGATATCATTTCCACGGGAGGTGAAACAGCTGATGTGGGAGACCTGGTGAGGACGGTCATTGTAGACAGTACGGTCATTGCCAGGATGAACAGATCAGATGTGATCAGCAATGACAATATCCGTCCGGGAGATGTGATTGTAGGGTTGGCTTCTTATGGTCAGGCCTCCTACGAGACCGAATATAATGGTGGGATGGGCAGCAATGGACTCACCTCCGCCCGACACGATGTCTTTGATAAAATTTATCAGCAGAAATATCCTGAGACCTTTGATCCCGGAACAAATACTGACCTGGTATATTCAGGATCAAGAAAACTGACCGATCCTGTGGATGGAGTGTCAGTTGATGCCGGTAAGCTGGTCCTATCACCCACCAGAACATATGCTCCTGTGGTGAAGAAGATGCTCCGGGAAATGCAGGGGGCAGTCCATGGAATGGTGCACTGTAGTGGTGGTGCACAAACCAAGATTTTGCATTTCATTGATAACCTGAAGGTGGTGAAGGACAACCTGCTTCCGGTACCTCCACTCTTTGATATGATCCGGAAGGAAAGTGGAACAGACTGGAAGGAAATGTACGAAGTATTCAATATGGGCCACCGTTTTGAGGTTTACCTTCCGGAAGCACATGCGGAAGAGGTCATAGATATTGCTAAAAGCTTCAAAATAGATGCCCAGGTCGTGGGCCATGTACTGGATTCGGATCACGCTGAAGTTCAAATTGATTCACCATTTGGCGTATTTAACTACCGGTAGTCATGCTGGAGCCGCCAGTTCTTACCACCACCGATGTCAGGTTAAGGTTGCTCCAAAAATCTGATATCCCTGCTTTGTTGGAAGCTGCGCAGGATCAGGATGTATGGAGGTGGTTCACTGCAGATTTAAGTGATAAGTCCAGGATGGAAACCTGGGTGGGAAAGCAACTTGAGAAGCACAAGGTGGGAACGACGATTCCACTCACTATTGAGCACCTGAAATCTGGTAAAATAGCTGGCTCCTCCAGTTATATGAATATCATGGAGGAAGATCTTTGCCTTGAGGTAGGCACTACCTGGATCGGTAAAGAATTTCATGGAACGGGGATCAACTATCACATGAAGTATGCCATGCTACATCATGCTTTTGATGTCTGGAGCTTTGAACGAGTCGAATTGAGAACCGATGCCTTAAATGTAAGGTCCAGGCGAGCCATTGAAAAGATAGGCGCAAACTATGACGGGATGTTTAAGAACCACCGATTCAACAAAGAGGGTGGTCGCAGAGACAGTGTGATCTATAGTATTCTAAAGCAAGACTGGCCAGGAATCAGAACATCCATCTTTGGCCACGTTCAGTGAAAGGCGTCCTGAAAGTGATCAATCTTTTCCCCTTGGATGGCAATGATATCGAATCGGATATCTTTCATCCAGTGGATGTCTAGCATGTATTGTTCGGCAGCTTCCATAATAAGTCGTTCCTGATTGCTGGTAACAAAGGTTTCGGGAGGACCGAAGTCACTGTTTTTTCTGAGTTTTATTTCAAAAAAGACCAGTAGCTGGTTTTTATGTATACCGATTAAGTCAATTTCTCCTCTTCCATGTCGATAGTTTCGCTCAATGATTTCATAGTCTTGTTTTTCAAGGTAAGAAACCGCCAAATCTTCACCATATTTGCCTTTCAATTGATTTTTCATCAGTTCTTATATCATGAGTGACCTATATCCCCTGAAGTTTAACCCCATATTTAAAGAGAAAATCTGGGGAGGACAAAAGATTAAAACCATTTTAGGCAAAGATTTTTCACCCTTAAAAAACTGTGGTGAAACCTGGGAGCTCTCCGGAGTAAAAGGAAATGTGTCTGAAGTAAGCAATGGCGCGCTAAAAGGAAAGTCTTTAACTCAGCTAATAAATAGTCAGGGTGAGGCACTTTTAGGCAAGAAGATTATCCAGAAATATGGTTCAGAATTCCCCTTGCTGGTGAAATTCATTGATGCAAATGACGACCTGTCTGTGCAGGTACATCCGGATGATATCCTGGCGAAGAAAAGACATGATTCTTTCGGTAAAACTGAAATGTGGTATATCATGCAAGCTGATGGGGGGTCATCATTGGTTACCGGATTTAATCGGGAGATGGACAAAGAAACCTACCTCGACTATTTCAATAAAGGCCAGCTAATGGATATTCTCAACCAGGAAAAGGTCAATGCAGGAGATGTTTACTTTATCCCGGCTGGTCGAGTGCATACTATCGGTAAAGGGCTCTTGCTCGCAGAGATCCAGCAAACCAGTGATGTGACTTACAGGATCTATGATTTCGACCGGGTGGATGATCAGGGCAACCAAAGGGAACTGCACGTTGAGGAGGCACTTGATGCCATTGACTATGATTTTCACGATAATTACAGGACCTCCTATACTGATCCAAAGGATGGAAAGACCAAATTGGTGAGCTGTCCTTACTTCACCACGAATAAACTTCGAGTGGAAAAATCTTTGGACGTTGATCATGGCTCATTGGATTGCTTCAAAATCTATGTGGTGCTGGAGGGAAAAGGGCTAATCAAATTTGATTCTGTGGTAACTGATATTTCCGGGGGAGAAGTCGTTTTGGTCCCGGCATCTATTAAGAAGTACGGCCTGGAAACTTCGGGAGGACTTACGATGTTGGAGTCATATATTGATTAAAACATTGGTCGCCCAAAACAAACAAACGAAGATCATTCACCTGGGAGAGATTGATTACAAAGAAGCCTGGGATTACCAGGAGCAAATTTTCCAGTCTGTAGTAGATGTAAAAATCCAAAACCGCAAAAGACCTCCGGATGAGCAGCTGCCGACTAGCAACTACCTGATCTTTTGTCAGCATCCTCATGTTTATACCCTGGGGAAATCAGGCAGTGAACAAAACCTGCTGATCAATGAAGCTCAGCTTAAATTGAGAGGAGCGCATTATTATAAAATCAATCGAGGGGGTGATATTACCTATCATGGACCCGGACAGATAGTGGTGTACCCTATTCTGGATCTGGACAATTTTTTTACAGATATTCATAAATATCTCAGATTTCTGGAAGAAGCGGTTATTCGAACATTGAAAGACTACGGGATTGAAGCCGGGAGAATTGCGGGTTTGACTGGTGTTTGGCTTGATATCGAAAGTCAGGAAAGGGCCCGGAAAATAGCTGCATTTGGTGTGAAGTCAAGCCGCTGGGTTACAATGCACGGTCTTGCATTTAATATTCAGGTAAATCTTGACTATTTTAACAACATTGTTCCCTGTGGGATCCAGGACAAGGCGGTAACGTCCCTGGATCGTGAGTTGGGAAGAGATCCGAATTTTCCCGAAGTTGTAGAGCGGCTTAAAACCCATTTGGTAGAACTATTTGAAATGGAAATTACGGATGAAGAAAGACATTGATTTTCCAAAGGTTGAAGATGTGTATCTCACGGTGGTAAAGGGGGATGATGATTTATGGCAGGTTTATATGCTAAACAGGAACATTAACATGCTCGAAAACGTGATGGTCACGTCAAAAGGATATGGCCGGAAAAATGGAAAGGAACAAAAAACCTCTGTCCTGAGGCATTTGATACCGAAGCTACAATCTGGGGAATATGCCCTGATAGAGCCCATCGACCCACGTGTTTTTCATCTCAACAACGAATATTGGGTCTCTTTTTTTATTGGTAATCAACTCTATGACAAAAAATACATCTTCGTTCCCGATAGCATTGTGGAGGAAAATCTGATCTACATCACCGAATTGGGAAGAAAAGGTGTCTTACATCAATGATATGGATCAGCGCTTAAGGAACATTCTCATACTGGATATTGAAACAGTGGCCCTTGAGTCAGATTTCACGAAGATTTCAGAAGGCCTAAAGAAGCATTGGGAGCGTAAAGCCGGGTTTATTCGCAATGAGGACGAATTGCCCTCTGAAGAGCTTTTTGAAGAAAGAGCGGGGATCTATGCAGAATTCGGAAAGGTGATAGCTGTCGCTTTTGGTTTTTATCATGAGGTGGCTGGTAAGCTCACTTTTAGGGTAAAATGTCTGGCGGATCATGATGAAAAGACCCTCCTCACCCGACTCAAGGAAGAGGTACTTTTAAAATTTGATCAGCAGGAGCTGAAGTTATGTGCTCACAATGGAAAGGAGTTTGATTTTCCATACCTCTGTCGCAGGATGTTGATCAATGACATTAAGCTACCCGATGTACTGAATACCGGAGGTAAAAAACCCTGGGAAGTAAACCATATCGATACGCTGGAGATGTGGAAATTTGGCGATCGTAAGAGTTATACCTCCCTTGACCTGCTCACAACCATTTTTGATATCCCGTCAAACAAGACAGATATGGACGGCTCAATGGTGAATGAAATTTATTACAAAGAAAAAGACGGACTAAAAAGGATCGAACAATACTGTCTTGGCGATGTTATAGCAACTGCACAGTTATATTTGCGTTTAAACTCCCTTCCGATCATCGCCAAGGAAAATATTACCGTCGTCAGCTAAAACTCTTATATGAGTAAGAAGAAAAAAAAGAAATTTACTAAACCTCAAAAATCCGGTGGACGTCAGCCCAAAGCTCAAATGATCAAAGAGCAGCTAAAAGAACTCTTTGTCTCTAATCTGGGCACAGGTTATAGCATCCAGCAGATTATCAAACAGCTCAAGCTACGCGACATGAGGTCTAAGAACCTCCTGAAGGAGATCCTGTTTGGAATGGAAAGCAGGGGAAAGATCACCAGAGGCCCGGATGGCCGGTTTAGCAGCGCCATGGAAGCTGAATCCATTGAGGGTCGGGTAGACCATGTCAATCCAAGATTTGCTTATATCATCTGTGAAGGCGTCGAAGAAGATATTTGGGTACGAACAGACGATCTCAAATTTGCCATTGATGGTGACATTGTCAGAATAATGATCACTTCTCATGCAAAAAATGGTTTTCGTGCAGAGGGTCGTGTTTTGGAGATTGTTCAGCGTACCAAAGATGAGTTTGTGGGCAGGATTGAAGTCTCGGAGAAGTTTTCTTTTGTAGTCCCTGACAATAAAAACCTGCACTTTGATGTGTTTGTCTACCCAGAGAAGATTGGTAAGGCAAAGCACAATGATAAGGTAATCGTCAAGATTTCAAGATGGCATGATGCCCGAAACAGGAGTCCATTGGGAGAGGTAATACAGGTTTTGGGGCAAGCAGGAGAGAATGAAGCAGAGATACATTCTATCATGGCGGAGTTTGGACTTCCATTTCAGTTTCCAGACAAGATTGAAGAAGCAGCTTCATCCATTCCGATAAAGATTTCCCAAAGAGAAATCAAAGGACGTAGAGACTTCCGTGAGGTGACCACCTTCACCGTAGACCCTGAAGATGCCAAAGATTTTGACGATGCTCTGTCCATCAAAGAGGTGAAAAAAGGCACTTATGAAATTGGGATCCATATCGCTGATGTTTCTCATTATGTGACAGAAAATTCTATCCTGGACAAGGAGGCTTATGAGCGTGCTACATCAGTGTATCTGGTTGATCGTACCATTCCAATGCTGCCGGAAGTACTGTCCAATCAGCTGTGTTCCCTCAGGCCCAATGAGGAGAAGCTTACTTTTTCCGCGGTTTTTCATATTGATGAGGATCTTAAAATTTCTAACCGTTGGTTTGGGAGGACAATCATCAATTCAAATAGACGGTTCACCTATGAAGAGGCTCAGCAAAACATCGAATCCGGTAAGGGAGACTATGCGAAAGAGTTGATCCTGTTAAATGACATTGCCAAGCGATTTCGAGACAGACGATTTAAGCATGGAGCTGTGAACTTTGAGACTTCAGAAGTGAAGTTTAAACTCGATGAAAAGGGAAAACCCCTGGAAGTAGTTCCCAAAATCCGTAAGGACGCTCATAAGATGATCGAAGAGTTTATGTTGTTGGCCAATAGGGAGGTTGCTACATATGTGCACCAATTAAAACATAAAAAAGGGCAGCAACAGCCCAATACTTTTGTTTACAGGACACACGACTTGCCTGACCCGGAGAAGCTGGATAATTTTAGCAAGTTCTCCGCCCGTTTTGGCCATAAACTTGAGACCTCAGGCGATATTTCCAAGAGTCTGAACAAGCTAATGAGTGAAATAGAGGGCAAGCCAGAGCAAAATGTACTGGAGCAGCTGGCCATACGTTCCATGGCCAAGGCAAAATACACCACCGACCCCAAAGGGCATTTTGGATTAGCCTTTGATCACTACTCACATTTTACATCACCCATCAGGAGGTATCCCGATGTGATGGTGCACAGGTTATTGTGGAATTACCTTGAAGGAGGGGATATTCCGGATAAAGATCCTTACGAGAAACGATGCATTCACTCCTCAGAAAGAGAAAAGAATGCTGCTGATGCGGAAAGAGCATCCATCAAATACAAGCAGGTAGAATATATGCAGATGATGCTTGGGCAGGAGTTTGATGGACTTGTGTCGGGTGTTACAGAATGGGGAATATTTGTGGAGATCATTGACACGAAATGTGAAGGAATGATTCGCCTGGCAGATATCGAAGGAGATTTCTACGATTTTGATGAGAAGAATTATCGGGTGATTGGCAGACATAATAAGCGAATAATCACGCTTGGGGATAAACTTAAAGTGATGGTAGCCAGGACAGATATCGACAGGCGCACCATAGACCTAGACCTCGTACAGGAATGAGCTCGATTAACGAACTTCAGCATCGCATAGAGGAGGAGATTGCCAAACTTCATTTTGGAGATCACCCAAAGGAGTTGTACGAACCCATTAGCTACATTTTGTCACTAGGTGGCAAACGATTGCGGCCATTACTGGTATTACTCGGCTACAAACTGTTTAATGAAGACACTCAATCCATTTTACGATCTGCCGTATCGGTAGAAGTTTTTCATAATTTCACCCTCATGCATGACGACATCATGGACGAAGCTCCGCTGAGAAGGGGAAAGCCTACCGTTCATGAGAAGTGGGACAATACAGTAGCTATTTTGAGCGGGGATACCATGCTGGTGAAGGTGTATGATCTATTGCTAAGTGTAAAACCTGAATATCTGCATTCAGCCATTCGAGATTTCAATAAGACAGCCATCGAAGTTTGTGAGGGCCAGCAGATTGATATGAACTTCGAAAAAACAGGTCAGGTAAAGGAGGAGGAATATATAGAAATGATTCGCCTGAAAACGGCAGTGCTCCTGGGCTTTAGCTTAAAGTTTGGAGGTCTGCTTGCAGGAGCATCAGAGGAGCAACAGGATATTTTGTATCGGATTGGTGAGTTGATGGGCATAGGGTTCCAACTCATGGACGACCTTCTGGATGTTTATGGAGACCAGAAAAAGTTTGGAAAGATGGTTGGAGGTGATATCGTCTCCAACAAAAAGACGTTCCTGCTTATCCAGGCGCTGGACAAGGCGAATGGGGAACAAAAAAGCATTTTGGACAAGTGGTTGACCGCGGCTACATTCGATACCGAAGAAAAAGTGGCTGCGGTCACGTCGGTCTACGACCAACTCGGAATCAGGGAGCTGACAGAAAACAAAATGAATGGATACTTTGACCAGTCGTTTGAGCTAATGGACCGATTAGAACCAGACACCAGCTTATTGAAAAATTTCACACTCCAACTAATGAAAAGAGACTCATGATTTCAATTACCCTCATCATCATCGGCATCACTATCCTGGTATCTATTTTGGCCTTCAACAATGATCAGTGGATGCGCAAGCTGATTATGAACCCATACCTTGTTGCAAATAAAAATCAATTTTACAGGACAGTAACTTCAGGCTTTGTGCACGCCAACTGGATGCATCTCGGGTTTAATATGTTTGCTTTCTTCTTTTTCGGTCGTGTGGTCGAAAGCTACTTCTATCAGATTCTTGGCGGGAATTCTACGTTTGTCTTTGTTATTTTTTACCTGACAGCAATCGTTGCTTCAGACTTCATCACCATTTTCAGGCATAGAAACAATCCAAACTATAATAGTCTTGGTGCCAGTGGCGCAGTATCGGCTATTGTTTTTACCAGCATACTATATGCCCCACTTAATAATATCTATATCTACTTTATTAAGATGCCAGGATTCATTTTTGGGTTCATCTATGTGGCTTACTCTTATTGGCAGAGTAAAAATGAGGGGAGTGGGATCAATCATGACGCCCATTTGTTTGGAGCTGTCTATGGGATAATTTTTGGGATCATCGTTTATCCCGATTCTGCAGGAGGATTCATCGAACAAATCCTCCAGTACAGAATCTTTTAAAATTTTGCTTAATTAACAGAGATCAACTCAACTTCAAATACAAGTACAGCATTTGGAGGAATGGCTCCACCAGCACCTCTGGGTCCGTAAGCCAGCTCTGAAGGGATCACCAATTCCCATTTAGATCCTTCTTTCATCAACTGTAAAGCTTCAGTCCAACCTTTGATGACTCCATTCACTGGGAATGTAGCAGGTTCGCCTCTTTCTACAGAGCTGTCAAACACAGTACCATCAGTCAATTTACCTGTGTAATGAACAGTAACTTCATCTGTTGCTTCAGGGGTTGCACCACTTCCTTCGGTAATGACCCTGTATTGTAAACCACTTTCTGTTACTTCAAATCCTTCTTTGCCTTTGTTACTTTCTAGATAGTCTTGTCCTTCTTTCATAGATGCTTCACTTTGTCTTGTATTCATTGTCATCATTAATTCCTGACATTGTTGTAATGTTAGTTGGGCATTACCATTGAATGCTTCAGCCAATGCTTTGCTAACGATGCCAATATCGATGCTATCATCATCTAGGTTTTTAAGTGATTCGGCAATCTGAACGCCATAGCTGTAGCTTAAGCTATCATTGAAATTGCCCATTTCAACAGGACCACTCACTTCTTCATTGCATCCAAATCCAGCAGCAATTAATACCAGAAAAGAATAGCCAAACAATTTTTTCATTTTCATCTTTTTTTAATGAGGCGCTAAGATAAGGACAATATCAGAAGAACAAGAATTATCAAATCGTAAATCAGGTATCCAAAATCAAATGAACCATTTTGCGTGCTGCAATTATTAAGTTATTCTGATACTTTTGCCAGTTAAAAAAGAAGTTCAATGGAAGGGGAGCGTAAGCCATCATTAAATTTTATCGAACAGCTAATTGAGGGCGACCTGAAGAGTGGTAAGCATAAAAGCATCCATACCAGATTCCCTCCCGAGCCCAATGGCTATCTACATATCGGTCATGCGAAATCCATCGTCCTCAACTTTGGCCTGGCGGAAAAGTACAAAGGCAAGTGCAACCTGAGGTTTGATGACACCAACCCGGAGAAAGAGGACACAGAATATGTAGACTCTATCAAGCGTGACATCCAGTGGATGGGGTATGATTGGGAAGACCGGGAGTTTTACGCCTCCGATTATTTTGATACGCTCTACGATTATGCCATTCAACTCATCAAAAAAGGCAAAGCATATGTGGATGATCTGAGCCAGGAAGAATTTAATGCCATAAAAGGTACACCTACGGAACCCGGTAAGGAAAGTCCTTTCAGGGGTAGAAGTGTGGAGGAAAACCTGCAGCTTTTGGAGGAAATGAAAGCTGGGAAATATAAAAATGGTGAAAAGGTACTGAGGGCAAAAATCGACCTGTCATCTCCAAATATGCACATGCGTGACCCAATCCTTTATCGGATCAAACACACGCCCCACCATCGCACCGGCGATGCCTGGTGTATCTATCCTACCTATGACTTTGCCCATGGCCAATCTGATAGCATAGAAAATATCACACATTCTCTCTGCACGCTTGAATTCGAAGTGCATCGACCACTATATGAATGGCTGATACAGGAGTTGGAGATCTTTCCTTCCAAGCAGACAGAATTTGCCAGGTTAAACCTAAGCTACACGGTTGTCAGTAAGCGAAAATTACTGGAGCTGGTCCAGGAAAAACATGTGGCAGGATGGGACGACCCAAGGATGCCTACCATTTCCGGAATCAGACGAAGAGGTTTTACGCCTGAATCCATCAAAAACTTCATTCATAAGGTGGGTGTGGCCAGAAGAGATGGGATTACAGATGTGGCCTTGTTGGAACATGCGGTTCGGGAAGATCTCAATAAAAAGACCAATCGGTTTTTTGGGATCCTCAATCCATTAAAGGTGGTGATCACCAATTGGCCGGAGGATAAAGAAGAACTTCTTACAGGGGTAAATAATCCGGAAGATGAATCTGCAGGCACCCGTGAAATGAAATTTGGACGTGAGATTTACATTGATCGTGGTGACTTCCTTGAAGATCCGCCAAGTCCGAAAAAATGGTATCGCCTGGGTCCGGACAGGGAGGTAAGGTTGAAATATGCATACATCATCAAATGTACCGGGTATGATAAGAATGATCAGGGTGAGGTGACCACACTATATGCTGAATATGATCCGGAAACACGAAGTGGACAGGACACCAGCGGCAAGAAGGTGAAAGGAACACTGGGTTGGGTATCGGCAAAATATGGAATTGGGGCTGAAATTCGGCTTTACGATCGGTTGTTTCAGACGGAAAACCTGAATGACATTGACGATGATTTTAAGAACCACCTTAACCCGGATTCATTGACCATCAATAGAGAAGCTATGCTTGAGGAGGCTTTGAAATCAGCTAAAGTTGGGGATCTGGTGCAATTCGAAAGGGTCGGTTATTTCCGGGTTGATGAGGACAGCACCCCCGACAATTTGGTATTCAACCGAACGATTACACTGAGAGATAACTGGGCAAAGTCACAGGGCGGCTAATTACCAGGTAATCAACAGATCACTTCTCAAAGGCTTTCATCGCTCATGCCAGTTAAAGCCTTTCGAATTTCAGGGACTTTTATTTGGTATGATATTGAAATCTTCATAAAAAATAAAAATCCCACGAGTTTGCGTTCGTGGGATTTTAAACATATTGTTCGCTTATGCTATTTAAAAATACCTATAATAATCGTGGATCTTTGCAATGACCTGATCATACAGTGGAGCTGTGAATTCTTCAAACATGAGTTGGGGGCCAGGAATAGAAACCTCTATTCTTTTGACCATGTCTTGTTCTTCTTCGCTTAACGCTCTTTCATCCCCATTGAATGTCGCCCATCGGGCGGTCCAAACATATTCGCTAGGAAATTTTTCCTGGGTGAGCACTTTTCTTGTTCTGCCATCAAGCACCTTGAAGTCTAACAAGCCACTGCCAGTAAGCGATCTTTCGTTCACTTTAAGCACCGCTTTTACTGTACCATATACAACCTCGCCAGCTTTGGTTTTACCAACTTCCACACTATCCTTACTTGTTTCTTTTTCATAAGTTCGGCTCGATACACCCCCCAGGTTAAACCGGTCAAATTCCATCTGGATGTAATGATCTACAAATGGAAGTTGATCAATCTTGGCTTCGGAAGGTGTGTAAAACCGCACGTATTGATTGATCATGTTGTTATGAAGGTATTCATTGATCTTGTTTACAAAAAACTCATGTTTTAGGTCAAATATCCTTACAGGACTAGGGATTGGCTCTACTACAACTTTCATGGTAGCGTAGAAAAGGGCTTCATCCATTCTTTCTTCTACGTCTTTATAACGTGGAACGAAATCGCTTGCTACAGCAAAATGCCCATGCGCTTCTTTTGCTTTTTCCCTGTTATCTTTCTGTTGCATCGCCCGATCACCCAGCTCATATCTATACTCTGCTGCCTTCAATCTGGCTCCTGAAAGCTCCTGATCGAACCTTTCCGGGTTAGGCACTACCTTCCTACAGCCCGGACAACGAGCAATGGCATCGTATAAATTATTAATGGCGGTATAGTCAAAGACCATTTTTTCATATTTGAATGGATCCGTGCTGGCTTTTGCTCTTTGGATGTTGTCTTTATGAAGATCCACTCCAAGAAAATAAGCCGACTTGAGTGTCTGCTTTGACTTTTTGTGGTCGGGATTATTTTTTAATCTGTTGATGGCCTGGTAGGCAGCAGTATCATAATTGCCTTTTTCCAGGGCCTTTTTCCCGCTGTAGCAACCGACAAGCACAAGGAAAGCTGCTAACAATGAATAGGTTACGATGGACTTCATGGTCTTTTTATTTTGGTTCTAAAGATACAGAAATCATAAAATGTGCCAATTATTTTTCGATGAGTATAAATTGACACCGTATAGAAGGATTAAAAGACCTAATTACCCGGCTCTTCGGAGTACCTCAAGTGGTGATCTTGATATCACCGATTGGTTGTTGATTAAACCAATAAACACTGTGGTGCCAGTCACAGCAAGAATGATCCATAAGATTTGAAGAAAGTCAGGGATGAAAGTGAGCTCAAACACAAACTGACCGAGAACCACAGAAAAAACCAATGCCAGTAAAACCCCGGTCAGAGACCCAAGAATCCCTAAAAAGAAATATTCCGCTATCACTATTTTCCAAAGCTGGATACGGGATGCTCCTAAAGTTCTCAGCAATACATTTTCTTTCATTCTTTGAAACCTGCTCAATACAATGCTGCTTATGAGCATGATGATTCCAGTACCTATGCTAAACAAAGCCATGAAGCGGATGACAAATGCAATTTTCCCAAGAATCTCATCAAGTGTTTTCAGAACCAGTTCCAGGTCAATGATTGAGATGTTGGGGAAGTTTCTTACCACAGCCTGTTGATACCTGGCAGATAGCTCGGTGTTGTCAATTTTTGTGATCAATACATGAAATTGCGGGGCTTTCTCCAATACTCCTGTGGGAAATAGCACCAAAAAATTGGTCTGTACCCTACGCCAGTCAATGTCCCTGAAGCTGCTTATATAGGTTTCCACCAGGGCACCCTGGACATTCCACAATATTTTATCTCCTAGTTGTACCCCGAGATTATCAGCATAGCCAGAGGAGATGGAAATGGGAATGCTGTCCCCGGTTATATGACCTATCCATTCCCCTTCAGCAATGGACTCGGAATCGATCAGGGAGTCCCGGTAAGTGACCCGGTATTCTCTATTGTATACCCAGGATCTTCTATGAATAGTTGTATCCTGCTCTGACTCTAATTGATCAATACCATTGATCTCTTCCAGGCGCATTGTCACAATGGGAACCTCCTGTAGGATTGGGAGGTCATAGTCCAAAGTCATGGCTTTCACCTCTTCTTTTTGGGGAGTTTGGATATCAAAAAGCACGGTATTGGGCCTGTCACCCGATCCAGATATGGTCACCCGCTCCAGCAGCATGCTCTGCATAAACAATACAGTGGCTATGAAACTCGTTCCCAGCCCTAAAGTAATGATCAATATGGTCGTCTGGTTGTGGGGACGGTAAAGATTTGACAGTCCCTGTCTCCAGGCAAATGAGACCTTTGGTGAAATGGATTTTCTGATAATCCAGCGGAGCCCAGCTCCCATCAGACCCAGGATTACCAGGGCACCTAATAGCCCTGCAGTAAAGATTATTGAATCGACCCAGGATCTGATCTGGAGGTAGACCAGCAGATTGATGAACCCAAAAAGCACCAGTGTAATCAACCCCTGAAGCCTATCAAACTTTTTCATCTCATCCACTTCGGACCTGATGGCCTGAAGGGGGCTGACGAGTCTCAGCGAAACCAGGGAAAGTAAGGCAAACAACACGGACACAACCACACCAATGGCAATGCCCGTAAATACAGATGCCCAGGATATTGAGGAGGTGAAACTAATGGGAATAAAATCCTTTAAGAGTTCAGGCAGAAAGACCTGAACGCTTACTCCGAGGAGACTTCCAAAAACTGAGCCGATAAGCCCAAAAAAGCTTACCTGAATCAAAAAGATGGTAATGGCCTGAGAAGATGTGATCCCAAGACACCTTAGGGTCGCGACAATACCGGTTTTTTCTTTGGTATACACATAAATGCTACTCGCGACACCTATACATCCCAGCAGCAGCGCCACAAACGCTACCAGCTCAAGAAAATCTGTCAGGTCTTTAAAAGAACGACTTGTTTGACGCTTTTCATCTTCTACAGTATCGACATCATAGCCTCTTTCTTCGGTGACCTCTTTCAGCTCCTTCCAGGCTTGTGTGGTATCGGCCTGTTCCTTGAAGACATAGTAATGAAGGTAATTTATGCGGCTCCCCTTTTTGATCAGCCCTGTCTGCTCCAGGTAGTGGAAAGGGATATAGACCACAGGAGCTGCGGTGGAAGATACGTTTGTCTGACCGGGAATTTTTCGCAGCTTTCCTGCAATATGGAACAGAAGATTTCCTACTTTGACTGAGTCTCCAAGCTCCACATTGTACTGGATCATCAATTTTTCATCCACGAGTGCATTTTGCCCATCCATGAAGGTTCTGGATGCTTCAGCAGGGAGGGTTTCAATGGCACCATAGTAAGGGTATCTCCCACTCAAAGCCCTCACTTGAGTGAGCCTCGTACCGTCCGTTCTTGGAAAGTAGACCATGGAGGCGAAATAGCTTTCCCGGGACATATCGGCAGCATATTCTGAATGAGCTGCCAGAAGTGAATCCGGCAACAGTTGATTGCCTCTTACGGAGACATCCGCTCCTAGCAAAGTCTTTGCCTGATTATTGATCTCTACCAGCAGATTTTCTCTAAAAGAGGTAATACCTACCAATGCAGCAATACCCAATGCGATGGCTAAAATAAACAGCAACAGCTTGCTTTTGCTATTGCGGGCATCTCTCCAGGCCATCTTCCAGGGCCAGGATTTTGAATATGAGGTATTGGGTATATTTTGGTCAGACATCCCGATTAGATAATTTTTCCGCCCTTCAGTGAAATGATTTTATCTGTCTTTTTTGCTAGTTCAGAGTCGTGAGTTACGATGATTAAGGTGGTTTGTTGCTCCTTGTTGATATCAAAAAGCAGCTCTTCAATGTGCATTCCTGTTTCGTCATCCAGGTTGCCGGTCGGCTCGTCGGCAAATAGGATCTTTGGGCTGTTGGAGAAGGCCCTGGCAATGGCCACCCGTTGTTGCTCACCTCCCGAAAGCTGCGAAGGATAATGGTCCAACCGGTCTCCAAGACCTACCCGCTCCAATAGATCAGTGGATAACTTCTGAACACTCTTCTCACCTCTGAGCTCAAGTGGGACCATGACGTTTTCCAATGCGGTGAGTGTGGGGATGAGTTGAAAGTTTTGGAAAATGAAGCCAATGTGTTGGTTGCGTAATTTAGCGAGATCATCCTCCCCAAGTTGATTGAGTAAGGTGCTGTTTAAAGTTATGGTCCCCTCAGTAGCTCTGTCTAAACCGGCACATAGTCCCAGAAGTGTAGTTTTTCCACTACCTGAAGGACCCACAATGGCAACACTTTCTCCCGGGGAGACCTCAAAATTGATGTTGTCTAATACTTTGATGAATTTATTACCGCTTGGATAAGTCTTACTAAGAGATTCTACTTTTAATATTGAAACCATCAGGACAAGTTTAAAACATTAAAACGATTTGGGGTCATTGATGTTTGGATTTCCGCTATCCAATACTAGGAAGACGAAACAAGGTCTGTACATATTGCAAGAACCTTTAAAGTGAGTTAAGCGTAAAACATTGCTTTTTTCACCAGAATTTCTTAAATTTTGGTAAACAACATTGACATGATATAATTCAGGGCCGAGATTGACCAGAAGCATGGTAAATCTCCGAAAATAGCAGGAAATTCATGTTGTGAATTTAAATATGACGGCCATGATGACTCAAAAGTTAAGTATTTTCGAATGGATAGTGTTGGCCACAACACTTGCCATGTTAGCTTTCGCAACAAAAATCGGTATCGAGACCCTCGTGAAATTCACATGCGAATTCCCCTGGTACTTTTGATTAACTGTATCAATTGTTGATTGCGATTGCTATTCACATGTATTTAGTCAAATACAAGTCGGTTGATAGGCATCTGACAATCTATTCTTTTGTCCTCACTTATGAACATCTCCACGGGTACATTTTCCCAGTCAGGAAATTCATATGTACGTATGTGATACATCTTGATCATATCAAGAATGTATTGATGCGTTTTTTGAGTAATTAAGTACTGCTGATTGCCAAACCTATCTCTGATCAGGTATTTGCCGGGAGGTATGTCTACTGTGGTTACCATCACTTTTGGGTTTTATAGTAATTTCATGATTATTGTAAACTTGCCCTATGAACTACCTCATATGACCCGGTGATAAACATCAATCAAATGGTATGGTTAGGATGCTTAAGTTTGTTTATTAATTTCGGGTTTATGAAATCAATAATACTGATCCTGCTATTTTTTTCCGTTCTGGCAGCATGCAATCAGACATCAAAAAGTGAAGCATCAAATGCGACTGATTCTGAGACTTCTAAAACTACCACGGAGACAAAGCCTGAAAAGATTATCATGTTTTTTGGGAATAGCATTACAGCGGGATACGGGGTCTCTACCGATGAGGCTTTTCCGGCACGTGTTCAGGCAATCCTGGATTCACTGGGCTATCCATACAAAGTGGTGAATGCAGGTCTTTCGGGAGAAACCTCTGCAGGGGGGCTAAATAGAATTGATTGGGTATTGAGGACTGTGCCAGACGTTTTTGTTTTGGAGCTTGGAGGTAATGATGGGTTAAGGGGACTTAAGCTTTCTGAGACAAAGAAAAATTTATCAGCGATCATTGAAAAGGTTGAAGCAGTCAATCCGGAAGCAAAAATAGTACTGGCAGGTATGGAGGTACCACCCAATCTGGGGCAGGATTATACAGCAGAGTTTAAAAGCCTCTATAAGGAATTAGCTGAAGTGCATGATGTAGTTTTTATCCCATTTATACTGGAAGGGGTTGGAGGAGAAGAAGACCTCAATCAGTCAGACGGAATTCATCCCAATGTGGAGGGCCATCAAAAAGTCGCTCAAACTGTTTGGGGCTATCTGTCTCCATTGATCACAAAAAGCACTTCCGGTGAAGGAATTTGAACATTTCTTAGAGGCAACCGCCGGGTGGATCTGGAATTATCCGTTGCTGATCCTGTTGGTAGGTGGAGGTTTTTTTTTCATGGTCTATAGTCGGTTTCTTCCTTTTAGGTACTTTGGACATGCTGTAAATGTGATCAGGGGTAAATATGATGATGAGTCTGACCCAGGCCAGATCAATCACTTTCAGGCATTGTCCGGGGCCCTGGCAGCAACCATTGGAATGGGCAACATTTCCGGGGTGGCTATTGCTATTTCGGTTGGAGGTCCGGGAGCACTGTTTTGGATGTGGGTCAGTGCTTTTTTTGGAATCGCCACAAAATTTTTTACCTGCACACTCGCAGTGCTTTATCGGGGAAGAGACACAAATGGTGAGATCCAGGGAGGACCCATGTATTTTATATTGGAAGGGCTTGGTTCGGGATGGAAGCCCTTGGCCATGGCATTCTCCATCTTTGGATTGCTGGGAGCAACGCCACTTTTTCAAGCCAATCAAATTGTAGAATCTATAGGGGATATCCTTATTGCCGAGTCGGTAGTGGATTCTGGCTTTCGGTTTTATCTTGAGCTGGGTCTGGGGTTTTGTCTAATGATCTTTACCGGGGCAGTGATTTTTGGAGGGATCAAAAGGATTGGCCTGGTGGCCTCCAGACTCGTACCCTCAATGGTTCTGCTCTATATATTAGGCATCTCATATATACTTGTGAATCACGCGGAGCATATTCTCCCTTCATTTCAATTGATATTTTCTGATGCGTTTACAGGCAATGCTGTGATGGGTGGGGCTCTGGGAGCGCTTATCATTACGGGTGTTCGTAGGGCAGCATTCTCTAATGAAGCGGGGATAGGCACTGCTCCCATGATGCATGGAGCTGCGAAAACCACTCAGCCGGTACGGGAAGGGCTTGTGGCCATGCTGGGTCCTGCCATCGATACGATATTGATCTGCACACTTACGGGATTGTCCATCCTTGTGACAGGTGTATGGTCTAATACTGACCTGAGTGGTATATCGTTGACTACTGAAGCCTTTAAGACCATACCACTTATCGGACCATACGTCCTGGCCCTATGTGTACTCATCTTTGGGTTTACAACCATCTTTGGCCTGGCATACTATGGGAAAAAGTGTTTTTCCTTTTTAGTTGGTGCCCAAAGAGCACATTTTTTCGATTATTGGTATGTCGGGTTGGTCATCTTTGGCTCAGTTAGTACATTGAAGGGAGTTATCGCATTTGTGGATATTGGATATGGCCTGATGGCTTTTCCAACAATGATTTCGTCAATATTGTTGGCACCTAAAGTGATGCGTGTGGCCAGGAAATACTTTGACTCAATTGAGGACAGATGAATGAAATTAATAATCATGGATAGCTTGATGGTTGCAGTGAGGTTTACTTTATATTTGCGCCCCTAATTACAGGTTTAATGAGAATTATCATAGCCGGTGTTGGAGATCTGGGCTTTCATCTGGCCAAGTTGTTAGCCTACGAAGAACAGGACATTATTGTCATAGATCAGGATCCGGAAGTATTGGAAAATGCTTCTAACAATCTTGATGTAAATGTGATAAAGGGGAGCTCCACCTCAATAAAAGTCCTGGAAGAAGCCAACGTAGCTAAAGCTGACTTGCTGATTGCTGTTACTTCTAATGAAGAAACAAATATTGCCACAGCTATTATTGGTAAAAGCCTGGGGGCAAAAAAGACCATCGCCCGAATCTCAAACATCGAATTCCTTCACCAGCGAGACAAGCTGGACCTCAAAACTGTGGGTATTGATGAAATTATTTCTCCTGAATCACTGGGAGCAAGAGAAATCAAGCGACTCTTGAAGCAATCTGCATTGACCGATACATTCGAATTTGAAAAAGGCAGCCTTTCTCTGATAGGGATTACTGTAGATGAAGAATCAGAACTGAGAGACAAGACACTCACCGAGACAGCCTACCTCAATCCGGATCATAATTTTACTACGATCGCTATACTCAGAGCCAATGAAACCATCATTCCTTATGGTGACAATAAGTTTTCGATGGGCGATCATGCGTATTTTATCGCTGAGCCCAGCGGGGTAAACCGGGTAATGTCTCTGGCAGGAAAAGAAAGCATTGAAATCAAAAATGTAATGATCCTTGGTGGTAGCAAGGTGGGGATCAATTTGGCCAAGCAGGTTAGCAAAAAATACAACATCAAATTGATTGAGCAGGACAAAGAAAAGTGTCTGGCGCTGGCTGATGAACTGCCGGATACCATGATAATAAATGGTGACGGGCGAAGCATTGACTTACTTAAGCAAGAGGGGATAGATCGGATGGATGCTTTCGTAGCCCTCACAGGAAATTCTGAGACTAACATTATTTCTTCATTGGTAGCCAAAAACAATGGCGTTCGGAAGACAATATCTGCAGTAGAAAACATTGATTATATACACCTTTCTCAGAGTATTGGTGTGGACACGCTAATCAATAAAAAGCTGATTGCAGCGAACTTCATCTTCAGGTATATCCGTAAAGGACATGTCCTTAATCTGACCAGTATCCATGGTGTGGATGCTGAGATATTAGAGTTTGAGGTGAAAAAAGGCTCGAAAATGATTGATCATGCATTGAAAGAGCTAAAATTTCCGAAACAGGCTATTATTGGAGGCGTAATACGAAACAGTACCGGCCATGCCGTAAGAGGAGATTTCGTTTTCAAGGAAAAAGATCGTGTGGTCGTATTGTCTAAAAGTGATTGTATAAGAAACGTTGAGACCTTCTTCAAATAATGCTTTTTAATTACAGGGTCATAGTCAATATCCTGGGAATTTTGCTGATACTGAATGCGGCATTTATGCTCATGTGCATTCCTATCAGCATCGTATATGAGGAGGGAGATCTGATAGCCCTGCTGATGGCGGCACTTGTGGCCGGGTCTTTTGGAGCTACCATGTTCCTGACCACCCGAAAGGTAACGAACAAGGAATTAAGCAAGCGGGATGGATATATGGTGGTCACCCTGGGATGGCTCACCATGTCTTTTTTTGGTAGCATGCCCTATATTTTTAGTGGATCTATTCCTGGATTCACTGATGCTTTTTTTGAAACCATTTCAGGGTTTTCTACTACCGGAGCCAGCATCCTTACAGATATCGAATCAGTTCACAAGGGCATTTTGTTTTGGAGAAGTCTCACCCAATGGATCGGAGGAATGGGTATTATCGTTTTGACGGTGGCTATCCTTCCCATTTTGGGAATTGGAGGAATGCAGCTTTTTGTTGCAGAAGCACCCGGGATCTCACCTGATAAACTCCAACCTCGTATCAAAGAGACAGCCAAACGACTCTGGTTTATTTATCTGGGGATTACAATAGCCGAATTTGTATTGCTGTTTCTGGGTGGTATGAATCTTTATGATGCAGTAAACCATGCATTGACTACCGTTTCTACGGGAGGGTTTTCAACGAAAAATGCAAGTATCGCATTCTATGATTCACCTTTTATCCATTATGTGATTACCTTTTTTATGTTCCTTGGAGGAACAAACTTCACCATGACCTACTTTGCGCTGCACGGTCAATTCAACAAGGTGTTCAACAATGAAGAATTTAAGTATTATCTGGGTACCTGCCTGGTCGCAGCGATTTGTGTTGCAGCTGTGTTATTCGGATTGGGAATTGAGGATGCAGAACCAGCTTTAAGAGCTGCCCTATTTCAGGTGGTTTCGATTGTCACTACCACAGGGTATATCACTGAAGATTATACCGGCTGGACGTCATTCGTTACAGTGCTCTTTTTTATATTGATGTTTATTGGTGCCTCTGCAGGCTCCACAGCGGGCGGAGTAAAAATTGTCAGGCATATCATTCTGATCAAAAACAGCATCCTCGAGCTAAAGAGACAGTTGCATCCCAATGCCGTGATCCCTGTTAGGTTCAATGGAAAAGCCCTCTCCAGGGACATTACATTCAATATTCTGGCCTTTATCATGATATATATATTCATTTTTGCAGCCGGGTCAATTGTAATGTCTATTTTGGGGCTGGATTTTGATACAGCCATGGGTTCTGTGGCCACCTGTCTGGGTAATATTGGTCCCGGTATTGGGCATGTCGGACCGGTAGATAATTTTTCAGCTGTCCCTGATGAGGGAAAGTGGGTCCTGGCTTTCTTAATGCTGCTTGGCCGCTTAGAACTGTTTACTGTACTTATGTTGTTCACCCCATATTTTTACAAAAGCAATTAAAAAATGGAGCAAATACTAAGCTTTCTTATTTGGAGTCCCGATCCTGATTTTTTTACTATTCCCATCGTTGATCGACCGGTAAGATGGTATGGCTTACTTTTTGCCCTCGGCTTTATCATCAGTCAGCAAATTCTGATGTGGATCTTCAGAAAAGACGGAAAGCCTGAAAAGGCTGTAGAAACGCTTACGGTATATATGGTAATTGCGACCGTCCTGGGTGCCAGACTTGGCCATTGCCTGTTCTATGCCCCGGAATATTACCTGTCTAATCCAATCAAAATACTTTATGTGTGGGAAGGTGGATTGGCCAGCCATGGAGGGGCGATTGGCATCCTGGTGGCGCTCTATCTATTTGTAAGAAAGTATAAACAATATCGTCTTTTTTGGGTGCTCGACAGGATGGCCATTGTGGTGGCACTGACGGGTGCCTTGATCAGAACAGGAAATTTCATGAATTCTGAAATGGAAGGGTTAAAAACCAATTCTTCCACTGGTGTAGTATATGCCAGGTTTACTGAGGAAGTGGTTGACGATGCACTGAATTACGGTGGAGAGCGGGTGACCAGTGTGGATTTTGAAAAAGGGGGTGACCTTGTTAGTGATCAGCCAGGCCTGGAGCCGATTACGGTGAAGGTCGCGTTTGCCCGTAATGTGCAGATCACAGAGCAAGACAAGCAATTTGTTGAGAGCAGGTTGCGTCAGGTATTGCTAGGATATGAAGAAGTGACACAACACATTGACTTCCGCAATGGAGAACCTCTGGCTTATAAGTTTTATGAAGAGGGGGGGATTAATTATTTAGAAGTATATGGTCTCGGCATTGTCCGACATGCCGCACAGCTCTATGAAGCCACATATTGTGTGTTGATCTTCTTACTGCTGTTATGGCTGTGGAAAGAAAAGCGGTATCAACTCCCGGAGGGATTCATGTTTGGCCTTTTCATGACTTTGCTTTGGTCTCTGCGCTTTGTCGATGAGTTCTTTAAGATGAATCAGGAAGAATTTGAAGAAGGAATGGTTCTCAATATGGGGCAATGGCTCAGCATTCCAATGGCCCTTGTTGGAGTTGCAGTAATGGTCTGGGCACTAAAAAAAGGACACAAGTCCGATCCTTCAAAACCTACAGCTGGCTGACAGCGATATTTTCGTTGATTATTTTAGACAGCTCTTTAAGCTTCCCCTGCAGAAATAATTCAGGAATGCTCATGAGAGGTGTCCCAATTTCTACCTCGTAGTTGACATAATCCTGGAACAGCAGATTGTCAATTCGACGCTGGTTGATGGCTTCACGAAATCTGACACCACCCCCATCAACGGTATAATTGTAGGCAAAATAATCAACGGAATATTCCTCTTTACTGATCCAATAGATATACTGATCATCATAATCTTCTCCTCCCTTTTCTTCGGAGAACGTAATTTTAATGGCCCAATAGGGTTTGCCATTGAAGTCAGTTTCAGCAACCAATGTTTTTTTAGCAGCAACGTCCGAAAGCACATAGGGTATTTGGAAAAAATAAAGCACGCTATTGACTGAGGAGGTATACTTATTTGCCCATTCTTCAGTGACTTCGATGCTTTTCTCATCTATCTGTCGGGAAAAATTTGAGCTATTGATCAATTTATCACTCACAAAGCCAAGTGTGTCCTGAAAACTCCGTGTATATATGTACTTGTCCGTATATCTCTCTACTGAATAGGATTTGTCTCTGAAGTCAAAAGAGATTTTTTTGTTATCTAAACCGGAGGGAAAGTAATACTCGATGGATTTCTTAACAATGGTATCTGCTGTTTCCTTATTCTGGCACCCCAGAAGCGGCAAAAAAAGCAAAACAATAATCTTTAATGACGTAGTACGCATAAGAACTGGAATTTATTTCAGCTCATAAATACGTATTTGGATCGAAATGTTTGGCCAATTGTGGTATTATTCACGACAATTTACCAAAATAGTGTGAAGGAAGGGTATTTCTAATAAGAAAAAGTAGCCCCCCGTCTGTAGGGAGGCTGTTTTTATAAGCTATCAGTTACTGCAGTATCTACTTCCATTACCATGCTGTCTATTTCCATGGCCATGGAATCAATTTCCATCCCAGCAGAATCAATCATGCTGACAAGAGAATCCGCAGGGGAATCACTGGTTTTTGCCGGGCTGCTGCATGCACCTAGTACTGCTACTAACCCAATTAATAATCCGATCTTCTTCATAGATATGTAGGTTGATTATACTGCAATTTACAATATCTATGTTTTAATGCGAATTAAATCAAAAAATAGATGAAATGATGAAAATATGATAATTATATTATTTATTCGATGCGAGATATGCAATTCACCTCTACTGGTATGACCTGTCCTGATGGAATTGTTAAACAGCTCGGATCCTCCGGGGTTTGATATCCCATCAGAAGGGTTACTCCCAAATCATATTTTCCCTTAGTGGGGATCAGCGAACTAATTTCCGGATTGTGAGCTACTGGTTGAAGCCATATGTTGTCACCCGTCCCTAGCGAATCAGCAAGCCTGAACCAGTTGTTTTGCCAGATTCCATACCCACACAAGCTATTTTCAAATGAAGTATTCAGCTGACAAATGTTTGTCTGCCTGATTTGAGCAAGTAAAGGATCAATCGTAATCGTTCTGCCATTAGAAGCATTCTGTACAATGATTCGGGTACTGTCATCAGTTTGTATGCTCCCGAGCACTGATTTCAGATCTATGGTGATCACAGGTTTGAGCAAAGCCTCACATGGGTCATCGTTGGCCTGGTGAAAAACTTTGAGAAAAATCTCCTTATAATTATTGACCTTCTTAACTTCCCCGTCCCAAACTACCCTGAAAGTATGCACTTTGCAACCTCCTGCATAGCTCAGATACATGTTCAACTTTCCTTCTTCGGGCGAAATTCCTACGATGTTATAGGCATCATTTGGCCCGGAAAAGGTCGCTGAGACATCATAATCCAGAGCTGTATTGTTATCAACCGGAGTGAAATCGAGCCCACTCTCCAGGCAGCCTGTGAGGACACTAAGTAAAAATATGAAGTATAGTAACCTCAAGCTATGTGTTTGTTAGTTACCTATAAAGACACCAGGTGAATCAAATAGGTTGCCAGAACCAATTCAAATTCATACCATAATTAAACAATCTCGAGCCTGTTTAGTTTCTTCGTAATTTCATCTACTATTTCAGTATCCAGATCAAAGCTCAATGCCTGGGCATTTTGAGCGACCTGTTCCTTATTTCTTGCGCCTACCAGTACAGAAGTGATACCAGGCTGTTGAAGGGTCCAGTTGATCACCAATTGAGCCAATGTAGCATCATGTTTTTCAGCTATTGGCTTTATTTCATCCAGGAAGGCATTGGTTCGGGACAGATTTGGTTCCTGAAAAAACTTGGTCGACTTCCTGTGATCTCCTTCATTAAATTTATAGTCTGGAGTAATTTTTCCAGTGAGCAATCCTCTTTGTAAAGGGCTGTAAGCCAGGATGCCAATGCCATTGTCGATGCAAAAGGGTACGACCTCCTTTTCAATGTCTCTCAGTACCATGCTATACGGCACCTGATTAGATGCCAGTGGAGTCACCCCATGAGCAATTTTCATTTGGTCAACGGAATAATTGCTTACTCCGGCACTTCGTATTTTTCCTTCTTTCTTAAGTTGGTCCACTGCTTCAAAGCTCTCTTCAATAGGTGTCGTCTTGTCTGGCCAGTGTATCTGGTACAGGTCAATATAATCGGTACCTAATCTCTTCAGGCTTTCTTCACATTCATTGATGATGCTTTGTTTACCGGAAAACTTGTGGATTTTAACCGGAGTTCCGTCATTCTTTTTGCTCTCGAAATAGAAATCACCTTCTTTGGTGTCCCAGCGCATACCAAACTTTGTCAGTAGTTGGATTTTATCCCTTGAGTAAGATTTCACTGCTTCACCAACGATCTTTTCACTATGCCCGAATCCATAAATTGGAGCAGTGTCGATAGAGGTGATGCCATGGTCAATGGAAGTTTTAATGGCAGTAACGGCCTCTTTATCATCCGAACCGCCCCACATCCATCCACCGATGGCCCATGCACCGAATACCATTGGAGTAATTTCTACATCTGACTTTCCTAGTTTGACTTTCTTCATTGGTTTTTTTTAATACTAATTCTACTTATATCATACTAAACATCGGTAGACAATGTTTAGGAATCATCAATTATACAGCGATTTGGGTTAAATTGCCGACTCCAAACAAATCTAGTTCAATGCAATGAGCCAACTTATCATCAATAATCTGGCGGAATTTAAACAATATGTAGGCAAGGACTTAGGCCAGTCCCAAAATTTGAAGATCACACAGGAGCAGATCAATAAGTTTGCAGATGCTACCCTGGACCATCAATGGATCCACACAGATCCGGAGCGCGCGAAAGAAGGACCTTTTGGTACTCCTATTGCCCATGGTTATCTGAGTCTTTCTCTGGTCCCGTATCTCTGGGCACAAATCCTTGAAGTTCGTAATCTGAAAATGATGATTAACTATGGTATTGAGCGGCTTAGATTTAGTCAACCCGTAAAGGTGAATGATGAAGTGGTGCTAAAAGCCCACCTGGAAGCCGTGACAGATCTTAGGGGTATCACCAAAGCAGAAGTAGGGGCCAGGATGGAAGTAATAGGCGAAAAAAAGCCAGTATTTACTGCGACCCTGATTCTTCTTTATCATTTTGAATGATTGCGCTTGATTTTGTTGAGTAGTTAATCCATAGATACTTATTTTTGTATCTCTTTTTCGAGGTGTAGCGCAGCCCGGTTAGCGCACCACGTTAGGGACGTGGGGGCCGCTGGTTCGAATCCAGTCACCTCGACAAGAAAGCAAAGGGCTCCGAGAAATCGGAGCTTTTTTTGGTACTGCACGAAGCAAATTTATTTGGGATCGTGCCAGAGACCAAAAAAGACCAGCGTAGCTTGAGCCAAAGCTTTCGGAATTTTTGATGCTACTGGATCACCGAAGCTAATACAGTCACCTCGACAAGAAATGACAAGCTCAGATTGATCAAATTTTGATGGTGTTGTGTATGGTGATTGTGACTTACAGTTTCTTCCAAAAAATAAGGGAGTGATTTGCATCACTCCCTATTAAGATTAACCCTACTAACTGGTTGGGTTTAATCTCGTGACCTGGCATTGCACCAGATCTAAATCACCGCCTAAATTTACTCGCCTTTGCGAATGTTAACGCAAAAATAACAAACAAGTTGTGAACAACCTGACTAAAATGAATTTTCTCCTCATTTTTCTTGTATTTTTTTAGAAAAATGAGAAATATCTGGATTCAAGTGGTTTTGAAAACTATTTATTTATTTTGTTGGTTCAATCCAGCTTAAAAATGAGGAATAGCATCATCCTGATTATTTTTTTCTGCTTCTGCATGGGCAAGCTTCACGCTCAGAGCCCATCCCGGCTGATGCGTACCCACGAAAA
Source organism: Cyclobacteriaceae bacterium (assembly GCA_965228595.1). Taxonomy (GTDB): domain Bacteria; phylum Bacteroidota; class Bacteroidia; order Cytophagales; family Cyclobacteriaceae; genus UBA7330. The sequence continues at coordinate 1,977,477 of OZ245828.1, read as the reverse complement.
AGGTGATTTCGCTAAAACCAGAGAGCTGATCGTTAAATCTCTGGAAAAAGATTCCATCAATCCTGCAGCGAAATATCTGTATTCCGTATTGTTTATGCTTGATCCATTTAGGTTGGATACGGATTCAGCCAGGTGGTTTATCAATGCTGCCATCGCTGATTATAAATCTGCGGGACCAGATGTAGTGGAAGATTTACAAAAGACCGGAATTACGCTGGACAGTCTCCAAAAGCAAAAATTAATTGTTACCTCAGATGCATTTGCCAAAGCAAAGGCACAATCAACCGTATATGCACTCGATTACTTTCTCCAATATTATCCGCAAGCGCCACAGCAGGAAAGAGCCATATTCATCAGAGACAGCCTGGCCTATGATCAAGCCAAAGACGTGAATACGTGGCTTTCGTACAAGACCTATCTGGAGACCTATCCGGATTCTTATTATTATGAAGAGGCGGATAAACATTATCAGCGACTCATTTTTTTGGAGCGTACGCTGGATAATAAACTGAGCAGTTATATCCGTTTTCTCAAAGAGTTTCCCCAAACTCCACACAGGGATGAAATTGAATGGGTGATCCTTTCCCGAACCACGGTCGATCATCGATGGGAATCATATCTCTCTTTTTTGAAGAATTATCCCCACACACATTATCGAAAGCAGATCACGGATGTGATGTACTATATCGATAAGATCAATGGATATCCAAGATACAACGAACTTTTAAGCCGAATCAACAGCCAGGATTCAGTAAATCAGGTAAAGACGACTGAGTACCATTTGCTAATACCATTTTATGTAGATGAGAAATATGGTTTTATGAGTTCAAAAGGGGAAACCATCCTGGAAAATAAGTATGAATCTATTCATGAGTTGTATTACTGTGGTGGTATTACTGATGAGTGGTTGCTGGTAGGAAAAGACCGTGCAGCCAATGTGATTACGCGATCAGGAGAGGTGCTACTTGAAAAAGTTTCGGGATTTGATGACATCGGTAACGGCCTGATGCTGGTTGACTATGGCAAGGGAAGTTATCTGTATCATAAATCTGGCTTCAGGATCAGTGAACGTTTATATCAGGATGCTGAAGTGGTCGGCAATAAATTCATCAAAGTGAAGAAAGATGAAAAGTGGGGATTGCTTTCGGTCCTGGGTGAGTCCATTCTGGATGAAAAATATGAATCTATTGAAAGTATCGGAAAATTTATTCTGGTTGGCGAAGATGGTGAATATCACGCCACCAATGTCGAACAGATAGCAGAGGGAATCAAAGATTTAAGTATCGGCTTTAAAACCAGCTTCGATGACTTTGAAGTGCTGGGGGATACTTTGCTTCTTACTTTTAATGGAGACAAGGAAGCACTTTACGACTCAAACCTCAATCTGATCATTCCTGAAAAGGATCATAGGATATTTACCTCTGGAGCCTCATGGTATGTAAAGGGCGCTGAAGGATATCAGATATACAACCGAAACAGTGATGAGCTGATCAATCAGACTTTTGAATATTTGGATGTTAATAATGGATGGTTATCAATTAAGCGGGAAAATGACTGGCTTTTGATCTCCCAGGGTTATAAAGTACTACCCAAACAGGGCCTGGACTCTATCAGACTGATCAATGATTATGCTGCATTCATCAAAAAAGGGGATACGTTACAGTTGATATTTAACAGCGGTAGGATCGAATGGCTGCAGCCTGATCAGAAGCTGATTCTACTTACATCCAGAGAAAGAACAGACCCGAATAAGCCTGAGTACATCATGCTGTTCAATAAAAAATACCGAAAGATCCTCTCTTCAGAAGGATCGATCCTTTTTGATGGCGATTACGATCAGGTAGATTTCCTCACAGACTCATTATTCACTTATAATTCCAGCGGTAAGTTTGGAATCCTTGATGCAAAAGGTAACAAGGTAGTATCGGCTAAGTACGAATCCATCAATACAAAGGATGACCTGATCCTCTTACTGGAAAAAGGTAAAATTGGAAGTTACAATCCAAAAACCGGGGGTCTCATTGCTCCGGAATATGACTCCAGGATTACTTCATTTGGTCATTATTTTTCTATCGCTAAAGAAGGAAAGTATGGATTGATCAATGGCAAAAATAAGGTTGTGATACCATTTAAATTCGATGAATTTATGAGCTGGAATGATACCTCATTTTTTGCCCGTGACTCTACTGTTTGGAGTATTTTGACATTTGACAATGAGGTAATTGAGACTGGTTTGATGAATCCAACCGTAGTGGCAGAACGAGGAAGGGAGAAGTTTTTGAAAGTGATGAAAGATCAAACTTTTGGAATACTGAGCAGTAAAGAGGGGGAGATTCTCGAGCCTGTGTATAATGATATCGTCAATGTTGGCATTTACAAGGAACCAACCTTTTTTGCTGAACAGCATCTTAAAGCTGCTGCCTTTTTTGTGGTCACCTATTTTGATCGGTTGGGACAGTCAATGAGGTCACAAGCCTATCGCCCGGATGAATACACAAAGATCTATTGTGATCAGTGAGTAAGCCAGCAGCTGATTTTCTCTCCTCTGTTGTATGTTTTTTGTTCATCCATCAATGCCAATGCATTACCGGTAGCCATACTATAAAGCATACTTGATCCCTGCCCCTCCAGGATTTGTACTTCATTGTTGTCAATTTTAGCCTTCATAAATGAAGGGCGGTCGGTCTTCATGGTAAATGAAGCAGCAAGGGGTAATTCAAAGCTTGTCAAACCTTCAAATGGACCTCCTGAGAGCTTTTTTAGGAGTGGGTAGACATATACATACAAACACACCAAAGAGGAAGCTGGGTTGCCAGGAAGCCCAAAAACAAATTTTGAGCCTTTTTTGCCAAAATAAAGGGGCTTTCCGGGTTTTTGAAAGACACGGTAAAAAATTTCTTCAACCCCATTTTCTTCCAGAGCTTTCTTCACAAAGTCATAATCTCCAACGGAGATTCCGCCTGAAATGAGCAAGACATCCGATCGATCCAACTGTTCCTCAATGGCTTTCCTGGTACTATCGAAATCATCTTTGATATGATGATACCCGGATGAGAATCCAAGCTGTTTCAGAGTAGCTCTTAAGGTATTGCTGTTTGATTCATAGAGCTGCCCCTCTTTCAATGGTTGACCCGGCTGAACCAATTCATCTCCGGTAGTCAAAAGGGTGATTCCGGGTTTGGAAAAAACATTTACCGCAGTCATCCCAAAAGAGCTGAGTAACCCGATGACAGACGAATTGATTTTCTGACCAGTGAAGAAAACCTCTGAACCCTTCTTTATTTGCTCACCTTTTCTGCGAATATTTTTACCCGGATCAGGTGAATCTTCAATGAACAACTTTCCACCTTCAACGCGGGTTTTTTCCTGCATGATTATGGCCTGACAATCTTTTGGTGCCTTGGCACCGGTAAAAATCCTGAAAGCCTGACCCGGTGCTAGATGATACGTATTGGTATCACCCGCCTGGATCTCACCGATGATCTCGTAGGAGGGACCATCACCTGAGATCGCATACCCATCCATTGCAGAATTGTCAAAGGAAGGCAGGTTCAACGGAGCAATAATGGTTTCAGCCAGATAATGGTTTAAACTCTCCATGACCGGGAGAGATTGTTTTTGCCGCTCTACCGATTGTGAAGAAATTAATTCGATAGCTTCCTGAATCGTAATCATCCACCTATTGAAATCATGGCCCTGTTTTGCTCATACTGATCACTGGTGAAGGTGTCCATTCCATCCCTGGAGAATTTTTTAGTTTTGATAGACGTCAGAATGAGATCCGTCACGTCTTTTCCAGCCCGAAGCGGAGTTAAGAGATCAGTTTCAGATCGGGCAAAAAGACAATTTTTCATTTGCCCATTTGCGGTAATCCTCAATCGATTACATCCGGAACAAAATGGATTGGTCACTGTACTGATAATTCCAAATTTTCCTTTGAAACCATCTACCTGGTAGTTGTGGGAGGTACTGTGGACCGGGTCTTTAAGCTTTTTCAGTGGGTATTTGGCACCAACGATATCCAGGATTTCCTGCTGGCTCACACATTTTGAGACATCCCATTTGTTTTCATGAAATGGCATAAACTCAATGAATTTGACGGCAAGATTTTGGTCTCTTGTCATATCAATAAAATCCGGGATTTCGACATCATTTACACCTTTGATGAGGACGATATTAAGTTTGATGTTAAAGCCTCTTCTCAGTCCTTCGTTGATATTTGCCAGGATCCGATCGTAATAGTCCCTTTTGGTGATAAAAACAGATTTGGTCTTATCCAGGGTGTCCAGGCTGATGTTGATATCCTTCAATCCGATTTCTTCAAACAGATCATAAAACCTGTCGAGCAGGATGCCGTTTGTAGTGATTTTTAGCTTTACCGGCAGCTTAGAAAGATCCCGAAATAGCTGCTCCACGTGCTTTCTGACAAGCGGCTCGCCTCCGGTAAGCCTGATGGTATCCACACCCAATGAAACGAAGGTTTCGGCCAGTTTCATGATCTCTTCAAAGCTCATGATATGGGATTTTGGCATAAGCTCGATGCCATTTTCAGGCATACAATAGAAGCATCTGAGATTACATCTTTCTGTCAATGAAATCCTGAGGTAGGTATGCTCCCTACCAAAATTGTCTATGATTTGCTTCTTTTTCAATCGTGTCTTTTTCCTTTGATAACATCAAAGATGTGAAACAAATGAGGGAAAACCGAATCCATGGCTTCTCGCGCTCCCCCCGAAGAGCCCGGAATACACAAAATAACTGAGCTATTGATCACGCCGGCGAGAGACCGTGAGAGCATGGCCCATGGCATTCTTTCCTGACCGTACTTCCGCATGGTTTCCGAAACGCCCGTGAGTTCAAGTTCTAACAGTGGCTTCACTACATCCGGTGTGACATCCCGGGGCCCGGCTCCTGTGCCTCCTGTGAAGATGATGAGATCCGTTTGATCAATCTGTGCTTCTATATCTTCGGCTTCATCAGGGATGATTACATAATCGATTTTGCTGAGGCCAAATCCTTGGAGTTTTTCTACAATTATTTTACCTGCCCGGTCTTCTTTTTCTTTTTTAGATACTGTATCGGAGCAAACCACTACCCGAGCGGTCAAATGAGGGTAATCTTTTTTGTAAGATGATTTACCGCCCTTTTTCTCTAATAATTTAATTTCTCCGATCGTCACGCCTTTGTCTACAGGCTTGAGCATGTCGTACATGGTTAGCGCTACGATACTGGCCCCATGCATGGCTTCTACCTCGACCCCGGTTTTGTAGATGGTTTTTACCGTCATTTTGATGGTGATTTCGAGTCCCGAAATCTCAAAATCAATCCCTGTGTATTCGATGGGGAGTGGGTGACAGTCGGGAATGAGCTCAGCAGTCTTCTTCACCCCAAATAAGCCTGCTGTTCGGGCTGTTTCAAAGACATTTCCTTTAGGGATTTTGTGCGCTTTTATCAGGTCGATTGTCTCCTGCTTGCTGACTTTTACTGTTGCCTGTGCTGTCGCAATTCTGAGTGTATTGCTCTTATGTGTTATATCTACCATCAAAAAATTAGCTTACCGGTGTGTTTTTCTTCCATTGGCTGGAGGCATCTTCAAAGATCTCCTTGCCGTAGATAGGGGCGTTGGCTTTGATTTCCTCCACGATAAAGCGCGTAGCTTCAAAAGCCATCTTTCTGTGTGCTGAGGAGGTAAAGACAAAAAAGCATAATTCTCCTGTTTTCACCTTTCCCAGGCTGTGATAGATGTGCGCACAGGTCAAATCAAATTTTTCGAAGGCTTTCTCCCGAATTTCGTGAACCACTTTTTCGGCCATTTCCTCATAGGCAGTATATTCAATGTGGCTTACGGTTTTACCCTCGATTTCATCAGCTCTCACTTGTCCAAGGAAGATATCATGCGCACCAATGTTGGTTTTATGCTGATGATTGGCAATTGAATTGGCGATCTTTTCTACGGGAATCGCTCCCTGAATAAATATTTTTTTTGGTTCTCTTTTTTTCTCCATTTATACCTGCAGTTCTTTGATCCCGCCAATTAAGTGATGTAAATTTTTAAAACCATGCTTTTGCTCCAAAAAGTTGATGGCTTGTCGGCTTCGCTTGCCGGTTTGACAAAATAGGATCACATTTCGTTCCCTGGGGATCTCCTCAATTCTCTTTTCCAATTCACTTAACGGGATCCGGATTGCGGACAGGTGATCCATCTTTGGGAGCTCATGATTTTCCCGGATATCTATATACAAGGCTTCATCGGCACATGCAATTTCGTCTTTCTCTTCCTGTGCCACCAGCCCATGTTGCAGCACACGCTTTATTTCTTCTTCATTTCTCTCAAAACTCACTACCTGGTCCAGGTTATTGAGCGAGTTAAAGATTTTCATTTTCCCGGAGTAGACCTCGCCAATTCCCAGGATGATCTTCAGAGTTTCAGCTGCCTGCAAGGTACCTACAATACCTGGTAAAACGCCCAATACCCCCGTGTCGATGCAGCTGTTGGGATCCAGTTGATGGTGTTCGGGGAAGATACACCGGTATGAAGGCCCTTCTTTAAGGTTGAAAACCGAAAGCTGTCCTTCAAACTTATAAACAGAGCCAAAAATCATGGGCTTGCCAGCCAAAAGACAGGCATCATTGATGAGATACTTTGTTTCAAAGTTATCTGTGCCATCGATGACCAGGTCGAAATCCTGAAGGATCGTCAACGCATTCTCAGATGTAAACTTTTCAGGATACACCTTATAATCCACACCAGCGTTGAGTTTTTGGAGCTTTTTCCGGGCACATTGAGCTTTATTTTGTCCCATATCACTTTCCTCAAAAAGGATCTGTCTTTGCAGATTACTGAGCTCCACCCGATCATGATCTATCAATCCGATCGTGCCGATTCCCGCTGCAGCAAGATATTGTGCAGCCGGACAACCCAGGCCTCCTACACCCACAATGAGTACACGTGCATCAGCAAGCTTCTTTTGGCCTAAAGCGCCTACATTGTGCAGGTCGATCTGTCGCTGATACCTGGCTGCTGTCTGTGAGCTCTTTTTATCCATATTATCCTCCTGAGAAAGGTGGTAAAAAAGCGATTTCGTCCCCAGGTGCTGTTTCACCCGAGTCTGTAATCCTTTGATTGTGGGCCACTTTGAATGACATGGTTTGCAGCCTCGGATATTTCTGGAGGCAGACATCGACAACCGTTTGCACCGACATATCATCTATGATATCCAGCTCTTCCTGCAGGGTATCTGTTACTTCTGCGATGGCTCCAAAATATTTAACTGTAAGTGTACTCATGTAAGTATTAATTTAAAGCATGCCATGATCAATACAATGGATAAAGCCAATTTTAAGGACTTCAGGCTCCATTTATGGCTGCCTACAAATCCACCAATGAGCCCACCAATGAGTGCAATGGCAACAAATGGGACTAACTGATCCGAAAAGGTGATGCCTGTGCTTAACAGGCCAGCCATGCCAGCCATGGAGTTTACCCATATAAACAATGCAGAGACCGCTGCAGTTTCTTTTACGTTTCCCCAACCCAATAAAAGAATGATGGGACTCAGGATTATTCCTCCTCCTATCCCGATCAATCCACTGAAAAAACCAATACCTGCTCCTATAATGAGCCCTAAAATCAGTTTTGGTTGTTTTTTTTCATCACTGGCTGATCCAAATACTCCCAGAATCCTCAAGATGGCAAAAATGAGCAGGAAACCGAGGATTTTTTTATAAAGGGTGGGGTCTATGGTGATCATGCCTCCCAGGAATGCTGCCGGGATTGATGTAATGGCAAAAACAGCAAATAATTTTTTGTTGAAATAGCCCTTTCTGAAATACTGAATGAAAGAAATGCCGGCAACAAACAGGTTGAGCATCAGGGCTGTCGGCTTGAGCGTCTCGGGGGCAAAGTTGTACAGGCTCATGATGGCCAGGTAACCACTGGCACCGCCATGGCCTACTGAGGCATATAAAAAAGCAACGACTAGTATGATCAGATAGATCTCGTACATTTCAATCAAAATTAGAACTACATCCGTAAATACACCTAAATATTATGGGTTTCCTGTGAATCTCTGATTCTTTGAATTAAATTGGTGGTATGACAAGCAGGGATTTTACAAAGCTTTCGCTGAGTGAAAAAACGAAGTGGGTGTATTTCAATGGGGAGCTTATCACATCTATCAGGTATTATGCCTATAAGGTGAATTTGTATCTGATTGGGGAGTTTTATGTTGAGCTCTTTTACCATCATTCCCAGGACAGAATCGAAAAGATTGAATTGCTGGACGACAAATCAAAGCGCATAAATTTCTATGCCGATCAGGTACGCCTGCCGGTTAATTTACTAGCCAATTGACGCAAGGATTTTCTCATGGATTGAGAGGACCTGCGGGATGACCAGGCTCTTACCATTGTTGTAGATCACGAAATCCGCTTTGGATTCTTTTTTCTCCTGAGGCCACTGTTTACTGATGATTGCCTCTATATCCTTGCGGCTCCTGTGAGTATCACGTTTTAAAACCCGTTCAATTCTCAATTCCTCAGGTGCGCTCACAACGATGATTAGGTCAAGGTCTTTGTAGGAACCAGCCTCAAATAGCAACGCAGCTTCTTTGAGCGTATACGGGCTTTCCTGCTCCATTTCCCATTTTACGTAATCATTGCCGACTGCCGGATGAACGAGGCCATTCAGCTGATCCAGTTTAGCCTGATCCCTGAATGTTTGTCCGGCAATGAAGGTTCTGTTGAGCCCTTCCTGAGTATAAGCTTCGTTACCAAATAGCCGGATGATCCCCTTTTTTAGTTCCTGGTCGTACTTCATGAGCCATTTAGCGCGAGTGTCTGCATCGTAAACAGGAATTCCAAGAAGTTTAAATATCCGGCTGATTATGCTTTTCCCTGCACCAATCCCTCCTGTAATTCCGATTTTAGTCCTATTCATAGACCACTTTAAGTTGATCGGGAAGCACCGTCACATCCACAATCTCCGGAGGGTGAAAAAGTAGAATAGGCATGATGGTGGAGTCTTTCCTGTCTATGGTGGACAAATCGACTAATACTACAAACTCACTGGGATCAAACGACCTCTTTTTAGAATCAGCGACCAGGTAGTTTATTATAACCTCACCTGTTTCCAGGTATCTGCTGGAATCTCTGGGGAAACCAGCCAGCTCTATAGGAACAGTGATTTGTTCTTCTACAAACTGTTCTACGTCAAAAGACACGTTGATCTCTTTTGGCTCGCTCTCAATCAGGTTGTTTGGGAGGTTGACATGGATATTCTGGTTCACCGGATCATCAATGTTTTGCATATTGAGCACCAGCGAATATTCACTCTGGAGTGAGTCGATGAAGCTGGAAGGGCCGATAAGCAGAATAGAATCGGGTTTAATAGAGATGGGGGAAGTAATTCTGTGGTTTGGACTCAGCGGAATTTTCGTAGAGTCCAGTTTCAGGAGGACATTCTTCGTTTTCTTAGATTCTATGAAAAGAAATAATGAATCACTCACAATATGATTCACCTTAAGCTCACTCATCTGGTTGACCACCAGGGGGAATAACTTTCCCCGATCGATATATTTGATCTTATCAGGTTGTTCGAGTGGGATCTCTATCGGAGGGACATTAAACCAAGAAGTTTTCCTCAAGAGGTTCCACCCTCCACTGGACACATTTATCCTGATGGAAGCCGGTAGTGGCTGCATGACCACATTGCTATCCTGGCTAAAGGTGAATTCTACAGGATAATTGATGGTAGTGTCGTAGCTTTTGTTGAGTGCGTTAAAAAACCAGAAGGTAGTCGCTCCTATCAGTGAGATGATGACTACCTTCCAATTTTCTAAAAAGTACGACATTTCGACATATGTCTAAATGAAATTATTTCTGACCTGAAACTCTTTTGCTTGACTCAAGAGAAACAGATGATTTTTCAATCACAAGTTTATTTCCGCGATCCACATCCAGCGTAAGGGTATCACCGTCCACTGAGACCACTTTTCCATGGATACCACCCATGGTCACCACCTGGTCACCTTTTTTAATGGCTTCAATAAACTTCTTCTGGTCCTTTTGCTTTTTTTGCTGTGGACGAATAAAGAAAAAATAAAAGATTGCAATCATCCCACCGATCATGATCAGGGATGTGTACTGATTTCCGCCATTGGCGGCTTGCAGCAATAGAGAATTAATCATCAAATTTTATAGTTAAGAAGGATTACCAGTTTTCACCACATTTGCCCTGATCCTCAACTGAGTTTTCTTAGGGTAAGTATTGGCTGTGATGGTCACTGTTTTATTTTGAATTCCGGATTTGTTGGCACTGTTGTATTCTACTTTGATCTCTCCTTTTCCTCCTACAGGAATCGGTTCTTTTGGCCATTCAGGCACGGTACATCCACAAGTAGCAGTGGCTGATGAAATGATCAATGGTGCTTCACCCACATTTTCGAAAGTAAATACATGAGATACTTTTTCCGGTTCGTTGACTGTACCAAAATCGTGAAGTTCTTCACTAAACTTAAACGATGGCAGCGGACCGTCAGGCTTTACTTCTGGCTGGTTAGCTGTTGTACTCGCTGGGGCATTGATCGTTGGCCCGTTTTTAGCCTCTAGCTCGGCTACCTTTCCTTCCAGTTTAGCGATTCTGGACTCAAGCTCTTTGTTGGAACAACTGAAAGCAGTGATCCCAAGCAATACAATGAATAGATAATTGAGAATATTCAATTTCATAACTCTGGCAAATTTAATTTCTATAATGGGGCAAAATTACAAAACAATAAAGTATCGTCTTGCCTTTAGAATCTTAATGATATGTTAAAATTAGAACTTCAGACTAGTTCTTCTGAATCTGGTTGATTAAACCATTCACATCATCCAGCAACTTTTCAGCTTTGGATTTAGCGTCTTTAATGATTTTCTCACCCTCAGACTTCGCTTCATTTTCTACTTCTTCACCACTCTGAACAAGATCTTCAATGAGGTCTTCCAGTCTGTTTTTGTACTTATCCAACCTGTAGGTAAGCTTATCCCGGGTATTTATGCCCTTGTCGGGAGCAAAAAGGATACCTATTGCTCCTCCAGCCAAAAGCCCGAGAAAGAATGAAAAGAATGATCCACCTGATCCTGATTTTCCCATGATATTATTTATTATCGATTAAACCTCTTCCACTTTTTTTAATAACGCCATCCGAAGTTAGTTCGTTTGCTAAAACATCCAAAATACCGTTTACAAATTGTTTACTCTTTGGCGTACTATAAAGTTTCGAAATTTCAATAAATTCATTTATTGTCACCTTTACGGGGATGCTCGGAAAATTAGTCATTTCCACCAAAGCCATCTTCAAAATGATCTTATCCAGTAGGGCTACTCTGGAAATATCCCAGTTCTTTGTCTTTTCTGAGATGATCTTTTCAAGCTTGTCATTGCTTTTTACCGGTTCCTCATAGAGCTTTTTGAAGAAATCCAGATCGTCTTTTTCGTTTTTGCTGATGGTTTTTAATTCGAACGGTGTCTCCGGATCATCTTCGTTGAAACCCTGGAGTGTTTTCACTACCAGGCTTGCCAGGACAGGCTTGTTTTCATTCCACCGAAGATCTATCGATCCCAGGTAATCCGAGATGACTTCATCCTTAAAGACCACCTTTTTCATCAGATAAACTACCGCATCCATGTGATCTTCTGTTGTCGGTGCTTCCAGACTCTGATATTCGATGAGCCTTTCATTCTTTTGAAGAACGTCCTTAAACCACCCCTTGAGCAAATCCTCTTCGGACGACCAGTCTATTTTTCTGTTTTGTATTTCTTTCTGAAAATCCTGATAGCCAATCAGTCCTTTTATTAAAGGATTATTGATGAAATGGAATTTCCAGGTAGAATGCCTTTGAATATGCGCTTTTTCCTTTTTTTCTTTCTCGAGCTTTTCAATGTGGGCAAATTCCACCGGAAGCTGCAGCAACTTGAAGTACATCTGATGGATATCATTGATATCGGAAAACATGCGCTTACTGATAGCCACAGACTCTGCCTTTAATGCGGCATTGTAATTGGTTTGAGCTTTGTCTACTGCCTCGATGACATCAGCATCCAGAGATTTGGTATCAGCCTCTTCTTTGTTTAGTCTTTTGTAGTAAAGGCTTTGTGCTGCTTTTTTCCGGGCTTCGAACTCACCGGCCTGCGAAAAATCATCTTTGGCAGGATCTAAAGTAAATTGTTTGTCCAGTTCTTCCTGAACAACAGCCTTTAGCGATTTTTCAGCCAGGTAATAGCTATATAAGGCTTGCATAGCCTTGATTCTAAGGATCCTGCGATTTAGCATGCGTATTTTATTGGCAAAGAATAATTAATAACCCAATTTGGTTTTTCCAACACTTTCAATTCTGTTTAGGGCAATCTGGAGTGCAGCCTTATGTGTGGTGATCTTATGCTGATTGGCGTGCTTAAATACATCCAGAGTCACTTCATAAATTCTTGAAGTTTGCGCCTTTACCCGGTCCTTGTTGTAGTTGCCGAGTAATTCATAGTATACGTTGGTGATCCCTCCTGAGTTGATGAGAAAGTCTGGTGCATAGAGAATATCCCTCTCAGCAAGCATTTCAGCATGCAGGTTTTCTTCCTCCAGCTGATTGTTAGCCGCCCCTGCCACTACCGCACATTTTAGCTGTGGAATGGATTTGCTGTTGAGCGAGGCGCCCAATGCACATGGAGAAAAGATGTCCATCTCTGCTTCAAATACTTTGTCAGGTGATATGACACCTACTTTATGCGTATCAGTGATACTTTTGATTTTATCTTCAAAGATGTCTGAGATAAATACTTTGGCACCTTCCTTCATCAAGTGATTGACCAAATACTTACCTACCTGTCCGGCTCCCTGTACCACGATCTTTTTCCCTTCCAGGCTATCACTTCCAAAAACTTCTTTGGCGCTTGCCTTCATGCCATAGTATACACCATATGCGGTCATTGGACTTGGATCGCCTGACCCACCCATATTTTCAGGGATACCAGCCACATAAGGTGTTTCCATCTTGATGAATTCCATGTCGCGCTCACCCATATTCACATCGGGAGCGGTCCAGTATTTTCCGTTCAGACTGTTTACAAACTTTCCAAAGCGACGAAGCAAGGATTCATTTTTCATCTTTCGGGCATCGCCAATGATCACGGTTTTACCACCACCAATATTTAAACCGGCGATGGCATTTTTAATGGTCATTCCACGGGAAAGTCTCAGCACATCCCTCACAGCAGCAGCTTCAGAATCATAGTGCCACATCCGGGTACCACCCATGGCAGGTCCAAGTACGGTATTATGGATACCAATGATGGCTTTGAGTCCAGTGGCTTCATCGCGACAAAAGACCAATTGCTCATGGTCCATCGTTGACATGACCTCAAAAAGTTGGTTTTGATCCGTATTCTGTTGTGCCTCTATCATTCCCTTATGTTATGTTTGCTGCCACTGATAAGTACCGCACGGTATTTTGGGCCAAAATTAGTCGTTTTTTATAGGAATAACCATTTTGCGATTCGTTCGTTTTAAACTTTGTGAAAGACCTTTCCCACCTCAATAAATACCTGTTTCAATATAAGTGGTACCTGCTTTCAGGCACCCTTTTCATCATTATTTCCAACTTTTTTGGAATTATCCCGGCGGTGATCGTCAGGTATGCATTTGATTTACTTCAGCGTAGCTATGATATATTCAAAATATTTACCGACTTCGATATTCAGTCGAATGCGTACGAAATATTTGCGGCCAGTATTCTGATCCTGGGGCTCATCATCCTGATAGCAGCCCTGATGAAAGGGGTCTTCATGTTTTTTATGCGGCAGACGATCATCGTAATGTCTCGGCTCATTGAGTATGACCTGAAGAACGAGATCTATGAGCACTATCAGTCGCTCCCATTGAGCTTTTACAGGAGGAATAATACCGGAGACCTGATGGCACGGATCTCTGAGGATGTTAGCCGTGTGAGAATGTATATTGGGCCAGCTATCATGTATGGGATTTCGCTCGCTACTTTGTTCATGATGGTGATACCCTATATGTTCTCCATTAATCCCAAGCTGACACTCTATTCCCTTATTCCACTGCCTATCCTGTCTATCAGCATATATTATGTAAACAATATCATCAACAGGCAATCGGAGGAGATACAAAAAAGCTTGTCAGGACTGTCCACGTTTGTTCAGGAGGCTTTTTCAGGTATCCGTGTGATCAAGTCCTTTGGGAGAGAAAAGGACATGGGGGAAGAATTTGGTACAGCCAGCGTAGAATACAAGGACAAATCGCTGAAGCTGGCATTTGTTCAGGCACTCTTCTTTCCGCTGATCATGGGATTGATTGGGCTGAGTGTGATCCTGACGGTGTACATTGGATCCATCGAAGTTTTTAAAGGCACATTGAGCACAGGTAACATTGCCGAGTTCATCATTTATGTGAATATGCTCACCTGGCCGGTAGCTTCACTCGGGTGGATTACAAGTATTATTCAGCGGGCAGCAGCATCGCAGCGGCGGATCAATGAATTCCTCAACACCAGGAATGAGATCGTTTCCATCAAAAACCTGGAACTACCCATAAAGGGAAATATAGTTTTTGAAGATGTAAACTTTACTTATCCGGATTCGGGTATAGAAGCATTGAAAGAAGTAAGCTTCAACGTGGAGCCCGGTGAGTCCATTGCCATCATAGGGACAACAGGATCGGGGAAAAGTACCATCGCAAACCTGATCACAAGATTATACGATGTCTCCGGTGGTAGGATCACCATAGATGGTCATGACATCAAGGACTACAACATTGCGCATCTGAGGAGTCAGATCGGGTATGTACCACAAGATGTTTTTCTCTTTTCGGATACCATCGGTCAAAATATTGCCTTTGGCAGGGAAGGACTCACTGAAGAGCAGGTCGAACGCTTTGCGAGTGATGCTGACTTGCTGAGCAACATCAGGGATTTCAAAGAAGGATTTAATACCCGTGTCGGAGAAAGGGGAATCACCTTATCCGGCGGGCAAAAGCAACGGGTGTCAATCGCCAGAGCGATAGCACGCGAGCCCAAAATTCTCATTCTGGATGATGCCCTTTCTGCAGTGGATACCAAGACTGAAAACAGCATCCTGAATGCTATGGCCCGGATCATGAAAGGACGCACCAGTATCATCATCTCTCATCGTGTGTCATCTGCAAAACTGGCAGACAAAGTTCTGGTGCTGGACGATGGGTATATCGTAGAGCAGGGCACCAACGAGTCATTGCTGGAAGCTGGAGGTGTGTATAAAGAACTGTACGAAAAACAGCTAAGTGCTGATGCTGCCGAGGTGATGTAAACCTATTTCGTCCAGGCCTCCACAGTCATGGTGTTGTCCATATAGTAAAGCTCCACAAACATCGGTAACAATTCTTTTGATTTGCGTTGAGCATGCTCAAGGAGCTGATTCTCGACATCCTCTACGGAAGGTCTTACCATAGGATGCATGGTTAAATTCACAGCATACCGCGCTTTACTCGTGAGATCTTTCACTTCAAAATCGTAGGGGATCTCAGCCATGGAAGACTGTAGGGTGACTCCAATAAAAATATGCATCTCGGTGTTTTCAAGCGTGTCGTGTTTGTGTGAGACGATGGTGAGTACCCCTTTTAGCCGGTTGTTTTTGATCTGATCAACACATTTGGCTACAAGCTCTTCATATTCGGGAGTTTGAGCTTTCCCCGTATATGATAACCCAACTATGGTTCTTTTGATTGGCTCAAGCTCTACCACCACCATTTCATCAAAACCTCCCATATCCTTATAGAAATAATAAAGGGTAAATCCGATAATAGAAAGAGAAATAACGATGATCCCCAGGTAGAGGGACAATGGTTTGGTTAGTTTCATGCGGTGATGACCTCTTTATACTGCATTTGATAAAGTTGGGTATAATACCCGTCTTTCTTCAGGAGCTCTTCGTGGTTTCCTGACTCCACAATTCTGCCTTTGTCCAGTACAAGGATCTTGTTGGCGTTTTGAATGGTGGAAAGTCGGTGTGCAATCACAATGGAAGTCCTGCCTTTCATGAGCTTTTCAATGGCTCCCTGGATCAGTTCTTCCGTTTCTGTGTCTACAGACGAAGTCGCTTCATCCAGCACAATGATTTTAGGATCGTAGACCAGCGCTCTGACAAATGAAATAAGCTGACGTTGTCCTACCGATAATGTAGAACCTCGTTCCATCACATTGTAGTCGAATCCTCCGGGTAGCCGCTCGATGAAGGTGCGTGCGCCTACCAGCTCTGCTGCCTCAATCACTTTTTGCCGGTCTATCTCCGGATTTCTTAAGGTGATGTTGTTGTAGATAGAATCGGAAAATAAGAAGACATCCTGCAATACCACTGAGATGTGCTTTCTCAGGTTAGTGATTTCATACTCCTTAATATTGATGCCGTCTATCAGGATGTCACCTTTTTTAATGTCATAAAACCGGTTGAGCAGGTTGATGACAGAAGATTTACCCGCACCCGTTGCACCTACCAGGGCGAGGGCTTCGCCCTGCTTCACGTCGAAGTTGATGTCTTTAAGCACCCAATCTTCGTCATTATAGGCAAACCATATATTGTTGAATGAGACATCACCGCGTATGGTGTCTTTTTTCAGCGTTCCTTCATTGGGGATGTGTTCAGTACTATCCAGCAGGTTCAGGATCCTGTTGGAGCTCACAATACCCATTTGCAAGGTGTTGAAACGATCGGCGATCATCCGGATAGGGCGGAAAAACATCTGGATATACATGATAAAGGCAATCAGTACTCCAAATGTAAGCTCCTCACCAATGACTCCCCGGGCACCCCACCAGACTACAAGGCCGATTCCGCATGCCTGAATGACTTCAGCCACCGGGAAATAAGTAGCATAATATAAGACCGACTTTACATTGGCCTTTCTGTGCTCAGCATTGATTACTTTGAATTTGTCAAATTCCCGATGCTCAGCATTGAATATCTGAACGATGTTCATCCCGGTAATATGCTCCTGCACGAAAGAATTCAGGTTGGCCACAGCTGTCCGTACATTGTTGAATGAGACCTTTACTTTTTCTTTGAAGACATAGGTGGCAAAGATCAACAGCGGGAACATGGATAAACTGACCAGGGTAAGCTTCCAGTCGGTATAGAACATCACTCCCAGGATAACTATTAATTGCAGGATATCCCCAATCATGGCAGCGATGCCCTGGCTGAATACATCAGATAAGGTCTCGATGTCCGAAATGTTTCTGGTCACTAACCTACCAATGGGCGTTTTATCAAAGAATTTAAGTTTGAGTCTTTGAATATGGTTGAACAGCTTAATCCTGATGTCCTTGATGATCATTTGTCCTAACCAACCGGAAAGAAATGTATGTGCATACTGGACCACTGCCTGAATGACCAGGAGAACAACCAACCAGATGACCATAATCACCAAACCCTGATAATCTCCTACAGCCACTTCATTATCGATGGCATACTGGATGAGGATAGGCCGGGCCGGCGTAATCAGCGCCATCGCAATGGTGAGGAAAACCAGTATATAAAACTGTTTGATATATGGTTTAGCGAAAACAAATAACCTTCCGATGATCTTCAGGTCCAGGATGTTTCCACTGATCGAGCTTTCTTTTTCCAATGGGTTTTGGTTATTCTATATAAAAATATTTTCCGGGTAGTCAACTTTGGTAAGGAAAAGGCCTTCAGGAGGCACAGATCTACCTGCCATTGATCGATTCCCACTCTCTAAAATGATTTTCAGGTCTTCGGGACTGGTTTTAGATAATCCTATATCTAATAAGGTACCTACCAGTGCCCTTACCATTCCTCTTAAAAACCTGTCAGCACTTACTTCAAAACGATGTCCGACTTCAGAAGTTTCCCAGGAGATATCAAAAATCTCACAATTAAAAGTTTTTACATCTGTTTTCACCTTGCTGAAAGCCTGGAAATCCCTCGCGTTTTTCAACACCCGGATCGCCTCATTGATCATATCGACTTTCAATGACTGACTGTAAAAGTAAGAAGTTCCTGTCTTGAATGGATCTTTCTTTGAATGTATGAAGTAATTGTAAGATCGGTGTGTCGCATCAAACCGGGCATGCGCATCTTCTTTGACTTGTCTGATATTGTTTACCGCTATGTCGTAAGGCAAAAGGACATTGAGCTTATATTGAATATCAGCTGGATCAATAGCGGTCGTGGTATCGAAATGCGCAATTTGTTGGGATGCATGAACACCCGTATCGGTGCGACCACTTCCTGTACATTCCGTTTGTTGTTGCAGAATGGTAGCGAGGGCTTGATTGACTGTTTCCTGTACAGATGAAGCGTTCTTTTGAATTTGCCATCCATGGTAGTTTGTGCCTCGATAAGCCAGATCCAGGAAATATCTCATGCTGCAAATTAAAGGGGATTAAGTTGGCCAATTGGCAAGAGATGATCACTTTTGTCGAAATTTTAAGTCATGATCCAACGCGTCCAAAGTATATTCCTTCTGTTAACGGCTATTGTGATGATCTCCGTCCTCTTTTTGCCCTTGTGGGATAAGACGAGTACTGATGGAGATGAGTTTATTTCATTGACGGCCATAGAAATGGTATACCTTGAGCAGGGAGAAGTGGTCACCCAAAAGCCAACCTATTATATTGGAATGCTTGCAGGATTGGCTGCAATTGTGGCATTAGTCTCTATTTTTCAATTCAAGAACCGGTTGAGACAGATCCAGCTGGGAGCTCTGAACTCCTTATTGATGGGCGGATCACTTGGCCTTACATATTACTACACGACCAAAGCCAATGCCCTGCTGGAACCCAATATCCAGGGTAACTTTTTAGCAGGGTTTTATGTAATCGCAGCCGGGCTCTTCTTCAATTTACTGGCCAACAGATTTATCAGAAAAGACGAAAAGCTGGTCAGAAGTGCAGACCGAATCAGGTAGTTCCAGACACCTTTTTGCATTTGAATGACAACTTGTCAGTATTTTCCCTGATGGAATAGAATTTGATCCATCCCTATCATAATTTTTACAAAACGCAGAAAGTGATGCAAGAAAAAGGTTCTATCTCTATCCACACGGAAAATATCTTTCCGATCATCAAGAAGTTTTTGTATTCTGACCACGAAATATTCCTTCGTGAGTTAGTCTCCAATGCAGTAGATGCCACGCAAAAGATCAAAAGACTGGCATCTTTGGGTGAGTATTCAGGTGAATTAGGTGATACCACTGTTGAGGTAAGCTTTGACAAAAAGAAAAAGACAATCACGGTGTCGGATCGTGGTATTGGGATGACCGCCGAGGAGATCAAGAAATACATCAACCAGATCGCTTTTTCCGGAGCTACGGAGTTTATAGAAAAATATAAAGACAAAGGAGAGGACCAGCAGATCATCGGCCATTTCGGTCTGGGATTTTACTCGGCATTTATGGTGGCTAAGAAAGTAGAGATCAATACGCTTTCTTACCAGGAAGGGGCTGAACCAGCGAAGTGGATTTGTGATGGTAATACGGAGTTTGAAATAACCACCTCAAAGAAAAAAGAAAGGGGAACGGAAATCATACTCCACATGGCAGATGATTCTGAAGAGTTTTTAGAGGAGCACAGAATCCAGGGCATTCTGGAAAAATATTCGAAGTTCCTTCCTATCCCTATCAAGTTTGGTCAGAAGGACAATCAGGTAGAAGATGGTAAGGACAAGGATGGAAATCCAAAATACAAAACGGTCAAAGAAGACAATATCATCAACAACACAGCTCCGATCTGGACTAAACAACCGACAGAGCTGAAAGATGAAGATTATCTAACATTCTACAAGGAACTTTATCCTTTTTCGGAAGATCCATTATTCTGGATCCACCTCAATGTGGATTATCCGTTCAACCTTACCGGTATCCTATACTTCCCGAAGCTGAAGAAAGATTTTGAGATCCAGAAAAACAAAATCCAGCTATATAGCCGGCAGGTATTCATCACGGATGAGGTAAAAGATATCGTTCCGGAATTTCTGCAATTGCTTCACGGGGTTATTGACTCACCGGACATTCCGCTCAATGTTTCACGAAGCTATTTGCAGTCTGACAGCAACGTAAAGAAAATCAATGGCTATATCACCAAGAAGGTGGCTGACAAACTTTCTGAGCTGTTTAAAAATGACCGTGAATCCTACGAGAAGAAATGGAATGATATCGGACTCTTTGTGAAATACGGAATGGTATCCGAGCCAAAGTTTGAAGAAAAGGCCAAGGATTTTACCTTGCTGAAAAATGTGGAAGGCAAATACTTCACCATCGAGGAATACAAAAAGAAAGTAGAGCCTAACCAAACCAACAAGGACAAAAACCAGGTGTTTTTATATGCCAGCGATGAGGATAAGCAGCATAGCTACATTGAAAAGGCTCAAAAAAGAAACTATGATGTGATTCTCCTGGATGGTCCAATTGATCCGCATTTCATCGGGCAGATAGAGCAGAAGGATAGCAACATTGTCTTCAAGCGGGTAGACTCAGATGTGATCGACCGGTTGATTGATAAGGATGAGAAGAAAGAATCTGTTTTATCTGACAAGGAGAAGGAGCAGATCAAAGAAATCTATGAAAAGGCGGTCAATAACAAGCAGAATTCTGTGGTGGTAGAGCCTATGGCTACGGATGATATGCCAGTAACGATCACCTTGCCTGAGTTTATGCGACGGATGAAAGACATGCAGGCTGTAGGTGGTGGCGGACCCATGATGTTTGGTGAGATGCCATTGAACCTGGCTGTGTCTGTGAATGCCAACCACGGCTTTACTAAGAAAATTCTGAGTGCAGAGAAAGAGGAGGATAAGGTTTCTTTGGCCAAGCAGGCCTATGACCTGGCCTTATTGTCCCAGGGTATGCTGAAAGGTAAAGACCTGACAGCCTTTATCTCAAGAAGTGTAGATATGGTATCTGGTTAAATCCGGATTTTTCGAAATTTTCTCATTACTTTTTCGTTGTGATTGGTATGAGAAAGTGTTTATTCTTCCTTCTTGGGCTGGCACCCATTGGATTTGTGCTGGCCCAGGAAGATGAATCTGTACAAAGTCTATTTGAAACCAAGTATGACTCCCCCCTGACCATCAATCTTGATGAAGAAGCCACGGACGAGGAGGAGATACCCAAGAAGAAGAAAAAGAAGAAGAATAAAAAAGTCTTCTTTGGGATCAAGACCAAGCGGGGATTCACCAAAACCGGATATGGAAACCGACAGATCGTTGAGCTGTTTCATTACCTGAAGGATAAGGACTTCGAGGGACCGGATCAATATGTTCAGGATTTTTACTGGTACGATTTCAAGAAAAAACGAATTGTCAACAGCACTCGGGTTAACAGGGAATATGCGGGTGTACTGCATGGTCATTATGTGAAAAAGATGGACGAGCAAGTGCTTGAAGAGGGATTCTACTACAAGGGGACCAGGCACGGTCGTTGGGTAGAATACAACCGGCACGATATCCTCATGGACAAAAAGAAATTCTGGAAGGGTTGGCCTAAAGAATCACTGATGTCCTATTATGATTTTGACAAGACCAAACTCAAAGAAGTCATCCCGGTACATTATGGTGAGAAGAGTGGGAAATATTATGCATTCCATGAAAGTGGTGTGATAGCAGTTACTGGTCAATACAAGTTTGGGCACAAAGTAGGTCTTTGGAGGGAATATTATGACAACCAAAGGATCAAGCGTGAGGTGATCTATCCGGAAGACCCGTTTGATTTCAAAACCAGCCCCATCATCACCAAAGAATGGGACAAGGACGGCAGGTTACTTTATGATCGTAGCCGTTTTCTGAGTAGCCTCAATTAGCGTATCCAATCAGTGACTTCCTGGCATACAGAAACAACAGACTGGCACCTATTAACAGGAGTCCAAATTTCCATCCGAGTGTCAAAGCCCCTATGGTGTAAAGAATGATCCACCAAAAGAACGTAAGCACACTGCCGACATATAACTTCAAAGAGACATAGAATGCCCTGTCTTTCATGAGGTTGAGTACTTTTTTCAAACCCAGATAAATTGGAAAATTGAGTAGACTAAAGAAGTAAACCAGAAATCTGGTAGTTGCATTTCTTGTTGGTTTCCGGATTTCCCCAATTTCACCTTTAGCAATTTCTTTTAGTTCGTTAAAACTGTATTTCTCATGAGCTTGTTGAAAAACGAAACTTTTTCTCAGCTCATAGTCATCCGTTTTTTCGGGAAGAATTAGCACACTTTTCATGCCTTCCTCTATTGCATTTTTTAGTTTTTGGTGACCATCCAGATTGTTTTTCATATAAACGGGCATGAAGTCATCCACATCAATGGCATTACCGAAATTTAAGATCACTTTGGCCGGGTGCCGATGAGAAAAATAGTTGACGCCACATGGAACGATATATAGTTTGAGGTTTTTATCAATAAATTCTCTGGCTCCAAATGCAATTCTTGATGTCCCTTTTTTGAGAGGTCTCAGATAGAAGTTAGTATCATGATTGCCTTCCGGGAAGATGAGCAATCTTTTTTTATTTTCAGCCAGCATCTCATAGCACCCTCTGAAGACTTCGTCATTTTTTGAAATGGTATCATAACCATCTCTGATTCGATATATAGGGCGCATATTGAGCGCATTAAGAAATGGCATGGCTGCTTTTTTAAAGATGTCTGATCGAGTTAGAAAGCTGACAGGCTTGTCATTATGAGCCCCTACGATCACAGCATCCATAAATGCCCCCTGATGATTGGGCGCAAAGATTACAGCACCTTCCTTTGGAATGTTTTTTCTATTAACGATTTGAAATTCATTGAAGAAGAGCAGGCAGAGCGCGCGGGACCACCATTTAACAATAAAGTAAAACATCTAAGCTGACTTGGGATTGACAATATACTTATTCTTCCAGAAATAGCTGAGAGATAAACCGGATAGGATGTGCCAGATGCCCCACCAGGCAGCCACAAGGGCCATTCCTCCCAGTCCATCAAAAAATGCAAATATAAGAATCAATCCCAATCCGGAATTTTGAATACCGGTTTCAATGGCCAGTGTTCTGCGGTCCTGTTCGGGAAGCTTAAACAACATGCCCATTTGGTAACCTGAAAAGAGCGCTATCCCATTATGGGCAAACACGATGAATAATACCAGATAAATCTTCGAAATAAACAGGTCCAGGTTAGCCGAGAAAGCCATGATCACGATACCTGCAAAAATGATCAGGGAGCTATAGTGCATGAAAGTATGAATACGGAGGGCAATGTTGGGAAACTTATGCCGGAACAGCATTCCTAAAAGAATGGGTAATCCCAGGATTGTTATAATGGTTTGAAAGGCACCCCAAAAATCCATGTTGATTTGTTTGAGTAATTCTGCTGTGGGTGGATAAAGCCCAGCCCAGAGTCCAAAGTTGATGGGGGTTAGAAATATAGCCGCAACTGATGAAACTGCTGTAAGACTTATAGACAGGGCGATGTTGCCACGAGAAACCATTGACATGAAATTGGAAATGTTGCCGCCCGGACAAGCAGCCACCATGAACATGCCCAATGCCATACTTGGATAAGGCTCAACGATGAATACAATAATAAAAGTGAGGAATGGCAACACAAGAAATTGACTCAATACTCCGGCCAATACACTTCTTGGTTGCAGCAACACCAGTTTGAAATCTCTTGGTGTCAGATTAAGAGCCACACCAAACATGATGAATGCCAGACTCAGGTTTAAAAAGAGAATATTCTGCTCACTGAAATTTAGGGTGATATTGTCGATGCTGTCCATTGGAGAGGGGGGATCTTTTGATAAGGGAGGGATGAAATTAAAAAATATTCACCAAATTATCCTACCTTTTAGCAAGGATCGGAAATATAGTGTCAAACGATGGATAGTATTTTAGTAAAAGCAAAAATAGTTGAATGATTTCTATCTATTCTTGTGTTTTAGAAATAATATTATAATAAAATGGCATATTTGTTGAAAAAATGCTAAATTTGTAACTGTATTTCAATTAAAACTATCAATTTCACCTAAATAACCCACTCAATGTCCAAAACGGATATTCCCACTCTGGTAAAAAATGATCCCTGGCTTTCACCATATACAGAGGAGATCAAAAATCGTATTGAAAGGTTTAAGCAGCGGAGAAAGGACATTGAAAAACGATATGGATCGCTTTCTGCATTTGCATCTGCCTACCAGGAAATGGGTTTAAACTATGATGCCAAAAAAGGTGGCTGGTGGTATCGTGAGTGGGCACCAGGAGCCAGAGCTTTGTCATTAATAGGAGAATTTAATGCTTGGGATAAAACAAAGCATCCGCTTACAAAAGAGAAGGATGGCATCTGGGAGATCTTTATAGATTCTAAATCGACTCAAATCAATCACCTGGATGCGGTTAAAGTACACATCACGGATGCCAACGGAGTAGAGCGTGACAGGATTCCTGCTTATATTAAATATGCTACCCAGGACCCCAAGACATATGACTTTACGGGCAGGGTGCTGAATCCCCCCAAAGCTTACAAATGGTCCGACAAAAAATTTGATCTAGAGGGGATCAATGAAAATCCTTATATCTACGAGTGTCACATCGGGATGGCCCAGGAAGAAGCAGGCGTAGGCTCTTATGTGGATTTCAAAGAAAAGATATTGCCCAAAGTCAAGGAGCAGGGTTACAATGTAATCCAGTTCATGGCTATTCAGGAACATCCGTATTACGGGTCTTTTGGTTACCATGTCAGTAACTTTTTTGCTGTGTCAAGTAGGTTTGGTACCCCTGATGAATTCAGAGCCCTGGTTGATGCAGCCCATCAGATGGGCATAGCCGTGATCATTGATATTGTACATTCTCATGCAGTAAAAAATATTTCAGAAGGTCTCAACGAATTTGATGGTACCGATGACCAGTATTTTCATCCCGGAGGCAAAGGGACACATGATCTTTGGGACTCAAAACTATTCAACTATGGCAAGGAAGAAGTTTTAAGGTTTCTGTTGTCCAATGTGAAGTACTGGGTAGAAGAATTTCATGTGGATGGGTACAGGTATGATGGGGTCACCTCCATGCTCTATTTCCACCATGGAAACATGGTCAGTTTCGATCACTATGACAGATATTTTAATGAAGTAGACTGGGATGTGCTCACCTATTTTCAGCTCGCCAATTCACTGATCAAAGAAATAAAGCCAGGCTCGATCGTCATAGCCGAAGACATGAGTGGTATGCCTGGATTATGCAGGCCAGTAAAAGAAGGGGGATTGGGGTTTGATTTCAGACTCGCAATGGGGATACCTGACTACTGGATCAAACTTTTGAAGCATAAGCCAGACGAAGAGTGGAACATCTTTGAGATGTGGGAAACACTCACCAACCGGCGGTTTGGCGAAAGGACCATCGCCTATGCCGAGTCTCATGATCAGGCTTTGGTGGGGGATAAGTCACTGGCATTTTGGCTCATGGATAAGGAGATGTATACCCACATGCACGTAAGTAAAGACAGTTTGATCATCGACAGGGGTATTGCATTGCACAAGCTGATCAGGTTATTCACACTTGCATTGGGAGGTGAGGGTTGGCTGAACTTCATCGGGAATGAATTTGGTCACCCGGAATGGGTCGATTTCCCGAGAGAAGGCAACAACTGGAGCTATCATTATGCCCGCAGACAATGGAATCTTCAGGAAAGTGATGAGCTTAAATATAAATTCTTGTATGAGTTTGGAAAGCAGATGGTGAAAGTAGCCAAAGACAATCACCTGGTTTCTGCACTTCCCGCCAAACAGCTCAATATGGATGAGGCCAATAAGGCGATTATTTTTGAAAGGAATAACCTGATTTTTCTCTTCAATTTCCATCCTCACAATTCTATTCCGGATTACAGGTTCAAGATCCCAGAATGTGGTCACTATCAGATTGTTTTGAATTCTGACAATCCTGACTTCGGGGGCTTTGGAAGAATAGATGATAAAATGACGTATCCTTCAGTAACTTTGTTCGGGGAAAATTTTTTGAGTGTATACTTGCCTAGCAGAGTAGCTCTCATCCTGAAAAAAGTGAAATGAAAAAAATATCGTTAAGCACCCTTATCATCCTCTCCGGAATGATCTTACAAGCCCAGTCATTTACTTTCATGACTTATAATATACGGTACGCCAATCCGGGTGATAGCGTAAATTATTGGGAGAATCGTAAGGAAGAATTAGCCAATCAGATCGCCTTTTACGAACCGGATGTCTTTGGTATCCAGGAAGGTCTGCCAGCACAGGTGGAGTACCTGGATGAACAACTTGATGCCTACAGCTGGTATGGTGTTGGCCGGGATGATGGTAAGGAAAAAGGAGAGTTTAGTGCGGTATATTTTAAGAAAGATAAATTCACAGTCCTTCAGAAAGAGACCTTCTGGCTGTCTCCAACACCCAATAAGCCCTCCAAAGGTTGGGATGCGGCTCTACCCAGGATTTGTACGGCTGTTTTATTTCAGGTCAACAGCTCTGACAAAAAATTTTGGGTTTTCAATACCCATTTTGATCACAGGGGTGACGAAGCCCGTTTACAATCTGTGGATGTAATCCTGAATAAGATAAAAGCGCTTAATAAGGACGGACACCCAACGATTGTGATGGGGGACCTCAACTTGACTCCGGATACGCCACCAATCAAAAAGCTTTTTAGTGCCCTGAATGATACACGTTCTGTCAGCAAACTTGTTTTTGGACCCGAAGGCACCTGGAGTAGCTTCGACGTTCAGAAGGAGTTGGATCGGAGGATCGACTACATTGTGGTATCTGATCAGGTCAAAGTGTCTAAATATGCTGTGCTGACTGACAACAGGGATTTGAGGAATTATTCGGATCACCTTCCGGTTTTTATTCAAGCTAGCTTTTCCAAGTAGTAAAAACCTCAGCAAGAGACTAGTTTTGCGTCATGAACTTTGATGGACTAAAAAATAACCTGGAAGGGGAGCTTTATCTCGATGAAACTACCCGAAAAGTCTATGCCACAGATGCATCAGCTTATCGGGAAATTCCAATCGCGGTAGCAGTTCCGGAGAATGAATCGGACATCATCAAGCTGGTGGAGTTTGCCCGGGCAAATAACACCTCTTTAATCCCGAGAACAGCTGGCACCTCTCTGGCGGGCCAGGTTGTTGGCGGAGGGATTGTAGTCGATGTGTCAAAAAAATTCACCAAAGTCCTCGAAGTCAATGAAAAAGAAGGCTGGGCGATCGTGCAACCGGGCATTGTCAGAGACGACCTAAATGATCACCTGAGTACATACGGTTATTTTTTTGCTCCGGAGACTTCTACTGCCAACCGTGCAATGATTGGGGGGATGATTGGCAATAATAGCTGTGGATCAAATTCTGTCGTTTATGGAAGTACCAGGGAACACCTGATAGAAGTGGACGCGATCCTGTCTGATGGGAGCCAGGTAAAATTTCAGGCACTGGATGAAAAGTCCTATAAAGAGAAAGTAAAGTCAAAGACACTTGAGGGTGGTTTATATGCCCAGATAGATGAACTCCTGTCTGACGCAAAAAATATCGAAGAAATTGAGGAGCAATTCCCCAATTCTTCTATCAACAGGCGCAATACTGGCTATGCGATCGACATGTTAGCCCGGATGAAGCCTTTTAATCATAACGGGGATGCCTTCAACTTTTGCAGCCTGATAGCAGGATCAGAAGGTACCCTTGCCTTTGTTACCGCGGCCAAGATCAAACTCACACCGATTCCTCCCCCACACAAGGTGTTGGTTTGTATCCATTGCCATTCCATCGACGAATCGCTAAAAGCTAACCTGGTTGCCTTACAACATGGACCCTCGGCAGTGGAACTGATGGACCACTACATCTTTGAGGCGACAAAGCGTAACAGAGGCCAGGCAGAAAACAGATTTTTTATCGAGGGAGACCCCCAAGCGATTTTGGTTGCTGAGATCACCCGGGAATCTCAGGAAGAAGCCGAAAAAGTTGCCCAGGCATTGATTACCCAACTCAAAAAGGAGAAATTGGGATATTCATATCCCACAGTCTCCGGAGATGATATCAAAAAGGTCTGGACCCTGCGAAAGGCCGGTCTCGGTCTGCTTTCTAACGTACCAGGGGATGCCAAGCCAGTTCCGGTGATTGAAGATACTGCCGTTCATGTCAATGACCTTCCCGCATTCATCGCAGAGTTTAATGAGATCCTGAAAAAGTATGATCTGTTTAGCGTTCATTATGCTCACGCAGGATCCGGAGAGCTTCATCTGAGACCAATCATCAATCTAAAAACCACTGAAGGTATCGGGCTCTTTCGATCCATCGCAGAAGAGATAGCCAGGCTGGTGAAAAAATATAAAGGATCGCTGTCCGGTGAGCATGGGGATGGTCGGTTGAGGGGGGAATTCATCCCACAGATGGTAGGTGAGCACAATTATCAGCTGCTGAAGCAAATCAAGAAAACCTGGGATCCGTCAAATGTTTTTAATCCCGGAAAGATCGTGGATACCCAGCCAATGGATACTTTCCTGAGGTTTGAAAAGGACCAGGGGGTCAAAGAAATTGAAACGCTACTGGATTTCTCTGATACCATGGGATTTCAGCGGGCTGCCGAGCAATGCAATGGCTCTGCTGACTGCCGGAAGACCCCTGTTTCCGGAGGCACCATGTGCCCCAGCTACATGGCCACCCGCGACGAACGCGATACCACCCGGGCCCGGGCCAACATGTTGCGAGAAATGATCACACGATCTGACGATAGCAACCTGCTGGTGCACGATGAGATCAAAGAAGTGATGGACCTCTGCCTGAGCTGCAAGGGTTGTAAGTCCGAATGCCCATCCAATGTAGACATTGGTAAAATGAAGGCTGAGTGGCAACACCAGTATTATGAGGCCAAAGGAGTTCCGTTCAGGAACCGGCTTATCGGAAATTTCTCTGGAGGAATGAAGCTTGCTTCAGCGATGCCGTGGGGATATAAGATGGTCTTTAACAATGCAGTCCTTTCTGGGATAGCCAAACGGATCATGGGATTTGCTCCCAGGCGAAGCATGCCTGAGATTTCCAATATCACCTGGAAAAAGTGGCTTAAAGGATTCAGGCCTTCTGTTTCGAAGCCAATCAAGACCATCTATTTGTTTGCCGATGAGCTTTTGAATTATAATGAAGCCGAAATAGGCATTACTACCGTGCAGCTGCTGGACAAATTGGGCTATGAAGTTAAGTACGTTGACCATGCAGAATCAGGAAGGAGCCATATCTCCAAGGGACTGCTGAGAGAGGCTAAAAAGTTCTGCCAAAGAAATATTGCCGTTTTTAAGGACATTATTACTGCTGAGACACCATTGATTGGAGTGGAGCCTTCCGCAATTCTCACTTTCAGAGATGAATATCCTGACCTGGTAAGGGGAGATGAGAAAGAGGCTGCAAAGAAAATTGCTGCAAATACCTGGATGATCGAGGAGTTTTTGGCTGCTGAAATGGAAGCAGGTCATATCAAACCAGATCAATTTGAGCAAGCTGAGGGGTTGATCAAGTTTCATGGTCACTGTCATCAGAAGGCTTTGTCTTCTTTGGTACCTACCAAAAAGATCCTTTCTAAGCTTACGGGTAAGGAAGTACAAATTATTCCGTCCGGCTGCTGTGGCATGGCAGGCTCTTTTGGTTTTGAAAAGGAGCACTTTGATGTATCCATGCAGATCGGTGAGTTGGTGTTGTTCCCTACCATCAGGAAGCAAACTGAAGATGTGATCATTGCAGCACCCGGCACAAGCTGTCGTCATCAGATCCTGGATGGCACCAGCAGAAAGGCACAGCATCCGGTAGAGATCTTATACAATGCCCTTAAAAAATGAAAGGTTGCTTGTTGGGCAACCTCTCAAATCATATTGAATAAGGACATATTGAACAGAACAAACAGGTTTATTTGAGTTTCATCCTGCAGCTTCCCAGATATTCATTCTCAGAATAAATATCGATTTGGTAAGTACCAGGTTTCAGCTTGCTATCGGCTTTATAGGATAGCGCGATTTGCTTGCTGTCATCTGATTTCACAAACAAGTTTTGTGTGCTGGCAACAACTTCTGCATCGCTAAATACGAAGTCTTTGTGGTTGACAGCGTAAGTAATATTCTTTGAGTTATTACTTGCGACTTGTTTTCCATCAGGAAATACGATGTTAAACTTTAGCTGCTCACTCATGTTGGCTGGGACTTCAAATGCCAATACGATCTCTTTGGTTTTCCTGGCATTCACAGTCAACTTATTGTTCTTTTTCTGTGCTTCGGCCTCCAGGTTGTTCACAATCATCCTGGTAAGTTTTTTATTGTTGACTGCTAATTGCTCATTATTTGCTTCCATCATAGCTAAAGATGTTCTCAGATCGTAATTTTCAGACTGCAAAGCGCTTAGCTCTTCATTCAATCTGGCAAGAGTCTTGTCCAGATCTGCTTTGATGGCCTGCAACTCCTGAAACTGCTTCTTGTAGTTAGGACTGCTGTTTGCAGCCATCCTGTTAAACTCAGCCTCTTTCTTTTGGAGCTTGCTTTTGAGATCAGCCAGGCTTTTGTCCAGGCTTGCATTTTTTCCTTTATAGGAATCGATCTCATTTTTCAATTTATCAAGCTCCTTAGACAGGGCCAGCTTTTCCGAAAGCATTTTTTCACTTTTTACCTTCTCACTGGCAAGGTCCTTCTTCAGGTTTCTACCATCAGAGAAATAGAAAATGGCAAAACCCATCGCTAATAAAAATAAGAGTGTAACACCTATGGCTACCCGGCTCTCTCTAGAACTTGTATTCATCTTTCTTAAGTTTTATAAGGGAGATAAACGGGCAGCGGATTAAGACTTCCTCAAGCTGAGATTAAAATCCGATTAAATTTTCAGCAGTGGAAATTCCAGGAAAAATACTGACCCTGAACCCATGGAAGAAGTAATATTCAGTGTGCCCTGATGAATATCAATGATTTTCTTTACCAGGTTTATTCCTATGCCACTCCCCGGAAACGGGTTGGTATTTTGGCCCCTGAAAAAGGGTTGACCCAATTTTTTAAGATCCTCCGGGGCAATGCCTATTCCCTGATCAATGATTTCAAATTGCAGTTTATGACCTTTGTTAAGAACATTTACAGTCACATCCCTGCCATCGCTAAACTTGCAGGCATTCTCAATCAGATTGCTAAAGGCACTCTTAAGTAACTGTTCATGTCCGGTGATTGTAAAAGAGTCATCATCTGAGATGTCATCCGAAATCGACACCTTGATGGGGTTTTTATAGGATTTAGATACATCTGAGATGGCCTGCCAGAGAATGGTATCTGTTCGGACAGGTTTAATTTCTTCTCTAAAGGAATCTACCCTTGCCAGTAGCAGTAGCTTCGAAGTGAGCTCTGATAATCCATGGATAT
This sequence comes from Cyclobacteriaceae bacterium, assembly GCA_965228595.1. GTDB lineage: Bacteria > Bacteroidota > Bacteroidia > Cytophagales > Cyclobacteriaceae > UBA7330. Next base: position 1,946,086 of record OZ245828.1, on the reverse strand, counting down.
CTTCCTTCAAAGAGACGAGTGTGTCTTCATAGAATTTTTCATTCCTTTTCCTAAGCAGGGTCACATCCACCAGCGAAAGCATGCTAGTAAGTGGCGTACGGAGCTCATGAGAGGCATTGGTGATGAAGCTTTTCTGAATTTCAAAAGCATTTTGCAGCCTTGTTAGCATCAGGTTGAAAGTAATCCCTAGTTTCGCAATCTCATCATTTCCGTTGCCCTCAGCCACTCTTTTGCCCAGGTTGGTGATTTCAATTTCATTCACTTCGGAGATTACCTCCGAAATGGGTTCGAGGGCCTTGCCTGCATATAATCTGGCAGCCATACCAATGATGATCAATGAAATGAAAAATACAATGATCAGGATGTTACGTAAATTTTGCAGCTTTCGAAGCCCATAAAGATCTTTTGCCCCGGCAACCACGACAAACCGATCAAATTGATCCTCATAAAGTATTCCTATCACCTCCACATCTCCCTGTCTCCAGTTGAGAGATTTTTCAAGCCTGATCTTATCGAGTAAAACACTGTCTACCCGCAGGGAGTCCTGGGTATCTGAGCTGAACAGCTCCTGGTTGTTGTAATTGTAGATGGTGATCTTTTCTCCGGGTAACTTCACCGGATTGGCAGACTCGATTTTTTGCAAAAGCTGCGCATCCACCTCTTCTACTTCGATGAGCAGTTTTGCAGCAGCATTAGCCCTGGCCACCAACCGTTCGTAAAACTCTTCTTTTCTGAATTCTGATGAAGAATAGTAGATGGCTATAGATGCGACCAACCATACAGCGGCAAATACCAGGACAAACCGGATGGTTAATGTATCCTTGATATTCATGGCTCAACATCTATATAGTAGCCCATCCCGATTTTGGTGTGGATGAGCCGTGGAGTATAATCCTTATCTATTTTCTTTCTGAGGATATTGATATAGACATCTACCACGTTGGTGCCGGGGTCAAAATCAAGATCCCAAACATGCTCTGTGATTTCTGATCTGGATAGCACTTTACCCTTATTGCGAAGCAAAAATTCGAGTAATGAAAATTCCTTGAAAGTGAGTTCAATTTTATTGCCGCTCCTGACTGCAGTTTTCTTTTCCATGTCGAGGACTAAATCAGCCAAATTCAGGTTGTTGTCCGTGCCCTGATCGGTTTTGCGCTTGGCTACACTTCGGATCCTTGCCAGCAGCTCACGGAATTCAAAGGGTTTAACCAGGTAGTCGTCTGCACCGGAATCAAATCCATCCATCTTGTCATCGATAGTACCCAGTGCCGTAAGCATGATGATTTTAATCTGCTGATCCTTTGAGCGTACCTCCCTACATATCTCAAATCCGTTTTTGCCGGGGAGGATTACGTCCACCAGGAGCATGTCGTAGGTATGCTGCTTAAACATTCTTAACCCGAATTCTCCATCGTAAGAAATGTCTACTTCATAACCTTGCTCTTCAAGACCGGTCTTAAGATGGTTGGCAACTTTTGCCTCATCTTCTATGATCAGAATTTTCATGGATTTGTGACCCTGAAAACGTAGATAGAATTAAATGGTTGCCTTTCCTTTTTTGGCTAAGACATTGGCTTAATTCACCGAGGTCAGGATCTTGGAATTTTCGTAATTCAGAATATCCAGTAACGCATCTACCAGTTGCACTTTGGGCTGGAAAGGCATGAGACTTTCGTACTTCCCTTCGATGACAGACCCGGTATCCATGCTAAAGGTCACTGTACCTGCTTTGTGGTCATCCCTGCTATTAAATAGACTGATCTGCATGATGGAATGATTCTGGTTGTCGTTGTATTTGCAGTTAAGTTTCCAGTTTAAATAGCTGTTTTTTTCGCAGATTTTATTGAGTAAGTTGACCAACGTAATTTCATCCATGGCTTTAAGATAAATATTTCGGCTATTAATCACCAAATTTGTGAGTATGAAGACCAAAAAAGAGATTGTTGACAATTGGTTACCCAGGTATACGGGACAAAAGCTGGAAGAATTTGGTAAATATATCCTGCTAACCAACTTTACAAACTATGTCAACCTTTTTGCCGAGTGGCATCAGGTACCGGTCCGGGGCGTCACAAATACCATGCAGTGTGCCAATGCAGATGGTATCACTATCATCAATTTTGGCATGGGGTCTGCCAATGCTGCAACCATTATCGATCTGCTAACGGCCATCTCACCGAAAGCCGTTCTCTTCCTGGGGAAGTGTGGTGGCATCAAATCAAAGAATGAGGTTGGAGATCTTGTGCTCCCAATTGCAGCAATAAGGGCGGAGGGAACCAGCAATGATTATATGCCTCCCGAAGTACCAGCTTTGCCCGCTTTTGCCCTGCAGAAAGCTGTTTCTACCACTATCAGGGACTATGGGCAGGACTATTGGACGGGAACCGTCTATACCACAAACCGAAGGGTATGGGAGCATGATGAGAAATTTAAAAAGTACCTGCGAAAACTACGTGTGATGGCCATTGATATGGAGACAGCCACTATTTTCTCCGCAGCGTTTAAGAATGAAATGCCGGCAGGGGCCCTGTTACTGGTTTCCGATGTCCCCATGATCCCGGAAGGCGTAAAAACCGATGAGAGTGATCAAAAGGTCACAGAGAAATTTGTTGAAAAGCATATCAGGATCGGAATTGACTCACTGAAACAGCTGATCAACCAGTCTCTGACGGTGAAGCATCTGAAATTTTAGCTTTTTAAGCCAATATCAGGTTAAAGTGCCGAGTGATATAAAGACAAAAAATGATGTCATGCAGTAACCATTGCCCTGATTTACCAGGGTTTCGCCCTAAAGCTCTTCTGCTTCTACTGTTTCTACCTCAGGGACCATGCGTTTGAGGAGGTTTTCGATGCCAGCTTTGAGGGTAACTGTGCTGGAGGGACATCCGCTGCATGCACCCTGAAGCTGCACTTTCACCTTACCATCAGTGAATGAATCAAAGGTGATGGCTCCACCATCCATCTCCACTGCCGGACGGATATATTCATCCAGGATGCTCTTGATTTTTTGCTCGATGTCAGTATCTGAAGCGTTGAGTTCGTGGTCTTCTTTCACATTTTCCTCGGTGAGGATCTGCTTTCCTGCCTCCAGGAATGATTTGATGAATGACTGGATTTCATTTTTTACCTCCACCCACTCTACCTGCTCACTCTTGGTGACTGTCACGAAGTTGCTCATGTAAAACACCCGCTTCACATAAGGGAAGTTGAACAATTCCTTAGCCAGGGGAGCCTGACCGGCACTTTCCTGGTTAGGGTAATCCCGGCTCACTCCTTCCGGAAGCAACATGAAGTTGACGACGAACTTGAGGGAGTTAGGGTTCGGGTTTGATTCCGTATATATGTTGATATTGGAAGCTTGTTCGGTTACAGCCATGATTTACTTCTTTTTGGTATGACTAATAAGTGCAAAGATGCAGGAATAGTTCAAGAAAGTGAAAGAAAATGCGAGGAGGTGAGCTGAGTAAATGGGATGAAGTGAAATTCATTTAGAAGAACTCACGAAAAGTCTTAGGAATAGTGACTTTACCTCAAAATCACCAATCTGGAGGAAAAGCCCAGCTTAGCCCCAGCAGCTCGTTATTTTTACCTACCAGCTTTCCATTTTTCAAAAGCTGCCATCGACTGATCTTTTGTTGCAGGGTAAAGCCCAATGATTGTTTGTCCTTCCAGTACTTTTTCTGTTACGAAATCTTCATACAACGTCATCTCTGTACATTCATGGGCTAGCTCATCGGCTATTTCTGCCGGGATCACAATGACTCCATCATTGTCTCCCACAATGACATCTCCGGGAAAGACCGCTACATCACCGCACCCGATGGGCCCATTGATCTCAATGGCCTGATGAAGCGTCAGATTAGTCGGAGCAGAGGGCCTCTGATGAAAAGAAGGCATGTCCAACTCAGCAATCTGTTCCGAATCCCGAAAGCCACCGTCCGTCACCAATCCTGCTACACCACGTACCATTAATCTGGAGGCCAGAATGGAGCCTGCGGATGCTGCACGGGCATCTTTACGACTGTCGATGACCATCACGGCACCTTTCGGACAAGTCTCTACAGCTTTTCTTTGGGGATGTTCAGGATCTCTGAAAACCTCTATAGGATTTAAATCCTCCCGTGCAGGAATGTACCGCAATGTGAACGCCTCACCCACCATCGATGTAGTCATTTTTTTGAGGGGAAGGACGTTTTGAATAAACTGATTTCTCAGCCCTCGTTTAAACAGGCTGGTAGCTATGGTAGCCGTACTGACTTTCTGCAGCATTTCTCTGGTAACAGGTTTCATATTTTCCAAAATTTGTACGTTTTACAGCAAGATACACATCAAATATAGTGTCAAAGTCATCCAACTATTCTTTCATGTGGTTACTTAAACTGCGTTGTCACGGAGAGGTTGACAGGTTATGATTTTGTTATTTCATGTGGGGCTATCTATATTTAATTAAAACCATTTCATTCGATTAATAGTGAAGATGGAGTATTAACCCTGGTATAGTAAGCTTACGATACCCTATTTGAAAAAGCTTGCCAGACATCGGCGGGATCAAGAAATGATGACATGAAATGTCCATAAAGCAAGCTATACTAACCGAGTATGAGTATTTGAAAGAAAATCGAGGTCTGGTTGTAGTTTTGAAGTACCCGGACATTCCATGTGACCTATTAAAATCAATTATACACACATGAAAAACACCCTGTGGATTATCTGTGCCAATCTGCTACTCTCGTGTGGCAGAAACTCTAATAATGGCACCTATGTGAAGGATATTGAAGCGCTCAATGAAGCCATAGCTCATGCGCAACCAGGTTCGGTAATCACTATGGCGGATGGAGGCTGGAAGGATGTTGAAATCAAATTTTATGGCCAGGGCACGATGGAAGCTCCCATTACCCTTCGGGCGGAGACTCCCGGGAAGGTGGTGGTTCAGGGAGCATCAGACCTGAAATTAGGGGGTGAATTCCTGGTGGTGGACGGATTGCTGTTTACAAATGGAGCTTCACCCTCAGGCACTGTAATTCAGTTTGCCATCAGCAATGATAAGTTGGCCAGTAATTGCCGGGTTACCAATTGTGCAATCATCGACTATAATAAATCCCAGCGTAACAGACAGGATCTATGGGTACTGTTTAAAGGTCGGAACAACCAGTTGGATCACTGCTACCTGGCAGGGAAATCTAACAGGGGGCCGACCATACGCGTGGATCTGGCAGGCAACCAAAGTATAAAGAATTATCACAAAATAACTCACAATCATTTTGGTCCCCGGCCACCTAAGGGAGGACCAAGTGCAGAAACGATCCAGCTGGGTAACAGCAGCACTTCAATGACTCCCAGTCATACCCTGGTTGCTAACAATCTCTTTGACAGATGCAATGGTGAGGTGGAGGTTATCTCCAGTAAATCCAATTTTAACGAATTCAGAAACAATGTATTCTATAAAAGTGAAGGTTCGCTCGTCACCCGGCATGGAAATTATTGTATAGTAGACGGAAATTATTTCATCGGCGACGAAGCCTCTCCCCATATAGGCGGTGTAAGGTTGATCGGGACCGGACACTGGGTGACCAACAACTATTTTTACAACCTGAGGGGAGAAGTTTTCAGAGGTCCTCTGGCGATCATGAATGGCATCCCACGACCTGCCATCAACAGATACTTCCAGGTGACAGATGTGGTGGTAGCGTACAACACCTGGGTAAACTGTAATTCTCCCTGGCAAATAGGAGTGGGGTCGAACATTGATCAAAAAGATGTCCTCCCTGAATCAGAAATAAGATCTGAAACACCCGAGCGGACACTCATCGCCAACAATTTGATTTACAATACGCACGGGGATCAGATGCCCATCCTTCGCTACGACTCCATCGATGGCATTGATTTTCATAGCAATGTGATCAACAACCAGGGAGTTGATTTCAGAGGTGTGAGGGGGCTGGAAGAAAAGAATTTCTCTATGCAGGAATTAGAGGAATACATTTGGATTCCTTCATCAGACCTGAGTGATGCTGAAGTGTATCAGGGCTTTGAATTTGATCAAATCACAAGTGATATTTTTGGTAATTCCAGAAAAGAAAACAATGCTATTGGAGCTACCAATGGGGCTGCAACTGAGAAGCCCAATATCATGGATTTCTCCAAATATGGTCCGGACTGGTATGACCCGTCGCCGCCCCAAAGAGAACCGAAGACCCATAGGGCGGGTACGGAAGAGGAGTTAAGACAGACATTGGTCAGTGCTGCTGAAGGGGACATTATTGAGCTGACTTCCGAGCGGTATGGATTAAGCACACCACTGAAAATCGACAAAAAGCTCACTATTCAATCTGCTGTCGGTTCCGGCAAAGCAACCATTTCGTACATCGGGGCACCTGAAACTCCGGCCTTTGAAATGAATCCAAAAGGTCAGCTCATATTGCATTCGATTAAGCTTATGGGAAATGGAGAGAATTACGCTTTTGCCAGTTTGAAAACAAATATGTCCAGCCTTTACAATTTATCTGTGAATGATGCAGAAATATCAGGTTTCGATTATGTACTCAAAGCGTACAAAAACTCATTTTCCGAATTCATCAGGTTTAACGCTACCGTCATCAGGGACTGCAAAAATGGGCTGGAGCTTTCGGCAGAAGATGATGACAGGGGTGAGTACAATGCTGAAAACCTTTTTATCGAAAACTGCAGATTTGAGGGAGTCGACCAAAATGTGATTGATTATTACCGGGGAGGCTATGATGAATCCACTATTGGCGGTAATTTGGTTGTAAAAGGCAGCACGTTTACGAGGAGTGGAAGCAAGGAGAAGAATGGCATCCTGATCAATACCTATGGCATCATCAATGTTGAAATAATGGGTAACACCTTTACCGACAATCCGGTGAGTCAGGTGGCTCGCCTTTGGGGTGCTAAAAACAACACGGAGTCTGACAATACGATCAATAACTCTGGCCGGATAGTTACCGAGCAAAACCTGCCCTTAAAATTAATGTACTAAGCACATGAGTGTAGCACGCTTCCGAGCCCCTTTCATGGTAAGCATCCATTTAGTTCTTGTCTGTCTTGTAAGTTGTGAGCGGGCAGGAGATTCCAGACGGCCGACTTATGAAAAACCGCAATATGTCATTCAATTAGACAAGACTCGGCTACTGGTCAGCGAAGTGGTGCGTGATTTGGATCAGCCGTGGGAGGTCACCTGGGGGCCTGATGATCATTTGTGGTTCACTGAAAAGAAGGGCAATGTAATGCGCATGGACCCGGCTACCGGGCAGGTCAGAAAGGTGTTGAATATCCCGGAGGTATTCAGTGGAGGGAATACACCTGGTTTGCTGGGGATGGTCCTGCACCCAAATTTCAGGAATGAACCTTACGTTTATTTACACTACAACTACATTGACTCCACCATAACAGATGAGGTTAATCGCAGAGGTCAACCCAATTACATTGGAGCCAAACTGGTTCGGTACAGGTACTCTTTTGAAGAAGATACCCTGACCGACCCGGAAAAGGTGCTGCCAAAAGTACCCGCTCGCATTGCTCACAATGGGTCCAGACTTACCATCAGTGAAGACAATAAGCTCCTTTTTGCCATTGGAGATGTGGTCAATTCACAAAATGCACAGACCGCACTCGCTATACCGGGTAAAGTCCTCAGGATCAATCTGGATGGTAGTGTACCTGATGATAATCCGATTCCGGGCAGTTATTTCTATTCGATGGGTCATCGGAATCCTCAGGGACTTGTGGCAGCCAATGGGAAAATCTATGCTTCCGAACACGGACCCAACAACGATGATGAGATCAACCTGATAAAACCGGGTGGAAATTATGGATGGCCGTTTGTAGAAGGGTATTGTGACAAAGAAAATGAAAGCGCCTTTTGCGATTCTGTCACTGTGACTGAGCCCATTTACACCTGGACGCCCACTATAGCCCCTGCTGGTCTGGACTTTTACGATCATTCAGCCATTCGTGAATGGAAGGGTCATCTCATGCTCACTACGCTGAAAGGAAGAGCCCTGTGGCTATTTGAACTCGATGATTCCGGAGAGCACATCGTGAACAAACGAATCTATTTGCAGAAACAATTCGGTCGTATGAGGGATCTCTGTGTCTCTTCTACGGGAGATATTTACGTGATTACCAGCAACTCAGACTGGCACATACCCAGGTATGGATGGATGTATGATCATGTACCCAACGATGGAAATGATCGCATATTAAAGATTTCTGTGATTAAAGAGCATGAAGATGCTTTATTTAGTCACCTGGCAGTCCTGACGGAAGATACTGAACCAATCCGGATGTATGTTCAGGATAATGATACACCGGACATTCCGGGTGCAGATCTTTACAGGACAAATTGTGCTTCCTGCCATTTGCCCGGGGGTGATGGCATACCGAATTTCACTCCGCCTTTGCTTGGAACAACCACTGTTTCCAACAAAAACAAACTCATAGAGACCACCCTTTTCGGCCTGTCAGGAGAAATAGAAGTGAAGGGAAAGAAGTACAATGAGGTGATGCCCGGTTTTGGTGTCAGCCTCACCAATCAGGAAGTGAAGGAATTGCTAAACTATGTACGAACAGGTCTCAACGAGCATACGGATTCCATAACCATTGCAGAAATCGAGGAAATAAGAAAAAGACAAACTTTGTGACGCCTTGATATCCTTCGGTTTTTGAATGGGTTGCCAGAAAGCTTTATTCCTTAAAAGCTTTTTGCAGCTTGATCTCAATGATCAGAAATAAAATCGCGAAATAGATGATTGCAATCAGGACGTGTTCGGTTTCGCTTACTTGCTGATACCATCGGGGGAACCAGGTAAGTAGCACAAGGTAAAAACTGCTGATTAGCAGCATTCCGGAGCCATATATGGTATTGGCGTATGCGTAGTGTTTGTGCGTGCGGATAGCCCTGGGGGATCGGTATCCAAAAATCCAGTTTCTATTACCTCTCAATAAAAGTATAGAGATACTTATTAAAAAAAGGCAAACCGAAAGTTTAAGCTCAAAAGGCATCTAAGAGCAAATGTGGATCAAATCTTGATTTTTTAAAAGGGGCATGACTTAGGAACTTATCTTGATTTTGATCTTTTGATCTATTTATCCCGTTATACCCTTATCTGGTATAAAAGACTAAACTTCCAGGTCTTTTGGTCTTGATCATTATAAAAAGATTTTCTATCTTGGGTCGCTCAGTTGTATTCAAATGATAAACAGGCCATTACAAATCATCATATTGCTATCCCTTTTTTCCTGTGATAAGATTGAATCATTCCTTGGAAAAGATGACACTCCGGAAAATAGCAACATTGTCAAGAATTATTATGACAACGGCAAATTGAGGTCTTACTATACAATCAATGATTTGCGGCAAAAGCACGGAGTAGCCAAAAGCTTCAACCAAAAGGGAGTACTTACCAAGAGTTTCGAGTATGTAAATGGAGAGAAGGTAAAGGCTATGACACATTATGAAAACGGCATTCCTCTTCTGGAGATAAATTATAAGAACGAAATCAAAGATGGCTTGCTAAAGAGGTATTACGAATCTGGTCAGGTAGAATCAGAAATTGAGTACAAGGAAAATTTTCCAGGGATGGGTCTGAAGGAATATACAAAGAGCGGTCAGCTAAAAAAGAATTACCCAAACCTTATTGTGAAGGGGCTTGACAGACTGGATGTAAATGGAAAATATATCATTGAAGTTTACTTTGATAAAAACCCTGGACGGGGCACTTACTATTTGGGAGAATTAGCAGAAGGAAAGTACTTAAGCTACCGATTGGAAAAATTAGAAAGATCAAACTATAGGGGACAGTTTATCTTAAAGCCACCTCCTGGCGCTGTAATTATGGAAAAACTATCATTTGTTGGGGAATTCAAAACGCCTACAGGAAACAAGTATATTGTTCAAAAATATTTCAATCTGGCCATCGACAATACTTACTAATTGCTGGCACGATCAAGGTAGTATTTTCTCATTTTGAGATCTTGATTATCGGGAGCATATTTTAGCCCATCATTCAAAAGGTTACGGGCATTTCTATAGGCACCTTTTCTGAAATAATACATGATACCCTGGGAATAGGCTCTCCCAAGAGCATATTCATCATATCTATATCCAAATTCATCGATGAAAGCTTCGAATTTATTTTTATAGCTAATCGCTTCATTCACGTTCTTATTTTCAAAGGCATCATGCATGGCAATGAGGTATAATCTTGAACGCAGCTCACCCAAATGGCCGTGTGTTTTTAAGCTTGGATAACTTTCAAGCAATGACTCAATCATCAAAAAGGTTTCCTCCGATCCGAATGCCTTTGTTACCACTGCATTTTGAATGGTGTTCACCAACAAGTTTTCAGAATCAGAGCTCTCTGGCTTTGTATGATAAGCAGCTGTGGAATAAGGAAACGCTAACTTATAGTTTCCTCTATTGTATAATTTTCTAGCTCTTTCATAATTATAGAGAAAGGTAATTTCTTTATTTAAATCCGGATTCAAAGGTAATGCCGTAATGACGTGAAAGGCGCTGTCAACAAAAAGTGTATCGTTGTTATCAATCAACTGCTTATTAAGCAGCCTCGAAAATTCCCCTAACTTTTGGTTGTCGCTAAAGCTTGGGTGGTTCATTGTGATAGCTGATGAAAATAGCTGAAGGTCATACCAATCATCATATTCAGCCTTTGAGAGTGTGGCTAAACAAGCTAAGGATAATATCTCCTTGATATTTTCTGAGGGATATAAATAGTAGGCCTTCTGCATATCCTGATAGGCCAATTGATAATTGTTATTCTGAAATTCAATGAGACCATGGTTATAATATTGGATGCCTGTGAGTTCTTTAAGGCCTAATTCTTTATTGGAGAAATAATATCTGTTAAATACAGCATTAACACCATCTGCCAGTTCTGCAATGTCAATTAACTTCAATCCCACCAGTTGGTTGACAAAATTCTGCTTAAAGCCAGGGCTGAATGTTTTAAATCCCCCGATGGGGTCTGTCGTTTCAATACCAATTTGATCCGATTCAGGATAAGCTATGATGTAAACATGAGTGGGCGTTTCTTTGATGGTAAATGGTATATCCAGGGTTGAGAATACCATTCCATAAAGGGCGCATGCGGTCACACAATTGTATACACCATTTTCAAATATCTGATGAAAATAGGCCTCACTTTCATATTTTCTCAGGAACTCGCTGTGAACAAATTCATAAACTTTTTTAACGTACTTGCTATTGTTTTTTGGCCGCTTACCACTTTTAAAGTCTTGAACCCGCCGATTTAATGAATTCCTGTAACTGGTTATTTGTAGGCTATCATCAGAAGAGAAGACCATGTAGTTGTAGAAAAAGTCGATTCCTGTTTTCCTTGATTCCTTAAATACATTTTTCTCAAAAGAATTGCTGTAAGAGATTTCATCAATCTTAACCAGACTATCCAATTCGGCAAACGCCTGAGCTGAAAGAAAAAGGGAAACAACTAACGTCAGAAATGCTTTTGACATACAATGGAATCTTCATTAGTAAATATATAAGAAGACAAATGAACATCAAAGACCAGGTTTTGTATTTATTTCCTCAGGCGGCCACTTCTTCAGCATCCTCTTTCAGTTCCCCCTCTGAGTTGGCGATGAGGGAGGCTACGGTTGCGTCACCGGTTACGTTCACTACGGTCCTGCACATATCCAGGATACGGTCTACGGGAAAGATGATGGCGATCCAGACCGGGTTCAGTCCCACGGATTGAAGTACGATGATCAGCATGACCAATCCGGCGCTGGGTACCGCAGCGGTTCCAATGGATGCCAGCGTAGCGGTCAGTACGATCATAAGTTGTTGTCCCAGTGTGAGGTCTACCATGTGCATTTGTGCGAGGAAGACCACAGCGACAGCCTGGTAAAGAGAAGTTCCATCCATGTTGATGGTAGCCCCGATAGGCAGTACGAAGCTGGTGATATTTTTTGGTACGCCCAGCTCCTCCACACATTCCATGGTCACTGGCAGGGTAGCAGCACTGGAGCTGGTAGAAAATGCCAGGAACTGTGCCGGGCTGATGTGGTTGAAAAATCTTTTATAGCTGATCTTTTTAATGAATACTGATGCAACGACCGGATAAAAAAGAAAGATCATGATAGCCAGCCCTACAAAAACGACCAACGAGTAGGAACCCAGTCCCTTAAATATTTCAAATACTTCACGTGGCGTATCAGCCATCTTGGCGATTACTCCGGCCAGCAACGCAAAAACAAAGAAAGGAGCCACAGCCATTACTTTTTCCACCATCTTCAGAAACACGGCATTGATGCCATTGACCAGGGCAATTACAGGACCTACGGTAGAATTAGGTAAGATAGCCAGGATGACCCCAAAGAAGATGGCGAAGAAGATCACCTGCAGCATATCTGTATTGGTAGAGAGTGCCCCAAAAATGTTTTCAGGTACCATATCTACCAGTGGTTGAAGCGGGCTGGAATCCTTGGCTTGTTGAGCGCTTTGCATGGTAGTCTTTACCTTACTGTCAGTCTTGTCTCTGTTAGGGTCATTGGTGATCTCTGCGACCTGACTGGCATATTGTGGATCATTGAGGAAATCTTTGTTGTCTTTGGGTTTTACTCCATCGGTTTCTTCTACCCACAATTCATAGCTGATGCGGTTTTTGATGCGTTGGTCATCATCAATGGTCGCCCCGGGTTTGAAGAGATTTACCAGTCCCAAACCGACTGTCACCGCAAATACGGTGGTCAAGAGATAGATGGAAATGGTTTTGAATCCCATCCTCCCCAACTTGCTAACATCTGAGAGCCCGGAGATCCCACTAATAATGGAAAAAAGAACCAGGGGAACAGCGATGAACTTGAGTAAACGAATAAAGATGGTCCCGAATGGGTCGATCCAGTTGATGGTAAATTGATTCCATCCCAGAGAACTCGAGATGAATGCCCAGATGATTCCTAGAATCAGTCCGATGATGATTTTTACATGCAGGGGAAGTTTTCTCACCCGGCTAATTTATTTGTTCTGGCCAACAAATAGAAATCTGCAATGACCAATGCAGCCATCGCTTCTACAATAGGCACGGCCCTGGGGACCACACAAGGGTCATGTCTGCCTTTGCCAGAGACCTTCACGGTATTGCCGGCTTTGTCTACGCTGTCCTGATCCTGCATGATGGTAGCCACAGGTTTAAAAGCTACATTGAAATAGATATCTTCTCCATTGGAGATGCCTCCCTGGATCCCACCACTGTGGTTAGATTTGGTCTTTACCCGATCGCCCTCCTTAATAAATTCGTCATTGTGCTGGGAACCTCGCATCTTTACTCCTTCGAATCCACTCCCATACTCAAAACCTTTCACCGCATTGATACCCAGCATCGCATTGCCCAGTGCCGCATGTAATTTGTCAAAAACAGGTTCTCCCAAACCGACAGGAACACCTTTGATCACACCTGTCACCACACCTCCTACGGTATCCTGATCTTTTCTTACCTGATCGATGTAGTCAAACATCTTTTGAGCCATCTCAGGGTCAGGACACCTCACGTCATTGGTCTCAGTTTGCGACAGGTCCAGCTCAGTATACGGTTTCTCCAGGCTCAAATCACCCACCTGAGAAACATAAGCGTGGAAAGAAATGCCTTTTTCTTTGAGCATCAGCTTGGCAATGGCGCCTGCTGCCACCCTGACGGCTGTTTCACGAGCCGAACTTCTTCCTCCCCCTCTGTAGTCCCGGTTGCCATATTTGGTTTCGTAGGTATAATCGGCGTGGGAGGGTCTGAATTTATCAGCGATGTGGCTGTAATCCTTACTCTTTTGGTCCTTATTGCGGATCAGCAATCCGATGGGGGTGCCAGTAGTCTTTCCTTCAAAAGTTCCTGAAAGGATCTCCACCTCATCTTCTTCCTTGCGTTGAGTAGTGATCCGGGATTGTCCGGGCTTCCTGCGCTGCAGCTCAGACTGAATAAATGCCTCATCGATGGTGATGCCTGCCGGACAACCATCCAGGATGGCTCCTATGCCAGGACCGTGAGATTCTCCAAAGGAGGTAATGCTAAAAATGGTGCCGAATTTGTTTGCCATGAAGTTTACTTGCGAAACATGATAATGCCGGTCAAAACTAGTATAACCAGCGCAAAGATGTTTGCAAATATCTGAAGGAATGGTCCCTTTTCCAGCGAATTGAGTTGATTATCTTCAAATTCGATCCCATTGTAGAAAGCACCAAGATCTGTAGACTGGATATATTCATTTTTTCTGCTCTCTCCGGTCACCACCAGGCGTTGCCTTGATCGCAGGGTGTCGTATGCCTCTTTTTCCGGATTAAAAAAGATCCAATAGAAATAATCCCCCAGGTCGTACTCACCCGGCTCATTAGGAATACCATAATAGCTGAAGGTTTTGGTACCCTTGACTTTTCCAGCCGATCGGGTAATGTTTTGCTGGGTGTTTGGGTCATAAAAATCGAAATCACTTGTTTCCGGAATAATCGGTTTTTCGATGGCACTAATATTTCCTTCTCCAAGCACATTGAAAGAATAGTTAAAGCTTTCTCCGGTCTTCAAATCACGAGCACTGATTTTCTCAGCCAGCTGATAATTGCCAATGGCCACCTGGTTTTTCAATGGGTGAGGGGGCAACCCTTTGACTTTTACTTCTTTGGGTTTAGAGTAGAAAGTTTCGAAATCTTCTTGTCTGTTGCGCCCAAAAAAGGAGGGGTTCTTGGCCACTTTGTATTTGATCAATTTCAGCCCTATGGAAGGGAATTTGATGTCTTCTTTATTCAGTGGGTAATAAGCCGCCTGATAAATCTTGTATTGTGTATAGGCCTTGTTGTTGATGGTGATGGGTTCGCCGCTAATGTTATCGATGTTAAAATTTTCTTCCCAGCAGGTATTAGGCTTTATTTCCTTCACGATATCTGTGATCTGTTTACCCAAATCATAAAATCGCAGTTCAGCCCTGTTTTCTTCACTCACATAAAAAGCCAGGGTAGTAGTAAAGCCTTCACCGACATATACCTCTGATTTATCAGTAGTCAGGGCCAAAAAAGCATTGGCTTCCACATCCATAAACTCGGAAGGCTGCCTTCTTCTACCAAAAAATTCCTCAAAAGGATCACTGGAGAAGGGGCTGGTATTGTTTTGTTGCTGTTGCTGAGCGGGAGGACTTACCTTGATGGTTTTTCCCTGTGATTTGATGGTCTTTCCGTTTACTACCATTTCAAATGGTGGGATCACGATCGTTCCTTCCCTCGTGGCCTGGTAGTTTTGGGTGATGGATTGCTTGGAAGTCATCTGGCCATTGATAAAGCTGGTAGAGGTCGATGAGGAAGTCCCTCTCTTCACCAGGCCATCTATTTCAGGAAACGGGCTGTAATTTTGTAGTCTTTCATTCTCAACAGTCAACGTGATTGTAAAGAGTTGGTTTAGAGCGATTTGGTCTTCCCCATACTCCAGCTTGATCTCCTGTGCCATTAAAAAATTGGCAAAAAGCATGAGCGTGAGGCAACCTAAAATTCCTGACTTCGTAAAATTCATGGCACGTAGTTGCAATGACTGTAAAAGTGAAAATGGACCTTGATGCAAAGGTAAAAATTGTTTAACTTATGGTTAAATAGTTTCTCACTTGAGAACGTCAAATTTGCCGCAAAAAGTTAACTCTTTAACAAAATTTTACATTTATGTTGGAGTATTTCAAGACCATCCTTGCTAAAGTAAGTTTCGATCGTTGGTTATTTGAAAAAGAGCTCAGAAAAGCTATCAAGTCACTTGTTCCCTTAGAAGTCATAAAACTCAGGGAATGGTGTCTCGAACAATATGGGCATATATACTCATCCATCATTGCAAAGTGTTTTGCTACCCGAATGATCTAGACGGGGTCAGGAAGCAAATCGGATGATTCAGACCAGCTAATTCTTTTGTCCTTTGTGATATATAAAGGAGAAGACTTCCTGTATACTTACTTTATCGGACTGCTCTACCAGTTCGAAGCTATCACCTTGTTTCACCCATCCAGGTTTCAATATCCGTACGTAGCTACCCGGATGTCCAAACCGGATAAAGTCTTTCAGTATTTTTTGACTTCCGAATTTTACACCCAGTTTATAACACGGATGTCTTGGTTGGGATATCGATACAAGGGCCTCTCCCAGGTGATAGGTTGAACCAATTTTCAGGTTTGCCTCATCCATTCCTGATATGGTAACGTTTTCACCAAACATACCATAGCCCCAATCCACGAGCGGATACCTGCTTTTCCAATAATCGTAGAAATCGGATGAGTACAAATAGCAGGGTTTATCCGGACCACCATGTACACTTAGATCCGATATGGTATCGCCTCTGACCTTCTCTGTTTCTAAAAGAATCGATTCGACCGGTTTTTTGAAAATGCCTGTGGATACTGATTTTCCATTCCATTCAATGCATACTGGTTGGCTTAAATTGACAGAAACTACTTTCATGGGTTCTTAATCTGATTGGAGAACAAAAATGAAGCATTTTTCGGCTAAAATGGTTCATGATTCAATGGTAAAAGTTGAATATAAGGTTATGATAAGTGACGCCTGGAAAGCTATTCATCAGCCCGTTAGGTAAATATATCTGGTTTTCTATACAGTTTATAGAAAATAGGGCATGTCTGAGTATGGTTGAATGGTAAATGGTTTATCTTTATCGACAGATTAAGCGATTGATTAAGAACCAGCTTGTTTACAAGATTTATTAAACAAGCGAAAAATGGCAGACCAAAGCGAAGAAAAATGGGAGGGCATCAAAGGCTTCTCCAACTATGAGATTTCCAACAAGGGGAGAATTAGAAGTAAGACCCGAAAAAGCTGGCACAAAGGAAGCCAGGTTTACATGAAAATTAAGGGTAAACTGATGAAGCAGCGTTGGAACAAAACCTGCAAATGTTATTTCTTAGACCTTATTGATGATGAAAAGAAGCGGAGAACTGTGTATCCACATAAGGAGACAGCTATAGCTTTTGTGGAAAATCCGGATCCGTCTACTTTAACCATGATCATCCATGAGGATAACAATCCGAGAAACAACAAGGCAGACAACCTGAAATGGGTCTCAGCGTCAGATCATATGAAGTGGCAGTTCGAAGTAGGAAACAAAAACAACTACAAAGTGTGGAAGACACGTAAGAAACGCTACAAAAACGGATTCAAGCCCGGAACCGTGTTACCGGGAAGACCAAAGAAGAATAAAACAGAAGCATAAAAAAAAGGCTCCACGATGTGGGGCCTTTTCTATTTCTTATCTATGCTCAGTTATCCCTTAGGCCTCAGCTACAGGATCGACGTGTACGTATGACCTGTTTTGTCTTCCTTTTTGGAATCGAACAGTTCCATTAGACAATGCAAACAGGGTATGGTCTTTTCCAATACCTACATTGCTTCCTGGATGGTGCTTGGTGCCTCGCTGACGAACGATGATATTGCCGGCAATGGCTGCCTGACCACCAAATATTTTTACACCAAGTCTTTTACTTTCCGACTCTCTACCGTTCTTTGAACTACCTACACCTTTCTTATGTGCCATGGGTACTTAGTTTTTAATGTCTTGAATTAATACTTTAGAGAACTGCTGTCTGTGACCATTTTTTACACGGTAACCTTTTCTTCTTTTCTTCTTGAAGACGATTACTTTGTCATCTTTGACGTGCTCTAATATTTTTCCGGAAACTTTCGCTCCTTTTACTGTGGGAGTTCCAACATTTACTTTGCCATCATTATCAACAAGAAGTACCTGATCAAAATCAACTTTTGATCCTTCTTTACCTTCTAATAATGGAGCGTACACAAACTGGTCTTTCTCCACTTTGTATTGTTTCCCGGCTATATCAACAATTGCGTACATTTCTTTGTGTTTTGAAAAAGGACTGCAAAGATATCAGAAACCTTGATATTATCAAATATTACCTCGTCTTAATGGCAGGGTTATTTTTTTTTTACATTTTTTTACTTTTTTTCGTGCCCCAATTTAGGCAATACGGCTAGAAGTTATGATTATAAAAATGGAAGATAAGGCACTTTTTAACAGCAAGTTATGTTGTTTTGCTAACTGTAATCAAGACCCGATAAACCGGAGAATTATCGCTTGATTTTTCGTGTCCTTTTTTACACATTTGTAAACACGGTCGCGAAAAAATAAACCACTTTTCGAACGGGACTAACTCCCAAAACTCAACAAACAGCTCGCAAACCACGATTTTGAGATGGTGGGCGTGTTTTGTTTACGTTTGTGGATAACCTGTTTTGACTGTTGATAACTTTATTAGTAACTAAAAATGATGGTGGAAATCCTGTGAATAAATAAAACTTATTAACAAATGACTCAAGAAGAACCCATACTCAAGGAAAATAAAGACCGATTTGTATTATTCCCCATCCAGCAAAATGACATTTGGCAATTTTATAAAAGAGCAGAAGCCAGTTTTTGGACAGCTGAAGAGATCGATCTGAGTCAGGATCTTAAGGATTGGGCCAATTTAAATGATGGCGAGCGACACTTTATTAAACATGTCTTGGCATTTTTTGCTGCAAGTGATGGGATTGTGAATGAAAACCTGGCCGAAAATTTCGTTTCAGAGGTTCAATACACCGAGGCCAAGTTCTTCTACGGATTTCAAATTGCGATTGAAAATATTCATTCAGAGACTTATTCCTTACTTATAGACACCTATGTAAAGGACCCTAAGGAAAAAGACCACCTTTTCCATGCCATCGAGACCATGGATTGTGTAAAGAAAAAAGCAGATTGGGCTTTGAGATGGATTGATGAGGGTAACTTCGCGGAGCGGTTAGTCGCCTTCGCTGCTGTAGAGGGAATTTTCTTCTCCGGTAGTTTTTGCTCAATCTTCTGGCTAAAGAAACGTGGCCTGATGCCCGGATTGAGTTTTTCCAACGAGCTAATCTCGCGGGACGAGGGTCTCCACTGTGATTTTGCCTGTTTGCTCTACAACAATCACCTGGTGAATAAGTTGCCTAAAGAAAAGGTGGCCAAGATCATCGAAGATGCGGTAGAGATAGAAAAAGAATTTGTAACTGACGCATTGCCGGTAAAACTGATCGGGATGAATTCTGACCTCATGTGTCAGTACATTGAATTTGTAGCTGACCGGCTCATGGTTGAATTGGGATGTGATAAACTTTACAATTCTTCCAACCCATTTGATTTCATGGAAATGATTTCCCTTCAGGGTAAAACCAATTTCTTTGAAAAACGCGTGGGTGAATACCAGAAAGCCGGTGTACTAAACGCCGAAAAAGAAAAAGAGAAACCTAAATTTAGTTTAGACGAAGACTTTTAATATGAACCTGTTTTTCATCATTAATCACCCAATTGCCTTATGCTAGTTGTAAAAAGAGACGGACGCAGAGAGTCTGTCAAATTTGATAAGATCACAGCCAGAATAGAGAAGCTGTGCTATGGACTGAATCCGGATTTTGTTGAACCTGTAGAAATTGCCAAGAAGGTAATTGACGGGCTTTATGATGGTGTGACGACCATTGAGCTTGACAACCTGGCTGCAGAAATCGCTGCTACCATGACGACCAGACATCCTGACTTCGCCAAGCTGGCAGCCAGGATATCCATTTCTAATCTGCACAAGGTGACTGAAGAGTCTTTTTCAAATACCATGAAAAGGCTTTATACCTATATCAATCCAAAAACAGGTGAAAATGCAGCATTGATCTCCAAGGATGTTTACGGAATCATCCGGTCCAATGCCAAGAAATTAGATGAGGCAGTAGATTACAATCGGGATTATAACTACGACTACTTTGGCTTTAAGACGCTGGAGCGTTCATACCTGATGAAACTGGACGGAAAGATCGTGGAGCGTCCACAGCACATGCTCATGAGGGTTTCTGTGGGTATCCATAAAGATGATATCGATGCAGCTATTGAGACCTACAACCTGATGTCTGAAAAGTGGTTTACGCATGCCACACCGACCTTATTCAATGCGGGTACACCTAAGCCACAGCTTTCTTCATGCTTCCTGCTTTCTATGCAGGACGATAGCATCGATGGGATTTATGACACACTTAAGCAGTGTGCGAAAATCTCTCAGTCTGCGGGTGGTATTGGATTGAGCATTCACAATGTAAGAGCAACCGGCGCATATATCAAAGGAACGAACGGAACATCGAATGGAATCATCCCGATGCTCCGAAACTTCGACATGACAGCACGTTATGTCGACCAGGGTGGTGGAAAACGTAAAGGAAGCTTTGCGATCTATCTGGAGCCATGGCATGCGGATATTTTTGAATTTCTACAACTTAAAAAGAACCATGGTAAGGAAGAGCTCAGGGCGAGAGACCTGTTTTATGCCATGTGGATCCCTGACCTGTTTATGAAGCGGGTTGAGGAGAATGGCAGCTGGTCGTTGTTTAGCCCGGATGAAGCACCAAATCTGTATGATTCCTATGGTGATGAGTTTGAGAAGCTGTATGAGAAATACGAGAGTGAGGGCAAGGCAAGAAATACAGTAAAAGCACAAGACCTGTGGTTTGAAATTCTGGAATCTCAAATTGAGACCGGAACACCATATATCCTGTATAAAGATCACGCCAACAGGAAGTCAAACCAGAAAAACCTGGGTACAATCAGGTCCAGTAACCTGTGTACTGAGATCATGGAATATACTTCCAAAGACGAGGTGGCCGTATGTAACCTGGCATCTATCTCTCTTCCCAAGTTTGTGAAAGAAGATGGTAGCTATGATCATCAGAAGTTGTATGAGATCACCAAAGTAGTGACCAGGAACCTCAACAGGGTCATTGATGTCAATTACTATCCGGTACCTGAAGCTAAGTACTCCAACATGAAGCACCGACCAATTGGTATTGGTGTTCAGGGTCTGGCTGATGCTTTTGCATTGATGAGAATGCCTTTTGAATCAGAGGAAGCACAAAAGCTGAACAAAGAAATTTTTGAAACCATCTATTTTGCCGCCATGGAAACTTCTATGGAGCTGGCAATTAAAGAAGGACCTTACGAAACCTTTAAGGGTTCACCTGTCTCTAAAGGCATCTTCCAGTTTGATATGTGGGGAGTGACACCTGATTCGGGAAGATGGGACTGGTTTGATCTGAAGCAAAAGGTAAGAAAGAATGGCGTGAGAAACTCATTGCTGCTGGCGCCAATGCCGACAGCCTCTACTTCTCAGATCCTGGGTAACAATGAGTGTTTCGAGCCATTTACTTCTAACTTGTATGTAAGAAGGGTATTGTCAGGGGAATTCATCGTGGCCAACAAATACATGATGCAGGATCTGATCAAACTGGGTCTGTGGAATGAAGACATGATGAACAAGATCAAGCTTCACAACGGGTCTATCCAGGAGATTGATGAGATCCCACAAAATATCAAGGACCTGTACAAAACAGTATGGGAGACTTCTCAGAAAGCCATCATCGATATGTCGGCTGATCGGGGAGCATTCATCTGTCAGAGCCAGAGTCTGAACATACACCTGACAGATGCCAACTTTGGTAAGATGACCTCCATGCATTTCTATGCCTGGAAGAAGGGACTGAAAACGGGTATGTATTACCTGAGAACTAAAGCGGCAACCGATGCGATCAAGTTTACAGTGACCAAGGAAGCCAAAAAGCAGCCTGAAAAAGCACAGGTGGCACAGACGGTAGGTGCAGCAGCCACAATTCAGGACACCAGAGCTAAAACAGCTGCTGAGCTGGAGGCAGAAAAGCAATCTGCCATCCAGTGTTCACTGGATGATCCGGAAGGCTGCGAGATGTGTGGAAGTTAATTTATTCTGTCAATAATCAATAAGTGAAGGGGTCCTGCGAAAGCAGGACCTTTTCTTTTTGATTGAAGTAGGGTATCCAGTTTTTAGTCGGTTTATCCGGATATGAATCGGCTACGTTAGCACCCAGTGTTCTTATCTCACTGTATAATCTACCAGGAAACGGTATATTTGAAAGTAAATAAGTGCAATAGCTGTTAGGCTATTGTTGTATGCCATTGGGTAAATCGAAAATTTCATGGCTCAAATAGAATTCTTCGCGTCTGAACAGGATGAACTAAGACTGCTAAGTCAGATCTTTAAGGACAAATCTATTGAAGTTACAAGGATCTCTGATGGTTTAGTTTCTGACTGGATTGACTACTCGAACTTCGAATTACCAACCTTTGACGAACACTTGGAACTTTGTTTGTTCAACGAAAAGTACGGTCAACTAAAATGGCACAAGAACCAACCAAAAATTGATCAATCTACCCATGGTAAACTTGTCAACTCTATTTTTTCGATGGAACGATGGAAGTCTCGCGGAAAGAATGTTAAAAGGCTTTTGAATGATGAAGAGTCTGCAATCATTTACTACAGACGCGGAAGCGTTATTTCTGGATACAGAACTCCATACTTGATTTTTGCCCCTCAATCTAACATTGAAAACATAGGAACCGAATTCAAAAAATGGTTCAACAGAATTTCTTCATGGGTGAGGCGGAATGGTGAACTAGTTTATAACTGGAACAAAATGGACGAACGGTTTAAGAATGATTTCAGCATCGTAAACTCAGTTTACGCGTTACCAGAAGCAATGGAACTAATTGAGAAAGGCCATCATAATTTTGCTATTTCAATTGATGACCGACGATAGACGGCATACAACATTATGTATGAAGGTATGTGCTTGAGTGCTTTCTACAAATTGCATCTGGACTTGACCGTGAGTCTGCCGCCGAGAATAGTTTGTGCTACTTGGATACTACAGCTTGCGGGATTTTTTCACTTCAGAACGCACTGCTTTCTACAAACTTTGGAAGCACCGGCAGACTTCACTATTTAGTGCTGTCCACTAAGTGAGAGCACACGCCTCATACATGGGCGTTACCTACCACAACTGCAACTAGCCAAGAATATCTATGACAGCAGATGAATTTGCAAAAGCATTCTACTTAGAACGGAAAACAAGCCTTGAAACTTACTTTTCTAATCAAGATACAGCGGTGTCTAACCTCATTAAATCGATGGAACTCGATGAGAAAAACCACGAACGGCTAAGACAGATTATTGCAGGAGTATTACGGGATAACATGTACTCGATTTTGCTTGGACTAGATGGTTCTGCTCAAATTGGAGGACATCAAGAACTGTACAAGTTAACAGACGAACAAGGTAACGAACTAACTGGTGGAGAGATAGAGGCATCCGCGTGGGAATACTTTCACAATCAGAGTTACGAACAACATAATTCAAAGGCAGACTTCATTGCCGAACTAACCTTTCTGTCAAGTGAAGATGGAGGACGGAAAACGTCTGCTCGTTCAGGTTATAGACCTCAAGTGAAATTTGAATTTGATGACATGCAAACTTCAGGTGAACAAACTTACATCGACCGTGATTGGGTATTTCCTGGGGATTCTGTAACTGCATCGATTAGAATCATTGCCGTGGAACACTTCCAAAACAAACTAACTGATGGCTTAACTTTTGAATTTCGAGAAGCATCAACTGTTATTGGAACGGGAAAGATCCTGCACATTCTGAATCCGAAATTAAAGCGGTAGGTAATATTGTGTATGGACGCATGTACAAATTGAGGTTTTTGCCACCTCATTGCCAACCCAGAAAAAACCAAAAAACTAAAATTCCTTTTCCAAAAATTCAATTATCGGCAGCTTTGATGTCAAAATATAGTTTTAAATATTTGGATTAAAACGCTTAGAAATCGTACTCCAAAGGATATGGCGACTTGCCATGTTCGTTAGCATTTCTTACCACAACTTTTTAGCAGAGCAATATTGTTATTATATTACAGTAATATTGCTACCATATGAAAACACACTCACAAACCGCAAAATTCGATACAAAAAAAAGCATCAGGCGGGCAAGAGCGACAAGAAAGAAAAGGTCTGGTTGGGTTATTAGCGTTCCAAATGGAGAATATGCCTGGTCTAATAAGATTGAAAGAGTAGGTATTATAAGAAGAGGACTTCCCTATGAATCCATTGAAGTAATTAGCAAAAGAACTAACCTTCCAGTAAGAGAGGTTCTAACCATTTTTGGAGTACCTCAAACTACATACAACAAAAAGAAAAGGGAAAAAGAATTATTAAGTGGCAGAGATAGTGAGGTTGTGCTATTATTGGTAGAACTGCTTGATTTTGGGTCGGAAGTCTTTAATAATGAATCGGAAAAGTTTCAAAGATGGCTTAAAAAGCCAAATGTATCTTTAGGTGGAGTAAAACCAGAAAGTTTATTCGATTCAGTGACAGGTATTCAAGAGGTGAAAAACGCACTCAATAGACTTGAATATGGCAACATGGCATAATGAGAGTCTACAGAGTTGAAAGAAAAAAACATCTGAAGAACGCCTTGAAAGGAACTGGAGCAGCTTTATCAGAAGGATATAGGTGGAATAGTCTAAACACTTATCTGGTTTATACAGCGGAATCTCGTGCTTTAGCGACTTTGGAGGTTTCAGTACATCTGGACTTAAGTGAGGATTTACCAACGGATAGGTTTTATGTTGAAATCGATATTCCGGATGACATCCGAATCCTTGAAATAGATCCGGATGACCTGCCGGAAAACTGGGATTCGAGACCCCCAATTTTAGAAACTCAATTTATTGGGGATGATTTTGTAAAGGAAGGAGGAGCAGCTGTATTAAAAGTGCCAAGTTGCATTGTAAGCCAGGAATACAATTATTTAATTAACCCTAACCACCCAGACTCTTCTCGGGTCAAAGTGATTTCTGAAACAGCTATGAATTTCGACCCTCGAATAAAACAAAATGCTAATAAATGATCAGCTCAGTAAGCTTAATCCAGGTATTACCAGCAATTTCCAGGCTGAACAATTCTGACGGTTCAAACAGCCCGAGTATCACCCGTTGCATATCACAACAGATTTAGCTAGTTTAGTTTGGGTTTTTTATACAGGACCTCACCAATTATCGGTTTGTCGAGCATCAGGTCTTTAGACAGGGAGACATTAAAAGATGGAATTAACCAAAGAGCAACATGACATCATCAACTCAAGTGGTAACATCAAGATCAATGCTGTTGCCGGGTCAGGAAAAACCACAACCGTCATTGAGTACGCAAGGGCCCGGCCAAATTCAAGTAAAATACTCTATCTCGCATTTAATAAATCTGTAAAGCTTGAAGCAACTAAAAAGTTTGCTGAAAAAGGGCTAAACAATGTAAAAGTGGAGACGGCCCATTCTCTTGCTTACAGACACATCGTATTCAAGAACCATTACAAAGTAAGGCCGCAGGGCTACAAAACACATGAGATTGCTGAGTTGCTGGGTTTGGAAGGAAACGGTGAGAAACACGCTGAATACATTGTGGCCAATCACATCAACAAATTTATCGCTTACTTCTGCAATAGCGAAAAGGCAAGAGTGCAGGATTTAAATTATTTAGATATCATTTCGGACCCAAAGGCAAAAGCTTTTGTTTCCAGTTTTTACGAATACATTGAAAAGCAAACAAGGTTGCTTTTGAGTAAGATGGACAGAGGAGATATAGAAATTACACATGATTTCTATCTGAAGAAATTCCAACTCTCAAACCCAAAGCTTAACTACGACTATATTCTTTTTGATGAAGGGCAAGACGCCTCAGCGGCCATGTTAGATGTTTTTTTTAAGCAGAATGCTACCAAGGTTATTGTAGGGGACACACACCAACAGATTTATGGCTGGCGTTTTGCGATCAACTCGCTTGAAAAAGCCGATTTTGCAAACTTTAATCTTTCTACAAGCTTTAGATTCAGCCAGGAGATAGCCAATCTAGCGATGGAAGTTTTGAAATGGAAGAAGCTAATTGACATAGAAGAACCATTTCGGATCAAGGGTATAGGAGGAGTAGGGGAAATTAAATCCAGAGCAGTTGTGGCCCGAACAAATTTAGGACTATTACTGAAGGCCATAGAATATGTGACGGAAAAGAAACAGGTAAAGAAAATCTATTTTGAAGGTAACATCAGTTCATACACTTATGCAGACGAAGGTGCTTCACTCTATGATGTCTTGAACCTTTACAATAACAAGCGAAGATTAATACGAGACGCATTAATCAGGGAGATGAAGGACATTGAGGAGCTTGAAGAGTACATTGAAAAGACAGAAGATGTACAACTTGGTATGATGGTGGAAATTGTGAGAGAATACGGGAACAAAATCCCAGGCATTATCAAAGCAATTAAAGAGAAACACATTGACAATGATGATAAGGAAAACGCTGAAATGATTTTCTCAACTGTTCACCGCTGCAAGGGAATGGAATATGATACTATTCAAATTGTGAACGACTTTATTTCTGAAGAAAAACTGGAAAAACTGCTAAAAGAAATCAAAAAAGATGACCTGAATTATGGAAAACTCAATGAAGAAATAAATCTTCTGTATGTAGCGATCACCAGGGCCAGGAGTAGTGTTCATATTCCCGAAACTTTATTACCTGATGATTTTAGTCCATCAAAGCAAATCCATATTATCCAAAATGCTAATGAAGAAGACAAGGAGGTAGCATCAATACCAAACCTGCCATTAGGACAAACAACTGGTGTAAATAATGTGGAAAAGGCCTATTCTGTTGATGAAGTCAGAACCCGGCACAAAGATGCCTACAAACCCTGGACAGAGGAGCTTGATGATGAACTGACAATAATGTACTGTGAAGGAGTGAATGTAAAAGACCTGGCCAAACATTTTGGCCGGACAAAGGGGGCAATCCGATCAAGAATAAAGAAATTAGAACTCGTAGAGCTATACGGATAAAAAGAGAAGATACAACAACTGGCCAGACAAGTATGTCCTGTATGCCTGCACACGTTTGAGGGATCAAGCCTTTACTTTCTTCAGACTTTTTATTAACTTCTGATTGAAAATTTCTGATTGAAATTATTGACAATGAGCAACCTCCAATCTTTATGAAAAAGCAGAACAACCAGGACAGGCGAAAATTTTTACAAACGCTGGCAGGCCTTACCACAGGGATCATGGTACCCTTTGCCTGTAAACCAAAGGAGCGGGATCAGGCGACTGGAGCTGCCGTGGGGAAATTAGCTCATTTTGAAGAAACTGCTTCAATGACGCAGGCCCGCGACCGATTGGGTGACCTCTTACCGCAGCGGAAATTTGGTAAAACGGGTATTACGGTAACCATGCTGGGACTGGGCGGTGCTCACATAGCCCGGATGGGGGAGTCAGAGGCTCAAAAAACCATAGAGACGGCTCTGGCGGGTGGCGTCCGCTTTTTTGACAATGCCGAACAATACGGCAATGGATTGGCTGAAACAAGATATGGAATGTTTCTGTGCCCGGAATACAGGGATGTGGCCTATATCATGACCAAAACCCGGGCAACCAATGCCAAAGTGGCCAGACAGCACCTGGAAGACTCTTTGCGGCGTATGAAAACCGATTATATTGACCTTTGGCAGATCCATTCAATTAGCAGCCCTAATGATGTAGATGATCGACTGGAGAATGGTGTACTGGATGTTGTTCTTAAAGCGAAGGAAGAAGGAAAAATCCGTCATTTCGGGTTTACTGGTCATAGAGATTACCATGCACACCAGCGAATGCTCGAAGTAAAATCGGATGTGATGCAAACCTGTCAGATGCCTATCAATGTATTTGATCCCAATTACAAAAGTTTTATCAACAATGTATTGCCAAAGCTGGTAGAAGCTAACATTGCACCCATTGCTATGAAAACATTGGCCAATGGAGGGTTTTTTGGAGGGACTTCCCATTTCAACTCCGGAGATAAACCCCGGATCGTACCGCATGCGCTGACTGTACAGGAAGCACTGCATTTTGTTTGGTCGCTGCCAGTGAGTGTATTGGTCACAGGACCTGACCATGCAGAAATGCTGCAGGAGAAAATAGACCTTGCCAATTCCTTTAAATCCATCAGCGAAGAAGACCGTCAGGCGCTTGTTGCACGGGTTGCTGAATTTGATGGTGGTCTGGTTGAATATTATAAAGCCTGATGTGCTAGAAGCAATAAGCCCTAAGTTTGATTGAGACAGGGACCTTATTCACCGATGAGATTCTTTTTCAGTTTTCTGGAGGTTGTCCCTTTAATCTTGATCCCCTTCTGTAGGGCCAGATTATTAGGATAATTCACCACATCACCATCTTCCACTTTGATCACCATGGAAAAGAGGTTGAGGTCCAGTACTTCACCTTCTACAGAATTGTCTCCATCCATGATACGGATTTTAGATCCTATTCGATAGGGGAAGTAGAAGAATAGGATCACCGCAGCCGTCACATTGCTAAGGATTGACCAGGCTGCAAATAAGGCTACACCCGCAACAGTAAAAAACGATAAGAAATAAACAGAAAAACCTTCAAAGGTGATGTCCCAGATCAATCCCAGGACCAACAGGCAGAAAACAAAAATGATGAAGTTGAAATATTTGATAGTATAGATAACCCTGGGCAACGAAATGTCCTTTTTTTGCCCATATTTTCTGATAATCTTAGAAGTTACTTTCCGGCTGATCAAAAAAAACAAAATCAGGCAGAAGGTAAATAAAATCTCAGTGCTAAAGGGAAAGTACAGATCGAGGTAGTTGAGAAAATTCATAGGGCAAAAGTAGAATGAGTTTTCTACTTTGCCCCATAATTTATTGATTCACTTCAACTTCGTCCAGATTGATGAACTCGATGTTATTGTCCTTGCTTAGGGTAATACCAATCACTGCATCTTTCTGGATCGCTCCACTCAGTATTTGCTTGGAGAGTTCGTTCAGAATTTCTCTTTGCAATACCCTTTTCAGTGGTCTGGCTCCAAATTGTGGATCAAAACCGATTTTACCCAGGTGGTTCAGCACCTTATCATCTGCTTCAATTTTGATCCCGTTTTCTTCCAGTCTACGCTGGATCAGCTTAAACTGGATACCCACGATCTTTTTCAGGTCTTCTTTACTTAGGGGCCTGAACATGATCGTCTCATCAATCCTGTTAAGAAATTCGGGTCTCACCGTCTTCCTCAGCATTTCAAAGACCTGACGTTTTGAATCTTCAATGATCTCTTCCTGATTCCACTCTTCCATCTTCTCAAAATTCTCCTGGATCAGGGAAGACCCAATGTTTGTCGTCATGATGATGATCGTGTTTTTGAAGTTGGCTACCCGGCCTTTGTTATCCGTCAGCCTACCGTCATCCAGTACCTGTAACAGGATATTGAATACATCGGGGTGTGCCTTTTCAATCTCATCCAGCAGGATCACACTATAGGGCTTTCTCCTCACCGCCTCGGTAAGCTGTCCACCCTCGTCATATCCGATATATCCGGGAGGTGCACCGATCAATCGGCTCACCGCATGGCGCTCCTGGTATTCGGACATGTCTATCCTTACCATGGCGTTTTCATCGTTGAAGAGATATTCTGCCAGCGCTTTAGCCAGCTCAGTTTTACCCACACCCGTGGTACCCAAAAAGATGAATGACCCAATGGGTCGCTTAGGATCATGCAGACCAGCCCTGCTTCTACGCACAGCGTCAGACACCGCAGCTATGGCCTCTTTTTGTCCGGCAACTCTTTTACCGAGTTCAGTTTCCAGGTGTAAAAGTTTTTCCCGATCGGATTGCAGCATTTTTGATACAGGAACCCCCGTCCATTTCGCTACTACTTCCGCGATGTCCTCGGCGTCTACTTCCTCTTTCAGGAGTGATTTTTCTCCCTGCATCTCGGCCAGCTGCTTTTTGTAATCCTCCAGCTTTTTCTCAGCCTCTACAATTTTTCCGTATCGGATCTCAGCTACTTTACCAAAGTCACCGGATCGTTCGGCCTGCTCGGCCTCAATCTTAAACTGTTCGATGTTCTCCTTCTCTTCACGAAGTCCCTGGATTACACCTTTTTCGTTTTCCCACTTGGCCTTTAGCTCATTTCGCCTTCCGGTGAGATCTGCTATCTCTTTACTTAGCTCTACTTCTTTACTCTTGTCTTTTTCTCTTCGGATAGCCTCCCGCTCAATCTCCAGCTGCATAATTCTTCTGTTGAGCTCATCCAGCTCTTCCGGCAAGGAGTCTATCTCAATCCTCAGTTTTGAAGCGGCCTCGTCCATCAAGTCGATGGCTTTGTCCGGCAGGAACCGGTCTGAAATATACCTGGTGGATAATTCCACGGCTGCAATTACAGCATCATCCTTTACTCTGACACCATGATGTATTTCGTATTTATCCTTGATACCACGAAGGATACTGATGGCATCCTGCATATCCGGCTCATCAATGATCACGGACTGGAACCTTCTTTCCAGAGCCTTGTCTTTCTCAATGTATTTCTGATATTCCTTGAGGGTAGTCGCTCCTATGGCATGGAGTTCACCCCTCGACAAGGCGGGCTTTAGCAGGTTGGCCGCGTCCATCGCGCCTTCTCCACCGCTACCGGCACCAATCAGGGTGTGGATCTCGTCGATAAAAAGGATGATCTCTCCATCACTGTCTGTTACCTCTTTGATGACTGCCTTGAGTCGCTCCTCAAACTCTCCCTTATATTTTGCTCCTGCGACCAACAGACCCATATCCAGTGAAATGATCATCTTGGACTTCAGGTTTTCCGGCACGTCACCGTCTACTATCCGCTGAGCCAGCCCTTCTACGATGGCTGTCTTACCCACGCCGGGTTCGCCCAATAAGATGGGGTTGTTTTTAGTTCGTCTGGCTAGAATTTGCAATACCCGCCTGATCTCATCATCGCGACCGATGACAGGGTCTATCTTGCCTTTTTTAGCTAATTCGTTCAGGTTCTTTGAATACCTTTCCAGAGACCTGTACTTGGATTCAGCATTTTGATCTGTCACTTTTTCTCCTCCTCTCAATTCTTTAATGGCTTTGATCAGCTCTTTCTCTACAAAGCCTGCACCTTTCAAAATTTGTGCTGTCTTATCATCTCCACTGAGCAATCCAAGTATGATATGTTCCACAGCTACATACTCATCCCCAAAAGATTTCAGTTGTTTTTCAGCTCTTTGCAGGGCTGCTGCTGCCTGATTGGACAAATAGGGCTGTCCACCAGATACCTTGGGGTATGTCTTTATCAGTTCATCCAGTTTGGATTCTAAGTTGGCCCTGTTTGTCCCGGTCTTTTTAAGCAGGAATGAGATCAGGTTTTCGTCTGAATGCAAGATGGCCTGCATCAGATGGCCTGTCTCTATCACCTGCTGACCATTTCCGCTGGCCAGTTCAGTTGCTTTCTGTAAAGCCTCCTGTGATTTTATCGTATAGTTATTAAAATTCATTGCTCTTTCTTTCTTCCGTTCATTGATCAAATCCGGAGCCAGTTTGAATTTTGAAAAAAATTAGGACTATTTGGCATAAAAGGTTGTATTTTAATCAGATTTCATCTGCCAAAATGGCACGCGAAAATTTCTAAATTACTGAATGAACCAAGATGCTTGTTTAGTCCGACTTAGCATCCTAGCTTTAATGGCTTTAAATGATACTAAATCCCACAAGTATCAAAGACACCAATTAACTCAATGAAAGACAACAAAATAGCCAGAAGAAAATTTTTGGTAAAGGCAGGAGCTGTTTCAGCTTTAGCGACCACAGGTTTAGCCGCGTGTACCTCAGAAAAGAAAAAAGAGAGCAACGTCCCTTACATCAACTTCAACAAGACGTATCGATGGAAAATGACCACCACCTGGCCACCAAATTTTCCCATCACAGGCGAAGGATGTAAGAAGCTGACTGAATGGGTGAGGAAAATGTCTGGCGGAAGAATGGAGATCATAGTATATGGCGCAGGGGAGTTGATCCCTGCGTTGGAAGGCTTTGATGCAGTGAGTAATGGTGCAGTAGAAATGAATCATGGTGCGGCGTACTATTGGGCTGGAAAGCTGGCTGCAGCACCTTTTTTTACTGCAGTTCCATTTGGTATGAATGCCCAACAGATGAATTCATGGATTATCAGTGGTGGGGGACAGGCGCTATGGGATGAAGTATATGCTCCTTTTAATCTCATGGGACGAATGTGCGGCAATACCGGCTTTCAGATGGGAGGATGGTACAACAAAGAAATTAATTCACTTGCTGACCTGAATGGTTTGAAGATGCGAATTCCGGGGTTGGGAGGCAAGGTATTGGCCCGGGCAGGGGGCACACCGATGTTGGTATCCGGTGGGGAGATTTACACCAACCTGGAAAGGGGTGTGCTGGATGCTACGGAATGGATTGGCCCATACCATGATTATTTGTTGGGTCTGCATCAAGTGGCGAAACACTATTACTATCCGGGTTGGCATGAAACCGGGCCGGTGCTGGAGCTGCTGATCAACAAAGAAAAGTTCAATGAGTTGCCATCTGATTTGCAAGAAATACTCCTAACGGCATGCAGCAGAAGCAATGAGTGGATGCTATCAGAATTTGATTATCAAAATGGAGTTTACCTTAAAAAGATCCGTGAGGTGGAAAGTGTTTCTATCAAGCAATTTCCGAAAGAAGTGATGGATGGACTACGAGTAGCCGCCAAAGAGACTTTAGATGACCTGGCTGCGAATGATCCGGTCAGCCAAAAGGTCTATAAAGCCTATAATGAATTCAGAAAAGTGATCAGTTCATACATGGAGATCAGCGAGAAGATCTTTTATGAACAGATGAATTAATACTTTTTCACGGTAGAGTCTACATCATCTGACCAGGCAAGAATTCCTCCTTTGAGGTTGTATAGATCAGTAAATCCATGCTGCTCAAGATACTGAATGGCGTTGGCACTTCTGGCACCGCTGCGGCAGTGGACTACTACCTTTTTATCTTTGGCAATTTTATCCAGGTTGTCAGGAATGGTGTTGAGCGGGATCAATTCACCTCCGATATTGCTGAAATCGAATTCTTTTTGTTCCCGTACATCTATGAGTTGGAAATCTTCTTTAGAATCCTGAAGCGCTTTAAGCTCCTTCGCGGTTATCTCTTTCATGTGGATATATTGTATTGATTATCAGATTGGCAAATTTAGATGTTACGAACACTTCATCAAATTTGCCAGCGAAACTTTAAAATTAGGGAAAATGTTTATTTAGCGCTTGCTAAATCCGGCAAGTAACTGACAATTTCCGGGTAAAGGATCAATAATATTAAAAAAGCCAGCTGAATAATGACGAAAGGGATAACTCCCTGGTATAAATGTATCGTCTTTACTTCCGGTGGTGCTACTCCTTTCAGGAAGAAAAGCGCAAAACCAAAAGGGGGTGTCAAAAAGGATGTTTGAAGGTTGATGGCCAGTAAAATACCAATCCATATCAGGTCAATTCCCATGGCAACAAAGATGGGTGCTACTACCGGAACGATAATAAATACGATCTCGATGAAATCGATAAAAAACCCAGCGATAAAAACAAGGATCATCACCAGAGCCAAAAACCCATAAGGCCCCAGGTTGCTGGTTTCAATTACACTCAAAAACAACTTATCGCCTTCGAGGCCTCTGAAAACGAGTGAAAAAGCCGTTGCACCAATCAATATCATAAAAACCATGCTGGTGAGGAAAGTAGTCTCACGCATCACTTCTTTAAGGATTTTGAAGTTTAATTTTCTATGGAACAAGGTCAACAGTAAGGCGCCAAAAGCGCCGACCCCTGCAGCCTCAGTGGGTGACGCTATTCCTGCAAAAATGCTTCCCAATACAGCCAGGATCAGGAGAAATGGAAAAAGAAAAGATTTTATCACTTGTGCAGAAAGCCCTTCCTTTTTAAATGCTCTGATTTCTGCTTCAGGCATACAGGGTGCCCTATCAGGAAAGATCATGGAATATATGATGATATATAGCAGGTAGCATGTTACCAGCCCCACACCGGGGATCACTGCAGCAAGAAAAAGGTCACCGACCGAAACCTGAAGCACACTCCCCAGCAATACCAGCACTACCGATGGTGGAATAATTTGACCCAGGGTACCCGATGAAGCAATCGTTCCCGTGCTCAGTCTTGGACCATATCCTCTTTTGAGCATGGTAGGTAGACTTATCAACCCCATGGTGACCACCGTGGCACCCACGATGCCAGTAGATGCAGCCAGCATGGCACCCACAATGACGACTGAAATGGCAAGGCCTCCTTTGAATCTGCCAAATAGCAGCGCCATGGTTTCCAGGAGCCGCTCGGCAATACCTGATTTTTCCAGCATGATGCCCATAAACACAAACAGGGGGACCGCCAGCAACACAAAATTTTGCATAGTGCCATAAACCCTCAATGAGAGCAGGTAGAAGAAGTCTACGTCAAAGACCAGGATCCCCACGACCACAGATAGACCGCCGAGCGTAAAAGCCACAGGATACCCGATCAGAATAAGCAGGAAAATGGCAGCAAACAGAATGATAGGCAGGTATTCAATCATTCACTAAGATGTCTTTAATGGATTTTAAAATAATGGCAATACCCTGCATACCTAATAGAAACATACCTGCCGGAATCATCGATTTGATGATAAATCGACCAGGCAGGCCACCAGGGTCCGGGCTGGTTTCTCCAATTTGATACGAAGTGATGGTAAATTGTAATCCTTCAACAAAGCCTACATAGCAAAAAGGGAGGAGTAAGAATACGGTCCCGGTAAGGTTGATCCAGGCCTTCGATTTAGTTGAAAATTTTTGGTAAAACACATCTACCCTAACATGCTTATCTTCTTGTAGTGCCCATCCCGAAGCCAGTAGAAAAAGCGCCCCAAACAGGTGCCATTCGATCTCGAAGGAAGCAGAAGAGGTTATACTGAAAGTGTAACGCATAAATACGTCCACCACGATGATGATGACAATGAGGAGCGAGAGCCACGAAGCCAGTTTTCCAATTTGGGCTACGGATCTCTCCAGCAGGGTTGTCAGTTGTTCCACGGGCTGCAAATTAATAAGCTTTTGTTACTTCGCAAGCCGCAAGTTCAAAGTAAGGTTTGTGGGGTAACTACAATCACATTCATCGGAAGCCAAAGACATTTCTCCCCCGTCAATGGCAATGATGGTTTTTGCCCCGTCTTTGTAGGTGGCAGCAGCAGCATAGTCTAGTCCTGCCTCAAGATTATAAATCATCCTTCCATCTATCAGGTCATTGAAAGAAATGGTATCCTGGATGATGAGGATGCCATCATCATAGAGTCCTCTAAACACTTCTATGGGGACCTCCATATTTTCATCGTTTACCGTGAGTTTGACCTCAAGGTCAGCAAAAAAGGGACCGGAGTCACAGGCAGAGAAGCACCCATCACAGTGCATACATGTCATCAACAGGATCATTGATATCCCAAAGAAGAAATCCTTATTGGCCATCCCTGTTGAGTTTAAATAAGAAGTTCAGAAAGACCCAGTGATCTTTGACAGTGTCAGACCTGGAATTGAAATATTCATAACCCAGCTCAAGGGTAAAAAACCGGGGTGCTAAATTCCAGAAAAACCCGGCATTAGGGCGTATGATCCAACCCTGGTCGGGTTTAAGGGATATCCCACGGTAATCCCCGAAGTTATAACCACCTGACAAACCCAGGAAAACGCCTTTGCCACTGTTTTGTAGCTCATGCAGATATCGGGTTCCAAGGGCCAGGATGTACCGTTCC
The DNA here is from genome assembly GCA_965228595.1 of Cyclobacteriaceae bacterium. GTDB lineage: Bacteria > Bacteroidota > Bacteroidia > Cytophagales > Cyclobacteriaceae > UBA7330. Next base: position 1,910,517 of record OZ245828.1, on the reverse strand, counting down.
TCCTGGTATTGATAAAATACATTGTTTCCCGCAAATTCCTGGACCTTCCGCTTATATGGCCTGGCATCTAAAGAAATGAAATAATGAAATTTGCCTGTTTCATCCATGACACCCATGTCCAACCCCATCAGGTAATCCTGCTGTTGTCCGGCGTGAGACCAGCCCAAGATGACAGTTACAGGTCTTCTGATGGCCTGAGCGCTCGCCCAACTGCAAAAAAAGAGGATTAAAATAGGTAATAACTGCTTTACCATGACTATGCTAAGATAATAAATCGCTGAGGTAGAATACGTTATTTTCATCGAGACTATTTATTGTTCTAACTTTGCCGGATCGTGGCATTGAAAGACATCAGGAAATTAGATTTAGCGCAGATCGAAGCCTACATGGCATCAATTGATGAGAAGCGATTCAGGGCCAAACAGGTTTCTGAGTGGCTATGGAAGAAGTCTGCTACCTCCTTTGAGGAAATGTCTAACCTGTCAAAGGATCTCAGAGACAGGTTGTCTAAAGACTTTACGATCAAGCCCATAAAGACAAAGACAGCACAGTTTAGCAATGATGGCACCATCAAGTCGGTCTTTGAATTACATGATACCAATGTGATAGAAGGAGTGCTGATCCCTGCAGATGACCGGATGACCGCATGTGTGAGCTCTCAGGTAGGGTGCTCTTTGTCCTGTAAATTTTGTGCTACCGGCTACATGGAGCGGATGCGCAACCTTGATCCCGGTGAGATCTATGATCAGGTGGTGGCCATCGATCTGTTGGCAAAGGAGAACTTCGATCATCCCTTGACCAATATCGTGTTTATGGGGATGGGAGAGCCCCTGCTCAACTATAAAAATGTGATGGACGGCATCAACAGAATCACTTCTGAAGATGGCCTCAATATGTCCCCCAAAAGAATCACGCTTTCTACCGCAGGGATAGCCAAAATGATTTCCAAATTGGCTGACGACGAAGTGAAATTCAATCTTGCATTGTCGCTTCACGCCGCCAATGACACCAAGCGCAACGAGATCATGCCGATCAATGAGACCAATACGCTGGAAGCATTGACTGAATCTCTGCTCTACTTTTATCAGAAGACAAAAAACAATATCACCTTCGAATACATTGTCTTCAATGGCTTTAATGATGAGATCCAGGATGCCGAGGAGCTGTGGAAATTTGCCAGGAAGATCCCATCCAAGATCAATATCATAGAGTATAATCCCATTGCAGAAGCTGACTTTGTCAATGCCAAAGCTGACAAGATTGAAGAATTTGCGAAGTTTTTGAAAAACAAAGGATTGATCGTGAATATCCGTAGAAGCAGGGGCAAAGACATTGATGCCGCCTGTGGTCAGCTGGCCAATAAAAACCTGGTCAATTCTTAAAACAATAGCCAAAAGCAATCATAGGCTGAACCGTGGGAGGCACATGATCTTTAAAAACGTCTCCCCATTTGCGGCTATATCCTGAGAGAAAACCGACTCCAAACTGACCGGATAGTCCATTTTCCCATCGATGAACGTATGCCGGACCAATCATGCTTTGCACAAACAAGTTGCCAAAACCCTGGTGGACATACATCAAAGTCACATATGAGCTATGGATATCAGCGTCAAAGTGGAAGTTGAATCCCGTGCTGATGCCAACGAGGCCTGTTCCGATTTGAAAGCCCACTCCATCAAACAATCTCAACTCCGCATCTACTCCAATAGCGGAGCCACCTTGTAGCAACCCGACTGTAAATACATATTTGGTTGGGTGCACTATCAGCGAGTCAGGGATGGGGTCACGTGCCTGAGTAAATCCAGAGGTTTTTAATCCAACCACTAGCAGAATTGTAAGGCTGGCAACAACAAATTTCATAAGGATGAACAGAAATTACTTTTTGCTGGCATTAAAAAGTTTTTGCTTCTCATCTTTTGAGAGACTTTCATATCCGGATTGTGAGATCTTATCAAGAATGGCATCAATTTCATCCTGATCGGTTTCAACGTTCATCGTTCTTTTTGCCCCGGTTTTTTGCTGTGTCTTATTTCTGTGGGTAACCTTGATTTTTGGTTTACTTACAAAAAAGCTTTTGATCCATTTGATAAACTGGATGACCCAGTTTCCCAGGTCGTTGCCCTGATTGAGCTGAGTGATGTACAGAAAGCCCACACCGGCTCCTGCCAGGTGAGCCAATTCTCCTCCGGCATTTGATCCTATCGATTGAGAAAAGGAGAGCAGTACATAAAATATAGCGATATACTTGATCTTGACAGGTCCAAGAAAGAGCAGAAAGAAAGTATAGTTAGGCATAAAAGTGGCAGCCCCAACCACAATGGCATAAACACCGGCACTGGCCCCTAGCATCAAAGAACCAGCTACTCTGTCCTGATAAAAAGGGATAATGTTATAAATAAGGATGTAAAACAACCCTCCGGCAAGTCCACCAAGCACATACAGCGCAATCACCTTATTCTGTCCCAGGAATTCCTGGATGATGCGTCCAAACCAATAGAGGAACAGCATATTGAAAATAATATGAAGGAATCTCTCGTGTGTGAAGAAGTAAGTCACTACCGTCCATGGTTGTTTGATTAACAATGGAATACTGGCCGGAAGCATCAGTTTAGACCTGATCAATTCATAGATAGCTCCCTGTTCGGATACTACCAGGAGCACTTTCAATACCAGCAACACCACAAAGATCAGCACATTGATGATGATGATCTGCACCAAAGCATTGTTGGGCTTGTCCCATGCATTCTTAAACTCGTCAAAAAAACCGTTACTCATCTTAATAAAACCTATTGCTTTTCTTTTGCCAGTATTTAATCATGATAAATGCGATCAGCATTCCTCCCAGGTGTGCCAGATGCGCGATGTTGTCACCAGGGGTCCTACTAAATTCGGCATAAACTTCATACAGACCATAAAAAAGCACAACATATTTTGCTTTTACAGGTATAGGCGGGAACAACAGCATCAACTGTGTGTTAGGGAATAACATCCCAAATGCCATGAGAATTCCAAAGACAGCTCCGGAAGCACCTACCATCGGAATATTGCTAAAAAGATCATAAATCTGGGCAACATATGACTTGCTCTGAGCAACCAGTTGAGAGTTGTCAGGGTTTTCATAATACCGGTCCGAAAAATCAGCTAACTCCTGGATGGCTCTTTGTGGAACCCTGTGATCAAAAATATATAGCTTAAAATCTTCCGGATTAGGATTTTCCAAATAGGCTTCAGTATCCTGCTTTAAATCATATTTTTCGAAAAAATCCGCTGCACCAAATAAGACTCCGGCACCAATACCACAAATGAGGTAAAAAGTGAGAAATTTTTTCGATCCCCAGAATTGCTCCAGGAGTGGTCCGAAAATAAATACAGCGAACATGTTACCGAATAAGTGCCACATTCCACCATGGACCCACATGTAGGTCAGAAACTGATAGGGTTTGAATTCTTCCGCGAACACAACACGTAGCCCAAACCAATCGGAGAAGGGCAGGGACAGAAGGGACTGCACTATTAATATGACTACATTGATGATCAGGATATATTTGACCATCGGCGTGACTCTCATCATTCGTTAAACCAGCTTTTAATTTTGTCTAAACTAACTAAAACATACGTAGGACGACCACCCGGGGTATAATTTGGTTGTTCGCAGGCAAATAATTGATCAATCAGGTGATCTGCTTCCTGATCGGGTAGGTTTCTGCACTTCAGCGAAGCGGCATTTTTAGCCAGGGCCCTGCATATATTTTCCTGTTGACCAATCCCCAGTTGGTTCTTGTTCTGTTTGAACTGCTCAAGCAGCTCTTCAAACATTTCTTTTTCATTGCAGCCTGCCAGCTCTGAAGGTACGCCCTGTATGACGATCATCTGTTTTCCGGAGGTTTCAATGTCAAACCCCAGCTTCCTGATCTCGGGCTGAATCTCCTTGACCAGCGCATGATCGGTTGGGTTGAGGGACACCTGCTGCGGGAACAAACTTGATTGAGAAGCACCCGACCCTCCTTTAATGCTTTTTTGATATCGTTCAAAGAGAATTCGCTCAAGGGCCGCCCGTTGATCGATCATTGTAAATCCATTCTTCACCTGGCGAAGCAGATACCTGCCATGAAGCCTGAAAGTTCCCCCCTTTTGGGGCTCTTCTCTTCCTATCTCATCCATGGAGCTTTGAAAGGTCTGCCGTTGCTCTACTGCTTCGTTTTTCAGTACTTCGTCCAGGATGTCATCTTCTTTTCGGGCATGATCATACAGCGATTCCCAGTTTTTTGCTCTGCCTATATTTCTGAACTGTGAATAATTTTTATCCTGTTGGGTTTCTACAGAACCTACACGTGAAGCGCTAAAACGCTCAAAATTTACGTCAGTATTGAAATCCAGTGAGGGCGATACGTTGAATGAGCCCAGTGCCTGGCGAACAGCAGAGCTGATGATCCCATACAGCATCCTGTCATCATCAAATTTCACCTCAGTCTTGGTGGGGTGTACATTCACATCTACATGTACCGGGTCCATTTCAATAAACAGGACGTAGAACGGATGATAATCTTCTTTGAGCAGCCCTGCATAGGACTGAACGACCGCATGGTTGAGGTAATTGTTGCGGATAAACCGGTTGTTGATAAAGAAAAACTGCTCACCTCGGGTTTTTTTGGCGAATTCAGGTTTACCAATGTATCCTTTCACCTTTACATGGGGTGTTTCTTCTTCACATGGGATCAGCTGCTGCTGATAGTTCTTGCCAAAAAGCTGTACAATGCGCTTGCTCAGTTTCCCCTTGTCCAGCTGGTACATTTCCAGGTCGTTGTTGTCAAACTGCATGCTTACATCCGGGTTGGAAAGGGCCATGCGCTGGAACTCATCCGTGATATGTTTCATTTCCACCGGATTGGATTTCAGGAAGTTTCTCCTGGCCGGAATGTTGTAAAAAAGATTTTTAACCGAGATAGAAGTGCCGGGGTTCATGGCCAGGGGTTCCTGCTTTTTAAACTCTGAGCCTTCAATGACCAGTAGTGTGCCAACTTCATCTTCGGGTCTTCGGGTTTTCATCTCCACATGCGCAATGGCCGCTATGGAGGCAAGTGCCTCTCCTCTAAAACCCATCGTTTTGATCTTAAAAAGGTCTTCAGCGCTTCTGATTTTTGATGTAGCATGGCGCTCAAAACTCATGCGGGCATCGGAAAGGCTCATTCCCTTACCATCATCCACCACCTGAATCAGGGATTTCCCCGCTTCAGTAATTTTGAGTTTAATCTGGGTGGCTCCCGCATCAACACTGTTTTCCATCATCTCTTTTACCACAGAAGCAGGTCTTTGTACAACCTCCCCGGCAGCAATCTGATTAGCTATGCTATCAGGCAACAGATGAATAACGTCTTCCATATGAATTATCTCCGCTTGAAGAATTTACGAATAAAGCGGAAGTAAAGGTAGACAGGCACAGCCAGCCAAAGTGCATAAAAGACATCGTTTCCGTAATAGAACCAGCCAACCAGCAATGAACCAAGAATAGCCGCAATGACCAATTGTAGAAATGAAGCGTTAGGAACAGAGCGGGTTTTGCGTTCGAAACTGATCCTTCCGGGTGTATAATCAGTTTTTTCTCCACCTTCCAACTCTCTTTTTATTCTTTCGGTACGTTCTTTGATCTCTTCTTTTACAGGATCGTAATATCTCGGCTTAATGTAGAATCTCTGGCTTTGAGGTAAACGAAATAGTGAAGGAAAACGCATAGAAAACTACTTTTTGTCTCTAATTGATGTTATAATGGATAGAAAATGAATGGTATTTTTCTAATGAATTTTATAAACAAATATTAATTGCTAGATTTCAAACAGTGAATATTGATTATAAATTCAAATTTACGCCAAATAATGCAATGCGAGTACTGATCACCTTTATAATCAGCTCATGGTTTTGCCTTTCCGCTGATGGCACGGTAGGAAGCAGGAAAGATATTGACTCTATCATGGTAAACCTGAGTCATCAGGATAAGGTGAAATCTCTGCTTTGGGTAGAGGTCAGTTCGCTCAGTGATATCAATCGATTCCCCTCTCATCAGCATTTTTTTGTGTCCGGCATCAGTGACAACGAGTTCCTGAGGCCTTTGACAAACATTACGCTGGCCAGGCAGCTGGACCACACATTAAACCCGTCAGGCAAGCAGGATCTACCGGACCTTTCTTACCTGTCTGCTATTACAGAAGAGGAAATACTTAACAGCTATTTTAGGTATTTGCGGTCTCTGGGTTTGTCGTTGAACTATCAATACCTGATTCTTCCTACTACCAGCAATCAAAGGGAGCAGCTTGTGATCAGGAAATTACACGAATTTGACTCCAGCTATTTTGTCGACCCCTCTGCAATCCAGGCTGGGATACCCAAAAAGACAAAAGAGATCAAAAACATCTTTGAAAGCCATGATTTTTGGCTGGTTGACACCAAAAGCTATTCCAGGGCAGAGAGTATGATTCAAAAACTGGATGAAAAGCTGCTTTTGGACCAAAAAGAACATCTGGTAAAAAATGCGCTTTTTGAATCATTTGTTAACTATCGGCCGAAGATGCCCGAGTTGCCAAATGGTTTAAGAATGAAACTGATAAAGTCATCTGTCGCACTCATTGAAGATGAATCCTTTTTCCCTCTTGATACCGACACCTTGTGTCTTCTTTCACAAAATCCCTATGGAGATTTTGCCAATATGCTCCGGAAGTATGCTTATGTCATTACAGATCTTGAAGAAATTTTCAAGAGTGGCGCACCGGTAGTTGCTGATCATAATCCTATGCTGCCCGGCTATTTCGGTGACCGTGCGATCATCTACACCGGAACTATAGAGCAGTTTGATCCCAATTTCTTTAATGCTGGACTTATCATTCCCAGAGAAGAAAAAGAATACAGCTATATCCTACCTCAGCAGCTATTCGGAGCAGCCCCCATCTCAGGTGCAATCACAAAGAATTTCCATTTGTTGGAGCAATTTGAAAACAGAACAATAGCATCATATGGCAAGCTTGGATATGCACCTTTCCAAAGCGTTGGATTGCAGCAAAATCACCTGGACTCTATTAAGCGGATTATTGAAGATGGGATTGATCAAAAGGCTTTTCCTGGCGGTCAGCTGACTCTCGCTGTAGAGGGATCGGTCGTCTTTGATGAGTCATTTGGTCACTTAACCTATGATGGGCTGATACCGGTTTACCCTACTACAATTTTCGACCTGGCTTCTGTCACAAAAGTGGCCAGTACACTCATGATGGCTATGAAGTTACATGATGAAGACAAGCTGGATATCAATGAGGTCATCAGTCATTACCTACCCAGGTATGCAGAATCCAACAAAAAGGATATAACCATCAAATCTTTGTTATCTCATCAGGCGGGTCTGCTTCCATATGTTCCATTTTGGAAGCGTGTGCTTTCAGGAGATTTTCTGGATCCGTTTTACTACACTTCTGTCAAAGATGAGCTGATGGATCAACGAAGCTATGGATTAGCTCCTTCCAACCTGTTGAGAGATTCTCTGAACCAGTGGATTCTGACTTCTTCACTATTGAAATATGATAGCGTACCCTATTATTCATACAGTGATATAGGATTTATGATCCTTCAGGAAGTGCTGGAAGGCATAGCAGGAGAATCAATGGATCGTTATTTATACAAACACTTCTACGGACCTCTAGGCCTTTATCACACGAAGTTCAACCCTAAGAGGTATGAAGTGGGATTATTTGAGATCGCCCCCACGGAGTATGACAGTTATTACAGAAGTGAACAAATTTGGGGGGATGTTCATGATCGCAATGCGGCGATTCTGGATGGTGTGGCCGGTCATGCCGGACTTTTTTCAAATGCCAGGGATATGCTGGTGCTTTTTCAGATGATTCTTCAGAGAGGAAGTTATGGAGGCAAACAATTTATCAGCCAGGCGACATTGGATGTTTTTAATCAAAGGTATTTTCCAAACAATAGAAGAGGTCTAGGATGGGATAAAAAGTCTGAAATTGTAAAAAATGTTTCACTCCATGCTTCTGAAGAGAGTTTTGGACATACAGGGTTTACTGGCACCATGGTCTGGGTGGATCCCCAATATGACCTTGTTTTTATTTTTCTTTCCAACAGGATCCATCCAAATGCCAATAATCGTAAACTAAATGAGTTGGATATCCGTACTAAAATTCAGGATATCGTGTATGAAGCGATACAGGCAAAAAATCAATGATCAAACTATTTTTAAGTTTTTAGGGTTACACCTAAATCTGATCTATCTTAATATTTGACTATGAAAATTGGTATCGTTTGTTATCCCACCTATGGCGGAAGCGGAGTAGTGGCAACTGAACTTGGGAAGGGGTTAGCTAAAAACAACCACGAGATACACTTTATTACCTATTCTCAACCAACCAGGCTTGACTTTTTCAATGAGAAGCTCTTCTACCACGAGGTTTCTGTAAAATCATACCCACTTTTTGATTATCCACCCTATGAACTGGCACTTGCCAGCAAGATGGTAGATGTGGTGGAACATGAGGGGTTGGATCTCCTGCATGTTCATTATGCGATACCTCATGCGAGTGCGGCATATATGGCCCGCCAAATCTTAAAATCTAAAGGGATTTCGATACCATTCATTACCACACTTCACGGTACAGACATTACCCTGGTAGGCAAAGATGCTACTTATGAGCCGGTTGTTACATTCTCCATCAATCAGTCCGATGGGGTTACGGCTGTTTCACAGGACCTGAAAGATGATACCCTTGAGCATTTCGATATCACCAATGAAATTGAAGTTATTCCCAACTTCATTGATCTGGAGCGATTCAAGAAGCAGAAGAAAGACCACTTTAGAAAAGCGATTTGTCCGGATGATGAGAAACTGATCGTTCATACATCAAACTTCAGGAAAGTAAAACGGGTAGATGATGTCATTGAAGTTTTTAACAATGTGAGGAAGGTAGTCCCCGCTAAATTGTTATTGGTGGGTGATGGCCCGGAGCGATTTCATATAGAAGAGCTGGTACGGGAAAAATGTGCCATGGATTCAGTTCGTTTTCTGGGTAAACTGGAGGCGGTTGAGGAGGTGTTGTCCGTATGTGATCTGTTTTTAATGACATCGGAGAAAGAAAGTTTTGGATTGGCAGCACTGGAAGCCATGGCTTGTGAGGTGCCCGTGATCTCTACCAATGCCGGTGGATTGCCCGAGCTCAACAAGGACGGCGTGTCTGGATTCTTATGCGATGTAGGGGATGTAGATGCAATGACTGAAAAAGCCATACACATATTGGACAACAAGAACTTACAAAAATTTAAAGACGGCGCACTAAACAGGGCCCGTGAGTTTGACGTACATAAGATTTTGCCTCTTTATGAAAGTTATTACGAGAAAATCCTTATTGCCAATAAGCAGGTCAAAGTCCCCTTGTCATAAGAATACATTTAAGATCTGGTGTATTCATTAATTATCTAGTAAATTTGCAGCAAAATTCAGCACCATGGAGCTAAAGAATAAACCTCATGCTAAAGGAACAAGGCAATTGTTCAATAATCCTGTATTAGAAAGACTAACCAGGACACATATTTCAATTCCTTTGATCTTGTTTGGCACGATTGCTACAGGATTGATAGTTTATGGATTAGACAAAGGTTATATCAATGCAATTAATACTCCTTTATTGTTCGTAGGTGGGCTTTTAAGCTTTACACTCGTAGAGTATATCATGCACAGATTTGTTTTTCATCTGGCTCCAAAAAATGAAAGACAGGAAAAATTTGCCTACACAGTGCATGGAGTGCATCACGACTATCCAAAAGACAAAGACAGACTGGCTATGCCTCCACTTTTGAGTATTTTGCTGAGTACGGGCTTCTTCTTCCTTTTCAAATTGATGATGGGGAATCTGGCTTTTGCGTTTCTACCCGGTTTTGTGATGGGCTATGCTTCTTATCTCTGGGTGCATTATATGGTGCATGCGTTTCAGCCACCAAAGAATTTTTTTAAGGTACTTTGGATTCATCACGGCATCCATCACTACAAGGATCCAGAGAATGCATTTGGTGTTTCTTCACCTTTCTGGGATGTCATTTTTGGCACTATGCCGAAAAAGCGATAACTCAGCCCTTTCGTTGTTTTTCTTCCCTGGACTTCTTCATTCTCTTTGCCCTTCTTTTGGCATGGGATTCAGGCTCCAGCATAAGCCGGTAAAACATATCCCTTGTGAAGCTGATGAAGTCTGAAACAAGCGTGGCAAATATGGGTTTTCTTCCGTGCATGGCTTATTCTTATATTCTATAAAATTTAAGGCTTTATTGAATTAAATTCAAGTCAACCAGAGATTATGCTCTGAAATGGGAGATTAGGAAGTTTATGAAATCTTTCTTCTCTATCTTTAGTTAATAAGAAAAAAAGCGGATGATTGGGAATCGATTTACGGAATTTATCCCTGATAAGGACCCGGAGAAAAGTAGCTTTGATAACCTGCTGAATATTTTCCTGCAGTTGTTGGTGATTACTTCTGGTGATGTGAGCGAAGCGTTGAGCTGGTTGACAAACCTGGATCGTCAATACAACATCTCCGGTGATGACTATGGCATTGGAAATTTTATTGATGACCTCAAGTCAAAAGGATATATCACTGATGATAATGAAAAAGGGGAGATCAAAATCACTGCAAAGAGTGAGCAGCAGATCCGAAGAAGCTCCTTGGAGGAGATCTTTGGTAAGCTTAAAAAGACGGGTAAAGGAAGCCATGAGACTCCGTTTCCAGGTCAGGGAGAAGAGTATGGTACGGATCTGAGGAATTTCGAATTTGGCGACTCTCCCGATCAGATCGATTATACTGAAAGTGTAAAGAATGCCCAGATCAATCAGGGGTATCAGGACTTTATGTTGACTGAGAACGATCTGGAGGTCAGAGAGAAGGAATATAAGACTCAGACGTCGACTGTACTGATGATCGACATCAGTCATTCAATGATTCTATATGGAGAGGATCGCATCACTCCGGCCAAGAAGGTAGCCATGGCGCTGGCGGAGCTGATAACCAAAAAGTATCCAAAAGATACACTAGATATCATCGTCTTTGGGAATGATGCGTGGCAGATAGCCATCAAAGATTTGCCCTATTTGAGTGTGGGACCTTATCATACCAATACAGTGGCGGGATTAGAGCTGGCCATGGATTTGTTGAGGAGAAGAAAAAATAAAAATAAGCAGATCTTTATGATCACTGACGGCAAGCCCACTTGCCTGAAGGAAGGTATCAAATATTATAAAAATAGTTTTGGACTGGACCCCAAAATCCTGAATAAAACATTAAACCTGGCAGCACAGTGCAGGCGTATCGATATTCCGATCACCACATTTATGATTGCGTCAGACCCTTACCTCAAGCAGTTTGTGAGAGAATTTACCAAAGTAAACAATGGTAATGCTTATTATAGTAGTTTGAAGGGATTGGGACATTTGATATTCGAAGACTACAAAAAAAACAGGAGGAAAAATCTCTGAATTAATGGACTATTTAAAACTGACAAGTCAACAAAAGCTTAAGATCACTACGCTTGGGGCACTCAAGAGCACCGGTTATCAGCCCATCTCTGTGAAAGAAGAGCTGAGGGGAAATCTTATTAAAAAGCTGAAGAATAAGGAGAAGGTTTTTGAGGGCATCTGGGGCTATGAAGATACTGTAGTGCCTGATGTGGAACGAGCTATTTTGGCAAGGCATAACATAAATTTTCTGGGGTTAAGAGGTCAGGCAAAAACACGGATGGCCAGGATGATGATCCATTTGTTGGATGAATATATTCCGGCCATCAAAGATTCCGAGCTTAGAGACGATCCACTAGATCCGTTATCATCCTTTGGAAAGACCCAGATAAAAGAACACGGGGATGAAACACCTATCGTGTGGATCCATCGTGATGACAGATACACCGAGAAGCTGGCCACTCCGGACGTTTCCATTGCTGACCTGATTGGTGATGTAGACCCTATCAAGGCGGCTACATTAAAATTACCGTATTCTGATGAGCGTGTGATCCATTATGGGCTCATCCCAAGGTCACACAGGGGCATTTTCGTCATCAATGAGCTGCCTGATTTACAGCCCAGGATACAAGTGGCGCTGTTCAATATTCTACAGGAAGGTGATATTCAAATCCGTGGATTTTCGCTGCGGTTGCCACTGGATATCCAGTTTGTATTCACCGCCAACCCGGAGGACTATACCAATAGAGGTAGTATTGTTACACCTTTGAAAGACCGGATCGACAGCCAGATCATTACCCACTATCCTAAATCAATTGATATTGGGAAGAAGATCACGGCCCAGGAGGCCAGGATCAAAGAGAATAAAGACATCCGGGTCTTTGATATGATGAAAGACCTGATTGAGCAAATTGCATTTGAAGCCCGGGAAAGTGAATATGTAGATGCCAAGAGTGGTGTTTCTGCCCGACTGACGATTTCAGCCTATGAAAACCTGATGAGTGCCACTGAGAGGCGGTTGTTGTTGTCCGGTGAGAAGGAGACATTTACACGGATATCTGATCTTATCGGTGTGATTCCATCCATCACAGGTAAGGTAGAGCTGGTATATGAAGGTGAGCAGGAGGGGGCTGGTATCGTGGCCCAGAACCTTGTAGGAAAGGCCATCAGGAAACAGTTCATCAATTATTTCCCTGATCCCGAAAAGATCCGTAAAAACAAGGAGGCTCCCAATCCATACAGCCAGATCACAGATTGGTTTGGAGAAGGAAATATGGTGGATATTTTATACAATTCCAGCTTCAGTGAATATGAAAAAACACTCAAGAGCGTTCCAGGATTAGGGGAACTCATTAATAAGTATCATCAGAAAGCTGAAAAGGAATTTAAGTTGTTTTTGATGGAGTTTGCGCTTCATGGTTTGTCGGAATATAGCATGCTGAGTAAGCATGGTCTGGAGAGAGGGATGCAATTTAAAGATTTGCTTAGCAGCATGTTTTCGATGCCGGGAATGGGTGATGAAGAAGGAGAGGATGAGGATGACAATTTTTGATTTGAAATACGCTGGCCGTGGACTTACAAGAAATCAAAAGATTGATATATCGTGGAGAAGGCGATCAGGTTGAGTTTAAGCACAAAGTTAGCCACCCTGAGAAAGTCATCCGGGAAGTTGTGGCATTTGCCAATGCCAAAGGCGGTCATCTGATCATTGGTGTAGATGACGATGGCAGGATCTCCGGACTGAAGTATGCTGATGATGATCACTATCTACTCAGCAAGGCAATAGTAGAGCTTTGCAAGCCTGCGATCAAGTATACATCTGAGATCATACCTATATCAGAAAAACGATCCATTATTCATTATCACATTTATGAAGGGGAGGAAAAGCCTTACTATGCCTTTCTGAATAAAAAGCACCGATATGGCAAAGCCTTTGTACGTGTAGAAGATCGCAGTGTGCAGGCCAGTCCCGAAATCAGAAAAATCCTCAAGCTGACCCAGCGATCAAATGGAGCGCATATAGCTTATGGCAATCACGAGCAGGCATTGTTCAATTATTTAAAAGACCATGATGATATCACTATCAACAGGTATCGGGAGGTGACAGGACTTGAGCAGAAGGAAGCTTCTGAGCTCTTCATTCGGCTGGTATTGGCCAATTTGTTAAAGATCATTCCACAGGAGAAAGAAGACTTATTTGTTGCGGTGGAGGAGTGAGCACGCGCCAGGCTCTGAGTTGAAGTTAGAGAGTACAGGTTAGTTAAATCTAGCAGGTCCAAAGGCCTGAAAAATTACCTGGGTTTCTGAATCTACACGGCAGAATGATAGCTATAAACTCTTGACCAGCAGATCTCATCAATAATTTATGTGGATAAATTTTTAAAAAATTATCACATTTCACCTGCCATATTTACACGACAATTCATAATATTACAACAGCCGCATTTTTATTGTAAACCACCAGGGACCGACAAATGGCAAGGAATAAGAAGGAGAAGAAAATATTCGTTTTAGATACATCAGTCATCCTTTATTCGCATGACTCCATACTCAACTTTCAGGAACACGATGTAGGAATTCCCATTACCGTTTTAGAAGAGCTAGACTCATTTAAGAAGGGTAATGACACCAAAAACTTTGAAGCCCGGGAATTTACCCGATTGATTGATTCACTGGCGAAAGGCCATATGCTTCAAAATTGGATCCCTTTGAATGGTAAAAACAAAGGAAAATTTAAGGTGTTGATGGAATCTGACAGCACGGTAGATGCATGTAAGGTTTTCGGAGACAATAAGAACGATCACCGGATCCTCAATGCAGCACTGGCACTGAAAGAAGTTGAAAAAGACAAGAAGGTCATTCTGGTCAGCAAAGACATCAACCTTCGCCTCAAAGCCAAGTCGCTGGATATTGTGGCAGAGGATTACGAGACAGGTAAAATCAAAAATGTCAATACCCTTCACACGGGTAAGGAGGAGCTCGACGGGGTAGCCTCAGCTGACATAGATACGCTTTTCAAGAAGGGATCGATAGCTACCGAAAAAGTGCTTAAAATGGTGAAGCCGATCTCCAACATGTTTTATATCCTGAAGAGCGAAAAGAATTCCGTATTGGCTTCTTATAACCCGGTCACGGAAGAGGTGAGCAAGGTAGAAAAAACATCAGTTTACGGGATCAAACCAAAAAATGCCGAGCAGACTTTTGCAATCAATGCCATGCTCAACCCGGAAGTGCGCCTGGTGAGTATTACCGGTGTGGCGGGAACAGGAAAGACCCTATTGGCACTTGCATCTGCACTGGAACAACGCAGGAAATACAAACAGATTTACCTGGCCCGGCCGATTGTACCATTGAGCAATAAGGATATTGGCTATCTCCCGGGAGATATCAAATCTAAGCTGAATCCTTATATGGAGCCGCTATGGGATAACCTGAAATTCATTCAAAACCAGTTTAAAGAAGCTGATAAAGAATATAAAAACATAACGGAGATGGTCAACCAGGAGAAGTTGGTCATTACTCCTCTGGCTTACATCCGTGGAAGAAGCCTTTCGAACATCTTTTTTATTGTGGATGAAGCACAGAACTTAACCCCGCATGAAATCAAAACAATCATCACCAGGGCAGGAGAGAACACAAAAATTGTTTTCACGGGAGATATCTACCAGATAGACACACCATACCTTGACTCACAAAGTAATGGATTGTCTTACCTGATTGACAGAATCCAGAACCATCCCATGTATGCACATGTGACTCTGGAGAAAGGTGAACGCTCTGATCTGGCCAATCTGGCCAATGAGTTGTTGTAATCCAATGCTCCGGCCTTAAAACAGGAAGGCTGCTGATCTTCATAGTACCATTATCCAGGATAAATGCTATATTTATTTAAGCACCCTGGATTCAACATGCGATTTATAATCCTGCTCACGATCATATTTTTCAGCACTTGTTCCTACAAGCAACCTGACATTACTGGATTGTGGAAATTGGTAAAAGTGGAGAAAGATGGATTTATTAAGGAGGCTGGTACTACTTACGTTGAGATCAGGCCAAACAGCAGTTTCGCCGTTTCAAGGACTTCCGGTGATATCGTTGGGGTGTATAAGTTAAATGCAAACAAACTGGAATTACATAGTCGGGACAATACCTGGTTTAATACCTACTGGGAAGTGAATCATGACCATGATATCCTTAGATGGCGTGGTCTGGAGTTTGGATTCGGAAATGTTTTTCTTGAGTTCCACAAAGTGGATGAAATCCCGCAATTTTCAGATTTTAGAAATGCCGTGACAGGTAAATGGCAATTGTATAAAACCCGCACAAAAAAAGGTGTCAGACATGTGTCAGAAACCTGGTTTATAATTGGTGAGGATGACAAATACCAAATAGTTGCAAAAGATGAAATTCTGGAAGAGGGTCGAGCAATAATAAATCCCAGACATCAAAAGATCATATTTGAAAATGATCAGATTTCATGGAATGCATGGTTTTACGGAAAAGAACTACGACTGGAAAATCAGAAACTTAGGTTGCAGTATAGTTTGAGGAAAATACCAGATGAATAGAGTCAGGCTTTCACTTTTTCCTTTTCATACTTTTTAGGGGCATAGAGAAACCCGAAGGCTTTAGCTCCTTTTTTGGAGTGAGTCTCGTGATGTATATAATGTGCCCTGATGATCCTTTTTAAGTACTTGCTTTTGGCCTTGAAAGGTATTTTGATGCGTCTATGTACAATCACATCGTGGAATATGAAGTAGAATATCCCGTAGGCCAGGATTCCAAAACCTATAAATTTTAGCCAGTCCAAATTAGAAGCATTGTATCCAATCATGATCAGTGCGATGGAAGGGATGCTAAAAACCAGGGCAAACAGATCGTTTCGCTCAAGTGGATGAGGGTGAACACGATGATGAGATCTGTGCCACCTCCACATAAAGCCATGCATGATATACTTATGGGTAAACCAGGCCACTCCTTCCATCAAAAAGAAAGCCCCTAGAAATAACAATGTATTGATCAACCAGACCATTTTAATAAGCATCCAGTTCAGCTTTGACCTCTTCCATTAGCCACAAAGGTGTAGAGGTTGCTCCACAAATACCCACTGTGTCACCCGCTGAAAACCACTCCTTCTTCAACTCCCGTTTGTTGGAAACAAAATAAGTATTTGAGTTACTTTCTTTACAGATATTATATAAAACTTTTCCATTGGAGGATTTTGTTCCAGAGACAAACACAATTTTATCATACTCCCGGGCAAAATTTCGCAACTCTTTGTCACGATTAGAGACCTGGCGGCAGATCGTATCGTTTGCGGTCACCTCAAAGCCATTTTGGATCAACTTTTCTTTAATCTCATAGAAGTTGTCGGTACTTTTTGTCGTCTGGCTGTAGAGGGTGATCTTTTGCGGCAGATTGGCAATGTCAAGCTCATTGAAGTCCTGAAAGACCACTGCGTTGTCATTGGTTTGTCCCAGGAGGCCAACTACTTCTGCATGACCATGTTTGCCATAGATGTAGATCTTTTCTTCTTTGTCGTATGAATTTTTAATTCTGTTTTGAAGCTTCAACACTACTGGGCAAGAGGCGTCTACCAATGTAAGATTATTGTTGATGGCCAATTCATAGGTGCTGGGAGGCTCACCATGTGCACGGATAAGTACTTTTGCATGCTTAATGGATTGTAGTTCATCATGACTGATGATTTTCAAGCCTTTGGCTTCAAGCCGCTTCACCTCTTCATCATTGTGGACAATATCACCCAGGCAGTACAAATGACCATCGGCATTGAGGATTTCCTCCGCAATTTCAATGGCATAGACCACTCCAAAGCAAAAGCCCGAATTTTGATCGATATGGGTTTGAAGCTGTAACACTTATTTTACTTTCTCTTTTCCGAACAACAGAATGTTTGCCTAAAAGTTTAAGCTTTAGACATAAAAATTCATTGCTAATTTTTTCCTTTTCAGATCCATATACTTATTGAACCTCATCAGCGCATATTTTATAGTGCATTTAGTCTGCTCAGCACCAATGTCTTGGTAAGCAGCAGCAGCTTTATAGCATCCGGTACCCGAATACGCTCCTGAAGAATTCTTCTTGGGGGCGTATGCTTGATCTTTTCGAAAAGTTTGGTGTAATAGACATAAGCCAGGTAAACCCCTCCTCGTGATGAAGAAGGCAATCTTCTGATGCCCTCCAAAGCCACTTCAAAATCAGATTGGATGTCGCCTTCAATCTTGATTTTATCCTCCTCTGTAAAGGCATTAAAATCTACTTTAGGAAAATAGACTCTGCCTCGTTCATCAAAATCGCTTTTGATATCACGCAAAAAATTCACCTTCTGAAATGCAGCACCCAAACGTTTAGCAGGTTCCTTCAGCGACTCGTACTGTTTTTGATCGCCATCACAAAATACATACAGACACATCAGGCCTACCACTTCTGCAGAACCATAAATATATTCCTGGTATTGACTGATAGAGTAGGTATCTTTTGTCAAATCCATTTCCATGCTCTTGAGGAATGCATCAATAAGTGCCCGGTCAATGTTGTACTGATTGACGATCAACTGGAATGAATGCAGAACCGGATTTAGGCTTATTTTTTCGTCCAGTGCCAGGTAAGTATCTTGCTTAAAGCGCTCCAAAAGCACACGTTTGTCGTGATCATGGAAGGTGTCTACTATCTCATCAGCATATCTCACAAAACCATAGATGGCATAGATGGGCAGCCGGAGTTGTTTATGCAGCGTCTTGATCCCCAGGGTGAATGAGGTACTATAATTTTGAGTGATTAGCCGGCTGCACTCAAGGTTTGTACGCGTAAAGAGGTCATGCATCTTAATAAATTTACGAAAATTCTCTTTCAATTTCTCTACTAACTACTTCACCTGAGATAATTGCCGGAGGTACTCCGGGTCCCGGAACAGTCAGTTGTCCGGTATGAAAGAGGTTTTTTACCTTCTTATTCTTGAGTGAGGGCCTTAAAATGGCTGTTTGTAGCAAAGTATTCGCCAACCCGTAGGCATTGCCTTTGAAGGAATGATAGTCCGAAATAAAATCTTTGTGGGCGAAGCTTTTTTTATAAACGATGTAAGACCTGATGTCTACTCCCGTAAAAATATACAGCTTGTTGACAATCCTGTCAAAATACTTTTCTCTGATCTCCTCAGTATCTTCAAGGTCAGGGGCTACGGGTATCAGTACCACGAGGTTTTCTCCATTTGCAGGGGCAACAGATGGATCTGTCTTTGAAGTGACTGATGCATAAAGCAAGGGTTTCTTTGGCCACTTTGGATCGGTGTATATATCTGATGCGTGCTGTTTAAAGTCCTCATCAAAAAACAACACATGATGTAGCATACCCGGCAATTTGGTATTTAAACCAATGTAGAAGAGCAGAGAGGAGGGTGCCATGGTTCTGCTGTCCCAGTATTTTTGGGTGTAGCTGCGGAATCTTTCCGGGAGTAACTGCTGGTCGACATAATGATAGTCAGCTCCGGCAACCACGACATCAACAGGAAATTCGTTGTCAGGAGTGATAAGTTTTTCTACAGATTTACCCTGAAAGACCATTTCTTCTACTGGCTGATTGTAATGGAAGCGCACCCCCAATTCCTTAGCCAGTGTCTCCATGGCCCTAACGACCTCATACATACCCCTTTCAGGATACCATGTGCCCAGCTTGATATCCGCATAATTCATCAGGCTGTAGAGCGCTGGTGTAGATTCTGCGGTGGAGCCCAGAAAGAGTACCGGAAATTCCATGAGTTGGATCAGCTTTTCATCTTTGAAAAATTTTCTGATGTGAGTACTCATAGAGGTAAAAACATCCATCTTAAACAAGCCTGCCAATAATGCCGGATCAAGAAACTCTGTCAATGACCTGGAAGGTTTATAGACAAGCTTATTGATGCCTACATCATATTTATATTCAGCTTGCTTAAGAAAAGTTTTAAGCTTTTCAGCGCTGCCCGACTCAATGCTTTCAAAAAGATTGTATAGTTGTTGAAGGTCAGCAGGTAGATCAAGGTATTGATCCTGAAATTTAACCCGATAGGATGGATCTAATCTGTGGAGCTTATAATAGTCAGCTGGTGTTTTGTCGAAGTGAGCAAAGAACCGTTCAAATACATTAGGCATCCAATACCAGGAAGGACCCATGTCAAAAGTGTAGCCCGATTGTTTTAGCTGCCGGGCTCTGCCACCTGGACCACTGTTTTTTTCGAGTACGGTAACCTCATAACCTGATTTGGCCAGATGACAAGCAGCCGAAAGGCTGGAAAATCCTGAGCCAATAATCCCAACCTTTCGTCTCATTATATAAATTTAGTCTTTCCCGTATACTTTTAGTTTCTTTTTCAATTCTTTACGTGCAATGTGAATTCTGTTTTTCACCGTTCCGATTGGAATGTTCAGCCTTTCGGCTATTTCCTGATACTTAAATCCCCTAAAATGCATGATAAAGGGATCCCGATAGGTCTGCTGCAAATTTTCCACTGCGTTATTGATGTCTTTCATGGAAAAGTTTGAATAGGCACCATTCTCAATCATGGCATCACTGCTATTGATATAATGAAGATTGTCTGTTGTATCAATAAAAGTGTTTCTTCTCACCATGCGTTGATAGTTGGTGATGAATGTGTTTTTCATGATGGTGTACATCCATGCTTTCAGGTTTGTGCCCTTAGCAAACTTTTCTCTGTTTGTGTAAGCTTTAAGAAAAGTTTCTTGAATCAAATCATTCGCATCTTCAGTGTCCCTTGTGAGCTTGAGCGCAAAGGGTTTTAGTGATCCTGAGATTTCATTTACGTTGGAACTAAATTCTATTGCCGTCATTCTTTCGATTGTTTGTTGGTTTAAAGATAAACAAAAAATTCAATTTGTTTAATCTTTACAATAAAATAGTAAACAAAATAGTTCACGTAATTATGAGATTAAGGTTTCATTTATAACATAAAAGATAGAAAAAAGCTAAAAAAGCTTGTTTTAGGTCTAATTATTATTGTTTAATAAAAAATAATAATTAGTTAATCAAAAATGATCATTAGGAATTTAATTCATCCATTAATTGGATGAGGTCGTCAATTTTAGCGAAAATGGTTACGTTTTCGGGAGCCTGAATGTCCTGTCCTACCACCTGATATCCGGTGAGTAAGAGCTCAATGTCAGAAAATGCTGTAGCAAGTTCATCGACATAATCCTGGATGTTAGCCGGTCCGGGGGTTGTAGTGATGATGGTGAAGAGGTAGTCTGGTTTTTGGATATTGATGATCCTGCGAAGGTCTTTCAGTGGGAGCGATTGGCCCAAGTAGAAAGTCATACCCTTACGGGATTTGATGACATAATCTGCAAAGAGGAGCCCTATCTCATGCATTTCTCCATCAGGAAGAAAGAGCACAAATTTTTTACTGTCCGAATCTTGCTTGTGATACTGTCCATCAATGGCTACGATAAGCTTTTGTCTCACAAGGTTGGAAATAAAGTGCTCCTGTGCAGGGTTGATAGCACCTGTCTGCCAAAGTACCCCAATTTTTGACAAAAAAGGATAAATCACATTCAGCATACAGCTTTCAAATCCAAGCTTCAGGATACATGTCGAAATGATTTTTTCAAACCGCTTTTCGTCCATATCCACCATGGCTATGGTCAGTGCATGGATTTGCTCAGGATATTTAAGATCACGTTCGGTCAAATGCATCACCTCACGTTGCATCTCCTGATCTGTCATTTGGGAGATCCTGGAGATTTTAAAACCGTGTTCCTTCAATAATGCTACATTCAGTATATGCTTGAGGTCGGTCTCATCGTAATATCTGATGTTGGTAGTCGTTCGCTTGGGCTTGATTAATTCATACCGCTGCTCCCATATTCGTATGGTGTGCGCCTTTATTCCTGAAAGGTGCTCCAGATCTCTAATAGAAAATGTAGACATGGGCGGCATCGAGCAAATATTTTAGTTTAAGCGCCTACTTAACTGTTAGTGCCAATTAAATGTTTAGGAAAATTCCTCAAACTTAATTGATTGACAAAAAATTAACTGTGCAAATCTGAAATGGTTTTAAATTTCTCTATGCAAGGTGATAGCCTAACATTGATGGGTAGGTGTATTTGTATAAAATGTTTAATTTGAAGCCTTAATCCAAAAACGATGCAAATAATAGAGTCACCAGACGAGTATGATGTAGTAATTGTAGGCTCCGGAGCAGGAGGTGGGATGGCTACCAAAATTTTATCTGAAGCCGGACTGAAAATAGCGATTGTTGAAGCCGGGCCTTATTTTGATCCAGCTGATCCCGAGCAAATGACCCAATTGAAATGGCCATGGGAATCCCCCAGGAGGGGTGCCGGTACCAACAGGGCGTTCGGAGATTTCGATGCTGCCTATGGCGGCTGGGAAATCGATGGTGAACCCTATACCCACACCCCGGGCACAAAGTTTGAATGGTTCAGGTCACATATGCTGGGTGGAAGAACAAATCACTGGGGAAGAATTTCACTTCGTTTTGGTCCGAATGATTTCAAGAGAAAGGATATAGATGGGCTGGGAGATAACTGGCCAATAGGATACGAGGATGTCAAGCCTTATTACGATAAGGTCGATAAGCTGATAGGAATATTTGGCACCAAAGAGGGTATATATAATGAGCCGGATGGATTTTTCCTTCCACCTCCCAAGCCGAGGCTACATGAATTGTACTACAAGAAAGGGGCGGACAAATTAGGTATCCCAACCATTCCTGCACGTAAATCGATGGTCACAAAACGGATCAATGATGAGCGGGGTGTTTGCTTTTATTGTGGGCAATGTGGACGGGCCTGTAGCGTATATGCTGATTTTTCGGCAGGAACCTGTTTGGTATTCCCAGCCCTCAAGTCTGGTGGGCAGGTCGATTTGTATGTAAACGCTGTTGTTCGCGAAGTAGTCACTGATGATCAGGGCAAGGCGAAGGGAGTCATTTACATCAGTAAGGAAGACAAGCAAGAGCATCAAATAAACGGTAAGGTAGTGGTACTGGCTGCTTCAGCTTGCAGCAGTGCCAGGATTTTGCTCAACTCAAAGAGCCCTAACCATCCGAATGGGTTAGGTAACAATAGCGGGATAGTTGGTAAGTATCTTCATGATTCGACGGGTGCGGCCAGACAGGCTTTCGTCCCCGATCTGATGAACCGAAAAACATACAATGAGGATGGTGTTTCCGGTATGCATGTGTACACACCCTGGTGGCTGGATAATAGTAAGCTGGATTTTGCCCGCGGATATCACATTGAGTTAGGTGGTGGTCTTGGAATGCCTGCCTATGGGTTCGGATTTGGCGTTACAGAGCTTAATAAATATGTAGGGGGTGTCGTAGGAGGTTATGGTAACAAGCTCCGGGAGGATGTCAAGAAATTTTATGGTAGCGTAGTAGGACTGTATGGTCGTGGGGAATGTATTGCCGTAGAATCAAACTATTGTGAAATAGATCCTGATGTTGTGGACGAATACGGGATTCCGGTACTGCGATTTAATTATCGGTGGTCAGATCATGAACGAAATCAGGCCAGGCATATGCACAACACTTTTGAGGAAGTCTTTGACGCCATGGGAGGCATTGCCCTTGGAGATAAGCCTGGAGCAGATGAGGATTATGGCCTGCACACCCCTGGAAACATCATCCATGAGGTGGGAACCACCCGAATGGGAAATGATCCCAGAACATCCGTGGTTAATCAATATGAACAATTGCACGATGCAAAAAATGTATTTGTAGTCGATGGTGGGCCTTTTGTATCACAGGCTGATAAAAACCCCACCTGGACCATCATGGCACTTGCCTGGAGGACTTCGGATTACATCATTGATGAACTTAAAAAACAAAATATCTAATGGACAGAAGGGAATCACTAAAATCGATGCTCATCACCTCAATTGCAGGTGGAATAGGACTACAGGCATGTGCTCCGGAAGAAGCAGAAAAAGTTCAGCAGATCACCACAAAAGTTGGTACCTATGGCAGAACTGAAGCGGAAAAGATATACGATCAAAAGCTCATGGCCGTTGACTTTTTCAATGAGCATGAACTCAATACCATTGCTGTTTTATGTGATATCATATTACCTGATTTTGATGGTAAAGGAGCTGCATCCGATGCGGCTGTCGCAGATTTCATCGAATTCATTGTCAAGGATATGCCAAGGCACCAAACACCTATCAGAGGTGGGATTATGTGGCTGGATAGCGCCTCGAACAGAACGTTTGGAAAGGTGTTTGTTGAGTGTAGTCAGGAGCAGCAAATTGCCCTTGTTGACAGGATAGCCTACCCTGGCAAAACGGCTGCAGCAGATCGTCAGGGGGAAAGATTTTTCTCTTTGATGAGGAATCTGACGCTTACAGGCTATTACACGACACAAATAGGTATTCAGGACCTGGGCTATAAAGGCAATACACCAAACGTTTGGGATGGAGTGCCTGATGATGTGCTAAAAGATCATGGCATGGAATACCCCAAGGAATGGATGCCAAAATTTGTTGATCAGTCTAAAAGGGATGTAAAAGCCGAGTGGGATGAAGACGGAAATCTGATCACCTGACAGAGCAATCTCAACCTAACTTTCACAACATCCGGGTATTTGTGAACGCCAAAACCAGCAAGCCCGGATCGATACAAATAAAAGGGGTTAGAACGATCGTTCCAACCCCTTTTTAAATTTAATCCCTTGTATTCGGGAGCTTATTTTTTCAA
This sequence comes from Cyclobacteriaceae bacterium, assembly GCA_965228595.1. GTDB lineage: Bacteria > Bacteroidota > Bacteroidia > Cytophagales > Cyclobacteriaceae > UBA7330. Next base: position 1,886,302 of record OZ245828.1, on the reverse strand, counting down.
CTCGCCATCTACCAGTCTCCAGATACCCAATGGATTGCTGTCCTTGAGTGCGTCTGGTAACATGTTTTGAGGCATGTCCTGGAAGCAGATCGGTCTCAAAAACCTTTTTATGGCTCCGGTACCTACTGAGGTAGATCTTGAATCTGTTGTGGCCGGATATGGTCCGCCATGATGCATTGAATGACAAACTTCTACTCCAGTAGGATAGCCATTGAAAATGATCCTGCCCACCTTGTTTTCAAGAATTTCTACCAACTCACCATAGGCTGCCAGGTCTTTATCCGTTCCAATGATCGTAGCGGTCAGGTGCCCCTCCAGGTTTCTCGCCAGATCAAGAATCTCTTCTTTATCATCCGCATCTACCAGTAAAGTTGAAGGGCCAAAAACTTCCTCTGCCAGGGCAGGATTGCTTTTGAATGTACTGTAAGCCACCTGGTATGCCTGACCAGCAACGCCATGGCCATTTTTATCAGCAGTCAGTTTTTTGATGCCATTACCGGCAAACTTCTCCACGCCTTTGTTGAAAGCTCCTTTGATGCCATCTGTCAGCATGGTGCCTTCAAATTGGTTCAACGATTCTGTAAGCGCACTGACCAGCTCACCGGATTTTTCTGACTTTGGAAGAATTGTGAGCCCCGGGTTGGTGCAAAACTGACCAACGCCCATGGTTACAGAACCTGCCAGTTGAGCTCCTATTTCAGCCCCCCTTGTATTTTGTGCATCCGGAAGGATGAATACAGGATTGCTGCTACCCATCTCTGCATAGACAGGAATGGGCTCAGGTCTTTGGTTTGCCAGATCAAAAAGAGCTTTTCCACCTCTGAAGGATCCGGTAAATCCTACGGCTTTGATATAAGGGTTTTTAACAAGTGCGCTACCTACATCAATGGAAGTACCGATAATCATCGAGAATACGCCTTCCGGCATGCCTGTCTTCTGAGCGGCCTTTATAATCGCGGCTGCTACATATTCTGAGGTGCCCGGATGAGCAGGATGGCCCTTGAAAACAACAGGGCATCCGGCAGCAAGTGCTGAAGCCGTATCACCACCAGCTACCGAAAAAGCCAAAGGGAAGTTGCTGGCGCCAAAGACGCCCACAGGACCCAAAGGCACTTTCATCTGCCTTACGTCAGGTTTGGGTAGGGGTTGTCGGTCGGGTTGTGCCGTATCGATTCGTCCTTCCAGGTACCAGCCGTCTCTGATCAGGCTGGCAAATAGTTTCATCTGGTTTACTGTCCGTCCTCGCTCTCCGGTCAGCCGGGCAATGGGTAATGCGGTCTCTTTGGAACCTCTTTCCAACAAGTCGTCGCCCAGCGCCATGATCTCATCTCCGATGGCCTCCAGGAATTGGGCCCTTTCTTCATTGGTGGTCTTTCGGTAGGAGTAAAATGCTTTCTCAGCCAGAGCAATAGCTTCTTCGATTTCTTCGGCTGTAGATTCTGTAAATTCAACATCCAGGTTTTGACTGGTCGTTGGATCAACGCCATAGAATTTTTTAGAGCCTTTTGCTGAAGTTTTACTGCCTATAAAAGTTTGTCCGGATAAATTCATATTGATATTTAGGGTTTTTTTGCGATAAAGTTTGTGAGTGTTCCAATTCCTTCGATGGATATATTTACCTGGTCTTTTTCCTGAAGTGTAAACTCATTGGGTGGTACGATGCCAGTGCCAGTCATGAGAAAACACCCATAAGGAAAATCACATTCTCTGAATAAAAAGGAAACAAGTTCCGTGTGTTTTCTTTTCATCTGATCGATACCGATCTCCTCTTCAAAGGCCAGCTTATCATCCCTCAGGATTTGTAACTTGATTTTTGATTCAGGGTCTATACCATTTTCGGGAACATAAATACAAGGCCCCAGTCCTGCACATTTCTCATAGACTTTCGCCTGAGGCAGGTAAAGCGGATTTTCTCCTTCAATGCTACGGGAGCTCATGTCATTCCCGACTGTGTAACCCTGTATTTCTCCTTTAGTATTAACAAAAAGCGTGAGCTCTGGTTCCGGTACATCCCATTTTGAATCTTTTCTGATGTACACTTCCTCCAAATGACCTACAGTTCTGGCAATGTTTGCTTTAAAAAACAACTCCGGTCTTTCCGCAGAATAGACCCTGTCATATACGTCACCACCATCCTGGGATTCTTCCATCCTGGCCGAGCGGCTGCGGTAGTAAGTTACTCCTGATGCCCAAATCTCCTGACTTTGAAGGGGTGGAAGCAGTATTTCATTGGCGAGGTCCAGCTGGGTGGGCTTTTTATCGGCTACCAGCGCCTTAAGAAATTCGTGAAGCTGACTTCTGTTGATTAATTCATCCCAGGGGATATTTTTTTCAAGATAAAATTGTTCCTTGTGTTCAATAAGTGCCCCCAGGGCGGTTTTATATATTTTCATCTTTAGGTTGATTAACTCCAAAATTAATACTTCGATATCTTTGAAACATACTATATCGAGATTTACTAAATAACGATAGCAATGATTCTATACAATGTGACCGTGACGATAGACCCTCAAGTAGAGGCTGAATGGATTGAATGGATGAAAAATGTACACATCCCGGAGGTGATGAAGACGGGTTGTTTCGAAGAGCACAGATTTTTGAGGCTGGTGACCGAAAGGCCTGATGTGGATGGCAATACCTATGCGATACAGTATTTCGCAACGGATGGTAAGCAAATTGACATCTACATGGAAAAGCATGCCCACGGATTAAGACAATCTCATGCAGAAAAATACGGCAACAAGATGGCGGCTTTCAGGACCCTTCTTGAGGAGGTCTAAAAATCGATGCTGCAATTGATCCATTCCGGATCAAATTGTGCATGGTACTTTTTGTAAAAGTTGATGGCGGGTTCGTTCCAATCCAATACCTGCCATACCATCCCGTTACACTTTTCTTCTTTGGCGATTTCAATTGTCCGATCGAAAAGCCTTTTACCTGTTCCCAGGCCACGCTGTGACTCTGTGACTATTAGGTCTTCCAGCCAGAGCCGTTTTCCCTTCCAGGTGGAATACCTGTAGTAATAAAGGGACATTCCCTCTATCACTCCGTCCTTTTCGGCAACGATGAAGCCAAAAATGGGATTTTCCCCAAAACCATCTTCTTCCATCTTTTCAAGGGTGTTGGTGACCTGCTCAGGAGCTTTTTCATACAGGGCGAGCTCTTTGATCAATTCCAATACTCGGGGGAGGTCTTCTTTTCTTCCTTGCCGTATTTCTACCATCCTACAAAGTTATGAAAGAATAGAAACCTCATTTTTTTGTGATGGATTTGAATCCAAGATAGGGATGCAATACCTCCGGCATTGCAATACCCTCAGCTCCCTGATTGTTCTCGAGCAGTGCTGCCACGATACGAGGTAAGGCCAAGGCACTGCCATTGAGGGTATGGGCCAGTATTTTCTTACCATCATCTCCCTTAATTCTCAGTTTCAACCTGTTTGCCTGATAGGTCTCAAAGTTAGAAACAGAACTGACCTCGAGCCACTTTTTCTGTGCCGCTGAAAAGACTTCAAAGTCATATGTAAGTGCTGAGGTAAATCCCATATCCCCACCACATAGTCTTAGTATCCTGTATGGCAATCCCAAACCTTTCACAAGATGTTCCACATGTGCCACCATCTTATCCAGCGTCTCATAAGAATGATCCGGATGGTTGATTTCTACGATTTCTACCTTATCAAACTGGTGGAGTCTGTTGAGGCCACGGACATGTGATCCCCATGAGCCTGCCTCACGCCTGAAACAAGGCGTGTAACCCACATTTTTGATAGGTAGCTGGTCTGCATTGAGAATGACATCCCGGTAAATGTTGGTGATAGGAACTTCCGCTGTTGGGATCATATACAGGTTGCTTTCAATGACCTGGTACATCTGTCCCTCTTTGTCCGGAAGCTGGCCGGTACCATATCCCGAATCTTCATTGATCAGAATGGGAGGCTGTACTTCCGTGAAACCCGCTTTCAAGGCTTCATCAAGGAAATAATTCACCAGCGCCCGGTTTAGGCGCGCCCCCTGACCCTTATAAAAAGGAAAGCCAGCTCCGGTCACTTTGTTGCCCAGCTCAAAATCGATGATGTCGTATTCCTCAATCAGGTCCCAGTGCGGCTTGGCGGTCTCTGGCAAATCAGGAATATTTTCATCGGCCTGCTTTACAATCTCATTATCTTCTGCCGACTTACCGGATACCACGGAATCATGTGGTATGTTGGGTATATTGTATAGCGCCTCTGTGAGTTGTTTTTCAATCTCCTGCAATTTTGGCCCCAGCGCTTTGGATTGCTGTTTGAGTGCAGCAGTGTCTTTTTTTGCCTGATCTGCCTCTTCTTTTTTCCCTGACTGGATGAGCTGACCAATTTGTTTGGCCATCTGATTGGACTGCGCAAGCAAATCATCCAGTTGTAGCTGGGTATTTCGTCGTTCTTCATCAATCTTCAGGATATTCTGAAGTATGTCAGCAGCATTTTGAATACCTCTTTTTTGTAATCCTTTGGTATAGACCTCAAAATGATCCCTTATAGCGGAAGTTTGTAGCATTTGATCAGGTTGTTAAAAACGCAAAAGTAAGGTTGTTCGGCACAAAAATTAAATTAGTCGTACTTCATTGCTAAATAGATATTTTTTTACGAATCTTTTGCTTAATATTTACCGTTACCATATTATTGTAACGCAATTCAAGTGAGAGACTTTCACTAGTTTTCCAATTTCGCCTACAAAGACGAAAATTTCCAATTAGTTACGTAACATTTCGATTACCATATTTACCAAGTATTATTTTTATGTACACTTTAGATGATTTAAGTGTGAGGTTACTCTCAGAGCTACGAGAGATTGCCGATGGTCTGGGGATAAAAAATGCTAAGAAAACTGCGAAGAATGACCTTATTTACGAAATCCTTGATAAGCAGGCTACCATGCCAGATGAAGAGATTAAGAAAATAACTAAAACAGATTCTAAGGACGAACAGCCAAAGACGCAAAAACCCACAAAGAAAAAAGCAAAACCTGAGTCAAAAAAGAAAGACGATGGGAGTCCAGAAGATCTTTTGAAATCACTCGATATTGAGATCGAGTCCTCCGAAGATGCTCCTGAGAGCAAAGAAGACACCAAAAAACAGGCGAGTGCACCAAAAAGCGACAGTCCTGTAGATAAGAAGCCCAAAGGAAACAGGGACAACCGTGAAAACCGGGACAACCGAAACGAAAAAAGTGGCAATGACGGTGACAGCAAAGGTGACAGCAAGAAAGATGAAAAAGCTGAATACCGGGCACGCAAAGCACAATACAACGAAGAGATTAAAGAATTTGACGGAGCCATCGAAAATGAAGGAGTTCTTGAGATCATGCAGGATGGCTACGGCTTCCTGAGATCAAGTGACTACCATTATTTAGCGAGTCCTGATGATATCTATGTATCACCCTCACAGATTAAGCTTTTCGGTTTAAAAACCGGAGATACGGTGAAAGGTCAGATCCGGCCTCCTAAAGACGGAGAGAAATATTTTGCTCTACTAAGAGTAGAATCAGTGAACGGAAAAACGACTGAAGAGATCCGTGACAGGATCGCTTTTGAGTACCTGACACCACTTTTCCCTGAGCAAAAGCTCAACCTGACAACCAAAGCGGACAACTACAGCACACGTATTGTAGACCTTTTTGCACCAATAGGAAAGGGTCAGCGGGGTATGATCGTTGCCCAGCCTAAGACGGGTAAGACCGTATTGTTGAAAAACATTGCCAATGCCATCGCAGAAAATCATCCGGAAGTATACCTGATGATCCTTTTGATCGATGAGCGACCTGAAGAAGTGACGGACATGGCGCGTTCGGTAAAGGCGGAAGTTATTGCTTCTACTTTTGATGAGCAGGCTGAGAAGCACGTTAAGGTGGCCAACATCGTGTTGGAGAAGGCAAAACGAATGGTAGAATGTGGTCACGATGTGGTGATCCTTTTGGATTCTATCACACGACTGGCCAGAGCACACAACACGGTAGTACCTTCATCAGGAAAAATCCTTTCCGGTGGTGTGGATGCCAATGCATTGCATAAGCCCAAGCGATTCTTTGGAGCAGCCAGGAACGTGGAGAATGGTGGTTCACTGACCATCATTGCTACAGCCCTGATCGAAACAGGTTCTAAGATGGACGAAGTGATCTTTGAAGAATTCAAAGGTACGGGTAACATGGAGCTACAGCTTGACAGGAAATTGTCTAACAAGCGTGTATATCCTGCGATCGATGTTCCTGCTTCTGGTACAAGAAGAGAAGATCTGTTGATGGACAAAGATCAGTTGAGCAGAGTTTGGATTCTGAGGAAGTTTATGGCAGACATGAACAGTAACGAGGCCATGGAATTCCTGCTTAACAAAATGAGAGGAACCCTCAACAATGAAGAATTCCTGATATCCATGAATGGATAATTCACAATAGAAATGATTCGAACCCCGCCCAAAAGCGGGGTTTTTTGTTTATATCCATTATTCACCGCTGATCACAGATGTGATTGACAATGATCGGGATGGTTGTTATTATCATAGAACAACCAAACTGTATCATCATGTCTACATTAGGAAAAACTTTCATATTTTCACTGGGCCTGGCCCTGATTTCTACCTGGGCAATAGGGCAGACAGTGACAACCCCGCGAATGAGTCCTGCCGCAGAGGTCACACAAAGAATTGGGCTGACGGATATCACTGTAAACTATTCCAGGCCTGCAGTCATCAATGGCAACAATGATCGTACCGGTAAGATCTGGGGTAATCTGGTGCCCTGGGAGCTTTCACAAAGTGGATTTGGGAACCAAAAACCCATGCCCTGGCGTGCAGGTGCCAATGAGAACACCACCATTTCCTTTTCAACCGATGCCATGGTTGAAGGAAAGCCCATAGCGAAAGGCACCTACGGCCTGCACATGATCCCTTATGAAAATGGGAAAGTAACCGTCATTTTTAGTAACAATTCCACTTCCTGGGGTAGTTATTGGTATGAAGAAGATGAGGATGCACTGAGGGTAGATGTTCAAAGTAAGCAACGTGCGTTTACCAATCTTCTGACCTATGCATTTACTTCTGTGGGGACCAAAGAAGGAACGCTTTCATTGCTTTGGGACAACAAAGAAATTCCCATACAGCTATCGGTTGGTGAGGAGACCATTCTTCAAAGCTTCAGGAATGAGCTCAGAAACGCAGCAGGTTTCGGCTGGCAGGGACCCTTTTCAGCTGCCAATTATTGTTTAAACAATAATGTAAACCTTGAGGAGGCACTTAAATGGGCGGATCAGGCCATTGCCATGAATAAGAATGGTCAGACCATGGGTTTGAAATCAGCCATTCTATTCAAAACAGGGAATGATGCTGAGGCTATCAAGATCGCCGATGAGGCAGCGGAAGTTTCCAATGAAAATCAATTGAATATGCTGGGCTACCAGATGATGGGCGTGGAAAAATATGATAAGGCAGAAGAGTACTTCAAGCTCAATATCAAGAAGAACCCGAAGTCAGCCAATGTCTATGACAGCATGGGTGAGTGCTACATGGCTATGGACAATAATAAGGAAGCCATCAAAATGTTTAAAAAGTCATTAGCGACCAATCCACCTCCATTTGTCAAGACAAATTCAATTGCCAACCTGAAGAAGCTGGGTGTCGAGGTAGAAGAGTAGGCTTGTATAGTTTACAAAAGTCTCTAAGGCTTTTGTAGCCTTGCCAAACACTCCTTCAAACTCTCCCTCCAGTGTGGAATGGTCAGGTTGAAGTTGGTTTTGATCTTTTGCTTGTCCATCACGCTGAAATGTGGTCGTTTGGCAGGAGTAGGATATGCCGTGGTTGGTATAGGCTTTACCGGGATGGTGATGTTTTCATACTCAAAAATGGCTTTGGTGAAATCGTACCAGGAGGCAACGCCTTCATTGCTGTAGTGATAAGTGCCAAAATGGTCTTCGGGAGCCTCAATCATTTTGAGGATAGATTCTGCCAGGTCTTTGGCATAGGTTGGTGTGCCCACCTGGTCAAATATGACGCCCAGTTCCGGTTTGGTTTCACCCAGCCGCAGCATGGTTTTCACGAAGTTATTACCGAAACTGCTGTAGAGCCATGAAGTCCTGATAATGTAGTGCTTGTCAGTGATCTCAGCCACTCTCTTTTCCCCGTTGAGCTTGCTTTCTCCATAGTAACAAACCGGGTCGGTCTCCTGATCTTCAGTCAGTGGCTGGGAGGCATGGCCATTGAACACAAAGTCCGTGGAAATGTGATATAAAATTGCATCATGTACTTTACTGGCTGAAGCCAGGTTCTCCACACCCGCTACGTTGATCAGATCACATAGCTCCCGGTCAGACTCGGCTTTGTCTACAGCCGTGTAGGCAGCACAATTGATACAATGGGTGGGTTTTACCTCATCAAAAAAAATCCTCACCTGCTGACTATCCGTGATATCCAGTTCCTCGATGTCTACAAAATGAAACTCAGCGTCTTTCATGGAACCGGCCAGCTCTTGTAGTTCATTCCCCAACTGCCCTTTAGATCCGGTCACAAGGATGGTTTTGGTATTAGCCATTTACAAAATCTGTTAGATAATTATATTTTTCAGTGAGTTTGCCTCCATTGGTGATGGTTGCACGATGGATTATTTCTTCCCGATCATCCAATAAGGAAGGCAGTACATTTTCTATCAAATCTCTCCCAAAACTGTTAGAGGCATCCCTGGGAAGTTCACAGGGTAGGTTATCCACTGCCATCATGGTCAGGTTGGCACCGCTGCTCAATGCTTTTTCTTCCTCACCCTTAACAGGATTATAATCATAAATAGGATCATCGATGGTGGAAGCCCGTTTTGTGGAGGGAATGGATCCCTCGATGTCGCAGGTGATGTCAGCGATCACTTTAAGCCTGAAATCATCTTTCAGCATGTCCTCTCTTGAAAACAATACCGGCGAGCGAGGATCCCAATAGGCACTGGCTATTAAAAGGTCAGCCTGGCTGGTAAAAGGTAAAAATGTGCCGTCAAAAGCATCCGGGTGTTGGAAGAAATCCTTGAGTTCAAAGATTTTCCCTTCCTTGTGCACATGATAATCCCATGGCTCGAGTTGTGTATACACGGGTTCATCGAAATCTTTTTGAAGGAATTCCTGTGGGTTGACTTTTCTGATTTTTACGCCATCCAGCACTTCCATCGCTCCTTTGGCAACCCTTCCGCCTCCCGTGATTACGATTTTGATGTTCGGAAGCTTGATTTTAGGAAATTCTGTCTTCAGATCTTCCAGGTCAAAACATTCGTGAGCACGTCTGGTTTCAAAAAGCTGGTACCGCTGCCCATAGGTCCACAGGCCATTGTAGGCACCCACGATACCTGCCCATCGTCCGAAAGCGACTACCCGGATTCCATTGGTGTCGGTCAACGTTTCATAGTCTATCAGCCGGATGTTTTTGGCCAGGATATTTTGGAGTAACCCCCGGTTGTAAGCCTGCTTCTTGATGGTGTGTGAGAAAAAGAAATAGGTTTTATCGGCAATGAGGTCTTTGATCGGCACTTCTTTCACCCCCATCTGTACATCACAGTCATCAATATTTTCCCTGACTTCGATGCCCTCAGCTCTGTACTCATCATCTGTGAAACACCGGATGACGCTGGACTGTGCGACGACCTGAATATCAGGAAAACGCTTTTGAATCTCTGCTGCCTGGGTGGGAGTGAAGGGTACCCTTTTATCCACAGGTACTTTACCTTCTCTGATGATACCGATTTTCACTTTGAGTTGTCCTTTTATTTTCAACAGGCAAAGCTAATGGATTAGCCACTACATATATTAGATTTACCCATACCGATTCAAAACAAACAAAAAATGAGAGCCTCAATATATTTTCTCGTCACGGTTGGATTCAGCCTGGTACTAATTTCTTGTGACACAAAAAGGAGTACCACAGATGATATTTCTTCTAACCAGGAAAATTCGATGAATCTGGATCAATATCCCCACATTATTTTGACCAATGAAGCCATTGAAATGAAGGTTTATCTTCCGGATCCGGAAAAAGGATTGTACCGTGCTACCCGCTTCGATTGGTCCGGAGTAATCGGAAGCCTAAAGTACAAAGGCCACGAATACTTTGACTACTGGAAAGACACGCACGATCCATTGATTCATGAAGACCTGCCGGGACCAGTGGAAGGGTTTATCGAGCCCGGCCTGGGCTATGAAGAAGCGGGGGCAGGTGATGGCTTTATCAGAATTGGAGTGGGCATCCTGGAAAAGCGAGATGAAGAAAAGTATGGCTGGACGGATACTTACAAGATCCTTGACCATGGAAAATGGACTGTGGATCAAGGTAAGGACTGGATCTCATTTACACATGTTATAGCAAGCGACTTTGGTTTCGCTTATAAGTATATAAAGCGGATTGAGTTACTGGATGAGGGTTTTGTGATCAGGCACACCCTCGAAAATACAGGTGATAAAACCATTGAAACGGATCAGTTTAACCACAACTTCTTCGTGATCGACAAGACCCAAAGTGGCACTGACTTCAGTGTTGAGTTTCCATTCAGCCTACAGACAGAGAGTGATACCAGGGGTTTGGTTAGCATTGACGATAAGAAAATTAAGTTTGAGAAAATGGTAGAGCAAGGCAAAAGCACCTTTCTTGAGCTGACAGGTTTTGGAGAATCAGCGGATGATCATCAGGTTACCGTAGTCAATCATAAGACCGGAGCCGGTATCAAATTCGCAGTTGACCAGCCGATTTATCGAATGGCCTTCTGGACCTGTAAAACCACTCTGTGTCCTGAAAATTTCATTTGGATCGATGTGGAGCCCGGTGAGACGATGCAATGGAACTCCACTTACACGGTTTTCGAACAGTAGCCCATCCGTGATGGTCCTCCTGGCTATTTACTGGATTATCTATTTAGCCCTTCATAGCTTGCTGGCATCCAATGCATGTAAGGGGTGGGTGTCTCAGCATATCGGATTAAAAGGGTCCGGTTATCGATTTGCTTATTCATTCATCAGTGTAGTTGGATTGATCGCACTGGGGTGGGTCATCAGAGATATACCTCAGAAATGGCTATTTGATCCCGGGAATTTTATTTATGCAGGTTATTTCCTGATCGTAGCGGGGATAGTTATTGTATTTTTTTCTTTCCGATATCTGTCGGGGATGGAGTTTATTGGTCTAAGGAAATTCTCCTCCGAGGACAAACTCGTTACCCATGGCATTCATTCCAGGGTGCGCCACCCCATTTACACCGGCACCATTGCGATCCTTCTGGGGTATTTCATTTATCAACCATCCGATGTGGTCATGGTTTCGGTGGTTTTGATCCTGATCTATTTGCCCATAGGGATATACTTCGAGGAAAGAAAATTGATTCAAAAATTTGGGGAAGCGTATCTCAATTATAAGAAAGAGGTGCCATCGATCCTTCCCGGATTAAAATCACTTCTTTAGATCTTCCAGGTCGTCCCGGTCTTTGAGTTTCTTATCTTCCACCTCTTTGTTGAGGAATTTATTGATCTTTTCAATATCAATATTTGATTTCAACTCACCAAAGGAATCAATTTCCATCTCAAAGCCATCCAGATCTTTGTGAACTTTCGGTTTTTCGTTTTCTTTTTTCCTGGTCATAGTGTTATCCTTCTTCTATCTATTTAACTGTTCAATAGAAAAAAGGATACGTTCTGAAACAGATTTTCCTCCCATGATGGACAAAATAGACATCAAATCGGGTCCTGACCCCTCTCCGGTAATGCTCAACCTGAGTGTTTGCATAAACTTGCCTGGTTTAAACCCTTTTTCTTCCAGAGAAGTAAAAAACAGCTCTTTGGCTTCATCTGCTGTCAGGTTATCCTTCGCCTTAATGGCTTCAGCATATACTTTTAATGCACTGACTGCTTCATCATCCCATTTCTTTTCCACCACTTTTTGGTCATAGCTGGCGGGAGGTTGAAACAGGAATAGGCTATTGCTGGCAAATTCAGGAATAAACGTGACCCGTTCCTTAAGGAGCTCCACTATTTGCAATGCAGTAGGGGTATCACAGTTGATGTCATACCTGGTCTTGATCTCCACCTGGATGAAAGAGCTTAATTCGTCTGGCGACTTTGCTTTGATGTATTGCTGGTTGAACCATTTAGCCTTGTCAATGTCAAACTTGGTCCCTGCCTTATTGATTCTTTCTAAAGAAAATTGATCAATCAATTCCCTGATTGAGAAGATCTCCTGCTCGGATCCGGGATTCCAACCCAGTAGGGATAGAAAATTTATCATGGCCTCCGCCAGGTAGCCCTCTTCTTTAAATCCGGCAGATTCTTCACCTGACTGCGGATCCTTCCAGCTCAATGGGAAAATGGGGAAACCTGCTTTTTCTGCTGCTCGTTTACTAAGTTTTCCATTGCCGTCAGGTTTTAAGATCAATGGTAAATGGGCAAATTGAGGCATTGAGGATTCCCATCCCAGGTATTTGTAGAGCAAGACATGGAGTGGGGCAGATGGAAGCCATTCCTCACCTCGTATTACATGAGTGATCTTCATCAGGTGGTCATCCACTACATTGGCCAGATGATAGGTGGGCATGCCGTCGGATTTCATCAGGATCTTATCATCAATGTTTGATCCATGCACGAGTACCCAACCACGCACGATGTCATTGATGCGAACCTCTTCCTTGGGTTGTACTTTAAACCGGACCACGTAAGGTTCTCCGGATTCAATTCTGGATTTTACCTCGTCTGCTGGCAGGGTCAGTGAGTTTTTCATGGTGGTGCGGGAGACCGCATCGTACTGGGGATTGGCAATTCTACCCTCCTTAAGCCTGTTTCTCATGGCTTCCAGCTCCTCTACAGTATCGAAAGCATAGTATGCATGACCGTCTGCAATCAGCTGGTCTACATACTTCTTGTAAATCTCTTTCCGTTCAGATTGGCGATAAGGCGCATAAGGCCCACCTGCTTTAGGGCCTTCGTCCGGCTGAATGCCACACCAGGCCAGGGATTCCGTAATGTATTGTTCGGCTCCTTCCACATACCTGGATTGGTCGGTGTCCTCGATCCTCAGGATAAATGTTCCATTGTTTTTTTTGGCAAAAAGGTAATTGAACAGCGCGGTCCTCACACCACCGATGTGAAGCCCTCCTGTCGGGCTGGGAGCAAATCTTACTCTTACGTTCTCCATAGAAAAAATTATTCGGGCTGCAAAGCTATAAAATCAATAGCCGTTTAGCAGATAATTTACTCATTTAGAATCCGCTCGATCGTGGATTTGGTTTGGTTTTTTCGTTTGAAAAAATTGATAATAAGGGTCATATAGTAAAAGGCACCTGTAGCCAGTGTAATTACAATCGCCCTGATGTATTTGGGTTCCTGTTTTTCCAGATATATCAGTAAAAAGCTGATACAAATAGCAGCCATAATGCCCCCAATCACACCAAGCATCACTTTGGTGGCAGGAAAAAGTTGATATTTCAGGAAGACGATAGAACCTTTCGATGTCGGCACGATTTTCCCGATCGTCAGGGGGAGGGCATTTTGTGGAAAGTTGACTTTGAGTGAGATGCGGAAGGTATCTTTCTCAATGTTTCCATTAAATATATGCCTTACAGGTACATTGGCCTCTGTAACGAGGTGTGTAAATTTTGAAAGCTGAGTAACGATCTCTGCCTGTGATCGGGCGGAAACAATGGTCTCTTCTTCAAAGGGCTTGAATTTCATTCAGTAGCAATGCAGCTAATTTCAATGTTTACATCTTTGGGCAATCGGCTTACTTCTACCGTTTCTCTTGCAGGAGGTTCTTTGTCAAAATAATTACTATAGACTTCATTAATCCTGCCAAAATTTCCTAGGTCTTTAACAAAAATACTGGTTTTCACAATGCTGGAATATGTGAGTCCGGCAGCAGAAAGGATAAACCCAATGTTCTTCATGACCTGATGCGTTTCATCCTCAATAGACCCCGAAACCAGTTTACCAGAGGTTTGATCGATCGGGATCTGACCAGAAATATATACCATTCCATTAACGGCAACTGCCTGACTATACGGGCCAATGGGAGCCGGTGCTTTATCAGATAAGATTATTTTTTTCATTGATTAAGAAAATTGCCGTGACAGATATTTATTCAAATGCAATTAAGGAAAAAGGTCGTAGAATGACAACATTTTGAAATTTGAACCAGGCATAGTTGTCTGTATTTTTCGATGAGATGAATTACATTTGTCAGACTCACCCCGAGTTAATGTAAACGAAGGAGCTCTGCTCGCTTGCTTTTACAGGTAATACATCCAAACTTCCATAACGCATGAGAAAAATTATTTTTATTTTAATCGTTTTTATTCTCCCACTCGCACTGTGTGCGCAAACAGTGTTTAAATTTACGACTGGCCTGGTAGCTGATTCCGTACATCACTATGGTCGGGAAGCTGCGGTATATGACCAAATTGCCTATCAGCTAAGCAAGGGCAGTTTTAAAAAACCACAGGTAGGCGAAACATTGTATAAGGGTGGTGAAGGAGATGTAATCCAGTGGCAGACCATAGAGGCGGATTCTGCGGGTAGGTTCAGGGACAGGTCTCTGGGAGATGGATATTTGTATCTGGAATATCCCTCAGATCGAGAGCAGGTGGCTGTGCTCAATATTTCCCGGAATAGCATGTTTTATATTAATGGTGTACCCCGTGGAAGTGATCTTTATGGTGACGGCTGGATGTATATGCCTGTACAGTTAAAACAGGGAGTCAATGAGCTATTGATCCGGGGTTCGCGATTTTCAAGGTGGCAGGGCATAGAAGCAAAAATGATATTTCCTGAGAAACCTGTCTACTTGATTGATGAGGATCTAACAATGCCGCACGTGGTTCTTGATGAGACCTCCGGGTTGCTGTGGGGAGCCATTGTTGTCAGCAATGGGACGAGTAAACCTTTAGAGGATTTATCGATTACTACCACTTTAGAAGGAAAAAAGACAGTAACACCATTGCCCGTAGTTCCTCCAATGACGATCCGAAAAGTAGGTTTTCAGTTTGATCCGGCTAATGTAAGAGAAGTAAAGGATTATGAGGCCAGGATAGTATTACAGCAAAAGAAAAACATACTGGATGAAACTACGATAAAAATTTCATGTGTTGCTCCCTCATCACATCAGAGTCATACTTTTATCAGTTCGATAGACGGTAGTGTTCAATACTACGGAGTGGCTCCGCAAAAAGAAAACGGTGGTGAAGGTCAGGCACTCATTTTATCTGTACATGGCGCCGGCGTAGAAGCCATAGGCCAGGCCCGGGCATACAAGCCGAAAGACTGGGGTACGCTGGTGGCGCCTACCAACAGAAGACCCAGGGGATTTAACTGGGAAGACTGGGGCATGAAAGATGCCCTGGAAGTATTGGAAATTGCCAGGAAAAAATATTTTCCAGACCCTAATAAGATATATCTGACCGGTCATTCCATGGGTGGTCATGGCACCTGGATCCTGGGAGCTACCTATCCCGACAAATGGGCTGCGATAGCACCTTGTGCTGGCTATCCAATGCTGGCTGAATATGGTTCTTCCGATGGCACAATTCCTTCTGAAGGTGAAAGCGAAGTTGAACAGCTTTTATTACGAGCCAGTAACCCTAGTAACGTAATCGCCCTGGCAGAGAACTATAAGTCACACGGAGTATACATCCACCATGGTGATGCCGACAGGGTAGTGCCGGTTACATATGCACGTCAGATGCGTGAAATACTTGGCAAATTCCATCCCGATTTTAGCTACTATGAGTATCCTGGGGGTAGTCATTGGTTTGGCAACGAAAGTGTGGACTGGCCACCATTGTTTGAATATTTCAAATGGCATAACAATCACGCAAATCATGAAGTGGATGTCATTGATTTTAAAACAGCTAGTCCTGGTGTATCAGCCAGCTACCGTTGGATCTCCGTCTTACAGCAGGAGGAACCTCTGAAGTTTAGCTGGGTACAGCTGAAACGAGACAAAGAGCAAAACACCATTGGCGGAACCACTGAAAATGTATATATGCTCAAGGTTGAGATAGCGGATCTGAATCGATCGGAAAGCATCCAAATCAGTCTGGATGGAGACAGTCTAAGCATAGACGCTAAGGATGATCAGTTTATTTATTTATATAAAAACGAGCATTGGGCTGTTGGCCCCGAATTGGACAAAAAACAAAAGGGTCCACACAGGGGAGGCACATTTAAGGATGGTTTTAATCACCAAATGGTCTATGTGTACGCAACAAAGGGAAATGCTTCAGAAAATCAATGGGCATACAATAAGGCTCGCTTTGATGCCGAAGTATGGTATTACCGGGGCAATGGTTCCATAGATGTTATTGCCGATAAGGATTTTGATCCTAAGAAATATGCAGATCGAGGCGTTATCCTTTATGGGAATGCTTCCAACAATACCGCCTGGGACAAGCTTTTGAAGGGCTGTCCGATTCAGGTAAAGGACGGTGAGGTGACTTTGGGAGCAAAGACTTTCAAAGGAGAAGACCTGGGAGCTTATTTTGTGTGGCCACGTGCTGAAAGCGAAATAGCTTCTGTTTCGGTGATTAGCGGTACCGGGCTTACAGGGATGAAAAGTACCGAAGCCAATCAATATTTTGCCGGGGGAAGTGGGTTCCCGGATTACATCATTTTCAGTTCGAACATGCTCAAAGAAGGTGTGAAAGGTATCAAAGCAACTGGCTTCTTTGGTAATAACTGGACATTAGAAAATGGTGATCAGCAAATTCAAACTGACTTATAATTTTATTCAAATGATAATAAAAAGATTCATAGCAGCAGTATTGTTTTTAGGTTCATTGCATGTTGGGGCACAGCATGTAGCGGAAGAGCAGGGCTATCAATGGCCAGAAGATGCTGAGGTAAAAGAAAAATTAGAAGACTGGAGAGACCTCAAGTTCGGTATGATCATCCATTGGGGAATATATGCTGTCCCAGGCATTATCGAATCCTGGGCACTGTGTTCAGAGGACTGGATTGAGAGGGACAGTACGGTCTCCTACAATGACTTCAAGGAGTGGTACTGGGGATTGAAGGATGAATTCAATCCTGTGGACTTTGATCCGGACCAGTGGGCTACTGTAGCGGATGAGGCTGGCATGGGTTATGTAGTGTTCACCACCAAGCATCATGATGGTTTCAACATGTTTGATACCAGGCAAACAGACTTTAAAATCACTGATGGGCCTTTTGCCGATCACCCTAAGTCCAATGTGGCCAAACATGTCTTTGATTCCTTTCGAAAGAAAGATTTCATGATCGGTGCGTATTTCTCAAAGCCGGACTGGCATACGGAGTATTACTGGTGGCCAAAATATGCTACGGCCAATAGAAACAATAACTATGACATCAGAAAGTATCCATGGAGATGGAACCAATACAAGCAGTTTACACACAATCAGATAGAGGAGCTTGTAAGCGAATATGGTCCATTGGATATTCTCTGGCTGGACGGTGGCTGGGTGCGTCCGTTGGAAACGGTGAACGAGGAAGTGCTTGCATGGGGAGCGCCTATCCCTGAATGGAGCCAGGATATAGAGATGGACAAAATAGCTACGATGGCCCGTGCGTATCAACCCGGGCTGTTGATGGTGGACAGAACAGTCCATGGACCGTATGAAAACTACCGCACTCCAGAACAAAGGATCCCTGACACCCAGTTAGATTACCCATGGGAGAGTTGTATCACCCTGGGCAATGCCTGGAGCTATGTGCCGAACGACAGGTTTAAATCAGCGCGTTGGGTTATTCATACCTTGATAGAGATCACTGCTAAAAACGGAAGCCTGCTTCTGGGGGTTGGCCCCAATGCCCAGGGCTTATTTTATGAGGCGCAGATCAAGCCTCTGAAAGAGATCGGACAATGGCTGGAAGTAAATGGAGAGGTTATTTATGGTACCCGAACCATGAAGCATTACCATGAAAACAACATTTGGTTTACTCAGAAGAAAGGTGGTGACGCCTTTTATGCCATCCGTAGATTAAATGAAGGAGAAACAATTCCGTCTGTGATGGAATGGACAGTAAATATTCCTGAGAAGGGTGCTGAAATCACGCTCGCCGGGAGTTCTGCAAAGCTAAAATGGACGGTGAAAATGGATAAGGTACAGGTCCGGATTCCTGCTTCATTGAGAAAGAAATTACAAAATGCTCCGGCTATCGCGATGGTCATAAAGCAGTGAATTCATGCGCTGCCTTCAAGCGGTTAAATAGAAAATATAATCAAGAATATGAAACGGTTAATCATCCTCCTCCTGATCCCTTTTTTTGCCACCGGTCAGCAAAAAATAACTCCTGAATCTATCGAAGAGAAAATGCAGTGGTTTGCAGATGCCAAGCTTGGGATTTTTATACACTGGGGCATTTATGCAGTGAATGGAGTGAGTGAATCCTGGTCATTTCATAACGGACAGATCTCTCATGAGGATTACATGAAACAGGTCGAAGGCTTCACAGCCAAAAATTACGACCCTGAAGCCTGGGCAGATTTAATCAAAGAATCCGGTGCCCGGTATTCAGTCATCACTACCAAGCACCATGATGGGGTGGCCCTATGGAAATCAGGGCCAGTCAATGTGGTGGAGGATACGCCGGCGGGAAGAGATTTACTTACTCCGTTTTATAAAGCACTTCGAGCTCGTGATATAAAAGCTGGAGCCTATTTTTCACTGATTGACTGGTCGCATAAGAACTACCCGGGGTTTCTTAAAGACAGTGCTCGGTATCAGATTGCGGATCAACCCAGGCGGTGGGAAAAGTTTCAAAAGTTCAACCTGGGTCAGATCGAAGAAATATCAGCTAAATTCAAACCTGACCTTTGGTGGTTCGACGGTGATTGGGAGCACAGTGCTGAGGAGTGGAAGTCTACAGAAATACGTGATATTATTCTTTCCGGAAAACCAAATGCCATCATCAATGGTAGGTTGCAGGGCTACGGAGATTATGAAACACCTGAGCAAAACTTTCCTGTCTCCAGACCTGCCTATCCATGGTGGGAATTATGTATGACCACCAATGATAACTGGGGTTATCGGCACACAGACACCAACTGGAAATCACCTTATGAGATCATCACAATTTTCATTGATGCGGTAAGCTATGGAGGCAATTTGCTGCTCGATATCGGGCCAAAAGAGGATGGCACCATCCCGGAAGAACAAGTTCATATACTAAAAGAGCTGGGCGCCTGGAATAAGAAACATGGTGATGCCATTTTTGGGACTATTCCCGGTTTGCCTCAAGGTCACTTTTACGGACCATCCACTTTGTCGAAAGACTCTACTTCGCTCTATCTTTTCTTGCCAGGGAAAACTTCGGGTAATGTGATGTTGAAAGGCCTGAAAAATAAGATCAAAAAAATTACCGTGGTAGGTGAAGGGTCTTCTTTGGATCATAAAGTCGTTGGTAAAATCTCCTGGAGCCCGGTACCGGGATTGGTGTACATCACTGTGCCAGAGAGAGTACAGGATCGATATGTGACCGTGCTGAAGCTGGAACTGGAAGACGAATTATCCCTTTACAGGGGTAAGGGTGGGCTGCAGTAGCAATCGCCCTGATCTTGTTACTCTACTGTGACCGACTTGGCCAGGTTTCGTGGCTGATCCACGTTGCAACCTCTCATGATGGCAATGTGATACGATAGCAATTGCAAAGGGATCACTGAAATCAGTGGCATGAGCGCTTCATGGCTCGATGGCACTTCAATGGTAAAGTCAGCCATTCTTTCAATTTCCTCATCATGCTGACTCACGATCGCGATCACTTTACCTTTTCTGGATTTTACTTCCTGAATGTTGCTGATAATCTTTTCGTAAGAGCTGTCCCTGGTAGCAATAAACACTACAGGCATGTTTTCATCAATCAGTGCAATTGGGCCGTGTTTCATTTCCGCAGCGGGATACCCTTCAGCATGGATGTAGGAGATTTCTTTGAGCTTTAATGCTCCTTCCAATGCTACCGGGAAGTTATAACCTCTTCCCAGGTATAGGAAATTGGGAGCATCCTTGAATTTTTCTGATATTTTTTGGATGCGTTTGTCTGTGCCGAGTGCCTGTGCTACTTTTTCAGGGATCCTTTCCAATTCATAGAGAAGATCACCGTATTGACTGTCTGTGATCGTACCCTTCAGATACCCCACCTTCAACGCTATCATTGTTAGTACGGTTAGCTGAGCTGTAAAAGCTTTGGTGGAAGCTACACCTATCTCAGGTCCGGCATGCAGGTAAGCACCTTCATGCGTGGCCCGTGCGATCGACGAGCCTACTGCGTTCACCACTCCAAATACAATGGCTCCCTTGGATTTTGCCAGTTCAATGGCTGCAAGGGTATCGGCTGTTTCTCCTGATTGGGAGATGGCAATAATGATATCTCCTTCTTTGATCACCGGATTTCGGTATCGGAATTCTGAAGCATACTCTATTTCTACCGGTATCCTGCAGATATCTTCGAGTATGTATTCTGCTACGAGTCCGGCATGCCAGGAGGTACCGCATCCCAGAATGGTGATTTTCTCTGCATTGACCAGTTTGTTGGCATATTCTCTTATGCCCCCTAGTGTGAGCTTTCGTTCCCTAGCATTTAATCTGCCCCGCATGCAGTCAGCAATTGATTCGGGCTGACCAAAAATCTCTTTGAGCATAAAGTGCTCATATCCCCCTTTTTCCAGAGCTTCCAGCTGAATATCAAGCTTTTGGATACTTGGGATTAATGGAACATTGCTCGTATTTGTGATCCTGTACCCATCACGCCTGATAATAGCGATTTCCTCATCATTGAGGTAGATCACATCCTTGGTAAACTCCACAATAGGCGTGGCATCCGAAGCAATGAAATATTCACCATCCCCCAGGCCTATCACCATCGGACTGCCTTTTCTGGCAGCGATCATCTGATCCGGGTTATCCTGGTTGATGACAACAATGGCATAGGCACCAATCACCTTAGACAATGATGTAATTACAGCATCCTCGAAGGAAAGGTTGTGTGTATCTCTGATGTCCTGGATAAAAGTTACCAGTACTTCTGTGTCGGTGTCACTTTCAAAAGCATACCCTTTGTCGTGCAACTCAGCTTTGATGGAGTGATAATTTTCGATGATGCCATTGTGGATGATTGCCAGGCTTCCATCCGCGGATAGATGAGGATGAGCATTGGCGTCATTTGGAGCGCCGTGAGTGGCCCATCTGGTATGCGCTATCCCAAGGGTGCTATCACTCACTTTGTCAGCAGCAAAAGCTTCTAATGCAGCTACTTTGCCTTCCTTCTTGAGTACGTTCAGTCCGTTGTTTTCATACAGTGCCACTCCTGCACTGTCATATCCGCGATATTCCAGCCGTTTCAGCCCATTGATAAGGATGGGGAATGCTGGTTTATTCCCAATGTAAGCAACGATTCCACACATATCATTTTATTGTGGTATAGTATATAGTAACCTCCGCTCCGGTAAAAATAGTCTTTTGTAAAGACGTAGGCGTTGGGTTTAGTATTACTATTCCATTAAGATCGATTCCCAGGCCATCATCAGCTACGATTTGGGTAAACTGGGTGATATCACCTGAGTAGTTTGGAGGATCATCCTCGTGGATAGCATTTAAATATTCGATAGATGATGAGCTGTAGCTTGGGTCTGAAAGAATAGTGCTGGTATAAGCTGTCAATCTACTGGTTCCGATAGGCCCATTGATCCTGCCATTCCTGATAAAATAAAATCTAATGCTGGTAAATGGAACCACAAATTCACTTCCATAATCTGTGTTATTTAACACGATCCTGGAATTGTTTACAATAAGCCCGGTATTTTCAGCAATGAAATTATTGAGAGGGGTCAGATCCAGCTTGGCAAATGTCCCATCCACCATACTGCCATATGCATAGCCTCCACTCACTTCGTTGGTATATTCTTCAGCGAGTGTTGAAAGTTTAGATCCGGCTTTGTCACGTTCTATATTGGTGAAATGCCCTCTACCATTGAAATTGAACCTGTAGTAATAGGTACTATCCGATGATGGGCTCTTCATTTCAATAAACAACGCTGAGCTATCATTGGATAAGCTCAATGACATCAACCCACTGTTGGTGCTTGTGGTATTAAATACCAATGGCTGATAGTAAAGCAGGTTTTGTTGCAGGCTATCCTGAAAAGCAGTGTCGGTGCCATAACGGACCAACTGATCGTACAACTCCAATCCCAGGTCATTCAGCGGGAAAGTAAGTACTGAGTCCTCATCAATGTTGATGTTGTAATCCAGCTGGGTGATGGGGGTCGGATGATAATCTATTTTGCGTCTGGCCAGATAAATGGCCTGGTTGTAAAGGGTGTCATCAGACTCATGCACATCTATGTGACCACTGAGGATGTTATCTGTTGTTCTTACCTCATTGATCTTAAAACTGATGTAAGCAGAAACAAAGTCTAATGAATCACCCGGAAATGTGCCTGATGCCGGACTGTACTGGGTGTATGCGGTGCAGCGAACACTTCCAGTCACCGAGTCTTCCATATGACCCACCAGCAACGTCGTAAATTGATTGGTCCGAAGACTGTCTATACGTATGGTGGAAAGGGGAAGGGTAATGGTGGTATCCCGAACCTCAATATTCTGGTTATCAGAATCTACCCGAACTCCAAGTTCACTGGGGTCTTCACAAGCAAAAAAAAACGGGATCAGCATGAGTGCTAATCCCGGTCCCTTAAGGAAGGTCTTTTTATCCAACAAGTTCATTATACAGATTGAAGTGGCTCTCTTCGAAATTCTCATCCCTATCTATTGTATTAATCTGTTTGTCAATATCTGAAATCAACTTTTTGAAGCTGTCTGATGTCTCTTCGTTGCCATTGATGACAGCATCTGCATATTGAACACCCATCTTGATGAATCCATCATAATCTGCTGTTTTAAGCGGGTGCAACATGTTGTCGTCAATGTCAATCATTTTTACTTTATCCAATAAGTCATCCCCAAATTTATGGGTGAATTTGTTATTGTACATGGTAAAGACAGTCTTAGACTCCTTGAAGATTGGATCATTTTTATAAGTCGTTTTTACGTACAAAGGAATCAAACTGGTCATCCAGTCATTACAATGGATGATATCAGGAGACCATCCCAATTTCTTCACTGTTTCTAAAACGCCTTTGCAGAAAAATATTGCGCGTTCGTCATTGTCTTCATAGAAGTTGTCTTCCTTATCAAAGAAGACTGATTTTCTGTGGAAGTAGTCTTCATTGTCGATGAAATACACCTGAAGTTTTGCATTAGGTATAGAGGCCACTTTAATAATAAGTGGTTTCTCTTCGTCACCTACTGAAATATTTATCCCTGAAAGTCTCACAACCTCGTGGAGCCTGTTTTTCCTTTCATTGATCAGGCCAAACCGTGGAACCAATATCCTTATTTCCATCCCTCGCTCTTGCATTGCCTGCGGAAGTCTTCTGACAAATTCCGCAACTTCAGAGGTTTTTAGAAATGGATTAATCTCACTCGCTACATATAGGATTCTTAAATTTGACATGGACATGCTATTTTGTTGAGGATTGTCGAAAATGAGCCCAAAATTACCATAATTTTGCCTTATTTTCAATGTTTTTAGAAACTTAACGTTTTTTAATTCTCCATTTAAATGCAGTTAATCCAATCCCCTGATGAAATATTGGTCAAAGTAAAGGACCTGAAAAAGAAGGGATTATCCATTGGTCTGGTACCAACAATGGGCGCTTTGCATCATGGGCATAAAGCCCTTGCAGACCAATCATTGAAAGAAAATGATATTACTATCACTAGTATTTTTGTCAATCCTACCCAATTCAACAATGCGGAAGATCTGGCGCGATATCCTAAGACCCTGGAAGCGGATAAACAAAAGCTTGAGACATGGGGAGTTGACATCCTTTTTGCGCCACAAGAAAATGAAATTTACCCCAGAAAGCCCACAATCAAGCTCAATTTCGGGAAGCTGGAGGAGGTACTGGAAGGCAAATTCCGCCCCGGGCATTTTAATGGGGTGGGTATTATAGTGATGAAGCTTCTCAACCTTGTGCTTCCGGACAGGGCGTACTTTGGACTGAAAGATTTCCAGCAATTTTTAATCGTCAAGGAGCTCGTATCAAATTTTTCAGTGCCCACAGAAATCATCGGTGTGCCTACACAGAGACATGCCAGCGGGCTGGCGATTTCTTCAAGAAACCAAAACCTTTCTGAAAAGGGGCTGGAGATAGCAGCCAACATTTACCAGGGATTAAACCTGGCCAGGGAACTAATTTTGGATAAAAAGGGTATAAAAGAAACCATAAGGCTTACCGGTCAGTTTTATGACAAAGTTGACGGTCTGGAAATAGAATATTTTGAAATAGTCAATTCTGATACGCTTTTGGGTGAGCAAATCACTGAAGATTCACCCTTACTTTTGAGTGTTGCTGGCTATGTAGAGAATATAAGACTGATCGATAACTTATATTTGCAACCTGATTGATGATAGGATGTTTATAGAAGTACTAAAATCTAAGATTCATCGTGTGAGGATCACACAGGCAGAGCTACATTATGTAGGTTCGATCACCCTGGATGAAGATTTGATGGATGCAGCGAATATCGTGGCCAATGAAAAGGTTCAGATCGTGAATATCAATAACGGTGAACGACTGGATACCTATGTGATCAAAGGGGAACGTGGTTCGGGAGAAGTTTGCCTGAATGGCCCGGCCGCCCGAAAGGCACAGGTGGGAGATATAATCATCATCATTTCTTATTGCTCCATTGATCAAAAAGAAGCGGCTACGCATCATCCTACCATTATATTCCCTGATGGGGATAATAAAATAGCCTCCTGATTCATGCTCAAAAAAACAGCGAGTGTACTTAAGTACATCATTCCCATAGGCATTGCATTTGTACTGCTGTATTTCGCTTTTAAGAACGTAGATTTCGCTGAATTCTGGGCTAAAGCCAAGTTGGTAAATTACTGGTGGGTATTAGGGTCAATTGCTTTGTCGTATTTTTCATATGTGCTCAGAGCATATCGATGGAATCTTTTACTCAAACCCCTTGGATATCCGCATCTGAAAATACATCGGACCACTGTGGCTGTTTTAATTGGTTATCTGGCTAATCTGGCCTTTCCGAGACTTGGAGAAGTGACAAGATGCGGTATTCTCAAAAGAAATGAGAATGTCCCAATGGCTAACTCTTTTGGATCCGTGATTACTGAACGGATCATTGATGTAATTACTTTATTGCTGCTGATCCTATTCACCTTGCTGATTGAATATGACACCCTGATTGCTTTCTTCTCAAATGCTTTTTCTGGGATAGTGAATATCGAAGGTTTGGCATGGAAAGGTGCATTGGTGCTCATTGGAGCTTTCATCCTGGTAGCGATTTTGGTCTACATAGCTATCAGATCGGGCGGTCGATTCAGGGTCATAGCCAGACAACTTTTAGATGGTATTTTCTCCTTGCGAAAGCTCAACAATGTCACAGGTTTTCTTCTATCAACCTTGCTGCTGTGGGTAGTTTACTATTTCATGTCATATATCATTGTATTTGCAGTGTCCGAGACCTCGGATTTGTCATGGCAGGCCGGAGTCATGCTCCTGGTCACAAGTGGTGTTGCTTTGGCCATTCCGGTTCAGGGGGGGTTCGGTACTTATCATACCATGGTGAGTGGGATGTTACTACTTTACAACATTGACATGACTACCGGGGTATTCTTTGCTACCTTGCTCCATACTTCACAAATCATAGCGATAGCCGTTTTTGGAGGCGTGGCTGTTTTGGTCTCTCTTTTTATGAAAAAGTATTCATGAACCCAACATCTCTGAAAATCGTCACAAGGAAAGAGCTGGAAGTATTAAGAGCCGGATGGAAAAACGGAGGACAGAAAGTGGTCTTCACCAATGGTGTTTTTGACTTAATTCATCTGGGCCATGTTGATTATTTGGAAAAGGCACGCAACTTAGGGGATAAATTAATTGTTGCTCTAAATACTGATGCTTCAGTTAAAAGATTAAAGGGACCTGATCGTCCTATTAGTGATGAAAATGCGCGGCTGCGAGTGATGGCAGCACTGGAGTTTGTTGATGCCACACTGTTGTTTGATGAGGACACACCCTTCGAGTTAATATCCTTGATAAAACCGGATATACTTGTGAAAGGTAAAGATTATGAAATCAGCAACATCGTAGGGGCAGATATCGTATTGGAGAATGGTGGATCTGTGGAGACCATAGAATTTGTAGATGGATACTCCACGACCTCAATAGTTGAAAAAATAAAAAGAACTAAATAAATAAAATGGGACTGTTTGTAATCATTATTGCCTTTATGATCTTGAGTCTTATCGTAAGTACGAGACTCAAGAATAAATTTAAGAAGTATTCTAAAATTCCCCTTTCAGCCGGGTTGACCGGTCGGGAGGTGGCTGAACTGATGTTGGCCGACAATGGCATTCATGATGTAAAGGTCATGTCTGTGGAGGGACAGCTTACAGACCACTACAATCCGGGCAATAAAACGGTAAACCTTAGCCCGGATGTATACAATGGTCGTTCAGCTGCTGCTGCTGCCATTGCCGCACACGAATGCGGTCACGCAGTACAGCATGCCACAGCTTACAGCTTCCTGGAGTTTCGGTCAGCCATGGTGCCAATTCAAAATGTCAGTGGGCGAATCATCAACATCGTTTTTATGATGATGTTTTTTGGATCGTTTCTGCTGCCACAAATTTTACCTATGAATTTTGCGATTCTGGTAATTATTGCTTGTTATGGGGTATTTACATTATTTGCTTTTATTACCCTTCCTGTGGAGTTTGACGCCAGTAAGCGTGCCCTCGCCTGGGTAGAGAATAGAAATATTGTCAATACAAGTGAGTATGACATGGCCAAGGATGCCCTGAATACCGCAGCTATGACTTACGTGATTGCTGCGTTGTCTTCACTGGCAACCTTACTCTACTGGGTGATGATTTACCTGAGTGGAAGCAGAGATTAACAATTAGTTGTAAATATGACTTAGAAAAAGCTCCTCGTCTGGAGCTTTTTTTATGCCTTTAATGTAATGATCATTTCGTTAGATTTGTCTGCGAGGATATAAACACATGGACTTTAACTACACTGAAGAGCACCTGGCTGTAAGAGAAGCAGCGAGGGACTTTGCCGAAAGGGAGCTTCTTCCCGGGGTAATCGAACGTGATAACCACCAAAAATTCCCTGAACAGCAGGTAAAAATGATGGGGGAGCTGGGATTTATGGGCATGATGGTAGACCCGGCCTATAATGGCGGAGGCATGGATACCGTGTCCTACGTTCTGGCGATAGAAGAAATCTCCAAAATTGATGCATCCGCAGCCGTATGTATGTCGGTAAACAATTCCCTTGTTTGCTACGGTATCCAAAAATATGGGTCGGAGATGCAAAAGGAAAAATACCTGAAGAAGCTATCTACAGGAGAAGTGATAGGGGCATTTTGTCTCTCCGAACCCGAAGCAGGTTCCGATGCCACCTCTCAGCGCACAACTGCTGAAGATAAAGGCGATCATTATTTGATCAATGGTACTAAAAACTGGATCACCAATGGAAATACGGCGGGTTATTACATTGTAATGGCTCAAACCGACCTGGAAAAGGGATACAAAGGCATCAATGCATTGATTGTAGAGCGATCGTTTGAGGGGATCACCATAGGTAAAAAAGAAGACAAACTCGGGATCAGGGGTTCGGATACACATTCCATCATGTTTACCAATGTAAAAGTGCCAAAAGAAAATCGCATAGGCGAAGATGGTTTCGGCTTCAAGTTTGCCATGAACGTATTGAACGGGGGTAGAATTGGAATTGCTTCACAGGCTCTGGGGATTGCCAGTGGGGCGCTGGAGGCTTCATTAAAGTATGCCAAAGAAAGAAAAACCTTCGGTGTGGAGATTGCCAAACACCAGGCCATCCAGTTTAAACTATCCGAGATGGCCGTGAAAGTAGAGGCCGCCAGAATGCTGTGTCTGAAGGCTGCAAAGCTCAAGGATGAAAAGAAGGACTATGCAAAAGCAAGCGCCATGGCGAAGCTCTTTGCCTCTGAAGCTGCGATGCACAATGCCATAGAAGCCATCCAGATCCATGGGGGGTACGGATATGTGAAGGAGTATCATGTAGAAAGAATGTTGCGTGATGCCAAGATCACACAGATATATGAGGGTACTTCAGAGATTCAGAAAATGGTAATAGCTCGCGAATTATTGAAATAATTCAATGGAGAGGGGGAAAACTCCCATCGATTTTATTGGGTTTTTTCAATAATCTATATTAGTTTTATACAATTATTCCAAGAAATTATCCGCTTAGAACCTCTCTGGACTAAATAATGCAATAGTGGAAGATTATAACAAGATTATTGAATCTCTTGGTGTCAGGTTTATTAAAGCTAAGAATATTAATATTTTAAAACCTGTCACTGTTGAGAACAATTACGACATCGAAAACACGCTGATCCTGGTGACCAGAGGGTCCCTTAAGTTCGGAAAAGAGAAAGAACAGGTCAATGCGGGAGAGATCTTATTTGTCCCGGGGGGTAGACTGTTATCCATCACTTATGGCTCGGGAAAGTCAGAAAGTCTGTCAAAAGATGACTTTTTAAGCAATCGCGAAAATTACTTAAGGGTCTACGAGACAGAGCAGGGTGATCATGAGAGCTATAGCTATGTTTCGTTTGAAGCTAAGGCATTTGACTCGGTCAATTTCTTTGCTTCATTAGATATACCGCCATTCAAAATCACAAGTAACCACTCCAAGTTTGTAAATCTTATTTCAGATATCAACAGCGAGATTGTTTCCAATGCCCCTGGCAAAGGTCGTGTTGTGAAATTGCTCACTGAGCGGCTGGTGGTGGAGCTGATTCGCTATATCCTGAAGCAGGGTCTGTTTGTGGAGCAGTTTGCCACCAACAGTACCTATTTCAAAGACCCTCGACTGATCGATATTTTTACTTTCATCAAGGAAAACCTGGGTGAAGACCTTTCCAATAAGATACTTGCCAATGTGGCC
Organism: Cyclobacteriaceae bacterium; assembly: GCA_965228595.1. Lineage (GTDB taxonomy): Bacteria > Bacteroidota > Bacteroidia > Cytophagales > Cyclobacteriaceae > UBA7330. The sequence goes on along the minus strand of OZ245828.1, from coordinate 1,857,270 downwards.
AATGTTTCGGAGGATTATGTAGGTCAGTATTTTAAAATGCTTACGGGCATCAACCCTCAGGACTACATAGAATACCAACGGATGGAGATGGCAGTAAATCTGCTGAGGACCTCCAAGAAGAGCATCCGTGAAATAGGAAAAGATGTCGGATATAAAGACACCGCCTATTTCTGCAGACGGTTTAAGATGATGTTTGGTATCCCTGCCGGGAAGATGCGAAGGAGAGAGTCATTGATGAATCTCTAGTCCTGATTCTGATTTTTATCCTTGGTTGATTTAAGGTAATTCCCTAATTGGGTCAGCAGTAGGCTTAGTGCTGTTGCAGCAATTTTTTCAAACAACATATTTTTTACACTCACAGAACTTTTAACAACTTCTTTTTCTTTGTTGGGTTTTTCCTTCTTTTTTTCCTTAGTCGAATCTTTTTTCTTTTTCGATGCACTGATGGCCATCCCAATGGCAAAAGCAGCTATACCAACAATAGCTACACCAATAAGCACTTTTTTGGCCTGACCTTCAAAAGCACTGGAAACACTTTCCAGCTCATTTTCAAGCCTGGACTCCTTTTCTCCTAAAGAGCTTTTTTTAGACTGCCAAAGTTTTGAATGACCATTACTCATTGATGTCAATGTTTTCGCTGATGTTGATAAATACAGATTCCAGCCAGTTTTGAATCCTGTTGGTTCGCAAAAGTAAAAAGATACTAATCAGAAGGATCAGGTATACCCCGGCTACAATCAAATATCCATAATATTCACTTTCAAGGAGTACATTCAGGTAACCCCCCAGGGCAAGTGAAAGAAAGATAAACAGAAAAAAGGCTATGATTCCCAAAAACAAAAAAGCCAAAACATGCGCCAGGAGTCTTGATACCTGAGCGATGATATCAAGTTTGAGCTTTTCACCCTTAAGGCGAATATATTCTGTTAGCTTGTCAAGTAAATTATTGATCAGGGACATATGCTACGTTTGGGTGACTGTTAATTTATGGAAAATATCACATTTCTAGCCGACATTCGAACCTTTATTTCTAACTCACGGAGGCTGAATGGTTTTAGTCCCTGTTTAATTCAGCAATGGCCAGCCAGGCCATCAAGCCCATTCCGATTTTCAGAGATGGTTCGTCGATATCAAATGTTGGGGTGTGAACGCCGGAAGTAATTCCTTTGGCCTCATTCCTGGTGCCCAGTCGATAGAAGCAGGCATCCACATGGTGTGAGTAAAAAGCAAAGTCTTCCCCTGCCAGCCAAAGATCCAGATCGACCACATTTTCTTCTCCCATGTATTGTCTGGCAGCATCAGTATTGAATTGCGTGTATTCAGGGTCATTTTTCAGGTGAGGGTAACCTTTCATGACATTGTATTCACATGACCCTCCCATGGCTTTGGCTATTCCTTCAGCCATATCCGTCATCAGTTTATGTGCTTCGGCGCGCCACTCTTCATCATAGGTTCTAAAGGTTCCCTCCAACTTTACCTCATTTGGGATGACGTTGGTGGCTCCAAGTGCTTCTACCTTACCAAAAGAAAGAACAGATGGAATTTTGGGACTGGCTTTTCTGCTGACAATTTGTTGAAGAGCCACGATGATGTGACTGGTGATGACCACCGGGTCTATAAGGTTTTCTGGCATGGCTGCGTGACCGCCCTTTCCTTTCACGGTGACATAGATCTCATCTGCACTGGCCATGTACATGCCCTTTTTGAATCCAACTTTTCCCGATTCAATGAGTGGCATCACATGCTGACCAAGAATTTTAGCGGGTTTGGGATTTTCGAGGATGCCTTCTTTGATCAGGAGTGAGGCTCCTCCGGGGAGCTTTTCTTCACCAGGCTGGAAGATCACTTTGATATTGCCTTTGAATTCAGGCTGAAGCTCCTTCAGGATCATGATAGCTCCGAGAAGTGATGACGCATGCACATCATGTCCACAGGCGTGCATCACACCCTTGTTGGTGGATTTATAGGGTACATCATTCGCTTCCAGGATAGGCAAAGCATCAATATCTGCCCTTAGCGCAATCACTTTCTCAGACTCCCCGTTACCTTTCAGGATGAAAGTGATACCGGTATCGGCTTTCCTTTCTACCTGATCAAAGCCCAACGATTTCAGGGTTTTCTCAATGAATTCAGCAGTTTTAAATTCCTCAAACGAAAGCTCCGGGTTGGCATGAAGATGCCTTCTGATGTCCAGGACCTTGTCGTAATTTTGATCTGCTAATGATTTTATTCTGGTGATTAATTCACTCATATTTAATGGGTATTCTTTCTGGTATGAGCAGGGCGTAAGGAAATTCTTTTTTGAGTGATTCAAAAACCCTGTGAGCCTCTAACCGATTGTGATAGGAACCTACCTTGACCTTGAATGTAGGCTGATTGTAAGATATTACCGGTTCCAATTCAGGAAACATAAGCAAGGTTTGCTCTTTGGCCTCCCTGGCTGCTTCATTGTCATTACCGGTGTAGATCTGAATGGTGTATCCATCCACATATTTCTTTTCGCTGTTACGCTGGATAATGATCCTGTTGATGCTGTCCATTTCCTCGGCAATAGACATGTCTACCGAAGAATACTTTGTAGATGATGAAACGGTAGTGGTAGGTGTTTTGTCCTGGGTCTCCTTCACCTCAGAAAGGTCTGGCCTGAGCACACTTAGATCTTCCTGGTAATTGTCAGTAGTACTCGTGGATACCACCGATGTTTTGCAAGCTGTGAAAAGACCAGCCAGGAGTATAATATATCCTATTCTATGATAACGCATTTGTTGTTCTTAATGTCGTCCTCAACAGTTTTGAACTTCACATCTTTCTTAACCGATCCATCGGCATACTGGACATTCACCCGCTGGTTTCTGCTGGCGATTTTTACCGTCTTGGCGGGTTGTACCTTTTCTGCCGGCTGTCGGTTGGTAGGATGAGCTCTGTTGAGCAATGAGCCCGATTCTTCCTTCGATTCCTTGTAATTTCTGGCAGACTTTTGTTGTCTGGCTTCCTGCACCTCATCAGCTTCCTTCACAGGAATCTGAGCTTTCATGAGGAAGGAGATACTTTCTTCGTTCACCTTACCGATAAATGCTTTGAATAACTCAAAACCCTCAAACTTATAGATGATTAACGGATCTTTTTGCTCATAAACAGCATTTTGAACGGACTGCTTCAGGTCGTCCATGTCTCTCAGGTGCTCCTTCCAGGTCTGATCGATGATGTTCAGTGCGACCATTTTTTCCATTGAACGGATCATCTCCCGACCTTCGGTGGTCACTGATTTTTCGAGCGGAGCTGCTACCCCATACTGTTTCTTCCCGTCTGTGAAAGGGACCAGGATATTTTCTACAGTGGCACCCCTGTTTTTCTGAATCTGCTTCAGGATCGGGAGCGCCTTTTGGATCACAAAATCGTTCTTCCTCTTATAATGAGCGAGGGCCTCATTGTAAAGTCGATCAGTAAGCTCAACGGTGTCATATTTTTCCAGTTCCTCCGCCGTGATCTGGAAATCCATACCCAATACACTGATCACATTGAGTTTAAGACTATCAATGTCCAAAGAAGCCTTGGCGTTCAATGTAATGTCTTCACATGAGTCATAGAGCATGTTGAGAATATCCAGCTCCAGACGTTCTCCGTAGAGGGCATTTCTTCTACGCTTATAAATCACTTCACGTTGCGAGTTCATCACATCGTCATACTCGAGCAACCTTTTCCTTGTGGCGAAGTTGTTTTCTTCTACCTTCTTCTGCGCTCGCTCAATGGACTTGGTGATCATGCTGTGTTGGATCACTTCACCTTCTTTCAGTCCCAATCTGTCCATGATCTTGGCCACACGCTGCGACATAAACATCCGCATCAGGTTGTCTTCCAGAGAGACAAAAAACTGGGTTGAACCAGGGTCTCCCTGTCTACCCGAACGCCCTCGCAGCTGCCTGTCTACTCTCCTTGATTCATGGCGTTCAGTACCCACAATGGCTAATCCGCCGGCCGCTTTGGATTCCGGAGTGAGTTTAATGTCGGTTCCTCGTCCGGCCATGTTGGTGGCGATGGTGACGGTGCCTGGCTTACCGGCTTCGGCAACTACATCAGCCTCTTTGGCATGCTGCTTGGCATTGAGTACCTGGTGGTTGATGTTTTTAATTTGAAGCATCCTGCTCAGCACTTCTGAAATCTCAACTGACGTGGTACCAACCAGGACTGGTCTTCCCAGATTACTCATTTCAACGATTTCATCAACAACTGCACTAAATTTCTCGCGGACAGTCTTATATACCTTGTCTTCGTGGTCCTTTCTTACAATAGGCCTGTTGGTCGGGATAACCACTACATCCAGCTTATAGATGTCCCAGAATTCACCCGCCTCTGTTTCTGCGGTACCGGTCATACCACACAGCTTGTGGTACATCCTGAAATAGTTCTGCAAGGTGATCGTGGCATACGTCTGGGTAGCATCCTCCACTTTCACGTTTTCTTTGGCCTCGATCGCCTGGTGGAGCCCGTCAGAATATCTTCGGCCTTCCATCACCCGTCCTGTCTGTTCATCTACGATCTTGACCTTACCATCTACCACGATGTATTCGGTATCTTTTTCATAGAGGCAATAGGCACGAAGAAGCTGGTTTACACTGTGGATTCTTTGTCCCTTCAGGCTGTAATCCTGAATGACCTCTTCTTTCCGCTGTATTTTTTCACTGTCCTTCAGGTCTGAACTTTCCAGTTTAGCGATCTCTGCACCAATGTCTGGTAAAATAAAGAAGTTAAGGTCTTCTCCTTCACCAGTGATGAGGTCGATCCCTTTTTCTGTCAGGTCAATGCTGTTGTGTTTCTCATCAATAGTAAAGTAGAGCGGCTCGTCAGCCTCAGGCATCATCTTCTGGTTGTCCTGAAGGTAAAAGTTCTCGGTTCTTTGGAGGATCTGCCGGTTACCGGATTCCGAAAGAAATTTGATTAGGGGTTTATTTTTAGGGAGCCCTCGAAAAGCCCTGAAGAGAGGCAATCCTCCCTCTGTCTCATTGCCAGCCTTGATCATTGCCTTGGCCTTGTTCAGGTAATCGGCAACCAATTTGCGTTGGGCTTCTACCAGCTTGGCAATCCTAGGCTTTAGCTCATAAAACTCATGTTCGTCTCCTTTCGGTATAGGACCGGAGATGATCAGTGGGGTACGGGCATCATCTACGAGCACAGAGTCCACCTCATCCACCATGGCAAAGTGGTGCTTTCGCTGAACAAGCTCATCCACATTTCTGGCCATGTTGTCCCTTAGGTAGTCAAATCCAAATTCATTGTTGGTCCCGTAGATGACGTCACACTGATAAGCTTTTCTGCGGTCAGGAGAGTTGGGTTGGTGTTTGTCGATACAGTCTACCGTGAGCCCGTGAAACTCAAACAAGGGCGCATTCCACTCCGAGTCACGCTTGGCGAGGTAGTCGTTTACAGTAACGATGTGGATGCCTCGTCCAGCCAGGGCATTCAAATAAGCAGGGAGGGTAGCGACAAGTGTTTTTCCTTCCCCGGTTGCCATTTCGGCAATTTTTCCCTGATGGAGTACCACCCCTCCAATAAGCTGCACATCATAGTGGATCATGTTCCACTCAATCTGGTTGCCAGCTGCTATCCACTTGTTGTACCAAATAGCTTCATCTCCCTTGATTTCAATGTTGGGCTTTTTCTGTGCCAGCTCCCGGTCGTTGGTGGTGGCTGTCACTATCAATTGGTGGTTTTCTGCAAACCTTCGTGCCGTTTCTTTGACAACAGCAAAAGCCTGAGGTAGAATTTCAAGTAATACAACTTCCAATTCTTCATCACGCTTTTCTTCCAGCTTATCTATCTGACCAAAGAGTTCTTCCTTTTCATGGATATCCAATTCGGGATTCTCATCAATTTTTTCGTGAAGCTGAGCCAGTTCATCATCGATATGTTTGAGTTTTTCTGAAATGATTCCTTTGAGCTCAGCAGTCTTGCCTCTCAGGTCCTCATCAGAGATTCCAGATAGCTTTTCAAACTCAGAATTTATCTTCCCAACAAAGGGGGTTAGTTCCTTTAAATCCCGATCAGACTTTGTGCCAAATACTTTGGCAATCCCTTTACTAAAAAATTCAAACATGCTTTTTATTTAAAAGCTTAAAGTTAAACCAGATTCTTTCAATCAACTGTTTCGTATACGCCTTCAAAGACTTTTTTCACAGGTCCTGCAAGGTAAATATTTCTAAATTCATGCGGAGAGGTCTGCTCAAAAGAAACTTGCAGGTTTCCTCCGGAGGTTGAAATATTTACCGGACTGGTATAGCCTTTTGTCGTAGCAGCCAGGGCACAGGCAGTGACACCGGTGCCGCAGGATAGGGTTTCGTCTTCAACACCGCGTTCGTAGGTCCTCACAGCAATGCCATCGGCCTTCAATTCCACAAAATTTACGTTGGTCCCCCCCGGAGCAAATCTTTTGTCATACCGAATGCTTCTGCCTTCCTGAATGACGTCCAGGTCATTTAAATCTTTTACGAATCGGATATAATGTGGAGAGCCTGTATCGATGAACAGATCTTCGCCATGTACTTTGACTTCGCTTACATCATGTAAACTAAAATGGATAATCCCTTCCTCATCAAAATGGGCGTCGTGCGGGCCATCGGTAGTGATAAATTTTGTTTTATCATCAGCTAAATTCAATTGATGCGCAAAAGCAACAGCACACCGGCTGCCATTTCCGCAAAGGCTTTTACTTCCGTCCGGGTTGAAGAAGATCATTTTGAAATCCAATGTATCTTCATGTTCGATTAGAATGAGTCCATCGGCGCCAATCCCAAATTTCCTGTCACACATTCGGGTGATAAGTGCAGTGTCGTCGGCGGGAAATTTGTGGTCTCTGTTGTCAATCAGGATAAAATCATTCCCTGTGCCCTGAAATTTCTGGAAGCTGATCTTCATAATCCAATAAATCTAATGCTATCAATGAAACCGTTTATTGTGCAGTGACCTGACAGTTTAACGGCTTTTTACCCATTCGGTTTTCAAACAAAAAGCCATCAACGGGAGGCTGATGGCTTGATAATTTCGTTTGAAGGACCTTAAAGATGTTCTTTGATCCTGGCAGCTTTACCTTTTCTGCCTCGTAGGTAAAACAGTCTTGCTCTCCTTACCTTACCTTTTCTCAGAACTTCAATCTTGTCGATTTGCGGTGAGAGGATTGGGAATACCCGCTCAACACCAACTCCACTGGAGATTTTTCTTACAGTGAATGTCTCGCCATTAGAATTTTGGTTTCTGATCTGGATAACCGTACCCTGGAACTGCTGAATTCTTTCTTTGTTTCCTTCTTTAATTTTATAGTGTACGTTGATCGTATCACCAGCAGAAAAAGTCGGAAACTTTTCTTTTGTAGCCTTTAAATCTTCTTCGACCAATTGAAGCAATTCATTTTTCATATCTATACTCTTCTGTGAGTGTTTTCAAAAAGGAGTGCAAATATAAGAAAATGATTATTAGAAACCACTAATGATATATAATTTAAGTGGTACTATTATTCGATCTTTCTTTCCCTTTTTTCAAAACCCACGCAATAAACACCCCGGCAGTGCCAAACATGATCAGGCTATAGACGGCTGGAGCAAATGCATATTCACTATTGGCAAGCAATACTGTGGCGATAGTGATTGCCATGGTGCCATTTTGAATGCCTGATTCAATGGAGATAGAAATGGCTTGTTTGAAATCCAGTTTCATCAGACGAGCACTTAGGTATCCTGTGGCCATGGTGATTAAGTTTAACAACAAGGCAATGATCCCGGCTTCATGGAAATATCGCAGCATATTGTCTCTTTCTTTGATCACAATTCCAATGATTACCAGTGCCAGCACAATGGCTGAGGCAATCCTGACTGGTCTGGCCATTTGAAGCGCAAAATTCATTTTGTAGCGACGGATGAGCATGCCAATAATAACCGGGAATACTGCTATGGCAAATATCTGGATGATGGTAGGCAGCACCTCCAGTTTTACCACTTTGTCTACGCCAATGAAAGTGACCAACCCTAAATTGACAATAAAAGGGATGGTGAGCACTGTGACCAGGCTGCTGGCTGCAGTGAGGCTGACTGATAATGCAGTGTCTCCCTTTGCCAGGTGAGATATCAGGTTAGAAGTAGAACCTCCCGGGCAAGCTGCCAGAATAATGATACCTACTGCTACCACAGGATCAACGGGAATCAGGAAAGCAAGACCAAATCCAACCAGAGGTAATAGAATGAGCTGATTGAATAAACCGGTAAAAATGGCTTTGGGTCGGGTAAATATTCTTTGGAAGTCGGCAGGAATGAGACTGAGTCCCATCCCCAACATGATGATAAAGAGCGAACCTGCAAGTATTAAGGCTGATACAGAATCCATTTTGGGTTTAGGTTAGGTTGTTGAATTAACAATAATAATAAGATTTGATATCTGTCGCCAACGACTGATTGACTCAAAACTTGAAGATAATATTCTGGATAAGTATTTTGGAGCATGAAATGAGCTATTTCCACCAGTTTTCCCCTTCCACCAGGTATTTTTCTTTAATGAGCTTTTCATTCAGCTCAATGCCAAAGCCCGGCCGATCGCTTAGCTGAATATGCCCTTTTTTGATCACCGGTTTATCATAACCCAGAACTTCTGGGTCACCATTGATGCCGTTACCATTTCTGTTGATGGGATTAGAGATAAATGCTTCGTGTGCAACAAATTCCCGGACAGAAGCAGCAAAATTGGCAGATGCGATGGTCGCAATTGGTCCGGCTACATTGTGCGTACACACTGGTATGTAATAAAGCTCAGCCAGGTCGGCAATTTTTTTGGCTTCCAGTAGTCCACCCGCCATCGAAACATCAATCTCGATCAGGTTTAGGCCCTGATTTACAATAAAAGGACGAAAATCATCCCGGGTATAAAGATTTTCTCCGGTGAGGATAGGGACCGGCGCTTGCTCAGTAAGTTTCACCCATTGTTCATTGTAGGCAATAGGCAAGGGGTCTTCCATCCAGATGGGTTTGATGGGGGCCACAGCCCTGGCAAGACGTAAAGCACTATCAAAATCAAATTCCCAATGGCAGTGTACTGCGATATCAAAATCCCAACCAAGGGCCTCCCGCATGTTGTTGAAACCCCGGGCATTTCTGTCAGCTTCAATATTCGATAAGCGCCTGTTGTCCAACCTGTTCCACTGCTGGTCTCTGAGAATATTCGTTTTGCAGGCTGTCCATCCCTGACTTTTCATCAATTCGGCAAATTCAGCACAGGAATCGGTATTGAGCATATCGCGCGGACCTGATGAAGCATATGCCCGCACTTCACTGACATGGCTACCTCCACCCAATATTTTATACACGGGCTGTCCGGTGATCTTTCCGATCAGATCCCACATGGCAAACTCTACACCGGTGATGGCGTGGGTAGCTACGCCATGATTTCCTCCATAGTAGGAGGTGCGGGTGCTCATCTTGAATACCAGGTATTCCAGGTCCAGCGGGTCCTGGCCAACCAGGATGGGCTTACATACATTATGAATGATGTCTTTGGCACCGTAACCGTTTTCATCGTGGTGACATTCTCCGATCCCTACAAGACCTGCATCCGTGGTGATCTTTACCAGCGGGCTGACACGAAAACCAATTTTTGTGAGTACACACTGGACATCAGTGATCTTTACCTTCCCCATGAGGGGATTGGCAAACAGGTCATAATAAGGAGAAAAGGCCAGTGCGGGTGCAGTTATGGCCAGGCCACGAACAAATTTTCTTCTATCCATTTTTGGGGTGTTAGGTCGTATTAAATATAAGCAATTTGAAGAGCCGGAGAAAATGGTCGTTTGAGAGCGGGCTATTCGTTAAATTTACTCAAGACCACACACGACAATCATGCGAGACCATAACAAGCCCAACCTTAAAATGCTTTTGATGCTAATCTTTCTGATTTTCATGGGCTGTAGCCCGTCGAAGCAAGAAGCAAACGAAATGGAGGTCATGGCCTTTGTAGGTGCCCGGATCATTGATGGAACAGGTGCGGACCCCATCGAGGGGGGTGTTCTGTTGATAGCCAATGGGAAAATACTGGAAGTCGGGAGTCAGCAGGACATTGAGATTCCTGCAGGGGTTCAAGTAATGGATGTAAAAGGAAAAGTCATCATGCCGGGGATCATCAACGCTCATGGACATGTGGGGATTGCCGATGGTCTGGAAAGTGGATACAGCCGGGAGAATGTCATTCGTGATCTGGAGGTGAATGCGCGTTACGGCGTGACAACGATCGTTTCCCTGGGGAATGATGAAGCGCCCTCTGCAGCGATCCGAAACATTCAGGATACGTCAGGTTTGGAAAGATCCAGGCTGTTTATAGCCGGAGAGGTTGTGACAGGAGAATCTCCAGAAGAAGTAAAGGCCGCTATCGATCGTAATGTGGCCATGGGGGTAGATTTCATCAAGATTAGAGTAGATGATAACCTGGGGAGTGGGAAAAAAATGCCGAAAGGGATCTACCAGACAGTGATCGATTATTCCCATGACCTGGGCTATCATGTAGCTTCACATATTTTTTATCTGGATGATGCCAAATCCTTGCTGAAAGCCGGATCAGACTACATCGCTCACAGCGTCCGCGACAGAGGTGTTGATCAGGAGTTTATTGACCTGATGAATGAAGCAGAAGTTTATTACTGTCCAACGTTGATGCGGGAGGTTTCTACCTTCGTTTTTGCCAGTGAACCGGACTATTTCAGTGATCCCTTTTTCACTAAAGAAGTTGACTCTGTCACCATTGCGCAATTGCGGGATCCGGAGCGGATGAAGCGCATCGCTTCCAGCACATCGGCCAAAGCATATCGAATAGCCCTGGACACAGCATTGGTTAACCTGAAAAAGTTGGCTGATGCGGGGGTAACGATTGTGATGGGTACCGACAGCGGTGTGGCTGGTCGGTTTCCGGGCTATTTTGAGCATTTGGAGATGGAAATGATGGTAGATGCAGGCATGACGCCCATGGAGGTGATTGTAGCATCAACAGGAGGATCGGCCAAAGCATTAATGCTGGAAGGATTGGGTTCACTTCAACCAGGTAACTGGGCTGACTTCATTGTATTGGATCAAGATCCATTGACAGATATAAAAAAAACAAGAAGTATTTCTTCTGTTTGGATAGCGGGAAATAAAATTGAGGGGTCAGCTGCTCCCCGGGCGTTTTAAAATAATTTCTCCTTCGGGAGAAAGTTTGTAGCCCATGACCAAACTCACGGTCAACCATTGGGTTTTAGCCAGATCATAAATATTATAACCCAGGTTGCTGACTATTTGGTGGTACCCAATAATAAAATATTTATAACTTTTGATTTAGTCCTTTTATGAGTCTCAGATTATTTTAATTTTAGATTAAAAACATGAAATAGTCATAAGGCTAAGCCGCCAATCAGTCATGAATATTCGTCACTAGCAGTGATTTTTGACTATGTTTAGAACTCTGACTATTCCCTGTGACAGTTGAATATAAATATATACACATGAATATCACCACTAAGATTTTAGTCTTGAACTCTCTGTTCTTCTTGAACTCTTGTGACGAAGTGGATAGTTCAGCAGACATTGAAGCTATCGAATCCATGAGCAAAGCAAGAGCGAAAGCATTCAATGAAGGTGATGCTAAAACCATAGCCAGCTACTTTGCTGAAGATGCGATTTTGATGGCACCGGAACAGCCCCCCATGAAAGGGCCTGATCAAGTGGAGGTTTATTACCAATCTATTTTTGATCAATATGATACTGAACTCAGTAGCCATTATGATGAAGTCGAGGTTTCGGGAGACCTGGCCTTTGGGCGCGGCACAGCAGAAGTGAGATTAAAGCCAAAAAAAGGTGACAGCGTAATTACTTCAGTTTCTAAATACCTCAATATTCTCCAGAAACAGCCTAACGGTGAGTGGCTGACCACTCATGATATATGGAATAGCAATCAGTGAATGTGGTTTTAGTCCTTTCCGGCACCACTAGTTACTACTGAAAAAATGGCAATTGAGGGCTATTCTTTGATAAGTCCTTTCCACTTTCTGAAGGCCAATGTGACATCGCCTTTGGCAATCTGGGAAAGATATTTTTGTTTGAAGAGCATTATAGAAGTGTCAGCTCTTGATATTCTTTGATGCTTTCAGAATCTCATCCCTCCGATCTCTTGTAAAGCCACTCTTTTCAGCTTTTTCCAGCTTGTCACGGAGCCAACTGATCTGACTTTCTGTCCTCCATTTATTGTTTGTATTTGCAGATCTGGTCATATCCTTATTTATGATATTAAAGGTGCATCAAAAGAAAAACAAAGACAATTTTTTCATTCACCCTGGTCGTGGCACATCCTTTTTACTCACGTCTAGTTCATTAGCAATATCCGAAGCCCTTTCATGGTCTTCCTTTTCGGCATCCAGCCCATTTTGATCAGCTCCTCTTACAGGATTAAATGTCAAAACAGTGTACAATGGAAAATGGTCTGAACCGATGGTGGGTAAAAGCTCTATGTGCCTCAGCGTGAAATGATGGCTATGAAAAATATGGTCGAGTGGCCAGCGTAACAGCGGGTAATCTGCATGGAAAGTGTTATACATTCCCCTGCCGACCCGTGGGTCGAGCAGCCCACTGATCTTTCTGAACAACCGGGTGGTTGAGGACCAGGCCACATCATTGAGGTCACCAGTGACGATGATTGGCTGATCTGATTCTGCCACGCTCCTGGCGACAATGATCAATTCGGCATCCCGTTCGGCGGATTCTTCATTCTCGGTAGGACTTGGAGGTGCCGGATGCACAAAATGCATGCGAATGCTTTGACCATTTCGAAGTTCAACCGATGCATGGATAGAGGGCACATCTTTTTCTACCAAAAATGAAATCTCACCATCGTGGAGTGGTAGCCTTGAATAGACATGCATGCCGTAGAGGTTATCCAGTGGGCATTTAATGGTGTACGGCATGTCCTTTTCTAATTCGTCAAGCTGGTCTTCCCACCATTGATCTGACTCCAGCGTGACCAGGATATCAGGTTGGTGTTTTTCAACGAGTCTGATCAGCCCTTCTGAATTCTTATTGGGTGTCAATACATTGGATGTGATCAGGCTAATCTGTGCTTGAGGATTATCTTTTTTAGTGGCTTTTACTTCCTTCGACCACAAAGGCGTATAGGGTAATATCCACCAAAACTGCCACAGGAAACAAAGCGCGGTTATACACATTAATGCCCATGATAAGGCAGCCGGTTCAGAAAAGAGCAGCATGGCCAGCAACAGGATAGCCGCAAATAAGGAGATCTGCAGCCTGGGGAAGTCCATGCCACGGAAGATCCAATGCGGATTACGGGACAGCGGAAGCAGGGTAGCCAGCACAACCAGGAAGGTACAGCACGCAAATACAATGTTCATGGGATCGGTGGTAATCACTCAGATGTAAGGAAATTTTACTTTACTAAGATAAGCAGTTGGACCGAAGCCCAACATTGTCCATGGTCATTGATGCCAACAAAGGACCTTTACTGGTTGAAAATAAGCGGATACATCAGTATGACATCTCCTACAAGATTGAGTAGTATATGAGGTATGATCGATAATGAAATGTTTCGATACTTCCAGACGAAATAGTACATGGGGAAAGTAGCGATAACTCGGGTGAGGATGAGCCAGGGGGACCAAATATGATAAGCACAGAATAGTACTGTGTTTACCAACGGTGCTCTCCAGTCTTTGTATTTCTCCCTGGGGAGGAGGAATCCGCGAAAGTAGATGCCCGTCCCTCTACTTAAAAGACCAAGCATCAATGGGATGGTCACCAGCATATCTATGATGATAAGTATTGTCATTGAAGGCCATCTTTCACTGAAGATGGTATGAAAGAGCACTAAAAGCGCTGTCGGCACCAGGCCTGGAAGGAAATAGTATTTTACTTTTTGTATCAGTTTCATTTTCTTTTTTGGATACAAAAAAGCTGAAATTACTCACCAGAAAATTGTAGAAATCCGACAATCAACTCACCTGTTGATAGAGGCTATCCTTCAATTTCAGCAGGTCTCGGGGAGAGAGCCGGATGATGGATTTAAATTCATTGATCAGGTGCGGTTGATCATGGTAATTGAAGGATACCACTGTTTGCATCCAGTCACTTGATTCTTTTGCCAACAGCTCTTCGAGGTAGGCATTTACTCTGGTGATCTTTGAAAATTTCTTTGGGGAGATGCCTATTCTACTCTTGAAGTGACGCTGCAAACTTCTTTCTGAGATACCCACATCCCTGCAGATATGGCTGATAGACAGACACCCTTTGCTGTTTTCTATCCGGTCGATCGCTTTTTCCACACCACTCAGGTCCTGGTCAAGCATCATGTTTTTTGTTAAATATTCTTGAATCACAGAGGCCACTGTATCAAAAGATTGGCTGGTGATTAACTGCCGAAGACGATCAATCACAGGTGCTTTTTCTATCGGGATCTGAAACCCAATCGCATCAAGATCATTTTGAACCAACCGGAAGAGCCCGTCCTTAAGAAAAGAAATCCCTATCAGATGTGTGGCGGCGATCCTGACCTCCTGACTGGAATTGAAGATGGGGATCAAAAAGGTATCAGGTAGTTTAAGAAATTGACCGCTGACCGAAATTTCTGTGGTCCCATTGAAGCTAAAAATCAACATACTTTGACATTTTGGGATATGTCTGAAGGTTTGAACTCCCTGTTTATCATCCAACATCCAGACACACAAGGCGTAATGGGACAGAGGCTTTTGGGTGATGATATACTCTTCGTATTTCACTGATGGAGGTTTTGTCCTTACTAAGATAATTACTTGCGATATTGTGACAGGTTTAGTGGTTACATCTGCTAAGTATATTTGATAATCTAAGCACAACTGTTTTTCATGAAAGCCGCATACTATACACAACAGGGGGAGGCCAAAGATGTATTAAAAGTTGAGGTCATCCCCGAAATCCTTCCGCAGGAAAACGAAATTCAAATTGAAATTCATTACTCCGGGGTCAATCCGGGTGAGGTAAAAAAGCGGACAGACACCTTTGGAGTGGGCATGCCTTATGAGCAGGTTATTCCTCACAGTGATGGAGCAGGTATAGTCAGCAAAGTAGGTATGGGTGTGGATGCAGGCTGGTTAGGAAAGCGCGTCCTCTGTTTTGGGGCTCAATCTTACCGTCAGTATGGAACAGCAGCCGAGTATTGTTGCGTGCCGCTGACAAACGTTGTGGAGATTCCTGAAAACGTTGACCTGAAGCAGGCTGCACAAATGGGTATTCCGGGAATTACAGCGCATCGTTCAGTACATGTGGGGGGCGACAAGGTCATACGGGATCGCCGCGGACAGGTGATATTGGTTCAGGGAGGCAGCGGTGCTGTCGGGCAATGTGCCATCGCTTTGGCTACAAGAGCAGGAGCCCATGTCCTGGCTACTGTTCGTAAAAGGGCAGAATTCGATATAGCCACAGCATCTGGAGCCGAGCAGGTGTACCTGGCGGATGAGAACCTCAAAGAGCATCTGCTAAAGGACTACCCGGACGGAGCAGACCACATCATTGAGGTCGCCTTTGCTGCCAATATTGAAACGGATGCTGCTATCCTTAAACCCATGGGCACCATTGCTGCATACGCCACGAATCAAAGTCCTGCGAGTATTCCCTTCTGGCCATTGGTCTTTTCAAACATCTCCGTTTATTTTTTGGGTAGCGACGACTTCAGTGATGAAGCCAAACAAACAGCAGCCCGGGAGCTGGTAGACGCATTGGCATCTGGCTGGGAAGGGTTACCCATCGGAGCCATTTATGATTTAGCAGAAATTGCTCAGGCCCATCAGCACATAGAAAATCATCTGCCAGGGAGGGCCCTGGTGAAGGTGAAGTAATTCAGCGGGTGTGTCACTGGATAAAACTCACTAGAGACTTTTTTGAAGTTCAGCCCAATCTTTGACGTACTTTTTGTGTAGATGATGATCGCTCCCCACTACTTCTTCGCTTATTGCAATCGCTTTTTGGTAGTGGTCTTTGGCTTTATTCATTTTGCCCATTTCCCCGTATAGTGCGCCCAGAAAGGAATGCGTTTGACTGATCTTTTGATGATTAGCACCAAATTTCTCATGATAAATGTCATACCCTTTTAGATATAATTTTTCCGCATTAGGATAGTTTCCCTGGTTTTGTTCTATCAAACCCAAACTGATGTAATCACCCGCGACGTACGGGTGATCCTCTCCAAAATTGTTGATATCTGCCTGGAGTACTTCTTTAAAATAGGATTTAGCCTCCTGATATTTTTTCTGCTGATATTTTGAATTTGCCAGGTTATACAATGTACTAACCGTATAATTATGGTCGGGACCGAATTTTTTCAGATAGGCTCTGTACGCAATTTGATTCAAGGAGTCTCCGATCAATATATCTCCCTTTTTATGATAAGCAGTACCCAGATTGGCAATGCTCATTATTAGTTTTGGATTACTTTCATCATAGATAGCTTTATTGTGGTTGTATAATTCCGTTAGAATCTCAACCTGTTTGTCATAATTCCCCATCCGATTGTATATCAGCGACTGATTGTTGAGCGGAATATTCCGGACACTAATATTTTCAGCTGCGTACTTTTTACCTATGGAAATTGACTTTACGTTATAAATCAAAGCAGAATCCAACATGGATTGTTCTCTGAAGATGCTCGCAAGTGTATTATAGGCGAAGACGAGTTCTACCTCCCTGGAATATGTATACTTTCCCTTTTCTTTTTTGGTGTTTTCATAGATATGTATTGCTTTTCTGATCGTTTGATGTGCTTCTTCGTATTCCGCATTAAGAAATAACACATAAGCAAGGTCCTGATAGGATCTGGCAAGCGCAAGCGGATACATCTTTTCGTAAGGTGCTAACATGGGTATGGCTAGACGAAGCACTGAATCGGCTTCCTGGTATTTGGAAATATCCCTGTAATAACCAGAAATATTATTGTAAAGGTTGGCAATATCCAATTCATGACGTTGAGGCGAGTTGCTTTGATAGTTTTTTAAAGCATCAAAAAATAGCGGGCCAGCCTCCTTCCACAGCCCCAATTTTTTATAAAGTTCACCCAGTAGGTTTTGTGTATAAGCTTTGACCTCGGGATCCGAGATTTCATCGAGTTCCTCTTTACTATTCTCCAGCAACATAGCAGCCGTGATATCTTCGCCCTGAGCCAGGTCGGGATCATTAGAATCAAAGATCCTTGTCAGGAATTCGTTGGCTTCCTGCACTTTTGCTCTCTCTTGTTCTGTTTCAATGATTTGAATCCTGGTTAATACAGCTGCTGTTGATGTAATAAGCAGAATTGCCAGGACCAACGAAGTGGTTACCCGATTGCGCTTAATAAACAGCGACGTTCTGTATTGCCATGAATCAGGTCGGGCGTAAACAGGATATTTCCGCAAAAAGTTTTCGAGATCTGAGATCAGGGAAACAACCGATTCATATCGATCGCTAGGATCTGTGGCCATACTTTTTTCGATCACCAGAGCCAGGTCCTTCGGGAACCGGGTGAGCCTTGGGTAAGCGTCATTAAGTATTTGTTCCCTGACCTTTTCCTTTTCTCCCCGGAATGGATGTGCTCCGGCAAGTAACTCATAAGCCAAAACACCAAGTTGGAAAATGTCCGAACGGGTAGATAAAGCTTCCCCTTTAATTTGTTCTGGTGACGCGTACCTAAGCGTTCCTCCAAACGACGATTCAGCATTTTCAGCGTCATGCAAAAACTTGCCAATACCCAGATCAAGAAGCTTTACATTTCCAGTTTCATCAATCAATACATTGGATGGTTTGATGTCCTGATGAAGAACCAATTTGCCGTGTGCATGCTGGATGGCATGCCCCACTTGGATAATCAATCGGATAATTCGATCCTGGCTTAACTTCTTATTGGCAACATACTCGGTGATGGGATGTCCTTTGACACACTCCATAACCATATAGAGCAATCCATCATCAGTAGTTCCACCATCAAATATTTTTGCAATGTTGGGATGATTTAAAGTAGCCAGGAGCTTGCGTTCGGCGTTGAAATATTCGGAATACTTATTGGTGTTTAGAACCGGAGACAAGAACTTAATAGCAACCTCCTGTTCAAAGAGGTCGTCAGCTCTCTGGGCCCTATACACCTTTGCCATTCCTCCTTTACCCAGTTCTTCCAGCAGTTTATATTTTCCTACTTCATACCCTTCTGGCAAGTGAAAATCAAGGCTAAGGCTGAGCTGATCAGAGATAGCTGACTGTAGGTTGCTAAAATAGTCCTCAGCGATCTCCTGTTGGTCGATGAGTTTCTGGATCTGTTCGTTTCCTACATCAAGTATCGATAAAAATGACTCCCAGTCTTTTTTAGAGAGTTTTTCGTCCATAAATCCTCATTTAAGCTGATGTTACAGAAAGCTGTGAATGCAACCATGTTTTTGCCATATTCCAGGATCGTTTGACAGTAGAAGGACTGGCTCCCACGATTTTTGCCGTCTCATCGATAGAAAGGCCAGCAAAGAACCGACATTCCACAATTTTACCATATGTAGGTTGCTTTTGTTCAAGCACTTTGAGTGCTTCCTGGATTTGCAATATGGATGTACGGGTGTCTTCGTTGAAGCATACCTGCTCTTCAATGTCATCTATTTTGAGGTGTTTGGTTTGGCTACCTCGTTTAGTCGTTTGTTTTTTCATGCAGGCATTCACTAAAATTTGACGAATGGCTTTTGAAGCGAGGTTATAGAAATGTTCTTTATTTTGAAGCCTGCTAAGATCAGCTTTCGATAGCTTGAGATACGCTTCATGGACCAATGCAGTAGTATTCAGGGTGTCCTGCTGGTGGAACTTCAACCGGAGGTGGTGAGCATTGCTGCGAAGTTCTTCATAGACAATGGGGAAAAGACTGTCTAAAGCCTGCTGATCCCCTTGATTTACTTTATCGATTACCCGATTTATCTCTTCTTCACTAAAAATTGGTTTCATATCAAGCAGTTCGTATCCTTTTCCGATTGAAAAGATACTAAATCATCTGTGAATTGTACAATACAGAATCCAATTCACGGCAAGAAAAAAAGAAATCCCAACCTTTTGGGTTGGGATGTCTAATTTATAGGAGATTCGATTTAATGATCAGGTCATGTCAGAGTAGATCTTGCTTTGCACAACCAATCCATTTATTTACAGATTAAAAATTTCCATTCGGATTATTAGTGAAAGTATTACCTGCTCCCACATCTGTGTAGTTATTGGTGACTCCTTTGGAATATACCCCATATCCTCCACTGTTCGATATGGTAGAGTTGGTGATAGACACCTGACCATTCGTGTCTACACCAATATTCGCTGCAAAGTCATCACCTGAGAAATTGATCGGTGAATTACCCCCATCGGTTACGATGGTATAGTCAAAGGAATTTCTGGCGTCTGATGAGATGATATGAAATCCTTTCCACAGCAATCCGCCGACTAAATTAGAGGAAGTAAAAGTGATCATATTATCCACATTACCTTCAGCGATGAATGCTCCGTACACCCGGACATCTACATCTTCATCAAATTCGAAGAGGGCTCCTGGTGCGATGGTAACGACCCCATTGATATCCAATCTTCCGGTGACCCGATAGTAAGCGTTACCGCTGAGGGCAT
Source organism: Cyclobacteriaceae bacterium (assembly GCA_965228595.1). Lineage (GTDB taxonomy): Bacteria > Bacteroidota > Bacteroidia > Cytophagales > Cyclobacteriaceae > UBA7330. Next base: position 1,837,627 of record OZ245828.1, on the reverse strand, counting down.
TCCAGGTTACATCCTTTGTAGCATCCAGACTGGAACCAAAAATTTCTACCTCAGCGAAGCTATTGTTTGAAAATGTGGTATTTCCGTCCAATGCGTCTACTTCATCAGCACGAAGGCCTACACCTCTAAGGTTATTGGAAAAAGAATTATTGGCAAAATTTTCCAGCTGGCCGCCAGACTCTTCCACATACAATCCATAGTTCTTATTCTCGGAAATGGTTGAATTCGTAACACTGACTCTTCCGTTGACATCTACGCCAATGCCTGCCGCAAAGTCGTCTCCTGCAAAATTAATAGTAGACTGTCCTGCATAGGATAAGTCAACATAATCAAATGAGTTGAGCGTGGTACCCGAGAGGATCTGGATTCCTTTCCAGTAAAGACCTCCTGTCAGGTTAGATGTTGTAAATGTAATGCGATCTGAAGAAGTACCTTCGGCTGTAAGCGATCCGAAGACACGAATCAGGACATCTTCATCCAACTCTAATGTTGTACCCGGTGCGATGGTTAAAGCCCCATCTATATCAACATTTCCTGTGACACGGTAGGACGCAGATCCATTCAAAGCACTCCATGTGGAGGTTCGACTTTCCTCATATGTTGTGCCAAAAATCTCTACGGCAGCACTCGAATTATTTGTGAAAACCGTAGCTTCGTCCATGGCATCTGTTTCATTGGCCGAAACACCAACACCTACTTCATTGGAATCAAATGTATTCGCTTGAAATGTCCCAATCTGTCCTCCGGATTCCTCCGAATAGACCCCATAGCCTGCATTATTTGAGAAAGTACTGTTAGTAATGGATATTTTACCACTGGCGTCTATGCCTAAACCTGCAGCAAAATCAGCACCCGAAAAATTCATGGTGGAATTACCAGCATATGAGAGGTTTACATAGTTCAGGATGTTTCTTCCATCGGCTGAATTGATATAGATCCCTTTCCAAAGGAGACTCAATGCATCGTCTGAGGTTGTGAAATTGATTGGACCTACATCGGTACCATTGGCGATGAATGCTCCAAAGACATTAATAATGACATTTTCATCCATTTCAAAATTCGCCCCGGGAGCTATGGTCAGTGTGCCATCTACGTCAATATTACCGGAAATATTATAGGCAGCATCCTCAGCCAAAGCATTCCAGGTAGCTTCATTGGTTTCGGTAAAAGAGGATGCCATGATTTCTACAGCGGCCTTGGCGTTGTTGCTGAATGTGGTTGTATTATCCAGATCATCTACTTCGTCAGCCCATGTTCCAACACCCACAATATTGTCAGAAACTTCATTGTTCACAAAAGTGTTGATGTGACCTTCATTTTCATCCACGTATATCCCATATCCATCATTAGCTTTGAGGGTAGCGTTTTCCACTCGTATATTGCCTCCTGAGTTTACACCAATTCCGGCCTTGAAATCATCCCCTGTAAAGTTCATCGCTTCATTTCCTGCATACATCACCTTAGCATATTTGATGATGTTTTGAGAACTACCCGAACCAATAAAAATTCCTTTCCAGAGAATTCCACCTGCTTCGTTCACCGAGGTGAAAATGATCGAATCGCTTTCTGTTCCTTCTGCCTTGATGGATCCTGCCTGATCGATGGTGAGCATGGTATTCTCCTCGAAATGGATGACCACACCCGGTTCAATGGTTAACATAGCCGATGCAGTGACATTGCCTGTCACCAGGTAATCAATCATGTTGGGGTCTTCAATGATGTTTTCAAGGGTACGATCGGTGGTAATGGCTCCACTGAGTTCTTCAAACCCAATAGGCAGAACTGTAATGGTTTGCGTTTCGCTATCTGTTACTCCTTCGGTCGTATTGCTGATCTCCAGTTCAATTTCATAGTTACCCTCTATGTCTGGAGTGAATGTGGTGGTGGCGGAAGTTGGATCAGCAATAGAAGCAGTACTGTTTTCAGGCGCAGAAATGATTGTCCACTGAACGTCAAAGCCTATGCCTGCGTCATCTATGGATGATGAAGCATCCAGGGTTATCTCTTCCCCCTCTTCCGGAGCGGAAGGCGAGTAGTCGATCACAGCTTCCAGTGACGGCGATCCATCAGGATTTGGATCCGGGTCGTCATCGTTACAGCTGGCTAGTAATACAATAAAACTAGCTGCCACTAACAGCGCTAGCATTTTTAAGTAGTGATTTCTTTTATTCATGTTCTCTGTATTTTTTGATTTAGCTATTCATCTACTACTTGTTACATGAAATCACTGAAAAATGGGTCAGACATTTTAAAAAAATATTTGAAATGACCACTGATTGCTTAGGCATGCGATAGGACTATTTGTAAGTATTATGATTTTATGAGGTCGTTCGAAGGACACTTCCACCTTCACCTTCGCATAGCTTCAGCGAAGCAAAAGAGCAGAAGAAAATAGCAAGCAATTCCGGTTCTTGGCGGCAGATAAGTAGGATGTTAAGCAGATACTTTGCAGATGGCTAACAGCAAGGTTGGCAAGTTTATACTTACCCATTCGATTTGTGTATGCCTTCAGCAGGACAAGAATGGGAGGTTGGGTCGTAGCCCAAAGTCCTATTCAAAGGATTACTATCACATTTTCCAGACTAAGACGGAGAGGGTATGAATCGATGTCTTCTTATTACCACAAATTTACTCCTGAGATTCAATGACCGCCGTACCGATAGCTATCGGTACGCGAACCGTATGGCAGGTGGTGGCACCTATGTTGAATGCTTCAGCGCAAACATGTGAGAGGCTCACCGTGAGCTTATGGCTTACGGCCGTCTACTCGATTGTGATCCGTTTCTATTTCGCCCAGTTCGAGGTAGTCAGTTTTGAAATGGGTTGATAACGTTTTGGTTGTTCGTTACCAGAGTCAGATCGTTATCGTGAGCAATTCCGGAGTTTAGCAAATCAGCAGTTCCAATGATTTTCCTTTTTCCCTGAGTTCAGCATAAATGTTCGCAGAAGTTCGAAGTGAAGGAGTTGAAAGCTTCTTAATCTCACAGGTTGAGACGAATTCCTCAAACTCAACTATTTGTTTAGTGGCCCTTTTGAAAGTTAAGCCAGCCAGAATCTCAAAATAGGTAATCTCTGAAATCGTGACTTTGGGATTATTCCTTGAGGTTAAGTTCAAAGTTCTTAGCCACTTTTTGATTGCCTTTCAGGAAATACGATAGGATATCAGTGTTAACAAGTGATCGATTCAAAATTTCGGAATTCGTTCGTTGTTATCCTCTCTCGATTTGTGGAGTTCAGAAGTTAGTTCATCCAATTTCAAATCCTCGAAAATTCCGCTAAATGGCAGAGGGGATTTCTCCGTATTGGGATGAGATTCTCTATCATTTAGGTAGACGTCAAGGTTCCGGAGTTTGTCGTCCGAAAGTTTCTTGACCCTGTTAAGGATAATATTTCTGAGTTTCTCCCTTGTTGCCATAGCGCAAAGTTACCTGATTTCCGTCTAGAATGACCAATGGATCACAATGCTCAGATATGGCGCTGTGGCCTCCGAGCTTAATTAATTCCGATAAAAATAGCTTATCTGCCGGTATCTTCAAAGTACAAGATGCAGGACACATAGGAAAGTGAGCACGCTACCTGACTGAATTAAATGTTCCAATCTTCTCCTCCGTTTCATAGAGATATTCGAATCCTGAACTCATTTCCTCATAGGTTTCCTTGTTCATCCTGATAAAATCTTCGTAGGATTGTTGATTGATCCAGGTATCAATAAGCATATAAGTATATACTTCTTCATTGCTTATCAATAGGTACGAGCCTCTGTAATTTTCAGATTTTGAAAAGAAGGATGACCAGACACCTTCCTTCCCATAGGCTAGCTCAAACTTTTCTTTATACCCGGACCTTATTTGGTATTTCCAGATCACATTGTATGAAGGGTAAGATTTCATTTTCAGTGAGGTTGATTCCGTTTAGTTTTTCATACTTAGTCTAACTATTCCCTGCTGGCTGCTTATTTTCATTTCATCCATGTTAAACCAGGTGCGCAATTGCTGGCCATATGCTTCTTTGGGGAATTCAATGCATTTTTGAACAGCATCACCCTCAGTGATTTTTATGGTATTGCCTGTGAGGGTTATTCGACCTTTATTTGTTGCCCTACTTATCAGTTTCTTTTGTGTGAAATGTGAATTTGGGCTTGTTTGATGGTAATCACACATCCCTTTAAATTCACTTAAAGCTCTTGCCTGGTCTGTAAACCTGTAAGCGACATTTTTCGATCCCTCTTTTAATTTGGAAACCGTATAATGATCGTTTTCTTTCTCGATGATAAATTTTCCTCTTGGGTCATCTTGTATTTTATTGGGTTCAAGTAGTAAAGGGTGAAAGGCAAACTCACCAAACCCAACATCTACCAAATACTCTGATTGATCTGTATCTACAATTATGGCCAAATGATCATATTCTTCCCCAAAGGTTCCTTTTCCTTCATCATAAACCCTTGCGGAGATTATTTTAGCTTCGAAACCTAACTTATTCAGCAATATTTGGAACAAGCCATTCAGTTCATAACAAAACCCTCCTCTTTTATTAGTAATAATTTTGTCATAAAAGCTGGCTGTATCTAATTGGATGGGTCTTCCATAGTGGATATCCAGGTTTTCAAATGGAACACTAAGAAGATGTTTCTGCTGAAGTTCTCTTAAAGCAGCGATTTCAGGAGTTACCTCTCCATCATATTCAATCCTGTTTAAGTATTCCTTGATGTTCATTTTGGGTTTATATTTTCTTCCACAACACGAGAAAATAGGATTTGTATTGCCAGGTTATTCCAGCAAATATTTACAAGGATTGTACGACTTAGAAAAAAGTTGGATGCCTAATCAGACATTTATATGGACTTCAGCAGAATGAAAATTTTCGTCTGAAATAGTCATGCTAAGCTTAAAGGACTCGATGAGTGGCTGAGGAATCGCCTTCGTTACTGTATCTGGCATGACGGACGCGTAGTCTGGAAAAAGCCGTGAACGCAAGCGCAAAAATCTGATCCGCATGGGATTAGATAAGGAAAGAGCATATGCGTATAGCAGAACACGTATGTGCGGATGGGTGGTAGCTCAAGACTCATAATCGTGCCTATTCAATCCAAGAACTTTTAAACACTTTTATGATTTCTTTTTTGTCGAAAAAAAATAGATAGGCTATTCCGTTGGAGCCCTCTTTTCCTACCCGTTTAGTAGTGAGATTGACTAATAAAGTTTCATCATCTAATTTGGAAAATATGGTGTTTGACTTTCTTCTTTTAGTATTAATGTCTTTGCAAAGAATAGCTTTTCCATCATAAAAGGAGGAATTATTTTCAAGTCGTTGCCATAGTCGTTTAGCTTTTTCTGATTTGTCTGATATGACTTTTTGCTCGTTTAAATTAAGCTTTGTGGCAATATATTCTGTGGAGAACATATTGTAATTCCACCCATTTCGCAACAAAGTATCAACAGCAAAAGACCTAATTTTGGCGTTTTTGTCTTTTTTTATGTAGTCAATTGCTAACCTAAATTGTTCACAATAGTCGGGGTTGGTTTGCTGAGCATTTGAAGTGTAGCACAACAGGATTAATACTGTATATAAAATTTTTTCATGCACTTTCATTATTCACAACGTCCAGATATGGAATGTGCCTCTAAACTTATCCACTAAAGTATTTGAGTTTGCATTCTGTTCCAAAGTAACTCTCAGTAGTGGCATGTGCTATATCAATTTTGTTGGGCTTAGTTATTTCCACCTGTTTGTTCGTTCCGCCTTTTCACGAAATTCAGATGCCAGGGAGTTGAATCTTGCTTTTAGTAATATCGCCCTGCCTTCAGAATTTCTAGCAAAAATGAGTGTACAACTTCCAACTAATTTATTCCAGTAGTTGGCTAGCTTGGTTGCCATTGTTTTGTGTTTACCTAGTATGTCAGGTACTGAATGATAGTCCCTTTGGTTGATCATGTTGAACAAGGTGCTCCGCCGAATTATTAGGTATCTTGGATTGTCCACAGGTGTCACAATTTCTTGAAGAGACTTAATGAAGACAGCTTTTTCAAAAGTCGTCCCGCCTTCTAAGTGACAGAAGACCTCTCCAAAACGATTGACAGAAGATTCTACAGTTAGATTTGATATGTCCGTTTGAATGTGTTTAGTATCAACTAATGTTCGAAGAAGGGAATTTCCAATTCGATGAATGTCTTTAGAAATGTCTCTATACTTAACAAATAATTTAAAGGCTATAAAAAGCTGCCTTCCGAAAAAAGCAAATGCCCCAAGAATGAAGAACACTAAAATAGACCACCTTCCATCCTGGGTTCTAAATAAGTCTCTTAATCTAGGGAGCTGTTCTAGGAATTCTTGAGCATAAAATGTTAGACCCAAGCCTAGTTCAAATAATAAGTATTTTATGGTCTTGTTCAAATAGAGTTTTTTAAGCGTTTGATAGTCTTCCTCTTCTTCAAATGGAAGTTTGATTTCCTCAATCAGAGAGGTTCCATTGCCAATTGCTTCGTACCATTGATTTCTCAATAGTTCTCTTTCAGCAGCAGATGAAAACATCCTTTTATTAAAAGCGGAGATTGCCGACTTATCCAATGGTTTCGGAATTACTAATCGGCCAAGTCCGTTTTCAATAGTTCTAATCTCCTTTTCCGATATCCCTACAAAACTTTTGAATCTTCTTCGCAAAGTCTCAAGGTCTTTACCTCCATTTGGGCTAGTTGGATCGCTGCATAATAAATGCCAAATATTACCTGTTTTTTCATGGTTGGATCTAACAGTTCTGATTGCCCTTCCTCTCATTTGATTCGACAACACAAATGAGCCAACAAAACTGGCAAGAACAAGTACATTTATGGAAGGAGCATCCCAACCTTCTCCCAGCAATGATTTTGTTCCTACTAAAACAGTAATTTCTCCGGATTCAAATGTTTGAGTCACGATGTGAACTATATCGTGTCTCAGTTTATCATTCACATTAACTATCAAATAATTTGAATCATATTGAAGAGGTTGAGTGTTCACAGTATGTATCCCATATTTAGCAGCTACCTCAGTTAGTTTACCAATTGCTGATTCAGGAATAATTATTAATGAACCAGTAAGAACACCAATTTTTAGACCGTCAATTTTTTTTCTTCTGAGACTTTCAAATATTGGAATTACCCCAAGTTTATTGATGTCGATAGTGTCTGATAAATATTCCTTTCTAATAAAGTCTCCAAGTATGACTTGCCTTAAATCGTTTTTGAGGTTCTTAGATTCAAATTCAGTGATACGGCTAATACTTTCTAACTTTCCGAGGCTAGATGTAAGTAATTTTTCAAGTTTCGAATCGTCTGTAAAATTGATTCGGCCTCTTTCCATTAATCCGGCCTTTTTCAGAACAAGTGTAACGCTCTTTTGATGTTGAATGACTTGATCATCTTCTTCCTCAAACTTCTTTAAATAGTATTCTAGAAGTATTTCTAGCCACTCTTTTGTCAATTTTGGGAGCTGTGAAAGCTTGTTTCCAGTAATCTTGACATGGTGATCTTCTACTTGAAATTCATTGTGATTTAAGAATATAAGTATAGCAGAATAATACCCCATGTTAGAGTAAATCCAATCTAGTTGGGTTTCAGGAGTCCTGATAAGTTCTGTAGATCCGAGATGTTCTACGATTCTCTTATCCTGAGCGAATAAATCAAAGGCTTCTCTTGTTGTTTTTCGATATTCATTGATTTTTGTAAGTTCATTATCGGTGGGTTCTGAAATGACTAGATAGTCCTGATGTGGGCAAAGGTCACCTTCTTTGATAAGTTCGGGTACAGATATTTCAGTATCCACTGGGCCATTTAGTTCAAGGTACCTTGACCACTCTGAATAGGATACATCGTATGGAGGAGTTGCGGTTAGACCCACTATAGTTGTGTTGAGGTTGTTCTTTATTTGGATGAGACTCTCCCACCATGCGTTTTTTAAATGATGAGCTTCATCAACAATGATGACGCCAAGACTTACGCCTTCAAGAGCTTGAATTACTTCATTCAGTTTGGTTGGTTTAGAACTATTGTCTTCTTCGCACGATTCAGATTCCAGCTCTTCAAATTCATCTTCAACTTCCTTCCCATCTGTGCAGGCCGCATGCAATCCTTGGTATGTCGATACCGTCACTAGTTTAGGATCTTTTATACTTGTAGAGATCCATTCTGGTCGTTGGTCAGCCGGCAGGAATAATTCACAAAATCTTTCTACCCACTGATTTCTAATAGCAATGGTTGGGGCGAGAATTAAAGTTGGCTGGTTAAGCCTTGTCATTACCTCCAGTCCAAGAACTGTTTTACCAGAACCAGGTGGGGCAATTACATGTAAGTGATTATCATCAAGGTGTTCTTCCAGTTCATCAAGTACACGCTTTTGATAGTTTCTCCATGGGTACTTGAATATAATGTTCTCTGGAAATTCTTTCAATCTGGCAGTTTCTAAATTGAATCAAACGGCAAAATAAGGCGAGTGGCCCTCCCCAGGCAATGAAAATCTAAACTAGCTAAATCTGCTGTGAGATGCAACGGGAAAATTCCGACTGCAAACAGTAAATGAATGATTCCGGGTACTCCAAGGGCCAGAAGAAACCCTACAGCTCCCGGAGTAGATTTGGCGGTAAGGTTCGTAGTGGCTATGAAATGCTTAAGGCCATTCATCATACCGCATTTTACCTGCCTTAGAGTTTTTCTATGTACGGATGTTTATCTTCAACAGAGACTCTAAGAAATCTTGAGAGTTGTTTAGCTGTTTCGATAACCTCCTTGTTGAGAGATGCATCAGTCTTATCAATTATGATCTTTTCTCTATTTGTAAGCAGTTCCAAAGTGCATTCTTCGATTTCACCCTTTTCATAGCCAACGACAACTTTTTGAATATCATGGAGTGTGGCTATTAACTTTGAATTGTGAGATAGCCCTTTTGTTGTTAAGTTGAATGTGAAAGTTTCTGTACTCAGAGAGTTCCTGGCAAAACGAACTAGTTTGGGTAATAATAGAAGCGGAGCCAAATAGAATAGATAAATGACTTGGTTCTCGGCTGCGTTGACATTCTGGTTAAAAATTCCGGCATACCAACCAATAATCAAGATCAAGTAAACGATTAGGTTGAGAGTTTGCCTTTTTTGAGATTTCTTAAGTGTAAGTTCAGATTCAGTTTGAATTAGTTGATATCTCTTGAACATTTCGGTATGGCAGGTAACATTCAGTTATGTGACGATTTGTCATATAACTGCCTTATATCGCCTATAAATCTAACGGATTTTAAGAAAAATTACTCATCCAGCAAGTCCGGGCGCTTCTTTTTGGTCAGCGCTATGGATTGCTCATGGCGCCAGGCCTCGATTTTGGCTTCGTGGCCGGAGAGAAGGATGTCGGGTACCTTCCAGCCTTTATATTCGGCCGGGCGGCTATAGACGGGTGGGGCCAGGAGGTTGTCCTGGAAGGAATCGGTGAGCGCCGAGCTCTCGTCATTAAGTACGCCAGGGACCAGCCGGATCAGGGCATCCGCCAACACCATGGCAGCAAGCTCTCCCCCGGAGAGTACATAGTCGCCGATGCTGATCTCGCGGGTAACCAGGTGGTCGCGCACACGCTGGTCCACGCCTTTGTAGTGGCCACACAGCAGGATCATGTTTTTCTTCAATGAGAGCCCGTTGGCAATTCCCTGGTTCAGGGTTTCTCCGTCGGGGGTGAGGTAGATCACCTCGTCATAGTCTCTTTCTTTTTTAAGCGCGGTAATGCAGTTGTCGATGGGCTCAATGGTCAGCACCATGCCGGCACCGCCTCCAAAGGCATAGTCATCCACACTTTTTTGTTTGTGCGTGGAGTAGTCCCGGATGTTGTGAATCTCAATCTCTACCAGGCCCTTGGTCATAGATCGCCGAACAATGCTCTGATTCATGGGGCCTTCAAACAGCTCCGGGAGGCATGTGAGGATATCCAGTCTCATTTCATGGATCTAAATATACATCTAATAAGCCGTCTGGCAGGGAAGTCTGGATCCTCGATTGCTCCAGGTCAACAGACAGCATGATCTCTTCTTCCATGGGGATCAGGATTTCCTTGCCCTGATGATCCACACTCATCAGCATGTTGTTGGGAGCTTCAATGATTTCCAGCACGGTCCCAATGAGCTTTTCCTGCTCAAATACCTGGCAGCCGATCAGGTCATGATAGTAATACTGTCCTTTTTTCAGTTTGGGTAGAGCGGAAAGGGGCAAGAAGGCCATTTTTCCTACGAGCTCTTTTGCTGCGTCCTGGGAATCGATGTCTTCAATGGTCAGCCGGGCCTGGTCACCACGGAGACTGATCTCCTGAATAAAAAAAGGAACCAACTTTCCATTGATCTCCAGGAAAATTGATTCCAATTTCTTGTAGTATTCCGGCTGGTCTACGTCCAGCAGGAGTATAAGCTCGCCTTTCAGGCCATGAGTCTTGACGACATTACCCAGTTCAAAGTAATTGTCATAACTCATTCACAAAGCATTTATTTTGCTTCTTTGTCGTCTCCTTCTTTTTCTGCGGGAGCTTCTTCTTTTGCTTCTTCAGCTTTAGTCTCCGGAGCCTCCTCTTTCTTTTCAGCTTTTGGAGCCTCTTCCTTTGGTGCTTCTGCTGGCTTTTCTTCAGCTTTAGGGGCTTCCTCCTTAGGAGCCTCAGCTTCTGCAGGCTTTTCTTCCGCTTTAGGAGCTTCCTCAGCTTTGGCTTCTTCTTTAGGAGCCTCCTCAGCTTTAGGAGCTTCCGCAGCAGGTGCTTCTGCCTTAGCCTCCGTTTCTGCTACAGCTTCCTGGGCTTCCTCTTCAAGTGCTTTTTCCTCTTTGCTGGCTCCTGCATCAGCTACTTCTGCAGCAAGTGCAGCGTCAGCTTCTTTCTTACGGGCCGCAATGGCTTCAGCTCTTGCATCTGATACTTTCTTCTCAGCTTCAAGTCTGGCTTTGGCGCTGCTTGCTTTTTCTTTGGCTAGTTTGTCAACTTTAGACTGGATCTTGGCTTCTTTTTCTGCCATCCAGGTTTCAAATTTTTTATCCGCCTCTTCCTGAGTAATAGCACCTTTGTTCACACCGATCTGTAAGTGCTTCTTGTACATGATTCCTCTATAAGACAACATAGCTCTCACTGTGTCTGTAGGTTGTGCACCTTTCATCACCCAGTCAAAGGCCTTGTCATCATTAAGTACGATAGAAGCAGGATTGGTGTTTGGATCGTAGGTTCCGATTTTTTCAATGAACCGCCCGTCTCTGGGGGCTCTGGAATCGGCTATCACTACATCATAGATTGCGAATTTTTTGCGTCCTCGACGCGTCAGTCTGATTTTTACTGGCATATTATTTCTTTTGTTTATGGAACCCGTCCATTCAAAATTTATTTAAAAGGAGCGCAAAGATAATGACTTGTTTGATATAATAAAACTATTGTTCAGTTCTTAGTTTGAAATGATGCAACATTCGTATATGCGGTTATACGGTTATTAATATTGTATAGTAACCCCTATATTTGTTCTCGTTTCGAGCTAATAAGCAACCCCATGGATAAATATTCCTATATCTCCAATGCACATGTCAGCTATATAGATGACTTGTATAAACAATACAAAGAGGATCCGGAGTCTGTAGATCCGTCCTGGCAAAAGTTTTTTGAAGGATTTGAGTTTTCTCAGGAAAAGTTTGGTGGAAATGGCACGGCCGTAGAGGCACCCGCTACAGGAGCCAAAGTAATCTCTCCAAAAGAGATCAGGGTGAGGAATTATATTTATGCACACCGATCCCGTGCACACCTTATCTCAGATACCAACCCGGTGAGAGAAAGAAGAAAGCATGTGACCCGGCTATCATTAAGCGATTTTGATCTGAGTGAAGCAGATCTTGATGAAAAATTCGAAATCGGCCAGGAGATAGGAATAGGCACGGCCTCTCTGCGAGAAATCAGCGAAAGGCTCGAAAAGATCTACCGTGGCCACATTGGGTATGAATATAACCACATTCGAAATGCCGATATCTTCGAATGGTTCAAAACCAAAGTGGAGACTGAAGGGGTGGACATCACACCTGACAAACAATCACGAAACAAGATACTTTCCAAACTCAATGAAGCAGTCGTTTTTGAAAACTTCCTTCATACCAAGTTTATCGGTCAGAAGCGTTTTTCGTTAGAAGGTGGAGAAAACACCATCGTAGCGTTGGACAAAATCATCAATTATGCCTCTGAGTTGGGCACTGAGGAAGTGGTGATTGGTATGGCGCATCGAGGCCGGTTGAATGTACTGGCCAATATCATGGGGAAAACCTATGATGAGATCTTTGCAGAGTTTGAAGGCAATACAGACCCAGACCTCACCATGGGCGATGGCGATGTGAAGTATCACCTGGGATATTCCAGTTTTATCGAAGCTACAAGCGGTAAGAAAATTTATGTGAAGTTGGCACCAAATCCTTCACATCTTGAGGCGGTGGATCCGGTAGTGCTTGGCTACACCAGGGCACAAATTGATGATGAATACAGGGGTGACTTCAAAAAGGCCATTCCTATTTTGATACATGGTGATGCGGCCATTGCAGGGCAAGGTATATTATATGAATGCATCCAGATGTCATTGCTTCCGGGCTACAGCACCGGGGGTACCATTCACTTTGTGATCAACAACCAGGTAGGATTCACCACGGATTACGACGATGCCCGGTCAAGTATTTATTGTACAGATCTGGCCAAGATTGTGGATGCTCCGGTGATGCACATCAATGGTGATGACCCCGAGGCTGTGAATTTTGCAGCCAAGATCGCTGTGGAGTACCGTCAGAAATTTAACAAAGACATTTTTATTGATCTGCTTTGCTATCGCCGTCACGGACACAATGAAAGTGATGAGCCGAAGTTTACCCAACCAAAGCTGTATAACCTGATTTCCAAGCACCCGAATCCAAGGGATATATATGTGAAATCATTGATCAGCAGGGGAGATATCAGTGAGGACAAAGCCAATAAGCTTGACAAGGAGTTTAAAAAGCAGCTGCAGGATAGGCTGAATGAGGTAAAACAAAACCCACTTCCATACAAACCTCAGAAAATCGAGGAGGAGTGGCACTTCCTGAGAAGGTCCAAGCCGGAAGATTTTAATGAGTCACCGGATACTTCCATCAATCAGGAAATATATGACATGGTAGCCTCAGCACTCACTACCATACCTAAAGGGTTTAAGCCGTTGAAGCAGATCGAAAAGCTGCTCAAAGATAGAAAGAGCAATTTCCTGGAGGATAAAGTCCTGAACTGGGGAGATGCTGAGTTGCTGGCTTACGGATCTTTACTTGCCGAAGGTAAAATTGTTCGTATGTCCGGTCAGGACGTGCGACGGGGTACTTTTTCACACAGGCATGCTTATCTACACGATTCCAATACCAATGAAGCCTATTGCAATCTCAACAATGTAAAGGAAGGACAGGAACCTTTTAGGATCTATAACTCTTTATTGTCGGAGTATGGAGTGCTTGGTTTCGAATATGGATATGCCATGGCCACCCCCAATGCCCTGGTTGTTTGGGAAGCACAGTTCGGAGATTTCTCAAATGGAGCACAGGTAGTGATCGATCAGTTTATCACATCGGCGGAGACCAAATGGCAAAGAATGAATGGCCTGGTGATGCTGTTACCTCATGGATATGAAGGGCAGGGACCGGAGCATTCAAGTGCCCGTCCGGAGAGATTCCTTCAGATGTCGGCGCAGGAAAACATGATCATTGCCAATGTGACTACCCCTGCAAACATTTTCCATTTGCTAAGGCGACAGATCAGTTGGGAATTCAGAAAGCCATGTGTGGTCTTCTCACCCAAATCATTGCTCAGACATCCGAAGGTGGTATCTCCGGAAGCAGATTTCACCAGGAGTAAATTCCAGGAGGTCTATGACGATGATTATGTGACCAAGAAAAATGTGAAGAGGGTATTGTTATGTACAGGCAAGATTTATTATGACTTGCTGGAAGAGCAGGAGAAGAAAAAAATCAAAGATGTGGCGATCGTCAGGGTTGAGCAGCTACATCCATTCCCGAAGAAAACCCTTGACGAGGTCTTAAAGAAATATAATAAGCCTAAGCTGGTTTGGGTACAGGAAGAACCAGAAAACATGGGTGCATGGGGATTCATGCTCCGCGTTTCCGGTCTGGACCTGTCCCTGATCTCCAGAAAAGCAGGATCATCCCCTGCCACTGGCTATGCCAAAGTGCATAAGCAGGATCAGGCTGAAATTGTTAAAAACGCATTTAAATCTTAATAACTGAACTTATGAGTTTAGAAATAAAAGTCCCGTCGGTAGGCGAATCTATCTCGGAGGTAACCATTGCGAACTGGAACAAAAAAGACGGTGAGTATGTGGAAATGGATGAGGTTCTCTGCGAGCTGGAATCTGATAAGGCAACATTTGAAGTGACTGCTGAAACGTCCGGCGTTTTGCATATCAAGGCGCAGGAAGGTGACACTTTAGACATTGGGGCATTGCTTTGTGAAATCGATGATTCTGCCAAGTCAAACGGACAGTCAGAATCCAAGGCAGCAGCTAAGGAGGAGAAACCTGCCAAGGCTGAGGAAGCTTCATCTGAACCTAAATCCACCGGCAATGTAATAGAAATGAAGGTCCCTGCAGTTGGGGAGTCTATCAACGAGGTAACCATTGCTTCCTGGTCTAAGAAAGACGGGGATTTTGTGGAGTTAGATGAAGTCATTGCAGAGATCGAATCAGACAAAGCCACGTTTGAGCTGACAGCTGAAGCATCCGGGATCTTGAAGATCGTTGTGAAAGAAGGTGAAACTGTAGACATTGGTGCCCTGATCTGTAAGATCGAAGAAATGGAAGGTGGTTCATCCGCTCAGCCGGCTTCTTCAGGTGGTGATGCGCCTGCAGCTCAATCCGCTGCTGCAGAACAGAAAGAGGGATCTTATGCTGCTGGTCACGCGTCACCTGCTGCAGCCAAGATCATGGAAGAAAAGGGAATTAAGAGTGAAGACATCAAAGGCACTGGTCGCGACGGAAGGATCACCAAAGAAGATGCCTTAAATGCTCAAAAAGCCGAGAAACCAGCTGCAGCGGCCAAGCCTGCCGCTGAAGGAGCACCTGTGATGTCCGCCCCTGGTAGCAGAGCGCAGCGCCGTGAAAAGATGACCTCTCTGAGAAAGACCATCTCGAAGCGTCTGGTTTCAGTGAAGAACGAAACTGCCATGCTGACCACCTTCAATGAGGTGAATATGGGGCCTATCATGGAGTTGAGGAAAAAATATAAAGAGGCTTTCAAAGAAAAGTACGAGGTAGGATTGGGCTTTATGTCCTTCTTTGGCAAAGCCTGTAGCATGGCGCTGAAGGAATGGCCTGCTGTAAATGCCATGATTGATGGTGAAGAGATTGTTTATAATGACTATGCGGATATCTCCATTGCGGTATCCACTCCGAAAGGACTGGTCGTGCCAGTGATCAGAAATGCAGAGTCCCTGAGCTTCGATCAGTTTGAAAAAGAAGTGATCAGGCTGGCTGTGAAAGCAAGGGATGGCAAACTGAGCATTGACGAAATGCAGGGAGGTACCTTTACCATTACCAATGGAGGTATTTTCGGGTCTATGCTTTCTACCCCGATCATCAATGCACCTCAAGCGGCGATCCTGGGTATGCACAATATCGTAGAAAGGCCGGTTGCAGTAAATGGCGAGGTAAAGATCCAACCTATTATGTACGTGGCATTGTCCTATGATCACAGGATCATTGACGGAAGAGAGTCAGTAAGCTTTTTAGTGCGAGTGAAGGAGTTGTTGGAAGATCCTACCAGATTGTTGCTAGGAGTTTAATTATTTTATAACCAGGACATAGTCCTGATACTTATTATTTACCTATGGATTACGATGTTACAGTGATCGGATCAGGTCCCGGTGGGTACGTTGCCGCAATTCGTTGCGCCCAGCTTGGAATGAAAACAGCAATCATTGAAAAATATGATACCCTGGGGGGTACCTGTCTCAATGTGGGATGCATTCCATCCAAAGCATTGCTGGATTCCTCAGAGCACTTCCACAATGCTTCACATACCTTCAAAGAGCATGGTATCGATATCCCTGCCCCTAAAGTAAACCTGAAGCAGATGATCACCAGAAAGGATGACGTGGTGAAGCAGAATGTGGATGGGATTGCTTTTCTGATGAAGAAAAATAAGATTGATGTGCTCACTGGAGTAGGGTCATTCAAAGACAAGAACACCATCGAAGTAAATGGTAAGAGTAAAAAGACCATTACTTCTGAAAAGGTAATTATTGCTACGGGCAGCAAGCCCGCGTCCCTGCCATTTATCAAGCTGGACAAAGACCGGGTGATCACCAGTACGGAGTCGCTCAACCTGAAAGAGGTTCCCAAGAATTTAATTGTCATCGGCGGTGGCGTAATTGGTTTGGAATTGGGTTCAGTCTATGCGCGTCTGGGTGCTAAGGTGACTGTGATAGAATTTCTGGACAGCATCATCCCCACCATGGATGTGACTATGGGCAAGGAGCTACAGAAATCCCTGAAAAAGCTGGGTTTTGAGTTTTACCTGAGTCATAAAGTGACATCAGTTGAGAAAAAGGGTAAAACAGTGACCGTAAAAGCAGAAGGTAAAGATGGCAAGACGGTGGATTTCAAGGGAGATTATTGTCTGGTATCCATTGGCAGAAAAGCTTATACAGAAGGTCTTGGTTTAGAAAAAGTAGGCATTGAAACGGACAAGCAGGGCAGGGTAGAGGTTGATGACCACCTGAGGACCAAAGTAGACAATATTTACGCCATCGGCGATGTAGTGAAGGGCGCCATGCTTGCGCACAAGGCTGAGGAAGAAGGCACTTTTGTGGCAGAGACCATCGCCGGACAAAAACCGCACATCCATTATCATCTGATCCCGGGTGTGGTTTATACCTGGCCAGAAGTCGCTTCTGTAGGATATACCGAGCAGCAGCTTAAGGAAGCGGGGCGTCAGATCAAGATTGGTTCATTCCCATACAAAGCTCTGGGTCGTGCCCGGGCCAGTATGGACGTAGATGGTCTGGTGAAAGTAATTGCTGACAAACAAACGGATGAAATCCTTGGCATGCATATCATAGGCGCACGAGCTGCCGATATGATCGCTGCCGGCGTCACAGCCATGGAATTCAGGGCTTCTGCAGAAGATGTCTCGCGTATGTCTCATGCCCATCCTACCTATATGGAAGCAGTAAGAGAGGCCTGCCTGGCTGCAACAGATAACAGGCCTATTCATATGTAATAGGCCTTGTGCTTTATTTCATGGATTTGTACGTTCTGAGGACGCCTACGACACCAACGAGGATGCCTGCACCCAGACAAACGTAGTACCACGGTTCGGATAGTGTGTAACCTCCGGAGAAGGTATTGCCAATAACCTTTCCCAGATCTTTGGGTGAATGAGACTCGGCCCAATAAATGAGAAAGATACCCAATGCGATCATGATAATTCCAAATCCTGCTTTCATCTGTGAATCTTTTGTTGTTGTGAATGAACGAATCTACCAGAATAAAAAAAGGGGTCAAATAAATTCGCCCCTTTTTTCATGCCAAGAACATAGATTAGACTAGATCCTGAAGCCAGGATTATAGATGATCCCGATGATGTTGTCCCATGGATCTTTTAGGGATGCTACCCTGATATCACCTCCTACACCCATTATTTCTTCGAAGGGTTTTGCTCCTTTGGCTACCAGGTCGGCATGAGCAGATTCAGTGTCCTCAACACCCCAGTAGGAATATATATTTTCCGACTTTTGATTTGTGGAATCCCCAGGGATCAGCCCAAGCTCATAACCTGCAACATTGAATCCCACATAGAAAGGTTCATCAAAATAAGGTTCTGTCTCGAAAGCTTTAGCATACCATTCCTTAGCTGCCTGCAGATCCGGGACCTGGTAAATAGTTGTTCTCAATCCAATTGATTTCATCTTAATTATTTTTTGGCTACTGGATACCTGATGATCGTCTTCAGATTTTCCTGTGCATTTTTCATTGGATCCTTCAGGTAAATCTCATGATGATGACCGTTTATCCTCATCCCTTCCTGCTCGATAAATGCGTGAAGCTTCTCAAGGGTAGGACCTTCTGCATCATAAGAGCCTGTATGAAGGATCTGAGCACATGTTCCTTCATTGATCAGCTCATAGCGAATCTGATCGATGTTGTCGAGTTCAGGTTTCCTGCTTTTCAGGGATTCAATGGTTCGGTGGAAGTGGTTACCTTCGATAAAATCCGGCATCCTCACCATGATTTTCCAGTTCCACTGTTCTTTAGGTACTTTCAGAAAATCATCCATTTTTTTCACTTCCTGATCAATCCACCATTGTCCTTCCATTTTTGGAACGACAAAGTCATTGTCTTCAGCCTTAGCCAGGAACTTGATGCCATAGACCGTAGCATATAAAGCCTCTATGGCTTGCATAAACCTCGGATCATCAGGGCTGCTTTGACCTTGAATAGTGACATAAAAGTAGGAATCCAGGTCAATGATAGCCGGAGTTTTTTTTGCGGTGTAATAAGTCTTGTCGACCTTTTTAAGGTCTAGTTTTTCAATCATTGTTTCCATAATACTTTCTTTTTTTCTTCAAAGAAATCCGCCTGAGTGACAGCCCTATGTCACTGGGATATTAAAAAGTGAAAAAAAATCAGAGAGATACCGGAGACGGCAAGTTCAGGTAGTGTTGTTGCAGCTCAACTACCAGCTTTTCGACTACTAATTGTAATTCATCCGGTGAGATGATGGTGACGTCTTTGCCAAACATGAGCAGCCAGCGAGCAAAAAAATCATAGGAGGGAGTATAAAATTTCATTTCTACCATGTCGCCAATTATACTTTCCCCGGCGAATCCATAGTAATATTTTTGATTCCCAATGTATCGGCCCACTTTCTTTGGAACACGAATGATGACTTCACGGGTTTCGGTTCCAACAATCATTTGCTCAAGAAACGTCGGAAAGGATGGATGCTCAGTACGATCATATTTTTCCACCAGCAACTTGCAATGGGCTATCCTGTCACATCTGAAGTCACGCATACTTTTCCTTAACCTGCAATAGGCGATGAGGTGCCAGCGGCCTGAATAGTAAACCAATCCCAGTGGCTCGATGTCTCGTTTGGTAGATTGATCTTTATAGTTAGCATAATACGCTATGCTCAGTACCCTTTGCTCAGCAAGTGCATTTTGAATAGTAGAGATATAGGAATTTGGAAATTCATTGTTATTTCTTGAAAAAGGAACGACAGAAATATTTTCTTCCAGTGAGCTGAGATAGTTTTTATCGGCATATTTCAGGACGGCTCTTTCATCAAAGTTTTTTACAACTTCTTTGTCAGCCTGATGTTTGATGAATTTTGATCCCAGAAGGAGCGCGGCTGCCTCTTCTTTATTGAAAACCACCGGGGGAAGATGGTAGCCTTCTACTACAAAATAGCCTGAACCAGCATCACCTCCGATAGGTATTCCTGACTCTATCAATGACTTTATGTCCCTGAAAATCGTCCTGGGACTCACCATAAAGCGATCCACCAGGTGTTCAATGGTTACCCGTGGTTTACCCTGCAATTGAATAAGAATAGCATTGAGTCTGTCAATCCTGTTCATCAATCAAATATAAAAAGAGAGAAAGCAAAGAAAAAGCCCTACTCTTCAAGGAGAAGAGTAGGGTTAGATTAAGTGATTAAGAACCAGCTTATTGAACCGGTCGGTGGTTAAAATTGGGGATGGAATTGGATTTAAACAAGTCATAAGGAACGGTTCATTAGAATCGTATACAACGACAAATCACTTACTTGGCAAGTGTTTTTGATATTTTCAGATATTGCTTGAATTAAATCGGATGGCTGACTTATTTTTGCCCCAATTTGTACCTACCAAAATAAACCTCTTTAGATGCCAAAGAATCCCGACATCAAATCAGTACTAATAATAGGAAGTGGACCAATCATCATTGGCCAGGCTTGTGAATTCGATTATTCAGGTTCCCAGGCTGCCAGGTCATTGAGGGAAGAAGGTATAGAAGTTACGCTGATCAACAGCAATCCGGCAACGATCATGACTGATCCGGTAACTGCAGATAACATCTACCTGAAGCCGCTTACCAAGCAATCCATTAAGGAAATATTAAAAAAGCATAAGATTGATGCCGTCCTTCCGACCATGGGAGGTCAAACAGCCCTCAATCTGGCTATCGATTGTGAAAAAGCCGGAATTTGGGACAAGTTCGGAGTGAAATTGATCGGTGTGGATATCGGCGCCATTGAGACCACCGAAGACAGAGAGAAGTTCCGATTAAAAATGAATGAAATCGGAGTGGGGGTCTGCGTGGGAGAAACGGCTACATCTTTTTTAACTGGAAAAGAAATTGCCCAGGAGATTGGATTTCCACTGGTAATCAGACCTTCCTATACACTGGGAGGTTACGGAGGCGGATTCGTCGATAATGCAGATGAATTTGACAAAGCCCTCAACGCTGGTCTGCAGGCATCACCAATCCATGAAGTGCTCATTGAGCAGTCCATCCTGGGATGGAAAGAATATGAGCTGGAGCTGCTTCGTGACAATGCAGGTAATATCATCATTATCTGTTCTATAGAAAACTTTGATCCCATGGGAGTTCATACCGGGGATTCGATCACTGTTGCCCCTGCTATGACACTTCCGGATACGGTGTATCAAAACATGCGGGACCTGGCCAAGAGAATGATGAACGCCATCGGTCAATTTGCCGGAGGGTGTAACGTACAGTTTGCGGTAAATCCTGAAACTGACGACATCATTGGTATCGAGATCAACCCACGGGTATCAAGGTCATCAGCTCTGGCATCTAAGGCTACAGGTTATCCGATTGCGAAGATTGCAGCAAAGCTGGCCATAGGATACAATCTGGATGAACTGAAGAATCAAATCACCAAAACCACTTCTGCTTACTTTGAGCCTGCCCTTGATTATGTGATCGTAAAAGTACCACGATGGAATTTTGACAAGTTCCAGGGTTCTGACAGAAAGCTGGGGCTTCAGATGAAATCTGTGGGTGAGGCCATGGGTATTGGAAGAAATTTTCAGGAAGCTTTGCAAAAGGCTTGTCAGTCATTGGAGATCAAGCGAAACGGACTGGGTGCGGATGGACGCGAGCTGAAGGATCAGGAGGAAATCCTTTACAGTCTGGAGCATCCAAGCTGGAACCGATTGTTCCACATTTATGATGCTTTTAAGCTTGGAATACCTTTTAAGACTATCCAGAACCTTACCAAGATTGATCCCTGGTTTTTACATCAGATAGAGGATTTGATCAACCTGGAAAAGAAGATAGAGCAGTATACACTGGATACTTTACCTAAAGAAGTGCTGAAGGAGGCTAAGGAGAAGGGCTATGCCGATCGGCAGATTGCTCACCTTTTGAAGTGCCTGGAGAGTGAAGTCTTCACCAGAAGAAATGATCAGGGGATCAAAAGAGTTTATAAGCTGGTGGATACGTGTGCTGCAGAGTTTGCCGCCCAGACTCCATACTACTACTCCTCATTTGATGAGGAGAATGAGTCAGAGGCTACTGATAAGGAGAAGATTATCGTGCTGGGCTCTGGTCCGAACAGGATAGGTCAGGGAATTGAGTTTGATTATTCCTGTGTCCACGGTGTACTTGCTGCCAAGGAATGTGGATTTGAGACCATCATGATCAACTGTAATCCTGAGACGGTTTCTACTGATTTTGACATCGCCGACAAGCTCTACTTTGAGCCGGTATTCTGGGAGCATATTTACGACATCATCCTGCATGAGAAACCCATTGGTGTAATTGTTCAGCTCGGAGGTCAAACTGCATTGAAGCTGGCGGAGAAGCTGGATAGATATGGAATCAAAGTAATTGGTACGAGCTATGAAGCCCTTGATCTGGCAGAGGACCGGGGGAGATTTTCCGATCTGCTCAAGGAAAACAAAATTCCTTATCCACAATATGGCACCATAGAAGATGCTGAGTCTGCCATTGAGCTTTCCAAGGAGATTGGTTTCCCTCTTTTAGTCCGTCCCAGTTATGTACTTGGAGGTCAGAGCATGAAAATTGTGATCAATGAGAAGGAACTCGAACAGCATGTGGTAAACCTGATCAAAGATAAGCAGGACGGAAAGATCCTGTTGGATCACTTCCTTGAAGGGGCCATAGAGGCGGAAGCGGATGCCATCTGTGATGGGAAGGATGTATATATCATCGGGATCATGCAGCATATAGAGCCAGCAGGGATCCATTCCGGTGATTCATATGCAGTCCTGCCGCCATACAATCTCGGAGACTTTGTCATCAGACAGATAGAGGAGTACACAGAAAAGATTGCATTGGCGCTGAAAACTGTTGGGCTCATCAATATCCAGTTTGCCATCAAAGACGATAAGGTATATATCATCGAGGCTAATCCAAGGGCATCAAGGACTGTTCCATTTATCTGCAAGGCCTATGAGGAACCTTATGTCAACTATGCCACCAAGGTGATGCTGGGTAAGAAAAAGGTGAAAGACTTTAAGTTCAATCCTAAGAAGCATGGTTATGCCATCAAAGAACCTGTCTTCTCTTTCCATAAGTTTCCGAATGTAAATAAGGAGCTGGGGCCTGAGATGAAATCAACAGGAGAATCAATCTATTTTATTGATGATTTGATGGATGATTACTTCCTGGAAATTTATGCTGAGCGAAACCTATATCTCAGTAGATAAGTTAACATACATACTATGTTAAAAATTATTATCATATCCGTATTGGTGATCTACCTTGTTTTTAAGTTGGTAGGATTCGCCTTTAGGATCATGTTTGGTGCTGCGTATGAGCAACAGAAGAGAGCACGTCAGGGACAGCAGCAATCATATACCACCAGGCGCAAAGCCCCCAACAGTAATCTGAACATTGATAAAGAGCCTGACAATAAGCAGGCAAGATCAAACAAAGAATATAGAGGGGGTGACTACGTGGATTACGAAGAAATAAAGGAGTAGTTGACTAAGCAATCGCTTTTTCAACTGCCTTCTTCATTTTATCTAATCCTTCCTTTGCGGCATCCAGTGCCTTCATTTTGTAGTAGGTCTCATTGAAGAGTTCGAGAGAGAGCACGATGGGTTTATGCTTGTCAATCAGAAATCCCAGTGCTTTGTCGAGGGGCGCCACTCCATCTCCCGGGAATACCCGGTGGCTGTCTTTGATTTCCACTCTTGAAGGCGAAGCAGGATAATCATTCATATGAAACATATGGATGGCAGAGGGGTCCAGCATCCTCAGGCTTTCAAAATCGGATCCTCCCTTATAAATATGGTAAATATCGGGCAGTATACAGGCATCCGGATGGGCAGCCTCAGAGGCCACGTACATTACTTCCCCAAATAAGTGCAGGTTGTGAGAGAACCCCCAAAGCTCTAATTGTGGAAGGACTCCCGTTTCTCTACCAATCTCGAGTAACTTCCTGTAACGTTTGGCAGCTTCCAGGAGATTCAGCGAAGGAGGATTGGTGGCCCCTGCAGGAGGCGCTGCTACTTTGGTGCAACCAATTTCAGCGAGCAAATCCATCTCTTTTTTTGCCTGATCATAGGCTTCAGCCCGTTTCTGCTCATCATCAACGATCCACTGCGGGAAGCTGATACAATTTTCTATTTTGATCCCCAGGTCTGATGCAAGGCCTTTTATATCAGCGGTAGTGCCCCCTTCCTGAATATGTGCATTGAGCTTGTTCATCCAGATCTCCACACCATCATATCCGGCTTCGGCAGCTGTTTTTATTTCATCAGTGAGTTTCAGGTCTTGCCCCCTGATTGTGCTGGTATTGAGGCAAAAAGTAAACTGATGCCGTGGCTTTTTCTCCTGGCAAGCAGATAAAGAAATCAAGGGTGCTGCTACAATTATGCCAGATTTTTGCAGCATTGATCTTCTGGTTAATGGGGTCATAGGCTTTAATGGTATACAATCAAAAGTAATTAATGGAAGTCAAAATCGATTGCTTTACTCCGAATCTGGTTAATTAGTTGTGAAGAAACCATTAGCTTTGCCTTCCCAAAAAAGGTAAACTGAATGGCGTGGTTCAAAAGACAAGACAAGGGAATACAAACTCCAACTGAAAAGAAGAAGGAAGCTCCTGATGGATTGTGGTATAAGACTCCGAGTGGAAACATTATTCATATGCGTGAGCTTAAGAATAATGCTTATGTAAGCCCGGACGATGGATATCATGTAAGAATAGGTTCCAGGGAATATTTTGAGATCCTTTTTGATGGCAACAAATTCACCGAACTGGATGAAAAGATGTCATCTTCAGATCCGCTTAAGTTTGTGGATACCAAAGCTTACCCCCATCGTATTGCTGAGTCGCAAAAGAAGACCGGTCTGAAGGATGCGGTGCGATCCGCTTACGGCAAGATGAACGGAATGAATATTGTGATTGCCTGTATGGACTTTGCCTTCATTGGCGGATCAATGGGTTCGGTAGTGGGAGAAAAGATCGCCAGAGCCATTGATCATGCAGCCAAAACAAATACTCCGTTTCTCATGATCTCCAAGTCGGGAGGGGCGAGGATGATGGAAGCCGGGTATTCCCTGATGCAGATGGCCAAAGTATCTGCCAAACTCACCATCCTGGAAGAAAAGAAAATACCTTATATCTCGCTACTCACTGATCCTACTACGGGAGGAGTGACAGCATCATTCTCAATGCTAGGCGATTTTAATATCGCCGAACCGGGAGCACTTATTGGTTTTGCTGGTCCAAGGGTCATAAGGGAGACGATCGGGAAAGACCTTCCCAAAGGATTTCAAAGCGCAGAGTTTGTTTTAGAGCATGGTTTTCTTGATTTTATCGTCGACAGACGACATCTTAAATCAAAATTGACCACCTTACTCAAAATGCTTCAATAAACACTTGAATTTCTCCCAACATAATTATTGTTATTCTGTTATTCAAATACATGTTTCCAAGGCTTCAATTGGAAAACATTATAACTTATATTTGCTCCGTTTTAAAAACTAAACGCTAAAAGAGGTTTTCTCATGGTTCCAGTTATTACTACCTCCATCATCGCCTTCACAGTAGTCATTTTACTGCTCGTGCTGATCTTATTATTTGCTCAATCAAAACTGGTCCAGTCAGGTCCTGTGAAGATCATCATCAATGGAGATGAAAAAAATCCCCTGGTCACTTCAGCAGGGTCAACCCTGCTATCAACTTTGTCGAGTGAAAAAATATTTTTACCCTCAGCCTGTGGAGGAGGAGGAACCTGTGCAGAATGTAAGTGTACTGTCCTGGAAGGTGGTGGGGAAATTCTGCCAACCGAAACTGGTCATTTAAGTAGAACTCAGCAAAAAGAAGGAGTTCGCCTGGGTTGCCAGGTGAAGGTAAAGCAAGACATGAGAATTCAGATACCTGAAGAAATTTTTGGTATCAAGAAATGGGAAGCAACCGTAGTAAGAAACTACAATGTGGCTTCATTTATCAAAGAATTTGTGGTTGAGATACCTGAGGACATGGATTATGAGGCTGGAGGTTATATCCAGATCGAGATTCCTCCATGTGAGATTGAATATAAAGACATTGATATTACAGCGCATCCGTCAGAGCATGATGATCCTAAGAAATTTCAAATGGAATGGGATAAGTTTGGTCTATGGGATCTGAAAATGAAAAATACGGAGCCAGTTGAGCGCGCTTATTCAATGGCTTCCTATCCTGCAGAAGGTAGAGAGATCATGCTAAATGTAAGGGTAGCAACTCCACCCTGGGACCGTGCGAAAAACCAATGGATGGATGTTAATCCCGGTATAGCATCTTCTTACATTTTCGCCAAAAAACCGGGTGATAAAGTAACGATCTCCGGCCCTTATGGAGAGTTCTTTATTAATCCTTCAGATTCGGAAATGCTCTATGTAGGGGGTGGAGCAGGTATGGCACCGATGAGGTCTCACCTGTATCATTTGTTCAGAACGCTGAAGACCGGCAGAAAGGTGACTTACTGGTATGGTGGTAGATCTAAAAGAGAATTGTTCTATTTGGATCACTTCTATCAGCTGGAAAAAAGCTTTCCTAATTTCCAATTCTTTGTAGTGCTTTCAGAACCTCTACCGGAAGATAACTGGAAGGTGAAGAAAGATATGAATGACAAAAATGGAGATGGATTCTTAGGTTTTGTACATCAGGCAGTGATAGATCAATACCTAAGCAAACATGAGGCACCTGAAGAAATAGAACTTTACTTCTGTGGTCCTCCATTGATGAACGCAGCCGTAGAGCGCATGGGACAGGATTTCGGAATTCCGGATGAGAATATTCGATTCGACGATTTCGGAGGATAACACTAAATTGATTTACATTTGAAAAGGTAGACTTTTCTAAATCGTAATTTCAATCCTCCAGATGGACCTGAAACTTTTTTTTGATCCCATTGATAACTCGTTTGATTTAAAAAAGCTTCCTGGTTCTTCCATAGCACATTCCATTTATATCAATCAGGATCAAATGCCTGAACTGGGCAATCATGACCTGGCAATAATTGGTATAAAAGAAGCCCGTGGCGCTGACCCTGACCAACAGGGAGGGTTGTCAAAAGGAGCAGATGAAATCCGACGATCCTTTTACAAGCATAAAAAGGGCTCGGAGACGGTCAGAATCCTTGATTTAGGAAACTTTCGAAACGGTCCGGAGTTGGAAGATACATATCTCAGACTGAAGGAGGTATGCGGCCATCTGATGAGTCAGAATATCCTGCCGATCCTGATCGGGGGAGCCCATAATGTAGATCTTGGACAGTTTTATGCTTACGAGGATCAGAATAAGCTGATTACTTTTCTTAATGTAGATAGTAAGATGGACCTGGATGATCCAAAAACGGGGATATCAAGTGATACCCACATCCATAAAATCTTCAAACATGACCCCAATTATCTATTCAATTACTATCACCTGGCGCATCAATCTTATCTGATAGACCCGGGAGACATTGCACTGATGGAAAAGCTCTGCTTTGAATCCATCCGACTGGGTGTAGTGAAAGAAAACATCAAAGAGATGGAGCCTGTGATACGGGATGCAGATATGTTGTCTTTTGACATTTCTTCCATCCAGTCTCAATATTGTCCTGGAGGTGCAGATGCCAATGTATTTGGCCTGACTGGGGAAGAGGCTTGTCAGCTGTGCTGGTATGCTGGCTTGAACGATAAACTGAGCTCCGCAGGTTTTTATCAATACAATGTCCTGAAGGACTCGGAAGATAAAAGGACAGCTTTTGTAGTGGCTACAATGCTCTGGTATTTTATCGAGGGCTATTATAGCAGAAAGGGAGATAAGAATTTTCAGTCAAACGACTACCTCATCTATGAGGTCGCGCTGGGTAGCGAGCCATCTTCCATAAAGTTTTATAAAAGTAAATTATCTGAAAAGTGGTGGATGGAAGTACCGCATCCTGATGAAAAGACCGTTTTTATGCGTAGCAGGATGATCCCTTGCAGCTACTCTGATTATGAAACTGCCTTAAAAGGTGAAGTGCCCACTCGCTGGATCAATACCTTATCTAAGATCAACTAATCTCGGGGTGGGATCACAATCCACAATATCAAATATCCAATGATAGATGGTAACAATACCGTCGCAATGGTGAGAATAATATAAGCTATTCGAATAAGCGTGGGGTCAAGATCGAAGTATTCTGCGATTCCTGCGCATACGCCACCCAACATAGCATCAGATGATCGATAGAGTCTTTTAGTTGGCATGCCTGATTATTTTGAGTTTAAATATGGTAGATTTTTTACAAATAGTTCAAAAGAGAAGGAGGTTATGGTGAGGTGGCTAATCTTTTGTTCTGTATCAACCAGCTCTACCGACCTGGCATGGAGAAATTCCTGTGTTTCACTGGCTTTTAGTGATTGAGTCAGCGACAGCAGTATGGCTATTGCCACACCGAATATGATGAGTAGGGTTTTTGATCTTTTCATTGCTTCAGTTGTTGGTTGTCATTAAGTCCTCTGCCTACAGGTTGACAACATATATGCCATAAATCGTAACCATCTGTAAATCAGTGCAATATGATGTATTTGTTCATTTAAGTGATCCAAATGTGTTCGTTTATGAACATGATTGTGGTTAATTATCGTACGAAAGACCCGGAATCTCTATTTTTTGTTGGTATGCCTATCGGAAATTTTGATCATTTAGTTTAAAAAACAGTGCGTTGATTTAAAAATTCATATTTCTGAAGATATTTCATTGAGAATCAATAAAAAATTAACTAGTCTGAAGTTTGGTGAAAACGGTATTCAGAAGGCTTCAGATTATTATCAATAACCTTTTTGCCAAATAATATTCTGAAAATACCCTGAGGAGTTTACCCTTACGCATTTGTCCTATTCTTTTTTACAATTTTCAGGATTTCTTCATTTCTAACATTACTCTCAGATAAAAATTTTTTAATAGAAAATTCTTACGTATATGAGGAGAAATCTACTAGTAATACTTTTACTGGGAGTTTGCGCTATAGGCTATGCTCAACAGAGGCAAATTTCCGGAAAGGTTGTCGACGACGCAGGGGAACCTGTGCCAGGGGCAAACGTAATTGTAAAAGGGACTACTGAAGGTACTACAACCGATTTGGATGGTAACTACAGGATCACAGTTCCGGAAGGTTCCGATGCATTGATCTATTCATTTATCGGATTAGAGACCCAGGAAATTATCATTGGGCAACGCTCTACCATTGACATCACGCTCAATGCTGACGTAAAACAGTTGGCGGAGGTGGTTGTAACAGCACTTGGTATTTCACGAGATAAGCGCTCTGTCGGTTATTCCATCACCAATGTGGATGGAAAGGACCTGACCAGAGGGCCATCAAGCAATTTTACTTCCGCTTTATCAGGTAAGGTAGCCGGGGTTCAGGTGACTGGTGGTACAGGAGCACCTGGTAGTTCTACCAATGTGGTATTAAGAGGATATGCCAATATCGGCAGAAGCACACAGCCACTGTATGTTATCGACGGTGTGCCTGTCACCAATACCAATCAGAATTACAATACAAACGGAGCAGACGTAAACCGAACGGTTGACTTTGGTAATGGAATCAATGATCTCAATGCCGGAGATATCGAATCGATGTCAGTATTGAGGGGCTCTGCCGCCACAGCCTTGTATGGTTCTGCCGGTGCAAACGGAGTTGTAATGATCACTACCAAAAAAGGATCTAAAGACCTGAATGGCAAGCCCAGGGTCACTTTGAGTTCTTCAACTATCTTTTCCTCACTGCTCAAAGCACCCAGGTACCAAAGCACTTTCGGTCAGGGGTGGGATGGACACTACGCGAGCGAAGAGAACGGAAACTGGGGACCCAGGTTTACCAATGACTCCCGACTTTGGGGATATCCTGTAAACAACAGTCAGCTGTACAAAAACTTCTCTTTTCTGGAAGATCAGGTGACTGACTTTTACGAAACAGGTACTATGTATGATAATGCTGTCTCTATTTCCAGCGGAAATGAGGATGGTACTTTCTACGTGTCATACAACAATGTGATTAGTGATGGCATTGTACCCAGGGACAAAGATGGGTTTCAAAAGAACAGTTTCAAATTCGGAGCCTCCAGAAAAATGGGCTTCCTGGATGTGAATACAAGCTTCAATTACATCAATAAGGAAGTGAGAGCGCTTCCGACCGGACAAGGTCAGGGGGGTAGTGCCAACCTGTTTGATGATGTGCTACAGCATCCGACGGATATCAGTCTTGTTGACATGGATAATTACAAGGATCCGAATTCATTCTTCAATCCCAATAACTACTTTTCACCTTATCTGTGGAATCCATATTTCACCATTGATAATACCTCAAATGAGGCCACTATAGATAGGATGATTGCCAGCGTCACCCTCAATGCCGATATCTATAAACCCATTGACCTGAAAGGAACCGTGAGGTTTGGTGGCGATGTGCAAAATACCTTTGGACATAACTACGATGGTAAATACACACTGGATGACAACAGTATCAATAAAGGGACGCAGGATGACATAGATGGTTATTACAGAGAATTTCAAAGGAATGTGAGATTATATAATCTGGATGCTTTCCTGTCAGCAGGCCAAAAGTTTTCTAAGGTCTATGTAAACCTGATGGCAGGAATCAATATGCAGCACAACTCACAAACCCAAAGTGAGGAAGAGGTGAAATCACTGGTATTGGAACAGTCTTTTCCAAACCTGGCCAATACGTCTGCGATTCCAACTGTTTCCACCGGATATCCATACAGGATCTACAGGAGACAGGCCATCTATTCAATCCTTGAGGTGAGCTATGATGATCTGCTTTACCTGACAGGATCGGTAAGGAATACCTGGTCATCGACGTTACCTGCAGGCAATAATTCTTACTTCTATCCTTCTGTAAATGCCAGTTTCATCGTTTCTGATGCCATCGCTGCATTGAGTTCCAGCGGATGGATGGATTACATGAAAATCAGGGTTGGTTACGGGCAAAGCGGTAATGATGCTGACCCTTATGTGGTTAATCCTGTCTACGTTCAAGGTCAGGTAACTGCAGGAATTCCTTTCAGTGACCTTACCTTTCCACTAGCCGGGGCGACCGGATATGAGTATAGCAACGTACTTGGAAACCCGAATCTAAAGCCAGAGATTTCCACAGACTTTGAGACAGGTATTGACATCAAATTGTTCCAGAATCGGTTGGGCATAGATTTTACTTACTATGACAAGACAACGGAAGGGTTGTTGCTCCAACGGACGCTTGCAGCCTCCTCCGGATTTAATGCCATCTGGGACAACGTAGGTAAAATGACCAACAGAGGAATTGAGATTTCAGCCTACATGACACCGATTGAGAATCTGGGTGGATTTACCTGGGATTTCAGCTATAAGTTTGATAAGAACACGAACAGGGTGGTAGATCTGACAGAAGGACTCGATGAAGTGACAATCACAGGATTTGTTTCTCCGAGTGTTGTAGCCATCAAAGGAAAGACCGTTTCTCATATCAAGGCTTTCGGTACTCAAACCACTGATGACGGCAAAGTAATCGTCGATTCTCAGACCGGCCGGCCTCTGGCGACTGCCCAGGGGGTAGACCTTGGAAGCACATTGTATGACTACACCATGGGTTTCATGAATACTTTCACATTCAAGGACCTGTCATTGTACTTCCAGGTGGATTATAGAGAAGGAGGAAAATTCCTGTCCTATAGCAAACAATCTACCATGTGGACCGGAAAGGATCCGCTCACTACCTATAATGACAGGTTGCCATTTGTTGTTCCAAATTCTGTTTATGAGGATGCCGAAGGCAACTATGTGGAGAATACCATTCCAATCACTACCACCGACCTGAACAACTATTATACAGGTGACTGGAATGATCAGGCTTTGGTATTGCCCAAGACATTTGTGAAGCTTCGTGAGGTAAGCATTGCTTATAACCTGCCAAAATCCATTTTCAGCAACATGTTTATTGAGTCTGCTTCTTTGGCCCTGGTGGGTAATAACCTGTGGTTGTGGACACCTGCTGCCAACAATGTGATAGATCCTGAAATCACTACGGCTGGTAATGGTTCTACCAGCGAATTTGGGGAAATCAGAGGTTATCCATCTGTGAGAAATTATGGATTTAAGATTAATGTATCGTTCTAACAATACCTGGATATGAAAATGACAAATATATATAAGAAGGGAATTGCAAAGACCGCCACAGCATTAATGGTTGCGATGGCGATGATGTTTTCTGCATGTGACGACTATCTGGATGTAAATGATGATCCGGATGCGATATTGGACAACCCGGGCGTATTTCTATTGCCATCTATTGAGATCTCACTGGCGAGTGCCATTGGGGGAACTTTTGCCCTTCATGGATCACTTTGGGCTCAATACTATAATCAAAACAATACAGCTAATCAGTATCGCACCATCATAGATATGGATATGCGTGCTGATGATGGTGATAATTTATGGGTGGAACTTTATTCTTCTGCTTTGAGTGATATCCAAAAGCTGAAGGAATACAGTCTGGCTACGGAGACTTACAATCCAAGATTATACCTGATTGCCACCGTATTGGAAAGCTATACGTTTCAAATAATCTTTGATGCTTTTGGTCAGGCCCCTTACACGGATGCATTCAAGGGAGAAACCACGTCGAACTTCAATCCAGCATTTGAAAATGGAGAGAATGTCTATCCACACCTGGTAGATGCCATAGATGAAGCACTTGACTTATACAATGAGTTCAATCCTAATGGTAGCAGTGCATTAGCTGTACTTGTGGCGACTGAAAGAGACAAGGACTATATTTTCAACGGAGACATTGATAGCTGGGTAGCTTTTGCCAATTCTGTGAAATTGAAATTGGCTATGAGGAATCTGGACTATGATGCTACATGGGCTACCGAAGTGATCAATGATGTGGAAGCTGAAGGCAATTACCTTGCTACTGATGCCATGCTTGATATTTTTGAGAGTCAGGTCAACAAGGAGAACCCAATGTATGCGCAGGATCAAAACCTGAACACAACGATCAACCTTGTGGCCAATAGAACGCTCTCTGAATTTTTGACCAATAATGGGGACCCTCGTGAAGCTTTAACTTATAAAGCCAATACATCCGGAAACCTGTTACTGGACCATGGGGATCACAAGGCCACAACGGCAACAAATCCTCCCAACTCTAATAGAGTGCCCATTTTGGATGCTAAAAGACCGGTTTATCTTTTAACAACCTCAGAGGTGGATTTCTTCAGAGCTGAATTAGCCGTAAAGGGCTTGATTACAGATGATGCACAGACATTATATAACAATGCTGTTCAAAGTGCATTTTCTCGTGTTGGAGCTTCAGCGGCAACAGCGGATGCTTCATTCCTTGCAGCTGGCATGCCATACGAATTTTCAGCCACGGCTGCGGATCAATTGCGTGACATTGGTGTTCAGAAATGGGTGGCGCTGGCCAATGTCAATCCTTTTGAAGGATTTTTAGAGGTGCATCGAATGGATTATCCCATAATGAAGAATACCACAACCTATGAGGAAAATCCTCCAGCCGGGAATGCAGGGGCAGCATTGTATCTGCCTAAAAACACGGTATTAGGTACGGATTATATCAAACGATATCTGTTGCCGGAATCTGAGTCAGTAGCCAATGCCAACTTCCCAAGTGCACAAACACTGGCTACGGATAAACTTTGGTGGGACGTTAACTAAATCAATCATGAGCAAGATGAATATTATATTGAATAAATACATGGGGATTCTGGCAGTGATTGGGCTGTCTATCGGAGGTCTCTCTTGCGAGAGTGAAGGTGATTCGGTTGGGATTTCAACAGTGACCTATTTCCCTACTTTCGAACTGACAGATGGTGAGAATGTAGTGATTGCTACTGGATCTGCATTCACGCCTTCAGCTACGGTGAAAGAAGGAGAAACCGAGTTAACACCTGATATTGTTAATCCGGTAAATAATTCAACACCGGGAATCTATGAAGTGATATACTCGGCGGAGAACTCAGATGGTTATCCGGGTTCTAAATCTCAGCAGGTAATCGTTTACAATCCTGCCATTGTGGCAACGGATGTAACCGGAAATATTGCAGATATTGGCCGTCCAGAGCGTAAGGGGGTAATCTCCTTGGTTCCGGGTACCACCAATATCTTCTTCTGTACCGATATGGCTTTTGCTGGTGTTTTTCCGCTCTATTTTATGATGGATGGAGACAACATGATAGTGATTCAACAATCTTTTGTATTTGGAGTGACCAGTGTGGATGCTTCCTATGATCCTGTGGCCAAGACATTTTCAATTACAGTAAATCCTCAGGGGTTTGCTTATAATTTTCAATACGAATAACGAGACTTAAAATGAAAACTAATATACTGATAGGATTTGCAGTGCTGGTATTTATGGTGTCTTCCTGTGCTACGGAAGATATTGATCCGGGTGCTGCAGCAAACAATGAGTTGAGTGGAGAATGGTTCGTTCATTATGATCATAACTTTTACGGACCCGATCCATTCCAGGTGGGGTATACCAGGATACTGACTTCTACGACAACTTCGCAATCAGCGTCTGAGATGATCGTCACGGATGAAGATAACTTCTGGTCATACAGGGTAAAAGCAAGAATGGATATTGAATCCAAAGGCTTTGGTAGTCCCGATACTCTTATTAGTTATGTGGATGGATACGACATCAAAGTGCTTGTAAGAAATGGCAAAATCTTTGAAGATGCGGTAACCACAGCAGCAGGTGTTGTCACAGATAGCATTTACTTTGAAATTTGGTTTGAAGATTTAGTAGATGCTACTGGATTTGCAAGTGATACACTGTTTGTTTCAGGGTATCGCCGAACCGGTTTTACTGAAGACGAACATTAATCTTGGTCTGTAAATTTATATAACAAAAAAACTACCCGACTGCGGGTAGTTTTTTTGTTTTGAGGAGTTTCAAAACAAACTATTGCAAATCCTGCTGGTCCTTGTATCAGAGGTAGTTAATGTTTCTGGGTGTTCAACCGGCCTTTTTAAAACAAGGTTATTTAAATGCTTGACTATGGTTTTAAGGTCTTCTTCTTTTCTACATTTCAGCTTATGTTCTTTGGCAAATAGAAACACTTCTCTGAAATAAGGATTAAAAGCGATTAGGTTGTTCGCAAGCTTTCTGTCAAGGGCAACAATCCGCTTCCCATCGTAGAGGAAAAAATTTTTATGTCGAACGAATTTTCTTTCCGGGCTACCAAGATCTAAAGCAGGCAGATAGTTTGGTTCCTGGACCTCCAGTTCAGTTTTTTTTAATAGAATATGTGGGCTTCCTGGAACAACTACCTCATAAATTTCTTCAACCGCATAACGGGATTTTTGGTCAAAAAGGGAAATAAACTTGACAGAATCCGCAATGAAGTAATCATACCAACCAAACCGTTTAATTAGTCTCGTTGGATAAGCTATAATTGATTCATTTTCTATGATATTTACTTCAGATCGCATTAAATCATATCTTAGATAAACTCCGGATCGCGTATTTCCATCTTTCATTTCGACATTCCCTTTATGCCAATTTTTATCAAAGTAGACTGCATCGAGGTTTTCAGTTTGTATTTGCAGTCTACCATCTATGAAAGAGCTGGAAACAAACCCATGCTCGAAAAGCTTCACCTTTGGTGCTTCCTGACCCAGCAAGAGAAAGGGAAAAAGAAGCCATATCGGAAGTAAAAATCTCCTCATGAGATTGGGGGTCAGGATAAAGGGATCAGGAGATCAGGGAAATCCTGTTCGCCTGGGTCAAAAATTTCTTCGGACTTTCATCTACATAATATTTGAAATCTTTAATGAGATGAGATTGGTCATAATAACCCGATTTGAATGTCAGTTGAGTCAGTGACATATCGTGCTTAAACTCCTCGTAATTTTTAAGGAAATTGTTGAGTTTCTCGATTTTACAAAACTCTTTGGGGCTTAGACCCACTTCACGGTT
Source organism: Cyclobacteriaceae bacterium (assembly GCA_965228595.1). Lineage (GTDB taxonomy): Bacteria > Bacteroidota > Bacteroidia > Cytophagales > Cyclobacteriaceae > UBA7330. Next base: position 1,802,147 of record OZ245828.1, on the reverse strand, counting down.
AAATTTTTGCTCAAGGGTAGATTTGCTGATGCCAAACATGCAGTAGAGGTCTTTAACTTTGATCTCTCCTTTGTTCTGCTTAATTAGGGAAATCGTTTCCTCTATCAGTGAGTCAACTCTTTTGTGACCTAGAAAAGATTGCTCAGTCAGGTAGGTTTCAAAGATGCTTATTAGTTCGTTTGGGTTGTTGTTTACAATGGCTTTTTTCCAGCTATGCTGATAGAGCGTAGGCAATGAAAATTTTTGGATGTCTTCTTTGAATTTATAGGTTCGATCATTGCAAAGAATACATTGATACTGAGGGTGCAATTTTATGATCAAGAGGCGAACCTCTTCATCCCCGGTCAGCACCATTCCACGGCTTCTTGTACGGGTGAAAAGACCTTCACCCGGAGCAATAGCACTCTTCCTGGTTGATCCGATGATAGAACGATGAAAGAGGCCTTTGAAAGAAACAATGATTTCTGCATGATTGTCAGGAAAGAAATAGTACCCTTCGGTGATTTTTTCCTTCTCAATGCTAATAAACCAAACAGAGTGAATTATTTCATCCAAACTGCTTACTGCAATCTTTTCAATTTTCATGGCCTTGCATTTATTTACAAGACCACTGAGAAATCATTTTAACTTATTGTAAGACAGAGGATTATGTAAACAATTCTATACAGATTGTACGTTTCGCCATTGTTAACAAATTAAAGTTTGTTATGAAGTAAGGGGTAGTTACGCTTGAGTTGTTTTTACCTCTATGTATTCTTTTGGGGAGATCGCGTGTACCTTCCTGAATGCTTTGTAGAAGGATACTTTGTTACTAAATCCAGACAGTTCGGCGATTCCGTCAATGGTGATATGACGAGACTGTTCGATCAAAAGTCGTTCCGCGGTTTTTATGCGGTACCTGTTGATAAAAAGATTTACATTTTCTCCCGAGCACTCGTTGATCGCCTGGGATATTATTTTTTCTGAAATGCCCAGTTCTTTTGCCAGGTCAGCAAGTTTGAGGTTAGGGTTTAGGTAGAGCTCGGTTTCTTTAAAGGTTCTTTGGATTTTCTCAAAGGTCTCCCTGTTTGCCGAAGGGTCGTGTAATTTCCGCTTCGTGGACGCTTCCACAACAAAATTGGAATTCAAAATGCTTTCCAAAGTGATAAAACCGATGATAAGCATGATTGAAACGGGGATCAGCAGATGAGCGAAATAGCTTTCATTGGTTATTGTTTGATTGGCTAAAATGGAAATCAGCTCAAGGAGATATAAGAAAACAATTACCTTAAGCCATCTATTTCGTCTGATGTCTTCAAACATCAGCAATAGATAAATCAGCCCCTGAATTACTCTTGCAGATGAAAAAGCGATTGCCTGCTGGTTGTCTTCAATAGGGAGACTCCGAAAGATGAGGTCCAGGGTGAAAAGTATAAGTATCAGGATTAAATGGGTGGGAAGTGAAAACTGCTTATTGAGATAACGTTTTACATAGAAATAAAGGAGTGGTGCTATAGTCCAACTTATAAGTTCACCTGGAACTCTCAAAATCTCTAAATGTTTATTGAAAGGAACAAAATAGATGAAGAATTTTCCCAGGACAACACAATGTGCCAGAATAAATAATCCCATATAAGGATGAGGCATTCTTCTGTTAAGAAAAACGAATGAAAGCATCAGTCCATTGAAGATTCCAATGGATATAATAGTTAATCCTAAAATCACCAGGCTTCGGGTTTATCAGCAATTACGCACATTGAATGAGATAGATGTGGGCTTTTTTACAATTAGCGCTTTCTTTTTTACAATTCTCTGTATCCAACATCTTCTTTATTTGCTGTTGCAGAGGTGTATAAGTAGAATGCATCCTCTTCATATTATACTGGTTTAAGCCGATGTCTTCTCAACATCGGCTTTTTTGCTTCTCTTTAAAAAACAATGGAGGATCATGTTTCCATTAATATGATCAGACTTATTTTAGTCATTTTTACAATTCTTACCGGTACCACTCTTTATTCCAGGGAAAGAAAAGGCTTTTTATAGCCTGTCTCTTACAGAGGATTTAACTTAAGCCCGATAAATCAGAATAAGATTGTAGATCTGTTTTTGAAAGGTTATTTTTTGTTGACTAAATTGATGCGATGAAGCAATTACTCCTAATATTTTTCCTTTCACTTTTTTGGTTTGGTTCGGACGCTCAAAACATGGATTTCGAGGATTACAACCCTGTTTCGACCCTCGTGGTCCCCGAAAACCCTGTTACGAAAGCCAAATTTCCTTTCATCGATGTACACAGCCATCAATGGAATCTTACGAAGGAAAAGATCCATCAGCTAGAACGCGAAATGGACCTGCTAAACATGGCGATTATGGTCAATCTAAGTGGTCGAGGACGGGGTGGTTCTACTTCCCAGGAATATATGGCTGGAACAATTAGGAGAATTTCCGGGGAAGCTCCAGGGAGGATAGCCACATTCACGAATGTGGATTTTGATGGCATTGGTACGGAGGGGTGGACTGAGAAAGCTGTAAGGGAGCTTGAGGAGGACGTGAAAAATGGCGCTGTCGGACTTAAAATTTATAAGAGCCTGGGTTTGAGGAATCGGGATAATTATGGCAACATCGTTGCCGTTGATGATCCGCGTATTGATCCTGTTTGGGCCAAGTGTGGAGAGTTAGGGATACCCGTATTGATTCATTCGGCAGATCCAAAGTCATTTTGGGATCCACACGATGCCAGTAATGAAAGGTGGCTCGAGTTAAAATTAAGGTCGGGAAGAAAACGTTCGGATACGGACCCTGCTCCATGGGAAGAAATTATTGCGGCCCAGCATCGGATGTTTGAGAAGCATCCAAATACCACTTTCATCAACGCACACATGGGGTGGCTGGCTAATGATCTGGGCAGACTGGGAGAATTGTTGGATCGGTTGCCGAATGTCAATGTGGGTATAGGAGCCGTGATTGCGGAGCTCGGCCGTCAGCCACGTTTCGCCAAGGCTTTCTTTGAAAAATATCAGGACCGCATCCTGTTCGCCAAAGATGCTTACAATCCGCAAGAGTACTACACCTATTTCAGAGTCCTTGAAACTGAGGACGAATATTTCCCTTATTATAAAAAATACCATGCCTTTTGGCGCATGTATGGATTGGGACTATCGGATGAGGTGTTGAAAAAAGTATACTACGAAAATGCGTTGAGGATCGTGCCCGGTTTGGACGAATCGGTGGTGAAGCGAATGAATGGGATTTAACTTTTTAAACCTTTAGACCTGTCAGGTTTTGGAAACCTGACAGGTCTAAAAAAGATTGAAAAGGTAAAATGCTTAAACCTCAATATCTATTTCAATATCCGGTGGTTGTTGATGGAATTCATTAAATCCTTTCTCTCCTCCAAACCACTCGAAAACGGTATCCTTCTGGATAAAGCTTTCTTCATTATTAATAAATGAGTGATAGCTGGAATATGGCCAGTCAGTGAGCTGTCGTACAAAACCATGATGTATAGGATTGTAATGTATGTAACGGACTAGCTGACGAAGATAATTTTCATTACCTACTTGTTTTCGTTTCAAACTACTTCTGAATAATCTGCCTATCCTATCATGCCGTTTGTTAAATGCTTTCGAATAGGCATTGAAATAATTACTGAATTTTTTTGAAATCAATTCAGGTAATTTTTCCAATAGCTTCAAATCATTATCAAGCTTGAAATAGGGGACTAACAAATGTTCATCCTGAATACGTAATAGGAAGTGAAAATGATTAGGCATTAAACAGTAAGCATAGATCTCCGAAATGGAAAAGAGATGGTCTTTGTATTTAGATAGGAAATAGTGGTAATTGTCATCACTCCTAAAAAGATTGTCATCACCATTCCCGTGATTGTAGGCATGAAAAAATTCTGAGGGTAAGAAAATATCTGAATAGTTGCTCATTTGGCTGGTGCTTTTAGGTGGTTACTCACTCATAGTCCTTTCGTTCAGGGAGTTCTATACTTTAATCTATAAACTTTTAAAGTAATAATCCATAAAACGGTATAATAAAAGAACAACCGATTTATTATCTAGACCTGTCAGGTTTTAGAAACCTGACAGGTCTAGATAGGTGATACTTTCATTAACTTTCATCAAAAGTTATTATCCGAAGATTGGCAAATCAGCAGACGTTTAACGAAAAAGAATTTGAAAAACTCTTCAGAGAGTTCTATCCCTTTTTATGTGCTTTTGCCCGGAAATACGTGGCTGATGATTCGGATTGTAAAGACATCGTACATAATGTCTTTCTGAACCTGTGGCAAAAAAGAGAGGCGTTAGACCATTCCGATTCATTGAAAAGTTATCTTTTTAAATCCGTCTATAATCGATGCTTAAACCACCTCAGAGACCAAAAGAAGATTCTTCACAAGGACCTGGAGTATGAACATGAAGCATTATCGAATTATGCTGAATCCAATGATTATTTAGAAGAATCAGAACTGGAAATGCGGATTAAAAAAGCCGTTGACAGTCTTCCAGAAAAGTGTAGAGAGATCTTTATTCTCAACCGATTCAAAGAAAAGAAGTACAGTGAAATAGCTGAAATTCAAGGGGTTTCAGTGAAAGCCATCGAGGCTCAAATGTCTAAAGCGTTGAAGCTATTGAGGGAGCAGCTCATCGATTATCTGGTAGTTTTAATTATTTTATTACAAATTTATCTAGGGTAATGAGGCATTCATGTGTGGTAAATAGGAATAGATGAATAGTGGTACGGAACATAGTGAATTGATAGACCTGGCAGTGAAAAAACTGTCTGGGGAAGCTTCAGCCAATGAGTTGAATCAACTACAGGGATTGATTGATGAAAAGGTTGAAAATCAGGCTCTTTATGAGGAACTGAAGAAGACCTGGATTTCCACTGAAAAGGCCAGAGGCATTACTCAAACTGAGGTAGATGAGGAATGGACGAGGCTACGAAAGGAAATGAATCGTGATAAGCATAAATCTACGTTTCCAACATGGCTAAAGATTGCTGCTTCACTGGCTCTTGTTTTAACAGTGTCCCTTGTGATTTTCCAACTTTCCAAAAGTGATAGGGTGACACTTGTTGCCTCAAATAATACCGTCACCCAAACTTTAAGTGATGGTACCGTGGTCACCCTAAATGCAAACAGTGAACTCCAGTATTCCGAAGGATTTAGTGATGAGGTGAGGGAGGTTACATTGGAAGGGGAAGCTTTCTTTGAGGCAGCGCGTGATGCTGAACGACCCTTTATTGTTCACACTCCGTCGATAGATGTTCGCGTGCTCGGTACCTCATTCAGCGTGAGAGCTGATGCATCTGAAACAGCAGATGTAGTCGTAGTGGAAGGATTGGTATCTGTTAAGTTTGAGGAAAAGGAAGTTAAACTTAGTGCAGGTGAAAAGGCAATCGCCTTGCTTACGTCTGATAACCTAACAAAAGTGATCAATGACAATCCTAATTTCCTTTCGTGGAAGACAAGGGAGTTTTACTTTGACGACACCCCTTTGAAGCAAGTGGTCAAAGATCTCAATCATGTGTTTCAAAGTTCGATTCAGGTAGAGGATAACCTGATAAATTGCCCAGTGACTGTGTCTTTTGAAGGTCAATCGCTTGATTCAATCCTCATGGTTTTACAGGCGACCCTAAACCTGTCCATCCATGAAAATAAGGGCGTGAAAGTTTTATCAGGTCCAGGCTGTTGATCATAATAGTTTATGAAAAACAGTAGATTATTCATCTGTGTTTTACTGCTCTGCCTGAAAACGTTCTCTTATGCACAAACTTCGCTTCCTGAAACTGTAATAACCATCCGGGAAGAGGAAAAGACCGTCGAAGAATTACTGCAGATTATTGAATCAAAGTCAGGTATTTCTTTTGCATACAGCAGTAACAACCTGCCTAAAGATTTGAAAATTAGCATCGATGCTGAACAAAAATCTATATCAGAAATCCTAGATGAGGTTTTGTTGGGTTTGGATCTCAAATATCAATGGATTGAGCAAAAGGTGGTATTGACGAAGTCTGGTAAAGAAAAGAATGTATCAAAATACACAATCAGCGGATATGTAAGGGATAGGGTCAATGGAGAAAACCTCATTGGAGCCACTGTCCAAATAAAAAATTCTTACGACGGAAATATTACAAATGCCTACGGTTTTTATTCCATTACATTGCCTGCAGGCAGGTATCAACTCATGTTTTCATATGTTGGCTATGAAAATCAGGAAATTCCTGTGGTTCTAAACAAAGATGTCTCAATAGAGATCCCCCTTACCCCTACATACTCCTTTCTTGAGGCTGTCGTGGTTGCTCCATCTGATTCCATACGTGAAATTGAACAGGCCAACGCCAACGCATTTGATATCGATCCAAATAGGGTTGTTACCAAGCCAACCGCATTGGGAGAGTCAGATCTTATCAAGTCTTTGGATGTGATTCCGGGGGTTCAGCTCTTCAGGGATGGATCCACCTTTTTTAATGTAAGAGGAGGTGACAGAGATCAAAATCAAATGCTGGTAGATGAAGCTCCAATTTATAATCCCGCACATTTTCTGGGCTTGTTCAGTGTTTTTGTTCCCGAAGCGATCAAAGATGTGAAGTTATATAAAGGCAATGCGCCCGCAGAGTATGGAGGTAGGGTTTCATCAGTGATGGACATTCATACAAAGGATGGAAACAAAAAGGAGTTTGGCCTCAACGGAAGTGTTGGTTTTGTCTCGTCGCGGCTGTCGGTGGAAGGACCCATCAAAAAGGATAAAAGCTCCTTTTTCCTGTCAGGCAGACGATCTCACGTTGGAAGCATCGTTAGGGGGCTTGGTGCTGATTTTGACCAGCTTTATTTTTCAGATTTTACAGGTAAAGTAAATCTTCGGCTTAATCAGAAAAACAGGCTCTTTGTCTCTACATTTTTGAGTAAAGATGAATTTCTGGCAGATGGAGGTCTCAGATGGGAGAACAAAGCCGGTACCATACGTTGGAATCATCTCTTTGGAAGCAGGTTGTTTCTGAATACCACTTTCTACACAAGTAAGTATGAATATAATCTCATTACCGGACAGAATATTATCTGGAAAAACAACATCAATAATGCTAGCCTAAAGACAGATTTTATTTTCTACAAGCATCCGAAAAGCACGATGAAGTTTGGCTTGAGAATTAGCGGACACCATTTTAATCCGGGGAACATTGAAGATTTTGCAGGGAATCAGTATGATTTTGTGCCTAAGCGGAATGCTTCCGAGTCGTCTTTGTATTTCAGTCACGACAAGCAATTAGGCAACAAATGGCTACTCAATTATGGATTCCGGTTAAGCTCATGGACCAATTTTGGAAGGACCATAGAATACGAGTTCAATGAAGATTATCAGGTCATTGATTCAACGATTTACGACACACGAGCATCCTATAATGAATATACAAACCTCGAGCCCAGGCTAAATCTTTCGTGGCATTTTCATCAGGATCATTTCCTGAAGTTTAATTATTCGCGGACAGCACAGTATATCAATCTGATCAGTAATTCAATCAGTCCATTTAATAACCTGGAAGTATGGCTTCCTGCGAGTGTCAACATTAAACCCCAGCTGGGGAATCAAATATCTTTTGGGTGGATTTATAACAAGCCAAAATGGAAGCTGGAGGTTGATGCTTATGGCAAGATCCTAAACAACCAACTTGATTATGTAGATCAGGCACAATTGTTACTTAACCCACACCTGGAGGCAGAGCTGAGAGCCGGAAGGAGCAGGGTGTACGGCTTTGAGGGCTCACTCACCAAAAACACAGGAAAGCTCACTGGTTGGCTCTCCTACATCTATTCCCGGAGTTTTCGCAACATACCAGGAATCAACAATGGACGGACCTATCCCACATTATGGGATCGACCCCACCAGTTTTTGATGAGTATTAATTATTCACATTCAAAACGAACAACTTTCTCGGGGACATTCCTCCTGAGTTCCGGGGCTCCCAACAGCAGGCCTACCTCTTATTATCAATATGCCGGGCGAACGGTCCCAGTCTATTCGAGCAGGAACAACAGCAGACTACCTGTATACCATCGTTTTGATGCGGGCATGAATCATAGATTAAACAAACGAGATCAGCGGTTCAACCATTTCCTTTGTATCGCTGTTTTTAATTTCTATGCCCAGAAAAATACCATATTAGAAAGCTTTAATAAGATTCAGGAAACGAACGGTAGCTATATCGTACCGGTTTCAAACAATTCAGGTACCATAGCTCCAACTTATCGGTTTTTGTATTCCCTTGTGCCATCCTTAACTTATTCTTTCAAGCTATGAAAAACTGGGTGATCATATTGACTGTTTTGATCCTGGGGTGTGAGGATGCATTCGAGTATGAACCCGTACTTCAGGATGATTTACTGGTTGTAGAAGCGTTCATAACCAGTGAAAAGAAGCCGCAGGAAGTTCACCTTAGTAAGACGTATAGTGAGATCAATGGTACACCGCCCTCCATTACCGATGCCCTGGTTGCCATACATGATGGTGACTCGATCATCATTTTGACGCATGATCCCGAGCGACCCGGCACGTATATGTCGGATTCACTGCGAGGACTTTTTGGGAAGACATATACCTTGTATATTCGACATGAAGGCAAAGAATATTATGCTCAGGCTTCCTCCGCGTTTGGATCACCTCTGGAACCATTGCAAACGCAGGAGTTGGAAAATGGATTATTCCAGTTTATCTATCTGGAATCGTCCGAACCTTCCATGACAGAGGTGATTGTTTCCTGGGAAGAAACAGATTCTCTGGGTCAGGTGAGTCAGGAGGAACGACGGGCTTTTTATTACACACTCAAGAGTTTTGATATAAACAGTGTTTTTGCTCCTGAAAAAGATAATCTGGTATTTCCCGCAGGAGCACAATTGTTCAGGAGAAAATATTCCCTTACCGATGGTCATCAGGATTTTATCAGATCTTTCCTTTCTGAGGTCGATTGGCGTGGAGGCATTTTCGATGTCAGTGCGGGTAATGTACTCACTAACCTGACAGACGGTGCCGTGGGATATTTCTCAGTTTCAATGGTCCGAACTGATACAACAATAATAGAGTAAATGGCTGGTAACCAGCATGATAGATGTTAATTTTAAAAAAATATGAAAATTTATCTAGGGTAGGATGGGGTAACTGTGTGATCTATATACAATCAAACAGTAAAAAAATGAAAACGAATATGAAAGCTTTAAAATTTCTCTCCTTATTGGCCACGATAGTATTGATACTGGTCTTTGTCTCATGTGATGATGCTATCAACAATCCTCAGGAGGGAGAAAGTATTTTACCTGAGAGGTTTACCATTGATATTCCAGCATCTATTGCTAATTCTGATGCATCAGTCAGTGGAAGAACTGCGGGCAGGGTAGACGATGAAGATTTAGACGGTAATGATATCTATCAAATGCTCAGCTTTTTTATAGCTGTTGGCGAGGGTTCAGGAGACCTTGTACAGGCCATTATTGGCAGCATTACTCAATTAGGTATTGACAGACCACTATTCATATCTTATGAAAGTGATGAGGATGGAAGAACAAAAAATCTTGAGGTAGTTGAAGATGTAAGTTATGAGGGGAAAGATTACCAGTACTTGCTTACCATAACTGATGCTGACTCAGAGGGGAACGATGATGGGGGAAAAGCGATGCAGATTTTCTGGAATAAGAGCCCAATTAGTGGAGTAGCGATTATTAAACCCTACAACATCAACAGGGTGGATGATGCTGATGCCGGCGAGGCAATTTTCAAGGTGGAGTATACTGAAGATAGCGAGTTTGGATATGATGCTCATATGATCGTATCTATCGATCACCTGCCTCTTGAAAATCCTTTGGTTGATCCTTATTCTATTGAGACCATGAAGATGTTTGTAGGTAAATCAGGGGACCTGGTAGATGTATATGGCAATTCAGATCATCCAAATGCTAAGTTTTTCACTGAGGACGTTGGTTTTAACTGGGCATTTGTAGCTTCAGGTTCTGAAAGTGCTAAAATAGGGGTGGCTGAAGTCGGGTTGCCACCCAATAATTTGGATGCGTCCGATCGTGAAACCCTGCTGGTTGATTATGCCATCAAATCAGTTTTCACACAGCAAATCCAGTCCGTATGGCCGAACCTGGAGCAAGAGCTGATCGATTTATATTTATATAATACAGAGGCACCCGGGTTTTTCAATAATGATGGATTCATCAAGGGAGGCACAGCTCCAAGTGCGGTTTACGATCCGTTGGTATCCCGGATCCAGGATTTGGCGCCTTATAATCCATCTGTCATTTCTTCGCTGGACATCTCTTTTCAATAGCGTAAGCTTTTAATAAAGAAAAGTAGACCTATAGACCTACCGACCTGTCAGTTTTCCAAAACCTGACAGGTCGGTAGGTCTACTTTTTTAAGGTAAGGTTGAATTGAATTTTACAAAAGCGTAATTGTTAAATTACACACTGATTCAAGACAATAAACGACAAGAGAATATGCTTAAAAGAAATTTAACCTCGATTTTTATCTTTTTGTGCCTCCTTACTTCTACACTACTGAATGCACAATCCATCAAACCCAAAGAAGTATTGAGTGTCATGGAGAAAGTGGCTGATTGGCAGATTTTCCACTACCGGGATCCGATCAATTTGACAAAACCACCCCATCACCCCCTTGACTGGACCAATGGAGCACTATATGTAGGGATGGTAAAGTGGGCTGAGCTGGCGAATGATGAAAAGTACTATCAATGGATGAAAAATATTGGTAGAGAACATGACTGGGAGCTGTATGATAGGGTCTACCATGCGGATGATCATACAGTTGGACAGATGTATTGTGAACTGTTCAGGAAATATGATGACCCTGAAATGATCGCTCCCACAATTAAACGATTCGACTTCATTATGCTACACCCCGCTCAAACCGAACTTACCTGGAGGTCTCCTTTTCATCAGGACAGGTGGAATTGGTGTGATGCCCTGTTTATGTCACCTCCTGTGTGGGCTAAGCTGTATAAGATCACGGGTGAGCGGAAATATCTCGATTTTATGGTGAAGGAGTACAAAGCCACAACAGATTTCTTATTCGACAAAGAAGAGAACCTTTACTATCGTGATGAAAGCTATATGGGTAAGCTGGATAATGGAACAAAGATTTTCTGGTCAAGAGGAAACGGCTGGGTGTTTGCCGGATTGGCGAATATTATGAATGAGTTGGATCCGAACACTGAAGAGTACAGGTATTTTGCAGATATATTTAAGAAAATGTCTGCAAAACTAAAAGATATCCAGACCCCTGCGGGACATTGGGCCATGAGCTTGCTAGGAGCTGAATTCTATCCAACCCCTGAGACCAGTGGATCATCTTTCTATACTTTTGGATTGGCCTGGGGGATCAACAATGGTTTATTGGATGAAAAGACTTATGAACCTGTAGTGAGAAAAGCATGGAATGCGATGGTCAGTCATGTCAATAAAGATGGAATGTTGACCTATGTGCAACCGATAGGCGCTGCTCCAGGAAAGGCATTTCCCGATCAAACTGAAGTTTATGGAACTGGGGCTTTCTTAAGTGCAGGATCCGAGGTTTATAAGCTGTATTCTAAGTAAAGTAATCCATCAGACCTGTCAGGTTTCTAAAACCTGACAGGTCTGATATAAAGAGTGAACGGATTGCCTATCGGCGATCCTTGTAGTTCCGAGTTCGAAATCAAAACAGCAAATGCTAATGCATTTGAGTTTTCAATCGCTCACAAAAAAGAAAAGCGAGCTTTTAATTTTGCTCGCTTTCTGAAAACATTTTCTGTTTTGATTCTCTAGTGAACCCGGCCTTTGCCTCCCGAAGGTTTACCGGAGGGAGGAGGATTTAAACCAGGTGACAGTATCAATTCCTGGTTATTAATGACATGTTTGGATGAAAGCAGGATTGCCTATCGGCGATCCTTGTAGTTCCTAATTCCGAAAGAAGGCTCAAATCAAAGATTTGACTTTTCTATTTCTTTACCTTCATACAAATAAATTTGATTCGGGACAGAAATAGAAAAGCTCATTGCTTTCAGCAATGAGCCTTCCTTTCTTAGTGAACCCGGCAGGATTCAAACCTGCAATCTCCAGAGCCGTAATCTGGTGCATTATTCAGTTGTGCTACGGGTCCATATCTTTCAACCGAATGTTAAAAGATCCTAAAATCGAATGCAAAAGTAATAATTTACTTTATACCCTGGCGTTCTAAGCACTAGTTTTGAAATAGATTCTATCTTTGCCCGCAAAATTGAATATTCATGATCAGATCAAGTGTTGTTGTTTTATTGATTTTCTTATCATTTTCATCATTCGCTCAGCAGAGTGATCGTCCGTCCCAGCCGGATTTAAAAGGCGATATCATGCTGGATTTTGGAATCAGCATGTGGTCTGAAGATACGGATAAGCTAAGATTAGACATGTGGAAGTCAAACTCTTTTAGCATCTATTACAACCGCATGTTTAAACTCAACAACAAATTTACATTTCACCCTGCTGTAGGATTTGGTTTTGAGAAATATGCATTCAATGATGACTACACCTGGCTATCCGATGATCAGGGAGATATTTCATTGGATACACTCAATGGAGTAAACCTGGCCAAAAATAAATTACAGGTTACTTACCTGGAGATTCCCCTTGAATTAAGGTTTTACCCATGGTCCACAAACACCGGAGAAGGAGTATTTGTTGGAGCCGGTGTGATCGGTGGTGTTAGGATCAATACAGTTTCAAAAATTAAATATCCTGTTGGGGATGGACTGGCCAAAGAAAAGCTTAATCACAGGCTGGGAGTGAATGACTATCGGTATGGGGTTCAGGCCAGAATAGGATGGAGAACTTTTCATGTATACTACAAATATTATCTGAGCAACGTCTTTAGTAGTTCGCCCGATGGTAGTGACATTAATCCTACCACCTCTACGTTTGGAATAAATTTCAGCGGATTTTAAGCGAAAAAATAAGTTCCGCTAAAGCACAGGATAAACCCGAGTATGGCACCTGCCCATACTTCATCATCAGAGTGTTTCCTGAGATAAAGTCTTGAGAAACTCACGATTCCCGCAAGTAAGACCAGGGCAATAAGGTAAGCAATGCTGCTGGTGGTCAGGTACCTCATGGCAAATGCAGAGAAAATCCCAAATGTACCCCAGATTCCCGCCGCATGTACACTGATCTTGTAACGAATACTGATGAGTAATATCAATCCAACGAGAATGGTCACCTCCAACATGATCACAGCAAGCTGTTCCGACACGTGTATTTTCGTGATGAACAGGTAGGTAGTGATGGCATAAAATGCGGTAATGGAGACGAAAGGAAGTACGCGCTCCTCCCGGAGTGTCATTTCCAAACTTGTAATCCTGTTGGTATACTTCAAAAAAAGTATGCTGATGGCAGGTATGACGAAAGTAGTAAGAAAGACAATGCCAATGAAGTTGGGAATGGCATCGAATGCAATCGGACTAAACACCTGTGGAAAAAGAAAATAGAATAATATGCAACTATAAGTTGCCATGAGTAACGGATGGAAAATAATACCGATTGGTTTTAGGAATTTTTCGATCACTAAAGTTGCTTTCTTAGTCTTGCGACAGGTATGTTGAGCTGTTCCCTGTATTTGGCAACTGTTCGACGGGCAATGTTGTAACCCTCAGCTCGTAAAAGTTTTTCTAGTTTGTCATCTGATAGTGGCTTGGATTTATCTTCCGATCCGATGAATTCACTCAGCTTATTTTTTACCTCTCTGCTGCTTACATCTTCACCCGAGTCAGTTGATATACCTTCCGAGAAGAAATATTTCAGCGGAAACACTCCAAATTCAGTTTGGATTGATTTGCTGTTGGCAACCCGGGAAACAGTAGAGATGTCCATCCCGATCTTGTCAGCAATATTTTTCAGAATCATTGGCTTCAGCTTACTTTCATCTCCTTCGAGAAAATATTCATACTGAAAATCAATGATGGCCTGCATGGTATTCAATAAGGTTTGCTGACGTTGTTTGATCGCATCAATAAACCATTTGGCAGAATCCAGCTTTTGCTTGATAAAGGAAACAGTGTCTTTTAGTTTTTTATCCTTTTTATCACTTTTGTCATAAGCATCCAACATGTCGGAATAAGAGCGACTCACCTTAAGTTGAGGTGCATTCCTGGAATTCAGCGTCAATTCAAGCTTTCCACTATTATTTACCAAAAGATAATCAGGGATCAGGTATTGTGTTTTCACCAGATCATCACCCGTTCCTCCCGGCTTAGGGTTCAATTTTACAATGGTGGAAATCGCCTCTTTGAGAAGGTTTTCGTCATGGATATTTAACTTTCGTGCTATTTTGTCATAGTGCTTTTTCGAAAACTCATCGAAACAATCTTCAACGATTCTGGTGGCTATTTGAACCAGTTCCGAACCATCCTCCTTTCTTTCCAGCTGAAGTGCCAGACACTCCTGAAGGTTTCGGGCACCTATTCCAGGAGGATCAAAATTCTGAATTTTATATAAAATACTTTCCAGTTCCTCAACATCAGTTTCCACGTTCATTGAGAAGGCCAGGTCATTCACAATGGCTTCCAGTTCTCTCCGGATATAACCATCTGAATCGATGCTTCCGATAAGCTGCTTCCCAATCAGACTCTCTCTTTCATCCAACTTAAGATAGCCCAACTGTGTGATGAGCGTCTCATGCAGGGAGGACCCAACGGAAATGGGTAGTTCTCTGTTTTCTTCGTCGCTACCGCCACCATCACCCTGCATTTTATATCCACTGTAGTCGTCGTGTAGATATTCTTCAATATTTTCAGAAGTGTCCGATTCGTATTCTGAATCAAAGTCATCCTGAGGGTCCGCCTCATCATCTGCTGCACTGCCTTCTTCCAGCGCAGGGTTTACTTCCAATTCTTCCTCAATTCTTGTTTCAAGCTCCGCAGTAGGCACCTGCAGCAGCTTAATGAACTGTATCTGCTGTGGAGATAATTTCTGTTGTAATGACTGTGTTAATCCAAGTTTCTGCATTGCTAGATTTCCTGCACTTTCAAAATTATCATAATTAACCCTAATCTTTGATTAAAAGACTAAAATATCGTTTTTTTGCGTCCACTTTTCGAAATAAAGACCATAATGTCGTGAGAGAAAAACGTAAAAAAATTAAGGATATCCTGAGTAACTCAAAAGTGGGGGAAAAGGTGACTGCCATGGGATGGGTAAGGACTAAAAGAGAAAGTAAAAATGTGGTCTTTATTGCGCTTAATGATGGCTCAGTGCTAGAAAACCTTCAGGCTGTCGGTGATACCGGAAAGTTTGACGAAGCATTATTGCGGAGAATAAATACCGGAGCCAGTTTGGCCATTACTGGTGAATTGGTAGAATCACAGGGAGCAGGTCAGGCTGTGGAGCTTCAAGCCGATAGCATTGAAGTATTTGGCGAAGCAAATCCTGAGCAGTATCCCCTGCAGCCGAAAAGACATAGCCTGGAGTTTTTAAGAGAGATTGCTCACCTGAGGCCCAGGACCAATACTTTTAGTGCAATCATGCGTGTCCGCCATCAGTTGGCGTTTGCTGTACATCAATTTTTCCATGAAAAAGGGTTTGTATATATCAACACCCCCATCATTACTGCATCTGATGCCGAGGGAGCCGGTGAAACCTTCAAGGTGACCAATTTCGATCTGGACAATATTCCTAAAGATGGCGATGGCCATATTGATTACGCACAGGACTTTTTTGGTAAACTAACCAACCTGACTGTATCCGGACAGCTGGAAGGAGAACTGGGAGCCCTGGCACTTGGAGAGATCTATACTTTCGGACCTACTTTTAGGGCAGAAAATTCCAATACCACAAGGCACCTGGCTGAATTCTGGATGATTGAGCCGGAAATGGCTTTTTATGACCTCACCGACAATATGG
Organism: Cyclobacteriaceae bacterium; assembly: GCA_965228595.1. Taxonomy (GTDB): domain Bacteria; phylum Bacteroidota; class Bacteroidia; order Cytophagales; family Cyclobacteriaceae; genus UBA7330. Next base: position 1,786,240 of record OZ245828.1, on the reverse strand, counting down.
ACCTGGCAGAGGAAATGTTAAAGTACCTCATCAAATCTGCCCTGGACAATTGTCAGAGTGACCTGGCTTTCCTTGACAAGCGCCTGGCCGATGAAGAAAAAGTAAAACCTCAGCAGGAGCGTAGCGAAATGGGCTTGTTGGAACGCCTTCAGTTTATCCTCCAAAATGATTTTGAGCGGGTTTCCTATACCGATGCTATTGAAATATTGAAAAGGTCAAAACCGAATCAGAAGAAAAAATTCAAGTACCTGATTGAAGAATGGGGGGCAGATCTGCAATCTGAGCACGAACGTTTCTTGGTAGAAAAGCATTTCAAAAAACCTGTGATCCTCTATAACTATCCTAAGGATATCAAAGCCTTCTATATGTATCAGAATGAGGATGACAAGACCGTAGCCGCGATGGATATCCTTTTCCCTGGCATTGGTGAGATCATCGGTGGATCACAGCGGGAAGATCGTCTGGAAAAATTAACTTCCAGAATGGAACAGATGGATATTCCAACTGAGGAAATGTGGTGGTATCTGGATACCCGTAGGTTTGGCAGTGTGCCTCATAGTGGATATGGGCTGGGATTTGAAAGGATGGTGCAATTTGTATCGGGTATGGGCAATATCAGGGATGTCATTCCTTTCCCTCGTACACCGGACAACTGTGAATTTTAATGAGTTCCATTACTTTTTGACATAACTTTTACCTTCTTCTGGCAAGGTAGCTTTTCCGTCAACCATGTATTTTACAGCGATAGAGTTTTGACCATCCCAGGTCATGGTATACACTTCCAGGTGCAGGTGAGGACCAGAAGCAATACCTGTTTGACCACTTAACCCAATAATTTGACCAGCTTTTACACGATTTCCAACCTTAACCAAAGCACCACCTCGTTTCAAATGGGAATAGTCGGCATAAGATCCATCATCATGAAGCACTAAGATGAAGTTGTTGAACCTGGCACAGGATTCATCAGGGCATCCCTTGTCATATTTATCGATGGCTTTTACTACCAAACCATCCCGGATAGCGCATATTTCTGTGCCTTCTTCCATATGAAAGTCCAGTGCATTCTTGTTTTGATGTGTACTCTTCCCATTATAGCCCTGATCAATTTTATAAGAGGTGCCTTTTTTGTAAGGAAGCTCATATACAACCTGGTTGTTGTGTTTGGCCAGAATGTTTCCTTCTACTTTGGTAGAATTGAACCCGAAACTGATCGAAGTATTTTTTTCAGGTAAAAATTTAGCCAGTGTATCTACTTTATTGGCCTCTACAATTTTTGTTAGCGGAAATTTCTGGTCAGACTTCATGCCTTTGAAGTTGGCCTCAAGCTTTACCGTATAGGGCAAAATGCTCTTATTTTCAGCGATAATACTTATCTCGTTTGTGAGGGAGTTGATTTTATGATAGACCTCACATTCCTGAGCATACGAAAATGTGACACCAATAAAAAGCAGGGCAAGCAGGGATCGTCTCATATAGGCTTTGTTCTTTGGGGAAATTCATTAAATATCTACCCGGTAAGTCAAGCAAGAAGGCTGCCAGGTTGATACATCTTCAATTTATTATTTCAATTTTTTACCTGCTATGGATTTTCCGGCTTTCATTCCCGAGAAGATACATCCTCCCAGAAACGTCCCTTCCAGTGACCTGTATCCATGATAACCTCCACCACCAAATCCAGCAGCTTCACCGGCGGCGTAAAGCCCTTCAACGAGCTTACCTTTTTTATTAAAAGCCTGACTATCCAGGTTTGTCTCTATTCCACCTAACGTTTTTCTCGTAAGGAGGTTTAATCTCACCGCAATCAACGGACCAGCATTAGGATCCAGGATCTTATGTACTTTGGCCGAGCGGATAAGCCGGTCACCCAAATATTTGCGAGCATTTCTGATCGCCATGATTTGGGCATCCTTGGAGAATTTATTGTCTATTTCCCGGTCTCTGGCTTCAATGACTCCCTTGATTTTTTCATAATCCAACAAATCTTTTTTGACCAGCTTATTCATGCGTTTGACAAGTGCTTGCAGGTCTTGTTCGACAATAAAATCCACACCGTGTTTCTTAAATGCTTCTACAGGTCCCGTGGCCTTGTTCCCAAACGGTCTTTGTAGAAGTAACTTCAGACTTTTTCCGGTAAGGTCGGGGTTTTGTTCAGAACCTGATAAGGCAAACTCTTTCTTGATGATCTTTTGGTTGAGGATGAACCAGGAATATTCATAACCAGTCTTTATGATGTGCTCCAGCGTACCCAGCGTATCAAAACCTGGCAAATAGGGTGCTGGAAATCGATTCCCTTCGGCATCCAGCCAGATAGAAGACGGTCCCGGTAGTATCCTTATTCCATGATTGGGCCATATGGGATCCCAATTTTCCAGACCTTCGGTATAATGCCACATTCTATCAGGGTTAATGATATTCACCCCTGCCTTTTCTACTGATTGGAGCATCATCCCATCAACATGAGCGGGTACTCCACAGACCATCTTTTTTGGTGGCTTACCCAGTCTTTTAGGCCAGTTTTTCCGCACCAATTCGAAATTCCCTCCGATACCACCAGAGGATATGACAATATTAGGTCCTTCGATTTCAAAATCACCAACTACTTGTCGGGAGGTCTCCTGGCCTCTGAGTTTATCGCTGGGCTCCAGTATTTCACCTTTTACTCCCAATACTTTATTGCCATCAAGCATCAGATCTGATACCCGATGACGGAATTTCATTTCCAGTAGGCCCTTCTTTTTAGCTTCATAGGCCTTTTGGGCATACGGCATCACAGTACCGGGGCCTGTTCCCCAGACTATATGAAACCGGGGAACTGAATTTCCCGGACCTTGTGCATCATAGCCACCTCGCTCTGCCCAGCCAACGACAGGAAAAAAGCGGATCCCAACCTGACGGATATAATCTCTCATCTCATAGGTTGCCCACTTGACGTAAGCTTCGGCCCATTGTTTTGGCCAGTGATCTTCTTTCCGATCAAATCCCGCGGTTCCCATCCAGTCCTGAAGTGCCAGCTCATAACTGTCCTTTATTCCCATGCGTCGTTGTTCTGGAGAATTGACAAGGAATAATCCCCCCAGAGACCAAAAGGCCTGGCCTCCTATATTTTGCTCTGGTTCCTGATCCAGGAGTAATACTTTTTTGCCGGCTTTGGTAATTTCGTAAGCCGCGACAAGTCCGGCCAGCCCTGCACCGACGACGATAGCATCGTATTGATTTGATTTAGGCACCGAATTCATTGTGTGCTATATTATTATATGAAAACTGAGGAAGATGAATCTTTAAATTCCATATGCTTAAGCTTACGTTACAAATGCTTTCCCGGAAATAATTGAATTGGAGGTTGGAAATGTTGAGCTGCCATCTTCAATTGATATTCAAACCATCCTTTTATATCTGGTATTAAATACTCAATTATATAACGCTTATGGGCTTTTGCATATAACCCACGTGGTCCAAAGTTTCCAATAAATGATTTCATCATCCTAAGGGTTCTTGTATTGTTAAGTTAACATAAAACCAACGAAATAATGTTTTGGTTTATTGATTTTACTTTGCTCATATTTTTTTGGTTTTTAAAATTGATCGAGCTCTATGAATGAGGCAAAAAGTCCAGAAGAAGCCGTATCATCAAATCAGGGGATCACATTTTTATACACACCACAGGATCCGCGGCATTAGCTTTGGTTCAGCTCTATGGTAAGAATCTAAGAGAAAGAGCTAAAGGCTCTCAATAATATATCGCATCCTGATCACCCCGATCAGACTTTTGTCATTTCAGCAGGTTACTTATATCACATTCATTGGTGATAAACATCAATTCCGGAGGCTATATAGCTCATGTTTCTCCAGGGGTGGCGCATCTAGTTTTGTACTTGTAATTCAAACACTAACAAAAACGAAACATGAAAATACTAGTCACAGCATTATTGCTATCAGGGTTGGTTCTAGGTAATAAAACCATAGAAGTTGACGCTGAAAAGAGTAAAGTCGGAATACAAGGGACTTCGTCTTTACACGATTGGGAATCGGCAGTTGAGAGTTTCTCAATTAATGGAAATATTGGATCTGATCAGATCAGTGACCTGGTGGCATCTTTCAAAGTAGAATCCATCAAGAGCGGTAAGTCTATAATGGATAGCAAGACTCAGGATGCCTTAAAGGCCGATAAGCATCCAAATATTGTATTCAAGGCAGCTGCCTTGAAAATTGAAAATGGAATAGTAAAAGGGTCAGGCACGCTGACAATAGCGGGGAATTCAAAACCCTTTCAGTTCAATGCAACTACAAAAGAACTTACTACAGGAGGATTACTGATAACAGGGAGCACAAAACTTAAAATGTCAGATTTTGGTATCGAACCTCCAACAGCCATGTTTGGCACGCTGACTACCGGTGATGAAGTCACTGTCAATTATGAAATAATAATCAATCAATAAAAAATTTTTATTAACACTTAATGTCTGAGGACCATGAAAACTATAATTAAATATCTTATTGCGGTGTTCCTCCTAGCGGGGATGACCACGGTGTACGCACAACAGCCTGAACTGGGTTATTTTAGACCGAATGATCAGGACGGACTAAATGTCTTTGAAACCCCCAAAGACAGTGATGTTCCATTTGACGGGGTGAAAGTTCGATTAGGTGGTGATTTTGCTTTGCAATTCCAGGGTCTTTCACAAACCAATTCTGGTGATTCACTAGCTGAGCTTGGAAGCAACTTCAACCTTCCTACAGCCAATTTAAATATTGATGTTCAGCTTGCTGATGGAGTAAGGTTGCATATGCGAACATATCTATCTTCCAAACACCATACTGAAGCTTATGTAAAAGGTGGGTACCTGCAGATTGATAAACTTGACTTTATCAGAGAAGGTTTTATGTCAGGATTTATGGATATGGCCACCATTAAATTTGGTATGGATGAGATCAACTATGGCGATACCCAATTCAGGAGAAGTGATAACGCCAGAGCGATCTATAATCCTTTTGTTGGAAACTACATAATGGATGTATTTACAACAGAGCCTTACGCTGAATTAACAATCCAAAACAATGGATTATTGGGTGTGTTAGGTTTGACCAATGGAAGACTCAACCAAAATGTGGTTGAAAATGCTGATGAAGGCTTTGTACTCTACGGTAAATTAGGATACGACAAACAAATCAATGATGACCTGAGATTGCGTTTAACAGGTTCCTTCTATAATTCTTCCAAAGATGGATCCAGAGACTATATCTATGGTGGTGACAGAGCTGGTAGCCGATATTATGGTGTGATTGACGGAGGCGATTTTTCAGGAAGATACAATCCTAGATTTCCTTATCACACTGCTATCCAGATCAATCCTTTCATCAAATTCCAGGGTTTAGAATTCTTTGGAGTATATGAAATGACCAATAATGGCGAGGAGACTGAAAGTGGTGCTGAAGTAGGAGGTTCTTTTACACAGATTGGTGCTGAAGCCATCTACAGATTTGGAGGCAGAGAGCAGCTTTATCTCGGTGGAAGATATAACGCGGTGAGTGGAGAGCAAAATGAAACTGCTGCAACCAGAGAAATCAATAGATTGAATCTTGGTGGTGGTTGGTACCTGACCAAAAACATTCTTACTAAAGTGGAATATGTTAGCCAGACATATAAAGGTGACGGGTTTTCAAGTTCTGATTTTCAAGGTGCCGAATTTAACGGGTTAGTTATTGAGGCAGTTATTGGTTTTTAGAACAGTCCTTGCCTGTTAGTGTTAGACCATCCCGACTTTGTTGGGATGGTTCTATTTTATGGGGGTAGTTCGCATCTTTATTTCAAAGGACACTTCCAAAGCATTCTCCACGCTCACCAGCCCAAGAAATTTTGTGGGTGGTTCGATCTTAAAATCTGTCATTTGTAAGACTTTGCTCCCTTTGAAAGTGACTATTTGATCATCATGATTGATTACTGTGGCCTCTTCAATCATTTTGGTTCTTTCAACTCCTGCCAATGAAATGGTAACAAAAGATTTTACATCCAGCTTCTCCATCAGGCTGGTCTCCTCATTTATATATATTTCATTAATCTTTAAGAATAGAAAAGGGTGTTTTTCACTCTTTAGGATGGAGCGAAAATCCTTATTCATAATTTCATGCCCGCAATCAAACTGGCTGATGTCAAACTTTAAAACCAGTCCGTCAAAATCCAATTTCAAATCAGTCACCTCACTGGTCACACGCAAAGTTTCAGTATCCACTCGCTGATCAAGCTCACAGTCAAACTTATTCACGTTGGTTTTGCCATGAATAATCAGGGTACTCGATAGTACTTCTACTTCATGTAAGGCCGGCCTGGCTTGCGGGGGCTTGAAGGATCCAAGTAACAGGCCTAAACAGAGTAACCAATTCATTGGTAATCAGAAGTTGGTTTAGTATCGGATGGCACTAAGCCCGTCAGGCTCCAAAATTTGAATGGTACCACCCTCAATCTTGATAAGACCATCTTTCTTAAATTCCGAAAGGATCCTGATGACAGATTCGGTAGCTGTTCCCACCATGCTGGCCAGGTCTGCACGGGTCACTTCGAAAGATACTTTTCCATCAGACTTTTCCTGATAGGTGTTGTAGAGTTTCATAAGTGAATCAGCCGTTCGCTTTCTCACAGTATCATAAGCCATTTCCATGAGGTTATGCTCTTTCGCCAGGAGATTTTGGGACAGCAGTTTTATGAATTGTGATGACACTTCTCTGTTTTGGAAAACGAGATCCTGGAAATCTTTGCGAGGGATAAGGCTTAATTCCGTTTCGTCCAGAGCCTGGGCAAATTCAGTCCTGTCGGTGTCTTGAATCAAAGCATTTTCACCAAGAAAATCTCCGTCTTTAAGGATATCAATGATAAATTCTTTGCCGTCTTCATTGATCTGGTAGGTCTTGATTTTGCCTTTGATAATTTTATAAGCGTAGGATGCAAAATCTCCTTGTCTATAAATAATGTCTTTTTTCTTAAAAAGCCGTGTCTTGCTATTTTTCTCCAGGTCTTTTAGTTCATCGTATCTACGAGCTTGTTGAATGAAGTCCTCAAATTCATTTTTGGCAGAAAGCTTATCATATTTTTCTAACCTGCGCTCAATGGCATTTAACAATTCCATTTCTTCGAATGGCTTGGTTATGTAATCATCAGCGCCCAGGTTCATTCCCTTTCGGAAATCACTCATTTCAGACTTAGCTGTCAGAAAAATAAATGGTATAGAGGCAATTTCTGGATTTTTACCAATCAGATAAATGACTTCGTATCCATCCATTTCAGGCATCATGATGTCGCAAAGGATTAGGTTTGGCTTTATTTCCAGTGCTTTTTTTACACCATCTTTCCCATTACTTGCTGTAAAGGGTTCGTAATTGGAAAGATCTAAGAGTTCAGCAATATTTTCTCTTACATCTTCCTGATCTTCGATGATCAGTATTTTCTTCTTAGTTTGCATAGCTATTTTAATCCTGACGGAAATCTAATCATAAAGGTTGTTCCTTCTCCAACTTTACTGGTGAAAGAGATCTTGCCATTGAGTAGATCCAGGTATCGTTTCACAATGTTTAGTCCTAATCCTGTGCCACCAATGTTACTGGCATTTCCTGCTCTGAAAAATCGTTCAAACAAATTTTTCTGGTCAGCCTCGGGAATGCCAATACCCTGATCAACAACTTTGATGATCACCTCATCATCGTCACTATCAGTGATTACACTCACAGGTTTTTGATCCGGAGAATACTTGATGGCGTTAGAGACCAAATTTATCACTATGTTTTGAATGAGGTGAGGGTCTGATTGTATTGTGAGGTCTTTTTTGAAATCAAACTCTATTTTTTGTCCTTTTTTCAGGGTGTGTTCGAAATTATCTTTAATCTGAAGTAATAATTCATTCAGGGTAATTTCTTTGGAATTTACCTGGATATGACCGCTTTCAAGTCTTTCCAGGGAAAGGAAATCATTGAGAATGTTGTTTAGGTTCTGGACAGAAGATTTGATTTTATCAATGTGACGTTGGCGCTTATCCTGTTCGTCTGTCTGAGTATATTTTGCCAGCAAATTGGCCGAAGAAAGTACGGTGGTGAGTGGTGTCTTAAATTCGTGACTGGCCATGGAAATAAAACGTGTTTTCATTTCATTAAGCTCCTTTTCTTTTTCCAAGGCTTTTAAGATCTCTTTTTCTGCCTTTTTGATTTCTTCCAGACTTTCTTTCAATGCCTGCTCAGCCAGTTTTCTTTCTCTGATCTGGCTCTCTAGTCCCAGGTTGAGGTGTTCAAGCTCCCGGGTTCGTTCTTTCACCTTGTTTTCCAGCTGTTGCGTATAATGTTCAAGTTTTGAGCGGCTTTCTGCTAAGGCCAGTTCCTGTTTTTTCCTTTGGCTGATGTCCGTCACAAAAGCAATAACTAAATGTTCTCCTTCATGCTTCATATGAGACAAGCTGATCTCAAGGGGAAATTCGTCTCCTGATTTTTTTAGTCCAACCAGGTCCCGGCCACTGCCCATCGGCCGGGTAGTAGGGTTTTTGATATAGTTTGAGCGGTGGCCAACATGCGTTTTTCTGAGATGACTGGGGATCAGGTCTTCAACCGATTTGCTCTCCAGCTCCAACTCCTTATATCCGAAAAGCACTTTGGCCCGATCATTGGCCATTTTTATTTTTCCTTTTGCATCAGCTATGATGATTCCTTCTCCCGCATTTACAAAAATTTTATTCAACAGCTCATTTCCTTCATCGGATGCCAAATGACTTTTGTTGATTTCCATACTGAAACAATCGAAAATAATTAATAGGGACTTATAAAATCCAAAGCCATTAAGGTAACTGATTTATTTCATTTTTTATTTTGATAGATATCAGAAATCGCCCTTTACAAGAGATTTAGTTTTGTTTCATTCATGAATGTGGAAATGATCCAGTTTAAAAGAATTCTTATACCAACAGATTTTAGTCCTGCAGCCTGGAATGCCATCAATATGGCTATTGATATGTGCTGTGGGGAGAAAGCCTCTATCACATTGCTCCATGTTTACCCCTCCAGCGCCAAGTTTGATAATCGGACAAAATCCCTTGATTCCGAGCTTAATTCAGATCTGAAAGGGTTGGAACAAAGAATGACTACCTTTAGCAGGGAATTATCCAAAGGAAAAGATCTGGAAATAGATTCTGTGATCCTGTCGGGATGGGTGGATGAAGAGATATTGAACTTCATTCAAAAGAATGATTTTGATCTGGTCATTATGGGCGTCAATAGCAATGGATTAGATAACAGACCTGGTAGTCACATCACCCAAATGATTGAGAAGACAAGTACACCGCTGATGGTCATTCCAAACAACCAGACTAAAACTGCTTTCACCATTAAATGAATCCTGTTGCTGAGGTAAATATCCAATGCGATCACTGTGGTGATTTATGCTCGACAGAGATTATCACCTATGAGGACAAACATTTTTGCTGTCACGGCTGCAAGGCTGTCTATGAGTTGCTTGAATCATCAAACCTAACGAGCTACTACCAAAATGAAGGTTTGCAAGCTACCAAAATAGCAGATCGAAGTGCACTGGAGAAAAAGTTTGCCTACCTGGATCATGCAGCGATCCTCGAAAAGCTTGTAAGATATCAGGATGAACACATTTCTACCATTAGCTTCTTCTTACCCTCCATCCACTGTAGTTCCTGCATTTATCTACTCGAAAATCTGCCCAGGCTCAACAAGCATATTGTCCAGTCAAGGGTGAATTTCCTCAAGAAGGAAGCCACGGTCACCTTTGATCATTTTATCTCATTAAAAGAAGTCGTTTTCCTCTTATCAGGGATTGGGTATGAGCCAACCATCAACCTGGACGATGCGGAGGAAATGGTGGTTAAGCCCCGAAACAACCATACCGTAAAAATAGCTGTGGCAGGTTTCTGTTTTGGAAATAGCATGCTGATCAGCCTTCCGGAATATCTTGATACAGGATTTCAGCTTGAGGAATCATTCCGATCACTATTCAGCTGGATAAATCTGGCGCTGATGATCCCTGTCTTACTTTTCTCATCCAGAGATTATTTCATTAGTGCCTATAAAGGTATCAGGAGCCGATTTCTCAATATTGATGTGCCTATTTCTATGGGGATTGCCACACTGGCATTAAGAAGTACCTACGAGATCGCCTGGCACGTTGGACCGGGCTACATTGATTCACTTACAGGATTGGTTTTTTTCCTGCTGATTGGAAAATGGTACCAGGACAAGAGCTATCAGGCCCTGTCCTTCGACAGAGACTATAAGTCTTATTTTCCCATTGCTGCTACCGTACTAAAGGATGGAAAAGAAGAATCAGCTATGCTGGCAGATTTAAAGCCAGGGGATGTACTGATCATTCACAATCAGGAGCTCATCCCTGCCGACTCCATATTGTTGGATGGAAAAGCTTCTGTGGATTACAGCTTTATCAGCGGTGAGTCTGACCTTGTTTCAAAGGAGTCGGGAGATAGACTTTTTTCCGGCGGAAGGCAGGTGGGACAGCCAATAAAGATTGAACTGACAAAATCGGTAAATAATAGTGAGTTAACTCAGCTATGGAATAAAGGTTCGTTCCATGAAAAAAATGAGCTGAAATACCAAAATATGGTGGATCGGGTGAGCAAGTATTTCACCCTGGTAATCATTTTAATCGCTGTAGGGGCCGGTGTTTACTGGGCAATGTTCGATTCTTCTAAAATTTGGGATTCGATCACGGCGGTATTGATAGTGGCTTGTCCTTGTGCCCTGGCATTGGCCATTCCGTTTAGTTATGGCCACGGCATACGTATTTTGGGATTGAAAGGGCTTTATCTCAAGAATTCAACCGTAATTGAGAAGCTGTCAAAAATAAAATCGGTGGTCTTTGATAAAACGGGTACGTTAACAAAGAATGTCACGGGAGGAGTGAGGTTTGGGGGAAAACAGCCGGATGACGAGCAGCAAAAGCTGATTAAACTGGTAACCGGTAATTCTGCTCACCCTTTGAGTAAGTTGATCTATGGCAGCATCGATATTTCCCCAAATAAGGATCAATCGATTAGTTTGTATGAAGAGGTTCTGGGTCAGGGGATTTTGGCAATTGTATCTGATCAAAGAGTAAGATTAGGTTCGGGACAATGGCTGGGTGTCAAATCCGATGAGGTTTCAGAAAGAGAATCCAGGGTGTATGTTGAGATTAATAATGAGATTATTGGCTATTATGGTGTCACCTCAGCTTACAGAAAGGATATTTTCGAGATATTGAAAGACCTCAAAAATCAATTCAAGCTCTATCTTCTTTCAGGGGACAATGACAAAGAGCGAAAAAACCTGGATCCATACTTTGATCACCTTGCGTTTAATCAAAAACCCAATCAGAAGCTGGAGTTTGTCAACAGCCTAAAAGAAGACACCCTGATGGTTGGGGATGGTCTCAATGATGCGGGTGCTCTCAAGTCTGCATCCGTAGGGTTTGCTGTGAGTGAAAATATTCACCAGTTTTCTCCGTCCTGTGATGGTATTCTATCTGCAAAAAGTCTAAAATATTTACCAGACATCCTGACCTTTTCAAAAGCCATCAGGTATGTGGTAATTGCTGCATTTGTGATTTCATTTCTCTACAACCTTGTGGGATTGTCATTTGCGGTGACCGGAAACCTTTCACCAATTGTTTCAGCCATTATTATGCCTATCAGCTCCGTTACCGTGGTAGGATTTATTACCCTGGCTGTGAATATCAAAGGCGGACAATTGTTTAAAGACAGGGATTAGATGTCTTTGAAATCCTCGATGGTGGTACCTGGGCTGAAATGGCGGATATTGTAGGTGAATGTCAGCATGAAATAACGTTGCAGAACCGTGCTTTGTTGGTCTTGTATGTATAGCTCGTTGATATTTCGGTTGGCGTTGTTATTCTGTTGCAGCAGGTCGTATACATTGATACTGACTTCTGCCAGGTCATTCTTAAGGAATTTTTTTCCGGCACTCATGTTCAATAGAACTGCACTGTTGTCATATCCGGCAGACAATCCCGTGTTAAGCTGATAGTTGAGATTGGCCCGATAGACAAATCCATCGAAAAATACCCATCGATATTTTAGTCTTGTTGAGTGTGTATAATATTCATTATTGAGGCTCGGTTGTACTGAGTTAGCTACGGTGTTGTAGTAAGTTCGGGCAGACACGTTGAAGTCAATTTTCTCGCTGATGTTGCTGCTCATCGACATCCCAAACCAATACCTGTTGTTATCAGAAAAGTTGGTTTCACCATTTATCTCGCCGGGTCGCCTCATATACCTCACACCTCCATATAGCCTCATATTGGTCTTGATAAGAGGGATTGGTTGTCCGTAGCTCATGTAATAATAACCATAGAAGTAACCATCAAGATTAACAGGAAAACGATAGATCGAACCTTCTGAGAGGGTCACACCGTCAGTGATTTCTATGGGCTCATTTTCTGCCGTGATGGTCGCCGTAGTGATCAGGTTTTTAGCCATCTGTGTATAGATGGTGGCAAAGAAAGACTTCTCTGTGTCCATGTTATTAGACCAATATCTCAATCTTCCTGAATGATAATAGGTTTGCGCCAGGTCGGGATTTCCGGAGCTTAGTTGTGTGATGTTGGAGTTGTCGATAACATCCTGCAGTTGAGAAATAGATGGGTTATTGGTCCATGTTCTGTAATCCATCTCAACACGCTGATTTTCATTGAAGTGGTAATTAAGCCTGGCAGAAGGAAGTACACTGGTAAATCGTTTTTTCTGATCAAACGGCTTTGGAAACTGCTGTTCATTGTTTAGGCTGGCCACCTGGTATTCAGTCTCCACCTGCAACCTCATCTTTTCTGTGCGGTACTGATAACCCAGCTCGGCCTCCTGTCTGAGGTATCTGCTGTCGAAGGTGTTGCTGAGTGTGGTGTCAGTTTCTCTGAATTCCTCAAACTCATCTACATTGTAAGTGAGTTTGTCCGAGTCGTCGAGCTTATTGCTGATTTCATACTCGATCTCCATCATGCTCTTTTCTCCAAGGGGCTCAGTATAAGAAAATTGTGTGCCCATAGACAGACCTGATCGGTCCCTTTCTGTTTCCTGGTTGAGAATGCTAAGACTATCACCATACTGGAAATACTGATTTTCTGCATACTGATTGGCGTAGTCTCTATTTCGGTGAATACCTGTTCTAAGTCCGGTAGTAAATGATCGGCCTTTCTTATCAAACTTATGACTGTAATACAGGTTATTCATAAAATCATAGTTTTTCAGAAATCCATTAGCGACGTTGTTAGTAGCGTTTAGTTTCTCGTTACCAATACTATTTTGCCCTGTAAAGTCATTGGTGTTTTTGTCGTAATCATAGATGAAATTGGGTCGGGAAATAATGGTGTTTTTATCATCTTCATACTTTACTTTAAGCGTAACAGAATGGGCATCGATATTTCTTTCAGTGAATCGATCTTCACCATAAACCCTTATACTATCAGAGTCAAATACATACTCCCTGGTCAGGCTTTGCTGGTCAGTAGTGTTTTGGTTTGAATAGTTATAATTACCACTGAACTCGACGCGATCACCCCAATCATCATTGAAGTTCACTCCAAAGCTGTGCGTGTTGATCAATCCGTTTGTGTTTCTGGAGTCCCCAAAATTATTGGGATCGGAAGCGTATTTGACAGTATTGATGTTGTTGCTGAAACCTGTCAATGTGATCCGTCTGTCATTATTGAAAAAGTTGACACTGGCTGCTCCATTGTAGGTTTCATTTGTACCTAATCCAATGGTCGATTTTCCAAACTGACCTTTCTTCCGGTCTGGTTTGGTAATAATGTTGATGGTTTTTTGTCGCTCACCATCATCAAATCCGCTCAATTGTGCCTTATCACTTTTCTTGTCGTAAATCTGGATGCTGGCGACAACTTCAGCAGGAAGGTTTTGCAATGCAGCGCTGACATCCCCTCCAAAAAAGGGTTTTCCATCTACCAGGATCAACTGTACATCTTCTCCATTGGCCTGAAGTTTGCCATCTTCGGTGGATATTCCCGGTAATTTTTCAATAAGCTCCTGAGAGGAGGCATCTTTGGCTGTCTTGTAGGCACCGGCACTAAACTGTATAGTATCACCCTTTTGCATGGTGGCTGTTGGTTTTGCTACTACTTCTACGGCTCCAAGCACCTGGGTTTTTTCCCTGATCTCCAGCGTCCCCATGTCAAAATCTTTTTCAAGTTTGATGGTATCAATGAGTGGCTGAAAACCGATGAAACTGATCTGCACATAGAATGTGCCTTTTGGAAGTCCTGTCACCTGAAAATAGCCATTGAAGTCTGTGACGCTACCTCCGGCCAGTGAAGAATCTGACGGGTTTATCACAGCGATGGTAGCTCCCGGAATAGTTTCCCCGTCTTCTGCACTTTGTATGATACCGGAAAGATTAATGTCCTGAGAAGAAGCGATAAATCCGTATATGATGAAACCGAAAAAGAGTAATTTTTTCATTCAAAAATCTTTGTAATTCCCAACGACAACTATTGGATCAGGTCCACGAATAGGCTATACTAAAATTATGGAAAATGATACTGATTAGTATCTAAAATGCAAATTTAGGCACAAAAACGTTAATATCTTGTAATTCAACGCTAAAAAGCGTGAAATGTTTGATGGCACATTCAATCGGGACTTGCACCGTTTTATATGGATTTATTACCTTGGTCAAAGTCGATATGATAAAAATCAGTTTTGTTATTGAATAGCCTCATGTTGGCCGTGTAGAATAGCACTTAATCTTGCTTTTATATCATGAGTGTAATTTTCATTTTGATCGGATGCAGTCTGTTAATGGCGACTGCTTTTTTGATTGCTTTTATCTGGGCATCTAAAAGCGGTCAATATGAGGACGATTACACACCATCAATAAGAATATTGTTTGAAGACGAACCAAACCTTCCAATTCATGGCGAATCCAAAAGAGAATCAAAGCAACGGAAATAATCAGTCCGGGCTCCTGGAAACTTTCTATTACGACAATGCTATTGTCCGTATGTTTTTAATTGCAACAACAATCTTTGGTATTATTGGGATGACTGTTGGCTTATGGGTAGCCTGTCAGTTTTTCTGGCCGGAGCTAAATTTCGGCTTACAGTATACCACTTTTGGTCGTTTAAGACCGCTCCACACCAATGCCGTCATCTTTGCTTTTGTAGGAAACGGAATTTTTGCCGGGGTCTACTATTCATTGCAGCGCTTATGTAAAGCGAGAATGTTTAGTGACTTGCTCAGCAAAATTCATTTCTGGGGCTGGCAGGCGATCATACTTTCTGCAGCGATTACGTTGCCACTGGGTTTTACTTCAGGAAAAGAATATGCGGAGTTGGAATGGCCGATCGACATAGCGATTGCCCTGATTTGGGTGGTTTTTGGGATCAACATGTTTGGTACGATCCTGAAAAGAAGGGAACGTCATTTGTATGTGGCTATATGGTTTTTCATAGCCACTTTTGTTACCGTAGCTATGCTACATATCGTTAACTCATTCGAGCTACCCATCTCTTTTATGAAGAGCTACTCCTGGTATGCAGGGGTACAGGATGCGCTGGTACAATGGTGGTATGGTCACAATGCGGTAGCATTTTTCCTGACTACTCCATACCTGGGATTGATGTATTATTTTATTCCAAAAGCAGCCAACCGGCCGATCTATAGCTATCGACTATCGATAATACATTTCTGGGCCCTGATCTTTATTTATATCTGGGCCGGTCCCCACCATTTACTTTACAATGCACTTCCGGACTGGGCACAATCATTGGGTGTGGTATTTTCTGTGATGCTGATTGCTCCATCATGGGGTGGAATGCTCAACGGATTATTTACGCTCAGGGGAGCCTGGGACAGGGTGAGAGAAGATCCTATTTTGAAATTTATGGTGGTAGCTATCACCGCCTATGGTATGGCTACTTTCGAAGGTCCACTTCTCAGCCTTAAAAATGTAAATGGTATTGCACACTTTACAGACTGGATTGTTGCCCATGTACATGTGGGTGGTTTGGGATGGAATGGCTTCATGACCTTTGCCATGCTCTATTATCTCATTCCAAGACTTTATGGAACAAGTCTATTCTCCACCAAACTGGCCAATGTCCACTTTTGGATTGGCACCCTCGGGATTATTTTCTATGCCGTTCCCATGTATTGGGCTGGCTTTACTCAAAGCCTGATGTGGAAACAATTTACTCCTGAAGGCATCCTGGTATACAGCAACTTCCTGGAGACTGTCACTCAGATCATGCCCATGTACATGTTGAGGGCATTTGGGGGATTGCTGTATCTGACCGGTGTGTTCATCATGGTATACAACCTGGTAAAAACGGCTCAGACAGGAAGCTTTATTAGTGAAACAAAGGCTGAGGCAGCACCTCTAGCGAAAGATTATAAGCCAACAGCTTCAGAGCACTGGCACAGAAGAATATTTGAGTGGCGACCTGTCAATTTGCTGGTTTGGAGTTTGATCGCCGTTGGAATTGGCGGGATCATTGAAATTGTCCCGACCTTCCTGATCAAATCCAACGTCCCGACCATTGCTACAGTGAAACCATATACACCATTGGAGCTACATGGAAGAGACATATATGTCCGTGAAGGTTGCTATACCTGTCACTCCCAGATGATCCGGCCTTTCCGATCCGAAACCGAGCGATATGGTGAGTATGCCAAAGCAGGAGAGTTTGTCTATGATCATCCATTCCAATGGGGATCTAAAAGAACAGGTCCGGACCTGCTCCGTGTAGGGGGTAAGTATACCCACAGTTGGCACTATTATCACATGGCTGATCCTACCAGTATGTCTCCGGGATCCATTATGCCACCATACCCCTGGTTGTTTGACCAGGATTGGGACAAAGACATGACACCAGCCAAAATTTCTGCGATGAGGACATTGGGAGTCCCATATGAAGAGGGTTTCGAAGATGTGGCCATCGCAACGGCAGAGATTCAGGCACAGGAAATTGTAGATAACCTGGCTTTAGAAAATATTGAGGTGGTACCGGATAAAGAGATCATTGCCTTGATAGCTTATCTGCAACGCATCGGAACAGACATTGGAAACATTGAAGGCGTAGCCGAAAACACTAAATGATATGCTGAAATTTATTAAACATCATATGGAGACCATCACGGGGATAGAAGTTTATCCCCTGATCTCACTAATCATTTTTGTGGTATTCTTTATCGGGCTTTTTATCTGGATCCTCAGATCAGACAAAGCTCAAATGGATGAGATATCCAGATTACCGCTTGACACTAAAGATGAAGAATCATGAGAATTTTAAAGTACATACTCAGCGTTTTTGCAGTCATATTTAGTTTAGGAGGTGCCCAGGCACAAGATGCTGAAAGCAATACAGGCCTCTATGCCCAGTACCAGCTGGAGATTGTCATCGCAGTAGCAGGACTGGTTTGTCTGGCAGCGCTTTTGGCATTGTTTACAGCACTTTATGCATTGAGATCAATCGCTGCTCTGGAGCATCCTCAGGAGCAGGTTGTGAAAGAGTCCTGGTGGCAGCGTTTTTGGTCCAACATCAACAAAGCAGTCCCACTAGAGCAGGAGGCCACTGTGATGACCTCACACGAATATGATGGAATTAAAGAATTAGACAACAAGCTTCCTCCATGGTGGCTGTACGGTTTTTATTTCACCATTTTATTCGGCGTGGGCTATCTGCTGCACTACCATGTGTTTGGAACCGGTGACCTGCAGGAAGCGGAATATGAGAAAAATATGGCACAAGCCAAAGCTGAGGTAGAAGCTTATCTGGCTTCCCAGGGAAATAGAATAGATGAAAGTACGGTTACTTTTTCAGATGATCCGGCCGATTTGGCTGCAGGGAAGCAGATCTATGATGCCAACTGCCTGGTTTGTCATGGAGCAGAGGGGCAGGGGGTAGTCGGACCAAATTTTGCAGATAAATACTGGATTCACGGTGGGGATATGGCATCGATCTTCGCAACAATAAAATATGGAGTGCCGGAAAAAGGGATGATTCCATGGGAGACTCAGCTTACTCCACAGCAAATACAACAAGTATCCAGTTTTATCTATACGCTGGAAGGCACAAACCCGCCAAATCCAAAGGAACCGCAGGGCGAATTATTTGAGCGTGGTGAAAGTTCAACAACCGAAGAAAGTGAGGCTATTTGATGGAAGCCAGTGTTGAAGAGCTCTACAAAGACAAAGAAGCCGAAGAAGGCTTTCGGGACAGGATATCCACGGTAGATGAGGAGGGGAAGCGAGTATGGATCTATCCAAAAAAACCGAAAGGAAAGCTCACCAACTACCGGGGGTTAACCGCTTTTCTACTGCTTCTGTTTCTCATTGGCAGTCCGTTTATCAAGGTAGACGGGCAGCCTTTTCTGCTTTTCAATATTTTCGAACGGAAGTTCATCATTTTTGGACAGGTATTCTGGCCCCAGGACTTTTTCCTGGCAGTGGTGGCAATGATCACATCTCTGGTGATCATTGTACTTTTTACCGTGGTGTTCGGACGCATATTTTGTGGGTGGATCTGCCCCCAAACGATTTTCATGGAATGGGTATTCAGGCGCGTAGAATATTGGATTGAAGGTGACTACATGGCGCAAAAGGTCCTCAACAAGAAGCCCTGGAATTCCGGGAAAATCCTCAAAAAAACATCTAAACAAATCATATTTCTACTGATCAGTGCGCTCATCATGCACACATTCATGGCCTATATCGTAGGTGTGGAAAAGACCTGGGAGCTTGTTCAGGCCGGACCAGGAGTGGAACCCATTGGATTTTTATCCATGGTATTATTGACCGGTGCTTTCTATGGGGTTTTTGGGTTTATGCGAGAGCAGGTCTGTACCACCATTTGTCCTTATGGCAGGCTGCAGGGTGTGCTGCTTGACCGACAAAGTATTGTAGTGGCCTATGACCATGTAAGGGGAGAGCCTAAAGGGAATTTCAGGAAAAACGAAAACAGGGCAGATGCGGGAAAAGGGGATTGTATAGACTGTAAGCAGTGTGTATATGTTTGCCCGACAGGAATCGATATCAGGCATGGGACACAGCTGGAGTGTGTAAATTGTACAGCCTGTATAGATGCCTGCAACTCGATTATGGACAAGGTGGATCTTCCACGAGGATTGATCCGGTATGCATCCGAACAAAATATTGCCGACAAACTTCCTTTCCGATTTACCGGAAAGATGAAAGCTTATACTACAGTGTTAGTGTTCTTAATTGGTTTTCTGGTTACACTCATGGTTATGAGGTCTGATTTCGAAACGACTATTCTTAGAACTCCGGGCATGATGTATCAGACACGGGATGATGGGAGCATTACCAATCTGTATCAGATTAAAATTGTTAATAAGACCAATGCATCGCATGACGTTTCCTTTAAACTGCTCAATCCCGAAGGAAAGATTGAACTGGTAGGTTCCGGGATCAGACTTAAAGAGCAGGGGATTGGTCAGGGAGCATTTTTTGTGATTATCAATCCTGATGAATTGAGTCAAATGAGCACCAAAGTGGAAGTGGGTGTCTATGCAGGTGACGAATTGATAGAAACAGTAAAAACAAAATTTTTAGGTCCGGCTAAGTGATAATATTATGAAGTGGAATTGGGGTACTAAAATCGCGTTGTCCTTTGTATTGTTTGGTGTGTTTATCCTTTACATGGTAGTTCAGGCCTTCAGACAGGATTTTGACCTGGTCTCCGAAAATTACTACCAGGAAGAGCTGCAATACCAGGAGAGGATCCAGGAAAAGGCCAATCTGCTCAGGTCCGGGGATGAAATCATCATCGAGTCTGGTGTATCTGATATCCTCTTTAAGTTTCCGGAATCATTTAGTGATGCCGAGGGTACCATTTACTTTTATCATCCATCCAGAAAATTGTTTGACAAGACTTTTCAGGTGGATCTGAATGATCAAAACCAACAAAGCATTAATCGGGAGGAACTGGTCAAAGGCCGGTACAAGGTCAAAGTGAGCTGGAAGGCTGACGGATTGAATTACTTTCAGGAAAAGGAAATTTATCTGCAATGATTACCGCTTTTGTTATCGGTTTGATTGGGAGTTTCCATTGCGTGGGGATGTGTGGTCCACTCATGATCACCTTCACCGAGCAAACAGGTGTCAGGGCTTACTTATCATTTATAGCTTATCACCTGGCGAGGATATCGGTATATGCCCTGATTGGTGTGCTTTTTGGCTTAATCGGTACAACTTTCGAGATCATCCACATCCAGAAATTCGGAGCTATTCTGGTTGGGGCGGCTATCCTGCTGATTTATGGTTTTCCAAAGGCCAGAAACGCAATGGAATCTTTGTACTATCGATCCTTTTTTTACCAGTGGGTAAAAAATCGTTTTACAGGATATTATCATACAAAAGCAAAATGGCTGGCTGCCGGAACGGTCAATGGTTTCCTCCCCTGTGGGCTGATCTATCTGGCAGCTGCAGGAGCGATTTTGACGAATGGCATTGGCAGCTCGGCCTTGTACATGACCGTTTTTGGATTAGGAACGCTTCCCGGATTGCTTACCCTGGCGATCATCAGAAATCGTGTCCCCAACCTTTTCAAAAAAGCCCCCAATGCCATCACTGTGATTGCAATCTTATCCGGTGGCATTCTAATCATTAGAGGTATTGTAGCAGAAGACCCCGAATGGAACCACCTTATGGCCCAGCAGATCAACAGGATCGTTAGCGCCTGTGGGCTTTGATTTAGGGGGCCGACCAGCAGGGTGTTTAACATACTTCGAGGGTATCCGGAATACCCCTAAGGCATTCAGGGAGGGGTTAGTTGTATCCGGAGATGAACTGGTTCACCTTTTTGCCAAACCAGTTCGTAAAAAAGACGAAATAGTTCCCCAAAAAGACCAACAGGTTCGGCTCAAACACGAACCAGTTCGCAAAAAACACGAACCAGTTCACCAAAAAGACCAACTGCTTCATGAATAGGACGAACTGGTTAGCAAACCAGCCGGCTGCGCCAGTAAAAAAGGCGAACTCACTGGAATATTTCATTAATTAACTGAGCAAAAAGACCAACCAATTATTAAAAAAGACTAACCAGTTTGTAAATGAATCGCTCGTTCGCAGCAAATAACTCCGGCCCCGGAGAAGATTTCTTCCTAATCGGAGCAAAAAGCATCGACCCCTCGAGCAAAAAGCATCGATTTCGAATAAAAATGCTGCTTGCAGCTATTAAAATGCTTTGACTTCAAAACATTTTGCTCCAAGGATGCAGCTAAAAGATTCGACATTGCAACTAATTGCTCCGTGAAGGGAGAAAAAAGGTCTGTGAGGGGGTATTTGGACTCCCCCTTTAAGCCTTTGATGGTTCTTCCAATAAATATTTAGTCGACCGTTGGTGAAAACACCGTGAGTAAATAGGGGTTAGGGTTAGTTTTCTGTCAATTGATTAATCTTCCAAAGCAATGTTGACAGTTGCTGTTCTTCGTTGTGGTTAAGTTCTCTATATAGTACCTTATAGCCAAGATCCGTATAAGCTTCAATTAGAATTTGTGTTCCGTGTATTACAAGACTCCCATCATCGTCTGGAACCGTGACCATATTGTAGAAATCACCGTTGATATTGTCAAAAATTGAATCCCAATTTGACTGTGAAATATTGAGGATATTAGACCTATATTCATATTCGGTTGTGTCCCTTATGTAACCCTTAGATAATATGATTGAGTCTTCTTTTGTAGCAGGGGGTCCAGCGCGGTAAACCTTAAACCATTTTCTCTGTTCCTTCTGATCCAGATGAGAAATATCATAATGAGAATTGTCAAACTCAATTTTGTTGGCAGTCTTGTGCTCAACAAGTAAGCTATCGTTTTGATTATATAATTTAATAACGGTTGCGGGTTCATATGAGTGAATTACCAATACACGTAGGATACTGTCTGATTCACAGCAATAAATAGGAGGTTCGTCTAAGGCCTTAAGATATTGAATAAAGTAAAAAACACTGACTGAGTCAGTCAGTTGCTTGTCCATAATTTTATATTTAAATCGATCGACAGGCAGGTAAGATGTATCAATCGGTAATTCATGGTTCATGGCCATTCGCATAATCTCATTAGTGTTTTGAGCAAACGACAGGAACCCCAGGTTAAAAAATAAGAAGCAGAAAATAAACTTTCTCATTGTTAGTCTAATACGATAGTGCCATGTTATCTCGCATTTAAGATGTCCGGAGTATTCCAAGTATTAGAATTGGCAAGTAGCTTAGCAATATATTAAGAAGTGCCATACCATAGCTAAATCGCTGAATTTTAGAAATTCCGATAATTAGAAGTCCAAAAGACCACAACCATATAATATAGCTTAATCCAGCATTTACTCGTTCGAACAAAGGATCTTGATCATTAGTTAGAAGTAAGAGTTGATAAATAAGGATCAGACCGTAGGGAATTGAAGAAATTGAATAGACATTAACTATCTGTCGCATGGTTGATTCCCCATTCCAAATTTGACCGACAAATTTGACCAAACCTGGTAAAATCAATCCGAGAATCAGAAATGATATTCCAATACCTCCTGGGATTGTTATAAACAGAATCCACCACATAAATTCATCGTCAAATAGGCCGCTAATTTTTGGCGTTAGGTCTAGCCCAAAGCTGAGTCCCATAATGATAATTGGCACGGCATATAGTGACTGAGATTCGTTGTTCACCACGAAGTTTGTGAATGTTTTTTTAGGGTTCAGCCAGATTGTTTGATATGGGTTCATTCGTTAATGCAGGTAATGAGAGGTAACCATTGCTTAAGTGAATTTATTCACTTTACTTCTCTTATACCATTATTAACAAAAGTTTCCGCATGCTGGATTTCTATGGTCTTTGAGGATACCATAGGTCAATCCAAGGAGAAGGAATTAATTGGAACTAAAGTCCCATTAGGTACGCCCTGTTTGTAATAATGAGAGATAATATAGATTTAGCTCCGTAGGAGCGACCTGTAGTATTTAGGTCACCCCTACGGGGTTTTCTATAGATCAATACGCATAAATTTTTCTTAATTATTAAGTTGACGGCAATGGTGAAAAACACCAACGGAGGCTTACACAATTACAGTTTCTTGATCTTTTGATCTTCGTCCAATCCGCTGAGCACTTCAATGTTGATGCCATCTGAAATTCCGGTGGTGATTTCCCTTTTTTCAAATTGCTGCTCGCCCATGGCCACCTCTACGAAAGTTTTGTCTTCCTCAAAGAGCACATTGCTTTCTTTTACCGCCAGCACTTTTTCCTTTTTGTCCAGCACAATATCCGCATTGGCACTATACCCGGCTCTAAGGAAATAATCCTCACGTTGCTTGACCGCAGCCCGGATCTCAAACTGAATGGCACCTTCTTCCTCGATGCCTTTTGGAGAGATGTATTCCAGGTCCGCAAAAAATTTAACCGTATCGAGAGCTCCGATGGTGAGCTTCAATTGCATGCCTTCTTTCAGCTTGCCTACTTCCGCTTCATCTACCTTCCCTTCAAAGATCAATTCTGACATATCTGCCACGGAGGCAATGGTTGTTCCATCGTTGAAGGTGTTGGTTTCGATCACGAAGTTCCCTTCTTCCACTGGTACGTCGAGGACCATGCCGGCTACGGTCGATTTCACCAGGTTGGATACAGCACCAGATTTTTTAGAAGCCCCTTCTTTGATCAGCTCCAGATTGTTTTCTGCTGCTTCTACCTGTTGCTTGTTCAGGTTGTAGGTCAGGAGATACTGATTGTAATCCAGCTCGGAAATGACCCTTTCATCGAACAACCTTTTTTGTCGTTTCATTTCCTGTTCGGAGTTTTTGTGATTGATGATAGCCTCCTTGAGCCGTGCTTCGGCATTATTCAGGGCCACTACATCCGGGATGATCTTGATCTTCGCAATCAGTTGACCGCTTTTGATTTGATCACCTGGTTCCACAAAGAGCTTTTCCACCACACCTGATACCTGAGACTTGATCTCTATCTCTCTTCGAGGATTAATCGCTCCAGTGGCTACGGTTTTCTTTTCGATGTTGGTCACAAAAGTGGAGTCAGTCACAAATACGTCCTTAGGCTTTTCTGACTTTTTATATACGAAAAACCCCAGAAAGCCCATGCTTCCGATGAGGATGACTATGAGTGAAATACGAATTACCTTTTTCATGTGTTTAGTGTTTGTCTTTTTATTGTCACATGGAATTCACAACAAAGGCTAATCATCCCTCTATGAATAGTTTAGTCTGATTAGCCTTTATGTTCATTTCATTTTTTTTTGAGTTTTTAATTCTTATTAACCTTCTGTTCTAATGGCTTCAATAGGATTGATGGATGCCGCTTTTCTGGCTGGTAAAATGCTGGCAATCAATCCACCGACAAGCAGGATGCCTAAGGCTCCCAATGCAATCGCAGGATTTATTGAGGGCGGGTCAAATGGTAGCTGACCTCCTTTTGGCATAACCATCGCAATACCTTCAAGCAAAAGGAGGCCAATGATTAATGCCAAATATCCACCAAGGAAAGTAAGGAACATGGATTCCTGTACAATCAGCGAAATAATGGAAAGTGGCGTCGCGCCCAGGGATTTCCTGATCCCGATTTCTTTTGTTCGCTCTTTTACAATGATGAGCATGATGTTGCTCACACCAATGATCCCGGCAAACAACGTGCTCAGACCTACAAACCAGGTGAAATATTCAAGCCCGTTAAACATCCCATAGATCTCTCCAAATTCTTCCTGCAGATTTTCATGACCGATGGCATCAGCATCCAATGGATGGATGTTGTTTTTTTCTTTCATGAGCTTGATAATTTTGGCTTCCACTTCGGCCACATCCACGTTGTCATCCACGGCATAGCCATACCAACCCACCCGGTCTCCATAATGAAAGGCTTTTTGGAAAGTGGTAAAAGGCACGTGAATACGATTTCTTTCCTGGCTATTGGGGTTGGTTCTGTAGGGTTTCATCACCCCCACAACAAGGAAATTCACTTTTTGCACCGTGATAAACTTTCCAATCGGATCTTCATCTGCATCAAATAAGACGTTACGTACGTTTTCACCAATCACCGCTACTTTTCGAGAGTCATCAATGTCTTTTTGATTGATGAATCTTCCCTGAGTCATCTCCTGCTTCTCGATCTGACTGTATTCAGGATAATCTCCCATGACCTGATATTGCCCGGATTTTTGACCATGGTTGATCTGAACGCCCCAAAGATTGTTACGGGGTGCAAGTGCTTTCAATTCCTTAACCCGGCTCAGTAAAAATTCAGTGTCTGAGTTATTGAAATTGACATACTTACCGGGCTGAAATCCATTGTAGGAAATGGTCGTTTTCTGACCCCAGAAGAAGCCGCTATTGGATAGAAAATTTCCGAAATTCTTTGTTACCCCATTTTTGAAGCTGTTACTTCCGCCCAACAGGATGATGATCATAAAGATCCCCCAGAAAATCCCCAGAATGGTCAATCCCGTCCTTAGCTTATTTCGCTTGATCGTTCCGAATATTTCCTGCCATTTGTCGTAGTCAAACATCTCTTTGTGGTTTATTCGTCTCTAAGGGCTTCAATAGGAGGAATTTTTGCGGCTTTACGTGCCGGGAAAAAACCAGCCAATGTTCCGCTTATGGCTAAAACCAGGGTGGCTGCAAGGGCATTGGCAAAATTGACATGAGGATCAACGAAAAAGGTTTCGGGGAAACCCAATGAGACCATCATGTAGGTGAGCCAACCCGTTTCTATGAATGTCATCGCCAGTATCATGCCTACATATCCGCTGACCAACGTAATAAGCAATGCTTCCATCAGAAACAATCCGATAATGGAGAGCGGAGAGGCACCAATCGCTTTGCGTACACCGATCTCCCGTGTCCGTTCTTTCACCACAATCAGCATGATATTGCTTACTCCGACAATCCCGGCAACCAGCGTGAGGATTCCAACAAATGCCAGGAAAATCCTGATTCCATCAAAGACACCCATCCACTTTTGAAATTCCTCAAGTCGGTTAAATGCTGAAACCGCCCGCTTATCCTCTTTCGAGAATCGATGTCTCTCCGCAAGCAACGCATGTACTTCGTTTTGAATTCTATGACTTTCTTCTACAGTTGCCGCATCGACAGTCAGCCAAATATTATGGATCCGGTCACCACCGCCGTAAGCCACCTGAGCTGTGGTGCGTGGAATGAAAATGACTTTGGACATGTATTGGTTGGCCTCAACGCCTTTTTCATTAAACACACCTACTACCTTATACTTTATTCCATTTACGGTAATGTATTTTCCAATGGGATCAAGCTTTTTAAATAAGACTTCCACCACCTTTTCCCCGACAACAGCCACCTTCCTTTTTTCTTTCAGATCCTTGGCATTGATAAATCTGCCATCAAGCAAGACACTTTGCTCAATATGTGGATAGTCCACGTCAACGGACCTTATCTGAAAAGAAGAGTAGTTGTTTTCATATCTCACGACAAATTCACCTTGCACCCAATAGATGCCGGTCAGATACTCAATGCCTTTGACCCTTTCGCTGATTGCTTCATAGTCCTGATTGTTGAATTTAATTTGTCTGCCAGGTTGCATGCCTTTGTGGGCCATGCTGGTTCGTCCGCTCCAGAAATACATCGTATTGGTAGCGTCATCGGAAAACTCATTCTTTATTCCATTTTGGAAGCCTACGCCAAAACCCATCAGGATAATGAGGATAAAAATGCCCCAGGCCACATTGAATGCAGTGATAAACGATCGCAAACGATTCTTATCGATCGTATAAAAGATTTCCTGCCACTTATCGAGATCAAACATGACTTATGCCAGTACCGGCTCGTGGTCTTTGATAATTACACCATCCTGTAGCCTGATCACCCGGTCAGTCATTTCAGCGACATCGTGTTCGTGGGTCACAACGACGATGGTTTTACCCATTTCGTTCACTTCCTTTAGGATTCGCATCACTTCATGAGAAGTGGTAGTATCCAGGGCACCGGTAGGTTCATCAGCCAGGATCACTTTGGGATCACTGATCAGGGCGCGGGCAATAGCAATTCTTTGTTTTTGTCCACCGGACATTTCACTGGGCATGTGATGTGCCCACTCTCTCAGACCCATCTTATCCAGGTATTCCAACGCGATGTTGTTTCGTTTTTTTCTGCTTACTTTCTGATAGTAAAGCGGCAAAGCCACATTTTCCATGGCATTCTTGAAATTCAGTAGGTTGAATGACTGGAAAACAAACCCAAGGAACTTGTTGCGATAATATGCAGCCTTTGCCTCTGAGAGGTTCTTAATGGACGTTCCGGCCAGGTTGTATTCTCCGGTATCATAATTATCCAGGATGCCCAGAATGTTCAACAGGGTTGATTTTCCGGATCCGGAAGACCCCATGATCGACACCAGTTCACCCTCTTCGATGGTCATGTCGATGCCTTTCAACACATGCAACGATTGTTGACCTGTCTGATAGGATTTGTTGATTTCTTTCAGGTTTAGCATTGGGTTTGGGATTAATGCATTTTGATAACGCTATATCTAACTGATTAGATGTTTCGAAGTGTCAGAAAGTTGCATGAGTGGTATAAAAGTCTTTTCAACGGGGAATAATGTTTTTAACGCTGATGATCTCACTTTTTACCATTAGCTCTTCAGGTACCTAAAGGATTTAGGACATCTACCTGGCATTTTTTGAATCTTTGAGCCTTCGGGGACATTAAACTTAGGATTGGCATTATATTCGTTAGAAAAGGAGTCGTATTCAATATATTTACCCAAACGACCCATGATAAACATGAGATATTTTGTAGTAGCCATTCTTATATTCTCCTTTCTGAATGCTTCGAGCCAAAACATTATCAATATTTCCGGTATCTGGAAAGGTTCCTCTGAATACCTCAATGAAACTTCTGCCATCGTCATGGAGATCACTCAGAATGAAAACCTGGTGGAGGGATTTATTTACGGAAAGTCGTTGAATGGGAAGGATTCTACCAAGAAGGCCTTTAGCGGGGTGATTACCGGAGATAAGATAGAAATACTGGAAACAGAATATATCTATAAAACCGGAATTGACTGTAAGGCAAAACTATTGCTTCAGTACTCCAAAGCAGATGGCAATGAAAGTCTCACGGGCAAATGGAGCGGTGACCTGCGACTGAGTACCTGTCCTCCCGGAGTATTTGGTCCTGTAAATGTCGTGAGGGCAAATGGGGTCCAGGGTAATCTTCCGGTGGTTGAGATCACTCCTTCAGCGGCACCCGTTTCAACACCCAAGCATGTAACAGCTAGTCCGCCGGATGAGATAGGGGAGATCCTGGTAGCTGAACTAAGTAAACGTAAGTATTATGCTTTGATCATAGGGATCAATGATTATCAGGACCCGGAGATTCAAACATTAGACAATCCCATCAATGATGCAACTGGTTTAGCGAATGTCCTCACTGAAAAATATGCTTTCGGTAATGAAGATTTAATTTTCCTGGAAAACCCGGGACGTGCAGATATCATTGACGCCCTGGATGAGTTGAGCGACAAGGCGACAGAGAAGGACAATGTATTGATCTTTTATGCGGGACATGGGATCTGGAATGAAAAGTTGAATCAGGGTTATTGGCTGCCTGCAGATGCTTCACTAGATTCCAAAGCACAATGGCTGTCAAACAGTACACTGAGAGACTACCTGGGTGGAATAAAATCAAAACACACTCTATTGATCTCTGATGCCTGCTTTAGTGGAGGCATATTAAAAGAGAGAAGTGTTGAGCAAAGTAGCAAAGCCATGTTGGAGCTTTATAAACTACCCAGCAGAAAAGCCATGACCAGTGGTACCATGACCACCGTGCCTGACGAAAGTGTGTTTATCAAGTACCTCATGAAAAACCTTACCGAGAATGATTCCAGGTTATTGTCAGCAGATCAGCTATTCAGGAATTTTAAAATTGCAGTGATCCACAATAGCCCCAGAGGCCTTGTTCCTCAATACGGGGTGATTGCTTTTGCAGGCGATGAAGGTGGGGACTTTATTTTCCTGAAAAGAGACTAAGCTAAAATCTCTTTCACCACTTTTCCGTGAACATCCGTCAGTCTGAAATCCCTGCCCTGAAAATGGTAGGTTAGTCTTTCGTGATCAAAACCCAGCTGATGCAGGATCGTGGCTTGCAGATCGTGCACATGCACACGCCCACTCACTCCTGAAAACCCAATTTCATCAGTTTCTCCATGCGTGTAGCCTTTTTTGATGCCACCACCTGCCATCCACATGGTGAAAGCATCTCCATTATGGTCACGCCCCTTAAAGTCAGCTCCGGATCTCGCTTCCATCATGGGGGTGCGTCCAAATTCGCCACCCCATACCACCAGGGTTTCTTCCAATAGGCCTCGTTGTTTGAGGTCTTGTATTAAAGCGGTCATGGGCTGGTCTATCAGCTTACAGGCATTTTTCAACGCGCCGTCCACTCCATTGCCCGGACCGGCACCATGGCTATCCCATCTGCGATCAAACAGTTGAATGAATCGGACGCCCTTCTCGACAAGCCTTCTGGCCAACAGGCAATTGTTGGCAAATGAATTTTCGCCAGGCCTGGTCTGATACATCTCGTGAACCCATGCAGGCTCATCATCAATGTTCATCACTTCAGGTACTGCTGTCTGCATGCGGTAGGCCAACTCATATTGAGCAATCCTGGTGAGGATTTCCGGATCTTTGGATTCCTGGTATTCCTGCTCATTGATCTTGTTGATAGCGTCAATGGATTGCTTTCTTAAATTGGAATTGATATTGTCTGGATTTGAAAGATAAAGCACGGGGTCTCCTTTGGATCGGCACTGGACACCCTGATGGACAGTCGGAAGAAATCCACTGCCATAAACGCTCTTACCAGCACTGGGTTCGCCTCCGGAAACCAGCACTACGAAGCCTGGCAGATCTTCATTTTCAGATCCTAAACCATATGTCACCCATGAACCCATGCTGGGTCTGCCCAGTAAAGGTGAGCCCGTATGCATAAAAAGCTGGGCAGGAGCATGATTAAATTCCTGGGTGTGGCAGGCTTTAAGGAAACTTACTTCATCCACCATGCTTGAAAAATTCGGTAGGTAGTCAGATACATAGGCCCCAGACTGGCCATGTTGCTGAAACTGAGCCTGAGATCCTAGCATCTTGGGAATACCCTTCAGGAAGGCAAACTGTTTCCCTTCCATGAGTGATGGCGGGCAATCTTTACCATTGAGTTGATTCAAAACAGGTTTATAATCAAACAACTCGAGTTGAGATGGAGCTCCTGCCATGTGCAGAAAAATCACATGCTTGGCTTTAGGAGCGAAATGAGGTAATGGATTGCCTGATAAAGACTTTGCGAACAGGTTTTGACCTGAAAGTCCGGCCATTGCGGTTGCTCCCAGTCCTGACATGCACTGCTTCAGAAAATGTCTGCGTGTGTTGTATTTTGCTTTTTGTATTAAGGCTTCCTCAAAAACATTTCCCATCATCACTAATTTTTTGTCAGAAATTCATCCATATTCAGCAATGCATTGGCTACCAGGGTTAATGACTGTACACTGATTTGCTCATTCAGTGATACCGGTTGAGCAAGTTTATTGGTAAAATATTCTTTAGTTGCTTCATCATAGAGCTTAGTTAAAAACGCTAACCTGTCCGGATCGATCTCCCTGAACATCACACGTTTGTATCCTGCGGAGATACATGCTTTTACATCATCAGGATTGACAGTAGCCATAAATGTTCCCAAAGATTTGGCAGCTTCAAAAAATGTTTGATCATTTAAAGACGTAAGTGCTTGCAAGGGCGTGTTGGTCCGAATTCGTCTGGATGTGCACACATTTCTTGGCGTAGCATCATACAAGGTCAGCATTGGATATGGATTGGTCCGCTTTCCAAAAATGTAGAGCGAGCGCCGGTATTGACCTGGTGTCTCATCAGTTTCCCACTTACTCCAACCATCACTGGCTACATCAGGACGAGGAGGCATAATGCTAGGCCCGTACATTTCAAGATTTATGAGTCCGCTGACTGAAAGCACCTGATCCCGAATCTGTTCTATGCTCAGGCGTACTCTGGGGCTTCGTGAGATCAATCTATTGTATGGATCTTTTTCGTTCTTTTCATCGGTAGAATTCGAGTTTTGCCGGTAAGCCGATGACATAACTATTTGTTTGATCAGCGTCTTGACACTCCAATTATATTCATCCATGAATTGTACGGCGAGCCAGTCCAGCAATTCGGGATGAGAGGGTGGCGTCCCCTGAGAACCAAATTCTTCCATGGTTTCGATGATACCAAACCCAAATAGTTTTTCCCAAAATCGATTCACGGCAACCCTGGCTGTCAGTGGATTTTCAGCACTCACCAGCCATTTGGCAAATCCCAAACGATCATTTGGATAGTCATCCGGCAATCCACCGAAAACTTCAGGAATATCGGCTTCTACTTCCGCCCCTGGGGTTAACCGGTTTCCTCTTTCAAACACACGGGTCACCCTGCTTTTTTCAGGGGGTAATTCCTGCAGGATCGGGGTAGTAATGAAAGTTACCCTGTCCAGTTCATCAAGCTTATCTTTAAGAGCCAGGTTATACTGATCCAGTTTTGGATTTTGCTCACGATAGAAAATCCAGTCCAGGTGGAAAAGATGTTGGGTGAGGTCTTTGTTTTTTCTGAAAACGTAATACACGTCATGAGCCCCATTTACCGGTTCTATTGTCGCTTTAAACATTCCCCAATTTTTGGCCTCCGGCTTGGTGCCAGACCATCGATCCCATTTTCCTGTTGTTTTCACCTCGGTTTGTCCAATCAATGGTCCATTGACAGAATCTAATCTGATATCAATGAATCCACCTGATATAGCGGTAGCGCAGTAGAAATCAATGGATTCGATATTGGTAAGGTCTACCGCTTCAAACATGATCCATGAACTATCCTGGACCTGCCAGATCACATCCTGATCCGGAGCCATCAGTTCAATCAATTTACTCGAATTATGAAATTCCTCTGCCTGTACCTTTCGATATCCAAGATTATACAGCAGTTCTTCTTTTCTCTCATGAAGAAATGGCGCATTTGAGACGAGAGATTTGTCTCCTGGTTTGAGTTCGTCCTCTACCCAATTCAGGATTTCGGTCAGCTTTTCTTTTTCCTCCGGCTCATAGGTGAATACTTTTGGTTGTTCATTGTAGATGTCCCTGTCTTCCTGATTGTTGAAGAAAGCCATCAGTTTATAGAATTCTTCATGACGGAAAGGGTCATAAGGATGGCTGTGACATTGCACACATGCCATGGTGGTTCCCTGCCAGACTTCACTTGTTGTACCTACTCGTTCCAGCACTGAGGCAACCCGAAATTCCTCATTGTCTGTTCCGCCTTCATCATTGGCCATGCTGTTGCGATGAAAGGCTGTAGCAATCAATTGCTCCTGGGTTGGATTAGGCAAGAGGTCACCCGCCAGCTGCTCCAGGGTAAACCGGTCAAAGGGCATGTCCTCATTGAATGCCTGAATCACCCAGTCACGATATTTCCAGATACTACGGTTCAGATCTTTTTCATAGCCTTTGGTATCAGCGTAGCGTGCAAGGTCCAGCCACATACTTGCCCACTTTTCACCAAACTGGGGTGAGTCGAGCAAACGATCAACCAATTTTTCGTAAGCATCATCTCTGGTATCAATCATAAATTCCTGTGCTTCTTCCGGGGTGGGGGGTAATCCAATCAGGTCCAGGTAAACACGTCTGAGTAAGATTTCTTTGGTTGCGGGAGGTGCAAAGTCTAACCCTTTTTCCTCCAGCTTTGAAAGAATAAATCTGTCAATATCATTGTTGACATCAGCATTGATCTGCGGAGGTTGGATATCTGTTTTTGGCGGAACAAATGCCCAGTGATCTTCCCATTTGGCACCCTGGTTGATCCATGCTTCAAAAAGCTCAATCTCTTCTTCAGTCAAAGGTTCTGCCTCAAAAGGCATCCTTAGCTCAGGATCATGGTGCCGGATCCTTCGCATCATCTCACTGTTGCTAGCATCACCCGGAATGATGGCAGGAATTCCTGATGTTGTTTCTCCCAGGGCTTCTTCCCTGAACAGGAAACTTAATCCACCTGCTTTTTTGATACCTCCATGGCAGGTAATGCACTTTGTATTGATGATTGGTCGGATATGTTGATTGTAGCTGACCTCTGCCTCTGGCCACGGGAAGATTAGATAGATAACTGCCGTCAAAACAACAATTATGGACAGATAAAGTGGATTTTTAAGCATCAGCATCGGGGGTTCATACTAGCTCTCCTCAAAGCTATCGTATTGCTAATTAAAGATCAATTCCTGATATACCTACTAAAAGGAAACAGTATTTTCATTCACCTTCAGAATCTATATAAAATGTTCCGTTATCATTGAAGTTCATATATTTAGCAGATTAACGAAACAATTAGTTAACTTCATGACGTTTAATACGTCTATAATAGATCACACATTAATTCAACAATGAGTTCAGTTATATCAACCAAAGAGATCAAAAAGGAATATGTGATGGGTGCCGAAACAATCCGGGCCTTGAAGTCCATCAGTATAGAAATTAACCGGGGAGAATATGTGGCTTTTATGGGTCCATCCGGTTCAGGTAAGTCTACATTGATGAACATTATTGGCTGTCTGGATACCCCCACTGCTGGACAATATGTGCTCAATGGACATGATGTCAGTGACCTCACTGAGAATGAACTGGCGGAAATCCGCAACAAAGAAATTGGCTTCGTGTTTCAAACATTTAATCTATTACCCAGGGCATCGGCACTCGAAAATGTTTCCTTACCCCTTGTGTATGCAGGGTTTGGGAAGCAGGACCGGGAGGAGAAAGCCCTGGCAACACTCGAGGGTGTGGGCTTAGGTGATAGGGCCTATCACAAACCCAATGAGCTTTCCGGAGGTCAGCGGCAAAGGGTGGCCATTGCCAGAGCGCTGGTCAATGATCCCAGTATCATATTAGCTGATGAGCCTACTGGAAACCTGGATTCCAAGACTTCCTACAGCATCATGGATCTTTTTGCCGAACTCCACAACAGTGGAAACACCATCATCATGGTTACTCATGAGGAAGATATTGCCGAGTATGCACACAGGATCATTCGCCTGAGAGACGGATTGATAGAATCAGATGAAGTAAATAAAAATATTAGGACAATAGAACCAGTTGCATGAGTCTGAAGGTTTATACCCGCACGGGAGATAAAGGCGGGACCTCACTTTTTGGAGGAACAAAGGTAGAGAAAGACCACGTGCGTATTGACGCATATGGAAATGTAGACGAATTGAATTCTTTCATTGGGTTGTTGAGGGATCAACCAGAAATTGGTGAGGAAATAGCCAATCAACTGTTTGAAATTCAGAAGAAACTATTTTCTATTGGCACCATACTGGCCACAGAAAAGGCTCCAAAAGGTTTTTCCTTACCTACCGTGGAGGCCAATGATATTTTATGGTTGGAAAATTCTATCGACAAATTCTCTGAGAAACTGCCTGAATTAAAGAATTTTATTCTTCCGGGAGGTCATCAGGTTGTATCTTTGTGCCACGTTTGCCGAACTGTCTGCAGAAGAACCGAGCGGGGAATTGTGAAATTAGGACAGGACAATGAGATCAATAAAAATCTGTTGGCTTATGTCAACAGGCTTTCAGATTACTTTTTTGTCCTTGGTAGAAAGCTCTCTCAAAAGCTGGGTGTTTCGGAAGTGACATGGCAACAATGATAGAATAAAATTGAGATGGAGATGGTTGAAACAATGGACATCAGGATTGAAAAGAATTCAAAATCCAAATTACAACAAGTAGATCTGGAGAATCCGGTTTTTGGAAAAGTCTATTCGGATCACATGTTTATTGCTGATTATGCAAAGGGTGAGTGGAAAGACCTGAGGATCATTCCTTATGGAGATCTGCAGATCAGCCCTGCTAATACAACCTTGCATTATGCTTCAACCATTTTTGAAGGACTAAAAGCCTACAGAGATCGCAATGGTGAGATACTGGTTTTCCGGCCAGATGCCAATGCAAAGCGATTGATTAAGAGTGCTGAAAGAATGTGTATGCCACCAGTC
Source organism: Cyclobacteriaceae bacterium (assembly GCA_965228595.1). Classification (GTDB taxonomy): domain Bacteria; phylum Bacteroidota; class Bacteroidia; order Cytophagales; family Cyclobacteriaceae; genus UBA7330. The sequence goes on along the minus strand of OZ245828.1, from coordinate 1,751,153 downwards.
CCTGAGACATTGTTTATGCAAAGCATGACAGAGCTACTCAAGCTGGATAAGGATTGGGTGCCAGGTGCTCCGGGCACATCGCTGTATATCCGGCCATTTCAAATGGCTATGGATCCTTACATTGGAATTAAGCCTTCCGAGACCTATAGCTTTTTCATCATCACAGGGCCTGTGGGTGCATATTACAGTCAACCCGTGAAGGTGAAAGTAGAGAAACATTATACCAGGGCTGCAGCCGGTGGTACAGGTTTTGCCAAAACAGGTGGTAACTATGCGGCTGCACTCTATCCTGCAGTAAAAGCACAGAAAGAGGGATATGATCAGCTTATCTGGACAGATGCCAAGGAACACGAGTACGTGGAGGAATCAGGTACGATGAACCTGCTTTTTGTGATTGATGATGTTTTGATCACAGCGCCAACTGGTGATACCATCCTAAATGGTATTACCCGCGATAGCATACTTACATTGGCCAGAGACGAGGGGATGAAAGTAGAGGAGCGAAGAATCTCCATCAAAGAGATCGTACAGGCCATTGAACAGGGAAGATTACAGGAAGCTTTTGGAGCAGGAACAGCAGCTACTGTAGCTCAAATCAAGACGCTTCATAATGATGGCATTGACTACGAATTGCCAGATGTAGCTGGTAGGAAATACTCCAACCATTTCCTGGATCTGCTGAACAAGATCAGGTACGGGGAAATAGAAGATAAACACGGTTGGGTTTATAAGATCTGAGATGACGCTGGAAGAAGCTACAATAAAAGTCACCAGGATGGCCGAAACCCATGGTGGGAAATTTGGCGAAAAAGTGAATTTTGATTTTAAAGGAGCAGGGTCAATCCATTTGGATGACACCGTGTCTCCTGCAAAAGTTGTTCTTGAAGAGGTTGAAGCCCCATGTACAGTTGTGATGGAGCTGGATAATTTCGAAAAACTACTGAAGGGCGATTTGAATCCAATGATGGCCTTTATGACCGGCAAGATGAAAGTTGAAGGGGATAAGGCAGTAGCTATGAAGCTTGCTTCATTGTTCTAAGGGGGACTTCTTGAAAACGTACTTTTTGAAAAGCAAGTAGACGCCGATAGCGATCACCACACCGATCAATGAACCGGCCAACACATCACGCAGAAAGTGTTGTAGCAGGTAAATCCTCGACATGGCTACCAGAATAGCCGCCGCAAGAAAAGTCATTGACAAACTTCTACTCTTTCTAAACACAATCGCAAAAAAAGTAGCGACGGCAAAAGCGGTAATGGTATGACCAGAGGGGAAAGAAAAGCTTCCATGATGGTTTACACCTTCAATCAACTTTAGGTCCGTGATACCATCGAAATACCGAATGGGTCTGGGTATATCTTGAAAAACAAGCCGCTTCAAACCCTGAGAAAATAAAAGCTGTGCGAGTCCCAGTGCGAGAAAGATCATCGCCAGGCGCCATTTCCAGATGAGGAGCCCTACAAACAACACTCCCACAAAAACGCCATCCCCCAAATGGGTCCAGTACTTAAAAAAGAAGTCGAAAACCGGATTTCTGTTGGCATTGAAGAACAATACTGCATCCCCATGTTCAATCACAGACCATGTGAGAAGTGCCAGCAGAAATACAATGATATATGGGATGAGATAGTAGTTTTTATTGGGCATTAACGAAGTATGTAGATCTTACCATATCCATTTTTAAACGCTTTGTCTGCCGTGGTAAAACGATGATTGAGAGATTCACCTTGCTGACGGATAAATACCCGGTAAAGGTAAACGCCATTGGCCAATAGGTCATCATGTTCATCGCGACCGTCCCAGGCATATTGTGTGATGTTGTTACCAATCCGAATCGGTCCGATTTCATCCTGGTTGATTTCCTTTACCACCCTGCCACTAATGGTCATGATCTGTATTTTGATCTGATCCGGAATGGTCCCTCCTGTCAGGGTGAACACAAAACGGGTGTTGGTAGAAAATGGGTTGGGATAAGGATAAAAATGTGTGACAGCACTCTCATTGATCACTTCAAATGAAATTTCATAGTCATTGTCTCCGGAATTATTCCCCGACTCATCTTCAGCGGACACCCTAAGACTATAAATGCCATCCTCCAATGGGCCTGGCTGATAGCTCATTTCAAATTCCTGGTCTTCGGTTTCTGGTGTGTAGCTGACCCCCGGATCGGTGAAATTGACCCTCTCGTATTGACATCCGTCACAGGGTTGCTTGAGGTATACCTCAATTCCGACCGTGTCATCATTCAGTAGATAACTGTTGTCGTCCTTGAGTGTGATCCGAATAGTTGGATTAGGAGAAACAATATCGCCATCCAGGATATAGGTGCCATCGATGGTCACATTCAGCACCGGATTCGTATTGTCTTCATTGATAGTCGCGGCTGGAGACAAACTGTAAAAATTATTTGCACTTAATAATTCATTCTCCATGGGTGTGACAAACACGTTCAGATTGTTTTGTCCGGTCCTGCCAATGCTGCTGTAAATGAGTGTGAAAGAGGTAGTGTCACCAGCGGGGGTTGGAGCAATATTGAAAGACTGATCAAAGGATTGTGAGCTGTTAATATTGAGAAGGGAGGAGGAGACTTGAAGACTGTCCTGGAAATCTTCTGAAGAAATATTGATGAATTTATAGCTGGTCTGATACTCCTGTCCCTCCTGCAAGTCCTGACTTTCATTGCTTGCTGCAAGCAGGTATCCTTCCGGTGGCAGTGTGTACTCTACTACCAAAGCCTTAAGCTGAGGAGGATCGAGGTCCACATTGTCACTGAAACCAATGTTTAATTTTAAAAAAGGGTATTGAAGGGGATCGATTGAGCTTACGTCTACAGCCACTAATCTTGCATCAGAGAAAAGTTGTGTTTCTGTACCATTTGGATCGATCCCTATGACATCAATCGAAAAGTTGTCATTTGCATTGTCAATCACTTCATAATGGAGGTTATTCCAGGATTTGGCCGGACCTATTCTTCGGGTTGAAATGTTACCACTGGTTGAGGTGTAGGTAACCAAACCGGCGAGATTCAGCAACTGTTCTTTTGGAGAAAGAAGAGACCCATCGTCAACCATTTCTATGGCTTCTCCAGGGGCAGCACCTTTTTTCCCCAGGAAAATCACTGCCTGGCCGTCAACCAAAGATGAGATAGTACTGCTTTGGATACCTACCGAGTTGAGAGAACTGATCAACTGTGCATCCCAATTGGAATAGGCAACAGAATCGAAAGAAAAAAGTAGCACATAGTCCTCGGGCTTCATGAGGCTGATCAGGGAATCAAGGTATCTATTGGCGCCCAATACATTACTTTCTGTCAGGTTATGTATCATCTGGGGTACTCTTCCACAAACCAGTGGATTGGAAACATCGCCTGTCTGGAAACTGATCGGCCGATATGGCTGGCCTGTGGCACGATCGATAAAAACGGCATTGATGGTATTTACTCTACATACAGGATCAAAGGTGTTTTCGGTGATCATGTAGTTTACATTTCCCACAATCACCTGAATATCTTCATATTCATTTGGATGGTCAATGCCATGAGTTATGATTTCATAGTCGTTTTCAGATTCTTCAAAGCTCCAGGTGCCAGTGGCATTGTCAAAGGTGACTCCTGTCAGCGTGTTGCCTGTAAACTGATCTGCCCCCAACTGACCCCATCCCGAGTTTACCCCATCAACAATGGTAAAGGAGGAATTTACCCATGTGGTATCCTCATCCTGTTCTGGATTGGCGAAACGGGTTCTCCAGTAGATAGTGGTAGAATCACTCAATGCACTAAAATCTGCGGAGTATTGAAGCAGAGTCTTTCCATTCAGTACTAAACCTGTTTTGAAGCCACTTGAAAAATTGGACGTGGTGTCATACTCAAGGGTATAGTCCCGGATGGATTCCAGGATGTTGGATGGCTGAAAAATAAAGTCTACTGCTTTGACAGACTGTACACCCAGGTTGATGGGGTACAAATTGATGGTGGAACCACTGTTGATAAAAAGCTCAAAGTTTGTCTGATTGTTGCTCTCATTGAGCTCACCAATCAGATTGTCGGGGTCAATAATGAAAGTAAAGACATTGTTTCCATCTACTTTTTTAGCAGGATCATTTTCTATGGTGATTTGGAGTGTATCCAAATATTTTATCGGAGCTACCCGTATCATATCAGATAAAACTTCTCCTTCCGGCAAGGTTCTTCTAATTTCGATATCGATCGAGTCCAACGAAGACTTACCGTAATTTTTAATGGGTAGGTTGATGAGAAAAGCCCCCTGGCTGGCCAATATTTGATTCCCGGAAATTGGTTCTGCAGAAATCTGGTTGGGATCTGATTCAAAATCAGGCTCATCGGCACCGAATACCTTGATGGCAGGATCACCCAGCACAGACATGAGATTAACCTGTGCAAGCGAAACAGCACCCGTTCCGAAGAGATCGTGATATCTTGCCGCCACCGATGTGAGTATGTCACCTAAGCTTCGTCCAAACTCATCCTCCTTTGTAAAAGCTTCCTGGTAGAACAAGTCAGAAAATCGCTTGAGATTGATGGAAAATGAAAAGTCAGCATGACCGATAAAAGCCAAAGCCCCTTTTGAAGCGGCATTAACCCAGGGCTGCCCAAAAGTACCACTCGGACTAAAAATTTCTCCGGCATTACAACCATTGACCAGTACAATCGGGTATTTCCCTGCATTGTCATGATCATTCACGTTGCCTATCTCAATATCTGAATTTTGGGATGAGCTGTGTCCAAAGAGTGTGACCATGCCTACTCCATTGTTGATCTCAGTCCTGATATCTATGGGTTCGGTTGCAGCTGTGGTTATTTTTCTTCTGATCCTGCCGCTGCCACCTAGAAAATACCCTTCAGCAAGCCGCTCAAAATTTTCCACGTAGTTGGAGAAGGTTTGCTGTTCAAAGCTGTTCTGACCACCACTCAGGAGGATTTGATTCTTTCTCCAAAGTGCATTAAAAGGGAGAGACTCCATTTCCTTTACCTTGTCCAGGTAGGACTTTATATCTTCAGAAGTAAAGGCATTCAATCTGCCAACCCCAAATGGGGGATCATATCCGGACCCAACAGCTTTGATGGTATACAATAAATCTGATCCCGGGAATCCATAAGCAGGAATATAGTTGACGTTGGTACCTGGATTCCGGTAATAACCATAATTTGTCGATAGCCCCTTTCCAATGATAAACAGGTATTCAGGATTTCCTGCAGCCAGGGCATGAGCTATAAAATTTTTGATGGCCAGAGGAGATTGTTCACCGTAGCCATATTGATTGAAAATTTCATCAATGGTCGCCAGAGTGACCTGATAACTACCCCCTGAAGCACTTTCCCGATAGGTTTTGTATGCTGTAAGCTGGTTAAGACCGTCACTGGCGGGTGTCTGGAAATGTTTGTGACTGATCATCAGATAATTGCTATTGGTTGGGTCTATCTGATCCATGTCAACTTCCTCGATGGAGGCTACACTTTTAGAGCTGGTAAAAGCGTAGAATTTTCTTGGGATGGTGGGGTCGTTCACAATGAATTCAAAGCGATCGGTAGTGCTCAGGCTTTTTGTAATGATTCTTGGAGTAGAGGGATCGGTGATTTCAAAGATCCGCGTTCCTGCTGCATTGGTTGTTGGTACGACGAGGTACGATCTGGATTGAGCACTTGTTCTCTGATAAAAGGTCTTGTTTTCATTGGCGACCATGTCAAAGTCCTGTGGGGCAATGATCTTGATGTAAGGCACAGAGATCCTATCAGCCTGACCGGACTCTCCCAGAGCGGTCACACGAACAACAAGGGTCCCATCTCCATTCACGTCAGACCAGGCGAGGCTTCCTGAATGGATGGTTTGCGTCCATCCATTGAACGTGGCTGTATCCAGGTTTCTGAGGCTGACATCCGATGGCCCCACTCTGATCTGCGATTTATGTGTCAGAGAATTTCCTCCGATCAATCCAATCTCTATTGATGGGACAGGCCCTGTATTATCAAAATCACCCAGATTGAAGGTAAAAGTCTGGCTTTGGTTTTTGGTGAAGAAGCTACCTGTCCATCCTTCTCCTTCCACGTATTCCCCGGAGCTTAATTCCGAGCCAAATCCAAATTTTGTACCTGGGGAGTAGACATTGGTCTGGACGTTTAGCAATTCATTTAGGTGGTAGGGCTCTGCGGTAAGACCAGAATTGTCTCCCAGATTGGAGGTAGTCATTGATTTGCCAGTCTCTGTTTGGTTCCAGGTCAAAAAGTAAGAAGCAGTGTCAGTAAACAGGTTGTAGTAGGGATGGATCTGGTAAGAAGGATCTTCATACAGGAGTGAGTCTAACTTACCATCGTTTTTCTCTCCATAAAATTCCAGGTAGTCAAGAAAGCCATCCGTAGCTATTTTGTTTACTGCAATTTCCTGGCCTCTTCTAAAAACCTTTATTCTGGTAGCTGCAATGGTAGTGATTGGTACACCAGCCTGTTGTAATGCAGCAGCATCAATACGATATACCCCATTCTCAGCCAGCTTGATCTTGAAATACCGTTGATTGAATTTGATCCATTCATTGCCATAGGGCTGCGACCAGGTAGTCAAAGCAAAAAGCAGGAGGAGTCCGGTGATTAGCTTACTCTTCATCATTGCTTGAATTGAAATCAACTTTGATGGAAAAAACGTTGGAGTACAACCCGGCAGACTGGTCTCCAATATCCGTGAGTGCATAATCTATAGCTACTTCACTGAATCGCACTCCGATTCCGGCACTTGGCTGAAAGGTCCAGGATGTAGACGCGTCAAAATCCTCAATCTGCTGAAACTGATTGACGCCAGCGCGCAGAAACGCCATGTTTTTGAAACCGATCTCGATGCCAGCCATAGGGTCAAGGGAACCGAAATCCGTTCTGACCACAGTGTTTCTCTTGCCATCAAAGGTCCATACCAAATCAGCAGTTGTCAATATGCTGAAGGCCTCTGAAATGCTAATTTTTCTGGAAATGCCTGCAATCAGTCGTGGTAGCGTTATTTCAAGCGTGTTTTCTGGCACAGCATTTCCTGTCTGACCATAAACCTGACTAACCTCTTCGCTATTGTGTTTCCAGGCGTTGAAGGTGCCAAATACATCTTTGGCCATCAGGCCCACCATCCATTTTCCAAAAGCTTTTTGGGCTGAAAGGTCGACACCAAAACCCCAGGAAGTAGCAAAATTCCCTACCCTGCGATGCAGGACTTTCACATTACCACCGGTTTTCAGTCCACCCAGCACGGGTATATCCCTGGCATAGGAGATAAAAAAGGCATAGTCCGATGCAGAGAAGAACTGGATGTTGTTGTAATTGATAGCCCCGGTGGCATCAAACAAAAATCGGGTGTCGGCAATGTCGTCTACGGCAAATCGTAGTACGCTGATCCCGATACCGCTGCTTTCATCCAGTTTTCTTGCATAGCCTAAAAAATCATAGTTGGCAATGCCTGCGAAATAGGCTGCATGCATCATCTCCAGCTGATGATCAGCTTTCAAATCCAGTATACCTGCAGGATTCCAGTAAAGCGCAGATACATCATCTACATGGCTGGTCATGCTCAAACCCAGCCCGAATGCTCTTGCGTCCACTCCAATATTTAAATATTCATTGCTGTACTTAGGTGTTTGATCCTGAGCGTGCAGAAAATGAATGACCAATGCAAGGGGAAGGAAAAAGCTGATTGATTTCATGAAAAAGTATCCCATTGCAAGATAGTTAGACCTGCTCTAACACAAAAAGGTTGGACGTTATGTGCGTGACCAAATAATAACTTTTTATAATATTTATATAATTAAAGTAATATTAAATATAATGAAATAAAGAATTATTATCTATCAGTAAATATTTTCACATAGTACTTGGCCATACATAGTACCTTTCCGTATACAGTAAGGAACCTAAAGGTCAAAAGGTAGGAAAATGGACATTAATTTACAGAATGCACAAGTTCAGATGCGGAAGGGAATCTTAGAGTTCTGCATTCTGAATATCATCTCAAGGGGGGAGGTTTATGCTTCCGACATGCTTGAGGAACTAACTTCTGCAAAGATCATGGTGGTAGAGGGGACATTATACCCTTTGCTTACAAGATTGAGGAAGGCTGGACTGGTGGATTACAAGTGGGTGGAATCCACGAGTGGTCCACCAAGGAAGTATTACACGCTCACTGATTCAGGTGAGGAATTTAGAAAGGGACTTAACAATACCTGGGAAGAACTACAGGCTTCTACAAAGAAGATCATCTCGGTGAGTAAGAAATCTGCAAAAGGAACCAGGAAATAAAAGGAAGGAATGAAAAACTCACTCAATCATAAATCAATTTTGATTCATACAGATCAGATGTTAAATGCCCGAACGCATTCAACATTTGGACTAACTAATAACCGCGATTAAAGAAATGAAAAAGACAGTCAGTATAAATATTGGAGGGATCATTTTCCATATTGAGGAGGATGGCTTCGAAAAACTCAAGAGCTATCTGGATTCTGTCAATAAATACTTTTCCAGCTTCGATGATAGCAAGGAAATCATCTCAGATATTGAAGGAAGGATTGCTGAGATCTTTCTGAGCAAGCTTACGGCAAGCAGGCAGACCATCAATCTGGATGATGTGAATGATTTGATCACCACAATGGGAACCACACAGGACTTTGATGCCACGCTGGAATCTGAGCCTGCTGAACCTTCTAAAGCGGAAGACTCCAGAGAGGAAACCTCTTCAAAAGGTGAAAAGGGGAAAGCAACTAAAAGACTCTACAGAGATACCAAACGGAGAATCATCGGTGGCGTATCGGCCGGGATAGCCCACTATTTTGGGATAGATCCATTGTGGATCAGGTTGCTGTTTATTGCCCTGTTTGTTAACGTTTTTTTCTCAGGTATTTCAGGAGCCATTTTATTGGCTTATATCATCCTCTGGATAGTTGTACCATACAACAACGACCTGGAAGAAGATGGAAAGATCAAAAAACTCTTTAGAAATCCTGATTCACGGGTCCTGGGAGGTGTGGCGGGTGGCATAGCTTCCTATTTTGGCATTGATGTCTCCGTAGTTCGATTAATTTTTGTGATTTCGATATTTCTGGGAGGTGCCGGGGTATTGATCTATGTCATTCTGTGGATCATCACGCCCGAGGCCAAAACCATTACCGAAAAGGTACAAATGGAAGGAGAGCCTGTCACACTGAAGAATATTGAAGATGCGGTGAAGAAAAATCTTCGGGTGAAGGAAGGTGAAGAAGGTCCTTTGGTTAAGGTTTTATTGTTTCCATTCAGACTTATCGCATTGGTTATCAGTGGGCTCGCTAAGATTCTGGGACCACTGATGCGTTTTCTGATTGATGCAGTAAGGATCATCTTTGGTGCCATACTCAGTCTCCATGGTTTTATTTCCATGGTAATATTCACTGGCTTATTGCTTACTATTTATGGGGTTGGTGGTATGACCAATCTGTACAATCTGGGAGAAATCCCCATCGATTTGATTCGGGATTCTATTGATCCTATCATTGTATTCAGTATTTGGGGGTTTTCAATAATTACTGCGTTGGCATTCTTCCTGGCTGGCCTGGCCATTATCTTAAAGCGAAAAATAGTCAATGCCTATATCGGGTGGTCCCTGTTTATCTTATGGTTGGTATCCATCGTGCTCATTTCATTTAATCTTCCGGGATATGTGGCGGAGTTCAGGTCTGGCAGTAGTTACAATGATGAAAAAGTATTTGAAGTGGTTGAGGGTGAAATACCAACATTCAAACTCAGCGCCGACCCCTCTTTTGGGCCTAACCTTGTAGACCTGAGAATTCGTGGGCATGCTGACAGTGTTTATAAGTTAGTGTTAGACATTGAAAGCAGAGGGTCCAATAGGACAGAAGCCATCGAAAACGCCAGGCGTGTCAAATATGAGGTCGTGAAGACCGGGGATGAGATTCTGTTTGATCCGAAGCCAGTATTCCCTGAGGGCACAAAATACAGGTTTCAACACATTGATGCAGTCTTTTATGTTCCGTTTGGGCAGGTATTCAGAATGGAAAGGGACCTTGACAGGATTCTTGTAAGTACCCTGTATCATGGAGGTTACAGCTCAAGACAGATGGAAGGCAATGATTGGGTCTTCGATAGCAGGGGGATAAGATGTATCTCATGTCCTGTGGATGAAAGCACGATGTCTGACGATGATGACAGAGGCTATGCTGATCGGATGTCATACCCTTTTGAGGATTTTGATGAGGTAAAAGTGGCCTCTTTGATGAAAGTGGATATTCGCAGAGGTTCAGAATACAAAGTGACTGTGTATGGAGACGAGGATGTGTTGGGTGATGTATATCTCAATCAGGTGGGAGATGAGTTGGAGGTAAAATACCGGGAGGATGCCTGGGAATGGTGGAATGACAAGCACAGAGAAGTAAAATTGAGTATTACGATGCCGGAACTGGACTATCTGGAGCTTGTAGGAAAGTGCAGGGGGGATGTCCGGGGATTTAATGAAAACGAGATGGAAATAAATCTTGTAGGGGCATCTGAGCTGATACTTGAGTCCAGGGTGGAAAAGCTGAATATCTCTATGGCTGGCGCTTCTGAAATGGAATTGCGAGGCTCGGGTGACGAGCTCGACGTTGAGGTGATTGGTGCCTCCAAGCTCAAAGCATTTGAATTTGAGGTAAGGAAAGCCTCATTGCAAGTGGTGGGAGCATCCCTGGCCCAGGTCAGTGCAAGTGAGGACCTGGAAATAGAAGCCGCTGGAATGAGCAAGGTCAGGTATCGTGGTGAAGCTAAAGTATCCATCAGTGAGGCAGGTATGAGTAGCGTGGAGCGAGATTGATTGGGCATATTCCTAACATTTGGATTGGTCTTTCCGTTATTGGAATAAACCAATCCAAATCTTATGAAGCATTTCTGCTCTTTCCTCTTCATTATACCCTTGCTATGTGTTGCACAGGATAAGCTGGATACAAAATCAGGACCCGTCAAGATTAACCCGGTAACGCATGGCACCATGGTGCTGGAGTTTAACGGAAAAACCATTTACGTGGATCCCTATGGTGGAGCATCGGGATTTAGTGCATTCGCTGATCCCAATCTGATCCTGATCACAGACATTCATGGTGACCATTTGAATAAAGAGACCCTGGCCGCACTCAATACCAGCAAAAGCACATTTGTAGTTCCACAGGCAGTCTATGATCAGCTGGAGGAATCCCAAAAATCGAAGGCAAAAGTGCTCAGTAATGGATCTACTTGGGATTGGGAAGGAATTAGTATACAAGCAGTTCCCATGTATAATCTCCCTGAGACAGATGATTCCAGGCACCCGAAAGGTCGGGGCAATGGATATGTCCTCACGATGGGAGGCAAAAAAATCTATATCTCCGGGGATACAGAAGATATCAAGGAAATGCGCTCGCTAAAAGGCATCGATGTGGCTTTTGTATGCATGAACCTACCATACACCATGGACATCAATCAGGCGGCTTCGGCTGTGCTGGAGTTTAAACCCAAAGTCGTGTACCCATACCATTACCGTGGACAGGGAGGCCTGAGCGATGTGGATCAATTCAAAAAGCTGGTCATCACCGGAGACAGTAAGATTGAAGTAAGGCTGGCTAAATGGTATTGAGTGCTTAAGCACTAATTGCCAATCTTCTTTTTAGCGAAGCCACTTTATTGATAGCATCGATGTAAGCTTTCACTGATGCGATGATTACATCTTTGTGCACACCAAAGCCCATATAAAGCTGACCTTCGAATTCAATTCGCATATGCACCTTGCCTTCGTCCGTACGATCGCCGATTGACTGAACCAGAAACTCATCCAGGTTCATCTTCTCGTGGATCAACTGATCTACTGCATTCAAGGCAGCTTCCAGTGATCCGCTACCGGTAGCTTTACCGGTCAGGTACTCTCCGTTCACCTTTAATTTGATCGATGCAGAAGTGCCTTTTGACTGGCTGCTTACGATTTCTACATCTTCCAGCTCAATGCCTTCTTCGGGTAATTTTCCTTCCACCAACACAATGAGGTCATTGTCGGTAAAATCTTTTTTCTCATCTGCCAGCTTTAGGAATCCCTGATAAACTTCTTCTACACGCTCGTTTTCCAACTTGTAACCAAGCCTTTCGAGGTGGTATTTCAAAGCAGCTTTACCACTTCGGGCTGTAAGAATGATTGATGATTGTGGGATCCCAATATCCGTTGGATTAAGAATCTCGTAATTCTCCCTGTTTTTGATCATTCCATCCTGGTGGATTCCGGATGAGTGTGCAAAAGCATTTCTTCCGACGATTGCTTTGTTAGGTTGCACGGGCATATTCATCATTTTGCTTACCAATAAGCTCAATGCATAGATGTGCTGGCTATTGATGTTGGTATGCAAATTCAGATCCTTGTGTGTTTTAAGGATCATCGTGATTTCTTCAAGGGAAGTATTGCCAGCCCTTTCGCCAATGCCATTCATGGTGACTTCAACCTGTCGGGCGCCATTGATCACTCCTGCGGCAGTATTCGCTGTGGCAAGGCCTAAATCATTGTGGCAGTGGCATGAAAGAATGGCTTTATCTACACCTTTCACGTTTTCTTTCAGGTATTTTATTTTGGCACCGTATTCTTCCGGTAAACAATATCCTGTGGTGTCAGGAATATTGACGACGGTTGCGCCTGCTTTGATGACCGCCTCAACCATTTTGGCCAAAAATTCATTCTCTGTTCGGCCAGCATCCTCGCAGTAAAACTCTACGTCTTCTACATATTTCTTGGCGTATTTGGTAGCTGCTATGGCTCTTTCAAGGATCTTTTCCCGGTCGCTCTTGAATTTCAGCTTAATGTGATAATCGGAACTTCCGATCCCTGTATGAATTCTTTTACGCTTGGCAAATTTTAAAGCATCTGCTGCAAAGTCAATGTCTTTTTCAACGGCTCTTGTCAGTGCACAAATCACTGGCTCACTCACAGCTTTGGAAATTTCAATAACGGAGTTGAAGTCCATAGGACTGGAGATGGGAAACCCGGCTTCGATAATGTCAACACCCAGTATTTCAAGCTCTTTAGCTATTTCAATTTTTTCGGGTGTAGATAACTGACATCCTGGTACCTGTTCTCCATCACGAAGTGTTGTGTCAAAAACGTATACTCTGTTGTTGTCCATTTCGAATCTTATTTGGTTGGGAAATTCTTACAATTCCGATGTATATATTTATCAGATTCAATGATCTTGATCTGTTATTTCCAATTTACAAAATTTAAAAGTAGGATTTGGTCCCATGATCCCAAAACCTAAATAAAAAATAAATACGACTGCTAAAATCATCTACTGAACTAATTATGCTGATATATTGCTTATATTAGTAATATAATTAAGTTATCTATTACGATGTCTAAAGATCACTCCGATCACTTGTTTGTCTTAATAAAATCGCTTACCAAGAGTGAAAAACGCTATTTCAAACTGAAAAATAGCCAGAATCAGGATGATCCAAAATACCTGAAACTCTTTGATGAAATGAGTCAAAGTGAGGTCTTTGACGAAAAGAGGCTGATTAAAAATAATCCATGGATTAAACCCGCTCAATTCAGCAACCTTAAAGCCCATCTCTATCAGAAGTTGTTGCAAAGTCTGAAGGAATATTCCACATCAACAAATGATGATATTGCTGTAAGAGAGCAGATTGACCACATCCAATTGTTATATGACCGCAGCCTCTACCATCAAAGTATGCAGCTTGTCCAAAAACTAAAGCGGTCTATCAAAAAAGGTGACAACCTGGAATTGCAATTGGAAGTGCTTAAATGGGAGAAGAACCTTTTGCCGTATTCTATGGGAAAGCATAGCCTGAATCGCTTGCGTCAGATCATTGAGGAGACCAATAAGGTAAATGAGCAAATCTCCAGGGTCAACTTGCTGATGAATATTTCTGTGGAATTGAATACCATCTACCTAAAGCATGGATCGGTGAGAAGTAAGGAAGATTATGATGAGATCACACGAATCTTTGATCAACGACTTCCCAAATGGAGTGAAAGTTCATTATCATTTAAAGAGAAATTACTTTGGTACGAAATCCACCAGGGATATTACAGCTTTATACAGGATTTTGACCCCATGTATGATTATGCCAAAAAATGGGTAGACCTTTTTGAGAGCATACCAAATTCTTCATACTATTTCGAAATGTATATCCGTGGCCTTAATCAGTTACTTAATGCACAGGCCAGGCTCTTGAAATATGATGAATTCTCCACCACTCACAGGTTATTGCGATCCCTGGCCAGCCACCGCATGATCAAGATGAATGAAAATCTTCAGATCAGGCTATTCAAGTATAATTATGCCCACCAGTTCAATGAATATTTTCTCACTGGTGATTTTGCTAAAGGTGTGGCCTTGTTCAGGCGTATCTCCCACCAGATGGACCAGTACATATCTCTGCTGGATGTTCACTCGCAGTTGATCATGTTTTACAAGATTGCCTGTCTTTTCTTTGGTAATGGGGACTATAGCGATGCCCTTGTCTGGCTCAATCGGATCATCAATTATGAAGATCAGGATATTCGGGAAGATATTCATTCATTCACCAGGATACTTAACCTGATCACGCATTACGAATTGGGAAACAGGGATGTCATTGAATACTACCTCCGCTCCACATATCGTTTTCTGCATAAGAAAGAAGACATGCATGAGTTTCAGTACCATATCCTGGACTTTATCAAAAACCTAAATAGAGACATTACCGAGATTGAATTGATACACCGGTTTAAAAAGCTCAGAGATAATCTTTTACCGCTGACCATCAGTCAATTTGAGAAGAGAGCCTTTATTTACTTTGACATCATTGCCTGGCTTGAAAGCAAAATCCATAAAAAGACCGTGGAGGAGATCATCAAAGAGCGGGTACAGGAACTTGCCCAGGTCTAACTATGATTCGCAGTATTCTATGATGCCTTCTTTGATACGCTTGTAGGTTTCATCGCGAATCGCTTCATCTTCTTCAAGCAATGTCATCCTGAATCCCATCAAATCTGAACAGAAAGATGAGATTGGAACTAAACAAACCTGCTTGGCTGCCAGTAAGTAGTAAACAAATCGTTTGTCCAGCTCCACCTTGCCATTGCTAGCGAACCACTGTTCGATGAGTGCCTCCACCTTTGGATCATCAATTTTCAGTTTCTGATTCGGCTTCAGCACCCCAGGCTTAAAGATCATGGTATTGTAAAACGCACCGTTTGTATCATTGAAGGTGATATAAGGCACATCGCTGAATACCTGTGACAAATATTTACTCCTTTGCCCCACGTGCTGATTGGTTTCCTTGATGAAGCGATTATACCTGGGATCCTTCATGATCCTGGGGATCGCTACCTGAGGTAATTTGGTGGAGCTGACCTCAATCATTTTGGCGTTGTCGATGGTTTGACACATCTTGGCAAATTCCGGGTCTTTCCCCCGGTTGTAGTATTCTGCCCAACCGCACCGGGCTCCCGGCCATGGGAATTCTTTGGAGATCCCTTTCAGGCTGATCCCAGGCACATCACCAATGATCTCAGCCAATGTACAGGTCTCTGCATTGTTGTAGATGAGATTCATATAGATCTCATCACAGATGATAAACAGGTTAAACTCCCTGGCAATGGCCACCATCTTTTCCAGGATCTCACGGGGATAGACCATGCCTGTTGGATTGTCAGGGTTGATGATGATCATCCCGACAATGTGCGGATTCTCTTTTACTTTTTGATAAATATCATCAGTATCCGGATACCAGAAATTTTCAGGGTCCAGCTTATAGGTAATGGGATGACTGTTGGCATGAGCAGCTTCTGCAGAAGAATGCGTTGAGTAGGCTGGAGAAGGACCGATTACCCTGGAAGATGGAATAAGGTATTGATAGATCTTTCCAATGGCGTCTCCCAGACCGTTGAAGAAGGTGATGTCATCTGCAGTGATCTGAACGCCACCAAGGGCACTACACTTTTCAGCCAGGTATTGTCTGGTGGATAACACACCCTTCGAATGACTATAGCTGTATGTAAGGTCTTCGTGTATCAGACCCGATATAATTTCTTTGATCCAACCAGGCAACTTTCTGTTTTTCTGGATTGGATCACCTATGTTTTCCCATAAAATTGAATATCCAAGCTTTTCTAATTGTTCTGCTTTTCTAACAATTCCACGGATCTCATATGAGAGCTCATCAGCACCTTCTCTAAGCAATTTCTGTCTCATGCGGAAAAATAAAGCTACGAAAGTACAGGAAATGAAAATTCACACAAAGGTCAATCAATCTTCTTTTTTAAAAATGAACTTTCTGGAACGGGAATTACCACTGATCACCACAGTAAGAATGTCACTGTCAAGGCTGTATGAGATCATTTTTGGGAAATCATGAGCCTCATTTTCACATACAAAAGAATTGTTGCCTATACTGGTGATTTTAAAGTAGGTGGGCTCTGCATTTGCTGCTACTTCTGCGATGTAGTATAAATTCCCTCTTCTGCGGGAAATGGTCAGGCGTTCAACAAATACGGTATCCTTGTCATCCAACATGACACCGATGCCAGTCATTTCATCGTTGACTCCTGTTTCCCAGATCTCAAAAGCCTGTGCAGTTCCTTTGATATCTGTTCGGTCCCATCGACCTTCCAGCCACATCAGCTTTTCAGATTTTTTTGACTGCCCGGAGAGTGAGGCTGCAACCAGCAAAAAGATCAGCAATGAGATACTTTTCATTTACCCAATTTATCTAAATCCGGGGAGACTATCAGCATTTTTACTGCACCGAATACCACGAGAACAACAATCAGCAATGCCGGAAAGCCACCGAGGACAGAAATGATTTTAATTCCTTCGATGCCGGCACTGGCTATCATGATCCAGGCAATGAGACCGATGATGGTGCCCCAGATTATTTTTATGAAAACAGGCGATTCAGGATGTTCGGGAGTGACTCCTTTGGTGCATATGTTACTCATTGCCGAGGTGTTGGAATCTGCGGCAGTCACATAGGAGATAAATGTAGTGATCAAAAACAATGTTCCTATGACGAGCTCAGTCGGTAGTTTTTTGATCAGAGCATAGACGACGGATTCAGGACCTTTGGCTTGCATCAATTCGAAGAGCTCACCTGAAGTCTGCATATCCCAGTGCAATGCGGACCCACTAAAGATGGTCATCCAAATGGCTCCAAAAACGGCAGGCAGCAACAAATTGACCTGTATGTATTGTCTGACAGTGTACCCAATTGATAACCTCCCCAGAAAAAGGGCAGTAATTGGTGTCCAGGCCAGCCAGTTGGCCCAGTTAAACACCGTCCAACTCTGAAACCATGATTCCCCCGGATTGTTGTCCCAATTCACACTTCTGGGTAAAAACTCAATGGCATATTCATAGGCTCCATTCACAGCGATCAGCAGCAGGTCAGTAATCGGACCAAAAATCAAGAAGATCGCTGCGATCAGGAAAAAGATCCTTACATTAAAGTCGGACAATACCCTGATGCCCTTCATCAATCCACTCGCAGCCGAAGCCATAAAAGTAACCACGATGAGCATGCCGACGATGGCCAGTACAAACCGATTGTTCTCAAAAGAAAAAAGTGTGTTGAGACCCCCGGATACGGTGAGTATTCCAGCACCCAGGGATGCGGACATACCGGCAATGAGGCAATAAAGACATATAATATCTGCGATGGTCCCTACTTTCCCATGAGCAAACTTTCCGAACAAAGGATAGACCAGCGAACCTACCTGGAATGGTTGTTTGAGGTTGTAATAGCAGATGGCAAACACAAGTCCCGTGATGGTATACATGCCATAGGGCGTAAGGGTCCAGTGCATAAACATGGCTGACATGGCAAAGTCTCTGGCCTGAAAGCTTCCCGCCTGGATTTCAAGATTTGCCGGGGGCTGATTAAGATGCATGAGTGGCTCGGCCGTCCCCCAGAAAAGGATTCCTGTAGCAATCGTTGTGCAGATGGTGATGGAGAACCACCGCCATCTTGAAAGCATAGGTTTCGCATCTCTTCCGCCAATTCTGATTTCAGCTACCGGAGAAAAGTAAATGATCCCTATGACAAGCAGGATCAACAGGGCGCTCCAGCTAAAAAGCCAGCTGAAATGAGAGAGAATCCAGGCATTGAGTGACTGGATGATGTACATGAATTCAGCCTCATTGTAGAGGCTGTAGCCAATCGTAATGGATAACAGCAGAAATGGAGGCCAGAATTTTATATGATGTAAGCGATCTGAAAAACCCATCAGTGGTGTTGAGCAGCACGATGTCCATCCGTATGCCCGAGGTCTTTATCAGGATCAATATGGTCTCTCACCAGTTGTTTTAGCTCTTTGATCTCAGGAAACCTCCCTTCCTCCTTTCGCGAAAAAAGCAAATGATCATCCAGGTAAATGTCATAAATGCCACCAGTGCCCTGCTTCAAAGTAATGGAATCCACGTCCTCCTGAAAAGTGGTGAAAAGCTCCTGCTGCATCCATGTGGCCCGGTGCATCCAATGGCACAAGGTGCAAAACTCTATGGTTATCTTATGTTTTTCCATCATCAAGCCTTTAGATATAAAGTTAGGGATTTGAAACTTTCCCCGGACTTCATTTGCCCTAATTATTAATAAAATTCATCAACATCGTCGATGGCAACAGGTTGATGACTTCAATTTTTTAATCTCCTTTGGTTTTTGACCTGGCCAATCAACCGATTGACCTCACACTGCATTGACCATAGCTCTTTTTAAAGATTCTTCCATCGTTTCAAGACTCGTGTACCCATGGTTGATCAAAAAGTATTTTTGCCCCGAATGATAGACCACCGTGGGAAAACCCTGCACTCCTGATTTTTTTACCCAGGTAAACTCTTCTTCAAGGGTTTGTTTGATCTCGTTGGAATGAAAGCGCTCCATAAAGGTTTTTGAATCCAGCCCAAAGGATTCCGACAGTTGGCCATACAGAGCGTCATCATTGTAATCCATCCCATCTTTAAAATGGGCGTTTTGCAGGCTGTGAGCAAATTCCATAGCGCTTTCAGGCATGAAACTTCGAAAGGTAATCAGAGCTCTGCAAGGTGGTTCGGAATCAGTCAGTGCTGATCCACCTTCAAGGAAATTTTGAATATAGGGCTCTCCGAAAGTCGTTCCGGTTGTAACCTCCAATCTTGGCAGAGAACTTTTAATATATTCGGCCATGCTGGCATAGGGTGCTACCCTCGGCCCGGTCATCATGCCACCCACTACCGGGACGAATTCATATTTGCCTGCATGCTTTTCTGAGAAATCTAGCATTGTTTCACTAAAACCAAAACACCAGCCACAAAGCGGGTCAAAAATGTAGAGAATTTGATCCATTGACTAAAAAGTAAGTTTAATGATCTTAAAGGCTGTTGATCGGAAAAAGTTCCTTTCAAATCATATAAAACAAACTATTATTCAATGACTTAGGAGTTGAATAAGATTTAATACTTTTGTGATACAACCAGCAAGCAAAAAATACCATGGGTAATATAATAGCTGCTCTAGAAAAAGTGACGGAAGGAGATGAGGATTTCAAGAAGGAGCTCTCTGAGGCTTTCATTTTTAACTTTGAAGAGTTTTCAGAAACCATTACAAGAGCTGTTGAGAACAGGAATTTCACTGAATACAGAGCCATTGTCCACAAGATAAAACCCTCATTTCTAACCATCGAAATGGAAGATGTTTTTCAAAAGGTTAGTGATTTCAGTACCAACTTGGACCAGAAATCAGAAGAAGAAATCAAGGAATTCAAATCCTGGGTAAAAGAGATATCTGATGAGACCATCGAGATATTGCGGAGTGTTTAATTGAGTGGCAATTGTTGTAGTTGTTCCAACGTCAAAACTTCTTTTTCAATCACTGTAGAATCTGCACCGATTTCAATGGAATTGTATTTCCATCCGTCATGATATAATGATGGTTTAATGCTTTTGATTGGCAACCCTTCACTAATCAGGGTATAGGCTACGATAAGTAGATCTTCTTTTTTTACACTATCTCCGTAAAAAATTGAATTTGACTCATAATCCGCCATCTCACTATCCACTGGGCGTTCGTGAATGTAGAACCCAAGGTCTTTAAGGGTGTAAACGCTGTTGCCGTCTGGGGGATGTTTGTAATAACGGATGATAACATCTGTACGTGGCTTGCCTGCTGGTAATCTGTTCAGCACCTTGGTCTGATAGGTTTTCTTTAGCTCATTAAAGAAACCTTCAGCATTTGTCGATTCAGGTGTAGGGTTAGCTTTTTCGTCGGATGGTTTAGCAGGTGATTTTTCGACTGTTTCAGGGGTTGAAGCCGCTGGATTAGCGTCTTCCTCATACTTTATAGAAATCTCGGAATAATCAATAGGGCCATCCTCTGGTACATAGTGTGGTACAACGAATTTCATCAGATATAACAACCCAAAGAGTAAGGCAAGGACAAGGATATAAGTTAAATAATTTCCTGAATTTCCGTTCATTCCAATAACGTTGATAAGGTCTAAAATTATAGAATATAAAATGAAAAGCCATGAAAAAGCACTTTGAGAAATTTAGAACACCTGAGATGAAATGTTATTGTTAAATTAATATTTGGGATGAATGGGCAGACCGGGTTGTGATGATACATGTACTCCGTAGCTCAAAAGGTGTCAAAATGGCATGAATAAATAGCCTATACCGTATTTTTTGATCCATTTTACGGTCTGGAATACAATTTGTGATGTTCTGGCAAAGGATAGAAGTTATGAAGGGGAATTTTAAACAATTGATCAACAGCGATAAACCAGTATTGGTGGATTTTTATGCTGACTGGTGTGGGCCCTGCAAAATGCAGGCACCTGTTCTCAAAGATGTATCAACGGCATTGAAAGGTAAGGCAAGAATAATTAAGATAGACGTGGATAAGAACCAGAGCATTGCTAGGCAGTACCAGGTTCAGAGTATTCCTACCATCATTTTATTTAAGAAAGGAAAGCCTGTGTGGAGACAAACTGGTGTGGCCAACAAACAGCAGCTCATCAGTCTCATAGAGCAAAATGCTTAGCATAGAATAAGACAAAAAAAGGTCCATAGATAATCTACGGACCTTTTTTTAATCATCTTAATAAAACTTTAAGCACTTACTGCTTTGGCTTTACTGTCTCTTTTTCGGTAAAAATCCAGTACAGTTGGAGTTGCAATGAATATGGATGAATAGGTTCCTACTGTGATACCTACCAACAGGGCAAAAGAGAACCCCTTCAATACAGCACCTCCAAAGAGGAATAAGATAATCACCACGATAAGCGTAGTCAGTGATGTGATCATCGTTCTGCTAATGGTGCCATTCAATGACTCATTGAACACTTTCACCATTTCGGATCCGGACTTGATGCCCAGGTTCTCCCTGATCCTGTCAAATACAACCACGGTATCGTTGATGGAGTATCCAATGATGGTAAGGATCGCAGCTACGAATACCTGATCTACCTCATAAACCACCCCAAACAGGCCGACAATGGCAAAGGCCGAAATCACGAATAGGGTGTCATGGAACAAGGCTACGATCGCTCCAAGTCCAAACTGCCATTTCCTAAACCTGATTAAGATATATAGGAAGATACAGATAAGTGCAAAGATGGCAGACTCATAGGATGAGTTTTTGATGTCATCAGCGATTGTGGCTCCTACTTTTGATGAGGAGGAGATAATGAATTCGCCAGCCCCGGGTTCTCCATCCGAACTGTTGTAAGTAAGATTGGCAGATTCGGTCAGCCCTTTGATCAAAGCTTCTTTTACCTTGATATCTGCTTCATCAGACACATCGTCAATCATATAACTGGTAGTGACCTTTACAATATTATCAGCCCCGAAAGTTTTTACTTCTGTACCCTGATTATCAAAGAACTCGGTTAATCCAATCTTGAGCTGAGTAGGAGGAATGGCTTCATTGAAGCTAACAACATAAGACCTACCACCTTTAAAATCAACACCCAGTGTTAGACCTTTCGTAAATAGTGCTACCATTCCAACAAGAATGAAAGCAATACTAAAAGCATAAGCTTTTTTACGATTAGCCAGGAAGTTGATGTTCAGGTTAGACAATAAGTTGGCAGAGAAAGGGTTAGAGAACGAAATGTTGGTCTTATCTCCTTTCTTCCTGGACATAAATTCAACAATCACCCGGGTAATGAATACAGCACTGAAGAATGAGCAGGCAATACCAATCATCAATGTGATGGCGAAACCTTTAACCGGTCCCTGACCCAGTGTATACAGGATCAATCCAGTAATAAATGTGGTGACGTTGGCATCTATGATGGAGCTATAGGCTTTGCTATATCCACTGGATATGGCTTGCTTGATCCCGGCACCGTTTCTGAGCTCTTCCTTGATTCTTTCAAAGATGAGTACGTTGGCATCGATAGACATACCAATAGTAAGTACAATACCCGCAATACCCGGTAAAGTAAGTGATGCACTTAGCTGGGCCAGAATTCCCAGAATAAAGAATACGTTGAAGAAAAGGGCCACGTTGGCTACCAGACCACCTTTGGCATAGTAGGCTACCATAAAGAGGATAACGATGGCCAGACCAGCCACGATAGATGTCATTCCCTGATCTCTGGCTACTTTACCCAGTGTAGGTCCTATTACTACATCTTCTACAATGGTAGTTGGTGCAGGAAGTGCTCCTGCTTTCAAGATGTTAGCCAAATCTTTCGCTTCATCCAAAGAAAAGTTTCCGGTAATGGAAGAGTTACCATTTGGAATTTCACCCTGTACATTTGGTGCTGAATACACATAATTGTCAAGGACAATGGCAATCCTTCGTCCCACATTGGCTGCCGTCAATTTTCTCCACTCTTTCGCTCCGGTAGCATTCATTTGCATGGAAATGGCTGGTCTGCTTCGCTCATCCAGATCTTGTCTGGCATCGGTGATAACTTCACCGGTCAAAGGTGCCTTGCCATTTCTAGAAGTCTTGATCGCATGAAGTTCGATGACTTCTGCATCATTGATTCCTTCAGTCTTGAGCGGCTTTACCTCCCAAAGGAATTTTACCGTATTAGGAATAAGCTCCTGAACACCTTCCATTTTCAGTATCCTGTTGATCTGAGAAGTATCTTTTAGCTGGTAGTAAAGTCCACCATATTGCTGCTGCCACAAGGTAAGCAACGCAGACTGCTGGTTATTGAACAATGAGTCAGCTGTCTGTGTAGCATCAAGACTGTCATTGGAAGCAACTGCTGTGCTATCATCAGCACTTTCATCATCTACCAAAAGAGACGAGAGATCTTCAAGTGGTGCACCTTGAGATTCAGAAGAGGTACTTCCACTGTTATTCAATTTGTTTTGATTGACTACATACTGGTCGATGCTTTGAAGCAAGCCACCTACCTCATTGAGTTCGTAGACTTCCCAGAACTCCAGCTTGGCTACTCCTTGCAATAGATTTCTAACTCTTTCGGGATTATCTACACCGGGCAATTCTATTTGTATCCTTCCGGTTCCTTGCAGCCTTTGGATATTTGGCTGTGAAGTACCAAATCGGTCGATACGGGTTCTTAAGATGTTGAAAGAACGATCGATTGCACTTTCTACTTCGAGACGGATGATTTCCAGGATCTCTTCATCGGTAGAGTTGAGGCTGATACGTCCCCGGTTAGATGCGTTTGAAAAAATATATGCCAATGATTTATCCGGAGCTTTTTCCTTAAAGACCCTGTAGAATTCGTCAACATAATTGATTTGCGTTCCCTGGATGTTTGCCTTAGCTTCTCGCAGGGCTGCATCAAAATCCTCATCAGTGTTGTTTCCACTTAATCCTTTAAGGATATCTACCGGAGATACTTCCAGTGTGATGTGCATACCGCCCTGCAGGTCGAGACCCAGGTTGAGCTCGGTTTCTTTTACATCCTGATAAGTGTAGGACAGTCCCAGCAGGTTGTAGACCGGCTCATTCCACACCGAGTCCAGATAGCTTTGCTTTTTTGAGAAATCTACATTTCCCTGAGCATCAGTGGCAGCCTCAGTTGCATCTTTTTGGATGTTTTGGGCCACAAATGTGAATGATAGATAATATATACATAGCAGCGAGATGACGACGGTCAACAACACCACAAAACCTTTGTTCTTCATGTGTTTATTATTTGTTTTTGTAGGTCACATAGAATTCGTAAGATCATTATATTCATCATCGGTTGGTAGTACTGTAGAGTATAATGATCAAGCTCATTTCAATGTATTTTGTATTGGTTATTTAAGATGTCTTAATCGAAGCGGAGAATAGGGCAAGCCCTCTACCAAATACTAGGGTGCATTGGGTGATATTATCCGCCTGAAAAGAACCTTTAGTACTTTTTGTTGTGAGGTCAGGAGATCAGAAAACAAGGTGTTGGGCGTGTCCTTAGTCTCATTTTCCGGGATAATATTCAGCAAAAAAAGTTCAGGGTCTATCTGGAATTCCAGAGAAAGTGGAAGGGCTATGACTGACTGAGTTGCTACGGTAGCTTCATCTTTATCCTTCTGATCATCGGATTGAGAAGTGGCAGCTTCATCAGACAGCTCAAAATCATTGACTGGGACCGTCTCCATCGCTATGACCGAAATGACCAATCCAATAATGATTAGCAGTACAGATGCCTTGTTAAACTTTTTCACGGGCCACAAAAGTACTGAATAAGCTGTAAAATAAAATTTGATTCCTTATTTTTCGCTTAAGTGGTATTTGATGTATTTGTTAATGACATCAAGGGCTGAGTGGTATTCTGTATGGTTGGGTATGATCAGGTCCGATTTTGATTTCAATGGCCCGATGTATTGATTGTATGCGGGCACCACGTGGTTTTGGAATCTGTACATCACGTCTTCAATGTCATAACCACGTTCTTTACCGTCTCTAATGATTCTTCGGGACAGCATCAGGTAATCGGGTGCTTCAATGAATATTCTCAGGTCCAACAGGTTATTGATATCCTCAAAGTAGAAAGTAAAGATCCCTTCGACTACCAGTATGTTTGCCGGGCTCAGGTGCAATTCGTCAGGAGTAACCTCCTGGTTGTTGAAAGTGTAGGTGTGAATACGAATGGATTGACCGTTTTTCAGGTTAACCAGGTCATTATAAAACTGCTTTTCATTCAGGGACTCAGGCAAATCAAAATTTTCAATGCCATTCTCATCCCGAGGTTGCTCATGGATAGGCCTGTAATAATTGTCAAAAGACAGGACAGTCACTTCTCCCTGGTGAAATGAATCTTTAAGTTCATTGATAAACCTGGTCTTTCCGGAACCACTTCCTCCAGCAATACCTATGATCAATGGATCAGTCATCCATTGAATTTAAGAAAGAAAAAAACTTATTGAAGGATTTTGATCGATGGGATATTCGGTTTTTTTCTTCAAGGGTCATTTCAGCAAAGGTCTTTTTATAACCTACTGGCTTGAAGATAGGATCATAACCAAATCCTTTGGTTCCTTTCGGCGCTTCAAGGATATGTCCCTGTACGATGCCTTCAAACGAATGGTGTTTACCCTGCTTGTCTATATAGGTGATGACTGTTTTGAATCTGGCTTTTCGGTTTTCCTTGCCCTCCATTTTGTTGAGGACCAGCTCCATATTTTTCACCGAATTGTTTCCGGACCCTGCATAGCGAGCCGAATACACCCCGGGCTCCCCGTTTAGTGCGTCTATCTCAAGACCTGTGTCGTCGGCAAAACAGGCTATTTTGTATCGCTGAAAAACAAACTGAGCTTTCAAAGCAGAGTTTTCTTCTATCGTGTTCCCCGTTTCCGGGATCTCTTCATTCAGCCCAAGTTCGTCCAGCCCAAAGAAGTCAAACCCCTCTGGTGCCAGTTGCCTGATTTCAACAAGTTTATTTTTGTTGTGTGAGACGAAACAGATGCCTGGTTTATTTGGCATTTATCACAAAGACTTCATAGACAACCACTGAATAATCCGGTATACCAAAGGGATTAAAACTTTGGTATGCATAGTTTGAGGGTGACACAATAAGTGCACGACCCCCAACATTCATTTTTTTCAAAGCTGCTGTCAGCCCGATTTTCCAGCCCGATTCATAGGAGGTGCTGGTGGTACCAGTGGGTTGCCCTAAAATAGGTGTAACACCCCAGCCAGTCTGCGTATGCGTGAAGATCGCCGGTCGATATGAGAGGTCTTCATCATAGATCTCGTTGGCGATCGCTACCGTATCCATTGAGGTGTGAAAAAGCTCACCAGTAGTCAGTTTCAGGTTGTAATTACAGAAAACGATATCTTCATAGTTGATGGCTTTCCCATCTCCTTCATCAAGAATTAGATATTGCACAGGATAAGTGAGGGTGTCTTCCACAAAAGTGAGACCCTCCGACTGACGGTATTCCTCAATGATTTCAAGATCTTCAACCAGTTGTTCATCTGCTGTCTGAGGATCAATGATGTTGATTTCACCACACCCTGTCATTATCGATAATCCTAAAAGGAGATTAACAACCCAAAAACCAATGCTTCTCATAATCTGTCTAAAAATTCTTATCAAAATTAGCATTAAAATAAATGACTTTTAAAAATGCTATTGACTTTCAATCAGTCTCCTAAATTTGGCAACGGTATTTTCCAGCGTATCCTGGGAGTGTCCGCCAGCTGCATTTTTATGACCCCCTCCATCAAAGTGTTCCGAGGCAAAGGTATTTACCGCCCGATCTCCAACCGATCTGAATGAAAGCTTGATTTCATCTTCCCGCTCCATGATGATAGCTGACATTTCTATGTCTTTAATTGACAGTGCATAATTCACCAATCCCTCAGTGTCACCCGATTTCAGGTGGAAACGTTCATGTTCTTCTGCTGTAATAACGAAATATGCTGCTTTTACTTTTTCCAATACCACTAATTTTTCCATCAGGGCATAACCAATAAACCTCAATCGGTTGAGTGAATTGGTGTCGTATATGGCGCGATTTACCTTGTTGATGTTAGCACCTGCTTCCATCAGAGAAGCAACCACCCGATGTGTTTTAGCGCTGGTGGAAGGATGTTTGAAGGAACCCGTATCAGTCATGATACCAGCATAGAGACACTCGGCAATGTCTGCGTCAATGTCTTTTTGGCCTCCGATACCTTCAATTAAATCGAAGACCAGCTCGGCCGTGGCTGAGCTTTTAGTGTCCCAAAGCGAATAGTCCGCGAAATCTTCAGGATCGAGGTGATGATCAATCAGGATTTTTTTCGCCGCAGAAGCCCCGACCAGTGGACCCAGATTTTTGATCCTTTTTAATCCCGAAAAATCCAGGCAAAAGATCAGATCTGCATTGGCAATTTTTTTTGTAATACCAGGCAAAGTGGATTCTTTGTTCACGATAACTTCTTCATTTCCTTGCATCCAGTTGAGGAAATCAGGGTAACTCGTAGGCGTGATCACTTCGACATGATGACCCTGCTTTTTAAGATATAGAAATAAACCCAACGAGGAGCCAAGGGCATCACCATCAGGATTAGCGTGTGTGGTAATCACAATATTTTTTGGAGAAGACAGGAGTGTCTTGATTGCCTGAACGTCCTTCATTGTTGGTTTTTCTGCCTTTCTATTAAATAGGCGCGCAAATGAAGGGCAAAGCTGGGGATAAAACAAATAAATACAAAATTGAGTATCTCTGGCTTGTTATGTTATTTTTGCAGCCGTTTTGAACAGATAACTAAGAAAAAATGGCAGGAACTATCACTTTTACAATGATCAAGCCGGATGCATTTTCGGATGGAAACAGTGGGTCTATAATTAAAATGATCGAAGCAGCAGGCTTTCAATTAAAAGCGATGAAACTCACCAGGCTATCTGAGAGAAAGGCTTCACAATTTTATGCGGTCCATAAAGAACGTCCTTTTTTTAAAGACCTCATCAAATACATGTCATCCGGGCCGATTGTAGCGATAGTACTCGAAAAAGCCAATGCAGTAGAAGATTTCAGAAAGCTGATTGGGGCGACTAACCCGGCAGAGGCTGCTGAAGGCACGATTAGAAAATTATTTGCCAAGTCAATCGAGGCAAATGCTATCCATGGCTCTGATTCAGATGAGAATGCTCAAATTGAGTCGTCATTCTTTTTCTCCAACCTGGAGATCTTTCACAAAGATTAATTGTTGATAGGAGCTTCTTCCAGGACTTCAATCCAGAAGTTGTTAAACCCTTCACCCAGGTGAAGGGTGATTTTATTGAGCTGCAACAGTTCAAGAATTGCCAGGAAGTTGAAGATAACGAGGATCTTTTCGGGCTTTTCTTCGATAAGCTCAGAGAAGGATAATCTTCCCGATGCATGATTTCTCACACGGTTTAACACGTATGATTTCTGGTTGCTAATGGTATAGGGGAACTGAACAACCTGGTGAATGGGCTTGTTTTGTTCATCTTCAAAACGCTTGACCACCTTTTGATATACCTTCATCATCTTGTAGAGGTCAAGGTCCTGCAACTCAGCCTCTACATCGATGGTAGACGATAGCTTTTTGATCTCACGGAACAGATTGCCCCGTTTTTCCATGTTCAGCCTGTTGAGCTCCATGTCACCCAGCTCTGCGATCACAGATTTATACTTCTTGTATTCCAACAGGTGCTTTATCAACTCTTCACGTGGATCAAGCTCGTTTCCGTCTTCATCAATTACGGGCCTCGGAAGCAGCATTTTCGCTTTGATTCGCATCAAAGTAGCAGCCACCAGGATAAACTCACTGGCCACTTCCACATTCATCACTTCCAAATGATGAAGATAATAAAGGAAATCATCCGTTATCTTGGAGATAGGAATGTCATAGATATCCAACTCATCACGCTCAATGAAAAAGAGCAACAGGTCAAACGGCCCTTCGAAGAGGGGTAATTTGATCTCAAACTTATCTGATGTGGTAGCTTCTGACACGGAGATCAAAGCTAGGAAAAAACATCCGGGAATTTTAAAATGATTTACATTTACATTTTATTTTGTAAAAAATATTTGATTCAAAATTGAAACCTTTGGTCTGTCTACAAGTTGTTAGAGCATCCAAAGTTGAATGATATGGATATCGAACCAGGCAAACTGCTCTCTCAAATTGATTCCCCTGACGATCTCAAAAAAATTGATCAAAGCGACCTCGTCCAGGTCTGCGAAGATCTAAGGGAATATATCATTGATCACGTTTCAGTTTTCGGCGGACACTTCGGAGCAAGCCTCGGAGTGGTAGAGCTTACAGTTGCACTTCACTATGTATTCAATACGCCTCATGACCAGATTGTATGGGATGTTGGGCACCAGGCCTACGGGCATAAAATATTAACCGGTAGGAAAAAAGACTTTAAAACCAACCGTTTATACAAGGGTCTGTCAGGTTTTCCGAAAAGGTCAGAGAGTGAATACGACGCTTTTGGTGTGGGACACTCTTCCACTTCAATATCGGCGGCACTGGGAATGGCCTTTGCTTCCGAGCACCTCAAGAGTAATAAGCAGCACATTGCCGTGATAGGTGATGGTGCAATGACAGGGGGTATGGCGTTCGAAGCCATGAACCACGCTGGTGATTCAAACAAAGACATGATAATCATACTGAATGATAACTGCATGTCGATAGATCCCAATGTAGGTGCACTCAAAGATTACCTCACAGACATCACCACCTCTCACACCTATAATAGGTTTAGAGATGATGTGTGGAAGATCCTGGGCAAAGTGAGCAAGTTTGGTCCTAATGCACAGGAAATTGTTGGAAACATTGAAACAAGTCTGAAATCATTTCTTCTCAAACAAAGCAATCTTTTTGAGTCGCTGAAGCTAAGATATTTTGGCCCGGTAGATGGCCATGACGTGAACCATCTGGTGCATGTCCTTAATGACCTCAAAGGCATAAAAGGGCCTAAGATTTTGCATTGTGTGACTGTAAAAGGCAAGGGCTATCATCAGGCAGAACAGAATCAAACCAAGTGGCATGCACCTGGTAAGTTTGATAAGATTACCGGAGAGATCCACAAAAAGATTGACGAAGAACCCAAACCGCCCAAATATCAGGATGTGTTTGGTCAGACCATTGTGGAATTAGCCAAAGCGGATGACAAGGTCATGGGGGTTACTCCAGCCATGCCGTCCGGGTCTTCACTCAACCTGATGATGGCTGAGATGCCGGACAGAGCCTTCGACGTGGGGATAGCAGAGCAGCACGCTGTCACTTTTTCGGCAGGCATGGCCACACAGGGATTGACCCCTTTCTGTAATATTTATAGCACATTCATGCAGCGCGCCTATGATCAGGTAGTGCACGATGTGTGTATTCAAAAACTGCCGGTAATTTTTTGCCTGGATCGGGCAGGCCTGGTGGGTGCTGATGGCCCGACTCACCATGGGGCCTATGATATTGCTTACATGAGATGCCTGCCTCACATGGTGGTGTCTGCGCCAATGGATGAGATTGAACTAAGAAATCTCATGTATACGGCTTCCAGGTATAAAGAAGGACCTTTTACCATCAGATATCCCAGGGGGAATGGCGTTATTGCAGACTGGAAAGTACCAATGGAGCTGCTGGAAGTTGGCAAAGGCCGCGTCATCAAAGAAGGAAACGATTTAGCGATACTAACCATTGGTCACATAGGCAACTACGGTATTGAAGCCACCCAAAGACTTGAAAAAGAAGGAGCCAGCATTGCTCATTATGATATGCGGTTTGTAAAACCACTTGACGAAGCAATGCTGCACGAGGTCTTTACCAGATTCAACAAAGTGATCACGGTGGAAGATGGTTGTCTCAGTGGGGGGTTTGGTTCAGCCATATTAGAGTTTATGATTGATCACCAGTATACCTCTCAGGTAACACGACTGGGAATTCCCGATCGGGTTGTAGAACACGGCAGTCAGCAAGAACTTCACAAAGAGTGTCAATATGATGCTGACGCCATTTATCAGACTGCCATCAGGATGATGGAACTAAACAATGTCGCCATTTAGATCATCCTTTCTTTTATTGAAATAGTATAAAAATATATAAAAATATAACAATTTATCGGTTACATATTTGGCTTCGTGGGTATATATAATTGAGAACTAACTGAAAAACCCATGGGAGCACCCGATAAACCCCAATCGCTGCTGTTATATGAATCATATCAACAGGTAAGAATCTCCGACCTCACATATCCTCAATTTTTAAATATCCTTAACCTTTATCCATCCATCTTAATTTGTATGAGTGATGGGATTCTGGACAAAGAAGAGCACGAGCATTTGATGGGTGTTGCTAAAAACCTGACGATCTATGCGGACGAGGTGACTGATAGATCACGGCTGGAGATTACGTATCAAAAGGAGTTGATGTATTTGCTCGAAAATCCTGAAATATGGGAAAAAGAGTTTCTGGAGGCCCTCAGGGATCATTTGTCAGGCCCCGAGGGCGACAAAGAATTTGTGCTGGAGTCGATGTACCTTTTTGCCAATGCGGCCAATGGCATATCGGAGGTAGAGCGAAACAGGATCGAGTCGATCAGCGATCAGCTTGGGCTAGCATTTTAAATGTGTTGATGAGTGCTTTAAGATCCACGTTATCAGGGTTGTAATCATTGCCCAGTGACTGAATGGCCTGAAGCTGTAGTTTGCCGGTATGCAGCGCCTCATGATAAGGCATGTCTGAAAATGTCACCATGGAATAAAGAGGAAGCCAATCATCAGGGAATACCTTATTCAGCCTGGATTCCAGTTGTTTCCTTTTAAGAAACGCTTCATCAATGACATGTTTACGCATTTCCAAAAAGTTTTGGAGTGCCAGCTCAGCAATGGCATCGGCATCTTTTTTTCGCTTACGCTGAAAGTCTGTTACGGTTTTATCCCAGTTTAAGTGATTGGATTCCAGTAATTCAATCAGAATTCGACAGTCTTCAAAACCAGCGTTCATTCCCTGACCATAGAATGGCACGATGGCATGCGCTGCATCACCTATCAGTAGTGCTTTTTGATATGTCCAGGGATATGTCTTGATGTTTTGAAGAGTAGAGGTTGGATTTTTTTGAAACTGGTCCACATAGTCGGGTATCAACTTCATGGCATCAGAAAATGAACCTTCCAGAAAATCTTTGATCTGCTGCGGCGATGTTATCCGGGAAAAAGAAGGCTGACCCTCGTTGGCCAGAAAGAGTGTACAGGTAAACGACTTATCCGTATTGGGGAGTGCAATCAGCATGTAATCTTTTCTTGGCCAGATATGCAGTACGTTGGGATCGAGTGCGTATGAGCCGTCGATTGCAGGGATGGTCAGTTCTTTATACCCATGTGATAGTGTTTCTTCTGTGGTTGCAGAGGTGTTATCCAGCCCACCAATTGTTTTTCTTAATTCCGAGAATGCTCCATCAGCACCTATGATATAATCAAAATGGTGAGATATCCCTGAAGGAAGTGTGATTCCACCTGTCACCGGATTGGTTTTCTGAATGGGCTGTTCAAAGTGAAAAGAGACCCCAGATTTCTTAGCATGGGTGATCAATATGGCGTTAAGCTGTTGCCTTGAAACAGAATTGATGAATTGGTCTTTTCGGCCGTAGGATTGAAAGTCGGTACTGTTTTCGATATGGATCATCCGTCCATACATCGGGATGAGCAATGGTTCGATCTCTTCAAAAACGCCTGCGAGGGTTAATGCCCTGATACCTCGATGACTCAAAGCTAAATTGATAGACCTTCCTTCTGTGGAAATATTTTTCTCCGGATCCGGTCGTTTTTCAAATACCTCTACCCGAAACCCTTTCTTCACCAGTAAAATGCTGATCAGTGCTCCAACCAATCCACCACCCAATACACCAATTCGTTCTCTCATGAAGTCTTCAAAGTTTGGGTCAGGATATTCACAAAGTTCCAGACATCTGAAAAGGTATTGTATAAAGGTACCGGAGCCACTCTCACTACTATGGGCTCCCTATAGTCTAATACCACCCCCTTTTCGCTCAATTTTTTGATTAACTCCGGGTTTGCATTAGCTACCATCAGCGAGAGTTGTGCGCCCCTTTCATCAGGATTCCCCGGGGTGATAATTTGAATTTTTTCACGCAATTCGGAGGTATTCAACAGAAACTCAAGATAGCCAGTAAGTTTTACACTTTTGGCCCTCAGGTTTAATATTCCTGCTTCCTGCATAATCTCCAATGAAGCCAGGTTGGCTGCAGCTGATAATATGTTAGGGTTGCTCAACTGCCAGGCATCTATACCTTCCGAAGGTGTCCACTGATTGTCCATTTTAAACCTGGATTCCGGGTGATGTCCCCACCAGCCTTTCAACTGCTGATCGCTTTGCAGATGTTTTTCGTTCACAAATATGCCTGAGATGCCTCCTGGCCCGGAGTTTAGATACTTATAGCTGCACCACGTAGCAAAATCCACCTGGTGGTCATGCAATTTCAATGGTACATTTCCAATGGCGTGCGCCAGGTCAAAGCCTACCACCACGCCTGCTTCATGTGCGGCAGCTGTAATGGTTTGGATATCGAAAGATTGGCCGGTAAAGTATTGAATGCCGGGCAACAAGATCAAGGACAATTCATCCTTCAAATGATCGATAGTATCTACAATATGCGTTGTTGAGAAGTAATAATCTTTATCGGGTTGTAACTCAATCAAATGGGTCCGACCAAATCCGTGCATTTGTAACTGAGAGCTGACAGCATAGTGATCCGATGGAAAAGCCATTTTCTCTATGAGGATCTTGTTTCTTCCTGATACTGGCTTATAAAAAGCATTTAACAACAAATGCAGGTTTTCAGTAAGGCTGCCCATGGTTACCACCTCTGAAGTGGATGTACCAAGTAGCTCACTCAATCCTTTTTTTGACAACTCATGGTAACTGACCCATGGTCTTTCCCCATCAAAATGTCCTTCCACACCAAGTCTTTTCCAGTCCTCGAGTTCATGCTCCACATAGGACCTGGTTGATTTTGGCTGTAACCCCAGTGAGTTCCCACACAGGTAAATGACGTCTTGTCCATTTTTTTGTGGAATATGGAATTTTGATCGAAAATGTGAGAGTGGATCGTCCCTGTCAAGGGTTTGAGCAAATGTAAAATCTGTGCTAAAGGTCATCCTTCCACAAACCTGGGGTCAGCTTCCATGACGGTGCCACAATTGCTACAGGTTCTTAGTTTCTCAGACCCA
The DNA here is from genome assembly GCA_965228595.1 of Cyclobacteriaceae bacterium. Taxonomy (GTDB): domain Bacteria; phylum Bacteroidota; class Bacteroidia; order Cytophagales; family Cyclobacteriaceae; genus UBA7330. The sequence continues at coordinate 1,717,033 of OZ245828.1, read as the reverse complement.
TAAAATTCCCTAAAACGCGGCAGAAAGTCTTTTTCTATGTTTGTAAGTGGGAAATAGGTTTCGTGAAGTAAGTGATTGCATTGCTCACAGTACCACTGGAGGCCATCTGTATGTTCGGGAGTACGTTTTCTTTCTACGACCAATCCAACTGAGCCTTCTGACCTGATGGGGCTGTGGGGTACTTTAGCCGGTAATAGAAACATTTCGCCAGCTGAAATTGGCAGGTCCACGGCTTTTCCATCTTCCTGGATTTTTACATGGATGGTTCCTTCCAACTGATAGAACAATTCTTCGGTTTCGTTGTAGTGATAATCTTTGCGAGCATTGGGTCCGCCTACTATCATGACGATATAGTCTCCGGCATCGGCATACAAATTCTTATTTCCCACGGGTGGTTTTAAAAGATCTCTGTTCTCTTCTACCCATTTCATCAAGTTAAATGGCCTTTTAATACCCATATTTGTTGGTTAATTAATCGTTAATTTTCAAAGTGTAAAAGTTATAAATATTTTATGAATTTAGATCTGAAATCACGCAAAGCACTGGTATGTGGAAGCAGCCAGGGTATTGGAAAGGCTGTCGCTCTATCACTGGCTGAGGAAGGGGCTGAGATTACCCTTGTTGCCCGGAATAAATCCAAACTGCAGGCTGTCCAAAACAACCTTGCAGGAGCGGGTCATATTGTCTTTCCTGCGGATTTAAGTGAGAAAGAGGGCGTAGACGCACTCATTAGGCATCTTTCCGAAAATACTTACGACATTGTAATTAATAATACGGGTGGACCGGCCCCCGGTGATATCAATGAGGCCAATATCGATCAGTTTCAAAAAGCCATTGAGATGCATTTGTTTGCAAGCCATATGATCATGCAGCAGGTACTCCCCTCCATGAAGGAAAAACAATACGGAAGATTTATTAATGTTATTTCGACCTCCGTAAAAATCCCCATCAAAGGACTGGGTGTAAGCAACACCATCAGAGGGGCTATGGCTTCCTGGTCCAAGACCTTGTCGCTTGAACTTGGACAATACGGGATCACAGTGAATAATATTCTACCGGGTTTTATAGACACGGATCGGCTTCAGTCATTGATAGCTTCCATCGCAGAAGGCAGAGGAGTGACTAAAGATGAAGTAGCCGATGAGATGAAGACCACTATTCCAGCAGGAAGATTTGGTGATGCCGGGGAGATTGGAAAGTTAGCTGCTTTTCTTGCTTCTCCTGCGGCTGCATACATCAATGGTGTAAATATTCCAGTGGACGGAGGCAGAACAGGTTCTATGTAAAATAAAAAAGCCCGGGTCTCATGGACCAGGGCTTGATTTATCTTTAAGGAAGCAATTATACAGCTGCCTCTTCTTGTTTCAATTTAGAAATCTTGAAGGATTTTCTCTCTTTGTGGCCACAGTATCCACATATGTAATACTTCATCAATTCACCCTCTTCCATGGCAGTGGCAGGTTGGATGACTTCTTCACGATCCACTTTTAGCGTTTGATAGTTACACTCAGAGCACTGAAGTGCATGCAGCCTACCATTGTATTTTTCGATTTTTGTGTATCCAGAATCTTCATCGATCCAAACATCGTAGTCCACAGAAAACGCATCTTCCTCAGCTTGCATACCCTTGTCGAGATAGACATCCTCTTCTTCCTCACTCAACAGTTTCATTTTCTTGCCATCAGGAGAAACCCTTGGGGTATATCTGAGTCTTTTCAGTCGTTTTTCAATATAGAAAGGATAATAGAATTTAAGAATGTTTTGTACAATCACTGATATGATCAAAGAAAGCATCACACTCATAAACAACACAACGAAGAACCAAAGCCAGGTTCTACCTTCACTCATGGTGTTAACATAAAGTGTTACTCCAACCAGTATAAGCAAAAAGCCATACCATAACAGGTTGATCTCATGCATATTGATATAATCATACCTTGCTTTGTAATCACTGGTTGTCAAAAGTTTCACATAATGCCCCAACAATATCAGGACACCGACACCAGCGATGACATATGAAATCCATTGCCCATAGGTGTTCCAGGCATTAAGTAAACTCGGTGAAATTGGATCAGTCATAGCAGTTATTTAGATTAAGTAGGGTTACACGCTTATACAAAAATGTTATAAATTTTTAAAAACTCCACCATAACCACGCGGAATTCAATGCAATTAAGATTTTCCGGGAGACCATCTAAAAATATTAAATTTTTATGTCAAATTCAATTATTGAATCCTTTAAATCAGGAAGTTACAACCTTTATCAAGGAATGTGTGTCCTGATCGCGGTGTGTTGAATGAATTTTGGAAAGTTAAATCAAAATTGTTACACCACATTATTTAATTATTCCAAATTTTTATTAGAATAATTTAAATATTATGCAACTTTGTGTGCAATACACGTTAAAAAACTTAAAAGAAATACTAATTGAATCCTATTTTAAAAATCATGAGAAAATTTATTAAGAACCTATCCCTATTGGCTGTTGTGGCTTCCCTTGGTTTCATGATGTCATGTAATGAAGATGAAGAAACGCCGGATGTGCCGATTGTTTCCTTCGAAAGCTCTATCCTTGACGAAACTGGAAGTGCTGAACTTCAACCTGGTGATGTATTGTCATTTATCATTTCAGTTGAAGCTCCCGGGGGATTCAATACATTAAATGGAACCTTTTTTAGAGATGGAGTTGAGTTCATGGATACAGTAATTTCAAAAACTCCTGGAACTTCACCATTAGAATATACAAGTGATCAGTTCAATTTCGAAATGCAAAATGAGGATGTAGGATCCGTATTTTCCATTACATTTCAGGCTGTTGATGAGGAAAGTCAGTTTAGCAATACCCTGACATTGACGGTAGAAGTCACTTCTCCATCAGCCAGATCTTATTCTACTGTTCTTCTTGTACCTCCATTGGATACAAAAGATTCAGAGACATTCTTCAGCACCAACACGGGTCTGAATTACACGATGAATCAGGTAAATAATTCTACTGAGCCTTTATCTGCCAATATAGATTTTGGATACTTCTATGGTCAAAATACTGGTGCTACTCTAGCAAGCCCTGCTGATTATCCATTTGAATATGGCCAGGCAAACTGGGGTGCACGTAACAGCACAACTTTTAGACGGACAAGTCTAACATCTTTTGCCGAAGTAAGTACATGGGCGGATATTGACGCGGCCTTCGAGGCAGCTACGGATCCAGATTCAGATCCTGGTATTGAGGCTGAACTTTCGATCGGAGAAATTTTAGCTTTTGAAACAGACGGTGATAAAACAGGCGGCGCTAAACGCGGCTTGATCCTTATCGTTAATTATTCTGGTGAAGGAACAAGTGAAGGAGAAATCCAATTAGATATTCTTGTACAGGAAGAAGCGACTGAATAATATTATATGAACTATATTCACGAAAACCCCGCCCCACAGCGGGGTTTTTTGTTTACTGGCTACTTCATCTAATTTTGCTAAACCAACTAAAAGAACTATGATTAGAAACCTATTATTCCTGGCTATTATCCTGATAGCTGCGTGCAGTGCACCACAAAAAGAATCTCAGCCCGACATCTCATCTATGACAGATGAAGAGCTCAAAGCCTATGCAGATGAGCTGGCGCATCAATTCATCATCGTAGATGGTCACGTAGATCTGCCTTACCGCATGGAGGTAGCTGGTTTTATGCTGAAGAAGACAGTAGAGGATGTTTCAGTAGAAACAAAAGGTAATTTTGATTATCCCAAAGCCAAAAAAGGGGGTCTGGATGCCCCTTTTATGTCCATCTACATACCTTCTTCTTACTACTTCAATGGTGGAGCCAAAGAATTTGCCGATTCTCTTATAGACATGACAACCCAGGTTTCAGTGACCTATCCGGATAAATTTGCTCCTGCACTCACACCGGAAGACATTCAGGCCAATTTTAAGCAAGGGCTGATCTCTCTTCCCTTAGGAATGGAAAACGGCGCACCGATTGGAGATGACCTGGCCAATGTAAAATACTTTTTTGATCGGGGAATCCGATATATCACACTGACTCATTCCAAAGACAACCAGATTGCTGATTCATCCTACGATACCACCTATACCTGGAACGGAATATCTCCATTCGGTGAGAAAGTAGTGGCTGAAATGAATCGCCTGGGGATCATGGTAGACATCTCTCACGTGACTGACAGTGCTTTTTACGATGCATTAGCCATATCCAAAGCGCCTGTTATTGCTTCGCATTCCTCTTGTAGATATTATACTCCAGGGTTCCACAGAAACATGACCGATCAGATGATCAAAGACCTGGCAGCCAATGGCGGTGTGATCCATATCAACTTTGGGTCTACATTTTTATCTGAAGAATCCAGAAGTAAGGATGCCGTTCTTGAAGAGCATCTGATCAACTATAAGGTTGAAAACAACCTAAGTGAAGATGATTCTGCTTACATCGCTTATTATAATGCTTATGCGGAAGAGATTGGCTATTTCGAGGATGTGAAAATGGCGGCCACTCATATTGATCGGGTAGTGAAACTGGCGGGGATTGATTATGTGGGCTTTGGATCAGACTTTGATGGCGTGGGCAATAGCTTACCCAAAGGACTGAAGGATGTGTCGATGTTCCCTAATGTGATCTATGAATTGCTTAAGATGGGTTACACGGCAGAAGACATTGAGAAAATCTGCTATAAGAACACATTCCGGGTGTGGAACGCAGTGATCGAAAAAGCGAAGGAATTGCAGGGGGCTTAGTTCCCCTTCAATGAATTAATAAACTGGGCCCATGCGAAAGGGTTCAGCAGGTTATTCTGAGGGCGCATGTATCTGTTCTGAATAGATTGCGCCTGCTGATCCATGAAATAACGATGGTTAGCTCCGGGGCTGGCGGGTAAGTTTTTATAAGCTTCTCGCATATACTGTTTAGCCAGCCAGGCCTCTATGTTGTTAATCTCTTCCTGGTTAGGTAACTGAACCGCAAGTACGGCTTCCTTAAACATGGCTTCAGAAGGATAGGGAAATACCTCTACCTCTTCCAGAAAAGCAATGTCTTCCTTCATGGTGACAATCACTTTGAGACTTTGGTCTTTTTCATGTTTGGGGACTACGAAAGATTCCCTTTGGAATCCAACAGCACTAAAAACGATACTGTCACCTTCCAGCACTGGCATCGAAAAGAAGCCGTATGGATTGGTGGTAGTTCCACGACCTACTTTAGGGACATAAACATGGACACCTGGGATGATGGATACAGAATCAGCTCCGAAAATGACGCCTGTAAATTGGATGACTTTTTTCTCCTGATCCTGAGCAGCAAGACCCAGGGAAAAAACAATGAGGGCGCTATATAAAAGAATCTTTTTCAACATGGCTTCTACTATATATATACTATGCGAAAGCCTGAAAGGTTTAAAAAAATCAAACCTACATCTAAATCAGGCTATAAACCAGTATAACAACAAAAATTAACATTTATCTGCCAATAAGTAAAGCTTTGACTAACTTGGTGATTAGCATCTGAATAATTAAATGAGAATTAAGAATTTCAGCCTTACCTACGGATCCCAGATCTTCAAATCTTTTGCTGATGAAGCCCGGGTACGTATTATTCATTTGCTATATAAGAATGATGAGCTCTCCATTTCCGACCTTGAACGGATCCTGGATTTTACTCAGACAAAGACTTCCCGTCACATCAGCTATTTGAGAAATGCATCCCTGGTAAATGCGAAAAAAAAAGATCAATGGGTCTTTTATAGCATCAAAGATGAGGTTTATGATATCATAAGCCAGATATTTGAATTTTTACACAAGGATGTCACCTTGCAGAAAGATCAGGAAACTTACCAGATCATGAATTCTAATCGTGAGTTGGCTGTTAACAGGTTGGAAGAAAAAGGGTATAGGGATTGAAGTGCACTCACATTTTTTTTGATTTGGACCACACGTTGTGGGATTATGACTTTAATGCCAGGAAAGTCCTTCTGGAGATGTATGAGCAGTTCCAGCTAGAGGATAATTCCAATTCTTCGCCAGAGGGGTTTTTAGGACTGTTCTTTAAAGTCAATGCGATGTTATGGCATCGCTTCAATATGGGTATGATCAGCCGGGATGAGATTAGAAATGATCGGTTTCATATGATTATGAAGCAGTGCCAGGGTAACATCAGGTTATCAGATGACCTAAGCAATTATTTCTTACATCATTGTCCAAGACAGACAAAGATCATTGAAGGTGCAGACCATATATTGGCCTATCTTTCAGCAAAGTACAAGATCTACATCATCACGAATGGTTTTGATGATGTGCAATGGATTAAATTAAAAGCTTCTGGTTTGGGCCAGTATGTCCATGACATGTACACCTCTGAGACGATTGGATTCAGAAAGCCTTCCCCGGAAATATTCGAATATGCATTATCCGAAACAAAAGGGCTTGCTGAATTGTCAGTAATGGTAGGAGACAATCCAAGTACGGATATCGATGGAGCCAACAAGGCAGGCATTTTTTCCGTATTATTTGATCCTTCGGGCAAGGTTAGCGCTGATGCCGGGGCAAAGATCACGCATTACGGAGAATTGAAGCAATTGCTTTAGAAGACCTCCCCAAAATGTATAATTTTGAAATCTTATAAACACTGAATCCAATGCCAAAAGGGAGATATTTTATACCGGAACCAAAGAATGAACCTGTTTACAGCTATGCACCAAATACCCCGGAGCGGGAACTATTAAAAGCAGCCTTAAAAGACGCAAGAGGTGCTGAAGCAGACATACCTATGTATATAGGCAAAGCGTTGGTCAGAACTGGTCAGAAAATTAAGATGTCTCCTCCTCACGATCATCAGCATATACTTGGATACTTCCATGAAGGTGACAGATCTCATGTGGAGCAGGCTATTCAAGCTGCCAAAGAGGCCAAACCCGCCTGGGCAGCATTGTCCTGGGAGCAGCGAGCCAGTATTTTTCTGAAGGCGGCAGACCTGATCGCTGGTAAATACCGGTATAAAATGAATGCGGCCACCATGTTGGCACAATCAAAAAATCCTTTCCAATCTGAGATCGATGCTGTGTGCGAGTTCATCGATTTCCTCCGGTTTAATGCCAAGTTTATGGAGCAGATCTATGAAGATCAACCCACCTCAGCCCCAGGCATATGGAACAGGGTAGAATACAGACCTCTTGAGGGTTTTGTTTTTGCTATTACACCCTTCAATTTTACTTCTATCGCCGGAAACCTGCCTGCTTCACCTGCAATGATGGGCAATACGGTAGTTTGGAAGCCCAATTACACGCAGGTGTATTCCGCTGCTCTGATCATGGAGATCTTTAAGGAGGCAGGCCTTCCTGATGGAGTTATTAATTTGGTCTATGTGGATGGTCCGGAAGCAGGAGAGGTGATCTTCAATCATCCTGATTTTGCCGGGCTACACTTTACCGGTAGCACAGGGGTATTCAGACACCTTTGGAAGACCATTGGCGAAAATATCGGCAAATACCAATCGTATCCGCGAATTGTAGGTGAGACAGGTGGAAAAGATTTCGTCATTGCTCATGCCTCAGCCAATGCGAAAGCACTAGCTACTGCATTGGTTCGAGGGGCGTTTGAGTTTCAAGGTCAAAAATGCAGCGCTGCATCCAGAGCATATATTCCTTCCAATCTCTGGAGCGATGTGAAGAAGTATCTTATAGAAGATTTAAAGGGTATGAAGGTGGGTCCACCTGAAGAATTTAGTAACTTCTTCAATGCAGTAATCGAGCAGAAGGCTTTTGATAAAATTTCAGGGTATATCGATCAGGCCAAAAAGGACAAGGATGCCGAAATCATTGCCGGTGGTAACTACGACGATTCAAAAGGATATTTTATTGAGCCAACGGTAATTGTGACGACTGACCCGAAATACACCACCATGCAGGAAGAGATATTTGGTCCTGTTCTCACGATCTATGTGTATCCGGAAAATGAATTTGAGGAGGCATTGACCCTGGTAGATGAGACTTCACCTTATGCGTTGACAGGCGCTATCTTTTCCAGAGATAGGTATGCGATCGATTTAGCCGCTAAAAGGCTGGTCAACTCAGCAGGAAATTTTTATATCAATGACAAACCCACCGGAGCTGTGGTGGGTCAGCAACCGTTTGGTGGCGCACGTGCCTCAGGCACCAATGACAAGGCCGGATCAATGATGAATTTGCTTCGTTGGGTGAGCGCCCGTACCATCAAGGAGACTTTTTCACCACCGACGGATTATAGATATCCGTTTCAAGGCTGATCAATTACTAAAAAAGGGGCAGTTTAGCTATCTTTGGTATTGCTTTTCCCGAAAAAGCAAGTTGGATTATTTATAGGAAATATTGAAAATAATAAATTTGATATCTCTTAATTCCACTAAATTGTAGTTTGAAAAAACGACACCCTAAAGATTGACCGCTAAACAAATGAGACTCACTAAAATATTGCTATTGTCAGCCTTTCTCTTCTTCCTTGGACTTGAGGTACAATCCCAGTCATGGGAGGTGCTTTTCGAGAAGCCAGAGAAGATGTACACCAAGGGAAAATATCATAAGGTTGCGAAGAAACTTAAGAAATTCAGAAAGAAGACCATCCCCAAGGTATATGCAAATGATTCTTCCATGTATGCATTGGCTAATATCATGGAGGCCAGGGCTTTGGAAGCCATGCATGACTATCCTGCAATGAGCGCTTTAGTCAACAAAGCCTTGCGGCAATTAGATCAAACAAAAGAAAACAATGGATTTGCCTATTCCATTGGAATGCTAAAGCTGGTAGATCTATACAATGATTACGGAAGCTACCGTAAAGCTGATAGTCTGCTTACGAAGTTGCAAAACTTTCCGGTAGCCTATGAAAACAGTGAGGTTCTCAAAAAAGAAATAGAGATTCGGGAGGTCATCACAGATATTTATAACGGCTTCTATTTAGAATCAGAGCCCCAACTCGCCTATTTGATTGAAACCTGGCAGCCTTTGATGAATCAGGGCTATCTGGGGGAGAAAGTGGATAAATTGGATCAGATTTATCGGGAAGAGCTTTTAGCCAGGTTGTATGTGGCGGAGATCAACATCGCTACCTGGAGAGGCGAATACGCCAGGGCATTTGAATTGCACGACAAATACAAGAGCTTCTTCAACAAGATGAGCAATACCAGTCCTGCCTACTTCAGGTATAGGTTGGCGGAGATTGAAATAACCTTTGAGACTGGCGATTTGAATAAAGCAAGAAGGCTGAATTCAAACTACACCTATGGTAAACTGATTGGCAGGTATAAGGAGATTGGTATCGAAAATGACATCAAGATCGAAGCCAGGGTAGGCAAACCGGACAATGCGAAAGCTGCTGTCTTACAGCTAAGTAAGTATGCCAGTAAAACAAGGATGAATAAGAAGTTTGAGAACTTCAAACGAAGCTATTATGAAGCATACATCAAAGTCTATGAAAATGACTTAAGAGGCGGGTTGTTGGAAATTGGTAAAATAGATAATGAGACCCCAACTACAGTGGCTCCGCTGGATCATCCCATAAGATCTGACCTTGCGGAATTTGCCATCAAAACCTCTGTCGATTCCCGAAAATTTATCTATCAAAGATCGGCTGAGGATTACTATATCAAGTTAGGCAGGAGAATCAATGCCAGATATGTAGATAATGCCCTGTTTAAAAACCTGTATCAGATATCATTGGCAGGATACTATTTGAATCATACGGAAACTCCCAATAAAGCTTATGAGATCTTTGAAGACGAACCTGAAGCCATGGTTTTTGAGCAATTGCAAGCTACCCAGTGGAGGTTTGCCCAGGCTGTTTCTGATATGACTGAGTATCTGGTATTGGAAGGTGACTATCTCTATGGAGTTGACCTCCTTCAGGAAGTGGTAGATGGTATGAAGGCCAACGAATATACTGACCAGACCAAACTGGGAGATTTGACGGTTTCTCTGGCTAAGATGCAAACCTATGCGGGGGATTATAAGACGGCTGAGCTAAATACTGATGATGCTTTGAAGTTGATCAGAAGAGACGGTGAGAAAAAGTCCTATGAATATGTAAATGCGCTTAACTCGGCAGCTTTGATCTATGGAACCATGGGTATCTACAATAAGGCAGAGCGACTGCTGAGCAAGGGTGAATCAATCTCCAGAAAGCTTGAAGGAGGAGATCGTGAAATCCGACTTCAGTCCATTGAGGATTTGGCATTCCTTTACACACGTATTGGTAACTATTCCGAGACTGAACTCTTACTCAAGGAGGTAATAGAAGCACGGAAGAAGATTTATGGTAGTAATAGCAGAAAACTGATCAAAGCGTACAATGCTTTGGGAGAGTTGTACATAATCCGGGGAGAATATCCGGAGGCAGAAAAAAATATTCGTACCTCGCTGGATATTTGCAAGATCGTATATGGAGAGAATAGCCTGATCTATGCCAACAACCTGGTGGCGCTGGTGAACTTCTACAAGGAGATTGGTAACTACCAGGCTGGTCTGCAACATCTGGACAATATTTTTAAGATCAGAACACAGAAGCTACAACAGGGTCACATCCTCTTTAGCGAGATTTTCAGGGATTATGGGTTATTACATTACCATTTGGGATCAAACCTGGATCGGGTGGAGCAATATTTTCAACAAGCCCGTCAGATCGTCCAAACCACATTTGATCAGAATCACCCTTCGTATGCAGAAGCCATCAAAAATCTGGGCTTTCTGTATGCACAACGAGGTGAGTACGACAGAGCACTTCCACTACTGACCCAGGCGGATGAGATCTGGACCAATGCCCTCGGCAATAAAAACAAAAGCTCAGGTGAGGTGGCCAGACTTAAGGGAGATATTTTCACAGATCAGGAGAAATTTGATTTGGCAGAAGAAGAATATGAAAAATCTTCAAAATACTTCAGAAAAATTTTCAGTAAACAACACCCTGATTATTTGAATGCTTTGAGCAAACTGGCTCAGGTTTATTACATCAATGGGGAACTTGATAAGGTAGAATCCATATTGAGTGAGACAACCCTGGCCTATCTGGAATACACCAGGATTTATTTCCCTACCCTAAGTGAGGAAGAAAAAGCTAATTTTTGGGCAAAAATCAAGAAAGACTTTGAGTTTTATAATACGGTAGCCGTTGACTTCCAATACAACAAACCAAAGTATCTGGAGAACATGTATGACTTTGCTTTGGCCACTAAAAGCTTATTGTTGAATTCTTCCATTAAAACACGTAATGCCATCCTAAATAGTGGAGATACCACGCTCATTGCCTTGTTCGAAGATTGGCTGGAGCAAAAGGAGTTTCTTACAAGTACACTTTCGAGATCAGACGAAGAGCTAGCTGAGGACGGCATTAGTATCGATAATATTAAAAGTGAGATTTCCAGACTGGAGAAAGAGCTCAGTGAGAAGTCGACTGATTTTGCTCAAACATTCGAGAATGAGGTTTATACCTGGAACGATGTCAGGAAAGTGCTTAATGGCAATGAAGCCGCAGTAGAGATCGTCCGATACCGGGAATTTGATAAGGAATTTAATGAAGACAAAGTCAGGTATGCTGCGTTGATTGTTACGGCTGAAACCAAGAAAAATCCTACCCTTGTTTTGCTGGATAATGGGAAAGATCTGGAAAACAAATTTTTCACCCTTCAGCGAAATAGTGTCAAGTTTAAACTGGAGGATAAGCTGTCTTACTTGAACTACTGGAGACCGATTGCTACAGCCATTGGCAACAAAGAAGTGATTTATGTGTCACCTGATGGCATCTATAATCAAATTAACATTGAGGCATTGATGATGGATGATGGTAATTATGTCATTGATAAACAAAATGTCAGAATTGTTAATAGCACGAAAGCCCTTCCTATCAATAGGAGTAAAGAAGCAAAAAAGGCGGAGAAAGCTAAAGAAACAGTGTTGAGCGCGATGTTGTTTGGCAACCCGGAGTATTATACTGACGAAAGCGTAAATGTTAGTAAAGCTAAGGGACCCAATAAAAAAGTTATTCCACAATTACCAGGTACTGAACGAGAAGTAACCATTATCTCGGACTTGTTAAAGAACCAGGGATGGAAAGCCAGTACATATATCGGTACGGAGGCTTCGGAAGATGCCATCAAGAAAGCTGACAACTATACACTCCTACATATTGCCACCCACGGGTTTTTTGATGAAGAAGAGAAAAAGGTTACGGACCGGTTCTCACTGTTTGAGGAGGATAACCCCCTGGAGAGGTCGGGACTACTAGCCAAAGGAGGAGGAGATGTGCTATTGGAAGCATCGGATAAAAATTACAACCTGAATGATGGAATTTTGACGGCCTATGAAGCCATGAACCTTAATTTTGACAACACGGAACTCATTGTGTTAAGTGCCTGTGAAACTGGTCGGGGTGAGATTAAACAAGGCGAAGGCGTATTTGGTCTTCAGCGATCATTTCTTGTGGCAGGAGCCGATGCCATGATCATGAGTTTGTTCCAGGTTTCCGATGAAGTAACTGAGAAGCTGATGACAGAATTTTACAAGCAATGGATTGAGAAGAAAAAAGAAAAACGAGAAGCATTCAACCTGGCTCAAAAGGCCGTGAAAGCAGAATTCAAAGATCCGATCTATTGGGGAGCATTTATTATGATTGCAAAAAGCTAACCAGTTTGTTTCTACTATGACCCGAATCTTCTGTTTGATTTTATTATTTATTGCTTCGGCAGCTCAGGGTCAGGGGCATAAAATTCAATTTAAGATCGCCGGTTTTCAGGATAGCTTGATTACCATTGGATATCACATGGGGTCACAGAAATATGCGCTGGATACTTTGCCAGTTGTGGGTGAGTCATTTGTGATTGAAGGACCAGAACCGCTCAAAGCGGGATTGTATTTTGTGTATGCTCCTTCGTACTACTTTGAGTTTATTGTAAAGGAACAAGCGTTTTTCATTCAATCCATATTCGGGCAGGGTTACGAGCACGTAGAGGTGAAGGGCTCTGTGGAGAATGAGCTCTTTAAAGACTTTCAGATCACAATGACTGATCTTCGGAAGCAACAGATTGAACTACAAAATCAGCTAAAAACATCAACTGCAGACTCCTTGACTCTGCAACGTGACATAGCCAAAGTAGGAGATGAAATAGCAGCTATTCGGAATAAGATCATTGAGGAAAACCCTGAATCTTTCCTGGGAGGTTTCTTGAGTCTGATGGGCGAACCTACAGTGCCAGACTTCAAGGAAATTGCTGATCCTCAGGATCGCAAGGTTAAGCAATACAGATATTACCGGGCACATTATTTTGACAACGTTCAGCTTGGAAATCCAGCCCTGATCAGAACTCCGTTGCTGGAACCCAAGGTGATGAAATATTTTGATCAGATCATACCGCAACATCCTGATACTATCAATACCGAAATTGACGAACTCTTCATAGGGATTGGAGAAAGCGATGAGCTTTTTAGATATTGGCTGGTCTCTCTGTATAATAAGTACCAGGGCAGTAAGATCATGGGGATGGACAAAGTAGTAGTACACCTGATGGAGGACTATTTCTTATCCGGAAGAGCAGATTGGATTGATGAAGATGGGATAAAAAAGCTTCGTGACGAAGTAGCATTTAAAAAGCATAGCCTGATAGGTAATAAAGCTCCTCAAATGCAATTGGTCGATACCACAAACCAGCCCTTCTATTTCGAACAAATCCAGGAACCATTTATCCTGCTTTATTTCTATGATCCTGATTGTGGTCACTGCAAAAAGAAGACGCCGGTTTTAGTGGATGCCTATGATGATTTCAGATCATTAGGTGTAGAAGTTGTAGCTGTATGTACTGTGACAGATGTGGATAGATGGAAGGAGTATATCCAGGAAACACACATGGAGTTTATTAACCTTGCAGATCCGGGATATGAAAGCAACTTTCGGGTTTATTATGACTTAAGAAGTACCCCTAAACTTTATTTGCTGGACCAGCAACGAAGAATTGTCGCCAAGCAGTTGGAGATTGAGGACCTCAAGGAATTCGTGAAGAGCTATTCACAATAAGTCAATTTTTCTCAAATCAGGAAATTTCCCGGGGTTCATGCTCATTATTTTAACCATTAACGGGTCATGAAACGAAAAATGGCCTAAAAATTGCTAAATCTTTGAGATTTAAGCTATTCTATTGAAACCTTTCAAGATACTTTTGTAAAATAGAATGCCAGCTATCAATGGAAAGGATTGATTATTAAAATATTTACATATGCACCTCCCTTCAACTCTCAACAAGGCATTCGTTCTTGTTGCTTATTTAATGGTCCTGCAAGTTTCGGGACAACGGCATTCAGCTGGGATTAATACCAATAATCCGAATCCCAATGCTGTCCTTCATTTGGTTTCCACCAATGGGAATCAAGGACTGCTTATTCCTCAGATTGGGACCACACAACGCTTAAGCATGGATTTATCTGACCCTGAAAACAATGGGTTGCTCGTCTACGACAATGATGAAGGAGAATTTTACTACGCGCATGGCGGTGACTGGTATTCATTAACAGATGATGCTGATGCTGACCCATCAAATGAAATTCAGACTCTTTCAAAATCCGGGAACACACTGACACTTTCTGGTAACAATTCCACTGTAAATATAGGTGAAGGAACACCCGCTATTGGTCAGTTTCTGGAGTGGGACGGTACGAATTGGGTTCCGGTAACACCACCTACTGGTCAGCAGCTTCAATTCGCCGGAAATATTCTTTCGATATCAAATGACCCTTCAATGACCACCATTGATTTCAGTTTATGGGACCAGGTAGCGAGTGATGATTTTTCGGGTGACTACAACGACTTGATAAATCTACCTGCCTTACCTACAGACCTCAATGAATTAAGTGATGGGTCAGGGTTACTATTCAGCGGTTCATTTAATGATTTGTCTGATGTTCCCGTGAATCTGGACACGGATTTTACAGATGACTTCGATGGGGACTATAACAGCCTGATCAATCAGCCAACCATCCCGACATTAACCAGTGATTTGACGAATGATTCAGGATATATTACCAGTCCGGATGATGCCGATGCGGATGCCACCAATGAGATTCAAACCCTGACAAAGTCAGGTAATTCTATCATTCTTTCAGTCAATAATTCATCGGTGAACATCGGGGAGGGCACCCCGGGTATTGGCCAGTTCCTCGAATGGGATGGTGCCAATTGGGTTTCTGTGACACCGCCATCCGCCCAGGAGCTTCAATTTGCTGGCAATATCCTTTCATTATCTAATGACCCCTCTGCAACGACCATTGATTTCAGTACCTGGGACCTGGATGCCAGTGATGATTTTGATGGGGACTATAATAATCTGATCAACCAACCTGCAATCCCCACATTGACTAGCGAGTTGACGAATGATTCCGGGTTTATCACCAATCCTGATGATGCAGACGCAGATGCGACGAATGAGATCCAGACGATAACAGCGGGAGCGGGAATTACAGTCACCCCTACGGGCAATGATTATCAGGTCATCAATTCATTGCCCGATCAGACAGTGACCTTGGCTGATGGAGGAAGTGGAAATGTGACGATTGGAGGTACTTACCCTAATTTGACCGTAGACGTACCTACCCTTAATGATGCAGACGCAGATGTTACCAATGAATTGAATACCAATTTTCTGGTGACTGGGGCAAATCTGGAAATCACCGATGCCGGAGGTACGTTGCAGGTTCCCTTGTCAAGTATTGATTTAGCGAATGAAAATCAGACCGTATCAGCCGGAGCCGGAATCAATATCAATCAGGTCGGACAGGATTTTGAGGTGGTTAATATCTTACCAGACCAGACAGTGACTTTAGCAGATGGCGGCAGCGGTAATGTTACGATTGGAGGCACATATCCTAATCTGACGGTAGACGTTCCATCTTTGGATGACGCGGACGCAGATGCGACGAATGAGATCCAGATGATAACAGCGGGAGCTGGCATAACAGTCACCCCAACAGGGAACGATTATCAGGTCATCAATTCATTACCAGATCAGACAGTGACTTTAGCAGATGGCGGCAGCGGTAATGTTACGATTGGAGGCACATATCCTAATCTGATGGTAGACGTTCCATCTTTGGATGACGCGGACGCAGATGCGACGAATGAGATCCAGATGATAACAGCGGGAGCTGGCATAACAGTCACCCCAACAGGGAACGATTATCAGGTCATCAATTCATTACCAGATCAGACAGTCACCTTAGCGGATGGAGGCAGTGGCAATGTTACGATCGGAGGCACTTATCCGAACCTGACAGTAGATGTTCCATCTTTGGATGATGCGGACGCGGATGCGACGAATGAGATCCAGACGATAACAGCGGGAGCGGGAATTACAGTCACCCCAACGGGTAACGATTATCAGGTCATCAATTCATTACCCGATCAAACAGTGATCTTAGCTGACGGGGGTAGTGGCAATGTAACGATCGGAGGTACGTATCCAAACTTTACAGTAGACGTTCCATCTTTGGATGATGCAGACGCGAACCCTTCTAATGAAATTCAGACGGTGGATCAACTGAATCTAACTGGCACAACACTCAATTTATCCTTGCTGAATGATGCCGTAGCCCCTTCAACAGTAGACTTGAGTCCCATCAATACCGATGACCAAACGGTAGATCAGTTTAATCTTACGGGCAGTACCCTCAACCTATCCCTGGAAAGTGACGGAGCAGCTCCCTATACTGTTGATATGAGCTCATTTGCGATCGCTGACCAAACCGGGCAGAATGGAAATTATCTGACTACAGACGGTACAAATACTTCATGGGATCCATTGGGTGCACTAGCACAATTAGATGCGGTTACAACCACAGAGATCACTGACAATACCATCACAGGTAGTGACCTGAATGCTACAGTAGCCGGAAACGGTCTTATAGGAGGTGGAGGCACACCACTCGCAATAAATTTATCCGGAACTTCAGGATTACAAATAACAACAGATCAACTGGAAATGCCAGAAATTCATCCAGGTGGCACAACCTTAGGAGGAACTGGTCTTGTTATCACAAGCATGGATTTAGATTCAAAAGGGCGGGTTTTAAGTGCTACAACCAGTGTTCTGATCAGTGACAGAAGGTTGAAAAAAGAAATCTCGAAAATAGACAATACCCTGGATAAGATTGCAAGTCTCAATGGATATACATACTATCTAAAAACTGATTCACTAAACGAAGATTTACAATCCGGTGTAATGGCCCAGGAGATTCAGGATGTCTACCCTCATTTAATTATTGATAGACCGGATGGTTATATGGCTGTGGACTATCAGGGTCTTATTCCCATTCTGCTTGAAGCAATTAAAGAACAGAACACCATAATTAAAGGGCTTGAATCGAAGTTAGAGTCACAGGAAAGTATCATTACAAATCAGGAATCCAGAATCTCTGGAGTAGAAAAGAAACTGGACCATTTATTGCAATTAGGGTCAATTACTGAATAATGTCAGTGAACAACAAACTCATATTGACTCTATGCGTGGCTTCCTGGCTCTCAACGTCCCAGGCCCAGGTTTTCTATCTTGGTGAGTCCACAGGGCTTTATGTGGGGCAAGAATTATCCTTTTTTATCGGAGGAAATGTAGAAGCAAATGGAACCCTGGAAAATGAGGGTTTACTGGAATTGTATTCGGATATAGATTTCGTTCAAAACACAAATGGCGGGAACCTGACATTAATGGGAGATGCTGATCAAAATGTGATCGGCCAGAACCTCACCGCAGGGTTGCTGACACTCAGGATATCGGGAGTGGTTTACCTTCAATCAAATCAGTTGATAGCTGAGGCATTAGACTTGCAGTCTGGGATCTTTAATAGTGATGCCAACCATCAATTAGTTGTATCTAATGGACAATCAGTTACCGGAGGCTCGTCAGATGCACATATTTCCGGGTCACTTACATTGCAATCAGTATCCTCCGGGCCCTTAAGATTTCCACTCGGAATTGGGGGTGAATACTATGAGGAGCTGACCATGGCTGATATACCGTCCGGGTCTAGCGTAAATGTATTGGTGCAGCGGCCTGATGTTGATCAGTTGATACCCGGAGATTCATTGATTGGATTGGCAGATGAAGTGGAGTGGATTATTTCACGGGGAAACAGTGTTCCATTTACTTCGGTCATCGGGATAATATTCGAAGGGGTAGATCTGGAAACCTTTCCTCATCAAAATGATATCAGAGCAGATAAGTACATTGTTGTGATTGCGAGGATGAAGCAGGATACGCTCTTATATAGTCCGACGGGATATGCTGAATTGACCAATACGGACGAAGTAAGCTTTGGTACCTTATTCACGGAAAGTGCAATTGAGATCGCTAGCGACTCAATATTTCTTGCCCTGGGTAAACGGCCAGCCGCTAACGGGCCATATTTCTTTGTTCCTAATGCATTTGCTCCAAATGGTGACTTTAATGACAATAGACGATTCAGGCCTTTCCTGGAAGGATATGATGTATATTCAGTTGATATAAGGGTATGGAATCGATATAACAAAGAAGTATATCGGATAAGTGTGGATGATCCTAACTTATCTGAAGTGGGATGGGATGGAATGCACAATGGCTTAGACGAACCGGAAGGTGTCTATTATTTCAGCATTAACCTGGAATCGGAGATTGGAAATTTTTCAAAACAGGGGACCTTGTTGTTGTTGAGATGAGGATAATCAAGCTTGTCTTTTGTCTCTTGTTAGCCACTGCTTCGTATTCACAGGAGGGTCAGTTTTCCCAGTATTTTGCCAGTTCTTTATTCTTAAACCCTGGTTATGCAGGACTTATATCGACCATTAACCTTTCCACAAACTACAAAAGAAGTGATCAGTCGGTTGATGGTTCTTTTCACGAGCTTTATCAGGTTAGCTTTACTTACCCACTGCAAAAAATAACTTCTTTGAAAACCCAGAGTGGAGGAGTAGGTATTACCGCTTCCAATGAAAAAGTGGGTATTCAAGGTCTTTATCAGACGACAAAGGTGATGTTGAATGGCTCCTATGTTCTGCCTTTTGACAGGCTGGGCACCAGGAAGCTCTCATTTGGGCTTCAAGGTGGTGTAGTTCAAAACAAACTTAACTATGATGACCTCAGGTTTGGCTCCCAGTATAATCCCTATTATGGGTATGATAATATTCTCCCATCAGAATCTGTTGACTTTTCCCCCAATTTTTTTCCGGTTTTCAACGTCGGAGCCATTTTTTCAATCGTGGACCACTATAATCCTATTCTTCAACAAAATACGATGCAGGTAGGATTATCGATAGATTACCTCAACCAACCCAGGTATGGATTTCTGGTGACAGAATCCGGTAAGAATCTGAGACGCCCAATGATCTTAAAATTGGTAGGTACCAGCAAGTTTGGATTATCAACCCGCTTCTTTATGCATCCCTCAGTATTGATCATTACTAATCAAGACAATTACCAGATAAATATTGGAGATTATTTTTCAACATACCTTGACTCCAACCTTAATACTTTGTTGCAGGTTGGGGCCTGGTACCGGGTGGCTGATTCCTTTATCTTCCTCACTGGAATTCAGTATAAACACATTAATCTTGGTATTAGCTTTGATTTGAATTCAAAGGCTATCAATCCAAATGAAGTCATTTATCAAAATAGTTTTCAGCCCTCCTATGAAGTGTCACTTTCTTATACTTTTGATTTTTCATCTGGACCGATAAATGTATTGAATCCGTTGTTTTAGAGAATGCGTATATTTTTTTTCATGGTGTTATGTTGGTTGGGATTTTACGGGTTTTCACAATCCATTACCCAACTGAAGACTGTTGCAGATAGCTACTATGAGTCCAAAAAGTATCTGGAAGCAAAGGATTTCTATGAGCGTCTTCATGATTTAATGCCAAAAGACCGATCCATCCATTTTAGGTATGCTTCATGTTTATTCAACGGCCTGAGGTATGGAGAAGCAAAGAAGGAATACGAAGCGCTTTATCTCGATGGAGGTTTCGCTGATAGTGTTGTGTACAATTATGGTCTATCAGTTAAAATTCTCGGGGATTACCAAAAAGCAGACTCAATATTTGGTGCATTGTTGTACGAGATAGCACCTGAAAACCGTCATTATAAACTTGCTGAGTTTCAAAAGGCGGGGTGCCAGCTGGGACTCAGGCAGTTGACGATTAAAAACAATAGAAATTTCCGGTTATTTGAGCAGTTGAACTCAAAGGAGCATGACTTTGGGGCGATTCAAAATCCGGCTACCGGAGATATTGTTATTTCTACCAGCAGGAAAACAGGAGGAAAACAATTTTTTGACGGGCAATATGGCGGCCTGCTGCCGAACATGATTTGTTTTAACCAAAATGTAGATGAGAATTGTGACCTGTACGAGGAATTGAATTCTCAATGGGCTGAAGGGACAGGCACGTTTTCTGGTGATGGTAAACATTTTTACTTTTCATCCTGTCAAAAAGATAGAGGATGCCGGTTGTTTGAGAGTCAATTCACGGAAGGTAGATGGAGTTCACCAAAGCCACTTGATGACAAGATTAATTACCCGGGCAGTAATAGCAGACATCCTGCACTTAGTCTGACAGGTGATACACTGTTTTTTAGTTCCAACCGACCAGGAGGCAAAGGAGGGGTGGATATATGGATGAGTATAAAAGTAAACAAGACGGACTGGTCACCAGCCATCAATCTCGGTGAGACGATCAATACCACTGCCGATGAGATCACCCCATTTTACAGCTCAAGGTACGAGGCGCTGTTGTTTGCCTCAAATGGTCATGCCGGGTATGGAGGGTATGATATCTTTATCGCAAAAGGTAATTCTTTCTTTGCGCCCGGCATCTACAATATCGGACAGCCCTTCAACAGTCCACTCGACGATACCTATTTCACTCTCGGGACTTCGGGCATGATCTCCTCTGATAGAGCAGGAGGGGATTTCAATATTTATCAGTTTGACTACAACGATGAAGTGCAATTGCTAAAGAGTTTCGTGAATGTTGAATCACTTGTAGATCTCACCAAATACAACATGACATCATTAAGTTTGGAAACATTCCGGATTGAAGATTATGAGTCTTATCACATATTTATTCCAAAAAAGGACCAGGTGGAAGAGCTGCAAGGACAAAAGCACAAGAACATTTTTGGGGTAGGTGAACCAGAGCAGGAGGTCATCTTGAAGCTTGATGAAGAAAATAGCATTGCTACACTGGTCAATGCCCAAAGTAAATTTGAATTTAGGTTATTACCCGATAGCCTGGATCATTTCGAGGTAGAAATTAACAATGAGAAGGTTCAGACCATCGCAAAGGATACCACCTATGATTATCACAGGTATGAATACGAGACCATCTATTTTGATTTTAATGCTACAGCCTTGCGGGATGAATCCATCGAGTCCTTAAAGGACCTGGTGCATCAATTTGGAGAAGAAAACATTGTATTGGTAGACATTCATACCCATGCGGATGCAATCGGAAGTCATGATTATAATTTTAGCTTAAGTGAAAAGCGGGGGTTTTCTGTCATGCGATATATGCTGGAACTAGGTCTTCCGTATCGTCAGGCACGTGTTTTTGCAAATGGGGAAGAAAACCCAATCACAAGTATTGATACCTGGTATGGCCAACTGTTTAATCGCAGGGCTGAGCTCGTAGTCTATACCAAGCATCCTGTTACCTATATGAAAGCAAAAGTCTATCTGGTAAGACATAAAATATCACTGGATTTTGCTGCTGAGCAACTGGGATTGCCTGCCAATAAATTAAAAGAATGGAATGGTCTTACTTCCACAGTTCTGGATGAGGGGCATGTTTTGAGGGTTTTGGATCCTCAACATCAAGCCCCGGGTCTCAGGTATCTGATACCACAGGAATACTACAGTGATAACATATTTAATCATGTAGTACAAGCCGGTGAGACATTAAGGAAAATTGCTGATAAATACAGAATACCGGAAGAGCTGATCTATGAGATCAATGAGCTAAAAGGTGAGGTAAAGAAGGGTGATGTTTTAGTCATATATCTTTGACTAGTGTTTTGAGGTCAGGATAAAGGCGCCCCAATTATATGGATTCGTATAATCTTTTTTAAATGCGGATCGGGCAGAAAAGAAGGAGTCTTCCACCGTCAATCCACTCGACAGGTTCCCGTAAAAATGTAGCATAAATTCTCTGGTGGCCTGATCATCTACCTTCACCAGGGAAATGATAAGGTTTTCGGCTCCGGCAACCAGAAAAGCTCGTTCTAACCCAAAGACGCCTTCACCATTTTTTACCTCCCCCAGTCCGGTTTCGCATGCAGACAAAACTACCAGGTTGGTAGCGTCAAGGTTCAGATTCATCGCTTCATATGCGGATAAGATTCCATCTTCATATCCTTCTTTAGTGGCAAGATATAATCCTGAATTGAGCAAGGGGTCTTCATTTTCCCCTTCCAGGAAATATCCATGTGTTGCCAGATGAATGAGGTCATTGTTATCGGTAAGTTTTAATTGTTCTTCAGTAGCTTCTTCATAAAGGCGAGACTTTATTTTCCATCCATCCTTTTGAAGAACTTGTTTGATATCCTCAGATTCCAAGGCTGCACCAGGTAGCTGGTTAAGATTAATATTTGATTGAATAGTGGTGAAATCAGGATTACCGAAAATGCTGGCAGTTTTTGTTTTTACTGACTGCTTTTCAATTAAAAGATCTTTTCCACTGGTGAGGTGGACAATGTGATGCTTTTCTTCCACATAGATTTTTTCATCAGGAATATACAAGATCGCTGGATTGATCTTATGCCAAACGCCATCAGCAGCAAAATATATCTTATTGGCCATGCCAATTTTATCGTCAATTGGTTTCCAAAAGATTGAATAGGATATAGAGTCAAAGACATTGTATTGCAAGGCATTTTTGTAATAATTAAACTGTTTGATCAGTTGCATGTCTTTGTGCCAAACAACCCTGTCAAGTTGACCTGAAGGATGAATAAAAAAGGCCACGTAGCGTGATTCGTCGACAAAACCCTGCTGGGTGGTTAATGAATCAGTTTGAATTGTGAATGCGTTGTATTCTATGACCTCTATGAGAATTGTTGAGTCTTTCAGGGCCTGAGAAATGTCCTTCCATGTAATGAATTGGGTTTCATTTTGATTGGAAAAGCTCTTGAGATTAAGTGATAACTCTTTCTCCAGGGCCTGACTTTTTTCTTCTAATTCCTGAATGGATAATTGCTGGATTTTCTTTTCTTCAGCACTGAGCAGGTATGCTTTGGCCAGATCGAACTTGGTATCTCTCCATGCATTATACTTATTTCGAATGCTCTGATCAACGCTGTTTTGAACAGCCCTTCTCAGCTTGTCAGCAGCGTAATAAATAATTGATTTTGTATTGATGTAATAATTAAGTGCTTTTTCCGCCCATTCTGTCTCAAAATAAGACTCCTCAAATGCCAGGGCGAGAAATCTTCTGAGGTCAAAGCGGATTTCTTCATAAAATAAAATCCGTTGTCTCTCTGTGAGCACAGGAAACACATCGTGCAAATGATCTATCAGGATCTTGAGCCCTTCATCAAAAGACTCCAGAGCAGCCAGAGTATCCTGATTTGCCAGATGCATGAGGCCAATATCATTGAGGTTTTTGGCATAAAGGTGATGGTCCGGACCTAAACTTTCTTTTCGGATATTGGCAGATTGTATATAAAACGACATAGCCATTTCCGTGTAGCCCAGCTGTTTATAAATAGACGCAAGATTGGACAAGGTAGTGGCATATTTCTGGTGGTTTACCCCATATAATACTCTGTCCAAGTCCAGTACTTTCATGTATAGGGCCATGGCATCTTCCAGATTCCCTTCTTTTGCATATACGCCTGCCAGATTATTGATACAATTGGCATAATCCGGGTGAACAGGACCAAACATTTCATAAAAAAGATCCCGACTTTTGACAAACCCTAGCTCAGCTTCCTTCAAACGTCCATTCTTTAAATCAATGACCGCCAGATTATTGGTGGTGTATGGAGTGATAACCGGGTATTTGCGCCCAATCTGCTCGAGCTGTTTAAAGTATTTCCTGGCATTCTCCAGGTCAAACCGGAAGTAAAGTAGCCCCAGGTTATTGATGGATTCAACAAGCAGAAGACTATCTTCAGGGAAGTTGGCCGCTTTGAAATTAATATTGCTCAATAATTCACTTTCAGAAGCCGAAAAGTCACCCTGATCTAACTTCAATTTGGCCAGCCTGTCGATGGCCTTACTCTGTAGCAGAGGAAAATTAGCTCTCAGTATACTCAAGGCCCTGTCCAGTTCTTGCTCCGCGTCCGAATAGTTCCCAAGCAAAGTATGCAGGGTTCCTGACTCGATAAGAATTACACCTTTTAGTGAATCATTGTCAATGTGATCAACTTCGAGCGTTTTAAGGGCCAATTCCAAATCCTTCCTGCTTTCAGAAAACATTCCAAGCTCTCTTAGAAGAATGGCTTTTTCAACCAGCCGCCCGCAGTAAGATTCGGGCTGGTTGAAGAGGGTCGTATTCAGTGCTTCCCAGGATATATCCAGATACTTCTTGGCCATTTTGTAGTTGGCGGTCTCTTTATAAAAAGCGATTAGATTCTCATAGTAGGGCACCATATTAGCACTCAAAGAATCATAGCTTTTCAAATTATATGCGATAGCTTTTTCCACAGCTTCGAAAGCTTTTTGATGTTCATTGAGTTGCCAATAGCTTAAAGCAAGCTGGTTATAGGCTTCCGGATATCCTATTTCCTCATAGCATCTGGAAGAATCTAATCGTTCTATCAGATCGTTGGCAAATTCTCTTGCTTTTGGTGGCTTTATGGATTGGTAATTGTGGACACTATCCAGAAGAGACAAACAGTTTTGCGAATGCCCTGAAGTGAGAATGGAAAATAAAAGTATGAAAATGCTAAATCGCATATCAATGTGTAAAATGGATTGCAAATCTGTATAAACATTGAGCAAATTCCGCTTTAACTGAATAATTTTCGTATACCATTAAAGACCTGAATGCCATGAAGCTTATTATATGTCTGTTGATCTTTTACGTAGGACCGGCTTTGGCCGCTCCACAGCATACTGACATCAACCAGGAAGATGGTCTTGGGATCAATGGATATGACCCGGTGACCTATTTCACTTTGGGTAAGGCTGTTGAAGGTAAAAGAAGCCTGTTCGAAGTTCATGCTGGTGTCACTTATTATTTCAGTAGCCAGGAGAGTAGAGAATTATTCAAGAAAGACCCGGCAAAATACCTTCCGGTGTATGGAGGGTGGTGTGCCTATGCCATGGCGAATGGAGAAAAAGTGAAAATCGATCCTGAGACGTTCAAAATTATTGAGGGTAAGCTCTATTTATTTTACAATTTTTATTTCAACAATACACTGACCAAATGGAATAAAGATGAGATCAACTTAAAGAATCAGGCCGATCAGCATTGGAGCCGGATAAACAGGTAGATCCTTAAAGAATCCTTTCCTCGAGTGCCAGCCAAAAGATCCACAGGATGATTTGAAGTACAAGGAAGCTGATATGTGCCCATTTGTTGCTGACCCTGAATGCAAGGAAGCTGATAATTACCGTGGCCAGCAGGTATTGCAATATTTGTGTTTCATATCCATATCCCCCGATGAGGATATTCTGTAGGAAGCTAATAACTGGAACCAGTAAGAAAACAACGAAAAACCAGGGCCACTGTTCATAATAATAAGCATCCAGATCTGTTTCTGATTCACGTAAACCTGTTGGGAAAATCATCCTGGCCAGGGTAAAAAGTGATATGGGATAAACGAGGACAAAAAGAACCATAGGCATGGTCCATTCCTCAACCTTATTGGCCATTTGGTAGCTTTCCCACCATTCCTGGATATGGAGGTTAAATACTACGATGATCAACAGGCTGTGTGCATATCCCACATTAACATTTTTCAGGTTGGAGAAGATATCCGCAGCACCGGTAAGGATCTGGGTGATGCCTAATCCAAGGATTAACGAAGATAGGATCACAACGTACTCGAATGGTTCAAGAGACATGACTGATCAGGTTTTTTTGGTACTAATATGGTCATTTATTCGGTCAAAGAAGACCATCAGGCAGCTAATGCAGTATTTCTATCACCATTCTCTTGCAGATAATTGTTGTTATTTATATATTTAAGAAAATTATATATATAAGATGTCATCTAAAGAATTTATCAGGGGTACTTTAAAGACCATCATCCTCAAATTATTGGCTGAAAATAAGCAGCTATATGGATATGAGATTAGCCAGCGCGTAGCCGAGCTTTCAGGTGATGAGATCCAATTGACATATGGTGCTCTGTATCCGGTGCTTTATAAACTGGAAAGCGAAGGATTATTGATCACCACCAGTGAGATAGTGGATAACCGAGCCAGAAAGTATTACTCGCTAACGAAAAAGGGAAGGGAACTGGCAAAGGAGAAGGTGAGTGAGCTACAGAAATTCACCGAAATCCTAAAAAATGTTCTTGCACCGGTTCCTCAGCCAAAAATGAATCTTTCCGGCATATGAAAGGGAAAGTAGAAATTGGTGAGATCGAACAATTTCTCGATCAACAGGGATTGTCATTTAAGCCTTTGAAAGCTGAGCTGCTGGACCATCTGGCAAGTGATGTGGAGCGAAGAATGAAGGACGGAGCGTCCTTTGACATAGCCTGGGATCAGGTAAAAGAAGAGATCCCGTCAAACCATTTTAAAAGCATACAACAACTAACCATGGAAACCATTGACAGTCGGTTCAGGATATCCAGGATATTCTCTAACCTTTTTCTAGCCCTGATGATTATGGGCTCACTTTTCAAATATTTGCATCTACCAGGTGCAGGAATACTACTGATGTCTTCATTTATTGCGCTGGCTATTTCGTTACTCTCCGGATCCCTAAGCGGTCTCATCATTAACAGGGGTAAACGTGGTGGTGTTTGGTTGGTCACGATGACCCTGGGCGTTTTACTTCTGCTTACTGCTTATTGTTTTCGGATTCTTCATCTTCCGGGTGTAGAACTCGCGGCATTTGCCTCTGTAAGTTTATTGCTGATAAGCGTGGTTGGCATTACGCTTAGTATTCAAAGACATTCTGGAGATGAGAATCTCCTCACCTTCCTTCATGAGAAATATGCTCCAAGCATCCAACGGGCATTGGTTGTGCTACTCAGTGTCGGAGTTTTGTTTAAAGTAGTCACTGCCGTAGCCAATGGGTCGGATTTTTTTGTGGGGGATGTCACCCTTATCCTCCTTTTATACGGTGCCGGCATTCAGCTATTGCTATACCTGTGGAGTGCTTTTGAAGAAAGTAATCGACAAACATTGAATATAATATTGATTGCTATCTCGGCAACCTGTCTGTTTCTTCCGATACTGAATTTTTACATTCCTTTCGCTCCCCGAATGGTGATGGCATTTACCTTTTACATACTGACAGGCTATCTGATTTACCAGCGGGTAGACAACGTCACCATCAAGCCCTGGTTTATGTTATTTGTCGGACTCAATATTGTACACTTTGCCCTTTGGTCATTGATGAAAATGGAAGTGTTGTCAGGAGATGTTCAAGGTATACTTTATAGTATTCCTGTGACCATCATATTTGCGGTACCCTTTTGGTTGTTTAGGAAGAACAAACTGATGTTAACCTACTGGGTTTTGGTTTTTGGCGCTTTTGCGCTTCAGTTTACGCAAAACATTTGATCAAATGCCTCCAGGTTCGGGCATTTCGATCCCTAAAACGTTGAAAGCTTCTTCTTTGTATAGTTTGATCTTAGATTCATAATCATCATCTACCATACTTAAATAATAGTAAGCGCCATCCGAGATGACGAAGATAAGTTCAGATGTACGTGTGGGGTCTTCGATATCAAGGTACCCCTCATCCTTACATTGCTGAATTAATTCTGCCAACCATGATCTTAACAGGAAATGCAGCTCATAAAACTTCGCCTTAATGCGCTTGTCCTGAAATACCAGGGCGAAGCAGCTATAGAATACACCGTCATCAATCAACCTATTCCATTTTCTGGAAAAGATGTTATCCATTACAAGCAGTAATTTTTTAATAGACGAACTCTTTAAGTCCTCTTTTGGGATATAAATAGATTTATAATTACTGATGATAAAATCTATCAATTCAAGGAGTAACTCCTCCTTGGTGGAAAAGTAGTGGACCAAAAGACTAGGGGGCATTTTAAGCTTCTTGGCGATCTTACTCAGGGAAGTATTTTCCAGCCCTTCTTTTTTTGCTACTGCATAAAATGCTTTCACAATTTCTTTTCTCCTATCCGTTTTCAGACTTTTTCTTCCCATTTCCTGGTGTATTATGATGCTAAGATAAATTGTATGTAACATAATTATATAATAAATTGAACGACCATTCAATTTATTGTAAAGGTAATCCCGGGTTAATTACCAGTTAATATTCGTGGGATTCCTTTGTGAAAAGAGAAACACTAACTGAAACTCATATGAAAAAAATCTACACCAAAACTTACCTGGTCATCATCGGACTTGCTGTCTCTGTGGTGGCCTTTGCCCAGAACCAGAAGGTTTCCGGGGTGATTAAAGATGAAAATGGAAGTGAGTTGATTGGGATCACGGTACTGGAAAAAGGGACCAACAATGGTACTTTGTCAGAGCTGGACGGATCTTATTCGATTGAGCTGACCACTAACAATCCAACACTCGTTTTTTCTTTTGTTGGGTTAAAAACAGAAGAAGTCAGGGTGGGCAGTAATACCACCATTGACATGACCATGACGGAAGACATTCAGCAATTGCAGGAAGTGGTCGTCCTTGGCTTTGGTTCGCAGAAAAAAGTAAATCTAAGCGGAGCCGTAGACCAGATTGATCCTGAGATCATTGAAAAGCGACCTATTTCCAGTGT
Organism: Cyclobacteriaceae bacterium; assembly: GCA_965228595.1. GTDB lineage: Bacteria > Bacteroidota > Bacteroidia > Cytophagales > Cyclobacteriaceae > UBA7330. The sequence continues at coordinate 1,688,135 of OZ245828.1, read as the reverse complement.
TGCTCAGGGATTACAGGGACTGGTTCCCAATCTGAATATTGACTATATGTCCGGAGAACCTGGGAAAGCGGCCAATATCAATATTCGGGGGATCACCAACCTTTCCGGTGGAGGACCATTAATCCTCATCGATGGGGTCCCGTCAGACGCTATGGAGCTCAACAGATTGGCCCCTGTAGATATTGAGAATATATCTGTGATCAAAGATGCTTCAGCATCTGCCATCTATGGGGCCCGCGCAGCATTTGGTGTGATTTTGATCACGACCAAAACCGGAACGGAAGGTATGAAGATTACCTATTCCAATAATTTCTCCTGGGATAAACCAACCGTATTGCCGGATAAGATCACCGATCCATATATCTACAGCAGGATGTTGGAAACATCCACCGATAATACTCCCTGGGACAATGTGAATTACTCTGATGACTATTATGCTTACGCAAAGGAAAGATCTGATAACCCAGAAGGAACACCCGGTGTTAGACAGAACCCCAATGCTCCGGAGCTTTGGGAATATATGGGAAACAGGGACTGGACGGATTATTTTCTGGATGACTTCACTACCTCCACCAATCACCAACTGTCTGTGAGTGGCGGAACAGATAAAGCCAGCTACCTGCTTTCAGGTTCTTACAACAGACAAAATGGAGCCTTGAAATTGGCCGATGATCTCTTTGATCGCTACACGGTCCGGAATAAAGTGTCTTATAGGCCATTCAAGTGGTTGACGCTGGGTAACAATACTTACCTGACCAATACCAAAAGGGAGACGCCAACGTATTTTGATATTTGGACGATCTATAATTTCTTTCCCACTTATTATGACAAAAACCCTGATGGAAGCTGGGCAAATTCACCTGTTGGAAGATTGGGTAGTCAGCTGACCAATGGTGGTGTCACCGAGGATCGTTATTCAAGTTTCCAGACACAGTTTACCAATGAACTGTCCTTTTTTGATAAGGTATTTAAGATCAATACAGATTTTACTTTCCGGAGAGGAAACTATGATTATAATTACTACACCAATAAATACCTGATTGGCTATGGCCCGGAGGATATCAGAGAAGAAGGCACCAACTATGCTTACCGAAGGTCAACCAATGAAGATTACTACGTATTAAATATTTATGGCACCTATAACCAGGAGTTCGGCCCGCATGCCATAACCGCCATCGGAGGTTTTAACCAGGAATATTACAGGTGGAGCCGATTCTATGCTGATAGAAACATGGTGATTTCCGCTTCTCTTCCTACCATAGCACTGGCAACTGGTGAAGACAACGTAGGGGAAAGTATTACCTCGTGGGCACTGAGAGGAGCGTTTTACCGACTGAATTATATCTTCCAGGACAAATACATCATTGAGTTTAATGGTCGATATGATGGCAGTTCCAAATTCCCGCAAGACAAACGATTTGGCTTTTTCCCTTCCTATTCTGCATCCTGGATACTGGATAGAGAAGCCTTTATGGCAGGGATTCTCGGACCGATTAGCCTGTTGAAACTACGAGCATCTTACGGTTCCCTTGGAAATCAGGCCGTATCCTCCGATTTTGGCTATATCGCTACGATGAACGCCAGCAACAGCAATTATCTCATTGGTGGTGAGCGTCCTTTGAGGGTGGGGGTACCTCCTTCAGTTTCTTCCAACTATACCTGGGAGGAGGTTACTACATTGAATTTTGGAGTTGATCTCGGGTTGTTTGATGATAAGGTACTGACCTCTTTTGATATCTATGACAGAGATACCAAAGGGATGCTGACACAGGGAAGAGAGTTGCCAGCTGTGTTTGGAACGGGTGAGCCAGCAGAGAACGCCGCAGATCTGGAGACAAAAGGTTGGGAACTCAGTGTAAGCTATCGAGATAATCTTCAGGTAGGAAGTAAGCCCATGTTTATCAGTGCAAAGGCGGTATTATCTGATAGCCGGTCATACATCACGCGTTTTGATAACCCAAGTCAAAGTCTGACCCAATTCTATGAAGGAATGGAGTTTGGCGAGATCTGGGGCCTCACCAGCGACGGTTTTTTCCAGTCACAAGAAGAGATCGATGCATTGGATGAATCTGCGATCATCCCATGGGGAGCTTTATCTATTGTGCCGGGTTGGCCAAAATATATAGATCAGGATAACAATGGCCTGATTGAGAAGGGGTCTACAGTAGATGATCCCAAAGATCTCTCCATCATCGGTAATGCAGCACCGCGAATGAGGTACGGATTAAATCTAAGTGCCGATTGGAATGGAATTGACTTTTCGATCTTTTTCCAGGGTGTAGCAAAAAGGGATTATTATCCACTGGATTACCTCTACTGGGGCTTTTATCAGCAACCGTATGCGGGTGGTGCCAGGCATCTGTTGGATTACTACAGAGCCAATGATCAAAGTGCTACGGATCGTGCAAAACATTCCCAGGCGTACCTGGATGCAGGTTTAGCCGATCAAAACCTGGATGCTGAATTTCCTCATCTTCAGGCCTGGCTGGCAGACAGGAACCTCGGCGAAAGAATTGACCAGGCACAAGGATTGGCGATACCACAAACAAGATATCTGTTGAATGCGGCTTATCTAAGATTGAAGAATATGACTCTGGGATATACACTACCCGAATCGTTGACCAGCCGGGCTGGACTAACTGTCAGGGTCTTTGCCAGCGGAGAAAACCTGATGGAATGGTCGGCATTGAAAGCCTATTTTGATCCTGAAGCCATCAATGATGATGTGTCTCAGCTGAACCCATCAGTAAGTACAGGGAGACAAGTAGGTTCAGGCTATGCTTATCCATTCCAAAGAAGATATGCCTTTGGTATTAATCTCACTTTCTAAAACATCAAAGTAAAGAACAATGAAATTCATTCATAAATATATACTGTTAATGGCGGTGGTTTTCACTGCCTGTAATGATGAGTTCCTGGACAGGGTTCCGGAAACGTCCATTGGTAAAGAGAACTTCTTTAATACGGAGGAAGATCTGAAAATCTATATCAATGGTCTCTACAATTTTCCAGGGGTTGGCATTTTCATTGAAGACAGGGCCACTGATAATGCGGCCACCACAGGAAATATGGAGATCAAGACCATGATGACCACAAGTCCTTCTTCATCGACCATCTTGAGTGGCTGGGACTGGAATCAACTTAGATCCATCAATTTTTTCCTGGAAAATTTTCAAAGAGCGGCGTTAAGCGATGAAGTCCTGAATCACAATAAAGGAGTAGCCAGGTTGTTTAGAGCTAATTTTTATATGGACAAAGTAAAACGGTATTCTGATGTGCCCTGGTATGATCAGGTAATAGGGTCAGGGGATGAAGAGGCACTGTTAAAAAAACAGGATTCCAGGGAAATTGTGGTAGATAAGCTTTTTGAAGATTATCAGTTTGCAGCAGAGAATGTTTATCAGGTCCAGCCATCCGGAGCCGTCGATCAGTGGACGGTGAAAGCTTTTATGGCCAGAGCTGCATTGTATGAAGGAACTTTCCGAAAGTATCATACTGAATTGGGACTGGAAGCTACAGCCAATGAATATCTGACTATGGCCAGGGACATGGCAAAAGATATCATGGACAATGGAGGATATATGTTGAATGACAATGGAAATCCAACAGCGGACTATGGCAGCCTTTTCAATAGCACGGATCTTGGAGTGAATCAGGAGATTATTTTGGCAAGAGTTTTTGAACATGAAGTGCTTAACAGTGGCTGGTGGGAGTATATGTTTGGTAATTATGAAGTGTGCCCAACCAAAGATTTGTTGCAGACTTACCTGATGGCTGACGGAAGCTACTATTCCAGTCAGGCGGGTCACGAAACCTTCGAGATTGTACAGGAATTTGCAAACAGGGATCCTCGATTAAATCAAACGTACGCTTATCCGGGATATAACCTGATATTTACCAGTACCTATTCACAGGGTGGAGGCTCATATGTGCAGCAACTTGGTAAAAATTTCTCAGGGTATCATCAGATCAAAGGGTTCATGAATACCCTAGATCTTTCAGCCAGGGAAAGCATTGATATTCCGGTTATCCGCTATGCAGAGATGCTGCTTATTTACGCAGAAGCAAAGGCCGAATTGGGTGAGCTGACCCAGGCTGATCTGGACATCACGGTGAATCTGATTCGTGACAGAGCCGGGATGCCTCCTTTGAATATGTCTGTGGTGGCCGATCCTGTTCAGCAGGCCAGGTATCCTCAGGTTACAAGTGCGGTATTGCTTGAGATACGCCGGGAAAGAAGAATTGAAATGGCACTGGAAGGTTTTAGGTTTGATGACCTGATGCGTTGGAATGCCGGAGAGTTGCTCGAAAATGAGCCTGAGGGATTGTATTTTCCAGGTCTCGGCAAGTTTGACCTGACAGGTGATGGTGAAGATGATATCCACTTACTTCCCGCTTCTGAGTCTATTCCTGACGTAAAAGAAACCAATGGGTTGGGTGTTCAACTCATTTATTACCGAGCAGGTACATTTGGTGAGGATGTGGGTGTCTACTTAAAGAATGGAAACAGTGGAACCGTTCAGACCATTGAAGATCGTGGGACCTTCGTAGCACCAAAATATTATTATAGGCCGGTACCACAACCACAGGTAACTTTGAATCCAAATCTGGAGCAATTGTTTGGCTGGGAATAAGTTGGTTATGAATAATATGTTATTACAATTTATAAAAAGGTGTTCGATAGGGTTCCTTATGTACTTATTGACCTTACAGGTGAATGGTCAACAAAAGGCTGTGATGATATTGTTAGATGGCATACCAACCGATGTGATTCAGCGAGTAAGTACCCCCAACATGGATGAGATAGCCCATGTTGGGGGTTTTGCCACAGCCTATGTCGGGGGCATGAAGGACGGATATTCTCAGACACCGACTGTTTCAGCACCTGGTTATATGAATATGATCACCGGGGTGTGGGCACATAAGCACAATGTGAGGGATAATGCTGTGGAAACACCTAACTACCATTATTGGAATATTTTCAGGGTGGCAGAAACGGTGAACCCATCTCTTGAAACTGCCATATTTTCGACCTGGGAGGATAACCGGACAAAATTGATCGGGGAAGGGAAGGAGTCAGCAGGGAGTATCAAACTTGATTATTCATTTGATGGCTTCGAGGTGGATACCATTCGTTTTCCACATAAAGCAGACAGAAAATTCATTTTTGATATTGATGAGCTGGTGTCCAAAGAAGCTGCCCGATACATTGAGGAGGAGGCGCCGGACCTTTCGTGGGTCTACCTGGAGTTTACAGATGATATGGGCCACAAGTTTGGGGACAGCCCCGAAATGGATGATGCCGTGATGAAAGCGGATGTTCAGGTTGGCCGCATTTGGGAGGCCATTAAAAAACGCGAGACGATGGGGGAGGACTGGATGATTGTGATCACGACAGATCATGGACGAAAGCCAAAAGACGGGAAAGGTCATGGAGGGCAGACTGACAGAGAGCGAACAACATGGATCTGTACCAACCAAAGTAATCTGAACGAAAGTTTCAATCAGCATCCGGGTATCGTGGATATCATGCCTTCATTGCTAACGCATATGAAGATCAATCCACCGGATGAACTCAAGGCGGAAATCGATGGTGTTTCATTTACGGATAAGATTTCATTAAATCAACTGACGGCCAACTATGAAGGAGGAAAGCTCCTGGTTAGTTGGAACCCTCTCGTCAACAAGGGTAAAGCCGAAATCCTCATCAGTGAAACGAATAACTACGCTACCGGAGGAAAGGATGTTTATATAAAGCTGACAGAAGTAAAGGTATCCAAAGGACGAGCTTCAATCGATTTTGACCAAACGGCTGACTTTTATAAAATACTCCTAAAAGCACCTTACAACTGGAGCAATGCCTGGCTTGTCAAATAAGAGGTATAGCTGATGAATTCAATACCCTGACAGTCATTTGTGTCAGGGTATTTTTATATAAATTGATTTATGAATTACACTGAACTTAGCGTAGATATCATTGGCTGGCTTGGAGCAGCTGCGTATATCATTCCCTATTTCCTGCTAATCACAAAACGAATGAGATCAACTTCTGTACCATACCATGTGCTCAACATTTTGGGCAGTCTTTTCCTGATTGTCAATACTGTTTATTATGGATCAATACCTTCTGCGTTCACCAATAGCATCTGGGGAGGGATAGCCCTTTATGGCATAATCATGGATAGAAAAAACCGACAGAATGAATTAGTTCGGGAGAAATAAATACCCCAAATTCGTATATTAGTGCCTTAAACCACCAACTCCCTAATGAGTAAAGATATTTCTCCACTTCGAAAGTATTTTGTCGTCTTTCTCGGGTTTGCGACATTTCTGTCAATCCTTGTAGGTTTTGCCATTATTTATTTTGTTTTTACACAAATAAAAGGGCTTGAAACCACCGATGTACTTGACCTGGAAAAGCTGAGTTTGATCGGTGAGTTTTTTGGCGGGGCAGTTGGACCCATCTGGTCACTGGCGGGAGTTATATTATTTTATCTGGCATTGATCTATCAACGTCGGGAACTGGAACTTCAACGAGAAGAATTAGTTGAGACCCGCTACATTATGGATAGCCAGTCCAAGACGATTGAGATTCAGCAATTTGAAAATACTTTCTTTCAGCTCCTCGAATTTCATCTTGACGCTGCTAAAAGAATTGAAAGCCACGCTACAGGGAATGGCTTTGATAAGATGTACCAGGAGTTTCAAAAGGCAGTAAATGCTACGAAAAGAAAACGTAAAAAGGACGGAAGCTCATCAGTGCTTGACGAAGAAGCTTTTGAAACGAGTTTCCGACAGGTCTATGACGCTTACAGGAACTCACTTTCACACTACATGGAGAGCTATAAGTCCTTGCTGTTTTTTGTTCACGGCAAGAGCAAGGATCCTAATTTCTATGTCAACATTATCAAGCCTCATCTTACCGAACAGGAAGTACTCATCCAGTTTTATTACCTGGTGATCTATGATCAGGATCCAAAATTTTTGAAGATAGTGGAGAAGTATACCCTGTTCGAAAGGCTGAATTTCCGGTCTGTTCAGGCTGTTGATCGGCTCCATCTTGAGGAGCTTGCCGAGTCAGCCTACAAACCAGCGCATAAGATCAAAAAGAAAAGAGCTGATGAGGCAGAAGCGACCAGCGGTGAGGACGAACATTCCGCTGAGGACTGATTTTACTATTGGGTAAGGATGACGCCCAATCCAACGCCCGCTAATCCGACCAATATATTTTGCCAGAGTCTTGCAGATTTATACTTATTCAAGAGCTCTTTTGAGGTAGTCACATTATCATTTGCCAACACCAACGCATTTTTAGTTTGCTCAAGTGAGTGCCTGATCTCTTCCAGCGATTTTTGAGTCGTCATCAGTGATTGTGAAGTGATTTCATGACTTTTATTACTGTTGGCGAGTAGGTTTTCGTATAGTGACTTACACTCCTCGATCTTTTTCTCATTTTCTGAGATGGATAATCCTATGGCTTCATCCAGCGCTTCATCATTCACGAGGTGCATGATCTCCTGCATCACCTCAAGCTGCTCAGAATTGATCATTGAGATGCCTCCCGTAGTAAAGTAAAGCGTATCGCCCGGGATAGAAATCTTAAAATCCTGTGTGACCATAAGGTAGGTACTGTCCAACGTTTGGAAGTTTTGTGCGAAAGCCTCAATGGAGATGAGGCTTATTAGTGAAATGATGATCTTTTTCATTGGTTGGTAGCATTTTTTGTAGCGACAAGGTCGATGTACTTTTTTCTAAGTGCCTCGAGGATACCTGTCTGCTCTTTTAGTTTCTTGTTGTATATGCGGTACTGCTCATCTGAGCCCCACCTTTTGTAAGAAAGGATGATAGAGTCACGCTCGGCGATGAGGATGTCCAGGCTGTCTTTGGTTCTGGCGATCTCAAACTGCAGTTCATTGACCATCTGGGTGGAGCTGTCATTCGCCGCAATGGCCTCAACGATATTTTGCTCAGCCATTTCAAGTTGATCAATGGCCTCATTGATACGGCTGTTTTGATAAAAAGCATTGAAGATAGAAACTGCACATAACACAATGAGCAGGGCCACGATTATTAGGTTGATTCGCTGGTTCATAAGGCTGGTTGATGATCGTGTGTAACGTTTAAGTTACGGAATTATCAGATAGGGCGCAAATAGGGCCTATTGGCTCAGCTGTATCTACATTATTATGATTAAAAAGTAATGGTATAATATTTCCTGAAATTGTTATTTATAACAAAAAACAGAAATAAACCCACCCCGCGCTAGCGTAAGCGTCCCACTTTGTGCTAGCGTGTAAGGTGGCCTAATCCCTCAACTGATATTCAATTGTCGAAACGACCCGTACCGTTTTGATCTCCGGTGTATTCTGATCCCGGTCGGAGATTGTAAAAAGCCCCTGGTTGGCCCGCATGATCTTGCCTACCTGGCTGTTGGAGTCTTTGGCAAACTTTTCGGCCACTTCCCGGGCATTGTTGGTGGCTTCCTCGATCATAGCAGGTTTGATTGCATTCAATCCGGTAAAGCTGTACTCAATGGGTCTCCAGTCATTCTTGGAGCTGATCAGGATCCCTTTGGATACGAGTGATAAGGATGCTGACAAAGCTTGTTGAAGCTTGTCGATATTCGTTGTTCGGATGGTAAAGTCTGACTTGGCGATGTATCGGAATTCCCTGTACGGTCCCGGGTTGTACAGATCCGCTTTGGCATCGCTGATGTTTGTTGGTCCAACTGTAAATTCACCATCACTAAAACCCTGGTCCTTGAAGAATTGAGTGACATCACTTTTTTGAGATTCGATTTCCTGTTGGATGTTCTGCAGGTCGTTTCCCGCCACGGTGATGTTGATGGGCCAAACAGCAATGTCTGCTTCCACTTCGCGTTCTGATAAACCTTTGACGGTCACCGCCCGGTCATAAGCTTTGCCTTTGACCAGGGTATTGCTGACGAAGAAACCACCCAACGTTAAACCACTGAATATGATGATCGCATTAAACCAACCCAATTTGTCCATAAGATGAATTTTCTCTCAATAACGATAAGTAGTGATGGGAGTTATGAGGGAAGGGCAAATTATTTTAGCACAAAATATCCCTGGTCTGTGAGCCACAGACCAGGGAGTAGGGGATTCTATTAGTGCTGCCTGATCTTAATTAAATAAAGCACAGCAAACCCTGCGAACACCAATAAACACAAAATGGTAGCGACTACTTTCCAAATAATCAATGGGGAGATGGAATGAAGCAAAGCATGAAGACAAAAGATATACATCATTAAAGACATCCCAAAGGAAATCCTGATGCACTGGATGTTATCAGAAATTTTGATTTGACTGGGTAGCTTAAAAATTTTCATTCAATAAATTTCAAGATTTATTGTAGCATATTAAGCACAGGTAGTTTAGGTTTTTGTTAAGTTACATTTCCTTGAGTAACAATAATGTTAGACAACTCAATCATTCAATATTTTGATAAAAAGGGATATCGAATCACTTCAACTGAGGAATATTTATCAATTAGAAAAGTTGAAGAGTACGGTGGTTGCCTCATCATTTTTATTGTTGCCATATCAGTTTTTGCTGTTGGCTACTCATATATAGGAGTTATTGCGATTTTCATATCAATTATAGCATTGGTTGTCTATTTCATTGATAAAGGAAAAGATTATAAAAAGGTTGTATTTGACTTTTCAGGTAATAGACTGCATTTAGCTTCCGGATCAATTTACATGTCTGATAAGACCTTTTATTTAAATGATGTTGAGGAAATCAAGCTAAAAATCAGGAAGTTCGACAGTTTTACATCTGCCTTTAGATCTGGAAATAAAGATTACGTCATGAATATTCATTTAACCATTAAGTCAGCTGACTTCGTTTTGCTCTCTTTACTGTCAGAGGCAGAAATCATTGATGAGGAGCTTGAGATGTTTATTACGTATCTCAATGAAAAAATTCGGTAGCGGAACCAAATAAAAAAGACACTAACTATTTTGTAGTCAGTGTCTCATTCTTCAGTAGTCCCGACAGGAATCGAACCTGTATCAAAAGTTTAGGAAACTTCTATTCTATCCATTGAACTACGGGACCAGATTTCAGGGACCGCAAAACTAAGTAAAAGACCCTTTAGAGACAATATATTTGAAACAGTTCACTTCCTGATGATGATTTCGATACCTAATCAAGGTCAGTTGCCTTCCCATTTGTCGCCTCCCTTGCATCTCTTGCGGTTTTTAAGGGTGTTTAAGAACGGAACCAACCTTTTTCATGGTATATTATACTATGAGGGTGCTGATTTTGGTGGTTTTGGGGTTTATCGGATTTGGAGCATGCAGCCAGACCTGCTGCTCGGGTGGTGTGCCCATGAGCGGAAATATCGGTTTGCCACTTTCGGATTCCAAAGCCTTGCAGCTCTCTACCTCCTATGACCTCAACCTGCTTAAAACCCTCAAATCAGGCGGTGAGACACTCAATGATCAGTCACGGGAGCGGACTACACAAACCTTTCTCCTGCAGGCCGGGTACCAGGTCAATGACAGGCTGGCTGTGGAACTCTTAGCGCCTTACATCATCCAGAAACGCACGATTAACCAGTTTGGAAATGAACAGGTTACCCAAACCAGCGGTATCGGGGATTTTGCGTTATTGGTAAAATATGCGCTCATCAACAATCTCCAATGGTCGGTTCGAACTGGGATGGGTCTCAAGGTAGCCTCCGGCAAAAGTGACAAAACCAACAACAGCATCACCCTGAATGCAGATCTTCAACCGGGCAGCGGAGCGAATGACCTGATCTTCTGGTCGGCTTTGGGGCATGGAATGGCGATGAGACCTTCGATGAATCTTTCCTTCATGGGTGTTTACAGGATGACGGGGGTAAATGAGAATTATCTGAATGCATTTGCATATCAGTTTGGCAATGAGCTAAGCCTGATGGCAGGTCTGGCCGATCAGTTTACTCTGGGACCGATAATCACCAATCCATCACTTTCTATCAGGTATCGACATGTTCAGACGGATGTACAAAATGACTTTGACCTACCCAACACAGGAGGGGAATGGCTCTTTTTTCGCCCGGGACTGATACTGAGCTGGTGGCAGGATATAGCACTGAATTATTATTCCGAGATCCCACTTTGGACAGAAGTGGGTGGGGTGCAGCTATCACCTACTGTGAGACATAGCATTGGTATTTTGACAACTTTAAATTTCAATAAAAATGAAGTTTTCTAAATTTCTTTGGATGAGCTTCCCCTTACTGTTTTTCACCTGTGGGACAGACGATCCGGGTCCGGTGAATACTGGCAACCCCCAACCAGCGGATTGGCTGATCCCTTACAACCAGGTTTTTGATGGTGGCCCCGGAAAGGATGGGATCCCGGCATTATTGAATCCCGAGATGATCCCGGCAGATGATGCTTCCTATCTCACTGATGAAGCGCTTATCATTGGTACGATGGTAAACGGTGAGCCCCGGGCCTATCCGCACATTGTACTGGATTGGCATGAAATCATCAATGATCAGGCAGGTGACGAAGTATATACCATCAACTATTGTCCCTTGACGGGAACAGCGATGAATTGGAATAGGAATATCAATGGCACCATCAATACTTATGGAGTCTCGGGATTGCTTTTCAATTCAAATCTGATCCTATATGACCGCGAAACAGACAGTAACTGGTCGCAAATGCGTGCAGAATCAGTCCATGGAAGGTTTATCAGTCGATCCGCGGAGTTGTTGCCAGTCCTCGAAACCACCTGGGGAACATGGAAGGCAATGTATCCCGAAACGATGGTCGTTTCACTCAATACCGGCATTGACCGTCCGTATGGAAACTATCCCTATGTCAGCAACCAAACCAGGGAGGATTACCGTGAGGCATCGTTCCTGATCTTCCCCATCACCAACGACGATGATCGGTTGCACAGGAAGGAACGGGTCCTGGGCGTTCGGATCGGAGAAGAGGCACAGGCTTTTCGGTTTAATGATTTTGAGGTGAATACGATTGTAAAGACCAGCACGATCAGTGATCAACAAATAGTCGTTATTGGAAATAAATCAAAAAATTTTCTCGTCGCATATCAGGGCACATTGGATGGGGAGACACTCACTTTTTCTGCCTTGGACCAAAATGAGCTGCCAAATGTCATGACCGATAACCGTGGAAATACCTGGGATATTTTTGGAAAAGCTGTTGCAGGTCCTGATATAGGTGCCAGGCTGACTGTAATTGAAGCATACATTGGTTATTGGTTCGCCTGGGCGGCTTTTAACCCGGAGATAGAAATTGTTGATTTTTAACATTCAGGCAGAATAACATGACTTTAATACAATGAAGGGGTTAAACATTCTACTATTTCTTATCCTTGTTTCAACTATCTCCTGTGAAGAGGATAGCACTACTCCACGAGTTTCTGCTGGTTCGGTAGGGTCGGGTGGCTGGTCCATACCGGATGATGAGGTTTTTGACGGAGGTCCCGGAAAAGATGGTATTCCTGCACTTGAAGATCCTGCAATGATATCAGCAGATGAAGCCACTACCCTCTCAGAGGACGACCTGGTGGTTGGGGTGGTATTTGATGGTCAGGCCCGTGCTTATTCGCACCAGGTGTTGGACTGGCATGAAATCATCAATGACCAAATTGGGATGCATCCCTTTGCAGTCACTTATTGTCCGTTGACAGGGACAGCCATTAACTGGTCAAGAAATATTGGTGGCGAGATCACTACTTTTGGAGTTTCGGGGTTGCTGTACAATTCTAACCTTATACCTTATGACAGGAAAACGGACAGCAACTGGTCTCAAATGCTGAATCGATCTGTGGAAGGCAGCTTGATCGGGCAGTCAGCAACGATACTACCAGCCATTGAAACTTCATGGGGGACCTGGAAAAAGATGTATCCAAATACTCAAATAGTCTCGACCAATACAGGGCATGAACGACCCTATGGATCATATCCTTATATCGCACCGGGAAATATTGATTATAGGGTTGAACCATTTCTGATTTTTCCGGTAGCGAGGGAAGATGAAAGGTTGCATAAAAAGGAGCGGGTGCTGGGCGTGCCGGATATTGGCAGGGTTCATATCTACAGGTTTGAAGATTTTCAGGGTGATATTACTGTGCGAAAAGATGATCTGGGTTTAGGAGAGATTGTGATTGGCGGAAGTACAGATTTTAACTTTTTAGTTGCTTACCGGGCTTCATTAAAAGATGGTACAGTGCTCGATTTTTCAGCTCTAACCAGTAAAGATCTACCCAACTTAATGACAGATCAGCTGGGTAATACCTGGGACATTTTTGGTCAGGCGGTTTCCGGACCAAATGTTGGGGAAAAGCTCTATCAACCCAAAAGTTACATCGGATTCTGGTTTGCCTGGGTGGCGTTCAATGCTGAGGTTGAGATCATCGAATTTTAGATTCATCACTGTCTGAGCAGCTCTTCAAGCTCCGGGGGATAGTTGGGTATCGCGGTATCTGAAGATCAATAAATCTTACAATGCCCTTTCTTTAAGTATGTCGAGAAAATTACCTGCTGCTTTCCCGTGATAGAAATAAATTTGTATCGTGTGCGTAGAAACCGCCCATCGGGTAATTATTACCCGCTTAATATGCATAAAAATGTCCTTTAACCACATTTAAAGGCCTTTTTTTTCTGGCATGCTTCATGTAATAGGAACTAACAGATAATGTGAAACGACATGAAAAAGATTGTAACAATTCCAGATTACGGAATTAGAGTTTCGGTGTTTTCACCAAACGACACCAAGTTGCCAGGCAGAGGGGCTGGAGACCCTGTTTCATTGAAAATCAGGTGAGACAGACAGTATTTGAAATCCTTGATATACCTGTCAACCAGAAACTGTTTTGGGATTATGATCTATAGTAAAAAGGATAAGTGTAAAATAAACTGTGATTTCCTATAGTAAATCCGGTATTCAATTAACAAATAATAAATTAAGCAAGATGAAGTGGAAAGACATTCTTAAACATAAAAATAACACAGGAATTGTGATGATTGTTGTCCTGGGCTTGTTGATATTGCTTGTATTCAGTCATAGGCGAAACCTCTCTGATTTACAGGATTCTTTCTCGTCAATATATTCGGATCGACTTGTAGTGACGGATCATATTTATGGACTTTCTCAATTGATATCTAATAAAAAGATGTTAATAGATCATTCTGATGATGATATTACTCGGAGAGTTATTCATATAGATGACACTATACAGCAAATGTTGACGAAATATGAGAAAACCTATTTGACCGATGAAGAAAGCGCTCTATTGTCTGGGGTAAAGGATAGAATCAGAATTTCTCAACAGTATGAGCAACAACTAATTAAGCTGTCCCCTTCTGCTCAATCAGCCGAGTTGAAAGTTGAATTAGCTAATCAATATGACCTGATTTTGCTGGGATTAAAACAACTTTCAAAGTTGCAACTCAATGAAGGCCAACTACTGGCAGAGGAGTCAAAGCGAATCGTCGCTTCTGATACTGTTGCTTTTAGATTAGAGATAGGGTTGTTTCTTATACTTGGATTGCTGGTATTTGTGATATTTTCTGCTGCTCCGGCTCATCGGGTAATTGAACCTCCCAGGATAAACTAAAAGGATAGTATTAAGGAAGGTAAGCAACATCTACCGGTATTATAATTTATCGGTAGTGTTTTATAACCATTATTAATATTGTTCACATTTCTGTAGTGAGTTTCAGATGTTTTATTGCTAAGCTCAGGAAGACTTACGTCAATGCTTCAATTCGATTGAGTTTCACTTTGTATATACATCCAGTTTGATGGACATCATGATGTTACGGCATATCGGGTAACATCAGTCAAATAAAATTAATTTTTTACAGTAAACATTATGAATAATATTCAGGAAGTTTTAATACCAAAGAAGCAACAAGGTGATCTTCTTCAAAATGTAGAAAGCCAGTTTGACAAAGCTGCTGACTTAATTGATTTAGATGAGGGACTAAGAAAGATTCTCGCTAGTCATAATAATGAAATATTGGTCAATTTTCCTGTTAAGATGGATGATGGCAGTATAAAGGTTTTTACAGGGTTTCGCGTACAGCATAACAATGTACTGGGACCCTATAAAGGGGGATTACGGTACCATCCGAATTTAGATTTAGACGACTCCAGGGCTTTGGCCAAGTGGATGACATGGAAAACATCATTAGCAAGACTACCTTTCGGAGGAGCAAAAGGTGGAGTTAAGATTAATCCAAAAGAACATTCTCAAGCTGAGCTTGAAAGGGTGACACGTAGGTTCACATTTGCTATGGGTGATAATATAGGACCCGAATATGATATTCCTGCACCTGATGTCAATACAAGCGCCCAGACAATGGCTTGGATTTCTGACACCTATATGTCCACAAAATCACCAGATCAAAGATTACGAAATCAGCACATTGTAACAGGTAAACCAATAAGTGCAGGAGGACTTGAAGGTAGAGATCAGGCGACTGGCTATGGTGTGGTGGTTAGTCTAAAAAGATGGGCTGCCCATAGGGATATTTCTTTAAAAGGGATGAGCTTTATTGTTCAGGGTTTTGGCAAAGTTGGTTATTGGTCTGCTCAATATCTTGAAAAGAATGGTGCAAAAATGATTGCAGTACAAGATGAAAGTGGCTCTCTATACAATACAGAAGGTATTAGCGTAGAAAGTTTGCGTGCTTACACAAACAGCAATAACAATAGAATCGACGGATTTAGTATGGCTGACCGTATTGATGATGTTGATTTCTTTGGCCTTGCATGTGACATATGTATTCCTGCAGCCATGGGAAACCAAATCACTGAAAAAAATGTGTTCGATATCAAAGCAAAGGTAGTTGCAGAAGGAGCAAACGGACCTGTAAATAACGAAGCAGATTTTATTTTAAATGAGCGTAAGATTGATATAATTCCAGACATAATTTGTAATTCAGGTGGAGTGATAGCTAGCTATTTTGAATGGTTACAAAACAGAAACGGAGAAATTTGGGAGATGAATGAAGTATTTCAAAAACTTGACAGAATGATATCCAGCTCCTTTGATCGTGCACTAATACAATCGGATGTTTACAAGACAGATTGGAGAACGGGAGCATATATTGAGGCTTTGTCAAGAATTATTGCATCCTATCAACAATCAGGCATATTCCCCTGAATTTGTCTATTAGTTAAAACTTAATTGTTCAATATTAAAATGATTGGAAATGAGGCATAAGTGTATAATTGTTGAAAAAAGTGAATATTACTGGATATTGGCGCTAATTGAAAAAAGTCAATATACTGACCCGGTAAGCCAGCGTTGTCTGGACTATTTGCAAAAAGAATTAAAGCTGGCAACCGTAAAAGATGAGGCTGACATGCCAGATGATATTGTAAGGCTTAATAGCATGGTAAGTGTAGAGACACCCTATGGGCCAAAAACCGGGTTACAACTTGTAGCACCCGCTGAACGAAACATCGCGGAGGATAAAATTTCCATATTATCACCAATGGGCTCGGCACTTTTTGGATATGCAAAAGGGGATAAAATAAAATGGATCTTCCCTAAAGGGGAAGGGAAAATCAAAATAATTGATGTTCAAAATGCACCTAAGAATATTCCAACCGAAAAGACTGTTAGAGTTGAATAACGGCGAATGATTATGGTCTGTGTGCGAAGGGAGGGGAGCCAATCCTCTGATCTACTTGATTATTTGTTATCAGGTAGTTCGCTCAGTTTTTCACTTAACTTTTCAATATCAGCTGATACTTTTTCAATTAAGATCAACTGTTTCTCGATGAATAGAATATCTGAATTTTTTTCATGTGTTTGTCTTGTAATATCTGGCAAATCAAATTCGATTAGCAATGAATTCTTATCGATGTTATTTATCGCTTGTTCTAGGTGATACTTAGCTTTCCTGATGAGTTTTAGATGACTGACATCAATTGAATTCTGGGTTTCTAAATCTACCAGGCTATAAGACAATGAAGCAAGGTATGATGCTAATATGTGGCTCAATACCGCAAACTCATTAATGAATGTTGCTTGGATCTGTTTTCGTTTTGGTTCATTAAGCATTCGCTGATGAGCTGCACTCAAATGGGCTGTTTGCATATACAACTCCTTTCGGGCTAACTTGAAAGACACTTCAGAAAAAGACCCACTCAATCGTGTAGTCATCTGTTGTAGATAATTAAGATTGGCTTTTAGACTGGCAGACAGGTATGGCTTGATTTGTGATGATTCCCAGGTTGGGAGAATAAAATAGCTAGCAGAGAAAGCTATTGCAGACCCAATAATTGTAAATAATATCCTTTCAGATGTGTTGTAAAGGTTGCTGGTTTCATTTACAAAGCTCAACAGAATCAAAATAAGAGCGGTCATGAAAAGCACACTAATGGCATATCGGGTTCTGTTAAAACTAAAAGCCATGATCATGAACACGGTTAGAATGATAAGCTTTGCTGTTTCATTTTGTATCAGAAAGAGAATCATTGCACCTATTATTCCTCCCGAAAGTGTACCAATAATTCTTTCATAATTGCGCTTCTTTGTGAGGCCAAAATCTGGTTTCAGAATAACCAGGACCGTTAAAAGGACCCAATGACTATGCTCGTTGTTTGGGAGCCATAAAGAGATAAGGAAAGCGAGCAAACAGCCGATGGATAATCTTATTGAATGTCTGAATGCCACAGAACGAAATGATAGATTATTGATAAAAATTTTCCAGTCAAAATCTTGTCGAGAGACAAATTTTGTAAGATCAGCTTCTTCTGTTTTAGATAAAAATGTTAGTTGTTCGGCCTGGAAGTAATTATATATATGGGCAAGTAACCTGGTCATATTTCTGATCTTGATAAGAATTTTTTTCAATGTCAGTACACTTACCCCTTGTGTCTCAAGATCATCCAGTTCCTTTTTAATATTTTCTAAATCATTGTCAAAACTTAATATTTTCTTAGGTTTCTCATTATTGATCAGGGCATAACCTAAATCATCTATCTCTATGGCTAATTTATTGATGAGGTCTCGAAATATAGGGAGTATTTGGTATTGCCCATACTTATATCTTAACCGCTTATAATTATGTTGGATAGACATGGCTTGTTCAAAAAGTTCAACAATATCAATGAAAATCATTAATACAAGACGACCAGACTTCATGGTTTCGTTCACTTTCCTTCTTGTCCTGTAAACATTTTGCCGGACATTATCCTGGTGGTCATTCACCTTTATCTGCTTAACAACCAATTTTTGATAAAGACTCTCAATAGAGGCTCTGGTATCAAAAAATTGAGCTTTTAGGCGTAAGTAATCACCAATTTCTAGTATACACTCACCCAAATCTTGCTGAGCTTGGCGGTATGGCCGGATTTGATTCAGAGAAAGACTAAGTACCATATACCAAATACCACCAGCTAGACTTAAAAGAGCATACTCAATGAAATGGATTGAGTTGTCTTTGAAATAAATACTAGACACCATCATCAGTAACGCGGCAGTTCCGGTTGCTGAAGCACGTACTCCATACACCATCGACATACCAAAGAGGAAACAGAATAGAGGGATTTCAATAATTAATAGCCAGTTATAATGGTTAAGAAAACCGCTTACTACTGCAGTAAAGAAAATAAAAATATTAGCTACCAGCATTCCATTTTTCCGGTGTGTAACCGGACCCGGGTGATCTGCGATGCTCACATAAAATGCTCCAAGTGAAATTATAAGTCCTGCATATAAATTATCAGCCCACACAAAGAATAAGGAGGGCATAATAATACCAATAGTAAGCTTTATGCCATGCCTAAGATATTGACCAAATAAATAGCTTTTAATATGTTGAGAATCGTAGTACTTCACTTACATGAAATCAATGGTAAATTGGAATTTTCAGACAAGTTAAAGTTATGGAAATAAGTAGGATAAAATTGTCCTAGTTAGAAATTTATTTACCTTTGTATTAAACTAAAGTTATGTTTTCGAAAGCATGTGAATATGCTATAAGAGCAACAATTTATATAGCACAACAATCCCTGGAAGATAAGCGTGTTAGTTTAAAAGCTATTTCTAATGAGATAGATTCTCCAGTAGCATTTACTGCAAAAATTTTACAGCAATTGACAAGAAATAAGATCATTACTTCAGTTATGGGACCAACTGGAGGTTTTGAAATGGATAAAGACCGGATTGATGATGTGAAATTAAGTAAAGTGGTAGATACCATCGACGGAGATTTAATTTACCGTGGTTGTGGATTAGGGTTGAAGGAATGTGATGCCTCACGACCATGTCCTGTACATGATAGATTTGCCAAAATACGAGACGATTTGCAGAAGATGCTGGTAAGCACAAGCATCTTCGAGTTAGCAACTGGTCTTGATGTCGGACTTACTTTTTTAAAACGGTAAAAGTTTAGACTTATAAGTAGGATAAAAAGGTATTAAAATCTTATATAATGACTTCAAAGCACGCAATCCATATTCTATTACTGATCAGTCCGATGAGCTTGTTAGCCCAATCAGAAACAATAGATACCGAAAACTGGTGGGCAAGTCTTGGTGTTGTGGGTACATTGGTATTGGTATCCCTAATAATGGTGGTAGCTATTTTAATCATGATTATTAGGCTGAACGGATACATTACCGGACTCAATGAAAGAAAACACCTGAAGCAAAGACTGGAGTTTAGTGAAGAATTGACAAATCTGGAACAGGCCGATATAGACCTTATCCTGGAAAAGCGAAAACAGTCCCTTAACTATAAACTTAAAGGTACAGAGTTGGGCAGTGACTATGAAGCTTCAGATGGTAAGGGTCTGATTCAAGCTGTAACCAACGAACCTGATAATCCAATTGCTGATGAAAAAAAGCGGGCTGCCGAAGCATTAGAAACTCCGCAAAAACTTAAACACCTTATCATTTTCTACCTGGGAGCAGCAGTTTTTTGGTTGGTATTCGGCACACTGGTTGGACAGTACCTGGGAATGAAGTTTATCTGGCCGGAGCTGGACAGTATTTCCTGGCTCTCCTTTGGCCGGTTGCGCCCAGTCCACACCAATGCCGTATTCTGGGGATGGGCGTCTCTGGCCATGTTTGGTCTCGGCTATTTTGTGATAGCCCGAACCAGCAATACAGAGATCTACAAGTATAAATGGGGCTGGTACGCATTTATATTGATTAATCTGGCTGTGTTGATTGGTACGCTTTGTCTGATGAGCGGTATCAACAATGGAGGCGCCGAATACCGGGAATATACCTGGCCCGTCATGGCACTTTTCGCTTTGGGGCTTATCATCAATTTCTGGAATTACTATAAAACGATAGCAAATCGGAAAATTTCAGAGATATATGTATCTAATTGGTACTTGCTGGGAGCCATGGTATGGACGATGGTGTTGGTATTAATTGGCTATTTACCCTTCTATCAAAATGGGCTTGGAGAAACCGTGATTCAGGGGTATTACATGCACCAGGGGGTAGGCATGTGGTTTATGACCTTTACACTGGGACTCATTTACTACTACTTACCAGCATCGCTCAATAAGCCAATCTATTCTTATTCACTAGGGGTGTTGGCTTTCTGGACACAGATGCTTTTTTATACCATGATCGGTACACATCACTTTGTGTTTAGTCCATTACCCTGGTGGTTACAAACGGTAGCTATCGTTTTTAGTGCAGGAATGTTTATTCCGGTGGTAGCTGGGACCACTAACTTTCTGATGACCATGAAGGGCAGCTTTCATCAGATATCTAAAAGCTATGTATTGCCCTTTTTCCTCGTGGGTGTGGTATTTTATTTTGTAGGATCCACGCAGGGAAGTTTTCAGGCTTTCCGCTTCACCAACTATATATGGCACTTTACGGATTTCAATGTGGCGCATTCACACATGACCATGTACGGCATCATCACATTCATTCTTTGGGCATGTATATATGCTATACTTCCTCGTCTCACAGGTAAAGAACCACCACAGCTACTGGTAGGCGCTCATTTCTGGCTGGCATTTATCGGCCTTTTTGCTTACATGATTTCGTTGATGGCAGGAGGTACGCTCAAAGGGTTAAGCTGGGTGGAAGGGTTACCTTTCATAGAGTCCGTCATCATGATGAAGCAATACTGGGTATCCAGGGCAATCGGGGGTACACTAATGTTCGTTTCGCATCTTCTTTTTGCATACAATTTTTACCTGATGGTGCGACAAAAAGCCATACTGAAAAGCCCGATGAAAAGTAGTTTGGATTTAAAAGAGTCAAAAACGCATGTTTGATATTCACAAAAATCATAGAAATCTGGTTGTATTAGCCCTTTTGGGCTTTTTGATACTAAGTCTGGGGGTAGCAATTTTTCCTGCTTACCAATCGCAGAACAATACCGAGCCTTTGCCCGAGATGGAACCAATGAGTGAAGTTGAACTCAGGGGGCTTCAGCTTTTCATAAAAGAAGGTTGTGTAGCTTGTCATACACAGCAGGTCAGAAGTATTGAAATGGACAAAACCTGGGGCAGCCGACCGTCTATCCCCTCAGATTATTATTACAGTAAGCAACGAATGGACATCTGGCGGCAGTCGCCATCTTTGTTGGGAAGTGAGCGCACTGGTCCGGACCTGACCAGTATAGGAAATCGACAACCGAGCGAAGACTGGCATCTGCTACATTTATATAACCCGCGTATTGTGGTGCCCGAATCCATTATGCCATCATATCCATGGATGTTTGAAGAAAAGGCCAATCCTGATGAAGATGAAAAAGTATTATCGGTTTCTGATGAATTCAAGAGAAAGGGAACAGAGATCATACCCACACGGGATGCACTGGATCTGGTGGCTTACCTGCAATCATTAAAACAAGCTCCACTCACCGGACAACAACCAGAATTTATTCCCTCAGCAAGAAAAGAACAAGAAGGAATCAACACTTCAGATAAACAGGGTAAAGACCTTCTTCCTGATGGGAAAAACTTGTATATGACCACTTGTTCAGCCTGTCACCAGGCAGAAGGTACCGGCTTGCCAGGGGCATTCCCTTCCCTGTCAGGAAGCTCGGTAGTGAATGATGAGGATCCAGAGATGCTTGTTCGCATCATTTTGCAGGGATATGACGCTCGACCGGAATTTGCTCAAATGCCAGGTTTCGCTGATCAACTGAGCAATGCGGAGATTGCCGCAATTGCCAATCACGAGCGTACCAGTTGGGGAAATGATGCCCTGGAGATCACAGAAGAAGAAGTGAAAAAGATCAGAGATTTTGTTATAAATCAAACTCAATAAATATGGAAAGTTCAGAAAATTATTTACCAAGCTTAATTACCAAAACTCCGTTGGAAGGCCGAGAATTAGCTATCAAATTGGCCAGAAAATCTATAGCGGCTATACAAACTGATGGTGAGATAAGAAAAAAGTTACGAGATCAGTATGCAAATGATACCAGTCAACTGATAGCTTCTGCCCAAGTTGTCGCTACAGAATTTCAGACAATTGCCAAAGCGAATGATTATTGGAAGACAATGAAGGGATCTTGATGATAAACTTGGTGATTAATCAAAATCAGCTTAAGGGATCAACCTGGTATGAACTTTATAGTTGGCAAAAAGACTGTTTTAGAACTTTTGAACAAATGAGAAAGAAAAACCTTTTTACGATATTCTTATTCCTAATTAGTCTTAGCGGCTCATTTGCATGTGAGCTGTGTAAACAAAACCAACCCAAACCGCTGGAAAATATAACTCATGGTACGGGCCCGCAAAGCGACTGGGACTATGTGATCATTATAGCAGGGATCATTATTGTTTCCCTCACATTTATCTATAGCCTAAAATTTTTGATTAAACCCCGTGAAACAGACCCCAGTCATATTAAAAATATAGTGATAGATAAAGGTTGGTAAAACAGTCCGATGGGAATTGCTTAACAGCTTTAAACTTTGAGAAGTTATGACAAAGAATATAAAAATAGATGAGCATTTAGATAACAGCCGGATCATCAAAGTATTCCTGGACGATGAAGAAAAGCCTTTCGCCGAATTTCGCCCACCGGTGAAATTTGTAATGGATACCACCAAAATACCGGATGGTAAGCACCAGTTAAAAATTGTGGCTAAATCTTCCGATAATATTGAAGGCGTAAAAGTAATTGCATTTGAAGTACGAAACGGCCCTGAAATAGCTGTAGTAGGGCTAAAGCCCGGAGAGATCGTAGACAATGAGGTTGCTATTACCCTCAATGCATATGGCAGTGAGCGACAGGATGAGTTTGTAGTGACCGGGTCAGAAACCCCGAAAGGCATACCGGCCTGGGTGTGGGCATTGCTCATTGCATTTATAGGCTTTGCACTCTTCTATTTTATCATGTATTCCACTCCTGAATTTTATAAATCTTTTTTCTAATGACAACGAAAAGGAATATTCTTCAACTGAAAGATATAAAATTACTAGTAGATAGCTTTTATGGAAAAGTAAGAGAAGACGAAATTCTGGCACCTATTTTCAATCAGCGGATAGGTGATGAATGGCCCGAGCATCTCGAAAAAATGTACCGGTTCTGGCAAACTATATTGCTTGGAACGCATACTTATTTCGGCAGCCCGTTTGCACCTCATGCTTCCTTACCAGTAGACATGAATCATTTTAATCGTTGGCTGGAACTCTTCAACGAAACTATTGACGATCATTTCTGCGGAGAGAAAGCGGAAGAAGCCCGGTGGCGGGCTGGAAAAATGGCCGAAATGTTCCACTATAAGATTGAGTATTATAGAAACAACCTTAAAAAACCCATAGTATGAATACAGTAAATATTCGCCCAAAAGTAGCCGTCTGGGATACGTATGCACACAAAAAAGATGGAAGTGCTATGCATTTTGATATCATCGTGCCTGCGGATTATAAGGACGAGGATAGTATATATGATTTTGGCCGGCACTTTGTAAAAGCCAAAGGCCAGCCCGATGCTACTATAAACGCTGCTCGTTGTCAATTCTGTCATGTTGAAGAAACAACTAAACAGGTTGAAGAAGCCATTGCAAAACAAAGGTACTATATTCTGGAAATGGATGATATCCCCAAAGAGCTACCTTCTAATCCCAGTAAACGAGATTTGGTCTTTCACCTGAAAGCCCATTATAAGCAATATAGATTTAGTAATTTCTCGGGAATTCCTAAAGAAGAAATTCAACAATTGATTGTGAATGAGCTAAATAAAAGTCTCACTAGTTAAAACATTCTAAGAATGCAAAAAGCCTTAGATAAGGTAAAAGAAAAGTATAATTCGCTGGGAGAAAATCCGGAAAAGTACCTTTTAGGGTTGGCGCATGCAAAGCCTCTCACTTATTGGGATTATATTCAGGTAGACACGCTTCTATCATTACAGAAAACAAGGACAGGTCTTGCTGATGAGAAAATTTTCGTGATATATCACCAGATCACAGAACTTATACAGGAGTTGGTTTTACACGAACTTCAGCAAATAACAGGTGATATAGATGTAAGTGAAAAACTTCTAATTGAAAAATTGAAGCGTATTAATCGTTATATACTCATGCTTATCAACTCTTTTGATGTGATGCGCTATGGTATGAATTATGACGATTATAATGCTTTTCGTAATACCCTAACTCCTGCCAGTGGTTTTCAAAGTGCGAATTTCAGGTATATTGAATTAAGGTGTACTTCTCTTTTAAATCTGATCAACCAGGCTGGGAGGAAGCATTTATCCGCTACCCCTTCTTTAGATGATTGTTTTGAAAATCTTTACTGGAAAGATGCTGGAACCAACCATAACACAGGTGAACTTACCCTGACACTCAGACTGTTTTGCGAAAAATATGAAAAGAATCTGAAAAACCTGGCTCTTCAACTACAAGGAAATACACTAGAAGATAAAATAAATGATAAGATCGTCAGCTTCTCTAGCAATACGCTAAAACTGTTGAAAGAGTTTGATCATCTGTACAATGTAGTATGGCCTTTAGTTCATATGCGAACAGCAGCATATTATTTAGATAACAATAGTGAAAACAAAGAAGCCACCGGAGGAAGCGAGTGGAAAAAATACCTGCATCCCCAATATCAGCAGCGTAAGTTTTTTCCAAAGCTATGGTCCAAAACAGAAATTGAAAATTGGGGGGAAAATGTCAAAATTTAATTCAATGGTCAATAATCCTGTAAATATCATTACCACTTTCCTCTGGATTGGTTTTGTATGTGCTATTAGTTTCATGGAAGCATGGCTTAAGTTCCAGGCACCAGGTGTAACACTGGCGGTAGGTTTAGGCATTGGGCAACTGGTTTTTGCACTACTAAATAAAGTGGAATGGGTGTTTGCGTCGACTGTTTTAATTACCCTAATTAATTATTGGAAGATTAAGGCTGTTCAACTGGCAAAATATATTCTTCCTTGGAGCATTACTTATTCTTATCATTCAGACATTTTGGCTCTTACCTGCATTGGATGCAAGAGCCGATTCAATCATATTAAGTCAGGATATTGAGCCATCGAACATACACTTTTACTACGTTGGAGTGGAAGTGCTGAAAGTAATTTTCCTGATTGTCTGCTAGGTAAATGCTTGATATAATCATCAATAATGCCGCAGTTCCCATTGAAGAAGCACGTGCTCCAAAGACCAATAGCATACCGAAGAGAAAACAGAAAAGAGGAATTTCAATGGCCAAAAGCCATGGATATTGGCTAATCGCTCCGCTTATTATAGCCATAAAAAAAATAAATAGACTGGTAACCAGCATCCCGGTTCTTCTGTGGGTCACAGGCCCCGGATGATCTGCAATACTTACATAAAAAGCCCCCAGAGAGAGTATGAGTCCAGTGGATAAGTCATTGATCCATGCAAAGGCAACCGACGGCAAAATAATACCCAGAGTAATTCTTAGACCGTATGCAAGGTATTGTCCAAAGAAAAGGCTTTTTATCAGTTGAGTATCAATCATTAAACCAAGGATATTATTGTAAATGTCAGAGATAATCTCATGAAACACCCCTAATGAGTGTACAAATTAAACTTTTTAATGTCTCATGGATAATGTAGTCTTTAATCAACTATACCTCAATACCTTAAATGGACCTATTTGGGTATTACGTTTACGATGTATCATCTTTCACCTTACATTGAAGAATTTAACCGATTCCAAGAGACATGATAGTGCTGATACCATATGTATCTGATGGGTACAATAGTATCAATAATACTAACTTGATATCTTCAATATTAGCTCTAATACGCTGTATATCAGACATATATATTCCTGGCATGCCTATTGTAATCTGATCTCATAATACAGCCACTAAGCTAATAGGTGAATTGTTTATGAAGAAGGATGATAATTATGTTAGGGCAATTTCAGCATAACCTGTGACAAAAATCTGCCTTCTCAATCAATGCACTTTATTCTAGCTGTGATAAATTTTTAATATAATTATTATCATGTATAACACACAAGAATTAGTACGTGAGAAGTCTAAAGGAAATCCACTAAAAAATGTACAACTGCAATTTGAAAAAGCAGCTGATCTCATGTCACTTAATGAAGGCATTCAAAAAATTCTCTCCAGTAACAACAATGAAATTGTCGTCAATTTCCCAGTAAAAATGGACGACGATGAAATCAAAATATTTTCAGGGTATCGTGTGCAGCATAATAATGCACTAGGCCCATATAAGGGAGGAGTAAGGTATCATCCTTCTGTGGATATGGATACTTCAAGTGAACTCGCCATGAGGATGACATGGAAGACATCTCTGGCACGGCTGCCATTTGGTGGAGCAAAAGGAGGTATTCGATTAAATCCTAATAATTATTCAAAGTCAGAACTTGAAAGAGTGACACGTCGCTTTACCTATGCTATGGGTGATAACATTGGACCTGAGTATGACAGTTTAGCTCCCGACATAAATACCTCAGAACAGACGATGGCATGGATTGCTGACACCTATATGTCTACCAAATCGTCTGGGGAGCGATCTCGTAACCAGCATATAGTCACAGGTAAGCCCATCAGTGCCGGAGGACTATGTGGCAGAGACAGGGCTACAGGATATGGGGTGGTAGTAAGCTTAAAGGAATGGGCAGCTTTAAGAAATCAATCTCTTGTCGGAATGCGATTCATTATTCAGGGATTTGGTAAAGTTGGGTATTGGACCGCTCACTATCTTGAGAAAACAGGAGCAACAATGATAGCTGTCCAAGATGAAAGTGGCTCTTTGTACTCAGAGGAAGGAATAAATGTTGAAAATCTTAAAGCATTCCTGACAAACAATGATTTTAAGATAGCAGGTTTCCCACAGGCTGAAATGATTGAGAATGATCTTTTTTATGGGTTAGTAAGTGATATATGTATTCCAGCTGCTATGGGCAACCAAATTACAGCAGAAAATGCATATGAAATTAATGCCAGGGTAATAGCGGAAGGCGCAAATGGTCCTGTAGACAATGAGGCAGATTTCATTCTTAATGCCCGTGGAATAGATATTATCCCTGATATTCTGTGTAATTCAGGGGGTGTCATAGCCAGTTATTTTGAGTGGTTACAAAACAAAAATGGAGAATTATGGGATGCTCATGAAGTATTAAACAAACTTGATATCATGATCACAAAATCATTTAAACAGGTAGTAAAACAGGCGGATAAATACAATACAGATTTGAGGACAGGAGCCCACATTGAAGCTATATCACGTATTGATACAGCATATGCACAATCAGGAATATTTCCTTAATCTACCACATTAAATGTTTGATCTAATTATAAACTTAAACTGAGAAAAAATGAAACCTAAACACATAATCTTGGAGAAGAGCGAATACTATTGGATATTATGGCTAATACAAAGTAAGAAGTTTTCAGATATTCTAAACCAGAGTTGGCTGGAGACACTTCAGAGCGAATTGAAATCTGCAATAGTCAAAAATGAAGAAGAAATGCCTGATGATATTGTTCGGCTCAATAGCATAGTAAACGTACAGACTTATTATGGTCCAAGAGCAGAACTACAATTGGTAGTTCCATCTGAAAGTAATACTGAAAAGAATAAAATATCAATACTCTCTAAATTAGGCTTGGCACTCATTGGTTACAGTAAGGGAGATGAGATAAACTGGGTTTCCCCTAATGGAAATAAAAAGATACGTATTGTGGATGTTAAAAATGCGTATAATAAAGATTTAAGGTCATCTCAATGAGTTGTTTTAAATAAAATAGCACCTAGGTAATACTCCCCATTTTTAGGACCAAAAGTCAAGTTTACTAAGTTAACATGATAACCTTTTCCTTTAAAGCATATAATACATCGACATTACTCCTACATCTGGATGTTTAAGTGATGTTCATCCATGATTCGGATGATCCTAGAGCTTTCTGGCTTCTCGTCCAGTGGTCTGTAATAGAGTCGACTTCTATGTATCTTCAAAACTCCAAATTTTGTGCCTCTTCTATAGCAGCACCAAATGGCTAGCTTGGTGATCTGACAAGGATTACGTGGATCTCAATGTCAATATGGTTAACAAAAAAGGCCATCTAATATGACGGCCTTTTTTGTTATATGACTTATACTCTGAATTTACGCCTCTTGGCTTGTTTCTCTTCGATCTTCCTTTGTATTTTTTCTTGCTTTTTAGCTTTCAGATCTTTTTTAGAAGGTTTAAGGTTCTTTCCTCTTGCCATGATATAAATATTTTATTTTTAAATATTCACATCCTCACCTATGGAATTTGTATCTATGATGTAGCGGGTAACAGTCACCAGCTCAGTGTGAAAATAAGGATGTTATAAAATAATAAGGAATTAAGAAAAGCACACCCGCGGGTGCCTTTAAGCGAGAAAGATAAGTATACGTTTACCTATATTAATATATAGGAATCTGTTTGCATCTTGGGAATGAAAATCAAACATTATTGAAGATTTTATCATTACTACAAAGATACCTAAGTCACAAATGATTTACAATTATATTTCCCCGAAAAGGTACACTTCATTCATGAAGAATCAGATGAAGCATTAGATGGGGTTAAATGCTTAGTGCACGGTAAATTCAACACTCATAAAGGAGATTAACAATGGAGATCCAATACATATTTGAATTGATAGGTACTTTCTTTTTTGCTATATCCGGGGCACTTGCGCTTAAGGGTAAAGAGCCTGACTGGTTTGCAGCTACTTTTACGGGATTTCTCACAGCAATAGGTGGAGGCACATTAAGAGATGTATTGCTGGATAGCTATCCGTTGGTATGGGTGAGTGATCCAGCTTTTCTCTATGCTATTTTGTTGGGCGTTGTTACTACATTTTTATTTCACAGTGTGGTGTCCGGGTTGAAAAAGACCTTCTTGCTGTTTGATAGTCTGGGCATTTCATTCTTTACAATTCTTGGGGTGGAAAAGGCTATCAATTTGGGTTTCAGTCCAGAAGTTGCAGCTATTATGGGGATGTTTAGTGGTGTAATGGGTGGGGTAATAAGGGATACACTAACCAACGAATTACCAATAATCTTCAGAAAAGAAATATATGGGACGGCTTGTCTGATAGGTGCAGGATCTTACCTGATATTAGATCCATACATCTTAAGGTCCTGGAATATGGTTATCTCTATTGGACTCATTGTGATCATAAGGGTGATAGCTGTTTACAAAGGACTCAGTTTGCCCAAATTGAAATAATTTAAATCAAATCAAATATCCCCGGTAACCCCTGCATAGAAATCACCCATCGGGTAATTATTACCCGCTTAATTTTCATAAAAATGGTGTTAAGCACGTTTAAACGCATGTTTTTTCTGGCATGCTTCATGTAATAGGTAATAACAAATTGAAGTGAAATGACATGAAAAAGATTGTAACAATTCCGGATTATGAAAGAATGATGTCCCGAAAGTACTATGCGCTTTTAAAGGCTAAGATGCCTGAAATTGTTGAGTACTTTTTTCTGCAATTGAATGATGCACAGCTTCTTGATCAAACAGAGATTTCAAAGAATGTGGTCACAATGAATAGCAAGGTTTTGCTTAAGGAATTGAAGCGAAGAAGAAAATTGGAGATCATGATCACATATCCTGAAGAAGCCAATGATCAGGAGAGGAAAGTTTCTGTGTTTTCACCAATCGGAACCGCGCTGCTTGGCAGGACCGTTGGAGACCATGTGTCGTGGAAAATTCAGGGGGGACAGGCAGAATTCGAAATCCTAGATATTACGTATCAGCCAGAAGCTGTAGGACACTTTGACTTATAGAGGTTTAGAGACGTTTGAAAACCACGAAAAGGATTTCCGGCTCATTAGGCAGTTTTTTACAATCACAGGAAAATAGGGTGTTTGGTCAGCATTATCATGAACTTAAGCTGATCTATGTCCATCGACAATTTTGTTTTTGTATTGTAAAAAACTGCCTTTTGATATTCAGTAGCCCTGACATACCTTTATCTTATTTACCTTGCATGAAGCGTGGATTAAATTTTTTTGAGACATAGATAGATCTTGAATGTCTGATAATTCCCTTATAGAAACACTCAATGAACGGATAAAAGAGCTTACATGTCTCTATCAGTTATCCAATATTTCAGCCAATAACGATTTGAATCTGGAAGATAAATTACAAGCCATTGTGCAGCAACTTCCTAAAGCCTGGAGGCACCCTGAACAAGCGATAGCGGAACTGAACCTTGATAGCAAGTTCTTTTTTTCTGATCAGCTACCAGCCAGCTATGTTTCACAAACAAGTATCATTAAGGTAGATGATATAGAACGAGGCTACATCGCTATTCGCTATGATGCGATGATCTATAATAGTTCGGATTTTATCCCTGAAGAGGAAACTTTGATAAAAACTTTGGCTCAGGAGGTAGGAGAAATTATTGCCCGGAGCGAGCAAAAAGAGCGGGAAGCCATGATGCAAAAAAAGTTTGAACATAGCGACAGACTGGCTATCCTTGGTGAACTGACTGCTGGCATTGCACATGAACTCAATACACCCCTTGGAAATATTCTTGGCTTTGCGCAGCTGATACAGGAACGAAGTAATGACAAGCAGATCAGTCATGATTCGGAAAAGATCATCAATTCAGCCATGCATTCTCGTGAAATAGTGAAAAAGCTGATGTTTTTTTCTTGTGAAATGCCACAACAGATGAAGCAGGTGTCTATCAATTCTCTCATTGACGAGGCGTTGGAACTTTTGAAATTCACGGCAAAGAATGCAGGGGTAAAAATCCATTTTTTGCACCAAAAAAAGGATATTAGGGCTCAGGTAGATTCGGTTCAGTTCACACAGGTGATTTTTAATTTACTCATCAATGCGATTCATGCATCGGCAGAAGGCCAGAAGATTAAAGTAAATCTTGATAGTAACCCCCGTTCTTTTTTGTTGACCATCAAAGACGAAGGGCATGGCATAAAAGAATCGTTATTAGACAAAATATTTGAACCTTTTTTTACCACAAAAACCACTGGTGAGGGTTCTGGTCTTGGCCTCAGTGTAGTCCATGGGATAGTCAAAAGCCATGGAGGTGAAATCTATGTCACCTCTAAAGAAGGGGAAGGCACCACATTTGAAGTGATTTTACCCATAAAGCAGTACCATGGATAAGCAGCGGATTCTGATTGTAGACGATTCTTTTGATATGCTGGAAGTCATCCGAAGGCAGCTGTTTAAGTTTAAATTTGATACTTTTCAGGCATCTGCTGTTCAGGATGCAATCGATATACTGGAGCATTCGGATGTAGACCTGCTTCTTACTGACCTTCAAATGCCAGTGAAGAATGGAATGGAGTTGGTGAAATACAGTGCTCAGCATTTTCCGCATATACCTGTTTTAGTGATTACGGGGTACCCATCTGTGGCAGGAGCTGTAGAAGCTGTAAAATCAGGAGCATTGGAATATCTTGTGAAACCTTTCACTGCTGATGAGTTGATTAAAGCAGTACAACAGGCCCTCCAGCAAAAGCAAAATTTACCTCAGCCGGTAAAGTCACAGTCGGCCGAAGAACCGGTAAACAGCTGGGGGATTATCGGGCAGTCGGAAGGAATCCGGGAGGTTATCGACCTCATTCTTCGCATTAACAATACCAAAGTCACTACACTGATAACTGGTGAAAGTGGTACAGGTAAAGAGCTTGTTGCGCGCGCAATACACTACAGCGGGAAAAATAGTAAGGGTCCTTTTGTAGCTGTAAATTGTGGTGCTATTCCTGAAAATTTGTTGGAAAGTGAGTTATTCGGCTTTGTCAAAGGAGCGTTTACCGGAGCTCATAACACGAGACAAGGATTTTTTCAGGCTGCAGATGGAGGCACCATTTTTCTGGATGAAATTGGCAATGCTTCACCTGCTGTTCAAACTAGGTTATTGCGTGTAATACAAGAAAAAGAGATAACAATGGTTGGCACCAACAAACCTATCTCGATTAATACAAGAATAATTGCGGCTACGAACAGTGACCTTTATGCAATGAGCAAATCCGGAAATTTTAGAGAAGATCTGTATTACCGCCTCAATGTTATCTCTATTCCTATACCACCCCTTAGGGAGCGCAAAGCTGATATTTTACTACTTGCAGATCATTTTTTACAAAAATTCAGCAATGAGTTCGACAAAAAGGATGTCATTTTATCTGAGGAAGCTGCAAAATTATTTGTTGATCATAACTGGCCGGGCAATATCAGAGAACTTGAAAATGTCATTCAAAGAGCAATTATTCTGTCAGATGGGGTAATCAACTCAAAGCATTTACCATTTTATATCAATACCAAGGAACGGCGGTCTACAGAAACCCAACGGTTTACAGACAGTCTTTACACGGAGGATCTTTTACTCCGGGAGGTAGAGCGTCGACACATTTTGAAAGTGCTGGAGTCTGTAGATAATAATAAAACCAAAGCAGCTGAAATTCTTGGTATTAACAGAAAGACCTTACGCGAAAAGTTGAAAGAGTAATCGTAAACTTGATATATACAAATTCATTTTCTGATTACCAGATACTAATCAAATACTAAAGAATTTGATCACTCCAAATGGAAAAGGATCGCTTATTGTCCTATCAAAAGCTAATGGATATCATTAAAATAACACGAAGTTGAAGGGTATTATGTGAGCTACTTTATGGCAATACGTTTTTAACAACTCTTCCCGGGCTCACGATCGAGTAGCCATGAGGTGCAGCTCCCAACATGATGGCCTCTATTACTGGTTCATTCACCAATGTGTCGGCCACCCATTTTACATAGAAATTTGCTCCACTACCCCCAAAGTTTGCCGATTTTGATAAATAAAAATCATTGGTTGCCATGGGTTTTATGGTTAGGGGTTCCCCAATAAAAGGTTTGAATTTATTCCCTTCACTGTTGTAAAAATCTATTAAGGTAATAATGATTGAATGAACTGGGTCAGTATTGCGTATGCTGAGTGTAATTGAAAATTTTAATTCTTTCTTATTTTCATAAGATTGTAGGCTGGCATACGCGGGAACATATATTTCTTGACCAGCCATGATCTGTATATCACTCAATGCGTCTGACTTTATAGTTTCAATTGCTTTTTCTTGGGTGGTCTGGATGCCTTTAATAGAAGATGAAATATTAGAGATTTCATATCCGAATCTAAGAATGAATGTAAGAGGAATGAGTAATAGAAGAATTAGCCCAAAAATCTGTAAGTATAGAATTAACTTTAGTCTCATGTCAAAAACTTTATAAGTTTAAGATACTAATTCCAATTGATTAAAGAACTACCTCGATTCCCATTAGATCAGGATTGGAGCCTACTGAAGAAGGTCTGTCTGCTTTTTGAGGTTTCATTCTGGTCCGGAAATATCAGAGAGCTAGAGAATATTATAAAAATGAGCATTGGTGTTATTTAGATTCTATTATTAAAGAGAATCACCTATCTGAGTACATTCGAAAGCCCTCCTGGAAAGTCAAGGCAGAGCCCATTTAGAATTCTATAGGAAGTAAATACCAGTGCATATTTTAGTCTGGATTTCGAAAAATAATAAAGCGGAAGCAGCCAGAATATTTGGGTTCAATCAGAAAATCCTTCGAAAAGGGCTATTCCAAAAACACGATACAAAATAGCCCAATCGGGTAATTAAGTATCAGACGAATCATCTCATCTCAACTGAATAACATCGCTTAATGGGCATAGGGGCATTTATTTTTTGTGGCATGCCTATTGTATCTAGACGAGTCTAATAATTGATATAGCAACTTTTTTAGGAGCACCCTACTCTTCAAGCAATCAAAAAATGCCTTGTTAGTAGCGATGCAATCCCCTCGCAAACTATACTGAATTCAACATAATATTAAAATATGAAAAACATGAAAAACTTAGTTGGAATTGATAAGGTAAAGGCTGAAAAACTGGTCAAAGAGCTAAATACTCTGTTGGCAGATTATGAATTGTTTTATCAAAATTTAAGAGGACTACATTGGAATATCATTGGCAAGGAATTCTTTGAATTGCACTTGAAATTTGAAGAGTTGTATAAAGATGCTTTCATTAAAATAGATCAAATCGCAGAGCGCATTTTAACACTGGAGGGAGAACCACTTCATGCATATTCCGACTACTTGAAAATTACTGAGATTCAAGAAGAAAAAAACATTGTAGATGGCAAAGAGGGTATTGAAATTGTTGTAAGAAACTTTGGGACTTTGATCGACAGAGAGCGCCAAATACTCACAATAGCTTCAAATGCAAGCGATGAAGGAACAGTAGCCTTAATGAGTGACTATATTTCTGAAACTGAAAAAACGCTTTGGATGCTTAACTCTTATTTGAGATAACATTAGTCTCAAAAAGGATTGGAATTGAAAATCAAGTTCCTTGAAATCAAATACTAAACTTACTATTTAAGAAAGAATTAAAATCAGAACATTATGTCCAAATTAAATGTCACGCAAAAGTTGATCGGAGAACACCTTCTTCATGGAGAAATGGTGCCTGGAAAAGAAATAGGAATTAGAATAGATCAGGCTTTGCTACAAGATGCTACCGGAACCCTGGTCCAGCTGGAATTAGAAGCAATGGGTTTGAAAAAAGCAAAAACAGAAGTAGCTGTTCAATATGTAGACCATAATTTACTACAGACCGACAACAAAAATGCTGATGATCACTCTTTCTTACTTTCTGCTTCTCAGCGTTTTGGTTTGTGGTATAGCAGGCCAGGGAACGGCGTAAGTCATCCAGTTCACATGGAGCGTTTTGGAAAACCCGGAAAAACCTTAGTTGGATCAGACAGCCATAGTTGTGCTGCAGGCTCCTTAGGGATGCTTGCGATTGGTACGGGAGGTTTGGATGTAGCTGCCGCTATAGCCGGTCAACCGTATTTTGTAAAGATGCCAAAAATCATGGGTGTTAAACTTACAGGAAAGCTGCCTGACTGGGTGAGTGCCAAAGATGTTATTCTTGAAATGTTAAGAAGACATGATGTCAAGGGAGGTGTTGGAAAAATTATTGAATACTATGGAGATGGCTTACAGTATTTGAGCGCAATGGACCGACACGTCATTGCCAATATGGGTGCCGAGCTAGGTGCTACAACAACGGTTTTCCCAAGTGATGAGGAAACCAAACGCTTTCTAAAGTCACAAGACAGAGAGAAAGACTGGGTGGAATTGGTTGCCGATAAAGGATGTGAATACGACCTTCATGAAGAGATTATTTTGGACGATCTTGTGCCTTTGATCGCTTTGCCTACAAGTCCAGACAATGTGGTTCCCGTTACTGAGGTGGCTGGAAGGCCAATTGGTCAAGTTGTTATCGGATCATCGGCAAATCCTGGATTGCGTGACTTTTGGATTGCGGCGGCCATAGTAAGGGGCAGGTCTATTCACAATGGCTTATCCTTTGATATCAACCCAACCTCCAGGCAGATCATTCAAAATATGATCGACAACAGAGCTTTTGCCGACTTAATCAAGGCAGGGGGTAGGTTTCACCAATCCGGATGTATGGGATGTATCGGAATGGGACAAGCTCCAGCCACGAATACCATAAGTTTAAGAACCATGCCTCGAAACTTTCCGAGCCGGTCCGGCACTGAAGATGACCAGGTTTATCTATGTAGTCCGGAGACAGCCGCAGCATCAGCCCTTACCGGAAAGATCACTGATCCAAGGGATCTTAAGGAGTTGTACAAAATGAGTTATCCTAAGTATGAAAATCCAGATATAGAGATAATTAACACGGACATGTTAGTTGCACCTCCTGAAGATGGGTCTAAAATTGAGATAGTAAAGGGGCCTAATATTAAAACCTTACCGCTCATTGAACCATTATCCGATACCTATGAAGTACCTGTTTTGCTAAAGATGGGTGACAATATATCGACTGACGAAATTTTGAAAGCGGGAGCAGATGTATTACCATTGAGAAGCAACCTACCGGAAATTAGTAAATACTCCTATATAGTAATAGACGACAGCTTCTATGACAGGGCTTTGGAAGCTAAAACTAAATATGGAGGGCACGTTGTAGTTGCAGGTGAAAATTATGCTCAGGGTTCAAGTCGAGAACATGCAGCTTTGGCTCCTAAATACTTAGGACAGGTTGCTGTTATTGCCGGATCTTACGCCCGGATTGCCTGGCAAAATCTTGTGAATTTCGGAATAATACCACTTGAATTCATGAATTTCAAATATTACAAGGAGATTGAGCAAGGAGATATTGTAAGTTTTGATAACCTCATTGAAGACATTAGAAATGGAAATCCCGTATCAGTTAATGTGAGCAAAGCTTCCGGAAATAAGCTAACGTTCGATACCAGGCATTCCTTAAGTGATCGTCAGATAAACGTTCTTTTGAAAGGAGGGATTATCAATGAATTTAAGAGCAGGATTAGTTGATTAGATTGATTTGTATAATCCTGAAAAACTAAAGCTATAATACCAGTGATATTTATGGTTGGAGTAATGTAAACAAGCTTTGCAAAAGCTCCTTCCATGAATACTTCACTCTTAAAAGGCACGAAGTTCTTCGCTACTAAAAAAATTCCTAATGACAGGTGACTATTCTCCAAAGGAGCATGGCTGCAAGTCCAGTGAAGAGCATTGTAAACAACCTTTTTAGCATCTGCACCTGATTTTGATCCCACAGAATTTTTATTAAAATACCCTTCAAAGAAATGAGCAAGTTTTGTCTTTGCTTATGCCATATTCCGATCTGATAATCTGTCAGTAATCCATTGCTCGGATACTAGAGCCATTAATATTCTCAGGCTGTTTGAGGCTATGGCCATATTTTGCAAAATTGCGGTACAAAATTACCCGACCGGGTAATAAAATAACCACTTATCATTATCCTCGCTCATGTAAAAAGTGCTTTTAAATAGGTTGTAAGGTAATTTTTTTATTGGTATGCATATTGTAATGAGTCTTACAGAACTAATAGATCAAGTTTGGCTAAATCTTTATGGATTAGAGCAAGTCTGACTGCTGAGAGGGCAACAATCATCAGGATTTTGGAAGTCAATAATACGGCAATGGAGCTTGCATAAGCAATTGGAAAAAGAAAAAAAAAGAAACATTACATTAACAAAAAGCAAAAATCATGAAAAGTACAAGCAGAATAGGAAAGAGCATGACCATGTTGGAGTACTATAAGTATCTCATAAACAAAATAAGTTTTGACGCAGAATTACTGGAAAAGGAGTACCAAAAAGCGTTGAAATATTTAAGTCCGGGCGATCAAGTAGAATTAAAGCAATGGCTAAAGGAAAAAAGAATGGAAATGGAATTAAGTTAAACACTTCCTTGATGTAAAAAAGACATGGACTCAAAAATGACTTTGGCGCAGCGGTTAAGAATGGGGACGGTTTTAGTGGTTGTATTTCTTTTGGTATTAGCTACCAACCAGATGGACAGTAATCACGTCAAGATTGTTCAGAAAAGTCTTACCACGGTATACGAGGATAGATTACTTGCTAAAGATTACTTGTATAAAATCTCGCGTCAGGTTCAGAAAAAAAAGGAGGTTATTCAAAGCTATGAACTTGAAGAATTGATTGGCCTCAATAAAATGATTAATGATTCCATTCAAGTATTGATACATCGTTTTGGATTGACAGAGCTAACAGAAAATGAATCATTGATTTTTGAGTCATTGCAAACTCATATTCGTTCATTGAATGAATATGAGTCTAAACTTCAAAGAAATGAATCCATTAACACCGAGTTAAACATAGCTGGATGTGAAAGATATTTTTTAGCTATTTACGATGATTTAGACACACTTTTCAAAATTCAACTTCAGGAGAGTGATAGAGTAATTAGCAATTCGAATCGTACCATAGACACAAGCAACCTGATATCAAGAATAGAAATAGGCGTTATAATTGTAATTGGCCTCTTGATGCAACTTTTGATTTTCCTGCGGCCAATGAGGTATTATGAATTTCTGCTAAAGAAATCTGAGATGAACAGTATTTAGTGGTGGTTTAAAAGAATAGTCTAATCTTTTTTCAGCGTATACCCCCTGGTAACAAACGAAAAGCCTTGATTGCCCATAAGAGAAACCATCACCCCTTCGAAAGTCGGTTGAAAGGAATTTTTTTTGGTGCGCCATTCGAAGATAAAATTTCCTCCAGTTCTACCTAAACGGTCTGTTGCATTTATGATCACTTCGATGGTTTCCATTGGTAGAACTCTGTTATGAATCGCTTAAATCTTTCTCCTTTGCAATCATAATAATCAACTGATCTAACTACTATTTCATTTTTCGGGCCCCTAATTCTTATACTCAAAGTTATTGAAAAGTTCATGCCCTTACTGCTATCATCCGTCTTCTAATTCACTTCCTCAGAAGTAGCAAACTCTTCCATTCCAGTAATTAGATTATTTTTGACAGTGTAGATTTGTACCCACTTCTGCTTTAGCTCCCTACCGGACTTTAGGATTCGTTGGTGTTCTTCACCTAATACGACAACCATGTTTCCTTCAACTATGAATTTCTTGGGCTCAAAACGTAATAATTCCGTTTTATTGAAGATATTATTCACAAATTTTCTTACCCCGGCTTTCTTTTCGAAAGTGCCTTTAGGTATTATTTGAGTTCCGTGATAAATCCAAACCGTATCATCTGATACCGTCTCAATAAATCCCTCCACATCACCATTTTTGAAGGCGGTGAACATGGTATCTACCACTTGTTTTGCTGAGTTTTTCATAATTATCAATTTTATACTTCACCCGTTTATTAATCATTTTATTTGATCCAGCTATTGCCCTGGAAAGTACGAGATTTAGGCCTTTACATTACTTATTCTGGTATGCAGAGTACATCCAAACAAGTTTCCCCTGTTCGCGGATATCAAAGCATTCGTTCCTTCGTCATTGGCTTCTTCCCAGAATAAAAGGATTTCCCTCTGTAGGGTAATGACTACTTTAAATGCCAAGAACATTTTACACTGACTTAACACTGTTGCTCACCTCTTCACTTTCCTGGATCTTAGCAAGCTGGGCATATTCGGAGCACTTGTGTAGCGGGGTGTTACCCACCGTTAGTATCCGTTCGGCAACTTGTCTATTTTCGGAAACAGATTGTCGTAGAGTTCTTTGAACTTCTGGTGTAGTTCAAAAAACTTATCACCCCTGATCTTCCAATGATAACCTTTAATGTTTTGGTAAAATACAGAGTAGTCAATTCATTGAGTTTTCCGCTTACTTGTATGATTTGGCCTTGTCAAGCCCAATTGGATTTAACTTTTCATTTTTCTAAATTTTTGTTTGAGTAATTCATTTTAATATGCTGAGTAATGAATGAATATCCAGTGGTCGGGTATACATATCCAACTTTCCATCTTCATTTTTTGGCCAATCCTTTTTAGGCCGGTCCCAATACAATTCAATCCCATTGTTGTCCGGATCTCTCAGGTAGAGTGCTTCTGACACCCCATGATCGGAAGCGCCACTTATCGGATAGCCTATGTCTTTTAATCGCTTCAGCGCTGCTGCCAGGTCTTTTCTCTGAGCGTAGACAATAGCCACATGATAGAGGCCAACACCTTCCCTAGAAGCTGGAGAAGCACCTTTACTGTGCCAGGTATTCAGCCCTATGTGATGATGGTATCCACCTGCAGAAATAAATGCAGCCTGATCGCCGTACATCATAGTAACTTCAAAGCCCAATACATCGCGGTAAAATTTCAGTGCATGCTCCAGGTCTGAGACCTTCAGGTGTACATGTCCTATTCGTGTCTGTGTAGGAGCTTTGTAGTCCTTGTTGATTTTGTGTTCTTCTGTTGTTGTCATTATATTAATTTTTTAGAATTAAATACTTTATGTTGATTCATTGAGATGTTTGGCACTGTCAGATGCCACTATCAGGCCTGCGCCCATCATAATAACATCTTTCAGAACCAATCTGCCGGCCCCTGATAAATAGGGAAACCCGTGCTGAGGTGTAGGAAAATCGCCTGCGAGATTTGGCACATAAACTTCGGGAGTGGTGATTAAGAAACTCAATGTAACTAAAGACATTCCGAAAGTAAGTAACCCGCCTATGAGCCCAATTTTAGTATTCCAAATTCCTAGTAAGGTCAGGGTCCCAATGATCAGGATAACTGTTCCCAACCCATAAGCAAAAATGTAAGTCCTGTTTTCTTTATGCCATTCAATGTTCTTTTGCACTGTTTTACCCTCAGGGTTTTTATAATCCTGGTATTCAGGTGCTTCATTAGCGTAGAAAAATGACATTAACGGACTATTGGTTACAAAGGGCACAATCCCATCGGCTTCGTATTGAAAAGCTTTTAGCCCACCGATCCAGGTCATCACAATGAATATGGATATTCTTGTGAGGTTAATAAACCTTCGCTGACTGTTTGCCAGTAATTTGATTAATTTATCCATTTCTTATTTTTAAGATCTTATTGCACCTCACTCCTGTATTATTATTTAACATCCTTTATGAGCTGGACATCTGCACTGAGAAAGATTTTAGTATTATTTCACCATTTATTTAGAAACTCAGCTTACAGTGAAATCACCGTAAGCTGAGTAAATCAATTACATAGCCAGATATCCACCATCTGCTGGGTAATACGCCCCTGTAACGAATGAGGACTCTTCAGATGCCAGGAATAGCGCCAGTGCGGCAATCTCTTTTGGAATTCCAAGTCGATTCATAGCATGCTTTTTTTCCAATTCCTGAATGGCTTCTTTTCCCATGGTTTCTTCATTCACAAGTCCTGTGTAAATAAAGCCAGGACCAATTGCGTTTACCCGTACATTTTCAGTTGCATAATCCAATGCTCCGGTTTTTGTCAGACCTACTACTCCATGCTTGGAAGCTACATAAGCCGCGGAACCATGGAAAGCTACTTGACCTAATATGGAAGCAATGTTGATTACACTACCTCCTTTGGCCTTAATCATCTCAGGAATTTGATACTTCATACCGTAGAAGACGCCTGAAAGATTGATATCGATGACTTTCTGCCAATCTTCCAGTTTCACATCAGCAACAGCGCTAAATTCACTCCCGACTCCAGCATTGTTCACTGCAATATGAAGAGCACCAAAAGCCTTAATCGTATCTCTAACCAATCGCTCATGATCTGTAGAATTGGCTGTGTTTGCTTTTACAAATATGGCCTTACCACCGAATGCTTTTATTTCTTCTACCACCTTGTTTCCAGC
Organism: Cyclobacteriaceae bacterium; assembly: GCA_965228595.1. GTDB lineage: Bacteria > Bacteroidota > Bacteroidia > Cytophagales > Cyclobacteriaceae > UBA7330. The sequence continues at coordinate 1,646,517 of OZ245828.1, read as the reverse complement.
CTCTTCGTTAATGTCACTCACGGTGACTTTAGCACCTTCTTTGGCAAAAAGAAGTGCAGTTTCTTTGCCGATTCCCGAACCAGCTCCCGTAATAATGGCTACTTTATTATCTAACCTTTTCATCGTTCTAAATTTTATGTTCTAAAAATTCATGAACAAAGGTCTATTCTTTATCAAGGCAATAGGTAACACTATTCGGAAGAGGTGTTGTAAGATTCGGAAACCACTTCATGGTTTATGCGTGGAATATTAAAAAATAAGTAAATCCGTTATTTGATGAATAATTTTCCACCTGACACTTTAATGATTGTAAGGTCCAAAAAAGTTGCTTGACTATTCCTTAAAAAATCAGGAACATATTTAGCAGCGATTAAAAAACTTCAGACACAAAGAAAAACGGAAAGATACATGGCTCATCCAATACAGATTCATTATTTTCAATAGATAAATTAAAATGAACTTTGTAATTACAAGAAATTAGATTTGGAAGAAACGGATAAGTTGAGGTTTGCCACAATGGAACTGTTGAGTACCAGGTTTTTCTTGCGAAAAAATAATCACAACACATTAAGTAGATTATTTGCTCTGACTAAAAGTAACTGCAAAGACTATCATTGTAGGGATCATGAATATAACTACTGAAAATCTTTTATTGGTTGGGTCAATACTACTTTTCATCAGTGTTGTTATTGGCAAGACATCAAATAAATTTGGTGTTCCTACTTTATTACTATTCCTGGCAATAGGGATGCTGGCAGGTTCTGAGGGTATAGGTGGGATTCATTTTGACAACTCAGAGATTGCCCAATTTATTGGGATAGTGGCACTTAACTTCATTTTATTTTCAGGAGGGCTTGACACAAACTGGAACAGCATAAAACCTATTTTGCGAGAAGGAATTGCCTTATCAACTTTAGGTGTTTTGATCACTGCTGTTTCAATAGGGACCTTCGTTTGGTTGATTTCCGAATTTACCTTTTACGAGAGTATGCTATTGGGATCCATTGTTTCATCTACCGATGCAGCTGCAGTCTTTTCAATTTTAAGATCTAAAAGTATTGCATTAAAGACAAATCTACGCCCAACTTTAGAGTTGGAGAGTGGCAGCAATGATCCAATGGCTTATGTACTGACCATCGCATTTTTAAGTTTGGTCATTAATCAGGATCAAAGTATTGTTTCTATTATCCCCTTGTTCTTGCAACAGATGGCATTAGGTGGAGTCGCTGGCTTTGTTTTTGGCAAGCTTAGTAAATTTATTATAAATAAAATCAACCTTGGTTTTGATGGTCTGTACTCTGTGCTTGTAATATCCCTGATGTTTATCACATTCTCAGTTACAGACCTTGTAGGGGGTAATGGGTTTCTAGCGATTTATGTTTGTGCAGTTTATCTGGGGAATCATGATCTTATTCATAAAAAGAGTATTCTTTTAATGTATGATGGTTTAGCCTGGCTAATGCAAATTGTGCTCTTTCTGACTTTAGGCCTTCTTGTATTTCCTTCTCAAATAATCCCATATATGGCAAAGGGTCTTCTTGTGTCTCTGTTCCTCATATTTATAGCTCGTCCCGTTGCAGTATTAATAAGTCTGATATTTTTTAAAATGAAGTTTCGTAGGCGATTATACATTTCCTGGGTTGGTCTTAGAGGAGCCGTACCAATTGTATTTGCCACTTACCCGTTATTGGCAGGTATTGATAAAGCTAACATTATTTTCAATGTTGTGTTTTTTATCTCTGTGACCTCTGTTCTTATACAGGGCACTACTTTGTCACTTGTAGCCAATTGGTTAAATGTGGCCCTTCCAGAAAGTGCTAAAATTATTAATGAGGTTGATAAGATTAAATTGGACCTTCCCAAGTCATCTTTTCAGGAAATTAAAGTAATACCCGATTTTCAAGTGGCAGGTAAACGAATAGTGGATCTTAAATTGCCATCTTCAGCCTTTATCGCCATGATTAAGCGAGATGGTCAATTCATCAGTCCCCGTGGTACAACTGAACTTCATGACAATGACATTTTAATGGTTTTGACAGATAACCAGGAAGATTTTGACAAAGTGCGAGAATGTATATCAACCACCTAAAATATTTTATTGTAAGATCAAAAGAAGTCTGTTTTCACAGTCAATAATCTATTTTATTTGGGAATTTTCAGACGCGAAAACTTTTCATAGTCCTTATTATCAAAGAAATCATCACTTCTTTCAATGAGTATCTTTGTCTTCATCTTTGATGAGTTTAGTCATTAATATATCCTTTACGTTGAGTATTATAAGGGGTTACTTTGAATCCCAACTTCCACAGAGCCCGTTTACTGCTATAATCAACAGGGCTCTTTTTTGGACTGGGAAGATCTTACCTGGTCAACCAACATACTGTCATACTTAAACGCTTCTTTTTCCCAGGGGGAATTAGGATTGTAAAAACCTGAATATTTACAAGGTACGCCTTTCCAGATGACCCCATTATCTGCTTGCAATATCAATTCATTTTTGGCCAATTGCTTTACATGGATCATTTCATGAGCTAGCACATGTATTTGTTCTTCTTTGCTTAAATGTGCATTGATATTTACTCTGATAGACATACCAGTACCGGACTCAGTTGGAGTAGTAGAAAAAGTAGCTCCATCAAATTGATCGGACATTTTGAGTGTCAGCACAATCAACAGATGTAGATCCTCGTAAACTTCCAGATGCTCCAGAAATGATTCAGTGAGCGCCTTAATTTCTTCCAGATTGTTTATGCCGGTCACACTCACAACCGGCTTCGAAAAAACGCTGGGGACTAAAAACAGACTGAGAATATGGCTCAATAGAATTAAATGAAATCTTTTCATGCTGTTGTCCTTTCAATGCTGTTTCTTCAAAAAAATATTATGGCAATACGATCAGTGGAGTCTGTCCCAAGTACACCAGGTCATTAATTAAAAATCGCCTGAAAAACTGGTCTGAGAGGAACCGTGACCCTTTTTGAACAATCAATAACTCATCTTCTTTTTTATTAATCACTTTTTTGATGTTTTTAAACGGGTTGTCCTGCTCATATATCTTGATCTTTGTATCGAAGCGGTCAGCATATAAGTATGACAAGTCCTTTAGCTGTTTTTCAATTTCCTGGGTTTCCTCATTTGGTAATGCCAGATAAAAAAAGGTAAGACAAGTCTTCTTTTTGCCAATAAACTCCAAAAACCTGTCTAATTCCGATGTGTTTATGGGGTGCTTTTCGGTCACTCCAATAAATATTTTTTCTTGAGAAAAAGAGGATATTTCTTTCGGCACGGCAACGATGATATTATTTACCTCTTCTATGATGTGAACTACCGTGCTGCCAAGAAATAGTTTTTTTAGTAGCCCTGTTCCTTTAAGTCCCGCAAAAATCAGGTTTTTACGAGCCCCTGAAATAAGCTGATTTAGGGTAAATTGTAAAGGTCTTTCAGAAACAAAATAGGATACTTCCACAGATGGAGGAATAAGCTCTTTAACCAGGGCTTTTAAACGTGTTAATGCCTCGTTATTGGTGTTACCAGTAATTTGTTCTCTGGTTGCCTGATCGGTAAGGGCAGGTGTTAAAACGGTCGTATGATGTACCAGTAATAATTCCGCATTCGCCTGTTTACTCCAATCATAGGCATAACGGATTAAATTTTTCGTATATCTAGAAAAATCAATAAGTATGATAAATCTACTTTTCATCTTGATCAACATAACGTGGACTTTAAATATTCAACCAGGTGGTAAACAGCCCACAATCTGGCTGTTCAAAATACATTTTATTACCGAATTAACTTTCTATTCCCATACCGAATTTATTCTGTTGAAAGGTGTCTGAAGATTTCATACCTCTACACACAGGACAGATCCATCCTTCTGTAGATGTTACCATTCCGGCTGAAATCTTTTCTTAGCAATTTTTTTTCAGCAAGGTTGTCAAGTATCATTTCACCAGCCGATATACCTATACCAGACAACTCAGAAAACTCTCTCACGGTCAATGAGCTAAATTGCTTGAACAGGTTCTCCCAGGATTTGTCATAGTATCTCTTTTGCACCCCGGGCAAAAGATTCAGGATGGCCTGTTCGAAAGACGTATATGGTTTTGATCCGGAAACGAATTCACTGTTCCCATCCTTATCTGTAAAGAAAAAGGATGGGAAACCGCGTACCTTCCATCGCTGGCGAAGCTCCAGGTCTACCTGAAAACGTTTTTCAGCATGGCCGTTTGTATAATCATCTTTCAACTGTTGTACGTCAAGACCAGTATCCTTAGCGGCACTTGTCAGATATTCCAATTTGGTGATATTTCTCTTTTCCAGGAATAACATTTCCCTGATTCTTCGTAAGAATTTAACAGCTTTTGTTTGATCCTGCATCTGAGCGGCCTTTACAGCTATGGATGGTGGATATGAAGAGTCCAGTGGGTCTTCCAGCCATACATTACCATCAATTGGCATCTGATAATGTCTGCTGACCTCATCCCAGTGATGGGCAACATCCTCTGGTTTGCTAATGCCTCCGCTGTTATAGCTCCAATCCGGAAGTAACCCTCCCATTTTGTATTTTATGTCCAACACATGACCATATTCCAGCTTCATGCGCCGTAGCTGTGGCTCAATGCCCCAACAACTGGAACATATCGGATCGGTATAATAGATCACCTGAATGCGGTTTTCATTTTTTTGTTCCACATTAGTTAACTTTTGATCTGTGGGCAATCCAGGGAGCTCACAAAAGCCGGTCTCCGGATCACATAGTAAGGGATTCATAAGTTCGCTCATCTTTATTGGTCTTTGCTTTTTAATCTTTTTCGTTTCAGGAAAAGCATTAATAAAAATCACTTCCTGAAAGCAAAGATCCTTTTTAAGGAGATGGCCAGGGTAATAATAATCGGAAGAAAGGTTGTAATTTTCGGAATACGGACACCTTAAGTTCTATTTTATATCCGTTTTAAGCTTAACCTTAAAAGACTTTAATGGTCAATTATCGTGTAAATAAAAAAGTATAAGGTGTAAGATTTAAGGAATACTCATTTGGCTAGATGAGTTCTCTCATTTCCTTACGGAAGTCTGAGGGTGTCTGCCCTGCCTTTTTCTTGAAGACATTGGAAAAATAGGATTTCTCATTATATCCAAGTTCATACGCGATTTCAGAGATGGTTTTATCGCCGCCGACCAACAGGTTTTTAGCTTCAATCAACTTTCTTGTCTCTATTATTTCAGATACACTTTGCTGAAGTATCTTTTTGCAAATCAAGTTAAGATTGCGTGTGGTCATAAATAACCTCTCAGCATAGAATTCTACACCTTCCGGTCTTTTAAAGTTTTCTTCAAGTATCTGTAGGAAGTTTTTAAATGTTGTGCTATGACTTACCTGTTCTTCATAATTTGATGCAAGTTTTTGTATTTCGGATTCAATCATGATAAATAAAGCACTTAACAAATGTTTGAGAATACTAAAATCTGGATTTGTTCGGTTAGCTTCTTCATTTATCATTTCACAAATGTTGACAACGCGCTCGAAACATCTACCGGAAGTCATTTGAATATTTGCATTATTGTGAAAAAGTAAATACAGGTGAAAAGTGATATCTGAAATGAATTCACTTTTAAAACGAATTACCCAAACATAACATTTTCCGTCTTCTAATCTTGGAATCAACCTGTGTACCTTTCCACGAGTGACAAAACTTATATAAGGAGATTTGATCTTGCGTGAATCAAAATCTATAAAATGCTCAAGTGAACCTTCCACACCTATGAGCAACTCTTCATAATCATGATTATGTGCATTATCAGGTGAATTTGCAATTTTTTCCGCTTCTGCCGCATCAACGAAAAATGTATGAATGAGTTTTTCCATGGATTCCAATATTCGCAGAACAGTGAATGTATAGCAAACACTCGCCTGGTTGTTTGTCCTTTACCACAAAATCCTCATTTATTTTGAGTAAACTCGGGTATCTCACTGCATCAGCTGATACTCCATTTACGGAAGGTCCTTATTCAGGGTTTATGTATAATTGTTTATGCGGAAATAAGGTAATGTCATTTGTGGTTCTTCATTGGCAAGTTATATCCACATTCAGATCTAAATACAACCATAAAAAAATTATCAAGCCAACTTCATTCATAAAGAAACGGATGTAGCGTTGGACAAAGTTTTAAGTTTCTAGGAATCTGTCAAATCTGTTCGATAAAATTGTGCAACAGATAGCGAATATGGTGAAATCCGATACTTTGTGAGTGATTTAATTTAGTAGAATGCAATTAGGTATTAGTTCATTCGCTTATACATTGGCAATTGATATCAAGAATAGAAATAGGCGTTTTAATTGTAATTGGCCTCTTGATGCAACTTTTGATTTTCCTGAGGCCAATTTTTAGGGGTGTTTAAGAACGGAACCAACTTTTTTCATGGTATATTATACTTTGAGAGTGCTGATTTTGTTGGTTACATCAGGTACTGGTTTGCCTGGGTAGCTTTCAATGCTGAGGTTGAGATCATCGAATTTTGATTCATCCCTGCTTAAGTAGCTCATTAAGCTTCGGCGGATAGTTGGGTATCGGACCCCTGGATGATGCCACAAACCCGCCAACTTTGTTAGCGATGGTAGCAGCTTTCACCGGATCACCTGTTTGGTAGTAGACACAAACAAAGGCTGCGCTGAACGAATCCCCTGCACCAACGGTGTCAATCACTTTGATTTTTTCAGTGGGTATATGGGAAATATTGCCATCGTGATAAACATAACACCCTTCACCTCCGGCAGTGATAATGATGGTTTTGATCTGATCATATTGGTCGCAAATGGCTTGTCCAAAAATTTCAAAATCCTGATTTTCACCAAACAGCATTTTACTTATGACTGCCACTTCTTCATCATTGACTTTTAAGAGGGTACAATGCATGAGAGATTTTTCGATGATAGACTGGTCATAGCTATCTTTCCGAAGGTTTACATCATAAAAGATCTCTTCAAATGGATGGCGATCCAGAATGCTATACAAAGCTTCATGGGAAACCTTGTTTCGCTGGATCAATGATCCAAAATAGAAAAAATCAAAGTCAGAAATCGCAGAATGGTCCAGCTTACCGCCCTCGATATAATCATAGGCCACATCTTTGGTGATTACATAATCCGGTTGCCCATCCTTGAGTGTAACAGGTACAAACCCTGTGCGGATATCTGCCCGCTGGATCATGGACACATCCACATCCAATCCTTTTACCAATCGAAAGGCTTCATCACCGAGTTTGTCCTTTCCCAGGCAGGAGACAATACATGACGATTGACCGCATTGCTTTACGTGCGCAGCAAAATTGAGAGGAGCGCCACCAAGATGATGCTCCCCTTCAATGATATCCCAAAGGATCTCTCCAAAAACCAATGCTTTCATTAGTCATCAAACTTATTGCAAAAGAATGACTTCAGCATTTTTTATGGCTCCGGAGGTATTGATTTTAACCAAGGGTTCATTGGGGAATATAATTTCCGTCATCACCCGCTCACCATCATTGATGAAGACCTCCATTGATGCTTTATCGACATAAACTTTAATATTTTCAATCAAAAGATCGCTAAAATCCACCTCATGTTTAACACCAAATCCCTCTTCAAAATCGATGATGCCAGAACGGGACCGATCGAATGAAAAAATCCCATTTTCAAATGCGATGGTAACCTGTTCATCAAGTTCATTGGCCATAATGCATTCAAAATTCTTTCCTGGATCAGTTTCCAATGTCAACAAGTAAACCTGCTCCTTGATCTCAGGTGAGCCGGGCTGTACTTTTTCTTTTTCCAGCTTGACCAGCTCATCTACAGGCTTTGAATGCACTTCAAATCCTCTTTTAGTATCTCTCAAAATCAGTTCCCGGGGTACGGTCATGGCGCTTCTCCATTCATAGGTAGGTACAATATTGGCATATTGCCAGTTGCTCATCCACCCCAGAAACAATCGTCGCCCATCCTCGTCCGGGATGTTAGACCATGTGACCCCCGCATAGTTATCTGCGCCGTGGTCTATCCATCGGATCTCATCATCGGACAAGGTAAAAGTGGTCCCATCAAAATCTCCTGTGAAGTATTGTGTGGCGGATCCACCCATTGGACCTCCGGGGTTGATGCTCACCAGCATTACCCACTTTTCCGCCCCATTTTGATCGGTAAGTTTAAACAAGTCCGGACACTCCCAGACCCCACCGTGGGCACCAATTTCCTGACCAAATTCACTTTCTTTTGTCCAGGACTTCAGGTCGGGAGAGGAATAGATATTTACGTGATCCTTCACCGCCAGGATCATCACCCATTTTTCGAACTCTGGCATCCAGGAAACCTTGGGGTCTCTGAAATCCCTGATCCCCGGATTGGCGATGACAGGATTTTCCTGGTATTTGGTCCAGGTTCTCCCCTTATCCAGACTATAGGCAATGCCTTGTGTTTGGTAGTCAATTTCTTTGTTTTTGGCACCTATGGGCTCATGATAGGTATAGATGGCGATCATCGGCGGATTTTCAGAAGTTCCAAATCCACTGGTGTTTTGATGATCAATCACGGCACTTCCACTAAAAATATAGCCCAGCTCATCAGGGTACAATGCAATAGGCAGGTGTTCCCAGCTTACGAGGTCAGTAGATACCGCATGCCCCCAATGCATAGGTCCCCACACATTGCTGTCAGGGTAATGCTGGTAAAATAAATGATACTCCCCGTCGTAGTAGACCATCCCATTGGGATCATTCATCCATTGGGAAGGAGGCGTGAAATGGTAGACAGGTCTGAATTTCTTATCAGAGGGTTCAGATGCTTTTTGGCTGGTCTCTCTCGTTTGACAGCTCGTCAGGATAGCTATCAGCGTAATGATAGAAAGTGATTTCATTTCGGGTTCTTTAATTGGAATAAAATAAAACCAAACTCCATTTTAAGATAGCAAAAAATGGAGTCTGGTTTCAAAACTATTAATAATTAGGGTTCTGCTGATACAACCCTTTGGTGAAGTCTATTTCCCGTTGTGGGATGGGATAGTATTCATCACGATTGGCTGTAAAACTCGCATTGGACAAGAAGTCTCTTCTGGTCTTCTCAGTTGTCAGATATTCATTCAATGTCTCTGCAGCTATGCCCCATCGCACCAGGTCAAAGAATCGCTGACCTTCAGTAGCAAATTCTAACCTTCTCTCAAACCTCAATGCTTCTCGTGCATTGGCCTGATTCCAGGTGTAATTAGCATCAGTATACAATTCTATGTCGTAGTTAGAAGCAGGAGATCCATCGGCCAATACTGTACGACCTGTACTTTGTGAAGCCCTTTCCCTTACCTCGTTTATCAGATCTCTCGCAACAGTCAGATCCTGGTTCAACTCGATCAGCGCTTCAGCTTTCCACAACAAGACATCTGCATACCTAATGATGTCTATGTTTTTAGATGACCCGATAAATGGACCTTCCTTGCTATAGCATGAGCAGTCAGCGGCCTGTTGTTCTTTCATGCTGTGAAATCTGCCATATACGCCGGCATCTCTTACCCAGCTATCACTAAAGATGTAGGTGCTTTCATTGCGATACTTATACGGGTGACCGTTCATGCCCACAGTATGATCAATCCTTGGATCTACAGTCTGCCCTGAGGGAGTGATATCCTCAGGAGTTAATGTTACATCATTGTAGGTGCTGAATTTAGGCAGCCCGTTTTCCGTGGCAAAAGCATTCACCAGGCTATGACTTGGTGCATGGAACCCGCAACATCCGTATTGAGGAGCACCGTGCGGATAGTTCAACCCCGTAACAAAGCTCAACCTTCCAACTGTTGTACCATCACTGATTGAAAACTGAGCTGCAAAAACAGACTCCACGTCATTGTCAAAACCATCCAAAAAGTTTTCAGCGAAATCCGGTTGCAGATCATATTGACCTGAGTTAATTACCAGATCTGTCAATGTAACAACCTCTTGCAATCTGCTTGTATTGATGTTTGTCACTGCGTGATTATCATCCCCTTGCTCATATGCCTGAAACAGGCGTGTTTTAGCCAGGTAAGCAGCAGCAGAATATAAGTTTGCTCTACCCACTTCCGGCTGGGAGGAAGGCAGGTTATCCATGGCAAACTCGAAGTCATCAGCTATTTTATTCCATAACTCATCATTGGTATATTCCACATTTGACTCCAACAAGATCTCGTCATTTGTAAGCGTCTCATCAATGTATGGAATTCTCTTAAAAAGCTTTTTAAGAACAAAGTGACTGTGTGCCCGTAGGAATCTCATCTCTGCAATCCTGGTTGTCCGTTGAGGATAACCATCATCACTCAACTCATTCAATGTCCTTAAGGCTGAGTTGGCCCTTGAGATAGCACTATACAATAGCTCCCAGCTATAAGGTAGCATCCATGACTGAGAAGGGTTTGTAAGATTGTATTGCTCGAAAAAGTTGATGTCTCCAACATCGGCAACTCCACCTCCACCTTTATAGGCGTCGTCTGATCTTACACTGCCATAAGCCCACATACTGGTAATCGGGCCGATCATGTCATCATTGGCCACACCTGCATAGGCAGCAACCACCAACCCCTCGGCACCCTCAATTGTGGCACCACTTGCTGAGACCTGCCCGTAGGGCTCAGTCTCCAGGTAATCCTTACATGAAAACACAGTGATCATGAGAAGGAGTATAAATAATGTTTTAAATGATTTCATTGTATTCAAATTTTTATCGTTCAACTATAGTGACAGATTTATTCCGAATGAAAGACTTCTTGGAACCGGGATCAGGTTAAAGTCAACCCTTTCAGGATCCGGTCCTGCAAATTCACTGGACTTTATCACAAATGGATTGTCTACAATGGAGTATATCCTCAACCTTTCAATACCCCATCTGTCAGTAATAGATGCTGGTAGCGTGTAACCAAGCTGAATGTTCCGCATCTTGAAATAAGATGTGCTGACAATCAGGTAGTCGGAAGTCCTGGTCTCATTGTTTCCATCCGAAAGCGTGAGAGCCGGAATGGAAGCACCCGTGTTTGTTGGTGTCCAGGCATCAAATACACCAGGTCCAACATTTTCTCTACCACGAATGAACTCATTCAGGAAGCGATAGTTGTCAAATCCGTCTCTTCCACTGATACCGGACCCAAACATGGAAAAGTCAAAGTTTTTGTAGTAAGCATCAACCCTGATCCCATACTCCAACCCCGGAAGCTCTGTTCCAAGGAATGTCTGGTCAAGGGCGTCTACTGTTCCATCGTTATTCAGATCCAGGTATTTGATCCTTCCGGGAGCAGCTCCTACCTGAGTAGCATGGTTGTTCACTTCTTCCTGGCTTTGGAAGATACCGTCAGATCGGTATCCGAAGATGGACAGATTGGATTGGCCTAAAATGTCCTGCTCTGCATTTCCCGGGAAGGCAGCTCTTACTTCTTCCGGCAGCTCAGTGATTTTGTCTTTGAAGCTACTGGCATTTAGGTTGACTGAGAATGAGAAATCTCCTGAAAATTCTTTCAGGTAGTTTAAATTCAGTTCCCAACCTTTATTTTCGATGGTAGCACCATTTACGAATCTCAATTGGCCTTCACCTACAGCCGAGGCAACCGGTGGTTGAATCAAAATACCCTCAGTGGTTTTTGTGAAGTAGTCAAATGATCCCAGTAAGGCTGCGTTAAATAATGCAAAATCCAAACCTACATTTACCTCAGTTGTTGATTCCCATTTCAACCCCGGATTAGCGGCCTGGATTGATGCAAAACCTGATGGGAGGTTTCCCGTATTGGCTCCATTTAGATCATAAGCCGTTCCGATGTTCCAATACTGATCAAAAAAACCAACATGACCGATATTGTCAATCTGAGAAGCTGTCTGACCATATCTTGGTGCAAACAGACCTAAACTGGGGTAAGGTCCAATATCCTGATTACCAACTACACCATATCCTGCCCTTAGTTTAAGATCCGAAAGAAAGGTTACATTTTGAATAAAATCTTCCTTTCCGATTTTCCATGCTCCAGACACAGAAGGAAAAACACCATATCTGTCGTCAACACCAAACCTGGATGAGCCGTCTCTTCGCAGGGTTACTGCAATCAAATACTTATCCATTAAGCTATAGTTGATTTTACCAAACTGCGAAAGCAATCGACTGTCGCTGGCTTCCCCGAATGAATTCCCATTGCTGGTTCCCGCCGACAGCACAAAAAACTCTTCAGTCTGAACTGAGAAATTGTCTTTTACACCCTGGATCGATTCGCTGTGATCGTCGATCGATTCGACCCCAACCAGGAATCCGAGCCTACTTGAGCCCAGGTCTACCTGATAGTTTAGAAAGTTGGTCCATACAAGACTGTTAAATTTGTTATTAGTATGGATCAGGCTATTTACATCCCTGGCGATAAAACCCTCTGCAAAGGATACTTCAATGTCTTTGTCAAAAACCTGGGAGATATCATATCCCACGGATGTCTTGAATGTCAGATTGTCAAGAATGTCAATCTCAGCAAACACATTTCCATAGATAAATTGCCTGTTGGTATCATCCCATCGATTGATATACTGCATATGTACAGGGTTGTTCCTGTCTGAATACCCTGCACCAAGTGGTCCTGCATATTCACCGTCTAGCGTAAAGACGGGGATCGTAGGAGCCAACGTAATCGCCAGGCCGGGAGTAGGAGCACTACCCAGATCTGGTGTTTCCAGTGTCTCATGGGAATTAACAAACTGGGTATTAATTCCAAACCTTAGTCGGTCGTTAAAATGGTTCATTACAGCATTGATCCGGCCGGTGATACGCTCATAATCGGTGTATTTCAATATCCCAGTATTTTTCATATGCCCCAGGCTGAACAATACTGAGGCTTTTTCTCCGCCGCCATAAACAGTCAAGGTATTGTTGGTTACATACCCGGTCTCATAGGTTTCTTCCTGCCAGTCTGTGTCACCTGCTGGTACATTTGTGTCACCTCCTACAAATGGCTGCACTGTGACATTATTAAGTACTGGATTATTGAAGTCATTGTTCCAGTTAAAATTGTAGATCTCACCATACCCTGAAGCAGGATCTACACCATCGTTGACGGAGGCTTGCCACAGAGCTCTACCTCTATCCACAGCGTTCAGCATATCCATTCTCACATTCTTTTCAGATTGCATCGAGAAGTGAGAGTTAAACTGAACTTTTAACCTGCCTGGTTGTGAGCTTCCATCTTTTGTTTTGATGATGATCACACCATTGGATGCTCTTGATCCATAGATGGAAGAAGAAGCAGCATCTTTCAATACCTGCACGGACTCAATGGCTTCAGGAGCTATTGTCTGGAGAATCTCTGGCCGTTTTGTAGGTAGACCATCAATGATGTATAATGGATCATTATTGCCCAGTGTATTTTGGCCACGTACCAGTATCCTGCTATTGACCCCTGAGGGAGAACCATTTTTCTCGATATATAATCCTGCTATTCTTCCTTGCATGGCCTGCATGGGATTCCCGGAAGTTTGCGCCACATTGCTGATTTTGTCCATCTCCACTACCTGGATGGCACCGGTGAGGTCTTCTTTTTTCTCACTGGTATATCCCGTAACAACAATTTCCTGTAGCTGCTTGGAGTCGGGGCCGAGGAAGATATTATAGTTGGTATTAGGACCAACCTTAACTTCCTGGGGAGCGAATCCCACATACGTGAATACCAGGACATCTCCTGTCTCCGCACTGATTTCATACGCTCCGTTGAAATCAGTTATCGTACCATTGGTAGTCCCTTTCAACACTACCGTCACCCCGATCAGGGGCTCGCTGGTTACCGAGTCTGCAACGACTCCTGACACTGTAGTCTGAGCGTACAGACATCCAACACTTCCCAGTATAAAGAGGAAAGTAATTGAAAGCTTGTTCATGTAAGTTTTCATCATAGTTTAATTGTTTGTTTTAAGTCTTGAATAGGTAATTCATTATCCTGTTTGATAAGCTGGTTTTGAAGATCTTCGAGAGAAACACCTTTTGTCTCTGGCATCAGAAACGCGACAAAAAGTAGCTGCAACATCATGAAGCCTGCGAAAATGGCGAATACTGCTCCGGGGCCAATACTGGCAAATAAGAGTGGAACAAAAGCTGGAATAATGGCTGCTAGTAGCCAATGAACGGATGTTCCAAATGCTTGTCCTTTTGATCTGAGGTGGTTAGGGAATATTTCTGAAATAAACACCCAAATGACCGCCCCCTGCCCGATGGCATGTACGCCAATAAAAAGGAATAGAGAGGCTGGGATGATAAAAACCCAATGATTATAAAACGCCAATGAGGTTGCCGTAAGCGTAATGATATAACCAACTGAACCCACGAACATCAGCTGCTTCCTTCCCAGGCGATCGATTAATATGACCCCTAGAATCGTAAATATTAGATTAGCCAGGCCGATGCCTACTGTGCTCAGCAGTACGGCATCTTCACCTAGACCTGCCTGGGTAAAAATTCTCTTTGCGTAGTATAGAATGGCATTGATTCCGCTGAATTGATTGAAAAATGCAATGCCAAATGCTAATATCAGGAGCATTTTATACTTGTTCTGGAAAAGCGGTTCTTTGGTAGTTGTATTATCGATGGATGCCCTGATCATGGCGATTTCTGTGTCAACCTCTTTTTTATTAGAGATCATCAAGAATATTTTTTTTGCCGCAGTGATATCGCCCTTTTTGACAATCAACCATCGGGGACTCTCAGGCACCCAGGAAACAAAAATTGTATAGATCAATGCTGGCACAGCTTCAATACCGATCATCCACCTCCAGGAATCAACCGGAATGAGTTTAAGGATGAAATAATTGGAAATAAAGGCGAGCAATATTCCAAAAACTATGTTAAGCTGATACATAGCCACCAGCCCACCTCTTTTACTGGGAGGCGCAATCTCTGAAATAAAAGCGGGAGCAGCGATGGTGGAAGCACCCACACCCAAACCTCCTATGAATCGGAACATGGCAAACATCCATGGATCACTTACCAGGGCTGAACCCAGCGCGGAAATTGTATAAAGTATTCCAATAAAAACAAGTGTTTTTTTTCTACCCAGTGAGTCATTAGGGATGCCACCAAAAATTGCCCCTACTACTGTTCCCCACAGTGCAGAGCCTACAACTACAATACCGTGGAAAAGGTCGTTGTTCCCATATAATGAATAGGAAGACCAGAGTGCTTGCAACTCTTCCTCGGCTCCATTAATTACGATGGTGTCAAATCCAAAGAGTAGCCCGGCAAGGGCAGCGGTAATAGACCATATGATTATTTTCGAATTCATTCCCCGATCACCAGATTTATAAATTCAAAGGTGATGAGAGATCTGTTGAGAGAATTTTAAAATCAGATCATATTATTTCGAATATTGAAACAGTGATGGCAGAATAGCCCTGGATGTTGAGAAAGTGTTATTTATTCCGATTTTTTTACCTCGAAATGTTTCTGATTTTTGATTTTGTATCAAACTTTCAAAATTGTATCAATCAGAAATCGCTTGTTGAGCCTTGTTTTTATACTCTGAGGGAGAAATTTTGAATTTGTTTTTAAAGGCAGTGGAAAAATATGCTGCTGAGGAGAAGCCTGTTTGGTAAGCAACTTCAGCAATGGTTGCATCTGTGTTCAATAGTTTTTTGGCCAGATTCAACCGGGTGTTGTTCAGATAATCATTCACGCTTTGTCCTATTAAAGCTTTTACTTTTCGATAAAGCTGGATCCTGCTCATCCCCATTTCCTTGCAAAGGACATCGGCGGTGACGGAGGAATCACTTAAATGATCCTGAACTACTTTTTTAAACTTATGAATGAAATTCTGATCAAGGTTATGAGGATGGTCTGGCAGCTCCTCATTTTCGTCTGATACATTAAAGTGACGTTTGAGCAATTGCCTGTTCTTCAGTTGGGTCCGGATACTCTCAGACAGGTATTGAATATTGAATGGCTTGGTGATATATTGGTCTGCACCAGCTTTGATACCCATTACTTTGTGTTCGTCACTGGTCTTTGCCGTTAGAATAATGATCGGAATGTGTGAGGTACGAAAGTCTGATTTTATTTTTTTGGTGTATTGCAGGCCATCCATGCCTTCGATCATCAGATCACAAAGAATAAGATCAGGAATCTCCTCCTGTGCCAGGATCAAGCCCTTATTGCCATCCCCCGTGGAAAGAATTTCGTAACTTTTTGAGAGATAGCTTTTCATAAATCGCAGGAGATCCTCATTGTCTTCAATGATCAGTATTTTTTGATCCGGAGTTTCACCTTCCTGTTCTTCAAAGGAAATTTCAACCAGCTGCTTGACGTACTCGTTTCCAGAAAATTTATATGGAGTAGAAAGATCTATAAGCTCGGATTCATTAAAGTGAGATTTCCCCTTCTTTAGTGTAATCGTAAAAGTTGTTCCCAGGCCCATTTCTGTCTGGAGTTCAATAGACCCCTTATGCATTTGTATCAATTCTCTTGAGAGTGATAGACCCAATCCGGTACCCTGTGCTTGATATCCGCTGCCCTGGTAAAATCGATCGAAGGCATGTTTAGCATGTTCTTCACTCATGCCTCTTCCGGTATCTTCGATGACAATTTTTACTTCATTAGTCTTATTGAGAACAAAAATCCTAATGGATCCATGGGCTGGAGTAAACTTGAATGAATTGCTCAGCAGATTGAAAATAACCTTGTCGATCATATTTACATCAAACCAGATCTTCTCTTTTATGTCATCATTATAAAATTCAAGATTGATATCCTTTTCATTAGCTGTTTGTGCGAATGCTTCCTTGATCTCAGCTACGAACTCACAGATGTCATTTTCTGAAGCATTTACCTTCATTTTTCCATTTTCAATCTTACGAAACTCCATGAGTTGATTGATGAGGCGAAGCATGCGATAGGAATTCTTTCTGATCAGCTCCAGTCCTGATTTTATTTCTCCGGGAATTCCTTTTCCCCGCTGAAGCATTTCTTCGACCGGTCCCAGAATTAATGTCAGGGGTGTCCGAAATTCATGCGAGATATTTGTAAAGAACTTCAGCTTCGCGGTGTTGGCTTCTTCCGCTTCCTTTGAATACTTCAGGATTTGCTCCTGTTGAAGCAAAATCTTTTCATTTTTTATTTTGAGCTCTCTGTTTACTCTTTTCCTTTCCCTCAAAATGTAAAATGCATAGACTACCAGGATAAAAATGACCAGGATACCTCCGCTAAGAAAGTACACAAGGTTTCGCTGGGCATCGGCAAGTTCCAATTGGTCTATGATCAGCTTTTGCTGGCGTTCAATATTGGCTTGCTGGTTGAGAATTTTGTCACTCTGCAGTTTTAGTATCCTTACATTTTCCTTGTTTACCAGCGTGGTCTGCAAGATGTTCTCTTTTTCGAATGGACGCCCCTGCAGGATCTGGGCAGCAAGCCGGATGGCTTCCTCTCCACCGGTTGGATAGAGCAGCGTAGCATCCAGGATGCCATCCTGAATAGCCTGCATGCCGCCGGTGTTTCCGGGTAGACCATCAATACCAATGAATTTCACTTCTTCAGCAATTCCGAGGTTTTTACAAATCTGATAGGCACCAAGGGCCATTCGGTCATTGTGGGCAAAGATCAGATCCACATCCAGGTGATCTCCAATGATCTCCGAAAGTTTCTGTTCGGCATCAGGCCGTGACCAGTCAGTATATATATTGACTACCGTATAGTCATCTGGATCAATGAATTTACCAAAACCCTCGCCCCGACCTATAGAAGGTGAGGATCCTTTGAGTCCCCATAGCTCAATGACCTTGTCACCTTTAGATAAAATATTCGCAGCATATTGACCTGCTATTTCACCGATTTCAAAATTATTCGCACCGACAAAGGCTGTATAGACATTGGAAGAAATCTTTCTATCTATGGTGATGACAGGAATCCCTTTTTCAATGGCCTGTTCTACCATTGTTGTGACAGGGTCAGCTTCATTGGGTGAAACAATCAAAAGGTCCACACCCTGATCAATAAATTCACGGATATGCTTTATCTGAGTTTCATTGCTGCCACCAGCGTCTTTGATTTCAAGTTTCAGCTCAGGGTAGAAAAGCAATTCTCGTTGCATCTCTCGGTGCATGGACATCCTCCATTGGTCATCTGACACACATTGTGAAAATCCAATGCTAAAGGTGGATTCTTTCTGCGGCTGGCAGGAAAAGGTGATACTTACCAGCAATGAACAACAGAAAACAACAATATTTACCTTCATCTTCAAGCCTGCATGGATTCATGCATTATAAAAGGAATATAATAAATAATGCTGTAAAATAACAGTCAGTCCATCACTGCCTAATCATTAATACACCTCCTGCCTCAAATAATTGGGGTAAATTTTCATATGGACTTTTTCCACTTCTTTGGCAATCAGGTTACGTAGCTCTTCCAGGTGGAATTTTGTTTTGGCAGAAACAAAAACAGATGGATAGCTTTTTCCATTGATGGCTTTTTGCTCACCATTTGGTTCAACCTTGTCTACCTTATTAAAAACCTTGATGGTTTTGATATTGGCCGCCCCAATCTCTTCCAGGGTCTGCTCTACCACCTTGATATGATCTTCATACGCAGGATTCGAATAGTCGATGACGTGCAGCAGGATATCTGCCTCCTTGACTTCCTCCAGCGTGGATTTAAACGACTCGATCAGGTTGTGAGGAAGCTTACGGATAAACCCAACAGTATCGGATAACAAGAAGGGAAGCTGATTGATGACTACCTTACGTACTGTGGAGTCCACCGTGGCAAAAAGTTCATCTTTGGCATAGACCTTTTCTTTGCTGAGCAATCGCATCAGTGAAGACTTGCCTGCGTTTGTGTACCCTACAAGGGCTACCCGTGCTATGCCTGACCGGGATTTTCTCCTGGTAGCGGCCTGGGTTTCAATCTTATCGAGCTTTTTTCTCAATACATTGATCTGATCCCGGATGATCCTTCTATCCGTTTCAATTTCTTTCTCACCGGCACCACCCCGTGTAGATGTACCCCCTCGCTGACGTTCCAGGTGAGTCCACATTCGCGTTAGTCTGGGCAGGAGATACTGATATCTGGCCAGCTCTACCTGAGTCCTGGCCTGGGCGGTCTGAGCACGATTGAGGAATATCTCCAGGATCAACAAACTTCTGTCGTAGATACGTACTTTCAGCTCTTTTTCCAGGTTTCTGAGCTGGGAAGGAGTGAGGTCATCATCAAAAATGACGTTTTTTATGCCCTCGGCCTTTACAAAAATTTTGATTTCTTCAAGTTTTCCTTTCCCAATAAATGACCTGGGATCGGGATGTTCGAGTTTTTGAACGAAGGCTTTTTTAGTCTGGATATGCATGGTAGCTGCCAAAAACTCCAATTCATCCATCAGCTCCTGCGTCTTTTCTTCGGACTGATTCTTAGGCGTTACAGCCACTATTACACACGTCTCGACTTCTTTTTTTGTATCAATCATAGATAACCCGTTGTTTTGCAATACATTAATTGTGTATTGAAAGTTCAAAATTAGTGGAAATCATCTTTCAGAAGAGGTCTAAAATTTGAAAATAGCAATAATCATAAACACCAGTTGGAATATCTACAACTTCAGGAAGGGGTTGATCGATCATTTCATGGCGCAGGGTCATCAGATAATAGCGATAGCACCCAAAGATGATTATTCGCAAAAACTGGTTGATCTGGGATGCAGCTACTATGCGTTGGATTTTCCTGGCACCAGCACCAATCCGGTTACGGACCTGAGCCTGATCTGGAGACTGTATGGCATTTTGAAAACTTCGAAACCTGATATCATTCTCACCTATACGATCAAACCAAATATTTATACGTCCCTCGTTTCGGCAGTATTGAAAATTCCATGTATTTGTAATGTGAGTGGACTGGGGACAGTCTTTCTATGGAAAGGGAGTCTAAAAAAGATCGCTGTGACCTTATACAGGCTTGCATTTAGGTTTAGTAGCTGGATATTCTTTCAAAACGAGGAGGATCGAAAGGATTTTGTGGAGGTAGTACCTATTAACCTGAAAAAAACCAGTGTTTTGCCCGGCTCGGGGGTAAATCTTCAGCATTTTCAATTGTACCCATTTAACCCCGATAAGACCACCACTTTCCTCATGATTGGTCGGTTGATCATTGAAAAGGGTGTAATTGAATTTTCGGAGGCGGCCAAGCACATGTGTTCCCGGCACTCCAATGTAAAGTTCCGGATAATCGGTGGATATGAACCAGGCCATGCCCGAAGTATTGATCGAGCGCTTATAGATGAATGGAAATCCGGGTCCTGCATTGAGTGGTTGGATCATCAGGACGATATTAGAAAGTACATTGAAGCGGCTGATGTGGTGGTGTTGCCATCATACAGGGAGGGTACCCCAAAAACACTTCTTGAGGCGGGCGCAATGGGTAAAGCGCTGATAGCTACTGATGTCCCGGGGTGCCGTCAGGTGGTAAAGGATGGTGTAAATGGTTTCTTATGTAAGGTGAAAGACAGCAAAGACCTGGCAAATAAGATGAGACTATATTTGAGTCTCAACAGAGAAGAAAAGCTGCAGATGCATACCGATTCAAGAAAACACATAGAGGAAAATTATGACGAGAACATCGTGATTGGGCTGTATGAGCAAAAAATAAAGGAGCTATCCGGGGAAAAAAGCTAATTAAAATAGCTACTTGAGCATTGTTTTTGCAGTAATCTGTATTTTCGTTGAAATTCGTTGATTGTAATCAACATGACAAAAAAAATAATTCTTAGAAAACATTACCTTCTGATCATCTTCATCTTATTTGGCTGTAAGAGCTACAAGCAGGATATTCTTTTCAGGCTAAATGACCAATTCACATCTGAGGACCTCAGCGAGGCTGTTTCTCAGGCCACTTCCAACTATCGGCTTCAGCCTGATGACAGGTTGCAATTGGAGGTCTTTACCAATGAAGGTGAACGACTCATTGATCCAAATTTTGAGTTGATGGAGCAGCAAAGTAACCAGATGCTTCAACAACGAACCCGTTACCAATATTTGATCCAGGCTGACGGCATCGTGAAACTGCCTATGGTTGGTAAAAAAAATCTTACCGGACTTACCATTGACGAAGCTGAAAAAATACTCGAGAAGGATTATCAGGAGCACTATGTGGAGCCTTTTGTGAAGCTTTCTGTGATTAATCGCAGGGTGATAGTACTTGGTGCCAATGGGGGCCAGGTCATACCCCTGGAAAATGAAAACACATCCATTGTTGAAGTTTTGGCCTTATATGGCGGGCTTAACCTGGGATCTAAAGCACACAACATCAAATTGATCAGAGGGGATTTAGCAAATCCAAAGGTTTTTCAAATTGACCTCGCCACTTTACACGGGATGCGGAGTTCTGTGGTGGCTGTGGAATCTGAGGATATTATATATGTGGAACCCTGGAGAAGACCGTGGCTGGAATCGCTTCGGGATGTGACACCTATCCTGGGCCTTACCACTTCTGTGCTTACTTTAATTGTAGTTATCCAAAATCTATCTAATTGACAGCACCTCAGGAACCATATCGAAGAGAGTCGCAGGATATCCTAAACACTTTTGATCCTGAAAAATTCCTGTACCTCATTAAGAAGAAATGGTGGTTGCTTTTGGTTTTTTTTGGTGTTTGCGTAGGGGTGTCCTACCTCATAGTCCGATATACAAAACCTGTTTACGAATCGAAATCAATCCTAAGGCTACAATTTGAGAGTGAAGCTTCTTCTCTGGGTCTGGGGACCAACATAGAGGCACTGGATCTGAACGAGATATCCGGTGAAATTGAACTCCTGAAATCCAAATTGTTCTTCAGCAAAGTAGTAGACGTCATCGACATGGATGTCTCCTATTATTACTACGGAGAGTTTCTGGTAGACGAGCGGTATCGAAACAGTCCCTTTGTCGTTGCATTTAAGATAAAGAACTCCGCTTTCTATGACAAACCAATTGATGTAACACTAAAAAATGACCAGGAATTTGAGCTTTCCTATGATTTCGAGGGAGAAGTAATCAAGGCAGAGCATCGGTTTGGAGAACCTATCAACACTGATCATTTCAATTTTTTGATTGAGAAAACGAATTATTTCAAGGGGGATGA
This sequence comes from Cyclobacteriaceae bacterium, assembly GCA_965228595.1. Lineage (GTDB taxonomy): Bacteria > Bacteroidota > Bacteroidia > Cytophagales > Cyclobacteriaceae > UBA7330. The sequence goes on along the minus strand of OZ245828.1, from coordinate 1,624,429 downwards.
GGTGCTGGGCAAATACTACTTTACGGTCAATAGCAGGGAAGCACTCATCAACTATCTGCAACAGAATGTGACCGTGAGACCTGAAAACCTGAATGCCAAGACGATACTCATCTCCTTGCAGGATTTTAATAAGTATAAAGCAAGAGACTTCGTCGTAGCTATAGATACTTTATATCTGGGTTATACCAAGGAGACCAAAAACACGGTTCTGGAGCAAAAAATCAAATTCCTGGATGATCAGATTAAAGCTACGGAAGAGAAGCTTGAATCTTTTGAGGATTATTTTGAATCTTTTATCATCAAAAACAGGACGACCAATCTCGAGAGTGATCTTTCCAAGACCATTAACCTGCTCAATGTCCTTGACTCACAAAGATTCAATCTCAGGTCCCGACTGATAGATATCGAAGTTTTGGAAAAGCAATTGCTGAGTGATGAGCCCATCATGGTGAGTCCACTTTTGCTTAATCAAATGCCCGCAATGATTTCTGATGCGCTTAAGAGCTACGTTGAAATTCAAGGTGAAAAACAGGAAAAGCTGGAATCATATAATGAAAATACTTTTGTCATAGGGCGACTGGACAACAGGCTGAAAAATCAGCGGAGTAATTTATTTGAATTGGTAGACGAATACAAAGAAGCATTAAACACGCGCCTCACAGAACTACAAGTTCGGAAAAATAAGCTGGAAGGAAATTTTGTGGAATTGCCTACCATGGGAACTGAGTACAACAAAAATCAGCGGCTCTACTCGCTTCAGGAAGACTTTTTACTTTCCCTTCGTCAATCCAAAATGGAGCTGGAGATCACCAAGGCCGGGACAGTGCCAAAATCAGTTATATTATCTTCCGCCTCACTCGAAAGCGCACCGATTAAGCCGCAACCACTGCTGATCATGGGAGTGGGGGCTACACTGGGGATTGTTTTGTCCATTGGATTTTTACTCATAGCATATCTAGCAAATAATAAGATTACCAGTTTAAAAGAGCTTGAAAGGCTCACAGATGTCCCTATTATTGGTTCAGTTCCTTATTATTCCAAGAAAAAAATGGAGGACTCCAAACTGATTGTCGATGCGGATTCCAAATCCTCTATCAGTGAGTCACTCAGGACGATCCGTACAAACATGGAGTTCCTTCAGGGATCCAGTTCTCAGAAAACAGTAACGATCACCTCTACGATCAGCGGGGAGGGAAAAACCTTTGTGGCTGTGAATATGGCAGCTATCGTGGCCCTATCAAAAAATAAGGTTTGTGTAGTGGACATGGATATGCGGAAACCCAAGGTTCACCTGGCATTTGATTCTGAGAATGGGGAAAATGGCGTCAGCACACTACTCATAGGGAAAAGTAAACTGGAAGATTGCATCAGAGAATCCAAGATCAAAAACCTCAATTATATCGTAGCAGGTCCTATTCCTCCGAATCCTTCAGAGTTGATTCTCAATGGGAAATATGAAAAACTTCTCGGTGAGTTAAAGAAAAAGTATGACCTCGTTATTCTGGATACACCACCGATTGGGCTGGTGACTGATGCCGTCCAATCCATGAAGAAATCAGACCTGCAGATGTATATCATGCGGGCTGACTATTCAAATCGCTCATTTGTGAAGTCCCTGGAAAACCTGAAGAAGGTAAATCGTTTTTCCAACCTGACAATTGTTTTCAATTCAATGAAATCAAATGGCAGGGGTTATGGTTATGGATATGGCGCAGGATATGCCCATGGATACTACGAAGATTAAGTTTGCAATATATTCCGGCAATTTTTGCCATTCCCCTAATAAACAATCGGTAATTTTGTGGATAAGTTTTCAGCGTTGATTACGTTTTCGAATGAAAAATTGGATTAAATTGTTTTAATCTGATTTAGTACTTTTTTAACGCCTTTATGAAAGAAGAGTATAAACACAAGGAGCAGAGGGAGTTGATCAGAAAGTTTGAAGCTTTCCTTAAGAATAAAGAAAATCATTACTTTGATGAAGATACTTATCTGGAAGTCATCAACTACTACCAGGCTCATGAAAAATACTCCATGGCCCTGAAGGCTTGTGAGTTAGCATTGGATCATTTTTCTTATTCGATCGATCTGACCATAGAGTGTGCAGATGTGTACACCAAATTAGAGCGATATGAGGATGCCATTCGGTTGATAGAAAATGTATTGCTCATTCAGCCCAACGACCCGGAGCTCTTGATCCTCAAAGGATCTATTCATTCCATGATTTCCGAATATAAAGAAGCCATCGCAGCATATAAGCTAGCTATTGATTTTGTGGAGGATAAAGATGAAATCCACTACAGCATTGGTTTGGCTTATCAGGGGATGAACAATTATGAGGAGGCCATAGAGCATTATAAGCTGGCCATTGAGGAAAATATCCTCAATGAAAACGCTTTGTATGAGCTGGCCTATTGCCTGGATATCATTGGTGAGCTGGAAAGCAGTCTTTCTTACTACGAAAAATTTATAGATCAGGATCCCTATTCAGAATACGCCTGGTACAACCTGGGAATTGTCTATAATAAGCTGGGGAACTATGAAAAATCCATAGATGCATACGAATTTGCCGTAGCCATAGAGGAGGACTTTAGCAGTGCTTTTTTCAATATGGGCAACACCTATATGAACATGGGTGAGTACCAGAAAGCCCTGGTGGCCTATAAGAGGACGCAGGAGATAGAAGGACCTTCCGCAGAAATTTATTGTTACCTCGGAGCGGTCTATGATAAAATGAAACAATTTGATCTGGCGATAAAGTATTATCAGAAAGCAACCAAGCTGGATCAGTTCTATCACGAGGCCTGGTATGGTGTAGGGATGACTTTATCATCCCAGGAAAAATGGTTTGAAGCCATTCACTTCCTGAACAAAGCATTGAAACTTGATATTGAAAACGGAGCTTATTGGAAAGCCGTGGCTGAGGCTGAATATAAGACTGGCAACATTGTTTCAGCCATTGATGCATATACCGAAGCCAGTGAGATGGAGCCGGAAGATTCCCAGGTTTGGCTCAACTGGTCTTATCTTTATTTTGAGCAGGGAGACGTAGACTATGCCCTGGAAGTCCTGGAAGATGGAATAAATGAGAATCCGGAAAATGCCAATCTCTACTACAGAAGTGTGGTTTATCTCATTGAAAAGGGACGATACAAAGAAGCAATCAACAGGTTAGAGACCGCCCTTATGCTGAATTATGAGGGTCATACAGTGCTGTATGACTTCTTTCCTAAGCTGCATACACAAAAGGCTTTGTTTAAAATCATCAACCAGTACAAGAAAAACAATTCCTGATCTTCCCCTTTTTTTGATCAGAATTTTTGATTTTTGAGCACCAATTCAACCCCATGGTTAATTTACTATGAATTATAGATTAAATGATCTGCCTTATCGAACGTCTAAACCCCGTACCAATGGTTATACCATGGTCATGGATAAAGGACTTAGCATGAGAGAGGTAGAAGATCTCATTGAGACGTGTGGCGATTATATCGACATTGTGAAATTTGGATGGTCGACTTCTTTTGTTACCCCGAAGTTAAAAGAGAAAATAGCACTTTATAAAAGTGCTGATATTCCTTGTTACCTGGGAGGTACCTTGTTTGAAGCCTTCATTATCAGAGGTCAGTTTGAAGAGTATCAGAAGGTACTGGAGGATTTCGGACTCGAGTATGCCGAGGTATCGGACGGATCCATTACACTGGATCATGAAAAGAAATGTGATTATATATCCACGCTGTCTAAGCAAGTGATTGTTCTCAGTGAAGTTGGATCTAAAGATGCTGCTAAGATCATCCCTCCTTATAAATGGATTGAACAAATGCAAACCGAACTGGATGCCGGAGCATGGAAAGTGATTGGTGAAGCCAGGGAATCGGGCAATGTAGGTTTGTTCAGGGATTCCGGAGAAGTGAGGCAGGGACTTGTAGAAGAGATCCTGACAAAGATCCCTGAGGATCGTATCATCTGGGAGGCTCCACAGAAAGAACAGCAGGTTTGGTTTATCAAATTAATAGGTGCCAACGTCAACCTTGGAAACATAGCACCGAATGAAGTGATTCCTTTGGAGACCATTCGTTTAGGGCTACGTGGTGATACGTTCGACCACTTCCTGAAAAACAAATAATAATATTAGGAGAAACACATTACTCCCATGCTAAACCGAATCATATTACTGCTCAAGGGGATGGCCATGGGTGGTGCAGACGTGATTCCGGGTGTCTCTGGCGGAACCATCGCCTTGATTACCGGGATCTACGAAGAGCTCATCAATTCAATCAAATCTGTTGACGGAACGCTGGTACAATTTTTACTAAAGTTCCGGATCAAGGCTGTCTGGGAGCGGATCAATGGTGCCTTTCTGCTGAATGTGTTGCTGGGGATACTGATCTCAATCTTTTCTTTAGCCCGATTGATCACCTATCTGTTGGATGAGCACCCGATACAGGTGTGGTCGTTTTTCTTTGGACTGATTCTGGTCTCAGTTTTTTATGTTTCGCCTTCTAAAATGAAGGGGTCTGATTATGTTGGATTTATCCTGGGGGCTTTCATTGCCTATGCCATCACCTCCTTTGTGCCGGGTGAGACGACCGAATCCTTGTGGTTTGTGTTTATGTCCGGAGCGATTGCCATATGCGCCATGATTTTACCGGGCATCTCTGGTAGCTTTATCCTCCTGCTGCTTGGCAAATACGACTATGTTTTAGGTGCTGTGAAAGACCTTAACCTGGGTGTGATAGCTGTATTTGGTCTTGGTTGTCTGGTGGGTATTATTTCATTTTCAAAGTTGATCCATTGGTTGCTTCAGCACTACAAGCCAGTGACCATGTCTGTCTTAGCCGGGTTTATGCTTGGATCTTTGAATAAGATCTGGCCCTGGAAAATTGATCTTGATAATGTGATGCCTACCCATTACTCCATTGTGACGGGAATGGATAATTATCTGGGCATAGCCATTTTGTTTTTCATCCTGGGTATTGGTATTGTAGTGCTTTTGGAACAAGCTGGAAAGCAGGTGAAAGCATGAAACACTTCGGTTTAATTGGTTATCCGCTCGGACACTCTTTTTCTAAAAAATATTTTACAGAGAAGTTTAAGAAACTGGGATTAGCAGACCATAAGTATGAACTGTACGAACTTGAGACCATCGATTTATTTCCAGGTTTATGGAAGGATCCAAATCTTGTTGGGATCAATGTAACAGTGCCACACAAGCAAGCCGTAAGACAATACATGGATGCGCTGGATCAAAGTGCTGAAAAAGTAGGTGCAGTAAATGTGATCAAGCGAACTGGTGACAAGCTTACCGGGTATAATTCGGACTATTTTGGTTTTCGAACTTCACTGGAGAACTTCCTGCCTGACAATTCCGTTAAGAATGCTTTGATACTGGGTACAGGGGGGTCTTCAAAAGCAGTAAGGGCTGTGTTGGATGATTTAGGGATTCAGGTTGTTTTTGTTTCCCGGAATGCAGGTAAAGGGGTCATAAGTTATGATCAGCTAACACCTGAAAGGATCAGGGAGAATCAATTGATAGTGAATACCACCCCTTTAGGGATGCACCCTAAAGTGGAAAATTGCCCTGACATTCCTTATGATGCTTTAGGACCATCTCACTTTTTATTTGACCTGGTGTATAATCCTGAAACGACACTTTTTATGCAAAAAGGATTGGGTCAGGGTGCTCAGGTTAAAAATGGTATAGAGATGTTGCATCTTCAGGCAGACAAGTCCTGGGAGATCTGGAATAGCTAGTACAACTTTTTGTATGGACTTTAAATTAATTTCAGAGTATGAGCCAACAGGTGATCAGCCAGCAGCGATCAAGCAGTTGGTAAAAGGTTTAGATTCAGGTGAACCTGCTCAGACACTGTTAGGTGTTACCGGATCCGGCAAAACTTTTACCATGGCGAATGTGGTAAAAGAAATAAATCGCCCTACTTTGGTGCTCTGCCACAACAAGACACTGGCTGCACAGCTCTACGGGGAGTTCAAATACTTTTTTCCTGAAAATGCGGTCGAATATTTTATCTCTTACTACGACTATTATCAGCCGGAAGCATATATCCCTACCTCCAACATCTACATAGAGAAAGACCTTTCAATCAATGAGGAGATAGAAAAACTTCGTTTGAGTGCCACTTCATCCTTACTGTCGGGACGAAGAGATGTATTGGTGGTAGCATCGGTATCCTGTATTTATGGTATTGGCAATCCGGAGGAATTCGGGAAGAATGTGCTCAAGGTCCAGGAGGGAGAAGTGATCCCCAGGAATCAATTCCTGTTTAAGCTGGTGGAGATCCTCTACAACCGGACTGAAGTGGAATTCAAACGTGGAAACTTTCGGGTAAAGGGTGATACGGTGGATGTTTTTATCGCTTATGCCGACTTTGCCTATCGCTTTATCTTCTGGGGAGATGAAATTGAATCCATTCATCGGATTGACCCGCAAACCGGCGAAAAGATATCTGAGGAGAGACTGGTGACAATCTTCCCGGCAAACCTTTTTGTGACAGGTAAGGACATGCTCAATGTAGCCATCACTGAGATCCAGGATGATCTGGTAGCCCAGGTACAGTTCTTTGAGCAGGAGAAAAGATACATGGAGGCCAAAAGGCTGAAAGAACGGACCGAATTTGATGTGGAGATGATCCGCGAAATTGGCTATTGCTCCGGCGTAGAGAATTATTCAAGATATTTTGACCGGCGAGATCCGGGAACCCGTCCTTTCTGCCTGCTGGATTATTTTCCGGATGACTACCTGATGATCATTGATGAAAGCCATGTGACTGTGCCGCAGGTGAGAGGTATGTGGGGAGGGGACAGGAGCAGGAAGGTGAACCTGGTTGACTATGGATTCAGGCTTCCGTCAGCACTTGACAACCGGCCACTCACGTTCAATGAATTTGAAAGCATGTTGAACCAGGTGGTGTTTGTAAGTGCCACACCGTCGGAATATGAGCTGAGAAAGTCAGAAGGAGTGGTGGTGGAACAATTGATCAGACCAACAGGGCTTTTAGATCCTGTAATTCACGTGCGGCCAAGCCTAAATCAGATAGATGACCTGATGGAAGAAATTCAGGTGAGAATAGAGCGGGAGGAAAGGGTTTTAGTCACCACATTGACCAAGCGAATGGCTGAGGAACTCTCAAAATATCTATTAAATGCAGGTGTTAAAACAAGATATATTCACTCGGAAGTAGATACTTTGGACCGGGTACAGATCCTGCAGGATCTTCGTGACGGGGTATTTGATGTATTGGTGGGTGTCAACCTTTTGCGAGAAGGGCTCGACCTTCCTGAGGTAAGCCTTGTTACGATCCTGGATGCGGATAAGGAAGGATACCTGAGAAATGAGCGTTCGCTGGTTCAGACCATTGGCCGGGCGGCCAGAAATGTGAACGGCGAAGTGATCATGTATGCAGATAAAATAACGGACTCCATGCAAAAAGCCATTGACGAAACCAACAGACGGAGGAGCATCCAGCAGGCCTATAATGAGGAGCATGGCATTGAACCAAAGACGATCATCAACAACAAAGCTTCTGTTCTACGAAAAGCCGGAGTTACTGACGCCCGACGAAATAAGAAATATTATGTGGAAAGTGAGAACACAACTGTAGCCGCCGATCCTGTAGTAGCCTATATGGATCAGGATCAACTGAAGAAAATGGCTGTACAGACCAGAGAACAGATGGAAAAAGCGGCGAAAGACCTTGATTTCATGGAAGCAGCCCGCCTAAGGGATGAGCTAAATGAGATTGAAAAAATGATGAAGAAGAAGGACTAGAGTTCTTTCAGCTTCTCCCGGGCCTCTTCATTGGCCGGGTGTTTGCGTTTGGTGAGTTTTCTTACTTGCTTGAAATAGTCTTTTGCGGAATCCGTGTCTCCTTCAGTTTCTGCAATCCTTCCCAGGTGAAGAATGGAATAGTAGTAGTATCCCATATCAGTATGTCCGCCATATTCACTGAATTCAATCGACAAGTTGAAGTATTTTTTAGCCTTTTCATAATCTCGTCTGATTTCGTTGATATGGCCGGCAAAAAATGAGGCGTATCGGCCGGCATTGGTTTCATATCCGGCATAAGCGCTGTCTATTCTATTTAAAATGCTGTAGGATTCTTCAAGTGCCTGATCATATTTTCCTGTTTGATACAACAGGCGTGCATAAAATCTGTGGAAGTAGGAGTTTTTAGGAAAGGTCTCATGTAAATATTCTGCCAGCTGTATCGATGTGGCATAGTCACCATCTTCAAAGTAGGCAATACGCATGAGATAATATTGAGCCTCTGTCCTGGTATAAAAAGCATTTCTTGCCACCGTCTTGAGCTGCTGAATCCCCAATTGCTTGTCGCCTTCCGGAAACATAAGCATGAGAGGTTTCAGAAGCGGATAATTCTCAGGAATCCACTCAGCATAATAATTGAACAACGCATCACCAAACAGCAGTTCAGGACTCAACTCTTCATGCCCCTTGCACTCTTCCAGGTATTTCAGTGAATTCCTTCCTGCAAATGCTGCTTTCCCATAATCACTTCTGTCAGAATATAACCGTCCCTTAAAAGCATAGGCTGCAGCGAGGAAAAACGCCCCCTCCACTTTGTTGTACTTTTCTCTAAGTCGCTCTGCCAGAACAATGGATGAGTCCATGTATGCGATAAAAGGCTCGTCCCATTCTTTATTCTCTACGTTAGGCAGGATTCTCCACCAGTAATTAAGACCAATCATGAAGTAAGGCAGTGGATGCCATCCATATTGCTTTTTTAGGTATAGAAAATGTCGATAAGACCTGTCAAATTCAAAGTTGTAAAGATCATTGATTGCTTGTGTAGCCTCAATTTGGATGTATCTGTTTTCCAGGAGACTGTGCGTAGTATCCACCCTTTCCTCAGGTTGGGCGTAACTCAGAAAGGCCGGGCATGCCAGAAAAAAAAATAATATGATTCTATTCATATCCTATCTTCGCAATAACGATTCCGGAAGTTGATAGTTCCCAGATATCGCTAACACGCCGTGAATTTACAGCAATGAATTGGTTAAGTAGGTACAGAGAGGATTTTTTACAGAATTGGTTTGGCATAGATGGTCGATTGCTATTCATTTCATTGTGTCTGATTTACGTAGTACTGTACTTCTTAAAACGCATGTTGATCATTGATAATATTGCGGCCTTTGAAATTCTTCAGGAAAGAGGAGAAATGTGGGTTTTTGATCTTTTTTTTGGATTGACATATATATCAGTGCCTATCTTCCTGGCCTGGAAATTTGCATTTACCACCTTTACCCTTTGGGTGGGCTGCTTTATGTTCGGGTACCGAATAACATTTGCCCAGCTCTGGAAGCTGATTATGATTGGTGAATTGATATTCATAGTGGCTGAAATCTTTAAAATTGGCTGGTTTACGATAATACCACAGGACCTGAACTATCAGGATTACCAGGCTTTTTATCCATTGAGTGTGATGAATCTTGTGGATTATACGCAGGTATCGACACAATGGCACTACCCCCTCAAATCCCTGAACCTCTTTGAATTGGTCTATTGGTGGTTACTCATTGTGGGCGTATACTGGATCAGTGGAAAACGACTAAAAATCAGCTTTTATGTAGTGACAAGCTCGTACGTTTTCCTGTTCTTTTTTTGGCTTGCTTATTATGTTTTAGCCTATCGCAGTTAAATTCACAGGATTTAACAGAGGATGCTCCTGATTTACTTAGCTTGCATCCGGCTTTATTATTACAAATGACTAATTTCGCCTCTCAATCTCTGAAAAAGACATAGCAATCTATGGGATATCAAAGGATCAATATTATCGTAGGATGGTTTAGCTTTCTAATAGCATTCATTGTTTATCTACTTACAGTAGAGCCAACTGCCAGTTTCTGGGATTGTGGGGAATTTATTGCCTGTAGCTACAAGCTCGAGGTACCACACCCTCCGGGAGCACCTTTTTTTCTGCTGATAGGCCGGATGTTCTCCATGCTGGCATTTGGGGATGTTACCCAGGTAGCCTATTGGGTAAATATCCTTAGCGTTCTGAGTAGTGCATTTGCCATCCTTTTCCTTTTCTGGTCGATCACTCACCTGGTAAAGCGCGTATTGGGTATTAAATCCGGTGAAGAAACTGAGCAACAGACCATCCTGATCATGGGAGCCGGATTTGTTGGCGCGATGGCCTGTACTTTTTCAGATACTTTCTGGTTCTCTGCCGTGGAAGCGGAAGTATATGGTATGTCGGCTTTTTTCACTGCATTCGTATTTTGGGCCATCCTGAAATGGGAAAATATTGAAGATGATTCCAAAGGAAACAAGTGGCTGATCTTAATCGCCTACATGGTGGGTCTGTCCATCGGAGTTCACCTGCTTAACCTGGTTACCATCCCTGCGATGGCATTGATTTTCTATTTCAAAAAATATCAAAACTTTAATAAGCGAGGTATCCTCCTTACCCTTGCAGGAGCCTTTGCTATCATCGGAGTGGTGATGGTAGGAGTGATACCCGGCTTACCATCTCTGGCTGGTTCTCTCGAAATCTTTTTCGTGAATGGGCTGGGGCTTCCATTCGGATCGGGTACCATCTTTTTCGGTCTGGCCTTTTTAGGTGGACTGATCTATGGAATCTTTTATTCTGTGAAGAAAAGCAAAGTCGTGTTGAACACTGCTCTGCTATGCTTTACATTCATCATGATTGGTTACTCATCATATACTTTGGTATTGATCAGAAGTAATTATAATCCTCCGATTGATGAAAATAACCCGGAAGACATTCTCTCATTCGTTTCATACCTGAAGCGAGAACAATACGGTAGCCGACCTTTGGTACACGGGCATTACTTTACGGCTTCTGTGATCAGTCAGGAACGTGGTGCTAAGGTATACATGAGAGGTGAAGACAAGTACGAGGTGAAAGACTATAAAGTAGAATATGTCTACGATCCTCAGCACACGACCATACTCCCCCGGATGTACAGTACCGATGGCCGTCATGTTCAGCGGTACCGGGAGATCACAGGGCTGGCTGAAGGAGAAAAACCTAATTTTATTGACAACCTCCAATTCATGTTTACCTATCAGCTAGGGCACATGTATAAACGCTACTTCATGTGGAATTTTGCCGGAAGAGCTTCCGATATTCAGGGAGCCAGTGAGGTAATATTCCCAACAGATGACATACCGGAAGTGATAAAGCAGAATAAGGGTAGAAACATTTACTATGCTTTACCCCTGTTGCTAGGACTCTTTGGTATGTTTATCCAATTCAGGAAAGATCAAAAGTATTTTTGGGTAACCTTACTGCTGTTCTTCCTGACCGGAGCCGCACTAGTACTCTACCTCAACTCACCTCCAATAGAGCCGAGAGAGCGGGACTACATCTATGCAGGATCGTACTATGTATTTGCAATCTGGATAGGCTTTGGTGTCCTGGCTCTTTATGATCTGTTTTCTACTTTCATGAAAAATGGTAAGGTAGCGGCAGCGCTTGCAGGCATCCTGGCACTTTCCGTACCAACCTTGATGGCCACAGAAAACTGGGATGACCATGACCGGTCAGATCGCTATTTCTCAGTGGATGCAGCAAAGAACTATCTGAATTCTTGTGCTCCTAATGCGATCATATTCACAGGAGGTGACAATGATACATTCCCACTTTGGTATGCGCAGGAGGTAGAAGGCTTCAGGACAGATGTAAGGGTGATTGTATTGAGTTATTTTAATACAGACTGGTATATCAATCAGATGATGCGTCCTGCTTATGAATCGGAGCCATTGCCATTTGGCCTGACAGCAGAAAACTACCGTCAGGGAGGTCCGAATGATTATCTGGTGGTGATGGAGAACAAAGGCATCCAGGGGGCCATCAATGCCCGACAGTATTTAAACCTCGTGAAAGCAGGCGATTCAAGGCTGCAGGTTCCTTCCAGGCTCGGATCTACTTTGACAACCATACCTGCAAAAGCGATGACCTTGCCAGTAGATGTGGAGCGGGTTAAGTCTTTAGGGATCATCCCGAAAGAGCATGAGGACAAGATAGTGGATCGTATGACCTGGGGAATTAAAGAAAGTGCACTCTACAAAAGTGATCTGGCAGTGATTGACCTGATTGTAAACTCCAACTGGGAAAGACCAATCTACTTCAACACAACATCTTTATTTAGCTTGAATTTTGACATCAGAAGGTATGTGGTGCAGGAAGGTATTGCTTACAGGTTGTTGCCAGTATCATCCGGCAGTGGTGATGACTTCCTGGTGGACACGGAGCTGATGTACGACAACATGATGAATAATTACTTCTGGAGAAATCTTGATAACGCTGAGGTCTATTATTCTGAGGATTATAGGAATTTCTGTCTGAACCATCGCTCTGCATTCAATACGCTGGGCACTAAACTATTGGAGAACGGAGATACGGAAAGGGCTAAAGCTGTCATGCTGAAGTCACTAGAGGTGATGCCCAACGAGTCCATTCCATATGATGAATTCAATGTACAACAGGTATCGATCTTGCTTGGCGTAGGAGAAGAGGCGAAAGCCAATGAGATCGCAGATATAGCAGCTAAAAATGCTGAAGAGTATCTGGATTACCTGTTTGATAAGGGGATCAATGATCGGGATATGCTAAGGAAGAAGTTGTTCACCTTGAATGAACTTACACAGGCATATAAAGCCCACGGCTATGACCAACGTGCTTCTACCTATGAGCAGATGTTGAATACCTACTACGCCAGGGCGCAATCAGCATTTTAACAGGCGCTGTTGAGAACCTTACTTGAAGAGAGAATCTGTGAGGAAACGAAATGAAACCTCGCCAGGGTCAATCGTTTATAGTGAGACAATGACTATTGGATCAGGATGTCTATACCCTTCTCATCATGGTCAAGGTTAAACAGGGTATGGTTTATCTACTCCATGGTTCGAAAAGGAATTAGATATAAGCAAGGATTACGGGATTGTGGGGGTAAGTAGTAACTGAAGCCTTTTGGAAGGCCTTAATTAGACTTCAAAAATTTGTAAGCTTTTTTAAACCTGGATATTTCGTCCTTCACAACCAGGAAATAATAACCTGATGCAAGGTCTTTAACAGGAATTCGATATTTGTCTTGAGAGAGGTTTTCAGAAGAAATTTCAATCTTGTTGCCGATGATGCTGTGCATCTCAAACTCTACGTTTTCCAGAGAAGAGTTGGACACCTCAACAATAATGAATTCGACAGCAGGGTTTGGATAAACCTCTATTTTGTTTTCAGCTGCCAAAGATTGATTAGTGAAATTTATTTCAGGGTTAACCGACTCACCATTATCCGTCTGAGCTAGTCCGCTGACTGCGAAAAATAATCCAAACGTCGCTATGATAAGTTTATTGTGCATGGTTGTACTTACAAAGTACGCAAAAAAATCGCCAATGTTTAATTATTTGAATAAAATTTTATTGTGAAAATTACGTTAATGGTGCTTTTTAACTCTTAAAAATCGTTAAAAAGTATTTTTGATTCGTTTCAAGAGCCTTTTTTAGGCAAAAATCAGAATTGTATTTTTTTAACAGCAGAAGGTAGCTTGTCAATGATATCCGAAGCAATCATACCAGTAGTGCCAATATTTTCAGCGGCGAGGTCACCTGCCAGTCCATGGAGAAAGACCCCAAGGTGCAGGGCTTCGAATGGCTTTTTTAGCTGTCCCAGCAAAGCAGCAATCACACCGGTAAGTACATCCCCACTGCCGCCAGTCGCCATACCCGGATTGCCCGAACAATTGTAATGGCAATCACCGGACGACGAACACACCACCGAGTAGGCACCTTTGAGGAGTACATTGAATTGATGATCTGTGGCGAACTTTCTGAGCAGCTCAATCTTTTCGAAGTCATTGGACCATTCACCAACCAGGCGTTTGAATTCTCCCGGGTGAGGGGTAAGGATACTTTGAGGGGGTACACGCTTCAGTAAGTCTTTGTCCAGGGAAAGTATGTTCAAGCCGTCTGCATCTATGATCACAGGACTTGAGCCTTTTTCCAAAAACGTTCTCACAGCTTTCCTTGTATCCTCCTTTGTATCCAATCCTGGCCCCAGGGCTATGGCATCATAATCACCCACTTCTATTTCTGTGATCACCTCCATGCCCTTATCTTCAAGGACCATGGCCTCAGGTACAGACGCTTGCAAGACATCCCTTCCACAGGCTGGCGTCTGTACAAATACCAGTCCCGCGCCTGTCCTCAAGGCAGCTCTGGCACATAGCACAGCTGCCCCCATTTTGCCTTTGCTCCCTGAAACGATTTTCACCCTCCCTGCATCTCCCTTGTGATCAAATTTTGATCTCCTGGGAACTACTGAATAAAAATCTTCAGCTTCGGAATAGTATTGATCTACTTCCAGTGATTTGATAAAACCCTGATCAAGGCCAATATCTACCACATGCCACTGGCCGGTATAAGATTTTGATGAGGGATGGAAAAAAGCTGCTTTAGGACATTGAAAAGAAATAGTATGAAGAGGCTCAATAATAGCTTTGCCTTGAGGAGGCTGATCAGCAAAGAGGCCACTGGCAATATCAATGCTGTAGATGTTGCTTTTTGATTCATTGATGTGATTGACGAGGTTAGCAAATAATCCTTCCAGCGGTCTACTCAAACCAGATCCAAAAAGCGCATCAATTACAATATCGTGCTTATCGAGCCTGGGAAAATGATTAGCTGAATGTACCTGGCTGACTGAGGTCAGTGCTTCTAAGCGTTCCAGGTTGATCTTAAAGTCCGGTGATCCTTTTTCAGGAGTTCCCACGACAAAAACCCGTACATCAAACCCCTGCTTGATCAAAAGCCTGCTGACTGCCAGGCCATCCCCACCATTGTTGCCGGTCCCGCAAAAAACATAGAGTCTATGCCCTCTGCCTGCCAGCTCAGTAAATTTATTGGCAAAGGCATGAGAGGCTCGTTCCATCAAATCTACTGATGGGATGGGCTCATTTTGTATGGAATAGGCATCAGCCTCCCTGGTTTGTGTTGCCGAAAGTACCGGAATCATGTACTAAAGTTAGCGATCTACTTCGCCCATCACAAAATCCAATGATCCTACTATGGCAATCAGGTCACCAAGCATATATCCTTTGCTGATCTCAGGAAGTACGGAAAGAT
The DNA here is from genome assembly GCA_965228595.1 of Cyclobacteriaceae bacterium. Taxonomy (GTDB): domain Bacteria; phylum Bacteroidota; class Bacteroidia; order Cytophagales; family Cyclobacteriaceae; genus UBA7330. The sequence goes on along the minus strand of OZ245828.1, from coordinate 1,609,302 downwards.
TGGAAAAAGAGCAAGAACGTGCCTTGCATCGAATGGCAGTATCTGCACGGCCATCTGTCCTGAAGAAGTATCCCAATTCCCCTTTTGGATGTTCGGATCTCACATACAGATCCTGAGCCTTTGGTCTGATCTTTTTGGGTACCAAAGCCTGAGGATTGAAGTCTCTTGTTCTTTTATGGGGTCCGTTCAATTGGTCCAGGCACTGTTCAATGATCCGCAGCGACTCATAACATTCTTTTACACGTACCCAGGCACGGTCCCAGCAATCACCGACTTCACCCATTTCTCCTTTACCGACAGGGATTTCAAAATCCAGTTCAGGATAGACGCTGTAATCATCAACCCTTCTGAGGTCGTAAGCCAGCCCGGAAGCCCGTAAGATGGGGCCTGTCACCCCGTAATTGATGGCAAGATCCAATGGCAAGGTCCCGACTTTTGCGGTTCTGTCAATGAAGATCTTGTTTTCAATCAATAGGTTCTCAAGATCCAGGATCTTTGGCCTGACATAGTCAATAAATTCCTTGCAGCGTTTTTCGAACCCAACCGGCAGGTCATAAAACAAACCACCAATCCAGATGTAGTTGTAGAGCAACCGGGCGCCGGAGATCCATTCGAAAAGTCTGATAATATGCTCCCGGTCCCGCATGGTCCACAAAAAGGGCGTCACTGCTCCTATGTCCATGCCATAGGTACCTAATGCGATAAAGTGTGAGGCGATGCGGTTGAGCTCAGCCACCAGCACGCGGATATATTCCACCCGTTTGGGGATCTTGTCTTCTATACCCAGCATCTTTTCAATACCCATGGCATAGCAATGCTCATTGTTCATCGCGGCGGCATAGTCCATCCGGTCAACGTAAGGGATCACCTGGTTGAAGGGTACGGACTCAGCATGTTTTTCAAAGCACCGATGGAGATAACCCAGGTGTGGGGTTACTTCTTTGACTACTTCTCCGTCAGTGACCACCTCTAATCTTAATACTCCGTGAGTGGAGGGGTGCTGCGGACCAATATTGATGATCATTTCGCCCGTTTTCAGAGACTTCGGGTCTTTGATCACCGGCTCCGAGATGGCCAGATTGTCGGGATGATATTTATATTGAATCTGCATCCTGATTTTTGAATTGGGGAATGTCGTCCGGATATTGATCCCGGTCATATTTCACATTCATGCCGTGATATTTCTCTTGCTCTTCGTAATCTTTTCTGAGGGGATACCCTTCCCAGTCTTTGGGCAATAAGATTCTTCGCAGGTCCGGGTGGTTTTTAAACTGTATGCCCAGGAGGTCATAGGTCTCTCTTTCGTGCCAGTTCGCTGTTCTCCAGATATGTTGCACAGAATCAATTACCGGTTTCTTTCGGTCAAGGGTCACTTTGAGCATCAGGTGATGGGCTCGGGGTATGCTGTACAGGTTATAGACCACCTCCATAGTACTTTCTTCTGGCCCGTTGTCTATCCCTGTGAGACAGGACAATTGATCAAAATAGGTCTCTTTACTGGCGTAAAGGAAGTTACATACCTCAACAATCTTTTTTTTATCTATCAGTAGTGCATGGGGCGATGCCTCGAGGTCCTCACCAAGTATGGCATCCTCAAAGCGCTCAGTAAGTAATTGCCTGATCTCCTCGAATTCCATTAGGCAAGCTTTTTTCTTTTTGCCAATATCTTTTCCAGTGCTTCGGGCTTCATGGACGATTCTGTTCGGATCTTCTCCTGCAGTTTCATGATTCCTCCCAGCAATGCCTCCGGCCGTGGAGGACAGCCCGGGACATAAATATCTACCGGAATGATTTTGTCCACGCCTTTCACTACATGATAACCATGCTCCCAATAAGGTCCACCGCAGTTGGCACAGGATCCCATCGATATGACATACCTGGGCTCAGCCATTTGTTCGTAAAGCCTTCTTACCCGGTCTCCCATTTTGAAAGTAACAGTACCTGAAATGATCATGACATCGGATTGCCTGGGGGATGCACGGGGCAGCACCCCAAAACGGTCAAGGTCATAAGGTGAGGCAGCCGTTGAGAAAAATTCCATGGCACAGCAAGCCAGGCCAAAACCCATGGGCCATATGCTGGATAGCCTTGCCCAATTCAGGACATCATCCAGTTTGGTGATGACGATTCCTCCTTCTCCGAATTTATGATCGTGTAATCCCATGTAATCAGGTATATTTTTCGTTGAACGTTTCGTATTCGCTCCTGGGTACGGGTGACTTGAATGTAGATACCTCAGGCTTGGGTTTTACCCAGTCGAGCATTCCATTGGTCCATACATAGACAAGTCCCAATACGAGTATTCCTATGAATATAAAGATCTCAATCAATGAAAAGATTCCCCAAAGTCCATTGGTTTGATCAATTAATTTCTCATCAGCAAAGACTATCGCCCAGGGAAACAGGAAGATCAGCTCCGCTTCGAATAGTAAGAACACCAAAGCAATGATGTAAAACCGAATGTTGAAAATGCCCCATGCGGTATTTACAGGGTCTTCACCTGATTCATAAGTGGTATTTTTTTCTACATTTGGTCTGTTGGGGCGCAATAATTTGCCAACGAACAGTGTGACCATCAGGAAGGCAATGCCCCCGATGATAAACAATAACACCACTCCAAACCCCGAAACTTTGTCCATGGGGTGCAAATTAAAACAATACTTAGAATTTGAGCGGATCTAAGTGCTTGAAGTGTCCATTCATTTTGATGATCTCCCGGGCTTTTTCTGCACGTTCAAGCATTGGGATTATTTTATTCAGGTGTTTAAGAATGAATTGCTGTCGCTTTTTTAAAGAGGTAAGCTGCAACAATCGGTACTCCTCATCGGGCTTGAGACCAATTTTGTGAATAAATTCATAAATGCTTTTATCCAGCACATCGAGGTCTTCGTCCAGCTGCAGCCACGAAAACAATTCCCTGACCTTTTCCATGATCTCAACCCTTAACGCTGAATCTTCATCATCAACGATTTTCAGGAATTCAACTTTTCCACCTGCGTATAGCTTGTCAGTCCATGGATTGTGAAAATCAAGAATTTTGAATTCACGGATACCCTCTGTTTTGATATCCATTCTCCCATCGTCATACTTTTTGGTGAGTTCCACAATCTTTACTTCTGTACCAAACTCCAGCTTATTCACCACATGGGAAGGAATTCCAAATGTTTTATGTTCCTTGAGACAATCATTGATCAGCTGCTTATAACGCGGTTCAAAGATGTGCAGGTTCAAAGGCTCCTGAGGAAAGACTACCAGGTTTAATGGAAATAATGGGATTTCTCTGACCATACTGTGATAACATCAAATGTCAGTCAGGGTTTTCATTTTTCTACAAAAAATTCACTTTAATTTGGGATGCCAAAAAAAGGAATAGTCAGAATCAACCAGGGGAGGATATTGCCACTATGGCTTAGGCTTTTTATTTCCGGCTTCTTGTTTGTTGGGATGCTTTACGCAAATTTCCTGATGAGTAAGGAGATAGCGATTTTAATAACAATTGGCCTGGCTACGCCCGTTTTGCCCATCTGGAATGCTTACAGACTGCTTGAAATCAATCACAAAGCTAAGGCATATTTAGAAGGTTACTGGTTTGCCGGATTTCGGCTTGGCCCATGGAAGAGATTCCGGGAGATCAAAGAAATCAGGATTATTAAAATGGCAGATGTACAGCAATTGAAAAGAAGATCGAAAGGGAAAGCCTTTGGAGCTGTCATGATCATGGAAAATCAGGACCAGGTCTATCTGATCGGGAGTAACTCCAGAGATAAATTGAAGGGATGGCTCAAAGAAATTTACATAAAGCTTGAGCTGAACAAATCAATTTAAATTTGTTTAAACTATTCAACTCAAAAATGGGTTTGAAGTAAATTGAGACCTTATTTAAAAACCTTATCCCAAATCATGAAAAATATTATTGTATCTGTAGCACTTATATTTTCTTTTGTCGCTTGTGCGCAGAATGATTTCCCCGTCAATGAATCGTTTACCCATGAAGTAGTTACCAAAGGAATCACACTCCCCTGGGGTATAGATTTTTTACCAAATGGAGACATGCTTGTAACAGATAAATCCGGAAAGCTCTACAGGGTTGTTGGAGAAACGGTTACAGAGATCACCGGCACACCCAAGGTGTTGTTCGAAGGACAGGGAGGACTCCTTGATATAGCCGTACACCCGGATTATGCTAAAAACGGATGGATCTACTTATCCTATAGCAAAGGAGGCAAAAAGGACAAGGATGGCAAAGAACTCGGTACCACTGCCATCGTCAGAGCGAAAATTGAAGGCAATAAACTGGTGGGTATGCAGGAAGTATTTGAAGCCCAGCCTTATCAACCCAAAAGAGGACATTATGGGTCAAGAATCGTGTTTGATGGAAAAGGATATATGTACTTTTCTGTTGGAGAGCGACAAAATCGTGATGAAAATCCGCAGACCTTAAGAAATCATCTGGGCAAGATCCACAGAACATATGACGACGGCAGTATTCCGGAGGATAATCCGTTTAGGAATTCTCCGATAGCCATGCCTTCCATCTATTCCTATGGTCACCGGAATCCTCAGGGGCTGGTGTTTGGTCCTGATGGTACACTGTGGGAGACGGAGCATGGACCAAGAGGTGGCGATGAATTAAACATCATCGTTCCCGGAAAAAATTTCGGATGGCCGGTTATTTCATATGGAATAAACTACAACGGCACCTCATTCACAGATATCACATCCAAAGAAGGGATGGAACAGCCTGTTAATTATTGGGTTCCTTCCATAGCTCCGTGCGGCATGGAGTATGTTACCTCAGGAAAGTACGGTGATCTAAAAGGAGACATTCTGGTAGGATCACTGAGTTTTCAGTATGTAAACAGGTGCGTGATGGAGAATGGCAAAGTAGTGAAAGAGGAGAAACTACTCAAAGGAATTGGTAGAGTAAGAACCATCGAAGAAGCAGCCGATGGTACGATCTATATTGGAGTAGAGAATGTAGGTATTGTAAAACTGGTCAGGAAATAACTACCTGACCAGAAATGGAAGCATACTTTCTTTCATTTCTTCTCTACTCTCATCTTTATGTTCGATTAGAAAGGGAACAACTTCTGTTTTGAATCCAAGGCTTGTGGCGATGTGCTTGGCAAAGTAATCTTCTGAGCTTGTCACTACCTGGTCGGCCAGGATCACCAGGATACAATCCATCATGAAATCCATTTTGTCATTCACGGTCATGGGAGTGAGACTTTCCGTGGTGGGGGGGCTGTTAAAGATGTCTTCAATTTCCTGATCAGTGGCGCCATAGCGTTTACTGATTTTTTTGATTACGGCTTTTTCTTCGTCCGCAAAATCCTCGTCGACCATGGCAATTTTTACCATGATGCTCAACTGCTTCTTTTTCTGAAAATCTAACATGTCACTAATATGTATAAAAACGCCAAAAAAATCATATTCATTAATTAGAAAACAATCTTTTAAAGGAATTGATTACCAATATTTGCCACTTATGAGTAAAAAGTGTGTTTTTCTAGACCGGGATGGCGTTATTAATGAGGATTCCCCGAACTATGTTTACAAACCTGAAAACTTCCAACTCATCGCTGGAGTGCCGGAGGCCATTGAAGCTTTAAAAGCGGCGGGATACTTAATTATTGTGGTGACCAATCAGTCAGGAATTGCCAAAGGGATCTATACCAGAAAAGACATGCAGGTCTGCCACGCCCTCATGCAGCAGCAGCTTGGTCATCGTATAGACTATATCTATTATGCGCCATTCCATGAGTTAGTTTCAAACTCGCTCAGCCGAAAACCCGGGTCACTGATGTTTGAGCGGGCCATCGCCAGGTTTGATATTGATCCGCACAAATCCTGGATGGTGGGTGATAAGGCCAGAGATATCATTCCTGCAAAGAAGTTGGGTATAAATACAGTCCAGGTAGACGGTTTGAGTGAGGGTGATGCTGACCACGTGGCGAAAGATCTGTACAGTGCCTGTGAGTATATCCTGGGCCCGGCCTGGGGCAGGTCATAGCAAGATACTCCTATTTCACAGGTTTTTCTATATTTATTGTTCAAGTGCACCCGACCAAATGCAAATGAACAACTCAAAAAAACCCTCACACTCCCGAAGAAAATTTATCAGCGATTCGACCAGGGCAGCAGCCGGTATTGGTTTATCAGGTATGATGTCCGCTCCGCTGATCTCCACTGCCAGAAACAGAATTATTGGTGCCAATGAAATGATCAGAGTAGGATTGATTGGGGCCCGTGGCATGGGCTTTGGCGATCTGTCGAATGCCATGAAGCAGCCTGATGCCGAATGCATCGCCCTTTGCGATATTGATGATGAAATCCTCGCGAGGAGAACTGCTGACGTGATTGATCAGCAGGGGAATGCCAGAAGGCCAGCCAACTACAAGGATTACAGAAAGATGCTGGAAGATAAAGACCTCGACGCAGTGATCATTGGTACACCTGATCATTGGCATTGTCTTCCATTTATCGAGGCTTGTGAGGCAGGAAAAGATGTCTATGTGGAAAAACCCCTGGCTAATAGTATAGGGGAGTGCGATTTGATGATCAGGACCGCCAGAAAATATAACCGGGTAGCGCAGGTGGGACAGCAGCAACGCAGTGGCCCTCACTGGCAGGAGGCCATGGAGATCATGAGAATGGGAGGTATCGGGAAGCTTAGAAAGGTATTGGTCTGGGCCAATTTTGCATATGGGGTAGGAGCCCCGATTGTTCCTGATTCTGAGGTGCCACAGGGTGTGGACTATGAGCAATGGCTGGGTCCCGCTCCTTACAGGCCCTTTAATAAGTCCAGATTTCATGGCAACTGGAGACATTGCTGGGATTATGGAGGCGGGTTGATGACAGACTGGGGGGTACACCTGTTGGATATGGCCCTTTGGGTAAAAGATATCAAGGAGCCGCCAGTCAGTGTAACAGCGTCGGGAGGTAATTTTTCACATCCGGACAATTTTCACGAAACCTTTGATACGATGAGTGTGGTCTATCAGATGAAAGATTATACGATCACCTGGGAACACACCGCCGGCATACAGCAAGGTCCTTACGACAGGCTGTATGGTTTAGCGTATATCGGTAATGATGCCACATTGGTCATTGATCGGCAAGGGTATGAGGTGCTGCCGGAATATGGTAGTGATGGGCGCCCGAAAATTCAACCCATTCCCAGGGTGGAAGGAAGGCGAAATCATCATGCCGAGCACATGCGTAACTTTCTGGATTGCATGAAGACCAGGAAAGACCCTAATTGTACGGTGGAAAATGGAAAACTGGTGGCGATGTATGCCCATATGGCGAACATTTCTTTAAGGACACAAAGCACCTTGACATGGGATGAAACAAAAAGGAATTTTGGGAAAAATAAAATGGCCAACAAATTGATCACTCCGGATTATCGGGCACCGTGGGAATTGCCAAAGATTTAAATTTCATGAAATATTACTTTGGTGTATTCACAAATAGCCCTAATAATAGAATCACTAGTATTAAATAAAGAATAGATTGTATTGAAATATTCTTTTAAAACAGAATTTCAGGAAAGTATCTCAGGATAAGTATCTTAAAGTTCATCTAAGCGAGTTTATTTCCTTTTTCTATTTAACTTGTAACCGTTTTTAAGTTTAACCACAACATTAATTTTATAATGACTTCAAAGAAGAAAACCCAGCGTGAATCGCGAAGAGACTTTATAAAAAAAGTCGGTATCGCAGGTTCAGCTTTTACAATTGTCCCAAGATTTGTAATGGGTGGTCCTGGTCATGTTGCTCCTAGTGATACCCTTTATATTGCCGGTATCGGTGTAGGGGGAAAAGGTAGAAGTGACCTTGCAAATTTTGCGGAGAGTCCGGCGGCGAAAGTTGTCTACCTCTGTGATGTTGATGAGGACAGAGCCAAAGATTCAGTAGAGAAATTCTCTGATGCAAAATTCTACAAAGATTTTAGGGTCATGCTGGATAAGCATGAAAAGGACATCGATGCAGTTTCTGTATCTACCCCGGACCATTCGCACGCGGTGGCAGCACTGAATGCGATGAACAGAGGGAAGCACGTTTATGTGCAAAAGCCTTTGACCTGGAGTATTGAGGAGGCAAGAGCACTTACTGAAGCGGCAAAAAGAAACAAGGTTGTTACTCAAATGGGTAACCAGGGTGGTTCCGGAGATGGCGTTCGGGAATCCCAGGAAATCTATGATGCCGGATTGATCGGAGAGGTGACTGAGGTTCACTCATGGACCAATAGACCAGTATGGCCACAAGGTCTGCCATTGCCAACCGAAAAGCATAAAGTACCTAAGGGGCTTGACTATGATAAGTGGTTAGGGCCTGCAAAATTCACTCCATACCAGCCTGTATATATTCCGTTTGGATGGAGAGGATGGTATGAGTTCGGAACGGGTGCCCTAGGTGATATGGCGTGTCACATGTTGGATCCAGCTTTCAGATTACTCCCCATCGATTATCCTACGGAGATTGAATGCTCTGTGGCACAGCTCCGTGATGGTAACGGAGAAGTATACTTACCTGATTGCTTCCCTACTTCTACAACAGTACATTTTAGGTTCCCAAGAGTTGGAGGAGGTTCTGATATTAAATTGAGCTGGTACGATGGCGGCATCATGCCGAAGCGCCCTGCTGAATTAAGAGACTCTGAGCCTTTTGGAAATAGAGACGGGGGTATTCTTTTGATAGGTACAAGAGGGCAATTATTGATGGATTGCTACGGAGCAAATCCACGACTTATACCAACAACCCTGATGAATACCATTGAGGTGAAGAAGAGACTGCCAAGAGTTCCGGAAGGACACTACGTTCAGTGGGTTAATGCCTGTATAGCAGGATATGAGAATGGAAAGACAAGCTCATCTTTTGACTTTGCCGGACCATTCACTGAGGCTATCCTGCTAGGATCGCTTGCGATAAGATCATTCCAGACCAAAGATGAAAACGGAAGGTTCTCAGGTCGTAAGAAGCTTATGTGGGATGCTAAAAATATGACTGTAACCAATCACGAAGCTTCTAACAGATTTGTGAAGCGAGATTATCGTGATGGTTGGAGTTTAGCGTAACTTCATCAATCTAACTATTGGGGCTTGTCATTTATTTGGCAAGCCTTTTTTTACCATATCCTGTAAGAGATCCTTTTACTTTTTTACTAAAATGAGCATCGGGAAGTCCTGGCATTAGCCATTCACAAATTTCAATTGTGTTGGTCTTCCACACAGGCATAGTAAGGTTGATAAATATTTTGGATTGGCTTAGTTATGAGTTTAAAAGCTGCTCATAAAGTCATTTAAATGCATATTAAACCATTGATGGGCGTAAAATAGTGCTTTCAGGGCTGGGAAAAACGGGTTCATTAATTACCTTCGAGGCTGCAATAAAACTGGTTCATCCAAAGAGGTTAGCTCAGAGGCCGAAAGCGACAGTTTTGCAAAACATCAGAAATATTGATTTGAGATGGTTTCGCTGCGGAAATTAAGCGGCATTTGAAATTAGCTCAGGAAAAATCTTCTAACGAAAATTTTAAGAAGGAAATAGACAAATGGCTCGGTGATTTAAACTGATCCATTGGCGAAATACGACTGAAAATAGAACAAATACATGGAAAACGAAAAACAGGAATCTAACGAAGAAGAAAAAAAAGGTTCTTTAAATCTTAGCAGGAGAGACATCGTACAGGGTCTTGCTACTGTTCCATTCCTTGGTATGTTTGGATGGTCATGGTCTAAGAAAGATGGACCGGATACCGCTTCCGACGGACCAGTGATTGAGACCCCCAAAGAATTTGCAGGTAAAGAGCTAAATGTTGCCATGCTGGGTATGGGAGCACAAGGTCAGGTACTACTCAACTCTTGTCTGAGGATACCGGGGCTGAAATTTAAAGCCGTTTGTGACATCTGGACTGATCTCAACCTGAAGCGGGCAGTAAACCTGTTGACCAAATACGGTCACGAGGTGACTGGCTATGAAGATTACCAGGAGATGCTGGAAAAAGAAAAAGACCTGGATGCGGTGATCATCGCCACTCCGGATTTCTGGCATGCTGAGCATACCATTGCTTTCCTCGAAGCGGGTGTACATGTATACTGCGAAAAGGAGATGTCTAACACCATCGAAGGTGCACGCAGCATGGTGGAAGCTCAGAAAAGGACTGGAAAGCTCCTTCAAATTGGTCACCAAAGAAGGAGTAACCCAAGATATATCCATTGTAAAAAGAAGTTGCTGGAAGAAGCAGATCTTTTGGGTAGGATCACGACCATCAATGGTCAGTGGAACAGGGGCGTGCAGCCCGATCTTGGATGGCCAAAGAGATATGAGCTCTCTCAGGAGAAACTGGAGAAGTATGGTTTCGAAACCATGCATGAATTCCGCAACTGGAGATGGTACAAAGGATTGGGTGGAGGCCCTATCGTAGACCTTGGATCTCACCAGATCGATATTTATAACTGGTTTCTAGAAAGCAAACCCGTTTCGGTAATGGCCAGTGGAGGCGTAGATTATTATGAAAAAGATACCCACGAATGGTATGACAACATCATTGCGCTTTTCGAATATCAGACCGAGAAAGGCACGGTAAGAGCTTCTTATCAGACCATTACTACCAACAGTAGCCAGGGTTATTTTGAGAAATTCATGGGTGATCAGGGTACACTTTCTATCTCTGAGTCAGCCAATAAGAGTGGAGTCTACCGCGAGGTATCTGCTCCGCCATGGGATGAGTGGGTCAACAAAGGCTATCTCTCTAAACCAGAGAAAAAAGAAACACCTGCGGCAGGAGAAGGAGCAGTTGTGGACGTAAGGGAAACAGCAAGCCCGGAATCTCATACGATTCCAGTAGAACTTAACGATCCTTACCATCAGCCCCACCTCCAAAACTTCTTTGATGCGATCAGAGGAGAGGCAGAACTGAATTGTCCTGCAGAGGATGGCTATGAAACTGCTGTTACAGTATTGAAAGTAAATGAAGCCGTAGAAAAAGGAATAACTGTGAAATTTAACCCTGAAGAATATGTCATTTGATAAAAACGAACAAACCATTGGAAGTGGAGGTATCATAGCACTTACACTCCTGAGAATACTGATCGGTTGGCATTTTCTTTATGAGGGATTTTATAAGCTGGCCCAGGAATCATGGACTGCCAAGCCGGTACTGAATGGATCTAAGTGGATCATGAACGGTGTGTATTCATGGATTGCTGATAGTCCATCTATGCTGTCATTCGTTGATAGCTTAAATATGTACGGAATGGTGATTTTGGGATTTGGACTGATCCTAGGATTATTTACCCGCTGGTTGGCTTTAGGTGGTGCGGTATTGTTGCTGCTTTTCTACCTGATCAACCCGCCATTGCCAGGACTATATTATACTACTCCTACTGAGGGACACTACCTGATCGTGAATAAAAACCTGATTGAAATGATGGCTTTGGTAGCCCTTGTTTTCATACCTACAGGTAAATTCTTCGGTTTGGACAGATTTTTGTATGCCTTTTTAAAGAAGAGTTAAATACTTAATAATAAATTGATAAGAATGAAGAAGTTAGTTGTAATCTTAGCTGTTGCTTTTGTAAGTCTTACTGCACTGCAGGCGCAGCAAATGAAACCACTTGATTTGGAGTTGCCACAGCCAATGTTTGTGGGTACACCGCAGAATTTTGATGTTCCTAATCTGGAAAAACCTAAAGGTGGAGCAAGGCCTCCATTCCTGGCCCCAGCCGGAACAAAAAATGTTTCTGAAGGTAAAACAGTGACCGCTTCTGATGATTTACCAATCATCGGGGAGATTGATCAAATCACTGATGGTGATAAAGATGCCGGTTATGGTTCTTTTGTAGAACTAGGTCCTGACAAGCAATGGGCACAGGTAGACCTGGGTGCTTCGCATACGATCTATGCGGTGATCCTTTGGCACTACCATCAGCAAGCCAGGGTTTACCTGGATGTGGTAGTTCAGGTATCTGATGATCCTAACTTTGCCTCAGGTGTCAAAACCATTTTCAACAATGATCATGACAATACCTCAGGTTTTGGTGTAGGAAAAGACATGAACTATGTAGAAACCAATGAAGGTAAATTGATTGACGCAAAAGGTGTAAAAGGACGATATGTACGTGCTTACAGCAACGGTAACACTTACAACGACCTGAACCACTATGTTGAAATTGAAGTACATGGTAAGCCCTGATAAGGCTTAGCACGAAAGACTAAATATATTTGTGATCTCATCTCCGGATTACCGGTTGGTGAGGTCACATTTTTTTTACATTGAATTGAAGAAATACGGATACATTCTCTTGATCAGCATCATAGTGCTGGCCTTTGGGCTCAGGAGCTATAAGTTGACTGATCGTCCTCTGCACACCGATGAGGCTGTGGGGGCGGTCAAGTTTGGTCAGTTACTTGATCATGGGGACTATACATACGACCCCTTTGAGTACCACGGGCCAACCATGAATTATCTCACCCTGATCCCGGCGTGGATTGTGGGTGAGGATACTTTTAAAGATCTGAGCATCGGGACCATTCGGTCAGTGGCTCTGTTCTTCGGTATGCTCCTGGTGTTGATCCCCATTGTTTTTTTGTATCGGTTCGATTTCAGGTATGCGCTGTTGGTTTCATTCCTGGTGACTGTCAGCCCGGCTATGATCTTTTACAGTAGGTATTATATCCACGAGTTTATCCTGGTCTTTTTTACTTTTTTGGGCATCTACGCTTATTTCCAGTGGGAAGCTCATCGAAAATGGCTTTGGAGTGCCCTCCTGGGATTCTCGGTGGGGATGATGATCGCAACCAAAGAAACATGGATCATTTCGGTAGCTGGTTTCCTGGCGGCTGTAGTGGTGGCCGGAAACAGGCAGGCTTTCTACCAATTTCTTGTATCGAAACATTCACTGATCGCATTGGGGCTTATGCTTGTGGTGATTGTCACATTTTTCTCTTCCTTCTTCACTCATTTTGAAGGACTCAAAGATATGTTGGGTACCTACAGCACTTACCTGGATCGGGCAGGCACCAAGGACCTACATCGTCATCCGTGGTATTATTATCTGGAACTTCTCAGCTTCAACAAGGGCTCCGAGTACTTCTGGTCTGAAGTATCCATCATTCTTTTGGCAGCTACTGGTAGCCTGTTTCTTTACCTGGAGCCCGAGGAAACAGCCCTGGTGAGAAACCTGAGGATGATTGAAGTATTCAGTGTTTTCCTGTTGATCATTTACTCTATTCTACCTTACAAAACACCCTGGAACCTGTTGAGTTTTTACATGGGCTTGTTCTTTTTAGCTGGGTATGGTCTGATCAATCTTATCTGGATGATGGGGTCGAGGTGGGCTGAAGTTGCTGTGGCGCTGATATTTGGACTCATATGCATTCACCTGCTCAGTCAGAGTTTCATTGAATATCGAAACCCCGCTGATCCATCAAACCCATGGGTGTATGGGCATACCGACGGAAACTTTCATCAAGTGGTCCAAACCATTGACTCGGTGGCTATGGATGAGTCCACATATATTGAAGTTGTATTTCCCGGACATGGCTACTGGCCTTTCCCCTGGTATTTAAAAAAATATTCGCAGGTAGCCTACCGTGACAAGGTAGACTTCAACAGTCCGGGGGGGGAGATCATTCTTATTGCACCCTCCCAGGAAGGTGAGCTGGTGGAGAAACTGTATGAGAAGCCGCCACCAGGAGAGCGTTTTCTATACTTAAATCTTTTTGATTCGACCCAGACCCTGCGGCCCAACGTGTACTTCAATGGGTACCAGCGACAGGACCTGTGGGAGAAACGACAAAATATAAATATCGAAAATGATTGACGTAGAGAAATCTGGTAATCAGCATAAGCCGCATGTTTTTGAGTCGAGGGCGATGGCCACAATGTACCAGATCTTTATCAGACATGAGGACAAGGAATATGCCAGTCAGGCTGCCCAGGAAGCCTTTGATTTGCTGCAGGACCTCGAGCAGGACCTGAGTTACTACATCTCCAATAGTGACATTACCATCTTCAATCAGACAGCACCAGGCACGACCATCAGGATTGGGGAGCATGCCTGGAACTGTGCGAGGATCTGCGAAGACCTCTACCAACTCACCAGGGGTTTGTATGACCCAACCGTGGGACACTTTAAGCATGGAGCAAAACCGCTTAAGAAGCGAAGGGGACTTGGCTGGGTTACAGACCCTGAGAAGAATGGGCTGATCCGTAAGGACGAGGAGGTGCAGATGGACCTGGGAGGTATGGGAAAGGGTTACGCTCTGGATCAGCTTGCACTGACCCTAAAAGACTGGGACATTCATGACTTTCTATTACATGGTGGAAGGAGCTCCGTCCTGACGTCTGGCAGCATGGATGCTGAAGGAAAGGGCTGGCCGGTCTCCTTGAGTCTTGTAGGTGATGAGAAACTGGAAACCCTGTATCTGATGGATGAATCCATGAGCAGCTCAGGGATAATGAAAGGGGGCCACATCATTGACCCGGCAACTGGTAAGTCTACCAAGGAATCCAGAGCAACATGGATCATCGGACCCACTGCAGCAGTGACGGATGGCCTTTCAACCGCTCTGATGATGATGTCTACATCTGATATAAAGAAACTTGTAAAAAAGAAGGAAGGATACAAAGTGATTGTCCGGCTGGATAAGAAACAACAGGTGAAGTACTACGGTTTTTAATCCATTCAAATTTCTTTTATCCTACTCAACTCCCGCATCATATTGATGAAGGTTTTTGATGCTGTCAACCGGCTATCGGGATCGGCAAACCAATGAATGGGAAACTCCCTGATCCTAAGATTATTTTTCTCCGCACGGATGATCGACTCAATATCGATCATGAAACCATCAGTAAAACAAGCCCTGTAAATGTTATGAGCTGCTTCCTTTTTGTAGATCTTCAGTCCACACTGGGTGTCACTGTACCTTCCATAGATACCCATATAGAGTGGGATGACGATCCTGAAAGCCCTGGAAAGAATCTGCCTGAAGAGTGACTTGGGTTTGTCGATCTTGCTATCCGGTAAAAATCGGGAGGCATGAGCGATGTCCGCTTCCCCCTCCCGAATAAGATTAATTCCTTCATGAACATATTGGTAGGGGATGCAGCTCCCGCTATCAATGAACAGGATGATGTCTCCTTTGGCTTTCACCATTCCGGCCCTTATCGCGGATCCTTTGCCTCTGTGAGGGTTTTCCTGTAGGATCAGGTTTTTGTGTTCTTTTTGGAGCCCCTGCACCACAGAACGGGTATCATCTTTACTTCCATCATCGGAAATAATGATTTCCCCATCCAGTGACTGTTCCCTGAAATAGCTCAGCGCGTCTTCAATGTCTCTGGGGATCTTTTGGGCTTCGTTGTATACGGGGATTACTATGGACAGGTCCATGGGGCTGCAAAATAGGAAAAAACAGGAAGTGTTCAGGTGGAAATGTGAAGCTCTTGGGGAAAAAAAGGAAATCTCTGCAATCTTTTGAAGCGCTTGCTTTCATACCAAGTGATGTGAACTATTTCAGTAAGCTGAAATAATGCGTAAATTAAGACGAATTCGACATAGAAAATAAAGAATCTCCTGATTGGGGGGCTCCACGGACCTTCCCATCCCATAATCTCAATAGGACACCAAAAGCATATTAAATTATCCTTTAAGTTTAATTAGCCAAAAGACCCCCATGATAAAAAAAATCAGCAATTACTGGCCGGGAAGCTTTTTTAAGCCATTGTTTGGTTTGTATATGCTGATCCTGGTCTTTTTTCCATTCATTTCTATGGCTCAGATTGATGTGGGTGAGATCACTGATCGATTTGGCACCTACCACGATCAACTGGTGCCTGAAAAAGTCTACCTCCATACCAATCGGGAAAGGTTTACGCTTGGGGACACCTTGTACCTCAGCGCCTACGTGCTCAATGGAAAAAATCACTCCCCCTCATATGTGAGCGGAGTACTTTATGTTGAGCTAATCAATCCGGTAGATAGCATTGTGGAGACCCTGAAATTGAAAATTGATAGTCTTGGCAGAACCTCTGGGGTCATGACGTTGTCAGACAGCCTGGATGCCGGACAATATGCGCTACGTGCCTATACGCAGTATCAAATGAATTTTGATGAGGATTACTTTTTCGATAAATCGATTAAGCTCCTGCCGAGGTTGAAGACGCAGGATGTGATTGAGTATTCACCTCAGAAAGTGCCACAGGTAAAGCTTGACTTTTTCCCGGAGGGAGGTGAGCTGGTAGCGGGTGCGATCAATCTCATCGCTTTTAGGGCCACAGATCAATATGGCAATCCCATTGACATCACAGGGGATGTTTTGGATGAAACCGGCACAAAGGTAGCCACCATAAAATGTGAGCATGATGGGATGGGAATCTTTCAGTTGCAGCTGGAGGAAGGCAAGAAATACACCTGTACTTATCGATTCGCCGACAGGTCATTTTCCCAGCCTTTGCCAGAAGCATTAACTGAGGGTTATCTCCTGCACGCGCGCAAAGCAAGCGGACGCTGGCATGCCATAGTGAGCCCGATCAACACCACGATTGAGCATTCATTCCTGATTGTGCAATGCCGTGGAGAGATTCTTTATGTGATTGGGCCTCAGCCGGGAGCAGCATCCATCCGGTTTTCACTTAACGAGACTGACTTACCCAATGGGATTATCCAGCTGACCTTCTTTGATTCTCGGCACAGAGCTGTTGCAGAACGACTCATCTACAATGAAAATCCCAATACCCGGCAGTTGTTAGACATATCTACCAATAAGCAGACCTATGCCAGGCGATCAAAGGTAGATGTTGATTTTAGGCTCACCGGGAATGCTGAGGATACACCAGAGCTGGCAACACTGTCTACTACTGTGATCCCGCAGGCACTCCGTGTAGCTCCTGGCGAAACCATCTCATCGTTTTTGTTTCTTACCTCAGACCTGAAGGGTTATGTCCATCAACCTGCTTACTATGTGAATCCCGGAAATCCGGATAGGTTAAAACACATTGACCTGCTGATGATGACCCATGGGTGGAGACGTTTTGAATGGGAAAAGCTAATCAGTGGAGAATTTCCGGAGTTGAATCATTTTTTTGAGCAGGGTATTCGAGTTGAGGGAACGGTCAGAAACTATCTCGATCGGAACAGGCCTATGGTCAGCGACCTCAAACTACAATTTGCCGATAATCCTTTGTTTCAGTTGGAGACCACGTCTTTGGATAATGGTCTGTTCTGGTTTGATAAGTTGAATTTCACCGATACCATGACTGCCTACGTTAAGGCGATCACAGAGGATGCAAGGAAATCTAAAAAGACTGAAAACAATACTTTCATACAAATCCATGACCGGGTGGTGCCTCCCATACCCGAGTATTATCTGTTGCCTTACCGAGTCACTCAAAAAGACAAGGTGCTGATAGAGCGGGGCCAACGATTGCTGGATATTTATTCTACAGATCAGGAGACAATCATTCTTCAAGAATTGACTGTCAAGACGGAGAAGGAAGGGGTGGATGATCCATTCAGGGGCAGACAAGGCATGATCTATACTGACCCTGATCACCGGATCATGCTGGACTCCTTTCCTCACTACTACCGTGATGTTTTTCAATATCTGTATGGTGTGCCCGGTTTGGTTGTGACTGGTTTTGCGCCCAATGCGTCTGTTAAGATCCGTGGTATCGAGTCTTTTAACAGTCCTACAGAGCCACTTTACATACTGGACGGCTTAGAGAGAGACGCTGCTTTCGTCAATAACCTGAATGCGATGAACATCCTGTTTATTGATGTGCTGAAAGGTCCCAGCGCCAATGTGTATGGCTCCAGGGGTGCTACTGGGGCGATTGTGCTTTATTCGCGTCAGGCTGGTGACCTGCGAGCCATCAAAGAAAGGGACCTGGTTGGGCAGGCTGTTTTTCGACTGGCTGGCTATACACCTCCCAGGAAGTTTTATATGCCAGACTTTAGTAACACTAGTGAAAGGGAAAATGTCAGACCGGACTTCAGGAGCACCGTCTATTGGAATCCGTTGCTCCATGTAGAAGACGGTCAGGCCACTGACCAGTTTTATACCTCGGACGAAACCGGTGAATTTATCATTTACACCGAAGGCATTACCGTGGATGGTGTGCCTTTTTCCGGTGAGGCTGTTTTTGTGGTGGAGTGAAGTGGCAATGCCTGTTTACCTCCGATGATCCCATTTTGGGGAGTTGCAAGCAACACCTCTCGCATCGCTTGAGAGGATTTTTGTATCCCATCACACACTGAAACAAGTTTTGTTCGGGCACAAAACAAAAAAAACCCTGACATAATTGTCAGGGTTTGCTTGCAGAGGAGGAGGGATTCGAACCCCCGGTACCTCGCGGTACAACGGTTTTCAAGACCGCCGCATTCGACCACTCTGCCACTCCTCTGTGCTTTGGTCTGATGCGTTCTTTGGACGAGATTTGTCCAATAAATGTTGGACTATCCCCCAAATCGGATCGCAAAAGTAAGTGAAATACTAAAATTAGCAAGGCCAGCACTTATTTTTATTAGCCACACCCTGGACAACTTTCCGAATATCAGTGCAATGAGGACAGATATGCCAGCTCAGAACTTCTGATGGAGGCTGGTCGAAGTTATGGCCGATATCTGCTGCTTTGATGAGGGGTGAAAATACTCACACAGACCATAGCTAATATAAATAGCCAAATACTAATATAATTAGTATTCTTTTTGAATCTTTGTACGGTTATGCAGATTCAACCGGGATACTACAAGATCAAAATAAAGGGCTGGTCCAGGGACTTTCCCAATCACTACTTACGTGTCTTCATCAAAGACAAAATCAAGTACCTGCAGATAGACCATGGCATTCCCACCGAAGCTGAAAAGTGCGAAGAAGAAGTTACCATGCAATATGAGATCGTGAAAAGGCTGACCCCAGGTACACCCATTCAGGTGAATCAGCTGATGATCTCCATCTCCTGGGTAGACGAAGACAAAGACCTCTTCGAATTCCAGGTAAGGAATATCCATGCTTTCGAGCGGGTGCTGCGGTTGTTTCCGAGAGTGGCAAGAGCTTTGGGGGTGAAGGTGGAGTAGCGAGGGATTTATTTTACTACATATCTGTTTGACAAGAACTATTCCTCCCTTTCCAGCTCATAGACCTCACCGTTGGCGGCCCGGTCCATACTGGCGTTGAACTCAAAACCCAAAAGCAGGATCGCCGACATCAGGTACTGCCAGATCATAAAAGCGATCAGGGTCCCGATAGAGCCGTAGAATTTGTTGTAAGTGGCGAAATTGCTGAGGTAGATGGAAAATCCGAAAGACACAAAGACGCAGGCAAGCGTAGCCCCAAATGAACCGATAGTGAAGAAACGCCACTTGTCGTGGATGGCTGGTCCCCAATAGTAAAAGCAGCTGATCACCAGGTAGAAACAGATAAAAATGATCACAAACCGAAGCAAAATGATCAGGTAATAGTCAAAATTCTCTGCCAGTAGACCGAAGTTGAACATCCAGTTGATCACGAAGTTACCCACCAGGAGCAGCACAATGGCTAGGATAAAAGTAAATGCCAGGATGATCGTTAGCACGAGGGCAATAAATCGCATTTTGATGAAGGAACGCTTTTCGTTGGTCTTGTACGAAGTGTTGAAGGCTTTCATCAGAGAGTTCACGCCATTGGTGGCCAGAAACAGGGCAAAGAGTACACCGAAGGAAATCAATCCTTCTCGACGGATCTCTACAGTGTTGCGGATGGTTGTTTCCGAAGCTTCATACAGACTGGGAGGCATCACATCACTCATAAAGTGCAGGATCTCCTGCTGACTAATGGAGGGGATCCAGGTATGAATAAAAGGGATAAGTGCAAAAAGAAAGATCACACTGGGGAATACCGCCAGCGTAAAATTAAATGCTACGCCATATGCCCGCTCCATGAGCTGGTTGTCGGCGATCTTGTCTATAAAGATGATGGCGATGCGGTAGAGTGAAACCTGACCTTTTCTCAGGCGGATGCCTTTCAGGAAGCTTATGAGCTTGATATACCAGTCGCTGTACCTTAAATGACGATGAAGTATTTGTCTTTTCCTCAAACTTTGGCTCTTGCTGATATGCAAAGATAAGTAAGGAAAAGGTTAAGATTCCTTAAAATAGTTGCGCATGAGTGTTTCAAACTTTTCAGGCAGTCTTGTTGGTCTGCCGTTCTCCATGTTGATAAACACCAAAGTTGTTTCGGCAATGTTTAAAGTTTTGCCTGCTTCATTGCGAATTTCATACTCGAAACGGATCCGTACACCAGGCATTTCTGAGATCTTAACAGTGATGGTGAGCTCATCGTCGTACTTGGCCGGCGCCAGGTATTTGGTTTTGTATTCCAGCACAGGCATACCAATTCCTTCAGCCTCAAGTTCCTTGTAAGAAAAACCGATAGCCCTGAATGATTCCACTCTGCCTACTTCAAAGTATGTGGCATAGTTGCCATAGTAGACATAACCCATTTGGTCTGTCTCAGCGTATCGAACCCTGATGTTTACTTCGTGCAGAAACATTATCTAAAGATACCTCTTTGGTTGAGCGCCCGCTGAAAACGAGCCGCATTGATGTTGTGTTCGGACAAGGTTTTGGAGAAAACATGGTATCCCGAAAAGTCATCCTTCGCACAAAAATACAGGTATTGGTGATCTTCGTGGTTGAGTACGGCATCTATACCGGGAATAGTCGGCATCTTGATGGGTCCGGGAGGCAACCCTCTGTACTTGTAGGTGTTGTAAGGGGAATCAATCTCTTTGTCCTTATTGATGACTCTCCGTACGTCTTTTCCCAGTGCAAAGACCAGTGTAGGGTCGGCCTGCAGCGGAATCCCTCTTTTCAGCCTATTGATATAAACACCGGCAAGCCTGGCTTTTTCGTCATTCATGTTGGTCTCACTTTCCACGATGGATGCGAGGGTAGAAACTTCCTGGGGTGTAAGGCCAATAGAATCTGCCAACTTTTTTCTTTCTTCATTCCAGAACCTGTCGTATTCGGTCTTCATCCGGTCCAGGATTCCCTCCGCAGAAATGGTCCAGTATACTTCATAAGTGTTGGGGATGAACATGCTGATGAAATTGAGGGTATCAAAACCATAGCTTTGGCTCACTTCAGGTGATGCCAACAGCGGAGCGATGTCTGCAGAATCAATCTGGACAGCGCTGGTCAGTTTAGGAGCCAGGTCTTCGAGTCGCCTTGCCGAATTAAAAGTAAGCCTTACCGGGACCTGTCTTCCGGCACGCAGCATGTTTATGGCGTTGATGTTACTCATACCCTCCTCCAGGTAGTACATGCCTGGTTTTATTTCTGTGTCATATCCTTTGATACGAGCCACGAAGCTGAAAGCCATCAGATTGCCAACGATGCGCTCATCATCCAGGCGATTTTGTAGTTCCTTAAAGGTAGTACCGTCATAGATCGGGAAATATCGGCTCTGCTGGTCAACAAGGATATTGGGCACAAAAAAGATTTGGTAGCCGTAGAATCCAAATGATGAGAGCATCACGGCAAATACGATAATCACTAAAACTAATATTTTTCTTCCACCCATCATTTTTTCTATTAACGGGCAAAAATAATCATATCATAAAATTGAACATTGAGTCCGTGCATATGTTTAAGAAGTAAAGTCAAAATTCTGTTCTCTGCCCTCCGTTAAGTGGTTTTGATTCCATAGCTTTAACACACATTAGCAGAGACGGCTTCTAAAAGGATATAAGTGAACATTTAAATATTCAAATATGTCTGAGCTTGTAAGAATTCATCCGGAAAATCCCCAAAAGAAAAAAATCCACCATGTAGTTGAGGTGCTCAAAGCAGGGGGAGTGATTATTTATCCTACCGATACGGTATATGGTCTCGGTTGTGATATTTTCAACACCAAAGCAATAGAGCAAATCAAGCGGATCAAAGGAATTAAAGGGAAAAGTGTGAATCTGTCCTTTATTTGTCATGATTTATCAAGCTTATCGGAATACGCCCGACATGTGGATACGCCTATTTTCAAGATGATGAAGAAGGGTTTACCAGGACCATTTACTTTTATTCTGGAGTCTTCATCCAAGACACCGAAAATCCTAAAGACCAATAAGAAAACCGTTGGTATCAGGGTGCCCAACAATCTTATTCCAAGAATGATCGTCCAGGAGCTGGGAAACCCCATTGTCACCACCTCTCTTCACGATCAGGATGAGATCAAGGATTATCCCACAGACCCTGAGGCCATTTACGAGGAATACAGCAAGGTAGTGGATCTGGTGATCGATGGAGGTCCGGGACAGGTAATACCCAGCACGGTCATAGATTGTACAGGAAGTGAGCCTCTGGTTGTGAGAGAAGGCCTGGGTAAAGTGTCAGAACTTACTTGAGTCATACGGTTGTCATAGAGCCTCACTACCTGGGAAACCTCGAATACTTTGTTACACTGATAAATGCCCGGGAATTAATCTTTGAGGTCCAGGATCATTTTGTCAAACAAACGTATCGCAACAGGTGTTATATCCATTCACCAGCCGGAAAACATATGCTGATTGTGCCGGTTAGCTATGATAACAGAACCAGAATGAAGGATGTAAAAATTGATTATTCTCAAAGTTGGTTACGTGACCATTGGGGAGCCTTCTATTCTTCTTATGGTAAAGCTCCGTTTTTTGACTTTTTTGAAGATGAATTTCGATCGGCCTGGGATAGTAAGCCCAGCTTTTTGCTGGACCTTAACCTTCAAATGATGACATTATGTCTGAGGCTCTTACAAATTGACATGCCGCATAAACTCACCGACGATTTCCGTTCATCGATGGAAAAGGGCTCTTTAGACCTTAGAAATAGAATACTTCCGAAAATTTCTTTCGATCAGCGAGATTTATATATACCTTTTCCCTATATACAGAATTTTGGCAGCAATTTTGTCGCTAACCTGAGTATCGTTGATCTTTTGATGTGTGAAGGGCCGGGGGCTTTATCGATACTTAGAAACTCAATGGTGAAAACATGAACGATTATAAATCACCTCGTGTTTTTTAACAGTCTCATACATGGGATTAACTTTTTTAAGGTTTAATTTTACTAGATACGCTTATAGATAAATCCATTTTATGGAAGCAAAATTTTCAAACAGAGTAAAAGAAGTCATCTCGTTAAGTAGGGAAGAAGCGCTGCGGTTGGGGCATGATTATATCGGTACAGAGCATCTGTTGCTAGGTATGATCAGAGAAGGAGAGGGCGTGGCTGTAAGCTTACTCAAGAAACTTGGAGTTTCTTTGGAGGAGCTTAGAACTGCCATTGAACAGGCTACCAAAGGGACAGCCACCAGTAACGTAAAAAACCTGGCGAATATTCCACTTACCAGACAATCAGAAAAGGTATTAAAGATCACCTATCTTGAAGCCAAGATTTTTAAGAGTCAATTAATAGGCACCGAACATCTATTACTCTCCATTCTGCGGGATGAGGATAATCTGGCCACTCAGATCCTGGATAAGTTTGATGTATCCTATGATGTAGTGAAAGAACTGCTTGAATATCAAACTGAAAATCCATTGGCACAATCTGACACTGATGATTCTGACGAGGACTCAGGCAGAATTTTTGGAGGCAGCTCAGGTGGAGGTAGTGGTTCATCCAGAGAATCTGCTAAAGGTGGAGAGAAATCAAGAACACCTGTTCTGGATAATTTCGGACGAGACCTGACCAAATTGGCTGAAGACGACAAGCTGGATCCAATTGTAGGTCGGGAAAAAGAAATAGAACGGGTTGCCCAGATCCTAAGTAGGAGAAAGAAGAACAATCCAATCCTGATTGGTGAACCGGGTGTTGGTAAAACTGCCATTGCCGAAGGTCTGGCTTTGAGGATCGTTCAGAAAAAAGTATCAAGAGTACTTTTTGGTAAAAGAGTTGTTACCCTTGACCTGGCATCACTCGTTGCCGGAACAAAATACCGTGGTCAGTTCGAAGAGCGAATGAAGGCGGTGATGAATGAGATTGAAAAATCTCCAGATGTGATCCTGTTCATCGATGAGCTTCATACCATCGTGGGAGCTGGAGGAGCTTCGGGCTCTCTGGATGCTTCCAACATGTTTAAGCCTGCGTTAGCAAGGGGAGAGATCCAATGTATTGGAGCTACCACGTTGGATGAGTACAGACAGTACATTGAGAAAGATGGTGCGCTAGCCAGAAGGTTCCAGATGGTGATGGTTGATGCGACCACCCCTGAGGAGACTATTCAGATCCTTCAGAATATCAAAGACAAATACGAGAGTCATCACCATGTGAACTACACAGAAGATGCTTTGCTTTCATGTGTCACCCTTTCAGATCGATATATCAGTGATCGATATTTGCCGGACAAGGCCATTGACGTTCTTGATGAAGCAGGAGCGAGGGTACATATCAATAACATCAATGTGCCGGATAATATTATCAAGCTGGAAGCACAGATTGAAGATATCAAGAAAGAGAAGAACCGGGTTGTCAAAAGTCAGAAATATGAGGAGGCAGCTCAGCTGAGAGATAAAGAGAAGAAACTATTGGCTCAGCTTGACGATGAAAAAGCCAAGTGGGAAGATGAGACTCGTACCAAGCGGTATGAGGTGAATGAGGAGAATGTGGCTGAAGTCATCGCCATGATGACCGGAATTCCTACCAAGCGGATCGCGCAGAATGAAAGTGTGAAGCTTTTAAGTATGCGGGATGAGCTGAACAAGCGGGTAATCGGTCAGGATGAGGCCATCAAAAAACTGGCAAAAGCCATTCAGCGAACCAGGGTTGGATTGAAAGATCCTAGGAAGCCAATCGGTTCGTTCATATTCCTGGGTCCTACCGGGGTTGGTAAGACGGAGATGGCTAAAGTGCTTTCTACCTATCTTTTTGATAAAGAGGATTCTCTTATCAGAATAGATATGAGTGAGTATATGGAGAAATTCTCTGTATCGAGACTGGTTGGAGCGCCTCCGGGATATGTGGGATATGAAGAAGGTGGTCAGCTTACTGAAAAAGTAAGACGTAAGCCATATTCAGTAGTGCTATTGGATGAGATCGAAAAAGCTCACCCGGATGTATTCAATATCCTGCTACAGGTACTTGATGATGGAATTCTTACTGATGGATTGGGGAGAAGGGTAGATTTCAGAAATACCATCATTATTATGACCTCCAACATTGGAGTAAGAGACCTAAAGGATTTTGGAGCCGGTATAGGTTTTGCCACGCAGTCCAGAAGAGAAAGCAGCGACGACCTGATGAAATCTACGATTCAGAATGCCCTGAAAAAAGCATTCAGTCCTGAATTCCTCAACAGGTTAGATGATGTGATCGTGTTCAACTCGCTAGAGAAAGAACATATCCACAAAATCATTGATATTTCGCTGGACAAACTATTCGAGCGAGTGATCGAGCTTGGATATCAGGTAGAGCTTACTAAGCCAGCCAAGGACTTCTTATCCGACAAAGGATATGATCCACAGTTTGGCGCACGTCCATTGAACAGGGCCATCCAGAAGTATCTGGAGGATGCCGTGGCGGAGGAGATTCTGAAAGGAGAGATCCAGGAAGGAGATACCATCGTTGCCGACTGGGATAAGAAATCAGATGAGCTCACCATTAAGCTCAAGAAAAAGAAAGTCCGGCAAGAGGACAAAGAAGAATAAAATGGAAAGGCCGTCTCAAGGAATTGAGAGGGCCTTTTTCTTTTATAAGCATATATACTCAAGGAAATCTTTCTTTAAAACAGGGATTACAAACGCGCCTTTGCTTATCCGTATTCGTACCTGTAGAAGGTCTCTGAATTTCGTGGCGGAGTTGTAGTGTTATTGACCTTTTCTGATGTAAATCATTTGAATGATAGGGGACCAATGCAATATTTTTTATTATAATGTAGTTTATAATATAAACTTATTTATATTTATAAAATGAAAGAGCGAGAATTAACAAAAGAAGAGAGCCTGGCACTCATCGGGAGGATGATCAGCCAGGCCAAAGAGAACTATTCGAAAGGTTCCAGTATCTATTTTTTATTGTGGGGCTGGGTGGTCCTGGTGGCTAATCTCGGTCATTACCTGATCCAGAAATTTGATTGGTATGACAGACCATGGTTGATTTGGAGCATTACGATTCCAGCAATCATCTACACCATCGTTCAGTCAATCCGAGACGGTAAGAACAGTAAAGTGGCCACACATCTGGACAGTCTATACGGGCACGTTTGGATGATTGCAGGTATTGGCATCGTAGTTTCCATTCTCTTCATGAGTCAGATCAATTATTATCACAATGCTTTTATTTTGCTATTTGCCATGGGAGGGACTTACATTAGCGGACAAATGCTAAAGTTCAGGCCATTGGTAATGGGCGCATTTGCTTTGCTGGTTTCCGGGATTGTTTGTTTCAATGTAAGCATGGTAGACCAGTATCTGGTAGGCGCTATCGGAATACTATTGGGATACCTTATCCCCGGCTATATGTTAAAATCGAGGGAAAGTGAGTGATTTCAAACCATTAGATCCGTTACTACATTCTCAGTTGCGCTTAGCGATTATGAGTCTGTTGCTAAGTGTGAAGTCAGCGGAATTTACGTTTATCAAAGAAAAAACGGAGGCCACTGCGGGCAACCTGAGTGTTCAGCTGGATAAGCTATCTAAGGCCGGGTACATTGAGATTGAAAAGTCATTCAGAGATAAAAAGCCTTTGACTACCTGCAAGATTACAAAAAAGGGTATTACCGCTTTCGAATCTTATGTGAACGCATTGAAAGACTATCTAAACTAATTTTTTTGTAATATAAGTTTATATAATAAAGTAGTTTATGTATCAAGCTTTCGATAAACCCATCGGAAGCTTTTTTAATACATACCCAGATACTTTCGGAGGAACCACTCAGAGAAGAGGAAAGTGCATATGGCCACGATGATCCACAGGCTGCTGATCAGTGGAAAGTAGCTTTCCCTGGTTCTGATGATACTTTGAAAATTGGTGTTTTCCAGCGCTGCGGACAAGGCATCAATTTCACTGTAATGGAAAAAGTTCCCATTGGATTTATATGATATTTCCCTAAGTAAATTGTGATTGGCGGTGAGATCTAACGCTTCAATCTGAAGGGCTTCAACAAGAAATTCACCTCTGTCTGTCAGTTGTTCATTTTCATTGACAACAGTGGCTCGATACCTATAGATACCCTGTTTCAGGGTTCCGATGTTAAAGGTGCTATTGAGTGGACTATCCACCAGTTCGTAGTTTCTGGTTTCCCCTGCTTCACTGGTGATACTTAGACTTATCCTGTTGCCATAGCTCCGTTCAAATATCTCATTGTACACCTGGGTATCGATGAATATTCTGTCTCCTTCGCGATAGACATTGTGCCGTGGTGTGGCTGTAAATCGCTTTTTGTTTGTTCTGATGCTGAGGAACTGGACGGTTTTCAGTACCAACTCATTAAAGAGTCTGGCATCTCCGTGGGCGGCAGCCTCCTGCAGTTTCCATTGCCAGATCCCTGTTCCAATGGTAATGGCGGATTTTTCAGATCCATCATCATAGAAGAACATCAATGGTTTTGAGGTCTCCACGGATCCAACTTTTTGATAAAGAAGAATATCAGTGGCCCCGGTCAGCAAATAGTCTCCAAAATAAACCTCAGTGGGTGGATATTGACTAAATCGTTCAATAAGATCATCATTAAGCTCAAATTTTCTGAATGTTGGGTTTATGGTGGGCCTTACCAGGTCTTTCTGACTGCTCCGGGTGCTGATTTTCAGATAGGGGAGAGCTTTATTCATCTGATCAATTTTAGACCTGGAGCCCAGGATGATCCATTTGCCCGTTGATTTGAAGTTGTGCTTGATCAGTTGCCTGTATGGTGTATATTCTACGATGACATCGTAATTCTTTTCATCCGGAAGTTTTGTAATACCCGGAATGTAGAGTGCAGTTTCATAATTTCCTGTTTCATGAAGTGTCTGCCGGATCGCTTTGATATCCGGATGTGGCACAGATGAAACTACCAATACCTTTTCTTTGCCCTCAATTACTTCAATGAAAATGTCCTTGCGATTATTCTCGTGGGTAGATTCACCCTCATTTTGAGGGATGCTGATGGTGAGGTGCATCAATCCAGCCTCTTTGGCCTCCAATTCAAAGTCCACATCGGTGATCTGGTTAACAAGTCGAACATTTTTGCTGGCAAGCGTCGTTCCGGATTTTTTTATTGAAATATTTACCACTTTGTTGCCAAATCCTCGTTGCTCAATCTTGAGGGTAACAGGAAATTTATTTCCCTGGTAAGCTACCCGATTGTGTCTTACATCTCTGAGAGAGATATCACGCGGAGGAATGGTATCTCCGAGCCCTACTGTATAAATAGGATACCGATAATTGAGATAAGCAGGAGAAAGTCCTTCGTTGAAGATCCCGTCGGAAAGGAAAAGCACCCCGCCAATATTTTTGCCATCATAAATACTCTCAAACGAATTGAAAATGGCAGATAAGTTGCTGCTACTTCCATTGAAATTCAGTGAATCGGTTCTTCCTGTGAGATTGTAAGTTATTACCTGGTAATCATCCAGATTGACCTGAATTCCATTTACTGAAGCTATTACATCTGACAACTCCTGTTCGCCCATTCGCATGGCAATTGACTCTGAGTTATCAACCACGATGACAAATAAGGGCTCATCCTCTTCATTGACAGAAAGCCTCAATATGGGATTTAGCAACAATATGCCCAGAAGTAGTAACGCTGAAAACCTGAGGAAACCCAGTAGAATGTTGATATTCTGATGCCATGGGATATTCTTCCGGGTGTAAAGCAATATCGAAAGCCCTGCAGCCAGCAGCACGACGAGTAATACCCAGCCAGAAGAAATATCGAGTGCAAAAAAATTATCGTCCATTCAGCATATTTTCATGTATCTGGAAGCGGTGATTTTAGTTCCTACAAAAGGAATAAACGTGAGATATGGATGTGTGTTGGCAATATCAGGTAAGCATTCCTCCATCTACCTGAATTACCTGTCCTGTAATATAGGCAGACATATCGGATCCCAGAAATACGCAGGCATCAGCGACATCTTCCGGGGCACCACCACGCTTCAAAGGAATGGCATCTCTCCATGTCTGTATGGTCTTTTCGTCCAGCACTTCTGTCATTTCTGTTTCGATAAACCCGGGAGCAATCGCATTACATCTGATATTCCTTGACCCGAGTTCCAACGCAATCGACTTGGTGAACCCAATGATACCTGCTTTGGAAGCTGCGTAGTTTGACTGACCAGCATTGCCCTTCAACCCAACTACAGAAGACATGTTGATAATGGAGCCACTTCTTTGCTTCATGAAGGTCCTCGAAGACGCTTTTACCGTATTGAAACAAGACTTGAGGTTTACATTCATGATATCATCCCACATTTCCTCTGTCATTCTCATCAGTA
Source organism: Cyclobacteriaceae bacterium (assembly GCA_965228595.1). Lineage (GTDB taxonomy): Bacteria > Bacteroidota > Bacteroidia > Cytophagales > Cyclobacteriaceae > UBA7330. Next base: position 1,579,872 of record OZ245828.1, on the reverse strand, counting down.
GATTGTCTTTAGTGATCCCGGCATTGTTTACCAGGATGTCCAAACCTCCCAGGTCCTGCACTACACTGTTGATCAACTCCTCTGCTGCTTTGTAATCAGACGCATCTGACCGATACCCTTTTACTTTTACGCCAAGTGCACTAAGCTCATTTTCCAGCGCCTGGCCCTTCTCGACACTTGATAGATAGGTAAATGCTACGTTTGCTCCGTTTGCGGCAAATTTTATGGCGATGGCTTTTCCGATTCCTTTTGATGCACCAGTAATTAAAGCGGTCTTTCCTTCAAGTAGTTTCATTGTCTGTGTTTTTGGTTTTTTTAGCTGTCAGATGCTTTTGCGCCGGAATTCCGGTACTACAGCATGCAGGCATGGCACGTGCTCTCTCATTTTTGGGTTAAACCTGGGCCATGCGTATTTTATGTCGTTATCTTTTGCTAAAATATAAATTGCAGCGCTAAATGATGACTTTTTCACCAATCACATGTAATTAAATTCTTACGACTTAAATTTGCAGCCATTAGTATTCAAAAAAAAGCATAATAATATGGCATCACAATATGATTTGTTGGTTGTTGGTAGTGGGCCCGGGGGATATGTAGCAGCTATTAGGGCATCTCAATTAGGAATGAAGGTAGGCGTTGTTGAAAAGGCCGAGTTGGGTGGTATCTGTCTTAACTGGGGGTGTATCCCGACTAAAGCATTACTCAAGAGTGCCCAGGTTTTTGAATATGTGAGCCATGCTAAGGATTATGGAGTAGACGTAAAATCAGCATCTGCAGATTTTGCAGGTATGGTTAAGAGAAGCCGGGAAGTAGCTGACAGTAACAGCAAGGGTATTCAGTTCCTGTTTAAGAAAAACAAAATTGAAGTGATTGCTGGTACTGCAGTCTTAAAGAGAGGTAAGAAACTGGAGGTGACTGATGATAAAGGCAAGAAGACTGAATACACAGCTAAAAATATCATTTTGGCAACAGGCGCAAGATCCCGTGAACTTCCTGCTTTGAAAATTGACAACGACAAGATCATTGGTTACAGAAAAGCAATGGTGCTGGAGAAGCAGCCAAAGAAAATGGTTGTGGTTGGTTCGGGTGCTATTGGCGTCGAGTTTGCTTACTTCTACAATTCAATAGGTACCGAAGTGACAGTTGTTGAGTTTTTGCCTAACGTGGTGCCTGTGGAAGATGAGGAAGTCAGCAAAGCGCTGGAAAGATCATTTAAGAAAAATGGTATCAAGGTGATGACCAGCAGTGAGGTAACCAAAGTTGATACAAAAGGAAAAGGCTGTAAGGTGTCTGTAAAGACCCCCAAGGGAGAAGAAATCATCGAATGTGATATTGTGTTGTCTGCTGTTGGGGTTTCTACCAATATCGAAGGAATTGGGCTGGAAGAAACCGGAGTGAAGACCGATAAAGGGAAAGTGGTGGTTGATGACTTCTATAAGACCAATGTCGAGGGCGTATACGCCATAGGAGACATTGTGAAGGGACCCGCCCTGGCACACGTGGCATCAGCTGAAGGAATTATCTGCGTAGAGAAAATAGCCGGACAGAATCCAACACCTTTGGATTATAACAATATACCAGGATGTACTTATTGCTCTCCTGAAATTGCATCCGTAGGATATACTGAGAAAGCTGCCAAAGAAGCAGGTTATGAGATCAAAGTAGGGAAATTCCCTTTTTCTGCGTCCGGAAAAGCGAAGGCTGCCGGTGCAACAGAAGGGTTTGTAAAAGTTATTTTCGATGCCAAATATGGCGAATGGTTGGGTTGTCATATGATTGGGTATAATGTGACCGAAATGATTGCGGAAGCAGTAGCAGCCAGAAAACTGGAAACAACAGGTCACGAAATCATCAAAACAGTTCACCCACATCCTACCATGTCAGAAGCTGTGATGGAAGCCACAGCAGCAGCATATGACGAAGTGATCCATATATAATAAGATTCGAAACGTTATAACGAACCGACAGCGATGGCGGTTTTTTTATATATTTTTGACTATATTTGTCAATATTATTATTGTCATGTTTAGCAAAATTATCAAAGATCGCAGGGTTTCAAAAGGCCTCAAACTAAAGGAGCTGTCCAGTATCACCAAAATCGATCAAACCCTCCTGAGCAGGTTTGAGCATGGAGATCGTCTGCCTACAGAGGATCAGTTGATTGAGCTTATGAGTGCATTAAAGCTGGATTTTAAGCGTACCCGAGTCGAATGGATGGCGAGTAAGGTACTCAAGGTGGTGGGTTATGACGAGGTCAGTGTGGAAGCTTTGCAGCTAGCTGAGTCCAGGGTAGAATACCTCGTTCAGAAGCGTAGCAAAGCACAAACCGTCCCTAAAGACCTCAAGGAAAAGCTGGAGATCCTTGACAAACTGAAAGCCAAATGGGATACAAGACCCCAATTAGGCGTTTCGCAGCTCAAACGGATGCAGGAGTATTTTGATGTAGACTATACCTACGAAAGCAATAGGATAGAAGGTAATACCTTATCTCTTCAGGAGACTGCATTGGTAGTCAACGAAGGGCTTACCATAGGCGGGAAGTCAATGAGAGAGCATTTGGAGGCTATCAATCATCAGGAAGCCATTGCATTCGTCAGGGAGCTGGTTATCAGCAAAGAGGATATCAGTAAGCGGGTAGTGCTGGATCTTCACAGACTTGTGCTAAAGGAAGTGGATTCTGCCAATGCTGGTGTTTATCGCAGAATCCCTGTACTGATTACTGGTAGCGATACCGTGTTGCCTCAGCCGTATCTCATAGATCAGCTGATGCATGATTATTTTGAATTTTATATGATTCAAAGTTCGCGGATGCATCCCGTACTTTTAGCCGCGGAGATGCATGAGCGATTGGTGAGTATTCATCCATTTATTGATGGCAATGGTCGTACTGCCCGTTTGGTAATGAATCTGATCTTATTGAAAAATGGATATACCAGAGCCAATATCAAGGGGAGTACAGAGAGCAGGATGGCCTATTATCAGGCGCTTCAAAGTGTTCAAAAGGACGCTAATTCCATACCTTTTTATCACATAGTGGCTGATGAAGCTATTCGTTCAATAGAAGCTCATCTGGAGCTTATCTAAGAAGCCTCATTTTTCAGAGGCTTCTTTTTCTTTAGATAAAACTTTTAAGTAACGAAGATAGCTGCTCAGCTTCGATGAGGAAGCCATCATGACCAAAATCCGAGTCAATGATTTTCAATTCACTTTTCTCAATGTGATCAGCAATGAACTTCTGCTCATGCACAGGGAATAGTATGTCTGAATTGATACCAATAACCAAGGCTTCCGATTTCACTCGCTTCAATGCGGCATCTGCGGAGCCAAAATGTCTTCCCAGGTGGTGTGCATCCATGGCTTTGGAAAGCGTATAATAACTGTCAGTAGTAAATCTCTTTCTCAACTTTTCACCTTGATAGCGCTGATAGGAAGAGGCAGAGAAATGGTCCCAGCGCTGATCAACGTCAAGCTGTGATTTGCCATAGGTATTGTAGCTCCTATAGGATAGCATGGCAATAGCTCTGGCCGTCTCCAACCCTTTCGACGGGTCTATGTTTTCAAGGGCCATTCGCTGTGCCTCATTGAAAGCTATGCCCCATGGAGAGTGAAAGGCATTGGTAGCCAGTGGAACAATCTTTTCGAACAATTCCGGTTCCTGAACAGCCCACTCCAACAATTGCTGCCCTCCCATCGAGCCACCGATTCCCAGATGGATTTTCCTGATCCCCAGATGTTTTCTAAGAATCTTATGTGCCGACACCATATCAGCTATCGTAATCAATGGGAATTTGTGATTTTTTGGTCCAGTGGTTCCATAGCATGAACCCAGCATATTTGCACAAACAATATAATGCTCATCGGGATTGATGACTTCTCCATCACCGACCACCCCAGGCCACCACTCCATGGGGTCACTGTTGGCAGTTAGTGCGTGAAATACCCAAACCACATTGGTCTTGGTGGCGTTCAGTTTACCATATGTGGTATACCTGATGCTTAGATCATCCAGGATCTCGCCATTATCCAGAACCAATGGAGCATTGGTATGAAGCGTTGTTGTATTTTGTTCTGTCTTAATGATTTCCATAGACTTTTTCAAAAGCTTGTGTTAGATCGGATTTCAAATCCTCTACATGTTCGATACCTGCTGAAATTCTTAATGAATTAGGCAGTACCCCAGCCGCAAGTTGTTCTTCATCCGTCAGCTGCTGGTGTGTGGTTGCAGAAGGCTGGATGATTAGTGTTTTTGAATCACCCACATTGGCCAGGTGGCTGATCAGTTCCAGACTATCAACCAATTTGGTGGCTTGTTCTTTGTCACCTTTCAGTTCGATGGAGAATACCCCACCGAAACCATGCTTCAGATATTTTTTGGCAAAAGCATGATAAGGGCTACTGGAAAGTCCCGGATAATTTACTTTTTCCACCTGGGGATGCTTTTCAAGCCAGGTAGCTAATTCCAAAGCATTGGAAACAATCCTGTCCATTCTCAGTGACAGGGTTTCCAGACCCTGAACAAGCTGGAATGAATTAAAAGGACTCAAGGCAGGTCCAAAATCTCTTAATCCTTCTACTCTTGCTCGGATAGCAAATGCAATATTTGGAAGTCCGAGCGGATTCCCTTCACCAAAAACGTCCCAAAATACCAATCCGTGGTATCCTTCGGATGGCTCAGTGAATTGAGGGAATTTACCATTGCCCCAGTTGAAGTTTCCACCGTCTACTATCACACCACCGATGGATGTACCATGACCGCCAATCCATTTGGTGGCAGATTCCACTACGATGGCAGCTCCGTGCTCCAATGGTCTGAAGAGGTAACCACCGGCCCCAAAAGTATTGTCTACAATCAGAGGGATATCATGTTTTTTGGCTACTTCCGCAATAGCGTCAAAATCCGGTATGTTAAATCCGGGGTTTCCAATGGTTTCCAGGTAGATTGCCTTGGTCTTGTCATCGATCAGCTTTTCAAATTCTTCCGGTTTATCACTTTTGGCAAACCTGACATTGATACCTAGTCTTTTAAAAGCAACCTTGAATTGGTTATATGTTCCACCATATAAAAAGGATGTCGAAACAAAGTTTTCACCAGCCTGAAGGATATTGTTGAGTGCCAGAAATTGTGCTGCCTGACCTGATCCCGTAGCAAGCGCAGCAACACCACCTTCAAGCGCAGCGATTCGCTTCTCGAAAACATCTGTGGTAGGATTCATGATCCTGGTGTAGATGTTTCCAAATTCCTTCAGAGCAAACAAGTTGGCCCCATGTAAGGAATCTTTGAAGGTGTAGCTTGTAGTTTGATAGATAGGTAGTGCACGTGACCTTGTTGTTTCATCTATTTCTTGTCCGGCATGTACCTGAAGGGTCTCAAAATGCAAATTGTTACTCATAATGGGTATAATATTTTATTGTTAACGGATAGACTTTTCCTATTGATTGAATGATCTGATAGCTGTTGATAGTAATGACTAACAACAACAATCTCTGTTGATCTTAAAATGGTTATAGGAAGGGGTAAGTAATGCCATTTCGCCAAAATGGGCAAAGGCATCGTTAGTGAATTGGTGTGTGTTTTTCATAATTTAATCAATTTATCTATCAGGAATTAGCACCTTTCCCAATGGTTGGGGGGAGGTTGCTAGTGCTTCACAGAGCCTGTCTCTCAGCACTTCTTAATAAATCGATTGCTCGATTTGGTAATGCAAACGTACTAGCCTGCATTCGTTATTCCAAATACGTAAATGAAATTATTTTGTTTAGCCCTGATCAAATGAATCAGGAAATGGCTTTTTTCATGGTTTCTCCAATGTCGGCGGGGGAATATGCTACATGAATGCCACACTCTTTCATGATCTTGATCTTTGCTTCGGCAGTGTCATCTTTTCCACCAATGATGGCTCCTGCATGACCCATCCTTCTTCCCGGAGGTGCTGTCTGTCCGGCGATGAACCCTACAACCGGTTTTTTGTTGCCATTTTCTTTGATCCATCGGGAGGCCTCGGCTTCGTAATTTCCACCAATCTCACCAATCATTACAATTCCTTCTGTTTCAGGGTCTTCCATCAAAAGTTGGACGGCCTCTTTGGTAGATGTACCAATGATTGGGTCTCCACCGATACCGATGGCAGTGGTGATGCCTAATCCTGCTTTTACTACCTGGTCAGCAGCCTCATAGGTGAGGGTTCCTGATTTTGAAACCACACCGATGTTGCCTTTCTTAAACACGAAACCAGGCATGATACCAACCTTAGCTTCGCCAGGAGTAATTACTCCCGGGCAGTTTGGTCCTACCAGCACAGCTCCTCTTTTCTTCACATAGGGTTTGGCCTGGATCATGTCTTTTACAGGGATACCCTCGGTGATAGCAATGATCACCTTGATGCCAGCATCGGCAGCTTCCATCATTGCATCTGCAGCAAAAGCAGGAGGAACGAATATAATTGAAGTATCTGCCCCGGTTTTTTCTACTGCTTCTTTTACGGTATTAAACACAGGTTTATCAAGGTGGGTCTGTCCGCCTTTCCCTGGAGTGACGCCTCCAACTACGTTTGTTCCATACTCTATCATTTGAGAAGCATGGAAGGTACCTTCGGAACCAGTAAACCCTTGAACAATGATTTTAGATGCTTTATTTACGAGGACGCTCATTTCGTGTTAATTATTTGGGATACAAAAATATTCTAAATGGCTGCTTATCCAAATTAAGTGAATTTAAACTATTATTTACATTTGCATCATAAGCATTTTAATTCGGCAAACCAATGGCATGCAGCAAGCAAAAAATATTCAACTAAATACGCTTGACGGAGTACAGATAGCTGCCAATCTTTATTCAACAAGTTCACCTAAATTGAACCTTATTGTGGTGGCTCCTGCTGCCGGGGTCCCACAAAATTACTATAGGAAATTTGCACAGTTTGCTTCGCAAAACTTTGATTTTGACGTACTTACGTTCGACTACCGAGGTATTGGAGCTTCACTCAATCACCACATAAAGCAGGATAAATCCAATATGTCGGAATGGGGGAGTCATGACATGAATGAAGCACTCAGGTGGGGTAGAAGTCGGTATGCAAAAGTATTTTTGATTGGTCACAGTGTGGCCGGGCAGGTTTTTCCTAAAGCTGAGCATGCAAAATCTGTTACCGCCGCATATTTTGTTTGTACACAAACAGCGTCAAAAAGATTCTGGAGTGGATGGCCAAAGGTGGTTGTTAATTTATTTTGGTATGTAGGCTTACCTATAGCCAATAAAATTTATGGCTATATGCCCGGCTGGCTGCTGGGCGGTGGTGAACATTTGCCTTTGCATGTGACCCGTGAGTGGAGAAAGTGGGGATTGCACCCCAAGGGTGTTCTACAAGGAGACCAAAGAATTGTAGATCAGTTTAACAGGTTGCGTATTCCTATTCATTTTGTCAATGTTGAGGATGACAGGATCATGGCACCTGTAGCGGCTACGCGAGAGATCATGCATTACTATGGGAATGCTGTAACTACGTTCCAGCATATTCGACCCAGGGATCTTCGCATCAAAAAATTAGGACATTTTGGCTTTTTCTCGAGTGGGCATAAAGAAAAACTTTGGTCCATGCCGATCATGTACTTTACCCAATATATAAGAACCCTGGAAGAGCTTAGTCTAGCAGATAACGATCTATAAACTCTCTTACAGCTCCTTCACCACCTTTTTTGGTCAGGATCACATTCACAATGGACTTAATCTTGTCGATGGCGTTGGCAGGACATGCGGTAAAACCTACTTGTTCCATGATGTCAAGGTCATTTACATCATCGCCAATGTAGGCAATCTGTTGTAAGTCGATCCCCATTTCTTTTTGCCATTCCATCAGCACTTCCAGCTTGGGTCTTTGTCCTACATAGTAATGTTTTAGCCCCAGCATATTGGCGCGTGCAGTCACCATCTCAGTGATCATGCTGTGACTGATGATCCCCACATCTACTCCAGCTTTGATGGCCAGTTTGATGCCCAGACCATCCTGTGAGTTAAACTTTTTGAATTGTTTGCCATCTTCCTGGATATATACCCCACCATCGGTGAGTGTTCCATCCACATCCAGGATCAGCATTTTTATTTCAGGAAATATTTTATCCATCAGATCATTTTTCTACCAATGGCTGAAGCAATCGGCTGCAGTGTATCAAACATTTGTTGAAAATCACTAAGATTCAATTGTTGAGCGGCGTCAGACTTGGCTTTGTCCGGGGTAGGGTGACACTCTATCAGTAGCCCTTCCACTCCCATGGCTACAGAGGCTCTGGTAAGGTCTGCCACTCCATAACAATACCCCATGGCATGACTAGGATCTACCACGATTGGTAGGTTGGTGTATTCCTTGAGGAATGCCACCCCGCAAAGGTCTAGCGTAAAGCGTGTTTTGGTCTCAAAAGTCCTGATACCTCGTTCACAAAGGATTACATTTTCATTTCCACCAGATAGTATAAACTCTGCAGCCTGAACAAACTCCTGAAGTGTGGTGCCAAAACCTCTTTTTAGTAAAATAGGCTTTCGGGATTCTCCACATCTTCTGAGGATACTCTGATCGTACATGGCTTTGGCGCCAATTTGAACAATGTCTGCATTTTCAATGACCAGGTCGACATGTGAGCTGTCTTTTACCTCGGTGATGATGTTGAACCCGTATTGTTTACGCACTTCTACCAGCATCTTGATACCTTCCTCACCAAGTCCCTGGAAGGTATAAGGTGAGGTTCTTGGTTTGAAACAGCCTGCACGGAGGGTGGTGATGTTATTTTTTTTCAGCACCTCGGCTACTTCTGTGATTTGTTCCCACGATTCGATGGAACAAGGTCCTGCAATCAGCATGGTGTTGTTGGAATCACCACCGATGGAGTTTTTGCCTAGCTGGATGGATCGTTTTCCATCCTTGTACGATTTGCTAGCCAATTGAATATCCGATTCCATCGGAAAAAATTCATCTGTATAGAGCGCTGCCTCCTTCGGTAGTTCTTTCACTTTGGCCGAAGTAACAAGTATATTCTGGCCACCGGACTTGAAATGGATGGCTTCCAGTGACTGGCCCAGGCTGGCTGCTTTTTCGTCAGCAATGTCTTTTTTGAGGTGTATGATCATGATTCACTTCGTATTAAATGGATGAATGAAAGTGCCCCGGTCAATGTATTTTGGCTATTGACAACAGGTAAATAAGAGATCAGAAAGCTTTTTGACTGGATCATTTGAAGGAGCTCTGAGATGGTGGCGTCTTCCGAAATTGATACCGGATTTGTGTTCACGATATCTTCTAATTTCATGGCGTTGAAATCATCCAGATGCTTTAAAAGTCCTTTACGCACGTCTGCATTACTGGAGATCCCGGCAAGCTCCCCATGGGCATCCTTCAAAAGTGTAAAACCAAGATTAAAGTCATCGATTTGTCTGATGATGTCTTTGACCTTTGTGGATTGCATATCGAGGACGGGCGCATCTTCAATGTCAATCATAAAATCTTTGATCCTGAAGTCCGAATGGATGATCGACGATCGAAGATGCAACAATGCTTCTCCGATAGACTCATGGTTGACAAGGTAAGATCCCGAAACAACTGAGTGAACACCCAGGATGCGAAGGATAAACCCGGTTTCATCATTTACGCCCCCATCAACATAGATTTTTTTGTCAGGGTACTGATTCCTGAATTTCCGGATCTTTTTAAAATTTTCCTTTCTGAATTTACCTCCGCTTTGTCCGGGAGTTGTGGTCATCATGAGAATAAAGTCACATGAATCTTTATAGTCCTCGAATACCTGGATGGAGGTATCCGAAGTAATGGCCAATCCCCATCGTGTGCCGGGGAGATCAGGCAACTCCAGTCTGGAGGGAATATTTTCGTATTGGAAAGTGACATATTCCACACCGTGTTTTTCTATCAATGGAAGATAGTCCTCCGGTCGGTCGGAAATAATGTGCAGATCAATAGGAGTTTTACTAATCTTTTTGATCTCCTCAATGTCTTTAAACACGTCCATGTTGTCATTGCAATCGATATGAAAATAATCGATATGACATTTATCGAGTGCATTGACCAGGTTGGGGAGTGTTCTTTCTTTACTGGAATAGAGAGAAGCAGAAATCTTCATTCATCAGGTTTTTCGGGTGGCAAAGATAGGCACATTAATATATTTTGATTGATGAAAACAGATTTGTAACCTTTTGATTTTTTCTAAGTATCTCCAGATGAAACCATTTAAGTAAAAAATCAACCAACAGAATAAGATTTTGAAATTTTTCCAAGGAAGGCCGTTAATGATTGTTAAGTATGCTTTCTGGTTAACAACTGGCGCATTACTTTTGAAAAACATTAATAATCCTCTTCATATACACTAGTTTAATAGGGTTCTCGAAATCGGGAACTCTATTTTTTTTACAGGACGAAATAAAGTAGAAGTAACAGGGCCAGTATAAATGCGATCCATTTATAGCTCACCGGGTGGTCAGTGAATTCATAATTACAAATTGGACATTCTTTGGCGCTGGCGTCTACGTCCATGGCACAAGATGGGCATTCTTTTTTCTTCAATTGCTGATCTGCTTTACGAGTTTCCGAATGTTTTTGTCAATCCTTTTTTTATGATATTCACTGGTAAGCTCAGGGAGCCTTCCATTCAGGATCTTCAACAATTTTTCTATGTCAGAAGTTGCAATGACTTTCATCCACTTCTCAGTGTACTGGCCTAGCTGGTTATCCGGTGCTTTGAGTAGCTGTTCTTCGAGAAGTGGGGTAATATCTTTATGATATTCTTTCTGACTATAGAGGTCGATCAACAGATTGATCCCATGATCTCTGGTTATTACACTTCCCTGATCCATGATCTCTAAAATCCTGGAGAGATCCTGAAAAACCAATTTGCGGTTGAATGGACCGATAAGGGCCAGGACACACATAGTCCTCCATACAATTTGGTTGTTTTTGTGATCGATGAATGTGATCACTTGTGGGTAAAGATCTGCAATAAGGTCCGGAGCGACTTCACCAACTGATTCCAGGGTTTTAATCAGGTCTGCCAGTATTTCAATGGATGTGTTTTTGTTTGTCAGTAAAGACCTGATCTCATTGATAGCTTTTGTGTCTCCTGATCTGGCAATCTCCCGACCCAATTCAATGTTTGGCTTTTGATCTCTTCTGTTTTGCTGACTGGCTAGTCTTTCGATGATATTCATGATTTTGGCATTTCCAGATTCTTAGACATCATCTCACCAATCACCCTGGCATTGCTGTCGCTGTGTTGAACAAGGTATTCACTGACCCTTTGCTGTTCGTTGATGCTTCTGTTTTGACTTAGCTTGTACCTGGCCTGAATGTCTTCCACCTCTATGCGAAACATGACAATGCCTTTCAGCATTTTTGATTTGTAATCATCCCCGATTCTTGTGTCCCAATTGCTGAGGTAGGGCAAGTCATTCGCCTCAATCAGGTCCCTCAATAGCTCGAAGCATTTGCTTTCATCCTCAATGACTTTTGCGGTTCCATAGCAATGCACGGAGCAATAGTTCCAGGTAGGCACATTTTGCTCATGGTCATAGTGGGAGGGTGATATGTAAGCATGGGGTTCCGAAAAGATGATCAGTGTTTTGCCCGAATCCAGGCTTTGCCACTGCTTATTGGCTTTAGCAAAATGACCGTATATCACCAAATTTCCATTTTCCTTTCGCGTGTGGAAAGGAAGGTGAGTTGCCAAAGGTGTATTGTCTCTGGTGTTGATGATTAGGCCAAAGGAGTATTTCCGAATAAATTTAATGATCTCCTGGAGATCAGTGATTTTATAGATCGTAGGGTTATACACACTACTAATTTACTAGAAGTCAGAACAATTCGAGCTGTGATGGGAGTAGTTGAAAGGATTTTCGATGAAGCGGTGTGATTCCTTTTTCTCTTATGGCGTCACGATGAGCTCCAGTTGGGTATCCAAAATTGGTCTCCCAACTATAACCCGGGAACTCAATGGCCTTTTGCCTCATCAGCTCATCCCGGTAGGTTTTAGCCAGGATAGAAGCTGCTGCAATGCTGTAATATTTCCCATCACCCTGTATGATGCATTCATATGGAATGTCATTGTGGGCCTTGTATCTGTTTCCGTCGATCAAAAGAAATGAAGGCTTTTGTTTTAGCTGGTCAATGGCGCGATGCATTGCCAGATAGGAGGCGTTTAATATATTGATTTCATCAATCTCTCCCGGAGAAGCCACCCCAACGCCGTAAGTAATGGCTGACTTTATCACTTCTTTCCTTAATTCAAAGCGCTCCTTAGCAGTTAGCTGTTTTGAATCGTTGAGGGTTTCGTGTTGAAAGTCTTTCGGTAGGATTACGGCTGCTGCTACTACCGGACCAGCCAGACAACCTCTTCCAGCCTCATCGCAACCAGCTTCAAATTCTTTGTCCTGAAAGTAGGGAAGGAGCATAGGTAAAGGTAACAAGGTTTTCAATTTGTTTAAACAGGATTTGAACCATTTGCCCTATCCTCCGACCAGATCTTTAAAATGTTTAACTGTTTATTCAGTCGTACCGTTTTTAAGAAAAAATCATTTTGGAAGAAACCTGTTGAAAGGTTCCTTGTCTTTTTAATCAGAAACTCAAAATAAAAGGACTTTGCTCAATGAAAAAACTTATCTACTTAACCCTTGCTTTGCTTGTATTCTCAGCTGTCAAGGCACAGGAATTTACTCAAACAATTAAAGGACAGATTGTTGATCAACAGGCTAAAACCCCTGTAATTGGTGCCTCTGTGGTCGTGTTGAATTCTTCCCCTGTTATTGGTGGGATAACTGACATAAATGGCTATTTCAGGATTCAGCAGGTGCCCGTAGGACGTCACTCATTGGCTATTTCATCCATTGGCTATGAAGGGAAAACTCTCCCGAATATTATTGTTAGCACTGGGAAGGAAGTTGTGATTGAGGTGGGACTCACAGAAGCTTTGGTAGAAATGGACGCGATCGAAGTGGTAGCCGACAAGCAGGAAAAAGGCCGGGCACTGAATGATATGGCTACCGTGAGTGCCATCTCTTTGAGCGTGGAAGAGCTGGGACGATATGCTGCCACATTCGATGATCCGGCCAGAGCAGCTTTATCTCAGGCTGGTGTTACCACCGGAGGTGATGACTTAATGAATGAAATTGTGATTCGTGGTAATTCCCCCAAGGGAATGCTTTGGAGGCTGGAAGGTGTGGAGATCCCCAATCCCAATCACTTTGGAGGTATTGGCTCTTCGGCAGGAGGGATCAGTATGCTCACCTCCAATGTGCTCTCTAATTCCGATTTTTTTACTGGTGCATTTCCTGCACAATATGGAAATGTGACTTCCGGTGTTTTTGACCTGAACATGAGAAAGGGCAATTTTGATAAACATGAACATTCATTCCAGGCTGGATTACTTGGGTTAGCACTTGCTTCTGAAGGGCCTGTAGGAAAAAATTCCAAATCCAGCTACCTGGTCAATTACAGATATTCTACTTTGGCCCTCTTCGACAAAGTTGGGCTTGACATTCTGGGTGATCAGGAGGATGTGACTTTTCAGGATCTTTCTTTTAAGATCCATTTAGCTACTCAGAAAGCAGGATCTTTCTCAATCTGGGGGCTGGGAGGAAATAATACCTATACCTATATTCCTGACCCAATGTTTGATGAGCCATATTCAGACAGCAATGTCCACAACATGGGTGCTACGGGTGTCACGCATGTGGCCTATCTGTCCCCAAACACCTATATCGAATCCATTGTATCGCTGACGGGATACAATCTTGATTATCAATTCGACACCCTCAATGTGCGGACACTTGAAACCGAAGATGTAACAGAGACCACTGCCAGAATCTCCTCATATGTAAATCATAAGTTTAATGCCAAAAATACCCTAAGGGTTGGTGGAATTGTTAGCCAGCTAAATTACAATCTAAAGAGCACCGAATGGATCAAGGAAGATAGCATGTATGTGGCCACCCTTGATGATAAGGACCACACATATTTTATCCAGGGTTTTGGGCAATGGCAGCACCGTGTTACCCATAACCTGACAATCAATACCGGATTTCATGTTTCTCATTTTCTACTCAATGGCAAAACGTATATTGAACCGAGGCTTGGGTATAAATACGGGCTGGCAGATGGTTCTATATTTACCGGTGGCTTTGGGTTGCACAGCAGAATGGAGTCTCTGGCGCTGTATATGGCCAGGGATGTATTTGAAGGAGATGGAGAGATCGCACACAATAGAAATCTGGGCTTCACACGTGCTGCACACGGAGTACTTGGGTATGAAAAGATGCTCGGGAGAAATCTGAGGTTTAAAACAGAGGTTTATTATCAATATCTCTTTGATGTGCCCGTATGGGGTAACGATACCACTACTAATGCGGGTGAAAGAAGTTTTTCGGCTCTCAATACTTATGATGGATATACTTCCTTTCCTCTGACCAACAATGGGACTGGTAAGAACTATGGGGTAGAGTTTACGCTTGACAAGTTCTTTGCCAACAAGCATTATTTTATGGTGACTGCTTCACTTTATGAATCCAAATACTCGGGTGTAGACAAAATACAAAGAGATACCCGATTTAACGGCAACTACATTTTCAATTTTGTTGGGGGCAAAGAATTCCAATTAGGGAGTCCGATGAGCACATTAAATGTCAATGCCCGGGTGATTTATGCAGGTGGTAAGCGGGAGGCCCCTATTGACATAGAGGCTTCCAGAAGTGAGGGCTATACCGTCAGAGATTACAACAGGAATTTTGAAGCAAAGATGGATGACTATAAAAGGTTGGACCTTGGGGTGTCTTATAAAAAGAATAAAACGAAAACAGCCTATACCATTTCTATCAATGTGCAAAATGTACTGGGAGTCGAAAATGTGTACAGTAAATATTATATCCCCAAAGAAGACGCAATCTTTTCAGCCACTCAGCTGGGTATTTTCCCCAATCTGAGTTACAAACTTGATTTTTGATTCCCAACCTTTCTGAGCTGAGCGGGGTCTTAAGAATAGTTGATTGAGTGTGAAGTGTGGGTATGTGATAAAAACAGTAAAGAGGGCGTAAGCCCTTTTTACTTTTACTCTTCTTTGGATTCGAGGGTAGTGACTACGATCGTAGATTCAGCAATATAAGATCCTGGCTTTTTCACCATGTTATACCCGCGGCTCTTGTTAACCGTTTCTTCAAGGGGTTCAGTGATGAAATCAAACCCATCTTCCGTTTCTACCTCGAGGTATTCAAAAGGCTCGCTACGGGCAAACAGCTGGATATATTCAGTGCCACAAGGACAGGCAGTCACCCATTCCAGTGGCAGCGGGATTTTTTTGTTGATATTCTCCTCATCTATATAATAATTGTCCAGCAGAAGCAACTGCTGATCGTCACTCCATACATTCATCAACCTGACGTAGGAGGGTCTGTTTACCTCAATGAACAACTCCAGCTTTTCGCCTTCCTTGAAAACCAGGGCTTCAGTACCTTTTTGTGTAGAGACTTCAGCATCCATACCCCCATTAGTAATGCGGTTCATTAAGAGCGTATTTTTTTGCATGGCCCTGTTGCTGGTTTCTACTTCATAGTGCAGATTTTCAGCATCCAATGCAGCCATAGGAACATAAACCGCACCACTTGCTATCGTGAGGTCCATGCCATCACCAAAGTCTTCTACCAGGTCCATTGATACCTGTACTTTATCCACCCTTGGCCAATAGGTGCCTGCAAGAACTTTGGTGGCGTCAGTCGCATTGCCAGTCCTTACTTTCACGCCTTTCTTTAGCAAGTCGTAGGAAAGCAATTGGTTAAATCTTAATGAAAACTCAGTCGCTATTTCGGTGCTTTTGAATGTAACTGGCTGAAGGCGAATGATCAGGTTCTCAAGGTCTTGCTCAGAAACCAGCTTTTCAATCATGAAAAACGCCGCTTCCTCCAGGGTAATTTCTTTTACATTTCTTAGCTCTTCTGCCCGGTCTTCCACGTAGTTTTTATAGCCTTCCCATTTGTTTGTCATGAGGGCTACGTCGTTGGTCACACCCAGGTTTCTCATCAAGAGCCTGTCAGAATTAATGCGATCCAGTTCATTGAGCAATTCCATAAATCTGGCATAGGCAGCACCCTTATTAGAAATCCTGTCAGCTATGGCAATCTTACTTTCGATTGCATCCATTTCTTCACTGAGTTTCTTGTAGAAGTAAGTTTTCATGGAGCGAATAGGAACCGATGCAATGCCAAAGGCTACTCCATCCTTTTCGTCAAGAAAAGATTGGGTTTCCATACCACAACCTTCCATGGTGGTCCTGGTGAAGCTGGACTTGGGATAGTCACCCCTGATCTGAGATGCACTATTAATGGATTGATAAAGTACCTCTGAAAGCTCATTTCTGGCCAGACTTTCTACATAGTGTGTGACTGATGGGATGTCATCACCTTTTCGGAACTCAGAGGAGTTGAATCCAATGTAATATTGATCCGGAGGGAAAACCTGGTCGCGGGTGCTGTGATCCGTCCATTTTGGTCTGTCCTGGGCACAGACGAAGATCGAGAAAATAGTCAGGTAGCATAAAAAAGAAAACCTGATGACGGAAATTGTGCTTGACCGTTTCATCAGGTTAAAATATAAGTTTTTAGTGTCAGATGCTAATTAATCCTTTCTAATGAAGATGAATTCACCACCTTCATCACCCACTTTCTGGATGGTACCATATTGTGGTCGCACATCGCTGTTGTTGATTACTGCTTCTTCAAAGCTGTAAAACAAGGTGCTTACGGAAAGATATTTTTGCGTATTTGCTTCCAGTCTTCTCACCAGGTACTTAAGGAAAGCACTTCTATCAGGCACTTCTGTCAATGTACCACTGGTCATGGCTTTTCTACTAGCCAATTCATATTTCTTATTGATGGCTAATGAAGCATCCATGAATGCGGCCCTGGCTTTGAAAATACCGCCAGAGAAACACGCATCAGCAATCAGCAATGTGTGCTTGGACTTGATGGCTGACAATTGGTCTGTCAGCGTACTGTTCCTGTACCAGTCAGCAGTACTTCTTTTTTTACCATCTGCAGGGATCCAGTATCCGATCTCAGCCTGCTCATCCCAATAGCCATGACCTGCATAGAAAATCAGGACGTTGTCATTGGGTTTTACTTTACGGGCAAGACCATCCATGGCATCATTGATCTGTGCCCTGGTAGCGTTTTCGATGTAATTGATGTTGTCAGGTTCAAAAATGTATTGTTCCTGCAGTACTTTTTTAAGCGCACTGGCATCAGAGATCGGATTGTCAAGATCTACGATCTCCGGGTCCATGTAATCATTTACACCGATGATCAGGGCGTAATAGGTACCTACTTCAGAGCCAAGTGCTGCATCAAAAGTAGTTTTAGCTATGGCGGCTTCACTCTTTACAGTACGTACTTCGTTGTGAACATTGTTTTTTCCGTCTGTGACAGCAATGTTGATGATGTTTTCACCGGGTTTGATGGCAATGGTGTGACCAAAGCTTCCATTCATGGCTACCTGGATCAAACTATTGTTGATGGTCATCATTTTGACTCCATCCTGATCCTGGACATTACCTTCGATCCTGATTGAAGTACCTTCCACACGTGCAAAACCACGACTTTTCTGAACCAGCGATTCAGGGCTGGTGATATTTACTATCGTAGGATTGTCCTTAGATTCAAAGTGAACCGGGATCAATTGTGTAGTAACGGAGCTTGTCTGCGCTTGCGCGAAAACAACAAGGAAAATAAAAGAAGCGAGTAAGATAAACCGTTTCATAATCTTGTTGGTTTTATTGCTAATCCGTTAAGCCACAGTTTATTAGGGAAACAATATGGCTAGATAAAGATAACAATTGTTAGTTAAATATTTTAATTTTTACAGTACAAATATGACTACTGCAAATACTTTGCCAAAGTTTTTTAAAGGAGACAGAATACAGAATACAGGAGACAGAATTGTGTTTGTCGCTGCTAGGTTGACCGGATTTAATACCCTGTATTTATCTAAATAACTTACTTTGATTCAAATTCATTTAATGTTGCCATTTCTATATGTTTCTTAAACTTATAAAAATGGTCAACCTTATTTAGGCATCATCATACCATCTCCTGAATACTGTTTCCTGTCTCCTGTCTACTTAATAATCAGTCTCTTCACTGCGCTTTCAAAATCAGCATATTTCACTCTGAAGAAGTAAATCCCTGATTTGAGCAGGTCTTGCGTGGCTACTTTGTAGTTGATCTCATTCCATTGCCCGCCCGTCACCATCTGATCAATGGCGCCAATCCGCTGTCCGCTGATGTCATAAAACTCAATGGCAGCAGGCACATTCCCTTCATGGTCTACGTAGAACCGGAAGTTTACTTCCTGATCTGCAGGGTTAGGATAAGCGGTGATGGCATTGTAGAGCAGCTCTTTAGGAAGCTCATCTCCATAAACCACCATTACCGATTGGTTTTTCTCTGGTTGGAAGGTAAGTTCTCCCATGGAACTCATATCATACAGATCACCCTGCGGTAACAAGGCAATGATCAATGGCTCATCCAGTTGACTGGCTACATTTTGATCCCAGGTGATAGTAGTCGATTCCTGGGTGCCGGTAAGGGCAAAATCCCAAAATACGGAATGATTGACTGCTTTGATGTTTTTAGTCAGTCCTGTTAGTTTTTCTGTCAGCTGTAAAGGATCAAACACGGCTGGAGTAGGTGGGGCCGACTTATCCAGCATATCTTTTTCATCAACTGCTATATCATTGAGTCCGACTCCCGAAATATTGGATGTCATCCCATTACTTTCCAGGTTGAGGAATAATTGCCAGGCATTCGTATTGTCAAAATAACTTTTGAATGTTCTGCTACTGGAAGCAACTCGTGCAGTACCAACTGAAGCAGTAGATGGATAGAATTCAAAAGTGGTCGGTGGTGCGCCAATTACCTCTATAAAACCTCC
Organism: Cyclobacteriaceae bacterium; assembly: GCA_965228595.1. GTDB lineage: Bacteria > Bacteroidota > Bacteroidia > Cytophagales > Cyclobacteriaceae > UBA7330. Next base: position 1,560,913 of record OZ245828.1, on the reverse strand, counting down.
TTGCATTACACCCAGATTACTTTTGGTAGTCCATCCTCCATTCCAAATATGGACATCAACCCCTACACTGGATGGATTTCCATTAAATTCTAAAATGTTATCCCAGTTGAGGGCTTTGAGGTAAGGGTTCCCTATTAGGTTCCAGCCCTCTGAAAGCGATTTTTGTATGGTAGCATTTGTGTTGATATTTCCAGCAGACAGTTCAATTTCTTGAGGGATTGTGGTGATAAACCAATATCCATTGGCCTGAGATAGGCTGGAGTTCACAGACTTGATTTCAGAAAGGTTTCCATTGTTGTACCCAAACATCCTCCAGTCAGTGAAGTTGTTTTCATTGGTCAGATCGGGGAATGTGTTACCCACAGTAGAATTGGTGAACGGGACACTAATGATCCTATAATTGCTGATGCTACCTCCTACACTGATCACACCACTCACTGCATCACTGATGACTTTAATTTCAAATGTCCTGGTAATGCTTAGGTCTGTATCATCGGTGGCAGATACCCGGATGGAGTATGTTCCTACCGCCAGGTTTTCATTGTTCTGTGTAAGTACACCAGCAGATGAAACGGAGAACTCTGAATTATCTGTTCCTCCCGCCGCTAAAGCATATATGTGTGTATCACTGTCACTATCGACTGCGAAGAATTGGCCGATGGTGGCGCCTGCTCCATGGTTTTCATTGATAGTATTGTTTGTCAGGAGCAGGGCAGTCGGAGCAAACCCAGCAGGATCAATAGTGATGGTGAAGGGTAGATCGATACTGCCACCTTCCTGATCCTGGGAATTGATCGTAATACTCAATTCCGTAAGGTCATTTCTGCTATAGTTTCCAGAAGCTATCAGCTCATTATTGCCATTAATAGAAAGTACTCCTACTGTGGAACCAGTAGATACTGTGCCTCCGGATGAAATGATGTATGTATGAGTATCACCAGCATCCTGATCGTCTGTTGTTAGGGTGCCTATGACAAACTCTGAACCACCTGCGGAATAGGTTCCCTCAACAATACTTGTACCACTTAGGTTGATGTTGGATGGATTGTCATTGACATCTGTGAGTGTCAGGGTGATGGCTTCAGCATAAACCCCACCTCTGTTGTCATCCACCTGGATTCTTACTGAGTAGGAGCTGGGATCTACTTCAAAATCCAGAACGGCATCAGTGATCAACTCTCCGCCAACAATCTGGAAAAGCCCATTGTCCGTATCTCCGCTACCGGCCACCAGTGTAATGTCGAACAGGTCCTCATCCGGGTCATCATAGAAGATACCGCCAACGACTGTACCAACAGCAGCATTTTCTGCAAATGAATAGTTGTCAAGTGTGATAGAAGTGGTGACATTGTTGATGTTTGAGGTGTTGATGTTGATGGCGACTGAGGCAGTGTTATTGGTTTCATTTTCCTCTTCAATAGCATTTACATCATCAAGCACAGCAATGATGTAATAGTTGCCGTTAGGAATTGTGCCTTCGTCGGGGATCGGCGCCTGGAAGATGTTGAAAACAGATTCTCCAGTGGTAAGTCCAGAAGCAAAATTGACACTGCTACCTAATTGAGTATCAGTCCCGTCAAAAACCAGATCTGCAGAAATATAGAAATCCAGATCAAATGCACCCGCATCCGCCTGGCCTATATTATCAATGGTGTAGGAGACCGAAATGGTTTCTGTCTGGGCGATGCTTTTTGGATTGACAGCCAGGGTAATCACATCCAGGTCTGGTAATTGCGTAATGACGGCATTACCAACAATCAGGTCATTACCACTTGAGGTTTCATCATTGATAAAAAAATCGATATCATTCGATGTAGTCGTACCGTTCATTTTCCAATAGCCAATCAGGCCCTCAGAACCAGCATCGATTTCAGATTTCATGTTGACTCTCAGTTCTTCTTCGGTTCTGGCATCACCCCAAAACCTCAATTCGTCTACTCCACCTTCAAACTGTCCGATTCTTAGCATGTTGCCAACCAAAGGGGTTTCAAACACTTCAACAAAACCCTGGTAGATACCATTTATGTAGACATCCATATTGCCGGTGGATGGTGTGGTATAAATGAGAGCCACATGTGCCCATGTATTGTTCGTGTATCCAGTGCTTGTACCTGTGATATCGGCACTCAAATAAGGATTAAGGTAATGCACTGTCGACCCACTCACATCTGTACTTACCAGACCGGCCGGGAAACTGAGTGCTCCATCAGGTGAGTAATCTACAACTCCGTGATAGGGGAAATAATTACTACCATCATGGAAACCTCGGGTAACAATGTCTGTGAATGCGCCGGCACCTGGATTGGCATCATTAAAATTGACCAGTGCCTCTATGGTAAAATCAGTAAAGCCTTCAATCGTCAGATTTCCCGGACTATAAGCACTACTGTTGTCCAGGTAAACATCTGTAGACGGATCGGTATCCAGGAATCCACCAAGAGGAGCAATATTCGTCGGATCAAAAATCTCCAGTTTGATATCTTCCAGGTCGGCCGCTTTACCAAGCAAAGTTCCATCTTCATTGGTGAAGACGATGGCCATCTGGGCAGCTACGAAGTTGTCTGGTACTCCAAAGTAACTACGTGGTGTTATGGTGATCTCCCATACTCCAAGGTTGTACGTCATCTCACCAATTCCATCATCTACTCCCCAGTTGCCAACACTATTGGACCATGCGCCGGATGCTACATCCTCAGGCTTGATTAAACCTGCGTACATATATACTTTGCTGGCACTTGTTAAGTCATCTACCGGATATGATAGTTGTGGGTAAAACTGGATAGTAACTGTCTCATCCAATGTGAAATATTCGGGAGCCGCCTGTGTTGGCCCTTTGTCGACCGGGGTTTGATAAATCATTGAATAATCGTACCCGAAATAATCATTGCCGGCCCCTACTTCAATATAATATTCGAAGTCAGTGGTTAATCCTGTCAAAGTATAACTTGTTACATCCGGTCCTAATGCAATGTATCCTGATTGCAAATCAGGATCTTCCCAATAAACATCATAGTAAGATTCATTGGCTCCATCCTCCCAGGTGAGCTGGATTGATCCCGGACCTACCACTTTAGCCTGTAAATTTTGTGGGGCAGCAGGTGGAACGGGATAAGAGAAGAAAAGGTTCTGAACCTCTTCACCGCTTAGCGGGTAGTTGAAAAGTTTGACTTCATCAACAGCACCTTCCAGATATTCGCCAAAAGCATTGTTGGCTCCGATATTAAGTTCTTCAACATCAAAATTCAGGCTTGTAAGCGCATCACCGTAATTAAGCGCAGTGCCATCGATATAACCGGTTACCACCGTGCCATCCCAGGTGACAATAAAGTTATGCCAACCCTCGGTTACCTGACCCAAAGAGACATAGCCCAGGTCATCCGTTCCATCAGAAGACCCCTCCCAGAACCCAAAGTTCCCCTGGTAGGTGACCATCTGAAAAAGCCTGGTTGATGATTCCAGACCAAAGATGTGCTGCGAGAACGTTGCTGATGGATCCTCAATGTAAACCCAGACAGAAACGGTGAAGTTTGTCAGGTTGAGTGGTTCGGCAAAAGTATGATAAGCTTTGGTCTCGAAACCGTCAAAATAATAGGCTTTGTCATTGATGCCTGCTACATCGGTACTTAATTCAAGCGTACCAGCTGCAACAGCATCATATCCATTTCCCGTAGCATCCAGTAAGTTCCCATCCAAAGGATAATGAGCAATCAGTCCCGGGTTGACAGCAGAAGCTACCCTGTTGCTGACAGATCCGGTATTGAGAACAAAGCTGGTAGAGGTTGATGGTCCGGAAGAGATCTCACCCACGGCTCCATTGAGTTGAAAAGTGGTGCTTGTAGCAGTCCCCGAACCATTGTTGAGGGTGCTGGATTTTAGTTGGAAATTCTGGGAAAATGAAATATTGAATCCAAATACCAGGAGAATGAGCGTTATAAGTTTTTGAAATTTCATATTGCCATATTCACTTTAAAAAAGATTTCAAAAATGCTTAATTAAAAACCTGGTTCAACATAAGAAATCTTTGCACCATAAATCCTCAAGTTGGACCCAGCATTTGGCATGTAAACATAAAGCCAATAGGAATTTACCGAATTATCAACTTCATGGTTCAATCCTGTATAGGTCATTTCCTGTGGAGAGGTTGATTGGGTTGTAGGGACACCTATAGATGGAGAAATGGTTGAGAAACCTGTTGCTAATGCTACTCCATATAAATTGGCACCGTAGAAATTATATGTTGCATCATTGTCGTATAAATAAAAAGTAATATCCTTTATTATTGCTCCTTGTGGCAGATGAACCGGGGCAAGCAGATCAATAACACTTGATCCAATAGTTCCACCAGTTCCATATAGATAGTAAAAGCCTGTGATATAGGGGAAGGAAGTAGCGGTTGACGTTGGATTATGATTTATTTGATATTCTCTAAACTCTCTCGGTGAAACAGAATAGTATTTGATCTTTTCACTGTTATAGGCAAAAACATCCGCTTTTACCGTATCACTCGCGGCAATATTCCCTGAAACACTTAATTTTTCCGGGGGATTGGTATTCCCAATCCCGACCTTTCCGTCTGTCTGGACAGTCAGATGAAGACCACCGTTATAAAGTTTCCATTTATTACCATCGGCACCATCCAGGTAAGTGTATGCCTGTCCATTGTCATTTTGGTAACCATAGTATGGCCTGGCAGAGGCTGCCGAGTTTGATAAGTAAATACCTCCCCAATCTGTGCCTATATCGTCAAAATTAATCTCGAATTTGATTCCCGCTCCAAGGGCTATTGGTGATCCCATATGTAGGTTACCTGTATAATCCAGGACCATGCGTTCCACACCATTTGAATAAAAGGATAAATCGCCATCACCTAGTACATCAAACCCGGTGTCATTGTCATCAATAGCCAGATCAATGGTAGGAGGTGTATAGAGATAATTTTGAGTACTGGTGTCACCGGCAATGTATGCGGGACCTACAGCAGGAATACTGGTATAGGGCGTGACATATGAGCTGGTGTTGGATGAATTCAGACTATATGCAGCGCTCGACAGCTCAATTCGGGGAGATAATGTTTCTGCTGAAATGGTGATTTCTAACCACAATGGGCCGTCAAAATCAGCAGGAACCAAAGGATTTACACTTCCCAGTTTCACGTTGAAGATCCCATTGATGACGGTGACACCAAGCTGGGTTTCTGACCAGAAAGATGTACCACTCACATCCGCGTCCCATAAAGAAAAATCAATATCATAATCCCCATCTGCTATTGCACTTCCTGTACCAGGGTCAGTCAGGTTACCCTGAAAATTCATGGTTGTAGGAGGTTGCGCCTGAATGGAAAAGATCAGGCAAATCGTTAGTAATAAAAGGCCAGTAAGTTTCATTTGTCAGTAAATTTCTAAATCATATAATGCTATTGTCCAATTTCATCTGCATTAGGTGGGTCAGGTAATCCCTGAGGATCTTCCTCACCTCCGCCACCCAGTACCAGGTAAGCAGCCGCTCCACCGCCTAAAGCTACCGGAGCAATGATGAAGAGCGGATTCAATCCACCAGCCACCTTAATGGCCATTTCACCATAAGCTTCACGATTTCCTGGAGTAACACGCAAGGTGTAACTTCCTTTCTCAATGTCTTTGTCGAGTGTCCGGTTGATGGACGTGCCGTTTTCTTCAGCCAGGGTGATGGCCCGGTCCATGTTGTCTATTAGCTCTACTCTGTAGGGTCCGGAGGAGTTATACCCAGTCCAACTCGCCACCAGATTCTTTCCTTTTTTTACCTTACTGTCTCCCCGGACCACCAAAGGGAAAGTTGTTGCTTCAATTTCTACTTTTAGTTGGAGCTGTGAGCCGGTTCCTCCCAGATCAGATGGTGTTAGCGTAAAGATGACAGGCTCACCCGGGGCCACATCATCTCTATTTACAGAAAGTTGCTGAAAATTTCCACCGTTGAAAGAGGCGAAAAGTTTGACAAAATATCTTTCTCTGGGCGAATTTTTTTGCTCGATCACCATTCTCAGGTAAATATCACCATTGTCCTGCTGCTTAAAATCACCGTCGCGTATGATGATATTTTGAGACAAAGCACTGGATAGAAACAAGAAAGAGATAAGGAAGGTGTGTAAAGGTCTTAACATAGGCGATTTAAATCAAGGCAACACTTCTCTCCAAACTAAGAGACACAAGATAATGAAAAAAAGTGTAACAGCATTTGAATTGTGAAAAATATTATTGAAATATTTACATTATACACAAATATGTTTATTATAAACTTATGATATTATTTAGAAATATTGATAGGAATTACTCATATTGATTTAAGGGTTTATTTTTAATTAAACACAGTTATACTATTCCTGGCTTAGTTCGTACTCAACTGAAGCTGAGTAGTAATAAATGGACAAATTTCCGGACGGAAAATAAAGTCTTACAGAATAGCTAAAATCAAAGTTATCGACTTCTGCAAACGAAGGATTAATTGTATTTCCTACAAGGACCTGACCACCTCCATCAACTGATGTATTTGTGGTTGTAATCAAATTTTCCGTTTGACCTGTTGTTCCTGAAGCAATAAGTTGTGCATAGCAGTCATAGCTTGCATTGCTATCGAAAACTCTAATTCTTAACTCCTTAATAACCGCACCATGAGGGAAATGAATGGGTGCATTCAGGGTGACAGTTGTACCAAGGACTCCTCCATTTACGTTCCGATGAAATCCGCTGGATGAGGATTCAACATAATACGTATTCCCACTCATTGAGGGAGAAAACCCAGATGAGTGAACGGAAGCAAAACCTGTCTTGGGAGTATTATAAGCAAATACATCTGCCTTCACTGAGTCACTGGCATGAACATTTCCCACCACACTTAACTTTTCCCCTGGTGTACTTGTCCCTATCCCCACATTTACATCAGCATTCCCCAGGACCAAACTATTACTTTGGGAGACGACAGCTCCAAAACCAATCGCAGAAGCATTATTAAGTCCGTCTACACCCACGCTCGCATCAGTTCCAATTAATGTATTATATGTGCCATTTACATGTTCTACACCCACTGCATTGCTGCCGGTATTGTAGCCGATGGCTACATTGTAATTTCCGGTTGCGAGAGGTCTGAGGGCATTACCACCGATTGCGGTGTTTCCAAGACCGGTACTCTTTTCAAGCGCAAAAACACCCACAGCAGTATTTTCATTTCCATCGAGGTTTAAATTCAATGCGTCGACACCTACACCTACATTGCCAGTTCCTATCGTATTCGTAGTTAATGCACCCAAACCGATACCAATGTTTTGATTACCTGTAGTATTGGCACCTAATGCATTAGGTCCTGCGGCAACATTCTCTATACCGTCTGTATTGCTTTGCAAAGAATAAGGACCTAAAGCCACATTGTTAGAGCTGATTGTATTGGCATTTAAGGCGTTGTAACCAATGGCAATGTTTGTTGCACCGGTGGTATTGTTTTCCAGCGCAAAAGACCCTACAGCCACATTTTGTGAACCTCCGTTATTCTGTTGCAGGGCCGAGTTTCCAATTGCCTGATTAAAAAATCCTGAGCCTTGTTCCTGCGTAAAAGAAAAATAACCAAGAGCGGTATTGGTTTGATCCACAATCCCCGCTTTTTGATCGAGCATCCTGAAAAGGATGCTGTCAGTCCCCACGACTGCTTTTGCTGTTTGAGCATAGGGAACCGCCAGTAAAGCAATGCGTGGCGAAAGCGTTTCGGATTGGATGGTTATCTCCAGATACACTGGTTGATAGAAATCAGAAATTTCCAATGGTGTAACTGATCCCAGTTGAACATTGATAAGTCCTTCGGAAACCGTAACTGCAGGTTGTGTCTCCGACCAAAGCGAAACACCCGCAATATCCGCATCAAACAGAGCAAAATCCATACTGTAACTACCATCAGCAATTGGATTACTTGTCCCGGGAGTAGTCAGATTCCCCTGAAAGCTGATGGTGTTTGGGGTTTGCGCCTTTGCAAATACAGCCAGCAGTAGTATCAGGCATAACAAAAATTCCTTTCTCATAATCTTTTGACTTTTATCGCAAAAAAGTGGTTGGCAAAAATAAGTATTTGGGCAGTTAGGCTATCTTCGCGATCTAGTTTAGAGAACTAATTTAATTTAAAAAAATCAAATCATGACAACTGATCAGTTGAAAGACTTGAAGGCACGCGTCTCGGCCTTGAGGAGGTATCTTTGACTACGATAACCGAAAAAGTGAATTAGACGATTTGGAAATGGTGACGATGCAGCCGGATTTCTGGAATGACTCAGAAAAGGCTGAAGCCACCATGAAAACCATCAGGGGTATTAAAGGCTGGACCGATCAATACGAAGATGTCACCTCACATGTTGAAGACCTTGAAGCCCTGTATGAATTTCTCCAGGAAGGAGAGGGTACCGAGGATGAGGTGGATGCTGCGTATGAGAAAGCCCTCCAGGCAGTAGAGGAGCTGGAGTTTAAAAAGATGCTTTCCGGTGAGGAGGATCAACTCTCCGCCATGCTGCAGATCACTCCGGGTGCTGGGGGTACCGAAAGCAATGACTGGGCTTCCATTCTGATGCGGATGTATATCATGTGGGGTGAAGCCAACGGTTACAAGGTCCGGGAGGTAGACTATCAGGCCGGAGATGTGGCTGGTGTAAAATCTGTCACATTGGAATTTGACGGCCCCCTTGCTTACGGATACTTAAAATCCGAGAATGGTGTCCATCGATTGGTCAGAATTTCTCCTTTTGATAGTGGAGGACGAAGACATACGTCATTTGCCTCTGTCTATGTTTACCCGGTGGTGGATGATACCATAAAAATTGATATCAATCCTGCAGATGTTGAGTTACACACTTCGCGTTCCGGTGGAGCAGGGGGACAAAACGTCAATAAGGTAGAGACGAAAGTACAGCTGACCCATAAGCCAACAGGTATTGTAGTTGTCTGTCAGGTAGAACGATCGCAATTGGCAAACCGGGAAGGGGCTATGAGAATGCTCAAGTCTCAGCTCTACCAGATTGAGGTTGAAAAGCGAAATGCTGAAAGAGAAAAAATAGAGTCGGGGAAGCAAAAGATAGATTTTGGTTCTCAGATCAGGAACTACGTCCTGCACCCTTACAAGCTGGTGAAAGATGCCAGAACCGGCCACGAACGAACGGATGTTCAAAACGTTCTTGATGGAGACATAGGTGATTTCATCAAGACTTTCTTGTTGCATCAGGAAGAGGCGTAGATAGTAGGCAGTAAGCAGTAAGAACTAGGCAGTAGGCAGTGTAAGTTGTGCAGCTTTTAGTAATCAAAAAGCGAGAATGAGCGTATTTACCAGGTATTCGAAGGGGTTTTGGCTTTTGTGCTTTAGCTCATTCTTATTTTTCTCATCCTTTACGATGGTGTTGCCGGAGCTACCTGGCTACCTGTCCAGAATGGGTGGGGAAGAATATATCGGACTTATTATTTCTCTCTTTACGCTGACAGCAGGCATTTCGAGGCCTTTTAGCGGGAAGCTCACGGATCGCTGGGGGAGAATTCCGGTCATGGTATTTGGAGCGGTAGTTAGTGGTATTGCTGCTTTATTGTATCCTATTCTTACTACCATCATTGGGTTCTTTTTTGTACGACTTTTCCATGGTTTTTCTGCAGGCTTTAAACCGACAGCCACTTCCGCCTATATCGCAGACATTGTAGACCCTAAAAAAAGAGGAGAGGCTTTGGGTATCAGCAGCTTTTTTGGCACGATTGGTATGGCCGCCGGACCAGCCATTGGCTCTACGATTTACCTGGAATTTGGGATGAATAGCCTGTTTTATATCAGCTGTGTCTTTGCTATGCTCTCGGTGGGGATCCTGGCAGGGATGAAAGAAACGCTTGAAAAAAAGGAACGTTTTAGGTTTTCACTACTGAAAATCAAAAAAACAGACATTTTTGAGCCGGCCGTCTTCGTGCCATCCATTGTGATGATTCTTACCTGTTTTTCTTTCGGGACTGTACTGACGCTTTCTCCGGATTTCAGCACTTTCCTGGGGATCAACAATAAGGGGCTGTTCTTCTCGGTTTTTACAGGCTCTTCGCTGATTGTCAGGATCATCGGTGGCCGCTTGTCAGACTCATTTGGACGTGAACGGATACTTTGGTTTAGCACGGTCATTCTTTTTGTCAGTATGACCATCATTGGCACTTCCACAACACCCGCTCAGTTTTTTACGGGGGCGTTTATCTTCGGTATTGGGTATGGTTTGAACTCACCCACCATTTTTGCCTGGACCATAGACCTGAGTCCCGGGGAAGGAAGAGGTAAAGGGATTGCTACCTTATTTATATTCCTTGAAGTGGGAATAGGATTGGGTGCATTGATATCCGGTACCGCCTTTCAGGGTGACCATGACCGCTTTCCATTCATTTTTATCATGGCAGGCGTATTTTCTTTGATTGCTTTTGGTTTCCTGATGTATCAAAGGAAAAAACAATATGCCTAGGGTCATTCTTGTTATCTATCTGGTCGTTGGGGTGTTAAACGTGGGCGCTCAGTATTTCGATATTTATGATTTGCATATTTATACCAAGCCGCTGCTGATGCCCCTGTTGATATATCATCTGTACCGGTATGCGAATGGAACTATTACACTCCCCAGGATGCTGCTGGCCGTTGCCCTGTTTTTCTGTTGGATTGGCGACCTGTTGTTGATGGGATCCGGTGATCTGTATTTTTTAGGTGGTCTGCTCTCATTTTTAATTGCTCATATCTTTTATGGGGTCGTTTTTTATCATGCGACCTATCAAAAACCGAAATTGAAAGCTTTATATCTTCTTCCGTTTTTGATCTATGGCATCCTGATCCTCAGTGTTTTAATTCCTCGTTCTGGTCATTTGACTATTGGAATTGTAATATATGCCGTAGGCATCCTGGTAATGGCTTTTCTAGCCAGTATAAGAAGACATGTGACAAGCGAAATGAGCTTTTACCTGGTGTTAGCAGGGGCAATTTTGTTTGTGTTTTCAGATACTTTGATTGCCTTTAATAAATTTTATGTCCCTTTGATACTGGGTAATGTTTTCATCATGACCACCTACATTTTGGCACAGCTACTCATTGTGAGAGGTGTGTTGATTCACAAAAATTAGTCTTTGTAGTAGAAGCTTACGCTTCCCAGGGCCACATCAATGTTGAAGGTAAGTAAATCCGTGGCTTTGGAGGAGTAGGCCATGTTGACGTAAACATTTTTTTCTACCTGTTCAAATCCGGGTGCAATCTTCACACCGCAAAGTGGAGATTCTTTGAGGTAGATAATGATGGGAACGTTTTTATCCGGTATGATGATATCCAGGTTACCTGCACCCACCGAAGCCTTTACGGTACATTGTTGGTTGGTGACTTCATCCAGATCCAGTAAAGCTCGGCCAAATCCAATGTTGGCAATAATATGTTTAGCTCGGGCTAGCTCCAGATGACTTGAAGTGAATGTACCCATATCCACCTGGACCTTGAATGTGTCCATGACTATTTTATTGGGTTTATCCCTGTCATAGTCTACATTGATGTCTGCAGTACCTGACTTAAGTTTGAAGGACTTGATAGACGCATTACTAAGATCGATATCTGCGTTGCCCACCCCGTAGTTTAAATCCAGCTTATAAATCTTTTTATCATCAAAATGGATTTTCCAATAATTGTTTTCTTCCTCGCTGGATCTGAGCATGGCAAAAACGAGGCCATCTCCAAAGCTGGAAGACCTGAACTCCTGCAGGTCAAGATGAGCCCTACAGGTATTTTTTTGGATTTGAAATTTGAAAGACGGATTGATCTTATCCAGATCAGGATTGCCGTAAATCACCAATGGACTTTCTGCAAGACCCGGAGTCGCTTTTACGAAGCAATTTCCTGATGTGGCATGCAACGAAAATGCAACCGTGTCAAACGCCACTTCGTCATTTAGTGAATAAAATTTCTTTAACTGCCCGAACGCAACTGAAAAAATCAGCACCGAAGTGGCTGATAAAATCATCCTCAACATGGTTGTAAATACGAAATATCAACCGTGGGGTTGTCTAAATATTAGGCCCCGAAGAATTCACGCATGTTTTCAAAGAACCCCTTTTCACTTTTAGATGGTTTGGGCTCAAAGTTTTCAGCTCCGCGAAGGCTTTCCAGAATGGCTGTTTCCTCTTTAGAAAGCGTTTTTGGTGTCCATACATTGACATGGATGAGTTGATCTCCCACACCATAACCATCTACATCTTTGATTCCTTTTCCTCTGAGTCTCAGAATTTTTCCGCTTTGAGTACCCGCTTCTATTTTAATTTTTACTTTACCACTGATGGTAGGTACTTCAACGGTGGTGCCTAGCGCGGCATCCACGAAGCTGACGAAGAGTTCGTAGATCACGTTGTTGCCATCTCTTTTAAGTTGATCGTCAGTCGCCTCTTCGATCACGATCAGCAGATCACCGGGAACTCCACCAGGTACTTCATTGCCCTTGCCTGACATAGAAAGCTGCATGCCTTCGGCCACGCCCTGTGGGATCTTGATGGATATGATCTCTTCTTTGCGGCTCATGCCCATGCTGTCTGTGCCTGAACCTCTTTTGTCCACGGTTTGGCCTGCACCACCACAGGTAGGACATGTGGTAGTGGACACCATTTGACCAAGCATGGTATTCATGACCTTTCTTACCTGGCCTGTTCCGTTGCAAGTACCACAATTCTTGAATGAGGTATTGGGATCGACAACGAGTCGGTTTACCTTGATTTTTTTCTCTACACCTTCAGCAATTTCTCTTAGGGTAAGTTTCAGTTTGATCCTCAGGTTGGTCCCTTTTCGGGTCCTTCTGCCACCGCTTCTGCCACCGCCAAAGAAACTGTCGAACGGACTGCCTCCGCCGCCACCGAAGATATCACCAAACTGGCTGAAGATATCTTCCATGTTCATGCCTCCGCCGCTAAATCCACCGGCTCCGCCAACACCCTGATGACCAAACTGGTCATAGCGCTGACGTTTTTCGTCATTGCTCAGTACTTCATAGGCTTCTGCAGCTTCTTTGAACTTCTCCTCAGATTCTTTATCATCCGGGTTTTTGTCAGGGTGGTACTTGATAGCCATCTTACGGTAGGCCTTCTTGATCTCATCCTTGGAAGCTGATTTGCTTACCCCTAATACATCGTAATAATCTCTTTTTGCCATTATGATTTAGCTCCTGTTACCACTTTTGCGAACCTTACTACCTTGTCGTTCAGTGAATATCCATTTTCAATCACGTCCACCACCTTGCCTTCCAGTTTCTTGCCCGCAGGGGTCTGGGTAATGGCCTCCTGGATTTCAGGGTCGAATTTGTCACCTGCTTTGATCTCAATCTTTTTCAAACCTTTCTGGTCCAGTACTTTTCGAAATTTATGATAGATGATCTCCAGTCCTTCTTTAGCCGCGTTTGATTCTTTTTCAGACTTCTCATCAAGAGATTTGAATGCCCTTTCAAAGTCATCCAGCACTGGTAAAAGATCCAGAATCAGCTCTTTTGTTGCCGAACCGATAAGGTCAATCCTTTCTTTGGCCGTTCTTCTTCGGAAGTTTTCAAATTCGGAATACAGACGTAAATATTTGTCCTTAGACTCATCGAGCGCCTCTTTCAGTTGCTCAGTCTCGTCTTTTTCAGTATCAGTTTCTGTAGTCTCAGCTTCAGACTCTTCTTGCTGTACTTCAGCCTGGTTTACAGATTCCTCTTTCAACTGTTCCTCTATTTGTTCTTCTTTTTTGCTTTCGATGTTTTCTTCCACTTTGTCCTTTTGCATCTCTAGTCCTACTTTTAACTGATTCAATTCGTCAATTTCTTTGCCAAACACCATGAAACTGACAAGATGACAGATCGTGATCCAGAAAATGGTCATTATACCATTTTTGGGTATTCAAACCTGTCTAAAATGCTAGTTTAACGACCTCCAGATCATGTCTTTGAGCTCCACAAGGCCTTTTTGTGACACACTGGAAATGAAGACATGTGGAATATCCGGTACTTCCCTGGACATTTCTTTTTCCAATTCATCATCCAAAAGATCCGATTTGGTGATCGCCAGGAGGCGTTGTTTATCCAATAACTCCGGATTGTGTTTTTCCAGTTCCCTGATCAGGATTTCGTATTCTTTTTTGATGTTGTCTGTATCGCAGGGGATCATAAACAGCAAAACGGAATTTCTCTCAATGTGCCGAAGGAATCTCAGCCCCAGTCCCTTGCCCTCTGCTGCGCCTTCAATGATACCGGGAATATCAGCAACCACAAAGGACTTATCATCCCGATAGGCCACCACACCCAGGTTTGGTGTGAGTGTGGTAAATGGATAATCACCAATTTCGGGTTTGGCTGCAGAGATCACTGAAAGCAAGGTGGATTTTCCTGCATTGGGAAAACCGACAAGACCTACATCTGCAAGTACTTTGAGCTCCAGGATGACCCATTTTTCTTCACCTGGTATTCCTGGCTGAGCATGTCGTGGAGCCTGCTGTGTGGATGATTTAAAATGGACATTGCCGCGACCGCCCATTCCCCCTTCCAGGAGAATCCCGGTCTGGCCATCTTCCATAATCTCCATGAGCGGTTCGCCAGTCTCTTCATCACGCGCGATGGTCCCAACAGGTACCTCCAGCACCACATCTGCACCGCCTGCCCCCGTACGCATTTGTCCCTCACCATTGCCTCCGTTTTCGGCACTGACATGCTTCCTGTATTTCAGGTGGAGCAAGGTCCATAGCTGGGAGTTACCTTTGAGGATCACATGGCCTCCCCTTCCACCATCGCCACCGTCAGGACCACCTTTGGGTACATACTTTTCCCTCCTGAAATGGGTCGATCCAGCGCCGCCGTTTCCGGATCTTGCGTGGAACTTTACATAGTCTATAAAATTTGACTCCATTATTTATGGGAGTCTACTACCGAGCAAATGTCGTCGAAAATCCCGCTGATGGTGCCCACTCCATGGATACCGTGAAACTTTAACTGATCCTTGTAATAAGCAGCTACCGGTGTAGTCTCTTTCTGGTAAACCTTGATGCGGTTGGTGATTTTTTCATCATCCTGATCATCTACTCTGCCAGATGTTTTGCCTCTTTCTTTGATCCTGGTACGAAGCTCGTCTTCCGGTACTTCCAGGGATACCATAAGTGAGATAGCCAATCCATGTTCAGCAAGCATCTTATCAAGTGATTCAGCCTGCGCCACGGTGCGTGGAAATCCGTCGAAGATGAATCCTTTTCCGTCGAGGTGGTCTTTGATTTTATCTTCTACCATTCCAATGACCACCTTGTCGGGTACCAGGTTGCCCTGGTCCATGTATTTCTGAGCCAATTTACCTAGTTCTGTACCTTCTCCTAGGTGTTTTCTGAAGAGATCACCGGTAGAAATGTGGGTCAATTGATATTTTTTTATTAGGTTTTCACTTTGTGTGCCCTTTCCGGCACCAGGAGGACCAAATAATACGAGATTCAGCATTTTACTTCAATTTGGTTTAAATATACAAAAGTCAGTTTTGTACAGATGTTTATGGTTAAAGTCTTGAGACCAGGTATTTATACATGTCAATCATTGCCTGGACATCATCAAGGTGTACTTTTTCATTGGGTGAGTGTACATTGGACTCAGGGGCGCCTATAAAGCACCAATCCACCGGGTATGGTGAGTGATGTACTTCCCTTCCATCGCTGGACCCACCGCCTTCCACTTCCATTTGGTATGGGATGTCGGATTCCTCAGCCAGCTGGAGTATCCTGTCAATGAAGACTTTCCTTGGGATGTTTTTGTCACGGAGAGAAATTACGACCCCTTCGCCATGAGGCACTCCGTCAGTCACCCAGGTGATATCCGAGATGAGGGCTTGTTTGATGCGATATTCATTATATAGGAATTGGATAAGCATGGGGATACTTCCACCACCATGTTCTTCGAAGCAGCTAAATACAATGGCGCCATCCTCAAGCGATTCGGCTACTTTCAAGGCATTGTACATGCCCAGCCGATTGTCCAGATAGGTACCTTCGATATAGCTTTTGGATATTTTCAGTGAGGGCTGGAATACCAGGGTGGTGCCACGTTCGATGGCTCTTGGAAAATTGTGGAACAACCTGTGATCTTCATCCACCTTGAGCTTGCAGGCTATTGGTCCCATGGCATCTTCACCACTCAGCTCGATACCATCTTCAACATGAGGGCTGCCAATGGCAACCAGTTGATTTTCATAGCGTGCTGTGAAGCCAATCGAATCCATGTGGGCAAAAATGGCAGTTCTGGGCTGACCAAAGATCAACATTAATGAGTCGTGAAAATCATCTGCGATGATTTTAGGCCTGGCCTTCCAATTTTTAGCTTCCTTTTGGATGTAGTCCAGAAGAAATTGCTTCATAGCGAATTCACTGCCAGATGGAGCATGGATATTGATCAGTTCTTGCAGGAGTTTCATGGACTATTCTCAGGATTTGGGTATCATCGCAAATCTTCAATGACTATCACTCTATTAATTTCACTAAAAGCGTGCAAAGTTAACTTTAGCATCATCACCTAACCACAGGAATTACGTATAATTATTCCAAATTATGTCTGAGCTGTTAAAATATCTTATGGTTTATGCCCTTTCGGGGTTCAAATTCATCTTTGGTCCAACCATGGGTGCCGCATATGGGTTTAGTATCCTTTTGACCGGAGTGTTAACTACCCTCGGGATGATGACGACTGTTTATATCATTAGTTATTTCGGTCCACAGATCAGATTGCTTATGGTGAGATTGTTTGGTAAGCGAAAGAAAGAACCTGTCTTCTCTCCCAGCAGACGCCGCTTTGTCAGAATCTGGAAGAAATATGGCATTCAGGGGATCGCCTTTCTTACTCCTTTGCTACTCACGCCGGTAGGGGGTGCTTTTTTTGCCAATGCACTTGGGGTCGAACGAAGTGACATTTTCAAGTGGATGTGGATCTTTGGCACCTTCTGGGCTTTTGTACTTTCTGCTCTTGTCAGGTATGCGGCAGATCTTTTCAAGGATCTTAATATCCTGTAGATGCTAAAATTGAAATAATTTTAGGATCGCCACAGCACGGATCGTTACTTTTGCAGGATGCAAATCAAAAATGATCTGGTACTGCGTGCAGCAAGAGGCGAAAAGGTAGAGCGAACCCCGGTGTGGCTGATGCGTCAGGCAGGTAGAATCCTAAAAGAGTACCGTGAAGTAAGGAACAGCTTAAGTGGCTTCAAAGAACTGGTAGAAACACCTGAACTGGCCGCTGAGGTTACCATTCAGCCTGTGAATATATTGGGAGTGGATGCAGCGATCATCTTTTCCGATATTCTCGTCATTCCTGAGGCCATGGGCCTCCAATATGAAATGATTGAGAAGAAAGGTCCTTTTTTCCCTGATACCATTCAGTCCTTAGCAGATATTGACCGACTAAATGTGGCCGAAGCTGATGATTTGCGATATACGCTTGATGCCATTGAGCTTACGAAAAAGGAATTGCAGGGGGCCGTACCGTTGATTGGGTTTGCGGGAGCTCCGTGGACGATCTTTTCATATATGGTTGAAGGTCATGGCAGCAAAACATTCTCCAAATCGCGTAGAATGTTATATACCGATCCCGTAGTCTCTCATCAGCTACTTCAAAAAATCACAGATAGTACCATAAATTATCTGAAAGGACAAATTGCTGCGGGGGCTGATATGCTTCAGATCTTTGATTCCTGGGCGGGCATGTTGCCCAGGGAGCACTATCGTGAGTTCTCTTTGCGATATATACGTCAGATTTGTGAAGCGATTGATGAAGTGCCAATCACAGTTTTTGCCAAAGGGGCATTCTTTGCCCTGGAGGATATGAAGGACCTGCCTTGTAATACGATAGGGCTGGACTGGAACATGAGCATTGAAGAGGCTAAAAGAACTTTTCCTGATAAAACGTTACAAGGAAATCTGGATCCGTGCGTATTATATGCTACTCCCGAAAAGATTGAGGAGGAGACTTTGAACATGCTCAGCAGATTTCATGGCCATCCACACATAGCCAATCTCGGGCATGGTGTTTACCCGGATACACCACCTGAAAACGTCAAGTTTTTTGTGGATACAATCAAAAAATCCCAGCTGATTACCAGTAATTAATTTATAGCCAATTCTCCAAGATTGGATTCTTGGCAGATTCTGCTTTCAGTCTTTCCGGATCGATGGGAACCACTCCCTGGTATTCGCAGACTATTCCACCTCCAAGGTTAGCCAGCTCGGAGACAAAGGGCAAAGAACATCCCAATGCCAATGCCATAGCGGCAATGCTGATTACGGTATCACCAGCGCCTGATACATCAGAGATAGCGCGGAGGTGAGCCGGATGCCTTCCTTTTTCCTTGTCAGAATGGTAATACACTCCGTACTCTGAAAGCGTGATCAATGCCTGTTCAAAATTCAGGAGCTCTTTCAATTTCCCTACAGCATGCTCTACTTCTCCTGTAGATTTGGGATCGATATCGATTCCAAGGCCTTCCCGTAGCTCTTTGAGGTTTGGCTTAAACAGGGAGCATGACTTGTAGGAGTTGAAATTTTTCTTTTTGGGGTCGACGGCAGTGGGGATGTTGAGCTTTTTAGCTTCATCTATGACTTCACGGATAATCGATGCATTAAGCACACCCTTGTCATAATCTTCAAAGATGACCAGGTCGCAATCGACCATCAAGGACTTAAGTTTTGCAACAAAGAACTCTTCATCCTGACCAGAGAGATTTGTTTCGATCTCAGAGTCTATACGAAGGAGATGTTGTGAGGAAGACATCACCCTGTTTTTTACAGTCGTGATCCGTTGATCACTTTCTAAAATACCGTCACTACTCAGGTTTTGGACGCTGAGTAGTTCTTTGAATTCATGACCGTCAGTATCCTTCCCGATGACTGAGCATAGAATGGGCTTTGCACCAAGTGCCTGAACATTCAGGGCGACATTGGCTGCACCGCCCAATCTTTTATCTCTTTTGGTCACACTGACAACCGGTACAGGGGCTTCGGGGGAGATTCGCTTGACGGAGCCATAGATATAGGCATCTATCATCACGTCGCCAATGACCATCACCCGAAGATTCTTGAATGCCTCGAGAACTTCCTGAATCGATTGAAAGGCCATTTAACTGATTTTTGCTAAAGCCGCTTTCATACTTGAAATGGCCGTTTTCAGTTCTTCTTCTGAAGCTGCATATGAAAGGCGAATACATTCAGGATCCCCAAAGGCATCTCCTGTCACAAGCGAAACTTTTGCTTCGTCAAGCAGGTACATACACAGGTCTTCTGCATTGTTGATCACTGAGCCATTGGCAGTTTTTCCGAAGAAGTTGCTCACGTTCGGGAAAAAGTAGAAAGCTCCGCCAGGCATATTCACTTCCAGACCAGGAATTTCTTTAAGCAGGTCATACACCAAAGTACGACGCTTGTGATAAGCCTCTGCCATTTGCTCCGTTGCATCTGATGCTTCTGTCAATGCAGTGTACGCTGCCCGCTGTGCGATTGAGCAGTTGGCCGACGTAAGCTGCCCCTGGATTTTATTGGCAGCTTTAGCTAACCAAAGTGGTGCGCCAATGTATCCAACCCTCCAGCCGGTCATCGCGTAGCCTTTACTAAAGCCATTCACCGTAACAGTACGATCCTGCATTCCTTCAAGTGTGCCAATGCTCGCATGGTCACCAGTGAAATTGATTTTTTCATAGATCTCATCAGCGATGATCATGATTTCCGGATGATCTCTTAATACATCAGCCATAGCTTCAAGTTCATCCTTCAGGAACACGGATCCGGTAGGGTTGCATGGTGAAGAGAAGATCACCGCTTTTGTTTTTGGAGTGATGGCTTCTTTGAGTTGCTGAGCCGTAGCTTTAAAATCGTCCTCAATGCCTCCTTTTATAACAACAGGAGTACCTTCAGCAAGTTCTACCAATGCAGGGTAGGTCACCCAATAAGGGGCATAAATAACTACTTCGTCACCCGGGTTAAGAATGGCTAAAAAGATGTTGGCAAGAGATTGCTTGGCTCCATTGGACAAGACGATCTGGTCCGGGCCATAATCGAGACCGTTTTCTTCCTTAAATTTCTTTGAGATGGCTTCACGAAGATCCAGGTATCCATTTACTGGAGGATAGGAAAAGTATTTCCCCGTATCAATTGCTTTCTTAGCACCTTCATTGATGTAATCAGGTGTCTTAAAGTCAGGTTCACCCAGACTAAGACTAATTACATTAATTCCCTGTTGCTTCAGCTCTCTCGCTTTGGCTGCCATGGCCAGAGTAGCTGATTCTTTCATGTTTTTGATTCTGTCTGATCGTAAATCCATCTTGTTGTTTAGAAAAATGCGAGGCCAAAATTAACTAAATACAAGGCAGAAGCAAACGATTTTCTTTATAAGGAGTGCCGACAGAATAATTTGGGTATAAAAAACCCCGACTCGGTGAGTCGGGGTAAAAAAAATCAAAAAAAATATTTTTTAGCTGGCACAGAATTCTTTCAATCTTCTGTTTTTGCCAGGCTCTCTTAATTTTTGTAATGCTTTTTCGCGGATCTGTCGGACTCGCTCACGCGTCAATCCCATGGCATCGCCAATTTCTTCCAGTGTATATGGGTTGTCGTATCCGATACCAAAGCTCATCATGATCACTTCTTTCTCTCTTGCGGTAAGGGTAGAAAGCGCTCTCATGGTTTCAACCTTCAATGAATCGTTGAAAACAAGGGCACCGTCAGTAGGTCCTGTAGTTTCGTTCTCCAATACATCGAGCAATGATCCTGACTCGTCTTCTCCGAAAGGAGCATCCATCGACATTTGTTTTACTTCCGCACCCAGTGTATTGCGCACTTCACTAGGCTTCATGTCAAGGATCTCAGCTAATTCTTCTTCTGTCGGCTCACGCTCAAATTGTTGCTCAAGTTCTGCATATGCCCTTCTGATCTGGTTGATAGCACCAGATTTGTTCATCGGAAGACGTACGATTCGGGATTGCTCGGCCAATGCCTGCATGATAGATTGTCTGATCCACCATACTGCATAGGAGATGAATTTAAATCCTTTGGTTTCGTCAAACTTTTTAGCTGCCTTGATCAATCCCAGGTTTCCTTCATTGATCAGGTCGTTCAATGGCAAACTTCTGTTTTGATATTGCTTTGCTACTGAGACCACAAATCGAAGGTTGGCCTTCACCAGTTTTTCCAACGCTAGCTCGTCACCCTCTCTGATACGCTTTGCTAATTCTACCTCCTCGTCAGGGGTAATCATAGGTACGTTACTTACTTCAGTAAAGTACTTTTCAAGTGTATGACTTTCCCTACGGTTGGTAATTGATTGCGTAATCTTGAGCTGTCGCATATATTAGTTTCGTTTTTGTCTGTGTTTTCTTCTGCTTTACGAAATTCATCAACCGGTTTCTTCGAGAGAAATCAATTGTGAACCGCGAATTTAAGGTTTAATATAATACCAGTCAATAAATATTGAAAGTAACCTCAAGAAATACAACTTAAAGACGGTTTAATTGGTTTCCTTAATGCAAAAAAACTTTCTATTTTTTAGAAAATCACACATAAAACGTAATTTATTGTGCTTTTGTTATAAAAAAGTTAAGGTTTTTAACTAAATAATTCAATACACAGGGGGAAGAAGGGTCGATATTCGATCATTATTCTGGAAGAGGATTGGTGTGATTTGGAAAAAGTTACGCTAAATGGACACGTACAGTGTTAAGCGATTTATCGACATCCTGATGTGATTTTTCAGAATTGGGATGGATTTGGTGGAGTACTTACTGTCCTAAAGGATGATAGGGGTTTGGCTAAATTGAAAGTATCCACTTGGTTATTGGCTTCACCTTTATAAATTCGCTGGCATAACACAAATTTTTGGAATTCTTCAATACCCTTCATCTTACACCTGAGAATCTGGCCTGGGTCCTGTTTTGTGCCTTTTGCATAGGGATGTCCAAGACAGGTCTGGCGGGAGCGGGAATGCTAGTAGTGCCCATTATGGCCAGCGTCTTCGGTGCAAAGGAGTCAACAGGTATTGTGCTTCCTATGCTGGTGATGGCTGATATTTTTGGTGTAAGCTACTATAACCGGCATGCGGAAATTGGCTATCTCATCAAGTTGGCCCCCAGCACAATCCTTGGTGTGGTTGTTGGCATTTGGGTGGGAGATGTCATAGATGGAGAACAGTTTACCGTATTATTGGCCATTGTCATCTTATTTGGTGTCGGAATCACGATTTGGCAGGAGGTCACAAGATCTAAAGTGATCGTCCATAATCTGTTTTTTGCTTCGATTGCCGGCTTCCTTGGAGGATTTACTACCATGATTGGAAATGCTGCTGGGCCTGTGATGTCCATCTATTTCCTTAGTATGGGGCTTCCAAAAAACAATTTCATTGGAACATCCGCATGGTTCTTTTTCCTGGTCAATGTATTTAAAGTGCCTTTTCACATCACCATTTGGAATACGATCACCTGGGACACCTTTAAGTTTAACTTGTTAATGCTGCCTTTGATCATAGTTGGAGCATTTGTTGGTATTAAGATTGTAAAACTCATTCCGGAGAAACCCTACCGCATATTCATTCTGGTGACCATCGTACTTGCTTCACTCAAGCTGTTCTTTTGAAGAGGCTACAGGTTTAAGCGTTGCGAGACCTGAAAGGCCAGAATACTTGTATATCTATAACCACCCTGGTATGGAAGCGAAGAAATCTGGTTGTGCCAAAGTAATAAAAAGCTAAACTGTTCCATAGCCAGGATAGGACCAAGTGTTATTCTGTCCTGATCAAAGGTTTTTTCCTCTGAGCTGTTCTGGCCGTTGATAAAAAGTTCGTTTCTCAATGTGATCTGTAATTCGTTGGTTTTTCCGGCTCCGGAGAAGTCTGCAACTGGGAATGTAAAGTTCAATCCATATCGAAATCGCATGTAGACAGGGTCCGTTAGTCCGGTTTCAACTCTGTTGAGGAATCGCTCCTCAACCTGAAATCTGTTTACGATGCGTGTTTTGCCGACATCTTGTCCGATGCGTAGCTCCTGGAAAGGGCGGAGTTCATGATGGATCACACTGGAGTTATTGATTGGTCTGAAAAAGCCAATGCCACTTAGAAATCTTACCTGGTCTGTAAACTGATATCCGACTCCA
The DNA here is from genome assembly GCA_965228595.1 of Cyclobacteriaceae bacterium. Taxonomy (GTDB): domain Bacteria; phylum Bacteroidota; class Bacteroidia; order Cytophagales; family Cyclobacteriaceae; genus UBA7330. The sequence goes on along the minus strand of OZ245828.1, from coordinate 1,537,768 downwards.
GAGCGAATATGAAACTGAGTCCCCCGGTGATAGGTATCCCGCCAGCGAAACGATGTGCTTGAATGAATGACCCATTTTTGAGCAATACTTGTAAGATTCACGTATTGGATCCACTGCTGGTCATCTCGCTCCCTGAAGGTCTTTTGTGCTTTGGAAGGAAAATATCCAAGCACTAAGGTCAATAAAATGACAGAAAGTTTAGGGTGGGGTGAGAATCTCCGGCAGTTGTTCATTTGAATAAATACTCACCCATTCACATTTGGGTGTCGAGTAAAACTAATACCAAATCAAATAAAATTTAAGTTCGATACACCTCTACGGATAATGATGCAGGTGACCTTGTCACTGACGCGTTGATAAATGGGTGCCGTAAAGCGGCTACTTAGAGGTTATGGAGCCTGGCCAGCTTCAGAATGGCGATCATACTCAGGCTATCGGTTATTTCACCTCTCATCGCCATTTCGACAGCTTCTGAAAACGGCAGTTTTTTGATTTCGAGGTCTTCGGTTTCTTCAAATTCTGTTTCTCCCTGCTGAAGATCTCTGGCTACAAAGGCATAGCCAACCTCATCGGTCACGGAATTGGAGGTATGCATTTTGAGAAACAATTCCCAGCTACTGGCTGTAAGTCCTGTTTCCTCCTTCAGCTCTCTTTGAGCAGATTCTTTCAAATCAATCCCAATCGGGCCGCCACCCATGGGGATTTCCCAGGAATATTCATTGAGGGAGTATCTCCATTGCCCTACCAGCCATGTATTATTGTCTCGATCCAGCGGGATGATACCGACTGCATAATTTTTGAAGTGGACCTTTCCATAGACGCTGTTGCCACCACCCGGATTGATGACCTGGTCTTCATCCAGTGTGATCCATGGGTTGTCATAAATGGTTTTCCCGCTGATTTTATTCCAGGGATTTGGCTTTGGTGGTTTATTCACAGATCATCAATTCAGAATAGTCAATTCCAAGCTCTTTGGCTTTATTCCAGTCATTATTTGCTCCATCGATGTCTTCCAGCATGCATTTGGCCGTTCCACGACTCACATATGCAGCAGCCATATCAGGGTTTAGTTCAAGCACCCTGTCCAGGGCTTTGATAGCCTCTTCAGCGTTTTGATCCTGCAGATAGAGGTACGCTTTTTCATAATATACCTCAGCATACTTTGGATTGATGTTAAGTGCCTTGTTGTAGTCAACCATGGCAGAGGCCTTTTCATCGATGCTGGATTTACAAACTCCGCGCAGGTAATAGATTTCCGCATTCTGTGGAGCCAGCTCAGATGCCTTATTAAAATCTTCAATGGCTCCGGCATAGTCTTCTTCAAGATATTTATTGTATCCGGTATCGATCAGGGCCTCGACAGGACCTTGTTGACTGATGAAAAAGATGAGAAATAATAGGTGAAGCAACATATTGATACCCATTTGCTTTTGCGTTGCAAGTTATAAGAATCAGGATAAACTGTTAAGACTGACCTTTGAAACTATCATTACCCGCCAAAGTAGCTGTCCCAAAACGGCCATCTTCTTCACCATTTTCCAGTTTGAGTACACCCCGTGGACATACTGCTGCACACACTCCACATCCTACGCAGGAAGACCTGATAATGTTTTGGCCTCGCTGTGCATACCAACGAACATCAATTCCCATCTCGCAGTAGGTAGAACAATTTCCACAGGAGATACATTGCCCGCCGTTTGTAGTAATCCTGAATTTTGATTTGAAGCGTTGGACAAGGCCGAGGTATGCCGCCAGTGGGCATCCGAACCGACACCACACACGATTTCCCATCAACGGATAAAAGCCTGTACCAACTACTCCGGAAAATATAGAACCGATGAAAAAACCATAAGGCTTTTGAAGCGTGCTATAGGTGTCCAGACCAAACAAGGAGTATGATCCGGTAAAATAGGTATAAAGCACCCCAATGGTCATGATCACCGCAAAGACCAATACTCCATGGACCATCCAGCGTTCAATTTTCCACGATTTCAAGGATTTATCGGACAACTGTCGGAAAGGATCTCCGGCGGTTTCAGCCAGCGCACCACACCCACAAACCCAGGAGCAATACCATCTCTTGCCAAAAAAGTAGGTCATGACCGGGACGCCTATCACGATTAGCATGATCCCCCAGATCAGCATGAAAATGCCAATGGTTCCTGATGAAAGTAAAGTGTTGAGTTGAGAAGCATGAAAGAAGTCGTAGTCCAGCGGCCAGATATTTTTGAAGTCGAAATATGGCTGATTGAGTGCAATCATAATTTCCGGAATGATAAATGCCAGAGCCAACTGAAAGAAGGTGACGGAAACGGTTTGTAATATTTTGTATTTGCTGTGTCGATATTTAATGATCTTACGAACCCCCATAATGAGCACGGCAAAACAATAGATAAATCCATAGAGGAACCACTGGCTAGCCTGGCCCGATGGAACAAATAACTGTTTTATGGGATCCATCATGATGATCCAATTTGTGATGTATGCCGGGAAGAAATAAAGAAGAATGTAGAAACTGATTAAGAGTGCCCCAATCAATATTCCAATCCACCCGCGGTTGTTCAGGGCATTGTGAAAGATTCCATTGTTTTTTATTCCCGGAGGTCCCTGAAGCTTAGCTAGTGGAAGAATAAACATCAAGCTTCCAATGGTTCCCAGAATAAAGGTGAGGAAGAAGAAGAGTCCTGGATTTTGGACAATAGGTCCTTCTGTGGAAGCCCTGGCAAGAATTGAAGCATAATCGTCAAATATTCTTTGATCCCACTTCTGCTGTGCTTCCTTTTCTTTATTGTAGCGATCTATAGTGCCGTTTATATGATTGACAAAAGGGATACTGAGCTCAAAGGGTTTTCCATAAATCTCAGACAGCTCAGGACCGAGAACTTCCTGGTGTTCGGGTTTAACTTGCTCACGGACAATTTTTTCCGTAAGTGTGTAGTCAGACATGAAAAACATGCCCAGAAAAATACCCAGGGAAATTAAAAAGAGGACTAATCCTGAAAATCTGATTACCTGCATCTGTTTCAACTAAATATTTTTTCTAAAATTGATTTTTTCCTTACCGGGACACTAAACTGATGTTCCCGATTGAATTTTTCCTGAATTTCCACATCCACTTCTTTGAAGAATTCAGGGTCAAACAACGATTTTTTAAGGTGGGTGATGACATTTTCTATTTTTTCTCCGGAGTTGATCCATTCATCCCACACTTCGTGTCGAAATCTGATCCCAAGGGCATTCATTCCCAACACTTTCATCGTATTGGAATCAAAAACTATTCGTACTGCTTTTTTACCTGATAAGTCTTCCCAGTAAATACTTTTTTCATTGGATTTTGGCTTGGGGTCTGCCTGTCCGTACACCTGATACTCGATGTCAAAAAACTTGGCTGAATTGAACCAGACGCCTGGCTTATACGCTGTTTTATTTCCAAGGATTGTTTGGGCGACTGCTTCTCCCATCATTCTTCCTGCATACCAAACGGCTTCGATGGACTTTCTGTGTTGTTGCGGTTCCCGAACCTGTGTACAGTCACCAATGGCATAAACGTCCGGGACATTCGTTTCGAGGAATTCATTTACCAGGATCCCCCTATCCGCCTCAAGCTGCGTATCTCGCAGAAAATCTATGTTGGGTGATACTCCGACCGTCAACCCGACAAATTGACAATCTATCATATCTCCAGATTTCGTTTTCACTCCTTTTACCCTCCCGTGTCCATCATCAAGGATCTGATCAAGTTCTGTGCTGAGCCTCAGGTCAATGCCATATTCCCGGATATGTCGGTTAATCATTTCTGATTCTTCCGGAGGCAAAACAATATCCCAGAGACTTGCTTCCCGAACTAAAAAAGTGACTGGTATGTGCCTTGAATGCAGCATTTCTACCATCTCAATACCGATCAACCCTCCACCCACCACCACGGCGTGATCAATGTTTTGGGTGTTGGCTTCCATCGATTCCAGGTCCTGATAGCTGTATAATCCCTGTACCCCCTCAAGGTCTTGCCCCGGCCATCCGAACTTGTTGGATTTCGACCCGGTGGCAATGATCAATTCATCATAGTTTATATCATCTGTGTCCAGGTGAAGTATTTTCTTGTCAAAATCAATCGTTTGGACCCATCCTTTCACCAGGTCGATCTTATTTTTTGTCCAGAACCAATCTTCATACGGTTTAGTATGCTCATATTTCATGTGGCCCATGTATATATACATGAGGGCTGTTCTGGAAAAAAAATGATCGGTTTCCCCGGAAATGACAGTAATTCGGTCATTGGATTTTTTTCTGATGTGCCGGGCGGCAGTAATCCCGGCTATGCCATTACCAATGATCACAATATTTTTCATACATTTCTAAGTTACCGCAATTCCCTTTAAGTCTACGGCATTCTTTCCCAACGCATGCATTGATGATCGGGTTTGTCAATCATTTGACATTTAAAACTTATCTGGAGTTGATCAATATGCGTTTAGAGAAATATGAAGATATTCATGGTGATCCTACTGTATGCTTATTCTACACAATTGGTTGGACAGTCATTTTTTGATGAGGCAGACCGATTTTTTAAGCAGTTTGTGGAAAATGGATTGGTGAAGTATGACCAGGTCAAAAAGGACAGGTCTGCATTAGATAACCTGGTCAATAAGATTGGTGCATTTGATCTTGACGGAGCATCAGCCGTTGAACAAAAGACATTTCTGATCAATGCGTACAATATTTTAGTCATTCACCATGTTGTGGCAAACTACCCTGCAGAAGGTCCCTTAAAGATTGATGGCTTTTTTAATGAGCTCAAAGCGCATGTGGCGGGGACTGACCTGACGCTTGATGAATTAGAAAAAAAGCGCCTGTACAGGACTTTTCCTGATGAGCGGCTACATTTTGTATTGGTATGTGCTGCTGTTGGCTGTCCACCTCTAGCTGATTTTGCATTCCGCCCGGATGGACTGGAAAAACAGCTATCAGATCGTACAACCTATGTTTTGAACTTTCCCACCTTCATTCGGGTTACTAAAAATATAGTGCAGATATCAAAGATATTTGAGTGGTATGAGGGTGATTTTTTAGTTAAAAGTGAATCTGTATTATCTTATATAGACCAGTATCATACCCAAAACCTTATTGGTAAAAAGATGTTGTATTATGAATACGACTGGAGGTTGAATAAATATTAAAGGCAGTGATGGGTTACTGGTAATTTTTTTTGAATTAGGTTAAGTTAGGTTGAGATCCCATCATTAGAAGCTCCGCACCCTGCGGAGCTTTGCTTTTATATGGAGGTTAAGTTTTTCAACAAAGCCTCTATACTATTTATCACCTGCTTTTTCTTGTCGTGGAGGATTTCAAAGTGATTTTTTGCACTGCAGATAATTTGAACTTTTTTATTTGCATCGTTTACAGTGTATCCTTTACGCTTCAGTGCCATGGTTGCCCAGAATTTAGTGTCCGGGTCTCCGGAAACACTCACTGATGGACCTTTTTGATCAAAATTTATCGTTCCACTGATCATATCATACCCATATTGATCTAGGTAAAGACTTTTTTGTAATGTTCCGTCCAGGATCAGGTCTTCGGGGACGCCCTCATCGCTGGCTTCATTAAAATTGAACAATAGCAGTCTGTCAGAAAGTTGAGTGCTTACCTGGAGGTCATGGGTAGAAATGAGAATTCCCTTGCCCTGGCTGGCAATCTTTTTCAGCAACATCATCACCTCAATTTTGTTGTTCAGGTCAAGATGTGATGCAGGCTCGTCGAGAATGATGAGTTCTGTCTCCTGAGCCAGTGCCCTGGCAATCATTACTTTTTGAAGCTGTCCATCACTGAGCTCATACAACTTCCTGTTGGCGATGTAGTTGAGGTGGGTTTCATTGAGCGCCCACTCTATTACCTCCTTGTCCTCTGGGCTCAAGACACCGATCCAGTTGGAGTAGGGGTGTCGTGAGATTGATATCAACTCAATGGGCGTTATATTGAAGTTGAATGGTTTTTCTGTGAGCACAAGGCTCATTTTTCGGGCAAGATCACCTGACGAGATCCGGCTTAGATCCTGCTTCCCATAATGTACTGAGCCGCCGATTGGATCCAGCAAACCGGCCAGTGTCTTGATAAAAGTGGTTTTCCCAACCCCATTTTGTCCCATCAAAGAAATGATTTCTCCTTCATTAATTGAAAGGTTAATATCTTTTTGAAGGATCTTACTTTCCGAGCCTTTCCTGTAGCCGATGCTCAACGATTTGGTATTCAGGAGGCTCATGTGTTGAAGGAATAGCCCAGGTTTTTCTTCCTGATGAGCAGGTAAATGACAAATGGAGCTCCTATCAAAGAAGTCACTGCGTTGATGGGAAGTGTGGCACCGAATCCGGGAAGTTGAGAAATAGCGTCAAACAACAACATCAAGGTAGCGCCAAATAAAATCAGGACGGGTGTCAGCAACAGATGATTGCTTGTGTTGAACAACATCCTGGTAAGGTGGGGCATGGCTACACCGAAGAATGCGATGGGACCGCAAAAGGCCGTGACTGTACCAGCCAGTACACTCGTATTGATGATGATCAGCAAACGGGTCCTCTTGATGTTTAACCCCAGGCTACGGGCGTAATTCTCTCCCAGCAATAAAGCATTGAGCTGTTTTGACAATAGGATAGAAGCAATGAGTCCGAGTCCGAGAATGGGTATAAATACACCCAGTTCTTTCCATGATAAACTACCCAGGTTGCCAAATGACCAGAGCACATAGGCCTGGATATTTTCAGCCTGACTGAAAAATTGAAGTATACTTACCAGTGCTCCTGAGGCAGTGCCAAACATCAATCCAATGATCAACAGTGAAACACTATCCTTGATGCGAGAGGCTACGACTGCAATCACCAGCAGCACCAGAAATGATCCCAGGCCCGCAGAAACCACCAGCAGCCAGCTCCGGCCAATACCTGTGACACTTAAGAATCCTCCAAAATAGAAACCGAGAAAGATCACCAGGGCAACGCCCAGCCCGGCACCGGAACTAATGCCTAATATGTATGGCCCTGCCAAAGGGTTTCTGAAAAGGGTTTGCATTTGAAGTCCACTTACACCCAGGGCGCTCCCCACAAAAATAGCTGTCAGTGCCTTCGGTACTCTGAAGTTGGCCAGGATAAGATCCCAGCTTTCCCTGGTTGTTTCACTCCCGGTGATGAATAGAAAGACATCCTTTACGGGGATAAGCACAGAGCCCAGGCTGATGTTGAGAATGAAGCACAGAATAAAGGCAATACTTATCCCAACCAGGATTTTCATCCATTTCGATTTTGATTCTTCAAAATATTGATGGATCATGGGAGTTGCTCAAAGTAATAGGTTTCATAATCCGGCAGCAGCTCGGGATGAATGATTTTGATCATATCTGCAAGGACCCGATCCGGCCGGGCATATCCTGATTCAAAAATATCATAACCTCCTTTTGCCCCAATTCTCTTGCTATAGTTATAGATCTGGTCATGCTTAAATGCATCGAATTGAGCATACCTGCTATCCTGGTCCGCCAGTTCTTCTTTGGTCTGAAATGTAGCCAATCCAATCCAGAAATCAGCTTCTTTGGCCTCTTCGAAAACATATTCAAATCCAAGCTCCAGCCACCCGGTCTTTTCATTGTTTTCCAGAAAATATTGCCCACCTGCATCATTGAAAAACTGAGCTGACCAGTTTTTTCCCCCCGGAAGAAACCAGATATCACCATACAATACCCCACTTAGGATTTCCGGACGAACCTCTACATTTTTGGCGAGGTTCAGCAGAGAATCATAGTTAGACTTGATGACATCAAAAATCGAATCGGCTGCTGATTGTTTATGGAAGAAAGCTCCAAAAAATTTGATCCACTCGGCACGGCCTAAAGTAGATGTTTCCAGGAAGTCTGAATTATAGACAACAGGGATCCCCGATTCTTCCAGCTTATCCAAAACAGTCGATTCATTACCCATGTCAAAGGCAAATACAAGATCAGGGTCTAAACCGATAATCATTTCAAGATTCAAACTGCCTTCACCCCCCACATCCTTCACCGATCCGTCTTCAACGCTTTTACGAATATTTTCTGAAGTGATATATTGAGTGCCAGGAAAACCTACCAGGGTATTTGCTACACCAAGAAGTTCCAGAAAGGGAAGATGAGTGGTCGATGTGCAGATGACCTTTTTGGGGGTCTCCCCAATCTCATACCTGATTTCCTTCGTTGCCCCCGGCCAAGGTTCCAAAACGGATATAGATTTATCGTAAAGCCTGAATTTTTTGGCATATTCAATGGCGATCTGCTCATGTTGAGTGTCGTCGCCCTTTTGTTTGGGTTGACATCCAATCGTCAGTAGCACAATAAGGGGAATGATAATCCTCATGAGCCAAAATTGTGGAAAAAAAGTAAAGTTTCATCCAATTCAAATTTTTAGTTGTTTCTACCCACCCGATTTCTGCGATTTAATTATTTCACTACCTTTGTCCTGATTGTGGTTCCCTGCTGTATGCCATACATCAGGGATTAAAAGGGAATCCGGTGATCGATGAGAGAATCCGGAGCTGTCCCCGCAACTGTAAGTCCATTTCTATGGCTCGATCTGCAAATCCACTGTCTCGATGTGTCGGGGCGGGAAGGAAGTCGAGTTTCGGACAAGCCAGGAGACCTGCCTCATTCATTGTTTATTCCGAGCTTCGGGTGAAAGCAAAGGGCGTGATCAACCGATGGGTTAACCACACTTAAGTTTTTCCGATGGCTTTGAATTGAAGAAATTTTAATTCATAGGTCCGTTGAGATATTTATTCACAGTTGTACTTGGCTTCATCTCACTCTTTGTGAGCGCACAGGAGGATACTGTTTACCTGTCTGAGGTAGCCGTAGACGGAGATCCAATCCATGCATTTGTGGTAGGAGGCACCCTTCGAAAAGTAGATTTGAGTGAGCATGAGGTGAATCTCTCCGATGCGTTATCCAGGAGTGGAGGCATGTATTTTAAATCCTATGGCAACCAGCAGCTTGCAACAATTTCGATGCGAGGTACCTCTGCCTCACAGACTAATGTATTGTGGCATGGGATTCCTGTCAACTATCCCACACTAGGTCAATTGGATTTTAGCCAATGGTCAGCCTGGCTGTTGTCGTCCATTGAGCTTCAGCCTGGTAGTGGTGGTGCACTTTTCGGGAGTGGCTCTATTGGGGGGACGGTTTTGCTGGACTCGGACATGGACCTCAAGAAGCAAAAGCCAGGGATCACCTTGCGAGGTGATGCAGGGAGCTTCGGGTACTCTTTTTTGGGCGCAAAAGCGAACTACTCATTCGGAAAGGTCACGAGTCAGACAAGGATTTATCGAACGGGTCTAAAGAATAACTTCTCCTATATATATAATGGTGTAGAATACCAGCAAGAAAATGCGGCGGTTGCGGATACAGGACTGCGACAAACGCTGCAATGGGAACAAAAAAGGCATAAGCTCTCCCTGGATGGAATCTTCACGACCAATGACCGGGAAATCCAGCCTGTAAAGGGCAGTTCTTCAGAAAACCAGTTGGAAACCGGAAATGTGAGAGTGGCATTATCACACCGATATGAGCATCCTACTGGCAGCTTGAATACTTCGCTGGGATTTATTAACAACAGGACCCTATATAATAAGGAGCAGGAAACCATAGCCCATCAATATTCCATGGTTTCTACTTATGCTTTTGACCTGGGGTCACGAATTTTAGGCAGGGTCGGAATCAATGGAAATGTTTTCTACGCACAATCAGAAAGTTTTCGTGAGAATCTTTCAGATGTGAGAACCGGGTTGTTTGCTTCGTTTTCGGCTCCAATCACTCATTTCTGGAAAGCCACTGTCAATGCCCGGCAATCAATTTTCAGGGACAAGTTTCCTTTTAATCCTTCTATCAATCAGCAGATCAACCTTTTTAGTGATACAAAAAATACGCTGAAACTTACTCAGAGCATCTCTACCGGGTTTCGTATTCCTACCCTCAATGACCTGTACTGGAACCCAGGTGGGAATCCGGACCTTGAGCCGGAAAGAAGTATGAATGCTGAGGCGGGACTCAGGTGGGACTCAGGAATGGATGATATGGAATGGGGTGTTTCTCTGAATGTATTTAAGATGTGGGCTAAAGATTTTATCCTTTGGCGGCCAGGAGGTGATGGTATCTGGTCACCGGAGAATATTCGTGAAGTTCATTCGGGAGGACTTGAATATACAGGTAGGGTAACCTTTAAATCAGGATCTTTTACTCATAAAATAGCAGGATCATATTCATTGACCAGGTCATTAAATCAAACCGGGACCAACTCCGGGAATCAGCTGCCATATGTTCCGATCCATCAGGGAACCTTGAATATAAAATCTAGATTGTCGGATTGGTCTCTGGATTTTAATACAAACTATACGGATAGAAGATATACCACCCTCGACAACACAATGGCACAATCTGTCGATGGTTTTTTTCTCATGAATGTGGGAATCGAAAAACAATTCACTTTGGAAAACTGGACGTTGGGCCTGGGAGTCAGAGCAAATAATCTGCTGGACAATGATTATGAAAACCTCATCAACCTGGCCATGCCCGGAAGAAACTATCAAATAAATATGCTGATTAAACGATGAACACAACAATTAAATACACCAATCTATTAATTCTCGCTTTAGCCATACTTTGGAGCTGTAATGAAAAGGAGACGGAATTACTACTTCCGGATGATTTTGAAAATGGAATCCTGATTTCCAACGAAGGGAGTTTCGGTAGTGGGGATGCTTCGCTGTCTTATTATGATCTCGCATCTCAGAAAGTTTATAACAATGTATTTTCCCTGGTCAATGATGGAAAAGAAATCGGGGATGTGATGCAATCTATTTATATGAATCAGGATCACGCTTTCCTGGTGGTGAACAACAGTAACAAAGTGGAAGCCCTGAATCTGGTGGATATGACCATTGACTTTACCATTGATAACCTAAAACTTCCGAGGTACATGATCAGTGATGGAGACAAGGGCTATGTATCAGAATGGGTCAGCTTTTCTGATGTAGGACGAGTTTCCATTGTAGATCTGGTCACCGGCGAAATTCAAGAAACCATCGACACGGATTATGGCGCTGAGGGTGTGATCATCGCAGAAAATAAACTCTTTGTATCAAATAATTTTAGCACCACCCTGACGGTAATAGATCTCTCTACTGAAACGGTGACTAAAACCATTGATGTGGGTAGCTCTCCTGGTGAAATGGTGATGGATACAGACGGAGATATCTGGCTTATCTGTGGCGGTGGCTATGATGCCAACTATCATCCACTGGAAGATGGGAAGCTCGTTGAGATCGATCCTGCTACAGTTGAAATAAAAAATGAAGTGGATCTTGGGATGAATGTAAACACAAAGATCGCCATCGACCCGGCAGGCAAAAAACTCTATTATTTCAGTGGAACTTCCGTCTATGAACATGATGTGGAATTGCAGTCCGTTTCCGGCACGCCTTTCATTTCAGCAGCTGATGCAGTTAGTTTTAATGGGATAGGTGTTGATGGATCCGGAAACCTCTATTTAGGAGATTCAAAAGGCTTTGTGGAGAACGGAGAAGTTTTTATTTATGGATCTGATGGAACCTTCATCGAGAAATTTGAAGTGGGCCGTGGACCGAACGGTTTTATTTTGAACTAGCTATATCCAATTATTGAAGGGAAGGGGGTGCTTATGGCACCCTTTTTGTCTTCCTGGGAATGATATTTTCATGCAGGACCAATTATTTTCAATGTTTTATCTTTATAATTATAAAATTGCAATTAAAAGTATAATTATATTGATGATACGGTTGATCAATTAATTAATAGCTCTTTAATTGCATCAGTGAAAAACCAATACAACCCCTAAAAAGAAAGCAATGTTTAGAAAATTCTGGCTTGACGTAATCCTCGCAACTCTTTTCATTTTCGGGATGATGGGAGTTTTGAATACTTTCACTGCATTTAAGATCTTCGATGTTTTCGATCCGATTGGTGAGGCCTTATCAGATATGGAGGTCACGGACATCGTGTTTTCCCAGCTACGGGATGAACCGGTAGCAGATGACCGGATCATTCTGGTGAATATGGGAACACTTCCCCGGCCAGATATCGGGATCATGCTTCAGATCATCTCTCAGTACAATCCCAAGGTGATCGGAATGGACTCTTTTTTCTATTTTCCAAAAGATTCTATTGGAGATGGTGTGCTGGAAGAAGGCTTTGCCAGTGTGGAAAACCTGGTGATGGCAAGTAAGCTTTTACATAATCCTGAGACGGATAAATTTGATTCCATTGCTTATTCCTGGCCACAATTTGCCCAATATGGGGATGCGGGTTTTGCTAATCTCGTTACAGATGCCGAAGTACAGGAGGACCTGAAGATGTGTCGAGAGTTTGTACCTCAACAGTTAGCCATGGGAGAGAACCAACACGCTTTTGCAGTGAAACTGGCAAGTTATTATAATCCGGAAGCGGCTCAAAGTTTTCTGGAAAGAGGTAATGAGGTGGAAACGATCAACTACAGGGGAAATGTGCTGGATTATGGAGCGACAAAATTTGGTACCAAATTTTTTGCACTGGACGTACAGGACGTCTTTGAAGAGAATTTTACCAGGGATCTTATTGAGGATAAAATCGTGATATTTTGTTACCTCGGAGATTACCTCGGGGACCGCAGAGCGATAGAAGATAAGTATTTTACACCTCTCAACGAAAAATATATTGGTCGGGCATACCCGGATATGTTTGGGGGTGTAATCCACGCAAACATCGTTTCTATGATCCTAAACGAAGATTATATCGATGCAATGGATGATTTTTCTGAAATTATTTTAGCAATTATTCTGTGTTTTTTAAATGTGGCATTGTTTTCGCTTATATACCGTCGTATACCCAGATGGTATGATGGAATAACGAAATTATTCCAGTTAATAGAAATAGGATTTTTGACTTACATTATGATTATTACACTTGACCAAAACAGTTTTAAAATCGAATTAGGTATCGCATTATTCGCGGTAGCCATATCCGGTGATTCACTTGAGGTCTATTATGGTGTGGTCAAAAACATTTTCACCAGAGAGGGTAGACGTTCACTATTTAAAATAGATAAATTTTAAAAAATCACACACTCAATTTTAATAGCTAAATAATTATGAAAAATTTTGTTTCAATCGCCTTTATGTTCGCTATGATTCTGACGGCTTCTTTGGCCTTCGGTCAGAGTTATACTTTCAGAGTCTTGGCCAATAAAGGTAGTAATCAGGTAAAAAGAGCAGGTGCAACTAGTACTGAGGCTTTAAAAACGGGAGCGACTTTGAATTCCGGAGATGAACTTATTGTTTCTGATGGTGCTTACATTGGTTTGATGCACAAATCGGGAAAAACTACTGAAGTAAGAACCGCAGGAACTAAGAAAGTATCTGACTTAGAGAAAAATATCACAGTAGGATCTACTAGTGTAGCCAGCAGATATGCCAGGTTCGTAGCCAGCAAGATGAACGAAGAAGAAAACACCAACTATCGTTCAAAAATGGCAGCTACTGGAGCGGTTTCAAGGGCTACGAATGCAGCAATTATGGTTATGGCACCTACACAGGTTAATATAGCCAGTGAAAATAAAGTCATAGGAGATAAAGCAATCATCAGATGGAAACGACCTTCTGAAATGAGTGAAAACGATACTTATGTAGTATCTGTTAAAAACATCTTTGATGAAGTGATTTATACAACTGAAACTGAAAGTGAGTTTGTAGAACTTGATTTCACTGCCGAGCAGATGAAAAATGATGTAGGCTTATACATCCTTCAAGTAGCTAAAAAAGGTGATCCTGAAGTAAAATCTGATGATGTTGGGATCAAACGAGCGACAGACGCAGAAATCAATGCAAATCTGGCTAGCCTGAAAAGCGAGGTTTCTGAAGACAGCCCACTAAACAAATTAATTTATGCTTCTTTCTACGAAGAAAATGGCCTCTTGCTTGACGCTTTGACCAAATATGAAGAAGCTGTAAAAATGGCTCCTGAGATTCAGGACTTCCAGGATCTTTACGACAACTTTAAAATTGTCTACGGTTTTGAGGAAGATGCCAAATAGGTGTTTGAATAACTTTAATATTTAGCGAAAGCCGTTCCGTACTATCGGGACGGTTTTTTTGTTTTTAGGTAGTTTTGAATCTTTGGTTTCACCCCATCAGATTACCCGATCTTCCGGATTTCGGCCACATTGTATTTTTCAAAGAATATTGAATTTTATCGTGCGAATTCTTGGAGTAAACGGGGATTGCAAAAAGTCAAGTGAGAAATCATTTTTTTCTTAAAATTATTTATCACAATTTTGATGTCCCTCTTTCCCGTAAGGGTACCAAATAAGTATAAACTGCCAACTTTTAATCTAGATCGCCAATGTATGTAGAGACGTGGGAAAAATGCCTTCAATTTATTCAGGATCGCATTCCTCCACAAAGTTTTAAGACCTGGTTTGAGCCTATTGTACCCCTCAACCTTGAGAATAATGTGCTGACAATTCAGGTGCCTAGTCAGTTTTTTTACGAATGGCTTGAAGAAAACTATGTTCACTTACTAAAACAAGCTATACGGTCCGAAATAGGAGAAAAAGGAAGATTGGAATATTCTGTTGTAATGGACCGTGGTGATGAACATTCTAAGCCACTTACCGTAAGCGTCTCAGGATCAAGCAATAGCCAGAACAAGAATCGTGTGAACGGCTATGACAAGTACAAGAATCCTGATTTTCTAGAGGAGCTACAAAACAATAGCAACCTTAACCCAAATTACCTTTTTGATAACTTCATTGAGGGAGACTGCAACCGATTGGCCCGATCTGCTGGTTTTGCGGTAGCCCAAAAGCCAGGTGTCACATCCTTCAACCCACTGATGTTTTATGGGGGTGTAGGATTAGGTAAGACACACCTCGTTCAGGCGATTGGAAACCAAATCAAAAGCGACAACAAAGGAAAATCCATCATCTACGTCGCTTCTGAGAAATTCACCAATCAATTCATCGAAGCTCTCAAAAACAACAACATCCAGGACTTCATCAATTACTACAAAGAGGTTGATGTACTGATCATAGATGACATTCAGTTTTTGAGGGATAAGGAAAAAACGCAGGAAATTTTCTTCCACATATTCAATCACCTGCACCAGAGTGGTAAACAGATCATCCTCACTTCTGATTGTGCGCCTAAGGACCTGAAGGGCCTACAGGAGCGGTTGGTATCCCGCTTTAAATGGGGACTAACAGCAGATCTGCAGCAACCAGATTTTGAAACCAGGATGGCCATCATCCAGAAGAAGATGCAAAATGATGGGATTTCAATTCCTGATCAGGTCATAGAATACATTGCCTACAGTGTAGATACCAATGTGCGTGAGCTGGAGGGAGTAGTGATTTCTTTGATTGCCCATGCCTCACTGACCAAGCGGGAGATCGACCTGGAGCTTTCGAAGCAGATCCTGAAAAACATCGTGCATGACATCGACTCTGAGGTGGGAATCGACTATATCCAGAAGACTGTTTCTGACTTTTTCAGTGTTGCACAGGATGACCTCAAGGCCAAGACCCGAAAGAAAGAAATTGTAATCGCCCGTCAGGTAGCCATGTATTTTTCAAAGGATTATACCAATCACTCTTTGAAATCCATTGGATATCACTTTGGAGGCAGGGATCACAGCACGGTCATTCATGCAGTGCAGTCTGTGAACGACATGATTGATACCAATGCGAAGTTCCGTTACTCCATTGAGGAGCTAAAGAAAAAGCTGAAGTTCAAGACCCACGCTGTTTAAAAGTAATAGGGATAATATACTTTTCTTCCGCGCTTATCGATGCCTGAGATGATCACTCTTCCCCTGATCTTCTCCAGGATATCTATGAGTTCTTTTGGGTTTTCAATGGCTGTATTGTTGATATTGGTGATAATAAAACCCTCCGGGATACCCAGTCCGGCAAAGAATCCTTTGGCGTTGTAATCCACTACTTTCACTCCGTGGCTGATGCCGATGAGGTCCCTTTCTACCTTGGATACATTTTCGAATGTTGCAGCAAGGTAATCGGAAGTCACCAGGTTCCTTACGATAATTCCTGTGGTGCCTTCACGATTTGTCAGCGTCAGGTTTTTGGTTATTTCTTTGCCCTCACGCTGCAACAAAATGGTTAATTCATCTCCCGGATACATATTTCCTATATATTCTTCAAGGTAAGCTTTGCTGATGATTTGTGTTCCATTGACCATGCGTAGCACGTCACCTTTTTCAAGACCAGCTTTGGCTGCAGCACCCTGACGCTGTACATTGGCAACGATCACACCATTCAGGTTTGTCAACTGCATCTTGTCAGCCATGTCACTGTCGATGTCTACATATTCCGCCCCGATGAATGCTTTTTGCACTTCTCCATATTTTACAATGTCGTTGTAGACCTTCTTCACAATGTTGGAAGGAACAGCAAAGCCGTAACCGGTATAGGATCCCGTTTTTGATAGGATCGCAGTGTTGATCCCGATAAGTTCACCTTTTTGATTGACCAGAGCCCCGCCACTATTTCCCGGATTAATGGCTGCATCCGTTTGAATAAATGATTCGATGGGGAATTTATCTCGCAGGATATTGATGTT
Source organism: Cyclobacteriaceae bacterium (assembly GCA_965228595.1). Taxonomy (GTDB): domain Bacteria; phylum Bacteroidota; class Bacteroidia; order Cytophagales; family Cyclobacteriaceae; genus UBA7330. Next base: position 1,521,115 of record OZ245828.1, on the reverse strand, counting down.
TCGGCCCTTCGCACTAACAATCCCTGCTGTGACAGTGGAAGTAAGATTGAAAGGATTTCCTACGGCAAGCACCCATTCACCCACTTTTAATTTGTCGCTCTTTCCCACGGTCACGGCAGGCAAATTTTTAGCTTCAATCTTGATAACAGCCAGATCTGTAGAGGGATCTACACCAATGAGCGTTGCATCATAGGACTTCTTATTATGCGTGATCTTGATCACATCGGCACCATCGATCACATGGTTATTGGTAACGATATAGCCATCTTCCGAAAGGATCACACCGGATCCGCTGCCGATTTGCTGTGAAGTCCGGGGTTCGAAAAACCAATCCAACCAGCTTCCTGTCCGGTACTCGTATTCACTCAGTGTTTGTATAAATACAACACTTGGTGTGGTTCGCTCTGAAGCATATGAGAAGTCGGAACCGACTTCGCTAAGGGTTCTTTCACCGATGGGTGCGCTGATGGGTGCGTTTTGGAAATTGTCTGAGTGGTTTTCAGAAACTGTCGATGAAAAGGCAACATCCAGAGGCTCACCATGCTGATTGGTCAGCAGGTTCCATCCAACATACACGCCTGCCAGCCCGGTAACAAAACCTATTAAGGCCACAACCAAATACTTTTTCATTGCTTCAATCATTCTATCATTACCTATTACTAAGATTCTTATCCGAAAGTTTCAGATCACTAAATTAATTTACCCGGAAGATTTTCTTAATTTCACGCCGATGGGTATCAGGTCAATTCTTGCAAAACCTTTTGCAGCTTACATTGCTAAAGAAACCAAAAAATGGGCAGTTAATCCAGGCCTGTTTCAGGAAAACATCCGGAAACTAATTGTTACAAAAACCAGGAATACGGTTTTCGGTACTGATCATGGGTTTGCAGATATTAAGACCTATGATGATTTCAAAAAGCAGGTCCCCATCAGAGACTATGAAGCACTTTCTCCCTATGTCAACCAAATTCTGGAAGGGGAATCCGATGTGCTCTGGCCGGGAAAGCCGGAATACTTCGCTAAGACATCAGGAACTACCAGCGGTACCAAATATATTCCGATAACAAAAGAATCGATTCCCAACCATATCAACAGCGCGCGCAATGCCCTCTTGTCGTACGTACACCAGACAGGGAATGCGCGGTTTTTAGACGGAAAACTTATTTTTCTCTCAGGCAGTCCGGTATTGGATAAAAAGGCGGGAATAAAAACCGGTCGATTGTCCGGGATGGTCAATCACCATGTGCCCGGCTATCTCAGAACCAATCAGATGCCTAGCTATGAAACCAATTGTATTGAAGACTGGGAGCAAAAGGTGGATCAGGTTGTGGAGGAGACCTACAATCAAAACATGACATTGATCTCTGGCATCCCACCCTGGGTGCAGATGTATTTTGACCGGTTGGTAGCCAAGACCGGCAAACCTATCAAAGACCTCTTCCCAAATTTTGAAATGTTTGTTTATGGTGGAGTCAATTTTGAGCCATACAGAGCCAAGCTATTTGAAACGATCGGCAAGAAGGTGGATTCCATTGAGACATACCCGGCCTCAGAGGGTTTTATCGCCTACCAGGACAGTCAGGTGGAGGAGGGATTGTTGCTTTTGGCAAATACGGGAATTTTCTTCGAATTCATCCCTACGGATGAATATTTCAATGAGCATCCTACCCGTTTATCGATCGATGAGGTAGAAGTGGGTGTCAATTATGCCCTGATTATCAATAGCAATGCAGGATTGTGGGGCTATTCTATTGGCGACACAGTGAAATTTGTCAGCAAGAATCCTCATCGGCTCCTCGTCACTGGCCGGATTAAGCATTTTATCTCAGCATTTGGGGAGCATGTGATAGGTGAGGAAGTGGAGAAAGCCATGAAACGCACCTGTGAAGCATTTCCTGAAGTGGAATTGGTAGAATTCACTGTGGCTCCGCAGGTCACGCCACAGGAAGGCCTTCCTCATCATGAATGGTTCATTGAATTTGGAAACGAACCCGGAGACATGCAGAAGTTTATTGAAACACTGGATAATCATCTCAGAGACCTCAATACTTATTATGATGATCTGATTGGTGGAAACATTTTACGCAGGCTGGTAGTTACCTCTCTTGAAAAAAATGCCTTTATCAGCCATATGAAGTCAATTGGCAAGTTGGGTGGTCAAAATAAGGTGCCCCGACTATCCAATGATAGGAAGATCGCTGAGCAATTGGCTACTTTTGCGAAAAAATAGATCAAATAAACACTAAGCAGCAACCTGATGTCAGGTGAATTGAATAAGAAGCGTATAGCGATCCTTGGCTCTACTGGTTCGATCGGAACCCAGGCTCTTGAAGTCATTGCTTTGCATGAGGAATTGTTTGAAGTGGAAGCCCTCACTGCTCAGAACAATTGGAAACTCCTCATCAATCAGGCCATTAAGTTTAAGCCAAATGTAGTGGTCATAGCCAATGATGATCATTATTTACAGGTCCAGGAGGCGCTGGATCCATATGATATCAAGGTATTTTCAGGGGCCAACGCGTTGGAGTCCATTGTTCAGATGGAAGATGTGGATCTGGTGCTGACTGCGTTGGTTGGATATTCAGGGCTCAAACCCACGATCAAAGCCATCGAGGCTGGCAAAGACATTGCATTGGCCAATAAAGAGACCCTGGTCGTAGCAGGCCAACTGATTACTTCATTGGCAGCCCAAAATAAGGTAAATATATTACCGGTAGATTCGGAGCATTCGGCCATTTTCCAATGCATCGTCGGGGAGCATATCAACCCGATTGAAAAAATAATTTTGACGGCTTCCGGCGGCCCTTTCAGGGGGATGACAAGACAGCAACTGAGTGTAGTCACGAAGCAGCAAGCCCTGAAGCACCCCAATTGGGAGATGGGAGCAAAAATCACCATAGATTCTGCGACATTGATGAACAAGGGGTTGGAGGTGATCGAGGCAAAATGGCTGTTTGGAACACCCCTGGAGCAGATTGAAGTGGTGGTCCATCCACAATCTATCATTCATTCGATGGTGCAGTTTCAGGATGGCAGTATTAAGGCACAGATGGGACTTCCAGATATGAAGTTGCCGATACAATATGCCTTTGGATTTCCCAAGAGGCTACCCAATGATTACCCCAGATTTGATTTTACGGCGTTCCCTCAGCTCACATTTGAGCAACCTGATACGGAAACTTTCCGTAACTTGCGGCTGGCTTATTATGCAATTGAGCGAGGAGGAAATCACCCCTGTATCCTGAACGCTGCCAATGAAATTGCGGTAAGTGAATTTTTAGCAGACAGAATTGGTTTTTTACAAATATCCGATGTAATTGAGGAATGCTTGGTCAAGGTAGATTATATTCGTGAGCCAATTTTAGAAGATTTTATAGCAACTGACCAATTGACAAGGGTTAAAGCAAAGGAGATAATTAGATAAATGGAAGGTTTGATTATGGCAGCCCAGCTACTGCTGGGACTGTCGATATTAGTAGGATTACATGAGTTAGGGCATCTGTTGGCGGCGAAGGCCTTTGGGATGAGAGTGGAAAAATATTCCATCGGGTTCCCCCCAAAAATATGGGGAAAGAAATTTGGAGAAACCGAATATTCTATAGGTGCAATACCTCTTGGAGGTTTCGTGAAGATTTCCGGAATGATTGATGAGTCACTTGATACCAAATCCATGAACGAAGAGCCGGAACCCTGGGAATTCAGGGCAAAACCAGCCTGGCAACGATTGATTGTAATGATGGGTGGAATCATCGTGAATGTGATTACCGGTATAGTGATATTTATTGCGCTCCTGTATATCAATGGCGAATCGTATATCACCAAAGAAGAATTAAACAAACATGGCATTGAGGCCAATAACCTGGCCAGACAGATCGGTCTACAAACCGGAGACCGCATTGTTGATATCAGCGGTCAGGATTATGAGACATTTAGCGATCTTTTTAGTCCGGATGTGATTCTAGGCAGCAATGTTTACTATACTGTACTGAGAGACGGAGAATATCTTAAAGTTGATATCCCCAGTGATTTCCTGGATAAGCTTTCTGACAAGCGTGGTGAGCGTTTTATGGATTATCGGGCACCTTTCGAGGTAGGACAGGTGCTGGCAGGAAGCAATGCAGCCGATGGTGGATTGCAACCAGGAGATAAATTTATTACTGTAAATGGTGACTCTATCTTTTACTATGATGAGTTTAAGGATAAGATGGAAGCGCTAAGAGGTCAGGAGTTCACCGCTTTAGTTACCAGGCCTATGGATGGTGCAGAAAATCAAATGACTGCACCACAGCAGCTTACGCTTAAAGTGGATGAGGATGGGTTGCTTGGATTTCAGGCTCATAAAATCATAGATTACTCTACCCGCCAGTTTGGTCTGGGGGTCAGTGTGGTGAAAGGGACTAACGAAGCATTTGGCATCGTTTGGCAAAACATCAGAGGCTTTGGTTTAATCTTTTCTGGTCAGGTTTCAGCATCTAAATCACTTTCCGGACCCATTGGAATTGCACAGTTTTTCGGAGGCACCTGGGATTGGAACCATTTTTGGAGAATTACCGGATTGCTTTCAATGGTACTGGCTTTCATGAACTTTTTACCTATTCCGGCACTGGATGGTGGGCATGTGGCTTTTCTTACCTGGGAGATCGTTTCTGGCAGAAAGCCATCGGACAGATTCCTTGAAAATGCACAGAAAGTGGGTATGGTCCTTTTACTCGGACTGATGAGCTATGCCATCTTCAATGATGTCTATAAGCTTCTGCCTTTCTAGATTATTCATTACTATCCGGAATAACTTCCTGATTCGTAGCAACCCCAGGTCTGTAGATTTCGAATTCTACCCGTCTGTTGATTGCTTTGGCTTCTTCGGAATCACCCTGTATGATTGGTCGTGAGCTTCCGTAACCTTCATACGCTACGCGGTCAGGCCACACTCCGGCGAATTCAACGATATAATCCCTGATATTTCGGGCTCTTTCTTTGGATAGCTGAAGGTTGAATTCGTCAGAGCCATAGGAGTCCGTATGTCCTGAAATCCTTAGCTTAAACTCCGGATTGTCATACATGAAATTGACAACTTTATTGAGGTCGGCATACATTTCCGTTTTCAACTCGGCTTTTCCGTTGTCAAATTCAATGGAGGCAAACTTGACTCTACTAGCCAATGGCTCTGTGACTTTTCTGAGCTCCGTGGGTCCATCGAGGAAAAAGACGTCTTCTATCCTAAAGAAATCATCCCCCTGAATGACCAGCAGGTAATTCCTTTTGTCGATCAGGTTAAATTCAAAACTACCGTCCGGCCGAAGAAACTTGGGGGCCACTTCTATACCTTCATCCAGGTCGATGATAGAAACAATTCCTTTGAATGGAGCCCCGGTAAGGGAGTCAGTCAATGAACCGTATAACAGGGTATTGGCCAATGGCTGTGCTTCCATGGGTAATGGAAATGAGTAGATATCCTGTTTTGTCAGGTCCCGTGTGATGGATCGTGCATAAAAGAGAAGTTCAGATTTTGAGTCGATGGTGAAATAGAACTCACTGCCTGCCGCATTCACAAGCGGACCTATATTGTAAGGCTCACTCCAGTTGCCACCTACATTGCGGCTTTTGTAGATATCAAATTCACCAAAATTATAGAGCTGTCCATTTGAGCTAAAATACAGGACATCGTAGACTGGATGATAAAATGGACTAACATCATTGCTACGCGTGTTGATCACCGGGCCGGCATTCTGGGCCCGTGCCCATGTTCCATCTTTTTGCTTGTAAGTAAAATAGATGTCAGAAAGACCAAAGCCGCCCAGTCTGTCAGAAGCAAAAAACAGGGTATCCTCTGTATGAGAAAGCGAAGGGTGTGAATCCCAGCTCAGACTGTTCACATTTGTCCCCAGGTTTTTTACGTTGCCCCAGGTGCTGTCTGGTCGAAGGGTAGCCACGAACAGGTCGCAATCTCCGTAACAGTCCACACAATCGCACCGTCCGAAATAAAGTGTTTTTCCATCTTTGGTCAGTACTGCAGAGCCTTCATTGTACATAGAATTCAGGGCATCCAAAGGTTTGGCCTTCTCCCAGGTGCCATAATCGTCCTTTCTCGAGTAAAATAAATCTTCATTGTCCTTCCTTCTCAAGGAAAAATCATCACTATTTCTTTTGGAGGTAAATAGCAGGATATTGTTGTTGATGTTCAATGTAGGGCCATAGTCAGCCTTGGCGCTGTTGATATTCTGTCCCATATTGAGGAGGATCCCTCTTGGCGGTCTTAATGTATCGATCAGCTTTCGGTATTCTACCAGCTCATAATAGTAATCGAGCGGTACATATTGTGCAGCCGCCTGTTCATTGAGTGTGTCATAGTAGAGTTCAATTTCTTTGATGTCAATGTCATGGTGGTGATGACGCAACACCAACCTGTACAATGATTTGGCCTCGTCAGGATTTCCATAGAGTTCTGTGAGCTTGGCCAGCCGCCAAATCATCCGTGTATCCTTATAGAAATTCTGAATTCCAAAACGTTGAACATAATCTTTTAGCAATGGATATAATTCTTTCCATTCACCCGCCTTCTCCAGTTCATAGATCTTCTTGAATTTATCAGCATTGTAATAATCACTTACTTTGTTGATGTTCTTAAACTGGAAATTATTCAGGATTACCTTTGGCATCAGGGAGTCAGCTTCGAACTGAAAGGCGGCTAGTTGTCCCTTACTGATGGACATTGTCATCAAGAGGCAAAGAAAAAAGCACAGCCTTATAACACAGTTCATATTCATGCCGTTTCGACAGGTTCCCTCAAAGATAGTGTGAAAAATAGCATGGTATTCTATTTTGGCACACCTATTGGGCTTATAACGTTTCAATATTTAATTCGTACTTTAAAAGGCAAAATCTGCCAAATTGACATAAAAAGCTATATGGCTGACCAAAAAAACATAAAATCTTTTCGTTTTACCAAGTCTGATGAAGATTCCGGAGATTTAATTCAGTTAGTTATTGAAGATGACCAGCAAGGTGATGAAGAAGCGTTGCCAGATAAATTAGGTATCCTTCCTATCAGGAATACTGTATTGTTTCCGGGCGTGGTCTTACCTATTACGGTAGGTCGGCAAAAATCCATTAAGCTGATCAAGAAAGCCTATAATGGCGACAGGATCATCGGTGTGGTCGCTCAGAAAAACACTGAAACAGAGGAACCCGGATTCAAAGACATTTATCAGGTAGGTACAGTAGCCAGAATTCTTAAAATGCTGGTATTACCAGATGGCAACACTACCGTAATTATTCAGGGAAAACACAGGTTTGCATTGGAAAAAACCATCAAGGAAACACCGTTTCTTGAGGCGAGCTATAAATTATTGCAAGATGACGAAGATGTTCCGAAAAAGGATATATCCGTGATCATTCAGTCACTAAAGGAAGCGGCCAACAAAGTATTGAAGTTGAACCCTGAAATCCCCAGAGAAGCTCAGGTTGCACTCGAAAATATTGAAAATCATACTTTTCTGACCCATTTCCTGTCTTCCAACGTAAGTGCGGATGTCGCTGATAAGCAGAAGCTACTTGAGATTGATAACCCTAAGAAAAGAGCAGAGAAATTACTCAAATTCATGCTGAAAGACATCCAGGTGCTGGAGCTGAAGCACGAAATAGCCAGTAAGGTCCACTCGGACATCGATCAGCAACAAAGGGATTATTACCTGCGTCAGCAGATGAAGGTGCTACAGGAAGAACTGGGACAGGACAGGCCTGATCAGGAGCTTGAGGCATTGAGGAAAAACGGAGATGAGAAAAAATGGCCTGATGAGGTAAAGAATCATTTTCTCAAGGAGCTGGATAAGATCGGGCGCATGAATCCGGCTGCAGCGGAGTATCCTGTGGCCATGAACTATGTGGAGTTGCTCGTTAACTTGCCGTGGGGTGAAGTGACTGAGGATAATTTTGACCTCAAACATGCCAAGAAGGTGCTCGATAGAGATCACCATGGTCTGGAAAAGGTGAAAGACAGGATTTTGGAGTACCTGGCTGTCAGGAAATTAAAAAATGACCTGAAAGGGCCGATCCTATGTCTTTACGGCCCTCCGGGTGTAGGTAAAACATCCCTTGGGAAGTCGGTAGCCAAGGCGCTTGGCAGAAAATATGTTCGTATGTCCCTTGGAGGACTGCATGATGAAGCAGAGATCAGAGGGCATCGAAAAACCTATATCGGGGCCATGCCGGGTAAGATCATTCAAAATATTAATCGTTCCCAGTCTTCCAACCCGGTATTTATCCTGGATGAGATAGACAAGGTGAGCTCCGATTTCAGAGGGGACCCATCATCGGCCTTGCTTGAGGTACTGGATCCGGAACAGAATAGCACTTTTAAGGACAATTACCTTGAGGTGGACTATGACCTGTCAAAAGTCTTGTTTATCGCAACAGCAAATTCACTGGATACCATCCAGCCACCATTGAGAGATCGGATGGAGATCATTGACATCACCGGGTATACCCAGGAGGAAAAGCTGGAAATCGCCAAGCGACATCTGATACCGAAGCAGCTGAAGGAGCATGGATTGAAGAAGAAGGATGTGGCCTTTCAGAATAGTGGTATTAACAAACTGATCAATGATTACACCAGGGAGTCCGGCGTTCGGAATCTTGAGCGAAAAATTGCTTCAGTCGTAAGAAATGCTGCCAAATCCATTGCGATGGAAGAGGAATATGATGTAAAGATCACTGATAAGTTGGTGCGCAAGGTCCTCGGGCCGGAGATCTATGATAAAGAGGTATACGAAGACAACAAGATGCCCGGCGTAGCAACAGGACTGGCCTGGACGCCTGTAGGAGGTGAGATATTATTCATAGAATCCAACCTTAGCAGAGGCAAAGGGAAGCTTACGCTATCCGGTCAGCTTGGTGATGTGATGAAAGAGTCTGCAATGACCGCACTTTCATATTTGAGATCTAATGCTGAAGCACTGGGCATTGATTACAGGGTGTTTGAACACTACGATCTTCATGTGCACGTGCCCGCTGGTGCTATCCCCAAAGACGGGCCATCGGCAGGTATTGCTATGCTTACCTCCCTTGCATCGGTATTTACTCAGCGATTGATCAAAAGTAAGTTAGCGATGACCGGAGAGATCACGCTGAGAGGAAAAGTGCTTGCTGTAGGAGGTATCAAAGAAAAAATACTGGCAGCACGTAGGGCAGGCATCAAAGAGATCATCCTTTGCAAAAAGAATGAAAAGGACCTGGAAACGATCAACAAAAGCTATATCAAGGATTTAAATATCCATTTCGTGGAAAATGTACAGGAAGTGATAGATTTAGCGTTGTTAGAGACCAAAGCCAAAGAGCCTATGGAGTTTATCATCCCGGAAAAGACTGCTTGAAGTATTTCCTCCAAATATTAATGTTTTGCTCCAGCCCATTGATGGCACAGTTTTCAGGCTATCAAAGTCTGCAATTACCATCCGGGGCCAGGAATGCAGCATTGGGAGGGAAAGTAGTCTCTCTGGCAGGAGATATCACGCAGTTTATCCATAATCCGGCCACCCTTGATTCATTGGATGATACGGATATAGCACTCAGTTTCAGTCCTTATTTTGCTGGTATCTATCAGTTTTCCGGGCAGTTTTATTTGCCGATGAAACAAATTGAAGGATTGGCCATTGGTCTTAGTTATCTCGATTATGGAGATTTTGTGTCTACAGACCCAAGTGGAGCTACGGGTGACTCTTTCAGGGCCTCTGATTACGTAATTACCATTGGGAAAAGCCATCGGATGAGTTCTTTTTCTGTAGGGGCGAATCTTAAGATTACCCACAGTGCCATTGAATCTTACTCATCCACAGCTATTCTTGCAGATATTGGTGGAATGTACCATTATCCAAAAGGAGACTTTAAAGTAGGTCTGGTTTTCAAGAATATTGGATTTAGAATCAAAGATTATTCCGGATCATCCGTCACTGAATTACCGTTTGATGTACAGATAGGTACTTCCGTAAAACCTCAGCATATGCCAGTCAGGTTTTCAATAACTGCGTATAATCTGGTGGAGGAAGATCTTGTATTCAGGCAAGATGAAAATGAAAGCTCCAGGACCGTGAAAGCTTTTGATGACTTTTTCAGAAGGATCAATCTTGGAGCGGAATTTATTTTTTCTAAGCACGTGCATTTTTTGCTGGGATACAATCATTTACGCAGACAGGAATTATCACTGGAAGAAACAGGAGCAGGAGCCGGGTTTTCGTATGGTTTGATGATTGGCATTAAGAAGTTTACCTTTCGGTATGCAAGATCGGTGTATCATGCAAGCGGCGGAGCCAATTTTATTACCATTCAAACGAACCTACGCTCATTTAATCAAGTATTATAAATGACTATGAACAAAAATCTGACACCAAAAGCCATTGTTGCTGAACTGGATAAATATATTATCGGACAGAATGATGCCAAACGCAACGTAGCGATCGCCTTGCGGAACCGATGGCGACGCATGAATGTGAAGGAAGAGATTCAGGGAGAGATTGTGCCAAACAACATCCTGATGATTGGTGCTACCGGAGTGGGTAAGACAGAGATCGCGCGCAGATTGGCCAAGATCGATGATGCGCCATTCACCAAGGTAGAAGCCTCCAAGTTTACCGAGGTAGGTTATGTAGGCAGAGATGTGGAGAGCATGGTCAGAGACCTGGTAGAACAGGCCGTAAACATTGTGAAGGTGAGGAAAAAGGAGGAGGTAAAAGAGCGAGCTTCGGAGATTGTTGAGGGCATCATCCTGGATGCGTTGATACCGCCTTTAAAAGGGACATCCACAACAGTGACCACATTGGATTCGGAGCAGGAACCAAGAAATGACAAAGAGCTGAATGAAAAAACCAGGGAGAAGTTTCGGGAAAAAATACGAAGTGGGGAGCTGGACGATCGCAAGATTGAAATCAATGTAAGACAGGCAGCCAACCCGGGCATGGGAATGATTGGTGGTAACATGGATGAAACTTCCATGATCAACCTGCAGGAGATGCTGGGTAATATGCTTCCTAAGAAAAATAAAAGAAGAAAGGTCATCATCGCTGAGGCTCGAAAAATCCTGATGGAAGAAGAAGCTGCCAAGCTGATTGATATGGATGAGGTGAAAGAGGAGGCTTTGACCAAGGCCATGAATACCGGGATTATTTTCATTGACGAGATAGATAAAATAGCCAGTGGTAGCTCCGGCGGAGGTGGCAAAGGCCCGGATGTGAGTCGTGAAGGTGTTCAACGTGACCTCTTACCAATTGTGGAGGGAAGCTCGGTGATGACAAAATACGGGGTGGTTCAGACAGACCACATTCTATTTATTGCAGCAGGTGCATTTCATGTGAGTAAGCCTTCTGATCTGATTCCCGAACTACAGGGACGATTCCCGATCAGGGTAGAACTGGATAACCTCTCCAAAGCTGACTTTTTGAGGATCCTTAAAGAGCCGAAGAATGCACTGACCAAGCAGTACGAGGCTTTGATTGGGGCAGAAGATGTAAAAATTGAATTTCAGGAAGAGGCGCTCGAAGAGCTTGCTGAGATTGCTTTTCATATCAACGAGGAAGTTGAGAATATTGGAGCAAGAAGGTTACATACTGTGATGAGTCGGCTACTCAACGAGATCCTATTTGAAATTCCGGATACCATTGGACCCAATGCCCATGTGGTAATAGACAAGCAACTTGTTCAGGAGAAATTACACGGGCTGGTGAAAGACAAAGATCTGAGTCATTATATCTTATAAGACTTAATATTATGTATTTCGCAGACCGAATCGATCTACTTTCAACAGAAACAGCTTTCAGCGTTTTAGCGAAGGCGAAAAAACTGGAAGCACAGGGGAAGGAGATCATCCACCTGGAGATCGGTCAACCTGATTTTGATACTCCACAGAACATCAAAGATGCAGCCATCAAAGCACTGCAGGAAGGGAAAACGGGGTATTGTCCCACTACCGGAGTTCATGAGTTAAAAGAAACTGTTGCCAAAGAGACGTCAAGGACCAGAAACATTTCGGTAAACCCGGATCAGGTAGTGATCACACCAGGGGCGAAGCCGATCATGTTTTTTTCCATCCTTGCGCTTGTCAATGAAGGGGACGAGGTCATGTATCCAAATCCGGGATTTCCGATATATGAATCACTCATTCGATTTGTGAAAGCCAAGCCGGTTCCCTATCCGCTGATAGAGGAGAAGGGATTTAGCTTTGATTCGGATGAATTCGTTTCGCTGGTGACTGAGAAGACCCGACTAATCATTCTCAACTCACCCCAGAACCCCACGGGAGGTATTATTTCTCAGGAGGATATTGCGGTTGTGGCAAGGATTGCTTCTGAGAAAAACATCATGGTTTTATCAGATGAGATCTATCGAAGACTGATCTATGATAAGACTTTTCATAGCATCTCATCGATTGGTGACATGATGGATCGTACAGTCATCCTGGATGGATTTTCAAAGACATATGCCATGACCGGCTGGCGACTGGGATATGGGGTGATGCCTGAGGAATTGGCTAAGAAAATTGAGTTGCTTCAGGTCAATAGCAACTCCTGTGCACCAACATTTACACAGTATGGCGGGATCGAAGCCCTGACCGGGGATCAATCAGCCATGGAAGAAATGGTTGCTTCATTCAAGCTACGAAGGGACTTTGTGGTGAAGGGGCTGAATGCCATTGAGGGTATTTCCTGTATCACACCCGAAGGTGCTTTTTATGCCTTCCCGAATGTGACCAAGCTCAATATTGATCCTGAAAAATTTGCGGATCTTTTGCTTAGTGAGTATGGAGTGGCGCTACTGACCGGTTCCTCATTTGGGCAATATGGAAAAGGCTATTTGCGGATCTCCTATGCTAACTCCATTGAAAACCTTCAGAAAGGGTTAGACAGGATCCGACAGGCCATCAGGGACCATCACCTGTACTAAAATTTCCAGGGTTCCATCCTGATTTCCTGATGATCCTTTTCGATCTCTAAAAGCCTGTTGTATTTAGCAAGTCGTTCAGATTGAGTGATGGAGCCAACCTTAATTTGATCTCCACTCCATCCCACAGCGAGATCTGCCAACCAATCATCCTCGGTTTCACCGCTTCGGGCACTCACGGTGACCTGCCATCCGGCAGCTTTCGCAAGTTTAAATGCTTCCATGGCATCTGTGAGGCTACCGCATTGGTTCACCTTCAGCAATAATGCATTGGCTGATTGTGTGTCGATGGCTTTTTGAATCCTGCTTGTCTGGGTACAAAGCAGGTCATCACCAAGAACGAGTGTATGCTTACCAATTTTTTTGTTCAGGTCTGGCCAGTGAGCCCAGTCATCTTCGGCAAGTCCGTCTTCCAGACTGACAATTGGGTATTTATTTACCCAACCAGCTAACAATTCTATCTGTTGCTGTCCTCCCAGCTGTCCATCATTGATCAGGTATTTCCCGTTTTCATAAAAGTGACTGGACGCAATGTCCATAGCCAGCGCGATATCCGCTCCAGGCTTGAATCCAGCTTTTTCTATGGACTCCAGTGCAGTTTCCAGCATTTCGTCAATGTGATTGAAAGCCGGAGCCAGTCCTCCCTCATCTGCCGTGAGGGTACGCATTCCATATTTTTCTTTGATGATGTCAGCGGCGGAATAATAGACTTTGTAAAGGTCAGCCAACGCCTGCTCTACCGACATGGCGCTCATGGGCACGATCAACAGGTCCTGGATAGGTACCTGACCCCCGGCATGCTTGCCACCACTAAAAAGATTGACGGTAAGACGGGGTAACCGATAGGTGATCGCTGCTAGCAAACCACCAAAATATTGGAAAAGAGGGATTTCCTGCTGCTTGGCACAGGCTTTGGCGAATGCCAGAGAACAGGCCAGAATCGCATTGGCCCCAAGGTTGGCTTTATTGGGAGTGCCATCAAGTTCTATAAGCGTTTGGTCCAGGCGCTTTTGATCGAAAGACTTCCCTGAAGTGATCTGATTGATTTCCTGATTGATATGGCTCACAGCTTTTTGGCATCCCAACCCTCCATACCGGGAAGGATCACCATCTCGCAACTCAACAGATTCTGCCTTTCCGGTCGAGGCACCGGATGGTACAGAGGCTTTCCCAATGGTGCCATCGCTTAAATAGCATTTGGCCATGACGGTAGGCCTTCCGCGGCTATCCAGTATTTCATAGCCCTGGAAACGGTCAATTTTTACGCTCATCGAGTGATTTTTTATAGGAATTAAACAATTGGGTCATAGTAACAGGTGACTTTTCAACAAAAGCAGATACCATTCCGGATTGGCACTTTTGTGCTGCCAAAGAAAGGTATTCAAGGGGAGATTTGCCATGAACCCGGGCCAGCATACATCCGAGGAGGTGTTTTATACATCGTACCTCAAAATTGTCTTCATCATACGCAAAGATACTTCTGTAGCTATTCCACAAGCGTAAGGCAAGATCAATAAATGCCGGGTTGCTCAGGTGATTGGCTTTGCTCAGAAAATGAGTGAGTGAAAATCCCACATCAAAAGCAGGATCACCATAATGCATCACTTCATGGTCCAGCAGAATCAACCTTCCTTCCTTAATCAGAACATTTTTAGGACTGTAGTCTCCATGAACAATGGTGATCTGATGATCCAGGGTAGATTGGATCAAATCAGCAAAAAAAGTTTGAAACTGCGGTATTTTTTCACCGGTGTATTGATAATAGGGCTCAATTCTTAAGTTGATAAAGAACTCCCGGTTGTGAAAAATTTTTGCCGCCACGGAATTTTTGACCCCTTTTTGATGGATCATCCCCAACAGCTTACCGAATGATTCAATATGCGATTCGTTGATATTGCCACTTAATAACAACGTTTTGAGGTTATCCGATGGTGGGGATATGCCTTCCATGATCAGTAGATGATTTTCTTCATCACAAAAAATTGGCCGCGGGACACTGCCCCCGGGAAGATGCTCGTATAGCCACTTCAGCCCTGCGTTTTCAATGAGAATTCTAGCGGGGTCGCTAAACCATTCCGACCTGGTTTTTAGCTGCGACAAAGATTGCTTGATCACCAAAGGATCCTTTTTGTCTACATAAATGGTTTGGGCTGAAACCCCACCAGTCAGCGTGCTGATTTCGAAATCTTCATCGGGAGATAGGAGTCCCTTTGCTAACAGGTAACTACGCAGAATTTCCGGGTTTTCGATATTCATGCTTTTTTGAAGTATAGTCTAACCGCATAGCTCGACAAAAATCTTTGAAAGATGCTATAAAATATAAGTAAGATACATTTCTTTACCATACTGTTCATGTTCAGGAACCAGCAAAAGTCAGTGGAATATAAAGAAGAAGTATTAGAGAGCAAATCCATCATTTTATTAGAGATAAAGGGCCACTTTACTTTTCATGAGATAGCCCAAATTGGTCTGAAATACCGAAGAATTGCTCTTGAAAAAAAATACAGGCTGGTGTGTGATTTTAGTGCAGCCAAGGGTCAGGTAACAGTCTCCGACATTCAAACCTATTTTTCAAATTACATTCATCCCGTTGATAAGCGGTTAAGTGAAGTACCTGTGGCCTATATAACCAACGAAAGTGACTACGCTGCATTTAAGCTTATGCAACAGATATGGGATAATCAGGGTATTTCTATTGTTGTATTTAAGGAGGTACAGTCAGGCATCAAATGGTTTGAAACCAATCAATAAACCGGAGATCCAGAAGTATTTACAGGATGTTGTTTACGCTGAAAGCTGAAGCACCTTATCCCATACAGCCTGGGAAACGGGCATTCCTTCTTTTTTAAATTTAATTTTAGTCTGAGCACTTCTTTCTCCCGGATAATAGGTTTTTTCCCCAGGGTGCATGGGTTCCACATCGTGCGTGTAGTCAATGATCTCATTGATGAGCCGCTGCTGAAGATCCTGGTCTTTGAAGATACCAGGGTAGATACATAAATACACCTGGGAGATTCCGGTTTCGAAAGGTTTTTGGCTGATCTTGAAGGTAGAGTCCCCTGCCGAGAGCAAGGTAGCCAGCATGTCCAGGATGATGGATAGCGCCGAACCTTTCCAGTAGCCTATGGGCAGCCCCCGCTCCTTGAGGGTGATTCTTTCAGGGTCATTGGACAGCTCATCGTTTTCATCCCAGCCCCCGGGGAAAGGCAATTTTTTACCTCGTATTTTATAATCATTGATCTTTCCGAAAGCAAACTGGGAGATGGCCATATCCAGAATTACATGACCTTCTTCTCGAGGAATGGATACCACAAAAGGGTTGTTCCCTGTTCGGCTGTCTTTACCGCCCCATGGGGGCATATTCGGTTGGGTGTTGGTGAACAGGATGGAAATGCAACCGGCATCAGCAGCTTGTTTAGCATATGACCCGCCTCGCATCCAGTGGTTGGTATTTCGCAGGGCTACAAGCCCCATCCCGTGTTCCTTGGCCATTTCGATGGCCCGGTTGGTGCATTTGGTGGCGTTGATAATTCCCGGACCATGATTTCCATCCCATCTTTCTATACTACCGAAAGCTTCTGCTTTTTCGGCTTCGGCTTCAATGATGACTGACCCATTTTTGATGTATTCAATAAAGAGAGGCACTCGGTTGATCCCGTGAGAAAATACGCCATGCAGGGTGCTTTCGGTATAGGTAGATGCTAAAAGCTGCGCTTTCTCTTTTGGAAATTTGTACTTGAGAAAAAGCGAGGTAAGTACCTCTTCCATTTCTCCGGAAGAGATAAGTAGGTTGTTGTCGGACATATCAGAGATTTTATTTTTTCAATCTAAAAACCTAAAAAGCAGGGATTCTAAACTAATGAAATCTCCATCCGCAAACAATTAATAGCCTGATACTCGGACTAGAAATGAGGTCGGGCAGCGCATTTTCACCATCTCCTCATTTAAGTTTCCAGCTCAATCCAAACCAGATCAAATAGGAAATGATGTAGATCATGAAACCGTATAAAGTCGTGATCATGGAGATTTTTAATCCTCCATAAACCAGTGAAGGGGCAACGTCACCGGCTGCTTCTATAGCCCTGAAAGCATCAGTCAGTCCGATAAGCTGTCCAAGGATACCAATGACTAGTGCAAAAAGTCCAACTGATTTGATATATGCAATTTTTGCCCGCCCTTCAGCAGATTCAATTTCTCCTCTTATTACAGGAATTCCATTAAGAACAGCTACAACAATCATAGCCACGAAAATGATGGTGAGGATACTCATAAAAAGTGTTCCGCCCATGTAGAATAGTTCAACCATTTTATTTTTTGTTAAGGGTTAAGAATAATTGGGTCAAAGGTCCGTGAGCCTGATGATTCAAACAATGTAGAATCCATTACTAAAACTGCATTTCATCGACTTTTTGTTTAAAACCGGTCAAAAAATCCCATTTTTAATGTGTTAAGATGAAGAAAACAATTCAAAAACACATACTTCTGTGGTTAACCATAGCCGTGATTCTGATTGTCTATTATGGGCGCGTAAATGGTGATTTCTCAGAAGCATTCTACTACGTGACCATGTTGATGCCTATTGCTGTTGGTACGGCTTATGTCTTCAATTACTACCTGGTGCCGAATTACCTGCTCACAAAAAGATACTGGGCCTTCACCCTGTACATGTTTTACATGCTCGTCATCACGCTCTACCTGGAGATGATGGTCATGGTATTTTCATTTATTTATCTATACAACTTCAGATACGGTGAGATGAACCCTCTGACTGTAGATACCATTTCCGTTGCTACCACCATTTACCTGATTGTGTTTGGCTTTGCATTTTTCAGGATGATTGAATCGCTGAGAAAATCTGTTGCTGAGAAAGCAGCTTTAACCGAGAAGATTGAAAAGGAGAAAGCGAAAGTGTTGACCGTAATTTCAGACAGACAACAAATTCCCATTCCACTTGACCAGATAAGGTTTATCGAAAGTTTATCAGATTATGTCAGAATTGATCATGAAAACGGCAAGACGATGACGAAGGAAAAAATCAGCAAGCTGGAGGAGCGGTTGCCTGCTGATTTCATTCGGGTTCACAGGTCATTCATTGTTAATAGAAAATGGGTAGCTGCCTTTAACAGTGATCAGGTAAAAGTTGCGGATGAAACAATCCCTGTGAGCAGAAAGTATAAAAAGAAGGTGATGGAAGGGCTTGGGTAATTGATTAAGCATAATCTCTAGCCATTAGTAGTTAAAAGATCAAGAAAAGGCAAGAAAGGTTTCTTTGGGACTTTGCGTCTTTGTGGCAGATAAACTGTTGCCACTAAGACACCAAGACACAAAGATTTCTGAAAAGCTTGATGCTAATTAAGTTTAGCCAGTTTCCCCCGATAGACCTTTTTAGCTGCATCATATGCTTTCTTAGCATCCTCCATCTCCTCTTCTCTGATCTGCTTACTTTTTTCTTTCCAGCATTGGTCTACGGAAGCCAGACACCATTCCAGGCTTTTTCTCACAGCAATCGGCTGATCATCCACTTTTACAAAAATGGGATTGGTGTGAGAACTTGGAAATATTCTTAATGCTACCCACGCAGATTGGTTGATCTTATAATCAAAATTGATGTCGGACCAGTCGCCATCTGCGGTAACCTCCTGTTTGTCTACAGGCTCACCATTGACGATGAGTTCAACAGCGACCTTTCTGCTTTTTCCAACCCGGCTGCGCTCAACGTGCCAATAAGGAAACGTGGTGAGTGGACGGTCAGCCAGTGAGGCTTCAACGGGTCCCTGGTTCTCACTCAGATACCCGGCAGCCTTACCCGATATTTTTAAGGTGCTACCTGATTTCACTGATAATTCACTGTCATTTTCACCCAGCTCCTGGCCATTGACTTTAAAGTCTATCAGGTGGGAAAAACCGTCCGAAACATAGGTTTTGCCTTTGGTCAAGGCATCCATATAGTTTTCAAAATTGAGCACCCCATCAATTTTGGCATAGGTTCGTGTGGCCCCAACCCTTTCGTCAGAAATACAGGGAAAGTCAGTCTCACCACTCAACCTGACCCTGTACCCGGCATTCAGGGAATGATACCACATGTTAAGCTCCCAGGTGCTCGGCGTATCACCAGCAGAATAGAAGTCCACGGCATCGTGGGTGATCGTGACGATGTATTCATTGGCTCCGATGCCGGTCATTTTAGGGATCTCATAGTTGGGTAGCTTATCTGTTGGATTCATGGGCTCCAGTCCCCAGCCCGAGTGTGCATAGCCTACGATACCGCCCTGACCTTTGGCCCATTGCAGGACGGGCAAGGTCCAGCTCGGCCATTCTTCGATGAGGGTGGTATTGGGGTAATCATCTTCCTTGAGATTGAGCAGCACCACATGGCCTGAATGTGAGGAAGGAAAACCCGAAACCTCCACATCATAGCGGAGGAGGTTCTCTTCATCCGAGAGCGGATGAGCCTCCCCTGTAAAATATTGCTTTTGGTGATACCAGGACGGTCCCCAGGTGAGGTTACTCCCCATGTTCAGGTCTTCACCCAGGACCTGGCGCCACATGTGTTCGGGCAGAACACCTTCTACCGGGCTTTCATAGTGCGAGCATCCGGAAGCGTGAATGTGATGGTCACCGCTATACCACCCCAACTCCTTCATGTGGATCCAGCGGTTAAGCTCCACCGAAAACTCGAGGGTCTCTTCATTTTCAGGGACAGTCAGAGGATGTAGCGTTGGGAAATATTCCGGTCCCCGACCGACCACTACATTGTAATTGCCGGGAGGCAGGTAGACATGCTCTCCGGAGGTTCGGTAGATCTGAGGCTGAAAGAAAAAATCCGGATATTCATCGCGAGCGGCTACACGGCGGGCTGGCAACGGATAGATCCCACTGAGTTTGGGCTGAACAATCTCTTTGCTCCCTTCCAATTTGGGTTGGGTGTACATGTTAACCGCCCACTCACTGATGCTTTTTTCAGCTGTTCCTCCCCACTTAAGGTGTTGAGCCAGCTTGAGTCTATAGTCTTCGGGAGAGGGATCCTCCTTTTCGCTTTCATAAAATCTTCCAATGCCATCGGAGATCAGGAGTGAGGCCATGACATCTTCTCCGTTTTCATCTTTGATGTCAAAAACCACTTTTACTGCCGGCTGGATATCAAAAAGGATGTCAATGGTATTTCTAAAACCGATATCCTGCGTTCCCTGACCGACGTTGAAACCGATGTTGACTTCTTTCTTGCCATTTTGTCGGGTATATACCATCATTACCGCATACTCTAAATCAAGCCCTGAAAGATTACTCTTCAATGGGCGGTCCCTGTAGATGGCCATTTCTAAAAACCGATTTTCAACCTCTGCCTCGGTCAGGGTATGTTCTTCCCTGGTCCGATGGCTGCCTGTAGACTTGTGTAAAGTGGGCATGGCTTGGGGGCTCTCCACCTCCATCCGGGCAGTTACTGCCGCTTCGTTATGCACTTTGACCAGAAATACTGACCAGCCTTCCTGTTTCAGCTGGGGCTGTGCCGGACCGGCCGTCACCTTCACACGGGATTCAGGATTGATGTGGATCATGGCCAGGCAGAAGGGGTCGAGTAGCTCTTGAATAGATTGCACCGTGGTTTCGTCGGGTACTTTTTCCTGAAGCTTTACCAGTTCATTGCTCACATCCAGGGGTAGAGGGCTCCCGATGTGATTGAGTGCATCGTTTAGGCGCGATGCCTGAGCCAACAAGGGTTGAGGTTCCACATTTTCAATCAGTACTAAAGATTCAGCCTGGGAGCTGTCTGGCTTGTCGGCACAGTTCGAAAAAATCAAGAGCAGTAAAATGCAGAGATGAAGATGGATTTTCATAATGGGTTGGTTTGGGTGCTTACTGTAAGTTAGCTCAAATGAACGATTTTCCGAAGCTGATGTAGCAGCCCAGAAGCATATCCTGATTTAGTGGACTATGTTCACGATAGTTCACTTTCCAACAATAGGCTTTCATAAAGCTCCAAAGGAGCGATAGTAGCACCTCAGGGCAAAGCCCTGAGAATTTTCCAGAAATAACGCTAAGCCCTGAAAGGGCGTAATCTCAGCATAAGATTTACTGTTTGTCTATGATTTGAATTTATTAGAACCTCACTCCCTTATAAGCTTCCCTTCATACAGATAAATATCATCGAACCAGGCTTTTTCTATGGTGTAATTACCGTCCTGATCCTTAGGTGCCCAATCCGGATTGCTGCCCCCATGGAAAGTGGAAAATAAAATATAATTGATGAGGGTACCGCTGCCCTCGTTGCCCCGGTATTTTAGGCCAGTCATTTCGCTGACAAGCTCATTATCGATCCATAGCTGAAATACACCATTGCTGACATCGGCAGGATTATTAATTTTCATGTAAATGGCCACTTTTTGCCAAATGCCAGGTGTAAATACAGGATCGCTGGTAGTATTTCCTTCTCCGTATTGACCTTTCATATCCTGGTGATAGATATAAGGAGCCACTTTGCCGGATTCTTTAAACATGATGCGGGCACTCCAGCCATTGGG
This sequence comes from Cyclobacteriaceae bacterium, assembly GCA_965228595.1. Taxonomy (GTDB): domain Bacteria; phylum Bacteroidota; class Bacteroidia; order Cytophagales; family Cyclobacteriaceae; genus UBA7330. The sequence continues at coordinate 1,499,672 of OZ245828.1, read as the reverse complement.
GTGAATCGGGTCTCCACCGGTCACTTTTTCTATCGGGCCAAGGCCGTTTAGCTTTCCACCCTTGACGAACCGGAACCCCTCTTCAAATTTCACCTCAAAATTTAACGTGGCTTCAGTAAGTGCCCTGGGCAATCTGATGTTCTGCACGATCCTTTTGCTTCCCCGATCGTCTCCGACATAGTTGACGCGGATGCCATTGGAGGAATTCGTGCCCTCATTTTCTACCAGGTCCACGAGCTCATGATTCATGAGTATTTTTTCCTCGGTAGTATATGCTGTGGAGTCAAAAGTCAGCTTCATCACGAGGTTGGGCTCGATTTCCGGATCCTCGATTACGCCAGGTTCCTCACAGGCATGGATCATGGGAGTGACCAGTAGCAGACAGATACAGGTTTTATACACCCGTGAGGGAAGGGAAATAATGGGGCGTTTGGGCACAACCGATAGTGTTTATTTTTCTTTTAAAGATAGTCACCCATTTGGATTTATTACTTCAAGGAAAAGGCATCAGGTTGTTGAAATACCTATAAGCCATCTTTGCTGAATCAATAGGCCAAAATTTGAGTTAATTTTATTGACAATATTTAGTGCCCTATGATGAAAGATGAAATTGACAAACCTATCCAGGCCCTAATCAATACCCTGCCTCAGGTTGGTATCCTGGAATGGATCGGCATCCGCCCGGAGAAGAAAAAACCGTTGATGGGAGTAGAGCACGTTCAGGTGACTGAGGAGCATGGCCTGATCGGTGATCACTTTTCATCTAACTACAGCACCAAGCGCCAGGTGACACTCATCCAGCGCGAACACCTGGAAGCTGTAGCTTCTATAATGGGTAAACCATCCATTGATCCGGGTCTCACCCGGAGAAACCTGGTCATTGGCGGGATCAATCTGTTTGCCTTGCGAAATCAGCAGTTCAAGATCGGCGAAGTCATCCTGGAAGGGACCGGCTACTGCCATCCCTGCTCTCGTATGGAAGAAAACCTGGGTCCCGGTGGCTACAATGCCATGCGCGGTCATGGTGGCATCACCGCCCGGGTGATCCAGGGCGGTGAGATCAGGGTAGGGGATGAGGTGGAGTTGGTGAGGGGGTAATCGGAGTCTAGGCATCTGGTTTTTTAAACAATCAGGCTCTTAATCGCCTTGGCTTCAGTCCGAAGGAAGGGTTTTTTGATAGATACCTGTTTATATCATTAATTTCTTTAGATATAACTACGAATACAATGAAGATAGCTTTGTAATACCAGTTGATTTGATTCAACTAACAACACACCAATTCATTTACTCTTTCACGAATCGAAAAGACTTCAAAGATCCCTTACTTTTTAATAAGATAAAATAGGTGCCACTCTCGAGACCTGACACGTCTAAAGTACTTTCTGTACCTAAGTTAGCGTGCCTTAGCCTACCATTTAAATCCAAAATTGAAAGTTCATCAATGTGATCAAAATTTACAATTCGAAGGATTCCCTTGGTAGGATTCGGATAAATGAGGCTTTCTTGAGGATCGAGACCCAAAGGCTCTACTATATCAAATTCGAAGGTCTCCTCTACAGATAAATAAAACTCATTTCCTTCCTGGACGGCATCGATCACAACAGTTCCAATACCCAGAATTGTTGCAATGCCATCATTTATTTCGATTGGTCCGCTTACCAGGCTGAAGCTTGTTGGTAATCCTGAGGAAGCAGTTATTTCTATCTCAAAAGTTCCAACCTCTATTAAGATGTCACTTAAGTTCTGAAATGTCAATGTCTGCTCAGCTTTATTTATTGTGAAAGTATAGGTCTCTTCCACAGGCAGATAAAACTCATTTCCTTCCTGAGTAGCCACAATGGTAACATCTCCACCTCCAGTTATCGTGGCAATATCATCCTGAACATTAATGGGTCCCGAGATTTCTGTTAGAACTGCAAGACCCGAGGACGAGACAATTTTAAGTTCAAATGGTTCATCAGTAGCAGCATAATCCATTATTCCTGTTGTACTCAAAATCTGTTCAGCTTTATTAATGGTGAATGAGTATGTTTCTTCCACAGGCAGATAAAACTCATTTCCTTCCTGAGTAGCCACAATGGTAACATCTCCACCTCCAGTTATCGTGGCAATATCATCCTGAACATTAATGGGTCCCGAGATTTCTGTTAGAACTGCTAAACCAGAGGACGAAATAACTTTAAGTTCAAATGGCTCATCAGTAGCCGTGTAATTCATTATTCCTGTTGCACTTAAAACCTGTTCTTCCTTGCTGATAGTAAATGAGTATGTTTCTTCCAAAGGGAAATAATATTTATTCCCTTCCTGAGAAGCTATCAATGTGACCTCTCCGTCACCCAGTATAGTTGCAGTCCCACCATCCAGACTGATTGGTCCGGTTACATCTATATCAACATCCAATCCTGAGGACGATATGATACTGATTTCAAAAGTTTCGTCACTTACAAAGTAGTCTTGAATTCCTTCTGCGGTAAATACCTGGTCAACTTTTATGGTCACCAGTGAATCCAACGACTGGGATGTCAGATAGTTGATAATATCATTTGAGGGCGTATTGACGTTGTACTCAAATATCCTCATATAGTAGTCTGTAAAAGTGGAAAGCCCCTCTATTGTAAAAGTGTTTCCAGTGCCTGAATAAACTACATGGTTACCGCTGCTGACTTCTGTACCTCCTAGTCCGAACATTGAATTTTGAGCATAAAATACCCCATCCACAGGAGCCACATCGACCTCACCGGCCTCCTTCAGAATCACAATACGAGCGTCGTTATTGATATCATTTAAAGTAATAGAAAGGCTTTCCCCGACCTGCTCAATCAAAGTAATTTCTGTTTGCAAGTCTCCCGGCTCAAAAACCGTATTATTGATGGAAACCTGAACAGAACCGTAGGTAAGATGAGTTCTTACTATATCAACTAAGTTGTCAGAATCAATATGTGCAAAATTCACATAGCTTTGTCCAAACGATTCAAGTACCTCATCGTTTAATTCCCATTGGCCATCATTCTGCAGAATAAATGAGGAGATGTAGTTGTCATAGTCTGTAATGAACAGGTCAAGGTCATTATTACCATCGAAATCTTCGATTACAATAGAAGCATCGTTATTGCTGGCTAAATTAATCTCTTCAGAAAGCTCAAAATCATTGAGCACATTAGTCCTTGAAAAGATTTTTGTTTTGTAGCCGGAATTTGTGGATGTCACTGCTACTATTTCTGTTGTGCCGTCGTTGTACAAGTCTCCAATGTTTAGAGCGACAGGATATTCATCAGTCTCAGTTAGTGTTATTACACTGGGCGAAAGGAATCCTCCTGCCTGATCATTTAGGTGGATTTCAATTTCGTTTGATCCATTCACACCAAGTATCAGATCTGACCAGGTGTCATTATTGACATCAATAATTTTGAAATCTGTTATCAAATCTGATGTAGAAATTACCAGTGGACTTCCGGTGTGGTATTCATCATAATTATCCTCGTTGACGGTAAGAAAAACGACTTCGTTATTTTGGGTGCTAACAATAAAATTATCTGTCCCATCCTGATCATAATCTTCAAACACTGCATCAAAAGCAATGGAGGAATATTTGAATGGCTGTACATCAGAGAAGGTTCTATCTCCTTGATTTAGATATCTTTCCGTACCCACAGTACCACCACTTGCTGATTGATAAAAGACAATCAGGTCCAATAAACCATCGTCATCTATGTCATATAGGTATCCACCATTTGTATGCGTATTGCTGGAATACTGAGTATAATTGTCATCCAGTCCGGTTTCATTTCCGTAAAAAATGTGGATCGCACCATTTTTGCTAAAGATTATCAAATCATTGTATCCATCATTGTCAATATCTCCAATTTTTGTTCCCCCCAAGGTTCCTGGGTCTGGTCGCAAACTAAGAGAAGAATATTGCTCCGAAACGTTCACCTGAGGGTTTAAGGGGATTAAAATTACCTGATTGAATGCCATGGCACTAACCGCAACAATATCATCAATGCCATCATCATTAAAATCCTCAAAGGTGTGATTGCTAAACCTTGGCATTTCACTTATCAGGGATTCCGGATCATCAAATGTTCCATCACCGAGATTTTCGAACAGGGTAAGGTCTGTCATTCCATGACTTAGTAAAATATCCTTCTTTCCATCCGAGTTGTAATCATATGTAATGATATCCCTTATATTGAAAGTGCTGTAGGTATAACTTAAATCATAGCCAGTGTCTCCATGTAGGTAAATCTCTAATCCATTACTGGCGTTGACTACGGCCAGATCAATAAAACCATCAAGGTCATAATCGCCATAGCTGAATTCAGTTTCTGAGGCACTGACTGAGGCATTAGAAGTAAATGAAAAACCTTCGTTTATCACTACATGAACCAAACTATTACTTAGGTCTAGTACAAATAGGTCATTATCGCTATCTCCATCTATATCCACTACTTGAAACCTGAAAGCATTTTCAATAGCACTTATGCCACTGGTAATTGAAATTGATTCATCAAAGGTTCCCTGGTCATTACCATCTACATATCCAATTTCAAAACCAGTTGTGAAAAGAATACCAATATGGCCGTCTTTATCAAGATCAATCAATATTACCCTGTTTGCATCAGCTTGGATGATTGTTGATAGTTCTATACCTTCATCTGTTCCTTCAAATACCAGGATTTCATTGTTAACGGAAGGAATGGCAAAATCTAATCTACCGTCGGTATTCAAGTCTAATTGATTTGATATACTGGCCAGGATTGAGGAATGTTCGTAAATTAATTCTTCATTGCCGAATGTACTCCCATCTCCATAAAGGACATAAATCTGGTTGTGTTGGATGTGCAAAATGTCAGAGATTCCGTCATTATCATAGTCATATGAGATGGCATATTTTACATTATAAAAGTTGGATTCTGGTCCCTCATAGATCGGGTCTTCATCATAGAAAGAAAGCTGGGCGAAAAGCGTATTACTCGAAAGGATCAGGAGTAAAAGGGGTAGGCTAAACTTTTTCATTACATCGAAAATACTTAGAAAGTTGTATACAAAGTATGTCCTCCAAGAAAATTATTTTATGCTTGTTTTATGTTGATCTCACATGATATATTACCACTGAATCCTGAACCAATAATCTCGACGGTTATGAAACCAAAGAAGATCTGAAAAAAGCACAAGGTTGGAACTGACCGACTATCAGCCAATCTGGATCTGAATATCAGCTCTTCCATCAACTTTAGAGCCTACTCCGCTGATATCGCTATAATTGCACTATTCCAATACACCCCAAAGGCGCCTTCATTTTAATCAAAACCTGGACCTATTTCGCCACAAAGTCCGCATGGGTTTTTGCTTAAGTCCGCGCGGGTTTTGATCAAAGTCTGCGCGGACTTTTTGAGTCAGCACAAAATCACCGTTTAAAGGATCTGAAGGTGGTTTTATTCCGGACCGCCTCAAATATTTCCTAAAAATGGTTATTGGATTATTCTAAGACAATTATACAAGGTATTTGTCATGTTCCTAAGGACTTTACTTAGCTTACCCAGCAAACCATACAACGCACTTTATTTAGCTTCTCCTTCTTATAAAGAATTGCGGTTCTATAGATTACCGTAATTTCGAAGCAAAACTTTCCACCTCAAATAACCAAAAGATCAAAAGCTGCTTGCCGACCCGATGAAAAAATTTACTATAACACTTTCCCTTCTTTTTTTCTGTAGCATCCTGCTTGCACAGGTAACCTGGACCAATCCCATCAAGAAGCAGGGACGATTAGGATCGCCACTAGTCGAAACCTCACCTTTTGTTTTTGAAGACAGATTATACCTGCTGGAAAACAACCAACGTTTCTGGGATGTGCCAGGAGCCAGGCCAGGAGATTATTTTCATGAGGATGAGGTGCGCATCAGGGATATAGAAAGCGATGAAGTCATTTCAGTGCCCTTGAAAAATCATGGTTTTGGGACTGTCCTGGTTTGGGAGGGTGTGGTCTATGTATTTGCCGGAAACTATGGAGAAGGCAAGCCCTGGAGACGCATGACGGAAATTACCATGACAAGTTCCCGGGACTTGAAAAAGTGGACCAAACCTCAGACTATTCTCAAAGCCTCCGGTGATGAGTTCTTCTTCAATACAGCTGTCTGCAGAGGAAAAGACAAGTTCATTCTCCTCTACGAAACCAACGATTCCCGTTGGAAGCCCTTTACTTTTCGGTATTTGGAATCGACCAATTTGAAAAAATGGAAGGAGATCCCTGGTGCAGTTTACGGAAAAGAAAAATATGTGGGTGGACCTGCTTTGTATTATGAAGGTGGCTGGTACTATACCCTTTATCTGGAATCTCTGGGGAAAGCCTATGAGACACGGATTACCCGGTCCAGGGACCTGATCCATTGGGAAGATGCGCCAGACGGGCGACCCTTTATCACCTATGACCCTAACCATAAAAACATTCCGTTGATCGATCCGTCCATCGCTGAGAGCAATGCTTCCGATGTAGAGCTGTGCTATTTCGAAGGGCAGACGATCCTTTATTTCACAGGAAGTGACCAGACCACGGCGGGAGACCTCCAATGGGCCACTTATGAAGGAACGCCCCGACAACTGTTTGAGCATTTTTTCATGGATGCTAAAACAGCATCAAGAACTCCCCCCGAACATCAAGGGGATTGGACCCCTGTGTTGATAGCTGCAGAAAAGGGAAATGAGGATCAGGCAGTGCATAGCGGCGCTTTTAGTGAAAAGCCAAGCCCCCAACAGCTGGCTTATCAGGAGCGACAATTGGGGGCATTTATTCATTTTGGTCCGGCCACTTATAATGACTCAGACATGATGACGGTTCCGGCACCGGATCTTTTCAATCCCTCTCGGCTGGATGCAGAACAATGGGCAAAAGCAGCCAAATCTTTTGGGGCTAAACATGTTGTACTCACGGCCAAGCATCACAATGGCTACTGCCTGTGGCCAACTGAAACAACCGATTATTCGGTAAAAAATTCTCCATGGAAAGAGGGCAAAGGTGACGTGGTGGCTGATTTTGTAAAAGCCTGCCGAAAGTATGATTTGAAGGTTGGATTATACATTTCCGGAGGTGACAAACATTTTGGATGCTGGAGTACGCCCGACCCCATGGGAGAAAGAAAAGTTGTGGGAAACATTCATCAGTATCTCCCGGTGTTTCTCGAGCAATTGAGGGAATTGCTTACCAACTATGGGGATATTTCCATTGTATGGTTTGATGGGGCCTATGATCCTTTTGGCTGGGATGTTATGGACCCTGAGACCCTGCAGCCGTTAGGGACTGCTTACGGAGACGCCATCCACGCGATGGTAAAGCATCTGCAGCCCAACGCGGTGGTGTTTGGGGGGACAAAGCCTGGGGTGCGCTGGTCCGGCAGCGAACAAGGGTGGGCTCCTTACCCGCTCTGGAACATCATTGAGCCAGGTGAAGGATTAAAACATTGGGTCAACCCTGAATGGGCGGGCTGGATTCCGGCAGAGGCCAACCTGCATACCAGGCGCAATTGGTTCTGGACCCCAGGGTCTGATACCACTTTGCGGAGTATCCCTTTTATGATGAATGTGTACCTGGAGTCGATTGGCCGGGGAGCCAATCTGCTGATCAACATGACCCCGGATACCACAGGGCTGATCCCCGAGGCGGAGGTAAATCGGCTAGCAGCATTCGGAGAGCAACTGGAAAGCACCTTTGACAATCCTATCGGAAAGGCGAGCCCAGAAAAATCATCCGGAGAGTATTTCATCAACCTGCCGAAAAAGTCCATCAATCTTCTGATGATAGAAGAGGCTATCAGGCACGGTCAATACATCAATCAGTATAAGGTGGAAGCATTGTCAGGTGGAGCCTGGAAAACCATTGCCGAAGGACAAAGCATCGGGAGGAAAAGGATCCAGACATTTGATGCTATCGAAACGGATAAAGTCCGACTATTGCTCACAGGTGAGGAGGGAAAGATGACGATCAAAAGTTTTTCGGTTTACTCGGAGGTTAAATAAAACTATCAAGCGATCCACAAATATTCACACAAACGTCATCCTGAGTAGAAGGAAGGATCTTAGAATTCGGAAGCTCAAATGAGCATTCCCTCTGAATTGGAAAAGATCCTTCACTCCAAGTTCAGTACTCCTCCGGAGCTCAATTAGCTAAAGGAATTGACTTGTCATCTGTACACAATTTCAGTAGTTCCGTTCAGGATGACGGTATTGATGTTTGTTTTTGGTTGATGTCTTATAGGATAGACCCGATAGTATACGCTTATGTCGGCGATAAAAACCGATACAAAGATGAGTCGTATGATAAACCTAAATAAAGCTTAAATTTTATACTTATCCATAAAACCAGGAAAGTAACCAGACTGGACAGTTTCAATAACTCCTTCTTCATTTATTAGGAAAAATGTCGGGTATCCGTTTACTCCATATCTTTCTCCTACTTCTTTAGCATTGATTAAGACTGGAAAAGGAATGGGCAATTTCTTGGTGTAAACATCTAGTCTCTCCTTATCATCCTCAGGATTAATGTATATCCAGGCAATTTCATCATCTAATTCAAAACTTTCGCGGTTTATATGCTCCAGGGTCATTTGGCAAAATCCGCAATTAATGACCGAGAAATTCAGCATTACTTTTTTGCCTTTGAATTGGTCAAGACTCAGACTATCTCCATTCATATCCACTAATTTGAATAAAGGTGCTTCTTCACCTTCTTCTAGCATTTTAAATCTCTTCCTTCTCCCATATGTTGAAGTGTAATACTCTGGTTCTTTGTAAGAAATCTCTTTAGCCATGGGATTGAGTTGATAGTTATAAAAATCCCTTGAAATCAATTGCCCAATTGTGCCATCTGGCTCGTAGGCTATCCTTTCAAACCTTTCTAGCAAAGCAGTTTCTTTATTGATATATATATATCGTTCAACATATACTCTTCTTTCTTCGAATACCGTGTCTTTTTCAATTTGGAAATATTTGGTATAATTTGACTCGTTGATAACAGTATCACTAAAGAATTCCCAATCTTCATTTAGAAATGTCATTGGTGACCATTTGAATGGGGTAAACGCTTTTACCATTTTCTCAAATCCAGCAGTATTCTCAAATTGAAGCAGAGTGTGAATTTCAACTATCTTATCTCTATGATCAATTAACCTATATTCTTCATTTTTGTAAATCAAATCACTCCCGTCAGACTCAACCATAAAGTCATATCCTATAAAGTTTTGATCATTTACTGAAAACTGATTGTAGCTATAATTAGTATCAATTAATGATTGCCGATCAATAGGGTTTTCCCACATTGAAACTTCATCATAGCCAATAAATTTGGCGTTTGTTATTTTGGCTTTTGCTTCTTCCAAAGGATTACTTTCTTGAACGCATGAAGTGATAGCAACCATAAGAATCAATACAAGGAGCTGACTTGGGACTAATTTCATTCTCTTATTATGACAGGTGTGCACAATAAATATATATTAATTTATCGAGAATGATTGATTTTAGGGTATAATGCTCTAGCATGAAATGTAGGAATATCCATAGAAGAGGAAAAATCTGTTAAGACAGACCTTGGAGTTTGCGAAAAGCGAACTCAAGCAACCATTTCAACCTCATCCTGAGTAAGCGAGCCTACCTAAGGAAGGCAGGGATCATGGAATTCGGAAGCACAAATGAGCATTCCATCTAAATTGAATAAGATCCTCTCACTCCACAATCAATTATGCTTTCAACACTCAATTAACTAATGGGATTGATTTGTAATCTTTGCGCGATTTTGGTAGTTCCGTTCAGGATGACGGTATTGATGTTTGTTTCGCTCAGGTTTTATTACCTGCTGGTGAGGACACCAGCCGGGGTGTTGTGGGGTCGGTGAAAAGCGTCATCCCCTGATTAATCGAGGTTCCCTCTCTTTGCAAGAGAGGGCAAGTAGATATGAAACATGCCCGGAAATTAAGCAAGTGGGTGAGTTGGAGGTAAAAACGGCTATTAACTTCCCTGATCGAATAAAGTGATACAACGGTTAAAATCAGATATTATCAACCATAAAATATAATTTAACTATGTATCCGCTCAGAAATGTTCATCGTTATTTATTATATTAATTGCAAACAAAGGGATTCATGAAAAATATAATTTTTATCAGCCTTACAATATTAATTTTTGCCGTTATTAGTTGTAGTGAATCTGAACAAGATAAACAGGCTAGAGTCGAACTTTCTTCAATCATTAGGCAATTAAATGCAAATAATCAAAACCTTGCATCATCAAAAAAAAGGGAAGAATCTTTAAATCTCCTCTCAATGAGGGGGTTTTACCAGGATTTTATAAAGGGATATGAAAGTGTAAGACTCGAAAAATCGAAAGTGCCAATTACAGATAAGTTTTTAGTTCTGAGTAATCAACTTGATACAATTATTGATCTTTCAATTGCTAAAATATCCACGAGGCAAGAAATTCTTTTGAAAGTATCTTCAATTGGAAGTGAAGGGAACTCATTAACACGAAATGTGGAAAATTATTATGATTATCGAAGAGAAGCTATAACAAGTAGCTATAGCCGCGATTATTATAGGGACAGAGCTACTAAAACAAAAATTGAAATTATGCAAAATAAATCAACTATTACCATTGCAATAGCAAGATTTAAATCCTTAAAAAATCAATATGATTCATTAAATGAGGAACTAATGAATGCCTCTGAAGAGTTGAATAAAGTATCTTTGAATTTAGACTTTACAGATTCAATAAGTTTGAATTTAATAGCTCAAGACACAACAGATTTCCTCAATGATTTTGATAATCAGATGACTTCGTTTGAGCAAAGTATTTATGATCTAAAGGTTGACTAATTATTTATTTCCATATCTGGCAAAACCCTATTGTCATCAACCTTTTCTCTCTATCATAAAACGACTTTTTACTTGAAACCCTACCCTAATCAACTTTTTCTCCCTACAATTATTCACGAGGGGGGGGTTATACTAACCCGAATAGCCTTTGTATGTAAACCTTTTGCCCGAATAGTTAATTACAACTTCAATATTGCTGGAGCTATTCACAGTAATACAAATTTCACAAGTATCTCCAAAATTGTCTCTTGCATTAATACCGCACATAGGATTATTAATATCATCAAATGAGATAATTGTATACTTTATTTCCTCCCCATTATTGAAGTCAATTCTCCAAACTTTTTGCTCACCAAAATAAAAATTAGCATTTGTATCAAGTCGTTTACCAAGTAAGTGAGTGAGTACAATTCTAAAGTTATCTTGTGGCTCGTCTTTTGCATAACCAAAAGACGATAACAAAGAAATCATTAAAACAATAGATAGATATTTCATAATGGCCATAAGTCAATAAAATAGATCAATTCCAATCATCGGGATTTAGAAGTTAATCAGATTCAATATCTGAGGCAAGGGTTTTATTAAGGTTTTAAAATAAATGCTGGAACTATGTCGGAACCATAAGAAAATAAAAAAGGCTAACTAACTGATAATCAATTAATTAGCCTTTATTCATTGTGGAGCATATCGGAGTCGAACCGATGACCTCTACGCTGCCAGCGTAGCGCTCTAGCCAGCTGAGCTAATGCCCCGTTTTCATCAGATACTAAGAATAGCTGGCTAGCCAGCTTACCGGCAGGCTAATGCCCCTTGCATGTCCTTAGCATTTCCGATAAATCGGACTGCGAATTTAAGATATTCTGGCAGTTCAGCGATAAAGTTTCTAAAACTTTTCCATTCAAAGCCGAAATAATCCTACCTGATTACCCGCCGGAATTTTTTCACATTATCGGCATAGTAGTCGTGATTGAGCGTGGACTCTACTACCCCACGACTAGTGGACGCATGGATAAAGCGGATATTATCCGGATCTGAAGTATCCGTGATCATGCCACTGTGCCACCACTTTTTCTTGCCTTTTTCTTTAAACTTAAAATAGACAATGTCTCCGGGACGAATGCGGCCCCAGCCTTTTTTTCTGCCAACCTTGGATTGCTCTTTAGCCGTCCGAGGAAGGTCAATACCTACTTTATTAAAGCAATTGTACATCAGGCCGGAGCAGTCAATACCATTCCTCGACATACCCCCATAGACATAGGGCGTACCCCGGTAGGTCCGGGCTTCTGTCACGGCGGCTATGATTATCTTTCTTTTCCGTTTACTTTGTGCCTCGGAAAAAGAAACCATCGAAAATAAGAGAATCAGGGATAGAAGGAATTTAGAAAACGACATGCATAACTTTTTTCTGCTTTCTTTCACAAATTTAATGCCTTATGTGCGGGATCACAGGAATGTATGCATTTAATATGGTGGGGCGGATCAACCTGATCCACCTGGAGGCTGCTACCCGCTGTCTGGAAAAGCGAGGTCCGGATAACCAGGGTAGCTGGTTTGATGATGTGGTGGGCCTGGGCCATCGCAGACTGTCTGTCATTGACACCTCTGCAGAAGCCAACCAACCCATGATTGATGAGTCGGGCAGATACCGGATCATCTTCAACGGGGAGATATACAATTACAAAGAGATCAGGAAAGAACTCGCCACTAAAGGTGTGCCTTTCAGGACAGAAAGTGATACCGAGGTCCTGCTTCAGGCCTATATCCATTGGGGCCCGGCATGTCTTAAACGACTCAACGGATTCTTTGCCTTCGCGATCTATGACCAGGAAGAAGAACACCTTTTTATCTCCAGAGACCGACTAGGGATCAAGCCGCTTCTTTATTATCATGACGATGACAAAGTGCTCTTTGCCTCTGAGATGAAATCCATCCTTTCCTATGGAGTCCCCAGGGAATTGAATACCACCGCACTGCATCTCTATTTTCAGCTGACCTATATTCCTGCACCACTTTCCATCATCAAGGGAGTGAAAAAGCTAAAACCAGGCTGCTTCCTGACGATTTCCAAAAAGGAAGGATTGAAGGTCAGGAGGTATTATGAAATCCCATACACGGATCAGCCGGAGATCAGGTCTTTCTCGGATGCTAAAAAACTGGTCAGGCAAAGACTTACTCAATCTGTTCATAAAAGGCTGGTTTCCGACGTGCCGCTGGGTACTTTTTTAAGTGGGGGTATTGACTCCTCCATCATCACAGCGCTCGCTGCTCAGGAGGTGAAAAAGCTGGATACCTTCAGCATAGGGTTTAAAGGTCAGGACTATTTTGATGAATCCAAATATGCCCGAATGGTGGCCGACCGATACAAAACCAATCACCATGAGTTTAAGCTCAGCAACAGTGATCTGCATGGGCATTTATATAAGATGATCCAAAGTATCGATGAGCCTTTTGCAGACTCATCGGCGCTACCCGTACATCTGCTGGCATCGCTCACCCGTCAGGAGGTCACAGTAGCGTTGTCAGGAGATGGTGCAGATGAGCTCTTTTCCGGGTACAACAAGCACAGCGCCTGGGCCATGAGCAAGGAATCAGGTGTCAGAAATAAGCTGATCAGTAACCTGGATTGGTTATGGACGAAACTTCCCAAATCACGCAATTCAGGCTTTACGGATAAAGTACGGCAGCTGCACCGGATGGCAGACCTTTTGAAAATGAAGGATGACGAAAAGTACTGGTTCCTGGCATCCTTTGTAGGTGATGATGAGATTGGCCAATTGCTAAAAGGTAAATACCAGGGAAATGCCAAGGATTTAAAGAAGTTTAAGTCTTCTGTTACCTCATTAACCGGATCGGGAACATTGAATGAGATGCTACATGCGGACACGCACCTGGTCCTTCCCAATGATATGTTACAAAAGGTGGACCTGATGTCTATGGCGAGTAGTCTGGAAGTGCGCGTGCCTTTTCTTGATCATGAGGTCGTTCAGTTGGCATTTAACCTCCCGGAGAAGTTTAAGTTGGATGGCATGAAGCGAAAGATCATCCTGAAAGAGGCGTTTGAAGATCTGCTTCCGGAGGAGCTGATATCCCGACCAAAGCACGGCTTTGAGGTGCCTTTGTTGGAATGGTTTAGAAAAGAGATGCGGGGAGACCTGGATGACTGGGTGTTCGATCGGGACAGGATTGAAAACCAGAATATTTTTCAATGGGAGGAAATCAAAAAGGTCAGAGAAAAATTGCATTCCTCTGACCCTGGTGATGTGACCATCAAGATCTGGTCACTCTTTGTATTTCAAAAATGGTATTACAATTACTGCGCTACTTCCTGACCCATCCAGGCCGTTAGCATCCAGGCCGTTTTCTGCTGCCCGTTGATCAGGGCAATCATCATGTCTTCTGTCTCACTGTCGCCATTCTTGGCTGCAAGCTCTTTTACGACGTTTTCCTGTTTCACCAGACCCTCCAGTTGCTCGATCAATGCAGAAACAATCTCCTTATCGACTGATACATCCTTATGTACTTTAAGTTTAGAAGTACTTTTATAATCGTCAAACGTGTGTAATGGACGACCACCGATGGTCAGGATTCTTTCTCCAATTTCATCAATTACGGTAAGAGCTTCCGTATAAAGCTCCTCAAATTTGGCATGTAATTGGAAAAAGTTGTTTCCCTTGATATTCCAGTGGAATCCCCGGGTATTTTGATAATAAATATGATAGTCACTCAATAATTGGTTGAGTTCTTTAATGAGTTGTGATGACATTTTATTCTTTTATTTTTAATTCAATAAAAGAACAAAGTAAACGGCGTTTCTGTTTACTGAAATCCTAATTTATTCGCTCCAAAACACAAAAAAGGTCCAGGTTTTCGTCATTTTTATCATTGAGGAAGTAATCTTTCTGTGCAATGGACATGACCAACTCATCAGCCTGACTTTTGAGTGAATTCCTGTTGATTCTGTTTAGAATATCATACGGTATTCTTAATAGCGATGCAGGTAAGCGGTGCTGAAGGTCCAATACATCGAATCGCATGATCTTGTCTACGGACTTCCGGTTTCGTTCATGATAGGTCATCACCTTTTCATTGCCCGCGATACCCATCATCGAGACCTTGTCGAAGTATTCACTGCAGATCTTTTCCAACTCATTGGCTGTGTACTCCCGTTCATGCCAGGGATTCCTGGAGAGCGACATCAACCTGTTGGGTGTAGAGATGATGGCCTTACCACCTTTTTTGAGCAGTCGATAGATCTCCTGAAGAAACAGATGATCATCTTTGATGTGTTCGATCACCTGAAAGGAGACGATGGTATCAAAGCTTTGGTCGGGAAGTTTGATGGGAGGAAAGACACTGGACTCGAATTGATATTCCGGGTATTTTGATCTTAAGTTTTGGATCACGGCTTCAATTTTGTCCAATCCAAGAAAGTTTGAAGATTTAGGGACAATGAGATCGATTCCTCTTCCTTCGCCACAACCAAGCTCTAGTAAATCACCGTTTATATAGGGAATTGCTTCAATATAAGCCTTAAGAAGTCGTTGATGGATAGGATTATCTGAAGCAATCTGATCAGAAGTAATTTCTGTAGTATAAATTGCCATCCGGTTTTTTTGGCAAAGAAACCAAATTATTGGTTAACTTTTTGACTCTTATGATTCAAACACTCCATAGAGGATTAGTTGTCTTCCTGATTAGCTGCAGCACCCAGGTGTTTGGACTGGATTTGACCAGATTGGATCTGTCCTTCCAGTACGATGTGCGACTGGACACCCATGTGGAATACAGGATTATTGATTCCGGGGAAGATCAATATACCGTAATTTATAATGTGTCCAGTGATACCACCGGGCTTTGGCTATTTAATATCCTTCTGCAAAATACCTACAAGTCGGAGAACCATGATACCTTGTCATTGGCTACTCAGGAGATCCTCTACCAGGATGAAAAGGATATATTTTATGCCATCGATGTACCAAAGAGTACTTATGATTTATTGATTTTCTCGTTCAATAATCTGAGCGAAGGAATTTACCGTTTATACGATGCGCCTTTGAATAACCCTGGAGGCTATCCTTCTTTTTATCCCACAGAAGAAGATGGTGCTCCTCTGTTATCCAAATATTACACTGGAGATGAAATATCGTTTAGTGGATTGGATGGGCCAGTACACGTTTTTAGATACCGAGAGGAATTTGGACCGGCTGATCCACCGATGGGAGAGATGTCAGCTTTGGCACCTACACTTTCCATCGACTCATCCTATTTTGTTGATGGAGTTCAGTCAGATATGCTGGACTTTCATTTTTATTTATTTCAGAAAGATACATTGGACAACACTGGAGTAACCATCCTGAAGTGTCCCTATTATTACCCGGATTTAAGGATGTATGATGAGTTGATCAAGCCCATGCGATACATTTCTACATCCGTGGAAAATCAATCATTGAATCAGGCCCGTGAGCCACGAAAGGCCTTTGAGAATTTCTGGCTGTCAAACTATGGCACCAAATTCAGGGCAAAAGGTGCCATCCGGTTTTTCTTCCAGCGTGTAGAAGAAGCCAATCAACTATTTACGGATTATAAGCAAGGGTGGAAGACCGACAGAGGAATCATATATGTGATCTACGGAAAACCTGACATTGTCGTAAAGAGAGATAGAGCTGAGGAGTGGCGGTACAATTCTGGTGAACGTTTTGAGTTTATCAGAATACCTATTTTGTTTACTCCTTCTCTTTATTCACTTAAAAGAAATTCAGAGTATGAGAAGAGCTGGTACAACAAAGTGGGGGATATTCGAAAAGGGCAATGAAAAAAAACGAACAATTAATCTACGGAGCCAGGGCTGTCATTGAGACCATTCAGTCCGGAAAGCATCTCGAAAAACTTTTTATCCAGAAGAACAATACTTCTGAGCTTGTCAAACAATTGCTGACAGTTTCGAGCGAGCATGTGATTCCCGTTTCCTGGGTGCCGGGTGAGAAATTAAACCGTCTGACCAAAGGAAATCATCAGGGTGTGGTCGCTTTTGTTTCTCCTGTACAATACCACAACCTGCATCATGTGGTTACTGATGTGTTTGAGCAGGGTAAGACTCCGTTATTTCTGGCACTGGATGGCGTAACAGATATCAGGAATTTTGGTGCGATTGCCCGTACAGCCGAATGCATGGGAGTGGATGCGATAATTATACCTGTCAAGAGCAGTGCTCAGATCAATGCGGATGCAGTGAAAACTTCAGCAGGTGCTTTGAATTACATTCCGGTATGTCGGGACATGAAATTGCTGGAAGCATTGAAATACCTGAAAGATTCCGGCATGCAGGTGGTAGCATGTTCGGAGCATGGAACCACCATGCCTGCCGAGGTGGATTTCAGTGGACCCACCGTGATTGTCATGGGTTCCGAAGAAGAAGGGATCACCAGAGAGATCCTCAAGATTTCGGATCACATTTCTTCCATTCCCATGAGGGGAGAGATATCAAGCCTTAACGTAGGCAATGCGGCAGCGATGATCCTCTATGAGGCCACGCGTCAAAGAAATTAAATAAAGTCTTCCCCTTTGTGCAGCTTGATGTCGCTCACAAATTCCCTGAAAATATTAGAATCTTCTTTTTTGCAAACAAGCAATACATCTTCAAAGTCGGCAACCAGGTAACCCTCCATCCCTTGCAGGACAATGAGTTTGTTTTTGTTGTTTGACTTAGAAATGACAAAGTTGTCGGAGCTATCATAGAGGGAGATCTCACCAAGCGATACATTCTGGTGCTCATCTTTATCCATGATTTCATGTAGTGCATTCCAGCTCCCCAGGTCAGACCACCCAAAGTTGCCCAGAATGGTGTACACATTTGAGGACTTCTCCATCACGGCATAATCTATGGAAATATTTTGGCAGTGCGCATAAGAGGTTTCAATGTATTTCTTCTCATTTTCAGTGAAATACCAATCGGCCCGGAAACATTCAGCTAATTCCGGTTGTAGCTCTTCAACCGCGCTAATGATGGCTTTTACAGACCACACAAATATGCCGGCGTTCCAGACGAAGTCGCCACTTTCCAGGAATTTTGTGGCCAGTTCGGCATTTGGTTTTTCCGTAAAGGTTTTGACTTTTTTGAGCGACTCGTCGGTGCCATCCAGGTATTGGATATATCCATAGCCTGTTTCGGGTCGCTGGGGATGGATACCAATGGTAATGAGCTTTTCTTCATCTGCAGCTTCCACCGCTTTTTCTATGGTGGCGATAAATTCCTTCTCATTGAATATCACATGGTCTGATGGCAACACTACCATCACGCCGTCGGGATCCTTTTGACGGATCTTGTAGGCAGCATAAGCTATGCAAGGTGCCGTATTTCGTTTGGCAGGTTCCAAAAGGATCTGTGAGGGATCCATTTCAGGGAATTGTTCTTTTAACAGATCACCATATAATTCATTGGAGACGATCCAAATATTTGTGTCAGATGCCGTACCTTTGAACCGATCATAGGTCATTTGAAGCAGTGATCTACCTGTTCCCAAAACATCTAGAAACTGCTTGGGTTTTTTATTTCGGCTATATGGCCAAAACCTGGTGCCGGAACCACCGGCCATGATCACAATGTGTAAGTTTTTATTCATCAGGAAGTTGTCCTTTCAGGAATTGGATTTTTTTACGATCAAATGTAGTCTTTGAAGCTTATAGGTATGCAAGGATAAACACTTGATGGTAATTGTTGAAATTATTTTAATTTTTAGGAGCCTGAATAGATAATTTTTCCCTAGATTATAGTATTAAATTTTTGAGATGGAGACCGGTATTGAAGATAAGTTAAGAGAGACGTTAAAAACAGTTTTTGGTTACGATACATTTAGGGGTAATCAGGAGTCTATCATTCAAAGTGTGATGGATGGCAAAGACACCTTTGTCATCATGCCAACAGGAGCAGGCAAATCATTATGTTATCAATTACCAGCGATATTGAAGCCTGGTACTGCTATAGTCATTTCGCCATTGATTGCCCTGATGAAGAACCAGGTGGACCAGATGAATGCTGTAGGCATCAATGCTAAGTTTCTCAATTCTACTTTAACAAAGGGAGAGATAAACAGGGTGAAAAAGGAGACGTTGGCAGGAGAAGTAAAGCTTCTGTATGTGGCTCCGGAGTCTCTTACCAAAGAAGAGAATGTTCAGTTCCTTAAAGAAGCCGATATCTCTTTTACCGCAGTAGATGAAGCGCACTGTATTTCCGAGTGGGGCCATGACTTCAGACCTGAGTATCGACGCATTAAGTCAATCCTGGCTGAGCTGGGTGAAATCCCAATCGTAGCCCTGACAGCCACTGCCACCCCGAAGGTGCAGTTGGATATTGTGAAAAACCTGGCTATTGAAGGAGCCAATACTTACCAATCTTCATTCAACAGGACTAACCTGGTGTATGAAGTAAAACCTAAAAAACAAGCGAAGAAACAACTCATCCGCATTGTTAAGGAGCACAAAGGCGAATCCGGGATCGTTTACTGTCTGAGCCGTAAAAAGGTAGAGGAGATCGCTGAGTTCCTGAAGGTGAATGATGTCAAAGCTGCACCCTACCATGCAGGGATAGATGGCAATATCCGGATGAAAAACCAGGATGCGTTCCTCAATGAAGACGTGGATGTCATCGTGGCTACAATAGCGTTTGGGATGGGGATAGACAAACCAGATGTACGATTCGTGATCCATTATGATGTGCCAAAGTCTATCGAAGGTTACTATCAGGAAACAGGTAGAGCAGGACGTGACGGACTGGTAGGTCAGTGTGTGATGTTTTACAGCTACAATGACATCCTGAAACTCGAGAAATTCAATAAAGACAAGACGGTAACTGAGCGCGAGAATGCCCGGTTTCTGCTTGATGAGATGGCGGCATATGCCGAGTCTGCTGTCTGCCGCCGAAAGCAGCTGATGCACTATTTTGGTGAGGAGTACCACAAAGAAAATTGTGAGGGTTGTGACAACTGTTTACATCCTAAAGAGCGATTCGAGGCCGAGCAGGAGGTGAAAATGGTCATCGAAGCGGTACAACAAACCGGCGAACGTTTTGACCTGAATCACATTTCTGATGTGCTGATAGGAAAATCTACCCAGCACGTAAAAAGTTACAGTCACAACAAACTGAAAGCGTTTGGTATTGGGAAGGGGCATGATGAGGCATTTTGGAAGTCTGTCATCAGGCAAACCCTACTCAACGAATTTATACAAAAAGACATTGAGAATCCCGGTGTATTCAAGCTCACTCAAAAAGGGATCGACTTTCTGATAGATCCTTTTCCTATCGAACTCACTAAAGATCATGAGTATGAACTGGAGGGCGAAGAGGAGGAGATCGAGAGAGAAACCGTCAACACCACGGCATACGACAAGACCTTGTTTGATATGCTGAAGACATTAAGAAAGTCGGTGGCCAAACAAATGGATCTGCCTCCTTATGTGATCTTCCAGGATCCTTCCATGGAGGAGATGGCAACTTTGTATCCTACCAGCTTCGAGGATCTGATCAAGATCGTTGGAGTAGGAGAAAGCAAGGCCAGAAAATTCGGAAAGCCATTTCTAGAGTTGATAGAAAATTACGTTGAGGAAAATGACATCATCACGGCTTCTGATGTGCTGATTAAGTCGTCAGGAATGAAGTCGAAGAACAAGATATTCATTATTCAGCAGATTGATCGTAAGATAGACCTGGAGGAGATCGCAGAGACCAAGGACATGACTTACGAGAAGCTGTTGGATGAGATTGAAAATATTTGCTACGGTGGCACCAAGCTTAACATTGACTATTACATTGATCATATCTTAGATGAAGATCGTCAGGACGAGATTTATGACTATTTTCTCAATGCAGAGACAGACAGTGTGGAAGAAGCCATGAATGAGCTTGGAGATGAATACAGTGAAGAAGAGATTCGATTGATGCGCATAAAATTCATGTCAGAATACGCACATTAATCCCGGTTTAGCTTTTAATCTTATTGAGACCGTCTAATTTTGGGCGGTCTTTTTAATTATTTGTAATGAACGTTTTAATAATAGGCTCAGGAGGAAGGGAGCATGCATTAGCCTGGAAAATCAAGCAAAGCCCCAGATTGACCAACTTATTTATTGCCCCGGGGAATGGTGGAACCAAAGATCTTGGGACAAATATTGCCCTTGATATCAATGATGCTAAGCAGATTAAACAGGCTGTGCATGAGCATGGTATTGACTTACTGGTATTTGGGCCGGAAGAGCCACTGGTAAGAGGTGTAGTAGATAAAATTAAATCAGACCCTGCCTATTCGAAATTATTGATTGTAGGACCTTCAGCCCATGGAGCCCAACTGGAAGGGAGCAAGCAATTTGCCAAAGACTTCATGGAGCAATATGGCATCCCTACAGGTAAGGCCAAAGTATTCAATAAGCAAAACCTGGATGAGGG
This sequence comes from Cyclobacteriaceae bacterium, assembly GCA_965228595.1. Lineage (GTDB taxonomy): Bacteria > Bacteroidota > Bacteroidia > Cytophagales > Cyclobacteriaceae > UBA7330. The sequence goes on along the minus strand of OZ245828.1, from coordinate 1,478,378 downwards.
CTTAGCATTCATTTCAGAACAAAAACCTCCTTTTGTGCTCAAAGCCGACGGACTGGCAGCAGGTAAGGGAGTACTCATTACCAAAGATCCTGACGAAGCGAAGGAAAACATGAAGGATCTGATCCTGGGAGAAAAATTTGGAGCAGCGAGTGCCAATGTCCTGGTTGAGGAGTTTTTGGATGGGATCGAATTATCTGTTTTTGTGGTGACAGACGGAAAAGACTACAAAATCCTGCCTGAGGCCAAAGATTATAAGCGTATTGGTGAGCATGATACAGGTCTCAATACGGGCGGTATGGGTGCCATATCTCCTGTGATCTTTGCCGATGATGAATTCATGCAGAAGGTAGAGCAAAAAGTGATCAGGCCCACTGTGGTAGGGATCGCTAAAGAAGGAATGGACTACCATGGGTTTATCTTCTTTGGTTTGATCAAAGTTGGTGATGAGCCCTATGTGATCGAATACAATGTACGTATGGGCGATCCGGAGACTGAGGTGGTGATCCCAAGAATAAAATCAGATCTAATTGACCTTCTTGAGGCCACAGCCAATTCTACCCTGGATCAGGTGGATCTGGCGATAGATCAAAATACCTCAACCACAGTGATGATGGTAGCTGGTGGTTATCCTGAGAAATATGAAAAGGGTCATGTCATTGATTTGGATGCGTCGTTGAATGACGCTATTGTGTTCCATGCGGGTACTGCCTTCAAAGATGGGAAGTTACTTACAAGCGGAGGTCGCGTGATGGCCATTACCGGGCTGGGAAAAGACATGAAAGAGGCCCTTTCAAAATCCTATGAAGGTGTAAGTAAGGTAAAATGGGAAGGTAAAAATTTTAGGAGCGACATAGGATTTGATTTAAAGGCGTTGGGGCAATAAAAGCATTTTGCTTTGCTTATATTTGATAGTTAAGAAATCAAAAAATATGGGTTGCGCAACGTGTAGTACGATCAATGGTGAAGTAGCTGGATGTAACAATAATGGTGGCTGCAGTTCCGGTGGTTGCAATAAGCTCAATGTGTTTGATTGGCTTGCCAACATGGAGATGCCCGCACAGAAGCAATCTGATTTTGTAGAAGTTCGATTCAAGAATGGCCGAAAAGACTTTTACAAGAACAATGAGGGGCTGGACCTGACCACTGGGGACGCTGTGATTGTTGACGTCCCCAATGGACATCATCTTGGGCATATATCTCTGATGGGTGAGCTGGTGATGCTGCAGATGAGGAAAAAAAGCGTTGATCCCGAGACCACTGAAATACGCAACATTTATCGATTGGCCAATCAGCAAGACATCGACCGGTATCGGGATGTGAGAAACAGGGAGATGCCTACCATGTACCGCACACGCCAGATCATTCAGGAGATGAAGCTTGGCATGAAGCTGACAGATGTGGAATATCAGGCCGACAATTCCAAAGCAACCTTCTATTATTCGGCAGACGATCGGGTAGATTTTAGGGAGCTAATTAAAATCCTGGCAGGAGAATTTAAGATCAGGGTAGAGATGCGACAAATCAGCCTGCGTGAAGAAGCAGGAAGGCTGGGTGGCATAGGGTCTTGTGGACGTGAGCTTTGTTGCTCTACCTGGTTGAGCGACTTCAAAAGTGTGAGTACCCAGGCAGCCAGGTATCAGAATCTATCGCTTAACCCTTCCAAATTATCCGGTCAATGTGGTCGGCTGAAGTGCTGCCTCAACTATGAGCTGGACACTTATATGGATGCTTTAAAAGATATTCCTGATGTTGAGGAGCCGCTGCTGACAGAAAAAGGATTGGCTAAACTTCAGAAGACCGATATCTTCAGGAAGATTATGTGGTTTGGTTATGAGAATGAAAATAGCTGGCACCCATTAGAAGTCCACAGGGTCAATGCCATCCTCAAGATGAATAAGTCAGGGAAAAAACCAGCCACATTGTTTGAGGACAGTTTGGATGAATTGAAAGATTCTGTACTCAATGAGGACCTTGCACGAATGGATAAAAAATATTCATCCAAAAACAAGAAGAAAAAGAAGAAAAGAAGAAATAAAAACAGGTCAAAAGGATCTTTTGGTGACGATCAAAAGTCAAAGCAAAACTCATGAAATACATAACATTGGTAGCATTTTTAGCCCTACTTATTTCCTGCGATTCGTCCAGAGTATATGAAGAAAATAAGGATTTTGATCAACCCTTTTGGGTAAAGGCGTTTGTACCTGAATTCACCTTTAATATTGAAGAACCGACTGATGCTTATAATATCCTGATAAATGTGAGGAATGGGTTTGAATATCCGTTTTATAACCTGTATTATGAGTATGATTTACGAGATTCTCTCGGAAATACACTTAAGCAGGACATGTTAGAGCTGATTTTATTTGATCAAAAGACCGGAGAACCTCTAGGAAGTGGCCTGGGTGACTTGTTTGATCATCAAAAACCCGTTTTAGAGAAATACCAGTTTCCTTATCAGGGGGAATATACCATCGCCTTCACCCATTTCATGAGACTGGATACCCTGCCTCTGGTATTATCCGTAGGCGCAAGAGTAGAGCGGGCAGTTGACTAGGTTTCCCTGTCAATAAATCTTTCCAGCTTATCGAACGCGATAGCCCGATTCTCCCAGAACTCCCGGCTAAAAAATTGAATGAAAGACCACTTATTCTCCCTTAGGAGAATGTATTGATGGTAGAAAGCATCAATAATTGTTTGATGGTCCAGGCGATCATCTGTAAGTAATACCCCATGGTATTTGCCTTTTTTGATAATGGCACCATCAGCAAATGGCAGATCCAGGGAGAGCATCTCTTTATTGGGAAACTGATCTGTTAGGTAGTGACTAAGTTTACTTGTATCTGGTACCCAGTTATTTTTTTTATCACTCGCCGGATAGTTGAATAATTTGACTAGCAGGTCTGCACCATCATTCATGCCTTGAGCATCGAAGTTTAGCGAAGTCACAATATGTAACTTCCTCCGGGCCCGGGTTGAAATGATATTGACCATGCCCGGGGTCAAATGTTGAAACTGTTGCCAGTTGTCATAAGCGCTGGTAAAAATGATCTGGTCTCTTATTTCACCTTGTGCACTCTCAATTGTTTTAATAAAAAAAGATCCCGGAAGATTCATGTTTTTCCCGGCCAGAAGATTCCAGATAAGTAATCGCTGAACGCCATCCCCAACAACAACACCAAGATCTGCTTGCGGATTATTCTTTAACAGCCTCCCGATCAATTTCACAACCTCTTCAGCCTCAGCGCTATTCCCCTGATTTGTCCATGTGCCATGGGTTTCTATGACCGAGATTCCCTGATCTGCCATCGAAGCATATTCCGGAATGAAATGCAGTTGGTTATCATAGAAATGACTGTTTACAAAAGCGACTAAATCTACATTTTTTGTATTATACTGATGTTTGAGCGTGATGGTACTGAGTTGCTCTTGCAGGCTCTTGAAAATTGTTTCTGACGAACCAAATTCTGTTTCATTATCATAGATATTGATCATGGGGAGCTGTTGGTCATCACCTATGATCATCCAGTTGGTGCCTCTTGTGAGGGCAGGAATTCCTCGTTCAGCCAGGCACAAGTTTGATTCGTCAAAGATCACCAGGTCAAAGAGTTCTTTCATCGGGAAAATAGCTGATGCAGATTCCGGTGTGGTAATCCAGCAGGGCAATAACGAGAATATTTCTTCTTCGAATTGGTTGATTACTCTGCGTATAGGCCATTTCTTTTTTGGATCGTTGAGCAACTCAAGCAGGTCCTGATAGGAGGCCTCGATCCCTTCTTTTTCGGTAGCAGATATGGCTTTTTCCCTCACCTTCGACAGGATCAGGTCTGGAGTGATCCTGTATTTTTCGTCCAGAGCAGATTGTAGCTCTTCCATATAGTTTTCAACCCCCTGAGCAGAAGCTATTTTTAGCACGGGATATTTTTGCTCAATATGGTCGATCCAGGCATTGCTGATGGAACTGATAAATAGCTGCTCTACCTGTCCTTTTCCCTCCAGTTCCAGCTCGCATAGATCATCAATTATTTTTAATTCTTCTTCATTAAAAGTATCCCTCAATGCATGATATGCCAAAATATCATCAAGGTCTTCCTGCAGTTGCTTTTCCACCTTTGAACGATCAGCTTTACCCAATAACAAGTACCTGACCTGTGCCTCACTCACAAAGTCTTTCCATTTCTCCAGGTACTCCGGGATATGATTGATGAGATCCAGTAGGAGATGGATGGTATGCGTATAGTTATCAAGCGTTTCATTTTTGGCTGTGAGGTAGTTGGGTAAGGTCCGCACGGTATGTCTCAGCTGAAAAGACTTCAATGCCAGTTTTTGGTAAAAGAACCAGTTTTGAATATCTATTTTACGGTAACTGTCCGGGAATTCTTTGAGCCACGAAACCTCTTTGAGCTCAGAAACCTGGTGCTCGAAGTTCAGCCGGTTATCGATGCGCTCAAGCAAAGTTTCGAATCCAGTCCGGTTACTTTTTAGTTCATTAGCTACCAATACCCTGGTGATAAAAATTTTGTCTTCAGAAAACAATTTCCACCGGATCCAGCTCAATATTCCCTTTCTTGCTCTGATGGCATGCTCCAATGCCTCCTGGAATCGTCCAAGTTCATTCGGTGCCAGGGATATTTCCGGTCCCGCACCTTTAAAGCATTGAAGCAGGTTTCTTTCCTTTTGAGATAGCCAACCTATGTCCTGGTCAGGTGGATTATCCACCATGTGAATGTAAAAGTTGTATGTGGTTTCATTCTTTAGGTTGTCCGCAAGCTGTTCCAGCGGTTCTTTATTGGCAAGAAAGAATAGCGCAGTCTCAAAGTCGATTTCATTGCTCGTAAATTTCTTAGATTCCTTTTTGATGTGCAGATCCAGTGCATAGATCTCATCAAGTATCTTGCTGAATTTTTCAGATTCTACTTTCTCTGATTTGGATAGTGAAGGACCTTTGGTCCAGAAGTGTTCCCCCGCCTCAAATTTCCGGTGATGTTCCATATAATGGGCGAGAGCAGGCACCAACTTGTCAACCTTATCAAAAGTGAAATTCCGATAAACCAGATTGAGCGATAATGTTTCCTCCTCTTTGCCTGACATCAAATACAATTCCCTGACTGTTTTCCCGCATTCGGAGACATCAAAAAGCGCTTCTTTAAACTCATTTAACTGGCTGGTGATTTCTTCAATGGTTTCTCCGGCAGATTGGAAAGTCCTGACCAACTCATCAGAATCAAGCGAAATGTTTTTCTGTTTATATTCATTGAGGCTGTCAAGCTGTTTGATGATCTGCTCATAGATGTTTTTGCGCTCATTCTTAAAATCATGAACCAAACCAATGAAGCTATGCAATTGTAGCTGCTGAAGCTGGCGAAAGACATCATCCAATGCAGTTGCCTTTTGGCTCACCAATAAAACACTCTTTCCATGTGCCATGAAATCACTGATCACATTGGTGATGAGTTGTGATTTACCCGTTCCGGTAGGGCCTTTAACGGCAATTGAGTTGCCCACCTTGATGTTTTTGAGGGCAAGCTCCTGCTCTCCGTCCAAAAGAAAGGGAGTGAACATATCCCCATGCCGAACGACATCGATAGACTGCTCATTCTTATCCTTACCATTTTGCTTTGTTGGTTTTGCATCCCGGGTTTTTAAGAGCTTATCGTAATCAGAGATCAGGTAGGCACCTGCCTGTGGAAATATCCCCAATGTGGCATACGGATAGAGTCTCAGTATACCATTTTCTTCATCTTTTTCCAGCGTTTCCTGATCAAATTGCTTAAAGGGCTGCAGCTCATCGATGAAATTTCTTTGGTTAAACTCAATGGCTAAATCACTGTCCCTAAGCATCGCATAAAGTTCACTTCTAAACAAAGTGCTGTCGGGATCAAAATCATTTAATACTTTTTCAATGAGATCCTCACTTAATTTAACCTGGTTGTGGTATGCATACCTGAGGAGAAATGTCTTATTCAATGTAATGTTTACATCCTTCCTTTTCTCTAAAAACCATTCTCCATCTTTTTCGGCCAGGGAGAATGGGAAAAAAATAAAAGGACACCTTACAAGCGTCCCGTCATTCAGCTTGCCACGCACAAAGGGCCAGCCAACATACAGGTCTTTGGCACCACGCTCTTCGAAAATCAACTGTTCGTTTCGCGAGATGTTGTTGAGCTGTTCGGGTAAGCTTTGATCAGTTTGGCCTTTGACAGTAAGCTTGATGGTCTCCTCTCTAGCAATGATGGATTTTATGATTCCAAAACCTGACTCGGGACTATCCAGGCTTTTAATATCGAGGAAATAGTTTTTAGGTAGGTCCAGGAGTAACAGCGATCTGTTGTTGCCAGGCAGGAATTTTATTTTTTCAAAATAATCGGCCAACTGTATTTCCATATAGACTCGCGCTAGGGTCTAACTGAAATATAGGGAGATAATTTATTATATAAGGAGTCCGAAACGATCTTTATCCTTTTTAGTCCGGTTTTTTCCTCAAAAGGCCCATGAACTGTTCGATAGTTGATGATTGCCTTCGCAAGGGGATAGCTGATGTAGGGGTGAGCAGACAGACTTTTTAGATCAATCACATTGATGTTGACTGTTGTGGTAATGCTGTCAATGACTATTATGTTATTGATCTCTTCGATTACCTCAATGCTCAGGCCGTACACTTCATGCAGCTGATCTTGTGAATGAAAGCCCCCCAGCAAATCCCTGTACTTGATGATCCTTTCGCTCAGGGTCGGACCTATTCCTCTTATGACTTCCAGTTCTTTGGCTGTGGCCGAATTGATGGCAATGGATTTTAATGCTTTTGCCGGCTCAGCTTTCCAGCTTTCTATTTCCGAAGGTACCTGTTCAATTGTTTTCGTGGGTAGCTTGTCGGGCAGCAGTACGAAGGATTCCAGGCTGGCATAGAGCCTTTCACTCATTCCATAGATCTTTTGCATATCGCTTTTGATGTGGTAACTACCTCCGGCATTGCGGTAATTGATCATATTATTAGCAACATTTTGTGGGATTCCCATTGTTTCCAGCTCTTTCAATGAGACAGCATTTGGATCAAATCTCTTTAAGTTAAGTTTGGGGGGAGAGAATGATTCAGTCTCTGGTGGTTGCTCAAAATCTTCTCCGGAAGAGAATTCAATGCTGCTATACCATTCATGAAGCGTAATTTTATCTGCCTCTGTGGAAACTTCAGTTGTTTTTTGAGTGTTTAAAAACAACCTGGGTATGATGGCCACAAGAATGACCAATCCTACTAATATAAGCGACCCATTGGTTTCAGATTTCGAAAAACCGAAGGTATTGATGACCCATTTTTGGAGAAGACGAATCATTAACAGTTGTTTAGCATGAAAGATAGTTATTTTTTTATATGACATAAGTCATATGGTAATTACATTCAGTCTTTTTAATTTAGCAGCTTGTTTATAGATAGATGGAACATTTTAAGTCGATAGGCATTTCTTTCAAGAACACTCCTCTGGAGGTAAGAGAAGCAATATCTCTTAATGAGGATGCTACAAAAGCCTTGTTGCGAAGAATCAACGAGGTGCTTGGAGTTGATGAATTGTTGATTCTATCTACCTGTAACAGGACCGAAATCTATTATGCATCCAAAGAAAACCTCAACGATCAGATTCTAAGCCTGCTGGGGTCCTACAAAGGTTTGGATACAACTTCTGTCAGGCACTATTTCGTTGAATATCAGGATACCGGTGCCATCAACCATTTGTTTGAGGTTGCCATGGGGCTTGACTCTCGGGTGTTGGGTGACATCCAGATATCCAATCAGGTGAAAAAGGCCTACCAATGGTCTGCCGATGAAGGTTTTGCAGGACCTTTCATTCATCGCTTGATGCATACAATCTTCTTTTCCAACAAACGTGTGGTTCAGGAAACTGAATTTAGAGATGGTACTGCTTCTATCGCATCAGTGGCGGTAGATCTTACAAAACACTTCACAAAGAATTTTACACATCCCAAGATTGCCCTGATCGGTCTGGGTGAGATAGGCGAAGATGTAGCCGGAAACCTAAAGGATTTTGAAGGAGAGATTACATTGGTCAACAGGACTGATCAAAAAGCCATTGAGATTGCTCAGGAGCTTGGGTTTCATGCCAGGCCTTACAGTGAATTGTCCGAAGTAGTGGCTTCATCCGATGTGATCATCAGTGCTGTTAATACTTCAGAGCCAATTATTACTACACAAAATTTTGGCGGTGTCTCCAACCACAAGATGATCATCGATCTGTCGGTGCCACGTAGTGTGTCACCTGAAGTAGAGGGTTTGAATGGTATTCTATTATACAATATTGATCAGCTCGATGAGCGAACCAAAGAAGCTTTAAGTAAACGACAAAATGCTGTGGGCCGTGTAAGGTCAATCATTGAAGAGTCGCTTACCGAATTCAAACAGTGGTCTCAGGAGATGGAAGTTTCTCCAACCATACAAAAACTAAAGAATGCCCTGGAAGAGATCAGGCGACAAGAGCTTGCCAGGTATGTAGGGAAGTTGGATGAGAAAGAATCAAAGCTGCTTGACACAGCTACCAAAAATATGATCCAAAAGGTAATTAAGTTACCTGTGCTACAACTTAAGGCCGCATGTAAACGAGGTGAAGCAGAAACACTCGTAGGTGTCCTGAATGATCTATTCAATTTGGAAAAGGATCACCAGGAAACTAAATAATCACACTACTTTTCTTATATATTTGAAGCAAATGCGATTTCTAAACATTTGCCTTCTCTTGTTGATTACTGTCTCTCGTGTCTTTTCAGGATCTGAGATCAATATTATTTCCGATGGGTCATTCAAAGGACTGGCAGATCCTAACGGCGCAATTCTTATTCCTGCCGTTCATGAGGAAATTGGCTGGTCGGATGGAACAGTCTTTCTGGAGAATGAAGTGATAGGCTATCGTGAACAGGGAAAATGGGGATTGATCAATACGAAGAATAAAAAAATCACCCGACCATTATATAACTCACTTCTCCCTATTGGAGAGGAGATTTTCGTTGCTTCCAGAAAAGCCAACCTTACCAACCATCTTTACCATGGCGTGATTGATAAAAAAGGAGAGGTGATGGTAGCATTCAAATACTTTTCCATCAGCAGATTGACATCAACCAGGGTCAAAGTGGGTGATTACCAGGAAGGTCAGGTACTACACGGGGTCCGCAGCACGGATGATGTTGAACTTATTCCATGTATCTATCCATCGATTGACATCCTGGATAATCTAATCCTCTGCTACGGTGAAGATGAATTAGTAAAGTTATTTGATTTGAATGGCAGGCCGGTTTACAATCGTTGGCTTGACCGTGTCAACAGACATCCCGATGGATTCGAAATCGTAGAAGAAGGCCGAAGCGGTCTCTTATCCAGGGATTATCGGTTGATTAGCTATCCCAACCTGAAGAGGCTTACCGATGAAGGTATCCGAAGTGATTTTAATAGATGGGAAGTTCGTTCCCTTGTGAAGGATAGCACTTTCTATGAGTCATGTGATTCCATCACTATCCTTAATGAAAACCTGTGGATCGCTCATGTAAATGACGCAGAACATATGTTGGGTGCTCACGAACGGCTTTTCTCCAATCAAAAATATCATTTAAAATATGTTCAAAGAGGTTTTATTGTAGCACAAAACAAACAATCCGGCCATTGGGGGTTATTCAAGACGAATGGAGAAGCTGTTGGTGATGGTTACGATTTTATTCGTGCGGATTCCAATTATTTTTACTGCCGAAGGGGTAACTCCTGGGACATCTACAATTCTTTTAGCAGGAAGTTAAATAAAAAGGAATTTGAAGAAGTCTCACCATCTATTCAAAGAAATATTCCGGTCAAGATGAATGGTTTTTGGGGCTTTGTAGATTTTATGGGGGAACCACTGGTCTCCTACAAGTTTGATCAGGTAGCTCCGGGTATTGAAAATCAGTATCTGGCCAGATATGTAGGGAAATGGGGGATTGCCAATTTGCCAGAGTCCTGGCTGGCGTTGCCTGAGTTTGATACCATTGAAGTGGATACAAGGTTTTACCTGGCCAGGAAGGGTCGTGCCACTTATATTTTTGATGATCAGGGTGACTTGCTTCTGAGGACAGGGTATGAGGTTTCTGTAAAAAATGATATTATTTATCTGAAGGAGGATGACAATTTAGGTTTGGTAACAGCCTTGGGCAGTATCATCGATCCACAATATCGATCTATCAAAAAGGTTGGGGATTTTTATGTATGTAAAAAAGACAGTGTCCTGGAGATGCTCAATCCTTATGGCAGAAGAGTGCTGACCGAAGTAGATGACGTACAGGAAGTTTATAGTTACTCAGAAGGTTACTTTCATATCTTAAAAGATGACAAGCATGGCTTTGTAGATGAGAATGGGAAACTAAGGGTAGCAAATCGCTACGATGGGGCCTTACCTTATAGTGAGGATATGGCAGCTGTGAAGTTGAGAGGAAGGTGGGGGTATATCAATAAATGGGAACATCTTGTCGTACAGCCTCACTATGACACCTGCTCTGTTTTTGAAAACGGACTGGCCAATGTCTCAATCGACGGGAAATTTGGAATCATTAACACAAAGGGTGAAATGATCATTCAGCCTGATTTTGAGATGATTTCCAGAACTCCGTTTGGTAACTATGTAGTGACCAGTCCACAAATGAAGCAGGGGTTGGCAGATGAGCAGGGCAAGATCCTGTTAAGTGCTAATTATGACGAGGTCATCGATACGGCCTATGAGTTTGTGATCGCTAAGCGGGGAGATAACTACGGAGTGGTGACATATGATGGACATTCCTATGTTCCTTTCAATTACAAGCAGGTGGAAATACAGGGGGATTATCTGCTCTTGTTGGGCAACTAATTATCCGACTGTTACTACCCGAATAGACTCCGGCTCAAAATATTTGCTGGCTGCCTTATTGATGTCTTCACCGGTTACCTGATCTATTGCTGTAAAAAGATTACTCCAGTAGTCAAGGCTCATTCCATTCAGGTCCAGCGTTTTCGCCAGGTCTATTGTATCCAGAATGGTGTCAAAAGAAGAGGCAATTTTACCCTTCATGTAGTTTTTCAAAGTGAGAAGTTCATCAGCTGAAGGAGGTATTTCCTGTAGATTCTTTATTTCCTTCAAGATCTCTTCAATGGCTTCGTCTTTTTTTTCTTTCAGCACATCTGTACCAATTTGCCAGAATGATAATTCATTGAAATGAATCTGACTGGAGTAGATGCCATAAGTCAATCCCTTCTTCTCCCGAATATTCATCATCAACCTTGAGCCAAAAAAGCCTCCGAGAAGCTCATTTGCAATTTTCAGGTGGCCATGATCAGGATGCTTTCTGTCAATGGTGAGGTTACCCATGCGAATGCTTGTTTGAACACTTTCCGGCTTTTCAATGTGAATGTTTTTAGAAATAGCTGGTTTCGGCATGGGCTGATTGTCCCTATCCTTAAATTCTATTTGCGAAAACTCCTTCTCTACCAGGTAAAGCTCCGTCTCATCTACCTCTCCTGCCAGGTAAATGGCTGGTTTCCTCAGAAAGTTCTTCCTGTAATACCTATCTACCGCATCATGAGTAATGGCATTCACATGCGTTTCCTCCACGATCTGGCCATAGGGATGCGCTTCACCAAACAAACATTTTCTAAACTGAAGACCGGCAACCACGCTATTTCTCGCCATTTGCTGCCTGATCTGTTGAACCCTGATTTGTTTCAGCGTATCAAATTCTTTCTCCGGGCAGGTAGCATTTTGTAACAGGTCTGTGAGTAGGGTGAGTAGGGTAGGGAAAAATTTCTTGAGTGAATAGAGCTTAATAGACACATGGTCTGGTGACGGATTGATCTCCAGGTGCCCTCCATAAAAATCAATTTTTGAAGCGATTTGATAGGCATTAAGGCTGGCTGTGCCTTCCGAGAGCATTTTTGCAGTGAAGAATGTGACCCCGGTTAGTGGTTCCTGCAAGGATCCGGATGGAATGACAACATTTAGAGTAATGACAGGATGACCCGGCTGCCGGATCATACCCAAAGGAATTTCGCCGGCTAAAGTTGTCTTTTGGAATTCCGGTAGCTTGAGGGTATTTAAGGTATGGATAGGGGGCGCAATCGATCTATCCACCACTGCCGATTTCTTCCGTAGGTTCGCTTTTGTCCAGATTGAAAAGGAACGAAAGCCTTAGCGTATCACCCAATGGATGATTGTTTTGTTTTGGGATAAGGTAAGAGAAGTCCACTCCAAAAACCTGGTAACGGAATCCGACTCCAGCTGTGAAGTATTTTCTGTTTCCTTTGTTCTGGCTTTCATAAAAATACCCAACCCGCACGGCAAAAACATCCCTGTACCAGTATTCTGAGCCCACAGACAAGCTGATTTCCTGCATTTCTTCCTGGAATCCTCCGGGGGCATCAGAGAAAGATCCAAAGGTGCCACTCAAGAGTGGACGATTAGGATCTTTTCCTGATTCAATCACATAATCGCCATTGGCGTCTGTTACCAAATTGCCGTTATCATCTGTATCATATATGGGTGGTGTAGGTACCAATAACTTATTGGCATCGAAAACCAGCGTGATGGTATTGAATGGGTCAATGTTGGTGGTGAAAGCCGTTCCCAGCCTAAGGTTAGCAGGGATGAAATCTTCTGCAGACTCCGTGCTATATGTTACTTTTTGACCAAAATTAGAGAGATGTGCTCCAAATGAAAGCTCACTATCCAGGCCTCCGAATTTCATGGGTTGAGTATAGTAATATCCAATATCGATGGCCACACTGGTACCGTTTTTGGCTCCGGAAGCGCCTGTCAGATCGCCTGTCAGATTTGACCAGATAAAGCGGGTAGACAATGCAATACTCATTCTGTCTGTCAGCTTCCTGGAATAGGTAGCATCTATGGCAACCTCCTTGGGATTTTCTGTACCAATGGGCAATCCCTGTACGTCAGTCTTGGCGATCTCGCCCAGGTCAAAATACCTTAATGAGGCTCCGAAAGCCTGGATCCGATCAATTTTTTTGTAGAAAGTAAGGTAATTGAGACTCATGTCATCCACGATTCGCCCCAGCCAGGGGGAGTAGGAAAAAGAAAAACCCATATCTTTTTCCATAAAAGCCAGCTTGGCATTGTTCCAATACGTACTATAGACATCCGGGCTGGTGGCTACACCAGCATCACCCAGTGCGGCACCCCTGCTGTCTGGCGCAAAACTTACGAAAGGGACAGCAGTGGTAATAGGATTACTATTGCCGGAAGCTCCAGTGATAAACGTTTGAGCAAAAGTATTGCCTGTGATGAGTATGCAAAGGCAGCTTAAAAATTTCGATATACCGTTCATGCGGTGGTTCTTAATGCGATGCAAAGATAGTTAATTAATGATTATGAGTCTTTTTATTGCTTCGTTTGAAGCCCCGTCCAGGGTGCTTTTTATGTTTAATTTATAAAGATAAATTCCTGGTTGCAAATGGCCTCCTGAATCGTTAGAAGGTTTCCATATCAGGTTGTCAACCTTACTTTGGCTATCATCAATGTTTAGCTCAGAAGAAAACTTGATTGATCCTGTCATATCATAAATGTTGAGGTTTACAATAAGTTCCTCACCCTGACGGTCATGCTCGAAGGTAAAAGTAGTTTCCGAATTGTTACCCAGTACAACAGGATTTGGATAATTCATTACATTATAAAGTCTGATCACAGGCTGGTCAGATACATTAAATTCAACTATTTTTTCACTGGAATTATTGTATGTATCCCAAATTTTTAGTGTGGCAGTATACTTACCAGGATCGAGATTTTGCAAAGGGTAAAGTACTGTACCAGACTGGTAAGTGTCCAGATTGGCCTGATAAAAATCGTTAAGGTTGATGGGTTCCCCTTCATTGAGTGTTAAAGTGATGTTTTGGTTGAACCCATTTGAGGAAATATTGATACCGCTATCATCCGTGATTCTGGCTATAAAAAGACTATTCTGACCTACGGTCTGTCCATTGATGAACGAATCATCATTCAGAAACAGGTTTACCACAGGAGGTGTATCATCCGATGCGGGATTAGCAACAGTCCCACCAATTACAATGTTTGTGTTAGCACCCGTAGCATCTACAATTGTTTTTTCATCCCAGGCATAGGCGAGTACTTTTCCCTTTTCCAGTTTATAAGAGATGTTTTTTGGGAGGATAAAAGTGGAGGTGAAAAGCCCGTTGGTTACTGAGACTTCACCACGAAAAAGTGTATTGGACAGCTCCTGGTAGATAAATTTGGGATTCTCCTGCCCTTTGGTGGTTTTTTGTTGGGGTATGTCAATGATACTTACTGTGGCTTTACCATTAAAACTATGGATGGTATCACCATTGCTGGTCACTGCTCCCGATAGGAGGTATTCTTCAAAAGCACTTAAGGTATCCTGTGCCGTCTCGAGTGCTCCAAAACTGATATCGTATTCTGGATAGTTCAATTTGAGAAAAGGATCCCCCAAAAGCGCAAAATTTCTGTTGACAGGCCCGCTCAGGCTGTTGTTTTTGGTATCTCTTATGATATCTCCCAATCTCGGGAACTGATTGTCCTCTTTTTTAAGTAGTGCTTCATGGAATGCCTTGTTGACGAGCAGGTTGGTATGTGCATAAACCGGTCGTGTGGTGGTGATCAACGCGATAGCACCTCCGTTGGGATTCAATAGTAGATGTTCTGCACCCGAAGTAATGATTGGCTGATCATATTTTCCGAATTCACAGGTTGCTGTTACGATCAAAGGCAATTTATGTCTGTTGGTGAGTTGACTAATTACTCCATTGTTGAGTGTCTCTTCCTGCATCCACTGGGTCTCGTTACCATGACCAATAAAATTCAGTACCAGCAAACCGTCTGCGATGGCATCTTCCAACGCTTTGGTGGCTGCAGGGGAGCGTTCTCTGGGGGTGACGATCTGATCGTAGTTGTCAAGAAAAATCTTTTTCGAACGGAACTGTGGTCCTCGCTGACTGACGATATTGCTTAAAGTTACTGCGTGGTTCATGTGTACATTCAAATCACCATCGTCCGCAAAGTAAGCGATCTCATTCCTCCATTTGCCAAGAGTTCGTTCACTGGTAGCATATCTCAGTATTTTGGCAATAATTATGTCCGCTTCTGCAACAGTTTTAATGGGGATTCTTCCCACACCTATCTCCATATCATGGTCATTTTGTGTGTTTTCTATCCATAAACCCTCATGGTCCTCCAAAAACCCAAGGTAGTCGTCGGAAGAATAGCTGTAAATGGGACTAAAAGAATCACGTGATTCGTAAACAGGAATGTGGTTTGGGTCGCTTCCAGTGTATTTGTAGTCATATGAACAATCCCCAAAGAGCAGGACATGTTTTAGTCTTCCACCGTTTTCATAGACGTATTTGATGTAATTCCTTAATGCGGTCAGGTCTCGCCGTCCGGAAGAAAACTCGTTGTAAATGTGATTTACATTTATGACTCCCAGCATCAGGTTGTCGTTGTTCTGATGGAACTGCTGTAATCTTTTAGCCTGACTTTCAAACAAAGATGTGGTGATGATCAGCCCGTCAAACTGGGTCGATCCTTTGAGGTTTTGATTCCCGATACGGCCAAAATATTGAGGCGTTGGAAAATCTGACCCACTTAGCATCATATACTTGTGGAGGTAATCGACCTCTACGCTGAAGCTGGCTTGATCATTCTCAATAGTAAACCCAACAATTTTAGGATCAACCGGATCGGTGATGTCCAGTATAGTAGCGATGTCAGTGCCATTCAAGGCAATTTGATAGGTATAGTGTCCTGCGTTGGCTTTTACATTACAAAAAGCTGTGCTGTTTCCATACAAGGCCAACTCACGTTCGTAGGATGCAATGAAGTAA
This sequence comes from Cyclobacteriaceae bacterium, assembly GCA_965228595.1. Classification (GTDB taxonomy): domain Bacteria; phylum Bacteroidota; class Bacteroidia; order Cytophagales; family Cyclobacteriaceae; genus UBA7330. The sequence goes on along the minus strand of OZ245828.1, from coordinate 1,462,522 downwards.
TCCAGATAAGCTCTCGACAAGGAGGCATTTGCCCGATTATACTGCATGTTGAGTGTTATGGATTCCAGGTTATTACCTGAGAGGGTCATTTCATGTGCCTTTTCCTTCGCCCTGATGGTATAGGTTGTACCATCTCCTGTAGGAATCGAATCAAAGGAGATAAGGCCGGAGCTTTGACCATTTAGAGAGATTTCAAAAGAACTCTTACCTTCGGATTGCACTACGATCTGAGTCAAAAGATGCACACTGTCTCTAAGACCAGGGATTTCATAATTAAAAGTGCGGGTTAATTGTGTGCTTGAAAACTCATCGCCTAGCCATCGTCTTCCCGAACCAATCAGGTTTATTTCTTCAGATTCCCTGGTGATGAATTCATTAAAATAATTGATTTCCGATCCTTGCTGTTCAGTTGTTTGAGCTAATCCTGCTCGCTTTCCATTGGTACTACCAACGGTCAGAAAATAGTAGGCTGTGTCGGAATAGATATTTTTTTCATATTCGATTTCACCTTCAGCATTGAATTCACTTTTATCAGGGCCCTGGGCATAAAACAGGAGGTATTCATTCGAGCCAAAACCTTGTGCATTGTCTGTAAAATCTATCAGGGCATTTTCCGGGGGATCGTTGTAGGTAAACTCAGCATTCGATTGCGGTAGCATGCCACCATTATGGCCATAAATGCTGATCTTTTTGGGGTCAACAGCATTCCCATCAAGACCCAGGGAAGAGAGGAAGGCCGCATCAATCTTATAAAGACCACTTTCCGTGACACCAAGCTTATAGAACGAACCATCGGACAATATACTCTGGCCCCATAGGATATGAGTAAGCAAAAGAAATCCGATGACAGAAAAGCTCCTTAACACTTGGAAAAAACGTTTTTACAGCCAGAAAATTACCATAGATAACCTAAACACTGCTTCTGGTCAGAAAATTTCCAAAGATGCTAAAAAGGATATAGCAAGGGATGATCAATGGAAGTGCTTTCCATTGAAAAAGAATGAGCAAGACGACTATCAGGATGAGTAACAGGTACCTGAGGCTATTTTCCTTCCAGTGAAAGTTTTTGAATTTAAAAGCCAATAACTCAATTGGGGCCACGAGGAGAAAGCAAGAAGCAGCTGTGATTCCCAGCAATGAATAGAAATTGATGAATGAAGCGGGCAAAAAGATCAGCGTAGCTATCATGATGGCATTGGCCGGAGTGGGCAAGCCGATAAATTTGTCTGTTTGTTGATCATCCGTATTGAACTTAGCCAATCTTAAAGCTGAAAAAATGGCAATGAGCAGGCCGGCAAGAAAGATATATCCCTCACTATGCTTTGCAATCAGCATGGTCATATAATAGGATGGGAAAAGCCCAAAACTCACCATATCGGCCAGCGAATCCAGTTCTTTCCCAATGGCAGAGCTCACTCCAAGTTGTCGTGCGACCAGCCCATCCAGCAAGTCAAAAAGTGCAGCCAATAGAATCAGGTAGAGCGGACTGCTAATGTCTCCCCTGGCCAGCAGGAAGCACCCGATAGCCCCGGTCAGCAGGTTGAGGCAAGTGATGAAATTGGGAAGATGCCTCATGCTTTCACAAATGGATTGTTTTTCTTTTCATGTCCGATGGTAGTGGTAGGACCATGTCCGGGATACACCACAGTTTCTTCAGGCAATGTAAAAAGTTTGGTTTTGATGTTATCAATCAGAGTCTGATGATCGCCTCCCGGCAGATCTGTTCTTCCGATACTTTCTCTGAAGAGGACATCTCCACCGATGAGCTTGTTTTCTTCTTTGAGATAAAAGGCCTGGTGACCAGGTGAATGACCCGGAGCATAGATCACTTCCAGGTCAGTTTCTCCGATCGAAATCGTACCTTGATTCTCAATCAAATGATCCGGTGTGGCAGGTTCATAATGGGTGATTCCCCAATTTGGGGCATAAGCTTCTACCGCTCTGAGGTTGTCCACTTCATTTTCAGGAATAAGAAGAGGCACGTTAAAATGCTTTTTGAGCTTCTGATTTCCAAGCACATGGTCAATGTGACAATGGGTATTTACGATGGCTTTGATTTGTAATCCCTTATCATCGATAAAATTGATTATTTCGTCGAATTCATACTGCTCGTAGCAACCCGGGTCCACGATAATGGCTTTTTTTGTATGATCCCACAAAACGTAAGTATTTTCATATAAAGGACTGAAGACGAAACTTTGTACTTCCATGCAGCTGTGTAAGGATTTGAATTCTACAAATTTGCATAAAATAATGTAGCTTGAAGCAAGTAAAGTATCTGATTATAGGACAGGGAATAGCCGGCACCCTTTTATCCTGGGAGTTTAAAAAACGCGGTATCCGGCACCTGGTGATCGATCAAGTGGGGAAAGATACGTCCTCATTCAAAGCAGCAGGAATATTTAACCCCATCACCGGCCGAAAAATGGTGAAGACGTGGATGGCTGATGAGCTTTTTTCAGGTCTGGGCGATTACTATGAAGGACTGGAAAAGTTCATTGGACAAAAGATTATTTATCATAAGAACATCTATCGTCCGTTTAATTCTATGGATGAGCAGAATGACTGGCAGGGAAAAATGTCGGACGGCATTTATTCCAAAATTATAAAGTCTGTTCACAACTCATCGCTGGGGATACCGGGTCTATTGGATCCGAATGGGGGACTTTTAATTGATAGATCAGGGTATGTGGATTTGCCAACACTCATCGAATCGTACAGGGAAATACTCATTTCAAGTGATATATTCGTAGATGAGGTATTTGAAGGCAACGAAATGAACGTTGAGCAGGGTATGGTTAACTATAAGGATATAAGTGCTGAAAAGGTCATATTTTGTGAAGGCGTGGGGGCAACAAAAAATCGTTATTGGCAGCATTTACCCTTTAAACCGGTGAAAGGTGAGATCATAGAATTAGAAGCAAACTTTCAAACCGATTTGATAGTTAATAGAAATGTATTCCTGGTTCCCAGGGGATCATCATTCATAGCAGGCTCTACTTATGATCATAGTCAGCTGGACAATGAACCATCAGAAAGTGGGATTCGTAATATAAAGGAGAGGTTGATTAAAATTGTTGATATAAAATATAAGCTGATAAGTAGCTGGGCCGGGGTAAGGCCAGCGACTTATGATCGCCGCCCGTTTATCGGGTTGCATGATAAATTTCCCGAGTTGGGAATATTTAACGGGTTTGGAACAAAAGGTGTCTCATTAGTTCCTTTTTTTGCTATTGAATTCGTAAATTTCCTATTAGGAAATCAACGACTTACCCCAGAAGTTGATATTGATCGTGTATTGAGAAAATAAAATGAAAAGAGGAGGTTTAATACTGGCTATGATATTGTTGCTGGGGGCTGAGGCTGTTTCGCAGTTTTATCATACTCCTTTTGGCCACAACAGGATCCAGTATAAGCGGTTTGACTGGTTTTTTTATACCACCAGCAATTTTGAGGTTTACTACTATCCCGGAGGACAGGAGTATGCCCGTGAAGCACTTGATTTTCTGGAAGACGAATTTGTAAAGCTTACAGATATCCTTGGATATGCTCCGTATACCAAGACCAAGATATTCATCTATAACTCGATTCATGATCTACAGCAAAGTAATATCGGTATTGGTGGTGATGTGTTTACCATTGGTGGTAAAACAGACTTTGTAAAGCTGCAGGTTGAGATCGCCTACCCCGGGAAGGCGGATGAATTTAAGCAAGAGCTCATAGAGCAGCTATCTTCCATACTCATCAATGACATGATGTTTGGTGGAAGTCTGGCAGAAATATTCCAGAATTCATACCTGCTTTCGCTTCCGGAATGGTTTATCAACGGGGCGGCCAAGTACCTGGCCTATGGTTGGTCATCGGAGATGGATGACTATATCAGGGATTATTTATCGAGAAGAAAGATCTCCGGTCTGGTAAAGGTTCAGAATGAGGATGCTGACATCATTGGCCAGTCCATATGGAACTTCATTGCCATCAGGTATGGGAGAAGCAATATTTCCAACATTCTCAACCTGACAAGGATCATCAGGAATGAAGAAAACAGTATTGCCAGCACACTGGGGATACCATTTAAGAATTTTCTCTCCCAGTGGCAAAACTATTATTTGCAACAGAAACAGGAGATCAACAATTATTACATCTCGCCAGACCGTGATGATATCATGGCTGAATATAGAAATAAGAACATTAAGTTAAGTCATGTATCCCTTAATCCTGATGGGGATAAACTGGCCTTTACTTACCACAAGGATGGTAAGTTCAGGGTCTATGTTACGGATATTCAAAGTGGAAACAAGAAAAAAATTGTTTCGGGCGGATACAGTGTAAACGGTCAGCAGGTGGATGAAAATACCCCGCTGATAGATTGGGCAGACAATGAAACACTTGGCGTATTGCTTTACAAGCGTGGGTATCTTTACTTAAATACATATAATATCCACAGTGGTAAGAAGTTCCAAAAACCCTTGACGCGTTTCAGGCAGGTAGAGAGTTTTTCATTTAATGACAATGGAAAGCTCGCTGTTATCAGCGGAGATGTGGATGGTAAAAATGATGTCTTCCTTGTAAGTATGAGAAGAAATGCGCTCCGAAGGATCACCAATGACATTTATGATGATTTGAATCCTGTTTTTATTCCGGGAACAGCAGCAATTGTTTTTAGCTCAAACAGGGAGAATGACTCAGTGAAAGTAAGTGGTCCCAACCTGAAAGATGTAAGCAGTAATTTCAATTTGTTCATTTATGATCTTGATACCACAACCACATTCTTCCACAGGCTTACCAATACCTATAGTAGGGATATTCAGCCTATAGCCAAGAACCAGTATTCCGTTTATTATCTGAGTGATCAGAAAGGAATTACAAATCTTTTTGAGTATAAGGTCCAGGACTCTACATTCATGCAGATCTCAGCTTTTGAGAACTCCATCCTCGATTATGATATTTCCTTTAATCAAAACGCATTCAGCTACATCATGCTGGACCGTGGCAGACCGCGGATCTTCCTGGAAGAGCGATATAACCTGAACAAACAAAATTTCACCCCGCAAAATGCACGGAAAAGGCTGGAGCAGGCTCAGTTTGTTGTAAGTCGATTGCCCCAAAATCAACCAGAAAAGACAGTTGTAGAAGTTGAGCCCATTGAAGTGGAGATACCCAGGGTAGAGCTGCCTGATGACTTCAGGGAGGGACAGGTCAATACAGACAACTATGTCTTTCAGGATGAAGAGAATGAACCGGATATCATTGAAGAAATAGGTCCGGGTGATGATTTGATAGATACCGATGATTATGTGTTCACCGATGACAGCAGGTCCACATATAAACCAGAGTCTTTCTTTTCGAACTACCGAAAGCTGGAAAAAAAATCCAGGATTTATGGGCCTATTGCTTATGAACCCAGGTTTAACTTTAGCAATCTGATCACTTCGTTTGCCATTGACCCTTTAAGGGGATTCAGCATTCTGGTAGAATCTGAGATCAGTGATATCCTGGAAAACCACAGACTTTCCGGTGGATTTTTAGCTAATACTTCCGACTTCAAAAGTGGAGACATATTTGTGGAATACAATTTCCTGAAATACTGGATGGATTTTCACGTAAAGCTTGACCGCAAAGTCATTCTGCTCAGGCAGAATGATGACAATGTAGAAGAGCTTGTAGACTTACGTCAAAAGTATATTCTAAATAAAATTGAGTTTGGCGCATCCGTACCGATTACCAATTCTTTCAGAATAGAAGCTGCTCCATTTTTTGCCACTACAGAATTTAGAAACCTGCAAAATCAGGCGGTATCTGCAGTAAGTACTGTTGACCTGGCCGACGATAATGTTGTTTCCTTTACTGGTCTGAGGGGTGCCTTCGTCATGGACAATACCATAGAAAGAGGATTTAATATCTATCAGGGGTCCAGAGGCCTGGTAGAATTCAAGACGTACTACGATCTCTCAGGCAGTAATAAAAGTTTCAGCAACATTGAGGTTGATTTAAGACATTATCAAAAGATTCACAGAGAGCTAACGTTGGCGGGTAGGCTATTTTACGGCACTTATTGGGGCAACAACAAGCAGGACTACCTGGTAGGCGGGATGCAAAACTGGATTTTCAACAAAACAGAAAACCAGGGTGAGGAAGACCCCTTGAAATTCACCAATAGCACAGATAATTCTAACATCCTCTTTACAGAATTCGTAACCAACCTTCGAGGTTTTGACTACAATGAACTATTTGGGAATAGTGCCCTGGTATTCAATGCCGAGCTTAGGTTTCCGGTCTTCAGATATCTGTCAGGAAGTCCTATTTCGTCCAATTTCTTGAGAAATTTCCAGCTCATCGGATTTTATGACTTCGGCTCTGCCTGGAACGGAAAGCCGCCAATCACCAGAGGTTCCGGTGCCCAGACTAAAAAATATGTAAGTAATGGCTTTATTGGCGAGATATCTAACTTCCAAAACCCATGGCTGGCAAGCTACGGTGCAGGCTTAAGAACTGTCCTGTTGGGGTACTATTTGAAAGTAGATGTAGCCAGGCCAATTCGTGATTTTCAGGTGGGAAGTACAAGATTTTATTTCACTCTCGGTTTAGATTTCTAAATTTACCCATGCTTTATTCTATGACAGGATTCGGGTCTTCTGAGGGTGACCTTTCCGATTATCACATCAAAGTTGAGATCAAGACCGTAAACAGCAAGTTTTTTGATCTCAATCTCAAGCTACCGCGAGAACTGGCGGACAAGGAACTTGAAATAAAAAACTTTCTGAATACACACCTTAAAAGGGGAAAAGCGAATGTAATTATAGAGCTGGAGTCTAAAGACCCCTCGTCGCCAACGGTGCATATAGATGAAATACTTTTCAATAGCTATTACACAAAATACAAGGAGATGGCCGAGGCGACCGGTGCAGACCAGAAGGATCTCTTTAGGCTGGCTTTACACTCTCCGGATGTGATCACCACCAACAACTTATCCGAAGTGTTGTCGTGGGAAGATATGCAACCCGTGATCAAGGCGGCGATTGATCGGTGTATGGAATCTCGTGGATCTGAAGGAAATGCACTTTCCGAAAAACTGGCATCATACATTGATCAGATAAGAGATGGACTCAGGCTGGTGGAGGAGGAAGATCCGAATAGAAAAGATCAGGTAAAGGAGCGGTTGAGTCAAAGTATTGATGAGATCAGGGAGAAAGTTCAGGTAGACCAAAATCGGTTTGAGCAGGAATTGATTTATTACTTTGAAAAGCTGGACATCACCGAAGAGAAAGTAAGGCTAAGGAGACACCTGGATTATTTCATGGAAGTTCTGGAAGAAGGTGAAAGCCAGGGAAAAAAACTCGGATTTATCAGTCAGGAAATAGGTCGGGAAATCAATACCATAGGCTCAAAAGCAAACAATGCCATTGTCCAGCGTGCAGTAGTGCAAATGAAAGACGAGCTGGAAAAGATCAAAGAACAATCGATGAACATATTATAAAAAAAGCGGCCTGAAAAGCCGCTTTGATTTATTTAGATGATATTCTAAAGGGTACTGAGGTAGTGCTCCAGTTCATGGTTACTTTACCATTTTTAGCAATCGTATATTCCAGTCGTTCTGTATGTTTGACCGTCGTAGGTTTCACGTCCACCCTTAAAACATCGAGGCTTTCGTCATAATTATAAGCTCCCCATTGATCCCATTTTGAGTTGAATATGATTGTCCATTCCTGATTTTCATTCGGTATAATGAAAAAAGCATACTTGCCTTTAGGTAAAAGCTCTCCATTGATTTTTACATCATCAGATACCTCTATCCAGGTGGCCTCATTGGCACCTGCTCTCCAAACTTTCCCATAGGATTCCAGACCTCCGAATATTGTTCTGTTTTTTACCGCTGGCGAGCTATAATCAATGGTAATATTGACTCCGTCTACAGTGCCACTTACTTGCTTGGGAGGACTTGGACGATTGCTTTTATCTTGCTGAGCGATGGTCGGACTTAATACAATAAGAAAAGCGACTGTGAAAAGTCCTGCTAATAACATTATTTTTAAGCGTTGCATAGTTTTAATTTTTTATTCTTGTCTTGTGTATCACGATAAATTTTCATTTTAGTTACCCTTAGATTAGGAATTGTCTTGATAAATAAACTCGTCATAGGTATTCTGAAGCTTTTATCCAGGTTACCTCTTTCTTTTTGGTATCTGGTATCTGATGTGCTCTATTTTCCAGCTAAATGGTTTTACCGCAGGAAAGTAGTACTTGGTAATCTTAAGCGGGTTTTTCCTGAAAAGAGTGACAAAGAGCTCAATAAAATAGCGGATGGATTTTATAAAAATTTTTGTGATTTGATTGTAGAGATATTCAAATCACTTACTATCTCTATGGAAGAAATAAGCGCTAGATGTGAGGTGGAGAATCCTGAAATGTTTGATCGACATGACTGCCCTGACAAAGAGGTGCTGATGTATTCTATCCACAATGCCAACTGGGAGTGGCTGGCTTTAGGTTTGTCTGCCGGAAGTGAGTATCCGTGTAGTCCCATTGTCCAGGTCCAGAGCAGTGATTTTGCCAATGAATACATGAAAATTATCAGATCAAGGTTTAAGGGCGTAGCGATTCCAAAGAGTAGTGCAGCACGATTTATTGTAAGGAACAAAGATCAAAAAATCAATATTGGCATCCTGGCAGACCAAAGTCCCCCGCATAACCAGTCCAAACACTGGGTCAACTTCATGGGAGTGGAAACACCGTTTATCAATGGGCTGTCTAACTTGCCTTATTTGACTCAATTACCCTGTTATTTTTCTCGCTTTAGGAGGATCAAAAGAGGCAAATATTCAATCAAACTAGTGAAATTGGGTGAACCACCATTTAAAAAAGGTGACCTAAGTATTTTGCGAAAGTATGTAATTGAAAGTGAAGCGCTGATCAGGTCAGATCCCACCCAGTATCTTTGGTCTCATAAACGCTGGAAATACGAAAGGGAGGAAAACGAAGAATTGATTAAATTGTAACACAAACTACCTTACTATGAAACTTTACATGCCAATGTTGCTTTCCCTGATCCTGGTGTATTGTTCATCTGAGATTAGTAAAGAAAAGCGCCACGAAGTAGAAACGATCAACAACAAAGTACATCACATTGATCTGAATAGGAGGGTAAGTATCGTGGAAGATGATTTTCATATTGGAGACTCCATCTATAAGATCAGAGGATATTTCATGGATGAGATGTTACAAAAGGTGGTAGGGATCCTCCATACGCCAGAATACGACAGGGATGATTACTTCTACTTTGAAAACCATCATCCCATCTTTTCCGGTCATCTGGTCATTGATAAGAAAAAACAGACAGCAGCAGAATACAAGTATTACTATAACCCTGATGGCTATGTGGACGAGGCCTTGTTTTGGGAGGATCATTATGAATATGGTAAACAATTTCCACACGAGAAGTTCAGGGAGTTTGATCCCGATGTGGATAGCCTACGGGATGAAGAGGAGCAACGCCTTCAGTTTTTCCTGGAAAAGCTGGAAATGGAAGGGTTTGAAATCAGGCACCTGAATGAAAATCTTTCAGCCAATACACAATGACCATAGAGGAAGCACAATCTGAGGTAGATCATTGGATCAACACCAAGGGTGTTCGATACTTCAATGAGCTGACAAACATGACTATTCTTACTGAGGAGGTGGGTGAGCTGGCAAGGATCATGGCCAGAAGGTATGGTGAGCAATCATTTAAGGGAGATGAATCAGAACTTGATCTGGGTGATGAGATGGCCGACATCCTGTGGGTTTTGATTTGCCTGGCCAATCAGACCGGAGTAGACCTGACCGAAGCATTCAAAAATAATATGGAAAAGAAAACAAAAAGAGATGCCTCACGTCACAAGGATAATAAAAAGTTATTTTAATGGATCTTACTACACCAGCATTACTTTTTCCGGCCATTTCTTTACTGCTGCTGGCTTTTACCAACCGGTTCCTGGCGATCGCTAACATTATCAGGCAGCTTCATAAGTCCTACATGGAAGACCCGCGAAGCATAGTCGAAGGGCAGATAAAAAATCTGAGAATCAGATTATTCCTCATAAGGAGGATGCAGATTTTCGGTGTGCTCAGTTTCTTTTTGTGTGTGCTTAGCATGATCTTTATTTACCAGGGTAACCAGGAGTGGGGTGGTGTCATTTTTGGGGTCTCACTGTTTGCATTGTTACTTTCACTTGCCATCAGTTTGCGTGAGATCCAGCTTTCCACCAAAGCCCTGGAGATTGAGCTAAGTGATATGGAATTTGATCAGGGGATCAAATTTTGAATCTTAACAATTGGAATGGTTAAACCATTAAGGATGGAAGGTCCTCATCGCGATTTAAATCGTAGGCTAATTGATCCATGATGCCATGTCTTTGGTTTATTCCCTGAATGTTTTTAGTAATATTTTAGCGGCAGTTGAAGCCGGCATATTTTCTTCACTGACTTGTTTTTCGAGTTCGCCCATTTTCTGTTTAATTGATGCCGAGTGATAGAAATCATACTTGAGTTGAAAATCAATAATGTCTTTCATCCACTGGAGGTTTTGATTTTGTCTATTTCTGAGAAAATATCCTGCCTTTTTTGTTTGTGATTCATACTTCTCAATCATCTCCCATACTTCCTCAAGTCCCTCTTTGTATAGCGCGCTACTGGTAAGAACCTGTGGAATCCATCCGGAGGCTGTGGGAGGGAACATGTGCAAAGCATTGATATAATCCTGTTTGGTACGTTGGGCCTTTTTGATGTTTTCTCCATCCGCTTTATTCACCACAATGGCATCAGCCATCTCCATGATTCCCCGCTTGATCCCTTGCAATTCATCTCCAGCCCCTGACAACGTGATCAGTAGAAAGAAATCTACAATTCCTCTTATGGCTACTTCACTTTGGCCTACTCCTACCGTTTCTATAATGATGATGTCAAAACCACATGCTTCACACAGAAGCATGGTCTCACGGGTTCTGGAATGCACTCCTCCAAGTGTGTTTCCTGATGGTGAGGGCCGAATGAAAGCATCTGGGTCATTGGCTAGTTCTTCCATCCGTGTTTTATCACCGAGTATACTTCCTTTCGAGATCTGGCTGGTAGGATCGATGGTCAAAACGGCTACTTTCTTACCCAGTGAAGTCAGTAGCTTACCAAAAGACTCTATAAAAGTGCTCTTACCCGAACCAGGCACTCCGGTAATTCCAATCCTTAGAGACTTGCCTGTTCGAGGGAGTAGCTGCTCAATCAGAGATTCTGCCAGTTCGTTATCCGCTTGCAGTTTACTTTCAATCAGCGTGATGGCACGACTGAGAATCACTCGGTTTCCACTGATAATGCCATTGACATACTCATTAGGTTTCAGTTTTTGCTTCTCGAATTTTTTTTCTTTTAGCATATACAGATGTCAACCGGAAGCTTTGTCCGTGATTGTAGAAAAATCTAATAGCTTTATGTAGACATTTATAACCTTACTAATTTATGCTAAATTATTAGTGAAATGGAATTAAACTTCATCGAACATATTGGGATTGCGGTTAAAGATTTAGCTTCAGCCATTGGTTATTATGAAAATGTATTGGGCTTAAAATGTTATAAAATCGAGGAAGTCAAAGATCAAAAGGTAAAGACGGCTTTTTTTAAAGTAGGTGAGACCAAAATTGAGCTATTGGAGACTACAGACCCATCGGGACCAATAGGTAAGTTCATCGAGAAAAGAGGGGAAGGTATCCACCACATCGCTTTTGCTGTAGATGATCTGCAAGCTCAATTGAAAGACGCCAGCCAAAAAGGTGTTGAGCTAATTGATGAGCAGCCCAGAAAAGGCGCTGAAGGATTGAACATTGCTTTTCTACATCCAAAATCAACGCATGGTACACTAACAGAACTGTGCGAACATGTTGATTGAATGTCTGTTTTTTTAATTAAAGGGTTTTCCAAACATGAATAATACAAGCAACATTTTTTCTGGGTTTAAGCCACTTGCTAAAGCCGAGTGGAGATCAAATGTTCTGGCTGACCTGAAGGGCGGTGACCTTGAGGAACAGTTGGTGTGGAACACCTATGAAGAATTTAGTGTGCAGCCATATTATGCCAGAGAAGACCTAAAATCTCCTTCTTTGGTAGATGCCCCTCGCGATCGTACATGGATTTCTTATCAGGAAATTTATGTGAATGATGTTGTTCAGGCCAACAAGGAAGCACATGCGGCCCTGTCATTGGATGTTGGAGGCATACTATTCTCCGTAGACAAACAGGTCCATATTCCCCAACTCCTCAAGGGTATTGACCTTGAAAAGGTTGAAGTCTCCTTTTCGGGAAGAGAAGCGATTCAGGTAACACGTGATTATTTTGACTATTTGTCTAATCAGAATATTTCGCCCGATAAGATATCCGGATACTGCGATCATGATATTCTGAGTAAGTGGATCACTTCAGGTTCCGAATTGATTTATAAAGGGCTTGAAGATTTGGTGAAGCTGACTTCAAAGGCACCGGGTTTCAGCGTGATTCACATCCATTCCGGAGATTTTGTCAATGCTGGTTCCAATTTTACTCAGGAGCTGGCTTTCACCATGAACAAAATGGTTGAGTATATCGACCAATTGACAGAGGCAGGGCTGACCGTGAAGGAAGTGGTGAGCAATATATCCCTGGAAATGGCTACTACAGGCGATTTTTTCTTTGAAATAGCCAAATTTCAAGCTGTTAGGAATTTGTATCTATCCATACTAAAAGTGTATGGGATTGAAGAAGAGAAGATTCCTGTTATGGCATCTGGCAGTTTATGGTCGAAATCGAGGTATGAAATGCATGTCAACATGATAAGAAATACTTCTGAAGCCATGTCTGCGATCCTGGGTGGTTGTGATGCACTACTTGTCAAACCACATGATAGGATTGGCCGTCAGACGAATGCATTTAGTGAGAGAATAGCCGCCAATATTTCAAATCTCCTCAGGGAGGAGTCGTATCTTGATAAAATTGAAAACCCGGTATCCGGATCTTATTATGTAGAATCACTAACAGGCCTATTGATTCATCATGCGCTTGATTTGTTTAAGCAAACAGAAAAAGACGGAGGACTGGTTGCTGGTATCACGTCCGGGGTGATTCAAAAAAAGATTAATGTGGTGAGAGAGAAAAAGGTGAAGGATCTGCTGGAGGAGAGATTTATCATGATCGGAACAAATAAATACAGGATGGAAGGAGAGACCATGGATGTGCCTAAAAGCAGCGTCGAGATGCAAATATTGGACGGAAGGCAATTACTCAACCCTGTGTCATTAGGAGATTTATATGTACAAGAAAAAACTGTTTTGTGAGACCTGACTTTTCAAATATAAAGGCCAATAAATTTCATTCAAAAGACAGCCGCGATTCTCAAAAAGAGTGGTTTTCAGCTGAGAAGATCCCGATCAGGAATCGCATTTCAGCTGCTGATCTCAAGGATGTCAGTCATATGAATTTTGGAGCGGGCCAACCTCCTTTTTTAAGAGGGCCCTACAGTACCATGTATGTCATGAAACCATGGACGATCCGCCAGTATGCAGGCTTTTCATCTGCCGAGGACTCAAATAAATTCTACAGAAAAAATCTGGCGGCCGGACAAAAGGGGCTTTCCGTAGCTTTTGACCTGGCGACGCACAGAGGTTACGATTCGGACCATCCTCGGGTGGAGGGAGATGTGGGAAAGGCAGGAGTGGCTATAGATTCCATCCTTGATATGCAGATCTTGTTTGATCAGATCCCATTGGATAAGATGTCCGTTTCCATGACCATGAATGGGGCCGTCATTCCTGTAATGGCATTTTATATAGTGGCTGCAGAGGAACAGGGTGTCAAAAAAGAGCTGTTGAGTGGGACAATACAGAACGACATCCTCAAGGAGTTTATGGTCCGCAATACCTATATCTATCCACCAAAGCCTTCTATGAGGATCATTGGTGATATTTTCAGGTACACAAGCCAAAATATGCCCCGGTTCAACTCGATCTCCGTTTCTGGGTATCATATGCAGGAAGCCGGAGCGCCAGCAGATATTGAGCTGGCCTATACCCTGGCAGATGGTCTGGAATATGTAAGAGCAGGCATTGACGCCGGTTTGAAAATTGATGATTTTGCCCCACGTATCTCCTTTTTCTGGGGGATTGGAATGAATTATTTCATGGAGATCGCCAAGCTAAGAGCAGGCCGGTTGCTGTGGGCCAGGATCATTCAACAATTTGAGCCCAAAAATCCCAAGTCAATGGCACTGCGCACACATTCACAAACTTCTGGCTGGAGTCTAAGTGAGCAAGATCCCTACAACAATGTGGCCAGGACTTGTATTGAGGCCATGGCTGCTGTATGCGGACATACCCAATCATTACATACCAATGCACTGGATGAAGCCATTGCTTTACCTACTGATTTTTCTGCGCGGATCGCCAGAAATACTCAGCTCTACCTTCAGAAAGAAACCAATATCACCAGGGTGGTGGATCCGTGGGGAGGAGCGTATTATATAGAATATCTCACGGATCAGCTGGTAAAAAGGGCTACTGAACACATGGATGAGATAGAAGGGATGGGGGGCATGGCCAGAGCCATAGAAAAAGGGCTACCTAAAATGCGAATCGAGGAGGCTGCTGCACGAAAGCAGGCTCGTATTGATTCCGGAAAAGACATCCTCGTGGGAGTGAATAAATACCAGGTAGATGAAGAGATCGATTTTGATTTGTTGGAGGTTGATAATGTATCTGTAAGGAAATCACAGATTGAGCGACTGGAAAAGCTGAAAAAGGAGCGAGATTCGGAGTCGGTAAACCAGGCGTTATCTGCACTTACAAAATGTGCCGAATCCGGAGAGGGTAATCTCTTGGAATTGGCTGTGGAGGCTGCCAGAAAAAGAGCTACTTTAGGTGAGATATCCGATGCTATGGAAAATCATTTTGGTCGACACAAAGCAGAAGTGAAAACAATTTCAGGCGTATATGGCGGAGAGTCTGCCCAGGATGAAGTTTTTGAAAAGGTGAAGCAACTCACGGATCAGTTTGATCAGGACATGGGCAGGAGGCCCCGTATTATGATCGCCAAGATGGGTCAGGATGGGCATGATAGAGGTGCCAAGGTGGTGGCTAGCTCATATGCTGACATGGGCTTTGATGTGGATATGGGCCCATTATTTCAGACTCCGGAAGAAGTAGCCAGGCAAGCTGCTGAAAACGATGTGGATTTTGTAGGCGCATCCTCATTGGCAGGCGGGCACAAAACACTTATACCCAAACTGGTCAAAGAACTGAAAGCCCTGGGAAGAGGAGATATCCTTGTTTTTGTAGGAGGAGTCATTCCGCCAAAAGATTACCAGTTTCTTTATGAACAGGGTGTGAGTGAAATCTTCGGGCCCGGATCAAAGATTCCAGCCTGCGCATTGGTGATGTTGGATAAACTGAGAGGGTGATTGATTTGATTTGTCCCTATTAGCTCCAAGAAAACTTAAGTCATTCATTGACAAGAAATGCCAGCCTGGCAATTGCCTTGAGTCATCGACATAATCTCCATCCGGAAACCTGATGCTATACTGATATAATAGATGGCCGCCCCAAATAAGCCCAGCCCACCCGAAGGCATTTCCTGAATAACTGTGTATTCCTTCCGATTTCATGGCAAATGGATTTGATCTGGCCAAATATCAAATTGAAACATTCGTATTGAAATGAGGTGGATCAGGATAATAGATGACCATTTACCCAATGGACATAAAAAAAGCCATTGGCGGACCAATGGCTTTTAATACAATAAAATATTGGATCAGAAAGCGAAACCAAATCCAAGGTTTACAACCAGACCACCTGACAGGAATCCCGGAATGTCTTCTTCCTCAGAATAACCATCATATTCTACTCTCACCTTTCCGCCACTGCCAACAGCGTATCCAAGTTCTGGTCGGAAATATACAGTATTTCCAAGTTTAGCTCCAAGCTTGAGATTTACAAGGCTAACAGTTGCTTTGCCTTCTCCATCACCGTATTGAGGGTCATCATAAGTTCCTTTAAAGCCAATATTACCATAGCTCACGTGGCCATAGAGTCCCTTTCCTTGATTCATGAAATAATAGTTTGATCCTATTTCTAAATAAGAAAAGCTCACTTTAGCACCTGCTGCAGAAAGGGAAAAGTAAGAAAAATCAGCAGTAGGGGCCAGTTTGCCACCTAATATCGGTGTTACATATTCAGCATTTAAGCCAACAATATTAGGGACTCCGAATTTGATCCCTATTCTAAAAGGTTTTTCTTGTGCTTGTCCAGCAAACGCGATGAACAAGGCGGCGCATAAGATTAATAATTTTTTCATTTTGTGGTTAAATTATGGTTGAAATATAATTATTGGGAGGAAAGATAAGATTTCTGCAATACAAAACACTTATCTTGTAAGATTATTAATTTCATAATTCTTCTCTAAAGGATACATGTTATTCCGTTACAGCCTAATATTAATCTTTCTAAATGTCATACTTCATGTAAATTCTCAGACCAATTCTACCATCGATAGTCTCACTCGGGTTTTGACTACAACAGATAACCTGGAGGAGAGAATGGATATTTTCTATGTACTCGCGGAGGAGTGGGCAGAATTAAACTTTGATTCCTCATACTACTACGCCGCATCACTCAATAAAGCTGCTGCAGAAACCGGTAGCCTCTTACATCAAATCAATGGATACCGCGCAACAGGTCTAGCATTCGATTATGATTATCAAATGGATTCTGCCAACTTTTATTATAGAAAGGGGCTAAAAATAGCTGAACATATAAAGGATACTTCATCCATTACAACACTCCAATTCAACCTGGGGACGGTGGAGCTGCTCAAAGGCAACTATGTAAGTGTATTGCCGTGGTATAACCGCGCCATTGAATTGCTCGAGATCTCAAAGATTGAAGAGGGCCTTTTGCTCAATATTTTTAATAACCTTGGCATTGTCTATCGAAGGATAAACAGGTATGAAGATGCCAAGAGGATTTATCAACGTGCGCTTAAGATTCTGGATCCTGTGAAGGATCAGCAGGTAAGGGCAGACATTTTTATCAATATTGGGAATGTATTTATATCATTGGAGCAGTTCGATAGTGCTGAGTATTACTATAAAGAGGTTAAGACTTTTGCCGAAAGTCAAAACAACAAATTAGATCTTGCTTTTGCCTTAAATGGACTGGGTGTGGTGGCCGAGTCTCGCGGGGATTATGGCCATGCACTCATGTACTATGATCAGGTGATCAATGACAAAGGGATTGAGGAAGATTATCTCTTATTCTCTGCACTGAGGTATAAAGCGGAGGTCCTTTCAAAGATGGGCACATTTGATTCTGCCAATTTTTACTTTGACAAGGCACATGAGCTTTTTAGTGAAGAGGAGAATCCTGAAGAAATAAAGGACTTATATCTGCAAATGGCCAATCATTTTGAGCGTACTGGTCAGTTTAGAAAATCCAATGAATTTTATAAGAAGCATTATAAGCTTAAAGACCGGTTGGTGAGTGAAGAAGTGATAGATCGTACTTCAGAGTATGAAGAACGTTATAAGGCCCAGGAAAAGGAAAACGAGATCATCAGCCTGAAACTGCAGAATGAAGAGGCATCCCTTGTAGCTGCCAGGCAGAAGAATGAACGTAATATTTTTCTTTCATTGACCTTAATCCTGATGATGGGTGTTGGATTCGCCATTTACATGTATAGAGTGAAGCAAAAAGTAAACAAGCGGCTTGAAGAAAAAAATGATGTGATCAATCAGGCTCTGTCTGATAAGGAGCTATTGATGAAAGAGATTCATCACAGGGTAAAAAACAACCTGCAGGTGATAAGCAGTCTGCTCAATCTTCAGTCCA
Organism: Cyclobacteriaceae bacterium; assembly: GCA_965228595.1. Classification (GTDB taxonomy): domain Bacteria; phylum Bacteroidota; class Bacteroidia; order Cytophagales; family Cyclobacteriaceae; genus UBA7330. Next base: position 1,444,652 of record OZ245828.1, on the reverse strand, counting down.
ATTTCATCACGGATGAAAAGGCCAATGCTGCGATGCTGGAAAGCAAAAACAGGGTGCATTCCATGGCACTCATTCACCAGCGATTGTACCAAAATGAAAACCTTACGGAAATTGATCTGGCTGAATATTTGGACCAGTTGATAGACAATCTTGAGCAGTCATATACCAGTAGTGAGAAGGATATTGAAATAGTGCTTGAAGCGTCCGAACTGATGCTGGATGTGGATAAAGTAATTCTTCTGGGTCTGATTGTGAATGAATTAGTGACCAATAGTTTTAAATATGCTTTTGATGGTAAGCAAAGTGGGCTTATTATTGTCAGGTTAGAAGCTCATAATAACATGATCAACCTTATGGTTTCCGATAATGGTAAGGGGATGAAGACACCTCCCAAAGTGAAGCAGGGTAGCCTGGGGACATTGCTGGTCAATGACTTGTCTAAAAAGCTAAAAGCAGAAGTAACATATGAGCTGAGCAAGGGCACAAGTGTTGCCATTCAATTCCCATACAAAAGTAAGCCCGCATGACCCGGATCCTGATAGTTGAGGATGAAGCGATCATTGCAGCTGATCTTAATATGATACTCTCAAAAAGGGGATATGATTGTGATCAGACTGATAACGCTATCGAAGCAATGTCACTGCTAACAAAAAATGACTATCAGCTCTTTCTGTTGGATATTTTCATTTCAGGGGATACAGACGGAGTAGATCTGGCTGGTCAGATACGAAAGAAGAGTGATAATCCACTGATTTTTTTAACTTCTTATTATGATAATCAGACGCTTGACAGGGTAAAAGAGGTTAAGCCTGAAGCTTACATTGTTAAGCCGTTTGAAGAACGAAATCTGATAGCCAATATAGAGTTAGCCCTCTATAGGCACAAGAAGCCAGTAGCGACATCACCCAACCTGGATAAAATTTTTGTGAAGGATCAAAGTGAGTTGGTGGCGCTGAACCCTACGGATATCACTTATGTGGAAGCCGATGATAATTATGCCAAAGTGGTGGCCAATGCAAAAACATATGTCTTGTCGCATCCAATTAAAAAGGTAGAGGAGAACCTGGGTAAATTGCCTTTTGCCCGTGTACATAAATCTTTCATAGTCAACCTAACAAAAGTCACGTCTATTCAGGAGGGCTATGTTTTCCTGGGTACGGAAAAAATTCCCATGGGAAGGACCTATCGTCAGCCATTCATGAATGCCCTTACAATCTTGTAGTGATCGATTCATGTTTTTTGTTATGATTGATAATGAGCATGTTAGGTAATTATTTTTTCATACAGGATGCCTAAATCCAAACGTCAGAATTCGTTTACCCCGAATATTCTGTTCTATACTCAACAATTCAGCAGTTCACGAAAATAGGATGGATTGCCATCGCTTTTATCCCGAATTTTATCGTTCACTAAAAGTCAAAACGATGGATTTCTCGCCTAGAATTTCCTCAGCCTTATTTTTGCTGATCTTTTCAATTCATTTTTCTTTCGCTCAACAAGACTACCATTGGGTAGGCGGTAGCGGTAACTGGGCTGATGTAAGCCACTGGGCTACTACCAGCGGTGGTACGACCAACCATGCAGTGGCCCCTACAGAACTGGACAATGTATACTTTGATGCTAATTCATTTTCAGGTAGCGGACAAAGTGTGACCATAGATGCTGCTGCGGTTTGTCATGATTTCGACTGGACTGGTGCCACCAACTTCCCGGCAATCAATGCGTCCGATCAGCTGGATATCTATGGTTCTGCAGTGATGAACACGGATGTCGATTACAACCTGGACGAAATTTATTTCAAATCCTCGGATATGGGAGAGACCATCACCACAAGTGGTGTTTCTTTTGGTACTTCATGTACGCTCAGATTCGATGGCACAGGAGGGTGGTCTCTGGATGGGAATCTGGATACTTATCGCATCTATTTCACTAAAGGAACCTTTTCTACTGCCAATTATGATATCACCACTTCAAACACCATTTATGTTACAAGCACTACCGGCAATCTGCTTGACCTTAACCTTGGGAGCAGTACCATCAATTGTCAGACTTTTTGGAATTCCAGCGCATCAGATCTGGACCTGGATGCCGGGACATCAGAAATCATTACGGGTCAGCTTAGGGGCGATCTGAATGGAAACGGACCATTTACTTATTATGACATCACCTTTGAGGATGGTGGATCATTATACAATGTCAATAACCTCAATGTTGTGACATTATTAGCTGGAACGCTGTATGTAGAGGCAGGATCTGTACAGAGTTTAAATGATTTTGTTGCTGGCGGTGATAAATACTCAGACCTCCAGGTAAAAACCTTTTCTGAAGGTACGGAAGCGACTTTTAGCGCAAGCAGTGGTACAATTAATATTGACTTCGTTACGCTTCAGGACATTCACGCCACAGGTGGTGCCACCTTCAATGCCACAAACTCCATTGACAATGGGAATAACGACGGATGGACCATTACGGCTCCGGCGGGAGAAAACTACTATTGGGTAGGAGACGGAGGGGACTGGGATGACCCGACGCATTGGGCAACAACTTCGGGTGGCAGCACTTTTCATACCGATTATCCCAGTAAATATGATAATGTGTTTTTTGATGCCAATTCATTTACACAAGCAAGTCAAACTGTAAATATCGATATTCCTGAAGCCAGCTTTAAGGACATGGATTGGACGGGTGTGACCAATAACCCTACACTTTATGCGCCCTATGAGAGCCAGGTAAAAGCCTATGGCAATGTGATCTTCACCGAGGACATGACCAAATCCATTTATAATGGTGGAGGTTATGGCGATGAGACAGGGCTTGAGTTTCACTATGGTGGTGGTAGCATTCAAAACTTCTCATTTAGGGGAACCGGAGAATATACCATGTATGACGAGGTGAATTGCGGGAATTTTAACATATATGGTGGCTCTGTGAATCTTGGAGATGTCACGATCAATGTAAGTTTTACCTTTAACATTCAGTCATCTGATTCCAATGTTGATCTGGGCAGTGCGGTGATCAATACGCGTGACTTCAAAGTTGTGGCTTCCGGTACAACAACCATTGTTTCGGGGACCTCTCAAATTATCATTACAAGAGATTTTTACGGTGATGACTTTTCTTTTAATCATCTGACGATGACTGGAAATGGATCTGTGAGTGGTTCCAACACATTCAGTACGTTGGAGCTTGAGCCAGGGGTCAATATTTCTTTAACGGATGGGACCACCCAAACAGTCTCAAACCTTTTGCTCACGGGTACCAAAGCTTCACCAATTAATTTGAGTTCGAGTAGCCCCGGTTCTCAGGCTACCCTATCTGTTGCATCCGGCACTGTTGCCGGGATTTATCTCATATTACAGGATATAGCGGCAACTGGAGGAGCGACTTTCAATGCCGATCAAACCATTGATAACGGGAACAACACCGGTTGGAATATTACGAGCGTCACCAGCCAGGATTATTACTGGGTAGGGGGATCCGGCAATTGGTCCGACTTTGCAAATCACTGGGCAACGACCAGTGGTGGGTCTACTTTTCATACCGGGGAACCAGGGGTATTGGATAATGTTTATCTGGACGCCAACTCATTTAGCTCTACAGACGATGAGCTAACCATTGACTACAGCTCGATCAGTATGAATACCCTGGATATGTCAGGAATGGATGTGGGGGCAACCATCTCAGGGGATGTAATCCTCAATATATACGGGTCATTAAATATTTCACCCATTGCAGTTTTTTATCCGGATGAAATTCACCTGTTGTCAGATGAATCGGTTACCATTTCAGCAAAAAATCCATACTTATATACCAGTGGTGAGTTCTTCTTTGAGGGACCTGGTACATTTATGTTGACTGACACCCTAAAAGTTCGTGAACTTACGATATCTAACGGGACCTTTGTTACTGACAATAATTATGTGAACATTAGTTTTTCTACCAGGTTGGATGGTGACAACGCTATCGTAATGGACCTGGGGACCTCAGAATTCGTGAGCCGTTCATTAACCAACGGAACTGCAACCAATTACATCATTGATGCCAGTGCAGCGACCATGGTCTTCAGCTCGTCATTTAGCCCCGACTATTCCAATTCAAATGATGTAACCATTAATGACCTGATCATCAGGCAATCCAACGGCACGGATGATGGGCGCATAGAGCACGATATCACTGTGAATAATTTAATTGTAGAAGCCGGTTCAGCGATAACCATTCGGTCTGGGGCCACAGTCACAGCTACACAAATTGAAATGGTGGGAACAGCAGAAGACCCTATTATTCTTTCATGTAGTGTTGAAGGAGAGGTGGGTACACTCAGCCAGGCCTCCGGTACCATTGAAGCAGAATATCTGGAGATCAAAGATAATATTGCAACAGGAGGTGCCACCTTCAATGCCTATAGTTCGATTAATCTGGGAAATACCAGTGGTTGGACCTTCTTCAAAACCGAGCAAACCATCGACTTTCCGGCACTATCCGACAAGGCTTTTGATGATGATCCATTTACGCTGGAAGCCACTGCCAGTTCGGGATTAACTGTAGAATTTGAGGTGCTTTCAGGTCCTGCATCTGTTGAAGGCAATACTTTGACACTGGATGGTTCAATAGGGATTGTTCAGGTCAAGGCCAGCCAACCCGGAGATATTGATTATTACCCGGCTCAATCTGTGATCAATGAGTTTGAGGTGGTTGGCTATGACCAGGTAATAACCTTCCCGGAATTAGCACCGGCTACCTACGGTGACGGACCTATTGACCTGTTGGCCACAAGTACCTATAATTTAAAGATCACCTATTCGTCCAGTGATGCGTCTGTGGTAACCATAGATGACCAGCTCAACGAACTGATCATTCAGGGAGCCGGTGAGGCTACCATTACCGCCATGCAGGTTGGTAATGATTCCGTAAGTGTTGCCGCAGATGTGGAGCAGGTTATTGCTATCAGCAAAGCAGACCTAACGATTACTGCAGATAACCAAACGATCAGTTTTGGTGACCCATTACCTGAATTCACCTATGCCATTTCAGGTTTTGAGTATGATGATACAGAAGCGGATCTGGATACGCCGGTAACCATCGAAACCAGTGGTACTGAAGGTTCCGCAATAGGATCTTATGAAATCACTCTGGGAGGAGCTACCTCCCAAAACTATAACATTACTTTGATCGATGCGTCTTTAGAAATTGAAAAGAGGAGTCAGGTTATCACTTTTGATCCTCCAACAAGTGTAAACATTGCCGATGGTACATTGGATTTGGAAGCTTCTGTTGACTCAGATCTACCTCTTACCTTCGAGCTTGAATCCGGTCCTGCTACTCTGAGTGGTAATACGCTGACGTTTACCGGCACTGGTGAACTGGTGATCCATGTGTCACAAGCCGGGGATGACAACCATTATTCTGCTGAGACTGTGATAGAAACAGTCATTGTAACAGATGGGACCAAAACCGATCAGTCAATAACATTTAATACAATCTCCGATAAGAAATACGGAGATTCATTTTCGCTAGCTGCCACCGCCACTTCCGGCCTGTCAGTCACCTTCACGGTGACTGAAGGACCGGGAGAAATTACAGGCAGTAGTTTAACAGTAACAGGTGTTGGTAGCATTACTGTCAGGGCTTCACAGGTAGGAAATGACATTTTCAATCCAGCCATCTCGGTCACTCAAACCTTTTCTACAACCAAAGCTCCCCTGACCATCACCGCAGACGATAAGACCAAAACTTATGGTGAGACGAATCCAACCTTAACGATTTCCTATAATGGATTTGTGAATGGAGATGATGAAGGTGACATCACGCCACCATCCACAGGTACTACAGCCGGAATGTCTAGCGATGCAGGGGAATACGACATAACCCTTACAGGTGGTAGTGCCGACAATTATGACATCACCAAGGTAAATGGAACGCTGACGGTTGAAAAAGCAGAAGCCACTATCACGATCACGAACCTTGAACAAGAAGCAGATGGTACAGAAAAGATCCCCACTATCTCAACAGATCCTGATGGTCTGGCCTACAGTGTTACCTATGATGGATTAACTACAGCGCCGGTAGATGTAGGTGATTACGCACTGGTAGTGACCATTTCGGATGCGAATTATCAGGGTGAAGTGACTGAAACGTTCTCATTGACTTCAGTTCTGGGAACCTCATTTGTAGAAGCAGGTATCAAAGTATTTCCCAATCCAACGGTGAACTATGTGGAAGTTAGAGGTATTGAAAAAGGAAACCTTACCATATTAGACCTTCAGGGCAAAGTGGTACTAACCAAAGAGATTGCTCCACGGATAGATCTGGGGAGTTTGACCTCAGGAAATTACATTTTGAAAGTAGAAAATCTGGTTACGGAGAAAACTTCTCAGTTTAGATTAATCAAGAAACACTAGGCAGAAGTCTGTCTGGCGTGTTGCTGGATTTGACTGCCGCCCCGGAAAGCCGGGGCGGTTTTATTGTTTATGTGGTATTAAACGCAAATAACCGCTTACTCAGAAGCGTAAATTTCAGAGACCTTTTGCAGGATTTCCGTAGTAACGATTTGGATACTATCTTGCCTTTTCTATGCATGCAGGAAAAACTTTTGGATTGTTAGAAGCCATTCTCTGGACCAGGAGAGCAATCTTTAGTTTTGTGATTATTTCAACCATCCCCACGGTACTGTATTCCATCTTTGATATAAAGCAAATTGGTCTTCCCTGGGTGCCCATCGCCCTAATCGGAACGGCAGTTGCATTTTTAATTGGGTTCAAGAACAATGCAACCTATGACCGGCTCTGGGAAGCCAGGAAGATATGGGGAGCCATCATCAATTCCAGCAGGACCTGGGGAATTATGTCCAGGGATTTTGTAACCAATAGGCATGCAGACAAACCGCTCAGCATGCAGGATTTGAAAGCGCTACATTCCCGATTGATCTATCGCCACTTGGCCTGGGTAAATGCCTTGCGATATCAGCTGAGACAACCACGGGCGTGGGAATCCATGACATCCAAAGAGAATAGTGAGTATAAAAAGATATATACAGTCCCTGAGGAGGTCGTTAAGATAGAGGATGTATTGAGTGAATTTTTAGATAAAGAAGAACTTGAAAAAATACTGAAGACAAAAAACCCTTCCACTCAGCTTATTGCCAACCAATCTGCTGAACTCAAAACGCTATTGGATAAGGGATTGATCGAAGACTTTCGTCACATGGAGATGGAAAACCTCCTGAAGGAATTGTATGATCATCAGGGCAAATCCGAACGGATCAAAAATTTTCCATATCCCAGACAGTTCGCCACGCTAAACCTTTACTTCGTTTGGCTGTTTTTATTTCTCATTCCATTTGGAATGCTTCCTGAATTCCAAAAGCTGGGGGAATACCTTGTATGGCTGACCATTCCCTTTAGTACTTTGGTATCGTGGGTTTTTCATACGATGGAAAAGATAGGAGAAGCTACAGAAAATCCATTTCAGGGGGGTGCCAATGATATCCCAATGGCTGCCCTGAGCAGGACCATAGAAATTGATTTAAAGGAGATGCTTGGCGAAAAAGAGCTTCCTGAACCATTGACCCCAACAAAAAGTATATTAATGTAACCTTAAAAATTGATTCTAATGAAGATTGATCAGATTTTCGAAAACAACAAAAAATGGATTCAAGACAAGTTAAATGTAGACAAGGACTATTTTAAAAACCTTTCCAAAGGACAAAACCCTCCTATACTCTATGTGGGGTGTGCTGATAGTAGGGTAACTGCCGAAGAGATTATGGGTGTGAATCCCGGGGATGTTTTTGTTCACAGAAATATTGCCAACATGGTGCCCAATACTGATCTGGGGGTCATGTCTACAATCAACTATGCCGTTGCTCATTTAAAGGTCGATCACATTGTAGTATGCGGGCATTATTACTGTGGGGGTGTAAAGGCTGCGATGCAATCTGCAGATCTTGGCATCCTGAATCCGTGGTTGAGAAACATCCGGGATGTTTACAGAATCCATAAGACCGAACTGGATGCCATCAAAGATGAAGAGGAAAAATATAGACGACTGGTCGAACTCAATGTACAGGAACAGTGTGTAAATGTTTTGAAGACTTCAGAGGTACAATTGGCTTATAAGGAACGTGGAATTACAGTCCATGGATGGGTGTTTGATATCCATTCAGGTAAACTCATCGACCTGAAGATAGATTTTGAGAATATCCTGAAAAAGATCATGGATATCTATCGATTGGTTTAAGTCATCAACTTACAGAAGTGTGATTTTTTTATCCTGATAGGAGGGGATGATCGAGTAAAGACTCATCTCCATGCAAAAATCCAGGTCTTTTTCAATTCCAAAAGCAGCCAGTCTTTTGGCATGTGAAGAATTGTGAGCCGCATGCAGCAGATCCATGTGGTGAAATTGGTACAAATCACCGGCCATAAAGGCAGAATCGCCTGATGGCTGGTGAGTTGCCTTTATTTCATTGATCAGGGCACCGGCAAATAATGTGTCTTCGATATTGACCATCCCTTTCCAGCCAGCACAGTGGATAATAGCATTCTTGTTGGAATCGAGGATAAAATCAGCCATAGCCCTAAGGTTTAGGAAAGCACCAATAAGAATCTGATCTGCTCCTATGGATTTTAAGATGGCATGGGTTCCATTGGTGGTAGTTACGGCAATATCTTTATCCTGAAATTCATCATTCATGTACTCGTAGGGGGAGTTGCCTACATCAAATCCAGCCACCTTTTCTCCACCACGCTCGCCCGCTATGATTATCCCCTTTTTCTTGTAGTTTTTACATTCCTCAACAGTAGCTACAGGATAAATAGCTTTTACACCATAAGCAAGTCCGGTGACTATACAGGATGTAGCCCTGAAAATATCAACAACGACAACCACTTTTCCTTTGAGGTTGAAGTGCTGTATCAGATCGGGGGTCAAACAAACTTCAACGGTTTTCATCTTGCATCGAGCGTTATATGAATGGTGTTTTCACAACTTTGGACTTAATGTTTTTATTTCGGATTTCAATGTTCACTTCCGTACCAGGCTTGTGAAGTCCGGTTTTTATATAGCCCAGGGCTATTCCCTTGTTAGTGACCGGTGATATGGACCCTGAAGTGATCAAGCCCATGATATTTCCTTCGTCATCAACAATGCGGTATCCATGCCTGGGGATGCCTTTGTCAATGATTTCCAGTCCCACCAATTTAAATTCTGTGCCTGCTTCTTTGTCTTTTTTTAGCTGATCAGCATTAATAAAATCCTTGGTGAATTTCGTAACCCATCCTAATCCTGCTGCAATGGGTGAAGTGTCCTCGTCAATGTCGTTGCCATAGAGGCAAAAACCCATTTCCAATCGGAGGGTGTCTCTTGCTCCCAGGCCAATAGGAAGGATGTTGAATTCCGCACCTGCTTCAAATATGGCTTTCCATACTTCCTTGGCATCTTCTTTTCGAATATAAAGTTCAAATCCTTCAGCACCTGTGTACCCGGTCGCTGAAATGATCATCTTTTTTCCGGCCAGGGTATCTTCTATGAAGTGATAGTATTTTACAGAGGAAAGATCAGCATCAGTAAGCTTTTGGAGTGTATCCGAGGCTTTGGGTCCCTGCACAGCCAAAAGAACGATGTCTTCTGAGATATTTTTAAGGGTGGCGCCTTTGTTTTGGCTGGTGATCCACGTCCAGTCCTTTTCTATGTTGGACGCGTTTACTACCAACATGTATTCTTCCTCCCCCATCTTATATGTAATGAAGTCGTCCACCACTCCTCCTTTGTCATTGGGCAGATACCCATACTGTGCCTGACCTACAGATAGCTTTGAAAGATCATTGGAAGAGATCCACTGCAGTGTTTCCAGCGCTTTCGGGCCTGAAACCATAAATTCACCCATGTGGGAAACGTCAAAGACGCCTACATCATTTCTCACGGCAAGGTGTTCCTCTTTATCGGAAGAATATCTTACTGGCATTTCGAAGCCGGCAAACGGAACAATTTTAGCACCGAGGCCTACGTGTATTTCATGCAAAGGAATTCTTTTCAGATCCATTGGTGAGCGGTTAGGTATATCCTGGTAAAATTAGGTGTTTTAAATGATATTAAAATGTAAGTTCAATGGAGACCGGACAATGATCGGATCCCAGGAATTCATTGTGAATTTCTGCATTTTTCAAATTGGACTTCAGGCGCTCGCTTACCAGAAAATAATCAATCCTCCAGCCTACATTCCTGGCACGGGCATTAAATTTATAGTTCCACCAACTGTATTTCACTTCATCGGGATAAAATACCCGGAAAGTGTCAATGAAACCGGCATTGAGCAGGTTGTTAATGCCGTCAATTTCAGTCTGAGTATATCCGGAGGTTTTGTTATAATTAGCTTTTGGTCTGGCGATGTCAATGTCCTGATGGGCCACGTTCAAATCTCCACAAATCACCACAGGTTTTTTCTCTTCCAGGGCTTGTATGTGCTCCAGGAACGCCTCATCCCAGGTTTTACGGTAATCCAGCCGCTTCATTCCTTCCCCGGAATTCGGAGTATAAACCGTCACCAGGATAAAGGAATCATACTCTGCAGTAATGACCCTTCCTTCCATATCGTGCTCCTCGATTCCAATATCTTCAGCAACTTCTATGGGTTTTGTTTTGGTCAGTATGGCTGTACCGGAATACCCCTTGCGTTCCTTAGAACTGTTGACAAATGTTTCATATTCCGAAAGAATGCTCAAAGCGGATTTGGCTTCTTCAGGCTGTGCCTTGGTCTCCTGCAGGCATAAGATGTCTGGCGACATCGTTTTCACATCTTTGATAAAATCTTTTTTCATCATCGCCCGGATACCATTCACATTCCAGGAGACGAGTTTAATTGATGACATAGCATAAAGTTTGATGGCGAAATTATAAAACCCGTGTGCCTTTGGTTAGTATTCGGTCAATTGATTTACTCAATTGTATTTTTTATTCATGTAGGATACAGATTCACCGATCAATTCCTTCAGGACCTCCAGGTCTACCTCATCCAGTGATTTAACATACAGGCAACTTTTCCCAGTCTTGTATTTTCCAAGATCAGCCATCAGTTTACCATAGCGTTCGAAGCCCGGCATGATATAAAGTGTGAGATTTTGTTTTCTTGGAGAAAATCCAACAATAAAAAAATCACCTTCCCGACCAGATTCATATTTATAGTGATAGTTGCCAAAACCAACAATGCTCGAGCCCCACATTTTTGGAGGTTCCCTGGTGATTTCCTGCATGATTTCCATCAATTTGAAGCTATCAACTCTTTTCTTATCTTCATCCACAGATTCGATAAATGCATTTACATTACTATCATTCGGTAGGGTCTTGTTCGTAGCCATACTGATGAATTTTAGATTTATTTTACAATTTTATAAAAAGTGGAACAATGTTTGATTTTAACCTAACAACATCAAAAGAATAAGGTCATGAGACTTATAAGATTTTTAATAGTAGCCCCATTGCTTTTGGCATTGGCCGGATGTAACAACGACGATGGACTGATTGGACCTCAAGGCCCTCCGGGACCAGAAGGCCCTAAAGGGGATCCGGGCCCGCAAGGTGTGTCTGGAGAGAGTGGTTATTTGTTTGAATTTGTAGATATTGATTTTGTGGCGCCCGATTATGAGGTGATATTGGAGCTGCCTCAGGATTTTGAAGTATTCAACGAAGATAAAGCACTGGTATATCTGCTATGGGAGGTAACCTCTGAAGATGTAGATATCTGGAGATTACTTCCGCAGACCATCATATTGGACGAGGGTATCTTTCAATACAACTACGACTTTACCATGTATGACGTGAGGCTGTTTATGGATGCTCAGTTCCCACTTTCAAACCTACAGGAAGGTGATCTGCTCAACCAGGTAGTACGGGTAGTGATCATTCCGGCACAGTTTTGGGAATCGGGAAGGGTCGATTTTTCCAACTATGATGAGGTCGCCAATATGCTGGGCATTCCGGAATTGAAAGTAGACCGTAAAGATTTTGTAAGCAGGAACTAACGCCTTTTTTAGGACTTTTTATTAAGTCTGCCGATTACCGCCATACTTGTTAGTTCCTTCAGGGCACCATTTGCAATCCATTTTGCAGAATTGGTGCCCTGATTTTTTATTTGATGAGCTACTTCAATGGCTTTTTGATGGAGAACAGGATTTCTCTTTCCAATTTGGCGTAGTGCCCAGTTCACTGCTTTCCTCACAAAGTTTCTTTCATCCCAGGCTTCCCTAATAATGAAGGGAAAGAATGCTTCCAACTGATGATCATGAGCCTTTTTATCGTGAATGGCCAGATTCACCATGGTCGCAAATCCGCCACGCTTGACAAATTCTTCATCTCTTGAAGACCAGACCATAGTTTGTGTATAGGCATAGTCAGTATCAGCAAGTGTCCGACAGAAACTATCGCAGATATCCCAGGAATAAATGTCGCCAAGCCAATCTTCAGATTTTTCAATTGTGATTTTTCTCGGATCAGCTATATAGGTAGCTAATAGTTTGGCCTCATGGATGTGCGATTTCCAAAGTAAATCTGCAAGTCCCTGGTTTACCCCAAGTGCTTTGGCAAGCTTACGTAGCTCAGGGCTTCGGATACCAACCACATTTTCTGTTTGGATACCGAACCTGCTGATACCCGCCACCAAGTCGGGATTAGCCATTTGCTTTAGCTGATCAATTACCCATTCTGCTGAATGATCCATTTAATATAGCATTGTTAAAATCGTGAAAAATATGCCAGGGTTCTTGCTAAGGTAATCCTGAAGGCATTGTTTTTGCTACCTTAATGGCATGAAATGTCCATAAAGCAAGCTATACTAACCGAGCATGAGTATTTGAAAGAAAATCGAGGTCTGGTTGTAGTTTTGAAGTACCCGGACATTCCATGTGACCTATTAAAATCAATTATACACACATGAAAAGAGTACTTATTATCGGACTTCTCCTGATCTATGTTACCAGTGCGTTGGCTCAAAGGGATTTTTTGGAAGGCTATGTGGTGTTGAATAGTGGTGACACACTTTATGGGCTGGTCAAAGACAGAAAGGACGGGTTTTCAGCCAAGTTGTTGGATCGGATCATTTTGAAGCACAAGAAAAAGCGTTTAAAGTTTCGACCTGATCAGCTAATGGCTTATAGCAGGGCAGGATCGAATTTTCACAGCGTCCCTTTTAGCAGGGGAAACGACCTGCTGAGGGTTTCGAGAATTAAGATCGGTCAGAAGCATTTTTTAAAGGTGTATATAGCTGGTTACCTCACGCTCTATATGGATGAATATGTGGATGACTCGGGGCCGAATTTTGATGGGAATTTCTACCTGATCCGTGAGGATGAATTACAGTATGTGCAGGTATCAATGCTTTTCTTCAGAAAGAAATTGGTTCCCTATTTTGATGATGCTCCCCATATAGCCAAAGCCATAGAGGACAGGGACTATAGATATCGGGATCTTATTGAGATAGTCACTGAATATAATAAATGGCACTCAATGTAAATGAGCGCCATTTAATAGGTTTCGGTTAGCGTCTTCTTGTTGCTAGTTGAGAAGATCTCGTTAGATAGCCAATAGTTTTTTATTTAACTCAAGAGGATTCAGTGTTATTTTAAAAGTACTTCCTTCCCCTTTTTTACTGGTTACCTCCAGTTTACCTCCATGCATCTGAACAAACTCCTGAGTAAGCATCAACCCCATACCTGTTCCTTTTTCACCGGAAGTACCTAAAGTGCTGTTATTTCTATTTTGCATAAGCAGCGCCCCAATCTGAGACTCGGTAAGTCCTATCCCATTATCGGTTACTGTCAATACCGAGTCGCCATATTCATTTTCTGAAATTTCGATACCGATAAGTCCTCCAGTATGCGTGAATTTAATTGCATTATTTACAAGGTTCCTCAGGATAAAAGTCAGCTGATTTCTATCTCCGTAGACGACCATCTGCTCTTTGATCTCCTGTGCCAGTCTGATGTTTTTCTTCCTGGCAGAGGTTGAACAAAGGTCCAGTACCTCATTGACAAGCTCTTCGGGATGAATGATTTCAGGGTGAATGTCAAAGCCATTCATCTGTGATTGAGCCCAATTGATCAGATTGTCTGCCAGCTGAACAGTTCCATCTATGGTATCTTTAAACTGTTTTGATACCTCAAGCATTCGATCTTTTGAAAAGTCATCCGCATTTTCAATAATCATGTTCACAAATCCGCTCAACCCACACAATGGGCTTTTCATGTCATGCGAAACTACGTTGAAGAATTTATTCTTTATGGCATCCAGTCGCTCCAGTTCTTCTTCCTGCTCATTGATCTTTGCATTTTTTTCTTTTAGCTGAGCCTTGAGTCGGGCTATTTCATCAGACATTTCCTGAATTTTTGCTTTTTCAGGCGACTGATCGCTGTGAAAGTTTCTTCCTGGCTTTAGCTCGGTAATACGGCTTTCAATCTTACCTTCTCGATTTATCTGAGAGTTGACCAGGACCAATACTTTGGAGTGATCTCTGCGCACAATTTCAAATCGTACGTCATTGATCTTACCATGGAGTTGAAGAAGTGGGGCATATTGGGAATTGTAGTAGATCTTTCCACCCATAGGCAGGAGATTCTGGAAATACATTCTATTAAGTACTTCAGCTTCACTTCTTTGTATCAGGGAGAAAAAACTATCGTTGGCTTCGATAATGATTCCAGTTGATTCTGCTACGAAACTTGCAGTTGAAGGCTGATGAAAAAAGCGTTCTGAACTTTTTGACCTTTCTGCGACCTTAACAATTTCCATATTAATTAGATAAATTAACGATCCGGATAAATGACCTTCTCGTTCGTGTTACATTCAATTTCAATGTAATAGTAAAGGGAATGGAGATTGAATACCATAGGTTTTTTCCCGTAGACGGGTCCATGAAATACGGGATGGTAATTCTCTTAATTTACCCAAAAAATCAACTGTAAATATCAGGTAATCAATAAGTTATCCGTTTGAAATTTCAGGAAATTGCTTGTCTACGTTATTACACGTAATTTCTCCAGAATTCGCGTAACAGCGGGGCAAATCATACTGTTTTTCCAGGTTAGCCGGGTGATTTGGTGCATCTTTTTTCGATTGGTATGCGGGTATTCTTTACATGCTTTTGGGCGATCCTCATATACCAGACAGGTATTGTCGTCCAGGAGAAAGGGACAAGGTGAGGACTTCAATACATAGTCATTGTCAGCATCCAGGTAGAGGTATTTTTCGATAAATATCCCAGGTGCAAGTTTCAGGCTTTTAGCCATTCTTTCGATATCAGACATCAGAAAAATGGGGCTGGTGGTCTTGCAGCAATTGGCACAGTCCAGACAATCTATTTCTTCGAATACTTCTTCATGTGCCTGATGAAATTTCTGATCGAGGTCTTTGGGTTTTTCACGACGATATTTATCAAGCAATTGCTTATTCTGCTTTTTCGAAGAAATGGCCCTGTTCAGATCTGCCTGATATTTCAATTTTATCGCTTATTTGAGTGGGAAAGAAAAAAGCCCCCGGGTATGGAGGCTTTTTTGGGTAAGAATATTCTAATGGGATTATTTAGCAGCAGCAAATTTCTTAGCTACAGCATCCCAGTCAATTACATTGAAGAAAGCGTTGATATAATCAGGTCGCCTGTTCTGATAGTTCAGATAATAGGCATGCTCCCATACATCTAATCCAAGGATTGGTGTTCCATTACATCCTGACCCTGGCATTAATGGGTTATCCTGGTTGGGTGTTGAGCACACCGAAAGTTTACCACCTTCCACACAAAGCCATGCCCAGCCAGATCCAAATCGTGTAGCAGCAGCATTGCTGAACTCTTCTTTAAATTTATCAAACGATCCGAAGGCACTGTCAATAGCAGAAGCCAGATCTCCTGAAGGCGTACCGCCTCCCTTAGGACTCATGATGGTCCAGAAAAGTGAGTGGTTCCAGTGACCACCTCCGTTGTTGCGAACTGCACCGACGTCTGAATGATTTTTCATCAGGTCATCAAGGGACTTTCCGGCCATGGGGGTGCCTTCAATCGCTGCGTTTAGTTTTGAAACGTATGCAGCATGATGCTTGCCATGGTGTATTTCCATGGTTTTTGCATCAATATGTGGTTCCAACGCATTGTGCGCATAGGGTAGATCGGGTAATTCAAATGCCATAATTTATTATGATTTATTGTTCAAGTTTTTCAGTCTTCGAATATAAAACATTATCTCTCAGGAATTGTTCCCTCTCAGCTGTTTGAAGAATGATTTAATCAAAATGGATGATTCTTCGTCCATTAACCCACTCAGGATACTGGTTTTTGGGTGAAGCAGTTTCCCATGATTGCTGAAACCTCTCTTCTCATCTTTGGCAGCAAAGACGAGTTTCTCCAGCTGAGACCAATAGAGGGCACCGGCACACATCACACAAGGCTCCAGCGTGACATAAAGTGTACATTGATCCAGGTATTTGCTTCCCAAATAATTCTGAGCGGATGTGATGGCTAGCATCTCTGCATGTGCGGTACAATCATTTAATTGTTCCACCTGGTTGTGACCCCTGGCAATGATTGTCTTGTTGGAAACCACCACTGCACCAATCGGAATCTCTCCTTTTTCAAATGCTTTCTCTGCCTCTTTTAGGGCTTGCTTCATAAAATGCTCATCGGAATGTATGCTTAGCTCAGTCATCGATCCGGATACTTTCCATCATACTTTTTGCCGTGGATTGCCATCGGTCCATGACCCTGGCTGGAGCGGAAAAGTTGAAGAGCAACACCTGGTTGTTGAATAAGGTATACTGAATATAGGTGTATTTGCTGGTAGCAGCAGGACCACCAAATACATTGTCCTCATCCGTAACTTTCGACACAAATTCAAGAATAATGAATTCACGACCATTGATTTCTTTCACTTCCTTTTGAGAAAACTCCACTTCATTGTAAAGGTTTCTGATGCCGGAAACATAGAATTGCATGAGTAATTCCAGGTCATCGGCAGCCCAGCCAAGGTTGGTCAGGGTGATGCCGAAGTCGATGTTGCGGTCGTAGCTGGTATACATGACCAGTGGCTCTTTAGAGCTCACATATTTATTGATCCGCTCAGATTTAGACATAAGGATAAAATCCTCGGGGAGTAATAAGCTGATATCTTTATTGATCTGTACCTTTTCCAGCTTATGTTGAGCAGACAAAGGCCAATAACTGCATAGAATCACTACGATCCACACCCTGATCAGTACTTGCTTCATCGGTTAAATTTTTAATTATCTCAAAGCTAAAACTATTGTTAAATTTGCCGCTGTTTGTTTCAATTAAACTTCAGATAAATGCTTAGAACACATACCTGCGGAGAGCTAAGAAAATCGCATGTTGGTGAATCAGTTACGCTTACCGGATGGGTGCAAAGGGTACGTGATAAAGGGGGGATGTTGTGGATTGACCTCAGAGATAAATTCGGATTGACTCAACTTGTGTTTGAGGAAGGGAAGACGCATGAAGATGTTTTGAAACAAGCGAGAAAAGCAGGACGCGAATTCGTGCTTTCTGTTACAGGCAAGGTTTCAGAGCGATATGCTAAAAATGATAAGCTGCCTACCGGTGACATAGAGGTAGTTGTAGAGACCTATTCTTGTCTGAATGAGTCGAAAGTCCCGCCATTCATCATTGAAGATGAGACCGATGGTGGAGAAGACTTAAGGATGAAATACCGATACCTTGACCTACGCAGAAATCCGGTGAGAAAAGGGCTGGAGCTTAGGCACAAGATCATGTCCGAAACAAGAAGCTACCTGAATGAGCAGCAGTTTATGGAGGTTGAGACCCCATATCTGATCAAGTCCACTCCGGAAGGAGCAAGGGATTTTGTGGTACCATCCAGGATCCATCATGGAGAATTTTATGCATTGCCTCAGTCGCCACAGACCTTCAAGCAATTGCTGATGGTGTCGGGCTTTGATCGGTATTATCAAATTGTGAGGTGCTTCAGAGATGAAGATTTCAGAGCGGACCGTCAGCCGGAGTTTTCACAGATAGACTGTGAGATGTCCTTTGTCACCCGGGAAGATGTTGTTGAGATTTTTGAGGGATTGATTAGAAGATTGTTTTTGAAAACCCGCAATGTAGATCTGGGCACCTTCCCTCATATGTCCTACGATGAGGCCATGAAGTCGTACGGCAATGACCGGCCAGACCTGAGGTTTGAAATGAAATTCAGTGAGTTGAATCACCTTACACAGGGCAAAGGATTCAACGTATTTGACAGTGCCGAATTGGTGGTAGGCATCAATGCCAGTGGCTGTGCCGAATATACCCGAAAGCAGGTAGATGCTTTGACAGATTTTGTGAAGCGACCACAGATCGGAGCAAAGGGCCTGGTCTACGTGAAATATAATGCGGATGGGACATTGAAATCTTCAGTAGACAAATTCTACTCAGAAGAAGAGCTGAAATCCTGGGCTGATGAGTTTGGCGCCAAACCGGGCGACCTCATGCTTATTTTGGCTGGGGAGGCAAATGCTACCAGAAAAGCCCTGTCTGAATTGAGGCTGCATATGGGCAATGAGCTTGGCCTGAGGGATAAAAACGTATTTAAGCCGGTATGGATCTTTGACTTTCCATTGCTAGAATGGGATGAGGAGACCAAGAGATATCATGCCATACACCATCCTTTCACTTCACCGCATAAGGATGATGTGCATCTATTAGAGTCAGAGCCAGGCAAAGCAAGGGCCAACGCTTACGATGTGGTAATCAATGGGTCTGAAATAGGTGGTGGTTCTATCAGGATTCACAGTCGTGACCTTCAAAATAAGATGTTTGATCTGTTAGGCTTCACTAAAGAGGAAGCTCAAAAACAGTTTGGGTTTTTGCTGGATGCGTTTGAATATGGGGCCCCTCCACACGGAGGAATCGCTTTTGGTCTGGACAGACTGTGCGCTATTTTAGGTGGTAGCGATTCTATCAGAGATTTCATGGCATTCCCTAAAAATAACAGCGGAAGAGACCTGATGATAGATACACCGTCAACCATTGACCAGGAGCAATTAAAAGAATTGGGTTTGAAAATTACCAGTTGAGTTATAATGCATACACAAACTCAGTTTTAATGGATGATTTGATTAAATTCACGGGACCAACTGAAGCAATAGAATGACCAGAAAATTCATTTTATATTCTCTTCCTTTCCTTTTCCTGTTCCTTTGCATGGCCATTTTTGAGCCATGGATTTATCGTAATATGATTGTCAGTTCAAAGATTGATGCTGACCTTAAGGATAAGGAATTTGAGATCATTGCTCATAAGGGGGCTTCGGGGATTGCTCCTGAAAACACCATTCCCGCTATTGTGAAAGCCCTGGAGATGGGTGTGGACATGATAGAAATTGATGTGCAACAGACCAAAGATGAGCAAATCATTGTGTTTCATGATGAAACATTGGGTCGTACTACAGACGGCGAGGGTTTTGTTCATGATTATACACTGGAAGAATTGAAGCAGCTAGATGCTGGTTTTTGGCACAGCCCGGCCTTCAAAGACACCAGAATTCCCACATTAAAGGAGGTATTGGATACCATAAAGGGCAGGTGCAAGGTACTGATCGAGATCAAACATTCCGATCACCCGCACTACCATGATTTTGCGCAAAAACTGATCGATATCATCAGGGCAGAAAAGAATGGTTTTGAGTGGTGCATTCTTCAATCTTATGAAATTGAATATCTCGAAGAAGCCCACGCTTATGATGAGCGAATTCAAACTAAAAAACTCCTGATCGGAGAAGATTCCACACCACTTTTTGCTTTTTATATCGAAACAAAAATGCACCTGGGGAGAGCCACCAGTGAAGGCAACAGGTTGCTTGCATTGAACCCGGAGTACTCAACACTTTCTACCAGGAGGGTATTCAGGATGCATGCACGTGGATTTAAGGTTTACACCTATCCGGTAAATGAGCGTGAGGACATGATCAAGATGCTGCACATGGGTGTGGACGGCATCATTACGGATTACCCGGAAAGGCTCATCCAGGTCCAGAAGGATATCGCTGCACTTTAGTCATTTTATTTATTGGCCAGTCTTTTGATCATCCCTCCAAATACTATTCCATGGAGGGGGAACACGCTGTACCAATACAGACGGCCCCAGATTCCCCTTGGCCTAAAAGTAGCGGTCTGAGTCAATTGATTCTCCCTTACTTTAAATTCCAGCCATGCTTCGCCCGGTAGGCGCATCTCTGCGAACAACAATACCCGGCCGTCATTGCGATCAGCGAACAATACCCTCCAGAAGTCTACTGCGTCACCTGCCTGGAGGAGTTTGTCATGGGTGCGGCCTCTTCTAAGCCCTACACCGCCTACCAGCTTGTCCAGAAAACCCCTGATCTTCCAAAGCCAGGTAGCATAATACCACCCGTTTTGTCCTCCAATTCGCCAAATTCTGTCAAGAGTGGCTTCCTTATCACCTATAGGTAATGTCCTACAGTCTTTGAAACACCCATGTGTCGGAACATTCAGAAAATCTGAAATATTGATATTCAGCCTGCCACTAATGAGCGAATCCTTCCAACTGGACAGAATTTCCTGATTCTCGACTTTAGACAGCGTCCTTGTGAGCGCTTCCTCATATCCGATAGGCTGTATGTCCAGAATCGAATTGATATTACTTTTTTCGCAAATCACCTCTATTTTCATGCTGTCTACCAGGGCAGTGGCCAGCTTGTAGGAGGTAGATGTGACAAAATACAACCAGTATGAAGAAAGACGAGGAGTCATTACAGGCACAATAAGAATCTTTCGTCGCAATTTTCTTACCCTGGCATATCCCATGAGCATCTGCTGATAATTCAGGACATCGGGTCCACCAATGTCGAAACTCTTGTCAAAGGTCTTCGGGTGATTCAGGCTTTTGAATAGAAAAGAGATCACATCAGCAATACCAATGGGTTGACACTTTGTTTTTAGCCACTTGGGAGCAACCATCACAGGTAATTTCTCCACCAGGTCACGAATGATTTCAAAAGAGGCACTCCCAGAACCAATGATGATCCCTGCTCTCAATGTGGTGAGATGGTACTTGCCTTTAGCCAATTCCCGTTCAACATTTTTCCTTGAGGTAAGATGTTTAGAAAGGGTTTTGTCATTCACTATGCCGCTGAGATAAATGACCTGTTTTGCCTGGGTGTCATTGATTGCCCTGGTAAAGTTTTTAGCAGACTTTTTTTCTAATTCCTCGTAATCGCTGGAAGCAGACATGGAATGCACCAGGTAGTAGGCCGCATCAATATCCTGTGGGATGTTTGATAAACTTTGCTTGTCGAGTAAGTCGGCTTCAACTATTTCAATCTTGTCGATCAGGGATTCGGAGGGGTTGAACCTTTTTCTATCCCGCACGCAGCAAACCACAGTATGACCTGCGCCCACGAGTGTAGGAAGAAGTCTTTGTCCTATATATCCAGTCGCTCCTGTGAGTAATATTTTCAATGATATACTTGATGTTGTTTTATAATAACCCCGCTTGTTGCGTTTAGTTTAAAAGCAAATTTAAATGCATGGATGGATCACTAAAATGTATTAGGTTTACCGATTAACCTCATGATAAATGATATTTAACCCCATTAAAGGAAACTTAGTGAAAATCACTTTTTCGGCTGTTCTGCTTATTTTTTTAGCTGCCGGATGTCAGAGATATGTTGTCATCGATGAGACGTATAAATCTGAGTCTGTTGAAAAAACAATACCTATTGATCGCGTATGGGCCGGGCATCCCGTTGGATTTTCCTTGTATACCCAGGGCAACAGACAATACATTGCCTATTACAATGCCAACCGAAATATGGTTGTGGGGCAGCGGGATCTGGATGAGGATGCATTTGAATTGTATGTCATGCCGGCCACTTCCAGAGAAACAGCAGGAGGTACGAGTACGGTACTCGGTTGGGACAGTCATAATTCCCTGACCATTGGGATCGACAAGGAAGGTTACATCCATGTGGCCGGAAATATGCATGTACACCCCATCACCTACTTCAGGAGCACAAAACCTCATGACATCACGACACTGGAGCAGGTGATGGAGATGGTAGGGACCGAGGAAAAACGGTGTACTTATCCTCATTTCATGCTCACCAAAGAAGGTGAGCTCTTGTTTCACTATCGTGATGGAGGAAGTGGGAATGGCAATGAGATCTACAACAGCTACGCTACCGAAACAAAATCCTGGTCGCGGATGCTGGATGTACCTCTTACAGATGGTGAAGGACTCATGAATGCATACCAATCTACCCCCGCGATCCTTCAGGATGGGTGGTATCATATGTATTGGGTTTGGCGCGATACCCCGGATTGTTCTACGAATCATGACCTGTCTTATATGAAAAGTCCGGACCTGCAAAACTGGTACAATGCTTTTGGTGAACCCATAGAATTGCCTGCTACGCTTAAACAAAAAGCGTTGATTGTGGACCCCATACCAGTAAATGGGGGAATCATCAACCTGGCTGCCAAAATGGTGTTGGATCATAAAAACCGGCCGGTATTCACCTATCATAAGTTTGACGAGGAAGGCAATACTCAACTTTACGTGGCACAGGTAAATCAGAGGGCCTGGTCCTACAAGAAAGTTACCAATTGGGATTACCGATGGGAGTTTTCCGGCAATGGTAGTATCAACAGTGAAGTGATCCTAAAGGGATTCAGAAGCAGGGGAGATAGTAAATATGAGATTGACTATTGGCACATCAAATATGGTGATGGGACGATCCTGCTCAACAAAAACTTTGATGCGATAGGAAAGGTGATCAAGTCAGAGACTTTTTCAAAAACGCTTGAAGCAGAAGGGGCTTTTCCAGGGTTGATGGTGCAGACTACCAGGGACCTCGGCAATTCCGGTGAGGATGATACCAGGTATATAATGAAATGGGAAACCCTGAACCGGAATCGCGACAGGCCAAGACCAGAGCCCTGGCCGGAACCAAGTTTACTAACCCTTTATAAGCTTCAATCAGGCAAATAATGATTAATTTTTCAACGAAATTGCTCATAACAAATTCTTAAATGATGAAAAAAATATTGATTCTCTCCTTCATGCTTTTGCTCGGTCTCATGGTAAATGCGCAAATCAAGGCGCTTATTGTAGATGGCCAGAATAATCATGAAGTTTGGCCAAAATCTACCATCATGATGAAACAGTACCTGGAGGAAACGGGCCTGTTTGAGGTAGACATCTACCGCTCAAAATATACCTGGAAAGCTGAGCGGGAAAAGGAATACTTGCCCAAAGCGGGAGTGGGAGAGACCCAGGACCTGAAAGACCCCAAAGCAGATCCGGATTTTGCTCCCAAGTTTAAAAATTATGATGTGGTGATTTCCAATTTCGGATGGAAAGCAGCCCCCTGGCCTGAGAAGACACAAAAAGCCTTTGAAAAATTCATGAGATCTGGAGGAGGATTTGTTTCTGTCCATGCTGCTGACAACTCATTTCCGGAGTGGCCGGCCTACAATGAAATGATTGGTTTAGGTGGCTGGGGGGATCGTACAGAGAAGGACGGTCCTTATGTGTATTACACCAATGACGGGGAACTGGAAATAGACAATACTCCGGGAAAGGGAGGCTCGCATGGCCCCCAGAATAATATTTACATGACGATCAGGGACGATCATCCCATTACCAGGGGACTACCAAAAAACTGGTATACCCAAAAAGATGAGTGCTATGCCAAACTGCGTGGCCCTGCTAAAAACATGACCATCCTGGCTACTGGTAAGGACATGTCTGGCAAAGCACCAACTGACCGGCATGAGCCCGCCTTGATGGTCATTAACTACTACAAAGGCCGGGTCTTTCACACCACCCTGGGCCATGATGATTATTCCATTGAAGGTGTAGATTTCATCACCACCTTTTTGCGGGGAACCGAATGGGCTGCCGCCGGAGAAGTCACCATACCTGTTCCCGATGATTTCCCCGGTCAGGATGAGCAGAGCAGCAGGAAATTTGAGTTGGTGGAATAGACACTAATACCTTCAGGGACCAAAGGATTATTAGCGGTTTTGAATCAATCGATTGATTCCT
The DNA here is from genome assembly GCA_965228595.1 of Cyclobacteriaceae bacterium. Taxonomy (GTDB): domain Bacteria; phylum Bacteroidota; class Bacteroidia; order Cytophagales; family Cyclobacteriaceae; genus UBA7330. Next base: position 1,420,594 of record OZ245828.1, on the reverse strand, counting down.
ATCACCTACACCTCCACTCTCATCCCTGTCTTGGCCGCTTTGTAGATCGCTTCAATGATCTTCATGTCTTTTACACCTTCTTCACCACTCACTGAGACCAGTGGTTTTTTATCTTCCAGGATGATCTGAGCCATCTCATCCATTTGAATGGTCTGGTGCGTTTTGTGTGGTTGTGTCAATGGCCCCAGGTGCGTTCTGCCTTCAATCGGTCCATAACCTGTAGAAGGTTTCATCTCTACGAAACCATCATCACCAGTCATGAAGAACCGGTCCAGGTGTCGCATCTGGTAGGTAGAGAGGCACGAAGCCACCGCACCACTAGGGAATCCCATCTGGAATTGGATGGTCTCGTCCACCCCTTCCTTGAATTTGACAGGGTCGGTTTTGGTCTCCTGGGCAGTAACCCAGATTGGTTCTTCACCCACCATGTATCGCGCTCCATTGATAGAATAAATACCAATATCCATCATGGCTCCACCACCTGCCAGCTCTTTGTTAAGGCGCCACTGGGTAGGGTCCCCGATCCTGAAGCCTGACTGCCCCTGGAAAAATCGGATCCGGCCAAACTCACCAGCCTGGCGCATCTTGATGACTGCCACGGTTTTTGGCTCGAAGTGCATTCGATAGCCAATGAGCAGTTTTACCCCATTGGCTTTACACACATCCACCATTTCCTGGGCATCCTTAGCATTTGTGGCCATAGGCTTTTCACAAATCACGTGTTTCTTGGCTTTGGCAACCCGTAAGGTTTGTGGATGATGCAACGCATTTGGGGTAATAATATATACCGCATCAATGTCCGGGTTGTCCTTGATCTCATCGAAGTTCTCGTAGTTGTAGCAGTTCTTGTCCGGTACGTTGTGCGCTTTCTGCCACTTGGGTATTTTGGTAGGAGTTCCACTGATAAGACCCGTTACTTTAGCCATCTTGCATTCTCGCATAGCCTCAGCTACCCGGTTGGCATAGGATCCAAGTCCCATGAGTGCCACACGTAAAACGGGACCCTGATAGGGCGTTTCATGGGCCAATAAAGGGTTGGAATGGTAGAGTAAGGGGAGGCCAAGGGCTGTGACCTTCATCTTGTCAAGGAAGTCTCTTCTTGTTGTCATATTTGAATGCTTTGTATAAAAATAAGGTTTAAGGGGCAAAGCGCAAAGTCCAGGTGGAAAAGTGCGTGGAGGAGAGGCCTAAACACTTTGGGTAGAGGACATAGGGCATAGAGCAAAGAGCAAAGAGCATAGAGCCTAGTGCCTGGGCAAGCACATTTAATCAATCAAGAGGTTTTCATAATAGTAAGGTCGAGCACTGTTGGAATAAGTTTCTTCGCCTACAAGATCCAGGTCTCCATCTCCGTCCATATCGGCTACTGCACCTGAGTAGACCCCTTTGCCATCGGCAACCGTGATAGATCTTTCAAAACTCCCCATATCGTTGAAATATATTTTGATATAAGCGCCACGCCAGGTTCTCCCGCTCACGATATCCAGGTCTCCATCATTGTCGAAGTCACCCAGGCGAACAAAGCTGAGGTCATTGGTATTTGGTTCGACCACATGCTTTTTCCAGGAGGATGATTTTGTAGGCTTTTTAGGGGCTTCATACCAGGCCAGTTCATGAGTATCACCGGGTGTCCCGTAATAATTCCATGCCTCTGCAGGCGAAAGTACAATATCCGGTCGTCCGTCATTATTCAGGTCACCAATGGCTTCCTTGGTAGCGATGTTGGTATAATTCGTATATTTAAGTAGCCTGTATTCCATCTTTCGGGGGTTCGATGGCGATTTATACCAGGTGCCACTTACAGAGATATCTGGCAATCCATCATGGTCCAGATCTCCTATGGACAGGCCTTCTCCATTGCGTGTGCCCACGTATTTTACGGTCCATGTATCAGCTTCCTGAAAAATAATTTTCACATCATGAGGCTCTTTATGCCGGACAACCAGGTCTAGCTTCTGGTCTCCGTCCATATCATGTATGACCAAGTCATTGGCGTGCCAGCCGTCAATGGTGACCAGCTTTTTTTGAGGCCAGGGATTTTTATTTGCTGCTGGTCCGGGATTTTCCAGTAAATAGATGTTGATTGGTCCTGTTTTATGTCCATCAACACAGACAATCACATCAACATCTCCATCATTGTCAATGTCCGCACATTTGACTGCTCCCACAAAGTCAGTGAAATCAGAGGTGCCAATGATTTCGCCTGTTCCAATCTCATGTCGGACCCATGCGTCATCCTTTTGCTCAAACCATGCTGCAATAGCTCCCCCTTTTGCATGAGCGCCCCCATCAAAGACAACAACATCGAGCAACCCATCCCCATTGAGATCAGCAGCATCCAGGGCAGAAATACCCCTGACAGATCCATTGCTGATTTCAATGGGTTGTGAAAACGGAAGAGGTTGGCCTTGTAAAAAATGCAAGCAAGAAAGAAAGATCAGGAGGGGGATTGATCTCATAGGAGAAGACAGGGTTAGTTATGAAATTCCAGATTTAAATATACCACCAGTCCTTACCTTCTAAAAGAGAAAGATTTGAAAGGTAGTCTTCAAGCGCTCTCCTTTCCTTCTGTTCAGGATACACACCTACCAATATTTGAGGGTTTTCCAGGTTCTCTGTCTTTTTGAAATTGATCAGGTCGAATTGATGAAAGGTAATTCCGGATCTTCTAAGGATGTCTGCTGTCAGCTTTGTTTTTTCATTATTCCCCCACAATACTAGGTTATTTGATTTTAAGTCATTTTCAATGAATTGATGGATTTTGAGATTGAAAAAAGACTTCTGCTGATAATATTCGGAATTCCTGGAAGTCCTGTCAGCATGCTCCCGCCAGAAAAGAGTGACATGAGGGACCACAACTATTTTGAACTGACATAGGTACCACTTAAATACCAGGTGGTAATCCTCCGGATAGGTGAGATCATCAAATGCATCTATGTAATCCAATTCTGATTTCCTCATCATCCAGTTGGGCGAGGCAATTACACATTCACGGTAAATCTGATCCCACTGTTTACCAGCCAGGTTGATATCATTGATCCATTGCTCATATTTGAGATACCCATCGCTGATGGGTTCATCACCAAAATATTTCACCAGGCCTGTGGCTATGCTTTTTGACTGGTCGTTCAAAGCGTCCACCATTTTGTCAAGCCGGTACTCAGGCATGACATCATCCGCGTCCATTCGGGTCAGGTAAGTTCCTTTTGCACATTGGTAACCAGTCTTCAGAGCATCGATGATTCCATGACCTGCATTGTCCAGGCAATGGATCCGGGAATCCTTACCGGCATATTCTACCAGGATGGTTTTACTATGATCTGTAGAATGATCATCTACCGCGATTAGCTCCCAGTGGCCATAGGACTGATTGAGTATGGATGCTAAACAAGCTCCAAGGTAGGAAACGGCGTTTTTTACCGGCATGATGATCGAGACCAACTCCATGGCTTGAAGATACGGTAGTGTCTGCGGAAAAGAAATTTATAGCCAGCGTCTAATGAAAACAAATGGCTGGCTTGAGCTAAGCCAGGTAAGGTGAGTGAGACCCGTGCCATTTTTCCAGTCTTGGGTTCATGACATGAAACCAAAGAGGAGGGATTAAAGCAATAAGGATCATCGTAGGGTAACCCGCAGGCAGCTGAGGGCTTTTGTTGTAATGATCCAACACCTGGTAACGCTTGATGGCATTGGCATGGTGATCAGAATGTCGTTGAAGCTGAAACAGGAAGAAGTTGCTCACGATGTGGCTGGAATTCCAGGAATGGATCGGTGTAACTTTCTCATATTTTCCAGGACTGACTTCTTTACGTAAGATACCATAGTGCTCTACATAGTTGACCAATTCAAGGAGAGAAAACGCCAGCAGACTTTGTATCGTCATGAAAGCAGGGATCTCCCACACGATCCTGGATTGTAACACACTAAAGATCACTGTAAGTACTGCAACAAACAAAGCGGGAATCGTGGAATACCAGACCATCTGATTATAGACAGAAAACCAGGATTTGCCCATTTTTTGAAGCCGAACTTTCTCCAGATGCCAGGCATGGAACCACCCCTTGAATACCGATTTGATCCAAAAAGCGTAGAAAGATTCATTTTTCAGTGCTGTGGCCGGATCTTCGGGTGTTGCAACCTTTACATGGTGCCCCCGATTGTGCTCAATGTAAAAGTGCATATAACCGACGGTCATTAAAATCACTTTACTATAGAATCGCTCCAGGGCGGATTTTTTATGACCAAGCTCGTGGGCTACTGTGATACCTATCCCACCGGTGACCAGTGAAACCCCCAGGACAAATCCGATCCACTCGTGGGTTTGATCCAAAGACCCATAAACAACCACGTAACATGCCCATAAAATAAACCCAAATTGAAAGTAGGTCCACGTGTAAGTGATAAAGCGATAAAAACTATCTACAGCTACCGTTGAGACACGATCTTCCGGGATATTGCTATTATCAATACCCACCCACTGGTCCAGCAAAGGAAGGAGGATAAATACATCGAGAAAAACCAGGTAGTTCCACCATCCCCCCATGAGGTATCCGAGGATCACCAATGCGGGGATGGTGAAAGCTGAGTAAAAACCATATTTTTTCAATGGCTCCATCCGAATTCAACAATACTCACGTCACAATTGTTCTTATAACGCTGATTCCATAGGTTCTAATGACTTGAGATAGTCAAAGACAGCCACCAATTCTTCTTCAGGCAATTTTCCATAGGCTTTAAATGGCATGAAGTTATTATCCACTGTCTTACCTTCTTTGGTAACCCCGGTTGCTATAAAAGCTGAGAAATCATCATAAGACCATGAGCCAAGGGTTCCTCCCGGAGTTAGGTTTGGCGCAGGTGGTGAGTTGGGGTCTGTAGGTACCTGTCCACTTAATTTTTTTCCATGACAGCTTTCACAGCCGATCACACTGGCCAAATATTTGCCCCGGTCAATGGGTGTCTGGTCGATGGTATTTGCGGGTATGGGAGCTTCATGGTCGATCAGGTTTACGCCAAACTCATGGTCAAATGCTCCCATCGCAATGAGTAATTTTCCGAATGGTTTAAACCCAGCCTCTTCGTTTGGCCTGTCTACAGGAGTAGCCATGGTTTTTAGATAAGCGATAATGCCTCCGATATCTTCGACTCTCATCTGGGCAAAACTCTTTGAAGGCATGATCAACAATGGCTTTCCGGTGGGTGAAACCCCATGACGCAAGGCGGCTAACCAATCTTTGTCTGTATAATAGGCAAGCCCGCCCTCTCCGCGGGTGATATTCGGGGCATACAATTTTCCCAATCCCGGGTCATCGATAAACATTTTACCACCAAGATCATCTCCATGGCAATCGGCACATAAGGTGGTGACCCATTTTTTGCCAATAACCAACGACAGTGAGTCATTTGGGATGGTCAAAGGAACAGGATCAATTTTTACGGTTCTGTTGATAATTTTTTCGGCCTTCTTGACCTGGAAAAAAACCAGTGCAGCAAGGATGATGAGCAGGGATAGTACAGATATCCCTATCCACTTGAGGGTTTTCATGATTTAGTTAGGTTAGGTGATTGAGTAAAATACTTTGTAAAATTTAGCATTTAGCAATGTATTTTGCAAAAAAAAAGATCACCACTGAGAGATAAGGTTTCCCTGCGTTTTCTGTTGTTAAAGTGATTTTAGATAGGTATAAATAGCTTTCAATTCGTTTTCGGGCAATCTGCTATAGGCCTCCCATGGCATAAATCTGTTATTAACCGCTTTGCCATCTTTGGTCCTGCCTGTATTCATCAATTTGATAAAATCTTCGTAGTCCCAATTACTAAAATTTCCTGCCGGGGTAATATTGGGAGCTTTAGGTGACAGCGGATCACCTGTATACTTACCAGTGAATGTGGATCCATGACAGCCCTGACATCCAATGATCTCTGTTAAATAGGCTCCCCTTTCTGCCAGTGTTTCATTTTTCCTGTTTTCGGGTATTGGAGCTTGATGATCGATGAGGTCTGCGCTGAAAAGGTTTCCAAAAACGCCTAATGAAAGTAAAAATTTTGCCATTGGCTTAAAGGCCGATTCCTGATTGATCCTGTCTACGGGAGGTAGCGTATTTAAATAGGTAATGATCCCACCGACATCCTCTTTTCTCATTTTTGTGTATTCCACTGAGGGCATCAATACCAGTGGTCGTCCGGTAGCAGATACACCATGTCGCAATGCAGCTAACCACTTCTCATTATTTAAGTAGCCAATCCCACCTTTGCCTCGTGTAAGGTTTGGTGCATATAGCCTGCCAATGATTGGATCCTCGACTACCGTATGGCCTCCAAGGTCAGTACCATGGCATTCTGCACAAATGGAAGTGACCCATTTCTTGCCTATGCGAAGGGCCGTGGAATCGTTGTTGATTTCCATCAATACAGGCTCAATTTTTATCGAGCGATGCATCAGGTTGTCGGCTCTTTCAATGTGAAAGAATATAAAGGCAGCAAGTACTATTGTAAAGGACCCGGTAATGATCCAGATCCATTTAGAAGAAGTCATTAAGCATCAGGCCGATTATCACACTAAAAATATTTAGTTCGGCACAATTTACATTAAGATATAGTCTCCCGCTCAATGAACTCAAATCCCATTTCATCCAATCTGGCCAATATAGGTTTATAAATAGGGGGTAGGGTAGGAATATGTACTCCATTAATTTCTAAACTTTGATCCAGGATCATCTCTGCGCAGATGGCCAGAGGAAGACCCACCGTTTTGGACATGGCCGTATTCACCTGGTCATCCCCATAGACAACCATGTGTGCCTGGATCTCTTTTGGTCGGTCATTGTCCATGTAGTTGAATTTGTGCCACATCACAATCATGTCTTTGTCTGTGCGGTTCAGTGTCCATTTCTTTTTTAGGATATGCTCCAGGATCTGTGCTGGTGTTCCTTTTTTCAGTCCGACCGGTTCTTCTTCAAAAATGCCCAACCATTTGAGCTTGTACATCTCTTCTGACTCCAGACCTAAATTGAGGTAGTGGGCAAGCTTCAATTCTACTGAATCATGCGGATTAAACCTGAGAAATGAATTGATAAACTGACGATGCGTCATCCCATCTACTGATTCCATCTGATAATCATCGCACGTGGCTCCAAGCTGCACAAAGACATCCCAGGCTTTGCAGAATCCCGGACGCCGAAGCGTACCACGGTACAATGTATTGATCCCCTGTAGCTTGTACAGCTCCAGGTACTTGAGTGAATCACGGTTAGCATATCCCTCAAAATACCCATGCCCCGGGACGTATATGACCTCAGTGCGTCTGAACAAGTTATGATAGGGAATGTATTTGTATCTTCCTTCCTGCAGAAATTTCACGGTGCCATTACCCGCCATCACCACATTGCGCGGATTCCATGTGAACTTATAATTCCATGGATTTTCTGCCTCGGTATTTTCTGCCAGCAGACCCCCGGTAAACGTTTCAAAGCCAGTGAGGGTATGTCCGGCATCTTTGATCTTATTGAGCACCTTGAGTGCAGACATGTGATCCAGCCCCGGGTCCAGCCCCAGCTCCATAATGCAGCACCTATTTTTGGCTTTAAACTGGCGGTCCAGTGCTTTGATGTCATCATTTAGGTAGGAAGCCGTGAGCAGGTTGATGCCTAATTCTGCACAAATAATTGCTATACGAATGTGGAGGTGTGCAGGAAGCATGCTAATGATCAGGTCGGCGTCCTGAATAAGGTCTTTGGCGCGATCTTCTGCTTCTACATTGAAGGCAAACGCCCGAGCTTTTGGAAATCTTGCGTTGATGTTTGCTGTTTCGAGATCACCAATGCTCACAGTAAAAGCTTTCTGCTCTGATACGTCAAGCAGATAATTGATCAACGAGGTGGTGGACCTTCCTGCACCCAGTATGATCACTGATTTACCTTTTTTAGGCATGATGTAATTGGCCCCCGGCCTGGTTGCGTTGAATTATTTTTTTCTGTTAGCTACAGTTGCACTGGCCTGATCTGTGGCAAGGACCAGGACATCGGCAATTTTGACATGGGCAGGCCTGTTGATCACAAATTCGATGATCTCGGCAATGTCCTGCGCTTTCAGAGGCGTCATGCCTTCATAGACCTTGGATGCACGCGCTTCATCGCCCTTAAAGCGTACCATGGAGAATTCTGTTTCAACAAGCCCGGGATTGATCTCTGTTACTTTGATCCCGTAGGGATTCAGGTCGAGGCGCATGGCTTTTGAGAGTCCGTCCACGGCAAATTTGGAGGCATTGTACAGGTTGCCATTGGCGTAAGCTTCAATGCCCGCGATGGAACCGATATTGACCACATGACCACGTTTGCGCGCTACCATGCCGGGAGTGATGGCTCTGCTCATATACATCACACCCTTCACATTGATGTCGATCATGGCTTCCCAGTCATCCAGGTTCCCTTCATGGATGGGACCTAATCCATGTGCATTCCCCGCATTGTTGATCAATACGTCAATTTCTTTCCATGCCGCTGGCAGGCTTTCGATGGCGGCCATGCTTTCTTCCCGCTTGCTCACATCAAAGCACAGGGTGTGGACCTCCGTTTGAGAAGACAGCTCTTTCTTCAGCTCATCGAGTCTTTCTTTCCGGCGTCCGGTAAGTATTAGTTTGTATTTTGGGGCGAGGAGGTAAGCGGTAGCTTTGCCGATACCACTGGTAGCTCCCGTTATTAAAGCAATTTTTTTCATCTTTTGAGTTTTTTATTCTTCTTCAGATAGGTAGGACCTCCCTCAAAGGTAATGTAGAAAGAAAAATTCTGATAATTCAGCTGTTTAATGGGCAATGTATAGTCATTGGACTCACCGGTAAGCATGTCTCTCACACCCCAGGAGTACCTGATCTCAGGAGAGAATTTAAACAACTCAAAGTAGAGGTCAAAACCCACGCCGGCTTCAATAGCATAGGTCCAGTTTCTGAGCTTTAGGTTGGTTCTTGTATCCAGGTCATCCCCTCGTCCGGCAGCTTCCAGGGCAGGTGTAAACCCACCTATCATGTACATGGCTACATTGCCGCGTCTTGCAGACTTATATTTTAGTAATAAGGGTACTTCTACCATGGTCTGGTCTTTGAGCTCCTCAATGGAATTTCCATCTGTAAACCGGTAGCGTAAACGGTTTTCATAAAAGCCTACCGTAACCATGGTCCTAAAGTCCAGGTATTTGAGTAACCTCATATTGGCGATCATAGCCACCTTAAATCCGGGTAAACGCTCAGATATGACCGAATGCAGTGAATCCAGGGCTGGAGTGGCAAATTCATCAGCATACAGGGTTTTGTATCTGGAGGAGTGCCAGGCCATGGCAAATCCATAGTGGATCCATTGCTCGTCGTAGTTAATCAGGTTTTCAGAATGATCATTTTGCGCCTTTGCGGGTAGCAAAGTAAAGATGAGCAAACCGAAAAGGATTACTTTATGCCCGTATAAATGGATGAAATACCTAAAGTTAATGGTTTGCATTCCGTTTGTTTAAATCCGGTTTTTTCCAATATTCCCAGGAAATCTTTTCCATCAGGGAATTCATTGACTGACTCCGGCAAATAGGTATATGCGGAACTGTCTTTTGAAATTAACCGACCTATTTTAGGCAATATCCACTTAAAATAAAACTGATACACCTGTTTAAATGGAAACTTCCTTGGTTTTGAAAACTCCAAAATCACCACTTTCCCCCCGCTTTTCAATACCCGATGCATGTCCTTGAGCCCCTGCTCAAGGTGCTCAAAATTACGTACACCAAAAGCAACGATGATAGCATCAAACTTATTGTCGTCGAACAACAGTCTCTCGGAATCACCCATTTGAAGCTCAATCAGGTGGTCCAGACCCTTCTTTTTCAGTTTTTTCTTTCCCACGTCGAGCATACCCTGGCTGATATCCACCCCAATTACCTTATCCGGCTTCAGGGCCAGGGCTTCGATCGCAAAGTCTCCGGTACCTGTAGCAATGTCCAGGATGAGTTTAGGTTGGTCAGCCTTGAGTAATCGGATCGCCTTTTTTCGCCAGAGGATATCTATCCCCAGGCTCAGGAAGTGATTCAGGAAGTCATATTGACCACTGATGTTGTCAAACATGGAGGCCACCTGCTTCTTTTTGGTGTCCTGCTTATCTTTGTAGGGTAATACAGTCATCGGCACGCAAAATTAAGAGATAAACCTTCCGAATGATTGAATTGTTCTTAAATTCTCCATGAACCAGATTAAGTCAGCATCCTTTATCAAGAGTAGTAGCAGTATAGATGAGTGTCCTGAGCCGGATTTGCCCGAATATGCGTTTATCGGCAGGTCTAATGTAGGGAAATCATCGCTCATCAATATGCTTACGCAGCGAAAGCAGTTGGCAAAAGTCTCAGGGAAACCGGGTAAAACCCAGCTGATCAATCATTTTTTGATCGATGATACGTGGTATCTGGTGGACTTGCCAGGCTATGGGTGGGCTCAGGCCAGCAAGAAGGAGATAGCCAAATGGAAGGCCTTTACCCAGGATTATTTTAAGCAACGTGCCAATTTATCCTGTGTTTTCGTATTGGTGGATTCCCGGTTGGAACCGCAAAAGAAGGACCTTGATTTTGTGCAATACCTGGGAGAAAATGGCATTCCCCTTGCATTTGTATTTACCAAAGCAGATAAATTGGGGGTAAATAAGAGTATGGCCAACATGGCCAGATTTCGAAAAACCCTGTTGAAGACATGGGAAGCCTTACCTCCCTTTTTTATGACCTCAGCAGAGAATGGTCATGGAAAAGATGAATTGTTGAAATATATCGACGAGATCAACCGGGAGATTACCATGTAATCAATATTTTTGGGCAGATTTTTAACGTCAACTATGGAATTAAAAGATATCGCATCAGTTTCAGGAAAGGGAGGCCTTTTCAAAATCCTCAGTCCAACACGTACAGGCGCTGTTTTGGAGTCTTTAGACAACCAAAAGAAAAAGATGATCGTTGGGGCACATTCGAAAGTTTCTGTGCTCTCGGAAATCTCTATCTATACCACAGATGCAGATGGTTCTAAACCACTGGAAGAAGTACTGAAGAAAATCCACAAGGAGTTTAACGGAGATACAGATCTGGACAGCAGTTCGGCACCGGATGAACTGAAATCCTTCCTTAAGTTTATACTACCTGAGTATGACGAAGCCAGGGTTTATGTCTCAGACATTAAAAAGCTGGTTACCTGGTATGCTATCCTGGTAAAGGAGGTTCCGGAAATTTTTACCGAAGCAAAAAAGGAGTCAAAACCCAAAGCGGAAAAAACAGATGCCAAAGCGGGGGAGCCTGAAAAGACCCCCAAAAAAGCATCGGCACCTAAATCTGACGCTGCTAAATCAAAGAAATAGCTTAAAGCTTATCGTCGATTGAGTATTTTCCGGGGCCAGTAAGGAACAAGACCAGAAAAGCACCCAGGAAAAGCAGTGACTTCTCTTTGGTACCAAACCCATCATCGGCATGGACGATGAAAAAAACCACAGTCATGGTGGTCATCAGGGGTATTGTGGCCAGCCGGGTACCCAGACCAATGATCACGAGTATGCTACAGATAAACTCTGCAAATACGGTCAGGATCAATGAAATTTCAGGTCCCAGACCAATGGGATCACCAAATTTGAAATTACCGGAGATGGCTTTTTGAAATTTTGGCCAGCCGTGAGTGATCATCGCAATTCCAAAAACAAGCCTTAAGATCAGTAATGAGAAATCCATTGCGATGGGGCGTTTTGAAAAGAGCGTTTTTTTCATATTTTTAAAAAATTTGTCTGTGAAAGAATTAAATAAATCTTCTTAAGGTTTGATTGATGCCACTAAGATAAGACGATCCGAATAAGTTTACGTGGACTAAAAGTGGATAGAGATTATAAATGTCAATTCTTTGTTCGAAGCCCGGTTCCAGCGGGAATAGATCATGGTAGCTTTGATAGAATGTGCGATCGAATCCCCCAAAAAGCCTTGTAAAAGCCAGTTCAATTTCCCGGTGACCAAAATAGACGGCCGGGTCATAGATATAAGGCAATCCTTTGTCGCCAACCATAAAATTCCCACTCCACAAGTCTCCATGAAGCAAAGCAGGAGGCTCATCGGGCAGCAGACCAGGTAGCTGGGCATAGATCAGTCTGAATTTTTTCGCAAAATCCTTATCAACGAGCCCGTTGTAGATGGCCAGCCCAAGCTGCACTTCCAGTCGCTTTTCGATGAAAAAGTCGATCCAGTTGTCCCTTTCTTCATTGCTTTGGGGGAGTCTGCCAATGTAGTTGTTGTATGAGAGGCCAAACCTGGGTGAGGAGATCTTGTGTAAGTGGGCCAGTGAATGGCCAAAGACCTGCCAGAAATCAGGCGCCGGAGGATTCTTTTGAATAAAAGAGAGGAGTAGAAAGTTTTTTCCATCGGCTTTTCCTAAGCCCAATACTGTAGGAAGATTGACCACATTTTGTGCGGCGAGGAGCTGGAGTCCCTGAGCTTCTTTGTCAAACATATCCTCATCAGTATCATCATTCCATTTCAGGAAAAATGGCCCCTGGTCTGTCTCCAGCTTTAGGGTATTGTTGATACAGCCCCCCGAGACAAACCGCGAAGACTGTACTGAAACCTTTTGTCCTAAAGATTGGAATAAGGCAGATTCAAAGAAGCCACTATGCTCACCAGACATATCAAAGTTTGTGTTTGTCTACCAGGAATTCAATAAACCGTTCGCAAGATCTATCCAGGATGTCATAAACCTTCTGGAAGCCATCATCCCCACCATAATATGGATCAGGAACATCAGCCTCTTTTTGTTCATTGTCAAAGTATCGCATGAGGAAGAGTCCTTCATGAGGTGTTTCCAGGAGACTGAGTATGTTGGCCAGGTTATTACTATCCATGGCCAAAATGTAATCAAACGCACTGTCATCGATCGAAAATTGTCGGCCGGTATGTTGTACCGGAACATTATTTTTTCGTGCAATTGCAATGGTTCTGGGGTCCGGATTTTCTCCAACATGCCAATGTCCGGTGCCGGCAGAATCTGCTTTGAATGCATGATTAAGGCCTTTTTCAGCTATTTTTTGATTGAAAATGGCTTCGGCTAGCGGACTCCTGCAGATGTTGCCAAGACATACAAATAAAATTTTTATCATTTTTTTTGAATGATGGGGTTACCTATTTACTTCTTTACGTATATATATATGCATAACACAAATTATTCATACACCTGTTTGACATCTTGAAGAGTCCCGATTCTATCGGGACTTTTCTTTTATAGACATTTCTAACCTAAAAAGCCTTCCGGAACAGGGAGTTGACTGTCGTTTTAGTATAAAAAAAAGCGGACAAATCTTGCCCGCTTCTCTTACAATTTCTTTGATAATTATCTTACAGCAATCCCTACACCACCGGTGATGGTGCTATATTTCTGAGCGGTGTAGTCGAAGTGGAAGGTGAATACCGCCAATTTCAATCTACCACCAATGGTAAATCTTGGTCCTCCGGAGCCTTCGAAAGTCAGGTCAATCGGATCTGTAATGGTATAAGTTTCAGTCTGAGATGCTGGAGGAGTGATTTCATAGATGTAATCTCCTTTTACCGCAATTTTAGTACTCACAATATTGAATCCCACTCCAGCATAGGGAGTGAAAACGGTAAGTTTCTTAGAGATCAATGCCTGAATAGTCGTGGCACTGGCGATAAACTCCCCATAGTTTTCAGTGTTTGGATCACCATAGAATCGTGTTTGTGTGCCCAAAGTACCCGTTTGTTCACTATCAACATCCAACAAGAGCGTTGAAGTAATTTTGGTCGTTCCGAAAAAACCAGAAAGATCAAACGGAAGATTTTTAATACCCGGGATCCACTGTTTGAAGTCATGCAGTACCCCAATACCAAACATTTTAATGCTGAAGTCATCAACATTGATTTCCGGCAGGAGTCTTATTTTCAAATCTGTATTCTTGAAAACCCCAATACCCAGGTTCACAGTTGGTATGGGTAAGCCAGTCACCACAGGTACTTCTTCCAGGTCTATTCCACTCGGCACATCAAATTCAATGTCTTCATTGATCGGAATGGTTTGTCCATTGTATTGTATGTTGCCCGCTTCAACGACCAATCTTTCATTCGGTGCTTCTCCACCTACCATGGTAGGAAGCGTAGTTTCCGTTCCCGGCTCAAGCCTCATATTTTGAAATTGGCTCTCAATAAAAAGGAAAGTTCTTTCTGCTTCCGGGATCTGCGCCATATTGAATGAGAATGTCAGATCAACACCCAGGGTTTTATGAGCTTTGGCCGTATTGTACCAGCCATTGGCCAGTCCATTTCCTAGTGAATTCATGGCCGGTGCCAGGTAGCTTTCCAGATAAGTATTGGCGTCCTGGGCTCCCGCCGCAATGATTTCACCGAAATCCTGTGCTTTAACTGATGCTCCACAAAGTAGGATTGCTCCGACTAATAGGGATTGAACTGATTTTTTTAAATTAGGTATCATTATTCTAAGGTTAAAATTCGATTTAGGCTGATTTATTCAAATGTATTCTTTTATTAAGAAACTTTAAAGAACTACTAATTTACAATTTTCGCACATCTGAACGACTTTTCATTAGAAAAAGGGATTAATTTAAGAAAATACTGTGATTTTCAAAGATTCACCTACTATTATTTTAGGTGAAATACCGGTTTGTTGGCTTATTTATTGGTTGAAATTTATTTTTCATGTCCCTATTCCGGCTTTTCTTTTTGGTCCGCACCTTTACTAAATTGCACCTGAAAAATGAAAAAATTATTAATACTGTCTTTGCTGGCGGCTGTCACCTATCCTGCCAGCGCGCAACTGAATCTGGGACGGAAACTTGAAAGAAAGGCTGATGAAGTAGTGGACGACCTGCTCTTTGGGAAAAAGAAGAAAAACAAAGATTCAGGATCTTCCTCTTCTGCTCCTTCGGGAGAGGCCAGCGAAACTTATCAATCAGAAAATGAAAATGCCCCCAATGGCGGCTATGTAAGAAAGCCCGTAGACTATGGGAGAATGAATACCGGTGCGACGGTTCATTTCAGAGACCTGATTGACTTCCTGCCAGATGATGTAGGATCATTTTCACTTTCTGACAAGCCAGATGGTGCCAGTATGCGCTTTGGCGAGGCCAGCTACAGCTATGCTTCCAAGCAATATAGCCATGGTGATGATGAAATGTCTATCATGATCTATGACTATCTGTTTACCGGAGCCATGTTTGGTGCCTATGCCAATGCCTATGAGTATGAAACGACCGAGGGAATCATGAAATCAGTTGAAGTAGAGGGTTTTCCGGGTTGGTTTTCCACCACCTATGAATCAGGAGAAACGCAGCTGGTTTTGGTAATCAACAATCGGTTCATGCTGAATATCAATCAGCGTGGAGCCACCGAACCTGAATTGATGAGTTATGCAGGTACCCTTGAATTGAGCAAATTACCTGAAGGGCAAGCGATAGAAGAAGAATCCGATGAGGATTCTGAAGGCTCTGCGAAGGAATAGGAACCAGTTCCTGTTCATGGTGTTAATTTAATTTATGCTGTTTTTATATCGACTAAGTTTAGCAGGGTACCAGGGAGTTGTTTGGGTCTTTTCATTCATCAATACAAAAGCTAAACTCTTCCGTGAGGGAAGAAAGGGTGTTTTAAAACAGCTTGAACAATCGATAAAAACGGATAAAAAGATCATCTGGATCCATGCTGCCTCGGTTGGTGAGTTTGAGCAAGGACGGCCACTGATCGAATCCATCAGGAAGGAAAAAATTGATTGTTTTATCCTGTTGACCTTCTATTCTCCTTCGGGATACCAGCTTCGTAAAAACTATGACCAGGTAGACCATGTGTCGTATTTGCCCATGGATTCACCCGGAAATGCCCGGAAGTTTATTTCCATTCTGGACCCAACGCTGGTAGTCTTCATCAAATATGAGTTTTGGTATTATTATATGAAAGAGCTCCAGGACAGGGGCATTCCAACGATTTTCATCTCCTGCATCCTGAGAGAAAAGCATTTCCTGTTTGGTCCGTTTGGTCGTTTTTATCAGAAAGTCCTGAAAGGCATTGACCACTATTATGTGCAGGACGAGCTGACCGGGAAGCAGTTGGCTGGTATTGGGATCAATCAATACACGGTTTCCGGTGACACTCGTTTCGACCGGGTGATGGAAATTGCCGAAAATGCTACTGCCGTTCCACTGGTGGAGTCCTTCATCAATAAGGAGGAGGTCATGGTGATTGGAAGCGCCTGGGATTCAGACCTCGAAGTGATCAAACCATTTATCCTTGAGTATGCAGACGAGCTGAAATTTATCATTGCTCCGCACAACATTGAAGCGCATCACCTGGACCCGTTTGACCGGTTGCCGCATAGCATACGCTACTCACAGCTAAGGAATGGCGACAACTCCGGGCATCGGATACTCATCATCGACAACATCGGGATGCTCTCCCGGTTGTACCGGTACGGTCGTTTTGCTCTGGTTGGGGGCGCTTTTAACGGGACATTGCACAACGTGCTGGAAGCTGCAGTGTATGGTATCCCCGTCTTTTTCGGGCAGCATGAAAACAACAGGAAGTTTCTGGAAGCCAGGGGGCTGATCCAGTCCGGTGGCGGGTTTTCGTTTGCACATGCTGACGAGCTTACCAGGATGTTTACATCCATCCGAGGGGACGACTCTAAATATCAGCAGGCAGCCAAAGCTGCAGGAGATTTTGTGAAAGGAGGCACCGGGGCCACCGCATTGATAAACAAAAAGGTCAAAAAGTACCTATGAAAGGCCTGGTGATCAAATCGACAGGCTCCTGGTACCGGGTGAAAACAGAGCAGGATACCGTAGAGGCCAGGCTATTTGGCAAATTCAAGCTTGAGGATAAGAAGATCACCAACCCCATCGCAGTAGGAGATGAAGTGATTTTGGAGCCCAATGCAGGAGGAACTAATGAATGGATGATCAGGGATATTCTTCCCAGAAAAAATTATATCATTAGGAAGTCACCCCGGAAAAAGGGCCATGACCATCTCATTGCCACCAATGTGGACCAGGCCCTGATGATCGCCACGCTGAAAATGCCCAGGACCTCGCTGGGTTTTATCGACCGTTTCCTGGTGACGCTGGAGGCTTTTAGGATTCCCGGGATCATCTTTTTCAATAAGACCGACCTGCTGAATGATAAGGACAAAGAAAATTTGCTGGACATTGCAACCCGATATAAAGACATCGGCTATGAATGTGCATTTGGCTCAGTAAAAAATA
Organism: Cyclobacteriaceae bacterium; assembly: GCA_965228595.1. GTDB lineage: Bacteria > Bacteroidota > Bacteroidia > Cytophagales > Cyclobacteriaceae > UBA7330. Next base: position 1,403,336 of record OZ245828.1, on the reverse strand, counting down.
ATCAGCTTGGTGGGGTAGAGGAGATGCTCAAGGGCAAGGTAACCCTACTTTCCGGGCACTCCGGCTCAGGCAAATCCTCTCTGATCAATGTCCTGGTGCCGGGAACTGAGCAAAAAGTCACTGAGGTGTCCGGTTTTGCCAACAAGGGTGTGCATACGACCACCTTTGCCGAAATGTTTTTTGGTGGAGATATGGCACTGATCGATACACCTGGTATCAAAGAGCTGGGCCTGGCAGAGATTGAACCAGAAGAGCTAGGCCACTACTTCCCTGAGATGCGTGCCTTGCTGGGAAAATGCAAATTCAACAACTGTCTGCACGTAGAAGAGCCCGGCTGCGCGGTGAAGGATGCCCTGGAATCCGGTGACATCCACTACGAACGTTACATCAGCTACCTCTCTATGCTGGAGGATGAGGACAACAGGCGGTGAGAAGTGCTATAACAGCCAGGGGTCAGCACGATCTGTAAACGTTTGTTTTTGTATGATCATCACCTTACGGACGGGGCGTTGTTCATTGAGTGATCGCTCAACGAGCGGCATGTATCCGTAATCATAACAGAAAAAATAAAGTTTTCCGGGCTTACCAAAGAAGGAGGTATGGTAGCTAAAATCAAAGCCCATTTCGTCGAGGACCTCTTTGCGGACAGTGGCTTTCCCAATCGGACAGAGTGATTTGAGTATGGTACGGTTGCGCCGCAATTGGGTGTTGATCTCCTGCATTTTTTGCTCATGCGGTGCCTTGTTGCGGTTGTTGTGTGTGGCACGGCACTGGTCACTGCAGAATCTTTTGTCGGAGCGGCCCGTGAGTATACTGCCACAGTGTAAACAATATTTTCTATTAATATTTTCCATTCTGAGATACAGCCGTTAAGTTATAATTTTTCTTTTTTGGAAACGAAATTATCCGTTTATTAATCGGATATATCCGGGTAAAAATCAAATAATGATTAGGGGATTGGTGTTAATTGCAAGTAGAAACCGATGTTATTGATGCCACCAAATGGATCAGATATGGACCCAAATAGACACACAAGGGAGCGTCAGATCACGCTGAAGCACCTTTATATCAATGATCAGAAAATGATTGGTATCCAGTTTTATCCTGATAAGCTGATACAGACAATAATCAAGCAATTACCAGAGCCCAAATGGAGCGAGAAATACGGCATGGTATACATCAGGAATACTCCTGAAAATGCCAAAGCCATTTTTGAAAAATTCAAAGGACTCTGCTGGATCAACTGTAAATACTTTTATATCAATCGGCCTGTAAGCACACACAATGAAACTCCGGATATCAACTTTTATCGTCAAAGAAAACCGGAAAAGGGAAAGCGGCTGGTGCCGGAGGGTTTTTTACAGAAGCTTGAAATAAGGAAATATTCCCTTAGCACTGCCAAATCATATATCCATCATTTTGAGGTTTTCATGAATCACCATAGCCATGTGGACAATCTCCTGGAACTGGGTGAGCATGAAATTAATCAGTACATCAGCTATCTGACCAAAAAGAAGCATTCTTATGCTTACATCAAAATGTCTATTAATGCCATCAAATTCTACTATGAGGTCGTCATTGAGATGCCTAACCGGTTCTATTCGATCAAGCAAACCAACAAAAAGGAGTCGTTACCCAAGGTGCTGGCTAAAGAAGATATTATAAAAATGATTGATGTAACACGCAACATCAAGCACAAATGCATTATCAGTCTATTGTATTCTTCAGGTATTCGCCGACAAGAACTGCTTGATATGAAAATAGCGGATGTGGATAGTAAACGGATGACCATTACCGTACGAGAAGGTAAGGGCAAAAAGGACAGGATTACTATCCTGAGTCGATTTTTACTAGATCTTCTCAGGACATATTATAAGTCATACCGACCGAAAATATACCTTTTTGAAAGTAGTGCCGGAAACAAATACAGTGGATCCAGTGTCAGGCAAATTGTTCATCGAGCCAGTAAGCATGCAGGAATCAATCAAAAGGTCACTCCTCACATGCTAAGACATAGTTTTGCAACGCATTTACTGGAATCCGGAACGGATTTACGACATATTCAGGCATTACTAGGACATTCTACCTCCCGGACGACCGAAGTCTACACCCATGTAAGTACCACCCATTTTGAAAAGATAAAAAATCCGCTAGATTTGACATGACATATGGTAGTTATCCGCAATAAACCTGCGGATAACCAAATGTTATATGCCAGTGAGCCAGTAGCCAACTGCAATGAACAAACTCAACGAACAGTATTTTGAAACCCGAAAAAAACATAAGGAATCTTATAAAAAGAGTTCTGTTTGGGTAACTCTTATCCTTCTTGCAATAACAACGGTCATTTATCTTGTCAGCAACCGCAATTACATTTTTGACGAACCAACTACAACTCCTGAACAACTTCTATCTGAACTCTCTCAATACTCTGAAGAACCACTAATTTTTGAGGACAGCCTATTTTCGGTTCAACTCCCAACAGGCTACTGGTACAAAACGCTTGACAACAAATCACGCTTGTTTGCCATATCTGTTTCTGACGACTCAACGTTGGTTACAACGCTACTGGTAAAGGTTGAGCCAGGAAGTAAGATCAGAACTAACTTGATCGAACAATGGGAACGAGTTCTTAACAATGGCAAAACAGATAAATTCCGATTTGACTTGATCTCGATTGACTCTCTGATCGGAAGAACTGAGCGAGCATTAACAGAGGTAGATAGGGACACATCAACTTTCAGAGGACTAACTGAAATCATGTCAACTGAATCCAACATCTACATCCTACAAGGTGTGACGAACGAACCAGATTGGCAGGCCGACAACAGCGAAATAGCCAAATTTATTGACTCATTTAAACCGAAGACCGGCATATAACAATATGTATGAAGGCATGTGCTTACGTGCTTTCTACACATTGCATCTGAACTTGACCGTGAGTCTGCCACCGAGAAAGTTTTGTGCTATTTAGATACTTTGGTGTGCGGGATTTTTTCATCTTTCAGAACGTACTGCTTTCTACAAACTTTGGAAGCACCGGCAGACTTCACTATTTTAGTGCTGTCCACTAAGTGAGAGCACACGCCTCATACATGGGCGTTAGATTTCATTGTCTTCTAACCGCAGAACTTCAATAATCAGAAAATTTTAATTGCAAAAGACGGAACGGGGAACTTTTGTCAAATTTGGATTGTTTTCAGCCAAGCGGTAAACTTTCGCAATGCTTAAGCGTAGGCAGATACAGGAAACTTGTTTAGGAAGTCAGCGCAGGGTCGGAAGCAATTGCAAAGTGAACCGAGAAGGCTGAAAACCTGGGATCGATATCTGGTAGGTCCCGGGGCGGAATCGAACATTTATCTTCAAAACGAAATGCTGGAAAACTGAATAGGCTATCAGGGCGGCTGGGGAAAATTGGCGGGCTGCTTGCGGGGAGCTGTGTTGCAGGAGGTTGGCCTTGTGGGAGGCGTGTGGTGTGTAGGCCGTGCACTTATTAAATTTTCCAAGGCTTTTTTTGTTTCGTTTTTTTGGCCTCAAAAAAATGAAAGCCCCCCTGGCAAGGGTGGGAATTGCACAGCCCAGGAAGTGCGAAGAATAATGAACGAAATCTAACATGAGGTATGATGAATGGCCTTAAGCTTTTCATAGCCACTCTATGAGGAACCTCACCACTAAAACCTCTCTGGGAAAGGCTTATATCTTTATGCCTCTGGAGTAGTCAGGAGCATTCATTTTCTGGTTGCAGTAGGAATTTTCCCGTTGCATCTCACCGAGGTTTTAGCTAGTTTAGTTTTCTATAGCATCAGGGTGGCCACTCACCATACTTGTGCGTTAGATTTCATTGTCTTCTAACCGCAGAACTTCAATAATCAGAAAATTTTAATTGCAAGAGACGGAACGGGGAACTTTTGTCAATTTTCGATTGTTTTCAGCCAAGCGGTAAACTTTCGCAATGCTTAAGCGAAGGCAGTTGCAGGAAACTGGTTTAAGAAGTCGGCGCAGGGTCGGAAGCAATTGCAAAGTGAACCGAGAAGGCTGAAAACCCGGGATCGTCAACTGGCAGGTCATTGCAGGATTTCTCCTTTTACAATCAATCAACAATTATAAGCACTGAGTAAACCCTTACGGCGGCTGGCGGAAAATGGCGGCGGATAGCGCGGAGGTGTGTTGCTGGAGGTTGGGTATAGGGAGGCGTGTGGTGCGAGGGCCGTGCACTTATTCATTTTCCGAAGGGCTTTTTGTTTCGTTTTTGGCCCGTCAAAAATGAAAGCCCCCCTGGCAAGGGTGGAAATTGAACAGCCCAGAAAGTGCGAAGAATAAATGAACGAAATCTAACATGAGGTATGATGAATGGCCTTAAGCTTTTCATAGCCACTCTATGAGGAACCTCACCACTAAAACCTCTCTGGGAAAGGCTTATATCTTTATGCCTCTGAAGTAGTCAGGAGCATTCATTTTCTGGTTGCAGTGGGAATTTACCCGTTGCATCTCACCGAGGTTTTAGCTAGTTTAGTTTTTTATAGCACGGGGATGGCCACTCATCATACCTGTGCGTTATCGGCAATATTGATCTGCATGAAATATCTTGTATTAGCTCTTCTCTTTTTCTCTCTCTCGGAACTTTCAGCTCAGACAATAGGAATTATTAACGATCCTGATGGGTACACGAACATCAGGAACGGACAGGGATCCAATTTTGAAATCATAGGTAAAATTGAAGAATCTTACCAATTCAAATATTACCCCAATGAACAATCCAATTGGTGGGCGATTAAAACAATCCCATCTTATGGAACACAAATAGAAGGTTTTGTTCATAAATCAAGAATTCAACCTTACTATCCAGAAACGTCCATAATCTGCAATTGTCCTCAACCATATAACCCAGAAGATGCAAAACCAGTATTGAACGTTATTATTGATAATACCAACTTGAGCGTATGCGGTTTTTTACTTCAGCGTCAATCTCCTAACTCTATTAAAATAACTGAATTCACAATTTCGAACTGTGAAACAAATGAAGTTCTCCGTTTTTATGACGCAGTAACTACCTGTCAGGTTAGATCAACTGCAAATTCACTGGAAATAACTGAACTAGAACGGCTTCCTGTCGGCTCTGGATTTCAGTGGATTCAAACCCCGTTAAAAAAGGTTATACTTTCAGATGTTTCGGGAACTCCTAAGTTTGGCGACGAACAATTCGCGTTGGATTTATCGAACATCACTGACACTGATATCTCATCTTTTGTAGGAGAACTCCCCAACTATAAAGGCAAAGGCTACTTTAAAGAAATCGAAACGTTCATTGGTAAGCTTCTTGTATGTTCATTGAAGGGAAATGAACAATGTGAAACAATCTTTAAAGAAGTTGAAAGCTATTTGAACTTTGAACTTGGTGGACATTACAAGGAATTCTATAACAAATGCAAAAGTGTTTTGGAGAATCGGAAAAGCCGATAACATTGGATAAAGCCGAATGGCCTAAAGCATTTCATAGCGACTTGCCTGCGAACCTCACCACTAAATCTCCTCTGGGAACTGATAGCTTCTTTCTACATTTGGAGTAGTCAGGAGCCTTCATTTGTGGAATTCAGTAGGAATTTACCCGTTGCATCTCACCGTAGATTTAGCTAGTTTAGATTTTCATTGCCTGGGGAGGGCCACTCGCTCTATCCAGGCGTTGTGGAGCATAACCTCATGAGAAAATTCATCTTACTTCTTCTAGTTTTTGCGGCTTGTGAACAGTCGAACAGGACGGTTCAACAGCAGATTTTTGATGACTATCTATTGATTCATTTTAACTCCTGGGGAGATGCTATTGGGAGAAATTACGTACCTGAATTTTACTTTAATCTTGGGGATACAATTCGACTAAGATCTGAACTAGGAATGCTCGTGTATCCAACGGATACAACAAAAGTGATTGAATTAGATGATGATAATTACTACATCAACCTTGATTCAGGAACTCTTGTAAATATTACTTCCAAACCAAAGAAATTCGCTTTTGACGCTCAAGTGCTTCTGAAGGACTCAACTTTTAACGGAGCAATATTCATCGACCAATTCTTGAATGCTCAATGGGGAGAAGATTTTTTAAACGAACAACGAAAGAATCTGCTTGAACAACTGTTCAGACTTAAAAAAGCTGGACTTTCAGAACTATCAACGAAGTATGAACTAAGTGAAGATTCCGTTCTTTCATTGATCAGCTATGAGTATTTCGAACGAACTGGAAGACGCGGAATTAATTACTAAAATCATTTCAGTGGATTACATCGAAAGGAACTTTGATCAACAATTGGCAAGAAATCTTTGGAACGAAACTGAATGGAAAGACAAGAGAGATGACAATGCAAATAAGCGCTTGGAGCTGTTCAATAACAGAATATATCAAGTTGATCTTGTAGAAATTTTGGAAGAAGATTTTCCAAGTATTGTTTTACCGGCACATGCGCATAAATATGTCAACTGTACTCATGAGACAACCCTTCAGAAGTTAGTGGACAGATTTAAGCTTAAACTTCCCGACCCAACAATAAATGATACTTGTCAGGATAGAATTTCTCATATTCTAAATTATTTCGATTCGAATTGCGCCAACACTACATTTATCCAAGGAAAATTCATGTTCATCACTAGGAATTTAGAACTATCAGTTAATGATAATTACAACAAAACTGGATATTTCACTGGAAGTTTTCACCAATTTGCGGCATATGCTCTATGGATTGTGAACAACTCATTTAAACCACTTAGGTTATTCTTTATTAATTGAAAACACTCCACAACAAATGCTAAAAATCCATAGGCTTACTGAGGTACTTGCAAAGGTTTGCTGATAAAGATTGTTTCCCGATATTTACAGAAGTCCAGCCTACGGATTTTAGCTGGACGTTATGAGCAAAGTTGGATTTCTGAAGTCGCAACATTAGTGGGAACTCCCGAATAAAATCTTCTGTACGTATCGCCCGTGAGAATTGATCCTCCTGTCAGAGATGGACCAGTACGTATCTGCCCGTGATATCAACGCTGGAATTGGAGCGGACATCAATTATTCACAGGAAGCTTTTCATTTGAAAGATTTTATTAACCTTAACTGCTATCACCCCCGGCCAGAGCTACTCGAGTGCCTCATTGGAAGGAACACCCGTAGATGTTTCATCACCAGTTGAAAAAGGTTAGTTATCAACCTGGGCCTGAACAAACGGAGAACGTGTGAACGGGAGTGCGAGGATCTGTTGCGTAGAGTAAAGCTCATAACATCGACTATAGCGCATGGCTGTAAGTAGTTCTTTGCCAGAGCCTGTGCAACCTGACCGCAAAACCTGCCCTGTGATAGGAGGGAGCTTTTTAAATTAGGCTGCAGTCAGGAGCCTTTGTCTTGTGGAACTCAGTGCAAACCTGACAGTTGTTTGGCATGGCAGTTTTTGCTATTTTGCAGTAAAAGCCTGAGTAGAGCCACGCGCCATAGTCAGGCGTTATGAGCTTGGATTTCTGAAGTCGCAACATTAGAGGGAACTCCCGAATAAAATCTTCTGTACGTATCGCCCGTGAGAATTGATCCTCCTGTCAGAGATGGACCAGTACGTATCTGCCCGTGATATCAACGCTGGAATTGGAGCGGACATCAATTATTCACAGGAAGCTTTTCATTTGAAAGATTTTATTAACCTTAACTGCTATCACCCCCGGCCAGAGCTACTCGAGTGCCTCATTGGAAGGAACACCCGTAGATGTTTCATCACCAGTTGAAAAAGGTTAGTTATCAACCTGGGCCTGAACAAACGGAGAACGTGTGAACGGGAGTGCGAGGATCTGTTGCGTAGAGTAAAGCTCATAACATCGACTATAGCGCATGGCTGTAAGTAGTTCTTTGCCAGAGCCTGTGCAACCTGACCGCAAAACCTGCCCTGTGATAGGAGGGAGCTTTTTAAATTAGGCTGCAGTCAGGAGCCTTTGTCTTGTGGAACTCAGTGCAAACCTGACAGTTGTTTGGCATAGCAGTTTTTGCTATTTTGCAGTAAAAGCCTGAGTAGAGCCACGCGCCATAGTCAGGCGTTAGATTTCATTGTCTTCTAACCGCAGAACTTCAATAATCAGAAAATTTTAATTGCAAAAGACGGAACGGGGAACTTTTGTCAAATTTGGATTGTTTTCAGCCAAGCGGTAAACTTTCGCAATGCTTAAGCGTAGGCAGATACAGGAAACTTGTTTAGGAAGTCAGCGCAGGGTCGGAAGCAATTGCAAAGTGAACCGAGAAGGCTGAAAACCTGGGATCGATATCTGGTAGGTCCCGGGGCGGAATCGAACATTTATCTTCAAAACGAAATGCTGGAAAACTGAATAGGCTATCAGGGCGGCTGGGGAAAATTGGCGGGCTGCTTGCGGGGAGCTGTGTTGCAGGAGGTTGGCCTTGTGGGAGGCGTGTGGTGTGTAGGCCGTGCACTTATTAAATTTTCCAAGGCTTTTTTTGTTTCGTTTTTTTGGCCTCAAAAAAATGAAAGCCCCCCTGGCAAGGGTGGGAATTGCACAGCCCAGGAAGTGCGAAGAATAATGAACGAAATCTAACATGAGGTATGATGAATGGCCTTAAGCTTTTCATAGCCACTCTATGAGGAACCTCACCACTAAAACCTCTCTGGGAAAGGCTTATATCTTTATGCCTCTGGAGTAGTCAGGAGCATTCATTTTCTGGTTGCAGTAGGAATTTTCCCGTTGCATCTCACCGAGGTTTTAGCTAGTTTAGTTTTCTATAGCATCAGGGTGGCCACTCACCATACTTGTGCGTTGGCACACATTACTGCACTGATGAAATTTCTGCTAAATATTTTGATCCTTCTTTTGATTATTGCTTGTGGTGGACGAACTGAGGAACAGCGTACGACGGAGGAACTAACGACTGAATCTTCTGATACGGTAGAACTCTCTGAACTTCTAGGAGCTAGTGAACATGAAAATTTGGTCACCGAACCAAATAACTCGGAACCAACTAGAGTGATACACCTTTCTTTGAGCTCGCTAGAATCAACTCCATGCAACGTTGATGTAATACTTTATGCTCATCTGAACATTGACAGTCTTTCAACTGAGGCCCTTGACATTTTCTTAAACGTCTTTTCAAAAGAATGTAACAATAACGCTGAATTCTCAGAATTCGGTCAAGAAATGATTTTCAAGGTGTTCGCAAAGTACCCAAGAGAGATAGCTCAACTAATAACCAGGAACAATTACAACATGGAAGCCTTAATATGGGAACTTGAGGCTCCACTTCTTGATCCAGCAGTTGAACCAATAATTACCGACTTTAAATCCATTGGTATCAAGAACGCCAAAATTGATAGTGTCATTGCTGCTCTCGAACGAGCCAACGAATACCTAAACGGAGAATAAACGTGTGCCAACAAACGATGATGGCGCATGGCCTTACTTAGCCATCTGCAAAGTGTCTGCTGAATATCCCGCTTATCTACCGCCAGGAATCTGATGTGCTTTCTATTATCTTCTGTTAGTGGGAGTTTTCTATCTTCATGGCGCAGTGCGTGTCTGATACTTTGAATGCACCGGCAGATAAGCTACTTTTATCGTAATTAAAAAAGCTCGGAGGCCACAGCGCCATATCTGGGCGTTACAGCCCATTAGACCAACTCGAAAATGTTTCTCTTTGGACTCCTGATATTGTTAGTTGCATTTGTTGGACTTATAACAACTCTAACTTTTGTAGTAATAGCAATTTTCAAAAAGAACTCTAAAAATTGGAAACAGTCTGGAATTAGCCTGGCAACAACAACTCTGGCGGTAATCGCCCTAATTCTTGTGCAGGAGACAATTCTTTATCCACCCAATCCGAAAACTGAACAACTAGTTTTATCGGCGTATCGTGAAGCTCCAATTGGAGGAATTTGGCTTGGTGTTTACAACGATCAAACTTGGCAACTCGGCTACTCATCTGTCGAAATAACTTCTGAAGGTATATACGAACTTGCTGGCGATACCATAACTCTCATTGCGCATGATGGAGCAACTGTCATCGGTGAAGTCGAACGAACTTCTTTCTTGATCGAACCGAAGTATTTGGTCGAAGTTGAGAACTCTGGTATTCGATCATTGGAAATTCAACTTAACAAATTAAAATAGATGGTAGATGGATAAGATTCTCTTTATCAAGCTTCTCGCAATTGGAATTACCATCTTCTACATCTTTCGCAACAACGAACGAACTTCGAACTGGATTGGTGGACTCCTGGTAACATCTTTCGGGATAACTCTTCTTGGAGTTGCAACCTTAACTTCTGTAGCCGCAATTCTCTACCTCCTAACTCTTTTAACGAGTCTTTATCTGGTGCTAACTAACAAGATTCAGAATGACCAGAGAACTCTTTTTTCAATTTTCCTTCTGATTGCTATTATCAACTCAACTCCTGTTTTGCTGAACCTCCCAAACTACGGGATCTTCTACATTCTGGCCATTGCAGGAACTTTGCTTTACATTTTATTTCAACTGAAACATCGATCGGTGAACATTCTAGCTGTAACATCCATTCCAGTAATAGACTTTATCCTAACTCTCTCCGAACTGGTCAACTAAATGGATAAGAACGGGCTGTAACATGCGGTATGATGAATGGCCTTAAGCATTCCATAGCCCCTTCCTGAGGAACCTCACCGCTAAAACCTCTCTGGGAAAGTTTAATTTTTATTTGCTTTTGGAGCAGTCAGGAGCCTTTATCTTCAGAACACAGTAGGAATTTACCCGTTGCATCTCACCGAGGTTTTAGCTAGTTTAGTTTTTTATAGCACAGGGATGGCCACTCACCATACCTGTGCGTTACCTTCCAGCACCTTCAAAATTAAATTGAGTGCGTTGGAACAGACATCATACACTGATTTGTTATCTTAGTCTCATGGAATCCAAATTAAAAGAACATCTTGTTCAGATTGCAGATCGAATTACTCCTGAATCAACTTTAGAAGATGTTTATGAACAGCTTTCACTGCTGGCTGACATTGAAGAATCTGAGGAGCAGGAACTGAAAGGGGAAACTTTAACCCAAAAAGAAGTTGAAGAAAAATCTAAAGAGTGGTTAAAGTAATCTGGACAAAAAAGGCATTCAGTCAATTAGAACGTGCAATAAAATATATTAAAGAGGAACAAGGATTGTCCTATGCCGAGATTGTTCTCTCAAAAATTCTAACTTCAACTCAATTACTTGAAACATCTCCAAAAATGGGAACGATTGAACCCCTTTTGGAACATAAAAAATCAGAATATCGATTTGTGGTAGTTTGGAGTTATAAGATCATCTACCGAACAACCAAAGACAAGGCTGTAATATCTCGGGTTTTTCATACATCAAGAAATCCTAAAAAACTTAAAGGAATCTAGCCGGAAGGTAACATTGACTATAGCGCATGGCCTTAAGTAGTTCTTCGCAAAAGCCTGTGGAACTTGACCACAAAATCTGCTCTGTGAAAGGAATAAGGCATCTGAAATGACCTGCCCAGGAGCTTTTGACTTATGGAACTCAGTGCGAATCTGACAGTTGTTTGGCATAGCAGATTTTGCTATTTTGCAGTAAAAGCCTGAGGTTGGCCCCGCGCCATAGTCAGGCGTTATGAGCAATGGGTTTTTTCTGAAGTCGCAAAGGGATTAGGAACTCCCCGAACAAAATCTTCTGTACCTATCGCCCGCGAAGATTGGTTCTCCTTTCTGAAAGGCACCAGTAGGTATCTGCCAAAGATATCTACGCTCGAACTTTGAACTGACATCAGTTCTTCACTTTGAGTATTCCATTCGAACGATGAGATAACCTGATCTGCCATCACCCCCAGGCCAGAACTAATGAAGTGCCTCATTAGACGGAACACCCGTAGATATTTCATCACCAGTTGAAAAAGATTAGTTATCAACCTGGGGTTGAGCAAACGGAGAACATGTGAAAAGGAGTGCGAGGATCTATTGCGTAGAGTGAAGCTCATAACATTGACTATAGACGCAGGGCTTTAAGTAGTTCTTGGCAAAAGCCTGTGGAACTGGACCGCAAAATCTGCCCTGTGAGAGGAGGGAGGTATTTGCAAGTGATCTGTGCAGGAGCTTTTGACTTGCAGAGGCGCAGTGCGAACTGGACAGTTGTTTGGCATGGCAGTTTTTGCTATTTTGCAGTAAAAGCCTGAGGTTGGCCCCGCGCCATAGTCAGGCGTTGGCACACATTACTGCACTGATGAAATTTCTGCTAAATATTTTGATCCTTCTTTTGATTATTGCTTGTGGTGGACGAACTGAGGAACAGCGTACGACGGAGGAACTAACGACTGAATCTTCTGATACGGTAGAACTCTCTGAACTTCTAGGAGCTAGTGAACATGAAAATTTGGTCACCGAACCAAATAACTCGGAACCAACTAGAGTGATACACCTTTCTTTGAGCTCGCTAGAATCAACTCCATGCAACGTTGATGTAATACTTTATGCTCATCTGAACATTGACAGTCTTTCAACTGAGGCCCTTGACATTTTCTTAAACGTCTTTTCAAAAGAATGTAACAATAACGCTGAATTCTCAGAATTCGGTCAAGAAATGATTTTCAAGGTGTTCGCAAAGTACCCAAGAGAGATAGCTCAACTAATAACCAGGAACAATTACAACATGGAAGCCTTAATATGGGAACTTGAGGCTCCACTTCTTGATCCAGCAGTTGAACCAATAATTACCGACTTTAAATCCATTGGTATCAAGAACGCCAAAATTGATAGTGTCATTGCTGCTCTCGAACGAGCCAACGAATACCTAAACGGAGAATAAACGTGTGCCAACAAACGATGATGGCGCATGGCCTTACTTAGCCATCTGCAAAGTGTCTGCTGAATATCCCGCTTATCTACCGCCAGGAATCTGATGTGCTTTCTATTATCTTCTGTTAGTGGGAGTTTTCTATCTTCATGGCGCAGTGCGTGTCTGATACTTTGAATGCACCGGCAGATAAGCTACTTTTATCGTAATTAAAAAAGCTCGGAGGCCACAGCGCCATATCTGGGCGTTAGATTTCATTGTCTTCTAACCGCAGAACTTCAATAATCAGAAAATTTTAATTGCAAAAGACGGAACGGGGAACTTTTGTCAAATTTGGATTGTTTTCAGCCAAGCGGTAAACTTTCGCAATGCTTAAGCGTAGGCAGATACAGGAAACTTGTTTAGGAAGTCAGCGCAGGGTCGGAAGCAATTGCAAAGTGAACCGAGAAGGCTGAAAACCTGGGATCGATATCTGGTAGGTCCCGGGGCGGAATCGAACATTTATCTTCAAAACGAAATGCTGGAAAACTGAATAGGCTATCAGGGCGGCTGGGGAAAATTGGCGGGCTGCTTGCGGGGAGCTGTGTTGCAGGAGGTTGGCCTTGTGGGAGGCGTGTGGTGTGTAGGCCGTGCACTTATTAAATTTTCCAAGGCTTTTTTTGTTTCGTTTTTTTGGCCTCAAAAAAATGAAAGCCCCCCTGGCAAGGGTGGGAATTGCACAGCCCAGGAAGTGCGAAGAATAATGAACGAAATCTAACATGAGGTATGATGAATGGCCTTAAGCTTTTCATAGCCACTCTATGAGGAACCTCACCACTAAAACCTCTCTGGGAAAGGCTTATATCTTTATGCCTCTGGAGTAGTCAGGAGCATTCATTTTCTGGTTGCAGTAGGAATTTTCCCGTTGCATCTCACCGAGGTTTTAGCTAGTTTAGTTTTCTATAGCATCAGGGTGGCCACTCACCATACTTGTGCGTTACCTATCATTATGCGAGCACTGCTAACAATTCTTATAACTCTCTATTGGCTTAACGCTGTATCTCAGAAAGTTGTAACCGACTGGGAAGAACTTGCAGAACAGACAACCCTTAACGAATACATTGAAAATCAAGCCTACTCTCATTTGAATTTCACACCAACAGAGAAAGACACAACAAACAATTCTGGTGTACAGATTTCTCACAGCTCAACAGATACAAAACTGATTATTCGAGATAAAGAAAGTATCACTCCCCCTGATACACCTTTGATAGTAATTAACGGATATCCAATTGAACGTCAGAAAATCCTAAATGAAATCATATTGACCGACATTCAGAAAATCTCTCTACTCAAGTCAACTGAACAATCAGACGCTATCTATGGTATTCGTGGAAAGCATGGTGTTGTTCTTATTGAAATGAATAAGCGTAAGTGGAAAAAACTCTCCAAAAGAGAGCCAAAAAATTGACCGAACTTCGTGAGTACTGATACAGACTTTATAGCTGAACTTTATTTTAGGACACCTGAACAAGGAGGTCGATCAACGCAAGCATCTTCCGGATACCGGCCAACCATAAAGTTCCCATTTGATAACATGCTAACTTCTGGCCGACAGATTTATGTTGGGCGAAACAACGTTGAACCTGGTGAAACAGTTAGAGCAAAAATTAAAATCGTAGCAGTTGAACACTTCAGAAACAGACTAACTGTAGGAGCAAAGTTCGAATTTACTGAAGGAGCGACCATCATTGGAACTGGAAGAATCTTAGAACTGGTTAACCCAGAACTAAAGAAACGATAGGTAACAGGCACTAGGGAGAATATGCCTGAGTGCTTTCTGCAGATTTCAGTGCAACTCGACCGCTACACTGCCCATTCTGCTACTTTCATTTCCCCTCCCTCCTTTCGTCTTTCTGGATTTAGACTTGCGGAACGCAGCTCTTCATAGATACCGTTGCAGGGGTTGGGCGGTTTCGCTAGTTTAGTGCTCTTTACAACTGGTGGGCATACTCTCGCTAGTTGAGCGTTAGATTTCATTGTCTTCTAACCGCAGAACTTCAATAATCAGAAAATTTTAATTGCAAAAGACGGAACGGGGAACTTTTGTCAAATTTGGATTGTTTTCAGCCAAGCGGTAAACTTTCGCAATGCTTAAGCGTAGGCAGATACAGGAAACTTGTTTAGGAAGTCAGCGCAGGGTCGGAAGCAATTGCAAAGTGAACCGAGAAGGCTGAAAACCTGGGATCGATATCTGGTAGGTCCCGGGGCGGAATCGAACATTTATCTTCAAAACGAAATGCTGGAAAACTGAATAGGCTATCAGGGCGGCTGGGGAAAATTGGCGGGCTGCTTGCGGGGAGCTGTGTTGCAGGAGGTTGGCCTTGTGGGAGGCGTGTGGTGTGTAGGCCGTGCACTTATTAAATTTTCCAAGGCTTTTTTTGTTTCGTTTTTTTGGCCTCAAAAAAATGAAAGCCCCCCTGGCAAGGGTGGGAATTGCACAGCCCAGGAAGTGCGAAGAATAATGAACGAAATCTAACATGAGGTATGATGAATGGCCTTAAGCTTTTCATAGCCACTCTATGAGGAACCTCACCACTAAAACCTCTCTGGGAAAGGCTTATATCTTTATGCCTCTGGAGTAGTCAGGAGCATTCATTTTCTGGTTGCAGTAGGAATTTTCCCGTTGCATCTCACCGAGGTTTTAGCTAGTTTAGTTTTCTATAGCATCAGGGTGGCCACTCACCATACTTGTGCGTTAGCGGTAATCTCTGCACCTTGAAAAAGACCATACTATTATTAACACTTGGAATTCTCTTAACTGGTTGTTTTAAGCAACCAACTCTTCTTTCAGATGATCTTAGAAACATAATTCCATATCAAGAAGGTCAAGTAATAACATTTGTATCAGACAAAGGTGTTGAGAACAGACTAACAATTTCAAAGGTCGAAGATGGACGCTTTCCAGATGGACTTGGAGCACCCCTGAATGAACATTACGTTGTTAATGCTTATCGACAATCTAAGACAATTAGAGATGGTGCAGATGTAAGAATCTTAACCCTTATGGCAGGTTATGATGACAAGGAAGAACATATTTCATTCGAACTTACTCTAAGAGACGCAGGAATGTATAACCATCATATTGACTTCTCTGAATTTCAAACCATTGAACCCAAGGTATTAACAACCAATTTCGGAACCTACAACGATGCTATAGAGATAACAACAATTCCTAAGGTTCATCAAAATGACACAGATATTGCCAAATTTTATTGGAGCCTGACAAAAGGGTACGTTCAACTAATTCAATATGACGGAACAGCTTGGAACCTTAAATCAATAGAAAACCGCTAACAAGCACTATCGGTTATGTGCCAAAAGCCTCTTTGCCAGCCTCATCGGGACTTGTCCTCTCCAGTGCACCTTCTGAAACGGTATCGCCTCTGGAGACTTCTGTAGTTCTGGTATTTCACTTTCAGAACGCAGTGCCTTGTAGATACCGTTGTGCTTCTGGTGCACTTACGCTAGATTAGTGCTTTCTGCCAACTGTGGGCACACAAACCGATAGTTGAGCGTTATCAGCAATCACTGCAAACCGAAAACCTTGAAACCAACTCCATATATCAGATTCATAGTTGGTGGACTCTATGTCCTTAGCTTCCTAATCTCAGTGTTAACTGCTAATTATGAGGGAACAATGGACTCGATGTTTTGGATCTCTGAAGTATTTGCTGGACTGGTTGCAATCGTATACCTAGCATATTGTGTAAAACAAGGATTGATGGAATTGCAGAACGACAACATTGAACTTCCATATCCAAGAATTCTGGCAATTCTCATTGAGGCTTTTAACGTTGTGGCATTGGCATATATCCTAACTCAACTTGAAGGATCGCAATTTGTATCCATGATACCTAATATCATAATTGCAATCGGAATGGGCTATTTGCTAACTCAAAACCTAAGAATAACCTTTGGGAAAAGCTGATTATATCCGCTAGTTATCCAAATAATTAAGTTGCACTAAAGTGAAACTTTCGGTACCTTTGATACGTGAGTAAAAAGGTAAGAACCGTCATTTTCTTTAAGGATTATTTTGAATCCTTTTTCGTAAAGCAAAATGAAAAAGTTCAAAAGAAGGTTATTTGGACTATTAACTTAATTGAAGAGATTCAAAATATTCCTGAAACGTACCTTAAACATATCAAAGGAACTGATGGACTCTATGAAGTAAGAGTCCAAGTAGGTAGTAATATTTTTAGAATATTTTGCTTTTTTGATCAAGGTCAACTGGTGGTTTTGATGAATGGATTTCAAAAGAAAACACAAAGAACACCGAAAACTGAGATTGAGAAAGCACTGAAAATCAAGAAAGAATATGAGCAACAAAACTAACATAACGACTCTAGATCAATTCAAAGAAAAACACTTTGGAAAGGTCGGAACTACAAAACGAGATGAACTCGAGGAAGGATATGAGAATTTTAAAATTGGTGCATTAATACATGATGCGAGACTCGAAAAGGGATTGACACAGGAAGAACTCGCTAAGAAGGTGGGAACAACAAAATCCTACATTTCAAAAATTGAAAACAATATTAAGGAAGTCCGACTATCCACATTGAAAAAGATCGTTGAACTTGGACTTGGTGGTCAAATTGACTTATCAATAAAACTTTAAAGCTGATACCCATGAATGATCTTTTGGAGAGGAATGTTCTGTAATTCTAATAAAAATCCTTCTATTTTCATCTTCAGGGCTCATTTTCTTCAAACAGCGGACCGCCAAAAAGTAGACAATATCGGCAAGGATAGGGCATAGTACGGCCATGAGCGACGGATTGCCCCCTTGACGTATTTGGATACTTTTTGCACCTTTGAGAGAAGAAAATAGCTTGCAGACTCCCATTAGTAATCCAGCTTTTGCATGGTTACAGTAATTTATCAGTAAGCTTTTTAAATGCCCCGCCACAGACTAAAAGCTAGAGTTCCGGACTCACCGTTTGTTGAGTGGTCAGGGCATTGTCTTTTTGATTGGGCAAGCTGATCTTAATTTCTCAAAATCTTATTTCTATGCCACCAATCCTATCTCATACGGTTCCTCATATTTAAGTACATAATAGATCCTTGACAGTAATTTTCTGGCTATCACTACGATCGCACGCTTCTTGGTCATCCGTTTGATCAGCTCCTCGTATCTCACCAGCAAGGCCGGATCCTTCTGCACCGCCTGCCATGCACCCTCTATCAACGCACTTCTCAGAGCATTGTGCCGCCGAATCGTCATATGGCCTTTCCAATCATGTTCCCCACTGCTATAGGTTGATGGCTTAAAGCCGATGAAACTGTTCAGTGATTTGAAGTTGGCAAATCGATCAATCTCTCCCAGCTCCACCAAAAGTTGGATACTTGTCAGGGGTCCTATCCCTGGAATCCCTTGTAGTAATTTCCCTGATTTGGTGTATCTGGACTTTTTCAATAAACCTCTTACTTCTCTGGATACCTTGAGGTGATGTGAATACAACTGGTGGTACTGATCCAACAGCGAATCCACGGTAATCCGGGTACTCCCAGAAGGTAGAGGTACTTCCCTGAGCCATCTCAAAAAAGCTTTTGTCCAATAGGCATTGTCGTATTCTTCGGGAAGCTGAACTCCCGAAAACCTAAGCGTGCCCTTAATCCTGTTCTTTACACGAACTAAGTCAGACCACAGACGCTTTCGATAGCGGATTAATTGACGATCTCCTTCTAATTGCTCATCGGGTATGTAACTACTCCTCAGTAATCCCGCCTGAAGGGTCTTCGCTATTTTCCTGCTATCTATTTTGTCAGTCTTATTTTGGTTCTCATTACTGGTAGTTGGAATATCTGCAGGATTGACCACCAGGCACTCATAGCCATAGCTCTCCAACTCCCTTGCTATCCACCAGCCAAAACACGTAGCTTCGTAGGCACACGTAACTTTGGAACCGGGAAAGTGTGATTCGATATATGATCGCAATACCTTTGGTGAGGGTAACTGACTAAAGGTACGATGGTGAATCTGGCCCGTGTAAATACTTACTGACCATTGCTTTTTGTGCACGTCTATGCCAACATACAGTTTTGTTGTTGAGTAAATTGTTACTTCTTTTTTCATGATCTTTTTTAAGGTTAATTTTAATACTTAACCCTCCAGATCATTACATGGATACTAAAATGAATATGCGAACTGAGCTATTTGACAGGACAATGCTGAAAAGAAACTTAAGTGCTTCTAGCAACTGGGACGCATACTCATTTTAGTTTGGCGTTATCCGCAAGGATCTCAAACTGATAATGAACTGCAAAATTGGACTTTGATCCACCCATAGCCTCCAGAACTACCGAAGAACTGATTGAAATTGCCAACTTTCCAGAAGATTGGAACCCACTTGCTGTTGAACAAGCACAACAGGAATTAACAAATAGGGGAGTCACTCATAAACAGCAACAAAAACAATTAGCTGAATGGAAAAAACAATTTCAAGATGAACTAGAAACTGAAATGGCCGAACGGGCTATTGAAAGCTACGGATTATTTACATTGTTTTGGATGGCTTTCAAATGGCCATACACGATTCTTGGAGATTGGCGACTTAAAAAGGAAGGATACTTAAGAAAACACAAGGAACGTCTTTATTCAATAGGAATTGGAATACTTACCTGGATCATATTATTCACATGGATACTTGGCGAATATGAACGTTCAGAACTTGAACGAATAAACGGAATTAATCAGCAGGACATTTACGAATGGGAGAAGAATAACTTCACCGATGAGGAAATGATTGATTTTCGAAAGAGTCAAATACAACAACTAATTGAAACCGTTCAAACCAACAAGACAAAAGGGACACCAACATACGTTATTCTTGAACAGGACACGATCCCGAACTCTGAAGTTGAACAACTAAGAAACTTAGATATGTCTAACATTCGCGATGTAGTTTTCCAAGGAGATTTTGAGCCTGAATACCATGAATGGATAACTATAAAACTGTTAAAGCCAGCGGATAACAAGCGCTAGCAGTTATGCGCCAAAGTGCTCTACTGCCAGGGCCTGTGCGACTTGACCGCTCACTGCCCATTCTGCAAAGACCTGAGCCTTGTGAACTCCATTGCTTCTGGTAGTGATCTTTCTGAACGCACTTCTTCGTAGATACTGTTGCGGGGATTGGGCAGTTTCGCTAATTTTATCTGAACTTGCCAAGGCCGGGGCATACAACCCATAGCTTGGCGTTACAGCGCATTGCCTTCTTAGTGCATATCTTACAATACAAACTTGACTGAACGTAACTTTTAAGTTACCTTTGCCGTATGATCAAGATCCGAGAGGTCATTGCTTATAAACACTATTTTGAAGATTTCCTTAAAGGTCAAACAACGAAAGTTCAGGATAAGATTTTCAAAATAATTGAAGCCATTGAGACCCTCGAGCGTGTTCCCAGTAACTACTTGATACATTTAACCGGAACTGATGGGCTTTATGAAGCAAGGATTCAACTTGGATCGAACATTTGGAGAGTGTTCTGCTTTTTTGACGGCAATCAACTGGTGATTCTTCTGAACGGTTTCCAAAAGAAGTCACAGAAAGCGCACAAGAAGGAAATTGAAAGAGCTGAAAGATTAATGAAGGAATATTATCAAGACAAAGCGAACGAACATGGAAACTAAATCCTGGAAAACCATAAAAGATGATGTCTACGGAAAAAAAGGAAATCCCAGACGCGATCAACTTGAGCGTGAAGCTGAAGGGTTAAAAATTGGGTTGCTTTTGCGCCAGGCTCGTGAACATAAACATCTAACTCAACAACAACTTGGTGAACTGGTGGACAAGAAACGAACCTACATTTCAAGGGTTGAAAATGACGGAAGTAACCTAACGCTCAAAACTCTTTATGATATCGTGGAAAAGGGACTTGGTGGCAAAGTAACCATCAATATAGACGTATAAAACAGTGCTGTAACATCGACGATAGCGCATGGCCTTGCGTAGTTCTTCGCAAAAGCCTGTGCGACTTGATCGCAAAATCTGCTCTATGAATTGATGGAGGTATCTGAAATGAACCAGTCAGGAGCCATTGACTTGTTGGAATGCAGTGCGAATCTGACAGTTGCCTGGCATAGCAGATTTTGCTATTTTGCAGTAAAAGCCTGAGGTTGGCCCCGCGCCATAGTCAGGCGTTGGGCTTCATGCCCGTGAACGCAGAGTTCCCCTCTTCTGAACTTTTCTAACTTGGAATAAGTTACCTAATTAGATAACTTTGAACGCATGAACAAAAGTGGTGATGTCAGAAAAGTTATATTCTTTGGCGAACATTTTTGGGAGTTTTACAACGAGCAAACTCCTAAGATAAAAGAGCGAATAAACTGGACAATCAAATTGATTAAGACGGTTGAACGAGTACCAACGAAATATCTCAAAAACATCACAGGGACTAACTTGTATGAGATGCGGATGATCTCGGGAACTAACATCTATCGAATATTCTGCTTTTTTGACAAGGGTAAATTAGTTGTAGTGTTGAACGGGTTTCAAAAGAAAACTCAGAAGACACCCAAGAACGAAATAAAACTGGCTGAAAAGCTGCAAAAACAATATTATGATGAGCAAGACTAAAATTATAGACTTTGACGATCACTTGAAGGCAGAATACGGTGAACGTGGAACTGAATCCAGAGAAGCCTTTGAAGAAGGATTTGAAGCTTTCAGATTGGGAGTGATGCTTCAAGAAATGCGCAAGAAGCAAGGAATGACCCAGGAACAACTAGCAAAGAAATGTGGAACAACTAAAACCTACATTTCACGAATTGAAAATAACGCAAGTGATATCCGACTATCAACTCTGATGCGAATTATCAGAGAGGGGCTCGGTGGCCACTTGAAACTAAATGTCGAAGTATAACACGAAAGCCCAACAGACGATATTGCGCATGGCCTTACTTAGCCATCTACAAAGTGCCTGCAAACATCCCGCTTATCAGCCGCCAGGAAACTGATGTGCTTTCTATAAGCTTCTACTCGTGGGAGTTTTTATCTGTATGGCGCAGTGCTCCTTTGATACTTTGAATGCACCGGCAGATAAGCTATTTTTATCGCAATTAATTAAGCTCGGAGGCCACTCACCATACCTGTACGTTGTGCTTCATTACACGTACAAAAAAAGAAGTACGAAATCAACGCACTCCTCCGTACTTTTCAATATGAAGACTGAACCTACTTTCGATTAAATCCAAAGACATTTGGAGAGAACGTCGCATTCAAGCCCATACCCAAAGCAGCTTGTTGCATTTCCTGAGGAACCTCTCCGCAGAAAAGGAACTCCCCTGGATCTGCCACTTGTATCAATTCAGGCCAATGAGCCCCTGCGGTGGTTCCTAAGTGGAACCCAACAGCCTCGGCATTAGCAAATACATCTACAACGACCAACTTTCTGGAAGTTTCGTCAAAGTAACAGTCAACAGCCAAAGCACCTGGCTCAGTCTCATTCATTTGCTTAGTGACATCATCATAGATGGCTTTCAATTCTTCGGACTTTCCTTCCTTGGCTGTCCAGCTGTATACTACGGTAATTTGTTCGTTTTTCATGATTTTTTTTGTTTTTCGTAAAAGAATTATGAGGCAAAGATGTGTCTTATATACACCCTTAATAGGTGTATTTTACGACATTAAACAGGGTTGATTCAGACATAATGAGGGCTTACTTTTGCTATTATGAAACATCTGAGCATCATCGTTCCGAAGGGTTTAGCCATAATAGACACCATTATAGGTGCCATGAATCTGTTCCAAATGGCCAACAGCTTTCACCAGAAGAAGGGATTACCTGAAAACGAGCGATTTGAAATTGATTTGGTCGGCCTGGACGGTGAGCCACACCGCTTCAATAAGTTCTTCAGCGTCTCTCCTACGAGCACTATTGATAAAGTCAAAAAAACGGATCTGATCATTATTCCCGGGTTAGTTGGCGATCTGGAAGAACAGGTGCAGTTAAACCTGCCTTTCGTAGACTGGATTAGAAATCAACGTGTTCAGCACAATACCGAATTAGCAAGTCTATGCCGAGGAGCTTTCTTATTGGCCAAGACTGGATTGATGAACGATAAGACCTGTGCCACGCACTGGCTTACCCATGACAAATTCAAAGAGATGTTCCCGAAGGTAAAACTCCTGGAGGAAAAGATTATCAACGAAGACAATGGCATTTACTCCAGTGGTGGTGCCTACTCCTTTTTGAACCTGCTCCTTTATCTGATTGAGAAGTATTATGGTAGAGAAAATGCTATCTGGTGCTCAAAGGTCGCAGAGATTGAATTTGATAGAATGGATCAAAATCAATTTGTCATTTTCAATGGACAAAAAGAGCACACAGACAAAGAAATCAAAAAGTCACAGGAATACATCGAGCAGCACTACTCAGAGAAAATCAACATTGAGGAACTGGCAGAGCAAGCGACCACAAGCTCACGCAACTTTGTTAGAAGGTTCAAAAAAGCAACTAAGAACACTCCAATTGAGTACATCCAACGTGTGAGAATTGAGAATGCCAAAAAGAAGTTGGAATCTTCGACAATGAATGTATTACAAGTAATGCTTGATTCTGGATACAATGATGATAAAACCTTCCGTACAATCTTCAAGCGATATGCAGGACTTACTCCATTGGAGTATCGGAAAAAATACAATCGAGAAATGGCATATGCATAAAACGAAAGCACAACAGACACTATCATCCATAAGCCTACGCGGCCCGGCCTTTTTTCTAACTTTGTCTTGTATTATATAATGTTGATTTGGTGGAGAAAAAGTTTGAGATCAAGTTATTAGAAGAGGCATTCGAATTTATCAAAAGCCAAAACGAAAAAGTTCAGGACAAGATATTCTACAATATTCGAAAAGCCCAAATTTTGAATGATCCTAAACTTTTCAAAAAACTAAATCAAACATTTGGGAATTCCGAACCAAATACGCAGGACTTCAATATCGGGTTCTTGCGTTTTGGGACAAGGAAAGCAATGAAATGACGCTGGTTTGTGGCACTCATGGTTTTGCAAAGAAAAAGGGCAAGGTACGTCCGAAAGAGATTGAGAAAGCCAAACAAATCAGATCTGAATATTTTGAACGAAAAAAGAAAGGAAAATGAAATCATACACTTTAGATGAAGCCCAGGATTTACTAATTGGAAAGATAGGAACACCACGAAGAGAGCAATATGAATTTGAACTCAAGCTTGAACTCATTGGGCATATGATCAAGACTGCTCGCAAAGAACGTCACTTAACTCAAGAGCAACTCGGTGATCTTATTGGTGTGAGAAAGTCACAAATTTCAAAGCTTGAGAATAATGCCAAGAATGTAACAATTGAGACCATTTTGAAAGTGTTTGAGGCTTTAAAGACAAAAGTCAACTTCAAGGTTGAACTTCTGAACAACGAACTGAACATAGCTTAACTTTGGGTAACAGACACTAAAATGAATATGCGAACTGAGCTATTTGAAAGGATATTGCAAACTCGAAACCTCAGAGCTTTTTACAAATGGGGCACATGCTCATTTTAGTTGGGCGTTAGAGCATATCGGGTGTACCGTATAAAAGAAACGATATTTCTCATTCTCCTTCTTCCGAACTTGGGGCATGGACAACAAATCCAAGACGGAACTTACATAGGCTTTAACGGAGGCATAATCCCAAAATATGCTATACTAACTGTCAACCAAGATTCTATTGAATTGGAGATTTTCACAAAATGGCAAGGTGCTTGGCTTCCATGTATTGGAACTTGGGACGAAAACTACGAACCGCAACATTTGGAAAGAATTACCGCAACCAAACTTGAGAACTCCAACATAACTGTAGAATTAAAACTTACGAAGACCTCAAACCTAAAAACGATTGCACGAAACACTCTGGTAGGACGTGTCAGATTTAACCTAACTCCAGTTAACGAACTTCCTGATAGGTACGTAGCTGTCAGGAACAAAGCTCTAGCTTTTACTGAAAGACAATAGCGAAAAAGAGACATGCTCTAACATTCGCTAGCACGAATGCGCCAAACTGCCTCTTTGCTGGTTTTAGTGCAAACTTCACCATGAATCAGCCGCTGGGAAATGTTGGTGCTTTCTACGGGGCTTGGCTCGCAGGATTTTTTCTTTCTGAACGCAGTGGTTATCTGATACTTTGGATGCACCGGCAGATTTCACTATTTTGCTGTCATTAGCCAGTGGGACGCACACGGCGTTAGCAAACATTAAAAACTATATGAAACCACTTGTCAATTCAGTTGATCTCAATCGTAGTCCAGAAGTAGTTTTCGACTACCTCTGTGACCTTAAAAACGAACTACTTTGGAACCCAGACATGCTCTTAGCTGAGCAACTTACAGAAGGGGAAGTAGGGGAAGGGACTCGTATTCTGTGCCAATGGAAGGGTGGCCCTAAATTAGAATGCACCTATACTAAGTTTGAACGCCCACATTACTGGGAAGCCTACGCAGCGAGCAATAAAATGGATGTGGCGTTCAAGTGTGAAGTTAAGCCAACTGAGAATGGAGCCAAGATAACTGCTTCAATGACGTTACTACCTAAGGGACTTTTTCGCATTATGGGACCATTCCTTCGAATGACATTCCAAAAAGAAGAGGAAAAGAACATGGAAAAGATCAAGAGGGCCGTTGAAAACCTAAACAATTAAGAGAATGATAAATGGCAGGAGCATTGAGTTCCACAAAACGACTTGCTAACACTATGTAAAATGCATTAAAAAGTATTATACATTAAACGTTAGCCTCAATTATGGAAAAGAAAAAACAAGAACGGTTAAAAGCGATAAAATGACCAAAGGATTAAAAATAGTATTGACAATAGGACTCATTATTTTCTTTCAACAATTTGTAAAATCACAGGGAAATCAAAATCAACAGTTTTTACAAAAAGCAGGTGTTTTGGATAGTCTCTATTCCAAAATATTAGACGAGTCAAGAAATATTTATGTGCAATTGCCTGCCAGTTATACCCCTGAGAAAAGTCAAAAATACCCTGTAGTCTATATTTTAGATGGAGAAATGTTTCTTCCTACAGTAAATAATGTGCAAAATTATTATAGCGGTGGTTTTACACCGGAAATGGTACTGGTCGGTATCTCGAATGATAAAAATAGAGTAAGAGACCTAACCACTTCTACCATAACCACGAAATATGGCATGCCTTTCAATGAAAAAAATGGAGAGGCGGACAATTTCAGGAAGTTCATTGAGAAAGAACTGATTCCTTTTATAGAAAACAAATATCCGGTTACCAATTATAGAACACTCATTGGTCATTCTTATGGAGGATTATTTACTATCTACACACTGATTAATCAACCCAATTTATTTGCGAATTATTTAGCCATTGACCCAAGCCTGGATTGGGACAACCAAAAACTATTGAAAGACGCGCAAGAAATAATTACTAACCAGAAATATGAAAACAAAGCTTTATTTATGTCACTAAGCGGACAATTGCATATGCAGAACTCACAAATAACCACAGACAATGTAATGCAGGACACAACAGATTTCACTTTGTTCGCCCGTTCGAATATTGCCTTTTCAAATATGGTAAGACAAAATGCTAAAAACGGATTGTCTTTTGAATGGAAATTTTACCCCAGAGATATACATGGTACAATTCCTTTTCCATCTATCATGGACGGATTAATTTCACTTTTTGAATGGTACCAAATGGAAAATACTGATAAAATAAATTCATTTGACACCCCCAAGGACGAACTTTTTAGCATAATAAAATACAGGGAACAGAAACTCAAAGAACATTTCGGCTATTCTGAACCACCTTATCCGGAAGAACTTTTAAATATGTCAGGTTATATGAATATGGACATGCAACAACCTGAAAAAGCGAAAATATACTTTGAACTTGCCACTGAGTATTATCCTGAAAGCGCAAATGCTTATGATTCTATGGCTGAATACTATGAAGCACAAGGCGACTTTGCTAATTCAATTAAATATATAACTAAGGCTTTTGAATTAAGTGGTAACGATGTCTACAAGAAAAGAATCGAGGAACTTAAAAGGAAATAACTGAGGCTAAACATTTTGTATAAGTAATGGCATAAAAAGTGCAGAAATTAAGGTTTGAAGCCCGCTCTAACTGCCTAGCAATTTGACAGGAAACTACCACGCAATCTCCCACTACCAAATTTACCGTTATATTTCATACCCTTCTGGAAGCATAAACTTCAACATTTAGACAGTTTTTCATTACTAATTACTGTACAACTTCTGATCTAACTCCAGAAAAGGAAAAAATATAAAGAAAGACTAAACGGCTCTCAACATCGACTATAGCACATGGCCTAATGTAGTTCTTCGCATAAGCCTGTAAAACTTGACCTCAAAATCTGCTCTGTGAAATAATGGAGGCATCTGAACTGGCCTCTGCTCAGGAGCCATTGACTTGTGAAATCGCAGTATGCTTCTGACAGATACCATGTATAGCAGATTTTGCTATTTTGCGGTAAAATCCTGAGTAAAGCCACGCGCTACTGGTTAATTAAAAAAGCTGTCATACCAAAATATTATGACTAAGAAAAAAAAGATTTTAATAGCGAGAATCCTTCTGTTCGGTGGGACAGCTATTTCCTTGTTCTTTGTACCATGGCTTTTGGTTAAGGCATGGATACTGCCGCTACCGGATACGGTTCAAGAACAGTTAGATGAGGCCATTGAACACGGATTTGACGGTGTGATTGCTTACGTAGACCAGGCTGGTCAACCACCTCAGTATTTGGCTTCCGGATGGCATGATCGCGAAGCTAAGATACCTGCGAACCCCCATGACCTGTTCAAAATTGCCAGTATCAGCAAGCTGTATGATGCCGTGGCAGTCACCAAATTGGTAACTGATGGACGCCTGTCTTTGGATAAAACGATTGCAGATTATTTACCGGAACTTTCGGATATAATCGAAAACTCAGATAAAATTACTTTGAGGTTGATGATACAGCATCGAAGTGGAATTCCCAATTTTACGGATGCTCCTGGTTTTTGGGCGGCTCCGACCGAGACTTTTGAGGAAAGTCTGGCATTGATTCAGGGCAAGCCGGCCAACTTTGAGCCTGGTGAGGACTATGAATATTGTAATACGAATTATCTCTTGATCAACAAGATCATGGATGATGTACTGGGTTATGGTAATTTTCAATTTATTCAGGAGGAAATACTAAATCCGCTCAGTCTTAACCACACCTTCAGTTCGGTAAGTGAAGTAAATATAGAGGATGTAATGAGTGGCTATCATGTAGGATATCCTCATGATTTGAAAACAAACGATTTTGGCATGCATGCTACAGCGGAGGATGTGGGTACATTCCTGAGGGCATTAAACGATGGTTCTTTGTTTGATGAAGGGGAACAAGAAATCTATTCTTCCATATATGAGTATGAACATTCAGGTTGGGTTCCCGGATACCAGAGTTTTGCAAAATATCATCAGGATATTGATGCTGTAATAGTAGAATTCTACAGCACAACCGACCCTGAACTGTACAATTGGAACTTGTCAGAAATCATAAATAGTCGAATTGTAAAAATTCTGAAAAGGAAAGAAAGTTCATAACAAGAGTGGGTTTTTAGGTAAAGCTCCCGAAAACATGGATGAAAGGGTCGTGAGTTAAATATTAATTAAAACAATAACCTTAGAGATGATTAAAACAACAATGCTTTCATTAATCTGGCTGATTTTGGGGATTGGTGTGGTTAAAGCACAAACCGATGTTTATGGTGAAGCCAGGCTGATGAATGAGAAGGCTGACGGATACAGAGGGATCTGGTATTACATCGACAACGCCGGACAAGCAGGAAAGGTTGTCAACCAGTACCGGTACAAATACAGTGGAGGGTTGGGTACCTATGGTGCTACTCAATACCCTTTTTCAGTTTACGTGAAAGCAGTTGACAAAACATTTTTCTGCTACGGCGGTACCGATGAAAGTGGAAAAACCCTGCTGCATATGGTGTCTTATTTTGATCACAAGACAGGGCAGGTGCCTCGCCCAACCATCGTCCTGGATAAAGCCACTGAGGATGCACATGACAACCCGGTGCTTCAGGTGGACAAAGACGGTTACATTTGGATTTTCTCAACTGCACACGGAGTTGAACGCCCCGCATTTATACACAGGAGTGTAAAACCTTATGACATTTCTGAATTTGAGTTGGTGCCTGCTACAAAAAACGTGGATGGCGAAAAAGTGCCTTTGAATAACTTTTCTTACATGCAAATTTACTATGGGGATAAAGAGGGTTTCACGGCACTGTTTACTCATTATGAAAAAATTAAGGGCCGGGTCATTTCATGGATGACCAGTAAAGACGGAATAAACTGGTCTGAATGGAAAGACTTGTCATTATTAGGCGTGGGACATTATCAAACAAGTGGAAACCAGGGCAAAAGAATTGGGACTTCCTTCATGTATCACCCCGACAGAGAAGTCAGAGGTGGTCTGGACTTCCGAACCAACCTTTACTATCTTCAGTCAGACGATTTTGGGAAAACCTGGACCACTGTTGATGGCACTGCTATACCTCTACCACTTACAGATGTTTCCAATAAGGCGCTGATCCACGATTATGATGCTGAAGAACGCAACGTGTATATTGACGACCTGAATTTCGATAAAGAAGGACGACCTGTCATCTTATACAAAACGAGTAATGGGCCACTACCCGGACCGGAAGACGGCCCGCGGATGTGGCACACTGCCTGGTGGAATGGTAGTCAATGGGAAATACAATACTTAACTCCCACCGGGAATAACTACGATGGCGGTTCCATTTATATAGAGAAAGATGGGAGCTGGAGAGTCATTGCCCCAACGGCAATGGGTCCTCAAGACTATAATACAGGAGGAGAGATGGAAATGTGGGAGAGTAAAGACCACGGTAAAACCTGGACAAAGCTGAAAATGTTGACATGGAATAGCAAGTATAATCACAGCTATGCCAGGCGTCCGGTCAATGTGAATCCCGGTTTTTATGCTTTCTGGGCAGACGGACATGGACGCGAACCTTCGGAGTCAAGGTTATATTTCTGCGATCAGGATGGAAATGTTTATCGGCTTCCTCAAAAAATGGATAGCGACTTTGCCAAGTCAGAATTATACAGGTTTAAAATGAAGTAACTCAACCCTTTTAATGAATAGACTAGAAAATAAAGTCGCAGTGATCACGGGAGGTGCTGCCGGGATCGGAAAGGCTTCTGTAGAGAAGTTCGTGTCAGAAGGCGCTAAAGTCGCCATCTGGGACATCAATGAAGTTGCAGGGAAGGAATTGGTCAGCCAATACCCGGGTCAGACCCTGTTCATCAAAGTAGATACATCCAACCCGGAATCGGTAGAAAATGCTACAAAGGCCACAATAGACAGGCTCGGAACCATTGATATCCTGATCAATAATGCGGGGATCACCCGTGATGCGACCATCAGGAAGATGACGCATGAACAATGGGACCAGGTGATCAGCGTCAACCTTACGGGCGTGTTTAACTGCATCAAAGCCGTTTCACCCGTCATGATTGAGCAGGGTAGCGGGCGAATCATCAACACGTCTTCTGTGGTAGGACTGCATGGCAACTTCGGGCAGACTAACTACGCAGCCACAAAGTCAGGGGTCATTGGGATGAGTAAGACACTGGCCAAAGAACTCGGTAAATATGGGATCACCGTCAATGCGGTGGCTCCGGGATTCATTGCTACCGACATGGTAAAATCCATACCTCAGAAGGTCCTTGACATGATGGAAGGTAAGATCCCTCTTGGCCGGATAGGTCAGCCTGAAGACATCGCCAATGCCTATACCTTCCTTGCTTCGGATGAGGCGTCATTTATTAGCGGTGCAGTCCTGAGTGTGGATGGGGCCGCCACATTATAAACCTGGGAGTATTCGACTTATTCATTCAATTACTTAACAGGTCGCCTGATGCGGCCCTTTTTTGTGAGCAACAGCTACTTTTTATACACCCTTTGGCAGCCCGGAACCAGGTTTTTTCTGCTCACCCATATTTGTGCTTATCTTGCAAAAAACTCTTTCTCCTATGCGATCTCTCTTCATAACCATTAAATGTACATATGTACTTATCATACTCTCCTTTGCTTCCTGCACCTCCCCTGTAGAGGTAAAGCAAGATATTTTATGGTACAATCAACCAGCTGAAAACTGGAACGAAGCCCTGCCGTTGGGAAATGGAAAAATTGGTGCAATGGTTTTTGGCAACACTTCCAATGAACGGATCCAGCTCAATGATGACTCATTGTGGCCAGCTGATGATGAAAGCTGGGTGGAGCCCGAGGGCACCATCGAAGACATTGAAAAGATCAGACAACTTTTGTTTGAAGGTAAAAATGACCTGGCCGATGAAATGTTTGTAGCGAAATTTTCCAATAAGGGAATTCTGCGATCGCATCAGACCCTGGGAGACCTGTTCATCAACTTCAAGCATGATAACATTACCGATTACCGGAGGGAATTGAATATCAGTAAAGCTACTTCTACAACCTCCTATCGGTCTAATGGAAACCTTGTCACCGAAGAAGTATTTGTATCTCATCCGGCGAAAGCAATTGTCATTGAGTTCACCTCTGAGGCTCCGGAAGGTTTGAGCGGAAAGATCTTGCTCAACCGGCCAGAGGATAAAGGGTTTCCTACAGCTACATCAATGACGACCGATGACAATTTGCTGGTGATGAATGGTGAGGTGACCCAACGAGGGGGTCAGTTTAGGTCGGAACCTTTTCCCATCACCGAGGGTGTCAAATTTGAGACCTGCCTAAAGGTCCAAAATGATGGTGGCTCAGTGAACAGGGGTGAAGATTATCTGGAACTGCAAAACGTAAAGCAAGCGACCCTTTATCTGGTTTCTAACTCATCCTATTATTTTGATGACTATAGCAAGCAGAATCGGGTTGACTTGGAATCCCTTGAGGGTAAAAGTTTGGATGCTTTAAGAACTGAACACATTAGTGACTATCAAAAATTCTACAATAGGCTCGACCTGAACCTTGGTGGAAATGCGTTGGATTCGCTTCCCACTGATCAGCGACTTGAAAGAATAAAGGAAGGCTCAGAGGATATTGGACTGGAGGCATTGTTATTCAAATTTGGTCGATATCTCCTGATTTCGTCATCCAGGGAGGGCACCAATCCGGCCAACCTGCAAGGCTTGTGGAATGAACATATTGAGGCCCCATGGAATGCAGATTACCACCTGAATATCAATCTGCAGATGAACTATTGGCTGGCTGATGTAACCAACCTGAAAGAATTGAATAATCCTTTGTTTGACTACATTGACCGGGTGGTTGAAAGCGGTAAAGTGACAGCCAGGAAGAATTTCGGAAGTGAAGGTTCATTTTTTCCACATGCCACTGATTTGTGGGCACCTACCTGGATGCGGGCTGCTACAGCCTATTGGGGTTGCTCCATGGGAGCAGCAGGCTGGATGATGCAGCACTACTGGCAGCATTATGAATACACCGGTGATACGGCGTTTCTAAAAGAGCGGGCATACCCGGCCATTGAAGAAGTAGCGAAATTCTACAGCGACTGGGTCATTGAGGACCCCAGAGACGGGACGTTGATATCAGCGCCTTCCACGTCGCCTGAGAACCGTTTCATCAATGCAGAGGGCAAACATGTCGCCACTTGTCTGGGCAGTGCGATGGACCAACAGGTGATCGATGAAGTATTTGAAAATTACCTGGCTGCCTGTGAGATACTGGAGATTGAGAATGATTTCGTCCAAAAGATCAGGCAACAAAAGGCCCAGCTTCGGCCAGGATTTGTGATCGATGAAAACGGAAGGATTCTCGAATGGGACCGACCTTATGAAGAGCCGGAACCCGGGCATCGGCATATGTCTCACCTCTATGGCTTTCATCCGGGCACGAGCGTTACTATCGGTGAGAATCCTGAAATCTTTGAAGCCGTCAGGAACACACTGGATTTCAGGTTGGAAAATGGAGGAGCAGGTCCGGGATGGAGCCGGGCCTGGTTGATTAATTGCAGCGCCCGGCTGATGGATGGTGAGATGGCCCATGAACATGTCAATCTCTTACTCAAGAAATCCACTGGCAAAAACCTTTTCAATTTACATCCACCTTTTCAGATAGACGGGAATTTTGGTTTTGTGACAGGGATCGCAGAAATGTTGTTACAAACGCATGAGGATAACATTGTTCGGGTGCTTCCGGCCTTACCTTCCGTGTGGAAAGAAGGCCATATCAAAGGGATCAAAGGAAGAGGTGGTCTTACATTAGATATTTACTGGAGCAATAGCCAATTGGAAAAGGTAGTCATCCGGTCCGACTTTGACCGGACTTTTGATCTGATAGACCAGGACAAAACAATACCCGTTGAGATGAAGAAGGGAGATACCTACGTGTATGAGCCTGCCTAATTTCTTGCCTTCCTGATCACTGTAAGATAGCCGGGGATAAGCTGCAAATTCAGAGTTTTCAGGCATTGCCGGATCTCGTACCAGCAACGAGAGATGAGGGCTTTATTCTCTGCTTTCGATTGATTGAGGGAAAGGATCTTTTTGCAGACCTCCAGTGTGCTTTGCTGGTGTTTGTTTCGAAAGGTGAATTGATGTGAAGACAGTGATCTTTTCAATACCCGCTTCTTCACCAGAGGTGTTTTGTTGAATAAATATTTGTAATTCCTTGATGATCTGATCCAAAAGTCGAAGTCTTCGTAGCTTAAGAGTTCGTCGTACCCACCCAGGTTTTCCAGCACTTCCCGTTTCACCATCATGGTAGGTGGATTGATAAAGTATCGTTTGATTAAATCGACGTAAATGTCACCCTGGGGAATGTCCTCGTCCAACTCACCATCCTGATTCCGGGCATAATGGGTGTTGAGGATTTTGCCCTCCTGATCAATGATAAAAGCATCTGAAAAATGAACACCATAGGATTGATCGGCCATTTCGAGGTCTGCCACCCCCATTTCCACCCTGACCGGTAACAGCAGGTCGTCAGCTGCCAGGTCTATGAAGTACTTACCCTTTGATTGAGCAAAGGCCAGGTTGAAGGCGGTACAGTTACCTACATTCTGCTCCAGAGGAATGAAAATTATTTCCGGATGATCTTTTAGAAAACCTTCAATCTCAGTACGACTGCCATCGGTACTTGCGTCATCTACCACAATTATTTCAATGTTTGGGTAGGTTTGTGTGATGGCCGATTGCAAAGCCGATTTCACCCAATCCTTTTGGTTATAGCAGAGACAAACAATGGTGACAAGTGGCAGAGAATCCATAATTCTACCCTAAAGCAAGTAGTTAAAAATAAAATGAAGCTTCAAATTAGATAATTAGCTTAAACTTGGAGCAAAATCCTATTGTCAGTAGATGAAGATTTTTATCATACCATCCTGGTACCCATCGGAGGCTTATCCCTCAACGGGGATTTTCTTCAGGGAGCAGGCAGTCCGGCTGGCTGAACTGAAGCCTGACTGGAAAATTGGTCTGAGCTTATGGGGATCTCATGAACCCAGGTTATGGATACAGCCTAAAAGACCATTCAGTGCGCTCATTAAGCTCAGTTCAAAATTACCTGCAAAAAAGTATCAACAAATACTTTCGCCTAACTGCATAGAATTTTTCACTCCGGCATTTACCTGGAACAGGCATATCAAAAGTGGGAACTTAAAAGGTATATTGGAGGCCCAGGAGAATAATCTGCGATTGTTTACCGAGTACTATGGAAAGCCGGACGTGATTCATGCTCAGGTTTCGTTTCCAGCAGGATTCCTTGCCATGCAGCTTTCTCAACAGCATAAGATACCCTTTGTGATTACCGAACACATGAGTCCCTTTCCTATGCCTTCCCTTAGGTCAGCAATGAAAAGGTACCTGTTGCCTGCTCTACAGCAAGCAAACCTTGTTTTGGTAGTTAGTAAAGGTCTTCGGGATCAAATGAAAGCATATGGGATTAAAGCAGAACTGATAAACAATTTCATCGATCAAAAGACATTTTGCTTTCATCCGACCAGGGAAAGCATATTTACATTTCTGGCCATGGGCAGACTGGAAAAGCAAAAGGGCTACGAACTGTTGCTCAAAGCAGCAAAGGTGTTGGTAGATAAAAAAGTAGATTTTCAGTTGAGAATTGGAGGCAGTGGGTCACTTGAAAAATCACTCCAATGGAAGAGCAAACGTCTTGGTATAAGCGAGCAGGTGAGTTGGTTGGGTGAGTTGACCAGGGAAGAGGTAAAACAGGAGCTGGTGGGAAGTCATTGTTTGGTCAACACCAGCCATCATGAAAATCAGCCGGTGGCTATGTTGGAAGCTTTGGCAGTGGGTCGACCAGTTCTTACCACAGCATGGGTGGGGAGCGGTGATTTGATTGTTGATGGAGCACTGGGTAAGACCATAGATACCCGCAACCCCGAACAATTTGGCGAAGCGATGATCGAAATGATCAGGTACTCACATGATCATCAAAAGATTGCGACCTTGTTTGAAAGGCACTTTGGTGCGCATAATACCATCAATCTGCTGGAAGAAAAATTCAGGAAAGTACTGCTTAAATAAGTGCCTGTTTATTGGGTAATCCATCATCTTCATAAAGCAGGATTCCAAAATCATTGAGAATTCTGCTGATGTTATCTTTTTGCGTTCCGGTGAGGTGTCTTTGCCAGGCATCCAATTGATCCCGACCTGTAATTGTTTTCAGTGAGTGTTGATAAGTAGAGGCGCTTGGCTTGAGCTGAAGATCAAAAATCTCCGGAGGGACAGGTTTCCTGAAGTGGCTGAATATTCTGCTTATTTCTTGCTCATAGTTGAGCAATAAGTCTTCGTAAAACACAATCAGGAATGATCCTTCCTTGCTTTTCTCAAGACCTTCTTTGATGTTGAGGCACCATAGAAATGTATAATACTCCTCCGGAGTTTTAATGGACCGGTAGATGCTTTCGTATTGAAGGTATACCTCATTGTAACTGAATGCGGGTACATGGATTTCATCGGGGATGATCAGTTTTTGTGACAGCTCGTGTTGTAAAATTGAAGCCATGCAGGCATATGGATTGCGAATCAGGAAAAGTGCGGTGACCTGAAAGTGCTTGAGTAACCAGGACGAGAGCAGCATGCCATAGTTGAATTTTACCAGGAATACTTCCGCCTGATCCAGCCGATGAAGTCCATAATCATCATACAATCCAATTGAGACGGCCTGGCCTCTAAGCAGCCTGGTCATCATCGATTTCAGGTCTTCATCTTCAGTGTCTTCAGGAATGGGCTGAAAAAAATAGAAATCCTTTTCGGCTACTTCCCTAAATTTTCTTGTAGAGAAATCAGGCAATTCAATAGGTGACCCGATATGATTTCTCTGCAGGGGCTCATCAAACAGGCATGAATTGGGGATGGTCAAAAGAAGCTCTGACAACCAGGTGGAGCCGCTTCTTGGAAAGCTGAAAAGCGCAATTGTATTGTTTTGATTGATCTGCCTGTCACTGTTTCTTTTATTGAATGGATAGACATACCGATGAAGGTAATACCTGTCACAAGCTTTCGAAATGTACCTCCCGATCAAATTCATTGGTACAATGATATAAATTTGGCTCCATATGGATCAAAAGATAGGAATCGCTTTCTGTTGCGAAAGGGGTGAGCTGGAGCGAATCACCATGGTCATGGTGAAGTCCTTGCTTCAATTCGGCGAACTCCCGGATCAGGTAAAGCTATTCTGTTTTTGCCCAAGACCCTTGTTCAAGCCAGCTGAAGGTACTTTGAATGCGTTTCGAAGTTTGGGCATTGCTGTAATTGATCAACCACTAAACACTAAATATTCATTTTATCCGCTGATGAATAAGGTGGTGGCACTGAAGTACCTGGAGGAAAATACAACATTAGATCGGTTGATTTTTCTTGATAGCGATCTTGTCATTCTGAAAAAAGTCTTGGACAAAGAACTGTTGGATCATGATGTGGCCCTGCAATCGGAATTTGTTGATTTAATGGCTGCAAGTCAGCGTGATGACCCATATTATCCTTTCTGGGCAAGGCTTTATCATTTACTTGGGATCAAGAAGTTTAGCTTCACAAATATTTTTGTTTCCGGTAAAAGAGTATTTGCTTACTGGAATTCTGGGCTTATAAGCTACAGGAGGGAATTGCAAATTGCGTCCAGGTGGTATGAAAACTTAATCCTTTGTTTTGGTCATTATCATTGGAGAAAGTTGGAATATTATTTCCTGGAACAAGCTACCTTGGCTGTTACCCTTCAACAACTGAGACTACAGGTCCATAGATTAAACCCAGTTTTCAATTATCCTATCTGTTCTCATGATGAGATCCATAAAGGAAATAAGGTTACACAGTTTGATGAGCTACATATCATTCATTATTTAAGATTTGCTGATAAGTCCATCGATAACCTTAAAAAAATCGAGCAGGCAAATGAGAAAGTTGAATGGGTAGAGCGGATGTTTAAATCCTACAAGCTTATCAATGGGGATTTTATCCGAAAGCTTAGTGATTTCTATTTTGGCTTCAGGCAATCAAACATTCAAAAAATCATTTATTTCTACAATCGATTCTCAGGAAAGATCAAATGATCAGTCAATATCTTTCTCAAAAACCAATGAAGGTGTCTCTTTGGCACCCATTCGTTTCTTAAAAGCGTACAACCCACTTTGCTTTTTCCCATCAATGGACGACAACCCCAGGTCCAGAAGTTTGGCTCCTTTGGATTTCAGACTTTCCATCAGCGAGACCAGCAGCAGTACCATCGGACTTTTGGATTTATGGTCTGGATGCGTGGCTGGTAGATAGTAATAATAGATATCCGGAAGTGGTTTTGACACCACACAGGCCGCCAGGATCTCATTGTTTCTGCGTATGCTGTAAAGATCATAGCTTGCCGGGAATGTTGTAAACAGACTTTTGAGTTTATTTAATGTGATGTTTACCGTAAGACCAACATCGGATCTGCAATAGGCAATAAAAGCATGGATCTCTTCAAGTGATGAGACAGGATCATGCGAAAAAAGCAGTCCTTCCTTTTCGGCATTCTTTAGTTTCCTGAATTCCATCTTGTGCAGATTTTCTTCGGGGTGATCTGTCAGGGGTATATATTGGTTGACATCTTGCGTCTTGATTGTATATCCTGCACTCTCCAGCCAATCATGACTGACAAACCCACCATAATATGCTGGTGGTTGTCTGAGGATAACCTTTTTGATGTTTACCTGTTTTAATTGCTGAGTTATTTGTTTTTCAAAATCCAGAAATAGATCCAGGTTGGCGGAGTTTTTGAGGAAAAATGATCCAAAAGGACTTTGCCTGAAGCTGTAACCGACCTCATTTTTTTGGGTAATGACCGTGTGGAAATGTTCGTTTTTGAAGACAAGAATCTGGTCATTTTGAATGGCTATATACTCATCATGGAAGTATATTGGAAGAAATTCTTTGTATTCACCCAGGGTGATGGGATGCATCCTTTTAATCGTTGATTGTGTCCCTTAAATTTAACGGTGAATGATCAGAGGACTCGGATATTTTCTTTGATAAATTGAACTAAACCTTACGTTAACAGAATTTGCGTAAATACTTATTCATACTTTTCATCAGCTATTCCCACTTTTCTGTTGCTCAGCTATTCAATGATAACGACAAGCTGGCACTAGTAAAACGTACGGTAGATTATATCTACAATGTAGAGGAGGATTCAGCGCTGTTGTACATCGATTCAGTTGAATTTCAATTGCCCAACCACCCGGTCGTGCCTATGCTGAGAGGGATGAAAATCCTTTGGGAAAACATTCCATTGGTCACTGTCGACTCCATTTTCAGGAAGTTTAAGTATGAGATGAATGAGGTGACCAGGCTATCCGGCAAAATGGATGGCCAGCGACAAGAACATCCTGAAGCCATTTTTTTTGAGATGGCAGCGCGGGGTTTGTTGGCTGAATATTATGCAGATGACGACCAGTATATGAAAGCGGTCAACGAAGCTTCCAAGACCTATCACCTGTTAAAAATGGGGTTTGATCTCCAGAATGAGGTTCCGGAATTTTTATTCACCTCGGGCCTTTATAATTATTTCAGAGAAAAATATCCTGAGAAATATCCTGTCTACCGATCTTTTGTCTGGCTTTTCCGGAGTGGTGATATTGAAAAAGGGCTTGAACAACTACAAAAGGCTTGTGAAGTCACTGTGATTAGCAGGGTAGAGGCCACGGTATACCTGGCCTATATTTATTTACGGTATGAGTATAAGCCACTGAAAGCACAGAAATATCTGGCAAACCTTCAAAAGCAATATCCCAACAACCTGTACATCAATGCCAAACTGCTGGAATCCTATGCGGATGGGAGGAATTTTGAAAAGGTAAGCCTTACTAACATTGATCGGTTATTGGCTAGCGATCGTCCCTACTATCAGCTGGCCGGAAAGACATTCCAGGGCCTTTATCAGGAAATAATACTGAAAGATCACGAGGCTGCACTTAAACTTTATAAGGAGGCCATCAGTGCAGGATCCAGCATCCTGGGGCATGGCGAATATTACAGAAGCCTGACCTATCTTGGAATGGGCAGGATATACCAAGCTAAGGGGGACTACAGAAATGCGGAATACCACCTCAAGAAATCACTTGAGAATTCACCGACACAGGTCATTGAAGAGGAGGTGGAAAGTTTATTGGATCAGATTTAAATGGATAAGTTTCAAACCATTCAAGGGCCAGCCGAGGGACTTTATAAGGAAAAGGGGAGCAAGTTTCTGGCTTTTGCCTATCCAGTATCTGATACAGAGACCATCAGGCAAACCCTGGAGGAGGTTAAGAAAAAGTACCATGATGCCCGACATCATTGCCATGCCTACATTTTAGGTATGCAGGACCAGGCATTCAAGGCGAATGATGATGGAGAACCCAATCATTCGGCAGGAGATCCTATTTTGGGACAGATCAGGGCATTCGGGCTGACGAATGTGTTGGTGGTAGTTGTTCGGTATTTCGGAGGGATTAAGCTGGGTGTAGGAGGACTTGTCACAGCTTATAAAACAGCTGCAGAGGACGCATTAATGCAGGCAAAGACCATGGAAATTTATCCGACTGAAAGCTTTTCTCTGCAATTTCCCTATGAACTTACAGGTGAGATGGAAAGTTTATTCAATGATTTCCAGATCCATTTTAAGGAAAAATCGTTTACGGAAAATTGTCAGTTTTCGGGAGAAATAAGGGCTATAGACCAAAATGCTTTTAAGCAGAGACTGGAAAAAATCTATGGGGTGGAGTTTACTTTTGTGGAATCATGAAGCCTCCACGAATCCTCTTTGCAACAAGCTGTCATACATCTTCATGCAAATCCAGGCATCGGTAGCTGCATATCTTTTCTGTGCAGGAGTAAGCTTGTGATTCTCCCAATTAGATGTCTGTTGATTTTTGGAAATCCTTCTTTCGAGGAAAATTCCCGTCAGGCTTTTGATGCCTATCTGATTGATGCCCAAATCCTTGGCAATATTGTTTAGATCAATAAAGCCAGCTGGTCTAAAGGGTCTTACTTTTTTCAGATCTTTCAGGTCATCCCTCAGGCTAATGCCAATTTTTCGGATATGCTCATTTTCCATGATCTTCTTCAACCTGTCGGGGATTCCGAATCTATTGATCCTTAACAGGAATGCCTCGTCCAGGGTAGAAAATTGTATCAGTGCCGTGTGATTATACGCTCCTTTGGTAAAGGTTGGCTTGGTCTCGGTGTCAAACCCAAGAATGGATTCCCGACTAATGATGTCCAGAGACCTGTCTAAATCTTCCGGTTTTTCAATGACACGAATTTCCCCCTCAAACCGTATGAGTGGTAATTGTTGTAAGTCTGATTTTTCAATTTGGTCAGGAAACATCCGCTGTAGAAGTAGTCAGTCTTTTGATTTTGTAACCAATTATACCAAAAAATATGGTCATAAGAGGACTTAGGATATTAAAAAAACAATATGGAGCAAAGACAAATGGAGAAACGCCCAGCACTCCCATGTGGTAGGCTCCGCAGGTATTCCAGGGCACAAGTACTGAAGTGACTGTCCCGGAATCCTCTAATGTCCGGCTTAAATTTTCAGGAGCGAGCCCCTTTTCTTCGAAGATCTTATGATACATCCTTCCCGGAACCACGATGGCCAGATACTGGTCAGAGGCCGTGATATTGAAGAATACACAGGTACCTACGGTAGAGGCAAATAACCCACCGATGGTCTTTACCCGGTTGATGATGGCCTGGGCGATCACCTGCAACATGCGCGTCTTTTCCATGGCCCCTCCAAAGATCATGGCCGATAGGATCAGCCAGATCGTATCCAGCATGCCAGCCATACCACCGGACCCCAGCAGGTCGCTTACCACAGGCATCGAAGTTTCGAATGTAAGGTCGCCATACAGCGAAATCATACTGCCCGCAAACAACCCGGCCCAATCATTTGAGCCACCTGCTTCGGCAACGAGGTCCCTTTGAAAAATAATGGCAAAAATAATTCCTAATAAGCTGCCAGCAACCAGTACAGGCAGTGCCGGGATCCTTCTGGCGATCATGATCACAACTAGGGCAGGTACTATGAATAGCCATCCTGAAATGTGGAATTTATCAGTCAGGGCTTGTTGCATCTGCTGAATTTGATCTACGGATTGGTCGGCATCATTATAAAATCCCATCACCAGGAAGATGATCAACGCAATACTAATCGAGGGGAATGTGGTGATGGTCATATACCTGATATGCGTAAATAGATCCGTCCCGGCTACAGCAGGTGCCAGGTTTGTGGTATCCGAAAGTGGTGACATTTTGTCCCCGAAATAGGCTCCTGAGATAATGGCTCCTGCTATAGCTCCTTCGTGGATCCCCAAAGTCTTTCCTATACCCATTAGGGCGATTCCTACCGTAGCTGCCGTAGTCCATGAGCTTCCGGTGGCAACAGAAACGATGGCACAAACCAAACATGCCGCAAAAAGAAAAATCCCGGGGTTTAAAAGGTCCAGACCATAATAGATCATGGCAGGAACGATTCCGCTGATCATCCAGGATCCGGACAGCGCTCCAATCACAAACAAGATCAGGATACTTGGCATCGCGGTGTTGATGCTTTTGACCATCCCATCCTGGATTTCAGACCACGTGTATCCTAAGCGAACACCAATAATAGCCGTCACCGCAGCAGAGAGCATGAGAACGATTTGGTTGGAGCCGGAGGGTCCATCATCACCAAAAATGGAAACACTGATTGAGAGAGAAAGTATTAGGAAAATGACAGGAATAAGGGCTACTATTAATCCAGGCGCACGTTTTTCTGTCATTTCATTGAATTTCGTTAAACGGAAAAATAAATGATTTTTATTAAAAATATGTCTTTATGATCAATTCAGCCAGCTCTTCTCCTACCATGCTGCCAATGGCTACGCCCATACCACCCAGGCGAACCCCCGCAAAAAGATGATGATCGACCTGCTGAATGACAGGTGCTTTTGTGGCTCCAAAGGCCATGATGCCTGACCATTCCATTTCTATTTCATATGATTGAGCTGGTAAAATAAGATTTTCAAGATCATGGATCAATCTTTTCCTGATCTTTGGGTTGATGCCAAATTCCACTGTGGACTCTGTCTCATCATCCAGGTTTCTCCCACCTCCGAAGATGAGTTTTTGCTCAAAGTGTCTGAAATAATAATAGCCGCGATCGTAATGAAATGTGCCTGTGTAATTAATCGGCCTTTCTGGCTTAATGAGCATCACCATTCCACGACCGGGTTTGAGATCAATATTTTGCAGCAGATTGCCGGAGAAAGCATTTGTGCAGACTGCTATGGCTTTTGATTCGAAAGTGAATGTATCTGTGTGCACCGCTCCCGAAGAAGAATCAATAGATATTACAGGCGTTCCGGTGATGATCCTGATCCCCAATGATTGACAATAGCTCCATAGGGCATTCATCATCTTTCCCGTATGAATGGCACCTTCGTATTTATTAAATATGAGGTGTTTGATATGCTTGAATCCAAGAGACTTTAATTCCTCTGAGCATGGCATAAAGACCTCATGGCCAACGATATCTTTCAGCAGATGATTAAGCCGTGGGATCACCTCATCTTCCAGTGGATCAGACGCTCTGAATAACTCACAACCACCACAAGGTTCAAAACCAATTTCACGGGCACCCAGGCGATCTTTAGTCTTCTGCAAACCCAACCAGCGTTTTTCCACCAGCTTTTGCATCCCATCTTCTCCGAGGTGATCAATATCTTCGAGCAATTCGGATGTACTTCCAAAACAGGCAAATCCAGCATTTCTGGTACTGGCACCAGCTGGTAAAGTACCTTTTTCGAGTACCAGAATGTTTAGCTGTGGTGACAGTTCCTTTAAAGATGCAGCAGTCGACAATCCCGTGATACCAGCGCCAACAACTATGGCATCATAGCTGAGTAAAGATTCCTTTTCCCAGATACTGATCATTTAGCAAGGATTTCGCTAATGATTTTTGCGGTTTTTTCCCAGGTGAGACTTTTGGCTTTTTTCAGGCATGCTTTCACTACTTCGCTTCTGTAGTCTTTATCTTCGATGAGTCGTTCTGCCAGACTGGTGCTGTTATATATATCCCACCTGTCTGCCTGCGGTAATTCCGGAATAAACTCTGAGAGTCCCGAGCCAGGGGAGGAGATTACCGGCACTTCCTGGAGAATGGCTTCGAGCATCACAAGGCCAAATGGCTCTGCATTAGATGGAGCGATCAGCAAATCAAGCTGACTCATCACTTCCAACACCTTTTGATGGCTTAGGAAGCCAGGAAATTTTAGCCGATCCGATAGGTTTAACGCCCGACATTTTTGTACCAGATCGTGGTATAAATAACCATCACCTATCATGATGAATTCATAGTCTTTTCCTCTCGAGGTGAGCTCCCGGGCAATGTCAATAAACGTTCCGGGACTTTTCTGATCGGTAAATCTTCCAACAAATGCCAGGGTAGGTTTTCGCTTTTTTCCCGTTACTTTTTTGAAGGTGATCAACGGACCGGCATTGGGTGTCACAGTGATCTTTCCTTTTTTTACCTTGTACTTTTCAATGATTGTTTTTCTGGTTTGATTGCTGACTGCAAACACATAATCTGCGGTATTTATCCCTTTGCCCTCCTCATGAATGACAGTAGGGTTCGTGTAAACACCATTGCGTTCATACTCCGTGCTATGCACATGTACTGCCACGGGCATACCCAGAATCTCTTTGGCCATCCGACCGGCTTTAAATGTGGGCCAATCATGGCAGTATACAAGGTCCATCTTTTTTTCAGCAGCATACTGAACTGCCAGAAGGGCATACTTCCCGGTTTCATTTAGCAGTCCTTCATCATATTTCCCGGTAAGCGTGATCTCAGATCCCTCAGGTAGGCTCCCCTGCTTTTCAGAGGTTACTCTGGTGGTAAGTTTTTTGTAGATTTTGGGCGGCATGTAGGCGATCACCTGGGCCCCCAGCTCCACATCTTCAATCTCATCAACTGTTTCCCGTGTCTTGATCCAGAACTTCGGATCCACTGCCATGCCGGAAGCATCCACAAGTTTGACCAGTTTACTCTGCTGCTTTTTATCTTTTTTAGGAAGTAAAAAAGTAACCTGATGACCCAGTTGGGCAAGTGATTCAGCCACTCCATGACTGGCTATGCCAAGTCCACCAGTGATTGAGGGAGGGTACTCCCATCCAAGCATAAGTATCTTCATTAATTTGACGTTTGCACGTTGATGAATTGGGTACTCAAATTAATACGATAGCGTAACTAATCCTAAAAGACGGGGACATTCGGTAAAAGAATTTACCAATCAATTACTGATCCATCATCCGGGTCGAATACGGGTGGGTACTCTCTCGGTTCACCTACTTCATCCATCAATTTGTTTTCATCGATCGTGATGCCCAGTCCCGGGTCGGTAGGGATCGGTCTGTAGCCATCTACTACAGGAGGGAGGGGTTTGGCCAAGAGCTCATGTTCCCGGTCACCTCGTTCCTGAACCATAAAATTGGGGATACAAGCCGCTACCTGGAGGCTGGCTGCTAAAGAGCAGGGACCATTTGGGTTGTGAGGCGCAATGGGCGCATAGTAGGCTTCAGCCATCCCTGCAATCAACCTCAAT
The DNA here is from genome assembly GCA_965228595.1 of Cyclobacteriaceae bacterium. Lineage (GTDB taxonomy): Bacteria > Bacteroidota > Bacteroidia > Cytophagales > Cyclobacteriaceae > UBA7330. Next base: position 1,358,370 of record OZ245828.1, on the reverse strand, counting down.
TCCGTGATCCCCCCGGCATAGTTTACATCAGGTTGCAATATCATCGCTGCATTTTTCTCCAGGATCTCCCTGAATCCCCATTTAGTAAAAATTCGTTCACCCGTTGCAATGGGTATGTGAGTCTTCTTAGCTAGCTCTGCCATCACGTCTACATTCAAAGGCTGGATGATTTCCTCATAAAACCAGGGCTGTAATGGCTCAAGGGCTTTGATAAGTAGACTCGCAGTAGTTGGCTGCACTGCCCCATGAAAATCAAGCCCGATATCCACCCCCGGATATTGCTTTTGAAGCGCTGCAAATCTTTCTACCACTTCGCCAACAAACATTTTTCCTTCCGTATACTTAAAGGCTTTTCTGCTTGCCTGCGGTCCCACTTTCATCGCCTTTACCCCAGTTTTTTCATTCGGTGTACCATACACAAAAGCCCGTTCACGCGTTGGCCCACCAAGTAATTTATAGACCGGCACGCCATAGCATTTACCTGTGATGTCCCATAAAGCCTGATCGATACCGGAAAGAATGGCTGTTTTGATCGGGCCTCCCTTGTAAAAGGCGCCCCTGTGAATCGCCTGCCAGTGATGAACAACAGGTCTTGGATCTTTACCAATCAAATAATCTGCCACCTCCATGGCTCCTGCTGCACACGCTTTTGCATCATCTTTGAGCATTTCGCCCCAACCTACAATACCAGCGTCGGTGGAGATCTTGACAAATACCCATGAGTTCTTCAATACGAAGGTCTCCAGTTTTGTGATCTTGATCTTGTCATTGGGATCGATCGGAGCCTCTTTCGTATTTTTTTCTTTCGACTCTGCCTTCAAAGACTGAAGTCCGAATGCTCCGGCCAGCAAAGAGGTGGTGGTATTCCTAAAAAATTTTCTTCTGGATTTGATGTGGTTCATTTTAGATTAGGGTTAAGTAGATTGAAATGGGGTATATCATTAGTCAAAAACTGAAGATAACCATTGATCAAATAAATGTGAAGAAAATTAAGGAATTTGAAGAGGACAAAGCATTTTATTGCACTTTATCACACTTTTGAGTGGGTTTAAAAACCTGCAGCCTGGCCGTCTTTCCTGCTTTCAGAAGCACCGCGGTAAACTTTATTGTTGTCATCCCACATGATTGCCTGATATCCGCCATAGGCTCCCCGAACAAACCCCACCTCATGGCCACGTGCCAGGAGTCCCCTGATGGTTTCATAGCTAATGCCGGACTCTACCCGGATCATACCCGTCTTTTCGGCGGGCAGGCCTGTTGGAGTAGGGGATCCGGTATGGTCCCAGCGGGGAGCATCTCCGGCTTCCTGCAGGTTCATCCCAAAGTCAATGAGGTTCATCACTATCTGAGCATGTCCCTGTGGCTGAAAGTCGCCACCCATCACTCCGAAACTCACAAAGGGCTCACCATCTTTGGTGATAAAAGCAGGTATTATTGTATGAAAAGGTCGCTTACCAGGGGCATATGTGTTGGCCTGACCAGGTGTGAGGCTAAAAAGCTCTCCTCTGTCCTGCAGCATAAATCCCAGTCCGGGAGGTACCATGCCGGAGCCCATGCCCCTGTAATTACTTTGGATCAGTGAGACCATATTGCCATACTTGTCTGCAGTGGTCATATAAATGGTTTCACCAGCACTGATCTCTCCGGCGTCATAAATCCCTGCCCTGGAGCCAATGCGTTCACTACGCTGCCTGGCATAGCTATCCGCAAGTAGTTCTGTCACCGGAACTTTAGCGAAATCCATGTCTGCATAATATCTGGCCCTGTCCTGAAAGGCTAGTTTCTTGGCTTCGGTAAAAAGATGCAGGTGTTCAGTGCTCCCGTATGGAATATCAGTGAAATCAAATTCTTCCAGGATCTGAAGCATCTGGAGTGCGGCAATGCCCTGTCCGTTGGGAGGTAGCTCCCAGACATCATATCCTCTGTAATTGATTGATACAGGTTCTACCCATTCGGACTGGTGTGAGGCCAGATCTTCTTTCGAAAGGAAACCTCCATTGGCTTTCATGAAGTCTGAGATGATTCCCGCAATTTCACCTTTATAAAAGGCATCCCGGCCACCCTTAGCAATCTTACGATAAGTACTGGCCAGCATCGGATTTTTGAAAATTTCACCTTCACCAGGCATCCTTCCTCCATTGGGATCCATGTAGGTTTCTTTAATATTCGGATAGTGCTTTAACAGCCTGTTTACAGAACCTTGCATCCCGCTGCCGATCACTTGCGTCAATGGAAACCCTTTTTCTGCATATTCAATGGCAGGATCCAACAAGGTCTCTATTTTCATCGAACCAAATTTTTTGTGAAGCTCAAACCACCCATCTACAGCTCCCGGAACACTCACCGGAAGGGGTCCGTAACTGGGGATTTCCTTTAGCCCTTGCTTTTGAAAGTATTCGAGCGTCAGGCTTTTAGGAGATCTGCCACTGGCATTGAGTCCGTAGAGCTTTTTGGATTTGGCATCCCAGACAATAGCAAACAAATCACCACCTATACCGCAACCTGTGGGCTCCATCAGACCCAGTGCAGCATTTGCCGCGATGGCAGCATCAATGGCATTTCCTCCCTTTTTGAGTACGTCTAAACCTATTTGTGTAGCCAGCGGGTGGCTGGTGGCCACCATGCCATTTTGGGCAAGGACTTCAGATCGCGTGGCAAATAGTTCACCGGAAATACGGTCCTGAGCAAAGGTGATGATTGAAATAAACAGGGTACAAACGGTAAGTAGTTTCTTTTGCATGGGTATTGGTTTGGTAGGAAGCCATCGTAAGATAAAATAATCTCCCGGGAATTGAAATGAGCATTCCGATGCAAAGAGAGATACTGCTATAAAATTTTAAATAATTGAAATTTTATTAGGGACAGCTTGGGAATCTCATTTAGATATTATTTACTTTGTAATTCAAAGTACTTTCTATGAATCAGGATAAATACATACGAGACCTGCAGGATATCAAGGACATTATGAACAGGTCCTCAAGGTTTATTTCACTGAGTGGTCTCTCAGGAATCTTTGCGGGTCTTTTTGCTTTGGTGGGAGCATACGCCGCATATCAGACAGTATATGCAGGACAGGATTATCTGAACTATCGGCATGCGATCATCACGAGAGAGAGTCTTATCTCACTCTTGCTCATTGCATTGGTTACACTCACTTTGTCAGTTGGAGCGGGGATCTTTTTTACCTCCAGAGAAACTAAAAAACAAAATGAGAAAGTTTGGGATCACCAAACCAAAAGACTGTTGATTAATCTTGCCATCCCATTAGTGACAGGGGGGATCGTCTGTCTGATATTGCTTTTGAAGGGATTTGTCGGGATTATTGCACCCCTTACCCTGATCTTTTATGGGTTAGCCCTGGTTAATGCAAGTAAGTATACCCTGAATGAGGTTCGAAGCTTAGGCATCATCGAAATAGTGCTGGGCTTGATTTCGCTACAATTTATTGGTTATGGCTTACTCTTCTGGGCAGTTGGGTTTGGAGTCTTGCATATTGTATATGGTACAATGATGCAATTAAAATTTAAGTCGTGAAGCACCTCCTGAAGGATTTAAATAAGGCTTTTGAAAACAAAGTTCGCCTCGGCATTATGTCTGCTTTGGTGGTGAATGAATATCTGGACTTCAATGCATTGAAAGAGTTGTTGGAAGTGACCGATGGAAACCTGGCCAGTCATCTAAAATCGCTTGAGAAGAGCAAATATGTGACTTTCAAAAAGGAGTTTCGGGACAGGAAGCCAAATACAAGATACGCTGTGACTAAAGAAGGCCGGAGTGCTTTTGTGAAGCACATCAAGGCGATAGAACAATTACTCAAATAAATTTTTTTCAACTAATACTTTGAAATACAAAGTACTTTTAAATACCAAAAATTATGAATATTGAAAATCCAATTGAAAGACTCAATAGCTGGATGAGAAATTCGGTTATGCTAAAACTGATCACCATAATGATCCTGACTTTGTTGCTCCTGATCCCTGCTTCGATGATTGAATCAACTATTCGGGAAAGAGAAGGACTCAATATGGAAGCCATCGAAGAGGTGAGTGCTATCTGGGCCAGGCAGCAGCAAGTGAACGGTCCAATTTTAGCCATCCCATTGATTTATGAGTACAAAGAGGAGGACAAGATCAAGACTTTAACAAAGCACCTGTTCATTCTTCCGGAAAATTTAGTGGTTGAAGGATCAATTAGTCCCGAAAAGCTTCACCGTGGGATTTACGAGATAATCGTTTATAAGTCCTCGATGAATATAGGAGGAAGTTTTAGACTTGATCAGGAGATAGACCAAATGAATTTGAAGGAGATTCAGTTTGGTAAAGCATTCCTTACCATTGGGATCTCGGACATGCGAGGAATTAAAAACGATATTGATTTTCGCTGGGGAGAGCAGCAACTTGGTGTTGAACCAGGTTCCAGGATCAGTCATATGATCCATTCCGGAGTGACCATCAACGTGCCTGACCTGGCCTCTCTTATGGGTTCGGAAGTGAATTTTACTTTTGATTTGGATTTACATGGGAGTCAAAACCTGGCTTTTGTTCCCATTGGGAGTAAGACGGATGTGAGAATTGAATCCGAATGGTCTTCACCAAGTTTCAATGGAAACTTTTTACCAGCTACAAGGGAGGTAACAGATGAAGGATTTAATGCTTATTGGTCTATCCTTGAGTTAAATCGCAATTACCCTCAATCCTGGGTTGGGCCGGATCAGTCGCATGTTTTGGAATCCTCTGCATTTGGTGTGGACTTATTACTGCCCCTGGATGATTATCAAAAATCTATGCGATCTGCCAAATATGCCATCATGACCATCGCATTGACTTTCCTGGTGTTTTTTCTGGTAGAGATAATCACTAAAAGAAAGATCCATCCTTTTCAGTATATATTGGTGGGTCTTGCACTGTGCTTATTTTACGTACTCCTGGTTTCCATCTCGGAGCAGTTGAATTTCAATCTGGCATATTTGATCTCGATGCTGGCCATTGTGTCTATGGTTGTACTTTACTCTTTGAGCATGTTTAAGAAGCAAATCCTTTCTATGGTGCTGGTCGCAGTACTTTTAGGGATTTATGGATTTCTTTTTGTGACCCTTCAGCTTGCTGATTATGCGCTATTGATGGGCAGTGTCGGGCTGACATTAATCCTGGCGGCCACGATGTATTTCACCAGGAATATTGATTGGTACAGGCTCAATAGAGAATAGTGTTATCAGATCACTCCTTCAAAATGTTGAGGGAGTGATCAATTATTTGCACAGAGTTGTCTCCCTTTTCCTATATTTATTATACCAACTTTAACCCGGATGCCATGAGTAAGTATTTATCGATCCTTCTTGTCCTGTTTTTTGCCTGTCAAAGCCCTCAAAAGAAAGCAGCTGAGGAAGGACAATCAAAAGCCGCTGAGCCATTATTTAAAGTGCCACTTGGAGTTCAGGCATATACTTTTCGAAATAGCTTCCCGCAGGGCGTGGAAGCCACATTAGACTCCATTGCCGATTTGGGTATTGTAGAACTGGAAGGCGGGCCGGTTGGAGATTATACACCGGAGGAATTCCGTAAGTTGTGTGAGGATCGTGGCATTACCATACCAAGCACAGGAGCGGGATATCAGGAGCTGGTTGATAATCCTCAGGCAGTAGCTGACAAAGCCAAAGCTCTGGGTGCCAGTTTTGTGATGTGTGCATGGATCCCGCATGACCGGGGCGCATTCAATCTGGAAAACGCCAAAGCAGCAGTCAATGTGTTTAATAATGCTGGTAAGGTACTCAAAGACAATGGCATCACTTTTACTTATCATGTTCACGGCTATGAGTTCCAGCCTCATAGAGGTGGTACATTGATGAACTATCTCATTGAAGAGACAAACCCGGAGTATGTATCCTTTGAGATGGATATACTATGGACACATTTTGGTGGAGGAGATCCTGTGGCCTTGTTGAAGCAATATGGGGACCGGTGGAAACTCCTCCATGTCAAGGACCTGAGAAAAGGCACTCCCAAAGATCTGACCGGTGGTACATCCATTGAAAATGATGTTGTTTTAGGGCAGGGTGAACTCGATATTCCCAATATCCTGAAGGCAGCCAATGAGATAGGCATCAAGCACATGTTTATTGAAGATGAAAGCCCACAACCCATGGTGCAGGTACCTCAAAGCATTGCCTATTTGAAGGGTTTGACATACTGAAGGCACCCGGTTGTCTATTAGGCATATTGCCTAAATTGATCATTTCGGGTATTTGCTGATGTATTTGGGTGTTGATATTTCAGATCTTTGTAATATAAACCACTAAATACGGAAAGAATGGAAAAGCGTAGAATCAAAGCCAGAATGTTTAAGATCCAGTTTACAATCGTTACACTTGTTAACGTATTGTTTGTATTGGCCCTGATGTAATTGGGTCTTTAAGACACCCACTTAAACCGATTAGCGGGTACCCCTTTAAATTTACCTTTCGTGTCATAGACAAAAAGTGATCCTGCCAGGGGTTCTTTACTCAAGGCTTGTTCACTCAATCCCTTTCTCGCACAGGTAATGTACAGTTGATCCAGCTTTTCACCACCAAAAGCACAGGAAGTGACCTGGCTCACCGGCATTTTAACCGAGAATAACTTTTCCCCGGTTTCAGGATCCCATCGGGCGACCTGATAACCTCCCCAATGTGCAATCCAAAGTTTGTTCTCATTGTCAATGGTCATCCCGTCAGGAAACCCTTCGGATTCCGGTATGGTCACAGCAACTCTTTTATTGGTTATCGATCCTGTCTCATTGTCATAGTCAAAGGCCCAGACCTCCTTGGTGGGAGTATCGATGTAATACATGGTTTTTTTATCCGTGGTCCAGACTAAACCATTAGAGATGCTGATCTTATCCAGTTTTTTCTCAATTGATAAATCAGGATACAGGCAATAAAGACCGCCAAATGGTCCATCTTCTGCCTGTGGCATCGTGCCGGCCCAATACCTTCCGGCCGGATCGCATTTGCCATCGTTGAACCGGTTGCCTTGAAGGTCCGTCTCTACTTCCCCCAAAGCGTTGAAGGACTTTTTCTCCCAGTTGAGGCTCACAAATGAGCGATTGTTGAGCAATATCACCTCATCCGACTCAGTGGGCACGACAGACCCAAGAAACCCTCCGACCTCAATGGAGTCATGTTGACCACTTTTTGGATCTAATCGGTGCAATATCCCCTGGTAGATGTCTACCCAAAAAAGGCACTTTCTTCTATCATCCCAAATCGAACCTTCACCCAGTATAGACTGGATCTCAACGGCAATACTTAAGTTTTCTATTAGCATTTTTTATTCTCTGTCAGCAAGCATGTCAGCACCCGGAACGAGGTCCTGGCGGTGCTTCTCAATCAAAGCGTCAATTTTAGCAACCATTTCAGTATTATCCCCATAAATATTCCATTCTTCTGAAGGATCAACAGAAAGATTGAACAATAAAGGGGTATCCAGTTTTTCTTTCTTTTCCCACATACCATAAGATCCCTGAATGGTATAATGCGCTTTGTAATCTCCCAGCCTTGCAGCGTAGATTTCTGTGCCACGGTAATAGAACAAGTGGTCACGGGGACTTTCTTTTCCTTCGAGAAGGGTCGCTGTAAGATCTAACCCATCGATGATACGATCCTTTGGAATTTCACCACCAGCCATACTCACCAGGGTGGTAAAGATGTCTAATGTAGACCCCAGGTCTGTCTGTATCCCTGGCTTGATTTTTCCAGGCCACCAGAATATTCCCGGTACTCGCATTCCAGCTTCCCAGGTATTTCCTTTGCCTCCCCTCAGCAAACCTGCAGATCCCCCATGACTCCTGAATACTCTCCACGGCCCATTGTCTGAGGTGAAAATGACCATGGTATTTTCTGCCAATCCTTCGTCTTTCAGGGTGCGGAGTATTTTGCCCACTCCATCATCAATTTCCTGGATGACATCACCATACAATCCCCTCAGGCTGGATCCTGCAAAATCTTCGGAAGTAAAAAGTGGAATGTGAGGCAGGTTGTGCGCCAGGTAAATGAAAAACGGCTCCTCTTTATGAGTTTTAATATAGTCTACGGCCGCCTGACTGTACCTTTTGGTGATGGTGTGCTGTTCGGCAGGCCTTTCAATGATCTCTGTATCTTTCATCAGTGGAACATTGTAATACCTTGTAGGGATGGTGTCTGCAAATTCCCAGTAACCATGACCTTCTGTCTGTGCATCCATGTCATTGCTGTAAGGGATGCCGAAGTAGGAGTCAAAACCATTGTTTGTAGGAAGGAATTGTTCCTTATGACCCAGATGCCATTTCCCAATGGCGGCCGTCTGGTATCCCAGCTCTTTCAATGCTTCCGCGACTGTAATTTCTTCGGCAGGAAGTCCATTCACTGAGTTGGGGAACAATACCCTGGATTTATCGCTGCACATTCCATTTCTGACCGGATACCTTCCGGTCATGAGTGCGGCCCTGGAGGGTGTGCAAACCGAAGCCGCCACATAAAAGTTGGTCCACTTTTGACCTTCTGTTGCCATCTGATCCAGATTGGGTGTAAGGATGGTAGGATGACCATAGGTGCCCAGGTCTCCATAGCCCAGGTCATCACAGAATATGATTACAAAATTTGGTTTGTCTGAGGTTTTTGTAGTGTCGGGTGGCTGGCAGCTAAATAACAGGATTATCAGGAGTAGGGGAATGAGGTTAAGGTGTTTCATCATCAGTTTTTGGTTTGGGAAACGCTAATTTAACCGGAGTTTTGTATAAAATCAGTGATCGCTATATTCATTTCAACTGAAGAGATAGTCACGAAGGCTCAAAGACATTAAGAATTTCCTTTGTTTGACGGGTTAGGGAATTCTCCGGTGAAACTTTGGGCCCTGGTGCCTTTATAGCATAAGAAGGTCACTGTTTCCAAATTCAAGACAGTTCAGGATTATGTTGTCTGGTCGTATATTTAGTTTAATTTTCCAAACAAAATAGCCAAGTGATCAGCTCATTCAGACTATTTATTCTTGTATTCGGAATAGCGTGTTTTTCCTGCAGTGAGGACGTCCACCGAGAGACCTTTTATGTAGAGGGGTCCAGGATTTTTGCTCCCAATGGAGAAGCGTTTATTGCCAGGGGAGTCAACAAGATGATCTTTTACCAGGATCGATCCGGAGCTGAATCATATCGGGAAATCGCCCGGACGGGTGCCAATATTGTCAGGATATTTTGGTTTACTAAGGGGACAGCAGAAGAGCTTGATGTTACACTCACCAATTGCATTGCCCATAACATGGTGGCCATGCCAGCAGTCTGGGAAGCCACTGGGAAATGGGAGAATCTACAACAATGCGTAGACTATTGGAGTAGGGAAGACATTGTAGCAGTCATTGAAAAGCACAAAAAGTATGTCTTGCTGAACATTGCCAATGAAGCCGGAAACCATGATGTTTCACCTGGTGATTATCGAGAGACTTATCAAAATGCAGTACTAAAATTGAGAAATGCCGGGATCACTGTTCCCCTGGTGATAGATGCTGCCGGATGGGGCAGAAGAGAGAGCGACATCCTGAATCAGGGACCGGAAATTCTCAAGGCCGACCCTGACAGGAACCTGATTTTTTCCTGGCATCAATGGGACTCCAATACTCCTCAAAGCAGAATCAAAGATGCTATTGATGGAGCCAGAAGCAAGAACCTGGCATTCATGATTGGGGAGTTTGCGCACAAAGAGGTGGGCTGTAAATGCTGTATAGATTATAAATACATCCTCGATTATTGTCAGGAGACCGGGACTGGCTGGTTGGCCTGGTCATGGGGACCCGGAAACGGGGATTGTGCTGAGATGGATATGACTGAAAACAACCAACTGGAAACGCTTCATGGCTGGGGCTTTGAGGTGGCCTTATCTTTGAAAAACAGCATTCAAAACACCTCAAAAAGGCCTTGTATATTCCCTAACATGGAATGTGACTAAAATTTCAATAAATGACGCTAAAAAAACTGATTGGACAGATCCATCTGTGGATTGGACTTGTTGTAGGAATTTTATTTTTTGTGATTGCTGCTTCGGGAGCTATTTTGGTATGGCAACCTGAGTTTCGCTATCTGCTTTTCGACCAGGGGGTAGTGCCCCAAGATCAAAATTTTGTGCTTCCATCTGATCTAAAAGAGACCATAGACCACAAATTCCCACAAGGTGACTACCGCACAGCATTCTTTAGGGAAAGAGACAAAACATGTGAAGTGCTACTATATGGCCAGGGTACCTATTGCATTGCGCAGCTCAATCCCTATACCGCAGAACTGATCCATCTTCAGGATATGAATACGGGATTCATCAGCTTCATGGTGAAACTCCACAGAAACCTGTTGATGAAAGATTTTGGTCGAGAGGTAGTACACTGGGTAACCCTTTTGTTCCTGCTCATGCTTATTACAGGGCTGGTCATTTGGTGGCCGTCCAGCAAAAGGGAAAGGAAAGGTCGGCTTATGATCAAATGGGGTGCATCACCAAAGAAATTAAATTATGACTTCCACAATGTATTGGGCTTTTATGCTACCTGGATAGCCATTTTTACGGTGGTCACCGGGCTGTTCTGGGGATTTGACCTTGTGAAGAATGGCATGAAGGCAGTGACGGGAGAAAGTGGTGTTACCTATGAACAACCCAGGTCAGACACCTTGTCCATAGCCGTGTACACCAATCCATTTGATATTATGGATAGCCTGACAATCGTCTTTAGGGAAAGGTTTCCTGATAAAACCCTTAGGATCAGCAATCCACATGGTAAGCAGGATATTATCAGGGTAAATATTAACGATCCTGAAATGTTGGTCAGTACGGGATACCACTACTATTTTGATCGATATACCGGGAAAGAAATTACAGGTCACTTCATGTATGGACCGGGCGAGCAACTTTCTGCTTACGAAAAGTTGCATGGTTTGGTATATGATGTTCATTTTGGCACCATTGCTGGATTACCTGGCAGACTTCTTGTGTTTTTCTCCTCCCTGATAGCAGCATCATTGCCCATAACAGGTTTTATTTATTGGTTAGGTAGAAAGAAAAAATGATTTAGATTTAATGCCGTATGGACAAAAAACCTGACCTAACCTCTCAAAAACGTTTATTATCTCTTGATTTCATGCGCGGTTTCATCATGGTATTACTGGCCATTGAAGCCGCTGGGCTTTACCATCTTTCCGAACATACTGATGGGTTCCTTCATGGTGTTTTCATGCAGTTTCATCATCATCCATGGAATGGGTTAAGGTTCTGGGATCTGATCCAACCAGGCTTCATGTTTATCGCTGGCACGGCCATGGCTTTTTCGTTGAATAAGCAATATGCCATGGGGCGTTCCTGGAATCAATCTTTCAAGAAAGCATTGACCCGATCCGGGTGGTTGTTCTTCTGGGGTGTTTTGGATTACGCTGTCAGGCCAAACGGACTTTCATTTGAGCTATGGAATGTGCTCACTCAGCTCTCGTTCACCATGCTGGTGGCCTTCCTGATTTTCAGGTGGACTTACACCCAGCAGATTCTGGTTTGTGTGGTTTTGCTCTTACTTACCGAAGGACTTTACCGGTTCACCAATATCCCCGGGTTTGATCAGCCGTTTACTGACCAGCATAATTTTGGTAACTGGATGGACCTCATGCTCATGAACAAGATCAATGGTGGAGGCTGGGTAGCCATCAATTGTATTCCCACTGCTGTACATACCATTGGGGGAGCATTGGCAGGTAAATGGATACTGAATAATAGCGGAAAGATTAAACCCCTCATTATTTGGGGTGTTGTATGTCTGGCCATTGGTTATCTTCAGGACTGGACGACGCTGACTCCTATCATCAAACGAATTGCGACGACATCATTTACCCTGGCATCCCTGGGTTGGTGTATTTTAGGCCTGGTGTTTTGTTATTGGTGGATCGACATGAAGGATCATAGAAAATACCTGAAGTTCTTCACCATCGTAGGGATGAATTCGATTTTCATTTATGTGACTTTTGAGATCGTGGGGAGTCGCTGGCTGAATGGGTATGTGCGCGCAATCACGGATGACATTACCGGCTGGTTCGGAGCGCCGGAGGTTCTTCAGCTTATTGTAGGCTCACTGTGTATTTTTGGGATTTACTGGTATCTCTGCTATTGGTTATACCAGAAAAAGATCTTCTTCAAACTATAGTTCGCTTAAAAACTTCCGAAATTTTTTGGTGTCATATTTGGCCATTCCGTGCCTGGTTACCACTATTTCTCCATCAGGAGAGATCACATAGGTAGTAGGAATCGCATGCGGGTCGTAGACAGCAGGTAGAGGTGAAGCCAAAAAATACACTGGAAAGGTAAATTCCTTGTTTTCAATGAATGCTCTGGCTTTTTCTTTCTCCTTGTCCATAGAGATCATTACAAAAGAGGTGCTGTCACCGACCTTTTCATACAAATCATGAATGTCCGGCATTTCTGCAATGCAGGGCGGACACCATGTAGCCCAGAAGTTTAGGAAGACTTTTTTACCCCGGAACTGCTCAAATGGAATTTTGTTGCCTTCCAGGTCCTCAAGGGTTAACTGGTATGAAGCGGGTGTTTGAGGTTCATTCAGGTCGGGGGTAATGATACCTGTAGCAAGCATTACCCGCTGCATTTGGCCAAGCACCTGCGTATGAAGTCCGGTGAAATACAGTGTGGCCCCAACGACAAGGATAATGGACCATTCAATGAGTTCCCTTCTCTTGATTTTCATAGATAGTTTTAATAAGTCAACGTAATCTCAGTAAAATAGATAACAGGAACAGCTATTTTTGGGGCAAAATGATAGTTACCAGACAATATGCCAGAAATATTTCGCCAATTCATTCGTTTCTTCGACGCATGAGATGTTTGGTTGTTTTGGCTTTTTTACCGCTGCTGTTCAGTTGCCAGGAACAGGATATTCCCCTTGGGTTTTATGACTATCAGATTGTACGGCTTTTGGCTGGTGATAGTGCAAAAACCTGGTTCAGAACCCAATATATAGAGGACGGCCAGGAAAGACCCATCGATACCTGCGCTGACAGTATTTACACTTCTTTTGTTTTGCACGAAACACACGATGAGGATTCCGTGTATGTATATGAGATCATTCCTAAGCCTGATTGTTCGGCATCAGATACCGTTTTGTTGGGTCTACTGGCAGCTTCGTCCACGGATAATGTTTTTACTGACTCTTTAAATTTTAAAGATGGACCCGTGGATTTCATGCTTCTAGAACAAATCACCTCACAGTTTTTGAAGCTTAACTATCAGAGAGAGGGCGTTAACATTGGAGCCTCCTACCAGGCTGTTCAGTAATCGTTGATGAGATTTACAATATGGCAGGCCATTAAACCGGCTGTTTCTGTCCTAAGTGTATTTTTTCCCAGCGATACCAATTCGAAACCCTCATGAGAAGCCAGATTGATCTCATTTTCCGAAAAATCACCTTCCGGTCCAATCAGGATTGTCGCCGAATGACCCGGAGATAAAAGTTTCTGAAGTGTAGGAATACCATGCCTGACGGCAGCCAGGTACTTGTGCCTGATGTTTTTTGAGTTTTTTACAAATTCGCTAAACCGGATAAGCGGATTAACCTTAATCAGGTAGCCACTTTTAGACTGTTTCATAGCACTGATGGCTTTCTTTTCCAGACGGTCAAGTTTCATTTTTGGTCTTTCGGCATGCTGCGTATATATAAAGGTGATTTCATCAATACCTATTTCTCCCAATTTCTCGACCATCCACTCCATCCTATCCATGCTTTTGGTAGGGGCTATGACCAGGTGAGTATAAAAAGGTTTTTGAGGTAAAGTCTGTTGATCTACAATTTCCAGTGTGCAATGATCCTTGCCTACTGATCCGATTTTTGTTGTGAAATATTGGCCATTACCATCAAACACTCCAATCAGATCACCGGCCTTTTTTCTTAAGACCCGGGTACAATGCTTAAACTCATCACCTTCCAGCTTTGATGTGGTGGCCATTTCCGGCAGATAGAAATCATCCATCAGTTTACCAGCTCTCTAAATAGTTTCCTGTAGATCTTTTTGATCATTTTGCCATTCTTTCGATCATCCACGAGGAGACCATAGACGTTGGAAGTAAACAACCGTTCATTATACTCCGCATCAAAAATGTCTATGGTGATCTCGGCCACTATATCTTGAGGGAGTGGGCCTTCCGGACGCTGGAATGCAATGGGGAGTGTGTCTACCTGCAGGTGGTAATTGAAATAAATGTCACCTTCTTTGTCTTTTCTGTTCAGTTCTGTTTTCTGCATACGTTCATGCAGTTTTTCTACCAAAAGCTTGGTCCTAATATTATATTCATGCCCCACTTCTTTTCCGTTCAGCTTAAAAAAATTGATGTGGTAAGTTTTGAAAGGACTAAAATCGTCTTCAAAGTAATTATACCGGATAAGTGGTTCCTGTGCGTAACTTATGAAGCCAATTAAAATGAGTAGGGATGAGATAAGAAATTTCATAAAAACAGATTTGAGTCCAATTTAATAAAGAGTGGCTATATTCCTGCGAAATTAAAACGATGAGGTGGTTGACATACATCTTTCTGCTATTGTTTATCAGTTCCTGTATGGAATTCAGGTTCAATGCAGCGGAGATGCATGATTTTCTGACTCAACACAAGGAACACCTGGATTCCGATACCCTGGTGGTAGATGATCAACATATTCATTATGTCTACTCCAATAACGGACATGAAGACCTTGTGGTATTTATTCATGGTTCTCCCGGTTCGTGGAAGGACTTTTCCGCATACCTGACCACGGATAGCTTGTTGGATCATTTTGACATGGTCTCTATTGATCGTCCGGGATTTGGTTACTCTGATTATGGGTTGGCCGAACCATCATTGAAAAATCAGGCATTTCTCATGAGTGAGGTATTAAAAAAGTTTGAGCATCAGAGAAAGATCCTGGTAGGACATTCGCTGGGAGGACCGGTTATTGCAAGGATAGCAGTTGATGCACCGGAGCAGGCACAGGGATTGTTGTTTCTGGCCCCATCTATTGATCCGAAGATGGAGAAGTTTGAATGGTTTCGACCATTGATCCAGACCTGGTTGGGCGATTTGATTACACCGACGGATTTCTGGGTGAGCAACGAGGAGATTGTTACGTTAAAGCATGAACTTGAAGTGTTTTTACCCCTATGGAGTGAGATCAAGATCCCCTGTATAGTGGTTCATGGGACAAAAGATACTTTCGTACCTGTAGAGAACGCCGATTTTGCTAAAAGAATGATTGCGGATTCTTTGATTACCGTCAAGTACCTTGAGGGAGTCCATCATTTTATTCCATGGACCCATGCCCCTGTAATTGTAGATTCGATCAAGGAACTGGTCAATTGATCTAATCTTGTGGGTTGTGGTTAATCACCTTGATGAGTCTGCCTCTTGGGTTGTAGTAGCTCCATTTGCCAGTGATTTCTCCATTCACATATTTTCCATCAGCCGCCAAAGTGCTATTGTCATGGTATTGTTTCCAGACGCCATCACGTTTATCATTTACGTATCTTCCCGTTTCTTTGACTGCACCATTCGGGTAAAAGGCAGTGTATTCACCCTGTAGCAATCCTCCTACATAATTGTACACGGCTTCTGTTTTTCCTTCTGCAGTATATGTGATGAGTGTACCATTACCTTCTTTCAAGGTGCCAGGATTCAATTTATCCCCGCGAATGGAGTAGAAGGGTGTTACACTCACAAGTTTTCCATTCTGCCACAGTTGTTCTTGTTTCAACTGTTCATTTTCATAGAATAGTCCCCACAGTCCATTTTTCTGATCATTTTCGAAAGAGCCGATCATAGAGGGTTTGTTTGAATCATAGTAGTAGATCCACTGACCATTACGCTCATCGTTTACAAAGGGACCTTCTTCCTCCAGGGCTCCATATTCTTTGAAATATTTCCAGATACCCGTTTTCTGATCATTTTCATATTCACCAATGGAAAAAAGATTACCACTTGGATAAAAACTGACCCAGGTCCCTGTTTTTAATCCTATGGTATACTCACCTTCTACACTTCGTCTTCCATCTTCGAAGTATTCGAAATAGGGCCCCTCAAGCAGTCCGTTTTTATAATGAAATTCTTTTTCCTTCTGCCTGTTGGTATAATAAGTCACCCATTTTCCTGTCTCAACACCATAGAGATATTCTTCCTCTGCTTTTATTCTGTTGTAGCCATAGTAATAAGTCCATTTGCCATGTGCTAATCCATTTTGATAATTTTTGATGTACTTAGCCATGCCATCGGCGAAATGTTCAATCCATACGCTGTCTTTTTTGCCGTTTTTGTAAGTTCCTTCGAGGGCAAGCACACTGTTATCATAGTATTCCTCATAACGACCATGAAGGATACCGTCTTTATAGGTAGTGGTACTGATCAATACACCGGTATTGTCGAATCGTTGCTGGATACCGTTTTTCTCTCCTGCAGAGAAATTAATCAACTCCTTGATTTCACCATTGGTGTAGTAATAGACCCATAGCCCTTCCTTTAGACCATCTTTGATTTCACCCCTCATAGCTTTTCGTCCATTGTCAAAAACGGCCTGATACATACCGTCTTTCAGGGAATCCTGTGCAAAGACATACTCGTTCGTATCTGTATATTGAGCCAGAATAGCCTGGGGAACAATGAGTAGTAACACCAATAATGAATGAATCCTGATCATAATCAAATTAGCAGCTTCACAAATCTTTTCCATGTAGTTAACGAAAAATTCTCAAATTCTTCCCAGTTATCCAGGGGAATTTTATCACTTATTTTGATAAAACCGTAGGTTTCAATGTGATTTTCTATGCTGGCACTGCTTAGTTCCTCAATGAGCACATAGTTCGATTTTTCAAAATGAT
Organism: Cyclobacteriaceae bacterium; assembly: GCA_965228595.1. Classification (GTDB taxonomy): domain Bacteria; phylum Bacteroidota; class Bacteroidia; order Cytophagales; family Cyclobacteriaceae; genus UBA7330. The sequence goes on along the minus strand of OZ245828.1, from coordinate 1,341,498 downwards.
ATTCCCAGGGATTGTCCTGGATACAAAAGAATAGTTGTTTCTCTTTTTTTAGTCGTTCCAGCAATACGTTTTGAAGTGCCTTTAATGTGTTGCCAGCAATGTGCAAAGTGCAACTGAATTCATTTCCCCACCATAGCATGGTTCTGAAGGCAAAGACATTTTCTTTTGTGAATAAGCGTGGATAATCAAGGATGAAATAGGGGAGTGACCGATAGTTTTCACCCCTGGAAATTTTTCCAGCTCTGATAAAAGTACCTTCGGGAAAGTCGAATGAAGATTCATTGACGATGCGATGTAGCTTTCGTTCAATCTCTGCCAGTTGAGCAATGATTTTTTCCGATAGCGCCTGCTTAACGATCAGGAAACGCTGATCATTGAGAATTTTCAGTTCTTCCTGGGTAGGATGATCCATATCACCACCTAATCAGTGCAGATGCCCAGGTAAATCCGCTGCCAAATGCTGCCAGGCATACAAGATCCCCGGGTTTAATCTTTCCCTCGAGATGTGCCTCACTCATAGCAATAGGGATTGAGGCTGCTGTAGTATTGCCATACCTCATGATATTATTATAGACCTGATCATCGCTGAGTCCCAATTTCTTTTGCACGAACTGGCTGATCCTCAGGTTGGCCTGATGCGGTATGAGCATGTCGATTTGATCTTTGCTGATGTCATTCTTTTCCAGTGCTTCAAAAATGACCTCCTGAAACCGGGTGACTGCATGCTTAAAGACAAAATTTCCATTCATGTAAGGGTAGTAGCTGGTGTCATCAGGATCTGATTCATTGATAATGGTGTCTACCCATCGATTGGTGGCAGGTCCTATCAAAGCCAGCTCTTTGGCATGTTTTCCCTCGGCGTGCAGGTGTGTACTGAGGATTCCTTTTCCCTTCTCTTCTGATCTGGATAGTACCACTGCTCCGGCACCATCACCAAAGATTACAGTGACTCCACGGCCACGCGTGGTTTTCTCCAGCCCACCAGAATGATATTCTGATCCAATCAGCAGGATGTTTTTGTACATACCAGTTTTGATGAACTGGTCAGCCACTGAAAGTCCATAGACAAAGCCGGAACATTGGTTGCGCACGTCCAGCGCTCCGATCTCGCCAATACCCAGCTGATCCTGCACCTGCACTCCTGGTCCGGGGAAATAATAATCCGGACTGAGTGTGGCGAAGATGATGAAGTCGATATCGTCTGGTTGAAGACCAGCATTTTTGATGGCTATTTTCGCTGCTTTGGTACCCATCGTTGAAGGCATATCATCGGTAGAAGGATCGATCCACCTGCGTTCTTTGATACCAGTTCTTTCCTGAATCCACTCGTCAGAGGTGTCCATCAACTCCTCCAGGTCCTTGTTTTTTACTACACGCTCAGGCACATAATGCCCAATTCCTGCTATTCGGGTACTGTACATAGTTGTTTATTTTGAATAAAGATAATAAAGTGGACTATTCCCGCAACCTATCTATTTGTAATTGTAAATCTAAACCAGGCAAAACCCAATATGTTAGCAATTCAATTAAACAAAGTATAATTCCCATGCTGATCGGAAGGCAAGGTGGCTTTGATCAGGCCTGCGTGATCGTTGTCGAGGCTTGAGATAAGCGGGGATACCGGATGAAACTTGAGTTTTTCTATTTTACTGTTGAGATAGAGATCAGGATTCTCATCAATTTCAGACTCATGATTCAGCCATTGTTTTAAGGTCTCACCAGTGAGGATCAGAGGCATATCTTCCTGATAAGCTTCTACCTGTGTGCTGGCTGGACAGGTGAGCATGATGAATGTATTGGAGGGATTTCCATCCATGTCTTCGTAGGATTCCCATAAAGCAGCGATCCCGAAGGGTTTTTGCTCACTTTGATAGAAATAATAAGGCACCCTTTTGGCTTTTCCTATTTGCTTCCAGAGGAAAAAGCCGTCTGCAAGCACCACACATCGATTTTCTTTCAACCCTCGCTGATACATTTTCTTTTCGAAAGCCTGCTGCACCGGAAGGTTGAAGAGTTTTGGACTGATGCTTTTGTTGTTGGACCATTTGGAGATCAAACCCCAGGTCATTTGCTGAATGGTATCAGGCTGTGAGCTCAGCAACACAGCCAGCTCCTGTGTAGGTCCTGCGTTGTATGTAGGTTGAAATCCATCAACGTCCTTCACACCAAAGATGCGTTTGATGATATCTGAACTGACGGTAATGGAGTATCGGTCACACATGAAGGCTGAAAGTTAAACAGGCTTAGCAGAAAATCAGTATTCCAGGCTAAATTTCAAGGCTCTTTCTTCCGACCAAAACAGTCCTTGTTTATTGAACCGGGAAAAGCCCACATGGCCTCCGGCTGCCGGTGTTTCGAAATACACCATATTCAGATCCGATGCCAGTCTATGATCCAGAGATTCGCCGGGCAAGAACGGATCATTCAACGCATTTACAATGAGGGTAGGTACTTTGATACCGGACAGGAAATGTTTGGAGGAGTTTTGTGTGTAGTAATCCTCGGCTCCTCTGAATCCATGTAGGGGTCCGGTGTACAATTCATCAAAATCGCGAACAGTTTTCACTCGTTTCAACAATGAGGAGTCAATCTTGTCAGGCATGATTTCAGCTTTTCTGATGATTTTGTTGCGTAATAATCTCAAAAACCTGGCTTCATAGATATAGCAGTTGGGAGTGGAAAGATTATCCGAACCCGAAGAAAGGTCGAGTGGCGCAGAAATAGCAATGGCTCTTTTTATCTGAGAAGGCCGTACTTTTTCACCCAAATATTTTAATGTGAGATTTCCTCCGAGGCTAAATCCAACCAGTGTGATGTCATCGTATTCATCTTTGAAACGATCCACAACCACTTCCAGGTCATGCGTAGCCCCACTGTGATAAAACTGTGGCTGAAGGTTCATCTCTTCACCACATCCCCGGTAGTTCCAGGCACAAACATCATAGTTGTTGTTGAAGAATGCTTTTACCATCCCCAATACATAAGGTCTTGTACTATCTCCTTCCAGCCCATGTTGGACTATGAGTAATCTCCCGGAATTTTTCTGATAAATATCACAGGCGATGAAATCATTATCCGGTGTTTTTAGTTTTTCTTTTGTCGGAACCGGAAGCCCTTCTATTTTTCTGAATAAGGCCGGATAGATGGTTTCCAGGTGCTGATTAAATAGGAAAAACGGACGTCGATAGTCGTTGATTTGTCTTGAGGGCATCAGTTTTTAAGTCCTAAATGTGGAATTTTCCAGGGATTTAAACATTCTGTCAAATTAATAGAATCAAAGATGTTACCAAAAAAGGTGCTTATGTTTAACTTTGAAAAATATTCTTAACTGTAAAACTATTCCCCGGAAATGGCTGAAGTAATAAAAATGCCCAAGATGAGTGATACCATGGAAGAAGGTGTGATCACATCATGGTTGAAAAAAGAAGGTGATGAAATAAGTTCAGGTGACATACTGGCAGAAGTAGAGACAGACAAAGCGACCATGGAGTTGGAATCCTACCAGGACGGTGTTTTGCTTCATATCGGTGTGAAGGAGAAGGAAACCGTACCAGTAGATGGAGTGATCGCTATCATTGGGGAAAAAGGTGAAGATATAAGTGCGCTGATCAAAGAAATTGAAAGTGGAGGAGGAAGCAATGGCGAGTCAGTGGATTCCGAAGCGGCTCCTGCTGCTGAAAGTTCTGCGCCGGCAGAGGACATAGATACATCCAACATCAATGCTACCGTGGTGAAGATGCCAAAGATGAGCGATACCATGGAAGAAGGTGTGATTGCACAATGGATCAAGAAGGTAGGCGACAAAGTAGAAAGTGGTGACATACTTGCCGAGGTAGAGACCGATAAGGCAACCATGGAACTTGAAGCTTATGATGAAGGTGTCCTGTTATATACAGCAGTACCGGATGGTGGATCAGTACCGGTAGATGGTGTGATTGCCGTGATCGGAGAGAAAGGTGCTGATTATGAGACCTTGATCAAAGCTGAGGCAGCCGGATCTAAGCCAGAGAAAAAAGAAGAGCCAAAATCTTCATCAGCTCCGGCAGCTTCCAGTGCACCACAAGCTACTCCACAGCCAGCTACTTCTACGTCTTCAAGCAATGGCAGGATCAAAGCATCTCCATTGGCAAAGAAACTGGCTGAAGAAAAGGGCATTGACATTTCTCAGGTGAGTGGATCAGGAGACGGAGGAAGGATCGTAAAACGAGACATTGAAGACTTTAAGCCATCTGCTGCTCCAGCACCTGCAGCGGCGGAAAAATCCGGAGGTGCTACCATTAGCCTGCCACAGGTTGTAGGAGAAGAGCGCTCTGAAGATATTCCTGTAACACAGATGCGTAAAACAATCGCCAGACGATTGGGAGAGAGTAAATTCTCCGCACCGCATTTCTACCTCACCATGGAGATCAACATGGACAAGGCCATGGAAGCACGCAAGAGCATGAATGAAATTGCTCCGGTCAAGATTTCTTTCAACGACATCGTATTGAAAGCTTGTGCAGCTGCATTGCGACAACATCCGGATATCAATGTTTCCTGGATGGGAGACAAGATGGTGAAGCATCACCACATTCACATTGGTGTGGCCATGGCTTTGCCGGAAGGACTGATCGTACCCGTGGTAAGATTTGCCGATAACAAGACACTTTCTCACATCTCAGCCGAAGTAAAAGATCTGGCAGACAGGGCTAAGAACAAGAAATTGAGCCCGGATGACTATACAGGTAATACTTTCAGCGTTTCCAACCTTGGAATGTTTGGTATTGATGAGTTTACAGCTATCATCAATCCACCGGATGCATGTATCCTCGCTGTAGGAGGCATCAAGGAAACAGTTGTGGTGAAGAATGGGGAAATGAAGCCAGGTAATGTGATGAAAGTGACCCTTTCATGTGATCACAGAGCTGTGGATGGAGCTGTCGGAGCAGCATTCTTACAGACACTGAAAGGCTTCCTTGAAGATCCTGTCAGAATCCTTATTTAAGCGTATACCCAGGTATTCAAATTTATGGGAAAGGAAAAAATCCGTTCTACCACTGTATTGGCAATCAAGCACAATGGAAAAGTAGCCATAGGTGCGGATGGTCAGGCCACTTTTGGCAATACGGTGGCCAAGAGCAACGTAAAAAAGATCCGTAAACTTCAGGATGGAAAGATTGTGACTGGCTTTGCCGGTTCTACCGCTGATGCGTTTACATTGCTCGAAAGGTTTGACGAAAAGCTTGGTGCTTATTCTGGTAACCTCAAAAGGGCAGCCGTCGAGCTGGCCAAAGACTGGCGTACAGACAGGTACCTGAGAAGGCTGGAAGCCATGATGATCGTAGCAGATAAAGAAGAAGTGCTCATCATATCCGGAACTGGCGATGTGCTGGAACCGGACAATGAGATTGCCGCTATAGGATCAGGAAGCATGTACGCCCAGGCGGCAGCCACAGCATTGAAGAAGCATGCACCCAACCTCAGTGCCAAAGAGATGGTAACAGAGGGATTGAACATCGCGGCAGATATCTGCATATATACCAATCACAACCTGGTGGTTGAGACGATAGATTAAGCACTAAATACGAACAAGACTAAACTAAAAAACGCCCCTAAGGGCGTTTTTTAGTTTGACTCCTTTTTGAATAATACCTGATTACCTGTCGGTTTGAAGTACCGTCTCTTCCACAACTTCACCCTTTGGATCCAGTTCTACCAGTTCATAACCCAGTTTCTCCAGTTTAGATCTGTTTGAAGCGCCATCACCAACGACCAGGATGTACATATTATCATTGTCCAGGTACTTATTGGCCAGGGCATTGATCTCTTTCCTGGAAATGCCTTTGATGATCTTGGTTTGCTCATCTACAAAACTCTTATCCAGATTGTAATGGACGATCTGCCTGAGGAAACCAGCTTTCTGACCTGGAGTTTCATAGCTTCTGGCATCCCGCTGTCCAATGGAGCGTCGCATAAATTCCAGTTCGGCATCTGTGATTCCTTTTGCTTTGTAATCCGTGATCTCTTTTACAAATTCCACTACAGCACTGTCTGTGGCTGAAGCCAGTACCCCTGCATAAGCCAGGTAGGGGCCGGGATCTTCGGTTGAGTTGAAATAACTTCTGGCACCATACGTCCACCCTTTGTCCTCCCGCAGGTTGATGTTTATTCTGCTATTGAAAGCTCCCCCGAGTGGATAATTCATTAAGTACGATTTGAAGTAATCGCCGGTAGCATCATATTTTAAATCTGTCATATATCCAATACGGATTTGTGACTGGGGAGCATCCGGTTTGTCCACAAGGTAGATTTTGGTTGGATCCCCAGACTTTGGTTTGGGGAGGTCAGGCACTTTGACGTTCTTGTTTTCCCAGGATTTTAGGAAGCCCAGCTTCGGTAAGATCTCCTTTTTCTCTATATCGCCAACAATGACCAGCTCCCCCAGATTGGGGGAATAATATTTAGCATAAAATGCTTTTACATCTTCCAGGGTGATATTAGCTACCGTCTCTTCTATACCCTCGGTAGGAACCGAATAAATATGTTCATCGCCGTACAACAACCTGTTAAAAACCTGGGAAGCAATGGCAGATGGATCCTTTTGGCTTGCGATGATCGCCTCCATTTGCTGCTTGATTACTCGATCGAAGTCTACTTGCTGGAATCCGGGTCGCAGGAGAATTTCTTCTGCCAGCTCCAGTGTCCTATCCAGATTTTTCTTCAATGTATTGATGCTGACTGTTGTGCCGTCCCTGTCGGCACTGATGTCGATGCTACTTCCGATTTTTCGGAGTTCTTCCTGTATGGCCTCTGCCGAGTAATTCTCAGTAGACTCATTCATCATGGAAGCAGTAATTTGTGCCAAACCACTTTTTGTGGGTTCGTAAGCATCAAATTTATGTCCACCAACCAGTGTAAGCTGAATAGCTACTGTTGGGATCTCATCACTTTTAGTCCCAATGATTTCAATGCCATTTTCAAATGTGGTTTCCCAGAAGTCCGGAACTTTTACCAGAGGACTTGGGCCCGATTTGGGTTTCACGCTCCGGTCAAATGACTCTTTTGTGGGTTTATTGTACGTCAGACCACTGTAGTCAGTGGTAGGGAATGGGTTGTCTCCACTGGTTTGTCTTTCAAAATTATCAGGCTTAGCAGGAGCGGTCTCACCATCCGGAAGATAACTCAGGATTACACCAGGCTGCTTATAGATGTATTTATTGAATGCCTTCATCACATCTTCTGCTGTCAGATCAAGGTACCGCTGCAGGTCCTTGTTGACCAGGTTGGGGTTGCCAAAGGCATATTGGTATCGGGCAAGCTGTGAGACCTTACCACTTACACTCGCTAATCCGTTAATGAAATTCGCTTCCATGTTGGCTTTGAATTTGATAAGGTCATCCTCACCTACACCATTCTTAGCAAATTCATCGAGTATTTGTCTAACCTCTGTTTCAAAACCGGATAAAGTCTGGCCCGGGTAAGGCAATACAAACATGGTAAACTCACCGGAGTGTTCAGCGGCAGGGTGAAATACCGAAGCCTGGATGGCTTTTTGTGTCAAGACGAATTTTTTGAAGAAGTAGGAGCTTTGTCCCGTTCCCAAAATTTCGGAGAGGCAATCCAGAGGGGCTTCGTCTTCATGCATATTTGGCACCGTGGGATAGGTAAACATGAGTGCCGGGAACCGAATGTTGTTATCTACATGTGAAATATATCGATCTGCCTCAATCAACGGAGGATCGAGGTCCAGCTTCTCTACTTCGGGGCCCCTGGGGATACTTCCAAAATACTTCTCTACCAGGGGGACTACTTTTTTGGGGTCCACATCGCCTCCTATGGTGAGTGCCGCATTGTTCGGTCCATACCACTGCAAAAAGAATTTCTTAAGGTCATTCAGGTCTGCTCTGTCAAGGTCTTCCAGATAGCCTATCGTAGGCCATGAATAAGGATGTCCATAAGGATAGACGGCTGCAATGGTTTTTTCATTCCACATCCCATATGGACGGTTGAGCGATGTTTGCCCCTTTTCATTCTTAACCGTTGCACGTTGAATCTCAAACTTCTTCTGTGTGACCGCATCAAGGAAGAATCCCATGCGATCGGCCTCCAGCCAAAGCATGGTTTCCAGCTGGTTGCTGGGCACAGTTTCATAATAATTGGTTCTGTCCCGATTAGTAGAGCCATTTAATGTCCCACCTGATTCAGTCACAATTTTGAAATGTTCCTCATCAGCTACATGGTCAGATCCCTGAAACATCATGTGCTCGAAAAAGTGCGCAAAACCGGATTTACCAACCTCTTCCCTGGCGGAACCTACATGATAAGTGACATCGACATGGACCAGAGGATCAGAGTGGTCTTCATGGATGATCAGAGTCAACCCATTTTCCAGTTCATACTTTTCGTAGGGTATTACCAGGTCATTGTCATTTTTCGTGACTTTTTCGATGAGCCTGGTTTGCGATCGAGCAGTCACTGCGAAAGCAACAGCCAGACATATTAGGATTATTTTTTTCATGAAGCTATGATTATTGAATCTCGATTATTCAAATATATGGATTTCCGTGAATGGATGTTAACGGAGGAAAATGATTTACAGTTATGGTAAGAAATTGCCATAAGTGGTGCTCATACTGGTTTGGGAGGAGCCTAATCTTTCAGGATTGTCTTTAATGAGCTTCCTGTGAGGAGTAAAACCAGTAGACAAACGCAAAGCCAAAGCGTGACAATCATTGGCGAGCCAAGAATCCAGTAGTTTGATAATATATCATTGCTCAAAACAAGTCCTTGTAGCAAACCAAAGACCACTATGCCTGTCATAATGAATGGTATAAGAAGCATGGCAGCAAACCATAGGATTTTTCGTGTGTTATCAATCACCAGATAAGCTTTGATGGTTGGAGGTATTATGGCCAGGCAAACAATGATAAGCCCTAGTATCCATGAAACTGTATGATTATTGAAATGGGTGTTGAGTGCAAAGACCTCGTCCCCACTACCAAAAAGGGGTGTAATTACCCTGGATATAGGCATGGTTGAGATCACTAGAGCAAATCCAATAGATTTTTGCTTTGCAGTACGCTTTGTTAGAAAGTAATAGCCCAACCAAATGATTGCAAAGGAATACGCAGGCCCTGCATAGGTAGCCAGTATCGCCAAAGGATCCTCACAACCCTTGCATAATCCCCAGAAGTTAAAATTCCTTTTGCCCCAGCAACCACAAATCATTCTGCCAACTCCGGTGTGAGCCAGTTCATGAGTCTCTTGCATGATAAAGGATAAAAACAACAACGCAATGCTATTTTTAGGCGTCAGGTTGATCTTCATCTTAAGTTAGGACAGATACTATTCTGATAAAGATAATATTTCCCGGTTACTTGAGGAGTTATCTAAAAACGTTTAACCGATCCTGACCGATGTCATCGAAAGTGATCCGGCGATTGGCTGATCGTTGAACAGGTGGATATTGTCCTGTTTATCTTGAAGGGCAAGTGAATAAAGTAAAGGCAGGTAATGCTCCGGGGTAGGGATGGACAGTTCAAAAGCTTTTCCTTGCTGCTGGTAATTGATCAGTGCTTCATGATTACCATCCAGGATAAAATTGTGCATTTTCTCACTGGCTTCCTGAGCCCAATCAAAAGCATATGTCTCATTGAGCTTGTTCCAGGCCACCATGCGAAGATTATGGACCATGTTTCCACTCCCGACTATCAAAACACCTCGTTCTCGCAATTTTGAGAGCTCTTTTGCCAGCTCATAATGAAATTTTGGTCCTTTGGTGTAATCCAGGCTTAGCTGGATCACCGGAACATTGGCTTCCGGATACATGTGTTTGATCACAGACCAGGCTCCGTGATCCAGGCCCCATTTGTCATCCAGGTGTACATCAGTTGTTTGAATGAGCTTTCGGGTTGCGTCGGCAAGCTGTGGGCTTCCGGGAGCAGGATACTGCACTTCGAAGAGTTCCCTGGGAAAACCCCCGAAATCATGAATGGTACGCGGGTTTTCCATGGAGGTGACCATTGTTCCCCTGGTTTCCCAGTGAGCACTGATACAAAGAATTGCATTTGGTTTTTCAATCTCAGAAGAGACGTTTCTAAAACCCCGAACAAATTCATTTTCTTCAATGGCATTCATCGGACTACCATGCCCAAGGAAAAGGACAGGCATTTTGGTTGTTTTGTCAAATTTAGATGTGAGATTGTGCAGGGAATTTAGATTCATGGCTAAGCGTGTTGCAGGAGCTACTGCAGCTATTGTCTTTAAAATGTTTTTCTCTTCATCGAGAATGAATTAGGAGATCACAAATATTATTTAATAATGAAACTTGCAGTTACAAATATCTGGTGTGAATTCCATCTCTTAACACCTGATATTTAAAAATCGTTTAATTGATAATAATACATATAACTCATTGATGTTTATATTATAAATAACGTTAAATAATTCATTAAATGGCTTTTCTTAATGCTATTTGATAAGTATGCTATCATCAGAAGAAATAAGTTTCCTGGAATTCTGGTCCATCCTGAAATGTGTCCTCCCAACAATTTTTTAGTTTTCAATCATTTCTATGTATGCCCCACCCTGAGGAGTAAAGGGAAGCTTACCTTTTTCACAGTATTTTCGGCCCAATGATCATTCAGCGCCGATTGAAGTTCAGTAACTGGATTATAGTTATTCTTTGATATAAATTTTTTCACTGCTGACCAGGTATTCAGATATCCCATGAAGTGCTCGAATTTCCATTCCACCTCAATGGATAAATCTGGCGCTGAAAGCTCCTGAAATGGAAAAGGGATGGTTTGATAATACTCGTCAATGTATTTTCTTTCCTTGTCCCAGTAAAGTCCTATGATGTTCTGGTAAAAAATATCTATCAATTGATCTATTTCCTTAGAAACGCTTACCCTTCCATAGCCTACCACACATAGAATGGCATCGTTTTTCACAGTTCTTCTCACCTCAGCATAGAACTTATCAAAGTTGAACCAGTGGATGGCCTGAGCCGCTACGATCAGGTCAAAAAAGTAGTCTGGGAAGGACGATTTTTCTGCAGGTTGCACAGAATAATGAATGTTATCGGCCGCAATCGCCTGATCAATTTGGGACTGACTGATATCTGTGGCAAAAACTTTATCAAAAGTCCTGGCCAGCTGAAAAGCCACCTGCCCATTTCCCGTACCACAATCCCAGGCTATCTCTTTATGGGGAGTGATCTCATTGATGTAATCAAAGAACTTACTGGGGTAGCCAGGTCTGAATTGCGCATATTTCTCCGATTCGGTCGAAAAATGATCCTTCATGGGTCATGGTTCTATTGTGGTTATCTCGACATCTCTAAACATGTACATGTTGTCACTCAACCTGAGTGGTTTCCCGCTTCTTGATGAATTGTGATTGAGCTTAAGAATTAGTTCTCTTGTGATGACATAGGGAAATTTTTGCTGGTAGGAGTCATCCGTCATATCAGGGTTGAGATCGCCAAAAATGGTAGGCCCTTCATAATCTTCCGCATGATTTTCATCATATATGAGGAGGTTTTCAATGGTGATGGTTTCAGGCATATAGCACGTATATCCAAAGTCATGCTGACCTGAATTACGTCCACCAATGAGGCTGGCACTGCTAATTTCATCTCCGTTTCGAGGTACAAAAGTGCAATTTCGAATGATGAAGTCACCTTGCCAGGTGCTGCCATAATCACTTCTGAGATTGACTAAAGTACCTCCACGGATTTCTGAATTTTCAATAAGGAGGGTGCCAGTGCCAATGGCATTGATGCCCATGTGACCCATGGTGGAATTTCGGATGGTGGCATTGGCCACACCCATGTGTGCATCAAAGCGGGAAAACACACAACTATCATACATTAGGTTTTTGCTGTAGTTCGATCCCATAATGCCCCAGTAGGTTCGGTCATTGATGTCATTTGTTTGACTGCAATTGATGAATGAAACGTTAAGTGCCCGGTTGATAGAGATGTCATAGGTGCCCATGGATACTGGTACGCCTGCAGAACCAATGGTTCGGTATGTTTTGTGTCCGGTGAGGATAGTATTTCTGACGGTGACATTCCCGCAGTCCCGGGCAATGATAAAACCACCATAAGGCGCACCATGATCACCTTCGCCCGTCACACGATGTTCCAGGCCCTCTACAAGGACATTTGAACGTTTGATGGCCAGCCCACGACTATAGTAGGTGTATTTTGACTCTGCCTGGTTGGCAATGGTGGTGAAAATGCCGCCTTTAATTGTCAATGTGGTCTCATCCATTGGGAGGGCATTGATTTCTGTGATCTGGTTAAACTCCCAAATGATCGGGGTGTTCTTGTCTACATTCCCATCCTTGTCAACGATGAAAATATCCGTCTGAGATGATCCGTTGTTTTGGTTGGGTCCGTAACGAATGTATCGTTTGACATTAGAATTCGTAACGGTGATCAGGCAACTGGAGGGTAAGCTGGCATCAATTTTAGTTTGATTTCTTCTTAGGGTTGATATGCCTTCTAATGGGAATGATTTCTGGTTGGAGGTGACCTGGAAGATGGGAGCCTGGCGATTTTCGACATCGGTGTCGTCAATGGTAAATTCGGCGGTGCCAAAATCGGTATCGGTCATGATGATGGCGGTACGTTCATTGCCTCCAATGTAATATTTAGCATTGCCATCAGCTTTTACCGGAATACCATATTTGTTTGCAACAGCGTGCGTGGCTGCGATGGCATCGATGTCATCTGTTTTACCATTGCCTTTGGCTCCAAAATCACCATAGCTGACTGATCCCTTCGCTTTAAATTTATCCAGATCCTTGGGTGAGACATTGACTTCAAGTTTCCCTGAATCGTCAACCTTGACTTTTGTTCTTCCTTTTTCGGAGGTGATTTTAATATCATCCGAGGTTTGGGCCTGTCCATATTGCAGACCAGAAATCAGGAATAGAGTTATGACTAAATATTTCATCAATAAATGGGGTTTTGGGTTTAGCTGTAAAGAACAAAAGAAAATAACAATTTCACGAGATATGGGACAAAAATTGGCTAGGGTTGGTATTTTCTTTTGATGACTTCAATGTGATGTCTTTCGTGACCAATGATTGATCTAAGAAAATCTTCAAGTGAGATCTCGTGCCCCCTGGCGACTCCTTTGATAGCCAATTGCTTATCAGATAAAGTATTGATAAAGCTTAAAGAAGATGCTCGGATGTTTTGTAAATCCGAAATCAGTTGACTCATTGTGAGCTCATCAAATCTGGCATTCCTGACAAGGGTATTTTGATCATAACCCCACAACTCAATTTGTTGGTTTCTGCTGAGTAGAAAAGCTCTGTACATTTTAATACGCTCATGGTCAGCAATGTGTCCCACAATTTGTTTTATACTCCATTTCTGAGGCAAATAACGATAAGTACCTTTTTCTTCAGGGATCTTTCTTAAAAACTCAATCTGAGCAGCAGAAGAGAAAAGGCCTGGCAGATCACCATCCTGAGCCAGGTGAAAATAGTATGGGAAGCCATCCTGAGGCTTGTATTTCATTCATTAAAAATAATGAATGGCGTATTGAAATGCTTATAGCGTCACAAATCCATTGAGGAACTTCTCAATTTCCGGATAGTATTCATCAAAGAGTTTTTCACCTGTATAGGTCAGCAATTGTACGGCTCCACTTTCATTCGAAAAATAGTAGCCACAATAAGTAAATCGCATGCCCTGAATGGTTCCTGTCATCTGCATCATGAGGACTTCGAGGCCATTTACAGTTCTGTATTCCTCTTTGGTAACCTTGAGGTCTGGTGCAGCGGCTCTGGCATTGTCAATGGCGATGTTCTGCAGACTTTCGACTGGTATCTCCAGCTTTTCAGTGATCATCATGGCATACAGGTCATCTTTTTTCTTTTGGAACTGGAATTCGTAGGCATCATCTTCACTGCCTTTTCGGAAGGTCCAGCTTTTTGGGTCCATATACAGACCTACATCAATTTTACTGCTCTTGATTAAAAAGGAATTGTCTTTATGCTTTTCAAATTTCTTATTATTGACAGGGATGGGTTCCTTTTCTATAGCTGCTCCATCTTTATAAGTCCAGGTCCCATCATCATACAGCACTACTTCATCTCCCGTATCTGTTATTGCACTGATTTGAGCCTGAGAAAATGTGGCAGATAGTAAAGTGACCGCTACAATTAAGTATTTATTCATGCTTGCTGGTTGGATTGTTTCTATGATTCCGAATTTATCCAGATAATTCTAAAATATCCATAAAAAGTTGCCAGATATTTAGGTTGTCAGTAACTGAATATTACTATTTTTCAGAAGATGATTTTATTGCAATACTGACTGATTTCAAAGCCCATTTACTCAGCTCAGTCCGGTTTTCCAACACATCCGCTGGTACCTCCCAATAAGGCATTCCTTTTTTCTTTTTGTCAGAATAATAGGGCTTCATTCCCTTGTCAATATAGTCTTGTTCATTGCTCTCATCCACCTTCAAACGGAAAATCCCCGAGCCCAGCATACCAAACATGAGTCCATCCTTGAAAAAGCCGTGACCTCCAAACATCTTTTTGGTTTCGAATTCACCAATACCCGAAAGTTGGTCTTTCAAAAAGTTTAAATAGTCTTCTTTAGACGCCATAAATGTGAGTAAGCTGTCACGCTAGTATTCCTTACTAAATATACTGAAATTAAGAGAGAAAGCAGAATTCATGAGCACATGTGCACCCCTTACTTCTCCATAATCTCAAAGGTAAAAGCCTCCTGATCTTCGAATCCAAATTCATCAGTGGCTGTTATCAAGGCCGAATGTATGCCAGGTTTCAAAGCCGGAAGAAGGAATTGCCAGATGTGTGAAGAGACTTCAGGTTCTGCATGGCGATCCCCGGAACCATGATACTTATGATGCATCCTTGATAATGCAGGATCAGTCCTTTCAACATATTCCATGGGTATAGGAGTTTGCCCATCCAATGAAAGCATGACCGTATCACGTTCGCCTCCGTCAAAAAAATTAACTACCACGTAGGTATTGTCCTGCTGATAGCCACGGTCAAGTCCCATGGGGTGAGTTTGTTTGATGCTGTCTTCGTGAGTTAACAGAGGATCGAGCGTAATCCTGAGTCGATCGGTAGGATCACCTCCGGCAGGGATAAACCTGGGTTTAACTTTGGTGCCCTCGAAATAGAAGATGTAGTACCCATTGGGATTTCCATCAGCCATGATGTTGTCTCTTACACCTTGCTCATCTCGTGGACCTCGTCCCCATCCGCTGCCCCGGACCTCAGCCAATGTATGAGCAATAAACGGGTAGCCATGCCAGCCATGTGTGTGGTTGACTTCCACTTTCCAGCTGTTGCTGGTGTCATGTCCCGCAATGCCATATACATACTGGAACCTGCTCAGGATGCTGAGTAGCTCTTTGAAATTGTCTGTATTGGTGCGCTTGGAGAAAGTCCGGTTATTGGCATACGTGATTAGCGGGATGTGCGTGATGATCATGATCAGCTTATCAGTGGGCACATGTTTGAGATCGTTTTCGATCCATTGCATTTGCGCTTCATCAATATGGCCAACATAGCCATTGCCTTTACCCAGGAAACCAACATTATTGAGGGCCAGGAAGTGCACCTGACCGTAGTCAAAAGAGTAATAATCCGGTCCGTAAACACTTTTATAGGTTTCTGTTGCGTGCTCATGGTCGGGTGATTCCGGATTGACGTCGTGGTTGCCGGGCACGTTCCAGATAGGGATGCCGATGAGTGACATCAGTCGGTTGTGGCGTTCGTACAGTCCCAGGTTATCATTCACAATGTCACCGGCCACGAGTCCGAATTTAGCCTCGTAGGGATTGCCAAAGAGCGCGTCGATAATGTCCTTCCGCATCTGGTCCAGCTCCTCATCATTGGTAGTCTGTGGATCCGCAAAGC
Source organism: Cyclobacteriaceae bacterium (assembly GCA_965228595.1). Lineage (GTDB taxonomy): Bacteria > Bacteroidota > Bacteroidia > Cytophagales > Cyclobacteriaceae > UBA7330. Next base: position 1,325,595 of record OZ245828.1, on the reverse strand, counting down.
CCATGGCCTTGAAAGTATCAGGTACCACCTCTTCAATGAGTGGGAAGTCGATGGTTTTAGGAAGTGCTCCGGTAGGCTCAATGACCGGCCATTTCCATTCGGCAACTTTTGGAGTCCCTTGCGGGTAATGGCGGTAATAGAATTGCGGGAGCTGGACGTCATCAAGCGGGATGCCATATCCTGCTGGCTTGGAGATGAACAGGATGCTTTCCGGCGGGAGATCAATGGTATACTTTCCCTTTGAATCTGTTTTGACCACTTCCACTCCATTGGAGACGCTGACCCCCTCGATCCCTTTTTCATTGCTATCAAATAGCCCATTCGTGTTGGCATCGAAGTAGACCGTTCCTTTGGCTTTCTGGGCTTGTGAAAGGGTGGGGAAGAGCCCAATGGCGATAATGATCAGGAAAAAATAGGTTCTCGTATTGTTGTTCATTGCAGGATTTATGTACTGTAGTATACAAATCTACTTGCGTGGAACAGGAATGTACCCCTGTGCCTTTAAATTTTACTGTAACTTAATAATACAAGTAGAGGAGTTCGCTTGCACGCAAGTTGTGGCACCACTCCAAGTGGTGCCAGGCTTAAAGTTTGACACAACAAACGAATACTATTTAATTTCTGTTAACTTTAAAATGATTACCACTTACTTATTTCAAGTATGGATAGAAAAATTTTTAAGAAGGAATTTGAGTACCATAAGAACCAACTAGATTCCAGCATTCAATTCCTACAAAAAGGATTCGAAAACCTTAGTAGAAGAAATTATGAGTTCTATGAATTTATAGAATCAAATTACTACGATCTGGAAGATCGCTTAACTGTCCTTGAGCGAAAAGTTAAAGACCTTTCTTAATCATCTAAATACTATTATGAGAGAATAGCTCGCTTAAAATCGTGGCACCACTCCAAGTGACCTGCGTACAAGGTGTAACAACTTCTAATTAATCCCTAAATACTTCATCACAGCTTCATCGCCTTCGAGTCTGTTTTTAGGTTTGGGATTGTCAGCATTGAAAACTTTCAGGTCATCCTGGAGCAGGATGGTCACAAAATCCTCTACATAGCGATCATCATAAGGGATGTTTCGGTAGCTAAGTTTCAGGTGATGAGCAAAGAAATTGTATGCCGCCGTTCTTTTCGAGTACCCATAGTCGTGTCGCTCACCAGCCAGGTGTACATTCTCTACTTTATGCTCAGCATCATAAAGCGCATAGACTTTTTGCAAGTACGGAAACTCAATATTTGGGGTGTTTCGGGTCCAGTCTACCCCATCAGAAATCACCAACTGTGGTCTGGGCGCACAAAGGGCGGCTATTTCCACGTTGTTGGTTTGGTGTAATTTACTTTTGTGGATCGGCATACCACTCTCACACACACATCCTCCAAAGAAGTGGGCAGATACCTGAACGACCGGAACAGAGGCCTTCACCCGATCATCAATGGCTGCCAGCACAAACGTCTGTGTTCCACCGCCGGACCCACCAGTCATGCCAATTCTTTCGGGATCTACGTCAGGTCTGGAAAGCAGGTAATCCAGGACACGCTGGCTATTGTAAGTTTGCAGGAGGAGCGCAATAGGCATTTTATGGTTTACCTGGTCGCATTCTCCATAGCCTACCATATCGTAAGCAAAAACAATGGCTCCCATCCGGGCGAGGACAGCTCCTCTTCGTTGGACATAGTGTGTGAAACGCTTGTTAGCCAGGTGTCCATGTGGACTCAGGATGGCAGCGTATTTATCTCTTTCCATCGTGGGACGGTAAAGGTTGCCAGTCACGTAGAAACCGGGGAAGCTTTCGAGTGCAATGTTCTCTACGATATAGCCATCCATCTCCCGGGTGTTATTGATGATGGCCTTTGGTGCTCCTTTGGGCTGGGGCATCTTGTCCAATTGCATACCCTTGATGATTCCTTCCCGAATGACCGTAGCTCTTTTTTCCCAGGACGCTTTGTCATCCCACTTTGACGCAAATTCTTTCATCATCAGATTGCCTTCGTCTTCGGTCCAGTAATGACCCTGACAAAGCATGGAGGATTGAGCAGAGGTGGAAAATTGAATGACTAAAAGGAGTAGCGGGAGGATTAATGTTTTCATGTTGGAATAATGGATTTTAGTGGCCAATTTAATCAGGATTGAGTGAATGATCCTTCGAAAAGGACTATTTCCTGGAGCTCCTCATAGCCTTTACTTTACTAAGTGAAGCATCAACGATAAATTTCTGGTATGATTCAGTCTCAGAACCATAAATTGCAATCTTGCCTTCTTCATTGCTATGAACTCCCCAACCGTATCTTTTGGTTTAAGCTTAATGTCGGTGTTGTCACCGACATGAACGCTTTAAAGATGCTCCATGTAGTGTGTTAAGAAACCAAAGTCATCTTGATTCAACTCATAAAACCTGGCTGATGAGAACCAATAGTCTTCAGGCATCTTACAAAGCCCTGCTTTCACCGGATTATAGTGAATATAGTCAACCTTTTGTGTGGCAACTTTACGGTTATACATTTCAGCCTTGTATGGTTTTCGCTTCCAAAAATGGAAGTCCCGATCACCCTGAGTACTTTTATACAATGCCAATTCGGATGATTGATTGGAATCTATCATCTGAAATTTAATTTGTTGTGCTGTATATCTAAGGAACATTAGCTGTACATCCTTTTCTATCCACTTTTCCTTCTTTCTCCATAATAGATGTATATGGTTAGGCATAATGACAAAAGCATAGAGCCAAATACGATTTTCTGTCACCAGGAATTCAAGGCTATCAAGGACTATTTGCTTTCGTGAATCATGGAATAACAAAGGTTGCCAGTTAAGGCAAGTAGCGGTAAAGAATACGATACCGCCATTTTGCATATATAAATATAATACACTTCTACGAATAGATATCGCTTGGTCGGTGACAACACCGACCTAAAGCTGTAGCGTGAGTTTTAGCTGGTCAGTAAAGGGTCGGGGTGTGAGACCCGGCCTGTTTTTTTGTAGAACCTACAGGAAACATATTCTCGCTTGATACACCACCAGTTAGAGGAAAATATTTTAGCTTTAATAAGTGATATAAGGCGGTTATGTCATGGATCGTCACATAACGAATTGTTTGTAGGGTATTTATCTTCTGAGGTAACAAAGAATCAAATGAAATAAAATACTGGGTATGATTGGGTTTTTGGCATTTATTGCCTTTTTCGCTGCTTTTATTGCTCAGATCATTAAAATAATTTTTCATTTTGCATACAACAGTTTGCAATCAGGAACAACCTCATTAATTGACTTTCTTTTTGCTTTCTCTCCATTTTTTCTTGGGAATACAGAAGAGGAGAAAATTGAACCTAAATTAAAAAAAATAAGAAGGAAAATTAAGAATTGCCTAATTGTATATTATTCGGGACTAGCAATATTTATTTTAAGCTTGCTGATTTTTGGTACTTAAACCCAAGCTGTTCGACATGTTCCGTAAGGGCATGCCGGACTCCGTATAAAAAGGGATTTCCAAATCCCGTGTAGTTAATAATCCCTCTCCATGGCCTGTCCCCTTGCAAGAGCTTATTTCCTGGAACTCCTCATGGCTTTTACTTTTTGGAGTGAGGGGTCAGCCAGGAACTTTTGATATTCTGTTGTTTCAGCACCGAAGAGGGCAATCTTGCCTTCTTCATTGCTGTGAACTCCCCAACCGTATCTTTTGGTCAGTGGAGAAGACCTGAAACAAGGCTGCCCTTTAGAGAAGAATTGGGCTCTCGCTTCATCTATTTCTTCTGGTATGAGATCTTTTCTTTGTGCGAAGACACTGAACAATACATCATCCGATGTGTATTTGTACGGATTGGAGTGAACCATTTCAAATTGCAGGTTAGCAATGGATCTTTTATCTCCTTTCAAAGGAGGAATTTCACCCATTTGAATCGGACAATCTTCCGCGCTTTCAATGAATGTGTTTTGATAGTTGGTGGAATGCACAGTCATGTGTATAAATGTTGTCTTTTATCAATTACATGTGATTCGCAAGATAAACTTTCCGCTTGAGGACCTCCTTAGCCTATATACTCAAAATTCGAGTAAATTTGTATTTCCATGCTTAAGGATGAATACGGTAAGCTTTTATCTGAATACCGAAAGGTAGGAGGTCCGGAGTTTGATCAACACGATATAGATCAGGCAGCCATTTCGTATGCTTACAATACTTGTGCAGTAGAGGGTAATACCATCTCTTTGGGAGAAACAGAGACCATTATCGTTACGGATAAGGTAGTCCCGGGACATACATTGCGAGAGCATCTCGAAATCAAAGATGCGCATGAAGCTTTTAAAAAAATGTACGGGTTCATCGAGGAAGGTTTCGATATGAGTGAGTCACTAGCAATGACTTTCCATAAGCTGAATACCAGATCCTGGATAAAAGAAGAATCCTCAGGTCAATACAAGACGATAACCAACCGGGTGGGAGGAAGGTCTACTCCATATCCGGAAAAGGCCAGGCAATTATTTAAAGATTTGTTTAAAAAGCTACTTGAAATCAAAGATCCTTTCGAGAGGGCTTCAAAACTACACCTGGAAACGGTGCTTATCCATCCCTGGCAGGACGGGAACGGAAGGACTGCCAGGCTCATGATGAACTATGAACTGTTAAAAAATGGTCACGGTCATCTCCAGATCTCTAAAAATGATAAGGATATTTATTTCAAAGCTATCCGGGATGCTATTGATCAAAAAAGCCCTCGGCCATTTCATGATTTTCTCTATCAACTAGGGATCCAGACTTATCAGAAGAAAATAGATTTCCTCAAAAAAAAAACAACAGGTAGTCAAGGGGATTCAGTATGGGATTATAATTCCGTAGCGGATTTGTATTGAAAAATTCCCTGTTTTCGATAATCAGTGGATAATCAGTGTGATATAGAATTGTTCCTAATCACCGTTCACTTTGATGGGCTTTTCCCAGTCATTTTCCATAAAATAAGGCAGTTTCCAGTAATTGCCTTCAAAGTCGCCAAAGTACAATTCAGAGATACTCATTTCATGGGGATGACCGGTTGCCCAGAAAAAGCAAAAAGGTGCCTTAAAGTCTAGTGGTTTTCGCATGTAGGAATGGTTCAACGCACTGTTTTTGGTCACCTCAATGGACTTGTTCCAGGTTTTCCCTTCGTCTTTGCTTTCCCAGATCACTACTTCGCCACCCACGCCCCAGGCTTGTGGAGAGGGTTCGGTTGGAGCCACAACTTTCCACGAATCCTCCATCAGGTAGAAGCTGCCCATGTCGTAGTTGTGGTCGGATGTGGTAATGTTTCGGGTGATCCATTCTCCTTCCTGATAGTAGGTGAGCATCCATTCATAGGGAGCATTGTCCGGTCCTGGTTCGTGTCCATTGCTGATCACATACAGGCAATAGGGATTGCCGGATTCATCAAAACTCATGTCTTTCATGTAGACATTTTTACCTTGTGAGTAATAGTCGATCACTCGAATCGGGGACTTCACCTTATTCACCGGGGTTTTCACGCGCTTGCCCTTGATGGTTTCCCAGCTTTCGCCCAGATCGCGGGTTTGCATATAGTAGAGATCTGTCCTTGTATCCGGATGCCCGTCGATGTGCCTATTGAAGAAAGTGCCCGCAATGGCTCCGCCCCGGAAAATTTCACTGGCCTGGTAGTGTCCGGCGCGTTCACCTTTTTTGTTGGGAATGCCTGCCAGCTTTTTGTCTTCGGTCCAGGTGATGCCGTCCTGGCTTGTTTCAAAATACAGCTCCCGAATCCCCGTATACTTTGTGAAAAAATGGATGAAATGGGTATCTCCCTTCCAGATCTGAGGGTAGGTAAATGTTTCTTCTGACACAATATCAAATTGAGAGATGTCATAGGGTTCAGCACTTTTAAGTTTGATCCCTGGCCTGCTATTACCTCTGCCACTCACAAATACCCAAAGGAATCCATCATCATCTATCAACAAAGAAGGATTGTCATGTGGATCGTCCACACCCATTTTGTCATAAACCACAACTGGCTTTGAAACCATGCCGGTTTTATGATCATAAATCCCGATCATACAGAGCAGATATTTGTAGGTCTCACCGGTAGTACCTCCATACACAAAGAAGGTTTTATCAACTTCCTTAGCGTAGATTGCCAGGGGTCTGTGTTTGGCCGTATAGGTACCCAGCCCACCGGAATACTTATCACCATATGGGTATTTCTGATTCAGCTCAAACCAGATGCCCCGATAGCCGTCCATTTGAAGGTTTCGGAAATCCAGCTGCCCAAAGAGGGTTAGGGTAAGACACAAGGATATGATGGATAAAAGATATTTCATTAAGGTGAGGTTACAGGTTTAATAGGTTGTCTAGTATTTTCTGGTTGACTTTGAATACCGTCCCATGACGGGTCCCTTCAGGAAAGTTAATCTGATCTGAGATGTTATTCCAGTTTTCGAGGTCGGAGGAGGCTACAGCACCCATTCGGTGTTTGGTATACATGTCAAAATAAACGACCCATTGATCATCTATTTTGGTTACTGTCGGTCCTTCCACCCAGTTGATCGTGATGGGTTCTGATGCTGGGCCATAACCTTCAGTTAGGTTCTTGCTCTTTGCGATGCGGATGTTTTTCTCCGCTTCAGGTACCTTGGTTTCATTTTTCAGAAACATAATGTAATGGTTCTGGTGGGTAGTGATGACTGCATCGATCACATTAAATTCCTGATCATAGAGCAGCTTTGTCTCACTGAATTCTTCAAAATCTTTGGTCGTGACATAATACATCCTATGGTTGAGTCCGTTATCACCTGAGTCATCGGTTTCCGGGTATCTACCGGGGATGGTTGTGGCCCAGTAGATCATGTAGAGGTCTTGTTTTTCATCATAGAATACCTCAGGTGCCCAGCAGTTGTTGGCATCGGGTTCATGTTCCATCACAGGCACATATTTTTGCTCAGACCAGTTGATCAGGTCCTCGGAATTGGCATAGCCGATCCCTTTTTCATGCCAACTCACCGTCCAGACCATGTGGAATTTTCCATCCGGACCTTTGATGACACATGGATCCCGCATCAACTTATCTTCACCTACCTCCGGTGTCAGGAAAGATTCATTGTTCTTGAGAGGTGTCCAGGTGTAGCCATCATGGCTGTATGCCAAATGAAGACCATCTTCCCCATTTCCCTGGAAGAACGAAAATAGGTAAACGTCTGGCTGTTGGTTGCAAGCCATTAGCGATACTGTGAAAATGATTGCGAAAAGTAGCCTCATAGTATTTTCTTCAAAATGACACTTTGACTTTGGAAAGGTCTTTCTTCACAGGCAAAGTGATATGAGTTGCTTTCCCATCAACAGAAACAGAAAGCGTATGCAAGCCCGATTTTTGTTGGTACTGAGACTGTATTTCTGGTGAGACATCTTTTGAAGGGACCAGTACCCAGATGAAAGATTGTGATTGCTCAAGTTTTGAAGCATAGATCACAGCAGGGTTAGGTTCTTTGATCCCATAGTCCTTGCTATACCAGCCCTGGATGAACGGTTCTTCCTGTCCTTCAATTACATTGGTTTGCCAGGAGACATTTCCAAGAGGAACGATTTTCAGATTTGGTTCTCCGGCGTTATCAGAAAAAGCGACCTGATCCTTAAAAACGATTTTCCGACCAGGAGTGAAGTGCCACAACGCCTGGATATCGATCGGTTGGTCGGTTTCAATATTGTCCATGACTACCCAAAACCGGTCGTGCACATAGAGCACTGACCTTGAATGTACAACCTCCGCATCCACGCCTTCAAATCCATCATCGAATGTGCCATGGGCGTAATCATAATTGTCTGTGTGGACGAAGTCGATACCTTCCTCAAGAGGTGCAGCTGCCATGGTAGGGCCTTCATCCTGACCCTTTCCATTCACCAGGATCACATTATGAGAGAAGGAGCTTCGAAAGTAGCCTCGCCAGATCTTGGGATCAAAGCTGAAGTAATTTTCATGGGTGAACCTTCCTCCATCTATCAGGAGGTCTTTCCCAAAAGCAGAAACAGAAAGATGTAACTTATCCCGATGCTGATGACCCGTGCCGTAGGCTCCAAAATCGAAGAAGGACCAGTGCGCATTGGCGTCCCATCCATTCCTGGTGATGTGGATACCTGCCCAGGGAAAGGTGAGCGATGGCTCTTGTGCCGGTTTTTCGCCTGAGGCGCCATTAGTGGCAACCCATTCCCAATCAGGCCTGTTAAACTTTTTGGCTGCAATGAGCACTCTTTCTCTCAGGTCTTCACGGTCTGAGTCACTGTTGAGTGGTTGATGCCCGTCGGGGCGCATGCAGTAGGCCAGGTAGTTGTACATGGCCTCAATTCGATCCATGTAGGCTTGCGAAATCTCTTTGTCAGCTTTTATGAAATTGTTGGCTACAGACTCAAAACGTCGGAGTGCTACCCACTGGGTCTTGGTAGAAAGTTCAGTTTGTAGGCCATCCGGGTATACCTGCCTGTTGATCTCCGTAGACATCACATTCAGGGCATAGCTGGCCCAGTCTTCGGCTTTGCTGAATTCCGGGAAAGATAATCCCACCAGGGCCAAACCATTCATTTCCATGGTGGTCCAGTTGTGACCGAATTTGTGATATTGACGTAAAAAATTGGCCTGATCAGCGATGCTCGTGAGCATCAGTAATATTCCGGCATCGGAAAAGGACTCCTCCTTGTGAAAGGCATAAAACATTTGTGGCCAGGTGGCTCCCAGCCTTCGGCCGCCTTCCAGGGTTCTCCATTCTACTTCACCGATGTCCCGATAGTCAATTCTCTTGTTTGGATCAAGGACTACATAAACAGAATCTCCTTCTTCAGGGAGCGGGTGGTGGATCACCCAGTCTTTCATGATCTGATCGAATGTCTTGATCAAATAGTTGTCATTCGTATTCTTCCAGGTGGCGTAGAGTGAGGTCAGGTAGCTATGGCCATTCAGGGAGTAGCCAAACTCATCGTCTTTGATGGGGCCGGTATAATTCCATTTCCACCCACCGTCTACATAAGGCACTTTGGCTTTCGATCCATGGATGGTGATAGAATCATTCAGCAGTAGGTTGGACATGATCTCAGCTTGCTCCTCATCGATGGGGTCAAGGGTAGTCACCACCCAATCCCGGTTCACATTTCGGAAATAAGCAACCAGGGATTTGGCTGCAGCGACAGTATCACCTGATTCCAGACTTGTTTTAACATTCTCCAATCCGGGGTATTCCAGGTTGAGCTCAGTGAAAAGAGACCTTATCCTGTTTGGGTATTCATCGGTTAGTTGATCAGCTGAATTGTAGTTTCTCCACTTATTTTCATCTGTTCCTGCACAGCTCAATATAAGGATGAAAAGTAGCGGGGTTATGTACTTAAAGATTGGATGCATCATTTTTGGGTGGGGTTGTTTATTTGATTTTCATTGGTCAGTCCATAAAACTGACCTGTTTCCATTCAAAGTCAATAGGATCATTTTGTTGTGGTGTTCCGGAGGAGGTTCTTCCATTCTTGATCTGCTCTGTGAGTAGGGCCTTCAGCTCTTCCACAATCTCTGGTTCTGCCGCCTGTAAATTATTGGTTTCTCCCGGGTCGGCTACCAGGTTATACAACTGAATTGGGGGCAGGGTATCCAACGCTGCTTTGTCCCTTCCCGGTCGCGGAAAGCTCCAGCCAGCAGATCCGGGTGCCATGATCAGCTTCCAGTCACCTTTTCGGATGGCGAATCCACCATTAACAGAATGATGAATAGCTGAGGTCCGTGGATTGTCCGTGATTTCACCTACCAGGTGTGGGAGCATCGAAAAGCTGTCTTCCCCTTCATTGTCCTGCAAGGTTTGTCCGGTAATGTCAGCTAATGTGGCCATCAGGTCAGTGGTGCAAATCAGTTGATCATTCACTTCACCGGGCTTCACTTTTGCAGGCCATTTCACTAAGAAAGGTACCCGATGTCCTCCTTCGTAAATATCTGCTTTGTGTCCTCTGAAGTGATAGCTGGGAAAGTGTCCCATTTTGGTCATCAACTCAAATCCCGCAGCAGGGGAGCAGCCATTGTCAGACGTGAAGACGATGAGTGTGTTTTCATCAATACCCATTTCCTCTGTGGCAGCAATCAGCTGACCTACATAATGATCTATCATCATGACAAAGTCTCCATAAGGCAGGAGGTTGCTTTTGCCTAACCATTCTTCTGTGGGTAAGATTGGGGTGTGAGGCGATGGAAGCGGTAAGTATAGAAAGAAAGGTTCTTCTTTTTCAGCTCTTTCTTTGACGTAGCTGATAGATTTTCGAAACAAATTCGGAGTAACATCTTCATGGATAAAATCGCTTCCGGTAGGTCCTTCCCGCCACCAGGAGTATTCGCCTTTATCAACCGTGATCTTGTCAGGTTGTGCTGTAACCTTTTCGTCTTCTACGTAGACATACGGAGGAATGTCGAGCGACGCTGGAATACCATAAGCATAATCAAACCCGAGGTCATTGGGAGAGTTGGAAATCGGTTGCGTAAAATCAATGGCATCATAATCCTGAGGCTGATAGTTTAAGCTTTTTTGGTTTAGTGAATCCGATGCCACCCAGTCCCATCCCAGGTGCCATTTACCCATGAATGCGGTGTGATATCCAGCCTTTTTGAGCAATGAAGCTATTGTTGTCCTGGACGTCGGGATCAGGGCTTTTGACTTGCCTGAAAGTACCCCTTGTTTGAGCTCGGATCTCCAGTTGTAACGACCGGTGACAATGCCGTAGCGGGTAGGCGTACAAACGGAGCTGGAGGTATGGGCATCGGTGAAGATCATTCCATCCTTTGCCAGCTGGTCCAGGTGGGGTGTGGCTATCTTACCCTCCGGATTTAATACGCTTAGATCACCATAACCCAGGTCATCTGCCAGGATGTAGATGATGTTGGGGTTTTTAGGTGATCCCTGGTCTTTGCATGAAAAAAGTACGATAGCAAATAGTCCTACAAAGAGTGCTCGTTTTAGGTTAGTCATATTCCATCAATTTTTTGGGTTAGCCAAAATAATAAAACCCAGTGAGAATTGATGGGTTGACCTGATTAGACTACAAAAGTTTCTGGATCGACTCTAATACTAACTATCAGACAGTCAAAAACAAAAAAAACCGCTTCCCTCTCGAAAAGCGGCTTCAAAACACATCAGATACTATCATACAGTAAACGATTTTGAAACCTGAAGGTAAAAAAATGCTCCTAAGGTCCAATTTTGGCCATTTTTAGCTTGTGCCAGAAACCCCACGTGGTTCCGCTCTCAACCCCACGTGGTTTTGATCACAATCACACATGGTTTTATTCCGAACCCCACGTGATTTTACCCAAAGTCACACGTGGTTTTACTTCAAATGTCCCTGGTTTTACTTTGAGTCACGCGAGGTTTTACATCGAATCACACGAGGTTAAGGCTGCAATCAGGCGTGGTTAGGGTTGCGATCACGCGTGGTTTTTTAGGAATAAGTTTTAAGGCTTTCTTAATGCTTCAAAGTACTACCGGTATTTTAAATATTATTAATTCAGATAACAGTTTTTAAAATGATTGATCCTAAAAGACTATAAATGGTTTAAAGAATATCATTTAGAAACTGCTATTGAATGCAGACCTTGGACATTGCACTCCTGGACCATATCATCCTGGCTGAAGAACCTGGAGCCTACTACTCCATGGCTGATAATGCCCAGGTGTGATCGGTTTCCCATCACATTAAATTAATTAATAAATCCCTTGTCCTCCTGACAAGGGATTTATTGGAAGCCGGGATGCCCTTAATTTTCTTTGAACTAAGAGAAATGTCCCTTCACTCGTTCAAATAAATGAGGTTTATTCAATCGAAAGGTGTCTGCTGAAAATATTTTCATCCATATAGACTTTAATAATATAATGTCCAGGTTGAATGTTTGAAGTATCAATTGTTAACCCATCACTCACTCTTGATTGACATGTAAATATTTCATTGTGTTGTTGATCATAAATCTTAGTAATTACATCCTTTTCCAGGATTTTATTTGATTGACTCACTTTTGAAGAAAGTTGTTTTTCAGAGTTTTGAAAAGAGATCTCAACATAATCCGTAGAAGGGTTAGGTGACATCAACATGTAATATCCACCGCAATCATCAACATCAACCCAAAACTCTTTCCATAAGCTCCAGCCACTAGTGTTTCTAGCCCTTATTTGAATAGCTTCCTGACTAGGTGGATTACTATCCCAATATTCAATTTCAACGTATTGAAAATCAGCAAATCCACCATATTCTTCATAGATATCCCAATCTGATGAATATGGAATACGCCATTCATATTCTGTAATAGACAGGCTTGGACCTGCAGGGTGATCATAATCAGCATCAGCATAGGTATAATCACAATTGCTAAGTTCACCACCATCAACATTTAGTTCCAGGTTGTTATAATCTGGTGGTCCTACCCACAAAGTATGGTTGAATGTTGCAGAACTTGCACAACTCCCATTAACAGTAAATATTAATGTGGCCTGTCCACTTGATGTAGAAGTCTTTGCTCTAAATGAAGCTGTTGTACCTGAACCTGAAGCCGAGTTGACCAGATAAGAAGGGCTGACAGACCATGTCACCGTGTGCCCGGATGGGATATTTTGCAGACTAAAATTCTTATTTGTAGTACTAACCCAAGTATCCCCGGAAATTGATACGTTACTCGGAAGACCCACAGTTATTTGTCTTTGGATAGTACCTATCCAATTATCAAAGGGGCTTTCTGGGATAATGGTAATATATAAACCATTCGTTCCAGGAGTCACTGATCCTGGTGCTGTTACTTTTACTGATTCATCACAACCATTGCAAAAATTATTAGATCCTATTCCAGGTTCTGAGAGTTCTTCTACTTTCCATCCACCCGGCACAGTCCAGTCCCAATCGTGATGAAAATAGCAATTTTCAAGAGTATTAAAGAAACCAGGCATCCCTGGGGAGATTGTCACAATTTTTGTTTCACCTGGACAAAAAGTCAAACCTCCATCTGTTGTTGTTGGCAATCCAGGATCAGGGACGGAAGAAGTGATAAATTTCGATTTTGTTGATAAAGGACAACCAACACCACCTCTAAAAGACGCCCGTATTTCTATCTGGCCAACCTCATGCCAGCCATCTTGAAGCACACCATTTTGCAATCTTTTAGGTGTAAAATAAAAGTCCTGCTGGGATGTGCTACATGAATAAGGTCCGCTGCTAAGTTCATTGATTTTGACACCATCAACATAAACGTCCCAACCAGCACCACCATTTAACTTTTCTCCAAATGCGCCTGTAGCATAAATGTGGTACTCAAGATATTCATTTGGACAACTTTGACTTGGGCCATCGATATGTAAGTTCCATCCGAAAACTAATTGTGACAACCCAAGTAGAAAGAGCAACACAGATTTTCTCATAGCATATAATTTTAAGTATTCTGAAAATATTCTTTTGTTATTGCAACATCATTATTTCTCCGTTCTAAAGTATCTTTTAGTTACTCTGATATTCTTGAACGATCCTTCAATAAATCTGTATCTAGGGAATTGCTTATCTGTTGAATGCTTGACTCTGGCCTTAAAAGACCCAGAAACATACAGCTCCAGGTCATCAATGAAAACATCTTCTATGATCAGAAAATTGAATTCAGGATCAGAGGCTGACCAATAATCATAGTCAGGGTGTCCGTCTGAGTTGTCACCCACACCGCGTAATTGGTACATCATTGTAACAGAGACAGTATCACTCGACGCGTAGCTTCCGGATTTTACTGAAATTTTTGTACGATCGCCAGAATAGTCATGGAACAGCATAACACTATCTCGATCTTTCGCTTGAATAGTGCAAAGAAAACCGGTATTCAATGTTTCATTGGTCATGCCCAGATAGAACCTGTTATTATTAAAATTAAGAGTAATACCTGGAGCATTTACATTAACCCACTGCACATTGTCAATCACAAACGACACTTCCGGTTCAAGATAAACGGGGGTCACATATTCTTCTGGTTCATAGCAAGAAGATGTTATGAGAAACATAACCAGACAAATTCTGGTCTCTATTATTTGGATTAATCTGTTAATATTCAAGGCTATAGTCTTCTTTTTATAAATCCATCCAGGGGGTGATGATCAATCAATTTGAACCAAACTCAGAGAAGCTGATAATATTCAACTTCTCTGAGAGGTAATAGGATATTTATTCGATCAAAAGATGCCTGGTAAATATATTTTCATCAACAAAGACCTTAATGATATAGTGTCCTGATTGAATAGTTGAGGTATCAATTCTTAGTCTATCCTTCACTTTTGAATTTTTCGTAAAAATTTCATTGTGTTGTTGATCATATATCTTGGTAACAACATCTTTTTCCTTAATTGAAGAATTAGATTGACTCATATTTGCGGAGAGTTCGGGTTCTGAGCTTTGAAAGGTGACATCAATATAATCTGATGATGGGTTAGGTGACATTATCATGAAGTATCCCCCACAATCATCTACATCCCAATACTCACTTTTCCATGTACTCCAGCCACATGTATTATGGGCTCTTACTTTTATTGTCTCAGTGGTAGGTGGGCTTGTATCCCAATAATCAATTTCAACATACTGCCAGTCGGCAGGTGAACCATATTCTTCTTCTAAGTAATAATCAGATGAAACAACTATATCCCAATCAAACTCATCAACGAAAGCACTACCCGGATGATATGCATCCGCATAATTCAATTCACAATTACTCAATTCCTCATTACCATTTGAAAAACCATCAAGATTGATTTCAATTGAACTGGACTTTGGTTTTCCAACCCATATTATTTTATAATAATTAGTACCAGTGCAAGGATCGGTAAATATTAATGTAGCCTGTCCGCTGGATGAAGAATACTTAGCTCTCAAAGGGGCAGTTGATCCGGTCCCAGATGCATTATAAACTAAATTTGAAGGACTGACAGACCAGGTGACATCTGGATTATCCAAATTTTCAAGCTCATAGTTGACATCAGTAGTATATGAACATAAAACGTTATCCCCATTTACATAAATACTTGCTTTTGAGCCAACTCCAACAGCATGCCATGCATTTGTAACTGTTACAACCTCACACGAGTTTGCTCCAAATAGTGCTTCTGCTGCACTCAACACTGCTGTTCTTATGGCAGGATATGTTGTAGTATTATCCAAATAATTATTGAAAACAGCTTCCACAATCAAATCTTCAGCATCGCCCATCCCAATCCCGTTTACGGAATAACTATTACCTAAGTCATTAGTTCCACTCTCTCCCTCCACCAATACGTAAAACCAGTGCGAAAAAACACCACTTCTTACATAAAAATCAGAGGTTCCATTATACTGAGAACTTTGATAGGTATCAGCTATTTGTGTCCGGGCATTGGCGTCATTGGTGTTCTCTATGTTTCTTTCATAAGAGGCTGTTAAAGAAATATCCTCACCAATCCTCCAAACGGCACTCGGACTGATCCTCTGTTCCAGGATAGCACCCCATATGTCACTCAATCCTTCATTGAACGCCCTTGGATCCCCGGAACTTCCCCAACCAATTTGAAAATCGGTAATTCCATGACCAAATTCATGTGCGACTACATCAAGGCTTGCCACTGGGCTAAATCTAACAGCCCCGTCTCCAAAAACCAGATGATTGGGTGTGGGATCCCAAAAAGCATTGTCTCTGTCATTATTAATAGATCCGAAGCGGATATATGCGTTGATAGAAAATCCTGAGTCGTCAAAACTATTGATACTGTGTTCATTATTGATGTAATCATAAATTTCCTGAAGCGCCCAGTGTATGTCAAGTCCCATATCATTTTCGTTGGTAGAATGTTCGGTTGCCGTCCAGTTATTATTGTTATCTATAAGCTCAACGGCGCTGGAAATGACCGTGCTGTTTTGAAGGTTCCTTGTATGTATATTTGCACCTCTTGTATCATCAAAGAGGCGATGGCCCCCGGTTACCGGATCAGTATCTGCCTGCTGAGTGCCATTGTAGCGAGTGGCAAATGTGCCCAAAAAATCTATCACTCTGGGTTCGGTTTCAACTACTTGGCCCGTGTGGGCATTGATGTACCCTACCTCGTTGTTATTCGGGTGATCGGATTCCAGATAAATTCGATAGACCAACTCTACAGTTTTCAACTTGTCATTATCGATTTGATTTGTAAATTCTTTAATAAGCAACTCTGTTACAGTGTCCACTACTTCCTCCTTTTCGATTTCCTTATATTTTAAGAAAATATCAATCGCTTGTTCCAGGTTCATAGCTGGTGTGGTATTGAGATCATCTATTTTCACATAATGTCCATTGGCATAATACATCTGCCCGTTTTTATAATGAAAATTGTATCCTGCATCCTGCACTCTAATGCCAAAGTAGTACTGATCGTAGTGTTCATGGACAAACCCTTCTCGCTTTGATATATGAGGGACTTTTTTAAAGTGGTCCGCTGGTTTCACTTCTAGGTATTCTTTAAAAAAAGCACCGGACGAAGTCGGAATGGTCTCTTCAGCACCGGAAAACTTTACCGCACTTATAGTTCCATCCTCATACTTATGGATGGTGTGTCGCTTGTCCTTTTCCTGTGCCTGAGACAGGAAAGCAAAAAATATCATTAATATAGTAAATAGATTTTTCATAGCTGAATTAATTTATGCTTGTAAAAGCATTATTGTAAGATTATTCGATTTTCCTATAAACAAAGCGGTTTAATATGGCAAGTGCATCAATATCTAAAATCAACGTTCTTTGGTCTTCGAAAGAATAGTAATAGCGTATCGAAATAGTATCAATTTCGTCAATATCAACAGTGTAGTAGTAGTAAATAAGCATTGAATCATTTAGATAATAATCACCGTAAGAAAAGTCTCCAGTTAAATAATCATAGGACCTGTAAGAACTGTCATTTAAATATTCAGTATACCCATCTGCCGGGTAAGGCTCACCATCAACTTCAATAACCTCCCATTTTCCAAGGATAGCTTCTCTAGCATCAATGTCTATTTCTTCTTTATTACAGCTGATTGCTATAATTGATAGGTAAATGAGCCAAATAATTGTGTATTTGGGGTGTTCCATAACAATAGTCAGTTTGATAAACCTAAATGGTTTCTTATCTAAAGGTAGTTAAACATATATAACGTTCCAATAATTTAAAAAATTAAATTAATGCTAACTGTATATTAATAATACCGCCCAGTCAAGCTTAAGTGCTACCGGTATTTTAAATATTATTAATTCAGATAATAGTTTTTAAAATGATTGATCCTAAAAGACTATAAATGGTTTAAAGAATATCATTTAGAAACTGCTATTGAATGCAGACCTTGGACATTGCACTCCTGGATCACATCATCCTGGCTGAAGAACCAGGTGCCTACTATTCCATGGCTGATAATGCTCAGGTGTGATGGATTCGCATCACATTAAATTAATTTATAAATCCCTTGTCAGGAGGACAAGGGATTTATTGGAAGCCGGGATGCCCTTAATTTTCTTTGAACTAAGAGAAATGTCCCTTCACTCGTTCAAATAAATGAGGTTTATTCAATCAAAAGGTGTCTGCTGAAAATATTTTCATCTATATAGACTTTAATAATATAATGTCCAGGTTGAATGTTTGAAGTATCAATTGTTAACCCTTCACTTGTTAACCCTTCACTCACTCTTGATTGACATGTAAATATTTCATTGTGTTGTTGATCATAAATCTTAGTAATTACATCCTTTTCCAGGATTTTATTTGATTGACTCACTTTTGAAGAAAGTTGTTTTTCAGAGTTTTGAAAAGAGATCTCAACATAATCCGTAGAAGGGTTAGGTGAAATCATCATGTAATATCCACCACAATCATCAACGTCAACCCAAAACTCTTTCCATAAGCTCCAGCCACTAGTGTTTCTAGCCCTTATTTGAATAGCTTCCTGACTGGGTGGATTACTATCCCAATATTCAATTTCAACGAATTGAAAATCAGCAAATCCACCATATTCTTCATAGATATCCCAATCTGATGAATATGGAATACGCCATTCATATTCTGTGATGGCCAGGCTTGGGCCTGCAGGGTGATCATAATCAGCATCAGCATAGGTATAATCACAATTGCTAAGTTCACCACCATCAACATTTAGTTCCAGGTTGTTGTAATCTGGTGGTCCTACCCACAAAGTATGATTGAATGTTGCAGAACTTGCACAACTCCCATTAACAGTAAATGTTAATGTAGCCTGTCCACTTGATGTAGAAGTCTTTGCTCTAAATGAAGCTGTTGTACCTGAACCTGAAGCCGAGTTGACCAGATAAGAAGGGCTGACAGACCATGTCACCGTGTGCCCGGATGGGATATTTTGCAGACTAAAATTCTTATTTGTAGTACTAACCCAGGTATCCCCGGAAATTGATACGTTACTTGGAAGACCTACAGTAATTGTTCTTTGAATAGTTGGAATCCACTCATCAAAAGGATTTTCAGCATTAATCGTAATATTAAGCCCGCTAGCTCCCAGAGAAACACCGGAAGGAGCTGTTACCTTGACTGATTCAGCATGAGTGCTGTAAGTATTTACCGAACCTGTTCCTGGATCTGTTGAGCCAGTTATGGTCCAGCCAGAAGGCACAACCCAGTCCCATTCGTGATGAAAGAAGCAATCACCACTTGTGTTATCCAATCCGGGGGAAAGCGTGACGATTTTTGATTCACCAGGACAAAAAGTCAAGCCTCCATCTGAAGTTGAGGGTAATCCAGGATCTGGAACAGATGAAGTAATAAATTTCGATTTATTGAGTGAAAAGCAGGTAGCACCACCCTTGAAGGACGCTCGTATTTCTACCTGACCAACATCCCACCATCCATCCTCAAGCTGCCCACCGACTAATCTTTGAGGAGTAAAATAAAAATCCTGTTGTGATCCACATGAATATGGACCGCTGCTGAAGGCATCAATTTTAACCCCATCAATATAAACGTCCCAGCCAGCTCCACCATTCAGCTTTTCTCCAAAGGCACCCGTGGCATAAATATGATAGGTAACATTTTCATTCGGGCAAGTCTGACTCGGCCCATCAATATGCAAGCTGATCCCAAAAGCAGCCTGTGTCAAGACCAATAGAATAAATAAGATAAAATTTCTCATAGCTTTCTTTTTTATATAGTATAATGGTTTTATATAATCATATTCTAATTTTGTTGCTGTCTGAAAATCAGAAATGAATGGCTTATTTCTTTCTAATTCTGATAAATCCTCGTTACCCTCACATTTTTGAAAGAGCCTTCAATATATCTGTATCGTGGAAACTGTTTGTCCGTGGAATGTTCAGCTCTGGCCTCAAAAGACCCCGATACATAAACCTCCAGATCCTCAATAAACGCATCATCAATTTTCAATACATTAAATTCAGCATCAGTAGCAGACCAATAGTCATAGTCAGGACGCCCATCAGAGTCATCACCTACACCATGTAATTGATATACCATTCTTACTGCAATTGTATCATTAGTCCTGTACGTGCCTAATTTTGGAATAGCTAAATCTTTTTCTGCGGAATACTCATGGAACAACTTTGCCTCAACATTTTTGTTTCGACTTACAGTACAACCAAAAGCTGCGTTTAATAATCTATTTTGAATCCCAAACGTAAATTGATCTCGTTGTAAATCAATATGTATTTCTCCATTACTAACACTATCCCAGGAAATATTGTCTACTACTAAAGAAACCTCCGATTCAAGAAAAACCGGTGGAACATAATCTTCTGGTTCGTAGCATGAGGTTAATTGGATAGAAAAAATGAATAGAAAAATCAAACTAAGTCCATTCCTTTTCCACTGTTTGAAATCGATTAGCACATTCATGTCAAACCCTTTAGAATCCATATAACTGATCTTTGAGTGAATTTATGATACTACCATTAAATAATCAATACCGGTATATTGTCTTTTTTTACTACCCGTGATATTTTTAAAGATAACAATACATACATAACGTTATAGTAATTACAAGCATTAAAATATAGACTAACTGTATATTAAAAGTACTCGCTAGTTGACTTTATTTACTACCGGTATTTTGAATGTTTTTATACTAAATAAAATATTTGTAATAGGATTGACCCTATAAGATCATAAATGGTTTAAAGTAAGTTATCCTGAAACACTTTTGAATTCCAGCAGCTAATCTGTCATTCCAGCCGATTGTAGTGATGACCAGTCTAAAGTTCATCAATTACCTCACTCAGCTCATCCATATACTTGTGCAGGTATTCGGGAACGCTGCCCTTGTTGGTATCGATGATCCAGAATTTGTGGGTCGTGTTGAGTTTGATTTCCAGGTAGTAGCCTCCCTGGTCCGCACAGTCGGGGCAGCCAAAGACTGTATCCGTTTCATTGAGGAGGTCAGTCGGAAACTTGTCCAGTAGGTCAACAGCCTTTTCATATTTTGCCTGATCCAGTTTGGTATAATCTCCGATGTAGAAATTTTGGCGGTCAGGGTATTTATCCAGGGTGTCTTCACCCAGCTGGTTTTTATCCAGTTTGAAGATCCGGACACAATTGTCTCCCAGGCAGAAGCCGGCAAACTTCCCAAAGATGAGATAGTCTTCGGAGGATAGTTTTGGGGAATCATTTTCCTCACAGGCCGAGAAAAGGAAGAGTATACTGAGGAGTAGTACAGGTAAGCTTAAGTTTTTCATTGGGTTTGAGTTTTTCCAATGACAGCCGATTTAAAGGAAAGGTTGAAATAACCTGAATTTTTATCTTTTAACTCTAACTTTTAAAAAGGAACCAATGAAAAGACAGATATTAAAAAAATATATCAAAAATCCACACAGAATAAAGAGTATTCCCAATAGCTGTAAAAGAATCATCCATATGGATATGTCGATATTTTCATACTCTACAAATTCCTTATGATAGGTGACCTGGGTAATTAACCAATCAAAGACCAATGTTAGACATATGACCCCAACTCCCATGTAAGTCGTTACTACGTGTATTTTGCCTCTTAAAGAATTCTTAAAGTATTTTTCTATGATGAGATACCCAGCACCTGAAATAAAGAAAAATATGGCTATAAACAGAGACATTTTTAATTTTGAGATCACATAGTAAGTAGTGTAAATATTCCAGTCGGTATTATCATAGAAGATTATTATTATTATCTGACAAAAGGGGATAAGAACCCATAAAACCCAGTATGTCTTTTTTGTGAAGTCTGGCATGTATTACTTAATACTTATTTTCCGAATCTCATTGTTAGCACTGAAAGTTGGGAAATACATCAATTCGACCTTCGCCGGATTGAGGCTGTAAATACCAGAAAACCGGGGAATAAGCTTGATCTCGAATGTATAATCTCCTTTGGTGAGGTATTGACTAAAAATAGCAGTCTCATTTTTAAAGTATTCCCTGTGAGACTCAAAAGGAAAATGAGTCCTCTTCTCAGCATAGGAACATCCTCCTGGGATCGGAATATTGATCATTACGTACTCAGCATCTTCCTTTATTTTCACTCTGGCAACCAGCGTTACTTCTTCCCCGCCATTCAACGAGCCATCTTCTGATTCCTTAAAGAAAGTATTGACTTCAAAGTCTGTTTGTTTGGCTTTTGGGTTACTATTCCAGCTTTTTTGGTAAGTAGTCAGGTAAACAGGGAAATCCCCTGATTTTGTTATAGTAACAGGCTGGTCAGCGGCTATTTTGATCTCAAAAGGAAAATTTGTCACCGTTTGATCCAAAGCACCACTTAATGTAATCCTGGGTTGCTGCGGTTCGGTTTGATTCTTCAGTATATCTGGTAATAATGTTTCTGTTATTTGTGCTGATTCATAAGTATTGGCCCAGTGACCTACCCGGCGATTTTCAAAAAAATAATTCCTGATGCTCTTCAGCAATACCTGATGATTTGCAGAGTCATTTTTTAGCACGTGATATGCTAGCAAGGTGTTCGTTCTTTCGTTGTTTAGGGTGTTTCTCTTTGTATTCTGCTCATCATAATAGTAGACGTTACCAAAGAGGGTTTTTCTTTGAAAATGCATCAGCGTATCTGTATTTGTTGCAAGTTGCACTGTCTGCTTGATTCGGATTATTTGCAGGAGCTGATTTAACGTGAGGCTTTTCGACGACTCAATCTCGCTGAGATAACTTTCATAATTGATTGGCGCATCTAAAAGCTGAAGGATTTTTAGTATTTTGATTTTGCTGTCAATTGTTACTCGACCAGTCATTTTCCAGATCAGTTGACCTGTTATTTCCTGGTTGTCCATTTGGGTTTCATATCCCTGTTTATTTGCTTTTGTCAGGGCTTCCAGGACATGAAGGCTAACCCAAAGATTTTCATCTGAGTCCTTCCACCATCCCCATAGACCATTCTCAATTTGGTTTTTACCTAGTTGACGGATGAGTCTGTTAATTTCCTTTTCAGCATTAAATTTTTGTTCACGATAGTCAGAGATGACTTTTTGCATGAGCAAGGCTTTCAACTTTGAGGCCAGTTGTTCATTACAGTTGTACCTGTATGCAAGTACATGGTTTAACTCGTCTTCGATAATTTCCAGAATATCAGATTTTGCATAAAGACTGACTTCCCCTAACAGTGGATTGAAGTTTGGTTTGATCAGGGTATCACTGTCCAGTACATAGAATGACCCTAAAGATTCTTCCATTCCCAGTGGGTACACGGGAATATCTCGTAGCTCACCATCAAGGTAGCCATCTTCTTTTTCCAAAGAATATTTTACTTCCAGAGAATCAGCTCCGGCAACAATTTCCAGACTGTCGGTAAGGTTGTCTTTGCATATCTGTTCTTTTTCAAATTTTAGCGCGTCATTTAATTCGAACCGGGTGGTTACATTGATGGAATCCGGTGAATAATTCAGCACTTTGCCAATGGCATAGGTTGTGTCACCTGAGACTAAAAATCTTGGTGCAGCAAGCTGACCCATGATGGGTTTGTAAGACTTGATAAGCCCCTTTGTTTGTCCGGTTTGTTTTTTACCATTCATAGCCAGGAAATAAGTCTCCCAGCTGGTAATGTCATCGGGGAATGTAACATCAAATGATGCCTTGCCTTCTGAATCAGTAGAAAGCCGGGGTTCCCAAAAAGCATAATCAGAGAAATTTTCTCTAATGGAACTGGCTGCAGAAGCAGCAGCAAAAAACGATTCATCATAATCTGCACCTTTACCTTTCTGAAGGGTAGGCTTGAATTTTCCGCTTTCTGTTTCAATGATGACGACTCCATTGGCACCTTGTGAACCATAAATGGCCGTGGCTTCAGTATCTTTCAGGACTTGTAAGCTTTTGATGATCTCCGGGTCCAGGTCATCAATGTTGCCACTAAATACATTTCCATTGATGATATAAAGGGGTTGTTTTTCAAAAGAGATAGTGGACTGGCCACGGATTGTAATATTTACTCCTGATGAACCTGGTGTTATGGAGACTCCTGCTACCCGACCCTGCAAACTGTTAGAAAACAGATTAGTATCAGTGGACAAAGTAGATACTGCCGCTGAAAGCGATTTTTTGGCAACTGAACTATAGCCCACCACCACAACCTCCTGTAATTGCTGAACATCAGGGGATAGAAATACATTTGTCGCATCCTGGCGACTAATATCAATTTCCTGTGAGGCAAAACCTATAAAGGAGATGTCCAGGATATTTTTACCAGGCGGAATCCTGATCCTGAAATATCCTTCCAGGTCGGTAACTGTGCCATAGGTGGTGCCCTGTACAATGATGTTAACGCCAGGTAATGCTTCGTTGGAACCTTCTTCATAGACGTAGCCTTCAATCATTTCCCCTACACCAGAATATGAAAATTGCTGCCTGTATTTTGTGAATATTTGATTGAGCTCTTTTTGGCTATCTCTTTCGTATGACCTTTTAAACAGTGTCTCTTCAATCAAATGACTCACGTAGATGCTGAATGAGTCTTTTTGCAAAATTTCAGGTTTGTGCA
This sequence comes from Cyclobacteriaceae bacterium, assembly GCA_965228595.1. Classification (GTDB taxonomy): domain Bacteria; phylum Bacteroidota; class Bacteroidia; order Cytophagales; family Cyclobacteriaceae; genus UBA7330. The sequence continues at coordinate 1,301,638 of OZ245828.1, read as the reverse complement.
ATGCGTGGTAATTCAATCCATTTGGAGTTATCCGGATAGAATCTTCTATGTGATATCTTGAATCCGGATAAAAGAACAAGAGTTGGTAGTATCCTTCTTCCAGTTGATACAATCTGTTGGTATTGCCGGGATAAACCCTTAGGAAATCATGATCATCGTAACGAAATACCAAAACATTTAATGGTGCTTGTGTTGTGGGAGGAGTAGAGAAATACAATCTTCCATAACCCGGAGAATGACTGGAGGGATTGTAATATCTTGTACTGTGGTGCCTTTTGGCATTCAGATAATTGTTCCATTGCTCCTTTAGTCCATTGAGCGTTCGCACCGTATCTGTCAGAGAGGGAGTGTGGTAGTAAATGCTTTCAAGAAATTTCGGATAATAGTCTCTTTCCTTGGTGCGCATTTTTAGTAAGCCTTTCTGAAACTCATATTCAAAATAAGGTTCATGGAAAAAATCAATAGAAAAGCTATCCATTAAATGAAAAGTCAATTGTCCACTGAAGGGTCCAGCAAGTTGATTATGATACCCGGCTCCTGGTTCAGGTTTGATTAGTTGTATGTCCGGTCCTTTTTTGAGGTAGGCAAAATGCTCTCCAAAATTATTTTTGTATGGGATTATGTAATTATAAAGTCTGTTTTGCTCGCCAATGGTCAGGGAGTTTGGTTTTTCCTCTCTCCTGACTTTTTTATTTATTGCCTCAACATCGATGCTGAGAATGCTTTTTTGTCCCGCTTTGAAGTATATACTGTCCAGATCATACAGATGTGTGGTGGTTCGCAATGAAATCTGGTGAAAGCCACTGTCAATCCTAAATGAATAGGGTCTTTGATGGGTTGACCAGCTGAAATAAACAGGTTGGCGGTCCACATAAATAACATGGATCGGTTGAATGGAACCATCTTTTACCACGAAAGGAGCAAATTGTGTGATGTTGTCCTGTGTAGCGTATTCAAAACGATAAATCCTGTTTCCGGGATATGTAAACCGATAGTACTCGATGGAATCAAGTCCGGCAATCAGTTTCCAGGTATGATAATCCAATTCATAACCATTCTGAAAACCAAAATCGAAGTCTTTAAAATCAAAATTATTGATCAAAGTTTTGTCTTTGCCTTGCTTACCCAGATATGGTAAGTCAGGTGGGGAATAATTAAACTTTTTTGTCATGGAATAGGCGGTTAGGTCTACTCCGGACACTGGTCTGCCGGCCAAATCAGTGACTTGGACTTCAATGGTTGAATTTTGTCCGGGGTATACCAATTTTGGTTGGCTGACTTCCAGGTTGAGTTGATTAGCCTGTAAAGGAATACGAAAGCTCTTTTCATGTATTTCACCACCCCAGAGGTAATTTAAGGAGAGAAAAAAGTTTTGACTTGACGGGGCTTTTTCAGCTATTTCTAATGCTTTACCATGTCCTGTCTCACGGAGGTCGTTTTGTTTATATATGGAATAATTGAATGGTATCCCCCTGGGGTTTTCTACCAGAACGAACAATGAGTCTGATGTTCGCTGGGAATAGCACTGAATGAGTGAGGGTTCAGCGGACAGATCAAGACGCTTTTGGAGGCTATCTGTTTTCACTGAATAAAATGCATAGAAAGGGTTGATCTTCACTTTCCAGGGAGCGTTTCCGAGGTAGATAAGGTTTTTGTTGCCGAAATTGTCCTCTGCAAATACAGAGATCCGGGTAGTATCCGAATGTCCATTTTTGAATGTGGACACCTCAAGTGAATCTCCTTCAATATTTATTCTTGCCTCTTCCAGTAGGTGGTAATAGGAAATTCTGGCGCTTTCAGTGACCACCTGATTGTCAGATGTCAGTAATCGTGCTGAAAGATCGTACTCAAAATTTGCAGCAGGCCACATTGTGTCCGGTATTGTGATCTCAGTCTCTCCTCCAGGCAGCAACCTCCTTTGCAGGAAAAGCAGTGTGTCCGGGATAAAGACTTCATCATCAAAAAAGTCACGAGCTATGTCGGCGGTTAATAACAACTCCACTCTGGCGTCAAGCAGGTTTAAGTCATTCTCATCTTTGCCCTCGACCCAAACCGTAAACTCTTTATCCTTATATTGTGATTGTTCACTGGTCCTTAAGAATACTTTGTTTCTGGATAGCTCGTAATCTTCATATTTAAATGATTCAGATATGTATGTTTTGCCATTTGGTTTCTGAAGCGAGAGGGTATAGTACTGATCCAATTTTAGATCCAGAGAATCGTGGATTTTGAACATATGTGAATACCCCCCTTTACGATAGGGTGATAATTGAGCCAACTTATATGACTTCCTGTTTGCCCACATCTCTACCACTAGATCTTTGTTGATCGGTTTTCCTTTTTTATTTACAATGAAAGCCTTGAATTTAACCGTATCGCCTGGAAGGTATTTTGCTTTGTTGAATACAAGATATCCCGAATGCTTCTCTTCAAACCGGTTGTTCATGTCACAGTAGTAATGATCAAAGTGGCAGGCTGCCCAATAAAAAGAATTGGTAAAGAAGTTTTTAATCCGATAGATCGTGCCACGAGGCCACCTCCTTACGATTGATACCACTCCATCGTAGGGAATATGGAGGATAAAATTGACGGGGATCCAGGCATATTTTACGGGTGTTTGATACAAGAGTATTCTTGAGCCCCTTTTAATAAATGAGTTGTTGTGTTGTCTGGACAGATTATAATAAGCGGTAAAGTCTCCAACAGTAACGCTGAGTAATCCTTTGCGATTGGATTTCTTATCAATGAATACTTTTCTTTTAGAATCGTAGCGAAGGTTTTTACGCTTTACTTTGACGATGGCATTGGGCTGTATTTGACCATTCAAATCATATACCTGAATGAGTAAATCTGTATTATTGTTGAGAATAAATACCTCGAAGTCCTGGATGGTTGTTATTGAAACTTGTTGCTTGTTTTCTTCAATGAAAGTTTTGAGATAATGACCAACGGGTAGCTTTTTCGTGTAGCTGCTGTCGGTGGGGAAGGAATCTACCAGTGTATGAAACAGAGAACTTTCCTCATCAGGAGTGCCCTCCATATATAGGATTCTGGCTTCCCGATCAGTAATTTTATATATGTATGTAAAATAGCTACTCTGCCTGCTTTCAAGCAAGTGCTGTCCGGAAATCTGATTAGATAGAAGTGAGGTGAAAATAAATAGAATGGGTAGTAAACAGCATTTCATAGTTCAGGTCATGTTATTTATATCAAGAATACCTGATTGGATAAATCTATCTTATTTTTTGTGACCTAGAAAATTGGTGGTTGAAAATAATCAGATAATTAACGAGATCTATTTTCTTCTTGAATGAAAAGATAGAGACATGTTAAATCAGTAGCTGATCACCACATTTCCAACCTTACTTCCTGAAGCCACATATGTATACGCTTCCTTAATCTGATCCATAGGATAGGTCCTGTCAATCAATGGGGAGAATTCCTTGCTCAGCCACAGCTCACGGATCTTCCCAAGACTTTCCAGGGGTTTAACCGGGATAGCGATCTGACACCGTTTTCCTCCTGTCAATGGAGTCGTCATCATGAGGAGGATGTTTTGGCCTCCGGGACCCAGCTCTGAGGAGATGTATTTTCCTTTTGGCTTCAATAAGGGCTTGCATTTTCCGAAAGTACTCTTTCCCACCGTATCAAAGATGTGATCGTATTTCTCTGTGGTTGCGGTGAAATCTTCCTTTTCATAATCAATCACTTTAACTGCTCCCAGCTTTTTCACATGGTCAAAATGTATTTTTCTGCAAGTGGCTGTCACTTCCAAGCCATGATGCTTGAGAAACTGGATGGTAGCCGCACCAATGGCACCTGTGCCTCCATTTACCAGGATCTTTTGACCGGGGCTTATCTGGATTTTGTTGATGAAATTGTATCCGTAGTGGCCAGCTTCCGGACTGGCCGCGGCGACTTCATAGCTTACTTCATCCGGGATGGTGAGGATGGTCTTGTCCTTATGGATGGTCATGTATTCTGCCTGAGATCCAAGCGCTCCGTTGTCCTCAAATCCCCAGACCCGATCACCTTTTTCGAATTTGGTAACCCCGGACCCAACTTCCACCACCTTACCGGCAAAGTCTGTCCCGAGAATGGAGTACTTTGGGCTTATCAACCCAAGCATTAGCTTCATAATGAAAGGCTTACCAGTGAGGATTGCACAATCTGTTCTGTTCACAGTTGTGGCATGTACCCTGATCAGGAGCTCATGTTCTTTGGGTTTGGGAACGTCCATCTCGATGATCTCGATGACGGATGCATCTCCATATTTTGAGCGTGCGACAGCCTTCATTGATATATTTCCGGGTTCAAAAATCTAAATATAATAAGGAGTGCTCATTAATGTTCCCAATTTTATTTCAGCTCCCAGCGGATAAATAATCCGTAGTTATCTCCAAACCTTCTTTGAGGGCCCGCCTGGTCAATGTTTGCTGCCAGACCAAAAATGAATGATCTTTTTTGAAGTCCGGTTCTTAGATACAGGTAGCTGATGTTATGAGAGCTCTCAGCTAAGCTTTGGTTATAAATAAACTGAATCCGATTATACATGGACCAGTTTTCATTGATATCCGGAGTGTATTCGTATAAACCAAAAAGTTTTAAGTCACTGTCTTCATTTAGAAAATAGGATAGGACGGTAACAGCCAAGAATTTTCTTGAAGCGTAATTATGTTGAGGTCCAATAATCGGTGAAAAGCCCACTACGGAATTCATATCAATACCACCCATAATTCCAAATCCTTTGCCTATGTTGTAGCTCACCTGATTGATCATAATGATTCTGTTTTCATCTTGGTCATTTTGATAATCTGCTGTGTAGGTGGCCAGACCAAAGAAAGAGAACTTACTTTCGGGGGCAAAGGATCGCTTCACCACAGTTTGTGAATAGATACTCTTGTGACCAAAAAATACCTCTACTGGTATAGGAGGGGTAAAGGATTGAGAGAGTATCCTGGTTCTTGGACCCAATATCATTAAAATTACGAATGTTGCAGCTAAGCCTATTTTGTGGAAATTCTTCATTTTTCGGTTTGTTTATTGCAAATGAAGAAATCGGAAGGCTTAAGAGTGTTGCGCTATGGCAAGGTTTTCAAAAAGTGGCTATAACTCAGTTTTTAGTCTGCTCAGTGTATAGGGAGTGACACCCAGATAGGACGCAATTACTTTGTTAGAGAGTTTGCTAAGTATTTTCGGCTGATATTCCATCAACCATTTTAATCGATCAAGTGCGGTATCTCCCTGAAGACCATAAATCCTTTTTTGGGAGGTGATATAGGCCATTTCGAGGATGTCACGATAGATTTTATTGATGACAGGATTGGAATCAACCAACTCAAAAAAATCTTGCCTGGAGATTGCAAGTATTTGTGATTGCTCTACACTTTGTATGTATTCAAAAGAGGGTTCCAGCTCGATAAAACTTGCCAACGATGTTCCAAATTTTCCAGGAAAGGCAAAATAGCGAGTCATTTGCTGACCCTCCTTGTTTGTGGTGAAGAACCTTAAGCAGCCTTCATTAACGAAGTAATTGTATTTACATATTTCACCCCTTCTGAGTAGGAATTCATTCCTTTTGGTATCAAAGCGCTTGAATTGCGGTGCCAGAACATCAAACTGATCCTGGTCAATATTGACTTTGGATTGAAAGTATTTGAAGAGTAGGTCATACATAAGACATGGTCTTACCTACAAGATAAGAAGAATATGCATAGTGAATTTATGTGAGGCTAAAAGGTTGAAATCCGTTTTAAGTATTCCTATCAGGACCATCGATCAACAATTGCAGCATGATTTGGAACTTTTGTTGGTATCCTGTAGTCATGTTTTCAGTTGCATCAAAAAGCTCATCACGCTTGATGGAAACACTATAGGGTAGTGTCCAGGCCCGAAGGGCTTTGGCTACCGAATCCATGGCATTGATACCCTGGATCGCCTGGGTTCCATCAGCCCAGCAAACCAGTCCAATTATTTTTCCACTGAGGTAAGGCTTTGGTGAATTAGCACTGATCTCCAGCCAATCCAGACAGTTTTTCATGGCTCCCGTCATGCTGCCATGATACAATGGAGTGAGCCAGATGTGTACATCGGCATCTGTAAAAACTTTATTCATTTGTTTGACTGACTCCGGTACCTCGGTGATGGCCAAATCAAAAAGCGGGATACCTGAATCAGCTAGCTTGAAAAGCTGCGTATCAACTCCATGCTTAACCAGTTCACTTTCCAAGTATGTGCCGATACGTTCAGAAGTTGAGTTTTCACCGCGCTCAGTGGAGCCATTAAAGATAAGTGCCTTCATATCATTTTTTTCGGGAAAGCATATTTAAGTACAACTGAGGTAAGGATCAAATTTTAACTGCTGAGTTTCGTAGAAAAATAAAAACCTTGGTGACCTGTGAGCGACAAGGCCACAGAGTAGTAGAGGAAATGCTAAAAAGTTAGGAATAATTGTAAAAAGTACACGTATTCCTATTATCTTCATCAATTCATTAAATTACATGAGATGAAACGCACCCCAACCTGGATCATCATTCTGTCCATTTCGCTGTTTACCTACTGTACCGAGCATAAAAAGCCGGAAGATTCAAGTCCCCGAAGAATTGAAATGTTGTTTCTGGGTCATGATTCGGATCACCATCCGTCAGCTGAACTTATGCCCATCCTGGCTGCAGCGCTGGCTAAAGATGGAATTAATCTTACCTATACAGATAAAGTCGAAGTCCTCAATCACCAGAAGTTGGAGCGATATGACGGGCTGATCATATATGCCAACCATGAGTATATTTCCCCAGACCAGGAGCAGGCACTATTGGATTTTGTGGAAAGTGGTAAGGGGTTTGTACCCATTCATTGTGCCAGTTATTGCTTTCATAATTCTGACAAGTACATTGACCTTGTTGGTGCCCAGTTCCTAAAGCACAAAACCGACAGTTTTAAAGCAGATATTATCAAAAAAGACCACCCGGCTGTCTCCAACGTTTCGGAATTCTCCACCTGGGATGAGACCTACATACATCACAAGCATGCGGATGATCGTACCATTTTGATGGAGCGGGCAGAGGGCGATCATCGTGAGCCGTGGACCTGGGTAAAAGAGTATGGCGATGGTCGTGTGTTTTATACGGCTTATGGTCATGACGAACGAACATGGAGCAATCCCGGATTTCAGCAGCTTGTTAAACAAGGCATTTTGTGGTCTGTGGGACCATCGGTTTATGAAAAATGGGAAGAATTTTCCAAGGGTATACCTCAACTGGTTTACAAGCCCATGGACAACATTCCTAATTATGAAAAGCGAGATCCGAAGCCAAAATATGTCGAGCCCTTGTCACCGGAAGAATCTAAAAAGCTGATCCAGGTACCTCAGGGCTTTGAGCTCTCACTCTTTGCCAGTGAGCCCGATATCATCAATCCCATCGCGATGGATTGGGATGAGAAAGGCCGACTCTGGGTAATAGAAACCGTCGATTATCCCAATACCGTGAGGAATGAAGACGGTGTAGGCGATGACCGGATCAAGATCTGTGAGGATACAGACGGGGATGGAAAGGCGGACAAGTTCACTGTTTTCGCTGATGATCTCAATATCCCAACCAGCCTGGTCTTTGCCAATGGCGGGGTGATCGTTTCACAGGCGCCACATTTTCTGTTTTTGAAAGACACCGATGGAGACGACAAGGCGGATATTAGAGAAACCATCATCACCGGATGGGGAACGTTTGATACCCATGCCGGTCCGTCCAACCTGAAGTATGGTATTGACAACAATATCTGGGGAGTGGTCGGCTATTCCAGCTTTGAGGGTGTCATCGCTAATGAACCCAGGAAATTCCGACAAGGGATCTATCGCTTTGCTCCGGATGTTTCTTCTTTTGAATACCTCACCCGAACCAGCAACAACACATGGGGCCTCGGGTTTACGGAGGACAATGAAGTCTTTGCTTCAACGGCCAACAATACACACAGTGTTTATTTAGGTATTCCGGATAGATACTACCAGGGAGTGGAAGGTATCAAAACGGTAAGCAGTGAAAAAATTGACGGTCACTATGCCATGCACCCGATCACGGACAAAGTAAGGCAGGTAGATGTCTGGGGAGGTTTTACCGCAGCATCAGGACATAATTTTTACACAGCAAGGGAATATCCCGCTTCTTATTGGAACAAGACAGCACTGGTGTGTGAGCCAACCGGACACCTGGTTCATATAGCCAAAATTGAAAAATCAGGTGCAGGATATAAAGAAAAAGACGGCTGGAATCTCTTTGCCAGTGCGGATGAATGGGTAGCACCCGTAGAAGCCAAAGTAGGTCCGGACGGACAGGTATGGGTGGCAGATTGGTACAACTTCATCGTACAGCACAACCCCACACCAAGCCCCGATCGAGGAGGCTATCAGGCAGAAAATGGAGATGGAAATGCCTATGAAAATCCACTGCGGGATAAGCAGCATGGTAGGATATGGAGAGTAGTCTATAAAGAAAGTGATACTGATAAGGAGCGGGTCACATCTTTATCAAAAGATGATCCGGAGGGATTGATCAATGGCCTGAAAAGTGATAATATGTTCTGGAGGATCACCGCACAGCGTCTTTTGGTAGAAAGACAGGATGAGGAGGTATTGCCGGAGTTGTACAAACTTGTAAAGAGTAATAAACTGGATGAGATAGGGGAAAATCCTGCAGGCATGCATGCCTTGTGGATTATGGATGCACTGGGTGCACTGGACGGATCTATGCAGGAAGCCTATGAAGTGGTGGTGAAAGCCCTGGGTCACAATTCTGCGGCAGTACGGAAAGCAGCAGTTGAATTGCTGCCTGTAAGCCTTTGGTCCAAAGAGGAGCTTATGGCCTCAAAAGTGCTTACGGACGAAGATCCCCAGGTTAGACTTGCAGCCATTTTGAAACTCGCGGAAATGCCATCTTCTGTCAATACCGGAAAACTGCTCTATCGATTATCGATGGATAGTGAATACGGTTCTGATCCGTGGCTTTCTAGGGCGATCTATACTTCTGCCGTTCGGAATAGACAAGGTTTTATAGATAGCTATCTGGCTTCGAATCCCAATTTCAGCTTGCCGTTAGATTCGTCTGCTTATGAAACTTTGACAGATCGTGAAGCCTTCATGGTGAATTACTATACTGAACCTTCCACCGATCAGGCTGTTTTGGCGGAATCATCCGGTGATGCCAAACAGATCAATATTTCTGTGATCAAAAATCAGATGAAGTATGACATCAAGGACTTTACGGTCAAAGCAGGTGAGACAGTAGAGATTGTATTTACCAACCCGGACTTCATGCAGCATAATTTACTGATCATTCAGCCGGGTCAGCTGGAGGTAGTTGGGGCTGCTGCCGATGAGATGGCACGTAGCCCGGACGGTGCGGAGAAAAATTACGTACCGCAAATACCACAGGTATTGTACAGCACCCCACTGGTAGATCCGAATAACACAGTACGACTGACCTTCAAGGCTCCAGACCAGCCGGGGGATTATCCGTTTGTTTGTACATTTCCGGGTCACTGGCGTTTGATGAATGGTATCATGCGGGTGACTGGTTCAGAAGTGAACTGACCGAAAATCTAGAATTAATTATGGGATTGAATGTAAAGTTTGGGGTAAGCACGTGGTTGTGGACTTCTCCTTTTTCTACAGAAACTACACAACTGTTCAGGAAAATCAAAGATATGGGCTATGACCTGGTGGAGATACCGGTTGAAAACCCGGATATTATTGATACTGCTAAAGTCAAAAAAGCCTTGAAAGACCTTGACCTCGATTGTGTGGTTTGCGGTGCTTTTGGACCTACAAGGGATCTCACCAACGATGACCCTGCCATTGTAAAACAGGGAATGGATTACATCGAATCCTGCTTTCAGATCTGCAATGACCTGGGGACAAGTTTTCTGGCCGGACCCATGTATTCTGCGGTAGGTAAGGCGAGGCTTCTTCCTGAGGATCAGAAAAAGATAGAGTGGAACCGGGCTGTAGATAACTTGCGTAAAGTGTGTGATAGTGCCCAGACCAAGGGGCTGGAAATCGCATTGGAGCCGCTCAACAGGTTTGAGACGGATTTGATTAACCGGACCGAGGATGTAGTTAGACTTATCAATGACATCAATCATCCTGCAGCAAAGATCCTGCTCGATGGATTTCACATGAACATCGAAGAACCAAGTATCGAGAAGGCGATCAAACTGGCCGGAGACAAACTGATTCATGTTCAGGTGTCAGAAAACTACCGGGGTACTCCCGGGACAGGCCAGACACGGTGGGAAGATTATTACACGGGGCTAAAAGCCATTAATTATCAGGGAGCAATTACGATCGAAAGCTTTACTCCGGAAATCCAGGAGCTGGCCGGAGCCGTTTGTATCTGGAGACCATTAGCTGATAGTCAGGACGGCTTTGCTTCGGAAGGGTTGAAGTTTCTGAAGGACTGGGCGTCGAAATAATTTATTGGTTGTTCCACCAAACTTCTCGGGGATAACTTCTCCCCAGGCTAAACCTCTCCCCAATTACCGGATGAATGATGGGCGTATTAAGCCGTTCGCTCTCTGCTTTGAATCGCCTGATAGGATCTATCCATTCATGAACTGATAGCTTAAATGCTCCCCAGTGTATAGGCATGAGTAGCTTTCCTTTTACATCGATTCCGGCCTGTACACTCTGCTCCGGCATCATATGAATGGCTTCCCAGGCTTCGTTATACTGACCACATTCCATCATAGCGAGATCAAAGGGTCCGTATTTATCGCCGATTTCCTTGAAGTGGGGACCATAGCCACTATCACCACTGAAGTACAGGCTTTGATGTTCACCCTGAATCACCCAACTGGCCCATTGGGTAGCATTGCGGTCAGTTAATCCCCTTCCTGAAAAATGTCTCGCAGGACAGGCAACCAATTTCAGTCCCTTGTACTCAACACTATCCCACCAATCCAGCTCGGTTATTTTTTCTTTGGAGATCCCCCATGATTCAAAATGTGAGCCTACTCCCAAAGCCATGTAGAAGTGCCCCACCTCATCTTTGATCTGCATGATCGTCGGATAATCCAGGTGGTCGTAGTGATCATGTGAAAGGATCACCGCGTCGATGTTCTTAAGCTGTTCTATGGGAATTGGTTTTTTATAAGGATATCGTTTTGATCCGAAAGAGATAGGAGCCGCCACTTCTCCTAACATGGGGTCAATCAGGATTCGTTTTCCATCTATCTCCACCAAAAAAGCTGAGTGCCCAAACCAGGTGACCGAGGAGACACTATCTACTACCTGATGTCCATTCTCACCAAATTTTACCGGGATGCTATCAACAGGGGATTGGTTCTTTCCAAAGAGAAGATCAGGCATAGTACTCATCATCTCCCCAAACGAGCCCATTTTGGTTTCAATCAGGTTGACGAAGGCTTCGTCACCATAGTTGGGAGACTTTTTGATCTCCTCTAGATGCTCCCCTTTTGGTTTTTGTCCAATCTGCGGTGAAGTGTTGACAAATACGATGACTGCGATCGTAAAAACGATGACAATACCCAGTAAGGAAACGATGAGATACATAAATGCTTTAGCCATTTTTTTGATCATTCCTTTAGGGACGGGGAAGGGGGAGAATTATTTTAATTCATTGGCTGACTACTTTTCAAGTCTTTGAGAACTTAAAGTGAGTTCATATTATGAATTGTTTAAATCCGTTGTATTAAATAGCTGATTTATTTAAATTTATATTATGAGGATTTCGGTGGCAATATCCTTTTTAATGCTTTCATTAAATGGTCTTGGACAAACCCAATATCTTGGTTTTGAAGCGGGGGCTACTAGAACTAGTATTAATGGGAAGAATTTCATGGAAAATAATGATTTTAGAACCGGATGGACAGGTGGTTTAGTGTATCAAAGGCAATTTGATAACAATTTCATTTTGGGCACAGGGTTATCTTACATTGAAAAAGGTTTTTATAATGAACTCGCATATACTGACTATGAGGGAAATCCCAGGGAGCCGCTTGGAGAAACCATCACTTCTTTCAATTATAATTATTTATCTATTCCCATTAAGGGTGGATTTCAGTTTGGAAGTAAATGGGCTGGTTTTGTCAATTTAGGACTTGTATCTTCTTTTTTGGTTCATGCATCAGTGCACGAGCCTGGTATTGAAGGAATAATTGATGCAAGGAAGACCAATGTGACCGATCGGGTGTCCAGGTTTGATTTAGGTGGACTGGGTGAAATTGGCATTAGTTATGAACTGTTCAATTCGTTCGTGATCTCTTCCACGCTCGCATATCAACAAAGTATAACCTCCGTCACTAATGAAGGTTATTTTTCTCAAAGCAAAATCAGACATTACGGAACTTCATTGTCAGTTGGCTTGAAGTACAGGATGAATTATTGAAGGACTTTGAGACTTTCCAGCAAATACACTACTCCACTATAAATTCAATTGGGAAAGATTCTGTAGTAACCAGTGTATGATTATTAAATATGAATCTAAATACCGATGAGAAATGATTTCGGTATTCTCCAGTACTAAACTAATCTTAAAGTTCACTTTATGTGAACTTTAAGGAATACCTGCTACAGTATGACAATGGAAACCTTGAAATATAAAGTAATCAAATCTCGGGATCAGTATGATAACTATTGCAAAATCCTGGATACACTGATTTTTGATGAAAGCAGCCTTGAACATCAAAAAGAAGATGAAATTGAGTTGCTTACTTTGTTGATCGAACAATACGATAAAGAAAACAACAACTTCGATGAAGTAGATCCAGTACGATTGTTAAAATCTTTAATGGAGGATCATCATTTGAAGGCAAAGGATCTGGTAAAGATATTGGGCGTTAGTAAAGGCTTGATTTCAGATATTCTCAATTACAAAAAGGGTTTTTCCAAAGAGGTGATAAGGAAACTTGCAGCCCATTTTAAATTAGATCAGGCAGCTTTTAACAGACCTTACAAACTTAGACCAACCGATCATAAAAAGGCATACAGGAAATCGATCATTATTGAGTAGCCAAAAAACACTAAGAGACTTAAAAGAGTGTCTTTAACAATATGGAAAGAATCGGTCACAATATTCTGTAGACTAGCTCACACCTAATATGCACCTTCAAATAGTCAATATACCCGTCGTAGGATTAAGTGCAGAGCTACGATTTAAACTAAATCTTAATGAAAATCTGTCGTTTATAGAGGATATACAAAAAAGTCCACACCAGGGCCAATGCACCCAATGCCTGAAAGACCTCATGCCATTGTTCGTCGAATGGGGCATACAAACCCCCAAAGAGTCGTGCGGATGTATATCCGAATGGAATAAAGCCATAGACAAAATAGACCGTCAATGAATTCATCCCGATCACTTTAAAAGGGAAAGCCCACCGCTGGTAGCCTTTCACATCGATGATCCAGTAGAACAGCGCAATGGACATAAATGCAATTCCACTGGTAAGCAGGATGAATGAGCTGGACCAGAGTTTTTTATTGATGGGAAAATGGAGTCCCCAGATAAGTCCGATTGCAATGGCAATTGTACCAGCAACCAGGAGTGTCAGCATCTTTCTGTTTCCATTCCATTCCCTTCTGAGGATGTCTCCTGCCATGCTTCCGAAAACGGTGATACACAATGCCGGGAATTGGGTTAGTATTCCGTTTTCATCGTAGATCCCTTTTACAGTGTGTAATCGTCCGGGTAGGAAAGTTCGGTCTAACCACCCTACAAGGTTCCCTTCGGGAGAAAGATCACCCGGCCCGTAGCCCGGCACAGGGACCAAAAATAACAATCCGTAAAAGGCAACGAGTATTCCGGCTATCCAGTAGAGTCGTTGCCGGATGTCAAAATTCAGAAAGAGCAGAGAAGTGATGAAGCATGCAAATCCAATACGACCAAGCACACTCACATACCGAATCTGTGATGGCTCAAAAAAATGGATGGGCTGATTCTTGTATATGATCCCCAGGATGATCAGCAAAACCATCCGTTTGAAGACTTTTTTATATAGCTCGTTTTTACTTAGTCCCAGATCAGTTCCTTTGGTCAAAGAAAAAGAAAGTGAGACTCCGGCAATGAACAGGAATAAGGGAAAAATGAAGTCGTAAAAGACAAATCCATTCCAGTCCACATGATGGAGCTGCTGTGCCAACGCATCTACCCAGCCCCATCCGGTTTTCCCATCCAACAGCACAAGGAAAGTGCCCCCTCCCGAGATGAAGAGCATGTCAAATCCTCTAAGTGCATCAATCGATAGCAGGCGTTTTCCTTGTTGCATGATTATTTCAGTTTGGTTGCAGATGCTTTATCCAAAAATAGTTTAGTATTCGGATGTTTTCTTAAGATAGTAGCAGGACATGCCGTGCTGATCTCACTGTATAAGGTATTGTGAACAGCCTCAGCTTTTCTTTCATCCGGCACCACACAACTAATCACTTTTGAATGAAGAATGGCTGGTATCGTCAGCGATAAGGCTTCTGTCGGGACATCATCCATCGTAGGAAACCAACCTTCACCAAACTGCTGTTTTCTACAAGGCTCATCAAGCTCAACAACCTTCACCCATTTTTTATCATTAAAATCAGCCACAGGAGGATCATTGAAAGCGATGTGACCATTCTCACCAATACCGATGCAGGCGATATCAATTGGATGACTCTTTAACTCATCTTCGTATTCCTGCATCACCTGATCAATGTTTTCAGCATCTCCATTCAGATAAAAGATTTTCCTGGGAGCTACCTCTTCTAAAATTCTTTCTTTAAGGTACTTCCTAAAGCTGGCAGGATGCGTTTCTGCCATGCCTTTATATTCGTCTAAATGAAATACAGTTATTTTTTTCCAATCGAGGTCTTTTGTTTTCAGGGCTTTCAGGAACGTAAATTGTGAGGCTCCGGTAGCCAGGATGATGTGCGCTTCTCCTTTTGATTGGATGGCCTTGTTGATCGTTTCTGCAACAAAGTCAGCGGCAGCATCTCCCATCACCTCCGGGTTGTCATAGATGGATACCTGTAATTGGTCTGTTGTGAATTGTTTTTCCATTGATAGAATAAAGAAATTGGTTATAAAAAGTCTGAAATGGCAAACCAGGTTGTAATTAACGAGAACAAGATTACAGCCATAATTCCGATGTTTAATCTTGTGCTTGCCAGATGTTCATTCATGAGATTCTTTTTGTTGATCAGAATGAAAATTGGAATAGCTACTGCTGGTAATATACAAGCCTGGAAAGCTTGTGAAAAAATCATCAAAGCTGGTGGACGTTCATCCAGGAAAACAGTCCCAAAGGCGAACACCATGCCAAGAAAGATTAGAATTCTTGATTGGGTACTGTGAATGTTCCTGGGTTGGCCGGTATAATCTGATACCAACCAGGGAGCGATCAACACAATCGGGAAGATTGTGCTAAGTCCAGCTCCAGCGATACCAATGATCAGGAGGAAAGCCGCAGCTTTTCCACCGATGGGTTCAAAGAGAGAAATCATTTCTACGGTGTTGTCCAGCTTCATGCCGTAGATATGTAGTGTGCCTGCTGATACTGCCATGATCACACCACTCAATAGCAGCATCATACTCGCAGAGACGAACGCATCCTTTTTTTCTGATTTAAGGTCTTTAATGGTCCATCCTTTTTCTGAGACTACCACACTTCGCATGATAAAGACGGCGGCCGAGCATGTTGTACCTGTTATCGCCGCAATTAATCCCAAAGAGCCTGGTGTATCAGGTATCCCGGGGATCAGTCCTGCTGCCAGAGAGGAAAAACTGGGTTTTACCATGAAAAAAACAATGATGAATGAGATTCCCATGACGACCACAATACCAGTAAGTACTTTTTCAAAAGCCTGGTACCTGCCATACCATAACAGAAATAAGAGTATAACACTAAAAAAGAGGATGATCCAAAATCTGCTAATGATGGCTCCGTCAAAGGCTAGCCTGATCCCTTCCTGGATGAGGTCAGCCACGATCCCCATCACACCCATCAATGCGAGCAATTCTCCGATGATCAGTGCAATGATGATGTACATAGACAGTATCCAGCCATTTTTAAATTCCTTTTTAAAGTTGAAGAGTGCAGTATGACCGGAGACGAGGGTCACTTTTCCATAGGCCACCATCAATACAAAAGTGAAGATACAGGATAGTACCAGAGCCCAGAATAAGGTCATTCCGTGTTCGGCTCCGGTCTTGGCCATGGTAGTCACACTACCGGTTCCTATGTTATAGCCGATCAGAAAAAGTCCGGGTCCTACAGCACTTAGGGCAATTAAAAGTTTTTTCATTTGGGGTTATGTTGATTCTTGAGTTTGGTTTATGGTTGTGAATACACCAGTTCGCCTGCGATGTATGTTTTATTAATAATCATTTTATTGTTAGTAATACTGAATACAATCAAATCCGCTCTACTACCTACTGAGATATTTCCCAGATCGTCCAAAGACATCATCTCAGCAGGGTTGGTACTGGCCATTTGAATGGCATCTCCCAGGCTGCACTGGGTGTAATCCATCACCACACCCACACATAGGTTGATGGGGGAGGCTGCACCTGCTAATACGTTTTCTTTGGGCAGTTTCACCACATTGGGAGTGAGTTCCAGCATCCTTTCACCTCGCTCATACATCCCGGGAGGTAAACCGGCCAGGTCCAATGCGTCCGATACCAGGATGGTTTTGCCTGGACCTTTGGCTTTATAAAAGCTCCTGACCTCTTCCTTTGTCAAGTGAAACCCATCAGCGATGATGCTGGGTGTGATCCGGTCATCAGCCAGTTGAGGCCAGATGGGGTTGTGATGTCGGTTGATCATGTTGGCACAGCCATTCCCGAGATGGGTGGCCATCCTGGCACCGGCATCGATGGCTGCAGTGATCTGCTCTGCTGTGCCATTGTGATGCCCCAGAGAAACGATCATTCCGCTTTCTACACATTTCTTGATAAAAGGAATAGCTCCTTCCAGCTCGGGAGCAACAGTGATCAAACGAATCCCACCTTCCGCGGCTTTCTGAATTTCTGAAAATTCCTTCCAGTCCGGAGCCTTGATGTATTTTTCCAGGTGGGCACCCCTAAAACCTGCAACGGGAGAGATATAGGGGCCTTCGAGGTGAAACCCTGGGATGGATTGACTAATCTCCGGATCTTTTTTCGCCTGGGCTAAAATCGCAAAGTTCTTTTTAAGCCTTTCAACATCACTGGTAATGATAGTGGGGAAATAAGAAGTAACACCTGCTTTCCATAAAGCTTTAGTTGCTTTTTTCACACCCTCAACAGTCAGGTCAGGTCCTGAAAAGTCTACCCCCATATACCCATTGATCTGGATGTCTATTAATCCCGGTGCTACAAATAATTCTTCTTCTGAGTCCGATCTTTCCTGGCGATCAATTCCGGAGATCTTTCCAAGCTCCATTTGAATGGAAACCGATCCTTCGTCGGAGTAAAGGATCCCATTGACTGCTGTGGGTTTATCGATCATGTTGAGTTGTGAAAAGAGAAATAGTATGAGGATGGATAGAATACTTTGCTTCATTTGGATTGAGTTTTTAATTCAGAAATCAGAGACTAAAAGTAGGGACCTGTTCCCATTGTCCGCTTTCGACAGATTTTTCGAGTGCCTCGAGTACCGCTACGCCATGCAGGATGCTTTCATGACTTCTGGGCTCCTTTCCCGTTCTAAACATTTCGACCATATCAGTATAGTTTCTGCCCGGATACTGAGCTTCTACCCTCGGTTTCAATTCTACAATGCCTTTATCAGTCTCTATGAATGTTTGCCAACCATAGGCTTTGGTCGTAAAGACCAGTGAGGCCAACATGCCACTGGAAAACACCAGTGAAGCCCCACTGTTTTCCCCGTTTTTGATAATCCGAACCTTTTCAATGGGCTCATCGAACATATACATCAATGGCTGGATGGTATGGGCTCCATAGAAAAAGACACCACCATATTCAGAGTTGATGTCTACCCGGCCCGAACGGATCACCTGGTTGACAGGACCCAGTTCTTTGATCTGTTTAGCGACATCAAAAGTTTCTTCATTCTGGGCGATGGAGCTAAACGAGGTAACAGGCGTGCCTACTCTTCGGGCCATCTTCAGAAATTCAACACCTTCGTCCAGTCGGTAACAAAAAGGTTTGTCAATAAACGATGGGATCCCGGCTTCAACAAATGGTTTTGCTGCAGGGAGGTGAAATTTGCCATGTCGGTGATCCACGATCAGTGCATCGATCTTGCCCAACATTTCTTCTGGGTCTTTGACCATCTTTGGGATAGCTCCTTTTTCCATGGCATCCTTTGCAAATGCTTCCGTTTCACCCCAGACATACTTTACCTCCACCCCAGGGAATTTTTTCTCAATATTGAAGAGTTTGCCAAAACCTCGAGTATGAGAGTTTTCTGCTCCAATGATGCCTATAGTAATTTTTTTGTCCAAACTATTACCCAAAGCTTGCGTTGCTAAATGGGGAGTTGTGGATAGTGCCAGGGCTGCCGCTGCACCCTTTCCTGACTTTTGGATAAATGACCTTCTGCTTTGCATATAGATTTTTTGTTCGTGATATCGGATTAAAATTATCAAATAATATCTATCGTCTGTTATTTTTGGCGGCCGATTAAAGTAGCATGAAAAATTACTCAAATAAAATAGCAGGAGAATTAGCTCTAAAATCCCATTTTGTTGAAGCAACCATTAAGCTCCTCGACGAAGGGGCTACTGTACCTTTCATCTCCAGGTACCGAAAGGAGGTTACGGGGACGATGGATGAAGTAGCGGTAGCTGGCGTCCGGGATCGTGTAACCCAACTACGAGAATTAGATAAAAGGCGGGAAGCCATCCTGAAGTCGATTGATGAGCAGGAAAAGCTAACACCTGAGCTCAAGAAAAAAATTGAAGAGGCTGAAACCATGACGGCCCTGGAAGATCTCTATCTTCCTTATAAGCCCAAAAGAAAGACCAAAGCTTCCGTAGCAAAGGAACGTGGGCTTGAACCCCTTGCAAAATTAATTTGGGAGCAGGGCAAGTTTTCACCATTTGATGAGGCCGGGAAATATATCAGTGAAGAAAAAGAAGTGGCTGATGAAGAGGCAGCACTACAAGGAGCACGAGACATCATCGCCGAATGGATCAGTGAAGATGCTACTGCACGCGAACAGATCAGGAAGCTATTCCGGTCTGAAGGTATCATCAAGGCCAGGGTGCTGAAAGGCAAAGAAGCTGAGGCCGCGAAGTATAAAGACTACTTTGAGTGGGAAGAGCCGTTGAAAAAGATTCCTTCACACAGGTTGTTGGCAATCCGACGTGGTGAGCGCGAAGGCTTGCTGACCATGGACACTTTTCCACCTGAAGAAATGGCAATCGACAAGCTTTCGAGACAATTTCTGAAGGAAGCCAACGCAGCTACCGAGCAGGTAGAGATTGCCTTGAAGGATTCTTACAAGCGATTGATCAAGCCAAGTATTGAGACAGAAATCCGCCTGGAATCCAAGAAAGCGGCAGATCTTGAGGCGATTGGGGTATTTGCCGAGAACCTAAAACAACTATTGATGGCAGCGCCATTGGGGCAGAAAGCCGTGATGGCCATTGATCCCGGATTTCGAACAGGTTGCAAGCTGGTTTGTCTGGACAGGCAGGGAAAATTATTGGAAAATACCACCATCTATCCCAATGAACCCCAGAAAGATACCCAGATGGCCGCAGCAGTGGTTTCTGCTTTGGCGGAAAAGCATCAAATCGAAGCCATTGCCATCGGCAATGGGACTGCTGGTAGGGAGACAGAGCAGTTTATTAAAGGAATTGGATTGCCTAAAAGCATATTGGTTGCGATGGTGAACGAAAGTGGTGCCTCGATCTATTCTGCTTCTGAAGTGGCCAGGGAAGAATTAAGCGATTATGACCTGACTGTTCGTGGAGCGGTGTCTATTGGGCGAAGGATCATGGATCCGTTGGCAGAGCTGGTAAAGATTGATCCCAAGTCGATTGGTGTGGGCCAATACCAGCATGATGTGGACCAGAACGACCTGAAGCATTCACTGGATGATGTCGTGATGAACTGTGTAAATGGTGTGGGTGTGGAATTGAACACAGCCAGTAAGCAGCTTCTCACATATGTGTCCGGTCTGGGACCTCAACTTGCGGATAATATTGTAAAATATCGCAATGAGCATGGAGCGTTTAAGAGTCGGGAAGAGCTGAAGTCAATTCCAAGGTTGGGTGATAAGGCATTTGAGCAGGCAGCTGGATTCTTAAGAATCAAAGGAGCAAATAACCTGCTGGATGAAAGTGCTGTACATCCGGAACGATATGAAACTGTGCAGACGATGGCGAAAGATCTTGGGTGTAAAATTGAGGACCTGGTGAAGGATGAGAATCTTCGAATGAAGCTCGATCTGAAAAAGTATGTGTCAGGTGATCTGGGACTACCCACATTGAAGGATATCCTGGAAGAGCTGGCCAAACCGGGGCGTGATCCCAGACAGCAATATGAAGTGTTCTCTTTTGCTGATAATGTGCATGAGATGTCAGATTTATCGATTGGTATGAAACTTCCGGGTGTGGTAACCAACATCACCAAGTTCGGTGCCTTTGTGGATGTGGGTGTACATCAGGATGGACTTGTTCATGTAAGTCAGCTCTCTGATAGTTTTGTTTCAGATCCTTCGAAAGTGGTTAAACTTCAGGATAAAGTGATGGTCACTGTAACGGAAGTAGATATCCCGAGAAAACGGATCTCTCTTTCGATGAAATCTGATCCATTTGGTAAGCCAAAGCCCAAACAAAAGGCTAAGACAAGACGTGAGGACAAGCCAATTGAAGGCGATCTTCAGGCTAAGCTGGCGATGCTGAAAGGGAAATTTGGGAAAGGATAGTGACACTTGCACGCGTTGCAAACGCGCGCAAGTTCTGATTGAAATTGGCATCAATCTGGCGTGCGATTATATCGCGTGACAGATTTAGTCTTCTAAATTCTATTAAAACTCCACCTTGGGTGCATTCTCAGACCCCTGATCAGCTTCAAACAATGGCTTCCTTTCAAATCCATACATCCCAGCCAGGGTATTGGTAGGGAATGACCGGATATAGGTATTGTATTCCTGAGCTGCTGCATTGAATCGCTGTCTGGACACCGCAATCCGGTTTTCTGTTCCCTCAAGCTGAGCCTGCAATTCAAGGAAATTCTGATTGGATTTCAGGTCAGGATATCTTTCTACAGTTACAAGTAGCCTGGACAGTGCAGAGTTCAATTGGCCCTGAGCCTGCTGGAATTGCTGCATATTACTCTCATTGAGATTGGTCGGATCAATCTGGATGCTTGAAGCTTTGGCTCGTGCTTCGGTCACCCCTGTGAGCACTTCCTGCTCTTGCTGAGCGAATCCTTTCACTGTATTTACAAGATTAGGGATCAGGTCATATCGTCTTTGATACTGTGTCTCCACATTAGACCATTGGGTATTCACATTTTCTTCCATGGCTACCATATTGTTGTACCTGCCGGAAAAGAAATTATATAAAAGGAAAATAACTACCAGGATAATTCCTATGGTGATCCACTTCTTGCTCATATTTCTTTAATTTTAGCTCAAATTTAACAAGTTATCTCAATCAGCGTAATCGTACTGCTTAGTGATTAGACGAATTAATTCTCTTATTGTTTTATTCCTTGTTTGTGGGAGTGTATGGGCTCAGAATATTGTACCTGTACCACCGTTGAAAAGCAGGGTTACAGACCAGACCAATACCCTTTCTGAAACTGAAAAGAGGAATCTTGAATCAAAGCTGTCTTCTTTCGAACAATCTAAAGGAAGTCAGGTTGCAGTGTTGGTGATCCCGACCACAGGAGACGAAACCATAGAGCAGTATGGGATCCGGGTTGCTGATCAATGGAAGATAGGAAGAGAAGGGGTGGATGATGGGGCCATCTTGCTCGTTGCCATGCAGGATCGTAAAATGCGAATTGAAGTTGGTTATGGACTTGAGGGCGCTATTCCGGACGCGCTGGCCAAAAGAATTATCACGCAAATAGTCACCCCTGAGTTCAGAGCAGGTCATTTCTACGATGGTATCAACGACGGAGTAGATGCCATCATCAGTCTGGTCAATGGAGAAGAACTTCCTGTTGCGACTCCTCAACAAAGAAGTGTCTCCGGGAGGTCAGTGTCCAAATTCAGCTATTTATTTATCATTCTTGGTTTGATTATTTTCGGATCCATCAATTCGGTTTTGAAAAGTAAGCTGGGCAAGGTTCCGGGTACCTTAATTACTGCAGGAGTAATATTTCTTTTGGTATGGCTGATTATCAATGTTACCGCAGCCATTTTCGCTACAATTATCCTTTCCCTGATATTTAATATTCCTCATGGTGGCGGCCGGGGAGGCGGATATCGTACAGGAGGTGGATTCTATGGTGGCGGCTTTAGTGGTGGCGGTGGTTTTTCAGGCGGTGGCTTCTCCGGTGGTGGAGGAGGTTTTGGGGGCGGTGGTGCCTCGGGAGGATGGTAAAAATAAAAATTAATTGAGGTGAGCAAATATCATTTTACGACACAGGAGAAAGAAGAAATCAAAAAGGCTGTTCAGGACCTGGAGATGGTTACCAGTGGAGAGCTTGTGCCTTATTTTGTGCCATCGAGTGACAAATATGAAGAAGCTTCCTGGTACTCAGCAGCAGTAGTTGGGTTGTTTACCCTTGTGGTCATTGCATTTTTATCTTACACCTGGGCACTACCTGTTCAGCTTACCCCAATAGATACTGCATTGATTGTGATAGGATTTATGTTATTAGGTTTTTTAACCCCCATCATTTTTCCTTTTTCTATCCGGTGGATCACTTCCAAAGAAACGTTGGAGCAGCGCGTCTACCAACGGGCCATTGAGGCTTTTCTTGAAGAGGGGATCTATAAAACAAGAGACAAGATTGGTATCCTGATCTTTGTGAGTAAGCTGGAGCACAAGGTTTTTGTGATTGGCGATGAAGGTATTAGTGCTAAAGTAACCGGGAATGATTGGCGGATCATTGTAGATACGGTCGTGAAAGGGATAAAGCGAAAAGAGATTGGGTCTGGAATTGTGGATGCAATAGGGAAATGTAAGGAGTTACTACTCAGTCATGGTTTCAATACCCGGCAAGACAGACCCAATGAATTGTCCGATGATCTCAGAATCGGATTTTGATGATTTTTAGATCTCAGCTTTGTTTCTGAAGGTCCTCAGCACCAAAATGATGGTTGCTGCAACAAAAATAATCCCAAGCCAGGTAAGAGGGTCTGTAGTCCATGAAGAATCACTGACTGTTACATACACGGTGTCCACAGTTTGTTGTGCCTGGAGCATAACTGCGGTGATAAAAAAGGTAAAAAAGGAAATGACTTTTTTCATAGTGCTTAAAAATAATCGGTTTTGACGAACTGACCTGCTGCCAGACTAAAATTCCATTCACGGACTGCAATTTTTTCCATATTTCATTCCATATAAAATAGCTGAAATGAGGGCTAATATCTATGAATAACTGCTACTTAGCTATTTTAATATTTTTTAACCGCTTGTTGTACTAGGTTTGGTGCATCATTTAAATAAGTGATTTTGTTTAAGTATAAATTTCAAATAAGACCCATCACCATCTTGCTACACGGGTTGGTGTGGTGTGGGTTTATCTTGTTTCCCCTCATTTCAGATCCGTTTTCGGTTACCTCCTCTGAAGGGATTGATTTGCGTGCTATCCTGGTACGGGTGTTTTTGATGATATTATTTTATTTCAATGCCTATTTTCTGATTGCCCGGTTTTTCAACAGAAAAGCATTGGTGATATATGTCTCAACACTGATTTTATTGGTGGCAGCCTCAGCAGCCTATCCTATTATTTACTTTAAGCTTAATCCTCCTCCAACACGTGAATTCTTTGAACAAAGAAGATTTCAACAAGAACAACCAGGTGAAGAGTCCGACGTAAATAGATCCAATGGGAGACTCCGCTTTAATGGTGAAGCCAGATCATTTCTATTTTCAAGGATGGGGTTTAGGCTTATGCTACCATTTAGTGTGATCATGCTGATAAGTTCAGTTTTTGGATTGATTCTCAAATACGAGAAACAAAACGAAGAAAGGGAAACCGAAAGTCTGAAATCAGAGCTCTTTTTTCTTAGATCTCAGATTAACCCACACTTTATGCTTAATACGCTGAATAATATGGTTTCACTTGCAAGGAAAAAATCAAATTTACTTGAACCTTACCTGTTGAAGTTGTCAGGGATTATGCAGTATATTTTGTATGATTCTGAAAATGAACAAGTCAGGATTTCTAAGGAGATCGATTATCTCAATAATTATATAGAGCTCCAAAAGATCCGATTTGAGGATGACATGAAGATTAGTATTGAGGTAGATCCCCGGATCGATGAAACTCAGCAACTCATTGCTCCTATGATCCTGATTCCTTTTGTGGAAAATGCCTTTAAACATGGAGGAGTTTCCATTGCAGCCCCTGAAATAAATATATCTATCGGACTGGATAAAAATGTGTTTCGATTTGAGGTAAAAAACAGGTATTACCCGGAGGCAGGTGTAGAGTCAGACTTATCTTTGACAGATAGTAAAAATCCGATTGGACTCATTAATGTAAAGCGACGACTGGAGCTACTTTATCCCGAGAAATATACGCTGAATATTTCTCAATCCGTCCACCCTGAGGAGAAGACGAATTGGTATGAGGTGAGTTTAATGATTAACTTATGAGTATGTTGAGGTGTCTAGCTGTAGATGATGAACCACTGGCATTGGATTTACTGGAGGATAATATTCGGCAGGTAAGCTTTCTGACCCTGGTGGGTAAATGTAAAAATGCCATCGAGGCCATTGCGGTACTTCAAAAAGAACAGGTAGACTTACTATTTCTGGATGTACAGATGCCAGGACTCACTGGTATCCAGCTATTAAAAAACCTGAAGACCCAACCAATGGTGATTTTCATTACAGCTTATAAAAATTACGCTGTAGAGGGTTTTGAATTGGATATTCTGGACTACCTGGTAAAGCCCGTACCTTTTGAAAGATTCCTTAAATCCGTCACCAAAGCTCTGGAATTCAGCAACCTCAGCAAAAAAGAGCAAAAAAGCAGGGAATACCTATTTGTGAATGCTGACTACACTTTGTTAAAGGTTACGATAAAGGATATCATCTATATTGAAGGGCTTAAAGATTACATAAAAATCTTCCTTTCCAGTTCATCCAAACCTGTGATTACCAGGCTGAGCATGAAATCCATGGAAGAGTCTTTACCTTCCGAGCAATTCATTCGCACCCACAAATCCTATATTGTCTCAATAGATCATATCATCTCTATCCGCAAAAACAGGATCAAGCTGAAGGATACCGACATCCCACTTAGTGACCATTATAAAGAGTCAGTGATGAACCTGATCCAGAAGGAAAACCTTTAATCGACCAAAATCTTCTATACGTTTTATCCTGTTTTGTCGCAGGAATAAGACTGCAGGTATACTTTATTTTTTTGGCATCTGCTAAACCTCAAAAATTGCATCATAGATAAGAATTTTCTTATGGTGCGGATATCTATTCTATACATTTTACTGATCTGCATGGCCTTAAATGGCCATAGCCAGGAAGTGGTTTCTGTAAACAAGATCATGATCAGCGACAGCTATTTTGGTCAAAGGCTCTATGCCACACTATCGGAATGGGAGCAGGAATATCAACTCAAATTTGACTTTCGTAAAGGAGAATTACCTGATTTTTTCCTAGGCGATAAGTACTACGATAACGTCCCATTGGCGGATGTGATTGATGATATATTCAGCCAATTAAACCTTCATTATAAAATTGAGTCTAACAGGACAATCATTGTCAGGAAAAATCCAAAAGAACTGTTGTACATGCGTCATCCAACCAGGCGGAACTTTACTTTTAGGGGACAGGTCATTGATGGAGAGACTGGTGAAACCCTTCCATACGCTACGGTCTATGTTAAGCACACCATTCAGGGTGCTACTACTAATGTAGATGGCTATTTCTCAATCATGAACATGCCCTCCGATACTTCGACCATCATCATTCAATATATTGGCTACAAGACTGCTGAGATAAAGCTATATCCGGAAATGCTCAATGAAGACGGCCCTACCGTTTTTTCAATCAATACTTCTGCTGATGAGCTTGACGAAGTAGTCGTCCTGGCTCAACAGGAGCATATGATGAAGGCTTCAGGTATCAGCACCGTATCCGTATCCCCAAAACAGTTGGCAATGCTGCCTGGTCTTGGAGAAAAGGATATTTTCAGGTCGCTTCAGATGCTCCCTGGAATTAGCGCTACCAATGAGACTTCTTCAGGCTTGTATGTCAGGGGAGGTACACCAGATCAAAACCTGGTGTTGTTTGATGGTTTTACTGTATATCATGTGGACCATTTCTATGGGTTTTTCAGCGCATTCAATGCCAATGCCGTGAAAGATGTACAGCTCTACAAAGGTGGATTCGAAGCCAAGTATGGCGGTAGGATCTCCAGTGTGGTAGACCTGACGGGAAAGAATGGTAACACAGAGTCTGTTTCAGGCAATGTCGGGGTCAGCGCAATCAGTGTAAATGGCTCGGTAGAGGCACCCTTTGATGATGGTAAGGGATCTGTCTTTATCGGTGCACGGCGATCCTTCACAGATATTATCAGAAGCGGCCTGTACAACGATGTATTTGACCTTTTTGAGGAGGAAACCCAAAGTACGCAACAGCGTATTGCTCCAGGAGGTGGAGGAGGTAGATTTGGATTTAATCAGGTCGAAAATGAGCCGGATTTCTATTTCTATGATCTCAATGCTAAAATTTCCTATCGACCAAGTACCAAAGAAATTGTTTCCATCTCTTTTTATAATGGTGTAGACAAACTTGATAATTCAAACGAATTTAATAATCAGGGTGGTCAGGGTTTTGGTGGTTTCGGAGGAGGCAATGGTGGTAACACAGGCACCTCGAATATCAACAACAACACCACGGACCTGAATAACTGGGGCAACCTGGGATCAAGTATCAGATGGGGGAGACAATGGACTGATAAAATTTTCACTAATACGGTGCTCTCCTATTCAAAATACTTCACGGATCGCGATAGCTACACCTTGACTGAAGTGACAAGAGACGACAGTACATTCACAACAAGAAATGGAACGCTTGAAGACAATAATGTACTGGATTTTACATTCAGGACTGATGTTGAATATCTGCTAAGCGACAACCATAAACTGGATTTTGGTCTCCAGTCAACAGACAACAGGATAAATTATACACAGGTAAGAAATGACACAATAAATGTTCTGGACAGGAATGATAAAGGGTATACCGCTGCGGTTTACGTACAGGATACATGGCGACCGATACAGTCATTGTCCATAGTACCGGGAATCAGGTTGTCGTGGTATAGTGGTACCAGTCAATATTATTCAGAACCAAGACTCTCTTTATCCTATCAGCTTTCGAAAAGGCTGACGATAAAAGGTGCCTGGGGTAAATATTACCAGTTTGTAACCAGAGTGGTCAGGGAGGATTTTACCCAGGGCAGCAGAGATTTCTGGCTCATGGCCACAGAGGATATAAATCCGGTGAGTTCGTCCACACATTATATCGCAGGATTTTCCTATGAATTGGACCAATTTCTGTTTGATGTGGAGGCGTACCACAAGGATATGCAGGGGCTGACCGAATATACACTTCGGTTTGCAAATAATTTTCGTGGTCAGGATCGGGGAACAACAGAGCTGTTTTATGAGGGTACCGGGTACTCACGCGGCATCGAATTCCTGATACAGAAAAAAGTTGGCGTTTATACAGGGTGGATCGGCTATACCCTCAGTGAAGTCATTCACAATTTCCCGGGGATAGCAGATCATTCTTTCTATGCATTAAATGACCAGACCCACGAATTTAAAATAGTGAACAGTCTCAGGGCCGGCCACTGGACGTTTTCTGCCACCTGGGTATATGCTACCGGGAAGCCATATACAAGCCCTGTTGGCGGGTATGAGATTACGTTACTCGATGGGTCGGTGAATTCGTATGTTAGTGTCGGTGAAAAAAATGCTTACAGATTACCGGATTATCACCGAATGGATGTTTCCATCAATTATGGATGGGATTGGGGAGCCAAAACCAAAGCAGAAGTAGGTCTTTCTGTTTTCAATTTCTACAACCGTACCAACGTTTGGTATAAAACCTACAATATCGTAGAAGATGAGTTGATTGTGACCGATGTGAACACAATAGGTTTTACGCCCAATTTGTTTATCAATTTAATGTTCTAGGAGATGAGTTACAGGAAGGTATTCATTTTGCTGGCAGTAATATTTAGTCTGGGGTGTGAGGATCAGCAGTTTGATCCCTCAACCACTAACACCGTGGTGGTGGAAGGATTTCTCTATGCAAACCACCCTGTGCAATCAGTTAGGATTAGTCAGCTTATCCCATTTATTTCGGACGAAGAAAAAGACTATGGTATTGATGACGCACAGGTTGTTATCCAATGGAATAATCAGGATTTTCAATTAATACCTTCTGAAGATAGCATTGGTTTATACACTTATGAGGGTGAGGGGTTGGAAATCATTGACGGGGAAACATATAACCTACGGGTTGAATACCTCGATAAAATCACAGTTGCAACAACTACCGTACCCAGTTCACCTGTAGGTCTTGAAATTTCTGAGGATACATTGGAGATTGCTCCCATTGAGTCTTTCGAAGACTTACGTGACAGGGGACAGGTAAACAATCTGGAGATCACCTGGAGTAATTCAACTGGTGATTCTTATTATATCGTTGTGGACAACCTGGAAGAAGATCCTGAAGAAATCAACACATTGGATTTTGGGGGTAGAAGGCCAAACTTTAATCTGGTCACCAGACCGACCACATTAGATGTTTACAATATCCAACCTTTTTCCCTGACTCAGTATGGGACATATAGAGTAATCGTATTTCATGTAGCTCAGGAATATGTAGACCTCTATGAGACCTCTGAGCAAGATTCGAGAAGCCTGACCGAGCCACTTAATAATATTGAAAACGGGCTTGGGATATTTACATCCTTTAGCAGCGATACTGTGTCTTTTGAAGTCATCAAACCCAGCGAGTAGCGGGAATCTCAAAAGATGTAATTAAGAAACAAAAAAAGCGATTGTGCGGGAGAGAGATGTATCAGGCTAAAAAGATTGCATATAAACTAATTATCTCAATGGCTCTTTTGGTGATTGTAGTTTTTACCAGTACAGCACAAACGAATAGTCGAAGAGCTCCGGGAGTGAATATCACTTTCAATGAAAAGGCACTCAAGCAGTTGAAGAAAGACCATAAAAAAAGTTATAAGAGAAATCATAAAGCGGCACTCAAGATGGCTGAAGAGAATAATTGGGAGATCGTCAGGCGCATGCCAGGAGGGGGTGTTATTGAGTTACACAGTATTGATGTGAAGGGAAAGCCGGTATACTATAAAACCTATTCCTCCGAATCAGCAGCCACTACCAGCACTGATCAGGTATGGGATGGAGGCTCTTCGGGATTGTCTTTAAGTGGAAATAGTGAGTCTATGAGTAACCGTTTAGGTATCTGGGATGCGGGTCCTGTACGGGCTACTCATCAGGAGCTGTCCGGCAGGGTATCTCAGGAAGACAATACAGGAAACACTTACAGTGACCATGCCACACATGTGGCTGGTATTATGGTGGGGAGTGGGGTAAATGAAGAAGCAAAGGGTATGGCTTATCAATCGGGGTTGAGGGCATGGGAATGGAGCAATGACATCTCAGAGATGAGCGAAGCCGCAGCAGATGGTTTACTACTCTCCAATCATTCATATGGTCTCGGGAATATAGGATGGGTTTATAATTCGGACCGCCCAGGGTCTGTTGTATGGGAGTGGTGGGGAGACACAGATATTTCCGAGTATGAGGATTATCGTTTTGGCTATTACGATGATTATGCTCAGGAGGTAGATGAAATAGCTAATAATGCACCTTACTATCTGGTGACTGTGGCAGCAGGTAACGATCGAACCAATAGTGGTCCTGGATCTGGCAATCGTTATTATCTGAATGGCTCTAATACCACGAGTACCGTGGAAAGAAGAGATCAGGATTCTTTTGACCTGATCACCTCCTTTGGACTGGCAAAGAATGTGCTCACAGTAGGGGCCATACACCCTCTTGATGATGGTTTTCAGAAGTCTGGTGAGGTGGAATTAGCGTACTTCAGTAGTCTGGGACCAACAGATGACGGTCGCATAAAGCCTGATATCGTCGCCGACGGCTGGGATGTACTTTCTTCAGTAGCTACTTCAAATGACGATTATGATTATTACAGTGGTACAAGCATGGCAGCTCCAAATGTCACTGGATCTCTTCAACTACTCCAGGAATACCATGCAGAGTTATATGATGGTGATTTCCTGAAAGCGGCCACTTTGAAGGGGTTGGTGATTCATACGAGTGATGATACGGGAAATGAGGGTCCTGACTATATCTATGGCTGGGGGTTGTTGAATACAGCCAGAGCGGCAGATGCCATCGACGGACAGGATGATTTTTACCTGGTGGAAGAGCGGTCACTGGAGCAGGACGCAAGTGATACGATCCATGTCATTGCATCCGGTTCCGAATCACTCAAAGTGACAATCAGCTGGAATGATCCTTATGCAACCCCACTGGATATTGACGAGTCAGTGGTCAATAACAGAACTCCATTGTTGATCAATGATCTGGATGTCGTGGTCCTTGGTCAGGACAGCACATACTATCCCTGGGTGCTTGATCCTGATGCTCCCGAATCGAGTGCTACCACAGGTGACAATATCGTAGATAATGTGGAACAAGCCCTGATACAAAACCCGGTTCCCGGAGAGACATACCAGGTAGTTATTAGTCATAAGAATACCCTGACCGATGGTTATCAGGATTACTCACTGATCATCGGTGGGCAGGGAGGTCAACCCTATTGCATTTCAGCACCAGAGAACGAGGGAGGACCCTCTCTGAGTGAGATTCATTTTGGAAGTCTGGATGCCTTCATCGATCCATGCACAGAAAATGAAGGTGATTTGGAGTTAGTTGCTAAGGTGCCGTATAAACAGGATGGCTCCGTGTCCCTTGATTTGAACACTGAGTTTTGTGATGGGCTATCCCAAACTCATTATGTCCAGGTGTTTGTGGACAGGAACAAAGACTATGATTTCGAGGATGAAGGAGAAAGTATCTCGTCAGCAGTGCTTTCTGCCACTGAGGACAGTATGAGTATTCAGATCAGCTTGCCGGAAAACCTCTCCTATGGGACAAGCACCAGGATGAGAATCATCATAGCTGATGATCCGGAGGCTACTTCCTGTGGTAGCTATCATGCTGGTCAGACCGTTGATCTCACCCTGCAGTTTACAAAACCTCAGTATGATATCACTCCATTGGTTTTGTTATCACCCGATGAAATTTCATGTGTCAATACCTCCCTGCCATTGCAGGTCAGACTGGCTAATGAAGGAAGTGAGGCGGTAAGCGACATCCCAATTACAGTTCACGTTGATGTGAATGGCACGGAAATAATCTATCAGGATACGTTGCAGACTGCTATTAAATCCGGAGAGGAAAAGGTTTATACGCTGTCTCATTTCATCGAACTGGAGCCAGACACTCCGTATGATTTCCAAGTTACCACCTCGCTTGAAACAGATCAATATCTGACCAATGATACTTTAACCACCAGTTTTTTCTCGGAGAGCCAGATAGTACTGAGTAATGCCAGGGCTTTTATATGTGATACAGAGAGTATTCGGTTGCTTTCTGATGACTTATATACTTTTTGGTATACTGAGGTAGATCAGCGTGAGCCAGTAGGGTATGGTACATCTGTGGTGTTGGATGACTGGCCCGCTGATTCTACTTTTTATGCAGCTATCAATGACCTGGATGTTGCTCTGGGGCCTAAGGACAAGTATGAATTTGATGGTGGTTCCTACGGAGCCGGGTATTTACCCGAGCCTTTGATATCGACTGAGGTTCCCATGATCCTGGACAGTGCCCGGCTTTATATCGGTAATCCCGGGACCCTGATTTTTAATGTGATTGATGAATCTGGTGAGGTGGTTAGCTCTGCAGAGGTAGAAGTAGAAGCCACCAGGGAATCAGCGGTTTTGGGGGATTCTGATGATGATCTGGCTGATGAGGGAGCTATGTATCACATCGGGTTGGAATTTCCTGAACCCGGAAATTACCGCATTCAGCTGGAATACGAAGACGATGCATCGATCTTTAGAAGTAATGAAGGAGTAAACGGTTTTCCAAATACTGTTTCAGACATCCTTACCCTACATGGGGCTTTGTATGATGGGGATACCCTGACTGATGCCTATTATTATCTGTATGATATGCAAATCAGTTCACTGGACTGCAGCAGTGCAAGAATCGCCATAAAAGCACAGTCTGGTCCACAAATAAATAATCTGATCACCTCTGAGGTGACCACCTCATGTAATACGCCCATTCAGCTTACAGCCAAGGAATACAGTGAGCATAGCTATGAATGGTTTAAAGATGGTGTAATGTTAGAAACTTCTTCAAATCCGGTTTATGAAGCCGCTGTTTCCGGAGACTATGAGCTTATTATCAGCAATGAGCAGTGTATTTATTCCCCGTCCAATACCATTTCGCTTGACATTACAAACCTTGAAAAGCCGGAGATCACAATAGAGGATGAGAGCCTTTTGATCTCCAGCAGTTCAGTCGGTAATCAATGGTATCTGGATGGGGAACTTATTGATCGTGCCACAGATGATGAATATGAAGCGGTAATAGCAGGATATCATCAGTTGGTGGTTAGCGAGAATGAATGCTATGTGTATTCTGATGAAGAGCTGGTATATGTGGAACCACCAGTAGAAGAGGGGATCTGGGCATATCCCAATCCGGCTGAAGACCTGGTCACGGTTCGTCTTAGGCAGGTAACTGATGCCAACGAGGTTTCATTAACGCTTTACGATATGGTGGGCAATGAGCTGATGGAATTTCCTGCGACCTTTCTGTTTGAAGATATCTATGAAGCTAAGCTGGATGTATCTGTGCTAAGAAGTGGTGTTTATTTATTAAAGGCACCGGCGAATTCAGAAGATTGGGTGAAGAAATTGATTAAAAATTAAAGAGAATGACCATAAAAGGGCAACACTTGAAAATTGTGAATAAGGCAAAAAAACGATCACTGATCAAAGCAAGACAGGTCATCGTAAGCGGTATGATGTTTCTGATTATTCTGGGATCCTGTGACAGTAACTCCCTGATCAGTGATGATGTGGTGTCTGATGAAGACTTCAACATAAGTCTGCTCAAAGACCTTGCCCTTGATTTTTCAACGATGCGGCTGGACAGCCTGACCACAAGTACTACCGGAACTGTAACGATTGGCTCAAATCAGCAGCCCAACATTGGTATTACCACTCATATGGCATGTTTCCAGCCAGGCCTGGATATTAGTGCTTATTCCAACCTGAAAAATACAGTTGATTTTGAGTCTTTGTCCTTTGATTCCCTGTCTATTGTGCTCGTATCTAATGGTGATAATTATTACGAATCAGGGGAGTATACCACCTTTTATGTGGATCAGTTTCTCACACCTCTTGAGCTACTGGATAATGGCTATCTATATAATACTTCAGTGCCACCATCAGACAGAATCCGGGTTGGAAGTAAGACCTTCAGATCGAATCTTGAAGAAGGTGATGAATTAATCATAGACCTGTCTGATAGTTTAGGGCAGGCAATTTTTGATCTCATGGCTGCCGATGATGAAATCTTCTCTTCTACATCCGATTTTGTTGATTTCATAGGAGGATTTAACGTCTATGTTCGGGAAACCTCACCTATTCTATCGTTTTATGCAGACAGCTTGAAAATGCGCATGTATTATACGGATAATACCAATATCCCACCAACAACAGCGTATTTTGACTTTTCAATAGATAATGAGATATACTATACCCATACCATCAATGAGCTGGAAAGCAAATTTGACGGACTGGAATCGTCTTTTGAAGATTACCTGAGTGCTGATTCTACCGATCAGCTGACTTATATATCGGGGGCGTCTTTACTAGGTACCGTGATCGACTTTCCGGGAGTGGAGATCCTGGCGCTGGAAGAACAGGATTATATTCTGGCACATGCAGAGCTCAGGCTCTATCCGGAGAGTGAATCAGCCAGTGATCTTGACAAGCTTCCCGAAACCCTGGTTGCCTATTTTATAGATGAAGACAACAACACCATTACCAGCCAGGATGAATTCATCACAGCCACATTAACCTTTGACGATACTTATAAGCGCGATACCTATTACACGATCGAGGTATCTGCATTGATAGAGATATTTCTAACACCTTTTACACAATACAATTACTCTTTGCTTGTCATGCTTCCTTATGCTGAGGTGACTAATAATCCGAAATCACTGATGATCGAGGACGGATCCATGAGGAGCGAATTAATACTTTATACACTTGAAAACTGAAATAATTATACCAATGAAAAGAATCTTATTTTTAGGAGTTTTAGCGATGTCGATGCTGGCATGTACAGACATAGAGGATGATGATGAAGTAACGTTGGGCAACTGGTCCAGACAATCTGATTTTGAGGGGGTGGCCAGATCTTCCACTGTTTATTTTGTGATTAATGGTTATGCGTATGTTGGTCTGGGGACAGATGGGAGTGATTATTTAAAGGACTTTTGGAGGTACGATCCTGAACTGGACTTTTGGGAGGAGATGGCACCATTTGAAGGAGATGGAAGAATCGGCTGTTTTTCCTTTGCCGCGGATGGAAAAGGGTACGTAGGAACCGGATATAATGATGAATTGGTGGAAGAGGAACTATCAGATTTCTGGGAATATGATCCGGGAACCAATACATGGACGCAAAAAGCAGATTTTGGCGGTGGTGCCAGGTACAATGCTTTGGCATTTAGCATTGATGGAAAAGGCTATGCCGGTGCCGGGTATGATGGTAACTACCTGAAGGACATATGGAAATATGATCCGACAAACGATACCTGGGCCCAGACTATCAGTATCAGCCAGAAAAGAGAAAGCGCTTTCAGTTTTGTGATTGATGGGGTAGCTTATGTTGGTGGCGGAAGAAACAACGGATCATACATTTATGACTTTTCTTCTTTCGACCCTACCATGGAGCAATGGACCGATCTGACTTTGTTTGATGACGAAGATGATGCATATGATGATTTTTACACTGCAGTACAGCGGTATTCTGCCTCAACCTTTACGTTGGATGGTGTTGGCTATGTGGTGTGTGGTGTTTCCAGTACTTACTCCACAGCAGTTTTTGCTTACTACCCTGAGTCCAATAGCTGGTCGAGCGACCCGACAAACTTTGAATATACCTCAAGAGGTGATGCAGCCGGGTTCGCCATCAATGGCACAGGATATATAGCTACCGGGAGAAATAGCAGTTCACGATTTGATGATATCTGGAGTTTTGATCCCGATGAAGAATACGACGAATTTAGATGAGAAAATTTTGGTTATTTATCGCATGTGTATTTTGTATTGCCGGGGCTGCCTGGAGTCAAAGTTATACGGGGTCAGCCTATAATGTATATGGACTTGGAACACTTCAATCCCCTACATTATCGGCTTTCTCCGGACTGGGAAATACATCCATTGGTGTTCGGTCGCCGATAAATGTTAATATCACCAACCCGGCGGCTACCAATGCTATTCAGGGTTTTTCACACCAATTTGATATAGATGGGTATTTCAGTGTGTTGAATCAGAAGGACAGAGATTCGGAGGGTGTTTCATACCTGGGTGGACTCCAGGGCTTGAATTACTGGTTCAGAACCTCTGAGAAGAGTGCCATGACGGTTGGGGTGAAATCTTTCAGCAAAACCAACTACTCAGCTACCAATGAGAATAATTATTCTCCTGATATAGGTAATTATTCTGTGTTGTATCAGGGTACTGGAGGCGTGAGCCAATTCTATGTGGGTTTTGGGCAGGAGTTATTTAAATCACTGAATTTAGGTGTCAAATACAATTTTATTTTTGGCAATCTCAACGATACCCAGGTTGTTTATGATAATACCTACCTGGATTCTACGGTGGTAGACCTCTCTGAATATGTCAGGAAGAGTTACCTTGAATTTGGTGCACAATATGAAATCAAACCCAGGTGGTTAAGCTTTGGTAAGATCGTTTTAGGTGCAACATATAGACCGGCCACCCAGATCAATACCAGGATCAGTGAACTGATCATCTATGCGTCTGATTCATTGGTCAGTGAAGACAATGGGTCTGTGGTTTTACCGGAAAGTTTCGGGTATGGCCTGTCATTTAGCTGGAAAAGGATGACGCTGGCAGCGGATGTAACGCTTACCAAATGGAATGAGCTGAGTGATGTATCCAGTATTGAGCGCTACGTCGATCAGCAGGGGTACTCACTGGGGTTTGAGATTCTTCCCAAGTATAATTCACAGAATTATTTTGATCGGGTGAATTATCGGTTAGGGGTATCCTTATCAAACTATTACCTCAAGATAAAAGGAACAGGTTTTATGGAGTCAAGTATGAATCTGGGTCTTGGGCTTCCTGTAAAATATGGATCAGGGGTGATTAACCTGGGGTACCAGTACCATTTGCTCGGGACGACAAACAACAACCTGATTCGCGAGGCGACCAGTACAATTTCCATAGGATTTAGTATCAGGGAAAACTGGTTTAAGAAGCCATTGAACTATTAATGATTAAAACTCTGAAAAGGTGGTGTAGGTCTCTCTGAAATTTTCGAGGGTGGCATCCGATCCCAATACGATCAGGAAGTCACCCTCACTGATAAAGGTATCCGGTGTTGGTCCTGGGATCAACCCTTTGATATTGTCTTTTACGCCTATCACCGTAACCCCGGTCTTTTTGGAGATATCCAGTTCTTCGAGTGTCTTGTCTCTGAAGTCTTTCCGAAGATGCTGGTAGCTTACCTCCTCCAGGCGGAAACTGGTACTCGATACTCCATTGATCAGGTCGAGGAATTCGATCACCACTGGCTTGGTTACCAGCTTGGCCATAAACATCCCTCCAAGGGTGTCTGGCATGATCACATGATCTGCGCCTGCCCGATATAGTTTTTCCTCCGTCTCTTTGGTGGTGGCTCGTGAGATGATCTTGATTTTTTCATTGAGGTGTCGTGCCGTCAGGGTGATGAAGACGTTGTCAGCATCGGAGGGCGTGGTGATAATGATGGTGGAGGCCTTGTCTATCCCTATCATACGCATGTTGTCGTCATGCGTGGCATTTCCGATCACCCATTTGTACGATTCCGGAATCTCATCTTTCAGGGTTGGATCTTTCTCAATCAATACAAATTGCTGATTGTTTCTGGCCAGCTCCTCACAGGCTTTACTGCCATTCCTCCCGAAACCGCAGACGATTACATGATTCTTGAGTTTACTGATTTCCATACCGGATCGATAACTTTTGAAAATTGATTTGAGCTTTCCCTCAAACAGGTAAGATGACACCACTGAAACGATATAAGCAAAAATACCCAGGTTGAGCAGGATGTAAACAGATGTAAATACCCTGCCAGCAGCGCTGAGTTCTTTCACCTCAGTAAAACCTACGGTGCCAACAGTAATGATGGTCATGTAAAGTGCATTGACAAAACTGAGGTCTTCAATAACTGAAAAACCAACAAGTCCAACAATAATAATTCCAAGGAATAACCCTAAAGCACCGATCAGCTTCCCTAAATGCTTATTCATCAAGATCTGAGAGAAATTAACCCTGAAAGTAATGATTTCTTGAGTTAAAGGCACTTGTGAAACCAGGATTATTAGTTAATCCGAAGTAATAGTTGATGAATGTTGAATGGAACCGGCCGTATATTGCTAACTCCTCAGGATTTGGATGCTTTATATTTTGATGAATTACACGTGAAAACGTCTGCTTTGTAATTCACCTTTGACCAACTTATTCTTTAATTTGTCATATGCGATTTATCCTCACCCCATCATTCATTGCACTCCTTGTTGCTTTTTCTTGTACCACAGGCTGTCAAAAAATGGTTGATCCACCCCGGGTTATACTGGAGCTTAACCCCGGAGAGAATAATCCTAGAAACAGTGAAGGCGACTTTATCACACTAAAGGACGGTACCATCATGTTTATTTACAGCAAGTATACGGGTGAATCATCCAGTGATCATGCGCCGGCATCACTTGTTGCCCGATACTCCCGGGATGAAGGAAAAACGTGGACTGTCAGGGATGAGATCATTGTAGCCAATGAAGGGGGTATGAATGTGATGTCAGTATCGTTGCTGCGTCTGCAAAATGGGAATATTGCCCTTTTTTACCTGCGTAAGAACTCCACGGAAGATTGTATTCCTATGATGCGAATATCTGATGATGAAGCCCAATCATGGAGTGACCCTATAATGTGCATCCGCGATAAGCCGGGCTACTATGTGCTCAACAATGACCGTGTCATCCAACTGGAGAGTGGCAGGCTGCTGATGGCTGTGGCCAGGCACAATGGACCCGGAGAAGAATGGAACAATGTAGGTAGTCTGTTTGCTTATTATTCGGATGACAACGGGGTGACATGGACTTCTAGTGAACAAGTACCCAATGACATGGATATTGTTACACAGGAACCTGGCTTGATCGAAATGAAAGATGGTCGGGTGATGATGTATATCCGGGCCAGTGGAGGCTTTCAGCAGTTGTCATATTCTTCTGACAAGGGCGAAACCTGGAGTCCGATCGAACCAAGCAATATCCCATCCCCACTTTCCCCGGCTACCATCGAACAGATGCCTGGAGGAAACTGGCTGCTGATCTGGAACAACAATGATGGCAGCAACCTGGAGCTCGCTGGAAAAAGAACTCCATTGACTGTGGCCATCTCTCGTGATGAAGGCCAGACCTGGAAATACATTAAAAACATTGAGGAAGACCCACATGGCTGGTACTGCTACATCGCCATGCATTTTTTACTAGACGATGAGCTACTACTGGGCTACTGTGCGGGCAACAGGCTGGAAGGGACTGGCCTGGCTGTGACCCACGTGACGAGGGTGAGTAAGGGATGGTTGGAAGGGGAGTGAGGTGTTTTAATTGCTAGTAGCAAATGAATTTTCATTTCTATTATCATATCAAAGGCTCTGTTAGATGTTCATTTTATTAGCCTCCGCCTCATCTTCTATTAAACTATAATATGTTACGTTGATATTTATAATTTTATGACCGAAAACCACGAAATATTCTCCAGGCATATTATAATATCTATCATCCAGTTCTTTATCTAAGAAGTTCTTTGTTTCTTCAGTTGAGTCGCTGGAAAAACTTCTACGGTATACATTTAATAAGTAAATCTTATCTATTGATCCATCTGGTGACAGGTAATAATTGTTAAGTATGCCACAATAAATGACACTCCCATGATCAGAGTTTACAAGCACATCAACTTGAACAAATTCGACATTTTCGGGATTATCCAAAATCCGCCCACTAAAAAGATAATACCAGTCGTTCTTTATTTTTAAAAAGCTAAATTTTTTGTCCCATGAGTTCCGTAAAACCACTATCCTGAAACTGTACCCAATTAGTAAGGATATGATTATAAGAGTTATTTGATATGCAAGGAATTCAAATATTGAATTGGCAATTAAAGCAAAATTAATTGTCGACTTGTCAGCACCAATTAATAAATAATAGAAGTCACTTATTGATATCTTATAATAAAGAGAAACGATTTCAAACCCTATAAATTGAATGGCAATTGCTGGTAGAATTGACCAAAAAAGTTCCTCAGTTATAGATGGTCTTGAGACCTTTCTTGAGTAAGGACCTTGTAAGAAAGAGTATCTAATAGCAAACCCTGGAAATAGGAGAAATAGAATTAGAGCGGTTCCGAATGCGATATTCAAGGAGTAACTTATTTGTTTTTGTTACTCACACGCTTAATATCAAAACTTTTACCATTATATTTTACAGAATAAGACCCATTCCTTTCTCCCTTTATGATACCGTTCATAAGCTGCTTTGAGCTGTCTTTGTCGGACAACATTTTTTGGATTCTATTACTTAATGGTGCTTTCATAATGTTTACAACATATATAACGAAGATATGAATTTAGATGTTCAATTACAATTAATTTTCATGGAGGTAGCGTAAATCAACTACTGGTCAATATTTCACTTATATGTAAAATCCGAACAGTCAGAAAAGGATTGCGCCCCTTCAGGGCTCTGTACTACTTTGTGGTTAATCTCAGGGCTTTGCACTGAGGTGGTGCTTTCGCTCCTTTGGAGCTTTGATTCTTTTACGATTTGTGTATAATAGGCTTCTTCTAAGAAAAAGCTCCAACGGAGCGTCATCAACCAACACAGGGCCCTGGCCCTGTGTGCTAACAATAATCTTCTCAAGCCCCACAGGGGCGCAATCTTATTCCATCCCTCTCTCAGCACAAAGAGAAATGGCCTGAGATTCTACTCTTTCCTCACCATACCGCTACCAGAAAAACAATTTTATTATCTTAGTGTCCAGCCACTTTGTGCGAAGTATGTCCATACAAGACACATCAATACAAAAGACACTTGAAGCAATACCGGTAAATGAGGTCAAACGGCCCATCATACCTGTGGATGTTTTCATCCAGGAAGCCCATGATCTGTATGTATGGATCTCGGAGGATTTGAAACAATTGTATGCTGCAGGGTTGGATAAAAGATTTGTTGAATCCCTGCCGGAAAGAATTGATGCGTTGCAACTCTCTCAATCACAGTGGATCAACTGCCGCGAGAGCCGAAAAACCATTCTGCTGGATCAGAAACAGGTGAAGGAGGAAGCGCTCCAGGTGAAGAATGACCTGGTGGCAGCCCTCCGATTTGCTTTCAGAGAGGACCATCATATTCAAAGGTCCGTGAATGACATCATGAAAGGGACCTCAAGTGCTGACCTGGTCCAGGACCTGAGTGACCTGGCTGTCCTGGCAGGTGCTAATAAACAGGGACTTAAAGCCATTGGTTTTGACATCAGGAAAATCAAGCTGGCCTCAGAGTATATCTCCAAACTCGCAGATGCTACAGCCCTGTGGAATGTAGAAAAGATGTCTACCGATGCCAGGGAGATGCGTGACCGGGCCTATACCTACCTGCTGGAGGCAGTTCATGCAATCAGGGTCACTGGACGATATGTTTTCCGGGATGACAAAGTCCGCATCACCGGCTACAGGCATCGTTACCGGTCCAGAAGGTAGTTCTCAACACCATTCAGGCTTTTCCCAACACATAAATTAGTCTTCACAACACACTTTTGCTTATGCTCAACATATAAATGGTATTTCACAACAAGTTATTTTTTATTCACAACGTTGTGAAGCGTATAAACTATGTTGTGAATTGCTGAATGTATGTTGTGAAATAAGTTTTTAGTGTTGAGAACAGCATATTATATGTTGTGAGACTTAATATTATGTTGTGAACAAAAGATTATTTGTTGTGAAGGAATATCACAAACAAAAAAAGCACCTCGTATGAGATGCTTCATGTTGTACACCCAGAAGCCTGCCCGCCGAAGGAGTGCCTGCCGGCCGTAGGCGGGGAGTCGATCGCAGCGATCAGCTTCTGATACTATGTACACCCAGAAGGAGTCGAACCCTCAACCTCTGGAGCCGAAATCCAGCGCTCTATCCAGTTGAGCTATGGGTGCAAAACGGAGTGCAAATATATTACTTATCGAAAGAAATACCCCCTTCATAGAAAATAGAAACTATTATTTACTTTCCGAAAGATATTGTGTGCTTCAAGAGGAACCAGAAGGGATTCGATCGCAGCGGACTCTTACGCTAAAGCTTCAGCGTCAGCGTGCGAACCGCCGAAATGTCGGACCACCCTCAACCCCCAGAGTCTGGCCGGCCGCACCGAAATCTGGTATTCTACCGAAACGTCGGACCGCCAGTTGAACTACGAGTGCAAAACGGAGTGCAAATATATGACTTTATCCCCGGAATTTGAATCAATTTTTCTAATCAACCGGAAGAGAAACAAAAAAGTCACCTGCTGAGCAGATGACTTCAATATCTGGAAATGATCTTAATCCTTACTTGGTCAAGCCAAGCGTTACTACGAATGCTAACTCATCAATAATTTCATCTCCATCAATGTCAAATTCATCAGACTCTCCAAATGAAACAACCAACGCAGAGCTGGTTAAAGTTACAACATCCAATTCGATGACATCATCACCTGTGGATCTGTCACCAAAGTTGAGCGTAAGCGTTTGAGTAGACTCTGTAAGTACCCAGGTACCCTCCTCTTCAGGTTCTCCGGGATAAGAAGAGATGACTGTACCATCAGCATTGAAGGTGATAGTCATTCCTTCAAATTCATTAATTTCATTCCCAAGCTCTTCAAAAGCATCTTCAAAATTTGAAGCGGCCTGTCCTGTTTTGTCGGCCCACCACTGCAAAAAATCAGTGCCATTTATGGTGGCTGAAAAGTCAAATGAATTGAAAGACCAGGAGCCTTCAATCTCAGCGGCTACAAAATCGTCTCCTTCGTCTCCATCATTACATGATGTGAATACAGCAACACTACCTAGCAGGCAGGCAAATAAAAACGGTTTAGCTAGTTTGTACATATGATATAAATTATGGTTTAGATGGTTGAAAGTATCAAATATGGTGCCTAAAATTTTAACGGTACAAATTTGTAGGTGATAAATACGTGTTATTACTGAGGACATTATGCTCCTGTTTCTATTTTTGCACCCATGAATCCGGAAGTGATACACGATATCATCAAAAAACGAAAGTCTTATTATCCACCACAGTTTTTGGATAGGGAGATTCCAAGGGAGGTAATTGAGAAGCTATTACAATCTGCCAATGAAGCACCCACCCATAAGCTTACTGAGCCCTGGCGTTACAAAGTGATTACAGGTCCTGCCAGGAAGCGATTTGGCGAATTTATGTCCGAAAAATACCGGGCCATCACTCCTACACCGGAGTTTTCCATTGCCAAATACGAAAAGATCAAGACCAATCCACAGAAGTCCGGAGCTGTATTGGCCATCTGTATGCAAAGAGACCCCAATGGCAGGATCCCGGAGTGGGAAGAGCTGGCTGCCGTGGCCATGTCCGTGCAAAATATCTGGATTGCCTGCTCTGTCTATGGTATCGGAGGCTATTGGTCTTCTCCAGGTCTGATTGAATATTTTGGAGAATTTCAAAAGCTTGCCGAAGGCGAACGATGTATCGGAATATTTTATATGGGTTATATTGGCAAAGAAGTGCCGGGACCGGTCAAAAAACCCATAGAGGACAAAGTAGCCTGGATTGATAAATAAATATCTACTAAGAAAATACCCGCTTATAATTTTCCACCAATTGACCGGCATAGGGTTTGGCAAGAGAAATGAGCTTTTGCTTGTCACCCTCAGACAGTTTCTTCATGTTTTTAAGGACCCGGACATTGGCATCCAGTTCGTAATTAAACCGACATCCG
Organism: Cyclobacteriaceae bacterium; assembly: GCA_965228595.1. Classification (GTDB taxonomy): domain Bacteria; phylum Bacteroidota; class Bacteroidia; order Cytophagales; family Cyclobacteriaceae; genus UBA7330. The sequence goes on along the minus strand of OZ245828.1, from coordinate 1,258,110 downwards.
CTACACAATGAGGAGATCGGCAGCGAATAGACATACTGATGAAGATTGGCAAGGGTCAAATCTGTATTTCCGATCACATCGGGGATATCTTCAGTCCGGATATCAGCAGGAGTAGTATCAATACGCCCGCCAAGCAGACTACCACCTGCCATGGTTTTCATGGCGATTACTCCGTAGCCCTTTTCCAATAACACCGGGAGGACATTCTTTTCGAATGATTCAAACGAAGGATCGCAAACATTCAATGGCATCTGACAGGTATCAAACTCCAACCCCATTTTGTCCAGTGTCTCTAAGAAATAGAGATGCGTTTTTGGATTTTGATGACCGGTGAATCCGAGATATCGCGTTTTGCCTTGTGCTTTGGCTTCTAAAAACACATCAAGGACACCATCTCTGATCCGGTTGTCTACATCCTGAGGTGTAGTGAAGGTATGGATCTGCCAGAGATCCAGATAATCCGTATTGAGTGCTTTTAAAGTTTCGTCAAGCTGTTTCTTCACGCCGTCTCCCGTTTTGGCCGGGGCTTTGGACATCAAAAAGATTTTATCTCTGTACTTAGGTGTCAGAAATTTGCCCATATATTCTTCCGATCTTCCGCTATGGTATCCACGGGCATTATCATAGAATCGTACACCCAGTTCCATCGCTCTTTCAACCATTTCCTCAGCTCTCTTTGGGCTTTCGGTAGTACCAAGATGGTAACCCCCTAGGCAGAAGGCAGTGACCTTTTCACCGTTTCGGATGAGTTGTCTTTGCGGAAGGATTTCCCCAATGCTGTCTCGTTCAACAGCGCCGATAGCCCAGTCTGATACCATGGAAAGTGCTGTGAGTGCTCCGGCTTTTTTAATGAAACTTCTACGATCGTCATTCATGGTCAAAGGGTTGAATTGTTTCAAGCGTAAATAGATATGCCTTGATAATTTACTAAATTCACTGACCATAAAGAAATTTGTTTGGCACCAATGATGAGCTTGTCAAACTGGAGCAACAATCAGTTTCTAGTGGCAGCAATGATAATTTTTAATATCCGGGATCGATTGAGCAGCGATAAATCAAATTTTTAGCCTAAATTAAATGCCTAACCTAACTTATTTAGCGTTTGATTAAAGACAGGCATGATGCAAAATGAGAAAGACAACAAAGGTAGCGTTGATGATTACCTGAAAAAGCTTGAAGCCTGGTTTCAGGCACACCCCAAAACCATAACTGCCTTCTCCGGTGGTGTGGACTCAAGTATTGTTCTTTATCTGTCTAAATATTTCCTAGGGAAAGATGGGATTGGATGTATATCCGCGTCCGCAAGTTTGAAATCCAAGGACTTACAATTAGCAAAAAGGTTTTGCGCTGAGCATGATATCTACCTTGAGATTGTCATCACACAGGAGATGAAAGATGACGATTATATGTCGAATCCCACAAACCGATGTTATTTCTGCAAAAACCATCTCTATCTGGCTATCAATGAAGTGAAATCAAAGTTTCCCGGATATGAGGTACTCAATGGGACCAATATTGATGACCTGGGTGATTACCGGCCTGGTCTCGAAGCAGCAAAAGAATATGATGTTAGGTCACCACTGGTGGATTGTAAAGTCAACAAGGAAGGTGTAAGGTTGTTGGCTCGTCATTTCGGATTGGAAAACTGGGATAAACCAGCCAGTCCGTGTCTCAGCTCAAGAATCCCCTACGGCACAAGCGTCAGTATTGAAAAACTCATGAAGATTGAATCAGCAGAAGAATTGTTAAACAACTATGGGTTTGAAGATGTGAGGGTCCGATATATGGATGGTGAAGCAAGCATTGAGGTTGAAAAGGACAAAATTGAAAAATTGAATACAATCTTCCCTTCAATAGAATCAGAGATCTTAAAAATAGGGTTTAAAAAGTGTTCGGTAGATCAGGAAGGGTTGGTCTCTGGGAAGTTAAACAGGGTATTAAATGTCTGACAAGGATATCAATATAGATTTTGGAAGAAAAGACCGGGTAGGGTTTTCTGAAGTAATATTTGGGCAATCCAAGAGTGTTGATCAAGTGAAAAGGATCATTGATTTACATATTCAAAAAAATGCCCCTGTTTTGGTTACAAAGCTTCAGGCTGACAAATCATCTAAACTATTAGTAGATTTCCCAGATGCTTTTTATGATGAGGAAAGTGGGATTTTCTCCCTGAACGCCAATGAGGAAGGTTTGATCTCCGGGGAGGTAGCCATTGTATCCGGTGGCACTTCTGATGCTTTTGTGGTGAATGAAGCTTACTATACGCTTTTACATCAGGGACAGAAAGCAACAAGGATCCAGGATGTGGGTGTTGCGGGGCTGCATCGGTTGCTGAATCGTGTGGATGAAATTAAAACGCATCGGATCGTATTAGCAGTTGCTGGCTTTGAAGCAGCCTTGCCGACCGTATTGGCCGGATTGATCAGTCTCCCAATCATTGCAGTACCTACCAGCGTTGGTTATGGTGTAGCCAAGGGTGGACAGGCAGCCTTAAACAGCCTGCTATCAAGTTGTTCGAATGGAATTACAGTGGTAAATATTGATAATGGATATGGGGCAGCCATTGCTGCTTATCGATTGGTGAATGTTATGGAAAATAAAATCAGTATCAAGTGAGTGTCTTGTATATAGAACCATTTGCAGGAGTAGCCGGAGATATGCTGCTGAGCGCTTTCTGTGGATTGACGGATGGATATAAAGACATCATCGACTTGCCCGGTAAATTGAATTTACCTGATGGAAAAATTGAGATCCAAGAGCTGAATAAGAATGGCATTGTTTGCAACCATGTGAAAATCTATGACTTAAACGAGGATCACAAACATAACCATGACGATCATCACCATGACCACCATCATCATGATCACCATCACCATGATCACAGTCATGACCATCACCATGATCATAAGCACGACCACCATACACATCCGCACAGACACCTTTCTGATATCATCAAGCTTATTGATCGGGGAGATATTCCGGATGGTGCCAAAAAAATCGCAAAAAGTATTTTCGAAATTATAGGGAAATCCGAATCGAAAGTTCATGGCATCCCACTCGAAAAAATCCATTTTCATGAAGTAAGCGGGGTGGATTCAATACTGGATATTGTGGGTTGTGCAGTGATGTTGGATAGGTTAAAAGTAACCAGGACCTATGCTGATCCGATATGTGTGGGAAGCGGTACGGTCAAGACTCAGCATGGTATCCTGCCTGTTCCTGCTCCGGCTACAGCGGATATACTTTTGGACATCCCTACCTTTAAAGGAGATGAACAGGGAGAGCGTACCACACCTACGGGAGCAGCAATAATTAAGTATTTGAATCCTGCGTTTTCGGGACATACACAGGTCACTCAAAAATTCGCTTATGGTCCCGGAGTAAAAGATTTCAAAGTAGCCAATGTGGTCAGGGTGTCCATCCTGCAGGAGGACCCGGTCGAGAATCAGGAGATGTATGTGATTGAGACACAGCTCGATGATACATCAGGAGAAGTACTTGGATCCCATTTTCAGGAGCAATTGATTAAACTAGGGGCCTCGGATGTTTTTTATACCCCCATTCAGATGAAAAAGGGTAGACCGGCTCAAAAGATCACGGTGTTAGCCAGTGAGAATTATTGGGAAGCAGCCTGTGAATTCTTGTTGGAGCACACACCTACGATTGGTTTGAGGTATTATAAAGTAGGGAAAAAGATTCTTAAAAGGACTAACTTAGAAATAGAAACCTCTTACGGTAAAGTTAAAGTCAAAGAAACCACAAAACCCTCAGGAAGGAATCAGAGAAAAATTGAATACGAGAGTTTGTTGGAGATAAGTCAGAAACTGAATCAATCAATATTAGAAACACAAGAATTGTTATATCCTTTAATTAAAAACTGACATGAAAAAAATCACGATACTATTATTAGTTTTTCTTAGTGTGACTTCATCGTTTGCACATGAATTGCCATTACCTCATGCCCATAAGGAGTATATCCATGGTTTCGACAACTTTATCATTTTTGTTGCCATTCCAATACTCGTTATTTTTATTTCTGTGAAACTGATTTCAAAAATTCGCAGGTCCGGGAGAGCATAATTATTCAAAGAATTGAGGGAAGATAACAGGATTGTATCCGTTATTGATACCGGCTATGAATCCTTTGAGGAAGAGCGAAAGATACTCCGGGAAGCCGGCTATGAGCTGAATATTTTCGAAGGCCTGAGAAATGACCTGAAAGCAAAAGTTGAATTCGCCAAAGACTCTGAAGGGTTACTTATCCGCTGGAGTGAAATCAATACCGAATTTTTAAAGCGTTTTACTGACCTGAAAGCCATTTGCAGGTATGGCGTAGGTTATGACAATATCAACCTGGCAGATGCCAAAAGCTGTGGAGTGAAAGTGGCCAATGTAAGTGGCTACGCCAGTCATTCAGTATCGGATCATACTTTGATGCTTCTGTTTGCCGTTCTGAGGGACCTGGAAGGCAGCATGAAACAGCTGAGAGGTGACTATACGCAACCAGGTAGAAAAGACACCTTTGAGCTCCACGAAAAAACATTGGGCATCATTGGGCTGGGCAGGATAGGATCCACTTTTTGCCAAAAGGCGAAACCATTATTTAGAGAGATCATTGCTTATGATCCTTACATCGGCGATGACAGGTTTTCTGAAGTCGGAGCAAGGAAAGTAGAAAAGGAGGAATTGATTAAACATTCCGATGTGATTTCCCTGCATTGTAACCTTACCGATAAATCGCGTCATATCATTGATGACAGGGCTTTTGAACGCATGGATAAAAAGCCAATCCTGATCAATACTGCACGTGGGGGAGTGGTAGATGAGGAGGCACTCGGGAAAGCGCTACAAGATGACAGGCTATTCGGGGCTGGCATCGATGTTTTTCGTGATGAACCACCATTAGCAGATATGGACGAGGTGATCAATCACCCCAAAGTGGTTGCTACAGGACATAACGCCTGGTATTCCAGCGAAGCGCAGGAAGAACTGCAGCGCAGGGCAGCAAGAAATCTTGTGAAGATGCTGCAAGGGCAGGAATGCGAGGATCAGTTGGTTTAGGAGCATTAAGTCATACGATGACTTGAGTTGATCATAACTTCCTATGATTAGAAGAATATCAAGGTTTTAGAGCGAAAATTTAAATCAACACAGGTATCCTGGTCGGCAAAATGCCCAAAACAGCAATTAATCTAACTTTACAGTGGCTGAGTGAGCACAGGCAAGAATTGCTTGAGAATTGGGAACGAATTGAGCAATTAGAACCTTTAAAGAAGATAGACCCTTTAACTTAATTGTATGGCCTTAGTTTGGATAACAAAAGCGAGTTATGCTGAGGACTTTAAAATTGAATTAACTTTCAATGATGGTCTTTCAGGAGTAGTGGATCTAAAGGATCAGTTTACAGGAAAGATTTTCGAACCCCTAAAGGATGTTGAGTTTTTCAAAAAGTTTGAACTGGATAGTTGGACTTTAACTTGGCCAAATGACTCTGATTTTGCACCGGAATTTCTTTATGATCTTACAATCAAACAAGACCAGAAAGATCAGGTCAAAGCCATGCGATGACTTTGAAATCAACCCAATAGCACAGCCTTAAACTCCTCGTAATCAGCCGCAATTTGCACCGCTTCCTTCTCCTTTTTCATCAGTTCTGACACGAAATCAGGAAGTGGTAATTCTTTGCCCAGCGCTTTGTTTACTGTAGAAAGGAATTTCGAATAATGGGCAGTTTCTATAAAAACACCTGTTTCCTTCTTGCCCAGTCCTTTTTTCAGGGCGTCATATCCAATCGCTCCATGTGGGTCCAGGATATATTCATTTTCTTCATAGCAGGTTTTGATCACCTCCAGTGTCTGCTCATCGTTCAACGTATACCCTGAGATAAGTTTGGAGATTTCCTTATGGTTCCCATCAAATAGGGCCTGCATTCTGGAGTAGTTGCTTGGATCCCCGATATCCATGGCGTTGGACAAGGTATGGATGGTGCGCTTAGGTTCGTAATCACCACTCTGCAGGTAGCGGGGCACAACGTCGTTTACATTGGAGGCGGCGATAAACCTGGAGATCTGTAATCCCATCTTATAGGCCAGCAAACCTGCTGTCAGGTTACCGTAATTACCACTGGGTACGGATACTACGAGGTTTTTCTTTTTAGGTGCTTCCCGATATGCCCAGAAGTAATAGATAGACTGTGGAAGCCATCGGGCAATGCTGATAGAGTTGGCAGAAGACAGGTTCAACTTTTCATTCACATCCTTGTCAAGGAATGCTTTTTTTACCATTGTCTGGCAATCATCAAAGTTTCCATTCACCTCCAATGCCCGGATGTTTTTACCTAACGTGGTCAATTGCTTTTCCTGCAGGTCACTCACTTTTCCGGTAGGATAGAGGATCACCACATTCACACCTGGTACATCATAGAACCCTGCTGCGACCGCTCCACCGGTATCACCAGAGGTAGCAACCAGGATAGTCACCTCATCGTTATTGCTTTCGTTGAAATAGCCCAGGCATCTGGCCAGAAATCGCGCCCCCACATCTTTGAAGGCATAGGTAGGGCCATGGGTCATCTCCAGACTATAGATATTATCTTCAACACCCACGAGAGGAATCTCAAAATCCAAAGCATCTTCCAGGATCTCCTTCAGCTTGGCTTCCGGGATATCTTCACTACAATAGTGCCTGAGCACTTCATAGCCAATATCCGCTTTGGAATAGTAGTCCATGGTTTCCAGAAAGAGAAAGTCCAGCTCCGGAACTTCTTCCGGGAAATACAAACCCTTATCCTCCGGGAGGCTTTTAATCACTGCCTCCCTGAATGAAACAGCTGGCGATGTCTTGTTAGTGCTGTAAAACCTCATGATATGATGATTGATCCATGATGATTGATTTTGGAAGTATGTAACATCAGCTCATGACCCAGCTTTTGATACAAGGCCCGAACTTTGGGTTTTACATTTTCCATTTCTTGCTCATCCCGGAAAAAGGAGAACATGCTTGGTCCTGATCCGCTGATATTGAAACCTACTGAACCATGCTCACACATCATTTGCTTTACCTCTTCATACCCGGGAATTAATTTTTTTCTTACTGGCTCTGCTATGACATCACTTACAGAATTCTTCAATAAGTTATAATCGCTTGAATACAAGGCAGAGATCACTCCGGCCACATTGGCCCACTGATTTCTGGCGTCAGGAATCGAGAGGGTCTTGGGAAGTAATGCCTTGGCTTCAGAAGTCTTCACTTCTACATCAGGGAAGATGATCAAAACACGCAGATCATTTGGTGTAGGTACCTGGAAGATGTCTAAAGGTTCATAACTACGAATGACATTGAAGCCACCCATCAGGGCCGGGGCTACATTGTCTGCATGATATGATTTGGATGCATAGGCTTCTCCTTCCATCACAAAAGGAAGAAGATCTCTGGTAGAGAGCGGATTCCCCATGAGATGATTCACACCAAATACAGCCCCTGCAGCACTAGAAGCGCTGGAACCTAATCCACTACCTGGTTTGAATGATTTGGTGATGGTAAAAGAAAATCCCGCATTGGAATCGATGTGCTTCAGATAGGATTCCACAGCTATACTCGCCACATTTTCTTTTGGGTTATTGGGGAGGATGGCTCCTTTGGATTGCTCTATCACCAACTGGTCATCAGACCGCTTACAAATGGTAATAAAGTCACCAATTCCTTCTATTGCAAATCCGAAAGTATCATATCCACAGCCCACATTTGCAACCGAGGCAGGTGAAAATACAGTAATTTGATCCATAGTTTATTGATAGGATTGAGCGATGCGCAGCACATCGGCAAAAATACCAGAGGCAGTCACGTCTGCTCCGGCGCCAGCACCTTTGATTTCAAGTGGTTGGTCTTTGTATCGATTGGTGTAGAATAACACGATGTTGTCCTTACCTTCCAGGTTGTAAAAAGGATGTGTAGACTCTACTTCGTCAAGGGATACATTGCCCACTCCGTTTTTGTACTTGGCAACCACTCTAAGTCTCTTACCTTGTTCTTTGGCCTTTTCATAGATAGATCGGAAATGATCTTCTTCTTTTTCAATTTTATCGTAGAAGTCTTCCACTGAACTACTTTTCAGGCAGCTTTTCGGCAGAAAGCTCTTCATGATGATGTCATTGAGTTCAAATGAGTATCCGCTCTCTCTGATGAGAATCAAAATTTTTCTTTTCACATCTTCCATGAAAAGATCCAGTCGTGGATCAGGCTCGGTATAGCCCAGCTTTTTAGCTTCCTTGATCACCTCCACAAATTTTTTCTTGCCATCGTATTCGTTGAAGAGGAAATTCAAGGTTCCAGACAAAACAGCCTCAATACGATGAATCTCGTCACCACTCTTGATAAGGTCAGTGAGTGTAGACAAGATAGGAAGTCCTGCACACACGTTAGTCTCAAACAGGAAGTGGCCGCCGTATTTCTTGGCAGAGCCTTTGAGTTCCAGGTAATGATCCTGAGGGCCGGTCGCAGCAATTTTATTTGGAGTGACCACTGAGACGCTCCTTTTAAGGATGTCTGGATAAAGACTGGCTATTTCGCTGGCCGCAGTGATATCCACAAAGATGCTGTTTCGCATGTTCATGTCATGCATCTTGTCCAGGAACGCCTCTTTTTGGAATTTCTCACCATTGTCAAGGTGCTCCTGCCATTTGGTTGCGGGCAATCCCTGCTGATCGAAAGTCATCTTACGCGAGTTTGCGATGGCAATCACTTTGATGTCGAGGTGGTAATGCTCTTTCAGGAATCCATTTTGGTTTCCTACCTGAGCCATAAATGCTTTTCCCACATTACCTGCTCCAATGATAAACAGGTTAATCCTTCGATAGTCAGATAAGAAGAAGCTTTCGTGCAGTGCGTTTAAGGCTTTTCTGAGGTCCACTTTAGGAATGACCGCAGAGATGTTTCTTTCTGACGACCCCTGGGCGATGGCTTTCACACTGATCCCATTTTTCCCCAGGATGCTAAACATCTGACCACTCACACCCACCTGGTCCTTCATGTTGTTCCCTACCAGGGCAATGATGCTCAAATCCTTTTCGGCTTCTACTACATTGATATTTCCATTATCAATTTCGAAACTAAATTCCTCGTTGAGTACCTCAACCGATTTTTTTGCATCTTCTTCTCTCACGCCCACGGAAATACTGTGCTCTGAGCTGGCCTGTGTGATAAAAACCACATTGATCTTTGCTTCTGACAATGAGCGAAACAGCCTAAAAGAAAACCGGGGAATACCCACCATACTCGAACCACTTAGGGTGACCATGGCAATGTCTTTGATGCTGCTGATACCTCTGATCAGTTGCTTCCCTTCATCCCATTTCTGTGTGATAAGTGTGCCTGGGTGGGTAGGATTGAAGGTGTTTTTAATGGTGATTGGAATTCCTTTTTGTAAGGCAGGCTGAATGCTTGGTGGATAGATCACCTTGGCGCCAAAATGAGAAAGCTCCAGCGCCTCCTCGTAAGAGACATGCTCGATGAAATGAGCATGCTTCACAAGTCTTGGATCGGCAGTCATCAGCCCGTCCACATCGGTCCAGATCTCCAGGTTTTCTACATCGAGGATACCTGCAATGATGGCCGCTGTGAAATCTGAGCCTCCGCGTCCAAGGGTGGTGGGTTCATTGGCTTCAGAAGAGCTGATGAATCCGGGGAACAGGCTGACTTGATCGAACTCCTTGGCGACAGCTTTGATATTTTTCGTGGTCTTCTTGAAGTTAACGTTTGCCTTACCGAAATGACTGTCAGTGACGATATAATCCCTGCTGTCAAAGTATTTTACCTTGACTTTTAATTGCTTCAGGTAGTCAAAAAGGATCAGGTTAGAAAGTCTTTCTCCACAACCAAGTACAAAGTCACTACTTCTTGGTGTCATCTCTTTGAGAAGCCACATGCCATGACCGATTTCTGCAAGCTCATCGGTGATTTTGATCAGGTCCTCACCAGGCTTTTGTCCGAGCAGATCATAGTAGAGCTTCTGGTGAGCCAAAGCGATGTGCTCAATGATGATCTTGTATTCATCATTGCCTTTCGAAGCAAGTTCACTCATTTTGACCAGCTGGTCAGTGACCCCTCCGACTGCAGAAGTGACAACGATCAATTGCTCTTTAGATGAAGTAATGATCTCTGCAACCTGGCGGATCGATTCCGCATTCCCAACAGATGTTCCTCCGAACTTAAGTACTTTCATTTGTGTGTTTTAATTTATTTCCATCTTCACCCTGGAAGGTGACTATCAAATGGTCGCGTGAAATTATCTAATTTTCAGGTTAAATCAGATGACCAAACAAATCAGGTTTCTTATTGAGGTACTCCCCAAAGAAGTTTTTCTCTTTCATCTTATCAATTAAAGGTCCCAGGTCTGCTTTGTTCTTTAACTCTATTCCTACGAGTGCCGGACCTTTTTCTCTGGACGTTTTCTTTGTGTATTCAAAAAGGATGATGTCATCATCAGGTCCCAATACTTCACCAACAAATTCCTTTAAAGCTCCAGCGCGCTGCGGGAACCTCACGATAAAATAGTGCACAAGGCCTTCATAAAGCAATGATCTTTCTCGTATTTCTTCTGTCCTGGTGATATCGTTGTTGCCCCCGGACAAGATACAGACCACATGTTTTCCTTTGATCTCATCTTTGTATTGATCCAACACAGCTACAGACAAAGCTCCTGCAGGCTCCAGCACGATTCCGCTTTCATTATACATGCTTATCAGCGAGGAGCAAACCTTACCTTCATTGACCAGGGCCACTTCTCTTAGGTTGTCCCTGCATATGGGGAAAGCAAAATCCCCTACACGCTTAACCGCTGCACCATCCACAAATTTATCTATGTGTTCCAGGGTGACAACCTCATTTTTTTGGATGGCCTCGTACATCGCAGGTGCTCCCTCAGGTTCTGCCCCGATGATGATTGTTTGAGGACTCAATGCTTTGACCACTGCGGATACACCGGCTGCTAGTCCGCCACCGCCAATGGGCATGAACAGGTAGTCCATGTTAAAATCCGCATCCTGGATCAGTTCCAGTCCGATGGTAGCCTGCCCTTCGATGACTTTAGGGTCATTGAAAGGATGTACAAAAGTACTCCCGGTCTTTTCTTCAAAATCTTTTGCTTCTTTGTTGGCATCGTCGAACGTATCACCTGCCAGCACGACATCGATATATTTTTTACCAAACATTTTTACCTGCTGCACCTTTTGCTTAGGTGTGGGCACAGGCATGAAGATGGTTCCCTTTACCTTGAGTTTATTGCATGAAAATGCAACACCCTGGGCATGATTTCCTGCACTGGCACAAACTACTCCTTTTTTGAGTTCTGCCTGTGAAAGTGATTTGATCTTATTGATAGCACCACGGATCTTGTAGGATCGGACAATCTGCATGTCCTCCCGCTTAAGGTAGATCTTGGCATCAAACCGCTCACTCAGGTTAAAACTATACTGGAGGGGTGTGACCGAAGAGACATCACGCATGGCTCTGTGAGCCACCTCAATGTCCTTAAATTCGGGTGAATACCCCTCCAGTGAAGTAGTTTTTTCAGCCATTCTTAGTTTTCTGGTCGTAGCTTACGTACGGCAGCACCAGCTCTCCAAAGCTCAGAATCTTCCAGCTCTTTCAGCTCCGCTTCCAATTTTACCCTGTAGTCCGGTTGCTTATTAGCTTCGATCGTGATTTTTGCCTCATTACCAGTTTCTACACTGTTGTACAGGTCTTCGAAAACAGGTTTTACTGCATCACGGAATTTTTTCCACCAATCCAGTGCACCTCTTTGTGCGGTAGTTGAGCAGTTGGCATACATCCAGTCCATTCCATTCTCAGCGATGAGCGGGTAAAGTGACTGGGTAGCTTCTTCTACAGTTTCATTAAATGCCTCGGAGGGAGTGTGGCCTTTGGCTCTTAAGGTTTCATACTGAGCAGCAAACAAACCCTGGATAGCACCCATTAAGCTTCCTCGCTCACCAGTTAGGTCACTGTATACCTCTTTTTTGAAGTTGGTTTGGAACAGGTATCCTGATCCCACACCAATCCCTAAAGCAACAACCTTTTCTTTAGCTTTTTCTGTAGCATCCTGATGGATTGCAAAACTTGAGTTCAAACCTCTTCCTTCAAGGAATAGTCTTCTCAAGCTGGTTCCTGAACCTTTAGGGGCAATCAGGATAACATCTACATCTTTCGGAGGGATGATTCCAGTTTGATCACTGTAAGTCACACCAAATCCGTGAGAAAAATACAATGTTTTGCCTGGTGTCAAATGCTTTTTCAACGTTGGCCAAAAAGCAATTTGGCCAGCATCAGAAAGAAGGAACTGGATGATCGTGCCTCTTTCACAGGCCTCTTCCAACTCAAAAAGTGTTTTTCCTGGTTCCCATCCGTCAGCCACGGCTTTGTCCCATGTCTTTGAATCTTTTCGCTGACCAACGATTACGTTGAAGCCATTGTCTTTCAGGTTAAGGGCTTGTCCGGGACCTTGTACCCCGTAGCCAAGCACAGCGATGGTCTCTTGTTTGAGTACTTCTCTCGCTTTTTCAAGAGGAAATTCTTGTCTGGTTACTACTTCTTCTTCGACTCCTCCAAAATTGATTTTTGCCATTGTTTTTTAGTTTGTGAAAATTAGAAATCTTTTATGGTTAGTTTGTTTGCTGTTGAATCCTCCAGCATTTTAATGAATGCTTCAGTTTTTCTTTTAGACTTGGATATAGCCACTCTGCCAGAGCGCACAAATTCCAGTAAACCATGAGGTTCAAGTTTTTTGTACAGGTCATGGGTGTCAGATTTGTGACCGGTCTTTTCAATTACAATATGGTCTTTCTCAACCACCAAAATCCTTGCTCCGCTATTCCTTACCAGGGTCTCAATAGATGTTCCGTTGAGGAATACCGCCGTAGGGACCTTGTATAGTGCAATTTCCTGATAGTAGATCTGATCATCTTCATAGACGAATGCCCCCAGGACATCGATCAGTTTCCTGATCTGTTTGACTACCTTTTCAATGGTCTCTCGGGTAGAGTTGACCACGATGGTAAACCTGCTCACACCCGGAACTTCCGTGGTGGAGACATTCAGACTATTCAGGTTGATCTTTCTCCTGTTGAATATTATTGTGATGTGATTCAGCAGACCAGCTTTATCCTCCGTTAAGACAGACAAAGTAAAATCTTTGATGGTCTTATCTTCTGAATGATCATCATCATATAGACTCTTAGACATATGGGTGTGCTTTATCGTTGTTGTTCTAATAGGATATCGGATACGCTGGCGCCCGCAGGAACCATCGGGAATACGTTCTCTTCTTGCTCCACTACTACTTCCAGTAGCTGAGGGCCATCAGCTGATAACCATTGATCCAAAGCAGCGTCCAGATCCTCCCTTTTTTCAATTTTCTGCGAAGGTATGCCGTATCCCTGGCAAATCAATTGAAAATTCGGATTGGTTAATTCTGTAAATGAATATCTCTTCTCATGGAAAAGCTCCTGCCACTGACGTACCATCCCCAAAAAATTATTGTTTAAGATGAGGATCTTCACGCCAATCTGGCTCTGAAAAATGGTGCCAAGTTCCTGGATGGTCATCTGAAAACCTCCATCTCCAATTACGGCAATTACTTCCCTGTCTGGCTGTCCCATTTTGGCACCCATGGCTGCAGGCAAAGCAAATCCCATGGTTCCAAGGCCACCGGAAGTAACGTTGGACCGGGTGTCGTCGAAGGCATAATATCTACTGGCCACCATTTGATGCTGCCCCACATCCGTTACGATGATGGCTTTTCCTTTGGACTTGTCAGAGATCTTTTTGATGACCTCCACCATCTGAATACCACCTGATTTTCTGGTGATGGCCTTGTTGATGATTTTGTCAAATTCGATTTGATCACAATCTCTGAATTCCTGTACCCAGGCGTCATGTTTATTGTTATCCACCTGCTTGATCAAAGAAATCAGCGCTTCCTTGGCATCTGCATTGATAGCCACATCGGCTTTTACGTTCTTGTTGATCTCAGCAGCGTCAATCTCTATATGGATAACCTTAGCTTGTTTAGCATATTTTGCCAGGTTTCCGGTTACCCTGTCATCAAAACGCATACCTACTGCAATCAATACATCGCACTCATTGGTTTTGACGTTGGGACCATAATTACCATGCATGCCCAGATACCCTACATAAAGTGGGTGACTGTTTGGCACAGCCGAAAGCCCCATGAGTGTTGACGCCATTGGTATTCCGGCCTTTTCCGCAAAACTGATCAGCTCTTTTTGTGCCTTGGACAGGATTACCCCCTGACCAACCAGCATCATTGGCTTTTTGGCACTGTTGATTAATGCTGCTGCGGCTTTTACAGGCTCTTCTTCCAATGCCGGATAAGGGTGATAACTCCTTATCCTTTCACATTTTGTGTACGAGAAATCAAACTCTTTTATCTGAGCATCCTTCGTGATGTCTATGAGGACAGGTCCTGGCCGACCCGTATTGGCAATGTAGAAGGCCTTGGCAATTGCATAAGGGATTTCTTCAGGTTTGGTTACCTGGAAGTTCCACTTAGTGACAGGCATGGAGATCCCTACTACATCAGTTTCCTGAAAGGCATCTGTGCCAAGCAAATGAGAAAACACTTGTCCCGTAATACAAACAATGGGTGTAGAGTCGATTTGAGCATCTGCGATTCCAGTGATGAGGTTGGTAGCTCCAGGGCCTGAAGTGGCAAAGCAGACGCCCGTCTTTCCTGTGACGCGTGCATACCCCTGAGCTGCATGGACTGCTCCCTGCTCATGTCGGGTCAAAATGTGGTTCAACTTATCGGAGTATCCATACAATGCATCATAAATGGGCATGATGGCACCACCGGGGTATCCGAAAATCAGGTCAACTCCTTCTTCAAGTAAGGATAAAAGAACTGCTTCGGAACCTGTTACCTTGATAGACTTTTTAGTCTCCTGTTCTGAGATTGCCAATGAAGATGTATCCATGAGCTTTTTATTTAAAATTCGTCAGTAACACAGCCTTCAGTGGCCGACTTTACTGAGTGTATGTACTTTTTAAGTATTCCTCTTTCTGCTTTGTACGCTGGTTTTACCCAGGCTTTTTTACGCGCTTCCATCTCTTCGTCAGAAATCTTCACTTCCAAAGTGTTGGTATTTGCGTCAATCCGGATGATGTCACCATTCTTAATGAGGCCAATAGGACCACCTTCCTGTGCCTCAGGTGTGATGTGACCCACCACGAATCCATGAGATCCTCCGGAAAACCTGCCGTCTGTAATCAGTGCCACATCCTTTCCTAATCCTGCACCCATCACGGCACTGGTAGGCTTCAGCATTTCCGGCATACCCGGAGCACCTTTGGGTCCACTATAGCGGATCACAATGACTTCTCCCTTCTGTACTTCCTCGCCGATCCCTTTGATGGCAGCAAACTCATCCTCATAAATCCTGGCTGGTCCTTCAAATACATCACCCTCTTTGCCGGTGATCTTGGCTACTGCGCCTCCGGGTGACAGGTTGCCATAAAGGACCTGCAAGTGACCACTTTTCTTGATCGGTTCATCAAAAGAGTACATGATCTTAGGCTCTTTCTTCAACGCCGGGATATTCTCCAGGTTCTCTGCCAGAGACTTTCCTGTCACTGTCAGACAATCCCCATGTAGGTATCCATGGTCCAGCATGATCTTCATCACGCCCGGGATACCACCTACGTTGTGAAGGTCTTCCATCAGGTATTTTCCACTAGGCTTCAAATCCCCAAGGAATGGTGTCTTGTCACTGATCTTCTGGAAATCATCCAGTACCAATGGCACATTAGCTGCTCTGGCCATGGCCAGCAGGTGAAGCACCGCATTGGTAGATCCACCTAATACCATCACCATGGTAATGGCATTTTCAAAGGACTTCCTGGTGATGATATCACTGGGACGAATGTCTTCTTTCAATAAATAACGGATAGCCTTTCCAACATGGTGGGTCTCTTCGACCTTATCCTTGCTCTCTGCCGGGTTGGAAGAGCTGAATGGTAAACTCATCCCCATGGCCTCAATCGCTGTAGACATAGTGTTAGCTGTATACATACCACCACACGCTCCCGGGCCAGGAATACTGTTTTTGATCACAGCTTTATAGTCCGCATCAGAGATGTTGCCTCGCAACCTTTCACCATAGGCTTCGAATGCCGATACTATGTTCAGATCCTCGCCATTCAGTTTACCGGGTTTGACCGATCCTCCGTAAACGAGAATAGATGGCCTGTCGAGTCTGGACATACCGATCATAGCACCGGGCATGTTTTTGTCACACCCTACAATGGAGATCACTCCATCATAAAATTGGGCTTGAACCACCGTTTCGATAGAATCAGCAATGACCTCTCTTGATACCAGGGAATATTTCATTCCTGTAGTACCATTCGACATCCCGTCACTAACGCCTATGGTATTGAAAATGAGTCCGACCATGTCTGCTTCCCGGACACTCTTCTTTACCTGGTGAGCCAGGATATTGAGGTGCATGTTGCAGGGGTTGCCTTCAAATCCGGTACTTACAATACCGATCTGGGCTTTATTGAAGTCTTCGTCAGTTAGGCCGGCAGCATACAATTGTGCTTGAGCTCCCGGTTGTGATGGGTCCTGTGTAAGGGTTTTGCTATACTTATTTAATTCGCTCATGGGTTAAACAATGGTCAGTCCTTGGTATTCGTCAAATTTTACTTTTTGCTGGTACATAATATGCAGGTCAAAACCAATAGACTCCTCCCAATCTTTTTTGAAAGGTTCTCCGTTGATGGAGTCGATGGCCGTCACCTCCGAGGCTGTACCACAGAAGAAGGCATGATCTGCTTTATAGATTTCTTCCGGCTTAATGTCTTTCTCAATCACCTTCACATTGAGGTCTGCTGCCAGCTCCATAATTGTTTTTCTGGTGATCCCGGGGAAGATGTTGCCCAACCTGGGCGTATACAGCTTTCCATCTTTTTCGTAGAATATATTACTTCCCGGACCTTCAGAGATAAACCCATTGTGGTCTAGCAAGATGGCTTCATCATAGCCCAGGTGTTTGGCTTCGGCTGTTGCCAATGTAAAGGCTGCATAATTGCCGATAATTTTTGCATCAATAGGTATTGATTTTGGAGAGGGCTTGATATAGGAAGATACCATCACGTTGAGGGGCTCGATTCCAGGGTACTTGGCCCATTTCCAGGCGGTCATGAATATGTGGATGTGATTGGAAGGAGAAAGCATCATATTGGGGCCAGCAAAAACCAACGGGCGAATATACGCATTGGTGAGGTTATTTCTGGTGATAAGCTCATAAGCAATGTGGATCAACTCATCGATGGAGTAGGGAACCTTCAGGTGGATCTTCTCTGCAGACTGCTTGAGTCTTTCGAAATGTTCTTTAGGTTTGAAGATATTGAAACCGTTTCCATTGTTGTAGGATCTCAACCCTTCGAACACACCCGTGCCGTAATGCATCGTCTGGTCAAAGAGGCTGGCTTTTGCATCTTTGGCCTTGATCCATTTACCGTCTAAAAATACTTCTGTTTTACTGTCGTAATACATAATAAAAAAACGCCATCCTTGTAGGAATGGCGCTTCATAATATCTTTTAGGATTATTTATAATATCACCATTCCCCTTGCTTTCGTGTGACGACCACAAGCGTAATAATTGGAGCAATGACAATATTTAAAATGTTCCTGTTCATTTTATGAGACAAAAGTAATAGAATCGTTGTTAAAACCGCAAAACCACGGTCATTTTTTTTTGTGAAGCGGCAAAGCTTTGGTATTTGGGAGGTTTCATATAACTTGGTTCCTCACTACTCAATCAATCTAACTCATGGAAAAACTAGTTCTTCTTGCATTTTTAATATTGATTTCAGGGACCTTTAGCCAGGCCCAGGATAGGCCTGCAAGGTTTATTGTGTTTGGAGCTCATCCTGATGATTGTGATATTGATGCCGGTGGTACTGCAGCTTTGCTGGCATCTATGGGTCACGCAGTCAAATTTGTATCTGTAACCAATGGCGATGCAGGTCATCAGAGCATGGGAGGAGGAATTCTTGCTAAAAGAAGGATGGAAGAAGCCAAAGAGTCTGCCCGCAGGTTGGGGATAGATGAATATGAAGTGCTGGACAATCACGACGGAGAGCTCACACCAAACTTGAATGTGCGCCTACAGGTCATCCGTAAGATCAGGGAGTGGGATGCTGATGTGGTAATCGCTCCCCGACCTAATGATTACCATCCGGATCACCGCTATACAGGAGTGTTGGTGCAGGATGCTGCTTACATGGTAGCCGTACCCAATGTAGCACCGGATACGCCTCCGCTCAAAAAGAATCCTGTGTTCCTATACACCCATGACAAATTTCAGTCTCCTGAACCATTCAGGCCGGATATTGCCATAGGAGTAGATGAAACCATAGGAAAAAAGTTTGATGGGCTCGATGCTCATGTGTCACAGTTCTATGAGTGGCTACCCTGGATTGGCGGCTATCTGGACGAGGTCCCGGAAGATACGAGCGCCCGAAAAAAATGGTTGATGGAGAAATGGAAACCATCCATATCCGGGGAAACAAGAAAATCCCTGGAAAAATGGTACGGACCTAATAAAGCTGCAACCATCAATGCAGCCGAAGCATTTCAAATCTGTGAATATGGAAAACAGCCGACCGATGAAGAGATCAGGATGTTGTTTCCGATGCTGAAGAAGTAATGATGGTTTCTTATTGCCTATAACTTAAAATCATACACCTTCTCTATATTCTTTTTGCTTACTGAAGACGGCATTGATCTCAGCAGCAGATTGCGTACTTTGATCAGGCCACGGTTTTCCAGCTGTCCGATTTTCCCCAGGGTCCAGGAGCGATTCACGATTTGATGGGTTCGCCGGAGTCGCTTACGCTCAAAGGTCTCGAAAGCTTTTGCCACAGTTAATTGGCTTTTGATGCATTCAGCAAGGATGACTGCATCCTCAATGGCCTGACAGGCACCCTGTCCCATGTTAGGAGTGGTAGCATGTGCCGCGTCACCAATGAGTACTATATTGCCTTTTGCATACCTGGGTATAGGCTTCAGGTCGATGATATCATTGAAAATAATCGTTTCAGGATGCGTGTGGTGGATCAGCTGAGATACAGGAGCATGATAGTCAGTAAATGCTTTTATCAGATCCGCTTTATTATATGATCGAAGCTTTTCTGAATTTTCAGGACCATTTTTAACGGCAAACCAATACACTTTTCCATCTCCAACAGGTACAATCCCAAATCTTCCGGAGGGTCCCCATGTTTCGGTAGCTTTATCAAAGGGGACTCCTTTCACAATGTCAGAAATACCCCGCCAGCAGGTATAACCCGAATACCTGAGCTGAGACCCGGGAAACGCCCAGTCCCGGACAACAGAATGAATGCCTTCTGCTGAAATGAGGTAATCACAAGTGATGGAGCGACCATTCTCAAAAGTTACCTCGTATTTATCGCCGACTATGCTGATCTCTTTGCTTCGAAAGTCATTCACAATATTTGCAGGGTTCAACACATTGACCAAAACCTGGTGTAAAGCTGCCCGGTGAATAGCTACATTTGGAGTCCCGTCTCCTACAGCATCCATAGCTGTTGAGGTAATTAATTTACCTGTGTGATCCAGGATGTCGAAATGATTTATGGTATTTCCGGCATCGGTTATCGTTTCATTCATACCTAAAACCCGGTAAGCCTTCATGGCATTGGCTGCTAATACAAGTCCTGCCCCTACAGGTTTGAATTCCGGAGCTGCTTCAGCAATTAAAGCATCAATTCCATTTTTTCCGAGCCCGATAGCGAGGGTAAGGCCGGCGATACCACCACCATTGATGAGGAAGGGTGTATGTTGTGATTGCATGTTGATTACGAATGTTGGTGAAATTTCAACAAGCCTGGAGTATACTCACTTTACATATGTTAAATAATCACTGTACACCTGCCCGGATTCTACTTAAACACACCTGCGTTGTTCCCAGATAGCTTGCAAAATAATTAATAAACCAAGAAATATTCAAAAACACTAACCAATCCGTAATCCATTCTTGACCTTCATTCCCGGCTCAATCAAGGTAACTTCTTTACCATCTACGGCACCAAGTATCAGGCATTCACTCATGATGGTGGCAATTTGCTTAGGTGGAAAATTCACGACGGCCACTACCTGTTTTCCAATAAGTTCTTCCGGGCGGTAAAGCGAGGTGATCTGTGCGGAGGTCTTCCGAATACCATATTCACCAAAATCCACCTGAATCTTGAAGGCTGGATTCCTGGCTTCTTCAAATACCTCTGCTGATATTACGGTCCCTACCCGCATTTCTACTTTCAAAAAGTCGGCCCAGGAGAGGTCATTTTTTTTCACTTCCATATTACCTGTAATAAAAAAGAGCCAGATGAAATGGTTCATCTGACTCTTACGTCTTAATTGCTATTAGCTATGATTTTGAGGCGATGTAGTCATTCACCAGGTCTTCCAACACGTCAAGTGGAACAGCCCCACTGGTAAGTACCACATCGTGGAATTCCCGAATGTCGAACTGATTACCCATTTTTTCTTTAGCTATGCTTCTGAGCTCCAGGATCTTGAGCATACCAATTTTATAGGCAGTCGCCTGTGATGGCATCACAATGTGACGCTCTACCATTCTTCGGATCTCCCTTTCGGTTCCCGAGGTATTTTTTGTGTAGTACTCTATTCCTTCTTCACGGGTCCATTTTTTCAGGTGAATGCCAGTGTCTACAACAAGACGGCAAGCCCTCCACAGCTCCATGGCCAACCTACCGTAGTTGGAATAAGGATTCGCATACAGTCCCATCTCTTTAGGAATAAACTCACAATACAACCCCCAGCCTTCAACGTAGGCGGTGTATCCACCAAATCTTCTGAATTTAGGAATACCTGTAAGCTCCTGTGAAATGGTCCGGTCCATGTGATGGCCAGGGATGCCTTCATGGTATGCCAATGCCTCCATTTCATATTTTGGCATATTACGTGTACTGGCCAGATTGGCATAGTAGGTGCCCGGACGAGACCCATCAGGCGCCGGGCTCTGGTAAAACGCCTTTCCAGCAGATTGTTCCCTAAACTTTTCCACTCTTTTTACCACAATATCCGCTTTAGGCTTGGTGAGGAACAACTCGTCCAACCTGCCCTTCATGTTGTTGATGATGGCTTTTGCGCTATCGATGTACATCTCCTTGCCCTCATCCGTATCCGGATAGTAAAATTTATCTTCAGTTTTCAGGTATTGGAAAAAGTCCTGAAGAGACCCTTCAAAGCCAACTTCTTTCATGATCTCTTTCATCTCTCCATGGATACGTGCGACTTCATCCAATCCAATCTGATGGATTTCTTCTGCAGTAAGATCAGTGGTCGTAGTTCTTTTTAAGGCATTGTCAAAGAATGCCGGTCCATCCGGGAATTTCCATGCTCCATCATCTGTGGTCGCTCTTTTTTCTTGCTCAGTCAAAAAAGCAATGAGCTTTTCATATCCGGGTTTCACTCCATTGAGTAGCCCTTCTTTGGCAGATTCAACCAGTGCTTTTTTGTCAGCTGCATCCAGCTCCAGGGCATTGACTTTCCGGCTAAAGTCAGCCAGTAAGGTACCTGGCTCACCGGAATCAAAAGGCGCTCCTTTCAGGATGTTTTTGCTATCATTGATGACCATTGGAAAGACAAATTTTGGAGGTAAAATGCCTTTTTCTTCTCTAATTTTTAATTCAACAATCAGTTGATCCATCAACTTTTCCACGCCATTGAGTCTGGAGATGTAGGCTTCAGCATCACTTTTATCGGTAACCTGGTGGATATTGATCAGAAAAGCCGGCACCTCAGCATGTGTCCCGTGCATCTGGTTGACTGGATAATTATGATGTCTGTACTTGAAATCCTCGATGGCTTCCTCAGCATTGGCTTTAAATAGCTTATAGCTGATCCTCGTTTGCTTGTCTAGCTTGTCAGGATTGATGGAATCCAGCAAAAATTGCAGTTCCTTTTTGTTGATCTCCAATTCCTTTTGGGCATTCTCTTCCGACATCTCATCCCACTTTCCATAGTCCTTCTTGATGCCCAGATAGCTTTGGTACATCGGAGAACGATCGACCATCTCGTCGAATGCCTTATCAAAAAATGCATTGGCTTTTTTAGATTCGGCAGTTATCTCTTCTGTCGAATAAGCCTGATCATCAGGACCGCATGAGCCCATTGTCAATACAATTGCTACAATTGTTAGAATTTTAGATATTATTTTCATACTGTTCCTCTTCATTTAAAATCTTCATCTATTCCAGCCCCAGGGATTTAACAAATGCTTTGTCGTTTGGTTCTCTACCAAGAAAGTCAATGAGCATGGTCATTTCGTCCTCTTCAGATCCTCTGGACAATATTTTGTTGCGGTATTCCATTCCAACCTCCGGATTTAGGATTCCCCGCTCCTCAAACACAGAAAACATATCCTGGGCGTATACATCAGACCACAGGTACCCGTAGTAGCTCGCTGCATACCCGTTGAGGTGCCCGAAAGCTGCCTGAAAGTGAGTATTGGGCACATAATCGTATAGTTGTATAGTTTCGATCAGTTCCTTCCATACTTCCGTGGTGTTTTTATCACCATTCACATCAAATTTATCATGGAGGGTCATGTCATAGGACCCATACAGGATTTGTTGCAAAGTATTTAGTCCTGAGTTTAAGTTTTTCGCAGCAAGCATCTTGTCAAACAGCTCTTTTGGAAGTACCTCACCGGTTTCATAGTGTTTGGCAAAAAGAGCCAGGGACTCATAATTCCAGGCCCAGCTTTCAAAGATTTGTGAGGGTGCTTCTACGAAGTCTCTGGCCACGCTCGTACCCGCCTGGGAGCTTAATGTCGTTTTGCTAAACATGTTGTGTAATACATGACCAAATTCATGAAAGAAAGTATTAACCTCATCGTGAGTCATCAACGCCGGTTTATCCGCTGTAGGCTCTGTAAAGTTACATACCAGTGATGCAGTAGGGATCTGGAATCCCTTGTCCGTTTGTTTCGAAAGTCTCATTGGGAAGCAGGCTGCATGATTGTATTTGTTGGCCCTGGGGTGTAAGTCCAAATAGAAACGGCCAATGACTTCTCCTTTGTCAATGACATGATATAGCTCAACATCAGGGTGCCATACCGGGGCATTTTCAATCTTTTTGTAGGTAACTCCAAAAAGCTTTTGAGTGATCTGAAACAACCCGTCTTTTACATTTTCTATTGGAAAATACTGTCTGACTACTTCTTCGTCAACACCATATTCTGTAGTCTTCAACAGGTTCTCTAGGTAACTGAATTCCCAGTGATTGACTTTGTCGCCGGTCAGTCCAAGATATTTCTTGTGGTTTAACATCTGGTCATAATCCAGCTGTCCTTTAGGTGTTACATTGTTGGTGAGTTTGGTTTCAAAGTCCCATACCGTAGCCGGACTTTTAGCCATCCGTGTTTCGGTCTGGTACTCAGCAAATGTCCCATAGCCAAGGAGGTCTGCCATTTCCTTTCTTTTGCCAAGCATCCTATCAAGTACTTCCAGGTTACTATCAGCGGCTCTGTTGTTAAACTTTATATAAAGCTTTTTGCGGGCTATGTCAGATCTGGCATATTGCATAAAGGGCCTGTAGTCAGGATAAGAAAGCCCAATTTTGTATGTGCCATCCTCCTGGCGATGACTTTTTTTATAGTCTTCCGGCAGACCCTCCATCTCATCCTCACTAAGGATCAGATGGTCTTGATACCTCGCAATATTGGAAGCAAACTCATTGGTAATTGTTGAGAGATCATTAAGGATCTTTTTGAGTTCACCACGTTCTTCTACTCCCAGTGCAAACCCATTGCGCTCAAACTCGATGATGGTTTCTTCCAGGAATTTTGCCTTTGGTCCGGTTAAAGCCATGGCCTCGGGGGATAGGCTGTACGTCTTGATGGCTGCATAGAGGTCTTCATTGAGCTGCAACTCGTTGAACATGATAGAAAAATCGTTCCTGACTTTGACCGCGGTTTCTCTGATTATGCTGTCAGGGTGTGTAGAACCCATAAGGTATACCAGGGCATACCTGTTGGACAGGTCGTTGTAAAGGTCATCCAACCTGACCATGGTATTTTCGAAATTCTTTTCAGCATCTGGTATGCTTACGATCTCGTCAATGCGTCCGCTGAGCTGAGTCTTGGAAGTATCAAATGCCTCCTGAATGTATTCCGCAGTTAAGCTATCAAAGATGATCGGGTCATTCAGCGCTACCAGAAGCGGGTTGCCCGCAGAGGTGGCTTGTTTCTTTTGTTCACATCCTGCTAAGCACGTAAGTACAGTAAGGATTGCAAGGAACTGCTTCATAGATATATTATTAGTTGGAGAACTAAAATAGATAAACAGCATGCCAGTCCATGCTAAAATTTCTATACCCGCACCAATAACCACGTGAGCGGTCATATGCTTATATAGAGATTACCAAAACTTGGGCTAATGAGGCGATATTAAGGTGCCCGGGATTAGGCCAGTACCTGTTTTACTTTTTCCGCAGCATCTTTCAGCAGGATGGCTGAGGTTACTTTCAAGCCTGACTCCTCGATGATTTTTGCTCCTTCTTCAGCATTGGTTCCCTGTAGCCTCACAATAATAGGAACATCGATCTTTCCGATTTTTTTGTAAGCTTCCACCACACCATTGGCCACTCGATCACACCTGACAATACCACCGAAAATATTGATCAGGATCGCTTTTACGTTGGGGTCTTTCAGGATAATTCTGAATCCTGCTTCCACCGTCTGAGCATTGGCTCCACCTCCCACATCCAGGAAGTTAGCAGGGTCACCACCGGACAACTTGATCATGTCCATGGTAGCCATTGCAAGTCCAGCCCCATTCACCATACAACCAACATTTCCATCAAGTTTCACATAGCTCAGACCTGACTGACCAGCCTCTACTTCCGCAGGATCTTCTTCAGAGATATCTCGAAGCTCGGCGAGGTCTTTGTGACGGAAAAGTGCGTTCTCATCCAGGTTGACCTTAGAATCAACTGCCAGAATTTTGTCATCGGAAGTTTTTAGTACCGGGTTGATCTCAAACATGGAGGCATCAATGGAATTGAATGCTTTATAAAGTGAGAAAATGAATTTGACCATCTCCTTGAAGGCGTTTCCTTCCAGCCCTAGTGCAAAGGCTACTTTGCGCGCCTGAAATCCTTGAAGCCCTACATTGGGGTCAATCCATTCTTTTACAATTTTTTCAGGGGTTTTTTCGGCTACAGTCTCGATGTCCATGCCACCTTCTGTGGATGCCATGATCACATTCTGACCTGAAGCCCTGTCAAGAAGGATGGATAGATAATATTCTTTTGGTTCTGATGGACCTGGATAATAAACATCCTGCGCAATCAATACCTTATTGACTTTTTTTCCTGCTTCACCAGTCTGGTGAGTCACCAGCGTACCCCCGATGATATCTTCAGATTTAGGCTTTACCTCGTCGAGGCTTTTTGCCAAAACCACTCCATTGGATCCGGTTTCCTTGATCTTTCCTTTTCCACGACCCCCTGCATGGATCTGTGCTTTGATCACATACCATGAGGTACCGGTTTCTCTATTAAGTTCTTTAGCTGCTTCGTGCGCTTTTTCTGGAGTGTCTGCAACAATCCCTTCCTGGATCTTGACACCGTAACTTTTTAATATTTCCTTAGCCTGATATTCGTGGATATTCATAATCGGGGATTTTAAGGCGAATCTAGAACATCACAGTTGTTTATTCAAGGATTTTGCAGAATTGGTTGACCATCTAACGCCTATCTATATATTTGCGCATGCTTACTGCTGAAGGGATTTACAAGTCTTACGGTAGTCTCCAGGTATTGAAAGGGATTGATGTCCATATCGATAAAGGGGAGGTAGTATCTATTGTAGGAGCTTCCGGAGCAGGAAAAAGCACGTTACTTCACATCATTGGCACACTGGATACCGCGGATAAGGGTTCGTTGCAGATTGCCAATACCATGATCACCGACCTGAATCAGCAGAAATTGTCCGGATTCCGTAACAGTGAGATTGGCTTTATTTTCCAGTTTCATAATCTATTGCCGGAGTTTAGTGCACTGGAAAATATCATGATACCAGGACTCATTGGAAAAAAATCTCCGGGTACCATCAAAAAACGTGCGTTTGAATTGTTGACATTACTGGGGATGGAAGGTAGACATGACCATAAACCCTCCGAGCTTTCAGGTGGTGAACAACAACGCGTATCAGTAGCCAGAGCGTTGATCAATGATCCCTCCATCATTTTTGCTGATGAACCCAGTGGAAACCTGGATTCTCACAATGCAGATGAATTACATCGGTTGTTCTTCAATCTAAGAGATTCTCTCGGTCAGACCTTCGTGATCGTTACTCATAATGAATCATTGGCTGCTTCAGCTGATCGAACCATAGAAATAAAGGATGGGGTTATCTATACTCCGTCATGAATATTTCGCAGGGCGTAAGGTTTATGTTGATCGCCACTTTCACCTTCAGTCTGATGAAGGTTTGTGTGAAAGTGCTTTCTCATATCCCACCTATTGAGATCATTTTATTCAGATCAATTATTTCACTGATTATCTGTGTCTACTTTCTGCAAAAACAGAAGGTCAGCATATGGGGAAAGAATAAAAAGATCCTGATTTTCAGAGGTGCTTCAGGAGCAGCTGCCCTTGTATTGTATTTTGGTTTATTGCAGCAAATACCTCTCGCTGCAGCAGCCACTGTGTTATATATGTCACCGATTTTTGCTGCAATCCTGGGTATTTTCCTTGTACGGGAAAGGGTAGCACCGATTCAATGGCTCTTTTTCCTGGTAAGTTTTTGTGGGGTGCTTACAATTACAGGGTTTGATACGAGGATCTCATTGACTCATCTGATCGTTGGTATTTCATCTACTGTGTTTAGTGGTCTGGCATACAACTTCATTCGAATACTGAAAACCTCTGAACACCCGCTGGTGATTATCTTTTATTTTCCCCTGGTCACCATGCCGATTGCAGGTGTCTGGTCTACACAGGTATGGGTTCAGCCTACCGGATGGGACTGGCTCTTTTTGATATTGGTCGGGGTGTTTACCCAGATCGCTCAGTTTTTTATGACTAAGTCTTATCAAACAGAGGAACTTTCAAAAGTAGCGATCATCAACTATACGGGCATTATTTACGTTCTTGGCTTCGGATGGGTATTTTTTGGGGAACAATTCAATTTCATGACCTATATTGGTATGGGATTGGTATTGCTGGGGGTAGTAGCCAATGTGGTCTTCAAACGATGATCAAAACACTTAATTTTCATACTGGTTAGAAAATAAAGAGATGAATAACCTTCAAAGGATCTACAAAGAGTCTCTCGGGCTGCTAACAGATTTTTATCAGCTTACCATGTCATATGGTTATTTTAAAAAAGGTATGGCGGAACGGGAAGCGGTGTTCAACCTTTTCTTTCGGAGCAATCCATTTTCCGGAGGATATACCGTGATGGCAGGTTTGTCCCGGGTCATCGATTACCTCAATAATTTTAAGTTCTCAGCAAGCGACATTGACTATTTAGCTACACTGAAAGATGGGGAGGAAAATGCCTATTTTGATGAAGCGTTTCTGGCGTATTTGGCAGACATGAAATTTGAGTGCACGATTGATGCACAGCCGGATGGCTCAATCATTTTTCCGCATGAGCCGGTAATAAGGGTAAGAGGACCATTGATCCAGTGTCAGATACTGGAAACTCCGCTCCTGACTATCGTTGGGCAAGCTGCATTGATTGCGACTAAAGCTTCCAGGATCACTTCAGTGACCGGGGATGAACCTGTCATGGAGTTTGGTCTGAGGAGAGCTCAGGGGATTGATGGTGCATTGACCGGAAGTCTTTCTTCATATATCGGAGGATGCCACTCCACATCCAATGTGCTGGCTGGCAAACTCTTCGGGATTCCTGTGTCAGGTACACATTCTCATAGCTGGGTGATGGCTTTTCAAAGCGAGCTGGAAGCATTTGAAGCCTATGCTGAGGTGATGCCAGGTAATTGCGTGCTTCTGGTGGATACATATAACACCCTGGAAGGAGTGAGGAAGGCGGTAAAGGTAGGGTTAGACCTCAAAGAAAAAGGGAAAAAGCTCAAGGCAATCAGGGTGGATTCTGGTGACCTGGCTTATCTGAGCATTGAGGCAAGGAAGATATTGGATGTGGCGGGATTGAAAGATACTCAAATAGTAGGCAGTAATGATCTGGATGAATACCTGATCGCTTCCCTGAAGGACCAGGGAGCCAGCATCACCATGTGGGGAGTAGGCACCAAGCTAATCACATCCTTTGATCAGCCAGCATTGGGGCAGGTTTATAAAATGACCGCCATCAAAAACAAGGATGGTGAATGGGAGAACAGGATCAAGCTTTCGGAGCAAAATATTAAGATAAATATGCCAGGGATATTAAACGTCCGGCGGTTCTTTGTCAATGGAAAGATGGCTGGGGACATGATCTTTGACGAACGTGATAAAATGGACGATTTCCGGATCATTGCACCAGATGACTTCACCAAGCGCAAAAAGTTTGGAATGGATACTCAATACGAAGATTTACTGAAACCAATTTTTGAGCAGGGAAATCAGTCTTATAAAGTGCCATCAATTGAAGAAAGCCGACAGTATCATCTGAAGCAGCGAAATATGCTGGACGCTTCCAGCAGGAGACTGGTCAATCCACATCTTTATCCGGTTGGGCTCGAACCTAAATTGTTTGAGCGTCGGTCTGAGCTGATCATAAAACTTAGAAACAAATAAAATTAGAAGGATTATGCATGCATTAATATTGGTAGATATTCAAAATGATTTTCTCCCTGGTGGTGCACTGGCAGTAAAAGACGGAGATCAGATCATCCCGTATGTGAATGCCATCATGGATGATTTTGACATAGTAGTGGCCACACAGGACTGGCATCCGAAGGATCATGGCAGTTTTGCGTCCAATCATAAAGGGAAGAAAATTGGCGAGGTCATTAAGCTGGAAGGATTGGATCAAATAATGTGGCCCGACCACTGCATACAGCATTCAAAAGGGGCTGAGTTTTCCAGGGGTCTTGATTTACATCGTGTACAGATGATCTTTCACAAAGGCACTGACCCGAAAATAGACAGCTATAGCGGACTGTTTGACAATGGCTATTTAAAATCTACAGGACTGGGAGAATACCTGAAAGGTGAAGGGGTGACGGATATGACTTGTGTGGGATTGGCGGCTGATTATTGCCTGAAATTTACCGCACTGGATGCAGTTTCAAAGTTTGGATTTAATACCCACGTGCCAGTGAAAGGAACGAAGGCAGTGAATCTACAGCCCAATGATTTTGAAAGGTCAATAGAAGTAATGAGGGATGCTGGTATAAAGATAATGTAATCAAAAAAGGCTATGCGCTGTTTTTGATCACAACACATAGCCCTGTTTCTGATACGCTGGGAGTAAATTCCCAGGCCGTGTACACCTTTCCATGTTTATGGAGGTCTTACTCCAGATCTTTTTCTACGAGATCACGGAAGATTCTGTCGGCTTCCATGATAGCAAGCTGCTCATGGTCCAATGAGGCTTCAATTGTGCCTTTTATGTCCTTTTTCTGATCTTCCGAGAGAGATTTTCTGAAGTCATCTCTCATCGCTTTTTCCAATACATGATTTGCTTCCCAAAGCGCTTGTTGCTCCAGCGTTAATGAAGCTTTTAATGCTTGAAACTTTTCCTTATTTGATAGCTCACGGCTTTCAAGGATCGCTAACTGAAACACATCCAGTGATGAATTAAAGCTGTCAAAGTTTTCTGCTGATTGCTCCAATGTAGCTGACAACAATAGTTGCTGTTCGTCAGATAGACTGGACGTGTCGCCGAAAGATGCGAACGATAGCATCATTGCCAGGGCGAGGGTCATTGAGATTTTAGTTACACTTTTCATTTTGTTTGTCCTTTTATTTTGAGTTTCTATTACCTCTTAGACGTCACAAAACCAATAAGGTTTAGACCTTACAGCGAAAAGTATATGAACGGTCATTTTATATATATGAACGCATAAAAAAAGCCAATGAAATTAAATTCAATGGCTTTTTAGTCTTTTAAGGATAAATCTCTTAACCTACTGTATCCATGTATTCAACAAGTTCGACAACTTTTGTTGAGTATCCCCATTCGTTATCATACCATGAAACGACTTTAAGGAATTTATCATTCAGCTGGATTCCGGCACCTGCATCGAAGATAGAAGTTCTGCTATCTCCAAGGAAGTCGTTTGATACCACATCTTCTTCAGTGTAGCCAAGAATTCCTTTTAATTCTCCTTCCGAAGCAGCTTTCATTACTTTTTTTACTTCATCGTAAGTAGTCGCTTTTTTCAAGTTTACGGTAAGGTCAACCACAGATACGTCAGGAGTAGGCACCCTGAAAGACATACCAGTCAATTTACCATTCAGCTCAGGAATAACTTTTCCTACAGCTTTAGCAGCTCCTGTAGAAGAAGGAATAATATTTTGATAAGCTCCTCGACCACCTCTCCAGTCTTTCATAGAAGGACCGTCAACGGTTTTCTGAGTAGCCGTTGCAGCATGAACGGTAGTCATCAAACCTGATTCAATACCAAAACTGTCATTCAAAACCTTTGCAATCGGTGCCAGACAGTTTGTAGTACATGATGCATTAGACACAAACTGTAGGTCAGATGTATATGATTTATGGTTTACACCCATTACGAACATTGGGGTGTCATCCTTAGAAGGAGCAGACATGATTACTTTTTTAGCACCAGCCTGAATATGACCTTCTGCTTTTTCCTTAGTGAGGAATAACCCGGTAGATTCAACTACATAATCCGCACCTACATCACCCCATTTGAGGTCAGCAGGATTTCTTTCGGACGTTACCCTGATGGCAGACCCATTCACAACGAGTTTGCCATCCTTTACTTCAACAGTGCCATCAAACTTGCCGTGAGTAGAGTCATACTTAAGCATGTATGCTATGTAGTCTACATCGAGAAGGTCATTGATACCTACTATTTCGATGTTTGGTTTGTTAACAGCTACTCGGAAAACAAGTCTTCCGATTCTACCAAAACCATTTATTCCGATTTTGATTTTTGACATGATCTAATATTTTGGTGAGTTTTAAAATGTGTTACAAAAGTATAACTAGATTGATCAGAAACAAATTTCATTTTTCAGGTCTTTTTGTCATAAATTGGACACTTAATCGTGATGATTGAAAAATCATTCAGGTCCAGGCAAGGAAAGACCGGTTGATTTCCATCTTTATAGATTATTTGCCTGCTTGATGAAAATATTTCAACAAACATCTTAACCTATCATTATTAACGCTAACCCATAATATGCATCTCTCCCATCTAAAAAAATTATCTGTTCTTGTTTTGGTGATTTTTATGCTTTCACCTGGATGTAAGGAAACCAGCGAAGTAAAACGACCAAATATACTTTTTGCCATCAGTGATGATCAGTCGTTTGGAAGCACAAGCTTTGAAGGAAGCACTTATATCAATACACCGGCATTTGACAGGGTAGCCAGTGAAGGGATCCATTTCACCAACTGCTACTCCGGGTCACCCGGCTGTGCTCCTTCGAGAAGCGCCATCGTCACAGGAAGACACCATTGGCAAAATGAACAGGCCGGACAGCATGCCTCTTCGTGGCTCAAGAAGTATGTGCCGTTCATTGATCTGCTGGATAAGAATGGATATGTAACAGGTCGTACGGGCAAAGGAGTGGGGCCTTTTGAATATGCAGACAGCCCCGATCACCCCTTGTGGAGAGAGACAAATGCAGCCGGTATTGAGCATAGCAATATTAACTATAAGGATGGAGATGAAAACGGACCCTGGGCAGGTGGCATCACCTCTACCAATTATTTTGAAAACTTTAAGTATTTCCTGGATAGTGTGAGGAAGGATGAGCCTTTCTTTTTCTGGTACGGAGCTAAAGAACCTCATCGTGTCTTTGAAAAAGACTCTTGGAAACGTTTTGACAAGAAGCTTGAAGATGTACAGGTACCTGGTTTTTTGCCGGACACAGAGCTTGTCAGGGGTGATTTATTGGATTATGCCATTGAGATAGAGTGGTTTGACCTCCACCTTCAGCGGATGTTGGAATACCTGGAATCGATTGGTGAACTGGATAACACGATTGTCATCGTCACTGCTGATAATGGCATGGCTTTTCCGCGTGCCAAGGCGAATGGCTATGAATATGGTGTTCATGTACCCATGGCGATAAGGTATCCTGGGTTTTCCGGAAATCGTACGGTGGATGACCCCATAGGATTTGCGGACCTGGCACCGACAATTCTGGAGCTGACAGGAACCAGTAGTGAAGGAATGTTACCCATCACTGGAAGAAGCTTTTTAGATATCCTTAATTCAGAAAAAAGCGGCGACGTCAGTGAGAGCAGGCAGTATGCATATTCGGGAAGAGAACGACATTCATCGTCCAGATATCAAAACTGGGGATTTCCTCAGCGGATCATTTCAGATGGAAAATTCCTTTTCACCTGGAATGTGAAACCGGACAGATGGCCTGCTGGAGCACCTCAGAAATTAGATCCGGAGGATACCACTATGTTATTGCCAATGTATGGAATTGATGAAGATGGAAAATATATTAGAGATGCGGCATTCACGGACATTGATGACTGCCCGACAAAAACATTTCTTCTGGAAAATTATAAAGATGCCGCAATCAGGCCATTTTTTGAGCTTTCACTGGGTAAAAGACCAGAGTTTGAATTTTTTGACGTGGAGAAGGATCCTTATTGTCTGAATAATCTTTCGGGGAATCCTGAATACATCGAAATAGAACAGCGATTGAGATCAAGCCTGATGCAGGAATTAGAAAAGTCTAATGATTCGCGTGTAACAGGACCTGATCCTGAAGTGTTTGATAGTTATGTCAGATATTCCAGGATTAGAGATTTTCCTAAGCCAGATCCCCTAAATGATAGGTTGTTGATTAAATAACTATTGTTTTGTAGTCGGGGTTTTTTTCAATATAATCCCTGATAAAAGGGCATGTGGGCTTGACCTGGTATTGGTTTTGGGAAGCAAAGTTTAGCGCAAACTCTGCAAGCGTCGATGCAATGCCAAATCCTCTGCTTGCTTCAGGCACGTAGGTATGTGTGAGATCCAGGTAGTCGTCGGCATGCTTTTCGTACGATAGCTCAGCATTTCCACCTTTTACCTTTACATAAAATAAACGATGCTCTGCATCGTGCGCTATGTTCAGATTGGTTGTAACTAAGGTCATTGTTGTCTGTTTTTAATCTATACTAGGTTTACTCACCAGCAAAGAGAATGTTTTGAATAATCTAAATAAGTTCAACAACTTCCAAAGAAAAAACCCATCACTCAAAGAGCAATGGGTTTTCAAAGTCCATTTAAATAATGAGTTTCTGACTTAATATCTATTCAAAACTTACGGTTTCAAGTTCTGTAATCTCTTCTTCCTTGACCATCACATTTTCAATGGTGACGTCGCTGAACCCGCTATCGTCTTCCGGCTCAACCACTACGGTGTAGCTGCCGGGAAGCAGTAAGTTGATCAAATAACTACCATCCTCCCCGGGTTGAGTGGAGGCCGTGTCTTCTTCAGCATTGATTGCATGAACCATTACAGCTAAATCCGAAGGAGAGATCAATCCGCTGATGCTGCCATAGGGATCGTCATCCTGAACCAGTTTCACCCGGATCACAGGCTTTAACATATATTTTCCGTTCCCAGTCTTCACAATGGATTTTGATGCCACAAAATCAATGACAACATCATAGAATTCACCAGCCTCTATTTCAGCATCAACTTTTATTTTTAAACCAGAAGAAGAGCCTGAAGGTACTTTAAGGTCAATCGTATCGCCATCAACCACTACTTTATTATTGTCCCCGAGGATCAATCTTATTTCTTCCAATTCACCGGCCTGAATTTCAGACGCTGCCAACAAGGCTTCTGCTCCATTTTGGAGTTGCAAAATGTCATAAACCTGAGGTTCTATGTCTACGATGATCCATTCTCCCTCATCTTCGTCCTCATCATCTTCTTCATGACCATCTCCCAGAATGCGGTCATCTTCTTCACCTTCAACCTCCTCTTCAACCTCTTCAACCTCATCGTCCTCAACTTCCAGCCGGTATTCAAGACCAACTAAATCTATCAAAACCGCATCATAGCTCACCGGATGGTCAACCAACTTGAAATTGACATGAGCAGTTTCTTTTCCAGTTATATCCCCATCATTACATGCTGCCACGAGCAGCAGGATGGACAAGATGATTCCAATAAATCTCAGCTTCATAGAAATAATGTTTTGATTTAAATTTAGACAGAATCCATTTTACAAAGTCTGTGCCATACCCATTTTGTTTGTTTTTTACATTGATTATCAGTAAGTTAAGCAATTAGGCACGGATGGAATTTTCCCAAATTGAGAATGTAATTTTCAAATTGGACATGTATCTATGGGTAGACAGGAAATAACAATTGCGAAATATAGGTGTTGGGTGTACATGACTACACTAGTCAAAAAGCGCAGTACTGAGCTTCTGATTTTGTTTGTTGTCATGACATTTGGATGTACAGACCCTTCCAATAAAGTGACTGAGCAGGAAGCGGTGGAGGTATTCACCAGGGATTTGAATAAGATCGTAGAAGAAGGAAAGCTCAGGGTGATGACCATCTACAGCAGCACAAGCTACTTTTTGTATAGAGGCCGGGCCATGGGGTTTGAGTATGAGCTGCTCGAACGGTTTGCGGACCATTTGGATCTGGAATTGGATATCATGGTGGCCCATGATATTGACAGCCTTCTGTTTTATCTCAATGAAGGGAAAGTGGACCTGGTAGCACATGGTCTGACAATCACCGAAGAAAGGAAGAAGAAGGTAAGTTTTACAGATTATTTGTATCTGACCCATCAGGTACTTGTTCAAAAGAAACCTGATAACTGGTATGAAATGAAGTGGAGTGAACTCCAAAAATCCATCATCCATGATGCCATTGAGCTCATTGGTGATACCATATCGGTCAGGAGAAATTCAGCCTATCATGAGCGGTTGACACATTTATCTCGAGAGATAGGTGGTAAAATCCACATCAATTCCCTGCCTGGCAATCTCTCAACAGATGAAATCATAAAGATGGTTGTGGATGAAGAGATCAAGTATACTGTGGCAGATAACAACATCGCAAAGATCAACGCATCATTTTATCCGGTCTTAGACATAGAAGTTCCAGTCAGCTTTTCTCAAAGAATTGCATGGGCTGTGAGGAAGTCAAGCCCAAAACTGCTCATGGCAACCAATCAATGGTTGTCAGAGATGAAAGATTCGGTGGACTATTATGTGATCTACAATAAGTATTATGAAAACGAGCGGAGCTTCCGTCAAAGAGTGAATAGCGATTTCTATAGCTTAAACAACAACAAGATCAGTCAATACGATGAGATCATAAAGAAGTATGCCAAAGAGCTACAATGGGATTGGAGGCTTTTGGCTTCATTGATCTATCAGGAGTCCAGGTTCAAACCGACTGCTAATTCCTGGGCTGATGCAGCGGGGCTGATGCAGGTAATGCCCTCAACAGCCAAAGAATTGGGTATTGATGATCTAACGGATCCCGAAGACAACATCCGGGGAGGTACCAGGTATTTGGGACAGCTTTTGGATAAGTTTGATATGGTGGAGGATTCTGTTCAAAGGATCAAATTTGCCATGGCCGCTTATAACTGTGGTACATACCATGTTATCGATGCGCAAACACTGGCCAGGGTAGAAGGTCTGGATCCCCTGGTCTGGGATGATCATGTAGAGGAGATGATCCTGGAGCTCAGTTACCCAAATGTTTACAACATGCCTATGATCAAATTTGGTTATGTGCGTGGGGTAGAACCACACACTTACGTCAGGCAAATTTTTGATCGCTATGATCACTACTGTCAATTTGTTGAGTAAGTATTTTTCCTCATATTTGAGATTTAAACCCAATCTCAATATGCGCTATTTACCAATCCTGATTTTCCTTGTCCTTATTTCTTCTTGCTCTGCACCCCAGGATCCGAAGAGCATGGACCCCCTGGTGATTGCACCATTTGAGGGGCTGGATACCCTGGCAATCAATGACTGGTGGAACAGAGGTGAAAATCCAATTATTGATATGGACGTGGCAAGAGACGAGGTCGTGGCATTCGGTATATATACCGTGGCAAATCAAAAGTTGAAAATGACGGCACAGCTATATCCGCTTTATCCCAACGAAGACCGGGAAGTGCGTTTGGAAGTAGATCGGGATGGGTGGAAAGAGATAGCAACCGCCAAAGTAAATGACCTGGGATGGTCAGCCACATTTGTAGTAGAAAACTGGGATGACACAAAAGATATTCCTTACAGGATCAGGCATGGAGAAACGGCGAAGTTTGAGGGGCTTGTGAGAAAAGATCCGAAGGACAAAGAGATTATATCGATCGCGGCTTTGTCCTGCAACAGCAATAGAGATCGTGGAGACAGGGCAAACTATGTTCGCAACATTAATCACCAGAATCCTGACGTGGTCTTTTTTGCCGGGGATCAATCTTATGATCATACTGAGCATACCGCAGCATGGTTGAAGTTTGGACAACAATTCAAAGAAGTCTTTCGCAACAGACCATGTATTACCATTCCTGATGACCATGACATTGGGCAGGGTAATCTCTGGGGAGAAGGAGGAAAGAAATCCGAGTCGTCAGCTGGTAATGACGGTGGTTACTTTTATCATCACGAATATGTGAAATTGGTAGAACGGTGTCAGACTTCTCATCTGCCAGATCCGTATGACCCAACGCCCATACAACAAGGGATTAGTGTCTACTATACCAATCTGATTGTCGGAGGGGTTGATTTCGCCATCATTGAGGACAGGAAATTCAAATCAGGACCCAAGGGTAAGATCCCGCAGATCGGGCCCAGGCCGGATCATATCAGGGACCCCAACTATGATCCTAAAAGTGTGGATGTTCCGGACCTGGTATTGCTGGGAGAAAGACAATTGACATTCCTTGATGATTGGGCCAATCAAAAGGAAGGCGTGGCAATGAAAGCCGTCCTTTCTCAAACAGGATTTTGTGGAGGGGCACACATCCATGGAAATAAGGAGAATCGCCTACATGCGGATATGGACTCCAATGGCTGGCCTCAGACCGGTCGAAATAAAGCGCTAAAGGCGATTAAGAAGGCCAATGCAGTTCATATTGCTGGAGACCAACACCTCGCTACTGTCATTAAGCATGGCATCGATGAATTTGATGATGGGCCATGGGCTTTTGTAGTTCCGGCCATCGTAAATAACTACTATAGTCGCTGGTGGTGGCCTGAAGACGAGAAACCTGGCAAAAATGCCAATGATGTGCTGCCTTGGACAGGACAATACCTGGATGGATTCAATAACAAGATCACCATGCATGCTTATGTCAATCCCGAAAGCCCTTCCAAAGGAGGAGGTTATGGTTTGACCAGGTTTAATAAGACAACAAAAGAAGTCACTTTTGAATGCTGGCCAAGAGAAGTTGACGTGACCACAGGTAATGCTGCCCAGTTTACCGGATGGCCTTTTACAGTAGATATGTCGGAGTGATATTCCAGCCTGGCAGGCCCTTTGCTGAAATGATATTGAGGGATGCAGTGTAATTGACAAAAGTAAACACTACTTTTGCGTCCTTTTTCGGGATAAACATGAGCATCAGAAACATAGCTATCATAGCACACGTAGACCACGGTAAGACAACTCTTGTAGACAGGATACTACACCAGGTAAAACTTTTCAGGGAAAATGAAGAAGTCGGCGAGCTGATCCTTGACTCCAATGATTTGGAGCGGGAACGGGGTATTACCATACTTTCAAAAAACGTTTCCGTACGATACAAAGACACCAAGATCAACATCATCGATACTCCGGGTCACTCGGACTTTGGAGGTGAAGTAGAAAGGGTATTGAACATGGCTGATGGTGTGATCCTTCTGGTGGATGCATTTGAGGGTCCAATGCCACAAACCCGATTTGTGTTACAGAAAGCTCTTGAAATGGGCTTAAAACCTATTGTGGTTGTCAACAAAGTAGATAAACCCAACTGTAATCCGGAAGATGCGAATGAAAAGGTATTTGAACTCATGTTCTCTCTTGAGGCCACTGAAGAACAGCTGGACTATCCAGTAGTCTATGGTTCATCAAAAAACGGGTGGATGGGCCCGGATTGGAAAACACCAACCTCAGATATTTCATATCTTTTGGATACCATCATTGAATATTTTGAGCCTCCGAAAGAGAATCCCGGGACATTACAGTTACAGATTAGCTCTCTGGATTATTCCTCATATACAGGAAGGATCGCAGTAGGACGTGTACACCGTGGCAGTATTAAAGCCGGTGATCAGATTTCCCTGGTACAACGTGACGGACAAACACACAGGTCCAATGTGAAGGAGCTATACCTTTTTGAAGGATTAGGCAAGGTTAAAACCAAGGAGGAAATCAAATCAGGGGAAATTGTGGCTGTAATGGGGCTGGAGCAGTTTGATATTGGGGATACCATAGCAGATGCAGAAAATCCTGAAGCTTTAACTCCAATTTCAGTTGATGAACCATCCATGAGTATGTTGTTTACGATCAACAACTCTCCATTTTTTGGCAAAGAAGGAAAATTTGTGACCAGCAGGCACCTGAGAGACAGGCTTGAGAAGGAGACTGAGAAGAACCTGGCACTGCGAGTGCAGGAAACGGACTCACCTGATCGGATGATGGTTTTTGGACGGGGAATTTTACATTTGGCTATCCTGGTAGAAACCATGCGACGTGAAGGTTATGAGCTTCAGCTTGGTCAACCACAGGTAGTTGTTAAGGAGATAGATGGATTTAAGCATGAACCGGTAGAGCTTCTGTTTGTCAATGTTTCTGATGAGTTTTCAGGCAAGGTGATAGAAATTGTTACCCAGAGAAAGGGAGACATCCTCAACATTGAGAAGAAAGACGACCGGGTGAATCTTGAGTTTAAAATCAGTGCACGTGGTTTGATAGGGTTGACAAATCCTATTCTGACCGCTACGGAAGGAGAGGCCGTGGTGTCGCACAGATTCAGTGGCTATGAACCATGGAAAGGTGAGATTCAGGG
Organism: Cyclobacteriaceae bacterium; assembly: GCA_965228595.1. Lineage (GTDB taxonomy): Bacteria > Bacteroidota > Bacteroidia > Cytophagales > Cyclobacteriaceae > UBA7330. The sequence continues at coordinate 1,218,887 of OZ245828.1, read as the reverse complement.
CAAAAGGAAAGGGGCATTGATCTCCGGAGAAACGGGTACAGCCATCGCCTACTCGATTGATAAGCTGCAGGACAGGGGTAAGTTCTTTATCGACCCCAATGACGAGATCTACGAGGGTCAGGTGATAGGAGAAAGTACACGGCTTGACGACCTCGTAGTGAATGTGACCAAGACGAAAAAACTATCCAACGTAAGGGCAGCAGGATCTGATGATAAGGTGTCCATCGCACCTGCTATCAAGTTTTCTCTGGAAGAAGCCATGGAGTATGTAGGTAAAGATGAGTATGTAGAAGTCACCCCAAAATCCATCCGATTGAGAAAGATTCTCCTACTCGAGCACGAACGTAAGAGACAGAAAAAGGACTAGGCCCATAAGCGTATTTTAGTCGAAAGGTGTTATCTTCTAAAACAACAAGTGTTTATGAAGAGGATACTTTTTCTTTCCGCATTGCTTTTCCTTATTCAGGAGATACGGGCACAGGAATCATGTGCCTGCTGTACCGAGCAACATCAACAGTTTGACTTTTGGGTCGGTGACTGGAAGGTCTACGATACCCTTGGCAATCTCATAGGGGAAAATACCATTGAAAAATTGGTGGTGGAATGTGTGTTAAGCGAACACTGGCGAGGGGGGTCCGGGGGTGTTGGTCGCAGCTACAACTATTACAATCTTGCCGACAGTACCTGGAACCAGGTGTGGATCGATGGTACAGGGTCAAACCTCGTCCTCAAAGGCAAGCTGATCAAGGGGAATATGGTTCTGCAGAGTGATCTCCTTCCGGGTCAAAAGATCGATTGGTATCGTAATCGAATTACCTGGACACCGAACCATGATGGAAGTGTGACACAGCTTTGGGAGATCTTAAATAAAGAAGATGTAGTGATCAGTCAGGCTTTTAAGGGGATATATAAAAAGAAATAAAATTTTCAAATCCTTCTTTAAATCGTTTAACTCATTGTTTTGCTCAATAATCTCTGAAATTTCAAATTTTAGGAACAATTAGCTGTCCTGTTGTTTAGTATATAGGTGGGTATTTTGTTGTTATTGTTCTACAAAAAATCCTATTTTATATGTATAACCTAAGTAAACTTTAAAATCATGGCAAAATGTTTCGCACTTATTGGCTGGAGTCTTCCGGTCATTGAAAGCATGCAAAAAATAGATAAACCCTTTGTGGTCGTTTCATTTGCGGATTTCGAACCCTATGCCAGGGAAAACAACATTCCCTTTGTATCCTATCAGCTGGACGAGTGGAGCGACACTTCCAACTCATTGGACTTACTTGAAAAGCTAAAGCCCTTTAACGTTGATGTGGCTGTGCCTCTGTTCGAAGAAACAGTGGAATGGGCAGGCGCACTCAATTCTATTTTCAGAGATGATCCAAGAGTACTCAACAGGGCATTTCTCTTTAGAAATAAAGCCATGATGAAGCGAAAAGCCTTGATTGGAGGATTGCGGGTTGGTCTGTTTGAAGAAGTGCACAACCGGGAGCAGGTGAAAGTGTTTATGAAACGCCTGAATGAAGCCAACCTTCAGTTGGAAGGGGAGGAAGATAGTTGGGTACATATGAAACCCTTTGCTTCTGCTGGTACCGTTGGTCATAGATTGCTACGAAGCATGAGTGATATTGACGAAAAAGTCCAGGACTCGGACTTTCCCTGTATGGTGGAGAGTCATCTACCTGGACGAGAATTTTCTTGTGAAGCTTTTATCAATAAGGGTAAAATCAGGTTCCTGAATATCACAGAATATGTGCATTTGGGTTATTCCAACTTTATACCTGAAGGTCACTACCTAAACTCAAAGCGGGACCTTATCCACAAGCATGTTCAGAAAATGGTAGACATTTTTGGCATCGAGTATGGCATGGTACATCCGGAGTGGTTCCTCACAGAAAATGATGAATTGAATTTTGGAGAAACAGCCTGTAGGATACCCGGAGGGCATATTTTAGAACTTTGTTCCAAGTCCTATGAATTTGATGCCCTGGCAGCCTTTGTTTTATGCCATGATCCTAACATTACTGAGGTGGAGCTGGATGAGATTTTCCCTCCAAAAGACTTCAAACCGAAAGCCTACAATGGGAATGTGATGATCTATCCACAAAAACGCCAATTTTCTAAGCTGGAAATTCCTGAAGAGCTGAATGATGAACCTTATTTTGTGGATCATACTTTGGTACCACCACTGTCTACTCAAAAGATCAGTGACAACCGTGAAGGTTTTGGTAATCATTTTGGAACGATTAACTTCAGGGGAGAGGACCCCGACAGAATGAAAGAACTATTGTTGCATTATGAAACAGTGGACTTTTATGTCTAGTTAAAATATGCCAGATACAACAGCTATAAATCCGAAAGAAAGAGCATTTGATAATTTTGAAAGGAGCTACAGGGAGTTTCTGGATGCTACCGATCTCACGAAACACGATAAAGCAGCCAGACTGGCCAGTCAGATAGATATCCTCAGCCTAACAAGGGATGGTTTGTCATTTCTTTATGAAAAGAGTATTGAACTCGATCAATCAGGATTCTTTAAAGATACTTCCTGGAATGACCCCCTTAAACTTATCCCTGGCCTGGTGAGGGGAACGATGAAAGTAGGACATCCATCCAGCAGCTATGAAATATTGAGTGAGCTAAGAATGTTGTCTTATGCCAAGTCACAAAAAAGTGATGGACCTATCTCTTCTGAAGCAGCGTATAATTACCTGGAAGAGGTCATTGTACATAACATGGATCTCGCACTCAAAGATACCACCGAGGAGATCCGGGAATCCTTCCCGGAGCGTGAACTCAAAAAGTCTTTCAACCTGTTTGGGTTTTTGGTTTCCGAAATGGATTTGAGTGGCATCACCGAAAAGCTTGCTGAAGAAATTGCCTTGATCTGTGAGCAGCGGCCTGTAGTCACGAGTAAAGTACGATCCCTGCTGCATATTGTAGAGCAGAAGTTTGACCTCAAAGGAGGATCAAACGGCGAAAAGCAGTTACATCAGTATGTAAATGCTGTATATGGTCCAACTCCAGAGACCTTAAAACGACCTGACATCGAGAAGTATGCCGGGTTTTTAGAAAAGTGTAAAGAAAAAGAGCTCCGGAAGGAAGTACAGTCCATGGGGAGTTCCATGGATGCAACAGGACTTGTTTGTCAGTATCATGCCATTTTACTCAAACATTTGTTGACCCATTCAAAGCTTGAACACCTGGTTCCTGAGTGCCTCAGCCTCAATGATCGAGGATTAGCCGAGTGGAACAAGCATAAAGACTTCTTAAAACCACTTATTCTGGAGACTGTCAGTATCCATAATGTACAGTGTATTTATGGATTTGCGCGGATTCTGGGGAGGAATCTACTTTCCAGGAGGCCGGTAAGGGTTGGACTTGAAAACCTCAGGAAAATAAGGATCAACCCTCAAGCGGAAAGCAGAATACTGAAGTCAAATCATGACAGCAGAGGAAATGTTTCGGCCATTCAATATTTGATTGGAGCGCTCATCCGGGTGCTAGGCCAGCCATTGGGAGTAGGACAGGGCAATAACCCAACTTGTCAGTCAGCCCGGGGAATCAGTATGTGGAGTCAGCATGCACCCGCCAAATTAATTGATATGGTGATCACCGTAGCCACCCAAAATAACCTGGTGATGCGATTTGAAAATGCTGATTTGGTATCGAATCAGCTAGGTAAAGGCTTGGTAGATAAGCTCGATTATGATCTGGATGGCGTTTCCATTGTTTTGGTCCCACATTTGGATAAGATCTACAATGAAATGATGCTAAGGGCTACCGGCAGAGGTGAAGATCCTCACAAGTGGGTCAACCCTGCCATGTATGGGCATTGGATTCAACTAGGGTTTGCCTCTGCTTATGACTATCTCAGCAATTCGATCCTGGATTTCAGGGGATTTATCAAGGTTTTTTACAAGTCTTTTCACCCGGATTACAACAACGAGCGTCAGCTGGCCTATCCAAACCCGGTTGGGATCATTATCACCTCATCTACTGCAGAGATGGTAGGCTTCCACGCCATTTCACTATTGAGAGTTGATAGATCACCACAGGGTGAGTTGCGGGCATATTTTTTAAATCCTAACAATGAGGGCAGACAAAACTGGGGACAGGATATCAAACCCACTGTCCATGGCAATGGTGAGAAACCGGGGGAATCATCTCTCCCACTGGGGCAGTTTGCGTCGAGGTTATATGCTTTCCATTATAATGCCCTGGAGCTTGACAGAGAGGCATTGGTGGATGAAGTGTTGGTTGACGAGATAGAAAATCTGGCCAAAGAAAGCTGGGGAAAATCGTATTACTGGAACCCACAAACAAAACTATGGTAAGACACTCTTCAAGGATCGAATTGAGTCAATCAAGCCTTAAAAGCAATTTCAATTTCATCAGAAAAAAAATCGGACCCGGTGTTCGAATCTCCTCTGTAGTTAAAGCCAATGCCTATGGTCATGGGATTCATGAATTTGTGACCATGGCAGAAAAGTGTGGAATAGAACATTTTAGTGTGGCTTCCGCTTTTGAGGCAGAGGCAGTGCTGGAAGCATGTCAGGAGGACTCTCACATCATGATCATGGGTATTCTCTATGACCAGGACATTACCTGGGCCATTGAGCATGGGATTGAATTTTTCATTTTCAATTATGACAGACTACCATTAGTTCTAGAAAAGGCTAAGGCCGCAGGAAAAAAAGCGAAAATTCATCTCGAAGTAGAAACAGGTGCTAACCGTACCGGACTGAACGCCAAAGAGGTACCCAAGGCTTTGTCATTTGTTAAAAAACATGCAAATAATATTGAGTTCGAAGGTCTTTGCACGCATTTTGGCGGGGCTGAAAGCCTATCTAATAAATTCAAAATAGATTCCCAGCATAAGCGGTTCAAGGAATTTATGAAACTCTGTAAGAGCCGTGGAATCCGACCCAATCATTATCATATTGCCTGTTCCGCTGCCGCTCTGGCATATCCCGAAACGACCTATGACATGGTCCGAATTGGTGTGGCACAATACGGATTTTGGCCAAGTCCGGATATTTACTATATGCACCTTCAATCGACTGGCAGTACACCCAATTCAACTACTTTAAAACGGATATTTACCTGGAAGACTGATGTGATGGATATTCGGCACGTTGATGCTGGGGAATTTATCGGCTATGGCACAGCTTATCAGGCAATACGCGATATGAAAATTGCGGTTATACCCTTAGGATATTCCAATGGGTATCCTCGTGCACAATCAAACCGGGGGCATGTACTGATCAAAGGCAAAAAAGCACCAGTGACCGGGCTAATTAATATGAATCTGTTTATGGTAGATATTTCTCATATCAAAGATGTAAAAGTTGGAGATGAGGTTGTATTGGTGGGAAGACAAAATAACACCACAATCAATGTGAGCTCATTTACAGATGTGACGAGATTATTGAACAATGAAATGCTTAGTCGTTTGCCAGCGGCTATTCCAAGGAAGGCGGTACGATAATGTCATGGAAATATAGCAGTAAGCAAAAGGAGTGGATTAAAGAATTGATTCAGAAGGATCGGATAAGTGCTCTGGATGAACTAGAGCGCAACTGGTCTACCGGACAGATAGAAATCAGCACGTTTCAACAAAAATTGATCCTTCACCTGGACGCTGATGAGCTAAAAAAGACCAATGATATAGTTGTCCGGATCATGGAAGTCTGTGATCTATTTAAACAGCTCTCCGATGATGGGTTCATTCGCGTGTGGGATGACATTGTGATGGAAGACAATACCCGTTTGATTGGTGATAAAACGGCTGACTCAAGCCCGCATTTTCTTCCTGATCTGGGTGTAGCTACCGAATTACTTCGGTGGGCAGGAAAGAAAATTCAATTGAAGGACCAAATCATTCCAGCGGCGGAAATGGAGTTTAATGATCCGGCTATTTATCAGGCGAACCAAAATCGGAAATTTATCATATCTTCCCTTGTTATCCTGGTTTTTATTTTCATAGCTGGTGGGCTGTTTCTCCATCAGTCAATAAATGCTAAAATGGATAGACTTCAGGAAGAGATATCAGATAACAAACGAAATCAAGTGCAAAGTTTGGATAGTATGAACCTTAAACTGGACAACTTATACAATCTTAGTTACAAGATGGCACTCGATTCCCAACAAGTGATTGAATTGAGAGTGGTAAGTGATGCGGTAGATCGGACCATTTATCAGCTCAACAATAGAACCCGTCGGCTAGAGAACGTAATAATTGAAAATCAGGAAATCCTAAGATCCTACGATAGTTTGCTTAGCCGATTACCTGCTGCCATTCCAAGGAAATCAGTGCGGTAAGAATGCATTTACCCTAAGTTTTTAAGGCAATAAACCGTTATATTCTGATTTTCTACGCTGTTCATCGTAGACCATTTACCACTTTTATCTTATTGATGTTAAGGCGGTTAGGGCTATATTTGTTTTAGCTGATAGTCCAATTTCTTCTTAAAATTTTATCATGGTTAAGGATTAAAAAGTTTGGCACGACTATCGCGGTTAAGTTGGAATAAATTTTATTGTATATATGAGAGCCGCTTTTTTCACCACAAAAGTCCTGGCGCTATTCGGCCTTTTGCTCTTTTCATTGTCAGCACTAGCACAGGAGTATTCTGCGGGAATCAATACGGAAACTCCAAACACTAATGCGGTGCTCCATTTGGTAGCACCAAATGGTGATCAGGGTCTCCTGATTCCTACTTTGACCAATGCGCAAAGAACAGGTATGGGGCTAACCGCCACTGACAATGGCATGCTGGTTTTTGATATTGATGATGGTCTGTTTTATTATTGGTTGAACCCTTCCTGGATTGCGCTCACAACCACAGACAACGACAACCAGACACTCTCGATCGCGGGTACGAACCTAACGATATCTAATGGTAATACAGTGGACATTGGTGTGGCAGAATCTGATCCTACAGTACCGGCAACCATCAAGGATGGAATTGATTGGACAGAGATAAGTGGAATCCCCGCCGGTTTTAGTGACAATACCGATGACGGCATCGCCTCGGTACTGACCGATGCCACAATTACTGGCGATGGTATCGGAACCCCCTTGAGTGTAAATGCCGGCACGGGAGCCAATCAAATTGTTCAGCTTAATGGAACAGGCCAATTACCAGCTTTTGATGCAAGTAATCTAACGAATTTGAATGCCGGGGCATTGATAGGAGTTTTGCCGGCTATTGACGGAAGCAATTTGACAGGTGTTACCTCTTCGGCAATTACTGATGGAACTACGATAACAGGAGATGGTAGTGCTACCCAGTTGGCGGTAGGGACGGTTCCGGCAGCTCAGGTAAGTGGTCTGGCCACAATTGCTACAACCGGGAGCTTTGGCGACCTTACACTTGTGCCCGTTGGATTGGCGGATGGTGATGATGTAGGCTTGACAACTGTGACCAGTGCGGATATTGTAGACAATGAAATTGCGAATATAGACATCAATGCGGCAGCAAATATTGCTGCGACCAAGCTGGAAAGCACGGTCATGGTGGAAGGGGAAAATGTTGGACTGTTAAACAATGATGTTGGATATATGACCGCAGGGACTTATGATCCGAATACAATTGCCGGCGATGTATTTGATTTTGGAACACATCCTACCGCTACAGCACCCGGAGTTGGTGATGTGCTTACCTGGGATGGCACTACCTGGGATGCTCTACCCTCAACGGGTCTGACACTCCCCTACACACAATCTGTAGCCAACGCTGCTGATCTTTTTTATCTGACTAACACTGGACTTGGTGGCGTAGGAGCATTCGAAATCAATAACATAACAAATGCCTCAAATGCCTTAAACGCTACAACGAATGGAATTGGTGCTGCAATCCAGGCTTCTCAGGGAGGAACTGCAGGTCCGGGGATGGATATCTCTATTTCAGGTGCAACCAATACCAGTCCGGGCATTTTGGTAAGCCATGGTGGTGCTGGATCCGGACTCAATATTTCATTATCTAACGCAACCAATCCGGATGCGGGATTATCTGTCAATCATGCAGGTCTTGGAGCCGGGATTGAAATAACCACAGCCACCGGACCACCTATGTTTATCACCGGAGGAAATGCCGGAGAGGTGTTAACATCTGATGCTTTGGGAAATATCACCTTGCAACCGGGAGGTATTGCTTTCCCCTTCGCGCACACAGAAGATACTGACCCGACAGATTTGTTTTACCTGGATCAGCAAGGCACATTGGCATCCGCAGCAAGATTTACCAATTCCACAGGCGCATTTACTGGTAGTGTAGTGAGTATAGAAGGAAATGGGTTATCAGGATCCCAGGGGTTGGCAGTCACACAAATAGGTAGTGGCGACGCAGGAACATTTTTAGTGTCAGGAGCAGGAGCAGGTACAGCTGTTTATGGGTCCACAACGGGTACAGGAGTAGCTGGTCTTTTTGAAATCAGTAATGCTGGCAATACCTCACCTGTAATTGACGTGATCAATGGGGGTACTGGACCGGATATCAGGTTACCCACAGGGGCTACGGCTGGTTATGTATTGACTTCGGATGCAACCGGGAATGCTACCTGGCAGGTTAATGGATTAACACTCCCCTATGCTGATTCAGGTACGGATGTTGGTTCATTGTTCTCCATTTCCAATGCTGGAACAGGCCCAGCTGCTTTTTTTGAAAATACAGGTAGTGGCACTGCTGTCAGGCTTGGAGGAAACATACTATTTAATGAAGGTGCAGGTCGGATCATTGGGGTTCAGCAGAATACTGGCGGGAATGGAGATAACCTGGCCATTGCCGCGGCTGATGGAGTGGCAGCAGGTCCGGCTGATGGTGGAATTCTTTCACTTCGGTCAGGTGCCGGGACAGGAACCGGAGGTAATGGAGGAAATATTGAGATCATACCCGGAGCTGGGTCTGGAGGTGGTTTTGCCGGCGGAGTCTTCATCAACGGGATCACTCGGTTTGGCAATCAGGAAGGTGGTTTTGGAGGGATGATAGAACTGGAAGATGATGCAGGAACCGCTTCAATTGGTATTCAAGCCGATCCAACGACAACATCTTACACAATTACACTCCCTCCAGCCCAGGGTACAGGTGCCTTGACCAATGATGGGGCGGGTACATTGAGCTGGGTAAATAGTGCAAATGCTTTTACCCTGGATGGAAATAACAATTTAACAGCTATTACCGGTGCGACACCACCTGGTACTGAGAACTTTCTTGTAGGAGTAAATACCGGAAACAGTTTGGTTGCCGGTGGAAATCAAAACACTTTGATTGGCAATGGTGCGGGCCAGTCGATCACAACAGGATCAACCAATATTGTGATCGGGGTAAATGGCGGTGGTGCCGGATTGACGACTGGAAGCAACAACGTGGTTTTAGGTACCAGTGCTACAGTAAGTGAAAATACATCTCCCCATGTGGTCATTGGTCAGGGAGCATCGGCCGCCGGGACTACATCCGTCGCCATTGGCCCATCAGCCTCAGCAACGGGTAATAACTCAGTGGCATTAGGGAACAACACCTCTGCCCCAAACCCAAATACTGCCATCATCGGAGATGTCTCCATTCCTGGTTTTTTTGTGGGCGTTGGAACAACAGCTCCTACAGCCAAGCTCAGTGTTGAAAATGGGAATGCTACGGGGCCGGGCATGGCGATTAATATGGTAGCAGCCTCGGCTAACCCGGACCAGGCTTTGCTGATTGCTCAAAATGCTGATGGTATTGGCGCTGATATCAGGGTTACCAATACTGCCTCAGCGTCTACGACACTATCTGCAAGTACACAAGGAACTGGAAATGTTGGTGTCTTTAATCAGCAGAACGTAACAAGTGGTGCAGACGCCATATTTGTACAGACTGTTGGTACAGGAGGAGCTGGTGTTTTTCAGATAAGTAATACCACAAGTGCGGCCCCCGCATTATCTGTGAATACTGACGGTAACAATAGTAACGGGATTGCTATATCAAAAGCAGGAACAAACGGTGCCGGAATAGCTATTGATATGAACAATCAGGGAGCACAAGGTATATTCATAGGAGGAACAAACCCTGCGAGTAGTTCGATCGATGCGGATGGTACAGTGCTTTTTAGAAAGAACTTTATTACTCCCGCATTTGCTTATGATGTGGGTGGAAGTGGCCCTGTATTACCAAATACCCATAGATTACTTAGACTAACAAACCTACCTAATCTTCAAATTGATGAAATTAATGTTGCAGGAGCTACTGATGGACAGGAGCTTCTACTAGTTGTGGAGGTAGCTGGTGGAACTTTTAATGTTACCTCAGTCGGTTCGGGAGCTGTCAATATAAGACTTGACAATGACAATACATTTATGATGAGAACAGGCAGTTCCCTGCATTTAATTTATATAGAACCTTTAAACCAATGGGTTGAAATTGGTCGGTCGTTTTGAGAACTTTATTTATCCATATCACCCTTTTGCTACCTCTTCTGAGCTATGCCCAGTTCCATACCGGAGACTCCACCAAACTGGCCATCAGCTCAGGGGCTACCTTCTTTATGGGTGGAAATACAACCCTCAATGGCCCATTGACCAATTTCGGGAAGATAGTGAGCTACCGTGACCTGGATTTTGTTGGTAATACGGATGTGGGTAATCTGAAGTTTACCGGAGACATTGATCAAAGTTTAAGTGGAGACACCATCGATGTGGGAAGCTTTGAGCTGGATAAGGCCGGAAGACTGATTTTACTGACCGGTCAAGTAAGGGCCACCGGGGGATTGACAGTTACTCGCGGAGTCATCCAATCGGATGATGAATTGGATTTCATACAGGCGGGAAGTGTAGATGCCACTGGGACAGGGTATGTGGAAGGCAAGATGATAGGCCGGCTAAACAATGCAGCAACCTTTACCTTCCCAATGGGACTCACAGATGCCAATGGCAATGGATATAAGAATTATCTGACATTAACAGCCAACAAGCCTGGTACTTTTGTGCGAGTGGAATGTAAAAGAGGAAACCCAGATTTATTGTTTCCGGATTCCCTGATGGATGGCCTGGCTGATGAAGTGGAGTGGGTGGTCCATGTATTGGGACAGGACTCTGTAGAAGCTACTATCGCCCTCGACTATTCCGGCGTAGATCTTTCGGAGAATCAGTTTCCCAACCTGATCAATGCGGACATCCATGAGCCTGCAATAGCTATGTTTTACCGGGAAGACACACTGCATCACGCATTGAGAACTGCTACCTCTACTACCGCTACAGACAACACTACAGGTAGGGACGGATATATAGAAAGTAATCAAAGCGTTTGGATCACCAATGCGGGTAGAAGGTTTTCGATTGCACTGGTACCTTTGGCTGATGGTGATGTTTTTTATGTCCCCAATGTTTTTGCACCGAATGCCCTTATGCAGGATAATCGGATCTTCAGGCCCTTTTTTGTTGGTAGCTCAATCAACAGGATCTCCATAGAAATCTTTGACTCATTCAATCAAATTGTTTATTCAGTGAATGAAACAGGGTCTGGCCTCGACGTAACGCAATATGGTTGGGATGGTTTTTTGCTGAGTAGCCAGGAAGCACCGGGAGGGGTGTATTATTATAAAATTATTTTGGAGACCAACAGCGATGAATATGACAAAAGCGGGCCAGTATTGTTGATGAGATGAGAAAAGTGTTTATCATATTTTTTGGTCTGATGGCCCTGTTTGCTTCCGCTCAGGAAGGCCAATTTTCACAATATTTCTCAACCACATCATTATTGAATCCAGCCTTTACCGGGACCATCCCAAATATGACGCTCAATACCAACTATAAGCGAGCTGGCAAAGAGGAAAATGAGCAGTATCAGGAACTGATCCAGGCCACATTTACCTACCCCTTCAGGAAATTTACCAGCAAGTTTAACCAGGTGGGTGGTGCAGGGATTACCTTTTTTAAGGAATCCAGGGGGGCATTTAGTTTGTATGAAAGCACGAAAATCTTACTGAATGGTGCCTATACCATGAGGCTAAGCAGATTATCAAATCAGTATCTTGTCTTTGGTCTTCAGGGCGGAATTGTGCAGCAAAAAATCGGACAAAATTTGAGGTGGGGGTCTCAATTTAGCAGATACCTGGGGTTCCGCAGAAATGGGGATGATTCAGGGTATGATGGCAGTCTTGCCGGAGAAACAATTGGTGAAGCATCTGTATTCTATCCTGTTTTTAATTTTGGTGTTATTTATACCGCTTTTGACAATGCCAACTTCTACATTAGGGATAAGACACTCACAGTAGGCTTGAGCATAGATAATCTCAACAGGCCCACTTTTGCATACGATGCAGCTGGTAATATACAATCTCAAAAGTTCTGGTTAATCAAAACATTTGGATCGGCAAAAATGGAATTGGGTCCACGATGGTATATCTATCCTTCTGCTTTTATCGCGTATTCTCAGGGAAGCGTGCAGGCCAATGCAGGAACCTATTTTTCTACTTTTGTAAGTTCGATAAGATCCAAGACAGCCGTGATGCTACAAATGGGTACCTGGTATCGGGTGGGGGACTCATTCATTGGAATGCTCGGGTTCCAGGTGGAAAATGTGAAAGTAGGATTCAGTGTTGACCTGAATCATGCAACTTTTGAGCTTGAAAGAGCAGAGGCCGGTAGTTTTCCGACTTATGAGATTTCAATGGCTTTCAATCTCAACACCAAAAGTCCTTTAGGTAACGTGTCAAGTCCAATTTTCTAGGTATGAGGATTATAACCAGTATTTGCCTGATATTTTTCTTGCTGACTGTTCAGGGACAACAGTCCGTACCCGAGATGATCAGGATGGCTGATACCCTGTATAAAGCTCATCGTTTTCTGGATGCTGTAGAGTTTTACGAAAAGATCAGTAAGCTGGACAAGAATAATTTAATGGCCAAATACCGGCTGGGCATTTGCTACAAAGAAACACTGCAATATAAAAATGCCAGAAATGTACTTTTGGAGCTGGGAGAAAGGCCTAATCATGAGTACCAGGCCAGGTCTCTATACTATTACGCCAATCTGCTCAGGTTGGATGAACAGTTTAAACATGCTGACTCCGTCTACAGCTACCTGATCGCACTACCAGATGTAAATCCAGAGCTGATCGCACTTTCTCGCAAACAAAGAGAAGGTTGTGCCCTGGCTTTGAGACAAAAGAAAGTGAACAGGGGCTTCTCGGTCAGGCTATTCGAGGACATTAACAGCAAATTCCATGATTTCGGAGCTGTAATCAATCCTTCCAACCAGAATGTGGTGTTTGCATCCACTCGAAATAGAAGTGTTTCCCAATATGAGGGCAATCAATATGACGGTTTATTGCCGGATCTGGTAGCTTATGAGCGGCGAAGAAATGGCAGGTTCGCCTCCAATACCAATGCCCAGAAATTTGATGCACTTAATTCCCATTGGGCTGAGGGGTCAGGAACTTTTACGCGGGATGGAAAAAGCTTTTATTATTCTACCTGTAAAACCGAGGATGGCTCCGGCTGCCAGATCATGGTAAGCTATCTCGTAGATGGTGTCTGGACCTCACCTGAGCCACTCAATGATTATATCAATGAACCTGGCTCAGAGAATAAGCAGCCGTTCGTGACTGGAGGAGGGGATACGCTTTTTTTTAGCAGCAACAGACCCGGGGGCCTTGGCGGAAGCGATATCTGGATGAGTCTGAGAGGACTGGAGGCAGACTCGTGGAGTCCTCCCATCAATATGGGAGGTGTGATTAACTCTCCTGAAGAGGAAATTTCACCCTATTTCTCGTCAGCTTTCAATTGTCTGATCTTCTCCAGCGATGGTCATGTGGGGTATGGTGGATATGATATTTACCTGGCAAAAGGAGAATCTTTTTATGAGCCGGAAATATATAATCTGGGCTATCCCTTCAACTCTACCATAGATGATACTTACTTTATGATCTGTGACAGTGTTGGCTTTTTGTCGTCCAACAGAGGGGAAGGTCATAGAATTCTGAATATCTATTCTTTTGAGATTGGGGACGAGGCACTCTTCCTCTCACTGCTGATCTCAGGGGAATCCCTGATTGATTCCAGGATTGTGTCCCGGTTCAGGGATGTGCGTTCACTCGATTTGGTCACATTCAGGGTGGAGGATTACCAGGGATACGAGTTTTTCGAGCCGGTGAAAAGGGAACAACCACAACCGGAGTTATTAGATGATACTGTGCAAGTGGATGGAAATAGGGAAATTATTGCTTCAAATCTAAGCAACCGAAATACGAAGGGCTCATTGGGGCTCAGGGGTCAGGGTCGAACCGATTATATCATACCACAGGTGGATGATTTGGATGCACAGGGAGCCGGAGGTAGCGCAAACAATGAGAATATTGAAAGTAGTTCGATTAGTAGAAATAGAGAGCGTACAGAAAAAGAGGCTGAACCCATATCAACAAAAGCTTCACTCGATCAGGTGCTTGGAAAATCCGAGGACACCGAAGGGGTCCAATACGAGACCATATATTTCGATTATGATTTACATGAATTGAGGCCTGAAGGACGACAGGCATTAACAGCCCTGGTAGATCAGCTGGCAGGGAGACCATATAGTCAGATATCAATACTTGCCTATTCGGACAATATAGGAAGAGATACCTATAATTATGGTCTCAGCCGTCTTCGTGGCGATGCTGTGAAAAACTACCTCGAAGAAAGAGGAATACCCCGCGAAAAATTGAAAGTGCTGCCCAGGGGGGAGTTAACAAGGGCCGACGACCACTGGTTTAAGAGAATTCTCAGTAGAAAAGTAGAAATAATCGTTCATTCAGTTCACCCCATTGAATTGAGGACTGCTAAAACATACATCGTTAGGAAGGAGAATTCGATTGAGAATATTGCCGGTCTTTTGGGGTTATCTGTTCAGGATTTGAGAACGTGGAACGGGCTCGTTGAAGAAGTCATCAGGGCAGGAAATACCATCAGGGCTTATGAAGCCAATGGCAACATCAATAGGCAGTATCTGGTCTCCGAGGATGATGTGAGTCAGTTTACCGAGAATCCCGGGAGCTAGCTAATCTATTAAAGACTCTTCGAAACCAGGATATAGGCTCCCCAGTTGTAAGGATCATTTTCCATTTTTTTGAAGGCTGTTCTGGCAGCAAAAAAGGCTTTTTGAGCGTCCTGCAATTCCTTTAGCTGTTCGTAGTACAAGTTCATAAAAGTCCTTGCAGCATTGTCATTGATCTTCACAAGGCTGATCAAAACATTTTTAGCACCTGCTACCAGAAAGGCTCGCTGGAGTCCAAAAACACCTTCACCGTTTTGGATGGTTCCCAGTCCTGTCTCACAGGCAGCCAGCACCACAAGGTTTGTTTCATCAAGCACCAGATTCATGGCCTCATAAGCTGTAAGAATTCCATCATTTTCACTTTCATCGGACCTGGTCAGGAAAATTCCCGAACTGTAGAGTGGATCTACGTTGTCAGGGTCGTCATTGAAATAGCCATGGGTGGCAATGTGTACTACCCCTGGATTTTGAAGTGTTTTCAATCGTTGCTCGGTAGCATTGTCAAAGTAATAGGTTTCAGACTTCCACCTTCTTACATCAAGGATCTTTGAGATGTCATTGGCTTCTTGTTCAGCTCCGGGGAGCTGGTTGAGTTTATAACCGGTATTGAGTCTCGCAAAATTGGGATTACCAAAGATTTTCACATCCCTGGCAAATTGAGATTCCGTCTGATACAACAGGTCTTTTCCGCTGGTGATATTGATGATATCATACTCATCAATCACATACATGTCCCTAAAATGATCATAAAAGATCACCGGATTAATTTTATGAAATATGCCGTCTGGTGAGAAATAGACATGGGAGATATCCTGTAAATGAGGACTTAATGGCTCCCAGAAAACATCGTAGCTGGTCGTGTCCCTTATGCCATATTTCAAAGAGTTTTTATAGAGGCTATATCCTTTATTGAAATCAGTATAGTCTGACCATTTCACTGGCTCGAGTACGCGGTTGGGTTTTATGATAAAAGCCATATATCTGGATTCGTCCTCAAATCCCTGGTGAAGTTGCTCATCAGCTACATTTACCTGATAGTTTCGAAACTGGATGATATCAATGATAGCTGATCCTTCGCGGAGAACATCACTTATTTCTTCCCATGTATGGTAGGTGGATTTATCTTGCTCAGAGAAAACTTTGAACGATTGAGACAGTTCTTTTTCCAGGTCTGTGCATTCATTTTCGAGCATTTCGATGGATATTCCCTGTTTGCTACGTTCTTCGATAGTGAGCAGGTAGGCCTGAGCGAGTCTGTATTTCTTTTCCCTCCATTGGTTGAATAAGTTGATGACATGCTGATTGTTACTGCTTTGGATCAGGTTACGCATTTTTTCAGAAGCGTAAAAGAGTATTCCCTTTGTATTGATAAAATGGTTGAGTGCATCTGTTGCATAGCTGGAGTTGAGATACTTGTCAGAAAATGCCAGCGAACAGAATCGCTCGATATTGTATCTGGTTTCATCGAAGTAAAGCTTTCTTTGATTGTCTGTCAGGACCGGGAAAACATCCTGCATATGTTTGATTTCAGCCCCTAAGGCCTGGTTGAATAAATTCAGGGCGGCCAGCGTGTCATTCATCAGCAGGTGGTAGATCCCCAGGTCATTGAGGGTTTTGATGTACATCGGGTTATACTTTCCAAGTACCACTTCTCTGATTTGCTTACACTCGGTCAGTAGTTTTCCAGCCAAAGAAAAATTACCCAGCTGCAGGTACAACAAGGCTACATTGTTTAGTGAGGTGGCATATCGGGGATGATCAATGCCATAGATCACTTTGTCGAGGTCTAATACTTTACTGTAAAGGTCCAGAGCTTTTCCTAATTGATTTCTGGCTTTATGCACACTGGCAAGGTTGTTTAAGGTACTGGCATAATCCGGATTTAAGGTTCCATAAAGCTGCTTAAAGCCTTCAGAGCTCTTGATGAAAAATTCCTCGGCCTCATCGATTTTGCCTTCATCCATGTAGATGGTTCCCAGGTTATTTTCCATGTAAGGTTTGATGGTTCGGATGTTTTTTCCTGTTTCAAGGGCCATCGAAAGGTACTTTCCGGCGTCACTATTGATATGTAGCCTGTGATAAAGGAACCCGAGCTCATTTAATGTTTCCAGCATGAGTATGGGGTCATCCTGGTATTTTTGATTTTTTACTTTCAGGTTATAGAGCAGGTAATTCTCCGCATCAGAATATTCCCCTTGTTCGATCTTCAAAGAAGATAAGCGGTCAATGGCCTGAAGGTAAAGGAGTTCATCGTAGGATTTGGCAAGATTTACGGCCTCCATCAATTCCTCTTCACTCTTGTCCATATCCCCAAAGTGTCGCCGTGTGGTACCCAATTCGATTTTTAGAAGAATCCTGATGGAGTCATTGTTGTTGGCATTGATTTCGAGAGCCTGATTGAGGGCTTCAAGACTTGCTTCGAAGTTTCCAACTTCGCGTTCGTAGATGCCCCTGTTGTAGTAATAGGCTATTTCGGCTTCCGGGATTTTGTTGAGTGTGCCCCCGGTGATCTTTCCAGCCATTTCAATATATTTTCTGGCTTCCAGAAATTGACCAATTTCCTGGTAAACAGCGCTGAGATTGTAATAAAGTCCCAATAAGTCTTTGTGCAGGGAATCCTTTACTTTCAATTCATGTCTAAGACCCTGATGAAAAGCCTCTAATCCTCTCTTTTTTTCATTCAGTTCCAAAAGGATCAATGCCAGGTTGTTGTACATGGCCGCATAGCCTATTTCTACCACACAGATATTGGAATCCAGATCCGCAAGGAGTGAAACGGCGTAGAATTTTGATTTTTCGGGGTTTGTATAAATGAAACGTTCAGCACTGTCCAGCTTTTGCAGGCAGGTTTGTGCACAGGGTTTGAGGCAAATGAATATCAGTATTGTTGCCAGTAGCAGCTTTCCGCAGGCTTTCATCACAAGGCTAAAATTACTGAATTAAACCCTTTAATTAAAGGTAAATATGCGATTGGACCGACTGGTATCCAAATAAACTAGATCAGGCTGTCGCTAATGGCTTTTTTTACGAGTTCAGCGGTATTGTTCACATCAAGTTTGCGCATGATATTGGTTCGGTGCGTGTCCACGGTCCTCACACTGATAGAGAGTTTTTCTGCAATTTCTTTGTTGCGATCTCCCTCTACAAGCATTTCCAGGATCTTCTTTTCCCGGGGGGTGAGCTTGGTGTTGGGTTTCTGAAACGGATCTTTTCTGATCAATCGTTGTGCAATGATTTCACTCACTTTCTGTGACATGTATTTACCGCCTGTATAGATGGTCTCAATGGCTTCAATTAATTCTTCCTGACTGGAATCTTTTGGGAGGTATCCCATAATGCCCGCATCAAATCCTTCGATGATGTATTCGGGCTCCATATGGATCGTGAGTAGTAATACTTTAATATCCGGATGGTTGTCCTGAATATGTTTGGCAAGCGACAGACCATTCATTTGAGGCATTGAGATGTCGGAAAGAACAATTTCCGGAGGATCCTTCTCAATTAATTCAATAGCCTCTACTCCATTCGATGCTTCACCAATGATATCGATATGCTCACTGCCACTGAGTAGCGATTTTAGACCAATCCTAACCATAGGGTGGTCTTCTACTAAGATAATCTTGATCTTATTCATTTGATAATCTATACTTTACGCATATTTCTGTACCAACTCCCACGTCTGATTGAATATTAAATTTGCAATTGATGCTATTTGCTCGTTGAGCCATGTTTGCTACACCGTTTCCTCTCTTATCCATATAGGTGGAATCCATAGCAAATCCAGGACCAGTATCTTTTATTACCAGCTTTAAATTTTTTTGTCTTATAGATAAATCAATTTGTATTGTAGCACCTCCAGCATGCTTCAGGGCATTATTCAAGCCTTCCTGAGCAATTCTATACAAGCCTACCTCCACGTCTGCAGCCATTCTGGGGATGTCTTCATCTATATGAAGTTCAATGTTCGTTTCAGTATTTTTTTTCAGGTTGTTCACCATATTTTTCAGTGCCAAAGGTAAGCCAAAATCATCCAGGACGCTCGGCATTAAGTTATGTGAGATAGCTCTCACTTCCTCCATCGTATTTTCTAAGATTTCCTTAATGCGCTCCGCAATGCCAGCTGCCTCCGGGTCTACATTCTTCTTGAGCTGCTTGATATAAATTAAGGATGTTGTTAACAATTGACCCAGCCCGTCATGCAACTCTCTTGAAAGCCTCCTTCGCTCCATCTCCTGACCATCGATCAGGGCTGTCAGCCCGCGCGTCTTTTCATCTAGCAGTTCTTTTTGGATTTGCTTTCTGCCCGTGATATCTCTGTTGACACTGAGTATGGCCTTTCTTCCTTTATAAACCACTTCTGTGGCATGCACATCGAGGATTTTTTCCTTTTTGTCTACCTCTACAGTGATTTCACTGAGATAATGTTTCTTTTGGCAGAGTGTCTGAAAAATTTGAGTCTTGATGTTGCTGGCTTCAGAGCCGAGGGTATCCTTAAGCTTTTTGTTTAAGAAATCTTTTCTTTCAATGTTATAAACCTGACAGGCTACATCATTCACCTCTAAAATGTTTTCATTCTCAGCATCAATGATGATGATTGCGTCATTGGCATTTTGAAAAAGAGACCGGTACTCTTTTTCTGATTCCCTGAGGGCTAGCTCTGTCTGTGCCCTCAAATCAATTTCACTTCTCAGTTTGTTGTTGATTTTATCAAGCTCTTTTGTTCTCCAGTTCACACGTTTTTCCAGCACCTGATCCATCACCGAAAGTTGTTTCTTCAGATGAATCATTTCTGTAACGTCCTTGGATAGACCTATGTAGCCCCTGATGTCGCCTTTTGAGTCAAATAAGATGTGAAATTTCTGTTTGATCCACCTATAATTACCATTTTTTGATTGGATTGGAAACTCAAATACCGTAGTGGAAATTTTCTGCTCTCGCTGGATTTGATAAAAATCTCTGACTTTTATCCGATATCTGGGCTCAATGAGTCGCAAAAGACTTGAATTAAGTAACTCCTGCTTACTAAATCCAGTGAAATCGAGCCCCTTTTTGTTGATATCTATTAATTGCCAATCTGGTCCCAGCTGAATGATGGCCTCATCAGACTTGCCAATGATCTCCTCGTAGGCCCAATGGTTTATTATTGATTTGCTTTGGCTAGGAACATCAGGATTCAACATTCCAGCAACATACCACTCTTTATTTAAATCATCAAAAAGCTCGTAAAAGAATAACTCACAAGTGAACTCTTTTTTTGTATTAGATATTGTCCTGAGCGTGGCCACTGTATTAAAACTTTTCGTGTCATCAAGCTTTTTATAGATCTGTGTGATCCTTTCACGGTCATTGTCAGATATCAGATCAAAAAAGTTTGCCGAACCAGCAGATCCGTTTTTAAATTTAAATATATTAGCACATAATGGATCGTTTTCGAGAAAATTTCCTTGCTTATTTGTGATTTGAAAACCAAAATTCAGATCCCTGGCTAATTGTGGGAGGATGTTGAGCACATTTAGCTTGTTGTCCTGAAAAATTTCTGAAAATGTGTGCTCCATTTTCTCGTGGTTAAATACTAGCTCCGACTGACCTTAGCTTCTTAAGTTATTCAATAAATTTTTCATTTAGAAGTGCCAAAATCTAAAAGTGTAAATAAGGTGGTCTATGGAGAATTTTGGGAGTACATACTTAAAGTGTTGAGAGTGAAAAGAGAGGTTACTAACTGATCACCCGCGTGTTAGGCGATGCTTTTGTGAACTTTTTCGGTCCCGTCAATTGTAATGTCTTGTTGTCCCCTTGCCAGTTTTATTTCGAAATTGAAGCAGGAGTGTGTCTCATTTATTTTTTCAAAATCATACTCCAACTTATAGTCGGTCTTTCTGGCAATTTCCATCAGCCCTATACCAGCGGTATTTTTTGAACTGAACGAATCGTTAGACAAAGCTTCTTTATAAAGCTCCTTTAACTCTTCTTTATTCAGATTATTGATTTGCTCAATTTTTTCTATGAGCGGTTTTAAGTTGGTATTGGGAATGTGATTACTGGTTTTGATTTTATAATATTTTGGCTTGGCAGAGATCATCACCAGCACAGATTCGGATTCAATGGGTAGTTCTTTTTTCGTCCCATCTTCCAGGTGATAGTACACATTCTGGATACATTCTGTGAGAATTGAGTAAAACTTCTTCTGAACCCTTCTCTCCGTTTCAAACTCATTAATTCTTCTTTCTACAGAACCGATGATGGCTGACAACAAGTCAAAGGTTAATATACCTTTATACATCAGAATAAGGTTGTTGTCATGGATGTTTTGGTACTGGATCATAATGTTTTGGTGTATTTAATGGTTTAAGCGACTGTGTATTTTGATTGATCAGGAAATGCCAACGCCGTCACTGTGATAGTTAAACTCCATATCAAGTAAGGAAGAAATATCCTCCCCGGTTTCCAACATGTCCTCATCATCTTCTTCGTAAAACCAGTTGATCTCAAGCGTTTGGGATGCTTTTTCCGCACCCTCCTTAATCCTTCTTAAAATTTGAAAAATACATTTAAGTGAGCTGGTATTGAAGTATTCCAATCCAACATTGATCGTAATATCTCCTGCTTCCCCAGTCACAAAATACTGATCAAAATAGCTTATTACTTGTTCGTAAAACACTACTGCATTGTCCGGGCTGGATCTTCCTTTCAGCTCCAGGATACCTGTTTGGCTATCAAAGCTGACGAATGGTGTGAGTGGTGATGGTTCTATTGTAAAGTTTTCCATGGTCTATATTTTATTCAGTTCCTTTGTTTACTCGTGTCAAATCACAATCCCTAAGCTGCGGAACTCTGCTTACTCATAGATCCCTCTAATATGTTATAAGTTTTAGTTTCACGAGATTCACTCCTTGCTTCTTTCACTATTTTCTTTTTTGCCCCGTTCACAAAAATGTTTTCAAGAATGGATTCAAAGGATTTCAGTCCAATGGCCACTGCACCTTTTAAGATCAGGATGAGGTAGGCATAGCCCACAAAATATTCTAACAGCGGACCCACATAGAGCTCCTCAGAAACGAAGAGTAATATGGTGGCTGTAAACATGATGGTAGATGCTTTCTTACCTACCCTGGCCTTCATCAGGTTATCTAAAGCCTCATTGAGCTTTTCGTTTTTGCTGACGATCTCATCGTTCTTTTCTTTGATCTTGGTATTGGCTGTGTCCAGGCGTTTTTGAAGACGATCGCTAATTTTTAGCATTACCTGGCTTTCGGCGGTTTGTCCTTCAAATTGTTCTTTGAAAGTAATAACGTCTTCGTGTGTGTAGGACTTGTTATCGATCTTCTTTTGGAATTCCTCCAATATATCGTTTTCGTCCTGAAATAAACTACTCATAGCTGATTGAGATTTGGTTGAATTAGTTGTTGACGATTACTGTCGGAAAGGTTTCAGTTTTCTCTCCCCATCTTGAAGTTTTTGATTCAGAATTATAGCTATAGCTAAGGTTGTCTTCCCATCGTGTCACTTTCTTTTTGTTTTCAATGTCTATAAGCAGAAGGTTGGTACTCAAGGCTTCAAGGCTTCTGGATGGCTCAAGATTTTCTTCTACCGTAACCACTTCCACATATTGAACCTCATCAAAGGCATTGTCTTCCGGATACTGTTCATGTATCACTGTGGCATGGACCTCTGTGCCCTTCTGTACATAGCATGACTGAAGAACACCACATATCATCAGGGCAGCTACAGCTTTTATTCCAATTTCATAATACTTCATTATTTCCAGTGGTTATGATTTAATACAGATTTCACTAAAATTCTGATATCAAAAGTAGATGAGCTAGTTGTTTTATGTAATCGGCAAATACCTTGATTTTAAAATAGAGTAAACTACCTATGAGTATATAGGTAAAAATGTTAAACTGACACTTAAAAACAGGATAAATGCCTGTTTTCACGGTTTTTTAGCCTGCAGGCTTCTTAAATCTGATTGTGTAAGATGTGCCGTTTTGATGTTGGATTTTCATTTTTCCGTCTATTTGGCGAACAAATAACTCGATGAGTTGCATCCCGTAAGAAGACTTTAGATTCGCTCGTTTTTCATCAGAAATTCCCACACCTTTATCTTTTGCGCGTAGGATATACTGGTCATCTTGTTTATGTAAAGACACAATGATCAAACCACCTTCCTCAGGGTAAGCATACTTGATGGTGTTGGAGAGTATTTCATTTATGATCAGCCCAATATTCAAAGCTGTGTCTACATCAAAGAGTTCTGATATTACATTTATATCCAGTGTGAATGTGCGTTTCCTGTCGGAATAAGTTTTTACGATATTGTCACACAATGTAACCAGGTAATCATTGATCTTTAACTGATTCATGGGAGATAGTTGAAGCAGTTTCTCATGAATGGCAGATATGGAGTTGATCTTGGTGCTTGTGTCTTTTATAAATTCCCTGAGTTCCTCATTAGTAGTGTGTGTACCACGGATATACAGCAGGCTATTGACCATTTGCAAATTGTTTTTGATCCGATGGTGGAGTTCTTTATACATAACCTCCCGGTCTTCAAGGGCTTCTTCAAGGTTTTGTTGAACTTTCTTTTCGCGGGAGACATCCCAGGTCAGTCCTATTGCTCGTTTGGATTTTCCTTCTCTGGACTCAATGGAAGCTTTGAGGTTGATGTGATATTGCTGCCCGGTTGTTGAGATCACTCTGGTTTCCAACTCAAATTCTTTTGCATGCAGATTTTCAGGATTTAGTGTCTGGCTTACTATTTCCCTGTCCAGCGGATGCAGAAACTGCAACCAGTCTTCAAAACTGCCCTTAAAAAAACCAAGTTCGGAAATACCCTGTATCTGTATATCCCACGAGACTTCGAGTGTGTCAAAGTCAAAAGTCCAGACACCAATACCAGCCGCCTGCGAAGCCAGAACAAATTTGTTTGTGATCTGGAGTAGGTTGAATTCCAATTCCTTTCTTTCCGTGATCAGGTATCTGACTGAGAGGAAGTTGGCGATTTTTCCATCAATATCTATGATAGGGTTGATCACAGTATCTACCCAGTAGTAGGTCCCATCTTTGGCTTTGTTTTTGACTTCAGATCTCCAGGTATTTCCTTTATTTACTGTCTTCCACATATCTTTCCAAAATGCCCTGGAGTGATAGCCGGAGTTGACAATGTTGTGCTTATTACCTATCAGTTCATGTAGCTTGTATTTTGAAGCGTCACAAAATGGTTTGTTGGCGTGTACGATTATTCCTTTCTTATCCGTGATAGAGACCAAAGCACTTCTATCCAGCGCATTTTTGATGGCAGCAAAGTTGTTTTTTTCAATGAGGAGTTCATTTTGCTGCTCTTTAAACTTGGTGTTGTCTGAGGAGGTAAGTATGTAATACCTGAAAAAACCTCTCTTCCCATAGATTGGCTTCAGCGTATTTCTGAAATGTTTGTCTTTATAAGTTGTCTCATAAGAAAAGCTACTTGCCGTGACCACTTTCTTTTTGGCATCCAGAAGTAGTTGGTAATTTTTATCTTTTAAGAAATCACTGGCGTTCAATCCGATCAAATCAGCAGGGTCCATTCCATACTTGCTGTACCCTTCACCACCTGTAAACAACAGGTTCAGTTTTGAATCAAATAAACTAATTGACCCTCCCGGAAAGTTATTCGCTAATGTCTGCAGATGATCTGCGTGGGTTTCTGAGACCTGAAGTATCTCTTTTTGCTTAGTAATATCAACGGCCTTATACAAGAAAATATTTTCGTTGGGGCTGCTAAGCTTGGATATTGTGCACTCCACCGGGTATGTGGTTTTATCTGCTCTGGTGTGGATGCATTCAAAGGTTATTCTTTCTTGCTGACCAGCCTGTATGGGGTCCAACAATCCAACCAGAGACTTTTTGGAATGCCTGGTAAGCACATCATATAAGTAGGCGTTTTTGAGTTCTCTCAAAGGGATTTTCAGGTTTTTTACCGCAGCCTTGTTGGTGTCGAGGATCTTAAAATCACTATCAAGCAGATAGAGCTCGTTTTGAGTGCTTTTAGATAAATCTTCCCATTTGAGTGTGAAGGATTTTTCTACCTGAACAGCTTGGCCATTGAACCCGAAAGGCAAATCTCCAGGTATCAAATAGACCCAACCGGATTTTAGCGTTGTGTCTTTTTTTATCAGTTGGATTTTATCTGCAATGGACGATCCCTGAAGTTTTTTTAAAAAGGGCTTTGTGCAGTTTGATATGACAAGGACAGCTTCTTTGTCTTGAAGTAATAGCTGGTTAATTCCTTTGATGTCACATTTATCTTTTTCAATGAAAGTGACCTTAAGGCTCATAGGTTAGATAGTAAGATAGGATATGATCTTGGATGGATTTGGAAATGATCATTGTATTTAGCTGGTTCAATGATGCTACCTGTGGTAGTCTTCTTCTTTTTCATTTTTTTCTAAAATTTTTTCAAGCGGAAATTCGCAGATTACCAGGGTGCCTACGTTTTTTTGGGACTCAATTTTAAGCTCACCACCTATGGCTGTGGCTCTCATCTTCATGTTGGTGAGTCCGTTACCAGATTGGCCGTCATTTTCAAAACCAATCCCATCATCCTCAATGGTTAGTGTAATGAGATCGTCTTGTTTGTTCATTTGTATGAAAATGTTTTCACACTGACTGTATTTGAGGGCATTGTTGAGGGCTTCCTGCACGATGCGATAGATGTTTGTTTTCACAACCTGATCTTCGATGGGAGGGACTTCAGAATGGTTGAAATGGACACTGATTTTATCAGAATTGTATGATTCGGAGAGCAGGTTGATACAGGTAAGCAAGGGAAAATTCAGGATTTTCCTGGGTAGCATATTTTCTGATATCCTCACCGTTTCATCTACTGCCTGATCAAGGATGTGGAGAATCTCCTGGTTATTGATATTTGCCGCCTTCATTTTTAGTTTGATCAGGTTGAGTAATTGCCCAAGGCTATCGTGAATCTCCACGGCGATTCTAACACGTTCTTTTTCCTGCCCGTCCACAAAAGATTTGATGTTGGCCAGGCGTAGCTTCTCTCTAAAGTTTGAGTGAAGGACACGATCCGTCACATTTTTGAAGACTACCAGCTTGATTTGGTTTCGCCCATCGGAGAATTCATTCAAATAGTGATCTCCAAAATACCCTTCTATTTTCTTTCCCTTGATCTGAATGTGGAAGATGTCCTGGTTGTTGATTTTATCTGCAATGCTTTGCACCTCCCCATTGGGTTGGTTGTTGTCAAGTAGTTCCAGAGAAATAAGCTTGTTGATATCTTTCTCAGCAAGTTCTTTGAAGTTCATGTCGGACAGGTCTTCAAACATTCTGTTTACATACTTAATCTTTCCATTAATGGATAAGATGATATACTGGTCAACCGATTCAAGAATTGAATGGAATACTTCATTGTTTTCTACCAGTGTTCTTTCACTTTGTGACTTGAGCAAGGCCACCCGTATGGTGGTGAGCAGACTCATTTCATCAAATGGCTTGATGATGTATCCGTATGGAAAGAGATCCAGTGCCTGAGACATCGTTTTGTCATCTGTAAGGGCTGTGAGGAAGACTATAGGTACGTGGTATTCAACACTTAGCTTTTTACCAGCTACCAACCCGGCATCAGGCGTCTCCATCATCAGATCCAGCAAAGCGAGGTCGAATTTCTGAGTCTTCATTATTTCCAGGGCCTCGCTGCCCTTAAACGCACTTACAGTTTGATACCCCGCATTTCGTAAGATTACGCATATGTGTTGATTCACAACAGCTGAGTCTTCTACTACAAGGATATTCTTCATAGATATTTTTGTGACATTACATTTGGAGATTATATGTCATCTTTCAGATAATCTAAATATAAGTAGATTAATTCTGAAAAAGGCTATTATACACTTTAATTTGGATTTGAACATTCAGGTAAAACCAGTGTTAACAATTAAAACTGACAGGGAGTAGCTGATATTTTTTTTATTGGATTAGCTCATGCTAATGAAAGCGATATTATTACCATTACAGGAGACTTTGCAGTGATTTATGAATAAAATTATTTATATTGACTAAATAATAAAAGTAAAACCAGCAACTGCTATGAATTTAAGTCCTAACCATATAAGAACCAATGGTATTTCAGGGACTCAAGAGGGGGGCGATATAATTAGACTTTTAATAGCTGATGATCACCTGGTGGCACGAGAAGGTATAGTCTTTTTGCTGTCAGGGACACCGGGGGTAGAGGTAGTGGGCGAAGCCAATAATGGAAGCGAGGCCATCACCATGCTAGAGGATCTAAAGCCTGATATCCTTATATGTGATATCAGTATGCCTGATTTCAATGGGATTGAGCTACTGAAAAAACTGGAGGATACTGGTCAGGAGGTTAAGGTATTGATCCTCTCCATGCACAAAGATTCTGAATATATCATGAAAAGCTTTGAACATGGAGCGTTGGGATATCTTCCTAAAAATGCCGATGAAAGTGAATTGCTCAAAGCCATTGAGACCATCCACAAAGGTGAAAGATACATCACACAAGAAGTTTCTAATGTGTTGGCTCAGTCCATGCTGGCATCAAAATCCACGGTAAAATATAACCTGACCTCAAGGGAAAAGGAAATCATTAATAACCTGGTAAAAGGACTGAGCAATAAGCAAATAGCTGCTGAGTTGTTTATTAGTATTCGTACGGTAGACACGCACAGGACAAACATCATGAAGAAGCTGAAAGTGAAGAATGTAGCCAGTCTGGTAAAGCTTGCCTTGAATGAAAACCTTTGTGATTAGGTTTTTAGCAGCTTCTCAGTAAAATAGATATCTACTACGCGATTCAGTGTTTCTGCAGTAAGGGGTTTATTGATAAATCCCTGTACAAATTCATTGCCATCAGCTTTGAATCGGTCATCCGGATTAAAAGAAGTGGTCAACATAAATATCATGGGCTCATAACCCGTGAAGTTGATTTTTTTATACTCCTGGATAAAGTCCCAACCCGACATGCCTGGCATATTGACATCAAGCAGAAGAAGATCGGGCATATTCCTCGCTTTTACTGATATATCAGATTCCTCATTGCATCTATTCAGAAAATTGATGGCATCGTCTCCGGTTTTACATACAAACACATTATCAGTGATCATATTTTTAGTAATCATCTTGCGGTGTACCAGGTTGGTAGCCGGATTGTCATCGACCAGAAGTATCGAATTTACTTTCATGACTTAATATTTAGTTCACAAAAACCATGGAGGCCTTATCTGCCTCTGCAGTGGATTTGATGTTTTTTGATATAGTGAAGTGAAATGTTGCTCCGGAACCGAATGCTGACTCGGCCCATATGGTACCCTCGTGGATATCTACAATCTTTTTGCAATGTGCCAGTCCTATGCCATCACCTTCGTAAAGGCTTTTGTCATGGAGACGTTGGAAAATCACAAAGATTTTGGATAGATAGTTTTCTTTGATACCTATACCATTGTCTTCTATGGCAAATTTCCAATAATTAGTAAACTCACTCGCGAAAATCCTTATCTGAGGCTTTCTCTTTGGAGAGATGAATTTTAAAGCATTGCCAATAATATTTTGGAATAATAGTCTTAGTTCAACCGGGAAACCTTTTATGTCAGGTAATGGGTCCATCACTTCAATGATGGCTCCTTCAGCTTTGATGCGATTGCTCAAATCTTGTTGTACGTCTTCTATCAACTCTTGGAGGTTCACGTTTACAAGCTCCCTGTTCCTGCCAAGCCTGGAGTATTTGAGAAGCCCTTTGATCAGGTTTCTCATTCTACTCACTGCCTCTTCAATAAACGAAAAGTATTCCTCAGTATCTTCACTAAACTTAAAATCTGATTCGTCACGAATGAGCTCTACCATGCTGGTAACGGTGCTCAATGGCTCCTGCAAATCATGAGAGGCTATATAGGTGAAATTTTCAAGCTCTTTGTTTTTTAACTGAAGTTCTTCAGCCTGAGATCTCACCATTTCTTCAGATCGTTTGCGTTCTGTGAGGTCTCGTGTTACTTTGGAGAATCCAAGTACCCTGCCACTGTTGTTGTATATGGCTGTCAGGATAAGGGATGCCCAGAAGAGACTACCATCTTTACGCATCAGCCATCCTTCATGCTCAGCACGTCCATTGAGACTGGCTTTCTCCAGAAGCATTTCAGGGACCACACCATTTTGTTCTTCCTCCGAAAAAAAGATTCCCCATTTTTTAGAGATGATTTCCTTTTCGGAATAGCCCAGTATTCTTTCTACTCCCTTGTTCCAATTGGTGATTTCACCCTTTGCATCCAGAAACACAATGGAGTAATCCTGAATTTCACCAACCATTTTATGGAATCGAAGCTCCAGGTTTTCGCTGATTGTTACATCCTTGATGAAAGATACGATCAGGTCCTGTTCGCCAATCTTGACCAGATTAGAATTGATATTTACAAATATCTCCTTATTGTTTTTCCTACATGCTGTCACCACACTACTCTCAGCTGATTCACCGGATTTACACTCACCAATCAAATTGTTGATGTAGTCGTGACCTGACTCCAGCTGCTTGTTGGAGAGTTCTTCCGGAAATAGGTTCTCTACAGAATAGCCAATCATTTCACCAGCATCGAATCCAAATATCTCTTCGGCCTTTTTGTTTACCAGCACAATAAACCCTTGGAGGTCGGTGACTACAATGGCATCCTGAAAAGCACTACATATGGCTTTGTAGGCTTCAATTTCGGTGATGGATAATGATGTTTTAACTGACTGGGACATTTTCTGTGAGTACGGAATTTACGACCTCTTTGAAATGCTCAAAAGAGACTGGTTTTTGCATGAAAGCATCTACTCTTACCTCTGAATAAGCATCCAGGCATTCATCCGAATGATTGGAAATGACGATTGTTTTGGGCTTGTATTCCAACGTTTCCATCATCTCCAGTCCATTCAGTCCAGATATGCTGATGTCAAGAAAAATCAGGTCAGGCTTATACCTGAAAATAGAAACAGCAGATTTAAGTGAATCATCATGGCAACTCACAACATCCAAATAGCCAAGTCTTCGGATAAATACTTCCAGGATTTTCACAAAAGCAGGATTGTCTTCTATGATGATGCATGTTTTTCTTGGATTCAGTGACATTATAATTTGTGTTTTAGGTTTTCATATGATTTTCTCGTATGGCCATGGCCATTCAATTTGTACTGGTCTTCTTACATATTTTTCTTGTTTATTTCTTCCATCATTAGCTCGCTGACTGATGAGGATATTTATTCAATTCAATGCCGATTATCGATACATTAAATGTTGTCAGGTGTGAGTTGATAACCTCCATTTCAAGGAAATGACCCTGTCGGTCAAGATCCATCTCAATGGATTCATTGATCAATTGACTGTAGGTGAGTTCTCCCAGGCAATGCGCATTGAATGAGCTTGAAAAAACAAAAATTCTGCTGACCGAGCTCATCCTGTAAAAACCGGAATACATCCCATCTTCATATTCATTCAAATGGAGATCAAATAGTTTCAATCCGGGGTAATTTGAAAAATACTGCAGTGTATCATTCTTATGGTGAATGAACAATGCGCAAATGCTTATATCAAAATCTTCATCAATGCTCAGATTATACTTCGAAACAATCTCCCGATAACAGGCCGAAACTTTGTTAATGATTTGTTGATTGCAGGAATTATACTCATTTACAATAGTCTGAATGTGCTCCGATAGGTCATGCTTTATGTGAAAATCCTGGCTGGGATGGAGGATGGTATTAAGCAATATGACAACCTTATGCCCCTGCTCCGTGTTGCCCACCCATTGAAAATTGGATTGACTTTCTTCCGGGTAATTGATGATCTCGAATGACTTAGGGAAGATCCGCGATACATGACAGTCAGTTTCTCCACCTGTTTCCATTTCTTCTTTCCCAATCCTGGACTGAAATGAAATACGTGGCAGTTCTACCAGGTGGTAATCATCAATGGTCCTGAATTTTTGCAATTCTTCATCAATCAATCTCTTGACATTATCTGCATCCCAGTGTTCAGGAATGTATTTATCAATTTTCACTTCATTGACTGCCCGGATCAGGGTATCAAGATCGACGTCTCCGGTCAGTACCCGGATAATCTCAGGCTTTTGCGAAAGCACCTGATGCAGGAGATCGATGCCATTGGTGCCCTGCACTTTGTAACTACTGATGAGCACATGGATGTTATTTTCCATGATTATCTCTAGTGCCCTGGTGCCTGACTGCGCTGAGAATAAGTTGTATTCCTTGTGATAGGAATCGTTAAATACCCGAATGTTGATATCATCCTCATCAACATATAAAATGTTGAAAAGAGTGGGATCTTTTCGGTTAGTTTCAATTTGCTGCTGGTTGGTTGTGGTCTTCATTTTTCTGAATTTGGCTACTTCATCGAAATATTTTGTTTGTTAATTGAAATGTGTAAATAGTGTATTCTCTATGAGATGATTGAGGGAGGTTACCCCCGAACCTCTCTATGGATTAGTTTCTTAATCTGATTTTCTTCGTCTGCTGGGCTTCCAGGATTTGACGCACATGTTCTAGTTCTTTTTCTTGCCTGGCCGATAGTACATTTTGCGTAGAGATGATTCTTCCTGACCTGGAAAGTTTTAAAAGGGCGATAATGAACAGGCCTCCAATGATAGATAATGATAGCAGTATAAAAGTGGGAAGATTGAAGGCTTCTACCAATCCGGGTTCAACATTTTCTGAGGTATATATTCCGGGATTCATTACCAAAGAGGTCTTTACCTGTTCTAAAATTTCCGAGGGTCGATACTCATTCAAAATGGCTGAAACTGCAAAAAAGCAGAGGATGAGAATCGTTACCCTGTTAGACTTTACCATAGCTTAATATTTTTAATTAGATCACTATTCAAAGCTACTTTTAGCAACAGGTTTGATCAATACAGGCTTAATCGTAAATCCCTCTACGACAAAACCCCTAGATGCGACGAGAATATGCCCTATGGAGGCAATGAAGGTTACTTTCTTTGTGGAGGATGGGAAAGAAATCTCATAGTTAATACGAGAAACCCATCAGCAATACATCGTCCAGAGCCATGTTAGATCCTTGCCATTTACCCAATGTTGAGACCATTTCTTTTTTCTGGTCTTCCATGGTATGTGGGTAAATCGATTCCAGCAATTGCTTGAGTCGGGCAGATCCGAATTTTTTATTTTCCGGCCCACCCATGAGGTCCGTTACCCCATCGCTAAATAGGTAAAATTTGGAATCCTGTTGCTTCTTTAAATCGATGATGTGGGTGACATATTCATGGTCGTGTTCAAAATACTCACCTACCTGGATCCTATCGGCTTTGATCACGTTAAGATTACCGTCATTTACCTGATACAGATTCATCTTCGCTCCGGAAAATTCCATTTCCCGGATAGCTTTGTTTATACGCACAATCCCAAAATCTGCTCCGGTCCCGATCAGTGATTTTTTCGCGGTGCTATTGCTGAATTTTTTTTGTACGGCAGTATGGATTTCAAGTAGGACCTGATTGGGGAAGAAGATCCCCTGTTCGTCTATGATTTGTCTAAGTAGTTTGATGTATGTCCTGGCCATCATACTGGCGAAATGCCCATGGCCCATGCAATCAAAGACGGCGATCAGAATGGCTTTATCATTCTCTGCAAACCAATAGCCGTCACCGCCCACCGTGTTCATGGGGTTGATGATCACAAAGGAGTTTGGTATGCTTTCCCTGATTCTTTTGGGCGAAGGCAGCAAAGAAAAGTAGTTTTTTCTGGTGCCATCTTCGATCCTGGAGATTTTGGTCTGGGTTACATCCGCTCCATAAGTTTTGATACTATTGATATCTGCCTGGTTGATCATTTGAAAAATTTTATTGTAAGCCTACAATTACATATGCCTGGTGATTTCTCCACGTAAGGGGAATCACGTAAACAAAGGTGTCTTCAGGAAATTCGAGGTCTGCTGGTTTTCCTTCAAAGACCAGAGGGACGGAGATGATAAAGTTAGTACCAAGACTCGCCCGGATGTTGCCCGCAATTACATTAGAGATTTCTCCTGCCATATCCATCAAATCATCGGTGTCAGGGTCGTCAATACCGATAAAAATGTTGATCAACTCTTCAAACAGGTCCTGATTTGCAGAGAAATAGACATAACCTTGTTTGTTTCCGGATATGCCAATCATGCCAGTGTATTGTTTCAGTTCGAGTTGCGTAATGTCCTTGAGAAAGGGGACATTGATCTCAGAGTCATGATCTGTCATTACACTAAAATAGTTGCTGACTGACTCAATGAACAACCTGCATGTGCTCTCAAATTCTTCCTTATTGACTTCCACTTACTTTTCTTTTTAAGAGTTTATCAAGTGCCCGGGTAAGATTTTCGCTATTTACCGGTTTATAAATAAAACCACGTGCTCCTTTTTCCAATGCCTGTAGCCCGGTCAGTTTGTCGGACAAGGCAGTGATCATCATCACTTTGGTATCGGGGTGTATTGACATGATGTTTTCCAGACAGGTGATCCCATCCATCTCAGGCATGGTAATGTCCATCGTGATGACATCCGGCTTGTGTTTTTTTACCAACTCAATTGCCTGGATTCCATTAGAGGCAGTACCCACGATCTCCAGGCCATAATCCACCAGGTTTTTCTGAATGGTTCGCTGCATCACGGAAGAATCATCTACAATAAGGAGCTTCATATTCATTCAATTGTTGGTTTTTGGGTGTTAGGCAACTTTTTCGAGGTTGTGTTCTTTGGAAAGTGGTAATTTGACTGTAAGCCGGAAATATTCATCCTGCTTAAAGTCAATTTTGAGAGATCCATTAAGTCCCCTCACAATAGATTTGATCACACTCATCCCCTGGCCTCTACCGGAAAGCTTGTCAGCTTTCAAAGTGGTAGAAAATCCTTCATTAGTGAGTAATTCTACAATTTGCTGTTTGTCAAGTTGATCCTTTTCTTCTTCGGTAATCCACCCGGAAGCCAGGGCCTGCATGATAAAACCTTCTTTGTCCAATCCTCTCCCGTCGTCCTCGTAGGAGAGTGACAGGCCTTCATACATAGATTGATCTATGGTTACTGTGATTTTTCCTTTTGAAGATTTCCCCTTATTCAGCCTCTCATCGGCATCTTCAATCCCATGAGAGATGGAGTTTCTAATCATCTGGTTCAGGATGTCCCTCACAGGTTGTTGCAGAGAGTCATCGATTTCTAGGTCATCCGCTATGGATAGCTCAAGGTCAATTTCTTTGCGTGTCTCTTCACACAATGTTTGGAGCCCATTTTTCAGGTCATTTTCTAACTTTTCCTGAGCAGTGATTTCTTCCTGGGTGTAGATCTTTTTATAGATCTCACCTACCTTTTCCAACATCTTTTGGAGCTCTGTCAGTGTCTTGTCAATCTCTTCCAGTTCATAGAGAATAGAAAGAAACTTGTCGGCAGTCACCTCTATGTCCATCATTTTCGTGATAGTATCCTCAATTTTATGCACCCTTTCACTGACGAGGTCCACACCCGTAGTCATGGCATTGCCTTTTATTTTATGGACGGTCCTGTAGGTGTATTTGAGCAGTTCCTTAAGGTTTCCGGTTTTGTTCTGCTCGTATTTAGCAGAGATCTCCTTTAAAGTAGCTTTGGTGACAACAATGAATTCCTGCAACATACCTGGCTCGACCTTTAAGATATTAAAAAGGTATTCGGTATCCTGCTTCTTCATATTTTCAGTTTCTTTCATGTGCTGCTGGAGCAAAACGGATTCTGTTTCGTCTGTGATGGTCACCAGGATGGATTGAATTTCGTTGTCATGGACCACCCGGGTGAATGAGATCCTGATATACTTGGTGATGACTACACCATTCTTAGTGATGTAGATCTGTACCTCTTCTACAGGGTTCAGCTGATTCACAACATCTTCGTCAATATCCGGGTTAAACAGGTGCTTCATAAACATCTGCAAAGCCTCGTAATCCCTTTCCATAATTCGCGGTTGCATGAAATTGCAAAAGTTTTCACTGGCGATGATCTCATTGTCAAAGATCTTCTCTACTGCTTTTGAGTATAAATTGCTGATTTTAAGGTCTTTGTCTAATAAGAAGATGCCCTGTGCTACATTTTCAAAGACCACTTCCGACTGTTTGTAAATGTTTTCATACATATATTCAGCGTGATCTTTGGCTTGCTTGAGCTCTGCCTGGGTAGAGACGATCATGTCCATCATCACGTTGAATGTCCTGGCATATTGACCGATTTCGTCTTTGGTGTCGATGACCACCCGCTCAGTGGTAGTGGCTGATTTTACCTCCCTGGTAAATTTCTCCAGAATGGCTACGTTTTTCAAAAGCTTCAGGACAATAAGGGCAACCAATGAGAAGGTAATAACTCCGACGAGGAAGTCAAGCAACAAGAAAACAAAGAAGTCTCTTCGGGCACCTGCAGCCATGTTTTCTGTGTAGATATGCATGCTTTCCAGCATATAGTCTTCTACCTGCTTCAAAGAATTGATCTTCCCGGTAACCGTCCTGTACCACGCTGTAGGGTCTACGTTGAGTTCACCGGTTTCATTCAGTTTGGCCCTAAAACGGGCTACTTCCTCAGTGACACTGCCTTGCATGGTGTTGAGATAATGGTCTTTTGAGTCCTGATTGGTGATCGTGAGAAAAGCATCCATGTAGGCTTCTTGTGAAGCGATGAGTGAGGCAAACTCAGAGGCTGTGTTTGTGGATGGGTTGGACGTAGAAAAAATGTATGTTCCCAGGGCCCGCTCGATACTTGCGTACTCTTTGGCATCTAAGAAGTAAATGATGGCATGAACCTGCTGTGCAGCTGTTTTATCCCTTGTTTCGTTGATCAGTTGATTAACCGTGTTTAAGGCAGATTTATTGATTTCAGAGAAGTAACTGATGATCTGAGGGGTCTTCAGAGAGTGATTGTCTACTTCTTCACGCAGCTCCAGCAATCGCTCTAGTTGACGTTTCATGCCTTCAATGTCTTCAGTATGATGGATCAGAAGTTCTTTATATTTAGTACTTCTCAATTCAACATAAAGATGACTAAGCAAGCTGTCAGTCTTATTTCGTTGGTGAGCTAACTTTTCATGAAATGATTCTCCTTTGTTGGCCTGAAAACCCACGGAAATGCTTCGCTCTTTTTGGATCTCGTGAACGAGATGATTGATTTCAATGCCAATATTGATGGCTTTGTTTAATCTTCGTGCATCCTGATAGTCATAAAAGTCATGCCTGATCTGAAGGACATCAAAACAGATAATTGTCACTATAAGTGGAATAAGCACCAGTGCAAATTTTCGTTTGATGGATAAGTTATGTAATCGTTTCATAGACCGCGTCAGGAGGTTGGTAACTGTATTTTTTAATTAATACTTATGAGTGCTTTATTCACCGTTTCAATCAGGCTTTCTGAAGTGAAAGGTTTAAGCAGATATGCGGCTGCGCCGAGTTCAATTCCTTTGTTGAGCATGGTTTGTTGCCCTACAGCACTCACCATAATCACCTTGGAGGAGAGTTGCTCTTCGTGGAGTACCTTGATAATTTCCAACCCAATCATGTCAGGCAGAATATTGTCTAATGTGATGAGATCGGGGTTTAGGTCCAGAGCCAGGCCGATGGCAGTTTCACCATCTTCAGCTTCACCTACTACCTCGTATCCCTCTTTTACCAGAGCAGATTTGATGACAGATCGCATATACGCGGAATCATCAACGATTAATACTTTCTTTCCCATTACGTTATTGTTTTTATTAAGCGGTTCTTTCATTGCCAGTTCTTCCATAGTTTTTTCTTTTCTTAAGCTAATTTTTTGTTGATGTTTATGCTGAGATCTTGTTGAACTCAATTAATCTATTGTCCATTTCCACCTCAATGACTGAGTCGGTTTTTGCTTGAAATATTTGAATTGAATTATGGTACTGGATCAAATGCTGGTCTGCATTTTCAGGTAATACGTCATAATATCCAAGGATCAAGAATCCATTGTCTTTTAAAGCATTCTTCAGTCTCTCAATGACTGTGAGCTTCAACGGGTCATCGAAGTAAAGCATAACATTTCTACAAAAAATGATATCGAATTTTTCCTGGGCTGAATCCGATACCAGGTTGTGATATTTAAATTCAACATGACTTTTATACTGGTCTCTGATAGTAGCCAGGTGGTTGTCGATATGAAACAAGTCCTCAATTTGATTTTGTGGCTGATACTTCTGAAGGGATTTTTCATACCTGCTAATGAGTGTGCTGGAATATTTTCCTGCTTTTGCCTTGGCCAGTGCTTTGGTGCTGATGTCCGTAGCGAGTGTTTTGGTCTTGTGAAGCAGATTGCTTTTCTCCAAAACCAAAGCCATGGAGTACACCTCTTCACCCGAAGAGCACCCTGCATGCCAGACATTGATATCTTGTTTAAACCTGAGCCTTTGCAGGATATCCTGTTCCAAAGTTTCCCAAAGCTCAGGATTTCTGAAGAGCTCGGTACGGTTTACCGTTAGGTCATTGATAGAGTTTAAGAAAGAATGGTCTTCACCCAATATGGCATCCAGTAGTTGTTTTTTGGTGTCCATTCTACATTTTCCCATGATACGGGCAAAACTTCTTCTCAACGATTTTTTCTCATAGCCTGTAAAGTCAATCCCATACCGATTCTTAATGATGGAGGTAATGGTCAGAAGTTCTTCGTCGTTGAAACAGCAATATTTATTATCAGCTATCATTCCACTCAACGATTAATCATGTGAATATTAAGCAGCTGGGTCCTTTGCGAATTGGCAAGGGATAAGTTGATTGCAGGTGTAATAGCTCGGAAGCCCGGGAGCGTCATAAGCCACCGCATGATGTGCCGGGTGAAGGCTGCGTGTGTGATGGTTTCAAGGCTTTTCATATGGATGGTTTATTTACATTAAATGGTACTCCAAAGCTCACCAAACTGTACCCCTGACACAATACTGCGATCATCGTAAATTGGATTAAGCTAAAGCTCTGAATAGCCTTTAGGTATAATCACGTAGGTTAATATCTTACCTATCTGCAAGAGGTTGTCATAAGGGCATGGGGTACAAAAAAACCCGCCCTGAATATTCAAGACGGGTCAAGAGAACTGTACTGAAAAAAAAACTTTGAACTAAAGAAAATATTTTTAAGCTGCCTGCTCATATAAGTTGCCAAATATCCAGTTGCCAGGCAAATGGATGTCGTCACTTATGAGAAACTCTGATATGGCATTGACCAGTTCTTCTCTCGACAACGATTTGTCGTTATTAGCATCCAGTGTCTTGAATGACTTGGCTACCAGGCTGGCATTGAGTCTGAAAGACAGAAATATATCAAGGTATTCCTGCCAGGAAATATTTCCATCACTGTCTACATCATAGAGGTCGAAAATGCTTTCTACCGTACTATTCAAAAATAGAGGCGCCTCATCATTTGCTGAATTGACCAGGCGATCCTCTATGAACCTGAACCACTCCTTTAAGGAGCATTGCTTATCATTATTCTCATCAATGTAATAGGCCAGCCCCTCCCACAAATTCATACACTGTGCCATAATCTCTTTCGACTCATCGGTATCCATCTCCTCTCCTCTCACCATACAAAGGTTTTCTGCGATGGCAACGAAATCATCTTTCTCTATGTAACCATTGTTGTCAAAGTCCAGGACATTAAAAATGTATCTGTGCTTTATCTGCTGAAGAATTGTAAGCATTGATTTATGGGTTTTGTTTAATCATTTCTTGAAGCCAAAGTAAGCTTAGGGGTGAAGATCTTTCAATCGGGTAAAGGGCTGAAAATATCGTAGAGTATTCTACTTAGCATATATTGGTCTTTCTCGTAACAGGTCTCTGATCACCCACCGATTTCCTTTTATTGGTCAAGGGGTTTATGTATTGTCATGGCATTTAAAGATATTGCTACCTTTATCGTAAAAATCTGATACCAGGAATGAAACACTCACTTTATCTGCAATCCCTCATCATACTATTTTCGATTCTGATTTTCAGTGCCTGTACTCCGGAAGGAAAAGAACAACGGCCACCCAACGTTGTTTTTATTCTGGTAGATGACTTTGGAGCCTACGACATCAGTAGCATGGGATCCACCTATTATGAAACGCCCAATATTGATAAAATCGCGGAAAAAGGCACAATCTTCACCCGGGGCTATGCCGGTAGCCGGGTGTGTAGCCCCAGCAGAGCCACGATCATGACCGGACAATTTACCGCCAGACATGGTATTACCGACTGGATTGGTGCTAAGACCGGCGAGGACT
This sequence comes from Cyclobacteriaceae bacterium, assembly GCA_965228595.1. Lineage (GTDB taxonomy): Bacteria > Bacteroidota > Bacteroidia > Cytophagales > Cyclobacteriaceae > UBA7330. The sequence goes on along the minus strand of OZ245828.1, from coordinate 1,179,605 downwards.
GGAGAAGTCACAACAGGCATGACCTGCTACTACCAGCCAGTTATCAGCCTCAGCTTCCGGCAGATGATGTGGTACTCCCCGAGGCCATGCAGGCCAATGGCTATAAGACCTTCTTTGCAGGTAAATGGCATCTGGGAAATGAAGGTTCTTACCCGGAAGACCATGGGTTTGAGATCAACAGAGGAGGTTGGGAGAAGGGGAGCCCGATGGGTGGATACTTCTCGCCCTGGGATAATCCAAAACTTGAAAATACGACACCGGGAGAAAATTTGTCTATGCGGCTGGGGCAGGAGACATCTGATTTTATTGCTCAGCATAAAGACTCAACATTCTTTGCTTATTTATCCTTCTATGCAGTACACAGCCCCATTCAGACTACAATGGAAAAGTGGAGAAAGTACAGGGACAAGGCCCTCTCCATGGGGGTAGACACAGCTGGATTTAAGATGGAGCGGGTACTGCCAATCCGTCTCAATCAGGATAATCCGGTGTATGCGGGACTGGTAGAGGCGATGGACGATGCAGTAGGAGTGGTGCTCGATGCACTGAAAGAAAATGGATTGGAAGATAACACCATCGTGATTTTCACTTCCGACAATGGGGGCGTGGCTTCCGGTGATGCCTTTTCCACTTCCAATGCTCCATTAAGAGGAGGTAAAGGATATCAGTGGGAAGGAGGAATACGGGAACCATACTTCATATATGTACCCTGGTTGGATGAGGTCAAGCAAATTCACGTGCCTGTGACAGGAGCTGATTTCTATCCCACTATTCTCGACCTCTGTGGCATAGCGCAGCTTCCTGATCAGCATCAGGATGGAGTGAGCCTGCGACCATTGCTGGAAGGAGGGCAGATTCCTGACCGTCCGCTTTTTTGGCATTATCCTCATTACGGAAATCAAGGCGGCAATCCTTCATCAATCATTCAAAGGGATGGCTTTAAGCTCATTCATTATTGGGAGGATGGAAGCAATGAATTGTACGACATCAATAAAGATGTGGCTGAGGAAACAGATATCTCTGGAGAGTTCCCTGATAAAGTAGCAACACTTGAAAAGGCGCTTTTGGACTATCTCTCATCTGTAGGAGCCCGATATCCAGAGATAGACCCTCTCTATGATGAGGAGAAGGCTGCTGAAAGGAAAGCCTATATCCGAAATGAACTGTTACCGCGTCTCGAGCGACAGCGACTGGAGATGCTCTCAGAGGATTATGCTCCCAATGACAACTGGTGGGGAAGCCTGGTCAGCGACTGAGCGGTAAAATCAACTCTGACGAAGAGCTTGATTGCTCATATTCCTTCATGTAATCCAGGAATATTTTGGCTGTTTTATCCAGGTTTTCGATGGACCCACCGCCATCCAGAACCTCACACATTTCATACACAATCCAGCCCTGATATCCAATGGCCTTTAGCTCATCAAACCAGGTTTTGTAATCAATCATTCCCTGGCCCATAGGTACCGCACGCATCACCGGTTTATCAGCCTGGTAGTTGGTGAGATTGTGGACATAGTTGAATCGGGGTTGGGTTACATAGTCCGCAGCGATCGTGTTGACGATGTAGGGTTTCATGGTTTGAATGGATTCTCGGAGCTCTTCCTGAGAGAGTCCTTCGAGCACCGGAGACCAGGCATCCCAACCAGCCCTTACATTAGGCATGTTTACTTCTCGCATCAGCCATGACATGGCATCGTGATGCAGGGCAATATCGTGGTGATTTTGTACAGCCAGGGTCACACCATGCTCAGCGGCCAGCTTACCCGCCATTTTCAAGCCTGCTACTACTTCTGCATATTGCTTATCATAAGAAATACCCGGACGCTCATAGCCGGTGAATATACGTACCATGTTGGTGCCCAGGTCTTTGGCCAGCTCGGCGATTTCACCCACCCAGGCAGCCTGGATCTCGGCATTGGGAATGCCAGGTTTGTCTATTCCTGCCGTGAAATCGGTATATCCGGCCAACCCTACCAGTGTAAGTCCGAGTGACTCGATCCTTGCTTTTAGTTTCTTTCTGGCTGCTTTATCATAGTCGTGCGGAGATACATGAGGTCTTTTTGCCACCAGCATCACACCTTCGTAGCCTAATTCTTTGGCTTTGACCAGAAATTCATCTACCGTAAGTGGTGTCTGACCTCTCCATACTCCCAGATAGCTGACTGAGTGTAGGCAGGTTTTAACTTTGAAATCAGCTGGGTTCCCCGAGGGAGTTTGAGGTGCTCTCTGGGCCATCCCGGAAACTGTAGACAATAGAAGAAGAACAAGTAGGGACAAATACTTCATGGGACAAAAATGTTTATTCAGGAGAAAGTTAATAAACAAATTGAAACCCGAAACTATAATAGATAACGTATATACAGTCTCTTTAAGGTGTCTGATCAAGCAGTAACCCGCCCAGTCTTTGCAATTCAATCCCGGCGATCTTGGCGGTATTCCTTGCTTCCAGATAGCGTACCTCTGCATTCAGCCGGTTGTTCTGTGCTTCACGGAGTTCCAGCGGATTGGACTTTCCGATACGGTATCGCTCAAAGGCGATCTCTTCATTTTCCTGTGCTACCTCCAGGTTAAGGTATTCGAGCTCAGCCAGTTCCACGGAATTCTTATAGGTTAGATAAGCGGACCTCACTGCTGTCACCAGCTGAGACCTTGCCTGCTCATAGGACAACTGGCTGGATTCGGCTTGTATCCGGGCATTCTGGATGGATCTTTTCTGATTTAATCCATCAAACAGGGTCATGGTAGCGGTTAATCCATAGTTGATGCCATTGGATTGGTTGCTCTGCAAAAATCCGGCTTCAGCATTCAGGTTGGAATAAGAGTAGCCCAGGTTAAAATCCAGGGAAGGCCATTGTTGCCGCTCAAGCTCCACTTTTGAAAGGAGAGCTACCTCTCGATTACTACTCAGGTAATTGAGGTCAGGATTGTTATGCAATGCAGCATCAATAACAATTTCTTCAGAGGGGGGGTCTTCCAGCTCATATTGATAATCCAGCTTGAAATTCATATCCTGATCCTGTAAGGCAAGGAATTCAATCAATTGGAATTTCCTGACGGAGATGATCTCTTTTTGTTTGACATAGGCTGACTGGTCAGCATTATAGTCCACCTTGGCTTGCAGATATTCTAGTTTGCTTGCTTTACCCAGTTCATATTTGTCCTGACTTATTTTTACCCGTTCTTCAGACAGCTTCAGGGTGCTCTCGAGCAAGGCCAACCGCTCTTGCTCCAATGCAGTATGGTAATAAGCCTTCATGACATCAGAAATGGTCGTTTGAAGCTGTGACTTAAAAGCAAATTGGTTGGACCTTTGGATTTCTTCTAGCCGGTCTTTGGTGGCAAACATTTTGAGTCCGTCGAAGAGGGTCCAGGTAAGTCCAGCAGACGCATTATAGCTTGTGGTTACGGCACCTGTCCGTGATTGCCCATCTCCATTGGCGAATAGCAATTCAGTATCCTGCACGGTCTTACCGGCCACACCATTGAGCTCTACCGCAGGAAGAAAGCCTGCATTGCCCAATGTATTGTTGTTCTCTGCAACACTAAGATTGTTTCGTTCCAGGCGGATGTCGTAGTTCTGCTCCAATGCAAGGCCTACTACTTCTTCTACGGTCCATAAAGAATCGGTTTCCTGAGCTAGCAGGCTGGTGCTTAAAAAGAATAATAAGAAAAATCGGATCATACCCTTGCTAGTCGTTTCTCTTTACTGGTTAAAAATGAATAAATGGCCGGGATGACAAGCAATGTCAGGAACGTAGCGATGACCATCCCTCCAATGACAGCAATACCCATAGATACCCGGCTTTCGGAACCCGCTCCCAATGCCAGGGCAATAGGAAGGATACCGAGAATGGTTGAAAAACTGGTCATCAAAATAGGCCTGAAACGCTGTTTGGCCGCTCCGATGATGGCCTCCATGATATCCATCCCCTGCGCTTTGCGCTGGTTGGCAAATTCTACAATCAAAATACCATTCTTGGTGACCAGTCCAATCAACATGATCATCCCGATCTGGGAGAAGATGTTCAATGTCTCGTTGAAGTACCAAAGACTGAACAAAGCACCTGATAACGCTAAGGGTACAGTGAACATAATAGTGAGTGGGTCTCTGAAGCTTTCGAACTGTGCGGCCAGTACCAGGTAAATCAGGATGAGCGCCAGCCCAAAGGCAAAGTACAAATTCCCGGAGCTGTCCTGAAACTCCAGCGATTGCCCTGAAAGAGCAGTTTGAAAACGGTCATCCAGTACCTCATCTGCGATCCGGTCCATTTCTTCGATTCCCTGCCCAAGGGATACCCCATTGGCCAGTGATGCTGAGATGGTGGCTGAAGTAAACCGGTTATAATGGAACAGCTGAGGAGGCGTAGAGCGTTCTTCTGTACTGATCAGGTTGTCCAGTTGTACGATGTCACCATTTCTTGCCTTAATATAAATGGACTTAAGGTCAAGGGGCTCGTTACGGTTGTTCTTTTCCAATTGACCAATGACATAATATTGTTTACCATTCATGATGAAGTATCCAAACCGGTTGCCACTCAGGCTTAGCTGTAGTGTCTGAGCGATATCACGGACAGAAACGCCCATACTTTGGGCCTTCTCCCGGTCGATTCTTACGCCCAGCTCAGGCTTGTTGAACTTAAGGTCGACATCCACAAAGTTGAAAGCGCTGCTTTCCCTGGCCTTCGCCAGGAACTCAGGCAATACCGCTTTCAGGTCCTCCAGCTCCCGACCCTGGATAACGAAGCTCACCGGGAGACTTCCAAACCGACTACCTATAGAAGGTGGTTCCAATACGAATGCCCGTGCTTTTGGGTTGGCCTGTATCATTGGCGTAATGGTTCTGACGATTTCACTTTGCGATCGTTGGCGGTCCTGAGCATCGTCCAGCTTGGCAATGATAAAGGCAGAATTAACCGAAGCAGAGGCCGTAAATCCGGGAGAAGTGATGGTGATGATAGAATTTGCTTCTGGTACCTCCTGCTCTACAATCTCAGAAATTTCCAGGGCGTACTCATCCATGTAATCAAAGGTAGCGCCTTCAGGTCCTGTTGCGATTACCCGAAATACCCCCCGGTCCTCCAGGGGAGCCAGCTCTGTGGGCAAGAATTGAACAAACAGATAGATCATCGCCGTAGCTACCAGCACAATGAGGCCAGACAGCCATCGATTGCCCATAAAGCTTTCCAGTGTATTATTGTAATGCTGGTTTAGCCAAACAAAAAAGGGCTCCGTTTTTTCATAGATCCACTGCTGCTTCTCCCGTCTCTTCAACATTTTGGATGAAAGCATAGGAGTGAGCGTAAGAGCGACAAAAGAGGAAATGATTACGGCAACAGCTACGGTGATCCCAAATTCTCTAAATAAACGCCCGGTCAATCCTTGCAGGAATACAATGGGGAAGAAGACGGAAGTTAATGCTACTGTGGTGGAGATCACTGCAAAAAAGATTTCTGCGGTTCCTTTCTTACCAGCTTCTTTGGGCTCCATACCACCTTCAATCTTGGTGTATATATTTTCCAGAACTACGATGGCGTCATCCACCACCAGCCCGATGGCCAGCACGATACCCAGTAAGGTGAGTACGTTGATAGAGAAACCCATGGCGTACATAAAGAAGAAAGAACCTATCAGGGCGATGGGAACGGTGATGACCGGGATAAAAGTGGTTCTCCAGTCCCGGAGAAAGAAAAAGATAATCAACACCACCAGGCCAAAAGCTACAAAAATGGTTTGCTGAACTTCGGAGATAGAGTCTCGAATATATTCCGTATTGTCGAAGGCTATTTCCGTACTGATGTCTTCAGGCAGGTTTTTCTGGAGGCTTTCAAGCCGCTTGTAAAACTCGTCCGCGATATCAAGGTTATTCGATCCGGGCTGTGGGAGGATCGCATTGAGTACCATCGGCACACCATTGTTACGCAGTGCGGTTCGCTCATTTTCCGGATAGAATTCCGCTCTGCCAATGTCCCTGAACCGGATAATGTCATTTTCAGTTTCCCGGATGATCAGGTCATTAAATTCATCCGGGGAGGAAAGCCTCCCGAAAGTCCGTACGGTCAGCTCAGTAGCAGCTCCTTCGATGCGACCACTAGGCAATTCGATGTTCTGGCTTTGAACAGCGTTGTACACATCCAGCGGTGTCAACCGATAGGCCGCCAATCGCTCAGGGTCCATCCAAAGTCGCATGCTGTATTTCTTTTCACCCCAAATGAGGACCTCACTGACCCCATTGATGGTCTGAAAAGTTTCCTTGAAAAGATTGTCTGCTATTTCTGTCAGTTCCAACAGGTTGCGCTTTTCGGAGAAGATCCGTAAAGCGATAATCGGAGAGGAGTTCGCATCCGCTTTTGTGACGATGGGTGGGTCCGCATCAGGAGGCAGGTTATTCAAGGCCCGTGATACCTTATCCCGCACATCATTGGCAGCTTTTTCCAGGTCAGCTTCCAGCTCAAATTCAACGGTGATATTGCTGCGTCCATCTGCAGATATTGATGCCAGGGTTTTGATGCCATCGATCCCATTGATAGACTCTTCTAATGGTTCGGTGATCTGTGTTTCGATCACATCAGCACTTGCACCGGTATAGGAGGTGGATACAGTGATGATCGGAGGGTCGACGCTTGGGTATTCCCTCACCCCCAGAAAGTTGAATCCGATCACCCCAAAAAGGATGATGATAAGTGACATCACAACGGCCAGTACAGGCCGATCGATCGATATGTTTGATAAGCCAGCCATTTAGTTAAATCGAATGTTTACTTCAGAACCATGATTTATTTGTAAAACACCAGTGGTGATCACTGTGTCACCCGGATTCAAACCGGTAGCTACTTCCACATTTTTTTCGTCTCTCAGGCCGGTCTGGATGCTTTGGGAAACCACTTTACCGCCTTTGTACAAGAATACTCTTTTCCCGTTGAGTTCGGGTATTACAGCTTCCGTAGGTATAAGCAATGCATCTGGGATCACTTCCAGAATCAGGTTGATCCGCGCAAACTGACCCGGATAGAGTTTGTTTTTTTTGTTGTCTGCCATTGCCCTGATCTTGATACTGCGCGTTTGTGGGTCTACCTGGGGTTCCACCGCATAGATGTGTCCGGAGAACACTTCATCAGGGTAAGCATCCACAGAAAAGTTGATCTGATCATTTATATTGACCAGGCTTAGGTACTTGCTGGGCACGCCAAACTCAACCTTAACAGGGTCGATCTTAAACAGCTCGGCAATGGAGGTGCCGGGGTTCAGGTAGCTGCCTACAGAGATCGATCTCAGGCCAACGATTCCATCAAAAGGAGCCCTTATGTAATGCTTCTCCAGTCTGGCCTGTAATACCCGAATCTCTGCCTGTGAGGTATTGAGCGTGGTCAAAGCCGTCTCATATTCCTCGCGGCTGATGGCCTCTTTCTCCAGAAGTTGTTTTTGCCGGTATTCATTGTCCTCATTGAGCTTCAGGATAAACCGAAGCCTTTCCAGATCCGCTTTGATCTCATCATCATTCAGCTTGACCAGCAACTTACCTTTTTTAATGAATTGACCCTCTTCAAACAGGATCTGACTTACTTTACCGGCCACTTCGCTGTTGAGCAACACCGATTCATCTGCCAGGATGGTACCTGTAATATTGATCTGGTTTTTAAGTTCCTGTTCGGCGAGTACCAGGCCATCCACAGTGATTTTAGGACGGGCCGCCGGTCCTGCTGCTGCTGAGGAATCTCCATTGGGTAGTTTAGGATAGATAATAGCACCAAGGATAACGATTACAATGCCTATGTATAGGATCCGTTTTGCTGTTTTGTTCATTCAGGTTATAGAAAAAATGGCACCAACTATTCGATGGTATTGGTCAAAAAAATTAATTCATGCAATTTAGGTACACGTATTTATTCGAAAAAGGGTATTTCTTCGTTCGGAAAATTTGCCGGGGTGAGTGGTCAGGTTCTTCATTAAATCGCAAAATGGCCAATGATTTTTAGGAAACCGGGAGGGGTGTGGTTTAGTTCCCGATGGGAAATTATATAAATAATAAGGAATAAAAAAACCCTCCTGGCAGGACTCAGAGGGTCAAAAAAGATAAGTATCGTACTTGCAAGTATTTTATTTTATCGGAATGTTCAAAAAGCTGATCACTCTTTCATTATTTGCTTTCTTTTCTGCTTTTTCTTCATCAGTGTAAAGTCCCTTGATCTCAATATTAAGGATATCACTAGTTCCTGCTTTTTCAAATAGCGTTTTAAGTGAGGTCACTTGATCCCAGTCTTCGATATTTTCAACTCTCACAGAGCCTTTTACTTTTACTTCCCCATCCACTTTACCAACTAGTGTATAGACCAACTGAGTATTGGGTGTTGGGTTTTTGTCCTTCCAGGATAGCTTCATTTCGCCCTTAAAATTATTGCTATTCAGAAGTGAATAATCTATCCCATCTTTTAAGGTAATTTCACGGGTATCCAGCATTATCGTATACTCATTATCCTGTATGGAGAGTTTCGTCTTTGCAAATGCGTGATAATTCATTGCCAATAAAGCCAGACACAGAGAAAAAAATACGACCGTACCTGCATTGAAAAAATAGAGGGTTTTGGATTTTTTAGTGTTCATCATGGTAATTCTTTTTTTTATGAATGAAAGGTTAAAATGAGGCATCAGTTTATTGGAATGCCTGATCACAACTTGCTCCAGGAGCAATGTTTGATAGGCAAACGAAGGATATCCGTGATCAATAATGTTTTGATCCGCTATGTACTCATGGGACGATTTGATGGACCTGGAGATCATCCAGACAATGGGATTGAACCAATAGAAGCAAGCCAGTATCTCAATGAAGATCAGGTCGTAGGAATGCTTTTGCTTAATATGAACCTGCTCGTGGGCCAGAATTTGATCAAATGAATCCGATTGGAAGATAGATGTATTGATGAACGCATATCGCAGAAAAGAAAAAGGAGGGATGGGTTCGGAAACCTGAACAACCGGGGTGTTTCCAATCATGGAGATGGGATGACTTTTCTTCAACATCCAGACCTTTCTGAAAGCCAGTATAAACCTGGATAACTTGAAGAGAACACCCAAAATAAAAACGGATGTAAGTACCAAGAAAGGTAAGCTATATTTCGGATCCTCTCCCAACTCGGTAATGGGCAAATTACTTGTTTGCCAATCCTGAATAGTGGCAATAGATCGATTTAAAGTGTCAGATTGAGTAGTAAGAAAATCCAGGCTAAGCACAGGTATCACCAGGGCCAGGCATGTACTCCCAAGCAGATAAAACCTGTTAAAAGTGAATGTCTTTTGGTTTCGCAGCAGAAAATAATACAGTGAATAGAACAGCATCATCAGGATGCTGGATTCTAAGAGGTAATTAAACAGGTTACTCATCTCTTTTGGATTTTAGTTCTTTAAGCATCTTCATGGCTTCGTCCAGTTCCTTATCATCCAGCATTTTACTTTCTGAAAAGAAATTGACAACCTGCTTCAGCGAGTTGTCATAATACTCAGTGACCAGTTTCGATAGTTGGCCTTTTCTGTATTCCTCCTTACTTATTAAGGGATAATATTCATGGGTCTTGCCGTAAGCCGTATAACCCACAATTTCTTTTTGCACCAGCACCCTGACAATCGTGGAGATGGAATTGTAGGGTGGTTTCGGTGTTGAGTACTGATCCAGAATGTCTTTGATAAATCCTTTTTGGATCTTCCAAAGGATCTTCATGATCTTTTCCTCAGCTTTTGTTAATGTGATCATTTGTTTATTCCATTATGCCTGAACAAAAATATAACTAAAAAATAAGTTATACAACTTAAAATTAAATTAAATAACTTAAGAGTAAGTTTTCTTGAAATTGTTGTAGGACTTGGTCTTTTAATTTCAGTGTAACGGTACTAACTTGTTGATAAGTAATGAAATACTCATGAATGAACTCACATCCTTATTGATCATAATTGGAGTAGCTGTTATCATTTTTCTCGTAACCAGGGAATTTTGGTGTTGGTACTTTAAGATTAATCATCAGAATGAATTACTAGAGGAGCAAAACCATTTATTGAAAAACATATATATTCAATTGGGAGGTGGGTCGCATGAAAACACTGAATTAAGCATGGGGAAGTTGAATCAAATGTTGCGAGATAGAGCTATCACAAGGAAGGAGTATGATGACCACTTAAAGCAACAAAAACGTAAGGGAGGCTTATTTTAAAGCAGTTAAGCACTAAGAAGGATATAAAACCGAGGAATGGTTTTAACTATAGAATAATTTGATAGCCTTGAGAACTACAAATGAGGTGTTGTATATTAATATTATCCTTTATTGTAAGTTTTCTTAGCTCCTATAAAAAAACAAAGCCCTCTGAATCAATGACTCAGAGGGCTTAAAAGTAGTCCGTAGGGGAATCGAACCCCTGTTACCAGGATGAAAACCTGGCGTCCTAACCCCTAGACGAACGGACCGTGGTTATTTAAAAAATTCTTTTTGGTTGTAGCTCTTTTGCTATCCAACCCCCAAACAATTCAGTTCCATTTGTGGACCCTGCATTTTTTGGAAGTGCAAAAATAGATGGTTTAATAGATTATACAAATCAGGAGTGAAATATTTTCGAAAATTGGTGAATAATATGGGAATGGATTGTTTGTGATAATCTACTAAGACCAAAAGAATCAGTGTTTTGGTATATCGAAACATACGTGAGAATCATTTAAATCCAGTCCCAGGTTTATTGGATCTGATAAATGGAAGAGAATCTAGCTTTAATCGATTTAGTGATTAGAAAACAGCACCCTTTATCCGTGCATTGGTGGCTGGATGGCTAGGATCGTGTTATTAGCCCTGATCCCTTTTGCAGGCACAATCAAATTCAAACTTCCTTCAGATTTCCTGATTTCCTTACATTAAGGAATGGAGACGTATTATCCCGATAAATTATTTTATTCGGAGATTATGATATTATTAAAAATAGAAGTTATTTCGAACCATAATTTATGTTCTCGAACTTATTGATTTCATACAGGAGTAAAATGGCAATTTCCACCCACTTAAATGGCTGAGAAGGTTATCAATATTGGACTGGGAAATATCCAGTCAGACAGCTATTTTGAAAAAGTTTATACTGAATACTTCGACAGACTCTTTGCGTATGCTTTGGTGATCACAAAGTCAGAAAGTACGGCAAAAGATGTAGTTTCTGATGTCTTCTATGGCCTTTGGAACTCAAAGAAAGATCTATACACAGTCAAGGAATTAAAATCCTATTTATACACCAGTGTAAAACACCAGGCCATACGTGCCATCTCCAAGGATTTTTCCAGGTATCACAGCGACAAATACAACCTGACGATGGCCACCATTGATGGCCTCGATCCCGAAGAGCTATTGCTTGGTAAGGAATTGATGGAATTTGTCGATAAATCTGTCAATAAGCTTCCTCCACAGTGTGGGTTGGTTTATCGAATGATTAAGGAAGACAACTTATCCTATCATGATGTGGCCAAAGAGCTGGGGATTTCGCATGATACGGTCAAACATCACTTAAAAACTGCCCTCAAAAAGCTGAAATTGGAGCTTGAAAACCATTTCAGGGAATCAAAGGTGGTAAAATGGGCTTCGGGTAGCAATGAGTGATTACTCTAAATTGCGAAAGCGTCAATCAAAGGATCGTTTAGCTGCGAATTCTACTAGTCATTTAAGTAAAACACCCTTTTGAGTGTAATTATTACATAAATACCTACCCGTCTAACCTTTTTTTTACTCTCATAGCAACACCAAAGCAATTTCCATTTTTGAAATGACCCGGTGTGACCCAATTTGAATGGAAGATATTATTATCAAAGAGCTTACCAATCATGAGCTCACGGAGGCGGAAAAGATAAATCTTGAGTTTTGGTTGAATGAAAATCCCAAGCATAGGAAAATCTATGCCCAATTAAAGCTTGCCATTCTACACCCTGAGCCAAAAAAAAGCGAGACCATTAAGCAAAACACATGGGAAGATCTCGTAGCACAACTAAAAGCGGATGAAAAGCAATCAGTAACTGGTTGGATCAATATTTCCCGATGGATACAGGTGGCTGCAGCTGTGGCTATTCTCATTGTATCTGTACTGGTTATAAAGACCTACCTTGTAGAAGGTGCTGGCTCAGCTACAAGTGGGCGCTCCGAACACAAAATTGTTGAGAAAATTAGTCAGCCAGGTCAAAAGATCACCTCTGTACTTCCTGATGGGTCCCTGGTGAAGATGAATGCTGATACCAGGATTACAATTCCTGAGTTTTTCACTCAAAATAAGCGCGAGGTAACCCTTATTGGCGAAGCGTATTTTGAAGTGGTAAAGGACCCTGCCAGACCATTCATCATCCATGTAGATGGGTTCACTGTAGAAGTGCTCGGTACTTCTTTCAATGTGAAGGCTTATGAAAACAATGGTTATCGGGGTGTGGCTGTGAAATCGGGGAAGGTAGCAGTAACCAACCTGAAGAAAAATCAGGTAATAAACCTCACGAGAAATCAAATGATCCTTCTTGACGAAGAAGGAGTCATGGAAAAACTACCCATTTTGGATGCTGACCTCTTTTTTGGGTGGATAGACCAGCGCATGGTCTTTAAAGACAATTCTTTAGATGATGTACTACACGCCATATCTAATTGGTATGGCGTGGATATTGAAATTTCAGAGGAGATAAACAGCGACAAACCATATACTGCAAACTACAAAAACCCGGTATTGGAAGAGGTCATGCAGAGTTTATCTCATGTGTACAACTTTAAATATTTAATAGATGGTAAATCAATAACAATCAATTAAAAAAAAGAGAGCCACGGTACTTTGGGGAAAGTGGAAGGGCTCTCTTAATTCTCAGTTTTAGTAATAATTAAACCAAAACCAAATGAATGCAAAACTACTAAAAATTGTAATTCGCATGTCGAAATACGCAATTTATGCAATGATCGTTTGTCAGTCCCTTGTCCTGGTGATGGCAAGCGATTCAGATGCCCAACGTAAGTTTCTCGAGGAGATCGACGTTGAGGTTAGCGATATTCAGGGAAGCAGATCCCTGCTGAACCTGATTTCAGAAATCGAATCCAACACAGATTTTACCTTCGCTTTCTCCAAAAGAGATGTGAAGGAAAAAGAAGTGTCAATCGATGGTGGACACTGGAGCATGGATGAACTTCTGAAAGAAGTTTCTCTGCAATCCAAAATGTCTATCAAAAGAGTGAATGAGACCATTGCTTTGATCCCGGGTAGCAAAAGCCCAAACGGACCTAAAGTCAGTGAGAACATCACTCTTCAAACACAAGTGACTGGTACCATCACCGGAGAAGATGGTGAATCTTTGCCCGGTGCATCAGTAATTGAACAGGGAACTACAAACGGAACAGTGACTGATATCGAAGGCAAGTTCTCCCTGCGAGTACCTGCTGAAGCAACATTGGTCGTGTCATTTGTGGGATATCAATCTATGCAGGTGCCTCTGAATGGACGTACTCAACTAGATTTAAAACTTCAAGTTGATGTATCCTCATTGGCAGAAGTTGTAGTAGTTGGTTACGGTACTCAGGAGAAAGTAAACCTGACAGGTTCCGTAGGTGTAGCAGATGGAAAAGTGTTACAAAACAGACCGATTGCCAACGTGGGTGAAGGTTTACAGGGTATGGTTCCCAACCTAAATGTCAATATCAGAAATGGTGACCCCACTCAGCCGATTGATTTCAATATCCGAGGTTATGAATCTATCAATGGTGGAAACCCACTGATCCTGGTAGACGGAGTGCCCATGGACCTTAACAGGATCAACCCAGCAGATATTGAAAGCATCAGTGTACTGAAAGATGCATCTGCAGCAGCTATTTATGGCGCAAGGGGTGCATTCGGTGTAGTATTGGTAACAACCAAAAAAGGTAAGGGTGAAAGAATCAATGTTTCTATTGGTTCAGAATTCACTGCTTCAAAACCAATCATGTTCATTGATCCCATTGAAGATCCTTATGCCTATGTTCAGGCAAGAGGTGCTGCGAACCTCAGAACGAATAATGACTTCGGTTTTGATCAGGACATGATCGATGGTACTTTAAGGTATAGCCAGGACCCCACTTTGGAAAATGCCTGGGGAGTTTACAATGGCAACCTTAGGTTTTATGGTTTCAACAACTACCAGGAAAGGCTGTTAACCGACTGGGCACCTCAGCAAAAATATGATGCGAGTGTATCCGGATCTACAGAAAAAGCCAGTTACTATGCGTCATTTGGCGCATTAAACAAAGATGGCTGGATCAATAATGATGAAAAGAACATCAACTTCAAGCGATATAATGTGCTGTTGAAGGGTGAATTCAAAACCACAGAATGGTTAAAACTGGATAGCCGGGCTTTGGTGACCACCGAAAAGAGTGATCAACCTCACTTCTACAACTGGGATGTGAACATCAACACCACAGCGAGGGTGAACCCTTTGAATCCGATCAGTTTTCCGGACCTTCCTTACTATTTAACCCCAGGTGACCGGGCTGATTATGAGAAGTACATAGGCATGCATTTCTCCTCAGTGAACTTTCTTCCCTATCTGGAGCAAGGTGGACGCGAGACCTGGACAAGGAATGATATCATTCTGACTCAGGGTGCGACCATCACTCCTTTGAAAAACTGGAACATGAGGGCGGAATATTCTTCAAACATCACATTCAGGAACTATCAGGATGCTGCCAGTAAAGTGGAGGTGATTGAGAATTCAGATCTGGATAACATCATCATTGGAAACGGATTCAGTGGAACAGACTTTATTGAAAACGAAGTCGATTATGATGTCTATCAGGTGATCAATATGTATACAGATTATACGATTGAAACAGGGTCCCATTACGTAAAAGCAATGGTTGGATTCAACCAGGAGTGGGGACAATATCAGTGGATATCTGCAAGAGCCAATTCACTGTTGAATCCTGCAATCCCTGATCTGAGTGCAACAACAGGAAGCGAGCTTGCCAATGGCTCGAAACAACACACTTCATTGAGAGGAGCTTTTTATCGGATCAACTATATCTTCAATGACCGATACCTTGTTGAGGCCAATGGTAGGTATGATGGGACTTCCAGATTCCCTAAAGACGATCGGTTCGGATTCTTCCCTTCATTTTCTGTTGGTTGGAGGATTTCAAACGAAGCTTTCATGGCGGGTACTTCAGCATGGCTAGACAATCTGAAAATAAGAGCATCCTATGGTGAGTTGGGTAACCAATTACTTGGTAACAATTTCTATCCATATATTCCTACCATGGCAGCAGGCGCTTCCGGATACATGATGAATGGTGGAGCATTTACTCCATATGTTCAAAGACCTGGTCTTGTGAGCCCAACACTGACCTGGGAAACCGTGGTGAGTCAAAACCTGGGCTTGGATTTTACCATGTTTGGAAGCCGGCTGGATGTCTCATTTGATGCCTACGTCAGAGATACCAAGGATATGTTAACCAGAGCTGACTATCCAGGTGAGCTTGGACAGGCATCTCCACAGGAAAACGCAGCAGATTTGAGAACAACGGGGTGGGAATTAGCAGCTACCTGGAGAACCAGAGTCGGTAATGACTTTAATTATAATGTTACGTTGGCATTATCTGACAACAAATCTGAGATCACCAAATTCGACAATCCTACAGGTGCTTTGTCTGAAAGATACATAGGTCAACAGATTGGTGAAAGATGGGGTTTTGTGACCCAGGGAATTTTCCAAACAGACCAGGAAGTAGCAGATGCACCCAGCCAGGCTGATTTAGGAGCCAACTGGAGGCCAGGAGATATACGATATGCTGATCTTAACGGAGACGGTGTAATCTCCTATGGTAACAATACGTTGGATGATCCGGGAGATCAAACCATCATCGCTGTAGAGATACCAAGATATCAGTTCGGTGTAAACAGTAACTTTAGCTATAAGTCAATTACATTGAATGTTTTCTTCCAGGGATTGCTGAAGCATGAATACTGGCCACCCAATGGTAACTGGAATGCCTTTTATCCTTACAATGCGGG
Source organism: Cyclobacteriaceae bacterium (assembly GCA_965228595.1). Taxonomy (GTDB): domain Bacteria; phylum Bacteroidota; class Bacteroidia; order Cytophagales; family Cyclobacteriaceae; genus UBA7330. The sequence continues at coordinate 1,163,588 of OZ245828.1, read as the reverse complement.
TCACGTAGAGAAATATTACCTGACTGAAACATGGAGCGAGGATAACCGGGATGCCTATTTTGCAGCACCACATATATCTACGAATACCAAGCAAAACATCCTGCCTCAGTCCAGATATGTACAACAGGGTGCATACATTAGATTGAAAAACGTATCGGTATCTTATAGCCTACCGACAGTTCTTTCCAGCAAAGTTGGATTGTCAAACGTTCAGGTATACTTAGCTGGTATGAACATTTTCGAGCTTACAAAAATGCATAAACCGCTGGATCCTGAAGTTAGACCTACTGTCACACAGGAGTACTACAAGCAACGTTCGTATTCGCTTGGCTTCAGAATCTCTATTTAATTCGATTTAAAAGAAAGAAAATGAAAAAACATATTTTAAGATTTGGTTTGCTGGGAGTCGTTACCCTGCTTTCGTTTGGCTGTAATGACGAGTTCCTGCAAAGAAATCCGCAGGATCAAATATCCAATGAAGCTTTCTGGAACAATGAAACGGATATGATAGTATACAATAACAGTATCTATAATATTGCCAGAAGGGAAGATGATGTATCTATTCTAATGGGACATGACGAAGGTTTTGACAGCCAAAGTCGTGGTTGGATCTACCATGATGGTTTCTCTGATAACACTGCTCCCAGACATTCAAGAGCTGATTTCTTTGCAAAGAAACGTGCTGGTAAACATTCAGTACCAACCGGTCCTGAGTATTTTGGCTATAAAGGATGGAACTTTCTCTCAGCCGTCAACTTTGGGCTGGAGAATTATGACAAAGTTCCGGTGGAACAGGAAGTGAAGAACAAATACATAGCTGAAGCCAGATTACTAAGGGCCATGTTCTATGCTGACAAGGTAAGTAAGTTTGGTGATGTTACCTGGATTGATAAATCTCTGAACATTGATGATGATGATATCCTTTATGGAGAAAGAGATCCTCGTGATTTTGTTATGGGTAAAGTGCTGGAAGACCTGAATTTTGCTACTGCAGCAGGAAATATTCCGGAAAATGTAGACTACGGTGGAAATCCGGGTAGATTGAATCGTTGGGCTGCACTTCATGTGAAAGCCAGGATCTGTCTATTTGAAGGCACCTGGAGAAAGTATCATGGATTAGGCGGTGAAACTGCCTGGTTGCAGGCTGCAGCTGATGCTGCTTTGGAGTTGATTCAAGACGGACCTTATTCTCTGTATGTGACAGGAGATCCTACAAGAGATTACAATAAGCTTCATCAAATGGAAGATTATACTGGCGTCTCAGAGGTCATCTACTGGAGAAGATATGAAGCAGGAATATTTACAAACCATGCCTTAAATTATCATAGAGGTTACAATGGTGGTGCTACAAAAAGTATGGTTGAAGATTATCTGTGTTCTGATGGATTGCCGATATCACTTTCTCCTCTTTACCTTGGAGATGCTGTTTATACCGACATCTTTGTAGACAGAGATCCTCGTCTTAGACAGTCCATCCTACATCCAGCAGATGTAGATGTATATGGATATGGCAACCACCCGGCTGGTTCTGGAACTGTTTATCCAAAAATTCAGGGAATGAGTGGCGGACAGACTATCTATACAGGTTATCACCTGATCAAGCATTTTCAGAATGGACCTTCCTATGCCACCTACAATACATCAACCACACCAGCCATTGTATTCAGGTTAGGTGAGACCATGTTGATCTATGCAGAGGCCAAAGCTGAGATGGGTTCAATCACTCAGGGTGACCTGGATATAAGCATCAACTTGCTGAGAGATCGTGTAGGAATGCCTCATATGAATTTAGCAAGCATCCCTGTGGATCCAAGATATACCGGTGATGGCATCTCGCCACTACTTGTTGAGATCAGAAGAGAAAGAAGGATTGAGTTATTCTCTGAAGGTTTCAGATATGATGACCTGAGAAGGTGGAAGCAGGGGCCAAAACTGCGCCTCAAAGATTTTGGAATGAGATGGGACGATGCAAACAAGGCTGCTCTCACCGGAGCTGGTGACGCAACCGTAGGATTTTCAAATATTGGTGGTGTGCCTTATCTGGAAGTATATAAAGGCACAGATTATGAAACTCCGGAATTTGATGAGAATAAGCATTATCTCTGGCCATTGCCATTGAGCGCTATTTCTCAAAACCCTAACCTGGGTCAAAACCCTGGGTGGACTTCAGGTGAATAATTAATCCATTCAAATAAACAACATGAAAACCGGTGATCCTTTGGGTCATCGGTTTTTTTATGACTAATCAGTTAATAAAGAAATTGAACATATCAATGTTGGAACTATAGAGGCGAATCTTTAAACATGAGAAACCAGATAAAAGTAATAAAAAGAGAATTTTGTAATTTTCAAAACACCTTGATTCATTGATGGTCAGATTAGAAAATATATATATAATCTATGGTATTTGTGTTAATATTTAAAATTATGAAATTAATAATTTATATACATATAAATAATCTTGTATATAGTAAATGATTTGTTTTATTTTAAACTTTGTAATTAAATAAGGATTAAGTAGATGATATTATTATACAGACCTGTAAAATAATATTTTGTTGACTATCTCAAAACGGGATGGTATTTCTCCGGACAGCCCCATCAGGAGTTTAAGAAATTAACATTTGTACATTTAAAAAGACGGACATGAAAGTGCATATACTAACATCTTGCTGAACCAGCTGAATTAAGAAACTGAAATTTCCGATTGAAATGGGTAAAAATGCTGCAACATTCCATTCCAACTGAGCCACGGGATTTTGTACTCTACATTTTGAATAGAGTGATATCAGTGCAATGGCTTTTCTTTTTTAAAAGGATATAAAAAAGACCAGCAGTGCTGCAACACTGCTGGAAAAAATTAGCCACGGGAATTGCATTGATAGATATCAATAACAAATGGCTATTGTTTTAATATAAAAATTAAAAACGTTCAAAAATATGAAAAAAGAATTACAAAAACGGATAAAATATCTACCCAAGAGACTATATAATTTCAATTTGGTCTTTTGCTTTTTACTGGCTTTTTCCTTTGTTGTATATAGTGCTCAGGCTCAGGGTATTACTGTAGAAGGCACAATATTGGACGATGCAACCAATGAGGGAATACCAGGTGCCAACGTTGTCTTAAAAGCAGACAGGTCTGTAGGTACCATTACTGATTTTGATGGTAAATTCCATTTAATGGTTCCCAATGAGAATTCAACATTGGTCGTTTCTTATATTGGATTTGAGACCAAAGAGGTTAAAGTTGGGGAAGAAACTTCAATAAATGTCTCACTGACAACCACCACTGAACAACTAGCCGAGGTCGTTGTGACAGCATTAGGTGTGAAAAGGGAAGAGAGAGCACTTGGATACACCGTGCAAGAAGTGGACACAGAAGGTTTGGATAAAGCAAAGGAGACTAATATAGTCAATGCGCTAACGGGTAAAATTGCTGGAGTTCAGATCACCAATTCTTCTGGTAATATAGGTGGATCATCGCGTATTTTAATCAGAGGAGTAAATTCAATCGCAGGTGATAATCAGCCCCTTTTTGTGGTTGATGGGACTCCAATTGACAATTCCAACTACAATTCTACAGATCAATCTTCCGGTAATGGAGGTAGAGATTATGGAAATGCTGCTCAGGATATTAACCCTGATGATATTGCATCTATCTCGATACTTAAAGGACCAAGTGCTTCAGCATTGTATGGATCAAGAGCGGCCAATGGTGTAATATTAATTACGACAAAGAGTGGAGATAAGCAGAAGGGAATTGGTGTGAGTATCAATTCATCTACCATGTTTAGCAATGTTTTTCTACTGCCAGAGATGCAAAATGAATATGGAGGCGGTTTTGCATTGACATTTGATGAAGTGGTTGATCCTTTGGATGGACAAACTTACAAAGTAGTTAATACCAATGCGAACAATAGTTGGGGTCCGAGGTTTGACGGTACTTTGGTAAGACACTGGGACAGTATGTATCCTGGTGAGCCAAATTATGGTGAAGTAAGACCATGGGAAGCTACACCAAATAATATTAGTGACTTTTTCGAAACTGGTGTAACACTTTCTAATAATGTTTCAATAAGTGGTTCAAATGACCAGGGAGCATTCAGGTTATCGTATACCAATCTTGATCAGAAAGGTATTATGCCAAATAGCTCTCTTAAGAGAAATACCATTTCACTTAGCTCATCTGCAAAGCTTACTGAAAAACTTACTGCTGAAGCAAAGTTTAATTATATCAGAACAAGTGCGTTAGGAAGACCTGCTACAGGTGATTGGTCGCCAGACCGTCCGGTGAACGTGCTTACCTATTGGTATGCCTGGACGCAGCGACAAATTGATCCAGCGAGATTAAAAACATACAAATCTGATCGGTATTATCACATGACATGGAATACGCAGGGTCTGGGAAGACACCTGGAGCAGAGTTATAACAACAATCCTTATTTTACCCTATACGAGAGTTATAACAATGACACAAAGGATCGGGTATTTGGGAATGTCAATTTGACTTACGACATCCTTCCTGGCTTATCTCTAACTTTCTATGCGAGAACCGATTTTTATACAGATAGACGTGAAGACAGGGCATCTATTGGTGGGTATTTACAAAATGCATACGAGGAAGACATCTATCAGTTTAGAGAAGACAACTATGAATTGCTCGGTCGATATAATACCGATCTGGGCTCAGACTTTAGCCTTGGATTAATATTTGGCGGAAACTTAAGAAAGAATAAGTTTGAAAATAATTACTCTCGTACCCAGGGGGGATTGAGTGTTGCAAACTTCTACAATCTGGAAGCCTCACTTCAACGGCCTGAGATGCGAGATTACAAAACCGAAAAGGAGGTACAAAGTGTATATGGTAGCGCCAATGTTGGATTTAAAGATTATTTATTCTTAGAGTTTTCACTTAGAAATGACTGGTCATCAACCCTACCTTTAAATAATAATTCGTACTTATATCCTGCAGCTTCAAGTAGTTTCGTCTTTACCAATATAATGAAGGGGATGGATTTCCTATCTTTTGGAAAGCTTAGAGCAGGTTGGGCGCAAGTTGGTAATGATACAGATCCATACCGATTGATCAATACCTATGTCACAGGTAATCCATACGGTAATACCTCTGTTTTTTCAGTGGATGATGCGTTAAAAAACGCAAATCTTAAGCCAGAGACAGTAGTAAATGTTGAAACTGGTCTTGATCTGAGGTTTTTGAATGATCGTATTGGGCTTGACTTCACCGTATACAAAGTAAATACATATGATCAGATCATTGCACTGCCTGTTTCTTCCACCACTGGATTTGAGTCATTGATTGTCAATGCAGGTGAGATGGAGAATAAAGGAGTTGAGGTGATGTTGTCTGGTACACCTGTACAAAGTGAGTCTTTTAGTTGGGACATTAATTTAAATGCTGCTAGAAATAAGAATAAAGTGTTGGAGCTTGCAGAGGGTCAGGACAACTTTGAATTAGGCGGCAGAGATGGAACAAATACTGTCAATGCAACAGTTGGACAACCTTACGGGACTATCATCGCTCCGAATGTTATTTACGATGAAGCTAGTGGAAAGCCAATTGTTGGTAGTAATGGGTTCTACTTAAGAAATCCAGGTGAAATCGTTGGTAGTATCATGCCAGATTATACGGGTGGTGTTTCGAATTCATTTACTTATAAAGGTGTAAGACTTTCAGCCCTGATCGACTTTCAGGCTGGCGGCGAATTTTGGGCCGAAACCATTCAAAATGGAATAGCTAACGGTCAGTTCATAGAGTCTGTAGGATTGAATGACAGAGGTGTTAGAATGAGAGATCCTGTAGTAGATGGAGGAGGGATAAAAGCAGATGCCGTCTTCGAAAATGGTGAGCCGAACACCATTTATCTGGAAGCTCAGGACTATTTCAAACAGCTTTATAGTTTGGATGGATTATCTATTTATGATGCTTCGTATATCAAATTACGTGAGGTTAGTATTGGATATTCATTACCTAATAAAATTGCTAAAAAACTATCTCTAAACGGAGTTTCATTCTCTGTATTCAGTAGAAATGTTGCGATTCTTTATAAGAACGTTCCACATATTGATCCCTCTGAGATAGCACTTGGATCAGATAATGTTCAAGGGCTGGAAGGTGCTTCTATACCTTCTCCCCGAATGGTTGGATTCAACATCAATTTAAAACTGTAGTTCTTCAAATATCATAATTGATATAATGGAAGAGTTGTTTTCATCACTGCCAAAGGACTGGTATGTGATATTGATAACCACATAAAAAACTAAACAAATGAAATTAATAACGAATAATTATATAACTGTCATCGCAAGTGCGCTGATGTTATTAGCTTCCTGTACAGATGGTTTTGAGGATTTAAATACGAATCCAAATCAACCTATAGAAGTACCTACCTCTAGTTTGTTTACCGGGGCTGAGCGGGAATTGGTGCGAAGTATTTTTGGAAATCATCAGGATTTAGTGGGCATTGGAATACCGCCTATGATCTATGCTCAGCAGGTGGCCGGCCTACGTGGAGGAAGTGATAACATCTATGCGATCGTAGAAGATGACTTCTCGGAAATCTATAATCGGGGATTGCGTGATCTTGAAGAGATCATCAGGCTGAATACTGATGAGGCTACCGTTGCTTTAGCTGCTCTTTCAGGGCCAAATGTGAATCAGATAGCTGTGGCGAAAATCCTTAAGGCCTGGGCTTATCACAATTTAACTGATGTATGGGGAGATATCCCATATACTCAGGCTTTGAAAGGTCAGGAATATGCATTACCTGAATACGACACACAGGAATTCATTTACATGGATTTGTTGAATGAGCTGACTGAAGCATCTGATATGATTGATGTTAATGCAGGTGATATTTCCGGAGATATCATCTATGGAGGTGACATGGCCAAATGGCAGAAACTTGCGAATAGTTTAAAGATGCGTGTAGGTCTCAGGCTTTCGGAAGTCGCACCAACAGTCGCCAGCACGGCGATTTCAGAGGCTTTTCTGGCCGGTGTTTTGAGTTCAAACGATGACAACGCATCATACAAGTTTCTGGAGTCTGCACCTAACAATAATCCATGGTTTTATCGATTCGAATTAAGTGTTCCTAATTATGGGGTCGCCAGCACCCTTGTGGATATGATGGAGTCTGTGAATGATCCTCGTCTGGATGCTTATGCTGATACAAGCTTTAATGCAGACATGGGTGGAGGATTTGTAGGAATGCCGGTAGGATTGGATATAGCATCCGGAAGTGGAATAAGCGATTTCGCAGTCTCATGGCCCGATGCGACGAACCTTTTGAGCTCAACCTCACCCTTTATGATCATGACCTACTCAGAAGTATTATTTATACTTTCAGAAGCATCCGAGCGGGGTTGGATTACCGGTTCCGCTTCTACTTATTATGAAGAGGCCATTACAGCATCCATCGAGCAATGGGGCATTACTGATGCAACGTCCATTTCTGATTATCTGGCGCAGGGCAGTGTTGCTTATGATGTTGCAAACCCATTAAAATCGATAGGCGAGCAAAAGTGGATCTCTTTTTTCATGCAAGGAGTTCAATCCTGGTCTGAATGGAGGCGGCTAGATTATCCAACACTCGAAATAGCTGAGGACGCTGTGATAAGTGATATACCCAGAAGGAAAGGATATCCACCAAGTGAAATCAACCTTAATAAAGCCAATTATGACATTGCTGTTGGGAGACAAGGTCCAGATAACCTTTTGACAAGGGTATGGTGGGATAAACAATAAAATACCAACAGATCAATGAAAGCAAAAATCAGAAAAACAAATAGAAGGAGTTTTTTATCTACTTCAGGTAAAATGCTTAAAAATGGAGGCGTGGCATTGATGTCACCCTCCATCTTTAGTGAGCAAAAAGAAAAGTCTAATTATTATAAACCCACCAAACTTCACAATGAGCTAATTTATGCTTCTACGGTTCAGCAAGCACAAATGATCCGGGATAAGGAGGTATCAGCAGTCGAATTGGTAACAACTATGTATGAACGGATTGACGAAGTTAATCCGCAAATCAATGCAGTAGTACTTACTTGTAAAGATCGTGCATTTGCTGAAGCAAGAAAGGCTGATGCCATGTTGGCCAAAGGACAGACCATGGGTGCATTGCACGGTGTGCCAATGACGATTAAAGACTCGTTGGAAACACAAGGTGTGGTAAGTACCGGTGGCACCTTGGGTAGAAAGAATTTTATACCTGGTAGAGATGCTACTGTAGTTGAAAGACTAAGAGCAGAAGGTGCCATTCTATTAGGAAAGACCAATACCCCTGAATTTACGCTATCAGGAACTACCGCAAACCTGGTATATGGCATGACCAGTAATCCTTATAAAGAAGGATATACACCAGGAGGCAGTAGTGGAGGAGCGGGAGCTATTGTAGCTTCAGGGGGAGCACCATTTGATATAGGTTCGGATTTTGGAGGTAGCATTAGGGGACCGGCACATTTCAATGGAATTGCAGGGATTAAACCAACTACGGGAAGAGTTCCTCGTACAGGTCATATCGTCGATTATGGGGGTTTATTCGATGCGTACCAGGTATTAGGTCCACTGGCACGTTATGTAGAGGATCTTAAACTGATCATGCCTATTATCCTGGGTCCTGACCAAATTGATGCGGCTATACACCCTGTGCCATGGGTTGATCCGGATGAAGTTGATATCAAAAAACTTAAATATGCATGGTTTATTGACCATGGGAGCACCAAATCCTGTTCAGTTGAGACTGTAAATGCAGTAAATGATGCAGTCAGTGCTTTAAAAGAATCAGGGATCGCCCTGACAAAAGATGTTCCTGTTGAAACTATCCGAGAAGCCGAAAAGGTAAGATATGAGCTGTTTGGAGCAGATGGCAGAGCGTGGGTTAAAAGGTTGGTCGAAAAATATGGGACTACCCAAACACACCCTTTGCTGCGACTTTCCGCCAGCGTAGATCAAATTGAGTCTAAGGAATTCACAAAACTTGTTGAAGATCTGGATCAATCCAGAAGTAAGCTTTTGCAATGGATAGAAGCGTATGACATTGTTATTTGCCCTGTTGATTTTGATGGAGCCTCTCCAAATCCACAGGTATTTGAGCCAGGATCATATGATGCGAAATCTTATGGATACAAAGGAATCTTCAATCTCACAGGTTGGCCTGCTGCGGTAGTACGTGCAGGAACCAGCAAAGAGGGGATGCCTATCGGGGTTCAGATCGTGGGCCAACCCTTTCAGGACCACAAGGTACTTGCCGTAGCTGAATTCCTGGAAAATGAATTGGGAGGATGGGAGGAACCTCAGGTGTAAATATTCCTATCGAGGATTAAAAATTGACATTATAATGAATCAAAAAGAATATAAAACCAAGGCAAATAGTCGGAGAAGCTTTCTCGGACATTTGACAGCTGGCATGACAGCAGCAACTTTTTTACCTGTTCTCGCTCATGGTCGTGGTAAAAGGATTCTGGCTAAGGAATTTATTTCTGATACAGACAAAAAGGAATTTATTTACTCATCAGTCACAGACCTCGCGAAACAGCTTGGAGATAAAAACCTGTCTTCGTTGGAGGTTGTAGAAGCCTATATTGATAGGATCGGGGAGGTAAATTATCAACTGAATGCTGTCGTGATGGAAAGTTTTGACCGGGCGATAGATGAGGCGAAAAAAGCAGATGCGATGCTCGCTAAAGGAAGGTCAACAGGCAAACTACACGGTGTGCCGATGACCATCAAAGACTCCTTTATGACCAAGGGAGTGGTAAGTACCGGCGGTACGATTGGGAAAATGAATCACGTTCCCACTGACGATGCTACGGTGGTAGCGCGCCTGCGCGAGCAGGGTGCTATCCTGTTGGGCAAGACAAATACACCGGAATTCACCCTAATTGGAGGTGTACTGGGCGTTAATTCGACCAATAATATCATATACGGAATAAGTAAAAATCCATATGACCTAAATAGAACCACCTCAGGTAGTAGTGGCGGCGCGGGAGCGATTGTAGCTGCTGGAGGATCACCTTTTGATGTAGGGACAGATTGGGGTGGAAGCGTAAGAGGACCTTCTGACACCAATGGTATTACAGGGATAAAGCCGACATCAGTACGGTTGCCAAGAACAGGTCATATCGTGGATTACGGAGGACTCTATGATTCCTGGCAGCAGCCAGGACCTATGGCCAGGTATGTGAAAGACCTGGATTACCTGACACCAATCATGGCTGGACCAGATTTTAAGGATGCAGCGGTCGTGCCAATGCCCTGGCCAGACTACAAAGAGGTAGATCTTAGCAAGTTGAGAGTCGCTTTTTTTCCGGAAAATGGGGTAGCAAAAACCAGTGAAGAAACCATTGGAACAGTCAAAAAGGCAGCCAAATGGATGGATGATGTCTCAATGGATGTGATTGAGGATTGTCCTAAAGAACTGTTGATTGAATTAGGTACCATACGGCGAGAACTTATTATTGGCGATGGGTGGCAATGGTTGAAGCGTGCGACAGAAAGAGTAGGTTCCAAAACCTATGGGGCTTCCCTAAGAAAGAGACTGGAAGTTGCCGGAAAACCGCTTACGACTGCAACGTATACAAAGCTTCTGGAAATGCAAGACGCCAATCGCAGCAAAATGCTCCAGTGGTTTTCTAAGTACGATGTCCTTATTTGTCCAGCCTCTTCCTCTCCTGCAGGTGAAATCAATGGTGGGTATAAAGAAGAGTCAAGATACATGGATAATCCAGGGGAGAGTTATACGAAACCGTTCAATACCTGTGGATGGCCGGGAGCAGTGGTAAGGTGTGGAACCAGTAAAGATGGGTTACCTATTGGTGTTCAGATAGTTGCCCAGCCATGGAGGGAAGATGTGGCTTTGGCAGTCGCTCAGTATCTGGAATCCAAATCGGGAGGATGGAAAGCACCCTTGATCTAATAATAGTCTCATTCAATCAAGTCAAATCATGAAAAATAAAACTAGAAATAACAGAAGGAATTTTATATCAAACCTGGGGCGGGCTTCTTTCGGTTCGCTGATTCCTGCTTATGTGGGCGAATTGCCAAATGGAGTCGTTCTGCCAAAACCACTACATATCTCAACGGATGAAACAGAAGACATACTTTTTATGTCAGCAACCAAGGTTGCACAGATGATACGGCAGCAAGAGATTAGTAGTGTCGAAGTTGTAACCATGTGTCTGGATCGTATTGAAGAGGTAAATCCAAAAATCAATGCTGTAGTACAAGTGGCACGAGAAAGAGCACTGATGGAGGCAATGGCAGCAGACAGAGCCATTGCTGCAGGAAAGGACCTAGGGCCCTTACATGGTGTGCCTATGACGATAAAAGATTCTTTTGAGACAGCAGGAATTATCTCAACAGCTGGCACGCTCGGCAGGAAAAATTATATGCCTGGAAAGGATGCTACCGTAGTTGCCAGACTTAGGGAAGCAGGGGCTATTCTGCTTGGCAAAACGAATACACCGGAATTCACCATGTCTTTTTTGACCACAAACCTGATTTACGGACAAACTTTGAATCCTTATGACCTGGAAAGACATCCGTCTGGTAGTAGTGGAGGGGCAGCTGCTATCATCGCTTCAGGTGGTTCTTTTTTTGATATAGGTACAGATTCAGGTGGGAGTGTCAGAGCTCCTTCTCATGTTTGTGGCCTTGCAGGAATTAAGCCAACAAGTGGAAGAGTCCCTCAAACAGGTCATCTTCCGGACTATGGAGATCGTTTCGGTAGCTATCAGCAGCCAGGACCTATGGCAAGGAGGGTGGAGGATTTGTACCTCTTATTGAAAGTTATTTCCGGTCCGGATCAATTGGATGCGAGTATCAGTCCGGTTCCATTGAAGGATCCGGCCGAGGTGAATTTGGCTGATTTAAGGATCGCATACTATACCACCAATGACATTGCCGATCCCATACCTGAAATAAAGAAAATGGTTATTGATTCTGCCAATAAACTTTCTTCTGAAGTATCTAGTGTAACTGAAGCCAGACCTCCCGTTCTCAATGAATTGTCACAAAAAAGACAGGAACTAAATAGTGCCGATGGAAAGGCGCATTTAAAAAGGCTAATTAATCAAAATGGTACCAAAGTTATCTCACCAAACCTGAATGTTTCAGGAGAAGTTCTTTCAGCAATGGAATATGGTAAGCTCGTGGAGGAGCTGGATTCACTCAAAAGCCAGATGCTTCAGTTTATGGCAGACTATGATATTATGCTTTGTCCCGTTACTTCTACTGCAGCTATGAAATTAGATGCCGAAAGACCTGATGGCCATTGGTATACGTCGGAATATAATGCGACCGGTTGGCCGGCGGCAGTGGTTAGGGCAGGAACATCAGACGACGGATTACCACTCGGAATCCAAATCGTTGGAAAGCCATGGACAGAAGACAAAGTACTTGCAGTTGCAGCTTTCATAGAAAAAATGTCAGGAGGATACTCAAAGCCAAAAGCAGTATAATCCCACACTCACTTATCGTGTTTTTCAATTCTTGAAATGATTCAAAATATTAAAAATGAAAATAAATAATAGCAAAAATATTCCTACCACACCTTCAAGGAGAAAGTTTTTGAATAAGGTAGGGGCGGCAGGGGCACTTATGGCCATTTCCACACATCAGCTGTCAGGGAAAAGTTTTGAAAGAAAAGCTGAGTTCCTGATTTCTAAAGATAAAACTGATGACCTGATTTTCATGTCAACCACTAAGCTGGCTGAGCTGATCAGGACCAAAAAGGTTTCATCCGAAGAGCTTGTAATGGCCTATATAGACAGGATAGAGGATGTTAATTATCATCTAAATGCTGTGGTCATGCAATGCTTTGACCGTGCATTGATGGAAGCTAAGGAAGCAGACAAAGCTTTAAAGAGGAAAAATATCAGAGGTCCCTTACATGGTGTACCCATGACTTTAAAAGATTCATGGGAAGCTGAAGGTGTAATAAGTACCGGTGGTACTCTTGGCCGAATTGATTATGTAGGTAAGAAAGATGCCACCGTGTTGGCAAGAATGCGTGCAAACGGAGCGATTTTACTTGGAAAGACCAACACTCCGGAGTTTACATTGGCTGGCGGAGGAATGCGGGGAGTCCGCACCACTGGTAATATCATTTATGGTTTAAGTAAGAATCCTTATAACCTTAAGCATGGTACTTCAGGCAGTAGTGGTGGCGCAGGATCCATCATCGCTGCGGGAGGAGCCGCTTTTGATATTGGCACAGATTGGGGGGGTAGTGTCAGATTACCTTCAAGCACCAATGGTATTGCAGGTATTAAACCTACATCCGTTCGTTGTCCCAGAACAGGTCATATTGTTGATTATGGTGGGGTGTTTGATTCCTGGCAACAGCCTGGGCCTATGGCTAGAAGAGTAGAAGATCTTATGCTTTTGACTCCATTGATGAGTGGACCTGATAACATGGATGCTGCTGTAGTACCTATGCCCTGGCCGGACCCTTCGCTCATCAGCGTCAAAGATTTAAAAGTAGCCTATTATCCTTCAAACCTTATTGCTGAGACTGCTGAAGATACACAAAACACAGTACGTCAGGCTGCGAAATGGATGGAAGAAGCAGGAGCACAGGTTACAGAGGATATGCCACTGGAACTTTTTACTGAGCTGGCCGAGATTCGTCGTGAATTAGTATCTGGAGATGGATGGGCGTTTTTGAAAAGAGCCGGAGACCTACATGGAAGCAATACGCTTAGTGAGTCTATTCAAAACCGATTGGACAATGCAAAACCAGTATCAGCGGATAGATACTCTGAATTGCTATCCCTACAGGATAAGAACAGGAGAAAAATGCTCCAATGGTTTCAGCAATACGATGTGATTCTTTGTCCAACAACAGCCACACCTGCAGAGGAGATAGACCAGGGATTGGGGAATGAATGGACTTCTCGCAAACCAGGGGCTAGTTATTGCGGACCCTACAATACCACCGGATGGCCTTCTACAGTAGTGAGATGTGGTACAAGTAGGGACAATCTACCAATCGGAATACAATGTGTTGCTCATCCATGGCGTGAAGATGTGTCGTTAGCGGTTGCTCAGCATCTGGAAGAGCGGTCGGGGGGATGGCAAATGCCACCTATCTAAATACAGGCCGGGCGGCCTGGTACAATAATTTCCAATTCATAAAGAAATCATAATGATTGAAAAAACAATAAAAAGCAATCAATCTGGAAGGCGGCATTTCATCAACCAGGTGTTGGCGGGAGGGGTCGTTTCAATGGCGATACCGGGAACAACGATGGCCACCCATATCCAGAGAGAAAAAAAGCCTAATAAAATAATTGTTGCTGATAAAGTATTGCGGTCCTTTCCTGAGAACATGGTCTGGGGATACTTCGGCGCTGATGTTCCACCTAAAATAAAAGTGAAGGAAAAGGAGATCGTAGAAATACACTCTGTCAGTACATCGGGTATTCCTAAAGAGGATCCTAAATCATTTTATTCGGACAACAATCTGCCATTTGATGATCATGCGAAAGAAATTGTAGAGATCATCGAAAAAGTACCACCGGAACCTTCCGGAATCAGAGGGCATATGCTTACGGGTCCTGTATATGTGGAGGGGGCTATGCCAGGAGACACACTGGAAATCAGGATTCATGATATCCGGTTAAGGAGCGATTATGGTGTTAATCATGTCCGACCTGGCCGGGATGACCTTCCCGCGGAAATCCAGGAGCGTAAAAGCTTTGTATATAAGTACAATAAAGATCGGACAAAAGCAGAGCTGGTTCCGGGTGTTGAAATTGAGTTAAAACCTTTTATGGGGGTAATGGCGCTTTCTCCTCCTCCCGAAATGGGCAGGGTAAGCTCAATCCCCCCTGGTTTTTTTGGAGGAAACTTTGATCTCAAACATCTGATAAAAGGAACCACCTTGTTCTTACCCGTTTCTGTGGAAGGTGGCCTCTTCACCACTGGTGATGCGCATGGTGCCCAGGGAAATGGTGAAGTAAGCGGTACAGCCATCGAGACATCCATGATCCTTGTAGCCGAATTTATCATTCACAAAAAAACCATAAAGATGCCAACCGCCGAAACACCCGATCACTTTATTGTCTTTGGGTTGGATCCGGATCTTGATGAGGCTATGAAGCAAGCTTTGAGTGAGTCTGTAAAGTTCATACATGAACAGTTGGGGTATTCGTATGAGGAATCATTGTCTATAGCAAGCACCGCTGTTGATTTTGAGATCACACAGGTAGTTGATCGCACAGAAGGAGTACATGGAATGATACCCAAATCAATTTTCACCAAGAAAAAATTTCAATACTGGTATGCTTAAAATCTACAACATGAAATATGCTTACTCTAAGATCAGTTTCTTAATATTAATAATGGCGGTATTTTTTGTACTGCCGGGAGAAGCTCAGGATAAGCCAAAAATTGCCATCTTTTCTGGTCCTACTGCTACCATTCAAAATAGTTATCCATTAATCACAAGTAATAAAGCCAGGGAGAAGAATGGTCTTCCACTTTTGAAAAATGATGACGGAGAAACTTTAACTGATCGGCTTTATTATCAAAGGCTTGCAGCTCCTGTCAGGGTTTACATAGAAATGTATACTGCACATCCATTGGAAAGTGATGTTAAAGAACTTTATGGCGACCCTGATGGGTATATCAATAATGATGGGTCCTTCAGTAAGCGTAAAAAATCTGATTCAGCTAAACCCGTACTGATTGCAGAATTAAAACCAGAGGATGGACTTTACCCATTGCCCTATATGTCAATTCAGTCTGATGGTAAGCCCTGGGATGCAACGTATGCATATCCCGGAGCACCGTTTGAAAAGTCAAGACAGACATTTTATCCCAATGCGTCCAGGATATTCGAAGAAATAGAGCGAAATGGGGGTAATTTATATGCGCAGGCAACCTACGATTTTTATCGACCAGCTCCTGCTGGCGGATATACAAAGGGATTGTCAGAGGAATTACGTACAGATGAAGGTTCCGGTGATATCCCCCCGGAAACAATTGGCGAGGACTTCTTTACCTATGGACCTTATGGGGCATCGCAAAACCGGATGCAATTGGCTAAAGCCACCAACATGGTACAAAAGGTCATGTCATCAGGGGATTATGTAGGCTCCATTTGGTTAGAAGGTAGTCCTAGCATCGAAAATACCTCTTATTGGATGGGGCTTCTTATTGACTCTGAAGCTGCTTTGGTATTCAACGCGGCTCAACGAATGAGGGGATTGGTCAGTGCTGATGGGGACCAAAACATCATCGATGGAGTCAATTTTATTAACTCGCGAGTGTGGGCAGACGAAGCGGGTAGAAATAAAACAGGATCCGTGATGATTCAGGATCAGGTAATTTATTCTACCAGGGAAGTGCAAAAAGGCGATGCAAGACCAGGGGGTTATGTGGTAACAGGGGGTTATGGTGGGGTGATAGGCTCAATGGGTTATGGGCCAAAGCTGACTTTCCTGCCACTTAGAAAGCATACTTACTTGTCGGAGGTGAATATCACAAAAATCCCTTCTTCAGTACCCGGAATTAAGCTGAGTGAAGATGGTTCAATTACGACTGCTCAGGTACCTGTTAAAGATAGTGAGGGATATCTTTTACCGGAGGCCATGCCGATGGTCACCATCTATAAAAGTGCCAGGTGGAAAACCGAAAATGATGGTAGCGAAGATGCATCTACTGAGATAGATATCCTTTCTCGATTAAAAGATGACTTAACCAAATACCCGCTGGCAGGATTTGTAGGAGAAGGAATGGCCCCATATGGATCGATGATTTCACCGATGGATGCAGCCCTTGAATATGCAGTCCTTCATGGATATCCTGTATTGAAAGCTGCCCGGGGTAATGCAGATGGGTTTATGAACACCAATCCCAATAACCTTTTTATTGAAGGGTATAATATCACAGCTACAAAAGGAAGAATGTTGTTGATGGCATGTATCCTCAGGTTTGGCGTCTTGCCTCCAGCTGTTGACCCGAGTAATCCAACGGAAGCTGAACTAGCTGCCATCAAGGATAAAATAAAATTATATCAGGAAGTTTTCCACACACATTAAAATAACTATGCAATTAAAATTCAGTATAAAATTTATGACCATCCTGTTCATATTCCTTTTGGGATGCGGTCAGGAAACTCCCACCAGGTTTAGCCTTTCTGAGGCCACAATCTCCTCAATTCGTGAGGCGATGAGTAGTGGAGAAATAAATGCACAATACCTGGTCGAAGGGTATTTAAAGAGAATAGAAGCTTATGACAAGCAGGGTCCTTCTATCAATTCAATCATTCTTGTCAACCCAAAAGCCATGGAAAGGGCAGTTTACCTGGACAGTTTGTATGCTGAGGGTATCATTCTTGGCCCATTGCATGGAATCCCGGTGATTGTCAAGGATAATTATGATGTGAAGGGACTCCCAACAAGTAATGGTACGTTGGCTTTGAAGGATTCTTATCCTCCTGATGATGCATTTCAGGTGAAGAAATTGAAAGATGCAGGTGCAATCATTTTAGCCAAGTCCAATCTTGCTGAATTTGCATCCAGTGGTTCTTTTTCGGTGAGCTCGGTATTGCCAGGATATTCCAGAAATCCCTACGATACACGCCGGACCACTGCAGGATCCAGTGGAGGTACAGGAGCTTCCATTGCTGCCAGTTTAGCGGTAGTAGGTTTAGGTACGGATACAGGCAGTTCAATTAGAGGACCTTCCTCGCATCAGGCGCTCGTTGGTATCCGATCAACCATGGGACTAACCAGTCGTGACGGAATTGTCCCTTTAGCGCTAACCAATGATGTTGGTGGGCCAATGGCAAGAACAGTGGAAGATGCGGTGATCGTGTTTGATGTAATTGCCGGCTATGACAGTGCAGATCAGGTAACTTCAAAAAGCATTGGGGTAAAAGAAGAATCATACCAGTCATTTCTTGGCGGGGACGTTTCTGACAAAAGAGTAGGGATTGTAAGACAACTTTTTCTTCCTGAAGAGTCAGATTCCAGTGTTTATCAGCTAATGATTGAAGCTATTGAAGACATGTCTGCTGTAGGTGTAACCATGATTGATTCTGTCATGATTACTGACCTTGATTCATTGAATAAATCACGGTCCAGAATAAGACAACTTAAGAGAGATTATAATGCTTACCTAGCCAGTTTAGGGGATAGTTCTAAATATAAGTCTTTGCAAGATATCATTGACTCAGAGGAGTACCATCCATATTTGGAAAAACGACTTCTTGATGCACAGGCAGATGTTGATGTGCCGGAGGAACATCCGGATTGGAATAAGAATCAGGCACTTAGACAAGCTTTGAGAGATCAAATTATAAGTGTAATGGATAGCCTAAACCTAGATGCATTAATATATCCGTCGTTTACCTATCCACCAAGATTGATTGGAGACTTAAATGGGCCAAGAGGAGATACCAGTGGTAAATTATCGCCCCCTACGGGATTTCCGGCAATAGCCGTACCCATGGGCTATTCATATGATAAGTATCCGGCTGGTTTCCAGTTGCTTGGCAGACCCTTTAGTGAGGGCGTATTGTTACAGCTGGCGTCAGCCTTTGAACAAAAAACTAAACATAGAAGAGCACCGGAAGGATTCCCCGATTTATAGATGATGGACCACCCCGCTCTAAACATGGTAAGATTTTTCCTTTATGGGCTTATGCTCATGCCGGGTTACTTACGAGCAGAACCTTTTAATGATGAGGTCAGATCCCTGCATATTCGAAAAGCACAGGGGGACATTGTATTGGATGGAGAGCTTGATGAAAATGATTGGATTATTGCTGAGTCTACCGATCATTTTCATCAAACCTTTCCGTTTGACACAGTAAAGGCCATATCAAATACAATCGTCAAACTGACTTATGATAAGAATTTTCTGTATGTAGGGATCATCGGATATGATGAAGACCCTGGTCCGTATACCATTGAGTCTTTCAAACGGGATTTTTTTGGATCCCAAAACGACGTGGTTAATATAGTCATCGATCCTTATGGAGACCAGACCAATGCTTTCCTCTTTGGCTTAAGTCCATTTGGTGTGATGCGTGAAGCTTTTTTGAATGCGCAGGCTGAAAGCAGTAAAGATGCTTTTTCCTGGGACAATAAATGGTTTGCCAAATCAAAAATTAAGGATGGCTATTGGACTGGAGAAATGGCTATTCCTTTCAAAACCCTCAGATACAAAGCCGGATCAGACCAATGGAAAATCAACTTCTACCGCCTGGATACCAAACAAAATGAAAGGAGCAGCTGGATAAGGATTCCAAGGGGATATCAGACAACATCTTTGGCTTTTACAGGGGATTTGATATGGGATGAGCCGCTTAAGAAACAAAAAGGTCCCAATATTTCTGTTATACCCTACATATCCGGAGGAGTGGCCAAAGACTATCAGACAGATCAATCTGCTAAATACAATTCAGGTATCGGTGGTGATGTCAAAGTAGGTTTGACCCCTTCTTTAAACCTTGATCTCACAATCAATCCCGACTTCTCTCAGGTGGAGGTAGATCAGCAGGTCACCAATTTAAGTCGCTTTGAGATATTCTTTCCTGAGAAAAGACAATTCTTTTTGGAGAATGCGGACCTCTTTGAAAATTTCGGAAACGAAGATGCTCTCCCTTTCTTCTCAAGAAGGATTGGAATTGCATATGATTCGGCATTGGCACAAAATGTCCCTAAGAGCGTGCTTTTTGGAGCCAGGGTGACTGGTAAATTGAATGATAATTGGAGAATAGGACTACTTTCAGCACAGGTGGAGGGTCAATCTGACTTTAATCTTTCAAGTCAAAACTATTCTGTAGCAGTGATCCAGAGGAATATTTTCAAGACGTCCAATATTTCTGCCATTTTCACAAATAAACAGGGTCTGGCCTCAGGTGAAAATGATGAGGTATTTAACCGTGTTGCTGGGATTGATTATAATCTTAATTCAAGAGATGGTGTATGGAAGGGAAAAGCTTTTTATCATCAATCAATGGATAACTACAAGCTGGAGGAGGCACAATCCTATGGGGGTAACCTTGAATACCGTGTTCCCGAAGTACGTGCATTTATGGAGTATCTTTCAGTAGGTGAAAATTATCAGGCCGCCACAGGGTTCGTTCCCCGACGAGGTTTTAACCGCCTGGAACCTGGAGTTGAGTACAACATTTACCCAAACTCTACTTTGATTAATCGGCATATTTTTAAAGTAAGTAGCAGACATATCTGGAATCAACAAAATGAGATAACCGATCGAAAATTAGAAGCTGGTTATGAATTATACTTCTCAAATAATACCAGAATACTCTTTGATATCAACACAGGATGGATAAGGCTTTTAAGATCTTTTGATCCAACCAATTCAGGGGGAGTGCCACTTGCAGAAGGTTCTGCCTATGATTATCAACTGTATAGCCTGGAACTTAAAACAAATAAGCTAAGACCCTTTTTTGGTGAGATCATTGCTAAAGGAGGAAAGTACTATAACGGAAGGAGGATCGGTACAGAGGGGAATATCAACTATCGCATGTCCCCATTTGGGATATTCACCATGAACTATGCCTACAATATCGTAAGGCTCCCCGAGCCCTATAGTAGTGCCAATATCCTGCTACTGGGGCCAAGCCTGGGACTGACATTTTCAAGAAACCTGTTTCTGAATACATTCGTCCAATACAATAATCAAATTGATAATTTCAACATCAATGCGCGGATGCAATGGCGATTCAAACCTGCTTCTGATTTTTTTTTAGTCTATACGGATAATTATTTCCCAGAGGATTTTAGGGTCAAAAACAGATCCCTGATAGCGAAATTAACCTATTGGTTTAGCCTTTAAGAGAAATTAATAGGAAGGAAGTTCGTTGTTTGAACGCGAAACTAAATTTGATTTCGGTGCCTTTGCTTTCAATTCCTTATAGTATGCCAAAACTTTGTATTGACCAGCCCATTCTTTTAAGTTGATTTTTTCATCTTCAATGAAATGATTGACGGCGATGATATATCTCTCCTTAAATAAAGGAATGACTTGCTTTTGAAAATTACGGATCAAATGGGTAGACTGACCATCCTGGCTAAAATAATAATCATAACTAATAGCGACTTTAGGTGCTGAATACAAATTCTTTGCAAGAATGGATCCTTTGTCGGTTCGCTCCAGAGGTTCAATTAGAATATTCTTTTGCTTTCTCATAATCAGGACTTCTTCTACTAACACCAACTCAAAAAACTCTGGGGTCTTAAAATAAGAATATCTGTCATCTGATGATTCCTTGAAAGGTCGATAAATCCGGTTCAGGGATTTCTCCTGATCATAATATTGGAATAGCTTTACCTGTGTAGCATTATAAGCTAACTCCTTTGCATTTCGAGTGACTGAGACCATTTCAAATTCCTGATGGTAATCAATGATGCCAAAGATCACTTCCTCATTATTTAATATAACTACCCCTTTGCCAGAATGAGATTGGGCAGAGGTGATAGAAGAAAAGGCTGTAAAAAGCCCGATCAATAATATGTAGTTGTATATCTTTCCCATGATGTAATTACAAAAATAGCAAAATGAGAGTTCCAAAACGGCATGAATTATTAAATTGTCACAATAAGTGGGTTATTTATGAATAAAATAAAAAATCACTTCGTTTGTTAATACACTGACGATATTAAGCCTACTTTCTAATCGAATTCCGATTAAATCTCCTGAAAATTGGACTTTAGGGAAAAAAATCAGACTGAGATTTTACTGAAAATATGTTGTTTTAGCATAAAAAACCTCCATGCCGTCATAGGAGGAGGTTTTATTTTCATTTGATCAATAACAATGCTATCATCTATCAAAGCCGAATAATATCTGATCCCAGCTCATGGTCATTACCACTTGGTGGATTCACAAAACCATTAATCACAAGCGTATAATACTCTTCATCTAGTAACTCAACTACGGGTATCGTCAAAAGCACTTCATCAGTTCCAGCTGCTCTTATTTCAAATGTTTCACGTCCTGAACTCACTGGTAAGAACTCAGATACTTCTTTGAATGATTTATCACTTAGTATTTTCTCATTGTCAACATAAGCGTCTATCGTAGTGGCATCCGGCGACAGATGTGCAAATCTCACCATGGCTTCTCCATCAGCAACACTTGGAAAACTGTCTTCTACCTTTATCATCTCAATACTTTTCAACGAATCCGCAATAAATAGCGAATAGGTTTCTCCTGTTTCAAAATTCAACAGAGTATCTAAAACCAGAGCCACTTCATTGTTAGCATCGGTAAACGTTAAATTTCGGTCTCCTGGATAGAAATTCAAGTAATTGCTATAGTCCTCGTATTCAAATGGTAGAGCATTGATCTGACCGGTGTTGCCTACAATGATGTCCAGCCCATCAGAGTCTGGTGAGCCATGATAGATGCTGACATAGGAAATATCCGTGACTATAGGTACAGGATCTTTTTCATTGTCTAAACAACTTGTAAGAACCAGCAACCCTAAAATGCTAACCATTGAAAGCATATGAGAAAATTTCTGCTTCTTCATATAATCTAAAAATCTCATGTTCATTTTATTTTTATAATACACTTATTAAAATGTTTATATACTTAGTAATGAGCACGTTACATAGTTAATTGGGTTTCATGATTCCACGGATTTAACATATTTTTAGAGCATAAAAATTTTTAAAGTACGATTTCCAAATGATAGAGATTCCGTAACTTGTCCCAGATTAAATTATTAGATCATTCCTTAATTAGTTGATGAAAAATCGACGTATTTTAGATATGTGACCGTGAAAAGCTATCTTTTTTTGAGAATCATCTAATAATTCAACGTTACCCGAAATTGAAGAATAAGCATACCTTAGAACCCATCAACATTGGGGAGTTAAAGCAACTCATCCCACTCAATGATTACCTGCCACAGGATAAGAAGGATGAGGGGATGATTTGGTTAAGTTTTCAGGAAGGAAGCGAAGAAGCACTGATCTATATCTATAGAAAATATGCATCTGTCGTGTACAATTACGGATGTCAGTTCACCAATGACAAAGAATATGTCTGGGATTGTGTGCAGGATCTTTTTTGTGAGCTCATCAAAAACCGAAAGAAATTAGGGAAAGTGATTTCCATCAAGGGGTATTTGTTCAAGGCCATCAAGAGAAAGATTTTTAAAGGGTTAAAGAAGATCAATAAGACCATGATCCTGGATAGTACCGATGGTCTGTTTGAAATAAGTATTTCTTCCGGAATTACCAGTATTGGACAGACATCGAGCCAGGACCAAAACCAGATCATAGAAAGCTATATCAATAAACTACCTCCCCATCAACGGGAAATCCTCTTACTGTATTTTTATGAAGGGCTTAGCTATCAGGAAATAGCCAACATATTTGAGGTAAAAGTCAAGTCAATCCGAACCATGACCTACCGGGCATTAGAAAAGTTATCTGTTCAGTTGAAAGCTGATAAAGACATTATTCTTCCCATCTTGCTCGCCATGATGTTGTGATATACGCAATAATAGGATCATAATATTGTGTATATCACCAACAAAACATTAAAAAACATGAAAATATTGTAAATATTTTAAAAGCGAGTGGTCTTTTGAGGTTCCCGGGGCTCTGGATAATCAAAGGGTAACCTATGCCAAAAAAAGATTTTACCGAATTCCTTGAAAACGAAAAGTTTATTAGGTGGGTAGTCAATCCGAACACCGAATCTGATCATTTTTGGAAGAACTGGATCGCATCACATCCTGAGCGAAAAGAAGACATCAAGATAGCCAGAGATTTCCTCCATTCGGTGGAATATAAAAATCAGTATAAACTGGATGACACCAAATATACCAGTGGACTTTATCGGTTAATGGACTTACATGAAACCGAATCGAAAAAGACTGGACTAAGCTTACGAAGGTTTTGGAAGACGATGGGGATTGCTGCTATGATCACGTTGACAGCATTTGCTGGTTATTACCTTCAGCAACCATCCACTAGTCCGGCGGTGGCCATATCACCAAAAGAAGTCATCAAGCAAACGGCATTTGGACAAAAACAAATAATCAGACTACCGGATGGATCTACTGTTCATTTAAATGCCGGATCAACACTGACATATTCTAATCCTTTTAATGAACAAGAAAGGGTTGTTTCGCTTATAGGTGAAGCATTTTTCGAAGTAGCCCGGGATGAACAAAAGCCCTTTATTATCCGTGCTGGCGCGCTTTCGACAAAGGTTCTGGGAACTAGCTTCAATGTCAGGGCATACCCTGATGAGCAACGTATCCTGGTTTCTGTAGAGTCAGGAAAGGTGGGTGTGAATCTGAATGAAGGAGTCGAGAATATCATTGTAAACCCGCAAGAGCAAGTCACTTATCTGGATACGGATAAAACCTTGCGTGTTTCATCATTTGACAGGCAGGAGGTTTTGGGATGGATTGACGGTATTATTCAGTTCAATGACTTACCACTGAGTAAGGTGATTGCAAAACTGGAACGAGTCTATGGTGTAGAGTTCTACATCAATAATCCCAATTTGAAATTAGAAGAAAAATATAGTGGAGTTTACAAAAATGCTCCACTCGACAGGATCCTTCAGGGAATAAGCTTTGCCGTAGGATTTGATTATGAACTAAATGACAAAATTGTAACGATAAAATCAAAGAATGAATGAATGAAATTTTGATCGAATGATACAAAAGATGCCAGGGAAGCCCTGACATCTTAAAGCCTTATCGTTAGCCCAATCTCTGTTTGCGACACAAGAAGGATAACCATAAGGATCAGCAAAAATGATTTTTCACTAACACAGTAAAATTAATGAATAAATATCTACTAAAAGAACTGATAAGAGTGTCGAAATATGTCTTCTATATGATGATTCTGCAAGCCATTTCAGCATCATTGCTGTTGGCATCAGGAGTTCGTGCTCAGAGCGAAAGCATTTATGAAATCAACCTGGACCTGAGTGCCCAACGCCAATCTGTGGTTGATCTTTTAGGTGAGATTGAACAGAAAACAGATTTCAATTTCACTTATACTGCTACTACCCTCAAGGGGAACAAAGTAGTTACCATCCATACCAAAGACAAATCCCTGGGACGCGTGCTGGAAGAGATTTCGAAGCAAGCGGACCTGAAGTTTAAAAGGATCAATGACAACATCCATATTTACCCCAAAGAAAAGAATGAAGAAGCTGTCGAAGAGGAATTACCCATCTTGCAACAAACCATAACGGGGAGAGTAACAGATGATAGTGGTGAGGGGCTTCCCGGAGTAAATGTTATTGTAAAAGGTACTACTCAGGGTGCTGTCACAGATATTGATGGAAACTATTCTCTAAATGCACCGGCCACCGAAACGTTGATTTTTAGCTCAGTGGGTTTCATTGCTCAGGAGGTAGAGATCTCTTCAAGATCCGTGATTGATATTCGTCTGGAGGCCGATGTGACAGCATTGGATGAGATCGTTGTCATCGGATATGGCCAGGTTGAAAAACGGGATGTAACTGGGGCCATTGGGTCTGTAGATTCAGATTTAATTGTGCGTCAAAATCCGGTCCAGCCTGCGAGAGCACTGCAGGGACAGATTGCCGGGGTCAATGTAAGAAAGAATAATTCCCAGCCGGGAGCTGATTATGCCATTGATATCAGAGGTGTGAGCTCTATCAATTTTAGCAGTGAGCCATTGGTGGTTATTGATGGAGTCATGGGTGGAAGGATGAATACCCTCAATCCGAGTGACATTCTGTCTATTGACGTCTTGAAGGATGCTTCAGCTACTGCTATTTACGGGGCTCGCGGAGCCAATGGAGTGATCATAATTACTACAAAGAAGGGTACTCCCGGAAAGACCAAAGTAACCTATGATGCCTATGTAGGTGTCAAGAATCCGCAGCTTCCGGACATGATGAATGCCCAGGAATTTTACCGGGCATACAATGACGTGGTATTGGCGGAAAATCCCAATGCCAATGTGATCTGGACCGCTCAGCAACAGGCCAACGTGGATGCAGGAAGATCAACAAACTGGGTAGATGAAATAACTAACCCGGGTCTTCAAACCAGTCATGTGGTAGCTGTTTCCGGTGGAAGTGAAAACACCACACATTATTTTTCTGCCGGTTACTTAAACGAGAGCGGTATCGTAATCAATACCGGATTTGATCGCTACAATATCAAAGGTAGTATTGATACCAAGATCAATGAGTTCCTGAAAACAGGATTTACTACTTACTATACAGTGAGTATTAGAAATCTTGGATCCAGAGAGACATTAAGGGGTGGACTCCGTGCTCGTCCTACAGGATCTATTTTTTATGATGACTTGATCAATCCAACAGAAACCAATGAGATCAATGTGGATGGCTACGCCATGTGGATGGGAATTGCTGATACTCAGGTACCAAACCCATTGATTGAGACAAACACTGATAGAGTGAATGTAGAAAATCGCAGCGCTAATTTTCTGGGTAATGCCTATGTGGAACTCACTCCATTGGAGGGATTATCGTTCAAAACTTCATTGTCTACTTCAGTTTTTAATGACAGAGAGGGAGACTTCAGAGGATTGTATTCTAAAGATCGGATATTCAGACAACCGAGGGCGTGGCTGACAAACAATTTTAATACTTCTTATACCCTTGACAATATATTAAACTATAAAGTAAAGGCTGGGATACACCAATTAAATGTTACAGCAGCACAAAGTGCCCTGAAAGAAAGATTTGAGCAATCAGGTTCTAGCGTGCAGGACTTACCCTATAATTCCGGTTGGTATGCATTTCAAACTGCAGCCACCATCACCGGCTTAAATAGCAGTCTTAGGGAAAGGTCGATTCTTTCCTACATGGGAAGGATCAACTACAATATCGATGATAAGTATTTGCTGACGGTGACTGGTAGGTATGATGGATCTTCCGTATTGGCGGAGGGCAATAAGTGGGCTTTCTTCCCATCTGTGGCACTTGCCTGGAGGGCAGGGGACGAAGCCTTTATCCAAAACTTAAATCTATTCTCTGATCTGAAAGTCAGGTTTAGTTACGGTCAGGTAGGTAATGATGTGGTGTCACCATACAGTACCCAGGCTTTTCTTGGACGTACAGCATATGATTTTGATGGACAGGCCGCTTTCGGATATACCCCCAACAACATTGGTAATGCTGAATTACGCTGGGAAAAGAGTTCAGAGATCAACTTAGGTTTCGATATGGGCTTTTTCAACAACCGTATTACAGCGACAATCGAACTCTATAACAAAACCACGGATGACCTGATCCAGAATGTTCAGCTTCCTACATCCACAGGTTTTGGTTCGGTGACTTCCAATGTTGGTAAAATTCAAAACAAAGGAATTGAAGTTTCCCTGAATACGGTCAACATTCAAACCAATAAATTAAGATGGTCATCAAGTATTAATTTCTCAACGAATCACAATGAGATCTTAGAGCTGTATGGTGGTACTGTGACCAGGGATATTGCCAATGGGCTTTTTGTTGGAGAATCACTTCAATCCCATTACTATTATGAATTTGCCGGCATCTGGCAGCTCAACGAAGAAGAGGATGCCACAACCTACGGGCAGGTTCCTGGTTCTGTGAAAGTGGTAGACCAAAACAACGATGGGATAATCACGAGCAGCGCAGATGAATCACTCGATGACAGAGTCATATTGGGTAATGAGTTGCCGAAGTGGTTAGCAGGTATCAACAACACGGTAAACTATGGAAATTTTGACTTTTCAATGTTTGTCTATACGAGACAAGGTGTGATGTACAGAAACAGCATGCTGAGTGGTACCATGGGAGACCTGACCAGCAATCGTTATAACAGGCTGGACCTGAACTACTGGACGGAGGAAAATCCAACCAACGACTATTATGGTGTATGGCAGCCAAACCCATATCGGCAGGCGATTCAATACAAGGAAACCAACTTTTGGAGAGTTTCTAATATAACCCTGGGATATAGCTTGCCAACCTCTGTCATGGAGAAGTTCAAATTAAGCCGTGCAAGAATATATGTTCAGGCAGACAATCCTTTCCTTTTTGTAAAAGACAGGGTGATGTGGCTTGATCCGGAATATAATTCGGGATCCTACAATGACGACCTACCGGCTACAACCTTTATCATGGGCGTCAACCTTTCTTTTTAATCCACTATTAAAACAAAATAGAAATGAGAAAATATATTATATATAATTTCCTTCTGGCTCTTCTGCTCTTATTTGGTAGTGTGGGATGCGAAGATTTTCTGGAAGAGACTTCAGTGACAGATATAACAGCAGACTCTTATATAATCAATGAGGAGGGATACGAGGATCTTGTCAAAGCCTGCTATCCGAAACTACGGGATTTTATCATGAATTATTCCCTGGTACTCAAAGGTACGGATATCATTGGTAGCAACTGGACTGCCACATCTCCGGCAAATGGACCGGCCCTGGATCAGTACAATGTAAGTCTGAATTCAGAGGTGGGCGCTTTGCAGGAATTCTGGGATGATCTGTACAAAGAGATCAGTCGCACTAATTCTGCAATTGAACGTGCTGAGGATGTTCAGTTTAGTAATCCTGCGCTGAAAGCTACCCGGGTTGCGGAAGCCAAGTTTCTGAGAGCATTGAGTTATTTCTACCTGGTGCAAACCTGGGGAGATGTGCCCATGCCACTGACTGAGACAGTAACAGCCAACAGGGAAGTGACCAGAGTGCCTTCAGATCAAGTCTATACTCAGATCCTAACAGATCTTCTTGAGGCAGAGGCTGATCTTCCTGTGACGCCATCAGATTATGGAAGAGCTACTAAGGGAGCAGCACAGTTTTTACTTTCAAAGGTGTACCTGACACGCGGTTGGAATTTCAATAATTCCCTTGGAGGCAGCAATGCTGATTTTCAGGAAGCACTGGAATGGGCAGACAAGATAATCGCAGCTTATCCGTTGGTTTCAGACTATAGCATGCTGTTTCCCGAGCGAAATACGAATCCTCTGAACCAATACAGTGGGCCACAAAATGCAGTGAACAGCGAAGTAGTATTTGCTGTGCAGTTTAATGAGGACAACCTGACAAATGGTTCTGATCAAGCCCAGCCGGGTAACTATTATCATTCTATCTGGCCGGGAAATTCTGAGCTGGTAGGTAGCGTTGGACGAACAAGTGATTATAACAGGCATCTGTGGCAAAATGTGCCGCAACCTTCAATGTACAGGTTATATGATCCTCAACAGGACAGCAGGTATAGTCATAATTTCCTGAATGTTATTTATGCACTGACCCCGGTAAATAATTACGCTTATAGTTTTACGGATCCTGGTTTGACCGTGAGCTATAATGTAGGAGATACTGTGGCCTATTGGACGCCATGGAATCAACCGGCCACTGGCGCAGATCTGGGATTTGACGAAGGAGGTACTAAACCTTATTCGGTTACCAACATCGATGATTACGTCAGTGGTCTCAGACCAACCCGTCTATCCAATTCTCATCCTACTACCTGGAAGTTTTGGGAACCAAACATCGAATATGGTGACGGATACGGTACTTTCGATTATGCACTGTTCAGGTCTGCTGAAGCGTACCTCATCGCAGCCGAAGCGATCGTAAAAGGTGCAACAGGCGGAGCCCTCGGTGGAGCGGATGTATATTACAATGTAGTTGTGGATAGAGCAGTGGGTGCCGGAAATGATCCGATGTGTGCTCAGGTTCCTGAAGATATCAATGACTTCAATGTGGTTTCATACAGAGCAACTCCTGGAAATATTGATATTGACATGATTCTTGATGAACGTGCCAGAGAGTTAATGGGAGAGTTTACCCGGTGGTTTGATCTAAAAAGGACTGAGAAGTTGATTGACAGAGTTAGCAGAATGAACTTATGGGCTGCCAATGGTGGGGAAATAGACGAACATCATTTATTGCGTCCGATCCCTCAGGGAGAAATAGATCGTGCATCAACAGTTCTGCAACAGAACCCTGAATATTAAGTTTTTCTACATTTGATAATCATGTAAAAGGGAGGGGAGGTTAGCTCCTCTTCCTTTTTTTTGGTCCAAACAGAAGATGGACCTCTTCAAAAATGAGTGTACATCGTTTTTAAGAAACAGATAGAACGAAAAGATATGAGTATGAAATTTGAAATCATTTGGAAAGTATTTTCATTTTTTCTCATCACTCAGCTGCTTCAGGGGTGTGTTGCTAAAGAGGAACAGGATATAGATCAGCAACCAACCGTTCGATCATTTACCTATGGTACTTTATCCGACTATCAGCGTACCTTGATTGACGACTTTATTGAAAGCATGTTTCCTCATGGAAGTTCATTGGATCAGGTGATGGCGGATGACGTTAGCATAAGAAGTACCACACGTTTAGCGTTGGCGTTGTTATTTCGGGATGACCAGGGGGACCGGAAAAATGCATTTGAGATTTTGAAATGGATTTTGAAACACCAGCATCTGGATGAAAAAGCCAAAATATACGGTGCATGGAAGACTTCCGTACAGAATGACAAACTCGATCAAAACTGGCGGGAGTTTGTCGGGTGCGATTTGATCATTATCTATCACAATCACAGGGATATGTTGCCCGATGAATTGCTGGAAAAAATTAAAAATGGCCTGGTACATGCAGCTATAGGTGCGATGAAAAGAGATGTAACTCCTCAATACACCAATATCTCTGTGATGAGTGCATTCCTGATGAATTATGTGGGAACCGCCTTTGATAATCAGGAGTTGAAAGCAGCGGGCACGCAAAAAGCCCATGACATCAATACGCTTTTTCACAGGCACAATACCTTCAGTGAATTCAATTCTCCCACCTATGATGGAGTATCATTGCTAGGGTTTGCCTTGTGGAGGGAGCTATCCCAGGGAGAGATGAAGTCAATGGGAATAAACTTAGAGCAATCCTTGTGGAAAGAAATTGCTGCGCATTACCATCCCACACTTAAGAATATCTCCGGTCCATATTTCAGAGCTTATGGAATGGATATGAAAAAATACGTTTCCATTGCTGGTTTATGGATTGCAATTGCATTGGACGATGAAACACGGGCTCCAATGCCGAATGGGAAGGGTGCCAAATATTTCGAAGTAAGCAACATTGCTCCCATTTATCACCTGGGCTTATCTATATCCGAATCTACCTTCCAGGTACTAAAGGGTCAGGTAAAGCCTACATTTCTGGATCAACGAATCCCCAATAGTATTTTTGCAGGAGATAGCATAAAGCATGCAACTTTTCAAATGAACAACAATTGGATGATGGGTGGATTGGAAGGCAATCGCCGATCCTGGAATCAGATTTATACCGGAACTATCCATTGGATGGGCAGTGAGGGTGAAACGGAGTGGTTGTTGGTTCCAGGTAATGGGCATACCAATGTTTCTGTCAGCGATACATCAATGCGTATTTTTACAGTTGAATCTGATCCGGGACTTTCTGGTGAAAGAAAACTCAAACTGTATGTTTATTCCAGCGAAGCCTCAGAAGAGCATTTTTCCGGGGATAGATGGAGATTAGGAAACATGCAATTCAATATTCATACAGATTTATTTTATAATTACGCTGAAATAATAAATCCTTCACCAAAAAACACCCAAAGTTCGATCAGTGAGTATTATTCAAAAGTAGCGGAGATTTCTTTTAAGATTCCTGAAAATTGGGAGGCCGACAACCCCTTAATAGAAATTTTTCCTCGCTATGTGCTTACCCAAAACCCAAAATGAGAAATATCATCAGCATATTATCTTTTTACTTTCGCATCCTCATTTCAGTATCAGGTTTGTTCACTGAAATGCTTTTAGCCGATAGGCTATCAGCTGAAAATAGACCAGGTGAAAAGTGGGAAAAACAGCTTTTGACTTTTTTTGTAAGAATCGATCAACAATGACCATTTAATAAATGAGACAACTATTTAATCATTTAAAGGCACCTCTTACAGGTATTACTTTCATCGTACTTATTTCATGTTTTTCATGCAGTACTGTGGAAGAGCAGGGGAAAAGCACTTCACCGGTGGACCTGGTAGAACCTATGGTAGATGCGGCGAATTCCAGGTGGTTTTTCTTCAACTCTGCCACCAGACCATTCGGTATAGTTAATTTAAGTCCTGATATGGTGACCAGTGGTGCCTGGAATTCAGGATACCGATATAATCAGGATACCATTCGTGCTTTCAGTCATGTCCACGCATGGCAATTATCCGGGATTCCGGTGTTACCAACAGTAGGAGATTTTAAAGGCCATTTGGGCTCCGACGCTTATGGATCCAGCTATTCACATGATGATGAGTTGGCAAAGCCAGGATATCACCAGATCCGGCTGAAGGACTACAATATCAATGCTGAATTAACCTCAACCACCAGGGTAGGTTTTCATAGATATACTTTCCCTGAGTCTGATCAAAGTAGCATTCTTTTTGATTTTTCAACCTTCCTTGGGCCTTGCGATACGGACAGTGCGTTTTTCAGGAAAGTTTCTGATACAGAAATCGAGGGATATGCTGTGATGGGGCCCACCCGAAGACGCCCCACTCCAGCCTGGGTATATTTCGTTGCTCAGTTAGATAAGCCATTTGATGCACTTCATGCATGGAAAGGCGGCCAGCTGCTGGGAGAGACTGATGAATTAAAAGGAGAGCGAATTGGAGCTTACCTCACATTTAATACAGAAGCCAAGGAGGTCAGGCAAATGAAAGTGGCAATCTCCTATGTCAGCATTCCGCAAGCGCGTCTTAACCTGAAGACGGAACTCCCTCATTGGGATTTTGATGGCACAGTGGCTGAATCGCAAGCGGTTTGGAATGAAATGCTGGGCAGGATTGAGGTGGAAGGAGCAACAGAGACGGTCCAACGCAGATTTTATACAGACCTCTGGCATGCATTGCAGGGGCGCAGGATCATCAGTGATGCCAATGGAAAGTACTGTGACCTGACAAGTGGCACGAAAAAGACCGGACAAATACCACTCGATGAAAATGGGAAGCCTTCTTTTAATCATTATAACTCAGATAGCTTCTGGGGAGCACAATGGACTTTGAATACCCTGTGGCACCTGGTTTACCCAGAGATCACTGAAGAATTTGTCAACTCCATGTTGTTGATGTATAAGGACGGTGGGTTGATCCCTCGTGGTCCATCGGGAGGAAATTACACCTACGTGATGACAGGAGCTTCATCAACACCCTTCATTGTCAGTGCTTATATGAAAGGCATTCGCGGCTTTGATGTGGAGCTGGCCTTTGAAGGAATGAAAAAGAATCACATGCCGGGAGGGATGATGAGCAAGGCGGGTTATGAGCACAAGACCCTTACTGGTGGCGGGCTCGAATATTATATAGATCGTGGATACATTCCCCATCCCCTGCCTGGAAGACCTACTGGTTTTCATCAGGATGGCTCTGCACAAACATTGGAAAACGCCTACCAGGACTGGACGCTGGCGCAGCTGGCCAAAACACTCGGCAAGCAGGATGACTACGAATATTTCATGAAACGTTCTAAGAATTATCAGAACATCTGGTACCCGGAGAAAGGATGGATGTGGGTGAAAACGTTGGATGGTGAATGGGCAGAACCATTTGATATCCTCAAATATGACAACGGATGGGTAGAGGGGAATGCTGCTCAATATACCTGGTGGGTGCCTCATGATCTTGAAGGACTTGCCAATCTGATGGGTGGAAAAGACAACCTGGTGCAGAAGCTGAATCAATCTTTCGAGTTGGCACAACAACACGGTTTTGTTTCCTCAAAGTCTCATGATACAGAACTCAGAGAATCAGGCAGGAGGGTATATATCAATTACGGCAATCAGCCTTCCATACAAACTGCATTTGAATTTAACCATGCTGGTGCTCCCTGGCTGACACAGTATTGGAGCAGGCTGGTGGCGGATAGCGTCTACAGTGGTGTTTCACCACAGGTAGGATACAGTGGTGACGAAGATCAGGGCTTAATGGGAGCTTTGGCTGTTTTGATGAAGATTGGCATCTTTACAGTAGACGGAGGAACCGCGGAAAGACCTGTCTATGAAATAGGTAGCCCAATCTTTGATAAGATTACCATTCATCTGAATAATGACTATTATGAAGGTGAAAAATTTGTCATTGAGACCAAAAATAATTCATCTGATCACATGTATATTCAATCTGCCACGTTGAATGAACAGGCACTTTCCAAGCCGTGGTTTTACCACGACGAATTGATTAAGGGTGGGAAACTCGTCCTTGATATGGGCGGTGAGCCCAATAAACAATGGGGAATTCAATAAACTCAATTAACTATAAATATTAAATAAGTTCAGTATAAATGAAAAGAAGAAATTTCATTCAAAAGGGAAGTTCAGCTCTGGCAGGAGTAGCAGGTATATCAATTGTCCCTTCAACTGTATTCGGGAAATCTTTAGGACATGTAGCTCCAAGTGATAAAGTCAATCTGGCTTGCTGTGGCATTGGACACCGGGGAGCTGATATCGTCAAGGCCTTACATAATACCGGCCTGGCCAATGTGGTGGCGCTGTGTGATGTGGATATGCGTGGAGACCACACCTTAGAAATCATCAACCAGTTTCCCAAGGTACCCCGGTATCAGGATTTTAGGGTGATGTTCGACAGGATGCATGGTGAATTTGATGCCATTACCGTTGGTACACCTGATTTCTCCCACTTTCCGATCACGATGTTAGCCATGTCTATGGGCAAACATGTCTATGTAGAAAAACCCATGGCAAGGACTTTCAATGAGGTGGAATTGATGATGGAAGGAGCAAAAAAATATAAGGTGGCTACCCAAATGGGGAATCAGGGACATTCTGAAAGTAATTATTTTCAGTTCAAAGCCTGGACGGAAGCCGGTGTTATCAAGGATGTGACTGAGATTACTGCTCACATGAATGGGCGTCGACGTTGGCACGGATGGGATGTTGACATAAATCAATTCCCAAAGGCTGAGCCTATCCCTCAGACCATGGACTGGGATACCTGGCTGATGACTGCTCATCAACATGAATACAACAAAGAAGCTTATCACCATGGACAATGGCGTTGCTGGTATGACTTTGGTATGGGAGCACTTGGAGACTGGGGAGCACACATTATAGACACGGCCCATGAATTCCTTGACCTTGGATTGCCGTATGAAGTGGATCCCATCAAAATTGAAGGACACAACACCTTCTTTTTCCCTATGGAATCTACGCTAGCTTTCAAGTTCCCGGCTCGTGGAGAAAAACCACCTGTCACCATCACCTGGTACGATGGTCAGAATAATATCCCTGCGGTTCCTTCGGAGTATGGTGTTTCGGAACTGGATCCCAACATCCCGCCTCCAAGCGATGGTAAACTACAGCCTGCTAAGCTCAATCCAGGGAAAATCATATATGGCAAGGATCTAACGTTTAAAGGAGGTTCTCACGGGAGTACATTGTCCATCATCCCGATAGATAAGGCCAGAGATATGAAGTCCTCATTGCCCGAGGTGCCTAAAAGCCCATCAAATCATGCGGAAAATTTCCTGAAGGCCTGTAAGGGCGAGGAGAAATGCCGGTCTTCATTTGATGTGGCCGGTCCACTGAGTCAGGTATTTACATTGGGAGTGATGGCTCAGCGATTGAATACAAAAATTGTATTTGACCGGGAGAAAAAACAGGTCACCAATAATGCGCTGGCCAATGCATTGCTTTATGGTGAAGCCCCTAGAAAAGGCTGGGAAGAATTCTATACTTTATAATTCAAAATTTAGTACTTATGAAAATGGAAAAAGTCATGGCATTGATCTTACAGGAAATGTGGTCGTTTAGGAAAATTATGCTGGCTTTTTCCATTTTACTTTTAATCAACATTCAGGCATTGCCCGCTGTTGTAGCGGATGGTAATACAAAGAAGGAGTTGCTCTCTGAACTCATCAGACTAAATGATGAAAGGATTCCTGAAGTTCTCAGCCGACAATGGACTCTGAAGGGACATCGCTATTATGGTGCAGTTTATGACCATGACAGTGTGGTGTCGCCAGGGGCAACTTCGGGACTAATCCAGTACCTGATGAGTGGTTACGTTTCAAAAGAGTCGAAATATTATAAGTCGAAGGAAATTCTCCAACACATGACAATGGCTGCAGAGGGTCTGGTGAATCTACAACATGAGGATGGTACGATTGATTTATTATCTACCAACTTTCATTCTACACCGGATCTGGGATTTACCATCTATCCCCTGGCACTTTCATACCAGATGATGCTCCAGCACAAAGAGTTGGGGTATGGTGAGTTTCCTGAGATCATAAAGCAATACCTTCTGAATGCAGGCAGAGCGCTATCTGTTGGAGGGATACACACACCCAACCATCGTTGGGTGGTTTCCGGTGCGTTAGCATGGCTTGATTCATTTTTCCCCAACACTGCATATCAAAGCCGTGTGGATCAGTGGTTGGCTGAGAAAATTGATATCGATCCCGACGGACAATATCATGAGCGCAGCACCTCTGTCTATACGCCTATCACAAACAGGAGCTTACTTGTGATGGCCCAAAAAATGGGCCATGAGGAATTATATGAAGTCATCAGGAAGAACCTGGACATGACCTTCTATTTTGTTCGTTCTACGGGTGAGATCGCCACCGAATCTTCGAGAAGACAAGACAAGTATGTCCAGAGCGACATGTCAAATTACTATCTCGCATACAATTATCTGGCGTTACTCGATAAGGATAGCCGGTATGCGGGTATGGTGAAATATATTGAAGAAACTGTGCCCGTGGAGCACTTAAGCTATATGCTGCCTTATCTGCTTACTGATAAGCAATTGATGAAGCCATTGGTTGATGGCGAACCTCTGCCAACCAATTACCACAAGTATTTCAAATACTCAGATATGGTGAGGATCAGGCGTGATGAAGTAGATATGTCTATCATTACAGATAATCCCATTTTTCTGACTTACTTCAAAGGTGAGGCAGCATTGGAGGCTGTGAGGCTTTCTTCGGCATTTTTTGGTAAAGGTCAGTTTAGAAGTCAGCAAATGGAGAAGGTAGATGAAAATACCTACAAACTGACCTCAACAATTTACGGCCCGTACTACCAGCCACTACCTGAAGAAAAAATTCCACAGGAAGGAGAAGCCTGGGGGCAGGTCTCTCGTGCTGAGCGAGAACAGTCGGAAATTCAGGAACTCACTGTGACAGTGACAGTGTCAGAGAATAATGGAAAAGTTTCGGTGACAATTAACATTGACGGACCGGACAACTTACCTGTCACCCTGGAACTGGGCTTCAGGGAAGGTGGCGAATTAAGTAACGTCATTCCGAAACAAAGGATTGATCAGGCATATATGGCTATTCCTGGTGAATTTACCATTTATAAGTATGGATCAGATCAGATAAAAGTGGGGCCTGGGGTCGTTCATCATAACTGGACGCAGCTAAGGGGAGCATTACCCAAACTCCAGGCAGAATCTGTGTACTATACCAATTACGCGCCATGTGAATTCAAGTTCACTTTAGAATAAATTGATTTAATTGATAACTGCTTAGAGATATTTCTAAAAGCACAAACAAAAGAAAGAACCTATGATGAAGCCAAGTAGAAGAAGTTTTATTAAGAATGCATCTGCCGCCACAGCCGGTGCTTTTATAATACCCGGGTTAATGAGTAACGCTCCAAGCAAAAGACTCAATATTGCTGTTATAGGTGTTGGCGGTCGGGGAAAGGCCAATTGGATGAGTCTTTATGACCGAAAGAAAGAAAAGTGGAATGAAAATGTGGTAGCTGTTTGTGATGTGGATGACAACAGGGCTGCAGAAGGCTTTGAGTTCATGGCTAAAGCCAAACGGTATAAGGACTTTAGGGTGATGTTTGATGAAATGCACAAAAAAATTGATGCCGTGATGATCTGTACCCCGGATCATACCCACTTTCCTGCAGCGATGGCTGCTATGGAGCTGGGAAAACACGTCATTTGTGAAAAACCACTGGCTCACAATATCTGGCAACTACGTACCCTCCAAAAAGCGGCAAAACATTACGGCATAGTCTCACAGATGGCCAACCAGGGTCACGCGACCAATGGAATTCGTTTGGTAAAAGAATGGTATGAAGCTGGATTACTTGGAAATGTTACCGAAGTGATCGCGTGGTTTGGAGGCCCTACCTTCGGTCCGGATAAATACTTCAACAAGCCTGATAGCTGGCCACCAAAGGAGCAACCCATTCCGGACTATTTTGACTGGGATCTTTGGGTAGGTCCTGCTAAATATAGACCCTACAATGGCGTCTATGCCCCTAAGACCTGGAGAAGCTGGTTTGATTTTGGTAATGGTGAGCTAGGCGACTGGTGCTGCCACACCCTGGATGCTCCTTTTTGGTCACTAGATTTAGGAATGCCTGATGTTGTGGAGGCCGAGTTTAAAACGCCGGTGCAGGATACCGGCTTTGTCTCAGATCAGGCCATTATTCGTTGGGACTTCCCTGAGCGGGATGGAAAAAGCCCTGTCACCATGCGATGGTATGAAGGTGGGTTGAAACCGGTACTCAAACCTGAATGGGGACTGGATAAGTTACCTAACAGTGGAATGATCATGGTAGGAGACAAGCAATCATTAATGACTGGCGCCAGGCCGAATGATCCCAAACTTATTATGGACTATGAAGATTGGAGAGCATTCCAGCCCAACCTTCCTGAAAAAACAATCCCTCGAACACATGAGGAAAACCCTCAGCAGGAATGGATAGATGCCATCAAAAACAGCACACTTCCGGGCTCAAACTTTGATTATGCAACGAAGCTTGTAGAGATGGCGATGGTAGGTGTGCTTGCTCAACGCTTCGACACACGCATTGAGTATGATGCCAAAAACATGAAGGCAACGAATCATCCTGAGTTGGACGCTTATATCAAGGAGCCGGTTAGGGAAGGCTGGGCCTATGGTGAAAATCTGTGGTAGGTCTACCAGGGAGTTGATGATTTTCTAATCTTTCAAAATGCAAAAAGTATGTTGGGTGCTGTTGGCACTATTGCTGGGCTGTGCTTCAGAAACGAGGCTGGTTGATCCTGATTGGGTGTCTGTAAACGCAGAGGTGATCTATCCCAAGATCAGAAATTGGACTTCTCCCTCCAGCGGAGAGATTCCGGATTTTAACTCACCAAGCTTGCAATGGCCATCCTCACGAAAGGCGATCTATAGTGTTCGACTTGCCAGGGATAAGGATTTTAGTTTAGACGTTATTGAGCAAAATGGAATTCCATTTGCCATCTATAATCCACACCAGAAACTGAGGGAAGGTCAATGGTTTTGGCAGTATAAAACAAATGGTGGTGTATGGAATGAAGTGGATTCCTTTATGATTACTTCCTCAATACCTGAATTTATTACACCCACTACCGGTGCATTGGTAGCTAAAGTTCCAGCTGAGCATCCCAGGATACTGGTAAGAAAATCTGAACTGGAATTGTTCCGTAAAAAGACACAGCTATACAAGGAGTCAGTCTCTATCATTGAGGAGGCCAATCATTATCTGGGTATGCTCCCCCCTTCAGAGTCCGATGCACTGCCAACATATACCGGCAAGGATGACTTCGAGAATAAAAAAATCGCCCTATTGGCAAGCAGATGGGTCGGATGGAATCTCTACGTGGCTCTGGAGTTATTGTCGCAGGCTTATGTGCTGACGGGTGATGTTAAATATTTCGAAACAGCCAGGACATGGATGTTGGAGGCTTCTACCTGGGATCCAAGAGGACCCACCCATTCCAATAACTTTGGGGATTCAGGGGTAATGGCCGGATTGGCACTGGGTCTCGACACTTTTTGGGATCTTTTGTCTTCAGACGAGAGAGACGGAATAATAAGACAGGTTTCAGCGAGAGCTGATCAGTTTTATGAGATTTGGACCAATCAGGTAGAGAGTCGATCATCATCCATGCATGTTTGGCAGCATATTCTGCATAGAATGTTATACACATCGCTTGCTTTGATAAACGAAGTGCCTGAAGCCGAGCAGTGGATGGAATACATCTATGAGCTATGGATTGCTCAATCACCCAAGATGGGAGAAAAGGATGGAGCCTGGTTTAATGGTATCAGTTATTTTAGGATGAATACGCTAACACTTTATGATGTCAACACTGTGCTCAAAGAGTTGTCGGGAGTTGATTTTATGTGGCCTTCATGGTATCGTAATAACCCGGAATGGCTGATCTATGCCTTCCCACCAAAATCTGTGGCAGATGGATTTTGTAATGATGGAGGAAAGTATTCACAGCCCACAATCAAATATGCAGGCTATATGGATGCTGCTGCCGGCATTTTTAATAATCCGTATGCTTCATGGTATGCCGAAGAAGTGGCTAAAAGCCTTGGTTCAGCTATTCAGGAAGATGAAGAATTCAGGTGGTATAGAATCCGCTATGGATATGACAGGCCATCACCAAAACCCGTTCAGAAATTTGACCTGCCTCAGGCTGCAAGGTTTCCGGATGTAGGTGTAGCGTACATGCATACCACGTTGGAAAATACCGAAACCAATCTCATGTTATCTGTCCGAAGTACACCCTTTGGGCCATTGGCACATGCTCATGCAGATCAAAATACTTTCAATATTGCCTTTGGAGGCAAAAGGCTCTTCTACAACACAGGTTATCGCCCCGCTATGGGAGACCCTCACTTTTTGGAATGGTATAAAGATACCCGTGGACACAATGGGATACTTATCGACGGGGAGGGTCAACCTTTTGATGAAGGAGCTTATGGGTGGTTACCAAGATTCCTTCACGGTAAGCAGATTTCTTACGTGGTAGGAGATGCAACAAACGCCTACTCAGGATCCAAGCAGGAGAAAAAGGACCTTGGGCTAAAAAAATTCCGAAGACATTATCTGATGCTCAGGCCATCGATTATTGTTATTTATGACGAATTAGAAGCAGATCATCCGGTAGGGTGGAGCTGGTTGCTGCACAATGATGATGGATTCGAAATAGCAGGTAATACCTTGAAAGCGAGCAATACGGCAGCGGATGCGAAGGTGACACTCTTCGCTTCTGATCCAATTGATTTTCATTTGACAGATCAGTTTTCTATTCCTGTCGAAAACTGGACAAACAAAGTGGATGAAGAAGGGGATACTGCTGTTTTCGATGATCAATGGCATTTTTCAGGCGTCTCTACGACGAAGACTGAGAAGATGAGGTTTCTGGCCGTATTTCAGGTTAAAGCTGATGGCATGTTGGATCAGGTGAAAATCAGTTCTGATGGGATATATGAAATTGAAGATTGGCAAATCACAGCTGTCATGGATTCGAAAAAGGAAGCGGTTATTTCGGTAAAGAAAAATGACGGATCTGCATCATTTTGTTCCCAGGGAGCATTAACTACATCAAAGAAATCATTAGTTTCCACGAATAGCGGTAGCTCCAAGCTGATGGAAATTATTGCAGGAGAGGCTGTATATCTGGAATCGAAAGACGAAGTACCTGCAGCTATAGAGAGTGCTACAAAGCTAAATTCTCTAAATTTCTGATGACTATATTGAACGAGTGAATAGAAAGTAGTTTTTTAAGTATTGTTTGGCAGGCTCGGCTGTACCTTTTTTACCCGCATATTTTTTTACAAACAACTTCCTAATGTGTTGGTTCTTGGCTACTCCATCTCCATTGGTCCATTGGATATGATGAGTCTGAAATGTATTATCCTGAATAGTAATAGGGCTGCTTATTGTAATTTAGTAAGGCACTGATAGTAGTGTTTGATTTATTGACCAAATTCAAGTTGTATGAAGGTAATTCTGTATATCATATTGACCCTTTCTATTATTCAGGCCGAATGCATAGATATTTATGTCGAACCCTTTGGGGACGATGAAAATAAAGGCACAATAGATTCACCCCTTGCCAGTATTCAAGGAGCAAGGGACTTAATCCGTGCATTGAAATTTGAGGGGGATTTACAGGAACCTGTTAATGTATTAATAGGACCAGGCACATATCTTATGGATGCTACATTGAATTTGGATATACAGGATAGTGGTAGAGAAGAGTTTCCAATTACTTACAAGTCCCGAACCAGCGAAAAACCAGTGTTTATTGGTGGTTTGATCATCAATGAATGGGAAGAAATAGAAGATGGTCTGTGGAAAGCTGATATTCCCCAGGTCAGAAAAGGTCTTTACTTTGAGCAGCTGTATGTAAACGGTAACAGAGCAGTACGAGCTAAATCTCCAAATAGTGGGTTTTATCATTTAGAAAATGTGGAGGAGACTGTCATTAATAGGGGAGATGGAAGAACTCCGGAATTTGCTGTTCAGTCGCTGAAAATTCCAATCGAAGCAGCAAATGAGATTAAATCTTATAGAGATGTAGATTTTCAGGATGCTATTACAGTGCTATATCACAAATGGGACAATACCCGAAAGAGAATTTCCTCTTTCAATGCAGATAGTTCTGTCATGTATTTTACAGGTAGGGGGATGAAACCGTGGAATAAATTAGATGAGAAGACTACCTTTTATCTTGAGAATTATAATGCTGGTCTGGACACTGCGGGTGAATGGTTTTTAGAAAGGAATGGAGATTTATATTA
Organism: Cyclobacteriaceae bacterium; assembly: GCA_965228595.1. GTDB lineage: Bacteria > Bacteroidota > Bacteroidia > Cytophagales > Cyclobacteriaceae > UBA7330. Next base: position 1,121,025 of record OZ245828.1, on the reverse strand, counting down.
TAAGCCTTTACCAGGAGAAGATCCGAATAAAACCAGTGCAGTGATTCCAATCCTGGATCAATTAATAACAGTAACTGGTGAAAATGAAAATGAAAGAGTTAGTCACATCAGGTTTGAAACCATTGAGTTTCAGGGAACAGGGTACCGAATGCCTTTATTTGGAAATGAGCCTGAACAGGCTGCAGCCTCAGTTGATGCTGCAATTATGCTAAATTATGTCGATGATATAAAGTTTATCAATTGTAGCATCACCCATACCGGAAATAGTGCTATTTGGTTTAAGGAAGGATGCATCAATTCCTCCATGGAGCATTGCTATCTGTCAGATCTTGGTGCTGGTGGCGTAAAAATTGGGGCGATCAGGAAAAAAGATGAAAATACTTTGACACGTCATTTAGCTATTGATAATAATATTATTAGGTCAGGCGGGTATGTATTTCCATGTGCAGTTGGTGTAACGATATTCCAGGCGAGTGATATCGAGGTGACTCATAACGAAATTGCTAATTTCAGGTATTCAGGGGTATCTGTTGGATGGAACTGGGGGTATGATCACAGCCCATCCAAAAGAAATACGATTGCATACAATCACAGCCATCATTTGGGGTGGGGTGAACTAAGTGATATGGGAGGAGTTTATTGCCTGGGCAAATCTGAAGGTACATCTGTAAGTAATAATGTGATTCATCATGTTTACTCATATAGCTACGGAGGATGGGGCCTTTATACCGATGAGGGTTCTACAGGCATCACAATGGAAAATAACCTGGTCTATCAATGTAAAAACTCTGGTTTTCACCAGCACTATGGTAAAGAAAACTTCATAAGAAACAACATTTTTGCTGGGAACATCAGAGGACAATTACAGGCAACACGTATTGAAGATCATATATCATTCTACTTTACTAATAACATCGTTTGGTATAATACAGGCGAGCTATTGGTAAGCCGGTGGGATAAAATCAAATTGGTCGCTGACTATAACTGCTACTGGGATGATAGAAAAGGAAGGACGGTGACATTTGGTGAAATGAGCTTCAATGAGTGGAAGTCCAAAGGGAAGGATACTCACTCAATAGTTGCAAATCCTAAAATTGATCCGGATCGTGGTATATATTGGCCGATGAATAAATCAGTACTTAGGAAAATTGATTTTAAGGTATTTGATCCAAACAAAGCAGGTGTTTATGGCTCGGAAACGTGGAAAAAGAAAGCACAATTAGATCCTCAGATTGAAAAGGAGTTTGAAGAAATGATCAACATTAAGGAGCAAGAAGAGAATAGGTAAGTATTGTAAAGGTTCTCAGAAATTGGAAATTGAATGATAAACCGGAACAACACGGTGGAGCATGGCCGATGATTGGAAGTCCGTATGTTTCTATGCAAAACAGCCTGTTGGAAATTGAGACCGAAAAAGGAAAAATTACTGTAGATTGGACCAGTACTTACCCGAAAATCACAAAACCTGGTCAACCCTAACCCATAAGATTAATGAAAAGACAGCTAATTGTATTCATCGTCATGCTAAGCTCCGCATTTGCCTATGCGCAGGAGTATGAGCTCAAAAAGGACATCTTCTACCGCTCAGAAAAGGACAAGAAAGATGCCTATATGGATGAAAGGTGTCGGTTGGATCTATACTACCCTACATCAGTTGAAAAGTTCCCCACTATCATCTGGTTTCATGGAGGAGGGATCACCGGGGGCAACAAACACCTTCCTGACCGGCTGATGAATCAGGAGGTAGCCATTGTAGCTGTAAACTACAGGTTGTCCCCAAAAGTGAAAGCGCCGGCATATATCGAAGATGCTGCCGCAGCCGTGGCCTGGGTATTTAATCACATAGAAGAATTTGGCGGAGATACTACAAAGATCTTTGTTTCCGGTCATTCGGCAGGCGGGTACCTGGCTTCGATGGTGGGACTGGATAAAAGCTATTTGCAAAAACATGACATTGATGCCAACAGGATCGCAGGGCTGATCCCTTTTAGTGGTCATACCATTACCCATTTTACAGTAAGAAAGGAGAATGGAATCAAGGGGACACAACCTATCGTCGATAAGTACGCGCCGCTTTTCCATGTCAGGGCAGATTCCCCGCCACTACTGTTGATAACAGGTGACCGGGAGATGGAAATGCTGGGCAGGTATGAAGAAAATGCCTATCTGATGCGGATGATGCGGGTCGTGGGACACAGTGATACCAGGCTGTTTGAGATGGACGGCTATGGCCATGGGATGACCGAACCGGCGTATCCCCTTTTGCTCAGAGAAGTCGACCGAATTGTGGACTTGATGGAAAAATAAAATCATCTTTAGTTAGATTAGTCGGTCTGTTAACACTGAAACTAAAACTAAAAGATGAAACTTCCCTTCAATACGAGCCTGAAGCGCACACATAAGTTATATTCAATGATATGGGCTTTGCTGCTCGTTATCACCTTTTCTTGCGGGCAAACAGGAGTTGGCGATGATCCCTTAGATATTGTGCTGTGTATTGGTCAGTCTAATATGGCTGGTCGGGGTGCCATTGAGGATCAGGATACTGTGACATTGGAGGATGTCCTTCTATTCAATGCTGAGCAGGAGTTTGAGCCGGCAAAGAATCCCATGAATAAATATTCGACGGTACGTAAAAACATGGGGATGCAACGCCTGAGTCCTGCCTGGACCTTTGGAATCTACTATCAAGCGGCCAAAGGAGGTAAGGTAGGTCTGGTTGTCAATGCCAGGGGTGGTAGCAAAATTATGGAATGGCAAAAGGGGACATTATACTACAACGAAGCCATCATCCGGGCTTTACAGGCCCAAAAGCATGGAACGATCACAGGGATCATTTGGCACCAGGGCGAAGGAGATCGCAATCAATCTGAATTGTATCAGGATCGGTTTGATCAGATGATTTCTGATATGAGAAAAGACCTGGGGATCCCCAATCTTCCGGTGGTTGTGGGAGAAGTAGGCAACTGGCGGGGCAATTCCGGACCAATCAATGAGGTGATCAGAAACCTTGAGCATAATGTGCCTTATGTAAGAGCTGTTTCAGCAGAGGGCCTGAATCACCTGGGGGACTCCACCCACTTTGATTCCGATGCGCAGCGAAAGCTGGGGAAAGCATACGCTGAAGCTTTGATAGAGCTTCAGGAAAATGCTAATTAGAAATTGATGCCAAAACGATTTAATTATGGAAATACGACCGATTAAGACAGAGCAAGATTATACGACAGCCATAAGCAGGATTGAGGAATTATGGGGAGCTAAAAAAGATACTCCTGAAGGTGATGAACTAGATCTTCTGGTAACCTTGGTTGAGTCATATGAAATGAGCATGATTGAGAAAACACCAACCGAGGATGAATAAAAAATCAAAATGAATCATTCTTGACAGCAAAAACTCAAGTCATGTGAATTCCATCGCTCCGGCGAACCGGTGACCTTTGAAAATCAATAGATATACACATGAAATGAAACATTATCCCATTGCACCACCTGATCCGATAGATGCAATTAAATTTCGCATGGAGCAAATGGGGATGACTAATGCTGATATGGTAAAATATCTTGGCAGTCAGAGTAGAGTGAGCGAGATTCTTAACGGAAAGAGGAGGTTGACATTAGGTATGATAAAATCACTTTACAAAGGATTAAAAATACCAGCAGAGATATTATTAGCTTGACATGCAATATACATTCACAGCTGAGGCAAAAATGAAATTGATTTTCAACTCATCTGGTTTGCATATTGCCTTGAGCCAACTGATTTTGATATTGTAAAAAAATGTCTCAGATTAGGGGTATAGTTTGCCCATTTTACCCCAAAAATGAATTTTACTGGAAAATTCTTTCAGTCGCTCGGCTGCGCCGAGTGACATTGTATTCTAACGGCCTCTGGCCGGTATGGGAAATGAATTGTATCTTTATTGGATGTCTGAATTAAGAAAAGCCAATACCGATTATCCCTATTTTGTTACATTCACTATAGTGGGCTGGATTGATTTGTTTACAAGAGAGCGATATTGTGAAATCATTATTGATAGTCTAAAATACTGTATCACCAATAAGGGATTAAAGGTTCATGAGTATGTGATCATGCCTGGCCATATACATATGATTATTCAGCACCTTGATTGTAAATTACCGGATGTAATAAGGGATTTTAAAAGTTTTACAGCCAAAGAAATAATAAAGGCTGTAAGCCAACCAGGTGAAAGTCGTAAGGACTGGATACTATATCTGTTTCAGTATTTTGCAAAAAAGACAAAGCAGAACAAGGAAAATATGGTTTGGCGAAAGACCGGTCATCCAATTGAACTGAATTACAATGAGATTTATGAGCAAAAGGCAGAATATATCCGTATGAACCCGGTGACCAGTGGATATGTAACAGATGAACAATTTTGGAAGTACAGCAGTGCAGGACTTGATTCACCGTTGAAACTTATGGACGGAGGACTGATGGCCAGAGGCCAGGATGATAATTGTCACTCGGCGCAGCCGAGCGACTGAGTGAGAAATTCACTTTACGCAATTGTTGTGCTTAATATTCTCTCCGAAATGAAATTAGTACTAATAAAAGGATGGAAAGGAAAAGAGGAAATTATTTCGGAAAATCCAACTGAAGAAGGCATATCAGAACTTCTCAACTCTCTTGATTGGCAAGAGTTTAATTCTGTTTCTCTGGAGCAAGATTCTAAAAACTGGATAGGTGTAAGCGGTAACTTAAACCAAGATGGTCTTGCAATAGTATTTGAAGAACACGGGACTTTATTTCTATCAGATGAAGCCCCTGAATCAGTGTCCCAACTTGAAAAAATTTTAAAACTTTATCTAAATAGTGATAAACGATTTAAAAACTTCGGATTTAGTTCGGAACAACAAATACTCGAACCAACCTCGCAAACAAAAACTGACTATAGTTTATGGAAAGTAAAATATGAGGCCAAAAAGAAAATCGATAACATAAATAATGGGATAGCGGTACTTTTAACAGTATTGATTGTCGGATTAGCTGTCTCATTTTTTTACTTATGGTTCAATGAAGAACTCCAATTTATTGGACAAGAAACTGATCAAATTATTGCTACAGTAACTGAGATTAAACTTAAGCATCAATACAATGGGACCTTGTATCAACTGGTCAAATATGAATTTGACTATCAGGGAGATCACTATATAGGATATTTTAAAGGAACACGAACAACAGGCAAACACAAAATTGGTGACCTGGTTAAAGTCAAGTTTTCTATGGATGAGCCTTCGAGATCCAAACGGTTAGGAACTTTGAAAAGTAAATACTAAGTACAACATGCTGGCTACACAGCCCCAAGGCCTAATTACCAAAAGATCAACAAAATCACACTCTACTGATATTTTGTTTAATAATCGAATTAAATCACTGAATGTATTATAAATATTTAAAATCACGTGAGTAATCTGCCTGAGTTAGGGCTATATAATAGGTAGACCAACTCAAATGAATCGAAAAACCCAGATACAGCGATACTTTGAAGGGAAACTCTCCCGCCAGGAGGCACAGGAGTTTTTACAATGGTTCAATGCTGCCGATCATGAGCATGAGGTCCATGCAGAGATCGATAAGCTTTGGCATTCAGACAATAAAGCTAAGCAGGATTGGGATGGATCAGGAGTGTTTAAGCGTATTCAGCAGCGAAAGAACAATGAACGGTCTCTTAATGTTCAGCAGTCTCCCGATCGGTTGGTAAGAAGATCTTCATGGATTCCACTGTTAAAGATTGCCGCAGCTGTGGCCCTGTTGATTACCTGCTCCCTGATCTATTTCAACTTAAGTAAAGTAGAAGAACCACAAGGAGAAATGGTTTATGAAGAGATCATAAAATCCAATCCTCCGGGTCAGAAATCCCGGGTGTATTTGCCCGATGGATCTGTAGTCAATCTCAATTCGGGTAGTGAGTTAAAATATACTGAAGGCTTTCATGATGGCAGGATCGTGTACCTGAAAGGGGAGGCTTTCTTTGATGTGAAGAAGGATTCTTTACGTCCATTCACTGTCGTTAGTGGTAGGTTATCTACCACCGCTTTGGGGACAAGTTTCAATATCAATGCCTTTGGTGAAGATGAGGAGGTTGTGTTAGTCACAGGAAAGGTGAGTGTGAAGGATGGAACCACTCAAAATGAGCTTTTATTGGATCCGGGAGAAAAGGTGCAGGTCAATGCACAATATGAAAGGTTTGAGAAGGAAGAAGCCAATGTATTAGTCCATACTTACTGGAAAGATGGCATTCTATATTTCGACAAAGTCAAAATGGCCGATGTAATAGATGCACTGGAGCGGTGGTATGGAGTAAAAATCATTGTCAAAGGGGAAATACCTGATGACAAATGCACGGGACTTTTTAAGAAGAATGAATACCTGACGAATGTACTTAACATTTTAAGTCACTCGGTGGCATTTGACTATCAACTAAACGATAAAGAAGTAAAACTGATGTTCAACTAACAAACCCAAAAAACCTATGAAGAAACCCTGACAAAAAAGAAACCGGGAATCATTGATCCCCGGATCAAACAATCAATCGATTGAAGGAAAGTTGCCGCTTTCCTGAAATCCAAAAGACTTATTGTTTCATTTTAAAGCATTACAAAAGTATGGAATACAAAATACTTCAAACCATTGCTATGGTTACAAAATATTCCCTATATGTCTTTTTCGCTTTATTCATAACCATGTCAAGTGGATTAGCTGACAGTGTTGTGGGCCAGGTGAAGAGCATAAAAGAGGTAGTTATTGAAATTGATGAATCCGGCGATAAGCTGGATCAGATATTAAAAACGATTGAAGCCCAAACTGATTTTCGTTTTTTCTATACCGATAAAAGTATCAAGCGTAATAAAGAGGTTACTTTGTCCGAAAATAAAGCCACGGTTGCTGATGTTCTAATGCAGATTTCCGGACAGGCGGGCGTTCATTTCCGTCAGGTAAATGCTACAATTAGTGTAAGTAAGCAGGAAGCTGATCCCACCAATAGTGGAGTTGAGATTGTTCTTGATGTTCAAAATACCGTAGAGGGAAAAGTGGTCGATGAAAATGGTGAAGGGTTACCCGGAGCCACTGTTCTTGAAAAAGGAACTTCAAATGGAACAATAACGGATATTGAAGGTAATTTTCGACTGACGGTTGCAAATGGCGCCGCCCTCACTGTATCATTTGTTGGTTATAAATCGATCGAAGTTCCGCTTAATGGCCAAACCACAGTCAATATCTCCATGGAAGCTGATGTAGCCTCACTCGGAGAAGTTGTAGTCGTTGGATATGGCACACAAAAATCAATCAATGTAACGGGTTCGGTATCCACCGTCAATTATGACGAGGTCATGGAAAACCGACCTATTACCAATGCTTCACAAGCCCTGGGTGGAACTGCTACCGGAGTTTGGGTGAGCCAGAACTCAGGTCAACCAGGGAATGATGGAGCAACCTTAAGAGTGAGAGGTTGGGGAACACTTAACAATTCCAATCCACTGGTCATCATTGATGGGATAGAAGGATCATTTGATCAGATAAATCCCAATGACATCGAAAGTATTTCTGTTCTGAAGGATGCTGCCAGTGCCGCGATTTTTGGATCCAAGGCTGCCAATGGGGTGGTACTTGTTACCACAAAAATGGGTAAGACAGATCAGAAGATGGAGGTAAGTTACAATGCTTACTATGGTGTTCAATCTTTGGGGAGAAGATTTGATCTTGTATCAAACAGTGTGGAATACATGGAAATGTACAATCAGGGATTGGCCAATGAAGGTTCAAGTCCGCTTTTTCCAGATTACCTGATCGATGCTTTTCGCAGTGGTGGGGATCAATATAAATATCCGAATACGGATTTCTTTGAAGAGGTTTTTCAAACCAAACCCATGCAGGAGCACAATTTATCATTCAGGGGTGGAACAGCAACCACTTCTTCCTTTCTCTCATTCAATTACCTGAATCAGGATGGAATGATACCCAATACCAATTCTAAGCGGTACGGTATCAGGGCAAACCTTGAATCTGAGGTTAACAAATGGCTGACGGTGAGCGGAAGAATCAATTACATACGCAGAATTTCAGAAGAACCGTATGAAGACATTGTATATGGGTCCTTAGGACGTGTTTATACCATGTTGTCAGGTGCTCCTCCATACATTGCTCCTTATACGCGAGATGGAAGATTTGGGTCAGTTGAAGCCATAGATTCAGATGGGACCCTTTTATTTGATAATCGAAATCCATTGATTGACGCGGCCAATGGGCTGACATCCCGGGAGCAGAATTATCTTGTTGTCAATGCCATGGTAGGTATACAGCTACACAAAACCCTTCAATGGAAAACCACTTTTGCATCAACTGCCAATTGGAATCTGACAGATAGTTACAATGAAAGCATATTTGGATATACCGATTCCGGAATAGAAACGACCACCAAAAATTATAACAGGGAGGGCCTTGAAATCAATCGTGGACAGGTTTCTACCATTGAAAATAATATGTTCTCCACTTTGAACTTTAATCAGACGATTGGGGAGATGCATGATATTTCTGCTATTGCAGGTATTCAGTTACAGGAACAAACCATCAAGAATGTCTATTCAAGGAGGACAAATGCACCTAAAGAGGGACTTACACAGGTAGACGCTGGTACGTCTGGGATCATTGGTGAGGGAAATATGGTGGGCACAAAAACCTACTCCTACTTCGGTAGAGTTTCTTATGCCCTATCCAACAAGTATTTGTTTGAAGCGAATTTACGTGCTGATGCATCTTCGCGGTTTGCTGAGGGAAACAGGTGGGGCGTTTTCCCTGGTTTTTCTGCCGGATGGCGGGTGATCAACGAAAGTTTTATGCCAAAATCCGGAACGCTGTCTAATTTAAAGCTAAGAGCTTCCTGGGGGCAATTGGGAAATCAGAATATTTCGGGCTATTGGCCATATCTGACTGTTATAGATCAAAACAATGATTTGAGCTACAGCTACGGAGGTACCTTCAGTCCGGGAGCTGCAGTTACCTCATTGGTAGATGAGGATATAACCTGGGAGACAACGACGACTTTGGATATTGGAGGTGATTTTGGTTTTCTGGATGATAAAGTCAATTTCGTATTTGACTATTTCCAGAAAAAAACCACTGATATCATTGTTCAGCTCCCTATCCCATCGGTTTTAGGAGGACTTTCCGCACCGTTTGAAAATGTTGGAGAAATGTTGAATTCAGGTGTTGAAGTGGCTTTAAGTTACAATAATCAAAAACTTAGTAGATCCAGCTTCTCTTACAATGTCGGTGTGAATCTAACTTATGTCGGCAATGAGGTTACGAAATTCAGAGGAGGAGACTCTCCTGATCAGCTGTACTTAATAAGAGAAGGATTTTCGTATAGGACGTTATACGGGTTTAAAGCCATTGGGGTCTACCAGACTGACCAGGAGGCGTTGGATCATATGAGTGCAAATAGTTTTAAACCTAAAGCCGGAAATCTCAAATATGAGGATGTAAATGGTGATGGAAGACTTGGATTCGAGGATAAACAGGATCTCGGTAATGCCATACCCAAATTCACTTACGGGATTTCAGGAAACTTCAAATACATGGGATTCGATCTAAACCTTCTTTTTCAGGGTTTAGCGGGTTTAAATGTCTATACTCAGAGCAACTTCACCAACACGAATGTGGATAATCCAACTATTTCTACTAAGTGGCGGAATGCCTGGACCCCGGAGAATCCGAGTTCCGATATTCCTTCTTTGAAATGGAATGATTCATGGGATCAGCAACAAAGTTCATTCTGGGTTCACGAAGTAAGCTTTATAAAGCTTAAGAATATTCAGCTGGGCTATTCATTACCAGAGGCCCTGTTGTCTGATATTGGGATCAGAAAAATATACGTTTACGCCAATGCCCAGAACGTTTTCACGCTGGTGAGCGATCAATATGAAGGGTACGATCCTGAGAGAGACACTTTCAATGCAGGAAATAATATGTATCCATTACCAAGGATTATTTCATTAGGCCTAAACGTAAATTTCTAAAGCGATGAAACTAAAGAATATATATACATACAGTTTAGTATTTGTCCTCATCCTTTCTATCAACGGATGTGCGGATGAATATTTGGATTTCTTTCCGGAAGACAAGATTACAAGTGCGAATTTTCCCGAGTCCGAAGGTGACATAAAATTGCTATTAAATGGCGTTTATGCTCAGCTGAGGGAAAGGTCGATTTACAACGAGGGATTTTTTGGGTTTGGAGTATTGGATGGAGCTACGCCTAATGCTTTCAACTGGGGAAATACACCCATTGCCAAAGCAGGAAATGGTCAGCTTACATCAGGAGATGGGGGCATTGTGACTTACAGGTGGACCCGATGCTACAGCATCATTTATCGGGCCAATTTTTTGCTGGATGCAGTAGAAGCCGTTGAGCTTAGCCCTACCGCAAAAGCAATATACGTAGGAGAAGCTCGCTTTTTAAGAGGGCTGGCATATGCTACGCTTGTTGAGTCTTATGGTGGTGTACCCATTGTAAATGGGTTAATCTCTGCTGAGGAATCCAGAGGACTTTCCCGTGCTTCAGCTCAGCAAACATGGGATCAGGCTATAGCCGACTATGACTTTGCAATTGCTAATCTTAGCGCTGACGCCCCTGAAATTGGAAGAGCTACTAAGGGAGCTGCTTTAGGCATGAAAATGAGAGCTCTGCTTTATCAGGGTAAATACAATGAGGTGCTGGATGTCATCGATGAGATAGATGCACTGAATAAGTATGATTTGTTCCCCAGCTATGAAGGGTTATTCAGGCTTGAGAATGAAAACAATGAGGAAGTGCTTTTCGACATTCAATACATCTCAGGGGAGAACTCCCAGGGTTCATTGCACGATCAATTCTGCGGAACCGGAACTGGAAGCTGGACCCGCGGTACACGATATGTGCCAACCGATGATTTGGTGAATGCTTACGAAACAATTGATGGATCTCCGGTCGATCCGAATGACCCCTACGCAAACAGAGATCCCAGGTTAGAGTTTACCGTTGTTGTTCCCGGTTCTTTCTTTCTTGGTTACCAGTTTCCTAACTATATCTATCCGGGAGGAGCCTATAACCATCCCGGCAACAGGTTGAAGCATTTGAGTACCCGAAAATATCGGATCGAACCGGAAGCTGATCTCCCACCTTCGGGACAGTCCAGTTTGAACAATATTATCATAAGGTATGCTGATGTCATTTTATCTAAGGCAGAAGCCATCATAGAAACCAATGGCAATATCGATGAAGCGGTCACCTTAATCAACAGGATCAGGACAGAGCGTGATGACGTAACAATCACAGCATTGCCCATGGGGTTGACACAGGCTCAGGCCCGTGATCAATTGAGGCATGAAAGGAGAATTGAATTTGCCATGGAAGGTCTCTACTGGATGGATATTAAGCGTTGGGGAATTACCCAGGATATATATCCCTATGAGGTTAAAGATCACAACGGAAATGTATTGGAGACAAAATTCCCGGACGGATATCTGCCTCACTATGACCTGCTGCCCATTCCTGATAACGAAATATCGTTGAATGAGAACCTTGCTCAGAATGAAGGTTGGTAGAAGTCTGATAATTATTTAATATGCTAGTACATCCGGGCTAAACGCTTCATCGTGATAGCCCGGATGTTTAACCTGTTCAAAAACTAATTATTTAAAAATGGTAAACCATTTGTTGAAAAGAGTATGTCTGTTAATGCTCCTTCTAACCTGCATTACAAGTGTAACAAAAGCTGAAAGACCCAACATTATTGTCATTCTGGTGGATGACCTGGGTTATGGTGACTTATCCTGCCAGGGAGGTACTGATATCCGAACACCGAATATCGATGCCTTATTTGCAGAAGGCATAAAAATGACCAATTTCTATGCAAATTGTACGGTATGTTCGCCTACCCGGGCTTCACTCATGACCGGAAAATATCCTGATCTGGCTGGCGTACCAGGCGTTATCAGAACCCATGAAGAGAGTAGCTGGGGATTTTTGGATTCCCAGGCAGTGAGCTTGCCTGATAAAATGAATGAGGCAGGGTATCATACCGCGCTGGTTGGCAAGTGGCACCTGGGACTGGAATCGCCAAACAAGCCCAATGAACGGGGGTTTGATTACTTCCATGGGTTCCTGGGTGATATGATGGACGACTACTGGACCCATCTGCGTCATGGCAACAACTATATGCGGGAAAATGACAAAGTCATTGACCCGGAAGGGCATGCCACAGACATCTTTAGTGACTGGGCGATAGATTATATCAACGATAGAAAGAAAAAGAGTGACCCATTCTTTTTGTATTTGGCCTACAATGCCCCCCATTTCCCCATTCAGCCACCGGAAGAATGGGAAGAAATGGTTAGAAAAAGAGAAGGGGATATTGATGAAAAAAGGCTAAAAAATATCGCCTTTGTGGAACACCTGGATGATGGGATTGGTCGTGTGATCAATGCGTTGAAAAAGTCAGGGCAATATGAAAATACTCTGATCATATTCTCTTCTGATAATGGCGGACATTTGCCAAGTGGAGCATCTAACGGTGACCTGAGAGGTGGAAAACAGGACATGTATGAAGGCGGTATCAAAGTGCAAACGTGTGTGGTATGGAAAGATAAGATCCCTGCCGGTGAATCGGCGAAACTGGGCCTCACAATGGACCTATTCCCTACATTGTGTTCAATTGCTGGGGTTGAACCACCGGCGGGCATTGATGGGATGAACCTGTATCCACTTCAATCAATGGAGAATGAAACAGAAAGAACCGTTTACTTCATGAGAAGAGAGGGAGGCAGAAAGTATGGCGGTTTATGCTACTATGCCATCCGTAAAGGACCTTACAAACTGCTTCAGAATACGCCTTATGAACCGCTACAATTATTCAATATTGAGGAGGATTACCGGGAACAAAAACAATTGGATAGCAACTCAGAAGAATTTAAGGACCTGCAATATGATTTATCACAACACATTCGAAAGTCAGGTGCAATTCCCTGGCAAGAACAGTAAACACATGATAAAATACTTAATATTTCTAGTCATTCCATTTTTCATTGGATGCAATCATAGGGCTCCCCAACAGCCTCCCAATGTTGTCATTTTTTTAGCAGATGATTTGGGCTATAATGATGTTTCAGGGTACCGGAAAATGCACCCTGCTCATTCCGACACTCCCCCAACTACAAACACACCCAACATCGACAACCTGATAGCTCAGGGAATGAGCTTTACTGATTTCTATTGTGGTGCGGCTGTGTGTTCTCCTTCCCGGTCAGCTTTGATGACAGGGAGAAACGCTACCCGTGTTGGTATCTACAATTGGATCCCCCCAAATTCACCCATGCATATGAGAAGTGAGGAGGTTACCATAGCTGAGGTGTTGAAAGGTGCCGGCTACAATACAGGACATTTTGGGAAATGGCACCTGACTTCAGAAGGACCCGACCAACCACACCCCAATGACCAGGGTTTTGATTTTAGTGTGTATGCCTACAACAATGCCAATCCCTCGCATCACAATCCTAACAACTATTTTAAGAACGGTGAGCCTATGGGGGAGCTGGAAGGCTATGCTTGCCAGTTAGTGATCGATGAGGCCATTGATTGGCTGGAGGGCATCGACAAAGAAGCAGACCCATTTTACCTGAATGTGTGGTTTAATGAACCCCATTTGAAGGTGGCGGCTCCTGATGAGCTAACCCAAAAGCATCCATACAATAAGGAATATTATGGAGCCATAGAAAACCTGGACCTTGCCATGGGTAGAATGCTGGAATACCTGGAAGAGAATGGTCTGAGTGATAATACCATCATTTTATTCACTTCGGACAATGGATCACGATGGGATCATTCCAATGACCCGCTAAGAGGTGAAAAGTGTTTTAATTATGAGGGCGGAATTCGGGTCCCGTTTGTGGCCAGATGGCCAGGGAAAATACCCTCAGGAAAAATCAATGATTTGCCTGGAAGCTTCACAGATGTGTTGCCATCCATAGCAGCAATGACAGGTGCACCCTTGCCAGATAGAAAACTGGATGGTGTGAGTCTGGCTTCCGTTTTCAAAGGAAAAGAGGAGGTGATAGAGCGGGAAGAACCCTTGTTTTTCTATCGATATTTTCATGATCCCATCTGCATGTTGAGAGACGGAGATTGGTGTCTGTTGGGCTATCAAAACCTGATACCCAAAGCCGAGTCTTTGAATGAAGGGGCATTGGCCAATATTAAACCGGGTCCGGGCGAGCCACCAGGCTCCCAATGGAGATTCCAGGCTGGGCACATGGAGTTTATCAAGGACCAGGTACCGGACAAGTTTGAACTATACAATCTGAAGGAAGATAAAGAGCAGGAGCATAACCTCGCTGATCAATACCCTGCAAGAGTTGCTGCCATGAAGCAGAGAATGCTTGAGCTGAAGGCTGAGATGGTGGCCGATGGAGGAAACTGGTTTGAGTGATTTTTGGAATCATTCCCTGAGAAATTGTATCATTGAGGGTTGCAATAATGTAACCCTCTTTTTTTAAGCTCATTCGATGATGACCGGTCGCTTTACCTCATTTCTCCTTATCACATGTATCTTTTACCTGCCCAATGCTATTTGCCAGGGCAATGAAAAACCCAACATTGTGTTTGTGTTGGCCGATGATCTGGGGTATGCAGATATCAACTGCTTTGATCCGATGCGGCGTGATTATTATGAAACGCCTAATATTGATAAGCTGGCCAGGCAGGGGATGAAATTTACAGCGGCCTATACCAATGCTGCGAATTGCTCACCTACACGGGCAGCATTGATGAGTGGCCAGTATTACCCCCGTCAGCCTGTATATCATGTTGGGAATCCCTACCAGGGTAAGATGATCCCAGCTCCAAATGCCCATGAATTGCCCAGGGAAAAGATCACCGTTTCAGAAGCGCTGAAACAGGCAGGATATCACACGGCTTTCATTGGGAAATGGCACATTGGCGATCCACCAACTACCGGACCGCAACAACAAGGGTTTGATATTAATATTGGTGGGTATGATGCCGGTAACCCCGGCGCCTGGGAAGGTGGATATTTTCAACCTAACAATAATTCGTACATCGATGATGCCAAAGAAGGGGAGTATCTGACAGATTACCTGACCAGAAAAGCCATTGAATATATTGAGGATCATCAAAATGTAAATTTCTACTTACAATTGTCTTACTACACACCCCACAGTCCCTTCCAGGCTCCCGAACATTTAATCACAAAGTATGAAAAAAAGCAGGGCACAGGTGGACATAACAATCCCACCTATGCCGCCATGATCGAATCCCTGGATACGGGTGTAGGAAAGTTGATGGACGCGCTGGACCAGCTGGGGGTCGCTGAAAACACCATTTTTATCTTTTATTCAGATAATGGGGGACGAGGCGGCTACGGATATCTGGGACGGGAAGACAATGATATCACCAACAACGCACCCCTGAAAGGCGGCAAAACCACGTTCTATGAAGGCGGTATCCGTGTGCCTTTGGTTGTTCGATGGCCTAAAGTAATTGAAGCAGGAGGCGTCAGCGAAGAGCCTGTTATCAGCATTGATTTTTACCCCACCTTATTAGAAGCAGCAGGAGGTGAGACTCCCGAAGGCTACATACTTGACGGCGTAAGTTTTATGCCACTAATGAAAGACGCAAACAGCAAATTGGCAGGGAGACCTCTCTATTGGCATTTTCCTGGCTATCCCAATAACCCCTGGCGAACAGGACCAGTCAGTGTAATACGAAATGGCCCATGGAAATTGCTTAAGTTCTACGAAACCGATAAGGTTGAACTGTACAATCTACGGCAGGATATTGGTGAGCAGGTTAACCTGTACAGCGAAGAAATAGTGATTCGCAATACGTTACAAAACCAACTTGAGGCATGGCTCAAAGAGAATTATGCACCCATGCCTCTAAAGCGTAACTAGTTATTTGCTTCATAACAAACCCCGCTGATTGCCCTTGTGCTTGAAACATCTCAGATCGGATTTGTCGTTTCCTATCTTCAAACCATATTGATTTGGAATTAGCAGTGTTTAGCAGCTATCAATTATTTACAGAATCATGTTAGATAGAAAGTCATTATTTCCAATGATTAATTATATTGATGTTTTAACCACATCAATTAAATGCCTAATGTCTATCTGATCTCAGCCCTTTTTTTCATTTCCATCTCTTGCTATGGCCAGAAAGGAAAAATGGCCCCCCTGCAGATGGAGAGTATCGGTGATTATTATATCCAGAATTGGACCACTGAGGATGGGCTAACGCAGAATAGTGTAAATGACATCATTCAAACCCAGGATGGATATCTGTGGCTGGCCACTTATGGTGGTCTGGTTAGATATGACGGGGTGAATTTTGAAACCTACACGATCGGTAATACGCCGGGCTTAGCATCTAATCGGATCATTACGCTGCTGGAAACAGATAGTGGTAGTGTGTGGATCGGTCATAGGGAAGGTGGGTTGTCCATTTTAGAAGATGGGATATTCCATAAGCCAAAGGTGCTGGAGGACATTTCAAAGGAGTTTGTGCTGGACTTTTGTGAGGATCTGGATGGAAATGTCTGGATTGCCACCGGAGATGGACTTTATAAATATTTAGAGGGTCAGTTAGATCAATATCATATCGCGGAGGGTCTGCCAGGCAGTATAGTCCGGAGGTTGTTCCTGCACAAATCGGGTGCGGTTCACTTTATCACCGACATGGAGGATCAGCCAGGTTTTGCTCACGGTTTTATTCTTGAAGGAAAAATAGAAGTTCTGAAAAAATATCCTACTTCTGAGCGGGTCAACATACTGGATTACAACAGCAAAGGAGAGTTGTGGATGGCCTATCCGGATAGAGTCGTGATGGAAAAAGAGGGTAAAGTACTCAAATCCTTTGAGTTTGGAAAGGTTGACCTGGGCGAGGTACATACTTTCCTGATTGACCGGGAGGGAAATATGTGGCTTGGGTCTCAACAACACCTGGTGATGATCACCAGGGAGGAAGCACAAAATGCACAAAATGGTCCTGTGGAACTCAAACGGCTTTATAATTACAAACGGGAGAATGATATTAGTCGAATCACTCAGGATCGGGAAGGCAATATATGGGTGGGAACATGGAAAGAAGGGCTGTTTATGTTTAAAAAGAGGGTAATCAAAAGATATTTCCCTTCAGCAAAAAGTGCCTCTTCAATCTATACAAAGGTGGCCCCTGATGGCCATGGGGGTATCTGGTTTTCTGCAGCATGTCATGACCTGACTCATTACATAAATGGTGAGTTCAGCCAATATGAAACTTTTGATGGTTGTGTTCGGGCTTTATATAATGACCCTAAAGACGAAGCAATAATTTATGTAGGCGTCGAATCTGAATTGGGTAAGATCGAAGACTTCAGGTATGAAAAACTTGGTGATATACAGGAGTCGTTGAATGTGAACCCATACTATATGAAAATAACTGCTATTCAGAAGGCAGATGACGGGGCATTTTGGCTGGGTACCACGGGAAATGGGCTTGTTGTTTTCAAAGATACAGTGGTCCATCACTTCACCTCCTCCGGAGAATTGACCGGGGACGTGATTTTAACCATAAAAAAGACAAGTGATGGAGATATTTGGGTCGGCACAAATGCAGGCATTACAATTTTTAGTGCAGATGGCATAAAGAAAATCACTGCTGAAGATGGTTTAGTTCGCGGAGACATCCGGAGTATTTTTGAAGATAGAGATGGGGTGATTTGGGTAGGAAGCTATGGCGCTGGTTTATCCAGAATTGAGGATGGCCAGATAACCAGTTATACTGCCAGCGATGGGCTTCTAGAAAATATAGTTTCCAGGATTACCGAAGATGTCAATGGAAATTTGTGGATGATCGGCAATATGGGTTTGTTTATGCTTGATAAGCAGCAATTCAATGATCTGGACGCTAACAGGATTGCTCAGCTGACCTGTATATCATTTGAGTTGGAAGACGGAATGATCGAAGGGAATGGCGCGGGCCAGGTTGCCAAAACTGCTGATGGACTCACCTGGTGGCCAACCATCAAAGGAATGGCTGCGATAAACATAGATGATGACTACGAGGATCCTATTCCTACAAATACGCTGATTCAGAAAGTTGTCATTTCAGATGTTGTATATACAGGTCCAATCGGCCAATGCGTAACACTTGAAAACCAGAGAGATATAGCGGTAACATATGCTGGTCTAAAGTTTTCAAATCCCACGAAAATAAAATATCGCTACAAACTTGAAGGGTATGACAAAGATTGGAAAGAAAATGGTATCAAGAGGACGTTGAATTATACCAACTTAAATCCTGGCAACTACCTGCTGAAAATTGAAGCGTCTAATTTGAATGGTGCCTGGGGAGGAGAACCTGCAACCTTAGCCATCACAGTTGTTCCTACAATATGGGAAATGACCTGGACAAAAATTATCGCCGTAATCATTCTTCTGTTCCTGATCTGGCTACTTTTCAGGTGGAGAAACCTGTATCTGATTAAGAAAAGAGAAGAATTGTCTTCAATCGTAAAGATGCGAACTAAAGAGCTTCATGAGAAAAACCAGGAGCTGGAGGCCACACTGTCAAACTTAAAGGTCACCCACGATAAACTGGTGCAATCAGAGAAAATGGCATCCCTGGGCACCATGATCGCCGGAGTGAGTCATGAAATCAACAATCCCTTACAGTTTATTCAAAATGGCCTCGACATCCTGAAGAAGTCCAGGCATGATTTAGATGGTGTCAAAGAGCACCTGGATCCTTCGTTAGAGATCATAGACAATGGTATAAAGCGTGCCTCGGAGATCGTACAGAGTCTGAACCAGTTTGCCCGCTCCAATGAAAACTATGATGAACAGTTTGACCTGAGGGAAGTCCTGGATAATTGTCTGGTAATCCTGAGAAACCGGCTGAATGCCAAAGCCAGCGTGGAGGTGAAGATCTCTGACGAAAAGCTTTTGTGCCATGGCAATCAGGGTAAGTTGCATCAGGCATTTCTAAACCTGCTCTCCAATGCCGAGCAGGCTATTGATGAAACCGGCAAAATAACCATCGAGGCTAAAAAATTAGCTGATAAGATTGAAGTAGCAATCTCCGATACCGGTCACGGAATCAGCCCGGAGATCATTTCAAAAATCTTTGATCCTTTTTTCACCACAAAGCCACCTGGCAAAGGCACAGGGTTAGGTTTGTCTATCACCTATGAAATCATCGATCAGCATAAAGGGTCCATTGATATCAAGTCCGATCCGGGGAAGGGAAGTACTTTCACTGTAAGTTTGCCAATTAGTTAACTCTTATTTAAGTTCACTTCTTTAAAATCCTATTGTTTTAGATATCATTATTTGTAAAGCAGAATTTAAAAGGCTTACAACATGGCGAAACGACTTATCTTTTAATGGAAAAGGCCAAAGTACTCTTTGTTGATGATGAGTTGATCACGCTCAAATCATTTGAGCTTTATTTTAAGAGCGATTTTGATGTGGTTACTGCGAGAGATGGATCGACTGCTATGACTTTACTGGAGGAAAACAAAGACATGGCTGTGTTAATCACGGATTATAAAATGCCCCAGATAAGCGGACTGCAACTAATAAAACAAGCAAAGTCCATCCATCCTAAATTAATCTGTGTGCTTGTCACCGGCTATACGGATACACCAGAGATTCTGGAAGCTAAATCAGACAAAATCCTTGCCGAGACCTTCACCAAACCGATCGACTTACAGTATCTGGAGGAAAAGATTTATGCTATGTTAACTTAGGGTATTGAATGGCATGTAGCTGATTCTAGTGATAGCATTGGAGAGAGAAAGGTTGCTAATAAGGACCCTAAGACTCCAACCAAGCCCAACCCTCCACACAGAAAGTTTCAACCAATATTTAATCATCACCTGCTCCTTTTCAATAATTTACATTTTTCCATACTTTTAGGGTCCGAAAATCGTCTTCGGACCAAAAATGATCCCAAATCCAAAAAAAGATTCACTTAGTTATGAAGTGCTGTGGAACCAGTTTCGCGCAGGAGATCTTAACGCACTGGAAGTCATTTACAGGGATCATTTTAAGACACTCTATCAACATGGGCTGACCATTTGTGACAGCCAGGACCTGGTGAAGGATGCCATCCAGGAGTTGTTTACTTCTCTCGTGCAGCGCCAGTACACACTCACTTCGGTAGAAAATGTGAGCTTCTACCTGTTGAAGTCGCTAAGAAACAAAATCTACGATGAGCTAAACAGTCGCAAGAAGACGGTGATTGCGAATGAAGCCTATAAAAATGAAGCGCTCGTTGATCTTGTTGGTAAAGAGATAAAAATCCCTGAAGGCACCACTCAAAATAAAGATCAATTGGTTTTAGAGCAGTCAGGAGTAAGCAATTTAAGTACATCAGGAATAATAACAACGACTTCTCAGTGAATGAAGCTTCTACTGCATATCGGAGGGCGAATCACCCCATTTATCACTTGCTGAATATCTTAGCAGAGAGGAATGAATTGAACGAAGTGCAAAAGCAACTGCTGATGCCTATGCCAGAGGAGGAATTGTATGATATTAAATCAGATCCTTTTGAGATAAAGAACCTTGCAGGGAATCCTGCTTTTGAAAAAGAATTACAAGCCATGAGAGACAGACTGGCCAGGTGGTAGTCTGAAACCAATGACTACGGTATGCAAGAGGATTCGGAAGCCCTTTCCAGTGCTTTTGAAACGTACGGTAAAGAATCTTTTGATAAAAATGAACAGAAAACCCTGGAGTTAAGGTCCCGGGTATTGGAACAAATAAATTAACTTATGACTTTATGAAAGCATTAATGATTTTACTTATCTGCCTGCTCAGTATCTCATCCGGCATGAGCAAGGAGAAAAAGGCAGTATTCATACAAACTGAAAGCTTTGATCAAAAAGGCGGCTGGTTCATCGACCAGCAATCTATGGACGTGATGGGCTCACCCTACCTGTTGGCTCATGGTATGGGCACACCCGTTGATGATGCCATGACCAAGGTGGTATTTCCTGAAAAAGGTAAGTATCGGGTTTATGTAAGAACCAGAAACTGGACGGCACAATGGTCTGATGTGCCCGCAGGACGCTTTCAGGTATTGATTGACGGTAAACCCCTGGATAAAGAATTTGGAGTGCGTACACAGGAATGGTCATGGGTAGATGGCGGTACTGTAGACATCAAGTCGGGAGTAGCCCATGTGGCTTTGCGTGATCTTACCGGTTTTAATGGGCGATGCGATGCGATCTACTTCACGGCAGAGAAAAATGACGTTCCACCAAACGATCCGGATCAGATGGATAAGCTGGTAGAGGAATTGACGGGGAAGAAAAGGACTGTTGAAGAAGGCGAGTATGACTTTGTGATTGTAGGTGGGGGAATGGCTGGAACCTGTGCTGCCATTTCTGCTGCCAGACTTGGGGTGAAAGTGGCCCTGATACAAAACAGACCCGTACTTGGTGGAAACAACAGTTCAGAAGTGCGGGTGCACCTGGGAGCCAGGATCAACCTGGAGCCATATCCCAACCTGGGTAACCTGGTGAATGAAATTGGTCCGGACCGTGGAGGTAACGCTCAGCCAAAGGACTACTACGAAGATGACAAGAAGTTGAAGGCAGTGTTAGCTGAATCAAACATTTCTCTGTTTCTGAATACCCATGCCAACAAAGTGGAAACAAAGGAGGGGAAGATCACAAAGGTTTATGCAGAAAACATTGAGACTGGCGAAATCAGAGGTTTTTCAGCTCCGTTGTTTGCAGATTGTACCGGTGATGGTACGATTGGTTTCCTGGCGGGGGCAGAATACATGACAGGAAGAGAAAGCAGAGATAGATTCAATGAACCAACAGCTCCATTGGAAGCCGATAATCTGACCATGGGTATTTCGGTACAGTGGTTTTCTGAAGATGCTGGTTACCCTGTTGCCTTTCCGGACATCGAATGGGGATTGCCCTGGAGTGATGAAAAAGCTTTCGCGATCAAAAAAGGAGACTGGGACTGGGAGACTGGCATGGGCAAAGACATGATCAACGAGACAGAGTTTATCAGGGATTATGGCTTGCTGGTGGTTTATTCCAACTGGTCATACCTGAAAAATGATTACTCTAAAAAAGAAGAATTTGCCAATGAGCGATTGAAATGGGTGGCTTATGTCGGGGGAAAACGAGAGTCAAGAAGGCTGGTTGGTGATTACATTCTCACAGAAAATGAATTGAGGAATCAGGAGTTTCTTCCTGATGGAACAGCTCCCACATCATGGACCATAGATCTTCATTACCCTGATCCGGAAAATCTCGAAAAGTTTGATGGAGAAGCATTCAGATCCATAGCCGTCCACACCAAGATTTACCCTTACCCGATCCCATTCAGATGCTTGTATTCCAAAAATGCAAACAACCTGATGATGGGAGGCCGGGATATCAGTGTTTCTCACGTCGCATTAGGAACAGTACGATTGATGCGAACCGGTGGCATGATGGGAGAAGTATTGGGAATGGCTGCGTCGGTTTGTAAAGAGTTTGGAATTACTCCACGGGAGATTTACGAAAGTCATTTTGCAGATTTGGAGGAGTTAATGCTAAAAGGTGTGGGTGACCCTGATCTGCCCTTTACCCAAACCTACAACAAAGGTGGTACGCTTTTAGAGACTGTCGAGTAAATGATCAGATCTCTCTTAATAGCGATACTTACAATATTTTTTCTAGAACGTGACCTTACCCCCGGTTACGTACCAATGAGTCAGCCTATGATGGCTGACTCATTGGATATTGAGCTGATCCCATTATATGATGAGGATAGTGTGCTGGAGGGGTATACTGCATTTATTTTTACGCCTATCTGCGAAGAAGATAAATGTTACGCAGTAGAGATTGATTTCTTCTGGGATGCCATCGGGAGATATGATCACTACGACACCATTCCAGGTAGCCCTTTGACAAAACTGGAGCACGAACCCTTCACACCTGAAGAATATGAAAAGCTCCATCAGATTTTGAGTGAGCCGGCTTCTGTGCTGGCCAATTACAAAAAGGAGGACCTCGTTCAGGACATTGAGGACGAAGGAGTGGATGGTGTTTCCGGAGCCACCATCAATGAGATCAGGGAAAGTGTGATCAGTGGCGCGGTTTATTCCTGCTATACCCTTTGGCACATTGTTCACGGAAAAGTGGTGGACAGCATTCAATCGCTTACCTACAGCAATCTCAATGATCAGCTTGTAGAGAAGATGGTACATAGGAAGGATCAACAGATCAACTACTTTCTCATCAGTATTTTTTCTGAAGAAGATTTTCATGATTACCTCCCACACCTGTTATATACCATCGAAAATGGTCAGGGGTATTATGCAAAAAATGCTATTGAAAAAATGCCAGCGTCTGTTTTCAAAGATGACCGGGCACAAGACTTCTTTACGGATCATTTCGAAAACCTCAATTATTTTGCTCAGATATCCCTACTCAGGAAGCTGGACCCCCTGTTTATCAGCAGTGAGCTGAAATCTACGCTGCGAAACCACCTGAGTGAAAGAAACTCTCAGAAAAATGAACTGATTCGCATGCTGATTGGTATAGAGAATAATTGATTATTTTGAATCCATCCTATTTACCGGAATATTATTCGGTAAAATACTGTGTATCAATAATTTTCCTGTTTTAATCTAAAAATCAAAAAATAGTTGTACATTAGATTTATTGTAATTAACCCATGTATTAATCGCACTTAATTTTCATTTTCACATTAGGAATAGCATTGTAAGAATATTTGTCAATGTTGGTCAAGGGTGAAAGTGTCCTATGATAGCGAATAATAATTTGTAGACCCTAGCCGATATGATGGATTCCAGCTATTCAGGAAAAGACGATCTTTCAATCTGGAGAGATTTTGTTAGCGGAAATCGATCAGCACTTTCTTATATTTATTTCAAATATGCCAAATACCTGCTTTCTTATGGTTATAAGATCTGCCGGGACAAGGAACTGGTCGAAGACAAGGTTCAGGATTTGTTTGTCCAACTATGGGCAAGACACGATAGGTTAGGAGATACGGACTCCATCAAGTTCTATTTATTCCGATCACTACGCAGAAAGCTTGCTGAATCGGTAAAAGTAGATAAGCTTAGGTATGCAGTAGGTCTCGAGATGATCGATCAATTTTCAGGACCTTTTGAAAACCAGCTAATCGAAATAGAGACACGTTCGGAAAGAAAAAAACTTGTAGAGCAGTTATTGGCCCATCTAAATGACAACCAAAGAGATATTTTACACCTTAAATACACTGTAGGACTATCCAACTGTGAAATTGCCGAAATACTCGGGATGGAGCATCAATCGGTGAAAAATGCGGTATTTAGGTCAATCAATAAAATTCGTAAGTTTCTGGACAAACATCAGATTTCACTTTCCTCACTGACCCGAATCGGTTAGTTACATGGGACACTAAGAGTTTTTTTAAAAAAAGTTTATTAAAACTGAGTACCGATCAATTAGATCTCCCTTTATTCAACCATAGTTTGCTTTGCTATGCCTGCATCTTTGGAATTTATAGAAGAACTTGTTTGCGACGATCGGTTTTGCAAATACGTCCTGAATCCGGACAGCAAGACTGTTGATTTCTGGAATGAGTTCAGAAAGAATCATCCTGATAAAGAAGAAGAGATCCAGGAGGCCAGACAACTTGTGTTGTTGCTGGGCAATGAAAAAGATATACAAGATCGGGATACGCTCAACAAGACAGATGAAATCTGGCAAAAAATCCAAAGTGAAATAGATCACAAAGACAATCAACGTTCCAGACCTTCATCACGTAGTGAACTACTCTTCTTCAGCTTGAAGGTAGCTGCGGTGTTGTTAGTGATGTTTTTCATTTCATTCCTGATTGTGGACATTCAGCCAACTTCAGACGAAGGGACATTCAGTAAGACTGAAAACTATTTTCAGCGAGTCACTCAATATGGTCAGAAAGCAAGCTTTTACCTGCCTGATGGCTCACATGTGAATCTGAATGCTGGTTCAAGCCTTTATTATTATGTCTGTAATGAGTGCAATACCAGGGAGCTGATCCTCGAAGGTGAAGCATTTTTTGATGTCAAAAGAGATACAGAAAGACCTTTCATCGTCAAGACCAGTAATCTATCGGCTACAGTGCTGGGTACTAGTTTCAATGTGAAAGCCTACCCGGAAGAAGGCAAGACCGAGGTGGCTCTGGTTACCGGTAAAGTATCAGTTGCTGGCAAGAAAACCATCCCCACTGTTTTGACACCTCATGAAATGGCCACCTATCAGCATGATAGAAAAAAGACTACCGTTGGTGGATTTGACCTGGAAGAGATCACCGGATGGAAAGATAAGATCCTGGTTTTTGAGGATGTCAGCTTTCGTGAACTTACCGCCACACTTAGCAGATGGTACGGGGTTGAATTTATTATTTCGGATTCAGCGAAGAGTGTAAAAAAATTTATGAATCGAAAAGATTACAAAGGGAAGTATAACAACAAAAGTCTGGAGACGGTACTGGAAGCCATTAGCTTCTCCTATGACTTTGACTATGAAATCAAGGATAAAAAAGTATGGATAAAATAATTAAACCGGAAGGAGGTATCTATAGAGAAACATGACCATAACTAAACCCCAAAGACAACAGTCAACCTGAAAAAGTGCGATAGCTGCTAATTGAATCGCTTAAAAGCCTCAATCAACAACTACCCTTTTTGTCTTGGATAGAAATTTTTATCAACTAAACTCAAATGTATGAAAATTAAAATTTTACAAATGGTCAGACTAATGACCATACAGGCGTTGGCAGTCGTTTTGCTGCAATGCTTCACTATTACATTTCTGATGGCAAAGGGAGGAGAAGCTCAAAAAGAGAAGAGCATAGAAAGTATTTATCTTTCATTGAAGTTGGACGGAGAGTCAATCACGGATGTCTTCCAGAAAATCGAGGAGAAGACACCCTTTACTTTTGCCTATAGAAAGAGCATTATTGACAATAAAATGAAGCTGGATGCCACATTCAGCGAAGAGTCATTGGCAAGCCTGCTTCGGTTTGTCTCACAGAATACCGGTTTGAGCTTCAAGCGGGTGGATGAAACCATTCAGGTAAGCAAGTCTTTCCTCTCTGAGCCATCCGTGGAAGAAGTGACCGCTTATGTGGAGCAAATAGACGTTAGAGGTAAGGTCGTAGATCAGAATGGCCAGGGCTTACCTGGTGTTTCAGTTATCGTACAGGGGACCACGTCAGGTACCACCACAGATGGTGATGGTATCTACAGACTGACAGTTCCTGAAGGTGCTACGCTTGTTTACTCTTTTGTGGGATTTGAATCCCAGACAGTGGCAGTAGCCAACCGATCAGTGATCGATGTCACCATGAAGGAGGATATTGAATCTCTGGATGAGGTAGTAGTTACTGCATTAGGTATTGAAAAAGACCAAAGAACACTGGGATATGCCACAGCTAAGGTAGAACCGGAGGATTTCAACGTAAACCGTTCACCTAATTTCATCAACACCCTTCAGGGTAAAGTGGCAGGAGTGAACATTACCAACATGGGATCAGGTCCGCAAGGAAGTAGTAAGATCCGGATTAGAGGTGTTTCATCTTTTGGAGGTAAAAACTCACCATTGATTGTGGTGAATGGGGTCCCCATCGACAACACCAATTTTGGAGTGAGAGGAGAAAGCAGCGAGGTTGGTAGTAACCGAATGTCTGATAGTGGTGACGGTTTGAGTAGTATCAATCCGGATGATATCACCTCTATGAACATTCTTAAAGGTGCCGCAGCATCTGCCCTGTACGGATCCCGTGCAAAAGATGGTGTGATCATGATCACCACTCGAAATAGAGCTGAGGGATCTGGTATTTCAGTTACATATAACATGAACTATGTGAACGGTACACCTTTGGATCTCACAGACTATCAATATGAATACGGACAAGGCGAGGGTGGCGTCAGACCCAATGCTCCAGGTCCTACTTCCGGTGTTTGGAGTTTTGGAGAAAAAATGGGAGGGACACAAATATTGTTTGATGGAGTGACAGCACCTTATGAACCAACTCCCGGAAAAATCAGGCATTACTACAACAACAGTTCTACCCTGATGAACTCAGTAACAATTGCTTCTGGGGGTGAGAATGGGGGTTTCAGTCTGGCAGTCTCAAACATGGATGCATCAGCTACATTACCAGGTTCGGACTACAATAGAAAGACTATCAATTTGGGATTTACCCAAAAGATCAAAAAGTTGACCGTTTCGGGAAATATGAACTATTCTTATGAATATAGAAAGAACCCACCAAATATTGCTGAACAGGATTATAGCCCGGTAGTAATCTATACACTGGCATCTTCTATGCCAATGGATCTGTTAGAGCAGTATGCCAGTGATGCGAATGGAGACGAGATCAAGTACTCTAGGTTTACAAACCGGACAAATCCATACTTTGCTTTAAAGCGATTTGAAAACAATTATAAAGACAGGATTTTTGGTAACATCACTGCAAAATATAACCTGACAGATTGGTTGTATGTGCAGGGAAGAGTTGGTCAGGATTTCTTTTCCAGGGATGTGGATTACAACCTGCCTACAGGATCGCAAAGGCAATCAGCTCCACCTCCGGGCTTTGTCAATGGCCAATATGTACAGGATCAAAGGAGATATCGTGAAGTCAATTCAGACTTTTTGATTGGATTCAACAAGGATATTGGAAATTTTGGAGTTTCCGCACTTTTTGGTGGAAATAGTATGTATAGAAGGTCTGATGTATATACGATCCTGGGCGAAAATTTCTTTACAAGAGATCTTTATACCATTGGGAATGCCAGTAAACAAACGCCAAACTATTCATTGTCTGAGAGAAAAGTGAATTCACTTTACGGATCTGCTGAGATTTCCTATGATCAATGGATATTTTTGAATGGAACCCTAAGGAATGACTGGTTCTCTACACTTTCTCCAGCCAACAGAAGCATTCTGTATCCTTCTGTTACTACAAGTTTCATTTTCAGTGAAGCATTGGCGGATGTACTACCTGACTGGATCAGTTTTGGAAAGTTGAGAATAGCCTATGCGGAAGTGGGTAGTGATACAGATGTATCACCTTATTCCAACAACTTGTTTTACTCAATCAGTACTCAGCAATTGTTAAACCAACCGGTTGGTAATATCAATGCGGGGACAATTCCAAATCCCAATCTGAAACCTATGCGTGTGCAGGAAAATGAGATTGGATTGGAAGTGACCTTGTTTGATAATATAAATTTCCAGGCCTCTTACTACAGCAAGCTTTCTTCTGACCAGATTCTTACTGCTCAGATTTCTGATGCTTCCGGATTTGGCAATCAGCTGATCAATGTAGGAGAAAGCAGAAACAAAGGGGTGGAGTTGTTAGCTTCTTTTTATCCTGTTAGAAACAATTCTTTTTCATGGAATTTCACTGCCAATGGGGCATATAACGAATCTGAGGTACTTAGCCTTGGAGATGATGTGGAAGGAACTTTCATTACAGTTGGATCTGCCGAGTTTCACGGTGAAGTAAGACAAGTGGTAGGCAGGCCGATGGCTCAGTTGTATGGATGGGGATACCTGAGAGATAATCAGGGTCGTATTGTCTATGACGCAAACAACGGCCGTCCTTTGCGTTCAGATGAGCAGTTGGAATTTGGTAGTGCGCTGCCTAGATGGGTCGGAGGATTTACCAACTCTTTTGAATATATGGGGGTCACCGCTTCATTCCTGATTGATTTTAAATTAGGCCATAAGCTGATTTCCGGTACCCATACAAACGCTTATCGACACGGTTTAGATAAAGCAACACTTGTTGGACGGGATGTTGGTTTTGTCGTTGGTGACGGAGTCAACCCTGATGGTTCAGTTAATGAGACTCAGGCGGCTATTCAGCCTTTTTATGAAACCATCAGATCCAATAGGATGTCTGAACAATCTGTATTCAGGGCAGGATCCTGGCAATTGAGACAGATTTCGGTAGGTTATGACTTCACTCGGTATGTTGAAGGTATCAATTTTATCAAGGGTTTAAAGCTTGATCTGGTGGCCAACAATGTGGCGGTATTGAAGCAATGGGTACCTCATGTACATCCTGATCAAAATGGAATTATCGATGATAATCGAATTGGTCTGGAATCTACAGGTCTGCCGGTTACCCGAGACATCGGATTTAATCTTAATGTTAAATTTTAAGAGGAATGGAAATGAAGAATATTATAAAATATATACTTAGCACAGTCCTTGTCATTGCCATATTTACATCATGTGATGACGGATTTGATGAATTGAATACAGACCCTGTAAGGTTAACCTCAATTGACCCAACGTTTCAATTAAACAGGGCCATTATCAACGCAGCACCTGGCTATGGAAATTTCACTTATGAAACAACCATCGTCCGGCAAATGATCACGCCGTTTATTGGAGTGGGTACTGGCGGTAATCTTAACCAGGACAATAGATCTGCCACAGCAGAAAACTGGAATCACGGCTTTGATACATCAATTAAGAACCTGGTTGATGGTGTGGCTGCTTTGGAAGAAGCCATTGCCGAAGGAGCCAATAAGACCAATCTGTTGTCAATGTTAAGAATCTGGAAAGCCTATGAGTTTATGGTATTAACAGATACATATGGTGAAATACCCTATAGTCAGGCTGCCAAGGGCTTCCTTGAGGGAATAGCCTTTCCTGAATATGACACCCAGGAAGCGATATATGATGATATCCTAAACGAGTTATCTGAAGCTTCTGCTGCATTGAATACATCAAATGATGCGGTAGACCAGGAAGTGATGTATACAGCGGTTGGAGAACCTGTTACCCGATGGAAAAGACTTGGCTATTCTTTGTTACTAAGAGCAGCCATGAGACTTTCTAAAGTCAATCCAACAAAAGCTCAAAGCTTTGTTGCAACAGCAGTAGCCGGAGGTCTGATGCAATCCAATGATGATAATGCGGTCGTTCGGCATGATGCAAATTTCAGAAATGGGCTGGGAACCAACCTGAACGGCGGACAGGCCGGATTCTATTATATAGACAGAGAATTCATGGACTGGATGCAAGCAAATAATGATCCCAGATTACCTGTGATTGCAACCAGATATGTAGATGCTGCCACCAATGGAGATCAGGTACCGGGTACCGGAAGCAATGATCCCGCTGATCAAATTGGTATGCCACAGGGATTTGACAATACAACAATCCCTACGCAGGTTACAGCGGATGGATTGGCAAGTTTGTATGATTACAGTGAGCTGGACAGGTTAAGAATGGGAAGTCCTCAGGCACCGAGCTTTTTGGTAACCTATTCTCAAACCATGCTATTGTATGCCGAAGCCATTGTCAGAGGTTGGGCAACCGGTGATGAGAATGCAGCCTATGCTGCAGCCATTAGGGCGCACATGGAACAACTCTCCATGTATCCGGGAGATACGGATGTGGATGAGACTGACATTACGGATTACATTACCGCTCATCCGCTCGCAGGTACTCAAGCTCAACAAATTGAGCTGATCAATGAGCAGTATTGGATGTCTTCTTATCTGAATGGTCACGAAGCATGGGCCAACTTCAGAAGAAGTGGTTATCCTGTTGTTCAGCCCAATCCATATCCGGGTTCAGAGCTACAGACTGAGGATTTTATTAGAAGGCTTACTTATCCGGATTCAGAAAGAACAGTGAATATTGAGAATTTGGATGTGGCCATTGGCCGTCAGGGTCCAGATAACCTGGAGACCCGTATTTGGTGGGATGCTCCATGATGCATTAGAAACTATTTCTTCATTATTTTTAAACCAATTGGTCCTTAAACGGGCCAATTGGTTTCATAAACCCCCGGAATAAGAAAATAAACCCAAAAACGATTTAAACATTTTAACCCATTGGAAATTCAAGATCCACTCATCATACTCTTTATTGGCATCCTTGTTGTTGTAGGCGGAATCATCGGATTAAGACTCCACGCGTTTTTAGCTCTTCTTCTGGGTGCCTTTGTTGTATCTATATTAACTCCTGATACTGCAATTATTACATTCATCACGGGTAAAGGCGGTTCGCTTGCTGATGCCCAGAAACTCATCAATCAGGATGTAGGTCTTCGTATCGCCTCTGAGTTTGGTAGTACATGTGGCAAAATAGGTATTTTAATCGCCATGGCTTCTATCATTGGCAAGACCATGTTGGAAAGCGGTGCTGCAGAAAAGATTGTACGGTCTACCCTTAAACTTACAGGAGAAAGCAGAGCTCCACTCACCTTCCTGGGTAGTAGCTTCTTTATTGGTATTCCGGTATTCTTTGATACAGTGTTTTACCTGATGGTTCCCCTGGCAAAAGCCATGGCCATGAGAATCAAAAAAAATTATTTACTCTTAATTCTTTGTACTGCTGCAGGCGCTGCCATGGCCAATTCATTGGTGCCCCCCACACCTGGACCTCTTTTCCTGATTGCTGCAATGGATATTCCCATAGGCATGATGATGGTTGGTGGCTTTTTAGTGGGATCTGTTACCATTGTAGCTGGATATTTTTATGCGGCCTGGGCCAACAGGAAATGGCCCGTTCCATTGAGAGATTCGATGGAGGCATCACTTGAAGAGATAAAAAAGCTTTCTGAAAAAGATGGTAAAGATTTACCTCCAATCGGACTAGCACTCCTGCCAATACTGATCCCTATTCTGTTGATAACCTTAAATGCCCTAGTGGAGACTTTTTCAGAGGGGACACAGACAGGCTTCTCCGCCATAATGGGTGATGCCTTAGGATTCCTTGGAGAAAAGAACCTGGCACTGGCTCTGGGAGCACTTTCTTCACTTCTTATTCTCGTGGTGCAAAAAAGCAGCAACAAGGAGGGACTAAAGAAATCCGTTCAAACAGCCTTGATGAGTGGCGGCGTAATCATTCTGATAACCGCTGCCGGGGGTGCCTTTGGTGGAATGTTGCAACAAACAGCCATCAGTACCCGCATCGCAGAACTGACAAGTGGCTACCAGATGGCATTGATACCACTGGCATTCCTGATTACGGCGATTGTCAGAACAGCCCAGGGCTCTGCTACGGTAGCAATGATCACTGCCTCCGGGATACTGGCAGGAATGGCTACCTCCATGTCATTGGAATATCATCAGTTATATATTGGATTAGCCATCGCTTGCGGTTCTAAGCTTATCCCATGGATGAATGACAGTGGTTTCTGGATCGTATGTAAGATGAGTAATCTTACTGAGCAGGAGGCTTTAAAGACATTTTCACCACTACTCACCATTATGGGGATTGTAGGTCTGATTGTGATATTGATCGCAGCGAACCTGTTCCCGCTAGTTTAATAGCAGCGTTTTTTAAATAGAGATAAAACCAAAAAAATGAAAAATATTAATCGAAGAAAAGCCCTTTCCTCAATGATCACTACATCAATTGGCACAACAGCTGTTGTGGGATCAATGGGTTCTATGGTATCCGCTTGTGCACAGCCTCAACCCAAAGAAGTACCTGCAATGGCCAATGAGGGGGGCAATGGAAAAAAACCAATGCTGATGAAGGTTGGGTGTCAACATGGTGGCACGGGAAAAGAAAACCTTGAATTTCTAGCACGGCATGGAGTGTTTAACATGGATGGGGGTTCCCCCAAGGTGATTCCTGGTGTTGGTTGGGACCTGGAGGATTCACTGGCCAAAAAGGAAGCCTGCGAAAAATATGGGATCAGTTTGGATGCCTATCATTTACCGCTTTCGTCGGCAGGATATAAGCGGGTAGCTACCCCCAATATCATGCTGGCCAAAGACCCTGAGCGTGACAAGGAAATCGAAATGATCCAGCAGATGATTTCGGTTGCCGGAAAGACCGGCATAAAAGTATTGCTTTACAATACCATCATCATGGAAATTCTCAGGACCGGAAGGACCACTGATCCTACCCGGGGTAACGCATCCTATAGCACCTGGAATTATGAAGAGGCCCTGAAAAGAGGGATGGATAAAGAGACCATTCCTGGTGGTCCGATCTCTATTGATGACCTGTATGAAAGAATCACGTATTTCCTGGATCGGGTATTACCGGTGGCTGAAGAGTACAATGTGAAATTAGGGAACCACATAGCAGATCCTCCGGCCCCGGCAGGGTACAGAGGGATGACCCGATGGAACAGCCCTGCCGTATTTGAAGGCATCAAAAGGTTTGGGCAGCTATATGATAGTCCGTCACACGGTTTTAACCTTTGTCTCGGATCTACAGCTGAGGGTCTCAAAGATCCGAAAACAGAGATTCTTCCAATTATCCGTTGGGTAGGCGAGCGAAAACAGATCTTCAATATTCACCTCAGGAATATCAAAGGTGGATATAACAACTTCATGGAGGTTTATCCTGACAACGGGGATATGGATTTTGTGGCTATTATCAGGGAATTGCGGGAGGTCGGTTATGATGGCATGGTGATGCCGGATCACATTCCACAACATGAAGACCCGGCAAGTGGTCTGCAGGGCCATGCATTTGCCTTTGGACATATAAAAGGGATCATGGCAGCCTTAGATAGTGAAGCTTAATTAGAAATAATCTGCCGGATAGTGGATCGTAGGAATTTTTTTGGGAAAGCATTGGGTCTGGGAGCGGCAACGGCATTCTACTTTAAGGGATTCGACCTTGTGGCGAAAAGTAGCCCAAAGGCATCAGAGAAGATAAATGATCTGGTGGAGTGGAATGTCCATTTCTTTAGTTCAGATACCAAGAAATATCCGTTTCATCGCAATGCAACCTATAAACCAGATGCCAGTAAGTTTCCAAAAGACCCTCTGAAAACGTATTTATCCCATTTAGACAAGGAAGGGATTGGCAAAGGAGTGGTTGTTCAACCTGAACCATATGGTGATGATCACTCACTGCTGTTAGACTGTCTTGAAAAGGAACCTGAAAGACTGAGGGGTACCAGCCTGTTTTATCCGAAGGATTCATTGGCACCCATGAAGCTCGCATCCCTGGTCAGGGCACATCCTGAAATTGTGGCAACACGTTTTCATGCGCATCGGGGCAAAGAAAGCTATCTTGATTCATTTGCAGATTCCGGTGTGCGGGCACTCTGGAAGCAGGCCGTAGACCTGGATATCATTATTGAACTGCATATCGGACCCAACTATGCCCAACAGGTAAGAAAAGCCATTGAGGCATTTCCCGGTTGCAAAGTGCTCATAGATCATTTTGCAGAACCCCATATGGGGGATGCGGTGGAGTTTGCACATGTCCTCGCACTGGCAGAGCTACCCAATGTGTATATGAAATTTTCAGGATTAGGGCATTTTGCTGATGATAGCCCGGATTACGCAAGTGCAAGGCCTTTTACAAGGCAGGTATTGCAGGCTTTTGGCCCCGACAAGATGGTCATGGGTGGTGTGCCTTTGAGCGCAGTTGATGTACATATGAAAGGCTACGCTAAGGAAGAAAAAGCCAAAGTGACAGGAAAAAATATTCTTAAATTACTGAGCTGGAATTAATCAATGAAAAATCGTAAAACAAAGAATTTTTTATATGAACGGGCTTAAAATTAAGGATATTATTATCACTCCAATAGCAACGGTAGACCCACCATTACTAAATGCGGCAGGACTCCATGCGCCCTATGCCTTGAGAACTATTTTGGAGATCGTCACACATGACAACATTGTTGGAATAAGTGAGATACCAGGTAATGTTGAGATCAATGAGGCCTTGGAGGAGATGGCAGCGTTGCTCATAGGAATGGATCCCTTCCACCTGAATGCCATAAAAGATAAAATAGAAAGTCATTTCGATGAAGAGACCACACACCAGCGTGGTGACACCCCGTGGGATCAGCGGAAGATCGTCCACGTGTTTAGCAGTGTTGAAGTGGCCTGTATGGACATCATGGGCAAAGTACTGGAGCGTCCTGTGGTAGATCTCTTAGGAGGAAAACGAAGAGATCTTGTGCCTTTCGCGGCTTATTTATTTTATAAATACGAAGGCGCTGGCGGAGAACTTGAGTTTGGGATAGATGCAATGGCAACTGGCTGGGCTGCAACCCGACAAAAAGAAGCCATTACCCCACAGGGTATAGTTGATCAGGCGATTGCCATGGTGAAGGAATTTGGCTTTAAATCCATAAAACTTAAAGGGGGAGCTTTTGAGCCTGCACAGGAAGTAGCCGCAATGAAAGCCTTATACGATCATTTTGGACCCTATGTTCCTCTACGGCATGATCCTAATGCCATCTGGAAGGTGGATACAGCTCTCAAATATGGGCAAATGATGGAAGGTATACTGGAATACTGGGAAGATCCTGTAAGAGGGCAGGAAAATATGGCCAGTGTAAGAAAGAAGCTGAAGATGCCACTTGCCACCAATATGTGTACCACAAGTTTTGAGGATATACCGGGAAGTATAGCATTGGGCTCCGAAGATATCATACTCAGTGATCATCACTTCTGGGGTGGGTTGAGAAGCTCTATGGAGCTGGCAAAGCTATGTGAACCATTTGGGCGAAAGCTTTCGATGCACTCCAATAGCCACCTGGGGATATCCCTGGCTGCCATGGTTCATCTGGGTGCTGCTCTGCCGGAAGTTCCATATGCTTTGGATACGCATTATCCGTGGCAATCAGAAGAAGTGATCGTCGGTGGCAGAATCAAATTTGAAGAAGGATCTGTGCGCGTACCCGACGGACCGGGCCTTGGGGTAGAAATTGACAGGCAGTCGCTTAAGAAGCTTCATGAAAACTTCATAAAGTGTGGTTTGACAAAACGTGATGATCTGGTGGAGATGAGAAAAGTGGTGCCGGACTGGGAATTCAAAAAGTTAAGGTGGTAATCAGAATGTGACAAAAACAATTCATATAATTAAATAACTAGCAACATGACTCTAAAAAAAGAAAGATTAAAAGCCCTGATGAAAGATCCCTATGAAGAGAAATCAAATAACCAAAATGGGAGGCGATCATTTTTCAAGAAGGCAGGAATTGGTGGACTTAGTTTAGCAGCACTGTCTACAGCACCAATTGAGGATGTGCTGGCTGAGTCGGCAAAAAATGTAAACCGTAGCTCGGCACCCTCAGATCTAAAAATCACGGATATGCGAATTGCGGAGGTTTCCGATGTAATGTTTAGGACTCCGATCGTAAAACTATACACCAATCAGGGGATCGTCGGATATGGAGATGTGCGTGATGGAGCGGCGAAAGAATATGCCCTTTTCCTGAAGAGCAGAATATTAGGAGAAAATCCATGTAATGTGGAGCGGTTATTCAAGATCATCGAGCAGTTTGGTGGGCATGCCAGACAAGGAGGTGGTGTGTGTGGAGTTGAAATGGCCCTTTGGGACCTGGCAGGTAAAGCATATGGAGTACCAGTCTACCAGATGTTGGGTGGTAAATACAGAGATCGTGTGAGGGTCTATTGTGATACTACGACATCACCGGACCCCGCAATATATGCCAAACGTATGCAGGAAAGAGTTGATAAGGGATACACAGCCTTAAAAATGGATATAGGTATTGGCTTGATCAAAGATATACCTGGAGCGGTGATCAATAATGCCGGTGGAAAATTCGACCCCTATCAGTATGAATACAGAAAGTATAATTTGACACAACATCCATTCACCAGGATTCAGGTGACTGACAAAGGAATTGATAAGCTCATGGAATTCCTTGATGTGATGAGATCACAGATCGGATATGAGATCCCTATGGGAACTGACCATTGGGGGCACTTTGGGGTGAATGAAGCCATTAAGCTGGCAAGAGCAGCTGAAAAGTACAATTTGGCTTACATGGAGGACCTGATCCCCTGGCATTATATGGAGCAATGGAAGGAAATTTCCATGTCCACAACCACACCAACGCAAACCGGGGAGGACATTTACACCCTTAAGCGAGGCTTTAAGCAGCTCATTGACATGCGTGCGGTTGATATCGTTCACCCGGATCCGAACACATCCGGTGGAATCCTCGAAACCAAAAAGATTGGGGATTATGCCTCAGAAAATGGGGTTGGATTTATGCATCACCACGCTTCTGGACCTGTTTCATTCCTGGGATGCGTACACAGTGCAGCAGCTACTGAAAACTTTATGTGGCTTGAGCACCATGCGGTAGACAAAGCGGATTGGGAAAAACTGGTTACCGGGTTTGACGGTCCGATTGTAGAGAATGGTTATGTTAAAGTACCTGAGAAACCAGGAATTGGAGTTGAGTATGATGAAGACATGCTTAAAAAATACCTGGTGAAAGGTGAGAAGCTGTTTGCTCCAACACCGGAGTGGGACAACATCCGTGCCTGGGACAGGACCTGGAGTTAAACCATCACTATAGGCATATGTATATTGGACAGTAAGAGTGCGCTTTTACTGTCCTTTTATTTTATAGATACTTAATGTGCAGGGCTTTCCAAAAACGTCTAAATTTATCACAGCGATATCAATGCGTTAAACAACCCAGAAAATCATGAAAAAGCTAATTGCCTACCAACTCCTTATTTGTTTTGTTTTATTCCTTATTGGCTGTCAGTCCGGAGCTAAAAAAGAGGCGAAAGATGAGGAAACAACCTTAACCACTGAAGAGATACTCAATGAATCAAAAGAGGATCTGGCCAAGAGGATGGAATGGTGGACCGATGCCAAGTTTGGGATGTTTATCCACTGGGGCCCCTACGCGGTACCTGCAGGAGAATACAAAGGGGAGACGGTCAAAGGGATTGCGGAGTGGATTATGCACCGCGCATCAATACCTGTGGCAGAGTATGAGAAGTATTCCCGCCAGTTCAGTCCGGAAAAGTATGACGCTGATGAATGGGTAAGGATAGCCAGAGATGCCGGCATGAAGTACATCGTGATTACCTCCAAACATCATGATGGGTTCAGTTTGTGGGATTCTGAGGTTAGCAAATACGATGTCATGGACTTTTCGCCCATCAAACG
Source organism: Cyclobacteriaceae bacterium (assembly GCA_965228595.1). GTDB lineage: Bacteria > Bacteroidota > Bacteroidia > Cytophagales > Cyclobacteriaceae > UBA7330. The sequence continues at coordinate 1,083,066 of OZ245828.1, read as the reverse complement.
TGATTTGCTACAGGAGTTGAAAAAAGCCTGTGACAAATATGATGTAAAACTCTGTTTTTATCACTCCATCATGGACTGGCACCATCCGGATGCTCAGGCACCACATTACCCGGAATACAACACCAAAGAAAAGCAGAATCCAAACTTTCAGGATTATGTAGACAATTATCTATACCCTCAACTCACCGAGTTGGTTGAAAAATACGATCCTCACGTTTTATGGTTCGATGGGGAGTGGATCCCGGAATGGACTCATGAACATGGGGTAGAATTGTATACGTACCTGCGTAAACTCAATCCTGACCTGATCATCAATAACAGGGTTGATAAAGGAAGGCAAGGCATGCAGGGCATGAATAAAGGGGATGAATACCTTGGAGATTTTGGAACTCCCGAACAGGAAATTCTGGAAGGAACCAGCGAGTTTTATTGGGAATCCTGCATGACGATGAACGACAGCTGGGGCTACAAGCTCAAAGATGACAACTGGAAATCTGATGAAATGCTCATTCATAACCTGGTGGATATCGTGGCCAAAGGGGGAAACTACCTGCTCAATGTGGGACCTACGGCAGAAGGATTGATCCCGGGCCCAAGTGTGGAGCGACTGGCATCCATTGGCAAGTGGATGAGCGTCAACCAGGAAGCCATCTATGAAACAGAGATTTTCGAAGGAGGTTATAAGCAAGGAGAGGACATCCGTTTTACCAGTAAAGATGATGGGGCCACTTTATATGCGATTTCGCTAACGAAACCAGAAAAGAAACTTACGTTGGAGGGCATAAGCCCCCTGGAAGGCTCTGCTATTCAATTATTGGGCAGTAGCATGAAGTTGACCTGGTCTATGGAGGGCAATGATCTGGTGATAAGTCACCCTGAGGTGGTCTCTTCTGACTTACAACATGCGTGGACATACAAAATCAAATTGGCGCAATAAGTCGATCGACAAATAGGTAGAGAATATTTTTCAGAAGAAGCAGCTATTTTTTTGTAAGTCTGCTTCCGCAGGACTTTCTTTGAGCCGAAACCACGGGGTGCTGCAGTGGCGGCTGAGATTTAACCTGGACAAGGTATTAGAATTTTGTAATGAGGGGCTAAAGTACAACCTGCCTGCCAGTCAGGCAGGGAAAATCAAGCACTTACGAGAGGAGGCATCCGCCAATTGGCGGATGATGACGAGCGAATATCATGATAAGTGCTTGATTTTGAAGTAGTTTAGTTACGCAATAGAAAGTCTAATGCATTGTCCGGGTTTTGAACCCGTAGGACCTGATCCGGATAATACCTGCGCAGGCAATGGTTAGAGATTTTCTAAAGGGACTCTACTCCTACATACGCATCTGTTATCCGGCTCCGGAATTTATTAACAGAAAAACATTACAGGATGGCATTTGAAGAGCTTGTGAAGCAGGACCTAACCAATTGGCAGGGACGAAAGGAGTGGTTTTTTAACAGGGAGCATACGGACACCTATGAGTTGTGGTATGAAGGACGGTATAAGCGTGCCGAAATCTATCAGAAGAAGATCATGGCTGATCGGCTGAAAAAAGATGATCGTTTAAAGACTTTGTTGGAGTTTGGTTGTGGAACGACTCGTTTCACCCGCTGGTGGCATGAAATCGGCATTAAGGCGACGGGAGGAGATATTAGCCCGTTTATGCTCGCACAGGGTCGTCAGCTTTTTGATGGAGACCTGGTACTCGCCGATTCGCATCACATGCCTTTCAAAGACAATATGTTTGATGCTGTTGCATTCATCACCACTTTCGAATACTATAAAGATCCTGTCAAGGTGATCCGCGAAGCTGCACGTGTAGGTAAGTATGGGATCGCCTTTGGGATGATGAACCGCAACACGACCAAATACATCCGCAGACGTACTCAGCAAATGCTTGGGAAGAATCCTTTCTATGTCACAGCCAATTTCTACACACCCAAATCGCTAATAAAAGTAATCGATGAAGCCCTGGAGGGTGAAGATTATACCATAGAGTGGCAATGTACGGGATTACCTAAATGGTTCCCGGTTCAGGAGTGGCATGTGCCTATCGGTGACTTTTTTGGTGTTTACGTGAAGAGGAATCCAAGATGATTGATTTTCCGGAGGTAGGTAAGATCCAGGACAGTTTTTTGAAATCCCATGTGTTCTCTGCGAGTGGAGCGGTCCGTGGTGAAGTATTCAAAGGGCCCAAATACGGTGTAGATACCAGTGTGGTTAATATTACGGAAAGCCTTTCATTAATTACTGCGACCGACCCGGCTTCGCTGATTCCAACACTAGGGTTGAAAGAATCCGCATGGCTAACAGTACACCTTGTTGCTTCTGATATTGCCACCGCAGGGAGTATGCCTCAGTATGCGCAATTTTGTTTGAATCTCCCTGAGTATATCACAGCAACACAATTCGATGAGTATTGGGGATGGGTGAGTACTTTTTGCAAAGAGCTGGGAGTAGCCATTACCGGAGGGCACACAGGAAAGGTCCAGGGTCAGAATAGTACGGTATCTGGTGGTGTCACCATGTTCAGCTGTGTAGAAACCAATACCGTTCTTACCAGCGATATGGCCAAGCCAGGGGATGAGCTGATCCTGGTCAAAGAACCTGCTATTATAAGTACTGCCATACTCGCACTCAGTTTTCCTGAGACTATTGCCAATGCCTGTGGAGAGGATGTACTCAAAAAAGGACAGGAGCTGTTTTATCAATCATCTGCCGTTCAGGCAGCGAAAGATGCTGTCAGTTTGGGCATTCACGAAGACGGCGTTCGGGCCATGCATGATGTCACTGAATGCGGGGTGATAGGTGCAACAATGGAGATGATGATGGCTGCAGCATGTGGAGTTGAAATTTATGAGGATAGATTGGTCAGGGGGGATGTTCAGCAAATGATTGGGGACCTATTTGGCTATGACCCTCTGTACACTGTTGGAGCTGGGGCTTTGTTGATGTCGGTAAATGCCAAACACAGCAGAAGAATTGCTCAGTCCCTTGGAGAGAAGGGTTATCCTGTCCAAATCATTGGTAAAGTGAAAGAACAAGAACATGGTATGGTTTTGATGGGTAAGGAAAAAAAACAGTTAAAACACCCGGGGACAGACCCATACTGGAATGTGTTTTTTGATTCACTGAAAAAGGGGTTGAAATGAAAAGGGAAATATCAGGTTTATATCTGGTCGTAGATCCAAAAATGGGGATGGAGTATCTGGAGTCCAGGGTGAGTGCCATCGTAAAAGGTGGCATAAGTGTGATTCAGGTATGGGATCATTGGGATGAAAATCAAGATAAAATAGCGTTCATCACAAAACTTCGCTCATTGGTGGGGGATGTACCAGTGATCATAAACAATGATCTTGGGCTTGCGCTGGCCACAAATACTGATGGCGTTCACTTTGACCGGCTGGACCAGGTGCCGGATGCTATTCCAGAACAGTTGATGATAGGGGTGACGTTATCCGACCGGGCAGATTGGGGGTCTTTGAATAGGAGACCTGTTGACTACATAAGCTTTTGCTCCATGTTTCCATCCTCTTCAACGGATACCTGTGACCTGGTAGATTTTCAAGTTGTTCGTGAAGCAAAGGAAAAATTCCACGGAAGTGTCTTTGCCTCAGGCGGCATTTCCCTGGATAATGCGGATCAAATACTTGACCTGGGTGTTTCCGGAATAGCCCTGATTTCTGGCCTGCTCAAAGCCAAAGATCCTGAGAAGACCACTAAAGCGTTTGTTGATAAATTGATTAAAAAATGAAGTTAGAATTTTATAAGAAGCTGTGTTGCCCGTTTGATAAGGAAGAACTTAAGCTGGAGGTATTTGAAGAAGCGGATGGCGAAATAAAAGAAGCGTTGATGACATGCAGTCATTGTCAACGTTATTACCCGGTGATATTCGGCATTCCAATCATGTCGCCCGATGAATACCGACAACCGGAGTTAGAAGCACCAATACTCAAGCGCTGGGGTTTTCAGATCAGTGATAAGAAACCACAGCAATTGCTACAATCACAAAGCGAATAGAAGGTTGAGGTAAAGCATTACTTCATACCTTCAATGGCTTTCATCACTGCCTCAGCTTCTACGACCTTTTTATCGCTCATCGCCCGGTTGATTGTTGAAAGTCGATGTGCTTCTTTCATCAACTTTTGATACTTGTCATGAAGTTTGTCCTTTTTTGATTTGAAGAGTCCTAACATAGTTTTTAGTTTTTAATTACTGACATACCGCCATCCACATGAAGGATTTGACCTGTCACATAGGATGAATCGGGTTTTAATAAGTAGCATGCGGCCTGAGCAATATCTGTAGCTTCAGCCACACGTTTAAAGGGATTTTGTTCTGAAAGTGCTTTTCTTCTTTGATCGTTGGAAAGTAATTTACCAGCGAGGGGAGTATCAGTTAAGGAAGGTGCTATGGCATTTACACGGATATTCGGAGCCAGCTCTGCAGCCAGTGCCCTGGTTAGCCCTTCTATTGCACCCTTCGAGGAAGACACGAGACTGTGAAAGTTGAATCCATTTTGTACAGCTACTGTAGAGAATAGTACGATGGATGATTGTTCCGCTTTTTTTAACCTGGGAAGGAGCTCCTGGATGATTTTCACAGCGCTTGTTACCTGCAGTCTGTAGTCATCGATAAAGTTTTCTTCACTAAATCTCTGAAAAGGTTTCAGCTGGATGCTTCCCGGACAGTACACCAATCCGTGTAAGGTATCAGGGATTAGATCCAGGTCATATTGATCATCCAATACATCGAGATGAAAATATTGAACCGAATTTAGATTCTCCCTTTTATTGAAGTTGTAGGTAGCAAATACCTGGTTGTCCGTGTCTTTCAAAAGGTTGACCAGAGATTGACCAATGCCTGAGGAACCGCCAATGATAAGATAATTATGCATGGTAGATCTTGATTAATGCTTTCCTGTGATTAAGTATATCAGGATGTTCAACCGGATGTATTACCTTAATGTTTATAAAAACTTTCCCCCTTAAATAACAAGCGGCCTGAATATGATGCGTATTGAAAGAAACTTGCTGAGGTTAGCCTCTTTAATATTTTTACTGATTTTAAGCCTAACCGCAAGTGCTCAGCACGCCGATGTAAGGTTAGAGAACCCCATTTCGGTATCTTTTATTAAGACTAACCTTGCCAGCACTTCACCAAAACTCATATTGACACCGCAGATAGAGCGGGAACTGAAGCAGAAATTAAAGTCAGACCAACTGGCACAAGATTATTACAGGTATTTAGTCAGGGAAGCGGAAACGATTTTAACACAACCCTTGCTTGAGCGTGAGTTGGAGGGATTCAGGCTATTGTTTGTATCCCGAGAGATGCTTAAACGGATGACCACACTGTGCATGGTGTACAGGATCGACAGGAACCCGGAGATATTGAATCGGATTGATACTGAACTCAAGGCTGTTTGTGGTTTTATCGACTGGAATCCTCAACATTTTCTGGACATTGCTGAAATGTCGTTGGCAGTTGCTCTGGCAGTAGATTGGGTTGGTAATACCCTGCCTCCGGAAACCGTACGTCTGGCCAAAACGGCTTTAATAGAAAAAGGAATCAACCCAAGCTTCAATGAGGAAGGTGTGCGGATGTTTTGGATCAACAGTTCGAATAATTGGAATGCGGTGTGTCATGGCGGTATGATTGCTGCTTCATTGGTCATCGCAGATGAAAACCCTGAATTAGCTGCAAAAACCATTTCAAGAGCATTAGATAAGCTACCCAACTCCTTGAAGGAATATGGTCCGGATGGTATCTACCCCGAAGGTCCGACCTATTGGGGCTATGGCACCGGATACTCAGTAATCGCAGCAAATACTTTAACCACAGCCCTGGGGAGCGACTTTGGTATATCATCTAGTCCGGGGTTTATAGAGAGTGCCCTCTTCAATCTTCATGTAACGGCACCTTCCGGAAACTTTTTCAATTTTGCGGATTCGGGTGATAAAAAAGACGGGGACGATTCCGTACTCCGAACATGGTTTGCAGCGAAAACAGGTGACAAAGTTTATTTTGATCAGGAATTTTATGAAAATCCTCAGGATGCTGGTCGTTTTGCCGGGCTCGCATTGATCTGGCTTTCACAATACAAAGAAATAAAGGCAACAGCATTGCCTGCCAATTGGTATGGGAATGGATCAAACCCGGTAGCAGTCTTCAGGGGTCGGGGGGATAATCCCAACCAGTTTTTCCTGGCAGCAAAGGGAGGGAGGGCATCGTTGAGCCATGGGAATATGGATGCCGGAACATTCGTGTTTGATTTGGAAGGTGTCAGGTGGATACTCGACCCAGGCAATCAGAGGTATTATTTGCTCAACAAGATCGGGTTCAATTTGGCTGGTCATTGTCAGGATTGTCCACGATGGACATTACTCACCAAAAACAATCAGGGACACAGCACCATCACGGTTAATAATGCTGATTTTGACGTGGCAGGACAGGCCAGGATTGTTGATTTCAAAGAAGGTCAGCAGCCTGAGGTCACCATTGATATGACGGATCTTTATTTTGGGAATATCCACTCCGTCAAACGCAGGTTTGTCAAAGAAAGTGATCGATCCATTTTGGTCGAGGACAACATCATTACCAATGATTCCACCCAAAGCATTACCTGGGGGCTGATGACACAAGCAGAAATCAGATTAACAAAAGATGGCGCTGTTTTAAACCAGGATGGAAAAGAACTAAGGCTTACTGTTCTGGACCCAAAAGGTCTTTCACTTTCAGTGATTTCACTTGATCCGCCACCTATGGGAATCGATAAAACCATCGAAAACCTAAAGCGTATTGAAATCAGGATGCCGGCTTACATATTAAGCGAAAGGCAGGGACTCATTCGGGTTCGGATGGCCATGGATTAAAAATATGGATCCAGTCCCGGAAAACTAAGCTGGATTGTGTGGTGAAAGACTTTGTCCTTCATCACATACTGGTATTTTAGATGAATTTCTGTTTTTGAGAGCCCAGTTTTTCGATAGAAAGCTCAACCACATCTCCTTTTTTCAGGTACTGTGGGGGATTGAATCCAAGCCCTACTCCCGGAGGTGTACCGGTTGAGATGATATCACCTGCCTCCAGCATCATATATTGAGAGAGGTAATGAACCAAAAAAGCAGGTTTGAAGATCATGGTTCCGGTATTCCCATTTTGTTTGGGTTCACCATTTACACTTAGCTTCATCGCCAGATTGTTGAAATCACCTACTTCATCTTTTGTGACAAGATAAGGTCCAAGTGGACTGAATTTCGGGCATGATTTCCCTTTTACCCATTGTCCGCCGTGCTCAAGTTGGTAGGCTCTTTCAGACAGGTCATTCATTACAGCAAAACCTGCGATCGCATCGAGTGCCTCCTTTTCATCATTCAGGTAAGAAACGTCTTTATTAAGAATGATGGCAAGCTCCACTTCCCAGTCAGACTTTTCACTATTTTTTGGAATAGGGATATTATCGTTAGGGCCTGTAAGCGTATTTGTAGCCTTCATGAAAATGATAGGCTGCTTAGGCACTTCCATCCCGGATTCTGCAGCATGGTCAGAATAGTTAAGCCCAATACACATGATCATTCCCGGCCTGGCGACACAGGGAGCCCATCTTTCAGAATCAGACACTTCAGGAAGATCCGATGTATCAATTTTCTTAAGTTTTTCCAGACCTCCGGAGTTGAAGAACTCCCTGTTCCAGTCGCTAAAATGCGCTGAACAATCTTTTCTTTTACCATCCACCAGAATACCTGGTTTTTCGGCACCTTCTTTTCCGAATCGTAATAATTTCATCTTTTAGCTATTTAAGGTAATGAATCCACCATCGATAGGATAGATGGATCCGGTGATAAATGAGGCCTCATCACTACACAGGTATTGAATAAGACCAGCAATTTCTTCAGGTTTGCCCATTCTGCCTATGGGTTGAGTTTTTGAGAGCTTTTCAAACATCTCCTGTTCTTTCCCCGGGTAGTTTTTCTGAATGAAGTTGTCGACAAAAGGGGTATGAACTCTCCCGGGAGCAATCGCATTGCAACGGATGTTGTCGGCAAGGTAATCCTTGGCAACTGAAAGTGTCATGGCAGAAACTGCACCTTTGCTCATAGAGTAGGCAAACCGGTCCGGGATCCCAAGCTCAGCAGCCACGGACGACATGTTGATAATAGCGCCACCACCACTCTTTTGCATAAACGGAATGCAAACACTCAAACAATGGAAGACACCCTTGACATTTACATCTACTATTTTTTGAAAATCTTCCGGTGTGGTATTGGTCGCGGTACCTATATGAGCTATCCCGGCATTATTGATTAGGATATCTATTTTGCCTGATTGCTCATAGATGCCTTCAATGGTCTGCTTCACTTCTTCATAGGAAGCAATGTTGCATTTGACATAGGTTGCCTTAAATCCCTGATCTTTGATTTCTTTTTGGAGGTCCTGTCCTTCTGTGTCATCGATATCGAGGAAGAATACATCGGCTCCACTCTTGGCTATTAATTGAGTGGCAGCTTTTCCAATTCCTTTGGATCCACCAGTAATGATGGCTGTCTTATTTTCGAGCGTATACAATGCTTTTTATTTGAGTTTCGAATATAGCAAACCATTTCCTTTGGAGTGGCAAAAAAACAAAAGTTCAAACCAACTTGGAATCTTTGTGAGTTAAATAATCAAATGTATTGACTCTTTTGAGTGCTGAAACTGACTGGATTTTCTTTGGAAGGCTTTATAAATCAGCTTCTCTTCCTGCCTCGTATTTGATAGATTATTGAATAGATTCAAAGTTTTATGATCGGCCAGTCAGGTGGTTGCTTTTATATTGGTTTTCTTCTTTTCGTCCATTTTTGCAATATTCATAATGGCTGCCGGAGGTGGGTGAAAAGCGATAATTATGACCTTTTATAAATTCCTGAACAAAAGCTAAACAATTTGCTTCAAAAAGGGTTGTTTTTACGATCAAGGCAAATGTGCGCGCACACAAGATTATTTATTTATTTTGTTTTTGTGAATTCTATGTGTATTTTGGTTTAAAAATCCCTTAAATTGTATGAGGTTTCCAGAAGAGCGTAAGCACAACTATAAGTACAAAAATGATGACTTTTGGAAAGGGGCAGTATTCAGGAAAAGAAAACCTGAATTCATGCCATGTTTGTCCGGCTATAAATCCCGGATTCTGATATTTATTTTACTAGCAACTAATTACTATGAAAAATTTAATTTATGAAGCACAAGTACAGTAAAGAAAGTCGGCTTAGGGCTGACTTTGATTCTAAAGTTGATTTCAGGAAACCCTGGGGTAGCGGAAGAGTTGTTTTACAGTTTCTGGTCTTGATAACCATGTTGTTTTCACTTCAGGCATATGCACAGAATGTTGTGAGGGGAACTATCATAGACGAAGGAAACGGGGAAGCTTTGCCTGGTGTGGCAGTCCAAATTAAGGGGACGCCCTCAGGTGTTGTAACTGATATTGATGGAAAATATAGCATTTCGGCCTCTTCCGATGATATATTGGTTCTTTCTTTTGTTGGTTTTAGAACCGCTGAGGTTCCGGTCAATGGTCGCACAGTCATTGACTTTTCCATGGCACCTGATCTGACAGAATTATCTGAAGTTGTAGTAACGGCTTTTGGTATCGCACAGGAGAAAAAACAGTTGGGATATGCAGTTACAGAACTGGGAGGTGACAAATTCACACAATCAAGAGCTATCAACCTGGGTAGTGCACTTACAGGTAAAGTGGCTGGAGTAAATGTGAGTCCTCCGGCAACGGGTGCAGCAGGTTCTTCACGGGTGGTTATCAGGGGTGGATCATCACTTACTGGAAATGATCAGCCATTATACGTTGTTAATGGTATTCCTATTGACAACTCAAACCTGGGATCTGCTGGCATGTGGGGTGGTAATGACAACGGCGATGGTCTTGCATCACTCAACCCAGATGACATCGAGAGTTTAACTGTGCTTAAGGGAGCGACTGCTTCCGCATTGTATGGGTCAAGAGCATCCAATGGTGTGATTTTGATCACCACCAAGTCCGGTCAGGCCGGTGAGATGAAGGTTACCTTCAACTCTAACTTCACAATGGATAGAGTATATGACCTGACTGACTTTCAAAATGAATATGGAACTGGTTCAAATGGAGTTGCTCCTACAAGTCAAAGCAGTGCTTTAGATAATGGACAGGTTTCCTGGGGAGCAAGGTTGGATGGAAGCAGTGTGGTTCAATTTGATGGTGTTTCAAGGCCTTATTCTGATCTTGGAGAGACCATCAATGATTTCTATAACACAGGCTATACCTGGACCAATACGCTGGGATTGTCTGGTGGGACCCAAAACATGAATTACAGGGTTTCTGCTTCTGACTTGTCGAATGAGGATATCGTACCAAACTCAGGTTATAATAGAAAAATGTTAAATGCCAATCTTGGCGGTAAATTCGATAGACTTGAGGCACAGATAAGCGTTCAGTATTCCAAAGAAAATGCTAAAAACAGACCGAGGTTATCAGATTCACCAGGTAATGCAAATGCGACAGTACTGATGAAAGCTCCTAACATTTCTTTTGAGGATCTGAAAGGGCCTACAGATAAATTGGGAGCTGCAGCGGATGGTACGGAGCTGAGACATCAGGGAAATACATTTGCACAAAACCCATACTGGGCTGCTTATCAGTATGAAAGGATCGATGACAAAGACAGGATCCTGGGAAATGCTCAGTTAAAGTATAACATTACAGATTGGTTATATGTGCAGGGACGTGTAGGAACCGATGTGATCTCCGTTGACTTCAGAAATGTGGCTGAGCCTTACGGTACAGCTTACCGACCGCTTGGACAGATTTACGAGCGTTCACAAAAGATCAGAGAGGACAACGCCGACGTATTTGTTGGATTCAACCAGGAATTTGGGGTATTTGGGGTAGATGTTCTGCTGGGTGGAAACAGAATGAGAAGATCTTCTGAAAGTTATCAGGTTGGTGGTGCTAACCTTGTGATCCCTTTCTTCCATTCTGTGAATAATGTAAATCCGGATAACAGGAATTATTCCTATGGCTTCAGCGAATGGGGGATCAATTCATATTTTGGATCAGCTAACTTTTCCTATAATGGTTTCCTATTCCTAAATGTGACAGGTAGACAAGATTTCTTTTCTACACTAGATCCAAATGATAACTCAATTTTCTATCCTTCTGTGGGTCTGAGCTATGTATTGTCTGATATGGTAGATCTGCCAGGTGCTTTTACATTCGCCAAGTTGAGAGCTTCATGGGCTCAGGTGGGTGGTGGAACTCCCGATCCATACATTCTTAACCTAACTTATGGATTGGATGCAAACAGTCTTGCAGGAGCAACCAGAGGGGCTATTTCCAATGGATCGATACCTAACAGTGCATTACAGCCATACGTTACTACTGAGTATGAAATAGGAGCTGACTTAAGGTTTTTCAGCAACCGATTAGGTGTTGACTTTGCATATTACAACAGGACTACCACTGATGATATTTTGAGGGCCACGATCTCCAGAACATCAGGTTTTGGAAGTACCATTGTCAATATCGGTGAGTTGAATAACCGTGGAGTTGAATTGCTATTGACCGGAACACCTGTAAAAACAAACAATTTTTCCTGGGAAATTAGCTTCAACATGGCCAATAATATCAGCGAAGCAGTTAGCCTTGGGAACAATGCTGCCGGTGAACCCATTGAAGTGTTGAACCTGGATCAGGCACGTACCCTTCAAGAGCGTATCCGACATGACATAGGTCAGCCTCTTGGTTTAATTGCCGGATACAGACACCAGACAATCAATGGCCAAAAAGTGTACGATGCGAACGGGTATCCCGTAAGAGGTGAATTTGAGGTACTTGGGGAAGGTAGACATCCCTTCAGTGCTGGAATAAGCAACTCTTTTAGATATAAAGATTTTAATTTCAGCTTCCTTGTGGATATGCGAAGTGGTGGTTCTTTGTACTCCGGTACCAATGTGATTGCGTATGCTTTTGGTATGCATAAGGAAACACTTGAAGGAAGAGAAGAAGGTCTTACCATTACTGGTGTAGATGACACAGGCGCTTCACTTTCAGTTCAAATTCCTGCCGCTGATGTTCAGCAATATTATGGTAGATACAATGATATCACCGAATATTTTGTCTATGATGCAAGCTTTGGTAAGTTGAGAGAATTGTCTATTGGATACACTGTACCACGTACCATGCTTACAAACCTGCCAATTGAATCATTAAGTATTTCAGCTGTCGGTAGGAATTTATTGTTGCTTTGGTCCAAAGTGCCAAACATTGATCCTGAGTCTGCCTATACGGTTGGCGCAGGCTCACAAGGATTAGAATACTTTGCTGTCCCTACTGTCAGGAACTTTGGTTTCAATTTATCCATGTCATTTTAATTGAGGATTACGATGTATAGAAATATGAAAAATAAATTGATTGCGGTGGTTTTTGCTTTTTTGGTAATACCCATCGTATCGTGTGATAATGAGGCATTGACGGATTTGAATGTGAATCCCAATGCATCCACAGAGCTTGACTTTGATTTCATCCTGGCGAATGTTCAGGGATCAATGACCACAAATGGATATGTGCAATCAAGAGGAAATATTATTTACAGTTCCACGATGATTCAGCAGTTTGCCAGTACGGCTGGCTTTGTATCCGGGGATAAATATTTCTGGAATGAGCAGTATACAAGCGCAGCTTTTGAAAGCTACTATCCCTCTTTAATCAAGAATGCAACGCATATCGTGGATAATCTGGAAGGTACAGAGCAGGTCAATACTTATGCCATGGCTCTGGTAGTGAGGACTTATGCGTTACATAGACTCACTGACCTCTACGGAGATATACCGTATTCCGGCGCTGGAAGAGGGCTATTGGGCCAGGAAAACTGGTTCCCTGCATATGATGACCAGGAGATGATCTACGATATGATTGTGAGTGATCTTCGTGAGGCCAGAGATATCCTAAGCGCAAGCGCCCCTAATCCGGGAACACAGGATATTTATTATGGAGGTAATCTCGATAATTGGAGGCGCTTTATCAACTCACTATTACTCAGAGTAGGTATGCGGTTGACGAAAGTGGATGCTACTTTGGCTCAGAGCATTGTGGAAGAAGCTGTGAACCATTCAGCAGGTGTATTTACATCAAATGATGATAACACAGTTGTTGTTCACAACAATGCGGCTACCAATGGTAATTCTGCAGTAATTATCTCAGATAATTATAAAGCAGGTAATGCACGAATCAGTAAGACTTTTATTGATTGGATGCAAGCAACGAATGATCCCAGGTTGATGATCATTTCCGGAGGAGTAGGAAACCCTGATGGAGATCCGACATTGTGGGATACAGACCCGGCAAATCAGATTGGGTTGCCAAATGGTTACAATGCGGATGGAGCTGCAACGTATGCGGTAGATGAAGGACTAATAACTCAGACAGATGATTATACAATAAATCTATTTTCATTCATCAATCCGCTACTGTATGATTTCGAAGATCCAATGTTCTTACATACCTATGCAGAAACAGAATTGCTCCTGGCTGAGGCTGCTTTGAGAGGATGGAGTGTGCCCGGTACTCCGGAAGAGCATTTTGACAATGCTGTGGAAGCCGCAATTGATAAGTGGACAGCTTATGATGAAAGCTTTGAAGTGGATGATGCGGATATCCAGACATATATCACCGGATTGGGTTTTGCTGCTGCTTCTAATGCGGACAAAGAAAGGTTGATCGGTGAGCAATACTGGGCAGCTACTTTCCTTGATAACTGCTACGAGGGTTATGCCAACTGGAGAAGAACTGGCTATCCGGTATTGACTCCAACTAACTTCCCCGGTAATGTCACAGGGGGGACCATTCCAAGAAGGTTGAGGTACCCTGCGTTTGAAGAAAGTGAAAACCCTGATAATTTTGCGGCTGCTGTCGCTTCCCAGGGTCCAAATACACTTACTACCAGAATTTGGTGGGATGTGCCCTAATATTGAGATTTTTTTGTAAATAACTATCAAGCCGGGATCGTAAAGGTTCCGGCTTGATCATTTTACACAAATGTTCTAACTTGATAAATATGGTTTTCCACATTCAGCGGAGATTACAGGTATTTCTAGCCACTGCGTGCTTTTTGTTTTCTTTTGACATTGCAGCACAGGATCACCAATTGTTTGAGCGATTGTCTGCCAGGCAATCGGGCATTAAATTTAAGAACACCATTAAAGAAACGGCCTCTCACAATGCCCTGACCTATGAAAACCTCTACAATGGGGGAGGTGTGGCTGTCGGGGATATCAATAATGATGGACTTGAAGATATCTATTTTGTTTCCAATATGGAATACAATAAACTATATCTCAATACGGGGAATCTTAAGTTTCGGGACATCACCGAAAAAGCCAACGTGGGTGGAAGGTCTGGATGGAAAACAGGTGTTGCCATGGTGGACATCAACGGAGATAATCTGTTGGATATTTATGTGTGTTATTCCGGCAAACAGGAAAAGGATGAACGTGCTAACCAACTTTTCATCAATAAAGGGAATCTTGTTTTTGAAGAGAAAGCCAGTGAATATGGGTTGGATGATACTTCCTACTCCACACAGGCAGCATTCTTTGATTATGACAAAGATGGGGATCTGGATCTTTTTTTACTTACAACAAATGTGCGGATAATCACAGAGTTTGAATTTTCCTCTGCAAGGGATGAGATTGACCCAAATGCCGGAGATAAACTTTTTAGAAATGACGGCGGAAAATTTATTGAAGTTACCCAGGAGGCAGGCATCAAGGCCAATTCATTGGGTTTCGGTCTTGGAGTGGCCATATCAGATATCAACAAGGATGGATGGTTAGATATTTATGTATCCAACGATTACATCGAACCGGATTATCTCTATATCAATAATGGTGACGGCACTTTTACTGACAGGTTAACGGAATATTTACAGCATATCTCCCATTTTTCCATGGGTTCGGATATCAACGATTTTAATAATGATGGCTGGCCGGATATCATGACCCTTGATATGCTCCCGGAAGATAACAAGCGGCAAAAATTACTTTTCGGGCCTGAAAACTATGAAAAATATGCACTGCAGGTGATGAAGGGCTTCTATCATCAAAATATGCGAAATATGCTGCATCTGAATAATTCAGATGGGTCATTCAGTGAAATTGGTCAATTTTCCGGTGTTTCAAATACCGATTGGAGTTGGGCGCCGCTCTTTGCTGATTTCGATAATGATGGGTGGAAAGACCTTTTTGTTACCAATGGATACTTTAGAGATTATACCAATCGCGACTTTTTGAAATATAAAGGGGACTACTACTTCCAAAAACTGGTAGCGAAAGAAAAAGTCGATACTTTCGAACTGGCCATGTCGATGCCCTCTACGCCCATTCATAATTATATCTTTAAAAATAATGGAGACCTCACCTTCACCGACAAAAGCCTGGAGTGGGGATTTGAAGAGCCTGGTTTTACCAATGGTGCTGCTTATGCAGATTTGGATAACGATGGGGATCTTGACCTGGTGGTCAACAATCACAATGAACAAGCAGCTGTATACAGGAACTATAGTAGAGAGCGGAGTAATTCGCGTTACCTTGTTCTGAGACTTATTGGTGCCAATGCCAATACATCATCCATTGGGGCAAGTGCCTACGTGTATACCCAGGGCAAAGTACAGTTTCAAGAGCTTTTTCCTATGCGAGGTTACCAATCCACGGTAACCAATAAATTGTTTTTTGGACTGGGTGATACGGATCTGATTGATTCCATTAAAATAGAATGGCCAACCGGAGGCGTTACACTTCTGGAAAATGTAAAAGCCGATCAGACATTGGATCTTTTGGAAGATGAAAAACAAGATTACGGCATTGATAAAAGCATATCAGAGGATGCAATCTTCACAAAAGTGAATGAAGTATTAAATTATGAACATATAGGCCATGACTACAATGATTTCAAAAGGCAACCTTTGCTGCTAACAATGATGTCTGCTTGTGGACCGGAAATGTCTTCCGGAGACGTCTCCGGAGATGGGCTAGAAGATATCTACGTTTGTGGTCCGGCAGGAGGCCTTGGACGACTCTTCATTCAACAGCCCGAGGGAAATTTTTTAATCAGTGGACAATTCATATTTCCGGAGGACAACGCGAAGACGGACGCAGATGTATTGCTGGTGGATGTTGACAATGACGATGACCTGGATGTTTACATTGCCAGCGGAGGTTATCATAGCTATACGCCGGATGATCCGAACTTACAGGATAGGTTATTCCTGAACAATGGGAAAGGGAGCTTTTCAAAAGCCGAGCAAAGCCTGCCTGACATGCTAAGTTCTAAATCCTGTGTCAAAGGAATGGATTTTGATCATGACGGAGATGTTGATCTCTTTGTGGGAGGGCGTATTATACCCGGGCAATATCCGGCACCTGCACCCAGCTACCTGCTATTAAATGATGGCACAGGACATTTTACTGACCAGACTTCAACATTGATTCCTGATTTTAAAGGGGGGATGGTAACCAGTGCTGCATGGATTGATGCCAACAATGATGGCTGGGAAGACCTGATTATTGTAGGGGAATTCATGTCCATAAGGCTTTTTATCAACCTGGAGGGAAAGGGTTTTGAGGAAGCTTCTTCAAATTATTTTGACGATCCGACAAGCGGACTTTGGTCATCCATCGAAGCTGCGGACTTTGATAATGATGGTGATACAGATTTCATTGCCGGTAATTTTGGGATGAATTCCCAGCTAAGGGCTTCGCAAAAACAGCCAATTACACTTTACTACGGCGATTTTGATAAAAACGGATCAATTGATCCAATCATGGAATATTACGTTCAGGGTGAACCTTATCCCTATGTCAGCCGTGATGAATTGCTTAATCAGGTTTATGAATACAGGAAGAAATTCACTTCCTATGAAGCCTATTCAACTGCAAAAATTGAAGATGTTCTTTCGAAGGATGACATTGCGAGTGCCGAAAAGCTCGTGGTGAATGAATTGCAGACCATCTATTTTGAGAATACGGGCACTAAGTTTTTGGCTCATCCCCTTCCGGCAAGCGCACAATTTGCCCCGGTTTTTGCCATTGAAATTCTTGATTTTGATGGGGATGGAAACAAAGACTTTGTCCTTGCAGGTAATCAAACAGCTATCAGCATAAGAATGGGGCAAATTGATGCAAACTACGGACAATTGTACAAGGGGGATGGCAAGGGCAACTTCGAATACATCCCACAGGCTAAATCAGGCCTGACTTTGAAAGGAGATGCCAGGTCTTTAAAGTGGATGAATATCAAAGGGGTGAACTATCTAATGGTGGGTATCAACAACAAGGGGGTTGATATTTATAAAGTGAAATAGCATGAAGCGAATGATATTATATCTGACAATCATTTCTGCTGCCCTGTATGGTTTTGCAGATAAAAATACCAGGTTGGATGAGGTTGATCTTTTAGTAGACAATGTTTTTAATCTCTCCAAGGTGATGCTGCATGATGTGGCAAATCCGCCTGTAGCTAGTCGCAATTATGCTTATTCATTATTGGGTGCTTATGAGGTGTTGGCGGCAAGTGGAGACCTACAGGATATCTCAGGCAAATTTGTTGAAAATCCTGGGTTTGAAAGAGATTTATTTCCGAGTGGGCTGTCAAGTTCTTTTTGTGCGATTTATGCCATGTTGGAAGTCGGAAAGGAAATTATGCCTTCAGGGTACATGTTAAAAGAGAATCAACAAATACTGGCCAGTACCTATAAGAAGGCCAATAAGTGGTCTGAGAAAGTGCTAAATCAAAATGTAGCCTATGCTGTTAAAACAGCACAGAAAGTACTTCGATATGCGAAAAGTGATGGCTATAACTCCCTCAGCACCTTTACCAGATATACACCTTCGGGTAAACCAGGCGGATGGTACCCTACGCCACCCGCATACCTGGAGCCGGTAGAACCAAACTGGAATACAATCAGGCCTTTTTTCCTTACTTCAGCAGACCAGTTTAAACCTGTTTCCCCTGTGCCGTACAGCGATGATAGAAATAGCGATTTTTTCAGTGCTTTGAAAGAGGTCTATGAGGTGACGAATGAATTGACCAGTGAACAACAGGAGATAGCAGCGTTTTGGGATTGCAACCCCTTTGCAGTTGAATTTTCTGGTCATGTGATGATTGGTTTGAAAAAAATATCCCCGGGAGGGCATTGGATTGGTATCACAGGGATTGCCAGCCAGCAGTCCAATATTTCATTCAAAAGAGCGGTCCTTGTTCATACATATGTAGCCCTCACGCTGCATGATGCCTTCATCAGTTGTTGGGATGAAAAATATCGAAGCGACAGAATTCGCCCGGAGACTGCTATCAATAAATTGATAGACAAAGACTGGAGGCCTTTGCTGCAGACCCCTCCCTTTCCTGAATATACCAGTGGGCACAGTGTAATATCAACTGCAAGCGCTGAGATGCTTACCTACCTGTTTGGTGACAACTACAAGTTCACGGATACTTCGGAAGAATACTTCGGTTTAGAGCCAAGAACTTTTGGGTCTTTTCGACAGGCATGTAATGAAGCGGCAATCTCCAGACTTTATGGAGGAATTCATTACCGGGATGCTTGTGAAGACGGACAAGACCAGGGGAGGGATTTAGGAAAATATATCGTTTCTGTTTTGTCTGAGGCTGGTAATCCCTGATCGAACCATTTGGTGGAGCCTGTTTTCCTGAGGAAGCAAACATTGCTTCAAGGATGGCAAAAAGACAGGCAATAAAAGATCTGATCTTAATCATGATTAGTGCTTGATGCACTGGCATATTTGCGTATTTTTAGGCAGATTTAAACTTCTGTTTGCTGAGGTGAGTGCACGGTGATTACTATTTTGTTTAAGTGACCTATTTAAAAAGTTTCCTTCTTTTACTAATTACAATTTCATTTTCTTTTAATGCTGTAACTCAAGACGCCCAGCCAGAGTTATATGTAAAAAGAGCCGCCGGCCCAATCAAAATAGATGGTATCCTGGATGAGCACGACTGGAAGGTTGCAGACAAGACTTCTCCATTTTGGCAATATTTTCCGATGGATACAAGTCACAGTATCACTCCCACAGTTGTAAGTCTTACCTATGATGACGAATTTATATATGTAGGTTTTGTAAATTATGATCCGGTGCCTGGACCGTATGTCACAAAATCCTTGAGAAGAGATTATCGGGGGGCAGAGAATGATGCGGTGGCCATCGTATTTGATCCCTTTAGGAATGAAACAAACGGGCAGCTCTTCAGTATCAATCCTTTTGGCGTACAGCGAGAGGCACTCATCTCAGGGATCGCCGGAAGACAAAGGGTAGGGTCCACGAGTTCGGGCTTTGACCTGTCGTGGGACAATAAATGGTTTTCGGCCGCCCATATACAGGATAGCTCATGGTCAGGGGAAATGGCCATCCCATTAAAAACCTTGCGCTTTGAAAAAGGATCGAACAGGTGGAATGTACATATGTATGCGCAGGACAGTAAAACCGCAGAGCAATCCACCTGGGGCCATGTGCCCAGAAATCAAAGTACACTGACCTTATCATATCCCGGCGTGGTCATTTTTGAGGATCCTCCGAAGAAGCCTAATTACAACATTTCACTTATTCCATATGTTTCCGGAGGTGGAAACCGGGATTTTATTGCCGACGAATCTGATGGTTCAATAAATGTAGGCGGTGATGCTAAAGTGGTAGTGACTCCTTCATTAAATCTGGACCTTACTTTCAATCCTGACTTTAGCAACGTGGAGGTAGATGAGCAACAGACCAATATCTCCAGGTTTGAACTTTTTTTTCCTGAAAGAAGGCAATTCTTTATAGAAAATGCCGACGTTTTTGCCTCTTTCGGCGACGAACGCGTTCGCCCCTTTTTCTCAAGAAGAATCGGGCTTGCCCTGGATCCAACCACAAACTTGCTGGTGCCCAATAAGATCAATGCCGGCTTAAAACTAAGTGGTAGGATTAACCGGGACTGGCGCATCGGAGTCCTGAATATGCAAACGGCTAAAGACATTTCTATCCTGCAGCCAGGGTACAATTATTCTACTATAGCCCTTCAAAGGCGGATATTTAACCGATCTAATATCTCCGTCATTGCTATCAACAAACAGGCAACCCATGTTTTGAATGAGAATGATCAGTTTGAGTTTGAGATTGATGAAAAAGATTACAACAGATTGCTGGGTGTGGATTATAATATCCTTTCGGATGATGGTGCCTGGAATGGAAAAGTATTTTACCACCATTCCTTTTCTACAGATAGCACCAAGGAGGATCATTATGCCCATGGGGGTACACTCTCATACAACAAGACCAACTACACCATTACCTGGAGCCATCAATTGGTAGGACAGAACTATAATCCTGAGGTTGGGTATGTGCCCCGAAGGAATTATTTCTTATTGGCCCCTGGCTTTCAATACCGCTTTTATCCAAATAAAAAAGTAACCAGTCATGGGCCTGGTATTGAAACAGAGTATTATAGAAATGATGATTTTGGTGACACCGATTATAGAATATCCCCTTTTTACGAGATTGTTTTTGCTAATAAGGCTGAAATCAAGGCTGAAGTAGCCCATGAATATATCCTTCTGCAGGATGATTTTGATCCGACCCGTTCCGGGGATGGGATGCCCTTACAACTGGGGTCAGACTACACATATACCAGCATGACAGTTTCCTTCAGAACTGACAGACGGAAGCCTCTTTATCATGACATGGAAATACAGGCGGGTCAGTTTTTCAATGGAAGCCTTTTGAGTGTAGGAGGAGAGACCAACTATTTATACAGACCTTATGGTATCGCCACACTGATTTACCAGTTCAACCGGATAAGATTACCTAAACCTTATGCCAGTGGAGATATCTGGCTGTTGGGACCACGCTTCGACATTACTTTTACCAGGAGTCTCTTTTTGACTACTTTTTTTCAATATAATAGCCAGATTGATAATTTCAATATGAATGTCCGGTTTCAGTATCGGTTTGCACCGGTTTCTGATTTCTTTATTGTTTATACGGATAACTACTTTCCTGACTCATTCAAAACTAAAAGTAGAGCGATTTTCGCGAAAATTTCTTATTGGTTCAATATCTAGTAAATTGGCTCAAAATCCCCATTTTGTTTAAATTTGAGCGCTTTCACAAAAAGAAGGATTCGGCAAATGAGGTATGTAGTTCTTACAATTTTTTTCTTATCAATCACGCTGGCCTGTGACTCCGATCAGACTGTAGCTACTGGTGAAGGTGAACCTGTGCCAGGTAGCGCGGTCATCACGCCTGTTGATGGGATGAAAGACCTATCAAATGCTCAAATTGTTGTAGGAGGCACTTTGGTTGAGGAAGGTCAATCATTCAATGGCCTGAAGCATGGAAGCTGGGTGTCATTTGATGAAAATGGTTTAATCACAGGTATTGTTACTTATCATAAAGGCGTAAAACAGGGGGCTTCGATTGAAATTGATAACCAGGGTTATATAACGGCCTATTCCAACTTTGCAAATAACCAATTGTCAGGATCGTATAAGGTATATAACAGAAGAAGGTTGATTGAAGAACGTACTTACGTAAAAGGAAAACTGGAAGGTATACTCCGCAAGTTCTACCAGGATGGCACGCTAATGGAAGAGTCAAATTATCAGAATGGCGTATTAAACGGTATCGCCAAATGGTATGATACGGAGGGTAACCTTTCCATAGCCTACGAGTATGAAAACGGAAAATTGGTCAATCAGGAAGCAGAAGTGGAGTGATTATGAGATCATCTGCTCCAGAAAATCTCCTACAAAATAGGAAAGTGTAGCGGCTGCACCCCCGAGAACAAGGGTCTCAAGGATACTTCTGATTTTAGCAGTATTTGTCACCAACCCTTTTAAGTAACCTATGCCCATAAATGTGACTCCTGTAAGGATAGAGGATACCGTAAATAATTGTGCTTCAATCGTTCCAAGGTAATCTATTACATATATGACGAGGGGAACGAAGCCCATCATGATGAACGAGAGGAAAGTAATAAGCCCCATGGCAAATGGGGATTTATTTTCTTCGGCCATTTCAAGCTCTTCCTTCATCATGACATCTACCCATCTGTCTTTATCTGCAGTGATTGTCGCCACTACCTGATCCAGTAATTCACCTTTGAATCCTTTGGCTGCATAGATCTCCCTGATCTCCTCTCTTTCTTTTTCAGGGATGTTGTCTACCTCCCAGTATTCAATCTGTTTGTGTTTGTTGTAGTTCTGTATTTCGGATTTTTTAGAAAGGAAACTGCCTACAGACATAGCAAACCCATCGGCGATAAGGTTCGCAAAGCCGAGGATGATAACAATGGAACTTTCAAGGCCTGCGCCTGCTGATCCAGCTACCACTGCAAAAGTGGTAACAGCACCATCTATTCCTCCATAAACAAACTCGCCAAGGTATTCCGAAACCCGAGCCAGGAAATGCTTTTCTCCATGAATATGATGCTCGTTGTGCGCGTGAAGATCCCTTTTGTTTACTTCCATTATATGGTTATTGGCTCGAGATTCCGGAATCGACTTTTTCGAAAGTCCTGGTAATGTTACATCCGGAGTCAGCGTCTGTGATGGTGAATGAGAGTGTAGTGGAATTTACATCATAAGAACCACCATTACATGTAACCACGCCCTCATCTTCTATACACAAGCTAAGTTTATCGATATCCAGGCTATAGGTACCTTGCTCGCCAAAGGATTCCCCATCAATGGTGACTTCTGCAAAATAAACACCATCCTCTTCAAAGGTATACCTGACACAAGCGGTCTCAGTACAACTAATCTCCTCCTGGATGTCCATGGCAGGATCATCGCAACCTGATAGAGTCTCAAAATTGGCCTCCCAAACACCAACAATAAACCGGTTATTTTCTTCCAGTTCTTTTTTATTGCAGGAAACGAGCAAACCTGCTGTCACAAGAGATATCAGAATGATTAGTTGTTTCATGATTTTCTATTTTTCACAAAAATATCGGAGATTAGCCAGAAAGCATAAGATTAGCGTTCTATTATTATATCCATTATCCCCGTATGCCCCTGACTGGTAAAATCCAAAACAACAACTTTATGAATCACACAATGAGGAAATCATCTCAGATTTTTATACTGTCTTTTATAGCAGCATTATCTTCCTGTACCACAAAACAAGAAGCTTCAGCGCCTGCAAATCCTAACATCGTGATTGTATACCTGGATGATCTGGGGTATGGTGATGTGGGTGCTTATGGATCCACCGTATTAAAAACACCTAATATTGATCGATTGGCCAGAGGAGGGGTGAGGTTTACCAATGGGTATGCTTCTTCAGCTACCTGCACCCCAAGTCGGTATGCAATTCTCACAGGAGTGTATCCGTGGAGGGAAAAAAATGCCAGGATACTCCCGGGTACTGCACCATTGCTGATCGGGACAGAACAAATGACATTACCCAGGATGCTCAAACAAGAAGGATATTACACTGGTATCGTAGGTAAATGGCACCTGGGGCTTGGAGCTGGAAACGTGGACTGGAATGCAAAGATCAGCCCCGGACCCAATGAGGTAGGGTTTGATTATTCCTACATCCTCGCAGCAACTCAGGATAGAGTGCCAACGGTCTATATCAAAAATGGATATGTAGTTGGGTTAGATCCTGATGATCCTATTGAAGTGAACTACCAGAAAAATTTTGAAGGTGAGCCCACTGGAAAAGACAACCCTGAACTCCTCACCATGAAGTGGCACCATGGTCACAACAATAGTATAGTAAATGGGATTCCGCGGATTGGGTTTATGAAGGGAGGAAAATCCGCATTGTGGAAGGATGAAGACATGGCAGATACGTTTTTGGAAGAAGCCCAGGCATTTGTACGTAGAAACAGGGATGAGCCTTTTTTCCTGTACTATGCCATGCAACAACCGCATGTACCCAGGACACCACATCCACGATTTGCGGGAAAATCAGGTTTAGGTCCACGTGGTGATGCCATCGTGGAAGCCGATTGGTGTCTGGGTGAGTTTATCAAGACGCTGGAAGAGGAAAACCTTTTGGAAAACACCCTTATCATTTTTTCCAGCGACAATGGTCCGGTATTGAATGATGGTTACTATGATGATGCTGAAGAGAAAAATGGAGACCATACCCCATGGGGACCTTTCAGAGGTGGTAAGTACAGCCTTTTCGAAGCCGGTACTCACGTACCTTTTATTACCTATTGGCAAGGGACCATACAACCAGTGGTGTCTGATGCTTTGGTTTGTCAACTGGATTTGTTTTCATCGATTGCTTCGCTTGTGGGAAGTAGTGAAAGAATTGCTGACAGTCAGCCCATGCTCAAGACATTTCTGGGAAAAAGTACGGAAGGAAGGGAGTCATTGGTGATCGAGGCCACTTCGCGGACTGCCTTGAGGAAAGGAGACTGGGTGTTGATACCCCCATATCCGGGGCCTGAGCTCAATAAGATGGTGAATATAGAATTAGGTAACAACAAGGAATATCAACTTTATAATCTGAAAGCAGACATTGGCGAGGAAAATAACCTGGCAGATTCAAACTCTGAGAAACTATCTGAAATGATCGAAACATTTGAGGAAATAAGAGGTGTGCAAACAGAGGTGGAGCCATTAGAGCTGAAGTAGTGCAAAAAATCCAAATGTAGGGGTGTTTTACTGCTATATTATGAGTTTTTAATAATTATTTAATTTTTATAATATAATTATATTTGATATAAATATGATTATAAAAAGCTAAATTTGTTGCGATATAAATATCAAAATAAAGGATATATTGAAAATTAGGTTAAAATAAAGCTCAAAATATGAAGGACATAGCATTTGGATATGAAAGGAAGAAAATAGCGCTCGTAGCACATGATTTTAAGAAAAAAGATCTGTTGGAGTGGGCTAAATATAATAGGGTAACATTGTCTTGTCATGACATTTATGCCACAGGGACTACGGGCACAATGATTGAACAGGAGTTAAATGTTCCGGTGACAAAATTAAAAAGTGGTCCATTGGGAGGGGATCAACAGATTGGTGCCAAGATTGCGGAAGGGGAAATAGATTTCCTGATCTTTTTCTGGGACCCCATGTCGCAGATGCCACATGACCCGGATGTCAAGGCATTGCTACGAATAGCGATGGTTTGGAATATACCAGTGGCTTGCAACAGGGTGTCGGCTGACTATGTGATTTCTTCTCCGCTTATGTGGGAACGAACACCTCGTCATCATACGAACTATGATGGGTATCTATCACGAAAAGTAGAAGTATAACAATGTAGATTCGGATCAGATGAGTCAACTAAAAAAGGCTCATCTGATCTTTACCATTCTTGAAATTGAGTTCTGGGTAAGATACTTCCTTGATGCAGTCGGCATCATTGAGAGGTATGCGGCTTCTGCCCTCCTGGACGAACAGCTTTTTCACCGGATAAGCCTTCATTTTTTCTTCCGGGTATACTTTGATACACGCTTTGATATCATCAACATCATCAGGGTTATCAGAGCCATCAAGCCAGACCTTTGCACTTTCATCATCAAGGATAGCTAGTTGTCTGGGGCCTTCACTGGCCTTGGGACGATTGTGCACTTTTTGGCAAAGCGGATTGGCGTCTGTGGTTACGATGGCCACAGTGTCTCTCTGAATATCTTCATTTTTACTTTTCCAGGTTCTCCAGATACCTGCCAGGAGCATGGGTTCTTCCGATTTGAGTTGGATATGAAAGTTATAAGAGTTTTTCCCCTGCCAGT
This sequence comes from Cyclobacteriaceae bacterium, assembly GCA_965228595.1. Lineage (GTDB taxonomy): Bacteria > Bacteroidota > Bacteroidia > Cytophagales > Cyclobacteriaceae > UBA7330. The sequence continues at coordinate 1,057,285 of OZ245828.1, read as the reverse complement.
GCCAGTCGTAGTAGCCATCTGCCACAATTACGCATCTTCTTTTCAGTGCCGAAGAATAAAATGGATTGTCAAAGTTTTTCTTGAACTTCTCATTGTATTGTTTCTCATCAAACAGTGATTCAATGCGTGCATTTAAATACCTCGAAGTATATTTTGCTTCATATTGGTGCGTGTCTTTTACAAACCCGGGAATCAACCCCCAATTGAAAAACCGGAACCCTTTTGATTGATCGCTGGTGACCACCGGTATGGGCCAGTGATCAAAAGCTGTGGTATGATAGACCGGTCCGTGTTGCTGACTGAATATTTCCAGTTGCTTTTCCAGCTTATCGATCTCTTCCTGGCTTTCACCAAACTTCACAGCGTAGTCCCGTTGCTTTTTTGTCAGATATCGGAGATTGTAACACATGAATTCTAATATAGCCAGTTGCGGGTGGTAATAAAAATGAATTTGGTTCTACACGATGATCTACTGTTGACAAGATCAGCATTTTTTAAGAATTTGGTAGAGGGCTGGATTAAATTTGTCAGCATTTAATTTCCTTTTTTACAACTAAATAAATGAAAGTAATACCACACCTTATCCTATTGATGGCTTTAAGCTATATGCTTGTGTTATCGAGCTGTACAAATGACAAAGAGACAAATACGGATCAACCAGATGATCTTTTCACCGGACTGGATCATTTATTCACTCCACCAAAAAACTATGTGGTTTACAAGACATCCAAACCGATTGTTGTAGATGGCGATATCAATGATGAAGATTGGCAAAAAGCCAGGTGGAGCGATGAGTTTGAAGATATTGAAGGAGACTTAAAGCCAAGCCCTTATCTGCGTACCCGCATGAAAATGCTATGGGATGATGAGTACTTTTATTTTGCTGCGGAACTGATAGAGCCACATGTCTGGGCAACCCTGACCGAACACGATGAGGTGATCTTTATTGATAATGACTTTGAAATATTTATCGATGCCGACAATGATAGAAGCCGGAATTACAAATATCCTGATCACGATACACATCGCTATTATGAATTTGAGATGAATGCCTTTAATACCACCTGGGACTTGTTTTTAGACAAACCATACCGAAATGGTGGCTTGCCGATGACCAACTGGGAAATCAAAGGGTTAAAAACCGGTGTAAATGTGATAGGAACTATCAATAATCCGGGAGATACGGATGAAGCCTGGACAGTTGAAGTGGCCATCCCTTTTTCAGCCATTTGCTTTGGAAGGAAAAGAGAGAATCCTCCTTCCGATGGCGACCAGTACCGGGTCAACTTTTCCAGGGTGCAGTATGATATAGATATTATTGACGGGAAATATATTAAACAAAAAGACAGTTTGGGGAAAGATCTGCCATGTTACAACTGGGTTTGGTCACCACAGGGTGTGATCAACATGCATTATCCGGAGCGGTGGGGGTACGCACAGTTTAGTGAGGCGCCAGTAGGAACAAAGGAGGTGCCTTTTGTATCCTATTATTCGGAGCTGCAAAAGAAATATTTGTGGTTGATCTATTACAGGCAGCAGGAGATAAGGAGAAAGGGATCCCGGTATTCATCCAGCCTAAAAGATCTGGGCTTCTCTGGTGAGCGAATAGTAATTGACGGTAAAACAAACAACCTCACGCTTGAAGCTATTTCCAACCAATTTGAAGCTACGATACAATCAGAAGATGATCAGACGATTTGGTCAATAAACCAGGAGGGGCTGGTGCAGCAATCAGCTCAGCCATAAATGAATGTTAACTATGAATAGAAAAGAATTTATCGGCAAAGGTCTTGTGGCAGGAGCGTTCTTAGGTCCCTCGGCTGTTGTAGGAGCACAATCCACTAAAAAAGAATCAACAAATAACCCACGTGAAGATGTCTTTATTGAGCGTCCGGTAAGTGGGCGCCCTCATGAAGGCAAAGTATTGGCAGCCATTCAGCCTCACTGTGATGACCTGGCTTTCTTTGCGGCTGGGACTGTAGCTAAACTAATTGATGAGGGTTATACCGGGTATATGATACGGACAACCAACGATGATGCTGCAGGTCGAGGGAAGACGATAGGAGAGCGTGTATATAACAATGAAAAGGGTACCTACAGCGTGGCTGAAGCTTTGGGGTTGAAAAAGGTCTATGACCTTGGGTATCGCAATCACCGCATGGATGAATACAACATCCAGGAGATAAAGGGGAGGCTGATTTTTTTGTTCAGGCTGTTAAAGGTAGACACGATCATTTGTTATGATCCATACGGCGCTTATGAAGAAAATCCGGACCACTATATTACCGCCAGAGCAGTGGAAGCGGCTTCCTGGATGGCTGGGATGGGAACTGATTACCCGGAACAATTAGAGGTTGTTGAGCCTCACGGTGTTTCGGAGAAATACTATTTTGCGAGAGGTCCACAGCTGGTCAACAGAGTGGTAGATATTTCCAGGTATGTTGACAAAAAAGTCGGAGCAAACACTGCCAATATCTATCAGGGACCGGGAGTTTCCGGGGCCGCTTTGAGAAGAGATCTTGCAAAAAACGGCAAAGAGCTGCCTATACTAGGGAACAGCGATGAGTCAGCAAATCGTGCATATATCAAACATTTTATGCTGGATATGGATTCTGAAGCTATCAGAGGTGTCCCTTCGGACAAATTGATTGGAGAGAAATATGGTCTGGGTTGGGCGGAACGGTTTCATTACATAGGGCCGAAAAAGTCATTTCAAGCTACATATATGGAGGAGCATGCAAAGATGAAATGAATTTGGTCTTGTAAGTTGCAGTTTTATCTGATTTAAGGTTGCAACTTTTTGCTTGTTTCGTTAACCAACATAAAAAAAACCTACTAATCGCGCAAATATTTCCGCAATAGCTGCATAAATCTGAGTACTTGTGAGTATATTACCTATATATTATTAGTATTTAATTAAACTTTAGTTAGCGTATGATTAGATTTTTACAGATCCTACTCTTATTTATAAGTGTAGCAGCTTACGGTCAGACCATTACTGGAAAGGTCACAGCAGGAGGAGAAGGTCTTCCTGGTGTTTCAGTTATTATAAAAGGAACGACCAGTGGAACCTCTACAGATGTAGACGGAATGTACCGCCTAGACATCTCAGATTTTAATGATGTCACTTTAGTCTTCACCTCAGTTGGTTTTACCACACAGGAAGTTGCAGTTGGCAACCGCAGTGTCATAGATGTTGGCATGCAGGAAGATGAAGTTCAATTAGGTGAAGTTGTCGTCACAGCTTTAGGAATTGAGCGTGAAGAGAAGTCCCTGACTTATACTCAGCAAACTGTAGGTGGGGAAGAGCTCACCAAGGTCAGGGATGTAAATTTCCTGAGCAATTTGGCTGGAAGGGCTGCAGGAGTACAAATTCAGAAGAGTAGCGGTGGTCCAGGTGGATCTACTAAAGTTCAGTTGAGAGGGAATAAGAACCTTACTGGAGACAGTGATCCTTTATTTGTAATAGACGGTATCCCAATGGTTAACCGCAAAACATCGCAAGCAGGCATGTGGGGTGGCGTTGATGGCGGGGATGGAATATCACAGCTCAACCAGGATGACATTGAGAGTATTAGTATTTTGAAAGGTGCTAATGCTGCAGCACTTTATGGAAGCCAGGGAGCCAATGGTGTGGTTTTGATCACCACAAAAAAAGGGCAAGCAGGCCAGGCAAAAATCACTTTAAATTCCGGAGTCACCTTTGAAGGTGTTTTATTAAAGCCTGACCTACAATTCAAGTATGGTGCTATTGGGGGAATTAAAGAGAGCTGGGACACCAACCCTGGTAATTATGATGATAATTACGTTGATGACTTTTTCAGAACAGGAGTTAATTTCATTAATTCAATTTCAATCAGTGGCGGAAATGAAAGAACTACAGCATATTTCTCTTATGCCAATACAGATGCCAAAGGTATCATGCCTAACAATGATTACGGAAGAAACAACATCACATTAAAGCAGTCAACCAAATTATTGAATGATAAATTGACGATAAATTCAAGCGTGATGTTGTCACAGGAAAAATCTGAGAATCGTCCAGCGGCCGGGTATTATCTAAATCCCCTGACCGGTCTGTATCGGTTCCCGAGAAACGGAGCAACTCCTGAACACGACACGTCGCTAGGCTTGCAGGGGTATGAATACTTCAAGAATAATCCTACATGGTTAAATCCAGACAGAAATGTGGAAGAGATGAATTGGTTTGTAACCGATCATCACCAGTCCAATCCCTGGTTTTTGCTGGAGGGACAACCAAGTATAAATCAAACCAAAAGGGTGATTAGTAGTCTCAATTTGAATTATCAATTCAATGAAAAAGTAGGACTTTCTGTCAGAGGTAACCTTGATTATGCAGATAAGTTACGAGAGACCAAGTATGCCTCCGGTGGTAATACGACAAACGTACATCCTAATGGAAGGTGGGATTATGACAAATATGTGGATCAGCTCACTTATGTGGATGCCATCTTGCGGTATGATGATAATTTTGGTGATTTGACGCTTGGTGTAATAGCAGGAGCTTCTTATCAGAAGAGAGTATATGGTCAGGGAGTGAGCGTAGATACGGGAACTCAAGGACTATTGTATGCCAATGAATACTATTTCCAAAATGTTCCGGATGCCGTGGCTATTAACTCGACGTTATCTTCACGTGACGTAAAACAGGGACTGTTTATCAATACTACTTTAGGATATAGAGATTTATTGTATCTGGATTTTTCCGGAAGAACGGATTGGTCATCTACACTTGTAGGCACCGGGAATGAGAATTATTTTTATCCGGCTGTTGGGTTGTCCGGTATTATTAGTGATATGTTGAATATACCAGAGCCGGTTAGTTTTGGTAAAGTTAGATTGTCTTACAGTCAGGTTGGTAAAGAAATCCCATGGAATCAAATCGTGCCATCAAATTCAGTAGATGGTTCAACAGGGGGAGTCAACCGTGCTTCGGTTTCTCCAGGCAATGAATTGAAACCAGAAATTGTTACGACAATGGAATTAGGTACCAATTGGCGTTTTCTGGATGATCGTATTGGCTTTGACTTCACTTACTACGACATTACAGCCAGTGATGAATTTTTCTCTGTACCTGCACTTGCAGGATCAATATATAATACCCGTGTTATTAATGTGGGAGAGATCAACAATAAAGGGGTCGAAATCATTATAGATGGAACACCTATTTACAACAATGACTTTACCTGGAAAACAGCGGTCAATTTTTCGAGAAACATAAATACAGTTGTAAAGGGAGATCCAAACAATCCTGACAACTTTATTAATACCGGAAGTTCTGAGGGTTATTTTGCGCGATTTAAAGAAGGAGGCTCCATTGGAGATCTCTATACGCTGAGCTTTGTAAGGGATGACCAGGACAGAATTATTCTTGGAACAAATGGTGCCCCTCGTAAAACAGCCGCTGAGGCAGATAGCTTAAATTTCAGGGGAAATTTGAATCCGGATTTTATCCTGGGATGGACAAACAACTTGTCTTATAAGAGTTTTTCTCTGTCCTTTATGATCAATGGTAATTTCGGAGGTTTGGCTGTGAGTAAAACAGAGGCCATGCTGGATGAGGCGGGTGTTTCCCAAAGAACTGCAGATGACAGAGATCAGGGATTTACTGCTATCAATGCCGTTTCAAGTGAGGGAAATCCAGTCAGTCAGATTGATCCGGAGCTTTATTATCGTACCATTGGTGGTAGGAACGGTATCATGGAGCCTTATGTATACAGCAGGACAAATGTCAGGTTAACACAAATGGCTTTGTCTTATAATACAAGGATAAACTCACTTAATATGCCAATCTCATTCTCCATTGTGGGGCAAAATCTATTTTTCTTGTATCTGGATGCTCCTTTTGATCCGGAATTGGCGATGAGTACCAATAGGAACTCACCTTCCCTTGATAACTTCAATGTTCCTGCTACACGAACGCTTGGGTTTAATATCCAGGTTAGCTTTTAATGAAAAGAGATAAGAGATATGAATAAAATAATTAAATATATAGCAATAGTTACACTCTTAGTTTTTAGTGCTTGTACTGAAAATTTTGAAGAACTGAACACGAATCCATACCAGATCTCGGATGAATCTTTAAGGCAGGACAATAATCATGTGGGAGCTTTTTTCCCGACTATGCTGGGCAATATATTCGGTGATCAGATTGAACACAATTTGGCCCATGATTCATGGGTAAGACACCTGGCTACGCCAACTCCATTTGTGGGGGGTATTAACAATACCACCTATTACATACGTTGGAATACCTATTGGAACCGTTGTTACAATCAGGTCTTTTCCCTTAGCGGTAGAGTAATCGAAATAGCTGAAGCTGAAGGAAATGATGTTTTTGTTGCCTGGGCAAAATTGATCCGGATTCTATCGGCTTCAAGGTTATCCGCATATCACGGACCGATTATTTATACAAATTATGGTTCACTGGAAAATACCATCCTGTATGATAGTGAAGAGACTTTGTACAATACATGGTTTGATGAACTGGATGATATTGTCGCAACCTTAGAAGCTAATTCGGATTTTGGAGGAATGGGAGCTTTTGATGCAAGTTATGGTGGTGATATTCCTAGCTGGATCAAGTTTGCCAACAGTATGCGACTGAGATTGGCCATGCGAATTTCCAAAGTAGCGCCGGATTTAGCCAAAACAGAGGGTGAAAAGGCCATAGCTGCCTCAGGAGGCTTGATCACCACTGCTGCTGATGATTTCAAAATAAAGCTGTATAACGGATTTTTTCCTCCGGCCCGAATAGCCTGGGGATGGGGTGATACCCGTATGAGTGCGACGATGGAATCTGTGCTTGTAGGTTATGAAGATGGAAGACTTTCCAAATACTTCGAACCTGCCACAGATGACTCATTGTATCCTGATCATCCTGATTTTCCATACAAGGGGATAAGAAATGGTGCAACATTGGGTGCTAAAGGAGACAGGCTCTCTTATTCCAATATCAGTAAAGATTTCAACCCAACAACTGCTGATGGCATGCGTCGTTGCTTTATGTCAGCTGAGACTCACTTCTTATTGGCAGAGGCTGCCCTGAGGGGATGGGCTGGTGCTGGCTCAGCACAGGCTCACTATGAGCAGGGCGTGATGGATTCGTTCGCTGAGTGGGGTGCGGCAGGTGCTGCAGACTATCTGGCGGATGACACCAAAGTACCTGTGGATTATAATGATCCAAAAGCGGGCACTGGTGATGTGAATGATTTCCGTAGAGGGGAGACAGATCCAAGGCTTATGAACCGCTGGGATGTCACCGTAAAATGGGATGAGTCAGCTGACAATGAATTAAAGTTGGAGAAAATTATCACCCAAAAATGGATTGCTGCTTACATGAATTCCATAGAGCCATGGGTGGATCATCGCCGTACGGGTTATCCAAAAATTCCTTACAACTATCAGAATGATAGCAATGAGGATTGGGGGATTATTGCTGCTGATGATTTCTTAAGAAGATTACCATTTGTAAACGCAGAACGTCAGAACAATACAGCTGGTGTTGCTGATGCCACTACAAAATTAGGTGGGCCAGACGAAATTGGTACTCGCTTATGGTGGGATACAGGCGGTCCGAACTTCTAATTCTAATTGATTAAAAACACTGGGGTTGTTTAGAAGATAATATCTTCTGAGCAACCCCTTTTTATGATACCAGCTTCACCTGGTTTTCATTATTACCGTTTGGCTTTTTTACACATTAGTGTTCGCAAAAGACCTTTTAAACGGTTCTAAATATTGCTATTTTTATAGGTATTAAAATGTTTTGGTGTTGAGAATGTACAAACTAATTGTTGGAAGTGGCCTGCTGCTTGTCGCAGCATTCATGGGTTGCAAAAATGAGCTGGATGCGCCACGCGAAGGAGATAAGCTGTTTACAATAGTGCCTCATGATTATTCCGGACTTCAATTCACGAATATGGTGGAGCAAAGACGGGAAAACAACCACATGATCAATTCCATGTTTATATCTGGTGGTGGCGTAGGCGTAGGCGATATCAATAACGATGGTTTGCAGGATGTCTTTTTGACTGGAAACCAAACCAGAGACCGGTTGTTTTTGAATAAAGGGAACTTACAATTTGAAGATATTAGTGACAAAGCTGGTATTTCGAAAGATGACCTTTGGTCATCCGGGGTAACCATAGCTGATGTTGACAATGATGGGGATCAGGATATTTACGTTTGTAGGAATGTGTACCTGGAGGAGGAGAAGAGTGCCAATCAGCTTTACATCAATAATGGGGATTTGACATTCACTGAAGCAGCAGAAGCATTTGGATTGGCTGACATTGGATTCAGTGTTCAGGCGGTGTTTTTTGATTTCGATAAAGACGGACATCTGGATGTGTATTTGGTGAACCAACCTCCAAGTATTCCCGGCCGGGGAAACAAACTTGACTACGCCCAGTTTTCCGATATTAAGTTTAGTGATCGCTTATATAGAAATCTGGGTAATGGCCGGTTTGTTGATCATACGGACCAGGGAGGAATCAGAAATTTTGGATTTGGATTATCTGCAACTGTTGGCGATTTAAACAATGATCATTGGCCGGATATCTATGTGACCAATGATTTCGATGTCCCGGATCATGTTTATATCAATCAGCAGGATGGAACGTTTGAGGATGTTGCCTTAATGGCTACAAGACATGTATCCAACTTCAGTATGGGTAGTGACATCGCCGACTACGATAACGATGGCCACCTGGATGTGATGGTTGTGGATATGATGGCTGAAGATCACAAAAGGATAAAGACTACCATGGGAAGTATGAGTCCGGAAGATTTTTGGCAACAGGTGAGAGATGGGAAACACTATCAATACATGTTCAATACTTTACAGCGGAACAATGGAAACGGTACTTTTAGCGAGCTGGGTCAGCTCGGAGGGGTAACAAATACCGATTGGAGTTGGGCTCCTTTGTTCGCTGATTTTGATAATGATGGTTATAAGGATTTGTTTGTCACCAATGGAGTAAAAAGCAATAATTTTTACAGTGACCTTTCGAGCATTTATGAAAGAAAACTAGACAGTCTGAATAAGCTTGCAAAGCAGAAGGGGATAGATCCTAAAACAATAATTGATGTAATGGATTTTGTTGATTTGGCGCCAACAGATAAGCTCCCTAACTATATTTTCAGAAATAATGGAGATCTCACTTTTACTAAGAAAACAGAGGAGTGGGGGATGGATATGCCCACGCTTTCAAACGGTGCAGCATATGCCGATTTTGATCTGGATGGAGACCTGGATCTGGTCATTAACAATATAGACGATAATGTGCTGCTCTACAGAAATAATTCTGTGGATCAGAAGCTCGGAAATTTTGTACGCTTTAAACTGTCTTCAAAGAACAATAAAAGCGTATACGGGACCAAGATCAGTATCTATAAAGAAAATGTCGTATGGCAGGTGAATGAACTCACCAACGCCAGAGGTTTTATGTCGAAGAGTGAAGAAATTGTGCACTTCGGAGTAGGTGCTGGTAATCGGATTGAAAAAGTAGTCATAGACTGGCATGACGATACCAGGACCGTACTAAACGATGTAGCAGTAAATGAAACCCATGAGGTTGTGAAGCAGGAAGCCAAAGAGATTTCCCCTGAGAAGAACGAGACCAAACAAACAATGTTCAAAGAGGTGGCGCGATCACTTGGTCTATCGGGAGTTTTGCATAGAGAAAATGAATATGATGATTATGCCAAAGAAATTTTATTGCCTCATAAAATGTCCGAATTTGGACCTTCCATTGCTGTAGGAGATGTAAATGGAGACGGGTTGGAAGACTTTTTCATGGGAGGTGCTGCCGGTTTTTCAGGAACGCTCTTCCTTCAGAACAAGAGTAGCTCATTTGATAGAATTATGGAAGGTGCGTGGAGTCAGGATAAAATGAGCGAAGACATGGGCGTGGCCCTGGTAGACCTTGATGGTGACAAAGATCTTGACCTGTTTATAGTAAGCGGTGGGAATGAATTTGAACCGAATGACCCTGCCTTGAAAGATAGGTTATATCTGAATAATGGGCGAGGTGTGTTTTCTCGCGATCCCAATAATTTCCCAGAGTACTTAAGTAGTGGTTCATGTGTTATTCCTAATGACTTCGATCAGGATGGGGATATAGATTTATTTGTAGGAGGAAGGCTTACACCCGGGAAATATCCTCACCCGGCCAACAGCCACTTGCTTGAGAATAGAGGTGGTAAGCTGGTGGATATCACAATGGAAAAGGCACCCGGACTCAGCCAGCTAGGCCTGGTTACGTCAGCTACCTGGATGGACCATAACACTGATGGGCTTGTTGATCTCCTCGTGGTGGGCGAATGGATGCCCGTAACGGTGTTTACGCAAACATCCGAAGGGAATTTTGAGAAGGGTTTATTAGATGGCTTGGATGAAAGTGAAGGTTGGTATTATGCTATTAAAGCCGATGATATGGATGGTGATGGCGATCAGGATTTGATTGTCGGGAACCTGGGGCTAAACTATAAGTATAAAGCATCAGTGGATGAACCTTTTGAAGTGTATAGCTATGATTTCGATGGAAACGGCAGCTTGGATATTGTATTAAGTTACTATGAACACGGTGAGGCCTTCCCTGTACGTGGTAAGTCATGCTCCTCCCAGCAAATCCCTTCCATTGGGGAAAAATTTGATACATATGAGAAGTTCGGCAATTCAGACCTTTTTGATATATATGGCCCTTCGCTTGATGATGCCTTGAAACTGCAGGCGAAAACCTTTGCATCAGCATACATAGAGAATCTGGGGGATGGTAGTTTTAAATGGAGGTCATTGCCGTCACTCGCTCAGTCATCATCCATCAACAGTATCTTAACGGCTGATTATAATGGAGATGGCCATAAGGATCTGCTGATTTCGGGTAATCTCTATCAGTCCGAAATTGAGACCCCTCGTAATGATGCAGGAACCGGGCTATTACTCATCGGCGATGGGAAAGGTAATTTTGAACCTGTTTCCGTCCGGGAAAGTGGCTTTTTCGCACCCTTTGATGCCAAAGACATGAAACCGATCAGAATTGGGCAGCGGGAGGTTGTGCTGGTGGCCAATAACAGTTCTTTTCTGCAAGCCATAGAGTTTACACCCATTTTATCCAAAAACATTTCACAGACTGCGCTATAGGATTTCTCAATGAGAACATTTTTTTATTCACTTTTTATTTCAATCTATTTACTTTTTGGATGTACCAGGTCAACCGAGCACATGCACTCCACGGCTGTGGAAATCGAAGCCAAGGTAAAGCCAGATCAGCTGACAAGGGATATGATAAGTAGGGTTGAGCAGGCATATTCAAATATTGATCCTGAAAATGTTCAATACATTTTTAACCGGAAACGCGCAGAAAAGCTCAAAGAAAAAATGGACGAAATGGAGATTGGTGCAGAGCGAAATCTGGTGGTCTATGAATATGGTCAGGCATTATTAAGATCAGGTGACATTGATGGGGCCATTGATGTGTTCCAAAGTTTTCACGACTTTTTTGAAGATAGGATAGTGCCCAGCAGAGAAAAAATCCTCTCCGAACTTAAAACACAGCTTGCCATAGCCTATCTACGTAAGGGAGAGCTGGACAATTGTCTTTATAACCATAATAATGAGTCTTGCATTATCCCCATCTCTGAAAAAGCACAACACATTGACACAGTAGGTTCTACCACCGCGATTAAATATTTGAATGAACTGTTAGAAAGTAAGCCTTTCAATTTTGAATACAGATATCTTCTGAATATTGCCTATATGACCCTGGGTAAATACCCGGAAGGCGTTCCCATAGAATTTCGTATTCCGGAGGAATATTTTACACAAAGTACATTTCCTAAATTCCAGGATGTCGCATCTGACCTGGGCGTGAATGTAGATGGAATGTCTGGTGGCATATGTATTGATGACTTTAATAATGATGGGTACCTGGATATGGTTGTCTCTGCGTGGGGTCATGATGATCAGATCAGGTATTTTGAAAGCAACGCAAAAGGTGGGTTCAAGGATATGACAGCATATTCCGGGCTGGTTGGGGTGACCGGAGGGTTAAATCTTAAGCAGGCGGATTTTAATAATGATGGTTACATTGATTTTATCATACTGAGAGGGGCATGGTTGGAGAATTACGGTAAAATCCCCAATTCACTCATTAGAAATAATGGAGATGGTACATTCACGGATGTCAGCATTGAGACGGGAATTTATTCGGAGCATCCAACGCAGACAGCCGTTTGGGCAGATTTTAATTTAGATGGGTGGGTCGATATTTTTATAGCTAACGAGTCAACGCCAAACGGGGAAAACCAATGCGAGTTATTTATCAATAATTCGGGCAAGACATTTACTGATGTGGCCATTGAGGCAGGCATTTCTGAAACCGGCTTTTTCAAAGGTGTAGCCTCAGGAGATATCAACAATGATGGATTTGAAGATATTTATCTATCGAATTTCAGTGGGAAGAATTTATTGTATATCAATTCAGCCGACGAAAAGGGTCTTAAATTTAGTCTGGCGGGTGACGACCTTGGCGTAGGTGAGCCCATACAAAGTTTCTCCACATGGATATTTGATTTCAACAATGATGGATTTGAGGACATATTCGTCTCAGGATATTCATCAGAAGTCATATCTCCACCCAACATGCTGATGGCCAATATATTTTATCCTCATGACGATGGGCTAAAAATAAGACGCCCCAAGCTTTACAAAAATAATGGTGATGGCACGTTTACGGATGTGGCATACGACCTGGGTTTAACAGAACCTGTAACGACCATGGGTTGTAATTTCGGAGACCTGGATAATGATGGTTTTCTTGATTTTTACCTGGCTACCGGCGATCCAAGCTTTCTTTCAATCGTCCCAAATAAAATGTACAGAAATGATAGAGGACAAGGATTTGAAGACATAACTTATAGTGGTGGCTTCGGACATATTCAGAAAGGACATGCGGTGGGGTTTGGTGATCTGGACATGGACGGAGATCAGGACATTTATGCGGTGATGGGCGGTGCATATGAGGGTGATAATTATCAAAATATCCTGTTCGAAAACCCTGTTGGCAACACCAATAATTGGATAAACATATCATTGGAAGGTAAGACCAGCAACCGGTCTGCCATAGGCGCCAGAATTGTACTTACGATTGAGGAGGATGGCAATGAGAGAAAGATATTTCATACCGTGGGCACAGGCGCGAGTTTTGGAGGTAATAGTCTACTGGCGGAGATTGGTATTGGTAAGGCCAATGCGATAAAAAAACTAGAGGTGCATTGGCCGACTCAAAATAAAAGCGTATCCGGTTTTCAGGATGTACAGATTAATAGATCAATAAAAATTGTAGAAGGACAGAATGAGATTGAGGAATTGAAGCTGAATAAGGCTTCCTTCATAAAGAGACAGCATCCCGTACACTGATAGACTGAAGGTCATCAGATAAGATGAGACTTATTATTGATAGAATTATGTCTTATAACTGATTGTAATTTTTTTTAAAAAAAATACATTGACTTTATTGAGAAGAAGAATTGGGGCTTTTTTTAAGTAAAAACAAACTATCTTAGGGTTTTGTATGTGCGCACAACGTATTTGTGTGCGGAAACAACACAATGGCAAATAATATTTTGAAAAAGGAAGGAAACCTTAGAATCAAAGACATTGCTAGACTCGCAGGGGTATCTGAAGGGACCGTTGATCGTGTGTTGCACAACCGTGGAAATGTGTCAGACACCGCCTATGCGAAGGTTAACGAAGTACTCAATAAAATCAATTACAAGCCAAATCTAATCGCACGATCTCTGGGTAGGGGGCTCAAGAAAAAGGTAGCTGTTTTGATCATAAAGCCAAATGACGATCCCTATTGGAATGCTGCTCATGAAGGAATTATCCAGGCCAGGGAAGAATGGCAGCAGTATGGCGTGACTATTGAAACATATTTCTATCTACATGATGGGGATACTTCAATAGAAAAAGTTGTCAGGACGATTATCATAAATAAACCTGATGGTGTGGTGCTTGCTCCCCTTTTTCATATCCAGGCACTTCATGCCGTGGAAGAACTGAAGGAAAATCATATTCCTTACGTGCTTTTTAATGCCAACATCCCTGAGTCATCCCCCCTGGGATTCATCGGTCAGGACCTTTATCAAAGTGGTAAGCTGGCAGGCTTCCTGTGCAGCCTGGGGCAGCATACTGATGATTGCTATGCGATCCTTAGTGTCGGGGAGGATACCAAAGAGTCTGTATACCTAATGGAAAAGGAGCGTGGCTTTCGGGAATTTTATGCAAGTAATTTTTCTCATCATGATATTAATAGCTATGTCCTGGAAATGGGGACACCTGAGTTTTACAATTGTATTGACAAATTACTTGCTGATGATAAACTAAAAGGGATTTATGTGACTACATCAAATGCCACCTCCCCAATAGCCGAAAAGATCTCCAATAGCAAAAGACGAGACATCCGGCTCATTGGGTATGACCTTCTCGACAATAACCTTAAGTATTTGGAAGAGGGCATCATTAGTTTTCTGATTAGTCAAAACCCCAAAAAACAGGCTTTCCGGGGAATTGGCTACATGGTAAATTATCTGCTGTTTAATAAGGAGGTGCCCCAACTGGATTTATTCCCATTAGAAATTATTTCACAACACAATGTAGATTCATATATCGATTTAACTGTCCATTAAATTTTTAACCATGAAAAAATCACTTACATTTTTAAGCGTATTCATAATTATCCTGGTTTTAGGATGTGGCACACTCATTGCCCAGCCCCTGGACCTGCTTATTACGAAGGGTCATGTCATAGATCCCAAAAACAATATTAATAGCGTAATGGATGTGGGTATTGTGGACGGTAAGATTGCTGAGGTATCATCTAAAATCACAAAGGAAGCAAAGAAAACCATTGATGCATCTGGCTTATATGTTGTGCCTGGTTTGATAGATATTCATGGCCACCATCATTATGGTACTGAACCTGACCACTATCTAAGCAATGGATATTCTGCTCTACCACCTGATGGGTTCACATTTAGATCGGGTGTGACCACCGTAGTGGATGCCGGTGGTGCAGGTTGGCAAAACTTTGGTCAGTTTAAGGAGCAAGCCATAGATAATTCCAGGACCCGGGTATTAGCGTTTCTAAATATTGTGGGAGCAGGCATGCGAGGTGGAGCTTATGAGCAAAATGCTGATGATATGGATCCTAAGCTAACAGCCATGGTAGCCAGGAGATATGCTGATTATGTCGTAGGGATTAAGTTAGCACATTATTCTGGTAAAGAATGGGGGCCTACCGAGCTTGCTGTTGAGGCTGGTAAACTTGCGGATATCCCTGTGATGGTGGATTTTGGAGGGTCAGAGCCGCCATTGTCTTTGGAAACGCTCTTTTTGGAAAAACTTAGACCTGGAGACATTTTCACTCATTGTTTTGCCAATGTGAGTGGAAGGGAACCCATTGTGGAAAATGGGAAAGTCCGTCCTTTTGTAATCGAAGCACAGAAAAAAGGAATTATTTTCGACGTGGGTCATGGAGGGGGAAGTTTTCTCTATTCGCAGGCAGCTCCTGCACTGAAGCAGGGGTTTAAGCCAAATTCTATCAGTACAGACCTTCACACGGGAAGCATGAACGGAGGCATGAAAGATCAGGCAAACGTGATGTCCAAGCTTTTAAATTTAGGAATGCCCCTGAACGAAGTCATTGCTGCATCTACATGGAATCCTGCTCAAATTATCAAAAGAGAAGAACTGGGCAACTTATCTGTGGGATCAGGCGCAGATGTCGCGATCATAAAAGTAGAAAAAGGTGAGTTTGGTTTTGTAGATGTAAAAGGATTTAAGATGACCGGAGACCAAAAAATCGTGTGTGAAATGACCTTACGTGATGGAAATGTGGTTTGGGATTTGAATGGCCTTGGAGCTACTCCTTTCAGTGGTAAATGATTAACAAGTGGAAGTATTTTTTCAAAATTTAAGGTTTTTCCGCTTCGTCTTTCTGCTGCTGGTCCTATATGTATTTTCACAATGCTCCACACAGAATGATCTCCCTCCGGGGGACCCTGACAATGGTGGGCTTGTCGTACCCAATGGATTTGAAGTAGTAGTGGTAGCAGATAGCATTGGCAGTGCCCGGCACATGGCGGTAAATGACAATGGGGATATTTATGTAAAACTTCGGGGAGGCAAACCAAAAGGAATTGTAGGGCTTCGTGATGTAAACAAGGATGGCAAAGCCGATTCAATCGTATATTTTGGCAATTATGAGGACGTGGGCAACTATGGTACTGGAATGCGTTTGTATAGAGGTTACATGTATTTCAGTACAGCTGGTGAAGTATACCGGATCAAGTTGGAACCCGGAAAGCTCGTGCTGGATGCTGAGCCTGAGCTGATTATCAAGGATGACTATAAAAATGATCCGCATGGGTACGAGCATATTGCCAAACCGATCACATTTGACAATGAAGGACATATTTATTTGCAATATGGAGCACCAGGCGATGTTTGCCAGGTATTGAATCGAATCCCCGGTGAACCTGGGGAGTTTCCTTGTTCAGAGTTAGAAGAGCATGGCGGTATCTGGCAGTTTGATGCATCCAAAAAGGATCAAACCTTACAAAAAGACGGAGTACATTATGCCACCGGAATCCGGAGTATCGTGGGAATGGATTGGAACACCGCCGATAACACGCTTTATACGGTTGTGCATGGCAGGGATGATCTGGCCCGAAGAAACCCACTTCAATATTCCAAATGGGAAAGTGCGATCTTCCCATCGGAAGAATTCTTGCGAATAAAAAAAGGAGACAATGCCGGATGGCCATACTTTTACTATGATCAGGTAAGAGGAAAGAGAGTGCTAAATCCAGAATATGTGGGGTTAGGTATTGAAGAAGAGAGCGTGAAAGATTATATACAACCTTTGATTGGGTTTCCCGGACATTGGGCACCAAACGATATTTTATTTTATACGGGTGATCAGTTCCCGGATCATTATAAGAATGGTGCGTTTATTGCATTTCATGGATCAACCAATAGGGCACCGTATCCTCAGGCAGGTTATTTTATTGCATTTGTACCATTTGAAGATGGAATACCTTCCGGTGAATGGGAGGTCTTTGCCGATGGATTTATCGGAGATGAACCATTGGCTAATGTGAGCGATGCACCGTATCGGCCGATGGCCCTTGCGATGGGTCCTGATGGATCATTGTATCTGTCTGAAACGGTCCAGGGGAAAATCTGGAGAGTCATGTATAAAGGAGATAAGAGGAATTTTGGAAAGGCTGATCTTGAGGTGACTGAAGCAAGAAAAGAGCTTCCACACATCCGAACACCAGACGAAGAGATTGATAATCTGCAGAAAGGGATTATAATGGGAGGAGAAAGAATCTATGCAACCTATTGTGCTCCGTGCCATCAACGTAACGGTAAAGGTGCAGAGGGGAGGTTTCCGCCTTTAGCAGATACGGATTGGGTCAAAGGCGATAAAGCCAGATTGATAGGCGTGATCCTCAATGGTCTTGAAGGAGATATTACAGTGAATGGCGTAGGTTATAATGGAATTATGCCTCGTCATGATTTCTTATCTGACGAAGAAATAGCTGAACTTCTCACATTTGTGAGACATAAGTTTGGTGATGGTGCAGATGGTATCACAGCAACTGAAGTGCAAAATCAGAGAAATAAGAATTTATCAATTAATCAATAAGTTTCTAATCATAAATTAATACATCATGAAATCAGACAGACGTTCAATTTTCAAGAAAATATTCATGGGCACAACGGGTCTTTTTGGCCTTTCAGCTGTTAGTGCCGCTTCAACCAAAACTGAGGAGGATGATGAAATAGTTACCAATAATGTCACCTATGATGATCAGGTTCCTTTGTTTTCCGGATCTCAAACTTATGGCGGTTTGGTATATGTTGCTGGAAAGGGTGCCCATTTTGAGGGAGATATTACCGCACACACCAAGCATGTCTTGGATGAAATTGAAAAAGAACTGGAAAAAGCAGGATCTGCGATGGACAGGGTTTTGAAAGTCAACGTTTACCTTCATGATCTGAATGACTACAAAGCCATGAACGAAGCCTACAGAGGGCGATTTGGTGATAACCCTCCTGTCCGGACCACCATTGCACCTTATGGAGGTGTACCCGGCAATTCCTTAGTTGAAATTGATTGTATCGCTGCGTTAAAAAAGAAGTAAGATTATGACAAAAAGAAGAGATGTTATCAAAGGACTGGCCACGCTCCCCATTGCGGGTGTTGCCGCAAGCGGGGCTTTGGCTAGTCCTACTGAAAAAATTTCAGGACGCGATTATTTCAAAGAGCTTGGCGTACGGACTTTTATCAATGCAGCAGGAACCTATACTGCACTGACTGCTTCATTCATGCATCCGGAAGTACTGGATGCCTACAATTATGCTTCAAAACAGTATGTGGGTCTGAATGAACTGCAGGATAAGGCAGGGGAAAGAATTGCGGAATTGCTGAAATGTGAAGCTGCCATGGTGACTGCGGGTGCTGCTTCTGCTATTACATTGGGAACAGCAGGGGTACTCACGGGTGATGATGGTGAAAAGGCAGTGAGGATACCTACAGATATGACAGGAATAAAGACGGAGGTGATCTCCCAAAAGAGTCATAGAGTAGGGTATGATCATGCCATGAGAAATTGTGGGGTAAAGATCATAGAAGTTGAAACCAGGAAAGAGATGGAAGCAGCCATTAATGAAAATACGGCAATGCTATGGTTTTTGAATTTTGCGAATCCCAACGGAAAGATTCAATATGAAGAATTTCTTGAGATAGCTAAAAAACATAAGATCCCAACAATGATAGATTGTGCTGCGGATGTACCACCAGTGGAAAACCTGTGGAAATACACTCAAATGGGTTTCGACCTGGTCTGTTTTTCGGGAGGTAAAGGTTTACGTGGACCTCAAAGTGCCGGATTATTGCTTGGCCGCAAAGAGCTGATAAAGGCTGCAAGGAGAAACGCGCCCCCCAATGGAAATACCGTAGGAAGGGGAATGAAAGTCAACAAAGAAGAGATACTTGGGATGATGGCGGCTGTAGAAGCATACCTGAACAGAGATCACGAAGCAGAATGGCAACTTTGGGAGTCCCAGGTAAAACTGATTGGTGAAGCAGCTTCTTCGGTGAAGGGTGTGAAACATGAGATCCACGTACCGGAGATCGCCAATCATGTCCCGTCACTTAGGATTACATGGAATGAAAAAACCGTGAAAATTTCACCAAATGACGTACGAACTGCACTTAGGGACGGACATCCCTCCATTGAAACTGTAGGAGGAAGTGATAACATAGGCATTACTACATGGATGATGAATCCAGGCGAAGAGCGTATTGTGGCTAAGCGCATCAAGGAAATTCTTGAGGCGGCAAAAGCTTAATATTCAAAAAGCCAGGCTGAGGTTATTCCGATGCCTGGTTTAAAAATTGATCAAAGGGGTATAATGCTTTGAAAGCTCCTGCACAATGCTTCAGGAATTCATCGGATAATACCTCTTTGTCATCGCAATGATGGACCGCCAGGAAGCTCTTATGTTTAAGAAGTTCAATTTCCGGGTGATCTTTGGGGTAATCCCTGGGTGCTGTTTTTAGTTTTTCACCCTCCATGGTGAAATACTTTTTAAAACCCGGATCATTGATTATCTTCTTGAATGAATCTGCATTGTAGTGTATTTCTTGCCGGATGGCTTTGAGCCAGCTGCCTTCAGGGAGATACGCACCTCCGGCCAGCATTGATGCTCCGGGCTCAAGGTGTATATAATATCCAGCCCGTGTATGAATCTCTGATTTTTTAGGGGCGGAGGTTATGTGGGCTCCAAAATGCGTTTTATATGGTGACTTATCCTTAGAAAATCTCACATCCCTGTGTATCCTGAAAATGGTATCCCTGGCAGTGAAATGAGCAATGTCTTTGTCGAATTTGGCTACTTCTATGATTAAAGCATCTATAAAATCAGTAAACTCCTTTTTAGCCTTTTCATAATCTTTTTTGTGGTCCTTAAACCAATCACGATCGTTGTTTTTCTTAAGGGCTTTCAAAAATTGATAAGTGGGTTGAGTGATATTCTGCATTTTAGTAAAGTTATTTTTTCTTGCTTGCTTTTGCCCTAGGGTTAAACTCCAGGCATTCTCTGACCCAATGTTCCAGGTGATCATCTTTATCAAATCCTGATTGATTAATAAACAGGTATCCTTTCATTGGCCTGCCGCCATGGATCATTTGCTCAGCTCCTTCATGTTTTGCCAGTTCATCCACTTTATCAGGGTCTACACGAGCCATGATGCCGCCTTTGTAGGTACCAATACACATCTTGTCATCCACCATGAAGCAGTCTCCGCCAAACATGCTCTTCTCTGTCCAGGCGGTTTTTTGTTCTTTAAGGACCTTTCGGATACGTTCCAGTAAATAAGGATCTGTAGCCATTTACTTGAGGGTTTGGGTAAAAGTTAATGCCATTTCTGCTAAGGGTTCCCACAGGTCCATCTCATTCTGATCGATCATCAGCCAGCCTTTGAGGGGAGGTTTTGTTTTAAACGGACTCAATGGTTCGGGGTTCTTCAATCCCCATTTCTGAGTGTCGAAGTTTGGACCCAGTCGGAACCCCATTTTTTTCTTATAGAAGAAAGCAAAGACTTTGTTGTTGTACTTCAGTCCCGGAGAACTCATCATGTTTCCTGTTTCTACGCCTGGTAGGGTAACAAACTTCCAACACAGTGAATCAAATTGATTTTCTGCTGTCATTATCTTCAATTCATTTACAAGATAACGAATACACTTATTGAAAGTGGACAATTTATGGTGCCATGAGTAATTTTTTCAAATCATAATTTGATCATTCATCCTGAAAAAATGCTCCTCATATAAATTATCATCCAGGTTGGTGGGCTGGATGCAACACCAAATATTATTTGGCCGTATATCAATCGCCTCGTTATCACAGAGGCTGTATTAAGATGAAAGAACTATTGAAAATGACCTTAGTTATCATGGTGATAGCAGGTCTGGCATCATGTAATGATGACGAAAATGAAGGTCAATTGGCTCCTGTGGTAGCGCAGTTTCAGGGAGATGTTTCAATTTCAGAAAATTCCGGTGCAAATAAAATTGCCCTGATTTTTGATAAAAAGGCGGTTCAGGATGGACTGGCAGTTGTAGCATTATCTTCCGCATTTGAGGAATCATTCTACCTGGATCATGAGGTGGCAGATGGAAAGATCACCCTCGAGATTGAGGAAGGTGATACCGCAGCATTCATTGTAGTGACTCCTGAAGATGACCAAAAGCTCGATGACAGCAAAACACTGACACTTACCATCCATGAGTTGAGTGAGGGGTTTTTGATGGGACAGATAAAAGAAATTGAAGTCAAAATCCTGGATGATGAGGCCCCAGCCAGGATAAGTTTTGCTGAGGGATTGGTTGAAATTAAAGAAAATTCAGACGGAGGAAGAGTGATCCTTCTTACAATGCCTGCACCCGCACCTGCTCCAGGCAAAGTCACCATCACCTTTGATCAATCCATTGAAAACCTTGTTTCCAGTGATCTGACTTTTATTGAAGGTAAAGCTGAAATAGACATTGCTTTTGGTGCAAGACAAGCAACATTCTTTGTGGGTGGAGTAGATAACAACCTTTTGCATGGACACAAACAAGTAGGACTTACAATTACCAAGGTAGAGGGTGCCCTGGAGATAGGAGACCTTAAGACGATGCACCTGAGGGTATTGGACGATGAGCTTCTTGGCAGGCCCAAATCATATGAAACAACAGGTGGAGGCTGGTTCTATTCCAAAATGTATGAATATGATGAGAAGGGACAGGTGGAAAAGATCCACTGGGAAAAAAGAACACCAGGTACATCACGCGGTACACAAACATTGAGTTATGATGAACAGGGAAAGCTCATGAGGATAACTGACTATGAAAATATCTATGAAGTTTTCACCTATGAGAATGATAGGCTTGTGAAGTCAGAAAATATCAAAAATGATGAGGTAAAATCGTATCACCTATACGATTATGATGAAGCAGGTAATTTAGGAGGGATGGCAAGTTTTTATCTTCAACCTGGTGGGGATTATCTCAAGAGCCTGGTTTTCATCTTTCTAAACTATGAAGATGGAAATATTTACAAGAAACTTGCCTACTCGGTGACTGAAACCAACGGCGAGGAAGAATTCACACTGCTTTCCACTGAAACCTTTAGAAGCTATCATGACAAATCAAATCCTTTCCCGGCATTCAATGTTATTCCTACGATTGTTTCACAAAGCAAATTGCCCGGTGGTTACCTTTTCGAGGGCAGCGATAAAACACTCGACTATGATTTCACTTATGCATTCAATTTGGACGGGACACCATCTGTAAGAAGTGTAACCGGATCTGGAAATGAAGTCACGTATTATTATTACTACTAATCAAAATTAGTTGTTGGAGAAGCCTATGATCAAAGGGATCATAGGCTTGATTTCTTTAGGTTTACCTGGTACAGGTCATTTCTTTTATCCTTTAGATTTTGGACGCTTCCAAACTGGTTGAGCTCTCTTAGAAGGTCAATATCAACATCTGCAATCAACATCATCTCTGTATTGGGTGTAGCTTCTGCTTTGATGCCGTTAGACGGAAAGGCAAAATCACATGGAGTAAAGACCATCGACTGGGCAAATTGCATATCCATATTGTGAACCTTCGGTAGGTTTCCTACACTACCCGCAATGGCCACATAGCATTCATTTTCGATGGCCCTGGCCTGAGCACAAAGACGAACCCTTGAGTAACCATTTTGTGTATCCGTTAGAAAAGGCACAAACAGGATATCCATTCCTTGTTCGGATAAAATCCTACCCAGCTCTGGAAATTCCACGTCGTAGCATATCAGGATGCCGATTTTCCCACAGTCCGTATCAAACACTTTGATTTGTGATCCTCCTTCCATCCCCCAAACCTTAACTTCATCCGGGGTCACATGAACCTTTTCATATCTGTCTACTGTGCCATCTCGATGGCAAAGGTAGCCTGCGTTATATAACCTGTTATCTATCACCTCAGGCATACTTCCCGTAATGATGTTGATATTGTAGGATATGGCCAGTTCTCCGAGCTTCCGTGTGATGATCTCCGTATATTTGGCCAATTCTCTGATTGCTTCTGGCTCAGACAGGTGATTATTTTCAGCCATTAAGGGCGCATTGAAAAATTCTGGAAACACAGCAAAGTCAGACCGATATCTGGAGATGGTATCAAGGAAATATTCAACCTGCTGCATGAGATCAGCCAGGTCTTTATAGGGACGCATTTGCCATTGGATGAGGCCCAAACGAACTACGGTCTTTGTTGTGGTGGGTTTTTTGTTGGTCTTTTCATGGTAGATATTGGACCACTCAAGAAGAACCGCATAGTCCTTAGATGCCTTATCACCTTCCAGGTAATTTTTTAAAATGAGCTTTGGGTGAAAGTCATTGGACATCTGAAAATCAAGCACCGGATCCTGGATCTCTTTGTGTTTTACCTTTTCGATGTACTGTTTGGGAGTAAGGTCTTTAGAATGCTTATGGTAATTGGGGATACGTCCGCCAAAAGCCACACCTTTTAAGTTCAGGTTTTCACAAAGTTCCTTCCTGTAATCATACAGCCTCCGACCCAACCTGAGTCCTCTGTATTTAGGTAAAATAAAGATATCAATGCCATATAACATATCCCCATCAGATTTGTGAGTGGTAAACTTATAGTTTCCAGTAACCTCTTTGTATGTATGCTGATGGTTGAATTTTTCATAATCAACAATGATGGATAGGGCACATCCGGCAATTTGATCGTTGACTTTTATGGCTACCTGACCTTCAGGGAATTTTTTGACCAGTTGTTTTATTTCAGCTTCTTTCCAATGCGGGTTCTGCATATTTGGATAGGCAATCGTCATGGCCTCCCTTAGGTGATGGTAATCCTCTACCGTAAGGTATGTCAGGGTTATATTCTCAATATCCTTCATTGTGCAAAACTCTTCATAATTATATTATGAACAATTACCCTGTGCCAGCAAAATGTTATTATGTCTGATTTTCGGAGCGAAAACCTGTATCAACTACATAGAGATGAGCTCATTGTAATGATCGAAAACCTGGATTAGATCCTCTTCCTTATTGATATTCAGGTCATTTTCATCCAAATAAAATTTAATTTCCTCTTTCTTATCATCCATCAGCCTGTACAGCTCTCTTTTTCTGGCCTTGAATCCATCCGGTTGCAGGCCTTTTTTCTGAATGAAGAGGTCATCATTCATCATGTATTTGTCGTTGGTGGCACCAATGATGCCTTTCGACTCCATCCCCATCAGGATTTTGCAGTAATATCTTTTCAACAATCTGATGGGTCCATCACTAAGCAACTGATAAATATCTTTGCTGTGATCGGAATAAAGGTATACAAACACATCATCGCCTATGACAAATTGCTTGAGATCGGTATGAGTAGAAATTAAGTACTCTTTGTCCTGCTCCTTGTACGTCAGACTATTCTCGAATACATTATAATTGAGAAGGTTAACATTGATCTCAGTGTCATTTTCAAGAAAAAGCATACCTGGTTTCCAATAGGAATTAATATATGGACTTCCATCGATGGTCGTATTCATTTCTTTCCTGGTCATCAGGGTTCCAAAGAAACCGGCAGTGCCATTTTGCTGTTGGGCGCTTCCAATGATATTCTGTGATTGAGCAGATCCCAGATAGGCAATAGATAAAAAGTAGATTAAAGCTAGAAATCGCATAAGGTGCCTGGTGGTTGAGTCTATTTTGGTATAAAACTGTTATTTACAATATTACGATAACAATCTAAAAAGCAGAAACCATTATAGAATTGAGTAACAATTAACCAGGAAAATCATTCACTTTTTCCTGGAAAATCTGTCCTTTCCCAGACCAAATATTAGTCCGATTGCGATGCCCAGGGAGAGCCATACTGAAAGATTGTCCGTAGCTACACCAATGGCACAACCAATCGCAACTCCAAAAGCGATTCCCAATCCCAGGTTTTTCCTGTTGTTCAAAACCGGTTATTTGAAGAAGATCACAGCGCAGACCACGATGGCGATACCGCTAAGCAACGCGATAGGACCGAGAACTGGTATAGCTTTCATTTGAGAGGCATCACCCTTTTTGGCCTTTTTCGCTTTGGAGCTGATAATTCCAATCAAAGCACCTAAAACAAGAAACAGTATGAGTTTTATGATAAGAACAGGTGACGACCCAAGTATAGACCAGTAAGGAGTCATTAGGTAGCCACCAGAGATAAATAACAACCCTAAACCAATGTGACCCATGGTGCTAATAGAAAAAGCATTCATGATAAAGTTTTTGCCAGCTTCCGGCTCCATTTTAGCAGATGCCCTTCCTAAAAAGAAGAAGGCAAAGCTTGTTCCCAGCCCCATGGCTAATCCGATGAAATGAAGAATGAGCATTATTTCTCTCATGGCATAGTTATTTATTGATCTTAGGCGAAGATAGGCCAATATTTTGATTTCATTGAGAGAACATGCAGACGCTTACTTTACAATAAGTTCACCCATCCTTTGATGAAACTGATTCATAGCCCGCTTATGAAAAACTGGGTAGAGGAGGCGGTCTCTGATAAATGAGGTTCCTTTATACAGCGTTAAATGTTCAATTTCAGTGCGGTTGGATCCGGCATCAATGAACTTGATCCATTGTGATCCAGCAGTTTTTCCAGTATTGAGATAACAAAGTTTGATGATTTTTTCTTTTTCATCCACAAGGTCCACTTCATGTGCTACAGCAATCTGTAGTTTTTCACCTAAAATATGGAGATTTACCAGATAGACCTGACCTTTGGAAATGCCCGCGTAAGGTTCTTCTTTATGGTAAATATAGGCATCGGTCTCCCGGGAATACATAAAACCAAATCGGATCATTTGGGTCCGCCAGGATATGGCGGGGTGTGCGTTTTTATATCCTTCCCAAACTTGTTCGATAGGAATATTTAAAGAATACCTGATCATTTGTTTCAGGTATTCCTTTTCAACACCATTGTAGCAAACTGGTTTTAATTCTGCCGGACCATCAATGCCAGCATCCCTAAACAGCTTCTCTATGCTTGGATAGATGACTTTTGAATAGTCCGGCTTACTCAAGGAATAAACTATAAGTCAGAGAAATCGAAATCATCCAGGAACTTCGTGGTGAATTTCCCTGACTTAAATATTTCGTTATCCATCAGTTTCAGATGAAAAGGAATGGTAGTTTTCAATCCTTCTATGACCATTTCAGAGAGTGCTCTTTTCATCCTCACAATGACCTCTTCTCTAGACTGAGCAGAAACGATCAGTTTTCCGATCATACTGTCATAATATGGAGGGATCACGTATCCCGCATATACATGGCTATCCAGACGTACACCATGACCACCAGGCATGTGAAGGTTGGTGATCCTTCCGGGAGAAGGTCTGAAACCGTGTGCCGGATCTTCAGCGTTGATCCTACATTCCATAGAATACAATTGCGGATAGTAGTTTCTTCCGGAGATTTCAATGCCTGCAGCTACCTTGATCTGTTCTTTGATCAGGTCGTAATCTGTTACTTCCTCAGTGATGGGGTGCTCCACCTGGATACGGGTATTCATCTCCATGAAATAGAAATCTCCGTGCTTGTCTACCAGGAATTCTATCGTTCCAGCACCTTCATAGCCAATGGCTTCGGCTCCTTTGATGGCTGCCTGACCCATTTTTTCTCTCAGTTCCTGAGATACGATGGGTGAAGGAGTTTCTTCAACCAGCTTTTGATGTCTTCTTTGAATAGAACAATCCCTTTCTGAGAGGTGACAGGCTCTTCCTTTGCTGTCTCCAATAATCTGAATCTCTATGTGTCGGGGTTCTTCTACAAACTTTTCAAGGTATAGTCCGTCATTACCAAAGGAGGCCGCAGCTTCCTGTCGGGCGTCATCCCAGGCTTTTTTGAACTGGCTTGGTTCGTTCACCAGACGCATACCTTTACCACCACCACCGGCAGTAGCTTTTAGGATGACAGGATAACCAACTTCTTTAGCAAGGCCTAACCCATGATCAATGTCTTTTAATAATCCTTCTGACCCGGGGATGGTTGGTACGCCTGCCTTTTTCATGGTGTCTTTGGCGGTTGCCTTATCACCCATGGAATTGATCATATCGGCACTGGCACCGATAAACTTAATGCCATATTCTTCACAAACTTTTGAGAATTCAGCATTTTCTGACAGGAAACCATATCCCGGATGGATCGCATCAGCATTGGTGATCTCAGCCGCAGAAATGATTTGAGGAATTTTTAGGTATGAAAGTTTACTTTGAGGAGGTCCAATACACACTGCTTCGTCAGCAAATCGAACATGAAGACTGTCTCTGTCGGCTGTAGAGTAAACGGCCACAGTCTTTATTCCCATTTCTTTACAAGTCCTGATGACTCGAAGAGCGATTTCTCCTCTATTGGCAATCAGTATTTTTTTAAACACAGACTAGGGGGGTTAAGATGGATCGATTAAAAACAAAGGCTGATCAAATTCTACTGGTTCAGCATCATCCACCAGTATTTTTGTGATCTTACCAGATACTTCAGACTCAACTTCATTAAATAATTTCATTGCCTCAATGATACAAACTGTATCCCCTGCCTTCACTACATCGCCCACTTTCACAAACGGCGCAGTCTCCGGGTTTGGAGACTTATAAAATGTACCAATCATCGGGGACTTAATGGCGATCGCATTGGTTTCGGTGGATTCAGCGGAATCGGCTGATTTTTTTGGAGCTGCTTCAGCAGGACCAGGCAATGCCGGGGCAGGGGCAGAAGCTACTTGTGGCATCGCAACAGATCCGGCTGTAATGATATTTTGAGATCTTTTCACCTTGAGCTTTACCTCAGAAGTTTCAATGTTGACTTCTTCCAGTCCTGACTCTGAGATGAAATCGATAAGTTCTTTAATTTCTTTTGCTTTCATGTGTTGAATGTCAATTTTACTTTGGACATATGTCTTGCCAATGGCAAATTGGGTAAGTCCTTGTCATTTGAATAATAATAGGAATCCCTTTCCAGGCCTTCAAAGCTAAACAGGGATGGTCAGATTTCAGACATTTAATGTATAAGGTTTTTGGGCTTCTATAAAAATAAGTAAAATTATTTTACTCGTTCTACATAAGCTCCGGTGGTTGTGTCCACCTTAATCACCTCGTCCTGGTTAATGAATAGTGGTACCTGAACATTGGCACCTGTCTCCACTTCTGCTGGTTTTAATGTATTTGTCGCGGTATCACCCTTAAGGCCTGGTTCCGTATAAGTTACAGTTAAAACTACATGTTGTGGCAGCTCACAGCCCAATACACGTTCTTGCTCAGCATGAAACAGTATTTCAACGTTTTGACCGTCTTTTAAGAATTGGGGAGCGTTGATAAGATTCTCTTCGATAGGAATCTGTTCGAAAGTGTTGCTATCCATGAAGTGATAGCCCATATCATCCTTATAGAGGAATTGATAGTCTCTTCTTTCTACCCGGGCCGTGTTTACCTTGTGACCTGCAGAAAAGGTATTATCAATTACTTTTCCGGTTGTAAGGCTTTTTAGTTTCGTTCTCACGAAAGCCGGACCTTTACCAGGTTTCACATGTTGGAATTCTACGATAGCAAACAGGTCGTGATTATATTCTATAACCAACCCATTCCTGAAATCAGCAGTAGTAGCCATTTGGTATTGAAATTAATTATTTTGAATCATAAGCCCATCTCACCCAGGAGGCTCCCCAGGTAAATCCACCACCAAAAGCAGCCAATACCAGGTTATCACCCCTTTTCAATTGAGATTCATAATCCCAAAGACACAGCGGCAAAGTACCTGCAGTGGTATTCCCATATTTTTCGATGTTCATCATCACTTTGTCTTCTCCGATGCCCATTCTGTTAGCCGTGGCATCAATGATCCGCTTGTTGGCTTGATGAGGTACCAAAAATCGAATGTCTTTGGAAGTAAGGTTATTTCTTTCCATGATCTCGGCTGCCACACCGGCCATGTTGGTCACGGCAAACTTAAATACCGTAGAGCCCTCCTGATAGGCAAAGTGTTCCCGGTTGGTAACCGTTTCAATGGTAGCAGGCTTTGAGCTTCCTCCAGCTTTCATATGAAGGTATGGAGCTCCCGAGCCATCTGATTTGAGGATGGAATCCATTACGCCTACTTCATCATCTTTGGGTACAGGCTCAAGCAATACCGCTCCACCGCCATCACCAAATATGATGCAGGTAGTACGATCAGTGTAGTCTATAATAGCAGACATCTTGTCTGCTCCTATAACGATTACCTTTTTATAGATACCTGATTCGATATATCGTGCGCCGGTATCCATTCCAAAAAGGAATCCTGAACAAGCCGCACTTAAATCATACCCGAAAGCATTTTTAGCTCCTACCTTATCAGCAATGATATTTGCTGTGGCCGGAAAGGGCATGTCGGGAGTGACCGTTGCACAAATGATCAGGTCAATTTCTTCGGGGTCTGTTCCCGTTTTTTCAAGGAGACCGTTCACAGAATTGATCCCAATAACGGATGTCCCCTGATTGTCTCCCTTGAGGATTCTTCTTTCCTTAATTCCCGTGCGAGAGGTGATCCACTCGTCGGAAGTTTCGACCATGGTTTCTAACTCCTGATTTGTAAGAATATAATCAGGTACGTAACCATGTACACCAGTGATAGCTGCTCTGATCATGCTGAAGTATTCGGACCCTTAGGCCAGGACTTCTTTTTCCATTACCACTTTGCCTTTGTAGTAAAGCTTGCCTTCATGCCAAAATGCCCTGTGAGGTAGATGTGCTTCACCAGTAGTTTGGCAGATCACATAATTCCTCGGAGTGGCTTTGTAATGAGTCCTTCTTTTATCCCTTCTGGTTTTTGATTGTTTGCGTTTAGGATGAGCCATTTTTTAACCTACTTTTTATTTGTCTTTTAATTTTTTGAGTGCCTCCCATCGGGGGTCAGCCACTTCTTCCGTTTTTTCTTCTTCGTCTGATATCTTCGTCGAATAAATCAAATCTGGTGTCTCCTGGCCTTCATATCGTGGATGAAGTTTTTTCATAGGGACGGCCAAACTGATAAATTCATAGATCAGACTGTCAACATATATACTTGGTGTATCCTTTCTGATGATCGTATATTCTTCATGACTATCATCATCCACTTCACCAAACTTAATAATATAGTCTTCTTCTAAATTCATCGGATAGCTATAGCTATCAAGGCTTCTGTCACAAGTAAGCTCTACTTCAACAGCTATCGAAAAATGAAGTGTCATCATTGTTTCCGATTTCTGCATCAGGAGCTTACAATTTCCTTTTCCTTGGGTGAGTGCACTATTTTCCGTCATGGATAATAATGCGTCGTCGATCGCAAATTCAAACTCATGGAGCTGATTGCTCAGGTTGAAAATATCGATCTGATACTCACGTCTTCCCTTGGTTAGCATAGCTTACCTCCGCTCAAAGAACCGCAAATTTAGGGAATATGTGTGGATAAAAAAATAGTATGCTGCACTTTGATTTTGTCGTGATGAAGATGTAGAAAGTTTACTTTGAAAATTGCGTAAATCATGAGTGGATTGATTGCGTAGAAAGCTTAGGAGTAAAAATCTTTGTGGCTCCGAGGTTTTGCAAAAAACAAATTAGCCTCAACTCCTCTATGGCTAACCTGAACTCATTTCACTCCATTCGCCTCAAAACAACATCCTTTGCTAAAAACAATGCATTTCTCAATGAAGTCTCATCAGCTACACCCTTGCCAGCCAATGAAAATGCGGTACCATGGTCAGGGGAGGTTCTCACAATTGGCAGGCCCGCGGTGTAATTTACCCCCTCAGTGAAGGCAAATTGTTTAAAAGGAGTCAGCCCCTGATCGTGATACATCGCCAAAATACCATCGTACTTTCTGATGTCACCGGATCCAAAAAACCCATCTGCAGGAAAAGGACCAAATACCAAATGACCGGAGTCTTTAAACGACTTAATAACCGGAAGGATCGTTTCAATCTCCTCACTCCCGAGTAAACCATTTTCACCAGCATGAGGATTAAGCCCCATCACAGCCACCCTGGGTTTCTTGATCCCAAAATCCTTTTTCAGGGTATCCAGAAGGATTTGAAGCTTCCTGGTAAGCTTCTCCTTTGTCAGCGCTGTAGATACATCTTTCAAGGCAATGTGTCCAGTGACCACTCCCACACGCAGGTGCTCACTTACCATCAACATCAGACTGTCGTCCATTTTGCTTTCCTGAGTGAGGTACTCAGTATGTCCGGGAAAATTGAAATCGTCACTTTGTACTGTCTCCTTGCTGATCGGACATGTCACAATACCCTGGATAGTCCCTTCTTTAAGGTCCTCAACTGCCTTCCTCAGTGATTTAACTGCATACTGACCACTTTCTGGTGTGGATTTGCCAGGTTGCACATTAATGGGGTCGTGCTTTAGGTCTAACAGATTGATTTTTCGGTTGTGGATATTATTTGCGTGTTGCGTTAAGTGATAATTGAAATGTTGTTTATTGAAGTGCTTTCTGTAAAAAGAAAAAATCCTGTTGTCAGCATAGATCACAGGGGTGATATATTTCAAGACCCTGTTATCTTCCAAAACTTTAATTATGATCTCTGGACCAATCCCATTATAATCCCCTACAGAAATTCCAATGACTACAGGGTTCTGTTTTTGTGAAGATTCCACCATTTTTTAATCACTTTTACAATTGCGAAGATATAAGTCATTCATTGAATAATACGGACGTGAAAAGCGTAAGGCCAAAAAAATACCTGGGACAGCATTTTCTTAAAGACGAAAACATTGCATTAAAGATCGTAGAAGCATTGCAAATGGATCATTGCAGCACTGTATTGGAGATTGGACCGGGTACGGGTGTATTGACCAGACATCTCTTTGAGCTGGAGCAAATTGACTTTTTTGCTTTGGATGTGGATGGAGAGTCCGTCAGATATTTACAGGATAACTACCCGGCGCATAAATCAAAGGTGTTGCTCGCTGACTTTCTGAAATTTCCTTTGGAGGAGTTTGACTCCACTATCGCTGTCATAGGAAATTTTCCTTACAACATTTCGTCACAGATTTTTTTTAAGATTTGGGAGAATCATCACCGCATCGATGAAGTGGTATGTATGGTGCAAAAAGAGGTTGCTCAGCGTTTGGCCTCTAAGCCAGGAAACAAGACCTATGGCATACTAAGCGTGCTCCTTCAGGCCTTTTATGATATTGAATATCTTTTTACTGTACCACCGGGTGTTTTCAATCCACCACCAAAAGTCCACTCAGCAGTGATACGTCTGAAACGGAATCAGACAAAGCAGTTAGCCTGCAATCATCTGGATTTCAAGAAAGTCGTTAAAACTGCATTTGGAAAACGAAGAAAGACCTTGCGTAACGCCCTAAAAGACCTAAATTTGGCTGCCCAAATCTCCAATGAAAAAGTGTTTGATCAGCGGGCAGAGCAACTTTCTGTCTCTGAATTTGTTGGGCTTACGATAAAGGTGTTTTCAAATGACTAAAACGATGGAATTTTCCCTTTCCAAAGAATATCTGGATCGATTTCAGCTAGCGCTGAACGAACGGGAAGATGCGTTCATCAAAGAAAGTCTTGAAGGGGTCAACCCAGCAGACATCACTTCCTTATTGGATGAGTTCAATGCTGAAGAATGTAAGTATGTGTTCGACCTGCTACCCGTCGAGGTAGACGCAGCCATCCTTAATGGCCTGGACGAAGATGAACGGGAAAAATTCATCGAACATTTTACGCCTGATGAGCTTGCCGGTTACCTGGAGTGGCTCGACTCGGATGATGGAGCGGATATTTTGTATCAGATGCCTCTCAAACGTCGGGAAGAGGTCATCCGACTGATCGAAAATGAGGAAAAGGCAGGCCATATTCTGGACCTGCTCAGGTATGATGAAGACGTGGCCGGGGGTTTGATGGCCAAAGAGCTCATCAAAGCCAATGTCAACTGGACGGTTCAGCAGTGTATTGAAGAGATCAGGAAACAGGCTGAAAATGTTCAAAAGATCTATTCCGTTTATGTCGTCGATGACAAAGATAAATTCCTTGGTCGCGTCAGTTTGAAACGGATCATCCTGGCTGATGACAAAGTAAAGATTGGCGACCTGTATGATACTGATATCATTTCTGTGGAAACATCCATGGATGAGGTGGAAGTAGCTACCATCATGGAAAAATATGACCTGGAAGCAGTTCCGGTTCTTAATGCGAGAGGCAAACTTGTCGGAAGGATCACCATCGATGACATTGTAGATGTAATTAAGGAGCTGGCTGATGAGGAGCGACAGATTATGGCGGGTATCAGTGCGGACGTAGAGGAGGATGATACTGTCTGGAAACTCTCTAAGGCACGCTTACCGTGGCTGACCATTGGAATGGCAGGCGGTCTGCTTGGTGCCCAGTTTATGGGTTTGTTCAAGGGCGATATTGCCATTATTCCGGCGTTGGCATTTTTTATCCCCCTTATCACCGCCACAGGGGGTAATGTAGGGATTCAAAGTTCTTCCATCGTTGTGCAGAGTCTGGCCAATCCCAATGTTTTTGCCGAGCGACTCTGGCGAAGAATGGTCAAAGTTTTATTCGTGGCTGTGGTGAACGGAGTGATACTGGCGCTTATGGTCTTTGGTGCGGTTATCCTGGTGAATAGAGATCAGTCGTTGGCACTTACAGTTTCTTCAGCTTTATTTAGTGTGGTACTTTTGGCCTCACTGATGGGTACAATTACCCCACTGGTACTCGATAAGTTTGGTATCAACCCTGCTTTAGCTTCTGGTCCGTTTATTACCACGACGAACGATTTACTTGGTTTAGCCGTTTATTTCTCAGTGGCACATTTGTTGTACCAATTATAAATATGAATAACAAAATCCTCATTGTCGATCACATGCACGAAAGCATCATTGAGATGCTTGGTGATTCCGGATTCCGTCCCGATTATCGACCAGAAATCAAGAGAACGGAGATCCTGAATATTATTGATCAGTATGCAGGTATTATTGTGCGAAGTAAGACCCGCATAGATAAAGAGCTGATATCCAGGGCAACTAACCTGCAGTTTGTTGCCAGAGCGGGAGCAGGTATTGACAATGTGGATTACCAGGTGATATCCAACAGAAACATCAAACTGGTAAACGCACCGGAAGGCAACCGCGATGCTTTAGGTGAACATACCGTAGGCATGCTATTGACCTTGCTTCATAAAATCCACCTGGCAAACCAGGAAGTAAAACAGGGAGTCTGGGACAGGGAAGGGAACCGTGGGTGGGAGCTCAAAGGCAAAACGGTGGGTATTTATGGTTTTGGCTACATGGGCTCAGCTTTTGCTAAAAAACTGAGAGGCTTCGATTGTACCGTATTGGTATATGATAAATACAAGACCGGACTTTCCAATGAATTTATCCAGCAGGTGGACCTGCAGACCTTTCAAAAGGAAACGGAAATACTAAGTCTGCATATTCCCCTTACATCAGAAACAAAGTTTCTTTTTGATGAATTTTATCTGAGTCAGTTTCCGAAGCTGAGAATATTGCTGAATACTGCCAGAGGTGAAATACTCTCACTCAAGGCACTGGATAAGCTTTTAAGCACATCCAAACTGATCGGTGTGGGACTGGATGTATTGGAAAATGAAAAAATCAATCAGTTGAATATGGAAGAACAAGCCATTTTCGACAAGCTGGCTAAAAGAGAAAATGTAATCATGACTCCTCATGTGGCTGGTTGGACTTTTGAGTCTTATAAGCGGATCAATGAAATTCTTGTTTCCAAACTTCAGAAAGAAGGTCTGGCGCATGTTCGTTGATTGTATAGAATCTTTGAATTCTCTATATTTGCTTTCCTAATCAAGTAAAAAAGATCACACAAAACAGAAAACGGTTCATCTTCATGGCCGTTCTTTTTTATTTATTAGGGTTAACAAAGAATGTTATGGCTGTAAATTATTACACAAAGGAGGGTTTGCAAAGGCTCAAAGATGAGCTCAACGAACTCAAAACAAAGGGAAGAGCTGATATGGCCAAGCAAATTGCTGAAGCCAGGGATAAAGGCGATCTGAGTGAAAACGCCGAATATGATGCAGCTAAAGATGCTCAGGGATTGCTTGAGCTAAAAATCTCCAAACTGGAAGAAGTTGTGGGCAATGCGAGGGTAATTGATGAGTCAAATATTGATACCTCGAAGGTCTCTATCCTCTCCACCGTAAAGATCAAAAATGAGAAAAACGGCATGGAGGTAACCTACCAGATTGTTGCCGAGGAAGAAGCTGACCTTAAGCAAGGAAAGATCTCTGTGAAATCACCGATCGGAAAAGGTCTTTTAGGGAAGAAAGTAGGAGAGAAGGCCCTTGTGAAAGCCCCGGCTGGTGACATTGAGTTTAAGGTCCTTGATATTACCCTCTGATGCCAAGCATTTTTTCAAAAATAGTAGCAGGAGATATCCCGGCCCACAAGGTAGCAGAAGATGAAGATTTTCTGGCTTTTTTAGACATTAACCCCCTGGTGGAAGGGCACACGTTGGTTATTCCAAAGAAAGAGGTTGATTATCTGTTTGATCTCGATGATGAAACACTTGCAGGGATCAATGTCTTTGCGAAGAGAGTGGCCAAAGGAATTGAAAAAGTAATTCCCTGTGAAAGGATAGGAGTAACTGTCATTGGTTTGGAAGTTCCGCATGCACATGTTCACCTGATCCCTATCAATGGCATCAACGACATGTATTTTGGAAAGAAAAAGCTTTCATTTAGCCAGGGAGAATTAGCGGCTACGGCGGAGAAGATCCGAAAAGCGATAGACAGTTAAGGTTTAAGCCTGGTGGGATTTTCTGTCAGAAAAGCTTTCCAGCTCTTTGCACTCTTTACTTCATTGCCACCCTGGTAATGATGACACACGGCAACGGCCAACGCATCGGAAGCATCCAACAGTTTCGGGGTTTGACTAAAATTCAGGATGGTTTTGAGCATCGCAGCTACCTGCTCTTTGGAGGCATTACCATTTCCGGTTACTGATTGTTTTACCTTTTTGGGAGCATATTCTGTGATCGGGATTTCACGTGATAAGGCGGCAGCCATGGCTACACCCTGTGCCCTTCCAAGCTTCAGCATCGATTGTACGTTCTTCCCAAAAAAAGGTGCCTCCAGGGCTACCTCATCCGGATGATAGTCATTGATGAGGCTGAGGACTCGTTCAAAGATCTTTTTTAGCTTGAGCTCATGACCGGAATATTTTTGCAGATGAATTACTCCGAACTGAATTAACCCGATTTTTGGCCCCTCAATTTTGATCAAACCATACCCCATTACACTGGTGCCGGGGTCCAGTCCAAGGATGACCTTTTCTTTCTTAATGAGTTTTGTTATCGCCACAGCTGCAAATTAACCAATGGGGAATAGATTTCTTAGAATCTATGAATCGAATAGTTCCCTGGTTTTTAATTTAACCCTTAACATTGCCAAATGATCTTCTTTCTCTCACTCTCCCTGTTGAGAATTTTGTTTGTACAGTTGCTGGCAGTTATGTGGTGGAGGATTCCCGGGATTAAATCACGGACCCAATCCTCACTCACGTTTACTGTGCTGATCCCGGTACGCAATGAGGAAGATAATATTACCTCCCTCTTACGGGACCTGGAGGATCAGGATTACCCACAGAAACTTTTTGAGGTCATCGTCATAGATGATCATTCGGAGGACCAAACAGCCACGCTTGTCCGTGATTTTATTGACAAATCTGGTTTAAATATCAGATTGATTCAGCTGGATGACCTGAGCGGTAAAAAAGCAGCGATTACCAGGGGCATCGGGCAGGCCGTGAATGAATATATTCTGGCTACGGATGGAGATTGTCGCATTCCCTCTACCTGGATCAAAGAATTTGCTTCTCGTTTTGACGAAAATGATCATCCAAATATGATTGCAGCACCAGTTTTGATGGAAGGGAGTGATTTATTTACGCGTATACAGTGCCTGGAATTTTCAGCATTGATTGGCTATGGTGGTGCTAGTTTGCAGCTGGGCGTGGCAGGCACATGCAATGGTGCCAATATTGGCTACAAAAAGGAGGTTTTCCATGAAGTGGGAGGGTATACTGGAAATGAAAGGATCCCTTCGGGAGATGACGAGTTCCTGATGTTTAAACTATTCAACAGGTATCCCGGCACGGTAGTTTTTCTCAAATCACCAGGGGCTGTGGTGAGGACACCGGCCAAAAAGACCCTGAAAGAATTGATCAATCAGCGGATCCGATGGAGCAGTAAGTGGAAATTCCACAAGAGCCTGTATGTTTCAGTAACAGCCGTTACATTTTTTGTGGACTACGCCATGTTGATTACAGCGACAATAATGGCTATGCTTGGTCTTTGGGACTTTGCAACCGTGGCATCTGTCTTGTTGCTAAGATGGCTTACAGAATACTACTTTGTGTCAAATGTCGTTAGGTTTTTGGGCGGAAAACTCCGATGGTTCAACTTTATCATGATGCAGATAATTTATCCCGTCTTCGTGATTTTCTTGGGTATTGCCTCTATTTTTGGGATTTATCATTGGAAAGGCAGGGCATATTCATGACAGATGATGAATTTGAAGTTTTAGACGAATTATATTTCGTTCAGACCTTCCACGAGTTAATTGAGCTTACCGGCAAGGAAGCTGAAGCGCTTAAGCGCATCCTTTCAGTGTTGTATGACAAAGGATGGATTCGGGTTTTCAAAGAAGTGGATGAGGAGATCCCGGTTGAAGAAACAGATTGGATCCATCATGCTGAACGCTATATATTTCTGGCAAGCAAAGAAGGATTAATGGCTCATAATACCGCAGACTAATGGCTACCGCATTTGACATACGAGACCTTGAACTGAACGCTTTACTTGAGATCACTCAGGCAATCAACAACAATTTGCCTGAGAAGGACCTGTACAAGATCTATAAATTTACCCTGCTCGGGGACTTGAAGGTGAAAAGGCTGGCCCTGTTTGTTCACGACGATGATGAAGGATGGAACTGTCCAATTCATTTTGGAACATCAGAAGATTATAGTGAAGTCTCTCTTGATGAACAACTGGTGGGAATAGAGGAGATCACCTATCTGAACACCGGTTTGATCAAGTCTGAGGAGTTTGAAATAGCGATACCCGTCTATCACAAAAAGTCATTGCTAGCAATTGTCCTGATTGGTGAATTACCAGAAGAAAGCCAGGAAGACAGTACCACGTTTTTAAAGGCGCTCACAAACATCATCATTGTGGCGATTGAAAATAAAAAATTGGCCCGTCGGCAACTTCAGCAAGAGGCCTATAGAAAGGAGCTGGAAATTGCCAAAAAGGTTCAGAATTTCTTATTCCCCAAGTCATTACCCAAAAGTCAAAAATTAAATATTGAGGCTGTTTATCTACCTCACCATGATGTAGGAGGTGACTATTACGACTATTTGTCCATCGATAATGATCGATTTCTGATTTGTATAGCAGACGTGTCAGGCAAAGGTGTGCCTGCTGCTTTATTGATGTCCAATTTTCAGGCATCTCTCCGAACATTGATCAGGAGGACTCAAAACCTGGATGAAATCATCGTTGATCTGAATCATTCCACCTATATCAGTGGTAATGCAGAGAACTTCATTACTTTTTTTGTAGGGATCTACGATTTTAATCATGCAACGTTTGAATATGTAAACTGCGGCCATAATCCATTGTACCTGGTCAATGATAAGGAAGTGATTCTGCTGAATGAAGGAACAACAATCTTGGGGATGTTTGACCCATTGCCTTTTTTGAGTACTCATAAAATCGAAAATGTAAAGGACTTCTTCTTTTTTGGATATACGGATGGTCTGACGGAGACCTTCAATCGGAAGGAAGAACAGTATGGCAATGAGCCCATCGATCAGTTGTTAAAAAAGGGAATGCCTGACAACCTTGGTGACTTTCATGAGTATCTGCTCAAGGATTTGGATAAATTCAGGGAAGAGGAATCATATAGGGATGACATTACCATGATCTCCTGCAGGGTAAAAAACACATGATCCCCTATTTTCACAAAACCCCGGGGTGGCTCATGAAATGGTTTCCTTCGATGACCTGGCAGAGACCTGCATCAGGAAAATCCATTTATTTAACCTTTGATGACGGCCCCATCCCCGAAGTGACCCCATATGTATTGGATGTACTTTCTAAGTATGATGCTAAAGCCACTTTCTTTTGTGTGGGGGATAATATCAGAAAGCACCCGGATGTTTTTCAGGCAGTATTGAAAGCCGGACAATCTGTCGGTAATCACACCTACCATCACCTTAATGGATGGAATACGCCTACCCATAAGTTTTGGACAGACATAGAAGCCTGCAAAGCTGTGATGGAAGCAAATGGCGTTGAATCCAGGTTGTTCAGGCCTCCACATGGAAGGATTCGAAAAGAGCAGAGAATACAAGTGGAGCAGGAATATGAGATTATTATGTGGAGTCATCTTTCGGGTGACTTTGATCCGGGTTTGAATGTAGGTCAGTCAGCAAAATCGATGAAGTCTGCTGCGGAGGGTTCCATTTTGGTTTTTCATGATAGTATCAAGGCAGCATACAACCTAAAGAAACTGTTACCTGAAATAATGAGTTATTTTTCTGATCAGGGATTCGAATTTAAATCACTTTAGATATGCAATTAGCAGATAGTCATGCACATATTTATTTAGAGCAGTTTGATGAAGATCAGGAAGATGTGATAGCGCGTGCTCAGGAGGCAGCTATCGACAAGATTTATATGCCCAATATTGATCATACATCCATCGATAGGATGCTGGAAACAGCGGCGAAGTATCCGGGCTACTGCATTCCCATGATGGGTTTACATCCCTGTTCGGTGGATATGAAGTTTGAAAAAGAGCTCTATATCGTGGAGGAGTGGCTTTCAAAAAGTGATCAGTTCGTTGCCGTGGGCGAAATTGGTACAGACCTGTATTGGGATAAAACATTTTTTGACCAACAAAAAGAAGCTTTTCGAATCCAGTGTGATCTGGCCATTAAACATGATTTGCCTATTGTGATCCACTGCAGGGAGTCATTGGATGAAAATATTGAGCTGGTAGAGGAATTTGGAGGAAAGGGACTTCGTGGAGTGTTCCATTGTTTTTCAGGAACCATTGAGCAAGCAAAAAAAATTATAGATCTCGGGTTTTATCTGGGAATTGGAGGAGTAGCAACCTTTAAAAATGGAGGGTTGGTGGAGCTGTTGCCTGAGATTCCTTTGGAAAGCATTGTATTAGAGACAGATAGCCCTTATCTGGCACCTACTCCTTTGAGAGGTAAAAGAAATGAACCCTCATTTATCACGCATGTTGCAGAAAAAATAGCCCATGCAAAGGATCAGGATATTGAAAAAATTGGAGAAATTGCAACTCGAAATACAGCGACCCTGTTTAAAGGCCATTGAACTACAAAATCGTAAATATACGGACCAGCGCTAAAGTTGATCCCAAAGACTCTGTATTGATCATTTATACAGGAGGTACTTTTGGAATGGCCTACGACAAGGACGGGTCGTTAGCTCCTTTCAATTTCGGGAGAGTGATCGAGATGATCCCGGAATTGAAAAGCCTTGAGCTCAGACTCACGGTGATTTCATTCCCAGAAGCGCGTGATTCGGCGAATATCCAGCATACGGATTGGGACAATATTGCTTATATCATCTATGAAAATTATTCTCAGTATGATGGTTTTGTGGTCCTCCATGGCACGGATACCATGGCCTATACAGCATCTGCATTGAGCTACATGCTGAAAAATCTTAATAAACCGGTGATTTTTACCGGCGCACAAATACCCATCGGATATATCAGGTCTGATGCACGGGAAAATTTATTGACGGCCCTGGAGATTGCTACAGCCAAGGAGAATGATCAACCCATCGTCAATGAGGTCTGTATTTATTTCAACCTGGTTTTGCTCAGAGGAAACAGGGCTTCAAAGATCAGGAGTAGCACCTTTGCTGCCTTCCAGACCAAAAATTACCCAGTATTAGCCGAATCCGGGATAAACATTGAATACAATCGTAGTTTCATGGCTCCTCACAAACCCGATGCTAAAATCAAAATTGTAAGGGGATTTGATGAAAATGTAGCGATTTTAAAAGTATTTCCATCCATCAGTGAGACGGTGGTCAAATGTTTCTTGAATAGTAAAGGATTAAAAGGTGTGGTTCTGGAAACCTTTGGTTCTGGCAACACCATGAATTTTCCCTGGTTTTTGAAGCTTATAGAAAATGCATTGAAAAAAGATCTCATCATTTTCAATGTTAGCCAGTGCAGTGGGGGAGAAGTGTTGCAGGGCAGATATGAGACCAGTAAGCGCTTAAAAGAGCTCGGTGTGCTCGGAGGAGGTGATATTACAACTGAAGCAGCGATCACAAAAATGATGTTTCTTTTAGGCACTGAAAAGAATAAATCATTAGTTCGGAAAAAACTGATTAAGCCGCTGAATGGAGAGATGGATGAATGATTCGATTTATTTGAATTTGAATTATTTGCATAAAGGTTTATTTATTGATTTATTTGTTGCCTTTGTTTGACCTTTGGAAGGAATTTAGGAGAGGTGGCCGAGTGGTTGAAGGCGCACGCCTGGAAAGTGTGTATACTCTTCACGGGGTATCGAGGGTTCGAATCCCTCTCTCTCCGCGAGTTCTCGAAAAGGATTATATTTACGGACTTTTAAAACTTAACCGGAGACTACCAAAAACGAATTATGAAAAAGTTATCTTTTGTTTGGATTGTTACTGTTGCTTTGACTTTTCTATCAGCAACACTTTATGCTCAAGATTCATCAGAATCAGATTCTGCTTCAGTATCTGAAACAATGGCGCCGGCTGAAGAGCCTGCAGTAGCTATTGCCGAAGAGATTGCTGTAGAAGAAGAGCAATCAGAATCATTTCACAATGTTGTAAAGCAACAATTTATCGATGGAGGTCCTGAATTTATGGGGATCGTTCTATTGTGTTTGATTTTGGGATTGGCTGTAGCCATTGAAAGGATTATTACCTTGAACCTGGCCACTACCAACACTAAAAAATTATTGGCAAATGTTGAAGAGGCACTTAGCACTGGCGGTGTTGAAGCTGCAAAAGAGGTTTGCAAAAACACAAGAGGACCTGTTGCTTCAATATTTGTACAAGGTATGATGAGGATGTCTGAAGGTATTGAAATGGTTGAAAAATCAATTATTTCTTACGGATCAGTAGAAATGGGTAAACTAGAGCGAGGAATGGTTTGGATCTCTCTTTTCATCTCACTTGCTCCTATGCTTGGTTTCATGGGAACGGTAATTGGTATGATCGACGCTTTCGATGCCATCGCAGAAGCTGGAGACGTTTCTCCATCACTTGTTGCATCTGGTATCAAGGTAGCCCTTTTGACCACAGTTGGTGGTTTGATCGTTGCGGTTATCCTGCAGTTGTTCTACAACTACCTGATTGCAAAAATTGATTCATTGGTAAATAGCATGGAAGATGCTTCTATCACATTGGTAGATGTATTGGTAAAACACAACCTTGCTAAGTAATAAGCTATTCACCTTTAAAATAAGATATTATGGTTGATATAGGTCTGATCGTAGCATATGTATTGATTGTACTGTGCGCACTATCTGCAATACTGATCCCTTTGGTTCAGTCTTTCAGCGATCCTAAATCATTGGTGAAATCAGGAATAGGTCTGGGAGCCGTCTTGGTAGTCTTCCTGGTTGGATATACCCTGGCGGGCAGTGATTCTACTGGAACCACGGAATCCACATCCAAATTGGTTGGAGCAGGAATTATTTCCATGTATATTTTTGTTCTTATCGCAATAGTAGGAATATTTTTCACAGAGATTTCTAAGTTGTTTAAATAATGGCGAGATCAAAAAACAGAAAACCTGCAGAGGTTAGTTCAGGCTCCATGGCGGATATCGCTTTCCTTTTGTTGATATTCTTTTTGGTTACTACAACCATCGCGAATGACAAAGGAATTCTGATCTCTTTGCCACCAAAGCCTGATCCTAATGAGCCACCACCGGTTGTTGAGAAAAACGACAAGAATATTTATGCTATTCTTGCCAATTCTCAGGATAAACTGTTGGTGGAGAGTGAGCCGTACGAAGGTACGATGGAGGAGTTGACAGAAGACATCAAAAAATTCGTCCTCAATTTCGGGAAGCCCGGAGAAGAAGGGGTTGCTGTATATAACAGCCTGCCTTCCAGTCTGAAAAGCTACATCAATAGCAATGGGCGTGATCCAGCATCATCAGATGACCCAATAGAGGCTGTGGTGTCTTTTAAAGCCAACAGGGGTACTACCTATGAGTTGTATATCAATGTCCTTGATGCTGTTTACAAAGCATACGATGAAATCTATGCAGAAAGGGCCGGACTGACGGTAGAAGAGTGGCTTACACTTGATAAGAGTAAGGATGCTCAGAGAGAAATCTACGCTCAGGCCCGTGAAGGTATAGGAAGGAATATTTCAATTGCTGAACCGAATTAATTATGTCTAAGTTTAAGAAAAGTTCAAGTACCTCAAACGATATACCAACTGCAGCACTTCCGGATATCATCTTTATGCTACTTTTCTTCTTTATGGTGACAACCGTAATGAGGGAAACAGATATTCTGGTGAAGCAGCAGCTGCCGAGAGCTACACAATTGACTA
Organism: Cyclobacteriaceae bacterium; assembly: GCA_965228595.1. Taxonomy (GTDB): domain Bacteria; phylum Bacteroidota; class Bacteroidia; order Cytophagales; family Cyclobacteriaceae; genus UBA7330. The sequence goes on along the minus strand of OZ245828.1, from coordinate 1,013,483 downwards.
AAATCGAACGTAAGTCTCTGGTGAGCTACATTTATATTGGTGAGCCGAAAAATCCAAGTCTTTATGGTACCGAACCCAGGGTTCAAACCAATGATGTATTTATCGAACCTACTGATATCATTCAGTTTGTGAATCAGGAGAAAGATAAATTATCTGAGGTGGAAAGAGATCAGATCACAATGTCATTAAAAGGTGATATTGAGATTAAGATGGGTATAGTTTCCGACGTGCAGCAACAGCTAAGAGAAGCAAACGCACGAAAGGTTTTATATAGTTCGATCAAAAGATTAGATAACTAAAAAAAAGCCTCCGCAAGGAGGCTTTTTTTATATCAATTTGAAAGTTTTTCCTTTTGATCCTCCAGCCATTTTTTGGATTCTTCTGTGAGTTGAGTAATATCCTCATTAATTTCCTCTCCTGTATCATCTATTTCGTCTTCCAGCTCTTTAATGCCTTGCTGAGAGGATTTTTTCACTTCATCCATTAGAGAAGTTACTTTATTTCTTTCAGATTTTAATTTTGATACTGCCTCTGAGACCTGCTCCCTGGCTTCTTCACCAAGTTCTTCAGACTGGTCAGTGAGCTCATCAATCTTTCCATCTAGCGTTGTTTTTAAATCGTTTAATTGCTGATTCAGCATTTCTTTCTTTTGCTTCATCTCAGACTCCACTGAGTCTTTTTCTTTTGTTGAATTTTCACATGCAGACGCTAAAACTAACGCGCATACCACTATAATTGAATATAATTTGTTCGTAATCATGATTGTGTTTTGTTGGTTTAAAATTGCTCTTTAATGAGGTTGAGCGGAGAATCGACAAAAAATGACCTTTCCCGAGACAGGACAAAGGGTGTATTTAGCAATTCGGGTTGGTTTCTTAGCAATTTCAATATTTCTTCAGACGTGAAATCATCTTCGACTTTTTTATCTGTTCTTAGCAGTTTTGTAATGTCCACATCCAACATATTAGCAGCTTCTACCAATTGAGTTTCGGTAAGCATGTCTTTACTGACATCTTGTTCATTTATAGAGATCGATCTTAGCGTACGAAGATATCCCGCAGCTTCACGATCCTGTATATCGCTACTGTTATAGATCAATAGATATTCGTTGCTGTTTAATGCCAAGCTCATACTTACTAAACAGGCCTTCCACATCATTGTTTATGATTATTTTTATTTTTTAATTAGATCTAGCCTTTTTAGTCACTCATGATCAACATACACTTGTCAAATCAATTACTTTGCCTTTTTATAGGAGTTGTCGTATCACTGGTATTCAATTCCTGCAACAGATTACCAGATACATATGATACCATAAGTCCGAATGCTGCTTTTTCTTTTACCCTTACAGTCAATGAAAGTTCTTCCCCTGTCTATACCATCCAATACAAGGGAAAGGAGGTCATTCAACCTTCTCTTTTGGGTTTGGAGATCGATGGCAACAGAGTTCAGGAAGGCCTTGCTGTCAGGGAGGTGGAAACAAAGTCCGTGTCAGGGGATTGGAAGCCAGTCTACGGAGAAAGAAACCAATACCCGGATAATTATGCGGAAGCGCTATATGAGCTGACAGGCTACGAAAAACCCATCAGATTGCGGGTAAGGGCATACAACGAGGGCGTGGCGTTCCGATATGAACTTCCTGAAGTGAGTGCTCCATTAACTGTAAACAGTGAGTTAACTGAATTTTCCGTTCCTGTTACATCCAGCTTATGGGCATCGCATCGCGCTCAAAGTGAAATCATGGAAATGGGTGTTTCAGAAATTGAGGAGATCGTCGAGAGACCTCTGTTGATACAGCCTGAAGAAAACCTGTTCCTGGCTATAGGAGAAGCTGCCCTTGTAAATTTTGCCCGAATGAAACTTTCAAAAAAAGCCGGAGGTACTTTAGTAGCATCCCTCGAGGGGGAAGCAGTAATGAATAAATCGTTTTCAACGCCATGGAGGTTTGTTATGGCAGGAGAAACACCTGGTCAGATTTTGGAGAACAACTATTTGTTGCTGAATCTCAACGAACCAAATAAGTTGGATGACACCTCATGGATCAGGCCAGGTAAAGTAATTCGTGAGGTAACATTAACTACCCGTGGTGGTATGGCATGTGTGGATTTTGCAGTAAAGCACAACCTGGAGTATATCGAGTTTGATGCCGGATGGTATGGAAATGAATATGATGATGCTTCAGATGCCACTACGATTACTGTGGATCCAAAGCGATCTAAAGGACCCCTCGATTTATTGGCTGTGATTGAGTATGCCAAATCAAAAGATATTGGCGTGATCTTATATGTCAACAGAAGGGCATTGGAAAAGCAGCTGGATGAAGTGTTACCACTTCTTAGCTCGTGGGGAGTAAGTGGAATTAAGTACGGTTTTGTCAACGTAGGGCCACAGGAATGGACCAGCTGGTTGCATGATGCTGTAAGAAAAGCGGCTGAGCACAAATTGATGATTGATGTCCATGACGAATACCGACCCACCGGATATTCAAGAACCTATCCCAACTTTATGACTCAGGAAGGTATCCGGGGTGATGAAGAGTCACCAACCAACTCCATGGTTTTGAAGACGCTATTTACCCGGATGATCGCCGGAGCGGGTGACCATACCAATTGCTATTTTGCTCCACGCGTACATGAAACCATGGGGTCGCATGCTTCGCAGCTGGCCAAGTCAGTGATTATTTATAGTCCGTGGCAATTTCTCTACTGGTATGATCGACCGAAAGGATCAAGGCCTGGTGATGAAGGCGCTGGTGGAAGTAAATCCTTTATTCAGGAGGTGCCGGAGCTGGCTTTCTTTGATGCACTACCAACCGTTTGGGACGATACCAAAGTCCTTGAGGGCTATCCTGGTAAATATGCTACAGTGGCTAGAAAAAAGGTCGACGATTGGTTTGTTGGGGTTTTAAATGGGGATGAAAGCAGAACGTTTGGGGTCCCGCTGCAATTCCTGGACCAGGGCGATAAATATTTGGCCACTATTTATTCAGATGATGCTTCTGTAGCAACAATAACGAAAGTGAAAATTGAAGAACAAGAAGTCAGTGCCAAAGATATTCTGAAGTTTGAAGTAAAAAAGAGCAATGGACTTGCCATCCATATTCGGAAAGTGAATTAAAATCAACCTACCTGATATAGACCGTCTTGGCATTCACAAACTCTTTGATACCTATAAAGGAGAGTTCCCGGCCATAGCCACTCTCCTTTATTCCTCCAAATGGCAGCCTGGGGTCTGATTTCACAAATGCATTGATAAAAGTGGATCCTGCCTGAATCTTCGAGGCTATGATTTCAGCTTTGGCGAGGTCCCGGGTAAAAATGGCAGAGCCCAAACCATAGATGGTATCGTTGGCCACTTTAATCGCTTCCTCGTCGTCTTTCACTTCAATAATGGAAGCTACCGGACCAAATAGTTCTTCATCATAAGCCGGCATCCCAGGCTTTACATTATCCAGTATAGTTGGAGGATAGTAATACCCGCGTCCCTGATCAATTTTACCGCCCAAAACGATCTCAGCTCCTTCCTTTACTGATTGGTCTACCTGATCAGCCAGCAATTGCATCAGGTCTTTCCTGGCCATCGGACCGATATCCGTTTCATCAGCAGTAGGATTTCCAATTACTTTGGCTTCCATGAGCTTTTTTACCTTTTCCACAAAAGGTTTTTTGATTGCACTTACTACAATAAATCGCTTGGCAGCTATGCAGCTTTGTCCACTGTTGATAAGCCTCCCCGTCACACAAGTTTCGGCGGCCAGGTTCAGGTCAGCATCAGCAAGAATCAAATATGGGTCACTGCCCCCCAGCTCCAGCACAGTCTTTTTGAGATATTTTCCTGCCAGGGCCGCCAGAGACTTGCCTGCCCTGGTAGAACCAGTCAATGTGACAGCAGCAATCTTTTTGTTAGCCACTATGGGTTCTATTTGGGGGATGTCGGCAATGATGGTATTAAACAGATATATTGGAAATCCTGCCTCTTCGAAAATTCTTTGTATGGACAAGGCACATGCCGTGGTGTTTGGTGAATGCTTCAAGATACAGGCATTCCCCGCCATCAATGCCGGAGCAGCAAAACGGAAGACCTGCCAGTAGGGGAAATTCCACGGCATGACTGCCAGGACCACGCCGAGCGGGTCGTACCTCACATAGCTTTTGGATGCATCTGATTTAATGACCTCTTTTTGTAGAAAAGCTTCCGCATTGGTCGCATAATACTCGCATACCCAGGCACATTTCTCAATTTCGGCCACCGATTGATCCAGCGGTTTCCCCATCTCCAGGGTGATTTCTTCAGCTAGTTGATCTTTCTTTTTTTCAAGCAGATCTTTCAGCTTACGAAAGAGGACACTGCGCTCGGGGAAGCTTGTCTCTTTCCATTCCAGCCAACAGTGATGTGCATGATCAATCGTATGGCTGATCTTTGAATCCTGATAATATTCATAGGTATTTAGCTGCTCTTCAGTAGCTGGATTGATGGTTTCGAATGTGTTCATTTGTGTATGCTTATGCTGATGCTTTCCTGTCAAGGAATGGGATCCAGTCTTCCCTCATCTTGTTGGTAGTGGACCTTAGAAACATAACATATGTAGGTCGAATTGGTTTCCTTACTAATCGTAATCCTACCTGATCGGGGCTGAAATCGCCTTTGCGGGCATTGCAGGTCTTACAGGCGGTCACCAGATTGGTCCAGGTAGATTTGCCCCCTTTGGAGCGTGGGACCAGGTGATCCAGGGTTAGATCTTTGGAAGTGCCACAATACTGGCAGGCATAAGCATCCCTTTTAAATACATTGTGCCGTGTCAATACGACCCCTTTGTAGGGGATGTGAGCGTATTGTAAAATGCGGATTACCGAGGGAAAGGGGAAACATTTGTCCACTGAACGAAGTACTGCATCAGACTTCTCACTCAACATTTCTGCTTTGTTCAAAAAGACCAATAAAAAAGCTCTTTGAACTGAACAAACTGAGATTGGCGTGAAATCTTGATTGAGTACAAGGACCGCGTTCATATTTTCAATCTTTTCATTTCTCTATCCTGATCCTTCTTCTTAAGCGTATCCCTCTTATCAAAAAGCTTCTTACCCCGTGCCAGTGCAATGCCCACTTTGGCATACCCTCGTTTGTTCACGAATAGTTTCGTGGGTATGATCGTTAACCCTTTTTCTTCGGTCTTGGCCTTGAGCTTTTTTAATTCACTTTTTTTCAAGAGCATTTTACGCTCTCGCATAGGGTCATGGTTTTGGAAAGAACTCTCCGTGTACGGGGTAATGTTCATTCCCTTGATAAAAAGCTCATCGTTGTGTAAATAACAATAGGCCCCAGAAAGGCTGATTTTTCCCTCCCGAATGGACTTTATTTCAGTTCCTTTCAGCACAATGCCTGCTTCAAACTGCTCCAGCCACTCATACTCGAAACTAGCCTTTCGGTTTTTTATACTGATATCGTTAGAAAATCGCTTTTCTTTAGCCATGACATACTTATTCAATTTAAAAATAATGAAGGGCCGGTGATATTAAAAAATATAGGCTTTAAAATATCATTCGGGGTAGCGGACTGTCTGTAAGTTGACCGAAATTGTTGGATTTAAAGTTTAAATATCCAGTTAATGCGATCATCGCTGCGTTATCCGTGCAATATTCAAATTTTGGAATAAACACCTCCCATTTATTTTCCTGTGCCATATCTTCTAACGCCTTTCTAAGACCCTGGTTGGCAGATACACCACCGGCAATTCCTATGGACCGGATCTTCTCCTGCTTTGCGGCCTTCTTCAATTTTTTCAATAGCATGTTTATCAGCGTATGCTGAATACTGGCCGCCAGGTCGTTTAGATTCTTTTCGATGAAGTGTTCATCTTTTTTTACTCCATCACGAAGGAAATACAGGAAGGCTGTTTTAATCCCAGAGAATGAAAAATCATATCCCGGCATCTCTGTTTCCGGGAAGCTAAACCTGAGTGAATCTCCCTGCTGTGCCAGTTTATCTACCTGGGGGCCACCAGGATAGCCGAGGCCCAATAACTTGGCACATTTATCAAACGCTTCACCTACAGCATCGTCCTGTGTCTGACCGATGATGGTCATTTGATCAAAGTCATCTAATCTTACAAGTTGGGTATGACCACCACTTACTGTCATGCAGAGAAATGGAAACTTAGGATGTGGATCCTCGATGAAATGAGAAAAAATGTGGGCATGCATGTGATGGACAGGAATAACTGGTATGGACAGACTCAACGCCATCGCTTTGGCAAAAGAACTACCTACCAAAAGTGATCCCAAAAGTCCGGGGCCACGAGTATAAGCAATTGCATTAATTTTGTGGGGTGTTATATCTGCTTCCTTCAGGGCTTCGTTTACTACCGGGACAATATTTTTTTGATGTGACCTGGAAGCTAACTCTGGGACGACTCCGCCGTAACTTTTATGAATAGATTGTGTTGCAATGATATTACTTCTAATTTTTCCGTTAATACAAATAGAAGCTGAAGTTTCATCACAGGATGATTCTATACCGAGAATTGTGCAATCCATAGAGAGCCAAAAATACAGTTGAAAAGTAAGATAACGATAGCACCCGCTCTTCGAGTTCTCAAAAAAGTCATTTTTTGGGGTTCTACCCTGGTGGTGACCCTGGCCCTGGCCATTATTTTATTGCTGCAGGTTCCCTGGGTTCAGAATACCATCAAAGATCGGCTACTGGAAACCCTCTATGAGCAAACAGGCCAGCAGATCTACCTCAAGAATATCAAGATCAAGTGGTTTGATCAGGTATTGATCAGAGAGCTGCTGGTGGAAGATCACAAAGGAAAACCTATGTTGAAAGCTTCTGAATTAGAGATTAACTACCAGGTATCGAATCTGCTGGTGGAAAATCATCTTTTTCTGGATGATGCTTACCTGACTAAGGGTGAACTTAACCTGGTGAAATATGATGACTCGCTGGCTGTCAACATCATTGAGTTTATCGAGGGGATCAAGACATTGAAAAGTACTGGGCAAGGGGTAGATTCTTTAAAAAAACCATTCAACATTTCAGTTACTCAGATAGAGCTTGAGCAATTCAAGGTGAGCTATGACAACCAGCAGATAGCACATGCTGAAGAACAATATGTAGACCTGGCACATTTTGACTTCATGATCAATCAGGCAGGGTTTTATAAGTTTGATATCAAAAAGGATACAATCTCATCGGTTGTCAGCTATCTTATTGGAGAGGAAATTAATACCCGGTTTCAAATCAGGGAATTTCAATCACTCTTTAAGTTGACAAATAAAGAACTGACTTTAAGCGAACTTTTCTTGAAAACACCACACTCGGTGGTGAGAGATCGGCTCACTTTCTCCTATGACAGTCTCAAGGACCTCAATGATTTTAGCAGCAAGGTATCCCTCGATTTGCAACTACGGGAAACGAAAATAGATCAATATGACCTGTCCTATTTTGCACCTGTTCCCAGAGAACATCACATGATCGATACGGAAGCAGATGTCCTGGGAAGGATTCCTGACCTTTCGATCAAAAACTTCTCGATCAAATACAATGATCGTAGCCACATTGAGGGGGACATTGATTTTATGGGATTGCCCAAAATCGATGAAGCATTCATAGATGCGAACATTTCTAATGGAAACCTTAACCCGGATGATTTTGCTGATTACGTAGGCGAATTTCGTAAAAACCTGATGTCCCTGGGTACCATTCGTTTTTCCGGATCCTTTCTGGGCTTTATCAATGATTTTGTAGCTAACGCAAACTTTATCACTGACAATGGAAAGGTGTATTCGGATATTAACCTGAAGTTTCCACGGGGTTTTTCCGATGCTAAATATTCAGGAAAACTCATTCTGGACAAATTCAATGCGGGGGCGTTCATTCAAAACAAGGAGTTACTTCAAAAAGTGAACCTGAATGGGGAAATCGACGGTCAGGGATTCCGGGTAGATAATGCCAGCTTCAAACTGAATGCAGATATTACCAATACCGGGATAATGGGATATGAATACGATTTCATCAAAGCTGATGGAATTTTTGCAGCATCTTATTTTAGGGGTAGTCTGATTGTGGATGATCCCCATTGTAAAATCAATGGAGAGGGGACTTTAAATCTGGGGATTATCCCGGAAGAAATAGAGGTAAGAGGATCTGTTGATCAGCTGGATTTTAAGCCGCTGGGCTTTTCAGAAAAAGACATCAGTCTGAAAATGTCCATTTCATCAAATTTCACCGGCTTAAACCTTGACAGCCTTGTGGGACGAATTCAGCTAGATAGCATGTATATCAGTTATGACAATCGATCCTTGCTGTTCGATACCATTTCCATCGCAGCCGAGCGAGATCAGCATAGTCGTGAAATAAACATCGATCTGGAGGAGGCACACTTGAGGCTCAATGGAGATTTTTATTTTTCTCAGTTGGTCACCGACGCTGATCTCATCACCAGGGAGTTTGCTGCATACTTTGAGCCTGAATTAGAAAGAAGGGTAAGCATCTATGACAGGTTAAAAGATTCCAGAAATTATGAGGTTAATATGACTTTGAATTATCAGGACATCAACCCTTATATAGCTTTCCTGGATCAGGACCTCAAAATTTCAGAGGGCGGTATTGTAGAGGGTAAGTATTATCAAAGAAAGAATGCCACGCTGTTTCTGTTTACTGAGATTGATTCGGTGGAATACAAAGGAGTTAAATTTTATGATAATACCATAGATATCAACGCTTCCAAAGACATGGATTCCCTGGGAGTCATTGCCAATATTTTTATCAATTCCTCGCGGCAGCAATGGCGGCAGATACCCGAGACAAGAGACATGTCCATTGAAGCCATTTGGTTCAACAATGATATTACCATCCAGGGGCATGTGGAGCAACCTGAAAATAACAGCTCAGCCCAGGTAAATGCCCAGCTAAGGCTCTTGAAAGACAAACTGGTATTTAATTTCAAGCCTTCCAACATGGTGGTGTTTGGAGATCGATGGTTCTTTAACCCGTATAACAACATTGAGATTGAAAGTGAGTCAATAACCATTGACAGACTGGAACTATATAATGGCGAGCAGTCAGTGAGCCTGAAAGGGGTTTATTCCGCTGCCAACTCTACCGACCTGGTACTCAATTTCAAGCAGTTTGACCTGATCAGTATATCTCCAATCGTTCCCATACCGATCAGTGGTATACTTACCAGTCAGGTGACATTGAACAAAGAAGGTGAAGATGGTTCCATTCAATTACTCACCGAATTGGATTTAAATGATCTGGTGGTGGATGATCTGTACGTTGGCAATGTCAATGGAAGTTCGGACTGGGTGAAAGGGCTCCAGGCCATTTCTATGGATTTTGTGGTGCAAAGAGAATCGATCCGAACGATAACAATGGAAGGATACTACTATCCTTATCATGATGAGGATCAATTGGATATTGCAGTAGAATTTGATCAGGCCAATGTGAAGCTCTTTGAACCACTTTTCAGGAGTTTGTTTTCGAATATTGAAGGAAACGCGAGTGGGAGTGTCAGTATCAGCGGAAATTTATCTTATCCGATATTAAATGGCTATAGCAGGGTAGAGAATGGTAAATTCCGGTTTGATTATCTGGGTACCACATACACATACAACGGGAATATCAACTTTAACAACGAAGCCATACTCTTAAATGGGATTCAGATCACTGACAGAGATGGAGACAGAGCCTCACTCAATGGAAGAGTCAGGCATCGGGGATTCAAGGATTTCGCTATCAACCTGGACATCTCAGCCAATAACTTTTTATTTCTAAACACGGCAAAGGGAGACAATGATCTTTACTATGGCTCAGCTAAAGGAACCGCCGAAATCAAAGTTTCCGGACCTGTTACAGATCTGCTGATTCAGGCCAAAGCCACTACAGAATCCGGCACCAAAATTTTTATCCCACTCGAAGAGGACACGGAAATTGATCAGAAGGATTATATCAGCTTCATAGACCTGTCTGACACCTCCCATACGGAAGTGACTGAAGAATTGATCAGGAATAGCATCTCCGGGATCCGACTCGATTTCGATCTGGATATTACCAACAGGGCATACCTGGAATTGATCAGAGACATTAAGACCGGAGATATTATCCGTGGCAGGGGAGTTGGAAACCTGAATATGACATTGGATACTCAGGGAGAATTTCAACTCTTTGGTGAAATCACCATCACCGAAGGGGCATACAACTTCACGATACCAAACTTTATCAACAAGGAGTTTGATATTCGGGCAGGAAGTACCATCTCATGGTATGGAGACCCATATCAGGGTATACTCAACCTCACAGCCACTTATCGGCAGATGGCCTCATTGAGTGATTATTATGTGCAGAGTGATGATTTTGAAACTACCAGTCAGCATCAAAGGCTCCCTTTCCTTGTGATGCTGGGACTCTCCGGAGAAATGCTGTCTCCACAGATTGACTTTAAAATAGAGGTAGATGAATCTTCTGCTCAAATACAGACTGCCGATCAGGTAGCTTTGTCAGACATCAACAACAATGAGCAGGAATTAAAACGCCAGGTTTTTAGCTTGCTGATATTAAGAAAGTTTTCTGTTCAGGATGGCTTCAGTATCGGTGGAGGTGCTGTGGGTAGCAGTTTGAGTGAATTCATTAGCAATCAGTTCTCGTATTTTATCAGTCAGGTAGATGAAAACCTGGAGGTCGATATTGACCTAAGCTCGTTATCCGATGCCAATGCCTTCAATACCTTTCAACTCCGTCTGGCCTACACATTCATGGATGGCCGGCTTCGGGTAAGCGGTGGCGGACTTGTAGCTCAAAATGGATCCAATGTATCCAATGATAATTTTTACGGAGACTGGTCGGTGAGGTACATTCTCACCAAAGACGGCCATCTTCGTATCAAGGCATTCAGCCAGACCAAGCAACGAACAGCCACAAGCACTACAGCTAACTTTTTCAGGGAGACCGGGGTAAGTTTTCAGTATGTAAACTCCTTCAATGAGTTTAGTGACCTGCTGAAGAAATCAAGAGATAAAGCCGTACAAGACGCCGAACCTGCCCCAACACAGAATGTGAACGACTCAACAGCGGTATCAAGCAGTATTTGATCAAACAAAACCATCAGTTGAAGGTTTGATAAAGATGGATGAAATCAATGTTTTCTGGTTTAGAAGAGATCTGAGATCGCATGACAACCGGGGGCTATATCAGGCACTTACCTCTGGCCTGCCAGTCCTGCCCATTTTTATTTTTGATAAAGATATTCTCGATGAGCTCGAAGACCCCACAGATGCCAGGGTTACATTTATTCACCGGCAGATAATGAGGCTTCACCAGACATTCAGGAAAATCGGCAGCGGACTATTGGTTTATCATCGTAAGCCATTTGATGCCTTTAAAGATCTTCTTGAAAAGTATGACGTGAAAGGCGTCTTCACCAATGAGGATTATGAGCCCTATGCCAGAGAACGTGATGACATGATTCGTGATCTGTTAACGCCCAGGGGGGTAAAGTTTGTCCAGGTAAAAGACCAGGTGATCTTCAGTCCTGAAGAAATTCTGAATGAGCAGGGACATCCGTATAAAGTTTTTACACCTTACAAGAATAAGTGGAGGGAGCGACTTAAACCCGCTGATTACGACCAGGTGGCGTCGGAGCAAGCCCTCGACAACCTCTATCAGATGTCCGGACCAGATCCTGGTTCTCTCGCTTCCTTAGGATTTAAAGAAACATCCATAGAGATACCATCAACCACCTTCAATGAGGAAATCATCTCACGGTACGACCAAAACAGGGATTTTCCCGGTCTTCAGGGTACAACGAGGCTAAGTGTACACCTCCGGCATGGCACAGTGAGCATCCGCGAAGCGGTCTCAAAGGGGGTAGATCTGTCGGATACATGGCTCAATGAGCTGGTCTGGAGAGAGTTCTATATGATGGTGCTGTATCATTGGCCACAAGTAGTGGATCAGGCTTTCAAACCTCAATACGATAGGATCGAATGGCTAAATGACGAATCTGTTTTTAGGGCCTGGTGTGAGGGAAAAACTGGCTACCCAATAGTTGACGCCGGAATGCGAGAACTCAACAATACCGGGTTCATGCATAATAGGGTGCGGATGATTACTTCCAGTTTTCTGAGCAAAATGCTGCTAATAGACTGGCGGTGGGGTGAGCGGTATTTTGCTGAGAAGCTGTTGGATTATGAGCTTTCCAGTAACAATGGTGGCTGGCAGTGGGCTGCAGGCACAGGCACGGATGCTCAACCCTATTTCAGAATATTCAATCCATATACACAAACAGAAAAGTTTGATAAAGACCAGACGTATATCAAAAAATGGATCCCTGAATTGAACTCGGATGCATATCCTGACCCCATCATTGATTATAAAATGGCCCGGCAAAGAGCCCTTGAAACCTACAAGGTGGCCTTATCTTAGCTGTATTCAGGAAATTAGCATTATATAAGTATTTTTGCTGCGCAAGCCGGCTCATCGTCCCGAAATATTTCGGGAAGGAAAGTCCGGGCAACACAGAGCACCGTACTTCCTAACGGGAAGGGCCCGATACCGATTATCGGTATCGGGAACAGATAGTGCCACAGAAAACATACAGCCCAAGAAGAAGAGTTCGCTCTTCTTCCGGTGATGGTGAAAAGGCGAGGTAAGAGCTCACCGTTCTCATAGTGATATGAGGAGCATGGTAAACCTTACGGGTTGAAAGACCAAATAGATCCTGTTTAGAGTTGCTCGCTCGGTTGGCAGGATGGGTAGGTTGATAATGAACCGGGCAGTGATGTCCGGTCTAGATAAATGATGGGCATCCTGATACTGATGTTATTGGTATCGGGATACAGAACCCGGCTTACAGGCTTGTAATTTTTATTTTAATTGAAAATAAGCAATGGCGAAGATCCTTATTGTTGATGATGAGAAAAGTATCAGAGAAACTCTGAAAGAAATCCTCGAATACGAAAAGTACCAGGTGAGCGAAGCCCAGGATGGTGAAGCGGCCTGGGAGGAATTGTCTAAAAACAGCTATGACGTAGTGCTCTGCGACATCAAAATGCCTAAAATGGATGGCATTGAGCTTTTAGACAAAGCTGTCAATGAGGGGATTGACACGCCTTTTATCATGATCTCTGCCCACGGCACCATTGAAACAGCCGTAGACGCTACAAAAAAAGGAGCATACGATTTCATTCAAAAGCCACCTGATCTCAACAGGCTGCTGCTTACAGTACGCAACGCCCTGGATAAGTCGAATCTTCAGGTAGAGACAAAGACGCTAAAAAAGAAAATCAACAAAGCTTATGATATTATAGGTGATTCAAAACCTATACTTGAGATCAAAGAGACCATAGAAAAGGTAGCCCCAACGGATGCCCGGGTTCTTATTACAGGGGAGAATGGAACCGGTAAGGAGCTAGTGGCCCATTGGTTACATGCAAAAAGTCCGCGGTCTTCAGTGCCATTGATTGAGGTGAACTGTGCGGCTATCCCTTCCGAGTTGATTGAAAGTGAACTGTTCGGTCACGAGAAAGGCTCATTTACTTCAGCACATAAACAACGCATCGGGAAATTTGAGCTGGCTAACAATGGTACCATCTTCCTGGATGAGATTGGCGACATGAGTCTTTCTGCACAGGCTAAAGTACTGAGAGCCTTGCAGGAGCATAAGATTACCAGGGTAGGAGGGGAAAAGTCTATCAAAGTAGATGTTCGTGTTCTGGCAGCAACAAACAAAGATTTAAAGAAGGAAATTCAGGAAGGGAACTTCCGGGAAGACCTGTATCATAGACTGAGTGTCATGATCATCCAGGTGCCCCCATTAAGAGAAAGGAAAGACGATATCCCTTTGCTTATTGAGCACTTCATGGGTCTAATCTCTGCTGAGTATGGCTCTGCCCCCAAGAAAATTGCCAAAGACGCTATTGACGAGCTTACCAACTATGCATGGTCAGGTAATATCCGCGAGCTACGAAACATCATAGAGCGGCTGATCATAATGTCAGATAATGAGATATCAGTAAAGGATGTGAAGAGATACGTAGAAATCTAAATCAAATTCTGATTTGTTCTGGCTTTGACTTTTCTACATCCTGTTTGGCGTAGGTGGGACAAGTTTTTTGGGTACATGCACTCAACCCAGCTAGTACGATTGCAATAACAAAAATTTTCAACTTCATGAGCGGTTTTCTTTAATGGATATGGCTTATACCCAACATTAACTATTATCAAAAATATATTACAGTTTCTTTCTCTGCAAAAAAAAACGACTAATTAACTCGTAATCTCGTTAAAATAGCAAATTACAGCCCCTAATATCTGAATTATCAAGTCTTCCCATTACTTCAAACTGACTGTTTTTTGTAATTCTACCAAGATCTTCTGTTTCAACGAACGAAATGCTGTGGATATTGGCTAAATCTATAACATTTATTCCTCCGGTAATGCCATCACTTACATTTTCAAATGGATCGTTGATGTCGCGAATCATCACTTTGGCCCAGGGAGGAAAGTTAAAATAGCCATTTTTACCATAGGCCTGAGAGAAAAGCTCGGTCATCCCATATTCAGAATACACCGCCTCTATACCAAAGCCCGCTTTAATAAGTTTGTGTAGTTCCTGGCGGGTGATCTCCTTCCTCCTTCCTTTCATCCCCCCGGTTTCAATGATGGTAAGATTTTTAAGGTGGGTAAATGGTCCCTGCTTTTCGATAAAATCCAGCAGCGCATAGGAAACACCAAACAGAATCATGGGGGCTTCACCTGAAATAAGGGCTGCCTTCAGGTCACTGTAATTGTCCATGTAAAAACCACCTTTGTGATGAGTTTTTTGGATAAAATGATCAACCATGCTGATCAGGGATGAATCTCCCTGCTGAATATAAGAGGGTAGGAGTGCCAGAATTTTGAAGTTTTCCAGCTTATCAAATTGCTGATTGAAAATGGTTTCAGCATTGAAGTGATACAGTGTTTCATCGCGGACGTGATGATTGCTGCGTTCCCCGGTAGTGCCACTGCTTTTAAAAATTTTTTGAGTCGGCCACTTCCCTGTCTTGATTTCATGTGTCTTAAAGAAGGTGATGGGAAGGAAAGGAATATCCTTTAAAGTTCTAACATCTTTAGGGTTAATGCTCAATAGATTGCAATAATCCTGATAAATTTGATTTTGAGTCCATTGAAAATTAAAGACTTCAATCGCAAATTTTTCAAATGTTTTTTCGTTTATAGAATTTAGTTCAGATTTGAATCTTTTAGGATCAATCATCGGTTATAATAAAACAAAGTTCAATTTATAGTGAGGAATCGATTATGAAGTACATGGTGAGGTATTTTTTAGTAATAATCATGATTCCTGTGATTTTTAGCTGTTACCGGGAGACTGACATTTCGGATATACCCTACATAGAATTCAGGAGCCTGGAATTTGTTCCCGGTTCTTCGTTCGATTCCCTTGTCCTGTCATTTTATTTCGAAGATGGGGACGGTAATGTGGGGTTATTTTCCTCAGAGACGTTTCCACCCTATCACCCATTCGATTATGTCGTGGATGACGATGATAGCCTGGTTACCCTCAGGTCCAATTCTACGCCACCCTTTAGATTAGTTACACCTGGCACGCTTGATGAGAAATTTTTAAGTGACACAGACATCAGGACACCCTATAACTGTGAGGATTATGCCATTATTGATATTGGTACCGGAGCTACAGATACGTTTTTTATCAGAAAAAATGAATTCCATTACAACCTTCATTTGAACTTTTTCAGAAAGGTCAATGGTGTTTACCAGGAGATTGATCTTGAATCTGTATTTGGCACTACCAGCTGTGGGATCACTTATGATGGAAGAATCCCTGTATTTGATGAAGAATCAGTTGAGAATCAAAGGCCAGTCCGGGGAACCATAACGTACCCCATCACTTCGAGTGGATTCCCTTTCATTTTCGGGAATGATGAATTCAAGATTGAATTCTACATATACGACTTTGATTTGCATCCCAGCAATGTGGCCAGCACACCCGATTTGACCCTGTTGGGAATTACCCGATAAGCGGTTTAAATTGTTCGGGATCTACTTCCGAGATGAGCTGGTATACACCCTCAAAAACGTCTTCTGTATTAGGTTTTGAGAAATAATCGCCGTCCGTACTATATGCCGGCCTGTGGTCTTTGGCAGAAATGCACAATGGTTTTGAATCAAGATATTGATATCCATTGTCTCTGTCCAGTACCTGTTGCATCATGTAGGCAGTAGCCCCTCCGGGCACATCTTCATCAATAAAGACCACCCTATTGGTCTTTTTCAACGAGTCAATGATGGAGCCATGAATGTCGAAAGGCAGCAATGTTTGCACATCAATTACCTCACAGGAAATGCCGAATTCACTGAGCTGTTGGGCGGCTTCCATTACAATGCGACAGATAGACCCATAGGTTACCAGGGTCACATCCGTCCCTGCTCTCAGAACTTCTGGAACACCCAGTGGCACCTTGATTTCGGCGATGTTTTCCGGCATCTGCTCTTTCAGCCGGTATCCATTGAGTGATTCAATGACCAGTGCCGGATCTTCAGACGCCATCAAGGTATTGTAAAATCCTGCAGCCTGGGTCAGGTTTCTGGGAACCAGCAAATGAATGCCTCTGATAGATCCCAATAGCATGCTCATCGGTGAGCCGCTATGCCAGACACCTTCCAGGCGATGTCCACGGGTCCTGATGATAACCGGGCACACCTGGCCACCTTTCATGCGGTAATGAAGCGAGGCCAGGTCGTCCGACATGGTCTGTAAGGCATAAATCAGATAATCAAGGTATTGGATCTCTACAATAGGTCTCAAACCTCTGAGAGCAGCACCAATTCCCTGCCCAAGAATGGTGAGTTCTCGAATACCTGTATCAGTGACCCGGATCTCGCCATATTTTTCCTGCAAACCAGCAAATCCCTGGTTTACATCCCCGATCTTCCCAACATCTTCACCAATGGCAAAAACCCGTGGATCTCTTTTCAACAACTCATCAAAGCAAGCCCGCACGACCTCTCGTCCATCCACGACTTCTGAATCCTCAGAGTATTCTGGTCTGACTGCTTCCACCCTCATCGGGCTATATGCAGATTCGTTGTAGAGATGCGAGTTGTACTCATCCTTGTGGATCTCATTTTTTTCCTTTACCCACTGGATAATGGTCTCTTTCTCTTTAGATTCCTCATCCTTCAGATACCTCAAGCTTTTTCTGATAGCTCTCATGGTATCAGCTTTAAGTGGGTTTAAGACACTTTTGAGGTCAGCTTTAACTTCATTTAAAGCAACTTTATTGCTTGAAACCATGGCAGCATCACCAATAAGACGAATGGCTTTTGCAACATCCTCCTTAATTTCAGCCGTATAGGCTTTCCAAGCTTCGTTTCTGGCTGTCTTAGCCTTTTGTCTGGCCTCGTGCTCTACCTCCTTGAGCTCCTCTTCAGAACAGAGACCTGTTTCCAGGATCCATTCCCGCATTTTTACATTGCAATCAAATTCTTTTTCCCAGTCGAGTCTCTTCCTGGACTTATATCGCTCGTGCGATCCGGAAGTGGAATGACCCAGGGGCTGAGTCATATTGATGACATGAACAAGGCTGGGGACATGCTCTTCGCGGGCTATCCTTGCGGCCTTTTGATAGGTTTTTACCAGCGTTGGATAATCCCAACCCTCAACAGTGAAGATTTCCATTCCCTGCAGGTCTTTTTCTCTTCTGAACCCTTCGAGTACTGTGGAAATGCTCTCTTTGGCGGTGTGATAGCGTTGCGGAACGGATATACCATAGGCATCATCCCAAACCGACATCACCACAGGGATCTGAAGCACACACATGGCGTTGATGGCTTCAAAAAAGTGGCCTTCAGAGGTGGCGGCATTACCAATAGTTCCAAAGGCTACTTCATTCCCATTGATACTAAAGTCCTTAAAGTCTTTCAGCTCTGGATTATTACGATAAAGCTTTGAAGCATATGCCAGTCCGATGAGCCTGGGCATTTGAGCAGCAGTGCATGAAACATCTGAAGATGAGTTCTTCATGTCAGTGAGTGTCTTCCACTCGCCGTTCGGGGTCATTGACCGGGTCCCGAAATGTCCATTCATCATCCGCCCTGCTGAGGCTGGCTCTGCGTCTAGATCTGTGTGTGCATAGAGCTGAGCAAAAAACTCCTGTGAGGAATGCTGACCCATGGCCATCATCATCGTCTGGTCGCGATAATATCCAGAGCGCCAATCTCCGTTTTTCACGGCTTTGGCTGCCGCAATTTGAGCTACCTCTTTGCCATCACCAAAAATGCCGAATTTGGCCTTGCCCATAAAAACCTCTTTGCGTCCAATGATGCTTGCTTCACGACTTTCTACTGCCAGTGCGTAATCAAACAGCACCTCTGCTTTATTAAACTTGGTTTTAGTTGTGACTTCCTGAGTGCCCACTAAAAAGAGGTTTTATTAAACAAAATTTCAACATTTCAAGGAACTCAAAAATACTAAAAAATCATCAGAGGTAATAGAGAATCGGCCATATATTTCTATTGAATTGGTTTTTCGAAGAGACGAAAAAGGAATAATATTTTGATCTGTCATAAAATCATGAAATATTATTTTGAACCGGTAAATTTCAGTTAGGTATATTATCGAATTTTTCAGACACTACAAATCTGATTACTCATGCACTTATCTTTGTTAATAAAAGCATTTATCAGATGATTATTGGGGTTCCAAAGGAGATAAAATCCAACGAAAACAGGGTAGCCATTACTCCAGGTGGGGTGATTGAGCTGGTCAAGCAAGGACATGATGTTTACATTCAAAGTGGAGCAGGTTTTGATAGTGGGTTTGGTGATGATCAATATGTTCAGGCTGGGGCAAATATCCTTCCGTCTATAGAGAAGGTTTATGAAACAGCAGAAATGATTATAAAGGTGAAAGAGCCCATTGAGCCTGAGTACAGACTTATTAAAAAGGATCAATTGCTGTTTACCTATTTTCATTTTGCGTCGAGTAAGCCACTGACGGATGCAATGATCAACAGCGGGGCTGTCTGTCTTGCATACGAAACGGTAGAAAAAACTGACAGGACGTTGCCACTGTTGATTCCGATGTCTGAGGTGGCTGGCAGAATGGCTATCCAGGAAGGAGCCAAATACCTGGAGAAACCCCAGAAAGGAAGGGGTATTCTACTGGGAGGCGTACCCGGTGTGCGACCAGCCAAGGTTTTGATCCTGGGTGGTGGTATCGTAGGAACAAATGCAGCAAAGATGGCTTCGGGAATGGGTGCTGATGTCACCATTATGGACATTAACCTCCCCCGACTCCGATACCTGGAAGACATCATGCCTGCCAACGTGAGCACATTCATGTCGAGTGAATACAACATTCGGGAGCTGATCAGTACGCATGACCTGATCATAGGAGCAGTACTTATCCCGGGCGCCAAGGCACCACACCTGATTACCCGTGATATGCTGAAAGACATGAAGCCAGGAACTGTATTGGTAGACGTGGCCGTGGATCAGGGGGGATGCATAGAAACCTGTACGCCCACCACCCACGACAATCCCACCTTTATCATCGATGAAGTGGTACATTACTGTGTGGCCAACATGCCTGGAGCAGTACCCTATACCTCTACTTTGGCGCTGACCAATGCCACCTTACCTTATGCCATGCAGCTGGCTAATAAAGGGTGGAAAAAAGCCTGCACTGAGAATGAGGAACTTAAAAAGGGACTCAATATTGTCGCAGGAAAGGTGGTTTATCAGGGAGTTGCAGAAGCTTTTGATCTGGAATACACCGAGGTAAAGGAAGTGCTTTATCTAGGCTAGTTTAGGGAATTCTTTCAGTGGGAGGTAATCTGACCCACTGAATTTCCAGATAAAATGTTTCATGCCATTGGTCATGGCAATGTAGGGGGCCTGGATCACCTTGTTGTAGGTAGAAATCTGGTGGATCGTTTCCGGTCCAAGTTTCACCTTTGCAGCCTTACATTCAATGAGCAGGTAGGGTTTGCCTGTTCGGTCAGACAGCAGGATGTCAGACCGTTTACCTGATTTGAAATAGGTCAAAGGGAATTCAAGGCTGATCAGTGACCTGGGATATTGCAGGTGGTTGATCATGAGGTGAAGGAAGTGCTGTCGTACCCATTCTTCCGGAGTCAGGGTCACATACTTTTTCCTGACAATGTCAAATACAAATTCGTTGCCTTCTTCATTTTTGATCCTGAGCGAGCAGTCCGGTAGGTTAAGCTTTTCCATAAGGAGGTAACTTAACAAACCTAAGTATAACAAGACCGATAAGGAAGAAAAGCCCTAAGGCAAGGGAACTGTTTCGCATGCTACCGGTCATTTGTTCTATCAGCCCATAGCTGAATGTACCGAGAACTACACTGATATGGAATGTGACATCAAAGAATGAAAAGTAGGAGGCATGATCTTCTGTTTCTTCCGGTATCAGTTTAGAGAAAGTTGCCCTGGATAACGCCTGAATCCCTCCCATCACCAGTCCTACCAATACAGCAATGATGTAGAATTGGGTCACATTGGTAATGAAGAAAGCATAGAGGCAAATCCCAATCCAAATGATGATCATAATGGTCAGGGAAAATATGTTGCCTTTTCTATCAGATAAGCGAGCAAAAAGCAGTGATCCTGCAATCCCTACAAATTGAATGATCAGAAGAATAGGGATCAGTTGCCCGGCCTCCAAATGAAGGACTTTTGATCCGAATAAGGTAGCCAGCAACATCACCGTCTGGACTCCCATATTGAAGAAAAGGAAGGCCAGAATATACTTTTTCATGTTACTTAATGTCCTTAACCTGAAAAAGACGGACCTGATTTCCCGGTATCCATTCAACAATATCCTTCCTTTTGGTTTTTTATGAAAGACATTGACAGGTAGGGTGTTGAAAGGGATTTGTGCAAAACCAATCCACCAGATACCGACTAGCAAAAAGACCAGCCTGGTTGCCTGTCCGGTGTTTTCAAATCCGAAAGTTTCATAGTAGGTGATCAGTATCAGGCTCATGATCAGCATCAGCGCACTACCTAAGTAGCCATATGCATATCCTCTGGCGCTCACCCTGTCTGTTTGCTCCGGAGTGGCAATCTCGGGGAGATACGCATCATAAAATACCAGGCTGCTGCTATAACCCAGGCTGGCAAAGATCACGCAGAAGATCCCCCATTCAATGTTACCCTTCGTAAACAGAAACATCCCCATGCAGCTAAAGGCACCCAGGAAAGTGAAGATCTTTAGAAAAGTCATCTTTTTGCCAGTATAATCAGCTATTCCGGATAGCAAGGGTAGGATCAGTGCGGAAAGCAGGTAGGAGAAGGAGAGCGCATAGCTGTACAGTACCGAATTGACTATTTTAAAACCAAAAAAATCCACATAATCACCGCTTCCTTCACTGGCTGTGATAGCTGTATAATAGATCGGAAAAATCGAGGTATTGATCACAAGGTTGTAGACTGAATTGGCCCAGTCATACATACACCAGGACCTGATTATTTTCGGATTTCCTTTCATAAAAAATTAATGCCGAAAATAGTCAAACTAACCGAAACCTTTAACGTATTACCAATTGTTTCAGAGGAGGAACAGACGAACAATATGTACCCTTCTCTGTTGAACACTAATATGGAAGAACAAAATATTTTAGTCCCGGAAAAGCCTAAGCTCAACAGGATTAAAGAGCGAATACCCAAAAACGACCTGACAAGGGTCGTGATCATTGGAGGTGGTTTTGGCGGGATAGAGCTGGTCAGGCATTTGAGCAAGCAGAATGTTCAAACGGTACTGGTAGACAAACATAACTATCACAGTTTTATACCCTTATTATATCAGGTAGCTACAGCAGGATTGAGTCCCGGCGACATATCCAGCCCGCTGCGGGAATTCCTTCAGGACAACAAGAACTTTCACTTTAGAATGGCTAAGGTGAAAAGTGTGGACCCTGAGCAGAAGCGGGTAATTACCAGCTCTGGGTTTTTAGAATACGACAAGCTGGTGATAGCCACAGGTTCGAGCACCAATTTTTTCAACAATGAACAGTTGAAGAAAAATGCGCACAAGTTGCGGGAGATCAGTGATGCGATTGAATTACGCACCAAGCTGATCAACAACTTCGAGGAAGCTATTCAGGCCGATGGAGATGCAGAGCTCGAGAAATACATGAATATCGTGATTGTTGGTGCTGGCCCTACGGGAGTGGAGCTGGCAGGAGCAATTGGTGAGCTCAGGAAACATGTATTGCCTAAAGACTACCCCGAGCTGGATTTTTCAAAGCTGAAAATCTGGCTGGTAGAGGGTACAGACCGGGTACTGCCGAGTATGTCCGAAAGATCAGGTCACAGGGCCAAGCGATATCTGAAGAAATTTGGAGTGCGCCTTCTGCTGGGAAAATTTGTTAAAAGCTATGATGGTGAGGTGGTTACACTCAGCGACAAGCGTACAATACAGACACAGTGTCTGGTATGGGCAGCGGGAGTAAAACCAAACAGCATCAAGGGATTGCCTGAAGGATCTGATGTGAAGGGTCGAATCAAAGTTGATGAATTCAACAGAGTGTGGGGAGCGAAGGATATCTTCGCGATAGGTGATGTCTCCTACCACGAATCTGCAAAGTACCCCAAAGGACTACCTATGCTGGCACCTGTAGCCATTCAGCAGGCCAAAAGGTTATCAGAAAATCTGATCGCGCAGATGCTGGGAGGTAAAGAAAAGCCATTTAGTTACGTGGATAAGGGCACCATGGCTACCATAGGAAGGAACAAAGCAGTGATTGATGCACCTTTTGGTATTCGTTTGGGCGGTTTTTTAGGCTGGTTCATATGGATGTTTATCCACCTGTTTTCAATTATCGGTTTTAGGCGTAAATTACTCGTGTTTTCACAATGGATCTGGAATTACTTCACCTACAACAGAGGTAACAGATTGATTATTAAAAAAGACCTGGAGGATGAATAAATGATATGAGTATGGAAAGGTTAATGGAACGGGGATCACTTGAAGTAGATATTCGTCCACAGCCAAACGATGAAACCTGCGGACCTACAAGTCTTCATGCTGTATATCAATATTTCAACGACAATATTTCACTGGAGGATGTCATAGACCAGGTCAAAAGCCTGAAGACCGGTGGTACTCTCGGAGTGATGTTGGGCAATCATGCTTTGAAAAGAGGTTATTCTGCCAAACTGATCACCTACGATCTTCAAATGTTTGATCCTACCTGGTTTGTGCCGGGTATCTCCCTGGAAGAGAGACTTAAAGAGCAGCTTTTACATAAAACAAGCAAGAAGTTTAAAACAGCAACCAATGCCTATTTGAAGTTTTTGCAAGGAGGGGGCGAAATCTTATTTGAAGAGCTGAGTTCCAAGCTGATCAGGGGTATCCTGGAGGAAGGAACGCCTGTTCTTACCGGGCTCAGCGCGACTTACCTGTACAATTGTTCACGTGAAATACCCGAAACGAACGAATATGATGACCTGAAAGGGAAGCCTGCCGGTCATTTTGTTGTCATTCGTGGCTTCGATCCCGTAAAACGACTTGTATACATCGCAGACCCGCTAGAGTCTAACCCAATCAGTGAAACTCAATACTATTTGGTGAATTTAAGGCGGCTGATTAATTCCATCTTGTTGGGAATTATGACTTATGATGCTAACTTATTAGTAATTAAACCTAAATAATGTCATCCAAAATTATTGTTACTGATCACCCCGGTGACTGGACTTCCTCCAATAGTGAAGCTGAAATTATCTCCCCTCAGGACTACTTTTCAGAGGAGCAGTATCAGAAGAACAAAAAGTTCAAAGTAATCAACCTGTGTAAATCTTACCATTACCAAAGCTTGGGATACTATGTTTCGCTGCTGGCTGAGGCCCGGGGACATAAAGTCATGCCGGAAATCTCTACGCTACAGGAATTCAGGTTTCCATCGCTTGTAAGGGAGGATGCCGAAGATTTTGATGAGCTGATCCAGCAGGAATTCAGAAAAGTCTCCGGAGACAGGATAGAGATCAATATCTGCTTTGGGAAATCAGATGTTGCTGCATTCAACAGGGTAGGACTATTGATTTTTAATTTGTTCCAGGTACCCATCCTCAGGGCGATTTTCTCTAAAAAGGATAAGTGGTTTTTAACAAACCTGAAACCGCTCAACCTGAAAGAGCTTCCTACAGAGCATCTGGATCACCTCAAGCAGTCCCTTGATGAATATCTGCAGGGCAAGAAACGCCTGCAGAAGCAATACAGCAGGAAAAAATATGACATGGCGATTTTGGTCAATCCGGAAGAAGGTACGCCGCCTTCCAACAAGAAAGCCATTCAGTATTTTATGAAGGCAGCCGAACAGGTGGGATTCAATGTGGACCTGATCACCAAGAACGACTTCGCCAAGCTCATTCAGTATGATGCGTTGTTTATTCGCGAAACGACCAACGTAAACCATCACACCTTCAAGTTTGCCAAGAAAGCAGCTTCCGAAGGGCTTGTGGTAATGGATGATCCCGAATCGATCCTGCGATGCACAAACAAGGTGTACCTGAGTGAATTGCTAAGCGCCAATAAAATCCCAACACCTAAATACTGGATTGTCAGGAAGGATCGTCCCGGACAACAGAAGATGGAATTTGATTTTCCTGTGATCATTAAGCAGCCGGACGGATCATTTTCCAAAGGGGTGAAGAAGGTAAAGGACCAGGCAGAGCTTGAGGTGGTTTTGAAGGATTTCTTTCAGACTTCAGACCTCGTCATTGCCCAGGAATTCATTCCCACCCAGTTTGACTGGAGGGTAGGGGTACTCAACAAAAAGCCGATTTATGTCTGTAAGTATTACATGGCCGCGGATCACTGGCAGATAGCCAACTGGAAAGACGGGAAGCTGACCGGTGAGGGGGATACGGAATCCATCCCGGTAGAGCAGGCACCCACTCAGCTATTGGACCTTGCGGTAAAGTCTACTTCCCTGATTGGTAATGGGCTGTATGGGGTAGACATCAAGCAAAGCAACAACAAGTATTACATCATAGAAATCAATGATAATCCAAACCTCGATGAGGGTGTGGAGGATCAATCCATCAAACAACAACTTTACCTGACCATCATGCAGGAATTCATGTCAAGACTGACCTAAATTATTATGAGTAAAAGCCCCAGACTCCATCTGTTTCAAGCCTATGGCATTGAACTGGAGTATATGATTGTTGATGATACCACCTTAAATGTAAAGCCTATAGCAGAAGTCTTGTTGAAAGACGCCAATGGTGAAGTAACCGGTGAGTTGGAAAAAGGGGATGTCTGCTGGAGCAATGAATTGGTAAGTCATGTTGTGGAATTAAAATCCAATGGCCCTACCAGTGACCTGGCAGCCATCAGAGATAGTTTTGTTTCCAATGTCCGGCAGATCAACGACCTGCTGAAAAAGGAAAATGCCCGGCTCATGTCTACTGCGGCCCATCCCTGGATGAAGCCTGCCGAGGACACTGTTTTGTGGCCGTATGACAGTGGGGAAATTTACCGGATTTATGACCGGATCTTTGGCTGTAAGGGACACGGATGGTCCAATCTGCAAAGTACGCATATCAACCTGCCCTTTTATGATGATGAGGAATTTGCCAAACTCCACACAGCCATTCGTTTCATCCTCCCGATTATTCCGGCGTTGACAGCCTCTTCGCCCATTCTTGGCGAGAAGTTTACAGGTTACATGGACAAACGGCTGTTCTATTATCAAAAGAATCAATCCAAGATCCCGGCGATCACCGGGATGGTGATACCTGAAAAGGTGGTGACGATGCATGGCTATCAAAAGCAGATCTACGATCGCATAGCGAAAGCCATCAAACCGCATGATCCTGATAACATGCTTCAGCCGGTCTGGTTAAATTCAAGAGGTGCCATTGCCAGGTTTGACCGGGGGAGTATTGAAATCAGGATCGTGGATATCCAGGAATGTGCAACCGCTGATCTGGCTGTTGTATTTTTTATCTCCCATCTGCTGAAGCTGCTCGTGTCTGAGAAATGGATCAGTTTTTCTGATCAGTTGGACCTCTCTACAGAAACACTATATGGTGTGTTTAGTCAAACCATCAAAAATGGAGGCAGCACTATCATCGATGACAAAGAATACCTGAGAAGCTGGAGGATCAATGACAGCATAACAGGCAAGGAATTCTGGGCGATGATCATAGAAAAAGTGACCAGCCAATATCCGGAAGCTGCCACACCCTGGAAAACAACAATACAACAGATCAATCAGGCTACCCTGGCAGAGCGGATCATCACTGCTTTGGATGGTGATTTTGGCAGAGACAATCTGAAAGCAGTTTACCGCAAATTGGCCAACTGCCTGGGTAAGGATAAACTGTTCGAACCATGAAATTGCAGGTGGTCATAAGCTGTGAGCACGCCTCCAATGAAGTGCCTGAGGCTTTCCGATCATTATTTATGCAGGCCGAATCTGACCTAAACTCACACAGAGGCTGGGATCCTGGATCATATGATATCGCAGAATACCTGGGAAAACACCTGGAGTCAGACCCTTTTATCTATCCTTATACCCGATTGCTGATAGAGCCAAACAGGTCTTTGGACAATGAACAGTTGTTTTCTGAATTCAGCTATCTTCTGAGTAGAAAGGAAAAAATACAATTAGTCAATACCTATTATAAGCCATACCGGGAATTGGTTGAATCCCAAATCCGGGAGCTTACAGGCAAAGGGCCTGTCTTGCATCTGGGGATTCATACTTTCACACCGGATTGGAATGGCAACAGAAGGGATGTTGACATAGGTATTTTGTTTGACCCGGGTCGCGATTATGAACTGCAATATGCGCAGCTTTTGGTGGATCAGCTTTCAGGAAGTGGATTCGTTGTAAAAGAAAATGAACCTTATCTGGGTATCTCGGACGGGTTTACTACCTACCTGCGCACCAGGTTTGAAGATACACGGTACATGGGTTGTGAGATTGAGGTAAGTCAGGGTTTATTGGAGCGATTGCCGGAAGTAAATGCACATTTGAGTCAGGCGATATCAAAGGTTAATTTATCGTTTCAAAGTCGGATTGCGTATTCTGAGTAATTTAGTAGAGACTGGTTCAGTCAGCCGCCAGATAATACCGTCACCAAAAAATTATTATCTTGCGTCATTAATTATTGGTACCCAGTCACAACAATTTGGTTTGTTGCGAAAGACCTAACCTAACCTAAATGGCCAAACTCAAGTATTATTACAATACGGATACCTGCAATTATGAGCGCATACGGGTGTCTAAGACGGATGTCTTATTAAACTTATTTGGCTTTTTTACCCTTGTTTTAGCAATAGCAGTCGGCATATTATTCACTTTGTCGAAATTTTACGACACACCCAAGCTTACACAACTGAAAAATGAACGTGAAGCAATCGTTCAGCATTACGGAGACCTGAGCCAGAAGCTGAATGCTGCAGAGCAACATCTCAGTGCCCTTTCTGAGCGGGATGATGATATTTACCGGGTTTATTTCGAACAAAAGCCAATACCGCAGTCTGTCAGAAGAGGGGGTGTCGGGGGTACCAGCAGAAGAGCGGATATCTACGAAAGCAATAATTCGGAAAAGGATTTGATCATAGGGACATTCCAAAAAATAGATCAACTCAATCACGAGATGCTCATTCAGGAGAAGTCCTATAATCTCATTGATGAGCTGGCGTTTGACAAGGCAAAGATGTACGCTTCTATCCCGGCCATTCAGCCCATTTCTATTGATGACATGACCAGGTTGGCCTCGATGTTTGGTATGCGTATGCATCCATTGCTGCATTATGAAAGAAAACATGAGGGCATCGATTTCACAGCCCCACGTGGCACGCCCATCCACGCAAGCGGTAATGGTGAGGTGGAAGCAGCGTTTTACTCCACCACCGGAGGATATCTCGTAGTGATCAATCACGGCTACAGCTACCAGTCGAGGTATCTGCACATGTCAAAGTTTGAAGTGAAAAAAGGCCAGAAAGTAAAGCGAGGTGATGTGATCGGGTATGTGGGATCCACCGGACTATCCAGGGCCCCCCACTTGCATTACGAAGTACTTAAAAATGGAGAACCTGTCAATCCGGTTCACTACTTCAATAAAAACCTCACCCAGGAGCAATATGAGCTAATCGTCGAGCTCGTTGCCAAGCAGAACGATTTTACTGATTAAATGAATGGAACTGTTCAGTTCTTATCATCGATATATCTGAATTCTTATCCGTATATATTCGTTTATAATCGGATATATCCGTTTATAAATACGGTTAATTATGCTGAATTCTCAAATTTTACCTTATAGCGCCTAAGTTGGGTCGTTGTTCAAGAAAAAAGTAATGTGACCTTCACAAGGCTCTATTTTTTGGGTTCAATCCCGGGAAGTGGAAATAATTTGAGGTGCGCAGGGGGCTGATGGGGCAAAGAAAACCAAAAGTAGCTGAAATATACACCCCTGTAGCCCAGGGAGACATTCATAAAGTGGTTAGCCACTCAATCATTTAAATACAACGGGGTATATTTGATAAGAAATAAGCGGAATTCCGCTTAGACAATTGTTATCTCTCGTTGACTGCATGACGAAAACTGAACTCCTGAACGTAGCAATCAAAATTTTTGGACTCTACTATTTTGTACGATTTATCCAACATGTAATGGAATTCGTTTACATGGTTATTGGCAGCAACACCTTTAACGACGATCACCTTCAGGGTTGGTACATCTACGCAGGACTCTCACTTACATTTATCATCGATTTCTTCTTTGCCTATTTTGCGGTTTTCAAAACTGAACTGATAGTTAACAAGATTTCCAAGAACAACGAGGGAACACTTGAACTCCGAAACAGTAAAACTGATTTGATTGAAATTGCACTTGCAATAATATCCGTAATAGCGATTATCAACTCAATACCGGATCTTTTGTCTCAACAAGTGAACAGTATTTATTACCATGACCACAAGGAAGTAGAATTCTGGACAACAACTGCCAAGAATCATCTGTATCAGAACATATTTATGCTTGCCGCCGGAATTTTTTTACTACTTAACACCAGGAACTTTGCAAAGTGGATAGTAAGCCGTGGTGAACAAGATGACAAGGGGGATGAAAATACAGAGAGATAACAAGCGCTAGCAGTTATGTGCCAAAGTGCTTTGCTGCCAGAGCCTGTGCGATTTGATCGCTCACTGCCCATTCTGCTATTTCATCACCTTTTGGATTCTTCTGCAGTTCTGGCATTTTATCTGCAGAACGTAGTGCTTCGTAGATACTGTTGTGGTAGTTGGGCAGTTTCGCTATCTTGTGCTAGTCACAGCTGGTGGGCTCACACCTGCTAGCTTGGCGTTATCTACCATTGCGCTACTAAACTTTGAACCCAATGAACCCAAAAATTAAAATTTCAATGTCAATATTTGATTGGGTAATTGAAGTTCTTGGAGCTCTGTTCATTCTAGTAACCTGGTACCTTTTATTAACCAACTATTGGTTTATGCCTGAACAGGTCCCTGTTCATTATGACTTTTGGGGTAACCCAAACATTTACAGCAACAAGGAATTAATTTGGTTAACACCTATTTTAATGACTGCAGTATATGTTGGAATATACTTCTTAAACAAGATACCCCATTTACTCAACTATCCAATTTCTGTAACGGATACGAACGCTTCTAAACTTTACAAGATAAACCTTCGAACACTGAGAATTATCAGAGTACTGATTGCTGGACAACTGCTTTACAGTAAAGTCAGCCTAATTGGTATAACCAGTGGCGAACTATCTAAACTCTCAAACTTACAAATGCCCATCTTCTTGGGCAGTTTGGCTCTAATAATGGCGATTTCATATCTGCTAATGTATCAGCAGAGAAACACAGGCAAATCTATTTCTGAAGTGTGAATAGGTAGATAACAAGCGCTAGCACTTATGCGCCAGAGTGCTTTAATGCAAAGGCCATTTGGACTTGACCGCTCACTGCCCATTCTGCTACTTCCATCACTTTTAGATTCTCCTGCAGTTCTGGCTATTTATCTTAGTAACGCAGTACTTCGTAGATACTGTTGTGGGGGTTGGGCAGATTCGCTAGTTTTATCTGAACTTGCCAGGGCCGGGGCATACAACCCATAGCTTGGCGTTAGGCTCTATCGTCTTCTGAACGCATCAATTGGATTGAATTATCTTGAACAGCATATTCTATTAAGCCATAACAAGCAAATCAAAATTTTGATACTTTTCGGAGGCATTCGTGTGCTGTTTCTAATTGCTGCTTGTTTGTTTATCTACACTTTTACTGAATCAGTAATCCCACTATATTTTCTGCTAGCAGTAATGATCTTTTTTGTATCAGTTCCCTTTATTCGATGGCGAAATCATTTTAAGAATGAACGAGTCTATACCAATAAATTTGCAGATCTTCTCGAAGGCAAAAACTCAGAATTAGAACAAGTATTAATTCAATTAAAAGAAATTAAAACGGTCACTGAATCGCCTTGGATTGACTTTACGCTTGATCCTTCTACTTTTAGGATCAGACTTGAAAATCTGATTTATGAAGAGGAATTTAAAGAGATTGACAAATCACTAAATGGACTACTTGAGGTGGATGGAGTATTCTTAACAAACCTTAAAAAGCAAGGAAATGATGGAGATGCTAAACTTAAACTTTCTATTGAATTAACTCTTAAATGGTTTTCTCACAATTGGATGGAGCAAAATTTAGATCGAATCGTATCAAAGGCAACTTTAAGAATTAAGGACGGAATAGAATTCTACAACCTGATAACAAATAAGTGGGAAGATGAGCAGGGGAAAATTATAACAGAGCCTAACATGCGGTATGATGAATGGCCTTAAGCATTTCATAGCCACTTTTTCAGAAGCCTCATTGCTAAAACCTCTCTGGGAAAGGCTTATATCTTTCTGCCTCTGACGTAGTCAGGAGCATTCATCTTCTGTGAGCAGTAGGAATTTTCCCGTTGCATCTCACTGCAGATTTAGCTAGTTTAGATTTTCATAGAACCGGGAGGGCCACTTGCTCTATCCGGGTTATATGTCAGAGGTGCAACTCACAAAATGAATACCCGAAAGAATATTTTATGGATTCTATTGGCTGGAGTGACTGGTGTGATCCTGTTTTTTGGATTTATTTTTTTTAGCTTCCTGAACAGCATCCCACCTTGCGGCTTCAACGACGGACCTTTCTTTGGACGAACTATTGAACTAGATATTGACACGCTGAACTTTGATACTTCAGTTTCGACGGAACTTGGCAAATATGGAATTGTCAACCGAACGGACAAGCAAGCTCCAATCCTAGTAAAGTCTACGAATCATCAACTCGACTGGGCACTCGAACTGGATGTCAGTTTGGAACCCAAATTTTCGAACACTTTCTTCTGGAGCGCCGAACGACTTAGCTATGACTCGGTGAACAACAAACTAATTTTTCTCGCTCATTGGTCGTTTGGAGGTGAACAGGGAACTATCTATTTAACTGACACTGGCGAACTGGAACAGATGTGTTTGAGCTGGTAAATTCCGATAGATAACCGTTAGTTAGCTAGCAGCTATGCGCCAAAGTGCCTCTCCACTGGCTTTTGTGCGAACATCACCATAAATTAGCAGCTGAGAAACGACAGTGCTTTCTACTAGCTTCAGTTCGCAGGATTTTTCATATTTCTAAACGCAGTGGTTATCTGATACTTTGGAAGCACCCCCTTGCCGGGCGTGGCTAATTCACTAGTTTTATCGGAACCTGCCAAATTTCGGGCCTCGTGAGCGCATGGATTACACCTGCATTTCCTATCTTTAAGTTAATCAATTCAGTTTCCTGGAATATTTATATGAAGGAAAGTTAAAGGTTAGGCTCAATTTCTGGATGAGAAAAATCTCAACTATCATATTAACATTATTATCAATTAATTTGAGCTATGCCCAAAAAGTAGTTAATACGAATTCGGCTATTGAATTTCTTAACAGAGAACTGCCGGACACAGCTATTGAAGTGATCAAGGACATTCCTGAAGGTCAATTATTAGACTTTCTGAATAGTAGTTATGAATTCAGAGCACTTGTTGACGATCAGTTTTTCAAATCATATAAAAAATCAAAACTTGAAAGAACTTTTAAGAAAAGTGGGTTAACTGAAAACGGCTTAATCCTTGAAGTCATTCTACGAGCATATAAGCGTTCATTGCTAGGACATGAGCAAAAATTAGAACAACTCAGAAATAAATACGCCGCCATCGAGAAACGTTGGGATGAGCAAACCGCCAACATTGCAACAACAGATACTTTAAGAGGAGTATATGTTCCTACAGATTTGGAAGATTGTTGGAGATTTCTTGATCAAGAATGGAGTGAACAAACAAAAAAGTGGGCTTTAGAGAAATCGGAAAACGATTTTTCTGTAAGTCAACATTTTGGATCCGGCTTATGGATGAGGAACAGCTGGGGATTATGGGCAGGTTCTAGATTGGCAAAATATTTTAATGAAAATGGTATTGAACATCCTGATAATATGTCGTCAATTATTGTTCGAACTTACTATCGACATTTAAAGGGGGAGGAAATTGACATTGAGCAACTTTTCAAAAACATCATTGAAGACAATAACTGAGCCTAACAACCAAGGTTTCTTGTAGTCGGTACGACCCAACAACTAAGTGGCCCGCTGAAACTGATGCTCAATGAATCTGGTGAAGTACTATGGGTTTGCGGTGATTTGATCCCAGTCCAAATGATGGGGAGCACATTTCTGGCTAGGAAAAACCACGTGTAGTTCAGGGCGGAGATTCACCAGCTTATATTTCAAAACTTTTGGCATGCACCAAAAATGAGCTATTTGCGTACATTTGATACATGAAAATCGCTGGCCAGGAAATTAAGCCCGGGGAGAGCAAACGGATCAACGTCAATATCGCAAAGCTCCCGTCAGGCACACTCATCGACATCCCCATTTTTATACACCAGTCCAAAGTCCCGGGGCCGGTCCTCATGCTCATCGCCGGGATGCACGGTGACGAGATCAACGGTGTGGAAATCATGCGCAGGATCATCTCAGAGAAGAAATATGTGGTCAATAAAGGTGCGGTGATCTGTATACCCATCATCAATATTTATGGGTTCATCAACTTCTCCCGCGATGTTCCGGACGGCAAAGACATCAACCGCTCCTTTCCGGGTAGTAAGACCGGCTCCTTAGCCAGCCAGGTAGCTCACTTCCTGATGGCGGAGATCATCCCTCATATCGATTATGGCATAGATTTTCATACAGGAGGTGCCCGCATCAACAATTACCCCCAGATCAGGGTAAAGCTCGAAGACAAAGTAAACCATAGGCTGGCTGAAGCCTTTGGCACCCATTATATCCTGGATTCACCCTTCAGGGATAAGTCCCTGCGAAAAGAAGCCTTCAAGCTGGATAAGCGGATCCTGGTATATGAGGCCGGTGAGTCATTGCGCCTTAGAAAAAATGCCATTGATGAGGGAATCAATGGGATGCTGCGGGTGCTGAAACATCTGGATATGATTGACGAAACCCCTGAAAGCGCCCGAAAGCCGACCATAATCCACCAGTCTACCTGGATAAGGGCCAAGTCGGCCGGATTGCATGTGGCCTATGTCAGAAATGGGTCGGTGATACAGAAAAGACAGATCCTGGGTGTAGTCAGTGATCCCTACGGAGAATACGAGATCAAAATGAAATCACATGTGGATGGGTACATTATAGGGGTGAACAACAATCCGGTGATCAATCGTGGCGACGCCCTTTTTCACATTGGACATTAGCGTTAATGCTTTTTCAGCCAATCGCTCACCAAGGCATAGATTTCTTCCCTGCACACATCATTATGAGGTTCATGAAAGGCCTCCTCAATGGCTTTCCAGTCAATCTTTTTGTTTTCTGAAGCGAATTTTTCTGAAGCCGTCCAGTCTATAATGCTGTCATCTGTTCCATGGTAGACCAATCCTGGTTTTTTGATTTTCTCAGCCTGCTGCAACGCAAGCACACTGCCCGCTGTGATGGCATTGTACAACGCAACAGAGATCTTGTCATGAACCATGGGATCTTCCACGTATTTTTCCACCTCAGAGGTTATCCTGCTGATTTTGGCAGGGTCTAAACCGGTGGAAGTAGAATAAGAAGACCAGATTTTCCCTACAAGCAGCCCCGTCTTTACTTTCCAGGCCGATGTCTCAAGCTTCAGTTTAAACCAGGGTGCGGATAAAATGAATCCGGAGACCTCCCTGGAATCATTAGAAATCATATAATTAGCCACGAGATTTCCTCCCATACTATGCCCCATCAGAAACAGTGGGCTTTCAAGGTCCTGTACCCGAGCAGCTTTGAGCAGTTCTTCTATGTCGCTGAGCAACAGGTCCAGATTTTTTGCATGACCTTTTTTTCCCTGGGATTTACCATGCCCCCGCATGTCCATACAGTACACAGCTATTTGATCATCCATCAGCTTTGATGCCATCATTCGATATCTGCCTGAGTGCTCACCGTGTCCGTGGATGATGCATAGTATTTTTTTGGGTTTTTCAGGAATCCAATACCGGTAGTATAATCTTATGCCATCCCGGGCAACTAAAAAACTCGAATCAATGGGCATATCGTTATAATAATTTCATTTTTTTGATATATTATCAGACTTAATCAGGATATTGCTAATCGTGCGTAAGATATTAGATGATATACTATATTCCTTGCCTGTTCAACTGGTATTTCATCATGTCAAAAAGAATATAGCCCTTCTTTTTGTTTGGGTTTTGCTGATTGCCTCAGTCTATGGAGGGGTTGGCAGGATTTATGGCATACATTTTCTCTTTCTGGATCCTGAGTACATAGATCAGGTCAATTTTTTGAGCTTTTTTACGGTAGGGTTGGCATTTGGGAACCTGGCCATGGCTTTCAACATTACCTGCTACATCCTGGATAGTCATCAGTTTTCATTTCTAGGTATCCTGGAGCGACCTTTTGCCAAGTTTTCGGTAAACAACAGCGCCATACCATTGATTTCGCTGGTCTTATATCTGATCGCCATCATCAATTTTCAGCTACACAATGAGTTCAGTACGGGTCTGAATGTGGTACTCAATATCATCGGGCTCCTGGTAGGTATTGTCATCATGTTTGTACTCTATTTTCTCTATTTCAAGTTTACAAATAAGGATATTTTCAAGTTTCTGGCCGGGAGTGTTGACAAAAGACTTCGCAGGTCCGGGATCAGCAGGGACAGGGTGATGAATAAGCTGAAGGAGTCCAAGGAGAACAAATATCCTGTAAGGCACTACCTGGATCTTCGCCTCAGGGTTCGTTCGACGAAAAACCTGATGGACTTCTATGACAAGGAGGCTGTGCTCAAAGTTTTTGATCAGAACCACTTCAACTCTGTGATTGTAGAATTGACAATCATCCTGCTGGTGGTTGCCTTGGGTGCTTTCATGGAGGTGAAATATTTCCAGATTCCAGCGGCAGCCAGCACACTCTTGCTTTTTTCGTTACTGGTCATGCTGGTGGGTGCTGTTTCGTATTGGTTCAAAGGATGGGGGATAGCTTTTGTCCTGGTGCTTTTTGTTTTTGTGAACACCTTGATAAAAACCGGCATTGTCAAAGGGTTTTATCCGGCCAGAGGCCTTGATTATTCTGCGGAAAAGGCCGAATATTCTATACAGAGTCTGCATGAATTGAATAATGTAGACCAATTCAACAAGGACAAGGCATTTATGCTGGGTATCCTTGAAAATTGGAAAGCAAGGCAATCTGAAGACAAGCCAAAAATGATCCTGCAGTGCGTAAGTGGTGGGGGACAAAGGGCAGCCTTGTGGGCAGTAAATGCGCTCCAAAAAGCCGATAGTGTGCTTGATGGGTCATTGAATGACAGAACGATATTAATCACCGGAGCATCCGGAGGGTTGATTGGGAGTGCCTATTACCGGGAGCTTGTATACAGGAAGAATCTGGGCGAATCCATACGACCGGAGTCTGAGGAGCATCTGGCAAATATTGGCAAAGACAATCTGAATGCAATTATTTTCAGTCTCGTGGTAAACGATGCCTTCTCCAGGTTCAGGAAGTTTGAATACCTGGGAAATAAGTATAAACGCGATCGGGGATATGTATTTGAACAAAACCTGAATCAAAACCTGGGTGGGGTATTAGATAAAAAGTTATCTGATTATACCCAACCGGAGCGGAATGCAGAAGTACCCATGATGATCATGTCACCTGTCATTGCCAATGACGGGAGAAAACTGATCATTTCAAGTCAGCCGTTTTCCTTCCTGAATCTTAGCGAACCGAATTCTGGCGACGGGGTATTCAAGGTGAGGGGAGTGGATTTCAACAGGTTGTTTAAAGAGCAGGGAAGTGAAAACCTGAATTTCATCACAGCCTTGAGGATGTCGGCCTCTTTTCCATATATCACACCGACCATCTCACTTCCCAGCGAGCCACCCATCGAGATCATGGATGCTGGCATATCAGACAACTATGGCCTGTCAGATGCTTTGCAGTTTGTCTATGTATTTAGAGATTGGATTGAGGAAAATACTTCCGGGGTGGTGTTGCTAATCATTCGCGATACCAGAAAGATATCTCCCGTAGAGCAGAAATCATCTCAATCATTAACCGATCGGTTAACATACCCTATAGCCAGTGTATACAATAACCTGGGAAATATTCAGGATATTGTAAATGACAGTAAAATCGAGCTGGTCAGGGCAGCCATTGATCAGTCGATAGAAATGGTTGAACTGGAATACAATACCTATTCAATCTTTAATGAAGAGGAATTCTTACTCTCATCCAGAGAGCGCCAATTAAAAGAGCTCGAAAGAGCCTCGTTGAGCTGGCATCTCACCACCAGAGAAAAGCAGAATATCATCCAAAACATCCAGCGAGAAAATAATCAGGCAGCGCTCAAAAAGTTGAACAGCGTAATAAAGGATAGATAATAGACAAAGGTGTCAGCTCATGGCATTTCCAGCGAGAGTGTTCTGGATTTTTTGGGAGCTTCATCCTCATCTTTTTTGATGAATTCCACAATGGGATTGGCAATAATGATTTTCATGGCTTCTTCAGTGGTGAAGCCCATTTCGATGAGTGAAGCGTAATACTTGCGGTTTATTCTTGCCACCTTCGCCAGAATATCAGATTTTTCCAGGGCATTGAGCTTTTTCTCAACTTCAGCCAGGTTTTCAGGATCATCCAAAGAACCGAACTCCGCTTCTATGCCGCTGAGTAGTTTTCCCAGGGATGACCTGGTCGTGTCTTCCAGTGGCCTGGTATATCTTTCCGGAGCAGTACCATCCAGGGTAATTACCGTTCTCGCTGTTTGTGCATTCACCATGGTAGTGAAAGCCAAAAACAGAAGCAACAGAAGGTAACCGGCGTATTTCATGTGATTTGTCTCAATAAGCCTCATCTTATCCAAATGTAGTGAATATTTAGCCTATTCATGGGCTATTCCAGTAAGGATTTCAATTTGATAGAGACGGTTTTCTCTTTGCCGTTATCCTTCAACACTAGGTTGACCGTTTGGCCTTCCTGTCGGAGCATTTCTTTGATGTCGGGTAATGCCAGCTCTGCAGTCGGCGTGTCATTGATAGAAACCAGTTCGTTGTTTAGCTCAATGCCAGCCTCTGCGGCGGGGCTATCTTCAAATACCTGGTGAACGAGTAGTTTCTTTTTGTCTGGTGATAGCTGGAGGTCAATGCCACTGCAATTCACTGCAAGTTTTTTCCCGTAATTCGAGTTCTTTTCAAAATACAGCATCTTACCGGGGATGTCGAAAGTGATGTTGTACATGCTCAGTACCTGGTTTCCGAGGATTCCAGCTACATTTTCACTGGCCTGGATCCCGCTCCTGGCAGTACTGATTCCGATTGGCAGGTCTTCGATTTTTTGTTTGCCAAAGGAAGCGGATAATACATGTCCCTCATAGTGCAGGTTTTCTTCTTTGCTGATTCCCTTTACGGGGTAAGAATAATGTTTGCCCGTTTTATGAATCACATCGTATTTTTTGGCGTAGGGTGAATTGAAGTCAAGTGTGGTTCCCGCTCCGGTAATTACGTAAAAGTTGGCAGTATGTGCTTCATTGTTGTTCAACACCACGGAGCCTTTAATTACCGGAATAGAGGTGTTTAAAACAAACGGGACAGCATCTCCGTTTTTTGGCCCTTTGCCATGATCAAAAATGTCCATGCTCTGATCTTCATAGTTTAAGCGGACGGTATGATGGTGCAACAGGTCATATCCCACGATCCCGTCAATATTCCTGCCCATGCTGATCTCCAGGTGGTCCAGGTCCGTGGAATAAACCTTGATGTTCTTTTCCATGGGGAAGTGGTTAATATCCAGCTTGTTGTGTTTGATGAGCTCGAGTACAGCCGCTGGTTCATTCATTTGAATTTTTTTCCCCGATAATCCCAGTTCTCTTGAAATATCCTCATCAATGACAGTAAAGCCTGATCCTGAATCAAAGATGAAGTCCAAAGGCCTGGAATCATCCACACTGGCTTTGATGATGATGTGGTCACCGTATAGCTCAAAAGGAATGGTAGTAATTGGGTTCTGGGCCTGACCAGCAAGGATAATTACCGAAAAAAGGAGGGTTAATAAAGTTTTCATTTGATTTATGCAGACGGTTAGTTCATTCAAATTATGAATTCCTGAGCAGAAAAGGAAGTATTTGCCCCTGATTCTCAATTGATTAACATATCAACAATTATGCCAGTAAGCGTGTTGTCGCGCCCGATTGCCAAAAAACTATTCACACCCTATTATGTAAATTTGCGATGTTTCCTTAAGAAAATTTTATGTCTAATACAGCCCCTTCCTATCAACCAAAAAACCACGTAAGGATCGTCACAGCAGCATCGCTGTTTGACGGGCATGATGCCGCTATCAATATCATGCGTAGAATTATGCAGTCTTCCGGATGTGAGGTGATACACCTGGGTCATAACAGGTCAGTGAAAGAAATTGTCGATTGTGCCATCCAGGAAGACGCCAATGCCATAGCGATTACTTCTTATCAGGGCGGGCACATTGAGTTTTTTAAATACATGTATGATCTTTTGCATGAGCGGGGAGCAGACCATATCAGGATCTATGGAGGTGGTGGAGGGACCATTCTACCGGAAGAGATCAAAGAATTGCACGAATATGGCATAGCCAGGATCTATTCACCAGACGATGGTCGGAAGATGGGCTTACAGGGCATGATCAATGACCTGATCAAAGGGGTGGATTTTTCTCTGGGAGAGCAGTTAAATGGTTTTGACCCTACTATTACTGTTCAGGATAAGAAACAGATCGCTCATCTCATCTCATCGATGGAAAATTTTCCGGAGCAGAATCAGGCTTTTTCTGAGAATATCAGGGGAAAGGGAAAAGCTCCGGTGCTGGGGATTACCGGTACGGGTGGTGCAGGCAAGTCTTCTCTCGTGGATGAGTTGGTAAGGCGTTATTTGGAGGATTTTGATGACAAGACCATTGCGGTGATTTCAGTGGATCCTTCCAAAAGAAAATCCGGTGGTGCCCTGCTGGGAGACCGGATAAGGATGAACAGTATCTTCAACGATCGGGTGTATATGCGGTCACTGGCGACAAGGCAGTCGAATCTGGCTTTATCCAAATATGTGAAGGAGGCAGTAGACATCGTGAAAGCAGCTGGCTATGACCTGATAATCCTGGAGACTTCTGGTATCGGTCAGTCTGATACGGAGATAGCAGATCACTCTGATGTCTCTTTGTACGTGATGACACCGGAATATGGAGCTGCCAGCCAGCTGGAGAAAATAGACATGCTTGACTTTGCTGATATCATTGCCCTTAATAAGTTTGATAAGCGGGGTGGTCAGGATGCCTTAAGGGACATTAAAAAGCAATACGTCCGAAATCATCAGCTCTGGGATACCCCAAATGATAAAATACCTGTTTACGGTACAATAGCTTCTCAGTTTAATGACCCGGGGATGAACAAGCTTTATCATCAACTGATGAGCTTGCTCACTGAAAAATCCGGACACGACTTCCTTACTTCGGCACATCTGGAAGACCTCCAATCCGAAAAGATCTTCATCATTCCTCCCGGCAGAACAAGGTATTTGTCGGAAATCACTGACACCATTCGCGAGTATAACAAGCAGGTTGAGCAGCAAAAGGAGGTTGCCAAACAACTTCAGAGCCTCCGGGAAACGTGCAAACTTTTACAAAAAGAAAGCAAGGCCGCAGAGGAGATAGCAGGCATTGAAGAGTCGATTGCTCAAAAACTAACTCCTGAGAATAAAGCGTTGATAGACACATGGGAGGAGACTAAGGCAAAATATTCGGGAAGCAGCTATACCTATGAGGTACGGGGCAAGGCTTTTACGGTAAAGACCGCCTCAGAAACCCTGTCGGGCACACAGGTACAAAGGATAGCTTTACCCGGGTTTGAGGGATGGGGAGACATCCTGAGGTGGCAGCTTCAGGAAAATGTTCCGGGATCATTCCCATTTACAGCCGGCGTGTTTCCTTTCAAAAGAGAATCTGAAGATCCTACCCGAATGTTTGCCGGAGAGGGAGGACCGGAAAGGACAAATAAGCGCTTCCACTATTTATCAGAAGGGCTGCCCGCTGCCAGGCTATCCACGGCTTTTGATTCTGTCACCCTCTATGGAGAAGATCCGGACCAAAGACCGGATATCTATGGCAAGATCGGTAATTCAGGGGTCAGTGTTTGTTGCCTGGACGATGCCAAGAAACTTTATTCCGGTTTCAATCTCTGCGATCCCTCCACATCTGTCTCCATGACCATCAATGGTCCTGCGGCTACCATCGCTGCTTTCTTTATGAATGCTGCGATAGATCAGCAGTGTGAGCTTTATATCAAAGAAAAGGGGCTCGAAAAAGAGGTGGAGAAAAAGATCAAGGCGCTCCTGGGAGGAAAGAAAAGACCTGAGTATCAGGGGGAGTTGCCCAAAGGACACAATGGTTTGGGGTTGATGTTGCTGGGAGTAACTGGCGACCAGGTATTGCCTGAAGAAGTTTATGAGGAGATCAAAGCGAGGGCCCTTTCATCCGTCCGGGGAACTGTGCAGGCAGACATCCTCAAGGAGGATCAGGCACAGAATACCTGCATCTTTAGTACGGAGTTTTCATTGAAATTGATGGGTGATGTACAACAGTACTTTATTGATCATCAGGTGAAGAATTTCTATTCTGTTTCCATTTCAGGGTATCACATCGCAGAAGCAGGCGCCAATCCGATCACCCAACTGGCTTTCACGCTTTCGAATGGTTTCACCTATGTGGAGTACTATCTTTCCAGGGGGATGCACATCGATGATTTTGCACCCAATTTATCTTTTTTCTTCTCCAATGGCGTGGATGCAGAGTATGCTGTGATCGGTCGTGTAGCCAGAAGGATTTGGGCCAAGGCGATCAAGCTTAAATATGGAGGTAACGAGCGCTCACAAAAGTTGAAATATCATATTCAAACCTCGGGGCGGTCTTTACATGCCCAGGAAATTGATTTCAATGACATTCGCACCACGCTTCAGGCTTTGTATGCCATCTATGATAATTGCAACTCCCTGCACACCAACGCCTATGATGAGGCGATCACTACACCTACTGAAGATTCGGTTCGACGTGCCATGGCCATTCAGATGATCATCAATAAGGAGCTGGGCCTCGCGAAAAATGAAAATCCCATGCAAGGGTCTTTTATCACTGAGGAGCTTACAGACCTGGTGGAGGAGGCCGTGATGGCTGAGTTTGACAGGATTACTGAGCGTGGGGGTGTCCTTGGAGCCATGGAATCCATGTATCAAAGAGGAAAGATTCAGGAGGAAAGCATGGCCTATGAACACAAAAAACACTCAGGAGAGCTTCCGATCATCGGAGTGAATACTTTCCTTTCTTCAAAGGGATCTATGACAGTTATCCCGGGAGAGGTGATCCGTGCGACAAAAGAAGAGAAGGAACAACAGATCGATAATCTGAACAACCTTAAAAGTGGGAATAGCCGGAAATCTGAGAAATTGCTGGAAGGACTCAAGGGAGTTGCTTTGGAAAATGGTAATCTTTTTAAGGAGTTGATGGAAGCGACTAAAAAATGTTCGCTGGGTCAGATCACGCATGCCATGTTTGAGGTAGGCGGACAATATCGAAGAAATGTTTAATTTGGTCTTTTTAAGATTGAAATCCATAAACATGATGAAACCTATTTTAACCGTAATGCTTGCGATGCTAAGCATAGGTCTTATGGCTCAGGACAAGGAAGATAAATTTCCTGCTTCTGCCACCGAGCTATATTTAGATGTCCCAAAAGTGACTCCGGGCAATAACAATGAACCACCTTCCGATGCCATTGTATTATTTGATGGTAGGAACCTTTCCCAGTGGAAAAAAGA
The DNA here is from genome assembly GCA_965228595.1 of Cyclobacteriaceae bacterium. Classification (GTDB taxonomy): domain Bacteria; phylum Bacteroidota; class Bacteroidia; order Cytophagales; family Cyclobacteriaceae; genus UBA7330. Next base: position 971,054 of record OZ245828.1, on the reverse strand, counting down.
GTCCAAAGATTCGCTTCCCGGATGGAAGATCGAAAATGGGGAGCTTGTAGTTGTTCCAAAAAAAGGGGGTATAGCTACGAAACAAAGTTTTGGCGATGTTCAGCTTCATATCGAATGGATGTCTCCCGTGATGAAGGGTGAGACAGGCCAGGGGTATGCCAACAGTGGAATATTCTTCATGGGAAAATATGAACTGCAGGTGCTGAATTCCCACGAAAATGAAACCTATTCCAATGGCCAGGCGGGATCTATCTACAAGCAATATGCACCGCTTGTAAATGCCAGCAGACCTCCGGGCACCTGGCAGGAATATGATGTGATTTTCACCGCTCCCAAGTTTAGTGAAAAAGGTACTTTGGTGTCACCAGCCAGGATCACGGTATTCCACAATGGGGTGCTGATCCAAAACAATGTAAGCCTTTGGGGAAACACCTCTTACAAAGGGCTTCCTAAATACACAAAGCATGCGGAGAAACTTCCATTGGCTTTGCAAGACCACACTGATCCGGTCAGATACCGAAATATCTGGATCAGAGAACTATAAAATATGAAATTAGGCTGTTTGGGGAATCCGATTGTTATAATGCTTTCGGATTTCCCAGATAGCATTGATATCCTGAATCAGTTTTTCCAGCACCTTAGGTGTAATTGACTGCTTAGGATCATCACCGATCCCTTTTGAAGGCTGGCAGTGCGTTTCCACGATCACACCGTCTGCTCCATATGCCATGGCAGCAAGGGCTGCAGAAGGCACATATTTAGCCCTACCTACAGAGTGAGAAGGGTCAACGACCACAGGAGCCCAGGTTTTTTCTTTTAACAGTGGCGTGATGGACTCATCCGGATGATTTCTGTAAGTGTCCATCGTAGGCGCAGTACCTCGTGGGCACAGCATCACATCAGGGTTTCCTCCGGCAGCGATATATTCTGCTGCGGCGATAAATTCGTTTACAGGTCCCATGCCCATGCTTCGCTTGAGAAGTACGGCAATGGGTTTATCGGCAGTTAGCTCGCCGATTTTCTTGAGCAAAGAGTAGTTTAAAGCGTTTCGTGCACCTACCTGAAGGATATCTACTCCGGCCTCTACAGCGATATTGAGCTGATGCTCGTCCATTACCTCAGTGTCCACAGGGATGCCCGTTTGCTCACGGGCTTCGATCAATATTTTCATGGAGCTGTCATCACCCTGAAAAGAGTAAGGCATGGTCCTGGGCTTCCAAACACCACCTCGAATGGCTGAAGCTCCTGCTTCCTTTACAGCGTGGGCTGTTTCCAGAAATAATTGAGGGTTCTTGGGGTCGATGGTACAATGTCCTGCGATGACAAAAGGATCTTCACCCAACATCTTGCCGCCTACCACGATGCGGTGATTGGCCAGTTCTGAGTGAATGTCCATCAGTTTAAAAGGAGAATCGACTGCATCAAACCTATCAATGTAGTCCAATCCCAGGATACGGTTGACCATGATGGTTTCACGCTCTTCGCCCAATACGGCGTAGATTGTACGGTGATGTCCTTCTATCGGCTGAACACGACAGTTGTATTCTTCCACAATAGAAATGACTTCTTTTAGCTGCTCTGCACTTAGTTTCGACTCCTTCGGAATAATCATAACGCCTCAAATTATTTGAAATGAGGCACAAATGTAGGTGCATAAAATGTATAGTAACAAAAAAGTCGCGATAAAATTGAACGTTTCGAAGAATCAGTGTTGTTGTTGCATAGATTTGCAACCCTTCAATTGTATTAAAATTTTTGTAGATGGCAACTTTAAAAATTAACCTGGCCTATAACGATGACCGGGAGTACACAGCTGTAAATGCTTCGGGAAATGAAGTCCCAATAGATATGCATCCGAGAGAGGAAAAGCAAGCCATGTCGCCAATGGAGCTGTTGTTGTCCGGATTGATTTCCTGTGCAGCAGTGGATATTGCCTTGATGGTAAAAAAGCGAAGGAAAACTTTGCTTGATCTGAAAGGTGAAGTGGTAGGTACCCGAAGGGAAGAGGTACCCAAGAAGTTTACAGATATTCACATTCATTACACCATTACCTCGCCGGATCTTACGGACCAGGAAGCTGAAAGAATTGTTTCACTGGCTACAACCAAATATTGCTCTGTTGCAGCCACAATCAATGAAAGCACCACAATAACCCATGATTTCACCATTGTAAAAGCTTGATTTACAGTTGATTGTGAGGGTTTGAAGCAAAAATAAATTTGGTTTTTACGTGGTTTATTGTTAACTTTTATTTCTCTCTAAACCCTAAAATGTAAAAAACCATGGTAATAAGCTATCAAGGACCTCATATTATCAAATCCAAAGAACCGGAGCATTACTCGATGATCGTGGCTGATTATATGGCCACCAGATTGGTAACATTCCGTCCTGAGCAATCAATGTTTGACGCCGTAGATCTGCTGATCAAACACAGGATATCCGGTGGTCCGGTAGTCAATGATGACAATGAATTGGTGGGAGTGTTGTCTGAGGGAGACTGCTTAAAAGAAGTGGTGAAAGGTAAGTACAACAACATGCTGATATTGTCTGGTCAGGTGAGTGACCACATGGCCACGAATGTGATCAGCATTGCACCGGAGACCAATATTTTTGAAGCCGCAAATATGTTTCTTACCAGAAGGTTGAGACGTTTCCCGGTTGTCAGAGGTGGAAAACTTATCGGGCAGATCAGCCAAAAGGACATCATGAAGGCTGTGCTGAAGATGAATAGCTCCAACTGGAGGTAATTATTCTAAAATAGACCTGAATTCTTCTAATGCAGTGGTATTTCCAATCACTGTGATGATATCTCCTGCCAGAAGGTGAGTTTCTCCGTGTGGAATAAAGATTTGCTTGTTTCTGCGTAACATGATCAACGATCCTGAAGGAGGGAAAGCAAGATCACGAACCCGTTTATTGACATTTTCATCGTTCCCCATGATGATTTCCTCAATCCTGTACATGCCAAAGTTTTCGCTGAAGGCCTGGTAAGAATCTGGCCTGAGGATGAGGTTTTCTACATGGCTTGCCAGGGTATCATCCATATTGACCAATTGGGTGTCATTCGAGGATTGGTGGTTATCTCGCTCATGTTCGTCCACCAGCGTAATGATCTTATTGTGATTTAGTTGTTTGGCGATTTTAGTCAGTTTGTTATTGTATTGTGTAGATCCCGACAGGATAATGAGCTGATCACTGGTTTTCAGGTGGATAAACTCATTGAATTTTTCCAGATCAGTGATACGTCGTACCTCAATGTCTTTTGTTTCTAAAAATGTGTAAGCTTCGTCGCTTTCAACCAGGGTAAGACATCGGATTCCATGAAGCTTGATACGCTCAGCCAATAGAAAACTGGCTTTTCCACCACCCAGGATAAATATGTTGAAAGACTCTTCTTCTCCGGTGTTGAGCTGCTTATACAGCAAAGGAGCCAAAAAGCTGATGATGATACACGCGGTTACAATACCAGCATTGGCAGCAGGAGAAATGACTTCCAATGAAAGCCCAATCTGGGCGGCTGCGATGGTGAGCCCAAACCTACTGCTGAGGAGTACACCGGCGGCAATTGCTCTCCTGACTCCAAAAACCCGGGTCATAATGAGTGCGGGCAATGTCTGAGCAATAAAGAATGCTGCCACGAGTAAGAGGATAAACGGAATCGATTCAGCGAAATTGCTTAGAGAGGAGATATCCAGTTTTACTCCTACCATGATGAAAAAGATCGGGATAAAGAACCCATAACTTATACTGTCGAGCTTGAAAGTCAGGGCAGACCTTTCTTTATTCAGGAATACTGACAGTAGGATGCCTGCTACAAATGCACCGAGGACAAGCTCTGTATTAAGCCAGTATGCAATCATGGTAAATAGTAACAGCAGGGCTACGGTACCCCGTAGCCTTATTTGGGATGCGGCATGTTCCAGTGCATACATCAGCTTTTGAAAAGTTCGGACCCTTACCACTACCTTCCCCAGCTGGTATGCAATAAAGAAAAAGACGAAAATGATAAGGAACAGAAAGGTCTCATATTGAATGCCGTTTTTAACCACTCCGGAATATATGGAGATCAGGGTGATACTCATGATCATGGCAATAGCTCCTTCCATCAGGATGACCTGCCCGTATTTCCTGCCCAGCTCGTTATCACTTTTCAGAATGGGCACTACGATGCTCAGGGCTTCGGTAGGAAGCAGTAAAACGAGAAAAATGACATTGATCGGAATGAAGTAATCGATTAGGTGAGCAAAAGGGAAGGAGAGGGCCAGGGTGCCCAGATAGATAAACACTGCCAGGAGAAATGTATTACTGACAAAATCCACTTTTCTTAGTTTCCGGGGTAATGATTGTGCGATCTTGTTTACATCTATTTCAAGTCCTGACAAGAACATCAAAAAAATGAACCCGGTATAGTACAAAAACTCAACATATGGCTCATCCCCGATCCAGTCCAGTACGTATGGGCCTACGATTACTCCGGCAATGATCTCAACAATGACTGAGGGTATTTTTGACACCTCAAGCCATGAAAGCATCATGGGTACAAACCAGGCTATGGCAAAAATCAAGAGTAGCGGCCAATAATTGAGGGCGTGTTCCATGGTTGGGTATGACTTCGCAGTATTGAATTATCCTTGTGCGGCCTCTAAACTAAAGGGAGTAAAGCAGGTTTACAAATTTCGTTGTCTCAACGCTTCAAACGTAAAAATGGCTGCTGCATTGGAAATATTCAGGCTGTCTATTTTTCCGGCCATCGGGATCCTCACCTGAAAGTCAGCATGTTTTACCCAGTAATTGGACAGACCGGTAGACTCAGCCCCCAGCAATATAGCAATGGCCCCCTGATAGGATGCTTCAGCATAGATTTTGGTTGCTGCAGGAAGCGTAGCATATGAACGGATGTTGTTTTGCGTGAAAAAGGCCTTCAGTTCTTCATTCGAACAGACTGCCGTAGGAACGGTAAAAAGGCACCCGAGGCTCGCCCTGATAATGTTTGGATTGAAAAGATCGGTAGCAGGATCACAAATTATCAATCCATCTACACCAGCAGCGTCAGCAGTGCGTAAAACAGCTCCTATGTTACCCGGTTTCTCTACTTTTTCAAGGACAAGGTACAGGGGGGGTGCCGTGCTGGTCAGTTGATTTAATGTCTTTTGAGGTGTTTTTGCTACCGCCAGCACCCCACCGGAAGCATCCCGATATGCAACCTTTGAGAAAATGTCTTTAGTGATATTGAAGACCGAAATACCCGATAATTGGATAGGGTAAGCATCATCTGACTGGTAAAGCGTATCACACAAATACATCTCGATGATCTCAATGCCACCTTGCTGTGCCAGAGAGATCTCCCTGATCCCTTCTATGAGAAATGTTCCTGATTTTCTCCTTTCACGAGGTTTTTGTAGGGAGATCAGGTGTTTGATCTTAGGGTTTTGTGGACTTGTGATGGAAATAGACATTGTTAATTGGTTTGCTGCACTTCAACCCAGACCATATAGGGTACAGGGATGGTCAAGGATTCATCGAACCCCAGACTGACGAGTCTTTCAGGTTGCACAAAGCCAACCTTTTCGATGGAGAACCCGGTTACTTTATATCCGAAATCTGCCAACAGTTCATAAATTGGAAAGATATTGTTTGCATACATGATTTCCGATACCAGCGCATAATCAACATTATTGCCCTGGGTATTGCCCTGAGTTCTTAAATGGTTTAGCCATTTTTCCGATGAGGAGAAAACCTGAATCTGGTTAGTGAGAACGTCGTCGTATTCCAATGGATATCCTATGTTTAGTGAACTGAGCTGTATATCGATCGTATCCTCTGCTGCTTTCCATAAGCTGGCCATTGTAGGTAGCATATCTTTCAATGATCTCACTTCATCTGGCTTACGGAGCCGCATGAAATGATAACGGGTACTGTCCAGGTGTTTATGAAAAGTCAGGCTAAACCCTGAGGAATCACTTACAGTGAAATCTACCGGAGACTGGTCAAAGGAAAATGAAATGGAATTTTCATCAATAGCTTTTATTTCCTGTTTCTTATGGGTTTTTGTGTTGCAGGAGGAGCCGACAGAAATAATAAAAATTACTATCCAGAAATACTTCATGCGGTAAATTTCCATAAATTATCTTTCAAACCATAAGAAAGATGAAGCTGGAGGTACGTCCTATGTTGAAAGAGGAGATCCCTGATGTATTGGATTACTTTCTTAATGCTCCAAAATCTTATTTGAGAAAGATGGGTGTTGAGCCAATGCTGCTGCCTGGAAGGGAAGAATGGAGAGATACGATCTGGAGAGACATGGAACGTGCTGATGAGGCCAGAGAGTTCTTTTATCTGGCATGGATTCAGGATGGAGAACTCATTGGTCATACCAACATCAATAAGATCCGGTATGAAGAGGAGGCGTTTATGCACCTTCACGTATGGCCTGAGATATTGAGGAGGAAGGGAATGGGTACTCAACTGGTAAAGATGAGCCTGCCACTCTATTTCAATAAGTTTAAGCTGGAAAGACTTTATTGTGAGCCCAATGCTTTGAATGAACCTCCGAATAAGACCCTGGTCAAGGCAGGGTTTGAGTTTTTGGGGACTGAGGAAAAGATTCCCGGATACATTAATTTTTTGCAACAGGTCAATAAATATATGATCAAAAGAGAGACCATAAGAAACCATCTGAAATTGTAATTGGTCAGTATCAGAGATTCCTGTATATTGAAATGAGATAAACCTTGATGATGAAAAGAAGACAAATACTTGGTCAGCTTGCGCTGGCGCCGGCGCTATTCAATACGGGCTTTATGCTCAGACCTCCTGTAATAGCTTCCCGGGTTCAGTTCAGTGTGAATGCGTATTCATTTAATGAGTTGCTTAGGAGTGGCGAAATGAATTTCGATGATATGATGGAATATGCAGCGGAAATTGGCCTCAATGCTGTTGACCTTACCGGTTATTATTTTGATAACTATCCGGAGATACCACCAGATGCTGAGCTTTTCAGGCTGAAGAAAAAGGCCCTGGGCCTGGGACTCAATATCAGCTGGACAGGTGTTAGAAATAATTTTTGTAACCCGGATGCAGAAGCCCGAAAGAAGGATATTGAACTTATCAAAAATTGGTTGACTGTATCTCAGAAGCTGGGGGCATCCATCATGAGGATTTTTGCCGGACGGGGAACATATGAAGGATATTCAAAAGATGAAGTAAAGACGTGGATGGTAAAGGACCTCAAGGAATGCGCGGCATTTGCTCAACAAGCTGGTGTAATAGCGGGGCTTCAACATCACAACGACTTCTTATACAAAGCCGACGAAGTGATTGATATATTGAAGCGGGTTGATTCGGAGTGGCTGGGCCTCATACTGGATGTTGGGAGCCTGGATGACCCTGACCCTTACCTGGAAATAGAAAAGTTGGCGCCTTATGCCAATTATTGGTTTGTGAAAGAGCATGTCACCCAAAATGGTAAGCGGGTGCCTGTAGACATGAATAAGATTGCTGCTATTCTTAAGAAGGAAAGTTATCAGGGTTACATTTCTTTTGAGAGTCTCTCAGATGGGGACCCCCGAGAGATCGTCAGAGATATGCTGCAATCATTTCAGCAGGCCTACAGCGGGTAGATTACTTTAGAATATCTTCAATCTTACTGAGTATCGATTCCTCGACATACGGCTTAAAAGTGGCTGTGGAATTCTTGATTGATTTTATGACTTTTGTGGAGTTAGAGTCGCTGAGCGCAGTGATAAATAAAATAGGTGTATCCATCTCTTTCCGTAGCTCCTGAGCAGCCTCCAGGCCGTTCTTTTCGCCCGCGAGCATGATGTCTAATAAGATCAGGTCAGGCTTATTTTCTTTGCAAAGAAGGGGGAGCTCGTCAGCTGAATCAAATCGACCAACACTTTCAAATCCATTGGAAGTAACCATCAATTCCAAAGCCGTAGACGAAATCAAATTGTCCTCAATAATCAGTACTTTCTTCTTCATATCATTATTCTTCCATTGAAAACTCAATGATGTATTTCACTCCCTGCTGGGCATTCATATTCATGTTTCCATTCAATTGCTGGACCAATAAGTTGATCAGGTCAAGACCTGAGGTGATACCCTTGCCTTTCTGTTTTTTATCAATCCCTTTTCCCTTATCAAAAATCGTTAATTGCATGGATTCTTTTGCTTGCTTAAGGGTGACAAAAATGGGGCCTCCTACACCAGGTTCATAAGCATACTTGATCGTATTCAGAATGATTTCATTGGTCAGAAGTCCCAGAACCAGAATTTTGTCCACGGATAATTTATGGCTTTCCAGGTTTAGCGTGAGTGGGAATTTAGAGCCATCTGTAGTGTAGGTGGCTATAAGATTCATGATCAGATCTTCAAGGTATTTTTTCACATCCAGGCGGTCAAACTCCTCCATTTTCAGCAGTTGATCATGTGTTTTGGCTATGGTGTTAATCCGGGTTTTTGTTTCTTTGATATAGTCGAGCAAGGCCTGATCTTTCGTAGCCTTTGATTTGAAATACAACAGGCTTGATATCAGGTTAAGGTTATTTTTAATCCGATGGTGGAGCTCTTTAAGGAGTGTATTTTTTTGCTCCAATGCATGTTCCAGTGCTTTTTCTTTCTCCACAAAGTCAGTGATGTCCATATCAATCCCGACGAGCTTATATACGTTGCCGGCGTGATCTCTGAGTGCAGCTCCGGATGCCTGGATATGTCTAATGCTATCTTCTTTGGATTGAATCCTATACTGTAGTCCATGTACGGTCTTGCCGGCCTGCATCCCAATAAAAACGTCCAAAACACTTTTCGCATCCTCCGGGTGAAGCTTTTTCGTCCAGCTATTAGGTTCGGGAGGGGTGTCTTTTTTAGGTACGTTGTAGATTTCATACACTATGTCATTCCAATGGTATTCCCCTTTTTGAATGTCATAGGTCCATACACCAAGTTTAGCAACATTTACGGCGAGCTCAAGCTGTCTGTTGATCTCTTCGAGCTGAAACTGAGTTTCCTTCAATTCAGTAATATCCAATATGATGGAATCCCAGGTAATGCTTCCATCCTCATGTTTTTTGGGGAATCCCCTGCCATTGATCCATCTGATTTCACCCTCTTTTGTTCTGGCTCTGCATATATGATTCCAGAAAGTCATATGCCGGGCGGAATCAGAAATCGATTGCTGAATGCCTGGGATATCATCGGGATAAATGATGCCCCAAACATTCATGACATCCCCAAGTGCTACCTCTTTGGAAACACCAAAAAGATCCAGGACTCTTTCGCTGATAAACGGTATTTCATCCGAACCATCAGGATTTAATTTATATTGCAGTACTACCCCGGGCACACTGTTGGTGAGATTGCTGATCTTTTCCTGATTGGCTTTAACCAGTCTTTCCGATTCTTTAATCCTGGTGATATCTGAGAAAACGGTCAGAAATGCCGGCTCCCCTTCATAGGTTACCGGAATCCCCGACTTAAGTACTTCAAGGGTATTTTGATTTAAGGTAATCAGCTTTTCTTCTACTGCTTCAAGATTTCTTTCTTTTCCACTTCTAAGTTTTTCATATCTCTCTGAAACAATGGTCCTGTAATCAGGATGAATGATATCCAGGAAGGGCTTGTTGGTCAACTTCGCGTTTTCGTTTTCCTCCAGGATGCTGGCTGCATAGGAGTTCCTGATTTTTATCTTCCCATTGATGTGTAACAGTATGCCAACCGGGGCATTTTCCACCAGCAGCTTATACCGCTCCTCACTGTCTTTGAGCTCCTGTTGCGTCTCAATTTGTTTGGTGACATCCAGAAAGGAAGCCACAACCCCAAATACATCACCGTTCTCATCCTTGACCAGTTCGGAGTTAATAGAGATAACCCGCCTTTTTTTATTACCCACATGCACATTCATCAGGAAGTTTGTGACAGGTTTGCCGGTTCTCAGGGTTACCATGCTGGGATGTTCTTCGGCTTTCAGCTCAGTCCCGTCCATGTTGAGCGCTTTCCATCTGGGATCGTAGGAGTCTTTGCCCAGTAGCTGCTTCCTGGATAATCCCAGGATCTTACCGGCTGAGTCATTGGCCAGCATGATCGTATCATTCAAAGACTGGACAACCACTCCCTCGTGGAGAGAATTGATGATTGACCAGTATTGCGCTTCATTCTTCCGAAGCAGGTTTTCGTATTCTTTTCTTTTGGAGATGTCATTTTGGATGCCAATGAATTTTGACAGCTTACCATGTTGATCAAAATAGGGAGTAACATATATTTCTGACCAGAAGGGCTCTCCGGATTTCCTGTAGTTCAGGATTTCAATGGAAAATGAAACCTGATCTTGTAAGGCCTTCTTCATTTCTTCAATATGTAGAGGATTGGTATCCTTGCCCTGTAAGAAGGAAAGAGTCCTGCCCCTGACCTCATCGAAGGTATACCCGGTAACCCTCACGAAACCCGGATTGACATACTGTACTTTTCTTTTTGCATCACAGATGACCACTGAGTTTTGAACGTTTTCGGCAACGAGCTCCAGGTTGAGTACTTCAGACTTTGAATAACTGAGCCTTTGGAGTTCGGGAGAGTCAATAAGTGAAAATGAAAGCCCGGCAACTTTTCCGTCTTTATCCCAGCTCTTCATGTTGCAGGTGCAGGTCATGGTATCACCATAGATCAGGTGCTCCTGCGTATCTGATAAGGCCGCATCATCACCATTGAGATATTTCAAGAATTTTGATTTTGTTTCACCCTCGATTTTCTTATGATCAACAGGAAAACCCGGCCATGGATCACCGATCTTGATTTTTGTTTTATGGTGATCATAGACCCATTTTTCATAGGCACTATTAAACCCTGAATATTCAAGATTGATATCCAGAGAAAACATCATGTGGATCTCCGAGATCACTCGTCTCATGGTAGAGGGTCTAGATGTAAAATATATTTAGGCGGATTTGACCAATACCTTAGGTTCTTAAACGAACCCTTATCAATTTAGTAAAAATGTATTTTTAAAAAGGCATAGACAATTAGATTTTATATTTTAAGCTCAAATAAATGACAAACCCATGAATCGTGATGTGAAATATTTTACTGGTCCAGTCAAAATGGGTCTTGTTTATCTGATTTTTAGTTGTTCGGTTATTTCCTGCAAAAGCCCTGATAAAAGCCCATTGCCCAATATCGTGTGGATCACTTCCGAAGACAACTCAAAACATTATATGTCCTTATTCGATGAGAATGGGGTGCCAGCACCCAACATTGAATCTCTTGCTGAACATGGGATCATATTCACTCGGGCTTTTTCCAATGCGCCGGTTTGTAGTGTTGCTCGCTCAGCAATCATCTCCGGATGCTATGGACCTCGAACATTTTCACAATATCACCGGCGGTTGGCATTGGTTCCTCTCCCGGATAGCCTGCAGATGTTTCCATATTATCTAAGACAGGAAGGGTATTATACCACCAACAACAGCAAGGAAGATTATAATTTCATCAAAGGTGATGAAGTCTGGGACGAATCTTCGAAAGATGCTACCTGGAGAAACAGACAGACTGGTCAACCGTTCTTCCATATCTCAAATTTTACTACTACGCATGAATCGAGGCTACACTTCAGTGAGGAAGACATGCAGAAACCCACGAAAACACCCATCGTTGCTTTTGATGTTCAACCCAATCATCCCAAGACTGACCTGTTCAGGTATACCAATGCTTATTATCGGGACAAAATCCGGGAAATGGACCATCAAGTGGGTGAAGTGCTCGATATGCTCAACGAAGACAACCTGATGGATGATACTTTTATCTTTTACTATGGTGATCATGGTGGGGTATTGCCGGGCAGCAAAGGATATATTTATGAGACTGGTCTGCATGTACCTATGATTGTACATATCCCAAAAAACTATCAGGACCTTGTGGATGTCAAGCCGGGAACCAGCACAGACGGCTTTGTCAGCTTTGTGGATCTGGCGCCAACGGTGTTGAACCTGGCCGGGATTGAGATTCCTGAGGCTATTGATGGGATACCTTTTCTTGGAAAGGGTATTGACGTGAACACGCTTTCAAAAAGAGACATCGCCTATAGTTATGCCGATCGGTTTGATGAAAAATATGACATGGTGAGAGCTGTGAGAAAAGGTAAATTCAAGTATATCAGAAACTATCAGCCTTACAATGCAGATGGTTTGCAAAACAACTATCGATATAAACAGCTGGCTTATCAGGAGTGGCTTGAACTCCATGACAAGCAGGAGTTGAATGAAGTAGAAGATGCATTTTTCCAGTTTAAAGCTCCTGAAGCATTGTATGACATCGAAAATGATCCTTTTGAAACAAAGAACCTGGCCAATGACCCGGAATACCTCATTGCATTGAAGGAAATGAGGAAGGAATTGAATGACTGGATGGTCAGTATGCCTGATCTGTCTTTTTTCCCGGAGTTTCACTTATTGAATAATGCAACTGAAAACCCAACCCTATTCGGACAAAACAATCAATCAAGAATTAATAAGTACCTATCAATAGCTGATCTTAGTTTATTGCCATTTGAAAGTGCACGTGGCCGGTTGATTGAAGCTTTGGAGAGCAGTGATCCCTGGGAGCGTTACTGGGCGCTCAATGCAGCTACCAGCTTCCGGTCAGAAGCCAAAGCGCTCATTAGTCAGATCGAGGTGATTGCTCAGCAGGATGAGGTGCTGATCAACAGGACGATGGCTGGGGTATTTCTAGCCATTGCACTGGATCGTTCCCCCGTTGGAGTGATGAAGGCTGCACTCTATGCCTGTGAGGATCCGGCGGAAGCCTTATTGATGCTCAATTCCATCGTATTGATGAATTCTTTTGAATACGGATATGAATTTAACCTCAACCTTGACAATATTCAGTCGGTGGTAAAAGAGGAGCCACAGGTTCAGCGGAGGCTGGAGTATTTGGGGATGATGTAGGAGTTGCAAACGGATGCTTGCGCCAGTGGGGGAGTAAGATTTCGTTTAGTGTAGATTAACCGCACGGAAGAAACTTCCGCGCTAAGAGTGGGCAGACGCTGCGCCAGTAAGTGGGGGCTGTGATACACAAACATTTCTATCCATGACATTTAGCCTCAGTCACTTGGGACGCGCAACTGAGTTGATAACTACAAGATTTAATTATTGTCGCTTACTCTTTGCGGATTCATTTTGGTAGGAAAGAAGTCCGTAATATATACGACTGATTCCTCCTCATTAATGTAGTAAATGATCTTGATTTCAAAGTGCCTGGTTTCTTTATGCAGGATAAATCTAAAGTCCTCCTTAGCTTCGAGGAGATATCTTTCTCGTCTGCCTCTGCCTGGTTTATTAGATAAAGTGCCTGCTTTTTTTATGATGTTTTTATCAATTTCTGTAGCTCGATCGAAAGTAAAATTTTCGTATAGATAGGATAAAACACGCTCTTGATAACGGATGATAGCTGGCCTTGCAGTGACTATTTTGTATGATTTCCCTTCGCCCATTTACGGTTTGCCTGGCTAAACTCATCTAAAGAAGACACTTCTCCCTTTCTTATAGCTTCCAGAGATTCTTCTGCCCTGGCTTCTATTTCCGCCTGAGTGATCAACTGATCCATGCGTTGTAAGGTTGATGTTTTTTCCACCCGCAGCAATCGCTCAATAATCCCTAGTTTAAGTGTTTCTGCTTTCACGAGTTTATTATTTATTAAAGGTCATTTGTCCAAATGGTTTCTATTCCAAATTTACTTAAAATCAATCCAAAATGATAAATTGACTTTGATCTTTGGCCCACTATCCATGGACTGTCTCCCCCTGACAGGCCACATTCATACTTATCCATTACTCGCGAGAGATGGTAGTGTGGATTAAAACCGCACGGAAGAAACTTCCGCGCTAAGGGGTGTTCGTTGAAATACATTTTAATGATAATCCCATAAAATCTGGATATTTCCGGCATATATCAAAGTTAGGGATTTTGTTGATTCAATACACTTCTTAGCTATCGGAAAGTGTCTTTCGCGCTAAGGGGGGGTGAGATTACCCGGACCGGATAATTTCCTCAATAATAATTACTTATCAGAACTGATAACATTCTATTTGATTGGCAGCTGACCTGTAATAAACCCTGCTGAAGATCTCATCCAGCTCATAGCTGGGTTCCTTGTCTTTGTTCAGGTCAATGGTACTTACTGCATTACCCGTTAGTTTGTCCACCTGGACCAGTCCGTATTCCTTTTTATCCGTCTCTGTCAGGATGAACATAAATTCAGGTGTTTTTGCTGAGGCCTTAAACCGGGCGTTGGCAAAGGAGATGGCATCCTTTGAATAAGCAAATCCCTGATTGGAGAGTTCGCCAAACCCCTGAGAGAGTTCGTTGCCGATTTCCTGCCCCAGTGCATCATCAGATTGGCTGGCAGCCTCGGCAAATGCTGCTGAATAGGCCGCTGACACTGCACCAATATACGCCGCTCTCAGTGCCTGTGCTGCAGCAACAGCCCTCAGCAGACCGGATTGTCTGGGTGCCGGATAGTAGTTTTGATAGTTCACTGTACCATCCATACTCACCTTCATGATATTTTGTTCTGCACTCAGGACTACTCCATCGGATTGCACCTCTAGTTGATAAGGAACCTCCTTACCTTCAAATTTTATTTTGGATCCAACAGCCCTTAATGTTCCGGCTGATTTATCGATCTCATATAGCATGTCATCCTTTGATGAAAACGCATAAAGCATCTCACCTTTTTGAGTATAGGGGAGGCTATGTTTTAAAGGATCAAAATTTGAAGCATCCAAAGGTTTTGCCGCTTGCGGAGAATCAAATAGTTGATCACCTGAAGCTAAGTCCAGCATATTGATCTCCAGTGACGTGATGTAAAGGAGTCCTTTTTCCCTGAGCTCCGTGGAGATCAAATCACCGGAAAGTTTGATGTCTTTATCAAACCTTAAGCTCCCATCAGCAGGATTTAATATATTGACATAGAATTCATCTCCGGCATTATTCCATGCATTGTCGTACGAATTTACCACCAGGTATCCCTCTTCAAATAGTTCATGGTCAACAATTGAGCCTTTTACTTTGATCCCTTTCCCTTTTTTGCCCCACATACCTTCACCTGTTTCGTAGCTCAGTTTATTCAGGGAAACCTTAAAGCCACTCGTCGGAGGACTGATGATGATTCCGCTTTCATCAAGTATTAGCCTGCTCAGACTTGCATTGTTCTCCTTGTAGGGATTTTTCCAGATTGGTTTCCCGGATCCTATTTCAACGGCATGGAGGAGAAACTCAGTAGTGGGTCCCGATGAGCCGGTACTGGTGGTAAAAGTTGCACCTGAAGACTGACTCTGTTCTTTTTCAACGCCAATGAAAACAATTCCCGGTTGTAAAGAAGTTGTTTCGGCGCTTACCCTGATAGCCGATCCTTCATTGGGGATGTTCCAGATCTCTTCACCTGTTTCGGGATTAATGCAATAAGAAAAATTTGGATGAAGCAATAGCAAACTATTATCATCCAAAGCCATGGGGCTGGCCATGAGTCCCTGTTTATTGGCCTCGTTTGCAGCAGTAGAAGCAGCCTGATTGAGCAAGCTACCCAGTGCACCACTACCAAAAGAGTTGCCCAGATCCACTTTGAAGATTTCATCATTGGCCCAGCGGATATTTCCCGAGTTGATATCAAACGCAATAAGTGAAGCCTGACCGGCACCGGTTTTTTCCACGACCATTACCAAAAGGCCTAATCTTGGCAAAATATCACTGCTAAGAATGTCTGCGACCCCCTCGTCGACGCTATTCATTAGTACTTTACCATTTAGGCTATTGATCAGTTGAAATTGTGTCTCATCACCGGAAAAGGTGGTAATCGTGAAGAAATTGGAATTGCCAATTCCCTGATAGCTGTTGATGTCCAGGTTTAGAAAACCATCAATTTTCCATAATCTATCCCCGGTATCGGTATCGATTCCAACCAGTGAGTTTCCGGAGTTTACAATGAGTTGCCCGAGAGAGGTGACTCTCTGCCAGTTAACAGGTCCATCGAATGAGGTGGTCCAGGCGGCTTGTTTTTGTGCAAAAAGCGAGACCGCAAAGATCATTAATAAAGCAGTGGTAAATTTTTTCATGGGTGAAAATGTTGTTGAATGATTTTTAAAGGTAAAGAATAAAGGATCGATCAGTTTTATTTTATGAATAGGGGTTGTTAACCAATTATTGAACCAAACTCATTACTTTTTTCAAATAAGACCCCTCCCTTTTAATATTTTGACGATAAATTCGAGCCTTAAAACCTCGATCACCAACCTGATTTTAAAATAAGATTTATCTTCGAAATTTAAATCAGATAGAGGCAGTGAGATTTCTTGTTATTATTCCCCTTGTTCTAAGTATTGTTTGTTGTGAACCCATTCCTAAAAAGCCAAATCTGGTATTTATTCTGGTGGATGACCTTGGTTGGAAGGACCTTGGCTATATGGGGAGTGATTTCTATGAAACACCAAACATTGATCAATTCAGTAAACAAAGTGTAAATTTTACCAATGCGTATTCATCCGGATCAGTTTGTTCTCCCTCCAGGGCAGCCATTCTGACTGGTAAGCATCCGGTCAGATTACAGATTACCGATTGGATCCCGGGAATGGGAAGTAAAGGGAAATCCTTACTTACTCCTGCTATTGCCAATGAGCTTTCGCTGGATGAGACCACCCTGGCCGAACGACTGAAGGCCAATGGTTATAAGACCTTCTTTGCCGGTAAGTGGCACCTGGGTGATACGTCCTTTTACCCTGAGGATCAGGGATTCGACATCAACCTGGGAGGACATGACAAGGGCAGCCCTCCTGGTGGATACTATGCCCCATACAAAAACCCTAAGCTGGAAGATGGACCTGAAGGGGAATATCTGACGGACAGGCTTACGGATGAATCGTTGCAGTTTCTAGACAACATTGGCGATGACCCGTTCATGTTGTACCTGAGCTATTATACGGTACACACACCCATCCAGGCCAGTAAAGAGCACCTCTCCAAATTTGAAGAGAAATTATCCAAAATGAAGGTGCAGGCATCACGTACCCGTGCAGAAGGAGATGGCATCACAAGGCTCAACCAGACGGACCCAGCCTATGCTTCTATGGTTTATGCCATGGATCAGAATGTGGGGAGGATCATTGATAAATTGAAGAAAAAAGGCCTGCTTGAGCATACCATTGTTGTTTTTACTTCTGACAATGGTGGGCTATCCACTTTGCATAAGGATCGGAAGAACCCGGGACCAACTAGCGTTTTACCGCTGCGGGGTGGTAAAGGCTGGTTGTATGAAGGTGGTATCAGGGTGCCTTTGCTGTACAAGCCTTTGTATTATAAAGGAGGCGAGAAAGTGGTGGATACACCGGTGATTAGTCATGATTTTTATCCAACAATCTTATCCCAGATGGGGCTTACAACACCCGAAGATCCACCTGTAGATGGAATTGATTTTACCCCTGCATTAGAAGACCCGGCTAATATACCGGAGAGAGATCTTGTTTGGCATTACCCGCATTATCATGGCAGCGGATGGACACCCGGCTCTGCCATCAGGAGTGGGAAATGGAAATTGATAGAATTTTATGAGACCGGGAAGGTAGAGTTGTATGATCTCAGGGAAGATATGGCTGAAGCGAATGAACTATCAGATTTGCTGCCAAAGAAGACTGAGATGCTGAAAGAGCTGCTACATGCCCAATTAGACTCTATGAATGCAGCCAACACAACTGCCGCCCCTTAGAGATAATTCAACCTGAGGATTTCGGCTTTGATCTTATTACGCTGCATGAAGTCAATCCAGAATAGTTGCTGTGCTGATAGGTGATCGTTAGGCGACTTGATCTCGTAAAAGTGGTATTCTTTTCCCTTCCATATAAACAGGTCAGGAAAGCCGGCACTGTTGTACTTCACATTTTTTGCCATTTCAAAGAGGATGTTATAGAGGCCTGTAACCGGTAGCCTTTGTACAGCTTCTTCCAGACTCGGGAGTAATGACTCATGCCAGCTTACCAGGGGATTTGCAATGCCTTCTTTTTCGAGATATCTTTTTTTGATGGCGGATTTTAGCTTCTGTTTTGAGCCGTATTTCTTTTGAATAGCCTGTAGATTATTAAGCCTGCGGGTGTAGAAATGCTCATCAAACAAGTCAGAAGGTTGTCTTTGCAGCGGATGATGGAAGCTGTCCTGGTTTTCATCGAAGATCACATCCCAGAAGACCAATCCGAAAAGCCCACGCCAAAGGTAGTTTTCCGAATGGATGGCGTCGTAACCGTCTCTGGCAAAATATTCACAGGCCAGTTGCTCTACTTTGATGGTGGGATCAGGAATCACTTCGATGGCAGGGCTTTCCTTTATTCTTTTGGTCGTGGTGCGGTAATTTCTTACACTCTTTTTAGCCAAAAAATCATTTACGAAGAGCAATTCTGAGGCATTCAAAGGGCTGGTGGATGCAGCCTCAGCGATAGACCTGGCCTCATCAATTTTACCATCTTTCTCCAGGATGCGGATACATCTTTCCCTGGCAGGGTGTCGTTCCGAAATTTTGTAAAAGTTGAGCGCTTCGTTAGGTAGTCCTGCTTTTTCGAAATACTCACCCGTCCTGAGAAGTAGTTTGTCGGCTGCCTTCTTTGCCCTGGGGAACCGGAGGTAATTCTCCCATTCAATGGGAGAGATCAGTTCAAGGATTTCTTCAGGCAGGAGCTCTTCTTTAGCTAGCCGAAAAGCCCTGGACAAGTTGGCGAGCTCGTAGGTGGCCAGTGCTTCCTCCCGCGTGTCAAACCAGGGAGTAAACTCATGCCTGTCGAGGTTTTCTAATTTGATGTTACCCACATCCCGAATAACAAACTCGGTCATCATGCCATAATTATGGCCAAAGAAGAGGAATTTCAGATAATTCACCTGCTCTTGCTTTAAGAGCCTGATGATTTGCCAGTTTTCGGCAAGCGTTTGATAGTGATTTTCATCTGCCTCTTCTGTCAGGGTTTCCAGAGCTTCCTCCTTATACATGGTTTTAATCCCCATTTCAGGGAAAGCCTTGTGGAGCTCTGATTTGGTGAATAGCTTAAAGACGTCCGGATAAGATATATCATCAAGGGTGATGAATTCGAGCTGGGTCAGTTGGTCGAGCGAGTCTCCGTAGACTTCTATTTCTGGGTATTGAAGTTTATCTAAACGAAAGAACTCACCCTTTCTGTTGAGCATCCTGATAAAAAGACATTGGGCATCGTTGTGCAGACTGCGATACTCATCAATAAATTGTCTGTCTCCTTCACCTAGTAAATGTCCTGAGTGTTTCTCAATAAATTCGATCAGGTAGTTGAAGTAATCGAGGTAATACCTGGGGGGTAATATGATCTTTTCCTTTTCGGACATCCATTACAAAGCTAGGTCCGGAGGTTTTAAAAATAACCGGAGTGGGAATTAAAAAGTTCTGAAGTCAGTTTTCCCTGGCAAGTGTCCTCACCTGCCGGAAGAAGTCTTCGCCGTCAACCTTTAAGTCCTTGGATGACTACAGTGATTAACCAATAGTATTATTATTCTTCAATCAATCCTACTCGCTACTCCGGATACATGTCGCACCGGCAGGCATACCACTGCTTCATATATGCCTCCATCTCATCCAGGTATTGGGTGATGTCATCGATTCCCGTATAGTTTTTCTTGTCATGTGCAAGGACAGGCTGTTTTGTGGTGGTATCAATATTGATTTTTCTTGCGAGTGAAAGACTATCCAGTCGTTCTTTAAGCTCAACCTGTTGAGGATCCTTGTCAGAGATGATCAGATGAATCATGATGGAGATAGATTAGATATAATGACGAACACAAAATAAACCCTTTTAAGTTCCAGTCAGAGCTATTTGAGGACTATTTGATGCCTGGTGGTGTAAATAATTGATAGGTGCTTAATAAAGACTTTATTTTCTGCTAATTTTATAATTATGATGCGCTTTTTAGTCCTCTTACTGTCAATTTCTATTTTGTACAGTTGTGGGGAGAAACTTCCGGAAGATGTGAAACTTGCTTCCATGGATTTACCCCAGGTTATTGATTACAATTTTCATGTAAAACCTATCCTTTCTGATAAGTGCTTTGCCTGCCACGGACCGGATGCGGCCAAGCAAAAGGCAGAGCTGAGACTTGACATTGAAGAGGAGGCTTATAACGCATTGGCGAGCGGCAATGGCCATGCGATCAAACCTGGCAATACGCGCAACAGCCTTCTGGTAAGTAAAATTCTTTCTGAGGATCCTGAAGTGATGATGCCTCCCAGCGAATCCAACCTTGAGCTGAGCGCTGATGAAAAGGCTGTGTTGATCAAGTGGATCGAGCAGGGGGCCAAATACAAACCACACTGGGCATTCATGAAGCCGGAAAAAGTACCAGTACCCGAGACAGGTGGAGACTGGGCAAAGAATGAGATTGACCATTTTGTCCTAGATAAGCTTGAACAAAAAAATCTAAGTCCTTCGCCGGAAGCGGAACGAGAACATCTGATCAGAAGACTGTTTTTTGATATCACAGGATTACCTCCCACCATTGAAGATCTTGATTATTGGTTGGCTTATGATGAAGAAACTTATTACGACATACTTGTTGACAGCTTATTGAACAAACCTGCTTTTGGCGAAAGGATGGCTGCTCACTGGCTGGATGTCGCCCGGTTTGCAGATTCTGAAGGTTATCTGGATGACTTTCATCATACATTCTGGCCTTACAGGGATTGGGTGATCAAAGCCTTTAACGAAAATCTTTCTTACGATAAATTTATTCTTTGGCAAATAGGTGGCGATCAACTTCCAAATCCCACTACTGAGCAAATACTGGCTACAGCATTTAATAGAAATCACAAACAAAACTCAGAAGGAGGGATCATCCCAGAAGAATTCAGGGTGGAGTATGTTGCTGATCGTACTAACACCGTAGGTTCTGCCTTCATGGCTTTGACGGTTGGGTGTGCCCGCTGTCATGACCACAAGTACGATCCCTTTAGCCAAAAGAACTATTACGAACTTTTCAGCTTTTTCAACTCTACCATTGAGCGAGGGGATGGTATTTTCAGCTATAACGCCATCGAAAACGGGCAAATGGTACCCAATAAATATTCCATGAATTCGGGGCCTGTAGTGCCGCTATTGGAAGAGGAGGCTGAAGAGATACGGGATTATCTCTTATCTAACATTAAGGAGGAGGAGCAGGGACTCAAAAGTGCAGAAAAGGCCAATGATGTCGGGTTTGAGAACTGGTTGAGTACTACCCCATCAGTTGACCCGAAAAAGGTAGTCGATAAATCCACGTTGATCCACCTCACTTTCGATGATATGAAGGAGGGTAAAGCCAGTGACCAGGTAAAAAGGAACGGGCCAGCCAGGTATGGTGGTAGCATTGGTGTGGCCGATGGAAAATTCGGAAAAGCGGTTGTGAGTGCCGCAGACGGACAATTCATTGCTGATGGTCAACCGGCGTTGTTCGAACGAGTGGATCCATTTACGATCAGTTTTTGGATCAATTCCAACAAGAGCTACAAAAACGCCCATGTCATTTACAATGGCAACAACCGGATCCAGGGCTATCGCGGTTGGGACGTGGTGATCAAAGAAGATAAGTTGCATTTTCGCCTGAATCATGCGCATCCCTATCAATCCATAGACATCAGGGACCCGGAAGAACTCAATATCGGAGAATGGACCCATTATGTCTGGACCTATGACGGATCGAGCGAGTCAGGCGGGATGAAACTTTACCGAAATGGACAAATGGTGACTTTTGATGTAGAGAGAGACTACCTCTATCGATCTGCCAAACCCTACACCAATAAGGATGCGACTGTTTATGCCCACTATGCAGGATTGATTATTGGTAAAAGGCACTACGATAAAGATTTCACCGGAGGCATGCTGGACGAAGTGAGGATTTTGAACCGCGAGGTCGACGACTTTACCACTTTGTATCTGTATGATAAGGAGTCTGGCATGGCTGTGTTTAATGAGGCGTTTAACACGAAAAGTGTAGCATTGAATGAATTTTATGACCTCCACGTTGATAAGACGCTTGCCAATAAAAGAAAGCAATTGGCAGACCTACGGCTGAAAGAGGTATTTCTTGTGGATACGGCACAGGAAGTCATGGTGATGGGAGATTTCCCGGAAAAAAGACCCACCTACATTCTGGAGCGAGGGGTATACGACGAGCATGGTGAGGAGGTAACCAGTGATGTGCCTGAAGCCATTCTTGAGATGCCTGAAGACCTTCCACGAAACCGTTTGGGCCTGGGAAAATGGCTGATCCATCCGGACAATCCACTCACATCACGGGTTGCAGTAAACCAGATGTGGTACCTGATGTTTGGCAGGGGGATTGTGGAGACTGTAGAAGACTTTGGAAACCAGGGAGCCTTACCCACACATCCTGAGTTGCTAGATTGGCTGGCCGTGGATTTTCAGGAACACGGTTGGGATTTAAAAAGACTGATCAAACAAATGGTGACCTCAGCTACTTATCGGCAGTCCTCCAGGATCCGACCTGATCTACAGGAGGAAGATCCGGGGAATTATTTGCTGGCCCGGAGTCCGCGATACCGGCTTTCAGCTGAAATGGTCAGAGATAATATCCTGGAAGCAAGTGGGTTGTTGGTGGAGCAACAGGGAGGTATCTCGGTATTTCCGTATCAACCACAGGGGCTTTGGAAAGAGGTGATGACCCATGGTTTCTTCCCGGAGTATGAAGAAGATCCCGAAAACGGATTATACAGAAGGAGTATTTATACCTTTTGGAAACGCAACATGCCACCTCCCAACATGCTGATTTTTGACGCCTCCAGCCGGGCGGAGTGCCAGGTGCGGCGGCAACGGAGCAATACTCCACTTCAGGCATTAGTCCTGATGAACGATCCTCAATTTGTAGAGGGATGCAGGGTATTGGCAGAAAATGCATGGACAAGTTCAGCAGGTGATTTGGATACTTCCCTTGAACATGTTTTCAGGAGTCTGACCAGCAGGGCACCCAGCGATGAAGAAATGGAAATACTTACGCAACAGTTTAAGGCCGAAAAGCAGTATTTCGAATCCAACCCTGACAGGATGTATACTTATTTGAATACCGGCTATCGTCCTTTAGCTCAAAAAGTGGAGCCATTGCCTATAGCTGCCCTCTCCAGGGTTACAAACACCATATTAAACACTACTGAGGCTTATTATAAGAATTAAGGCATGAGCAAGTTCAATCCAGATATAGATAAAGCCCAATACAAAAATACCCGAAGGGAGTTTTTGCAAACCACTACCAAAGGTTTGGGAGCCATGGCGATGAGTTCTTTGTTTTATCCTGACATGCTCAATGCAGCTCCGGCTGGAATGCCGAATCCTGGAGGAGGAGTGCTGAAAGCGTTGCATCACACCCCTAAGGCCAAACGGGTTATCTACTTGTTTCAAAGTGGTGGACCCAGTCAGATCGAATTGTTTGACTACAAGCCTGAACTCTTTAAGCGGCATGGAGAAGAGATTCCTGACAGTGTCAGGGGAAGTCAAAGGTTGACAGGCATGCTGGCATCACAATCCTGCTTCCCGCTGGTATCTTCCAAATTCGATTTTTCCAGACACCCTAATACCGGCGGACATTTCAGTAGCCTGGTTCCCAATATTGCTTCCATTGCGGATGACATCTGTGTGGTCAACTCCATGTATACCGAAGCCATCAACCATGAGCCAGCCATCATTTTTATGCAAACAGGCTCTCAGCAGGTAGGCAGACCTGCTATCGGGTCGTGGATGAGCTATGGTTTAGGCAGCTCCAATAAAAATTTACCTTCCTTCATTGTTTTACTGTCAAAAGGAAAGCCGGACACACAAAACCTGAATATGCAGGCCTGGAACAATGGATTCCTGCCTTCACACCATCAGGGAGTTCGATTCCGGTCGGGCGCAGATCCGGTGTTGTACCTATCCAATCCGGATGGCATTGACCGGGAAAGCAGAAAGAGAGAACTCGAATACCTGGAGGCGTTGGAGATGCAACAAAAATCTATCTGGGGGGACCCGGAGATCGATTCCAAGCTGAATCAATATGAGATGGCTTACCGCATGCAGAGCTCGGTGCCGGAGGTGGCTGACCTGTCAGGGGAGCCTGATTATATCTATGATATGTATGGACCGGAATCAAGGATTCCCGGGACCTATGCGGCCAATTGTTTACTGGCCAGAAGACTGGCAGAGCGGGATGTTCCTTTTATTCAGCTTTATCATATGGGGTGGGACCAGCATGGGAATCTACCCAACGATATCCAAACGATGGCGAAATCCAGCGATCAGGCTTCTGCTGCACTGGTCAAAGACCTGAAACAAAGAGGTCTGCTTGACGATACCCTCGTGGTTTGGGGAGGTGAGTTCGGACGAACCAGTTTTTCCCAGGGCACACTGACCAAGACTAACTACGGCAGAGATCATCATCCACGTTGTTTCTCTATGTGGATGGCCGGGGGAGGCATCAAACCTGGCACTGTCTACGGAAAAACGGATGACTTCAGCTACAACATTGCGGAGAATGGCGTGCACGTGCATGATTTCCAGGCTACGTTGCTGCATCTGCTGGGTGTGGATCACGAAAGGCTCACGTTTAAGCATCAGGGTAGGCGATACCGCCTGACAGATGTGCATGGTAAAGTGGTGCCAGGGATATTAGCGTAATAATAAAACCTAACAGGTCTATTTTCACTCTGAAGATAGACCTGTTAGGTTTTAGCTCGCTAATCCGCCAACTTAAACTTAATCGGTAGCACCAACACCGAACCAACTGCCTTACCATCCTTTTGTGCGGGATTGAATTTTCCCAGTAACTTCACCGTTCGGACGGCTTCAGCCTTTATGTCCTCACTTGCTTCAGCGGATTTTGCCACAACATTCGTTGCTGTTCCTTCGGGAGGATACCCAACCACAACTACTTCCGTCAGCATATATCCATCCTGCTTATCCGGAATGATATCTTCGATTTCACCCTGAGCATTCACTGTGAATGAAACATACATCAGTCCCACGCTATGCTCCTCACGGGCACTTTTGGGATACCGGATATTGTCTCCAATCGTTTTGTAGAGGACTGTCATGCCTTCCTCATACTCAGGTTGTACATCCACCTGATTGCTCATTTCGGTGCAGGCGCTTACAAACAACATAGTGGCCATTGTCATCAAAGCCACACCCACCCGGGCAAAGCTCATTCTTACGTTTATATTTTTATTCTTCATCTGATTAAATCGTTTACTTAAACTTGTTCTATTACTCAAATAATTACCTAACTGTATGGATACTCCGGTCTTTGTCTCGAAGAGGAGTCGCTGGTAGTCCAATTTGTCGATCCCTCTTTTAAGTACTTCTGCATCGGCCTGGTATTCATGTTCAGCTTTGATGTCGCGCCGGAAGAGCCAGACAAAAGGATTGAACCAAAATAGGATGGTTAAAACCTCAAGAATCAAGGTGTCTAATGAATGCCATTGATCCCGATGTATCTGCTCGTGCACTAACATCACATCGTGATTTTCATTCTTCAGGCGTTGATTCCCGATAAACAAAATATTAAAAAAGGTAAACGGGGAAACATCCTTAGCTAAGGCTACCACCATAAATCCCCATCGGTGGTATTTTTCTGAATTGAAATAATGATAGATCAATGTGGCGGCCCCTGATATGGAGCGGAGAGTAAACAAACCCAATCCGATCCAATAGATAATCATATATGCAGGCATTGAATCTCCGGTATTTGTCGGGGTGAAATTCGTTTGAATGTCGTTGGCACCTTGGATCAAAACAGTAAATGTCTCTGAGGTTGTATAAGACCCAAAAAGATGTTCAAGGGGAAGGAATAGGAATCCGGATGAAAAGAGCACGAATGCCAATCCAATAAGCCTGTTGAGCTGATGATTGGGCTCGTGATGTGTGATCAGCTGGTATGCCAGATAAAGCACGGCCATAGCCAGGCTGGATTTCAGGAGATATGCTTCCATCATTGCTTATTTTTAGCTTTGATTTGGCTTTTGAGATGCTCGATAATCTCTTCCATCTCTTTGGTAGTCATATCTTCCTGACTGCTAAATTCAGATACCATGTTTTTGAAAGAATCCGAGAAATAGTTTTTCACAAATGACTTCATGAAGCCACGGGTATATTCCTGTTTTTGGATCAGGGGATAGTATTCATGCGAGTTCGCAATGGGAGTGCGTCCCACAAACCCTTTCTTTTCCAGGATCTTAAAAATCGTAGCCACTGTGGTATAGGCGGGTTTTGGTTCCTCATACTCATTCACCACATCCCTGATCAGTCCTTTTTCGATCGACCAGAGGATCTGCATGGCTTTTTCTTCAGCTTTCGTGAGTTCCATTTCTATGGTATTTGATGATTGGAACTCAATACTACTAAAAGTTTAGTAGAACTACTAATTATTTAGTAGATAAAATATAAATGAAAGGTAATTGGTAGGTTTTCTATATATTACAAAAGGTGGTTTATGCTTCTGAATGTGGATTGGCAAAGAAAAATGAATCTATGGATCAAGCAAATATTGTTACTGATCTTTATAATATCCTGTGGGGAAAAGGTTGAAACTTCAGAAATCACTTCAAATTTAATTCTGTATATAACGGAAGAATACCCGGATAATAAAATATCTACCCCAGTTCTAAAAGTATCCCTTGAAACAGAAGCCTATTACGAATGTGCTAACTATTCGCTAATAACCCGAAGTTTTGAATTAAATACACTTTTACGTATCGATGTAATAGGCGCTAGCATAGGTGATATATGTTTAACAGCATTTGGTCCTGCCACTAAGTCCCTTGAGCTAGAAGAGCATGTTGAGAGATTGGCCATTGTTAAAAATGGTGTCGTCGACGAGTATTTGATTGAGATTACAAAAGAAGTGGTTTTAGTTCAGCCAATGAATTCAGGTTTTTCTTCTTTCAACTATTCTGAATACTATCGATATCCGGAAAATTCATTTGCATTTCTCTGCGGAACATTGCGAGAGGACTCGTTGGTTTGCAAACAATTCGAACAAATACTCCTTGATAACCTTCAGGTAGAGAAGTTTACATTTCCATTGGATGGGAAACCACCTTATCCTGAGAGCGCTGAAGGACATTGGTATGATGCTCCTGCTAGTTACTTTAAATATCAGGATTCAAATGACCTGGCGACTGCCGGATCATTATTAAAATCCTTCTATAGCACTGAATTAATAGGTAAGAGTGGTATAGGCCTCACTATTATTGGATGGAATAACACCCAATTTAGAAATGATAAGCAGTTGAATTGAAACCTTAAACTGAAAACCTGCTATGTCTATCTTCAATAATAGAAACCAGCCAGGTCTATTTTCATTCTGAAGATAGACCTGGCTGGTTTTGATATGATGCGGCTACCTTATATCCCGAAATGCTTCCTGAAAACACCCTTCCAGATGCGGTAGCCATGTTTATTGAGGTGGAGCTGGTCCTCCAGGTAGAGTTCGGGCCGGGCCAATCCATTTTCATCCAGCATGGAATCGAATACATTGATCATGTCGGATCGTGGTATTGCCAGAAGCTCTTTTCGAATGAGGTTGTTGGTTTCCCGGGTGTACTCCTGTAAATGATTGCGCTCGGGACTGGGTTTGATGGTGACAAAAGTGAGTTTGACTTTAGGGTATTTTTCCCTGATCTTGTCCGTCAGTTTCCTGAATCGATGAAGAATGACTTTTGGGTCCAGTCCTCTTCCGATATCGTTATCGCCAGCATAAATCACCACCCTGGAAGGCATGATAGCCTCCTGAAATATCCGATCAAAATAGTAGAGACAGTATCCGAATGACGAACCGCCAAAGCCAAGGTTTAGGGTGTTGAGGGGTGCCAGGTCTATTTCTAAAGTAGACCATAACCGGAGGCTGGAGCTACCATAAAAGACGATCAGGTTCTCATTGTTTTTCCAGTCTTTTACCTTTTGTTCTAGCCTGACAATTTCATCTTCAAAGAGTTCAGGATCAATGATTTCCTTTTCATCCTCAGTCATTAGTGCATGCTATTTTTTTGGGTTTTTGGATAATTCAATTGCTTCTTCAACGTACGTTCTGTACTTAACCTGATACTCAGTCAAAAAATTCTTCAATCCCTCTTTGTCATTTGCATCTTTTACATGTTCACTCATCCTGAATGGTTTGTGAATGATGCACGAAAAAATGTTGTTCCTGATCCTTTTGTCAAAATTGGCAATAGATATCGGAATGATCATAGGCTCAGGGTCCATGTTGAGGGCCAGCCGGAAAGCTCCGGATTTAAAGACTCCCGGTGAAGTATCTGTGGGATAGGAGGTGCCTTCCGGACTGATGATCAGGTTGAGTCCGTTGTATAGGTAGTCACTGGCTTTTTCATAAAAAGCTCTGCGTGACAGCTTCTTATTCTGCTCGCTGTCTGTGGGGTCAGACTCTTTGGTATATACATCGATATGTCCCAGCCGCTGGTAATAGTCCTGATGTCCATACTCCGCACCTTTACCAATTCTCACAATTCGGATACCAGGGTCTTTGTACCGTTTATACAGGATCATCGAGCTGATGAAGTGGGAATCCAGCGTGACCTGAAAATTATTGGGGAGGGTGTTGTATGGATGATTTCTCAGGTGGTTATAGATAAAGATATGTCCGGGCTTTTCGGGTAGATGATCCTGCCCTTTGATGATGGTGGGTACTCCCTCCCATGCTTCTATAAAAGTTTCGGCACACATTTTTCTTACACCTGAAGGAGAGATATAAGGTTCTGCATCAACTACAGTCTGATATACCTTTACCAGCCGCTTATAAAAACGATGTTCTTTCTGCAGCTCGCTGACCAGGTCGAGGCAAAGGGCAGAAAGGTTCTTTTCCAGCGTAGATCCGTTGATCTTGATCTGCTTTAGAAGCTGTAGCCCGTCCCGGATGGTAAGTTTGTTTTCCAGGAGATGTGGTACCTTATGGAGGTTGGAGTTAAGGTCCAGTTTGGTGCTGTTGTGTTCAATCAGATTGCGTATGGCTATTACTTCCCGATTGAATTTTACTGAAATGAGTCGTGTACGGATTGCTTGCAGTTGATGGCCAATCAGCCATAGCAAGCGCTGATAGAAGGCATTGGCAAATTTTGGGTTGATCGAGATAAGCTCCTGAATACAGGTATTGGGAATAAAATAAATAATGGACTCCTGCGCAGCTACAGCACTAATGATGTTGGGCCTGTTCATGGCTGCGGACCATCCGATCATAAATCCCGGAGTAGTGATATTTCGGAAACTCATCTGTGACTTGCTATTATCAATAAAACTAAAAGTCACTTTTCCCGATGCTAAAAGATAAGTTCCTTCGGAGTCTTTTCCCTGTTCATAGACATGATCGCCGGTTCGATATTGACGGCGGTCAATGTACTGGGCAATGTGCTTGAGCGAAGCTTCATCAAACACCTCAAAAAATGGTGATCGGATCAGAAACTGAACAACGTCTTCTTCTTCCGGGGTTTCTGTGCTCTGGAATTCTTCAGTGGTAACCGAACTATCATATTGGATCAGGTTTACTGAGTATTGAGATAGAACACTGACAGACTCCTTCACCAGATTCCAGGATTCCTGACAGATAAGCTGTAAAAAATCAATGGCATTCTCCTGGTGAGACTGCAACCAGTCGATAAGTTCGTAGATGTCCCATCTGTATACTTTCACGGATGGACTGGAAGCTTTGACTGTTGTGGCAAACCTTTGTGGTAAGGAAAAACCACTCCAGCCAATGGGTGTCAAGGGTTCACTTGTTTTCCCTACTTTAAGTTCCTGACCGATCCCATCGAGGCTTAGATAAAACGAAACCTGACCTTCCATAAGCATATAAAAAGATTCAGCTTTGGCGTACTGTTGGATGATTACCTGTCCATAAGAAAAGGTGTTTTCAACTGCCAAATCAAAGGCTGATGGCAGTGAGCTGATGGTTTCCAGGGCTTTATCGGTCATGGGCTCAAGCAGATTAATGAACTCATTGTTGGGTCAATGTCATTAATAGCTTGATAATATATCCCTACAAATATGTGAAAAATTTAATAAAATTCACCATTTGTTGTGAAATTTATATAATTATCTATGAAAAATTATATAAATAACCAATCTTCAATTGATGAAAAATGGAAAATACCGCCTTTTACAATAAATGATGGTGTTGGTATAAATACCGGAAATACCTGATTCAGAAATACCTAGATAGAAAAGCTTTCACCGCAGCCACAGGTACGGCTGGCATTCGGATTCACAAATTGAAAGCCTTTACCGTTCAGTCCGTCGGTGAAATCGAGGGTTGTACCAAGCAGGTACAGCAAACTTTTTCTGTCTACGATCACTTTCACGCCTTTATCTTCAAAAACATCATCTTTTTCAGAGATCTCTGTATCAAAAGATAAGTCATACATCAGACCAGAGCATCCGCCACCTTTTACCGATACCCTGACATTGGAGTTTTCAGGATGTCCTTCTTCAGTTCTCAGGGTTGAGATTTGTTCTTTTGCTTTATCTGTGACGTGTATCATTATGCTATAGGGTTTAGAACCACACTAAAAACTGTAATGTTGTTGACATCTCTTCCGTAATATAATTTATCCAGGGCATCATACATGTTTTTCGCCCTGAAGTAGGAAGTCTGTACTTCAGTCATGCCATTGGTTATCCACTGAATGGTAAAAGACCCTTCTTTTTCTTTATGGGTCTTTACATAATCCAACATTTTATTCAGACAATCAGTTTTATCAAAACCTAAAATCGTCTTAAAAAGAAATGATTGGTTATGCCTTGGATTGATGGTAATCAGGTCCAACTTGACCTTTCCATCAAGACTCGAATACTCAAAGACGAGCTCATTGCTCTTCAAACCCAAAAAGTCTGTTATTTCTTTTTGGATCCTTGCAGCTTCAATATGAATATCAGTCCTGAGTTCCATCCAATCAATTCAATGATAACAAATCAGGAAACCCTTCACGTAGAATAAAAGTTTCCTCATTTTTGCAAAATTAATAAGTAAAAGTACAAAATCGAGCGGAAGTTGATCAGATCGGTTAAAGACTGGTCTCAAACAAAAATAATTATGGCAGAAGAGCAAAGAACGGAAATAGATAAACTAGGCGAATTTGGACTAATAGAGCGATTGGCCGGGGGGGTAAAGCACTATCATGCCGAGACAATCAAGGGTATTGGAGACGATGCCGCTGTTTTAGACATTGGAAACGAGTTTTTGATCACTTCGACTGACCTGCTGACAGAAGGCATACATTTTGATCTTTCCTATGTGCCACTTCAACACCTGGGATATAAAGCCATTGCTGTGAATGTATCGGACATAGCTGCCATGAATGGAAAGCCCAAGCAGGTGATCGTAGGCCTGGGTTTGAGCAATCGTTTTTCGGTAGAAGCCATCGAAGCTATCTACGAGGGTATTCATGCTGCCTGCAAAGACTATGAAGTAGATTTGGTAGGGGGTGATACCACCGCTTCATCCAGTGGTTTGATCTTATCTGTCACTGCTTTGGGTACCGTGGGTAAACATGACATTATTTATCGTAGTGGGGCACAGGAAAATGATATTTTATGTGTAACAGGCGATCTTGGTGGCGCGTATATTGGTCTCCAGGTCCTGGAAAGAGAGAAACAGGAATTCCTGGCCAATCCCGAGATGCAACCAAAACTGGAAAAATATGATTATGTGGTGGGTCGACAGTTGAGGCCGAAAGCCCGTCTGGATATTCTTCATGAGCTCAGAGACCTGGTAGTTAAGCCATCTTCTCTGATTGATTTGTCGGACGGTTTGGCCTCTGATGCTTTTCACCTGTGCAAAGCCTCTGATCTGGGGATTGTAATCTATGAGGATAAATTGCCTATTGATAAGCAGACTTACGAGACAGCTGCAGAATTTAGCATGGATCCAAATACCTGTGCTTTGAATGGGGGAGAGGACTATGAACTGTTATTCACGATTCCTCCGGGTGACTTTGATAAGATCAAGAATCATGCGGATATCCATACCATTGGGTATATGCAGAAGAAAGAAAACGGGAAGGCATTTGTAACGAGAAATGGTCAAACGGTTGAGCTGAAAGCTCAGGGTTGGAAGCATTTTTGATGAGAAATAAAAAAAGCTGTGTAACCGAAATTACACAGCTTTTATTTAAAACCTTTTTGGTTTATTTCTTCACCACCAGGTCTACACCAATGGTAAAATTGTCATAGATCATTTTATCACCAAGACCATCGAAAAATGATCCTGAACCGTATCTCACATTGAATTCTGACCTGTCAAGAACAATTTCTGCTGTAGCAATAGCCTGATCTTTTGTATCATCGATTTTGGCTACGAATTTAATTTCTTTGGTAATTCCTTTGATAGTAATATCACCGGTAATGTTGTACCCTCGTGGTCCCTGATTTACCACCTCTGTGATCACAAAAGTTGCAGTTGGGTAGGTAGCTACTCCAAAAAAGTCATCAGACTTCAGGTGACCTTCCAATTTGTCAAGTTCCTCATCTGATTCAATGGTCGTCATATCAATGATGAATTTTCCACCAGTCAGCTTGCCGTCAACATATTCAAGTCCACCTTCTTTGATTTCAATAGTACCTTCATGAAATCCTGTTACTTTCTCACCTTTCCAGGTCACTTTACTGGTTTCCTTATCCACTTCAAAAGTTTCTTTCACTGCGCCAGGGTTCAACACAAGCGCTCCGATCAATAAAATAGTTTGTATCATTTCTTTAATAGAGTTTGTTTTAAATTATATGTATGTACATTCATGTAGCTACAACGAATAGTTTAAGAAGAAAGTTTTAATTATTTTAAAAAATTTTTGACAGGCTAACTTCTTTTAACTTTGTGGCATGATCCAAATCGGTAAAGTATTGGTCTCCAGTGAAATCAAAAAGGAGATGTTTGTATGTGACCTGGAAGCATGCAAGGGAGCTTGTTGCGTGGAGGGAGATCTGGGGGCACCTCTGGAGAAAGAGGAGCTGGATGACATGGAGATGATCACTGGACTAGTAAAACCCTATCTACCAGAAAAGAACATAGAAGTTTTAGAGAGAGAAGGTCCATACTTATTGGATGAAGAAGGGGACTTTAGTACCACCACCGTGGATGGTGCGGAATGTGTGTTTGCCTATTATGATGATAAGGGCATCCTGAAATGTGGGATCGAAAAAGCCTGGCAGGATGGGAAGACTTCGTTTAGGAAACCAATCTCGTGCCATTTATATCCTATCAGGTTGTCGAAACTCTATGACAATCACATCGGTGTAAACTATTCCCGGTGGGGAATCTGTTCGCCGGCATGTACTTTAGGTGAAAGTCTGGGTGTGCCGCTTTATAAGTTTTTGAAGGATGCTTTGATCAGGAAATTTGGAGAGGCCTGGTATGAGGAGCTGGTGGAGGCGATAGAGGGAGAGGACTAGTTAGAATAGTCGTAGATCACGCCCCTTCAGGGCTTAGATTATGTGTTGTTGATTAAACTCAGGGCTACAAGCCCTGAGTTGCTGCTTCCGCTCCCTTGGAGCTAAATTTAAAAACTATAACAGTTAAGAGCAAGATTGGAAGAAAGCAACCCAGCATTGAGTCCTGATTTATATACTAGTTGATTGTGTTAACTATGGAAAGTCGGTGACCGTAGAGAAAATTAATTGGCTATTACAGGTATATTTGGAGATTTAGCAAGTACTTAGAACTACGTCCTAATAGAACCTCCATGATATCCAGCTTAAAACCTCTGACTTTCTTTGTTGCCCTCTTACTAACATGGGCGTCATGCTCGCAAAAAGAATCATCGCTTGCTGAATTCCAAACCAACCACTTTAAGATAGAGATCAGTGATGTTGGGTCAGTCCTCTCTTTGACAGACCTTGCAACCGGGAGCAACTATCTCTCCGAAGATTCAAGCACCTATCTGATGTCGATCAGGTTAGATGGAGAAATAAAGCTTCCGGAGTCGGCAAGCCTGAACCAGGATCTGCTTACTCTGCAGTTTGAGAATGATGTTGCAGCCGGGATCAAAGTCACTGAAAAAGAAACACACCTTGTTTTTGAGTTGACTACTTTGACCAACAAGGATGCCGTTGAGCTCATACTTTGGGGGCCTTATCAGACCACGATCAATAAAATCATTGGTGAAACCATTGGTGTGGTGAGAGGGGAAGATTATGCATTGGGCATTCAATCTTTGAACCTCAAGACCCTGGGAGGCTACCCCTGGAATGAGAGTGACCGTATGCCGGCCTTCGATATTTTCAGGCAAGGTGACCTTACGGACATGCATCCTGACAATGACGGCAGTGTTTTGTATCGGGTAGAAGCAGGAAGTCCAACCAAATATGGAAGTAGCCTGCAAGCGTATACAAGGGATAGGAGCAAATCGAGGATTGTGAAGGATTTCGACCATGATAAGATCGTTGCTCCTCCTTACGAAGACGGAGGAGCCATCGGATCAAAAATCGCACTCTTTGGTTGTCCTGTGGAGGAAGCTCTCCAAAATATAGGTGCCATTGAATTGGCAGAAGGGCTGCCACATCCAATGATCGATGGTGAATGGGTCAAAACTTCAAAAGATGCAGCTGCCGCCTACCTGATTACCAGCTTTACAGAAGACAACGTAGAGCAGGCCATCGAATTGACAAAGAAAGCCGGCCTGAAATACCTTTACCACTACGGAAAAACATTTGAAAGCTGGGGTCATTTTGAGCTTTTTGAGGGAGAATTCCAGAGTGGTATGGAAGGCTTAAGGGAATGCGTGGAAAAAGCGGAAGCTCAGGGGGTGAAAATTGGGACCCATTGTCTTTCGAATTTCATCACCACCAATGATCCTTACGTAACGCCTGTACCTGACCAGCGATTAGCCAAAGTTGGGAGCTCAACAATAAAACAGGACATTGATGCAGAAGCAACAGAAATACCCATCCAGTTGCCAGACTATTTCAATCAGATGAAAAACAACAACCTCAAAACCGTGATGATCGGGGAGGAATTGATCAGGTATGGTCGCGTTTCGGCTTCGGCTCCCTGGAAGCTGCTCGATTGTCAACGTGGGGCCTTCAGTACCAAAGCTTCCGCACATCCTTCAGGCACGACCATCTCAAAACTGCTGGACCATGGATACAAAGTATTTCTAACCAATGCTGATCTAACCATCGAGATGTCAGAAACGCTGGCCAACCTTTACAACAAGACAGGGCTTCGCCAGATATCCTTTGACGGACTGGAGGGCAACCGGTCTACCGGTCTGGGTACTTATGGTGAATCGTTGATGCCTTATACCTGGTACAATGCCCTGTCTGAAGATCTTAAAAAGCACCTGATCATAGATGCCAGCCGAACCACACATTTTTTCTGGCATATCTACACCCGAATGAACTGGGGCGAGCCCTGGTATGCTGGATTCCGTGAGAGCCAAACTGAATATCGTTTCAATAATCAGGCTTATTTCAAGCGTAATTTCATGCCCGGAATGCTGGGCTGGTTTAAAATGACTCCCGAAACGAGTCTGGAGGACATGGAATGGTTGCTGGCCAGGTCAGCGGGATATGAAGCAGGCTATGCACTGGTGGCCGACAATGAGTCCGTGGCAAAAAATGGAAATTCAGACAAGATCCTTGAGTTGATCGGAGATTGGGAAAAGTTGAGAATTTCGAATTCATTTTCTGATGAGCAAAAAGAACTCATGAGAGACAATTCAAGGGAATTTACCATTGAACGAATTGGAGACGATGAGTGGAATTGGCAGGAAATACATGCTGAAATTTTTACCCATGAGCACAAGGTAAGGCAGCCCGGTGAGCCTTTGTATTCTACCCTCAACTTCAATAACCCCGGAGAAAAACAGCCTTTTGTTTTCACACTTACAGCCAATCAAGGTGATGTCAGTGATATTACACTGGAGATCAATAATTACAAGAAAATACAACTCCCGGTAACCATAAAGGATGGGCAGATTCTTAAGTATGCTTCAGATAACAGACTCATTTTATATGATGCCAGCTGGCAGGTTATCAAGGAACTGGAAATGGATGCCTCGGGCTTTGAGATCAATGCGGGGGACAATGTTCTTACTGTAGATTGCCAGTTTGAAAATGCTGTCAAAGAGGCTAATCTCAAATTAGAAATCAAATCCAAAGTGAAGGGTGAAAAAGTAAAATTAAACAGCTGAAATCCCGAATATACACGCGTTAACACATGATGATACTGCAAAAACTATTTCTACTAGCATTGATTTATCCATTGTGCCAGGTCTTGTGGGCTCAGGGTCAAGATGTAGACATTCCAACACCCAATCCTGCGCAATTGGCCTGGCAGCAGGCTGAGCTGGGTGCTGTTTTTCATTACGATCTGCACGTATTTGATGGAGAGCAATATCGGCAAAACGGAAGCTCCGGCAATCGAACGAATCCCGTCATGGACTATCAGCAGTTTTATCCGGAAAACCTGGACACCGATCAATGGATCAAAGCCATTAAAGATGCCGGTTTCAAGTTCGCTATTCTCACAGCTACGCACGAAACTGGCTTTGCACTTTATCAATCAGATGTTAATCCATATTGTATGAAAGCATTGAAATGGCAGGATGGAAAGGGTGACATCGTTCGTGATTTTGTGAACTCATGCCGAAAATATGACATCAAGCCGGGTATTTATGTGGGTATTCGCTGGAACTCCTTTTTCGGGGTTTATGATTTCAAAGTAAACGGAACAGGTGAATTTCAGAAAAATCGACAGGCTTATTACAATCAGATGGCGGAGGGTATGGTTACCGAGCTTTGCACCCGGTATGGTGAATTGTTTGAGATCTGGTTTGATGGTGGTGCCAGCCACCCCGACCTGGGTGCTCCGGATGTTTTACCCATTGTGAAAAAGTATCAACCGAATTGCCTGTTCTATCACAACAACCAACTGGCGGAAGCCCGCTGGGGAGGGTCTGAATCAGGCACTGTGCCGTATCCCTGCTGGGCGACATTCCCCAGTCCTTATTCCCATTCGGGAGATACCCAAAAAGATCACCTTCAGCTGCTAAAGCATGGTGATCCCAACGGGAAATACTGGATGCCAGCCATGTCTGACGCTCCTTTGCGAGGATATAATGGCAGACATGAATGGTTTTGGGAGCCTGGTGACGAAGCCCATATTTTTCCCCTGGATCATTTGATGGAGATGTACCGGAAGTCGGTTGGCCATAATTCTACTTTGATCGTAGGGTTAACTCCTGACCCAGGAGGATTGCTGCCGGAACCCGATGTTCAGCGATTGAAGGAGTGGGGAGAAGAGATCAAAAAGCAGTTTGGAAATCCAATTGCAGGAGTTTCCGGTACAGGAAAGGAGATCAAACTAAAATTGGATAAGCCAACTTTGATCAATGATATCATCATTCAGGAAGATATTACTAAAGGAGAGCGGGTCAGGAAGTATATCATTGAATCCCGGGTAGGGGGTAAGTGGATAGAGATTGGCAGGGGTGAAGTGATTGGACACAAAAGGATCCAATCAGTGGAGCCCGTTACAGCTACGCAACTGAGGCTACGAATTACTGAAGCCACTGCGGAACCGGTTATTCAGGGTTTCAGGGTTTATTAATTGATAAGATCGATCAGGTTTGAATAATCTGCTGTGATCACCCAATAAAGAAGGATCAAAATAAATACCAGGGTCACTCCCAGGATAGTGATCAATCGTTGCTTCTCAGCCCTTTTTTCACGATCGAGCTTTGAGTGAAACTGGTGAAGCTTTTCTCCACGTAGGGGCTCTACCTTCAAAGGTGATTGTGGGGAATGCTTATATGCACTTATAATTTCCTTCAGTCTTTTCCTCTTACCAAGCAGCTTAAGGTTGTGCTTGCTGGATCTTATCATCGAATCTATGGGTCCTCCGAATGACATTTTTACTTGATCTGGTCTATGAATGAAACGCCTGATTTAGGGGATTCGTTTCATGACTTTTATCAGGTTATTTGGGCAAATAATTGATGTATATACATGCTTAATTAACTGAATAGCAAGCACTTAGTAAAAAATATAAATGATAAGGGATAATCGAATATCAAATGATCTTGCTAAATTTTGCAGTGGGATCTTGACCTTACCAATCCCAACTTAACTATGAAAATGATGAATGTTGTGCTTATACTGGCCATAGTGGCTGGTTGCACACAGAAAAAAGAAAACCCAACAGTTGGACTCTCCGAAGAACAGGTTATTGCCAGAGGAAGACAATTGGTTTCTCTTGGTGGTTGCCACGATTGTCACACACCAAAGCTTTTTGATGCATCAGGAATGCATCTGGATGAATCAAAACTGCTTTCCGGACACCCCAATGGGTCAGTACTTCCTGCGATTGATGAGCGTGTTTTCCAACCGGGTCACTGGACCTATTTCAATGCGCACCTGACAGCTGCAGTAGGCGTATGGGGGATGTCTTTTTCCAGAAACCTGACTCCGCATGAAACGGGCCTGAAAGGCTGGACACCGGAGGTCTTTATTGCCACCATGCGAAGCGGGAAACACATGGGGATTGAACATGGCAGACCGATCATGCCA
This sequence comes from Cyclobacteriaceae bacterium, assembly GCA_965228595.1. Lineage (GTDB taxonomy): Bacteria > Bacteroidota > Bacteroidia > Cytophagales > Cyclobacteriaceae > UBA7330. The sequence goes on along the minus strand of OZ245828.1, from coordinate 932,485 downwards.
CCGATGCCCTGGGAAAATTTGAAAGACCTTCCGGAGGAAGATTTGATTACCATTTTCAAATTTTTACAGTCACTCCCTCCGATTGATAATTTCGTGCCCGAACCCATGAATCCTGCACAGGCTATAGCTTTTAAATATTGAAAAAGAGCCCGAAAGGGCTTTTTTTAATGATAGAGCCCCCATATTTAGAATTTTACAGGCTTCCTTTCGGAAATTCCGCATGCTAGTTAGTCAGTATATGGCGTTTCGTTGGTCACCGATTCTGGCCGCTTGTGGATTATTTTCATGGAGATTTATTAGATCATATCGGAAATTGAAATTTTCATTCAGAATTTCGCGGCGGATCAATAAGTGGTCCTATTCAACGATGAAGATGATGTATATTGTGCTCTTACTGGCCATAGTGGCTGGTTGTGCACAGAAAAACGAAAATCAACCTGTTCAACTTTCCGAGGAACAGGTGATTGCCAGAGGTAAGCAATTGGTTTCCCTCGGAGCTTGTCATGATTGTCACACACCAAAAATCTTTACGGAAACAGGTGAGATGAAACTGGACGAATCAAGACTACTTTCCGGACATCCTAATGGGTCAAAACTACCCATTATTGATGAACGTGTATTTCAGCCGGGTCACTGGACCTATTTTAATGAACACTTTACAGCAGCTGTAGGAATGTGGGGCATGACCATGTCAAAAAATTTGACTCCGCATGAAACTGGCTTAAAAGGATGGACACCGGAGGTATTCATTGCGACCATGAGAACGGGCAAACACATGGGAATTGAACATGGCAGACCCGTCATGCCACCGATGCCATGGACAAATCTCAAAGACCTGCCTGATGAGGATTTGATTACCATTTTCAAATACCTACAATCCATCAAACCGGTCGATAATTACGTACCTGAACCTATGGACCCTACCCGGGCAATGACATTCAAATACTGAAAAAGCCCGAAAGGGCTTTTTTTTTGTTTCAAGGCAAGAGAAAATACCGGATGAGTGAAGGTCTTTGACCATTCTTAATTTACTTTATAAGCACAATGCTTTCAATATCCAGATTATCTTTTCTTTTACTCACTTTATTGGTTTTGGCGTTATTCGGGTGCACCTCCGAAAATCCCACTTCTTTGACTGGGAAGATCATTGTAGTTGACCCTGGGCATGGGGGAACTGCAGATACCGACAACTACAGGGTTGGGTCTGGTGGTGAACGGGAAGAATGGATTGACCTCCGTGTCGGCTTGATGTTGCGGGACCTGCTCGAGGAAAAGGGAGCGAGAGTTTTGATGACTCGTACATCCGATTCTGCTGTTGCTCTGGCAGATCGTGCCAGGCTTGCTGTAGATAACAATGCCGATCTCTTTGTTTCCATTCATCACAATGCTACAGCTGATTCGTCAGTTAATTTTCCAATTGTCTATTATCATGGAACGGCTACACAAAATAAGGCCGGAACAGTATTGGCCCATAAGCTGGCAATAGCTCTGGTCCAGCATATGTATCCTACCGAAACCCCCTTCAGTATTGTTTCAGATTTCACCATTTTTTCTCAGGCCGGTACCAGCGTGTTACGTGGCACCTATGGCATACCTGGTGTCATTGCTGAAGCATCTTTTTTTACCAATCCAGCCGAAGAACAGCGATTGAAACAACGGGATCATAACATGAAAGAAGCTGTTGCCTACGCAGAAGCGATTGAAAGTTTTTTTGATCAGAAGGCGCCTGAAATATTACCCAAAGACAGCACCAATTTTCCTCCAAAGTTTGAAACATTACAAGAGGCAGATCGCATGAGTGAGCTGGCCATGAGGTGGAAAGCGGATTTTGAGGAGGGTGTGATGCTGATGGAAAAGGAGGATTCAACATCTTTAAATAAAGCCTATGAACTTTTTACCCGCTCTGCCAGGTCATTCCCGGATTCCTATCTCGCCGGGAAATGTCATCACTACAGGGCCATCCTGTTGAGGGAAATGGGTGATACAGTGGCCGCCAAAGCCGAAGAGAAAAGGGTGAGGGAGTATTATCCTGGGTTTTGAAACAACATTGTTTTATCAGCCACAAACCGGTATTTTTAAATAGCATAAGAATATACTAGTATTGTTGATTGATTCGTTACTTACAATAAATCAATAAAAACCCTTTAAATCTAGTTAAATGCAAGCCAGAAATTCAAAATTAATACCGTTCGTTTTCTTTGTGGTCACACTTTTGACTTCATACTCGGTTTATGCCCAGGAGGATGAAGCCAGCGGATTTAAATTCGGACTGGGAGTTTCAGTATTTAACATCAATGAATACCTCTACGAATACAATGAACCCATTGCCCCCATTTATCTCACATTCGATATTGGCGATAAATTTCGGCTGGAACCTATTGTCGGATTTTCCCTCAGGGAAAGGTTTAGTCAACTGTCACTTTTAATAGGTGCATTCAGGAAGGCTCCAATATCAAAATTCAATCTCTTATATGGGGGAAGGGTTGGTTATAGTGGAATTGGTGAAACAGGTAGTGAAATGTTTGTCATTGCTCCTGCGATTGGAGGAGAATATTATTTTATCAGGAATTTTAGCATCGGGAGTGAAATACAATTAAGAGGCATGAAACCAAAGGCAGGAGACTTCGTGGCTGTAACACATTCTTCATTCATTGCCAGGTTTTATTTTTAAAATGTTTAAGATCGGTTTAAGGAGGGCGCGTTGACCCTCCTTTACTGACTCAGGTAATCCTATTACTCCCTTTGTCCTGTTTTAATGCTTGCACCGGGGGCTTTATTGTAGGCATACTCCTGCACCATGATAGACTCGTTTTCCAGGTCAGTGAGCAGTTTAATCCAGCCATAGTGATACTCACCGTTTAGGCGAATGCATACAGCGACATATCCCTCAGAATTTTCAATCCAGTTTCCGGACCATACCGGGGTTTCATTTTCCCTGGTTGTTTTTACGACTAATTCACCTGAAAAAATATCCCATATCGTGTTGCTGGGGTCACCTTGAGGACCTACCACAAAGTCTTTTTCGTAGGCAACTGCTGCATAATCAATGATCTGGATTTTAGCATCCCGGTAGGAGTTGGCCAGGAACTTCTCATGACTTGCTCCATCAGCATAGACCAGACCCACCGAAAATCTAAAGTCAAGCATTGAATCGCCATTGAGATCAATTTCATAGGGCTGCAAGTAGTGAAAAAAAGCAGGTTCCTCCAGGATCACGTGATAAATACCTGATTCTGGTTCAGGGGTAGGGAGTAGATCATTGTCCTGGCAACTCATTCCCAGAATGGCTACCAAAATAGATAATATTATCGTTCTCATTTCAAGTGTTTTGACGAGCATATTGACGCTTAATCCTGTATAATGGTTGTAAGGCATGATCTGAATTCTATGAATGGTTTTTACAAAGCAGTAAAAGGTAAAAAGTAGGGATCATAAGTTTCTCCAATAAACCTTTGCGCAGTTAAATGACTGCATCTATATTTGCAGTCAAATAGCTGCATAATGGAATTAAGAAGAGATGTATTTCAAGCCATAGCGGATCCTACCAGAAGGGCGATTATTGCGCTGGTAGCCATGCAGGCCATGACTCCGGGGGCAATTGCCGGAAACTTTGATTCTTCCAGACAAACGATTTCCAAACACATTCAAATACTTACCGAATGTGAATTGCTCCAGCAAAAACAAAAAGGACGAGAGATCCACTATCACCTGAATGCGTTAAAACTCAAAGAGATTGCAGATTTTGTTGAGCCATTTCGCAAACTGTGGGATGACCGTTTCAACAAGCTTGAAAGCATAATGAAAAACTACCAACCTAAATAATCAGTATGATGGAAATGAAAACGAAAGTTCATGTGGAGGAGGGTAAGCAGGAGCTATTGATCTCCAGAGAGTTTGATCTTCCGATCCACCTCCTTTTTAAAGCTTATGAGGAGCCGGAAATCGTGGAGCAGTGGATGGGTACCCAAGTGATCAAACTGGAAAATAAGAAACATGGAAGCTGGCAGTTTATAACCACTGATCCCATGGGAAATAAACACGGATTCCATGGAACGATCCATGCGTTTATCCCTGATGAGAAAATCACACGAACCTTCGAAATGGAAAATGCGGATTTTGGTCCGCAACTTGAGTTTTTGGAATTTGAAGCACTGACCAATGAAACAAGTAAACTAACAATGCATGTTATTTACCGCTCTGTACAAATCAGGGATGAAATACTGAGGCTACCATTCAGACAGGGGATCAATATGGCGCATAATCGCCTACAGGAAATTGTTGAAAAATTAACCTAAATAATGATGAAAAGACGAGACAAAATCATTTACTGGATTGCCACACTTTGGTTGGCTTTGGGATTGACATCCACTGGAATTGTCCAGCTGATCAAAATGGATGAAGAGACTGCCATGATGGCCAGGTTAGGTTACCCGGAATACCTTTCCACTATATTGGGTGTATGGAAGTTGTTGGGTGTAATTGTGATCCTAATTCCAAGGTTTCCACTGATCAAGGAGTGGGCGTATGCAGGCATCTTTTTCAATATGTCGGGAGCCATTTTTTCTCATCTGGTGGTAGGATCAGATCTAACTGACCTGTTTGGCCCCGCACTTCTTATTGTGCTTACGATTGTCTCCTGGGTTTTCAGACCTCAAAGCAGGAAATTAGCTCAGAATTTAGTACAATCGTAAAATGAATGCTAAAGTAGATTTCTTCTTTGAGAAGCCAGGAAAATGGCAGGAGTCATACCGAAAACTGAGGGCGATCATTCTGGATACCGGACTGACTGAAGAGCTCAAATGGGGATGTCCCTGCTATACTTACAAAGGTGTGAATGTCGTTTTGATCCATGGTTTTAAAGCATACTGTGCACTGCTGTTTCACAAGGGTGTTCTGTTGAAGGATCCGGATAAGCTTTTGATCCAACAGACAGAGCATGTTCAATCCGCTCGTCAGATGCGGTTCACAAATGTGGAAGACATTGAAACACTGAAATCTTCAATCAAATCCTACGTCTTTGAAGCGATTGAAGTCGAAAAAGCCGGTTTGAAAGTGGAGTTTAAAGAGACCAGGGAATTTAACATGCCGGAGGAGTTTAAGACGTGCCTGGATGGAGACGCTGAGCTAAAATCCGCCTTTGAGTCCTTAACACCGGGTCGCCAAAGGGGCTATCTGCTTCATTTTTCTCAGCCCAAGCAATCCAAAACCCGGATATCCAGAATTGAAAAAGCGATTCCACATATCTTTGACGGGAAAGGTTTGAACGATATCAGATGATCGCCCAAGATGTAGAAACTTATTTATCGGAGGGCTGTGGACGTTGTCCACTTGGAGGTACTCCTGAATGCAAGGTTCATACCTGGTCGGCTGAGTTGAAATATCTGCGGTCCATCGTATTGGATTGTGGGTTGACTGAAACAGCTAAATGGGGTGTGCCATGCTATACTTATAAGAATGGCAACGTTTCAATTGTCAGTGCCCTCAAAGGGTATGCATCACTTAGTTTTTTCAAAGGTGCCTTATTGAAAGATCCCCAGGGTATTCTTGAAAAGCCGGGAGCGAATACCCAGTCAGACAGACTCATCAAATTTACCAGTGTAAAACATATTACAGATCTTGAGCAGACATTAAGGGAGTACATCTATGAAGCCATCGAGGTGGAACGACTTGGGCTGAAGGTAGAATTCAAAAAGAACCCGGAACCGATGCCGGAAGAGCTGGAAATCAGGCTTGAAGAAGACCCTCAGTTGAAGTCAGCATTTTATGCCCTGACTCCCGGTCGACAAAGGGGGTATATCATTCATTTTTCACAGCCTAAACAATCCAAGACCAGAGAAACCAGGATCGAAAAGTGTATCCCTAAGATCATGGAAGGCAAAGGATTTTTTGACCGGTAACAGGCCGGCCATTTCACTTTAGTTCTTCAAAGAACCACCTCCAAACATCACAAATCCTTTGATGATCAAAGTCCCTTGTGGCTGTTCATTCACGTTTTTTCTCTCATCACTAAATCCACCCAATATGGCTGTGGCATTTGTATTCACTTTCCATTCTCCGGGAACGAGTATTTCGCTACCTCCAAACATGCAAAAGAATTCTATGGTTGCCGTATCCTTGATTTTAGAGCCTCTCAAATCGATTTTTGAACCTCCAAACATGCTGGTGATCTTTCCTCCCTGGAAATCATCCGATTTAAGAATCTTTTCTATCCCACTGAAGATAGCCACTTCATCAATGTAGTCTTCACTACTCTCGGATGGAATGGTCATGCGTCCTCTTCTCAGGAGGAAAGTAAGCCCGATAATGATCAGGATTGCTGGCCACAATTGGCCAATACTGACGATGTCAAAAACGTCAAGATAAAAGATGGCTCCAAGTCCTAACAGAATAAAAGCGCCGCGAAGATTACCTGACACAAGGTTGAGGACTCCAATCAGGATCAGTATCATGGGCCATTTGAAGATGTACCAGGGTAATTCCATTTTGAAGCCAAGATTATCAAGAAGAAATAGTGTTCCGATGAGGACTAGCAGGATACCAATTAGGGCTCTTTTGCGACCAGATTTTTCCATGATTGAGCTAAGTTTTTTGGTTACTAGCAAAAAGATACTCAAAACTGGGCCTTGAACATATCTTTATGCTATATAATCACTTTGACCGGATATAAGAGAATGAAAACTTTAGCCATCCCTGTCGGTTCAAATCATATATCATAAATTGAGATGGTCAATTTCCCTACTGCATATGGAGAAATATTGAAAAGGATTGATGCAATTGATCCGTTAGCCTACAGCAGGACAAGAAACTTTAAAGATGGGGCAGTAAGCCACTTGTCACCGTACATTTCCAGAGGAGTGATTTCTACCCGGTTTGTGATGGAAAGACTGATTGAGAAAGGGTACACCTTTTCTGCTATGGAAAAGTTTCTTCAGGAGCTGGCCTGGAGAGATTACTGGCAACAGATCTGGAACGCTGTAGGAGATCAAATTGACGAGGACCTGCAATCAAAACAAATGGATGTAGAAAATCATCATTTACCTTCATCAATCGATGCGGCTAATACTGGAATAAACGTCGTTGATCAGGGCATCTCAGATCTTAAAAAGCACGGGTACATGCACAACCACATGAGGATGTATGTGGCCTCTATCGCCTGCAATCTCGGGAAATGTCATTGGAGCATTCCTGCGAAATGGATGTATTATTATTTGCTGGATGGCGACTGGGCCAGCAATGCATTGAGCTGGCAATGGGTGGCCGGAACCAATGCCAATAAAAAGTACTATGCTAACCAGGAGAACATCAATAAATATTTTTATTCTGATCAGCGAAATACATTTTTGGATGTCTCTTATGAGGAGCTATTTACAATGGATTGTCCGGAGGAACTTAATGAGGCACTGGCTCCTGATTGGCATACAGAGTTACCTGAAACAATACCCCTGAATATTGATCCCTCATTACCCACTTTGATTTACAATTATTATAATATGGATCCTCAATGGCGAAAAGCTGAACATGTCAATCGTGTGCTGCTACTGGAACCCCGTCTTTTTAAAACGTATCCTGTTTCTAAACAATGCATTGAATTCGTACGCTCCCTTAAGGAAAATATCCGCGGGCTGCAGGTCTATACAGGTTCCTTCGGAGAGTTAAAATCAAAGTATGTATTGAATGAAATAATCTTCAAACAGCATCCACTCAACAAGCATTATAAAGGTACTGAAGATCCGAGGGATTGGATTTCTTCAGTGAAAGGATATTATGGGTCCTTCTTTAAATTCTGGAAACAGGTGAAAAAGGAGTTGAAACAGATAGTTCCAGCCAATTAAGGCTCTAGAATAATTCTCAATTATCCAAGGTCACCAAATTGAAGATATATTTATATCTTGGCAGACCTAAACAACTAACCAATATGAAAATCCTTTACTGGCGGATGCTTGTGGGTGCTGTAATTGCTGTTGCACTCATTTCATTCTTATTCGTTTTCCAAACAGAAATCACTTCACCCCGACTGGCAGGAGTACCCTACATTTTGTGGAGCAGCTTTTTACTCACAGTCCTCCTTGTGGTTATGACCTACATTGGTTCCAAGATTTTTCCATATAAAGAAGAGCAGCCATGACCATCTGGATAATTGTATTTTTCGTCATCTTTTTCGGACTCCTGGTACTTGCTTCTTTCAAATCATTTAAGAAGAACAGAAGTTCAGAGGAGTTTCTTTTTGCCGGATCAAATATTGGAGCAGTGCTGGGTTTCCTGACCTTTGCTGCTGCCTTATTTAGTGCATTTACCTTCATGGGAATGCCTGATTTCTTCAGAAACCAGGGACTGGGTGCCTGGATATTTCTGGCTTTTTCCGATGGTTTAATGGTGTTTTTTATTCTATGGTTTGGATTTCGACTTCGAAAGAGAGCCAAAGAAACTGGTTATAGCGGTGTAGCAGGTATGATGGCCAAATGCTATGACACCCGGTGGGCAGGTTATCTCTTGTTTTTGAGTTCGTTTTTGTTTTTGATTCCTTACGTAGCCATTCAGATCCGGGGCATATCTATCTTTCTGGATGCTGCATTTCCTTATGGTGTTCCCTCGTGGACATGGTCAGTAGGGATCGTGGTCATTATGCTTTTATATGCGGAGATCGGTGGATTAAAAGCGATTGTATTTAGTGATGCCATCCAGGGGCTATTGCTTTTGGTGGTGATTTGGATCATCGGCGTCTCTTGTCTGGATATGGCTGGAGGAATGAAAGCCATATTTGCTGAGGTAGAACAAATCAAGCCTACGCTGTTGAGCTTACCGGGTCCCAATAACTTGTTTACACCCCAGTTTTTAGTGGCTTCCGCAATAGCTATCGTACTGATACCTGTTTCACAGCCACAGTTTACCACGCGACTGGTGGTGATGAAAAGCTTAAAATCTGTCCATATCATGGCTTTTGCTGTGGGTTTCTTTGCCATTCTGGTGATTCTTCCTACTGCCTTTATTGGGCTATACGGAGCCATTAATTATGAGGGTGCATCTACTTCAGACTTCCTTTCGAATGCCTTGTTATTTGACCAGGCAAATCCTGTAGCTGCGCTTGCAGTGGTTGGGTTGTTTGCGGCCTGTTTGTCTACAACGAACGCTCAGATCTTTGCCTTGGGAACGGAGCTTCGGTCACTCCTAAGCGGTGAGGACAAGAAAGTAATGCGTGCAACCAAGATATCCTTGTTGGTATTTTCAGTCATCGTGTTGATATTCACCCAATTGATGGGAGATCAATTAGCACTGCTTGCCAGGGTGAGTTTCACCGGCACTTCAATGATTGCACCAATAGTCATTGGTGCATTGATTTTCAAAAATCCACCTAAACTATTGATCATCACATCGGCAATATCATTCTTTATCATGTTATTGTCTGTCACAGGTGTTTTGCCTGCACAGTTCGGCGGAATGAGAATGGACTTTTCGCTTTACATATTCCAGGCTGTCACGGCAACGGCCATTATGTGGGCACATCACTCGAAAGAAAAATCAAACTAACTTCAAATCCAGGTCTTATCTATGGCTGAAAAGTTCAAACCAAAGTATTCAAGAGTAGCACAATTAAAAACAGCAGATGACTTTAAAAAGTATCTGGTAGACAATGAGATAGATCTGCCCTTCGATGCAGAGTTGACTACTGGTGATGAATCTCCCTATCAGCAGACCTTTCAGCTCAAATCAGGCAAGACCATCGGTAACCGCTTTTCCATCCTGCCCATGGAAGGATGGGATGGTACCACTGATGGGAAGCCTACCGAATACACCAAAAGGAGATGGAAAAATTTTGCCATTAGTGGTGCCAAGCTGTTATGGGGAGGAGAAGCCTTTGCTGTGATGCCGGAGGGACGGGCCAACCCAAACCAGTTGATGGCGCTTGAAGAGAATTTTTCAGAATTGAAGGGTTTATATCAACTGATCATGGATGGTCATAAAGCCGAGTTTGGTAAGACGGATGACCTTTGTGTTGGGTTTCAGCTTACGCACTCGGGCAGATTTTGTAAACCGTATGACAAGAAGAAGTCTGAGCCCAGAATTGCTTACCATCACCCGATTTTAGATCCAAAATTTGGCATCGACAGTAAAAATGATCAGGTGATTCTGTCTGATCAGGAAATAGACCACCTGATTGAAAGATATGTAGCAGCAGCAAAGCTTGCCCAGAAGGCAGGATTCGACTTTGTGGACATCAAGCATTGCCATGGTTATCTCGGGCATGAGATATTGAGTGGTTACCATCGGGAAGGAAAATATGGGGGAAGCTTTGAGAATCGGACCAGATTTCTGAGAGATATTGTAGCAGGGATCCATGCGGAAGCTCCCGGCCTGGAAATTGGGGTAAGGTTGAGCTCGTTTGACTGGGTTCCATTTACCCAGGGGGAGGACACGATGGGTGTTCCGGAGAAGTTTTCCGGTGATTATGAGTTTGCCTTTGGTGGAGGTAAGACAGGAACAGATATTGATCTCTCTGAGCCTTTCAAATTGATAGAATTGATGCAGTCACTGGGGATTCAGCTGGTGTGTTTTACCGCGGGAAGTCCTTATTACAATCCGCATATCCAGCGACCGGCATTGTTTCCACCGTCTGATGGCTACCAGCCACCTGAAGATCCGCTCCAGGGTGTCGCACGTCAGATTAAGATAGCAGGGGACCTCAAAAAAGCATTTCCGGATATTGCATTGATTGGTTCAGCCTATTCTTATTTGCAGGAATGGCTACCTAATGTCGGGCAATATGTCCTGAGAAATCAACTAAGTGATTTTATCGGGCTGGGCCGTATGGTTCTTTCCTATCCCGACCTGCCAAGGGATGTGTTGGAAGGCAAACCGATGGCCAGGAAAAAGATCTGCAGAACGTTTTCAGATTGCACGACAGCTCCAAGAAACGGGATGATTTCAGGGTGTTTTCCATTAGACCCTTTTTACAAGGAATTACCTGAAGCTAAGGAACTTAAAACCATCAAGACCTCATGAGTAAAACGGCATTGGTAACAGGTGGAAGTAGAGGGATTGGGCTTGGTATTGCCAAAGCCCTGATCTCTAAGGGTTATGAGGTAGCCATTAATGGCGTTCGCGACGAAAGTGCAGTTCAGGAATTGTTGGGAGAACTAGGATCATCAGGAGGGAAGGTCATATATGTTCAGGGAAATATCGGTGATGCCTCCGATCGTCATCGCATGGTAGCAGAGCTGAAAGAAAAATTCGGGCACCTCAATGTGCTGGTCAACAATGCAGGGGTAGCTCCAAGAGAGCGTAAGGATGTCCTGGACATTGCAGAGGATGACTTCGATTATTTACTCAATATCAACCTGAGAGGCACTTTTTTCCTCACCCAGGAAATAGTGAACTGGATGATCGATCAGAAGGGGAGCACAAATGAGGAAGATTTTTGTGTGGTAAACATCACATCTGTTTCCGCCGAAGTAGCATCAATCAATCGGGGTGAATACTGCATTAGCAAAGCCGGTCTTTCCATGATGTCCAAACTCCTGGCCGTTCGGTTGGGTGAAGAGGGCATCCCTGTTTTTGAGGTCAGACCGGGCGTGATCGAAACAGATATGACAGCTGGCGTCAAAGAAAAATATGATCAGAAGATCAAAGAAGGGTTGTTGGTGGAGCCACGACTGGGCCAGCCGAAAGATATCGGCAAAATTGTAGCTGCCCTGGCATCTGGTGATATTCCTTATTCTACCGGACAGATCCTGACCCCGGATGGTGGCTTAATGATCCAGCGGTTGTAGTACACCGGATTCTTCAACTTATTCCGGGAATTGGCTAACTTGACAGGGAAAAATAACCTTGCTATGAACCGACCTATGCTTTTGATGTGTCTGCTGATATGGACAATAATGCCTCTTCACGCCCAGGATGAAAACTTCAACATCCTTGATCATTGGGTGGAGTATAGCAATGGCGAAAACATGCTTCAGCTATACCTGAATAAGCAATCGTATGAATTGCTCGATCAACGAGATGAGAAGATGGCCGGGCTACAAAACAAGGAAGACTGGGAAAACAGAAAAAAAGAGGTCAACGAGATCTACCGGGATATTGTTGGCACATTTCCTGAGAAAACGCCCCTAAATGCCAGGGTGACTGGCGTACTCAAGCGCGAGGACTTCAAAGTGGAGAAGATCATTTTTGAATCCATGCCGGGATTTCATGTCACCGGATCGTTGTTCATACCTAATAGGTTAAAAGGCAAGCATCCCGCGATATTGTACGTGAGTGGTCATACGGAGCTTGCTTATAAATATCCCAACTATCAGCATGTCATCATCAACCTGGTGAAGAAAGGATTTGTCGTGTTTGCCATTGATCCGGTTGGCCAGGGAGAACGGCTCCAATACTTCGATCCGGAGACAGGTAAATCTGCCGTTGGAGGACCTACCACGGAGCATTCCTACCCAGGATTGCAATGCTTCCTGGCCGGAGAATCTGTCAACAAATATTTTATCTGGGATGGGATCAGAGCCATAGATTATTTACATACCAGAAAAGAGGTAGATACGAATCGATTGGGAGTGACCGGTCGCTCGGGAGGCGGAACACAATCGGTTTTTATCTCCGCTTTTGATGAGCGTATCAAAGCTGCTGCTCCGGAAAACTATATGACCAGTCACCGCAGACTGCTGCAGACAAGAGGTCCACAAGATGGTGAACAGAACTATTATCATTGGTTATCCAGCGGTGTAGCCCTGGAGGATCTGTTAATCATGAGAATGCCCAAACCGCTGCTACTTGTAACCACAACACGTGATATTTTTAGCATTCAGGGAGTACGAGAGGTCTATGAACAGGTTTCCAGGGGATATCAGGCATTTGGATTGCCAGATAATATTGCAAAAGTTGAAGATGATGCCGGGCATTCCTCAACAAAAAGCAACAATGAAGCGATATACAAATTTTTCAGGCATCATTTGTCATTCCCGGGAGATACAGAAGATGAAGAGATCATCCCTTTCGAAGTCTCTGAGCTCATGGTCACATCCACAGGTCAGGTGTCGACCTCGATAGATGGTGAGTCTGTATTTAGTCTCAATCAAGAGATGGCTGAAGAACTCAACAAAACGCTCAATGAAAAGAGAAAGTCTGCTGATTATCTTGAGCGGGTCAAAGGAGAAGCCATGACATTGTCAGGTTTTGAGGCACCCGGAAACCCGGAGTATATTCTGGATGGGTGCTATCAACGGGAAGGATACCGGATTTGCATGTATATCCTGAAAGGCCCGGGAGAAGCGTACGTCGTTCCACTACTTATGGCCATTCCTGATGGAGAGGGACCCAAACCGGTCATTGTTTCCCTTCATCCGGAGGGTAAGGAGAAGGGGATTGAGATGGAAGAACTCATCAGTGAAGGATATGTCGTGGTTGCACCAGACCTGATTGGAGTAGGAGAGACCAAACCTGAGGCTGATTTTGGGCCAGGTCCAGCTTTTGGAGCCATGATACTGAGTAAGAGTGTGGTTGGCTTACAAGCCAGTGATATCGTAAATGTCGTGAATTTCCTGAAGGACCAACCCCATGTTGATTCCGAAAACATTCAGGCGATCGCTTTTCAGGAACAGGTACCGGCGTTGCTGCATGCAGCTGCTTTTGACACATCAATTAAGGGAGTTGCTTTGGTAGATGGTCCTGAATCCTATTATTCGGTGACTCAGGAAAGATTTTATGATTTACCGCTTTCCTTTTCCTGGGGTGTGGCAGGGGCTTTGAGAAGCTATGATCTTCCGGATTTGGAAAACATAATCACCGGAAGAAATGGAAGGGTGATCAAATCAAATCCCGATAAAGAGCCTGAATTGTCGGAAGTGTTTATTGATTTGCTCGATAGGTGATCTTCTTAAATAAGCCTGACAGTCAAAGTTTAATTTTCAAATCGATTGTTTTACTCTGACCGGAGTATTCACCATCCGGAAGGTTTACTGTCACACTATTTTTCTTGCTGTTTTTTCTTTCAAAAGTAACCGTAACTTCATCAAGCTTTGTAGTGGGATCGCTCACGGTGAGGGTATTGGATTTTTTATCAATCAATACCAGGCAAGGGTCACTGACAGAAAGCGTGATTTTTCTGGATAATGGGAAATCTATTACCTTGTAAAAGGCAAATCCCATCCTTTCGGTAGGTATATGATGAACAGCCTGAAGGTTTTCATTATTTGAGAGTACTTCGATCGGTGGTTTTTTAGTCAACGTCTGGGTTTCTTCTCTTGAAACTCTGGGGAATACACCATAAGCATATTTCTCATCAGCTGGTCTGATACCATGGTCATACCACAGGGAGAAGACCTCTTTTCGGTACACAGTATCTTCTTCCAGTCCGAAAATTCGATGTAGGTTCCCTGATTTTTCAAGGGCTTCAATTTGCACATTTGACGGAGAATCAGGAAAGATATAGGCCGTGCTGTCATGCCAAACCCATTGGACAGGTTGAAGTGATGAAGCGCCGGCTGTAAATAGGTCACCATCCACAAAGACTTCACCCTGAAGATTGGATTGGTTGATACCCGTGAATAAGGTGTTTTCATTATTTGAGGTAATACCGGCACCCAGGGCTACAAATCCTTCTTCAAACCAAAACCAGGCCTTTTTTCCTGCGGTTGTATTCAACTGCAGATCCATGGCCGACACCCCAAATGCTCCATCATTAGCTCCTCCCACAAAACTCGTTTGTTGCGTGTATTTCCCTTTTTCCACCGGAACAGTGTCCGGGCTGGTTACTCCTGGTAGCCGGGCCCAGTTCCAAACAGGAAAGATGTCTTCATATTCGTCACCTCTTCGATAGATGTAGGTTAATCCATAGGGGAGATATCGACCAAGCAGGTTTTCGTGGTTCACATCTGTCTCCATACCGATGGTCCGCTCGGAGCACATTTTAAGGGTGGTGTAGAAATGGTCCTGATAAGAAACCGTATAGTCTGACCGCCAAAAATGTTTCAGCCCGCTAAGCTCCTGGGGTCTTAGATGCTTGATGCTTGCCTGTATTTCCAGATAGGTATCCTTATATGCCGGATCAGCGGCCATCAGGTAATTCAAAATGGATATTTGCTTGTCAGCATCCTGTCCGAAGCCGGATGGACGCCCTACCTGACGACCCCTGGCGTTGTAGTCAAACAGCCCTTTCCAAATCATCCAGCGAGTACCCTGAAGGAAATAATCCCGTAAAATCCGGATATGCTCCTCAGAAAAAGCATAACTCGTACCCTCCACCATTGAGGCTATCCAGGCGGTTTCTCTCAGAAAATTGCTGCCATAGCTGCCATTGTAAAGAAAGGGGCCATGCTGGTGAAAACTATAATCCGGTTGAATGCCTTCATCATTGGAAATCTTAACTGGGTCCATCACGCCACGGATACCGGATTTGATTCGGGCAGGATTCTTTTCCAACACACCCCGATAAAAAACTGATGTAGAAACCAATGTCCGGTTCGAGCCGGTCATCCTTGGGGCAGGGGTCTGGTCTTCTATCATTTGGTAAAGCAGGTCATCTCGTATTTGACCTTGCATCAATATGGCAATGGGCCCCAGATACATTTGTTTCGCGATGTCGTTCTTGTACCAGTTGACACAGGTTGGATCTACCTGATACCAGTAGGTGAGTGCTTTTTCGATTCCACTTAAGAGTTTTTCGTTTTGATAAAGAGGATCTGAAGATTGATTGTAGGCAATAGACATCACCAGGATCTTATTCAGCGCACTCAGTGGATTCCAGGAGTTATCCGTGTCAAGGTAATCTACAGAAGTCCAGCTTCCGTCAAAATGCTGTTCAGCTAAATACTGAGCAGCAGCTTCAAAATCAGGTGTGATGTAGTGACCTACACGAGGCACAAACCCTTTATTGACCAGGGCATCTTCAATTAATCGTGACTTCAGTAATTCAATTTCATCCTGTTGTGAAAAAGCAATATTGATGGTTATAAAGTACCAGAGCACAGTAACCGATATTGTCTTCAACCAGATCATATTTGATTAAATAAGGTCATTTCATGATCCCGGCTTTGCCAAGATCATCCCTTAGCTTCTCCAGATCCTTAGCCATGACCGTCCTCGCAAACTTCATTTTTTCTTTTTTGGTCAATGATTTCTCTTCCTGCTCATAGATCGGATATTCAAAATGGAGCGTAATAGGGCCAGCGATATTCAGTGATTTATAAAGCTCAAAATAACGTTTGAAGTCCACCATTCCGTCACCCAATGGGATCGTTTGAGGCTTCCATGAACCACCATCAGTCTGGATCCACTTAAAATCTTTAATGGCAGTACATTTCACAAAATCTTTCACCAGTTTTAGCCCTGTAGGCCAGGAATTACCTCCTTCAACGGTAGCGTGTCTGATATCGTACTGTATGCCCATCCACTTCGGATCCAGGTCTTTCAGCAAATACCAAAGGTCCCATACAGGACCACCAACCCGTTCGCCAGCATGGTTCTGATAGGCACCATGAATGCCATACTTTTCATTCAGTTTGGCAAGTCTGGATACTTTCTCTCTCAATGAGATAAGATGTTCTTCGATGCCCGATTTTTCATCATACCGTAAATAGGCCATCCGATAGTATTTCACACCATTGGCACCCGCAGACTTAAGGAGTGGTTCAGCAACAGGATCATCCGGGTCATTGATGCTGGTAACCATCATGGGTACATTCACCCTTGATTTTTGGATCTTTTCAATGGCATCGGGAAGTACCTTTGCGGCTACATCATGTTCAATATGTCCGCCTTTACGAACGGTAAGGTCTATGCCATCAAAGCCCACATCGCTGATATACTTTCCCAGGTCTTCAAAATCCAACCACTGCAAATGTTTGGTAAACACGCAGATAGGGTTTTGTAAAGCCTTTACTTGATGAGATTGGCTGAAAACAGCATTTGGCAGGGATAATGAGGCCGCACCAAGTGCTGAGGTCTTAATGAAATTCCTTCGATCTATGTTGCCCATCTTTGTTGTGGTTAATACTGGTGAAAATGTTTGGTGATGAATGCCAATACTTCAGGTAAGGCCGTTCGCCAGTAATGCCATCCATGGTTGCCATCCCTGATACGGAATTCATGCGGAATTTCCTTCTTACGCATCGCAATATGAACAAGGGAGTTGCCTTCATAGAGAAAATCATCATCTCCACAATCGATATACCAACGCACAGATTTGATGGCTTCTACATCACCATTTTCAATGAGGGCCAAAGCATTGTGTTGGTTATAGTAGGCGAGCTTATCTTTTTTACTCATGTCTTCAATGCCATTCCTTTTTAGGATTCTATCGATGTCGTCAGGTGTGGCGGGCCCAATGTAGGCGCTCAACGGGCAAGCTGAAGAAAAAAGGTCCGGACGATGCAGGGCATACATAAAAGTGCCACCGCCGCCCATAGACAAGCCTGCAACTGCTCTGTATCTTTTTTCACTCTTAATACGATAGGTCTTTTCGATATGAGGGATAAACTCATCAAAAAAGAAGTCTTCGTAGTTCCAGTCTCCTTTGGGACTGTTGAAGTATCCCCGTTGACCGGTGTCAGCATCCGGCATCACGATGATCATGGCGGTGGAAGTACCCTCATTGATGGCTTTGTCTGCAATATGCAGTACCTCACCAAACTGGACCCAACCAGTCTGATCGTCTCCGGCACCATGTAGCAGATATAATACAGGGTAGCTTCGCTCAGAGGTATCGTAATCCGGAGGAAGGTAGATGGCATACTTTCGGTCCATCTTCAGGATCTTGCTTGGAACAGAGAGATTATCAAGCACTCTTCCTCTTTGGGCAAAAAGAAGTGCAGGAAGAGAAAGTGCAAATAGCAGGAGTATTTTTTTCATTGGGTTAAGTTTCATGAAGTTTAAAAGCTCTACAATTTAATTAATTGTCACAATTCGCGTCCCTGGTGATGATCTCTATATCAAGATTCTTAAATAGAGAGAGGCTTGATTGTCGGTCCTGGCCTGCTGCCTGACGGCTATTGAATGGTCCTTTGAGATGGGTGGGTTCAAACGCTTCTTTGACTATTTTCGGACTGTCACATGGGAAGATTTGAGAAACATACAATCCGGCCGGGTCTGCGAAGCCACCCTGACTATGCCTGAGATAATACCACCATGATTGTTCCTCTGGTTGTCTTTGTGAGCGGGATCCGGTTCGTCGTAAACCCATCTTTTTATCATCGTCAACTTTTCCTGATCTGTCAATGGTTTTTCCATTATAGATCTTTATTTGATGGATCTTATTGTTGGTTAGGTGTATAGCGACCATTCCCCTGCTGATTTCGTCAATGCTATCTGTGAAGATCCACTCAGCCATGGCCATGGTATTGTCTGCCACCAGGTGCTGAATCGTGATTTTTGGTTGCTTGTAAACCGTATGAAGAAATCGGGAATTTTTATTCAGTACGATCAGTGCACTGCTGTCGGAGCGGGAGCCGTCCACCAGGCAGATAGCATTTGGGGAAATGAAGTTCTCCAGGTCCTGGTACTGTTGATTGTAGGACTCAATGATGCCAATAAGGAGGGCGCGTGAATTATTTTGTGCATTCAGTTCGACTGTTGTGAATATGGCCAGGATCAGAAATGCTTTCAAGAAAATATGCATAGATCAAAAATGCATATTATTACTGTTTATGGCAGGTTTTTCGAATTCATTTTTTTGCTTGAGTCAAAAAATCATGTCATGGCTGTTTTGGGACACTGAACCAGGGGTTTAGCCCTCAAAGAGTCATGGTGCCCACTCATTCATTTCGCATCAAAAGAGACTCCCCCTGGAGATGAATTGATCGTCTGTATCGAAGATATTGAAGCTGGTTTTCCCAAGCATTTTCCCATAGGCTATAAAATTGCCGGAGGCGTCAAAAAGATTGAAACGGTCTTTGGAGATGAATTTTCCGGTAGAAAGAAACTTGCCATCAGGGTCGAACACACTCAGGGTGGTGTTGTTGATGATGCTACCGGAAGAAATGTATTTTCCGTTCTTATCAAAAATGGTGATTCGATAATGTTTTTTGGGTGCTGTTCTGGTACCTGTATTTCTTTTTCTGTAGGGACTCATAAAGTCATAAATGTATAATAAATAATCTAACGTCCAGTCGGACAACAATATTTTGACAAAATACGTGCCTGGCTAATCCGTAACCTCTCCAAATAGATCAATCAACTTGTTTCTTCGATAAGCAAAGATTTCTTCCAGTTTATTTTCAATCAATAATGCATTGGCAACTCTACCAAGGATGCCAAATGGTGGCTCATAGGTGATCAGGTCAGTCATCAATACGCCTTTTTTTGCAGGAATAAGTTTATGCTCATGATGCCAGATTTTATAAGGACCTGATCGCTGTTCATCTACGAAATATTTTCCTGGTTCTACATGCGTGATCTCAGTCAGCCAGTTGGATTTGAAACCAGGTACCGGACTTACCTTGTAACTGATCATCATTCCCTGATACATCTTCTCGGGCAGGTATTTAGTGGTGATATCAAACCCCATATAAGAAGGAGTGATCTTTTTGAGATTTGCTGGGGATGATATAAAGTCCCAGAGCTGTTCCATTGATGCATTGAGTACCTGTTCTTTAAAAAACTGATAGGTTGCCATTCTAGTAAACTGATTTAATATAGAATCAATTGGCATGGCTTAATGTTTAGATTGAACTCATTTTTCTGCCTACTTTTCTGTCAGCCAACTCATCCTACTGGCCCAGTCGTCGAGATAGGCTTTTCTGAATTTGTTGACTGTTTTAGCACCAGGCCGGTTGTTTTCAATGAGTGAATCCACCGGATTGTCTGTCCAGTATTGTGACCCATGGTTTGTGCGGACGTAAGCACCTCCCCAGCTTTCACCTTCAGGGTTATCAGGGTCACCATGGAGCAGATACAATACGGATGGGGTATCACCCATCTTGATGTCTTTTTTCTGGGAATAAAAGAGATTACCCAATGCTCCGTGTCCCTTCACATGAGTTTCAATAAAAGACAGGTTTCCATAGTCTTCCTCCTGATAGCCACCCATATACATTCCACGAAAAGTGGTATTGCTCTCAATCCACCACAGGTCCGGGTGAGTGTGATAGATATAGTTTCTGGACAGTGAATCCTGTACGGTATTCCACGAACCGATGGAATACACCCTGAGTACCTCTTTGATGTCAGGTTGGACATGCAATGCCTGAGCCACATCAGTAATGGACCCCCAGACCAATACGTATAATGGGTCTTTGGTCTTCTGAGCCTGGCTGATGATCCATTGTGCACCTTCACTAAGGTCAGTTGGTTGCTCACCCTCCTGGGCATCGATGGCTCCTTGCCTGGTGATTCCACGGAGATATTCAGGGGAGGGAAAGTGCTGGTTTTGTTTTTGCAATTTTAGATAGTCCTTCTCATAAGCATCAATGGCTTCCAGGATATGTGAAGCCCGGCCGTCATGCGGAGGTGAGCTGACCAATCCCTTGATGTCAAAACGGTCTGCATACATGAAAAAGTGTACCATCGACTGAAAGTCGTCCGGGTCACTTCCTCCGATATCAGTAGATACAATCACCTGGGGACGTGTATCCTGATTTCCTTGAGAACAGCCAAAAAAAACGAGTGGAACAAGTAATAAAAGTGTCTTCATGGATTTGTTGGTGCAAAATTATTTTGGTTTGATGGATGAATAAAAGTTTATCCAATCCTGATTATAGCTATTGTGGTTACTTATTTCCCACATATTCAATTCAGTATAAATCCTGATATCCGATAGCTTGGGTTACCAGTAACTTGCAGTGTTACTATTCTACCAGCTATAGGCTTAGGTCTGGGGGTAATTTAAAGTGTATTTTCACAATCTTCATGAGTGGCTTTAATCCCCAGCCCTTTATTTTTGAGTTACCCACGAAGCTTTTCTAATACAAAATGATGAAGTTAATATATAACTGTATAAAATAGTGCAATTCCATTGTTTATTGGGACTCAAAATGTGAGCTTAGGAATTCTAATGGATGAAAAAAGTTATTGATCAACTCCTGTTCATTGAAACAAGCCAATGTATGTGAGTAGAAAAGTCTATCGGGATTTTCCGAAGTAGGCTTGATCCGGACTGGTCTTTTCTTCAGCACTTCAAAATGGAAATGATCAAACTGCCACCCATATTTATTGAGTTCGTTCGTATTAAAAAATCTAGCAATTTGTGTGTCTGAATCAACTTTCTGGAACAACTCAACCCTGATTTCTGCGATGTGTTCATATACGGTCCAGTAAAGTAAATCCCCCTGGTCATGTTCAATGATTACTTGAGCAAATGGTCCGTCCTCGCGTTTACTAATGACAGTGCCTCTGTCAATTGCGAAGATGGGTGCATTCAGATAATTGCCATGACCTCGTCTGATATCAATGCCCGTATGGAGGTGCGCAGGTACTTCTTTCCTGGCTACCCTTTGCAGGCCAAATTCCCCAATTTCGGTGAGTTCAATGAAATCAATCTCCTGTCTGTCTGGTGCATCAATCGGGAGTTGTATCTGGGGAGCACTATTGAGCAGTATTGCAATCAGGTATAAAATAGGGGGCAACATCTTGAGGCAAAATATGGTCCCCACATAATTACGATGTTAGAATTTTAAATGCAACATTGATTTTATCTGGTCAACTCTTCATTTCTATTCCTTTTGTCTTAATTTCACGATGTGGAAAGTTTTGTAGTATCGGCAAGGAAATATCGGCCTCTGGGTTTTGAAGAAGTAGTTGGACAAAGCCACATCACCACTACCCTGAAAAATGCGATTGACAATAACCACCTGGCGCAGGCACTGCTGTTTTGCGGACCCAGGGGGGTGGGCAAAACCACCTGTGCAAGGATCCTTGCCAGGATGATCAATGACTTTGAGGCTTCAGCGGAAAATCAGCATACCAATTTCAATATTTATGAGCTGGATGCGGCGTCCAACAACTCCGTAGATGACATAAGAAACCTGACTGATCAGGTGCGTTACCCACCTCAGCAAGGAAAATTCAAAGTCTACATCATAGATGAGGTTCACATGCTGTCTACACAGGCATTCAATGCCTTTCTGAAGACGTTGGAGGAGCCGCCGGAATATGCCATTTTCATCCTGGCTACTACAGAAAAACACAAAGTGATCCCAACCATCCTGTCCCGATGTCAGATCTATGACTTCAACAGGATTGAGATCAACGACATTGTAGAGCAACTGCAAAAGATTGCCAGCCAGGAAGGTATAGAGGCAGAGGAAGAAGCACTTCACCTGATTGCCCAAAAAGCAGATGGAGCCATGCGGGATGCGCTCTCACTGTTTGATCTGATCGTTACCTTTTCTTCAGACAAGAAGATCACCTATCAAAACACGATCAAGAACCTGCATATTCTCGATTATGAGTATTATTTCAAGGTGACAGATTACCTCCAAAGTGAGGACATGTCTAATGCCCTGTTGCTTTTTGATGAGGTGATTAGGAACGGTTTCGATGGCCACAACTTTCTCAATGGATTACAGGAGCATTTTCGTAATCTGCTGGTCTCAAAGAACAAAGAGACCGTGAACCTGATGGAAGTTTCTGAGAGTGTAAAACAAAGATATCTTACACAATCTGCTGCATTGAGTGGGTCTTATCTGCTTACCGGGTTGAACCTGATGAATCAGTTTGACCTGAACTACAAGATCAGCAGAAACCAAAGGCTACACATCGAACTGTGTCTGATGAAATTGTCACAGCTCAACAATGCTGTGCGTCTTGCAGAAATGGGCTCCGGTGATGGGGCAAAAAAAAAAGTAGCCATGGCGAGCTAAAGCCTCCTGCACCACCTACTGAGAAAAAACCCGAAAAAGTTGAGGAAAAGCCAAAACCCAGTGAGGAAATAACACCGGCGGATACGCAAAAGTCGGAAGCAGAACCCGTTGAACAAAAACCTGCGCCTGCAACGCCAAAAATTTTACCAATAGTCGCTGCTGCCTCTTCTCAACCAAAGGAAACACCAAGTATTTTTCGAAAGAAGCCCGCAGAGAAAGAGGTGAAGGTTGAGAAAACTCCGGAGGCCCCAAAAGAGACCAATGCTTTCGATGAAGCTGCTTTGCAGCAGGTCTGGCTGGCCTACAAAAAGGAGTCTGAAGAGAAGGGGGTCTCCGATACAGAAATGCTTGTCCTGAATCGAACGGTTACCAAGACTGGTGAACATGATGTACTCATTCAATTGGCGAGCTCTCTGGAGATCAGTATCCTGGAACGCCAGGAGCAGGGGATTGTGCAGTATTTCAGAAAACATCTGAAAAATTCGTTGATACAGCTACAAAAAGCTGTTTCTGAGCAGGAGAAGTCCAAAAAGCTGTATACCAGCAAAGAAAAATACGATTATATGGTAGAGCAAAATCCGGCGTTAAAGGACCTGAAAGAGCGGTTGGGTCTCGACTTTGAGTTTTAGAGGATTTCTTATTGCTCAATCTTCAGCACTTCTCCAATAGATAGATCCGGCCTTTCTTTGTTATTGATTTCCATCAATTTCTCTACACTTAAGTTGAAATGTCTGGCGATTTTATAGAATGTATCACCAGCCTGTACGGTGTAGGTTTTACTGTTTGATACCTGAGCTGGAGTGGTCTCTTTTCCTGGAGATGCTGAAGGAATGATGAGTTCCTGACCCGGCTTTATAGGCATGTCAACATGAAGTTGATTTCTGTTGAGGATGTCACCAATATCGATCCCATACTTTCTGGAAACGCTGTAATAGGTGTCGTCTGGTTCCACGACATGTTTGCGCTCATTGCCTGTGGGGGGAGGAACAGCGCTTTCCACATATTCCTGGGTACTACTCATTTCAAAAGGCGCAACGATCATCAGTTTTTGACCGGGGTTTATGGGGTCATGCTTTCGCAATCCATTCCATTCCAACAGGTCTTCAACTGTGATGTCATATTGTTTGGCAATGCTATACAGTGATTGACCGGGACTCACTTCATGGACATCTACTTTTTTATTGTCTGAGTGGTGAGTGACGCTTTCATTCAATTCCTGGCTGGTCGTCTCAGGAATCACAGTTTGTTGAGGCTCCTGTGTGGAGATTACAGGCTCAATTGTTTTCTTAACCACGGGTTTTGGTGGCTCCTGAACGGGAGGAGTTATTGTTGGTCGGTTTACTTTAGGGGGGGTTGGGGTGGCCGATTTGGGAGCCGTGACTTTGCGGTAGACTGGGGGCATACCCTTAGGTTGCTTCTGTTTTAGCCAAAGAATCCTGCCTGGTTTCAGGATTTCCGAATCTTCCATCCCGTTCTTTTTGAGGAGTTTTTTTAGTTTAATCCCATACCGCTGTGAAACGTCCCACAAAGTTTCATCATATTGGGTGACATGATATCGGATTCCCGATTTATTTCGTTTGGATTCGGTGAAGTAAAACTTTCCGGCAATAAGGCGATGGCTCGCCGAAAGGTCATTGTATTTGAGAAGTTTCTCAGAACTTGTTCCACTCTTTTCTGCCAGTGATTTAAGGTTGTCTCCTTCAATGGCCAGAATTGTTTGCCGGTCATTGATTTCCAGATAGATGGTCTTACTCATGGTGTTGATCTCATCCACGATCTTGTCTGGATAGCTGGGTCTTTTCACTATTTCCTCATTTCTCCTGGGCTCAGGGATTTTTGGTCTTTGTCCCTTGATCGGGATAATGACAGGGTACTCCCGGTCATCCGGCACTTTTCCATAAGATAGCCACTTGTTGTATTGGAATACGAGTTCTTCGTTCACCTCCATTTTTTTGGCTATTTCTTTCAGGTCTTTGTTTCCTCCCTGTCGGTAGACCATGAGCTCCATCCCCTCTGAGTGTGGTTTGCCCACGTCTTCCCGAAACGCGATCACATGCGCAATAAAGCGCTTGACATACCAATGGGTTTTATGTGTGATGGTCAGCTTGTCAGATCCAATGCCTTCCTGGTCTATGTAGGGTTTTACACCCCCCGGACCTGTCATATAAGCGTTGACCGAGTAGATCCAGTTTTTAAACATGAAGTTGTTTCGCTTGAGGTATTTAGCAGCACCATGGGTCGAAGAAACCACATTTTTCCTTTCGTCTACTTTGCTATCTACTCTCATGCCCACTTCACGCGCAGTGAAATCTTTAAACTGCCAGTAACCCACTGCATCGGAAGTGGATACCTGGTCAGAGATAAGGGCACTTTCCTGCAAAGACAGAAACTTCAGGTCGTCAGGCACCCCTTCCTCGCGAAGCACTTTTTCGATGATCGGGAAATAGAGGTTTGCCCGGTCCAGTTTAATGTTGAAGTATTTTTCACTGGCCCGCAAAGCGTTTACATCTTTCTGGATCTCCCGCTGAGCTTCATGGGTGATCCTGAGCTTCATCCCGGCAATCTCGATGCTTTCGGGGACCTTTGGAATAGGAAAGTCCCCGGCAGACAGGTCTGTGAATTGAAGAAATAAGAACAGAAAAGAAACCTTTCGGATCATTTTTTTCTTGCCATCATAATTCCGTCCCTGATTGGGAGCAATATGTTTTCTACTCTTGGATCGTTTTGGACCATTTCATTAAACGAGCGGATGGTGTTGGTAACCTTGTCCTGTTGTTTTGCATCATACACTTTGCCACTCCAGAGCACATTATCAGCTAAAAGTAATCCACCGGATCGCAGTTTATCAATGGTCATGTCGTAGTAGACCGGGTAATTTTCTTTGTCTGCATCAATAAATATCATGTCCCAGGTATAATTCAGTGTAGGAAGGATGGAAGCAGCTTCACCGATTCTGACCTCTATTTGATCCTTGTATTCAGATTGGTCCAGGTATTCAGCAATTTTACCTTTCAACTCTTCATTTTTTTCGAGTGTGATCAGCTTACCGTCTTTTTGCAATCCTTCCGCCAGACACAACGCAGAATAGCCTGTGTAAGTACCGATCTCCAGGATATTTTTTGGCTGGATCATCTTTGAGAGCATGGAAAGATAACGGCCCTGCAGATGACCTGAGAGCATCCTGGGACGTAAAACATGCAGATGGGTCTCACGATTGATCTGTGAGAGTAATGCACTTTCTTCGGTGGTGTGCTCTTCCGAATATTTCTGGAGAGGCTCTGGTATCAGGGACATGGCGTAAAAATAAAAGATTTCAACTCTGTGGGAAAGAGTCCTTGCCGCTCAGATTAAATAATCTCAGTAAATAAGATATATTTGATCCACCTAACCCAATAATGAACAATTTGATGATTTTATCTGAATCTTTTCAAATAAAATACACCACGCTTTTCTTATCCTTAATACTTCTTTTTGGCTGTAAGTCAGAAAAAGAGCCTGAAGTGCTTTTACGTGCCAGCCTCATCACCAATGAGGATCATACCTGGTCGCGGGCTTTTGAATTTTTCAGTAAAAGACTCGACGAGAAATCCAATGGAAGGATCCAGCTGGAAGTATATCATGCGGAGCAGCTATCCAAAGAGATTGAATCTATCCGACTGATCCAGGCCGGGGTGATCGACATGACCATTACCGCCTCTATCCTGACGAACTGGGTCGATGAAGCCGTGTTTTGTGAACTCCCATTTTTGCTTCGGGATAGCAAAGACCTTCAAAAGCTGGTCAATCATCCCATTAGTGATTATATGGAAGCGCAGATCATCAACAAGACAGGGCTTCGACCGGTCACCTATTTTGAGCGCGGCCCAAGACATTTGACATCCAATAGACCCATCACCCATCCGGACGAGCTAAAAGGGATTATCATCAGGGTCCCAACAGTACCCGTTTACGTAACGGCCTGGGAAGCGATGGGAGCCAAGCCTACACCGATGGCCTTTTCAGAAGTTTTCACTTCACTGCAGCAGAATACCATTGAAGCACAGGAGAATCCACTGGCGATGATCAAAGCCGCAGGGTTTGCAGAGGTGCAGAGTCACCTCAACCTGACCGGTCATGTGGTTAGCTGGGCCTACCCTGTGTTGGGAGAAAAGCAATATCAGGACATGCCTGAGGACCTTAGGAAGATATTTATGGAGTGTGCCGAAGAAATGCATCAGTTTGAGCGGAAGCTGTTTTTGGAGAATGAGCAAACGCTTGCAAAGGAATTGAAAGAGAAGGGTATGACCTTCGTGGAGGTGGATAAAGATGCCTTTGCCAACAAATGCACCGAGGCCATTTATAAGAGTCTGTCTCCGGACATGCAGAAAATATATAACGAAATATTAACCGTGACCCGAAACTAATATGTTTGGAAAAATCCTTTCAGCAGGCACCCTGATCAGTACCATGGCGCTACTGGCTTCGGTGATCATCCAGATCTATGGCCGGTTTTTTATGGAGAGTGCACCTTCATGGACAGAAGAAGCCGCCCGCGTATTCTTTATCTACACCATGAGCTTTGGAGCAGGACTGGCTCTCCGCGACAATGAGTATGTACAACTGGATATTTTCTATAATGCCATGAATGAGACCTGGCAAAAATGGTTGAAGGTATTTTTTGCTGTCTGCACAGTAGCCCTGTTTATGGTGACAGGCATCTGGTCACTGCAGTATGTTCAGATGGGTACCAACGAACAGTCACCCAGTATGGGCATATCCATGGCCATTCCCTTCGCCGGGATCACGCTGATGGCCATCGCAGTAACCTGGTATTCCGTCAAGGAGATCATTCTAACCTTAAGATCTAACCCATGATATTTCTATTATTTGCCGTTTTTTTTCTTTGCCTGTTTCTGGGTATCCCTGTAGCATTTTCTCTGGGCCTGTCATGCCTGGCTTACCTGCTGTTTAATGATATTTCGCTGATCATCATCCCTGCAAAGCTCTACTCAGGCATCGATGTCTTCGTGCTATTGAGTATTCCCGGATTTATCCTGGCAGGAAATCTGATGAACCATGGTGGCCTGACGGATAAGATCATTTCCTTTTGTAATCACTTGCTCGGGCATATTCGGGGAGGATTGGCGATGGCCAATGTTGGGTCTTCTATGTTATTTGCCGGCATTTCAGGAACGGCCGTGTCCGATGCCTCCAGTATTGGTGCGGTGATGATCCCTGCCATGAAAAAGGAGGGGTATGATGGAGCATTCTCCTGTGCTGTGACCGCTTCATCGTCTACGGTCGGTCCGATCATTCCACCAAGTGTGCCCATGATCATTGCGGCCACACTTACAGGTCTGTCTGTCGGTCGGTTGTTTCTGGCAGGTGCTGTCCCCGGTTTTATGCTGGGATTCGGGATGATTGCCGTGTCCTATGTGATAGCCAGGAAAAAAGGCTATCCAAAACATGAAAGAAGCTCCTTTGCTCAGATCGGCAAAGGCTTCATTGATACCTTTTGGTCGTTACTCATGTCATTCATCGTGTTGTTTGGGATCATTGGTGGTGTGTTTACTCCGACGGAGGCTTCCGTTGTTGCTGTCTTGTATGCGATGGTAGTGGGGATCTTCTATAAAAAACTTAATTTCAAAAACTTACCCAAGATATTGCTGGAATCCATGAAGCTATCGGCTTCACTGATGGTGTTGGTTGGGTTTGCCAACCTGTTCGGCTGGATCATGATCATTGAAAGGGTGCCACAGTCCATCTCCGATGGGTTACTGGGATTTTCAGACAATAAGTATGTGATCCTGTTGCTGATCAATATCACACTGATCTTTATTGGGACGTTTATGGAGACCATTGCAGCCCTGCTGGTGATGTTCCCCATCCTGCTTAAGGTAGCCATGTCAGTAGGGGTGGACCCGGTTCACTTTGCGGTGATCGCTGTGCTCAACCTGATTATCGGACTAACGACTCCACCGATAGGGATTTGTCTGTTTGTGACCTCCAGCATCGGCAAGACCTCCATTGCGCAGGTAGCCAGGGCCAATATTCCGTTTTTATTGCTTAGTCTGATCGTGCTCACCCTCGTGACCTTGTTTCCGGATATTTCTTTGTTTCTGCCGTCGCTGTTTATGGATTGATAAAGAGGTAAAATTCCCATGCGATTACTCATAAGAGCTTGATGACTTTACCAGGAGGAGAGAAATGGGTAGATTTTAAAAACGCAGGATCAATATCTGGTAGGTCCCGGGAGGGAAACGAACATTTATCTTCAAAACAAAATGGTGGAAAATTCGCTGTGTCCATTTTCAGGATGGCTACATGAAATCACTACTTAGAATACTGGGACACCAGTAAGTTTCGATGTGCTCGACAATTTTTTCAGTGCCTTCCGCATGACTTACAAATGGAGGCATTTCCGGGTTGTACATACTATCGGTCATGTCACGGATGAGGACCACATTCTTACCTGCCTTTGTTTGACCCCTGATTCCAAAGGATCTTCCCAGTACACACATATTTGTGTGCACGCCGCAAATAGCCACATTGCGAATGCCTTGCTGAGCAAAGTAATTGTAGATTTCCTGTCCGTCGTCCGAAATAATATCCATGTCATCAATCCTGATACTTGAAATTTGTCGTGTCCACACGCCCTTTGGAGAATTGTTGGGAGCATCACACCCCTCATCAGTATCGTCTACTGGCAGCGGGCCTTCAGATAAGCTATCCAGGTGATACCAGGGTTGGATAGGGATAGGGGGCTTTGCAAAAGGTGCAGTCAATACCCGTTGCCGGGCTGGATGCTCCTTGTAGAAATCGATCGTTCCACTGGGTGCATGTACAATGGTAACACCCTTGCTTCTTGCCTCTTTGATCATTTCATTGATATTGGGAGCCATTGCCGCTACGCGTTTCGTGGCGCTATCACACCAGTGCATATCCCACATATCACAAATGATGATTGCCGTTTCAGAAGGTTTCCACAAAAGGGTATCAAAGTGCTCCTCCGACACTTTTTCCTGATTCGTTATTTGACTTCGGGCATTCAACGATAACGTTTCTTCTGAATTAGATTTTATTTGATCGCGGTGTGTCTGTTGGCATGCAGGTAAAAGAAACTGCAAAAGGAAAATGAAAGTAAAATATTTGCCTGGAGTCACCTGCTAGTTCTTTAGAATCTATACAAATATTAATCAAAAAGACTGTCCGCTCCAAATAAAAAGCCATCGCGAAAATCAGTTCCAGATGGCATGTACTGCAGGGGATGTCGTACTTCAGATAAAAAAGGGATTTCCATATCCCGCCTCCAAGGCATAGCTTGCAACTTGCAATGCTTAAGAGACGGCAGATGCCGGAAACTTGTTTATGCAGTAAGCGAAGGGATGGAAGCAATTGCATAATAAACCGAGTAGGCTGAACCCCCGGGATCGTCAACTGGTAGGCCATTGCAGGATATTTCCTTTAACAATCAATCAACAATCATAAGCACGGTTTTCCGTTGTCTTTTGGATACTTTTTGACAAGAAAAAGTATCAAGAGCCCCCTGCAAGGGTGCTAATAAAAGACTTCAGGATGGATTGAAATGTATATGAACGAAATACAACAAGCGGTATGGATGAATGGCCTTACTGCTCCTCCCTTATCGCGCAAGTGTTTTTCACTTGTGTGATAATAGTTGTTCTATTGCAACCACTCATTCTATTTTACCATTACCCAGATTCTTCCATATCCTTCTTTCTACCCACCTGTTTGATGGAAATGCTTTAGATTTAACAGAGATATAAGGCGGTTTATTGCACTTTGAGCAACATTACTGAATGTTAGGAATAAATCAGATTTAATTAAGAACATGAATAAATCAAAAATCTATTTTTTCGGACTAATACTACTGTTGTTCATCGGTTGTGAAGGAGAAGAAGGGCAAATTGGACCTGCTGGTGAGGATGGAACAAACGGCTTGAATAGTCTGGTGAACATAACCAATGAACCTTCTGGAGCAAACTGTGAAAATGGAGGTATTAAAGTTGAAGTTGGAATCGACAATAGCTCAAATGGATCTTTGGATACAGACGAAATTCTTGCCACCAGCTATGTCTGTAACGGGGTTGATGGAAACACAAGTCTAACATCTTTAACAACTGAACCAGCTGGGGCAAACTGTGAAAACGGGGGAATTAGAATTGATTCTGGGGTAGACACCAATGGAGATGGAACTCTTGATGATATAGAAATCACGGCTACTGCATATGTCTGTAACGGGATTGACGGAATCAACAGCTTAACTAAAATCACAAGTGAAGCCGCAGGAGCAAACTGTGAAAACGGGGGAATTAAAACTGATTCTGGTGTAGACACCAATGGAGATGGAACTCTTGATGATATAGAAATCACGGCTACTGCATATGTCTGTAACGGGGTTGACGGAAACAACAGCCTAACCAAAATCACTAGTGAAGCCGCAGGAACTAATTGTGAGAACGGAGGTCTTAAAATTGACACTGGAGTTGATAGCGATTCTGACGGAATTCTTGACGATACAGAAATAACTGCTAGTGCTTATGTATGTAATGGAGTTGATGGAAATGTCAGTTTAGTAAATATAACTGATGAGGCAACTGGATCAAATTGTGAAAACGGTGGAGTCAAAATTGACTCAGGCGTAGATGACGATGGAGATGGAACACTCGATATTGAAGAAATATCAATTACCAGATATATCTGCAATGGAGTTGATGGAGGTTTTGATGAACAGATAAGGCTGACCATTTATGAGTCTCCTACATTTTCGATCAGTACAACTTCTTCAACTATGGGTACTACTCTTGGACAAGGTCTAATAAAGTTCGACATAACCTCCTGGGTTGGAGTTGACTCAGTAATATTCATGCCAAAT
This sequence comes from Cyclobacteriaceae bacterium, assembly GCA_965228595.1. Taxonomy (GTDB): domain Bacteria; phylum Bacteroidota; class Bacteroidia; order Cytophagales; family Cyclobacteriaceae; genus UBA7330. The sequence continues at coordinate 900,826 of OZ245828.1, read as the reverse complement.
TTCAATACTTCAAACGGTTCAGTAACTGCTTTCGCTGAGTTATATGATGGAACAAATGATAGCGTAATTGTTGGAACTTCAATATCCACTAATAACACAAGTTTTATGCTCTATGAATCTGCCAATATTTATTCACAATTACCTAAAGAGGAAATAACATTATTTATGCAGCTACGAATTGCAAGTTCTTCTGCCAACGCACAAACAACTGGTCAATCTTACTTATTCCTTTACAGAGATAATTAAATCTGAAAAATTCCTAACAAACAATAAAATGAATACATTACCTTCTTCGTAGAAATTGAAGCAATGAACCAAGGTTTGTCACCTCAGGCAAAGTGTGAGCGCACTCATTTTATATAGACGTTGTAGAGCCTTTCACGCAACTTAAGACATGGACGAAGTCAAAATCAACAAGTACTATAAAATACTTTCAATAGTTACTCTTGTAGCTAGTTTAGTCTTATTATTTCTACCTGACGAACAGGGAATCCCCCAAAAACTTGGAACTGCATTTGGAGTAAACCTTTCATTTCACTTAGTCTTTCAATTTTTAAGCAGAGTTCCTTATGGGTTTAGTCAACTAATGGAAAAAGAGAATTTAAGTATTGCCAATTTAGCCAATAAACTTTTAAAGGGATTTTCAACCGCAACAATGTTACTTGCAGTCATTGGAACATTAGGACTTCTATATGCGATAATTTCAGAACAGTATTATGAACGAATGATAATGATAACTCTTTTTGCAGGAGTTTTTCTGGGAGGATATGCATCCAAACTAAAATTGAATAACAAATAAAAACACTCCTCGCTGTTCGACATGTTCCGCAGGGCATGTCGTACTTCAGACAAAAAGGGATTTCCAAATCTCCTTTATTTGTTCCTCACCTAAGGCACATCCCCTATAAATCTGTTAGTTAGTGGAAGGCAGGTAACGTATTCGGTTTTGAAGGCATATTGTTGCTTAAAAATGGGTAAGTTCATAACTTAATCTTTATTAAGCTTAAAGTGGGACTCTTGAAACAACATATATGTTAAAAAAGGTTTCAGAATTACACATAGAAACTCATCGCCTACTCAATGGGGAAGTTTGAAATGAAAAGTAGTTTTCTTCTTATTTTTCTATTTCATTATTCATTAGCATTTTCTCAATCGGAAATACCACCTGACACCGTATTTTATTTTAGTGATACTTTATTAATTGAAAAATACATCGATGAGAGAGTTGTCTCGTATTCTGATACAAGAATAAATTCAGCTGGTTTTGTTGGACATCCATCCTCGATAAACGGGATAAATTTAGGCTCTGCTGAATGGGTAGATTATAATTCCGACGGGCTACTGGATATATTTATTAATGGTTTTAAAATTGGAGATGGTGAAATAAATCATGGAACAATTTTTCAAAATCATGGTCAGGGTGTTTTCAAAAAAGCAGACATTACAGTTTTTACACGGACAATATATGGAGATCAAGACTGGGGGGACTATAACAATGATGGAAATATAGATTTGATCATTACCGGGACTACTAGTGGCCATAATTCTGAAAGCATTACAGAAATTTATAAGAATCTGGGAAATAACTCTTTTATTCCAATCTCTCATGATTTACCAAGAATATGTAGAAGTGATATACACTGGGAAGATATGGATGGAGATGGTGATCTGGATATTTTTTTAATGGGGCTTGACCAAAATGAAGACTTCATTGCGAGAATATATGTTAATAGCGGAAATGACAGCATTTCTCAAGGTCCGGATATCTTAACTGGCGGTAGCGGTAGAATTAACTTCACTTCTAATACTTCTATCTGGGCTGACCTTGACAATGATGGTGATATAGATGGTGTATTAGGTTACAGTTCTAAGACAGGAGGATATGGAATCAAACTCTGTGAAAATTTAGGAAGTCTAAAATTTTCAGTGAAAAATGCTAATCTACCTCAGTTAAATTATTCAGCTATTGATGTATTTGACTTCAATAATGATAATTTAATGGATTTAGTCCTCTCAGGAAACAAGGAACAAGCAGTTTCTAGCTATACCTCACCAGCATACCTTGTAATCATGGAAAATACTGGGGACTTAAAATTTTCAGAAAAATACAGTCAGACAACTGGAGCCTATTGGGGAAGCATTGACTGCGGAGATTTCAATAACGATGGATATAGTGACATTCTGATCAATGGAATTGGAAATAATACTAGAAGTACGCATATATTAGTCAATAGCCCTGAACTAGTATTCACAAAACAAGAATTTGGTTTAAGCCATTCAACACATGGGGATGCACTGTGGGGACGAATAATACCTGAGACCAGCATTGATATTTTTATTCATGGCACAACAACATTCAGTTCAGGTGATGCAACATCTAAATTATTTTTGAATGAATCGGACTTAAATAACATACCACCATCGGTGCCAACTGATATATCATGTGCTATAATGGACGGTGAATTAACAATTCAATGGAATTCTTCGATCGACGATTATACTGGATTGAATGGAATATCATATAATGTTCGTTTAGGAACTTCTAAAACTAATTTTGATATTATTCAGGGATTATCTACTGATGTGGGTTCCAGAAAAGTAATGGAAATTGGAAATAATGGGCTAAATAAGACCTTTAAAATAGATGATTTAGCTAAAGGTAAATACTACTTTGAAGTACAGGCAATTGACAACGCATTTAATGCTTCACCCTATTCACAAGGTATTGAAATTTGTAATGGTATTAATTTAGGTCTTCCAGATACAGTTTATAAATGCGTAGATGATGAATATCTTATTTCTATTGCAGAAACTTTTACAAGCATTAACTGGGATACAGGACAAAATACTAACGTAATTTCAATTCAATCAGAAGGAATCTATAAGGTTCAGGCAACAGATCCCTACGGTTGTATAAGTACAGATAGTATTCTTGTACTTGACGAAACAATACCAAAAATAAATATTGGAAAAGACTCGTTCTTATGTGAGCCCCCTTCCCTTGTCCTTGATGCTACTTTTCCAGGATCTGAGTATCGTTGGATGGATAACTCCACGAGTCCAACTTTTGAAGTGACGGATTTTGGAATTTACTGGGTAGAAGTGAAGAATAATTGTGGCATTTCCAGAGACACAATAAGATTTGAAACCGAAAGGGAAATCAGTTTTATTCCAAATGTATTTACTCCTAATAATGACGGAAAAAATGATTACTTTGAAATAGAGTCAGAAAATGAAGATTTACAACTTCTGGTATTCAACCGATCTGGAAAATTGATTTATGAATCAGGGAATTACAAAAACAACTGGTATGGAGAAAATCAGGTAGTCGGAACTTATTATTATATCATCTCAGATGTTTGTGAGAAATCATATCGGGGTATTATTTCAATATTGAGATAGAAACCTAAAAAGGAATCTTTATGAAGCCAAACATTGTAGTATTTTGGGATACCAATTGGTGTTAAAACAAATACTTCAATTCCGTCTGGTGAAGACACCAGCCGGGTAGTTCGACAATAGACCGTACAGGATCCAAAACTTGTATTATTCTTATATTTGGAGGGCTGCTTCTGGTCCAGCCGGGTGCCTCCGGTCTGCTTCCGCAGTGCTTCCGCAGTGCTTCCGCAGTGTCTCCGCAGTTCCTCCGCAGTTCCTTTACACCCCCCACTGGTCAGGCATTTAATTGTACTTACATGATAAGGTGGAGCCAGCCAAACCAGGACCCTCTGCGGGACTAGTTTTCAGAAAGTCTGATATTAGTTTTGTTCTATTTTATCAGCCTGATCCACCTGTGCCGAATAGGGTCGACCGGATGCACTATCCGATGAAATGTTTAATTTGGAGATGAATACGCACAACGTATCCGTTTTTAATTGCTTAATGTTGTTTAAACCTGGATTATGCCGTTTAACTATTAAATTGATTTAAAGAAATAGCAGCAATACTGTTATTTTAATTGTAGTGGTGCATTTGACCAACTAGATGAAAGTAAGAAGCGAGCCGAACGTAATTCAAATTTTTGTGATCCTCGTGGTAGGTGGACTGTTCTTCATTTTACTAGGAACATTCATAATTTTCATGGTTGCTCCTGCTTATCCGCTAAACAAACAACTTGGATTAACTGTGATTGGACTGGGATTCTTTGCCTTTGCAATCGCTGCTGCTGTCAACTACTTTAAATCAACTCCAGAAGTATCAGTAACCCTTGACGAACTCCGAATTAAGCATATCTATAAGTCTGAAATAATAAAATCTGATGACATTTCAGATGTCTTACTGAATCAAAAATCAACTTATAAATTCTTGTTTGTAAGAATGCCAATGGAATCTACAATAGTGAACTTAAAAGATGGTTCATCAAGAATTTTTTGGGATTTCTATTATGATGGATTCGGTAGTATTAAGAATGCATTAAATCTCTCAATTGACCCCAACAAACATCAGAAACTAGAAGAGCTAAGGACAAAGAGTAAAGAGATTGTCAAGCCGATTGATAAGAGAGAACTACTAACTGAGAACTTTATCAATTTTAAGGGTAACAGGATATTCAACTTTTACGGTCTGGTTTTATCAGTTTTTTTGGGATTCATGCTCTACAATATGAACGAAGAAAACATGATTCGAGGTATTGTGGTTTTCACTCTTTTACTAGGAGCATCAGGGTATCATTTACACTACTTCAGATTGTCTGACAATTACTTTCAAGTAAGGAACTTCATTTGGTTCTGGAAATCCAAGACCTACCGAATTGAAGATATTCAGGAGATCATCCATGAACACCCTCATAAAACTCCCGAATCATTAAGAATAAGGTTAAAGAACTTTCATACTAGCAAATTACAACCTGCTGGTAGTTATCGAGAAAAACATTGGAAAGAACTATTCAAACATCTCCAAAGGCTTAATGTAAAAATTCGGAGCGAATATTATGACGAAAACAGCACCACAACAAGCACTAAAAATGAATATGCGAACTGAGCACTTGATAATGATATTTACAATACAGAAGCTTAAAATGGTCTCGCAACTGGGTCACACACTCATTTTGCTTAAGCGTTAAGGTAAATTATCTGCACCGCTGAACGGATGCACAATCTCAAAAGAATTTGAAATTCATGTGAGCGAAGTACCCCTTAAAAATGAATTGCAGGAAAAAAGATAGATTTACAGCATGTTTATAGGACATTACGCATTGGCTTTGTCAGCAAAAAAGATTGACAAGCTCCCCTCCCTGGCCATCATGTTTGTGGCTGTTCAGTTTTTGGATTTATTGTGGCCCATTTTTGTTTTGCTGGGACTTGAGACATTCGAAATTGAAGTCGGAAATACAGCACTGACACCACTCAACTTTGTTTCTTATCCGTGGTCCCACAGCCTGCTTGCCGCCCTGGTATGGGGAATGCTATTTTCGGCAGTTTATTTTTTATTGACCAAAAACAAGAAAGGGTCAATCCTACTGGGAATCCTGGTTTTTAGCCATTGGGTGTTGGATCTCCTGACACACAGACCAGACTTGCCGCTTTCACCATTTGGTACTACCAAAGTTGGACTGAGCTTATGGAATTTGCCTGTTCTGGCAATCATCCTTGAAGTTGGTTTGTTCCTTACGGGTGTTTTCCTGTATTTCAAGACGGTTCGCCCAAAGCGGAAAATAGCCTATTGGACACTCATCTTGTTTTTTCTGGTCATATACGTAATGAATCTTTTGGGGCCGGCCCCTCCCTCGGTTCAGGCAGTTGCATGGTCAGCGAATGCCATGTGGATCTTTGTGTTATGGGCCTGGTGGATTGAAAAGAAGTAGCTGTAACCAGTATACCCAATATGTGCCCGTCACATCGAAATGACCAGCTTCCCGGATAAACTTCCTCTTCCCATCATCTTTAAAGTTTCTGGGACATCATCCAGCGTGAAAGTACCCTGGATTATGGGGTCAAGCTTTACATCCTCAGCCAGCTTGCTGATAAATTGCAGATCGGCCTGGTTGGCACTGGCAAGAAGGTTTGTCATGACTTTTCCTTTCATGACCGATATCCATGGACCCATAAACATGACTCCCGGTGAGAAGGCAGATGATACATAGCTCCCACCCTTTTTCAAAACCTGCTCAATGGATTGTACTGGATGGTTGGCAACAGTATCGAATATCAGGTCATAGGATTTTTCCATTCGGGTAAAATCTTCCTTTTTATAATCAATCACTGTATCTGCTCCCTGTTGAAGGGCTAGATCCACTTTTTGGGTGCTGCAAACGGCTGTGACTCTGGCTCCAAATGCTTTGGCTATCTGGATGGCAAAACCGCCCACACCCCCGGATGCACCGTTGATCAGCACCTCATCCCCGAGACTGATCCCACCCTTATTCCGAAGACCCTGAAGTGCAGTTACGGCCGCCATAGGGAGGGCAGCCGTCTGCTCATAGGTAAAACCGGAGGGTTTTTTCGACAGGAACTTCTCAGATGTGATAGTGTATTCTGCAAATCCTCCAAAGCCACTAGCTGATAAGTCACCGTATACTTCATCACCAGGTCTGAATTGCGTGACTTTAGCTCCTATACGTTCTACCACTCCCGCGATATCGGCTCCAAGGATCTGGTATTTGGGCTTCATCAATCCTGACATCACCCGGACGGGAAAAGGTTTTCCATTCAGGATATGCCAGTCAGCCTTGTTGACCGATGCGGCAAGCACCCTAACCAGTATTTCATTGGGTTTCGGTTCAGGTCGGGCTATTTCCCTTAGCTCCAAAATGTCCGGTGAACCATATTTTTTATTTACTATGGCTTTCATGATTCGTTAAGTTTTGAATTTGCTACTTGTGTTTTTCTGATGCCTTTGATGAGCAGGAAAAGGGTTAGTTCTACTTCCCCCAGGGCTGCGGAAAGTCCCACGATCCAGGCCAATACCTCTTCATTTCCAGGATAGAGAAAGTCACCAAATGTTTCTGCCAGATAACCCATGGCAGCCAGGATTATCATCCATCCGAAGAAGCTATGGATCCATTCGGCTCTAATGAGTAGAATGCCCAGTAGCAAACAGTGAATACCGAAGAATCCCCCGGCGATCAGGTATCCGTATCGATGGGCATCCATAAACAGCAGGCTCAGGCTTTCTAATTGTGAATTGTCAAAAGTTGAAAGAAAATCTGCCCCACTGAGTACATGATAGGCCATGAAGTGATTGAGTAGATTGAGCGCTCCAATGGCTGGATGAGCGATGAGCCTCAATGCAGAAGAGGCTAACGCGAGGGTTTGGCCATATGGTTTAAGTAATTGATACAACATCACCGAGATAATAGCGTCCACAATGAAGGCTATCATGTCCGATGCCAGCCCTAACCTGAAAAGGCCGATGTTTTCCAGAATGTTTGAAGCAGTGGCTACAGCATCTCCCGGGATGACCAGGTTGGCCCGGACATAGCCCTGGCTAAAACCTGCACAGATGATAACAAACAGGTACAGAAGCCCTGTAATTCTTGCTTGTGATTTTAATGATTTCATGGTTGTTCTGATTTTGAGAATCCAGTTTTAATTACTGATGTAAAGTTGCTCTGAGACCTGTCTGCATGCTTGACATCTTGTGCCAATCCCTTGACACTTCGGGCCATATTAGGTTGTCCAAATTGCGCTTCGTTTTTTCATTTACTGAATAAAAAAAACCGATGACCTGATCATCGGTTCTCACTTCATACGAGTTTTTAATTGATAAACTCTATCACATTTGCTGTAACAGTAACTGTCCTTGTATAATAGAATGGTGGCACGCCACCTACATGCTCTTCAGTCAGGACATTCACCACTGCTCTTGGTCCGGCAGCAATGTTGGCTTGTTCCAGCATGTCTGCATAGGCTTTATCATAAAGATTCTTCTTTTTTGCTCCTCCAAAGAAGAGCACGTAGTCAACATCTGAAGTGCCTTTGGCTTTTCCTACCACCTTGAAGTTGTTGCTTTTCAGGTGTACCTGCGTGGCATTTTGATTTTGATTGAAGATCATCGCCTTGTTTACTCCACATGAGGACAGGACTGCTATCAGTACCAAACCCATCATTAATTTCATTGTCTTTGTCATGATTTTTTTGTTTTTAAATGATGAGGTAAAATTGATGGGAGCAGCCATGGCTTGCTTGACCAGGTGTGCCAATCCCTTGACACTTCGGGCCAAAATGAAATCTAATCAGTGGTTTTTGCGGAAATCTACCGGTGACTGGCCTGTCCAGCGCTTAAAAGCCCTATTGAATGCACTCTGCTCAGAGAACCCGGTTTGGAAAGCGATCTCAGCCATAGACCTGGCAGAACTGCAAATCAGATCGGTGGCAACTTCTTGTTGAATTTGCTGGACATAATCCCGAAAGGTGATCCCTTTATCAGATAATCTTCGTTTCAAGGTACGGGCACTCATCCCCAGATAATCAGCTACCTGGATAATGCTTGGGATGCCACTGGGAAGTGATTCTTCTATTAGTTTGTGGATCTTGCCCATCAGTTGATCGGCACTTGCGTGGATACCACGCTTTTCTTCACCCATCCGCTCTACCAGAAACTGGTGAATGCTTTTATCCGCTTTAATCGTACGAACGTCCAGGTCAGCAGTTTTATATTGAATAGAATAGTGCTGATGATCAAAATGAACCGGGCAACCAAAAAAAGCGGTAAAAGGATCTGCTGAACGTGCAGTATGTTTGAAAGTAACCTGGGAGGGACTGATCGTTTTTCCGGTTACTTCATTAATGATATTTACCAGCATGACGAAACTTACCTCATTGGCAATCTCAACTCCCAATCGGTTAGCGTCTCTGAGCATATAGGTTGTTGTGAATCCATTGGATTCTTCTATTCTGATACTACCATGGTCTGTGACCAGTACCATGAATCGCTCTGTCCGATCCAGTATATCTTTTGCTTGCCAACAGGTTTTCCAGGAAAGTCCGAGTGTTCCATAGTCATCCGGGTTTAGCTGCTTTCCCTGATTGATGCTGAAGTCAGGGGACAAGTTTTGGATGGCCCATTCATAAACTTCAAGCAGGAGTGTTATGGGAATGTATTTTCCACCTTGCTGAATCTCCTTTACTGTCAGGTGATGATCAAACTGGTCATGGGGCATGCCTCCTGCGAGGGCGAGTTGTTTGGCTTTGAGGTATATACTCGAACTAACGAAATGCATTAGGAGAGCGAATGATTTTTTTTGTAATTTAAGATAGTTAGCTATTATGCTGCAGACGATATTTAAATGGATCACATTTTAATAATTGCATATGACCTGAAACATGAGCTAAACCAGGGAAAATGAAAAATCATTGTCTACTTCTTATTATTATGATTCTTATCTCTAATGTAGGCTTTAGCCAGGTGCTGCATACCGAGAACTTTAACGTGATCATGGATACCACCAAAATGATCAAGGGTAGTTTCACACCCAGTTTCAGGTATAGGAATTTAAAGGAAGACTATTTTGAGATAGCCAATACCACAGACATCTCCTTACGTTTTAATAAACACGCAATAACAGCAGCTAATAGGTTAGAATATGCCAGGTTTGGGAAAGACAACCTGATGAGTGGTGGTTTTGTTTATCTGGAATACAGACTTATTCAGGATAAAAAGCTGGCTTTTGAGCCATACTTTCAGATGCATTGGCAGGAAATAAGGGGATTGGATAGAAAGTATGCCGGTGGTACTTATGTAAGGTGGAGAATTATGGTAAAATCCGATATGGGTATCTATGCAGGTGTTGGTGGACTTTATGAATATGAAAGATGGAATTATACAGGTGTATCCGATTCGTTGTTGATACCTGAAGATCCAATTCCTGTTGAAGTGAGCCGATTTAGGGGAGCCACCTATTTTAGTTTTAAAAAGACATTTAATGAGGTTTTCAATTTGGATGTCAGTTTATATTACCAACCTCATATCTCTGGTTCATGGCAAAATTATCGTTTGGCCGGGAGCTTCGAGCTGACTTATAACATTAGTGAGTTCCTTGGATTGACGGTTTTGTATCAAAATATCTATGATCCCAGGCCCCTGGTACCTATTGACCCACTGTTTAATGATATCAATCTGGGTTTGACTTTTTCTTTCTGATAATCAGAAAACCGACAATCAATGTTACTGTCATGTCTGGAGCCTGGAGTGTCCACTTTGAATAAACCATGCGATGACCTAGTTTAGTGCTATTAACAGGAGTCCGAACCTTCAATGATTATGAAATATCTTTTACCACTTTTTGTTACAGCACTTTTAGTAAGTAGCTGTGACACAAAATCAACAACAGAAACCACTTCAACCAGGAACACAGAAATGAAAGCTTCACCCCAATTACGCCATGTCGTTTTATTAAAATTTAAGGAATCAGCCACTGAATCCGATATCAAAAAAGTAGAAGAGGCTTTTATTGGTTTAAAATCCAAAATCAAAGAGATCAAAGACCTGGAATGGGGTATCAATAACAGCCCTGAAGGGTTGGATAAAGGATTTACCCATTGCTTTTTCCTCACTTTTGAGAGTGAAGAAGACAGAGCGATCTATTTACCACACCCTGACCACAAAGCCTTTGGAGATGTTCTGGGCCCTCATCTGGAGGACGTGACAGTAGTCGATTACTGGGCAAAGTAAGCTGATGTACTTTGGGTGTAATCATAAAACCTAATGGTCTTATGAAATCTTCCTTTTTCTTCTTTCTGGTGATACTGCTGATCGCTTGTGATCCACCAACCAAATCTGGTGACGGTCCGACAGTTGATGACGCGAAAGGTGTTTTGGTCTCACCTCAAGAATTGTCTGAGATCAGAAAGCTGGCAGTTGAAGGGGTAGAACCACATCAAACCAACGTAGCTGATTTCCTGGAGTTTATAGACACACTGATGACTCAGTCCGAGTCCTGGGATGAGCTGTCCGGTGAAGTGGTGGTTGTAGGCCGATCATCCCAAAATCCCATCCAGATCAGCTCAACAGGAGGGAAGCTGGCTTATGGCACCGCCCTGGCCTGGCACCTGACCGGTGATCCAAAATATGCCCAAAAATGCAGGTCTGTTACCCTGGATCTCACCGATACCTATGACTATCGCAATGCGGAGGAGGAAGCGTTCCACTGGGGGGCACAAGGTATCCTCAACCTGTCAAGAGGAGGGACCCCCTACATCTATGCTGCTGATCTGTTAGAAGGTTGGGAGGGCTGGTCACCATCCGATAAGTTGGCCTACCAGGTGTGGCTTCGCGATGTGATGTATCCCAAAGTAGCCTGGGCCAGCAGGTTCAGAAAAAACAACTGGGGCGTGGCCGGATCATTTTCTGCAGCCCTGATCGCTTGGTACCTGATGGATCATCCGGACTGGAAATTAGAAGAGCTCAGTCCTGTTGATCAAAGCATGTCACCGAAAGAAGCATTTGACTCTCACAACCAGTATCAGCTCCATCGGATGAAGACCACCGATGAATGGAAAATGGATGCTAAAGTGGATATTTGGGGCATCTTGCCGCACGGTGGCATTCCTGAAGAGATCAGGAGAGGGGATGACCCGATAGATGGTGATCACCTGCCCACTGACGGAAGCGGTACCCATTACACCATGACCCACATTGAGCACCTGACTGCTCATGCAGAGTTTTTACGCCGTTTGGGGGATACTTCCATCTATGATAATGTGGAAGAAGATGGTTCAGGTTCTTTGCTTCAGGCGTATTTGTTTGTGATTGACAACCCGATGAAGTCTCACTGCTTCACTTCTGCCAGAAGAAATGCACTTTATCTGGCTTATGACTATTATAAACATCCGGCCTTGCTCAAATCATTGCGCGAGTGCGGACCGAGCAATATTCAGGGACAACGAATGGCTCTATATGGCCGATTGACTCATCCCCTGGATTTAAACTGATTTCAGGAAAGATTATCCTTCAGGTTGAAAGGTGAGTATGCTCATTCGGTCCGTATCGAAAGACTCGTTAGCCAGATCCATCAAATGTTTTGCATCTACCTGATCAATTTTCTCAAAAAGCTCGTTCAGGTCTGGCACTTTATTCAGATCCAGCATACTCTTGGCCATCATCAGCATCACCGCATTGTTGTTTTCCTCCGACATGGCCAGTTGCCCTTTGAGCTGTTGTTTCGCCTGGTGCAGCTGGAGCTGCCCCAAAGGTTTTGTTTTGAGTAGCTCCAGTTCCTTGCGAATGATCCGATGACTTTTTTTCAGGTTTTTAGGATCAGTAGCGAAATAGATACCAAACAGGCCTGTCTCCAGATATGGTGAATAATTGGCATCGATGCCATAGACAAAGCCATACTTCTCTCTCAGTGAGAGATTAAGTCTGGAGTTCATTCCAGGGCCTCCCAGGATATTTACCAGCAGGAAAAACGGTATTCGTTTCGGGTCTTTTATGCCAAAGCTGGTAGCTCCCATGGCTACATGGGCCTGAGAGATAGGTTTGTTTACCGTTTTAGCTAAGGGTTGAAACTCATTGAAGAAATCACGTTTAGGTGTATGGTTTTTATGCGGTTGTGGCGCAACGTATTTTTCTACAAGCCTAATCAGCTTTTTGGCCGGGTAGTTGCCTACGCTGGAGATAATGATCTTCTCGGTATTCAGGTTTCGTTGCAGGAAGTTAAGGAAGTGGGGTTTGTGAAAGCTGTTGACGGTTTGCTCTGTGCCTAATATATTCTTACCCAGGGCATGGTTCTGAAAGATCACTTCATCAAAATCATCCTGGATGGCATCATCAGGGGTATCACGATACATGGCCATCTCCTCCAGGATCACCATGCGTTCTTTTTCTATCTGATTTTCAGGAAAAGTCGCATTGAAGGTGATATCCGCGAGAAGCTCTACCGATTTTTCGAGGTGATTGTCCAGGATCGAAGCATGGAAGCAAATCTTTTCTTTGGTGGTATAGGCATTCAACTCACCTCCAAGGGATTCCAGCCGATTCAGGATGTGATAAGCTTTACGCTTAGAGGTGCCTTTAAAGGCCATATGCTCCCAAAAATGGGCGATGCCCTGTTCTTCCGGAAGCTCGTCGCGACTGCCAATATCCAGCATGATCCCCACATGGGCGATTTTGGTGTGTGGCATCTGCCTGTGGATCACACGGATCCCATTCTCCAACGCTATCAACTCGTACTCCTTCATAAGGCCTGCAAATTTACCTAATTTTATGCCGGATGTCTCAATACAATAAAATTCTCATTGTCCAGACTGCATTTATTGGGGATGTGATCCTGGCCACTGCACTGATCGAAAAGATTTATCAGCATTTTCCGGATTCAAAAATTGACTTTTTGTTGAGAAAAGGCAACGAGGGCTTGCTGAAAGATCATCCTTATATTCATCAGGTGCTGATATGGGATAAAAAGACTAAAAAGACAGCGAACCTGCTCCATTTGACCCGACAAGTTCGCAAAAACAGGTACGATCTTGTAGTAAATCTCCAGCGATTCTTTTCTTCCGGGGTTCTTGCCGGGTTTTCAGGTGCCGGGATGGTCGTTGGGTTTCGAAAAAATCCACTCAGCTTTTTATTCACTAAAACCTTTGATCACCATATCGGTGATGGCACACATGAAGTGGAGCGGAACCTCAGCCTCATTTCGGGTATCACTGACGAGGCACCTTCCAGACCAAAACTTCATTTAAGTGAAACCGTGCTGGATGTCGTTGCTGACTATCAGAAGGATCCCTACATCACACTGGCACCTACATCTGTTTGGTTTACCAAACAATTCCCCGCGGAAAAATGGGTCGATTTCATCCAAAAGACTGCTTTTCGAGGAAAAATATACCTGCTTGGGGGTCTGGATGATCACACGGCCTGCGAAAAGATCAAATCATTGTCAGGAAAAGATGAAGTAGTCAACCTGTGTGGAACGCTGGGATTACTTGAATCTGCAGCGTTGATGAAAAATGCTGTGATGAATTATGTAAATGATTCGGCACCTCAGCATTTGGCTTCAGCGGTTAATGCACCGACATGCGCTATTTTTTGTTCTACGGTGCCCCGGTTTGGTTTCGGTCCTCTTTCTGATCACCATTTCATTGTTGAAACAAACACAGCGCTTTCCTGCAGACCATGTGGGCTCCATGGCCACAGAACCTGCCCTGAAGGGCATTTTAAATGTGCACTGAATATTGAAACCTACGCGCTGGAATCCGCGTTATAGAAACAATTATGCAAGAAGTTTGGAGATTTTTCGTTATTTTTGCAAGCATGAGAGGCGAGATGCGCATCCTTCCTTATTGAACCCTTCGGTTATATTGAACATGACTCAAGTCACCTCATCATTTTAGTAATACAAGTATTTATATGAACATTTTTGTAACCAAGTTAAATTATGGTACTTCGGAAGTATCATTAAAAGAACTATTTGAAAACTATGGCGAGGTATCGTCAGCTAAGATTATCATGGATCGAGAAACCGGTCGGTCTAAAGGATATGGATTTGTAGAAATTGACGATGATTCAGTAGCTAAACAAGCTATTGACGAGTTGAATGAAACAGAATTTGAAGGAAACACAATCATTGTAAAAGAAGCTCGTCCCCGAGAAAACTCTGGCAACAGAGGCGGAGGCGGATATAACAGTAACAGAAACTTTAATAGATACTAATTATGGCAAGACCTGCAACAGCCCCCATCAAGCTAAAAGATGGGTTTTATATTGAATTAAGAAATCAGGGTGGACTTAAAGGGATAAAACTTCGAAGGGAGTCTGTAGACCAGGTGTTAGTAGCAATTAAGAAATACAGCAAGACCTACGACGTTCACTATCTCGGTGAGTTCAAAAAAGGTAAAGTAATCAATGATAAATTGCCGAAAGAAGCAAAATAATTATCTGATTTAAAATTCTAATTAGAACCAAAACCTGAAAGACAAAAGTCGATCTCGTTTTGGTTCTTTTTTTGTATCTATCGATCTACCTACCTACCTACCTATAAGGGGCTTTCCCAAATAATTTCTTTTGCTGAATGGTCAAAAAGGATGGTTGATTGATGGGTCATTGAAGCTCGTTTGATTTTAATTGACGATTTTCCGGGTCTCAGCACCACCCTTCGGACCACATGATGATCCTTGTTTTTGTGAAGCAGCACAACCCGATTCTCCTTGAATGATAAGGGTATTTTGATCTTATTTTTTTTTGCCCTGATAACTTCAGGTCGATTAATTTGATCTGATTGATCATTCAGGAGCTTCAGGACATTTGCGCATAGGGGTACCCCGTACCCCAGGTGGTTATTCGGGTAAGGATACAAATGCCCGGATGCTTTGATCATATCTATGATATCCTGATTTGTTAGCCCAGGATCAAATTGTTTGATACAGGCAGCCAGACCCGTGATGACAGGCGCAGAATAAGAGGTTCCCGAACCTGAAAATACAACTATATCGGGTTTAAGATAGCTTATGAAAGAGGGACCTATGGAGCTAAAACGGGCCTTGTCCCAAACCAACCACTGCGACGACCCCACGGTCAAAGCGTGTTCGGCATCTCCGGGTGTCGAGACAATGTTCCAGCCTAAAATGTTGGCTTCATTTCCAGCCGCCACCACAATCAGCATGTGTTTTTCTACGGCTGCATGCTCTACAGCTTTGGCCACTGCTGAGGTTTGCCCATCCATCTGTTCCGGGCGGTAGTTTTCTGTCTTATCATTAAATCCTTTGGTATACCCCAGAGAAATATTGATGATTTCTACTCCCTCTTCATGCATCCACTCCATGGCAGCAATCAGGTTGTCTTCTTCAATTCTCTTTTCATATCCTTCAAAATCTGTTCTGGCCAGGTAATATTGAGCCTGTGTGGCCAGCCCAAAAAGAATGTCTCGTTCCGGATGATAACCACCAATCAGCTGTAGGACTTCCGTGCCATGAGAATCACCTGATTGATCAGATAGATCAGATTTCTGATCTGTTTTGATATAATCGCGAAACGCAACAATGCCTTGCTCATTTGAGATGTGTTGCAGGGTGGGATCTTCAGCGACACCTGAGAATCCACCGTCTATTACTCCTATTTTTATTCCTTTCCCATTGAGTCCTTCATTTGTGAGTAGTTGCCCGCCTATCTGATCAAGGGCAAACCCCAGCCTGGCAGGTGCTGTTGTTTGCTGGTAATGAAATTGGTTGACCGGACTTACAGTGATTCCTTTTGCCTGGAGGAGCAAAGCTTGAGCCTTCGTCAGATAATAGCTGCAGGCGTTGATCCAGTCAGAGCAAAAGACAGCATTCTGGTCCATGAGTAGCTGTGATGTTACTGCGCTGTCAGGCAGATAGACCCAGTATTTTTGTTGTGCCTGAGCACCGGAGAAAATGAAGAAAAGAAATGCTAATTTTAAGCGTGACATCCAGGCATATTGATGTTATTAAAATTAACTGAACATGAGGTACCAGCCGATAGATAATAAGCTTTTTATTGAGAATCGTAAAAATCTAATCAAAGCATTAAAGCCCAATTCCATTGTTATCATTCATGCCAATGACATTTACCCAACCAATGGAGATGGCACAATGCCTTTCAAACAGAATTCCGAATTGTTTTACCTGTCAGGAATTGATCAGGAAGAAACCATTTTGGTCCTGGCACCCGGTTTTCCTGATCCTAAAATGCGTGAATTGCTTTTTCTACGGGAGACCAATGAACTGATTGCCACATGGGAAGGCCACAAGTTCACCAAAAAGGAGGGAACAGAAATATCAGGAATAAAGAACATTAAGTGGACGCAGGAGTTTGAACACACACTGCATACCCTGCTGGCTGAGTGTGATCATATCTATTTACACTCCAATGAACACATTCGAAGTAGTTCGCGGGTAGAGACCTCAAATGATCGGTTTATTAAATGGTGCATGGACAGGTACCCATTGTTCAACTATGAAAGGCTTTCACCTTTGCTCTACAAGCAGCGAATGATCAAGTCTGAGATTGAAGTAAAACTACTCGAGCATGCCTGTCATATCACCGAGACAGGGTTTAGAAGGATATTGGAAGTGGTAGAGCCCGGAGTTTGGGAATATGAGGTGGAAGCAGAGTATGCGCATACCTTTCTCTCCAACAGATCCAGAGGCTTTGCTTACACACCGATCATTGCAGGAGGAGGAAATAGTTGTGTACTGCATTATATTGAAAACAATCAACAACTGAGAGATGGAGATTTGCTGTTGATGGATGTGGGAGCCGAGTATGCCAACTATAATGCTGATATGACCCGGACCATCCCTGTAAACGGAAAATTTACCAATCGACAACGGCAGGTCTATGAAGCAGTGCTTCGCGTGAAAAATCAGGCTACAGAATTACTCACACCAGGCAACAGCATCCCGCGGTATCACAAGGAAATTGGCGAGATCATGACAGGTGAGCTCATAGACCTTGGTTTGATTGATAAAACGGATGTAAAAAATCAGGACAAGGATTATCCGGCCTATCGAAAGTATTTTATGCACGGCACATCACATCATTTGGGGTTGGATGTTCATGATGTGGGGTCGGTGTATAGTGAGTTTGCTCCCGGAATGGTGTTTACCGTGGAGCCGGGGATATACATTCCTCAGGAAAATATAGGGATCCGGATAGAAGATAACATCCTGATAACCAAAGAAGGAACAAAAAATCTGATGCGAAATATCCCCATTCATGCAGATGAAATCGAAGACCTGATGAACAGGAAGTAATTAAATGATGAATCGATCTGCCTAAACAAGTTATTTGGTTAATTTTGAGCAAAACATTATTGGATGAATTTAGAGTATAATACCCAGCGGGAGCAATTGACTTTAAGAGAGTATGGCAGAAATGTGCAGAATCTCGTGAAATTTATCAGAGGAGTCGATAGCAAAGACAAGAGAAACCGATACGCAGCATTGCTGGTGGATTTGATGAAAATGATCAATCCTGAACTCAACAAAGATGCTACTGAATACAATCAAAAGGTTTGGGATGATCTGTTTATCATTTCCAAATTTGATATGGATGTAGAGAGCCCTTATCCTATTCCGGAAGCGACCATCCTTGATCGCAAGCCGGACAGAATGGGATATCAATCCAATGAGATCAAATACCGTCACTACGGCAGAAGCGTAGAGATTTTGATCGAAAACGCTTCCAAACTTGAAGATCCCAAGGAAAAAGAAGGTGCCGTGATCACCATCGGCAGGTTGATGAAGACTTTTTATCAAACCTGGAATAAAGACACCATTGAAGACGAACAGATCCTTAAAACCATCAGACAATTGTCTCACAACCAGTTGGATATCGACATTGAGAAGGTGAAGGAATTCAATCTTTTTGATTCTGAGCGAAAAGAAAGAACGCACGATAACAACAGAAGTGGTGGACATCAACATCGCGGTCGAAAAGGAGGAAAGAGAAACTTCAGCAATAAAAGAAGAAGGGGCAACTAAGGAATGGCTTCTTTTCGTGTGCAAGGAGGAAAGCAACTGAATGGCGAGATCGTTCCTCAGGGTGCTAAGAATGAAGCGTTACAAATTGTCTCTGCAACGCTTCTTACTGGTGAATTAGTAACACTCCATAAAGTCCCGAATATCAGGGACGTCCTTAAGCTTATTGAGCTATTGGGTGATTTGGGCGTTGAAGTCAATAAGCTCAGTGATGAGTCTTATACTTTCAAAGCGGCCAATGTTAATCTGGATTACCTTGATTCAGCAGACTTCAAGGAAAAGGCATCCTCTCTTAGGGGCTCAATCATGATACTTGGGCCGTTATTGTCACGATTTGGCACGGCCAAGATGCCCAAACCCGGAGGTGATAAAATTGGCCGCAGGAGAACAGATACACACTTTACCGGATTCAGTAAGCTGGGAGCAAAATTTGAATTCGATACGAAGACCAGCTTCTACAAGGTAGACGGAAGTAATCTGAAAGGAGCTTATATGCACCTGGATGAAGCTTCAGTTACCGGCACAGCCAATATCATCATGGCAGCTGTCCTTGCTGAAGGGAAAACCACCATTTACAACGCAGCCTGTGAACCATACATTCAGCAGCTCTGCAAAATGCTCATCCGTATGGGTGCTCAAATTGATGGTGTGGGTAGCAACCTGCTGTATATCGAAGGTGTAAAAAACCTGAATGGAACAGAACATACCATGCTTCCCGACATGATCGAGGTGGGCAGTTTCATCGGAATGGCAGCCATGACCCAGTCAGATATCATAATCAAAAACGCCCGGGTGGATATGCTGGGAATTATTCCGGACACTTTCAGACGTTTGGGTATCAAGATGAATATCGAAAATGATGATATTCATGTGCCAGCCCAGGATCATTATGAAATCGAGAGTTTTATCGATGGCTCTATCCTTACAATCTCAGATGCCATCTGGCCTGGTTTTACACCTGATTTGTTAAGTATAGCACTTGTTACAGCTACTCAGGCCAAAGGCACAGTGCTCATTCATCAGAAGATGTTTGAAAGCCGACTGTTCTTTGTCGACAAGCTCATAGACATGGGTGCTCAGATCATTTTATGTGATCCGCACAGAGCCACGGTCATTGGTCTCGACAGGGCCTTCCAATTGCGAGGGATCAACATGACTTCACCTGATATTCGGGCGGGAGTTTCGCTCCTGATAGCTGCGCTCTCTGCCGAAGGCGTAAGCACCATTCACAATGTAGAGCAAATAGACCGGGGCTATCAATACATTGATACACGGTTGAATGCGCTGGGTGCTGAGATCGAACGATTGGATTCCATATAGGTTTTTCTCCTAATTTATAATTATTCTAAGAAGGCGAAACTGTATGAGGTTTTATACAGTTTTATGTAAAAAAATAGCGCCGCGAGAAATAATCCCGCGGCGCACCAACCAGCTATGAGCAGTTTCAATCGAAACTGTAGTCTTAAATGTCTTTTGAGGGCTTACATGAATATCAATCCAAGGGAGAAAATTGCTACCACGACCAGAATGATGTTCAGAATTTTAATCAGTCGTTGTCTATCAGAGTCAGCCATCAGTTTTTAATATTTTAATATCAAATATGAATAATCTTATGTTTAGTGTAGTTTGCAAAGCCCGTGCCAGAAATTGAAATCATGAGAAATTAATTGAAAAATATTTTAAAAATCTGCGATTTAAGAATACAGTGGCTGATCTGGTTTTCCAGGGAATTGAAGATGGGTAGATGTATTTGCAGTCAAACAAACGGAGACCTTAAAAGAAGCCGCTTTCAATAGAAGATAGCTTATCATTCCTTATTTTTTGATTGTTTGTACATACATGATTTAATTCTTGCGCAATTATACGAATAAAGTGATAATATTGAAGTTTTAGGGTGGTGAACAGTGCTATTATTCGGGGAAATTTTTAAATTAATTATAACATTAACCCAACCTACCCATGTGCAATCTCCAATCTTTTTTGTTCTCCATCTCTACTTATTGTCTGCTTTTTTTTAGCTGTACTCCTGAAAAGCTGGATGAAACTGATAAAACAGAACAATTAGTGACCATCAAAGAGGAGATGAAGGGGCTACTAAAGGATAAAATGCTGGACGTGTGGTATCCGCGAGCCATAGATTCAGTAGATGGTGGATTTTTAAGCATGCTGGATGAAAACTGGGAGCCATTTGGTAATCAGTCCAAATTTATAGTGACTCAGGCCCGGCATCTTTGGACATTGGCCAAAGCCATGGAACGATATCCTGAAAATAAGGACTATCCACTATGGGCCGCTCATGGTTTTGAGTTCCTTCAGCATAAAATGTGGGACCAGGAGTTCGGAGGTTTTTACGAGTTGCGAACAAAAGATGGATCACGTCCTCAAGGTGAAAATGCGGATGAAAAACGGGCATATGGCAATTCATTTGGGATCTATGCCGCAGCTGCCTATGCTAAAGCTTCCGGAAGTCAGAATGCCCTGGAGTTTGCCAAAAAAGCTTTTAGATGGATGAACGAGCATAGCTATGATACACAATATTCTGGCTACTTTCAATTCTTGACCCGGGAAGGTATTCCATTTCATTTGGCCAGGAACCCAGGGGAGATGACTTTTAATCAGTATTTTAAGGA
Organism: Cyclobacteriaceae bacterium; assembly: GCA_965228595.1. Lineage (GTDB taxonomy): Bacteria > Bacteroidota > Bacteroidia > Cytophagales > Cyclobacteriaceae > UBA7330. Next base: position 879,822 of record OZ245828.1, on the reverse strand, counting down.
TCAAAATTCGAGTATCCATATCATGGAAGCCTATAGTGAGTTATACAGGATCTGGCCAAATGATACTCTGGGTCATCGGTTGGAAGAACTCATGTTGTTGATCAGAGATAAGTTCACTAATCCCGGTGGATATATGACATTGTTTTACACATTAGACTTGCAGCCAATTTCTTACCGGGATTCTGCGGTAATGCATTGGAACTATGATCATGTGAGCTTTGGCCATGATATAGAAACTGCATTTCTCATCCTCGATGCCTCATGGGCGCTGGACAGAAAGGATCCTACCACAGATTCCATTACCAAAAAGATGGTGGATCACTCCATTCAACAGGGACTTGATCGTGAAGTGGGTGGTCTATACTACAAGGGATATTACTTCCTCAATAAAATGGCCATTGTAGATGATCAGAAATCCTGGTGGGTAGAAGCTGAATCCCTTAATTCCCTGCTCCTTTTTGATGGTTTATACCCCGGACAAGGTTATCTGGAGGAATTCATCAATATGTGGGATTACACATCAAAATACCTGATAGACTGGGAGCGGGGTGGCTGGTACAACCGGGGCATTGACAATTATCCTGAAGCTGCGTCAAGCAATAAAGGAGCTCACTGGAAGAGTCCCTACCACACCGTTCGGTCTGTAATGAATTGTATTGATATGCTGGAAGAAAGGGAAGAGAAGACTAATTAATAGTCGTCATCATTGTCTCTGTCGTCCTTGGAATCGTCAGGAATATAGTCAGACATGTAATCCACGTCACTGTACTTGTCTTCGTAATCATCCTTTACGGTCTCCTTGAGATTGCCATCATCATCAAAGTCCTCGTCTTGTGACACGATTTCTTTTGCTTCTTCTCGTGTCATTCTGATGAGGTAATACTTTTCGTCTGTTTCAAAGGGAAGTGCTGAAACTCTTGTACCTTCCTTATTATAATAGTGGATGAGTGAATTGTAGAACCCTGATGGATATGCAAGCTTCACCTGTTCCTGGATTTCAGAATCCAGTTTCTCAAAATCCTTTATTACTCTTGGCTTTGCGTCGGGCATACTCTATTTTTTTTGAAAAGTATAAAAGGAGTTAGAAAAATCAAATCTTAATAGAAAAAATACAGATTATTTTTTGGGACAATCTTTGAGGTCAGTGTCTATACTTCTCTGCCTTAGTTGGATATCTAGTCTGAAAGGCTTAATTTCAAATTCATAAATCAGCATTGACCATGGCTAAAGACACAAAAGGACAAGTGGAGGAGATCCTGTCGGAGTTGGGAAAAAAAATTGATATACTCATCAACGAAACCAAGAATGCCGGGGGTGAGGTAAGAGATGATATTGAAGACCGGATACGGGATCTCAAAAAAAGAAAGACGAAGCTCGAAGCTGATTTCAGATCTTATAAAGATAAAAATGATGACAAGTGGCAGGAGATTAAGCAACACCTGGTCACGGCAGTACAAGAATTGAAGCTGGCTGTAGAAACTGCCTTTAAGGATTCACAAAAGAAGAAAAAGAAATAATCAGATAAGGTCCAATACTTTACTGATCAACCCATCTATTACTCTGTTTGGGTCTTTCGAATATTTGTTTTTGGCTCTGTTAGCTACAATGGCATTGAGGCTAACCATGTCGTGCCCCATGATATTTGCAAGTGCATAATAACCCGCAGTTTCCATTTCCAGGTTTGTGAGCCAGAGGTCGTTCACATGAAACAGGCTGAGTTTATCTACCATATGAGGGTATTTTATGGGTACGCGTAACTCCCTGGCCTGAGGTGCATAGAATCCGTGGCAAGTCACTGTATTTCCCACGATCATTTCTTTTTTAAACTGGTTGATAAGCTTCTGTGAAGCTTTTACACAATAGGGAGGGTAGGGTAGTTCAAGGTCTTTTTGGATCAGGTCACATACTTTTTGTTCAAAATCACCCATGGTATACTGATAGAAATGTATCAACGGGTCTAACCCGATAGCATATTCTGAGAGCACATGACTACCCAGACGGATGTCCTCCTGAATACTAGCTGAAGTGCCAATACGGACTATACTTAATTTCTTTTTCCTGGATTTCGGCACACGGTTCTTAAGGTCAATGTTTACCAGGGCGTCCAACTCCGTCATCAGGATCTCCACATTGTCTGTTCCCATCCCAGTGCTAATCACTGTGATTTTTTTCCCTTTGTAAGTGCCCACATGGGTAATAAACTCCCTTTTATTCATTTCGAAGTCTACCTGATCGAAGTGGCTGGAGATTTTATGCACACGACTGGGATCACCCACCGTGATGATCTTGTCTGAAATGTGTTCTGGCTTCAGGTTAAGATGGTAAATACTTCCATCTTTATTGAGGATAAGGTCAGTTTCGGAGTACTTAGCTGGCATGATTGGTTGTAACCCAGCCCAATTTATGCATTTCTTCTCTTTAATCCTTTATATGGATTGTATCCATTCATGTTTTTTTGGTAATATCCCGTTCCATCATAGGGCCGGGTATCAGGATTTTTGCTGCATTCCTCAGAGCAGCAGCCATTATATACCTGGGCACCTTCCTCACTCATTGGTATATGCATGTTGCAATGAGGGTTGGCACAATTCACCATCCTGTCGGTAGGTACCCCTGTCACATAGCATCTGGAAATGACTTTGGGGTTGACTTTATTCACATCCTTCACAATGCGATTGTCAAAAACATAACATTTGCCTTCGAAGTCTTCACCTTCGGCCTCAATCCCGTATTTGATGATGCCCCCATGCAATTGATATACATTTTCGAATCCCTGCTCGAGGAGATAAGCACTGGCTTTTTCACACTTGATACCGCCTGTGCAATAGGTGATAACCTTTTTGTCCCTGTATTTCTCCAGCTCATTCACCTTGTCAGGAAAATCCCTGAAGTTTTCAATATCCAGCGTGACGGCATCTTTGAACTTGCCGATATGATGTTCGTAGTTGGACCGGACGTCAAGGATCACCACGTCTTCCGGTTTTTCTTTCAGGATTTTCCGAAACTCATCAGGTTCCACATAGGCGCCGGTTTTCTTCCGGGGGTCTATGGGTATGGAAGAATGAACGATCTCCGGTTTTGTACGAACATGCAGCTTGGTGAATGTGTGATCTTCCACATAATCCACTTTAAACTCAGTGTCAGCAAACCGGGGATCTGATTTTACTGCCTCCATATACTTTTCACAGTCCTCTATCAGACCGGAGACAGTTCCATTCAAACCTTCTTTGGCGATGATGATCCTACCTCTCAAATTGAGAGATAAGCAAAGCAGGTGGTGTTCTTCGCGATACGCTTCAGGATCATCTATTGCTGAATAGCAATAATACAGGAGTACACTATACTTATTCTTCATAACCCGTGTCCCGTTTCATGCGGGATGTTATAAATCAGTATGAATTAAAATTGAGGTGCAAATTTGGTGTGAAATTTTCTACTTTTCAATTTTCACTGCCGGATTTCCAAAAACAGTTTCCCCGTCTGCTACATCACTCACGACTACGGATCCCGCACCAACCCTGGCTTTTTTACCAATTTTCACTCCTGATACGATCAGAGCTCCTGACCCGATATATGCTTCTTTTTCGATGCTTACATCAGCATTAACCACCGTGCCAGCACCAATTTGCACGAAGTCTCCAATGGCGACATTGTGTTCTATCACTGCACCTGAATTCAGGATGCAATGCTGGCCTACCCTGGAGCCTGCACCTAAAACCACCCGCGCATTGATAAAATTGCCATGACCAAGCACTGCAGATTCACTCATCTGTGCGAGCTTATGGACCGCATTCATGGGCATGGTCTTTCGCTTATCCATCAGCATGTTGACAAGCTTTTTGCGCACAGCATTTTCATCTGTGGCCACAAACGCCTCACATTTCTGACCAATTAACTTCAAAAAGCCGTGATCGTCGGTCTTACCCAGCACAGGAATCGTATCAATTTCAGTCTGATGGGTCTTCGTGTCATCATCCAGGAATCCATAGACTTCGATTCCGTTACTCCTAAAAATTTCCAACGCCGCGCGGGCGATCCCTTTTGCTCCAAATATGATTACCGCTTTCTCCATAATTTTTTGAAATGAGTCTGCAAAGTTATGGATTAAGCGGACTTTTTAGTGATGTAAAGACTAAAAGGGTAATAAAGGAGAAGCATCCACCAAAAAGGCAGGAAAGCTGTTTTGTATCGTACCAAAGTTCCAAAGTTAGGTGCTGCTATGGGCAAAAACATGGCCATGACAAGGACAAACCCTAAAGTAGAAAAAAGAAGGATTGTCGGTTTGACAGCCAAATGACGGTGCTTATTGAATAGAAAGATGTTGACAATGAGAAGCGCCATCGCTGTCAGGTTTTCTGCCCAGTAAACGACTGATGAAATTGCTCCCTGGCCAGGCAAAGGACCAAATAATCCATAGAAAAGCGACTTGGGTAGGTTTTTGATGATTCCCCACCAATCAGGAGAGAGGTCAAATGGGATGGTGTTTACGTTTCCTGATGAGGCGATGATAGATTGATAATTCTGGTAGATGCTTTGTGGGAAGTGATTGAATTGCAGGTTGTAATCGATAAAGCTCACGCTGAAAATCAGTCCGGTGATCACCATCAGGTATATCAGGTATTTTAAACTGCCCATGCTCACATACCGGTTGATCATATTTCGGACTAAAAAAAGTCCGATAAAAAAAAGGATGACTCCGCCCAGATAAAACCTGAGCTTCAATAGAATGATGAGTGTGATCGCATAAAAAACATGTTCAGCAAGCGAGATAGGGGTTTTGAGATAAAACCGAATCAAAAAGGTGCAGAGGTAAAAAAAGCACGCATTTGCAATAGCATCCTTCAGCACACCAGAAGACCAGAAAATGACGGAGGGGACTAGCATAAACCCTATCAAAGCCACCCATTTTAGTTTTTCATCTGTCAAAGCCAATGTTCTCGCCAGCGACCAGCTGCCTAAAAAGCTGATCATGGACAGATATACGGAGGAAAGCCAATAATTGCCTCCTGTGATGAGTAGTAAGAAGCTTAATATCCGGGAGAAAAACTCTGATCTGTATTCTCCCTTGTACTCGGGAAACTCATTCGTCATCAATCGATTGAAGTAGTCCATGTAGGATTGGTTACCGAGTGAAGTCATTTCCATGGCCTGCTGATAATAGGAGAGGGTGTCTCCCGATGTTAGATAAATGACATAAATCACGCCCAAAAACAGGCCGGAGGATACTTTGAGCCCAAGCGTGATCCAATACCAGACCTTTCCATATGGCTGGGAAAATCGGGAGATCCACCAGCAGATCAATAAGATAAAAGCGATATTTATTGCAATGATCATGGCCTGCTATGCAATATAGCAATCCCTATATTACAGTTGAGGCATCTTTTTTTGATACAGTAGTTTTTGTAGCGTTGGATCAGCGCCTGGCTATCGGCGGCATTATTGATGGATAAGCCCAGAGCTGACCATTCCCTGGTGATCTTGTTTTCTTCCGGAGCAATGGCATTGAGGAATTGTACAGCCCGGTCCATAAATTGCTGATCGTCTATGTATCTGCTATACGCGGCCAGAAGTGGAGCAACCGTATTGATGATCAGTATATCAATGGAAGCCTGGCCCAGATTGTTGACTCGCTTCTGCAATTTCATTCCAAAATCGTAGTGGCTTTTCCAATATGCTGGCAGCTCCGACTTAAACAACTTATTGACTTCTTTGATATCAGATGTGTGGATGAGCGAAGAGAAGAAGCCTTGTTTTTTTAGGTATACTGTTAAGAGTTCGGCCATTCTCACCGTAGGGAAGTTAGCGGGCCTGAGCCGGGAAAATTTCCAGTGATGACGCTCCATCATCGGGCTGAGTTGATGTTTATTTTTGAGGTGAAGATATTCTCCCTTCAGCGCTTCAGCGTGAGCATCAGGAGGATCATCCAGAAATCCTGCCTGACCATATGCTAGTGCAAAACATTTATCCGGCTGATCAGAATAACGATTCAGTAATGAAAAGTCCATGGTCCTGGCCCAGGCTTCAAAAGCCGAATTGTTGACTGAGAATCCGAAATTTTCAGCCAGGATCCTGAAAGTGACTTTTTCCCAGTCTCCACCACAGGATTTAGCCAGACCCAGGATTTTATCAGACTTTTGGGAGAGTCGTTCTACCAGTGCCTGATCAAGCATGTTGGTGATGGTTAATGGATCGATCCTGTGCAGAAATGAAGCACATTTGATGTTTACCGGCTGATTGATGTATTTTCTATAGTCAGCTTCGAGCGACCCGTTCTGATAGTCAGCCATCTGAAAGGTGGGAATGATGGTGCCATCGGGAAGTTGGATATCTTTATCTGCCACCCAAACCACATGCAGGATCACCCCGTGATATTTTTTATCTGATTGATGGTTGTGATGGATCCAGTCAGAAGCACGGTGGTGGATCTCTACTGCACCGGCCCATTCGATGTCATCAATGCGAATTTTAGCTTCCAGAAAATCAGGACCTGCATTTTGGTTTGAATACCCCGGATAGAATACCTTAAGTTCTGACCCGTTGGTCAGTCGGAAGGGCTTTTGGTCAAACTTTTGAAATTTCCACAGGTAGTGGAGGAAGTACTCATCCATATCGGATAACTGATTTTGTTATCCAATATAACAAATAACGTCAGAAAAATTTACTCAACTGGGCTTCCATTTGCTGTTGAATGGATTGGGCTTCTTTACCTGCGATATCTGCAAAGTCTTTTTCCGGTGATGCGTAGATGATTCCCCGGGAGGAGTTGACAAGTAAACCACATTGCTTGTTCATCCCATATTTGCAAACCTGTTCCAGATCGCCGCCCTGAGCTCCGACACCTGGGATTAGTAGGAAGTGGTCCGGAACGATGGTACGAACAGTCACCAGAGATTCTACACGTGTGGCGCCCACTACAAACATCATGTTGTCCGGAGTGCCCCACTGAGAGCTCTTTTTCAATACAACCTCATACAGTTTCTCACCCTGACCTTGTGTGATCAGGTCCTGAAAATCAAAATGACCCGGATTGGAAGTGGCAGCGAGTACAATGGCCCATTTGCCTTCGTGCTGTAGAAAAGGTTTTACAGAATCCTCACCCATATAGGGTGACACCGTCACCGAATCAAAGGGCATCTCCTCAAAAAAGCAGCGGGCATACATGTTGGAAGTATTCCCAATGTCAGCTCTTTTGGCATCTGCAATGGTGAAGCAGTCTTCGGGGATGTATTCGATGGTCTTTTGAAGTGACTCCCATCCTTTCACGCCATGAGCCTCATAAAAGGCCACGTTAGGCTTATATGCCACTGCATATGGATAAGTGGCATCAATGATCTGCTTATTGAATTCGAAGATAGGATCTTCAACCTTTTGTAAGTGTGCGGGGATACGCCTGATATCGGTGTCAAGGCCGACAGACAGGAATGATTTTTTCTTTTTGATTAAAGAGAATAGATCTTGACGGTTCATTCAAAGTGAAATTGAACCGCCAAGTTAATCATTAATAAAATTAAAGGATGGCAAAAGTGCCGCGATACTATCGGAAGTCAATCACTTCCACGTTAGGGTTTTTGCTGGTGTTGAAAGTGAATTTGCTGTTAGGCACATTGTTCAGTTTCTGGAACTTCTCAATGGAATAGACATACTGATTCCCTTTCCGTTCAAACACCGTAAACTTTTTCAGTTCATCCTGGCTGTTGATCACCATGCGAATCTTGTAGTAGGACTTGTCTCTGCTTTCGGGGTCAAGATCAATGATCCTGGCGCCATCTTCTGTATAACCCATCAGGATATATTTAAACCCGTTCTGGTAGATGTCGAAAATATTGTTGAGAGAAATTTCCTGCTCATTAGGATCATAGGGTGTGACAGTCACTTCCTTGATGTCCTTGTTATAGTTCCACAAATCCTCACCATTGTTGAAGACTTCCTGGTCAGCGATTTTCAGATAATACATGTTACCTTTTACAGTGATCTCACCTTTTAATTTTTCACTCAGCCCCACGCTCTCATTGATCATTTCCTGAGTAAACTCTGCCGAGAATGCTTCCATACCTTTGTATTTGGCACTCATGGCATTTAAGATATCCAAAGCCTCAGGATCATACTGTGCGTAAGCACCAAGGTTGATCATTAATACTGCGGCTAATAACACAATGCGTTTCATTTCTCTTCTATTTTTAGTACTTGTTGTCTATCTCTGACAATAATTGTTCCAAAGAGTATTCGTCTTTGATTAAAACTTCTCTTGCCTTACTTCCTTCAAAGGGGCCTACGATACCAGCAGCTTCCAATTGATCGATTAATCGGCCAGCTCTATTGTAGCCCAATTTAAGCTTTCTTTGAATAAGTGAGGTGCTTCCCTGCTGATGGAGGACAATTAATTTTGCTGCATCATCAAACAATGAGTCTCTGTCTGTCAAATCCACAGCTCCTACTTCGCCTTCGTCATCACCCACAAACTCAGGGAGCATATAGGCGGAATCATATCCTCTCTGATCACCCACAAATTCACAGACCCTGTCTATTTCAGGGGTATCCACAAAAGCGCACTGAAGTCGGATGATCTCAGAACCCATGCTGAGCAGCATATCTCCCATGCCTATAAGCTGATCTGCCCCTCCCGCATCCAGGATGGTTCGCGAGTCCACCTTAGAGGTCACTCTAAAGGATAGTCGTGCAGGGAAGTTGGCTTTGATGATACCCGTGATCACGTTGACGGAAGGTCTTTGTGTAGCCACGATCAGGTGAATACCAATGGCCCGGGCCAGTTGTGCGAGCCTGGCGATAGGCGTTTCTATTTCTTTACCAGCTGTCATCATCAGGTCGGCCAGCTCATCGATGATCAGTACGATGTAGGGAAGATAGCGATGTCCCTTTTGAGGGTTAAGTCGACGTGAAATAAATTTCTTGTTGTATTCTTTCAGATTACGACAGCCAGCCTCTTTGAGGAGGTTATACCGTGTATCCATCTCGATACACAAAGAGTTAAGTGTATGAACCACTTTCTGAGTATCGGTGATAATAGCCTCTTCGCTGTCAGGAAGCTTAGCAAGGAAATGATTTTCAATTTTGTTGAACAGCGTAAGCTCCACCTTTTTAGGATCCACCATCACAAATTTGAGTTGAGACGGATGCTTCTTATAGATCAGTGAAGCAATGATCATGTTGAGGCCCACCGACTTACCCTGTCCGGTAGCACCTGCCATGAGTAAGTGAGGCATCTTGGCCAGATCAGTCACATAGACTTCGTTGGAAATGGTCTTACCCAGCACAATCGGTAATTCCTTATCACTCTTCATGAACTTCTCCGTGGTGATGACAGACTTGATGTCTACCATCTCCCGGTTTTTGTTCGGTACCTCAATACCAATGGTACCTCTTCCAGGGATTGGTGCAATGATCCTGATCCCCAATGCAGCCAGGCTCAATGCGATATCGTCTTCCAGGTTTTTGATTTTTGAAATCTTTACTCCCGCTTCCGGTACAATCTCATAAAGCGTCACTGTCGGACCGATGGTTGCCTTGATACTTGAAATACCAATCTTGAAGTTGACCAGCGTACGGACAATCTTGTCTTTGTTTTGCTCCAGCTCATCTTTGGTAACCTGGATGTCTTTCTTTGGATAGTCAATCAGCAGGTCCGGAGTCGGATATTTGTATTTTGGCAGATCTAAGGTAGGGTCATAATTTTCACTGGTAGTTACCCGAACCTCTTCATCTTTCTTTGCTTCCACTACCAGGTCCATCTCTTCCTCTTCAGGCTCTTTCGGCTCCTCCGGCGCTGGCTTTTCTACTGCCAACTCCAATTCTTCTTTAGGCTCCGGCACTTTTTTCAGATCTTCCTTAGATACTTTCCATTCTTCTGTCAGGTTTTCCTCTTCCGGCTCTTCCTTGTTTTCTTCGGCCTCTACTTCTTCTTTTATCTGCGTAAGCAAGGACTCAAGGCTGGAATTTTCTGAGCCAGGTTTAAATGAAAAGTTCTTTAGTTTTTCACGGCTACTATGTAAAAAATTATTGACTGTTTCCAGCTGGGTGATATTGAAGAAATACATGTTGAAAACGATGAACATGAAGATCAGGAACAGGATAGTTCCCCAACCCATCAGACTTTCGATGATGATGGCCATTTCAAATCCGACACCCCCGCTGAGAAAGCCAAGTTCCGAAACATCATCAGAGTTTAACAGAAAATATCCAATGGAAATACTTACCCACAGAAGGTAAAACAGGGTGAATGAAAAGGTTTTTATCAATGAAACAATCCTTGTTTTCCAGATGATCCGGTGACCAACAAGAAAAAGCAGGGGTGGGATAAGTAATGACATGATGCCCCACCATCTGAAAATGAAATAATGGGCGGTGAAAGCTCCAATGAGTCCAAACCAGTTTTTTACCTGTTGTCCGGACTCCTTAATTCCCGTCTCAGTCATGGCTTCCACCACACTTTGATCTGCTTTGCCTGCCGTGAGGTAAGAAATGAAAGACACTGCCAGGAAAATAGAAGCCAGCAATAAAAATAAACCTATGGCGAGGTGGAACTTTCTGTCATTGAATAGCGAGATACTAAAGCTAAATGATTTGGGTTCTTTTGTTTTCTGCCTCTTATAGGTGTTTTGTGCCATGCTGTATGATAAACGACAAAAGTAATGGAGATTTTATGCCCCATCAAGATTTTTCAGGATTGCCCGATTAATGTTTCGGATGAGCACCGGTCCTCCATAGATCAGTCCGGTATAGACCTGAACCAGGCTGGCTCCGGCCTTCAACTTTTCGAGGGCTCTTTCCGGTGAGTTTATGCCACCCACGGCGATGATCACAAGGTTTTTGTTCCCGTTTTTCAGGTACTTAATGATCTCAGTGGACCTGTCAAATAATGGAGCACCACTGAGTCCACCCGCTCCGATTTTGTCTATTTTTTCTTTTTTGGTTCTCAATCCTGAACGATCAATGGTGGTATTGGTTGCAATCACTCCATCAATGTTGACCTGTGCTGTAATCTCCAGGATATCATCCAGCTGAGAATCTGTCAGATCAGGAGCAATCTTCAGCAAGATAGGTTTTGGAGCAGGCTTGGCCTCGTTTAAGGTTTTTAACGATTGAAGTAATTTTTGTAAGGGTTCTTTTTCCTGAAGCTCCCGAAGACCCGGGGTATTGGGGCTGCTGACATTTACCACAAAATAATCCACGTGGGGATATAATGTCTCGAAGCACTTCTGATAGTCGTCCTGTGCCTGCTCGTTCGGGGTAACCTTGTTTTTACCGATGTTTCCACCGATGATCACCTCTTTGGATCTTTTCCGCAGGTTTTTCACTACACTTTCCATCCCTTCATTGTTGAAGCCCATCCGGTTGATCAGTGCCTGGTCTTCCTTGAGTCGGAAAAGCCTGGGTTTCAGGTTGCCGGCTTGGGGGAGGGGAGTCACCGTTCCGATCTCGATAAAACCAAAACCCATGGCCGAAAATTCGTTGGTAAAGGCCCCGTTTTTGTCAAAACCAGCAGCCAGCCCTACGGGATTGGGAAAGGTAAGACCGAAGACTGTTCGTTGCAGCCTGGGGTCTTTTATCCTGTATAATCCGGAAAAAATAGATTTTACCATTGGTATCCTGAAAAGGACCCTGACAAGGTTGGTGGTAAAATGGTGGGCTGTCTCAGCGGGAAGAAGAAAGAGGAATTTTCGGACCAATGTATACATTGCTGCAAAAATAGTTGTCCCTCGGGAATAGAAAGGTTTTACAGGTGATAAATGAGCTTCAGCCCGAATCTATTTCAACAATTCCTCGAATCGACCCGTTCCGAATTTGATGTCATCTTCTCCGATCTGATCGAAGGGATTTTCGAGGTGATTCTGGATGTTGTCGAGGCTGACGAGGATGAAACTGAAGATCACAGGCATTACATAGGCGAGACCGAATGTATATTCCTGTGCTGCATAGACAAAATAGGGTCCGTAGGATACCGGGAAACTGTAAATGGAAATCTTGCTATAAGCTCTCAGAGTAACCGGGGTTCTGTATTTCAATACCACCTTCATGTCTTCAACTGCTCCACCGATTCGGGTCAGGTATTGGCTGATCCTGGACATCTCAGTGCCATGTACACCGAAGTCCCTTAGCTTTTGAGCAAAAGAAGAAAGATCAGAGAGGTGTTCAGCCAATATTATTTCGTTTTCGTGAATGTCCTTCTCGTCAATACTTGTGAATAATACCCTGAGTTGATCAAAACAAGCCACGATTCTTTGTTTGGTTTCTTTTTGGAAATCAGGTTGTGCCGGGTTGAGCCAGTCACGTGAGGCATGGTAGAGGGCGGTCATGTGATTGACGAAATCTCCAAGATTGGTTAGTGCCGTTTCTCTTCGGGTATAGGCACTGTTGATAGAAAACACAATGGGAAAAACGATGGCCACGCCCACAATTGTTAGCGGGAAATTGGCTGCAATACCATAATGCTCACAAATGATGGTTGATGCCAGTGCCAGAAAAGTAACAATAAAGGTGTTGTAGTTGATGATAAGAGACAGACTACGTAACAATTTCATAGGCTAAATGGGATGGGTATTCTACAATTTAATCCAGTTTTTAATAATAGAGAAATAGTCAATTGATGAAAACTCGATAAAAACCAGGAAATTTGGTCTGATTTGTAATCATTTTGAATTTTTTGTCAACCTTGATTAGTGGTTTTCAGTAAAAGTATTGGTCAATAGCTGTCAAAACTTGAATAGAAATTAAAATCCTGTTATGAAATGCATTTTTAATGGACAACTCCGGGATCAGGAAGAAGTAAGCTTTCCCATAGACGATATCGCATTGCTAAGAGGATATGGCATCTTTGACTTTTTCCGGCTATCAGACGGTGTTCCCTTGTTTATGGAGGATCATCTTGATCGTTTTTATAAAGGCGCTGAACGGGCCAGGCTCACATCACCAGTTTCCCGGGATGAACTTAAAAGGCTCCTTTTCGAGATGTTTGAACAAAACAGGATGGAAGTCTCAGGAATCAGGATCGTCCTGACAGGCGGGAATGGAAACGGAGCGTATGCCGTAGGGAAACCCAATCTCATTGTTACCCAGGAACCCATTTCGTTCCCCACAGATGAAATGTTTGCCCATGGAGTAAAACTGATCACGCATGAATACCTGAGGGACCTACCTGAGGTAAAAACCATCAACTACATGACCGGGATATGGTTGCAGCAGCAGATCAGGGAAAATGATGCCTTTGATGTGTTATATATCCACAAACGAGAGGTGCATGAGCTGACCAGAAGCAATATCTTCATTGTCAATAATGAAGGTGAATTGATTACTCCAATAGAAAAAGTATTGCATGGCGTGACACGAAAGAGACTGATCAATGCCATTGGCAATGTGCAGCAACGAAACATTTCGGTAGATGAATTGGCCAATGCCAGGGAAGTGTTTATCACCGGGACGACCAAAAAGGTGTTGCCCATCCATGCCATCGATCAATGGACTTATCAGTCAGCGAAAAAAGGCTCCAAAACCAGTGAAGTGATGAAGGTGTTTGCACAATTGGAAAAGGACTATGTGAGTAGCAACCTTGTCAACCTCAAGTGATTTAATGGTTAGTTCCTGACTTGCAGTTGTAATTCCGTCAGCAACTCTTCGGTTTTTGCCCTCGATTGGGTGCTGATAATGATGGGTTTATCATTGGTTTCAATGTAGATGAATGGTCCTGCCATTGACTCAATGAAGAGCTTGCATTGACCAAACTCTTCCAGGTTAAAATTCCCCCGTTTATTCTCACCTAAGCTAAAGCCATTAGTTTTCATTTTAATGGGGGGTATTTTTTCCAGCAATTTAACTGAATTAACTTCTACATCAAGGCCGTACATCCCGGAGATATTCAATTGATTACCAGTCACCTCAAATTGAGGTGAGCGGGTACCGGATAGCATCAAAATGGTGATCCCAACAGCACATACCACCAAAACAACTACCCCAATGATTGTTCCTGTTTTGCTCACACTCCGACTTACCTTCTTCATGTAACTCTGTGAACCGATCACCATATAAAGTGTACCAGGAAGAATGATACCCAGCATGAGAATGGTTGGACTGATGGGAATTCCCACCATTTTAATCACCAAACTTGCCAGGATGATTAACAGTCCAATCACAATCAATGAATTGCGCATGTGAGATGAAAGGCCGTCCACATCCACTTTGGCCTTTTCCTTGGCTGGCATGGTATTGTACCCAGAGATCAGGTTGGGAAATTTCTTTACCAGAAATCCCATCAGGATCAGAAATAAGCCAACAAAACCATGAGGAATCATTGGTTTAAATTACGAATAACTATATTATTCTGCAAGTTGATGTGAAAACATCGCCAATTGGGTCATTCCCAGATAATCTTTCTGATAGGCAGCACATCAATCGCAATATCACCCGTCAGCTCAAGCGCTTCTGTCAGCATAGGTGTCTCTGCTGTCCAGCGATCGAAGAAGACCTGTACTTTTTCATTGTCACCATCTCCTTCAAGAATGAGCATCTCGGCAGCCAGTTTTTTGACACCCTCGTCAAAATTGTCAAAGTCAATGGACCATTTTTTGGTGGTTTCATCATAAAGAATCCCGCCATTTTCGAGCAGGTAATTGAGTGAAATTGCTGCTGCCTTGCCGTGGGCTTCATCCAAACCAAAACGGATACTTCGGAACAAACTGCCAAGGAAAGAAACGTAAAATTCTTTGGCTTTTTCCGGATCTTCCACCCCCTGATCCATCAGGTATCTAAGGGAGTACAGACCTGTGATATCCGCTTTGGCTTCCTCCAATGGGCTGTAGTTTGGTCCTATGGCAGCATTGACAGCCATGCCTTTTTTATCTCCGACCTTCACTTCCCTTGGACCGATGGCATGACAGATCTCATGCATCAGCACAAACTTGAAGAATCCCTCATCGGAGAGGTATTGTAGCTGCGATTCGTCAATCAATACCTCACTGACTGGCTTAATAATGGCATTGAATCGCGCATCGAACATGTTTTTCCAAAAGGTCTTTTTGGTCCCTTTGGTTTTGTGCACTTCCGGGTCGTTCGGGAGGTTGGTGGCTACGGCCTGATAGCCGATTCGTCCTTCTCCTTTACGGATGATATCCTGAACAACCGTGAAATTGGCAGTCAGTCCACCCACTACTGATTTGTATTCATCCGGGATAGGGAGGTTTTCTTCCATCCTTTGGAGGTAGCTTTTGTAAACTTCCAGGTCGGCACTGGCTTCCTGATCGATGATCTCGACATAAGCCTCGTATTTGGCTTTGATGCCTTTGATGTGATCGGAGTAGGTTTCGAAAGGACCGAACACGATGTCGAACTTGCTGTCTTCCATTTCGATCCAGGCGACATCGGCTTCATAGTAGTCATCGGTGACCAGTGCCTCAGCTTTTAGTCTCAGGAATCGAGCAAACGACTCATTGTCTGAAAGGTCAGCCACTTCATTGAGGAGCGTCACGATAGGGTCCATGTATTCCTTATATTCCTGGTAATAGCGCACAGCTTTATATCCGCCCTGGCCGTCTTCCCGGATCACGGTGTAGGGATACATAAATTCTTCTTTCTCTTCTTCTGATAACGTCTCCAGGTAGGCATCAAATTGTTCAGTGGTCATCCCGTGCGGATAAACTTCTTCTCCACCATAATAGTCTTGAGTTCCAATGAAAGGTTCATACTCATTCAATAGCTCGAAAGGTCCGCCATTACGTTGGACCAGGGTCAGGAGGTCCTGTGCATACGGGTCATTAATTTGTGAGAGGCTGTCAACCAGCTTCAATCCATATTTCGACGTCTGCATCCAGTAGGCTGTGTCGATATATTCCGCAGCCGTGACTAACTTTTTAAGAATTTGTTTGTCTGTCTCACTGTATCCACGTGCATCAAAAGTCATCTCATACGGCTCGTACTGTTTGAGATATGCTTTGATTTCTTCGTGACTTGCAGCGGCGGTGGCTTGTTGATGTTGCGGTGATTTTTTTTGGCAGGCTGCCAACAGCACAGTTAGTATTAAAATAGTGTTTCTGAACATAATCCTCAATTTCTGCTCAATTTAGATATTTTTTGTAATGAGAAATATTTTTTAATACGCTCTTAAACGAGTTTAGGCCAGCTGACATTATTTGGCTCACTTTTGATTTGCATCGGTAAAGACGGTTTGATATATTTAAATATAAATCACTATTTTTCACATAGATAAGATTGACTCCACTAGCAAAAGCACGCGGAATCTTTCAACCCGAATTAACGATGATAAATATCCTGATCGTAGATGACCACAAAGTGGTCCGGGATGGTATAAAATTTTTCCTGAAGGATATACCCGACTTTGAAATCGTATCCGAAGTAGAAAATGGCAAGAAAGCGTTAGAAATACTGGCACGATCTAAGGTCGACCTGGTGCTTACTGACATCAATATGCCGGAGATGGATGGCTATGACCTGATCGAAAACCTAAAATCACAGTATCCCGATGTAAGGATTATCGTAATGACCATGGTTAGTGATGCGAAGAATATCAAGAAAATGATAGCCATGGGAGTAAACGGCTACGTGCTGAAGAGCGCCGAAAAGGATATTGTAATACAGGCGATATATGAAGTAACAAGTGGAAAGGATTACTTCCAAAATGATGTAACTCAGTTGATCATCCGTGATTTAACCAGGAAGAAGAAGGTAGCCGCTGAGTTTACTCCAAAACTTTCAGTTGACACTGAACTTTCTAAACGAGAGAAAGAGGTGTTGAAGCTCATTCTACACGAAAAATCAAACAATGAAATTGCAGAGGAACTTTTTATCAGTGTGAGGACTGTAGAAACACATAAGAATAACTTACTACTGAAGACCGGAGCTAAGAATGTTGCTGGCCTGGTATTTTATGCTATAGAGCACGATCTTATTGAGTAATCAATAGAACCTTTATCCGGACAGGACTGATTGATCTTAGTCTCAATAAATCAGCAAAACCCTATTTCTTCAAATTGGCCATAATATTATTTCCCCGAAACAAATTTTCTGAGTTATCGGATACAAATTTTGGTTGATTAACCCCCAGGTTTTCATCCAATAGGCTGTCTTCCCAACGGTTTTTAGATAAGCTACCTGCTGATTTGTTAGCGGGCATTAGGATAGACTGAATATGATCTTTCTCGTTTTCAAATGACTTACTTATCTGCTCTTCTTTATTTGTTTCTGTTTTCTCCGTTTTTTCTGTCGGTTTATTTTCAGCATATAACAGGCCAGAAACTGAAAGTAGAATTAATGTGGCTAATGGTCTTAGGTTTTTCATTTTTGTTTTATTTGATTTCACAGCTCAAAAGTGAAAGTTTTGGTCCTTTCAGGTAAGCGTAAAACCACCATTGATAATTTTTGGTAGTATCACGTAACTTTTATAGGTAGAATGCTTATTAGCGTAAAAAGCATTGATTCCTGTATGGTTTTTTTTCTGAAAAAACCCCTATTATATAGATAAGATGAGGTTTTTATACCTATACCCCGGTTCTCTACCTACTCCTATCCGGGAAACACGTAAAAATTACATTTTGGAGAATTACCCTTACATACGAATGGCCGTCATCTCAAATTTGCATAAACATTTAAAACAGAAAAGAGATGAAAAGAAAACTGTATTTAGTAGCTATCCTGGTAGGAGCAGGATTGTTCGCAAAAAGTCAGGAATTGTTTACCACCTCCTATATAGAGAAGACCCAGGTGAGTCCTAAGCTGGGTATTCAGATAGGTTACAAATTAAAAGGTGGATATACCATCGGAGGGTTTTATCAAAAAGCGGTAGAGCTACCCACCAATCAAGAGACAAAGAAGCCTAGGTTTCATGAGCAAGCGTTTTATGGAGTTGTACTTGGCACCACGCTCTACAACCATAAAAACGTAGATATTGATTTGAATGTGCGAACCGGAGTATCAAATGGTCTCAATTTTATCATTACTCCATCAGCCATTGTTGATTATCGATTGGGAAAGATGATACACCTGAAGGGTGGAGTTGGGGTACGTAGCTTTAGGCCCACCTATATGGCAGGCATTAGCATCCACATGTTTTAAGGCCCAAGTCATCTTAAAAGAAAAAAAGTAAACAGATACCTGCATGAAAGAAATATTACTCGTTGACGATCACGCAATGATTAGAGAAGCGATTAAACATTACCTCCTCGGAAACAAAGAATTTCGGGTGGTTGATGAAGCTGAAAATGGTAAAGAAGCACTGGAGTATCTCGAGAAAAGGTCTTATGACCTTGTAATTACTGACCTGAGTATGCCTGAACTTAGTGGCATGGGTCTTGTAAATCGTATCAAAACTGATTTTCCTGATCAGTCTGTGGTAGTGCTTTCCATGGATTATAGTTCAAATACCATCAAGGGGCTAATCGCTGCAGGTGTAAAAGGTTATGTATTCAAGAATATCTCGAAGGAAGATTTTATTAGATCATTACAAGTTGTAACCATGGGTGGAAACTATTTTTCAGATAAGTTAGCCCTAAGGTCAACGCCATTCAGTATCCACCAGCAATTCCGGGAGTTTAAGACCTTATCTACCTGGAAGAAACTCATGGTTTGTGGCAAGTTAGCGCTTGAGGGAGCCACTATGCTGTTTTTCTGAAGCTCTTTTTCAAAACCAGAATTGAATCTATCTAATTTGCTGGCGAAGATATTCAAACCACCACCTAATACCAGGGTCTTTGGCTGTACCCAGCCCATCAACATCGTATCTGATGGGGTAGCCATCAAGAACGCCCTGCATCCAGGGATTGGAATGAAAATGGACATAAAGCCCAGGTCTCTTTATAGCCTCATCAATTTCCTGAAGATGTATGTTCTTTCCAACCTCTGTGTAGACTCCGGGAGGGACAAATTGGCTGGTCCAGCCACCAAATAGCTCCACATTGATGATGGGTTTGTCGACCACACCCTGTGCCCTGAAGTAGTCGTAGTGCCAGCCACTGTGTTGGTTTTTCTCAATGTCTCCGCTGAAAGTATCAAATAGCAGTACATCTACTGCGGGAGATTTCCCAATAATCACATTCAGGCTGTCGTGGTAGCCTCCGGCACCAACAATCCGGTCCTTATCTACCTCTTTGACTACTTTGCAGAGAGAGATGATGTTTTGGGGATCATTGAAATCGAATCCTTTGAACTCCTTGTAATAACCTGAGTTTTGTTCATTGGCTATATTGATGATGACATTGGGATAGCGTTTCAGTTTTTTGGTGGCTGTTTTGACTGCCCGGTAAACATCTGCTTCCGTTTGTATGGAAAGCTCCTTATCAAAAGCCATGGTCCTTTGATAGAATATGCCCACGATGACGACCATATTCAAATCCCGGCAAGCTTTGATGATTCTCGTCAACCTGTCAAGGTGATCATATTCGAGCTTTTTACCTCCTTTCTTAAAAGGGTCTTCATATCCACCACTCGATCCCTGAATAAAGACACTAATGGCATTGATCCCAAATGATTTGTATATTCTCAGGTTTTTGATCAGGTCATAAGTATTGGCTTCATTTTGTGAGGCACTGGCCACTCTGACTCCCCAAAATGGTAGTTGCCGATCACCCCAATAAAAGTGTTCTCCCTGGATGCTCAGCTTTTGGGCGTCTGAAAGAAAAGTATAAAGGATAAGTAAAATGATTACACCACTCCTGAGCATAGATTTATTTTTTAAGGTGAGTATCCAGCCAATTAACGTACTCAGACTGTAAATCCGGTAGGTTGGTAGCCCCTGGATAGCCCGGTCCGTGACCAGCGCCCGCTACTCGGATGAGTTTTACAGGAATATTTGCACTTTTAAGTTTTTCGGCCATTTTTTCTGATAATTCAATTGGTACGATGTCATCTTTTTCACCATGGACCAATAAAAACGGAGGATCATCAGATGAAATATGGGAAATCGGAGAAGCCTCATTAGCTATTTTATATTCTTTTGTTCGGGGATCGCTAATCTCGCGTCCTCTCACATTGATAAAATGTTCGCCCACCCCACCACTGGTGAAATCTGTAGGCGCAGCTCTTGCGATAACACACTGCACTTTAGCACTTAATTTGTTGATGGGTGTATCATCGTCCAGGACTTCATCACCTTCAAGTACTCCTAACATACTAACCAGATGCCCTCCGGAAGACCCGCCTACCGCACCAATCCGATCGGGGTCAATACCATAGTCTTCAGCATGGAATCTTATGAAACGTACGGCTCGTTGAACATCCTCTACAGCAGCAGGATAAGTAAATCGGGGGACTGCCCGATGGTTTACTGAAAACAAGGTATATCCAGCGGCTACCAGGGCCTCGCCCTCTATCTTCACATGCCCCTGATGGTTGAGTAATCCTGCATCGTAACTCAGGGGTTTGGTCCACCCACTCCCGGAAATGTGTATCACTCCGTACCCATTAGGATTTTCAGGATAATAAACGTCCATCAGCAATGCCAGGCCCGAATACATGCCAAAAACTACGTTTCTGTCTACTTTGGAAGCATTGAGATCAGGCTGGGCATTTACCTTGATAGCTAAAAGGCCTGCCAACAAAAGAGCAAAAACAAATTTGATGGTCATCTTAATTCGCTGTTAGGTTTGACATCCCAACAATTTAAAGAATCAATAACTAATCATGACACTTACCTTTTAAAATACTTGTAATTGCCCGGGGTCTGCTTGCCAGTCGTAGTCATGGTGGTGGTCACGTCCCAGCTGGATCGCTGCCAGTAATAGATCACTCCGGTTTCCGTTCCTACGACCAGGTCAGGAATGCCGTCTTTGTTGAAATCGGAAGCCACCGGACCATCGGTGTGACCCATCAGCGTAACAGATAGCATACGTCCCATATATTGCAGGACCAGCTTACCGTCTTTCATGCCCATGTTTTTCATCCAGTCAACAGCGGGCTTGGAGCTAACAATCAGGTCTTCAAGCCCATCGCCATCCCAGTCATGAAAATCGATCTTCAGCCTGCCACTGCTTTTTCCGGTCCGTTGGTTGAGGAGGATGGGTTCTCCGTCAGGGAAGACGAAATTTCTTTTGGGGTGCCCCAGGATGAGCTCGCCATCTTTTTTCTTGCGGGGGTAGACTGCCAGGTAACCTTCATGGTCCAGCATGACCAGGTCGTTCAATCCATCACTATTGAAATCTATGATGTACGGAGAAGTCCTCCATGGGGCGAGCAGCTCGTTCCCTTTGGAAACACCCGGTACCCAGGCGGGTTTGAGTGGTTCTCCTTCCCAGTCAACTTCCAGGGGTTGTGGCTCTGCGAGCTTTGGCGCGGTTCGGGTACCTATATTTTTGATGAAAACGATGTTTCCATTGTGTTCATTGGCCAGGATGTCGGGTAGGTCATCTTCATCCCAGTAGCCCACATCGATGGTGGAATATCCCCAGATGGGTTGCTCGGTATTGGGAACAGCCTCATTTTTAATCAGTCGGAGAGGGGTGCCATCAACCTCAAGCAGCTTAGGAGCATCCCAGCTGGGTGCCTTACCTCCCAGGTTTCTAATAAAGCCAATATGTCCAACACCATTTCCGGCTATGAGGTCATCAAGTCCGTCACCATCCCAGTCGAACACGCGCGGAACTACCAAAGCACCGAAATCAACATGGGAAGCTTCCTGCTGTAGGAATACCGGTGGAGCAAACTGAGGAAGACCATCCACAATCTGACCGGTGTTTTTCATGTAGGAGATCTTGCCATCTTCATCACCTCCGAGGATGTCTATATGTCCATCCTTGTTCCAGTCGATGGCTGTCAGGTGCATGGTAGCACGGGATTCAAACTGGATTGGCAGCTTTTCGACGGTAAGCACTCGACCCTTTTTGAATTTGAATGAAGTTGGGCTTCCAATGTTTTCGAAATAAACCAGGTAATCGTCCTGCCATTCCATATCAAATTTTTCGTCAGTGGTGCCAATGCTCAGGAAGTCGATGTCCCCGTCGCCATCGTAATCGGCAAACATGGGCTTGAGTGAAAGCCTGTTGGCCATGGATGTACCTTCTGTTGTTTTCAGTACTTGTGGGTGCGCAAAGACCGGTTCTTCATCAGTGCCCGTGTTTTTCATAAACAGCACATAGCTGGATTTTCCATCCACAGCCAGTTCCAGCTTTTTGGCGGCCTCAGCCAACTTACCCCGGTAGGTCCTAAACCCGTCTCTGGTGGCTACACATATCAGGTCATGAGCGCCATCCCCATCCAGATCTACGAGCTTCCATTCGGTCTTGGAGTTGTGCAGGTAGTCGTATCCTTCCAGTGGTAATTCCACTTCGTTTTCGTCCCAGAATACATTTTGCGGCACGTTTTTGTAAATCAGCAACTTTTCCCTAACCCGGTCCGGAGTAAGGACATGGACGGAGTTGCCCACATAAGAGGTCTGAAACCGTGAGCCGTCGTCCCCAAGCCGTCTGCGCTCGAAAGAGACTTTCATGCCCCGTCGGAAGATGGGCATCTCCACATTCCCGGAAATATTTTCAAAGTAGAAGATCCCGGATTCGGCATAGCTACCCGACTCTGAGATGAGCAGGTCATAATCGCCATCGCCATCGAAGTCCATGGGCATGGGGACGGCTTTGAAGCCCGCGTCCAGATCTACAATCAGACCGGGGTTGTTGTAGGCCAGTTTGTGTAGCTGACCATCGCCATACTGGTCGTAACAGCTTTCCTGGTTTGAGGAGTCACAGGCTACAAATGAAACCAATGCGAAAAGGATCGTAATTTGGGTTTTGAATGCGCACATAAATGGGGTATTTGGAAATAAACCCCTAAAAATATAGCATTGAAGAGAATGGGCGGGAAGTAATTGGGTATTGTAGGGTGGAAATTGCGAAGGTTGCCAGGGGCTAAGATCATAAAATTACCCACTCTGTTCAGAAGAAAGAAAGAGATCACTCAAAGCAACAGCTAAATGAAATACAACAAACCAAACCATTTGATTAGAAACAGATAATGGATAAGGTGAATTGTTACACATTATGTAATTCTTGTGAAATACTGCTAAATGTTTGGGGTCATTTCTTCCATTTCTTTCCTCTTTAATCAATAGACCGAGGAAATTAGAGACAAGATTTGAGAATAGTGTTCATATTCAGATTATGTATTACTGTAGAAGTCTCACAGAAGCTGCTCAAACAATAGACTTCAAAATATGCCCTGGAGATTAAGGAGATACCGGACAATCAACGCTTTATCAAAACAACTTAGTAAATATCAAATCTCCCTGGGCATATGGATCACTGGACGGATTGAAAGAATAACCTTTCTAATCAACATATCTCAATCTGAGGATCTTTTAAAATACCAGGCTTTTACTGTTCTGTTTTTTCAGGGCAATCAATTTTAACCATTAACTACTAAAACAATCACGTTTATGAAAAGAAGAAACATGCTAAGAAATCTGGGCTTAGGTTTAACGGCAGGGACTTTGGGATTAGCTCCTGATGCAAAAGCTGCAAAGCCCACTGACGATAGGTATCAACGAGCTACCAGAGGTTTACCACCAGTAAAAATTACCAATGTGAAAGCCATTGCCACACAGCCACATGGTATTGAGCAGGTGATTGTCAAAGTAGAAACAGATGAACCGGGCTTATATGGGGTGGGCTGTGCTACTTTTCGCCAGAGAGCACACACCGTAGTATCGGCCATCAACGATTATTTGGCACCTTTCTGTAAGGGGAAAATAGCCGATAACATTGAGGATATTTGGCAAATCACTTATCAAAACTCCTATTGGCGCAACGGGCCAGTTTTAAACAATGCACTTAGCGGGTTAGATCAGGCATTGTGGGACATCAAGGGCAAACGTGCCGGGATGCCGGTTTATGACCTTCTGGGAGGGAAATGTAAGTTTGCTGTAGATACCTATACGCATGCCGGCGCCGGTTCCCTTGAAAAGGTAGTAGAAAATGTGCATCAGTATATGGAGCAGGGGTTCAGGCATGTAAGGATCCAGGTTGGTGGCTATGGCTCTTCAGGACTGTCCGGTGAACCTGATTTTAAAGCGGCTAATTTTGGCTATGATAAAGATAGTGTGTACATGCCGAATGTCTATCTAAAGGGAACCCGAAATTTGTTTGAAACTGTCCGGAAAGAATGTGGTGAAGAGGTAGAGCTTTTACATGATATTCATGAAAGAGTTCAACCCATGGATGCCATTAATCTCTGTAAAGACCTTGAAGAATACCGGCCTTTTTTCATTGAAGATCCATTCTCACCAGAAAACATCGGCTATTTTGAGATGCTGCGCGAACAGAGCAGTGTACCCATTGCCATGGGAGAATTGTTTAACAATCCTCATGAATGGGTGCAGCCTATTGTGAACAGATGGTACGATTTTATCCGAATCCATATTTCCCAAATTGGAGGTATTACCCCTGCAATGAAGGTAGCCCGTCTGGGCGAGTGGTTCA
This sequence comes from Cyclobacteriaceae bacterium, assembly GCA_965228595.1. GTDB lineage: Bacteria > Bacteroidota > Bacteroidia > Cytophagales > Cyclobacteriaceae > UBA7330. Next base: position 855,406 of record OZ245828.1, on the reverse strand, counting down.
ATGTAAGGACAGCATGGCATGGTCCAGGCGACACTTCTCCTGTGGGACATGCTGCCAATGCACATATTGATCTGGCAGTTTGGAATTTTGGTATTCAGGAAGCTGCAAGCACCATCCGTTCTCCATCAGATCGGCTTTTAGCTATTTTTCCTGGAATGCCCAGGGTAGAAAATGGTTATATGTATGTAAATGAAGCTCCGGGGCTCGGTGTGGACGTAAATGAAAAGGAAGCAGCCAAATTCCCATTACAAAAAGAGCAGCTGAATACCTGGACCCAGCTAAGGCAACAGGACGGTACCCCCGTGCGACCTTAAGTTTTCTTTCAATTCAAATAGCCCGATATCTAAAATTTCATTGGATATCGGGCATTGAAGATAATGTGGAGTCATTAATGAACAGTATACCTTACCACAACGGGTAAATTTTCCCTTATCAATAATTGGCCTTTGAAACATAGACCAGCAGCCTATTTAAAAGGTTAGCGGCGACTTTATTGACAAAATAATAAAATTTAGTTATTATACATGGTGTAGTTAGATGACAGCTTCCATCTTCTGCCACTGTGTAATATATGCAACCTAAACAAGACCATACAGAACGTGAACCTGATGCAAACAGATGGATTGAGTTTATAACTGGTAGCAAAAAAGCTTTTGATTTTATCTATGATAAGTATTTTGCCTTGCTATTTGGCTATGGGATGCAATTCTCCGCTAACAAAGCATTGATTAAAGATTGCATTCAGGATTTGTTCATAGAGCTTTGGACCAAAAAGGAGACACTCCCTGAAGTACACGCTGTAAAATTTTACCTGTATAAATCTTTAAGAAGAAAGGTGATTAAGACCATTACCAAAAAGGATTTCTTATCTCAGGGTGCTACGTCTGATGTGTTTCATCTTCAAAATGGCACCTCTACGGAAGCAACCATTATAAAGCAGGAAATTGTCCAGGAAAATGAAAAGAGGATTCAACGGGCACTGAATCAATTAACCTCCCGTCAAAGAGAAGCAGTTTTCCTGAAGTTCTACGAAAACCTACCTTACAAAGAAATCGCACTCATTATGAATTTGAGTGATGCTAAATATGCCAGAAAACTCATCTACCGCTCTCTGAAAGAATTGAAAGTTTGTTGCCTGAAAGAAAAAATGGTCTGATCCCGATCATTGTCCGCTGGTCTGCGTACATAGGTCAATTTCATTTCAATTTCACGTTCGTATACTTCCCCTTTCAGGCGGGGACTCATCTCTTTGCCGGGATCAATCCCTCTGATGATTTTATTTATTTCAATAAGTAAGCTATACAGCTGATGATATGACAACAGAATGCATTATTTGTTGTGAATGGAATAATTAAGAAAAAATCTAACAAATCTTATGGGGTCATTTACCCAATAGCCATCCTCTTAATGACATAAGTGTCATGATAACACAAAACTGAAAATAATTCTTTTTTTGATTACATGAAATGAGCATGTTAGAGAAACACCAACCCTTGCCTCCGCCGAAAGTGGCTACTGCAGGCAGGCGAGGATGAATAAACTACCAAAGAGAATATACTCAAAAGGATATTCTTTATCATGCGAATTCCATGCCTGCATGCTGAAGTGCATTGCGGCACGCAAGCATGTGACCATTAAAAATCAATTATTATACACATGAAATACAACAATTACTCCGCGGAAGATTTTATTACTGATGATTATTTCAGAGAATGGGTAGAACATCCGGATGAAGAGAACCAGAAATTTTGGGATGACTGGATCAGGCAACATCCTGAGAGGCTAGAAGCAATTAACGAAGCCAGATCAATCTTAGAACATTTGAATTTTAAGGTGGCCCAACCCGATCAGGCTGATTACCACGAAGTAAAGGAAAATATACAAAAGGGGATAGAGGAAGCTTTTCTTCCATTTCCCGTTAGCTCGCCACTATATAAAAAGAAAGAATGGCAGAAGGGGGCATTCCGAATAGCCGCGGCTTTATTGATGGGCATGACATTGCTTGGTCTGGCTTATTTCTATTTGATTCAGGATAAAAAGACAACTTATACAACTCACTTAGGTGAAACAAAACACATAGTTCTGCCCGATAGCTCTACGGTCATTCTAAATGCTAATTCCACCCTTTCACTTTCTTCTGACTGGCTCAATAATCGCGAGGTATGGCTGAAGGGAGAAGCATATTTTTCGGTAAAGAAGTTAAATGAATTGGCCTTACAAGAAGATGGCCCCGCTCATCCAGTCAAATTCACGGTACATACAGAGCATCTTGAGGTAGTGGTATTAGGTACCCGGTTTAATGTCAATGAGAGAAGAGGAAGCACAAAAGTAGTCCTCAATTCAGGGAGAGTTCAGTTGAAGAACACCACGAACAAAGAGATAATGAATATGAGTCCGGGCGATCTGGTTGATTTTTCGAAAGCAGAGAAAAAATTCCAAAAAAAGGTAGTTGATCCCGAATTACTTGCTGTTTGGAAAGCAGGACATTTTGCTTTTGATGGCACACCTATCAGGCTGGTTGCAAAAATGCTTGAGGATATCTATGGCTATCAGGTGACCATTGACGATGAGAAATTAGCCGGCAGAAAATTTACAGCTGATATACCCTCCCATGACATTGGAATTTTACTGGAACTAATTGCTGAGTCATTGGATGTAAGCGCAGAAAAGGAAAACAATGTAATTGTATTTAAAAATGAATAAACACGAAATGAGCATGGTTGAGAATACTAACCCTTGCCTCCGCCGAAGTGGCTATTGCAGGCAGGCGAAGATGCCATGCTTGCATGCTGAAGTGTGACCTATTAAAAATCAACTATATGCACATGAAATAGCTTATTAATCCCATTGAAATCTTTTTTGCAAGGCAAAGGAGATTTAATACAGCCGACTGTCATGCCCCCGAAAAACCGGCTGTCGACCTTTAATAAACAACCTTAATAAATCAACTATGAGAAATTATGTACGACTTTCAGGTAAAATAGTACCACTTATTTGTATTTGTCTGTTTGGTTATGACTCCCTTGCCCAGGAGATAGCTGCCAACTTTCAACGCGAAATAATCAATAAAGATCTTTCAGAAACAATCAATTCAAAACGGGACGATGTAGTATCTCTCGTTAAGGTATTTGATGATCTTGAAAAACAATACCAGATTCGTTTTGCCTATGAAAACAAGACGATTGAGAACAAGTATATCAACCTTTCCGAAGCGCGTTTACTTGCGCAACAACCAACCAATACTTTTGATGATATTCTTGATGAAATATTGCACCCTTTGGCGTTGAGTGCCAAAAAGGTAGGTGATTATTATGTAGCAAAGGAGATTAAGGCTTCGCCAATTCAAAACAATGAAATGGTATCTAAATCTCCAGATAGTAAAAAGGCGGAAAATGAAAATAATCTATTACATATAAAGAAGTTTTCAACCAAAGAATTAAGTATTCCTCAGTCTCTGGTACAAAAGGATATTCAGGGTCAGGTTACCAATGAAAAAGGTGAACCAATACCGGGAGTAAGTGTACTGGTCAAAGGCACTACTAATGGTACAGCAACCGGTGTAGATGGAAACTACAGAATTTCCATTCCTGAAGATGAAGTGACTTTGGTATTTTCTTCAGTAGGATATGTTGCTCAGGAAGTGATCATTGGCAGCGAAACAATGATTAATATTAAGTTGATGCCTGATATTAAGTCACTGAGTGAAATCGTGGTCACAGCATTAGGTATCAAAAAAGAAACGAAAAGTCTGGGCTATGCGACGGCGTCGGTTGAACCTGAAAAAGTCACCGTGAACCGAAGTACAAACTTCATTCAGTCTCTGCAAGGCAAAGTAGCCGGAGTGAATATCTCAGGTATGGCAACTGGTGCAGGTGGATCAAGTACCATTCGGATCCGGGGTCAATCTGCTTTTGCAGGAGCGAACCAACCTTTGATTGTGGTTGATGGTGTTCCCATCAGCAATGACCGGCAGTACGGAGGTACACAGGGAGCCAACAACTCGGATGCGGGTGATGGTTTACTCAGCATAAACCCTGACATCATTGAGTCAATGACGGTATTGAAGGGTGGAGCTGCTGCAGCACTATATGGCTCGCGAGCCAAAGATGGTGTGATCATGATCACCACTAAAAACCGAGGAGGAAAAAAAGGCATTGGGGTTACCTGGAATAGTAATTTTACCCTTGACAGGGCCGTTGATGATACAGACTTTCAGTATGAATACGGACAGGGTGAAAGGGGGACCAGACCTACATCACGTTTCCCTGATTCAGGTGTCTGGAGCTTTGGTGAAAAAATTCAGCCGGGCATGACTCAGATACTATACGATAATGAAGAGGTGCCATACGTACCCCAGAAAAATCAGATAACTGATTTTTATAGCGGAGGATATACTTTTACCAATACCCTTTCCATTGCGGGAAACGGTGAAAATGGAGGTTTTAACCTTTCTTTATCACAGTTAGACAATGATGGTATTACCCCAAATTCTGGGTTCGACAGGTATAATATTAGCCTGGGTTTCACCCAAAGTCTCACCACGAGATTTACTGTTTCGGGAAATATCAACTACAGCCGGGAGATTCACCACAATCCACCTCAAATACAAGCCCAGGATATGACCTCTACCAAGACCATCTATACACTGGCCAATACAATGCCATTGGATGTATTGGAAAGAAACCAGCGTGATGAAAATGGCAATGAGATCATATACTCCCGCTTTAGAAACAGGACCAATCCTTATCTTTCTGTCAACGATCACTTCAATGATGTGGATCGTGATCGTGTGTATGGTAATGTTACCATGCGGTATAACCTTACCGACTGGTTGTATGTGCAAGGCAGGGTAGGTCAGGATTTTTACTCCAGAGACCAGGTATTGAACTTCCCTTCCCTGATGGCAGGTATTGCCCCAGCCCCACCTGGCTTTGTAAACGGAGCTGTTACACAGGATGAGCGAACATTCAGAGAGATTAATTCCGATTTTTTGATAGGGGCCGAAAAAGACCTGACTGATAAAATAGGGGCTAGTCTGACCTTTGGTGGAAATACGATGTATCGACGCTCTGATCGTAATAGTATTCGCGGACAAGACTTTATTGTTCCTTTCTTATATACTGTGGCCAATACGCGTCTGCGGGAGCCTCTTTATGAATACTCCGAGCGCAAAGTCAATTCAATATACGGGGCAGCAGAATTTTCTTATAATGACTACCTGTTTTTGAATGTCACGGCCCGCAATGATTTGTTCTCTACCCTATCCCCTGAAGAGCGAAGCGTATTATACCCTTCCGTCTCCGGTAGCTTTGTATTCTCGCAGGCTATTACCGGATTACCAGACTGGCTTACTTTTGGTAAAGTGCGAGTGGCTTACGCTGAAGTGGGTAGCGATACGGATGTAAATCCTTTTTCACAAACCCTGGGCTATAACATCAACAGCAACTTATTTCAGGGACCCACTTCCGTTCAACCTCTGGGTGTTGTCAGCACCAATACGATTCCTAACCCAAGCCTGAGGCCAATGCGGGTAAAAGAATATGAGTTCGGTTTTAATGTTCAAATGTTTGATAGAGTTACCCTGGATTTTACTTATTATAACAAACTCAGTATTGATCAAATCTTAGAAGCTGCGGTTTCCAATACCTCGGGCTACACATCACAACTGATCAACGTTGGCGAAAGTGTAAATCGGGGTATTGAAATGCTGTTTAATGTCACACCCATCAGCAGTGAAAACTTTTCCTGGGATATTTCTTTAAACGGGGCTTATAATACCTCTGAAGTGTTGAAGTTGGGATTGGATGATGCCGATGTTTCTATCGGAGGCACCATCCGACAGGTGGTAGGACAGCCTTTGGGACAAATCTACAACCGAGGATATCTGAGAGATGACCAGGGTAGAAAAATCTTCAACGCCACTAGCGGTTTACCAGAATCGACATCAGAGGAAATCCGACTCGGCAGTGCGATCCCCAAATGGGTTGGTGGAATCAGCAATAGGTTCAATTATAAGGGAATAGATGTCTCTTTCCTGGTGGATTTTAAATTGGGCCATGACCTGATATCCTCTGCAGAGTTTGATTTTGTGCGACATGGAAAACATAAAAAAACACTTGTTGGTCGTGAACAAGGCTATGTAATTGGGGATGGTGTTACTCCTGATGGTGCCAAAAATGAAACACAGGTAGAGTTACAGACTTTTTATGAAGCCGACGCCCGAATCCGTGAGGACTTTGTGTATAATGCGGGCTTCTGGAAACTTCGTCAGATTACCATCGGATATGACTTCACGCGAATTCCCGGCTTAGCTAAATTCCTGCCTGTCCAGGGACTTACCCTAAGTGCTGTAGCCAACAACGTGTATACAATCAAAAGGTGGACCGAAAATATGGATCCCGAGCAAGTGCATCAAATCGATGGCACGCAGGATATTGCCCTTCCTATGGTGCGTAGTTACGGCTTTAATCTAAGGGTTCAGCTTTAATCGGCGCATCCCATTTAATCCAATTTTGACATTAAAAATACGGTTAAGATGAAAAAATTAAATATTCTAATATTACTATCGGTTGTTGGGCTGTGTACGATCAATACCAGCTGTGATGACGGTTTTGATGAGCTGAATACCAGCGATATAGCGATTCTTGAGTTAGATCCGGTTTATGTTTTGAACCATGCGGTCTATAGAACTTCCTCTCATTGGGACAGGCATACGCTGAATTATGAAATTTCCATTGTACAACAAATGGTCACCCCTTTTGGGGTTTCTTTGGCGGGTGCCAACTTCAATCAGGAGAATTTCACCTATATGGATAATCACTGGGATATGAATTATGAGAATGTGATCCGTAATACCGTGGATGTTATCTCAAAAACCAAAGATGATCCTGCCCGGTCTAACGTCTATAACATGGCAAGGATACTTCGGGCTTATAGTGGCCTGGTGCTGACAGATACCTATGGAGAGGTTCCATTTATAAATGCTGGTCTGGGGTATATTGAAGGAAATGGCACTCCCGTTTACGATACCCAGGAAGCTATTTTTGACTACGTTTTGAATGAACTGGAGGAAGCCACAGCAGCTTTGGATGCAAATAAACGCATTGAAACAGGCGATGTTTTATATGCCGGGGACATTACCAAATGGAAGCGTTTTGGATATTCGTTAATGTTGCGGGCAGCCATGCGCCTTACCAAGGTAAAACCTGCCCAGGCGGAGGAATTTGCGATCAAGGCAGTAGCCGGAGGGGTTATGCAATCTAATGATGACATTGCCATGGTTCGCCATTCGTCCAACTTTCCCAACATTGTGGGGGCGCAACTCAATGGGTCAGAAGCTGCTAACTATTATATGGCTGAACCTTTACTGGATTATTTTCAGGCCAATGATGATCCCCGCTTAGATGTTTTAGCCGTCAGGTATGTGGGAGCCATCAATGGTGGTACCCAAACCGAAGCGGTGGCTACCCGAGATCCTGCAGACCAGATAGGGTTTCCAATGGGATATGACAACCAATCTATTGTTCCAAGAGCTACAGCTGATGGTGTAGGGAGTTTTTATGGTTATACCCAGTTTGATAGAAATACAGTGGGGAAGCAGACTGCACCTTTTTTCATGATTACCTATGCTCAGACACAATTCTTGATGGCAGAAGCTGTGGAGAGGGGTTGGATATCTGGTGATTCGCCCACGCTTTTTGCCAATGGAATTAGGGCACATATGGAGCAATTAGCTATTCATGATGGCAATATGGTGATTGATGACGCTGCCATTACTGCTTACACAGATGCCCATCCATTGCTGCCTGCAACAGCCACGGAGCAAATTAATACCCAATATTGGGTTGCCTCTCTTTTTAATGCAGAAGAAGCATTTGCTAACTGGCGAAGGAGCGGATTTCCGGTGTTAACACCAAATCCATATCCCCAAAGTGGGATTGAAGGGGATTTTATCCGCCGCATGGACTATGATGTGACTGAGTATACCAACAACCTGGAGAATATTAATGCTGCAATCAGCCGCCAGGGTCCGGATAAATTAGATACCCGGGTTTGGTGGGATGTAGAGTAAGGATTTGCTGAAAACAGTTGATCAGGCTGCTAATGGCAGTCTGATCAATTGTTTTTTACCAGGTTGCCACCACAGGCATCGAAAAGATGTCCACAACGATATTTTCCCGGTTAATGGTGGCTATAACTTGATTCCTGGGGTCTCTCACCACGTCAATGATCATTTAATTAAGCATCCGGGGGACTTGTAGCCAATTCCTGGCGTCTGCCGACTGGTCCATGATCATTTTTTTTGGGTTCTTAACCATGTTTTTGTCGTTCTGGGGGATTCCCTACCCAATCTGGGACGATTCCTGTTCGATCTGGGGGACTTCGGAGTCGATCTGGGAGACTTCCAACCCGATCTGGGAGGTTTTTAACCAAATCTGGGGGATTTTTGGGTGCTCTGGGAGGATTTTTGTGCTCAGAATATCAGAATACGGGTTAGTTTGGCAAGTAGTTAACTGGTAGCCAATTGGAAATGCTCCTTGATATAGTTATCAAGTTCATCCAGATCAGCAACGCGGATTACCCTTCTCAACCTGTTGTTTTTTAGTCTGATATCCAGGTATTTATTGCCTGATCTTTGTCTGGTTTTTATTGATTTAATTTCTTCCAGGAGTATTTCTTTTTGAGTAGGCCTGGCAAACAATAATATCAAGATTATGAGGTTACTGATGCTAAGAAAGACTCCACTCAAAAGTAAAAATTGTTCTCCGTTTCCAAAGTACTTTAGAATGGAGAGTATTCCATAAACAGCGCCAGCTGTTGAAAGCAATAGTAAAAGGATTCTTTGTTTTCTGGCATCATCAGAGATAATGATTTTGTCACTGTCGAATTGAATTTCTCCTTTTAATAATTTGAAGGTCCTCGGCATAGGTTATAAATCTAATTAGTTTACTTAACTCGTACAACGGCTGAGTTCCTGAATATCAATTATCAAAAACATAAAACATCAAATTGGACATTTCTTCACCAAGCTGCTTATCGCTCAACTGGTAACCATACCCTTCCATTTCTTTCAGTAATTCATCTTCAATGAGTTTAGGATATTTGCAGTCTCCATGGATTTCTCCAGCGGTTTTGCCCATCCGCTCCATGATCACCAGCTCAGCATTTTCTTTTAGTAGTTGATGGACTTCCATCATGATGTCTTTTCGAGTATCTATCTCATGAAAGACATTGATCATAAGTATCCGGTCAAATGTGGCTTTGGGCAGTTTGGTGGATTGCTCAGTTCCCACCACAAGATTGAATGTTGCTGACGTTGTTCCTGCAATGTTTTCATGGTGTGCCAGTACTTCATAAAAATCATATAGCCTGGATGAATCAATCTCCTGGAGATACCATGTGATATCTTCTACAAAATAGGAAATCTGGATCTCTTTCAATCCATTGCCGGCACCAATGCTTGCGATAGTTTCTCCAGGCTGACAGCCAGTGAGATGGTAATAATTTTCATACTCATGTTGTATGGACTGGAAATCGTCAGGGAAGTGTTTATAGTTGTAGGGCTTAGTCAACCGGCAGGAGAGAAGGAGAAATATAAAAATGCTGAACAGTAATATTTTATTCCGTAGATGCATAGTTCAAACCAGCTAAAACCCTACTATAAAATACGTTAGTCATTGCATTGATTAACATATATGAATTCTAGTAGAACCGAATTCCGAAGGTAATATCTATCCTATTGAGGCTTTCATAGTCGTCTTCATCGAGTTCAATTGTACTTCTTCCATCTTCATATTTTGTGAGCGTTCCAACTACATAGGAAATCTGAAATCCCATGGCAAACCCAGGGGAAAGCATAAAATCGTATCCAAGATCAAGGTTGAGACCTAAAGTACTGCCTTTGATCGTGGATGATGTTGTAGCTACTTGATAATCGTCTTTATATGCAAGATACCCCAACCCTGTATTGAAAAACCAGGCATTGTTATTAGCAGGGTTTAGTACTCTATAGGAATAGAATGGGGCAATATAGGTGATTTTGATATGGTCTTTCAATGTATTCATTGTACCATATACCAATGTTCCCATTTCATTTTTGGAACTATGTAAACTGTATTTGAAACCGATGCCATTGTTTTCATTAAAGAAACCGGTGAAGTTAGCTCCATAGGTGAAACCTGATTTAAGTTGCTTTGTGTACTCCCTAAGGCTTGTAGGGATACCATCATAAATTTTGGCTGTCCGGAAACTCAAACCAAAGTCCAGAGCTAGTCTGGATTTCCTATAAGGTTGTGTTCTTTCCCCAAGCGTATTTCTGGTGTAAAAGCCCTGATCGTAAAAAGTAACTTTACCCATTGGAAGGTAAGTTCTGAACTTTTTTCCTTTGGTCACAGTAAATTCGATCTGACTAGTATCAATTCTGGTTATTTTACACTCAATGGAGTCAGCGTCTTTGGTCACAATCAAATCCTGACTCTTTGCAATGAGGGTAGACACAAGTAGAAAAGTGAATGCCAGATATAGCTTTCTTGGGTTAGGGAGATTCATAGTCAATCAGGTTTAGCCACGGGGAAGGCTTTAGGTGTTAAATTATGTAAAGTGGTTTGATATAATCTAAGATAAGGAATTTTTGGAATAGTGAATTTCACTACAGCTAAGTAGCAACTATTTTTCTAGTAAGATAAGAGTCTATGATTCCAGTGCTATCTGCCATTACCTCAAAACTCCATCACCCTTTCCTCTATCCTGGGCTTCACAAAAGGCTTGAGGTATTCCGGATAACCGAGCTCCCAGGGAGAGGGGCCTACGTAAGAGGTGGTTTTACCTGACATATTGATGTAGCCCTCGGTAGAGATCTCTACTACTGTGAAGAGCGGTTCTTTGTAGGGTGCGGTGTATTTGATCCAGCGGTAGTCCTTGTCTACCTCCTCACTATATCTGAGATGCTCGTATTCTTCGCCCAGCCATTTGTAGGCCATACTGTTGATGGTGATATACCAGATCCCATTGATGTTTTCTGCAAAGTCATGATGCGTGTGCCCGTTGAAGCTGGCGATGACGCGACTCTCCGGATGGTTACGGTTATGGACTTCGAAGAGCTGTCGCACTGCCGTGGCATTTTTAATGCTGTATCGTTCACCGGGTGTGCCGGGGTCGCTGCCGATCCCCTGGTGAGAGAAGAAAATGACTGGTTTAGTAGCCTGCGCTAGCTGTGCTCGGATCCAGTCCACTTGCTCGGGTCCGATAAATGAGCGATACCCTTTCTGCTCCGGATACTCTTTGTCATTCCCATCCAGTACAATGAAAAGGAATCCGTTTTGTGAAAAGGAGTAGTACGAGTTTTCCATCTTTCGATAGGCCAGTGCTTCTTCCATCGTCGTACCACCATCCATCTCATGGTTACCGATGATGTGGTACTTTGGACCAGGAAAGGAATTCCAGATGCCAAAATAGGGGGCATAGCGTTCATCGGGTATCCCAAAGTCACCGAGCTCCACGATGAAGTCAGGTTGAGCGATCTTCATGCTGTCGATAAAGGTGGTAATGCGATATTCCGCATCATGCATGGTAGGGAGGTGCACGTCAGAGCACATGCCTATTCGTACTGTTTTGATTTCTTTCTGAGGGCTGCAGGATGCCAATAGCAGGAGGGAGCAAATGGCCAGGGTCAGGTTTCGCACTTTTGTTAGGGATTAATTCTACCTGTCTATACCCATCAGAAGGGTAGGGAGACTATGACAGCCTTCTGATTTTTAACAGAAAATTAAATTGATGGCCGGAGGAATCCGGCCATCTTTGATCTTCTCTTACTTAACTACCGGCATATCACTCAGAATTTTCCACGCTCCGTTTGCATCCCTTGCAAGGGTGAGAATTGAAGCAAAAGTCATTTTTGAACCGGTGAAAATAACCTGGGCACTGGCGGTATTTCCATTCAGAATCATCGATATGATGTCAATTTTTCTGTTGTCCCCTCCATACTCTTTGGTCCTGATCTTTTCCAGATAAACATTTTTTGGCATTACACTGATTTCAGTGCTTCCAAACAATTGATTCATCACAATGCGATAATGCTCATCCAGATATGTAGCCAGTTTTGCTGCGTCATTGATGTCACCAGCCTTTGAATAAGCTGTAATTGTTTCCCTGATCGCCGCTTCTTCGTTTGACTGTGCTTTACAACTTGTCATTGAAAGAAGAGCGATGATACTCATAAGTGTTACATTTTTCATTTCATTATGTGTTTATGTTACTAATTATTACTTGGTTATTTATCTGCAACAGATATTTGAATGCTTATTTGTGATATCAAAAATTGATATATCAATTAAATGGGTAAATTTTTTATTGAAGGTTTTGCTGAATTTTGATCAATAGCTGATTCAATTGCTGGACCTCTTTGTTTGAGAGACCTTCAATACTTTTGGCACGATGAGAATCTACGACGGGTAAATACTTTTCGATAAATATTTTCCCTGCAGGCTTTAAGCAGATGCTGTATTGGCGTCTGTTATCCGGTACCGACTTTCTTTCGATGAAATCTTTCCTGGACAGCAGGTCTAACGTTCGTGTGATAGAAGCAGGGTCTCGTAAAGATTGCTGAGCCAGCTCTTTTTGAGTCAGACCGTCATTTTCATCAACTATTTTCAACAGGATCCATTGTTCCACAGTGATTTCCATACCCAATCGGTCAAACTCCCGCTGGGAAAATAGCTTGGATACTTTACTCGTCTTGTCAATCTGGAATAAGATGACGTTTTCAATATTCATTTGATATCACAATAATTGATATCGCAATATTATAGACATGTCTATATGAAACCAAATTTTTTAAAGTATTTCTTTTTTATGGATATTAAGCAGTAGTCTAGAGGCTGTTAACTTAGTTTTCCTCAAACCACTGCACGATCCTGGGCATATCCCTTTCGAAACCACCCGGAATGTAGAAGTTGAGTATCCCTGTGCGCTGATCGGTTTTGTTCTTGAAGTCGTGTATGGTTTTTGAAGGGACCCGAAGGAAGGTTCCCTTATCGGCATCTACCCATTGGTCTCCTACAAGAAAAGATGTGGTGCCCTCCAGCACATAAAACACCTCGTCATTGTCCTCATGCTGATGAGGGCCCGGACCATCTGAGTGGGGTTCAATCCACCACTCCGAAACGCTATACTTTTCATTGGTTTCGTTTTCATCCGCTTTGAAAATGGCCGTCATGGGACCACAATTGTAAATGCGACCCTGCCCTGTTGGAAGAATGATTGAATCGCTGTGGTCTTTTTTGTGCTTGATTATCACCTCACTTATTGCTGATGGAAATCCCTTTGGTAGTAAATGAAATCCCTTGCTGCGCATGGTTGGAAAGCATGACCCCTTCAAAAATAGGGTCTACCACTGTGCTCTCTGCTTGCCAGATAATGATGAAATTAGGCCCTGTTCCCCCGGTGATGTCACCTTCCTCAATGACATATTCCATGGATTGCATGGGTCCAAGTTTCAGTGGAGTATCCTGAAATTTTTTGGCCAAGTCACCAAAAGAGTCGTAATACTCAACGCTTGTGATATAGATGGTATGCTTAAAACTGGTGTTTCGTAAACTCGCCGTAGCCGTCAGGTTAAACCGGGTGTCTTTGGTCTCATTGTAAATTTGTGAGTAGATGGGAATATAGGTGGTGTCTCTCATGGGTAACCCTTCCGGTACCACATTCACCTTCATCATGTCATATTTATCCTGGACTTTTTTCTTTCTGTCATGGCCCTGAAAATCAAAGTCACATGCGGTCAGCATCAATATCGAAAGGATTGTACACAACAGGTTGCTCTTTGTGGTATTGTTCATTTTCAATTGGTTTGAAACACGTCTAAATCATAATAAGCAGATAAACCTTTCTCAAAGAACGTCAATTTTTTGATCAAAGTTTTATTTGAGCGGGAAGGAAAATACCGCATCTTATTCAGGTGATTTACTGATAATTATTGCTGCCTGAATGTAGGCAGGAAAATGTCCTGCATGATGGCAAAAGGCAATTTATCATCCTGGGAGTTGTAAGCACCTCCAGTGAATACAGCTACCAGGTCCAGCCCGGGGATCACCATAATGTACTGGCCACCATTGCCGGTAGCTGTTTTTGAGATGATTTTTTCTTCATCCAATATAAAGGGGATGTTCCACCAAAAGTAACCATAGTCCATGCCAGTGATCTGTGTTTTAGGAGTGGTCGCTTCCTTCACCCAGTCTGCCGGGATGACCTGCTTTCCATTCCAGTTCCCTTCATCAAGGACCAGCTGACCTATCCTGGCGAGGTCTCGCGGAGTCATATAAAGTCTCTTGCCTGAGTCAATGACTTCTTTGTCGGAGGTATGCCCCCATTCCACGCGGGTGATCCCCAGTTCGTCAAAGAGATATTTTTGGGCAAACTCCTGAATAGTTATTCCGGAGGCCTGACTGATGATTTCTGCGATCAAAATAGCACCCATAGAGCAGTAGTGGGAAACACTTCCCGGATCATTAATCATGGGGAGGTCCAGCGTATACTGGAGCCAGTCTTTTTTCTTATAGACCTTGTCCTCCTGCCCCTTGGAGGACTTATCCCAGTCGTTACAATCCAGCCCGCTAGACATGGTGAGGAGGTGCTTAATGGTAATCTGATCTTTTCTTTCATCCGGATTTTTAGTGGGTACCGGATGTTTGAGGTATTTACCAATGGGGTCATTGACGTCCTGAATAAAACCTTTGTCGATCGCAATGCCCATGAGCAACGCCCTGATGCTTTTGGTAGTGGATCGCAGGTCGTGAAGTTTGTTTATATCATGGTCGTTAAAATATTCCTCGATCAGGAGTTGGTTATTCTTGACCAGAAGAACACTATGCACCTGATGATCCTCCTGTGCCAGTTTGGTAAACAGCTTATGGATCAGCAACATATCATACCCAAGGGTTTTAAGATCCTGCGTGTACCATCCATCCTCAAGGTTTTGTGGACGGGCGTAGGAATAGGTATGCTGAGCATGAATAAGGGTGCTTAAAAATAAGAGCAGCAGTAGTAGGAGTGATCTATCCATGGATGGCTATATTATCCTTAATACGAGAACATTGATCAGTTGGTGGCTGGGTTGTATGGAAAAGCGGTTATTTAGAATGAGTAGCTGTTAAACGCAGTTTATGAGGGCTGGTTTTGGGTATCCGTTCAATGAGTCCCCGGGCTTCCAGGTCTAGTTTCACTGTCACCACGTACCAGATCACTTTCCCATCAAAGGCACTGCTCAATTTCTCATCAGCCATGTCCGTCAATTCATCGAAAGTGATTTCTTCGTACTTTTTGAGCGTTTCCAGGATAAATTCTTTGATGGTTTCATACTTACTTCTGAGTATGTTGACACCATCTTTACCCTTCGGATGTTGGGTTAAAATTCGTTCTTCACTCATGAATTACTTATTATTTGGTGCATAGGTATAGACCATAAAAATAAATAAATGGTTTAAAACGCTTAAAGTGAATCTGTCTGGTTTACAGGAGATCGATAAAAAACCTCGTTAACCCATAAGTAAAAACGTAGCTGCCAGTGTGATAGGTTCGAAAGAGCTTAGGTTTAAACCAAGAAATAGGAGACCCAAAATAAGTATTGCTTTCTATGGTATACTCAGTCAATCAGTTCCTTTGGTTGACTAGGGTACATCACAATCAATAGGTCACCTTGAAGATAGATCCGCCATGGTCGTCAGCCACATACAGGGCGCCATCAGGTCCCTGAGCGAGGCCACATGGACGATGCTGCAGCTCACCATCGGGATTGGCAAGGTTGATTCCTGCAAAATTGTCCAGGAAGAGCTCCCACTTTCCGGTAGGCTTGCCATTTTCAAATGGCACAAATGCCACAAAGTAGCCTTTCCTCAGGGTCTTGTTTTGGCCATGAAAAGCGATGAAAGCTCCGTGCTTATATCGCTCCGGGAACATGTCTCCCGTGTAAAACAGTACGTCATTTGGTCCATAATGTGCAGGAAAAGCCATGACCGGATCAATGGCATCTTCGCCTCCCGTTTTCTTACCATCACCACCATACTCAGGGGAAACAATCCTGGCCTTCTGTATGTGGTCATAGTAGGTGTAAGGCCAGCCGGCATTGTCGTTTTCCTTCAATTCATAGAATGTCTCTGCAGGTAAGTCATTGTCCTGCTGCTGGGTATACAGATCAGGGTAATACAGATGCAGTTTGCCCCGGCCATGATCCGTGGCGAATAATGTGTTGGTTTGCGTGTTCCAGTCTAATCCAACTGGATTTTTCAGCCCTGTTACGTACCTCGAGCCATCTGCATATGTTTGATTGAGTTTGTCGGCGCGGAATTTCCAGATCCCTCCCGCAGAATCCAGGATCGTACAGGGATTCATTCCGGTCTTATCTTCTGCATCCCTGCAGGGATCGTTCCATGATCCAACCGTTACATAAATATTGCCATTGTCATCCATGGTAAAGGGTTTGGCATTATCACGCCCCATATCGATCAATCCATCCACAATGTTTTCAGGTGAATTGGTGTCGATGATCTCATGTTTGTCATTCATTTTGTAGCGATAGATGCCTGAATTAGAAGAAGCATACAGGTATCCGTCCCTAGCCAGCACCTCTGTTCCGGGCAGCTCTCCGAAATTCTCCTGAGTATCAATCTTGCCATCGTTGTTTTTGTCTTTCAATGCCACAATTGCTTTCCCATCTTTCAGGGCTTTTCTGTTGGCATAGATGTCACCATTGGGAGCAACAGTCAGGTGCCTTACCGGGCCCAGGTCTTTACCGATTTCAAATACGGAAAAACCTTCCGGGGCTTTTAGGATCGTTTCATTGACGACCTGTTTTGGTGTTTCTTTTGTTTCGCTGTTGCACTGCACAAATACAGAGGCAGAAGCGAGGAGGGTGAGCATCAGGAAGAGGTTAGGCGAGGAGTGTAAGATTTTCATAAATGGGATTTCAGAATTAAGCAAGCGCCAAAAATACACTTTCAATTCAATTTAGCTGCAGAAGCACGAATGAATTGTTTTACTGGACTTGAAGAATCAACAAATCCTCAGCTTGGCAAAAGCTAACAACAAAGTCTTCTCACCGGTATTATCAAAATTGACCTTGGCTTTGCGGTTGGAGCCTTGCTCGTCGATGAGGGTGACCTCACCAAAGCCAAACTTGGGGTGCTCTACCTTCATGCCTACGGCCAGCGAAGAGGTATCGCTGGGCTGAAAGTCTTCGCTCACCTGGTGTGCTGGGGCGGAGGCAAACTTCCTGTTAGCCTGGTCTTTCTTCAGGTTGTTGACAAAGTTTTTGGTCACATAGCTCTCTGCAGAGGAGAGGGGTGCGGTGGTACTGAATTTTTTATTCACCTTGATGAATGCCGGATCTACTTCTTCGATGAACCGACTCGGCTCACAGTTTTTCAATCTACCAAACCGATAGCGATTCAGCGCATAGCTGAAGTGTAGTTTCTTCTTAGCCCGTGTGATGGCCACATAAAACAACCGGCGTTCTTCCTCCAGGTCAGCCCTGCTGCTCAGCATCATCTGAGAGGGGAACAGCTCTTCTTCCAGCCCCACGATATACACATAGTTAAACTCCAGTCCCTTAGCCATGTGAATAGTCATCATGGTCACTGCCTCATCGGAATTGTCCTGGTTATCAGCATCTGTAAGCAAGGCCACCTCCTGCAGGAAAGCACTCAGGCTCTTGTCCTCGCGGCCCTGATCGTCTGTAAATTCTTTGATGGCATTGAGGAGCTCCTGCACGTTTTCGTACCGACTCATGCCTTCAATGGTCTTGTCCTCGTAGAGCTCCTTGAGCAATCCGGAAGTCTTGGCTACCTGGGTGGCTGTGTCATAAGCGTCTTTCTTCTCTGCTGTGAGCCTGAAGCTTTTGATCAGTGTAGCAAAGTTTTCTACCTGAGTACCGCCCTTTCCACCTACATAACTCGATCCATGTGCAATAATATCCCACAGTGGCTTTTGTTCTTCCTCGGCTGCTACCACCAGCTTCTCCACCGTCCCGGGACCGATCCCACGCTTGGGCAGGTTGATGATCCTGCGCATGGCCTGTTCGTCGTTCATGTTCACCACGAAACGCAGGTAGCTCAGGAGGTCTTTGATCTCTTTACGCTGGTAAAATGATACCCCACCCACCACGCGATAGCGGATGTTCATCCTGCGTAGGGCTTCTTCCATAGCACGTGACTGGCTGTTGGTCCGGTAGAGGATAGCAAATTCATCACTCGAAGCATGTTGCTGCATCTTGGTCTCGAAGATGCTGCTCGCCACCAGCTTTCCTTCTTCGTTGTCACTGGTAGCCTTGATCAGGTCTATCAGCTCTCCGTCTTCATTGTCGGTCCACACACTTTTTTTGATCTGGGCCGTATTCTTATTGATGATGGAGTTGGCAGCATTGACAATGTTTTTGGAAGAGCGATAGTTCTGCTCCAGCTTGATGACCTTTAGGTCCGGGTAGTCCCGCTCGAAATTCAGAATATTTTGAATGTCTGCTCCTCGGAACCCATAGATACTCTGGGCGTCGTCACCAACCACAGCGATGTTTTGCTTCACCGCTGCCAGCTTTCGTGCGATCACGTACTGGGAAATGTTGGTATCCTGAAACTCATCGATCAGCACGTAATGGAATCGGTGTTGGTATTTATTGAGGGTATCCGGATGCTCCTGAAAAAGTACATTGGTATGATACAGGAGGTCATCGAAGTCCATGGCATCTGCTGCAAAGCACCTGTTCACATAGGTTTTGTAGATGTTTCCCATCTCCGGACGCATGTTGGCCCGATCGTCTTCCTCATAAATGGGATTGTTGAGGTATTCCTGCCAGGAGACCAGCCGGTTTTTCGCTCCTGAGATCCGGTTGTAGACCACGTTGGCCTTATACAGTTTGTCGTCCAGATTTTTCTCTTTGACAATCTGTTTGATCAGTGTCTTGGAATCGTCCGTATCGTAGATGGTGAAGTTGCTCGGGAAACCGATTTTAGTAGCTTCTGCACGGAGAATTCTGGAGAAAACAGAGTGAAAAGTACCCATCCACAGGTTACGGGCATCATCCCCCACAATACCTTCTATCCTGTGACGCATTTCTTTGGCCGCCTTATTGGTAAAGGTGAGGGCCATGATGTTGAAAGGATCTACCTTGTGATGTTGGATCAGGTGTGCGATCCGATAGGTAAGTACCCGTGTTTTGCCGGACCCTGCGCCTGCTATGAGCATGCATGGGCCTTCTACATTAATTACACCTTCTAATTGAGCTGGGTTAAGTTCCTTCAGATATGCTTCCTGCGCGTCGTTCACCATCAGGCAAATCTAAAATAAACCAGCCGATTGACGGGGTGGATTTCAAAACAAAACCTCGAAAAACATGAAATGCTCCCACCGGCAGGAAAAGTGGTAAACTGAAATGGAATGATGTGGCAATCATGAAAAAAAGATCCCGAAGCAATTCCGGGACCTTTCTTACTAGCTAAATAAACCATCTAAATCAGACCTGTTGAAAAACGCCAAATGACTGAGACTTTTTCAGCAGGCCTAAATATATTCCTAATGATGCGTTACAACATGTCTTCGGTGAGACCTGCGGATCTTTTTTTCCAACCTCGCATTTCTTCGGTGCATTCGTTTATGTCTGATATGCACTTTTTTATGAGCAATCGCGTGATTGGTGGATTTAACCACTACCACACACTGATCAACTGTTTTGTGTATGGTGACTTTGTCTTTGGCTGTTGCCGAAAAAATAAAAAGCAACAACATGTATACGGTGAATATTAACTTCTTCATGGCAGTAAATTTTTTGTTGTTTGGTGCTTAGACACCCTGCCATGTAAAAGGTTTAATGCGTATTAGCTAAAAAAGTGAAAATACTTGTTGAGGATGATTATTGCAAGAAAAGCAAGGAAGGCAGAAACTTCGAAAATAAGAAAGATAAGATTCCAGTCTGATTTGTTTTTGTTCACCATGTATAGGTGTTATGTAATTGTTCTCACAATTTTAACCAAAAATGAAGAACAAATGGGGATTTTATCGCAATCCTCATTTTTTTTATCCACATTTTTAGCACCTGTTTATCCACAATTGATGCGGACTGAATTCATTTTACCACCGAAAATTCCTGGATTTTATCCAGCAGGATTTCAGGGTCTTCCTCGATAATTAGTGTGCTTGCAATTTTTTTCGATAAAAACCCTTCCTCGATCATGTGCTTGAAAAACGCCATGAACTTGTCGAAATAATGGTTGGGATTGTAGATCGCACAGGCTTTCTGGTGGTAATCGAGTTGTAGCCACGTAAAGACTTCAATAAACTCTTCTAGCGTCCCAATCCCGCCGGGCATGGCGATGAAAGCATCAGACAGGTCTGCCATCATGGCTTTACGCTCATGCATGTTTTTTACAATATGCAGCCTGGTGATACCTGTGTGACCAAGCTCCCAACCCATGAGTTTTTCAGGGATCACACCCTGCACTTCGCCCTTGTTTTTTAGCATTTCCTCCGCCAGGACACCCATCAGGCCTACTTTGCCACCTCCATACACCAGCCCAATATTTCTTTGGTGAAAATGTTGCATCAGCTTTCTGGCTTCCTCGACATAGATTGGGTTATTTCCACTGCTGGACCCACAAAAGACTGCGATGCGATTGATCATTTGATAATTAATTTTTTTCCTGGTGTCCAAAACTATTCAGAATCAGGAATTGTATCCTTTATAGCGAACATTTTTTAAAGCAAAAGTGCTGAGCATTGTGAGGCTTTAAATCTATAACTTTACAACCAAATTACGCACCCATGAAGTATTACGAATCTATAGTTGATACTATAGGAGATACCCCGTTAGTTAAGTTGAATTCGGTCAGCAAAGGAATTCCAGGTACCATCCTGGTGAAAGTGGAATATTTCAATCCCGGAAACTCTGTCAAAGACCGGATTGCACTGAAGATGATCGAAGATGCTGAGCAGAAAGGTGAGCTCAAGCCCGGGGGTACCATCATCGAAGGCACATCTGGTAATACAGGCATGGGGCTGGCACTGGTAGCTATAGCGAAAGGCTATCGATGCATTTTCACGCTCTCTGACAAGCAGTCACAGGAAAAAATCAATATCCTCAGGGCTGTGGGAGCAGAGGTGATTGTATGCCCGACCAATGTATCGCCTGACGATCCCAGGTCCTATTATTCTGTGGCTAAAAAGCTGAACAAAGAGATCCCCAACTCTATTTATCCCAACCAGTATGATAACCTGTCCAATACGGCGGCACATTATGAAACCACCGGACCAGAGATCTGGAGGGATACTGAAGGTAAAATCACACATTATGTGGCAGGTATGGGGACTGGTGGAACCATCAGCGGGACATCAAAATACTTGAAAGAGCAAAACAAGGATGTCGTCACTGTTGGGGTTGATACCTATGGATCTGTTTTCAAAAAGTACAAGGAAACGGGAGAGTTTGATACCAAAGAGGTCTACCCATACCTTACTGAGGGGATCGGGGAAGATATCTTACCTAAAAACGTTGATTTCAGCCTGGTGGATTACATTGTAAAGGTGACGGATAAAGATGGAGCCATCATGGCAAGAAAGCTGGCCAAAGAAGAGGGTTTATTTGTTGGCTGGTCCTGTGGATCGGCGGTATATGGCGCCCTGGAGTATGCACGTGACAACCTGAAAAAAGACGATGTGATGGTGATTATCCTTCCGGACCATGGTACCCGCTACCTCGCCAAAGTCTACAATGACGACTGGATGAAAGACCACGGCTTTTTCGAATCAATGAAATTTGCTACAGCTAAAGATATCGTCCGGTATAAGCATGGGAACGGAGAGCTGAAAACCATTAGTCAGGACGCCAAAATTGGTGAGGCGATTCATTTAATGAACAAACATGCTATCAGTCAAATACCGGTGGTAGATGATAAAAATGAATTTGTGGGTAGCCTGAATGACTCCAAAGTATTGAAAAACCTGATCGAAAACCCTCAACTGAAGGAACAACCAGTGAAAGAAATCATGGATGAATCCTTCCAGTTTGTAGGGATGGACAACACACTGGATGTGCTTTCATCCCTTATCAATAAAGAGAATAAAGCCTTGCTGGTCAGGGATGAAAAGAAAAAAGTGCACATCATCACACAAAGTGATCTCCTGATGGCAATCACCAATTGATTTTTGTATATTTGATATCATAATCATTTAAACTTTTAACTCTTTGCTTGCAAACCCTGATGTCTGAGATGTCAGGGTTTTTTTTGCTTTTAATGAGAGACGCCTGTTATGAATGCTTCATCAGGAGAAGAGGTAAGAGGTGTTGACGGTACGCTGAGTAATAAAATGTGTTTTTAAACACCACTCAAACAGTTAGTTGAAGTCATGATTTTTTATCTGCGTTGTTTCTAACTGAAACATTTTGTATTATCCAGCTAAAATACTTAGATTGGTTCGCAAAAAAAGTTGAGATTCCACCTGACGCTTTTAGTGAAAAGGGGATCAGTACTTCCCCTCAACTACCAGTACCCGTTATCTTCCTGGATCTATAAGTGTATCAACCGGGCAGATTCCGAGTTTGCCAGTTTTCTTCATCAGCAGGGCTATACCGGAGCCAGGGCAGGCAAGCCTTTCAAATTTTTCACATTTTCTAAGCTGGATGTACCCAAAAGAGAAATCTATGAGGATCGGATGATCATCCAAAGTGAGGCGGTGTATCTCACCTTAAGCTTTTTAATAGAGCAGGCGGCAGAAAAATTCATTACGGGTGTTTTTCAGCAACAACATGTAGGCATCGGAGACAAAAAGTCTCAGGTGGACTTCGAGGTTTCCGGTATTGAAGCCAGGCCCACACCTGTGAGGGATCAGATTGTGTTGCGCACTGCTTCACCTATAGTGGTGAGTAAGCCTGAGATGAGAGGAGACAAGATGCATGCGACCTTTTCTTTCGCCAGAGGACGAGGGCTACAAGAATTATTTTCTGCAAAATCTGATCAGGAAATATGAAAGCTATGCGAGCTACACCGGGGATTCTATTTCAACAACATTCGACCAGAATATGGATTGGGAGATGATGCAGGGGTCAGTCAGGTCGCGGCTGGTGACCATCAAAGCCAATACGTCAGCGCAGACCAAAATACGTGGTTATGATTACCATTTCAAGCTGACTGCTCCGGCACCATTGGTGAGGATCGGATTACTGGCCGGGTTCGGGGAGAAGAATAGTTTGGGTTTTGGTTGCGGGGAGGTTATCAATTTTTAATAATAAATCTATGAGGGTTCATATTAATACTTCAAGACCAAATAGTCTAATACCATTTGATCATATCCCACAATTGGTTGGTGCAATTCATAAATGGCTTGGGGAAAATAATCCCTGGCACGGACAAACCTCTTTGTCTTCTTTCTCCTGGTTGCAAGGAGGGCGAAAGGAAAATGGAGGTCTTAATTTCCACAATGGGGCCAGGTTCTTTGTTAGTTCACATGATGATGATTTTATTAAATGCATCATTAAAGGGGCAATGGCTGACCCAGAAATGTTTTCCTCAATGACCGTTCAGGATATTCAAATTCGTGAAACACCGATATTTCATGCAGGTCAAGAAGTGTTTTCAGTGGCCAGTCCGGTATTAGTGAAACGAAAAATTGGTGGACGTTTTGAACATTGCCTTTTTGACGACCCAAGCTCAGAAAAAGAAATGACCAAAACCATGATCACAAAGCTGAATAAGGCTGGGATTAAGTCAGAAGGTGTATCTGTGGCATTTGACCAGAGATATGCAGCAGGACAAACTAAACTGGTCAACTACAATGGCATCAAGAGCCGGGCAAGCGTATGCCCGATAACAATCAAAGGGTCACCAGAACAACTTGCCTTCGCCTGGAATGTGGGTGTAGGGAATAGTACTGGTATTGGTTTTGGTGCATTAAACTGAAGATGACATGAACTATTATGTGGTAAAATATACAGGTCCTTTCGGTTTCATTAAACCGTGGACGGCGGTGAGGGATAGCGAGACATTCAGCCAGCAATTTTTAACCCCCTCTATAGTGGAGGGAATAGAAAAGAAGTTGTTTCCGGAATTACTCAAAGAAAAGGGGATAAAAAAAATTCTTGGACACCGATTGTCTTACGATCAGGTAACAGGACAACAAGAAGTTATTCAGACCAGAGGGTGGAACTCCACACGAAAAGGCAAGGAGTTTTTATTTGATCGGCCTAAAGCGATTTTAATAAGAGGTGTTCTGCAAAATCCTGTCCTTTTCTTAGCCTTTGGCTCAAAGGAAGATGCAGAAATCGCAATAAGTCAACACATCTGCCTTTGCAGAAATGAAGACATGCTTTACCCGGATCAGATAATTGAAACGGACAAAGAGCAGTTTGAAGAAAGTGAGGAACTATTTCCGGGATTTGAATTGGTGTTTGAAAAAGCGGAAAAGTCTTTCCTGGTAGGGTATCATAGAGTAGATAATAAGCCCATGTATGGCTGGATACGTGTAATGGGACAACCTGTAACTGCAATGTAATGGACAAACTTCACGCCAAATCCGGTCCTGAATGGACAAGCCTTCATGATCACTTGCTACACGTAAGCTATGCCGTAAAGGCCTTTGCCAGATATCTGGGAATAGATGAAAGTCTGACCTATAAAGGGGCTGTCTTGCATGACATGGGAAAAGCACATCCCGAATTTCAAAAAAGATTACAGCCGGGTCACAGAAGTTCTAAGGTTTTTCGTCATGAAATCACTTCTCTGCTTTTTCTCTCTGCTTTTCCTGAAAATGACTATCCAGCGTTGATTGAAATGGTGGCTGGTCACCATAAGTCCGTAAAGAGAGATGCTGGTGATAAGGGGTTGCTCGATTTGGAAGAAGGATATGACTATGTAGATTTTCATGTCGGGGAATGGGATATGTGGAGTCCTTCGGCATTTGATTTATTGAATGAATTGGGCATTGAATGTAAGCCCTTTTCAGAAGGTGAGGCCAGGGAAAATCTTCAGGTTGCTGTGGACTATTGCGAACAGACGACCAAAAAGCGGGGCTATAGTGAATGGCGAGGGTTACTCATGGGGGCTGATCACTATGCTTCAGCATTGATCAATGATACAGAAAGGCATCTTACCAAAGCCTTCAAAGTGCCGGATTTGTCTTTTTTTGATAGGACGCACCAACTATACCCACTTTCGTTTAAGGATTCAAGCTCTGATAGAACACACACTATTGTTGTAGCCAGTACAGGTGCAGGCAAGACGGATTTTTTATTTAAAAGGACAAAAGGACGAATCTTTTACACGCTGCCATTTCAGGCCTCCATCAATGCTATGTATAAGCGTGTGGCTAATAATTTAAAACCTCATAACCCTGAATTGGATATTCGCGTGCTGCATTCGGCCTCTATGGTTGTGAAGCGTAAAGGGGCAGAGGAAGAAACCGCATTGCAGTCTCTTTTTGGATCATCCATTAAAATCCTCACACCGCACCAATTAGCATCAATTGCATTTGGAATGAAAGGATATGAAGCTTTATTGCTCGACCTCAAGGGATGCGATATTATTTTGGATGAGATACACACCTACACCGGGGCTTCTCAAGCCATAGTACTAAAGCTGGTGCAAATCCTGCATCAATTGAATTGTCGCATACATATTGGGACTGCCACTATGCCTACTGCCCTGTATTCGAGAATAATGGAAATCTTGGGTGATGATGTACTGGAAGTAAAGTTATCCAATGAAGAAATGGATCAATTTGACCGCCACACCATTCATAAAATCAATGCCTTTGAAGAGTCGCTTCCTTTAGTAAAGCAAGCTATTGACAAGAGAAAAAAGATATTGGTTGTTTATAACCGTGTAGCAAGGGCTCAGGAAGCTTATGGTGAACTGAAAGAAGCTTTCCCGAACGTACCCATTATGCTTTTGCATAGCCGATTTAAACGAGTTGACCGAAACAAAAAAGAAAGCCAATTGATGGGCATTGATGAGGACGGTAATCAAGCCGGACAATTTAATACATCAACAGAAGCATGTATTGTGGTATCTACCCAGATCGTGGAAGTAAGCCTGGACATCAGTTTTGATTTGATGATCACTGAAACTGCCCCTATCGATGCATTGATCCAGCGCTTTGGTAGAGTCAATCGAAAAAGATCAATGAATACCATAGGCAAAACCAAGCCAGTTTATGTAATAGCTCCGCCAGAAAGTAAAATGGATGCTTTACCGTATGATCTGGAAGTTTTGAAAAAATCGTTTGAGGCCCTGCCTGATAGTGATATTTTGAGAGAAAAGGACTTACAGGAGAAAATTGATTATGTATTTCCTGAGATTAACTTTTTGAATATTGAAGAGCATGCCATCTTCAAACAGGATGGCAAGATTAAAATTGACAAACTAACGCATCATGGTAAGTCTATTCTTTTTGAGTTACTGGATATAGACTCTGTCTCCTGCATTTGTGAAAGCGATGTTGACGAATATGGAAATTCCTACTTTGAAAAAAGATTGGAGATGGAAATTCCGGTACGCTATTTCAATGTCCGGGCCATGAACCAGGTGCAGAGTGGTAATAAACCTTTCATTATTCCGGACAAGGCATACAATCAGGAATCTGGCCTGGATGTTCGAAAGATCAGTGAAAACAATTTTGACGTAAACCTTCAAATGCTATGATCACATCAGTCATCGGAAGAACTTTTCTCAATGCCTACAATGGCAAATTTGGTAAAGACCTTTCGCCTAAAACGTTTTTTGAAGAGGAGTATTGGGAGTTGTTTTATAATGACCCGAAATACATGCAATGGGTGACCAATTCTCCATTTGTACAGATGAAAAAGGGACAAAAGCCCCATTTGCTAAGTGAAAAGGAACGCACAGAAAAGCTAGAAAGTTTGTTTGAAAAGGCATCGAATGATATACCAGATGCCAGCTTTGCGTTAGGGTTTCCGGCATCAGAGACTAAAGAATATGCCAGTACATCTGGCTTGGTAAGTGACATTCTCATACCAGCAGATGAAGATGAAGTTTATCTTTCCTGGATTGGTAGTGGATTGGGTATTGGGGTTGCGGGAGGATTTACCATCCTCTTTGATGATCCTAATATAACACTACAAACCTATAATGGGTGGAAAGTGTATAGGAAATACCTAAATGACCCTGCTCTGGAAAAGATTCGGGGAAACCAGATTAATAGTTGGAACGGTCAATGGTTAGCCTATTCTTTCGGTAAAGAGTTTAGAGAGGATTTTAATTTTGCTGATCTCACTAGGCATGGAATTTTTAATGTAAGTGAATCCCTTGTAGAAGTGCTTACTGTAAGCTGGTCACAACTTTTCTTTAGCCTATCCTTTCAGTTTCCAAAAACTGAGTTGATGGGTTATGTATATGGGTTTGGACAAACCAACAAAACCATCGGATTTATACCTTTTCAACTCAAATCCGGAACTAAACTAATAGATGTTTATAAGCAATTGTTTGGAGGAGTGTATTCTAATCCTAAAGATTTTGAAAGTCTTTTTGGAATGCATATTAAAAGAGCTTGTGAGTTAGGGACAGTAGGATTGCAAGCTCTTCGTCCTGAAAGCCTGAAAAAGTATATGGTGGATGGCAAAACCCTGAACTTCAAAAAAGAAGAAGACATAATTAATTATCAAGCATATAAAACCTGGTTAGTCGCTATGTTAACACGCAATAAAGAAGAAATCGTAGACTATACCCCAAAAGTGGCCGAGGTCATTTTGCGGTATAGAAACACTGGTAAAGGGATGTCCCGTATTACCCTAGTGGAAAAAGAGATGTTTACTTCGAAATCCAAGAAGGGATTTATAGAGTCTCTGACCCAAATGATCCCTGACCTAGAGGATCAGGATTTAGATACTCTAAAAAGTCTAAAGGACGAAGTGCACCTGATGACAAATGAAGAGTTTGGTTACTTCTTGACACTCTTAAAATTTGATTACGCTTTCCATCAAAAGAAATCTTGTACCTAAAGTATTAAACTATGAATACCATTTATATCCGAACCCTAAAAAGAGCTGAGCATACCGTATTTAACGTAGCTAATGGTCAAAAATATTATTACGATTCACAATTCAACAGACGTATTCCGTTTTCCAGCGGTCAACAAGTAAAAAGATCTTTGATCGATTCATTGTGCGAAGAAATTGGCCAAACTCCTTCGCCTACTACCTTTCTATTTGAAGTAGATAAGCAGAAGAAACTGAAGGAAGGAGAAGTATATGGAACTTGCGACCCGACTTATGCCGATCAGTTGTTTGGGGGGTGGATGAAAGCCTCAAAAGGAGGTGGTGAAAGGACTTTGAAGAGAAGAAGCCCTCTTTCAATATCGGCGATGAGAGCTCTACATCCTATGCTGGCTGGAATGGATTCGAGTGGGGGTGAAGCAGGTTCTTTTGATAGAAGTGAAAGACCTAATAATAAGGTTATTGTGCGAAATGAAAGAGGAGATATTCTTTCGGAAGAAGAAATTGCAACAGTACTAAAGGAGGAAGGAAATGCGGACAGAAGTCTGAGTAGAAAATGGCTCAATCCTGCAGAACGTGCCACTGGTCTTTTTGTTTTTGATATTGCTATCGACCTTAGAAGGCTATTCTGTGTCAGCATTAACCAACTGGAACCTGAAATGGCAGAATCTACAGTAGAAAAACTACAAGCGGAGGGTTGGATTGAATCCGAAAACGTATTTGGTAAATGTCTCGTAGCTCCAAAACCACTACGGGAAAAATGGATTACAGGATTGGCTAAAGCCATTTTAAACTGGCGTATCACTTCTAATCAGTCCCGCACTTTTAGTTTGATGGATACATTAGCTGTTTCAATCAGTAATAATGCCAACTTAATTGCTGGTAGTATTCGAGCAAAGTTATCTGAGGAGGATTCCAAGAAAGCTGACCCAATAGTGGATGAATCTATTTCAGGTGTTGATACTTATGTGACTCTTCAAGCAGGGGCATATATCCATACCAAAGGAGAGAGTTCCGACGCCCTCGAAAAAGCAGAACAAAAATTAATCGAACTGATGTCTTCATATGATTACGAAAATCAACTGGTGCCAAGTTGATTAATGCCCATCACAGCCACTCATATCAACTACCTGCATGTCTGCCATCGTAAACTCTGGCTTTTTCATCATGGAGTAAGAATGGAAACAGAGAGCGAGCAGGTCGCCGAGGGCAAGCTCACCGGTGAGCTCTCCTATCCGGATCGGGCGGTGAAGTACACGGAGTTGGTGCTGCCAGGTGGTAAGATCGACTACTATGATGCGAAGCATGAAGTGGTGCATGAGATCAAGCATAGCAATAAGGTGGAGCAGGCGCATATCGCCCAGGTGAAATATTATCTGTTTCTGTTGCAGGAGGCTGGGGTGAATAACCCTTCCGGGATCCTGGAATATCCGCGGCTGAGGGAGACAAGACAGGTGGGGTGGGAACCCGGTGATGAGACGGTCGTGCAGGGGTGGATCGATGAGATTAGGGAATTGCTGGCACAGACCAAACCTCCGGGAGTGATTAATGCCCGCATTTGTAAGTCGTGTAGCTACTATGATTTTTGTTACAGTGAGTAGAAAGGCTTGCGCAAAAAAGGCGTGGGGAACTGCGTAAATATAATTTACATTTTGTTATATTAAATGAATAAACAGGTAAAGGCATGACCAGAATTACGATTGACGTTTCATCCGAGGAGGATAAAAAAGTGATCATGGATCTTCTTGATCAACTTCATATTTCTGCTGAAGTGACAGAGTTACCTGTTCCTAATGGTCAAAAAATGGCTGAAATCATGGAGGAAATTTCCAGGGGTAATCCTTATTCCGGGATCAAGGATCCGGTAGCCTGGCAGCGTGAGATCAGAAAGGACCGTAAACTTCCCGGAAGAGATTGAAACTACTTGATTCCAATATCATTATATATTTAACTTATCCTGAGTTCGATGATTTAAGAAAATGGATTAAGCAAAACAACCCATATGTCTCATGGATTTCTTATGTCGAGGCGTTAGGTTACCATGACCTCAAACAAGCTGATAAAGTCAATTTGGAAGCCTTTTTTAACTCGTCAACACTCGTCCCTGTTTCCTTTGATGTGATCAAACTTGCTACAGGCCTCCGTCAGATAAGAAAATTATCACTTGGGGATAGTCTTTTGGCAGCAACCGCATTAAAAAACAAAATGGTGCTGGTAACCAACAATGAACAGGACTTTAAAATGATTGAGGGTTTGCAGCTTGAAAACCCCCTGATTGGTCGATGAAAAAATCCTACTACCTCTTTAATCCGGGTCGCCTCAGTCGTAAGGATAACACGCTCAAGTTTGTTCCGGTAGATGAAGAGGGTAGGGAGGGCGCCCCAAAATACATCCCCGTAGAGGGTGTGTCTAACCTATTTGTGTTTGGCAGTCTGGATGCGAATAGTGCCCTGTATAATTTCATGGGGAAGCAACAGATCAGTGTGCATTTCTTTGATTATTATGAACATTATACCGGCTCATTTTATCCGAAAGATTATCTCCAGGCAGGCAGAGTGCTGGTGGCTCAGACCGCTCACTTTATCGAAGAGGAGAAACGGATGCGGCTGGCCAGAAGATTCATAGAAGGGGCTGCTTTCAATATGCTGAAGAACCTCAGGTATTATGAAAACAGGGGAAAGGACTTGTCGGAGCGAATTGCTCGTTTGGAGTCATTCTCCGGTGATATAGCACACTGCCATGATGTGCAGGAATTGATGGGGCTGGAAGGAAATATCCGTCAGATTTATTATGACAGCTTTGAGGAGATCATGACTGGATTTGAATGGGTCAAACGAAGCCGGCAGCCTCCGGCCAATGAACTGAATGCCCTGGTTTCATTTGGTAATATGATGTGCTACACCGCATGCCTGGACCAGCTGTACCATACCCAATTGAACCCTACGATCAGTTATTTGCATGAGCCCGGGGAACGAAGGTTTTCTCTGGCATTAGATCTGGCAGAAATTTTTAAGCCTCTGCTTGTAGACCGTACCATTTTTCGGGTGATCAACAAAAAGGAGATTGGTAAAACAGATTTTGACCGAAAGACCAATTTTATCACGTTGAAAGAAGCGGGTAGGAAAGCCTTTGTTCGGGCCTGGGAAGAGCGGCTGGGAGAAACGATCAAACATCGTTCATTGAATCGATCGGTAAGTTATAAGCACCTGGTAAAGCTGGAATGCTATAAGCTGAGTAAGCACTTGCTGGAGATGGATGAATATAAGCCTTTTAAAGCGTGGTGGTGAGGGGTAGTGAGGTGGTGAGTTGGTGAGTTGTGAGGTAGTGAGTTGTGAGGTAGTGAGATGTGAGTATTCAGTAATACACATGTATATAATTTTGGTTTACGATATCGGTGAAAAGCGTGTGGCTAAGATGCTTAAGCTTTGCAGGGTTTATCTTAATTGGATCCAGAACTCTGTGTTTGAGGGGGAGATTACGGAGGTGAAGCTCAGGGAGCTAAAATCAAGGGCCAAAAAGCTGATGGATCCTGAGGAGGACAGTCTGATCATTTTTAAAAGCCGGGATGAGCGTTGGCTGGATAAAGAGGTGGTGGGGAAGGAAAAGAATAAGCTTGACAATATGTTGTAAGTCGTCGGTCATAGAGTTCAATCCTGGCTTGAAAGGGAAGGGGTTGAAGTTTGTGTATAAAAAGGGCGTTTGCTGCTTGTCTATAGGGTTGTCGAAGGTCGGTTAAAATCCGGTTATTGATGATAGACGACCTGTTGGTATAAAAATCAGCATCCAAAACTATGAACACGTGGAGTAAAGCCCTATTTTCGCTGTGGGCGTCACGGCCTTTAATCGCACCACAATGGAATTGAAATATGCTTACCAATATCGAACAGGAGGCAGACGAAAAGCCTTTAATCGCACCACAATGGAATTGAAATTACTATAATCTTAGATGGATGTTTAAGCTAGGTAGCCTTTAATCGCACCACAATGGAATTGAAATTTGATTTTCTGGATTTTCAATTGGATGATGTTGAGATCCTTTAATCGCACCACAATGGAATTGAAATATATATAGGAACCACCAGGGACCCTGGAAGCCGGGAGCCTTTAATCGCACCACAATGGAATTGAAATAAGGAAACGAACATGACGATACATACAGATTCTTGCCTTTAATCGCACCACAATGGAATTGAAATTTAGTTCAGTGTTCAGTGTGCAAAAATTGAAAGACCTTTAATCGCACCACAATGGAATTGAAATCTAGTTGGTTGCGCGTTGCCATTGATGATATTATCCTTTAATCGCACCACAATGGAATTGAAATTTCAACGGCATATTCTAACGTTAACGCCAAAGAGGTCCTTTAATCGCACCACAATGGAATTGAAATAAGATACCTAAGCGGCATCCTGCCTACCTGAACACCTTTAATCGCACCACAATGGAATTGAAATTTGTCAACGTGAACGATGAATCTAATTGATCATCTAGCCTTTAATCGCACCACAATGGAATTGAAATTTGAGTAGCATCTACCTATTCCGTAGAGTGTGCTGCCTTTAATCGCACCACAATGGAATTGAAATTGAATTGGGGCATTCTGCTTTAGATGTGGGTTCTTTCCTTTAATCGCACCACAATGGAATTGAAATTTAGTTTAGTAATACAAATTTTCTCCGCTCCGGTCCTTTAATCGCACCACAATGGAATTGAAATTTTGAAGGGTTGACCCGGAGTCTTTGGCCTTATACCTTTAATCGCACCACAATGGAATTGAAATATAGAGGAGGCCACTGAAGACATGCTCAGAGTAGCTTACCTTTAATCGCACCACAATGGAATTGAAATTGTAGTAAGGAAGTGATCCCCCGGTACCCGCATATAATCCTTTAATCGCACCACAATGGAATTGAAATTGATATAGCAGCGTTCCGGTTTTATCTACCTGGTCCTTTAATCGCACCACAATGGAATTGAAATACTATTGCAAGAAATGTATTTTTCATGGTCAATAGCCCTTTAATCGCACCACAATGGAATTGAAATTTTAAGAAACTCACTATCTCCTGTACCTGTTTGTCCTTTAATCGCACCACAATGGAATTGAAATAAAGATAAGGTTGCAATAGCTAAAAAACTGTAGATCCTTTAATCGCACCACAATGGAATTGAAATAAGGGTGCACTTGGTATCTCCCTGGGACCAATGACACCTTTAATCGCACCACAATGGAATTGAAATATTTTTAACGCCATGAACCAAATAATTGAAGAGACCTTTAATCGCACCACAATGGAATTGAAATTAGAAAAGGACACCTACTTTTTTGAAGGGCAGGAGCCCTTTAATCGCACCACAATGGAATTGAAATGGTACATGAATGAGGGCAATACTTTAGGGATAGAGGACCTTTAATCGCACCACAATGGAATTGAAATTCTGGAGACAATTCACCATTTTTTATCATTTGCGTTCCTTTAATCGCACCACAATGGAATTGAAATAACCAGGAGAGTATCAAAACCAAAACCGGACGTTTCCCCTTTAATCGCACCACAATGGAATTGAAATAGTATAAAAAAATCGGGCGTAACCACTAACCTAAATTCCTTTAATCGCACCACAATGGAATTGAAATAAGGAAGAGATTCAAAAAAAAATAAAGGAGTTTGCCTTTAATCGCACCACAATGGAATTGAAATAGTGGTGAATGTGATGGCGATGGACATTATATGTGCCTTTAATCGCACCACAATGGAATTGAAATTCTGATTGAATTCTGTACGCCTTGTTTTGACTTTTGCCTTTAATCGCACCACAATGGAATTGAAATATACAAGTGCGGCGACTCTAAATGTGAACTCATTGCCTTTAATCGCACCACAATGGAATTGAAATAGGATAAATTTAACCTCTGTGTTGTAAATGTGTTCCTTCAATCGCACCACAATGGAATTGAAATACAAGGAATCTTCCCTGAGTTGATTTCTTTGAGAGACCTTTAATCGCACCACAATGGAATTGAAATCTGTCAGCCGCCTATCATAACCTTTCAATTAATAACCTTCAATCGCACCACAATGGAATTGAAATTAAATACAAATAGGTCTGTGTTCATCCCTTATAGCCTTCAATCGCACCACAATGGAATTGAAATATAGCTATAAACATATGATGTTGCTCCTTCTGTACCTTCAATCGCACCACAATGGAATTGAAATAACGAAATAAGAGAGATGAACAATGACAACCCACTCCTTCAATCGCACCACAATGGAATTGAAATATTATAAGAACTGGTCTCGACAGATAGAGGCTTATTCCTTCAATCGCACCACAATGGAATTGAAATGATCAAATAGGAATGTATCAACAGATCAACTAAACACCTTCAATCGCACCACAATGGAATTGAAATTATTAAGTAGCGTCTTCTTTCAGGTACTTAATAGCCTTCAATCGCACCACAATGGAATTGAAATATGGGTGCATCTTGTTGAAAAAACCTTTTTCAAGTGCCTTCAATCGCACCACAATGGAATTGAAATGATGTGATGCCTGTTCCAGTGCTAGAATAATTAACCCTTCAATCGCACCACAATGGAATTGAAATAGCTCTACGACTCCGACTACACCTTATATAATACCTCCTTCAATCGCACCACAATGGAATTGAAATGATGCTGAAAGTGATGGAAGCGGATCCGGACACCTACCTTCAATCGCACCACAATGGAATTGAAATCTTTTTATTATACTCCTGGACTTCCTTGCTTACGCCTTCAATCGCACCACAATGGAATTGAAATACTAGAAGAATATACTTCAAGGGGAGCATGGTCTCCTTCAATCGCACCACAATGGAATTGAAATAGTGAGACCATTTAGCGGGCACCGAGTTTGGGAGCCTTCAATCGCACCACAATGGAATTGAAATTCGCTTACGCTGTCCGCGTTGAACAATATTTGGACCTTCAATCGCACCACAATGGAATTGAAATCACTTTGGAGGGTTTTGCAATCCCTGGCTGTCTGCCTTCAATCGCACCACAATGGAATTGAAATTTTTTAGCGGGTAAAGATTTTGATTACAAACAGTTACCTTCAATCGCACCACAATGGAATTGAAATCCAATAGCCTATCAGCGTTTTAAATCTTGATTGCTCCTTCAATCGCACCACAATGGAATTGAAATTGTAGTAAGGAAGTGAGCCACCAGTACCCGCGTACCTTCAATCGCACCACAATGGAATTGAAATTCAATTTCAGCACCGGCAAGCTCAGTCACAAGTTTACCTTCAATCGCACCACAATGGAATTGAAATAACGAAATAAGAGAGATGAACAATGACAACCCACTCCTTCAATCGCACCACAATGGAATTGAAATAGCATTCCCTTTAAATAGAGTTTGCTAATTGCCTGGCCTTCAATCGCACCACAATGGAATTGAAATTTTGGGGATCGTGTATTGTGCCATTTGCGTGAATCCCTTCAATCGCACCACAATGGAATTGAAATCCCAAAGCAGGCACGCCAACAGGTTCAACCAGGGTGACCTTCAATCGCACCACAATGGAATTGAAATATGTTGCATAGTTGGTATGCTCATAAAAATGGTTAGGCCTTCAATCGCACCACAATGGAATTGAAATAAGTCTCTTTCATTACATGAGAGTCAGGGATATTCCTTCAATCGCACCACAATGGAATTGAAATTACCATAAGCAATTTTCCATTCTCCTTGTGTGTGTTCCTTCAATCGCACCACAATGGAATTGAAATGGTATTTCATCCATCCGATAGAAATTGATCTCTACCTTCAATCGCACCACAATGGAATTGAAATAAGAGTATCAAAAACTCACTCCGCTACAACGTCTCCTTCAATCGCACCACAATGGAATTGAAATTACCGAAGAGGGGTATTACATATCTAAATAATTGTCCTTCAATCGCACCACAATGGAATTGAAATATTAAAATTCGTGATCTGAATAGTCACGGACATTCCCTTCAATCGCACCACAATGGAATTGAAATTCGCTTACGCTGTCCGCGTTGAACAATATTTGGACCTTTAATCGCACCACACTGGAATTGAAATTTTCTATGCTGTCTTTTTCCGAAAACAAATTCTCCCTTTAATCGTACCACACTGGAATTGAAATACATTTGCAGCGACTTTGGCTTTGACCATCTGGACCTTCAATCGCACCACAATGGAATTGAAATTCGGTAATGATTTGATATTCTAATTCATCGCAAAGCCTTCAATCGCACCACAATGGAATTGAAATATGACAGACAAGGAAAGACTAATCGAAGCGATACAGCCTTTAATCGCACCACACTGGAATTGAAATATCAAACATATCAGATGAGGACGCTGTTGAGGTGGCCTTCAATCGCACCACACTGGAATTGAAATAATATTTATAGTGACAACGCCATCTCTGGGACTGATCCTTCAATCGCACCACAATGGAATTGAAATAATCATGTTCCTGTTTGGTTAGCATGCCTGTTTTCCTTTAATCGCACCACACTGGAATTGAAATTAGTACGGATCAAAAACAAAGCCTAATGCATCATCTTCCTTCAATCCCTCCTTCGCTAAAGCTACGGAGGGCAGGCGCACCACACTGGAATCCAGACGAAGGGTTAAGGGATGGGTAAGCGGGGTCTGGATCACGAGGGGAAGATGGGAGTAGGAGTAATTGAAATAACAAGATGGTTAACAAATGCTTTCTCCTCAGTTCCTGGTCCATTTGAATCTTTTAACATATTTTGGAAGAATTATCTCACCTTTTCCAGATCCACCTCATCAAAGAAGATGTCGTAGTTGGGCACTTCGAAGTGCAAACCGGTGACAGCCAGGTCCACATCCAGCTTAAACTGCAGCAGCCCAAAGCCAAACCAGGCATGATTTTCATCCCAGTCGATCTCCCAGGTATCATGGTGCCAGTGATTGAGCGTGGCATTGAGTGCCGGAGCATTTTCAAAAGCCAGCTTCAGCTGTTTGCCTTCACGCGTGATGGTCACTTTGCCATGCATTTCAGAATGATAATTGCCGGTGTATCTGTCAAGATCCAGCGTAGCCCTGGTCTTCTTCATCCGGGCGGACCGCAGCTCTTCTATCCTGCCTGGCCCGGCGGAACCCTGATAGGAGAGCATTTCCCCGGACCAGTCCCGGACCGCTGCCTCCATGAATCTGTCTATGATATAAAAACACAGCGGATCTGAAATGCCTTTCATGGAATTGGTAAGGATAACGATACCCAGTTTTTCCTCAGGCACCATCATCACTTTAGAGTACATGCCATCATAGCCGCCCCCATGAGAGATCACCTGTTTGTTGCGATAAGTGTCCAGGCTCCATCCGAGCCCGTAGCCTTTGTATATTTTTCCGGGGATCAATTCACGGTCCCGATCGGTCAGCAGTCTGGCATTGTGAATGCTCCACATGATTTGTTGCTGCCGGAGGGGGATGATGGTATCAGTGCCCACAATACCTCCGTTTAGCTGTAGTCTGATCCATTGGGCCATGTCATTGGCAGAAGATATGATTCCCCCTGC
Source organism: Cyclobacteriaceae bacterium (assembly GCA_965228595.1). Classification (GTDB taxonomy): domain Bacteria; phylum Bacteroidota; class Bacteroidia; order Cytophagales; family Cyclobacteriaceae; genus UBA7330. Next base: position 817,847 of record OZ245828.1, on the reverse strand, counting down.
AGCACCCATGTTATCCCAGTTCACCCAATTGATCACCTGGTTCCCGCCGTAATAAGGCTTATGAGGGGAAGCCACATTAGAGGTGCCTGGCAGCACATTTGTGGAGGTGACGGTCCTTTCCATGCTTAGCGGATTGAAAAATGCAGAATCCACAAAAATGTCCCATGATTGACCACTGATGGCTTTGATCACCTCACCTGCGGCAATAAACATCAGGTTGGAATAGCCGTAGCCATCCCGAAACTCGAATGCCTGTGGCACAAACTGAATCTTTTCTACTACTTCTTTGGCTGTGAGATTGGACTTGTACCACATCAGGTCCCCACTATAAGTGCCCAGGCCTACCCGATGGCACAGCAGGTCCTCTACCGTTACCGCTGCTGTCACATAGGGATCATAAAGCCTGAAATGGGGAAGGATCTCATGCACTTTATCTGACCAGTTCAGCTTGCCCTGCTCTACCAGGAGGGCAAGTGATGCACTGACAAAAGCTTTGGTATTGGATGCGATGGCAAAGAGGGTGTGCTCATCCACTCTTTCTGGCTTTCCGGAGGTGATAAAACCATACCCTCTCGAGAGGACGATCTCCCTATCTTTCACAATTGCCACGGCCATGCCGGGTATGTTCCAGTCCTGCCTTGCTTTGATGATGTAATTGTCAATTTCTTTCAGGTCTTGCGAGAAGCACTCTAATGAGGAAAGGAAGACGCAGGAGATGAGAAAAACCTTGAATTTCACTATTGATACCTTCATCGAATATGATCCTTTTACAGCTATTATTATGAAATTTGAGATATCCCGATCAATTAAACAAGCAAAGCTTTCTCAAAGGTATTTTTCTGCTAAGTGGTAACCCATTAATTTAGCCGTTCAAACCCCAGGAGGAACAAATGATAACATTCCTATTTTTCCTGCCATTCATTCTTTTGATTGTCGTCATTGGCGTTTATAGTGAACGAAAAATAGCGGCATTCATCCAAAGCCGATACGGTCCGATGGAGGTAGGCCCCAAGGGAATTATTCAATCCATTGCCGATCTGGTGAAGATGCTTCAAAAAGAAGACATCAAACCGGATAACGTTGACAAGCCTTTATTTCTGGTAGCACCGCTTATCGTTTTTGCTGCCATTTTTGCCGGATTTTCGGTGCTCCCGATGACCATCGAGATTGGTGGAGCCCAGATCCATACCGGGTTATTTTTCTTATTGGCCATAGTATCCCTTGATGTATTGGGGATCCTGATGGCGGGCTGGGGATCTAACAACAAATATTCATACTATGGGGCCATGCGTGCTGTGGCACAGATTGTTTCCTACGAAATACCACTGGGGTTGAGTGTGCTGGGGGTAGTGATGTTTACGCAGACCCTGGACCTCCAGGAGATCAGCAGCCAGCAGGGGATAGGATCTTTGATTTTCGGACTCTCTACAGGGTATCAGGTGAGTGGTTTTCTGGCCTGGAACGTATTTCAGATGCCTATCCTGTGGGTATCATTTTTGATCTTCTTTATCGCCGGTCTGGCAGAGTCCAACCGGACTCCATTTGACCTTCCTGAGTCAGAGTCCGAGATCATCGGAGGTTATCACACGGAATATTCAGGGTTTCGATGGGGCATTTTCATGCTGTCGGAGTATGCCATGATGTTGCTCGTTTCATTTCTAGCAGCCATCCTGTTTTTTGGCGGATGGCAGACGCCTTTCCCAAACATTGGACCTTTAAAACTTTACGACATGACCACTGGAACGGAGTGGGGCGTTTTTTGGTTGGTTTTAAAAGTAATTGGATTCATCTTTATCCAGATCTGGATACGATGGAGCTATCCGAGGTTGCGGGTTGACCAATTGATGAGTTTGTCATGGAAGTATCTGACTCCGGCAGCCATCATCATTTTGTTTATTGTTGGAATTTGGAAGTTGATAATTGTATAACCCCGATTCATGAGTCAATATTTTAAAGATATAGGTACATCCTTCAAAACCCTTACCAAGGGTTTGAAGATCACATTTGGGTATTTGAAGCAATCCTATAAATCCCGAAAACCTTATGGGATTTTTGAGGAGGAATACTTCTCTCAGAATGAGGGACTTTTTACCCTTCAGTATCCACATGAAATGATCCCTGTGCCAGACAATGGAAGGTACAGACTTCACAATGAAATTGATGACTGCATCGTATGTGATAAATGTGCAAAAGTTTGTCCCGTAGACTGCATCGACATAGAGCCCATAAGGGCCACAGAGACCATTGGACTTACATCTGATGGTACCCCCAAGCGTATCCACGCGGCCAAGTTTGATATTGACATGAGTAAGTGCTGCTTCTGTGGGCTCTGTACCACTGTCTGCCCCACGGAATGCCTCACCATGACCAAGACATTCGATTTCTCTGAGGAGGACGTCAGGAATCACAATTACTCGTTTTCCGAAATGAGTCTGGCAGATATTGCATTGAAACAGAAAGAGCTTGAGGAATTTCAGAAGGCGAAGGAACAGCCAGCTGCTACAAGCACAGATGGGGAACCTGCCCAGCCGGCAGCTGCCCGACCTAAGCCGACATTCAAGCCTAAAGTGATGGCCAGGCCCAAGCCTGTAACTAAAACGGATACAGAGGAAACACCTAAAGCAGCAAAACCAAAGTTAGTTGTGAAACCCAAGGTAGCACCAAAGGTGTCCGGGGAATCCCCAAAAGCACAATCGAAACCCAAGGTGGTTGTGAAACCTAAGATATCCGGTGCTAAAGTTCAGCCAAAGCCTGTTATGAAACCCGGGGCTACGGAAGAAACCAAGAAGTCGCAGGCGAAGCCTAAGATTGTACCCAAGACCAAGGCTTCTGAAGACAGTCCTAAGGATCAGGCAAAACCAGTGGTAAAACCCAGGTTTAAGCCCAGGCCTATGGTGCCAAAAAAACCCAAGGATGATAAATGATCACTAGTATTCTTACTTACATATTCACTGCAATCACCATAGCCCCGATTGTGTACATCCTGATCACCAAAAATGTAATCAGGGCGGTATTCTCGCTGGCATTTAGCTTTTTGGGGTTATCGGGATTATATGTATTGCTGAATGCAGAGTTTATGGCTGTGGTACAACTGTTGATTTATGCTGGTGGGATCATCGTACTGATGGTTTTCGGTTTGATGCTGACTAAAACCACATTAAATAAAGGTTTCATCACCCAGCACAGATCATTGTTTTTTGGTTCCCTGGTATCTTTCCTGCTTTTCATTAGTCTGGCTGCTCTGGCTGCTCAGTCACGGTTCAAAGTAGGATTTATTGAGCAAACAGGCGATCCGGTGGCTCAGATCGGTCAGCTATTCTTAACGGATTTCATCATTGCTTTTGAGGTCGTGGCATTTCTGTTGTTGGTGGCACTGGTCGGTGCATCTTATTTGGCTAAAAAATCCGGAGAATGATGGAGATGCTCAATCCGACATATTTTGTGTTTTTATCGCTGTTCATTTTTTGTGCGGGGATCGCCATCGTCATCATCAAGCGAAGTGCAATCTTCGTCCTGATAGGCATTGAATTAATGCTGAATGCTGCTAACCTGAATCTTGTCTATTTCTCGCAGTTCGACCCGGGAATGAACGGTCTGATGACATCCGTTTTTGTGGTGGTGCTCGCGGCTGCCGAAGTCTCTATCGCCCTGGCCATTCTGCTGAATATTTTCAAGTACTATAAAATTACTGATCCGGACGAATTAACCTCATTGAAAAACTAGGTGACGCTGCTAAAGACCATATGGCCCCTGATATTTATAATTCCCCTGTTTTCGGGCATAATTGGAGGACTTAATCACAGGCAATCACTGAAGCTATCCAGTTTTGGTATTGCCTTCGGACTGTTTCTTACACTGATACTTGTATGGGTGCTGGATGAACCGTTGATCCTGGAATGGAAATGGCTGGAGAGCGTAAAGTTCGGTTTCAGTATCGACAGGCTCAATGCATTGCTTGTGTTGTTGGTTTACCTCATAACCCTTCTTGTTCAGGTTTTTTCCATCACGTACATGGAGCATGATCCGGACCAGGGCAGGTATACTGCCAAGCTTGGATTTTTTGCCTTTTCGATGATCGGTCTCCTTATGTCCAATCAACTGGTTACACTGTTCCTTTTTTGGGAATTGGTGGGAATGAGTTCCTATCTGCTCATCGGTTTCTGGTACCAGGAAGCAGGCAGGTCTAAGGCAGCAAGACAAGCATTTATGATCAATCGGGTGGCCGATGCCTTTTTGTTGCTTGGGGTAATCCAGGTCTTTAACAATGGGTATGCCACATCCTTTACCGAAACTTTAGCCTCCGGCATTCAGTGGGATGGCTTCACCGGTATCTGTTTTATCATAGGGGCATTCGGTAAATCAGCTCAATTTCCGTTCTACGGCTGGCTGACCAAAGCGATGGCAGGACCAACACCTGTTTCGGCACTCATCCATGCAGCCACCATGGTGACAGCGGGCGTATATCTGCTGGTGAGAATAAGCCCGGCACTTATGGAGTGGAACCTGCAGGTGATCGCCATAGGAGGAGCCGTCACGGCATTCATGGCTGCCGTAGCAGCACTCACCCAGTTTGACATTAAAAAAGTACTTGCTTATTCCACAGTATCTCAATTGGGATACATGATACTGGGAATTGGCGTAGGGGCTTATCAGGCCTCCGTTTTCCACCTGTGGACACATGCTTTTTTCAAGGCAGGCCTTTTCCTGGCAGCAGGATCGGTGATCCACTATATGCATGAACTGGATACCACCAATGACCCCCAGGACATGCGCAACATGGGGGGACTGCAAAAGATTTTACCTGTCACATTTTATGCCTTTCTGATCTGTGGATTGGCACTGTCCGGATTGCCTTTCCTTTCCGGCTTTCTGTCCAAAGAGGGGATATTGACAGGGTCGTGGTTATGGGGTCAAAGCACCGGAAACTACCTGGTGCCCATTCTGGCTTTCTGTACTGCCGGACTCACAGCTTTTTATATAGGTCGGCAGATACTGCTGGTATTTTTCGGTGAAACCAGTTTTGCCAAAAAGATGCTGGAACCGATCGTGACTATTCAGGCTCCGCTGATTTTTCTTGCTGCAAGTTCATTGTGGTTTTGGAATGCCATCAATCCTATAGACCCCCTGGGCTGGTTTTGGAATGGTTATCTCTTTGCAGACCTCGCAGCCACCTCAGATCAGCATTCCATATTAGGGGTCCTGATTGGATCAATCGTGCTCACGTTGTCCGGACTTGGTGTTGCTTACTGGCTCTTTCGACCTGAGGCAGAGATGGCTCGAGGCTTCAAGAAGTCCAATGAGCCGGTACAACTGGCAGGAAAGATATCCTTTCACGGTTGGTACATAGAGAAATTCTACGACCAGATCGTGTGGTTGTTTTCCAAAGTGGTATTCGGAGCCGGTTGGTTTGATAAGAAAGTCATTGACAGGTTTGTGGATGGCGTAGGTGTAACTGGTGTGGTGATTGCCAAGGTCATTGGCTGGTTTGATCAAAATGTTGTGGATGGCCTGGTTAATTTCATGGCCTCAATATCCCAGCTGATCGGAAGATTTGTCACAAGCTTTCAGTCACCGAAAATACAAATACAAATTGGCTGGTTGCTGCTAACATTACTCGTTTTACTTTTGTGGTTTCAATACTTAACCTAGCGAATGACTGATAGTTTATTAACCCTTATCATTTTCTTTCCGCTTCTGGTCACGGTAGTAGTCCTGTTTCTTCCGAATGGGAAAGACCTGCTGATCAAAGAGATTGCACTGGGGGCCACAAGTGTACAGTTGGTCCTGTCTGTCATTCTTTTCTTTACTTATGATGCCAGTCTTCAGCCGGAAAAATGGAGCAATGCGTTTCAATTTGTTGAACGCGCCAAATGGATATCGCTCTACCTGGGTGACTATGGCTGGCTTCAGATCGATTATTTCGTTGGCATAGACGGTATCAGCCTTTTGATGATCTGTCTGTCCACGTTCCTGCTCTTTGTAGGAGTCATAGCATCATGGAACCTCAGTAAGAACGTAAAGGGATATTTCATTTTATACCTTATCCTCAGCACCAGTGTAGTTGGATGTTTTGCAGCCCTGGATTTCTTCCTTTTTTATGTATTCTTCGAATTCATGCTTCTACCCATGTTTTTCCTTATCGGGATATGGGGTGGGCCGAGAAGAGGATACGCATCCATTAAGTTTTTCATCTATACGCTGGTGGGAAGTCTCTTTATACTGGCAGTGATGATTGGGTTGTACCTCTCTGTGGAAGATAATTCCCTGGCGGATCAAACGCACGAAGTGGTTCATTCTTTCAGCCTGGTAAACATGATGGACGGAGGCTATATCGCCGACGGTATTTTAACGCCGGGTAGCGCCATAGAATTTTTGGGAATGAACATCAGATGGATTGCGTTTATCCTGCTCATGGTGGGGTTTGCGATCAAGCTTCCCGCTGTGCCGGTCCATACATGGCTCCCCGATGCCCACGTCGAAGCACCAACGGCCATTTCCGTATTACTTGCAGGGTTGCTCCTTAAAATCGGAGGATATGGCTTTTTCAGGATCGCTTATGGGATTTTTCCTGATGCAGCGGTCAGCCTGACCTATCCCATTGCCATATTCGGAATGATTTCGATTGTTTACGGTGGGCTTACCGCCATGGCGCAGAATGACCTTAAAAGAATGATTGCCTACTCGTCGGTATCCCACATGGGATTTATCCTGCTGGGTCTGGCAAGTTTTAATGTGCAGGGAGCAGGTGGGGCATTATTTCAGATGGTATCGCACGGATTCATCTCAGGAGCATTGTTCATCCTGGCTGGGGTGATTTATGACCGAACGGGGGATAGAGGGATTGCTAATTTTAGTGGTTTGGCCAAGGCAATGCCTGTTTTCACGGGCTTTGTGGTCGTATTCTTTTTCGCTTCCCTCGGCTTACCGGGGCTAAGTGGTTTCGTTGGCGAGTTTTTGGTCTTTCTGGGAGCACTCGGGAGTGATTATCTGCCCAAATGGATTGGCATCGTATCCATTTCCGGGATCGTGATCTCAGCAGCCTATTACCTGTGGGCACTTCAGCGTATGTTTTTTGGCCAGTTTTGGACCAGGGAAAAGGTATGGGAAAAAACAATGTATGACCTGACCGCCAGAGAGTTGTTGCTACTGATCCCACTGGCCATTCTTGTTGTTTTGCTGGGTATCGCCCCGAATATCATCCTTGGTCCGGTGAATAATTCGATCGAGTTTTTTGTTAACCAGTGTTTTGAACAAAGTCAGCTTTACCTTGCTCAATGATGGAATTTTCACTTCAACAAGTCATTGAGGAAATAGCGCTGTTGAGGTTTGAAGCAGCACTTATCCTGGGATCATTGATCCTGCTGGTTTTTGGGATGCTTTCAAATAAGGAGGTAACCTATAAAGTCATTTTTTCTGCAACACTCCTGGTATCACTTTTCATGGTTGATGTAAGGGATATCGGCGCTTCTGCTACCGGGGCAGTTAGCATAGATGCATTGTCAGGCATACTAAAGATCTTGTTTGCATTCATTTCCCTGTGGATTGTTTTCTTCCATTCCAGCATGAGAAGATATGAACATTATTTCCTACTCCTCGCCATTGTCATTGGTAGTAGTTTGATGTTGTCAGCCAATCACCTGTTGCTTTTTTACATAGCGATTGAGCTCACCTCGCTCTCCTCTTATCTCATCACAGGATTTTCCTTCAGCAGGAAGGGCTATGAAGCGGCTATCAAATATCTGTTGTTTGGTGGGGTAAGCTCGGCCATCATGATTTATGGTATTTCCATCCTATATGGACTATCCGGGAGCTTATCCATCAGCGAGATGGTGATCACTACACAGATGGGACCACTGTATCATGTAGGGATGATTTGCCTGGTGGGGGGTCTGTTCTTCAAAGTGGGCCTGGTACCCTATCATTTCTGGGTTCCTTCCACCTATCAGGAAGCACCCACCGATGGAGTAGCTATACTCTCAATCGTGCCCAAAATTGCAGGGTTTGCCTTGTTGCACCGGCTGCTTGTCAATTTTGAATTGTTATCTGATCCGATGTATAGGCAGATCATTGCCGCTCTTGGTATTGCCACAGTCCTGATGGGCACTTTTGGAGCATTGCGACAGGATAACATCAAGCGGATGATTGCCTATGGAGCCATTGCACATTCAGGGCTGGTTTTACCCACATTACTCATCACAGGAGAGCAGGGTGGACTTGCCTTTATCTGGTACGTGACCATTTATGCCATCATGACCATGGCCATATTCATGATTGCTTCGATGTATGAAGACTTTGGTATTAAAGATGTAAAAGACATGAAAGGAATTGGTATTCAGTTCCCCATCATGGGCACGTTGACATTACTGATTTTGATTGCGCAGATCGGCTTACCACCTACAGCTGGTTTTACCGCAAAATTTTATCTTTTTTCGGCGATATGGAATGAATATCAGACATCAGGAGCTACCATCATGCTTATTTACCTGATCGTTGGACTGTTAAGTGTCGTATTGGCCTTGTTTTACTATTTAAAAATTCCTTTTCATAGTTTTCTTGGAACTGCTGAGTCACCTTATTTTGGGGATTTTTCAATTATTTCCCGATCGGTGGTAACTATTTTCACTATTATGGTGTTGTGGATATTCATTAGTCCGGAATTCTTGAATAAGATTGCATTTAATATTAACTTCATAGGTTGGTAAAGAAACCACATGAGTGATCCGATCAAACACGAATGCGGAGTAGCGCTGCTTCGCTTAAGAAAACCACTCCAATACTATATTGAAAAATACGGTACACCATCTTACGCAGTAAAGAAGATGTACATCCTGATGCAAAAGCAGCACAATCGCGGGCAGGATGGAGTTGGAATTGCCAATATCAAAATGAATATGCCTCCGGGTACACGATACATCAGCCGTTATCGGACCATCGATAACCGCCCCATTGAGGATATATTCGGCAAAATCAGCAAGAAATATAAAAAGGCTCAACTCGAAGGGGGCGACAACTACTACGATGCCCAGTGGATGAAAACGAACTATGCCTTCACCGGAGAGGTGTGGATGGGGCATTTGAGGTATGGCACACATGGAAAAAATAACATTGAGAGCTGCCATCCATTTCTCAGACAAAACAACTGGAGAAGCCGAAACCTGGTGATCGCGGGTAACTTCAACATGACCAATGTGGATGACCTTTTCAATAAGTTGGTTTCATTGGGTCAGCATCCTAAAGAGGTGGTGGATACGGTCACGGTGATGGAAAAGATTGGCCATTTCCTTGACGAGGAGAACCAGGAAATTTTTGACAAATACCGTGACTCAGTCTCCAATGAGGAGGCTACGGAGATGATCGAGCGAGAGCTTGACCTTCGAAGAGTACTTGAAAGGTCCTGCCGTGACTTTGATGGCGGTTATACCATGGTAGGGATGGTGGGATTTGGAGCAGCCTTTGCTGCACGGGATCCTCATGGCATCCGACCCGCTTACTATTATGTAGATGATGAAGTAGCTGTGGTGGCTTCTGAGAAACCAGCCATCAAAACTGCATTCAACTGCGAATACGAAGAGATCAAAGAGATCAAGCCAGGTCATGCATTGATCCTGAACAGGGCCGGAGACCCCAGGGAGGTTCAGTTTATTCAGCCGAAAGAGAAAAAGTCCTGCAGCTTTGAACGCATTTATTTTTCCAGGGGTACCGATCCGGATATCTACAGGGAGAGAAGAAAATTAGGAGAGCTCCTGGTCCCTCAGGTGATGAAAGCCGCAAACTCAGACTTAAAGAATACGGTATTTAGCTACATTCCCAATACCGCGGAGACTGCTTTTTTAGGGTTACTGCGTGGAATAGATCAATACCTGATCAACTATAGGAAAGACATCATTGTTGACCAGAAGCCAAGCGCCGATTCTATTGAGGAAGTACTTTCGCTTAAGCCGAGGGTAGAAAAGTTGGTACTCAAAGATGCCAAGTTGCGTACCTTCATCACCGACGATGCACATCGCGACGACCTGGTAGCACATGTCTACGACACGACCTATGAGGTCATCAAGAAAAAGACTGATACACTTGTGGTTATCGATGACTCCATCGTAAGAGGTACCACACTGGAGAAGAGTATTCTCACACTGCTGGATAAGCTGGAGCCCAAAAAGATTGTTATCGTTTCTTCAGCCCCACAAATCCGGTTTCCCGATTGCTATGGAATCGATATGAGCAAGATGAAGGAGTTTGTTGCTTTCCGTGCTGTGGTTGCGCTGCTGAAGGAGCAGGGTATGGAGTCTAAGCTGGACGAAGTATACGAGAAATGTAAAGCCTCAGCAGGTAATCCTATAACCGTCAACTATGTGAAAGAACTCTATGACCCTTTCACCGAAGAGGAGATTTCTAAAAAGATTGCCCAGATCGTAAAACCGAAAGACATGAAAGCCGAGGTTGAGGTGATCTATCAGACAGTGGCTAACCTGCATAAGGCTTGCCCAAATCACCTGGGTGACTGGTATTTCACGGGAGACTATCCAACGCCGGGAGGTAATATGGTAGTCAATAATGCTTTCATGAACTACATGAAAGGTATTACGGTAAGGGCATACTAATTCTTGCATTAATTTCTTAATCCGTTAATTTTAGGGGCCAACCCAAATTGATGATGAAGAAATTATCCCTCAACCTGTTAGCCCTCTGTTTAGTTTTTTATGCCTGTGCTCAAAAAGATTCCTCCGTACGTTTAGTCGTGCGTGGCGATGATATGGGGTACTCCCATTCCGGTAATCTGGCCATCATACAATGCTATCAGGAAGGTATTCAGCAATCGATTGAAGTCATTGTGCCATCTCCGTGGTTTCCTGAAGCTGTCCGGCTACTGGAAGAAAATCCGGGAGTTGATGTGGGCATCCACCTGGCACTGACAAGCGAATGGGACAATGTAAAGTGGCGACCGCTTACCGAATGTCCGGGTATCACAGACCCGGATGGTTATTTCTATCCCATGATCCGTCCTCATAAGAAATACCCCGGACAATCAATCCTTGAAAATGATTGGAAAATAGAAGAGATAGAGCGGGAGTTCAGGGCACAGATTGAGCTGGCCTTAAAGAAAATCCCGAGGATCACGCATATCACAGGTCACATGGGCTGCACAGGTTTTGACGATAAGGTAAAAGTGCTGGCCGAGCAGCTGGCCAAAGAATATAATCTTTACATTGACCTCGACCGTCTTGGAGTAAGTAGAGCTACCTATGCAGGCCCGAAGGGTACCAGCGAAGAGAAAATCGAAAGCTTTATTAAAATGCTCAGGGAGCTGAAACCAGGTACTTATATTATGGTTGATCATCCCGGACTTAACAATGCGGAATTGCAGGCTATTTCTCACATAGGTTATGAAACGGTGGCCATAGACCGGCAGGGCGTAACAGACACCTGGACAAGTGAAAAGGTAAAGGCTGCCATTAAAGAACTGGGCATCGAAATTATTTCATATGCTGATTTGAAGCGGAAATCAGATGCGCTGAAATAGCTGTTTTGTTCATGTCAATTCCCATCCATATTTGTCTTGATAATTTAGCCTTGCAAAAAAGAAACTTTACTTAGTAACCATGTCTGAACTCATCCACCAGGTAAACAACACCTTCAAAACAAAATTTTCAAACCCCCAGGTTTCCGTCTTTTCACCCGGGAGGCTAAATTTTATTGGGGAGCACACTGATTATAACCTGGGTTTTGTCCTGCCTGCGGCTATTGATAAAGGCATTGCAGTGGCTGTTGGAGCGCATGCCGAGGGAAAGACCCGTATTTATGCTGTTGATATGGATGAACTGTTGGAGCTAGACATCAATCAGCCCCTGGAGAAGTCAGATTTTGGGTGGGCCAATTATGTGCTGGGTGTTGTGGATCAATTGCAAAAGGCGGGGTCCCGACTGACAAACTTCAATTGTGCATTTGGTGGCGATATTCCCATAGGTTCGGGACTTTCCAGTTCTGCTGCACTGGAGAACGGAATAGGCTTTGCCTTGAATGAGTTATTTGGGTTGGGCTTTGACAGGATGCAGCTGCTACATCTTTCTCAGCTGGCTGAGCATGAGTTTGTAGGGGTGAAATGTGGGATCATGGATCAGTTTTCTTCCATGATGGGTAAGAAAGACCAGGCCATGAAGCTGGATTGTCGATCGCTCGATTACGGGTTCTATCCGGTTGATTTTGGTGATTACCAGATCGTGTTGCTTAATTCCAATGTAGAGCACAATCTCGCAGCTTCGGAATACAATGTGCGACGCGCTCAGTGCGAAGAAGGTGTCCGCGTGATGAAGCAAAAGTTTCCAAAGATCAAATCCTTGAGAGATGTGGAAATGTCAATGCTCAACACCTGCAAGGAGGGCCTGTCTGAGGTAGTCTACAGAAGGTGTAAATACATCATTAAGGAGAATCAACGAGTGAATGCCTTTGTATCAGCTTTGGAAGAAAAAGATTTTACCTCCTGTGGTCAGATATTGTTTACAGCTCATGAAGCCATGAGAACAGCATATGAAATTACCTGTCCTGAGATCGACACCCTCGTGGACCTGGCCAAACAGCAGCCGGGAATACTCGGCTCAAGGATGATGGGAGGTGGATTTGGAGGATGTACGCTGAACCTGGTCCACAAAAAAAATATTGATTCCTTTCTCGACGAAATGCGTAGAGGTTACAAGGCAAAAACCGGCATTGAATTAAGCCCATATCGCATTGCTGTAGGGGATGGGGTACACAAGATAAGCCGTTAGCCTCTTGCCTGTTCAGCATTTGGATTAGGAAAATCAATCCTGGGTTAAGATATTTGATAGCATAAACCCTAAAATATGAAGCACATACCATTATCTCTGGGACTTGTTTTAATTCTGCTGAGTTGCGATAACCCCTCTGGCAATGAAAGACCATCCAAAATCTATCCTACCACGGGATCTATCGAGCGGCTCGATCCTATCATGGATGAACTGATACCTAAAGATGCTGAAGTTGAAATATTAGCTTCAGGATTTGAGTGGGCAGAGGGTCCGGTCTGGCTGGCAGACCAAAACGCTTTATTGTTTAGTGATATACCGGTCAATACTGTCTTTCGGTGGTCCGAAAAGGATAGTATCACAGAATTTCTTAAGCCTGCAGGTTTCGGTGGATCTATTGACGGAAAAAAGGAGCCGGGATCCAATGGGTTGATCCTTGATAAAAAGGGAAATTTGATTCTTTGTCAGCATGGGGAGCGCCAGGTAGCCAGGATGATGGCTCCGTTAGACAAGCCGGACGAAGTATATGAACCCCTCGCGCGGGATTACAATGGCATGAGACTCAACAGTCCCAATGACATTACCATGAATAGTGAAGGTGTATTCTATTTTACAGATCCTCCTTATGGGTTGGACGACTGGAATATCAAGGAGCTTGACTTTCAGGGAGTCTATAAAATTGACCAGGAAGGTAAACTCACGCTTCAGATAGACGATCTTACCAGACCAAATGGAATTGGTCTGTCACCTGATGAACGAACTTTGTATGTAGCCGTATCAGATCCTGAGCGAGCAGCATACTACGCCTACCAGCTGGATGAGGAGGGCAATGTGGCCGGAGGTGAACTGATACTCGATGTCACTGATATGTATTCTGATGAAAGGCAGGGTAATCCTGATGGGATGGTCATTAGCAAGTCCGGCTATCTCTTTGCAACAGGTCCCGGTGGTGTCCTCATCATCAGTCCGGAAGGCACGCACCTGGGTACGATCCTGACAGGTGAGAAAACAGCCAACTGTACATTTAATCAGGATGAAAGTGAATTGTACATTACTGCCGATATGCACCTGATGCGTGTCAAATTGAAATAATATTTAATGAGGCCATTCAGTTATTTACTTCTTTATCTCATCTCATTATCACTTTCGGCACAGGAAAAAAAGATTGAAAAATTGCCCATTGGCTCAAGTGCACCAGCCTTCAATCTACCGGGTGTTGATGGGCGGAACTATTCCCTGAATGATTTTTCAGATAAGGACTATCTGGTGGTCATGTTTATCTGCAATCACTGCCCCACAGCGCAGGCTTATGAAAAAAAGATCATTGATATCGTAGCCGCTTATGGTCCCAAAGGTGTGGGATTTGTAGCGATCTCTCCCAATGATCCCAAAGCCATCAGCCTGTCGGAGCTGGGATATACAGACCTTAGTGATAACCTGGAGGAGATGAAGCTACGGGCCAAACACATGAATTATAACTTTCCCTACCTCTATGATGGGGAAAACCAAAAAGTGTCCATTACTTATGGCCCATCAGCAACGCCACATGTTTTTCTTTTTGATAAGGCCAGAAAGCTGGTTTATAGTGGTCGAATTGATGACACAGAGAATCCGTATGTTAAACCTAAGACCACTGATCTGAATAACGCGTTGGACGCGGTGTTGGCAGGCAAGCCCATACCAGTAGCAGAAACCAGGACTTTTGGATGCAGCATCAAATGGTCATGGAAAGGCGATTGGGTAGATAAACTGGCAGCTCAATGGGCTCAGGAAGCGGTAACAATAGAAGAAATTGATTTGGAAAGTATTGCTGAACTAGTGGAAAACAAGCCAGGAGAAAATCTGCGGCTGATCAACTTTTGGGCTACCTGGTGCGGGCCCTGCATAATCGAGTTCCCTGAGTTTGTCGATATCAACAGGATGTACCGGGATCGGGATTTTGAATTTATTTCAGTAAGCGCAGACAAGCTGAATCGCAAAGAAAAAGCACTTGGTTTCCTAAAGAAAAAGGAAGCTTCCGCAAAGAATTATATCTTTTCCGGAAGCAACATATACGATCTCATTGAGGTGGTGGATGCGGATTGGCAGGGTGCTTTACCCTACACCATGCTTATCAATAAAGAAGGTCAGGTAGTTTACAAATCAGAAGGGGTCATAGATCCCCAACTTTTAAAGCGGAAGATTGTAGAGCAGCTGGGTAGATATTATGCAGACAATTGATAAAAGACCTACAGCAAAGCTGAAATTGAACATATGGCTCACCTTGTTGCTATTTGTTGTAAACACGTTGATCATAAGCCTGGTCTTCATGATCCTGTATTCCAACCTCAAAGATGAATTGATAGAGCGGACCCATGATCAGCTGAAATCTATCAATATCTTAAAGAAAAGGCTACTGGATCAATTTCTGTTGGATAAGTACGAGGAGGCAAGTCATATCATCAACTATTACAAAACGCATGCTACGACCCGGGAGGAGTTGGATGAGCGCCTGAGTAGCATCAACAATACGGAGGAAATCAACTGGATCAGAGCGCATGAGATAGAATTTGACTCCACACTGGCTTTTCATGCCACGTATAATTCTGAAAGGATTGTTTTCAATTTTTACTTCAGTGTGGATAATGAATTTGCTGAGATTGTTCTCAACCTCGATTCCATCCGGGAGATATTGAAAGAAAGGACCGGCCTGGGACTGACAGGTGAGTCGTACCTTGTTTCCCCGGACCGAAGGATGATGACTCCTTCGATATTCTTTCCGGAAAAAACACCAAATACCATCAAAGCAAGTACTGTTGGGGTAAACAAAGCCTTTGAAGGCATTGAGGGAGTAGAGACTTATGACGACTATCGAAGTGTACTGATCATTGGATCCTACCGGCTTTTGGCATTCCACGGAATCAATGCCGCCATGGTCACAGAAATTGACTTTGAAGAGGCCATGAAGCCTGTATGGAAGCTCAGGGATGAGCTGGTTTTAATCTTGATAGTAGTTCTGTTTTTATTATTGCTCATCTCCATGATCATTGCATTTTTCCTTTCTAAGCCTATCCTTGATTTGAAAGAAGTCTCCGGTTTATTATCACGTGGCGAATTACCAGATAAGCTCCCCTCTCCGGGACCTGTATATGAGCTGTCTGAAATTACCAATTCTATGAATCAATTGATTCAATCCCTCAAACAGACAGTTATTTTTGCCCAGGAAATTGGTAAAGGGAAGATGGATGCGCCATTTGAACCCCTGAGTGACAGGGATGAGCTTGGGTTGGCAATCACCAGTATGCGTGATCAATTGATCAGCCTGGACAATGAAAAATCAAAGCTGGAATTGTATGGTAAGAAAATTCTAATTGATACCCAGGAAAAAGAACGGGAGTCCTTTGCCAGAGAGCTCCATGATGGTTTGGGGACACTACTTACTACCATGAAGCTGAAAATGGAGAATATCGGACTCGACAATGAGAAAGCCAGGGAGCTCAGGGAATTGATGAATAAGACCATCATGGAGACACGCTCATTGGCCAGGAACCTGATGCCTTCCGTCTTAATGGATTTTGGGCTCAATGAGACATTGAATCAATTGGTAAAAGATATCAGGGACAATACAGGTATAAAGGTGAAATTTGTGAATGAATTGGAGGTTTCCAAAACAACCCTGGATAAAGGGAAAAGTGTAGGTTTGTACCGAATTGCCCAGGAAGCCATTAACAATGCACTAAAACATGCAAATTGCACGGAAATCACCCTTTCAGTTACTGAGTTCGATGACCAAATAGTGATGTTTGTAAAAGACAATGGCAAAGGGTTTGATCATGAAACGTTGAGAGGTGGTGGGCTTGGTCTCAGAAACATGGAAGAAAGGACGAGGACATTGAATGGTCATCTGATGATTGAATCGGATGAGGATGGTACAAGTATTGAAGTAATTATACCGCTTTAAAAATGGAAGATGTAAGCAAGATCAGTATTGTTGTCGCTGATGATCATAAATTGTTCAGAAATGGGATCGAAGCATTGCTGCAGGATGATGACCGATTTCATGTCATTGGAGGTGTAGACAATCGGATTGATCTTCTGAAACTTTTAAAAGAGAATAAGACGGATATCGTGCTGCTGGATATTTCTCTTCCGAATGAGTCAGGCCTTGACATCCTCACCAACATTCAGGAACAATATCCGGATATAAAATGCATTATGCTCACGATGCACGAAGAGATCCACTATGTAAAAGAAAGTCTGAAGAAGGGTGCATATGGTTACCTGTTGAAGGACAGTGGTGAGCAGGAATTAAAGTCAGCCATTATAGGGGTATATGAGGGGAAAAAGCACTTCAAGGATAAAATATCAGACCTGCTTGTTGAGGACATGTCCAAGCCCGATAGTAATGCCAATCCTATCCTTTCAGACAGGGAGATAGAAATCGTGAAAATGGTTGCAGAAGGTAAAATCACCAAAGAAATCGCAGATAAATTGTTCATTAGCGTTAGAACGGTAGAGACCCATCGGTCGAGGATCATGAAAAAGCTAGGGGCTTCAAATGCGTCAGAAATGATCAATTACGCCTATAAACGCAAGTTAATCTAAGGGCATTACGTATTTTCCACATACGCGTTACGTATTTATACCTCTTTAGAATACCCATTTTTCGTGATCAACGCCTTGAAGGCGAGTGCGTTTATTTGTATAGAAAATAAAGCACAAACACCATGAAGAAGATAGTAAC
Organism: Cyclobacteriaceae bacterium; assembly: GCA_965228595.1. GTDB lineage: Bacteria > Bacteroidota > Bacteroidia > Cytophagales > Cyclobacteriaceae > UBA7330. Next base: position 800,366 of record OZ245828.1, on the reverse strand, counting down.
AACAACTCTAGCATTAGCAATAACTTTTTTTGCATTCAATGCGATGGCCCAATTGAAAGGTCCTGCATACAAGAATGCATCAATCAGTGAAAAATATCAGGGGACCAGCGAAGTGAAAGTAGCTAACGAACCATCTGCAGTGAAAGGCCCTGTGGCTAAAAACAACAGGTTCGCAGCTTTTGAAAGCGAAACTCCTGTAGTGACTGCAAGTGCGGATTCAAATACCGCTGCTAAGAAAAACTATAAGGTAGTAAACCTGAAATCTGCGGAAACCAAATATGACAAAGGTTTGAAAGGTCCTAAGTTCAAGAACCACAGAGGAAGATAATAAAAAAGGTTGGTGGTCGATGTTTCATATATCGATACAAGGGCGTTGAAATATTCAACGCCTTTTTTTTTGCTTTTTCGGAGGTCCATAGTTTCAGTAGTCCCCCTTTCGAAATAAAACTATACAGAGCCCCCCGCCGTTACTATGCTCTCGCCGTTGCGAATTCACCGTCAGCGCAGACAAATAGAGCTCAGGCCTTTCCAGGCGTAGAGGTTTGTGATGGTAACAGCTTGAGTATTCCTTATCAGGAGATTCTACGCCTAGCTGCCGCTAAATACCATCAGTTTAGGTGGCTTTTGAGTACTAAACCAGCTTAGTCCATCACATACTCAATTCCTCCCCACACATGTTGGAGAAAATCAGGATTTGAAAAGCTCTTTTCGGTATGGCCTAAACCAGTATAAAACATTTTCCCGCCATCGTATTCCTGGTACCAGGCAATCGGATGATTTTCGCCATTTTTTCCGCCTTCGTAGCTGCTCTCATCCAGGTTGGCCAGCACGGTCACCTCAGGATTTAGATTTTTGTAGTTATACCATTCATCAAATTTTACCCATTCAGCGGATAGGTGTTTTGTGGCGGGGTGCTCTCGATCCAGGATCTGGATGATCGCTTCCTGTTGTTTGGGGTGGCTTTCAAAGTATCCTCCAATAAGTTTGCCATACCAGGGCCAGTCGTATTCGGTATCCGTTGCGGAGTGGATGCCTACCAGGCCACCTCCATTGTTGATATATCCTTCAAAAGCGGCCTGCTCTTCCTCATTGAAGATGTCCCCGGTAGTGGAAAGAAACACAACAGCGGCATATTGTTCCAGGTTTTCAGGAGTCATAATAGAAGAGTTTTCTGTTGTGTCTACCTTATATCCTTTTTCTTCACAAAGCTTGGTCAGTGTTTCCTTACCAACTTCAATGGATGAGTGTCGAAAACCTTTTGTTTCTGAAAAGATAAGTATGCGACCTTTTTCAATTTCAACAGAAGAACAAGACGCGAGCAGCATTAAAACAGCAATAGCCAACAGATTTTTCATGATAAGTATATTTTGAAAGGGCCAATTTAGAAAAAATCATTTGAAGTCGATCATACAATCCCACATTGAAAGGTGGTCTCTGACTGGAAGATCTCACCGGGCCTTAGCACGGTAGATGGAAATTCCGGGCGGTTGGGACTGTCAGGATAGTGCTGGGTTTCCAGGCATATGCCATAATGCTTTTGATAATGGAAGCCTCCTTTCCCTGTATGATCAAGATAATTTGCCGTATACACCTGGATACCGGGTTCAGAAGTATACACATCCAATTTACGGCCTGTCGATGGATGGCTCAGGCTTGCAACGTGCTTTTTCTGTTTCATTTCGGGGTTGACCACCCAGTTTACATCATACCCATTTCCAATCTTTAGCTGTTCGTTGTCAGCATTGATGTCTCTGCCTACAGGTTTGGGCCTTCTGAAATCAAAAGGAGTTCCTGCTACCGGCATAAAGTTAATCGGGATCTGATGGTCATTGAGCTTCAGGATCTCCGGGCTGTGGATTATCAGCTCATGATCATAGATGGACTGATTTTTTCCGCTCAGGTTAAAATAGCTGTGGTTGGTGAGGTTGATCACTGACGGTTCGTCTGTCTCAGCCCTGTATTGAACGCTGAGTTCATTTTTCTTTGATAAGCTGTAAGTGATCTTAAAATTCACATTACCGGGAAAGCCATCTGCCATGGCCTCACTCTTGTGTGTAAGCTCCAGCGTATGGTCATCGATCGTCCAGGGCTCCCACCACACCTGGTGAAGTGGCTTGTTGATGCCACCGTGCAGGCTGTTAGGCCCGTTGTTTCTGGCCAGGTTATATCTTATGCCATCCAGCACAAAAGTGGCACTGGCGATTCTGTTGGCATATCTACCGGCAACAGCACCCATAAAAGTCGGGTTGGAAATATAGGGATCAAATGTATCGTACCCCAGGATGATGTCTGCCAGGTTGCCCTGGCTGTCAGGAGCCAGCAACGATTGGATAACGGCCCCATAGTTGAGTATTTTTACCGTTACATCACCATTTTGAAGGGTGAAGATGCGAACATCTTTCCCGTCCGGGAGTTTACCAAATACAGTGGACTTCATCTAATTTAGGGTTCTGAAAAAGGCTAAAGATACAATATTCAAAATCATTAAGATCCATGGAAAGGTGCAGTACGGGTAAAAAAATCTATTATTCCCTTCATGATGCTGAGGAAGCGTTGATTGATGCCTGGGGAAGGAACCATTATAGGGCAGGAGGGGGACCAATAAGTATTTACGAGTGCCACGATTGCGGACACTTTCACTGGACCTCCAGAGAGCCCATGAATGAAAGACTAAAGAAAGCGCTTGAAGATGGGAGCATCAGCAACGCACAGCAGGCCAATGATTGGTGGCACAAGCTCAGATAGGGCTGCTAAAGCCTGCTTAAAAGGAATTGAGACAATATCATGATCATTTCCTGAGTTCGGCTATATCAACGGGTGTGATTTCACTTGCCTTGTTACCAAAACTACTTCTGATATAGGTAAGGACACTGGCTAGCTCCTGATCTGACAATAGCGATTTAAATCCCGGCATTTCCTGATGATATTTCTTGCCATTTACTTCGATTTCTCCGGAAATACCTTCCAGTACAGCCCTGATCAATCGTTCACGATCTCCGGTTACCCAGTCTGTATTGGCTAATGGTGGAAACAATCCTGCTACTCCCTGACCTTTATCGAGATGGCAGCTGGTGCAATTTCTCGTGTAAATTTCCTGGCCGGACTGCATAGTGGATGCCGAGGGGAATTCGTCAACCAGGGTGACTTCGCCAAATACAGGAACTCCTAATGATTCATGGTTTGCTTCAACCTTAGTTATCATGATGATCCTGTCATCTTTTGGTGTAGGAAAGCTGTCATACATCCATGGTTGACTTTTGGGATGCCAGTCGTGATTGCTGGTAGAAATAAAAATGTTGCCGGAGGATGATACCACCACGTCCCGGATCCTGCCCAATACTTTTTGCAGATAGATTCTTTGTTTGATTACTTCCTCTCCGGATTCGTTGAGGGAGAGTACTGATAAAAACTGTGCCTTTAAGGTGCCCACCAGCAGGCTGTTTTTCCATTCGGGAAATTGATCACTGTTGTAATAAGCGATGCCAGCAGGAGCTATGGTGGGTGTCCAGGCATGTATCGGTTCGGTAATTTCCAGCTCATTACAAATATTGACTTCTGACTCCGTGTTGCAATATCCTTCAACCAACGGCCAGCCGTAATTTTTCATTTTACGCAGGATATTGACTTCATCATCATTGTTGGGACCGTGGTCTGAGCAATAGAGCTGGCTGTTTGGGCCATATGTGAGTCCCTGGCTGTTTCTCACGCCAATGGCATAGGCATAGCTGTCAGGGTAGGGGTTATCATCAGGAATGCTACCATCCAGGTTCATCCGCAGCAGCTTTCCGGAAAGAGAAGCAGGGTCCTGGCTATTCATTTTCTTTCCGGCATCCCCCATGGTCATAAGAAGCTTTTTATCCGCGCTGATGATCATTCTTGAGCCATTGTGATAGGTTTGCCCCGGAATTTCATCCAGCAGGATAGTATCAAAATCAAGTTTCTCATTTTGAGAATCAAGGTGGTAAGCTGAAACCCTGGACTTGATAAGTGTATCGATAGATTCCACCTTCAGATAATTGTAGTGCAAATAGATCAATGGATGATTTTCGAAATCAGGATGTAAGGTCATACTCAACAACCCCCTGGATTTTTGATAATGCACGTCCTCCAAAGTCAGCAACAGCGACTTTTTGCCGGTTCCAAGGTCCAGATAGCTTACCGTGCCTTTTTGTTCGGTGTACCATAGTTTGTTGCCAGGTCCCAGATGCAGGTCCCAGGGCACTTCAAGATTTTCGGCCATTACACTCATCCTTAATCTGCTACTATCCAACAATAAGGTTCCTATTGGAGATCCTTCAAATGAAGGTTTGGAATCCTGTTGACAGCCAAACGGAAGGAGCACCACTGCCAGAAGGAGTGCACCACTTCTCCTCATGCCTTTTCCCATAGTGTCCGGGCCGTATTGAGGTCCTTGATCATCGCTTCATAGACTTTGTCCCGGGAGATAGAGATCTCTTTTTTACCATGTTCTGCTCCTCCGAGGTCATATTCCAGGTGCAAGGAGACGGGCACATTGATATTGGCGGCTTTCAGGATTTTGAAGTAAGCATCAAAATCAACCATCCCTTCTCCCAAGGGTGTATTAACCGGCTTCCATTGGTTGCCCACTTGCGCCCACTTAAAGTCTTTCAGAACGATGGTGTTGATGCGTTCTTTGATGAGCCTTAAACTTGTTTTCCATGAAAGGCCTCCTTCTACCACAGCATGTCTGATGTCAAATTGGCAACCCACATGTGGTAAAGAAGTTTTAGCCAGAATATTTTGCACTTCCCACAGCGAGGCACCGGCGTAGTTGGCTCCTGAGTGATTTTGATAGGACCCGTAAATCCCCACTTCTTCATTCTGTCGGGCTATTTCCTGCATTTTCTTGTTGTATCCTTCGGCAGCTTCCACAATGGATCCTGATTCCGGATATTTAAACCATCCCAGCCGATAGTATTTGATGCCGTTTTCGGCTGCTGCCCGGAGCAACGTTTTATTCACAGGGTCCTGGACATCGGTGATGGCTGTCGTCATCATTTTCGGCTCCAGGCCTGCCAGTTTCAGCCCCTCAACAGCTTTAGGTAGGTCTTTCTCCACATTTTCAGGCAATACATGACCTTTGGGGCGCACGGTGAGGTCTGCTCCCGCAAATCCCATCTCCTTTACCATTTCCCCCAACTCTTTATAATCCAGGAACTGCAGATGCTTCGAAAACACATGGATCTCCAGGTCTTTAGGTGCAGGGGTAGCAGGTGCAGCCATTATGCCCGTAGGGAGAAAGGGGAGGGCACTGGCCATTGCCGAGTAGTTGATGAAATCTCTTCGTTTCATGGGGATTGGGTTGTTTAAGCGAAAAATTAAAGAAATTTTCATCAGGAAGTGGTAGAGGTAGCGGAGAAACCAAGGGTATTGGTAGAATTAGTCTGGGTTCAGATACTTAAAAAGATGTTCTCATGAGTAATATTTGTCGTTGTCCTGTCAGGGGACAAGCCATGGTGCGAAGAGTAAAGATTTCTTTCATTAGTACATCGGTGGCTAATAAAAAATCCAAAATACTAAAGACTGTAAGTGTTCCTAGGGCTTTCCCCTGACAGCCCCACGCGAGAAAGTATCACTCTATCACTCGGCAATACCAAGCGCTGAGGGGTGTTTTTTGCTTAAAGTATCACAAGAAGTATCTTTTTCAGCTGGTGTATACCTCTTCGGTAGAAATAGCTTAAATTTATATATACATATTAAAGTTATTCGTGATTATCCCCTGATAACTTAATACTGAAGCTCATTGAGGTAACTATTCTTTATTCCTTAACATCTTTTTCATTGCTTAAGAAATCAAATAATTAAACCATAAAATGATGCAATCATGAAATTCCAAGACTTTCGATTAATCTTAATATTGATATTATCTATCAATGTGTTTTTGGTTAATCAGCAAATGGTTTTAGGTCAGACAACAGAATCTGTCCAATCGGCTGATGGTACTTTAATCGGATACGCCAAAATTGGTTCCGGTCCGGTTCCGGTAGTTATTGTCCACGGCGCCCTCAATTCCGGAGCGCAATGGATGCAGGTAGCAAATGGTTTGAGCGAATATTGTACCTGCTATGTGATGGATCGGTGGGGACGTGGCAGTAGTAGTGATCATTCTGAATATTCATTGAATAGTGAGGCCGAAGACATTATTGCTGTTCTTAAGGCTGCAGGATCAGATGCTATTTTATTGGGTCATTCTTCAGGTGCCATATATGCGCTTGAAGCTGCAATGAAGTCACCACTCTTAGGATTAATCCTTTACGAACCCCCAATCTTTGCTTTTTCAAAAAATCAATTTTTTAAAGAGAACCGGGATCCCATCCGGGTTGCGGCAGATGAGGAACGCTGGGAGGATATGGTTTCCATGTTTTTAATTGAGGAAGGAGGGTTGTCTGATGACGAGCTTAACTCTCTAAAATCCTCTCCCTTTTGGGGACCAATGGTAGATCTAGCTCCTGTTACTGCCGTTGAGTGGCTTGAACTGGAAGAAAATAAGCCCAGAGTGAAACGCTACAGAGATATCTCTACTCCCACACTCTTGCTGACAGGAAGCAAGAATGTCAATAATCCTTCGTTTGCCACACAAGCACTGGACGAAATGTGGCCACCGGAGCAAGCCAGGATGAAAAGTCTTGCCGAACAAGGACACACTGCAAATCTGGATGCACCGGATATGGTCGCAAAGGTGGTGGCAGATTTTATCAGTGAATTGAGTAATGATTGATTCAATATCAATCAATGTTCTCATTTTGGTTGTAGAAGTGAGATTTTACCGCCACGGATTCACTAATGATAACTAATATGTGAGTAGAGAAGATTACACAAATACTAACTCCTGGAAGTGTGTGTGGGCCGCGTGTGAGGATTCATAGAGTAAGGAAACCCATGGATAGGGAGGGGTACCCGTTGTGGCATATTCATGCTTTACATTTGGAACTTGTTAACTTGTACGGGTAATGTTATTCTCAAAAGTGATGAGTGTCTATGAGTGATTATCATTTAAAAGATTCTGTAGCCATCGTGATAGGTGGTGCCTCGGGTATTGGAGCGGCCATAGCCCGGGAAGCTGCCAAAAAAGGAGCCCGGGTAGTCATTGCAGATATCAATAAAGACCATCTCATCTATCAAGGCTGCGTATGAGCCCACGTTTATCGCTACCGATGTTACCAAAACGGATCAGATCAGGCAGATGGTGAAACAAGCTGCTTCACTCGGGAAAATACATTTCCTGGCCAATTCAGCGGGGATACAAACCTATGGGACCGTAGAAACCACGTCTGAGGAAGACTGGGACCTGACGATGGACATCAACCTGAAAAGCATGTTTTTGGTATGCAAGGAGGTGATCCCTCAGCTAAGAGAGAATGGTGGTGGCAGCATTGTGAACATCAGCTCGGTCCAGGGCATCCGTTGCCAGCACAATGTGTTGGCCTATAGTACCGCCAAAGCTGCTGCCATCGCCCTGACCGGTCAATAAGCCTGGACCATGCCATGGAAAACATCACTACGAATTGTATCTGTCCCGGGTCAGTAGATACGCCATTGCTGAGATATGGGGCCGCACAGCATGGACCTGTGGAAGAAGTGCTGAAAGAGTGGGGGAGTAAGCACCCCATTGGCAGGATTGGAGAGCCAGAGGAAATAGCTAAGCTGACCCTTTACTTATGGAGCCAGGATGCAAAGTTTATGGTGGGCCAACCCATCGTCATGGATGGCGGGCTGAGTAGTATTGTATTGTAGGGTGTGGCCTTACTTGCTCAGTACCCCTAAGGCTTTTCCCTGACAGCCCCACACACGGGAGGTACACAAAACAAAGGACATCTTTCTACCGCCACGAATTCACGAATGATAACTAATATGTGAGTGGAGAAGATTGCACGAATACTTCCCCTTTGGTGGAAGTGTAAACTGATACCAACATCTGTCCCCCTTAAGACCTCTTCTCATAAGTAAGATTGTTGTTGACAGCCCCACGTGTACCTTATAAAATAAGGTATTATAGCCGCTCAAATTGTCCCCGGACAAAATCATTCCTATCTTTTTTTTGTTTGATACCTATCTAAATTTATTTATATGCGTATCTTATTTAATTTATATATGTATCTTAATTGCTCAACAACACGTTGTTCAAAGCTCAACAATACGTTGTTCAAAGCTCAACAACACGTTCTTCGAAGGTCAACAACACGTGATTGGGAACTCAACAACACGTGATTGAAATTTGAGGGGGTGGATTAGCCGGAGGCTGAAATGATATTAGCCACTAAGCTGAGCCTGACTCAGCCAAGTGACTGGGTGAGGGGCCTCCAATCGTTAAATAGATAATTCTCCGTTAGCTTTCTTATTGATGAAGTGAGGTCCCTTCATACCATCACCTTCAAACTACTACTGAAAATTCACGAAAAAGCTTATCTTAGGTGGTTTATACATACAACGTATCCGTTTTTAATCGCTTGTAAATGTTTATTGTCGTTTACGAATGGGTAAGGTTTTGGTATTGAATAAATTAACAAGAAAAAATATATAAGACAGATCCCACAGGTGGAAGATTCCGCCCCTTTGGGGCTTAGATGAGGCTTACGGCAGAACCGCAGGGCTGGCAGCACCCTGCGTTTTAATGATTACGCTCCTTTGGAGCTTTCTTGATTAATATTTATCAAAATCATCTCACCAGTTACTCCGGGTTGGTATCTTCACCATAGTCGTTAATCTGTACCCATACTTAACCAGGTTGCGCTTTAGTCTAATCCCGAAAGCCTGCCTGCGGAAGGCAGGGGTGTTAAGATATCCAATCGAACAAGAATCTCTCTTCAATTATCCCGGGTAGGTGTCCTCACCATAGTCGGCAACTTAACAATTCCCAAAGAAAATTAGTCTGATTTTGATCTATGGGAACCCTGTAAGGGTGACCTGTCTGTAGATTTAGGATTACCCATTAATCATAGCCCCGTAGGGGGCGACCTAAAAGGCCAATACATAGGACGCTCCTACGAAGCTAATTTTTATTTGGTTTAAATTTTAAAGACAGGTCGTCCCCATGGGACTCCAGCCGTTAAAGCAAAAAAAAACTGGATTAGCGCTAGCCAATCCAGTTTTAAGTAAAAAGTAATCAGGTTTAAAGACTCAGATCAAGCAAATGCTGACGTGAGCCTTTGTATTAGGTTGAGATAAAATTCTTAATTCAGGTCTAATCCGATAAACAGCTGTAGTGCTGAATTCTTAGCGTTGTTGATGGCCTGACCGGCAAAAGTGCCTTCCTTGCCAAGCTCATTCATGCCGTAGCTGTATCGCAAGCCGAAAGTACCCCCATCGAAGTCAAAGCCTGCGCCGACTGCCACACCATAGTCCAGGGTATTGAAGTCGTCTCTGTCCAACTCTTCAATTTCCTGGATATCACCATCATCATCCACGTCTTTGATTTTGACAGACAGCAGAAGTCCCGCATAGGGCCCGGCAGAGACATAAAAATTACTCAGTTTGATCACTGCAAGTACGGGTACCTCCAGATAGTTGAGGTTATAACGATAGGTACCACTACCACTGAGGAATCCGCCTTCATATTTTACTGAAGATCCCTTTTGAGAGAAAAGTACTTCAGGTTGTATGGCAATGTTTTTTGTCAGGTATTCGCGGTGATAGAGGCCTGCATTGAAGCCTATTTTCATGTTGTTGTCATCGACTTCATCTACATACAGGTTAGTAAAATTGGCACCAAATTTCAAACCCGTCTTGGATTGGGCGTTGACATTGAAAGTGATAAAAGAACAGATAAAAACTACAAAAACTAATTTTCCAATTTTCATAAAATCAAAAGTTTAAAAGTTTAAAGTTTAAAATTAAAAAAAGGAGTCCCCCTTATGAGGACTCCTGATGGGCGCTTTCGCGCCTGTCGATCACCGCCTGAACTAACCTTTAACCGATATAACCAGGTATTTAGAAATTTTCCAGAATTCTCCCGGATTGGTTATATCAATATATTGTACGACTTCATTTTCGTCTTTAACCACTTCATAAGATCCTTCAGGGTGCTCAGTCACAAGACTCATCTTGTTGCTGTTCACGTAGAACCTTGAGGTTTGACGAATGTCAATTACTTCAAATTTTTCTTCGGATACGTTCTCTTCAAGCTCGGTGGTTTTTCCTAATCCAAGGAACCCACCTTCTTTGGTGATCAAGCCTTCGTCCAGCAAATGCTTTTCTGTATTTACGATATAGAAAGCTTTGTGGAGTGTCCTGTCGCTCTCATCTATAACGACTTTTTGAGCTTGAATTGTTTCATCCATTAAATTTACTCTTGTGACAAGGCTTTTTACTTCGCCATCCAGCTCCATAATTTTGTTATCCTTGATCGAGAGTTTCTCCTCCAGAGTAGCGATAGCGTTTTTCCTTTCGTCAAGTTCCTGACTTAGCTTGTTCACTCGCATCTTGAAAGACCCAATCTCTATATTGGCCTTGTTTAATTTTGATGACAGACTTTTTACCTGAGCGTTGGTAGACTCGATGAGTTCATTGATGATGTCAATGTCTTCTACCAAACCCTGATTTGATTCATTGGCGAAGTCTTCACCAGAACGGTTAGCGATAAGGTTTTCTCTCTCTTTGATTTTTTCAATCTGAGATTCTACCCTGGTCATAAGATCCATGATCTCATTGAAAGCAGAATCTCTGGCATGAAGCTCCTGTTCCAACTGGTCTGCCTTTGCTTGCAACTCTCTGCGTTTCTCCATGTTGCACGAAGAAACCAGCAGTATCAGTGCGATTGCACTTATTGTAACGTATTGATTTTTGAAATTTATTTTCATTTTTTTAGATCGATTAAACATTAGCGTTCAAGCGATAGTTCTTAACATACCAAAAGGCGTTCCAAAAAATAAAATAAATATAACTCTCTGAAATACAGATATATACAAATTTGACTACTGTGCGAGTTTTGTCAAAAAGAGGATTTTATTCTCAAAATGAGAATGATCTACTTATTCTCCTTCACCTCTTTGAGAATCCGATAGATGGTTGACTGTCCAATGTCCAGCTTTTTCGCGACGGTTTTGATGTCGTCATTGTTGTTTTTCAGGTACATCTTGATGATCTTATATTCATACTCTCTCATGGTGAGCTCTTCTGAATAGACCTCTGTCACGGGATCAGGCTGTGCAAAGGTGATGTCATCGACCTCAATGAGCTCTTTATCGCTCATGACCACAGCAAGTTCTACCACAGCTTTCAGCTCCCTGATGTTGCCTGGGAAAGGATAGCCAAGCAATTTTTGCAGCGCTTCTTTGCTGAGGGATTTTTCCTCCATATCATTTTCCTTGCAAAAATTAGAGACAAAATACTTGGCCAGGATGGCTGCATCTTTGTCCCGGTCTCTTAGAGGAGGCAGCTCAATCGGGAGGCCGAAGAGTCGGTAATAGAGGTCTTCCCGAAAATTACCTTTCTTCATTTCATCTAATAAGTTCTTGTTGGTGGCAGCAATGATCCTGCAATCTGTCTTGATGGTCTCACTGCCACCTACCCGTGTGATCTCTTTTTCCTGCAATGCCCTGAGCAGCTTTGCCTGAAGTGTAAGCTCCATTTCACCCACCTCATCCAAAAAGAGTGTTCCTCCTTTAGCCTGCTCAAATTTTCCAATGTGTCTGTTAGCCGCTCCGGTAAACGAGCCTTTTTCATGGCCAAACAGTTCACTTTCTGCCAGGTCGTGAGGTATCGCACTCATGTTTACTGCGATGAAAGGCGCTTTTTTCCTTGGACTGTTATAATGGATGGCTTTGGCTACCATTTCTTTACCGGTGCCCGTTTCTCCCTGCACCACGACCGTGATGTTGTTGGTGGTCGCTTTTTCCATCATCCTGAAGACCTGTTTGATAGGGTTACTTTGTCCAATGATGGTTTTTTGGAAGTCATACTTCTTTTCAACCTCTGTCTGTAAGGACTCGATTCTCGATTGGAGTGAGGTATTGTTTTTAATGTGCTGGATGATATTTAGCAGCCTGTCCCTTATATCCTTGGTTTTGGTGATATAATCGTAAGCCCCCAGCCGCAAAAGCTCTATGGCTGTCTCGATGTCATCCTGTTCAGAGATGATAATGACCTCTATAGTCGGATCAAATTCTTTGATCTTTTTAAGCAGGTCTTTGCCGCTGATGTCGGGCAGTCGATAGTCGAGGGTAACTACATGAGGCTTTTTCTCCAACTGGTCCAAAAACGTCTTTCCGTCGGAATAGGCCGTAATGTCAAAGTCAGGATTCAGGCTTATATTATGTACCAGAAACTTCCGGTACCACTCGTCATCTTCTACTATATTGATCTTGAATATAGGCTCACTCATTCAGGGTACAACTTTAAATTGACTGGCAAAGATATTACACCTGAACCTTTACCAGGTACTTATTCAATTCCTGGTTGAGCTCATGGACTGCTTTTATGACTTCTTCAAGCTCCTTTTTGGTGATTTTCGGATTTGTTTTTCGCGCTTCCAACTCCAGGGATTTAAGCTTTTCCACGACAATAGCTGCCCCTAAATATCTGGCGGGGGCTACTATTTTGTGGGCTTCATCGGCCAGACCTTCCCAGTTTTTATTTTCAAACAGGTGCTGGATGTTTTTGACACCCGGTTCAGAATTGTTTAGGAAGGTTTCAAGCATGTCTACGACGAATGCTTCATCACCCAATGCCTTAAGGTCAGAAAGATCAAACATCTTTTCTGGCGAGTGGCTGGACCGGACTCGCTGGGTCTTTTTAACAGTTGGTGACTCCAGTTCTGACTCAATGATTGAAAATAGTTCGATTTCGTCAAATGGCTTTCTTAGCACATAATTAAATCCATAATGGATACATTGATCCACAACCTCTTTGATGACTGTGGCAGTGAGGGCGATCAATGGGATCTGGCTATTTGGCACAGGGGTAGCTCTGAGCTTTTGGGCTACTTCCAACCCGGAGAAATGAGGCATTTTGATATCTAATATGGCCAGGTCAAATGGGTTTTCCATCAAGCACTCAAGGGCTTCTTTTCCATCTTTGCACGCAATCCATTGTGCACCTTTTTGATCCAGTACCGTGGTGAGTAGTTTGATATTAAAAGGTTCATCATCAGCGATCAGGATTCGTGTGCCCGTAAGATCGATATCTATGTTTGTATTGAAATCTATTTGAGGGGGCTGTTCCACTTCAGTGTAGGGGAGATGAATCGTTACTTTAGTGCCTTTTCCTTCTTCGCTATCCAATTTCATTTTTCCATTGTGTAGCTCTACCAGTTTTTTGGTGATGGACAGACCGAGACCGGTTCCTTTATGATCAGAAGCGCTACCCACCTGTTCAAACTCCATCATTATACGGGATTGCTGGTCTTTAGGAATGCCAATGCCGGTATCCTTCACAACAAGTTGTAGTTCGTTCATCCGATATTTTTTCCTGGTTGACAAGTGGATGTTGACACTTCCTTTTTCCGTGAATTTGATGCTATTGCTTACCAGGTTGATCAAAATCTGTTTGAATCGATAGGGGTCGCCTTTCACATAATGTGGAATATTTTCTGCGTAGTAGTTGATGCTGATATTTTTTTCATCGGCTTTATGTAGCATTAGCTGGACGGAATCATTCATCAATTGCTGCAGATCGTAAGGCTCATCCTCTAAGATCAATTTATTGGCCTGTAGCTTAGAAAAGTCAAGCACATCGTTTAGGATGTGCAGCAGATGATCGGAAGATCGGTGTATGATATCCAGTTGATCTCTTTGCGCATCTGAAAGGTCTGACTTGAGCAGCTGATTGGTAAAACCTGAAATAGCATTCATCGGGGTCCTGATCTCATGACTCATGTTGGCTAGGAACTGTTCTTTTGCTTTGGCCAGGCTTTTAGCATCTTCAGTGGCTTTGCTCAGTATCTTCTGGTAAGCCTTATTCTTTTCCATGTAGCTGTAGACCACATAGCCGGTGGCTACCAATAGCAGAATGGTCAGCAAGGAAAAGGCCAGTACCTGATCGTTGGTCTCCTCAGCTATGATCTGAGCATTATAATTACGAAGTTTAATTTTATCTACCTCCCGCTCTTCCAGATAGGTGAGCAGGTCAATGATTTTGCTTTGGATTATTTGTTGGTTCTGTGCCAGCTCAAGTTCTCTTTGACGTATGTCGGCACTGATCAATTGGGTTTTATTTTGGAGCTGAATCAGCTCGTTTTGAAGCTTTTTCTTGTATTCCAGAGCCTTTTGGGTAATCAGGGTACTGTCATTACTGAAATCAGGACTTTCTGCAATTGGATTGGATTCTTCTTCAGTGGATGCCAGTTCTTCCTCATCATCCCCGGTGTCTTTGCTTTTGGAAAAAAGACTGACCAGGCCCTTCCAGAACCCTTTCTTTTTTTTTCCCTCGTCAGCAATGGTGGATTGCGTAGAATCTGCTGCTGTTTCTGAGAGCATCTCGTTGTTTTTGGTGCCTGGCTGTTTGGGTAAATTTTTTGTTGATTTTTCTTTCGGGAGATCTACCGGAATGGTATCTAACTTTTGCGCCAGATCATTAATCGAACCTGTTATACTATAAGGCGTTAACCCCTGGAGTTCATTGAGGATGTTAACTTTTTGATTAATGAGTGAGCCAAGCGAATCGGTAAATCTCAAAAAATCGACATCGTCCTGATTCATTTCTTTGAGAGAATCCAGGAACATTTCTGCATCAGCAATCCTTTGATCAAACCTGTTTCGATAAGTTTCATCATCGGTGAGCATGAAAGATTCCATATCATTCTCAATGCCCGTGATGGAGACCATGATATCTTTAAGCGCAATCAGGTTAAGGTTAGGGTTGGCCTCGTGGCTCAGCTGGTCAATGACTTTGTTCAGACTGTTGTAGGTATAAAAACCTACTCCAGCCACACCAAGTATGAGTACACTTAGTGAAACACTGATAAAGGTAGAAAATCGATTTTTCTGTGGAAGCAGCATTGGTTTTATCGAATCCTATAGCAAGATACGATGAACTTTTACCAAAGTTAATCTTTGATGGTAATCTCCGGAAATGTTAAATGACTCCGCTTCCCTGAAATTGCTTGATATGTTTTTGGATTTTATACACTTTTTGGTCTCCCAATTCCTTTACACGATCGCTGTGACCATTTTTATCATAGTCTTCAATAAGGGTTTTAAGCTCATTGAATTTTGCTAAAAGCATGTTTTTATATCGGGCATCGAAATCTTCGCGATTTGTATTTGTCAGCCTGTGCAAATACTTGTCACTCTCAGCGCTCAACGTACTGGAAAGTGTGGTCCGCTGAATGGCAGCTTCCATTTTGGTTTCCATTTTCATTTTATCGAAACTGTCTGCTACCTCCTGCGCTGCAACATATGTATCTCTTTGTAATGATTGGGCGACTGCAAGCTCAGAAAGGTCGATAATGAGCATTTCCAGGTCATTTACCTTCACCAGATGGTTAGCCGTTTCCAGTTGATATCCACCAAATCGTTGAAGATTCTTATTGTTAGCAGAGTAATAAGATTTGCTGGAACAACCAGCCAAAGCAATAGCCGACACTAGGGCCACCAGTGTGTACAGCTTTCCGTTTTTCGATGTAAAAAATATATTTTTCATAAGATCATCGGTTTGATATATACGAAAGGATAGCCAGGTTTGATTCACCCGACTATCCATCTTTAATTAATTATTTACGATCAGTTGTTCAATACAAGGTTGATCGAAATATTGGTGTTAGATTCTACATTGATAAGATTCAGTATGTTGGTCCCGAGCATCACCTCAGAATTGACCGTTCCTTCAAAAAGGAATTCATTTTCATTTGAAGGATTTCTCTGATAGCTGGCAACTATTATCTCATAGTTACCTTCTTCCATAAAGGCGAGCGTAAATGACCCGTCTTCTTTAACCACCGCACTATTGATGGAATGCTCGAATCTGGACTCACCACTTGCTGGTTCTTCTGCTTCAGAAGCCTCATAAGTTCCTTCCAGGTATGCATATACAGCTATCTTTTCATCTGAGTTGTGTGCATAATTGGATACCTCACCATTAATAGTGCTTGCTGTTTCGTTGACTACAAGCCTTGCAGTAGGCCTTAATTTAAAGGTTTCTGAACTTTTGACTAAAGCTTTCCTCAGGTCAATATCAATAACCAGGTTGGTCTGATTGTTTGCTGAGATTTGAAAATCACCCTTTACTTTGTAGCCTGTGGTAGTTCCGCTTGGAATCTGCAATTCGGCCGTTGTCTGATCTGTATATTCAATGTACGATGACGTTGTTGAACTGGATGGTGAACCATCAGCTAATATCAACCTTAGTTCATCATAGATTCCAACTTCAAGCTCACCACTACCCAGATCAAAAGTAGATCCTTCCTGGTAATCCATTACATTGAATACTATTGGAGTATCGAAAGTAGCAATTGTCTTAATAGAGCCATTCGCACTGGCCTGGATTTCTGAAACAGCAAGATAGACTCCGGAGATGTTCTCCGCATCAACTGCTGCATCAGTCACTTCAACATTTGCACTTCCCTTTTCTCCAGTATCAGAATCATTGCATGAATTAAGCAATGTAAGCGTTGAAATGGTTAATAATCCTAATAAGAAATAATTTAAGCGTTTCATGAATATGTAACATTTAAATGAAAAAAAATAATTGTGGTGTGTAAGCCTCAACTTGTATGCCGAGACTGCTTTTAGATATACAACTAACTGAAAATCAATTTGTTAATATTTTTTTGAATTTTATTAAAGTGGCATCAAGTTTCATTTTGAAAATAAAATCCTCATTTTGATAAAGAACCCATGATTCTGTTTCAAGATTCTACCATTTATATATATTAGCGTTCCTTGTCATGCAACTCAGACTTTTTAAACTTGTATTAGGGCCTCTGGTTTTTTTGGTCATTTATCTCACAGGGCCTTATCCGGGTATGTCTGAGGAGGCACTTGCAGTGCTTGCTTCAACAGGCTGGATTGCCGTGTGGTGGGTTACAGAAGCCATTCCCATCGCAGCTACTTCATTGTTGCCTATTATACTCTTTCCGCTTACGCAGGGTTTGAGTATTTCACAAACGACTGCTTCCTACGGCCATCGATTCGTATTCCTGTATATCGGTGGATTTATGCTGGCTGTGGCTATTGAAAAGTGGAATTTACATCGTAGGATAGCCTTGAATGTGATCAGGATCATTGGGACCAGTCCTGATAAAATGATCCTTGGCTTCATGATAGCCACTGCATTTCTATCGATGTGGATTAGTAATACAGCCACCACGGTAATGATGTTGCCCATAGGCATGGCCATTGTGGTACAGTTTAGTGAGATTATCGACAAAGGAAAGATTACATTATTTAGTAAGGCGCTGATGCTTGGCATCGCTTATAGTGCATCTATTGGAGGTATTTCTACTTTGATTGGTACCCCTCCCAACCTCGTACTAGCTGGTGCGGTCGAACGTTTTTACGGTTATGAAATCAGCTTTGTGTCCTGGTTTATCTTAGTGTTTCCACTCAGCGTTGTCATTCTTTTTATCTGTTGGAAATACCTGACCACATTTGCATTCAAGCTCAATGAAAAGGGTTTGGTGGGCACCAATGAAGAAATTACAAGGCAATTAAAAGCACTTGGGAAGATATCAAGAGAAGAAAAGATCGTTTTGGTGGTATTTTCGCTCACAGGACTTTGCTGGATATCAAGACCTTTTTTGCTTGAACCATTTTTGCCTCAGGTAGATGATACCATAATTGGTATCACAGGGGCATTGACTTTGTTTTTAATACCAGCCAAAGATGAAAGTTTCATTCTTAACTGGGAACAAGCCGTGAAGATCCCATGGGGCATAATATTGCTTTTTGGGGGCGGAATGGCCATTGCATCTGGATTCCAGGATAGCGGACTGGCAGAATGGATCGGAAACCGAATGACCGGGTTGAATGGGTTATCGATCTTTCTTATCCTGACTCTTATCGTGATGATGGTCAATTTTCTAACGGAAATCACTTCCAACCTGGCTACAACAGCCATGCTGTTACCTGCTTTGGCACCCACGGCACTCTCTCTGGATGTTCACCCGTTTCTTTTAATGATCGGGGCTACTCTTGCAGCTTCCTGTGCTTTTATGCTGCCCGTGGCTACTCCACCAAATGCTGTAGTATTCGGCTCGGGGTATCTGCAGGTATCTGATATGTTTAGAAAGGGATTGATCATGAATTTACTTTCAATTCTGCTTGTTTCCATCTACCTATACCTTATGCTGCCTTTAGTGTGGGGGATTGATTTCACGATTTTCCCTGAAGTATGGAAATAATTACGGAATTTTAAATGAATGGCTATTGTTTAATGCCAGAATGGGTATAACTTATTATTTTTGCAGACGAAAATTACAATAGATTGAATCATTCTGCTACCATAGCGCTGTATCAACCAATTCTGAAGTCCATTGCACTGAAGATTGTGGGGTCTATTCATGATGCTGAGGACATTGTTCAGGATACATTTTTGAAATACCTGAGCATTGACCATTCCAAGATCGAGAATATCAAAGCTTACCTGATCAAATCGGTGACCAACAGGAGCCTGAATCACATCAATGCTGCGAAACAGAAAAAGAATGAATACCTGGAATCTGTTAAGCTGCCCGAGTTATTTGAGAAAATTGATTTCTCACACCTTGATTTAAAAGAAGAGTTGACCACAGCCCTGAATGTGTTGCACAAAAAGCTGGGTCCTGTAGAGCGTGGTCTGTTTTTACTTCGTGAAGGCTTTGACTTTGAATATGATGAGCTGCAGGAAATATTCAATAAGAAAAAAGACCATTGCCGTCAATTGGTTTGCCGAGCGAAGGAGAAACTTTCAAAGGAAACAGAGAAATTCAATTTATCCTTCGACGTGGATAAATATTTTGAAGCCATCAATAAGGCCTCTCAGCGGGGTGATTTCCAAGAATTGATGGATCATATCTTCGAACGCGGACCAGTCGAATAAAATTATTTTATTTTTTTTCATATTTCTGTCACAAAACCGAAACGACTTTGTCTTTATAGGTAGTGATGGGGTATTCCCCTCTTTATAATAGAATAATTTTTAAAATAATCTGAATGGAAGTTATTATCCCGTTTTTCATAGCACATTGGTATTTGTCGCTATTTTTCCAAACATTTTTCTTACATAGGTATGCTGCTCACGGTGCATTCACCATGAGTAAGTTCACCGAAAAGGTCTTTTTTGTATTGACATGGATATTCCAGGGGTCAAATTATCTAAGCCCTTATGGCTATGGTGTGATGCATAGAATGCACCATGCATTTGCCGATACCGAAGATGATCCACATTCACCAAAATATGATGATAACATCTTTAAAATGATGTGGAAGACAAAGACTATCTATTCAGCTATTACCAGCAGACAAGTAGAGGTCGACAAGCGATTTACAGATGGAGTACCTAAATGGCATGCCTTTGATCGATTTGCACGTTCATGGGTTTCCAGAGTTGGCTGGGGTGCCGTATACTTCTTTGTTTACTGGAACTATGCAGACGTATGGTGGTTGTGGTTATTATTACCAGCACAATGGATGTTGTCACCTATCCACGGCGCAATCATCAACTGGTTTGCGCATGTATATGGCTATAGAAACTTTGAGGTGGGAGATACTTCCAAAAACTTCCTCCCTGTTGATTTTCTGATGATGGGTGAAAGCTATCACAACAATCACCATAAATATGGTTCAAGAGCTAATTTCGGTGGTATCAGATGGCACGAGATTGATCCTACCTATCAGGTGATCAAGCTTTTGAATAAAGTGGGAGTTATCAATATTGTGCAGCAAAAACAAGTTGATCTGAAAGCCATGAGGCAAGAAGAGAAAGCTAAAAAAGCAGATAAGTCCAAGAAGGTAGCTGCCTGATCATAAACGAAATAATTAACAATAAGAAGAGAAGGAATGGTTAAACTAATGATCATTTTCTTCTCTTTTTTTTTGCAGCTACTGCAAACAAACCACAACCTTGAAATTCGCATTACAGGCGTGGAAAAGGTTCAGGGTGCTATGATGATAGCTATTTATCAGCCTGAGCATAAATTTTTAGGGAAAGAGGGTTTTCTTTTTAAGATGATCCCGGTAGAAAAGGCAGGGTCACTGTCTTTTGTTGCTTCTGTGCCATCAGGCAAATATGCCATCAGCATTTATCATGATCTAAATAGCGATGGGGAGTTAAACACCAACCTGTTGGGTATACCCAGAGAACCTTATGGATTTTCCATGGCAAGAGGAAGCTTTGGACCTCCCTCATTCGATCAGGCAAGCTTTGAAGTGCCGGCCAAGCGACACATTACAATTGAAATAAAATAGGCCGTGTAATGTTTGAACAAAATAGCATACGATTGTGTTGCTTTTAAGTAAAAATACTCCTCATGAGCCTACCAACTATTTCAAGCCAGGAACTACTGATTGACAAATTCAAAACCATCCGAGATTTCTCTATCAAGCTTTGTGAACCCCTGGAAAAGGAAGATTATGTGGTGCAGCCGACAACGGACGTCAGTCCCCCCAAATGGCACCTGGCACATACCACGTGGTTTTTTGAGACGTTCTTGTTAGCTCCTTTCAACAAAACATTTAAACCCTTCAATAAAGACTATGCCTTGTTGTTTAATAGCTACTACATAGCAGCAGGGGAGCGTTGGGTGAGGTCAGAAAGGGGAACGCTAACAAGGCCTACTGTGGAAGAAGTAATCCAATATCGTAATTACGTAGATCAGGCTTGCATGGAATATTTAGGGACTCATCAATTGTCGGATCGTGAAAGATACATATTGGAAGTGGGGCTCAATCATGAACAACAACACCAGGAGTTGTTGCTTTATGACATCAAATACATCCTGGGACACAATCCATTATTCCCAGGGTACACAGAAGCAAATGATATACCATCAGTAGCTGTTGCCAGCGATGGCTGGATCGAGATTCCTGAGGGAGTTTATGAAATAGGACATCAGGGAGATTCATTTTGCTACGACAATGAAACCAGTTTGCACAAAGTGTTTCTTCAGGAAATGGAAATAGCAGATCAACTGGTGACAAACGGGGAGTATTTGGAGTTTATACAGGATGGTGGTTATGCTTCTCATCAATATTGGCTTTCTGAGGGATGGGATTGGGTAAACAGGGAGCAAATAAAGGCACCTATGTACTGGATACGGGAAGACGATACCTGGTATCATTATACGTTACATGGACTTCAACCGATAGATAGAAATCTGCCAGTTTCACATA
This sequence comes from Cyclobacteriaceae bacterium, assembly GCA_965228595.1. Taxonomy (GTDB): domain Bacteria; phylum Bacteroidota; class Bacteroidia; order Cytophagales; family Cyclobacteriaceae; genus UBA7330. The sequence goes on along the minus strand of OZ245828.1, from coordinate 779,103 downwards.
TATCTTTTTATGAGGCAGAAGCTTTCGCTACCTGGAAGGGCTATCGGTTGCCTACGGAGTTTGAATGGGAGGTGGCTGCCAGGATGGCTGAACCAAATATTTCTAATGATTCCAACTTTGTGGAGTCAGGTTATTTTTCGGAGAGAACGAAAGGGGGGTATGATTTCCTGGGAAATCTATGGGAGTGGACTTCAAGCCCATACAGACCCTATCCATACTTTAAACCAGATGAAGGTGCATTGGGAGAGTACAATGGAAAGTTCATGATCAATCAAATGGTGTTGAGGGGAGGATCATACGGCACTTCAAAGTCACACATCAGACATACCTACCGAAATTTTTTCCATCCTCATCTGCAGTGGATGTTTAGCGGTATTAGACTTGCAAGATATAAATAATCATTAACTCAATTAACCGATCAACGTGTCACACTTTGGCAGCGATGTCCGTGAAGGACTCACCTCAAAACCCAAGTTTCTTTCCTCCAAGTATTTCTATGACAAACATGGCGATGAGCTATTCAGGGAAATCATGGAATTGGATGAATATTATCTCACCCGTTCAGAGTTCTCAATTTTCAGAAATGAAAAGCAAAGGATTCAGGAGCTGATAGCGGGTAGTCAGCCGTTCAGGCTCATCGAACTTGGTGCCGGAGACGGGGCAAAGACCATGGTGCTGTTGGAACATTTTTTCCGCAACGACATAGACTTTACTTTTTGCCCGATTGACATTTCACCCCATGTGCTCAATATTCTTGAAGAAAATGTAAAAACCCAGCTCCCTGAAGTTAGTATCGAGCCCATGGTCGGAGATTACTTCAAGATTCTTCACGACATTAAAGTAGAGAATCACCAGCGGAACATCGTATTTTTCCTTGGTTCAAACATTGGTAATTTCCCTCATGACCTTGCATTATCATTTTTGGGGTCTGTTGCTCAGAACCTGAACCCAAAGGATATGATGATGATTGGTGTTGATCTGAAGAAAGATCCTGCTGTCATTTTAAATGCTTACAATGACAAACAAGGGGTTACCAGTGATTTCAACCTGAATCTTTTGGCGAGGATCAATAGAGAGTTGGATGCGGATTTTGATCTGTCCTGTTTTAAGCATTACCCTGCATACAATCCATTAACTGGTGAATGCGTCAGTTATTTGATCAGTCAGAAGGACCAAAAAGTGCATGTACGCGCATTGGACCTACAAGTCCAATTCAAACGCTGGGAGCCTATGAAAATGGAAATTTCCAGGAAGTTTGACCTGGAGGATATTCATGAGTTGGCGGAAGGGTCAGGATTCAGCGTTGTAGAAACCCTTTACGATAAAGATAAGCTGTTTGCTGAGTCGGTTTGGGAGGTGAAATAGAGGAGGCTACAAATGCAGATTGATCATTTGTAGCCTCCTCAGGTCTTTACTTGGCAAAGGCCACCGCGCGTGTCTCCCTGATCACTGTGACCTTAATCTGCCCGGGGTATTGCATGTCTTTTTCAATTTTTTGGGAAATATTGAATGACAATTCGTTGGCTGCTTTATCGGTGACATTCTCTGCATCCACAAGCACCCTAAGTTCACGGCCTGCCTGGATGGCATAGCATTTATTCACACCTTCAAAACCGAGCGCTAGATTTTCCAGCTCTTTCAGTCTTTTGAGGTATTGCTCCATGATCTCTCGTCTGGCACCAGGTCGGCTACCGGAGATGGCATCACAGGCCTGCACGATAGGGGAGATGAGTGAAGTCATTTCTATTTCATCATGGTGAGCGCCGATGGCATTACACACCTCATTGCTTTCCTTGAACTTCTGTGCAAGTTCCATTCCCAGGATGGCATGGGGTTTTTCGGGCTCATCAGGCCATACTTTGCCCACATCATGGAGCAGCCCGGCACGTTTGGCCAGCTTGGCGTTCAATCCGAGCTCTGAAGCCATGATGGCACAGAGGTTGGCTACTTCTCTACTGTGCTGTAGCAGGTTTTGGCCATAGGAAGATCGAAAACGCATTCTTCCTACCAGCTTTATCAGTTCCGGGTGTATCCCGTGGATGCCCAGGTCGATGACGGTTCGTTCGCCGATTTCTACAATTTCATCGTTGATGTTTTTCTGGGTCTTGGTGACGATCTCTTCAATTCTGGCCGGGTGTATCCTGCCATCCTGTACCAGACGGTGAAGCGACAGTCGGGCGATCTCTCTCCTCACCGGATCAAATCCGGATATGATGATGGCTTCGGGTGTATCATCGACGATGATCTCCACACCTGTGATGGCCTCCAGTGCTCTGATATTTCTCCCTTCACGACCGATGATCTTTCCTTTGATGTCATCGCTTTCAATATTGAAAACGGACACGCAATTTTCGATGGCATGTTCTGTTGCCGTTCTCTGAATGGTCTGCAGTACAATCTTTTTAGCCTCCTTGGTGGCTGTCATCTTAGCATCTTCCACGATGTCTTTGATCTGGATGCTGGCAGCCGTCCTGGCTTCTTCTTTAAGCGTTTCCACCAGTTGTTCTTTGGCCTCTTCGGCTCGTAGGTTAGCCACCTTTTCCAGGATCTGAATTTGCTGTTGCTTGATCTTTTCGTACTCCTCTTTACGCTTCCTCACGATTTCCAATTGTGCCGAAAGGTTTTCTTTCATGGATTCAATCTCAGCCTCAGCTCTTTTGGTTTGTTCAAGTTGTTTGGAGAAGGACGCTTCTCGTTGTTTGAGTTTGTTCTCGTTTGAGATAATTTGGTTTTTTCTACGGTTGGCCTCTTCTTCGAATTCTGATTTTAACCGAAGGTATTTCTCCTTTGCCTCAAGGATCTTGTCTTTCTTGATGTTTTCAGCAGTGAGTTCTGCCTCCTTTATGATGTGCTCTTTCTTTTCTTTCGCGGCTTTGATACGCTTAGAAATAGAACGCTTGAGTAATAATCTATCTATGGTAAATCCTAACGCAAGGCCTATCAGCCCCACCAGGATTAAATAAGTGGTGTCGTCCATGTTTGCTTTTGTCTAGGTTCAACAATACACGGAGCCAACATTAAGATGAGGGTTTACTATAGAAAAGAGTTAAATGGCACTGGAAATCATCTGATTGAGGTTTTTGATTTGCTCGAGTGCAATTTCATCTGTTGTCTCAAGCGTTTCCTCATTTTTCATTTTTTCCACCTGGCAATCGAAAGCCACCATTGCCAGTAAGTCCTGATTGTCTTCAAGATTAAATCGGTCTCTGTAGAATTTTATTTTTTCATTTAAAATTTTACCTGCCCTTCTAATCCTTTCTTCATCCTCTGACTTTACTTTCATTGGGTATTCACGATTCCCAATTTTAAGTTTTATGGATAATTCAGCCATTTTATTATTTAGCTTCACTCAAATGAGCAATGCATTTATCGATCTCTTTAATATAGCCATCAATCACTTCTTTCAATTCAGTAGTGTTCTCTTCTCCGGCTACCATGCTTTCTACAATTTTACTAATTTTCATCTGATTTTGAAAGCCGGATAGGGCTACTTCTTTTTCGGATACTTTAGATTCCAAAAGATTATTCTGTCTTTTAAGTGAATCGATCTCCTGTTTGAGTTGTGAATGTTCGTTGAGTAATAATTTGACCTTTCTATCCAGGTTGGTAATTTCAGTGCGGAAAATTTCGTTGCTCATTATTTTCTAATAATCGCTTCTAAGTCTTTTTCATAAGTTTTAATCAACCTACCCATGGCTTTGTCAATGACTTTGTCTGTCAGGGTTTTCTCAAGATCCTGCAGGTAGAAGCTCAATGCATAGGCTTTTTTCCCTTCTCCAATATTATCTCCTTCGTAGACGCTAAATAAGTTCACTCTATTTAGCAGTTTTCTTTCTGTATCTAAAGCTACATCTCTTAACGCTTTAAACGAAACTTTTTTATCCACAATCAGTGACAAGTCTCTCCTGACTTCAGGAAATCTGGACAACTCCTGGTAAGTCTTATCGCGACGAATATTTTTCAAAATCTTTTTCCAATCCAATTCTGCGTAGAAAACTTCCTGGTTGATCTCAAAAAATTTGAGGACCGGCCGCTTGAGTTTTCCGACTACACCTATCGGATGATTGTGGATAACTATTTCGATGGCGTATTCAAATCGATCGTCATCGGCAGGCTGAGTCGTGTAATTTGATATATCCAGGTAGTCAAGCAAAGAATATACTGATCCGTTGAGGTCATAAATAGATACTCCCTTTGATGGTGCAATCCAGTTTTCTTCATGTTGATCTCCTGAAAGGTATAAGGTGAGCAATTCCTGCTCTACATATTTTTCCGAACGCTTTCCATAAATCCTGCTCAGCTCGAAAAACTTGATATTCCTCCTTTTTCGGTTGATGTTGTGGCGCAATGACTCCAGGGCTGTGTAAAGGGGAGTCGTCTTCATGTACCCCAACTCCTGGCTCGACTTATTTATGATTTCCACAGGAGTCAGATCTGAAACAGGCGCCTTTGTGAAATACTCAGGGTTGGTGAGCGAGTTGGTAATGATCTCGGAAAATCCCTGACCAGCCAGATAAAAGGACAGTTCTTCAAACACGCTGTGCGGTTCCTTGTCATCAGAAGAGGAAATGGTATTGCCAGCATTTGACTGGCCATCCAGCTCCACATTGTTTATTCCATAAATCCTCAGAACTTCTTCCACCAGATCCGCTTCTCTGGTCACTTCACTTCGGAAAGGGGGCACTACCGCTGTAAACCCACCGTCTTTGACATCCCTGGTCTCAATATCCAGATCGTTGAGGATGGTGATGATTCTGTCATCGGGGATGTCCATGCCAATGAGTCGAGAGAAATTACTAAAAGTCGTGGGGATTTCTTTAGGCAGGATCTTATGAGGATAAACATCGATGTAATCGGATGCGAGCTTACCTCCTGCAATCTCTAAAATAAAGTTTACGGCCCAGTGTAGGGCCGGTATTGTCATCTCCGGATCAGCTCCACGCTCAAACCGGAAAGATGCGTCGGTAGACAGTCCATGCCTCATGGCAGTAGCCCGTACACTATCCATTAAAAAATGAGCACTTTCCAGGAATACATTGGTGGTATTGTCCGTGATACCTGAATCAACGCCTCCAAAGACACCGGCAATGCACAGGCCTCCATTTTTATCGCAGATCATGAGGTCATCCCTACCAAGCTTCCGATCTACTTCATCCAGTGTTTTGAAGGTTGTTCCCTCTGGTAGTTTCTTGATGATCACCTGGCCGCCTGCTATTTTATCTGCATCAAAGGCGTGCATGGGCTGCCCAATGCTGAGCATGACATAGTTGGTGATGTCCACAATGTTGTTGATAGGTGTGAGGCCAACTGCCTTCAATTTCCACTGAAGCCAATCCGGTGAGGGACCTACCTTGACGCCACGTATGGTGGCCCCCGAATACCGTGGACAGGCTATGGTGTCTTCTACAACCACTTCGATAGGTTGATCGATCTCAGGTTTTTGTGCAGGCGCAGTAGGGACTTTGATGGGTCGCCGATAAAATGCTTTCAAATCACGTGCTGCACCAAAGTGAGAGACGGCATCACCCCTGTTGGGTGTCAATCCGATTTCGAACACAAAATCCTCACCCGTTTCGAACAGTTCCTTGACGGGCGTGCCATTTTTCTTGTCCGTATCCAGGATGAGTAATCCTTCATGGCTTATCCCAAGTCCAATTTCGTCTTCGGCACAGAGCATGCCTTCAGATACTTCTCCACGGATCTTAGCTTTTTTGATTTTGAAGGGCTCCCCATCTGTCGGGTATATTGTGGTACCGACAGTAGCTACAATGACTTTTTGCCCGCTGGCCACATTAGGAGCACCACAAACGATGGGTAGTAACTCACCTGTGCCAGCATCTACTTTTGTGAGCTTAAGCTTATCAGCATCGGGGTGAGGGATGCATTCTTTTACCTCTCCTACAACCAATCCTTCCATTCCACCCGGGATTTTCTCTACTCGCTCGATGCCCTCCACTTCGAGACCGGTTTGGGTAAGGACGTCGCCAATGGTCTCCGGACTTTCGGAGATATCAATAAAATCTTTAAGCCAATTGTAGGAAATCTTCATTCGGATGAGTAAATGTTAAAGGCTTGCAAAAATAGAAAAGGGAAGGATATTTGTGGAGGATTATTTGTGATAATCCTTCTCACCTGCTTCGATTCTTATGGATAAAACATTCTCCTTTGGGGGAAATGGGCATTGGTATTCATCTACATATGCACAATAAGGATTATATGCCAGGTTAAAATCAATCACAATGTTGTCTGATTTACCTATTTCCAGGTCAAGGTAACGCCCACCTCCATAGGTATCGTTACCGCTTGTGTTGTCAGCGAATCCGGTGAAATACTGTGAGATCGCACCCATATTCATGTGCTTGAGGATAAGCAATCGGTGTTGCTGACCCTTGAGTGAAAAAATGGCATGGGCAAATTTCTGGTACTGCGTCTCAGAGCCATCACTGTTTTGAATGGTCATTCGCTCTCTGGTCTGGAATCTTTCCAGTTTGGCATTTACCCTGTAGTCAGCTGAGATGGGGTAGTATTCCGGCTCAGAAAATTCCTTGTCATACAATTGAAAAGGGGAGGCATCAGAAACTTTTAGGAATTTGATCCTTGATGCACGTTCTTCTTCAATTTTATTGATGTAGTCTTCATCTTCGCCCGTTCTGAAAATGGTGTAGGCGAAAATGATGATGACGATTGGGCCCAGGAAATAAAACAGTTTCTTCATAGCGTTTCAAAGTGCTGAATCATCTGCAAAGCTATAATAATCATGGTCACAAAATATAATGTGATCGATGACTGAAATATCCAGAAACTTACCAGCCTCTTTTAGTTTTTTAGTGAGTTGTAAGTCATAGTGGCTGGGACGGGGATTACCCGAAGGGTGATTGTGGACAAGAATGACGGAACTGGCCATTTCATCCAGGGCATACTTAAAAATGATCTTTGGGTCGACAACCGTACCTGATACCCCTCCGCTGCTGATTTTAGCCTTTTTAATTACCTCATTGTTTCTCTTGAGCAGAAGGATCCAAAACTCCTCATAGGGTAAATCCATCAATTCTCCTTTCATGAGATCATAAGCTGATCTGGCTGTTGTGATCTTCGGTTTTTTTACAACCTCAGATTCTTTGCGACGCCTGCCAAGCTCTAGCGCACTGACAATGGTGATGGCTTTGGCTTCACCAATACCCTTGAATTTCATCAGATCCTTGACAGAAAGACGGGCCAGGAGATTGAGGTTATAATTTACCGAAATAAGTAGTTGCTTTGCGAGGTCTACCGCACTCAAACTTGTGGTACCGGAGCCTAAAAGAATGCCAATCAACTCTGCTTCGCTCAGGGTTGCTTTTCCTTTAAGTAGGAGTTTTTCTCTAGGGCGGTCTTCTTCAGCCCATTTTTTGATTGAAAGTACTTTGTCTTCCATTATCTGCCAGTTTATAAAGTGGAAGATAATAAAAAACCCTGTCCGTTGATAGACAGGGTAGATGTAAATTTCTTAAATAAAAAGTGAGATTACTTCAGGGCATTCACTTTTTTAGTGAGGCTGGACTTAAGGTTTGAAGCCTTATTCTTGTGAATCACATTCTTTTTAGCCAGCTTATCGATCATATGAGTCACTTCCCTAAGCAGTTTTTCTGCCTCAGGTTTTTTAGTCTCTTCTCTCAGTCTTTTGATATAAGTACGTGTAGTCTTATGCTGATACTTATTTGTCTCTCTTTTAGTCTGACTCGATCTGATTCTCTTTAATGCCGATCTATGGTTTGCCATAATCTATCTCTTGTTGCAATTTTTAGGGATGCAAAGATAGAAATAATGATAAATAAAACCTATATGAGATACAAAACTTTATTTTTTATGTGCGTGATCTAAATTATTTTTATATCCCGTTATGAAAAAAGTATACCTTATCCTATTGGTGCTGAGTACGCCTTTCTTAATAAGCTGGGGATTTTTCGCACATCGGAAGATTAACCGCATAGCTGTTTTCTCATTGCCTTCGGAAATGATTGGTTTTTATAAAAAACACATTCATTATATCACCGAAAAGGCCGTAAATCCCGATATGCGGCGTTATATAGTGGATGACGAAGCGCCAAGGCATTACATTGATTTGGATGTGTATGGGGATAGTGCCGCATACCATTTGCCCAGGTACTGGATGGAGGCGGTGGAGCAATACGGAGAAGATACTTTAGAAGCTTATGGAATTGTCCCCTGGCATATTTCTGCGGTAAAGCATTGGCTAACGCAAGCATTTCTCCATCAGGATATGGATGCGATCCTGAGGTTATCTGCAGATCTCGGGCATTATGTGGGTGATGCGAACGTACCTCTTCATACTTCGGAAAATTATAATGGTCAGCTGACCGGGCAATATGGGATTCATGGCTTTTGGGAGTCCAGACTACCTGAATTATTCTTCGAATCGTATGACTTGTTTGTGGGGAAGGCTGAATATGAATCCAACCCGCAACTTCGAGCCTGGGAGGCCGTGAATGATGCTCATTTAGCCCTCGACTCAGTTTTGCTTTTTGAAAAAGAGCTTACGGAAAAATTTGATGACTCTAAGAAATATTCCTTTGAGGAGCGAGGCCAGACAATGGTACGGGTCTATTCCTACAATTTTTCAAAAGCTTACCATCGTAGGCTGAATGGAATGGTAGAAAGGCAACTCAGGAAGGCCATTAAGATGACGGCCGATCTCTGGTATACCGCCTGGGTGGATGGAGGGCAGCCTGATTTGAAAAATTTTTCGGATAAACTACCTGAAGAAGAGGAATTAAAAATGGATTCTTTAGTCAGTTTAGCCGGCGAGCATGAATCGGGTGTGGTGGCAAAGTAGTCTAATCGGCCACTTTTATATCCGAAAGTGAAATATGATAAAATTCCTGGCCAACAAATACTTTCAGGCTGCGGGAATCATATCGCGTTATTTCTCCACTGAAAAAAACAAGGTCTCCCTCATTAAAGCCATTGAGATCCGTTTTTGGAATATAAATATTTTGTGAGTCGTAGCTGCCTGAGCTGCTCACCGAGATAACTAATAATTCGAGATCATTATTGTATTTGATAATACATTCCTGGTTTGAAACAATGTCAGGGGAAGCTTCTTCTACCTTACAAGCAAATAAGCTGATAAGAGCAAAAGAAATAATAATGAACAGCTTGTTTCTAACCACATCTTAAAGTTATTTAAATTATATTAAATAACGTAATGGCAGCACTAAAAAAGGTCCGAACTCAAATACCTGTCACCCCGGTCACATACGATAAACACAATCACACCCTTTTCCAACTCATCAGCGATGGTCAGTGCCGCCTTTAAGGCTCCACCACTGCTCATGCCTGCCAGGATCGCTTCTTCTTTGGCCATCCTCCGCGTCATCTCGGTTGCTTCCTCTGCACTCACATCCACGATGCGGTCAACACGCTCAGGTTCGTAAATCTTAGGCAGAAATTCAGGAGACCATCTTCTGATTCCGGGAATGCTGGAACCATCCTTTGGTTGTGTTCCCACAATCTGAATGTCTTTATTTTTTTCTTTCAGGTATCTTGAGACACCCATGATGGTGCCTGTAGTACCCATGGCAGATACGAAATGCGTGATCTTTCCTTCAGTGTCTTTCCAGATCTCAGGACCGGTCGTTTTGTAGTGCATCTCATAATTGTCCGGATTGGCAAACTGGTTGAGGATATAGTACCCCTCCTTCTCCGCCATTTCTTCCGCCAACTCGCGGGAATACTCTATGGTCCTGTCAGCGGGTGTCAGGATCAAGTTGGCTCCATAAGCCTCCATGGTCTTGACGCGCTCTGAAGTAGAGTTGTCTGGCATGATAAGTGTCAAATCAAGTCCCAGGGACTGAGCCACCATGGCGAGCGCAATCCCAGTGTTTCCACTGGTAGCTTCAATCAGCCGATCTCCTTTTTTGATGTCCCCACGCTTGAGTGCACTATCAATCATATTGAATGCTGCACGGTCTTTTACGCTGCCTCCGGGGTTTTGACCTTCGAGTTTAGCGTATAGGCTAACCTTAGGATTTCTGGGAATTCGATTGAGCTTCACGATTGGGGTGTTCCCAATCAGGTCGAAAATATTCATTCTAAGTTTTCTTTATACACATAAAGATCCGTCTGATCCGTATCACTGTTGTGCATTCGGGCCTGGTAATAGATCTTGCTGTTCGGCGGTATGCTTCTGGTGATCCATACATTACCACCAATGATGCTGCCATGACCGATTGTGGTTTCTCCGCCGAGGATCGTAGCACCCGAATAAATGATTACATGATCTTCCAGCGTGGGATGTCTCTTCTTTTCAGCATCTGATTTGTCTACACTCAGTGCGCCTAAAGTTACTCCCTGGTATATTTTGACATGATCTCCAATCACGGTGGTCTCACCGATCACCACACCTGTACCGTGATCTATGCAGAAATGCTCACCGATACGGGCATTTGGATGGATGTCAATACCTGTTTTGCTGTGTGCATGCTCCGAAATGATTCTGGGGATCACTTTCACTCCAAGCTTATGCAGCTCATGAGCCATTCGATAGGCTGCAATGGCATAGAAACCTGGGTAGGAGCGAATCACTTCACTTCTGCTTTTTGCTGCAGGGTCACCTTCATACAAGGCGGTAATGTCTTTTTCTAACCTTGAATGGATATAGGGCAGTTTTTCAAAAAAATCATCTGCCACATGCTCCAGGTCCACATACCCTTTCATTGGGTTTTTGGTCAGCAGCTCATCCAGCTCTACTTTGAGTTTTTGGAAGTGAAGATCAAACTCTTTGACCGTTTCAAATTTTATCTTGGCATGATCTGGAAAAAGCGATTCTAGCAAGTTGGTAAAAAAGCTTGCTATGATCTTTGGTGATGGGCAGGGAGGAGACTCCTGGTGTTGCTTGAAAATCTTTTCTAAAAAATGCTTATCCATGAACTAAGAATTTACAAAATGCCAAATAGGTTCATTCAGAGGCAAATTTAACGTAACTATCCATAAGAAAGTTTATAGGCTGTATGCCAGGTAGTATTCTTTGATCTGTTCGTAATGGATTTTATAGGTTTTATTAAAATCCTCTTTATGGATTTTTCCTTTCAGCAATTCCGGAGTTTTGATCTCAATAGTGGTGTGATCTCTCAGACTCAACTGCTTTCTGCCGTAGATTTTATAAAGTACTTCCTTGCCACACCAGACGGCACACAGGTTGTAGAGATCATCCACATATTTTTTCTCCCGGCTATTGATGAATTTCTCCCGAATGCTAAAAAGTTTATGTCGTGGTCTTTCCAGATCGATTCCACAGGCGTTTTTTCTATGGATCATGGCAGCTGCCATCGGGAAGGAATGGGTAATGCTGATATGTACATCGTTGTCTACCAAATGTGGTTTCCCAGTTTCATCCACAGTAATGCCTTTGTAGGGGACATCCAGGATTGAACAAATATTCTTAATGAGTACCCGGCCAACAATCCATTCTGATAGCCGTTGAGGGTTTAGATTGTCTGGTAAAGGTTCATTATGAAGTGTCTTAATCACGTCATAAGTTTCCTGAATATTCCAAACGGCATATGCAGAATCCTTGTTAATAGGTTTTGATAAAAGAAGCGGCATTGAATTTTTCTATCCTTCAATCGTTAATTTTAAACGAAATTCATGAGATGAGCACCATCCAGGTCAAAAAGATACAAACACTTTCTGGTCACAATGACTCGCTATATACCCTTGAAAAGGTGAGCGACTCCCATTTTATTTCTGCAGGAGGCGATGGAATGATAGCGCTTTGGGATCTGAGGGAACCAGAAAATGGTGTGATGATTGCTAAAGTACCTTCTTCAGTTTATGCGCTGGCATTCCTTAAATCAAAGGGTTTACTGGTAGTGGGACAAAACTTTAGCGGAGTACACCTGATTGATGTAGAAAAGCGAGAGGAGATAGCTTCAGTAGCATTGACGACCTCATCCATCTTTGATATTCAGTGCGACAATGCGTCAATTTGGGTTGCCTGTGGCGATGGTATGGTTATACATTTGGATTGGGATCTAAATGTGCTTGCCAAAAAATCATGGTCGGATAAAAGTGCACGCACGATAGCTATCAATCCCAATGGGAAGGAAATAGCTGTAGGATATAGTGACAATACGATCCGTATCCTGAATCCAAAGGACCTGTCTGTAATCCAGGAAATTGAAGCGCATAAGGTTTCAGTATTTACGCTACAATATCACCCGCAGCTTCCCCTATTGGTAAGTGGTAGCAGGGATGCCAGGATCAAGTTTTGGGATATTCACAACAATTACCAGCTGGTAGAAGAGATTCCTGCTCATATGTATGCTATCAATCATATCCATTTCCGGGCAGACGGCCAATATTTTGTATCTTGTAGCATGGACAAATCTATAAAGGTGTGGGATGCCCACAGTTTCAAGTTGTTGAAGGTCATTGACAAAGCCAGACATGCCGGTCATGGTACTTCGGTAAACAAACTTTTATGGATGCAGCATAATAATTGGGTGGTTTCATGTAGCGATGATCGTACTATTTCTATCTGGGATGTTAATTTTACAGGTCAATGAAGATCACACCACTTGAAATAAGACAAAAGAGCTTTGAAAAAAAGCTAAGGGGATACGACAAGGATGAGGTTATTGCTTTTTTGCAATCTCTATCCAATGAATGGGAGCGTGTCCTGGATGAGAACAAAGAAAACAAAATCAAGCTTGATCAATCCCAAAAGGAAGTTCAGAAGCTGAGGGAAGTAGAAAGTTCGCTGTTCAAAACCCTGAAGACCGCTGAAGACACTGGGGCCAACCTGATCGATCAGGCCAATAAAACTGCCGAGCTGCACCTGAAAGAGGTTCAGATGAATGCAGAAGCCCTGATGAGTGAAGCCAAGTCAAAGGCCGGTGATATCATCGAGCGGGCGGAACAGGAAGCCAGGGAGATGATAGAAGAGATGCAGGAAGCGGTAGAAAAACTTGACCAGAATTATCATGAGTTGGAGAACTATCGTAGTAATGTGATCAAAGAACTGAAACATCTCTCTTCGGAGATCATGGACAAAATATCCAGCATAGATCGGAAGCGTGGTGATTTTGATATCGTGGATTACGGCAAAAGAGTGAAAGAGCTGGTGCGGGCATCCGAGGACCGGCTTAACTCTGATGAATTAAAGCTGAGCAAGGTTGAACTGAAAAAACTGACTAAAGAGGATCTTCCAAGCCCCAAGAAGAAAAATGAAGAACCCGTAGCGTATCAACCCCCTCCGCAAACACCCTCAGTTGAAGCGCCTATGGCTGAAGCTCAGGAAGAAGCAAAGGATGAACCCACTGAGGATACGCAGCAGGAAGTGAAAAAAAAGGAATCCGCAAAGAAAGAACCTGTCAATACAGATGCTGAAGATAAAGGTTCGTTTTTTGATCAAATAGACGAAGCGTAATGGGTAAGGTAATGCTCGAGGGTATGGAGTTTTATGCCCGTCATGGATATTATGAGGAGGAGAGGATCATCGGCAACAAATACTCTGTGGATGTGGAGATGGAGTTGGATTTTAAGGAAGCTGTAGAAGAAGATAAGCTGGAAGGCACGGTCAACTATGAGAAAGTCTATGGTATGGTGGCTGAGGTGATGAGTATTGATGCCACACTACTTGAACACCTGGCAGGAAAAATCATCAAACGCATTAAATCAAAATTTCCGCATGTCCGTGAGGTTAAAGTGCGAGTGAGTAAGTACAACCCACCGGTAAAGGGACTGTGTCAGAAGGCTACTGTGGAATTGACAGCCTGATCAATTTTGATCATTGAATACGAAACCTCTTTTGTCTGACCCCTCATAGAAATCGACCTCTTTTCCAACTACGAATAGGGTTTCCTTTTTTTGGATGTATACAGGCACGTCTTCAATCGTGTACTCGATGTCATTTTCCAGTTTTTGATCAAATCCCAGTATCAGGGTAGCGCCGCAGCCCCCGCCTTTCACCCCTATTCGGAGACCATATCCCTCGGGAACTTTTTTGGCCTGGATGATGTGCTTGATCTCTGTTATTGCTTTTTTGCTAATGGTAACCGGAGGCATCATGATCAACAAAGAAAATACTTAATTTTGAACTTAAACATTAATCATAACACACTTCTGGATGGAAATGATCATCGACTTATTAAAAATTGTTTTACCTGCTGTACTGGTGCTGTATGCCGCTTACCTAATTGTCCGTTCGTTTACTACAAAACAGCTGGAAGAATATAAGTATTCTATCCGGCAAAAAAATGCTGAAATTGTTACACCTATCAGGCTTCAGGCTTATGAAAGGGTATGCCTGCTTTTGGAGCGCATCTCCCCTTCAAATATGATCCCGAGACTCAACAGCAATAAGATGACTGCCAAAGATTTGCAGTCTGCTTTGATCTCGGAAATCAGAAGTGAGTATAACCATAACCTGTCTCAGCAGGTTTATATGTCAGGAGATGCCTGGACTTTTGTATCCAGTGCGGTAGAGCAATTAATCTCCATGATCAATGAAGCTGGCAATGAAGTGCAGGAAAATGCCACTGGACTGGATTTGGCTAAACTGATCTTTGAGAAGTCTCTGAAACAGGAAAATGATACATTGAAAGGCGCATTAACATATATTAAAGAAGAAATAAAGGAGGTATTTTGATAAAAAACGCACGTGTTAAAAGAATTTTCGAGCGATCAAAAGACTTTATTAACAATAACGAGAAGGTAAAGGCACTTTTGAAAAAAGTTACAGACAAGCTGCAGGTATTGCATGATGATAGCGAAGAGAGAAATGTTTTTGTTTCGAATATTAAGCTTGTGATGAGGATGATTCAATCTCATTTTAACGGGACCTATCCATCATTTTCTAACAAGTCTATTCTGTTACTCATATTTAGTCTGGTATACTTTATCACACCTTTTGATCTGATACCTGATTTTATTCCAGCACTTGGATTTACAGATGATATATCGGTACTCTATTTTGTCTTACAAAGTCTGGCCAGCGATATAGAGAACTTTAAGCAATGGGAGAAAGCGCAATAGCTCGATGATCGCAGTTATTCAAAGAGTTTCCCATGCTTCGGTTTCTATTTCTGGAATCATCAAGGGTGAGATCAATTCTGGCCTGGTAGTGCTAATCGGTATTGAGGAAGAAGATAATCATGAAGACATAACATGGCTCACGCAGAAGCTGGTAAATCTCAGGATATTTGCTGATGAGGAGGAAAAAATGAATCTGAGTGTGAAAGATATTCATGGTGAAATCCTCATTGTAAGTCAGTTTACACTACATGCCAGCACGAAAAAGGGAAACAGACCTTCTTTCATCAAGGCGGCAAAACCGGAAACAGCCATCCCACTTTATGAAAAATTTGTTCATGAAGTATCTTCTCTGGACGTTCCAGTAAAAACGGGGGAGTTCGGAGCTAATATGCAGATAAACCTTTTGAATGATGGCCCTGTTACTTTGATAATAGACACCAAAAATAGAGTTTGATAACCTCAAAAACTCCGTCTGGTAATTAAATGAAGGGGAAACATTTCCTGATGTATACCTAATGACTACTTTTGCAGTCCTTTTCAGAATAGCATGAAGCACCTAAGAAATTTCTGTATTATCGCCCACATTGACCACGGTAAAAGTACCCTGGCAGACCGACTGCTTGAGCATACTCAAACTGTGACTCAACGTCAGATGCAAAATCAGTTACTTGACAACATGGACCTTGAACGTGAGCGGGGGATCACCATCAAAAGTCATGCAATTCAAATGAATTACCTGAAGGATGGCGTGAAGTATGTATTGAACCTGATTGATACTCCGGGCCATGTAGACTTTTCTTACGAGGTATCGAGATCAATTGCAGCATGCGAAGGAGCTTTACTCGTCGTAGATGCGTCCCAGGGCATCGAAGCGCAAACCATATCAAATCTTTATCTGGCCATTGAGCATGACCTGGAGGTCATACCCGTATTGAATAAAATAGATTTGCCTGGTGCCATGCCCGATGAGGTTTCTGATCAGATAATTGATCTGATAGGTTGCAAAAAAGAAGATATTATCCACGCCAGCGCAAAAGAGGGTATAGGGATTGAGGAGATCCTCCAGACGATCGTGGAGAAAGTGCCGGCACCAACCGGAGATCCCGAGGAGCCTCTCCAGGCGATGATTTTTGATTCGGTGTTTAATCCATACCGGGGGATCGAAGTGTTTTACCGTGTTTTTAACGGCACTTTACGCCAAGGCGATAAAGTAAAATTTGTCAATACCGGGAAAACGTATGAGGCGGATGAGATTGGCATTTTAAAACTCCAACATGATCCTCAAGGCGAAATCAAGGCTGGAAACGTAGGTTATCTGATTTCTGGTATCAAAGTGGCCAAAGAGGTGAAGGTAGGAGATACGATCACACATGTCGATCGGCCGACCACCCGAATGGTTCGTGGATTTGAAGATGTAAAACCCATGGTTTTTGCGGGTATCTACCCTGTGGAGACATCAGAATTTGAAGAGCTCCGAGCGTCGATGGAGAAACTTCAGCTCAATGATGCCTCGCTGGTATGGGAGCCAGAGACATCAGTAGCCCTTGGCTTTGGATTTAGATGTGGATTTCTGGGGATGCTCCACATGGAGATTGTGCAGGAGCGATTGGAGCGTGAGTTTGACATGACGGTGATCACCACTGTCCCGAGTGTGCAATTTCATGTGATAAAAACCAATGGTGAATTAAAGAAAGTGAGTGCTCCTTCAGAGCTTCCTGACCCCGGGTACATCGAACGGATAGAGGAGCCATATATCAGGGCACAGATTATCACTAAGGCAGATTTTATCGGTCCGGTGATCGCCTTGTGTGTGGATAAACGAGGAGAAATTAAAAACCAGGTTTACCTGACATCAAATAGGGTGGAGCTCACCTTCGAATTGCCACTTTCAGAGATCGTGTTCGATTTCTTCGACAAGCTGAAGACGATTTCGCGAGGGTATGCATCACTGGATTATGAACTCATAGGGTACAGGACTTCCAATATGATCAAGCTGGATATTATGCTCAATGGTGACCCCGTAGATGCCCTTTCTGCGATCGTTCATCGCGAGAAAGCCTATGAATGGGGTAAAAGACTTTGTGAGAAACTTAAAGAACTCTTGCCACGTCAGATGTTTGAAATCGCTATTCAGGCGGCCATTGGAACAAAAGTTATTGCCAGAGAGTCTGTCAGAGCCATGCGAAAGAATGTATTGGCCAAGTGCTACGGAGGTGATATCTCAAGAAAACGTAAATTGCTGGAAAAGCAGAAAAAAGGTAAGAAAAGGATGCGCCAGGTTGGAAATGTGGAGATCCCACAGGAAGCCTTCATGGCGGTGTTAAAGTTAGATTAGAAAAGATCTCAGAATTCTCATGGCAACAATACTGGATGGTAAAAAAGTAGCAAGTGACATCAAGAATGAAATAGCTGCAAAGGTTGAAGCAATCAAAAGCAAGGGACTCAGAGCCCCAAATCTGGCTATCATAATTGTTGGTGATGATTCTGCCAGCCATACTTATGTTGACGGGAAGATCAAAGCATGCAAGGCAGTAGGTTTTGATTTTACGCTCATGCATTTTGCGAGTACCATCTCAGAGGAAAAGCTGCTGAAGCATGTCGATCAGCTAAACCAGGATGAGGATATTGATGGATTTATTGTTCAGTTGCCGCTGCCAGAGCATATCTCTGTAGAAAAAGTAACGGATTGTATCTCTCCGGTAAAAGATGTTGATGGATTCACTAATCAGAATTTTGGAAGTATTAATTCCAAGCATCAGCTCATCCTGCCTGCTACACCTTTTGGTATTATGGAGCTTTTGCGCCGATACGAGGTTGACCTGGAAGGAAAACACTGCGTGGTAGTGGGCGCCAGTAGATTGGTAGGAGCTCCTATCAGCATGATGATGCTCGAGGATGGTCATGCAACTGTGACTGTTTGCCACAAGTATACTCATGACATTACTCAATACACCAAAGAGGCGGATATTCTGATTGCTGCCGTTGGTAAGCCGGGACTCATTAGTGCTGACATGGTAAAAGAAGGGGTTGTCATCGTAGATGTAGGGACATCGAGGGTAGAAGACAAGAGTAGAAAATCAGGCTTTAAACTAGTAGGGGATGTAGAGTTTGATGAAGCATCGAAAAAGGCGTCATATATCACGCCCGTACCAGGAGGAGTTGGACCCATGACTATCGCATCCTTGTTGTTGAATACTATCAGGGCGTATGAAAAACAACATTCAGACGAAATCACAGGTTGATCAATTGCCTCTGATGGAGTCCTTTCTCACTTTGCAGGGGGAGGGGTTTCACACAGGGAAGTTGGCCTACTTCGTTAGGCTGGGCGGATGTGATGTGGGGTGTGTCTGGTGTGATGTGAAAGAAAGCTGGGATGCTGAGCAGCATCCTTTCAGCGCGGTTGCTGATATCACCGCATCAGCCGTTGAATCAAAATCCGAGATTGTGGTTGTCACAGGGGGAGAACCATTGATGTATGATCTCAGCGGTCTCACGGATCAACTACAACATGCTGGTCTTAAAACCCATATTGAGACTTCCGGAGTTTATCCGCTTTCTGGTCAATGGGACTGGGTTTGTTTTTCACCTAAGAAGTTCAAACCTCCCAGGGAAGAGTTTTATTACCGCTCCCATGAGCTTAAGGTGATTGTTTTCAACAAGTCTGACCTAAAATGGGCAGAGGAGCATGCTCAAAAGATGCAAAAGGATGCGTTACTTTATTTGCAGCCGGAATGGTCAAAAAGGGAGGCCATGACCCCACTGATTATCGACTATATCAAGCAGAATCCAAAATGGCGGATATCTTTACAGGTACATAAGTACATGAATATCCCCTGATGCGTCTGATTTTTTATGCCATCCTATCTCTGAGCTTGTTTTCAGGTCTAGAAGCCCAGCAAAAGAAGAGTCTCAAGCTTTATGAGAAATCCGAACTTGAATTGAGAGCAAGAAATTTTGGTGGTGCCATTGAAATTCTCAAAAAGATCATTGAGAAAGACCCCACCTATGGGGCGCCTTATCTAAGGTTGGCCACTACTTATTCTGTTTTGCAGGAGAAAGATTCAGCGTTAGCTTATTATGAGCGGTTTACCAAGGTGACACCGTTTAGCAAAGTAAATCCTTCGTTGTGGATCACAATAGCCAATATGCATTTTCAGAAAGGTAATTACCAGGAAGCAAAAAATGCACTCGTGAATGCGAATACCGAAAGCAGTCTAAGTCCACAGGTCCAACATCTGTCGTCCAACATTGCGTATGCATTACAAGCTATTCAAAAACCTAAAATCATTGAGATAGAAAGGCTTCCCGATGAAGTTAACAAGTTCAGGCTCCAGTATTTCCCTGTACTGACTGTTGATAATCAACAGATCATTTATACAGCCCAGGGCATTGAAAGAGATGAGAATTTGGTGATAAGCTATAAAAAAGATGGTAAATGGACTCCGGCAGAGTCGATTTCACCATTTATCAATTCTTCCTTCAACGAAGGTGCGTGTACCATTTCGGCCGATGGTAGAACCCTTATATTTACTTCTTGCAATGGACGGCAGTCAATGGGTAGCTGTGACCTCTACATTACCTACAGGGTAGGGGATAGCTGGTCAATCCCTAAGAATCTTGGGCCAACGGTCAATTCAATAGATTGGGAATCACAACCTGCATTGAGTGCAGATGGCAAAACACTCTATTTTGCCTCATCGAGACCTGGCGGACTTGGAGCACGGGATATTTGGGTTACCCAGCTGGAGGGGACTGATTGGACCAAACCGCAAAATCTTGGATCAAATGTGAACACCTCTGAAGATGATATCACACCCTTTATCCATGTGAACGGGCAATCTTTGTTTTTCTCTTCCAAGGGTCGACAGGGTATGGGTGGTTATGACATGTACCTGTGTACAAAAGAAGGCAACGGATGGTCCAAACCTGTGAACCTCGGATATCCGATAAATACCTTTAATGATGAAGTGGGCATTTTCATTACCGCGGACGGACAAAATGCCTATTTCAGTAAAGAGATCAGTGAACACGGGACCATCGTTCGGAGTGATATCATGAAATTCCAGATCATGAATGATACACTCATTAGAAATACCTCCAGTTATATTACAGGCAGGGTGTTGAATGAAGAAACCAATGCACCACTACAGGCCAGTTTTCATATGTCAGACCTGGATCAACAGGATATAGTCTATCAGGTAAGCTCAGATTCTGTGACCGGTCGATATTTCCTTGTTTTGACCCAGGGCCATGAATACGGTGTATTTATCAGTAAAGAAAATTACCTGTTTGAAGATCTTACTTTCGAAGCACGATCCAATTCTTTGCTTGAGCCGGATACCATTGATATTTACTTAAGACCGATTAAGGATGGCATATCAATGATCCTTGAGAACGTATATTTTGAATTTAATGAATATGCATTAGATAGAAGGTCATTGTCGGAGTTGGATCAGATTTATGGCTATCTGAAAAACAATCCCGGAATTAATGTAAGAATCGAGGGTTATACAGATAATATTGGCACTGAGGAATACAACAAGGACCTATCTACCAAAAGGGCAATGTCTGTATTCAATTACCTTAATGAAAAAGGAATTGCGCTCAACAGGCTATCTTATGAGGGCTACGGATCTTCCAGGCCAATAGATTCCAATGTGACTGAAGAAGGCCGAAAACGGAACAGAAGAATCGAATTCAGGGTAATAAAAGCCGCTATCTCCTCTGAATAGAACTTTTTTACATTTTTTTTCCTAATGTTCCCTCAAAATTAATATTAGGTAAATTGTCAGATCTTAAATGATTATTTTGCTGCGGTCCTCAACAAGGCAGGTTGCTAAATTTTTATCCCGTTTTTTCCAAATTTTATAATAAAACACTCTTATACGGACAGCCTGTAAAAGAAAAACCCCTATTGCTTAATGTGAACAAATTATTATAATTTTAACATTGAGAATTATTAATGTACAATTAAACCAGAATTATATGAAGAGGATTCTACTACTCTGCTTCATGTTTTCGACTGTATTTGCATTCGAATCATGGGCACAGAGAACGGTATCCGGGAAAGTAACCGATGAAGACGGTGAATCAATTCCCGGAGTTAACGTTGTACTCAAAGGTACAGCTACAGGTACTACCACAGATTTGGATGGTAACTACCGATTGTCAGTTCCTGATGACGCATCAACACTTGTCTATTCCTTTATAGGAATGACCAGTCAGGAAGTAGAGATTGGCGCAAGGTCAGTCATTGATATCAGCATGACAGCTGATGTTACTGAGCTTTCCGAAGTCGTTGTTTCTGCATTGGGTATTGATAGAAATACCCGTGATGTTGTCTATGCTAATCAGACAGTTGGTGCAGATGAGTTGTTATCTGCTCCAAACAAGAATACACTTGAAGCTTTAAGAGGAAAAGCAGCTGGTGTTAGATTGTCTACAGGATCTGGATCAGTAGGAGCATCTACAAGGATTGTGTTAAGAGGTGAGGGATCCCTTACCGGAAACAACAACGCCCTGATCGTAGTTGATGGTATTCCAATCAACAATGAGACAACAAGAGGTGGTGACGGAAGGTCTACTTCCGGATATGCAGACCATGGTAACCGGTTCAACGATATCAATCCAAATGATATCGAATCAGTTACAATCCTTAAAGGACCATCGGCAACGTCGTTGTATGGTTCAAGGGGTGCTTCCGGAGTGGTATTAATTACTACCAAGTCTGGAAAAGGTAAAGGAAAGATGCAGATAGGTTTGAACTCATCTTTCTCTGTAGAGAATGCATATGTATTACTCCAGAGACAAGATCAGTTTGGTCAGGGATATGATGGGCTTCACTTCGATACAGGTGAAAACTGGTCATGGGGTCCTGAGTTTGATGGGGTCGTTAGGCCATGGACATCACCTGTTGATGCTGATGGTGATGGTGCAATTGAGGCACTGATGAGACCATACAGTGCAGTACCAAATCAACTGGAAGAGTTCTTCAATAGAGGAAATACGCTTTCTAATAGTGTAAACCTATCAGGTTCTAGCGAGGGATTCACTTACTATGCATCTTATTCAAATACAGACCAAAATGGTATTCTGGATAATACCTACTACAAAAGGCACACAGTACTATTGAAAGCATCTGCTGACTTATCTCCAAAGCTTAAGTCAAACTTCAAAGTATCTTATGCCAATGTAAACCAGAATACGAATCAGGAGGGAGCGAGACCATTTGAAGGAAACAATGCTTATGCAATGGCCGTTCAATCACCGGTTAATATTCCATTTGGTGAATTAAGAGATTATAACAGTCCTTTTCATGATATCAATGGATACTGGGGATCATACTCCTCTGTAAATCCATATTACATCCTGAATGAGTATGGTAATGAAGCAACGATTAATAACTTCCTTGGTAATGCTTCTGTTACTTATAATGTTATCGAAGGGTTGGATATTATTGGTAGATTCGGTGCCAATGTCGTAGGTACAATGGTAGATACCTGGACTCCACGATTTATCCCTGGTACTCAGCTAGTTTGGGGGGATGACTTTAGTCTGACCACAAGAAATCAGAAGCACGAATCATTAGGTGAGTATATCAATTTCTTCAAGCAAAACATAAATCTAGACTTGTCTGCTTTGGCCAATTATACCAAGCAACTTTCTGAGGATTTCAGCTTAAATGTTTCAGCTGGATATAACTGGTATCAAACTCAGCAAGAAACACTTGAGGGAGCAACTTCAGGTGGTCTTGTTGTTGATGGAGTTTATAACCTATCAAATAGTGTTAATTCATCAATAGCGGATAGAACTCGTGAAAAATACCGAATTTTTGGAGTTTTAGGTAACGCCAGGATTGGTTTTAGAGACGCTGTTTTCTTGGAACTTTCTGCCAGAAATGACTGGTCTTCTACTTTGCCGGTTGAAAACAACACTTTTACCTATGGTGCTCTTGGTACCTCTGTAATTGTTTCGGATCTTTTGCCTATCGAGAATGATGTATTAAGCTTCCTGAAGGTTAGAGCAAGTTACGGTACCACAGGGAAAGATGCAGGATTATATCTTTTGAATTCCTATTATGTTGGGAATCCAACAATTGGACGTGACCTTGGAGATTACAGATTATTTTATCCACTTGGTGGACAACCCGGATTCCAAACCGGAGACAGAATTGGTAACTCTGAACTTA
Source organism: Cyclobacteriaceae bacterium (assembly GCA_965228595.1). Lineage (GTDB taxonomy): Bacteria > Bacteroidota > Bacteroidia > Cytophagales > Cyclobacteriaceae > UBA7330. Next base: position 755,879 of record OZ245828.1, on the reverse strand, counting down.
AGCCTGAGTTAACCACTACATTTGAAGTGGGTGGAGATTTCGGATTATTTGATGAGAGAATTAACTTGTCTTATACCTATTATAGCTCAGTTCACTCGGATCAAATTGTAACGATAAGCTTACCTAGATCAACAGGTTTTACTGAAACCGTAAGTAATATTGGCGAAATGACTAACAAGGGTCACGAAGTTACCCTGAGTGTACGACCAATTGCCGGGTTAGTTGATGGGTTGAGTTTAGAACTGTTTGGAACCTGGGCTAAGAACATCAATGAAGTTGTGAAAGTGACTGATGACATTGATGAGTTAGTATTGGGCGAGTTCGCTCCATTTGCGGTACCAACAGTAAGTGTTGTAGCTAAAGAAGGTCTTCCATTCGGTACTTTTAGAGGAACTATCGAAGCTGTGACTCCTGACGGACGACCAATTGTAGATGGAACCGGATTTCCTGAATATTCTGAAGACCAGGTTTATCTTGGTTCTTATCAGCCAAAATATATTGCAAGTTTTGGAGCCAATGGAAATTACAAAGGTATCGGCTTCAATGTGCTATTTGATATGAAGGTTGGTGGTACATTCCTTTCTTTGACCCAAGGTCACACAGAATTTAATTGAACTGCAGTTACTACAAATCAATATGGCAGAGAGCCATTTATCATTCCTAATTCAGTTGTTGATAATGGTGACGGAACTTACAGTGAGAACACAGTTGAGATTACAGAATATGAGTATTTCACAGGAGGATATGACATTCCTGCATCTACTGCATTAATCGATGCAAGCTTCTTGAAGCTTCGTGAAGTAGGAGTGAGCTATACACTTCCACAGAATGTTCTTGGGTCTACTCCTTTTAGTAATGTGAGGATTGGATTGTTTGGTAAAAACCTAAAATTCTGGTTACCAGAAGAGAACGTTTTTGCTGACCCTGAAATTAATGGACCTGCCTTAACTGGTAACGCACAGGGAATTGAGACCACACAAACACCACCATCAAAAAGTTTTGGGGTGAATTTGCAGGTTAATTTTTAATAAAGGTCATACTAAATGAAAGATAATATGAAATTTATATATAGATCATTAATTGCAATCGTCCTGGTGTTCTCACTTTCTTGTGAGCAACCCTTAGACGAGATTAATATAGATCCGGATACATTCCCTACTGCTGGAGATGCACAGTTGTTAACTGGTGCTATCGGTATGACGGGATATATGGTGGATGTAGAATTGAACATGTTCTCCTTTTTATGGGCTCAGTACTATACTTGGGGTCTGGGAGTATCACTGGGTAACCAGGAACGCTATCAGGCTGAAGCTGGTGATTTTGATAATTACTGGGAATGGGCTTATTCTGATGCTTTAATAGACTTGCAGGTTTTAGTAAACAGTGAAAGCAGGGCCTATGCAGGAATAGGTAAAACAATGAAAGCCTATATTTATCAGGGTCTGGTTGACCATTTTGGTGATATACCTTATACGGAAGCACTAAGAGGAGAGCCGGACGCTGGAGGAATTCAGGTTCCCGGATATGATACTGCTCCCGTAGTTTATGACTCATTGGTAGTATTGATCGATGAAGCCATTGCAGACCTGACTTTTGCAGATGATGCTGGACTTACCGATGTTGGAGATGATGACCTGATCTATGGAGGAAATCTGACAAACTGGTTAAGATTTGCTAACTCTTTGAAGTTGAGAATTCTTTTAAGAACCTCTGAAGTGGACCCTCAGGGACCAGCCATTCAATCTTTGATTAATTCAGGAATTTTCATAGAGACAGCAGCGCAAATGCCAGATATTCCGTTTGCTAATGTTGTAGGAAACCAGAATCCAATGTATGCTCGAATGGAGTTTGGTGTTGGTGACTTTTACTTTGCAAGTAATGCCACACTTAATTTACTCAATTCGTTGAATGATCCTCGAGATACCGTTTTCTTTGCCGAAGCTACAGCAGGAACATTTTCAGGACAATTGAGAGGAATTGATCAGGGGACAGTTGATGAAGAGCCTTTTACAGCGGATGCAGCTGAATATAGCGGATCTACTCCTTATGCATATGACCCGGCCAACCCTGTTATCTTAATGAGCCCATGGGAAGTTTGGTTCCTGAGAGCAGAGGCTGATGCTCGTTACGGTACCGCGGATGATGATGTAGCTGCTTTTGCAGCAGGAATCGCTGCTAGTTTTGCATATACCGGAGTTTCCGACCCGGCTACTTATACTAATTCGTTAGGATATGATGCTGGAGATGGGTTGGATACTAAATTGGATATGATTGCTACTCAAAAGTATATTTCCATGAATGGAACGCAGGAAGATGAAGGATGGATTGAGACACGAAGATTTGACAGACCTGCTAGCAGATTATTCTCTGCCAGTATTTTCCAGGATCCAATTGAATCTGTGTTGAACCCAGGAGAACATCCTGCTACGTGGTTATACCCTTCGTCTGAGCGTAACCTGAATCCAAAGGCTCCTACTCAGAGGAAGCTTACAGATAAAATATTTTGGGACAACTAAAAAATGAATAGTATGAAATATTATATATTATTGTTATTCACTGCAGTAGTCTTTATGGGCTGTGAAGAGTTTGTGAATAGCGCAGAAGAATCGGCGGTCACCTATCTGCCGAAGATAGATGTTGAGGGTGAGGCCCAGATAAATTTGGCGTGTGATAACTCCGGAGCGTTTGAGGACCCAGGTGCTGCAGCGTCAGAAGGGGGTGAAGAAATACCTGTCAAATCGACTATCGGTGGAGTTTATTTCGATGGTACTGCGATTAATGGACCTGACCTATATAATATCACTTATAGTGCTTATAATGTAGATAGTATACCAGGTGTAGCTAGCAGGGAAATATTTTGGCCAGCATGTAACGGTGATATGGTAAACAGTATCGCTGGTATGTACGAAGCCAAAGTTTTTAGAACTCATACTTCTGGTGCTACAGTTGATTATACGGAAGAGGCTTTTGATGCTCCTTACTGGATTCGAGACCTTGGTGGTGGAAAATTTGGTATTTCTGATATCATTGGCTATTTCTATCAATCTGGCTACGGTTATGGAACTCCCTATGCTGGAACCGGTATGGTTGTAACAGCCAATAACATTGCAACAAATGATTTTACTTATGGCGACGCGATTGGAGTTGGGGCTTTTGGTGGAGAATGTGAAATTGTTGCTGGCTCTTTTAAAGTAAATGCAGCTACAAAAACCATTACATTCTCAAGTGAATGGAGTTTTGGATATGTGTTTGATGTTACTTTAAAACAAGTAGATCCTTCTACATTTGAATTTTGATCATATTAATAATAAATCATCTTAAATGATGGTTTAAATAAATTAAAAAGCCTGTGGGGTATTCTTCACAGGCTTTTTTATTTAGGGTCTGCTGAAAATCGCCAAATCACATATAAATCTATATGTAAGCTTTAATAATCGTGATAATACTTCGATTTGTTTTTAAGCAGGTGCAAGGTTTTTAGATCAGGGTTGCATTATTTCATGCATCTGGAAAATATCGTGAACGATATTTTCTTGGCTAGCCTCAGTCACATCATCTACTTCCTGGCTTCAGATCGAAGTATACATATACATCTTCACTTCAGCCAGTCGTATCTAATGTAACTGAGACTTTTTTTAGCAGGCCCTATTTAGTTACTATGTATAAATAATCTTCAAATCGTGGTATTTGGAGTATACCTTTTTCAAAAATCAATTATGTTGAGATAACATAAAGTGTATATTTACGTAAATAAAGGTGTAATAATACACATATCGAATGAAGAAATATAAGCCTGCTAAAAGTAAACCTGATGTTCTGGAGGAGCCAGTAGCTGTATATGAGCACACCAACTATTTTGCTTTAGCCAGTCAGTCTGTGTCCAAGCACTATATCAAAGAGGTAATGAATATCTCCGGATTAAGTGTGAATGAACTTATAGGGATTCTTCCCATATCAATAGATACCTACAAACGCAAAACAGCATTTAGTCCGGCTGTCACTGAAAAAATTCTGGAGATAGAAGAAGTTTATAGGAAAGGTATTGCTGCTTTTGGCGATGGGTTTTATGCCTGGATGGATGCTGAAAACATCGCATTAGGAAATATCAAACCTAAAGTACTCTTGCAGAATAGCTTTGGTATCAGAAGGCTTCTGGATCAGATAGGGCGTATGGAGCATGGTGTGCTGGCCTGATGATTGTTTGCAGAATAAGTAAGCTCGCTTACATTGAAGATATTGAAGGCACTGGAGCTGGATTGTATGGGGGCAGATGGAATCCTCCGGGAATCAGTTTGCTTTACACTGCCGGATCTATTTCACTGGCATGTCTGGAATTTTTAGCCAATAATTATCATCTCATGGCTCCGCCGGATATTTGTTTGGCGAAAATTGAAATACCAACTATTTCACTAACAGAACTAAAGGTGCACCAATTGCCTGATCATTGGGATGAAAAGACATTTATTCCAGCTGCTACACAGCAAATAGGTGCTGATTTTGTGCACGCCAAAACACACTATGTGCTAAAAATACCTTCTTACATTGTACCGGAAGAACATAACTACCTGATAAATCCATCTCATCCGGATCATCGAAAGACAACCATTAAAGAGGTTTTTGACCCGTTTTCGATGGATTCCAGATTATTCAAAAGTGGGAAACCATGACAGCTCAGGATTAATAATAAGTGCCTTTTTTGAGGTATTGGATGACGTAATCCTTCACACCCTCTTCAAGCTCTCTAAACTCGTGAGGATACCCGATGGACTTAAGTTTGGTCATATCAGCTTCTGTAAAGTATTGATATTTGTCCCTGATGTCCTCAGGTGTGTCTATGAAGCTGATATCTGAAGTTTTATTGAGGGCTCTGAATACTGCATTTGTTAGATCAAGAAAAGTTCGTGACTTACCACTACCCAGGTTGTAGATTCCACTGTTTTTTCTGTGGTTCATTAGCCAATACATCACTTCTACCACATCTTTTACATACACAAAGTCTCTTCTTTGTTCACCGTCTTTATAATCAGGGTTGTGGGATCTGAAAAGTTTCATTTTCCCGGTTTCAGATATTTGACGGAATGCATGTAGTACCACTGAAGCCATTCGTCCCTTGTGATATTCATTGGGGCCGTAGACATTGAAAAACTTTAACCCAGCCCAAAAGAACGGCTTTTCATCCTGCTGGACTGCCCATATGTCAAACTCATTTTTTGATTCACCGTAAGGGTTCAATGGTATCAGGTCTTCTAATATTTTCTCATCATCGATATAGCCATTTTCACCCAGGCCATAAGTAGCAGCAGAGCTGGCATATACCAGTGGAATTTGATGATCAATGCATCTGCGCCACACGGTTTTAGTATATTCAGTATTGAGCTTTCTGAGCAGACTCTTGTCAAACTCAGCGGTATCCGTCCTGGCACCCAGATGGAAGATGAATTCAACTTCTTCATGATTCTTATCCAACCAGGTGGCGAAGTTGTCACGGTGGACTTGCTCCAGGATCTTTTTACCTTCAAGGTTTTTAAGCTTTTCTTTATGGTCAAACTCATCCACTGCGATGATGTCATTGAAGTTTTCTTTATTCAACTTGGCAATCATACAACTACCAATAAATCCTGCTGCTCCTGTTACTACTATCATTTATTTGAATATCTATTAGATCGCAAATTTGCGAAACTATTTTTAGATCACACTTTTTGAATCCATTGTTTTCAGCCCTTGCAGTGAATATCCATTAATTTTGCCACCTATGATGTACGTTAGCAGGAAAGAGCATTTCAATGCTGCACATAAACTTTACAATCCCGGATGGAGTAAAGAGCGAAATGTGGAGGTCTTTGGCCCTTGTGCCAATGCCAACTGGCATGGACATAACTTTGATCTGATCACTACCGTGAAGGGATGGCCAGATAAGGAAACAGGATTTGTGATAGACCTCAAGCAGTTGAGCACACTGATAAGAAAAGAAATTATTGATAAGGTAGATCATAAAAACTTAAACCTGGATGTACCTTTTATGGAAGGCAAACTGGCCAGCTGTGAAAATCTGATCATTGAATTTTGGAATATCCTGGAGCCCTTGATTCCTACCATCGCTCCTGATGCTAACTTACATTCATTGAAACTTTATGAGACACCCAGGAACTATGTAGAATATTTCGGTTCATGAGGTATTTTGTAATAGCAGGAGAGCGATCAGGTGATATGCATGCAGCACGTCTGATTGACCAGCTCAGAAAACAAGATCCAAATGCTGAAATATTTGCCTGGGGAGGGGATTTGATGCAAGCTGCAGGAGCCAAACTGCTTCAACATTATCGGGAAATCTCATTTATGGGCCTATGGGAGGTCATCAAAAACCTGGGCGTCATCAACAAAAAACTAAGCCTTTGTAAATCCCACATTTCGGAGCATCAGCCAGATGTTTTGATCCTTGTGGATTTCCCTGGATTTAATCTCAGAATGGCTGAATTTGGTAAGTCGAAAGGCATCAAAACTTCCTATTACATCTCCCCGAAGATCTGGGCTTGGAAAAAAGGTCGAATAAAAAAGATCCGACTGTTTGTGGATCAGATGTTAGTGATCCTGCCTTTTGAGACGGAGTTTTACAAAGTGTTGAATTACCCGGTTAAGTATGTCGGTAACCCTCTTGTGGAATCTATTGAGGATTATAGCTACGACTTTTCAGGGTTGGAGCAGATAAAAGCATCTGATAGGAAAAAGGTGGCTGTTCTCCCTGGTAGCCGGTCTCAGGAAGTTGAAAAAGCCATTTCAGTAATCAATCAGCTGGCCAAACAAAGACCAGAAATACTGTTTCTGGTTGCAGGGGTAGATAATCTATCTTTAAAGGCTTACCAGGGGATTGGTTCACTTGAAAACGTCTCCATCCACTACAACAAAACGTATGAACTCCTCAGAATGGCTGATGTGGCGATTGTTACCTCCGGCACCGCAACACTGGAAACAGCAATTGTAGGCACCTTACAGGTAGTTGTCTACAAGACCAGTTGGCTAACCTATCTGATAGGGAGGATGCTGGTGAAGATTCAATTCATTTCTCTGGTCAACCTGATTGCCGAAAAGAGGGTAGTGGAAGAACTCATCCAGTCAGACTACCGCGCAGACGTCATTCTTAATCATGTTGATAAGCTTCTCCATGATAAAGATACAGTGAGTAAGATGAAGGATGGATATGTAGAGATCCGGGAAAGGCTGGGACAAAAAAAGGCAGCACAAAATGCTGCCTCTGAAATTATTTCTATGCTAAAGTAAGCTATTAAGCTGCCCTCAGCTTATTGAACTTCGATTTTTCAAGCTTCTCTTCCGCGTATTCTTTAGTCAGGATAAACTCCTTCATGTTGTTATTCGAAGGAATGTCGAACATTGCATCGGTTATGATTGCCTCACAAATTGACCTTAACCCGCGAGCTCCAAGCTTAAATTCCATGGCTTTTTCAACAATGTACTCAATGGCGTCCTCATTAAACTCAAGTTTAACATTCTCCATCTCAAACAGCTTTTTGTACTGCTTTACCAAAGCGTTCTTAGGCTCGGTAAGGATTTGCTTCAGTGCATCATTGCTTAGAGGATCAAGATGAGTCAATACAGGAAGCCTTCCGATCAGCTCAGGAATCAGTCCAAAACCCTTCAGGTCCTGTGCAGAGATATAATGAAGAAGATTTTCCTTGTCAATAGGAGTGTCTTCATCTTTCTCGTTTACAAAACCTATGGGGCGGGTATTCAGCCTGTTGGCAATCACCCTTTCTATTCCATCAAATGCTCCGCCACAGATAAACAAAATGTTTTCTGTGTTAACGGAAATCATCTTTTGGTCCGGATGTTTGCGACCTCCCTGAGGAGGAACATTCACCGAAGTGCCTTCCAAAAGCTTCAATAGGGCTTGTTGTACACCTTCACCACTTACATCCCGGGTGATGGAAGGGTTGTCGGACTTTCTGGCGATCTTATCAAGTTCGTCAATGTATACGATACCCCTTTCAGCAGCTTCTACCTCATAGTTTGCGGCTTGAAGAAGTCTGGTTAGAATGCTTTCCACATCCTCACCTACATAACCTGCTTCGGTCAATACTGTAGCATCGGCGATACAGAAAGGTACCTGCAAGATCTTTGCAAGGGTCCTGGCCAGATAGGTTTTACCCGTTCCGGTCTGCCCGACCATTACAATGTTGGACTTCTCGATGACTACATCATCCTTGTCCTTTTGCTGCATAAGGCGTTTATAATGATTGTAAACAGCTACTGAAATGTATTTTTTAGCTTCTTCCTGACCAATCACAAACTCATCAAGGTGACGTTTCATGTCAGCGGGTTTCACCAGATTAAAATTTGGTGATTCACTGTTGTTTTTGGTCTTAAGTTCTTCGTTCAGTATTTGTTGTGCCTGAGAAATACATTTGTCACAGATGTGCGCATGTATACCGGAGATCATCAGATCTACGTCTTTTTTGTTTCGGCCACAAAAACTGCAAGTGACTTGTGTTGCCATTATTTTTCTGCTTTTCTTTCTAAAACTTCGTCGATTAGCCCATAGTCCTTTGCTTCAGCGGCTCTCATCCAATAGTCTCTGTCAGAATCTCTTTCAATTTCATCAAATTTCTTGCCAGTATGCTTGGCAAGGATAGAATACAAATCTTTTCTGAGTTCCAGGGTTTGCTTCAATGTGATTTCCATGTCCTTAGACTGACCCTGCATTCCACCACTTGGTTGGTGAATCATGATCCTGCTGTGAGGAAGAGATGACCTTTTGCCTTTTGCTCCTCCGGAAAGTAATACAGCACCCATAGATGCCGCCAATCCTGTACATATTGTAGCTACATCGGGATTTACGTACTGCATGGTGTCATACATGCCTAAACCTGCATATACCGATCCACCGGGACTATTGATATAAAGTAAAATGTCTTTTTTAGAATCCACTGATTCAAGAAATAACAATTGGGCTGTTATAATGTTTGCGATATTCTCTTCTACCTGCATTCCCAGGAAAATGATCCTGTCCATGATAAGTCTTGAGAAAACATCAATTTCGCGGAAATTAGTAGGCCTTTCTTCTATGACAGCCCGTGTCATATTTTCAACCCTGTGTACGTATGAGTCAAAGGTAGATCCACTGATTCCCTGGTCCTTTACGGCATATTTTCTGAACTCTTGAGTGTTAATCATGTTTTGAATATAACTTATGTAAGTAAAAATAAAAAAAGTCCTTATCAAAAGGACTCATTAATAACTTCATTTGAAATAGCTAAGTTCACGGAAGTTTTCTGAATTCATCCAAACTTACGACTTTATCCTTAATATTTATTTGAGATTTTACGTAGTCCAGTGCTTTATTGTTTAGCACCTGATTGTAAATCTTCATATAATTCTCACCGTTTTCTGCCTGCAGGTAGTTTTGCGCAAACATATCCAGTTTATCCCCCATTTGATCGCCCAGACCAGCCTGGCCAAACTGTGCACTTATTAGATCCTTTGCAGCAGCTATCACCTCTTCATTTTCTACTTTTAAGTCCTGATCTTTGATGATCTTATTTTTGATCAATGACCATTTCAGCTCTTTGCTATAGGACTCATATTCCTCGCTGAGGACATCCTCAGTAATTTTTTCGTCAGACTTAGCAAGCCATTTTTTGAGAAAACCATCAGGAAGATTGATTTTAGCTTTCTCAATTAGTTGATTTCTTAATCTGTAATCGAAATATTGCTCCTCTTCACGCTTATAGTTTTCACTTACAGCCTCCTCTACTTTTTTTCTGAATTCTTCTTCAGTCTTTACCTTACCCTCACCGAAGGTCTGGTCAAAAAGTTTCTGATCTACAGGAATCGGGTTGGTTCGCGAAATACCACCAATGTTGACGGTTAGTTTGCCCTTCAGTTTTTCGAAGTCATCGTGACCGATATTGAGCTGATGGTGAAGCTTGTGCGAATCGATGTATAATTTCTTAGGCTCGAACTCTACCGAATCACCAACTTTCTTCCCGATAAATTTCTTGTCCACTCCTTTGGCAAGATCATTCATGTCAATGTTAATCTCCTTGTCGATCTCACCGTCTTTAGAAGTGACTTTTCCGTAAATAATATCTTTGGCCTGGGCTACTTCCTCGTTCGAAAGTTCACCAAACTGTCTTTGCAGGTTTTCAATGGTTTCGTCTATTACTTTCTTGTCGACTTTAATGGTGGGTTTTTCCACCTTCAGCTTTTGGTCAATCTTGAGTTCAAATTCTTCAGCAAAACCCACGTTGTATTCAAATTCGAAGTCTTTTGCCTGATCAATGTTGAAGTCCAGGTTTTCAAAAGAGTCTTCTTTAGGCATAGGCTCACCAAGAAACTGTAAGTCACTTTCTCTGAGATATGCATTGAGCTTATCAGAAAGTAATTGATTGATCTCTTCAGCAAGAATTGATTTTCCGTAAAGTTCTTTTATGAGGTTTGGAGGAACCTTTCCTGGCCTGAAACCTTTGATATTAGCTTTCTTGCTGTATTCTTTGATTTTTTGTTTTACACCAGGTTGATAATCATCCTGCTTTAATTTAACTTTAATTAAACCTTCTGTCTTGTCGATTTTGTCAAGTGTGATTTCCAATTGGCTAAAGATTTGAATTTGATCAGGTAAAAACCCTACTAAAGGTTAATTTGAATAGAAAAGAAAGTATTTCGAATAGAGGATTTAAAAAAGTGCGGATGGAGGGACTCGAACCCCCATGCCTCGCGGCGCTAGATCCTAAGTCTAGTGCGTCTACCAATTTCGCCACATCCGCATCTTTACAAATCTCAAGGCCTGTTGTTTTATTCCAACATCCCAGGACCTATGTTCTCAAAATTTCAAAGAATTTACTATGTATAGATTTGCTACATCTAGTAAATTTTCGGAGGGCAAAATTAATTAAAGTTTTTGTAATTATTCACCCCAAACAAATGTTTTGTTAATATGATTTTGGAAGTTGATGTAGAAGAGGAAAGAAAAGAAATCATTCGGAGGTACCGAAAGCTATTAAGATCGGCTAAACCTATGTTGAAAGAGGGGGATGCAAAAATGATCAAAAAGGCTTTTCACCTATCAATGGATGCTCATAAGGATATGAGACGCAAATCCGGTGAGCCCTATATCTTTCATCCCCTGGAGGTAGCCCAAATATGTGTTTCTGAAGTGGGTTTGGGTCCTACTTCGATCATCTGTGCACTGTTGCATGATGTGGTAGAGGATACGGAAACAGGTCTGGCTGAAGTCGAACGGACCTTCGGAAGGAAAGTAGCCAGTATCATTGATGGGCTCACCAAGATCAGCGGGGTATTTGAGCAGGGGAGTTCCGCGCAAGCCGAGAACTTCCGAAAAATGTTACTCACATTATCCGATGATGTAAGGGTTATATTGATCAAGCTTGCAGATAGGTTGCACAACATGCGTACGCTCCAGAGCATGCCCAGGGATAAGCAACTGAAAATTGCCAATGAAACAATCTTTATCTATGCGCCTTTAGCCCACCGCCTTGGACTTTATGTGATCAAGTCAGAATTAGAAGATCTGTACCTTAAATACACTGACAATGATACCTATAACCACATTGTTCAAAAGATAAGAATAACCAGGGAAGCCAGAAACAGGTTTATTAGGACTTTTATCCGACCTATTAAAGATGAATTAAACAAACATAAGTTTACCTACGAGATCAAGGGAAGGCCAAAGTCCATTCATTCGATATATAATAAGATGAAAACCCAGAATGTGTCATTTGAAGAGGTCTTTGACCTTTTTGCCGTAAGGATCATTCTGGATACGGAAATAGAACATGAAAAAGCCGCTTGCTGGCAGGCCTATTCTATTGTGACGGATTTCTATCAACCTAACCCCGATAGGCTGAGAGATTGGATAAGCATCCCCAAAGCCAACGGATACGAGTCATTACATACTACCGTGATGAGTGCTACCGGGCAATGGGTGGAAGTACAGATTCGAACCAAGCGGATGGATGAAATAGCAGAGAAGGGCTATGCAGCACATTGGAAATACAAAGAGAAAGAATCCCCGGGTGATCGTGGGCTTGAACAATGGATTACCAAGGTTAGGGAGATATTGGAGCAAAACAATACTTCTGCGATTGAATTCGTGGATGACTTCAGGTCAAATCTTTTTCACGAAGAAATCTTCACGTTTACGCCAAAGGGTGATCTGATTACCTTACCAAATGGTGCCACAGCACTAGACTTTGCCTTTGACATCCATACTGAGGTAGGTGCCCACTGCCTTGGGGCAAAAGTCAACCAGCGGCTGGTGCCTCTGAATCATGTATTGAAAAACGGCGATCAGGTAGAGATCCTCACCTCCAGAAAGCAAAAGCCTAACGAAGACTGGCTCAAATATGTTGTAAGTTCAAAAGCAAGATCCAAGATCAAGGATGTGCTTAAAGAAGAGAGAAAGGTTTTTGCGAGTGAGGGGAAAGAGATCGTAATGCGGAAAATCAAGCAGATGAAACTACCCTGGAGTCAGGAGATACTTGATCAGCTGGTCGCCTTCTTCGATTTGAAAACACCAATTGATCTATATTATTTAGTAGGAAGAGGAAAGATCAACCATGTTGAAATCAAGAAATTCAGGGACAAGCAAGTCGAGGAACCTACTCAAACCAAGATCAAAGATCCGGGCACATTCGAAGGTCAGAAGAAGAAGGTCAAAGAAAAAGATTTTGACCTGTTATTGATCGGTGAAGACATGGATGTGGTGGATTACAAATTTGCCAGGTGCTGTAACCCAATCCCAGGCGATGATGTATTCGGATTTGTCACTGTAAATGATGGTATTAAGATCCACAGAACTAGCTGCCCCAATGCTGCTGAGTTACTTTCAAACTATGGTTACAGGGTCATCAAAGCCAAATGGACAAGTAGTCATGATAAATCATTTATAGCCAGGTTAAAGATAATTGGCACTGATCGACTTGGGCTAATCAACGATGTATCCAGTATTATCTCAGGCGAACTGAAGGTAAACATGAGGTCCATCACTATCAATACGGAGGGAGGAATCTTTGAAGGCGAAATCCAATTATATGTCAACGATACCCAACATTTGGATAAGCTGATTACCAATCTCGAAAAAGTTCAGGGGGTAGTATCTGTATCAAGAGATGTTTAGTTATTAAAGAAGCAATCCTTCTATAGCTATATTTGCGGCGGTCATGGAACAATCTGTTATTTTAGACGAGGTAAAAAAGATATTCACAGCTTATCTGGAGAAGAAGAGTTTGAGGAAAACCCCTGAACGATATGCGATTTTGGAGGAGATTTATACTCGTAGGGGCCACTTTGATGTAGAATCGCTCTATATATCTATGAAAGACAAGAATTACCGTGTGAGCAGGGCT
>OZ245828.1:0-737500 GCA_965228595.1 Cyclobacteriaceae bacterium | reverse complement strand
ACGATTGAGTAAATAAGACTTGGCAGTATCCTGAGTAGGGCGGGACCGGAGAAATCCCGTCTGAATTTGCCGGCACCATCCGGTAAGGCTAAATACTCCTGAGAGACCGATAGTGAACCAGTACCGTGAGGGAAAGGTGAAAAGTACCCTGAGTAAGGGGGTGAAATAGTACCTGAAACCATGCGCTTACAAGCGGTCGGAGTCCGCCTTTGGTCGGATGACGGCGTGCCTTTTGCATAATGAGCCTACGAGTTGTCGTTGTTGGCAAGGTTAACCCGTTCAGCGGGGTAGCCGGAGCGAAAGCGAGTCTTAACAGGGCGTGTAGTCAGCAGTGGCAGACGCGAAACTTGGTGATCTACCCATGGGCAGGGTGAAGCTCCGTTAAACCGGAGTGGAGGCCCGAACCAGTAAACGTTGAAAAGTTTTTGGATGACCTGTGGGTAGGGGTGAAAGGCCAATCAAACCGAGAGATAGCTCGTACTCCCCGAAATGCTTTTAGGAGCAGCGTATGGGTGAGTTTATCAGAGGTAGAGCTACCAATTGGACTAGGGGGAGTCACATCCTACCAAATCCAGATGAACTCCGAATGCTGATAAATATACCATACAGTGAGGGTTGGGGTGCTAAGGTCCCAATCCGAGAGGGAAAGAACCCAGATCTACAGCTAAGGTCCCAAAATCTATGTTAAGTTGAACTAAGGAGGTCCAGTTGCCCAGACAGCCAGGATGTTGGCTTGGAAGCAGCCATTCATTCAAAGAGTGCGTAACAGCTCACTGGTCGAGCGACAGGGCATCGATAATAATCGGGCATCAAACATAGTACCGAAGCTTAGGACGTATTTATACGTGGTAGGGGAGCATTCTGATGGCGGCGAAGGTAAGCTGTAAGGCTTATTGGAGCGATCAGAAGAGAAAATGTAGGCATAAGTAACGATAATGCCGGTAAGAAACCGGCACACCGATAGACTAAGGTTTCCCCGGCAATGCTAATCAGCCGGGGGTTAGTCAGGGCCTAAGACAAACCCGAAGGGGGTAGTCGATGGACAACGGGTTAATATTCCCGTACCACCTTTATTTTCGATGGGGTGACGGAGTAGTGAAAGTACCGCGTACTGACGGAATAGTACGTTGAAGCATGTAGGTATAGGACTGGCAGGTAAATCCACCAGTCTTGCTGAATGTGATAGTACCACAATGCTACGGCAGCGTGGATAGTGTACCTAATCAGACTTCCAAGAAAAACCTCTAAGGTTAGGATAAAGGTGCCTGTACCGTAAACCGACACAGGTAGTCAAGGAGAGAATCCTGAGGTGCTCGAGTGAATCATGGCTAAGGAACTAGGCAAAATTGCCCTGTAACTTCGGGAGAAGGGGCCCCCCGCTTAGGCGGGGGCGCAGTGAAAAGACCCAGGCGACTGTTTATCAAAAACACATGGCTTTGCGAAATCGAAAGATGAAGTATAAGGCCTGACACCTGCCCGGTGCTGGAAGGTTAAGGGGGGACGTTAGAGGTAACTCGAAGCGTTGAACTGAAGCCCCAGTAAACGGCGGCCGTAACTATAACGGTCCTAAGGTAGCGAAATTCCTTGTCGGGTAAGTTCCGACCTGCACGAATGGTGTAACGATCTGGGTACTGTCTCGGCCATGAGCTCGGTGAAATTGTAGTAGCGGTGAAGATGCCGCTTACCCGCAACGGGACGAAAAGACCCCGTGCACCTTTACTATAGCTTCACATTGACATTGGGATAATGATGTGTAGGATAGGTGGGAGACTCTGAAGCTGCGCCGCCAGGCGTGGTGGAGTCGTTGGTGAAATACCACCCTTTATTCTTCTGATGCCTAATCCGCCAGCTGGCGGAGACAGTGTGTGGTGGGTAGTTTGACTGGGGTGGTCGCCTCCAAAAGAGTAACGGAGGCTTTCAAAGGTTCCCTCAGTACGCTTGGTAACCGTACGTGGAGTGCAATAGCATAAGGGAGCTTGACTGTGAGGCCTACAAGCCGAACAGGGTCGAAAGACGGATATAGTGATCCGGCGGTTCTGTATGGAAGGGCCGTCGCTCAAAGGATAAAAGGTACGCCGGGGATAACAGGCTGATCTCCCCCAAGAGCTCACATCGACGGGGAGGTTTGGCACCTCGATGTCGGCTCGTCACATCCTGGGGCTGGAGAAGGTCCCAAGGGTTGGGCTGTTCGCCCATTAAAGTGGCACGCGAGCTGGGTTCAGAACGTCGTGAGACAGTTCGGTCTCTATCTGTTGCGGGCGTAAGAAGCTTGAGTGGATCTGACCTTAGTACGAGAGGACCGGGTTGGACCAACCGCTGGTGTACCAGTTGTCTCGCCAGGGGCATTGCTGGGTAGCTATGTTGGGAAGGGATAAGCGCTGAAAGCATCTAAGCGCGAAACCCACCACAAGATGAGGCTTCTTTTAAGGGATGTTCTAGATCAGGACGTTGATAGGCTACAGGTCTAAAGGCAGTGATGTCATAGCTGAGTAGTACTAATTACCCGTAAACTTTCCGATACTAAACTCGAATTACAATGAATTTCAGTTCCTATTGTCATATGATACAATACTCAAAAGTGAGTAGATATTAAAATATTATGGTTCACCAAGAACCAATGATCTTTTGGTGATTATTGCGGTGGGGTCCACCTCTTCCCATTCCGAACAGAGAAGTTAAGCCCACCAGCGCCGATGGTACTGCAGTAAAATGTGGAAGAGTAGGTCGTTGCCAGATTTTTATTATAAGGGATGTTGAGTATTCAGCATCCCTTTTTTTATTACTATATTTTAAACCCCTCGGGTTTTAGAAACCTGACGGGTTTATTTATAAAGAATTAAATTGTAGGTTTAATTTGAACCCCTTTCAATTAAGGCATCCCAAAGCACTCAAATAAACACCATGAAAAAAACCAGTATTCTGCTATGTATTATTAGCTTAACCCTCCTCTCTGACCTTTTTTCCCAACAGCCTAAGCCTGTAAGAATCGGAATTGCCGGGCTTACCCATGGCCATGTAAACGGGTTGCTTCGTGTAATGGATAATGAGGCTTTTGAAATTGTAGGTATCGCCGAATCAAACGCTGAACTTGTGGATAAGCTGGTCAATAGATTCAAATTTTCCAGAGACCTGGTTTACCCAAGTCTTGAGAAAATGATTCAGAATACAAGGCCACAGGCTGTTGCAGCATTTAATTCTACTTATGAACACCTGGAGGTAGTAGAGATATGTGCTCCAAAAGGTATTCACGTAATGGTAGAAAAACCGCTTGCAGTAAACATGGAGCATGCTTCAAGGATGAAGAAACTCGTGGATAAGCATAAGATCATGCTGATCACCAATTATGAAACAACCTGGTATCCTACCAATCATAAGGCATTCGATATGGTTACTGAAGGAAAGGTGGGTGAAATAAGGAAGGTTGTCATACATGATGGTCATGCTGGACCTAAAGAAATTGGCGTCGGTCCTGAGTTTTTCGAGTGGTTAGTTGATCCTAAGCTCAATGGAGGTGGAGCGATCACTGATTTTGGATGCTATGGAGCGAACCTGATCACCTGGCTGATGGATGGGAAAAAACCATTGTCCGTATCATCGATGACTCACACCAATAAACCAGAAATATATAAAGTAGTAGATGACGAAGCAACAATAATTCTACAGTACCCAAAAGCACAGGTGGTTATTCAGGCATCCTGGAATTGGCCGTTTTCCAGAAAAGATATGGAGGTTTACGGTCAGACAGGTACAATATTTTGTGACAATCACCGTGAACTAAGATATCGATTCAGCGCTCAGGCCCCTGAAGATAAAATGATCCTCGAACCAAGACCATATCCATATGACAATCCTTATACCTTTCTGGCAGCTGTAGTGAAGGGAGACATTGATGTGATTCCTGGAGATCTTTCTTCCCTGGAAAATAACCTGGTGGTGGTAGAGATCCTTGATGCAGCAAGAAAGAGTGCATCAGAGGGCAAAGTTGTTTATCTGGAGTGATTAAAAATTGTGATCAAGCAATCTTCAATTTTATTCAAATTCCTAAATCAATCTTGTTAAATTTGCATTCCTAATTTACCCAGGTGGCGGAATTGGTAGACGCGCAAGGTTGAGGGCCTTGTGACCGTTTTAGGTCGTGCAAGTTCGATTCTTGTTCTGGGTACATAAATTACAGAGTCCGGATTCTACCGGACTTTTTTATGAATAATACTTATGAAGGTAGACGTAAAACTTTTCAAAGAGATCTGTGAAGCCCCGGGAGCTCCCGGCTTTGAAGATAAGATCCGTAAAATCATTATTCGGGAGGTGAAATCCTACGTAGATGAGCTCTCCATTGATAATATGGGTAGCGTGATTGCTGTTAAAAAAGGGAAGAGTGATGAGAAAAAAGTGATGGCAGCAGCTCATATGGATGAAATAGGATTCCTAGTATCTCACATTGATAACAATGGATTTATTCGGTTTCAAACCCTGGGTGGTTTTGATCCCAAAACCCTGACTTCTCAGCGAGTAATCATTCATGGAAAGAAAGATGTAATTGGGGTGATGGGCAGTAAACCCATTCACATGATGAAAGCAGAAGAGCGGAATAAACCCAGCAAAATCGAGGATTATTATATCGATTGTGGCATGTCTCGAAAGGATGTGGTTAAGCTTATCGGCATTGGGGACCCCATTACCCGGCAACGAGAGCTTGTTGAGATGGGTGATTGTCTAAATTGTAAATCCATTGACAACAGGGTTTCTGTCTATATTCTCGTGGAAACGCTGAAACGCTTGAAAACGATACCTTATGATTTTTATGGAGTATTTACCGTTCAGGAGGAAGTGGGTTTGAGGGGTGCTAATGTAGCATCTCATCACATTGATCCTGATTTTGGGATAGCATTGGATACCACTATTGCCTATGACCTACCCGGTGCACAGGAGCA
Source organism: Cyclobacteriaceae bacterium (assembly GCA_965228595.1). GTDB lineage: Bacteria > Bacteroidota > Bacteroidia > Cytophagales > Cyclobacteriaceae > UBA7330. The sequence continues at coordinate 732,569 of OZ245828.1, read as the reverse complement.
TGAAAGGGTAACGGAGCTGGGTAAAGGTACAGCCATTAAGATCATGGATGCTTCTGCCATTTGTGATACACGAATGGTGAAGTTTTTGAAAGATACTGCTGATAAGCATAAAATACCATGGCAGCCGGAGATTCTAGCTGCTGGAGGAACTGATACTGCAGGGCTTCAACGAAATGGGAAACAAGGTTCGATAGCAGGAGCTATCTCTATCCCTACAAGGCATTTACATCAGGTAATTGAAATGGCTCATAAAAAAGACATTGTGAATTCGATCGAACTACTGATGCGAGCCCTTGAAGAAATTGATACAGGAAAGTGGACGTTCTAAGGTATAAATCATAGTAAAATAAAAAAGCAGGTCCATGGAACCTGCTTTTTTATTTTAGTGTGTGTCTTCTTTTGGATCTGGTGGGCTTGATTCGATTGCATGAGAGGCATGATAGCTATGGGTGATCTTCTCAGTTTGGGAAAGCAACAGGGCTGAAAAGATGAAAACCATGTGAATCACAATTTCAATGATAATCGCCTGCTCAGAACCAGCCTGCAATTCTGCTTCCCGATAATCAACAAATGTTTTCAATAACTGAACCCCGGAAATGGATGCAAGAGAGGTTGCCAATTTGATCTTCAACTGTCCTGCATCAAGACCTTCCAACCACAGCGGTTTGTCTTCATGCATGTCTACATCAATCTTACTGGTAAAAATGGAATATCCACCGATAGTTACCATTACCACCAGGTTCATCACCATCGATATATCGACGAGTGTAAGTACTTTTAGCATCATTTCTGTTTCTGCCAGGATTTGTAATTTGGCAGCTACGTGATATAATTCCTCGAAAAATTTGTACAAATAAAGAAAGGAGGCGAGGATCAGCCCGATATAGAGGGGAGCCTGAACCCACCTACTCCAGAACATAAAACCTTCGAAGAAATTTTCAAACTTCTTTATTCCTGATTGTTCGTTGTCCATTTTTTAAGTTAGATTGAATTTAGCCTGAAATATAAGATTTTATTGATATCCTGATCGCATAATTCGATAAAAATCCGAAATAGGCTATAAATATTTCATTTTTGAAACTCCCAATGATACGAAATATTACCTTGGGGATAAATCCAATTTTTCGTTATTTTGACACATTACAATCAAGTATTTAATGATCATAGGTCGATTCTTTAGATTAGTAGGGGTCATAGTTTTGATTGTTGCAGCCATAGCGACCTTGGTTATAGTCTTCCTGCCGTCCACGGCATACATGGAGCGTACCCTACATATAAAGGCTCCTCCGGAAATTATCTATCAGGAGCTTATTTCTTTTAGAAATTTTAAAAACAGATCTCCCTGGGCAATCAACAATCCGAATGCCATTTATACTGTATATGGCCCTGAAGCAGGATTAGGAGCTGGCATCCGCTGGGAAAATGGGAATGAGGATTTTCAAAGTGGAAGTATTGAGATCATAGATGTATTGGAGAATCAGTATGTAGTCAATAAAATGGAGTTTTCGGGGTACGGTTCCAGTCCGCAGTCCAAATGGATGCTTCATGCTACAGATTCTGGTACACTGGTTACCTGGGCTTATGACGAAAAGGATATCAAAGGATTTAATAAGGTATTTATGCTTGGCATCGATGGATTTCTGGGTGGGATCTATGAGCAGGGGCTCAACCTGCTTAAAGAACGTGTTGAATCATTGCCGGAATCTGTCCATCAACTTTGCATAGTAGAATTGAATTCACAGGCCTATTTGGGTATCCAGGATATCTCAATAAATGATCGCAATATCCTTTCAGATAGAATGCGTACCAATTTTGAGCGACTTTTTGAATTCATTAAGGAAAGAAATATTCAGGTAACAGGCCCTCCTTTTACGATTTATACCTCTTTCTCAGAAAAAGAGATCGAATTTATCAATGGTATACCCATATCGACCTACGTAAATATTGATCATGACCAGATATCAATTGGGGAGACTTATGAAGGAAGGGCAGTAAATGGCTCGTTTTCCGGGGACTATGAGTTGTTGATGGGTGTATTCAGAAATATTGAATCTTTTATCTTTTATTACAATTATGAAAGATTTGGTAATATTTGGGAAGAATATCATGAAGGTTTCCTTGAAAATCCAGACTCGATTCAATGGGAAGTACAGGTCTATTACCCAATAAAATAAGGAAATATTTTAATATCCCACCTAATACCCTGATTATCGTAGCTAAAATGCTGGTTACGGGAATTTATATTTGGTTTTTGTTCAAAAATTAGAGCATTTCTACAATCAGTGTAAATTATTCAAAAACAAACACCTGGGAAGCCTCATTTTAATAACAATTCAATTTCGAGCTTATTAATTATTAAAATTACATAATATTGATGTTTAACATATAAATAACACAAAAAAACTATTAATAATTTGAAAATGAAACAATCATTGTCTTATTTTGCTATGAAATTCATAATCAAAAACAAAGGACAAATGAAACTTCACATCAAATTATTGGTAGTTCTATTAACAGTTTTTAGTACTGCCACAATTATCGCGAAGCCAAACTCAAGTACTGCTTTTTGCAAAGTAGTAGCGGAACAAACAGACAAGATGTATAAAGTAGTTTACAATTCTCCGGTAAAAGAGAATGTAACTATAGAAATATATAATAAAAACAAAGAAGTGGTTCACTCGGAAAAAGTATCTGGAACGAATGGTTTTATTAAAAGATATAACCTTCAGTATCTTTCATTAGGTGAGTATGACATCATTGTTAAATCTTCAGATTATGTTTTCGAGGAAAACATTGATCTGGGAGAGTTAAGCAAATTCAACGTTCAGCTAAAGAGTGTGGGTAAAAATGTATCATTCGTGGGAAGCCATCCTGATGCAAAGGACCTTCATGTTTATATCTATGATCAAAACAACGAATTGCTGTACGAAGATGAGCTAAAAAGTGTAAAGCAAGTGAATAAGCTTTACAACCTTGAGAAAGTATTAGGCAAGAGTGTATCGTTTTTGATATACCATCAAGATGCTTTGATCAAAAAAGAGGTTTTTGATCTATAAGAATCCATGTTGTTTTTAGTACATAAATAAAGAAAAGAGCGGGTATTGCCCGCTTTTTTTATTTCATAGCAATTCCCGAACATCATTTTATTTAGACTACCTACCGATGCAGATAAGTGATCTGTCTAATATCAATTCAAAATGATCTTGTAATATGTCTATCTTTGCACCTTAGATGAAAAAGCACCTTGGTCATATTATTCTTTCACTAATCCTCACCTTTGCGGTAACGGATTACATCTGGGTGGGGCTGCTCACTCATAATGACCAGGTTTCCATTGAATTTGAGACTGAGTCCAAAGAGGTCGTCAGTGAGTCAGAGTCTTCAGAGACAAAGCATGACACATTTGATCACTATTGGTCACCCACATTCAACGACTTTTCTTATCAAACACTTTATTCAGGTGTTTTCAGGTTTGGAAATACCTATCGTCCATTAGCTGAGGATAATAACCCCAAATTTATCATTCGCTATTGTCAGCTGCGGCTTCCCTGCTGAGATCTTCATAGTTCCTCGGATTCTTCATAGGGTCCGGAAATCAATCTATTAATTGGATTAACGGATCATCGTGTCTTTTTGACCTGGATTTTCCTGATCTGATTAACCGCAGATATATTATTCACCTTATTTATTTATTGAGCTAAAATGAAGATTAATAACATCCTTTTGATGGGGGTTTTGTGTATGCTGGTAGTGTATACAGGCTGTGAATCAAAAAAAGAGCACCATGAAGCAACTGGTAAGTTTGTGGTGACCAGTCCAATGAGAATGGACACTTTAACGACGCGAAATTATGTTTGCCAGATCCACTCGGTCCAACACATTGAGCTAAGAGCACTTGAGCGCGGCTACCTGGAAAAGATATTTGTAGATGAAGGACAGTTCATCAAAAAAGGGCAGCTAATGTTTCAGATCCTGCCAAGATTATATCAGGCAGAGTTGAAAAAAGCTGAGGCAGAAGCCCATTTTGCTGAGATTGAATACCAAAACACCAAAAGGCTGGCAGAAAGCAACGTGGTTGCTCCCAATGAGCTGGCCCTGGCCGAAGCCAAATATGATAAAGCCAAAGCTGAGCTATCCCTCGCTCAGGTACACCTGGATTTCACCCAGGTACGGGCGCCTTTTGATGGTATTATGGACCATTTCCATGTTAGGCTGGGTAGTCTGGTGGAAGAAGGTGAGTTACTGACCACCCTTTCAGACAATCATGAGATGTGGGTGTACTTCAACGTACCGGAAGCTGAGTACCTGGACTATCAGTCGAAAGTGACAAAGGATAGTGTAATCAATGTCAGGCTGTTGATGGCCAATAATAAAATGTTCGATTATCCCGGCAAGGTCACAGCCATTGAAGCAGACTTCAACAATGAGACTGGAAACATTGCTTTCAGAGCAACATTCCCTAATCCAAAAGGACTACTCAGACATGGTGAAACAGGTAGTATCCTGGTTGATAAACCACTAAATAATGCCATGTTGATCCCTCAGAAGGCAACTTTTGAGATCCTCGATAAGAAATATGTTTTTGTGATTGAAGATGATGTGGTTAAGTCAAGGCAGATTATTGTAGGTGCCGAATTGCCACATATTTATGAAGTACGCGCAGGGTTATCGGAACAGGATGTGATCCTGTTAGAAGGTTTAAGAAAAGTGAAGGATGGAGACCATATTCAGCCCGAACTTGTCGCCCCGGAAGTAGCCATGTTGGAACTTCAGCTACACGCTGAATAACTTTTTCTTCATTCTTAATATCTGAAACATGTTATTTAGCAGAATTTTACAAAGGCCTGTTTTGGCCATAGTCATATCAGTAGTGCTACTTTTTACGGGGACACTTGCTATCAAGACACTACCGATTTCCCAGTTTCCGCAGATCGCACCTACTACCGTAAGTATCTTTATTGCTTATCCGGGATCAAGTGCCGAAGTGCTGGTAAATTCCACGCTCATTCCCCTGGAAAGGGCCATCAATGGGGTGGAAGGAATGCGATATATTTCCTCAGATGCCACCAGTGCAGGTGAGGCCACCGTCAGGGTTATTTTTGAACCCGGTACAGACCCTAGTTTGGCAGTTGTAAGAGTGAAGACCAGGGTGGACCAGGTGATGCCGTTACTTCCTCCGCTGGTGCAGCGGGAGGGGGTGATTATTTCACCTATTCAGCCCAGTATGTTGATGTATGTCAACTTGTACAGCACGGATAAAGACGCCGATGAGAAGTTCCTCTACAACTACGCCAATATCAATATGATTCCGGAAATTCAGCGGATCAATGGGATTGCCCGGGCGCAGATTTTAGGAAGCCGACAGTATGCGATGCGGGTATGGTTGAAACCTGACAGGATGCGTGCTTACCATATCTCAGCGGAAGAGGTAATGGAAGCAATGATGGAACAGAGCATCATTGGTCGACCAGGCCGCCTGGGAAGAAGTTCGGGAAAACAGGCTCAATCACTTGAATACGTTCTGGTCTATCAGGAGCGATACAATAAGCCAGAGCAATACGAAAACATTATTATCCGGGAGAACTCAGAAGGTCAGATCATCCACTTAAAGGACATTGCTGAAGTAGAATTGGGAAGTGAGTTTTTTGATATCTACTCCAATCTGGATGGACATCCCGCAGCTTCCATAGTATTGAAACAAACAGTAGGTAGCAATGCTTCTGAAGTGATCAGCGAGGTGAAGGAAAAGCTTGAAGAGATGGAATCTTATTTTCCTTCTGGAATGGACTACAAAATAAGCTATGATGTATCTCAGTTTCTGGATGCATCTATCGAGCAGGTGACACATACCTTACGCGATGCTTTTATCCTCGTGGCACTGGTGGTGTTTCTTTTTCTTGGAGACTGGCGATCCACACTCATACCGATCATTGCGGTACCTGTATCATTGGTAGGAGCCTTTTTCGTCTTGCAGCTTTTCGGGTTGTCGATTAACCTAATCACCTTGTTTGCCCTTGTTTTGGCCATCGGGATTGTGGTAGACAATGCCATTGTTGTTGTGGAAGCGGTTCATGCCAAAATGGAAGAAGAAGACCTTTCTCCTTACCTGGCTACACGAAAAGTGATGGGTGAGATCAGTGGAGCTATCATCGCCATTACACTGGTAATGACTGCAGTTTTCCTTCCAATCACCTTTATGTCCGGACCTGTTGGCGTTTTTTATCGGCAGTTTTCCATTATGATGGCCAGTTCCATTGTCATTTCAGGTATTGTAGCGCTTACACTCACCCCGGTGCTTTGTGCGATGTTATTAAAGAAGCCAAGTGGCAAAATCCGCAAAAAATCACCTGTGGCCTGGCTTCTTGCCGGGTTTAACAGGTGGTTTGATAAACTCACAGGAAAATATGCCCGGTTGCTTCAACGAATTGTAAACAGGCGGGTGCTCACTTTTGGGATTCTGTTGGCTTTTTGTGTGGGCATTTTTCTGGAAAATAAGGTTTTGCCTTCCGGATTTATTCCAAACGAAGACCAGGGGACCATCTACGCGATTATTCAGACACCTCCGGGAGCCACACTGGAAAGAACCAATCAGTTTGCCAAGGAGCTTCAGCAGATATGCACCACAGTGGATGGAATAGAATCTGTTTCCGCCCTGGCAGGCTATGAGATCATGACAGAGGGACGAGGATCCAATGCCGGAACTTGTCTGATCAACCTAAAACCATGGTCAGAACGGGATCATTCGGTGCATGAAATCATGGAGGAGCTGGAACATAAATGTCAGGACCTGGGTGCAATAGTAGAGTTCTTTGAGCCTCCTGCAGTTCCTGGTTTCGGTACATCGGGTGGGTTCTCTCTTCGTTTGCTGGATAAAACCAGTGCAACAGACTACCGTGAATTTGAAACCATTAATAACCAATTCATGGATGCATTACGCCAACGCGAAGAGCTGAGCGGATTATTCACCTTTTACGCTGCAAACTATCCACAATATGAATTGGAAATTGATAATCAAATGGCCATGCAGAAGGGGGTATCCATTGGAAAAGCCATGGAAAACCTAAATATCCTTATCGGAAGTACCTATGAACAGGGCTTTATCCGATTCGGGAGGTTTTTCAAAGTATATGTGCAGGCGGGACCGGAGTATCGTCGTTACCCATCGGACCTCAATGATCTTTTTGTGAAAAATGAAGAGGGGGAGATGGTACCCTATTCTTCATTTATGAAGTTGACCAAGCGCCAGGGACCCAACGAGATCACAAGGTACAACCTGTACAATTCCGCTGCTATTCGTGGGTTACCAGCCAGTGGCTACACTACTGGTGATGCAATCAGTGCAGTTCGTGAGGTAGCCGAAGCTACATTGCCACGTGGTTTTGACATAGCCTGGGAAGATCTTTCTTACGATCAGGCAAAGCGGGGAAATGAAGCCATTTTCATTTTTGTGATCGTCCTTATTTTCGTTTATCTGGTACTGGCGGGGCAATATGAGAGTTTTCTCCTTCCTCTCGCTGTGATCCTGTCCTTACCCATGGGGATTTTCGGTTCATTCTTTTTATTGAAAGCCATGGGATTGGCCAATGATGTCTATGCACAGGTCGGAATGATCATGCTGGTAGGTTTACTAGGGAAAAATGCGGTGCTGATTGTAGAGTTTGCCGTACAAAAGCACCGGCAGGGGGCCACTGTTTACGAGGCAGCCATTGAGGGAGCACGTGTGCGATTCCGTCCTATTTTGATGACTTCTTTTGCCTTTATTGCGGGATTAATTCCACTGGTTATTTCCCATGGTGCAGGTGCCGTTGGCAACCGTACTATTGGGGGGTCGGCAATGGGAGGAATGGTATTAGGGACACTTTTTGGAGTCATAGTGATCCCCGGCTTATACTACATCTTTGGTAAACTCGGTGAAGGAAAAAACCTTATCAGAGGAGAGTCAGAAGAACCCCTGTCGGAAGAATACGTGCATGACATTGCCGAGCGAAATAAGCTGCTACACCCGGAAAATGGTGTAGACATATCTGCGACAGATAGTAAACCTAAAGACCAATAATCATGAGAAAGTTTATAAGAAACATAGGGGTGGTCGGTTTGGTCATGAGTTTATATGCTTGTGCCCCTGATCTGATCACAAAAAAGACAAGCATCAATTTGCCGAAAGCTTATCAAGACAAAAAGGATACGGTAAATACGGCGATGATCTCCTGGTCAACATATTTTGCTGATCCGTACCTGGTAGCATTGATTGATACAGCCTTGAAAAGCAATCAGGAGCTTCATATCTTCTCACAAGAGCTGGAGATAGGCAGGAATGAAGTTTTGGAAAAGAAAGGGGAGTATTTGCCTTTTGTAAACTTAGGTGTTGAGGCCGAAGTGGAAAAAGTGGGCCGATATACCCGTGACGGAGCGGTTGAAGAACAGCTACATATTCGTGAGCATGAGGAATTTCCAGAACCCCTATCAGATTATATGGTGGGGGCATTTGCCTCATGGGAGGTAGATGTTTGGAAAAAGCTGAGAAATGCTAAAAAAGCGGCAATGAGTCGTTTTTTAGGTTCGGTAGAAGGCAGAAAATTTTTGGTTACTAACCTGGTGGCTGAAGTAGCTGCTACCTATTATGAATTACTGGCGCTGGATAATCAGCTAGCTATCGTCAGGGAAAATATCAGGATCCAGAGTGATGCCTTACATGTGGTGAAGCTCCAAAAAGAATCGGCCCGGGTAACAGAACTGGCTGTCCGCCGGTTTGAGGCCCAGGTGTTGGATACGCGGAGCTTACAGTTTGTGATCCAGCAAAGGATCATAGAGACAGAAAACAGGTTAAATTTCCTTCTGGGAAGATATCCTCAACAAATACCACGAGACCCGCTGTTGTTTGATCAGCTGGTGCCGGATACTGTGCAGTTTGGCTTACCGGCTGACCTACTGGAAAACCGACCGGATATTCGGGAAGCAGAATTAAACCTGCTGGCTGCAGATCTTAATATCAAGGTGGCGAAAGCACGATTTTACCCATCGATTGACCTCAGGGCAGGAATCGGTTTTCAGGCTTTTGATGCCGGATTACTTCTTTCTACCCCTGAGTCATTGATCTATTCTGCGGCTGGAGGCTTGACAGCTCCATTGGTCAACAGGAATGCCATTAAAGCTGCATATAACAGTGCAGGGGCTAAGCAGGTACAGGCAGTATATGAGTATGAGCAGGCGGTGCTCAATGCTTATGTTGAAGTGGTAAATCAAATGTCCAGAATCAATAATTTAAAGAGCAGCTATGACCTGAAAGCCCAACAGGTAGAGGCATTAACGGCGTCAGTGGAGATATCCAATAACCTGTTCAGGTCCGCCAGGGCAGACTATATGGAGGTATTGCTCACTCAGCGTGAAGCCCTGGAATCGAGGTTTGAATTAGTTGAAACCAAGGTGGAGCAGCTTCATGCCTGGGTAGACACCTATAGGGCTCTGGGAGGAGGCTGGAAGTAGATAAAAAGTTTTGGTAGCAGCGCTTGTTAAAGCCGGTGCAGCCGCAAGGTTGTGCTGGCTTTTTCTATCTTTAAAGTTGATTCTTTGGACAAACCATTGATCTGAAGAAACCATTGAATCCCGACCAAATTGCATGTGTAATTAAATATTTTATGCCTAAACAAGCCAATTATTTTCTACCCATTATTGTGTTGCTTTTGATAATATCGTCTTGTAGCACAAAAGAAGATCCAAAACCCAATATCCTGTTCCTTTTCACCGATGATCAGACCCACACAGCCATCCGGGCTTTAGGTAATGCGGAAATCTATACGCCAAACATTGACCGTTTAGTGAATAGAGGGACAACCTTTACCAACACCTACAACATGGGTGGATGGAATGGCGCAATTTGTACCGCATCGAGGTCTATGCTCATTTCCGGGAGGTCTCTTTGGAGAGTCAATGAATACCGGAAGCATTGGCAGGATGGTGATAGCATTGAAAACACCTGGGGTCGTATCATGGCAGCCAATGGATACCAGACTTACATGACAGGTAAATGGCATGTGGACGCAGCAGCTGACAGTGTGTTTGGACAAGCTGCTCACATCCGTCCCGGGATGCCCCGGGATGCGCGGCTAACCTGGAAAGATGACAAAGTAAACTATCCTGACCGGAAGTTTCCAATTGGTTACAACAGACCACTGAGTGAATCAGATGATTCATGGTCGCCCAGTGACCCGAAATTCGGTGGCTTTTGGGAAGGAGGAAAGCACTGGAGTGAGGTGGTGAAGGATGATGCTTTGGTTTTCCTGGATAGTGCACAGAAGAGTGATGATCCCTTTTTTATGTACATCGCATTCAATGCCCCTCATGACCCCCGACAGGCGCCACAGGAGTATCAGGATATGTATGACCTGGATAATATTTCGCTTCCGGAAAGTTATAAGACGTTGCCAGATTACCAGGAGGAAATAGGGAATGGGCCCAGATTAAGAGATGAGGCGCTGGCTCCTTTTCCAAGAACCGAATATGCGGTGAAAGTGCACATGAAAGAATATTATGCCATCATCAGCCACCTGGATGCTCAGATTGGAAAAATCCTGGATGCCCTGGATGCAACCGGAAAAGCAGACAACACCTATATTTTCTTTACCTCTGATCATGGTCTGGCAGTAGGGAGACATGGCTTCATTGGCAAGCAGAACCCTTATGAGCACAGCGTGAAACCACCTTTGATCCTGGCAGGTCCGGACATCCCTGCCGGTGAGAAGCGGGATGCGCTGGTTTACCTACAGGACCTAATGCCGACTGCCCTGGATTTAGCTGGTGTTGAAAAACCTCAATATGTAGAGTTTCAAAGCCTGCTTCCTCTGGTGAAAGGTGAGAAAACGGAAAGTTACCCTTCGATATACAATGCTTACATCAACTTTCAACGACTGATCCGTAAGGGTGATTACAAACTGATCGTTTATCCCAAAGTGAATAAGGTGATGTTGTTTAATGTGGTTAAAGATCCTCATGAATTGAATGACCTGGCTGGGAATGAGAAGTTCGCAGATAAGAAAGCAGAACTGCTGATGGAGCTCAAGGAAAAAATGGAGCATTATGATGATCCATTAGAGCTGGAGTTGTGATTTGATCCATTGAAATCTTACTGCCGGTGATGTCACCGACAGTAAGATGTTCAGTGAGTCACTTGGGTTGATAACTACCCGGAACATTCCCGAAAGAAATAGCAATCCTGTTCCACGAATTGATCTGGCAGATCGCCAGGACTGTATTGGCGATTTTTTCTTTGGAGCAGTATTTAGCCACCCGATCATAGGCTTGTTCAACCTGTTGAGGTGTTGAATCTGCCAGTTTTGTGAGCACCTCCGTGAGGTTGATCATGGCCTTTTCTTCATCTGTGTAGCAGGGTGACTCTTCCCAGGCTGGGAGCAGGTAGAGTCGGTCAAATGTTTCCCCTGCTTTTAACGCATCTTTATGGTGCATATCCAGACAGTAGCCACACCCATTGATTTGCGAGGCACGCACTTTGATCAGGTGTATTTCTGTGTGGGTCAACCCACAACTGTTCAGGTAGTTCTCAATACCATGCATTGCTTTGTAAAGCCCCTGCGGACTTTCCTGATAACTAATTCTTGGATTCATTGGTCTTAGGTTTAAGTGTTTAAAACCTAATGACCGGATTTACGAAGTGAGCGTGACAGGATCAGTGAATATTTAGTTTTTCAAGCTTATCCGGATTCACCACAATGTAGATGTGTTCGATTTTCCCGTTTTGAATCTCAAACATCATACATCGAAAAACAGACCCATTCGTAGCAAAAGTAATCGCCGGAAGATGATTGATTGTAGTAAATATCATCTGAGTGGATTCTGGCATATACTTTCCATAAATAGCTTCCAGTAATTTACAGACATGATCAGGGCCGACCAGTATTTTCCTTGCTGCGGATACTTTTTTTCCACCATCGGATATGGTTTTCACGTCCTTTGAAAGCACGCTCTTCACCATGTCAAGGTTGTTGTTGAGGATGGCTTCTGTTAGCTGCTCAAGCATTTTCTTTTGATCCGAATCATGGTCTAATGCGCCAGCATCTATTTTACGGTCAAGTTTCACCTTAGCTCGTTTGAGCAACTGTCTGGAATGCTCCGTTTTCATCTCGAGTATCGATGCAATGTCTTCATGGGAGTATTCGTAGGTCTCTTTCAAAATAAAGACAGCTCTTTCTTTGGCGTTGAGCTTTTCCAGTAAAACCAATAATGAATAATTGAGGATTTCTTCCTGATCAGCGTTTTTATAGATAACATCCTCTGTTAGTACCGGAGTGGGTAGCCAATGACCCGGATAGGTTTCAAGCTTGTTTCTGAGTAGGTTTTTGTGGTTGATGGCATTGTTGATGACCGACCGGGTGAGATAACTTTCCGGTTGCCGAATGTGTGAGGGGGTCTCTATGAAATAATGGTTTAATACTTCATGGACTACATCTTCAGCAGCCATGGAATCCCCAATGATGTTGTAGGCATAAGGAAAGAGTCGGGTTTTGAAATAGGAAAGGAGACTATCCAGGTCTTTTGTTGTCTGTTGCATGATCTATGAATCGGGTCAATTGGATAGACCGGTTTCCAATGTCAAACGTGACAGGATTATGAATGTTTTTTAATTTATTTGGCTGTCTAAAACTCCTCATCACTAAACCTGACATCGTCCAGGTACAATGTACATTCCTTTTGTGTGGCTGTGATTCCCAATTCTACACGGTTTTGGATAGAGATGTCCAGTGGAAGGTTCGGGCCTGTTTCATTGATCAACAATACACCATCCTGCCAAAGCTGAACAACCCCATTTATCTCATCATATTTAAGGTGCACTTTTACGGTCACCCATTGGTTGAGTGGAAAGGATTGACTCGTACCTTCTGGTTGGTTGAACGTCAGTTTCTCACCAAATTTGTTCTCGATGGCTAGTTTATCGCCACGAATAATGATTCGTGGACCGGGGCTTTCCAGGAAATAAGAGGATTCGAAGTCAGCAAGTGTTGTTGGCAGGTTGTCTTCAATGAAGTATTTCGCCTCAAACCAGAAATCATCATCCTGTTCAAAATAGGATAGCGTGGTGGTGATGGATGTTTTGGATGTGACCATGTCCTGAGTAGGGGGGACGGAATAGAATTTCATGACAGTATTGGATGCATTCATCGGATCTTCCGCCAGATCAAATCGGTTTTCGATAAAGTCGCAGGTGCCATTGAGGATACAATTCTGGAGATCTACATATTCATCTACCGTGGGGGCAGAGGGGCTTTGAAGTGTAAAATTTGTAAGAAAGAGCTCTGTCTGATCGATTTCTGTACGGATCAGATCAATGGCATCTCCAAAACCTTCAAAATCCAGAGAAGCTGTTCTGATTGGAGCTAAATAGGTGTTTACATCTACAAAGATGTAGACCCCACTGTCAGTACGATTGTATGTTTCTTCATAAAATCCGGTATGGTAGTAAGTAGCCGCAAAAGTACATTCACCTTCATTGACAAAGTAAGCATTCCCATCCTCATAAATGCGAATAGTCAAACCATCAGTATTTACAAATTCTGAAATAATCATCACTCCCGGGCAGCTATCATTAACAATTGGATCCTTAGAACATGCCATAAGTATTCCAAGTACTAAGGGAGTGAGGCAGATATTTTTCATCTTAGAAATTTAGAATAGTGCGTAAATTAAACGATGGGGAGGAGCGAATAGTCTGTTTTTGAAATATTCCGTCCTTTTGTGTCTTTCCGTTACCTATTCGTCTTTATTAAAAATGTTAGCCCAAAAAGGCCATTGAGAGTCGCAGAGGTTTATTTAACCGTCACCACCTCCACACGATCCCATGGAAATGTAAAGGTAGGCTTGTTGATGAATCTTTTAGTGTAAACAGTCAACTCTGTGCCTGTACCAGGTTGCAGCAGCACCTTGAAATGTGGTTTGTCGATGGAGACCTTCTGTCCGCCTACCTCCACATAGATGCATTGATGCTCTGCATATCCACCTGTCTGAACGATCACTTCCCGGGATTCGGTTTGGTGTAAGTTCACCAGTGTAACTCTGACATAGTCACTGGTCATTTGATGGATCAGTGCAGCCACATCAGATGGGACACCGGCACGCCTCTTTTCAGCATCAAAATATCTAAGGCGTGCATACAAAGCCGCACCACCCCGACCGGGGTCCAGTCCGGCCATCATCAGCTCCCGCAGGGCTTTGACTGATGCCGGGTTGTATTTCATGGGATCATCCGCCAGGCGGGTATCCGGTGTGGTTTTGTCCTCAGCCATAGAGGCATTAATCCTTCGGATCCTATTTAGATCCTCTCGTAAAGCCTTCTCCGGATAGTCAGGGTTTTTACCATCGAGGAATTCCACCCAGTCGTTGCTTGTTCCAAGGCGTTTTCGATCTTTGGGTGCCTGAGTGAAGAACCAGGTGTCTAATATGCCCCAGTCAACAGGATTCGGACTATAAGCATACCAGCCATCATCCCCATACATGTGCGGATACTGTGTTTTGCCATCTATTTTTTTGCTGTTCGCATTCACCTTGTCAATCATCTCTCCCCAGGTGGTGAGATAGCGGAAATCTCCCGTCAGCAGCGTGGCATTGTTGAAACCAATGATACCGCGATAAACACGCGTCCGATGAGCGACTTCCCCGGTCTGCGGCACAATCGGTGAAAATCCCCAGCCGTAGGTGCCCCCATACCATTTGTCGTCGGTCGCCCCTCCAATCGTTCCGTCAAGGCCGATGTTACTGGGGATGATCCCGTCATTGGCTTTCATGCGATCAAACCAGGCATTGGTGTATTCCAGCAACCAGTCTTTGTATTTTGTCTCACCGGTCAACATGTAGGCATTCGCAGCTAAGGTGGTAGCACTCAGGTTTTGCGGGTGATCACCGATGGTCTCGGTGTAATCCTTAAAATGGGCAACCATCTCTTCATAACTACGTTCTCCGTGGCCCAGGTGAAAACGGTTTTCGATCTCAATCGGGTCACCTGCCCAGTCGAGACCAGTAGCCTTGCGCATCAATGGACCCCGGCTACCGTTAAACATGCTTCGGATAATTTTATGTTCCGGATCATAATTGGGTGCGCCGGGGTCTTCATTCATATAGAAACCGGCGAACCGACGGGTGCGTTTTTGGAAGTCATCATCATAGGGGTCGGAGAGTCCCTGAAGGTTAAAAACCCGCAGACCCTCACCATTGTGCATCCAGTCCATCATCACCGGGAATTCCTTGTAATACATACCATCCCTTGCAAAAGGTACATCCACGGTTTTGGCTTCAGTATATTGTAGCAGGTGACCTTCCCAGGCTTTTTTATACAATCGCAATATCTCATCGGAGGCACCCAAAGCATGCAGTATCGGCCAATCAGCCACATTCTCGATGGCATCGTCCGGGCCATCATCACCTCCCCACCGTTCTACTGCCAGCAGATAGCCTCGCTCATCAAAGTATTTATCAAAGAAGGCGTAGCAGGCGGCTTCATTGGCCCTGATCACTTCCCGCTCCAGCAAGGCCCAGGTGGGGGGCGACATCTCCGATTCGATCTTGATTGTGATATCAGTTGTTGAAGACTGATTTGTCTGTCCATAGCAGCATAATACGGGGAGGAGAATTAATACCAGGATGGGGTGCAGGGTTTTCATAGGGTTTTTGGGGTTAAGTGGGAACCAACTTTCAATTTAAGGCAAGTAAGGCTTGATTCAAATATAAATTTCAAAGCCGAAAAGGATTGCATCTGCTAAACCTGATCTATGACCAGATTGATTCCAGGCTTACAGGGTGCCTTGAAATCAGATTTTATAAGGTGATAAAAATCATAAAATTTAATTTCGGATAACATTGTCCGAAATTAAATTCCTGCTTTATATTTGTGTGAAATTGATCAGAGATGTTTTCCAAAGCCTGTGAATATGCCCTTAAAATAATGATTTACCTCTGTACGGTACAGGAGGAGGGGAAGTTGGCTGGCTTGAAGGATATATCAAATGCCAATGGTTCTCCGGAAGCGTATACAGCCAAGATCCTGCAACAGCTTGTGAAAAACGGCTTGTTACAATCTCTCAGAGGACCTACAGGAGGATTTAAGGTGTCTGATCGCCCGATTACATTGTTTGAGGTAGTAATGGCGATAGATGGAGAAAGCATTGTGAAAGATTGCGTATTGGGTTTGAAGGAGTGTTCCTCTGCCCGGCCATGTCCGGTACACGATAAATTCGTTGCAATCCGGGATCATTTAAAAGGAGTGCTAACCACAACATACCTTACTGATATTAAATCAGGAGTAATAGAAGGAAAACGATTTTTGAAATTATAAAAATTTAATCTAATTAAGGATATAAAGGTCCGAAAATCTTTAAATATGAAAAATCTAGCAAAAACGAAAGTAGGGGCGATTGTTGCCTCCAATTTTAGAGCATCAAGGGTACTTACAGCGCATCACATTGATTTTTGCTGTGGTGGAGGTGTTACCTTAGAAGAAGCGTGTACAAGAAATCATGCCGACTTGAGTCAGGTCCAGAAAGAACTTGAAGAGACATTCAAAACCCAGGATGCTTTCAATTTTCAGGAACTGGAATTGGATCAGCTAATAGACACGATCGTCAATGTGCATCATAGTTATGTACTGGCAACCATCCCTGCGCTGCGAGCTTATCTTGACAAATTGTGCCGCGTACATGGAGACCGTCATCCGGAGCTCCATGAGATTAACGAGTTGTTTCTTGTCGGTTCGGAGGCCCTACTGAGTCATATGAATAAAGAGGAGCAGGTATTGTTTCCTTATATCAAGGCGATGGTAGAGTCAAAGACCAAAGGGTTTCCGTTGTCCCGGCCCCATTTTGGTGATATTGAGAACCCCATACAAGTAATGGAGCAGGAGCATCAGGATGAAGGGGCGAGGTTCCATCAGATTGCGGAACTCACCAATCAATATGAGTGCCCTCCCGATGGCTGTCAAACTTACAAGGTAGCATATGCTATGCTCGAAGAATTCGAAGAGGATTTGCACAAGCATATCCATTTAGAAAATAATATTCTATTTCCATCAGCCCAAAAATTATTCCGTCAAATGGAGTTTGCTACCTGATATAAAATAATCCAAAAGCTGACTTTACTCAGAAATTCAACACTATAAATAATCAAATTTTGAATCAAAATACCAAAACCATGAAAAAATCCTATTATCTAATACCAATGCTGGCGGTCGTGATCATGTCTTCGTGCGGTGGAGGGAATACGAAACAAGCAGAACAAATCAGCAAGCCCCCTCAGCCTAAGAAGGTGGTTGATCCATATGAAAACTGGCAGCAATACCAGGGTGTTGGACCTGTCAAGGCATTTACTCTACCAGCTGAAATCGATCAGGAGCTGGCAGCAAAAGGGAAGGAAACCTACGAAGCAATGTGTACGGCTTGCCACAAGGTAGACAAAAAATTCATTGGACCTGCTCCCAAGGATATTCTTACCAGGAGAAACCCCGCATGGATCATGAACATGATTCTGGCGCCCGAGAAAATGATCATTGAAGATCCGATCGCCAAGAAACTACTTGGTGACTTCAATGGGGCTCCGATGGCCAATCAAAACCTGACCCAAGAACAGGCCAGGGCCATACTTGAGTATTTCCGAACCCTTTAGAATCAAACAATATTCCCATGAAAACAATACCCTTCAAAACGATTTTGATAGTACTGGCTTTAGGTCTGATGTATGCCTGTACCAATCAGAGAGATGGATCGACGCAGTCGGAAGATCCACAAGCTACAAGTCATCCAAAAGGCCAGGCCTCTGTAGAGGATGATGTCTCAGCGAAGAACATATTGCAGGTGGCTATGTCATCTGAAGCACATAGTACCCTTGTGGCAGCGGTAGAAGCTGCACAGATAGAACATGTACTGGTCAATGCCGGTCCTTTGACTGTTTTTGCACCTACCAATGAAGCATTCGATGCATTGCCAGAAGGCACGGTTGAGAATTTGTTAAAACCAGAAAACAAAGCCCAACTGGCCACTATTCTTACCCGCCATGCGGCGCCGGGATCTTTTGATATTGATGCGCTCAAGAGAGAAGCTTCCAAAGGAAGAAAGATTTACATGGCTACCGGAGATTATTTGGAAGTAGTGGTTGAAGGGGATAAAATATTCGTCGGTGGTGCGGAAATATTGTCAACGATCCCAACATCAAACGGGGTCATTCAGGTAGTGAATCAAGTGATCTTACCCTAACCATTATTCATACAATTCAATAAATAAACAAAAATGAAGACATCAATTAAAATTCATAGTTTACTGATAGCCGGACTGGCATTTCTTGCCATGTCCTGTGATCAGGGAAATCGCACGGGTAATGGTGCGCTAAGTAGCAACATCGCCGAGAAGGTATACATTGCTCCCGGTGAGCGGGATGAACAATATGGTTTTTTATCCGGAGGGTACAGCGGAAACTTAACGGTTTACGGATTACCTTCAGGAAGAATGTTTAAGGAGATCCCGGTATTTTCTCAGTTCCCAACCTCGGGTTATGGATATTCAGAAGAGACCAAACCTATGTTAAATACATCATTTGGGTTTGTGCCCTGGGATGACCTGCATCACCCGGATATTTCACAAACCAACGGAGAATTAGACGGCAGATGGATTTTTGCCAATGGAAACAATACACCCCGAATAGCCAGAATTAGTCTGACTACTTTCGAAACGGAGGAGATCATTGAAGTGCCTAACAGTGCAGGAAATCATAGTTCGTCATTTATCACTGAGAATACCGAATATGTAGTGGCGGGTACACGGTTTTCTGTGCCTGTACCACAGCGTGATATGCCGATCAGCGAGTATAAGAGCAATTTCAAAGGAGCTTTGACTTTTATTGCTGTGGATCCGGAGCATGGGCATTTTGATATCAAGTTCCAGCTGATCATGCCCGGTTTCAACTACGACCTTTCTCACCCGGGTAGGGATAAATCACATGGCTGGTTTTTCTTCTCTACTTACAATACCGAGGAGGCCAATACTTTGCTGGAAGTCAATGCGTCACAGAATGACAAAGACTTCATTGCAGCGATCAACTGGAAAAAGATAGAAGCTTATGTAAACAATGGAGGTGGAAAAAAAGTACCTGCCAAATATGCGCACAATGTGTACGATGAGTCCACACATACGGCTACCTCCACCATCAAAGAAGAGGTTTTGACTGTCGACCCTTCTGAAGTACCGGGTGCCATCTATTTTTTACCTACTCCAAAATCTCCTCACGGCTGTGATGTGGATCCTTCCGGTCAGTATATTATTGGTAGTGGCAAGTTGTCAGCTGACATTACCGTTCATTCGTTTGATAAGATGCTGGCTGCTATTGATGCCAAAAAATTTGACGGAGAAGCCTATGGCATTCCGATCCTGAATTATGATGATATTCTGGCAGGAACGGTACAAAGTGGTGGCTTAGGCCCATTGCATACAGAATTTGATGGCAGAGGAAATGCCTACACTACGTTCTTCATTTCTTCGGAAGTTGTGAAGTGGAAGTTGGGCACCTGGGAAGTGGTTGACAGACAACCTACTTTCTACTCAGTGGGTCACCTGATGATCCCTGGTGGAAACTCCCGAAAACCACATGGCAAATATTTGGTGGCCATGAACAAGATCACCAAGGATCGCTATCTGCCCACCGGACCTGAAATGGAACACTCCGCACAGATTTATGACATCTCAGGTGAAAAAATGCAGTTGTTGTATGATTTCCCTACACACGGTGAACCTCATTATGCAGCAGGATGTGACGCGGAATTGATTGTTAATAATTCCAAAAAGATCTACAGGCTGGATGAAAACAAGCACCCTTATGCGATCACCAATCCTGCTCAGGCCAAGGTGGAGAGAAAGGGTAATGAAGTACATATCTACATGTCTACCATCAGAAGTCACTTTACACCCGACAACATCGAGGGTATTAAAGTAGGAGACAAAGTTTACTTCCATATTACCAATCACGAGCAGGATTTCGATGTTCCTCACGGTTTCTCAATCATCGGTCAGGGAACGTCTGAGATCCTGATCATGCCAGGTCAAACCAAAACCTCACTGTGGGAGCCTCAAAGAGTTGGTGTGTGGCCGTTCTATTGTACTGACTTCTGTTCTGCGTTGCACCAGGAAATGCAGGGATACGTTCGCGTTTCTCCGGCAAATTCTGACATCAAGCTGAGCTGGTCATTAGATGAGTGATTTGATGCCTTAGAGAAGGTTAAAATGGGCCAACCGTCCATTTTAACCGCTCTAATTCACTTAAAACTGTTCTTCCTTTAAAAGTATCGACATGAAAAAGGCAAGTATTTTAATGATCATTGGTAGTGCAATGTTGCTCAGCTTATTCATATTCCCCATGTGGAACATCAGGCTGGGTGCCCCGCAATATCCTGAACCTCTTGGTATCGATATATATATCAATGGTCTCAGGGGAGAAAGCGAGTTTGATATCCAAAATATAGATGGATTGAATCATTATATTGGAATGAAAACACTTCCTAAACCAGAAGAGATGTGGGAGTTCTCGGTCTTTCCGATAGTCATTTTATCCATGGCTATCCTGGGTATTTTGATCGGCTTTTTAGGCATAGCCGGAAAGCTCTCATCTCATTGGTTTCTATTATGGTTCATTCTGATGAGCATTTTGGGGATTCTGGGAATGTATGACTTCAATCAATGGCTTGTAGCCTATGGAACTGATCTTGACCCCAATGCCATCATGAAACTGTTGAATCCGGATGGGTCGCCAATGAAATATAATCCGCCACTCATGGGACACAAGAAGCTGCTCAACTTTGATGCTTATTCGTATCCAAGACTGGGTGGTATTTTAATGGGCATAGGAATGATGTTCACTTTGACAGCCTATTTTATCGGAAGGAATAAGGTCATTAAAACAAAATAGAATCATGAAGAATTTAATTAGGATAGCTTACTTAATCCTTCTGGTTGCATTGGTCAGCTCATGCGATCGGGGTCCTCAGCCAATCATTTATGGCGAGGATGCCTGTGACTTCTGTCGAATGACCATTGTAGATCAGCAGCATGCTGCTCAGGTAGTCACCCAAAAGGGTCGGGCTTATAAATACGATGCCATTGAATGCATGATCAATGACCTGAAAAAGTGGGATAAACCGGAGGTCAAACACTACCTGGTGGCAGATTATAAAAACCCGGGCGTACTTACCAATGCTGTAGAAGCCAACTACCTCATCAGTGAGGCCATACCCAGTCCGATGGGGGCCTTTTTAAGTGCTTTTGCGGAGGAGTCTACCCGTCAAAAAGCTTTTGATTCGGTAGGAGGTCAGATGTTTCAATGGTCCCAATTGCTGAATGAGTTGGGTAGCGGACACAAACACTACTGAAAGCATAATGCGTGTGCGGGTTTACATAGCTTTATTTAGCCTTCTCATTGGGATTTGGTGCATGGGTGCTGAAAGAAGAGTCTGCGAAGACTGTAAATACAGCAATCCTGCCCAGGCTGTGGAGGAGGCATTGCCCAGCGATACCATCCTTGTTGCCGCAGGATCATATAAGTGTCCCGGACTCGAAATAACAAAGCCCCTGGTGTTGATTGGAGCGCAGGGAGCTATCCTGGATGGCGACAACCAAAACTATGTACTCAGGCTCCTGGCAGATAGTATCGTTGTCTCGGGATTTTCCATTATAAACTCGGGAAAAAGCTATACCAAAGATTTTGCAGCTATTTACGTTCATGGTACATCAGGCGTGCAGATACTCGACAACCACATCGATAATTCCTTCTTTGGCATCCTGGTGGAAAAATCAAACGGTGGAGTGATACGTGGCAACACCGTAAGCGGAACAGCCAGGCAGGAAAATCAGGCAGGTAATGGGGTGCACTTGTGGCATTGTAATCATATGCAGATTGAAAATAATGAGGTCTTTGGGATGCGGGATGGTATTTACCTGGAGTTTGTGGATGAAAGTGATGTCATCAATAACTACACACACAACAATGTGAGATACGGACTTCACTTCATGTTTTCTAATCACGATACTTATATCGACAATACATTTGAAAGCAATGGGGCAGGAGTGGCGGTGATGTTTTCTAAGTGGATTAGAATGGAGGATAACCGATTTATCAATAACTGGGGGACTGCATCCTATGGATTGCTGCTCAAAGAAATCTATGATGGGGAGGTGTTGAACAACTTATTCGAACAGAACACATTAGGCATCTATGTCGACGGGTCTTCCAGGGTCAATTACAAGGGCAATACTTTGAGACAAAATGGATGGGCCATAAAAGTATCCGGTGGATGCTATGCCAATGCCTTTACCTCCAACAATTTCATCGGAAATTCATTTGATATCTCTTACAACTCTAAAATGAATGACAATACTTTCAATGGCAACTTTTGGAGTGAGTATAGCGGGTATGACCTGGACAGAGATGGGAACGGTGATGTCCCTTACAGGCCGGTAAAGCTATTTTCCTACATAGTAAACAGGACTCCCGAAACCATCGTGTTACTAAGGAGCCTGTTTGTTGATCTGATCAATTTTTCCGAAAAGGTTTCACCGGCATTTACACCGGATGACCTGGTAGACCAAGCACCTTCAATGAAGAAATTCCAATGATCACAGTTAGCAACATCAAGAAATCCTTTGGCAGGCTTCAGGTACTGGATGACATTAGTTTTAAAGTGGACAAAGGGGGCATTATTGCCATTCTTGGACCCAATGGATCCGGCAAGACTACATTCCTGAAGATCTTACTGGGAATGGTCATCGCTGATGGGGGCAAAATCCTCTATCAGAAAAAGGATATTTCAAAGTCCCATGAATACCGGAAACACATTGGTTATTTACCACAAATTGCTCGCTTCCCGGATAATCTCAAGGTAAGAGAGGTCATACATATGATTGCTGATGTCAGAAATGAACCGTCAAATGCGGAGGATCTCATCAAGCTATTCGGGTTGGAATCTTTTCTGGATAAGAACCTGGGTAATCTTTCGGGTGGCACCAGACAAAAAGTAAATATTGTACTCACTTTCATGTTTGATACGCCAGTCATTGTGCTGGACGAGCCTACAGCCGGGCTGGATCCGGTCTCACTGATCAAACTCAAGGATCTGATCAACCAGGCGAAAGCAGCAGGTAAGATCATCCTGATCACCTCCCATATCATGAGTCTGGTAGAGGAACTGGCAGATGAAGTGATTTTCTTGCTGGAAGGCAATATCTATTTTAAAGGGACACCGCAGGAGTTGAAGACCAGGACCGGTAGTCAGGATTTAGAACACGCAATAGCCGCAATACTGGAATCATGATCAAGATTTTTAAATATAGTTTTTCAGATTTGATGCGCAGCCGGTGGAGTTTTATCTACCTGGGATTTTACATGTTGCTTGGTTTTGTGCTTTTGTTTCTCAACAACGACCTGTCTAAGGGTATTATCACCCTCATGAATGTGATCGTTGTGCTGACACCCATGATCGGGACCATCTTTGGTGTGATGTATTTTTATAACTCAAGGGAATTTACCGAACTATTGCTGGCTCAACCAGTGAAGCGATCAGTGATCTTCCTTGGCCAATACCTGGGCATATCCATTTCACTGGCATTGAGCCTGATCATCGGGCTTGGGATCCCGTTTTTGGTCTATGGAGTTTTCCGTTCCGGAGAGATATTTAACTTCCTGCTTTTGTTGATAGCCGGAGGGTTTCTCACTTTTATTTTTGTGGCCCTATCCGTTTGCATTGCCCTGTTCAATGCCAACAAGATCAAGGGTTTCGGTTATGCGATATTAATGTGGCTGTTTTTCGCAGTTATTTATGATGGATTGGTACTTTTGTCGATGATGGTTTTTGCCGATTACCCATTAGACGATTTTGCCTTGCTGGTGAGTTTTCTCAACCCCATTGACCTGTCAAGGATCATGATCCTTTTAAAACTGGATATTTCAGCACTTCTGGGGTATACAGGGGCGCTGTTTCAACGCTTTTTTGGCACAAACCTGGGATTTGTGATGTCATGGCTCATGCTGTTGATCTGGACTTGTGTGCCTGCGTTGCTGATGCTGAGAATAGCCAATAAAAAGAATTTCTGATGGAAGCGTTTAGCCTATGCCATCGATTAAAATCATCCCCTAAGGTGAGTAGTGTCATGACAGAGAAATATCAGAGTAGGTAGTATTGCTAAAATGAGACAGTTATTCTCCATAGTGATGTTGATAGCGGTATTTACCCAAATGCTATGGGGATCCGGATATCTGGTGGATTACTATGTGAATACGGATTACTACAAAAGTCTGTGTGTCAACAAGGAGCTTCCACAGCTTAACTGTGATGGGAAGTGTGTTTTGGCCAAAAAGATCAAAAAACAGGCAAGCAAAAAAAATGAACCCATAGTTATCATTCCGATCAGCAGTGAGTACATTTCCGATGTCATGGCTGTATCATTCCAGAAGGTTGATACTCCGGAATCTCCCAAATTGTCACAGTACATCAATAGGTACTCACACCTTTTTGAGTGGGACATATTTAAGCCCCCAATCTAGCATTTTATTTTATTGACATCTTCAGGGAATACCTGAATTCCATTATTTTTTTTAATCCGGTGACCCAGAGTGGACAAACTGTGGTCTCACTATATTTTTTCAATAAAAAATGAAAACACTAGGAATACTATTTTTAGGACTGATAGTCCTGTTCTCCTCATGTAATTCCTCGGATGACATAGCACCTGATCTTACCGAAGATTTACAAGAGATCACCACATACAGTACAAATGATCTTAGCATCAGCATTTATGCACCCGAAGATCTTTTTGTAGGATATAATGAAATCACTGTAGAAATAATAGATGCCAATGGCAACCCACTCTCTGGAGAAATATCAGTTGTGCCGATGATGGATATGACCACGATGTCACACTCTTGTCCTGTGGAAGCCAGTCAAAATACTTTTTCAGAGGGTATGTACAACTTCAACACTGTATTTGTAATGCCTTCCGGAGAGATGGGCAGCTGGAGCATCGACTTTACCATCAATGGGACAGAGGTCTCTGTACCGGTAGAGGTGATTGCGCCTGGACGAACCAGACTGGTATCATTCACAAGTACCATGGATGAGGAAACGAAATACTTTGTTGCCCTTATTGGCCCAAAAGAACCCGCGGTAGGTAAAAATGAACTGGAGATCGCAGTATTTGAAAAGCAAAGCATGATGCTGTGGCCTGCGGTTACTACACTGGAGTTTGAAGTAGAGCCCTGGATGGTCAGTATGGATCATGGTTCTCCGAATAATGTAGCACCGGGTCATACGGAAAAGGGGCACTACAAGGGCACCGTAAATTTCACCATGACAGGAGACTGGCAGATCAGACTTACGATGAGAGAGCATGGAGAAGTATGCGGTACACCGTATTTTGACCTGTATTTCCAGTAAATGATTCCATTCAAGATGAAATCACTCTTAATTTTTGGTGCGTTGATCTGGAGTATTCAGCTGTGTTTCGGGCAAACCGGGCAGGAACAATACGAAGCGTGGCTGGACTCCATGACCAACGATCAATACATTGGGATACAAATGGAGTTGGACGATGTGATCATCACGGATTCTGCCCATCGGGCCCATCTTGGTGATCCAAAGATGCTCATGAACATGCGCTCTACTGACCAGCTGATGCATTCCCTGCCAGGAGTGAATATGGTGCGAAGGGGAAATTTTGCAAATGAACCAATGTTGAGGGGCCTGACATCCGAAAGGTATGTGATGAGCGTGGATGGTATGCGAATGTATGGGGCATGTACAGATAAAATGGATCCGGCCTCTTCTTATATCGAACCGATCAATTTGAGAAACCTTGATGTCTCCTTTGGTAGTCAGGGGAATATGATGGGAGCCGGTACCGGTGGTGCGATCAATTTCGGGTTGAAAAAGCCGGTCTTTAATACGGTAGACCCTCTTCGTATGACTGTAGTTCACAACTTTTCCTCCGTTTCAAGGGGATTCGACCAGGCCATGGATGTCAACTACTCAAGGGACAGATGGGCAATACGTGTTTCGGGCGTGCATAGAAAAGCCAGCAACTACACCGATGGAAATGGGGAGGAGGTACGTTATAGTCAGTTTGAGAAAATGAACTATGCGACCTCTATCAATTACCGGGTAAATGATGGAGCCATGCTGGCCTTCGACTTTGTCGGTGATGATGCCAGTGACGTTGGTTATCCGGCTTTACCCATGGATGTAGCGTTTGCCAAAGCCAAAATGTTCGGCCTTTCATATTTGGATGATAAACTGTGGATCCTTCAGGAGCCAGAGGTGAAAATCTATCATAACTTCATCAATCACCAGATGGATGACACGCAGAGGGACTCTGTAGCAATGCATATGGACATGCCTGGAAACTCCCATACTACAGGAGGTTTTGTCAGGGGGTTTCTTCAGCAAACCAGGAAGTCGACCATTGAGATCAAAGCTGATTACCACAAAACATTCTGGCACGCAGAGATGACCATGTATCCTAATGAATCCGGTCAGCAACCCATGTTTATGCTTACCTGGCCGGATGTGCACCGATCCATTGCCGGAGTGGAAACAGCACACACCTATTCATTTAATTCGAGACACCACCTGGTAAATAGCGCAAGAGTAGAGCAGGTGACCTCTTTTATCAACAGCGATTTTGGTGAGCGGCAGCTTTCAATATTCGATAAAAGTGGAATTGAACAACGGAACCATACTTTGGTAAATGTTTCGTCCCGGTACTCCTGGGATTATAGCAGGAACTCCAGTGTAAGTTTGTCGTTGGCTTACGGAGAGCGGGTACCCACAGTATCTGAACAATATGGGTTTTATCTTTTCAATCAACAGGATGGATACGACTATCTGGGTGATCCGGACCTCATCAAGGAAAAAAACCTGCACTTAGAAGTTGGACAAAAGATCACGAAACCTAAGCTGAGCATTGAGACTGCTGTTTTTGCCTATTTTTTCGATGATTACATTTTTGGGATATATGATCCGGACCTCAGCCAGATGACCATCGGGGCGAGAGGGGTGAAGTGGTATGGAAATACAGGAAATGCCCGGATGTTTGGAGGTGAGTTCTCGATGGGAAATCAGTTGATGAGCAGTCTGAGCAGTGCTTTGAGTGCTAAATATGTATATGGAGAAGATTTTGAAGGAGAACCTCTGCCACAGATACCTCCTTTAAAAATAAGCTATTCACTCAATCAGTCTTTCAAAGGATGGAATATACAGCCTGCGGTGGATTGGTCTATGACTCAGGACAGAATAAGCACTAAATTCAATGAACGACCAACCAGCTCATTCCTCCTGACGAATTTAGGCGTTTCAAAAGCCGTTGAATTAGGTGTAGGTTCTATGAGGATTGGTCTCAGCGTGATGAATATTTTTGATGCGGCCTATCGCGAACATTTTGATATCGGATCGATCCTAAGACCCGGGCGCAGTCTTGAAGTGCAGCTCAGCTGGAGATCGGATAAGTTATGAAGTGTAGTCATATAGATATATGGAAAGAACACATCTGGTAGTAAAAGGCATCAGAATCGCATTTGGTAACCTGCTGATCGTCGCCATCATCGGGTGTCTGCTCCGGTTTTTTTTCCTATATCCGCTACCCGGATTCAATTACAGTTATATGCTGCACGCGCATTCTCACCTGGCTTTGCTTGGCTGGGTATTTATGGCACTTTTTGTTCTGATCTTGCATGCGTATCTGCCAATAGAAGCAACGAAATATCAAAAATACATTTACTATTTCATCATCCTCCAGCTGGCCAATGTGGGCATGCTTTTTACCTTCCCTTTTACGGGATATGCACTGTGGTCGATCATCTTTTCAGCCATTCACGCCCTCATGGCCATGTTATTTGCCTGGGTTTTTATCCTGGAAGTTGATAAAAGCATTACTGATCAACACAGGACGTCATTCCGGTTTATAAAATGGGCATTGATCCTGTTGTTTATATCCAACCTGGCACCATTCGCCCTGGGTCCGGTCTCGGTCACACAGGGGAAAGCTGATCTGTATTACTCGCTGATCTATTTCTATCTTCATTTTCAATACAATGGCTGGTTTACTTTCGTCTTGTTGGGTCTTCTGCTTCATCAGTTGGAAAAGCAAGGGGTGAATACGGACCACAAGCTGGTGAAACTGGGGTTTCTGCTGAAGCTTCTGGCAGTATTCCCGGCATACCTCTTGTCTGTGCTCTGGACAAGCCCCGGGTTGATTTGGAATATCCTCTGCGGAGTGGCTGCGATTACTCAGCTGGTAGGATTGGTACTTAATCTGGTTTTTGTGATGCGATACCTCTCTGTATTGTTTGGTGCGCATTCAGGGGTGACGAAAATGTTGTTTTTTATCGGAGCAGTGGCAGTGTGCGTTCAACATGTTTTAATGCTACTGTCCGCTTTTCCCACATTGAGTGATATGGCTTTTGCGAGAAACATCGTGATTGCCTACCTGCACCTGGTACTGTTGGGTTTTGTGACCATATGGATCTTTTATCAGCTCATGTATCAGCGCGTCATAAAGGTTTTCCTGCTTTCTGAAATGGGCGTTGGATTATTTTTCATGGCCTTTCTGGCTACTGAATTCATCCTGATTTTTCAGGGTATGCTAGATTCGGCGACCTATTGGCTTTTCATCCTGGCCATATTACAACTGTGTGGTATAGCCCTCATTACTGCATCTATAAGAAAACATAAAGTGGTAGCATGAACATCATAAGAAAAGTACCCTTTATCCTGCTGGTAGCAGCCTGTTTGACCTCCGGGATACTTACCGGGTGGTACAGACTGGGGTATGATTTGCCGGTTGAGGCAGTATTTCTGCACCATGGAGCCATCATGACAGGTAGCTTTCTGGGTACTGTAATCCTACTGGAGCGAATCGTAGCTATGAAAAAGAAATGGTTGTTTGCATTCCCCCTGATCAATGGGTCAAGTGTAATCTTCTATTTCCTTGACCTCAATGAGGTAGCCTTTTCCTGCCTGATCATAGGAGCTGCCGGATTGGTATTGGTTTTTTACCGGATCAACCTCAAGCATGGGGACCTGCCACATCGGATCATGTGGATTGGAGCTACTGCCTGGCTGATTGGCAACATTCATTTGCTCCTATTTGCCTCCTATGCGCACTCCATCCTATGGTGGATGGCTTTTCTTTTACTCACTATCGTTGGTGAGCGGCTGGAGCTGAGCCGGTTCTTACCAGTGAGCAACACCAAAAAATATGTGTTGTTGGTATTCCTGACATTGTTTCTGATTTCCTGTGTCCTGCCGTTTCACATGGGTGGTCAGTATCTTACGGGAGCATCAATGGTTTTGATCAGCGGCTGGCTGGTACTGTATGACATGATCCGCAAGTCTGTCAAAATGCCCGGGATCCATCGGTTTTCAGCTATCACCTTGTTGTTTGGATATATATGGCTGGCTATTGCGGGCATACTGTACATCCTGAATGTGACAGGTGATATCACCTACGATGCCCTGATCCATAGTTTTTTCCTGGGCTTTATCTTCTCTATGATCTTTGCACATGCACCCATCATATTGCCCGGCGTACTGGGCCTAAACCTAAGACCTTACCATCCGACGCTGTACCTCTCGGTTATCATTTTTCAGATCTCCCTGTTCATACGCGTTTTTGGTGGACTGTTTTCGCTGAGTGACTTAAAGCAATGGGGAGGCCTGGTCAATGGTATCGTCATCCTCCTGTTTTTGATCAACCTGGTAACGGTGGTGGTTAGTATGTCAGTGAGGAGGAGGTAAACTAATCTTGATTTCACCAAAGACCAAATCTACCTTAATCACACGCACTCCAATCCACATCTTCTTCATCCGGAAAAGGACAGGCAACCCTTTCATCGTACTTTGTAAATAGCAACAGGTAGCAGTTTTCAGCCCCGTAAGCATGTGCAGTAGTCGTTTGTCCGGGGTCTAGATCCCACGTACCAACATCATAAGTGCCGTCAATCTTGGGGAAGTAATATTTGTAATGAACCCGGAAATTATTGGGGTTCGTAAATCTTATCCACTGCTTCTGACTACTTTCATCATACTTCTGATCCAGTACAACCCCTTCCCACCAGCAGTAACCGGAATTTGGCGGAATACTTCCTGTGTCGCTAGAATCTGATCCATCGCCCGATTCTCCACCGCCAGAACCGCCGTTTGGTGGTGTGGAGGGTGCTTTCTTGGTTCGAAAAGTCACTACATCACTTGTTACAGAATTCCCGTTTTCATCGTACGCTTTCACCGTCAGATCATATTCCTTGTCATATTCTAAAGTGGGTATCCTCAAATCATAACTGTCTTTATATTCCGTTTGCCACACGGGATACCAGTCACTCCCTGACCAGAGCAATACGGAGTAATGAACCGGGCTGCATCGTTCCGAATCTAAATTACCATTATGGTCAAGCACCAGACTTGTATTGATATCCACTATTGAACTGTCATAAGGATATAGTATGGTGGGCTTATTTACCGATCCACTATCTGTTGTAAACGATATCGTTTCACTACTTGTCATCTCCGTATCGTTGTAGAGCTCAACGCGATAGTAATAGGTGGTTTCATACTCATTTGCATCCACTGCTTTGTTTAAACCCGTAGTATTCAACTCCGGAAGATTGTTGGGATCGGTCCCATAAAAGTGTCTGACCTGGTAAGGATCACAGGAATTCGAAGCTTCCCACTGTGGCCAGTCACAAATACGTACATCAGTTGCTCCATTTTCTGGAAAGGTAATTTGCGGTGTGGGCAGCGGCTGATTGGTTGTGGATGCTACGGCTCCGGTGGTGAAAGAGAACACTTCATCATTTTGGACAATGGGACCATCAATCCAGTCCCAGGAATCTGTTGCTGCATTGTATTCAAGGGTCCCGTCATCAGTAGCAGCTACCGTCCAGTAATAGGTGGTATTTTCCTGAATGGGTAAAAGTTGGCTTATGAATGCTTCAGTCCTGAGCGAACTAATCGATAACGAAGCATCTTTTTCCGGGAATTTGTTCACCCGTATCATGTTATCCGGACTTGTTCCCATGTAGAAGATATACTCAATGCGAAAATCCTCATGGTGGGGCTCCACAACCAACGTGGGAACTTCCACACATTGATTGGTAGCTCCGTCGGCAGGTTTTAATAGGTTGGGCGGTATTAATTCATTTGGACCCGCTCCATCGGGTACTTGCTCGTCCCCAGGGGGAACATCCGGAATGTCTTCGCTGGTAAGGGGAGGTTGGGTAAAGATGTAATCGTTAACGACGGGGTTACTCAAACCACAACGCGCATTGTAAGCCACTATGGCCACTTCTACAGTGATATTCCCTGTGTATTTCAAATTAGGAGTTATTTGATTCGCATCGGTAGCTTCCTGCCGTAAGATCTCACCAGTAGACTTGTTTTTCAGCCGGTATTTATATCCGGTAGCACCTTCCACTTCAGTCCAACTGATCTTATGATTGGTTGCTGTATCAATGGTGACCATGCCCAATGTGCCAGCCTCAAAGTCCATCTCTAAAGTTTCCCTAATCTGATACTCATGGATTTTCTTCTCCGCAGCTGTATTTGACATATCTAAGGTTATGTTGAGCTGGTAGTCTATTGCTCCCTGGCTATCAATATCCGGTGATACATGCACAGGAAGGGAAATAACCTTCTCCACATATTCACCCAGCGTAGCAGGTGCCTGGATGCCATGGATGGCCATACTGTCTGACAATCCGTACGTGTCTTCCAGTTTTAGGTAAAAAGTCTCATTGGTGGAAAAGTCAGGAGAGGAGTTCTGAATCGTGATATCAATCGTAAACTCCTCACCACAGGATAAACCGGATGGGATATCTGAAATAGATGAAACGGTCACTTCAGCCCCCTGAATAAAGACCCGCTGAATATCATCAAAATAATTGATATTACTCCATGCCGGGTCGCAAATTCTATTGACTCCTTCAGGATCTATCTCCAGGAAAAGACCAATACCATTTCCGGGTTCTATGTATTTTGCCGGCTCAAAACGTGTGTTTAGTTTGGCAAATGGGGAAACTCCGGGTTGAACAGGATCAATTTCAGGTATCTCAAGTGTGTCAACTGTAATTGCATCGCTGATCTCCTCATCCCTCAATTGGTAATAAGCGTTCTCAACAGGTGGCAAGGGCACGATCCTGACATAGGCTTTCGCGGCTTCAGACCGGATTAAGCCATTATTATAGATCCTGAAGTCCATATCCAGCGAGTCTCCCGGATTTACCTTGCCTATATGGTTGGATCCTGTGTTCGAATCAACCGTGAAGTCATCCAGGCCATTGCTCGTCTTGCCATGAAAATCAATAATAATATTTGGTTCCAGAAAGACTGTTCCCTCCGGACAGCTTATAGACCTTGCCAGGTGGGTATTATGTCCTTCATCGTACTCCAGGAATGTATTTTGATAACCCAACTGGAAAACAAACCAATTGGTGGTATCGGTCAGCGGCAAATAAAGATTGACGGTGTCCCTTTCTCCGGGATCCAAAGCAGTGATTTCGATCAATTGCTTTACCTCAACCATGTAAATAGATCTGTCCTGATCAAAATGACGATTGTACAGGTGATACTGGTAACTATGCGCAAGGTCAATTTCCCGAACCATAATGGTATCATTCCTCATCAAAGCTACTTGTGAAGCAGGGGCCAGGCCATTGCCCTTATTTTCCACAATAAGTTGATAATGCAGTGAAATACTGTCGTTTTCATGAATGATTTCTTCGACCGTTGGAACACCCGCAAGATCTGGTAGGAATTCCTGAGTCTCATCAACCTCCAAATAAACAGTTAACTGATTGATCTGGGACCCCAGGCATCGTTGTGTATTGGGGATGATGTCCAGAAATGCTGAGCCGATCCCGGACCATTGATTCAGAACCGCTCCAAATCGGGGAAATTTCTCAAATTCATGGTTATTGGGAAAATTGTATGCGGTTCCACTGACAGAAGTGTTTACCTGTGCTTCAGACACATCAAAAGTGTCTGAAGCAATCACCAGTGTATCTGAGTTATCCAAAGAACGTAACCTGAGCATGTAGGTCATGTTCTCTCCCAGATTGGGGCCAAAAAGCGTTTCCAGAGAAAGTACCAGTGTATCTGCCAGTCCAAGGTAGACCGAGTCATGAACCATAAACTGGTATTTTGTGGGATCATAGTCATTGGAGATCATGATCCAGTCATCCGGGCTTTCACCTATGGCTTTATAGGTATAATAATGTTTCACGTAATCCCCCAGGCTTGTCTTTCGCGAATTGATCGTTTCATCAATACGTACTTGATTTACCTTCAGGTGAATACTTTGAATATCTGAATTATTGTGACTAAGGTCAGGAACTGACAAAGAGCAGGTGGCCAGCGTATCCTGACGGTCTTCATCGATAAAGAAGAAATGGTTTGTGTGATCTTCTGAAAGATAGAGGCTAATATTAAATTCCTGATCGTCCATGGCACTCATTTTGTCTAATGATGCGATAGCAGCAGGGTTGGTTTTAGTGCTGTCGGAATTTACGCGCTGGTGATAGAATACCAGATTTTTCCGGTGGAGGGGAGAGCTGTTCTCAAGCTGAATTCTGATCCCATGATCACCACAGAATGCATTCAGATCCAGTATGGGCTCAGCAGATAGCGTGTAGTTTCCAGCGTTTTCATTGGTATAGGTATAGACCTTGTGGCCGTAGCCGATCGGGGTACGCTGAAAGGTGGTGGTGTCAATGGCTGAGATATTTACAGTCGCTTCGTATTCTCCGGAAGGCAGACCGTCTGGCCAGACCGGAAAATAGTCATTATCCTCACCAAAGATGAAACATTCCCCAATGCCAAGTGCCGGGATGGAATCTTTAAACTCAAAGTGGTTGGAAGGGTTGCCCACTTCTTTTAGGGTAAGACTGAGTTCAAGGGGCGGCAGTGCCGAACCTTGTTTATTCATTATCCCAAGTGCATTTTTTGCTGAATCACGGGCGGCCAATACCTGTACGGTACCACTCAAAAAACCCATAAACAGGGGATCCCCTTCAGTACGTTGACTAAAAAAGAAGTTCTGCTCATTTAATAGTACGTCTTTGTTGATCTGATTCACTGTGTCACAATCATTGAAAACAATGCGGTCCCGGTATTCAAAGTGATATTCATGGTATGGAAAGGTTTCGTTGCCGTCGGGAGAAGGAAAGAAACTATCGGTAGGATGAAGGTGGACCCACTCAGGGTTTAAGTGTAGTGTATTGATAGACTGTTCCAGATTGTTTACTTCAAGCATCAAGCCGTCATCCGTTACCAACCATTGGATCTGATCGGGGTATTTCGGGTTTGCCTCCAGTGAATCTTTGAAGTGATTTGTTACTTCGTAGCTGGCGTTGATATAAAGCCGGGAGGTATCGATACTCAATAAGTTTTGACCACCCGTCAAAGCATAAAGCTCACCTACACCAACAATCATTACCGTATCACTGACGATCACCTCACAAGACTCAGTTTCCAATACGCCAAACACATTGCCTTCCATACCCTTTATCGTAAGCGAAGGAGCTACAGTGATAATATCAAAAGTTGAATCCTGTAAATCTTTGAAATACCAATAGGTTGTACCCTCCTGACTTAAACTGATGCGTGCTGAATCGTTTTCACACAGCTTAACCAAACTGGTTTGTGCATTCAGAGCAAACCATGATGTGAGGAGCGCACCCAGCAACAATAACCTCATTGAATCCTATTTTTTGATGATATTAAAATTTGCTTTTTCTCCATCTACTATGATGGAAAGGGCATAAACACCTGCGGGAACCCGGGAAAGGTCCAACAAATGGTCTTTTTGTATGAACTCCACAGATTTACCTGACAGGTCAGTGATATTGATCTCCCCGATCTCCTTTGCGTCAGCAGTTTGAATAAACAAGTAGCGCATGGCAGGATTGGGGAAAATTGTGATGTGCTCTGAAAGGTCAGAGACCCCGGTAACTTCAACGACTCGTACGGTAAAATTTGATTGATCAGAGAATGAGCCATCTGTTGCAGAAATTTCGAGTGAAAAAGAGGTGCCGGATGGTTGATCCAGGTCGCGAACCAGTTGAAGGTCACCGGTTGTTTCATCGATGTCGAAATAACCTTCGACGTTTCCTGAGACAATCAAATATTCGAGAGGGTCACCATCTTCGTCCTCAGCATTCACCCGGCCAAGTATTTTGCCAGCCCTGGTATTTCTTGCCACATCAAATTGATCAGGGAGTAATACAGGCGCCTCATTTTGATCGCTTAGTTGAATGGTGATGGAAGCTTCACTGATTAATCGACCATCAGATACGGCTACAATCAATGCAATTGTTGGAGATGATTCAAAATCTAACAATGCACTGTCATGTACAATTAGCTGTCCTGTATTTTGATCAATCTGCACCGCTCCTTCCAACTCAGTGGAAACGATCTCATAGGTAAGGTCATTTCCGTCCGGATCGGTGGCGGTAATCTGGCCTATCATAGTAGCTATTCCTGCATTCTCTTCAACGGTATATGTCTGCGGGTTAATTTCAGGAGCAGCATTACTGAATGAATAATCGAATGTAAAATGCTCCGAACAAGTATCAGAGCTAACCAATACGTCCAGCGTAAGGGTAAAAGAGCTGTCCGGATGGTCATAAAAGACCTTCAAAGAATCTGTGATCGTTTCAACTGATGAAGGGATAATTGATTCAATAGAGGAGTTGATCGTAAGCTGGGATGTTTCGGTTGCACCGGCCAATTGTTGTACAACAAACAATAAATGACTTTCTTTTTCATCAGATGCCCCATCTTGTGGCTGGTTTGTAATGAGGAGATTTACCCTTGGTACATAGGTGCCCTCATTGATATCAAGTACAGTTTCCTTCTGAGCCTGGGCGGTGCCAAGTCCGGCAATCAGGACCAATAAACCCAGGTAAACTTTAACCTGATTTTGAAAGGGGTGCAAGTAAAAAGCGTTCAACGGTGAATTAACGTGAAAATATTCAACAAAATCCTCAAATATTACTGTTCTCTATTGGAAAGTCAATACGCTCATGAGCGTATTTATTATAAGGAGCGTTGATTTAATTCAGCTGATCGGCATACTGGATGGCTTCCTTTAGGTGCTTAATTTTAAGCTTTTTCCATACTCTGTTTCGATGTGTTCTCACTGTATGTTCTGAAATGTTGAGCATTTCTGCTATGTTTTTGTTGGTATGTCCCTGGGCTACCAATTGGAGGATGTCTCTTTCTCTAGCTGTGAGCAAATCCAATTCCGGCTGGTCTGAATATACTCTGGAGGCTATTTTGATTCGGTTGTCCTCATCATCTACGTAATAGAATGTGGCTTTCACCAATGAATCCGGTTGATCTTCCATTCTGGTCACCTCACCCATGATCAGTTGTGGCCCGAGAAAGCTGTTTTTCAGAATGTGGACCCTTTCCTGTAATTTAATATAATGGCCATCGGCATGCTTGAACCGATAATTGTATTCTATATGGAATGTGTCCTGATGTTTTTTAAGCTTCCTATAATATTTCAAGCCCTCTCTGTAGATCTTATTGATTACAATTTTCCGGTCTTCCGGGTGCAGGTTTTCCAGGAAAAATTTGGGGCCTTTTTTTAAAAAATAAGCCCTTGAATGGCCAGAAACTGCTGATGAGTTTTTACCAAGAAATTCGTAACTAGGTCTTAAGAAGAGATTTAGAATGTAATAGATTTTAGGGATTTTGGGCAAAGCCTGATCCACCTGGTGATAAACTTCCACTAAATGTTTAATGCGTTCCCTGGTTACCCCATTCTTTTTCACCCGGATGATATCAAGATAATCATCCAGGTCTTTTTCAATGTTTGGGGTATTCGTTTTATCCGAATCCTTTTGGAAATGGGTATCCTTACCACCGGAATCCTCCCGTTTCATCACTACAGAATTTATTAATGAAAAGACCGATATCCGGTCATTTTAAGTTGGTGGAATAACAAATTTAAGGGATATGTATATCACTCACAATTTACAAAAATGATACCAGGGAGATGAGCTTTTTGGTGGTGGCTAAAGGTTTGATAAGTGCTCATTATCAATTTCATAGGCTAAAAGAACATACAGAAAAGTCAATTTCCACTAGCTTTATCCCTCCCTAACCAACCTATAAAGAGAACCCATGTACCCAGTCTTCAATCGAGTCCTTTTATTCACCCTTTTCATCCAAATTTCCCTTATCAGTTTTGCTCAAACCCTCATCTCCGATATGGATCCGATGAAATGGGAAAAGGTGGCCCCGGGAATTTGGAAAACAGCCATCGGAGAGATGGAACTCAATCCGCTGGACTATTCGGCATCTCCGAAAACTCAGGCACTCACGAACCTGGGAGATCCTGATTTTCCCTTTCGTATGGATGCGACATGGAGTCTTAAGACGAAAGAACGGGTGGTTGTCAGACTACCCCTGGGAGAAAAAGAAAAGATCTATGGCCTGGGACTAGAATTTGAATCCATCAATCGACGCAGCAATGTGTATACCCTGAAAGTGGATCATTACGGAGGGGTAAAGGGTTATACCCACGCCCCCGTGCCTTTTTATGTCTCCAGTCAGGGGTATGGTGTGCTAATCAATTCAGCCAAAAGAGTGAAGATCCATGTGGGGGTTGGAAACAGAAAAGACAGCCATTTGCCTCCTTATGTCGATAGGACAACAGGTGGATCAGAATGGCAGGCACGTCCCACCTCCGATGCCGTGGAGGCCAGTATTCAGGGAGAAGGTTTGGAGGTCTATGTGTTCTCAGGAGCAACTCCACTGGAAGTCGTTCAGCGGTACAACCTGTTTAGCGGAGGAGGCGTGCTGCCACCTAAATGGGGGCTGGGCTTCTGGCACAGGATGCACACTCAGAGTTCTGACGAGGATGTATTACAAGAGATAAATGATTTTGAAGAAAATGATTTTCCTCTCAGTGTGATCGGGCTGGAACCGGGCTGGCAGAGCTTTGCTTATCCGTGCTCGTTCGATTGGGACACCACCCGGTTTCCCGATCCCAAAGGATTTTTAAACACCATGACGGACAGAGGCATTAAGATCAACCTGTGGGAAAATCCGTATGTGGCCCCCAGTTCCACCATGTACGATCCCATCAAACCCTATACCGGCAGCCATACGGTGTGGCTCGGTGAAGTGCCGGACTATACCCTGCCTGAGGCCCGGGAAGTATTGTTGGATCATCACCAGAAGAACCACCTTGATATGGGAGTGAGTGGCTACAAGTTCGATGAAGTGGATGGGTATGACCAGTGGCTCTGGCCCGATCATGCTACCTTCCCGTCGGGACATGATGCCGTAGAGATCAGGCAGCTTTACGGGATGATCATTCAAAACACCTTTACCGATCATTTCCGACAGCAAAATAAGCGTACCTATGGGCTGGTGAGATCCTCTTATGTGGGTGCCAGCAATCAAAGCTTTGTCATTTATAGTGATTATTATGGCCACAAAGGCTATGTCACCGCCCTGGTGAATTCATCACTCGCCGGGATTCTTTGGACTCCTGAAATCCGAAGTGCGAACTCCTCCGAGGAGTGGATGAGACGCTTTCAGACGGTGTGTTTTTCCCCTTTGATGATGCTCAATGCCTGGTCATCGGGATTAAAGCCCTGGAGCTTTCCTGAGGTGACGGATATCGTGAGGGAAAACATCGAGCTGCGGATCAAGCTGATGCCATACCTGTATACGGCCTTCCATGCGTATGAGGAGGAGGGGATTCCGCCATTCCGGGCGATGGTACTGGAAAAGGGTTTTGAGTCGACTACCCAAAAAGTAGGAGGAAAGCTGGATGATGTAAAGAATCCCTATGCAGAGGAATCCCTAATAGAGGTGACAGATCAGTACATGATGGGGCCCTCGGTATTGGTGGCACCGATGTTCACCAGTGAGACAGAACGAAAAGTAGTGCTTCCCTCCGGAAACTGGTATGACTTTTATACCGGAGAGCTGGTGGGTAATGGGGAGACGATCACCATCCAGCCAACCCTCGACAAGATCCCTTTGTTCGTCAAAGACGGTGCATTGATCCCGATGCTGTCCACCCTGGATGTGGAGGACACTGATCAAACCCTTGAAGTCAGGTACTACGGCTCTAAGCCCGGCTTATTCCGGATCTACAATGACGATGGCAATACTTTCGATTATGAATCGGGAAAATTTACCATTACAGACCTGGCTGTTTCAGTGAAGAAGAATAAGCTGAAGGGCACTCAGAAGATTTCCAATGATTTGGGGTATGGGTATACACAGGTGGAGTGGGTGTGGATGGGGAGATTTAACGTAACAAAATAAGACATAAATTTCTTTATAAATATGTTGGATATCTAACGATCCTTACATTTCTCAAAAAGTTTATGTTAGATGGATTGGTTCTCATTCGGAATAGGATAAAATTAATGCTAAGGAGGTTTAATATGATGTCTATTAACAATGTAAAAGAATATAATGAGGCACTAAAAAAGGTGGATGAACTACTCATAAAAGTTGGAGACAATCAATCTTATGACAATCCGGAATTTGTGATGTTGGATCGTCTTTCTAAGTTAATTGCAGACTTTGAAGATAACAATTACAAGATTGAAACTCCATCACTCATTGATGTTATAAAACTGAGGATGTATGAGATGGGGTTGAAGCAAACTGATCTTGCTGAAAAGCTCCAGGTACCTAAAGCAAGAGTAAGTGAATACCTAAGAGGTAAGAGAGATATCACTTTAGATGTAGCAAGAAAACTTCATCATGAACTTAAAATTGATGGAGATATAATTCTGCAGTAAATAGGTGCACTTGTTTAGGTATTATCTTGGGAGATCAAATAACCTCACTATTTCCTTTAATTGTTCCCTTTCTCATCTTGATATCCTGCTGGCTCTGCCTAAGCATGATTCGCAATCTGCACTTAAGTCTAAAAATTCCCCTGGATGTTTTGATAAAGGACTATCCGCTGGCAACGTAATTTGGTTTACGGCTGACCGCCTCCTCTCTTGTGTTTTTAGAAATGGGCTGGTATTAACATGCCATACCCTGATGTCCCTCAGACCGAGCAGGGAATCTGTCGTACATTGGGGGGCTAGATAGAACGATAGATTCCCGACTTCCGAATGCCATAGTACCTTAGTACGGCGGACAGGCGCCTTGCCGGGCTCTCGGGTGCATCATTAACTTTTTAGTCTGATCACGGTTCATTATTTTGATCTTTCTGCTTATTAAAGAAGATGAAAGAAAAGCAAAAGTCAATCAAAAGATTCCCATACTGGGGATGGCTAGCCATATCCCTGATAGTCGTATTCTGGTATATCAACTGGGGATTCGATGGACTTCGCACACATTGGGCGTTTTTTCCCTTGTGGCTTGGATACATTCTTTTGATGGATGCACTGACCTATTTCCAAAAGGGAAATTCATTGCTGAGTAGAAGCTTTGTGGGTTTCCTTTTTTTGTTCATTGTGTCAGCCCCGGCCTGGTGGTTGTTTGAGGCCATCAATGAGGTGACCCAATTCTGGCATTATTCTGACCGCGAACACTTTTCGGATCTGGAATATGCCATGTATGCAACCCTTAGTTTTTCTACGGTCATTCCGGCCATGCTTACAACGGCAGAATTTGTTGGGACCTTTGCTGCTTTTCAAAAAGAAATGAAGGGACCAAAGATCGGTGGACACCTCAAAGACCGGTTGGTCCTGCTCTGCCTGGGATTGGTGATGCTGGCTTGTGTTTTCGTTTTTCCTGAATATTCGTCGGCATTTATCTGGATGTCCATTTACCTGATCCTGGATCCGGTTAATCACTTTCTGGGTAACCGTACATTGATCCGTCACACGGCGAAAGGCAACTGGAGGCCTGTTCTGGTCCTATGGTCAGCAAGCCTGATCTGCGGGTTCTTTTGGGAGCTCTGGAACTACTATTCGCTCCCTAAATGGTATTATACAGTGCCGTTTGTTGACTTTTGGTATGTTTTCGAGATGCCCCTTTTAGGCTACCTGGGCTATCTGCCCTTTGCCCTGGAGCTTTTTGCTTTGTATCATCTGATCACCGGACTGATGGGAAAGTGGAGAGATTATGTGAACGTCTGAACTTGGGGTGAATTTCTTAGAAACCTTTCCCCGGAGGTCGCTCATACAGGCAGTTCACACCTGAACCATCTGCCTGCCAGACTGTTATATGTATTTAAACAGTAACTATTTATGTCAGAAAAAACATACACAGTAACCTTAAGAGAGATTGAAGTAATTACCCACGATGTGAAGCGATATGTTGTGGATAAGCCTGAGGGGTACGCTTTTGAGCCTGGTCAGGCGACAGAAGTAGCTATCAATAAGGAAGGTCTCAAAGATGAGGCCCGACCATTTACCTTTACCAGTCTGCCGGAAGACGAAAAGCTGGAGTTTGTAATTAAATCATATCCATCTCATGATGGGGTTACCGATAAACTGGATGATCTTAAAGTGGGAGATGAGTTGATCATTGGCGACAGCTGGGGCGCCATTCATTACAAAGGCCCCGGATGGTTTATTGCCGGTGGAGCAGGGGTGACCCCATTTATTGCCATCCTGAAAAAACTGGCAAAGGATGGAAATCTGGCGGGTCATCATTTATTGTTCTCCAACAAGACGAGTAAAGATGTGATCATGGAAGGTCAGTTTAAGGCATGGTTAGGCGACCTCTTTATCTCCACTTTGACAGACGAAAAGAAGGAAGGTCATCTAAACAAGATGATCAATGAGGAACTTCTTAAAGAATTGATCGAAGATACCAGCGTAAACTTTTATGTGTGTGGACCGGATCAGATGGTGAAAGATATCTCTTCTCAACTGGAAAATCTTGGAGCCAATCCTGATGGGATTGTGTTTGAGCAGTAGGGTATTGAGCAGTAGGGTATTGAAAAGGAGGATGTTTTACACGATGAGCTAATTAAAGAAGTATCAAAAATGCCTCCTGAGGTTGTTTTTAGATCGTTGATGCTTAATAGTACAGGAAATGGCTAGTAAACCCTTGTAGCATCAAAAGTACCAGATACATCTATTTGATCATAGCCTCCTTCAAAATTGGCACTTGAAATATTTGCTTCAAATCGCCCTTTTATGTTCTCTTCTGTAAAATCCGTGAATTCAACTTGATTTTTAACAAGATCTACTCCCGTGATCTCTGGTCCCAATATTTGATAACTCTTCCCTGACTTTTTGAGCTGGACATCGTAGAAGAGGTTCTCGGGGTCATCAAATAAAGAATAAACCCCCACATCAAAACCTTCACTCACACCAAACTCATTCAGAAATATTACTAGTTCTAAACCGTGAGTTCCTATTTTACTTATATTGATATTTAGTGAGGTGGGGGAAGTTCCGTTGCCAGGATAATAATGGTATGTGGCATCCAGTTCGTAGGTTCCACTCTCATATCCAGAAAGAATAATGGATGTGCCTTCGATAGGGCCTGGTCCTTCATCCTTGTTGCAAGAGGTAGAGATAGAAGTTGCCGCAATAAGGAAGATTAAGAGGAAGCGGTTCATGATCATTTTAGGGTTACATCTAATAGTTTATCGACGGAAATATACACACTATTCCTGTTCTAGATAACTGTCCGTCCTGGATGTGGTTATATTTACCTCTGCCTAAATAAATGGAGACTAATTATGATCATTTCAGCTAATAAGTAGACTTATTTATCATTTGGCGTTTTTTAGCAGGCTCTATCTAGGTACCTTAGATAGAGTCGCTTAAATTAAGCCTTAGGAATTACTCAATAGTGGTCGCGTCTTT
The DNA here is from genome assembly GCA_965228595.1 of Cyclobacteriaceae bacterium. GTDB lineage: Bacteria > Bacteroidota > Bacteroidia > Cytophagales > Cyclobacteriaceae > UBA7330. The sequence continues at coordinate 689,741 of OZ245828.1, read as the reverse complement.
AACGGAGGAAGCTGTAGAAACAGTTGTTCCTTTTTTAGCATACACTCTGTAGTAATACTTGGTCTTTGCACTCAGCCCGGAAATGCTGGCATTTGTTTCAGTAACCTCTTTTTTGTTGAATCCGGTTACGGTTGTGCTGAAGTTAGCATTGGTGGAAACATCCAATAAGTACTTTTCAGCTCCGGTTACCTGTGACCAACTTACTTTGAAAGAAGTTGCTGTGATTTCTGTTGCAGCGTTTACAGTAGGCGCATTGATTGTGGCTGGTTTCGGATCATCCTCGTCATTACAAGCGATAAATAACCCGGTCAACAAAAGTGCCATTGTAAGCATCTTTACTAAACCACTTCTTTTTTCATTCATTTTCATTTTAGTCATAAATTTTAGTTAAACAATTTATAGGCACATTGACGCTGATTTTCAGCAATCGGTTGGAAGAGAAATACCGAAACCAGCAACTATTTTTTCAAATAAAATTTATTTTTCAAATCGTATATCTTTCTCTTAAAAGACTGCGTTATTATGGGTTTTTCCTGACCCGCCAGGAGCGTCAAACTTCAGTTCTGTTTTTTGTTTGAAGACGTGTCCAAAGGGTTGAAAATGAGGAAGAGTGGTGGGAATAAAAGGAGATCTGGCATCCAAACATCATTTCCTGGAGTTCCAATAGAAGGTATGAAACGAGGATGAGGGTGGGGTGCCAGATTACTTAGAAACCATCAAGCAGGAAGTCCTCCACCAGAGATAATTCAATAATCTCTATCAAAATCGTAATGGTTTCCATAATGGAAACTTGTTTATTATCTTTGTAGTAGGATTGCAATTGTGAATGATTAACGATTTATCTGAACGCTAAGAGATGAGAATAGTAGCGGTAAGTACGCTAAAGGCATATTATACGGAGCATCCGGAAACGGAGACAGGTTTGAAAATCTGGATTCAAAAAGTTAAAAAATCAAATTGGGAGAAGCCCAATGACGTATTAAATAGCTTCACTCATGCGAGACCAATTGCTAACAGCAGAGTAGTATTCAATATCAATAAGAATGATTACAGGTTGATCGTTCAGGTAAATTATGACAGACAGACTGTATTTATTTGTTTTATCGGCACACACAGTGAGAATGATAAAGTTGACCCGGCAATCGTATGGCATTATTGAATTTATTAAGGAGGAAAAATGATGAACGGAGACATAAAACCCATTAGGAGCGAGGCTGAATACCGAAAGGCGCTGGATGAATTAAAGGTGCATTTCATGGCGCAAAAAGGAACAGAGGCTTACGATCGGGCTGAAATTCTGGAGATCCTTATTGAGGATTATGAAGAAAAGCATTATCCCGTTGAAGATCCTGATCCTATCGAAGCAATCAAGTATTCCATGGAAGAATCAGGAATGAACCAAAAGGATTTAGGGCGAATACTGGGAGATAAAGCCAAGGCTTCATTGATATTAAACAGGAAGAGAAAGCTCAGCCTAAGCATGATTCGCAATCTGCACGCAAGTCTAAAAATTCCCCTGGATGTTTTGATAAAGGACTATCCGCTGGCAACGTAAAAATCTGATTTAAATCGAATTACTTTTGAATCTAATAAACAATTTATCATTATGCACTATTTGATCATCGCCAGGGATTATCCAAATGGGTTGGAGAACAGACAGAAACACCGGCCCGCACATCTTGAATATGGCGAAAAATTAAAGGAAGAAGGAAAGCTGTTGTATGCCGTTGCCATAATGAAGGAAGGTACGATGGCAGGCTCTGTAATGGTTATGAACTTTGAGTCCGTGAAGGATTTGGAAAATTGGAAAGCCAATGAGCCTTATATCAAAGGAAAAGTGTGGGAAGATTTGGAAATAACCGAGTGTGCAATACCTCCTTTGTTTAGGTGATAACAAACATTTGATTCTCTGCCTGACATTGCCCAGCAATACAGTCTGTTTTAAGTTGGTGCTTTGCTTGAATTGGTGTTATTAGCTTAAATAGAGCATTTGATGAGGTATTAGCCACATTCTTTAAAAAACCTCAAAAATTATTATTTTAGCCCTAACCATCTCCTGCAACAAAACACTCCCAATGTCTAAACAGGACTTTGAATCGATCAAACCTCAGCTGGAGGCCATTCCCTGGAAAGAAGTAAAGACACCCAAGATGCCCGTGGGAACGCTACTGCAGGAAGCCTTCGACCTGTATGAGTGGGCCAAAGATGATGAGCAAGCCTTGCTGCGTGCCGGGCTTGATAAGAACCTGCTTCATGAGTTACCTGTAAGGGCCAGGGCACTGAGACACATTCAGTCGCAGTGGAGCAAAGTGCTGGCTGGTGATGTGGAGGATATGCAAAAGTGGAAGGAGGCGAAGGGTCCTGCGATCAGGTTGCGGAGCGAGCTGCTTCATGCCTTACAGTTCGCCTGCCGGGGAGATGATAGCGGAATACTCAAATCACTGAGAGAAATCAAAAAAGGGAATAGCAAAGCTGACCTTATTCAGGACCTTAATGACCTCAGTGTTGTAGGTCAATCCCATCGCAAATCATTAGAAGAAGTGGGTTATGATCCGACCAACCTTGACCGGGCAAGTCAGATGTGCACTGAACTGGGCATACTCTCGGCTAAGGCGGATATTCGAGATGTGCGCGATATCAAGTATATGAGAGACCGGGCTGCTGTTTATCTCCGCCTGGCAGTTAAAGAGGTCCGTACGGTAGGTCGATTTGCGTTCCGGGGCGATTCAAAACGACTTCAGGGCTATCAACACCGCTATTTTTCCCGAAAATGACAGCTTCTGAGTAGATAAATCATCTCCTCAACATAAAGTAGATACTGCTAAACACATTTTTTTAATGGCTAAACATTGATTTTGTAGCCCTTAACATAGATTGCTACTTGCTTAACAAAGATATTACTGTGCTAAACATTACTCTTTTAATGCTAACTGTTAAGCAAGGATAAAATTATGTTTAGCAACTAGTTAAATATGTTTAGCACAAAATAATATTTGTTGAGGAGCTAAAACTGATGTTGAGCACAGAATGATCTTTGTTGAGGGAATCTAAATTACTGTTGAGGAAACGAATTTTAGCCCCAGGAGCGAAAGAAGCCCTTACTTAACGTGCTTTTTACTGGCATTGAGGATGGAGATGCCAATCACTTCATTGTTTTCATACCGAATGATGATGTCATCATCTATCATTTCGGAATTATCAGCATGACTGGGTTTTTTAAAGTGTATGTAAAACACATCAGCTTCTGTTTCTTTTCAGGTTTGAAAAGCTAAGGTACATTAGGGTCTAAAAAGTACTTTGCATCGTAACGTGATTAGGGACCTGGAACGGATGCTCAGATTTCATGAAGACTGAAGATTAACCCGGAACGCATTGTTACTATGTTTATCCTACTACCAAAAATGGAGGATCTCCAATCCGAGCTGAGGGAAATTAAGGTCAGGTTGAGATTTAATGAAACACTTAATAATGAAAAAAAAGGAGAGCTAATCAAATAAATATCTAACTATTGAACATGTATAGTTAGCCGTAATTAATGCTTTAATTTAAAATTCATACCAATGTGATCTTATTGGACTTTAACTTTTCATATATCTCCAAAGCCTCTTTAGTTTGGGTAACGTTTATTGCAGTTTCAATCTTAGGGGGTTGCATTTTTTTCGTAAATGGCTTAATATGTTCTTCAGCCAACTCAATTCCAATATGTTCACCAATCACTTTTCTCAGTCTGGAAGGATTGGTCGCAAGATCCTGATAATGAACAAGAAGTAAATTTTGACCAGGCCTATATATTTTGAGGATGTAATTATAATAGTTGATCCATATTGTTAGCCAGAAAGTCAAAGAGTCTTTCTTGTCATTTTCGGTTCCTATGTTGGTAGTGGTAAGTGCAAAATGTTTATGATGCAATCCGAATTCATGGTGCCCCAACCAGTTCATGTATTTCAAGATAAAACCATCTTCTGTTTGCTTTTCAATGAAATTATTATGTTGTTTTAACAGCGACTTGGCATGATCTACTGGGTTCCTAAATATCAGGATTGCTTTAAATTTTGGGTTTTGTTTTCTGATGCTCTCATATCGTAGGATAAAATTATTGTTCTTGGCTAAATATTTTGTTCCGGACTGATCTTGAAACAATGCCTGATAATTATAATATTTTTCCAGTAGATCCTTCGATACTTCATGCTTTTCCAAATATTGATCTTTGATAAAACTATCATTGAGATGGGCCTTAAAAAAATACTCTTCCAGCGCTTCAATTGAAGCCTCACTAAATAAAACATTGTCCTTATGTGCCCTTTCTTTGTATTTTACTTTGGTAGGATTATATATTCTCTTCCATAGTTTAGGGGCAAGCAGAAAAGGCATGTTTGAGTATTTTATAGAATGAAATATAGAATCATTGAATATTAGATTGGTAAGGGCTGTGGTACCTGCCCTGGCAAGTCCAGAAACAATAATAAACTCTTCATTCGTACTGGTTTTTTTGGCAAGTTGCTTTAACTCTCTGTCAAGAAGGAATTTACCTAAGGCATAATTATCTAACACGATGATATGGAGTAGTTTAGACCAATAGGAATAGTTACCTTTCCTCCTAAAAGCAAGGATCGAAAAACTCCCAATAATCAGGCTCGTATAAAAATATACTGATGACGTATCTCCTTCCGGTAAATTATTTATACTTAAGTACAAATAGACTGGAAAAATGCCAGCTAATGCCAACAGGCACAGAATAATAAGACAAAGGAAAAGAGTGCCTAATACCTTTATGACATTTTGAAGGATGAGCCTATCTTTCTCCTTATCATCCAGAGAACCATCTAGGATGATGTCCAATTGCTTTCCCGATGATGTAGTGAGATTTAAAAATGGGGACTTGAGAAATAAAATGACTCCGACACAAAATATGACTGTACCAATTATTACTGTCAGATAATACAGAATATTCTCCACTATTCACCTTTATTTCGAATTTTTGAAAACCATCGCTTGATGGGTCTGAGTAGCACAATAACCAGACTTGCGATTATTAATAACAAGACTATGATTACAATAATGACGGTAGCAACACCGAGACCAGGTCCAATGTATAAAAGCATATTAATTAGTTTAAAAAATCAAGATTTTCATATATCCTTACCCAATGTACAGGCTCAATTAATCCGTTATCAGGCACATTGAGATATTTTTTAAGGATCGTTTCATTTTCTTTAAAGATAAAAAGCTTTCCTTCATTCCATTCCTCTACGAATAAATCTCCATTGGATAATATATGGTGAAGTCCCTGTGTTTCAGTAAATAAGTCATTTAGCTTGAATTGATTAGCGTAAAGTGAGTTGAAAGATGAGTCATTGAAATTATAAGTTAGAACTTCTGAATAGATATTCAAAAATTGATTTGGAAGAACTCCTCCTGATAATTCATCTTGTGTAGCTTCATCAAGCGGTGACAAGCTTGATACATTGTTATTAAATAGCGAAATAGTAGAATCCGAATTGATATCAACATCATGTTGATTGTAAAAAGGACCTTGTATCATACGGATAATCTTGTTTTCCGATGGCCTGTACAGGAATATTAATGATCTGTGTCTTAAGCTAACAAAAAGATCTCCTGTTTTCCAGTGTATACCATCTTTTAAAGCTGGCTGAACCTCATTGAGATGAAATGGGTCAACACCTGCTCTGAGCCAATCATTTTTATAGCCATGTATAAGATGGCTTAAATTATTCTCAATGAATATCTGAGATAAAGACTTATGAAATAACGTCTTACCAGTATTCACATCAACCTGTGTGATAAAATCGTCCCAATATTCAATATCATTTTGAACAAATTGGACTGAATCTCCGGTACAAGCCCATATATTTCCATCATGATCAGGATTGATTCCGTGGTGAAACATGACGTCAGTATTATGCCATATGATTTCTGATTTTGAATCAAGTCTGTAAAGATTGAAAGTTTCACCATTGTGAATGATCAAAGAAGTGTCCTTCAGCAGTATCGGCGACCTTGGTTCAGCATGAGAAAATAACCTATCTGTGTATAAAAAATCTTTTTCCTCCAGCAGCCATTTAAACAATACAGAATCATTTTTGAGGTTTGTAAGTTTGGTGACCCAAATACCCTCCTCATAGCTAGCGTTAAGTGTAAAAACATCATAATCAAGTTTATTCAGTTCTTGAAAATCTTTATCAACAGCTCGTAATCTTTCAGGACTTTTCATCTCCTGAAAGACATCCACCACAAGCGATGGAAATTTTGAAAAGAATTTGATGTAATTAGTAAGAAAACCCAGCCTTTTACCGCCTGTATGGACGTGAAATACGGACCATGCAAAAATATTGAGGAAAGTTATTATCAGGATGATTTTGCTCAGTAATAGGATATATTTCTTCATTTCTTAGAAAGTTGCCACGCCAAATTTAAGATCAATCACCAAAACAACAAATCCCTCTGTAAAGTTACGGAATAACACATTGACAAAACAAAGCATTCATGATCTTGCTTGCTTAGCAGATGAAGCAAAGTTTTAACTGGAGCCGGGCAGAGCTGGTGCTGAATGTTGTCACAAAGGATGAGGAGCCGGGAAAGGATGCAAGCAAAAACCTTGGTGATTTAACAAAGACCATGCGGATCCCGGCCACAACTCATATTTTCACTTCTGGCAGTCAGACCTTCAGTGAATTATTGAAAGAAAAATCGGTCAATGCGGACCTTGTTTTCCTGGGTCTGGCCACTCCGGGAGAGCACTATGATGAATACCTCAGAAATTTCATGGATAAGACGGAAGGGCTTCCTACGACTGTATTTGTGCTGGCCGGAGAAGAGGTGGCTTTCGAGAGGTGTTGAAGTAAATCGGGAGGTTTGGCAAGACTTCGTATGACAATGCGTTCTTGAGGTCTCCTATGTCCAATGAAGTTTTTCCTTCCTCTCAGAGTCCCGGCACGGACTCTGAGATTGATTTGATTCAAGCTATATGGCATCAGAGTCCCTCCGGTGACTCTGATTGGGGTAAAAGCTTAGATAGACACGTGCAACGAGGATTCCTGGAGAAAAGCATCTGTGACGCTGTAAATCAACCAAATCAAATTACCACTACCTTAACAAGGCCTTTTTTCTTCCTGTATAATCAATAGGATTGGAATAAATGTAATCTTCAGAATTTCTGACAATACCAGCTCTTACCGGATTATCATGGATATAATGAATTTTCTGCTAGATATCAAAAATCATGAAGTATAGGACCCTACATATTTAAATAGTTTCATTTACTTTGAGAAAAAGTAGGAAATTCTATTTTTAAGGGATCCATGAGTCATCTATTTTCAAAAAAATATAATTCAGGAGTAGAGACCTCTCAAAAACTACCTAATGAGAGGAGTTCAAAAAGCCCCAATTCACTGGATTCTCTTGATGACAAAGATGTTTGGAAGCTTTTTAAAAATGGTCATGAGGGGGCTTTCAAGTACATTTACGATCAAAATTTTCATTCACTTTATACATACGGTTATAACCTATGCCACAATAAGGAATTGGTCAAAGATTGTATACAAACAATCTTTGTGCAGTTAAGAAATGGAGGAGGAGACAAAGAAGTGCTTTCCATTAAGTATTATTTATTGAAGACATTAAAATGGAGGATTTGGACTTCTCTTAGGAAAGGTAGAAGGCTATCCTTTTTAAATAATATGGAGGAGATGGAATTATTTTTAGTTCAGGAATCTCATGAGCAAATTATTATTCTTGAGGAGTCTATTGAAGAAAAGAGGCATTTTTTGAAAAGTAGTATAAATCAACTTCCAAAGAAACAAAGGAAAGCATTGTATTTTTTTTATTACGAAGACCTGTCATACAAAGAGGTTGCCCAATTAATGGGAATGTCAAACGTGAAATCAGCCCGCAATCTTATTTACACTGCTCTTACATCCCTTAGGAAGATTTGGGGATCTTGAGGACCTTCAAATTTTAGGTATACTTTAACCTCCAGTACTCTATTGGAGATATTATTAAAAATTTTTAAGATAAAACCATGTCATTTAGATAGTTCAGGATACATACTCTATGTAAGTACTTCTTCCAGAATGAATGTGGTTGGCATATGAGATACTCATCCTATAGTGTACAGGATTTTTTGAAGGATGAAGATTTTAAACGGTGGGTTAAATCTCCCGATACGGAATCTGATTTCTTTTGGCATTCGTTCATTGCGGCCAATCCGGATAAGCGAAATGATATTAATAAAGCCAGGGCCATCATTCAGCAAATCATTTTTGATCTACCGCAGGGTGAGCAGCTTTATAGTGAATCTGAAAAAGATGAGATTTGGAATAATATTTTAGATCCTCGCCAGATGGCCCTGGATACTAAGCCAAGGCATTTTAAGATGACGTCAAGTTTTTTATACAGAGTTGCTGCCATCATTATTATTCCATTACTGATTACTATGATCTTTTTAGGAGGTGATGATCCTCAATCTGTTTCCAATGAGGGAAATAAAATGATTGTGAAGAATGTCCCAAAGGGACAAAAATTAACCATTCAGCTTCCTGATGGATCAAGTGTCACCATCAATTCAAATAGCAGCTTAAGCTATGCTGGTGACTTTGAGACCAACCGTTTGGTTGAGCTTAGCGGGGAAGCCTTTTTCCAGGTAAAAAAAGACCCCAAATATCCATTCAGGGTCAAGTCAGGACTCATTCAAACAACAGCTCTTGGAACAACTTTCAATATAAACACAGATGGTGATTCATTTAAAGTATTACTTGTGGAAGGGAAGGTTCAGGTAATGACTCTTGCTGACTCGACTAATACTCATATTTTATTACCGAAGCGTGAGATTACTTACACATTGGAGGAAGGATTTTCACCTGTCGTTTCGAATCAGCATCTGATTGGCATCGAATGGACAAAAGGGATCATATTATTTAATGATACACCACTAACTGAAGTTCTTGAGACATTGGAAAACTGGTATGGGGTAGATTTCATTGTTGATGGCAAGATCAGCGATCTATCTTACTCCGGCCGATTTGAAGATGAATATCTCTCCAATGTTCTCCACGCAATGAGTTTTTCACTAAAAATGAAATATGAACTAAAAAATAAGACTGTTTACCTAAAAATGGATCGCCAATGAAATAGGATTTTGACAGAAATGAAAGAACCAGATCAGATCTGGCCCTTTCAAAATTTAATTTTCTGGAATTATTGCTCAGCTCTTCAAAACAGGCAAAAATCCCAGACCAGTTAATAGTTACATTAACCAAATCAAAGATATGAATTTTAGTTTTACCAAAGCCATAATAATGGCCACACAATTCACATTGAAAATACTTGTGACGTTACTGCTAACAATGGATTTTGCAGCTGCAAATAATGTTAGTGCACAAGTCAAGAGTGTAAAGGATGTTCAGATTAATCTGAACATTAGGGAAGCCAACTTGATAACCGTATTTAAGGAAATTGAACAGAAGACAAACTACAACTTCAATTTCAGCAAAGACATGATCGATTTAAATACGGTAGTCAACTTAAAGTTTCATAATGCTTCTGTCGAACAAGTTTTATTACATATGTCTGAGACCCTGTCGCTGGAATTCAGGCAGGTCAATGAAAACATCAGTGTAAGCAGAAGAACGGAAATCAATCCTCAAAAATCTATTAGTTCTACTATTGATCAACATACGGTTTCCGGCACAATCACCGATGAAAATGGCAGTCCTTTACCAGGTGTTTCGGTTGTTATGAAAAACACAACAAATGGTACATCAACTGATATAGAAGGAAAATTTAAACTTAATGTAGAGAATGGTGTAACACTCGTTTTTTCTTTCATAGGGTACGAAACCATTGAAAGAGTCATTGAAGATGATGAATATCTGAATATTTCAATGAAACTTTCAATTGAAACTTTAAACGAAATTGTCGTTACGGCATTAGGTATTGAAAGGGAGGAAAGATCTCTGGGTTATGCTGTTCAGGAAGTCGATGGTAAGGTTTTGCAAAAGGTACCTGGTGTAGATGTGGGAACCTCTCTTACCGGTAAGGTAGCAGGAGTTCTGGTTCAAAACTCTACAGATTTCAATGTGGAACCGAGAATTTTTATTCGGGGAGAAGAAGCCTCTTTGATCGTTATCGATGGTATTGCCTATGCTAATAAACGTCTGAGCGATATTCCAGCACAGGATATCGAATCAATGTCAATATTGAAGGGTGCGACTGCCTCTGCGCTTTATGGTTTCAGAGGGGAGCACGGGGCCATTGTAATCACAACTAAGGATGGTACCACAGGTGAAATGGGAATAACTGTCGATTTCACAACAAATACCATGTTTAATGCAGGTTTTTTGGCTATTCCAGAAAAGCAAAGTGTGTATGGCCGTGGTTGGAATGGGGGCTACGATATCAATAGGACCACTTCCTGGGGACCTGCCATGGACGGTACAATACGAACCCAATGGGACCCTTTCTTAAAGGAATACAGGGATTATGAGTATTTACCTGTAGGTAAAGACAATTTTGAAAATTTTCTTGAAACAGGATTTGTGACAAATAATAATGTTAATGTTGGTTTTAGGTCTGACAAGATTGCCGTTAGAAGTTCACTTAACTGGACTGAGCAAAAGGGAGTATATCCTAATTCAGTATTAGATAAATTCACCTATACCTTGGGAGGAGATGTCAAATTGAATAAGTTTCAATTGTCTTCCAACACATCCTATACCAAGAGGTTTTCTCCCAATATGAGCTCAAACGGATACACATCATATGATGTCATGTATGCGCTGTTGATTTACACATCAGCTGATTTTAATCTCTTAGACTATAAAGATAATTATTGGTATACAAAAGACCAGACACAAAACTGGACGTATCCAAATGGAAATATTAATAATCCATATTTTGACCGATATGAAAAGATAAATGAGGTTTCCCGCGATATTTTTAATACAGATCTTACTGCAAACTATGAATTTACCGATTGGTTAAAGGCTACTGTTCGTACCGGTATTGACTTTTATATGGACAGAGGTCAGATAAGTATATCACAGGGGTCCTGGACTTCTTCAGGGAATACATCTGTTCCCGGAATTCCCTACCCATGGAATGGGACCAGAACGGGAGCATATATTACGGGCAGGACCCAGGGGTATAGCATCAATAGTGACTTTTTATTGGCAGGCGACAAAAAATTTGTGGATGACAAATTTGCTCTGGAGTACCTGGCAGGAGGTACGATATATTACAGAAGAGATGATAACCTGAGTGCACAGACTACTGGAGGTATTTCTATTCCTGGTTACTTTTCTTTAAATGCCTCTGTGAATCCGGCCCGTGTTGGTGAAACTACTAATGCTGAACAAGCAAATTCCTTGTTTGGGCGTTTTGGTGTGTCCTGGGATGAAATTATTTATTTAGAAGCAACAGCTCGTAATGACTGGACCTCAAGATTAGCAAATGCTGTTGTATCAAAATCGGACCGATCTTATTTCTATCCTTCTGTTTCTGGTAGTTTTGTTATTTCAGAATTTCTGCCAGGATCAGTCAGGACATGGATGGACTTACTAAAGGTAAGAAGTTCATGGACCAAAGCAAAAACAGCTCCTTCTCCTTATAGTATCAACAGTGTGTTTAATGTAAACACAGGTACCTGGATGGATTACAATGGGGCTACTGCACCTCATACGCTTTATTTAGATTCATACAGCCCTAATGAATTCACTACGGTTGAGACTGGTTTACATACAATTGCGTTGAATGGACGAATATCATTTGATATTGCTTACTATAACAAGCGTATATATAATCAACTTGTATCAGCTCCCAGAAGCCCTGCATCTGGCATAAGCAGTGTTTATCTTAATTCTGGGGAGGAAAGAGCTCGAAGAGGATTAGAAACGATTTTTAAAATAACGCCGGTTAAACAAGATGATTTACGATGGGACATCACATTTAATTGGAGTAAGTACAAAGAAATATATACGAAAATAGATACCCTAAATACAGCAAATCATGATAGAGACTGGGTCGCTGAAGGTAAACGTACTGATTTTTATAACATCAGAGATTTCCAGACTCACCCTGGAACCGGAGCATTGATCTGGGAAAATGGCTTACCAAAAAGGAATGGCTTTTATACCTTTTATGGTTATAGCAACCCTGATTGGCAATGGGGGATCAACACTACCGCACAGTATAAAAACTTCAGTTTGTTTCTGTCTTTTGATGGAGTTGTTGGTGGAAATGCATGGACAGTTACTGAAAGTTACATGTGGCAAGCCGGTGTTCATCCGGAATCTGTAACAGAAACCAGGGCATTAGATGTGGCTGAAGGTACTAATAACTATATAGGTGAAGGTTTAAAAGTTATTTCTGGAGATGTTGACTTTGATCCTAGTGGTAACATTATTTCGGATACCCGGGTATTTGAGGAAAATGATGTAGCGGTTTCGTATCAAAATGCTGTAAGAGCATTGCATGCAAGCAGTGTTTGGGGTGGAGGTCCAACCCGCAATGATGTGTATGAGAAAACCTTTTTCAAAATGCGGGAAATATCACTTACTTATACAATTCCTAATAGCCTTTTGCAGAATTGGCCGATTAAGAGTGCTTCGATAAGTTTTGTAGGACAGAATGTATTATTCTGGGCTAAAGAATTTAAATACTCTGATCCGGATGGTGGTAGCGATGACTTTGCAGACCCGTCTGTGAGATATCTTGGAGGCAATATTAAATTTTCATTTTAATAAGGACATCATCATGAAAAAAATTAGAATTATCATAGTAACACTTACTTCTTTTACAGTTCTGTTTTCATGTACTGATTTAGAAGAAATTAATACAGATCCAAATAAAACGAACGAGGTTGCGCCAGGCATGCTTGCCACGCAGGTATTAAAGGATACTTATAGGTTTTGGAATGTAAATGCTGCTGATTTTCTATCTGGAAACTTATTTAATAAGCATGTAATTTCAGCTTATAGTGAAAATCCAGGTCAATATTATTGGGCATACTGGCCATGGGGCAGTTTTAATTCATTTGTTAGACTGACTGACCTTGATTACATGGTTCAATTTGCTGAAGGAAGTGCTTACGAGCCTTCTTATAGGGGGCTGGCATTATTCCTAAAAGCCTGGTATGGTTTTGAAAACACCTTAGAAATGGGAGATATACCCTATTCTGAAGCAGGATTAGGGAGGGAAGGAAACTACCAGCCCAAGTACGACATGCAAGAAGAAGTTTTTCAATATATACTAGATGACCTGGCTGAAGCAGAAACATATTTTGCTCAAGGAGTGGAATTTGATGGTGATATTATGTTTGGAGGAGATCCTCGAAAATGGCAAAAGCTCTGTAACGTGATGCAATTAAAGGTGATCCAAACAATGAGCAAAAAGGTTTCTAATGATCATATATCAAGATTTGCAGCTATTTTGAATGCTGGCAACTTAATGACTGGTAATGGGGATAATTTTAAACTGGAGTATTCTACAAACGCCAATGCTGTTTTTCCATTTTATCAAAATGGAACAACATTTTATCCAAATACCGTTCTTTCAGAATTAACTGTTAATAGTCTGAAGAATTTGAATGACCGCAGATTATTCTATTTTGCTGACCCTGCACAAGCTCAGATTACAAATGGTTTTATAGAGTCTGATTTTGATGCTTACATTGGAGGGTTGAGTTCTCTGCCGTTTTCCACTATACAGGCCAATACGGTTGCAGGAGAATATTCTCTGATTAATTACAGGTACACACAATTTATGGATAATGATCCGATGCTTTATGTTACCTATTCAGAACAATGTTTCATAATTGCTGAAGCAATAGAAGAGGGATGGGTTTCGGGAGATGCTCAGGAGTATTATGAAGAGGGGGTAGAAGCACAGTTGGAATACTATATGAATCTTCCAAATACAGCAGGTAATGTGCATGGAATGGAAATTGATCAAACTTATATTGAGAATTATTTTACGGGTGAAGCAGCCTATAAAACCTCCGGGACTAAAGAAGATCGATTGCATCAAATTTGGACTCAACGATGGCTGATCGACTTTTTCCAGGGTAATGGTGGTAACTATGAACAATTTTTAAGGACAGGATGGCCTATTTATCCTTTGGACCCAAGTACCAGCATGAACAACGATAATACCTCAGTTTATCCTAAACGCTGGATGTATCCAACCAGTGAACAATCAACAAATCCGGATAATTATCTAAGAGCAATTAATGATCAATACGAAGGTAATGATGCTACTGATCGAGTTCCCTGGTATTTGGAATAAATCATAATAAAAATTGAATTTATGGATTAAGAATAGCTTCCAAAAGTCATTTCATAATAAAGACTTTTGGAAGCTTCTATATATGTATTACAAAGAGGCCTAAAATAATTAAATGATAGGCCTATTCAAAATAGAAAAAAATTATATGAATAAATTGATGCCATTACATAGAGTAGGAATATTAGCATACTTATTCTGTACAGTAGTGTTGTTTTCTTGCACAGATAATAAAGACAATTCAACGGAGAATTATGAACTCGTATGGTCAGACGAATTCAATGGAAATAGTGTCAATCTCAATAACTGGAGCTTTGTGATTTGGGATGCAGGCCGTGTCAACAATGAATGGCAAAGATATGTTGAAGACACAGCATACTATAAAGTGAATGATGGCAAACTTTACATTAAAGCTGTAAAAACGGGTGAAAATGAAAAAGGAGGATATACCTCAACGCGGCTGAATAGCAAGGAAAAACAAGAATTTAAATATGGTAGAATAGAGTTCAGGGCTAAAATGCCCTATGGGAGAGGAACATGGCCAGCATTGTGGATGTTAGGATCCAATCATGATGAAATTCGTTGGCCCAAGTGTGGTGAAATTGATGTAATGGAATATGTTGGTTATGCTCCGGATACTACACATAATAATGTCCATACACAATATCAATATGGCGTTACTGATTTCCATGGAACAGTTCCCTTAGAGACTGCTGAAGAGGAATTTCATAATTACGGCATCATTTGGACTAAGGATTCCATTAAATTCTATCTTGACACACCGGATAATATCACAAATACCTATGCTCCTAAAGTCAAAAACGAAGATAATTGGCCTTTTGATCAACCTTTCTATCTTATTATGAACCTTGCTGTTGGAGGTGCCTGGGGAGGTAAAAAAGGAGTAGACGAGACTGTATTTCCCCAGACCATGGTTGTGGATTATGTAAGAGTCTACCAATTAAAGCAACCTTAAACAAATTTTTGTAACCCGTTCATTTTAATGATTCACTGAACATTTTATCCAAATTCAGACGACCTGATATCGTTCCGAAAACTGAAATTGGTGAGCTCATTGATTTTATGGTTACTCATGGAATACAGTCGATCACACCACTAATTAAGGGCTACATTGGTAAAGAGCTGTTCACGTAACTGTTCTTTAGAGGGGAACTCTTGAAAACAAACTCCAACGGAATATGAAGTCTAAGCTCATTATACTGTCATGGATGCTATCCTACTTAGAAAAAAGCATTAGTGAAACAATTACCGACAATTGAAACTGCCAAAACACATTTTTGATCATGAGCAAATGCACGGACCTGAAACAAGACAAAATTTGACGGTGACAAAGATCGATTGGTCTACAGGAGTGGTACTTTGTACGAAGATCTACTAAAGTCAACCGGGCCAATCAAACCAGCGAACTCAGAACTAACAATAAACAGGTCATTCTGATGCTTTACTTGATGAATCTCCTTCCCGGGAGTACAATCAAATCATTCCCACTTACCATGAATAAGACTCTTCACTTCACATTCGTATTGATTTCATTTCATGAGACTACCCTGATATAACAATCCTTCTCTTATTCCTGATAACCTCAGTTCCGCTCAGAGTGACGGTGAGGGGATGCATTGATCTTTTAAAATCCCATTTACACCATCATGAAAGAAAGAATATAAAAACCAGGAGAAAACGAAACTTCTGTCTCCTGTATACTGTCTCCTGTCTCCTAATAAAAAATTCCCCACAATCTCCCACCAACTCTTTAATTCCCTCATTTTCCTCCAATTTTTCCTTTAAAATCCCCCTTTTATCCCGCCTAAGGCTCAGCGAGTTAAGGGAGTAACCTCTTTGTATGCTTTCAAAAGGGCCTTTTATGTCCCTGAAACAAATATTTTTACCAAAGTGTCATAAAGTGGGGGGAAGTGGTTGGAAATGTCAATCTTTTCACTACATTTGTCTCGGTGGTTTATATTTTTCAAGGCTCAGATGGCTTTTTTTACAAGCGAGTATGAGTGTAAGTTGGATACTAAGGGGAGGTTGGTCTTACCTGCAAAGATTAAGACTAACCTTCCTGAAGTCTCCACTACAGAGCTCGTAATCCGAAAAGGATTCGAGCCAAATCTCATCGTGTATCCAATGTTAGAATACAAAAAGATACACGCCAAGATAGCTGCGCTTAGTGAGTTCAACGCCGAGCAACGAAAATTGAAAAGAAACTTCTTCAGGAGTATTGCACAGGTAGAGCTGGATAGTGCGGGGAGGATTTTGATACCCAAGACAATGCTCGCTCATGCACAGATAGACAAAGAAGCTATCCTCATCGGCATGGGCAACTACGTTGAAATGTGGAATCCGGGAGTGTTTGCTGAGCACCAGATCGAAGATCCGGACGAGTACAGCGAGCTTGCTCAGAAATTCCTGGACGAATAAATATGAGTGCCTACCACGAGCCCGTCATGCTGCAGCAATGCATAGAAGGGCTTGCCATCAGGCCCGAAGGAACATATGTCGATGTGACCTTCGGAGGAGGGGGGCACAGCCAAGAAATTGTCGGCCGGCTGGAGGAAGGAACATTATACGCTTTTGATCAGGATGCTGATGCAAAAGTCAACGCGGAAAAGCTGAGCGATCAGCTAAAGCAGAAACGTTCTTTTACATTTATTGAATCCAACTTCAGGTACCTCAGGCGATATCTGAAATTCCACGGCGTCACGCAGGTGGATGGGATCCTGGCCGATCTTGGTGTCTCCTCTCATCAAATCAATGAAGGGACACGCGGTTTTTCCACCCGGTTCGATGGTGAGCTGGACATGCGGATGGACCAGAACGCCGATAAATCCGCTTTTCATGTCGTCAACGAATACGAGGAATCGGACCTCATCCATATCCTGAGCGCTTACGGTGAAATCAAAAATGCCAGAACCCTGGCCAATGCCATCATTAGGGAACGAGCCACCCCAATCACCAGAAGTCAGCAGCTCAAAGAGATCGCATCGAAGCTGGCACCGAGAGGCCGGGAAGCCAAATACCTCGCGCAGGTCTATCAGGCCATCCGGATCGAAGTCAACGATGAGATGGGTGCCCTTAAAGAATTTTTGGAACAGACCACTGAGGTGATCAGGCCCGGAGGACGACTGGTGGTGATGAGTTACCACTCCCTGGAAGACCGGCTGGTCAAAAATTTTATCAATACCGGAAATTTCAAAGGGGTGATGGAAAAAGACTTTTATGGGCACGAGGTCAGACCCTTTAAACCGGTCACCAAAAAGCCGATCGTAGCTGAAGAGGAGGAGATAGATATAAATAAACGCGCCCGCAGCGCAAAGCTGAGGATTGGGGAGAGGGTGTGATGCTTGAGGTCTGTGAGCCACAGACCTTGGAGCGAGGTTGCGCGGTGGCCCCCTTTAGGGGAAAAGGGGTGCGGGGAGGAAAAAAGAAGATAAAAAAAAGGTCTGTGGGGACACAGACCTTGGTTGAGTTAAGATTTAAAATATGGGTCTGTGAGTCACAGACCCCAGATAAAAGAGAAAAAATAAAAAAAAGTAAAAAATGTCAAGTAATACCTACAAAATGCCCGGAAAGACAGCCACGCAAAGTGGTGGTGTTTTCAAGCTGATTGATCGGTTCCTAAGGATCGATGAGTCGCTGGCACAGGTGATTCATGTCAGATTTTTACCTCAGATCCTGTTCATATCCGCACTTTGTGTCATATATATAGGCAACCGTCACTACGCAGAGAAAAAGATCCGTGCTATCAACACACTGGAAAGTGAAGTGGAAGACCTGCGGGCAGACTACACCACATTAAAGGCCGAATACAAATTCGCCAGTAAGCAGTCCGAAGTGGCCAAGCAGGCCAGGCAACTGGGACTGGAGGAGAGCAAACATCCACCTTTTAAAATAATTGTGAATACCGAATGAGTATCAAGCGTTCCATATTGCTCCGGGTGCGCATCGCCTTCTTGCTAGTATTCCTTTTTTCGGGGGGAATACTTTTTCGCATTATAACGCTTCAGTATGCGGAGGGCGATCGGTGGCGAGGTTTGGCAGAGACTTTGGGTCTGGAAGTACGCAAGATCGAAGCCACGCGTGGCAACATCTATGCCGACGATGGAAGTCTGCTGGCTACCTCCATTCCATTCTATCAGGTGGCATTTGATCCATCCCTGGCAGACAGCAAGCTCTATTCCAGAGGCATTGATTCGCTATGCTACATGCTCTCCAGGTTTTACGATGACCTCACACCTACACAATACAAGCGTAAGATCGATGCGGCAAGGAAAGCACGCAGAAGATATATTATTCTGAATCGTGAAAAGATCGGGTACCAGGAGAAAAAACGGATGGAGACCTGGCCCATTTTCCGGGAAGGAAGGCTAAAAGGTGGGATCATCTTCGAAAAGGTGGAAGAGCGATTTTTGCCGTTTTCTCAGCTGGGTTACCGAACCATCGGTACCGTGAATTCAGATAACCGGGGTGTGGTCGGTCTGGAATACAGCTTTAACAGACAATTGGCTGGAATGGACGGCCGATCTGTATTTCAGCGTATGGCCGGAGGAGGATGGAAGCCCGTCTATGATGGCACCGAGATCCGGCCCAAGGATGGGTACGACATTCAGACCACGATCAACGTCAACCTGCAGGATGTGGCAGAATCTGCCTTGCTGAAGGCATTGACGAGACACCAGGCTGACTATGGGCTGGTTGTGTTGATGGAGGTAAAGACCGGAGAGATCAAAGCCATCTCCAACCTGAGCAGAAACAGCCGGGGAGATTACTACGAAAGATACAATTATGCCGTGGGTAGCCAGGGAGCCCGTGAGCCGGGATCTACCTTCAAGCTGGCATCTATGATGGCCTTGCTGGAAGAGACCAAAATGGAGCTGTCAGACACGGTGGATACAGGCAAGGGAGCCTACAATTTTTATAACCAGACCATGCGTGATCATGTGGAAGGGGGCTTTGGGGTGCTGACAGTAAAAGAGGTGTTCGAAAAATCTTCCAACATTGGTATTGCCAAGCTGGTACAGAAGCATTTTGGGGATGACCCGGCGGAGTTTATTGAATTCATCCGGGAGACAGGTCTTGGGAAACCACTTGGTTTTCAGATGGTTGGTGAAGGGGTGCCCTATATCAAAGACCCCACAGACTCTACCTGGAGTGGTGTTTCACTTCCCTGGATCTCTCACGGCTATGAGCTCAAAATGACCCCCTTGCAGATGCTTACCCTGTACAATGCGGTAGCCAATAATGGCAAGATGATCCAGCCACTGATCGTGAAATCCGTGAAGAGTGCCAACCGGGTGATGGATACTTTTAAACCGAAGGTGATCAATAAAAAGATCTGTTCTGATGCAACGTTGGCCAAGCTCAGACTCATGCTGGAAGGTGTGGTGGAGCAAGGCACTGCCAAAAACATCAACATGACAAAATACCAGATCGCTGGTAAGACCGGGACCGCTAAAAACGTGAAAAACGGCCGGTATATCAATGAATATTATACTTCGTTCGCGGGTTACTTCCCGGCGGAGGACCCGAAATACAGCTGCATCGTGGTGATTGACAACCCGAAAGGGTGGAACATCTATGGATCGGATGTGTCTGCACCGGTATTTAAAGAGATTGCTGACAACATCTATGCCTTGCAGGTGGAGATGCACCAGGAGCTGCCGAAGGATCCGGATCAGTTTGCAGGGATCTTCCCGGTCATCAGGTCGGGTAAGCAGGATGAGCTCAAAATGATCTGTGATGACCTGGGGATTGCCAACCTCTCCAATCATGATGCTTCCTGGGTGAAAACAGACATTGAAAATAATACGATCATCTGGGAAAATAACCAGATCAGCGATAGCCGGGTGCCTGACGTACGTGGCATGACTTTGAGGGATGCGATCTATGTATTGGAAAACCTTGGACTTAAAGTAGAGGTATCGGGTCGCGGCAGAGTGAGTCAGCAATCTGTGCTCCCCGGATCGAAGTTTAACCAGGGTAATGAAATTAAACTGGACTTGAGCTCATGAAGATGCTAAAAGACATATTGTTCGGTGCATCGCTCAATGAGATCCATGGCGACAGGGAGGTGAAGGTCTCCGATATCACCTTTGATTCCAGGAAGGTAAAGAAACAAAGCCTTTTTGTGGCTGTCGAGGGACTGACCGTAGATGGTCACGCCTATATCGGGCAGTCTGTCAAGGCCGGGGCAGCAGCGATCGTTTGCGAAACCCTGCCCGAAGAGTTGCAGGAAGGGGTGACCTATGTGTCTGTGGACAATAGCGCGAAAGCAGTAGGGATCATCGCTTCTAATTATTATGACAACCCTTCTCAGAAAATTATTTTGGTAGGAGTGACGGGTACAAATGGTAAAACCACGTCCGTCACCCTGCTTTTTGACTTGTTTAAAAATCTTGGTTATAAAGCCGGGATGCTATCTACTGTGGAGAATAAAATCGATGACAAGATCTTGCCAGCTCAATTCACTACTCCGGATAGCATCCAGCTTAACCAATTGCTTCACCAGATGGTGGAAGCAGGATGTACCCACTGTTTCATGGAGGTGAGCTCCCATGCTTTGGTGCAACATCGTGTAGCTGGTATCACCTTTAGTGGAGCCATTTTTACCAATATCAGCCACGATCACCTGGACTACCACAAGACTTTTGAGGAATATATCCAGGCGAAGAAATTATTGTTTGATGGATTAACATCCGAGGCATTTGCCCTGACAAATCTTGATGATAAGCGCGGCATGGTGATGCTCCAAAACACGAAAGCATCAAAAAATACTTATGCCTTGAAATCCATGGCTGACTTTAAAGGAAAAGTGATCCACAATACCCTGCAGGGATTAGAATTAGACCTGGACGGAGTCAATGCGTGGTTTAAGCTGATCGGTGATTTCAACGCTTACAATTTATTGTCAGTATACGGCGCAGCGGTGCTCCTGGGAGAAGAAAAGGAAGCGGTGATGACAGCACTATCGATGCTGGGAGGTGCCAGAGGTCGCTTTGAGCAGGTAGCTAATAAGCAGGAAATCCTGGCGATAGTGGATTATGCACATACGCCGGACGCCCTGGAGAATGTATTGAAAACCATTGACAACCTGCGTACACACCAGGAGATGTTAGTGACTGTTGTGGGATGTGGAGGCAACAGAGATAAATCGAAAAGACCGGTGATGGGCAAGCTGGCTGCCTCCTTCAGCAACAAGGTGATCCTGACATCGGACAATCCAAGGGATGAAGATCCGGGAGTGATCCTGGAGGAGATGATGGCAGGGATAGGAAAGACCGAGCAGCGTAAGACCATGATCATCGCGGACCGGAAAGAGGCGATACGTACAGCCTGTAACCTGGCTGGAAAAGGCGATATCATTCTTGTGGCAGGAAAGGGTCATGAGACATACCAGGAGATCAAAGGAGTACGAAATCACTTCGATGATCGGGAAGTATTGATGGAAATGTTAAAAGATAATTAGATGATCGACATGGACCAAAAAGCGCAAACACATTCCGTCATTCTGAGGCTCAATATTTTGATTTCAAAATACATGAATTTGGATGACATAGGGCGGGTTCCCTTTAGGGATGCCGATAGGCAGGGTGAGGGAGAAGGCCATAGCTCACCCCCGAGACCCCTAAAGGGGACCTACCGCGCAGGTTGGTTCAGAATGACGCAAGTGCTTTTTGGTGGATTAGAAAACATAATAAAAGAAGCTAGATAAATGCTGTATTACCTGTTTGATTATTTGGAGCAACAATTCGACCTGATGGGAGCGACGGTATTCCGTTTTATCTCCTTCAGAGCAGGTATGGCAGCGCTGTTTTCATTACTCATTACCATCTATATCGGTAAATGGATCATCAAAGCACTCCAGGTAAATCAGCTTGGTGAAAGCATCCGGGATCTGGGGCTGGAAGGCCAGATGAAAAAGCAGGGAACACCAACCATGGGTGGACTGATCATTCTGGCAGCCATCATCATCCCAACGCTGCTGTTCGCCAAAATTGACAATATCTATGTGATCCTGCTTTTGATCACTGCAGCCTGGATGGGACTGATCGGATTTGTAGATGATTATTTAAAAGTCAAAAAGAAAAATAAAGAAGGACTAAGAGGACGGTTTAAGATTATTGGCCAGGTAGCGCTTGGTTTGGTGGTCGGTCTCGTTATGGTATGGCATCAGGATGTTTTGCTGCCCGGCTACAACTTCGCAGGGATCATTGACAGCAGTGCCATCTTCACCACTTTGCCATTTATCAAAGGGAATGAATTTCATTACAACTGGCTGTTGCCGGTTTTCCTGGAGGACTACACCTGGATCATCTATGTATTGGTGGTGATTTTCATCATCACGGCAGTATCCAATGGAGCCAATATGACCGACGGTCTGGATGGTCTGGCAGCGGGGACATCCGCTATCATAGGTCTGACCCTTGGTATCCTGGCTTACTTGTCTGGTAATGCCATTTTCGCGGAATACCTCAACATTGCATTCATCCCTAATGCTGGCGAATTGGTCATTTTCAGTGCAGCCTTTGTTGGGGCGTGCATCGGCTTCCTGTGGTACAACTCTTATCCGGCACAGGTATTCATGGGTGATACCGGCAGCCTGTCTATCGGAGGGATCATCGCCGTCATGGCCTTTGTGATCCGAAAAGAATTATTGATCCCCGTATTGTGCGGGATCTTCCTGATCGAAAACCTCTCAGTGATCATTCAGGTGTCTTATTTCAAGTACACCAAAAAGAAATACGGAGAAGGTAAAAGAATCTTTCTCATGTCGCCACTTCATCATCATTATCAGAAGAAGGGCTGGCACGAAGCCAAAATTGTTACCAGGTTCTGGACCTCCGGGATCCTCCTGGCCATACTCACATTAGCAACTTTAAAACTTAGATAGCATGACACTAGACCAGCTTAAACACCTTAATGAAAAGTTTCAGCTCAAAGCCGCTGAACTGCCCAACCTTCTGCCTATCGGGAGTTTGACGGAGTATTCGTCTGTGCTGATCAGAAGGTCCAGAAGGCTGGAAAAGATCTTCAACAGGTTACTGATGGCTGAAGGTGAAGGTGCACTATCTGGTGCCATGAGTGCCGCAGAGCATGAAATGGATGAAATTATTTATCTGTTGGACAGACTGGACATTGCCAACAGAAAAAAGAAATATGTACCGATCACAGAGTTTGTGAAGTTTGGATTTGAAATGCTTTCCTTCTTTTCTATGAGCTGTGATCAGGTATTGGAAAAAAGAATGAGACAAAACTCCTTTGATGAGTAAACGAGTTACCATATTGGGTTCAGGCGAAAGCGGCCTGGGAGCAGCAAAGCTCGCAGCTAAGATGGGCTATGATGTTTTCTTATCCGATTCCGGAAAGATCGCAGGACAGACACTGACTCAGCTAAAATCCTTTCATGTGGACTACGAAGAAGGTGGTCATGACATTGAAAGGATTCTGGCTTCTGATGTCATTGTAAAAAGTCCCGGGATTCCTGATACAGCAAAGGTAGTGGTAGCGGCATTGACCAAAGGGATACCTGTGATCTCAGAAGTGGAGTTTGCCTATCAACATGTGGATGGTCAGGCTAAAGTCATTGCCATTACTGGAACCAATGGTAAGACGACTACAACACTATTGACTTATCATTTGCTGAAAAAAGCAGGCCTGAAGGTGGCGCTGGGAGGCAATGTAGGTGTAAGCTTTGCTGGACTGGTAGCCCAGGGAGGTTTTGACTATTATGTGATCGAGGTAAGCAGCTTTCAGCTGGACGGAATTGTGAGGTTCAAGCCGGATGTGGCGGTACTGCTAAACATTACTCCTGACCACCTGGATCGCTATGAAAACAGCATGCAGAAATACATCGCTTCAAAATTCAGGATCACGGAGAACCTGACTAAAGAGGAGTGCTTCATCTATTGTGCGGATAGTCAACCGATCACAGAAGAATTGGCTCGAAGAAATATAGAAGCCTGCCTTTTTGCGATCTCAGCTACAAAAAATGACAAGTGGAACGCCTACCTGGATGAAGAGCATTTGATCTTCAACTATATATACAAAGAGGCGAAGTCACATCATAAGATTCCTGTTTCAGAGATTTCGCTGATTGGCAAGCACAACATGATCAATACGATGGCCTCTGTGATGTGTGCGCTTTGGATGGAAATCTCTATCAAAGAGATCCTGAAGGGATTGAAAAGCTTTAAAAATGCACCCCACAGGCTGGAAAAGGTAGCTGAAATTGAGGGGGTCACCTTTATCAATGACTCTAAAGCTACCAATGTGGACTCAGTCTTCTACGCCCTTGAAGGGATCAATCAGCCAGTCATTTGGATGGCAGGAGGAATAGATAAAGGGAATGATTATAGTGTGCTGGACAGCTTTGTGAAAGCTAAAGTAAAGACGTTGATCAGTCTGGGGATAGACAACAAGCCACTGAACGATCACTACAGAGGCAAAGTAACGCTTCTGGAAACAGACAAAATTAAAAAGGCAGTGAGGATGGCTTTTGAGCATGCTGAATCCGGAGATGTGGTATTGCTGTCGCCTGCCTGTGCAAGCTTCGACCTGTTTAAGAATTATGAGGATCGGGGAGATCAGTTTAAAAAAGCCGTGAAGTCTTTGGTAAAACCTAAAAAAGTGAAGTCATGACGATGATTAAGGAATGGGCATATCGAAACTTGAAAGGTGATCCGGTGATCTGGTTCATTGTTTTCATCATCTCCATATGGAGTATTCTGGTTGTCTACAGCTCTACCGGAAGCCTGGCTTACCGCATGGAGGCTGGCAACACGGAATACTACCTGTTCAAACATGCCATCCTGGTGTTTCTCAGTCTGGTGGCGATGTGGATTGCCCATCGCATCGACTATAGATATTATTCAAGGATTTCAAAGCTGTTGCTGTGGGTTTCGGCACCCTTGCTATTGCTTACCTGGCTTTTCGGAACCAATGTGAATGAAGCCTCCCGTTGGATCACCATTCCTGTGATCAATCAGGGATTTCAGCCATCGGATCTGGCCAAGCTGGCCTTATTGGTCACGCTCACAAGCATGCTTTCCAAAAAGCAGCAGGACATCGAGAACTTTCAAAAGTCCATCATTCCCATGCTGTTATGGGTTGGTTTGATCTGCGGGTTGATAGCCATGACCAATATCTCTACGGCAATACTGCTTTTCCTCACCTGTATGTTGGTGCTCTTCATCGGAAGGGTTCCGGTGAAATACCTGTTGATCCTGATGATTATTGGGTTTTGCTCAGGATCCATCTCCCTGATGGTAGGACAACGTGGAGCAACTGCCCTGAATAGGATCACGGCTTTCATGGATAAAGAAGAAGTTCCCTACCAGGAAAAACAGGCGAACATCGCTATTGCTACCGGAGGATTGTTTGGCAAGGGGCCTGGCCAAAGTGATCAAAGAAATTATCTACCCCATCCTTATTCCGATTTCGTGTATGCCATCATCATCGAGGAATACGGATTGATAGGTGGGGTGACAGTGATGCTGCTGTTTTTGGGATTGCTCTACAGGGGCATGAAAGCAGCAGCGGAGAGTGAGCGGGCTTATGGAGGACTGCTCTCGGCGGGATTGTCTTTCGCTCTGGTGATGCAGGCGTTTGTGAACATGGGCGTTACCGTGGGTTTAGGTCCTATCACCGGTTTGCCATTGCCTTTGTTCAGTATGGGGGGTACTTCTCAGTTGTTCACCGGTTTGGCCATTGGGATTATCCTGAGCGTAAGCAGAGGTGAGATTGATGATATAGGTACTGCATCAGGAAACCAGTATAGAGAAAAAATTAAACAGGCAGCGTAAAATTTTGAAACGATAGAGACTAAGCGCAAATATAAGATCATGATAAGCGGAGGCGGAACAGGCGGACACATCTACCCGGCAATATCCATTGCTCAGTCGCTTCAGCATATGCTGGAGGAGGTGGAGATCCTGTTTGTCGGCGCCAAAGGGAAGATGGAGATGAAAAAGGTCCCTGAGGCAGGTTTCCCTATTGTGGGACTGTGGATCAGTGGTCTGCAACGCAGTCTGACCATCAAAAATTTACTCTTCCCTGTGAAAGTGATTGCCAGCCTGTTCAAGGCCGGATCACTGCTAAGGAAATTTAAGCCTGATGCCGTAATAGGTGTGGGCGGTTATGCAAGTGGGCCCCTGCTATTCGTGGCTTCATCCAAAGGGGTTCCCACTATAATCCAGGAGCAAAACTCTTATGCCGGACTGACCAATAAATGGCTGGCAGGCAAAGTGGATAAGATCTGTGTCGCCTATCCTGAGATGGAGCGATATTTTCCTGCAGAGAAACTTGTCTTAACCGGTAATCCGGTTCGAAAAGACCTGATGGATGTCCACTCGAAGCGGAAAGAGGCCTTTGAGTTTTTCAAGCTGGATCCGAAAAAGAAAACAATGCTGATCATCGGGGGTAGCCTGGGTGCAAGAACCATCAACGAATCCATCAAAGCGGGTATCGATCAGTTGGTTGCTCAGGACATTCAGGTGATCTGGCAGACAGGTGAATATTACTTTGAAAGCATTAAAAAGGAGATGCCTGCTCATGACAATGTGAGGATTATGCCATTCCTGAAAGAGATGGTTTACGGTTATGCT
Source organism: Cyclobacteriaceae bacterium (assembly GCA_965228595.1). Classification (GTDB taxonomy): domain Bacteria; phylum Bacteroidota; class Bacteroidia; order Cytophagales; family Cyclobacteriaceae; genus UBA7330. The sequence goes on along the minus strand of OZ245828.1, from coordinate 662,826 downwards.
GCAGCAGATATAGTGGTATCACGAGCAGGGGCATTGTCTATCGCTGAGCTGATGCTGACGGCCAGGGCCTGTATTTTGGTTCCTTCACCCAATGTGGCGGAGGATCATCAGACCAAAAATGCGATGGCTTTGGTAAAGAACGAAGCGGCAGTCCTGGTAAAGGACAATGAGAGCAGAGCACAACTGGTAAATGAAGCCATGGCACTTCTTTCAGATGAGAAGAAAAGAGAAAAATTATCCACGAAGATCCTTGGCATGGCACAAAAAGATGCCTCGGATAGGATTGCAAAAGAAATAATTGAATTGATTAAATGAACCTGGATCAGATACATAGGGTCTACTTTATCGGCATAGGAGGCATCGGTATGAGCTCACTGGCCAGGTGGTTTAGTCAGCGGGGGATAGCTGTGTCCGGTTATGACAAAACCGAGACAACTTTAACAAAAAGACTGGCCTCCGAGGGCATGGACATCCATTATATAGATGACCTGAACCTGGTCCCCAAAGAGGTATTGGAAGACAAAGAACATTCAGTGATTGTCTTTACGCCTGCGGTACCTAAAACACATAAAGAACTTAGCTTCTTCCAGTCAGGAGATTACAAGCTCATGAAGCGGTCCGAAATGCTGGGTACGATCTCCAGAAGTCACTGGACGGTAGCTGTAGGTGGTACACACGGCAAAACCACCACCTCAAGCATGATCGCACATATTCTTCATGAGACGGTGGGTTGCTCAGCATTTGTTGGGGGTATCATGACTAACTATGATTCCAACCTGCTGATTGGCGCGGAAGATGCCCCGGTAGTGGCAGAAGCGGATGAGTTTGACAGGTCGTTCCACAGACTTTCACCCAATTATTCCATCGTGACCTCTGTGGATCCTGACCACCTGGATATATATGGTGACCTGAAAACAATGCACGAAGCCTTTGCTGAGTTTCTGAGGAAAACCAATCAGGAGGGCAAGGTATTGATTCATGCGAAGGCTGCTGAGATCATCAAAAGCCATCTCGATATTCCATTTAAAACCTATGGCATCGAAATGGGTGACGTACAGGCTCAGGATATTCGTGTAGAAAATGGCTATTTCTATTTCAACTATGCGGGGGATCAAAAGATAGCGCAAGTTGAGCTTCAGGTACCTGGCTATCACAATGTGGAGAATGCCATTGCCGCCATCACGATGGCACTGGATTTTGGTATCGATACGCAAAAGGTAAAAGCTGCGATTGCAGGATACAGAGGTGTAAAACGAAGATTTGAATACATCATCCGGTCTGAAGAATTTGTGTATATCGATGATTATGCACACCACCCCACAGAGATCACTGCGTTGCTGAAATCCGTCAGGAGCCTCTATCCGGGGAAAATGATCACGGCAATCTTTCAGCCACACCTTTACAGCAGGACCAAAGATTTTCAGGATGGGTTTGCCAAAAGTCTGGAGCTCGCAGATGACATTATTTTGATGAATATCTACCCTGCAAGGGAAGAACCAATCCCGGGTATTACTTCTGAAGTGATCCTTGAAAAGATCAACAATACCAACAAGATGATCTGTGAGCGTGACCGGTTGATTGAGGTGATCGCACAGAAAAATCCGGAGGTATTGCTTACGGTAGGAGCAGGAGACATAGACAGAGAAGTAGAAAGAATTAGGGATTACTATCTAAATGACCGAAAAGTTGAAGTATAACATTAAAACCATATTGCTTTTCTCCATCTCTGCGGTCTTGATGATTGTTTTGATCACAATAACGGGCTATAAAAACGTGTCCCGACAAGTAGCCAATGTAAAAGTTGAGATAGAGGATCAGCGTGGCGATTTCTTCACGGATCAATTGGAGATTGTGGATTTGATCAATGACAAGGGGGGAGATTATGTGTTGGGATTGCCTGTTGGGAAGCTGGATCTGAATATGCTGGAAGCCAGGGTAGAAAAACACCCATTTGTCAAGGATGCTCAGGTATATAAAGACATTCAGGGAAATCTGATGGTGAAGGTAGAGCAGGCCAGACCCCTTGCAAGGATTTTCGAAAAAGGAGCTGCTGATCATTATATAGATGAGAATGGTACGCTGCTTCCCACAGTCACTAAACATACTTCCAGGGTACTGATCCTGGAGCTGGAGCATAAGTTCTCCTGGGGTAAAAACATTCAGGAAACAGATTATGGGAAAGACTTGCTGAAGCTGCTCCGATATATTGATGAAAATGAATTCTGGAGAGCTCAAATAGCGGGTATTGTGGTACAGAGGGGAGGAGAGCTGGTGTTGTTGCCACAGGTGACCAAGCAGGAAGTTGACTTTGGGATGCCGGTGGATTATGAAGAAAAATTCAGAAAGCTGAAACTATTTTATACGGAAGTGCTACCCAATAAGGGCTGGAACACCTATGAAAGAGTCAATGTAAAATTTGATAATCAGTTGATCTGTAAATAAAGAAAATGAAAGTGAATCATACGATAGCTAATTGTAAAAGATATGGAACAGGATAAAATCATCGTCGGTCTTGATATCGGAACTACCAAGATATGCGCCATAGTAGGTCGCAAAAATGAATTTGGCAAACTGGAAGTGTTGGGTGTTGGGAAAGCTGTTTCTGACGGAGTGATCCGCGGGATTGTCACCAACATTGACAAAACCGTCAATGCCATCGAAAAGGCAGTGACTGAAGCCAGCGAGCAGTCAGGCATTGACATCAGAGTGGTCAATGTGGGCATTGCCGGACAGCATATCAAGAGTGCGGTTCATCATGGCTCGATCACGCGTGACTCGGATGATGAGATCACCGTCGAAGACCTGAACCGGTTGACCAATGATATGTATCGTATCGTCATTCCTCCGGGTAGTGAGATCATCCATGTGATGCCTCAGGACTATATCGTTGATTACGAAGACGGCATCAAAGACCCCGTGGGTATGTCCGGGGTTAAACTCGAAGCGGATTTCCATATCATCACCGCCCAGACCAATGCCATCAATAATATCAATAAATGTATCAGAAGGGGAGGGTTAGAAATTGAAAACCTGATCCTTGAGCCCCTGGCGTCCAGTCTGGCGGTACTGAGCGATGAAGAAAAAGAAGCGGGTGTTTGTCTGGTTGACATAGGTGGTGGAACCACTGATATTGCAGTGTTCTACGACAATATCATCCGTCACACAGCTGTGATCCCATTTGGTGGTAACATCATCACCTCGGATATCAAACAGGGATGCATGGTGATGGAGCAACAGGCTGAACAGCTAAAGATCAAGTTTGGAAAAGCCATTGCTGAAGAGGCCAGTCCCAATGAGATTGTTTCAATCCCCGGACTAAGAAACAGACCTCCTAAAGAGATCTCGATCAAAAACCTCGCTCATATCATCGAATCCAGGATGGAGGAGATCATTGAGATGGTTCATACAGAGATCATCACTTCAGGGTTCAATAAAAAACTGGCAGCAGGAATCGTGGTCACAGGTGGAGGCTCTTTGTTGAGCAACCTGCAGCAGCTGTTTGAATACATGACAGGCCTGGATACCCGTATTGGCTATCCAAATGAACATCTTGGAAAGAGCAAGGTGGACGCTGTGAAGAGTCCGGTCTATGCCACATCAGTTGGTCTTGTTTTATCCGGGTTCAGAGCTATCGACATCAGGGAGCAGCGGTACAACGAGAAGCAGTCTAAAGGAAGCCTGAAACCCAGGAACAAGCAGAGCGCTAAGTTTTTTCAGAACATTCTGGAAAAAACCAAGGGACTTTTAATTGATGATTTTGATGAAAACAAAGATTATTAATTCCGGTCGGTGTCTTCCACCAACCAGTTGATGGAAGACACCGACCAGCAGTTGAGTTAAAACAAAAAAATTATGGCAGAAAATACATATCAATTCGATTTACCCACGCATCAGAAATCGATCATCAAGGTGATCGGCGTTGGTGGTGGAGGTAGTAATGCAGTCAACCACATGTTTAACCTTGGGATCAAGGACGTAGAATTTGTGGTTTGTAACACCGATAGTCAGGCGCTGGAAAGCAGTCCTGTACCGAATAAGTTGCAATTAGGAATGAATCTCACTGGCGGTCTTGGTGCAGGAGCCAATCCTGAGCGAGGTCGAAATGCCGCCATTGAGAGTAAAGAAGAAATTAGAGAGCTTCTCTGTGAGGATACCAAGATGGTTTTTGTTACCGCAGGTATGGGTGGAGGAACCGGCACCGGTGCCGCACCTATCATTGCGCAGGTAGCCAAAGAACTTGACATCCTCACGGTAGGGATCGTTACAGCACCTTTCGCTTTCGAAGGGAAAAAGAAAAACGCCCAGGCCAACGAAGGGATAGCCGCTTTGAGAGAGGTTTGTGATACAGTCCTTGTTATTCTGAACGACAAGCTTAGGGAGATTTTTGGTAATCTTCCGATCAGGGAAGCGTTTGGACAGGCAGACAATGTATTGACTACGGCAGCCAAGGGCATTGCCGAGATCATCACTGTTCCGGGTTATGTAAACGTGGACTTTGAAGATGTGAAGACGGTCATGAAAAATGCAGGTGCTGCTGTGATGGGCTCCGCTCAGACACATGGTGAAAACAGAGCCATCAGGGCTGCTGAAGAAGCACTTAACTCTCCTTTGTTGAACAACAGAAATATCCACGGAGCAGAAAAGATCCTGCTTTCCATTATCTCTGGAGAAGAAGCAGAGCTGCAAATGGACGAACTGGCAGAGATCACAGATTACATGACTGAGTTCTCAGGAGAAGATGCTGAAGTGATCTTTGGTCACGGTGTGGATCCAGAGCTGGGCGAAAATATCAGGGTAACTGTCATTGCCACGGGTTTTGATAGAGAGGGCGGCGAAGTAGAATTTGCCAGCGCGGCCAAAGAACCTGCTAATTCGAAAAAGGTATATGACCTCGATTCATCTAGGCAGATCAGATTATTTGTTGATGAGGATGAAGAAGAAGATGAAATGCATGAGGAGGAAGAAAAAGAGGAGAGAAGCTTCACCTTTGATTCCTTAAGAGAAACCATAGAAAAGGAAGTAGAGCAGGAGGATCAGGAATTTGAATATGAATTTGAAATGCCTGACCAACGTGAGGAAGAGGAAGAAGATGAGAATGCCGTTGAAGAGTATATGAAATCTGAAGTTCACCGGGTGATGAGCCAGGGAACAATGAACAGACGGAGGATTGAATTGATGGAAGAACGGATGAAGCGTGAAGAAGCATTGAATGGGGCGAGCAAAAAAGACCTGAGTTCTACGGACTATAAGGAGAAATTTGATGTTCCTGCATTCGAACGTAAAAAGGTAACCTTACAAAAGGTTCCTCATTCGTCAGAAAGAAACATTTCAAAGTTTAATCTGACCGATGACAATCAGATATTGGGCAATAACCGATACCTGCACGACAATGTAGACTAAGTAATTAATTCAAGCGCTGCCATAAAAAAAGACCGGGTTTTTTAGCCCGGTCTTTTTGTTTTGTGTAGGTTTTACACAAATACATGCCAGAAGTTTTGCCTTTTTGTAGAAAAATTTGATATTTTTAATATAATTACCTTTTTTACAGGTTAAATTAAATCTAATAAGGTTTGAAAAACCGGAAAATACAAAAGTTTCAATGATCGATCCAATACAAAGAACTTCTACTAAGAAACCTGGCGACCAAAAGCTATGGGACCAGGTAAGGAGCGATAGTAAAGAAGCCTTTGAGTGTCTGTATCATAAATATTTCCCTGAACTTTTTAGATATGGGATGACCATTCATCCTCACAAAGAACTGATAGGGGATGCCATTCAGGAGCTTTTCATAGATCTTTGGTCTTACCGGTATAATTTATCGAAGATCCATCAATTGAAATTCTATCTTTTGTCCTCCCTGAGGTCAAAGATATTTACACTGATATCGAAGGATAACAAAAAGCTGTCCACTGAAAAGGAATACCTTGATCATACCATACAATACCTGGACTCTACGGAAGACAAACTAATCAGTGACGATCAGAAAAAACTAAAAAAGAAGCAGTTGGTCCTGTTGATCAATGACCTGCCTTCACAGCAACGAGAAGCCATCATGCTGATCTTTTTTGAAGGAAGATCTTACGAAGAAACTTCCAGCTTGATGTCTAAAAGCATTCAAAACGTCTATACCCTTGTCTCAAGAGGGATCGCGACACTACGCAAGAAATTGGGATAATTATTTGTTGCGAAATTCCTAATAAAATCCTGTTCTGAGTGAAGATCTCGTAGCCACTACGTGAACTCACACTGGTTTGTTACATAAATTTAAATATTTTTTCTTGCTTGTGTAAGAAAGCCATAGTCTTCGGACTCTTTATAGTAAGAGGAATAAAATTTTAGTGAAGAACCTTAAGACCGTAGACGATTTTGTTTTAAACTCCGAGTTTAGAAGCTGGGTGCTGAATCCGAGCGCATCGGCAAATATCTTTTGGGAGAAGTGGTTGCGGGATCACCCTGACAAAAAAGATAACTTTCAGGAGGCGGTGAAGTTAGTACAGGCCATTGGGAGGATCGACTATCGGGCAGACAGGGATTTCACTGACAACCTCTGGAAAAAAATTGATTCAAAGCTGGATGAAACCCCAATCAGTGAGCGGGATGTTGTACCATTAAACATTCAGTCGGTTACTAAAAACCGAAAAAAGCGACCAGGGTCCAATAGGTTGATTATATGGAGTCTTGCTGCATCTATTTTATTGCTCATCACATCCGTAATCAGCTTATTTCACAATCAATTGCTGGCATTGAATGAGCCTGAGCCAGTATCAACAATACTAAAGTCCAATCCCAGAGGACAGAAGTCTACCATCATGCTACCGGATGGAACTACCGTAATACTCAATTCAGAAAGTACATTGACCTATACAAGTGAATATTATGACCTGGAGCGCAGGGTGATGCTGACAGGAGAAGCTTTTTTTGAGGTAACAGAAGACCTGTCAAAACCATTTGTTGTAGAAACTGAAAGCTTGATCACCACAGCCCTGGGTACCTCATTCAATGTTAATGCTTATCATGGTGAGGTTGAAGAAGTCACCCTGGTCACTGGTAGGGTGAAAATTGAAACACATGAAGCTGATCATAGTGGCACAGTCCTTTATCCGGGAGAGATGCTGGCCATCAACGAATCAGGGATCATCCAAAAAATCAAAACCTCGTCTTTGGACCATATTGGATGGAAAGATGGCGTGATTGTATTTCAGGATACTCCACTTAAAGAAGCCATTGCCGAATTAGAAAAATGGTATGGAGTGGATATAATTCTAAGAAATTACCCGGAAGGTAATGATATGAATTTCACAGGGTCATTTAGAAATGACAATTTATCAAATGTGCTGAAGAGCTTAAGCTATACCATGCCATTTGATTTTAAGATTACCGGAAAAAAAGCAGAAGTAAACTTTAAACCAAATCGCCTATGACTTAGAAACATACAATTAACCAGAAAGAAAAAACCCGGGTCGAATGCGCCAACACCAAACCCGGGCGATGATCAAGAATGAAATTATTCACCCTTTAACATAACAAATATATGAATGGATTCAACCATTATTTACGAAAGGTGGGAAAAATTACAGTATACCTGTTCGTAATAGCAACTGTGATTTTTAATGGACTATTGGCCGAAACAGTAAGAGGCCAGGCCATTAAAAGCGTTAAGGAGGCAAAAATCAGCATTGAAATCAATAATCAAAGCATCGAGAAGTCGCTTAAGATGATTGAGCAGAATTCGGAATATAAATTCGTTTATAAACGAAATGAGCTCAAAAACAAGAGCAACATAAACCTCGATGTCAAAAATCAAACGCTGGAGAATCTTTTGCTGGAAATCTCGAGGCAGGCCAATGTCAGCTTCAGGCAAATCAATGACCGGATCAGTGTGAAATCTCATAAAAGCACAGACTTTGGTGAGAAAGTAACCATCGCTGACCAGCGAACTGTGTCCGGTAACATACTTGATGAAAATGGAGAGCCTCTTCCCGGAGCCTCTATTGTTGTCAAAGGAACCACTACAGGTACTACCACTGATTTTGAAGGTAACTTCCAATTGAATGTGAGTGATGATGATATCCTGACTATATCCTTCGTAGGATATAAGGCTTTGGAGATTCCCGTTGCTAACAGGACTACTTTCAACTTCACGATGGCTCCTGACGCTGAGCAATTGGCAGATGTTGTTGTAGTAGGATATGGTACACAAAGAAAAGTGAACCTGACTGGTGCTGTGGGTGTAGCAGATGGTGAGGTTTTGCAGAATCGACCGATCCCTAATGTGGGTGAAGGATTGAAAGGTGTGATCCCTAACCTGAATGTAAACATCAGAAATGGTGACCCTTCTGAGCCTATTGATTTTAATATACGGGGTTATGAATCCATCAATGGTGGACGTCCTTTGGTTCTCGTTGATAACGTTCCCATGGACCTGAACAGGATCAATCCCAATGACATCGAAAGTATCAGTGTGTTGAAAGATGCAGCAGCCGCTGCCGTTTATGGTGCCCGTGCAGCTTTTGGAGTTGTTTTGGTTACCACCAAGAAAGGTAAAGGCGAAAAGATCAACCTGAATTTCAGTGGAGAGTTTGCACTGGCAAAACCTATCCTGTTTTTGGATCCAGTCACTGATCCACACCAGTTTGTTTTGGCCAGAAATGAGGCAAGCATCCGGACAAATGGTGCCCCTTCGTTTGATCAAAATTATATTGATGGGACCCGTGCATGGAGTGAAAATCCCACAGAGGAAAATGCCTGGGGAGTGTTCAACGGTCAACTTCGGTTTTACGGATACAACAATTACGTAAATGAGTTAATTACGGATTATGCTCCACAGCAGAAATATGATGTGAGTGTATCCGGAGCTTCGGATAAGGCTTCTTACTACGCTTCTTTTGGGGTCTTGAATAAAGATGGATACCTGAAGAATAAAGAGAAGAATGAAAACTATAAGCGATACAACGTATTGCTCAAAGGCGAATTCAAGGTGAATGAGTGGTTAAAAATGGATAGTCGTGCTTTGGTTACTACTGAGAAGAGTGATAAGCCACACTTTTATCACTGGGATGTAAATATCAACACATCTGCGCGTCAGAGTCCTTTGGATCCTATTCGTTTCCCTGATCTTCCTTATTATATTACTCCAGGAGATCGGGATCAATATTCAGACCTGATTGGAAGATACTTTGGCGGAACAAGTTTCTTCGAGTATCTGGAAAATGGAGGCCGCGAAACCTGGATGAGAAATGATATGATCTTAACTCAAGGTACAACTATCACACCTTTAAAAGGATGGAACATCCGTGGTGCATTTACCGCAAACTTTACACATAGGGATTATCAGGATGTTCAGAGCAAAGTTGAAGTAGTCAGGGAAAGACCTGATTTAACTGCTGATCCTGCTACCTTAATTGATAATGGATTTAGTGGGAATGATTGGATCAACAATAGATCGGATTTTGATCAGTACTATGTCATCCAATTGTTTACTGACTATACAATTGAGTCCGGTGCTCATTACCTGAAAACTATGGTTGGTTTCAATCAGGAGTGGGGATTGTTCAAGTATCACCGAGCACGAGCTTTTTCATTGATCACGCCACAGATCACAGATATCAATGCTGCTGTTGGAAACCAGGAAGCATATGGAGGTAAATCAGACAATGCTTTAAGAGGAGTTTTCTACCGGGTGAACTATATTTTTGATGATAAATATCTGGTTGAAACCAATGGTAGATATGATGGTACGTCAAGATTCCCAACTGATGATCGTTTTGGATTTTTCCCATCTGTTTCTGTGGGTTGGAGAATATCCAATGAAAGTTTCATGTCAGGAACCAGTTCCTGGTTAGATAACCTGAAATTGAGAGCATCGTACGGGGAATTGGGTAATCAGTTGCTCAACAATAACTATCCATACATTGCTACCATGGGTATTGGAAATGCACCATATATGATGACTGCAGGTTCCAGAACGCCATATGTTTCTCCAGCTGGTTTAGTTAGTCCTTCTCTTACATGGGAAACCGTGGTATCGCAAAACATCGGATTGGACTTCAGCATGTTTGGAAGTCGACTGGATGTAGCGATTGATGCCTATATCCGGGATACCAAAGACATGCTTACAAGTGTTGAACTGCCAGAGATTCTTGGTACCTCAGCTCCTGATGCTAATGCGGCTGATTTACGGACATCTGGTTGGGAAGTAGCTGCGACATGGAGGGATGACATCAACAACGATTGGAAATACAATGTGACGCTGGCCTTATCTGATAACAAGGCCGAGATCACAAAATATGATAATCCAACAGGTTCTTTGGATGAAAGATATGTTGGTCAGATGATTGGAGAAAGGTGGGGCTATGAGACAGTAGGAATTTTCCAGACACAGGCGGAAGTAGATAATCATGCTGATCAGTCAGCTCTGGGTGCCAACTGGAGACCAGGTGACATTAAGTATGCAGACCTGAATGGCGATGGTGTTATTAATCGAGGTAACAATACGCTGGATGATCCGGGAGATCAAAAGATCATAGCTTATGAGGCGCCCAGGTACCAATATGGTATTACAGGAAATGTAACATGGAAATCATTTTCATTGAATGTTTTCTTTCAGGGGGTCATGAAGTATGATTACTGGCCACCAAATGGTAACTGGGTAGCCTTCTATCCTTTCAATGCCGGTCACGTAGAAAACTACTACCTGACAGATACCTGGAGTCCTGAGAATCCGGATGCATACTTCCCGGCTCCCCATATTTCCACAAATACCAAGCAAAATGTACAACCTCAAACACGTTATGTACAGGATGCTTCATACATCAGATTAAAAAACCTGACGTTAGCGTATAACCTTCCTTCAAACATTGCAAGTAAGGTGGGTATGTCAACCGCTCAGGTATATTTTGCTGGTATGAACTTGTGGGAAGCAACTAAAATGCGTAAGCCGCTTGATCCTGAAGTACGACCAACGTTGACTCAGGAGTACTATAAGCAGCGTATTTTCTCACTAGGTTTCAGGGTTGGATTTTAATCATTAAACAGTGAAGTAATGAGAAATAATATTATAAAAATTACCATGATACTCATTGTAACGATGTTTTCGTTCAGTTGCAATGATGAATTTCTAGAGAGAACTCCACTTGACGAGATCAGTAATGATTCGTTTTGGAATACAGAGAGTGACCTGTCCGTATATAACAATGGACTCTATAATTTGGCCCGAAATGATTACAATGTGCCGATTATGATGGGTTTTGATGACGGTTTCGACAGTCACAGGTACGGTCTCTGGCATTTGTCCGGTTATAGCGATGACACAGCACCTCGTCACTCGCGTCACACGGAATATCAAAGGACCAGAGCCGGTAAGCATACCTACGATCGAAATTTGTGGTATGGTTATGATGGCTGGAATTTTTTGAGAGCTATCAATGTGGGCATGGATAATTACGGAAAAGCTGGCGTTACTGATGAAGTCAGAAACAGATACATTGGTGAAGCCCGTTTATTCAGAGGATGGTTTTATGCCGATAAAGTCTCAAAATTCGGAGACGTTCAATGGGTTGATACTGAATTGAATGTAGACGATGAGGACATTCTGAATGGAACACGTGATGACAGAGAGACTGTAATGGCCAATGTATTGGCGGATCTTACGTTTGCAGCAGAGAACATGCCCGATGACTGGGGTGATGGCAATGCACCAGGTAGAATGAACCGATGGGCTGCCCTTTTGGTGAAATCCAGGGTGTGTCTGTTTGAAGGTACCTGGAGAAAATACCATGGAGGTACGGATCCGGATATGTGGTTGCAGGAAGCTGCAGATGCTGCATTGGAGTTGATGCAGGATGGTCCATATTCATTGTATTCAACAGGAGATCCTACCATGGATTACAACGCAATCCATCGAATGACTGACCTTTCAGGAAACCCTGAGGTGATCTACTGGAGAAGATATGAATTGGGTATTTATACCAATCATGCTCAGAGTTACCACAGGGGATACAACGGAGGGGCCACAAAAAGTCTTGTAGAAGACTACCTGTGTACAGATGGATTACCTATATCACTTTCTCCGGATTATATGGGTGATGCTGCGTATACGGATTTATTCATTAATAGAGATCCCCGGCTGAGACAAACCGTCCTGCATCCGGACGATCAGGATTTCTATCAGTATGGAAATAATACCGGACTGGATTACCCTAAAGTGCAGGGAATGACGCAGCCAGGTCAGTCTACTTATACCGGATACCACATCATCAAAGTATATGACGTGAATGCAGCGCATGCTACCTACAATACTTCTTCTACTCCGGCAATCACGTTGAGGTTTGCAGAAGCATTGTTGAACTATGCGGAAGCAATGGCTGAATTAGGTACGATCACACAAAATGACCTGGATATCAGCATCAACTTGCTACGCGATCGTGTAGGAATGCCTCACCTGGATTTGAATCCTCCAATGGATCCAAGGTATGCCAGTGACGGAGTTTCTTCTTTGATCGTAGAGATCCGACGTGAGCGTAGAATTGAGTTGTTCATGGAAGGTTTCCGTTATGATGACCTGAGAAGGTGGAAGCAAGGTGCTAAACTGAGAGTTCCGGATTATGGAATGCGTTGGGATGCACCGATTCGCGATGCGATAGATCCGGCCGGAGAAGTAACAGTTCAGACTTCAATGGTGGATGGTGTTGAGTATCTAGACATCTATAAAGGAACGGATTGGGCAACCCCTGAGTTTGATGAGAATAAGCACTACTTGTGGCCTATTCCTATCAGTGCATTGTCACAAAATCCAAACCTTGGACAAAACCCAGGATGGCCAAGTGTAGAATAAATTACTCAGATTATATGGTCTGAGGATACCAGAAGACGAAGCCGTAGTTATCATAATTACGGCTTTGTTTTTTTCTAATGATTGATAAATTGATCATCTTAGTAAGATGCAAATACCCCATAGAATAGCAGCAGGATATCTTGCTGTTCTTTCACTAATTATTGTCCCTTCTTTTCATCTAAGCGCTCAAAATCAGGACCTTGAAAAAGTCAGAAAAAGAGTGGTCCGGGAAATGATGGAGCCGGAAGTAGATTATACACACATTACCCACCTTATCGAAATGCAGGAGAATGATGGGAGTTGGCCACATATCAACTACGATGATACATCAAGAACTGGCTTTGAGCACAGTCGGCACCTGGCTAATATGGTGGACCTGAGCCATGCCTACAAGAAATCTCACACCAAATTTTACGGGGATAAGAAGACCCGAAAGGCCTTGAGAAAAGCTTTGGGCTTCTGGTTTGAAAATGATTTTATCTGCGAAAACTGGTGGTGGAACCAGATTGGTACTCCTGACAGGTTTGTGACTATTCTCCTGATCATGGACCAAGACCTGACGGATAAAGAAAAGGAAGGTGCGGCAGTTATTATGGCCCGGTCTACACTCAATGCCTGGGGAGCCCGACCGGGTGGGGACCGGATTAAAATAGCTGGAATCTATGGTAAATACGGTCTTTTTCTAAGGGATGAGGCCATTTTGCAAGAAGTAGTGAATACCATGGCTACTGAAATTCAATATGCGGTTGATCGTGGCACTCCCAATGATATCAGAGGTTTACAAACCGATCTGAGTTTCCACCATCGTGGTGATCGTGTCAACAACACACTTTCCTATGGCCTTAATTATGCGGCCATCTTTGCCGAATGGGCAGCTAAAGTGGGTGATACTCAATATAGCTTTCCGGATCGCGCCATCCAGCTCCTGGTAGACTATTACCTGGATGGTATTTGTAAAATGTTAGTTTTTGGGACCTATCCTGATTTGGGAGCCAAAAACCGAAGCATATCAAGAGTATCTGCGCTACATGCCCATGGAGTGGACACACCCAAAAAACTGATCCTGGCCTCGGATTACAGGAATGATGAATTGGCAGAAATCATCCGGATAAGAAATGGCAATGCCAAACCTAACCTCACAGGTAGTAAGTTCTTCTGGCACTCGGAATATTACAGCCACCAGCGTCCGGGTTATTTTTCTTCCGTTCGGATGTACTCTACTCGCAACCGAAGCATGGAAGAGCCTTACAACGGAGAAGGATTGAAGAATCATCATCTGGGAGAGGGATCAAATTTTGTCTATCAGACAGGTAAAGAGTACTACAATATTTTTCCGGTGCTCGACTGGCAGAAGATCCCGGGAGCCACGGTGGTTCAGAAACGGACAATGCCTCCTGAAAATGAGATTCAAAGGACTGGACTTACTGACTTTGTTGGAGGTGTAACCAATGGGTTGCACGGAGCCGTAGCATTCGACTTTCAGAGTCCATACCATTCACTACAAGCCCGAAAGTCCTGGTTTTTCTTTGATGAGGAGTATGTGTGCCTCGGGACGCAAATAAATTCTGAGGAAGAAGAACCTGTGTTTACCACCCTCAACCAAACCTGGTTGAAAGGGGAGGTGTCCGTCTTTGAGGAGGGTAAGATCAGGCAGCTTGAACAGGGGGAGCATAGGCTGCAAAATGTGCAGTGGATCAACCACGATGGAGTAGCGTATATTTTACCGACCAATACATCCCTTGGCATTAGCAATCAATTGGAGACAGGCAGCTGGTTTAGCATCAACAGGCAGTCAGATAGTCCAAAAGAGCTGGTGAGTGGAGATGTTTTCACGGCCTGGATAGATCATGGAGCAAGGCCCAGCAATGCATCCTACCAATACGTGGTAGTACCAGGAATGACCAACGAAAAGATTGAAGCTTACAGGAAGGACTTACCTATCCAGATATTGGCAAATACCCCCGAAATTCAGGCAGTTAGAAATAAGAAAACACAGACTACCCAACTGGTATTTTATCAACCAGGGAAGGTCCGGATAACCGATGACTTCCATTTGATTTCCCGTAGTCCGTGTATGGTCATGGTTGAATCCGAAGGGAGCGATCCGATGCAGATAAGCATCGCAGATCCAACCAGGAAGCTGGAGGCTGTAGAGATACTGATCAATAGGGAAATAACAGAAGGAGACTCTTATGAGGTTTCCTGGGACGATATTGATGGATACAGTACTTTATACATAGACCTTCCGCAGGGGGACTATGCTGGCCAGAGTGTTGTCATTGAATGGTAGCCTGATGAAAAAAGTAAGTTTATCAATAGCTGTTTTGTTTCTGGAGGTAATATGCGTCAATCTCTACGCGCAACAGGTCAGCAGCGGTGAAGACCATTTGTCGCAGGCCGAGCTGCTGCTTTCCCGTATTGACCTCAGGCACCCTGGGCTGAAGCATATCACTTCAGCAGAGAATCAGGAAGAGGCTTTACAGGAGCTACTGGCATATTACAAGGAACGAAAACAAGTAAAGCATGAGTTGGATCGATTTTCAAAAGCGGAAAAGCTGGGTGACTATGCCACTGAAAAGGACCTGAAAATCGCAAATGATGCATTGGAGCATGTTTTTGTAGGCCAGCCTGCTTATCCATCCTATTTCTGTGGCGAGGATATTGATTGGTCTTCCAGACCTGTACCTGACATGGAATGGGTGTGGCAGCTCAACAGGATGAGTTTCTGGGAAGCCATGGGAAAAGCCTACTGGCATACCGGCGACAGCAAATATGCTGAAGAATGGAGGGATCAATTGATAGACTGGGTAAAAAAGAACCCGAGGGATGAAGCACATAAATATGCCTGGAGGTCTATCGAAGCAGGGATACGCGGCAATCGCTGGACCAGACTCTTTCAGTATTTTATTGATGACTCATCTTTTACGCCTGAGGTACTTGCCTATTTTCTTAATAGCCTCCATGAGCATGCGTCTTACCTGATGACAAAATACAGCAGTGGCAGCAATTGGGCGTTGATGGAGGCAGAGGGTATGGCTTACATTGCCATCACCTTTCCTGAATTTAAGGATGCAGATACCTGGCGCGAAGAAGCATTCCGAAGGCTTAATGAGCAAATCCATACGCAGGTATATTCCGATGGCCATCAACGAGAGCTGGCTATGGGGTATCATGTGGGTTCCATTAGATGGTTTATGCGTACCTACGAACTTGCCGCCATGAATGGACTGCAGGACAGATTCCCTGATGCCTACCTCAGCACCATAGAAAAGATGTGTGAAGTACCCATGAAGTTAGGTTTCCCTGATGGGACAACCACCCAATTTGGTGATTCCTGGTCCGGGAAGCCAGGGCAATATGATCATTTGTTTGAATCATGGGCAGAAGTGTTTGACAGAAGTGATTTTCTTTACATGGCTACCGGAGGACAATCTGGTGCTGTTCCGGAAGGAACAGCCTTTGCATACCCTGAGAGCGGTCTGTATTCCATGCGTAGTGGCTGGAGTAAGGAAGATATCTGTATGGTGCTGAAGTGTGGTTCCGATGGAGGAGGACACTGCCAACCGGACAACGGTACCTTTGAGCTGTATGCCGGTGGACGACACCTGATGCCTGATGCGGGCAGCTATATCTATAGCGGTGATCCCGTCAATCGAGCCTGGTTTCGACAGACGAAGGTTCACCAGACGCTGACGCTAAATGGAGAAAATTCAGTCTATGCTCCACAACTATTGAAGTGGCAGCCAGGAGAATCTTTGGATGTCCTGGTGGTAGAAAATGAAAGTTATCAGGAGCTTACCCACCGCAGAGCTATGCTTTTTGTCGACAAGAAGTTTTTTGTAGTGGTGGATGATGCCTATGGCCCAGCCACTGGTGACATAGATATCCATTTTCAGCTGGCTCCGGGGAAAGCTGTTTTCAATAAAAAGAAGCTCACCGTGGGATCTGATTTCGATGAAGGCTGGAATGTGCTGGTGAAAACACAAAAGCAGAAAAACATCCTACTGCAAGAAGAAGAAGGGCAGGTATCTTTTGAATACACAAAAAAGGAACCCAGGCCGGCATTTCGCTTTGGTTTGATCAAAGAGGCCACTCAGTCGGGAGTGAGATTTGTTACTGTTGTTTACCCCTACAAGGCATCAATTCCTGATGTGAAAATCAAAGACCTTTCAAAAACAGTAACCAATGCCAATGAAGTTGTACTTCAGGTTTCAATAAATGGAAATAAAAGAAAGATTAGCTATCAAATAGATTAAATTACATGACCCAAAAACATTCATAATGAGACCCAAATTCATTTACACCCTTATCATTTTATGCTGTGTGCTTTTCAATGCTGAAAGTTTAAGAGCGGCGGACCCGGTCAAACTGGAAAATCCGATGACTGTGCAATATCTCAAAAGCAAACTGAGAAAAAGCAGTCCCAGGCTGGTATTGAATGCTTCAATCGAGCGGGAATTGAAGAAAGACCTCAAAAATGATCCGGTCATCAAAAACATGTTTGAAGCACTCAGGTTGAATGCTGCCGAAATCATGGAGCAGCCCCTGCTTACAAGAAATGTGGTGGGAAGAAGGCTGCTCGGTACTTCCAGGGAGATGCTTTACCGGATGAATACATTGGGGATGGTGTATCGGTTGGACCCGGACCCTAAAATATTAAAACGCATTGATGATGAGCTATTGGCAGTATGTGCTTTTAGTGACTGGAACCCTTCACATTACCTTGATGTGGCTGAAATGTCGATGGCTGTAGCCTTTGCCGTGGATTGGGTCGGGAAAGATCTGCCCGCGACCACGGTTGAAAAAGCCAAGACCGCCTTGATTGAATTGGGGATCATGCCCAGTTACAATGAGGAGGGCAATGTAGGTTGGATCAATGGAAACAACAACTGGAATCAGGTGTGTCATGGTGGAATGATTGCAGCGAGTATTGTGATTGCGGAAAAAGACCCTGAACTGGCAGCTAAGACGATCAGCAGGGCTTTGGACGGAATGCCACATGCTTTGGAAGAGTATGGACCCGATGGGGTATACCCGGAAGGATCAACCTACTGGGGTTATGGCACCAGCTTTACAGTGCTCACTGCTGCGATGTTTGAAAGTGCTTTCGGGACAGATTTTGGGTTGGCGGATTATCCGGCTTTAAAAGAAAGTGCTGATTTTAGATTGTTGAGTAATGCCCCGTCGGGATGGCATTTCAACTTTGCGGACTGTGGTGACAGGAGGAGTGAAAATGGGGATATTACATTAGCCTGGTTTGGCACCAAAACAGGGAATTCGATATACTTTGAGCGGGAGCGATTCCTCCGTGATCCCAAAGCCATGGGAGAATTGCCCAGATATGCAGGAGCAGGCCTGGTATGGCTTTCACAATTTAAGGAAACCACAAAAAAGGAACTCCCCGAGGCATGGAAGGGTGGTGGAGATAATCCGGTAGTATTCTTCAGAGGTTCAGGAGCCAATCCACGACAATATTATTTTGGAGGAAAAGGCGGTCGGGGATCCGTCAACCATGGAAATATGGACGTTGGTTCGTTTGTGTTTGAGCTGGATGGTGTGAGATGGGTGGTTGATCCCGGCAATCAAAGCTATCATGAACTCGAGAAAACCGGGTTTAACCTATGGGGGAGATGCCAGGAATGTGAACGCTGGACACTGCTGACCAAGAATAATTATGGGCACAGTACCATCACGGTAAACGATGCACTCCACAACGTGGATGGATATGCTGATTTCACTGATTTTAAAGCAGGATCACAGTCCCGTGCGACCATTGACATGTCTGAAGTTTTTAGTGATCTGGAAAAGGTCACCAGAACGTATGCCAAACCTAACGATTATTCCATCCTGATTGAAGATGATCTGGTGCTAAAGGAGTCGGCCAAAAGCATTACCTGGCAGCTGATGACCACGGCAGATGTGGAGTGGACCAAAGAGGGTATTCTTTTGAAGCAAGACGGTAAGACATTATCTGTGAAAAATCAATCGCACCCTGAAATAAAATTCTCGGTGATAGCTCTGGACCCACCTCCATTGAAGCTGGACCGAAGAATCGAAAATTTGAAGCGCATAGAATTGAGGATTCCATCGTATCTGTTTGAAGACAATACCGGGAAGATCTCAGTGTTGCTTACAGGGGAAGAATGATGTGGTGAAAGTTGACATTAGAGGATATCATACGCTGAAATGAGCAAAAATTCGCAACATTGATTGGAAATATTTTTGCTGAAATAATTCATTATTAGTGAAAATTCATTTCAATTTGAGCCACATTTTATTAATATTAACACCGAAAAGTCATAAAAACTTAGTGAGATGCTAAAAGCCTTTTTTAACCTGTTCAAGCCTACCTATTCAGTTGTTGTAACTACCTATCATGTCATCCCTGGTTTTCCGCTGAATAAGAATCTACACAGGCATGATTTTGAAAAGGGTAAATATGACGAAGCAAAAGCTTTTTTCGACAAGGCCGTAAAAAAGACAGGTGAGATCAAACTCGCTCCTGTTGAAATCAATCTACTGAAAGGGAAGAAGAAGATCATGGAGTCCCAAAAGTTTGGGCCGGTAGATCAGGTCAAAAAATTGAAATAATATTTTCTAACCCCAAACCCACCGTCATGAAAAATTTATTCTTCATCGGGATTTGTTTTGTCTTCTTTGTCCCCCATTTATTGAAGGCTCAGTGTAACCCGTTTTTTGATTATAACGAAGGGACCTCACTGACCCTTACCACCTACAACGCCAAGGGAAAAGAAGAAGCCAGTCAAAAAATGACGATTGTTGACAAGACCTCGTCAGGATCTAAGGAAGTGCTCAAAACAGATATCACCCTCTATGATAAGAAGGGTGAAGAAATGTTTTCCAATCAAATTGAAATGATTTGTGAGGATGGAGTATTTAGGATGGATCTGAGCCGATTTGCACCTCCCGGAATGGAACAAGTGGAAGGAATGTCCATATCTTATGAAGGTGAAGGAGTTACCGTCCCTTCCGAACTAAGTGTTGGAAAGTCTCTCCCGGATGGTAACTTTTCCATGAAAGTAAACTCAGACAACCCGGCTTTGGCAGGCATGATGGGAGGCACATCAGTAGCCATTACTGATCGTAAAGTTGTAGCCAAAGAAAGCGTTACCACCCCAGCGGGTACCTTTGATTGCTTTAAAATCACAGCAAATACGGCTGTATCTACAAAAATGATGGGGATGACCAGAACCATGGAGACCAGCAGCATCGAATGGATCTCCAAAGAAGTGGGTATGGTCAGGACAGAAAGCTACGACAAGAAAGATAAGCTGAGTACTTATACCGAGCTGACTGCTTTTAGTAAGTAGGACGAAAAAGTTTTCCCGGCGGACTACAAAAGTTTAAGATCAGATAAATTTTCTGGATATAGCTTAGTGCTCATCCTCGGCTGGGTATGTAAGGTATCCCAATCTAAAACTTTTGTAGTCTACCCTAGGAAAACTTTTGCTCTCTCCCCACCCCAATTTGAACCACAACCAAATATTCGCGACTTTTCCATTTAGACATGGAAAGGACCAATCAGGTTTTTGAAGAATTATTGGTGCTGAATGCCCGGAATGGGGACAGTCAGGCCATTGATTTGCTGGTGAAGCGTTGGAATGGCCGTATCAGGAATCAGATATATCGCCACACGCAGAATACTGCAGTCTCCGGAGATATATCTCAGGAAGTCTGGATCGCTATTTACAAGAACATTAGCTCACTTCAGGATGTTCGGAAATTTGGAGTATGGGCATTGAGTATTGCCAGCCGCAAAGCCATTGACTGGATCAGGCGCAACCAGGTAGATCGGAAGCGTGAAGGTATCAGAGAGATGGTTGCAACCGAGATGGCGGCGGATTCGGATCATGATGACCAGGAAATGCTCATCAAGCGGCTGAGACAGGCGCTTAAATCTTTGCCTGAAGATCAAAGGATGATTCTTTCCCTTTATTACCTGGAGAGCCTTCCAGTGCCGGACATAGCAACAATCCTTGCCATTCCATCCGGGACCGTGAAATCCCGATTGTATTACGCCCGTGAAAATTTGAAACAAATCATTAAAGCATATGAATAAGGAGAAGAACATTGACGCACTCATCAAAGAGGCGCTGTCTAAAGAAGAAGCAGAATATTACGATAAACTCGAGGAGAAGCCTGTGTTAAAACAGTTTGCTGGCCTTTATCGGGGAAAAAACAGCTGGATGAATTACCTGGTTGCCTTTTATATCCTGGCAGCTATAGCAGGTTGTGTATATGCGGGATTTCAGTTTGCAGCTGCCGAGTCCACCAAAGAATTGCTGGTCTGGAGCCTGGTGATGCTTGCTACATTTATCATGACAGCTATGCTAAAGATATGGAGTTGGATGCAAATGGATAAAGGTGAGCTGATCAGGGAGATCAAACGACTTGAACTACAACTATCAGTGATAGCGGGCAAAAGGAAGTAGTAAACCTGGATATAGCATTTGGATAGGAATTGGATTAGTTGATTCAATTAAGGAAATTGCCTTATATGAAGAAATCCGAATGCTATAACCATGTGTTGGTAGCTTCCGCTCTGATGCTTGTTTTGTTTTCATGTGGGATCCGGGCACAGACTCCTACGGCTGATGAGGTGATCAGTCAGATCAAGGATAACCTTACGTGTGACTGGTCGGAAGAAACTGTCGATACCTATAAGGGCGGCCATGGAGCCATGAGGGTGACAGGTATAGCCACCACATTCTTAGCCAACATGGATGTGCTCAAAAGCGCGAAGGAGAAGGGGCTAAACCTGATCATTACCCATGAACCCACTTTTTATGATCATCGTGACAATACCGATCGTTATGGTGATGATCCCATCGTGAAGGCCAAGCAACAATACATAGAAGATAATAATCTTATCGTTTGGCGTTTTCATGACCATTGGCACCGGACCTCTCCGGATGGTATCTACAAAGGAATGACAGCCAGGCTTCAATTTGATCAGTATAGCCGTGATGGAAGCCAGATCTATTATGACCTTCCCACAATGACATTAAAAGATCTGGGTTTAAAGCTGGAAAAGCAATTCGATCAGTCTACCATTCGTGTCGTAGGTGATCTGGAAATGGAGGTGTCGCAGGTAGCCCTGGTACTGGGAGCGGCCGGAGCAAACAGGCAGATCAACAGTTTACAGCGAGAAGATGTAGAGGTGGTCATTGTAGGAGAAGTGCCGGAATGGGAGACCGTTGAATACATCCGGGACGCAACTTCGCTTGGCCGTCGAAAGGCCCTGATCATGTTGGGGCATGCCAATTCCGAAGAAGGCGGAATGGAGTATTGTGCAGAATGGCTGAAGACTTTTATCAATGGCGTACCCATTGAATTTATCCCCGCCGGAGATCCGTTTTGGTCACCAAAGTGAATTAAAACGCAATCAACGCCTCCGCCTGATTCCAAAGATGTTTCATGTACCGCTCATTGGTGATTTCAGGGCCTTCCATATTAGATTCTATCCGGGCCAGCTTGGGCTTCTGAGCCAGCACATGCATCCCGCAATAATTGAAGATGTCGGTAAGGTGACTCAGGGCCAGGCCAGCACCTTGAAGACCGGATGACAATCCAACCAGCGCACATTTTTTATTTCGGAAAGTGCCAGGGTATTCCAGGCCATCAATGAATGCTTTTAACACCCCGGGGAATGAACCATTGTACTCAGGTACAATGAATACAAACTTTTCAGATGCTTTCATGATATTTCTGAGCTTGTTGAATTCCTCATTCTTCCCAGAATTTTCATAAAGTGCGGTAACCGTAAAGTCAGGGGGCAACTCATTCAGGTCAATCAGGTGACATTCCGCATTTAGCTTTTTCAGGATGCCCTGATACAACTGACTGAGCTGATAAGTCACCGAATCATTTCTGTTGGTGCTACTTATTATAGTAATCATGAATTATCCTGGATTATTATACCATGGAACCAGAAATTTACGTTTGTGTTTAAACATAAAATCACTCAATATTGTGCTAAAGATAAAGCCATATCATTGGAATTAAATTTCCAGGGGCTTTTCTACAAACCAATATTGAACAGCTTCGACTGAATGTCTGTAAAAATCGATCGACTTACTAAGGTTTATGGTACACAGAAAGTTGTGAACAACATCTCTTTTGAGGCTCAAAAAGGGATAATTACCGGTTTTCTTGGCCCGAATGGCGCAGGGAAGTCTACCACCATGAAAATGATCACCGGGTATCTGCGACCAGATGCCGGGGCTATCTCTGTTGAGGGGATTAATGTGCTGGATCAGCCAAGAAAGGTAAAAAAAGTGACTGGCTATCTTCCTGAGCACAATCCACTTTATCTGGACATGTATGTCCGTGAGTTTTTGCGATTTATCGGAGGGATCTATCAGTTGAGTGGAGTGAAGAACAAAGTGGCAGAGGTGATCCATAAGTGCGGGCTGGAAAGGGAAGCACATAAACCCATCAGAGCATTGTCTAAAGGGTACCGTCAGCGTGTTGGGTTAGCCAAAGCACTGATCCACGACCCGGAGGTGCTGATCCTGGATGAGCCGACATCCGGACTCGACCCTAACCAGATCGTAGATATCCGGACTGTGATTAAAGAAGCAGCCCGGGACAAGACTATTCTGCTTTCCACCCATATCATGCAGGAGGTGGAGGCCTTGTGCGACCAGGTAATCATCATTGACAAAGGAAATATAGTTGCGAACGATAAGCTGGAAAACATTAAAACGAACCAATCGGAAAGCCAGGGGATGCTGCTGGAGTTTGAGGAATCCATTGAAACGAAGATATTCGAAGAAGCAGGATTTAAGGTGATTCAGCAGAGTGGTTTCACGTACCTGATCGAATCAGGGGATGCGAACATCAGGGCTGAATTGCTGCGGATCACCTCCGAGCATGCATTGCCGTTAGTGAGTCTGAAGAAGGCAGATAAGTCATTGGAAGAGATCTTCCAGGGATTGACGAAAGGAGCAGGAGATGTATAGTATTTTTCTCAAAGAGATCAACGAATTTCTGGATAGCCTAATTGCATACATTGTGATAGGGGTGTTTCTGTCAGGAATTGGTTTATTGATGTGGATCTTCCCGGAAACCAATGTCCTGGATTACGGCTATGCGAGTATGGAAACCTTGTTCAACCTGGGGCCCTACGTACTGATGTTTTTGATCCCGGCCATCACAATGAAATCCTTTGCTGAGGAAAAAAGAAATGGCACGCTGGAGCTACTTTATACTTTACCTATCCGGAGTACAGACATTATTTTAGGGAAATATCTGGCAGGCTTTTTCCTGGTGTTCTTTTCCATCCTGCCAACACTGATCTATTACTACACCCTGAGTGAGTTAGGCATCCCAAAAGGCAACCTGGATACCCCGGGGATCATTGGCTCTTATATCGGGCTGCTGCTCCTCGGTGGCGTATTCACGGCCATAGGAATCCTTGCTTCAGCCTTGACGGGAAACCAGATCGTGTCTTTCATCCTGGCAGCTTTTCTGTGCTTTTTCTTCTACACAGGATTTGATTCCCTGTCTGCCATAGACTTGTGGACCGGGTGGTCTTATGTATTGTCTCAGCTAGGCATCGTGGCACATTACTCTGCCTTGAGCAAGGGATTGATTGATCTTTCTGATGTGAGCTACTTTATCAGTGTGATAGCTTTGCTACTGTTGGTTACATATTTAATTCTTGGGTTGCGAAGATGAGGATGGAGAATTATAAGATTGGGATTTGGTTAAAGCTGCTTTTAGGGGTGATGGTGGTGGTCCTGATGCTTCAGCTGACTTCCAAGTACAGGGTCCGTATCGATATGACAGAGGAGAAACGATACACCATCACCGATGCCACCAAGGAAGTCCTTAGTCAGGTAAAAGACGATCTTTATATTGAAGTGTACCTCGAGGGCGAGTTACCCTCCAATTTCCTGAGGTTTCAAACGGCAATCAGAGAAACACTGGAAGAATTTGAAGTGTATACCGATGCTTCGCTGGAGTATCGCTTTATTGACCCATCTCAGGCTGAGAGTCAACGAGCACGAAATCAATACTATCAGGGGTTGATGCAGCAAGGACTCCAACCCAGTAACCTGAACCTGAAAAAGGATGGAAAACAGTCTCAAATCATGGTTTTCCCGGGATTGATCATTTCTGCCGGAGGTCAGGAGCTGGCAGTGAATTTATTGAAAGGGAGCAGAGCTTCGTCTATTGAAGAAGTGCTCAATCAATCTATCGAAGGACTAGAATATGAAATAGCGAATGGTATCGCGCTAGTCACCGGGAACACGAGGAAGCGGGTAGGGTTGGTCTATGGACATGATGAGCCGGACACCACCGAACTGGCAGGTTTTACCAACCTCGTGCTTTCTAAATATGACCTTTTCAGGATTAACTTACCTACCAGAACAACGCCCTTGACCGGTTATGATCTCATTGTGGTAACCAAGCCAGCCAAAGCCTTTACCGAGGTAGAAAAATACCTGCTGGACCAATACCTGATGGGAGGGGGACGACTGCTGTTTTTCCTGGATGCCCTGGGTGTGGACATGAACGAAGCGTCTGGCGAAGGTACGGTGGCAATACCCTATGAAAATAACCTGAATGATTTGCTGTTTAAATACGGGGTAAGGATCAACAACAACTACGTGGCTGATATCAATTGTGGCAATACACCGGTTGTAGCAGGAAATATTGGAGATCAGCCTCAGATCAATATGCTGCCCTGGCCGTATTTTCCTATTATCACCAACTATGGCAATCATCCGGTAGTGAAAAACATGGACGCACTGCAGGTGCGGTTTGCTTCAGAGATCGACTCTGTGAAGGCCGACGGAATCAAAAAGACACCACTACTTTATACCTCAGCCAACTCTAAGGTGATCGGGGCACCTGTGAGGGTAAGCTATAATGACCTGAAGGATGAGTTGCTGCCCGAGAAATTTGTGCATAAGCCGGTTCCGATTGCCTATCTGTTGGAAGGCAAGTTTCAGTCGCTCTATAAAAACCGGTTCGTACCGGGAAATTTTGATCAATCAGCTTTCCGTCCCGATGGTCTGGAATCCAAAATGGCCGTGATAGCTGATGGCGATTTGATCAGAAATGAATTTGACCTGGAGTCGGGCAATCCACTACCTCTGGGTGTGGATCCTTACTCACGGGAGCACTATGCCAATGAGACCCTGATCATGAATTTGATGGAGTACCTGATGGATGATTCAGGATTGATCCAGGCCAGGTCGAAAGAAATCAAGATCAGACCACTGGACAAGGCACGTGTAAAACAGGAGCGGACCAAATGGCAGTTGATCAATATCGCAGCCCCCATACTTTTATTGATCCTCTTCGGTTTGGCCAAAATGTATGTTAGGAAAAGCAGCTACGGAAAATGAGCAAAACCAATAAAATACTCCTTGTGACCATTGTGGCATTGGCTGTCATCAACATTGGATTGTTCTTTTCAGATAAACTGAGCAGTTCGGGAAGTGTAGAGCATTCCATTTTTGCAGTTTCAGATACCAGTGCTATCGATGAAATTAGTATCCAAAGCCTTAAATCCTCGGTTTCTATTGTCAGGGAGGGTAACAACTGGAATCTGAATGGAACTTACAAAGTAGATGCGGGCCTTAAAAGATTATTCTTTTCTATCCTCCAACGCGTAAGAGTAAGAAAACCAGTAGATCTTATGCCTTCGGACAGTGTCTATGTGAGCTTGCAAGGGAAAGAAAACATGGAATTTGTCGTGTTTAGCAATCCTACCAAGACACGGACATACTTTTATGACCCGGAAGAGAATCAAAGCTACGAGGTGGAGATACCCGGGTACAATGAATATCTGGGCGGGATCTTTGAGCTAAGAGAAAACCAGTGGCGGGACCGATTGATCTTAGATGAAAACTGGAGATCCATCAAGTCTGTTAAGTTGGATTACCACAAAAACGATCTGCCGGACTTATCAATTGAATTCAATGGGAAGTTTTTTGAGCTGGAAGGAATCAACGGGATTGATAGCTCCCGTGTGATTGATTACCTCAATCAGTTTCAGGTTTTTGAAGTGAATGAAATTATCTCGGGAGAACGATTTCCTCAATATGATAGTTTAAGTAAAACAGCTCCCCTGGCTACGTTGACGATCTCTTCGATAAGAAACGCGGAGCCAAGCCAGCTAATGCTGTTTCCGGCCATTGATAAGATGGCCTTTCAGTTGGTGACCAATAAAAATGATGATTTAATGATCCTGGATGCTCAGCGAGCGAATCAGATCCTGGCGACCCCGGGGGATTTTCAAGCCAAAGAGTAAGTTATTTAACCTGGATTAAGCAATAGAGTTTTGTGATGAAGGGCTAAAGTGCAAGAAAATCAAGTACTTACGATCGGAAGCATAGCAACGCTGTGGTGAGGGAGAGAATATCATGTTAAGTGCTTGATTTTGAAGTGATTTAGTCATGCAATAGAAAGTCTAATGCTTAATACAGGTTTATGTTTCAGAAGTTGATTTTTTGCTTAAATTTGACGACTCGATTCAACCATCGAAATCCCTGTGCCTGGAGAAATGAGTTCCGAGGATCGGAATGAATTCCATGCCGCGTGCCAAAAGGCACTTCGGTATGTAGGCATGTGACTATGAAAATGAATTTATATACGCATGAAGTTTATTGTATCCTCTTCCTATTTGCTTAAGCAAGTTTCTGCGATCAACGGTGTGATAACCACAAATCCGGTGGTGCCCATTCTGGAAAATTTCCTGTTCGAAATCAAGTCCGGGACCCTGACAATCACAGCTTCTGACTTGCAAACAAGCATGATCACAGAGATCGAGGTGGAGGCCAAAGAAGATGGTAGTATCGCAATTCCTGCACGGATCCTCATGGAGACACTCAGGAACTTACCTGAGCAACCGGTAACATTTTCCATTGACTCTGATACCTATAGCATAGAGATCAATTCCGACAATGGTAGGTATAAATTGTCCGGAGAGAATGCCACAGATTTCCCCAAGATACCTACTGTATCCGATGGGTATTCGGTCAACATATCTTCTGACGTACTATCACAGGCGATCAACAATACGATATTCGCTACCAGCAATGACGAGCTGCGACCTGCGATGACAGGTGTATACGTCAACCTGAGTGAAACCAATACTACTTTTGTGGCCACCGATAGCCACCGGTTGATCCGCTATCGCAGAGTGGACGTGGCGGCGGACCAGGGGCATACCATGATCATCCCGAGAAAAGCGCTCACTTTGCTCAAGACGACTTTACCTTCTGAGAATACAAATGTGAACATGGAGTTTAATGCATCCAATGCATTTTTCAACTTCAACAACATCAAGATGATCTGCAGGCTGATCGATGAGCGATTCCCTGACTATGAAAACGTAATTCCTGTTGATAACAACAACACGATCGGTATCAACAAGGAGGAGCTGTTGAGCTCTTTGAGAAGGATTGCCATCTATGCCAACAAAACCACACACCAGGTGAGGTTGAAGGTGACGGGTAGTGAGCTGATGATCTCTGCAGAAGACCTTGATTTCTCCAACGAAGCCAACGAAAGACTTTCGTGTGAGCACGACGGTGAGGATATTGAAATTGGGTTCAACGCTAAATTCCTGATTGAGATGTTGAACAATCTGGATACCGATGAATTGTCGCTGAAGCTGAGCGCACCCAACAGAGCAGGCATTATCCTCCCCAAGGAAAAGGATGACAACGAAGACATCCTCATGCTCGTGATGCCAGTCATGCTGAATAACTACGTGTAAGTCGAACAGGGAGATTGATTAGAAAACGACACCACATTATCAAGACTTTCCATGAGACTACCAGAAATGTTTAGGTAGTGTATAGAAGGAATAATAATCGTGAGCAAACCTGAATAATTCACAAGAAACAACCCTGCGAAAATCTCCTGATTTTTGATTTCCAGGAACCCTGTGAAATTCAATGCCATAAATAAGAAGAGCAACTAACAAGATTCACTCCGTTAGACTTTACCAGAAATGTTCAAGAAGTAGATTGAAGGAATGCCTAATCGTGAACAGACTCAGGTAATTCCCAGAAAAATCATTCTGCGAAAATCTCCTGATATCTGATTTCTGAATTCCAGGAACTCTTTGAAATTCAATGCCATAAATAAGAAGAGCAACTAACAAGATTCACTCCGTTAGATTTTCCAGAAATGTTTAAGAAGTAGATTGAAGGAATGCCAATCGTGAGCAGACTCAGTCAATTCACGAAAATCAACCCTGCGAAAATCTCCTGACTTCTGATTTCTGTCTCCTGTATTCTAACTCACTTTGATTTCCTCCTGCTAAACCGGCCTTTTTTCTCAGGAGCATTATCAGCCAGTTCCTTACATTCTTCAAATGTCAGTTCCTCAGGGACCTTGTCTTTAGGGATCTTTACATTTTTCTTACCAAACTTGATGTAAGGGCCGTACCTGCCATTGAGCACAAATACCTGATCATCTTCATCAAAGGTCTTTATGTATTTGTTGGCATCCTGCTCTCGTTTTTCAAGGATTAAAGCAATGGCCTCATCCTCAGAAACAGCCAATGGGTCCTGGTCCTTCTTAAGGGAGACAAACTTTCCATCATGACGGATATAAGGACCAAACCGACCGATAGCAGCTACAATGGGTTTCTCCTCAAAAGTACCTACTTCTCGAGGTAGTTTGAAAAGCTCCAGTGCTTCTTCCAGGCTGATGTTCTCCAATAGCTGACCAGCTCGCAAGCTGGCAAACTTCGGTTTTTCCTCTTCTTCCATCTCGCCGATCTGAACATAGGCACCATACTTACCCAGCTTGCCGTAAATCATTTTACCACTTGCAGGATCAATACCTATTTCCCGGGCAGACACTGCTTCACTACGCTTGATCTGCGAGGTGTCTTCTACCAATGGATGAAATTGGCTGTAAAAATCTTTGATCATTTTGGTCCAGTTTACTTTGCCGGCAGCAATGTCGTCAAACTCCTCTTCCACTTTGGCGGTAAAAGAAAAATCAATGACATTGGGGAAATACTGTACCAGAAAATCATTGACCACGATTCCGGTGTTTGTAGGGAATAGCTTGTTCTTTTCTGCTCCGGTGATCTCGGTCCGCTTGTGGGTTTCAATCCCACCATTTTCCAGGATCAGTTCCTGATAGGCTCGCTCTGTTCCTTCCCGGCTCTCTTTCTCCACATAGGTTCTCTTGATGATGGTAGAGATGGTAGGCGCATAGGTAGACGGACGACCAATGCCCATTTCTTCCAGTTTCTTCACCAGACTCGCTTCCGTATATCTTGGTGGATGGCGGGTAAACCCTTCCTTGGCAATCATTCGTTTCAGGTCAAGGTCCTGACCTACTGAAATTGGAGGAAGCATACCCTGTTGTTGTTCCTCATCATCCTCATCGTCGGTGGATTCGATATATACTTTAAGGAATCCTTCAAATTTGATGACCTCACCCTGAGCAACAAGTTTTTCAGGTGTGGTAGAGATACCGATAGTAGCAATGGTTTTTTCTAATTGTGCATCTGCCATCTGTGAGGCAATGGCTCTTTTCCAGATCAACTCGTAAAGTCTTTGCTCGGCGCTGTCTTTTCCGGCGGATGTCACAGAGAAGTCAGTAGGTCTGATGGCTTCGTGTGCCTCCTGAGCTCCCTGACTCTTGGTCTTAAAATGTCTTTCCTGGGCAAACTCATTGCCGTAGCTCTTGGCAATCTGACTCTTGGCACTTTGAATGGCTTCCTGTGACAGATTCACTGAGTCAGTCCTCATGTAAGAGATCTTACCAGCCTCATAGAGCTTTTGTGCCACTGACATGGTCAATGATACCGGGAAACTTAATTTTCTACTGGCTTCCTGTTGAAGTGTAGAGGTGGTGAAAGGTGGAGCTGGAGTCTTTTTTGCTGGTTTGGTCTCCAGGTTTTCAATGGTGTAAGCCGCACCAATGCATTTTTTAAGGAAAGTGTCGGCGTCTCCCTGTGTCTTAAACTTAGATGGAAGCTCAGCCTTTAGGGTTTTGCCACCACCCAGGTCAAATAAAGCAGAGATCCTGAACGAAGATGTGGCCTCAAACTTTTCGATTTCACGTTCCCGCTCAACAACTAATCGCACGGCGACAGACTGTACACGTCCGGCAGATAGGCCTGTTTTGATTTTTTTCCAAAGGATGGGAGAAAGCTCATATCCTACTAATCGGTCAAGTATCCTCCTGGCTTGTTGTGCATTGACCAGGTCAATATCTATTCCCCTTGGGTTGAGTAATGCGTTTTGAATGGCATTCTTGGTGATCTCCCGGAATACGATCCTTCTCGTATTAGCGTCATTCAACTCCAGGGCTTTGGATAGGTGCCATGAAATAGCCTCTCCCTCACGGTCATCATCCGATGCGAGGTATACAGTATCCGCATTGGCTGCTAACTTTTTGAGTTGCTTAACAACATCTTTTTTATCATTGGAGATCTTATATGTGGGTTCGAAATTATTTTCGATATCAATAGCAAAATCGTCTCTTGGCAGATCGCGCACATGCCCGTAAGATGATTGTACTTCATAGTCCTTTCCCAGGTATCCCTCTATGGTTTTGGCCTTAGCCGGCGACTCAACAATTACAAGATTCTTTCCCATTCATCACTCTTTTACGGCGGTAAATATCTCTAAAAAATAATTAATTCATGAAAGGAGCCTTACCGAACTTGTTTGAAACAACCTTTTTCAGTATGCTCTTTTCTCATAACTTAGTTGTAGACAAATGGTTAGGAAATTATTTATTTTAAGACACGGCGAGGCAGAACCAGGTAGAAACTGGACGGATATCAACCGACCCTTGACAGATCAGGGTAAAAAAGATGTTTTGATAGTAGGAGCGAAACTCAATAGTAAAGCGATCAGATTCGACCATGTCCTATGTAGTCCTGCACGCAGGACAAAAGAAACGGCATCACTCTTTTTAGAGCCATTTACAGACCATCCAAATCTGACATTTCGCGAGGAGTTGTACAACGCTACCCTGGACGAGGTCCGGCGGGAAATAATGAATATCCCGTATGATTATACAAGTGTGGTGTTGATAGGACATAATCCATCGGTATCTTCGCTGGCTACTTATTTGTTGAATACGCAGTTTATTTCTCTATCTCCCGGTCAGTTGATGGCATTTGATTTAGCAATTGAAGATTGGAAAGACCTGTATAAAGGATGCGGAACTTTGTTTGAAATATGAAGGAAGGAAAGATCATCATAGCTCCGAATGCATTCAAAGGGGCGCTTAGCGCTGAAGAAGCTGCTCAAGCGATAGCCAAAGGCATCAGGAAGTCCGGAATCAAAAATGAAATGGTAGAATTGCCAATCGCTGATGGTGGAGATGGAAGCCTGACGGTGATCTCAAAATATCTTGAGGCAGAAATTATAGCGTCAAATGTCAAAGGACCTGACGGAAAAACCGTGGAAGCCAACTGGGGGTATAATAAATCAAAAGACCTGGCCATCATAGAAATGGCGGAAGCCTCAGGAATAAGACTATTGCCCAAAAACGAACTCAATCCCATGGTGATGAGTACCTATGGGACCGGTCAGCTGATCCAGGAAGCAGTTAATTTGGGAGCGAAACAAATTTATCTCACCGTGGGTGGGAGTGCCACAGTTGATTTGGGAGTTGGGATCATGGAGGCTTTGGGAGCACGATTTTACATCGGCAGCAAATTGTTGAATGGAATTAAGCCCAAAGATTTTAAAAGGATCACCAGCATCGATTTAACTGCACTCAGAGAGCTGAAGTCAAGAGTTAGCGTGAGGATCCTTAGTGATGTCAACAATCCCCTGCTGGGCAAAGAAGGTGCAGCGGCTGTATTTGGCCCCCAAAAAGGAGCCAATGAGGAGATGGTTGAGCAATTGGAGTCAGTGCTTGACCACCTGGCTGGTATGTTAGAGGAGCTAAGTGGTAAGTCTGTAAGGAATCTGAAAGGGGGAGGTGCAGCAGGAGGAATTACGGCGGGATTATACCTTGCGATGGATGCGGAAATACTGGATGGGGCAGACCAGATCCTAAATTGGGCCGGATTTAAGGAACATTTGAAATCAGCCAGTCTAGTAATAACCGGTGAGGGAAAGATTGACACCCAGACGAACTACGGGAAAGGCCCAGGGCTCATCGCCAGGTTGGCCAAAGAAGCCGATGTAAAGGTCATTGGACTTAGCGGTGCTTTGGATGAAGATACCAGCCAGATCAAAAACTTCGATCAACTGATTGCTATCTCAGATCCCAGCGATTTTCTGGAAGCATCGATGAGGAAAACAGCAGATAATTTAGAGAAATCAGTCTCGCAGATGCGCACCTGGTCATCCTATGACTCAGATACTTAGGATGACTTTTTCGACTTTCCTCTGTATACTGTATACTGTATACTGTATACTGTATTATTTCCCCCTCCCCAACCCAAATTGGTCTCCCGCATTATATGCCTTGCCATCTTTCATAAAGACTTCAATCATTTTCTCACTGGATACGGTGTTGTGGTTTTCATCTTTCAGGAGGTAGAGGATCTCGCGGGTTTTGGCATGGATGACCTCTCCACTGGATGGATAAGCATATTGACCATCGATGCTAAACGTGATCCATCCCGGCATATCGCTAAGAGGAATAGTAGTTAGCTGTTG
Source organism: Cyclobacteriaceae bacterium (assembly GCA_965228595.1). Lineage (GTDB taxonomy): Bacteria > Bacteroidota > Bacteroidia > Cytophagales > Cyclobacteriaceae > UBA7330. Next base: position 629,355 of record OZ245828.1, on the reverse strand, counting down.
GTAGGGAGGGAAGGCCTGAAAAATGTGCATCCTCATGTTGTGTCCGTCGCTGATCCAAATCTCCTTTTCATTGGGGGTTAGGCCGATACCATGACTGGGGTTCCCATGTCGGCGGACCGGACCTTTATCCCATCCTTCAACAGTAATGCTCGCAAGCTTTTTGCCGCTTTTTAAGTCTCCGACTTCAAAGCCAAGCAGTTCGTTTACATTCACGTAAACAATGGACTCATCACTGTTTACTGTAAAAGGCCTGATCCCGGCACTGAATGGGCCTATTTTTTGGACCACTTTATGTGTTTTAGGATCTGCGACGTGTAACTCCGGCGAACCAATGTCAGCCATGTATACCTGATTTCCTGAAGGTCCATAGATGGTGTTATGGGCCCTGGAGTGAACTTTGATGGTAGTTATTGTCTCCCCATTCTCAGCATTGACCACCCGCCAGAAGTCCTTCTCGAGAGATGGCAGATAGATGGTTTTTCCATCGGGAGAAATGGACAAACGGTCGCATCCTCCCTCATATTTCTTCTCCCACACCAGCTGCTCAGTCTCCAGATCAATGCGTTGCATCGACTCAAGGGTAGTGATGAAAATGCTGTTCAGGGGTATGCTGATATCAATGCCCTTCACATTAGAGGGGGTGCCATCGTCGTGAAATCCCTGAGTACTGATCCGTTTCATAAACTCGTGATTATTATTGATGTCAAAGACCACCAATCCATGTCCGCCATAGCCCAGGTAATCTCTGATCCCCGGAGTAGCTACATATAGGAAATGTCCGGTATTTGATTCATCAGGCTGGTGAGGTGGCTGAGCACTTATTGTAAGCGTAACAGCCAGTAGGATAATGCATATTGATTGCTGAAGTAAGTTTTTCATCATTAAATGGGGTTAAACTATATAAATCTAAATATTTTTCATCACTCCCTGCTCCTTTCTCCTTTCTCCTTTCCCCTTGCCCCTTGCTTCTGTATTCAGTATTCTATATTCTTACTATCTTTCCACCCATGTCAGAAACTCAACTTCAACGCAAGCTTGGTCCTTTGATGCTATGGGGACTGGGTGTAGGATATGTCATCTCTGGTATGTACTTCGGCTGGAACCTCGGCCTGGAACAGGGAGGAACTTTGGGCCTTGGCGTGGCCACCGTCTTCGTGATCATTATGTACCTCACATTTACATTTAGCTATACGGAGATGGCCTGTGCGATCCCAAAAGCAGGGGGCGCCTTCGACTATACACTACATGCTCTCGGCAAGGACTGGGCCTTCTTTGCCGGTATGGCTCAAAATATCGAGTTCATCTTTGCTCCACCGGCCATTGCTTTCGCCATTGGTGCTTACCTGAACCTTTTCTTTCCTTCACTACCGATATTGGGAATCGCCATTGGAGCTTATCTGATATTCACAGCCATCAACATCTATGGGGTTCATGCAGCAGCAGCTTTTGAACTCCTCGTGACCATCATAGCAGTTTGTGGCTTATTGCTTTTCTTCTTCGCAACAGGCTCATCATTTTCCATGGAGAACTTTACGAGTAACCCACTGCCCAATGGCTGGTCGGGCATGTTTGCGGCTATCCCCTTTGCCATCTGGTTCTTCCTGGCCATCGAAGGCGTAGCGAATGTGGCGGAAGAGACCATCAATCCACAAAAAAATGTACTGATCGGTTTCGGGTCAGCCATAGCTACCCTGGTAGCACTTTGTCTGTTGACTTTTGCCTTTTCCATCGGTGTGAACGGATGGGAAACAGTCGTCTATGACCCTGAAACAGGTGCAGCTTCTGACAGCCCGTTACCATTGGCACTTGCGCATGTGCTGGGAGCGGATACGCTGGTCTTCAAGGTGGTGAGCTTTATCGGGTTATTTGGGTTGGTAGCATCTTTTCATGGGATCATCCTGGCTGCAGGTCGTGCGACCTTCGAGTTTGGACGGGTGGACTTTGGGCCATCTATCCTTGGGAAGATCAACCCAAGATTCAGCACTCCAACCAACGCCCTGATCTTCAACACCCTCATTGGTATCATCGCCTTGCTGACGGGAAAAACAGGAGAGATCATCACCATTGCATGCTTTGGTGCATTGTCACTTTATGCCATTTCAATGATCTCAATGATGGTGTTGAGGAAGAAACATCCGGAGATGGAAAGACCTTTCAAAGTGCCTTTTTATCCGGCATCACCCATCATTGCGTTGATCATTGCTGTCATCGCACTCATTGCTGTGACTATCTATAATCCTATGCTGGCTTTGATCTATTTCGCCATTCTGGGAGTGGCTTATGTCTGGTTTAAAATGATTAGAAAGTAAATTCTATCCGAAGTGCCATGCGGCGTTTCATTCTTTTCTCTGTGATCACGGTGTCGTCCGTCCACCACCATTCAGGGTAAGTATAGGTGACTTTAGCATCCTGACCCATACTACAGATGCTGATAGCTACAGCGCTTTCTGAGAAATTGAATTGATAACCAACACCTGCCTGCCAGTAGATGCCCCCAACCTCTTTGGTATTTTCAAAGGAAGTGTATGCCGTGTTCAGAAAGCCATAACCTGGGCGGAAAAAATAGAAAGGAGCAAGCCACCGCTGCATGATGTAGCCCTTTAATTCCACATAAACAGGAAAAGTAGAAATGTCCTCCAGCGCCTCAAAACCAATCCCAATGCCTGCTCCCAGGTAAGGGTTGAACATGTACCCATTCACCAGGTTCAACGACAAACCCGGGTTAGAATTTCCAAAACTGGAACCCAATCCAATGGTATGATAATATCCCGGTTCGATGCCGGAGAAGGACCTGTCTTTTGACTTGACAACTGGGCGTTTCATCTTGTGAAACTGGATATTTTCAATCCTGTCGTGAGGGATGAGCACTTCAGTTCCTTCAATATTGAGGTGAACCCCCAAAGAGTCGATGGATTGGAAGACAGGACCTACATACAGGCTGTTGTCTATCAACTCCACCCTCACATGTTGTTTTTCCTGAGCAAAGAGGCTTAGTGAAAAGAAAAAAGCAGCCGACAACAAGAGCCACCGGCTAAGATTTCTACTGTTACAACTCACTGGAAGAAATTTCAAGTTTGCTGATAAACGTTATCTGAGTTGGATTACTGTAGTCATATTGATATAATCCATCATTCCCAATCAGGTAGAGAATGTCCTGATAAGGAATCACGTCATAAGCATCAATATCATCAATGCTGGTAATGAGATTATGCGTGATTTTCATGTCGTCGGTAGCATCAAATACTTTGAGCCCCGACGTTCCTTCACAGATAAATAACATGTTATCATCTATACCCAGTCCATGAGGGCTTACCATCGGATATTCAGCAAGCAAAGTGGGATTGGAAAGATCGGAAATATCAATTACTTCCAGCTGATTCAATGACCCCTGACAGGTTGTTCCGTTTCTCAAAGTCACATAGGCCCGGTCTCCCTGAACCACTACAGGGTCGCAGCTAAACATGTGCTCATATTTGGTGATCAATTCCGGATTATCAGGAGAGGTATTGTCCAGGATGTACATCCCGGTTTGTGCACCTACAAAAAGATTTTGCTCATAGGGGAATAAGGTTTCAATGTCCCAACCAAGTGATAGCTCATTGAGTTTCACTGGATTGTCCCCGTCCGAGATATCAAAGGTATGGATTGAGGTATTATCAAGTGCATACAAATAGTTGTTCACGATGGTATAAGTAGCCATAGAGCCTCCGATGCCAGTCACATTTTGAGGTTGTGGGACCGAAGAAGACTCGGCCATCACCAGGGCATCATTACTATATCCAAAGAATCCACCCCTGAAAACGGGTTCAAACTCACCGCCTACGTCTTCGACAGTAACGGAAATGGTTCTTACCGGCTCATAAGTGATGATCAACCCACTATCAGGATCTAATGTATAGTTATCACTGAAGTTTTCAAAGATCCCCTCTAACCTGCCCACTTCTGATACCGCGTCCATGTTGCGGATGTCAATCACCACCAGGTCGATATAGCTGTCCGCATAGAGGAGATCATTTCTTACAGAAAAACTGAAGTTTCCAGGTATCTCAAGAAATTGCCTGGCGGCAGGTGATTGAGGGACTGAATTGTCAATGATATGAATGCCATTCCCTGGCTCATTGATCATGATCCAGTTTTTGTAGAGATAGATATTACCTCGTTCTTCGATCGGTTTGGGTGCAACAATGTCCACACCCTCCCGGAGCTCAGCCAGTGAAAGATAGACCGGTTCAAAGACAGTATATTCACGTGTGATTTCTACCCGATCCTGACAAGAAATCAGGATCATCGAAGCGATGACAACGCCCATCATGATGATGGCTTTCTGAAGTGTAGTTGTTTGGTTTTTATACATTGAGGTAAGGGTTAGCAGTTGTGCAAGATGGTTTTGATCTATGGACACTGTATTCATCATCAAAGTTGGAATAGTTTAGGTATTAGAAAGATATATCAGTATTTTGGCTAAAATTGTGGAAACCAAGGAATAACCCTTCATTATCTCTATGGCTGGTCTGGAAAATAAAGGCATACTTACACTTAATACCCTGAAACAACTTGTTGATAGCGAGGATATTACCACAGTAATTGTTGCTTTTACAGATCATTATGGTCGACTCCTGGGAAAACGCTATGATGCGGATTTTTTTCTGGAAAGTGTGATCGATGAAGGTGCCCATGCCTGTGATTATTTGCTGACCACTGACATGGAAATGGAGCCAGTTCAGGGGTATGAAACAGCAAACTGGGAACTGGGTTACGGAGACTTTCACCTGGAACCGGATTTTGGAACCTTAAGAAAAGCTGATTGGCTTCCCCAGACCGCCATCGTACTTTGTGATATCAGAAACGTCAAAGACCACCAGCCGGTTTTTACGGCCCCCAGGTCACTACTCAGAAATCAGATTGCCCTACTGAATGAGTTGGGGTATCAATCCTCTGCTGCTTCCGAGTTAGAGTATTACCTTTTCGAAAATGATTTCAGGGAGGCCAATGAGCTGAAATATGACGACCTCAAACCTGCTGGCTGGTACCTCGAGGATTACCACATTCTGCAGGGAACCAGAACAGAGTTTTTTACTGCTGCGGCAAGAAGACATCTAAAGAATTCGGGCATCCCGGTTGAGAATAGCAAAGGGGAGTGGGGACTCGGTCAGCATGAGCTGAACGTACGATATGCCCTGACCCTGGAGATGGCAGACCGTCACGTTATTTTCAAGCAGTGCATGAAAGAACTCGCCGATCAGCTTGGTGTTTCCGTGACTTTCATGGCCAAGTTTCATGAAGACCGTGCCGGGTCCAGCTGTCACATCCACATCAGCCTTTGGAAGCAGGGGAAAAATATTTTTGTGGGAGATAAAGATTTTGGTCCGGTCAAGGGATCTGATGCGTTTGGTTGGTTCCTGGGAGGTTGGATGAAATACGCTTCTGATGTCATGCCTTTTTATGCCCCAACGATCAATTCCTATAAGCGGTTTGTAGATGCGTCCTGGGCACCTACCAGGATCGCATGGAGCCGCGACAACCGGACTGCTGGTTTTCGTGTGGTGGGAGAAGGGAAAAGCCTCCGTATAGAATGTAGGATCCCCGGAGCTGATTGCAATCCCTACCTGGCATTTGCTGCAGCGTTGGCAAGTGGACTACGGGGACTAAAAGAAAAAATCACCCCACCTGATTGTTTTACAGGAGATGTATATGCGGCCAAAGACTTGCCAATGGTACCCATGACACTCAAAGAAGCCACCCTTCGGTTTAAGCAAAGTAATTTTGCTAAATCGGCGTTCGGCGAAGAAGTTCATCAACATTACACCCATTTTTTTGAAAAAGAGATTGAAGCTTTCGAGTCCAGCGTGACTGACTGGGAACGAAAACGATATTTTGAACAGATCTAATATTTGAGTAAATCACATGAGACTAAAGGACAAAGTTGCCCTGATCACAGGGGGTAGTAGTGGTATTGGAAAAGAAGCCGCTATTCTATTTGCAAAAGAAGGAGCCAAAATCGTACTGGTAGATATCAATGACGGTGGTGCAAATGAAGTGGTCAAGGAGATCAAAGAGCTTGGATTTGATGTTGTATTTCATCGTACAGATATCAGTAATCCTGCGGGAGTGGAGCAAATGGTGATGTTGGCGGAGGATACCTATGGAAAACTGGATATCCTGTTCAATAATGCCGGAATCATGCTTTCGACAGATGACACTGCTGAAGCAACCGACCTTGAGACCTGGGACATGACCATGAATGTGAACGTAAAAGGGGTCTTTCTTGGTTGTAAATATGGGATTCCTGCCATGAGACGGGCAGGAGGAGGATCAATCATCAATACGGCCTCTTTTGTGGCGAGGATGGGTGCTGCAACACCCCAGATAGCTTACACGGCCAGCAAAGGAGCTGTGCTTTCCATGACCAGGGAGCTTGCTGTTGTGCATGCCAAAGAAAATATCCGGGTAAATGCACTCTGTCCGGGACCATTAAAGACAGATCTGTTGATGAAGTTTTTGGATACCGAAGAGAAAAAACAAAGACGTTTGGTACATATACCTATGGGACGATTTGGAGAAAGTAAAGAGATGGCTCAGGCAGCCCTATACCTGGCCTCTGATGAGTCATCTTATATCACAGGAAGTGAATTCCTGGTAGATGGTGGTATCTCTGCGGCCTATGTAACCCCCGAATAGAATAAAGCTATGTCAAGGTTTGAGATCATTAGCCCGGTAGATGGGTCAGTGTTTGCCGAGCGTAACTATGCCACGGAGCATGAGATAGAAACAGTGCTGGAGCAGGCAGCATCCGCATTTTCGCATTGGCGGAGGACTCCCTTAGGTGAACGTATCGCTTTATGCCAGGCAGTAGTCGATTACTTCAAGGCACATGCTGAGGCATGGGGAGAGGAGCTTTCCTGGCAGATGGGCAGACCTGTAGCCTATACGCCCAATGAGATCAAGGGAGGGTTCGTGGAGCGTGCCCAGGCCATGATAGCAATGGCTGAGCAAGGGCTTAAGGAGATCCGTATTCCTGAAAAAAATGGCTTTACACGATATATTAAGAAGGAGCCTCTGGGGACCATTTTGGTTTTGGCTCCCTGGAATTACCCTTACCTGACCGCAGTCAATGCCGTGATCCCGGCTATTCTCGCCGGCAACACGGTGATATTAAAATTTGCCGACCAGACGGCCCTCTGTGCAGAGCGATTTAGCGAAGCATTTGAAGCCTCAGGAGCACCAAATGGGGTTTTTCAATCCATACACATGACACATGATCAGGTGGCTAAAATGGTAGACGATCATCGTGTTGCACATGTGGGATTTACCGGATCGGTAGAGGGAGGGAAGGCAGTAAGGAGAGCCATCCAAAATAGATTTACAGGTATCGGGCTGGAACTCGGAGGAAAAGATCCGGCTTACGTCACTGAAGATGCTGACCTGGCCCAGGCCGTTGAAAACCTGGTTGATGGAGCTTTTTTTAACTCGGGACAGTCCTGCTGCGGGGTGGAGCGGATCTATGTTCATGAAAGTCGGTTCGATGATTTTGTGACCGAATTCGTCAGGCTAACCAGGCAATATAAGCTTGGCAACCCGCTGGAGAAAGAAACCACGCTCGGACCGATGGTCCGGGTGGCCAATGCAAGAAACGCCATCACCCATGCAGAAGATGCTATCAGAAAGGGAGCGAAGGCTTTGATTGAGAAAGGTGAGTTTCCGGATCATCCGTTGCCATACCTGGCTCCTCAGGTGTTGGTCAATGTCAGCCATGAGATGCTGGTGATGACTGAAGAAAGTTTTGCCCCCGTGGTAGGTATCATGGCGGTAAAAGACGATCAGGAGGCCATTGATTTGATGAATGATAGCAAGTACGGGCTTACCGCTTCCATCTGGACAAAAGACCGGGAGAGAGCAATCCGGATCGGCGACCATGTGGATACGGGCACCTGGTTTATGAATCGGTGCGATTACCTGGACCCTGAGCTTAGCTGGTCTGGGGTAAAGGATTCCGGACGAGGGTGCACGCTTTCGGTGTTGGGATTTGATTATCTCACCAGACCCAAGTCATACCACCTGAAACATGGATAGATGAAGCTGGCATTGCTCGTTTGCGATCATGTAGCGAAGCCTTTTGATGAGGTCCATGGCACCTATCCCATCATGTTTGATCGTTTGTTGGGTATGCCTGCCAATGCTTATTTTGTCTGCGACAACCAGTTTCCGGATATCAAAGACTATGATGGCTTTGTAGTTACAGGATCGAAGAGGTCCGTATACGAAAAGGAAGAATGGATCAGTGAGTTGATCAGGCTTACGAGGGAGGTAGCTGAGACCAACAAAAAATATGTTGGGGTGTGTTTTGGACACCAGGTAATCGGTGAGGCACTTGGAGGCAAGGTGACCAAATCCAATGAGGGTTACCTGATCGGTGTGCATGAACATAACATTACAAAGCCTGCTCCCTGGATGGATCCGGCCTCGAATGATTTCAACATATTGATGCTTTGCCAGGATCAGATCTCATTGCTGCCAGAAAAGGCGGTAGTGCACGCCTCCTCACCCAGATGCCCCCATGGTATGATCAGTATAGGCAACCGGATCCTGGGCATTCAGGGGCACCCGGAGTTTACCAGGGAATACAACCAGGATATCTTTCAGTCTCGGATGGAGAAGATCGGGTCCCAAAGGGTAGAAGAGGCGCTCCACAGCCTAAAAAAAGAGGTTCACACAACTTTATTGAGCCAATGGATCAGAAATTTCTTAAATTTCACCCAATAACCTACTGTGTCCACTATGGCTCTTCGATCTCCGAAGTCCCTTGATCTCCAAAGTCTTGACGAAGGAGATTGGCGAAGGTGGAATAACCCACAGTGTCCACCATAGCTTTAGCGAAGGTGGAATAACCCATCAACCCATTAACCCATTAACCCACTAACTCACTAACCCAACATGACCGAATTCATTATCGTTAAGTACCTCCACTTCCTGGGCATCTTTGGTGTGGTAGGAACATTGCTCATTGAGCTATTCTATGTGAAGTCATCCATGAGCCGGGCACAAATATCAAGGATCTCTAAAATTGATGGGATTTATGGATTGAGTGCGATCATCGTCTTATTTGCCGGCCTCACCATGTGGTTTTGGGTGGGTAAGCCCGCCGAACTGTACTCCAAAAACTGGATATTTCATACGAAGGTTACGCTATTTATAGCCGTAGGGATACTTTCCATTTTTCCCACAGTGTTTTTTCTGAAACAGCGCAAAGGCAATCCTGGTGATGAAGTGAACATCCCTTCAAAAATCATCAACATGATTCGCCTGGAGGTCTTTCTGCTGTTTATCATCCCCCTCCTGGCAGTCTTAATGGCCAATGGGATAGGAGGGTTTTGAGTGATCGTCTGACTTCTGATTCCTGATTTCTGTATTCTCCACTTTCCACCGCACACCCCTTGATCCCCTAAATACCTCCGCCAAGGCTTCGGTATTGGATCAAGGGATCCCACCGCACCTCCAAATCACAATCCCCATTCCCAAAACGAACACATCACCGTCATCCTGAACGGAACTACCGAGTTTATCTTGTAAAGATTGATTTATCTCTTAATGTTTGATGTGCTTTGGAGTTCAATTGTCTGTGAAGTGAAGGATCTTTGGCTAAGAAAAAGGAAATTGTTCAATTCTTCTTACGATTTCTAAGATCCTTCTCTTCGATCAGGATGACGATGCTGGTTTATTCTCGTTTCGCTTACCATAGGGTTTGCAGTTGAGTGCTATTTATGGTCAACTTATATCAGGCGCTTACGGCTGATTTCTGACTTCTGATTTCTATCCCACCGCACACCCCTTAGTCCCCTATAGGGGTCCTACCGCACCATAAGCTAGAGGTGAATTCGACCCTACATTAACATCTCGACCACCAGACAACGAGGTCAACCTTATTCAGGTACATACATATTCTGAATTCTGAATTCTGTCTCCTGTATTCTATCTTTGAGCTGGAGGCTCAAAGATACCATGCTCATAGACTCAAAAATAATCGCCGTAGATTTCGACGGGACAATCGTGGATGACAAGTATCCCAAAATAGGGAAGCCCCATCCATTCGCTATCCAGACATTGCAGATGCTACAAAAGGACGGACATAGATTGATCCTGTGGACGGTGAGGAGAGGAAAAACCCTGGAAGAAGCCGTTGAATTCTGCAGGAAACAGGGCATCGAGTTCTATGCCGTGAACAAAAACTACGAAGGTGAGGATGAGGTAGGAGGCAAGCTCAATGCCGACATCTTCATCGACGACCGCAACATTGGCGGATTACCCCAATGGGGCGAGATCTACCACATGATCAGCGGGAATGACCATTTCCCCAAAGTGGAAAAGAAAGCGTGGTGGAAGAGATTGTTTTGATGTTGACAGATTATTGCCTTCGTCCAACGAAGCCTCTTTGATCAATGAAGCTTACTGCTTACTGCTTACTGCCCACTGCCCACTGCCCACTGCCTTTTGTAGCAACCTCAATTGAAGAATCGAAGACCTCCTGTATTCTGTATTCTGTCTACTGTATTCTGTAAGCTCCTACCTATACCTGGCTCGGCGCCTATTATACGATCCGTATTTACCGCCAAACTTATAGTAGACCATTGCATTAAATGAAGGACCTGTTATAGAAACATTTTCTTCATATTCATTCCCTTCATTTAACAAACGCTGATTGAAGCTTCCGATATAGTAATTTACCTCAACTCCAGCTCCAAGGAAATCTGTGATATCATATTTCACACCTCCAATTCCGGAATAAGTAATGGTTGTACCGGTCTTCACATAACGTTCATTCTCCCTGCCAGTATCCACTTCTGTATCGTTATACTTTCGAACAAGCGTAAAATTGATCAATTCAAAATTGACACCCGCTCCCACATATGGATGTATCTTACCAAGAAATCGATTTCTGAATCTCATCCTCGGATTCCAGAAAGACCACTCATATTTTCCAACAAGTGAAATTGGAGTAATCCGATAACGTAACGTTTCTTCCCGGTCAATTAAACCAATGATTGACTGGCTTTTAACCCTATCGGAATATGTGCCACCGTAAATTCCGACAAGAAAATCTTCGTAAATTTTTAAATCGAAACCACCATAAAACATGAGGTTTGAGTTGAACTGCTTGTTTCTTTCTACCAGAAATGAACGCTCGTTCCAGAAGTCCATTTTGGGTGTATAATAGCCCACCCCTAAATTGACGGTATGTAGGATAGAAGATAGGTCAATATTTCCAGGCCGTCTGGGTCTGTATTGTCTTCTTCTTCTTTGTTGAGCCTCAAGGTCACTGGCCAACATCACAAAGATCAGAGAAAATATAAAGATGATTGAATACTTTTTCATTTGCTTAAATTAACTGGTATTCACTCCCCCTTGATTGTGACAACTGGATTGAATGCTTAACAATAAATTATTAATGCGGTTGATTTCGCCGTTATAATTTCTGTTTACATTCGTTATTAGGTTATTTCTGGCATTGTTGATGTTTGTGGTAGCCTGACCCAATAAACTATTAATCAGACCAAGCTCCTGGTTCCTTAAGGTTAGGTTGTCCTGAACTGAAAAAGCATAGAGGATTACATTAGCCATATTGAGTAGGTCTCGTTCATTCGCCGTGATATCACTGGCTGAGAAAAGAGAACTGATTGTAGATGCAACACCTGTATGGATATTTAGAAAAATGGTAAGACGATCATTGTACCTGGTTTGAGCATTTGTTTCCAAACTGGCTCGTTGACTTTCGACTAAGGGAAATTCAGTGTTATACGTTGTGTTAATCAGTTGTAATTGAGCCGCTTGAGCGGAGTCGAGATAATTTCGGGCAATATCATAAGCATCCTGTGCAGCCTGCCGACAATCATCAAATTCGCTTTGACTTTGAGCAAAATGAAATCCAAATAGTTGTTCAGGCTGCATGACCCTGGATCGGCTACTGATTCTGGCAGAGCTTAATGACCCCGTTGCTCCGAGAAGAGCGGGCAGTAAAGGACTTAACAATGAATTTGATTGAAAGTCTGAACGAGCCAGGCTTACCTGATTTTGTGCTGTGGCATTTCCGCCTTCCAGCGCAGTACGAATTGAATTTGGTGTTTGACCAATCCAATAAGTTTCCTGGGTAGCGTCAAGAACTTGATCCACAGCAGCGGCATACAATTTTGCCTGAGTGGGATTTAATATTGCAGAAGCTAAGTCAGACCAACCTTGGGTATCAACATCCCCGGGATTAATCACTACAGTTTGGGCATCTACAGAAGAAACATCTGGGGTTGGAAGATTGGGTTTAAAGTCGTATGAATAGACAAAATCCGGAACAGGTCCCACCTTAGAGCACGAAATAGCTAGTATGGTCCCCCCCAGGATACATACAAAGAAGATGTTACGAATATGTGTGTGGTATCTATTAATAGGATTCACTAATACAAATAACAATAAATCCTCACATTAATTAAAGTTATTTTATGATTATTTACAATTTAGCAATCAATCCTCTAAAATCTTCAACTGATCTTGAATGTAATTGGGATTGAACCTTAAGATATCTCGGAAGAAGTCTGTTTGGTTGCGAAGTGGGATCCCACTTTGGACAGCTGACAACAGATCATATTGAACTTGAAAACTATGAGGGAGCCTAAATTGAAACCAACTGTTGTTGTAAAATTTTCGCGGCCACAAAGACAGGGTCACCATGATGCCACCATTTTCACCATTTTTGCTCTTTTGAGCATAAAACCCAATGTCTGTATTTCCGAACTGACGCAGGACTTCAAATCTTGCTCCATAGTCCTCATTTAAGTAGCGCTCACCTGTCAATCGGAGGGTTAGGTTCTGACTGGTGATTCGGTAGGCCACAAACCCATACCCGCTGAGGTATCTTACACGTTCCCGAATAAAGGTGTTGTCTGTATAAATATATGGTCCGGAATAGAAGAGCCCGCCACCATAATAGAACCTGCCACTTTCATTCATCAAAATGAGCTCTGTGCTGGCTCCATATCTTCTGTTGGTGAATATCCCTGCAAAGGCATTCAGAAAGACTTTCTGATTAAAAACACGGGTAAATCCAATTCCTGATTCCCCGGGACGATGTCCAAACCCTACCTCAACATCAAAGTCATTCTGGATCGGGATCAGCCACTGAAAGACGCCATACACTCCCCACTTTGACGTCCATTCAACCCTTGGTCCAATACCAAGCTGCGTCCGGAACGGATCATCAATATCCCCAAACCGGCTGTTGTAATAAGGCTCTAACTGAAAATCTAACTTATAATGTTTTTGATTCCTGTATTTCCCATCCAGGTGCTCACCGCCATAAACCACACTTCCCCGATAGAGGTGAATAGGGTTTTTATCCTTTACACTATCCTCAAGCGTCAGGTTTCTAAGAATAAAAAAGGGATTTCGATGCAACCGGTAGTCGAAAATGAGGTTATCATCAGTGATCTCCACAGCTTCCAGATCCCTGAGTTCCTGTGCTTGCACCATGGTTTTCGTACCTGCAACCACGAGCAGCAACAACATCACAACCCAATAAGTTATCTTTTTTATCACTTGGGCAATATTAAACAGGAATCCTTTGGTTTATCAGATCAACCGTTGATTTGTTTACTGCCACCTTTCCCCTTGCACCTTTCCCCTTGCACCTTTCTCCTTGCACCTTTCTCCTTTCTCCTTTCTCCTTACCCCATGCCCAAATCAAATATTCCCCTGGCTGGTGTCCTCACCATGGCGACCAACCTAAGGAGAGTCAATTAATTTGAACAAAGTCCCGTTAGGGACGCCCTGTTTGTAGAAATGAGAAATAATATGGGTTTAGCTCCGTAGGAGCGGCCTGTAGCAATCAATATCCCGGGGCAATTGAAGTTTTGGGTGAGTTTGGTGTCAAATCACAGTAAAAGAGACCACCTCACTACACGACAATCATCATTCCCTCTCTTTGCAAGAGAGGGGGAGGAGCCCTGTCCAATACGCACAAATTGAAAATAGGGTGAGTTGGAAGAGAATCCTGCTCACAAACTCCATGGTCTGTGGCTCACAGACCATCCATATCATCAATGCCCTACTGCTCACTGCCCAATGCCTACTGCCCACTAACCTTCGGAACATCCGAAAGTCTGAATATCAATCATCCTTCCGCCTACTGCCCTTCATCCCTCCTGACTACTGATTTCTGATTTCTGAAAGATACTCCTCCCGCACACCCCCGAACCCCTTAAGGGAGCCAGCGCTTTTGATCATCCTTACCTTTTATATTCCTGGGGGATATGCCTTGCTCCTTAATCCTTTGTTCCTTGCCCCCTATGAAGCGAAATGAATAAATTTTAGTCGGAACGTCCGAAAGTCTGAAAATCGGGTGTCTGAATGTCACAATATCCGAATATCCACTGCTTTTATCCAACGAAGCCTTGGCGAACTTGGACCCAAACTCCATGGTCTGTGGCTCACAGACCATCCCTATCATCAATGCCTTACTGCTTACTACTCTTTGCCCTCAGCCCACTGCTCTTTGCCCCATGCCGAATCGTCGGAACATCCGAAAGTCGGAAAGTCGGAAAGTCGGAGTGTCTGAATGTCACAATATCCGAATATCCGCTGCACACTGCTTTTATCCAACGAAGCCTTGGCGAAGTTGGACCCAAACTCCATGGTCTGTGGCTCACAGACCATCCCTATCATCAATGCCCTACTGCTTACTCTCCTTGCCCTCAGCCCACTGCTCTTTGCCCCATGCCGAATCGTCGGAACATCCGAAAGTCTGAAAATCAATCATCCTTCCGCCCACTGCCCACTGCCTACTGCCTACTGCCTACTGCCTACTGCCCACTGCCCACTGCCTACTGCCTACTGCCTACTGCTCACTGCCTACTACTCACTGCCTACTACTCACTGCCCTCGACCCTCTGCTGCGACTGCCCGCTGATTCCTGATTTCCCTATATTTACGCCATGATCCGTCCTATCCTTCTTCTGCTGACAGCCTTACCATTCCTGGCTCAATCTCAATACAGCCTCACAGGTCCACGGGGCATGGTAAACGTACCCCATGCCGAGGTGTTGGAAGACGAAACCTTCATGTTTGGCATGCATACCAACAATGAGGCATATCAGCTTATTGATTATGGTGAAGACAGGCCATCTGGGAGCGAATACATCTCATCATTGACCATTGGCTTTTTAGATCGCGTCAATCTGACTTTGATGCTTTCCAGGATCTTTGGAGATCCAAAGCAAAAAGTAGCGAGTTTGGCAAGCATAGGAGATCGAAGCATGCAACTCACATTTTTATTATTCAGAGAAAAGAGACTCCTCCCGTCTGTTGTAGTCAATATTACGGATCCCTTTTACAGCACCAATCAATTCCTGACAGGCAATCACATCCTGGCAACGAAGACTTTTAAAACAGGAGGACATGAAATTAAATCAACACTCGGCTACGGCATTCCTTATTTAATGGTCTTCGCTGGCCAGCAAAATCGGACCCTGGTAGAAAAGGAAAGCCCTTACCTGACCCACCTTTTTGGCGGCGTCTCCTACCAGTATCTTCCCGCCAACCTCCAGCTCTCCCTGGAATACGATGGCTGGAATGTCAACAGCGGCCTCGGCATCACCTTCTGGAAGCGACTTTCCCTCCAGGCCTACCTGCAAGGCATGAAACACCCTGGTCTAGGATTCAACTATGTAGGAACGATACATTGAGAGGCCACTGACGGATCTGAAACTCCATGGTCTGTGGCTCACAGACCATCCCTATCATCAATGCCCTACTGCTTACTACTCTTTGCCCTCAGCCCACTGCTCTTTGCCCCATGCCGAATCGTCGGAACATCCGAATGTCGGACCATCGGAAAGTCATTTCCATCCCCAACAGCTTCCCTCGAAGATACTTTGCATATCAGAAGAGGAACTATCTAAGCGAAGAAAAAATAATAAATTTAGCGTCATCCTGACGAAGCGAAGTGAATGGATCTTAGCCTACGTGAGGAACTGCCTACTGCCTACTGCCTACTGCCTATTGCCTATTGCCTACTGATTCTTGTCTCCTGTATTCTGTCTCCTGTATTCTGTCTCCTGAAAAATCAACTCCCCGTAAGCCGCTTACTCACATGATCAAACGGATCGTGAGGCTTGCGGTCGAGCGCTTCGAAGGTGGAATTGTTGCTGATAAACTCCGGAACCATCTTCTTCATCTGGCTCACCAAAGCTTTTTCGTTGCCAGCCAGGAGTGCATCCAAAAGCAATCCGCAGCCATCATTGATCTTGTGATGGTTGTGCTTCCTTACCTTGGCAATATTGATTTTAGGGTGGTGGGTCTCAATGGAGTTTTCATCGCTGCTGAGCACTTCCTCGTATAGCTTTTCACCTGGGCGTAAACCAACGGTCTTGATGGCTATTTCATGTTCTGCATATCCACTTAGACGGATCATCTTCCTGGCCAGATCAATGATCTTTACCTGCTCGCCCATATCAAAAACAAAAATCTCGCCTCCGTTGCCCATCGCACCAGCCTCCAGGACCAGCTCACATGCTTCCGGGATTGTCATGAAATAACGGGTTACCCTCGGGTCAGTGATGGTGATTGGTCCCCCACGTTCGATTTGTTTCTTGAACAGTGGCACAACAGAGCCATTCGATCCCAGCACATTGCCAAAGCGGGTAGTGATGAATTTCGTTTGATTGGTTTCAGTTTGCTGTCTGGATTGACAATACATCTCAGCAATCCGCTTGGAAGCCCCCATGATATTCGTGGGGTTGACGGCCTTGTCTGTAGAAACCAGTACAAAATTCTCGGCTTTGTACTGCACTGCAAGGTCCACAATATTTTTTGTCCCCAATACATTGACCTCCACAGCTTCTGAAGGATTCATCTCCATGAGTGGGACATGTTTATATGCAGCTGCATGATAAACCACATTGGGTTGATGCATTTCAAAAATCCTGTCTGTGCGTACCTGGTTGCAGACGTCACAGACATAGGTTATCACACGGTCCTTGACGATTCCGTTAAACCGATGCTCCAGGTCATTGACCAGTTCATAGAGCGCGCTCTCCGCCTGGTCGATCAGGATCAGTTTTTTGGGCTTGTAGTAAAGCAGTTGCCTGGAGATCTCACTGCCAATGGATCCTGCAGCTCCGGTGACCATGACTACCTTATCTGCCACCTGCGCTTTTACATTTTTATGATCCAGTCGGATCTCATCTCTTTCCAGCAACTCTTCAATCCGGATATTTCGGATCTGTTTGGTGCTCAATTCCCCATCCATCCACTGACTGGTAGACGGAATGTCTTTGATGATTACATCCATCTCCAGAAAAAAATCTACGATGGCCCGTTTTTTCGAAGCTGGAATGTTTTGGATGGCAATAATTACCTCGGCAATGTTAAGCTGCTTGAGTAAGTAATTGGTGATAGTCTTTTTAGCAAAAACAGGAATACCTTCCAGCTTTTTGCCAACCTTGGAGGGATTGTCATCAATAAAACCAGCTACCTTGAATTTGTAGCGATCATCCTGCTCCAAAGCATTTTTGGTGATCATGCCTGATTTGCCCGCGCCATAAATCATGACCTGACGTGGCTCGGTTTTTCTTCGGACTACATTGAAGTAAAAGGATTTGATGAAAAACCGGATGCTGATCATGCTGAAGGTGATGACCAAAAAATGAATGACAAGGATGGAGTAGGGTAATCTATAGTTTGAAACCAAAAGAACTCCAAAAAGATCACTGATTAAATTGATCACAAGATAAACGCCGGATGCTGAAGCTGTGGCAAATAGGATATGTTCTACATCCCGGAGACTGGTGTGTCGGATGATGCCTGAATAAGGCCTGAAAATAAGAAAGCCCAGGAGATAAAACATTGAAGTGGCTAAGAGCTGCTCACCCATAGAATGACCGGTCATCGCCTCAATATTGAAGTTGAAACGGATGGCATAAGCCAATACGAAACTGATGACTACCAGGGAAAGATCAATGATCAGAATGACCCATCTGGAGACCAGGCGATTGGCGTAGTGATTTAAAATTTTTCTTAGCAATGGTTCTTCTTAACAGTTCAAAGGTAGTGATCAAAATAGAAATAAAGGAATAAAAAATTGTAAAAAAAGCCTAATAGCCTATCATTACCCTCATTTTATTGTTCGCAAAAGTACGATTATACGCTTACCAAAACGATATCCATTACTTTAAAATAATATTAAATTAATAGCATTGGTAATTTCTTATTGCAAAAATCATTATTTCTGCTGGATGATTTTGGCGATTTATGGTCTTATCTAAAGATAAACATAGTTTTCCACATTTCAGCCAGTATTGTTAAGAATAAAATAATCCATGCAAGCCTTGTTGAATAAAAAACGAGTAGTAATTTTACTCAATCATGAGCAGCTTGGGAGATTGGTACGTACTTTATACCAGGGCGAGAAATGAAAAGAAGGTCGCACAACGGTTGAGCACACATTATGAAGTGTATTGCCCTTTAGTGACAACTGTCAGGCAATGGAGCGATCGAAAAAAGAAGGTGAGTGAGCCCCTTTTCAAGTCCTATGTATTTGTGCGTGTGAGTGAGGCGGGACGCCAGGACGTGCTCAAAACACCAGGTGTGGTCTGTTATGTATACTGGCTGGGCAAACCGGCCCGGGTACGTGAAGAAGAGATCGACGCCATCAAAAGATTTACAGAAGAAACAGAAA
Source organism: Cyclobacteriaceae bacterium (assembly GCA_965228595.1). Lineage (GTDB taxonomy): Bacteria > Bacteroidota > Bacteroidia > Cytophagales > Cyclobacteriaceae > UBA7330. The sequence goes on along the minus strand of OZ245828.1, from coordinate 610,643 downwards.
GTGCCGATGTGCTTTCTGTAGAATATAATGATACGGTACACATCGACTGGGGCTTGTTCAAAGGCCAGGAGGGAAAATTCCTCGCCCGCCAGGGAGACCACCTGATTTTATTGGTGGAGTCCCTCGGCCAGCTCGTCAAGGCGGAAGTACCTGTTCGCTACGCGAAGACTGCCGGTTAAATACCGACGTTCAGACATTCCGACATTCAGACTACCTTCTGAAGTTAATCTGTCTGAATTGTCCGAAAGTCCGACTGTCAGAAAATCCGAATACCCAGTTACTACCATGTGACTTACGAGGCGGAGCTCTGCCAAAGCCGCAGGCTTTGGCAAGAATACAGAATACAGAAATCAGTAGTCAGAAGCCTAATGATTCATGATTTTAGATAGATTAAATATTCTCTAGTCCCAGTTCGCGTAGGACCACCCTCAACCCAAAATATCTGCATGTAGCAAAGGGGAATAGACCGATCGTGCGAACTATGTTAATTTGCTTGTGTTGGCTTTGGCTAACGAAAAAAGAAATTAGAAGAATGTCATCGTGACCAAACCTGGTCAACACATGAAATACAAATTACGCGAAAATCTCCTGTATGCTGTATACTGTCTCCTGTCTCCTAAATAATTGCTTGACACCCTAATCACATCTAAAACCCGCATTAAACTCCTGTTGAAGTTCTTCCTCAACCCGGAGAGCCGGGCCTATCTCCGGGCCATGGCCACAGAGTTTGATGAGAGCACCAATGCCATACGGCTGGAGCTGAACCGCTTTGAAGAAGCGGGCATGCTGGAATCAACCAGCGAAGGCAATAGAAAGATCTTCAAGGCCAACATGGGCCATCCGTTGTATCATGAAGTGAGAAGTATACTAATTAAGTATGTAGGAATTGATCAGATCATCGAACGGATCATCAGCAAACTGGGTGATGTGCGGGAGGTCTACCTCACCGGTGACTTCGCCCGGGGCAAAAACTCAGAGGTCATCGATATCCTGATTGTAGGGAACATAGATAAAGCCTACCTGCAGCAGTTGGTCGAGCGCACCGAACAGGTCATTAAAAAGAAAGTCCGCCACCTGGTCTATTCCCCGGTAGAATTCGAAGCCTTGGACCTGAACAAAGAAGAGAACCTGCTGATCTGGAATGCTTAGGAGCTTCGCTCCAGAATACAGAATACAGAAATCAGGAGTCAGGAGAACTCCGATTCATGATTTTGGATAGTATAACGTCTTTTATTTCGAAATTCATTGCTCTTGTAAGTAAGAAATCCCCCTTTACCAAAGGGGGGAGGGAAATTGGTTGAATGAATGATCTAACTACACAATTCTCGGATTCTTCTCTGTGAGACTGCAATAGAAGGAAATAGAAGAACCATCAACCGTTAGCAAAATTGGATTAGTTTGCAGAAAACAAATTCCGCGAAAATCTCCTGTATTCTGTATACTGTCTCCTGTATTCTAAAAACATAGTATCTTTCTAATGAAATGGACCCCAAAGAAGCATTAATAAGGGTACTTACCAAAAAGCTCCCTGACCTTGAAGCAATCTATTTATTTGGCAGCAGAGCTGAGGGTACGGAGAAGATCGGTAGTGATTGGGATTTCGCTTTTTTAAGCCGCAAAGGACTGAAGCCGGCGGAATTGTGGGATATAAAATCCCAACTTGAAGCACAATACAATGAAGACATAGACATCCTTGATCTATATCACGTTGACACGGTGACTCAAATTGAAGTTATTAAAAGCGGCAAAGTACTTTGGAATGCTAATAATTTTTATCCACTTGATTTTGAGTCTGTCGTAATCAGTATGTATCAAAAGCTGAATGAAGAACGTGGAGAAATTTTAAAACAAGTATCCGTGCAGGGAAATATCCATGGATGATGTAATCGTTAAAAAAGTGGCAAGTATTGAGCGGTGCATCCTTCGCGTAAAAGAAGAATATGATAAAGCTGGCGTTCAATTTGATCATGATTATTCAAGGCAGGATGCAGCCATATTGAATTTACAAAGAGCCTGTGAGCAGGCGATTGATATCGCAAATTACCTTGTGAAGAAAAATAAGTGGGGGATCCCTACATCAAGTCGTGAGTCATTTGATTTCCTATTAGAACATGAGATTATCAATAAGGAACTAAACAATAATCTCAAGAAGATGGTTGGGTTTAGAAACCTTGCTATTCATGAATATAATGTACTAAATATTGACATTCTCAAATCTATTATAGCCCATGAACTTGATGTTTTTAAAAAGTTTGGGGAGATCTTGTTGAGGTTATGAAACTGCAAGAAAACAGTATTCGATTTCTCTCTACCTGCGAAGAAGAAACAAACATATTTATGTCATTCTGAAAGTAGAGAAGCGAAATGAAGAATCTTAGCTTACGTAAGGGATTCTCTTCCGGGATCGGCAGCAGGAATGATTAAACGACAAAGAACAGAGTCCTCACCATGGGACTGCCAGAAAGAAGTAAATAGAAGAACCATCAACCGTTAGCAAAATTGGATTAGTTTGCAGAAAACAATTTCCGCGAAAATCTCCTGTCTCCTGTATACTGTCTCCTGTATTCTAATCAAGGGGATTAGGAGCAGGAATGATTAAACGACAAAGAACAGAGTCCTCACTATGGGACTGCCAGAAAGAAGTAAATAGAAGAACCATCAACCGTTAGCAAAATTGGAATAGTTTGCAGAAAACAATTTCCGCGAAAATCTCCTGTCTCCTGTATACTGTCTCCTGTATCCTTGTCCAGGGGGATTGGTTGAATGAATGATCTAACTACACAATTCTCGGATTCTTCTCTGTGAGACTGCAATAGAAGGAAATAGAAAAAACATCATTCGTGAGCAAACCTGGACATTATATAGAAAACAAATTCCGCGAAAATCTCCTGTCTCCTGTATACTGTCTCCTGTATTCTGTATACTGTCTCCTGTATACTATTAAAAACATGAAGACTACCTGTACAATTCTCCGCAATTAATATACCATTGAATAAAATAGGCATTCTAGGTTTAGGTTACGTCGGCCTCCCCCTCGCAGTCGCATTCGCTGAGAAGCACAGGGTGGTTGGTTTCGACATCAAAGAAGAACGGATCAAAGCACTGAGCGACGGCCATGACCATACGCTGGAGGTATCGGACGATGAGCTGAAGACCGTCCTTCAATCAGGTAACCTGTCTTTCACAACAGAAGTAAGTGATTTGAAGGAGTGCGATGTCTTCATTGTCACCGTCCCCACACCAACCGACAAAAACAACCGACCGGTATTCACTCCATTGATCAAAGCAAGTGAAACCGTGAGCCAGATACTCAAAAAGGGAGACATTGTGATCTATGAATCGACGGTATATCCCGGTGTGACCGAAGAGATCTGCGTGCCGGTATTGGAAAGGGGATCAGGTCTCACATTCAACAAAGACTTTTTTGCCGGGTATTCCCCGGAACGGATCAATCCCGGTGACAAAGAACATACGGTAACAAAGATCCTGAAGGTGACCTCAGGCTCTACGCCGGAAGTTGCCGATCAGGTAGATGCTTTGTATGCCAGCGTGATCACAGCCGGGACATACAAGGCCAGCTCCATCAAGGTCGCTGAGGCAGCCAAGGTCATCGAAAACAGCCAACGTGACATCAATGTAGCCTTTGTAAACGAGCTGGCCAAGATCTTCAACCTCATTGGCATCGATACCAAAGAAGTGTTGGAAGCGGCAGGCACCAAATGGAATTTTTTACCCTTCCGTCCCGGCCTTGTCGGTGGACATTGTATCGGTGTAGATCCCTACTACCTGGCACAAAAAGCCCAGGAGCTGGGTTACCATCCGGAGATCATCCTGGCCGGACGACGCCTGAATGACAGCATGGGGTCATTCGTAGCAGAACAGACCGTGAAGCTGATGGTGAAACAGGATATCCGGGTAAAGGAAGCCAGGGTGCTGGTCCTTGGTATCACTTTCAAAGAAAATTGCCCCGATATCCGCAACACCCGGGTCATCGACATCATCCGTGAGCTGCAGGACTACTCCCTCCGGGTAGACATCTACGACCCCTGGGCCGGCAGTCAGGAGGTAAAAGAAGAATTTGGACTGTCTTTGGTTGAAATCCCTACCGGACCCTACGATGCCATCATCTTAGCGGTAGCCCATCAAAAATTTGAATCCCTGGACATCCCAGCGCTCAAGAAAAAAGACGGCGTGGTCTATGATGTAAAGGGAGTGTTGGATCGGAAGCTGATAAATGGGAGGTTATGACCTTAGACTGTCAATCAAATTTAAGCGATGAAGCAACGATCAAATTTCCGTCATTCTGAATGCAGCGTAGCGGAATGAAGAATCTTGTTTTACGTGAAGTAGTTGATATCATCAAAAATGTTTTACTACCTGTTTAGTAAAGTCTCCTGAAAAGAGACTCTGCGTTGAAAAGTGGAATGAATACTTTAACTAAGGATATTGAGGCTGTAGATGTCTCATTTGATGAAGATAGCATGTGTGTTCATTTATCAGATGGAAGGTCGATATCGACACCGCTGGCCTGGTACCCAAGATTGTATCATGGAACTACTCAGGAAAGGAATAAGTGGCAGATAATTGGCAAGGGGTCAGGTATACACTGGCCCCAATTAGATGAAGACCTGAGTGTAGAAAGTATTATCCTGGGCAGACCATCTATGGAAAAAGCTGATTCTTTGAAAAAATGGCTGGAAAGTAGAACTGCTTGAAAGAATCTTAATTCTACTACTTCCATGCAGTCAGCCACCACTTGGTGGACCACAGCCTTAATCAGGCCAAAGTGACAATCAGTAAAATAATTAACACATATAGAATCCCACTCCAGTCATAGCAGAATCTCCTGAAAGAGACTCTGCGTTGAAAAAAGTAAATAGAGGGAATATCAATCGTGAGAAAACCTACACAATTGCACAGGGTACGAATTCAGCGAAAATCTCCTGTCTCCTGTCTCCTGTATTCTGTCTCCAGTATCCTATGACATCTGATCCCGACATTATCCAACAATTCTCCAGGCATCTCTTCTGGGATGTGAAAAGAGAAACCCTCGGCCTGGAAAAAAACAAAGCCTACATCATCCAACGGGCCCTGGAATATGGTCTATTGAAAGATTGGCTGCTGATTAAGAAGGTATATGGAGTTGAAGAGATTGCAACCGTATCTCAAAGATTGCGATCTCTGGAACCTAAAGCTTTAAATTTTATAGCAACGCTATCTGAAAAACCCATTGAAAGTTTTCGATGTTACACATTGAGGCGATCGAACCAGAGACATTGGTTCTACTGAGAAATATTCAAAGTATACCAGCATTTGAGCACTTTCGACTTGTTGGTGGAACTGCGTTGGCATTACAATTTGGCCACAGGAAATCAATCGACCTCGATTTTTTTGGAGATACCAAATTCGAAACAATCAATTTTGAAGCTGAACTCAATAAAGTGGGAGAGGTTCAAAACCTAATGGCAAGAAGATCAATTAGATCTTATTCCATTAATGACATCAAAGTTGATTTTGTTGAGTATCCATACCCCTGGATAGGTGAAAAATTGATTATTGATGGTGTTATAATGGCTGATTTAAAAGATATTTCTGCTATGAAGATGGCCGCGATAACAAACCGTGGTGCCAAAAAAGACTTTTTTGATCTCAATTTTCTACTGGATCATCTTTCCTTGGAAAGTATGGTGAATAATTATTCACAGAAGTATCATGATTCGTCCGAGTTCTTGTTGTACAAAAGCCTGAACTATTTTGAAGAAGCTGAAGAAGACGATGATCCTGACTCGCTAGATAACATAACCTGGCATCAGGTAAAGAATCGTATCCGATCAGAACATAAAAAATACATGGATAACCTTAATTTATAATAGGCTCAAAAGGGACTCTGCGTTGAAAAAAGTAAAAAGAGGGAATATCAATCGTGAGAAAACCTACACAATTGCACAGGGTACGAATTCCGCGAAAATCTCCAGTATTCTGTATACTGTCTCCTGTATTCTCTGCTAAATAGGCGGACTAAATGACAAGTGGAAAAGTTAACATATTAATAACCGGTGGAGCCGGCTTCACCCTGTGAAATAAAGGCAAATGGAAAGTTTTTACTTTACATATGTATTACGAAGTGAAAAGGACAATCAGAATTACGCTGGTTATACGAACAATTTGCCTTTAAGAATTGAGGCTCACAATTCTGGTAAAGTGGAGTCCACAAAGCATAGAAGGCCATTGAGATTGATTTATTATGAAGCTTGCTTAACTCAGGAAGATGCTTTGAAAAGAGAGAAGTATTTTAAGACGCATTATGGCAAAATGTTTATTAAGAAACGCCTCAATTCTTATTTCACATGGCAAGTAGGAACAAATAAAAGCAAAAGCTAGTGGAGTCGCCGAAGATAAATGTATTAGTAACGGGAGGTGCAGGGTTCATCGGATCCAACTTAGTTGCAGCACTCCTCGACGACCCTCGAATAGGCATAGTAAGAGTATTAGATAACCTCTCCAACGGTTACCTCGAAAACATCAAACCTTTCATGGACAACCCCAACTTCCAATTCCTCGAAGGTGACATCTGCGACTACAACACCTGCCTGAAAGCCATGGAAGGTATCGACAAGGTGAGCCACCAGGCAGCCCTGGGCTCTGTCCCACGATCGATCAAAGACCCCATGACTACCGACAGGGTAAACGTAGGAGGGACGGTAAACATCCTGCATGCAGCCATGGAACAAAAGATCGACCGGGTGATCCTGGCCTTCTCCTCCAGCACCTATGGCGACCATCCCGGACTCCCTAAGGTAGAAGACAAGATCGGCAACCCCTTGTCCCCTTATGCTGTGAGCAAGGCAGCCATTGAGATGTATGCGCAGGTATTCAATAGGACCTACGGGCTGGATTTTGTAGGGCTACGGTATTTCAACGTCTTCGGCCCCAACCAGCGTCATGACAACCCCTACGCCGCGGTGATCCCGCTGTTTTGTCAGGCCTTTTTGGAGGACCGCTCCCCGGTGATATTCGGGGACGGAGAGACCAGCCGCGACTTCACCTATGTCGATAATGCTGTCCAGGCAAACATGAAAGGGCTATTTACTGAAAATATGGAAGCACTCAATCAGGTCTACAACGTAGCCTGCGGCGAAAGAACTACGCTATTGGATATTGTGAAATACCTACAGGAGATCAGCGGAAAAGATTTAAAGCCGACCCATGAAAATGAACGGACCGGGGATGTGCGGCATTCACTGGCTGACATCAGTAAAATCAAAAAACTATTAGGCTACGAGCCTACCGTGAAGATGCGAGAAGGATTGGAAAAGGTCTATGAATGGTATAGGAATTCCGACCTTCCGACGCTCCGACATTCCAACACTTATCAAAAATGATTTGTCCGAAAGTCGGAACATCCGAATATCGGACTGTCAAATAAAAAAATAAACGCATTAACCCGTCGGACTGTCGGAATTATCCGAACATCCGAACGTCGTTACTCATTAACCCACTTTGTCCACCGAAGCCTTTTTAACTGCCGAAGCTTTCTTGATCCACGAAGCCTCGGCGTAGTGGATAGCGTAGGTAGTGGCGAAGGTGGAATAACCCAACAACTTACGGTTTAGTTTGAGATTTACTTTTACACAACATTCACTTCAGCAAATCTTTAAAAGAGGGATTAGTGTAAATCAGGTGAAAAGTACAGTACTTCAAGGAGATGAAATTGCTGTATATGAGGATGATCAGCCTTATCCAAGTAAATTATCTCTTTATATTGAAGATAATTTTCCAATACATGTAGTTTATGCTATAAATGAAATAGAAAAAGAGTATATTATCATTACGGCATATTCCCCTTCAGATGAATTGTGGGAAAAGGATTTTAAAACACGAAAACAATGAGTTGTGTAATTTGTAAATCAGGAGTCCTTAAACAAGGAAAAACAACTGTTACCCTTGAACGAAATGACTCCGTAGTGGTAATTAAGGATGTACCGGCCATGGTTTGTGACAATTGCGGACATTATTTTCTCGATGAAGAAATGACTTCACAGGTATATGGAATTGCCGAGGAAACCATTAAGAAGGGCGTTGAAGTAGAGGTAAGACACTTGATCCCTGTATAAAAAGACTGTCCGAATATCTAAACCCTTAAAACGAAAGAAAAAGAAAAATTCAACTAATCCTCCTTTTAAAGGAGGTGCAGGAGGATTTGTCAAAAAAATATTTTTCTTTTCTTTCTTTGATAAATGTCGAGTCAAAAGGACGGATTGATAACAAAATAACTCAAGAACCCATTAACCCAGTAAATATCGGAAAGTCCGACCGTCGGAATTATCCGAACATCGTTACCCAATAACCCACTTTGTCCACCATAGCTCTTCGATCTCCGAAGTCCCTTGATCTCCAAAGTCTTGACGAAGGAGATAAGACGAAGGAGATTGGCGAAGGTGGAATAACCTACGAGTCCACCATAGCCTTGGCGAAGGTGGAATAACCCATTAACCCATTAACCCAATAACTCATTAACCCAGAAAATCCGAATGTCCGAACATCATTATTATATTTGCACACGCTATAATCACCAGCTAGTCTAATCTTTGGAACAACTCTCTAACATAAACAGTCAACAAGACAACTTCCAACTCAAGCGCTTTGCCAACCTGATCATTGGAAACTGGTATTGGGTAATTGGGTTTTTGTTGTTTTCCCTTGGAGTTGGGTATTTCATCATCAGATATGAAAGCCCGGTATATGTAGTTAATTCCACTTTCCTAACTAAGAAATATGGTGGTCGAACAGAGGAAAGCTCATTTCTTAGGGTAGCTGATGATCCTGTTAATTTATTAAGAGGGCAAACAGATATTTCTCAGGAAATCCCTTTGCTCAAATCACAGGGACGTATCCAGGCCACGCTGGACAGACTTGAATTTGGAATATCCTATTTTATTCAGGGACAATTCAAAACCTCTGAAGTATATCCGGGGGATTTCTATAAAGTAATTTCAAGAGCAAATTCACAAAATTTTCCGTATGGATTAAAAATTTACCTGGACCAGAAAGAAAATGGACGATACGTTCTGGAAACAGAAGTTGAAAATTGGCAAAGTCACTTTGTTAATAAAGAATTTGAGTTCGGAAAGAGTTATTCAGCAAACGGTTGGGAATTTCAGATCGAAAGTAAAAATGCGGCAACTAATGGCAATCTTCACTTTTTTACGGTAAATAATCCGGTAACTCTTTTAAACAGTTATCGCAACAGATTATACCTGGGATGGCAAACCAAGGGGTCTTCAATATTAATAGCTGTGCTCAATAGCAGCCTTCCTGATAAAGCCATAGATTTTTTAAATGCTTATTTTAATGTTGTGGTGGAAAAAGGATTGGAAGAGAAAAGTCAGTCGATTATAAACACCATTTCATTCATCAATGATTACATTCCCCAAATCTCCGACACTTTGCTTGCCTACCAGAAGCGCCTGGATCAGTTTAAGCTTGAAAACAGACAACTGGGTAATGGCTCTTCATTTGTTCTCGAAAAACTTAACGAGTTAGAGCGTGAAAAAACCAAGTACATCATTACCAGGAAATATCTTGAATATTTGGTTGATTACATCAAGAAAGACAAGGATAGGAATGTATTTGCTCCACCTTTAATAGAATTAGAATCCAAAGAGCCGTTGTATAACCTGTTTCAGCAATATCTGGAAATCAAATGGGAAGCTAAAACACGTCGGAACGAGCAGGAAACAACAAAAAATCCCCTGATCAACAGAGTACCGGATGATGAGGCTACATTTAGAAATAACATTCTTGAAGCCATTTCAAACTATCAGGATATCAATAATGATAAGATAAAAGATCTGAATAATCAGATTAACTTTTTATACGGATCCATCGAAGACTTGCAGGTTCAGTCACGTGAATATGTTGAGCTGGAAAGAATGGTTACCTTGTATGGTAATGTATTCAATAGTTTGATTACTAAACGAACAGATGCATTCCTATCTCAGGCTTCCATAGTATCGGATTATCAGATTGTCTCTGATCCTACCTACAACAGACGTGACCCGGTTTCTCCAGACAAGAGAAAAGTAATGATTATAGCGATCATGGTGGGTTTGGGATTCCCGCTTGGTTTGCTCTATGTGATAAGCATTTCTAACAATAAAATAGTTAGTAAAGGGGACCTGATAACTAACACAACTATTCCGATTCTCGGATATGTAGGTCATAGCGCTGAGTATGGAAATCTTGCCGTTCAGAATGCTCCAAAGTCTTTAGTAGCAGAATCATTCAGGCGGGTGCGAGCCAACCTGCAGTATTTTGCCAACGGTGATGCCAAAAAAGTCTACCTGATTACTTCTTCCATAAGTTCTGAAGGTAAAACTTTTTGTTCAATCAATCTGGCGTATACTTATGCCTTGGCAGGTAAAAAAACTGTCATTGTTGGAGCGGATATGAGGAAGCCCACCCTTGCAAGGAGCTTTGAACTGGAGAAGCATACAGGTCTGAGCAATTATCTTTCTGGTCAGTGTGAGCTGGAAGCAGCAATTCATAAGACTGACAATAAAGACCTCAGAATTATCCCGGGAGGCTCAATACCTCCAAATCCAGCTGAGCTTATCCTCACCAAGCGAATGAAAGAGTTGATGTCTTATTTAAAGAAAAATTTTGATCTGATTATCATCGATACTCCACCAATCGGCCTGGTAGCGGATGCTATTGAACTAATGGAATATTCGACCTTGAACATGTTGATCGTTCGCCAAAACAAAACGTTTAAGAAAAGCCTCGAGGAGACATCTGAATCTTATAGAAAAGGTGAACTTAAAAATATGTTGATATTATTTAATGATGTAAACTTCCAGAAACTGGAATATGGATACAAATCATACATTGAGGGATATCATACATATGGTTATGGTTATGACAACAGCTATTTTGAGGATGGAAAGTCAAAGAGGAATCAGGGATTCTTTAACCAGTTGTTTGGTAAAAAATGAGAAATGAAGTCAATGAATAGTTTCAGCAGATATAATAAAAAGCGAAGAGCAGAAATATTCATACTTTTTGCTTTGATCAGCGTGCTAGTATTTTCCTGTGTACCCGGCAGGAAACTGGCCTATTTGCAGGCGGAGGGAGGACTCAAGGCTCCCCAGCCCTATGATTCGATTACTTCCACCTATTCACTCAAAAAAGAAGAATACAAACTTCAACCCCAGGATATTATTTCGCTAAGAATAGCAAGTATCACAGAGGATCAATTCAATTTCATTAAGCAGTATGAGGAAGATCTGGGTTTAATCCGTAAACTTAATCAGTACAGCCAGGGAGAAGTGGCAGGATCACAGGGTGGTGGTAATAATAACAATGCAAATCAGATGATGCGTGGTGGTGGAGGAGATGAAGGGATGCTTCCTGTGATTCTGGATCGTCAAAATACCGGATTTGTATTGGATCTAAACGGAGAACTGGAATTACCCGTAATCGGGCCTGTAAAAATGTCCGGTCTAACAATCCCTCAGGCAGAATTGGCTATTAAAGAAAAGCTTGAAGGATATTTCGAAACTCCAATGGTGAGAATCCAATTATTAAATTTTCACTTTACCATATTAGGGGAGGTGGAAAATGAAGGACGATATACCAGTTTCAATCCTGAAACAACCATTTTTGATGCCATTACGCTGGCCGGTAATCTCACTGAATTTGCTGATCGGGCAAACATAAAAATAATAAGAACTGAAAAAGGTCAAAGCAAGGTCCTGTACCTGAATACACTGGATGAAAAGACGCTCACCGCTGAGAATTTCTATTTGAAAAAGGATGACCTGATCATTGTGGCCCCACTACAGGCGAGAACAACTAGACGTTATACGCTGAGTAATCTTTCCAATAGTCTGGGGATCATTAGTACTGTTGTTTCTGCAGTGGTGCTAATCATTGCATTGAGCACAAGGTGATAACACCCTTTTAATTACGATGATTAAAGAAATTATATATTCACCACGAGCTGATAAAATGCCCCTGTACAAGGGCATAGTTCATGCGATTGACGGTCTATTCCAGGGAAGGTCACTGGGTTACCGGCTTTTCCGTAGGAATATCTCAGCACAGTACCGCCAGTCACTGCTTGGGATTGTCTGGGCCTTCGTGCCGGTAATTGTTACTTCAGCAATCTGGATCTTCCTTCAGGGAAGCCGTGTGATCAACATTCCGGATCCGGGCATGCCATACCCGGCTTTCGTTTTAATCGGTACGACCCTTTGGCATGCCTTCCTGACATTCCTGCAAGGCCCGCTGCAATCGGTTCAGATGAACAAAAGCCTGTTGGTCAAGATCAATTTTCAGCGGGAAGCTTTGCTGGTGGCTGCCTTTTATGAAGCGCTGTTCAATTTCATAATTCGTCTGCCGGTCATCGTGATTGCTATGATTCTATTCGATGTGATGCCAGGACAAAATCTGTGGTTATTCCCGGTTGCCGTGTTATCGCTTTTCCTGCTCGGGGCTTCCATCTCTTTGATTTTACTGCCATTAGGGATGCTTTTCCAGGACATCAACAGAGCCATTGCGACCTTTTCACAGTTCCTGATGTACCTGACTCCGGTGATCTACCCGTTCCCTAAAGAGGGATTGGCAGCGGACCTGATGAAACTAAACCCGATCGCCCCTGTTCTGAGCACTGCCAGAAATACCCTGGGTACCGATGGAAGCCCCCTCATGGAAGGCTTCTGGCTGATCAGCGGGATCTCGCTGGTGCTGTTCTTTTTTGGATTGATTTTGTACAGGAAATCAATGCCTCATATAATCGCCCGAATAGGCGCATAGTTTCCTTAAGGTTTAAATAATCATTAGATGAATACCAGTTTTTTAGATCCAATCCGTAAATTATATCATAAACTGTTTGGAGGATCTAAATTCAAGGATTCCGGGTCGTACTGGAAAGAACGGTACAAGTCCGGCGGTAATTCCGGTTGGGGCTCTTATAATAATTTGGCAATCTTTAAAGCAAAAGTCATCAATGATTTTGTCTCAGAAAACAAGATTACGACGGCTATCGAATATGGATGTGGTGATGGTAATCAATGCAGCTTATTCCGGCTGGAAAAATACATCGGTACGGATATTTCACAAGTTATCATTGATCAAAATAAAGAGAGGTTTAAAAGTGATCCTTCTAAGGAGTTCTATCTGGATGGAAATGAGAAACCTGAAGACCATTCCAACATTCAATTATCATTTTCTTTGGATGTAATATATCATTTAGTAGAAGACGATGTTTTCGAAGAATATATTGATAAGTTATTCAACTATGAATATGTCATTATCTATTCCTCAAACTTCAATGAACAAACACAACCTCATGTAAGACATAGAAAATTCACATATTGGATTGAGCAGAACAGAAGTCAATGGAAGTTGGTTAAACACATTAAAAATCAATTTCCATATGATCCTGAAAAACCAGAGGGAGAAACCTCCAAAGCTGACTTTTTTATCTACCACAATGCTCAAATGAGTCGATCAGATAATTCATGAGTTTCTCCATAGAGATGTTGATCAGTTGATCTGTTTATTTGCTTATTCGAACCATCCCAGGACAATTATCAATTAAAGTGTCAAATCAACAAATCAACAGATAAACCTGCTATGACTCAATTTCTCCGAAAAATTTTTACAGTCCTTGATTTCTTTGCTTACTTTCTTTCGGTCCGCCGTATCGGTCAAGGAAGAAAGTAAAAGCCCGACCGGCTTGAGGTCAATACACATTATTTCATGAAATCCTTAACTGAAATAGCCAAATCAACCAATCAAGTTGAAGTCACAACTTCCGAACCTGAGGTTCTTGTCGAAGTCAGCAATGTATCGAAAAAGTTTGCCAGAAGGTTAATGACTTCTTTAAAGTATGGTGCGATCGATATTTTACGGGAGGTATTGGGATTGCCACTAAAAGAAACTTTAAGAAAAAACGAATTCTGGGCTGTCAAAGACGTTTCCTTCACCCTCCGGCGCGGCGAATGCCTGGGCCTCATCGGCCACAATGGCGCGGGGAAGAGTACACTGCTGAAAATGCTGAACGGCCTGATCAAACCGGATACCGGAAGCATCAAAATGCGGGGCAGGGTAGCGGCACTGATCGAATTGGGAGCCGGATTCAATCCGATCCTTACTGGGAGAGAGAACATCTATGTAAATGGCCAGATCCTGGGCTTTACCCGGCAGGAGATTGATGAAAAACTTCAGGATATTGTGGACTTTGCAGAGATCGGTGACTTTATCGATACGCCGGTACAGAACTACAGCTCCGGGATGAAGGTACGCCTGGGCTTTGCGGTGGCCGCCCAGATGGAGCCGGATGTACTGATCATCGATGAAGTGTTGGCGGTTGGGGATTTAGGATTTACTCTCAAGTGTTTCAATCGAATAGATACATTATTGGAAACTTCTGGAGTCATATTTGTCTCTCATTCGATGCCGATGATATCCAGAATGTGCTCTAACTTAATTTTGTTGGATAAAGGACGTGTGAATTTTTATGGTTCTGATGTTGGTCAAGGTATTGATGTCTATTATGAAAAATTTGGAACGCGAATTAAATCATTTGAGCGAAAATCAGGAGAAGTTGTGCTCAAGTTTATAGGTTTAAAAAACAAATCTGGCCAAAGCATAACTGCGGTAAACCATGGCGATGATTTATACATTGAATTTAGAATACAGATTTTACGAAAATATGTAGATGCATTTATTGGTTTTAATGTTTCTGATAAAGAACAGAGGCCAGTTGGTGTTCTATTTAATAATAAATCAGTGCCTTCTAATTATATAAAAAATATTGATGCCAGTTATTCAGAAATTAAGGGTGTGGTTAAATCTCCGAAAATTAATCTATCAAAAGGGATTTATTCATTGACCTTTTTTGTATCTGAAACCCCAACATCTAAGCCCCTCGTCAGATTACAATCAGTTCTGGTATTTCAGGTTGTTTCTAAAAGAGATGTTTGGCCTCCAATTGAGTTTGAGAGTCATTGGGTCTAATGAGTTTTTGAGTACAAGACTATCGTGTTTAGTGTGGTTGACATGACCAAGAAAACCCTAAGTTGTATTTCCCTATATCCTTTTAAGAAATTAAGTATTTTTTCAATTGTATCCAATTCGATTTAAATGATCCCAGTAACGAAACCATTTTTACCTCCAATCGAAGAATATAACCAGTATGTGTATGGCATTTGGGAACGCAATTGGTTGACTAACAATGGGCCATTGGTTAAAGAATTAGAATTGAAACTCAAAGAATATCTCAATACAAAAGATTTATTGTATGTAAATAATGGAACAGTTGCTTTGCAAATAGCAATAAAAGCTCTTCAATTGAAAGGTGAAATAATAACAACCCCATTTTCTTATGTTGCTACTACCAGTAGCTTGGTTTGGGAGGGATGTATACCCGTCTTTATCGATATTGATCCTAAAACCCTAAATATTAATCCTGATAAGATTGAAGATGCAATAACCAATAAAACCAGTGCAATTTTAGCCACTCATTGTTTTGGAAACCCTTGTGAAATTGATGGTATTGAGAAAGTAGCAAAAAAGCATGGATTAAAAGTAATATATGATGCAGCTCATTGCTTTGGATCAAAATATAAAGACACATCAGTATTTGAGTATGGTGATGTTAGCACTACAAGTTTTCATGCGACCAAATTATTTCATACTGTAGAAGGGGGGGCAATCTTTGCTAAGAAGGAGAACCTTTTAAGTAAGATGTATTACATACGAAACTTTGGTCACAAAGGACTTGAAAAATTTGATGGTCTTGGTATAAATGGTAAGAATTCGGAGTTTCATGCAGCAATGGGTCTAATTAATCTCAAGCATATGGATTCTATTTTAGAAAAAAGAAAAAATCAATCATTGTACTATGATTCCAAGTTGAAGAATAACAGATATAGAAAAGTCGAACAATACCCAAAAACCATTGGCAATTACTCCTACTATCCCATTATTTTTGAATCTGAAAAATATCTACTCAATACATTAAAGAAGCTGAATGCTGCTGACATATATCCCAGAAGATACTTTTACCCGCCACTTACCAAGTTACCTTATGTTAAAAGCAGGAAATTAAAAGTTTCAGATGAAATAAGTTCTTGTGTATTGTGTCTCCCCCTGTACCATTCTTTGACACTAGAAGAAATGGACCGTGTAATAAAAGTAGTTGATAATTAATAAGTGAATAGCTCATGAGAGTCGCGATCATGCAACCCTATTTCTTTCCTTATCTTGGATATTTTCAACTGATAAAAAGTGTTGACAGGTTTATTCTCTTTGATGATGTACAATATATCAGGCATGGATGGATTAACAGAAATAGGATATTGAAGCCTGGTGAAGGATGGCAATATATAATAGCCCCTTTGCAAAAACATAAGCGCCAGGAGTTAATAAAAGATATACAAATTCGTACAAGCAATGAATGGAGAGAAAAGATTTTACGGCAACTAGATCATTACAGAAAAAAAGCTCCATTTTATAACGAAATAATTAAGTTGACGGAAGGCTGTTTGACTTCTACTGAAACAAGTATTACTGGATTTAATGCAGAATGTCTCAATTTGATGTGCCGAAGCTTGAGACTTCCTTTTCAAGTAAAGATATCATCTGAAATGAACTTTGATTATTCAAACGTAAATGATGCAGGGGAATGGGCATTACGGATTTGCGAACAACTTGAAGCAACAGAGTATATAAATCCGCCAGGAGGTAAAGAATTGTTTGACAATAATAAATTCAACGCTTCAAATATCAAATTATCGTTCCTTTCACCTGTTCTTGAACAATATAATCAGAGAAGAAACACTTTTGAAGCGGGTTTATCAATTATTGATGTATTAATGTTTAACGGAATTGATAAAACTAGACAAATGATTTGTGCTTTCGAAAAAGAGAAATTATGAAGAAGATTAAGAAGCAGAATTATATCGATTTGTTTTACAAGGAGCAGCCAAAATTATGTGATCCCAAGGATTTTTGGGGACAGGTAAAGCGATCTATCGATGGGAAACCAATATCCAATAATCAAATAACCTTAATTGAAAATGCTGTTTGCAAAGGACTGGATATTAATGAATCAGATATTATTTTGGATATTGGATGTGGTAATGGTGCACTTTCATCGCTATTCTTTAAGAAAATAAACAAACTGGTAGGTGTAGATTTTTCCGAATATTTGATTTCTGTTGCAAAGGATAATTTTGAAATGAAACCTGACTACACATTTTATTTATCAGATGCATATAATTTCATTATAAACTATGAACACAAGGAGCAAATTACCAAAGCACTATGTTATGGAACATTTGCGTATTTCAATTTTAATGTAGCGGAAAAAATACTTTTGCATCTGAATGAGAATTATAAAAACATAACTAAAATCTATATTGGCAATTTGCCAGATAAGGAAAAAGCTGAGAAGTTTTATTACAAAGAAATTGATTACAAAGATCAAATTGATGATGCTCAAAGCCCAATTGGAATTTGGAGAAGTGTTGGCGAAATGAAAGAATTGGCGACTAAATGTGGTTGGAATGTCAAATTCCATAAAATGCCTAAAAATTTTCAGGGATCCCATTATAGATACGATGTTATCTTAATTAGAAAGTAATGAATCTGGCGATTTTCAACGGTAAGCCCATATTTGATACACCTAAGTCCACTTCTAATCTTGTCCAACCTGACAAGACTAGATTTCTTAAGTATGTAAGAGAAATATATGATGATGGTTCTAAGATGAGTGGTTTGAATAAACTAACTCTTAAGATGGAGGAACGCTTAGCTATTGAGCATGGTTCAAACCATTGTGTAGCTGTTTGTAATGGGCTTTGGGGTATTGTCATGTCAATACACGCCTTACGATTAGAGGGAAAATCAGAAATAATAATGCCCTCCTTAACCTATCGTCGTATGGCGGATATTGCTGCTTGGTTAAAAATGATTCCACATTTTTGCGATGTCGATTATGACACACTTGCTGTAACTGCTGATCATGTTCGTTCATGCATAAATAGTAATACGGCTCTGATTCTGGCGCCTCATCCCATCGTTAATCTTTGTGATATTGACGGTCTTGTTACTTTATCGAAAGAGTATAAAATCCCAATTTTATTTGATTCTGTTGAAGCATCGTTTGCTGAACACAATAATAAAAGGATCGGATCATTTGGAGAAGCTGAATGCTTTTCAATGCACGCAAGTAAATTTCTTAATGGATTTGAGGGTGGATACATAACTACAAATAGTGAATTCCTCGCAGAAAAACTTCGTTTGCTTCGGAATAACGGTATTAATGAGCAATCCGGTAAAGTTGAAAGTTTGGGAATAAATGGAAAACTAATTGAGCTACATGTCGCAATGACACTTGCAAGTCTTGATGATAAAGAGGATCAAATCATTAGAAATAAAGATAGGTTCCTTAAATATAAAGAGGAGTTATCTTCAATTACTGGTATTACCTTGATGGAATATAGCTTAGAAGAGAAGAGAAGTTTCAAAAATATTTTGGTACGACTTGAAGAAAGTTGGCCTTTGTCTCGCGACCTGACAATAAAAATCCTTCAGGCGGAAAATATGGTAGTTCGGCCTTATTACTATCCTCCGCTTCATAGAAAAGAAATAAAATTTCCTACAGTTTATAAAACTTTAAAAAATACTGACGAACTAATGAATCATTTAATGCTGCTTCCATGTGGTGAATTCGTATCTCTCAATGACATAGAAATTGTAGCCAATCATTTACGATACATCAGTAAAAATTCAGAATCAATTATTGACCAACTAGGTAATTAATTGATATGAATAAACAACTTGCCATATTCAGCGGAAGCCCTATTTTTAATAATCCAGTACGGCAAAGAAATTATTTACCTGAATGGAGTCAGTTCACCAATATGATTGATGGGATCTTTGACCGAAAATATTATACAAATCATGGAGTATTGGCTCAGGAATTTGAAAAAAAAATAGAGGGTTTATTGGAGGTAAAACATGTTATTTGCATGACAAATACTGCTATTGGGCTGATGATTGCCTCAAAGGCATTAGAATTGAAAGAAAAAATTATTGTCCCAGCATTTTCTCATATCTCAGTTTCACAAGCGCTCAAATGGGCGGGGTTTGAACCGGTCTTCTGTGATGTAGACAAAGATACGTATCATCTAAACACAAGCATTCTGGAGGGTTTAATTGATAAAAACACCAATGCAATTCTCGGTGTAAACTTATTCGGGGGAAGTTGTGAATATGAAGTGGTTAAAGAAATAGCTGTTAAATATTCTCTAAAGGATTATTATATTTCAAGTGATGCAATAGGCCAAACGTATCGAAATAAGAAGATTGGTAATTTTGGATCTTGTGAAATTTTCTCATTACACGAATCTAATATTATTAACAGTACGGACGGTTGTTTGATTACAACAAATGATGATTTTGTAGCTGCTCGTTTGAGAAACATCCGTAGTAGTTACGGGTCTGGTCCAAAAGTAGAAATTGAGTTTACTGGAAACGGAAGAATGTCGGAAGTTCAAGCTGGAATGGCTCTCACAACACTTGAAAAATTCAAAAACAATTCTAAACAGAATAAAAAAATATTCCATGTCTACGAGAAAAACCTCGTTCGGATAGATGGAATTGAAATTTTCAAGCCTAGTGAATTTATTCACAATAAGAATTATCAGAAATTCATTATCAAGATTCGTGAAAATGAGTTCGGCATCAGTGCTACTCAACTGTCACACGTTTTACGCCTTGAAAACATTATTGTTAATTCATTCAATTTGTATAATCCAAACCTGCCTGAGTCATTTAATATTTCGAATATTCCACTTGCTTATGATTTATCAAATTCACTATTACAATTACCAATCAATGGCATAACGAAATCTGAAGCTCAAGCTATTTGTGATGTCATTGAGAATATTGATAATAACATTGATGAAATTAGGGTAAGATTAGCTAATTAAGATCAATATTTTAACCAGATAGATTTCTTGCTGCCCTTTAGCATCGTATGGCTGTGTGGACTTCCTAGGTCAGGTACCAATTGGCTTAGCCAAATATTTGATAGCCATGAGAAAGTGAACTTTAAATTATCACCACTCTTCTCATACTCATTTAGAAATCGTGTTGGCATAAATTCATCTAAGGAAGAGTGGATAAGATTTTTTAAGGATGTTTATCATTCAAATGATGACTTTCTTAATCAAACACAGAAAAGAGTCGATGGAATTTTTCCTGTTTTCAATAAAAAGAAAAGTGATCTAGAATATTTAGTGATAAAAGAGACTAGATTCCATTACTTAACACCTCAGCTAATCAATATTTTTCCAGAAATAAAAATTGTTTATATCGTTCGAAATCCTTGTGGAGCCATCAATTCATGGATTTCGTCTGAAAAGGAGTTTCCGATCAATGCAAATCCATTTAAGGAATGGAAGACAGGAAAGTGTCGGAAAAACAGGGAGGGGGAATTTTGGGGGTTTGATGACTGGAAAATGCTTACGAACCAGTATCTAGATCTTGAAGTAGTGTATCCAAAAAATGTTAAAGTAATATCATATGAGAATTTGGTGGAGCAGTCTTTTGACCTAACAAATGATTTGTTTGGGTTTGTTGGATTGGATCTCTCCGAAAAAACTCAAAAATTTCTTAAGCTCTCACAATCTACTCACTCCGATCATGGAAATGCTGTATATAAATCTAAGGAGGTGAAAGATAAATGGAAAACCAATCTGCATCCAGAAATTGTTGCGGAAATACTACGCGAACTTGAGGGAACCAGACTCGAAAAGTATTTCCACAAGTAACATATTCTGGAATGGGAGAGCCACTTGTTAGCGTTATTGTTATTACTTACAACCATAGTGACTTTATTTCACAATGTCTCGATAGCATTTTGCTACAGGAAACAAATTTTCCATTTGAAATAATTCTGGGGGAGGACGAATCATTTGATGGAACAAGACATAAATGCATAGAATATGCAACCGAGTACCCTGACAAGATTCGATTGTTTTTGCGTTCTCGAAACGATTGCATATACATTAGCGGTATCCCTACCGGTATTTTTAATTTTAAAGAGTGTTTAAAGGAGGCAAGAGGAAATTATATAGCCATTTGCGAAGGAGACGATTACTGGAATGATCCACAGAAGCTCCAAAAACAAGTAGATTATCTTAAGTACAATCCAGATTATAATATTTGTTTTCATGACGCAATTGTCAAATATGCTGGACACAAAAGATCTGATGTTTTGTTTAGTAATCTTTCAGGAAACAGATTGGACAAGGATATATTAGTTTATACTATGGATGACTTAATATCAGAAGAGCCATTAATACCCACAGCAAGTATATTGTTTCGATGTAATGGACCAATTAATTTTCCTGATTGGTTCGATGGGATCATAAATTCAGACATGGCACTATTTATTCTTGTTTGTGGCACAGGGAAAATAAGGTTTTTTAATGAGAGCTGGTCAGTATATCGCAAGCACCAAGGTGGAGTAAGTAATTTAATCCATGGAAAATTCAAGCATTCTATGCGGTTAAGGATGTTTTTTAAATTGATGAAGCATTTCAATGGGATTTACAGAGAGTCTTTTAAGAAAATGATAAGATACCATTTTGACAAACTTAATGGCTTTGGTAATCTGTATCTCCACGAACATTTGAGCATCTTTTTGTTAGTCCCGGTATATTATTTGCAAAAGTTGTTTTCAATGGTTCACAGTAAGTTATAAAGTAATTGATATAATTCTGAAATGGAAAACCCTATGGTTAGTGTAATCACTAACACATATAATCATAAAGAATATATCGCAGATGCGATTGAAAGTGTTCTAATGCAAAAAACTACTTTCTCTTTTGAACTAATTATTGGAGAAGATGGATCTAGTGACGGCACTCGAGAGATATGTCTAGATTATGCTGAAAAATATCCAAATCAGATTCGTTTATTTCTGCGCTCTCGCAAAGATGTAATCTATATCAATGGACGTCCAACTGGGAGACATAATATTATAGAAAATATAAAAAGTTCATCAGGAAAATATATAGCCCTGTTACCAGGGGATGATTATTGGACTGATCCACTTAAGCTTCAAAAGCAGATAGATATTCTTGAAAGTGATTCTAGTCTTGTCGCGTGTCATCATTGGCATGATATCGCAATAAAAAGCAATGAGGGTAATTACATTATAAAAGATGCACCAAAAGAAGCCCATGGCTATAATAGAAATACCATTTCTGATGTAGGCGAAATATTTAAATTTAAGTTACGTCCTCAGTCCCGTACACTTCTTTTTAGAAATGTATTTAAGGCGCAACCTTTGCCGGATTGGTTTATTCAGGTGATGTTTGGCGATATTGCATTAAGTATTATTCTTGGGCGATATGGAAAATTTTATTTCATTGATGAACCCATGGCAGTCTATAGAGTCACAGGGAGTGGCATCTCCTCCATGTTTAATAGTAAAGAGGGGGCCATTTTGGGAAATAAAGAGTGGATTAGATTGATGTCAATAGGGCTGAAACATCATCAATATAAATATAACAAGGAGGCACTGGAAGGCTTTAGATTCTTCTTAAATAGGATTAAAAACTATACGAGATATGACTTTACTGAAAAATTTAAATTATTAAAGTTCCTTGCTCTGGATCTTAGTCTGCCAGTCACTATGAAAATAAAATTGATATTGTTCGCAATTATCTGAATATCATCAGTTTATTTAAATAACTGCCAATTGAATCATAACCCCATTTTCAACAAGAGTTTAAGGTTATTAAAAAAAATATTCAGAGGATCTGTGGATTATTCAGAACCAAGGATCATAAATTGTTCGCTTGGTGTCAATAATCGCATTTCTGAAGGCGCTGTAGTTCAAAATGTGCGCTCATCGAGAAATTTAAATATTGGAAAAAGCACAATAATAAAAGATTCAAGATTTAGTGAAACTAATGATATTGGGAATAGAGTAAATATTTATTCTTGTGAGTTTGGTGAAAATAATATTGTATGTGATGGAGTCCAAATGAATGAGACAAGGCTGTCAGATAATAATAAAGTCTATTATAATGCTGCATTAAATAGAGTAACATTGGGCGCCTTCACGTATATAGGTGATAATACTCGTGTTAACAATACTGTATTTGGCAAATTCTGTTCAATTGCACAAGACGTAAAAATCTGTTTAGGGACACATCCTTCTGATACTTTTGTATCAACTCATCCCGTATTTTATTCTACCCAAAAACAAGTGAATGTTTGCTTTGCGGATAAGAACTATTTTAAGGAATTTGAAAATCTGATCATTGGAAATGATGTCTGGATTGGTGCAAATGCAATTATTAAGGGAGGATTAAACATTGGGGATGGCTCGATAATCGGTGCAGGTTCTGTAGTAACCAAAGACGTTCCACCATATGCCATAGTTGGAGGTATCCCAGCTCGAGTGATTAAATATAGATTTTCAGAAACGGAGATCAGAAAATTATTAAAGCTCAAATGGTGGGATAAGGACATAAATTGGATTAGAAAAAATTTCAAGAAGTTTCATGATATTAAATCCATCTTCAATAATGAATAACGCTAAAACAGGTTATGATTCGCAAATTTTTTAAGAGAATATTTTTCACTCTTGCTATCAACCGCTTAAATGCAAACGCAAATGATATACCTTATTTCTTAAAAAAACTTGCTCCACAGTTTAGAAAAGATCCGGAAAAATATATTGACCTTATACGCTCCTCAACTTCCGGGGATTGGAAGTTTGCTCCCGACGAAAAGGATAGGTATAAATGGATCCGGGATTTAAACATTCAAACAGTGATTGATGTAGGTGCTTGGCAAGGCAGCAGTGCTATAGACTTTCATAAAATTTTTCCATCAGCAAATATTTATTCATTCGAGCCACTTCGTGATTGTTATGAAAGGCTCGAAAAGTTGAAAGATAGAATTCCTGGCTTATATACATTTAATTTTGCACTTGGCGAAAAACATGAGCGGCTCATTATTAATAAAAATGAATTCTCCCCAAGTTCGTCCCTGCTAAAAATGAAGCCTGCCCATAAAACATCATTTCCCTTTACTGAAAATGAAACTTCAGAAGAAGTCGAAGTACGAGCTCTTGATTCAGTTCAAGATGAAATCGATTTCAAAAACAATGTTCTTATGAAAATTGATGTTCAGGGCTATGAGGAAAATGTGCTAAATGGAGCAAGGGAAACCTTAAAAAAACCAAGATAATAATTATCGAATTGTCATTTAAGGAATTATATGCTGGTCAGCCCATGTTTGACAAATTATACCAACGATTAACGGATATCGGATATGTTTATTCTGGTAGTTGGCACCAGTTGTTGAGTCCAATTGATGGCACAGTACTTCAACAAAATGGCATATTTATTAGAAAATAGCTGGTTAGAATTACATTAGTCTATTTGGTAAAAGTTCTTTTAGAATTGACTAACATGAAATTTCTATGGTTTTAGCACATCTGGTTAATCCGGTTAATGTTCAATCAGAATCAGATCTTTTTGTTGCTCAACCGATCACTTTTGAAAGCATGAGAATTGCCAGGGAATTTTCATTAATGTCAAGCAAGGATCTGGAAATTGAGTTCCTTTCTAGTCATTATTTGGAGGACGAAAGTGTCATTCCTGAATATTTCTATAAAAAAGTCCAACTAAAAAGATCATTTAGAGATATCATTCCTTCAAAGAAGGTGAAGAAACTTCCTCTGCTAGCAGATCTTTTTCAGTCCTTTAAGGTTTTGTCACCAGAAGCAGATTATTATATCTATTCAAACGTGGATATTGCTGTTATGCCTCACTTTTACCTTACCGTAGCTGCTTACATTTCTGCTGGTTATGACGCAATAGCGATCAATCGCAAAACCATATCTACTGAATATCAGCTACCAAATCAATTACCTATGATGTATGCGCAGATTGGTAAACCGCATGAAGGGATTGACTGTTTTGTAATTAAAAAGGAATACATTGATAATTTTAATTTTGAGCATGCTATTATTGGTTCCGGGCCAGTTGGGATCATCATTTGCCTGAATATGATCAGGGTTGCAAGTAAATTCTACTGGATAGAAAACGGCGATCTCACCTTTCACTTAGGAGATGATAAAAGCTGGATACAAGAAACAGATCTGGAATTGTTCAATTATAACTATGACGAACTACGAAAGATAGCGAAATCATTCAGAAAGAAATTGGCTGTAGGAAGGAAGCAGAAGTTATTTATAGAGACCATCCGGTTTTGTGAAGAGGTTATTGCTGAAGAAGAAATGAAAAGGAAATTTACAACCCAGGCAAATCCAAAGAATGTAATTAGAAAATTTTCTGGAGCATGATATTCCAGTCTTCATTTGAAAAAAGGCTACAAAAGGTCATATCCAAATTTGACTTTCAAAATATTACTATAGGTGATCCTTCTTTTGTGTTTATTCACATTCCAAAAAATGCCGGAACTTCCATATATCAAGCCTTAGGAATCAAGGTTCCACGGCATTATACGGTTAATGAATACCAAAACATGCTGGGAAAGGATATGTATGATAGGCTGTTTTCCTTTGCAATTGTAAGAAATCCATTCAGCAGGTTCATTTCGCTCTACAATTATGCCCGCTTGGAGGAATCCTATTACCATTCTTCCATCAATCCGGAAAATGCCAGATACGGTAAACACATGGATTATGACATACTGAAGAATGCATCGGTATCAGATTGTGTAAGATATCTAATTGAGGGAAAGCTACAGCACAATCCACCTCATATTCAGTGGCTTCCACAAACCACATGGTTGAAGAATGTTTTCGGGGATATAGATATTAAATATCTTGGCAGACTTGAGGATTTAGAATTTCATGGTAGAAATTTATCTTCAATTTTGGGATTTGAGTCTTTAAAAAGTATAGGCCAAGTGAATTCTTCAGGTAGTAATTTTACTACTTATAAGCAATTGATAGATAGTTCATCACGATCCATTTTAGAGAATTATTATAAGGATGATCTCGAGAATTTTGGTTATGAATTCTAAAAACTCTTTGAAAAGGTGAAAATATCATCTTTTGAAGGCATTTCTGTAATCATTTGTTGCTTCAATAGTGAATCCAGGATAGAGAAAACCTTATTACATCTGGCCAGCCAAACCTTTAAAGGTGCCTGGGAGGTCGTGCTGGTAGACAATAACTGTACTGATCAGACCACCAGGGTAGCCCGGGAAACCTGGACAAAATCAGGGAATGCTCAAACGTTAAAGATCACTAAAGAGCCCCATCCGGGCCTGACATATGCCCGGGCAAAAGGTGTCATGGAAGCGGACTTCGACAATTTGATCTTTTGTGATGATGATAACTGGCTGCAGAGCGATTTTCTGGAACGGGCCTATGCATTGCTCAAAAGCAAACAGGAAATCGCCGTATTCGGGAGTCATAACCTGGCCGCATTTGAAGATGAGCCACCGGACTGGTTTGGCAGGTATCAGCAACATTATGCAGTGGGAAAGCAATTTGAGCGATCAGCGGATATTACCGAAGAAAGGGGGTTTGTGTGGGGGGCCGGAATGGTGATAAGAAAGGAAGCTTTAATGGATCTCATGTCAGAAGGGAAATTTACCCTAAGAAATAAAGACAGAACAGGTAAGAAGTTGTCAGATGGAGGAGATACGGAGATTTGTTTTGCCCTGCGACAACTGGGCTACAGAATTTACTATGCGGAGGAGCTTGTATTGACACACTTCATGCCGGCCGGTCGCCTTAAGTGGTCCATTCTCAGAAAAATGTTTTTTGCGGCTGGCATGTCCTCGGTTGTTTATGATTTTTATCGCAGTTTAAGAAGAAACCTCCTTTTCCAGTTCTCAATGAGCATTTCAGAACTGTGGAAATTCAGACGGTTGAGTTTGACCTACAGAAGACTGCATGAGCGGGAACACGACATCCTTATTCTTGAACATAAACTTGGTCGGTTGTACAACCTCATAAGAATGAATTTTGCTTATATCAAATGAACAGCATTAAAAATTTAATCAGGAGTATTTTCAGGATCCTGGGGTTCACGATCCAAAGAAACCGGTCCGGAGGCCAGGAGCTATCAATGATCCAGGCACTAGGCAGGCTCAAAAAGGTGGGGTTGAAACCCTCCCTTATCATTGATGGAGGAGCGGCCTCGGGGAAATGGACGGAAGTCTCTAAACGGATCTTTCCGAATGCCCGGTATACATTACTTGAACCTATTCCTGATCAGGTGGAGGCCATTGAGAAATCGTTATTAAATAAAACGGATCGGATCATTCAGGCGGTCCTTGGAAAGGAAAACGGTAAAGTTTCCTTCAATGTAACGGATGACCTGGATGGTAGCGGCGTTTATGGGAGTACTGAAAATGCCATTGAAGTAGATGTGGTACCTCTAAAAGAACTGATCAATGACGATATATTATTGAAACTGGATACGCATGGCTATGAAATACAAATATTTGAAGGGATCGGTGATAAATGGGGTCACATTCAATGCATCATTGTAGAGGTGTATGGTTTCCATGTGTCACCAACTGCCGTGTTGTTTCATGAAATATCCGCTTATCTATCAGACAAAGGCTATCGAATGTACGATTTGATCAATGTGATGCGAAGACCAGGAGATGAGGCTTTCTGGCAGGCAGATGCCATTTATCTAAAGTCCTCACATCCTGTTTTTAAACAAAATGGATACCGTATTTCCTAAAATAAGCCTGGTCACGCCTTGTTACAATGCGGGGAAATACCTGGGTGAAGCTATTGAATCTGTGCTCTGCCAGGGATATCCAAACCTGGAGTATATTGTCATTGATGGGGGTAGTAATGACAACTCTGTTGCAATAATTAAGGAGCATAAAGCTCACCTGACTTATTGGGCCAGCGAACCGGATCAGGGGATGTATCATGCCCTTTCCAAAGGGTTTGAGAAATCCACCGGAGAGATCATGGGATGGATCAATGCCGATGATGTGTTGATGCCTAACTCCTTGTTCTTACTTGCCGATTTATTCACAAAACACCCTCAGTCAGAATGGATCCAGGGTCAACCCCTTCTACTTTCGGAAAAAGGCTATGTGGTTCGGAGCAGACCTCACTATGGGATTGAGTTTGATTATTTATTGAAAAGGTATCGTGGTCCCATTGATTTCATTCAGCAGGAGAGTACCTTCTGGAAACGTTCGTTGTGGAAGCGTGCTGGTGGATACATCAGCACAGATTATCCATTGGCAGGTGATTTTGAACTCTGGATGCGTTTTTTTCAGTTTGGTGAATTGTACAATGCGCCCGGTCTGATTGGAGCATTCCGAAAACATGGAAATCAGCTGAGTGACAACAAGAAGGAATATCTGAAAGAGTGCGATGAGATCATAGATCATGTAAAGACATCAATCAGCGAAAACAAGCAAAGAAACTTAAAAGCATATCATATGCTGATCCAGCTGGATCAAATCCCGCTGATCCGAAGGTTGTATCAGCGGAAGAGAAAAGCATACGCATTGAAATTCATTCAATGAACTATCCGAAGATCTCAATCATCACCCCATCATTTAACCAGGGGCAGTACCTGGAGCAAACCATTTTATCTGTGATTGGTCAGATGTATCCAAATCTGGAGTATATCATTATGGATGGGGGGAGTACAGATGACTCTGTGGAGATCATTAAAAAGTATGAAAAGCATATTACATCCTGGGTAAGTGAAAAAGACAACGGGCAGGCGGATGCGATCAATCGGGGGCTTGAAAAAGCTTCCGGTGATATCCTGGCCTGGATAAACAGTGATGATTATTATTTACCGGGTACGCTATTGAAGATAGCAAACATCCTGCACGGTAAGTTGGATCAATCAATACTGGTGCATGGCGGGTGTATCCATACCCATGAAGGTAGTCTTGACGTATTTGCCAGGAATGATACCAATGTGAGAGAAAAACTGAAATATTCGGATCCATTCGTTCAGCCTGCTACCTTCTGGACCAGGAAATTATGGGAGCAAACAGGTCCTTTAGATGAAAAGATGAATTATGTTTTTGACTGGGAGTGGTATCTGAGGGCTGCGGATCATGCTGAGTACATTAGGTCGGATGACTATTACAGCATTTACCGGAAGCATAAAGCACATAAAACCGGTGTCGGAGGTCAGAAGAGAGACCGGGAAATTCTGGAATTACTCAAAGCATATAGTGACGCGGGATGGGTACGGATTTATGAAAACAATCTTCATAAAAATATTCAGTTGAAACGTCTGTTTATGAGACTTTCGCGATTTGGACTTCTTCCTATTCGTAAGCTATTACTGCCAAATATCTATCTGAAATTTGACGGAAATTTGATTGATACCTTATTTGATGTCAAATAGGGTAATCCTTATTGATCATCTGGCCTGGCGAGGTCATCATCCCATTTATAATTTTATTTTGGGTCGATTCTTTTTGGAATCGGGTTACTCTACAGTTCAAATAGTCGAAAAGCCAGATGATCATTATCAAAGGCTCGTAGAGGCAGGAATCAGTACAGAAAACCTAAAGACTGACAATTTGATATTGGGTGGTATACCCAAATTCGTCTATCATCTTTCAGGGCTTATCCAAAAAAAGGGCTCTCTAAGGGGCTGGGTGTTGCTTTACTTTCTGTTGAAGAGAAACCACTACAAAAAATCTGATTTGGTCTTTCTGGTTAGTGGAGATGGGTTTTTACAAGTCAGGCATGTCTTTAGCAGGATGCTACTTCCCGAAAGGTGGGTCACATTGATGATGTTCTTAAAATGTGAGGAAATAAACCGATACGGACAATATGCCGAAAAACTTTTCCATTTGAATGAAGAGACCGTTTTGGGGTGTCAAAAGCATAAGCTTGTCCGTTTTCCGGACATTACCATTGATGAATATGCGGAAGTCCCTGAAATCTTTGAAAAAGGAAAAAAAGTAATCGGGCTTTGTGGTGGGTTAAGCAAACGGAAGGGTTTGCTGAGACTGCTCAGGATTTCAAAGAAGTATGATCAAATAAACTTTCTTTTCATGGGAAGGATCATTTATGATTCTTTTGATAAAGAGGAGCAGGTTGAAATCAGAGAATACCACGAGCAACATCCCGATCATGTTAAATTCATTTTAAATGTGGAAGACGATCTCCAATTTAATGGATATTTGAGGCAATGTGACTTTATTTACTGCGCTTACGAAGATTTTAATCACAGCAGTAACATTCTGACTAAAACGGCGAAATTCAATATCCCGGTGCTCTCGCTTATTAATACATATATTGGAAGAATCACCAAAAAGTATAAAATGGGATTGGTTTTACCTGACCTTTCTGGAGATTCAATAATCAACTCTCTTGATAAACTCAGACTTACATCTTTTCCAAAAGAAGGATTTAATAAATATTACAATGAAAACAATCTGGAGAAGTTGAAACAAGTACTGGAGGGTGTGAAATGAATTTCAACTATAGGTTATATAGAACATGGGTAAGATTAAAATATCGGGTTAATAAAAAACCTGTTTTCATTCTAGGCAATCAAAAGACCGGAACCTCTGCAATATCTGCTCTTTTGGGGGAAGCCACCTCTTCAAGCTATACCGTTGATGTATTTTGTCATTTGGGAGATCTTCAACAAAAGCTTGTGGAAAGGGAAATTACTTTTAGTCAATTCATAAAATTTTCTAAAGATTATTTCTCAAAAAAAATCATTAAGGAGCCTTCTTTTACCTTCTTCTTTCCAGAACTCGCAAAACACTTTCCTGAAGCAAAATTTATATTGATCATAAGAAACCCTTTTGACAATGTTAGAAGTATTTGTAACAGACTCAATGTAAATGGGAATTTCGAGGGTACAGTCGATCAAATAGGAGAGTTGACCTTCGATTGGGAATTAGTAGGAGATGGAAAATATTATGGGCACGATGGAGTAAATTTTATTGAGACGCTGGCTAAACGAGCAAATGCTTGCTACAAACTTTTTGTTAACAATCAGAACAGGATTCACCTCTTCCGATATGAGGATTTTGTTCAGGAGAAAAAAGCTGAGATTGAGAGACTGGCTGGGTTAGTGGGTTTAGGGGTTACAAAAGATATATCTGAATTGGTTGATCAACAATTTCAACCTAAAGGGTTTGACATTTCTCCAAAGGAATTTTTTAACAAGAGAAATTATGACTTGATATCCAATGCCTGTAACCAATTAATAAAGGATCAATACGCTTGAAGAAGCTAACATATATAGCAGTGGATTATGGATTGGTTTCAGAAACTTTTATTTCTGAGTCCGTTGATCTGTTTGCCAATACTTTCAGTCAATTCGACCTGATCTTTCAAACGAAGCATACATCTGCTCACCCTTCTTTCAAAGCTCACCAAATCAATTTTGGTGTTTTGACTTCTTTTTTTGACCGGGTGAGATACAGGTTTTTGAATGATCAATCAAGGATTCAGGTTCTGCAACGGAATGCAACCAGTAAGTTATCCCCGGTGCTACAAACAGTAAAACCTGATATAGTTTATACGGATTATGCGTCAACAGCTATCTTAATCTATCCTGTTTTACAAAGACTGAAAATTCCATTTGTAGTCCACCTCCACGGAGCCGATATTACAGTGGCCAAAAGTGGGACCTATAATCTGGAACTAAAGCGGGCATTTAATGGAGCTGTAAAGTTAATTGCCGCTTCAGATCATATCAGGCGACTGGCCATTTTAAAAGGATGTAATCCATTAAAAGTGGAAGTCATAAGACTGGGAATAGACACCTCACAGATAAATTTGTCAACTAAGAAGACGTTCTACCCATCAGTCATTTTTATAGGAAGGTTGACTGCAAAAAAAAACCCATTGGCTTTGATACATGCCTTAAGAATTGTAGTCAATGAAATTCCTGAAGCAAAACTTACCATGATCGGCGAAGGAGAACTGAGGGATCAGACAGAACGCTTAATTGAATCATTACAACTTGGAGATCATGTAACCCTGGAAGGAGCGCAGCCAAATGATAAAGTACTCGAACTATTGTCAACTCATTGGGTCTATGCCCAACACAGTGTAACTGCATCGAATGGTGATCAGGAAGGCTTTGGGGTGTCACTGGCTGAAGCAGCGTCATTGGGATTGCCGGTTGTTTCAACACTTCATAACGGCATACCGGAACAAGTCATTCATGGAGAAACCGGATTTCTATGTAGAGAATATGATTTTGAAACCATGGCTACACACATTAAGACTTTGCTTCTTGATGAGCATCTTAGAAATGAATTTGGCAAGAGAGGAAAAGAGAATATCAATAAACTGTGTGATCCGGAGAGAAGAAAAAGAAAGCTCTTAGATTTGATCGCGTCTATTTAATGCTTTTCAATTCACTTACTTTTTCCTTATTCTTAGGAGTAATTCTGATACTCTATTATGGCTTTTCAGGATGGAATAGC
This sequence comes from Cyclobacteriaceae bacterium, assembly GCA_965228595.1. GTDB lineage: Bacteria > Bacteroidota > Bacteroidia > Cytophagales > Cyclobacteriaceae > UBA7330. The sequence continues at coordinate 578,156 of OZ245828.1, read as the reverse complement.
AGAAAATTCATCCTGCTGATCGGAAGTTATATTTTTTACGCCGCCTGGAACCCACCTTTTGTTCTGCTATTATGGGTGTCTACATTAATTGACTGGAGTGCAGCCAGGCAAATTTATCGATCTGACAAAAATAGAAATAGGGTATTTTGGTTGGCGATTAGTTTGCTTACGAACCTGGGCCTTTTGGCTTTTTTTAAATACGGCAATTTTGTCATTGACAACCTGAATATGATTTTCCCAATCAACTATCAGGTAGATCATTACAGTATTATACTGCCGGTTGGAATTTCGTTTTATACCTTTCAGACACTGTCATATACCATTGACATTTATCGAAACCAGGCAAAACCCTGGCACAGTTTCCTTGATTATGCACTTTACGTAACCTTTTTTCCCCAGCTGGTGGCAGGTCCGATTGTAAGGTCTCACGAATTCCTGAATCAATGCAAAACACAAAAATCATTAAGCTGGGATTATTTTGGTGAAGGAGCCTTTTGGTTAATAGTCGGTCTTTTCCTTAAAACTGTCATTGCAGATCATTTTTTAGCTCCGGTTGTAGAACAGGTCTATGTTACTTCAGGAAAGATTGACACACTATCGGCATGGATAGGAACCCTGGCATTTTCGGGCCAGATCCTGTGTGACTTTAGCGGTTATTCCATCTGCGCCATTGGAATAGCCCGAATGCTTGGATTTCACCTACCCAAAAACTTCCGGTTCCCCTATGCAGCATCCGGTTTCTCAGATTTCTGGCGGCGATGGCACATTTCGCTTTCCACCTGGTTGAGGGATTATCTGTACATCCCATTGGGTGGAAGCAGAGAGGGACAGCTGCGGACCTACCAGAACCTGATGATGACCATGCTGATCGGTGGCTTATGGCACGGTGCCTCCTGGACCTTTGTGGTCTGGGGAGGGTTACATGGAGTCTTCTTAACCATTGAAAGAATTGTAAGAATAATGATACCCTCCCTGAGAATACCGGAATTTATTCGGATTATTGGAGTTTTTTTCCTGGTATGCATCACCTGGGTCTTTTTTCGGGCGGTTTCCTTTGAGCAGGCCTGGAATTTCCTCCAAGCGATGTTTGGTGTTTCCCAGGATGAATCCATTCTTGGGATGAAAGAGGTTGGGATCACGTCGATGGTGATGTTGATCATTTTAGGATTCAATTACCTGTTTAGAAATATGGATCTTGAAATGATCTTACCACAGTTGAAATGGTGGAAAGTATCCATTACAATGACGGTCATGCTATACATGATTTTCACCCTGACCGGAGAGGATCGTTCATTCATCTATTTTCAGTTTTAGTCTTCTACCTCTGCGCGCTGACCTCCCCTTTAGGGGAAAGAGGGGTGAGGGTGGAAGGAAACGAAACCTTTTAAATTAACCTGATGCCCGCATGCAAAAGTGGCCATTGATCTTTTCTGCAACGCTAATTTCTCTGATTGCATTGCTTTCAGTCAACGAAGTACTCTTAACAAAAGCCAATCACCTGAAAACAATCGTCAGTGATGCGGATCTTTGGGCAATAGAACGAGAAAAGGTTAAGGATCTCTTTGATAAGGATATACTTTTATTAGGAGCCTCACGTATGCAGGTAGATATTGACCTGGAAGTGATGAAGGATCAATTTCCGGAAAGCAAAATCATCCAGCTGGCATTATCAGGAAGAGGTTGTTCCCTTCCGGTATTTAGAGACATTGTTAAAAACACTTCATTTGATGGTGTTATTATAATTGATGAAACACAAGGATCGCTTGTAAATACTAATTCAGACCAACAGTTGATTGTTGAACATTATTATTCAAAATACTCTCTGGACCGGAAAATAAATAAGCGATTATCAATGAGCCTTCAAAAGTGGTTCTTATTCCTAAATCCGAATAGCAACAGTGAACGTCTTTGGGGTAACCTAATTGGCAAACAACAATTACCTCCTCCCATGTTTACCATGACATATCCATCTCGAGAGCAAACGAGTTTTTTTAATATTACAGACACCCAATGGATTTATGACTTTAGAATAAATAGTGTCAGGGATCATGTCAAAAAGAACCCATACGATAAAGCTGTCTGGCTATCAAAGATTAATGATTGGAAACCATGGATTAAGCAATTTAAAGATCGAGGGGGAAAATTGATTTTTGTTCATATGCCCTTTTCAGAAGAAAGATGGTTGCTGGAGAATGCTTGGATGCCGAAGCAGAAATATTGGGATCAGGCGATGAATGATTTGTCTGTTAAAAGTATTCATTTTGCAGATTTCAAACAATTACAAGAATATGAAATACCAGACACGAGTCATTTATCACATGACTCTAAAAAGCCATTTACAATTGAAATCAGCAACCTAATCCAAAATCTAATCTGATTTAGGATACTATGAAGATGTCCAAAAAGGGTGTTTACTTTTCTGCTAATGACAATGTCCTTCCATGGGTCATAGCGTTTCTCAGAAGTTTCAGAGCATATAATCCTGAGCTAAAACTTTACCTGATCCCATTTGATAGCAATTGCAACCAGATTTTGGGGCTTGCTAGTGAATTTGACTTCAGTGTTTATGAAGATGATGCTTTTTCGGAGCTTGAGGATCTTGGCAGAAAGTTTGAATTAGGTCATACCGAATATGGACCTTATTGGTTTAGGAGGTATGCATCTTTTTGGGGGCCTTTGGATCATTTTATTTATTCGGATTCCAGGAGTATTGTCCTTTCCGATTTAAACCCAGTTTTGGACCAATTAAATGAAAATGATTTCATTTATTATGATCAGGCCATTGACCAGGTTTACAATCCTGGTAATTTCAGAAGTCAACTGGTAAAAAATGGAAAAGCGAAGGGGTTCCTTTCAGGATTTTGGGCATCCAAAAAGGATCTTTTTTCAAAGCAAGAGCTATTGAAACTCGGTGATGAGGCTGTAAGTAAATTCAGAGATGATTTAAATTCCAGAAATACAGATCAGGCTTTTATCAACTATTGTTTTGATCATAAGAAGAATCTAACATCAACCAAGCTTTCTGAATTACTTGAATCAGTAGTTCATACTTCATGGGCTGGTCAGCGTGGATCCGTGTATAAAAAAGAAAATGATTATTACTTGTGGGATTATGGTGGCCTGGATCATAAAAAGAGAGTAATATATCTGCATTGGGCAGGTTATCACTGGAATGATCTTATTCCGCAGCGTCATATTCTCAATTATTTCAAGGCTCCTGCTTTGTCTGTCAGATTCAAAAGAGTAGTGAATGGACTGAAAAAATGGATCAAGTCCAGGTTTTGGTTGAGAAGATTATTAAACAACTTATAAATACCGAAAGGTAAGATGTTGCGAAGTTGAAAACTCCGGATATCAGTGTCATCATTCCAAACTTTAACGGATCAGCGTATATCCGGGAAGCCATTGACAGTGTAATAGACCAGAAAAATGTTGATGTGGAAGTCATTGTTGTTGATGATGGTTCTACTGATAATTCTCGTGAGATATTAGAAAGTTTTGGTAAATCAATAAACGTCTTCCATCAAAAGAATCTGGGAGCTCCTTCTGCAAGAAATTTAGGGTGGCGAAAGGCTCAATCAAAGTATATCAAGTTTTTGGATTCAGATGATCGGTTGGTAAAAAATTCATTAGAAAGTGAATTAAAAATTATTGATGCACTAGATGACAATAGTATTCCTTTTTTTGATGTGGAATATATTGATGAAGGAGGTACCGTCTTTGACAATCATCTCAAATACAGAATTCCCAAAAACTCAGAATCTTCACTTGAGTACTTTCTTAAGGTAAATCCACTAACATCTTGTCCACTGCACAGAAAAAATCAGATAGAATCCGTCGGGGGGTTTACTGAAAATCTACCGAAAGGCCAGGAATGGGATTTACACCTCAGATTATTTCTACAGGGCTATCGCTTTAAATACTTTCCTAAATTTTCATATCAATTCAGAGAATATGATAATGAAAAGAGGTTTAGCCAGGTGAAACTGGCAAAAGATGATCCATTAAAATATATCCGCATATTTAACCATCAGCTAAATCTGATTGAAAACGTATTCCCGGAACTCAATAAGAAAGAAAGGAAATTGATTGCACAGCGATATTGGGCTTATGGACGGGGTGTTTTGAGGGAAGGATTCCCTGAGGAAGCGTCACAGTATTTTGAAAGAGCTTTAAGTATAGGAAAGAGATCGGCGATTCTCGGTAACCCGGTCTACAAGGTGCTTACACAACTCACCAATCCTTATATCGGAGAAAAGTTTATGTCGATTACCAGATCTGTGATTTTCTTTAATGGCAAGTAAAAGCAAATCCATCCTTTTCTCAATAGCAACAAATGGCTATGATCTAAAATATAAGGATTGTATTGAATCACATAAAAATTATGCAGACAGGTTAGGGGTCGAATGGTTATTGATCAATAAGCCTGACGGAATTAGCCCTAAAGATTCAGCATGGATAAAAATCCCTACAATAAAGCATTTCTTGAGAAAGGATTTTCAGTGGGTTGTTTTTGTTGATGCTGATTGCCTGATACGCGACAATGCACCTGATTTCCGATCACTTAATAAAGAAGGGAAATATATTTATATGGCAAATGGCTTTTCCGGGAGATTGAATTCCGGAGTAATTATTGTTAAGAATAGCCATTCTGTTAAACGATTATTCACTCGGCTGTTATTGTTTTCAAATATTCCTAATCTCTTAATTCCAAGAAGAAACAGGGCACTTTTTGAAAATGGTCATTTCATCAATTTTGTTACGCACTGGAAAGGTCTGGAGATCATTAGCTCGAGGTGGAATAATACTCATAAGGAAGACTCTGATGAATACTTCAGTCATAAAAAGGGTCATAAGACCAGAAAATTTGATAAAGATCAAAAAATCCAGGGTTTGAAATTTTCGTTGATAGAAAAGCTAATCAGATCATATAGAATCAGCAAGCTTTCGAAACTTGCATTGAAGCATTCGGTTAAATAAAAAATGATCCTTGATTATTTCAGGTGGAGAAAAGATCAGATCTATTGTAAGCTGATCGAGGAGTCGAGAAGGTTAAGGTCTGGATCACAAGCTACTGAATTGGCGTTGCTTGGTGCAAACCATGAAACAAATGTTGGTGATATAGCTCTTAGAATTCCATTTGAGCGGTTTTTAAATCAAAACAGGATTCCCTTTCAAATACAGAATCTTTATAGTTTTCAAAAATATAAAAGCACACGGCTCGCTATTGTAGCGGGAGGCGCCAATGGTGTAGAGGATAAAATTCAATTGATCTCAGAACGATATCATCCTGAGAATGTGGTATTGTGTGGGGTGGATTTCCCGGATGTTTCAAATTTTCGGCAGGAGAACAGAAGATTCTTAGAGTCTTGCGCTTTTATTTCAACGAGATCGAAGAGTCAGTTCAAAATGCTAAAAGACCTGGGTTTCAAGAATGTTTCATTTTCCTATGATAATGCTTTCAGTTTAGCAACCAGTCCGAGCGACATAAAGACTAATAGGATAGGGTTTAATATGCTCAACCTCTTTATGATGTGGAATGGACGGCGTTTTGTTAAGGGTACGCTATTGTATGATTTTTATAAAAAAAAACATAATGATATTCAGGAACAGGTAGATAAGATTGGACCCAGATATATTGAACTCTTTAACACATTGATTGATGACCTTTCGACGAAAGGCTATGCTCTTGAACACGTACCTTTTACACCAGAGGATGACTTTTTTGCAAGATATTTTATAACAAACACAAAGGTCCGGTTTATACCTTTTTCGAGGGATCCTGTTAAATTAATTTCACGGATATCTACCTATCAGAAATTTTATTCAACCCGATATCATTCCTTAATATTCGGATTATTGGCCAGGACGACTACTGTTCCATTTTTGTATTCAAAAAAGTGTACAGATTTGATTTCTGATTTGGATTTCAGCACCGATCAATTCACAAGCCGGGACGACCTTGTTTATTCCTTCCCCGATTGTCTAAATAAATTTTTAGAATGCGCTGGCATATCTCTGTCAGAGGACAAAATGGATATGTGCAGAGAAAATGCCAACGAGTCAATCCTGCAATCATTTTCGAGTATGGGTATAACAACACCGGGAGATTGATTAGAACGCCTGATTTTTTGGGAATAGGTGGCCATCGTTGCGGATCGTCATTTCTATTTCATGCACTTAGTATGCACAAAGATATTTATTTACCTAGATGAGATTTTTCAATCAAAAAATCTAGACGGCAGAAATGAAAAAGTCTCTTGTTTAGAAGTCTGATTTTTTATTTTCCAGAGAGACTATTAATATGGATGTTGACTCCCTTTATTTTTAACTACAGGTATCGGGTAGCTCTTAAAAACTTAAAGAAAGCCAACATCCATTGAACATAAAATCTTTCATACATCCTTCAAGAACATTTTTACCTTGCTCCGGAGTTGGCAGGCATATCAATAATTTGTTGCTTGAAATGGATAAAGACCAGAATGTCGATCTTTCTTTGCTATTTAGTTCACAATGGATTTCTAAAGGGAAGCTACCCGAAAATGCACCACTGAGGGATTTAGACTTCGACGTGTTCAGCTTTAAAGAAAGGTGGATAGAGCGGCTTTGGAAAATGATTGATTATCCTAAAATGGATTCCTATTTAAAAGGAGCTGACTGGATGTTTTCACCAATGGAAACACATTTTCCAACAAACAAAACCAGGACAGCAATTACAATCCATGATATACAGGCTTTTGAACCAGATCTTCCCTGGTCTTCCGACAAGGAACATAAAAAATTCATGAAAAGGTGGTCTTTGTGGATACATAAGGCTGTGATGGATGCAAATCTGGTTTTCACCGTGTCAGAATTTAGTCGAAAAAGGCTGATAGCTTTACTCAATCTGGATGAAAATAAGGTAAAGGTTTCAGGTAATGCGGTTGATCCGTTTTTTTTTGATTTTGTCAGAAAGACAAAATCAATTCAGGTAGATTATCCATACATCACGGTAATTGGAGGGCTTAGGCCAAAGAAAGGAGGAATAGAGATTCTTCATCTCGCAAAAAAACTTGAAAAGGCCTGGCCGGAATTAAGACTGGTAGTATGGGGTGAACAGGGTCCCCATTTGCTGGATCAGGCAAAAGAGAGCCCAAATATTATTGTTTTTGATATGATTTCTGATTTAGAGATGATTCAATGGGTCAAGGGAGCCCATGCCTCTCTTTTTCTGTCGTGGTATGAGGGATTTGGATTACCTGTATTGGAATCAATGGCCTGCGGTACTCCGGTTATATGTAGCAATAAGGCATCACTTCCCGAGATAGCAGGAGGTGCAGCACTTATGGCGGCCCCCGATCAGACTGATGTTTTGTTAGACTTTATTATTCAATTAAAGGATACCCGATTAAGCACTGAAATGATTCGAAAAGGTAATAAAAGGTGTCATGATTTTGCATGGATAGATGCTTCTCAGAATGTTGTTTCAGCTTTAGCCAGTTATTGAAGTATTGGAAACATTAACAATCCCGGTTTGCACACTGTTAGGAAGGTATCATTTCAGGCAACAATGGTTCAAAATCTGCTTTGAATCATGGGAACGATTGGGTAGAAAAATCTATGTGATTAATGACGGTACGCTCACGGAAAATGAAGTAAACTATTTATCAGGAATTGCTGAAGTTTTTGAGGATGAAACAGCAGTATCTAAAAAATTAGAGGATTACCCTTATACAGCTCAAATTAGAAAATCAAATCCTCTTTTCAAGAAACTAATTGACCCTTCGATTCTCTTAAATAACAATGAAAGAATCCTGTTTATAGATTCTGATGTTTATTTCCGGCAAAAAGTAGTATTTCCGCAGACACTACCGGAGGCTGTTTATTGCATAGATGATGTTCCTGGTTATTCGGGTTCTCCATTGATCCCCCTTCGTTATCCTTTGGTGACAGGATTGAACTCTGGTATTATGCTTTATGATCCAAAAATTGTTGATTTAAATAGGGTTGAATATTTTTCTAAAAAATATTTCATCAATTCCGAAGTTCCCTGGTGGAATGAACAATTGTGTTGGGCTTTACTTTTAGGTAAAGTTGCTGATAAAGCATTATTCCAGGGACCTGAAGTAACCATTTTAAGTGACTACAAGAAGCGAACAATTCAAGACATTCAGAGAAACAAAACCCGATATTTCAATTTTAGAAAAAGAAATTATACTCCACAAGATGCCAGGATGATTACCATGGAATCGGTTGCCATACATTTTGCCGGCAACGGAAAAAAATGGATTAATCCTGAGATCTGTTTCACAAAGGATGAAATTGCCAAATTAGAGCTTACAAAGGCTCCCAATGCCCATATATTTGAAAGACTTCTACTGGCGACGAGGCTTTTATTTCTACAATTGAGCAATCTCAAAAAAAGTATTTCAAAGAAATGAGGACCGCCGATCAAAGGAATAAAGTCGTCTTCTGCTGGTCAGATATCTCAGGTTATATGGTAGCCTGCTGGAAAGCTCTTAGTCAAGCCGGAGTGGAGGTTCATGTCTTCGCATTTGAAAGAAGTAAGGAGACCAGTTTTGATAACAGCATTGCAAAGGGAATTAATGTCCAATTTGTTGAGAGATCACCTTCTTTTGACCAACTAAGATTGGATATTATTAAAATAAATCCGGATGTATTGGTTTTATGTGGCTGGTTTGTTCCTGCATATCGAAAACTATTTTCAGCTAAGTCATATCTGAAAGATGTGAAAATTATCATGGCCATGGACACTCCATGGTTGGGTACCTGGAGGCAAAGAATGGGGTTGTTGCTTCTTCGAAAGATTATCTCGCAGGTTGATTGTGTACTCACAAGTGGTGAAAGGAGCTACCAATATGCAAAAAGAATTAAGAGCAGAAGGATAATAAAAGGTCAGTATGGTGTAGATGTATCAAAATTGAAGGAAACATTAAGGTTTAGAAAAGAAGCACACTGGCCAAGAAAATTTCTTTTTGTTGGAAGGTATGTGGAGGAAAAGGGAATTCGTCAATTAGTAGAAGCTTATAAAAAGTATTTTGCACTAAAGCCTGAAGCGTGGGAATTACATGCCTGTGGTCAGGGGCCTCTGAAAGGATTGTTGAGTGAAGAAGGTATCAAAGATTATGGGTTTGTTCAACCGGATGATATGCTCAAAGTCTGGTCTGATTCAGGCTGTCTGATAATCCCCTCGAGTTTTGATCCATGGCCCTTAATTGTAGTTGAGGCTTGTGCTGCAGGATTACCGGTTATATGTACGCATGCCTCAGGAAGCCAGGTTGAGGTAGTTAAAATGTATTGGAATGGATTGGTGATCAACGAAAACAGTGTTGAAGATTTGTTTGATGCACTATGTTGGATCCATGAAAATGAAAAGCAACTTCCACAAATGGGAATGAATTCAGTAGCGCAGGCAGAACCTTATTCTGCTCAAGCCTGGGCACATCGATTCAAAGAATCCTTTTCATCATTATGATCGAGGAATACATTAATCGGCTGTCTGATCTTGTTTTCAATCCACTCTTATTTGTGGGATTGATCATCACCTTTGTTTTTATAAATGCCAAAAGATATGATCTTAATGCGAGGTGGTTGTTGGTGGCTCTTCTTGCTCTGGTTTCCTCTTTTGCAGAATTCAAGAATGAATACGTTTTGGATACCCCGGATCTTGTTTTCCCTTTAGAACCCATCAGGTTGTTTGGCAGGCCAATAGCCATTCTGCTTTTAATCCTATTAATGGTCTTCATATTCTGGTTTCGCCTAAATACAACCAAAGTAAGAGACTGGCTTAATATCCGTACTGGTTTACTGCTTCTCCAACTGCTAATATTCATGAAGAATTTGTTTTATGGAAATGCAGGTATTGCAGTCCTGGTTTTCTTGACTTTTCTTATGGTTTATGCTGTATTTGAAAATGGGGTCTCGAAGTGGTTAAATGATGATGATACATTCAAGAAAAGTATATATTACTTCATCATAGCCGTTACCACATTTAATTTAATGGGGTTTTATCAATCACTATTTGATTTCTACCCAATGATTTTCCAGCAGGGTAGATATATGGGTATGACAGGAAATCCACAGCACGCTGCAGTCTTACTGGGGTCAAGTGTTCCGCTTTTTGTTTTCTTTATCATAGACAGCAAAACCCTCAATCAAAAAATCCTCTATTCGGTCTTACTATTAATGTCTCTTTATTACTTAATACTATCAGGATCTCGTACGGGGATGTTAGAAGCAGTTATTTGTATTCTGGTTTTCGTGGTAGGCTTTAGGACTTCAAGCATTAAATGGATTGTTATGGCGGGCATTGTCATTGTTGCTGCCAGGGCCTGGACCACCTGGGAGGTTTCTGAAGATGTAAATCAGAATATTGAGGGGTATACCACCAGAGAAATGACCAGGGCTTTGGTTTTTGCAAGGCAATTGGAAGAATTTTCAAGGTATCCTGTTTTTGGTGCCCCTGTAAGGGGTGAAAGAATGGGGTATACGGAAAATTCATATGGAGCTGTTGCAGCTTCATTGGGTGTCATAGGACTTATTCCCTTTTTTTTTATGTTACGTGGGCTTATCACCTTGTTATTTAGATCCTGGAGGATCAGTCAAAGGATTAAAGAAAAAAAGCACCACTATCTGCTTGTTGTTTCTGGTATATTCTCTTTAATGGTTGGTGCATTTCTGGAAGCTTATTTACTTGGGAACCTTACCTGGCCACTGATCCTCTTATTGACTTATGTATCATGGGGCTATTATTTATTACATAAATATGAGTCTGAGAATCAAATTCACTCACATTAGATGGTAATTCGATGGATTTAGATAAGATTACTCCCCTTATTATCACTTTTAATGAAGAAGATAATCTCGAAAGAGTGCTTGATAGGCTTACCTGGGCTAGCCAGATAATAATAATAGATAGTTACAGTAGTGACAGTACAGTTTCGATTATTACAAAATATCCCAATATAACCTTGTATCAAAATCCTTTTGAATCATTTGCACAACAATGTAATTATGGACTTGGTCTCGTAAATACTCCTTATGTGCTAAGTGTGGATTCAGATTATCTCATAACAAATGAGTTAATAGAAGAAATTGAAAAATTGGATATCAACAAAGCCAAAGGCTTTTCAATCAATTTCAAATATTGTGTCGATGGAAAACCTCTTTCTGGAACCATCTTACCCCCAAGAACATGCTTATATGAAAAAGCTGCAGCAAGATATGTTGATGATGGTCATGCACACAGGGTAAAAATTGATGGAGAGATAGGAATTCTGAAAAATTACATTTGGCACGACGACAGAAAACCACTCTCCAGATGGCTGTCCTCTCAGGATAAGTACATGGTATTAGAAGTTAAAAAACTTTTCTCAGGTCATAAGCTGAGCCTGTCAGATCGGATCAGAAAAAAGATCTTCTTTGCACCCCTACTGATCTTTTTCTATTGCTTAATCGTTAAGCGCGGCTTTCTTGATGGCAAACGCGGTTGGTATTATGCGTATCAGCGGATGCTGGCGGAATGTTTGTTGTCGTTGAGGATCATTGAATATCATTTTGGTAATAAAAAGGAAGTCTGAGAATTTGAACGGCGCGATGGGTCCCCTTCAGGGGATCAAGGGGTAGCGCTGGCCATTATCACGCCTACCAAAGAATGCTGGCGGAGTGTTTGTTGTCCTTGCGGATTATTGAGTATCACTTTGGTAAAATGAAGGGGAGTTGAAAATTTATAAAGAGGAACGATTAGCGGCGGACCCCTTGTTCAATACCGAAGCCTTGGCGAAGGTTTTTAGGGGATTAAGGGGCGCCCGGCTAGGGGCGAGTGTTGGCTATTATACTCCTACAGACTCATCCTCATTGAGCATTCTTTTGGGAAGAAAGGGTGGAGTGAAAATATGGGGAAAAAACCCGATGGTCTGTGAGCCACAGACCATGGTTTAAAGTGTCTGTTGTCATCAAGGATCATTGATACCATTTCAGTAGAGGAAATAAGGATGCCGATGTTTAGTGCCGCTCTGGTTTTGCAGTGTGCGGTGGCTCCCTTTAGGGATCAAAGGGTGTGGGAGGGTCATTCTTCTCGACTGATTAAGGTAATAATCCCCTTAAGTTGACGGCATTGGTGAGCCACAGACCATGGTTTAAAGTGTCTGTTGTCATCAAGGATCATCGAATACCATTTCAGTAGAGGAAATAAGGATGCCGATGTTTAGTATCTAACCTCTAACTTCTAACCTCTAACCTCTAACCTTTAACCTCTAACCCCTAACCCGGAAAGTCCGACTTGTCAGCCGAAGTTAGCGTAGGCTGAACATCCGAATGTCGGAATGTCGGAAAATCCGCCCATCCATAAATGAAAATCACCCACGTCATCCATTCGATCGATCGCAGCAAGGGAGGCCCATCCACCTACATGCAGCTGCTCACCGGTAACCTGGCAGACCTTTTGGATGCACGTCATCCCATGACTCAAAGGCCCAGGAGGGATGGAGGTCATCGGATGACTGCTGGCAATGCGCAGGTGGACTTGTCCGCCGACCTGTCCGCCGACTTGTCAGACGAAGCCTTAGCGAAGTCTGAAGCCTTGGCGAAGGCAGAAGTGAAAGTGGACTTGTCCACCGAAGCCTTGGCGAAGGTGGAAGTTGTGACACTGAAATCCCCCGACCCCATCGCCCTGGACAAGCGGATCACCTATCATGCGGAGCCCAGCTCCAAATGGGGACTGTTTGGCTACGCTCCGGGAATGAAATCCTATCTGGAATCCGGGAAATCAGACCTCTACCATGGGAATGGCCTGTGGCAATATCCGGTACATACCATGGCCAGGACCGCCAGAAAACGAAAGATTCCCTACATCCTGTCCACCCATGGAATGCTTGAACCCTGGTCCATGACCCAGGGCAGTCTGAAGAAAAAGCTGGCCATGGTTCTTTTCCAAAAACATGACCTCCGGCAGGCCAATGTGATCCACTGCACCGCTCACATGGAGGCGAAGTCAATAAGAGCCATGGGATTTACACAACCCATTGCCGTAATCCCCAATGGGGTAGATGAACAGGAGTTTCCTGTGAAGGATGGTAGAAAATCACATGGTCCCAAAAAAATGCTTTTCCTGTCCCGGGTGCATCACAAAAAAGGACTTGAAATGCTGATCAGGGCTTTTTCTCAGTTGGATGATAAAATCAAAAGTGAATGGTCTTTGATCATTGCCGGACCCGGGGAGCAGGAATACATCGCATCATTAAAGGAATTGATCAATACCTGTGGATTGTCGGATCATATCCAGTGGAAAGGGGAGGTGTATGGAGATGAAAGAAAGCGCTTATTTCTGGAGGCTGATCTGTTTGTACTGCCCACCTTCAGTGAAAACTTCGGTATCGTAGTGGCAGAAGCATTGGCCAGCGGCATCCCGGTGATCACCACCAAAGGAGCTCCCTGGGAGGACCTGGAAAAATACGGCTGCGGCTGGTGGTCCGCTATTGGCGAAGAATATATCAGATCAGCATTGGAAGAGGCACTTTCAATGTCTGATCAGGAATTGACTGAAAGGGGTCTGAAAGGAAGAAAACTCATAGAAGAAAAATACAGCATCCGAAAAGTCGCCGCCCAGATGATCACCCTCTATCGCTGGGTCCTGGGCGAAGTCGAAAAACCGGAATTTGTCATCTGATGTATGTCACCAGTCATCCGATGACTTGAAACAGAATAAAAAATCAATCGTCATTCTGAGCGAAGCGAAGAATCTTATGCACGTATGACTGCCAACTGCCTTCGTCCAATGTAGCCTTGGCGTAGTTGGACTGCCAACTGCCTACTGCCTACTGCTACTGCCAACTGCCTACCCTAGGTCGGGGGCACCGGATGACTATTTGAAAAATACAATCGAAAATAGATATCAACCCGAGCCAACGCTGTAGAAGCCCTTTATGGTATAAATAAATAATGAAGATTTGCATACAAAAGATAGCAGATCAAAACACCTCTGACCTAAGTGGTTGATTAGTAAAGGAAAATGGCCCACATTTATCATCTAAAATATTTAATATTGAGTTAACGAAGGGATCACCGCTAAATGATTCCCCCATGGATCGAATGCTAACGCTTGTCATATTAACCCACAACGAGGAAAAACACCTGGAACGTTGTATCCGGTCCGTTTTACCCATCACCTCGGAGGTCATTGTAATCGACTCATACTCCACTGATCAAACCGTTAAGTTAGCCAGAACTTTGGGTGCCCAGGTATATCAGAATAAATGGCCGGGAAGTCAGGCCTTACAGTTCAATTGGGCGCTTGAGAATGTAGAGATCCATTCTCCGTGGATACTTCGACTGGATGCTGATGAGTACCTATTGCCTGAGCTGGTTGAAGAAATAGGCAATAAGTTACCAAAAATGGATGCCGGGATCAACGGGATCTATCTCAAGCGGCGGGTGTATTTCATGGAACGTTGGATCAAGTTTGGTGGATTTTATCCAACAAACATCCTGAGGATTTGGCGCACAGGAGAAGGAAGATTTGAAAAGCGTTGGATGGACGAACACCTCATCATGAAGCCGGGGAATACCACGCACTTCAAGCATGACTTTGTGGACGCCAACCTGAATGACCTCACCTGGTGGATCGAAAAGCACAACCACTATGCCACCCGGGAGGCAGCCGAGATCCTGAACTTTAAGCATCATTTTTTGAAAGAGCCCAGCATTGGGAGTAAACTCATCACCAACCAGGATCATTATAGAAGGTGGTTCAAAGAAGGGCTGTATTTACGCCTGCCCAAATTTGTAAGACCATTACTCTATTTCTTTTACCGGTATTTTGTCAGACTCGGGTTCCTGGATGGGACCAAAGGATTGATCTGGCATTTTCTCCAGGGGTATTGGTATCGGTTTTTAGTGGATGCCAAGATCTACCAGATTGAAAAAAGAGCCAAAAAATCCGGCAGATCCATCCGTGAAGAGCTCGAAGCAGCCCTCGGCTTCACCATCGAAGCCAAAGCGGAAGAAGAAGTTGAGGAAAATCGACTTTCCGGATCGTAAGGAAAATTGATTTTATTGAATTCTAATCCGTGGCCTGTGGCCCACCATTGCCGTCAACTTAATAATTAAGAAAAAATAATTATGCTTTTTCAATCTACAGAAAGCCCGGTAGGGGTGACCTGTTTGTAGATCTAATATTAGCTGTTTATCTAAACCCCGTAGGGGTGACCTGATTTACAAAGGCCGCTCCTACGGAGCTAAAAACTATATAATCCGTGGCCTGTGGCTCACAGGCCACCAAAGCATGATCGGAAACCTTTAACCTACTGTGTCCACCAACGTGTTGACCGAAGCTTAGCGAAGGTTAAAGCCTCGGCGTGGGTGGACTAACCCAATAACAGAATCATTTTTCAAGCAAGAAATGAGAATACTAAAGAAGATTAGTACTATAATCCGTGGCCTGTGGCTCACAGGCCACCCAAAAGCATGATCAGAAACCATTAACCTACTGTGTCCACCGACGTGTTGACCTAAGCTTAGCGAAGGTTAAAGCCTCGGCGAAGGTGGAATAACCCAATAACCCATTAACCTACTCAAATATATCAAGATCCGTTTTGAACATACTACCCGTGGCCTGTGGCGCACAGGCCACCGCTTAATCGAAGGTGGAATAACCCTTTGCCCAATGAAGCCTTGGCGAAGTTGGGAATAACCCAATAACCCACTGTGTCCACCATAGCTTCAGCGAAGGTGGAATAACCCACTAACCTCTAACTTCTGATTCCTGATTTCTGATTCCTTCGAACAATGAAGACTGACCTTTCAAAATACGATAATTCATGGTTTAACCCAGGGAATGGCCTAAGGAGAACCCTCTGGTACTTCACCAATATCCTCTTCTTCAAAAACGCCTGGAATCCCTCCAGCGGATTGAAAGTGCTATTGTTGCGTCTGTTTGGAGCCAAAATAGGGAAGGGAGTCCGCATCAACCCATCGGTAAACATCAAGTATCCCTGGTACCTGGAGGTCGGAGACCACTCCTGGATCGGGGAAGGCACCTGGATCGATAACCTCACCACTGTGAAGATCGGTGCTAATTGCTGCCTCTCCCAGGGAACCCTGCTCCTCACCGGCAACCACGACTATAAAAAATCCACCTTCGACCTCATCGTAAACCCCATCGTCCTCGAAGACGGCGCCTGGGTAGGAGCAAAAGCCGTCGTCTGCCCCGGAGTGACGATGAAGAGTCATTCAATTTTATCTGTCGGCAGCACCGCCACGAAAGATTTGGAGCCATACAGTATATACCAGGGAAATCCCGCAGTAAAGATCAGAAACCGGGCGATTAACTAAACCTCTGTGTCCACCGAAGCTAAGCGAAGGTGGATGAATAAAAGGCCAGCGGGATGGAGGTCATCGGCTATTTGAAAAAAACACGGTGGTCTGTGCGCCACAGACCACGGGTTATTTTTAATCATTGTCAGGAGAGATTTCATTCTCCTTCTGTTCCCGGCAGAGTCTCTCGTAGAGGACTCTGCGTACTAATCCGTGGCCTGTGGCTCACAGGCCACCAAAAAGTTAAGTGGGGAGGTTCCCCTTTAGGGGTTAGAGGCGAGCGCGAGGCATTTGATCTATATCCTTGAAATTCTGGTAGCCACCAATAATCCGTGGCCTGTGGCTCACAGGCCACCCAAAAGTTGGAGTCAACCCGTACAATAAAAGACCAATAACCTAATAACCTAATAACCTAATAACCCACTAACCATCAGAAAATCCGAATGTCGGAATCATCCCAAATAAGAATCACAGTAATCACAGTCACCTACAACAGCGCCTCCACCCTCCGGAGAACGCTGGAAAGCGTGAAAGCACAGGATCATCCTGCCATCGAGCACATCATCGTCGATGGTGCCTCAACCGATGACACAGTCGAGATGATCAAAGATTTCGGGATCACCAACTGGATCTCTGAACCTGATAAAGGAATGTACGACGCCATCAATAAGGGGATCGGGATGGCCACTGGAGAGGTGATAGGCATCCTCAACTCCGACGACTGCTACAGCGACAAAACGATACTGAGTCAAGTAGCTGCTGCCTTCAGCGATGACAAGCTGGAAGCCACTTACGGTGACATTCGGTTTGTTAGCAAGCATGAGGGCAAGACCCAACGATATTATTCGGCAAAGCGTTTTCACCCGGGGAAGTTCGCCTGGGGCTATATGCCACCACATCCATCATTCTATGCCAAAAAAGCAACCTACGAAAAGCTGGGAGGTTACAAGACGGATTACACCATCGCAGCTGACTACGAACTCCTCATCCGCTTTTTATATACAAACAGCGTTAAAGCAAAATATTTGCCCCTGTTGATGGTCGATATGCTCCCCGGAGGCCTCAGCAACCAATCGTGGAAGTCCCGCTGGCTGCTCAACAAAGAGATCGTCCGCGCCTGCCACGAAAACGGCATCCAAACAAACATGCTTAAGCTGAGCCTCAAATATTTCAAAAAGGTTTTTGAGTACGTGAATAGATGAGTCTCGAGCAAAAACCGTCATCCCAACCCGTGGCCTGTGGCACATAGGCCACCGCTAAGGAAGCAGGAATAAAAAAAATACGTCATTCCTGCGGACCTGTCTACCGAAGCTTCAGCGAAGGTAGAAGCAGGGATTAAAAAAACCACACTCTTAAACGTCATCCCTGCGGAAGCAGGGATCATCTTGCCAATTAGATACAATGACCGCAAAAGGAGGCTTTGTTTATATCATCTCGAATAAATCAAGATCTGTTTTGTACATTGGTGTGACCTCCAATTTAGTTGCAAGAATGTATGACCATAAAAACATGGTTGGTTCTGCCTTCGCTCGGAGATATAGCTGCATTGATTTGATTTACTATGAATTTCACGAAACAATCGAAGGTGCCATTGAAAGGGAAAAACAATTGAAGAAATGGAAAAGAGCCTGGAAGGATGAATTGATTAGCAAATTCAACCCTGATCTATCAGATTTATCTAATCGGGTTGAGGATTTTTCTTGATTATTTTATCTCGTCATCCCTGACCTGATCAGGGATCATCGAAGTTCGTGATCGTATCTGTTTCAATGAACAATGATAAATTTACAAAGATCCCTGTTTTCACAGGGATGACTGTTCTAAGTTTGTTCCATCATTAAGTACGTCTTGAATAAGCTGATATCAGCCAAACGCAAGTTCTTATAACCCATTAACCCACTAACCTAAATGAACATCCTCATTACTGGCTCTTCTGGTTTCCCCAACCCGTGGCCTGTGGCGCACAGGCCACCGCTAAGTGAAGCCAAAGCGAAGGTGGAATAACCCATTAACCTATTAACCCATTAACCCACCAACCTAAATGAACATCCTCCTCACCGGCTCCTCCGGCTTCCTCGGCTCCCGCTATCTCCAAAAATCGGCATTTAAGGATCAAGCCGTACCTGTATCCCTTCAGCAGACACCCGTCAACAATATCGATTTCAAAGGAATTACGACAGTCCTTCATTGTGCGGGTATTGCACACCGGATGGAGAAGACAGATGATAAGCTGTACTTCGATGTCAATCGTGATCTGACGCTGGAACTGGCAGAAGCAGCAAAAGCTGCGGGTGTTAAGCAATTCATTTTTCTTTCAACGATCAAGGTCTTTGGTTTGGATTCAAGTGAAAGCCTGGTTCAGGGAAACCTTTCTCCTTCTTCGTCCACCGACATTGTTTCCCGAAGCCATCAGGTGAAGGTAGGGCCCCTTTCTCCTTCCTCCTTTTTCCTTTCTCCTAATACAGATGCCTACGGCAAGAGCAAACTCGAAGCCGAACTTGGCTTAAAAAAGCTGGAATCAGAGGCTTTCAAAATTGCCATCATCCGCCCACCATTGATCTATGGCCCGGGGGCGAAGGGAAACCTGTTTAAACTCATGAAGGCTATGCAAGGCTCCGGTCCCTTGCCCCTGGGCGGTATCGACAACCGTCGGTCCATGATTTTTGTAGATAACCTGATCGCACTGATTGATTGTTTGATTCAGAAAAGAGAGAACATCACCATTACCCCATCAGACCAACCAGCCATTTCCACCTCCAAACTGGTTCAACTTCTGGTCAATACGATTAACCCATCTAAAAAGATCCTAAGCATCCCCGGGTTTATGCGTCCGATTATCAAGGTGCTGAAACCAGCCTTTCACTCCCGGCTTTTTGGCTCCCTCGAAGTAGCCCCCCATCCCGAGCTCAAAGAGCTGGGCTACACACAACCCTACACCGTAGAGCAAGGCCTCACCATCATGGCTAAAGATTTTATGAATAAATGATTCCGTTTATACAAACGTCATTCCTGCGAACTTGTCCTCCGAAGTTTAAGCGAAGGTAGAAGCAGGAATCATCGTCAAAACATATCGTCATCCCTGACTTGCCAGCCCACCGAAGCATGACGTAGGTGGGATCAGGAATCATTTTTCAAAATACAATGACGGCAAAAGGAGGCTTTGTCTATATCATCTCAAATAAATCAAGATCCGTTTTGTACATTGGTGTGACTGCAAATTTGGTTGCAAGAATGTATGACCATAAGAACATGGAAGGCTCTGCCTTCGCTAGAAGATACAGTTGCACTGATTTAATTTACTATGAGTTCCATGAAACTATAGAGGGCGCCATTGAAAGGGAAAAACAATTGAAGAAATGGAAAAGAGCCTGGAAGGATGAATTGATAAGTAGATTCAACCCTGAACTTTTAGACTTATCTGATCGGGTTGAGGATTTTTCGTGAAGGGAAAAACAGAAATAGCAACGTCATTCCATGGAGTCCCGATAATTATCGGGGCGAACAGGGAATCATCGCTCTCTTTATGTCATTTTTGCGAAGGTTCTTTGATCCACGAAGCAACAGTACAGTGGATAGCCTACCCGTGGCCTGTGGCGCACAGGCCACCACTTAATCGAAGGCGGAACAACCTAACTCCCCAATGATCTACCTATCAGTATTCATATTCCTCTCTCTCCTTATGCTCGCCTACCTCCGCCTGGCCGATCACCTAAACATCATCGATCGTCCCAACGAGCGTAGCTCCCACACCCGGGTGACCATCCGTGGGGGAGGCATTATTTTCGTGGTTGCTGTAGTCATTTGGTGGTTCCTCCATGGATTTCAAATGCCCTGGTTCTTTACCGGGTTCCTGCTGATCAGTGTCGTCAGCTTCATCGATGACCTCGGCCATGTCCCCAACCGCGTACGCATTGTAGCCCAGTTTCTGGCTGTTGTGCTCCTGCTTTTAGAAATTAACTCCTTGGTCGGTGCTCATCCTTTATCCATGGTCGGTGTCTCCACCGACCACCTCTTACTTCTCCTATCCCTACCCGTCATCCTGGGCTTCATCAACGCCTACAACTTCATGGACGGCATCAACGGCATCACTGTGGTCTACAGCCTGGTCACCATCGGCACCATAGCTTATCTCAACCATACACTGACATTGATAGATCCGGAACTGCTATCATATTCCATGATAGGACTGCTCATTTTTGGATTCTTTAATTTCCGTCGGAAGGCTGCATGCTTTGCCGGGGACGTAGGAGCCGTCTCCATGGCTTTTTTGATCACCCTGCTGATGGTCATGTTGATCATGCAGACTGGTAAATTTTACTACCTAGCCCTGGTGTTTGTATATGGAATCGACTCCGTCGGCACCATCATCGAGCGCCTGATCAAAAGAGAAAACATCTTTGAGGCCCACCGTTCTCACCTTTATCAGCTCATGGCCAACCAAAGTGGCATGCCTCACCTGGTGGTAAGTTCAATCTATGGACTTGTTCAGCTCGTCGTCAATGTCCTTATCATCATTTCCATACGTCAGGATTTTGCTCCGTTTCTGATATTCTCACTCATTTTCCTATCCCTGGTCAGTGTATTTGCGTATGCAAAACTTAAATTGTACCGGGTTTTCGGCTAAGACCGGAAAGCACCTTAGTTTATGAGTAACAAACAACCCATAGAACTTTCTCCTCCTCATTTCGATACGGCATTCAATGAAAAAATGCTTTTGGGTTTACCGTCTGCCATTGTCTCGGGTTTTGAAGATGAGGTAAAAAGATATGTAGGAAGACCCTATGCAGTGGCCCTTCACTCAGGCACCTCAGCCATTCACCTGGCCTTGAAGGTGCTGGAAATTGGTAGGGGAGATGTCGTTCTGTGTCAGAGCCTGACCTATGTAGCCACCGCTTTTCCCATTCTGTATGAAGGCGCGCAGCCAGTTTTCATAGACAGCGAGCCCGGGACGGGTAACATGGACCCTGGGTTGCTCGAACAAACGATTGAGGAGTTGTTGGCAAAAGGCCAAAAACCTGCAGCCCTGATCTTTGTCCACCTCTATGGAATACCTGCGAAAGCGGACAAAATCTTAAGCATTGCCGCAAAACATAACATCCCTGTGATTGAAGATGCCGCTGAGGCCCTGGGTGCGGAATACCACAAAACACGGTGTGGGAACTTTGGGACGGTCAGCATCCTGAGTTTCAACAGCAACAAAGTGATCACGAGTGGAGGAGGAGGGATGTTACTCACCGACGATAAGGAATTGGCTGGTAAAGCACTGTATTTTGCTAAACAGGCCAAAGACGAAGGCGCGGTAATGAACCACCGGAAGGTAGGGTACAACTACCGCATGAACCATGTGAATGCAGCTTTAGGTAGCTCCCAGTTTACCAGGCTTGAAGAAAGAATCAGGAAACGCCGGGAGATCTTTGAATTTTATAAGGAATCCCTGGGTTCATTACCTGGTGCCTCCTTTCTCCGGGAACAGCCTCAAACCTGCAGCAGCCGCTGGCTCACCACCCTCTTCATCGATCCCACTGTTACCGGTGGCATCACCAGGACCCGGATCCAGCAGGCCCTGGATATCGACAACATTGAGTCCCGCCCCCTCTGGAAGCCCATGCATCTCCAGCCCGTATTCAAAGACGCCCCCGCCTACATCAATGGCATCTCCGAAAAACTCTTCAATCAGGGCCTTTGCCTCCCTTCTGGCTCCAATCTCTCCCCCCACGACCTCGATCGCATCAGCGCAGTGATCAAGCGCGTTTTCAACTAGTCATCGAATGACTTCATCTATCCATTGATAGCTTGATCAATCAATCCTAATCGTCTTAGAATTTTCCCCCTCAATGAGGGGGCAGGGGGAGGATCTCGCGGATTTTATGCTGTCATCCGATGACTGCGGAGAAAGGAACGAACAAAGCGAAGATTAAGTAAACTATTCATCGTCATCCTGAACCTGCCTGACCGGCAGGCAGGAGAAGCGAAGCGGAATGAATGGATCTTAGATATCGTGAGGGGCTGTGTCTTTGCACCCAGTCATCGAATGAACTCACCTACCATCGGGTTAAGATAAGTTCGCCTGAGTTCCGTCGACCTATCCCTTTCTACTATTCGAACAAGAGAACCGTGCGGAGGGCTCTCCGCCAGCTGGCGGAGATCAAAGGGTGTGGGAGGGTCCACCGTCTGGTGAGGACACCAGCCGGGGCTTCTGTTTACGATAATAGAAGTGGTGCGGCTGGTTCCCCTTTAGGGGACAAGGGGTGCGCGTAGGCTCCAACTGTCCAAATATCGGAATGTCTGAGTGTCAGAACATCCGAACATCCTTCCTTGCCTCCATTCATCGTCTCTCGAAGAGGACGATGTGGCTAAATTCGATTTAATTAAATGCTATCACACCGTCTTTAGCAAATCTAATTATCATCTATTGGCATTTCTTTCATTCAAATGATTTAATTTCAGTTATTATAAGGTATTTTCTCTAAAGCTGGTGTTTTAATCCCCTCGAATTTGAGGGGTTTAGAATCCCCAAGAAGAATTGAATTAATGGCAAAGAACAAAAAGATAGAAGTTCAAGGAAGGGAGATAGCCCTTTATTCCAGGCAATCAGATGACTACATATCACTCACTGACATGGCAAGGTATCGGGATGCAGATCGCACCAATTACATCATTCAGAACTGGATTCGAACCAGAAGTGCTATTGAGTTTTGCGGGCTATGGGAACAATTGAAAAACCCTGATTTTAAAAGCATCGAATTCGATGCCTTTAAAAATGAATCTGGTTCAAACAGTTTTACATTGACTCCTCAAAAATGGATAGAAGCAACCAATGCGATAGGCATTATTTCAAAATCAGGTCGATACGGGGGTACATTTGCACATCGGGACATTGCCTTTGAGTTTGCTACATGGATAAGTGCCGAATTCAAGTTTTATCTTATTAATGAATTCCAGCGCCTCAAAGAAGAAGAGAGTGATCGAAAGCAACTCGATTGGAACCTGCAGCGAACCCTTGCCAAAGTCAATTATACGATCCACACAGACGCCATAAAGGAACAATTGATCCCGGAGAAATTAAGTCCCAAACAAATTTCGCTGGTCTATGCCTCAGAAGGAGACCTGCTCAACATGGCCCTGTTCGGAAAAACAGCTGCGGAGTGGCGAAAGCAAAATCCGGAAGCTCAGGGCAACATGCGGGACCAGGCTACATTGGAACAACTGGTTGTGCTTTCAAATCTGGAGAGCATCAATGCTGTGCTCATTCGCCAGGGCCTGGACCCAAAGGAACGATTGATCCAACTCAATGAGATTGCCATTACCCAAATGACCTCCCTGGTACAGGCACAAAATCTGAAAAAGCTCAAATAAAATAATGCCTTAAAAGACATTTTAGGGCGGTGTCACATGTTACCATGTGACAGTGGTAACAACATCTGACTGTCCAAATAATTGGCCAGTCATCCTAGAAATTTCCCCCTCCTGAGGGCGCAGAGGGAGGATGCCCCACAAATACATACAGTCCCAGATTTTGCGAGGACTAACGCTGAATGAGTAGAGACACCTGTCAACTACCCTCCTCAATCTCATAATCCGGATGCATGGCAAACCACTCCCGTACTTCAATTAATGCAGCCCGATAGTCTTTGATGTCGGGCTCACCAAACTCATCAAGGGGGATCGGGAAATCTACGATAACAGGGGCCAGGTATTCCATCACTCTGTAGCCGCAAAGGATTTTACCATCTGAGTTCGGATTAGCCGAATAACAGTTCAACTCATCACTTTGGATCACTTCCACCAGAAAATCCAGGATGGGCTTTTGTCTGGTGTAAACCAACTGGGGCACCATACTATAGACAAATCGGTCATTGATTTCAATACTGTTTAAGCGATTGGTGATATGAATGATCGATTGTTCATCACCCGTCCTTGCCAACGCTAGCTGAGCCTGAAAACGATATTGATTGCTCAACTGAGTGTCCCCGACCAGGGCTCGAAGTTGATCAGTGACATCCAGCTCCAGATGCCCTGTCAGTTTCAGGATGTTACCCAGGTATGGCGTGCTGCTGTTTACCAGTGAAGCAATTTGATTGCTATTTTGCGCACTGAAGTCAGCTTTCTTATAAGTAAGCAACTTACCACTCACCACGCCTACTATCCCGACATCTGGATCCCGCAACCCACCAGTTAGTATATTAATAGCCAAATTTCTGACCTGCTGATCATCACTATGCTCTCCAATTCTGTCCGCCAGGTTATAGACCTTAAGCCGGATATCCGGCACTGTATCCGATGTATATTCACTCAATGCCTCCAGCAGGCCCATCTGGTTTTTGTCATCCTTAAGGATTTCCTGGGGAACAGAGATATACCGATTTTCCCTGTAGCTGCTCAGATATTCATGTAGCTGCTGAACTACTGGTGAGGTTTGGAGAAGGAGGAAGAGGATGGAGGGGGTAAGTGGCATTTTTGATAATATTCAATACCTTCTACAAGCTTTTTGACTATTCTTTACTCTTCGACAAAACTGATATATATTTCTTCTATCAAATCATTCTTAAGCCAAATAGTAATATTTGTTGTGTAGTAGATTCCGTCCTCTGTTTTATGCTCAAGAGCAATGTAAAACTCCTGTTTTGGTTTTTCATACGGCTTGGGGTTATGCTTAATGAAATACTCATACGATTCTATAAATGCTTCCCCTAGTTCTCCAAGTGAATCACCTTTTGAAATTTTATTTTTGTTATACAATAAATAAAATTTATTTGATTTAAGTGTGATGTTTTCTAGATAGAACTCATCACCATGTCTAGAATAATAGAATTGAGTTTTATTATCATATAATAACTGTAAGCCACCATCATCCCATTCAATTTGGGGAGGTACTGTAACTTTTCTCATGGGAGGACCAAAATTAGAAATGATTATTTCTTGGCTTGGGTTTGTACCTAATTGTTCAAGCCCGTTAATTGATATATCATCAATATTCACCTTGCTTAATTTTACTTCTTGAGATTTCGAATTACAAGAAATAGTCAGAAGTAGAATCAAATTGCTAATAAATTTTATCCCCATTTACTTTTTTTATCTTTCTTAAATAACTATTCCCAACAGCGTCACTCACAGAGGACTCTGCGTATTCAACTCGTGCAAGAACTTTCCCCCTCCTGAGGGGGTGCAGGGGGAGGATTCCCCCACAAATACATACGAACCCAGATTTTGCGAGGACTAACGCTGAATGAGTAGAGACACCTGTCAACCACCCATCTTAATCTCATAATCCGGATGCAAATCAAACCATGTCCGCACCTCTTCCAGGGCAGCCCGATAGTCTTTGATGTCAGGCTCACCAAACTCATCAAGGGGGATCGGGAAATCGACGATAACAGGGGCCAGATATTCCATCACTCTATAGCCGCAAAGGATTTTACCATCTGAGTTCGGGTTAGCCGAATAACAATTCAACTCATCGCTTTGGATCACTTGCACAAGGAAATCCAGGATGGGTTTTTGTCGGGTATAAACCAACTGAGGAACCATACTGTAGACAAAACGGTCATTGATTTCAATACTGCTTAAGCGATTGGTGATATGATTGATCGATTGTTCATCACCCGTCCTTGCCAATGCTAACTGGGCCTGAAAGCGGTATTGATTACTCAATTGACTGTCCTTGACCAGGGATCGAAGTTGATCCGTCACATCCAGCTCCAGGTGGCCAGTCAGCTTCAGGATGTTGCCCAGGTATGGCGTATTGCTGTTTACCAGAGACGCAATCTGATTGCTGTTTTGCGCACTGAAGTCAGCTTTCTTATAAGTAAGCAACTTACCACTCACCACACCCACAATACCGACGTCTGTGTCCCGCAACCCTCCAGCCAGCATGCTGACAGCCAAATTTCGGGCCTGCAGATCCTCGCTATTCTCTCCAATTCTATCCGCCAGGTTATAGGCCTTAAGCCGGATATCTGGCACTGTATCCGATGTATATTCACTCAATGCCTCCAGCAGGCCCATCTGGTTTTTGTCATCCTTAAAGATTTCCTGGGGAACAGAGATATACCGATTTTCCCTGTAGCTGCTCAGGTATTCATGTAGCTGCTGAACCGCTGGTGAAGTTTGGAGGATGAGGATGGTGGGGGACATATTGTCAGTTGATGAAGTATATTGATTTAATAAAGTAACGTTAAAGTATAGAAGTAACATGGGGCATTTGTTTTTTTAGCACAAGTTTGAATCATTGTTACCATTATTTAACATTTACTTGAATTATTTGAGTAGTATCCCATGTCACAAGACCTTCTTCTAAATCCCAATCTTGCAGTATTCGAGTTTCTTGCTCAAGTCTAAAGCTATCAAGTCCTTCATTTGTTATAACATAGTCTTTAACACGGAATACATTGGTAATAGTATCAAACTGGTGCTTTTTTAGTTCCTCCAATCGGTTCCTACTAAGAAGTGCATCACAGAAAGGATAGTTGTCATAGCCTGTATAGCTAACGATTGGGGTAAAATCTTTTTCCGAGAAATAGGTAAATTCTAAATAAAAAGTACACTGAAAGTCAATATTGCAAAAAAGATTCTCTGATAGAAAAAGACTGTGATTTTTATCTAGAATTTTTATGTCGTAGTTGAAAGGAACTACCTCTTTCTTTTTCCATTTATTATCATTAAGTGCATAAATAAGTGCGTAGGATTGTTTCATGCTTGCTTCAGCACCCCCGGTTCTGTACTGCACATGAGCAATAGCATATCCGTTTGTGTAGAAAATTTCAATAGGTCTTTCTGATATTTCTTCTTTACCATCTGGAAACTCAATATTTGGACTGCTTAATATATCCTGAATGACCTGGTCAATTTTCAAAACGACAAAATCTTGGGATCTTAGTGCTTGACAGGCAGTCACCAAAATCACAGATAGTAAAATTTCAATTCTCATTTCTCATTTTTCTTTATCCTCAAAAATTTCGTAAGAAATAATAGAAGCATCTTTTGTTATCACAATATGATCAGCACCATTCTTAATTAGAATAGTCCCCTCATTAGTTACATACTTAAGTTCTTCTGATTTTTTTGCTCTCAAAATCTCATTTTTATCTTTCTTAAATTCTAATTTAACTGAATGAGAAGACCAGGTATTATTCATTTTTGTAAGTCCTGCTGACTTTGGATTACTAAACTGATTTAACCGATCTAATACATTGTAGGAAGTATTCCATCTATAGATTTTTGAATCAATAATGGAGCCAACACGAAGTGATTTATAATTTCTCACTGAGGTATATAAATATGTATAAAGAATCTTATCTAAGTCCCCTTTTGTATCCTTATATATTTCTTTTCCATCAGACCAACTAGCCCCTGCCCAATGCGAAAGGTGAGCAATAACTGTCACGGATTGATGGCTCCAATTATCACTATATGCTGTCTTTTCGGAATTTATGATATGAGAAGGGTATTTTCCAGCTCCTTTTTCTGAAAAAGTATTTACCTGAGCATTCAATACATCTTCTGTGTAATCATCTTTTTCTGCTAGCTCTATAAAAAAATCCACAAGATGGGAGTTTGAAGCAATATAAGATGATGCTGCATAAGATTTAGATGACGAATCATCTTTTCGCCAGTTTCCTTCATTATCAAGCACCCAAAAATTCTTATTAACAATAATAATCCCAGCATTTGCAAAAATTTGTGTATAATTTGGTTCTTTGATCTTTAGTAATTCATCTATAACATCCATCAGTAATCCTTTCACTGCGAATCCCTTACCAAAAGTGAATATTTCTGAATCGTAGGTATTAATCGCACCAATTCCACCTTCTTTACCTATCTCATTATAGATTTCCATTTTAACTTCAATTTCAAAATCAGTACCTGAGAATGTAGGTGAAATCTTACTGTTACCTATATAATAATTACCGCCTCCTATTTTTTTTAATCGATTATTACCATAAATATCTTTATCGCTACGGTCATTAACCATGCTTCTGTTCTTAATAATTTGGTTCCTAATTTCACTGGTAATACTTGATTTGTCATCTAAAGAAACATCTGTCATCCAATTGAAATTATTTGTATCATCATCAGGAGCTCTTTTTACTACTGATAGGGCTATCCAATCGCCCTCCAAATCTTTTTCGCTTTTTACTCGAACATATGTGCCACACATTTTATCTGCTAAAAATGTATCGTCTTTTTTGTAACTTTTTTCAGTCTTAAGATCTGTGTAAGGCAACTTCAGCGCATTGCAATCCTTTTCTATTTTGTATTTTATTTCTTCGCTCAAGTCCACAACCTTAGCAAGGTTGCTATATGCTGTATATTTTGTTCCTGTATTTCCTTCAATCGTGAATTTGGCCACATCAATCTCCTTAGTTTTATTTTTTCCTTTTACCACTGTTACTAAGGATACCTGTGTGCCCTGAGCTAACTTCGGGGTATCCGGCGGATTAGGTACTATAGCAGTATATGGGTACTCAGCCTTTCTAAACCATGCATCATTATTTGAGACAAAATAGATAGTTGCTTTGGAAGTAGATTCTATTTCATTCAAAGCACTCTCCTCATCATCCTCAAACCACCCAACCAAATTCTCCGGATCATGGATCAGGTCCCACTGGAATTTTTTGAGTCGGTCATGGTCACCATTATAATCCATCAGGTTGTCGGTGGATCTTTGGGGAATGCCATAGGTACTACTGAAGGTATGCCTGAGTCGGAACGCCCCATGGGCCAGCTCATGGGCGATTGTTTTGTTGGTATATGAGGTGTTCTTTGTAAATACATAGCCAAACTGTCGCTTGAAAGGCATAAACCCACTTAACGATGCACTTCCTTCATCAATAAGGAAGATATAGTAGGTCTCCTTATCCACCGGTCGGCTTCGTTTGAATTCCCGGTTGAAACGCTGCATTTTGTCAGGGAAACTGGCAAGCATACCACTTTCACCCTCGTCAAAATTCTCCAGCAGGTCAGGATCAATCGTAAATGGTTCTGCTGCTTCTACCTTCCATTCCACAGCGGCCTGCTGGAAGATCTCGTTGACACGGTCACCAATTGTATGGATGTCTCCGATTGACGCTCCATTGACAGGGACAATCTCCAATGTTTTATAGATTTTTTCATAAGACACGACATGGATACGACCAGCTACCTGCTCTTCATCTTCAATGCTTTGATAGGCTTCAATCACATCAACATCACCATGCGCCTTCCCAATTACAGATAGGTTTTTTTCATTGTCCTGCTGACCAGCCATAGGCTCCAGATCTACTGTAGACGACCGGAACTTCATGTTTTCCGGGAATTCATTTTCACCAGCCATGGCAATGACCTGATCTGGCATCCCCACGGGGACTGATTTCCAGGCAGGAACATACTCCTCATCATTAATAGTAAGTATGTTTTGGTAATAATGTCTGAGCTGGGGAATATCAGGGTTGTATGTATCTAACCCATAGCTGGATTCTTCGGTAGGCTTGAATTGCACAATAACATCCACTTCGCTGGATTCAGGAGTACTGGCCTCACTTACATGGCCTTCCCTCACCACCCCCTCACTATCCACCACCCACGTATCCCCATTGCTATCCGTGATGGTGAGCTCCTCGCCCGCGGGAGGAAGGTCGAGGTCGGTATCTTCGATGAGGTTGCCGGACTCGTCATAGACTTCCAATAGCCCGCCGGAGAAGACCACCTCACCGATGTCAGCGGGGATCTCCACAGCCAGCACATCGGCAACCAGGTTTTCGGTGAGCTCGGTATCCGTACTCTCAGGTCCTTCCACCACTTCAGGTTCTTCTTCCTTTTTCTTGATATCCAGCACAAAGCGGCTGTCTTCGGAATAGATCGTCTTGATGTCACCAGCCACCACCTGATAGTCCTCGTTGACCAGGATCCGGTCGAACACCACGCGTACATTAGCCAGGTTGAAGTTGGGGACTGCCGCATAGCCAGCACCGCCATAGGTGCCATCACCATTTGCAGTAACGTTCAACAGGTTGACTGTCCAGTCACCCACCTGAATCACGTCAAGGGGTAGGAGGGGCTTCATGAGCGGGACATCGCTCGCATCAAATTCAGGGATCGGGGCTCCACAGACAAATCCACTCTCATCTACTTCCGGTGTCGTGAACGTCATCACTGGACTCTTTTCTCCCAGGATGGTCCCGCATTGAGGGATGAGCTGGTATTCATAGGTCGTCCGACCGGCTAGCTGGGCGACGATGCCATAGCTGCCATTCACCTCCTGGGTAAACCAGTCTTCTTTGCCATTTTTCCTGTAGTTGATCACACAGCCGGTATGATGTTGCTCCGGCTCCCAGCTGATCCGTGCCCGTTGGGGATCCAGCGTCTTGGCGGCGATCCCCTCGAAAGTCTCACAGGCATCCCCATATTGAAAGACATAGGTCTCGCTGTAGCCGTCATTCTTAAACAGGTCCCTACCGCTGGTATCGTACGCCCGAACCCGAAACGCATATTTTTTCCCAGGGATCAACATCGGCTCGATGATGCCATAGTTGAGGGAGGTGAGGTTAGTCGTAGTTGTATAGATGCTGTTGGATGAACGGATGGCGATATCCGGATTGGTCTGTCCCGGATACAGCTCCACCATGCGGAACTCATATTCCGTGGAGAAAGCAGCATTCGGCGAGGCCGCGTGCCTGGGCGTCCAGCTAAACATGATGTTTTGCGGATCCGTAGCGATGAGCTTATCCCCGTTGAAAGGCGTGTTGAGCAGGGGAGGGTCGTTGAGCACGATCCACGCATAGCTGACCGACTGGTTAGAGATGCGTACATTCCTGTTGTACTCCACCACCTCCAGGGTGAAGGTATAAAAGCCTTCGGGGAGCTGACCGGATCGTTTGAATGCTGCCCGGGTGATACCGGTGAAGTCCATATGGTCCGGGTTGAAGTAGCTGGTCAGGTCAGCACCAGTAAAGAGCTCCGGCACCCCTCCCTGGATGTTTAGTGGCCTCGGCATGAAGGCAGGACTCGTCCGCAGGGTGATCCCGGCCCCTTCGATGGTGATCCGGAATTTGATCTGCAGGTTGGGTCGGTCCAGCTCCAGCAGGTTGACCAGCACTTGTAAATTGTTTGAACCAATAGCTGTATAATCCGAGAGATACAGGGAGTAGGGCGGGACGAGGGTGGTCGTCACCTGGACAGGGTATTGCTGCGAAAACCCATAGTAGCTGCACAGGAAAAGCATGCTCGCAATCAGACTTTTATTCAGGCGGTCCAATAAAGCTGGTTCAGTTATACTTAATGGTGAATAAATTAAAAAGTAACAGGAAGCAATACAAGCGTTTTGTGAAATAATTTTTTATCACCCCAGTCATCGGACGACTTCGCACCACCTTTGAGAATAGCGGCACAGGTCTCAGGTAAAACCCTAGTGAGAAATTTTCCAATCCAAATACAGTCATCCGATGACTGCGATCAATAGTTGAGCGTCCGCTCCGAATATCCTCTCTCTGTCAGGAAACATCTGCCAGGAAGGTGGAGATCGGACTCTCTCCCCAATCAAACTTCCCTCTCTTCTCAAGAGAGGGCAAGAAGGAGTGATCAATAACTTAGAATTGAACAAATGGGTGAGTTGGAGGAAAGGAAAGCTTACCTCACCTGATTTCTGCCTGCCCACCGAAGCCATAAGCGGAGGTGGGATTTCTGTCTTCAGATTTCTATTAAGGGGTGAGTTGGAGGAAGATCGTGAGGGCAAAGCCTATTCATTGATGACTGCATCATTCCCTGAAATTCGCTTCATCGAGAATTGAAAAACCACACTTTCAATCCCCCTGCACCCCCTTTATGGGTAGAAGCCGGATTAAGTGCTAGTAGTGAAAGGGGGATTCCTAGCGATTGAGGATTACCTACCTCAAATGTACGACCGTCCAATTGTATCGTCATCCTGAACGAAGTGAAGCCTGCCTGCCGGTAGGCAGGGATCTTAGTCAATTAACGGTAATTGTTCTAGAGGATATCCCAGGAATGATTCGATAGGTTTTTCAAGCACCGATATTCGTTGATAGAGAGTTACTTTTCTAGTGAAAACTAATTCAGTCAGAATTTTAGAAGGAGCTCCCGGCTTGATCAATGCTGAAACGATCAACAGATAAGCAGATCAACAGATAAACCCCTTATCGGAGTGTCCGAATATCCGAACATCCGAATATCCTCCCCGTAAATCGAATCAGTTGAATGGTCAACCTTATTTAGGCATCATCACTCCTGTCTCCTGTCTCCTGTCTCCTGTATTCTGTCTCCTGTATTCTGTCTCCTGTATTCTATAGCCTCTTCACCCACCTGTTTAGCATAAATGCGCCACCCCAGACCAGCAGCGCCGCCCCGGTATAATACATCTGGTCAGTGGTGCTTCGGATAGAAATCCAGAATAATCCACAGGCTCCGATTAGCATGACCCAGACGAGTATTTCTAAATATTTCTTCATTACAGATGGTTTAGGATGCGTTCCAGGTCCTGCGGAGTATCCACGCTATGGCTTTCATACTCCGTGATGCCGATCTTGATCTTATAACCATTTTCGATCCATCGCAGCTGCTCAAGAGACTCGCTGGTTTCCAGGTCTCCGGGTGGGAGGTTCGTGATCTCAAAAAGGATGTCGGACCGGTATGCATAGATACAGATGTGCTTGTAAAAGGTATGATGCTGAAGCCAATCGCTTTTAGGGAAATCGCGAACGTAAGGGATGGCTGTCCGGCTGAAATAGATGGCCTCGTAGAACTTGTTCAGGATCACCTTCATGATGGATGGATTGTCCAGCATGGCAGGGTCTTCAATTTTTTTCACCATGGATCCCAGCTGTACGCTTCCGTCCAGCAGGGCACAGAGCCCGTCAATCTGCTGGGGCTTGATAAAGGGTTCATCGCCCTGTATGTTGACCACGTAGTCATAGTCCGGGTAGCGCTCCAGGACCTCTGCGCAGCGCTCAGTGCCATTGCGATGCTTTTCTGAGGTGAGCTCTACTTTGCCTCCGAAACGAATCACCTCATCAGCTATCCGTTCATCGTCGGTAGCTACAACCACCTCATCCAGTCCTTCACTCTGTTTCGATTGTTCATACACTCTTCGGATCATCGGCTTTCCTGCCACGTCCACCAATGGTTTCCCGGGAAAGCGTGTAGAAGCATACCGGGCAGGAATAATTCCTAATATCTTCATCCCTTGATTTCTTTCACTTTTAGTGAGGTCCCTTCATCGGAGATCACCTCGATGGGAGATTGTTCTGCGATGTAATTGCCCCGTGTATACGCATCGTAGATCTCTCCATCGATCATTACCTTGCCACTGGGCCTCAGGTTGGTGTAGGCAGCACCTTGCTTGCCAACCAGGGTTTTCTCTTTATAAAAGCTGCTGGTATATCCTTCTTCTTTGTCCTGGACCTCCACCAAAGCGATCCGGTTAAAGAATTTGCTATTGGTCAGACGTATCCCTCCGAAAAACATGAGGACGATTGCACCCAACAAGGCCAATCCGGTAGAGCTGATGGCGTAAAAGATTTCTTTAGGATCAACAAATGAAAAGTCAAAAGCGTCGTTGTTGAGCATCACCAGAATAAGGGCACCGATGGTTGCGATCAATCCTGCAATACCCGCAATACCGAATCCGGGCAACACAAATACTTCCACCGCAATAAGGACAATCCCAACAACAAAAACAGCGATCTCCCAGTTTTCTGCAAGACCATTTAGATAGTATGGGATGAAATATAGGATCGTAGCAATGACAGAGGCCAGGATGGGAAATCCAACACCTGGTGTTTGGAGTTCGAAATAGATACCTCCTATGATGATCAGGATCAGGATACCACTGATAAAGGGGTTCAAAAACAAGGCAATCACTTTTTCTGACCAGTCCAGCGTAAATTCGATGAGCTCATAATCGGTCACCTGGCTGCGTTCCATGATGTCATCGATGCTGGCTACTTCAGCCTCACAAAACCCCCATTTGATGGCTTCGGAAACGGAGAAGGTGATCACTTTTCCTTCTGTGGCAATACTGTCCACTTCAATGTCTTCGTCCACCATCCCCTCGGCAATCTTGGGGTTCCTCCCCTGAGCCTCGGCGGTGGAGCGCATGATCGAGCGCATGTAAGACTGGTACTTATCCGGTGCTGCCGTACCATCCTGGGTTACCACTGTGGCAGCTCCGATGCTCGAGCCCCTGGCCATGTAGATGCTGTCGCAGGCAATAGAGATCAAGGCCCCGGCAGAGGCCGCGTCTTTGTTGATGTAAGCATACACAGGAATCTCAAATTCAAGGATGCGCGTGCGGATCTCATCGGCATCATTGAGCGCACCACCATAGGTGTCCAGCTCGAGGATCACATAGTCTGCCCCGATTTCTCGGGCATGATCCAGCCCCAGCTCTGTGTATCTATTGGTGCGGGGATCAATATTTGCCTGCACCTTCATATGCAATACGGTAATGCTGTCACTCTGCTGGCTAAACACCTGCAGACCAGTAAACAACAGTACCAGGAACATTATTTTTCTGACCATCACTATCTCGCTAACTTAGCCATTAAACCTGGATTATGTATTAGAGTTTTGTTATGTAATAAAAAGTCTAATACATATTTCAGGTTAAACCCGGATTGTTGTTGAAAGTTCATTATTCCGGGGGTTAATTAAGTAAAATTACACCAGAAGGCTTGAGGCAGCTATCGAATTTAGCATTTTCTTTTCATGTAGAAGGAGTTATCTGGAAGACTTCTCTGGATAAGCACTCCGGACAGCTGGCGCTGGAAATCCGTGACCAGGAGCAGCTACACCTTTCCTACCGGATCCTTGATATTGTGCAAAATACCCTGCGAGATCCCATAGCGGTAGACGGGGCTGACTGGTGGAGCACGCTTCAGCTATTACAGAGTGGATATCTGTTCTTAGAAAAATATCAGGATCCTCAAAACCCGCTGGATAAGTCCCTGATTGTGGCAAAAAGTGATAGCGGAGAGGTGTTTAGACATCTTTCCGGACATCAACTGGTGGATATCCGGGAGGGCAGTATGATCTATCAGAAGATTGAGGATCCCTCGAGTGTATTGCAGGAACCGCTTCCTGATGTTCCTCAAAAAAAAGAGCAATACATGTTTATGGAACCAGTAGTCTATTGGGAGGGAAGTGATAATTTTGAGGTGGTAAAAGCGTTTCTATCAGGGGAAAATATCATTTCTCTGGTAGATTATATGGAGACGGGAGATTACATTATTATCAGCTATGCTATTCCTGATGGGAAGGATTTTATCAGAAAAATGGTTGTTATCAGAGGGGAAGAAGAAATTTACCGCACGATCCTGGACCAAAAGATGGAAGGCATCGCACCCGGGAGTTTTTTTGTATTCAATAATTATCTAATATTCATCGTTGAAAAAAAACAAATCAATGCCATTGAGTTATAGTTTAACACTATTGTTTTTTTTGAGCTTCATCCAGGTGTACGCACTGGATTCCCTCCGCATCGAAAAGGTGCAGGATAAGGTCGTCGTGATCCATGAGGTGGAAAAAGGAGAGACCCTTTATGCCTTGAGCAAAAGGTATGGAGCACAGATCAATGAGGTAATTGCTTTCAACCAAATATCGGACAACACCATTTCTTTGGGGCAGGTATTAAAAATCCCCCTTGTTCCTGTTTCAGGTACTGGAAATAAATCAAAACCTGAGACCATCCACGTGGTGGAAACAGGCGAAACGCTGTTTAGCATCTCACAGAAATATGGACTTCGGGTATATCAGCTCAAGGAGATGAATAACCTCAATTCCAACGACATTTCCATCGGTCAGGAATTGGCAATTAAAAAGATGGCTCCGGAGGCCATGGCAGAAGGTCATAAGACGCTTGTATTCAGCTCATACCCTGCAAAAAAAGACTCGGCAGTGGAAGTTGCAACAGTCGTGCCTGAGGATCCGGCAAAAGAAGTGGTAGAAGAACCAATGGTAGATGAATCGGATTTCATTGCTTATCAGGTGCAAAGTGGAGATGACTTATCTTCCATTTCAACTCGATATGGAGTACGGGTAGACAGCCTCAAATATTGGAATCAACTGATCTCTGACAGACTGGATATCGGGCAGGAGTTGAAGCTCAAGCAGAAGGTGGATGTAGTGCTCGATGCACCGAAAATCGTGAAGACTCCCTACGGCATCAGGAAGCGAATGGTAGACCAGAGTGGTTTCGTGCGGATAATCGAAGAGGGCATTGCACAAAAGATTGAGGACGTAATCCCTACAGATAAATATCTATGTCTGCATCGCAATCAACCAGTAGGCTCCCTGGTGGAAGTCCGTAACCTGATGAACAACCAGAAAGTATTCGTCAAGGTGGTGGCCAGGCTTCCCGATACCGGCCTCAATGAAAATGTTTTAATTCGACTAACACCCGTCGCATTCAAGCGGTTGGGTATCATCGACCCCAAGGCCAGGGTAGAAATTTCCTATTACGAGGAGTAGTGGGGGAGTTGAAAGCCTTCTTAGATGATCTGGTGGCCAAATACAACCAGCCGGATTTCATTCCCAATGATCCCATCAGTATTCCCAGAAGGTATAGCAAACCCCAGGATATCGAAATCACAGGTTTTGTTGCGGCCATGCTTGCCTGGGGTCAGCGGAAAACGATCATCAACAAATGCACGGAGTTTTTTGCTTACATGGACCATGCACCCCATGACTTTATACTCAACCATTCCGAGGACGACCTGAAACCCTTTCTGCAATTCAAGCACCGAACGTTCAACCCTACTGATGCTTTATATTTCATCTCTTTTTTTCAGTGGCATTATCATCAGTACTCCACCCTGGAGGAAGCATTTATAACCCCGGATCCAAACCCGGACATGTCTGCACGTCTGACGCACTTTTTCCATCATTTCTTTTCTTTGCCTGATCACCCCACCCGAACATATAAACACATTCCTTCACCCATCAGAAATTCAGCCTGTAAACGGATGAATATGTTCCTGCGATGGATGGTAAGGAAAGACGATAGCGGGGTTGATTTCGGGTTATGGTCTAAAATTTCACCAGCCGAGCTGATTTGTCCCTGCGACCTCCATGTAGACCGGGTAGCCAGAAGGCTGGGGTTGATCACGAGAAAGCAGACAGACTGGAAAACGGCCATGGAGCTGACGGAGAACCTCAGGAAAATGGATCCCAATGACCCGGTCAAATACGACTTCGCCCTATTCGGATTGGGTATCGAGGAGCGGTATCCCAGTTTATAATCGTGCACACTGCTTTTATCCAACGAAGCCCTGGCGTAGTTGGCCAACTGCCCTTTGCTCTCAGCCTCTGCATCAACACCCGTGGTCTGTGGCCCACAGACCCCCACTGTGTTCAGGTATCGTCTCCTGGAAGGGACGATACTAAAGACCTACATTGTCCTTATTGGAGTCGATGAATAGAGAGATTCAGCTCGTCCAATGCGGGCCTAAAATAAAATACGCTAACGTCATCCTGAACGAAGTGAAGGATCTTAGAATTCTGAAGCACAAATATCTTAATTAAATCCTGCCAACTGCCACTGCCAACTGCCACTGCCAACTGCCCTTTGCTCTCAGCCCTCCATCAACCCCCGTGGTCTGTGGCCCACAGACCACCCTGTAGACCAACACCCGTGGCTCACAGGCCACAAAATAGTTACCTACCCCTTCCAATGACCCGGATCCTGCCTCCATTGCTTCAGCGTGTCCAATGATTCAGGCTGAATCGTTTTATTTTCGCTGGCCACTTCTATCAGGTGGTGATAGTCACTCAGGCACCATAGATCAATCTGATGTTTTTTGAAGTTCTCCTCTGAGATTGGAAATCCATAAGTGAAGATGGCCACCATTCCTAGTACATCCATCTCAGCTGCGCGTACGGCATCCGCTGCCATGAGCGAACTACCCCCCGTTGAAACGAGGTCTTCCAGCAATACCACTTTTTGCCCTTTGGTCACAACACCTTCTATTTGATTCCCCATCCCGTGTGACTTCGATTTTGATCGAACGTAGATAAACGGAAGGTCCAGGAGGTCTGCCACCAGGGCTCCCTGTGGGATGCCTGCCGTCGCTACACCCGCAATGGCTTCTACACCATCAAACTTGTCTTTAATCAGGTCAGCCAGCGCTTTTTTTACGTAAGACCTTACTTCCGGGAATGACAGGCTCAGTCTGTTATCGCAATAAATGGGAGACTTCCATCCGGAGGCCCAGGTGAACGGATCATTGGGTCTTAATTTGATGGCCTGAATGCGTAGTAGTTCTGTAGCGATATTCTTCGCTACCTGATTGTCATAGATTTGAATGGGCATAAGAAAAAATTAATGAAAATTTATTGGGCGGTTTTCTAAAATAGTTGAACTCTCCCGATATATTTAAGTTTTGTAACACCACCACAAAGCTAAAGCTACTTGTGAAAATATTCATCAACGATATACCTGTAAGGATCATTGATAAAGCTGAAGCAAAAGACCCGTCGGAATATGATCTTATTCTCGATGGTAAAACGCAGAAAATCAAACCCAAGAAGCTGATCGACGACGTGCTCATCCATGACGCTGCCCCTGAAAAGGTAGATGAGCTGCTCCACCTGATGACAGACAATAAGCTAAAAGAGGTGGATTCCATCACTTTTACCTCTGACGATAGCAAGTCGATGATTATGTTCATCAAAGGCAAATTCAAGGTAGTGGAAGCTGCCGGAGGGGTGGTGGATAAGGATGGAAAGACTTTGCTGATATATCGTCAGGGGCGGTGGGACCTGCCAAAGGGTAAAATGGACAAAAAGGAAAAGAAAAAAGCCTGTGCCATACGCGAGGTGGAAGAGGAGACGGGCGTCAAGGTAGCGATTGATCGAAAGATTGGGGTAACCTGGCATACCTACATACGAAACAGACGATATGTGCTGAAGAAAACCTACTGGTATGCCATGGAATGCCTCGATGATACCAACATGAAGCCCCAGGCGGAAGAAAACATAGATGATGTACGTTGGGTTACACTTACTGAATTAAGATCGCTTTTGTACGGATCTTATCGCTCTATCCGAAATGTGATCCACGAGTATCACCGATTGCTCAAGGCCATCAATCAAAGCTCGTAAGGAAGGAAAGGAGTCACATCTCCGCCATATTTGTGTACTTCCCGGATGATGCTGGAACTGATAGGCGCCAATTCCGGTGAGGTAATCAGAAATACGGTTTCCAGCTCAGTATTCAGGTATTTATTGATCTGGGCGATGCTGTTTTCATATTCAAAATCTGTGGTATTTCTCAGTCCCCTAACCATGAAGTTGGCGTTGTATTTGGAAGCAAGCATAGCGGTGAGCTCATCGTACACAATCACAGAAACCCGTGATTCAGCTTTAAACGCTTCA
The DNA here is from genome assembly GCA_965228595.1 of Cyclobacteriaceae bacterium. Taxonomy (GTDB): domain Bacteria; phylum Bacteroidota; class Bacteroidia; order Cytophagales; family Cyclobacteriaceae; genus UBA7330. Next base: position 538,484 of record OZ245828.1, on the reverse strand, counting down.
TTGATTTTGTCCATCATCAGCTCCACGTCAAAGTATCGTTTCTTTTGGGTGTTGTGACCAATACCTATGATCACTTCGTCAAACAGTCGAAGGCTCCTCAATACCACATCTTCATGCCCTTTGGTAAAAGGATCGAAGGACCCGGGGAAAATAGCAACCTTTTTCATCATGTTATGATCATCATATTTGGTTCAGCAAAATAAACAGAAATACCTACACTGCCTACTGCCTACTGCCTACTACCTACTGCCTACTGCCTACTGCCTACTGCCTACTGCCTACTGCCTACTGCCTACTGCTAACTGCTAACTGCTAACTGCTTACTACCTACTGCCCACTATATTGTCAGAATATCAGAAAGTCGGAACATCGGACGGTCTTCAATTCAATCACTCACACAGAAAGATGCTGTAAGCATCAAAATATTTGTGGTCGGGCAAGCGGTCCAGCTCGCCTTCGAAGCGAAGGAATTTGGGCTTGGTACCCAGAGAAATGTTTCGGATGTACTTCTTAAGCGTGTTGATCACTCCACTATCGGCATTCAGTCCTCCCCACATCACCACATTGCTGTTTTTGGGATTGAGCTTGGTCTCCTGCATGACCAACATGATGTATTTGAGGTAATCCTCTGGCTTCCGGACCGCAAACTGGTTGTAGAAGATCAACTTCTGATTCTGAGAAACCAATACATGAAGAATGCCTTTGTCTACCAGACAAAACATGGATTTCTCCACTGAATGATCGTCATATTGGAGTGTTCCCTCTATCAGGGCACAAGCCTGACTTACAAGCTCGATGTGTTTTTTTGGGAAATATGCTCTAACTGTTTCCACAAGCTTCTTGTCAGCCGCAAAAAGATGAATGGCATTGCATGAAATATGCCTGTAGTAGTGTGTCTCTTCAATCCTGGTGTTTACCTCAGCATTTAATGAAAGATAGTCTGAAGTATGCTCCGAAAGGAATACTGATGCAGGCACCAACGCATATTTGTGCGTTTTGACCGAAAGCTTTACTGTGCCCCAATCCTGCCGTGCAAGATGAGGATGTCTTTCAAAAATCTGTTTGACAACCTCCAACCGGTTGTTGATGGTCCTTACATTTTCAAACCTAAAATCCTCAATGGAAAGACACCTTCCTGTTTGGCGGTTGACCACACACAATTGCATGTCTGTGATACCTATTTGGATGGCAAGCGTATAGATAGAGCGCTTCTCCGGATCGAAGCGCTCACTTATTGCCTTTTTAGCTATGGCATATCCTAATGTGGCCGTACTGCTCAAAATTTATTCCCAGTTACCCGCAGTCGTTACACTGGTTCTGGAACCGAATCGAAGCGGCTTTTTGGTATTGTATTCGCTCTTTTCGTCTCTCTTAGGGTTCACCGGCTTAGGATTATAAACCTCAATGACGTCAACTTTTACTCCTGACTTTTCGATCTTGTCTGCCCAGATCTCAAATTTTACCGGAGGTTTGATGCCAGGAACATAGGGAAGTGTTGCCAGGTCAAACCTGGGATATACAGAAGCTTTGAATATTGAATCTTTTACTGGAACAGTACCTAAAGTGTCAATTTCAACATATAAACTATCCGCACCGTAATCCAGGGTAACAATCGTTTCTGATCTCTCAGTGATAAAAAACCTGCCAGTGTCAACAAAAGCAAGAAGTTTGTCCCAATCGCTGGTATATCGACCATTTACTGATTGAAAAGCCAATTCTGCCTCCCGAATCATCTTAAGTTGTTCAATGATTCTGGCCTCATGCCTTGCAATTCGTTTTGTTTCCTCAATGCTTGAATTGATGGAATAATAAAGGAAATAAGCAAGCCCGGCAGCTATGACTCCGAATACGATAGTTAGGATTTTTGTATTATTCATACTTTAGGTTTTTTGCAATAATAATTATTCTTATTTAACTACTGAAGCACACGTTCTTAAATGTTGATAAAATTGATGTGTCCTTTGATCTTAAAAATGTCTCTGGGCTCGTCAAAATATGAAAATGCGTTGTGAAGGGTCTTTTGATCCATGGATTTTATTTCGTTGTAAGTAATAAACTTCACTTCCTCCAGAATTTGCCGGTTTTTGGCCAATTCAGGGTCGTTTCCAAGGGTCAGCTCGCCCCCAATACGTTTCACGGAGTAGAAAAGTTCTATGGCGTGAAATCGGTCATCAATATATTCATTAACAAATAAAAACTCCTCAATATTAATTTTTAATCCGGTTTCTTCATCAAATTCCCTGATCAGCGTTTCTTCACTGTTATCTCCAAATTCTACGCCACCACCAGGAGGCGACCATAAATAACCTTTTTCTCCTACCTGATTATGTTTAAGAAGTAAAATGCTATCATCTTCCTCCAGGAGACCACATACACGCACCCTCACTCGCTGGCTAAAAGTTTTTATATCACTCACAACAGTAGATCATTTCCCAAAAAAGAACCTTAATTGACAATAGCACGTTAACTTTACTCGAAAGAAAAAGAATTGAAAAAAATGAAATACGCACTAACCATTCTTACTTTATTTTTTGCATTGACCACAATTTATGCTCAGGGGCCCGATGCTGACGCTGAAACTGTCACAGGACCAAAAATCAGTTTCGCTAAAAGTAAATACGATTTTGGCGAAGTCAATCAGGGCGAAAAGGTACAATACGATTTCCTATATGTCAACACAGGGTCAGGTCCTTTGGTGATTTCTGACGTAAAAACTACCTGTGGATGTACCGCACCAAACTGGTCGCGGGAAGCTTTGGCACCAGGTGACACAGCCACACTAAAAGTGGTTTTCAGTAGTGTAGGCAAAAGAGGAATGCAGAATAAAGTGATTACTGTCTATTCCAATGCAGTCAACAACCCTGAACGCGTTACTTTGACAGGGAATGTATTGCTGCCCTCCTCCAACGAACAATAATCAGGCATAATTTCGGGCGCCAAAGATTGAAGAACCCACTCGGATCATGGTACTTCCACATGCCAATGCCAGTGGGTAATCTCCACTCATGCCCATTGAAAGTTCCTGCATCTTCACATTGTCGGGGAGTTGAATCGTCTTCAAACGCTCAAATAGGGTATGTAAGGAGTTAAACTCCCTTTTGATCTGACTTTCATCCTCGGTAAAGGTAGCCATGCCCATCAACCCGACCACCCGGACGTGTTCCAGAGATTGTAATGCATCAGATTGCACCATTGGTGTGAGCTCTTCCGGGCCAAAACCAAACTTGGTTGATTCTTCCGCAATGTGCACCTGTAGCAAACAGTCGATTGTTCTACCGGCCTTCTCTGCCTGTTTATTTACTTCTTTCAGCAATTTCAGGGAATCAATGCTGTGGATAAGATGTACAAATGGAGCGATGTACTTCACTTTGTTTCGTTGAAGATGGCCGACCATATGCCATTTGATGTCCTTGGGCAGCTCTTCGTATTTAGCTGCCAGCTCCTGCACTTTGTTTTCCCCAAAATGTCTTTGCCCTGCTTCATATGCATCCATAATGTCCGAAACGGGCTTCGTTTTGCTGATGGCCACCAGCTGGCAAGGGGTTTCAGTCAGGGATGATATTAGGTGACGAATATTTTCTTGAATTTGAGACATTTATCTATCTTAAAAATGAAATATGCATTTTTGTTTTACAAATCTATGAACCCCAAACTGAATTAGGCTAAGGCATGGCAATAATTGGTACGTTACTCAAAAAAGGGATAATATTACGAGAGAGTCTTGAACAACAATATACCTCACCTGCCAATCTTCAGAAGCAGGAGTTAAGCAAATTGATGATCCATTGTCGGCATACAGAGTTTGGAAAGGCTTACGAGTTTGATCAAATCCTGAAGACATTCAAGCAACAGCCCGAAAGCAGGTATTACGAAGCATTTAAATCCTCCATCCCCATCTTCGATTACGACAAAATGGATAGCGAGTGGTGGCACCGTACCCGGGCAGGGGAGACCAACATATGCTGGCCCGGAAAGATCAAGTATTATGCATTAAGTAGTGGTACCTCGGGAGCTTCAAGCAAGCATATTCCGATCACAAAAGAAATGATCAAGTCGATCCGTAAAACGAGCATACGACAGATTCTGTCACTGTCCAGGTACAGCCTGCCGGATAACTTTTTCACCAAAGGCATCTTGATGCTGGGCGGTAGTACCAACTTACGGAAGCATGGTGACTACTTTGAAGGAGATCTCAGCGGGATAACCACTTCCCAGATTCCTTTTTGGTTCCAGCATTTTTACAAACCAGGTAAGAAGATTGCCAAAACAGTGGATTGGAGTAGGAAACTGGACGAGATTGTGGAAAATGCCAAAGACTGGGATATTGGGATCATTGTGGGTGTACCGGCCTGGCTGCAGATCCTGATGGAAAAGATCATCAAACGATATCAGGTCAGCTCAATCCATGATATCTGGCCTAATCTTTCCATTTTCGTACATGGGGGAGTGCCGTTCGATCCCTATCGCAAAGGCTTTGAAAAGTTGGTGGCTCGTCCATTGATCTACATGGAAACCTACCTCGCCAGTGAGGGTTTTATTGCGTTCCAGGCATTGCCGGAGCGAAAATCCATGCGACTGGTACTTAATAATGGCATCTACTATGAATTCATCCCTTTCACCAGCGAAAATTTTACGGAAGATGGAGAGATCAAAGCGCATGCTACCACCTTGAGCATTCAGGATGTAAAGACCAATCAGGACTATGCTTTGCTCATTACCACCAATGCTGGCACTTGGAGATATCTGATAGGGGATGTCATCAGATTTGTCTCATTAGAAGAGCCGGAAATTATCATCACTGGCCGAACGAAATTATTCCTTAGTCTGTGTGGCGAGCATCTGTCTATGGACAATATGAATAAGGCTGTGGAGCTGGTAAGTGAAGACCTGAACCTGGACATCCGGGAGTTTACTGTCATTGGTGAATCACATGGTTCGTTGTTTGCCCACTCCTGGTACATCGGGACCGACGATAAAGTTGACAAAGAGTTGTTTAAGGAAAAACTGGATGATTATCTCAAAAAACTGAACGATGATTATGCGGTAGAGCGGGCACATGCACTTAAAAAGTTGAATATCAGTATTTTACCAAGTCAATTATTTTACAATTGGATGAAAGAACAGGGCCGTGAAGGCGGACAAAACAAGTTTCCACGCGTGTTAAAAAAAGAAAAAGCCCATCTTTGGAGGGAATTTCTACAAAAACAACAGCTCAATGACCCCATTTCTTAATGGCTTATTGTTTGGATTGATCTTCGTTTTTTCGCTCGGACCAGCCTTCTTCTCTCTTGTTCAAACCAGTGTTCAAAAAGGCTTTACGAGAGCTTTACTCTTAGCCATTGGTATTTCTTTGAGCGACATCGTATTTGTGATTTTATCGCTGATGGGGATTACCTCATGGATGGAGAGCGATCGGTTTAAAATTATTTTGTCCATCGTGGGAGCTATTGTATTGATCTCCTACGGAATTTACTCCTGGTTCAAAAAACCAAAGATTTATTCCAATGAAGGGGAGAATAAGCAGGATGTCAATAACGTCAAATACATCGTGAAGGGCTTTTTGCTCAATGGATTCAATCCTTTTATTCTCGTTTTCTGGATGGGCATCATCGGAATTGTCTCAGTCAATTTTGAATACAATACCTGGCAGCAGCAGGTATTCTTCTCAGGTGTTTTAGCGACCATTTTTTCCACGGACCTACTCAAGGCTTTTATTGCAAACAGGCTGAGATCCATAGTCACCCCCAACTCAATAATGATCATGAACCGCTCCGTAGGGGTGATCCTGATCCTGTTTGGCCTGCACATGTTTTATTTCCTGTTCTCCAATTACGGGTAGCATGAGAACTATCCCCTTTTAGTTGAGCGGTCCAACTATCTGCATACAGATCGCAAACCCTGAAGCAACTTCCCTCCATTCATCGTCTCTCGAAGAGGACGATGTAGGTCTTCAGTCGTCCATTTCATGTCCTAACCGTGGTCTGTGGCTCACTTTACCCGTGGTCTGTGGCTCACAGACCACCCCTTATTGATTCTTCTTATTGATTCTTGTACGGCAATATTCGGTTTCATTATATTTAACGAATGACTGATTGGTTAGACGGTGATAGAAAATCTAAAATGAAGCTCAATGAGGTCTACTTCTGGACCGATACCATAAAAGACTGGAGTCATTTATTAGATGATGATGCATACAAGCTATTGATAATAAATCAATTAAAGAGTCAGGTTGAGAAGGGTCAAATAAAAGTTTTTGGATATGTAATCATGCCAAACCACATACACCTGCTATGGCAAATGATTCAGCTAAATGGTAAAGAAATGCCTCATGCCAGTTTCAATAAAGCTACAGCTCATAAAATCATGAATGATTTGAAGTCAGGCTATCCTGAAAAGTTATCAGGTTTTCGAGTAGATGAAAAGGAAAGAAAATTTAGGATTTGGTTACGCGATCCGTTGGCAGTGTTGATGGATTCAAAAGAGAAATTCGAACAAAAGTTGGACTACATTCATGATAATCCTTTGGTAGAGAAATGGAGTTTTGTGAAATACCCTGAAGATTATAAATGGTCCTCATCAAGATTTTACCTTACAGGTGAGGAAGAATTTGGGTTTTTAACACATTACAGCGAATATTTTGAGTAAATGGTCACTGGTCTGTGAGCCACAGACCAGGGTGTTCAGGGAGGAGTGACATAATAACACCCCTTCGGGGTTAGATCTTATGTTCGATCTAGCATCTATAATACTGGCATCCCTTCGGGATTTATTAAAGATGTAAATTAAATTAAGAATCTTCTTTTAAATCAATCCGTCAATGCACTCGTTATAAACGTAGACTTGAGCAGCACCCAGACAAGGAAAAAGGAGACGGCCCACTTAAGATATACCAGGTAGAAATCCGTGGTGTCCTCTTATGCCATCGTTGGTGTTTTCACCAACGAAATGCCATATATATATTCAGCCTAAAAGGGGGCGACCCTTTAACTATTACCTATGGTCTGTGGCTCACAGACCACCCCAAAATCACAGACCACCGCATATTTTAAATCAATCCGTCAATGCACTCGTTATAAACGTAGACTTGAGCAGCACCCAGACAAGGAAAAAGGAGACGGCCCACTTAAGATATACCAGGTAGAAATCCGTGGTGTCCTTATAACGCGTTTCTTTGATCTCAGCCTTCTCCAATCGATCAATCTCGTCAAAAACCTGCTGAAGGGCTTCTTTGTCGGATACTCTGTAGAAATTACCTTTCCCGATGTTGGCAATTTCCCGTAAGTTGGTCTCATCTAGAGTGTTCTCAACGTATCGTGGTCTCCCGAAGAAGTCAGTACCGAAAGGTACTTTGCCTTCCTTGCCAATGGCAATGGTATAGATCTTTATTCCATACGCATGTGCGAGCTTGGCTGCGGTCACGGGATCGATATTTCCCGCTGTATTGTCACCATCACTTAGCAGGATCATTACTTTTGACTTTGACTCTGACTCTCTCAGCCTGTTGGTGGCTACAGCAATCGAACTACCGATAGCGGTGCCCCGGCTTTCGATCAGGTCGAAGGAGATATCATCGATATAAGTGTTCAGTAATTCATAGTCCGTTGTGAGTGGGGCCCTGGAAAAGGCATCACCTGAGAACACCACCAGGCCTATCCGATCCTGAAATCGTCCCGCAACGAAATTTCTGGCTACTTCTTTGGCAGCTTCCAGCCTGTTGGGGCGAAAATCCTCGATGTTCATAGACTCAGAGATATCAATCACCAGCATGATATCGATCCCTTCACTCCATTGCTCCACCTGCTCATTCGTAGATTGTGGTCTCGCCAAAGCAACCAAAATCAATGTGAGCGCAAGGAGAAAAAGTACTGGAGGAATGTGCCTCAATAGAGAGATGGGATCACTTTTCAGGTCTTTTTTGGTCAAGGCCACCGGCAGCTTTTGCATGAGTCGCATCATGATGAGCCACCGGATAATCATGATGATTGGTATCGCCGGGATCAGGTATAGCCAGAACGGGTTCTCCCAGTCAAAGGAAGTCAGGGTAGAGGAGGTGAACCATCTAAGTGAATACCATGAACCCATACTAATTATTTTTTATGCTTTCTGTCACAATCCCGTAACGGTGCTGCGTAAAATCTTCGATCGACTGGAATTCCTTATACAGGTCATCAGTCACCATGCCACCGTAGATGCTCCGGTCAATATTTTTCAATACATCCTTTAACTCGCGCGTCTCTGTAAAACCCAGAATTTCCTTTGAGGTGAGACTGGTATACGGTTTCTTCTCCAGCTTCTCCATAAAGACTTTCCAGGTAATCAGGGCATGCTCTGCCTCTTTCTGATCCTTGTGGTCTTTCATCTTTCGGATGGCAGCCGTCAGGTTATCAGAGAACGTACGATATTCCCTGCTCAGGCGTTTCAGGATGAAATATTTTTTGATCCGCTTGCCGAAGACCAGAAAAACGGTGACGCCAATGATGATCAGCACGATCACAAGGATCCATATCAGCGGGTAATTCACATTTCCGGCTACTTCACGGAATGCTGTGTTTTCAATAAGCTGTACAGTATCGCTGACTGCGGCCACCATGTGGATGGTGTAGATAGAGTCCATCGGTGCATAGATCAGGTTGCTATCCCGCTGATTGATGAAGATGGCCGGAAGGTTCAGATATTGAACGGAATCGATCTCAAATGAGCGTAACGTATAGACAGCACTGTCAAAATATCCTGATTCGCGAACCCTGGTCGTTGTGAATTTCTTGTCGACCAACTCGAAAAACCTGAAATTGTAATTGCTGTCCGGGAAAACCAATTGTAGTTGCTTAGGGTAGGAGGCGGACAACCAATATTGAACAGGTTCACCGATACCGATACTATCCTGCACGAAGCCCCCATGAACCCGGATCTCCTGGCTGGTAACCATCCAGGGCAATAGAACTATCCATATGACTGCTAAATATTTACCTGGCACGCTGAGCTGATTTTAAATTTCTGTGCCTAAACAGCTTGATGAGCTTGGGCACATAATCTTCACCTGCTTCGATGGCAAGATAATTCACATCATTTCTTCTGCAGAACTTTTCCAGTTCCGAACTGTTTTTTTGGTGGGTCCTTTCCATTACGTTCCTAAAGTCACTGGACGAAGTATTCACCCATAAGGTTTTTCCGGATTCTTTTTCATAAAGAGGAATGATTCCCAGACCGGGCATTTTAGATTCTCTTTTCTCAAACAGCTGGATCACGATCAGGTCGTGTTTTCTTGCCATACCTTTTAGGCTGTGCATGTAGTTTTCGTCCACGAAGTCGGAGATCAAAAAGATCACTGACCGACGCTTAAGCAGCTCCAGGGCATATTTGATCCCATAGTCGATGTTGGTCTTTTTCGAATTGGGTTTTAAGTTAAAAATGGCTGAAACGATCTCATAAGAATGTCGAAGACCTTTGCCGGGTTTGATATAGCGTTCTTTTTGGTCGCTAAAGCAAAACAGGCCAACCTGACTGCTCTCTTTAACTGCAGATATAGACAGCAGGGCCGTTATTTCTTTTCCCAGGTCAATTTTTTGTCTTCCCGCAGGTCCTATCTCCTGCGAAGCTGAGACATCAAGCAGAAAAAATACGGTTTGTTCTTTTTCCTCAATAAAAGTTTTGACGAAGGTACCGTGTCCTTTGGCAGTCACATTCCAGTCAATGGTGCGCACATCATCCCCATACTGGTAGGTCCTTACATCATCGAATTCCAGGCCGCTACCCTTAAAAATGGAATGAAAATCACCTTGCATCTGGGAATTAATGGCTTTCCTCACCCTAATCTCGTATTTTCGCAGTCTTTTGAGGATTTCCTTCATCCAAAGTAATTTTAAGATCCAAAATTAATAATACCCGTTAGACATATAAGAGTTAATTTTTGTGAAAAAACTATTTTTAATCATATGTCTCTTCATCGCATGTTCCTGCTCGGAGGAGAAATTGCCTGAAGGCGTCCTCGATAAGGATAAGATGACCGAGGTGCTGATGGAAATTCACCTCCTGGAGGCGAAAATACAGAAACTTTACCTGCCTCTGGACAGTGGACAGGTAGTATTCAAGCATTATGAGACAAAACTCCTGCAAGATCTTGGTGTTAGCCAGGAGGTATACGACAGGAGTCTTATCTACTATGTAGATCACAGTCAGGAGATGGGCGAGATCTATGATCGTATTGTGGATAGTCTGATGCTGAAGCAGAACACACTCAAAAAACCATGAGCGTTTACCCCCGGGAATTTTCAGAAAAACTGGGCCTTGACCAACTATTTGAGATGGTTAAAGGCAGATGTAAAACGGATTTTGGTAGAAAACTGGTAGATAAATGTCAGCCGGCTTTTGAATATGAGAGGGTTTCTCAATGGGTAGAACAAACCTATGAGCTGACCAGGATACTGAGCTCCGGTGACCAGTTGCCATCCCGGGACTTTATGGATATCCATCCTTTGCTGGTAAATATCAAGGTGGCGGGCAGCTTCCTACCCGCAGATGAGTTTCTGCTGCTAAGGATTTCTCTGGATCTGCTTTATGACTGGACCCAGTACCTCAAAAAAAGGCAGGACCAGTATCCTGAGTTGTGCAGATTGACTTACGGATTCATCGCCGATAAGGAATTGCCAAAGCTGATTGATTCCATCATTGATGAACGAGGGCAGGTGAGGGACAATGCCAGCGACAGGCTTAAAGAGATCAGGGCAGACCTGGTCAATAAGAGCCAGGCCGTGCGACGGGTGATCAACGCTGTGCTGCGAAAGGCGAAGACCGATGGGCTGACTGAGGAAGGCAGCGAGGTGACCATACGTGAGGGCCGGTTGGTGATTCCTCTTAAGGCGGAGAATAAAAGAAGGATCAGCGGATTTGTCCACGATGAATCTTCGTCAGGCCAAACAGTGTTCCTCGAACCTGCAGAGGCCCTGCAACTCAACAATGAGGTACGGGAGCTCCTGTACGAGGAAAAGCGTGAGATCGCTAAGATACTTACCAGGCTGTCTGATACCGTGCGGGAACGGATGGATGACCTGGAGCAAGGAGGTAGGTTCATCGGTATCTTTGACTTTATCCACGCCAAAGCCAGGTTTTGCCAGCACATCGATGCGGTGAAGCCAAAACTCACGAAATACCCTGTCATCAAACTGTACAAAGCTTATCATCCGCTGTTGAAGCTAAGTCATGATCAGTCGGGCAAGCCTACCATACCACTTACGCTGGAGCTTACCCGACAGGGAAACCGGATACTGGTGATTTCCGGTCCCAATGCAGGAGGAAAATCCGTTGCTCTGAAGACCGTAGGGATCATTCAATACATGATCCAGTCAGGCTTTTTGATCCCGGTCAGTGAGGCCTCAGAAGTTGGGGTTTTCAAGCACTTGTTTCTGGATATCGGGGACTCACAGTCCTTGGAGAACGATCTTTCAACCTATAGTTCACACCTTACCGCCATGAAGCACTTCGTGCAGGAAGCCGAGGAGAATACCTTATTCCTGATTGACGAGTTTGGTACAGGTACCGAACCACAATTTGGGGGTGCCATTGCCGAATCCATTCTATCGGAGCTGATGGGAAGAAAGTCGTTTGGGGTGATCACCACACACTATGCCAACCTGAAGGAATTTGCAGAAAAAAAGGCAGGCATTGTCAATGGAGCGATGAAGTATGATGTAGCAGCTTTGGCTCCCTTGTTTGAATTGGAAGTAGGCAAGCCCGGAAGCTCTTTTGCGTTTGAGATAGCCCGAAACATCGGGTTGACGAAAAAAGTGATTAGCAATGCGAGGTCGTTGGTGGGCAGAGACCATGTGGATTATGAAAAGCTCCTCAACCAGCTGGAACGGGAGCGAAGGGACTACGAAAAGCTGACCAAACAGCTGGAGAAAGAGCAGGCGGAAATCACAGACCTTCGAAAAGACTATGAGTCGTTGAAGGCGATGTTGGCGGAGGACAAGCAGAAGATCATTCGGGAGGCAAAGAATCAGGCCAGGCAGATCGTGGATGAGGCCAACCGCAAGATTGAACAGACCATCAGGTCTATCAAAGAAAGCAAAGCCGAAAAGGAAAGGACCAGGGAGCTGCGTCAGTCGGTGGCCTCATATAAGGAGTCTCTTGCGGAAGAAAAGAAAGATAAAAAAGCGAAGGCAGCTACTTTCAATGTGGGTGATTGGGTAAGCATGGAGGGACAGGACCTGTCCGGAGAGATCCTCAACATGAAGGGTAAGCAGGCTCAGGTACGGTTTGGAAACCTGATCTCATTTGTAGATCTGAAAAAGCTCGTCAAGGGACGGCCCCAGGAGCAACAACGAGCCCCGTCCAAAAAAACCGGAGGTTACAGCATGATCGACAAGCGGGCACAATTCCAGGGCGAGCTAAACGTGATTGGTCAAAGGGCAGAGGAGGCACTGGTCAACGTGGATAATTATATTGATGAGGCGATCATGCTGGGTACAGACATGGTGAGGATTACACACGGAAAGGGGCACGGTATCCTAAGGGATGTAATCCGAAATCACCTGAAAAAGCATCCCATGGTAGATCGTGCGGTTGACGAACACATAGAAATGGGTGGAAGCGGGGTCACTCTTGTCGTATTCAAATGAAAAAAGTATCAAAAGCTGAATTGGCGCTGCGCAATGGCCAGGATAGAGAGGAGATCTGGATCGCCTACAAAGGAAGCATCTATGATGTGACAGCTTCCAGGCTTTGGAGAAATGGGATGCACTATGAGCATTGGGCAGGGCAGGATCTCACCGATGAGCTACCAGATGCTCCACATACCGAGAGCGTGTTTGAACGATATAATAAAATAGGGGAGCTGATATGATATTGATTGGAGAATCGGGAGCTACGAAGGCCGACTGGAGGCTGATAGAAAAGAAGGGTACTATTCATCAGTTTCAGCAAAAGGGATTTAACGCAGCCACGCATGACCCTGCTGTTTTTATGGATGAGCTAAAGCCTTTGATCCCGGAGCCGGAAAAGGTAAAAAAGGTTTATCTCTATGCTGCGGGTGTCAGTGAAGGATCAAAAATGCCTTTGATCAAAGTGATGAACGGGTTGTTTCATGACGCAACGATCAGCGTTGAAACAGACCTGTTGGCAGCAGCCAGAGGCCTTTTTGGCCATGAAGCAGGAATGGTGGGTATATTGGGAACCGGAGCCAATTTATGTGAGTATAATGGCCACAAGATCATCAGCAGAATCCCACCGCTGGGATATATCCTGGGGGACGAGGGAGGAGGTAGCTACATGGGCAGAAAACTTCTCGCCCGATATCTAAGGGGCCAATTCAGTGTAGAATTGCTGACAAAGATCAGCACCTATTTTAACGGAATTGAAGAGGAGGAGGTGATCAGCCAGGTATATGGCAAGCCTTCAAATACCTATCTGGCTTCTTTTTCCAGGTTTTTAATAGAAAAACAAAATGACCGGGAGATCTATCAGCTCATCCACCGGTGTTTTCATGATTACTTTGATGCTTTTGAAGCAACAACGGAGCTGAGATACGGTTTTACGGGGTCGGTAGCTTTTTTGTGTGGAAATATCCTGCGCAAAGTAGCTGCTGAAAGGAGGATCATGCTAGATTTGATTGTGCAATCGCCCATTGCAGGACTCACACTTTATCATCAGGAAAATGGCTAACAGACCGATTACAGAAAAGGATTCACTTTATGACGACATTGAAAAGATGGAGACAGCCGAGATCCTTGGCAACATCAACAATGAAGATCAAAAAGTAGCACTGGCTGTCCAATCTATAATCCCAATAATCGCACAATTTGTAGACGAGACTGCAAAGCGGATGAAGGAGGGTGGCAGGCTCTTTTACATTGGTGCGGGCACCAGTGGTCGCCTGGGCATCCTGGATGCCTCAGAATGCCCGCCTACCTATGGCGTGTCGCCGGATCTGGTGGTGGGTATCATTGCCGGTGGTGACAAAGCCATCCGAAGCGCCGTGGAAAAGGCTGAGGACAATGAAAATCAGGCCTGGGAAGACCTCAAAGGGTTTGGGATCTCACCGTTGGATACCCTGGTGGGGATTGCTGCCTCTGGGACCACACCTTACGTGATTGGTGGACTCAGAACAGCCGGCAGGGAAGGTGTTCTTACAGGGTGCATCACCTGCAACCCGGGTTCACCACTTTCGGAAGTGAGTAAATTCCCTATGGAGGTGAATGTGGGGCCGGAATTTATTACCGGTAGCACCAGAATGAAGTCAGGCACCGCACAAAAGATGATCCTGAACATGATCTCCACGTCTGTGATGGTAAAGCTCGGTCGGGTGAAAGGCAATAAAATGGTGGATATGCAGCTCACCAACAACAAGCTTGTGCGCAGAGGGACCCGGATCATCAGCGAGCAACTCAGGATCGGAGAAAAAGAAGCTCAGGATCTGCTGCAGAAATACGGTTCTGTGAGAATGGCCATAGACAGCTTCAAAGGCGGGATCTAAAACCTGACCTGGTACTGAAGAACCACCATGGATTTTCGGTTGTCCACTATTCGCTGTCCGGACTGCGCTATGAATACAGGTCTGTTTCGATAACCTAAAGTCACTTTGGACTGATGGCCATCCAACAGGTAGTTTATTCCGGCTTCCAACAAAAACATGGGGTCATCAAGGGCTTCGAAATCAGCCAGTTCTATCATGGTGTATGGCTGCAGACCAAAGTTTTCAAATTTTCTAAGGTATCCGATATTCCCAAAAAGGATTTGACCCGTACCCGCCTCCGGAAAGCTATTGCCGCGACCATTCAGCGTGAGCTCCTTGACCGTTCCACTGGCCGGGTTATTTGCACCAATATACCGAACGAAGCCGGGACCGAGGTCATGAATGAGATACACCGCATAAAAAGTCCAGGCACTCTTGCCAATAGGTTTATCATAGAAAATGTCTATGCCAAACGAACGCATAGCATGATCCAGGGTGTCGCCACTGCTCAAAGATTGTGTGGCCTTGCTCTGGAAGGTCCATCCGACACCCATGTTAAAAATTTCTTTGTTTCCCAGGTAGGTCCATGGACTAAATGCAGAACTCAACGACTCTTTGTCCAGAAACTGGTATTTGAAATATCCGCTGATGTTGAGAGATGTAGGATTGTCAACAAAGACGGCCTCTTCGGAGAGGGGCTGTGAAACAAAAACAAAGGGTTTTGCGAAGGCAATGCGATAATCCAATTTGTCCAGTTGACCTCTTACCGCAATGCTCAGTTTCCTGAGCAGGTCATCGTGCACATTAAGGGCCGGCGTAGCGGAGAAGTTGATGTCAGAACCCAGCGCACTCAATGTGGAAGGAGCTGCATAGCGTGAGGTTCCTGTCCAGGCATGCTTTCCTCCGGTGATGATCAATTGATCAGAGAAGCGATAATTGACATAAGCATCCAACACCTTGGGAGATTGATCGATCTGGTATCTGCTTAGGTTATTGTTGCCCAGGGTGAAGTTGTAGCTGATGCGCTCGTTGAATTGTCCTTGCAATCCTAAACGATAACGCCTCAGACTAATGTCAAAAGCATCATTAAATTCCTGATTTCCGATGGAAGACCCCGGGTTGAGGTCTGTATAGCGCATCCAGAGCTGTATGCTGCCGGAAAACTTGATTTTCTCAGCATCCTGTGCCAAAAGGCCAGAAACCAATACCAAATGGATCCATATGAATATGAAATAATGGAAAATTCTGTACATCCTAAGTGGTTTTTCTTAAATGGTTAAGGAGTAATTGTTGATCAAGAATTTTGGTGTAAGGCTCGTAATCGAGTCCTTTGTCCAGTAAATAACCCGTGAGTAAACTTTTGATCGCTGTGTGAAGCTCCTCGCTGCTCCAAGGTTTTTCAATGTATCGATCCAGGGAAGTTTTGTTGATAGCTTCAATGGTGTCCTGATGTGTGGCCAGGCCCGTCAATAGGATTTTTTTGGTAAATAAGAACCGTCCATCCTCAATCAGCTGCTTGAGGAGTTCTACCCCGGACTGCTCAGGCATCACCTGGTCTGTAATGATGATGGCTAAATGGTCTCCGGACCGATCGATGCTCTCAATGACATCCCAGGCCTCCCGGGCAGATTCGCATTCTTCTATCATCAACAGATCTTCGAAGGGGCTCAGGTCTCCTGAGAGGGAGCTTAAAACATCCCGTTGATCATCTACGCAAACTATATATAAGTTATCCATTAGGGTTTTATTAAGGGTATTTTCACAAGAAATGTTGTTTTCTCAGAGCTACTGGACACCTCGATCAGCCCGTCGTGCTCTGTAATGATCCTTTGGACAATAGACAGGCCCAACCCCAGTCCAAAGGACAATCCACCGATCTTTGTGGTGAAACTGGGTTCAAAAATGCGCTCCATGATCTTTTTGGGAATCCCGGGTCCATGATCCGTCACTTCCACGACGATATGGTCTTTGTTGTGCGATGATCTCACCACCAACAGTGGGGAAGATGTCTTTGATGAAAGCATGCTTTCCAGTCCATTCTTGATGATATTGATCCAGACCTGGATGAGCTGACCATAATATCCCGAGGTGGGTGGTTGGTTATCATCCAGCTCCAGCCGCAGCTTCACCTTTTTAGTGAGGTTCTTCAATATGACCAGCGCTTCTTCGATGGAATCATTCACGCTGATATGATCGGACCAGCTATGTTCTGATACCCCAAGCTGTTTTACGCTACGGACTACCTGGGTAGCATGTCGGGCAGCAATTCGCATGTCATGCAGGTTACACCCGGATTCCCATGATTCATAGATCCGGTCAATAGTATCCGGGTCACGCCTAAGATATTTTTGAACAAGATTCGGATCAATGCCGATTCTGGACATCCGTTTGATCTGTTGTTTGGATAATCCCTTGATCTTCTCAAAGGCCGCCCTGCGCTTCCGTGCGTCTTCGCTGGAGATTTTCTGACCTTCCTCACAGCCTGTCATAAAGAAATCCCTCAATTCATCATCCTCTTTTTTCTGAAATTGATGAATGAAAAATTCCCTCAGGTGATCGGTTCCCTTATCCAGCACACCGATTGAATTGTTTAACTCGTGCGCCAATCCGGCTGCCATCTGACCAAGCGTGGCCATCTTTTCAGCTTTAAGAAGTTTTTGTACGTCCTGGTATTTCTCAGTAGCCATCATACGGGCAAAGTGCTGACGGGAATACAATTCATTGACCACCAGGCTGATGATAAAGGGTGCCAGCCTGATCCATTCTTCATCCGAATGATCTTTCAGCGGTTTGTCGTAATAGCTGACGCTGGCATCTTCTGTGGCCACTACCCTGCAATAGCTTTTGTTGTCTTCGGAAAAATAGCTGTATACACCAATGAATTTGTTTTTGGCAGCTTCAAAGATGGGATAGGTGATCAAAGTCTGATCGGTAAAGTATCCGTTAAACTTTCCATCATTGACCAGATACAGGCGGTCGTTTTTTTGGTCCTGATCAAAAAGCATGTCACCTTTCTTGAGCTGTCTAACTTTCTTCTCATCCGAGAACAGGTTTTTCTTGATCCAGTCAAAACTTACTTTTTCTTTCATCTGATCATTATTCAAAAAATCCAACCAAATTGAGCAGATACATTAATGTATAATTTAACAAAATGCCCACTAATGCAATCATCACCCCTGGCTTGGCCATGTGTTTGGTTTCTATAGAGCCTGTGGCAAACGCCAGGGCATTGGGTGGTGTACTAATGGGTAATGCCATGCCCATTGAACAGGAAATCGTCACAGCAAGGATGATCATTTTGGAGCCTCCAAAAGTATCCAGGCTGGATAGGGCAACACCCAAAGCTGCTACCAATGGTAAAATGAGATTGGCGGTAGCTGTGTTGGACATAAAGTTAGCCATCAGCATAGCTACTACCGTGATCACCATGATGATGATCAGCGGAGGCAGTGCTTCGAAGGGGATTACATCCACCATCCGTTGTGCCAGCCCGGAAGATTCCAGTGCCAGACCCAGAGCGATACCTCCCGATACCAGCCAGAGAACGTCCCAGCTAATGTTTTTCAAATCATTCTTATTGATAATGTTGAATGCGGAAAAGATAGCCACTGGAAACATGGCTACTACATAGGCATTCATACCATGTACAAAATCTGTGAGCCAAAGGAGGATGGTCAGGGCAAAGGTGCCATATACAACGTATGCTTTAGGGTTTCTGATCCAGGTCCCTTTCATGTCCAGGCTGATCTGTGGGGTTTTGATCGGGTAAATGGTGAGTAACAGGATCCAGCAAAAGGCCATCAACACCAGCACGAAGGGCAGCGCCATAAGCATCCACTCACCGAAAGAAATAGCTGACTCCCCTGTCAGGTATTTTAGTGCCACCGCGTTGGGTGGCGTACCAATAGGGGTTCCGATTCCCCCGATATTCGCAGCGAAAGGAATGGCTAAGACAAAAGCCATTCTTCCACGGTCTTCCGGAAGAAATAGGGACAGCACAGGAGCCAGGATAGAGAGCATCATCGCTGTGGTGGCCGTATTGCTCATAAACATGGAAAAGACTGCTGTAATGATCATGATGCCCAGCAGGACCCACTTTGGTTGTTGTCCGAATGGCTTGAGTAGTACCCTGGCCAGGTTTTGATCGAGTCGGTATTTGGTAGCAGCCATCGCCAGAAAAAACCCACCCAGAAATAGGATAATAATAGGTGAGGCAAAGGTGAAAAGGATGTCTTTGTAGTTGAGCGGTGTGCCCAGCGAGGTGGGGTCCGGAGAGCTGATTAGCATTTTGAGTCCCTGGTTAGAGACCATGATCAATTCAAAAAAGATGATGAGTAATGAGGTTGCATAGATGGGGATAGGTTCGAGGATCCAGAATATCGCGGCAAAAAAGAAAATGGCGATCACACGATGTTCAATGATCGTAAGTCCTTCGATTCCCAGGATAGTGGTAGGCAGAAGTAGTAGGATGGTGGGGACGATACTTGCTATGATGACTTTTGCCGACTGTGACCTGTTCATGGTTGATTGCTTTCTTGCCCGCAATTTAATTCCAGATCAGTCCTTCTGGTTATGTCAAACCTGTACCCGATGGCTGATAAATATCAGTTTTAACCAAAAAATCCTTTGTTGACCCGGTGTTTAGCATGTCAGACATGTTTCCCCGGCAGGTATTGCACTCAAAATGAAATTTTTATTAAGAAAAAATCATGAAGCTGACTTTGTCATTTTCTCTAAATACGTGAGGTATGATATCGCCTTATTGATGATTTTTTAAAAATTGATTTTGCTATTTTGAATAAGTACAAAAATCTGTCTTCATCGTGTTATAGTAGCATTATTTGACGAACTTGAGACTTAACTTTTTAGAAATAATTATTTTGTTTTCAGGGTCTAGTTTTACGGCAAAATTTAAAACAAACTTATAGTATGAAGAGGGATCTACTAAAAACCAGTATGCTGGCATTTCTGATAACAATGCTGGCACAAATTTCCTTTGGACAGGGTACTACTTCCGCCAGTCTCAATGGAAAGATCGAAGATGAAGGAGGTGAAGCTTTGATAGGTGCTACCGTCATTGCGCTTCACCAGCCAACAGGCACCGAATACGGTGCAGTCACTAACATAGATGGGTATTTTTACTTTCCCAATATCCGTGTAGGGGGCCCCTACAAAGTCACAGCTACTTTCGTGGGTTTTGAAACCAAGGTGGTAGAGAATATCACACTGAAACTGGGTGAAAAGCGAAACCTGTTTTTCACATTGGCCGAAAAGGCCAGTGAATTGAGTGAAGTGGTCATCACTGCGGGGACCAATGACCTGATCAACTCAGGAAGGACAGGAGCTGCCACGAACGTGAATTCTGACATCATTAATACCAACCCTTCAATAAGCAGGTCTATTGAGGATTTTATCCGATTGACACCTCAGGCTGCAACAGGCGTAGGCAACGGAGGTATTTCCATTGCTGGTAGCAACAGCCGATTCAATAACGTGACCATAGATGGTGCGATCAACAATGACGCATTCGGTCTGAATGCTGATGGTCTGCCGGGTAGTAGTTCGGGGTCAGAACCCATCAGTCTGGACGCGATCGAGGAAATTTCCATCCTGGTGGCTCCATATGATGTAACCAAAGGTTCATTCACAGGAGGTGGTATCAACGCGGTGACCCGAAGTGGTACCAACGAGATCGATGGATCTGTTTATTTCTATACCAGAAACGAAAACCTGGTAGGAAAAACACTGGGAGAAAACCCGGAAAAACAAGCACCTTTCTTTAACAGACAGTACGGAGCAAGAGTTGGTGGTCCCATCGTAAAAGATAAGGTTTTCTTCTTTGCCAGCTTCGAGCAGCAGGTTTCCGAAACGCCTAACCAGATCACTTTGGTAGATCAGGCGACACTGGATGGATTTAGTACTGTCCCTTCAAACATATCTTTCATCAGTACGGAAACTGCTGATGCAGTAAAAAGTCACCTCTTGAATAACTATGGGTACGATCCGGGTGACTATGGAACACTGGTTCCCAGAGCAGAGAATAATAAACTCTTCGGTAAGATTGACTGGAACATCAATAAGAACCACCAGCTATCATTGCGTCACAGCTATCTGCATGCCACGGATGAGAACATCTCGAGGACTCAGGGTGTCCTGGAGTTTAGCAACAATGGTTATCTGAACGACGTAACCAGCAACTCAACCATCGCTGAATTGAGAAGCCGGTTTGGTGACAACATGTCAAACAACCTGATCATTGGCTATACCTCTATAAACAGGATGCGAAATCTCGATGATTATGGTCCGCTTTTTCCTCACATAGATATCTATGAAGGGGGTAATGTCATTAGAGCCGGATCACAGCGCAGCTCGGTTGGCAACGTGCTCGAACAGGGAATCGGGCAGCTGACCAACAACTTCACCATCTTTAAAAACAAGCATGTCATCACTTTTGGTACACACAACGAATGGTTTCATATCTATAACTCATTTGTGAACCGATACAATGGGCACTATGAGTTTTTTGGTGGCCTCAATGATTTCCTTGGGGATACTTTTAATGGAAATAGCAACAACAGGTTTAGAGTAGCTTATTCATTAGATTACTTCAACGACCGATTTCAGCCGGCAGATCTGAACTTTGTGCAAACGGGATTCTATGTGCAGGACGAGTGGGAAGTGAATAATCAGTTGAAATTAACAGGTGGGTTGAGGGTAGACATCCCGATATTCGTCGATAAACCCGCTTACAATCCACTGTTTGATCAAGAGTTTGGCAGAAACACCAGCAATGTACCTGGTGGTCAATTATTATGGTCACCAAGACTTGGGTTCAACTATGATGTAAAAGATGATCAGTCCCTTCAGCTAAGAGGTGGAGTTGGAATATTCACCGGTAGGGTGCCCTTTGTATGGATCTCCAATGCTTATACCAATGCGGGAGCTACCATATCTACTTTGAGCATTAGAGGCAATTCAGGCTCAGTAGGCAATGTGCCTTTCTATCCAGCGGATGGTGACAGAACCTATGAGGCATACATTGCCAATGAACTGGGCGTGGGGATAGATGACCCTGCGGTGAAAACAGAGATTGAAAACAGGCAGGCAAGTGCACCTACATCGCAAATCGATGTATTGGATGAAAAACTAAAAATGCCACAAAACCTTCGAACAAACCTGGCGTTGGATGCAGCGCTGCCATGGGGAATGACAGGAACTTTTGAAGCTATTTATACCAAAACAATCAATGGCATTAAATATGACAACCTTCAGGTGCCTGTCGCCGACGGAACAATTCCTTCTGAGGAAAATCGACCTACTTATTCAACAAACAGGATCAATACCAACTTCTTTGATGTATTCCTGATGGAAAATACCAACAAGGGATATCAATATAGCTTTACCGGCCAGCTGACCAAGTCGTGGAGTGAAAACTTCTTTGGTACTGTAGCTTATACCTATGGGGTAGCTAAAGATGTGAATGGCGGTACCCATACTACAGCAAATTCAGGCTGGGAATTCAATCCTACACCCGGAAGCCCGGATGAAGCCATCGTTGGCTATTCTGTTTGGGACCTGAGACATAGAATCATGGGGAATTTCAATTATATCTTCAACTACTCTGAATTTACGTCTACCTCCATCGGTCTCTTCATCAATGCCCAGTCAGGGGCTCCGTTTACTTACCTGGTACAGGGTGATTTGAATGGAGACGGTGCTTCAGGAAATGATCAGGCATATGTACCTGCAACTTCTTCAGACATTGTTTTCGGGACAGGAAACACGCCTGCCGATGCTGCTACTCAAGCTGCCTTGTGGTCTCAGCTGGATGCTTTCATTGAAAGAGACAACTACCTGAGTGAGAACAGAGGCATCATTTCAGAACGAAATGCAGCCAGAACTCCCTGGACAAGCAAAATGGATGTACGACTGATGCAGGAATTCAAGTTGATGGTCAATGGTAAACCCAACAGGTTACAGGTATCGTTGGATATCGAAAACCTGGCTAACCTGTTGAACAGGGAGTGGGGTAAATCTTATTTTGTAAACTTCGATACCTATAACTTGCTGGAGCTTGAAGGATTTAACGGGAACACTCCGATCTATACCTATAATGACCGCGATGAGCCGTGGTCAGTGAGTAATTCTGAAACGATCTGGAGAATGCAGTTAGGGTTTAGGTATATTTTTAACTGATATTAGTACAATCACGACATTTAAAAAGGGACTTCGTCGGTCCCTTTTTTTAGTTTTGCTTTTATGCACGAGATCGAGCCATATTACAATTGGTTGAACTACTACGACTCCAGCGAAGACCCGGAATCCCCATTCTATGGGAAGGAATATAATTATGACCTTTACTCTGAAAATATCTATGGATATTTCATCGACCCGGGATGGGACTATATGGGCTCAGAAACCCTTTATATCAAGATCCTTTATACGAACTATGAGGAAGGGGTGACGATCATTGAGATGTTGGGTGAGTGGAATGATGCCATCAACAATGACATCATGCATTTTAAAAGGAATGTGATTGAGTACCTCAACATGAAGGGTATCGACAAATTCATTCTGATTGGAGAAAATGTGCTGAATTTTCATGGGAGTGACGATTGCTATTATGAAGAGTGGATGGAGGAGCTGGATGACGGATGGATCGTTGCGATCAATTTCAGGGATTTTGTCATCAATGAGATGGCTAATTACAATGTCGATGCATTTATCAATTTTGGCGGCACTTTCGACATACTCAACTGGCGTACCTATCCTCCTATTAAACTGTATGTATTGATTCGGGAAATCATGAGCAAGCGGTTGTCTACTTCTTCTGACTATTGACTTTGGTTGAAAAAGCCTGAGGCTAATAATTGGTCATCTAAGAATTTGATGTTGAATTTGGCCAGCAATTCATCACTTAATTGAAGGAAATCTCTGGCCACTGTATTGTCAGGGTTGATCCTGTTGATGGACTTTCCTACATCTGATGCTTCAGCCACCTTGATGCTGTTTCGGATCTGGGTACTCAGGATCATGTCCATAAACTCCTCGGTAGATTCCCGGTATTTGTCCTGGTGATGTAGGAGGTTTTTTCGATACATATTGAAGAAAATCCCCAATATATTCAGAGGCTTCATCCGTTCTACCTCATACAGATAGGAGAGTAGGGTCTTCACGCCTGAAATAGAAAAAGAATCCGGTATGGCAGGGATCAGGATACTATCCACATTGGCCAGAAAAGATTTTACCAGCATTCCGAAGTGCGTTGGAAGATCAAAGATCACTATATCAAACTCTTTCTTAACCAGGTAGGTGATTTTCTGGATAATGCTGGTGCCGAAAGTAATGAATTGATTGTTAGACTCAATGTTTACCATCTGAAAGTCCCCCGGTAGCAGATGGAGGTATGGGGTGATAGGTACGGTAGCTATGGTGTCAGGAACCTGATCATGCAACATTTTTTTTAAGTAGTAAAAAATGGTATTGGGTTCCTCGTTCTTCCCGAAAGACATGGAAAGGTTGCATTGAGGATCACAATCGATGAGCAGGACCTTAAATGATCGCGACCAGGCATACCCCAAATTTAGAGCAGAAGTAGTCTTACCTACACCCCCTTTAAAATTGTATATCGCGATTGTATTGGCCATAGTTTGCTGGTTAGGCTACAATTTAACCAAAAAAGGCCAATCATAAAATAATTTAAAAAATTCACAAAAAATTCACAAAATATTAGTTGAATCGATAGCGAATCATGATTCCCCAGTTGTCTGTGTTAAAGTCACCGGGACCTGTGATGATCACTGCGGGCCTCCAGTCAAAACCAACGGTAAGCGGAATGTCAAAAACATATTCTATACCGAAGTTACCAGCTACTCCCAGGTGAGCATCGTTATACAAATAAAGTTCAGGACCCACACCAGGATACAGCCTCAGGCCCTCAGCATCTTCCACGTTAAACATCCAGTCGAAATAGGTACCGATCGTGACTCCATTGTTGTCAAAGTAGAGTGTAGGATGTAGCCTCGGCTTGGCAGCAAGCGGGAGGGTAAAGTCCAATGCAACATTGTTGTTAAACCCACCTCCGAAGCGGAGACCACCTTCGAAATAGTTTTGAGCCTGAGAGAAATAAAGGATAGAAACGAATAAGCTGAGGGTTAAAAGTACCTTCTTCATAGTTGATATTCAGGTTTTTAGTTTTGATTAAAACAGTACGCGGTTCAGGCTTACTCTTTATATGTATAATCGCTAAAAAAGTTTCATTTTAACCTGAATTATGTATTAGAATTTTGTGATGAAGGGCTAAAGTGCAAGAAAATCAAGCACTTACGATCAGAAGCATAGCAGCTGCTATGGTGATGAGAGAATATCATGTTAAGTATTGATTTTGAAGTAATTTAGTCATGTAATAGAAAGTCAAATGCATATTTCAGGTTTATTCGACAATTTTTACTGCAGCGATTTCACTGATCAGGTACCGTCTGCCTGAGGCCACTTCTTTACACACAGACCGGGTTCTTTTCACTTCAAGCTTCTGAAACACCCGGCCGTTGAAATCGAACCTGGATCCGATCTTAACTGATTTTAGTAATACCTCATCGGAAGGATGATCAAACTTCCTCAGTACATTGTATAAAGTGGGGTCAGAGCAGCTGGAAGCCTTTGGGTTTTTAAAATAGTTTGTGATGGCCTGAAGTACCATCGGAGGAAAGATCTTGTCATTCAATACCGGCTGGCTCACTTTTTTGAAGGCGTCTTTCCATTCCGGTCCGTGAGGGTTGACCTTGTTTTTGTATTCATTGAATGTGATCAGGTGAGCCACCTCATGCAGATAAGTCAGGAGAAAAGCATAGGGATTCAGGTCATTATTGATCGTGATGACGTGTTTTTTTTCAGGATAAGTAAAGCGATAATCACCCAGCTTGGTTTGTCTGCTCTTTTTGATCTTAAATTCAAAGCCAAAGTGCTCGTACAGCTTTACACAGTAGGCTGCGGATGGTTCGGGCACAAATCGTTTGAATATTTCTAAGTAGCTACTCAATGCTATTTTTTCCTGAAAATAACGGTTACAGGTACCCCGCTGAAATCAAAGTGCTCCCTGAGCTTATGGATCAAAAAGCGCTCATAGGCAGGCTTGATGTCCTTGGGATAATTGCAGAAAAACGCAAATGTAGGGCTGGGGGTGGGAAGTTGTGTAATGTATTTGATCTTGATATACTTCCCCCGCACTGATGGTGGTGGCTTGGCTTCAATTTCAGGAAGTAGCTTTTCATTCAACTTGGACGTGGATACTTTTCTGTGCCTGTTGTCATTGATGTGTATCGCCTGCTCTATCACCTGAAAGATCCGTTGCTTTTCCAATACACTGGTAAAGATGATGGGCACGTAATTAAATTCTCCCAGGCGTTCCAGCATTTGCTTTTTGTAGGTATCGGCAGTTTTGGTATCCTTTTCGATGAGGTCCCACTTGTTTACCATGATGATCAGCCCTTTCTTATAGCGCTGTGAAAGACTGATGATATTTAGGTCCTGAGCCTCGAGCCCAAACTGAGCATCTAGCATGACAATACAAACGTCCGAATCCTGTAAGGCCTGGATCGCTCGCAGGACAGAGTAGAACTCGATCTTCTCCCGTACATTGGATTTTTTGCGGATTCCGGCCGTGTCGGTAAGGATAAAGTCCTTTCCAAAAAGATTATATCGTGAATCTATTGCATCCCGGGTGGTTCCGGCAGCATTGTGGACGATGGATCGGTCTTTGCCAAGTAAAGCATTCAGAAAAGAAGATTTTCCCACATTGGGACGACCAACGATCGCTATCCGGGGAAGTGCGTCTTGTTCCTGATCCCGCTCCTCAGGATCCAGCTGCTTCACCACTTCATCCAGCAGGTCACCCGTGCCAGACCCGCTGGCAGAAGAGATAGGAAATAGCTGTTCCGAAATCCCCAAAGCATAAAACTCGCTGGAATTAAATGTTTTTTCCTGGTTGTCAGCTTTGTTGGCAACGATGAATGTGGGTTTATTGACTTCCCGTATCACATTGGCAAAGTCCTGATCCAGCGGATGTAAGCCATCGTGGCAATCCGTCATGAAGAGGATAACGTTCGCTTCGCTGAGCGCTTCCTTTACCTGTGTGCGGATGGCCACTTCAAATGAGTCATCAGAACCTTCTACATATCCACCTGTATCAATGACAGTAAAAGACTTGCCATTCCACTCAGCATAGCCATAGTGACGATCCCGTGTCACTCCTGAAGAGTTGTCCATGATGGCCTGTCTACGTTCTACCAGCCTGTTAAAAAAGGTGGATTTACCCACATTGGGTCTACCTACAATTGCGACGATGTTTGCCAAAGGATATTCAGATTTAAGGGGGCAAAATTAGTGAATAAATTGATCGCCTTACCCATCAACCCGAAGGCTTCGCTCAAGGTTCACTGTTTGGGTATCATTCATGGTATTTTTATACGTGAATGTTTAGCTTAGGCATCAAATCAAATATTATGAGGACCTTTCTATACCAGCTATTAATATTCCATACATTTTTCACTTTTGCTCAGGTAGACCTTTCCTACTATTTACCAGAGGATTTGACCTACAATCCAGAGATCCCAACACCAAAAGAAGTATTAGGATTCCATCCCGGAGAATGGCATGTCGGGCACGACCAACTGGTCTATTATATGCAAAGCATTGCCAAATCATCTGACAGGGTGATCATAGAAGCGTTTGCCAGGACTTATGAAAACAGGCCTTTGGTCCAGCTGATCATTACCTCTGAGGCAAACCATGAGCGGTTGGACGAGATCAGATCTCAACATGTTCAATTGTCAGACCCGATGCGTTCAGGAGATCTGAATACCGAAAACATGCCCATTGTCATCTGGTTAGGCTATTCCGTTCATGGGAACGAAGCCAGTGGTGCCAACGCCGCTTTGTTGACGGCCTATCACCTCGCTGCGGCACAGGGTACTGAGATAGATGAATTACTCGAAAATGCGGTGGTGATCGTTGATCCCTCATTTAATCCCGATGGGTTGAATCGCTTTTCCAGCTGGGTAAACTCACACCGTTCACATGTCATCAACCCGGACCCCAATGACCGGGAATACCAGGAGGCCTGGCCGGGAGGACGCACAAATCATTACTGGTTTGACCTGAACAGGGATTGGCTTCCATTGGCTCATCCCGAATCCAGAGGACGGATACAAAGGTTTCATGATTGGAAGCCCAACATATTGACAGACCATCATGAAATGGGGACCAACAATACCTTCTTTTTCCAACCCGGAATCCCGGCGCGAAAATATCCCTGGACACCTGAAAAGAATGTGGAGCTGACCCAAAAGATGGCGACATTCCATGCTAAATATCTGGATGAGATCGGATCACTTTATTACTCCAGGGAAAGCTATGATGACTTTTACATTGGCAAAGGGTCTACCTATCCGGATATCAATGGGTCAGTGGGGGTCCTGTTTGAACAGGCGAGCTCAAGAGGGCATGCCCAGGAAAACCAGTTTGGCATCCTGACGTTCCCCATGGCCATCAGGAATCACTTTACCACGTCACTTTCGACCCTGGCTTCGGGCATTGCCCACAGGAAAGAATTTCTGGATTTCCAAAGAGACTTTTATGTGGAATCAGGCGCTTTAGCTTCGCAGGATCGGGTAAAAGCTTTCGTTTTTGGTAGCGAAAAGGATCCGGTCAAAAATCATGAATTGCTGAAGGTCCTGACTCAGCATCAGATCAGGGTTTATCACCTCAAGAGCTCTTTGACCAAAAACGGGAAACGATATCAGCCCGGAAGTGCCTACGTTGTGCCGCTCAATCAACCTCAATACCGAATGGTGAGGGGCATTTTTGAGACCCGTACCACTTTCAATGATAGCTTGTTCTATGATGTGTCCACGTGGACCTTTCCTCTGGCGTATAACCTGAATTACAGTGCGTTAGAGAAGGATTTCAGTTCCGGATTGCTGGGTACGGAGATCCGGGAACCGGAAATCGCGAGTGGGTCGCTTGTCGGAGAGAAAGGGGCCTATGCTTATGCCATTGAGCCTTATGGCTACTATGCGTTCCGTGCAATCAACAGGCTGCTTGAGGAGGAGGTAGTCGTCCAGTATACCAATGAAGTCCATGACAATGGTACCCACAGTTTCCCCAGGGGCACCATGATCATTCCGGTGGGGATACAGCAGGAAAAACAATCGATCATTGAAAATACGATCGACCGGATCATCGCCGAAGACCTGGTCGATGTTTATGCATTAAACACCGGGTTGGCCAAAGGGGGTGTGGATCTTGGAAGCAGGAGTCATTCGAAAATGGAATTGCTTAAGGCCGCTGTGTTGGTAGAAGATGGAATAAGCGCCTACGAAGCTGGGGAGGTATGGCACCTTTTTGATCAACGACTAAAGATGAAGATCACCTTATTGCCTGCTGGAAAAGTAAACTCCAGGGTGCTGGCGAGGTATAACCGGATCATCATTCCGCATGGTAACCTTTCTGCAGTTCGTGAAAGTGGGAAGGAAAATTTAAAAAGCTGGGTGCAGGATGGAGGTGTACTCATTACATGGAAAAACCCGGGGCAGTGGCTGAGTCTGAACAACATATCGAAGGTAAACTACGACAGCGGGGGAACGGATGACAAAGACAGGTATCTCCCGTATGAGGATCTGGATGAAAATCGGGGAGCCCAGGTGACCGGAGGAGCGATATTTGAGGCCAGGGTAGATTTGAGTCATCCGTTGGCCTATGGATTGGAAAACGATCGGATCCCCTTGTTTCGCAATCACAACCTGGTGATGAAAAAGGCTTCGAATGACTATGCAAACCCTTTGGTTTACACGGCTGACCCTTTGCTTTCCGGCTATGTCTCAGAAGAGAACCTGGCGAAGATCAAAGACTCTCCCGCAGTAACTGTTTCAACCCTGGGTAGCGGTCGGATCATTACGTTTACTGATAATCCCAATTTCAGGGCCTATTGGTGGGGAACCAATAAGCTGTTTATGAATGCCTTGTATTATGGTAAGGATATCAGCAGTGGAGCAGGGGAGTAGTACCGGTGAGTGATTTCAAGGCTGGTTTTGATAGCTGCTGAGTCGCACTATCGCATATATCCGAAGCGCTTGAGCTTCAGGTCCTTGGAGCGCCAGTCTTTTTCCACCTTGACGAAGGTCTCCAGGTGGATCTGCTTCTGGAAAAA
The DNA here is from genome assembly GCA_965228595.1 of Cyclobacteriaceae bacterium. Taxonomy (GTDB): domain Bacteria; phylum Bacteroidota; class Bacteroidia; order Cytophagales; family Cyclobacteriaceae; genus UBA7330. The sequence goes on along the minus strand of OZ245828.1, from coordinate 508,833 downwards.
ATCTTCCAGGCTTTTTCGCGCTTCGATCCCCAATTTTTTGATGGCTTCTGCATTTTTACCGATGATGATCCCTTTTTGGGTGTTTCGCTCGACATAGATCTCCGCTCTGATGCGGATGATGCTTTCATCTTCCTTGAAGTCGGTGACCACGACCTCTGAGCTATAGGGGATCTCCTGCTTGTAGTTGAGAAAGATCTTTTCCCGGACGATCTCAGCGGTAAAGAACCTTTCTGACCGATCCGTGATGGTATCTTCCGGAAAATAGGCGGGATGCTCGGGGAGCAGACCGATGATCTTTGCTTTGAGGTCGGCCAGGTTTTCTCCGCTTGTGGCCGAGACCGGGATGGGATCGATCTCCGGGATTTGTTCTTTCCAGTATTGTACCTTGTCTACCACCTGGCTGCCTTTAGCCTGATCGATCTTGTTGATCAGAAATAGCATGGGCACCTTTGTCTTCATCGCCAGCTTGATCCATTCATCCTCATCGTTTTTGTTGCCCAGCTCCACCAGGTAAAGGATGATGTCTGCATCATCGAGTGAGGCATGGACATATTTCATCATCTGTGCCTGGAGCTTGTAGTGCGGGTCGATGGTGCCCGGAGTGTCCGAGTACACGATCTGATAGTCGTCCGTGGTGTCGATGCCAAAGATCCGGTGCCGGGTGGTCTGAGCTTTGGGCGTTGCTATGGAGAGTGACTCTCCGATGAGTGCGTTCATAAGGGTGGATTTGCCCACGTTGGGTTTCCCCATGATGGTTACGAAGCCCGCTTTGAAAGGTGTATTTTCTGCCACAAGGCAAAATAACGCACTTGAAAAGAATAATGGGCTAAGAAATAGAGATCTTTCTCAGATAATTTTGGTGGAGGCTTTGGGAATGTCCCAGAGAGTGTTAGTTTTGCATTCCCAATTCAAACACAGGCAGACAATTATTGCTTGTTAGGGTCATGAACTAATAAGGTTTGTACGGTGTTTGAAGGTTATATAAATCATATCGCGGGGTGGAGCAGTTGGTAGCTCGTCGGGCTCATAACCCGAAGGTCACAAGTTCGAGTCTTGTCCCCGCTACACTGAAAATCAGGCAGTTACGATAAAAAGTAGCTGCCTTTTTTTATTTTTAGCCCCTTGCGTGTAGTTTTTACGTGTAGTTCCAATAAAAAAATACGATGATTGATGAGAAAAAAGAAGAGGAGTTTGCTAATGAAAACATAAGTATTATCTCCAAAATGCATGATCAGTGCATTAAGTATAGAGGTATGATTATTCACTACGCTGTAACTGTTGAAACAGGTATAGAAATGTGTATAAGCAATTACTTTGGTGGTGTTAATAAATCACCTGAATTACTTGCTTTGCTTGGTCATAAAAGTAACGTAGTCACATTTTCAAACAAACAATTATTGCTCTCTTATATCATTAATGATCGATTTACAGAGTTTAAGAAAAGCCATCCAGATTTACTGAAAAATATTGATTTCATAATTGAAAAGAGGAATATTCTTGCTCATAGAAAGATGATTTTGACCAGAAACGATGTTCAAAACTTCGATGGGGAATCAGTCAAAATTCAATGGATCAAAACAAAAAACGGCAAAATACAAAATGACTTCTTGGAAATTGATTTGAAATTCATGAAAGAATTTAATGATCTATGTAAGAAAACAGAGCATGACCTTAGTGATCTAGATGGATTAATTAAAGAGGAAATTGGTTAACCGCCCCCCGAGATGCTGGTTAATGAAAGGATGTTTGAGATTTAACCATCTATCTGTGTTATAGAAAAATCTATATCCTCATATAAATCAATAAATATATCTGCAGTATCTTCTAAGAGCTTCAATTGATCTTCAACTTGTTCGTTGATCATTAAAAATGCACTATACCCTATGGCCTGTCCCCTGACAGGCCAATACCACTGGGCTGCTATTTGAGATAGCATTGATATGGAAGCGTAGCTATAACCTACGCCTAGAATGGAGTGCCTTTTTTTATTTTAGCCCTTTACGTGTAGTTTTCCGTTCACCAATCATCTTTCTCAGTCTCTGAGAACTCTTCTAGAATAGAATAAATCATATTCAAATAATACTCCTTGTTGTATTCTTTTTGGAGTCGAGAACTTTCTTTTAAGTCTGCTCTCATTTTATTGAAATTTTCCTCGTCATAAAACTCGTTGTGCACTTTCATCATTGATCTGCGCACAAATTTGCTACTCTCATTCTCTATACTGGCTAGACTTAATTGCTTTGCTCGTTCAGCGTACTCTTCTGGGTTTAATATAGACAGCATTAATTCTATCGTCTCTCCTGTATAAGGATCAGATGGCATATTTGGCATATATATGCTCGTTACTGAAAAATCTACTTTGAATCTTCCATCGCGACACTCAATATTTAGTATATGATTAGCTTTATATGCATGGGTCATACTTGCATATTCTCCTATACCTCTTAGGGAATAAGAATGAACTCCTTTAATAATTATCTTCTGATCCTCAGGACTTTCATATTGAATGACATCATTAGAGGAATTATAATTTACTGTTATCCACTCTCTTATTCCCTGATAAAGGTCTTCTCTTGACTTGGCTTCGAGCGTTACAACTCCAGAGTAAGTTGGAAAGCTATCATTTAACCATCTGAAGACCTCTGGATTCTGACAGAATGCAGAACTGCAGTAAAGCGTGAAGAAAAGAATCACCATTGCCCTGATCATGAGATTAAATTAAATAAATAATTGTTTCAACAGGGATTGAGATATTACTTGGTATTTTTTAGAAACTATCTAAGCCAATCAAACCCCTCCAAAAACTACTTAATATCTTTTGAATTATTGAAACCTCTTAGCATAATGAAAATCCTTATTTCCAATATTCAACAATTTTAAATTTTGATAGATGCTGAAAACGGCTGTTTAGATTCTTAATCTCGTCAATTCTCTCAGAACGATCTTTTCCCAGTACTTCAGTATTTTTAAGATTAACACTGGTTCCAGCCATACATACCATAAGCATCCCTCTGTTTCCTCCAACTTCAGAATAATCTATATCCGTACCTATTACAGCGTTACCACCTAGATCAAGTGTTTTTCTCCTCAATTGAGCAAAACAAAGATCTTCACCTACTTTTAATTTTTCATTATGTCTGCCTGATTGCACCCCAAATAAATCTGTGAATGATGAGGTGAATTCAGTTATCACTCCGGTACCGGTAGTAGATTGTCCTGTAACCATATCTATTACCTCATAGTCCCATTTGAAAGGTGAATGAGTAGAAACGACAGGGATAGAGGAAAATAACTCTTTTAACTTTTCACCTAATCTCTTCTTTTCAGAAGTCATAAGATTTGTGTATTTCTTTAATAACTCTCCTCCACATTTGTTACAATATGCATCTGATTTTACATCGTGGTATTCATTTATGATTTTCACACTATCAGAACCAAAAGCTTCATTACTTGAAAAGACACCAGATTTCAATGATGCTTTACAGTTTGGACATGTAGTTATTTCACTCATTTTGGATGTAGTTAGACTCTCTTAAAGTTAATAAAATCAGTTACTTATAAAGTAGCATAATTTAATAGACTCTATTGAGTATAAAAAAAAGCCACACGTTCCCGTGTGACTCTTAAATTTATACCGCCCCCTAATCCCTAATCCACAATCACGCGGGCACTTAGATAGCCTTCATAAAACTTCGAGTTGCTGTGTTTGAATTGCAACATCACGTTGTCCATCTTCTCCTTTTTACTCCATGTCACGTGTTCTCACCAATATAATGAGTAGCATCCAACCACCCTCTATGTAGCATAAACACCCTACAAACAAAAAAGCCGCTTCCCAACTAAGAAAAGCGGCCTCAATACACATCAGTGACGATCATACAGCAAAAGATTTAGTTGATACATTACCGGGCAGGTCATACGCCCTCACCTGGATTGACCCTCCTTCCGGAATATCCTGAGTGAGCGCAAACACCCATTGTATCCCATTGTCTGTTGGTTTAGCCTCCCCTGAAGCAACGACTTGTTCGTCTTCTCCCAGGATATCAAACTCCACTTTTGCCAATTGAGGATCCTCATAAGCTTCGACCAGTCCCCGACTACCACACCCTCCACTTGTCAAAACCAGATCACCAATCTCTGGTCCCCTCAGATAATCGGTCACTGCCATGGTGTAGCCATTCCCGATCCGGGCGATCCGGGTAGCCGCTGCTGCATAGATGGGCCCTAGCACATCATCAGCCATGGCGTTCTTCGCATACGCGATTGCATATTTAAAGCGCATATTCTGCCTCTGCTGAGCCTCCGTGCCTTTACCACGCCTCCCGGGCTTCGAGGATACGATCATTTTGCCATTCAAACTTCTGTAAACTAGCTGGCTGCCTAGCATACCACTAGCACCCTGTAAAAACAGGTTCTTTTCTAATTTTGCCATTGTTGTAAAATTTAAAATGTGAGAAATAAGTAAGAAGAGGCCTCTTACTCTTTTAAAAAGCAACAATCATTCCACGAAAAGGTCTGATAGGTGATATTCATCCATTTTTAGAAATAAATCCTTTAATTCTCATATACTGTGTTCGGCACGCAACAACAAGGAATTTTTATACGTTTAATAGCTGATACTCCCGGTATTCCTTTCATCTCCCACCCATCCAATCCGTTACTTTCAAAATGAGAAAAGAGCAGTCAAAATGAGAATGTTTTTGAACATCATTTCCTACTCCATTTAATACACAACAAGTTTTCAAAAATTGCATTATTCCTATATGCCACACCTTGTGGTAAACCAGGGTGCGTTTGGGGTGCGTTTGGTGTTCCTTTACTGTTCCTATACTCCCCCCATAAAGGCCATTAATTGCACTTAAATAATATTGGAGCTTTGAGTCGATGGCTTCTAGCGTGCACCCTCCTGGCGTAGATGACTCAAATACTGTTACGTCATTCTGAACGAAGTGAAGAATCTTATTGTTCGTGAGGAGAGTCGAAGAATTCCCTAATCATTCACAAGATTCTTCACTTTAATTTCGGATATTACTAGTGATAACAGAGCTATCTAAAGGGATCATTCATCCTTGAATTTTTGATTTCCCTGTTCCGTTCAGAATGACGGTTTTGTTGTTCGTTTTTCCTTCATGCACAAGTCTGTCCAAAGCCATGTTGGTGTTTTCACTGTGTTTTCACCAACATGAAGCTCATAGTATCGCTTCGAAAGCTCCGAAGATGGCGTCAATCATTCTTTTTCTTTTTGAGCCGCTGTTTGACCACATCCGCCGGATACTTCAGGGCAAGCTTCCGGATGTCATAGGTGAACTCGGTGAAGGTTTCCTCCCACATCTTCTTTTCTTCCTCGGTGTATTTATAAAAGCCGTGACCATTTGCGAGGCCTTTTCCCCCGGCCTTCACGATGTCGTCGATGAGCTTGGGCACTTCCTTTTGATTGCTCAGGGTAGGCAGCAGGTCCTTCATCACGGTGTGGTAGGCGGGCACACCCGTTAAGTCCATCCAACCAAATACTCCGACCAGGGTCATCCAGTAGCCGGTATTGTTTCTGCAGGCGCGGTCCACATCCTCGATGGAGGCGTAACCATTCTCTACAAGCCAGCATGCTTCCCGATACATGGCATACATCAGTCGGTTCCCGATGAAGCCCCGGATGTCTTTCTTCACCAGGGTAGGTTCTTTACCCCAGTAATGCGCCAGGTCATAGAGGTATTCCCCTTTGGCTAGCTCGCTTTTCTCCCCACAGATGACTTCCAGAAAACGTGTGGTATGAGAGGGCTCTGCCCAGTGCAGGCCGAAGAACCGGCCGGGATGTGCCGTTTCCTTTTGCAGGATACTGATGGGGATGGCGGACGTGTTGCTAGTCAGGATGGCGTCTTTTTCAATGACCGCTTCAATCTTCTGATAGACACTTTTTTTGATCTCCAGATCCTCAATGGTACACTCTACGACAACCTTGCATGGTTTGAGCTGACCATAATCCGTGGAGATGATAAGGTTTCGTTCCAGGTCTGCCGGGTCGACATCGGTAAGTCCCTCCTGGTGCGCCCGTTGCAGATGTTTTTTGATCCTGGGTGCGGCATGGTCCAGGTCAGCGTCAATGGGCGCTATGGCTATGACCGGGTGACCTGCCATCAAAAAGCATGTAGCGATACTACACCCCATCATCCCTAAACCGACTACACCTACCGGCACTTCAGCACATTGAATATTTTTGGCCATTTTAGTTTGTGGTTATTTGTAATAGTCAAATGTATGGTAAAATGCTTTTTATTATAATTTCATCTAATGAGTCATGTTAAATAGCGTCTTGGAGGTATCTCAGCAAAGACCTGTTTTCCTGATTTTTCGTTATTATTACATTGTATGAGTTCGGAAACCATAAAACAGACCATTCATCACCTCATAGATCAAATTGAGGATGAGGATCTATTGACTATTTACCTGCAGTTGCTAGAACGTGAATTAAGAAATTCTCCGGGTGAATTTTTCAGTGGCACTGATGATGAAATGACTGAACGTGCCAAAGCTTCTCTGAAATCTGTTAATGAGGGACGGTCCAGAAACATTAAAGATTTTAGAAAAGAAATTGAACTGTGGAAGGAAAAAAGAGCTATGTAGTTGAGATTACTCCAGAAGCCGAATTCTACTTATCTTCAACTCATAGAATATCTATATCAAACACATAGCATTGAAAGTGCGGAAAGGAAGGCCGATGAAATATTGGATTTGGCAATGTCTCTGGAGAAATTACCCCATCGTGGGACACCAGAAAGTAAGCTTGATTTTCTTGATGTACAACATAGATATCTGGTTTATCAAGTAACTGACAGAAAAACAGTGAAGATTATTTACTTGATTGATGAGTCCAAAATGAAGGTATTTGTCACTGATTTCTTTGGTTCTGAAATGAATGAATCAAGAATTCCGGAGAGAAGATCGGGGAAGAAAGAATGATTTAGGTATACCATTTAAATCACTTCGATCCACAGTGTTACCACCTACCACCACGATCCACCGGTCTCTCTTGGAGAATTGACAATGGCCTCATAATCGTCCTGCGTTAAATATTGTGGCTCATAGATGACTCCCAGCGTGCTCAGGTTGCCAACAAACGCTCGGAGGTGGTTTCTCGACCCTTTCATCAGGTTTTCAAAAACGATGGTAATGTCCTGATTGTCCACACTGGTATCCAGTGCTTGCTGCAGGTCGATGATATCGATTTCTTCGATAGCCGCCCCAACTTTAAGTGCCGCTTCCATACTGGCAGATCCGGCACTGGTCAGCTCGTCATACAACTGCTGAAGGTCTGCATTTTGAAATGTTCCATATATGTTGTCCGCAGCAGGGTCTTCCAGCTCATATTTCTCAAGGAGGGTAAGCACCGCATCCATATGTGATTGTTCACTCAATGAGATGTTGTAAAACGACTGTACGGACCACATATCATGCAGATAGACATAAACATCCCGAGCCAGCTTTTCTTCCTCCCGCATAAAGAGCAATGCGGCTGTCTCACCCTCGTTTAATGGTTCCAAAGCAAGTCCTTTGATTTGATTAAGCGTAAGATCTTCTGAAGTGATATCAGTCTCCGGATTGTTACAAGCTGTCCCCAGCAGGGTGACACCAAGCAGTAAAGCAATAAATGTTTTCATGACACATGAGAATTGTTCCTATTATGAACAACGCAGCCAGGTAAGGGTAGTTGGTAACATTTGTTACGAGGGAAGACTAGTAGCTCTAGGAATATTTTAATTCAGTTATGGCTGGATTCCTCGTCCAAAAACCTGACAAGTGCTTCCACCTCTTTGGTGTCATTGAAATCCACATCATGTTTAACTATATATTTCCTGAGCTGCTTTTTCTGATCTGTAAAAATTCTTTTGAAGTCATATTGAGACGTGACCTCATGTAAAATATCATCCTTTTTGATCCAGTAGATTTTGTATTCATCTACTGTATATTGATGAGAAGCCCGGGTACTATAAGAGGTGATTTGTCGACTATCTCTTCGAAAACCAATAGGCAGATAGCTCACAGATGTGGAGTAAGTGATATTACACTTATATTGAACCAGAAGTGTGGTGTTTTTTGAGTGATAGCATAGTTCCAAAAATTTATTGTCCAGACGGATGAATTTGCGATCATCAACATATGCAGTATCTAATAGTTCGTTTTCCGTGTCATTGATTCCCATGATGATGGGGCCGGAGGCCATGAGAAGTGACTCGGTGGATTTGTTATAGTTGATATACATCTTTTTTGACTGCCCGTCTTTCATCAGCATGGTTCCTTCTACAAACTCCTCAAAAAGGAAACAGGAGGGTACCTCAGACTTTTTTTGACCTGAGGCCAGATATATAGAAGAGCCTAAGCAAAGCAGGAGATACATTTTGAGCTTCATCCCGTTGTTTTGAAAACCCAATCAATATAGGTGATTTGGTGGAATTATCGGCTGCTATTGGGGAGTTCCTTAGCGAATCCGTTCCATTACCCGGTCCACAATCCCGTCACAGCGGGCATTGCCAAATTCAAACACGGATGTATCGATTGACAGGCTTAATAGTTCATCTTTAAGCATTTTTCTGGCCCTGAAAAGTCTGACCTTTACATTGCTTTGGCTGATATCCAGACATTGAGCAATCTCCTCATGGTCCAGCCCTTCCAACTCATGCAACACAAAGACGATCTTGTATTTTTCGGGTAACCGATCGATCACTTTTTCGACCAGTGCCCGGGTATCATGGTTTGGAGATTTCATGGGCTGGGTATCTGTAAGCTGTTTTATTTTAGATGTTAATTCATAATTGTCCTCATTGAGGATCACCTGTTTGGCCTTTCTTTTGAGCAGTAGGGTTTCATTGATACCTATCCTGATCAGCCAGGTAGAAAATGCTGAGTGGCCCCGAAACTGGTCCAGCCGTTCATAGGCCCGGAGGTATACTTCCTGCATGATGTCTTCGATATCATCTTCTGACACATGATAGCCCCTGATCACCCGATACAGGGTTTGGTTATACCTCCGGATCAATATTTCAAACCATTCTTTTTCCCCACTGAGTACTCGTCGGATCACCTCGTCGTCAGCGAGCTGACTGGTTGCTGCTTGTGTTATGTTGATTGCTTTCACTTGCTTTTTTACCTGTTAGATGCCTGACCGTATTGAAAGTTACAAATTTTGTAACTCCTCCATGACTGCCCCATCTAATGAGCAAACAAACATTTTAAAACCATGACAAATTCAACACTCAGCGGAGTAAACAAAGTTCAGATCATTCTTAAGTTTACCTATGGGCTTGTTCCCATCGTTGCAGGCTTAGACAAATTCACTAATCTGTTAACCAACTGGGCAGCTTATGTGCCCGAACCGATCGCTGGTATCCTGCCAATAACCCCATCCGCACTGATGATGGTTGTAGGTGTGATTGAGATGGCTGCCGGTGTGATTGTGCTCAGGAAGACTGCTCTCGGTGCCTACATTGTTGCAGCATGGCTGATCCTTATCGCACTCAACCTGCTTATTCTTGGTTCGTTCGACATTGCCGTCAGAGATATTGTGATGGCCATCGGGGCCTTCAGCCTGGCGAAAATCACGGAGGCTACAGCAGGAAGGGTAGGCGTTGCATAACATATCCAGCTAATCATGAGATAAAGAGGGGCTTGCTGAAGCAGGTCCCTTTTTTTATATAGGCGATACCAAAATAGTAGCGTCTTAGTATCTGCAGTATGTATTGGTTGCGGAGAGGAACTATCTCAGCAAAATATCTTATTCTTGCGAATACCGATTTTAACCTAAACAACCCCGATAGTGAATTTTAATAGATTTTCAACTACCATTTTTTGCCTGTTCTTTGCAGTAATGGCTTTGTCCGCTCAGGATAAAAGTATTTTACAGCCCGCTACCGTGTATACTTCTGAAGAAATCGCGACGACGCATCCTGCAACGGAACGACAATTCACGGGTATATCCAGTCTGGCAATAGGTGAAGATGGCCGACTGTGGGCCACCTGGTATACCGGGATTACTCCTGAGGAAGATCAAAACAACTATGTGGTGCTGGCCACCAGTGGGGACGAGGGGGAGACCTGGAAGGAAGTCCTGGTCGTTGATCCGGACCGGGAGGGACCCGTCAGGGCTTATGATCCTGAGCTATGGGTAGATCCGACCGGGAAACTCTGGCTTTTCTGGGCGCAGACGATCGGGCATGATGGGACTGTGGCGGGAGTCTGGAGCCTGACTACTACCTACTCAGGTAGTGAAAAGGCGAAATGGTCCGACCCCGAAAGATTAACAGATGGAGTGATGATGTGCAAGCCTGTTGTGCTGTCCACGGGGGAGTGGGTGCTGCCAGCTTCTACCTGGAGAAAGACCGATAACAGTGCCCGACTGATCGTGTCAAAGAATAAGGGGAAGACCTGGAAGCTCAAAGGGGCGGCTCATGTGCCGGAAGATGATCGTTCATTTGATGAGCACATGATTATTGAAAAACTGGACGGCCGGCTTTGGATGCTGGTCAGGACGAACTACGGTATTGGAGAAAGCTTCTCTTCGGACAAGGGGAAGACCTGGGAGCCGTTGCAGCGATCATCTATAGCACATCCCAGTGCTCGTTTCTTTATCCGCAGGCTGCAGTCAGGCAATCTGTTATTGGTGAAACATGGTCCTATCAGTGTCAGGACTGGCCGTTCACATCTGATGGCTTTCATCTCTGAGGACGATGGTGAAACCTGGTCGAAAGGACTGCTGCTCGATGAACGACCTGGAGTTTCGTATCCGGACTGCCAGCAGGCGGATGACGGTCAGATCATTCTCACCTATGACTACAACAGGAGGGATGAGCAGCACATCATGATGACCACCTTTACAGAGGCTGATATCTTAAGCGAAAGACACGATGAAAAGATTGTCGAGGTTTTTCGTCAGCGTAAGATCATCAGCGATGGAGGAGAGTGAGGGCTAAAGTGGGTAATAGACCTGGTTAGCTTAAATATCAGTATTTTCTTTTATCAATAAGTTCTCTGGTCAGCTCTATAAAAGCTTCTCCGATCCACCTTTTTGTTCAGAACTTTCAATTCTATTTAGTAGTAGATTGGTTAGTTACTTCGATTCCTGTTTCTCTTCTTATCCAAACGACTCATTGTGGGGAGATGTATGAATTTATCCAAATGTAGATTTATGTAAGAATAATCATCTCACAGATAACAAGTCCTCTGCAAGCGCATGAATCCCATTCAGAATCTTTAATGAAGTCTTTTCGCTCGGCTGCTTATGTCCATCCTTATATTGGTGTAAAAGGGTAGGGTTCATTCCTATCCTACCGGCCAAAGCAGACACATTGAATATATCATAGAAGTCAAAAAATTGTTCCAGATCTAATACAAATTCCAGTTTGTAGTTCTCTGGAATATTTTCCCCTTCTTCAGCCATTCCTTCAAAGTGGAGATCAATAGCCTCAGTATATTGTCTTTTTAAATCATCCCAGCTCTTGGCTGCGCTGACAACTCCCGGGTAGGAGTTGTTGTAAGCACTATAACCCGTTCCTGTTTTTTCAACTATGACTTTGATCTTTTCCATCGCTTCACTTTTTTAATCACTTCAATCCTGCTTGCTTTAAAATTGAATTCATAGTCCCTTTAGCTAGATCTGATTTAGGATAAGGAACTGTCACCAATCCTTTTTTCTCAGGATGCTTAAATTGGATGTGACTCCCTTTTTGCCGCACCTGATACCATCCATCTTTCTGGATTAGCTTGATGATTTCTTTCGAATTCACATGTAAAAGTATATTTATTTATACTTTTTATCAAACTATAACAGATAGATTATATCTTGGGTTTTCAGCTCAGATAGGGAAAAATGTGAGTTTGGCTCTCACATATTGGATTATTATGTGAAAAATAACCGATTGTATAATCCCCCTCTAAAAAAAGCTCTCCCCGTACTCCGACTCAAACCCATATTCAATCTCTAACAAAACCAAGGCCAGGAGGCCCACTCCATCTACGGCATCGTATCGGGTTTCTCCGGTGTGACTTCTGAACATGCCGGCTTCTTCCAGGTAAAGATTGGCAAGTGCTTCTGAAGCCAGTTCTTGCATCAATTGTTTGCTTTCAGAGTCCTTAAAAACAGTATGATAGGACTTTAAAAAATGGATGATGCGGGCATAGTTTTCTGCATAAAGCAGGTCATCAGGGTTTCTTTCTTTCACCTGCTTTTGGATGTGTCGCAGCCAGTTTTTGGCATGTGTTTCATAGAAGGCATTCTTCGTTACCTTATACATATCCAAAGTGGCCTCAGCTAATTGTATCGGGTAGTTATGCGTGGGGAAGAGTGGATTAAAGATATCTGAGTATTTATCTGGCTGATAGGGATAGTCGGGTTGAGGCTCATAAGATGATCCATCATTGATGTTCAGCCCTCCAAAATAGAGGCCGGCTTTCTCATCCCATCCATAGATCAGCCATCGGGCCATCGATCGGGAGGCAATGGTTTGCCATTGTCGCCCCAACTTTTCAGGTACTTTTTCGCTGGCCTTCAACACATACCCAGCCCAAAGCCCAACTTCCGTGGTGGCGGTGTATTTATCCCATCGGTCCTGAGTCGGGCTGTTTTCCAGCAAGCCAGTAGTTTTATTACGATGCTCATAGGTGTAATGGATGATCCTGTCTGCCAGATCAAGCAGCGAGGTATCCCAGGTTTTCTCATAGAGCCAGGCCAGAGAATTGCATAGCAAACCTCCATATTCGATGAAGGCATAGCCTCGTTCACCATCCGCATGCCGATTAAATTCACCGGTTTCAATATCTACAATGTGTCCCTGAATGGTCTGCCGAAGGTGTTTTTCTGTCAATCCCGGATCAATTTCCCACAGGATGTCCCAGGCGGGAGAAAAGGGTCTGGCTTCATAAAGGTCTCCCGTCTCTGTGCTGAAATCCACTGACTGAGGCGTCTCAGAGCTCTTGAACTTTAAACATTGATCCTGGAAGGCATCATAGTAATAGTGGTTGCCCCACAGGATGATGCCATTATCCGCTTTACAGTTTTCCAGGTAGAAATTCAGGTATTGTTTGGCTGCCTCCTGATAAGCAGTATCCCCACTCAAACGACTGAGTTCGTAAGCTGCCGCAAAATTGGGGAAATCCCAGTAGGCAGTAGCGCCTCCGGGAGCACTAACCGAGCGGTTGAGATAAACGCGCTGTGGGATGCTGTCTGGTCTTTGATCGTTTTCCGGGTATTGCCCGGTCATCGGATTTAAGCTTGACATCCATACTGGTGTAGCCGTTTCTCCGTAAATATCAGTGCCTGAGGAAATGAGCTTTTCGAAGTGGCCTTTTATGGGGGTGGAGTAGTCTGTTGTCTGGGCTGATACTTTGAGGATAAAAAGGAAGGGTGCAAAAATGAGAAAAATGCAGGTGTATGGCTTCATCTGTAATTGGGTACGTGATACTCAAAAATAGTTTTAATTCAAGCAAATGAACGAATCTTAATGCCTGGAGTTTTACCGAGGAAACTCTGTCACGCTATGACAAGTTTGAGAAGCAAAAGAAGGGGTAGGTTATATTGATTTGATTTACACCCTTGCCATTTGTTTATAATTCATTCGTATCAGCAAGAGTCCTATTCCCACTCATTACGCAGTTTCTGTTGGTAGGTCAATCCATCTTCAAAGGCAAGTGGTAAAGCACCATAGAATTCAGAGATTGACTTTTTCTTTTTTTTTGCTTTTTGGATTTTTTCAAGTGCTTTGGAAATTGCGGTAGGTTTTTCTTTTCCTGATATCTTAATTACTTGTCCCATATAAACAGGTTTTACTATCTAAACCACTAATAACAATAAAGTTATCAAGAAAATTATTGATGACCCTGTTTATTTAGTCATTTGGAGATAATATTTTATTTGGTTTTCATTCCACTTACCAAGCTTTTCTATCCCAACCTCCCCGCAATAAATCCTGTACTCCAAGCCGCCTGGAAATTATACCCTCCGGTGATGGCATCGATGTCCAGCACTTCGCCAGCTAAATACAGGTGAGGGATCGCTTTGCTCTGCATGGTATTCAGGTTCACACTGTCAAGACTTACTCCCCCACAGGTCACAAACTCTTCCTTAAAAGTAGTCTTTCCATGGGCCTTATAAATGTCGTTCGTCAAAATGCTGGTCAGCTTGTTCAGCCCTTTTTTGCCCAACTCACCCCAGGGTTTGGTAGGGGGTAAATCCGCCTTTCCCAAAAGAAACTGCCACAGCCGTTCCGGCAAATCGTAGGGCTTATGATTGCTCAGGAGTTTCTTGGGATGCTGTATGGCCACCTGCTCTAATGTCTGGGTGACCTGGTCGTGATTGTTTTCCCCGGCCCAGTTCACCTGGAAACTGAATTGATAATTTCTTTCATGAAGTATTCGTGCACCAAAAGCAGAAAGCTTAAGGATGGCCGGACCACTCATGCCCCAGTGGGTGATCAATAGCGGTCCGTTGGACTTTAATTTACTGCCCTGTAGTGAGACCATCGCACTGGGAGCCACGACCCCCATGAGTTGTGTGACCGGGTCTTTGGGGAGATTAAATGTAAACAGCGAGGGCACAGGAGGTTCAATCGAATGTCCAAGGTCCTGCAGCCAGGCCAGCCCTTCTTTTTTGGGAGACCCACCCGTTGATATGATCACCCGGTCAAATTTGTGCTGACCCGCTGAAAATTTCAGTGATAGCTGCTCACCAGCCGGCTGAATGGAAAGTACAGCTTGTTGTAATTCCACCCGGATCTGTAGTTTCATTACTTCACTCATTAAGCAGTCAATGATGCTTTGAGAGCTATCGGAAACCGGGAAAACCCGTCCGTCTGCTTCTTCTTTTAAGGGTACACCCCTGGATTGGAACCAATCGATGATGTCCCGGGTGCTGAATTCCCGAAAGACTTTTTTGAGCCTGGTGCCTCCCCGGGGATAGGCTTTGCAGAGCTCAGCGATCGATGTACATCCATTGGTCACGTTGCATCTTCCGCCCCCGGATACCTTGACTTTCGCAAGTATCTTACTCGTCTTCTCGAAAATGGTTACGTCTGCTTGAGGGTGATGGGTCTTTGCCGAAATGGCTGCAAAAAATCCAGCAGCACCACCTCCGATAACTGCTACCCTCATTTTTTACCGACGAGTGTAATCCCATCCGGTTTGATGAGGATCTTTTTTTGTTTGTAGAGCGCTCCAATAGCCTTTTTGTAGGCTTTTTTACTGATCCCAAACGTTTCATAGATGGCTTCGGCATCACTTTTATCACCCAGTTTCAGAATACCATGATTGTCAAGGAGCTTTTGGTAAACCATCTCTGTATTGGGATCAATGAAATTTGTATAGCCAATAGGCTGCAGGGAAATGTCCACCTTATTGTCCTCTCTGACCTTCTTCACATAACCTGTGAGTTGATCGCCGACATTTATTGACTTAAAAACTTCGTTTCTAAATACCATGCCGCCATAGAGGTTATTGACAACAACCGGGTAGCCCAGGTCGGTCTCCCGATATACCAGCACATCAACTTCCTCACCAGGGCTGAGCTCAGGTCTTCCCTCTTCAAATCTGTTTTCAACCTTGCTACTGGCATACAACCGGCTGGTCTGATGATCCAGTGAAAGCTGTACCACATAGGACTTTCCTTCTTCCATAGGCTCTGCCTGTTCGCGGAAAGGCACAAACAGGTCTTTCTCCATTCCCCAGTCCAGAAAAGCGCCCACCTCAGCTACGGTCTTTACTTCCAGCAAGGCAAATTCATTGAGGAGGATCCTGGGAGTGAGGGTAGTCGCTACCTTCCGGGCTTCATGGTCCAGGTAGACAAACACTTTTAATGGATCACCATAGGTATATTTTGTGGGGCAATATTTATTTGGCAGAAGGACCTCTTCATTGAATGAATCTTTGAGATATAACCCATTGTCGGTCGACCGCACAATTTCCAACTCACTATATTTTCCTACGGGGATCACAGTTTTTTTTCTGCAAAACTAACAGGTTTCTTTCCCTGTATTCATAAAAGCGCGATAAGGTGCGGTGACTTTACTAAATTAGTGACATGCATTGTGCCAAATTAAACTTTCTTGTCAGTATCCTGTTCACCCTGATATGTGTGTTTTTGACATCCTGTAAGTCTGGCGAAGAGTCTATTGAAAACCCCGAAGGCTCCATTATGACCGTGCTGGGCCCTATTTCCCCTGATAGTCTCGGGAAAACACTGATCCATGAGCATGTTTTTCTGGATTGGTCCCCGGCAGAAGAGGAGGATGCCTGGCAATGGAATAACGCGGAAGCCTTACAATTTATCCTTCCCTACCTGGAAGAAATGAAATCGTACGGCGTGCAGTCTTTTGTGGAGTGCACACCCAAATATATTGGCCGAAATCCCCGTTTACTCAAAAAATTATCTGAGATCACCGGGCTGAACGTTTTGACCAATACTGGTTTTTATGCAGCCCGTAACTTTCAGCACATCCCAAATTTTGCGTATGATGCATCGCCTGACAGCCTGGCCGCTATTTGGATCAAAGAGTTTGAAGAGGGTATCGAAGGAACAGGGATCAGACCCGGCTTTATCAAGATCGGGCTGGACTACAAAGACAAAACGATGCTTACTGAGATTGACGAAAAAATTGTGCGAGCCGCAGCTTTGACACATCAATCTACCGGACTAACCATCGTCGCCCATAGTGGCACCGAAGCCATGGCCCTGGCTTGCCTTGAGGTGCTTAAGTCTGAAGGTGTGGCGGCAGATGCTTTTGTCTGGACACATGCACAAAACAGTCTTCAGGGTGAGCATGAACACGTAGCCAGTCATGGTGCCTGGGTATCCATCGACGGGATGGGGAGTATCCGGGTTGATCCCGATTCAGGGGATACGCTGCAGCTAAAACGCTATGTGGATTACCTGGTGAACCTGAAGCAGGCCGGGATGCTGGACAGGACGCTGATCTCCCACGACGCAGGATGGTACACGGTAGGAGAGGAAAACACAGAGATGAGCAGACCCTATACAGCTATATTTAAATATGTGATCCCTGCGCTGAAAGAGAAGGGGTTTACCGCTGAAGATGTGGATCAGATGTTGGTTAAAAACGCCAGTGTTGCATATACCATTCACAAGCGGTTGATAAACAGGTAGGGGAAATTCACAGAACCCCTTATCTTTACTGACTAACCTAATCCAATCATGAGAATTTTATTTCTTGCAGCAGTCGTTATTACCCTTTTTACCCATTGCACACCTGAACCCAGGGAGCTTCCCAATATCCTTTGGATTACCTCCGAAGACAACAGCACTTTTTTAGGGTGTTATGGCGATGAATTTGCAACCACTCCAAATCTTGACAAGCTGGCCTCCGAAGGGTTTCTGTATACCCATGCCTATGCGAATGCTCCAGTCTGTGCACCTGCCAGGAATACGATCATTAGTGGGATCTATGCTATCTCCGGCGGGAATCAGCACATGCGGAGTAAATATCTGAAGAGTGATAAAATCAAACCTTACCCGCTTTTCCTCAGGGAGCTGGGTTACTACTGCACCAATAACAGCAAGACAGATTATAACATCCTGGAAGATCAGGTTGATACTTTATGGAATGAATCAAGTAAAGACGCCCATTACAAAAACAGGGCAGAGGGTCAGCCATTCTTTGCCATTTTCAATACGACCATCACACATGAGAGTTCAATTCATAGGTCTATTCCCACGGAGGAATTACGGCATGATCCTGAGCAGGTGCCCATCCCGCCACATCACCCACGTACTGAAGAAATGAAGCATGACTGGGCTCAGTATTATGACAAGGTGGAAGACATGGACGCCTATGTGGGTGAGGTGTTGAAAGAGCTGGAGGAAAGCGGCCTGGCAGAAAACACCATCGTATTCTATTATGGTGACCATGGTGGAGTCCTGGCCAGAAGCAAGCGATACGTGTATGAGACCGGTACGCATGTGCCTTTTATCGTTCGCATCCCTGAAAAATTTAAGTATCTCTTTCCGGATGAGGAGCCGGGTTCTAAGGTGGATCGACTGATTAGTTTTGTTGATCTGGCACCTACGCTTTTGAGTATCGTGGGTATCCCGATTCCTGATTTCATGCAGGGGGACGCATTCCTGGGAGACCAAAAGTCAGCAGATCCGGAATATGCATTCATGTTTCGTGGCAGGATGGATGAACGCTATGATATGTCTCGGGCCGTGAGGAGTCAAAAATACCGGTACATCAGGAACTACATGCCGCATCGTATCTATGGGCAGCATTTGAACTACCTGTGGCGGGCTCCTTCTATCAGATCATGGGAGGAGGCTTACCTGAATGGTGAATGCAACGAAACACAAAGCATTTTTTGGGAACCAAAGCCCAGCGAAGAACTATATGATACCGAAAACGATCCATGGGAGGTAAACAACCTTGCTGATGATCCGAAGTATGCTGAAGTAATGAAGAAAATGCGAAAGGCTAACCAACAGTGGATGTTGAGGATCAGGGATACAGGCTTTGTGCCCGAACCTTCCTGGGCCGTCCGAAGAGGCGAACAGCCGTTTTATGATTTGATGCGTGAGGATAGTGAGATTGACCTTGAACGGTTGATTGAAGTAGCTGAGGCATCGTCACTGAGGAAATTTGAAGACATCAACGTATTGATTTATTACCTGAGATCAGAAGATCCGGCCATTCGCTATTGGGGAGCAACAGGGTTGCTGATCCAGGGTGAAAAGTCAAAACCGGCAATCGCGGATCTGAAGAATGCGCTAAAAGATGAATCAGATCCTGTTGCGATCGTAGCAGCAGAAGCACTTTATCGACTTGGGGAAAAAGAACTGGCGGAGAATACGCTGACGGAAAAGATCTCCGGGAGTGAGTTCGTTTCCACCTTTGCCATGAATGCGATTGACATCAATGATATCTCCAGTGCGAAAATCAAACAAGCTGTTGTGGCACACAAAAGCGATAAGAATCAGTATGATCAACGCATGGTAGAGTGGTTGATGGAGAAATGGGAGATTGCTGAGGAATAAGGAGAAAACGGAAAATGGCATCGCGCAAGTGTTTTCCACTTGTGCGATGACTATCAGTGCAACCTGTCCAAGACTTCTGACACTGTGGTCGGTGGCTCACTATTGCCGTCAACTTAAGGAAATTATTACCTTAATCAGTTGAGAAAAATGACCACCCCACACCCTTTGATCCCTAAAAGGAGCCTCCCGCACGGTTCTTTTGTTCAAATGATCGAAAGGGATGGATCCCCTATAGGGGAAAAAGGGGCAGCGAAGGGCTTAGGTTGACGGCTATGGTGGCCCACCGACCACCAAAAGTCCCAAAATGGCTCCTTACTCCACGACTGTTTATACTAAAACACACTCGCTGAAATCCCACCATCCACAGTGATGTTTTGTCCGGTAACAAATGAGGCGTGATCCATCGCCAGAAAAGAGATCACTGACGCCATTTCATCCGCTTCAGCCACTCTTTTCATGGGTGTTCGCTGTATGATTGCATCAATCTTCTCTTGTTTTGCAAAAAGAGGCTTAGTCAGTGGAGTAACGGTAAACCCGGGTGATACTGTATTGACCCGAATACCATCCGGTGCCCATTCAACAGCCAGATTTTTTGACAGCTGTATCATCCCTGCTTTAGAGATACCATATGGAGATCCCGTAGTAACATCAAACTGTCCAGCTATGGAGCCATTGTTAATGACGGACGCTTTTCCTGAAGCTTTTAGCAAAGGATGCAATTGTCTGCAGAGCTCAAACTGAGCAATGAGATTGATTCCCAATACATGTTTATACTCCTCGGTGGTATAATCGACCGTTCGCTTTCTGATGTTTACCCCGGCATTGTTGAATAAGATATCGAGCCGTTGCCATTTTTCTTCTATCAGTTGCCGAACCCTGGTGGTATCCTCTTCATTCGTCACATCGGCTTTGATGCCTGTGACTTTAAAGCCTTGCGATTGCAGATCCGATGCTACGGATTTTATTTCCTCTTCATTTCGTGCAGTGAATATCACTTCAGCACCAAGTTGCAGAAACTGTAACACAGCAGCGTATCCGATTCCTTTGGATCCTCCGGTTACCAGTGCCTTTTTGTTCTCCAGGTTCCAGCTTTTCATATTTTTCAGGTTAGGGTTGTAAACTAGTCGTAATATTAACGCATAGGTTGAGATTTAAAAAAATCTACTTTGTAACCTCCTGATCGAGAGGTAATTTCAAGAGCTACGAATATATAGACCTCAATTGTTGTCGGTAACTTATTACAGAAAAATTAGAGCCAAAGTTGGTGTTTTCACCAACTTTCATCGCGGTCTTTACTTTACAAGCTTAATGTTGGTCTTGCAACCGTGTTGTCACCAACATAAGCGAGATAAAAATTCACTCCAGCTTCAGCATCACTACAGACTTCGCCGGTAGTTCAACACTCAACCCATCTTTTGTCTTTTTTGCTCCATTAAATATGGCCGGTTTCACCATTTCCGGCTGATCGAATTTGTTGATATCCGTAACCTTGCCTGAGGTCAGCACCTTCCCGGAAACCTTTTTCCAATCGATACCATTTACCGCACTTTTGATGGCGATCGATTTATTCGGATCGATGTTGACCAGGGTGATGTGCACTTTTCCGTCCTGATCCAGTGAAGCCGATACATTCACTGCAGGGAGTTTTTTGTCGCCATTCACATAGTCAGGTGTGCTGATCGAAAAGGGGATCAACTGCGCATCCTGATGGACCTGATAGAGGTCAAAGACATGGTATGTAGGGGTGAGGAGCATTTTTTCCTGGTCTGTGAGGATCAATGCCTGCAATACATTCACAGTTTGAGCGAGGTTGGCCATGCGTATCCGGTCCGCCCGGTTGTTGAATGAATTCAATTGCGTGGCGGCAATCAGGGCATCCCTTAAGCTGTTTTGCTGGTACAGGAAGCTGGTGTTGGTTCCCGGCTCTGCATCCGTCCATATTCCCCACTCGTCCACCGCCAGGGCCACCTTTTTTTCAGGGTCGTAGCGATCCATGATGGCGATATGCCTATCCAACAGCTCGTCCATAAACAGGCAGTTCTTCATCGTGTTGAAATACTCTGCTTCCGTGAAGCTGGTGGCAGAACCTTTGGCTCCCCAGTCACCTGTAGGAATGGTGTAATAGTGAACAGAGATCCCCCACATATGTCTGCGAGCCTCTTTCATCATCACTTCGGTCCAATGATAGTCTGCCGAGTTGGCCCCTGAAGCGATTCTTTTGATAGGTGCACCGGGATAGCTTTTCGCATAAGTGGCATAGCGTTTATAGACATCGGCGAAATACTCCACGGTCATGTTGCCACCACAACCCCAGCTTTCATTGCCAATGCCCCAGAAGGTAACATTATACGGATCAGGGTGTCCGTTCTCTGCCCGAAGTTTTGCCAGGGTAGATTCCCCATTATAGTTCACATACTCGATCCAGTCATTCATCTCTTTTACGGTGCCGCTTCCCACATTCGCAGCGATATAAGGCTCCGTGTCCAACAGGTCGCACAGCTCCAGGAACTCATGCGTCCCAAAGCTGTTGTCTTCCACACCCATTCCCCAGTGGGTATTGACCATGCTCGGACGCTGGTCTCGCGGACCGATCCCATCTCTCCAGTGATACTCATCGGCAAAACATCCACCGGGCCAGCGTAGGTTAGGGATATTGATTTTTTTGAGTGCTTCGACTACATCCAGCCGGATCCGGTCTTTTTTCGCTACATCCATGTTATCATCTACCCAGTAGCCATCGTACACACATCGGCCCAGGTGCTCGGAGAAATGGCCATAGATGTGCTTGCTGATGATAGGCTGGTCTTTATCAATGTTCAGAGAAAGAACGGCTTCCTGTGCCCGGACGCTCGTCCATAGCAATGAAATGAGGAGTAGGGTGAAAAGGGGTCTCATGTTGTTGGTTTGGATTTTGATTGTGAAGCTAATTTAAGGGATAAATGTAAAACATACATTTAATAAAGCAATTTAAAAATGGACTTCATTGTAGAATCCGAATCAGGATGTTTACCTAATATGATTATTATTGTTGAAGACAATATTTTTCTGAATTTACATGAAATGTCCATAAAGCGAGCTATACCGAACGAGGATGCCTCGTCTGCCGGGAGGCAGGAATATTACAGGAAAATCGATTTTTCGCGCAGAAAACAAGCTATTTGGACATTCCATGTGACCGTTGAAAATAAATAGATATACACATGAAAAGGAACCCCTTTTTACAATTTAGCTGGATACAAATTATGGCCATTTTTTCTATCTGCTTTCTACTTATTAAGTGTGAGCAGAGGAGATCTGGCGCTGAAAAATCTTCCCCCAATGTGATCATCATCTTTCCTGATCAGTTTCGCAACTATAGCCTGGGTATCTGGTCGCAACCTGGATATACCCAATATGTACCTGGCAATCCGGACCCGGTTTCGACACCTGCTCTCGACAAGTTGGCTAGTGAATCGGTGGTATTCAACAGGGCTGTCAGCAATTTTCCAGTGTGTAGTCCCTACAGAGCTATGTTACTTTCCGGTTTATATCCTGACCATAATGGAGTGACGACGAATTGTAGGAATGATAGAGTGGTGTCTCTTCGTACTGATGCTACCTGTGTTACGGATGTTTTTGCAGAGGCAGGTTATAACGTTTCGTACTTCGGCAAAGCCCATTGGCTCAAAAATGAGCCACTTTTTGATGAGAATGGGACCTATCAAGGTACTTCCGAACCACCCGGAGGCAAGTTTATCAATAGCTATGATACTTACGTTCCCCCCGGGCCTGATCGTCACAGTATTGAATATATGGTACAGATGATCAAAGATGATCATTTCAATCCCATGGTATATTCCAGTGACCCAAATGTGGTGAATGGTAAAAAGGATGGTGAGCGCTTCATGCCCGGTGAATTTTCATCGGCATTTGAGGCTGAAAAAATCATGGATTACCTCGACAATACCCATGGACAGCGTGATACGAAGAAACCTTTTTTCATGATCTGGTCGCTCAATCCACCCCATAACCCATGGACGGAAAAGAGCACCAAAATGGAATATTTCGATCAGTATACTGAAAAGGGGGAAGTGAACCTTACCCGGTTACTTAAGCGAACCAATGCAGTGGATTCGATGGGTGATCATGCCCCTTACTACTTCGCTAACGTTAGCGCCGTTGATTTTTATATTGGCCAGGTTTTGCAAAAGCTGGAAGAAATGGGTGAGGCTGACAATACGATCATTGTGATTTCTTCTGATCATGGTGAGATGCTGGGCAGTCATGGCAGACAGGGAAAAAATGTATTGGAATCAGAGTCCCTTAATATTCCTTTTATCATCCGGTGGAGAGAAAAGCTGGATCATCGGGTGGATGATCTGATGATGAGTGTCCCGGATGTGATGCCAACACTGCTTTCGCTGGCCGGGCTGGAAAAAATGATCCCTGCCGAAGTACAGGGACTTAATCATGCTGGCGTTTTGCTGGATCCGGGAAAAGCAGATAAACCAGCCGAAGTGCTCATCATGATCTCCGCAGCCAGGGGGGTATTTACCGGAAATTACACCTTTGTGGTTTCAGAAAAGGACGGAAAGTTTGATGAAGCTTATTATTACGACAACAGTAACGACCCGTATCAGTTGACAAGAATACCTTACACAGAGATGGATCCGTATTTACAAAAGGATCTAAAACAAAGACTAGTAAACCAACTGATTCGGACCAACGATCGTTGGTATCAGGAACAAATTGCAGCTGAGTTTTTGGATTATTAGCCAATTCAAAAGGAGACACTCCTTGACATCCAGTCTGTCAATATGATGTCACTCAGGACATTAATTTTCCTGGTTCCTCACACACGTAATAATTCATGCCTTTGTTATGGTTTATTGATGCAATTAATCATTAATGCAGAGTTTAATTGTGGAAACGTTTGCGTATGAAATAATGGATTTTTTGTTTGAAGTCTACAAGGATACAACACCTAACTCATGGATTTGGAAAGACCAATTTTGACTTGAGTTATTGATGTTAATTACTGAAAACGAATAAAATTTCCCATAGATACTTTCTAAAAAGAAGCTTTACATTGACATAATAAGGAGCTAATTTTGATAAAGCGGTAAAAGCCGGCTTAGCTAAATGAAATACATAATGTATGGGGCGAGGTAGGGTAAGAATTACGGATATAGCAAAGGAACTCGGTGTTTCTGCTTCCACCGTTTCCAGAGCATTAAGTAACGGTGGACGGATCAGTGACGAGACAAAGAAAAAAGTCATTGAGTTGGCCAATAAATGGGGATATAAGCCCAATCCATTCGCCATTAGTCTGCTGAAAAAACAGTCTAAGACCATTGGACTGATTCTACCAGAATTCACCCATCATTATTTCACTAAAGTCTTGAGTGGGGTGAACCAGGTAGTCAATGAGGAAGGATACCATCTATTTATCGTCACATATGAAGGTTCACTTGAGAAAGAGCAAAACGCAACCGCCATGCTCAGCAGTATGCATGTGGATGGGATCATTGCTTCTTACGCCAGGGGGACCACAGATTTTGAACATTACCTGGATCTATTGGAAGATGATGTACCGGTAGTATTCCTTGACAGGTCATGCGAAGATCTGGATACATCTTACGTCATCACGGACGACTTTCCAGGGTGTATCGAGTCCATAGATCATTTGGTTAAATCAGGCAATACCAGGATCATCCATATCTCAGGGCCTGACAACCTCTCAACGAGCTTTACGAGAATGACGGGCTACAAGGAAGGTCTCAGGAAAAATGGTCTTACCGTCAATGAAAAGTATATCCTTAATTCTGAAGATAGAGAATGGAAAAATAGGTTCAAAACCCTGGTGCTGTCAGATGAGGTTGAAGCGGTACACTGTTTTAATGATTATGTCGCTTATGAGGTCATTCAGGAGTTGAAGAAATTAAATAAAATTATACCAGAGGATATTTCAGTAATTGGTTTTGCAGATGAACCGGTAGCCACCTATATGAGTCCTCAGCTCTCCACAGTAATGCAACCCGCCGAAGAAATGGGGAGAAGAGCAGCTGAAATACTGATTGGGCATATCAGGAATCCTGACTCTGATCAATTGTATTGTGAGCAACTACCGACTAATCTTATTTTAAGAGAATCCACACGACAAATCAGGAAAAAAGAAAACCTGAAATCGGTTGTCAAGGTCCTGAAATCCACCGGGTAGTAAACGTCTACTTGCTTTTAAGACACAAGGAAGAAGGTTCCGTTTGACGGATGTGCACGGACATGTGGTGAAGGATATCTTGTCTTAAAGTATTTAAAATAAGGGCTGCATATCGGATAATGGTTTTTACATCCGGAAACGATGATTGTTAATAAAATGAGAATTGGTAAATTAGTGACCACCAACTCGATACTCATTGTTTAATCTAGAAGAAGGTGTGATGAAAAATACTGGTTTGATCATTGTTTCGCTATTACTTTTAATTAGTTGCGCTCAAAATTCACAAGAGGTAGCACAGCCCAAAGGAGCGGATAATATGGCATTTAAATGGGGCAAGATGGCTTTATTGGCAACAGCCAATGATACGGAACGATTCAATCCAAGGCCTACCATTACTTCACGTTATTTGGGTTTGATTTTCACCTCAGTTTTTGATGCATGGAGTCGATACGACTCCACAGCCATTCCAGTTTATCTCCAGGATGTATCTAGAAGGCCAACTGAGGAGCACACCCTCTCCAACAAAGAAATTGCCATCAGCTATGCTGCTTACAGAACGATGTGTGAGTACTACTATGCTGACTCATTACTATTCAGGGAGTTTATGGTTGATTTGGGACTGGATCCTACGGACATGAGTACTGATCCATCCACTCCCGTTGGGATAGGAAATCTTGCTGGTTACTCGGTGATAAATGCCCGGAAGCATGATGGATCGAATCATTATGGTGAAGAAGCCGGGTCAAATGATGTACCTTATTTTGACTATACAAACTATGAACCTGTCAATCCGGTAGATAAGAATGTTGATCCCAATCGGTGGCAGCCGAAGTATTTTTCTGATGGGAAAGGGGGCAGGTTTGCGCCCGCATGTCTGACTCCTTTTTGGGATAAAGTAGAACCTATCTCACTTAAATCCGGGGATCAATTCAGGCCCGGACCACCCCCGATGATCGGATCTGAGCAGTTGGCTGCAGAAGTAAAAGAAGTCGTGGATCTTCAAGCAAACCTGACAGACGAACAAAAGGCATTGGTAGAATTTATGAGGGATGGCCCCAAGTCCGTACAACAGGCAGGTCACTGGCTCATCTTTGCACAGGATGTTTCTCTGAGAGATCAGCACACCCTGGATGAGGATGTGAAGCTCTATTTTTATAATCAGGTAGTAGCCATGGATGCGTTTATTGCGGCATGGGATTCAAAAATGTACTATGATTATGCCCGACCTTATGCCCTGGTGCATGAGTATTATGAAGGTGAAGTGATCAAAGCCTGGGGAGGAGAAGGTAAAGGAATGATGGAAATGGATGGAATACAATGGAGGCCCTACTCGCCAGAGACTTTTTTATGTCCCCCTTTCCCGAGCTATGTGTCTGGGCATAGTTGTATCAGCGGTGCTTGTGGTGAAGCATTGAAAATCTGGACAGGCAGTGATGAATTTGGTGTGGAAGTCCAGCTTGTAGCAGGGGCCTTAACTGAGCCGGATAACGTTGGAGATACGGTTACTTTGGTGTTCCCGACCTTTACCGAGACTGCAGAAATGGCCGGAATTTCCAGGGTGTTGGGCGGTTATCACATCCAGGCGGACAATGTTGCCGGACTGGAACTGGGAAGAAACGTGGCGAAAGAAGCGTGGAAGTTCTATCTGAAACACATCAACGGCTAATTGGCTAATATTTGCCATTCGTACTAAACATTTCCATTTTGGATCTGCGTGGTCTAACTCTAACCGAATGATCCGGTTCTCCTGTAACCCTGTCAAACTCATCTGGTGTTCTGACTGAGGGTACATAATCATTGGTTTCTTGTTGCCATTGCTGCAACACCGATAGAAGCTCGTCTTTTTGCTGTCGATAGTCATCGTTGTCAATGAGGTTGTTCAACTCATCAGGGTCACTTTCCAGGTCATACAGCTCATACCTGGGGCGTGGCGATTTGAAACAAGCCAGCTGATAGGCATTCAGGGAGTCTTTTTCGTAAAGCCGGAGCATAGCCTGCCAGCTGAGCCCTCTACCGGCATCGGCTGATGGCGTGGCTGGAAGATCGTTGTAAGTGTTGCTGATCAGTTTGAAATTTTCCGATTGGACAGACCGGGCGTGGTCTTCATAATCGTGCCAGTGGTCCTCTGCAAAGACATGCTCCCGTGTTCTATGTTGAGGATCAGTCAATATTGGCAGGAAACTTATTCCCTCCAAACCCTTGTGCGATGGGACTCCTGCTATCTCCAATAAAGTGGGTGCGATATCCACTGAACTGACTAAACGATTGGTGGTGGTTCCGGCTTTTACATTAGCCGGCCATTTCACCAGAAAGGGAGTCTTAATTCCTCCCTCGTAGAGGGTCGTCTTGTCACGAGGAAAAGGTCTCCCATTGTCACTCATGAAGATGATTATTGTATTTTCTGAAATTCCCTGACGGTCCAGCTCATCCATTACCAGTCCTACATAGGTATCCAACCTCCCAATCTCATCATAATACAGGCGCAGGTCCTCCCTGACTTCCGGTACATCAGGCAGGTGTGGAGGTACAATTACATCCTGCAAACTATGTGGTGGGTCCAGGCTTCCATCTTCATATTCCCTGTGTGGATCTAACGCTGCAAACCAAAGGAAGAAGGGCTTTTCATGGGGTCGGTTTTGTAGTACATCCACCCAGTCTTCGCAACCGCTGGGTTGTTGGGATACCATCTTTCCACTGGAAAGATCGGCCCCGGTAGGTAGCTGAAACCCGGATACATCCGCTTCTTTGATCAGGTCAAAATGGTGTTTGATGGCGTTACCCAGGTGCCATTTTCCAGCAGCAGCCGTATAATAGCCAGCCTTTTTGAGCTGCTCAACAAATGTTTCACTATTGGCTGGCAGGGGCCAGTGTAGCTGTTCTGCTCCCGTATTGTGGGGGTATTTTCCTGTGATGATGCTTGATCTGCTGGGGCTGCAGGAGCTGGCTGTCAGGTAAGCCTTGTTGAATTGCATTCCGGATCTGGCGAGTGCATCAATATTGGGTGTCCGGATACTGGGATGTCCATAAGTGCCCGCATCGTCCCAGTTCATGTCATCGGCAATGATGAGGATGATATTTGGTGGTGTAGATTTGGTTTGGCATTGAGCCACCAGGAAAAG
Source organism: Cyclobacteriaceae bacterium (assembly GCA_965228595.1). GTDB lineage: Bacteria > Bacteroidota > Bacteroidia > Cytophagales > Cyclobacteriaceae > UBA7330. Next base: position 480,497 of record OZ245828.1, on the reverse strand, counting down.
TATCGTGAGGAAGGCGAGTATCTGTCTGATCATTGTTGGGTCAAATAAATGGAAGCTCAATAATAAACACCATCAGGCAAAGGATTGGTCCTGAAAAGGTACCTGAAAGCGGGGGCATTTTATCAATAAGATACTACTCTCCTTTTCGATGCTTCCACATGTGATCCAGTGCCGCCATTTCCGTTGCCTGGCCTTCATCGCCACAATTTGCCATCCAATTGTCCAATTCTTGTTTCAGTGTGGTCATGATCTCTTTTTTAGTTGGATCGTCGGCAAGGTTGTTTAAGCACCAGGGGTCTTTGTTGATATCATAAAGCTCTTCAGGAGGTCGCTGACGGAATTTGGTTAGCCATTTAGCTGCTTCCTGGTCATTTTTTGCTGTTTCAGTCCAGGAGGAAAACCACGGCATTGGGTCGTTTGGATCATTGTTGATCGTATTGAGAAATTCGACATCAGGAGTCAGGTTCAGGATATAGCGATACTGATTATTCACTACCGTCCTGATACCATAGTAGTCGCTGCCATCATTGATGCCCCGGGTGGTCTGGAGACTAAAAGCATATTTCTTCCCTGATGGCTCCTTGCCGGAGAGTATGGGGACCATACTGTTTCCATCCAGATTGGCTGGGACGCTGCCACCTGCCAGCTCGATAAAGGTGGGCAGGATGTCAGTATACTCTACAATTCCGTCAAATGTAGTTCCTGCCTCGATCACACCCGGCATTTTGGCGATCAGTGCCGATTTAACGCCTGCCTCATAGCCGGTCCATTTGGCAAAGGGCCAGATGGCTCCTTGCTCACTGGCAAACATGACCAGGGTGTTTTCGGCGAAACCGTGTTTTTCTAACAGTTCAAGTGCTGTCCCAACCTGGCTATCCAGGTAGTTGATCTCTGCCAGGTACCTGGTGTATTCCTCCCTGATCACACGGGTATCCGGAAAGAAAGAAGGAAGCGTGAGACTAGCTGAGTTGAACAATGAAGGATCACCCATGTTCCATGGGTTATGCGGTTCGTTGGAGGTGAGCATCAAAGCAAAGGGTTCATTTTTTGATTTTGCATCGGCAAGAAATTCATCGATAAGATCAAATTCCGGATTCTTGTCCTTTCCTAAAAATTCGAAATCAAAGATGGTCTCGGGCTTGATATGTCTTTTGCCGGAAAGTGCCACGCGATAGCCGAGCGGTTTCAGGTACTGTACAATGCTTTTCGTTCCTTCCTTCGCAAATGTGTGATTGGGGTAAGCCCCGGTTTTGACCGGATACAAACCTGTAAAAATATTGTGCCTCGTTGGTGAGCACATGGGTGCAGCCTGGTAGCAGCGGGTAAACTTCATCCCTTCGGTTGCCAGCCGGTCGATGTTGGGGGTGATGGCATCCGGACTTCCATACGCACCCAGGTCCCAGTTGGTGCAGTCATCCGCCAGGATAAACAGGATATTGGGTTTGGTAGCCTGAGCATCCTTTGAATCGGTTTTACTTTGACATGCAATGACAGCGATGGTCAGCAGGATAATGGGTAAGGTTTTTAGCATGTTTGGGTTATTTCTGGGATAATGATATTAATTAATAATGACCATTCAAAGGGAAGCACGGCCATCGTTGGTGTTTTTACCAACTATCAGAAATAGTTGCTGAAAAATCCATCACTAATGTTCTTAAAAGCCAATGTTGGTGTTTTCACCAACATTCAACCTTTAGGGGGATATGCCTTTAGGTTTAAATCCGGAACTAATTATATTTTAAAGTAAAATTCCATTTGAGCTTACAGTGCGCTTGTTGGTGAAAACACCAACAAGGGCTTAGGGTTTTTTAAAATCGATCTCCCGTTCAGAAGTCATATATTTAATCCTTAACATGTGTAATGATCTTCGTTTGCTATTTCATTTGTGACCCGTAAAACAACCACCTTCAGCCATCACCACCTTCAGCCATCTTAATCGTTGGTGTTTTCACCAACGATTAAGAAAATCCCTAATCCTTGTAATGAGTTAAAAATTCAAACTCAGATTTTTGTAGATAGTAAAAACTTGCAGAAGAATACTTATACTCCTCTGGTAGTTGGCATAAACCAGCTTTTACTGGATTATAATGTATGTAGTCAAGTTTCTGTTCGAACACTTTCTCTGTATAGAGTTCAATATTCATGGGACTCCTTTGCCAAATTTGGTATTCTCTATCCTTAAGGTTGACAAAGAACTCAGATAATAATTTTGGATCGTTCTTTTGTAGGTCAAACTTTATCATTTGTGCTGTGTATTTCAGGAAGTCTCTCTGTATCTCACGGGTTTGATACCCTTCACGGGCTTGCCAGATTAAATGAATATGATTATTCATGATTACAAAAGCATTCACGAACACACGTCCATCATTCACCAGAAATCTGAGACTGTTGACAATAAGTGTTTTGTAAGATTCATTCGACAGTAAATGCTTCTTTTTGTAGATAGAAGCAGTTAGGAACTGAGCATGTTCAGTTAAGATTTCCATGCTATTAAATATAGCATATAATGATTTAACAATAATAATTTTCACGACCATCGTTGATGTTTTCACCAACGATCAGGAATAGTTACTGGAAAATCCATGGCCAATGTTCTTAAAAGCCAATGTTGGTGTTTTCACCAACATTCTACGTTTAGGGGGATGTGCCTTTATATGTTGGTCCATTTACTATCAGGTTTAAATCCGGAACTAATTATATTTTAAAATAAAATTCCATTTGAGCTTACAGTGCGCTTGTTGGTGAAAACACCAACAAGGGCTGGAGGTATTTAAATCGATCTCCCGTTTAGAAGTCATATATTTAATCCTTTTTTTGTGATCCCGTAAAACAAACAACAGAGCCATCGTTGGTGTTTTTACTAACGGTCAGGAATAGTTCCTGAAAAATCCATCGCCAATGTTGGTGTTTTCACCAACATTCTACGTTTAGGGGGATGTGCCTTTACATGTTGGTCCATTTACTATCAGGTTTAAATCCGGAACTAATTATATTTTAAAATAAAATTCCATTTGAGCTTACAGTGCGCTTGTTGGTGAAAACACCAACAAGGGCTGGAGTAGCACTTTGGGCCTTAGCGCCTTTGTGGCATTCATACCCATGAAAAGGATTGCCCATGTCCCTATTTCCCGACAACAATTATTCGGTTTAATTTGCGGCTGTGAAAGACCCAAAAACCATCCTGTGTATCGACTGGGGGACATCGTCCTTCCGGGGAGCTTTGGTGGATGCAGTTTCACGAAAGATATTGAAACACTTTCACAGTGATGACGGCTGCAAAAAACTGTTTCAGGAATCAAAAGATAAAGGAGTGAGCCCTTTTGACTATTTCCTTCAACACTTGAAACAGCTATTATTAAATGAAAGCATCAATCAGTCAGCTTATGACCAAATCATCATCTCGGGGATGGCCAGCTCCAGCATCGGGATGAAAGAGCTGCCCTATGCGAGCTTGCCTTTTCCTGTCGATGGCAGCGGAGTGGTTTCCGAAACTTTTCATGCTGAGGAGCTTGGGAAAGTCACGCTCATCAGCGGGGCTGCCTCGGACCAGGACATCATGAGAGGGGAGGAGTCCCAATGTATCGGCCTTAAAGAATTGTCAGACACGGAAAAATTCATCCTGATTTTGCCGGGTACACATTCCAAGCACATGGAGATTGTATCAGGAAGGCTCGTCAGTTTTAAGACTTACCTGACTGGTGAGCTGTTTCAGCTGATTTGTGAACAAAGCGTGCTAAACCGATCTGTTGAGAAAGCCAGATGGTCACCGAATTTTGCTGAATCTTTTAAGTCAGGGGTTAAAGATGCCCTCGCAGAAAACCTGCTGAACGAATTGTTCCGTATCCGGGCCAGGGATATTCTGGGGAAAAGCAATGATCCACAGGAAAACTATTATTACCTGAGCGGGCTATTGATCGGTAGTGAGTTACAGGAGTTAAATTCAACACCCACTGCCAAACTTTTTGCCTGTGATGAAAAAATGAGACCACTTTATGAACTTGCGGCACAGGAATCAGGACTTACGGGGTTTTCGTTTTTGGACTCTGAACAATTAGCAAGCGCTTATATTACCGGACAACTAACCATTTTAAAGAACCTATCATGACTGTAGAAAAAGCATTGAAAGACATGCCCGTGATCGGGATATTGAGAGGATTTAACCAGGACCAGGTTTTCCGTATCCTGGAATTATATCAGGAGTGTGGCTTTCAAATGGCTGAAATTACTTTGAATACAGAGAGTGCGCTATCCATCATTTCATCTGCTGTGAAGACTTTCGATGGTTTATATATAGGGGCGGGTACGGTTTGCAATATCAAGGATTATACAGCTGCTAAGGAGGCTGGTTCTCAATTTATCGTCACCCCGATCCTGGATGAGGAGGTAGTCTCAACCAGTGTAAAAGACGGGATCCCCATATTTCCGGGAGCCTTTTCACCGTCAGAAGTCTACAAAGCCTGGCAGCTTGGAGCCACCATGGTCAAGGTGTTCCCCAGTGGTACACTTGGTCATAGATATATCAAGGAACTTCAAGGACCATTACCACAAATCCCACTGGCACCAACAGGCGGGGTGAGCATTGAAAACCTGGATGAATTCATGAACGCGGGAGCCAAAGGTCTGGGAATGGGAGGCAAGCTTTTTCTTCCCGACCTGATCAATGAAGGGAACTGGTCAGGGTTGAAGGAGCATTTTCAGGCTTTTTACCAAAAGGTGAAGCAGCACATGCCCGCTACAAACTAGATCTTAAAGCGGTCATACTTTTCTGCGTCAAACTTATATAAGAATGATCCTTTTTTGCTGGAAGTCATGTCCTTTTCATCCAGCTTGATCAATACATCCAAACTAAGGATCTTCTTAATGAAGTTTCTCTTATCAAGCTCCTGCCCAAGGATGGCTTCGTACAATTTCTGAAGCTGACGCATGGTGAATTTTTCAGGAAGCAGCTCGAAACCGATCGGTTCGGTTGAGGCTTTATATCTCAATCGCTTGATCGCCTGACGGATCATATCATTGTGATCAAAGATCAATGCGGGGATGTCCTGAATGTTAAACCACTCCGCAGAATGTTTTTTGGTTAATTCCTTGTTGTGCTCTTCGATGTTGATCAACGCGTAATAAGCTGTGGAGACAGTCCTGTCTACCGGGTCGCGATCCGGCTGGCTAAAAGACCTAAGCTGGTCCAGGTAGATATCATGCAAACCGGTTAGTTTTTGAAGGATCCGCGAAGCAGCTTCATCTAACGTCTCATCCGGTCTGAGAAACCCACCCATCAACGACCATTTTCCTTTTTCCGGTTCAAAGTCCCTTTTGATCAATAAGATCTTCAGATTGTCCTGGTCGAACCCGAAAATGATGCAGTCAACTGCCAGTAAGGTTTTTGTGTGTGCCTTGTAGTGGCTTATCATAATGGAAATAAATCTAGCTGATTGATCACTAATAAATGTAATGGATACACTAAATGTATGATTTAATTACTGATGGTTAAAGAATATCCGGTGAATCAGGTTCCAATCAAAAATCCATAGATTATGAGTATTGCAGTGATTGAAATGGCTCTTGAATGTCCCAACTTTTCATGAAAAACTTCAAGTGCTTTGGAAATATGGTTTTCCACAGTTCTTACGGAGACACCCAACTCTGTCGCAATTTCTCTGTTTGAATAGCCTTTTACCCTGCTCATATGAAAAACGAGCCTACGTACTTTAGGGAGGGTTTGAATAATAGATTGAATCGTATCATTGAGTTCATTGTAGATGATCCTGTTTTCGGTATCATTGATTGGTTGAAGTGTGTAGATATGATGTTTTTTTGCCGCTATTTCTCTGGCTAGCTTCCTGAATTTATCAATCATTACATTTTTAGCTATGCTGATTAAATACGACTCAAAATTTTTTGACGGATCAATACCTTGCCTGGAATTCCATAACTTAATAAATACCTCTTGTACAACTTCCTGGGCATCATGAATATTCTGACCATGTTTCAGACAAAATGCAAAAATCCTTTTGTTGAAGTCTAAATAGATTGACTCGAAAGCTTTGATATCACCAGTCGCTAATTTTTCTACCCTTATTTCAATATCTGCTATCATCCAGAGTTTTATCTACCGTCCAATTTATGATTATATCTTAACATACCTCGAAACCTGATAATCTGTGGCAATGTCCAAAACCATAGAATATCTAATAAATTGTTAAAAAATATATCGCTATTTTGATAATAATTCAAAAAATAAATGATCAAATAGATAATATCATAAGTTTTCAAATTTCCTTAGGTAGTATTTACATCCCGGACGTATTCTAACTGTAATTAAGTATAAGTGAGTGAAAGGAAACAGGTTAAACAACTTAAAGAAATTTCTCTCGGGAGACTGTACCGATGTTGAAGCCCAGGAGATCATTAATTGGATTCATTCTAATCAGTTTGAGAAGTCCCTGGAGAATGATCTTTTATCCTCACAAGGAAAAAACATTCCTGATGATTTATCATATAAAACTTTAAACAAGATCATCAGCTTGATTCAGGAACAGGAGCTGGCAGAAAAAATTGAATCTTCCATGCAAGGCAGGGGTCATGAGGTTTTAATGCAAAAGCAGATGCCTAAAAACAGGAAAGTGTTTAAGCTGATAAAGATCGCTGCTAGCATCAGTGTAATTATCATCACTTTTCTGGCAGGTTATTTCATGAAAGAAAAGGAAAAGGTAGTGAAGCATACTGATCTTCATCAGATGATCGAAAAAAAGACATCTGCCGGGCAAAAGCTGACTTTTCATTTGAGTGACGGGACAGTAGTGAAGCTTAATTCAGGGAGTAAGTTGACTTTTCCAGAACAATTCGTTGGTGAAAATAGTCGAGCGGTTCATCTTGATGGAGAAGCTTTTTTTGAAGTGACAGAAAATCCTGAAAAACCATTTATAGTTAGCACGCAGAATTTGATTACAACTGCTCTTGGAACAAGCTTTACCGTGCGTGACAACAATGACTCCCAGGAAGTGTTTCTCTTGAGTGGAAAGGTGAACGTTGTCATCAATAGGCAGCGTGACAACAATCAGATTCTAAACTCAGGAGAAAAAGCCCAATATGATAAGGCTACCAACCAGTTGTCAAAAGGGACTTTTAACGAAGAGTTGGAGACGGGGTGGAAGGATGGTCTTTTGGTTTTTGATAAGACTCCATTTAAAGATTTAGTTAAGAAAATTGAATCCTGGTATGGGGTCAAAGTAAATATATCAGGTAATCCTCCGACAGATTTGTATGCCAGTTCAAAGTTCCAAAATGATTACCTGAAAGAAGTGATGCTTAGCCTGGCCTATTCACTCAAGTTTGAGTTTGAGATTCAAGAAGATAATAATGTTGTACTAATAAAATTTTAATTGATAAAGACATGAGAAAAACTTAGCTAAAAAAAGAAGTCCATGGAATTTGATGCGTCCAAACACTTTATTCCACGGACTCCGAGTAGTTCAAATTAATCAAACTAATCCAAAACAAATTTATGGAAAATAAACGATTACAAATCATTGCAATGTTCGGTAAGCATGCAGTCTATTCATTGATTTTTTTGTCCTCTGTATTGAATTTAATACTCGCCAAAGACGGCAGGACCCAGAGTGTGTTAAGTGTTAAGGAGGCGGAAATCACCATTAATATGGAAAATGCCTCTGTAGAGCAGGTCTTCAGGGAAGTAGAAAGAAAATCAGCATACAGTTTTGTATATAATCACAAAAACATTGATGATAAAGTCAAAATATCTGTCAATATAAATGGAGGGTCCCTGGAAAAGCTTCTACTGAGTATTTCTCAGCAAGCTAACCTCGGTTTTAGGCAGGTAAATGACAAGATCAGTGTGAAGCCTTTGATAAGCAATGAAGATCAGGAGCGGGTAGAGATTTCTTATATTCAGGAAATAGTTACAGGAACTGTAACAGATCCTAATGGAGAAGTATTGATCGGAGTGAGTGTGCTTATAAAGGGTACTACCAATGGTACGATTACTGATGTGAATGGAGCATTTTCATTGGAAATTCCATCAGATGAGACAACCCTGGTATTCAGCTATGTAGGCTATGTAAAAAAGGAGGTTAAGGTAGGAACAAATACCGTAGTAAATGTTGTGATGTCCGAAGACCTTGAATCCTTAGATGAAGTGATTGTCGTCGGCTATGGAACACAGGAGAAAAACGATTTGACAGGTTCCGCTATTAGGGCCGACATTGAATCGTTCAGGGAATCCCCTAACGTTAATATCGCACAATCTTTACAGGGTAGTGTTCCGGGACTAAGTATTGGTCAGACAGATGCGGCTGGAGCAAATCCATCTATTTCTATTCGGGGAGCAACCACCATCAATGGTAATCAAAATGTATTACTGGTGGTTGATGGAATCATTTACACTGGTGGATTAAATGACCTGAACCCCAATGATATTGCTAGTATTGATGTATTAAAGGATGCAAGTAGTATGGCTATTTTTGGGGCACAGGCTGCCAATGGTGTCATATTAATCACAACAAAAACTGGAAGCCAATCCGGGAAGCCGGTCTTTAATTTCACAACCTCTTACACAACACAGAATCCCAGCAACTCACTTTCTCTGAATAATCGGGAAGAGTTCATTAACAATGCTTATGACATAGATTGGGAAATAGCTTTCCAGGCTCCCGAGTATACTCAAAGAGATCAAAGTGTGGATTACTCAAATTTAGTGGCAGATCCGGAGTTGAGAAATGGATATGAAAATGGCAATAATTTTGACTGGTGGGATGAGGCGACCAACCCCGGGTTTATCAGCTCCAACAACTTAAGTGTAAGAGGTAAGTCAGGAGATGTTTCCTATTTTCTGGCTGGTGGATATACCAAACAAAAAGGCTACATTATTAACGATGCGTTTGAGAGGGTTACTACCAGAATCAACCTTGAAAACAATATTTTTGATTGGTTTAAGATAGGGGCACAGACTTTTGCCACCTTCTCTGATTACTCAGGAGATTCACCCACCCTGAATAACGTAGCCAGGATGACACCTTTGGTCAAACCCTACGACGATAACGGTGAGATTATTCTCAATCCAAATGGAGCCAATATTCCTAACCCGTTTCTTAACTCCGAGGCAGATGATTTTGATAAAAGAAATAGCCTGTTTGGTAATTTTTATCTGGACCTTGATATGCCTTTTCTTGAAGGGTTGAACTTTCGTCTGAACTATGGACATAACTATCGTTGGAATAGGAGATATAATAGTAATGTTTATGATAATGGAGCTTCGGGTGGTGCTACAAAGACTAATAATCATGCCTACGACTGGACAATTGATAACATACTAAACTACAAAAGGACCATTGCCGATGTTCACAGCATTGACGTGACTCTTGTTGCAGGCAGGAGAGAACGGAAGTTTGAAGAGACCAGGTCAGAAGGGATTAATTTCAATAACCTTGGATTAAGCTACAATGATTTGAGTCTTGCTGCTATTCAGAATATTTATTCCGATGCATGGGATGAGAGTTATTTGTATCAAATGGCTAGAGTCAATTATGAATTTGCATATAAGTATTTAGTTACCGGAACTGTAAGAAGAGATGGCTTTTCAGGATTTGCAAAAAATCAGAAAACGGCTTTGTTCCCGTCAATTGGTATTGGATGGATAGTTAGCGAGGAGTCATTTTTACCTCAGGGATGGATAGAGAACTTGAAACTAAGAGCTTCCTATGGAAGCAATGGTAATCTGGTAGATAGGTATGCATCCCTTGCCCGTCTATCTACATTTCCCGCTTATGTTTTTGGAGATGGAGGATCAACAGTCTTTGGGCAACAGGTTCAAAATCTGGCCAATCCAAACCTTACCTGGGAATCGACGACAGGTTTGAATTTCGGAGTGGATTTTTCAGTTTTAAACAATCGGTTTTCTGGGAGTATCGATTATTATAACACGACAACCAATGACTTGATATTTCAGGTTTCTCTACCTGAGATTACTGGATTCAATCAGATTATTTCAAATGTTGGAGAAGTTGATAATCAGGGTCTTGAATTCCTGTTAAATAGTAAAATCGTAGAGAAAGACGATTTCAATTGGAATATCAACTTTAATATTTCTTCTAATAAGAACAGAATTCAGTCATTGATCAACCTTGATGCAGATAATGATGGAACAGAAGATGACCTGGTAGCCAGCGGCCTGTTTATTGGTGAATCCATCAATGCGATCTATGATTATGAGTCAGCAGGTATTATCCAGCTAGGAGATGAAGTACCTAATGGATTTTTTGTAGGAACTCATAGAATTGTTGACCAAAACGCAGACGATTTCATTGATCCCAATGACAGGGTCATACTAGGCAGGGAGGAACCTGCGTTTCGGTTCGGTATCCTTAATGAATTTAACTATAAAGAATTTACATTAAGATTTTTTGTTAACTCCATTCAAGGTGGAAAGGATGGTTATCTCGGTAGAAATATGTTGGATGGTTTTGGCTCCGGGGATAATATTCGCAGAAACAACATGTGGCGTGAATTCGACTATTGGGTTCCTTCAAACCCGGATGCCAGATACCGAAGGTTAGATCAGGAGCCGAGTGTAGACTATATTTTCTACGGCGATAGGAGCTTTGTCAGGCTGCAGGATGTAACCCTGGCTTATGCTGTCAAAAGTGAATTTGTAGAACGCATTGGTTTCAAGAGTGCCAAAGTATATATCAGCGGTAAGAATCTGATAACATTGACTAAGTGGGAGGGTTGGGACCCTGAAACAGGAGATGGATTTAGTGCAGGAGGTCGACCTGTTCTGAAAGGTTTGTCGTTCGGATTGGATGTTAGTTTCTAACCTTAAAATTGAATCAAAATGAAATCATATATATATAAGAAATCAATAGCCATACTAATTATCGTCATTCTCTTTGGATCTACATCATGTGATGAAGAGGCTATCTTAAGAGAAGTGCCACTGGACTTTGCCAGCCCTGAGAATTCATTTGTTACACTAAGTGATTTCAATTCAGGAATATATGCCATGTATGACATCATCAGGGTAACACTCTCAGCAGCTGAGCACAGACCACTAGATTATTTGTATGGAACCGATATCGGTTACAATGGTGCACAGCAGTTAAATCAAAGATTTGGCAGCTATTTGGCTACCTTGACTGCTCAGTCAACACAGGCCAGCTATCACTGGCAACAATATTATAAGGTGATCTCATCATCCAATATTATTTTAAACAGATTGGGCGAAAGTCAATTGACTGATCAGCAGAGACTCCTGATTGAGGCACAGGCAAAATTGTTCAGAGGACTTGCCTACAGAAATCTTGGATTTTTATACGGTGGAGTTCCGATTGAGCTTGAAGAGGTAGGGTCACCAAAAACGGATTATGTCAGAGCTACCAGAACAGAGACATACGAACAGGCTGTTTCAGATTTGGAATTTGCCTCACAAAACTTACAAGGTGTAACAGAAGTGATGGATGGAGAGGTGAGTGACCTGGCTGCTTATCATCTACTAGCCGAAACATATGTGGCTTTAGAGCGATGGGATGATGCCATTGATGCAGCAACAGTTGTTATCAATGATCCTAACACTTCACTGATGACTGTAAGATTTGGATCAAGGTCTTCAGAGCCCGGAGATGTGTATTGGGATCTTTTCAGAAGAGAAAATCAAAACCGTTCGGCTGGTAATACAGAAGGGATTTGGGTCTTTCAGCAGGAAGTTGATGTGTTAGGAGGTGCCTTGCAATCCGGAAGCCGTTCAGGAGCGCAACTTGAACGAGACCATGCTCCAAGACCATGGAGTTTTGCCGTCAAAGATCCCGGTGGTGTTGCTCCATTCCTGCCGCTAGGTGTTTCTGATTATACTGGAGGAAGAGGTATAGGACGTTTGAGAGGAACCAATCATTTCAATTACGGAATTTGGATAAACAGTGACTGGAATGATATGCGTAATTCTGAGTACAATTTTGTGAGGGACGTTGCTTTCAACAATCCGGAATCAGAATGGTATGGACAAATGATCAGTGATCATATGGATGAATTCAGAAAATCAAATGACGATACGATTAGATATTTCTATCCTTATCAATCCAAGGTTACTACTCCCGGTAATCATCCAGCGGAATTATTTGTAGATCCTGTACTCAAAACACTGAATGCAGGGACAGCTGGAGCAACATATACCGACCAGTATTATATAAGGCTGGCAGAAACATACTTGTTAAGAGCAGAAGCATACCTTGGAAGAAATGACGCTGACCTGGCAGCTGATGATATCAACGTTGTTCGAAGTAGGGCACAGGCAACTCTGGTGACACCAGGAGAAATAGACATAGATTATCTGTTGGACGAAAGAATGCGGGAGTTGGGAGTCGAAGAAGATCGAAGACTGACATTGAATCGGTTAGGTAAGTTGTATGATCGGGCCAGTCGATACTGTGATGGAAATCCTGTCGCCGCAAATTTTGGTTGCGATGTACAACCATTCCACAACTTATTTCCCATACCTTTTAGTGAGATAGAAGCAAATACGGGCGCCGAATTAACACAAAATGACGGATACTCGGCTGCCAATTAAACTCGATTACAACAATTAAAAATAGGGAGTGGTTAATAGCTGCTCCCTTTTTTTGTTTTTAATGTAATCGAATGTCAATTTTAATTAAATGTAAATATTACACTTAAATATTATTGATTATATTCACGTAATATTAATCCATTCTGACCATGAGTAACAACCCCCACGTACTCGGACTTGATTTTGGAACAGATTCCGTAAGGGCAGTTCTGGTCGATTCCACAGATGGAACCACGCTTGCTAGCCAGGTATCCTGGTATAGGAGATGGAAAGAAGGAAAGTATTGTGATCCCTCAAAAAATCAGTTTCGTCAGCATATCTCAGACCACATAGAGGGGATGGAAGCAGCCATCAATGGTGTAGTAAAGACGTCCGGAATCGATCCCAAACTGATTAGGGGGATATGTGTGGATACGACAGGGTCGTCACCCATCCCGGTTGATCAGGAGGGAACAGCATTATGTCTTACCCCTGGGTTTAAAGAAAATCCGAATGGCATGATGGTTCTCTGGAAAGATCATACGGCCATCAAAGAAGCGGAAGAGATCAATCGCCTGGCCAGATCGTGGGGGGGAGAAGACTATACCAGGTTTGAAGGCGGAATCTACTCTACTGAATGGTTTTGGGCGAAAATCCTGCATGTCGCCAGAGCAGATAATAGCATCGAAAAGGCAGCTTATTCCTGGATGGAACATTGCGACCTGATGACCTATATCCTGGTAGGGGGCCCGGATCTGAAAAATTTTCGAAGATCCAGGTGTGCTGCGGGGCACAAAGCCATGTGGCATGAGTCATGGGGCGGATTGCCGGCTGATGAATTCCTGTCAAGGCTGGATCCGTATCTGGTAGAGGTAAAGCAAAATCTGTATTTTAATACATACACTTCAAATCTTCCCGCAGGAAAGTTGTCACCGGAGTGGGCAGGTAGGCTTGGGTTGAACGAGGATGTGGTTGTTGCTGTGGGTACCTTCGATGCGCATGCAGGGGCTGTAGGTGCTGAGGTGGAAGAAAATACCCTGGTAAGGGTCATGGGGACTTCCACTTGTGACATCATTGTTTCTTCTGTGGATGTGGTGGGTGATCGCACTGTAAAAGGGATTTGCGGACAGGTGGATGGGTCGGTATTACCAGGTATGATCGGCCTGGAAGCTGGTCAGTCAGCCTTTGGAGATGTGTTGGCCTGGTTCAAAAACCTCATTTCCTGGCCACTCGACAATTACTTAAAGGATACGATGTCCTTAGATGACCTGGAGAAGATCAGGGAAGACATGATCGCCGCTTTGTCGCAGCAGGCAGAGAAAACACCCATCAATGAAGGTTCACCAATCGCGCTTGACTGGATCAACGGACGCCGGACGCCGGATGCCAATCAGCAGCTCAAAGCAGCTATTGTCAACCTGAGCCTGGGAACGGATGCTCCGCAATTGTTTCGAGCACTGGTAGAGGCCATTTGCTTTGGCTCCAAAAAGATCGTGGATCGGTTTGTTGAAGAGGGCGTTGAGATCAAAACTGTAGTGGGTATTGGGGGAGTAGCTAAAAAATCCTCTTTTATCATGCAGACACTGGCTGATGTCCTGAACATGCCCATCAAGGTGGCTGTTTCCGAGCAGGCGCCAGCTTTAGGGGCTGCTATGTATGCCGCTGTGGCAGCAGGTATACATCCTGATATGGGCACTGCTGTGAAAGCGATGGGCAATGGTTTCGAGAAGACTTATCATCCAAAAGCTGAAAATGTCAGGATATACCAGCAGATCTATCAAAAATATATTGCACTGGGAGATTTTGTAGAGCAACAGATAAATAAGAATTAGATGTCATATAAGGATTTGAAAGAAGAGTGCTACGAAGCCAATATGCAGCTGGATGCCCTGGGGTTGGTGATATATACCTTTGGGAATGTCAGTGCTTTCGATAACAGCCGGGGTGTTTTTGCCATCAAGCCCAGTGGTGTGCCATATGAGGTCTTAAAACCGGAAGATATCGTGATTTTGGATCTTGACAATAAAGTTGTGGAAGGAAAGCTCAGACCTTCATCTGACACCAAAACACACGCTTTCCTTTATAATCATTGGGAAGGAATTGGAGGTATTGCCCACACACACGCCACTTATTCTGTTGCCTGGGCCCAGGCCCAAAAAGACATTCCGATTTTTGGGACCACGCATGCGGATCACCTGACCACAGATATTCCTTGCGCCCCACCCATGAAAGATGAGTATATCGAAGGTGATTACGAACACATGACCGGTCATCAAATCCTGGATTGTTTTGTTGACAAGGATCTTAATTACCAGGAGGTCGAGATGGTATTACTCGGTAATCATGGCCCTTTTGCCTGGGGGAAAAATGCGGCAAAAGCGGTTTACAACAGCAAAGTACTTGAGGAGGTAGCCAGGATGGCATTCCTTACCCTCCAGATCAATCCAGAGGCCCCAAGACTAAAAGAAGCACTGATCAAAAAACATTATGAAAGAAAACATGGTAAGGACGCTTACTATGGCCAAAACTAATTATGATAAAACCTTTAAATACTTATGAAGTCTGGTTGATCACCGGAAGCCAGCACCTTTATGGTGACGAGATCCTGGAAAATGTTGCTCAACATTCAAAGGAAATCGCCAAAGCATTTGACGAAAGTTCATCAGTCCCGGTCAGGGTAAAATACAAAACGGTGGTCAAATCCCCGGATGAAGTCTATGCTACCCTGGAAGAGGCCAATGCGTCAACATCCTGTATTGGTGTCATCGCCTGGATGCATACTTTTTCTCCAGCCAAAATGTGGATCCGGGGGCTGAATGCTTTCCGAAAACCTTTGGTTCACTTACATACACAGTATAACCAGGGCATCCCGTGGGATAAGATCGACATGGACTTTATGAATGAAAATCAGTCTGCCCATGGAGACCGGGAGTTTGGCTTTATGGTGAGCAGGCTGCGAAAGCAAAGAAAAGTGATCGTAGGTCATTGGAAGGAAGACAAAGTTCGGGAAGCATTGGGTACCTGGTCCCGGGTTGCTGCCGGATGGCATGTCCTACAAAACACGAAAGTTGCCCGGATCGGCGAGAACATGCGTGAAGTGGCAGTCACAGAAGGGGATAAAGTAGAAGCCCAGATGAAATTCGGCTTCAGTGTAAATGGCTATGGAGTGGGGGACCTGGTGCAGTTCATTGATGCCATTGCTGATGAGGAGGTAGACCGTTTGATCCGTCTATATAGTGAAGCATATGAAATAACAGATGCAGTCCTAAAGAGCCATTCCGTAAAAGATGCAGCCAGAATTGAGTTAGGGTTAAAAGCTTTTTTGGAAGATGGTGGTTTTGGAGCCTATACCAACACCTTCGAAGATCTTCATGGAATGAAGCAATTGCCCGGCATAGCCTCTCAACGCATGATGGCTGCAGGATATGGTTTTGGAGCTGAAGGAGATTGGAAAACAGCTGCTATACTTCATGCGGCCAAGGTGATGGAACAGGGGCTTGAAGGAGGTACTTCTTTTATGGAAGACTATACCTACCATTTCGGAGAAGATCGCTCATTGGTTTTAGGATCCCATATGCTGGAGATTTGTCCGAGCATCGCTTCTGGTAAGCCACGATGTGAGGTTCATCCTTTGGGAATAGGAGGAAAAGATGACCCTGCGCGTTTGGTATTCGATGTGGATCAGGGCGAAGCCATCAATGTTTCACTGGTAGATATGGGCAATCGTTTCAGGATGATCGTCAATGAAGTGAAAGCGATCAAGCCAAAGAAAGATCTACCTAAACTGCCCGTTGCCAGGGTATTATGGGATTGCTATCCGGATATGGAAACTGCAGCGCATGCGTGGATACTGGCTGGTGGTGCTCACCATACGGTATTTAGTAAGGCACTAAATACTGAGTTCTTTGAAGACCTGGCGGATATGATGGATATTGAATTGCTGGTCATTGATAAAGACACTTCCATTCGAAATTTTAAGGATCAAATACGGTGGAATGAAATTTATTATCATCATTTTTAAGGATCAAAGACAACAACCAACCTTGAACATAACCTAACATGAAAAGTCTTGATGCACTGGATTGGATTTTTATATCCATCTATTTCCTGATTCTGTTTGGTATTGCCCTTTGGGTGATCCTCAAGAAAAATGAAAATACTGAGGACTATTTCCTGGCAGGGCGGAACGTGGGTTGGTTCGTTGTTGGGGCCTCTATTTTTGCTTCCAACATTGGTTCAGAACATGTGGTAGGATTAGCCGGCTCGGGTGCCGGAGATAAAATGCCTTTGCTCATCTATGAGCTACATGCATGGATCGTTTTGATTCTGGGCTGGGTCTTTCTGCCCTTTTATGCCCGGAGTGGTGTCTTTACCATGCCGGAGTTTTTAGAACGAAGATTCAGCGCCAAGTCCCGATGGTTTCTTTCACTGGTTTCGTTGGTTGCCTATGTGCTTACCAAGGTCTCGGTCACTATTTATGCAGGTGGGGTAGTCGTCTCGGCTTTGTTGGGGATCAACTTCTGGGTGGGAGCTTTGGCAACCGTGGTGTTAACGGGTATTTATACGGTACTGGGAGGAATGCGTGCCGTGGTTTACACCGAGGCGCTTCAGGCCGTAGTGCTGGTACTTGGTGCAGCTGTGTTGACATTCATTGGTCTTGATGCTGTAGGCGGATGGGCGGAAATGAAAGCCACACTGGGACCGGAATATTTCGACATGTGGAGACCCCCATCTGATCCGGACTTTCCCTGGCCCTCACTGGTGATTACCAGTACGATCGTCGGTATCTGGTATTGGTGTACGGATCAATACATTGTACAAAGGACTTTAACTGCAAAAAACCTGAAGGAGGGGAGAAGAGGAGCGATCTGGGGATCCCTGCTGAAACTCATGCCGGTATTCCTGTTTCTGATTCCCGGAGTAATTGCGCTAACTCTTAAAATGAAGGGAGAGCTCCAATGGGACACCCCGGATCAGGCTTTTCCTGTGTTGATGAGCAATCTGTTGCCATCCGGCCTGAGAGGTTTAGTGGCAGCCGGGTTGCTGGCGGCACTGATGAGCTCACTGGCTTCGGTGTTTAATTCATGTAGCACCCTTTTTACAGTGGATATTTACAAAAAGTTAAGACCTGAGACGTCAGAGAAGAAATTGGTCAATATTGGAAGGATAGCGACTGGGATTGTGGTGATATTGGGGATCTTATGGATCCCGATCATGCAGAACATTTCAGGTGTCCTTTATGAGTATTTACAAAAGGTTCAGGCATACATCTCCCCTCCAATTGCTGCAGTGTTCTTATTGGGAATATTCTACAAACGAATCAATCAACATGGTGCTTATGTCACGCTCGTGGTCGGTTCACTAATTGGCGCACTTCGGATCGCACTGGAACTCGCGGCACCCAATCTTACTCCGGGAAGCATTTTTCATACCATCGGCACCATTAATTTCCTAACCTTTGGAGCCTGGTTCTTCTTGTTCTGCGTAGTGCTGGTACTGGGAGTGAGCTTCGCCACAAAACCACAGTCTAATGAGCAACTGGCAGGCCTGACCTTTGGTACAATTTCGGCAGAGGAGAAAGCAGCCAATAAAAACAGCTACTCCTGGAAAGACATTGTGATCAGCATCGTGGTCGTTGCCATTGTTGCCTGGGTGATGATCAGCTTCAACGGGACGTAATACAGATCAGACAGGCACCGGTAATGGGATGTGTCCGGTTTCTCCGGGCACCATCTCAAACTTTTGCTCCTGCCAGGCTTTTTTAGCAGCCTGGATGATCTCCTTATCGGAGGCGACAAAGTTCCAGTCGATGAAGCGGTCTTCTTCAAAGGGCTGCCCTCCAAAGATGAGCAGTTTGGTCTGGTCATGCACCTTGAGTTTGCAGGCGTTTTGTTCTTTAGAAACCAGTAATGATCCTTTTTCTACTACCTGGCCACAGGCATCGATGGATCCCTCTACCACACAGATGCCAATTTCTCCTTTCAGGTTGTCTTTGATGTCGAATTCACTTGCCCTCGCCACATCAATCTCCAGGAGGAACAGGTCTGAATACACCGGCACAGGTGATTGTCTGCCAAAGCCTTTTCCTGCAATCAGTCGGAATGAGACACCATTCTCTTTCCAGGAAGGAACATCGGCAGCGTTGACGTAGGAGAATTGCGGATCCATTTTCTCCAGGTGCTTAGGTAGTGCTACCCAGATCTGAAATCCATGAATGGAATAAGTATCTCCGTCTCTCAGGTCCTCAGGAGTGCGCTCCGTATGGACGATTCCCTTACCGGCAGTCATCCAGCCCACCGAACCGGCGGTCACTCTTTGTTCAGTGCCCAGGGTATCGCGGTGCATAACTTCTCCCTCAAAAAGATAGGTGAGGGTAGACAGTCCAATGTGGGGATGTTGGCCAATGTCTATATAATTTCCGGGCTTTATCTTAGACGGACCCATGTGATCGACAAAAATAAAAGGCCCGACCATCCGCTTCTTTCGGAATGGAAGCAACCTGCCTACCAGAAAATCCCCAATGTCCCGGGGCCTTTCTTCAATGATGAGATCTGTATTTGACATAAGGCTTTGGATTTACATTAATCAAAGATAACGAAGACACTGAGATGTGAAGTGAGCATATGTCACTTAAATATTTCCCTAAAGATCCATATATTCGGAACATGATTCGAATAGCAACCTACCTCATGATCGTGCTTCTTTTTGCTCAATGTAAAAGAAGTACCGAAGAGAAAACATCCAATGCCCAACCCAATATCATACTGATCATGGCCGACGACATGGGCTATGAGTGTCTGGGAGTCAATGGAAGCACGGAATACTCCACACCTAATTTGGATCGACTAGCTGCTGAGGGGATCCGTTTTACAAACTGCTACTCACAGCCCCTATGCACACCCTCCAGAGTGAAAATCATGACCGGAAAGCACAATTTCCGTAACTATGAGGATTTTGGGTACCTGAATCCAAAGGAAATAACTTTTGGTAACCTGTTGAAGGATGCGGGTTACAAAACCTGTATAGCGGGTAAGTGGCAGTTGAATGGATTGAACATGGAGAATCCTGGTAATCAGGATACGGAACGTCCTCATCAGTTTGGTTTTGATGAGTATTGCCTTTGGCAGCTCCATCATACCAGAAAAGAGGGGGAAAGATTCGCCAACCCGTTAATCACTCAAAATGGGAAAGATCTGCCAAGGGATCCTGATGCTTATGGTCCTCAGATATTTACGGATTACATCAATGACTTTATTGATCGGAATGCCGAAAGTCCATTCTTTGTCTATTATCCAATGGCCCTGGTACACGATCCTTTCGTCCCCACCCCTGATTCCCCTGAGTGGGCCGACCCTTCACGGAGATACGAGAAAGACACGGCTTATTTTGCAGATATGATGACCTATACAGATAAGCTGATCGGACAGATTGAAGCCAAACTGAAGGAAAAAGGTGTCTGGGAAAATACCCTGTTGATGTTCACTGCCGACAATGGCACCCATGTGAGTGTGAAGAGTGATGTTGTGGGGGGGACCGTTTGGGGAGCCAAAGGGAAAACCATCAACACAGGAAATCATGTGCCTTTTATTGCTACCTGGCCAAACCAGATCAAACAGTCTAAAGTATTTGAAGGGATGATCGATTTTGCGGACTTTCTGCCTACACTGGCAGAAATTGCAAACATTAATCCCGAATCATTTTTCACGGATGGCCAAAGCTTCTTATCGATCTTATCAGGTGTCTCAGAAAAAACCAAGGATGAGGTTTTTATCCATTACTCGCCACGATGGGGTAGAAGGGGGCATAACCGATGGGTCATGAACGAAGAATATAAGCTTTATCAGGACGGTAGATTCATCAGAACTTCAGTTGATCCTTTGGAGGAGCAGCCACTCAAGCGTCTCAGTGAAGAAGAACGAGCCACAAGGCGTTCTTTTGAGGAAATACTTCAGAAGAAAGAGACGGAAGTGCCTTTTCACATGAATGACACCACGTTTTTGCTGAATCAATGACTTATTCTTTGTTTAGATCTGTATTGGGGATTCTTGGAGTAAGCATGTATTTATGGTCATGTTCTGAAGGCACCCTGGAAGAACGTCCCCCCAACATCGTTTTTATCATCGCGGATGACCTCGGTTGGAAAGATGTTGGTTACAATGGACAAACCTTCTACGAGACTCCCAATATTGATCAGCTGGCATCCGAAGGGATGATCTTTGATCGGTTTTACCCCTCTGCAGCCAATTGTGCACCTTCAAGGGCCTGCATCGTGACAGGGATGTATGCACCACGACACCATGTGTATCTGCCCAATGGCATAGCTCGGGGAAATGTGGATAAGATGCGGTTTAAAGTCCCAACCAGAGGTGAGGACAGCACCTACAACACCTTCCGGGTAAACAATAACCATGTCGATCCTGATTTTATTTCGCTGGCTGAATTGCTGAAACCAAAAGGGTATATAACTGCCCGGCTAGGCAAGTGGCACATCGGCGATGATAACCAGGGGTTTGATTCGCTTTCTTCATCGGGCGTATTTGGAGATATTTCAAATATTGGAGGAGAAGAAGGAAGGTACTATAATGATACAGCGGTAGCCCAAAGGCTCACAGATGCAGCCATCACATTCATTGACAAGCACCAGGATCAACCCTTCTTCGTTTATTTATCACATTGGGAGGTACATACACCCATGTCAGCCACAAAGGATCGGATTCAATACTATCAGGAAAAGCTTAAAGATTTTGAAGGAGAAGAATTTGTACCCACATACGCGGCAGAAGTTGAGCAGGTAGACCTCAGCGTGGGCAGGGTCATGGATCATCTAAAGGAGTTGGGCATAGATGAAAATACGCTTGTGATCTTCACATCAGACAATGGTGGACTAGCCAGACTCACGAATAATGCGCCTTTGCGAGCGGGTAAGGGTACATTTTACGAAGGAGGTATTCGTGTGCCATTCTGCGTTCGCTGGCCGGAAGTGGTAAAGGCTGGTAGCAGAACGGATTATGCTGCCATGGGGATTGATCTGATGCCAACTTTTGCTCAGCTATCAGGTGCGTCACTGCCATCCACTCAACCTGTCGATGGTTCATCCTTTCTTGGCGTCCTGAAAGGGGAGCAACAGGACCGGGAAAGAGATCTTTTTTTACATTTCCCGCTCTACCTCGAGGGATCAGGAGAGAAGGAACAGGTGTTACCTGTCTATGGAACAGAAAATTATTTTTGGCGGGCAGTACCCTCTACCACATTAATCAGAGGCAATTGGAAACTGATCTATTATTATGAGTACGAGACTTACGAACTGTTTAATTTGAAGGCAGACCTGGGGGAGACCCGAAATGTTGCTTCTGAAAATCCGGAGTTGGTTAAAGACATGCTACAAGCAATCGACAAATGGACTGAGGGTACAGAAGCTCCTGTGCCTGATATATTAAATGAGAAACTGGCTGGAAGGAAGCTTTAGTATGAGGATCTATCATCTGTATTTGTCAGTGATTTTGGGACTGGTGTCCTGCGACCAAAAGATCAGGTATGATCTGACGGCCTTGGAGACTCCAATCATTTTCAAAGGGGACTCGATGACTGCCTATCGTGATCCGGCAGTGCTATTTCATAATGGACTGATCTATATGTATTTCACATTGGTGGAGATTGAGCCCGATGGACGTGTATTTTCTTACACTGCTTTTACAAAGTCCAATAACCTCTTAGATTGGGAGGAGCCGATCAAGATCACGCCCCGGGATCAAAACCTTAACTACTGTAGCCCTGGCAATGTCATCCGGTTTGGTGATGAATGGATCCTTTGTCTTCAGACTTACCCACGACCGGATCATCACATTTCGGAACCCACCCGATACGGAAATAAGGATGCCAGAGTTTTTATCATGCGAAGTAAAGATTTACAAAATTGGTCATCACCAGAACTTCTCCGAGTGAAAGGAGATGAGGTACTGGAAGCTGAGATGGGCAGAATGATTGATCCTTACTTACTGCAGGACAAAGATGATCCCGAAAAATGGTGGTGTTTTTACAAGCAAAACGGTGCCAGCATGTCTTACTCACGGGATTTGAAGGACTGGACCTATTTTGGTAGCACCGAAGCGGGAGAAAATGTCACGGTTTTAGTCAGGGAGGATACCTATTGGATGATCCACTCTCCGAAAAATGGTATAGGGATAAAGCAGTCTAAAGACCTGAAGCATTGGGAAGACTGGGGGGATTTGATCACTCTGGGTCAGGCAAACTGGGACTGGGCCAAAGGAAGGCTGACTGCTGCTACGGTTGTAGATCTTAGACAAACAGAAGGCATTCAAAAATATCTGATGTTTTTCCATGGTTCGGGACCTATGACGGAAGAGGAAGGGGATTTTGATAGAAATGCCTCGATAGGCATAGCATGGAGTGATGATTTGATTCGTTGGGAATGGCCGCAACAAAATAAATGATGCAAAGTGGAAAAATAATTATTATCAGTCTGGTTTTGCTATTTCAATTAAGGTGTGCGTTTGATCAGCAACCTTATAAGCCAGACAATGGCATTATTCAATCTTATGTTTCAGGTTTTAACCAGAAAGACAATGAACTTTATGCTCAGCATATTCCTAATGATTCAGCCTTTTCCTTCTTATCTGCAAATATTCCACTTATCGAAA
The DNA here is from genome assembly GCA_965228595.1 of Cyclobacteriaceae bacterium. Taxonomy (GTDB): domain Bacteria; phylum Bacteroidota; class Bacteroidia; order Cytophagales; family Cyclobacteriaceae; genus UBA7330. The sequence continues at coordinate 457,289 of OZ245828.1, read as the reverse complement.
TCCCCGATAAAGAGATTGAGGAAATCTATTATTTCCGCTGGTGGACCTACAGGAAACATATAAAGCATACTGATAATGGTTTCGTGATCACTGAGTTTTTGCCAGAAGTTTCCTGGGCCGGAAAATACAATACCATTAGTTGTCCGGCAGGTCACCATATATATGAAGGAAGGTGGTTACGGAATCCACAATATATCTCCGATTATATCGAATTCTGGCTTAATGATTCAGGTGAAGGAATTCGGAGCTATAGCTTTTGGATCGCTGATGCCGTGCTCGCCTTTCAGATGGTTCACATGAATGACTCCATTTTAACTGAAAATTTACCAGGGTTGATTGCAAACTATAAGGAGTGGGGGCAGATAAGGCGGGATTCATTGAAAACGCTTTTTTGGCAAATAGATGACAGGGATGGCATGGAATATTCCGTGAGTGGACAGCTATTAAATGATGGTGTTCCGATTGGAGCGATGCCGGCAGTGAGACCAAGTATAAATAGCTATATGTACGGTGACGCAAAAGCAATTTCAGCCATTGCTGAAATGACCGATAATCCAATGATCAGTGCTAAGTATCAGGAGGAGGCACTTGCTTTAAAAAATGAAGTTCAACGCCGGTTATGGAATGAGAAGCTGGGATTTTTCACTGTTCTGCCAAGAGATTTTGACAGCACGACCAAATCCCTGGATGTAAGAGAAGCCATTGGATATATCCCCTGGTATTTTAATTTACCGGACGACAACGACATTTACTCAAATGCATGGAAGAAGGTGATGGACACCACGGGCTTTTATGCACCTTATGGATTGACAGTCTGCGAACGTGCTCATCCACTTTTTGCCATCAACTATTCAGGGCATCAGTGTCAATGGAATGGTCCATCCTGGCCATTTGCAACAACACAAACGCTAAAGGGACTGTCCAACCTGTTGAATAATTATACAAATACCGGAGGTCTTTCCAAAGCGGATTATTATCAACTGCTACGGCAATACGCAGCAAGTCATTCAATGGTCACCGACCAGGGAGAGAAGCAAAACTGGATTGACGAAAACATCAATCCCTTTACAGGTGATTGGATATCCCGGACCCGACTAAAGAGCTGGGAAAATGGTACCTGGTCAAAGAAGAAAGGGGGAGAGGAAAGAGGCAAAGATTATAATCATTCCGGCTTTTGTGACCTCGTGATTTCTGACCTTTTAGGTCTTAAGCCCCGAAAAGATCATGTAATTGAAATAAATCCATTGATTCCGGATGACTGGGACTGGTTTTATTTGGATAAAATCAAATATCGCGGGCGAGAATTCACCATTGTGTGGGACAAGACAGGGAACAAATACAAACAGGGGAAAGGCCTGATGCTATTCATTGATGGGATATTAAAAGCAAAAAGTGAAAACATGGGAAGATTGACCTATGAAATGGACACTAGAAGCGAAAACCAGGAGATTTTAGCGTTAAGTTCAAGTAAATCAATAACAAATGATAAAAATGGTAAATCGTTTATGCTAAAGTTGGTTAGCATCACCATTTTAAAATTCTGTATATTTAAAATATAATGGTTGATTCCAGTCTGGCTAAAAAAATATCTAAAGGGGATCAAGTGGCTTTTAAAGCGCTTTTTGATCAATATCATGGCAAGCTTTTCGAGTTGGCAAGATATTACAGCAAATCCGACCAGGTTGTATCATGCGTGGGTACCGGTTGAGATATACCTGATTCAGACTTTAGCTCACAATTGATCAAGGTTCTTTCAATTCCAGACATTATTTTGGTACCTGACAACATTATTCCTCATGATAAAAGTTAATGCACTGTTTTTTTTGATGGCTGGGCTGTTGATTGCCGCTTGTAACCATTCACCATCCGAAACGACAACCCCTCAACCCCCCAACGTCCTCTTCATCGCCATTGATGACCTTAATGACTGGCTGGGGTGTATGAACGGACATCCCAATACCCTCACGCCCAATATGGATAAACTGGCCGCTCAGGGAGTACTTTTTACCAATGCCCATTGCCAGGCGCCCTTGTGTGGACCGTCCAGGGCCTCGATCATGACTGGGTTACGACCCTCCACCACGGGTATATACGGTATGATTGACGACAACGACATCAAACAAGTACTTCCTGATATCACGCTGCTACCTGAGTATTTTAAGCAGAATGGCTACCATACAATGGGCATCGGAAAGCTGTTTCATCAGCATGCACCGGACGGAGTCTTCGATGAGTCCGGAGGACGTACCGGTGGTTTTGGGCCTAAGCCTGAAGAGCGCTTTGTCTGGGATGGCATCGGCACATCAGATCAGGAGAAATATGGACGGACCAGCACCGATTGGGGTGCCTATCCGGAAGTGGATTCTTTAATGATTGATTATCAGTCAGCCGATTGGGCGATCGAGCGGTTAAACAGGGATTATGATCAGCCATTCTTTATGGGCGTAGGGTTTATTAGGCCGCATGTGCCATTGTACGCTCCACAAAAATGGTTTGACAAGATCCCGCTGGAAGGACTGGAAATGACTCCATACAAAGCTGATGACCTGAACGATGTGCCCGATGTGGCCTTGCAGATCAATGACCTGCCCATGATGCCCACCACACAGTGGGCGATTGAGTCCGGTAACTGGGACGACATCATTCAGGCATACCTGGCTTGTGTCACCTTTGTGGATGCACAGGTTGGCCGGGTGATGGATGCCCTGGAAAACAGTGAATATGCTGACAATACCATCATCGTGTTGTGGTCCGATCATGGCTACAGACTTGGCGAAAAAGAAACGTTTGCCAAGCATGCCTTGTGGGAAGAGGCCACCAATGCACCTTTGATCTTTTCTGCGCCCACATTGCCAAAAGGTAAAGTCGTTGACCAACCTGTGGAAATGCTTTCTATTTACCCCACCCTATTGGAATTGAGTGGGTTGGATGCTTACAACAAAAACGAGGGCATCAGTCTGGTTGAGCTGATGCAATCAGATAAGATGGAGAAAGCTTATCATGCCATTACCACATATGGAATGAACAATCATTCTGTGCGCTCCGAAAAATTTCGGTATACCCGCTATGAAGATGGCAGTGAAGAGCTTTACGATCACGAAACTGACCCCAATGAATGGATCAACATAGCTGCTGATCAGCAGACAGAAACTTTACGGCAGGAGTTGTCGACCAGGTTACCTCAACACAACGTCCATTGGGCTGAGCCATCACAGTACACGTTCCAGCCTTATTTTGTAGAGCAAAAGGAGAGAGTAGGTATTAAAGAGTAGGAATGGTTGATGATGCGATTAGATATGAAGTTTGATTCGCCAGTTTTTATAGAAGCAAAAATTCAATTTATTCTAACCTTGCTTATCATCATCCTTTCAGGTTGTGAAAGTGAAGAGCAAGCTGATTTTTCACAAAAGCTACCGGAAGTTGTTGATTTCAATTTTCACATCAAGCCCATCCTGTCAGATCGTTGCTATGCCTGCCATGGTCCTGATGAAAATGCCAGAAAAGGAGACATAAGACTGGATAACCAGGAATCTGCTTTTATGATGCTTGACAGCATTGATAAATCTTACCTGATCAGGCCTGGTGATCCGAAGAAAAGTCTGGTCTATCATCGTATTTCAAGTCAGGAAGATGAGATCCGTATGCCTCCTCCTGAGTCTAACCTGAATCTCTCAGATTATGAGATCGCATTAATGAAGCGATGGATACAACAGGGTGCAGAATGGAAACCACACTGGTCTTTCATCAAGCCTGAAAAATCATCTATCCCCAAAGTTAACCGGACTGACTGGCCACAAAATCCGATTGACTATTATGTCTTGTCAAAACTAGAGAATATGGGTAGAGAACCCTCCGAAAAAGCGAGCAAAGAAAAGCTGGCTCGAAGGCTTAGTTTCGACCTGACGGGTTTACCCCCGGACCTTGCAACCATTGATGCATTTCTTTCGGATGATTCGGATCAGGCTTATGAGCAGCTGGTAGACAAATACCTGGCTTCTGCAGCCTATGGCGAAAGGATGGCCACAGAGTGGGTTGATCTGGCTCGATACGCAGAAACCAATGGCATACATCATGACCTCGAACGGAATATGTGGCCATGGCGCGACTGGGTGATTGAATCATTCAACAATAACATGAGCTATGATCAGTTTGTGACCTGGCAGCTAGCTGGCGACCTTTTGCCCGAACCTACCTATGAACAAAAGTTAGCCACTGCCTTCAACCGAAACCATCTGACCACACAGGAATGTGGGGCATTAGACGAGGAATTCAGGGTGTCCTACGTGGTGGACCGGACCAATACTTTCGGGAAAGCCTTTTTAGGTTTAACCATGGAATGCGCCCAATGTCATGACCATAAATATGATCCCATTTCACAAAAGGAATATTTCAGCCTTTTTGCCTTCTTTAACCAGGTGCCTGAAAAAGGGGTAACTAAATCATTTGCAAAAGACATTACAGGTGTGCAACAACCAGAGCCCTTCCTGGAACTTCCTGATGAAGATGTAAATCGGATTAGAAATTATATCGAACAAAAGATTGAAGAAGAATATGCAAATGGTAGTGGACAGGACCAGGACCGGCAATACATGAAAAACTGGAAGGAAGAAATGGAAGCCATGGTGCAGCCTGTCATGATCATGGAGGATAAGGATACATTAAGACCAACCTATGTCCTGAAACGTGGCCTCTATGACTCACCGGGAGAGGAAGTGTCTTTTGGAACTCCCGAAGCCATTTTATCATTTGATCCCAGGCTGACAGAAAATCGCCTTGGACTGGCCAGGTGGCTTTTTGATCCGGATCACCCTTTAACGGCTCGCGTGGTGGTCAACCGATATTGGCAAATGATCTTTGGAAGGGGATTGGTAGACACCCCCGATGATTTTGGCAATCAGGGTTCCCTCCCGTCGCACCCTGCATTGCTTGACTGGCTGGCAGTAGACTTTATGGAATCAGGATGGGATGTAAAGCAATTGCTGAAAACCATCGTAATGTCTGCGACTTACCAGCAGGCCTCTGCAACTGATGAAAGCCAGCTGGCTTTTGATCCTGAAAATAAATGGCTGGGCAGAGGAAGTCAGCAAAGGCTTACCGCCGAAATGATCAGGGATCAGGCGTTGATGGTCAGTGGGTTGATCAACCAGGAAATCGGAGGTCCAGGCGTCAAGCCCTATCAACCCGAAGGGCTTTGGACACAGGTATCCTCCGGGGGCAGGTATAAAAGGAAATACATGGAGTCTCAGGGAGATGATCTTTACCGAAGAAGCCTGTATACTTATTGGAAGCGCATTCAACCACCTCCATCCATGATGATCTTTGATGCAGGTAGTCGAAATATCTGTACAGTAAAAAGGCAAACCACGAATACGCCTCTACAGTCATTGGTGCTGCTAAACGATCCACAGTTTGTGGAAGCCTCGAGGGCATTGGCTTACAGAATGAAAGAAAAAGGGGGAAGCAATCCTGAGAGATGTATTGAATATGGATTTCGACTGGCAACATCAAGACGACCTGATAAGGAGGAAATGGATATCCTTAAAGGCCTGTATGAAAATGAACTGATTGAATTTGAGCAAAACCCTGAAAATGCAGCTAAGTTTCTTGAAGTGGGAGCGTTTGACCACCCGTCGCAGATGCATATACCGGAGTTAGCAGCCTATGGTGTGGTGGCTAACACCTTGTTAAACCTAAGTGAGAGCATTCAAAAGAATTAGCATGGAAGAACTACTGAATATCAACAGGAGACACTTTTTAGAAAAGGCAGGTTTAGGACTTGGGGCCCTGGCAATGTCTTCGTTTAATCTTCCCAATAATCCGGCAGGGTCACCAGGACAATTGCCCCATTTTACACCCCGGGCCAAGCGGGTTATTTATTTATTTCAGGCCGGAGGTCCATCACAGCTGGAAATGTTTGATTACAAGCCAGCCCTGAGAAATCTTCACAAGCAGGAATTACCCGAATCTGTGAGCATGGGAAAGCGGGTAACTGATTTTACCGCTGCGGAGCCCAAGCCCATGGTCAATCCCTTTACCGAATTCAGGCAATATGGGAATAGCGGAGCCTGGGTAAGTGACCTGTTACCCCATACATCCGAAATAGTAGATGACATATGTATTGTGAAATCCATGCATACAGATGCCATCAACCATGATCCTGCCTTGTGCTTTTTTCAGACAGGATCGCAGCTGAGTGGAAGGCCAAGCATTGGTTCGTGGCTCTCCTATGGATTGGGGAGTGAAAATGAAAACCTTCCGGCTTTCACGGTTTTATTATCCAAAGGAAGTGGCAGGACTGACGGTGCACAGCCTCTGCAATCAAGATTGTGGGGGAGTGGGTTTTTACAATCCCTTCACCAGGGAGTTCAATTCAGGAGTGGGAAGGATCCGGTTTTATATCTCAATAACCCGCCTGGAATCACACAGATGAACCGACGGGGTGTGCTGGATCATTTGAGGCAGTTGAACATGAAATACATGGAAAAAGAAGGTAATCCTGAAATATATTCCAGAATGGCTCAATATGAAATGGCCTACAGGATGCAGACCTCTGTTCCGGAGACCATGGACATCAGCCAGGAGCCGGACTACATCTTTGATATGTATGGGCCCGAATCAAGAATTCCAGGAACCTATGCAGCCAATTGTCTGCTAGCCAGAAGGCTTGCAGAACGAGATGTCCGGTTTATTCAACTATATCACCAGGGCTGGGATCAGCACAACGATCTGCCTGATCATTTGACCAAACAAAGTCGGGACATCGATCAGCCTTCAGCAGCATTGATCAAAGATTTGAAGCAGCGTGGATTGCTGGAAGATACCCTCGTCGTTTGGGGAGGTGAGTTTGGACGAACTAACTATTGTCAGGGGAAGCTTACTTCCGATAATTACGGGCGTGATCATCATCCTTATTGTTTCACCATGTGGATGGCTGGGGGTGGGATAAAGCCCGGCATCAGCTATGGTGAAACTGATGAAGTAGGTTATAATGTTGTCAAGGATCCCGTGCACGTGCATGATTTCCAGGCGACACTGCTTCATTTGTTAGGGATAGATCATGAACGATTAATCTATAAGCACCAGGGCAGGAGATTCAGGTTGACGGATGTGCATGGCAGGGTGGTCAAGGATATTATTGCCTGAGTCTGACAGGTATCTACAGGTTCCTGCAGGATATCATTGCATTATCATTTAGTTTTATTTGTAAGGATTCAAACAATCAAACACACTATGCAGAGAGTATACTTCTTCCTTTTCATCTTATTGCTTGGTTTTAATACTACCCTTTTTGGTCAAAATTCTGATCGTCCCAACATCATCTTTATTCTTACGGATGATCAACGCTGGGATGCGCTGGGGTATGTCGGAAATCCACTTTCTCTCACTCCCGAGATGGATAAGCTGGCTTCAGAAGGTACTTATTTTAAACAAGCCATCGTGACGACGCCGATCTGTGCGGCGAGTCGTGCATCGATCCTCACAGGGACCTTTGAGCGGACCCATCGCTACACCTTTCAAACCGGGGACATAAAAGATGAATTCATGCAGGCCTCGTACCCGTTGGTCTTGCGGGATGCAGGTTATTACACTGGTTTTTATGGAAAATTAGGGGTCAGGTATGAAGCACAGGCCACCCTGTTTGATCAGTTCGAAAGCTATGATCGAAACGGAGCCTATAAAGATGAACGTGGTTACTATTACAAGCAATTGAATGGGGAAACGGTTCACCTGACCCGATATACCGGTCAGCAGGCACTGGATTTCATTGACGATGCTCCGGAGGGAAAACCATTTTGTTTGAGCCTGAGCTTCAGTGCGCCTCATGCCCACGATCCGGCGGAGGATCAGTATTACTGGGATGCCCCTTCAGACCAGCATCTGGCTGCAGTTGATGTGCCCGGACCCGCTTTAGGCAAAGACAAAGATTTCAACAACCTCCCGCAAATCGTTAGAGAAGGCTTCAACCGCACCCGATGGTATTGGAGGTATGATACCGAAGAAAAATATCAGCACAGCGTGAAAGGGTACCACCGGATGATCGCGGATATCGACCGGGAGATTGCTGCGATCCGGGCCAGGCTGGAAGAGAAAGGAATGGATGAGAATACAGTCATCATCCTGATGGGTGACAATGGCTATTTTCTGGGAGAGCGTCAGCTGGCCGGTAAGTGGCTGATGTATGACAATTCCGTGAGAGTACCCCTGATCATTTTTGATCCAAGAGCAGGTCAACACAGTGATATTGAACAAATGGCATTAAATATTGATGTGCCCTCCACCATCGTAGACCTGGCAGGAGCTAAACAACCTGAGGGATGGCAGGGCAAAAGTCTGGTTCCATTGCTTAAGAATCCCCAATACGACCTGGAACGGGACACCATCCTCATTGAGCACCTGTGGGAGTTTGAGCACATTCCTCCCAGTGAAGGGGTCAGAACAGCCAACTGGAAATACCTGAGGTATGTAAACGATCAGTCAATCGAGGAGCTATATGACTTATCAAAAGACCCCCGGGAGACAAAGAATCTCGCTACTTCTAAAAAGCACCAGACCATTCTCGCCGAGCTAAGGTCAAAAAACGATGAGCTGGCTAAAAAGTACGATGACCCTACTGTGGGTAGCCCGCATGGCCTGATGATAGAATGGCTGAGGCAACCCGGAACAGCCATCAAAGACGAAACGCCTGAATTTTCATGGATTGTGCCGCAAGGGGCCAGGTATCAACAAGGGTATCAGATACTGGTATCTTCATCCAAAGAAAAGATCAACCAAAATATCGGAGATATCTGGGACAGTGGCCAGGTGAGGTCAAAGCAAAATGCCAATGTGGCTTTTGGTGGGAAGCCATTGCAAAGTGGGCAATCTTATTTCTGGAAAGTAAGGATCTGGGATCAGCTCAACCGGGTGACGTCCTATTCCTCATCCCAGGGATTCAGAATGGGTGTGACCGATCCCAAAGAAATTACGACACCCAATATCTTTCAGGTCGATCAAGTCAAGCCAGTTGCCTTTAAATCAATCGGTCAGGACAGCTATTTTGTTGACTTCGGTAAGGACGGATTTGGGGCATTAAGGGTCAATTACCAGGCTGCTTCAAAACATACGTTGACCATCCGGTTGGGTGAGCAACTGGAAGATGGAAGGATCAACCGCGATCCGCAGGGAAACATCAGGTACCAGGCCTATGAGTTGGCTGTAGATCCGGGCAAGTCGTCCTACCTGGTGGAACTTCCGCCCGATGAAAGGAATACGAAACCACAGGCAGTAGCGCTTCCTGATTCATTCCCGGTATTACTTCCATTTAGATATGTAGAAATAGAAGGGGCAAAGGCAGGATTGAAAGCTGAAGACCTTACCCAGGACGTTTATTTTACCTATTGGGAGGAAGATGCCAGCAGTTTCACGAGTTCCGATACTGTGCTCAACCAGGTGTGGGACCTCTGTAAGTACTCCATGAAAGCCACTTCTTTCGCTGGCTTGTATGTAGACGGAGACCGGGAGCGGATTCCCTATGAGGCGGATGCTTACCTCAATCAGCTCACACATTATGCGGTGGACCGGGAATATCCCATAGCGAGAAGAACCATCGAGTACTTCATGGAATACCCAACCTGGCCAACAGAGTGGCAGCAACATGTGGCACTGATGTTCTACGACGACTACATGTACACCGGGAATACCGAGCTCATCGAAAAGTACTATGAGCCACTGAAATATAAGACGCTTTATCAGCTCGCTGATGAGGACGGTCTGATCAGTACCACCCGGGTGACGCCGGAGATCATGAAGCAGCTGGGTTTCAAAGACCCTGAGGTAAAGCTCAGAGACATTACCGACTGGCCGCCAGCCCAAAAAGACACAGGATGGAAGCTGGCCACAAAAGAAGGGGAGCGGGACGGATTTGTGTTCTGCCCGACGAATACCCTGGTCAATGCTTTTTATTACCGCAACATGGTGATCATGGCAGAGTTTGCTGAGATCCTGGGTAAATACCAGGAAGCGGATGCGTTCAGGCTGAGGGCGATCAAAGCCAGGAAAGCCATCAACGAAAAACTTACCAACCCGGAGACAGGTGTTTATGTCGACGGAGACACTACGGATCATTCTTCATTACACTCCAACATGGCAGCGATGGCTTTTGGAGTAGTTCCGGAAGATCGTGTGGAGTCCGTGGTCGAATTTATTAAGTCCCGGGGCATGGCGTGCAGTGTCTATGGATCGCAATACCTGATGGATGCTTTGTATGAGGCTGGAGAAGCCCAATATGCCCTGGAGCTGATGACGGCCACACATGACCGGAGCTGGTGGAACATGATCGCTATCGGGTCTACCATTTCACTGGAAGCCTGGGACATGAAGTACAAACCCAATTCAGACTGGAACCATGCCTGGGGAGCGGTGCCAGGAAATATCGTTGCTCGCAGGATGTGGGGCATCCGACCTAAAACTCCGGGTGGCGATATCGTGACCATACAGCCTCAGCTGGCCGACCTTGAATTCACCAATATTGAGGTGCCTTTCCTGAAAGGGACAGTGAAAGCCGACTATAAAAAAGTGAATAACCGTGTCAAAACCTATCGATTCACCATACCGGCCAATATGGCGGCAGAACTGGTATTGGATGCTGCTGAAAATGACACGGTGATCCTGAATGGAAACCAGGTCAACTCATCTTTTGGTTCAATCCGGCTGGAGCCTGGCGAACATCTGGTTACCTTACGTGTGAATTCATTTTAAATAACGACTATGAAGAACTTTAGCCAACCAACCTGTTTTCTACTACTACTGATCATTGGTATTACCAGTGCCTGTCAAGAGTCTGAGAAGGTGAATATTACTGGTGAATTGAAGAAGTGGCATAAGGTATCCCTTGTGTTCGAGGGGCCTGAAACCAGTGAGCTGGACGAAAACAACCCATTCCTGAATTACAGGCTGGATGTCACCTTTTCCAATGGGAATGAGCAGTATGTGGTTCCGGGTTATTATGCAGCCGATGGGGATGCAGCTGAAACGAGTGCTGATTCAGGGAATCAATGGGTGGTCAATTTTACACCGAATGAAACGGGTGAGTGGAGCTATATCGTCTCATTTAAGCAGGGAGCAAATGTCGCCATTGCGGATGATCCATCAACCTTTTCAAGTGCTGAATTTATGGATGGTCTTACCGGTAGCTTCGTCGTGATTGAATCTGATAAAACAGGCCTGGACAACCGGGCAAAAGGACGACTGCAATATGTGGGTGAGCCTTATCTGAAGTATGCCGAAACAGGAGATTATTTTATCAAGTTGGGCGTTGATGCGCCGGAGAACCTGTTGGCCTATGAAGACATCGACAGCACCACCAACGTATTTGAATTCAGAAAGTCGTGGAGTCCACATGCCGGGGACTTTGAGGATGCTGCAACGCCTTTCCTTTGGCAGGGAAGCAAAGGGAAGAACCTGATGGGAGCATTGAAGTATCTCGCCTCAGAAGAATTGAATGTCTTTTCATTCCTCACTTTCAATGTGGATGGCGATGATCGCAATATCTTTCCGCAGCTGCTGAAAGTGCCTTTTTCGGAATACGAGACCTATGCCAATGTCAAGAAGAATAAAGAAGCCTGGGAGACCTACTTCCACAAAACGAGGTTTGATGTCTCCAAGCTGGAACAATGGGAACGCATCTTTGGCTATGCAGAGACTTTAGGGATGTTCCTTCACTTCAAGACCCACGAAACCGAGACCGATCACCTGATGGATCAGGGTGTTTTTGGGACGGAAGGAAAACTCTATTACCGGGAGTTGATCGCCCGGTTCGGACATCATCTGGCCCTCAACTGGAACCTGGGAGAAGAAAACAACCAGCCCATCGAAGAGGTCATCAAAGCCGCCAATTATGTATATGGATTAGATCCCTACAAGCATCACCTGGTGATGCACACCTTCCCCAACCAGGATGACCGCTATGCCAGTCTGATCGGTGATCAATCGCCTTTGACCGGAGCTTCCATTCAATTGAGTGATCCGGAGTTTGATGATGTTCACGATCGGGTCCTCAAGTGGAAATTCAAAACGGACAGTGTGGGAAAACCCTGGGCACTGGCCGTGGATGAGCCGGGGAGTGCCCGCTATGCGTTGCTCCCGGATGATGAAGACATGGAGCACAATGATGCCCGTGGTAATGCGATGTACGGTACACTTTTCGCCGGTGGCTATGGATTGGAATGGTACTTTGGGTATGATAGCCCCAATTCAGACCTTACGTGTCAGGACTTTCGAAGCCGTGACCTTTTCTGGGATCAGAACAGGTATGCCCGTCGGTTTTTTGAGAATGAAATACCCTTCTGGCGGATGAGCCCGGCAGATGAACTCACTGCGGATGATCTATCGTATTGTCTGGCGGAGAAAGGTGAGATTTACGTGGTGTATAAGCCCATCGGACTAAATAATATTGAATTGGACCTGCGCGACACCCAAATGCTTTACGACATCCAATGGTATGATCCCAGAGCAGGAGGTGAATTGGTTAATGGTTCCGTAACCGGTATCGGAGGTGGAAAATTAGTCTCTGTGGGTAATCCTCCTTCAGCTGAAGACCTGGATTGGATCGTGGTTGTGAAATCAACGGGTCTGACGGATTGACCGGCCATGCTGGCAGCCATAGGCTGATTGGTGACGTGACAATTCCCATGCATACCTGGAGAAGTGGTTCTGGATTTCATTCGCTTAAAAAATAATTTGAGTACCACCCTTGCCAGGGAGGCTTTCATTTCTTTTCCTTGATGAAAAGAAACGAAACAAAGAAAAATCAAGCCAAAATAATCACCTATCAGCCGCACAAAACCCACCGCACGCCCGGGTATTTTGGCTGGCCATCGCTCAGTTTTGCCTTTGGCAAAAGTTAGGGGATTGGCTCTTTGCAGATTAACCTGAAGGATTTGAGTAGGTATTTCATGGCTAACCCCTCAAAATTGCGAAGCAAAAGCGCGTTGGCCTGAAAATTTAGCGGTGGTCCGTCATTACGGCGTGTGAGGGCAAGTGGGGGGGAGTCATTAAATTTTCTTGATCTCTTTCGGTCCGCCGAAGCGGCTTACTTTCTGTATCAAGACAGAAAACGGTCCGCCGCTGCGGTAAGAGCCCCCACGGCTTGAGTGGTGAGGATTTCAAACTTCATCCCAGAAATGAGATCCATAATGGGAAAATCTATTCCTGGTGCCGGCGTCTACTTCCACTCACTTCCCTCCTCAGGGTCACGGTACGGACTCTGAGGTTGGGATGACGGGCCACTGGAATACCAACAGGCTACAGCTCTTTTGCTCCGCAAATGGTGGGGTTAGCTATGAAATGAGTCTTTAGGTTTTGAGCGGCATATGCAAAGAACTTATCCCTAGCTGTCTATTACAGTGATATAGCACAAGCCCCTGCAACAACCACGTCATTGTGCCTGTCCCGAACTTGTTTCGGGAAGGAGCCTTTCAGCCATAGGCTGATTGGTGACGTGACAATCCCTTTGCATACCTGGAGAAGTGGTTCTGGATTTCATTCAAGCCAAAATTGTTTGTTTAGCACCGCTCGAGCCGCAGGGCTTTTCATTTCTTTTCCTTGATGAAAAGAAACGAACCGAGGGGTCGGACCCCAAAGAAAAATCAAGCCAGAATAATCACTTCCCCCCGCAGTAGCCTCCCACGCCCGGTATTCTGGCGGGCCAACCCTCTTTTGCTACGCAATTTGGAGGGGTTAGCTATGAAAGGAGTGTTGTGGTTAACCTAATCATCAGCAAAGCACTTATCCTCCAATTACCTATTACAGTGATATAGTACAAGCCCCTGCAATAACCTCGTCATTGTGCCTGTCCCGAACTTGTTTCGGGAAGGAACCTTTCAGCCATAGGCTTTAGGTGACGTGACAATCCCCTTGCATACCTGGAGAAGTAGTTCTGGATTTCTGCTTTGTCACAATGAGTTGTTTACAGTAATACGAAGATTCCCTACTCGCTATCGCTCTAGGGAATGACGTGCTAAGGTCGTGTGGCTAAGGTGTTGAAAATGACTAGGTTAACAAAACCTCTATGTCGGATATTTTGTGTATCTTTCTATAGCCTATCAATCCACCTAAAACCTTAATATCATGAAAAATTTAATGGTTGTACTATGTACCACTCTGGTATATGTTTCATGTCAGCAATCTATTGACATTGAAAGCGAAAAGGCTGCTATCAAAGCAACAATTGAGAAATCATCAATAGCCTTTATTGAAAAGGATTATGAGTCTATGGTATCCTGCTGGGTTAATGATGCTTCGGCAACGAGAATTAATGCTACGAAAGAGGGGTATGACTTTTTGGAGGGCTGGGAAGAGCAGGCAATACGCTACAAAAACTATTTTGAAGATGACCCGGAACCGGCGTCTTACCTGGAGATTTTCTCGAACTACAGAATCAAGGTCTATGCAGACAATGCCCATGTAATTGTTGACAGACATCACATAACAGAAGACGGAGACTCAACCTCTAATGCCCTGCATACCTATCACCTCGAAAAGGACGATGGTCAATGGAAGATTGCCTGCCTCACAACAGTCATGTCATGGAGCTACGATATAGCTGAACGAAACATGGCTGTTTCAGAAACCTATCACAAGCTAAATCCTGATAAGGTTGATCAAATATTGACGGACGACTTTGCTGGTCACGATGAAATTGGCGGCTCATGGGACAGAGGGTCTCATAAAGACTTTCTGACTAGTAATAAAGGCAATATGTCAGACAGTATCATCTTTCAAATGGCCAATGGAAATGTGGTGGCAACAAGTTTTAAAAGAAAAGGTAAGCTCAATGGAAAAGATGTCAATGGAGAAGCCATGCAGTTCAAGCGGTTTCAGAATGGAAAGATTGCTGAGATATGGGAATACGGATTTGGAGTATTCAAACAATAATGATTTGATGAGTTTATAGGCAAGGGGTGCACACGACTGTGCGCCCTTATTTTTTCATACCATTTTAGTGGCATTTGTTACGATGTAACCATACATTTTAGTATCGTTGAGGTTTCAAATAAATCCTGAATGGCAAATCTCTTAATGATCCAAAAGCTGCGCTATTGTTCTTTATGCTGGATGGTGCTTGGCATTATGTCCTGCGCTCAAAAAAAGCAACCCCCCAACATCCTCTTCATCATGTCGGACGACCATACTTCCCAGGCCTGGGGGATCTATGGGTCTGTCCTCGATGAGGTTGCTCATACACCCAATATCAAAAGACTGAGAAGCGAAGGGGCACAGCTCATGAATGTCTTTGCCACGAACTCCATCTGTGTGCCCAGCCGCGCTGCCATCCTTACCGGTGAATACAGCCACCGCAATGGCGTTTATACCTTGTCCGATGCCATTGACCTGGATCGCGAAACAGTGGCTAAAATCCTCCGGCAAAAGGGCTACGAGACGGCCATATTCGGTAAATGGCATTTGAAGACCCAGCCCCAGGGCTTTGACGCCTGGAACGTACTTCCTGGGCAGGGCCGATACTTTGATCCCGTACTCAGAAATAGTGAAAACTGGCCTGATGGCGAAACCTATGAAGGCTTTTCTTCTGATGTGATCACAGACCAGTCGCTCGCCTGGCTGCAGCAGCGAGACAAGGAAAAGCCCTTTTTCCTTATGCACCATTTCAAAGCCACACACGAGCCGTTCAACTATCCGGATCGCCTGAAAGACCTGTATGAAGACGTCGAATTTCCGGAGCCGGAGAGCCTGATGGATTTTTATCCTGACGGGACTTCCCGGACCTTCCAGGGGCAGATACTGGACATCATGGAAGAACGATTTACCAACAATCCCGGCAGATACCTGATGGATTCATTTTCTACTGAGGGGCTGACCAGAGAGGAGGCCCGAAGAAAGGTCTATCAACAGTTTATCCGAAATTTCCTGAGATCAGGAGCCGCCATCGATGAGAACATCGGAAGGGTCCTGGACTACCTGGATAAGGAAGGCCTTCGGGAAAACACCATCGTAATCTATACGGCAGATCAGGGATACTTTTTGGGAGAGCATGGCCTGTTTGACAAGCGGATGATGTACGAGGAGTCCATTCGGATGCCTTTCGTGATTAGCTATCCGCCGGAGATTGAGGCAGGTTCAATCAACGAAGACCTGATACTCAACGTAGATTTTGCTCCATTGTTCCTGGATTATGCAGGTGTAGAAGCGCCGGCTTTCATGCAGGGAAGAAGTTTCAGATCAAACCTGACAGAGGCAACGCCGGAGGACTGGCGTGAATCTTTTTACTACCGGTACTGGCTTCATGAGACCCATCGGCCGGCCCACCTGGGCGTTCGAACGAAAGAAGATAAGCTGATCTACTTCTATGGTCAGGACCTGATTGATCAAAATTCAGAACCCACAGCGCCCACCTGGGAATATTATGATTTGAAGAAGGACCCTAAAGAGATCAACAATGTATTTGGAGATCCTGAATACCAGGATCAGATCAAAAGTCTGAAGCAAGAGCTCATCAGGTTAAAAGAAGAAGCAGAGGATAGCGATGATCAGTATCCCGGGATGGATTCGTTGTTGAAGGCCTTGAACTAACCTGCTTGTTGGCTAAGTCATGGTATGACTTAAACGCCATCACATCAAAAAATTGGTTTTTAGACCTCGATTAGGAAACAGTAGTAAAATTATTCAGCAGGGGCAGTCATACGATGACTGCGCCAGTCTTTTTTCCCTCCTCAGAGTCACGGTACGGACTCTGAGATTGACTAACGGACCACCGCTCTTTTGCTCCGCAAGTGGAGGGGTTGGCTATGAAATGAGTCTTCAGGAATTCAATATCATTAGCCAAGAGCGTATCCCTCAATTATCTATAACAGTGATATAGCACAAACCCCTGCAACATGCTCGTCATTGTGCCTGTCCCTAACTGGATTAGGGAAGGAGCCAATCATGAGTCGTCAGATCTCAGGATTGGTGACGTGACAATCTCGTTGCAAGACTGGAGAAGTGGTTCTGGGTTTCTGCTTTGTCACAATAAGTTGTTTACAGTAATACGTAGATTCCCTACTCGCTATCGCTCTAGGGAATGACGTGCTAAGGCCGTGTACCTATTACAGTGATATTGCACAAGTCTCTGCAACAACCACGTCATTGTGTCATACGATGACTGCGCCAGGTGGGAAGACCCATCACATTTCCGTTACCGTGAGCCATGCTTTACTGAAGAAATCACCGTGGTCTATGAGAAACAGACTGGCCTCAGATCGAAATATTCATATACAACTTCTCTTCACCCAGTCGTATCTAATGTAACTGAGACTTTTTCAGCAAGCCCTAAGTAACAACTCCTTGTACCATCTTGCCCTTTATTTCCCAAAATATCTTTGGACCTCCCTTTCTGCGTTCTTGATTGGTTCTTCTTTCAAACTTGCAGAGGGAGCAAAATCTGTTGTTTCAAGGCAATAGGTATAGAGGTCAATTGTTTGCTCTGCTTCATCAGTGGTTCTAATTTGCCCAGCTTCCGACGGATACATAAGCGTATTGAATACCATACCAAAATGGCTTAATAAGATATCAAAGGTTCCTCCATCCTTTTTCTTTCCGCATTGATTTCCTGGGGGGCCTTCAGTTAGTCTTAAACCTAATACCGCTGGGTTAAGAGGTCTTAAATGAGGATATTTTTCTGAAACTGGTGGCATTAAATAATCAAAAGCATGTAGTGGAAAATTGTTCAATAATCCGCCGTCTACCCAGAATCCATGATAATCATTGGTTGCCATGTTATACTTTCCTGGTGGTACATTCGCTTCGACTTTGATGGGTTTAAAAATTAGCGGGAGATTCATGGATATACCTACAGCTTCTGCCACCGGGAACTTTGGAGTATGCCTTCGAGAAAAAATTGCTGGCTTATGCTGAGTGACATTAGCACCAGTAATTACAAGATCCACTCCAGTGAACTCGTAAAATACTTCGAAGTTCACTTCAGATCCATCATAACTTCGGAATGCTCCGGTTGTGTTGTGATGCTTGTGAAGTTTCATCCCAAGATACTCGGTAATTTTCCTGTGTAAAAATTTTCTGACAGATATACCCGGGAATATTCCCCTATCAAAAATCAAATTGTATGCATATTGTTCCGGGTGCTGCATTAATTTTCTTGCCATAGGAACGTTTTCCCCTTTGCGCAGGGATTTAAGGACATAGGAAATGGTCCTTACGGCATTCTTAATCATTTTAATCGAATCTGCTCTTCCGCGAATCTGCTCGAAACTGCTAATTCCGCGGGTGGCGTCTGTGTGCAATCCTGGAATATTGTTCTGGTCAACAAGTCTCGTTATTCCGACCGCAGGATCGTCAAAGAAATCAATGAAGTCTTGTGACCTGCTTAGAATCTCTTCGATGTTTTTGGTACTAAGGCCCATGGCGAGCATCAGTGCGGTTATGGCCCCTGCAGATGATCCACTGATGCCTTTGATTTGATTTCTACCCGGTCTTGTTATGTCAATCGGCAGAACTCCAAGCTCGTCTAAAGCTCGGATTGCCCCTAAATACGTAACTCCTTTTCCTCCCCCTCCTTCTAAAGCCAGATAGCTGACTTCTTTTATATCTGGGATCTTTGGCATTTCATCTTAATTATTATCAAAAACCGCGAAGTGGATTGAACTTCCGTACCATATGCTATCATTGCACACCGGCTGAAATTATACTCTGTGAGCCATCTCTTGCTTCGAGAATGATTAAGTCGGTTGGAAGCTTAGCTTCCCAGGACTGTCCAGCCAATTCCTCATGATCTTCATATGTCAGAAGGTCTTCTTCAATAGCTACATACAGTTCGTCGTCCACTGTGGGTGGGTCCCCATTCCCCTCTTCATAGAGCTTATTCCAGGGGTTATCAGGATCACGTAAACCATAGAGATATTCCATGATAGCCCTGTTATAAGCTGGCCTAACGGGAACTACCACACGCGCCATTCCAGCATGGATAAAACGTTCAAACAACGCGTCAGCATCCTGATTAGCTTGCATGCTATCCCACTGTTCCCTTCGTGCCCAGAAATATGGATAGAAAGAATAAGAGATATTACGCCATTCAAATGCCTGCTCGAAGAACTGAGCATAACTTCCATTTTTTTCGGTTTCTTCAAAGTCAAAGAAGTAGGGGTCATTCTGAATGGAGTCAAAGTTTTCAAATTTTTGACGGGTTATAATGGCAATTGCCTGTTTTCTGAGTTCAGTTTGCTCAATATGGCGATTCTTTAATGGATTCCGATTGTCAGGAAGGGTTTGGAGTTTGTCCCTCTGTCTATTCAAATACTCTTCGTAATCTTTGACCTGCAAACTATATGCCTCCAGGATTTTACCGAAAGTGTCATTCTGCCATTTACTGTAGGCACCAACAGGCACACAATAAACTTCTAAGTGAACGGTGTAAGTCTGCGTGTTCTCACCTATCAATGTAATTGGGACCTGACCAGTAAGACCGTTTTGCAGAATATCTAAATCATAATTAGCGACGTTTACCTCTGTCATTTCTGCACCGTACCACACGTCTGCTTCGTAAAGATACGCGTTGTATCCAGGCCCACCTCCACTTGCGGGTACTAAGTAGATGTCATTACTGGCGACTTTGTTTTTGGATGTCCAGGTGCCCACAAAAATATTTAATGCCGTATTAGAAATGCCTGTTGAATTCGGGTCAACATCATTGTCGTGGATCTGGATATACGCCGTATATCTAAAGCCAATACCTTTATATCCTTCGGGGACAACGAAATCTTCTTCGTAGTCTTTGAATATTTCATTTGCACTTCCCGATTTGTAATTTTTGGAAATTGTCACTGGTTCCGGTACTGAACCTACTTCGTCTACTCCATAATGAGCTGTCCAAAGGCGGTAGTTTTCAGGGGTGAGTTCAGATGGTCCGTTTAGACTCATGGTCTCTCCATTTAACTCTTGACTTTCAGAGGGGTGTTTTGGTTCTTGTCGGTTTGTGATCGCCTCTGTTTTTGCAGGATTTAAGTACAAATCGAGCCACTTTCTTGCAGGTTCAGGGATGTGTACTTCTATCATCAATCGGCGACCATAGTTAATCAGCTTAGAATCATAAAACTTATTGAGCCATCGGTAGACGCCTGTTATATGGTTATTTCCCTGAGAATTGTCAAATCCATGCAAGTTCGATTCTACAATCTCGTAGATCTTGGTTGTTTCACGAACGCTTCTTACTCTCTCCTGAATGCGATTTATCGTCCTATCAACCAAGTCTTTGGAGTATTTTGTTGCCCTCCTGTTTGCCTGTTCACGTGACTCCTGCATAGCAAAGCTGGTATCAGAATTTATGGAAACAACAGTACCATAATTGTATGTAATATTTAGATCGGTTTGCAGTTCCATGTTGGTTTGTGCCTGACTCTCAACTTCTTTAGCAAGCTCAAATCTTTCTGATGTTTCCAGATCACGGCTTTCTTCTTTTATTCTTTCCTCTTCTAGAAGAATCCGAATCTCTTCTTTGTCAGTCACAGTGTGTTTACGCTCTCTTTTTTCAGAGGCCATGACATTTTCAATGTGCGCGATTTCAGACATTTCGTAGCGATTTATTTCTTGCCTGACCAGACGAAGTTCCCCAATCCCCAGGATATTAACCCCATCAATAGTGGCTCTTTCATGGCTTTTTTGCTGATCTGTGGGAATTCTTATTTGTTCAAGAGCATTTTGTGGAATTAATATTTTGCTACCAGCTATCTTTTGTAATACTTCGAATTCAGCCGACTCGAGGGGATTATCTTTAAGAAATGCCACGATGTTGTAGTATCTTATGGCGGTAGTCAGTCTGCGAATTAATGGCAGATTACGTTTGCGAGAAAGTATGATTTCAATATAATTGTCCCAAATTCGGTTGTAGATGTTTTCTTTCTTAAGCAGGTACTGGATGTGAGAATCAAGACCCAAATCGAGCTCGGGTGCTTCTGAATTCTTGAAAGATGCACTCGATGCATGGGTTATCTCTCCAACCAGGCGTGAAAAATTGGATAGAAATTGGTTTCCCATTTGTTCAAACTCATCTAGTTCCATAGAGTAAGGACCCTTCTTCTGAGTATCACTATTCTTTTGTGTGTCACTTTGTTGATCCTTTTGGACTAAGGATTCCGATTTTTTTTTGGAGGATTCTGTAACTTTGGCAATATCCTTCGGTGCCTTGATATAAGCACTTTGAGAAGTTATAAGCAAATCTCCTTCTTCTACTTGATTATCAGCTCTTTGCGGCGCTCGTATATCCACAAATCTAAAAATTTCGTCTCCTTTCAAGGATGGAATGGGGTCTTTGCAAGGTGTTGGTGGTGATGACCACGATGAAATAATTTTTTTGATCAGATAGATGATTATCAATGCTACGATAAGCAAGGCAATTACGCCCAATATCTGACTGGAATTACTGCCTGTAGCGCCACATGAATTCAGTAAGAATGCATTTGCGATGAGGTACAATTTCAAACTTCCTTTCATTGTTGTTATCTTTTTTATTCTATTTTGTATCAAGAAATACCATGTGATGATCCTAGAATTTGATGAAAAATCAGCTTTTCATGTTTGTTTAAAAATTCCTTCCTAAACCAATGAATAGATTCCTTGAATAGTGACAAATTCAGATTAAGCAGAAGACTCAAACGCTCGCTGTAGGAATTGAAGTTGGACGAATCTTTTAATAATTCCAGCTTTTCACTAATTGATCCATTCGGGAGTGTTATTGGGGAATTGGCTTTGTTTTGATCACACGATAGAGAAATACTTACCGCTACGAATAGCGAGAGGCAGATACTTTTCATGATGTTGGTGGTTGGGTTTCAGTTATAATAAATATACAACCTTTTTAGATAATATTTACTGAATTTCTAACGGCATTTGGAATGCTATTCGAGCAATCTCTCTTCCCCTCCTGTGACAAAACCCAATTCTCCCAATAAATTAAATTGGTAATTAATTAGAGAACAATTACAAAATGACAGGGGGACCACAGAACAACTATAGGGAGACTGATTGCGCGCTACACGCACTCTAGATAAAAACCAGAGCTCCTATCCGTATTTTCGGTAAGTATCAGGCAACAATACCTCATGATTTTTTCCCAACCTGAGAATCTCGGGTCCAGTAGAGGATTCACTGTGGAGGTTGGATACAAAATGAAGGATTATAGACCTTCCTTAATTGCTGAAGGTATCCAGAATCCCGGAGACGATTACCAATAAGGGACCTAGAGAGGAAGTGAATCTGTTTCCGGTAACCAATCCTTTTCCCTATAGAATATTTCAGTAATTTGGTCCGGATTTAATCTGAGGTAGAGCCCATCATTGTCCATAGGCTTTAAAGTGTTTTTACGGAGTCTATAAGTATTGATTAGATATATTTCAAAGGCTGAATCATGGTCTACAAATTCTGAACTTCGCCTTAAGCGACCAAATACTATTTGATCATCAGATGTAATTTTTACCCATATATTTTTCTTTCGTTTATTTGAATATTTGTGTAACGCTGAGATCCACACTGAGTCTTCTCCTTTGGACCTTATAATTTCAAATCTTTCTAATAATAATTGCAGGTTGAAAAACCAAACCCTACCGACCAAAAATCCATGCAGGATTGATGCACCATATAGCAACACAAAATAATTGATCAGGTCTGATAACTTAAGTGTCTTAATCTCTTCTGATAATTCAGAAACACTAAGATTTTCATAAGATTCTGCATATATAAAAATTCCAAGTGTGATAAAATTTAAAACAATAGAAATTAAGAGGCTTTTTACCACATAGGTGAAATCACTTTCAAATCTTCTAGTAAGAAATAATCGATAGATTCCTGAACTAATAAATCCAGGAACAAGTATTACCAGTGCTACAATTAATTGTTGAAGGTTGATATTCATGGCTTACCATTCTATATCACCACCACCATCACTATCTTTTCTTCCCTGAACCTCTATTCGAATTTCTTGTGCAAGGTTTTTTAGGTCTTGCATCCCCTTTCTAATTCGGGTTCCAGCAGCATTATTTCCCTTGTCATAGAATTTTTCAAAATCCGCTTCCAGACTTTGTAAGAGTTCTATTAACTGTTCATATTTTTTCATGAGAATCCAAATTCACTTACTAAATATATGACCGTTAAGAAATAAATACAAGCAGAGTCGCTACTATGGTTTTAAAACTGATGAATCGCTTTAAAGGAGAAATCTATTTGGGGGATGGTGAACCTGTGCAATAAACATCTGTTTAAGTTGTAACAATTCATTACACTACTTAATTTTTATTTGGATTAAAAAAAGCCCCAACTCACCAACGAGCCCGGGGCTAGATTAAAAGAACCAACTTATTAACGTTTAATATAACGTATAAACCAGAAAATCAAAAATAAGTTCATTTTTTTTGGTGGATGGTATACCCCGATTCTAAATGGATACCTCCCAAAATCTTAAATCAACTTCAATTCACTTATATACACTTAACTCCATGGAATAAATTTCTTTCATTTCGTTATCTTCGATTTCCTTAAATTAAGGGCAAAAGTGAAGGACTTAATAGTTAGCAGTAAAGGATAGAAGGTTCAAATGAATAACAAATCACACAATAAAGTAATCAGTTACATCTGGGGGATTGCAGATGATGTGTTAAGAGATGTGTTTGTAAGGGGAAAGTATCGAGATATCATACTTCCTTTTACTGTATTGAGGAGATTGGATGTGCTTCTAGAGGAAACCAAAGAAAAAGTTCTTGAAAACAATCAATTTCTCGAATCCAATAACATTGATGATAAGTCAGCATTGGTGAAATTTTCTGGATATCCATTCTATAATACCTCCAGGTATACTATGGGTAAGAACAGTGAGACAGATGCTAAATTCAAGTTTGTTTCTCTCGTCTCTGACCCAGACCGTATTGACTCTAACTTAGAGGAATACCTTGATGGATTTAGCCCAAATGTGCAGGAAATCATTTCTAAGTTCAAAATTCGCAATCAGCTTGAGACGATGCGTGAAGCGGGTATTACGTATGCATTGATAGAAAAGCTTGTTTCTAATGAAATAAATCTCAGTCCTCATGATGTAATTAATTCAAGAGGTGAGAAGTTGCCGGGTTTAACAAACCTCAGTATGGGCTATGTCTTCGAGGAGTTGATTCGCAAGTTCAACGAAGAGAATAACGAGGAAGCGGGAGAACACTTCACCCCGCGAGAGATTATCCGCTTGATGACTCACATTATGTTCGAGCCTTTGCAAGGAAAACTCAAGGAACATGCACGTTACTCCATTTACGATCCAGCCTGTGGCTCAGGAGGGATGTTAACTGAATCAGAACAGTTTGCGAAGAAGATTACTGATCACAAATCCAAGTTTGTGCTGTATGGGCAAGAAGTAAATCCGGAGACCTATGCTATCTGTACTTCTGACATGCTCATCAAAGATGAAAACCCTGAGAACATTGCCTATGGATCTACTTTGGGCAATGATGGCTTCATGGGGCAGGAGTTTGATTTCATGCTATCGAATCCTCCCTATGGTAAGAGTTGGAAAATAGATATTGATGCTATCCAGGATAAAGACAAGATCCTGGATCCCCGGTTTCATGTTGGTACTCCACGCAGCAGTGATGGCCAATTACTTTTTCTGGCCAATATGGCCTATAAGATGAAGAAAAATACGGAACTAGGCTCCCGGGTAGCTTCCGTTCATAATGGATCAGCTTTGTTTACTGGGGATGCAGGTAGCGGCGAAAGCAATATTCGAAAATGGTTGATTGAGAATGATTGGTTAGAATGCATCATAGGGTTGCCCAAGAATATGTTTTATAACACCGGCATCTCTACTTATATCTTCATTCTCAATAACCGTAAATCAGAGAAGCGAATTGGAAAAGTGCAGCTCATTGATGCGTCGGAGATCTACCAAAAGATGCGCAAGAGTTTGGGTAACAAGTCCTACGAATTAACAAAAGATCATATCCGTCAAATCACGGATTTGTACTTGGCTTTTGAAGAGTCAGAACAATCCAAAGTTTTTGAAAACTCCGATTTCGGCTATCAAAAAATAACTGTAGAAAGACCTCTACGTCTATCCTGTCAGTTCACTCAAGAGAAGGTAGATTCTCTACGCTATTTGGAAGCGCTAAGAGATGAAATGGAATACATCTATAATCGTTTTGGTGATGAAGTGTATACCAGTCTAAAGCCGCATAAAGAAGCTATCCTGAAGTATTGGGAAAACAATGAAATCAAAGTCAGCCCGGCCAATAAGAATAAGCTCTTCGACGCTAAGTTTTGGTTGGGTCAAAAAACAATCATGGAAGCTGCTCAAAAACTGTTCGAGCATTTTGGTGATACAGCATCACATGATTTCAACACATTTAAACTGGACTTGGACAAGGCACTAAAAGCACTTGATATCAAACTCGGGGCAAGTGAAAAGAAGCAAATTATCAATGCCATCAGTTGGAAAAATGAAGAGGCCGAAAGAGTAGTTAAAAAGGTAGAGAAAGACGGTACAGTCATCTATGAACCGGATTCCGACCTGAGAGATGCTGAAAATGTGCCTTTGCTGGAAGATATTGATGAATACTTTGAGCGAGAAGTAGCTCCACATGTGCCCGATGCATGGATCGATTACTCGAAGACCACCATAGGTTATGAAATCTCATTTACCAAGTACTTCTACAAATACCAACCGCTGAGAAGCCTGGAGGACATTACCAAAGACCTGATTGAAGTCGAGAAGGAAAGTGAAGGACTACTTAAAAAAATCCTAGCCTAATGGAAAATAAGATGCTACCAACAAAACATTTATCAGCGCGTGTACCATGGCACGACAGTAAATGGAATGGTACCATATGTTGCAATGTGTTGGACAACTCATTTTGTAGAATCCTTCCGAGAGTAGATGGATTAAAGGATGAAGCTAACGAGAAACCAGATGAATTGATAAATGATGGAAATCATCCACCCTGTATGTCTGAAAAGGGTACATTTCTATCACCCCATGAATATTCAAGAAAACTGGAGCATGCTTGGGTTAATATCAATCCTTTATTCGAGCAATTTCAACCTGGTACTTATCACCACAAACCCTTCTCATTTAATGCGGTTCCATTCTTGTGGATGATGAAAGAAAAGTCTAGTGACGACAATCCGCACTTCTCTGAAAAGGCAAGTCAATTTGAACTTGATTACAGGCCAGACCTTGAGGATGAAGTAGATCAAAAACTTGGTTTTGATGGCAACATTTGGGTACAGCATCCGCACAACCAGCGCACACTTTTGGATGCTTTTTTTGGCTGTCTTAAGAAAAAAAGATCATTAATTTTCTTTTATGCCAAACACAGTCCGCTAACTGAAACCAATGAAAGGGTAATAGTAGGAGTGGCAAAAGTCAATAATGAAATTGGATCAATCTTAGAATATTCATTCCCGACTGGATATCATGGGCATAGAAGTCATCCTTGGGATCGATGTGTTGAACATACGCTGAATCAATCAGGTGATCATGAAGGGTTCCTGTTACCTTATCATGATTTATTGAATGCCTACCAAAAGAATGACCTGGACATTGAACTTCACGATTTTGCAGCAATTGCGCCTAATTTTGATCAATTCTCCTATGCATCAGAATTGGTTGATCACGATGTGGCCATAGATTCCCTGCTAATCATTTCTGAAAAGCTTCGAAAGGCTTCTGCAATTCTTGATAAGGATTTCCAGCAAGAACTCAACTGGATCGATAAAGAGATATCCAATATCTGGGATATGAGAGGTGGGTTTCCAGGTATGGGACCAGTGCTATCTGCCTTGGGTGTAAGAAATGGGAATAGCATCGCTTGGGCAATCGAAAAATATGTTGTAGAGTCATATAAGGATCTGTTGTTAAAGGATCCATGGTTGGTACTAGAAGAACACCTGGATGGGTCAGTTCCTGTCGAGAGATTAACTGATATTTTGGATTCTACAGCCAAAAAAATCTATCAAACACTCCCAAGAGAGAAGTTACGGTTTCTAAAGAATTTCAGCAGGTTTCATATCAACAATGATCAGGCTGAGTATGTCATAAAAAACATCAGCGCACTTGGTGGCTCTAAGATGCTACTACAGAATCTCTATTTGCTGTACGAAAAAACAAGGTTTCATCAATATGGAATTTCTTTTAGACAGATTGAAAAGGCACTTTTAGCACCTGAAAAAGTACTGAAAGCTTTTCCATTGGATGAGGATGTTGAACTAGAAGATAGACTAGATCTAAGAAGGATTAGGGCATTGGCTACCTGGATTTTAGAGGAAGCATCTGTTGAAGGTCACTCCTTGCTTCCTTTCGAAGAGTTGTTTGATAGAATAAATGCAAAATCATTAGAACAGGAGTTTCCTATTCAAGAGGACTTGTTGAGTGGATCACTGCAAAGCGAGTTTTGTGGCGATGAGATAGCCTTTCTCGAAACTGACACAAGAGCATTTGTAAAGTTGCAACGACTGAAGCAAATCAAGAAAGTACTGAAGGGGAGATTGCACTTTGATAGAATAAAGGCAAAACCGTATGATATTGAGAAGGACTGGATGGGCTTGATTGAAGAGGGCATCAAACAGTCGATCTTAAAGTCTGGCAAAGAATATACAAAGAAGAACAAAGGAGATGACGGGTATGTAGAGGAGCAGCGCGCTCAGCGAGAGAAAGCTGAAGCACTCAGGATTCTTATCAACTACCGTTTCTCAGTATTGATCGGTCCAGCCGGTTCAGGAAAGACTACATTGTTAGAGACATTTGAGCAGTTACCAGAGATACAGCGTGGTGGTTTGATCAAATTAGCTCCAACAGGTAAAGCAAGAGTTAAACTTGGATTGGATGGAAAGACGGTTGCTCAATTTTTATATCCAGACCGTTATGATGGTGCTACAGGTAGGTATCATTTGAATTCTGAGGCACCTAAAGTAGCAGGAGCGAAAAATATCATCATTGATGAAGCCTCCATGCTCACCGAGGAACAACTAGCGGCAATTTTTGACTCTTTGGTGGCAGTAGATCGTCTGATTTTAGTTGGGGATTACCGACAGCTTCCACCTATTGGTACAGGCCGGCCTTTTGTAGATATTGTAAAAGAGATAAGACCAGAGAGCTTTGAGAATCCGGAAGTAAACGCTGGACCTGCTTATGCAGAATTAAGACAGATCATGAGACAGTCTTCAGGAAATGACAGACGATGGGATGTAGAACTCAGTGCATGTTTCGGAGATAATCTGAGTAAGGAACAGCTAGATATCTTCCAGCAAGTATCTTCCAAATCATTGGATAGTGATCACATTCGGCTAGAAAAGTGGTATGAAAGCACGGACTTTCAGCAAACATTTACTAATGTATTGTCGGAGGAATTAGAACTTGATCAAAATGAAATTGAGAAATCATTCAACAGAAAAATAGGTGCCAAGGATGTTGGAGGTTTTCAGTATTTCAATTACAATCATTCGGAGAAAGTTATTGAGGATTGGCAGATTATTTCCCCTGTAAATGGCTATGGTTACGGAGTGAAGGAAATCAACAAGAAGATTCAAAATACTTATCGTAAGCCCTTCATAGAATTGGCACAAAATGTTCAAAATGGAGATTATTTTAAAAAAGCCCGCGTGGCAAAACCAAAGGGAGTAGATAATGTAGTCTATGGTGACAAGGTGATCAACCTGTCAAATACGCATTGGGAAAACTGGCAGTGGATAAAACCCATGGAGCAAAAAGAGCATGCGCTCAGATACATAGCCAACGGAGAAATTGGTGTTATTGTAGGTGAGTTCAGAGGGGGAAAGAGCAAAGCCAAAGGAGAACCCTCTATTGATGTTGCTTTTTCTACTCAGAGAGGGTACAGTTATGTGTTCAAGCCATGGGAGTTAGGTGAAGAAGGCAAGTATTCTGTGGAGTTGGCCTATGCTATTACTATTCACAAGAGCCAGGGGAGTGGGTTTAAGAAAGTGTTCTTTGTGCTTCCGTCAAAAGGTCCGATTTTATCTAAAGAGTTGCTTTATACCGCTTTAACTCGTCAGGAAGATAAGGTCATCATTTTGCACCAAGGGGATTTTCATGACTATCTGAGGTTGGCTTCTACTGAAGCATCTGCAACCGCTCGGAGGTTTACTGATCTCTTTCAATATCCCTCCATTAAGGAGATCAATAAGAAATACTACGATTCGAATTATATCAATATCAGCGAGCGTGGTGAACCTATGATCAGCAAGAATGAAGTCATTATTGCCAACTGTCTGAACAAGTACAAAGGAAGGATCGACTATGCATACGAGGACAAACTGAAAATAGAATCCTCTGGCCGAACGATCAAACCCGATTTTGTGGTGCAGAATATCGAAACTAGCCGAGAGTTTTACTGGGAACATTTGGGAATGATGACCAAGACAGATTATCGGGAAAAATGGGAGAAAAAACTAAATGGCTACTTAGAAGATGGATTTGTATTGCATAATGAGGCTACATGGGAAGACGATAAAGTCTTGATTATTAGTGAGGAAAACGCTAATGGAGGTATTGATTCACAATCCATTGATCAATTGGTTAGACAGACAATACTAGAAGAAGAATGAGCAGCTATAAATCCTATCCAGCATATCAAGAGTCTGGTTTAGATGTCCTAGGTCCAGTTCCAGATCACTGGGATAAAGTCCTACTTAATTATTTTTTCAAAGAGAATAAAGAGAAGAACAAAGGAAATATTGAATCTCATGTTTTGTCCCTTAGTTATGGTAAGGTAATTTCTAAAAAGGGAAAAGAGAACTTCGGTCTCATACCTGAATCATTTGAAACGTATCAAATAATTAATCAGGATTATTTGGTGTTTCGCTTCACGGATTTACAAAATGATCATAAAAGTCTTAGAGTAGGATATGCTGAGTTTAGAGGCATCATAACGTCTGCATATTTGGGTCTAAAAGCACAAAGTGAAAAAGTCCTTCCAAAGTACTACTACTATCTTTTTCATTCACTTGATATCAAGAAATACTTTTATGGTTTTGGTGGTGGTGTACGTCTGTCTCTAGATTGGTCAACTTTAAGTAAAATCAAATATCCACTTCCCCCCAAACCCGAACAAACCGCCATTGCCCAGTTCCTGGATCGCAAGACAGCCGAGATCAAAGCCTTTATTGAGCTGAAGGAGAAAACTATTGCCTTACTCAAGGAGCGCAAAACTGCCATCATTAATCAGGCCGTAACCAAAGGGCTGGATCCCAATGTAGAGATGAAGGATTCAGGCATTGAGTGGCTGGGAGAGATACCGAAGCATTGGGAAGTTAAGAAGTTGAAGTATATCAGCAAGATCAACCCATCCAAGAGCTCTTCACGTTTTTCAAAAAACTCTGATCAAAAGGTGGTCTTTCTTCCTATGGAGAGAGTTTCTGAAAATGGCGAAATTTCTAATGAAATAAAAAGACCAATAAAGGAAGTTTGGGAAGGATTCACATACTTTGAAAAGTATGATGTTCTTCTTGCTAAAATCACACCATGTTTTGAAAATGGAAAGGGTGCTTACTTGAATGATTTGGATTCTGAAGTTGGATTTGGAACTACTGAGTTTCATGTATTCAGACCAAACTTGAATATAGTATTAGCGGATTTTTTCTACAATATTATTCAATCAGAAATGTTTATGACCCTCGGTGAAGAAAATATGGTAGGATCTGCAGGACAGAAGAGGGTTCCCAATTCCTTTATTTCAAATTTTGAAGCCGCATTTCCTTCAATAAAAGAGCAAAATGAAATAGTGGAATATATAGATAGAACAAATTCCGAAATTGATCAATCTATTACCCAAGCAAAAAAAGAAATTGCTTTAATCAAAGAATATCAGCAGAGCCTAATCAGTGATGCTGTTACGGGTAAGATTGATGTGAGGGGGGAGGTGGAGAAAGACTATCAAAATAAAGAACCTGCCATGAGTATGGCAGCTGAGGATTCATCCACCTACAGCAAGCATTCATGAAGAGAATCCTAAATACTACTATTCGAGACTTTGATGCTTTTTATCAGGTATTGGTAGAGTTTGTCCTAATGGACAAATTGTGCTATAGCGTTCAAGATAAGAAAGAATACAAATCGTGGATGAAAGGTACTTCCATTTGCATGTCGGGTGAGGATCGACAGGAACCATCACTCTATTCAAAGGAAGATTTGAAGCATGTTTTTGAGATCATTAGAAATAGTTCATATGTAAATACCAAGATGCTTGATCCAGCTGTAGGCCGCCATCGGTCTCCGATTTTGGCCTTGATGGTGGCGAGTGGGGTAGTAGTAAGAAAACAAAATAGTATATGAAGTCACTAAATAGCAACTTAGAAGAGGAGTTAAATGAAGCATTGAAGAAACTGACTTCTTATACATACTTTGACAAACAAGGGTTAAACCTTCGAGCAACATTGGCTCGATTTCTAAATAAAAATAAAGAGCAGAGAAATCAATACTTAGTCGGATTGGCTGAAAGAATTAGGCAGGGTAGCATTTCAATTGAGAATAATATTCAGTTACTCATAATGCCAAAAAAGGTAGAGATGATAGTGCCAAAGCAGTCTAACTTCATCAGCAATGCAGAACTCTTAAATGGCTCGAAAGTAACACGAGCAGCAATTTTTATCGATGCTTCAATAGACATACACCTAATTGCTGTCTTATGGACTATGCGTTATGGCTACCATTTAGACAAATCGCTAAGTAAAAATTGCTTCGGTAATAGACTGGATCTAAATCTTGAAGGTAAAATACCAGAAGGTAGAAGGCTTTTTAAAAAGTATGAGCGCCAATTTCAAAATTGGTGGTCAAAGGCTATCGAAGCAGCTAAAGAACTATTAAATAAAGGTGATGACGTAACTATTGTAAACCTAGATTTTAAAGATTATTACCATAGGGTAGAGTTACAGTTTAGCAGTGTTGAAAAGTTTATCGAATCCAAGACAAATAACTCTAAAATAACTGAAGATCCACTTCATAATATTTTTATAAAAATTCATCAGACCTATCGACAAAAGTTCGAAAAATTAAATCACCAAGGTGTTGATTCAAAAAAGAATGGCGTGTACAATTTGCCAATAGGATTGTTGAGCTCACCTGTACTAGCAAACTTTTACCTTAAGGATTTTGATAGCGATGTTGAGAAGAATTTAAAACCTATACACTACGGGAGATATGTAGATGATATTCTAATTGTGCTGAAAAACACCTTGCTAAACCTTGATGCTGATTTAGAAGAGGGAGAAAGCCTGGTAGACGTATATTTTGAAAAACATCTCACATCTGTTTTTCAGATTACAACTGATATTGAAGAACCATTTCGGCTGAAGTCTCGAAATAATGAATATGAAAACATTGTC
Source organism: Cyclobacteriaceae bacterium (assembly GCA_965228595.1). Classification (GTDB taxonomy): domain Bacteria; phylum Bacteroidota; class Bacteroidia; order Cytophagales; family Cyclobacteriaceae; genus UBA7330. The sequence continues at coordinate 424,934 of OZ245828.1, read as the reverse complement.
TTCCAGAAAGAGAAACTCTTTATCTATCAATTCGACGCAAACTTATCCGAAGGCCTATTGAGCAAATTCGAAAAAGAACAAAGATGTAGATCCAGTGCTTTTCAATTTCTATCCGAAGATGACGACAATAACGAATATCAAGATCTAGACAATATCACATTTGAAAACAACTTTGAAGACAGTGAGGAAGGATCAGCTAGATTTAAAATACAAGAGGAAAGAAAATTTGAGTTGTCCGTTTACTTGGCAAAAATACTTAGAGGCACCGTACAAGTTGGTAAGGATTACAAAAAGGAAGAAGTAGAGAAGATTCTGCGATATTTTCAAGGCCATGTGTTAATAAAAGGACACCATTATTGGGAGAAGCTGCTTACACTTTTTTTTATCCGTGAAGAATATGATCGATTCTATGAACTCTACTCCAAAATCACAAATGAGATATACCAACTAACCAATGAAATAGATAAAAAGAGCGGAAAATTTAGGATCAATGACCTAAAAGAGGGCTTAATTAATCACTTAAATTTCTCTTATTTAATGGCCATTGGTTTACATCCCGAATTTAGGGTAGGCAATGAATTGAGCAAAGAACACCAGGAGATTCATAGAAACCAGATAAATCCTGAAAACACAAGACTATTCTGGTCATCCGGTCTTACCAGAAAGAGCTATGTTAATTTTCCTCTTGCTCAATTCATTAGAAGCAGCATATTTGACCTCATTGATTTTCCTCTTTATAGATTTCCTGAAATGTGGTGCTTTAGTTCAGGTATTGATATTGAAATGGTATACCCATATCGGGTTAAGTTTTATGAGTTGGCATTATTTGAGTTTTTTAAATATCTGAACGAAAGCCAAGGAACTTACAAATTCGATGATTCTAAGTATAAGTCAATAGATTTTATTCCATTGGAGATATTAGATAAAGCATGGGAAAATTTTGTAGCTATCAATGATATCAAAAATTCAAATGAGGTAAAGAAAGAATACTTTAGACATGAGTATGAAGGAGTCAGTTTAGACAATGAGTTAAAAGAAGCTGAAATTAAGAATCTAGGAAAACTAAAACTATCGTACTATAAAGTTATCAATGGTGGCAATTCAAAGGGTAAGTTCAGAATAGGTCTGGTTAACAAATATGTTGATTTTCGTGATAATGAAAAGAGCTTAGAGGGACACCCTGTTGAAAGTCCAGAACGACTACTTGAATTTAATCATGTATTAGATGACATAACAAGGATTCCTCACTGCGATCTTTTTATTATGCCGGAAATAGCTCTACCGTGGAAGCTATTGACCAGCTTTACCACTTATTCCGTAAATAATAAAACAGCCATCAACACAGGGTTAGAACACCTGAGAATTGGAGATTTAGGCTTTAATTTTACATATACATGCTTACCTATTAATGTTCATGGAGATAATGACGCAATACCAATTTTGCGTCTAAAAAACCACTATTCACATGCTGAAGAGGATGTGATTTACAAAAAGCGACTAAGTGTCCCAAGACAGGAAAGCTATCAATACAATAGATTCTATTGGCGTGGTTTATTCTTTTCGGAATACAACTGTTTTGAACTAGCTAATGTAGAACATAGAAATTTGTTCTACGGTAAAATTGATTTAATGCTAAGTCCAATTTGGAACAAGGATATGCATTATTACAATAGTTTGATTGAGTCCACATCTAGAGACCTTCATCTGCCCATTTTAATGTGTAATACCTCTCAGTACGGAGATAGCAGGTTTACCATGCCTTTAGGTCATATTACTCGAGATAAAATAAGAATAAAAGGTGGGAACGTAAAAGATCATAGATCGACAGTATTAGTTGTTGATTTTAATGCGAAACAATTAAGGTATTTTCAAATACATAACTATTCTAATGCAGAAGATTTCAATGAAAAGTATGGAACAGATTACAAACCATTACCGCCGAATTATCCATTCAGTGAAGCTATGAAAAGACATAAATCAAAATAGTTATGATCCAACCAACAGATACATCAGAAAGAGCATTTCAAAAACTCATTGTAAAAGCACTGGTAGAAAATCAGCACTATGTTGTATCTGTTTCCAATGATTTTGATAGAGAGTTTTGCATCAATAAGGACCAGCTGATGGACTTTTTGGAAAAGACCCAGTTAGCCAATTTCAATTATATCCAGCAAAAAGGAGAACGGTCATTCTTAGTTCGATTGGATAAACGTATTCAAGAAAAAGGGATTATTGAAGTTCTCCGAAAAGGATTAAAGTACAACGACAAGACCATTTACTTTTTCTATCCGGAACCCAATTCTACTTACAATTTAAAGGACCAATCAAAATACGATGCAAATATCTTTTCAGTTACTGAAGAGTTGATCTACTCTGATGATAATAAGAACAGACTAGACTTGACCATCTTTATCAATGGGCTTCCTATCATTACAATGGAACTGAAGAATGCCTTTACACACCAGGCGGTTCAAAATGCTATCAAGCAATACATGTATGACAGAAACCCTAAAGACAAGATCTTTAATTTGGGTAGATGTATGGTGCACTTTGCAGCAGACACAACTCAGGTATACATGGCAGGATCACTAGCACATAAGAACACCAATTTCTTTCCATTCAATAAGGGGCTAAATGAGGGAAGACCTTTTGCTCCTTTTGGCGCAGGAAACCCAGTAAATCCAAATGGCTTAAAAACATCTTATCTCTGGGAACAGGTTTTAACCAAATCAAGTCTTAGCAATATTATTGAGAAGTTCGCCACGCTTGTAGAAGAAAAGGATCCGGAGACTGGAAAGGTAAAGCGTAAACAGATATTTCCCAGATATCATCAATTAACCTCTGTCAAGTTGCTGCTTAAAGAAAGCAAGAAGCATGGAGTAGGGGGGAGATACCTTATTCAGCACTCCGCCGGATCAGGTAAGTCTAATTCTATTACCTGGTTGGTATTACAACTGGTTTCTTTATATGACCAATCCAATACTACGCCATTATTTGACAGCATTGTTGTTGTAACTGACAGAAAAGTATTGGATGAACAGCTCAGAAACAACATTAAAACATTTGCGCAAGTCAAAAAGGTTGTTGAATCCATTACAGGAGAAGCCCGTGATATTAAAGCACTTGATCCTCAAGAGGATTCATTTAGCAAGACCACACACATGCGATTGGCACTTGCTAATAACAAGAAAATAATTACCTGTACGGTACAGACATTTCCTTTTGTATTAAAGACCGTGCAAGACATGTCAAGTAAAAAAGTTGCTATCGTGATTGATGAAGCTCATAGCAGTCAAAGTGGTGAAGCAGCTGCAAGTCTAAATGCCTTATTTGCTGACATCAATGCAGATGATATCCCAAGAGATGAGAATGGAAAAATTAGTACCGAAGATTTACTGAACCATTTGGTTGAAGGACGTAAAATGTTACCCAATGCCAGTTATTATGCATTCACAGCCACACCAAAGAACAAAACACTGGAAACCTTTGGGACAAAGCAACCCTTTCAGGATGAGCATGGCGAAGAACATTTCAAATACCTGCCATTTCATACCTATAGCATGAAGCAGGCCATCGAGGAAGAGTTTATTCTGGATGTTTTGAAGAACTACACCACCTGGAAGTCATTTTATAAGGTTAAGCAAGACGAGGGCACGACAGGAGAGGAGCAGTTTGAAACCAAACAGGCTAATAAGAAGATTCGCTCATTTGTTGAGGGTCATGAATTAGCGATAGCAGAAAAGTCCCGAATCATGATTGATCACTTCATGGAGCAAGTTCGAATGCGTATTGAAAACAAGGCTAAGGCCATGGTGGTCTGTAAGTCCATTGAATCAGCCATGAAATACAAAGAAGCTTTTGACAAATACTTAAAAGAGATCAATGCTCCATATAAATCTATAGTTGCATTTTCAGGTAAAAAGAAACACTGGTCGACAGGAGAGGAGTTCACCGAAGAAAAAATGAATCAATTCCCTGATAATGTGAATGATATACCTAAGCAATTCAATAAGGATGAGTATCGTTTTCTTATAGTTGCTGACAAGTACCAGACCGGGTTTGATCAACCTTTGCTTCACACCATGTATGTGGATAAGCAATTGTCTGATGTACAAGCAGTTCAGACATTATCAAGGTTAAACAGAGCTAAAAAGCCTGCAAAACGTGAAACATTTGTCCTTGACTTTTACAATGATGTGGAAGACATTCAAAAGGCATTCCAGCCATACTACACCACAACAATCCTTAGTCAGGAAACAGATCCAAATAAGCTCAATGATCTACAGGAGAAACTGGATGAAGTACAGATTTATGACCTAGAATTGGTACAGGAGTTTTTTGAAGATTACTATGATGAAGCAACTGGTCGCGATCGGTTGGATAGTATTATTGCTGAAATAGAACGAAATTTCAATGAAGATTTAATCAAAGATCAGAAAATAGAATTCAAAGCAAATGCCAAATCTTTTGTACGTACATATAGTTATTTGTCAAGGATAATTGACTTTAAGAATTTCTACTGGGAATTGCTTTGGTTGACACTTAAGCATCTTATACCTCACTTAAAGATTGAAGAAGAATCCACTGAAGAAAATATTCTTGAGGTGATTGATATGGACAGTTATCGTACGAGTCGAATCATCGACAAGACCAATATAGCCATGGAAGATGAAGAGGGGTACGTTGAACCAATTCCTGTTCAAATAGGTGGTGGAAGGCCAGAATCAGAATTTGACACTTTGGAAAGTATTGTAGACTCATTCAATCGCAGATTTGGTGACATAGACTGGGGTGATGGCGTAGACGCTAATGAGGCAGAGAAAGTACTTACAAAAGATATTCCTGAGCGCCTGGAGAACGACCAAAGTGGTCTGCTTTCAATATTAAACTCCGATAAGGCCAATGCCCGGGAAGAGTCTAACAATTTGGTGAAAGCAATCATGCAAGGAATGATGTTTACCAATACCAGCATTTACAAGAAATATGCAGATGATGATGCCTTCAGAAATCGTTATCAGGAGTTCATTTTTGATATGATCTGGGCAAAGTCTAGTAAAGATGCAAGGAGGTAGGTTTTACAACATTACTCCTTCGAAAATAAATGCTAACAAATAATGTGGGTGGTAAAAACACTTTTTCCCTCATGATGACCTGTGTCTAACAGACCATCCTCATCCATCATTGCCGCCTATTCAAACCATCAAATTATCTTTAAAGATCCCTTTCTTTCACTTTCTTCCCAAACGCCACCAGTCAAAACCTGTCTCTTTTCGATTGTGCTTCAGTGCTGGCATTTGGGTCGTGATCACGAGGGTGGTGGTATCCAGGCTGGTGATATGGTGCTGGGGTATTTCCAGCTTCGTGCCTTTTACCATTTTAAATTTGGCAGCAGGGGAGCCATCCTGAACAGCTTTCTTCAGCCCATTGATGTTGCTCATCCCGTACATCAGGACTACATCCGGTTGGTGAATCTTCAACTGATCAAGGATGTGATGCATCCGCTGTGGAAACACCGCTTGTTCGTAGGAGGATCTTCTTCTCAGGAAACGGAACCCCGGGAGGTCGAGCCAGCTGTAATACCAGGCATGGTCGTGCGGACTGGGTAGGGGAAAAAGCCGGATCAGGGCTTCTCGCTTAGCCGCAGGCGAGGCAAAGGTGGTTTGCTGATATTCCAGGCGATCGGGCATTTCTTCGCCCTGATATCCATGTACAAACGAAATGAGATTTCGCCAGACGCCATGCAGGATCGCATGGGTATCAAAACGATATCCGTAAAGGGTTTTAAACAAGGTAGCACGAGGGCCTTCGGCTTCGAAGCTCACCTGACGATAGAGTTTACGTATGTCAGCAAGGGTAGGGCGGTCGGCTGCCTGATGTGCGTCGTAAAAATAATTGAGTTTTTCTGCCACTTCTTCCGGCAGGTCCCCACCACCTTCTTCGTATGCGATGAACCAAATCGGTGCTTCCCAGGAACCATATCCGAAAAAATGGTCCATCCAATGTCGCAAGGATTTTTCATTGATACGCATAGAAGATGAAAGATAGAAATGTTCGGGGTAAAATGGGGTATTTGGAGGTCCTACTATGTTTTATTGAATAAATTTGAGTGGTTAACGCACTCTTCTTTACCCGTATATTAATTGCAATACCGGAATACTACCCTACAATTAAAAACTATGTTTTATTGACACATTGAGCTAATCCCCTGGGATAGGAAACGTGGTTTGTCTTACAGGAATTGTCTTTGGGTATTCGATGATCAAATTGAAGATTTTTTCAACTTCTTTACTTGTCAAATCCAAGAAGTCCTTATTTCTAAACTTCGTATATGTCATACTCATATCCAGGTGATCCAAAAGTCTTGTAATAATTCTTCTATAGTGTGGGTGATCTTCAAAAATAGGATTTTTAAGACCACCCCAAATTTTGCGTGCATTCTGCAATAGATCGTTCGTACTATCTACTGGGATATTCAAGACAAACCGTACTTCTTCCAACTGATTTTCATACAGTCCAAAGTATTTCATAACCTGATCTTCGTCTAAAGATGGTCCGGACTTTATTTCCAAGATTTTACCTGCTTTAGGATGATCTGCATAGGGGAACTTTCGGGAGGTAATAATGTCTACCACGTAGTGGCTATTTTTTACGTTGGCCCTGTTCACAGCCCAATCACGCACCTGTCCGCTAAGATTCATCTCTGGTAATCTGACCTCCATTCTTCTTAAGCCCTGCCAATTACTAAACCGAGCTACCTCTACCTGATACCAGCCTCCCCTGACTCCAATTATGCCGTTCATTCTACCCAAAACGACCTGAAGATCATCTCTTAATCTGTTTGAAAATACTGTATTAGCCTCATCCAGATACCTAAAAAATCTAAGGATTTGGGTTTCGGAATCCATATACCTTAAAATCCCCATCATCACTTTTGCTCTATTCCTGGGTCTCGTCACATTGAACAACTTAAATAATTCATCACTTTGTCCTTGTAGCCTTATGTCTAGTAAGCTAATAAGGGTAGAAATCCACGAATCCAGGTTAAGTTTTTCGAGATTTTGCAAGCCAGCTTCAGTATTAAATTCATCTACAGATTCTGCTAATAGATCTATTAGCTCTTCAAATCTTCCACCTTCAGGGTGAATCAGGTTCATCTCCCGACTTTGCAGATTCATTGCTATAATATCACTACAATCCATATTAGTATTCTTTAATCTATTACTGCTTTTGCTCTTATACAAGAACATTTAAACCCATCAGGTATTACTTCCTGCCCAGACCTATTCAATCCTGAGGCATAGTCAAGCTCCTTGTCAAAAACCTTTACTATATCATCTAACTTTGAGTTGTTAGGGTATCGCTTCATCCATTTAATAATCCCGGATATCAGTTTTACACCATCCTGTGGATCTGGTGTATCGATGTATTTAAATAAGAGTTTGACCATTTTGGCTGTTTTATCTTCAGCAACATTTATTAACCTCAGAATAAGGTTGTCATGTATAGTCCCCAACAAGTTAAACATGGCTGCCATTGTTTTACCAGCTCCTTTCTTGGCAAATGCTATTCCAGCGCTAGCACTATCTAGTATTTTTAAGATTAGCTGTGCCAGTTTTGCTACTTTAGAAATTTTACCTGCTTTGGCTACAGTAGAAATGACATTATAAATACCTGAGGTTAGCAACCCGAGCAACACTTCTATTCCAACTGTACCTACAATAAAAGCCAATATATCTGCAGCAATGAATGCTCCCATAAACATATTGTATGGACGACTATCTTTTGGAAATCCTAAATAATCTATTGGGACAAATCCCACTAACTTATCAAACCCATCTTTTCCTTTTTTGTACAATATCCTTCCGATCGCACCAAATTTAGTTCTGGCTTTCCATACAACAGCCGCCATTTGCTTCATAAATTCAATGGCCTTTGCGGCTGTCATGGTCGTTTTAATGATGAAGTTGTCAACTTTGGTCTTGAATCCATCATCCAATTCATAGAGAACTCTCCCAGCCGGAGGTACTTTCATGATCAGGATCACTTTAGCCGCAAATACAGGATCTTCGGCAATCTTTTCATACAGTTTTTTTATTAAAGTCCATGACATTTCCGCTAAGTCAAGGAAGTCGGTTATGGTGTCTCTAGCAGCCACATAAAGTCCACGTGTTTCGCCCATCAAAAACCCAAGATGTATTCCTTTTATATCATCATCTGAAAGATTAATAGCAAATGAGTCCGTATAACCAGTATAAGGATTGGAGTAGTTAAATTGAAAATTGTTTGGGATCGGATACTTAGACTTCATATAAAGTGCAACCATGTCCAAACTAAACTTGATTATTTCTTCCTTAACTCTAGTGATTCCTGCAACACACCGTCTCAGATTATCTATGTATTCTATCGGCAAGATTACTGCCGGTTCATTATTTCCTACTAGAATATTAATCAGGTTATCAACAATCCCACCTCCATTCTGCTGTCTCACCATGGCGGGTTCTATCCCTGCTGTACTAACAGAGGAAACAATAGTAGAGGGGTTCGGAGATGGGGAAGCGCTAGCCGTCACAGTTGAATTGGCATCCCCAAAAACTGCCATTATAGGTAAAAGTGAATCATCTTGATTGGTAATGTCATCCTGCCTGATCATTTCAACTTCCATCAGACAATACGCATACCCTTCGCTATTTGTCCTTGTTTCAGTTTTTCCATTTTCTTGTAAAACCGCATTTACTGTATTTCCAACTGCCAGAAGTTCAAATTTGGTTAACCCATCTTCAATCAAGTTTATCCGTACTTTTTCATCGGAAACTGTTACAAATGGATTTCTAAAAAGCTGAAGTGAAACGATAAATCTAAATTTCAGGATATCATCCGGATCATCCAATATGGGCCAACTTTGTTCTACTACCCACTGAACAAACTCCTCATAGGGGGGTGTTTCTCTTTCTTCTCCAGAGGTAGTTGCTGTCCCCGGTGAACCAGTGGAAATGGCAATGGAACTGTTACCGGCAGATATGCTTACTGGAGCTCGGGGAGAAAACCTGGGTGCGGTACTCGAAGTGGGAGTAGGTAAAATTATACCTGGGTTAGCAGTTGGTGTGGATGGATTGCTGGAGGCTGTTGATTCTTGTAATTGCAAAAGGTTGGTAGACTGTACAGTTTTTTGACCATTGTAAACCTTTAGTCTATAGGAGCCTGCAGCAGGGAATCCCAAAGATGGATCTCCAGTATGAGGAAGTCTCGCTTCAAGCCTATTTGGTGCCATCCTTTGAAATGACAATCTGTATGCAAAAGGGTTTGCCCCAAAAGTTCCTCCAATGTCTTCCTCCAACCAGACATTTTGTGCGCTATCCAGGTTAAATAAAGTGCCGACATAAGTGATGGCAATCCTATCATCTGGATAACCGTGATCAGGGTTGATGATTAGTTGTTCAATCGTGGTAGGATGTCCTCCAATAACGACACCAGGTAAGGTGGTTGCAACCGATCTGCCAATCTTAATGGATTGAGTGGACCATGCAGCTGAGTAGATAGTATCTACCTGTATATAAAATGAAGTAATGGGAATAAATCGTGTTACGTCTTGAGGTACTACGAAGGTTAATTTAGATTGATTTAATACACTTACTGAAGGGACTTTAATATGCACATGTCCGGTAATTGTACCACTTCCGGCAATCAGTGGAAATAATGCCGGGTCTTCAGCAAATAATCTCACTTCAACATATCCGGAGAATGCAATCATTTGTTGTGTTTGCACCGGTATTTCAATTGTGACAGTATCACCAACTCCACAATTGATTGGACTAACATTTAGTACTGATCCCAGGTTACCATAAAAGGATGGTCTAAAAGCAGGGCTACTAGATCCCACAACCTCTAGTGCAGCATATGTCCAGGCCCAATTGCCAGCATGCCACACCTGAATCAAAAATCCAGATACGTGCATCAACCTGGCAATATGAAGCATATCAAAGGGAACTTTGAATGAGAGTCTATTTGGGGAATGAATAGTGACATCATTAATCATAATGACTACTGCCCCGGTACTTCCACCTGTACCCATTATGAGATTACGCAAGGCAGGGGTGTCCGGATAGGCTCTTACCATTATGGAATTGGAAAAATGTATCCCTGGAATCTCTTCCATTGGAGCACCTGCCGGTCCAGAAGAACCCCCAATGGTTTCAACATATACAGTATCGTTGACAGCTGCCCAGGTGGGACTCAACTCCAGTATCATTCCGAAATTAGCCATGATAGATAATGATTAGTTGTTACATAACATAAATAGTTGTTACATAACATAAAACTGATTAACAATATAGAGAAATACAAATCAATTTACAAATCTGCAAACGCTACTATATGTGAGTAAATCAAGTAGTGATTTGTGTACATTGACTAACAAGGCTTTTACATTGGTATTTGGGGCTGCACACCGAATGGAATGATTGGAGACTTTGACTTCCCTTAACTACCTAACTGAGACGTGCATATTAATCATCATTTTCCAACAATAACAAGCAATTCCTTTCTCATATTGAGAAACCACTTCCCAGGTCTGTCTCCCTTGACACCCCTTACAGCTCGGTTTTAGGACTCCCTTTAGGGTCCTTCGTCCGGTGAGGACCATTGAGGACACCAGCCGGGGCTTCCTGGCGAAGCCAAGCGACTGAGCGTAAGAGTCCGGCCAGGGGTGCACGTAGGCGCTAACCGTCCGAATGTCTGAATGTCCGAATGTCTGAATGTCCGAATGTCTGATTGTCTGAGTGTCTGAGTGTCCGAACATCGGAACATCGGAACATCACACCCTGTGTTGATAAGGTAATTTCACACTCCAAAGCTCCAGCATCTCTACCAACTCCCAAACACCATCAATATGCATAAATATAACCAGGTAACCTCCTCCACAATCCTCACCACAGCGCAGGTCAGCATAAAAAATACCGAGTTTCTTATCCTCATCCAGCTCGATGGGAGTGACTGTAGAAGGTATGCAACTAATATTCATTCCAAATCAATATGTAAAGCACTATGAGTTTATTAGAGAGCTTATAAGCAAGTTCAAAGGAGATATTTATCAAAAGACATTATTTGATGGGTATGATAGCTAGTCCAAGAAGTACTGCTAGTGAAAATCCCAGCGAAGGGATAATTTAGGCATGGTTGAGGGGCCAATTCTGATAGACCCGAGATTAATCGTGACTCATCATCCCACAGGAGACGCTGCGGCGACATCAAAAAATAATGATGATCTTGTGGGTACAGACCATAGGTTAGAGGCACAGGCCTTGGGGCAGGGGTAAGAAAGCTAATAATAGATAAATGGTCATTGTGGCTAAGATTGAGAGATTAAAACCCCCTCATACAGCCTAATTTCGACCATTTTTAGGTGGTGTCAGAAATCACACGTGATTGGACTCCCAATCACGCGTGGTTATGACTGTAATCACACGTGATTTTGCTCCGAACCCCGCGTGATTTTACCCTAAACAACACGTGGTTTTACCTCAAATGTCCCTGGTTTTACTCCGAACCACACGTGGTTTTACCTGGATCAACACGAGGTTTTGGTCGGATTCACGCGTGGTTTCACTCCGAATCACACGTGGTTAGGGTTGCGATCACACGTGGTTTTTTTTAAGCAAGGATTTTTTAGGTTTTAGAATACCCTTTTAGATAATATCTCAAGAACCAGCTTAAACCTACCATCCTCTCACAAAAGCCATCCTTGTATTAAAAGGTTGCATCAGTTCATCCTCATAGATCCTGAGGGCCCGATTTGATTTCTTTTTAAATATGGAATGCAGGGGGATGGAAACAACCACCAATCCGAAACCAATACCTGCCAGCGTCCAGTTAAAGTCATTGCCTGCCAGAGCCATCCCCGCAGGAATCCCCATCAGCATCACACCAGTCATCGTACTCACTGTTGACATCGACTTGATTCGAAATGCACTCACCATCTCACGATGTGCTTCCGGATAGGGTTTGAGTTGCGCAAGTAGCTCTGCTTTTGGCTTGGACTTTTTCATTACTTTATACGCAGGCTCTTCCTGGGCAAGTAAAGGGTAGGAAGACAGGAGTAAAAGAAAGAGATATAATGTTTTCAGCATTACAAGTTGAGTGTAAGAATGAGAATTTAACCGGTATAGCTAATATAATACCCTAATTATGAAGATCAAAAAACACAAAGACAACACTTCCCGATTTGGTAATTGTTTCTCAAATTGAGAAAGGGAACAGGAGAGATTTACGTTCCTTTTGGATGTGCTGACAACCTTATCATTAAACGATTTCACAGCACGGTAGGATACATAAATGGATGTTTATTTCACTAAAAGAAAGTTTTATTCCCTTTTTTGTCTCATAGAGCGTTTTGGCATCCAAAATGGAGCAATTATTGCTTTCTTTTTACTGTCTGTAGACTTGTCGAAAAGCGCATTCGACCGCTAAACAAGCTAAAGCCCAGCAAACGTCTCACTGTCCCCAGCAAGACCCAGCAAAGCAGCAATTTAGAGAAACCATTTTATGGCGGACAAGCTCCAGGTAGGTATTACCAACGCTTTCCTTCCGGACTCAAAAGGTACAATCTGACGCCAGCCGCGTGATAGCAAGTGAAGCATTTAAATCAATTGTATAACTATTAAATTTTTTCAATTATGTCAGTTAAATATCATGCCGTTGCTAAGAGACATCCAGGTATTGTCGGCGGCGGCGAAATCAAGTATTATGCATCCATCATCCGAGGAGATAAAGCAACCCTCAGAGGAATGTTAGATGAGATAGCAGAGTTAAGTGTAACCCATCCGGGAGCTGTGCTCGCGGTATTGGAAGTTTTTCTTTCACGAGTAGACTATCATTTGACCAATGGTAGAGCCGTAGAACTTGGACAGTTGGGTACTTTTTCCCCATCTATCAGTAGTTCTGCGTCGGATTCGAAGATGAAGTGAGAGTTTTTAATATCAGACGCTTCAAAGTGAACTTCAGACCTAGCAAGTTGCTCAAAAAGCGCTTGTCAGTAGTGGAATTCGTAAAAGAATCGGATGATACGGCTCAAGCACCTGCCGCATAGGCTTCATAGCACATACGCTGTGATTACTGAGGCCTGGGCCTGACTGATGGTTCAGCACCCGGACAGACTTTAGGCCTCTTTTTTCATCCACCGAAGCTCTTCGATCAACGTAGCCCATTGTCTACCGAAGCTTTCATTGGCGGCCGAAGCCTCTGGCGAAGGACTCAGCGAAGGTAGATGGCGTAGTTGATTGGCGAAGGTGGATCAACAAATCAACAAATCAACCCTTTGTCAATCATGAAAAAATATATGCACTACATCAAAATGGCTGTGTTGGCAGGGGTGGTCATCTACCAGGTGATCTTTCAGCGCAGCATGATTACCGAGACCCTGCAAACAACCCGAAAAATGGATCTGCAACTGGACTCACTCTGGTCAATCTTACATCAATATGATGACACACGTTCAGCATACGAAACAGCCTATGTGGAACTCATGCTTGCACAAGAGGAGCTGATGGCCATCCAGCAGGATTATACCCGTATCGCGGATGAGCAGCAGGCTGACGTGATAACCATCAGGCAGCAATTGCAGCAGTTGGTGCAGCCAGCCAGGGACATCCCCCTATACGAAATAGAATCTGTGGACTCGTTACTCTTTCAGCCATGAAGCCGGTGATCACATCTTGCTTATTCCTCATGCTGGTCATTTCGGCCCAGGCACAACAGCGGACCTTCCAGTCTCGTGACAGTCGGCTGAAGGTGTACTATGGCGACACCGTTTCCATCCTGGCCGACAGCGCCTACATCGTGAGTGCGGCACAGGCGCTTTTACTCAATGAGAAGCTACTGGAGCTCAAAGATGCCCAACGATCCAACCAGGAGCTTCATGCCACACATACCGAACTGCTGGAGCGGGTAGGGGAGATCGAGGAGCAGGTATCCCGTCTGCTCAGCCGTCTGCAATCCGAACACCGGGTAATGGAAGAAAACCTGGTCTTACTACTTTCCGAACTGGATCAGAGCATTGCCATCCTGCAAGCAGCCAACTCCGAGCTGGAAATGAACAATACCCAGCTACATGACCAGCTGGCCCTCATGGACCAGACCGTCAAACACCTGCGTAAAGAAAACCGCCGCCTCGGGTGGCACCAGATCCGTGAAAAAATGACCATTGCTGTTGTGGCCTTAGGCCTTGGATACCTTTTAGGGAATCTGTAAAAAGTTTAGTTTAGTTGTTGTTTAAATTGTAAAGTGAAAATTGTTAAGGATTGCCACTCCCTGTCCTACCCAGAGGCAGGAGTGGTTTTTTTTATACATTTATCCTGACTGTATCCGTGGTGGGTGTCCTCACCATTGTGAACTTAATAATTAAGAAAAAATAATTATGCTTTTTCGATCTATAGAAGCACTGAAGGGGTGACCTGTTTGAAGATCTAATATTAGCTGTTTATCTAAACCCCGTAGGGGTGACCTGATTTACAACAGGCCGCTCCTACGGAGCTAAAAACTATATGATCTCTCATTTCTACAAACAGGGCGTCCCTACGGGACTTTAGTACAATTAATTAATTCTCCTTAGGTTGACGGTTATGGTGAGGACCTGCCTACGGCAGACAGGTACCAGCCGGGGCTTCTGTTTACGATAATAGGCGTGTTGCGGCTGGTTCCCCTTTAGGGGCAAGGGGCGCCCGGCCAGGGGTGAGCGTAGGCTCCAACTGTCTGAATATCGGAATGTCTGAAAGTCCGAACATCCGAATATCCTTCCCTTCCCTCCATTCATCGTCTATCGAAGAGGACGATGTAGGTCTTCAGTATCGTCCCTTTCAGTAGACGATACCTGACAGTAGAAATGTGCCACTATAATCCCCCTTCACCCCCTTTATGAAAGGGTAGCAGGAGGATGAAAGGCTTGGAGCGAAAGGGGGAATCGTAGCAATTGACGATTATCGCCATTATTATCAAATCAACCCCGAAAGATGGTTTTGACAAATTTTACCAGACTGAAATTCCCTCTCTTTGGAAGAGAGGGGAAGGAGAATTGATCAATAACTTAGAATCGAACAAATGGGTGAGTTGGTGGAAAAAACTCCCCACTATAATCCCCATTCGCCCCTATTGGAAAAGTGTAGGGGGGTTAAATGATCCTAATAACCATAGAAAAACGTATTTTTGTATAAAGGAATCCGATTATTATGCTTTCATATAGTAAAGAAGATTTAAGGAACCTGCTATTGATGGAAGAATTAGCAAAGCTTCATGCTGCTAAATCACGAATATCTTCCTTTGAGACGAAATATGGAAAGCCATTCTCTGAGTTTAAGCAGCAGGTAGCATCCAAAGAGTTATTTGAAGAATATGATGATTTCATAGAATGGAAAGCACTAATTGATCATAAGTTAAGCCTGGAAAGAAAAATATCTGATATCCGAAGTGGACAGTTTCAGGTTTCTTAACGAAAATAAGCGCTGAGGCCGGATGATAAGCCTGGAATGAAAGGGGGATTCCTATCGATTGACGATTACCTGCTTCAATGTACGACCGTCCAATAACACCGTCATTCTGAGCGGAACCACTCCGATTAGAAAACAAAGAGAGAATGTAACTTCAAGCATCTATATGCCTGAAAGATCAAAACGATTGTGCAGCGAAGAATCTCATGAAACGATAGAGAAACGTCTTTTCAAGCCTACTTACGAGGATGAGATTCTTCACTCCACTTTGTTTCGTTCAGAATGACGTGAAAATTATGCGATTTGGGTTCGCTGGAAGGATTTGCCTCCATTCATCGTCTCTCGAAGAGGACGATGTGGCTGAATTCGATCTAATTAAATACTATCACACCGTCTTTAGCAAATCCAATTAATTATCTATTGACATATCTTTCATTCAAATGACTTAATTTCAGTTTTTGTAGGTATTTTCTCTAAGGCTGGTGTTTTAATCCCCTCGAATTCGTAGGGATTAGCATCCTCAAAATGAATTGAATTAATGGCAAAGAACAAAAAGATAGAAGTTCAGGGAAGGGAGATAGCCCTTTATTCCAGGCAATCAGATGACTACATATCACTCACTGACATGGCAAGGTATCGGGATGCAGATCGTACCAATTACATCATTCAGAACTGGATGCGAACCAGAAGTGCTATTGAGTTTTGCGGGCTATGGGAACAATTGAAAAACCCTGATTTTAAAAGCATTGAATTCGATGCCTTTAAAAATGAATCCGGTTCAAACAGTTTTACATTGACTCCTCAAAAATGGATAGAAGCAACCAATGCGATAGGCATTATTTCAAAATCAGGTCGATACGGGGGTACATTTGCACATCGGGACATTGCCTTTGAGTTTGCTACATGGATAAGTGCCGAATTCAAGTTTTATCTTATTAATGAATTCCAGCGCCTCAAAGAAGAAGAGAGTGATAGAAAACAACTTGACTGGAACCTGCAGCGAACCCTTGCCAAAGTCAATTATACGATCCACACAGATGCCATAAAGGAACAATTGATCCCGGAGAAATTAAGTACCAAACAAATTTCGCTGGTCTATGCCTCAGAAGGAGACCTGCTCAACATGGCCCTGTTCGGAAAAACAGCTGCGGAGTGGCGAAAGCAAAATCCGGAAGCTCAGGGCAACATGCGGGACCAGGCCACATTGGAACAACTGGTTGTGCTTTCAAATCTGGAGAGCATCAATGCTGTGCTCATTCGCCAGGGCCTGGACCCAAAGGAACGATTGATCCAACTCAATGAGATTGCCATTACCCAAATGACCTCCCTGGTACAGTCACAAAATCTGAAAAAGCTCAAATAAAATAATGCCTTAAAAGACATAATTCTTTGTGGTCAAGTCCAGAAAATGATTGGCTCAAACTTTTCCCAATAAAAAGTCCGGACATTCTTAAGCCGATATTGAAGGGTTAATTTGTGTGTACCAAATTGAATCGGTTCCTATCAAGAATTTTAATGCCTAATACTCAAATTCTCCCTCTTGCTTCTGAAAGATAACCCGAAAATATCCATCTGGAGAAACATCAAATATCCTGTCGGTAGTCACACCATAGCGTTCCTGATGCCAGTTGATTTGTCTATCCTCTGTAATAGTTGATGTATTGTAGACAGCTTCGTATCCTTCTTCCGGATGTCCATGGTATTCATGTTTCGCTTCGAATGCTGCGACCATTGATTTTAAAGTTCCGGTAGATTTTTCGAAAAGAAAAATATCTATGTAATCCGTCATGAAACCTACGACGCGGGTTATTAATCCGACATGGTCATCAATAAACTCTATTTTACCTAGGGCATGTATATTTATTGGAAATGAAACTTCAAAATCAATCCATTCATCTCCCTCTTTTTTTGAATCCGTATAATTAAAAGGCTCTACACTGATTCGTCCATATGAGGTAATTCTATACAGGGTGTCTTTCACATAGTGTTTAGCTTTTCCATCTTGAAGATCAAACAGCAGCCTGTTCAGAAGCTTTGCGTCTATGGTATTTTCAGTATTCAGAGAGAGAAAATCTTTGATTGGTAAAGAAACTTCCGCATAGCTCTGGAGAATTTCATTAAATACTTCTTTTCGCTCTGATTGAGCATTACATATAGAAATCAGAATGGTGCAAATCAGAAAAATAATGATTGTTCTATTGTTACTACTCTTGTGGCAAAGGAGGATGCTCACTTGGAACTTGTAAAGCTCAATCTCTTTTCCAATCAAGTGAAATATCAATAATCTGAAATTCATCATTATACTCCTTTAAGGTTACAATTGACCTTACAAATACATTATTATCAATTAATATATTCACGTTACATATAACCAATTCTCTTTCACGTTCTGATAATACAATTTCAAATCCATCTATTTTTTCGCCCTGGCCACCGACCCATTGATTGCCCCATAAATAGTTACAAGGTTTTAGGTTAAACATCGGCTCTGGTTCAGCATCCCAATCAAATCTCATTAACTCTTCATTACATACTTTTAGTTGATTGATCAATTTCTCTTTGTAATTATCTGAAAACCAATAGATATCTTCTAGTCGATCCTTATACTCATCGACATTGAAAATGTATTTGGAGACATCAACTTTTTTGTATCCTGGAACTTGATAGTAGCTAGTACTCTTTTGATATGCTTCGTTGATGTACCAGGAGTAAAATTTGCTTACAATCTCGACGGCAGAAGAGTCCTTTCCTACATTGGTAGGAATTGATTTGCAACCCAATGAGATACTCAAAAAAAGTATTAATAAATATGTTTTCATTATTCTTGAATTTCGGTACTTGGTCTAACCATTGTTATAGTATAAGTTCGTTCGTAAGGACTACCTTCTCTGTAAATATCAGTAAGTCTGCGATCTTCTTCTTCACACAGAAGGTTTTCTTCGTTGGTTCCAATAGATTCATGACCTGTTTGTGCATCATAATACCTGAAACATGTTTCACCATTTTCTGTGTTTCTTCCAACTATTACTAGCCAATGATCTGTAGTTTCGTCTACATTGCCCGGGTGTCCATCATGATAATCTGCACCGACCATAATCGGGATTCCCTCATCAAGGTGTTCATTTATCAAATTAATTCCATCCGATATATTATCTTGTACTTCTAGCACATTTTCACTGTTGACTTGTGTCATTTGAATAACATCTGCATGATTGGGCTCCACAGTTTCATAACCAGCAGTTTCAAGCATATCCGCAGCTCTCCGGAAGCAACCAGATGGATCCGCAGAACTATATCCAACAAAATCAATCTCATCAGTAACGGAAACGTCAAATGGATAGATTTCAGTTTCTTGATAGTCTTCAAAACCAGCTTCAAAGTCTTCTTCTATTGCTGCGGTGATAGCTACCAAATATTCACCACGATCAACATAATCGCCATTTGATTCCTTTCCAGACCACCCAATACTATCATTATCCTGGGAATCCACAAAGTCAACGTTTTCTCCAATCGGTATATCAGTGTAAGATGCTGTGAGAATGGTGTCTTCCTCTTCCAATTTGAAAAACTCAAGCTTACTAAATGCCAAATTCAAAGTATCCTTTATTGTATAGTTAATATTCAATCTCCCGTCTTTCAATTTAAATGAAGTAGGAATTCTATTTATTGCAACTATATCCAAATCTGAAGATAACCCATTTAAGACTATCTCATCAGTGTCGTTTTTAATGTTTGTATCAGTAGTTTGACCTTTGAATGTACCACCACTCACCATCCCCTCACTATCCACCACCCATGTATCCCCGTTGCTATCGGTGATGGTGAGCTCCTCACCCTCGGGAGGGAGGTCCAGGTCGGCATCTTCGATGAGGTTGCCCGACTCGTCATAGACTTCCAATAGCCCGCCAGAGAAGACCACCTCACCGATGTCAGCGGGAATCTCCACAACCAACACATCGGCAACCAGGTCTTCGGTAAGCTCAGGGGTGGCTTCTTCAGTTCCTTCCACCACTTCCGGTTCTTCTTCCTTTTTCTTGATGTCCAGCACAAAGCGACTGTCCTCGGAATAGACCGTCTTAATGTCACCGGCCACCACCTGATAGTCCTCGTTGACCAGGATCCGGTCGAACACCACCCGCACATTGGCCAGGTTGAAGTTGGGGACGGCCGCATACCCCGCTCCACCGTAAGTGCCGTCGCCATTCGCAGTAACGTTCAGCAGGTTGACCGTCCAGTCACCCACCTGGATCACATCAAGGGGTAGGAGAGGCTTCATGAGCGGGACATCACTCGCATCAAATTCAGGGATTGGGGCTCCACAGACAAACCCGCTCTCATCCACTTCGGGCGTGGTGAACGTCAGCACTGGACTCTTTTCTCCGAGGATGGTTCCGCACCGGGGGATGAGCTGGTATTCATAGGTCGTTCGACCGGCTAGCTGGGCGACGATGCCATAGCTGCCATTTACCTCCTGGGTAAACCAGTCCTCTTTGCCATTTTTGCGGTAGTTAATCACACAGCCGGTATGGTTTTGGTCCGGCTCCCAGCTGATCCGTGCCCGTTGGGGATCCAGCGTCTTGGCGGCGATCCCCTCAAACGTCCCACAGGCATCCCCATATTGAAAGACATACGTCTCGCTATACCCATCATTCTTAAACAGGTCCCGACCGCTGGTGTCATACGCCCGCACACGGAAGGCATACCGCTTACCCGGGATCAACGTCGGCTCGATGATCCCATAGTTAAGGGAGGTGAGCGTGGTCGTGGTAGTATAGATGCTGTTAGATGAACGGATGGCGATATCTGGATTGGTTTGCCCGGGATACAGCTCTACCATGCGGAACTCATATTCCGTGGAGAAAGCGGCGTTGGGCGAAGCTGTGTGCCTGGGCGTCCAGCTAAACATGATGTTTTGCGGATCCGTAGCGATGAGTTTATCTCCGTTGAAGGGTGTGTTGAGCAGGGGAGGGTCGTTGAGCACGATCCACGCATAGCTGACCGACTGATTGGAGATGCGTACATTCCTGTTGTACTCCAGCACTTCCAGGGTGAACGTATAAAAGCCTTCGGGAAGTTGACCGGACCGTTTGAAGGCTGCCCGGGTAATGCCGGAAAAATCCATGTGGTCCGGGTTGAAGTAGCTGGCAAAATCTGCGCCGGTGAAGAGCTCCGGCACACCGCCCTGGATGTTTAGCGGTCGGGGCATGAACGCAGGACTCGTCCGGAGGGTGATCCCGGCTCCTTCGATGGTGATCCGGAATTTGATTTGCAGGTTGGGCCGGTCGAGCTCCAGCAGGTTGACCAGCACCTGAAGATTGTTTGAACCGATAGCCGTATAATCCGAGAGATAAAGGGAGTAGGGTGGGACGAGGGTAGTCGTTACCTGGACAGGGTATTGCTGGGAAAACCCATAGTAGCTGCACAGGAAAAGCATGCTCGCAATCAGACTTTTATTCAGGCGGTCCAATAAAAAGCTGGTTCAGTTATACTTAATGGTGAATAAATTAAAAAGTAACAGGAAGCAATACAAGCGTTTTATATGATTTTTTTAATTACCCAGGTTATCTGACCGTATCCGTGGTAGGTGTACTCACCTACCACCGGGTTAAGATAAGGTGGGTTCGCCTGAGTTCCGTCTGGTGAGGACACCAGCCGGGGCTTCTGTTTACGATAATAGGAGTGGTGCGGCTGGTTCCCCTCTAGGGGTCAGGGGTGAGCGTAGGCTCCAACTGTCTGAATATCGGAATGTCTGAGTGTCTGAACATCCGAATATCCTTCCCTCTGGGAGATTCCCTCCATTCATCGTCTCTCAAAGAGGACGATGTAGGCCTGTATCGTCCCTTTTAGGAGACGATACCTGACACGAATAGGCTGGTCTCTCTTTATTAAATCGTATCCACCGGGTTAAGATAAGGTGGGTTCGCCTGAGTTCCGTCTGGTGAGGACACCAGCCGGGGCTTCCTGATAGGGGTCAGGGGCGCCACGCTGACGCTGAGTCCTTCGCCAAAGGCTTCGGCCGCCGGTGAAAGCTTTAGCGTAAGAGTCCGGCCAGGGGTGAGCGTAGGCGCTGAATGTCTGAACATTGGTCCGTTATCTTCTAAAGGAGACATTTGCCAGGAGGGAGAGGAGATCAGAATCTATCCCCAAATCAAAATTCCCTCTCTTTCGAAGAGAGGGGAAGAGGGAGTAGACAATAACCTCAGATCGAACAACTGGGTGAGTTGGTGTAGAAATATTCTATGGTTGTTTCATACTTGTAAATTGTTACGTAATAGGTTACATTTGTGTTTGGTGAATTAATATTCACAATAAAAAGTAGTTGAGTATGAAAATACCATGATCGAAAACTTTAAGAGTAAAGCACTTAAGAAGTTCTTTGTTAAAGGGGATGATTCAAAAATTAATCCCAATCATAGGAAGAGGATAAAGAGAATATTGTTTGTATTAAACAATGGTAAAAAGTTAGAAGATTTTAATATGCCTGGATGGAATTTTCATCCA
This sequence comes from Cyclobacteriaceae bacterium, assembly GCA_965228595.1. GTDB lineage: Bacteria > Bacteroidota > Bacteroidia > Cytophagales > Cyclobacteriaceae > UBA7330. The sequence goes on along the minus strand of OZ245828.1, from coordinate 402,960 downwards.
TTAAAAGGAAACTTAAAGGGTATGTATGCGATTGAAGTGAGTGGCAACTTTAGAGTGATATTTAGATTTGAGAACGGTAAGGTAATGGATGTAGACAATCTTGATTACCATTGAGTTTTAGGGTATTTGATTTGAAAAGTGATGATAATGTTTAATCCACCCCATCCGGGTGAAATTTTAAGAGAAGAATATTTAATTCCATTGAACCTGACAGTGACAGATTTTGCAAAAAAGCTTGGTGTATCGAGGAAGAATTTGTCTACAATTCTCAATGAAAAAACAGGAATAAGTGCAGAGATGGCCATCAGGTTATCTAAATCACTGAATACAACACCTGAGCTTTGGATTGGAATGCAAATGGAATATGAGCTTGCTCTGGCGATGAAAAAAGAAAAGGATCTAAAAGTAGAGAAAGTGCATTGAAATACTTCTGCTATAGAATATTTGAGACGTTGATTATTAGCTGGTTGTTGTCCATCTGATGACTGCGATGCTACTCAAACGTCGGAACGTCGGAATGTCTGAATATCGGAAACCCTGTCTAAACTATTCTGTTGGATAAAGAATGTGATTTTTTGATGGTTATAAATTGAACTCCTTTTAATTTAGTCGCAAATCTTAACCTCATGCAAAATATTTATTCTCACATCCTGAGAGCGTCCGGCCTGTTATTCATTGTTGTTCTGTTTCTTTCTTCCTGTGAAGCACCAAAGGAAGAAGCACCGAAGCGACCCAACGTCGTCCTCATGTTTATCGATGACGGAGCATTTGATGATTACCATCCTTTTGGTAAGCCACGCTACCCCACACCCCACATCGAGGCTTTGGCCAAAGAGGGGACCAGCTTTCTGAATTTTTATGTCCCGCAGGCGATCTGCTCGGCTTCCAGGGCCGCTCTGCTTTCCGGTTGTTACCCAGGACGAACCGGCGTATTTGGGGCGCATGGACCTAATGGCCTGGGTCTGGATACTGCTTTTGCCACCATCGGTGAGGTGATGAAAGCAGCTGGCTATACAACAGGGAGTTTTGGAAAATGGCACATCGGTGACCGACCCCATACCCGACCGCAGGCCAGAGGGTTTGATGAAACTGCAGGACTCATGTACTCCAATGACATGTGGCTACACCACCCGGAAAGTCCGGAATATTGGGGACAACACCCGCTTAGGTATTGGGAGAATGGGGAGATCAAGATTGATACCGTACAAAAAGAGGATCAGACGATGTTGACCACCTGGTATACAGAAAGTGCTGTGAACTTCATCAACAGCCACAAGGAAGAGCCTTTCTTCCTGTATGTTGCGCATTCGATGCCACATGTGCCCTTGTTTGTCAGCGATAAGTTCGAAGGAAAATCAGGAACTGGTATCTATGGCGATGTAATGATGGAAATCGACTGGTCGGTCGGACAGATCAACCAGGCGTTGAAAGACAATGGGTTGGATGAAAACACCATTTTCATTTGGATCGGTTCTGACAACGGGCCCTGGTTGAGCTACAGCGATCATGCAGGTATTACCCCATTCCGTGAGGGAAAAGGAACCACCTTTGATGGGGGAGTTCGGAATCCATGTATCGTCAAGTATCCTCCGGCGGTCAAAGCAAATGCATTTTCGAGTAAAACATTTAATACGATTGATATCTTACCAACCGTAGCTGGAGTAACAGGGGCAGCTTTGCCTAAAAATCCGGTAGATGGTACGAATGTCTGGCCCATCATCACTGATCAGCCGGGAGCGGAAAATGAAAGCGCCTACTATCCTTTATCCAATGGTCGACAATTCCAGGGAGTCATTTCAGGAGATGGCAAATGGAAGCTCCATCTAAAGCACCCATACCGAACGGTTAGGATAGGAGGCAAGGATGGTATACCGGGTAAATACATGCAGCAGGTTATCGATACCTCCTTGTTTGACCTGGTGCACGATCCATCAGAGAAGGGCAATGTGATCGGTGTGTACCCTGAAAAAGCCGCTGAGTTGATCGAGCTGGCCAATCAGCACTATGACCTGTTTTATAAGGCCAGGGAGGAGGAGTGATGGTTGGGGTTTTACAGGACAGCACATGAAAGATAGCTCGGTGATAAAAGCTAGATTCATATAACATTAGCCCAAACCCAAAATGAAATTCCCTTTATTGATCTTGGTTTTGTTCTGTTTCTCAAATCTTTCAGCACAAAACAAGGTCCCCATACCCAAAGTGGATGGCGGCTGGTGGCGCATCGCGACCACACCGGATCTTGGTGAGTATAATTCAGACAAAGTCCAACCCGTTGACTTTGGCATCTGGCAGGCGGCAGATGGTACCTGGCAAGTCTGGTCTTGTATCAGAGGATCGAAATTTCCGGGTACCTCTTATACCACACGTTTTCTCTATGGTTGGGAAGGGAAGTCCCTCACCGATCAAGACTGGGCGGAGCAGGGCATCAAATGGGTAGCCGACCCCTCGCTGGGGGAGACACCGGGAGGCATGCAGGCACCCCATGTGATCAATGAAGATGGCTTCTACTATCTGTTTTATGGTGACTGGCAGCGCATCTGTCTGGCCAAAGGTATGGATGGTAAAAACTTTGAGCGGGTGCTCGGAGGTAATGGTCAACCTGATCTTTTCAGTGAACATGGTTACATAAACCAGTTTGACTATGAGGGAGAACCTGTCTTTCAGTCACATGCCCGTGATCCCATGGTGATGAAACGAGGCAACACTTATTACTGCTACTACACCAGCCACATCACTGATCCCATCAATGACGGTGCTGCCTTTTGCAGGACATCTGTCAACATGAGAGACTGGAGTGAATCAGTCATCGTTTCGCATACCCCACCTTACAACTTCAACAGTCCACGTTATTCGGATGAATGTCCACATGTCGTCTACCTGCCGGAGCACAACCTTTACTACTTGTTCGTGACCCAGACCTATGGAAAGAAGAGCCAGACGACAGTCTATGCCTCACCAAACCCCATGTATTTTGGAATCGATGACGACTCCAGGAAGGTGTGTACGTTACCAATCGCTGCACCTGAGATCGTGCTACACGAAGGTCAATATTACCTGGTAGCTCTCACAGACGAACTGGATGGCATCAGGATGGCGAAGCTGAAGTGGGAGTAGGAAGCCATTGGTTTTATCAATAAAAAATCTGATAACTATTTAAAGTGTGGTTTAGCTTTTACAAATGCCCATATAGTGCAAATAATACAAAGACCGAAAGGGGCCCAGGGTGAATAGGGATACTTGATGATCGTTGCTATTTCAATCAATGGTAACCCTACCGCAAGCGATATGAAAATAGCTTTATAGGCCCATTTTTCTACATGACGGAAAGGACCCTGGATAAGTAGAAACAAGAGTAATCCGTAGGCTATGAGTAAGGTACCAATGATCCAAAACAAAGGAAGGAGCATAAAGCTGAGGATGTCCTGAGGTATATCTTCGTGACTCCTCCCAAGTCCAGGGTAGAGGAAGGGAAGTAATTTTCCCTGAAAACCAAAGAAAGCCATTCCAGCGGCTAGAAGCCACATGATGACAGGATTGACAAGAAGCAATCGGGCTGGGGTTTTTAATTGATCCTGATTCATGATCTTTGATGTTTTGATTACATAATTGGGGTTTTTAGTGGTACAATAAAGTTAGACAATTGGATGCTGGAATATTGAAGAATTTTAAATTATCCTGGAAGCCCGACGCTCCATCATTGTTGGGAGTTCGTGATGTTGAACAAGTAACAATACCGGATGACATCAATTGGTAAGATGTTCTCTTAACCTGCAGGAAATTAAGATCAGCGCTTACCTCATCAATGCAACGGCTTCACTGATCTGATCACTGAACTGATCCAGAACTTCCGCTGCTAACTGGATTTGCAAGTCCACCTGATCAAAGTTTCGTTGTTCGATGGACTCGCGGACTCCCGGTAATGTTTTCACACCATAGCCGGTATAAAACCCGGGTGCATAGATGTGGTGCCTGAACCAGGGTCGGCCCGGTAAGCCTTCTTCCCTGGTTAGTGATCGTTCGATGTCTTTCAACAGCTGATTGAGTGCCTGTTTGTCTGTTTGAGAAATTTGCACTGATTGTGATACTTCTTCAAATGCGGAGGCCTGCTTCTTTAACTCATCCAGGGCATTTTGCAAGGGTGCAAAATTAAAATGGGGAACGCTCGCCTTTGGCTCAGGGATGATAAACACTTTGCCAGGATCAGCCGCCAGGGCATAGGTGCCTTCAGTGATTCGCTTGTTTTCCTGTTCTGTGTTCACTCTCAGCTCATCAGCCAATTTGGTAACCTCATCCACATATTCCGCTACTGTATTGACAAAATGTTGGAATTCAAAGGGCAGGATTTCAGCATTGGCCAGTCTCAAAGTCGTTCTTCCAGCCACCTTAGCCAGGGTGACCCCATACTGGAAGGTAGGGTCTTTGAAGCGCTTATACATTTCATAGGTGTCGTACATGGTATGATATTCTCCTCCGCTGCTTTCTCCACCAAAACCCAGGTTGAATGAAGCGATGCCGGCATGCTGAAAAAATGGGGAATAATCCGATCCCGAACCCAACGCATATAATTTAAAATGAGACCAGTCGTCACCTGACAGGCTTTCAAGTGCATTTCTCCGCTTCAGGAGGGAGACCTCTTTTTGCGGATCCATCACATCTTCGGTGATGCCACTGAAGAACTTTTCCAAAGTATGAGATCCGCCGGCATACAGAAATCCACTTCCGGATCCGTCGGTATTGATATAGGCCACTGCTTTTTCCTTCAACTCTTCTTCGTGGGTCTCCACCCATTCGGTAGATCCGATCAACCCGGGCTCTTCCGCTCCCCAGGCACAATAGACGATGGTACGTTTAGGTGAATGACCAGCCTTCACCAGCTCACTCACTGATCGGGCTTCTTCCATCAGGATGACCATTCCGCTGACGGGGTCGAGGGCTCCATGCACCCAGGCATCGTGATGATTGCCACGGATCACCCACTCATCAGGATATTCGCTCCCCTTCAGCGTAGCGATGACATTGTGGGCCGGTTTCATGTCCCAGTTAAAGGCTACTTTTAAATGCACGGTGGCCGGTCCCGGGCCGATGTGATAGGTCAAAGGCAGTCCACCTCTCCAGCTACCGGGAGCAACAGGACCTTCCAGGGCTTCCAGAAGGGGTAAAGCATCATGGTAGGAAATGGGTAAGACTGGGATTTTGGTCAACGCAGGTGCATCCTCTTTAGCTAATCGTTTGGCTTTTTTTGTGGCCCCATAACCGGGGGTGAGTACGTCACCCGGAGAGAGTGGCAGGTCCATCACAGCCCCCCGCTGAACGCCAAATTCATTTTTATAAGGTCCCTCAGGGTAGGTGTCACCCTGGAAAAAGCCATCATCCTGAGGGTCAGAGTAGATGATGCAGCCGATAGCTCCTTTTTCGGCAGCCACCTTGGGCTTGATGCCTCTCCAGGAACCCATGTATTTCGCCAGCACGATCTTTCCTTTCACATCCACCCCTAGTTTTTCCAGCTCTTCATAGTCCTCGGGCAAGCCATAGTTCACGAATACCAGCTCTGCCGTGACGTCTCCGTCAATAGAAAAACAGTTGTAAGGTGGCAGGGCCTCGTCGGTTAGGGTAGAGGAGACATCACCTTCAACAGGAGGCTCGGAAAGCTTAGCCGTATACCTGGTTGGGCTGATCAACTCAAGCTCCCGTATTTTCGGGGTGGGAAAGAGGATGTCAAAAGATTCCACTTTCACCTCATATCCCCACTCCTTGAACTTGTCAGCCATGAAATTGACGACCTTTTTATCGTAGGGCGAACCCACATGATGGGGCCTGGCTGACATGAATTTCATCCAGTCATCCAGGTTCTGAGCCTGTAACATATCATCATATCGCTGTTCAATGGAAAGTTGTCTTTGGGATCCATCCCGGGAAAACCCCATCAGGGAGTCTGTTTGAGCCAGGGAAGGAAGTAAAAACAGAGCGAGGAGACAACAGGAAAATAAGGTTTTGATAAATGGTTGGCTGATCATGTGGTTAGGTTTAATTATTGAAGCTAAAGATAAATAATCTAAGCATGTTATGGCAACTAGATCATTCCCCCGAAATCAACCCCCATGGCTCCAGGTTTAACCATTTAATGAAGTGGATAATTATCGAATAAAAATGAATTATTTCAATTGAAAGTTCGGATCATCACGGCATAATAAAATCGATTCTTGATATCTTGGTGCTATATTTTTAGCTAATAAGGGAATGACCTTTATTTGTCAAAAAACAGTTCATTTAGAATCGAATTCATTAGATACAATCGAACAAATCTGATTTGAGCACTACTCTTGATTTTACAACCCTACTGGTCAAACGACTTAAAGACAAGGATACTACGGCACTTGATTATTTGTATGAGCACTATTCTGAAGCTTTGTATGGGATCATTTTTCGAACGACCAATCACAAGGAAATAGCAGAGGAAACACTTCATGATGTTTTTATTAAAATTTGGGAACAGGTCGATCAATTTGATGAAAAAAGGGGAACTCTATTTACCTGGATGTACCGTATCGCACGCAATAAAGCAATAGATGCGCGACGTTCTCGTGATTTTAAGAGCCAGGAAAAATCCACTGATATCACTGATTACGTAGATATGTTTGAAAGTGCCCCCGGCAAAGAAAACTACATTGGACTAAAGGAGATCCTGACAAAAATTGGAAAACAGTGCAAGAAGCTTATTCAGCTTAACTTTTTTATGGGGTATTCCCATGCTGAGATCAGTGAAAATGAAAACATTGCATTGGGGACGGTGAAAACGCGTCTTAGAAATTGCCTGAAAGACATTCGTAAAAACCTGGGAAAAGATTTTGAATAAAGAAGATATCATATCAGAAGGTTACCTGGAAGCATACATCGCTGAGGAGCTGAACAAATCAGATCGGGATGAAGTAGAGCGTTTCATCGAGCAGGATCCGGACGTCAGAAAAGCTTATCTGGAGTTGCAGAAAACATTGGAGCATCTTTCATTCTCCTATGGTCTTCCTGTCGATGAGGCAGTGAAGCAACGTTTGATGGAAAGTCCGGAGGTTAAGAGTAACATAAGCCGTGATCATATCTCTGGAGATTCAGGAACACAGGCCTGGAAATTCCTGATGGCAGCCAGCGTCGTTATTACGCTTACGTCTGTATTGGCAGCATTCTATTTCTTCAATAAGTGGCAATCTACCGATGCAAGGCTATCCGAACTAACAGCTCAGAATCTTGAACTTGCAGAAAATTTTCATAGTGTAAATGAGGAGCTTGATGATATACGCGAGGACCTGGCCGTACTTGTCAGTCCGGAATTTAGCCGGATCATCCTGAATGGAACGGAAAATTCACCCAAATCAAAGGTGGTGATCTATTGGAATTCAGAATATGAAGAAGTTTATCTGAACTCTGCCAACCTTGCCCAGTTACCGAAATCCCAACAGTACCAGCTTTGGGCACTTATTGATGGGAAACCAGTGGATGCGGGAGTATTTGATGCCTATGGAGGAACCTTTCAGGTCATGAAAAATATTGCCAGAGCTGATGCATTTGCGGTCACCGTAGAAGAGGCCGGAGGAAGTGAATCACCAACACTGGAAACCATGCAGGTCTACGGCGAAGCCAAAACATAAGAATTAATTGAAGTGTGTGATTGAAGCCCTGAGATGCATTTCTCCGGGCTTTTTTTATAAATTTTAAAAAAGATAAATCCAATAGGCCATCTGACTTCGTAGGTAGGTTAAATCATTTTTAATAGAAACAAAAAACCAAACTTATGACGATTGAAATGAAGAAAATTCAGCACTATCTGGTAGCAGGTTTGCTCCTGGGAGGACTGATGACAATGAGCAGTTGTAATGACGATGAAGATGAGATGGATATGGGGCCTGAAGGGACAGGAGATCTGGTTACCTTTCCTTTGAATGGGGTGGCGAACAGTTCTGCCGAAGGCATGGTCACTTTTGAATTGATGGATGATGCGAGCACGAAGGTAACCGTAGAATTGGAAGGAACAGTTGATGGGGAAATGCATCCGATGCACATCCACGAGAATACTGCAGCAGAAGGTGGAGGTATTGTGATTACACTGGAAAGTGTGGATGGATCAACCGGAAAAAGTGAAACTTTTGTAACGATGACCGATGATGAGTCTCCTATTTCCTTTGAACAATTGGTTGATTTTGATGGATACATCAATGTTCATCAAAGTGCGAGTGATCTTGCTACGATTGTGGCTCAGGGAGACATAGGTCAGAATGCACTGACCGGCGAATCCAAAACCTATGAGCTTAGCTCAGTTGCTGACCCCGAGATCAGTGGTACAGCGACATTTTATCAGCGAATGAATGGAGAAACGCTGGCAAAACTTATGCTGGAGAATACTCCTGAAGGAGGTTCACATCCTGCACACATTCACCTTAACACCGCCGCCGAGGGAGGCGCTATTGCGGTTTCATTTACACCAGTGGATGGTTCTAGTGGAATGAGCAAGACCAACATTGCTTCCCTTGATGACGGGACCTCCATTACCTATACTGAATTACTGGAGTTTGACGGCTACATCAACGTCCATTTGAGTGCGGAAGATCTCGCGACCCTGGTAGCCCAGGGAGACATCGGACAGAATGAGCTGACCGGAGAGAAAATGGCGTATGACCTGAGTTCCGTGGATGTAGAAGGGATCAGTGGAACGGCAACTTTTTACCAGCGAGTGAATGATGAAACCCTGGTGAAGATTGCTCTGGAAAACACACCGGAAGGCGGTTCGCATCCTGCTCATATTCACTTCAACACTGCTGCTGAAGGTGGCGGAATTGCTGTAACGTTCAACAATATCGATGGTACAACAGGAATGAGTAAAACGAATGTAACCAGCTATAAGGACGCGGATATGAATGAGATTGCCATTAGTTATGACGAGCTATTGGAGTTTGACGGATATGTCAATGTCCATCTCAGCGCCGATGATCTGGGAACATTAGTGGCTCAGGGAGATATCGGTCAGAATGACCTGACTGGCGAAAGCAAGGTTTATATGCTTAATGAAGTTGATGTTCCAGGGGTATCCGGTACTGCAACCTTCAGTGAACGGATCAATGGAGAAACCCTGGTAACCGTGGCATTGAGTGGGGCCACTTTTGAAGGAGGATATGCATCTCATATCCATGCTGGTTCCGTAGCAAATGCTCCCGGTGACATCATCATCTCACTCAGCGATGTGGATGCAGACGGCATGGCAAAAACGAACGTCAGTATGTTGGGAGAAACCATGATCGACTACGCAGCAATGATCCAGATTGACGGATACATCAACGTACACACATTGGATTTCAGTGGCCTGGTCGCACAGGGTGATGTTGGTGCAAATGTTCAGTAAAACTTAATTGAAAATAATACAGGAACAGATTGTTTCCTGAACACATCAACTCCAAAAATTGGAGTTGCTTATAGCTGGAGAGTTCGCCCCCGATTTATCGGGGGCGTTCTTTTTTGCCTTGTATAGAAATATTTTATTCTGTTGCACGACCCCAATTGGGTGACCAATATGGTGATGGATATTACAGGACTTCAAAATGCACTATCTTAAAATCAAAAAAATAAAGATTAGTTTATGAATACACTTAAATCTCAAACAGCCATTGTCACCGGTGCTTCTTCTGGTATTGGACATGCAGTTGCAGAAATGATGTTAAAAGAGGGTATGAATGTAGTGATCACGGCCAGAACCGAATCAAAGCTACAAGCTTTGAGGTCTGACTATCAGAATTGCGAGATACTAGCGGGGAATGTCCTGGATGAAAAGCTGCCACAGCAATTGATAGATCTTGCGACTGAAAAGTTCGGAGGAGTGGATGTTGTGTTCAACAATGCCGGAGTGATGCACACAGCTTCAATAGAAAATACCGACATTGACGAGATGTGTGAAATGATCAGAGTAAATCTTGAGGCAGGAGTGAGGATGGCTTACACGTCACTCAAATACTTTAAATTCAAAAAGAAGGGACACCTGGTTAATGTATCCAGCGTTTTGGGGACTAAGGTCAGGCCCACCACCGGTATCTATGCCGCTACAAAATATGGGATAGAAGCTTTGTCGGAAGCGCTGAGGATGGAAGTGGCAAATTCTGATGTGAAAGTCAGCGTGATTGAGCCTGGGGCCACAAAGACCAACCTACAGGATCACTTTGAAAAGCACCCACTGCAAGTTTTGGGCATCGAAAAACCTATACTCCCGGAAGATATCGCAAGATGTGTGAAGTTTATTTTGGAACAACCCGATCATGTACGCATTCCTGTGATGATGATCATGCCTGGTGAGCAGGCCATGTGAGGATTTCTGTCGCTCGGCCCTTGTCGAGTAACAAATCATTTCACTTGCGATTATGAACACCCTGGTCTGTGGCTCACAGACCAGTGACCATTTACTGCAAACGGATCGTGTAACCAAACCCTAAATTTTCTTTCCTTTTCATCTACTCGAAAATCTGATAACTTATCAGGATAGCCTGACTTCAAATCATTCATGATTTCATGAGCTGTAGCTTTATTGAAACTGGCATGAGGCATTTCTTTACCATTTAGCTGAATCATTTGCCATAGCAGGTGTATGTGGTTTGGCATGATTACATATCCAAAAACTTTTATTTGACCCTTCTCAACCTGACTCTTTAATTGATTTATTGTCAATAGCTTGTATGCATCATCATCTAATAAATGACTCCAGTCTTTTATGGTATCGGTCCAGAAGTAGACCTCATTGAGCTTCATTTTAGATTTTCTATCACCGTCTAACCAATCAGTCATTCGTTAAATATAATGAAACCGAATATTGCCGTACAAGAATCAATAAGAAGAATCAATAAGGGGTGGTCTGTGAGCCACAGACCACGGGGAGATAGGTTTAATTATTGAAGCTAAAGATAAATAATCTAAGGGGTTAGGACAATCAGATTATTCACACATGATCAACCCCCAGGGCTCCAGGTTTAACCATTTAATGAAGTGGATAATTATCCAATAAAAATGGATTATTTCAATTGAATTCTTACAAATGACGTAATCCAGCCGAAATACCTTGATTCCTTGAATGAATTTGGTGTCAATTTTTTGTAACTTATAAAGAGAACCAATTTGTTAAAGCTATGAGAAATTTACTATTCCTAATGGTGATGGCTAGTCTGTTTTCTTGCAGTTCAGGCTCTTCATCCCAAACCAATTATTCCAGCGAGCACTCTTATGAGACATTTGTTCCTAAGCAGAAATACACTGAACAAACTGCCAGGATCCTAGGGAGATTATATTACCTGGCCAACCCTTATGAAGTTGCGAGAGACCCTATGCAGATCACAAACTATGTACGGGCAAATGCATCATTACTAGGTAGTAACAGTGAAGTTATCAAATGCGCACAGGAGCTAGGAGCACTAATGATAAACCAGGGAATTCAAAACTTTAATGCCGATGGTGATCGAGAGCAAATGTACAATATTGGGCAAAGTGCTGGAGTAGATCCTTTGGTAACACAACGTGCAGCAGATGAAATGTACAATGGATCAGCTGATTTGTTTTTTATGGGTCAGGAGTTAGTATGGCTAGCCAGGGTTATCCCGTCTGCAGCTGCAGGCAACTGGGATCTTTTTAATAATACAGGATCGGATTCAAGAAAGCAGTTTTATCAGCTATGGCCACTGTTCCAATCCATGACCTATGGAGATGAATATACTAAACAGATTATGGAGCAGGCCTTTAAACAGATGCAACCGATTGTAGAATATCAGATTTTACTTCTGGCAAGTATGATTCAAAACTAGATGTATGGAACCTGCAATAAAAAAAGTTGAACCGGTTTACTTCTTTTCAAAATTTTGGTGGGGGTTATTCCTTGCAGCAGCCGTACTGATTTCACTGGTATTATTAGTGGTTGTCTTCTACCCATTGGGATTATCTATGGCGTCAGATTCCAATTTTGGACTTATTGCCATGATCAGTGGAATTATGGCTGACCTGTTGTTTCGGTGGATTTTGAAAAAGAAAATGATGATAAGTAAAAAGCTAAGTTATTCCATTTTATATGCATGGATTCCTCTTTGCTTATATATCATCGTGTTTAATCCTTTGGAATAGTTATACGAGTCACATTGCCACAGGCCAACGTTGGTGTTTTCACGGTGTTTTCACCAACGGTTATCCTGGGATCATTTATATGCAGAACCAAAAACGCTGTCGCTCGGCTTCTGCCGGGTGACCGTTTTGGACTTGTATCTACTTTTGTGAATTCTTCCGCTTTAGGGTTAAACCAACGATAACTCAACCCAGAAGGCATATTCTGGCTAGAGATCTTGATAATCTAAGCATGTCATGGCAACCAGCTTAATCCCCCGCAATCAATACCCAGGGTTCCTCGGAAGGAGCTGTAAAATCAAAACGCTGTCGCTCGGTCGTGACCGTATCGTAATTGACTTTCTTGTTTAAATACATTAAACAATAAACCAATTTTCAATTTTAATGCCTTCAATCAACTCAAAGTCTTTAACATTATCAGTTACAAGAGTGAGCTTATTCTCTATTGCTGATACACCAATTAAAAGATCAAACTCATCATGCATTGGTTTTCCAATCTTTCTTAATCTAACTTTTTCTTTAGCATACAGTCTAACTGAACTATAAATTGGGATAATGGTTAAGCCATTGATGAATCTATTAACTGCTTTGTGAGATTTTGTTGGGTTCACGCTATTTTCGGCTCCGAATCGCAGTTCAAAAACGGTGATTTCTGAGATGTAGCAGTTTTCCCTGCCTTTTTCTTTAAAGATGATATCCAAATTCAGTTTACCACGAAGGAAGAAAACACAAATGCTTGTGTCTAACAAATATTGCATTACATGTCAATCTCTTTTTCCCTGAATTTCCTACTGGATTTAATTTCAGCTATAATTTCTTTGGCTGACTTTTCTGATTCAAACGCACCAAAAGACTTATAAAAATCAGCCTCTTTTCTTTTTTCCGTTGTCTTTAGAGACTTTGAGAGTTTTTCAAGTAGTTCGATTTTGGTGTTTTTATTTAATCCCTTGAAAAGTTTTGAATACGTCTTGACTATATGTTTATCCGTGTACGTCATACTCAAATTTACGGAAAATGAAGTTAATTGATAACCGAAAATATTTTTCCTTTATTCCGCTCAATAATCAATACCCATTCACAGGCCAACGTTGGTGTTTTCACCAACGGTTATCCTGGGATCATTTATATGCAGAACCAAAAACGCTGTCGCCCGGCTTCTGCCTGGCTTCTACCGAGTGACCGTTTTGGACTGTATCTACTTTTGTGAATTCTCCCGCTTTAGGGTTAAACCAACGATAACTCAACCCAGAAGGCATATTCCGGATAGAGATCTTGATAGTCTAAGCATGTAATGGCAACCAGCTTACTCCCCCGCAATCAATACCCAGGGCTCCTCTGATGGTGCTATGAAATCTTCATCGCCGTTTTGCACTGTACCCGTCTGTGTAAATTCTCCCGTTTTAGGGTTAAACCAGCGATAGCTCAACCCGGCTGGTATATCCAGGATGGAAATGCTACCTCCTTCATTCAGATAAGCAATATAAAGCGTTCCTTCTTTAGCCAGGAGGGGCCTACCACCCGCCAGGTCCCAGCGCTTTTCAATGTCTGCAAAATCCAGTACCTCCAGGGCTTTTGACATGTAACCCACATATTTGGATCCTTCCATCTTCAGGGCCTCTTCCCAGGACATGGCCTGGGAAGCCCAACTTCCCCAACCTTCTTCATCCGCAGTGACCTTCCATTGCCAAAGCGAAGCAGCCCCATACACTACCCCCATTGTACCACCAGACATCAGCTGCATCCAGGCCTCTTCTCCCTGCCACCAGCCCAGTCCGTTTTTACCACCCCCCATGCCTTCATAAGTTGGTTCACCATTGGCTACGGCTTTTACAATCGGATCATCATACATCCTTTCTACCTTATGGTACAGGTGCTCTCCACTATGGCCGGTCTGCGCCCACTGAAAGTCCAGCCATTCCTCACCCTGAAAGGATTTGTTGTAATGCATGCAGTGTTTGAGCGGATTGTTCTCTGCCCAGCTGGCCACGTAATCATCACAAGGGTTGTAATGAAGACCGGTCGGCTGCCGATAGCAGTCCCAGTGTTCCAGCATTTCCCCGGCCTCTTTCACTCCGGGGTCGCGTCCACCATTGTCACCAGCAATCAGCCAGAGGGCTGGTTGTGCCCCATACCTGGCCAGCAGATAATTACAATACCTGACATATTCCCCCGGATCAATTACATTTCCTAATACCTTTTGTCCTTTCCATCCAAAGCCATGGAATACCGGCTGATAAACCGGAACGATTTCATGTTCAATCAGGATGTTGATCAGGCTGTCCATGTACTGAAAGTATTCAGGAACCAACTCCCGGATATGTCCCTGGTGAAGATCTTTGAAGGCTCGCTTAAACCCGTGTGGTGTGTCCCGTTTATCCGGTCCTGTCGATTCCATGTCTGGCTGTAGAGAAAACAGGAGTGCCGCATTAAAGCCCTTCTGCTGGCGATCACTTGCATAGACTTTTGCCTGGTCTGTGGTTGCCCTAAATGGCAGGGCCCACGGTGTGTCTCCAATGACCGGGAAAGCTTTCCCGGACTGGTGGACGATGGTGCGCTTCCCCTTGCTCATGGTGAGTAACCCGTTGGTTAAGAGTTCATTGTTTCCCTCATAAGCTATCGAGCTAAATGACCCTTTTTGACCATGCAAACCTTTGTCTTCCGGATTGGCAAAGGTTTCATAAGTCCAGGTGATATCAGTTTTGGGTGGGGTGAACCGGATTTTCCAGCTTTGGCCGCCATCCCAGAAGCCGGGTCTGACCAGGGAGTCGCCTGCGCTACTTTTAAAAACCGCCCACAGGTTTACCTGGGTAAATGGGTTTTCATAGGTGTCCTGACCAGACAGCTCAATCTCATGAACGGTCCATTGGGGAACCAAAACGGGAGGTTCAGAGGTACAGCTATTAAAAAGGGGAAAAGTAAGAATCGTTAAAAGATAAAAGGACCTATGTGGGATCATAGTTATGAATGATTTGGGTATGAATATCTTTTTCTTTTGTAAGTTATATCTTTAGGCGCAGTAATTTTAGTAGCAACTGACCCAACGTATCCTGATGAGAACTACCTGTTTCACCCTACTTCTTTTTATCATTATCTGCTTTTTCTCTGCTTGCGGTGGCTCTGACCCCGTCAAAGTCACCTGGCCTGAAACCAAAACGGAATCCAAGCCCTGGACCCGCTGGTGGTGGATGGGTAACGGGGTGGATAAGCCGGGTATCACCGCACAGTTGGAAGCCTTTGCTCAGGCCGGAATAGGTGGAGTGGAAATCGCACCGATCTATGGAGTACGAGGGGAGGAAGGTCGTTTCATTGACTTTCTGTCTCCTCAGTGGATGGAAATGCTGAAACATACCCTCGACGAAGCAAACAGGCTTGGTATGAAAGTGGACATGACCCAGGGAACCGGCTGGCCATTTGGTGGTCCACATGTACCCAAAGAAATGGGTGCAGGTCGACTGTTTATCCAACAATATCAATTATCGGAAGGTGAGCACATGAGTAAAGCCCTTGTTGCGCTGGACCGTAGGGAACAACCTGTTGAGGCTTCACTCCAAATATTAACTGCTTATGGCTCCAATGGCCAGGTGCTGGATTTGTCTGGTAAGGTAGACGCAAATGGTCAGCTGGACTGGACAGCTCCTGAAGGAACATGGGACTTGATCGCGGGATTTAGTGGCAACACCAATCAACAGGTAAAAAGAGCTGCTCCTGGTGGAAGTGGTTATGTGGTCGATCATTTGTCGGCGGAGGCCGTGGATACGTACCTGACACGGTTTGATTCAGCATTCGACACAGGAGATTTTCCGGTCCGCGCCTTGTTCAACGATAGCTACGAGGTATACAATGCCGACTGGACTCCTCAATTCCTCGATGAATTTCAGCAAAGAAGGGGATACGACCTTAAAATGCACATAAAAGAGCTGATCAGCGAAGCGGATAAAGACGTTGTCAGACGGGTAAAATCAGACTTTCGGGAGACGATGAGTGAACTCTTACTGGAATCCTTTACCAATCAGTGGAAAGACCGGGCGCATGATCGGCAGATGATGGTGAAAAACCAGGCGCACGGTTCTCCGGGCAACTTGCTGGATCTTTATGGAACGGTGGATATCCCGGAGATCGAGACTTTTGGAAGTACACAATTTGATATTCCGGGGCTAAAGTATGAAAAAGAACACCTGAGTACCCGCGAACCACCAGATCCCTACATGCTTAAGTTTGCTTCCTCGGCCGCACATGTCACCGGCAAACCGCTGGTATCTTCAGAAAGTCTGACCTGGCTGGCTGAGCACTTCAGGACGCCACTATCATTGGCTAAACCAGAATTGGATCAGTTGTTTTTGTCCGGTATTAACCATGTGTTTTTTCACGGATCAACCTATTCACCGGAAGATTATCCCTGGCCGGGTTGGTTATTCTATGCATCTGTCCATTTTGGACCAACGAATTCTTTCTGGAAGGACCTGAAAGCCATGAATGAATATATTGCCCGGTGCCAGGCTGTTTTTCAGGAGGCCACACCGGATAATGAGTTGCTGGTTTACTGGCCCATTTACGACGTGTGGCAAGATCCCGAACAACGACCGCTGTACCAGCTCACTGTACATAATATTTCTGAGTGGCTGATCCCCACACCTTTTTATCACCTGAATGAGGAGCTTCATAAGAGGGGATGGCAAACGGATTACATTTCGGATGATCAACTGATGCTTGCTGGATTCGAGGAAGGTAAACTGAAGCTACCCGGATCGGATTATTGGGTTTTGTTGGTCCCTGAGCTGGATATGGTTCCATTGGCAACTTTGGAAAAGATGGTCAGTCTTGCCGAAGCAGGTGCTACCATTATATTCCAGAACAACACATGGGATGTTCCGGGTCTGGCGGAACATAAAGAAAGAAAGGATAAACTGAATAACCTGATAACTGCCTGGTCCTTCAATACAGTCAACGGACTCCAGGTAGCTGAAGTAGGTCAGGGAAAAGTCATTGTGGAGCAGGACGCCTCAAAAGCGCTTGATTGGCTTGGGGTGAACGGAGAATCAATACCCGATCTGGGATTGAAATTTCTGAGAATGAAGCATGCGCAAGGCAAGACCTATTTTCTCGTAAATCATTCCAGCAAAATGTTGGATAGCGAAATGATTTTAAATGCAAAGGGTCAATCAGCCGTGATCATGGATCCTGTTTCAGGGAAAATGGGTCAGGTACCTGTTGAGCAGACTGATTTAGGAATGGAGGTTAGGGTTCAGATCAAACCCGGTGAATCCCTGATCGTCATGACTTTGGATCGCAAATCTACCAATACGCACTGGCAATATGATAATGAAGGTGAACCACTTAAGGTTGAAGGAAATTGGGAGGTAAGTGCCATGGTCGGAGGGCCTGAGTTACCACCTGCATATACAACGAACGATCTGGTGTCCTGGACAGAAAATACGGGTGGTTGGGAGTATTTTTCCGGGACGGCAAAGTATGCCATCAATGTGGAATTGTCTGATTTGAAAGCTTCTGATTACCTCCTAAGATTTAATCAATTGGGAGAAAGCGCCACCATCAGGATCAATGGAGATTCGGTTGGTACTGTTTGGGCGGTGCCCAAAGAACTCAAGGTTGGTCCGTATTTGAAGACAGGCACCAATCAATTAGAGATCGAAGTTTCCAATCTGATGGCCAACAGGATTCGCTATCTGGACCTGAATGAAATTGAGTGGCGGAAGTTTCATGAAATCAATTTTGTGAACATTGATTACAAACAATTTGATGCCTCGGTCTGGGAGCCCATGCCCTCGGGGATAATTGGAGAAGTGGAGTTGGTTCCTCTTATTAGTGAATGATTTAATGGGAGACATTCAATTTCTCCGCAATCCACATTGACACGCTTGCTACGTGATTAATTCTTTGGCCACTATTAAGATCAAAATCATTGAGTATATCCTCTTTTCCCTCGTCAAATTTTTTATCTAAATCAGTAGTTTTCATGAGGTTGTAGTCCTTTCCAATTTATATGGGTATTATTAACAAAGTTAAATCTATTGATCAAAAAGGATTTAAGGTCAGAAAACAACTTTGTGCCTTCGTGTCTTAGTGGCTGAAGAAATTTTACCACAAAGACATCAAGTCACAAAACATAAATTGATTAAAAAAAATGTCCCCAAAAATTCTCTTACTACCCATTCTTGTATTTATAGTTGGTTGCGCTGCTGAAGTCGATGAGAAGCGCGAATCTTCACCCCAATCAAAACCCAACATCATTTTCATCCTGGCAGATGACTTAGGCTATGGGGACCTCGGTGGCTATTTTGGAGGAGAAGCCAAAACGCCCAATATCAACCGCATGGCCCGGGAAGGGATGTTGTTCACAGATTTTCACAGCAATGGACCGATGTGTTCACCAACCCGTGCTGCCCTGCTGACGGGACGATACCCTCAGCGATTAGGTATCGAAAGTGCCCTACCTACAGACTGGGAGGATGAAGGGATCGGGAGTGACGAAAACCGCAAGGAAAAGACCATCGCCAGCTACCTGAAGTCAGAAGGGTATGTTACCTCCATTTTCGGAAAATGGCACCTGGGCAAAGCACCCAATGCCAATCCCGCTTTGCATGGATTTGACGAATTCAGGGGACTGACCTGTGGAAGCGGGGATTATTTCTCCAAGATGGACAGGAATGGGTTCAAAGACTGGTGGCACAATGATCAGCTGGAGTTTCAGGAAGGTTACGCCACCCATGTGATCACAGACAATGCCATTGATTTTATAGAAGCAAAGCAGAATGAACCTTTCTTTATGTATGTGGCGTATTCTGCCATTCATTTTCCCTGGCAAACAGCTGAGGATGGAGATAAAGAAGTGGTGAGAGAAGGGGAGGATTATACGAGTATTTACCCCGGCCCTCAAAGCAAGCTGGGACCGTATCAGCCTGAGGAGGTACCCTCTGTGGTGGTCAATATGGTAGAAGAACTGGATAAGGGTGTTGGGCAGATTTTGGAAGCCATAAGGCAAAATAAGCTATCGGAAAATACCCTGGTTTTCTTCACCTCAGACAATGGAGGCTACCTGAGTTATGCCGATGAAGTTTGGCCGGTAGTTGGTTCAAATGGACCGCTCCGTGGTCAGAAGACACAGGTCTATGAAGGTGGACATCGGGTACCTGCCATTGCCTGGTGGCCGGGGATGATCAAGCCACTATCTGTGAGTGACGAGACAGCCATGACCTTTGACCTCATGCCCACGGTATTTGATTTGTTGAACATCAAAGAACCCAAAAAGAACAGTCCCAATGCGCTGGACGGAGTGAGCCTGCTACCGCTGTTAATGAAAGGTGATCGACTACCGGGAAGAACACTTTACTGGCGAATGGACAGTGAGAAAGCCGTACGAGACCGTGAATGGAAACTGATTATTAATGAAGACAATTCTACCGAGCTGTACAACCTCCACAATGATATAGGCGAGCAAAATAATTTGGTAGGACAGTATCCGGAAAAGGTGGTATTGATGAAAGAGAAACTAGCCTCCTGGGAGAAAGGATTATAAGCAATTATTTTTTAGATTGTAGATGTGAAAAGAAGGAAATTCATCCAACAGTCTACCGCATTGGCCCTTGCAGCTGCAGCTCCTTCACTGGCTTTGGCTCAGGAAAATAAAATGGACCGCATGGGTCTCACCACAGTGGTCTTCAGAAACCGGTTTGAATCAACCAGCCAGGACCTGAAAGACAAGTTGACTTTACTTGATATACCCGAATATTTCGTTGACAGGTTCAGAATCTACAATGTAGAGTTTTGGTCGCGTCATTTTGAATCAACCAGCAAGGCTTATCTGACTGATCTTAGCACGAAACTTAAGGAAAGCGCTTGTCAGCTGATTGATATCCAGGTAGACACCCAACATGACATTTCAGATACGATTGAAGAAAATAGACAGAAGGGAATTCAGGAAATGAAAGACTGGATCGATGTCGCTGCCTTTCTTGGTTCCAAATTCGTACGCGTCAGCCAGATGCGGAAGTCTTATGACAAAAGTGTAGAATCCTTGAGGGTACTACTGAAATATGCAGCTAATAAGAGGTGACCCTGCTGGTCGAAAACCATTTTGATATGTATTCGAAACTGGAGAATCAGCTTAACCTCGTGAAGGATATCAGAGACAAAAATTTCGGCTTGTTGGCAGATTTTGGGAATTATCCTGCTGAATCAAGAATAGAATCACTTGTCTACATAGCTCCCAACACTAAGCTTGTATCAGCGAAGACTACCGAGTTTTCAGAGCGGATGGAGCACCTTTCGTACAACTTTAACCAATGCATTTCAATATTTGAAGACTCAGGATACAAAGGCATTTACTCGCTGGAGCAATGGAGTAAACTGAAGCCCGAAGATGATCCTGAGCAATTTACAGATTGGATGATTGAGCAGGTATTGGCTACTATTTGATAACTTTAGCCAGGCTCAATTTTTTCTATCCAAATATGATTACAATACGCACAAGTTTCAATGTTCACCTGTCTATTGTTGTTCTCGCCCTCCTGATAATCACGGGTTATTCATGTAGCCAGAAAAGCGAGGAAGAAAAGACCAACATTCTTTTCATTTTCCCGGATCAGTGGAGGTCAGATTATATTGGTGCTAAAGGCGGTGAATTTGTGCATACTCCCCACATTGATCGCCTAGCCAGGGAAGGGGTATTGTTTACTCGTTCATATGCAGCCACACCCACCTGCCTGCCTGCCCGGGCCACTTTGCTGACCGGCATGTCACCCTGGAACCATGGGTTGCTGGCTTATGCACCCATACCTACCAAGTATGAAAATGAGATGCCGCAGCTTTTAAAAGACGTAGGATACTACACCTTTGCCACGGGAAAACTACATTTCAAACCCATTGGTGGTCCCAAACTAACAATACCTGCAAGCGAACTGGATAACAGCAAGTTCATGCATGGATTTGATGAGATCAGGCTTTGTGAAGGTTGGGGACATCCACAGAATGCTTACAACAAATGGTTTGCAGAGGAGGCACCCGGGCTTCCGGAGGATGGTACCGGCCTCGGGTCCACAGACCATCGGGGAGGTGCCTATGCCTATGAGGAAAAGCTTCATCCAACTACCTGGACCGCCAATGAAGCCATTGATTTCATCACTGATTACGATCAGGAGAATCCATTCTTTGTGAAGGTCGCTTTCCACCGGCCCCATCCGCCATTTGACCCACCACAGCGATGGCTGGATTTTTACAAGGGAAGAGAAATTCCCGGAGCAGTGGTTGGTGACTGGTCACAGGAAAAATACGGAGAAGAAAAAGTGCCTGATATGAGCACCCAGGTAAATAGCCCGCGGGGAAATTTTGGGGATCAGTTTGTGCAGGAATCACGTGCAAGCTACCTGGCCGCCATTAGTTTTCTCGATGAGCAGATCGGCCGGATCATCGAGACATTGGAGGAGGAAGGTTTACTGGAAAATACCCTGATCATTTTGTCCTCAGATCATGGGGATATGATGGGAGATCATCATTTGTGGCGCAAGTCATTTCCTTATGAAGCTTCCGCAGGCGTGCCCATGGTGATGCGGTGGCCGGAGAGTTTAAGTATAGATGCCAATCGTGGTCAGGTACTGGAGGAGATCGTTGAGCTCAGAGATATATTGCCGACCTTTCTGGATGCAGCCGGAACGAAAGTTCCCGACTACATGGATGGTATGAGCGTGCTGGACCTTGTCCGGGGGAAAAAGGACGATTGGAGAAAAGTGCTTGATATGGAGCATGGACGATGCTACTGGCCCGAAAACAGCTGGACCGGATTGACGGATGCGCAATACAAATACATTTATTTCAATGCCACAGGTGAAGAGCAACTCTTTGACCTCAAAGCAGACCCTGGTGAACAGCATAACCTGGCTGGTCTGCCGGAATACGAGGGCACGTTGGAAAGCTGGAGGGAAAAGATGATCGATCATTTGTCAGAAAGAGGCGAGCCATGGGTGATCGACGGACAGCTTGGCACCTGGGACGACGTGATCAATTTCAGTCCCAATTACCCGATGAAGTATTACCCGGAGGAGATTGAAGGGTCATAGATAAGAGGTCACATTCCTTTTTTCGTCAGTAATACACCAAAGACATTACTCAAACGTGTAAAATGAAATACATAGCCTACCTGTGCGCACTTTCCTTAATTATTGCCCTTATCTCCTGTGACCAAAAAGCGTCAGATGATGATGATGTTAGACACGTTAAGGTGTATTACGAAGAAGGAATGTACGGTGGCTGGCCAGCAAACTGGGGGATTTGGTCCTGGGAGAATGAAATCCTGGTGGGGTTTACAAAGGGTAAGCACATGGAAAAGGAGAGCCATACGTTTGACAGGTCGACATCAAAGACCATGTTTGGCAGAAGTCTGGATGGCGGACTGACATGGTCGATAGAAGATGGCTATGAGAAGGGAATCACTGAGGCCACTTTTGAGCATAACATTGGCGAACTTTCTCAACCAGCTACTCTACTCCGCGATAGCATCGATTTCTTTGATCCCAACTTTGCCTTCACTTTCAGGATGACCAACCTGCTGGAAGGGCCAACCTCTTTTTATTATTCTTATGACAGAGGTAAATCATGGAACGGAGCCTATCAATTGGACATTGATTTTAGTCCGAAGAAACCTGCTGGGATTGTCTCAAGGACGGACTATGTCATTGACGGGAAACACACCATGACAGCCTTTCTGACGGTTGGTTTTATAGAAGGAGATACCAATTGGCGGGAAGTGGCTTGTGTTCGGACAGAGGATGGTGGTCTGACCTGGAAACTGCTTTCGTGGATTGGGCCGGAGAAAGTCAATTCGATCATGCCCGGATCGGTAAGGTTGGATGAGTCCAGCTTGTTGTGTATGATCCGACAGACCAAGCCACCGGAAATGGTCAGTTATTTATCCAAAGACGATGGCTTGACTTGGAGCAGACTTCCCAATCCTGTAAAAGTTGATAGAAATGGCAATCCGCCTGCCTTATTGAAATTACAAGATGGGCAACTTTGCCTGGTGTACGGATTGCGGGAAAAAGAGACCAGGCCCGAGGGTATTGGTATGTATGTGACCTACAGCTCGGATATCGGGCAGACATGGACTGAACCTCAAATGCTCCGGGGTCAGGATGGAGCGGTTTGGGACATCGGGTACCCCAGGGCCGTGGAACTTCCCGATGGAAAAGTGGTTGCTGTCTATTATTACAACAACGCTGATGCTGGCGATCCTTACCGGTACATTGCTACTACTATTTTTGATCCGGTGTTAGAGTAGCTCCCTACTCCCCCACGTAAACCCTTTCACCTCCTTCTTATTTGGTAAGAAAAAGCTGATCAACAGTCCCAACACGACACTGGAAGCAAGGCCAATCAATCCGTAGAGCAGAAAGGAAAGGTCCGTCTGATTCTTTACGATCGTCAGCACGGCAAGGCTGCCCAGCGTTCCGAAGAAAGCCGCCGGTCCGGAAATCCTGGGGAAGAAGATTCCCATGATGAATAGTGCGCCCAGACCACCGGTCAGCAGACCAACAAACGTGTTGAACTGGTCCCATAACGAGGCGATGTCCCAGGTGGCGAGCACGAGCGCCATGCCCATACCGAAAACGCCAACAATGACACCAGACCACCTGGCGACCCGCATCTGTCCTTTGATGGTATTATTTCGCACCACCTTCTTATAAAAATCAGAAGTGATCACGGCTGCCACGGAGTTGATGTTTGAGGAGAGGGTGGACATGGCGGCCGCAAAGATTGAGGCAATCAGCAGTCCGGATATCCCCACAGGCATTTCACTCACGATGAATTGAGGAAATACAGAGTCAATGTTTGGGTTGACGACAGCCAGCTGTTCCGGATTGGAGGTGTAAAAGGCAAAGAGCGCAGTACCCAACATAAAAAAGATGATGGTAACAGGGATACTCAGGATGCCATTGAGCCAGATGCTTCGGCTGGTGGCTTTTTCGTCTTTCGTCGACATGTAGCGCTGAACGATGCTCTGATCGCTGGTAAACGTGATGAGTGAGTTAGCCAGTCCTCCGACCAGCACCACCCAAAGAACAGGTTCTGTCAGGGAAAGCCGGAAATCCAGCAGGTTAAACTTCTGTTGCTGATTCGTGATGTCTATTAAACTATTCAGTCCGCCGTCAATACCGGAAATCATATAGCCTAATGCGATGATCGCTCCGGACATGAGGATGATACCCTGGATCACATCTCCCCAGACCACTGCTTCCATGCCCCCACTCGTACAATAGATGATCGTGACCACGCCCATGATGATGATGGCCCAGTAGACACTGAATCCGGTGACAGCATTGAGCGCGAGCGAAGGGAGAAACAGTACGATGGCTATCCGGCTGACCATAAAAAAGACAAATAGGGAGGAGGCCATCCACCTTACGGGTCGGTTAAAACGAATTTCCAGGTATTCATAGGCGGTATCCAGGTTGAACCGTCTGAAAAAAGGTAAAAAGAAGGTGATCACCACAGGTACGACCAGGATGATGGACATGTTATACATAAACATCCGCCAGTCAGACGCATAGGCTTTGGCAGGGATGGAAATGAATGTGATGGCACTGAGTGTGGTAGCCAGGATGCTGATCCCGGCAGCCCACCAGGGGATCCTTCCTCCGGCTTTGAAGAAGTCATCCGTGGTGCTTTCTTTCTTCATGAAGTAAAACCCAAGCCAGAGCATACCTCCGAAGTAAAGTACCAGCACGAGGTAATTGAACCACCCGAAATCGGGTTCCGTAGCAAATTGGATTCGGGTGATCTCAGGATTCCTGACGCCGGGACTGATCTCACCCCCGGGGATGATCACCGACTGCCCCCATGCCACCGCCGGAGCAACAGCAATGGGTGTACCCTGATACATGCCTGCATCAAACCAGGTATCCGTGACGGTGTTGTACACCAGGATTTGATCGTTAAATCCTGTATGGTTTATCCAAAGAGAATCTCTACGACTCTGAGCAGTTGCGTCACCATTGTTCATGTCATGAATGACTTGTTCCACCTGGTTAAAGACATTTCCGTTGTCTCCACCCAATAACACAATATGTGAAGCGCCAATGGGGATGGCTGAAGTGGCTGCCAGCTGCATGCTTAAGCCGTTTAAGAGGATGTCTTGTCGTTTCTCCCATTGTTCCTTTGAGGTTTGATACCGGTAAACCGAGGAGTAGAAGGTGTTGAGTAGGTCGTTTGGCTGTTTCCCTCTGCCTCCAATCACATGAATGCTCGTTTCTGTTCCATCCATTTGAGCTACAGCCACACCAGCCGTCAGTGGCTTAGGGAAAGCAGGGAGTTGTTGCCACCCTGCCTCCGGATTATCAAGGTCCAGAGATAAAAAGTGTGTCGTGATACCGGCTTTACCTTCACCACCTACCGCATAAATGATTGAACCGATCGCCGTTGCGGCAACGTTTTTAAGTGGTTCAGGTAGTTTGGGCATCTGGTCAATGGTGAGGCTGCCATCGTAAGATATTCTCAAGACTTCATCACTAAGTCCGTCGGTGGTGAGCCCGCCGATACAATAGAGCTGATCGTTGATGGTTACGGAAGCACCTTCACCGATTCCTACTGGTAGTTTTTGAGAGAAGTCCACTTTACGTAGTGTATCATCCAGCTCAAAAATCAGGAGGGCATCTGAGAAGTATTTTGTTCCGTTTTCCCAGGGTTTACCATCCGGGAAAGCGGTACCACCAGCTATGATCAAATGGTTTCCTATTTTACCGGCAAAGGCTCCAGCCAGACCTTCGGCTCCCGGAATGACGTCGATATTAGCCAGGCTTCCAATCGTTTGTTGAGACGTGAGATTGATGTCCTTTTCAGCCCATGCAGAAACGGACATTAATAGGATCAGAAGCGATATGATATAGGTTTTCAAATTCAGAAAAATTTTGAGTGATTTATTTCCAGATGGTAAAGCCTCCGTCTACCACAATGTTTTGTCCTGTGACATAGTCGGAAGCAGCAGAGGCGAGAAACAACGCCGTGCCTTTCAGGTCCTGCCCCATTTTACCCATCCTGCCCAGTGCGGTAGCTTTATTATAGGCATCGACAAACTCCTGTGGTAAACTATCTCCCTGAAATCCTCCCGGAGAGATACAGTTCACACAAACTCCGTACGGTGCCATATAGGCTGCCAGGTCTCTGGTCATACCTATCACACCGGCTTTGGCCGTGGCATAGTCAATGGGTTGCTCGGATTTATTGTTGTCCCGGTACATGCTGCGATCACGGCCAATCATCCCGGCAATTGAACCTATGTTAATGATCTTGCCCGACTTTTGTTTCGCCATGATCCTGCCGACTTCCTGACAGCAAAAAAGGGCACCAACAAGGTTGGTATTGATCAGGTTGACCATGTCCTGGGGATCACGCTTAAACAGGTCACCTTCACTGGCGCCTGATCCGCCACCCGCATTGTTGATCAGGATATCAAGGTGTCCTTTCCATTGCTGAGCCTTTTGAGCAACACTTTTTACCTGCTTATGATGACATTGGTCCAGGGGGAGTGTCAATACATCCACCCCGAACTGGTCCCGTAACGACTGTGCGGGTTCCTTAAGCTTCTCCTCAAACCGCGAGGTGATGATCAGGTCACAACCAGCATTGGCCAACTCACAGGCCATATCAAAACCAAGTCCGCGGGATCCGCCAGTAATGAGTGCTACTTTGCCTTTTAAATTAAAAAGATTGGGTGTTGACATATCAAATGTTTTTGATCAGGTTAATATCTTCGGTTTTAGTCTGAGCGGCTTCAATGACCCTCAGGGATCTGCATCCCTCGGTGATGTTACAGAAAACCGGACGGTCATTGACGATGGACTCCAGGAAATCAAGGTTTTCATCTCTAAACATATCGTCTCGTTTGGTCTGACCCTTCTGATGCTCCCATTGTTGAGCTACTGCATCATAGATGGAGATGGTGTATTCCTCCCATGAGGTAAAGTCGATCATCAGTACCCCCTGAGTGCCAATGAGCTCCATATTTCTTCTTCTCGGGATTTGAAAGAAATCCAGGTGGACGGTAGCCGTACATCGATCGTCAAATTTGAGGAGGAATTCTACGGTGTCGGGAGCCTCGATGTCAATATCGCTGAAGCTACCATAAACGGAAAATACCTTTTCTACCGGTTGTCCGGCAAACCAAAGGGCCAGGTCCAGGTCGTGCATCAGCTCGAATGCTCCGGAATATTTGGCATAGTACATCGTTTTGTATTGTGGATGGACTGAGGGGAAATGTTCCCCGACCAATGACCGGATGGACACCAATCGGCCAATCCTGCCGGAATCGAGGATGCTTTTGGCTTTTCGGATACCTTCATGATATCGGGTGCATAGCCCGACCATCACTTTTTTGTTGTGGGTGTTGGCCAGGTTGGCCAGTTCCGACACACCTTCCATGGTCAAGGAGATCGGCTTTTCAAGAAATACGTGACAATCAGCCTTGATAGCCTGCATGGCCATGGGGATATGCAGCCGTGTAGGAGTCATGATAAATACCGCATCAGCCATTTCTAACCCGGTTTCATAGCTATCAGCTATTTTTAGGTTGGGTAATTCACGTGTTAGTTCATTGGCATTTTCAGTGTTTGGATCAAATACAGAGATCTCTTTCACTCCTAGTTTGGTTAAAATCCTGGCATGACGTTTTCCGATGGATCCACACCCGGCTAAAAGTAATTTTAGGTTTTTCCAGTCCTCGCTCATGATGTTAGAATAGACGTAAAAAGTGATTTTCCAGATGATTTCGCATGGCATTCCTGAATAGCTCCGGTGAGCCATTCTCCAGCACATCTACCAGTCCTTTATGGGAGACATACCTCATGCTATTGACAGGGATCTTCAATAACCCGCTATTGTGTACATAGTCAAAAAGCGGCAGTAGCAGTTTCTGAAAATTCTTCAGGCTTTGGTTGTTGGAGATTTCATAAAGCTTCGAATGAAAAGCAATTTCGTGTTCGATAAAAAACCGATCCTCTTCCGAAGCTTCTGGCTCTCTGGAAACGATCTCTTTGAGTTCTTGAATGTCATTATCGTTAATCCTTTGAAAAATGAAGTCAGCCATTCCTACTTCCAGTGCAAGTCTGAGCTCAAACATATCTTTCAGTGTTTCCTGATCCAGGATGTGAGGCTTCATGCTCTTGCTCAACACATTGAAAATGTCCGGACTGGTGATGACCGATCCTTTTCGCTTTTTCGATTCGATCAGTCCCATCACTTTGAGTCGCATCAGTGCTTCCCGGATTACCGTTCGGCTTACCCCCAGCATTTCCGTCAGCTCCATTTCCTTGGGAATCACATCACCCACCTTAAATTGCTGCTCCCTGAGCAGTTCGACAATACGGGTTTCTACCTTGTCAACCAACGAAGAATTTCCTGAGTCGAGCTCGGTTCTATCAATAGGTAATGAATTCATAATATGTATAACATAATATGTGATTTGACGACAATTTATAGATTAATTTGATAACACATGATGCTTAACAATAAGAAATTGCTTTATTTTGGATGAATTCAAGTAAATATGTAATACATATAATCAAGAATATGATGAAGAATATTTGGATGATCCTTCTTTTAATTGTCAGTTACAGTTGCAAACAGCAAGCAAACACCCGGGAGGTATCAATCATGGACGCGGTCACCATTTCGGCCGTCGATCTGGATGGGCAAACGGAAAGACAGGTTGTAGTGGATCGTGAGGAAGGTCAATACCTGGGGCATATTTCCACCATACTGCTGGAAGATGGGAAGACCATCCTGGCCAGCTACCCGAAAGGGCATGGTAGGGGTGCCGCCATCTTAAAAAGGAGTGAGGACGGAGGAAAGACCTGGAGTGATCGATTACCCGTTCCTGAAAGCTGGGCCACGAGTCGGGAAACACCAACACTCATGCGGACGGTAGATGCTCAGGGTGTGAAAAGGATTGTAATGTGGTCCGGTCTCTATCCGATCAGAACTTCCATTAGTGAAGATGATGGCAATACCTGGACGGAGTTGAAACCAGTTGGAGATTGGGGTGGCATCACCGTAATGGGATCGACTACACCACTGAATACTGGAGCCGGGCACTACATAGCCATATTTCATGATGACGGCCGGTTTATCAAAGGAGGAGAGGGTGAGTTTTGGGGCTCGCCAGCCGGAGATAGAAGCGGATTCATGACAGTATACACCACCAAAAGTACCGATGGCGGACTTACCTGGTCTGATCCTGAAGCCATCTATAAAGACAGCACCATACTACTTTGTGAACCAGGTATTATCCGTTCACCGGATGGGAAGCAAATCGCTGTTTTACTGAGAGAAAATAAAAGAGTGAAAAACTCATACATCATCTTTTCCAATGATGAAGGAAAAACCTGGTCAGCACCCCGGGAATTACCATTGTCGCTGACTGGTGACCGGCACACAGGAAAGTACGCGCCAGATGGCAGGCTGTTCATCAGTTTCAGGGTGATAGCTCCTGAAGACAAACGGGAAGGTCGCCCTTTTGAGACCAGCTGGGGAGGTTGGGTTGGCACCTATGACGACCTGGTACAGGGTACGGAAGGTCAGTACGTGGTTAGACTCAAGAAAAATTATCCCTCGGAGAGCGGATGGGCATATGATACCGCTTATCCGGGCGTGGAAGTATTGCCTGATGGTACCATCGTGACCACCACCTATGGTCATTGGGAGGAAGGTAAAAAACCTTACATTCTAAGCCTGAGGTTTACACTTGATGAGATCGATCAACTAGCCAAAGCCGCTACAAACTAAAAAGTATGAAGAAAAAACACATTGAAGGCCTGATTGCAGCGCCGTTTACACCGATGAATCCTGACGGTTCTGTCAATATCAGACGTATACCCGCTTATTATCAGATGCTAAAACGAAATGGAGTCAGGGGGGCTTTTATCTGCGGATCAACGGGCGAGGGTGTCTCCCTCACTATGGAAGAGAAAAAAGAAATTGCCAAAGCCTGGGGGTCCTGTGCGGAGGATGATGTCGATTTTTCCTTAATCATGTTCCTGGGTGGGAATTGTATGGCTGATTGTAAAGAGCTGGCATTACATGCCAAAGATTGCAATTTTCGAGCGGTATCTTTCACAGCACCTTCATACTTCAAGCCTGCTAATGTCACATTACTGGCTTCAATGTGTGAAGAAATAGCTGAAGTTGTGCCGGAAATGTTATTTTACTACTATCATATTCCGGTGCTGACAGGAGTGAATTTTCCCATGTTATCTTTACTCCAAAGCATTCACAGGAGCATACCCCACTTTGCCGGGATCAAATATACCCATGAAGACTTCATGGACTTTTTATCGTGTATGCACTTTGCTGATGGAAAATATGACATGCTGTGGGGGCGTGACGAAAGCATGTTGCCAGCGCTATCTCTTGGGGTGAGAGGTGTAGTAGGAAGTACTTACAACTACGTAGCTCCGCTTTATCACCAGTTGATAGATGCATTCAACGATAACGACCTAAGGGAAGCCAGTCGTTTACAGCAGGTCTCTATTGATCTGATCGGGCTGCTGGGAAAATATGGAGGAATGGGCACGGGAAAGGCTTATATGAAGCTTATTGGTCTGGATTGCGGAGAATTCAGGTTACCCGTCAGCAACATGACCAACAAGCAGTTTGAGGCATTTAAAGCGGATGCGGATCAACTAAATTTTCAGGCATTTTCATGTAGCTGAAATTACGCATTAAATCCTTTTACCAATGGGGTACACCAGGAAAGAACTTAACCAGCTTCAGCAATTCTACCGGGAGCAGCTGCTCGGCAACACGATACCCTTTTGGTTTCCACGCAGCTATGACAAAGAACACGGTGGGTTCCTGCTGATGCGCGATGCAGACGGTTCACTCATTGATGATGATAAGTCCGTCTGGTTTCAGGGAAGAGCCACCTGGACCTTAGCCAACCTGTACAATACCGTCGAACAAAAAGAAGAATGGCTGGAGGGAGCCCGCCTGGGCTATGAGTTCCTTTCACAAAAATGCTTTGATACGGATGGAAGGATGTTTTTCCACATGACGAGAGACGGTCAACCTATTCGTAAGCGCAGGTATTTCTTTTCGGAGACCTTTGCAGCGATTGCTTATGCGGCCTATGCCAAAGCATCGGGAAGGGAGGATGTGGCAGAACAGGCCAGAGCCCTCTTTGGAAAGTGCATGCATTATGCACAGCACCCTGAGGAGTTTGCGCCCAAGTTCACAGATGTTCGCCCATCAAAAGGCATTGGTGTTCCCATGATCATGCTCAACACGGCCAGGCAGGTGCTGGATACCATTGGTGACCCACGAGCCCAGGAAGTAATTGATCAATGCATCGCAGAGATCAGGGACTTCTTCGTGAAAGACGATATCCGCTGTGTGATGGAGCAGGTAGCCCCGGACGGGAGCATCATCGATCACATTGATGGCCGCACCCTGAATCCCGGACATGCCATCGAGGGAGCCTGGTTTATTCTTCACGAAGCAAAGGTCAGGAACAATGATCCTGAGCTGATTGCACTAGGCTGCAGGATGCTGGACTATATGTGGGAGCGTGGCTGGGACAAGCAATATGGCGGTATATTGTACCATTGTGATGTGTATGGCAAACCCGTTCAGGAATACTGGCATGACATGAAATTCTGGTGGCCTCACAATGAGACCATTATTGCTACATTATTGGCTTACACACTCACCGGTGAGGACAAATATGCGCAATGGCACCGGTTAGTCCACGAATACAGCTACAGCCACTTCGCAGACTCTAAAAATGGTGAGTGGTTTGGCTACCTCCATCGGGATGGCACGGTCTCCCAACCCGCCAAAGGCAACATCTTCAAAGGGCCCTTTCACTTACCACGGCAGGAGTGGTATTGTCTGAAGTTGTTGGGTGGGTAGATACTAATCTTCCATTCGGGCAAGACCTTTGGTGCTTTGCGGTGACGGATTAACTGTGGAAACTGAAAACATCTCAAAAAACAGCGTCAGGTTTCCGGTGAATCAGGATACTTCGAAATTATTGGTGAGTAAAAAGGTTTTAAACCAGTCTATTGAAATACGATATAACAATCCATTTCGCGTAGTGAATTTATCCTAATGAGCACTAAGGTTTATATTGGGTGACCATCTTCGATTTTGAAGAATTGGATTGATTCAGGTCAAAACTTTCATTTTGTACCATACTATCCTCCCAATGTACCTCTATCTTCGGACGCGTCCCTTTATTCTGAAAATGGATGGCGTTCATGGGGAGTTTTGCAATCATTGCCAGTTTGGTGGAGTCAGTACTACCGATGTTTTGGTTATTCGCATTTAATTGCCCAACCTGAGGGTTGACAATAGCAGGCGCAGAGGATTTTGTCTGATCCTGGGAAAACCCTTCAATAGAAGCAAAGATGGCAAGGGTAATGAATGTTATTCTTAGCTGATTCATTCTGATAATTGATTAAATACAGAAGCAAAGGTGGTCTAAAGGACACTCCTGTGTAAGGGTAAAAATAGTATTTACATTATTTGGTATAATACTTAAAAGACTAGGTGAATCACTTAATCGTCGGGCACCCCAACCCACTAAAGACAACATCTTTAAAGGACCTTTTACCTTCCGCACCACGAGTGATACACTATGAGGTTGTTGGGTGATTTTTCTGGATACCAGACAGCACACTTTCGTCAAAAAGTGGTCTTTTGCATTTTCTTGATTTCTTTCCTAGATTAGGGATAACTGAATAATTTTAGGGACCTTGTGTTTCAGAAATGTATTCTTTATTCTTTTCCAGAATCAGCAAGTTTGGAAAAATGGAACAGTACGTAAATGAGGTTATTCAGGAGGAACTAACTTCTTCTCACATGAAGCTGAAGGTTCTTATACTGGAAGACTTATCTAGTGATGTAGAACTGATTAAGCTTCAATTCGAGGAGTTAGACCTTGAGCCTGTGTTTAAAGTCACAGGTACGAGAGAAAAGTATTTGCATCTACTCAAGACATTTAACCCTGATCTGATCATCTCTGATTTTCAATTGCCCACATTTGATGGACTCAGGGCATTGAATATCTTGAGGAAAGAACTTAGCGATAATATCACTCCTTTTATTTTCGTTACCGGGTCTTTAGGTGAGGAGAATGCAGTAAAATCAATAAAGGAGGGAGCCACAGATTTTATCATCAAGGAAAGGGTGTACCAGCTTCCGGCAGCAGTGCTTAGAGCTTTGCGGGAAAAGGAAGAAAAACTTATTCGGAGTGAAGCAAATTACCGTGAAAAGATCAGTGAGAGAAGATTTAAAATGCTGGTCCAGGAAGGGTCGGACTTAATAATCATTACAGATTACAACGGAAGGATTCAATTCGCGAGTGATAATTATAAGAAAATTCTTGGCTATTCTGCTCACGAGATGATGGGTGCGAATCCATTTAAATTGATACATCCCGATGACATAGATAAGGTTAGGTCAACATTCAATCGGATAAAAAACACAAATAATGTCAAGGTTGAACCTTATCGATTTCAGGATGCAAGAAAGAATTGGAGATGGTTGCAAAGTACAATAACTAATCTGTATTCCGATGAGGCAATTGCGGGCATAGTTATTAACTCAAGTGACGTAACAGAATTAATTGAGCAGGAAATTGATCTCAAACTCAGTAATGAAAGGTATAAACTGGCATGCCTGGCAACACAAGATCTTATCTATGATTGGGATCTCAAAAATGGCACAATAAACAGGGATGGTCAGGCGCTTCGTCGCATGTTTGGATACAGTCCAGAATGGGCTCATGATGAAACCTTTTGGAAAGAACGCATTCATCCGGAGGATCAGGAACTGGTTTACAATCATCTTAAGAAAAGTATACAGGATAGCACTCAATTGGTATATCAACAAAGTTATCGGTTTAGGCGAAAGGATGGCACATATGCATTTCTTCATGAAAAATGCCATATAATCAGGGATGCCAATGGAGTTGCCATTAGGTTGATCGGTGCCACGAGGGATATTAGCGAGCAAAAAGAGAAAGAAAGGACCAGGGACTTAATTGTTGATCTGTCGAGGATGCTAAGTAAGCCAAAAAGTCTGTCAGCGTGCATGAAAGATGTCTTGCAGGCACTTGTCAGGTGCATAGGCGTTGACTATGCTGAATTGTGGTTACCGGCTAAACTAAATAACCACATGAATTTGGTATCGTGGTATGCTGAAAGTTTTCATGATGAGGAGATGATAGAGGAAGGCATAGGTAAAATTCCAAAGAATAAGGGGCTGGCAGGGAAGGTATTTAAAAAGGGTAAAGCTGCTTTTTGGGCTGACATAAAAAACCAACCTAAATTTATTAAAAAGCAGTTTGCTGAAAGAACGCACCTGGAGTCAGCTCTTGGAATACCCATTTCAAAAGCAGATCATACAATTGGGGTTTTCCTTTTTTATAGCAGGGAAAAGCAATTTAACTTCAAGAGCAAGATTACAATTCTCCAGGAGTTAAGTAAGTGGCTATCGCCGGAGCTACAACGAAAACAAGCCGAAGAGGAATTAGATAGATTTTTTTCTGACACTGTAGACTTACTATGTGTTTTAGGTATAGATGGTTTCTTGAAAAAGATCAATCCCGCATTTACCAATATTCTTGGTTATACAGAATTAGAGTTCTTAGATAAGCCATTGAAACATTTCATCCATCCAGATGATCATCTTTTCACCAAATCGCAACTTGGTAGATTACAACAGGGCGAAATGTCCGTTAATTTTGAAATTAGAATTATCTCCAAAAGCGGATTGATTAAATGGTTTTCATGGTCTGCAGCATTCCAGCCAAAAGATGAGATGGTGTTTGCTGTTGGCAAAGAGATCACTGAAAAAAAGAGGCTTGAGGAATTTATACAAGAGACTCAGACCATGGCGAAGATAGGATGCTGGGAGGTTAACTTAAGTAATCAAACTTCCTATTGGACCTCCCAAACATTTGAGATACTTGAATTAGACCAGGAGTATCAACCAACTATGGATGCATCACTTGACTTTTTCAAAGATGAGAATAGAAATATTATTGAAAAATGCGTCAATGAAGGCATCGAATATGGAAGACCCTGGGATGTGGAACTCAAGGTGACCACTGCCAAAGGAAATGAGAAGTGGGTGCGTTCGATGGGAAAAGTGGAGGTGAATGAGGGGAAAGCAATAAGACTATATGGTGTCTTTCAGGATATTGAAAGCCAAAAGAAACGAGAGGAGGACCTTTATATCAGCAATAAGCGGTATGAGTTAGCATCAAAAGCAACACATGAAGCTATTTATGAGTGGAATTTCCCAAACAATGAACTTCACTGGACTGGCAATTATCAGCGGCTATTTGGATACAAAGAATTAAATGAAAGCTTTAAAAACTGGCAATCAAAAATCCATCCACTGGATCATGATCGAATTATCCATTCTTTGGAAAAAATAACGACAAGCAATGATCAGAATTTTTGGAAAAATGAATACCGGTTTATCAAAAAAGACAAAAGAGTAGCCTTTGTTGAAGAACAGGGATATTTAATTCGTGATAAAACAGGAAATCCTGTTTCAATGATCGGATCTGTACAAGATGTGACAGAAAAGAAAATGTTTCAGGAGAGATTATTGGAAAACACAATCCAGTCACAAGAGAAAGAAAGAAATAGAATTGCACAGGAATTGCATGATGGTATCATTCAGGAAATGGTAGTCTGTAGTATGCAATGTGACTTATTACTTAAACTAACCAATGATAATCCTGAATTGGATATTAAAATTCGGAAAGTCACAGATAATATCAGGAGATTAACAGACAATACACGCAATATCTCACATGACTTGTTGTCTGCTGATGTGACAAAAATGACCTTTAAAGAATTAACGGAAAGGCTTGATCTGAATTTAAGGATCATGTCGAAAATTGAGTTTAACATTGAAAACTTTCTGGAGTCAAAGTTTATCCGTGATGAAGACCTAAAGATCAATTTATATAGGGTGATTCAGGAGCTTACAAATAACATTATTAAGCATTCAGGAGCATCAAAAGCCTTGATCCTAATTGAAAGAATCAAAAAGACAATATCCATAAAAGTAATTGATAATGGAAGAGGAATCAATGAAAAACATTCCTCCAATGGTATCGGATTAGCAAACGTAAGTAACCGGATAAATATGATTGGAGGCACAATAAATTTCCAAAATGTAAAAAACGGTGGTTTGGAAGTAGGGATTATCGTGCCAATAGGGTAAGGCCTCAATTAACCTGGTCATCTAACCTTACATCTTTATATATCTTCACCTGCAATTAAAATTTCTTGAGCAACAATGCTTTGTTTTTCAGGAGTTTTAATCCAGTCAGGTTCTGAAGCTATTTGACTTGAAATTCCCATTTTCCGTGAATTATTATCAGACAGAAACAAGCTGTCTTGCTGAATGAAACCGTCCTCCCATCTGCTGTTTTGAGATATTTGGCGGATGCCTTTATTCTGAAAGTGAGCCTCATTTAGTTTAAGGTCATGAATGTTAAGGGTCGGGGGCTCAATTGACTTTTGAGTTTTCTCAAAGTTTAATGTGTCTGCATCTTTAGTAAGTACAGAAGATTCAATTTGTTGTTCCTCCACTGAAGTTGTTATCTCCTGAGAGTATGCCTCAATGCCTAGAAGGATAAGGCTAAAAATCAATGTTTTCTTAATAGTTTTCATATCAGTTGTCTTTATTGGTTTTGTTATTTTGCTGTTATATGAAAGTCAAGATCATAGAGGTTCTTAAAATCTAAACCGATGTCAATCAATTCATGATCGTCTTCTTCTATGATCCAAAAGATTTTAATTTGGTGGCCCTCCTTTTGTGCATTTACAAGCTGCCTGAAGAGCTTGAATAATACTTTAGTAGTAGAAGAATTGATGTCAGAAAAGTGGAAATAACATTTCAGTATACCACTTTCGTTGAAGTGATCTTCAACTTGTTGAATCAACCTATTGTATGCGGGAACTACTTCCGGATCTGTTGAACTGCCACTTACGGCCACAGTATTGATTTTCTTAATGTATTTGATAGAAAGTGTTTCTTTCAGTAGGGGTGCTTGATATTCGATAGTTGTATAGATAGCATTCATATTTGTTTGGTTTATGTCGTGGTTTTACGGATTAATAAAGATCTATCTTAAGACCCCCTTGAAAGGTTGGATTAAATGATCGTACACCTACACCCCCTTGTAAATGGAATCTCTTAATGAATTCATAGTCTAATTTTAAGGATGGGGTGATGGAAAAATTTGATTTGTTAATCAGTCCAATACGGACATCCATGAGCATATTCGCCCTATGAAAGCTGAAAAGTTGGCTACCTAAGTTTATTCCGAAAAATTCCTTTTCATAGAATCTGGGTCTAATGTTATCTTGTCCTTCAGGGCCATCAACTTCTCTTTGGTAAAAGACTCCCACTTCATGTTTTGATGCGAATTGGTATCCGGCCAGGACTCCAATCTTCGGGCTCACATGAGTTTTTTCTACATAGGAAGTTGCGAATGCATTTTGAGCATATCCCCGGCTAATGAAGGCCAAGAGTATAATTGTTGAAATAGTTAATGTTTTCATTTCTCATTGGTTTAATTACAATACAAAAGTGGAGATGTGTGATGACCTGAGTAAGGGTGATACTCGGATAGAAATCTTTGGTTATACCACGTATGTATATAGGTGAATCTCCTATTTATGGATCAAACACGGTTTTGGGATGGCTGATAGACGCTCAGCTAAACAAGAGACTGGCAGGTTCTTAGATTATACCGTTCGCTATGGCATACAAGATAAGCCCGTTTCCATTTCTACACGAACACTTTTTATAAAGACTCTTTATAAGTAAGTGGAGCGTGTTAGGTTCAATTTATAATTGCTTTATGATTTCATCATAAGAGTTTTGCTCTGCAATTAAAGTTGGTATTCACCGCTCAATAGGAAAAAGTCATTTGGTTCGAAAGTGGTATCATGACTTTTTATCTCGTTAATCTTATCCTGAATTTCAGGGGAAAAATATATTTATTTCATGGTCATCAACCAATAATATGGTTTTCATCATCTAAGATATCTAAATGATACCTTTTTCAACCCCATACATGACCAAACCAGCAATGTTTTTACACCCTGTTTTCTGAAGCAGATTTCCTTTGTGTGTTTCTACTGTACGGGTGCTGATAAATAATTTATCAGCAATCTCTTTGTTGCTTAAATCACTTGCGATTAATATAAGAATCTCTTTTTCACGGTCACTAAGTGGTATTTCATAGGTAAGTCTTTTGCTAGATTTCCTTTTTGAAATATTGGATATCAACAATTCATAAACGTCTTTGGAGTAGTAGTCTTCACCCATCAGGACCTTGTCGACGGCCTCAAAAAGTTCTTTTTTCGGGGAATTTTTCAATAAAAATCCATTAATTCCCATGCCTATCAATTTCTTTACTTTCACAATATCATTCATCATCGTGAGCACCAGTATGATTTGATCAGGATTTGATTTTTTCACATGGCCGATAAATTCAACTCCATCCATCTCAGGCATATTGATATCGGTGATAATCAGGTCGAACTGGTAACTTTCCAGTATTTGCAAAGCTTCTTTTCCATTGGAAGCTTGTGCCTTGATTGTAAAGGAGTTGTTTTCATCAAAGAAAACACTGATGGCGTCACGGATCATTTCATGATCATCAACAAGTAATACCTCTTTCATCTTCAAACCATTAATCAATTCTTGTCCATGGAATTATAATATTAACCCATAACTGAATATGTATAATAAATTTAATAAAAAATATTGGTAAGGTTTTCAGGACTCTTCCAGGTAGTGAAAGCGTAACCATGCATCGGATTTTTTTCATCCTGCAAGGGGAAACATCTTCGAAGGTCCTTTTCATCTGCCACGGAAGGAGGGGTACTGTATGGAGTTGATGCAAGAAAAGGGGTAAAATCGAAAGGTTTCAAAAGTAGGAATATCGTTATAAACTTACTTTAATCGGTGTTAATAATGTAAAAAAGAATTTGAAAAGTGAAATATTTATAGTTAATTCGGTATCTGTTTTGAATTCCTCAAGACTTTGGTTGATATAATGGGTAAATGGCAATAAAACCGGGAAAAGGTAGTAAAGTAGTCAGTTTCGACAAATCAAAATCTGTTGAAGAGCAGTTTGAGCTGATCTATGCTGAGCAGTTTGACCGGCTCTATTTCTTTGCCAAAACCATGGTGAAGTCCGATCAGGTGGCCGAAGACATCATCGCTGAGGTCTTTTTGAATCTATGGAAAAACCGACACCGGTTTCATGAGATCCAACAGATGGATGCTTATCTTTTTATTGCTGTCAAGAATCAGGCAACCCGTATTCTCTACGAAGAACCCAATAAGCTTGAAGCTACCATATTAGATAATACTGTCCGATTCATGGATAAAGTGGATCCGGAGGAACTATTACTGGCCAAAGAGCTTTCGGATGCATTAGAAAATATCGTTTCATCGTTACCCGATCAATGCCAGCTGATTTTTAATATGGCCAGAAATCAGCACCTGAAATACCAGGAAATTGCTGATGAGCTGGGTATTTCAATCTCTACAGTCCGCACACAGCTTACCAAAGCATCATCCATCATCCGTAAGTATCTGTATGACAGGTATCACGAGTCACAATCCTCAGAAAATTACTACCGCAACATCAATCACGCATTGATCCCGCTGTTGATCTCACAGGTTGTGTTTCTATTTGATTAAAACATCATACTGAAATTAACCTTGGGTTAACATTATTTAAACAAAACAACTTGATTAATTAAATAATTGTAAATATTCAGCTATTCATCATATCATTTTAAGTTAACACACTCTTTAATAGTATCGCATTTGAAGTTGATATGGATAAACTGATTATCAATTATTTAATAGGAGAGATTTCTCTTGAAGACCAGCACAAGCTAAAGAAGTGGTTGGATGAAGATGAGTCGCATCCGGTCATTCTTGAACAGATGGAAAAGTTCTGGGTACAGGGTGAGCTCAAATTCCCTGAGAAAAAACAGGCAGTTTTCAATCGGTTGAAGTCAGAGATAGATAAGCTGGACGAATCAGATCAGTTTTCAAAACGAGGAAAAAGATTTACGCTTGGTCAGCTGGCCAGGTACGCTGCAGTTGTTCTAATAGCCTCCTTGATCTCCATTTATGCCTATATATCATTTGAAGATACCCCACAGAGTACCCGATCAACCATCAATTATATTGAGAAGGTCAGCTCTCCGGGGCAAAAAATAACTACCATTCTACCCGATGGTACCAAAGTGAAGCTTAATTCAGAGAGTAGGATCATTGTCCCGGAAAACTTTTCTTCAGATATCCGTGAAGTAACGCTGATCGGCGAAGGCTTTTTTGAAGTTGTACCTGCCAGTAAACCATTTATTGTACATTTCAACAACAATGAAGTGGAAGTACTCGGCACTTCTTTCAATATCAAGGCTTATGACGGCAGACAAAGTTATGTGGCGGTAAAAACCGGTAAAGTACGCGTAAGGCAGGGACAGGATCACGTGCAATTAAATCCTCACGAAATCACTTCATTGGGAAGTTCAAAGCTGACAGTAAGTCAGCTCAGCAATGAAGATTTGATCTTCGGATGGGTAGATAACAAGATCACCTTTGAAAAAGCAAGTATTACTGAAGTGATGGAGATCATCTCAAACTGGTATGGGGTAGCTTATGAGATCAGACGTAAAATTGATGACAACAAGCGATATACAGCTAGTCATAGTAACCCAACCCTTAAGGAAGTAATGGAAATATTAACATACACTTATGATATCAAATATGAAATCGATGAGCATACCATAATAATCAAATAAAAAAAGTAAGGGAGTCGAAATACTTTGGTCGGTCTTCAACTCCCTAGAAGTTTCAGCACATTTAAACTAAAACTATAATGAAAGTAAAATTACTAAAATTTCTTTCGCGTATGTCCAGACTTGGGATATATGTATTAATAGCGATCCTTTCTGTTTCCATGGTTTTGGCGACAGAAACGGATGCTCAACGTAAGTTCCTCGCAGAGATTTCCATCAATTTGGAGAGTGGAGGAAGCACGCAATCTTTGATCGATCTGGTTACAGAGATCGAGGCGAAGTCGAATTTCAGTTTTGCATACCTGGATAAATCGTTACGTCAGAAAAAAATAAAACTGGCACCAGGGATCTGGCAAATGGACGAGTTGCTAAAAGAGATTTCCCTTCAGGCGGAGGTTTCTCTCAAACGTGTAAATGAGTCCATTGCCATTGTAGCTGCTAAAAAATCAAATCTGCCTGCGGTTTCTGAAAGAGTGGTTGCTCAACAGACAATCTCCGGGAAAGTAACGGATGAAAATGGAGAGCCATTACCAGGTGTATCCATATTTATTGATGAAACAACGCAGGGTACAGTTACGGATATAGAAGGTAACTACCGGATCACTGCAGATGATGATCAGATTTTGGTATTCTCTTTTATTGGATATGCAAGAGTTAAGCAACCAATAAACGGACGATCAGTCATTGATATGAAAATGCAGGTTGATGAAACTCAACTTGAAGCGATCGTAGTCACAGCGCTGGGTATTTCCAGAGAATCCAGATCATTACCCTACAGTACACAAAGTGTTGAGGCCAAAGAACTCACCGAAGTAAGGGACCCGAATAACGTGATCAACTCACTACAGGGAAAAGTAGCCAATGCATTGATCAACCAAAGCTCTGGCGGTGTCGGTAGTGAGGCGCGAATCATCTTACGTGGTAACAGCTCAATCAGTGGAGATAACAGTGCATTGATAGTTGTAGATGGGGTGCCCAATAGTCGTGGGGTGAACATCAACCCGGACGATATCGAATCCATGACCCTGCTAAATGGTGCAGCTGCGGCAGCACTCTACGGAAGCCAGGCAGGTAATGGTGTTGTGGTTATTACAACTAAAAAAGGAAGCAAAGAAAGAGTTTCGGTCAATGTTAACTCAAGCGTAACCTTCAACAGACCTTTTTCTCTTCCAAACTTCCAGAATGAATATGGTCAGGGAAGCAATGGTGTGATGGATGCAACATCCGGTGAAGTCTGGGGTGAGAAAATGAGTGGACAGCAATACACCAATCTACTGGGAGAGACAAGGTCCTATTCAGCTCAGCCAGACAATGTGAAAGATTTCTTCAACACGGGTGTCAATGCATCAAATGCCATCAGTGTGTCCGGAGGAGGAGAGAAAGCTCAGGGTTATCTATCCTATACACACAATGATGTGAGTGGTATCGTGCCGAACAATGAGCTGGTTAGCCACAACATCAACTTAAGGTTGACCAATCAGATTACTGAAAAACTAAGTACGGATGCCAAGGTTACTTACTTTGTTTCAGATGTAGATGGAATCCTAAGGTCCACTGAGGGAAATACAGCGGTGT
The DNA here is from genome assembly GCA_965228595.1 of Cyclobacteriaceae bacterium. Classification (GTDB taxonomy): domain Bacteria; phylum Bacteroidota; class Bacteroidia; order Cytophagales; family Cyclobacteriaceae; genus UBA7330. The sequence goes on along the minus strand of OZ245828.1, from coordinate 360,397 downwards.
TGGATGCCTATCAGATTCCCAGAAACATGTCTATCGAAGACGTCAAGAATTTTGAGACTACGGATGAATTTGGTGTGCTCACACCATCACCATATCCGTCTACTTTATCCTACAGGTATCAAAATCCTTATTGGGTAACGAATTACGACAGGAGGCATGAAGACAGGAGTCAAATATTTGGGTACCTGTCAGCAAAATATCAACTCACAGATTGGCTTTCTGTTAAAGGAAGAGCTAACCTGGACAAGTCTACCATCCTTGCAGATAGGAAGACCAGTCAGGGTACCGTGTCATGGGCAACCCGTCCCGGTGGATATTTTTCTCAGTCTTATGCTATCAGTACCACTCAGTGGTATGATTTAATGTTTGATGGAAGCAATGAAATCGGAGAATCGTTCAATGTTGACTACCATGTAGGTGCAATATACAATGACCGACAGTTCACGCAAGACCAAACAACGGCAAATGGTTTGAATGTAACCAATAAGTTTTCGACCAACTTTGCTACCAATCCTGTAGTTAGCTCATCTGCCACCCATATTCAGACACAGTCAGTTTTTGGTCTGGCTAACTTTTCTTATAAGGATATGCTGTTTCTCGATGCCAGTTTAAGAAATGACTGGGACAGCCGATTACCTGCGCCACATTCCTTTCAATATTACTCACTTGGTGGATCAGGGATCCTTTCAGAATTCATCAGTATGCCTGAATACGTTTCGCTATTGAAATTAAGCGCCAGCTATGCTGAAGTAGGTAATGGTGGCCAATTTGGGCTGTTGACAAACACCTATAATTATTCCGCAGGTGTAGCGAATGGATATATCTCCAGAGGAAGCACCTTTTCTATCCCGGGCCTGAAGCCTGAAATCGTGAAAAGTTTAGAATTCGGATTGAATGCGAAGTTTTTGAATAACAGGTATTCAGCTCAGTTTACTTATTACAAGTCCAATTCAATCAATCAGCTTTTGCAGATTTCCCTGCCAGCTGGTACTGGATACAGTAGTCAGTATATCAATGCCGGTGATATTCAAAACAGCGGTGTGGAGATTATCTTAAAGGCAAGTCCTGTTGTCACAAAAGCATTTGACTGGACTGTCGACTTTAACGTTTCATTCAATAACAATGAAGTGAAGGCGCTTTCAGAAGGGCTGGATATTGTTTACCTGGGTAACTGGGCTGACTGGGGTGGACGTCCTCAAATTGCTGTTGGAGGTAGTTATGGAGATCTGGTAGCTTCTAAGTGGGCCAGAAACGATGATGGTGAGTTTTTGGTAAGTGATCTGGGAGTTCCCATATTGTCGGGAGCAGTAGGTGAGCAACCTTCCTTGATTGGTAACTTCAATCCTGATGCCATTCTTGGGCTCTCCAATTCTTTTAGATATAATAATATTTCAGTAAGACTTTTGATCGATGGCCGTGCAGGAGGAATAATCATTTCAGGAACAGAAGCGAATTTGGCTCACAGTGGGATAATCGAAAGCACCCTTCCATACCGCGATGGTGGATGGAATTTGGGTGGTGTCAATACAGATGGTGATCCGGTCAATGCTGAAATTGATGCCCAGGTATTCTGGCAGACTGCATCAAATAAGCGTTCCTCTACAGGAGAATTTTTCGCTTATGATGCCACAAACTTCAGGGTAAGAGAACTATCGGTAGGATATTCATTACCACTTGGAAAATCTTCATTCATTCAATCAGTCAAATTGTCTTTTGTTGCCAGAAACCTGCTATGGTTATATAGAGGTGAATCACTTCTGGACATTCCTGGTGTTGGTAAGAGAAAGATGTGGTTTGATCCGGATGTGAGTATCGGGTCCGCTAACAGCTTTCAGGGTATCGAATACGGAATGCCTTCTACAAGAAGTGTAGGATTCAACATTAACCTGAGCTTTTAATTTGAATAATTGAATTGAAAATCATGAAATATTTAAATATACATACAGTAACAAAAGCATTGATATTTTCAATGACTTTATTGATCATCAGCTCCTGTACCAATGATTTTGCTGAGATCAACACAAATCAAAGCAGCATAGGATCGATCGGTACGGCTGAATTGCCTTTCCTTTTTACCAAGGCACAGGATGCTGTCAGCTGGAATGGTCAGGTACAACAAAACCTGTTTTCAGATCAGTATGCGCAATATGTGGCTAACGTCACTACTTATTTCCCGACAGATAGATATGAGATCAATATGAGTTGGGTAAATAGCGTTTGGACGGGCCAGTACATTCAGATAGTACCTCAACTTCAGACGATCTTTGAGAATACGGAACCAACATCGGCAGAATATGCTTTGGCCAACGTTTGGTGGGTGTATTCTTTCCACAGAGTGACAGATTATTGGGGTGCCATTCCATATTTCAATGCAGGAGTACCGGGTACATCGGTTGCTTACGATAGTCAGGACCTGATCTACGATGATTTCTTTAAGAGATTGGACGAATCCATTACAGTACTTGAAGCAAATGCCGGTGGCAATGCTTTTGGGGAATTCGATATCATTTATGGTGGTGATATCAATAAGTGGATCAAGTTTGCCAATACCTTAAGGCTAAGATTGGCCATGAGAATTTCAAATGTAGATGCTGGCAGAGCGAAGACTGAGGCAGAAGCTGCCTATGCAGGTGGCGTCTTTGAAGTAAGCCCTGATGATGATGCAACGGCATTGAATAATGTAGTAGATATCAATCCACTCAGCCAGATGTCTGATTGGAATGAGTTCAGAATGAGTGCAACCATGGAATCTGTGATGACAGGGACCGATGATCCGCGTATCTCAGAGTATTGGATACCAGCAGTAGAGGGTGGTACCTATGAAGGTTTGAGAAATGGGTTATCAGTTGAGCAACTCAGTGATCCGATGAACACGGCTGCAACAAACTCTCATATTGGGCCGAGGTGGAGTTCACCGGCAGCAGGAGGTGTTGCCGATTATCTGAACACACCTTCAAATGTCATGTTTACTGCTGAAGCTTATTTCCTAAGAGCTGAAGGTGCATTGAAGGGATGGAGCATGGGAGGAACTGCACAAGAACTCTATGAAGATGGAATTCGTCATTCCATGTATCAGTGGGGTGTTACAGATGAAGCTGCGATCAATGATTATATCAACAGTACAAGTACTCCTATACCACCGAATGACTTCCTGAATTCTCCGGCTTTAAGTGATGTGCCTGTCTTGTTTGATGGAGCGGACCAGGCAGTACAACTGGAGCAGATTGCCCTCCAGAAATGGATTGCATTGTTCCCGGATGGCATGGAAGCCTGGGCGGATTATAGAAGAAGACCCGTAATAGGTCTCTATCCGGTAGCTAATTCCAGCAACCCTGATATACCAAATCCCGCTGAGGAATACATCCGAAGGATTCCATTCCTTACTCAGGAGTATCAGTCAAATACGGAAGCTGTGGAAAGTGCTGTCAACCTATTGAGTGTAAAAGAAGATAAGATTACGACCCCACTGTGGTGGGATGTGAACTAATCTGAAAATAAATTATACAAATGCTCTCTGCTTTATAGGTAGAGAGCATTTGTTTCTAAGATTCAGGCATAGCTTGCAGGAAACAAGCACACACTACTGAGATGAATAGATACTACGCGCTCATCATTCTACTATCCTTCCTGCTTTTTGGTGCATGCACTGAAAAAGAATTTACACTATTTACTTTAGTCTCTCCGGCTGAATCAAAAGTAGATTTTGTCAATCAGATTGTTGAGAGTGAAGAACTCAATATCCTCAAGTATGATTATTTGTACAATGGTGGTGGTGTGACCATTGGTGATATCAACAATGATGGGTTGGAAGATATCTATTTCTCAGGGAATATGGTGGACAATAAACTCTATCTCAATAGGGGAGATTTGCAGTTTGAAGACATTACCGAAAAAGCAGGTGTTGCGGCACCAAACGGGTGGAGTTCCGGGGTGACCATGGCAGATGTGAATTGCGACGGGTTGCTCGATATCTACGTCTGTAGGTCTGCTTTTGATAATTACAGACAAAGAAAGAATTTGCTATACATCAACAATGGTGACCTGACCTTTGCAGAGCAAGCAGAGGATTATGGGATTGACGATTCAGGTTATTCAACTCAGGCTGCCTTTTTTGATTATGATCAGGATGGAGACCTGGATATGTATTTGCTCAATCATTCAGTATCCCAGTATTCTGATTTCAATGAAAAAACCAAAGACCTAAAAAACAGGAGTAACCCGCTTTACGGAGATAAACTTTTCAAAAATACCGGTAGGCAATTTATCGATGTAACGAAAGAGTCGGGAATCCTCTCCAATGTCCTGGGTTTTGGGTTGGGTGTCTCCGTTTCGGATATCAACCATGATGGTTGGCTGGATATATACATAGGAAATGATTTTAACGAACAGGATTACCTGTATGTCAACACCCGGGAAGGTGGATTCGAAGAAAAACTAACCCAATACATCGATCATGTCTCACTCAACACCATGGGGACTGATGCCGCTGATATAAACAATGATGGGTACATGGATATTCTCACATTGGATATGTTACCAGAGGACAACTACCGTCAAAAGATGATGGCTGGTCCTGATAATTATTACAAATTCAGCTTGCTGGAGCAAAATGGTTTCTACCATCAGAGCATGCGAAATATGCTGCAGCTAAACCACGGCAAAGATCTTGGATTTGCTGAGATCGGACAGCTTAGCGGCATCTCAAACACCGATTGGAGCTGGGCTGGGCTCATGGCTGATTTTGACAATGATGGACTAAAAGACATTTTTATTACGAATGGTTTCCGGCACAACTTCACAGATATGGATTTTATCCAATACCTGGCTGATGAAACCATCAAGCAGCGCAAAGGAGGCCCGGCACCATCGAATATGAGGATGGTCGAAGAAATGCCCCCCATAGTGGTCCCAAACTATATATTTAAAAACAAGGGTGATCTGACATTTGCTTCTGCGGCAGTGGAATGGGGGATGGATCAACCTGGCATGTCCAATGGAGCGGCATATGCCGACCTGGATAATGATGGAGACCTCGACATCGTGACCAATAACCTGGATGCTCATGCATTCATCTACAGGAATAATTCCATTGAGCAGCTAGATCATCATTATCTTAAAATTCAGCTTAAAGGCGATCAATGTAACACCCAAAGTATTGGGGCTAAGGTTGGAATTTATACAGGAGATGAGATAATTACTCAGGAGTTAATACCTACCAGAGGTTTTCAGTCTTCAGTAGGCTATGGAATGGTCATCGGATTGGGTATTAGGACAAAAGTAGATTCTTTGATGGTGACCTGGCCTGACCGCAAGTACCAAAAGATACTTGATCCCAAGATAGATACGACCCTTGTATTACACCACGTAAAAGCTACTGATACAGTGGTAGGACCAGCGACAGATCCTGTCTTATTTAGTAAATCACAAAGCATTCCTGGTTTGGATTATACCCATGAGGAAAACTATTTCAACGATTTTGATGCGGATATCCTTTTGCCACACATGCTTTCTACTCAGGGTCCGACAATGGCCGTAGGGGATATCAATGGAGATGGGTTGGTTGATCTTTATGCAGGAGCTTCAAAAGGTTTTTCCGGTGCTCTTTATATTCAGCAAACTGATGGGACCTTTTCCCGTAGTGCGGTATTTGCCGAAGATGCTAATTCAGAAGACCTGGATGCCACCTTTTTTGATGCAGACGGCGATGGCGACAACGACTTATATGTAGTGAGTGGTGGGAGTGAATTTACAGCCAGGGATGCTAACCTACAGGATAGGCTATACTTTAACAATGGATCCGGTCAGCTGGAAAAAGGAAATACCCTTCCGGTGATGCTGACCAGTGGTTCACGCGTCATCCCCAATGATATAGATCAGGACGGTGACCTTGATCTCTTTGTAGGATGTAGGCTAAAACCAGGTGGTTATCCGGTTTCTCCACGAAGTTACATCCTGGAAAATGACGGTTCAGGAAGGTTCTCAGATATTACCTCAACGGTGTGTAAAGACCTGATGTATCCGGGTATGGTAACAGATGCTGTCTGGAGTGATTTTGACACAGATGGAGTGAAAGACCTGATCCTGGTCGGAGAATGGATGCCAGTTACCCTTTTTAAAAATACCGGAAAGGGTCTGGAAAAGCTTACAGATAGTACAGGATTGGAGGATACGGAAGGCTGGTGGAACACCATTGTAGCATACGATATAGACCAGGATGGCGATGATGATTACCTGGTGGGTAATTTGGGGCTAAACGCTCAACTCAAGGCGTCTACGACTCATCCGGTTTCATTGCTTCACAAAGATTTTGATGGAGATGGTGTGGTTGACCCGATTTTGGGCTATTTCATTGATAACGAAAGCTATCCTGCGCTCTCCCGTGATGATCTGATTGGAGGGATGAACTATCTCAAGCAGCGATTCAATAGCTATGCTGAGTACGCCAATACCCGGACACAGGACATCTTTACTGAACAAGAACTCGATGGGGCATCCACACTTCTGGCAAAGACATTGGAAAGTGGTTGGATTGAAAACAAGGGAAATGGCTATTTCACTATGAATGCCTTTCCAATGATGGCCCAGGTGAGTCCTGTATACAGCATTCTTCCCGGAGATTTTAATCATGATGGTCGTCAGGATGTCATTTTGGGCGGAAATTTCAGTAGTACCCGGGTGAAGTTTGGAAGGTATGATGCCAACAATGGTGTATTGCTACTGGGTAATCCACAAGGAAGTTTTGATTATACCGGGACTGAAATGTCAGGACTGAATATCAAGGGAGAGGTCCGGGCAATGGTGATTTTGCCTACAGCCTCAGACAGTGTGGTTACGGTTTTGAAGAATAGTGGTCCGATGGAATTTTGGACCATGAAATAAATAATGTTAAATGTTTATCAGAGAACAAATGATTGAAATGAAGAAAAGAGTTTTGGCTCCACGGTATCTTTTTTTGATACTGGGCCTACTTCTCTTTGGCATGACTGAAGTATCGGGACAAGCTAAAATAACCCAAAAGAATATCGATTTTATTCCTTACCCGGATTTTGCCGAAGCCAATTCCACCTGGGGAGATATTGGCTATAACCCGGTTAACAATTCGGTTTACATTGGTGTAACCAACCATAAGAATAAGATTGGCTTTTATGAGTACTCAGTAGCTGAGAATGACATGCGCCTGAAGGGATTTGTGAATGAATTGGCTCATCTGAGGGACTATCAGTGGCAGGGGAAAATCCATACCAAGATCGTCTTTGATGCAGATGGAAAAGTCATCTTTGGAACTGACGGAGGGGAATCCAGGGAAGAATACCTAATGAACCATCCCCAGGGTTATGCAGGCGGTTTCCTTATGAGCTGGGATCCCTACAAGGAGAAGATGACCAACCTGGGTGTCCCCATGCAATATGAGAGTATCAAGGATGTGGATGTAGACCAGGAAACGGGTAAGATCTATGCGATTTCCTATCCACAGGTGCATTTTATTGTGTATGATCCAAAAACCAATGAGCAAAAGGACTTTGGAAGGTTAGGAAGCGCCCATGTGCCACGGGTCATTTTTACAGACAAGTGGGGCAACTGCTACTACGTAGACTGGAGACAGCGGCTGGTAAAGTATGAAAAGAGTCAGGACAAGTTGGTTTTTGCTAAAGAAAGTCTGCCTGCTTTTGATGGGACACCCGGTGGGTTTATCATCACCGGGATCACGGCTTATGCCAAAGATACGGGTTCAAACAAAATATACTTTGTGACATACGGTGCAAAGTTGGTAGAATTCGAAACCCAGGAAAATGGAATAGGTAAGATCCGCGATCTTGGGGCTGCCTTCGACCTGATGGATCAACCGCTTTGGAAGCCCTATATCCCAAACCTCAACCTGGGAGACAATGGTAAACTCTATTATTTTATTGGTGGTCATGGCAACTATGTAAAAGACGATACTTCCGTATTGATGGAAATGGATCCGGTGACTTTAAAAAAGCGAGTGGTACTGGAATTCCAGACAACAGAAGTGAGTGAGGTTACGGGTTCTGATATCAAAGACAAAGCTGGAAACCTGTACTTTGCAGGTCGCAAGATTCAACCCAAAAGTAAGGAAACGCCTGAGTCGTTACCATCGATTGACGATAAGATCTCTATTCCATTTATGATCAAGTTCAACCCTGAAAACAATATTAAGTAATGCAAATATCAATGAAAAATACACTGTTGGTGGTTTGGCTACTGGGAGTACAGCTTACTTCTTATGCACAATACACCTTTTTTACCCCTGAAGGCAGCTTTGCCATAGAAGCGTCATTAGAAAATACGGACATGGTCAGGTTGCCGATGTATCGCAATGAAATCACTTCCTTGAGCGTGATTGGAGATTATATCGTAGGTGGGACTTCTGCGTCCGAGGGACTTTCTCCATTTGTTTTTACAGCTTCGCTTGAAGAAAGAAAAATGACTGAAACCCTGGATTTAGAAGGGGTTGTTGAAGGTCAGCAAAGGATCAGGAGTGGATTTGTGAAAGTTGAGGGCCAGCTTTTTGCCGGTACGATGCCTCAAAACGCTGAATCGTCAGGGCACCTGATCAGCGTAAGCCTGAATAAGAAGAAAAAACTTGTAGTAGAAGATTTTGGTGTACCAGTTATTGGAGAGGGCATTTATGCGCTCACCAGTGACCCGACAAATCGTGTACTTTATGGACTAACCTATCCGTCAGGTTACTTTTTTACTTTTGAGATCTCTTCCAAAAAATCTACAGTCTACAAAGACCTGGCACCCAGTGAAAAAGTGAGATTCTCTTTGGAGGACCATTTTTCAATAACGGCCGAAGATTATTTGAGCCGGGCCTTGATTACAGATGACAATGGCCTTGTTTATGGCAGCTTGCCCTATGGTGTCTTGTTCTATTTCGATCCAAAAACAAAATCCCTGGTAAAAACTGAGGAAGAGCTTCCGGAAGTCTGGGGGAGAAGGTCCCTGGGCCAGATCCATTGCTGGTTAAAGACCTCAAACGGAGAGATTTACGGTGCCAATCGCGCCGACGGCCAGCTTTTCAAGCTAAATACAGCCACTAAAAAGATCAAAAACCTGGGAAAGCCTATCATGATGTCCGGCCTGGCTGGCCTTGCAGAAGGGGCTGATGGGAAGATCTACGGGATTGCCGGAGGATACCCTGGCTATGGTCATCTGTTTAGCTATGATGAAGAAGCCGGTTTTGTGGACTACGGAAACCCACAGTTTGATATGGTGGAGCCTGGGATTGAACAGGGCATCGCCTGGAGGGGTTATCAAATGGAAACCATCACCGCTTCTGAAGATGGCAAATACATTGTTATAGGGGAGGCGGAAGCCCTCAGTCAGCTCATGGTTTTTCCTGTAAAGTGATCGTCAACCTTAGATTTAGAAATTGCTACCGGGTATGAGATTATTCCTCCTGTTAATCGGTTGTTGTCTGACCATTGCTGCTCTTAGTCAACATGAGCATATTGGTAAAAAGAATATTCGATTCATCGATTATCCTGATTTTCCGGAAGGTAATTCCACCTGGGGAGATATTGGCTATAACCCGGTGACTGATGCGGTATATATCGGGGTCACCAACCATAAAAATAAGATCGGTTTTTATGAATATTCGGTATCAGAAGACCTGATGGTCCTGAAAGGGTTTGTCAATGAGCTGGCACATTTGAGAGACTTTCAATGGCAGGGGAAGATCCATTCCAAAATCACTTTTGATGAAAATGGACATGTATATTTTGCCACGGATGGAGGTGAATCAAGAGAAGAGTATCTGATGAACCACCCTCATGGTTATAACGGTGGTTATTTTATGAAGTGGGATCCGGAAGTGGAAGAAATGACCAATTTAGGAATGACTTTGCCTTATGAAAGCATAAAGAACATCGATATAGATACTGAGACAGGTAAGATTTATGCCATCACCTACCCCCAGGTGCATTTCATTATCTATGATCCTAAAACCAATACAATGGAGGATTTGGGCAGGCTGGGGAGTGCCCATGTGCCCAGAATGACTTTCACAGATAAGTGGAACAACTGCTATTATGTGGATTGGAGGCAAAGACTGGTAAAATATGAGAAAAGCACGGGTAAACTGGTTTTTGCCAGTGAGAGTCTACCGGCCTTTGAAGGAACACCTGGTCAGGTAATCATCACTGGAATAAAAAGCTATACTAAGGATGATTCGAGGAATATCATTTATCTGGCTACTTATGGAGCCAAGGCGCTTGCATTCCACCCAGCAAAGGAAGGTATTGGTGAAGTTGAAGATTTGGGTGCCCTTTATGAAACTAAAGACATGCCCCTGTGGAAACCCTATGCCTCGAACCTCAACCTTGGATTAAATGGAAACTTATACTACGTGCTTGGAGGTCATGGGAACTATGTAAAAAAAGATACCACCATGATGATGGAGCTTAACCCGGAAACAAGAAAGAAGAGGGAAGTCATGATGTTTCCTACAGTAGAACTGAGTGAAGTGACTGGAACTGGAGTGAGAGACAGCGCTGGTAATCTCTATTTTGCCGGAAGAAAGATTAGACAAAAGAATGCGGAAACACCGGAAGGTTTGCCCAGCATTGATGACAAGGTTTCCATTCCCTTTATGATCCAATTCAATCCAGAAAAAGAATTAAACGATTAAAAAGTTATTAAAAATGAATCCAGATAAACGATTAAAGATGTTCAACTACCTGATGGCTGCTATCCTCCTGGTGGGCCTGTTGAGTGCATGTGAAACCACGACTACAAGTTCAGAACAGGAGCAATGGAGTCTTTCTGTCATACCCTCTTCCGTTCGACTGAATCCGGTCACTAACAAAATCATTGAGAAGGATTTTGTGGTGAAGAGTGGTTTAAATGATGTTAAAGAACCCCTGAAAGAAAATTGGATTTATGATGGGGAGGAAGTCACATTAAATGCTGCCAGAGGTGAGTACATCTCCTTTCAGGTGGTCATCACCAATCATACGGATGAAATCCTGGAAAACATTCAAATGAATGTTTCCAACTTTGAGAATGGATCATCCGCCATAAAGATTGATCCGGAATTATTTTTAGAATGGTCTGTGGAGGTGAAAGAGCACAGCACGGGTTACCCAAATGCTTCACTGGGGAATGGCTGGTACCCGGATGCGTTGATTCCTTTCAAATATTTACAACTGGATTCTTCGAAAGTGAATCGATGGACAATACCGCTCAGGCTCCCGGATTTTAACAATCGCATAGTAGATCAACAGTCAGTGATTGTGTGGGTCGATCAATATGTACCATTTGAAAGAGCGGAAGCCATGCCGGGTAAGTATACCTCAACCATCACTGTGGAGATTGGAGAGACCAGGAAAGAAATCCCCGTGGTGTTGAATGTATGGGATTTTGCGTTACCCAACCGCAACCTGTTGGGGGGTGCCTTACAGCATGAAGGTTTTGTCAGTAGGATGTCGGAGGAAAATGCGTTGGAGATTTATCAGATGTTGAAAAGGAACAGGGTCTCTGTGATGGATCCCACCTATCAGCCGGAGCTGGAGGTGAAAAATGGTAACGTTTCTTTGGACTGGACGGATTTCGACAAGCGATTGAAGAAATACTTCACAGGAGAGGCATTTACCAGGGATTACGGGTACGAATATGGTCCTGGATATGGAGAGCCCATTGAAAACTTTGTGTTGCCCTTTGATGTATATGGCAAGCACCATACGAGAGGCTGGCCGGATACCGGTACTCCGGATGTGGAGCGTAACCCGGAGAATGTAGCTTTATATGTAGAAACCATTAAACAGGTACGGTCACATCTACAGCCGATGCTGGATCCTGAAAAAACGGATTTGACGGTCTATCTTAATGGACTGGATGAATCCTATTTCAAGGAAGCCTGGAGCCGGATGGTATTTTACGGAGACCTGTTTAAGGAGTACTATCCCGAATCTCATTTTAGGATTGATGGTGGCTACAGCGATGAGGCCATGGAGTATGTCAGCGGGTCGATCGATTACTGGGGATCCCATACCATTAATTACAACATAGATAAAGTCAGAGAATATCAGGAAATGGGTATCAAAGACTGGTTATACGGCCCCATGATCTACGAGAGCGAGGTGAATGGTTGGGTAGGTAGTCTCACCTTTATCGACCTGCCATTGATCAATGACCGGGCCATCAGTTGGAGTAGCTGGAAATATGACATTCATTCCTGGCTGAGCTGGGGTATTGGCGCTAGCTGGAAGAGTGCCTGGTACGATCCTGAAACCTGGAAGGATGTCTATAAATCGGGCCCCGGGTCTGACCTGGAGTTTCCATATAAAAAGATCAATGGTAGTGCACTGGCCATATATAGTGGAGGTATTATCCCCAATGTCAGTGGTCCCTGCCCCTCCATCCGCCTAAAGTCCCTGAGGGATGGCGTCCAGGAATATGAGTATATGAGGTTGCTATCTACCCTAAGCGGAAGTAAGGAGGCAGCAGATAAGATCGTCAATAGCATTATTAACCAGCCATTTGGTGATAAAGGTATTGGTGTGCTGGAAGTCTGGGATTATGATCCTCAAAAGTGGGACATGGCCCGGATAAAAATGGGTGTGATGATAGATCAGATGAGTAGAAAATAGGATATCATTAAAGGAGGTTTTTTATTATGATCAAAAATGTAATTTATTGCTTACCAATACTTCTGGTATTGATAACAGTCGGGTGTACAGCAAAGAAGGAAAAGCAAGCCGATAAAGAGGCCTACTACACCATGTCCGATTTTCAATCGCTGCCAAAAGTAGATGTCCATGTACATATCAATGTAGAGAAGTATACCATCATCGAAGAGGCGAGAGCCAGCAGTTTCAGGATGCTGGTAATGGCTGTGGATGTGGTCCCCGAATACCCACCCATGGAAGAGCAGCTAAGGGTGAGACAAAATCTCCATCAGGAAAACCCGGATGTTTTTGCCTATGCCACAGCCTTTACCCTGGAAGGCTGGGATGAGCCCGGATGGTCTGACCGCGTGATCAAAAAGCTGGGTGAAGATTTCGATAATGGGGCACTGGGTGTCAAGGTCTGGAAGAACATTGGGATGAAGGAAAAGGATCAGGAAGGAAACCTCATCACCCTGGACGACCCTAAGTTCGACCCGATATTTAAATTCATAAATGCTCAGAATAAGGTATTATTAAGTCATGCGGGAGAGCCTAAAAACTGCTGGCTCCCCGTGGAGGAAATGACAGTGAACAACGATAGGGATTACTTTTCGAATCACCCTCAGTATCATATGTATCTACACCCTGAGCTACCGGCTTATGAAGATCATATCGAGGCGAGAAACAATATGCTGGAAAAGCACAGAGATATCACATTTATCGGCGTCCATTTTGCCACACTGGAATGGAGCGTGAAAGTGATCGGAGCGTTTTTAGACCGGTTTCCTAATGCCTATGTCGACTGTGCCGAGCGGTTAAGCCACTTACAGGTTCAGACACAGAAAAACAGAACAGAAGTTCGTGATTTCTTCATCAAATACCAGGACCGAATTATGTACGGTACAGATTTCCAGGAGCTGGAAGATACGGATCCTGCAGCGCTGAAAGAACACATGTACACCACCTGGATGAATGACTGGAAATATCTGGTAACCGACGAGACCATGGAAGTGGAGCAGGTAAACGGTTCCTTTCAGGGGTTAAAACTTCCAAAAGAAGTCATTGACAAGATATATAGAGCGAATGCAGAAAAGGTTTTCCCTACAGCATGGGACGTAGGGGAAAAATGATAGGTTGAAACCGTCAATAATACATCAAAACTTAAATTTTTAATAAATTATTAAATGCCTAATACCTTAAAGCTTATCCTTTCCATCGTATTTATTGCGACCATTTTCACCTTGCCGGTGAATGCTCAGGATCAGAAAGTGTCAGTTGAGGAGGAGCCCCGGACCATCCTGACTTACCCGTATGGGGATCCCAACCCCATTCCTACTTATGCGATCAACGCGCAGTCAGGAGCATACTATCCTTATTTCATTTTTGATGGATTCAGCGATGTAGGTGAGGACCAGGACTGGAAAGTAGTCACACTGGAAAATGATTTCATCGAAGTGACAGTTTTGCCGGAGGTGGGAGGAAAAGTAATGGGTGCCATCGAGAAGTCTACGGGTGAAGAGTTTATCTACCTCAATCATGTGATGAAATTCAGGTCAATAGGCGTAAGGGGACCATGGACGAGTGGAGGGATTGAACACAACTTTGGGTTGGATCTGGGACATGCTCCCTGGACAGCCGCAGACGTGGATTATGTTTTGAAGACCAATGAAGATGGCAGTGTAAGCTGTGTTGTGGGAGGTATAGACCTGGCTTCCAGAACTCAATGGCGTGTAGACATCCGGCTGCCAAAGGACAAGGCTTATTTCCAAACCAATGCCATGTGGTACAACCCTACGCCATTGCATGACGCTTACCTTTCCTGGGAAGTTGCAGCCTATAAGGGAACCGATGACTTACAGTTTTATTTTCCGGGAGATTATTACATCGGTCATCCCGGAGATGTACACCCCTGGCCGATTGATGACGAGGGACACAATATTTCGCTTTACAGGGAAAATAACTTTGGATCAAACAAATCCTATCACGTTTCAGGAGCCTATCCCAACTGGTTTGGTGGGTACTTTCATGACGCTTCTTTCGGGAGTGGACACTGGTCGCCCTATGATGAGTCTCCGGGAAAAAAGATCTGGATATGGTCACTGGCCAGGAGTGGAGCCCGATGGGAAGATCTGCTCACAGATAATGATGGTCAGTACATCGAGGCGCAGTCGGGGGTAAAGCTTAACCAGGCGGGTCCAAGAAGCGGATACGTCACCCCATACAACCAGCTCTTTATGCGTCCTTTTTATACCGAAAAGAAATCGGACTACTGGTTTCCCGTCAAACAGACCGGGGGAATAGTTGATGCCACACCATGGGGGACTTTAAATACTGAAGTGACAACCGCTGTATTGAAAGTGACTTATTGTCCTAATATTTACATCAAGGATACCCTGAAAATATTTGATGGTGAACGTCTGTTGTTCAAAGAAGCAATTGACCTGGCACCCATGGAAATATACACAGCTGAGGTTTCTCTGGGACAGACTAACCCAAGGGATATAAAGATTACCATAGATGATATGCTGGATTACACAGCAGATCCGGAAGTTACTAAAATAGACCGGCCAAATACTACCCCTGCCGGACAAAATCCTCATTCAGCTGAGCATAAATTCAGGATGGCAGAAGATCAGTATAGCATGCGAAGCTATGAAGCTGCAATGGTGACCTATAAAGAATGCCTCGAGGTAGAGCCTACCCACAGCAGGGCATTAGGTAAAGTGGCCGAGTTGTATTACCGCCGGGGAGCATATGAGAAGGGACTTGAATATGCCTATCGTGCATTGGAAAACAATACCTACGACCCACCGGCGAATTTCATAGCAGGTGTGATTCATACAGCATTGGACAATCGTGTGCTGGCTAAAGAATATTTCAGCATAGCTGTACGGTCTATGGAGTATCGGTCAGCAGCATACGCAGAGCTAGGTAGACTCTTTTGTAAGGACAAAAACTTCAAACAAGGACTCAATTATGCCGAGCAAGCCATCGATTATAATAAATACAATATGGTTGCCCATGAAGTAAAGCTCGCAGCATTGAGGAAGCTGAACCGGAAAGAAATGGCCGCAGCGCAAGTCAGCACGTTGCTGGACCTGGATCCACTGAGTCATTGGGCCAATTTTGAGCAATACCTGTTAGCACCTTCTGAGGATGGACTCAAGACATTCAATTCGGCGATACGGAATGAATTGCCTCAGGAGACTTACCTCGAACTGGCCATGAGCTACCTGATGATCGGGATGGAAGAGGAAGCCATTAAAGTGTTGGAGCAATCTGTTGAGCATCCCATGGTAAGCTACTGGCTTGCATATCTGAACAGGGATCGAGATATTGATAAAAGTAAATCCTACCTGGAAACAGCTATTGATCAATCCCCAAAATTTGTTTTTCCCTTTCGGCTGGAGACAGAACCCGTATTGAAGTGGGCCAGGGCACAAGACCCTTCCTGGAAGACAAACTACTACCTGGGGCTGCTTTACTGGAAAATGCTGAGAAAAGAGGATGCTAAGGAAGCTTTCGAACTTTGTGGTGATGAGCCGGATTACAGTGTTTTTTATACGGTCAGGGGCGTTCTCAACAAAGCGGAAGATGGTGCGATGGATGACTTCAAGAAAGCCACCCAGCTTGAGCCTGGAGAGTGGCGTACCTGGTACTATCTGATGGATCATTATCAGCAAGAAGGGGACTATGTTCAACAATGGGAGACTTCAAAAGTCATGTATTCGAAGTTTTCGGATAATCCGAGCGTTGGGATTGGTCACGCCCGTGCATTGCTGAATGTGGACAGATATAAAGAATGCCTGGATGTGCTGGCTAAAGTGAATGTCCTACCAGCGGAGTTTTCTAACTCAGGGCATGTTATCTATGAGTTGGCAGCTATTGGTCAGGCCTTAAACTATTTGGAAAAGGGGAAATATAAACAAGCCATGAAATATATTGAACTGTCGAGGGAATGGCCAGAAAATGTGGGGACCGGAAAGCCTTACAACCCGGACTACAGACTGCAGGATTTTATTCTTGCCTATTGCGAAAAGCAGCTGGGAAATGATAAGGAGGCAGAAAAGCTGTATGATCAAATACTGGATTTTGCTAACAGAAACTGGGGAGTCAGTAAGCCGGCCTTTATCTATTTGAATATATGGGCTCTGCAGAGAGAAGGTAAATCAGCGGAACTGAAAGAAAAAATGATTAGCTGGCAGGAAGAACTGGCATATAAAAAGGATTGGAACCTGTCAGGGCAGATAGATAGCAAAGAAGTGAAATGGGTCCTGGCCAGGTATGAGGGTGATGATTCGGCTGCTGAGAAGTTTGCAGACGGAGTGATCGAGGAACAACCAAAGAATTACTTTGGGTTGGTATTGAGGACCTTAGATATCATCAAATAGCGTAACATGTATTTGAAGTCAGCTTTTTCGATATTTCTATTTACGTTGCTGTGTGCCTCTGTCGAAGCATTTACAGACGAAAGCCACTATAGCTCCACATTTAAGGCCATTAGGTATTTTAGGGTGTTTACACCGCTTGACTATGATCAGGAGAACACGAAAAAGCGATATGATGTCATATACTATTTCCACGGATGTGGAGGGAGCTACCGAAAGAGCGGTACGTATAGTTACCAGGATTTTGGTTTGACACCCCCGGAAGCTATTGATCGGGAGGACCATCCGGACTATGATTATCCCAATAATGCAGATCTGGAAAATGAGGCTCAGCAAAAGGATGTGATCATTATTAGTGTTAACGGGAAGATCCCGGGAATCCCGGGGTGTGGCGTATATTTTCCCTCACAGGTCGATGGCTGGGAAGGGAACTGGTACAATTTCTCGATGTATATCAGGGAGTTGATTGAAGTTGTTGATAAGCGCTACAACACCCTGGTTGGTCCGCAGCATAGAGCAATTTCAGGACTTTCTATGGGAGGTCAGGCAGCCACCTGGATAGCGGCTACAAATCCCCATCAATTTAGCAGTGCATCTGAGTTTGGTTATTCTCCTGCATATTATGAGGTGGGTGCACCTGACTACCAGACGACCATAGATATCCATCAGCTGTGGAGGAATTTCAGAGGACTTCCCATGAGACATTCCACCAATAACAGGGACTACCTGAAGTACTATACCACCCAGTTGTACCATACGTTTGAAGGGGCAGGCTTTGATAATGAATTCTACCTGGCAGATTTTTGTATGCACCATGCAGCCAGAATGGATCTGCAGTTTGCATTTCAGCAGCAATACTTTACGAAACCAAAGATGGACCCGGCCTGCTTTTCCTTCCTCAACCTGTACCCGGATTTTGAAGTCTGGGGATATCAGGTGAAAAGTGAAAAGGTTGGCAATGGCTGGATATACCTACACGATGTGACAAAAAATGGCCTGGGGATCTATACCAGACAAAGGTTGCCCTGGGGGAAAAGTCTGAGCAGCTTTGACATCCGGGTGACAACTCCTGAATTGTATGTGCCTGGCAAGGCGTATACCCTTTCCCGGTATATATATTCCACAGGTGAAATTTCATCAACAACCATCAGAGCTGATGAATCCGGGCGCCTGATCATTCGCGGTGAAGGAGGTATGGGTGAGGAGTTTGGCATCGAAGGTGATGGGCTGCCACCACCGGTTTTTGTACTGACAGATACCATCAATGAAGAATTGTACCTCGATGCTGGCCAACCGAAAACATTTTCGATGGATGTCGTCAATTTGTCTTCAGAGGACCAAAAGGTGAAATTTGAGGTTACCACAGACAATACGGATCTACTTAAGATCACTAATCAACCTGAAGAAATAGTTATCCCTGCTTTAAGTAAGATATCCATAGGTTCATTCTTTACATGCGTAGGAGCAAATGCTGATGATTTTGAAAATACCGGGTTCATCAGGATCAGTAGTTCCATTGATGGGGTGGTTCAGGACCGTGTGCAGTACCGGAAGGTCGTAGTGAAAAGAGACACTAATTCTGAGCCAAAAGATTTTGAGGTAATGGTCTTTGATGGCAGGACAGAGGAACTTCCATTGTACCAGTACCAATGGAATGGATGGAATGATCCTTTTTCTCCTGACAGCATAACAGAAGGAATGGGTAATGGTGATGGGAAACCCGAGGTCGGAGAGGTCTTTTCCATATGGATTAAGACCCCCTCGCCGCTGGAAGAGCAAGATCAGCAAACCTGGCACCCCGTCATCCCATTGAATGGAAAAGATGCTCCGGATATTCATGTGGAGGAAATCCTGCAAACCCGCAGGAATACCGGCCGCAGTAGCCTGTCTGCGCAAGTGCGACTCCTTCGAAAACCAACAAAGGAAGAGCCTGTGAAGATTCCGGTACAGGTGGAGTTTTTACAGGCCGAATACCTGGAAGATGATTGCCATCGAAACACCGCCGATAAGTTTGGGTACGGCTATTATGATTTGGTGTTGACAGAGGAAGGGGAGGTAATGTTGGAAAAGGGGACGGAGTAGTAAATCACCACTGGTTTTTCCTGGATTCAAAGAAATCCCTGAGTTTGGTTATAGCAACGAAGGATGTATTCTTCACAGATTGGTAATTGATCCCAAGGATTTCAGCGATCTCACTTGTTGTCCTGTTTTCAAAGAATTTAAGGTGTAGAACTTCCTGCTCCCTTTTGGAGAGCTCCACAATAGCCCTTTTAATTAATTTTTTTCTTGTTTGATTGGATTCAACCTCAATAATCTCACTCTCACGGGACCCGAAGAAGTCTTCTTCATGATCATAGAGTAAGAACTCCAGATTTAATTTATTGGCTTGTTGAGAGGTTTTATAGAGCGATGTCCTGAGAGATTTTAACAGGTAGTTTCTGACTGAAACCGTAGGTCCAATGAAGGCCCTCCTTTCCCAAAGATTGCTGAATAATTCATGAACCGCGTCATAAACCACCTCACGATTGCTATTGATTTTTCTTCCGTAGGAAAGCAGGATTTTTGCGTTTTGATTATATATCAGCTCAAAAGATTCCAGCGAACCTTTTCTGAATTTTTCCCACAACTGATCATATGATTCTTCCGCTCCTGTCATAATTAGAACAAAATTAAAAGTAAGTAATCCATTGAAAATATCAAGCAATCAATTGAGATAATGACAAAATGGAACCTTGAAAATGCACGCTATTTAAAATTATTTCAATTATTTCCAGTACCACGATCATCAAGTTTGCTAATACTCAATAAAGAGGCACTGAAGGAATGAGTAAAGACAGTACCGGAGAATTTTTGGATCGTTTATTAGACGATGAGCATTTCAAGCACATTGTGCTTGCAGAGGACAATGAGATGCTTGAAGAATTTAGAAGTGCTCACCCTGATGCACTGAGTGATATTGATTTGGCTATTGATATCATCAGGTCTCAACAGTTTTCTATTGAAGAGGAGTTGGAAGAGGACTTTAATCAAATACATGATCAACTGTTCAGTAGATTAAATTCAGGACAGGAATCAAGGCCTGAAAAGGCATCCGGAAAATCCTGGAGAAAATCCTGGTATCTGGCTGCCAGTGTAGTGCTGATTCTTGGAGTTGCAGTTTGGTTTACTTTTCAAAAACAA
Organism: Cyclobacteriaceae bacterium; assembly: GCA_965228595.1. Lineage (GTDB taxonomy): Bacteria > Bacteroidota > Bacteroidia > Cytophagales > Cyclobacteriaceae > UBA7330. The sequence goes on along the minus strand of OZ245828.1, from coordinate 340,197 downwards.
TCAGAAAAAGAGATCATCACTGACAATAAGATTCAAACTGAGCAAGTGGTCAAGAGCAATCCAAAAGGGATTAAATCTGTCATCACCTTGAGTGATGGCTCCAGGGTGACACTCAATTCTGAGAGTACCATTTCATACCCGAGGAGGTTTCATGGAGATAAAAGGGTCGTTGTGTTGGAAGGAGAAGCCTTTTTTGAGGTTGAAAAAGACACAGAGCATCCTTTCGTAGTTGTTTCCGGAAACACTTCTACTACGGCCTTAGGCACTTCCTTTAACATTCGGCACTATCCCAATGAAACCGAAAGTTATATATCGCTGGCTACTGGAAAAGTGAAAGTAGAAGGCCAGGCAGAGGGAAGAAATCATGATGAGATACTGCTTCCGGGAGAGCAAATCATTGCAAGCAAAGACATCATCACTTTTAAAAAGAAAAACTACGACTACAAGGAAGTCTTCCTCTGGAAGGAAAAGGTCATTTACTGGAATCATGCTTCCTGGCAAGAAATATCAAATACCCTGGAACGATGGTATGGAGTATCAGTGGAAGTAAAAGGATTGAAAAAAGAAATTAGTTATTCAGGTCAGTTTGATGACCAAAGCCTGGAAAATGTGCTGGTCAGTATGGGCTATACCTTAGGGTTTAGTCATACCCTGGATGATAATAAGAAAATTGTTCAAATCGAATTCACCAATCAAAAATGATCATGAAAGCAGAGATGAATGAATAAAAGAAAGTGATACTGCCAGGCAGTACCACTTCCAAGTGTCTAAGCAATCCAAAAATTTACCACAATCCGGGATTGCTTACAGTTTTAATGTGAACTAAAACCAATACAAAAGTATGAAAATTGAACATTTACCAATTTTTAAAATCATGAGATTCTCACTTTGCATTCTTGTTTTGCAAACAATCCTGATCAGCTTTCTGAATGCAGGGAGCCTGAAAGGTCAAAAGATACAGAGTGTCCATGAAGTGATTATTGACCTGGATATACACCAGGGGTCCATCAAACACGTGTTTGAGATCATCGAAGCAAAGACAGATTACCAGTTTAATGTAAACTGGCCTGATATTGACAACAGTATCCGGATCAACCTGTCAGTAAATAATTCATCCCTGGCCGAAGTGCTCATGGAAGTCTCAAGAGAGGCAGGCCTGCAATTTAAGCAAGTCAATAAGGCCATCAACGTAAAGCGGCTAGTTAAAGATGACCATTTCCTGGAAGTGGAAATTGATGAACAGCAGTCCGTTTCAGGTACTATCACTGATGAAAACGGTGAATCACTCCCCGGCGCTACAATCCAGGAGAAGGGTACTTCCAATGGTACGATTACGGATGTGGAGGGGAGGTTCTCAATCGATGTATCAGAGAATGCAGTATTGACGGTGTCTTTTGTGGGATACGCTTCTGTTGACATTCCAGTGAATGGAAGGAGCCAGATCTCTGTGCAGATGGAGATTGATGCTGAGCGTCTTGAAGAAATAGTCGTGACCTCTTTTGGTATCAAACAAACCAAGCAACAATTAACCTATGCTACCCAGGAAGTAGATGGAGATGAACTGAACAAAGTAGGAAACCCCAATATGCTCAATGGCTTGCAAGGCAAAATTGCCGGTGTGAACATTGGGTTAACTAGCGGGATGCCAGGAAGATCCCCTGTTGTCAAAATTCGGGGCAGCAGATCCATTAGTGGAAACAATCAGCCACTATACGTGGTGGATGGTGCGCCTATTTCAGGAAGGATACAAGATCTTAACCCTAGCAACATCGAATCCATGAGTATCCTGAAAGGACCTGCCGCCTCTGCCTTATACGGATTGCGGGCATCAAATGGAGTGATCATTATAACCACCAAAAAAGGCAAGTCCGAGGAAGGAAAGCCGGTAGTATCAGTAGACTTCTTTCACAGTATCGATGAGGTGAGTTACCTGCCTGACCTGCAAATGGAATATGCTCAGGGCAATGATGGGGTGTTTAATCCAAACCACTCTTTCTCCTGGGGTCCTAGAATCAGCGACCTTGGCACCTATACCAACCAGTTGGGTGAGCAGGAAGTGGCCAGAGCTTATGACAATGACAAGGAGTTTTATCAGCCCGGAAGCACCACCAATACCAATGTTTCCATTTCCAATTCAGGAGAGATCGGAAGTTATTACCTCGGTATCGGTCGCAACAACCAGCAAGGGGTTGTACCAACAACTTCCATGTACAGGACTAATGTGAAATTCAATGGTACTTATAATATCAGCGAGAGATTTTCATCTACAGTATCCTTCAACTTCTCTGAACTCAATGTAAATGATTTTCCGGATTTGACCGGAAACAATGACTATTTCAGAAGTTTGAGAGATGTCCCACCATCTTACAATTTGGCAGAAAAGCCCTATCAGTCTGATGGTGATCCCTATGAGCAGATATACTTCAGGAGTTCTCAAAACAACCCCTACTGGGTGGTTAATCATAACTATAGAAACACAAAGACTCCTCGAACAATAGGTAATCTGCTGCTTGAGTATGAGCTGGCTGAAGGTCTGAAAATGAATTACAGGTTTGGACTTGATAATTTCTCATCAAGAGAAGAGGATTTTAGAGACCTGGGTACCGCTCAGGCAGGAAGAACAACTCCTCCAAGTGGTGGAAGTGTTACTATTGAAAACATTGCCTCCAGGCAGCTCAACTCAAATGCTTTTTTAACCTACAATAAGCAGTTTGAAAATACCCTGAGTGTTGATGCGGTTATTGGTAATGAAGTCTATGATCAACAAACCAATGTAGAGAATTCTACGGGGTCAAATCTGATCACGGGAGGATGGGCAAACCTTGCTAACGCAGCAAATATTGCAGCAAGCAACAGAATTTCCAGGCAAAGGATTGTTGGGTTTTATGCCAATGTGAATCTGGGGTGGCAAGATAAATTCTTCTTGAATGCATCAGGTAGAAATGACTATGTATCCAATATGCCAAGTGGTAGCCGGTCATTCTTCTATCCTTCTGTAGGAGGTAGCGTGATCCTGACCAATGTGGTGCCACAGTTAGAATCTGTATTTTCTTTTGCTAAACTAAGAGCTTCTTTTGCAGAAGTTGGCCAGGCGGGAAACCTGTTTGTGAATGGTACTGGGTTTGTGGGAAACAATCCAAGCTATTTCACCTTTCCATACAATGGGTTGACATCTTTTACCCAACAGTCGACCAGGATCAATCCGAATTTGATGCCAGAAAATACGCGATCTATGGAATTTGGATTTGACTTCCGGTTCATGGATGAGCGAATTGCTCTGGACTATACCTATTTTGATAGCCGTTCAGAAGGTCAGATCTTCAGTGTGCCATTGGCTTTATCTACAGGGGCGGCGAACGAAATCCGAAATGCCGGTGAAATGGTATCGAGCGGTCATGAGATTGTATTGAATATTATCCCATTCAGGACAGAGGATTTTCAGTGGGATTTCATCACCAATTTCACTGCATTTGAAAACAAAGTAGTGTCACTTGCTGAAGGTGTTGAACGAATTGATATCAATGATGGGGTGATTGTTGCTGAAGCAGGGTATGATTATCCTTCCATCCTGGCAACTGGTTATTTCAAAGATCCTGAAACAGGAATGGATATTGTACTAAACGACCCTTCATCAGCACGACACGGCATGCCCATCATGGACCCAACACCCAAGATAGTTGGCTCGACAGTTCCTGATTTCAACATGAACTTTATTAATAGTTTCGGATATAAGAATCTCACACTATCGGTACAGGTAGATTGGAGGTCTGGCGGTCAGTTATTCTCTAAATCCTATGTTGAGACAAGGGTAAGGGGTGTTAATGGCGTCACCAGAGATCGGGACGAAGATGTGATCCTACCTGCCATGAAAGGAAATATCGTGGATGGTAATTTGGTGGTAGAAGGTGTAAACGATATTGCCATAAATAAAGCCAGGGAGTATTATTATGCCATCGGAACATGGTTACCCACTGAACAATCATTGCAAGACGCCTCATTTGTCAGATTAAGAGAAGTGAGTGTCAATTATGACATTCCGGAGAGCATTCTGAGTGGCATATTTATTAAGTCTGCTTCAGTGTATCTCACAGGCAGAAATCTCTTCTTAATCACAGATTCTTTTACGGATCCTGAAGTGAATTTTACGGATAACAGAAGTTCAAACACAGCTGGTTATGAATTATCACAGATACCACAGACGCGAAGTATTGGTGGTGGACTCAGGATTCAATTTTAATTGCAGAAGTTATGAAAAAGATCAAATATTTAATATACACTTTTATTTTACTGGGGATAGTTTCATCATGTAGTGATGCTGTGTTGGATGATATAGACAGAAATCCCAACGTAGTAACCGAAGCACCACTGAAGTCATTGCTTCCACAGGTGATCATTTCTTATAGCAACGAGGTCTTTGGCAACCAGGGCACCCTAAAAGCTGGCATCATGTCGGAGCAGACAACAGCCGTTTTAGGCTTTAATGGTTATGACAGGTTTGAATCTGCTTCAACCACACCCTGGCACAGTGGTTATCTTGTTTTAAACGACCTGAAATACATTAAAACGAAGGCCGTGGAGGAAGAGGCCTGGGCATACGCTGGCATTTCTGATGTCATCAAAGCCTTTACCCTAACCACCATGGTTGATCTCTTTGGTGATATCCCTTACACTCAATCATTGCAGGCCGATATCAGAAACCCGGAGTTTGATGCTCATTCAGGCTTGTACAGCGAAATCCATTCAATTCTGGATGAAGCAATTGCAAATCTTGAGAAATCAAATTCCGCTTATGAACCAACTGATGATGATTTGGTCTTTGGCGGCGATGCTGATATGTGGGTTAAAACAGCCTATGGTCTTAAAGCAAGACTATATAATAAGCTGAGCAAACTGGATGCTACCGGTTCAGCGGATGATGCTTTGGATGCGTTAGCCAATTCATTCACAAGTAAGGATGAGAATTTCAGCATTTCAATTTATGCCAACTCTATTGCCAACAGCAATCCGATGGCAGCCATGCAGCAGGGGCAACCACAATCAGCAATTGGAAATGGCGTTTTCAACGCAATGACCTCATTCACTCCGAATGGTATCATTGAGGAGGACCCGCGATCGGTTATCTGGTTTACCACTGTAGGTGGTGCACGAATTCCAGCACCAAATGGAGTGGCGGATCCTGATTTCACTGAGCCCAGGATGGATGGAGCTGTTTATTCAAAACCTGAGTTTTTGAAATACAATGCTGCACCACTACCTATTTTAACTTACAATGAGCTGTTGTTCATCAAAGCGGAAGCGAATTTCAGGTTAGGCAATACGACTGATGCATATGATTCGTATCTGGATGCTGTTGAGCTTTCGCTGGAACAGGCAGGTGATTTCAACAACGTGTCCATTGATCCTGCGGATATTTCGGCCTACATGGCCTACGCAGATGTGGCACCGGGTGAGGGTTCTTTGACAATGGAAACCATCATCACCCAGAAGTACATTGCTTACTTTAAGTTTCAATGGCTTGAGGCCTTCAACGAAGTCAGAAGGTATGATATCATTCCGATTACCAATCCATTGGGAAGGGCTAATCGGTTACTCTATCCAACAACGGAGATTACAAGAAACCCAAATACACCTGTTGACCGGATCAATTTCTTTTCGATTTTCGAAAATAGCACAAAATTGATCTGGGCATTTTAACAACCAATAGATGAATCGACTCCGCTCAGGAGTCGGTTCCTTTTAATTTGAAAAACAATATAACATGGATCGCAGGAAACTAATAAAATCATTGGCATTAACAGGTACAGCACCCCTATTGTCTTTTAACACCTTTCGGGCTAAAGCAAAAGTTGAAGGTGGGTTTTTGGAGCCAGCCAAAGAAATCAGGATTGCAGAGGAAACAGATGTGATTGTTTGCGGAGGAGGACCGGCAGGAATCGCTGCCGCTATCTCCTCAGCAAGGTCAGGAGCTAAAACACGATTGATAGAATTCAACGGGTGCCTGGGCGGTATCTGGACAGCAGGTCTTCTGAGCAACCTGATCGATCACGAAAATAAACCCGGAATCATGCGGGAGATTGTAGGTCGGCTCGTAGAGTCCGATGCGCAAATGACCGCAAAGAATTACGATGCCGAGGCTATGAAGGTATTGCTTGATAGAATGTGTAAAGAAGCAGGAGTGGATGTTCGTCTGCATACCAGGGTAGTAGCTGCTTACACGGATCGGTATAACCGACTGGAAACGATCATTACGGAAAGCCAGACAGGACGTGAAGCCTGGAAAGCAAAGGCCTTCATCGATGCGTCGGGTAATGGTGATCTGGCTGCTCAGGCTGGTTGTAGCTTTGACTTTGGGCATCCCGACTCAGGCAAGTATCAACCTTCTTCCATGATGGCCATTCTCACCGGACTGGATTATGATGTGATGTATGAAAACCGGCTGTTTAGAAGAGAAGGGATAGTTGGTAGAGAGCATAAAATAAAACTCAGAGATGAGATTAGAAAGGGTGGAATAGATCCTTCTTATGGTTTGCCAACCTTATTTCCTATTCGGAAAGACTTATTTGCCATGATGGCCAACCATGAATATGATGCCCATCCGCTGGATGCACAGCAATTGACAGATGCTACGATGCAGTCCAGGATTGAGGTGAATGACATCATTGATGGCCTGAGAAGCAATGGCGGGATTTGGAAGGACATCCGCATTGTGGCCACGTCGGAGCATATTGGCATGCGTGAAGGCCGAAGGGTAAAAGGACAATACACCATCACAAAAGAAGATCTCATCAAAGGCTCCACATTCAAAGATGCAGTGTGTCGGGTAGATTTCCCGGTAGACATCCATTCGGTGGATGGAAGTGTAAGCAAGGGGATTACTAATGGAGGTATCAAAGCTAAACCATATGATATACCCGTTCGATCATTGATCGCAAAGGACGTAGGAGGTTTGGTGATGGCAGGACGCTGCATCAGTGGAGACTTTTTTGCGCATGCCAGCTATCGGGTAACAGGAAATGCGGTAGCGATGGGTGAAGCTGCCGGAATGGTCTCAGCTTCTGCAGCCATGAAGAATACCTTGCCTCAGGAAGTGAGTTGGAAAAACCCATATTAAAAATTTTAATAAAATGGATAGAAGGAAGTTATTAAAGTCAATTGCCCTATCCGGTGCAATTCCATTAGCAGGATTTAATTCCATGGCAAATGTGTCAGTGGATCAGGATGGGGTATTGACAGAGCCATCCCGTAAAGTCAATGTGGTCAATGAGTCCGATGTTATCGTTTGTGGAGGTGGTCCGGCTGGAATAGCAGCTGCCATCAGTGCCGCAAGACAGGGAGCTAAAACGACCCTTATTGAAATGTACGGATGCCTGGGAGGTATCTGGACAACAGGACTGCTGAGTTTCATCATTGATTATGAGCAAAAACCTGGGATCATGCGGGAGCTGGCTGCCAGACTGGAGAAAAGCGATGCTCAGCACACAGCTAAGATCTATGATGCCGAATTGATGAAATATACTCTTGATCAAATGTGCCTGGAAGCTGGTGTCAATATCAGGCTTCATACCCGGATTGTAGGAGCATATAAGGATTCCAGAAACAAGCTGGAACATATCGTGACGGAAAGCTTCAGCGGCCGGGAAGCGTGGAAAGCCAAACAATTTATTGATACTACGGGGAATGGCGAGCTTTCAGCTCTTGCAGGTTGTGAATACGAGGTTGGTGAACCTGGTACTGGAAAAACTCAACCTATGTCATTGATGGGGCTTTTGACAGGCCTTGATGAAAAGGAATTAATTGCCAATTCCTTGATGTTGGAAAATGGATTAGTGAAGCCCGGATCAAAAGAGCTTTTTTACGAAGAGATTAAAAGAGCGGGCATGGAAGCCAGCTATACCAAGCCCACATTGTTTGGTGTTAGACCGGGTTTGGTAGCTATGATGGCCAACCATCAATACGAAGTATCAGCCATGGATGCCAATCAGATCACGAAAGCTACCCTTGAGGCAAGAGCAGAGATCAACCAAATGATTGAAGGGTTGAGAAGCCTGGGAGGCATCTGGAAAAACGTAAGGATGGTGGCCACAGGGTCTCAAATTGGGATCAGGGAAGGAAGACGGATCAAAGGGCATTACATGGTCTCAAAAGAAGACCTCATAAAAGGAGCCTCATTTGAAGATGCCGTCTGCAAAGTAGACTTTCCGGTAGACATCCATTCACTGGTGAAAAAAGACGGTGGTGGGTATGGACGAGGAGGTGTAAAAGCCCAACCCTATGAAATTCCTTTGAGGTCTCTCATTGCCAAAGACGTTGATGGTTTGATGATGGCAGGTAGATGTATCAGTGGAGACTTCTTTGCGCATGCCAGCTATCGGGTGACCGGGAATGCAGTTGCCATGGGTGAGGCAGCCGGAATGGTAAGCGCCAGGGCAGCATTAAATAAAACCCTGGCTCAGAAAATCAAATACACCGGATAATTTTGAATGAGGTAATCTATTGTCAGTTCGATGTAAGAAACAAATAAAAATCCGTCATTCAGAGGCTTTGAACTGGTTTGCGCGGGGGAAGTCGTGGAATCTCATCTAAAAATAAGACTCCACGCCTTTGTTTACTGGAATCCGTACCCAAAAAAGGGATCTGAGTGACGTTTGAGGATTTTTATTTTGATTTTATCTCGAACTCAATTTAAAATAACAATTCTCATTGATGTGGCAAGCAATGTGGCTTTTCGTTTTACTTAACTGCTTTTCAGGTGAGTTCCAGTATCCGGATGAACCGTTTCTCAATATGAGTGGTGAACGACTCACCCACACCATCAGTGATAGCACAACTATTCATGAATTAAAGTCTCTGGATGGATTAACAAAATGGTACGGACAGGACCTGTTCACTGAAGTATGCCTAACGGGGTTGTGCAATGAGGTCCACTTGTGGTTGTTTTGGGATTGTTTGGGAAACTACCTTGGGTTTCAGGTCTTTGAGGACGAGCCTCTGACAAAGTCTGACCATAAACCCTTTGATGAGTCAGATTATCAATTACTTCATGAAGTACTGAAAGATGAGAATTCTATTTTTCGTTTCTTAAAACTTGATGATTTAGTGATCGAGAAGCAAGGAATGATTGGGTTTGATGGGATTTCCGGAGCCACAAACCCTGATCTTTTGGCCTATGCCCCAGAAGGTGCAATCTATACTTTTTATACGCTATGGCACAGTACACATGGCCAGGTAAAAGAGCATGTTCAGCAACTGAAACTGGAAAACAATACCGAAGAATATATCAGGAGCTTATTCCATCAAGATAATCAAGTATATCACCAGTTAGCACTTGATTTATTGGCAACCAATGAAAGACTAATAGATCAATTTTCAGGAGAGCTGATGGGTTTGATGAGTTCAGGGGATGAAGCACTGGCATTAAATTCATTACGCGTTATTAAGCTCCACTGGCTCTTAGACCCTTCAAATCAATTAAAGCTGATTGATCACTTCTCTGATCTTTCCTCAAGAATGCGAGCTGAAGTGGTCTGGACGCTTTCTGATATATCGGTTAAGGATTCAAATGTGATAAAGAACCTCTTTCAGGCATTTGACCAGGAATTGATTGGTGTGAATGAATTAAGATTGATATTCCAAATGATTGATTGTGAAACATTTCCCCACCTCACACAAACCTTATCCCGGTATGCTGAAAATGAAAATGCTTACATTAGGCGTTTAGCTAATAACCTGAATTCAAAATGCAAGTAGACCTGTAAATAAGATTTGACTATACCTATTCATGTAATATATTTCTATGCTGCAGAAAAATGCTTAATACTTTTTCGGTTCACCTTCTTTTCTGCATGCCATAGCTCATAATTTTTTTGGAGATTAATCCAAAACTGAGCTGTATTTCCAAAAGCTTCTGAAAGTTTAATGGCAAGTTCAGGACTTATCCCTGCACGCTCATTTACAATAGCAGATAAGTTTGCTCTCGCCATACCTAATCCCTGGGCGACCTCGGTAATAGTCAGGTTATATTCCCTGATAAACATCTCGCGTAATACTTCTCCCGGATGAGACGGAGGTAAATTTCGTTTCAACATTTCCTACTTCTTTTAGTGATAACCAATATAATCCACATCATAAATATCAGGAGGATCAAAGCGAAAAATAAATCGGATGTTTCCGGTATTTTCCTCACTCCGGCTATTGAGATTTCCCCCGGGCCAGGATCGGTAAGACAGATTCAACCTTATCATTACGGATCCCATACATCACATCATACAGATTAACCACAGGATCGCAATGTGGGATGATCACTTCGAGCTTGTCGCCAACTTTGTATGATCTCGAAGACTCCTTAAATGTGATGGTACCGTATTCATCAGAACCTGCGGAATAGATAAAGCCTGGTTCACCGATTACCATCGCTTTGGGACGGTTTAAAGTCAATGATTTTGCACCTGAGTCTGTGATCAGGCGACCGGGATGGTTGGTATTGATAATAGTAGTCATGACTGTCAGAGAAGGAACGAAATCATCAAACTCATTTTCATTATTAGCACCACCAATAACCATATACTGGCGATCCATAAAAAGATAACTTCCAACCTGAACATCTGTAAACCCGGGGAAATTTGACATCATATTATAAGTTCCCGTACCACCGCCGCTGAAGATCTCCATATTCAAACCGGATGCCTTCATTCTTTCATATGTTTCAACAACAGGTTCAAAGTTCTTGATGGCCTTCGTCTTCCGGTTCTGAAAACCTTTGACATGTTGGACACCTCCGTCATAACCAAGTATACCCCGAAATCTCAGGTTTGGCATTTTGTCGACCATCTGTGCCAACGCTAAGGCAGGCTCTCCTGCAATAACACCCGATCTTTTAATCACATCGATATCAACGACCACATCGGCAATGATACCAGCTGCCTTTGCCGCATCTTGCAGATCCTGCGCATTCTGAAGATCATCAACTGCCTGAATAAACCCATTGTACTTTTTCCGTAGTGCCATGGCTTTCTCAATCTTCGGAACGGTTACATTCACACCGGTCATCAAAACATCGTTGATACCATTTGTTAACATGACCTCGGATTCAGAAATTTTAGCAGCGCAAACACCTACCGCCCCGGCAGCAATCTGCATTTTTGCAATGGCCGGACATTTATGCGTCTTAATGTGAGGCCTAACAGCTACCCCGGTGCCCTGTAAATTTGTATGCACGGTCTTGATATTCTGCGACATTTTATCGAGATCTACACAGAGAGCCGGACTATCCAGATCCCATTTTGATTGACCGATGACAGACGATGAAGTATCAGGACTTTGTGCCTGTAAGGACGGAGACCAAAGACCAGCTGCTCCCGCTAAGGCTCCAGTCTGGATGAATTTACGACGGTTTAGGAAACTCCCCATTTTTTAGATGCTTGGTAAGTGATGTTTGTTTAGCATAAGTACGTTCCTGAATTAGGTTTGGGCTAGTAAAATAAGCTGTTTGTATCTTGAATTGACATATTGAGAGGAGGTTTTTCCGGAAAAGGTACCTGAACAGTTTGAGTTTTTACAAGTCGAATTTCCGGAAGATGATTGCCATCGAAACACCGCTGATAAGTTTGGATATGGTTACTATGATTTGGTATTGATGGAGGATGGAGTGATAAGGTTGGAAAGCTAAAGTTTCACCACAATACTTTACCATTTTACTTTTTATCATGCGTTGCCTGAAATCACTGAACATCATTATCATATATCCCTATGCCGAAGAAAATGCTTAATACTTTTCCGGTTCACTTTCTTTTCTGCATGCCTAGCTCATAATTTTTCTGGAGGTTAATCCAAAACTGAGCAGTATTTCCAAAAGCTTCTGAAAGCTTAATGGCAAGCTCTGGGCTTATCCCCGCACGTTCATTCACAATAGCAGATAGGTTTACTCTTGCCATACCTAATCCCTGGGCAACTTCTGTAATCGTCAGGTTATATTCCCTGATTAACATCTCACGCAATATTTCTCCTGGGGTGACGGAGGTAAATTCCTTTTCAACATTTCCTGCTCCTTTTAGTGGTAATCAACATAATCTACATCATAAACATCGGCGGATCAAAGCGAAAAATCAAACCGGTAGTTGCTTTAGTGTCATCTGAATCTATTTTACGCTATAAATGCTATTGCATTTTATAAAACTGTTTAATAATTGTCAAAACCTTAATATTTAAATTTCTAGAATAGTAACTTTAATAATATTGAATAATTTTTCAGGACCTCTCTAATTGAGAAATATGGGTTTCCCACCAAATAAAAGGAATAAACCGACCCTTGAAGAGTGGGATCGGTTTATTAGTGGTGATCTTCGTTCATTTGAGGTGATATTTGATAAGCATTTCGAAAGATTATTTCGGTTTGGTATGACCTTACTACAAGATGAGGAAATTATTAAAGATTGCGTTCAAACCTTGTTTATTGATCTGTGGGAAAAGAGAGCACAACTGTCAGGTGTAGAGCATGTCGAGCCTTATTTATTTAAGTCATTAAGGAACAGAATATACAATACATACAATGCTGAGAAGCGTAAGAAGGAGATTCTTACGCTTCTGCAAAGGCATGATTTGATAGGATTAAAATCAAATAATGATGAGGACTTCAATAATACACTGCAAGATCAAGCACAATTAAAAATCCTCGTCAATGACCTTCCAATACGTCAGCGGGAGGCAGTGATGCTGATCTTCTTTGAAAACTACAGTTATGAAAAGGCATCAGAGATACTGTCGATTAATATTCAATCTCTTTATAAGCTGGTATCCAGAGCAGTAGGCAGCTTAAGGTCAAATCTTAATAAGTAATTGCGAAATTCGTACTATTAATTGGAATTAGTTAGGAATTTTATCTCTGGATATATAAAAACAGAAGATCAATCATAAAAATCATTGTTTTTTTGACCTGGGTTGTACAGGAGCCTGAAGGCAATTTGTCTATAGGGTAGAATGAAAAAAGATATTCACCAATATATAGATTATAAAGCTGACGACTTTGTGCTGGATCCTAGTTTTAGGAAGTGGGTACTCAATACGGATAAATCAAACAATATTTACTGGCAGGATTGGATCAAAGCCAATCCATCCAAGGTGACCGAAATCAAAAAGGCCAAAGAGCTTTTATTGTCTATCCGGACAATTGACTTCAAACCAGCTGAAGGAGCGAGAAATAAGGTGTGGGAGGGAATTACCTCTGGCATAAAAAATTCGAAGAAGTCAAAAGTGTTACCATTAGATCCTCAATCGATTATTTCTCAAAACGGTAGGAAACAGCGAAAGCGTCCTGTTCTATGGAGAAGAATAGCTGCCTCGATTGCAATATTAATGGCTGTCGCCCTTATTATATATCATTTATACCCTACCTATTATGGAGAGCAATCTACGGAAAAGACGTTCATTAGGGTAAGTCCGGCTGGAAAGTGGTCAACTTTTGTGATGACAGATGGAACAAAAGTTACTTTAAATGCCGGAAGTAAGTTTACTTATACTTCCGGTTATAACCAGCAAACCCGAATGGTACAACTCCATGGTGAAGCTTTTTTTGAAGTAATATCTGATCCTCAAAAACCCTTTATTGTTCATTTTGGCGAAAATCGGGTAGAGGTACTGGGCACATCATTCAACATCAAGGCCTACCCGGATACAGAAAACAGCATAGTTGCTGTAAGAACTGGAAAAGTTTCCGTAAAACATAGCGCAGAAGCAGTGGATCTCACTCCCAATGAAGCAGTGATTTTGAGTGACTTGTTTTTTAATGTGAAAAAAGTTGATGATCCCAGTTTGTATTTTGGATGGATGGACAGGCAGCTTATTTTCAATGAAGTGACTTTGGAGGAGGCTATGAAGTCCATCTCAAGATGGTTCGGCTACGAGTATGAAATAAAGAAGCCATTTAATCGCACTGCATTGTATAATTCAAAACATAAGACTCCCAACATACGGGAGGTGATGGAGAGCCTATCATTTGCTTATGGACTTGAATATGAAATAACAGGCAATAAGATCATTGTAAAATAGAATGTGAAATAAAGAATTCTGAACCAACCTGATGATACCTAAAGCGAATCATATTGCTTTTTTGATCTATGCGGTATTAATAATGCTTGCTCCAAAAACAACTGCCCAGACCTACCTGTCTGAGATCACCGTCCGGGTACAGCATCAGGAGGGTGAGCTCAAAGATCTTGTCTCCGAATTGGAGAGTAATACGGGATTCACTTTTGCCTATCTGGATCAATCGCTCAAAAATAAGTCAATCAGTCTGCACGAACCATCCTGGCAGATGGATGACTTGCTTAAGGAGGTTTCTTCACAGGCAGGTGTTTCCGTGAAGCGGGTTGGTGGTTCCATTGCTGTTGCTGTAGCTGCAGAAGATAAAGATTTTCCCCAGTTTGCCGAGGAGGTCGAATATGCCTGGTCAATAAGCGGGTCAGTGACCAATGAATATGATACCGCCCTGCCATATGCAAATGTGCAATTACTAAATCCTGTGGATTCAAGTCTGGTCCGGGGAGTTGCTACCAATGCTAAGGGGGAATATGCCTTTTTCAATATTGATCCCGGTGATTATATCGTTCAAAGTAGTCGGGTCGGTTTCAACTCTGGGTTCTCGCCGGTATTTCAGGTGGAAGACAAACACATTGCTATCGATCCCATACAGCTATCAGAATCCATTGTGGAGCTCAATGAAGTCATTGTAGAGCCAGATAAGCCGCTCTTTGAGCAAAGAATGGATCGATTAATTGTAAACGTGGCAAACAGTCCAACCATGGCGGGGTATGATGCAAAGAAAGTGCTTGAAAAGTTGCCGGGTGTTTCTTTTGGTGTTGCCAACAACTGTATCAGCTTGAATGAAAAAGGCGGGATCATGATAAAGATCAATGACAAGCCTACCAACATGAATCGAAATGACCTATGGGCTTATTTGGGTAGTTTCCCGACCGAACGGTTGGAAAAAATAGAACTTAAAAACGTCCCTTCGGCCAAAGATGATGCCGAGGGAAATGCAGGTATTATCAACATTGTCTTGAAAGAAGATGACGAGATGGGGATGAACGGATCTGTAAACATCATGGCAGGTCATGGGAAAAGGCCAAAATTTATGACGAGCGCTAACTTCAACAGGGTCACTCAAAAACATTATTTTTTTAGCAGTCTTTCGTTTACCCGCGATCTGCAGCAATTGAATCATCATTACAGCAGAGAATTTAAAGGTTTGGAAGAACTATTGAGTTCAACAAATAGCCTCAAAAGAATAGGAGGATCGGATCAAATGACTGCCAGGATGGGAGTACATTACGATGTAAGTCCAGGAACAACTCTCAGCGTCTCTGGTGACTTGTTGATCAGGGATTATAAGGCACACATGTACGGAAGAAGCTATTACAATTTTGAACCGGGTATAGATACTGTTACCAACAGCATCAGAAGGAATAAGGATATGCGAGTCCAATCACATTTCAATTTTGGCCTTGAGCATCAGATTGATTCCAGGCAAAAGATTGAAATTAACCTGGACTACCTGGATTTTGTAAGGAATAAAAATGACCAGTATGATAATGAATATATTCCGCAAGATGGAGAGGATCTCTTAACAGAAGATTTGCTCGTCAGAAACAATTACCCCGCCAGGGTTTTGACGGGAACTTTGGATTATCAACTACTTATAGGTCAAAATACAGTCATCCAGACTGGAATTAAGGCTACATCAAATAAGCTGAGAAATGATGTAAACACGGAAAAGCTCGCAGATCATGAATTTGAAACTTATCCCCTTTTTACCTTTTTTTCAGACATGGATGAAGTAATCATGGCTACCTATGGATCCATTGAAACTACACTGGGTAAAACAACTTTTAGATCAGGCCTGAGATATGAGCATACCAGTACTTCAATTGCAGACGGTAGTGAGTTCCCTGTCGTCAATAGGTCTTACGGAAGTCTTTTTCCAAGCATTATTCTTTCAAGACCATTAAATGGGAAATCTTCAGTCAATGTATCCTATGTGTCGAGAATTAGTCGGCCCACTTTTAATATGTTGTCATTTGGCCAAAAATTTAAGGAGCCACGAATATTTAGTTCAGGGAATACCTTGCTGTTACCCGCAAGAGTTCAAACGTTTCAGTTAAGTTGTACTTGGAGAAATCTAATCCCATCAATTGAATACAGTAAGATCCATAATGATATTGCCAACCTTCCGATTCACATGGAAGACTCGGATTTTTACATTTTGTCAAATTCAAATTTTGGTAGAAGTGAATTGATTGGTATTAGAATGACGATGTCAGCGATCTTTACCGATTGGTGGGAAATGAATAATCATTTTGGATTTGTTCATAAACAGGTTACGACCTCTTTGAAATCGAGAGGGTTTAAGAGATCACTCAATTATGCGCTTGCAAAAAGTATCCACAGTTTCAAACTAGGGGACCATTTTTCTGCGGAGATATTAGGAAGCTATTATTCGGGATATCTTGACGGATTCAGGACCCGAGGACCGTGGGGAGATCTGTCAGTCGGCTTAACTAAAGAATTCACTAATCATCGTGGCAAGCTAAGTTTCAATATATCCGACATACTGAATACTAATAATAATGTGACTGAAATCACCTTACCCCACAGCAATCTTACTCATAGAAGCACTGGTGATTTAGACAAAAGAATTTTCAGGATAACCTACACTAACACTTTCGGAAACAGCAAGATCAAATCAAGAAGCAAAAGAAAAGGAGGAGCCGAGGATGAATTGAAGCGATTATGAACCTGAGGATCACCATATCGATCACCATTTTTTCTGCAGTCTTTGCCCTTGTGACTGAATCCATAGCCCAGACCTACCTGTCTGAGATCATGGTAGAAGTGGAGCATCAGGAGGGTGAGCTAAAAGATCTTGTCTCCGAATTGGAGAGTAACACCGGATTCACTTTTGCCTACCTGGATCAATCGCTCCAAAACAGACAGATCAGTCTGGGTCAGCCCTCATGGCAGATGGATGATTTGCTTAAAGAAGTATCTGTTCAGGCGGGTGTTTCGGTCAAAAGGGTCGGAGCATCCATTGCCGTGGCCGGTGCTGAAAAGGATAAGGAATTCCCCCAGCTGGTCGACGAATCTGTGTCTCAGTGGTCTGTCACAGGTTCAGTATTTACGGAAAATGATCTGGAAATGCCTTCTGCCAGTATTTTATTACTTGATGCTTCAGATTCAAGCTTTGTGAAGGGTGCCATTGCGGATGATCAGGGCAGTTTTTTGATCTCCAGTGTTGCTCCGGGAACTTACCTCATTCAGGGTCGTATGGTAGGGTTTTCGGAAGGATACTCCGGACCATTTGAAGTGAAGGATCACCATGTTTCAATCGATCCCATGGAGTTGTCTGAATCTACTGAGGAACTTGATGAGGTGATTATTGTGTCAGAAAAGCCTCTCTTCGAGCAAAAGATTGACCGGTTAGTGATAAATGTGGAGGGCAGCTCGTTGTTCCAGGGGAATTCTGTCTGTGAAATTCTTGAAAGGTTACCAGGGGTTTCATCTTCACCTTTGACCATTGATGGGAAAACCGGTGTTGTGGTGATGATCAATGGTAAATACACCCGCATGAGTGGAACAGCTTATGATTACCTCCAAAGCACCCCTCCCCAGAATGTAGAAAGGGTGGAATTAATCACCGCACCTTCCGTAAAATATGATGCAGAAGGTGCAGCCGGGATAATCAACATTGTTTTGAAGAAAAATGAAGTTGAGGGTATAGTTGGATCATTTTCAATCGGATCGGGATATGGCAGAGGGAAAAGAATTCTGGGAAGTAGCAGTTTTAGTTATAACAGCAAATCTATCGTCATGTTTGCGGACATTGCTGGGCACCATATCAATTGGGTCACACTTAGGGGGCACGATTGGGATTTTCAAAATCCTGAATACCTGTTTAGTACTAAAAGCTCATTTAGCCAGGATGCAAATGAAAATGTGCTTTCTCTTAGGACAGGCGTAGAGTATTCCTTAGGAGCAAAAACCTTGATCGGAGTGATGGGAGATTTTTATGTCAGAGACCTTGAAAGTGATATAGAATCCAGCAGTTTTTATTCAATAGATCCCGGGGTAGATAGCCTTGCAATGGGAAGTGGGTATCTTAATCATCAAAGAAATTTGGCGGTGACAAATTTCAGCATCACCCATAAGTTTAACCAACAACAACTTGATCTCAATCTGGATTATCTACAATTTCTGAACAATAATCAACAACGATATGATTATCAAATTTCTTCCATAAATAATGATCAAAATCAAATGCAAGACATTTCCTGGAAAAGTATTTATCCCACTCATTTTTGGATCGGTAAATTAGATTATCAGATAGAGAGGGGACCTAGGACAAAAATTGAAGCTGGAGTCAAAGCTTCCCACAATACCTTCCGGAATGATACACATCCGGATAGAATGAATGATAATACAAATGTTAATAACCTACTATTTTCTGCTTCCAGTGATTTAGATGAAAATATCTGGTCGGGTTATGGATCAATAAACACTTTTATAGGGGAGACTAATCTTGTCGCAGGTCTAAGGTATGAGCACACAACAAGCAGAATCCGAAAAAGATCAGATACTTCCAGCGTTTATAGAAATTATGGAAACCTGTTTCCGAACGTTTCGATTTCCAGAGATTTAACTGACAGACTTCATGTGAACCTGTCTTATACGTCCCGGATCAATCGACCTATTTTTCTGGAGCTTTCCCCTATACCAGTATTTATGGAACCCAGAACATTCATGTCTGGCAATCCCATGTTGATTCCGACAAGGACCCACACACTTCGTCTTGGCGGGATTTTGGACCAGTTTGCCATATCATTTGGCTATAGCATGATATATAACGAAAAGGATGCGCAACCAATGCGATTGGAAAATGAGGACCAGGTCATCAAAAAGAATATCAATTTCGATTTTGCAAAACTGTTCAATGTTAATTTCTCATTTCCTCTGATACTCACAGACTGGTGGGAAATGAATAATCACCTTGGACTAAATCACAAAAGGGCGATATCTGATTATTTTACAGAACGTCAGGAGCTGATGGTTCGATATATTTCAACTTCTAGTTTCCATGAGATCAGGATTAGTAAAAGCATCTCAGCAGAGCTCACCGGTAAATTTGTTTCCGGCATGGCATCAGGTCTGACAAGAACAAAATCTTTTGGGTCGGCTTCTCTTGGTATAACCAAAGAATTTGTCAATGATGGTGGTTCACTCAATGTGCAGCTGGAAAACATCTTAAGTTCAAGGATTTGGAGGTATGAAAGCTTTGTCCCTGATCAAGATTTAGCCTTTTTTCGGACAGTCAGCTGGGACAACCAATTGATCAGGATAACTTATGCAAAGAAATTTGGGAACAGCAAGAACAATTCAGGCAATAAGAGAAAAGCTATCTCTGAAGAGGAATTAAAGAGATTATGAAATGAATAGAATTTAACTAATATGTAAAAAACAGGGAGTCGAAAAACTTTGGCCGGTCTTCAACTCCCTTCAAGTTTCAGCATATCTAATCCTAAAACTATGGTAGTAAAAGTATACATACTTCATCAG
Organism: Cyclobacteriaceae bacterium; assembly: GCA_965228595.1. GTDB lineage: Bacteria > Bacteroidota > Bacteroidia > Cytophagales > Cyclobacteriaceae > UBA7330. The sequence continues at coordinate 320,598 of OZ245828.1, read as the reverse complement.
CATACCTACCGTCCGAGGACGTATGCACTTACTTTAATCCTCCTCTTCCTGTTTTTCGAAATCTCCGCAAATGATCAGCTAACTGTGGCGCGATCATCCATAGTCGGATCGATTGTCGATAAGAATAATGAAGGCATTCCATTTGCAAATATCTTTCTGTTAAGTGCTATCGATTCAAGCTTCGTGAAAGGTTCCATTGCTGACGATCTGGGCCACTATTCAATTCCTGATGTCGATCCCGGTCATTATTTCATTGAATGCAGTGTCATTGGATTTTCAGTAAATCAGTCGCCGGCATTCCAGGTTACGAATGAAAATATTGCTCTCAATCCCATCCAACTATCGGAATCTATTGAAGAGCTGGATGAGGTAGTCATCGAAGCTGAAAGACCCGTTTTCGAACAGACCATTGACCGGATGATCGTGAATGTTCAAAGCAGTCCCATCATGGCAGGCAATACAGTTCTTGAGATCCTCGAGAAGTCGCCGGGTGTAACAGTCGATCGGTTTAGCTCAAACGTATCCATCAATGGAAAGAGTGGAGTAAGCGTGATGATTAATGGAAAGATGACCAGGATGGAGATGTCTGCGCTTTTTGGAATGTTGGAGGGTATGCAATCGAGTAACATCGAAAAAATTGAATTGATCACCACCCCTCCGGCCAATTTTGACGCGGAAGGTAACGCCGGCTTTATCAATATCGTGCTCAAAAAAAATGAAAATGAAGGCTTAAATGGAGGGGTATCGGTTTGGGGCGGTAGTCAGAGAAAAGCGAGATATTCAGCGGGTGGCAACATTAATTACAGAAGAAGGAAGTTGAATATTCAATCTGAATACTACTTCCAGAATACGAGACGAGAATGGATTTGGGAGGTCTCAAATCAGGCTATAACTCCGGGTTATGATTTCCAGTCAAACTCAGTCAACAACAGGTCCTACAAAGACCTAAGGTCACAAGGCCGTTTGGCAATAGACTATGATCTGTCTGACAATACTGTTGTAGGAATCCTTGGAACTTTTTTCATCAATGACCAGAAGTCAAATGCAGTTCAAACTGCTGAATTTGAGTATCAACCAGGTATCGATACACTGGTGAATCTTGACGTTTTAGGAGCTGAAAAGATATGGCAATACCTGGCGAACTTTAATCTTCAGCACATTTTTAGTGAATATCAGCAAATCAACCTTGACCTGGATTATATATCCAGATACAGAAGCCAACGTGAGGATTTCAACAATCAATACTTTTCAAATAATCAACAACTTTTTTCAACGGATAAAATAGATCTGGATGGAACTACTCCTCTATCAATATTGGTGGGAAAAATAGACTATAAACACAAAACTACAGGAGGGAGGCAATGGGAATTTGGAGTCAAAACTACTTTGAATTACCTGGAGAATGAGGTGGTCGCTGGAAGGTTTGAGAATAATGAATGGAGACTGGATTCAATATTTACCACCTATACATCAATGGAAGAAGACATTTTTGCTGCATATAGCAGCTTCAATACAAATTTTGGTGAGGATTTGGAATTTGAAGCAGGATTAAGGTATGAACAAACCCTCACGGATATCAGGAATGAACTAGGGCAGCAAGTGGTGGACCGCAACTATGGCAACTTATTTCCTACATTATATCTGTTAAAAAAATTCTCGAAAGAAAGCAGCTTAAGCCTTACCTATAGCCGCAGGATCACAAGACCATCATTCTTTGATTTGGCCGCCTTCATAGGATTCATTGATACAAAAACTTTCTTTACGGGAAATACACAGTTGTTTCCTGAGCTAACCCATTCTTACAAAGCTGCATATTTTATTAAAGGTGCGAGTTTATCATTTGAATACAGCGATATATCTAACACCATCGCCAGATTTCAACCTAACCAGATTGAAGATACGGATTTTACCATTTACACTGCACGCAATCTGAAGGACAGGGACCTCTTCAGTTTGAATTTATCGCTGCCGGTGAACATCACTGGATGGTGGGAAATGATTAATAACATCAACAGCTATTATCAGCATATTATCTCAGACTATTATGATGATTTTGTAGATGTCAGGGTCTCCTGGGTCACCATCAATTCAACACAAAAATTCAATCTCCTTCACGACCTGTCATTTCATATGAATGTTCTTTACCACTCAGGAACAACTAATGGAATACAGCGAATTGATCCAAGGTGGAGGATCAATTTAGGGATTAGAAAGCAACTAGGTGAAAACGGAGGTACACTGAACATAAGCGCCAGTGATATCTTCCGAACCTGGATACAAACCAGGCGCATGGAAGTACCAGAGAGCGGCTTTTCTAACGTTAGCACTTTTGATCTCGATTCTAAAGGATTCAGAATCACCTACACCAATACTTTCGGAAATAAAAAAGTAAAATCCAGGAAGCGAAATTCAGGGGCAGGTGAAGACCTCCAGCGCTTGTAGAATTCTATCAAATCATCTATGCATCAACAAATAAATCATTCACGATAAATCCATAAAATCATGAAAAAACTACTCTTAATCCTGATCTTGGCACTAGCCTCTGTGTTTGCCTTCTCATCAGAAGCACAAGAGCTAACTGACGAACAAAAAATCAAACAGGCCCTTTCTGCGGCGCCTCCTTCCATAGCCGAAGGAGCGACCGTGATGGAATGGGTAAGCAAGCGAGTTTTGAAACAAGGTACGAATGGGTATATCTGCTTCCCTACCTTGCTCGGCGGTCCTCCGTATCCCATGTGTATTGAGGAGCAATGGATGAAGTTCCTGGAAGCTTATACCAAGAACGAAGAGCCACCCAGGCGATCAAAGATCGCTATTGGATATTGGCTTCAGGGCGCACCTCCGATGAGCAACGAGGACCCTTACGCCACACCTGAAACGGCGGCAAAGCATGTGATGGCGCCCGGTGAACCACACCTGGCCATTCTCTTCCCGGATCCCAAAATGCTGGATGAGTTTCCCACAGATCCGAAGCAAGGCGGTCCATGGGTGATGTGGAAGGGTACTCCCTATGTGCATTTGATGGTGCCTGCACCGGGTGTTGTGGCCGAATAGGATCAAAATTTTAAGACAAACATTACGTTTAACATCAACGTAACCTCCTGCAGAGACCGGATGTATTCATCTGGTTTCTTTTCTGATCATAAAAACAGGGAGTTGAAAAACTTTGGCCGGTCTCCAACTCCCCAACAAGTTTCAGCTTATCTAAATCTAAAACTATGGACCTAAAGATAATGGATTTTCCACTTCCAATGGCCGGAGCCAAATAATTATAATCAGCATGGAGGCTCCTGATACATTTGAAAAAAGACTCACCCTGCTCATGGAAGAAAACCTGGGGAATGAATCCTTCGGGGCATCCGAGCTGGCGGAGCAAATGAATTTGAGCCGTTCGCAGTTACACCGGAAGATCCATCAGGTGCTGGATAAAAGTACTACACAATATATGCGAGAGTTTAGATTGGAGAGAGAAAAGGATCTCCTCACTCATTCGGATCTGACGGTAGCAGAAATTAGTTATCGGTGCGGGTTCAATAGTGCAACCTATTTTTCTTCCGTATTTACTCATCATTTCAACAGGACTCCCGTTCAATTCCGGACAACCTCCCAAATGCAAGCTGATCCTGGATCGAAAAGAGAAAAGAAGCCGGTTCTGATGTTGACTAAGGCAGTGATTATCCTTGTTATCGTAGCAATGAGCACCTGGTTTATTCAAAATCTAGGAGTCAATGGGAGTCAAAGTACTCCGAATCTCGAAACCAAATCCCTTGTGATTCAGCCGCTTCACAATCTTAATCTGACCGATGATGAAAAATATATTTGCGAAGGGATAAGGGGAGCTATCAGGAGCCAGTTATCAACGATCCGGGACCTGAGGATCATTCACGCTTCAGCTGGTGAGTTTTATGAAAACCAGACGATTGAGCAAATCAGGGATCAGACAACAGCATCTCACATCCTGACAGGTCAGTTACAGAGATACCGGGATACTTTGAGAGTTGAGGTAAACCTGATCGACCTTAATACTGGAGATCAAATATGGGGTGACACCTATGACCGTCCCTTTGAAGATCTTCTGAGCCTACAGAGTGAAATAGCAGAAAAGATCAGTTTAGCACTCAGGATCAAGCTAAAGCTTGGGAAGGAGATGCAAATGATCACGCTAGGTCAAGAATAACAATTACTCCGGAACAACCGCTGTTTAAAAGTTTGCAGATAAAGTAGAACCTGCTGTATTATCTTATTTTGCAGAGAACGCAACAATAGTTAAAGCCTTCAATCAATATTTTAAATCATCTGCAACAAACCTGCTTGTTTTCACATCGGGATTTAATTGACCTTTAGGTATAACAATCCTTTAGCTGATACCTGGATTTAGAAGACCATCTATTGTGAAACAAATTAGGTTGTCATGAAGAAACAAGAAGGTTTTATTGCTGTTTTAGCCATTTTTTTGCTGGTGGGTTGCTCACAAAATACGTATCAGGGTAGGTCAGTTTCACTTGATCGATTGCAGGATCACGGAGCCCTAACCACAGTAAATATTACATCATCCGATTCAACAATAATTGGGGAACTCATTTTCATTGATGACTCCATTTATTTGTTGACAGGAGATAATCACCTGATCATCTACTCATTGGATGAGATTGTTACCCTACAAATACAGCTGAGCCGCTTTAGGGAGCGTTCGTATTTGATGCTTATGGCCATTGCAGTCCCCTCCCTTTTGAGTCTGCTTTCAAAATCGACGGAGGTAAACACATTTGGTGCTGTTGGACTTGTTGTGGCGGGTCCTGGTCTCATGTTTTCCTTGTTTGAAAATGCTAAACAACCACATTTTATTTCATATCCGGATGAATCACTTGAGACTTTTAAGGAATATGCGAGATTTCAAGAAGTATTACCTGGTGAAATTAAGGTTCGCTCAGCATTACGAGTTAGCAATACCATTGCCATGGAAGACATTAAGTTTTATGAGATAAACACGGCGCGTTTTGAAGAAACATTACGTTGAATCCATTATTGAAGAGGCCGGGTGATATTTATTCGGCTTCTCTTTTTTTAGGGATTCTGATGACCTGGGATTAAAAAAACGATAAATCTAATTATTAATGAAAACGAATAAACTGTGTTTCCTTCATATAGGTTGTTTTGAGAATTTCCCCTAGTACACACTTTGTTGCACCCCATCTATTGTGAGATTGTGTTCATATTGGGTTGCCACCGAATTAGAAGTAAGGGATCCATTCAGGTCAAAATGATCATTTTGCACTATTCTATCCTCCCAATGTTTTTCTATCTTCGGACGTGTCCCTTTATTCTGGAAATGGATGGCGTTCATGGGGAGTTTTGCATCATTGCCAGCTTGCTGGAGTCGGTACTACCGATACTTTGGTTGTTTACATTTAATTTTTTAACCTCAGGATTGACAATAACAGGTATAGTGGAGTTTGACTGATCCGCTCACCCACCATTCCATACCATTTTAATTTTTTATCTTGATGCCCATGAACCGACGCCATTTCATCAAAGACCTCCAACTTGGAGGGATCGCCCTGTATACTGTTCCCGCTATTACCTGGCAGTGTAGCCAGCCTGAGCCCTTCTCGGGTACCAAAATGATTCCTGCCAGGGTTACCGGAGCGGAGCAGGTAATCACCAAACCTGATTTCAGGGTAGCGTTCGGTTGGTCTGCTTCACAGGTGGAACCTGATGGCACCATCACCGTAAAACCAGCTGAAGCATTACCTCAGGCCGACCTTTATCTTCGGATGACACCGGCCCTGGAAATGCGAGACATTAAGCTCCTCAAAGTGTATGCTGCACAAAATGATGATTACCTGGGAGCCATCGATATCCGGTTTTCCTCCGTATTGGTTCCCTATGAGTTAAAGATTGATCAGCAATATGTGGACTCGATCAACCAACACGGACTGAAAATCACCCTGGAATCAGCATCACCCTTTGGCTTCTATGATCGGTCTGCTGAAAAGGCGGCACCGGTATTTACTCCTCATTTTTTAGTCTCTTCTAAAAAGACAGGTGAGTTGAGTGATTTTCTGGATTGCTTTATGTCCGTTAAGTCAGTACAGGCTTTTGGCTGGCGAGAGGGCACCGTACTGGACGGGTTGTGGCAGCTGTATACCAAAAAGGGTGAGGAACGGGCGCTACAGGCCATCAAAGACCACTTCGATCTGTATTTTGATGACAATCAGGACCTGCATTATGAAAACTCACACAATGTGCCCAGGGACAATCGCATCGATGGCATTGAATCAACCATTCCTTACGCCACCCTTACCCGGATCAACCCTGACCACAAGATGCTCAAAAACGTCATTACCGGGCTGGAAGGAGAAACCAAAGAAAACGGGATGATCACAGGATCTATGACACTCACCGCAGAGGGTTGTTATACCGTGGCCTATCCATTGGCAGTCATGGGCAAGGCCTGGAATGATCCCTCATTGACGCAAAAGGCGATCGAGCAGCTAAAGCACCGATTTGTCCTGATAGCGGATGAAAGTCTTTACCTGAGATATTATACAGAAACAAATAAATATACCTATCGAAACTGGGCGCGGGGAGCTGCCTGGACCTTGCTGGGCTTTGCACGAACCATCGTCGAGCTCAAAGACGACATCCAGGATGAAGAAGTGCTCGCTAAATTCAGAGAAGGCATTGATATCGCGGTTTCCATGCAGCAGGAGAATGGGCTTTGGAATGGTTTCATGCACACTGACAACGCCGTCGACACTTCAGGTTCCGCCGGGATCTGCGCCGCGATCATGACTGCTGTCAACAATGGCTTATTACCCGAATCCTACAGATCACATGCGGAAAAATGCTGGACAGCCTTACAAGACTACCTCACCCCGGATGGATTTCTTAGAAGTGTTTCACAGGACAACAGAGGAGGAGAGGAGCTGCAGGAGAGTGATTACCGGGTCATCGCCCAGATGGGCATGGGGTTGATGGCTCAACTGTATGCGGAGTTGTAGGTAAGCAGCTTAACAAATCACTTCAGTGATCATCAGACGACTGTGAAAGCTTATCGAAGATGAGTTAAGTGTTGAGCGTCCGACTGTCATTTGTCTCCATTTTAATAAGTCACCAAACCACTGATAGCTCCTTCGTACATTATGATTATATTTAAAACGATTAGTATTTAAAAATTCAATCATTAAAATGGCTGAAAAGAAAGACCTTGGTACTCCCATCGGAACCACACTCGATCGATTTATCAAAAGTAAACAGGATGAATTCAAATATGCAACTGGTGAGCTGAGCCAGCTGCTGAGAGATATCGCCCTGGCAGGCAAGATCGTCAATAAAGAGGTGATCAATGCTGGCCTGTCCGGTCTCAATGGTCAGGTAGGTGAAGTAAACGTTCAGGGTGAAAATCAGCAGAAGCTGGATGTGGTGGCACATATCAGGTTTACCCGGGCACTTACCAATGGGAGAATGACTGCTGCAGTGGTGTCTGAGGAGGAAGAGAAGATCATTCACATCAATGAAAACAATAACTACATTGTGGCCATCGATCCCCTGGATGGATCATCCAATATCGATGTAAATGTATCTGTTGGAACGATCTTTTCTATCTACAGAAGACAATCACCTACCGGGACCAAAGTGACCAAATCAGACATCCTGCAAAAGGGGAGTGCCCAGGTGGCTGCTGGATATGTGCTCTATGGATCTTCCACGATGTTTGTTTACACCACAGGATACGGCGTTAACGGGTTTACCCTCGACCTCTCGCTTGGGGAGTTTATCCTGTCACACCCGGAAATGGCCTTCCCGGATAAGCCAAACTATTATTCTATTAACGAGAGCCTGCTCGATCAGACGGATCCCTACATTAGCCAGTTTATTTTTAACTGCAGGCAAACGGGTATATCGGCCAGGTACATCGGTTCTCTCGTGGCAGATTTTCACCGCAACATGCTGAAGGGGGGAATTTATCTTTACCCTAAAACAAAGGACAAGCCCAATGGGAAATTGCGTTTGCTCTACGAGTGTTATGCACTGGCCTTTATTGCCGAACAAGCCAATGGAGAAGCTACGGATGGCACCAGTCGTATCCTTGACATTGATCCAAAAGAGTTTCATCAGAGGACTGAATTTTTTGTGGGGTCCCGGTCACTCATGGAAGAGCTAAACCGATTTAAATAGCATCATTCTTATGATTTAGTTGACGTTGGTAGTAAAATAATTCTGTATCTTTATTCTTAAGAAGGCTTTATCTTTTGGTTAAATAAAAATAACGTAAAAAGTAGCGGAGAATTCATGTAAGATTTTTAGAATTGAAAAAAAATCCTTTCTTTTAAGGAATCCAAACTAAACCAGCTAATAACCCGATCATTCCATGAAACCCCAAAATATCATATCCTATAAGGTGGAATTTGATCAGGTTTACAGAGCGCATTTTGGTCGACTGTATGCCTTCGCAACTTCATTGATTAAATGTGAAGAAATCGCGAAGGACGTCATATCAGATGTTTTTGTAAACCTTTGGAACTCAAGAATCGACTTCAGCAAGGTCAGAGACATTGAAGCCTATCTGTTTATTGCTGTTAAAAATCAGGCCCTGCAGGTCCTTTCCAAATCCCCACACAGGATTGGCGACCATGACATTGAAAAGACACTCAAGGAAATCGATATGAGCGACCCCGAGCGGGTGCTGATCGAGAAAGAGCTGCTCAACGCCCTGGAAGCAGCTATCAAAACCTTGCCCGACCAGTGTCAGCTGGTTTTTTCGATGGCAAGGGAGAAAAACATGACCTACCAGCAAATCTCTGATGAGTTGGGCATTGCCACAGCCACTGTGAAGAGCCACATGATCAAGGCCATAGCCACTATCAGAGTATATATCTCCGAAAAGTACAGCGACGTACAGGTGAGAGAAGCGGTGAACGCGTGATTCAGAATTTCTATAAATCGATTGAGTATTTTTCAATAATAGGTCCATATTATTGAATAATACATTGGTAACATCCCCTGTATAATAAAAAGAATACAAATATTTCAAGAGGACTCCACCTCTCAATAGCTGAATCCACTCTTTATTACAAGCGCTAGTAGTAATAAATGAACATCGACGAACTAATCTATAAATATCTAAGAGGCAACCTGAACCTGGAGGAGCAGCACCGACTCAATAGCTTGCTCGAGCAGCACCATGTCAGTCCCAAGGGATTGAAGAAGATCGATTTGTTTTGGAACGATCCAAAAAACAAATTCGGAAAGGAGAGCGATGAGGTGTACAAGGATATTTTTAAAAAAATTGAAGAAACTCAAAAAAAAGAGATAACGGAGAATAAATTCCGTGAATCCAGACGCAATACATTCAGGTATCTATCCATTGCTGCATCTGTGGCTATTCTTGTTGGTATCGTTTATTTATTACCGGAATTCAATAAGGCAGAAGCAATTACAGAAATCCCGGTGGTCACTGAATCCCGTAGAACTTTAGCAGGGCAGAAATTGCAGGTTCACCTGCGGGATGGTAGCAAGGTCAAGCTCAACGCTCAGAGTAGCATTACGTTTCCCAAGTATTTTTCAGACTCCAGTCGTGTGGTCAACCTGAAAGGAGAAGCCTATTTTGAAGTGGCAGAAGATATTGACAGACCTTTTCTGGTAGTAGTAGGGAATGTGGTTGTTCAGGCACTTGGCACTTCCTTTAGTATTAGAAATGAAAAAGGATCAACCAGCGTATACCTGACCTCAGGTAAAGTTTCAGTAACTTCTTCCAAGATTGATGACGCGGTGATCCTGGCTCCTGGAGAGATGGTAGCAGAGAACAATGGCTTTTTTGATGAAATAAATGGCTTTGACTATGCCGACATAGCCTGGGTGGACAATGTGCTGATCTTTAGGGATGCTTCCAGTAGTCAGGTGTTCCAGCAGTTAGAGAAATGGTATGGAGTGGACATTCATGTAAAAGATGAATTGGCCAGGTGGTCCTTTAGCGGGCAATTTGAAAATGAACCTTTGAAAGAGGTGCTCATTGGAATTGGTCACTCAGAGGAGTTTGACTTTGAAATTCAAAATAAAGAAGTAGTAATAAAAAAACAGCGTAAATGATCCATATGAAAAAATAGTAAAAAAGAACAGGCTTCCGGTAGCCGAAAGCCTGCAATGAAAGCCTTTTATTGGCGTGAAAGGCAATCATAATTGTTTAATAACCACATCATTAAACCTTGTAAATATATGCAATTATTTGTACCTCAATTCTTAAAATTTATGAATTGGACCGTCAGGATATTCATTATGCAGGTTGTACTTTCCACAGTACTCTTTGCAAAGGATGGAGCGGCTCAAAACACTAGCGTAAAGGAGATTAAGATTTCAATTCACCTCAATAACACTTCACTGGGTGAAGCTTTTAATGAAATTGAAAGATTAACGGAGCTTTCGTTTATTTATGATAAGTCATCTGTTTCCAATGATGAGCGTATTTCATACAGCACTAAAAATGGGTCTGTAGAAGAAGTATTGCTTTTTCTATCCCAGAAGTATCAGTTAGAGTTCCGACAAGTCAACAATATCATCAGCGTCAATGCAAAACCTGAAGGGAAAATCAAAAAACCCTTAGAGATCCTCATTGAGGAGCAGGTGTCCATTAGCGGAAAAGTGACCGATGAAAGTGGTGAGGGCTTACCTGGTGCTACGATCCAGGAAAAGGGAACCACTAATGGTACGATTACAGACGTAAATGGTCAATTTACTTTAAGTGTTCCGCAAGATGCTGTGATTACCGTTTCATTTGTTGGGTATACTTCACAGGAGGTTCCTGTAAATGGCCGTTCGGTCATTGATGTAACCTTAACCGAAGATATCGAATCTCTCGAAGAGGTTGTCGTTGTAGGATATGGAACGCAACGAAGGACAGATGTGACAGGTTCTGTCAGCAGCTTAGATCCAAAAGAACTCGTAGACAGACCTGTTGTGAACCTGGGACAAGCCCTGCAAAACAAAGTGTCAGGGGTTCAGGTAGTTAAGCAAGGTGCCGGATATCCGGGTTCAAATCCATTGATCCGTATTCGGGGTACCAACTCCATTAACTCAAACAGTAACCCACTCTTTGTAGTAGATGGTATCATTGGGGTGAGTAATGCGCTTCAAAACATTAACCCACAGGATATCCTAACCATAGATATTCTCAAGGATGCTTCGGCTACTGCGATTTATGGTACGCGTGGAGCAAATGGTGTGATTATGATTACCACCAAGCGAGGAAAAGTTGGTGATGTACAGGTTAATTATAATGGTTCTGTGACTTTAGGAACCATGCAGCGACATAATTATACGGTTACGGCAGATCAGTTTTTCTATCTGTATGAGCAGGCATTTACCAATACGCCTAAGTATGGTACGCTTGATTTGTCCAAAGATTTTAGAGGTGGTGAAGGAACAGGACTTTCCTGGTCTGAAATGCCTCATTTATTTGAGCAGGTTCCTCAGGGAGGTTACTTCATGGATTTGGTTGGCAATGATGGTAATTATTACAAGCCAAGGTTTTATTCAAACTGGGAGGAAATTGCTTTCGAAAATTCCCTTTCACATGACAACTATGTAGATGTGAGCGGAGGCTCCGAAAATGCAAAGTACTCTTTCGGATTGGGTAACTCCTATCAGGATGGACTTTTGATTGAATCCTATTATCAGCGTACCAACGCCAGGTTTACAACAGATATTGAAATAACCGATTGGTTGGGTGTTAGTACCAATGTTTTATATACCAGGGCAAAAAGCGCCAGGGGAGATGATCAACTGAGAACTGTTTCAGAGACCTGGCCAATACTTCCTATTAAGTATCCCAATGATCCTTCTATCTATGGAAATTATGCAGGTCTGTGGAGTACCGGAAGGGATTTTCCTGTAGGTGAGAACTGGAGAAACATTGTGTATACCATGGATCAAAGAGATGGATATGACCTCAATACTCAGTTCACTGGAGGTATTGTTTTGAATGCTCAAATCACGGAAGATTTAAGCTTCAAAACCAACTTTTCTGTTGATAACAGGAGCTATGACAGCAGGTGGTTCAATGGAGATTTTCAGGGAACCAGGACTTCAGATGCTAGAGGAAGTAATGAAAGGTGGTTTTATTGGCAAAATGAGAACTATTTCAATTACAATAAAATCATTGGAAGTAATTCTATTTCAGCAGTGCTTGGACTTTCCTGGCAGGAGAATCAAAATGAATGGGTGGAAGCAAGAGGTTACAATTTCCCATCCAATTTCTATAGCTACAACAATTTGAATGCAGGAACAAATGTTCCGCGTGTGTATTCACGTAATCAGAGAAATGCGCTGAACTCTTACTTTGCTCGTTTCAATTATGCTTATGACGGTAAGTACATGTTGACAGCGACCGGCCGTATCGATGGGTCTTCAAAGTTCGGACCTAACAATAAGTATGCTTTCTTCCCATCTGTTGGATTGGGCTGGAACATGTCCAGAGAAGGCTTTATGGTAGGCATCAGTGATGTGGTCTCAAACCTTAAAGTCAGGGGTAGTGCAGGAGAAACAGGTAACCAGGAGATTGGAAGCTTTGTTACCCAGCGTTATATCAATACAACCAATGTAATGTTTGGTGATGGTTTACAGGCTGGGTTCTATCCGGGATCAACAGGTAATCCTGACCTGAAGTGGGAAACAACTTTCCAATGGGATATAGGAATTGATCTTGGGCTTTTTAACGACCGGATCAATATAGTGGTGGACTACTACAACAAGCATACTAGGGACATGTTATTTAACCTGCCTTTACCAGAATCTAGTGCACCAGGTAGTGCTTTTGTAAACTTTGGTGAAGTTGAAAACAAAGGGGTAGAAATTGGATTGTCTACTGTCAATATACAGCGAGCTGATTTCACCTGGGATTCTCGTCTCACAGCAACTTTCAATCAAAATAAGATCCTGAAACTTGGTCCAACTAATGCAGATGTATTCGTTGATACTGGTGCAGGTAATGCCACATCAGTATACAGGGTTGGAGAACCAATCGGTTCATTTTTTGGACTTAACCGAATGGGTGTGTGGGGAACCATGGAAGCTGCTGAAGCTGCTCGCTATGGTAGATTACCAGGTGACTTGAAGTTCGAAGATGTTAATCAGGATGGTAAGATTGAGTTGATTACAGACGGTGATGTTATTGGTAATTCATATCCCAGAGTTTTTGGCGGATTTGTCAATTCCATCACTTACAGGAATTTCGATGCTAACATGACCATACAGTTTGTTGGTGGTGTTGATAAATCGATCGTTCACGAGTCTGCTGAAGACCGTCAGTTTGTATCAGGGATGGTAAACAGGGTATTGAATTCATGGAGACCAGACCATCAGGAGAACACAATGATAGCTCAGACCAGGGCTGGAAATGCTGGTGCTCGCTATGACTCATTCTCAGACACACATCAAATATATAATGCCGCTTTTATCAGAGGACAGGCAGCATCAATTGGTTACACATTTTCTGACTTATTAGGGATTAACAGATTGCGTGTGTACTATTCGATGGAAAACTTCTTCCTGCTGACCGCTATTGAAATGGAAGGTTATGATCCGGAGGGTAGTTCCCTGGATAAGGCACGAAGCAATATTCAAAATATTGACAAGTACCAATATCCAAATCCTACCAACTTCATTTTGGGGGTAAATGTTAATTTCTAATCATTAAGAATTAATAACATGAAATATATTATAAATAAAATCGACCTAAGGCCCACACTACTTTTAGTGGTATTCTTTTTTACCCTGAGTGGATGTGAGGACTTTTTAGAGGAGGTGCCCACAGATCAATTGACAGCAGAAGCTGATTTGACGGCACAGGAGTATGGGCAACCCTTAGTAATTGGGGCTTACAGAATGCTTTCGGCCTGGACAGGCGGAGCGGCGGATTGGGGTAATATTCTACCCAATACCTTAGAGTTCCAGACGGGTGGTTCTTATACAAGTGAACCACATGCCAGATTCGATAGATATTCAACAAACCAGGTGACTGGTCACCTTTTAGACAACTTCAACAATCAATGGTCAAATTGGTACAGTGGCGTGCAGGATGCAAACCTTGCTATACAGTTACTTCCTAATGTTGAATTGAACGAGGCAACACTTAACCAATACCTGGGAGAGGTACGTGCACTGAGAGCTTTCTACTACTTTTGTATTGTAAGATACTGGGGCGATGCGGTGTTGATCACAGAACCGCTGACGGATGTCAATGCAGCACAAATGCCTCGCACAAGCCTCAAGACCATTTATGATGAGGTAATCATCCCTGATTTGGAATTTGCACTGGGTGTTGTACCGGCTGGCCATTCTGCAAATGGTCGTGTAACAGAGAATGTTGTAAGAGCGATTTTAGCAGATGTTTACCTTACTGCAGCTGGATACCCGTACCAGGAAGTAGAAACCAATCCTACCAGAAACTGGTGTGTAGAAGGTGGCTGGACAATGCAGGATTATCCTGTGAATAGCTCAAGTGCAACGGCCTTTTTACAAAAAGCCAAAACACAGCTAGATGCTCTATATGGTGATTATTCTTTGGGAACATATAATGACCTGCATGACCCAGCGATGAACAATCAGGGAGAAGCCATTTTTCAGGTTCAGTATTCTACTCAGGATGGTTATACCAATGGTATTCTTCAACCGTCTTTGCCTTTATTGACGAAGATCTCCAAATCGGATGAAAATGGATCATTTACTATAGCTCAAATCTATTACGATTCATACCCCGCAAATGATCGGCGGGCGGCAGTTTCTGATAATGCCTGGCCATCAGGAATGTTCTTTACCTGGGATACGAATATTGATGATGTAACCGATACTGTAAGATTCCCGCCTCATTTGTATAAATACTATGATAGAGCAGCGGTTAAATCAGTATTTGGATCCGGTTTGAACTGGTCGCACTATCGATATGCTGATATCTTATTGATGCTTACGGAAGTAAACTGGGCATTGGGCGAAAGCGCTGCAGAGATCGAAAAAGGGATCAATGAAGTAAGAGATCGAGCTGGTTTAGCTCTATTGGATGGTAATACCCTTACGCTCAAAGATATTCTTAGTGAACGTGCATGGGAATTGTCGATGGAAAATAAGATGCTCTGGGATCAGCGTAGAACAAGGAAGTGTGTGGTTTATGGCAATAATGAGATTTCTGCTATCCAGAATTTCATTGGTCATCAGCCTCAAATTTTCAACTTTGCCTTTACTGCTCAGCATTTGTTGTCTCCTATACCAGGACGTGAGATGAATAACAATGGGGTGATTCAGCAGAATTTTTCCTATTTGCCGACACAAACAAGTGGTGAGTAATTCGTAAAACAAAAAATTGGAAAAATATGAAAACTAAAAATATATTATCAATATCATTTATAGTCTCATTTTTATTATTGATGAGTTGTACGGATCAGCCATACTTCGACATCCCTTATGATGAAAATGGCAATATAATTTTTTACGAAATTTCTGAAGTTACATCAACAGGCGTGACTGTGGCAGATGCTGATTTTACTATTGATGCATATTTCCCTAATGCTAAACCTGGTGATGTGATGGTGGCGGAAGTTTTAAAGACTCAGGAACTTAATGGTACATTACAGCTATTGCCTTTGGCAGGGTCAAAGAAAAATGTAACTGTTAGTGCTAATTTCACTACTTCTGTTACTTATACGAAGGCGGAGGCAGGCTTGGTTAATGAGGGAGATGCTGTAACCGTCGTATTTTCAGGAGCTACAGATTCAGGAATCATAGAAATCAGGCTGGAAGCAGCCAATTAATTTTTAAGCGTTTTATTCTGATAATAAGAGGATGTCCTTTGGGCATCCTCTTTTTTTTGCTCCGTTTTCTTGTCAAGAACAGTTTGTGGTATCCTTTGACCTTGTGAATTTGGCACAATTGGCTTAGTTTTAAAATATTCAATGACGTGTTGAAATACCCCAAAAATTGATGTTGAAGTGCTAAAGCCCGCATCTGTATTCATTATCTTCCTTTTTATTCAATGCACCGCATTTGGTGGTGCTGATGATCAGGAATTATATCAGCAAAGTGTTCAACCAATCTTGGAAAAACATTGCTACAGTTGTCATAGCAATGCCAAATCCAGAGCCGGGATCAATCTGGAAAAATACGATGACATTTCCCGGATCTATAAGGATGGTCAATTATGGCTCAGGGTGCATGAAATCATCGCATCGGGTGAGATGCCACCAAAAACGGAAAAGCCACTCAGCAAGGAGCAATATGAGGTTTTAGTAGAAGGCATTAATCAGCTACTGTCCAGTTCTATTAGGATGAAAAACCCCGGGAGAGTCGCTGCCAGAAGGCTGAGTCACCTGGAATATCAGTATACCATCAAAGATTTGCTTGGAGTGGACTTTGCCGCCATGGATTACTTTCCTACAGATGGCTCAGGAGGGGGCGGGTTTGACAATCAGGCACGTACCCTTTTTATGTCTCCATTAAAGCTAGAACGATATTACCAGGCCAGTGAAATCATTGTGGACGAGCTAAGGGCTGATCCAGCATTGTGGGAAAAGGTAGTTCCTTTTGAGTTTGAAATTACGATCTGGCAACGGATATCAGCATGGTTCAAATCCATGGTGATCAGTGATTACGAACCTGTAAAGTATGAAGTTGTTGCCGCCAGGAAAGTGATCACACCCCTTGCCTCAAAATTTTACCGAAGGTACCTGAAGCCTGAGGAGATTGAGGTGCTGAGTGGGCTTTTTGAAACAGTCTACCATAGCATCGAAGAGCAGAGCGAGACCGAAAAATTTAACCTGGCCATATCCCAGGTGCTGCGAGCCATCCTGGTATCCCCGAATTTCCTTTATCGGCTGGAGCAGGACAGTGAACAAAAGACACCCTATCAAATTAGTGATTTTGAACTGGCCACCAGACTGTCTTACTTCCTGTGGTGCAGCGCTCCGGATGAAGAACTGCTCATTTTAGCCAAAAACGAGCAACTTCAGGATTCTACCGTATTGGCAGGACAGGTGTTGAGAATGCTTGCGGACCCAAAATCGGAGCGGTTTATAGAGACATTTTCCAGTCAATGGTTTGGCATACAAAAGCTTTTGGGTGATCAGCCGGTTGCTGATCCTGAGCGGTTTCCTGAGCTCACAGATGTCTTGAGAAAAGCCATGTATGATGAGACAGTAGCCTATTTTTCTTATGTGGTGAAGGAATCCAGGAATTTCCTGGAGCTGATCAGCGGTAATTATTCGTTTATCAATGAAACGTTGGCAGATCATTATGGTCTTGCAAATGTGAAGGGCGATCAACTGAGGATGGTAACGCTTGATGAAAGCCATAGGGGCGGTCTGTTAGGAATGGGGAGCATTCTGACGGTAAGCTCTTTGCCTGAAAGAACAAGCCCTGTCCTGAGAGGTAAATGGGTACTTGAGCAGGTGCTGGGGACGCCGCCACCTCCGCCACCTCCAGGCGCTGGCGAGCTGGAAGACGATGAAGCAGCTCACAAAGAAGTGGGATTAAGAAGGTTGCTTGAAATACATCGCGAAAAGCTGGAATGCCAGTCCTGTCATGAAAAGATGGATCCCATCGGGCTGGGACTCGAAAACTTTGATGCCATTGGACGATGGAGAACAAGTTATGGAGAAGCCCCCATCGATCCTTCCGGAGTGATGGATACCGGAGAAGCCTTTTCCGGACCAACTGAGCTGAAATCCATTCTTGCTGATGAAAAGGAAAAGTTTGCCAGGAATTTGTCCATGAAAATGTTGTCGTATGCCCTGGGACGTTCAGTAGGGTTTAGTGATGAATCCACTGTCAGGGCTTTGCAGACAAGTTTGTTGGAAAATGAATTTGACTCACACGGGTTTCTAATCACACTGGTGACTAGTTATACTTTTAGAGAAAAGGTAAATGATAAAGAAATTGGTAAAGAATTACTATGAAATGAGCATGATTAGGAAACACCAACCACGGATGCATATGGCTCATGCGAATTCCATGTGACCTTTGGAAATCAATTAATATACACATGAAATGAGCATGATTAGGAAAACACCAACTACGGATGCCATGCCTACCGGCAGGCAGGAATATGGCTCATGCGAATTCCATGTGTCCGATAAAAAATTAACTATACACACATGACAAAGAAATGGCACATCTCAAGACGTAGAATGCTGAAAGGAGTCGGCGCATGCATAGCGCTCCCTTACCTGGAAGCTATGGCCGGTCCTTCTTTTGGACTTTCCACTGGTCTCCCTAAGCCCGCAGTTAGGTCAGCATTCTTGTTTATGCCCAATGGGGTGCACCCGGATCAATGGACACCTCAGGGCTTTGGCAGAGACTTCCGGTTATCACGTATCCTTTCCCCATTGGAAAAGTTCAAAAAGGATATTCTTGTTTTAGGTGAATTGATGAATAAGAATTCAACGGTTCCGGATTCGGATGGGCACTATGCCAAAACCGCCAATCTGCTTACCTGTATGCCTATCGCCAAAACAACAGGAGATAACATCGATGTGGGAGGCATTTCCGTTGATCAGCTCATGGCTCAAAGCGTAGGGGACCATACCTTGTTTCCTTCGCTGGAGTATGGTTTGGACAGGATCAAGACCGGGGTGGATGCCAATGTAGGCTATACACTTCAATATGCATCTAGTATCTCGTGGAAGTCTCCGACTACTCCGCAGACTAAAGAGATCGAGCCCAAAATGGCTTTTGAACGACTCTTTGCTAAATATGTTCCCGGAAAGAAAGTGAAAGAAGACCCATGGAAGAAAAGTATTCTCGATGCCGTGATGGAGGATGCCCAAAACCTCTCCAGGAACCTCGGCAGGGCGGATCATGACAAGCTCAATGAGTATATGGAATCCATCAGGTCAGTCGAAAAACGGATCCAGAATGACCAAAACAGGGAGAAGTTTGAATCAAATCTTTCGAATGATCTGAAAGCGGAGCTCACCCGCATGGACCAGAGGATTGAGGAATATGAAGAGATGTACAGCGGCATCGACGTCACTGAAAAAACCAGATTGATATTGGATATCATGGCACTGGCCTTTTGGTCCGATGCTACCCGGGTGAGCTCATTGATGTTTGGTAACTCTGTAAGCAATCGTAATTTCAGCTTCCTGGAGGGTGTCGATGGAAATCACCACTCCCTTTCTCATCATCAAAATAATGAAGAGACCATGGAGTCCTACGCACGCATCAGCCTTTGGCATGTGGAGCAGTATGCCTATTTTCTGAATAAGCTAAAGTCCTATAAAGAAGGTGATAGTAATTTACTCGATCAGTCCATGATCATGTTTGCCTCTGGCCTCAGAGACGGCAACAGACATTCACCCTATGATTTACCTGTGGTGGTAGCAGGAAAAGGAGGAGGGAAACTGGCTACCGGACAAAACCTCAAATTCAACAAAGACACGCCACTGGCAAATCTCTACGTATCTATGTTACAAGGAATGGATATCGAAGTGGACCGATTTGCTGACAGTACAGGATCTTTGTCAGGTATCGAAGCATAAATTAATCGCTGACTACTATTCATGTACACGAAAATTAAAGTATTGATCAGGGAAAAAACCGGATCCATTGTCATCGCTGTGTGTCTACTGATGGTCTCTCTGCTGGTCATTCCCTTTTTACCAGTATTCAAAGTACCTGTTCTGCTGGAACTGGTTGCCCGGGTTCATCCACTCATCCTGCATTTCCCCATTGTGGCGATTATACTGATTGCCTTACTGGAGCTTATGGATGCTGTTAAGCTGGTTCAGTTAAATGATGGCGTGCGAGGTATATTGATCTCAGTTGCTGCATTGAGTGCCATTGCAGCCATAATAACGGGCTTTCTGTTATATCAGTCTGGTGGGTATTCAGGCGAGCTGGTGTCCTGGCACTTTTATGGAGGTGTCGTTTCGGGCATCCTTACTTTGATTACTGTTGTTGCCTTTCTATACTTTTCCAGGAATAAAAAATTCAAGAAATACTATTTGACCAGTGTGGCGATTACTACGATGGCTGTATCGGTCACCAGCCATTTGGGAGGCTCACTTACGCATGGTGAAGATTTTTTGACGGAACCCATTGAAAAATTTGTGGCATTTAAATCATCGAACATTAAGACCAAAGAAGAAATGATCCTCTTTGATGATGTGGTCATGGCATTTGTAGATGTGAAATGCATGAGTTGTCATAACCAAAATAAGATGAAGGGTGGCTACATCATGACCGGCTATGACGTGTTGATAGCAGGAGGTGAAAGTCAAAGCAAGGCCGTGATAGCAGGAGCCCCGGATGCCAGTGAATTAGTGAAGCGTGTGCTCCTGCCAGCAGATCATGAGGACCGGATGCCCCCCAAAGGAAAAACCCCTTTGAGCGATTTAGAATTGGAGATTCTTAAAGGTTGGATCACCCAGGGCGCTTCACCAAACCAAAAGATAGGCGAGATCCGGGACAGCCTTTTGCTGGAAAATGTAGAGGCTTATCTGCCCGAGCTGACAGCCCATCTCGTGAAGCAGTACCAAACAGAGCAAGAGCTGGAAAAGATCGAAAAGAAATTGCAAGGCATAGCATCCGAAATTGGTTTGGAGGTAAAAAGGTACGAAGGTGAGGAGGGGCGTGAACCTTTTTTCTCCCTTTCCATGACATTTCCACCGGCTCATATCACGGATGAGAGCCTGAAGAAACTAAGTCCTTACTATGCTTATTTCAGGAAAGTATCCTTCGTAGGCAGTGAGATCAGTGACGATGGCTTGTACCTTATCAGTAAGATGAAAAATTTAAAAGAGCTCTATCTCCAGAAAACTAAGATCAGCACGGATGGCCTGGCATATTTAACAAAATTGCCAGAGCTGGAAATACTCAATCTATCTTATACCGATGTCAATGATCCGGGCATCATACAGTTCACCACTTTTCCTTCCTTGTCAAAGGTCTATCTGCGGGGCAATGATGTGAGTGAACAGGTCGTGGAGGCTGCCAGGAAGGCGAATCCTAAGATTCAGTTGCTGCTGGAGGAAGGACCTTACTTTTAAGGGTTAATATACAACTGGGAATGCCCGAAAGTCCGAAAGTCTGAAAAGTCTGAGTTTCGGAAAGTCCGTCCAGGGAAGCTATACAGTAGCTATACGGTAGCTATACACCTCCTTTACACCCCTTATTTAGAAGGA
This sequence comes from Cyclobacteriaceae bacterium, assembly GCA_965228595.1. GTDB lineage: Bacteria > Bacteroidota > Bacteroidia > Cytophagales > Cyclobacteriaceae > UBA7330. The sequence continues at coordinate 299,431 of OZ245828.1, read as the reverse complement.
ACTCCTTTTCGAGAGTCGAATCTGACCCTCTTTATTCCCTCCATTCATCGTCTCTCGAAGAGGACGATGTAGGTCTTGTATCGTCCCCATTCCACTTCCCGGGTCTATCCCCTGCAGACCCCTCTTGTATCTGTGATAGGTGTCTTCACCTACCACCACCTGTTAAGACAGCAAAAACCTACTTAAAAAAAGGAATCCCCGGCGACGCATACTTCCGCATACCCTCTTCATTGATCTCTACACCAATACCCGGTACATTTTTTACAGGAATATGTCCATCTTCCGTCAACATAGGTCCGTCGAAGGTCACGATCTCATTAAACATCTCATTTTCATGGAAGTAGATCTGCCATTCCAGGATGAGGAAATTCGGCACTGCCGCACATACATGTGCGGAGGACATAGCCCCCAGGTAAGAGGCTACCATATGAGGAGCAAAAGGCACGTTATAGGTATTGGCCAGGTTGGCAATCCGTTGGCCTTCGCCCAGTCCGCCACACTTTTGTAGGTCCGGCATGATCACATCGACAGCCCCCAGCTCTAAAGGTTCCCTAAACCCATAAGTCAGGTACCAGTTTTCGCCACCACAGATTGGGGTGGTCGTGCTTGCCCGGATGCGGGCGTAAGATTCCGGCACCTCTGCTGGCACTGGCTCTTCAAGCCACATTAAATTATAAGGTTCCAATGTCTTGGCGATTTTCATTCCCGCTCCCTCATCGAAGCGGCCATGACAATCCACACAGATGTCGATGTCAGGGCCTACAGCTTCTCTTACTGCGGCTATCTGGGCTTCCATACGCCTCAGCTCGGGGATGCTGACACTCCAGTTATAAGGGTCCAGCTTGTTGGGGTCTCCTCGGTCATCGATATCAAATTTTACGGCCGTGAACCCATACTTGTCCACATCCTCTTTCGCTCTTCTTCCCATTTCTTCAGGTTCGAGCCGGCTACCTGCCGTATCACAATACACACGGATATTGTCCCGGAACTTTCCTCCCAGCAGTTGATAAACAGGAACACCCAACGCCTTGCCAAGAATATCCCACAGTGCAGTTTCAATGGCCGTCATCACGCAGACGTACATACCTGCCTGGGCCCCCTTAAACAGTCCGCCTCTCCGCATTTCTTCCTGTAGCCGATGAATATTCATGGGGTTTTGACCAATCAGATGCCTTTGAGCCAGGTGATTCACGACATAATACGTACCATACACGCCATCTACCGCCTGGCCGTGACCCACGATGTCCTGGTTGGTGTAGATTTTTACAAACAAGCTATGCTCACCTCTGATGAAGCCGCATTTAATGTCTGTAATTTTTAGTTCAGACGGTGCCGAGGCTTTAGGCGTCCTTTCTATCGACTCAGCCAGCCCGTCATACGAGGTGGCCAGCATAGCACCGGATACGCCCAGGGCTGCTTTGGAAAAGAAATTTCGACGTGAATTGTTTTTGGGGTTAGCGGGTTTGGTTGATTTCAAAATATTGGGGGTTAGGGTTTATGGTTTTCTAAAATACAAAAAAAGATTCATTCCTTTCCCCGCATCGGGTCCGTTTTATTCTGGTATCAATGATCTGTCTACTCATTATAGACTCCTTACCAATACAAGTGCAGCATAATCTACAATGACTATGCCTGTTGGGGTGGCCAGCGCTATATCTTTACAATAGGTATCATGTGTTCTAACCATTTAAGTGCAATTATTTCATAGATTATAGGCTCTTTAACCCTCATGCCGGTCTCTTACGCTAAAGCTTCAGTGACAGCGTGGCTGGCAAATACTTTTTTCTTGACCGAAAAAAGTATTCAAAAAAATCAATCGGACCGCCGAAGTGGCCAGAATAATCACTTTTCACCGCAATGGCCACCCACGCCCGGTATTCTAGCCGACCACCGCTCTGTTTCACCTTTGGTGAAAATTGAGGTATTTGTTCTTTGCAGATGATTCAGAAAATCTGAAGGTTCATTTCATTGCTAACCCCTCCATATTGCGAAGCAAAAGAGCGTAGGCCTGAAAATTTAGCGGGCGTGTGAGAGCTAGCGGGGGGAAGTCATTAAATTTTCTTGACTTCTTTGCTTACTTTCTGTGTCAAGACAGAAAGTAAGAGCCACCATGGCTCGAATGGTGATAAACAATCTATTTTAAATGTGGATGAAATCTAAATAGCTAATTCAGATATGCATAGGGCTTTTCAAGGTCATCAATTAACCTCTGCTTGTAAGGTTCCCACCTGAATCTAGATTGGGATAAGTAAAATGATATTGAAACAAAGCGTTATTCTTCTCATTCAGCCCTCCTCCAAAAAGAAAACCAACCCGATAAAAAACACCACCAACCACCCATTTTTTATGGGTAAAAAATCCCACGTAGTTTTGCTCCAACCACACGTAGTTCAGGAGACCATCACACATGGTTTATTAAACAACAACTATTTACGATTTCAAGGGTACTTTAATCCATTCCCTCACTTACCAAAAATCCCATATCTTTGATCCAACCAATCTTTTACAATACCCATGACGAAACCAACTCAAACCAGACGAAAATTTTTAGGAAACGCAGCCACCGCAGCAGCCGTTTCCGTAGTGCCTTTCAACATCATTTCCTGCGCCGGAAGCAGTTCTTCCAAAATGCCCAACTCCAAGGTCAATGGTGTGCAGCTAGGGCTGACAACCTATTCCTATCGTTCGGTGCCTCACAGCATCGATGAAGTATTGGAATATGTGGTGAATGCAGGAGTGAATGCTCTGGAGATGAGAAGAGTACTGGAAGAAGGGTTGGGGATTCCGGAAGGTCCTGGCAGGTTGAGCAGAGATGCAAGCGATGAGGAAAAAGCCGAGCATGCAATAGCTGTGGAAGCAGCCAAAGAAGCACAAAAGGAATGGAGACTATCCTTACCGATGTCTAAATATGAAGATGTTCGCAAAAAATATAACAGCGCAGGTGTCAATATGCATATAGCCAAATTTGCACCATCATCGTGGTCTGATCCGGAGCTGGATTACGCCTATAAGGCTGCAAATACCCTGGGTGCCTATGGTATTACAGATGAAGCCCGGGAGTCTGCCTGGACGCGGATGGGTAAGTTTGCCGAAAAGCACAACAGCCTGGCCATCTTCCATAACCATGCGCAGTTTGCAGAACCAGATTTTGATCTGGATGCTATGCTCGCGGCTTCACCGGCCAACAGGCTCAACCTGGATATCGGACATTATGTAGGTACTACGGGTAAGCACCCCAATGAGCTCATTGAAAAATATCATGACCAAATCCCGATGCTGCATATCAAAGACAAGACCAATGCAAGCAATCCGGACCCGAATTCTAACAGGGAATTTGGCAAAGGTGAAACGCCAATTGCCGATGTCCTTGGCCTGATCAAGCAGGAACAATGGAACATCGATTGCTTCCTGGAGCTTGAATACAAAATTCCGGAAGGATCTGATGCCGTGAAAGAAGTTGAGAAGTGCATAGAATATATGCGAAATATTTTGGAGTGATACACAGCACTATAATCGAATTGAAAAGCCACCTGTCGTGGCTTTTCCTGTTTTCAGGATGATCAAAGGCTTTGCACGGCCTCAGTAATCGGTGTGTCACCCGTATTGAATTCGATGACCTTGCTGATGGTGACGGGGTGTCGCAACACTTCCACAGCCAGACTCGCGACGTCAGCTCTCGGAACACCCTTTTGATCCGTAGGATTTTTCAAGGTTATCTGACCAGTCCCTGGTTCATCTAGCAGCCTACCAGGTCTTAAAATGGTATAGTCCAGCCCGATTTCCTTAAGTATCCTATCAGCGTAGTGCTTGGCCACCAAATAGGGCTTTATGCCCGACTTTTCCCAGACTTCCCGGTTATCTGCACGCAATGAACTGACCATCACAAAACGTTTCACTCCGGAAGACAATGCCGCTTCCATAGCCTTGACTGCTCCGTCCAGGTCTACGGTCAGCGTTTTATCGGGACCGGTCTTTCCGCCTGATCCTGCCGTGAAGATGATAGCATCCTGACCCTTCATCTTTTTTGCAAGATCATCTACCGGGCCTTCGAGGCTAGCCACTGCTGTCGCAATCCCTTTTGACTTAAATTGACTGACCTGATCTTCACTCCTGATAAATGCTGTAGGCGTAAAGTCTGAAGAATCGTTCATTTTATCAATGATCAGCTGACCGATCTGTCCGTTTGCGCCTATGATGAGTACTTTCATTTGGTTGTGAGATTGTGGTTTGATTGCAATGTGTTTTTGTTGATTAACATTGGAGCCCTCCAATATGTTTAGGATGACCAGTATTTCATCACTTTCTGTATTTTTATTAATTTTGAACTTTCGAAACACTTACTTAATAGTAAAAAGTGCTTTCGATAGCTTTCAAAAATAATCCTATCAACTATGGGTGTAACAAAACGGATAGTGGTCGTCATGGCCTTCCTGATTGCTTGTTCTGCGGTAAAGGCCCAACAATCCATGGCCAGAAAATGGAATGAGGTGCTACTGGAAGGAATAAGGAACGATTATGCCCGTCCGACGGTGCATGCCCGCAACCTGTTTCATATTTCAGCGGCTATGTATGATGCCTGGGCCATCTTTTCTGCAACAGACCGGCCTTACCTGATTGGTGAGGAAGTACATGATTTTATCAGCTCATTTGATGGCTTCAAAGGAGTCACAGAAACTGTAGAGGAGCTGAGGGACAAAGCCATAAGCTATGCTGCCTACCGGATGATTGAGCATCGCTTTGCCTATTCACCCGGGGTCACTCATGTGATGAAGCAGGCTGATTCCCTGCTTGAGTTGATGGGCTATGATAAAAATTTCACCAGCCTTGACTATTCGGCAGGGTCAGCAGCTGCACTGGGCAATTATATTGCTTCTCAATACATCGACTATGGAATACAAGATGGAGCGGGGGAGTATAACGGATACGAAAATGAATTTTATGTTCCGGTCAATGATCCCATTAACCTTACAAACCCTGGAAATCCGGACATGACCGATCCCAACCGGTGGCAGCCCATTTCGTTCGATGTCTTCATTGATCAGAGTGGCAATGAGATTCCCGGGAGCACGCCCTCGTTTCTGGGCCCAGAATGGGGGCAGGCGGCACCTTTTTCTCTGAAAGCGGAGCATCGGTCAGTAAGACAGAGAGATGGGCACGACTGGACTTTGTATCACGATCCGGGCCCTCCACCGAATTTAGATCCTGTGAACGGAGGTGCTTCCAGTGACCTGTACAAATGGAATTTTTCCCTGGTAGCGATCTGGTCAGGGCACCTTGATGCGGCTTTGGATACGGAAATAGATATTTCACCGGCATCCCTGGGAAACCTTCCATTGGCTAGTATGCCCCTTGATTTTGCTGATTATGATCAATTTTACGCTTATCTGGAGGGGGGAGACCCTTCTTCAGGCCATGTCTTAAATCCTGTGACCAATGAGCCTTATACTCCTCAGGTTGTCAGGCTGGGTGATTATGCACGTGTTTTGGCTGAGTTTTGGGCGGATGGTCCTGATTCTGAAACACCACCTGGTCACTGGTTTACCATACTTAATTATGTCAATGATCATCCGGACTTGGAGAAGCGTTTTGGTGGAGAAGGGGAGGTGTTGGATGACCTTGAATGGGATGTCAAAGGCTATTTTATCCTGGGGGGTGCGATGCACGATGCTGCCGTGACAGCGTGGGGGATCAAAGGATATTACGATTATGTGAGACCTGTTTCGGCCATTCGGTATATGGCGGAGCTTGGACAAAGCAGTGACCCTGGCTTGGCCAACTACCACATAGGAGGTATACCTCTGGTGGAGGGCTACATTCAACTGGTCGGCGTAGAAGATCCGCTCCTGGGGAGTTCGATGGAAAATCTGAATAAAATCAAACTTAAGGCCTGGCGAGGGCCGGATTATATCGGTGATCCGGATACCGATGTCTCAGGAGTTGATTGGGTGCTGGCGGAAAATTGGTGGCCCTATCAGCGACCTACATTCATTACGCCGCCTTTTGCCGGGTATGTGTCCGGACATTCCACGTTTTCGCGGGCTGCAGCTGAAGTGCTTACCCGGATCACAGGGGATCGTTTTTTCCCGGGAGGAATGGGTGAGTTTGAGATCAAAAAAGATGAGTTCCTTGTTTTTGAGGATGGCCCGGCAGAAAACATCATCCTGCAGTGGGCCTCCTACCAGGATGCCTCCGATCAGTGTAGTCTTTCCCGTATATGGGGAGGCATTCATCCACCGGCAGACGACATCAATGGCCGCCTGATCGGAGAGAAAATTGGTAACGACGCTTTTGAGTTCGCGCTGGATTATTTTAATGCTCCGCTGGGAGCAATTGATGAAAGAAAACTGAAGGTGCGGATTTATCCTAATCCTTCAAAAGGCGAGTTTACATGGGCGAAAGGCCCCAAAGAACCCTGGCCGGTTGAGGCCAGGTTAATCGATTCGTTTGGGAAAGGTGTTAAGACCTTCTCATTTGATAATAACGCAACAAGTACACAAAGAATGCTCATGGATCAACCCCCCGGACTGTATTTTTTGAAGGTGGAGTATCCGGATGGTGAGCAATATTCTTTGAAGGTATTCATCGAGAAATAAGCCAAGTGTTTTACATCTTAGCTATAGCATTAAGACATCGAGGTTGCAGTGGTTTAAACGTCAAACCTGATTCCCTGAGCCAAATGGAGGTCGCTTCCATAGTTAATGGTACATGTTTGCCTTCGCATGTATGATTTCCAGGCGTCTGAACCACTTTCTCTGCCGCCACCGGTATCTTTTCTCCGCCAAAGGCACCACAGATTTCTGCTCCCGAAGTACCAATGTTGATATTGGCTATTCCGCAGTCAGACCCCTGGACTGAAAGGAACTTTTCAGTTTCTCTCATATCCGTTGAGAATAATGCGGAAGATAAACCTTGAGGCACATCGTTCTGTATTTGAATGGCATCATCAAGCTTTTCATACGGCTTTATATAAAGTAACCAGCAAATCGACATTGGATTCATGCGATTAAATCGAATTTCTCCAGCATTAGCTATTCAGTCAGTATACAAAGAGAACTTTTCATTGGTTCTTCCCAAAGACCATTGGATCAGTGCTGAAAAATTTACAGGTATGGAATAGCTGTCAAAAGAATCTTTCATTCTTTATCCAAACGAACATAGCCAGATGTATTATCAGCAGATCCTGAATATCTGTTCGGATGCAGGGTTTAGCCCACAGTGTGGTGCAAACCAAATTTAGATTTTAATTCAGTTTAAGCAGGTAATTTCTTGCAGTAAACTGACTTGAATAATGTAGCTATTACTCAGAATGATATATGGATGGCGGTAAGTCACTGATTGTCCTTAAAAATTGAAATATGATATGAAAACAACCAAAGTGATATTGTTCATTATCGGCGTGGTCCTGTTGTCGGTTAATATTTTCGGGATATTTAAAACCATGCGGAACCCTGAATTATACGATCTCGAAAAAACCTTTCGCAACAGGGTAAATGATGTCACCATTAAATATCCTGCCATTCTAGACTCATTGGAAAGAAATGAAAATGAAAGCAATGTGGAATATGCAATTCGGGCAAATAGTCTGATCCATGATGGCTATGCTCACTACTGGAAAAGGCAGGGAATAGATAAATTTCATATGAGAGTACCTGTTTGGGAAAACTACATGCTTTATATAGCCTCATTTATCAATCCCAAGAAATACGAACGGTATGATTTCAGTAATTATAAGAAGAATCTAGAGAGAGGTGTCGGAGTTTGCTCATCTCATTGCATTGTGTTAAAAGGGGTTTTGGGCGAGCAAGGAATAAAAAGTGAGCTAATGGATATTGGTGGGCATCATGTAGTGTTGAGGGCAGAATTGAATGATACAACAACCTATATTTTAGACCCGGATTATGGAATCGTAGTTCCTCATGATACAGCAGCAATTCAGGCCAACCCCGAACTGTCAAGAGCACCCTATAGCCGCATGGCAGACCTTTACTACCCTGATGCCATTGATCCTTATACTACGGACTATGTCGTAAAACTCTATGGGAGTTATAAAAAAATCTACAACGTACATAATGAGTTTGAATACTTTTCATATAAGGCAATTTGGATTCTACCCCTTTTATTGATGTTACCCTGGCTGATTGGTTTTACAAGACACAAATTGAGAAGTGTTAGCGTGTCTTAATTCACAGAAAGTATTGTCATTGAATTCTTTGTTCAAAATATAAAGGATGTAAAAGTAATATTATCGTTATATTATTTTTTTAATTACATTTATACTTTCGAAACTTAACTAATGATTAAAATGGGTTGATATAAATGCCCAGGTTAAGTATCCTTAGACTATAAGTATTTTAACAATTGCAGTACACTGACGAGGAATTAATTCAACTTTTACTGGTAGATGACCGAAAAGCGTTTGAAATTATTTATCGGTCCTATTGGGAAAGACTTTATGCAGTTGCTTATAACCGCTTAAACTCTAAGGAAAATGCAGAGGGACTTATACAGGAAATTTTCACTGAGCTTTGGGAAAAACGATCGCGCTTACATATACATAAATCTCTTGCATCCTTTTTATTCAGTGCACTTAAGTATAAAATCTTTAATTTATATGCCAGCCAATCTGTGAGAAGACGGTATATAAGTGAGAATAAGAAATTGGTTACAGAACATAGCAATGAAACTGAAGAGTGGCTTTCATTCGAAGAGTTATATGGACTAATAGAATCTGAAATCAATAAACTGCCTGAAAAGTGTAACCTGGTCTTTAGGCTTAATCAAAAAGGACAGACATCCGGAGAAATAGCAGAGCAGTTAGGAGTTTCGAAACGCACTGTGGAAGGTCACCTTGACCAGGCCAGAAAGAAATTGAGAGTAAGGCTTTCCGATTTAGGTATTACTGCCTCTGCTATATCTGGTATACTATATTTCTAAGCTTTTAGCTATTTCTTTCCTACCGAAGGCGATCTCCTTGTAATCCTTCTTTTAGAGATCAGCCATTTCAGAATACTTGATACAAAGTACTGGCAAAAGCAGGTATATGCTGCTGCTGCGGGCTCTGGAAATTGTTTTACCTGAAACAAGACACCCTTTTCTCCAGATTTCTACTTTAAATAAAAAAAATATTTGATGAAGCCAGGTAAACCACCGGAGTTAACTGACTTATTAGTATGAATGCGCAATTTGGAACTTCATAAAATGGATGAAAAGGAAATAGAAAGATTAGCTGAGCGGTTTTTAAATGGAACTGCTACCGATGAAGAGAGGAGGATCCTGAACAAATGGTACGACTCAAAAAATGATGAGCAAGTGATTGTTCCGGCATTTTATGAAGGTGAAAAGCAAATAACAGAGGGGAAAATCTGGAAGAAATTGAGTTCATTGATTGAGGAGGATATAACTAAAAAGCCATCAAAAACCTGGTGGCAAAGAAAAGCAACAGCGTATTATCTTAGTGTCGCAGCTTCGATACTTATCGTTCTTTCTCTGTCTTTTATAATCTATAAAAGCAACCTGATAGATTCTCCGGCAGAAATGCCTTTAACGCTAATAGAAAAGTCAACAAAGCCTGGTGAAAAAAGAGAAATACAGTTACCAGATGGGACCAGGGTATACTTGAATTCGGAGAGCTCCCTGGTTTTTCCTGACCATTTTACTGACAACAATCGGACAGTAATGCTTAAAGGAGAGGCTTTTTTTGAAGTTGTTAAAGATGAGAAACGCCCATTTACAGTTACTTCTCAAAATCTATTGATCACTGTTTTAGGTACATCCTTTAATGTAATGGCCTACCCCACTGAAGATGAAAAGCAAGTATGGGTCAACACAGGAAAAGTAAGGGTTGAGAACAATAGGAATGGAGAAAATGATTTGGATTTCAACAGTGTTTTATTGGTTCCAAATGAAGGCGTTGTTTATAATACAAGAACCACAAGCTTTGAGAAACGGGAAATGGATATTCATGATAGAATTGCCTGGAAAGATGGCTGGCTGATTTTTGAAAAGACCGAATTACATAAAGTAATTAGCTCTCTGGAAAGGTGGTATGGTGTAGAAATTGAGATTAAAAGTGAAGAACTCAAAAAGAAGCGTGTCACACTAAAGCAACAAGATGAAAGCCTAGCATCAGTTATGAAGGTTCTTGGTTTCCTTGGTGGATTCGAGTACACCATAGAGGGCAAACGTGTTACTATTAAAAACTGAAAACCATGATAATATGAATGAAGGAAACTAGCTGAAAAAAAGAAGCGAAAGTACGTTGCAGGTACTTCCGCTCAAGATTTACGAAATGATCTTTTAAACCATTTAACGTATTAAGTATGAACAAATTTATACAAAAAAAGTGGGTTAAGACACTTATTCTTATGTCAAGACATGTTTTTATAGCTTGGATAATTACAGCATCATTTGCTGGAGTGTTGGCAGCCCATAATGTAAAGTCTCAAAAATTACTGAGTGATTTTAGCGTCACTTTAAATGAGCAAAATACCAGCTTGTTTAAAGTGCTTAACAAAATCGAAAAGCAAACCAATTTCAAGTTCTCATATCTTGATGGATTAGACCAAAGTGTAAGCATTTCTGTTGAAGCAAAAAATGCCAGTCTATTTGACGTCTTAGAAACTATTGCCAAAAAGGGGAAAGTTGAGTTCCTAAGGGTAAATGATATGATTGCTGTAAGTGAAATCAAGTCGCCATCTGGCAATCTGGTCGTTGAAGATAAAGCAATCCTGCAGCGAGAGATTACGGGCCAGGTAACAGACGAAAGTGACAATGGTTTACCCGGAGCATCGATACTTGTTAAGGGCCAAACCATTGGTACCACAACTGACCTTGATGGTAAATACAGTCTTTCCGTACCTGACGATGCAGTAATTGTTGTGTCTTTTGTGGGCTATAAGTCCCAGGAGATAGCGGTAGGTAATCAAAGCATTATCAATGTTCAGCTTGCTGAAGATGCTTCACAATTAGATGAGATCGTCGTGACTGCGTTTGGGATTGAGAAAGAAAAGAAAGCACTGGGTTATTCTGCACAGGAAATTGGTCCCAAGGACCTGGAAGGTGCACGGGATATCAATGTGTCCAGTTATCTCACAGCCAAAGTAGCTGGCGTTCAGGTTTCAAAACCAGCGAGTGGTGTTGGAGGATCTACCAATGTGGTAATTAGAGGGAATAGTTCAATCAGCGGATCTAATCAACCCTTATATGTAGTGGATGGTATTCCAATCATCAATTTTAGCAATGATAGCCCAGGAGCTGGTCTAAGTGGAAGTGGAGACTACGATTATGGTGACGGAATTGGAGACATCAACCCATTGGATGTGGAATCTATGAGTGTCCTGAAAGGTCCCGCCGCGACTGCTTTGTATGGCTCACGGGGTGCCAATGGAGTTGTCCTGATCACAACCAAATCCGGAAAGGGTAAAAGAGGCATTGGAGTGGAAATTAATTCCAATGTAACAATGGAAGAGCTGAACCTGTTTCCAAATTATCAAAATCAGTATGGCTCAGGTTATGGCGATGAAGGAGTGGCCAGTTTCTGGAATGAAGAAGTTGATGGGGAGCTGTACCCGTTTCCCGATAATGGAAACTTGGATAACTGGGGAGGTCCATTGGATGGAAGTATTAAGATCATTGACCGGTTTCTCATGCCTGACGAAGAAGGGCAACCGTACAGGACGATGGATTATGTATCTCAACCGAAAGACAATGTCAGAGACTTCTTTGAAACAGGAGTGACTATATCAAACAATGTAGCCGTTACTGGTGCCAATGACGCTGGGTCAATGCGCCTTTCTGTAGGGAATTCTTCCACCTCAGGAATTATTCCAAATCATGAAATCAAGAAGAAGTCTGTTTCCTTTCGGGGATCACTTAAAGTAAATAAGGTTATCACAGTGGAAGGAAAAGTAAACTACCTGCGCACAGAAGGAAATCAACGACCAGCGACCGGATATTCTCAATATAATCCGATCTGGAATTTTGCCATTATGTCACGGTTTACGCCGCTCGATTATGTTAAAAGATACTATGAAGAGACCAAGAGCTATAACAGGCCTCCAGGTATGAACTACAGTCCCTGGTACATAGTAAATGAGATTAAGAATAGTGATGTAAGAGACAGGTTTGTAGGCTATACGGCGGCCAATATTAAGTTTACTGAATGGCTTACCCTCAATGGTAGAATAGGGTTAGACTTTTATGCCGATTCAAGGTTTCAAAGTTGGAAAAAGGGGGCACGTGGTAATGATCAACGCAACGGCAGAATGATTGAGACCATGGGAAATCGAAGAGAGCTAAATGCTGACTTAATCCTGACAGCTAACAAAAATCTCAATGAGGATTTCAGTCTCACGGCTTCTCTTGGTACCAGTTTGTGGAACAGATTTTCCGAAAGCAGAACCTGGGATGCCAGAGAAGCTAAAATTGATGAGGTTTATCATATATCGAATTATTTGGATGTGAGACCTTCTGCCAGTCAGGCGGAGAATGAAATACAATCTGTCTTTGCAACAGCTCAATTAGGTTATAGGAACTTTTTGTTCCTTGATCTTACTGGAAGGAATGATTGGTCTTCAACCCTAGGAGTTAATAATCAATCATTTTTTTATCCATCCGTAAGCACCAGTTTTGTATTCTCTGATGCATTCAATATTTCACAAGAAGTTTTAAGTTTTGGTAAAGTACGTTTGTCATGGGCTCAGGTAGGAGCTTCTGCCCAACCTTATTTGACAACTTCAGGATATTCATTTAGCAATGAGAATTACAATGGTCAGCCGTATGCTTCTAAAAGTGGTCAAATCCCGTTGTTTGATTTAAAGAATGAACTAACTACTTCATGGGAAGTTGGTACGGATCTTAGGTTTTTCCAAAATAAAATAGGGCTTGATATTACTTACTATAATGCGAGCACTAGTAACCAAATCTTAGAATTACCTATTTCTAATGCCTCAGGATATACTAATCAGGTGATCAATGCAGGGGAGATTCAAAATCAGGGTGTTGAAGTCACACTTAACCTGACTCCGATAAAAACCATGACATTTCAATGGGATGTGAACGCAAATTTTGCCACAAACAATTCTATGGTCGTAGAACTGGATGGTAATATTCAGACTTACAAAATCCTTGACACCAATGATGACAGCTGGTCAAATGATGTTCATGCTGAAGTTGGTGCACCTTATGGAAATATCATTGGATATAAATATTTGAGAAATGAGGAAGGTAGGAGAATAGTATCATCCGGTGGCGAATATCAAAGAGAAAGTGAAGTTTCAGTATTAGGTAATATCAACCCTGACTGGATTGGAGGACTTAACAATACATTTTCCTATAAAGGGTTTAATCTAAATGTTCTTTTGGATTTTGTTCAGGGAGGGGATTTCACTTCGCATACCAAACGTTGGATGACGCAAAAGGGAACAGGTGCCTGGACAGTTGAAGGTAGAAGACCAAATCCTGTTGATGAAAATGGCAATCAGCTACCTTATGTTGGCGTACTCGATGGTGTAGTAGATAATGGTGATGGTACATATTCAGAAAATACGCAGGCTGTACCAGGACAAAAATATTGGGCATCAAGGGCCTGGAGCGGCATCGGCGAGGAGTTTGTAGTTGATGGAAGTTACATTTCCTTGAGAGAAGTGATTTTGGGATATTCCTTCCCCAGGTCGATCATAAGCAAAACACCATTTACAACACTTTCCCTATCCATTATAGGCAGAAATTTGGCCTATTTAATGGAACATACTTCAGACTATGGAATTGCGCCTGAATCAGCACCAAATACTTCAGGTGGAGCATCAGGTGTTGAAGCACTTGCTGTGCCATCTACCAGGTCTTTTGGTGTAAATATTAAGTTGGGATTCTAAAATCGGGAAGCTATGAAAATGAATAAAATAATATTTTTAATAACACTATCATTATTAATAAACTTCTCTTGTACAGATGATTTTGAGGGTATGAACACCCCCAATAATCTGATTACATCAGATGTCATTAATGTAGATTATTTGTTTACGAATGTTGTTGCCAGAGCAGTGGTCCATAACGAGGAAGATGGAATGGGTACCACAGGCAATTATTGCGGTATGTCTTACTCCGGTGCCAACCTTCCTTTTGCTTCCGGAGACAACAGCAGAGTGTGGAATGACACCTATGGTACGTATGCGAGGAACCTAAATGATATCATTCATTTAGTTGAAACAAGCGAAGATGCTGAGGATCTGGTAAATAAAAAGGCGGCAGCCAGAATAATGAGGGTTTGGGTTTTTGCCCGTACTACGGATTGGTATGGGAACATACCCTATTTTGAGTCTTCGCTTCCTGTTGATGAGGCGGTAGCCACACCAAAATATGATCATCAACGAGACATTTATGTAGATCTTTTTAAAGAACTCGAGAAGCAGTGTCGGAAATAGACCCTGACAAAGAAACCTATGGAGCAGCTGACATCCTCTATAATGGCGACATGAGCAAATGGGCTAAGTTGGGTAATTCTCTCAGACTCAGACTCGCACTGCGTGTCCGCTATGCAGATGCAAACCTGGCTGCATCAGAAATGGCCGATTTGAATGAAGCAGATCTCATCACAACCAGAGATGATGATGCCAGATTATATACAACCAGGGATTTCACAAGTCAGTTAAATGATCAGTTTTCCGCACTATTGGAAGCTCAGAGCAACCTTGTCAAGAGGAAGCCATCAAAAACCTTTGTGGATATCCTGATAAATGCTGATGACCCGCGATTAAAGGTCTATGTGGATACGGCCATGGCATCGTTTCCGGGTACACCGGGTTATGAATCAGTTTCATTTTTTGGATATCGGGGCACACCATTGTTAGGTGCATCTCCCGTACAACAACGATATCCATACGGTGATCAGACTACCTCTGACTGGTCAGATTTCTTATATACCCCGACTCAAGAATTGCCAGTTTTTAATTCAGCTGAAACTTATTTTGCTCTGGCAGAGGCAGCACTCGTTGGTCTAAAAGGCAACAGTGGACAAGCTCAGGGTTATTATGAGCAAGGCGTTAGGTTGGCCATGGAAAGAACACTGGAAACTTACGAGTCAGGGAAAGCAGAGATTCCTGAAGTAGAAGCATTATTCATGGCTAAAGAGGCAGGTGAGAGTGATGCGGAATTTGCTGCGAGATTGGCCCTTCACACAGAGAGCTATCTTGAAAGCCATAAGATTACTCAGGCTGAAATTGATGATTTTATTGCAAACTCACCATCAGTGACACTCACAGGAACTCAGGAAGAGCAGTTAGAACAAATTATCAATCAAAAGATGATTGCTCTTTACCCTCAGGAATCTGAAGGCTGGGCAGAATGGAGGAGAACAGGTTATCCAAGAATCCTCATTGGTGATGATAACAGTGCGCTGGAAGGGACTATCCCCAGAAGGATGCCATGGCCCACCAGTGAGCAGACCATCAATGGTGAGCAATACAGGATTGCTTTACAGGAGATAGGAGGAGAGGGATCAAATAACCGGTTGACTCAAGTCTGGTGGGATCAAAATCCGAACAGACCCGAGCATCCCGGTACAGTGGAGTGGATGGAACAACCATGGGTACCTTTTAATTAGTTTTTGCTTTGGTAAAGCCGGGCTCAAATTTTGGTTTGATAGCCCGGCTTATTTTCTAATAAGACTATAGGTTATTTGGTCACTAACTGGATATTCCATTGGGTATATCGCGATCAGCAGACTATTTCCTACTATTCTGTTTTTTAAATCAAAACGAGTAGGTACGCTTACATTGTTTGGTATATCGTGCTGGAAGCCTGCTTTCTATACCCCTTTTCGCTTTTTCAACAGTCCGCATACCTGCCCTATTTAGCCACAATAAGGTATTACAGCAAGGAATGAAATTACCGGTCTGGGTGTGGGCGTACTGGTCAGTCTTATAGCCGGGGATAATAGTAAACAGAAAATAATGATGCGAAGAATGTTGGATTTGTATAAAGTGTTTTGGACAATATTTAACCTTGTTTGCTTGTTTTGCTTTGTTTCACCTGTAAATGCGCAGCAGGATTTTACTCACCACAGTGCTGTCTTTGGAAGAGGAAAACCCTTCAGGGTGTTTCTACCAAACGATTATGACTCCTCCCAAAAAAAATATCCTGTCATCTACTATTTCCATGGCAATAAAGGAACTCATGAATTGAACATTTCAGGAGTTGCTGACTTAGTAGCAAAAAATGATGTGATACTGGTTGCATGGAATGGCAGGTCGGTGGATAATGATATCCGACCGTATAACATTGGAAATCATTCGAATATCAATTATCAGGTTCAGTTTAAAGACTACTTTTTAGAAATCGTTGAGCATATAGATAGCCATTACCGGACACTTACTGATAGGTCCCACAGGGCTGTGATTGGGCATAGTATGGGAGGTATTATGTCCTTCTTTTTGGCGGCTAAGTATCCCGATAGAATTGGTACAGCTGTAAATTCAAAAGGATCTCCTGAGTTCTTTATTGGATATCCGGACAACCACACTTTATACAGTGTCAGGTACTTCTTCAAATACTTACATGGAGTAAATATCCGATTTCACAACAGTACCTCCGGGGAACTGGTGTACCTCAATAACGAAGTTCACCGAGGTGCCATCAGGGAAAAAGGGTTAAACTATGAGTATAACGCGTATGAAGGCGGGCATAGCTTGAAGTCACATGAATTTGAAGATGCATTTATTTTCGTGATCAAATCTTTTAATGAACCTTCTTCAAAGCCCAAAAGATGGCACCATACAGATTTGTATCCTGAATTTGATATTTGGGGGTATGAGGTAAGGAGCAACCTTTCTGAGCCGGGCTTCATAGAGATGCGAGGGGTCACCAAAGGGGGGATGGAAATTGGAACTAAAAAATGGCAGCCTCTCGGTAGACCCATTCCCGGCGTAACGATCAACGTTAAAACCCCATCTATTTATGAGCCAGACACCGAGTATAACTTATTAGATTTCAATCCTGCAAAAGGTACAAATAGCTTATCAAAGGTAAGAAGTGATTCCTCGGGCAAGATAGTTTTCAGTACAAATCACGATAACCATCAGATAGGAATTTACAAGAAAGGTGATCCGGGAGAAATTGTATTTCTGAGCCATCAAGTAAATGATAAGGACATTTTCCTGTATCAGGATAAGGCTTCTGATCTGAGACTTCAAGTATTAAACAGGGGTGGATCAACCGTGAAAAACCTTGCGGTACTACTTTCCACTGAGCATCCCGGAGTCACTATTGAAAACCCTGAAATTATTCTAAAAGAAATAGCATCAGGAGAGGCTATTTGGTTATCGGAAGCATTTAAAGTGACTGCGTCAAACCCTCCTGTAGAAGATGGTTCACCTTTCAGAATCAGGTTTAACCTTTCTTTTTCAACTCCAAATGATCAGTCGTGGCAGGATGAATTCGATGCTCCTGTTTTTTACGATGTATTGGAATTTGACAACATCGGAATTGATGATGGTGACACAGAAATATTCGGAAGTGGTAACGGAAATAATATAGCAGAACCCGGGGAGACTGTCATGTTCTATGAGATAATGGGTATGAGCAAACGGCTGAGGGTCTACTACGATGATCCTTATCTTGACGAGCGACTTTATGATGAAATGCAACCCGATAAATGGGGAGATGGATATACACTCTCATCATTAATCAGGGTTTCGGAGGATTGTCCGATCGGCCATCAGATTAGGTTTCTTGCCAGCTATGAGGTTAAAGACTGGAAATCAATTAAGCGTAATGTCACATGGGGCACTTTCTCTATTACCGTAGGTGGAGAGAATAAATAGTATAAATCAATAAATCACATATCTCAAACATAGAATGATTAACCTTAATCGTACATTAATTGCTTTGTTTCTTTCGGTAATTGTAATATCCGAATGCTTTGGTTTAAACAATGAAATAGCATCAACCAATGAAATAAATGAGCAGGACAGTGAGACTCAAGAAAAAGTGTTCATCCTGCATGCTCCAATTACGGACCTGGAAGAGTTTAGGAAATTTGTACAGCAAGCTTGTCTGCTAAAGCCCTTCGGAAGTGTTCAGATAAATATCAGCACCCTTGCAGATAAAAGTTCTCATGAAATACCCGAAGGAAGAAACTTCTGGTATGAGTATGCCAGTCGCAATCCAACCCCTTACAAGTTTTACCCGGACCCAAAAATTGCGCCTTTCATCCCTGAGGATTTTGTGAAGAAAAACAGGGAATTACTGTTGGCTAAGGCTAAAATATTGAAGGAGTTTGGGATAGATGCAGCTTTTTGGAGTTATGAACCAAACTTTCTCCCTGATGCTTTTTTCAACGAATATCCGGAAATCATGGGGCCACGTGTAGATCATCCAAGAAGAAACAATGAGCCTGCTTTTGCTCCTTGTATCAATGTAGCTGAAACCAGGGAGATGTATGAAAAGATGGTGGCTGAACTTCTGGAAAATGTCCCTGAGATCAAGACTTTCTTTTTCAAAACAAATGATGCAGGATCCGGTATTTGCTGGTCTGACTGGCAATATGTAGGCCCCAATGGCCCCGCTCATTGCAAGGGTAAGAGTATGGGGGAACGGGTAGCACTGTTGATGAATACGTTCCAGGAAGGGGCCAGAAGATCCGGAAATGAAATCTCCATTTACCTCACCGGATCAATGTTTTCCGATGAAGAGAAAGCAGATATCTATAAACATTTACCTAAAAACTGCTATTACCAAAGTCATAATTCGGACAAGGTAAAAGCAGTTTCGAGTCTTGCGGTAAGTCATTTCCCTGTAAAAGGCATGCTGGATCCCCTGGATTTTGTCAGAGATGTCCATTCAATTGATGACAACGACAATACGATTTTTATAAGTTTCAGGGCTTCGTATGACAGAGGTTATGAGCGACTGGATATTAGTGCAAAGTTTCTGGAAATGTTTTCAAAGTATTTTACCAAAGGACTTAAAAACAGTGAAAGCAATGAACTTGAAACGTTAAAACAAATTTGTAGAGCATGGGCAGGTGATAAAGACAGTGAAACACTATACCATGGTATCATGGCGCTGGATGAAGCGAATGCATATAAAAAATCAGCCTTGGGGAGGATTTCAGCCATTTACTGGAGTGTTTCCACCCGTCATGTCACCCGACCGTTGGTTTTTGCACCCGGTCTTTTGTCCAGGGAAGAAGAAGCTTATTTTATGCCCTATGTTTTCAATCCATCTGAGAATGAGGCCAGGATGGATTACACAGATATTCATGGTGGTCATTTGACGGTGGAAGAGGGAGTCGTAGATCAATATATATTGAAACTTAAAGAAGCAATCAGACTACTTGAAGGGGTAAGTGATGAAGCTCCGGAGAGTAAGTTGATCAATGATCTGGCCAAGGGCTTAAAAATCTACGGCTGCTTCATCAAAAGTGCAGGAAATTTTGCGGAAGCCCAGATCATCAGGGAACGAAATAAGTCTAAGGTTGAAATGGGGCCAAACCGTCCTAGTAAAGATGGAGATTGGACTGGGGATCCCGATTTACAGCGATTTAACACGGTGATGCGGAAAGAGTTAGACAATACTGTGGAATTAATTTCCTTATTAGAAAATGGAGGTATGAATTTTATCAACCATGCGGAGACTCCCGAAGCTGAGGATACTTTTTTGCTTGGGCCAGACCTGATAGATCAGCTGCAAGCAAAGCGGAAAATTATGCTTAATCACTGGACAGACATAGAAAAATATCTGGCCACTCCACTGAAGTAAAAGAAACAGACAGAACTTTAAAATCAGAAAATGAAATCTTTAAAAATTAGCTTATTTGTCCTGGGTGTTTTCCTGCTATCGCTCAACATGATCGGGTTATTTAAAACCATGAGAAATCCGGACATCTATACGGAGGAGAATACCTTGAGAAACAGAATTGGTGATGTAACCATCAGGTATCCCGAGATCTTAGACATGCTGGAGAGGAAGCCAGGTGAATCAAATGTTGATTTTGCGATAAGGATCAACAAAGTCGTTAATGATGGCTTTATGCATTATTGGAAAAAGGAAGGCATTGATAAGTATCATTTAAGAGTTCCGATCTGGGAAAATTACATGCTGTATTTTGCTTCCTATATCAACCCTGTAAGGTATGAACGTTACGAGTTTAGCGACTATAAGAAAAATCTTGAACGGGGTGCCGGTTTATGTTCTGCCCATTCCATTGTGGTAAAAGGAATTCTCCAGGAAAATGGCATGAGAGCAGAGCTGATGGATGTGGGAGGCCGTCATGTGGTCGTTAGAGCTGAGCTAAATGATACTGCCACATACATTCTGGACCCTGATTATGGCATTGTTGTACCTTATGATACAGCCGAGATTCAGGCAAATCCTGAACTGGTCAGAGAACCCTACAGCAATATGCATGAATTGTATTACCCTGATGCGGTTGATCCTTATACTACGGACTTCATTGTTGAGATTTTTGGTAGCTACAAGAAAATGTATGATGTTGATCACTGGTTTGAACACTTTTCTTACAAAGCCATATGGATCCTTCCATTTCTTTTAATGATACCATTGGGGATTAGTTTGTCAAGGAATAAACAAAAAGTAAAATCTTAGTCATTCATCTTATGAAGTATTACAATTCATTCCTTCTGCCTGCACTCCTTTCAATGTCAATTGGCATCGTATATGGACAGTATAGAGATCAGAGCCACAGCGTATTACCTGAAAATGCCGTGGCTGTGGATAAGCCAGGTTATTATGGTAAGCCCGGGACCACCTATATGTTGACTCAAAATATATCCTCAGATCGGAGTGCTATCTTCCTGGGTAAAGATGTCATCCTGGATCTAAATGGATACACAATCACTTATGCAGATGGTGACTATGAACATATACCCAATCACAGCTTTGAAGAAGGTTTAAAGGGTTGGGATACCTCCCTTGCTCCCGGGGCAAAGATAGAAAACGCCAGACAGGTACATGAATTTATAGGAGACAGCATTCTTCGGCTACAGAAAGGTGATGTGATACGGTCTGCTTATATCAACCTTCCGGTAGCAAACCGCTCATATTATGCCATGTGCGGAGTTACAGGTCGTTTCTACAGGGAGATGAAAGATTATCATAATGAAAACATGAGGGTGAGTGTTTTTGTAGAAGATGAAGCAGGTAATGAAGTGAGGTGCTTGACAAACTATGGGGACACCACAATGTTAAGTTGCCCCGTAGAAAACCGGACGGTTCGGCTTGGTGGCGGGTTTGTAGTGGCTCATATTAATAACCTTCCAGCTGGAAAATATAGAATAAAAATCAGGGCAGATAACGACTGTCTTGTCGACCATATAGACCTGAGACCTGCCATGGATGTTGGAGTAGGTATTGTCGAAAAGACCCATCCGAAAGGCCATACGGACCACCTGTTCGAACGGAATCATAGTGCTTTTTTTGATTATACCGCCGATGCTTCCACGGGTAGACCTATTGAAGAAATTCCCATCGTCAAAGGAAAAGGTACGGTTACCATTAAGAATGGGACTATTAAGAATGGAACAAGAGGGGTTTTATCATGGGGAGTTCAATCCACGGCCAATGACACGCATTTGATACTAGACAATGTGAAGTTTGAATCTTCAGGAATCAACACTACAGCGGTGGATGTGCCACAAGCGGTGATCACCAATTGCTTAATCGATATTGATAACCCTTTTCTGATCAATCGGCATGGGTCAGAATTCTATGCTGTGGACTTAAGAGGTGAACAAGCCTCTGAAGTTTCCAATACAGAAATATATGGAGGACAAGGTTGTCTGGTTTTTAAAGGTAAGTTTTCAAAAATCCACAACAACCTTTTTGTGAACAGGCAGATGGTGACCAACCACTATAGCATAATGGCTATGGGTGATAGCTCATTGATATTCAATAATACGATTAAGCCGGAAACAGGATCAGGTATTGAGGTCTATGTGAGAAGAGGGATGGAAATTTTTGATAATGAGATTTGGACCGAACCTTCACCACCTACCTGTGAGTATGGTCATGAAGAATTTAGTACTGCGGCAATCAGGTTGGCTGATTATAATGCCAAACCCGGATCTCTTACCAGAGGTTGTTTTGGGAATAAAGTATACAACAATAAAATATATGTTACTGGCAGGGATTACCCTGAGTATCCTGACTATATCCCAATGGCCTGGGCGGTCTTTTATAGTGCCAGCGGGGGGGATAATTACATATTCGGTAATGATATCTATGTGGAGGATAAGACCATCGGAGAGAAAAACGAAACAGCTGCATTTTATATTGGTGGAGGTACAATCGGCGGTCATTTTTATAACAATAGGATCACGACAAATGTGCCTGCTGCCTGGGTTGCCAGCAGGTATGGATCAGCCAGGGAGACGAAGATATATAACAATAGGATTATCAGATCAAACGCTACAAATGATGCTTTCAAACCGTTTCGGGTGGGATGGTCAGAAAGTAGCATTGCAACGGATATTGAGTTTAGGTCCAATACATTCACAAATACTAAAATGGGGTATGAGCTTACAGATTCCAACCATAGCTATTCAGTCTACTGGACCTTGAAACTACTCCTGGTTGACAAAAAAGGTAATCCTGTAGAAGACCAGGAAGTCAAAATATTCGACGCTGAAGACAATGAGGTGAGGGTTCTGCGATCAGATGATCAGGGCATGGTGATTGTAGAGTTGCCAGCATATAGAATGGAGGGGCAACAAAAAACATTGTGGACACCTTATTCAGTCATTGTTGGGAAGAAAAGTGAAATTATAGCATTGAATCAAAATACTGAGTTGACTATGGTACTGCGATGAATCTGAATATTGGTTTTATAATAATGAGTGATCAAATGAAAAAAAGTGTAATAAAGCAACTGTTTGTTTTTTGTTTTTGCGTAATGCTCGCCGCAAGTGAAGTATTTTCTCAAAACATTTTTTCAGTAAAGGGTAATAAGACCTATCTAAATGGAAAAGAATTCCAGTCCATTGGATTACGATGTTCGAATGCTCTGCTTTCTGATAACTCGGTGGATCAATTAATCCAAAGTCTGGATGAATATAAACACTATGGCATGAATACCATCAGTGTATATTTTATGGGTTCCAGGTATAGCAATATCTATGGATATAACATTGACGGAACGCTTAATGAAACATATAAAAATCGCATGGCTAAAATAATTGAAGCTTGTGATGAGCGTGGAATAGTGGTGCTTGTTGGAATCCTTTACTGGGGGAGTGGCATGGCTGAAAATAAGAATGATTTTTATGCAGAGTGGAGTCAGGAAGATGTAAATAAGGCAATCCAGAATACAATTAAATGGCTAAAAGAGAATGACTATTTGAACGTGTTTATTGATCCTGACAACGAAGGTATGGCGGAAAGAGGGGCTGGGTTCAATATTGATGAAATGATATGTAAAGCAAAAGAGATTGATGAAAATATCGCTGTAGCCTACAATGGCAAAGGATATCCCCCACCTTGCGCTGACTTATCGATACATTTTGGTTTCACCACCCAGAACCTTCCCTATATAGAGACAGAGGGCACTCCTTCAAATTATTGGGGAGATTATAGCAAAGAGCCAGGAGGAGATTCCTATATCAATGTTGGTTTGTATACCGATCGAAAAAAGGACATGCAGCTTCGTCGGACAAAACAATTGCTCGACGAAGGACATGGTTATTTATTTGCATCCACCTGGTTACAGAATGTGCCTCCAAACTATCATTTAGGGGGTGACGGAACAGGTTGCGATCCGGGGATCAAGTGGTGGATGGATTTTATTAAAGAAAACTACAAACAAGATTAAGTATTGACCCATTCCAGTCAGGCATCATAATGACGTAATAGCTTAAAAGTATTCTTGGGGATCAGTATTATAGGATGTTATTAAAAATACACATTTATTTCACCCTTGTATTTGTATCTGTGGTTGTGAGCTCACAACCCAGGTTTATTGATGTTACCCGGTTTAAGAATATAGCAGATTTTAATGCAGCTCCCACACTCGGTAGTGGTGTGAATGCAGTTGACTATGATAAGGACGGAGACATTGATCTTTATGTTTTGTCTGACGAACACACTCCCAATCAATTATACAGAAATACGGGTTCTGGTAATTTTGAAATTGCTGAAGTTGGTCTGAGTCTTATGATGCGAAGCAGGGCAGCCGTCTGGTTTGATTATGATGGGGATCACCGTCTGGATGTATTTATTGCCGGAGACTGTCATAGCTGTGGTGAAGACAAAAGCTTCAGGTTATTTCGGCAAAAAGAGGATGGAGTATTTCAGGAGATGACGGCAAGTGCTGGAATTACACTAAAACTGTCATCAAATTCTACCCTTGGGGGTGTGACTGCCGGAGATGTGAATAATGATGGATTCCTTGATTTGCTCATTACTCAATACCCGGGTGAGGCTACATTGTATATGAATGAAGGCAATGGAATGTTTAAAGATGCAACACAAAGTAGCTTAATAAAAGATGCTCAACTTTATTTACAGCCTGTAATATTTGACTTCAACAACGATGGCTGGGCTGATATATACCTTGCGGTTGACTATCATCAAAACCAGTTTTGGCTAAACAATGCTGATGGGACCTTCACTGAAATCGGTGAGCAGATCAACCTGGATAACGATCACAATGATATGGGGATGGCTATTGGGGATTACGATCGTGACGGTGACATGGATATATACATTTCTAACATATATGACCCGAAAGTTGAGGGACATCATAACGTATTGTTTAGAAATGAAATTCAAAAAGGAGAGCTATACTTTAATGAAGTGTCAAAGGAATTAGGTGTGGATGATGGAGGTTGGGGCTGGGGTGTTTCTTTTCTGGATTTCAACAATGACGGATTCCTTGATTTAGCTGCGACAAATGGGTGGGTAACTGAGACAAAATACCAGTCAAAATTGTGGCTAAATGATGGTGGTAAGTTTTCAGATGTTTCACTTAAATATGGACTTAATGACTTATTAAATGCAACAACATTGATTTCTTTGGATTTTGACAGAGATGGTGATATGGATTTGGCTCAGACGCTAAAAGAAAATGAGGGACAGCAGGTAGCCATTCGATTACTTGAGAACCAGTTGGCTGGTAGTTATGAATTCAAGAACTATTTGACTGTAAAGCCGAGAATGCTTGGAACAAATTACTGGGCAATAGGGTCAACAGTAAAAATCAGAACAGGAAATGTTATTCAAACTTACCCAATAAAAACCGGGATTAGTTTTTATGGTCAGGAACCCGCTGAAGCACATTTTGGAGTTGGCGAAGCAACCAATATTGATGAGGTTACTATTATTTGGCCGGGTGGTGCAAAGTCAAAATTTTTTAATATTGATATCAATCAATCTGTTACAATTACTGACGAACAAGTTTTACATACACCTGTTCATTTATCTGCGAAACCAAGTGTTAACTCCGTCTTGTTGCACTGGCAACATGTTCATTCTTCAGAAACCAAATACCTTATTGAAAGGTCTTCCACTCCTGATTTTCAGGAGGTAGAATCATTTGAAGTTGGTAGTTCTGAACAATATTTTACGGATTTGGGGTTAGAATCTCTATCAGATTATTATTATCGAGTCACTGCTCTCAATGACTCCATGTATTCAGAACCAGGTAAGTGGGTAAAAACCCGAACCAAATCAGCAATTAATACACCATCCAAAGTGAGAGGGGAAGTGCTTTCACTATCATCATTGAAAGTGAGTTGGATTGATAATGCAGACAATGAAGATGGGTATCTGGTGCAAAGATCATTGTCTGCTGATTTTGCTTCATATACTACAATAATCCTTGAAGCCAACACGACTGAGTTAGTAGACGGTAACCTTGAACCTCAAACTACTTATTACTACCGGGTGGCTGCTTCGGTAGGAGACAGCTTTTCGGACTTTAGTTCAACGGTAAGTATGTCAACAATTTTACTATCCGTCTCAACAAGAAGCATGATTTCATCTGTTTACCCAAACCCAACTACTGGCTCAATTACACTTCATCTGAATGAAGAGCTTCAGCATCCGGTATCGATTAAGCTTTACAACTCTGTAGGTAGCGTGGTTGAAAGTTTTGAGCTAAGAAAGAAAGTATCAGGCTCAGAAACTATGCAGATTCACCAGCCCCCTGGCCTGTATTTTTTACAGGTGAAGTATAAGGGGGGATTAGAAACACTGAAAGTAGTAGTTAAGTAGGTTTGGATTATTTTGCTGCTTATTTACTATACCATTCCCTTTTCTGAAATGATCAATCTGGCTAGCTATTCCAGGATAATCTTATTAATAAGTATTTCAATGCTGAGCGCTTGTTCAAGCCTTGAAGATTCCAAGTCACCCCCCAACATCCTCTTAATCCTTGTCGATGACCTGGGATGGAAAGACCTGGGTTGCTATGGCAGCAACTTTTATGAAACACCCAATATAGATAAACTCTCCAGTGAAGGCATGAAGTTTACGGAGGCTTATTCAGCGTGTCCGGTATGCTCCCCAACGAGAGCCAGTATCCTTACGGGAAAGAACCCGGCGCATCTGGGTTTTACTGGTCACATCACAGCCATTGGAAGACATCGGTATCCTGAAAAAGGAAAGATCATCCCACCACAGGACTATATGCATGTGGCGTTGGAAGAAGTAATGATGCCTGAAATGATGAAACCTTTGGGCTATTCCACAATCAGTATTGGGAAGTGGCATGTAGGAGAAGAGGAAAAATACTTTCCTACCCATCAGGGGTTCGACGTGAATATCGCGGGCTATGAACATGGAAGCCCTCCAACATATTGGGGACCCTATGAAACTGAGTCAACCTGGAATCCGGTGATCAAACATCTGGATAACCGTAAATCCGGAGAATACCTGACTGACCGATTGACAGATGAGGCCATTCAGTTTATCAGCGATAATAAGGACAATCCTTTCTTTGTTTACCTCTCTCACTATGGTGTGCATACACCGCTGGAGGCACCTGACTCATTGGTCAAGAAATACGAAAAGAAGCTGGTGGGGCAGACGGAACAAAAGAATGCCATTTACGCAGCCATGATCGAAAATATGGACTGGAATATTGGCCGACTCTTGAATTCATTGAAAGCAGCTGGCCTGGAGGATAATACCATCGTGATCTTCTGTAGCGATAATGGAGGTCTGGGGACAGTGACCAACAATGCTCCCCTTCGAGAGGGTAAAGGTTTTTTGTATGAAGGAGGCATTAGAATTCCTATGATCATCAAATGGCCGGGCATGGTGTCTGGTGGTCAGATGACAGAAGAGCCTGTCATAACGGATGATCTTTTACCCACTATTGCAGACATGATTGGAGTAGAAGCACCTGAAGATGTGGACGGCGTGTCATTGGTACCGTTGTTAAAGGGAGAGAAAGAACTTTCACGGGAGATGGTGGCCTGGTACTATCCGCATTACTCTCCTCAATCAAAAACCCCTGGATATGCCATCAGGATGGGAAATTATAAACTGGTGGAGCATTATGATCCACAGCAGGTTGGGCTCTTTAATATAAAAAGTGACCTGTCGGAGCAACACAATCTTGCGGATCAGCTGCCCGACAAAGTCAATGAAATGCAAAATACTTTCAGTAAATGGCTGTTGGACTTTGATCCGATTCTACATACTCAAAATCCCAATTATCAGCCTGGGTACAGGGAGTAAACCCTGTTACTTCACCGTCACCTGAATGCTTGCCGCCATATCAGGCCCATAAGATGAGTGTACACCATCTGCAAATTGCAGTGAAATGGTATAATCACCAGGTGCAAGTTCCAATGATGTATTGGTCTGACCCTTTCCGAAGTGGATGGTCGTATCCGTAGCTGGAATTACCTCACCAGTTGGCCAGTATTCCTGATTGATTAATATATGGTGGTGACCAAAGCCTTCCTTAACCTCTCCGGCGGGTTCTACCTGCATGCCAACCACACCCATCTCCACAAACACCGGGCTGCTCACGATAGCACCATCTTCCGGAGCTTTGAAAAATACGCGGGCTTCCTCCTCGGCAGGTGCAGTAGCTTCCTGACTGACCGATTCTTTTGTTTCTTCATTGCTCTGCGATTTGGGGCCAGAGCATGCCCATATACTGATTGCTATGATTGATCCTAAAAATACGCTTCTCATGGTTGATTACTTTTATTTTATTGGTTAACGTAAAACTATAAAGCTTGCAGTGATTTAACTACTTAAGTGGCAAATTGATTCGTGATGACTGATATTATTTCAAATTTGATTGAGAAAGCAGGAATTGCTTAAAGAGGTTACTGATTCCTCCTACACCCTCACACATTTTTATTTACATTTGTTGGGTAGCCAGAAAGCGACTGTTTTGCATGATGCCCCATACATCATCTACTGAAAAAGCGGACGTGGTTTTGATTTAAATCATAATAAGTTAATCAAAAGAAATGAATTCAAATAGACGAGATTTTTTAAGAAAGACATCATTGGCAGGGGCAGGACTGAGCCTGGTGCCCGCATTCACTCGAGCTTCAAATAGCATCCCGCCGTCAGCACCCGGTGCAGTGTATATGGGCGATTTTGCGGCCCCTAAGCTGGACACTGTGAAATGTGCTTTTATTGGTGTAGGAGCAAGAGGTTCCGGACATGCTGCTCAGATAGCTCAAATTGAAGGAACGGATATAGTAGCTATTTGTGACCTTTATGAAGATCTGGCTAAAAAATCGGCAGATAGGTGTAAAGCCAATGGAGGAGACAGACACAAAAACTTAAAAATCTACACGGGTGGTGAAGACGAGTGGAAAAAGATGCTGAAGAAGGAAAAGCCTGACGCTGTCTTTGTTGCCACACCGTGGAAAGATCATGCCCCAATGGTGATAGAAGCGATGAATCAGGGAGCTCATGCCTTTGTAGAAGTTCCCATTGCACTCACCGTTCAGGAAATGTGGGACATTGTCGATACTTCCGAAAAGACCGGTAAGCATTGTATGATGATGGAAAATGTGAACTATGGACGAGAAGAGCTGATCTACCTCAACATGTGCCGACAGGGCGTGATTGGAGAATTGCTTCATGGTGAGGCTGCTTATATCCATGAATTGAGAGGCCAGATGAACGAGGTTGAGCGGGGCACCGGTTCCTGGAGGACCTACCACTATGCAAAGCGCAATGGGAATCTTTATCCTACACACGGACTGGGTCCGGTCGCTCAGTATATGAACCTGGCCCGCGGCGAAGACAACTTTCGGTTCATTAATTCTTTCTCCTCGCCTGGAAAAGGCCGTAACCTCTATGCCAAAAAGAACTTTGATACCGACCATAAGTGGAATGCCCTCGACTTCAAGGGTGGTGATATCAATACATCGATCATTAAAACCACGATGGGTCGTACCATTATGGTGCAATGGGATGAAACCAGTCCGCGACCTTACTCTCGCCTGAACCTCATTCAGGGGACCAAAGGAACGTTGGCAGGATTTCCTAACCGGGTTGCCATTGAAGGCGGTGTAGAAGGAGTCACAGACAGCCATCATGAGTGGGCTGAAGGGGACCAGTTGGAAGCCATCTTTGAAAAATATGAGCATCCATTGTATAAGCGTTTGGGTGAACTGGCTAAGAAAATGGGCGGCCACGGTGGTATGGACTTTATCATGCGCTACCGCATCATCGAATGTTTGCGAAAAGGTGAGCCCCTCGATCAGAATGTTTATGAAGGCTGTTTCTGGAGCGCTGTGGGTCCATTGAGTGAAAAGTCAGTTGCCGAGAATGGAGCCCCTCAGGAGTTTCCGGATTTCACCCGGGGCAAGTGGGAAAGCACGAAGGCACTGGATATTATCGGGTAGGTCAAGCTAGATAAATTTATATATTGAGTTCTATTGATTCATCGTACTGAAAGATGAAGGTTACAGTTAATTTAGACGCAAAGCTGGTTAAAGAAGCCATGAAGTGGTCGGAGGCCAAAACCATTACTGAAGCATTAAAAACTGCTTTAACTGAGTATGTAGCCATAAAAAGGCTCAAACAACTAAGTGCTGAAATAAAGGAAAAGCCTTTGAGATTTATGCATACAGCTGATGAAATCAGATCACTGAATAGAAGTTGACGGCGAGAGAATTTCCAATGAATAGTTTGGATTAACCTCAATTACTGTCCATAACATTTCACTACATTTGTTCATTATCAAATTGGCAAAACTCCAGATGTTTTGCTAAGTTGGATTGAAAATCCTGTAATTGGGAAATGTGAAAAGCAGCAAATCATCAACCGTAAAGCCCCTTCATCCGAGCGATCAAAAGTTTCAGGAGATCTACGAAACCTATTTCGATCGGTTGTTTGCTTATGCTTACCAGGTTGCCGGTTCATACGACATGGCCAAGGACATCGTATCTGAGGTCTTTTCCACGCTGCTGCATTCCAACAGAGACCTCGCCGGCATCAATAACATCCAATCTTATCTCTACAAGTCCGTAAAGAATCAGGCGGTTAAAGCTATTTCGATGGACCCTTTATCATTTGAGGGGCAGTCTCATTCAGAGCAAATGGAATATGTGGACAATACAAATCCGCAGGACCTATTGGTGGGCAAAGAACTGGAAGATTTTCTTAAAACCTTGATTGATGATCTCCCACCAAACTGTCAACTCGTATTCAGGATGGTGAGAGAAGAGGGGCTTAGCTATGAAGAAGCTGCTGAAAAGCTGGGACTGGCCCCCAAAACAGTCAAGAATCAGCTATTCCTGGCATTGAGCAAAATCAAAACAGGGTTGGCAGAACACTTTAAGGATACGCCGGTAATTCGTATGATTTCCAATCTAAGCTGCTTCCTCCTTGCAACTTCAATATTGAGTATTACTTAATAATTCAGTTCATTTATTGCAATTCAATCAATAATATCAATAGTTAATTGATCAAACTATAAATATTTTAATTCTCTTGGGCCAGTTCAGTGCTTTTCACCTCATATAAGTGAACAGACCAAAATCGAAGTGTCAGAGGAATTAGAAAAAATTATTTGTAGACATCTGCTCCGTGAGGAATTATCCATGGAGGAAAAGAAGTCTCTGGACAAGTGGTTTTCCGAGGAACAGAACAGTCATCGCATCCTGGGACAGATGAGGCTGATGTTAGATCCAAAATTTGAAATGGAAAGGTCCAGGATTAAAGCTGAGACCTGGAAAGAGCTCATGGATAGTAAGTACAATCAAACTAAAAGTTCTACTTCCGAAAGTTCATCTCATGGAATTAACAAGTTTCTACGCATTGCGGCTGTGCTGGTGCTGATTTCATTGGTCGGTCTGCTGTCACTAGAACTTTTAGAGGAAGAAAAAGCCATAGTACAAACTCAGAAATTTATTGAAAAAGTGGCCCTACCGGGGCAGAAGATCACCACAGTTCTTCCGGATGGCACTACAGTCAAATTAAATTCTGGAAGTAAGTTGATCGTGCCGGAACAATTCACAGGAGAAACAAGGGAAGTTACCCTGACAGGTGAAGCATTTTTTGAAGTGGAAAGAAATGAAGCATTGCCCTTTCATGTCAATGTTGAAGGTGGAATGAAAGTAGTCGTTTTGGGAACTTCTTTTATTGTGAATACTTCCAATGATGGTGAAAACATTGTCGCTGTTCGGTCTGGCAAAGTATCGGTAACCAGTTTCTTAGGAGATGAGTCAATTATTCTGCAGAAAAATGAGGTGGTTAGGGTATCATCGCATCAAAGCCTGAAAAGAGAAACCATAACCAATGGAGATATCTTCTTCGGGTGGGTTGACAATAAACTGGTGCTTGACGCTGCTGACTTTAGTGAAGTATTACGTGCGGTTAAAGAGTGGTTTGGATATAAGATTGAAGTCAATCTGGATTATTCCGATTTTGATGTGTACTCAGCGTCTCTCACAAACCCGAGCTTGAAAGAAGTGATGGAAAGTATGGCTCACTCCTATAAGTTCAGCTATGAAATTGATGACTATAAAAAGAAGATTATTATAAAGTAAAGACAATAAATAAAGGGCCGCAACACCGTGGAAAGTAGTACAGCCCTTTGAACACAGTTTTAGTAATTAAACCAAAACCATATGATTGTAAAAGTACATAATTATGTAAGAATTATGGCGAAACTAGCCTTATATGCATTCGTCATTTGCCAGTCACTGCTCATGAGTTTTGCCAGTGATGTAGATGCGCAGCAAAAATATCTCCGTGAGATTGAGATAGAATTGCCCAGCTATGAAAATGCTGATCTCAAAGTCCTGATCAACGATATTCAGGATAGAAGCGATTTTGAATTTGCATCGCCAAGGAGGTTGATCAGCAAGAAATCCATCAACCTCGAAGAAAAACGTTGGAATATGGAACACCTGCTGAGAGAGATCTCAACGCAGGCCAAAGTTTCTATTCGTAGGGTGAATGAGACGATTTCATTTTCTGAAGTTGAAATGCAGGCCTTACCGGA
The DNA here is from genome assembly GCA_965228595.1 of Cyclobacteriaceae bacterium. Classification (GTDB taxonomy): domain Bacteria; phylum Bacteroidota; class Bacteroidia; order Cytophagales; family Cyclobacteriaceae; genus UBA7330. The sequence goes on along the minus strand of OZ245828.1, from coordinate 266,988 downwards.
TGTTGTAGAAGTGAATATAGTACAGGTTTCGATTTCAGGAACCATCACCGATGAAAATGGAGAAGGCTTGCCTGGTGCAACGATTCAGGAAAAAGGAACAACCAATGGAACTATTACAGACGTAGAAGGAAAGTTTTCTCTGGATGTTTCTGAGAATGCCACATTGATCGTGTCTTTTGTTGGGTACCAGGCCAGAGAGGTTGCTCTAAATGGAAGATCGGTGCTTGATCTGAGTTTGGAGGCTGATGTTTCGGCCTTGGAAGAGGTTGTTGTGGTTGGATATGGTACTTCCAAAAAAAGTGATCTGACTGGTTCTGTTGCCTCACTGAATGCAGACGAATTTGATGGTCAAAGTATCAACTCTTTTGAGGAAGGGTTACAGGGGAAATTATCTGGTGTTCATGTCAATCAGGCTACCGGGCAACCTGGAGGACAAACTATTATTAGGATTAGAGGACAAAACTCAATTCTAGGTAAAAGTGACCCGCTATATGTATTGGATGGGATTCCAATTCTTAGTAGTTCAGATGGAAATACCAGCCTATTGGCAAATATCAATCCAGCAGATATTGAATCAATAGATGTCTTAAAAGATGCTTCTGCTACTGCAATATATGGGGCCAGAGGGAGTAATGGCGTAATACTAATTACTACAAAGCAGGGACAATCAGGGACTCAAAGAGTGAATTTTGAAAGCTCTATTGGCTTTGCATCGCCCAGCAGAAAACTTGACTTATTAAATAGTAGTGAATTTGTCGAATTAGCCAATGAACAAGCGTTTAACGATGGACAGGCACTTCCCTTTCCAGATGTTAGTTCCGTCTTAAGTTCTGGTGTTAATACGGATTGGCAGGACGAAATATTTAAAACTGCCATGACCCAGAATTACTCACTTAGTTTTTCAGGCGGTGGTAAAAATGCTCAGTACTTTACATCTGCCAGTTTTATGGATCAAGATGGAATCATCATAGGTTCTGGTTTTACCCGAGGATCTGTTAAGCTTAATTTAAACAATGAGATTAGCGATAAACTGAAAGTGAAAACCAATATTACAGTTTCAAGAAGTATCGCTGATCGTAGCCAGACTGATGGAACAAGTAGTGGTGTTCTAAGAGACGCCCTTGGAGCTCCACCATTTCTTTCACCGTATGATAATGAGGGGAATTTTACACCTGGGGAGACACTATACGGATTTCCCTTCAGTGAAAGTGCAGGAGATAACCCGCTCATTACCGCAAATGAAAGAATGAATAAACTGACCATCAATCGGTTTGTAGGAAATATCCGGACACAGTACAGTCTTTTTAAAGAGTTTTCTACTGAACTCATGGTTGGTACAGATTATTCGGGAAGAATTCTTGATAGGTATGATACACGATTAGTAAGATCAGTTTCTGACGGAACCGGTTCTGAGCGCAGAACAGATGAAACCTATTTCATTGTTGAAAACCTTTACAAATTTAGTAAGAGCTTCAATGACAATTTCCATGATATAAATGCCGTAGCAGGAATTACCAGAGAATCTTCAATTTCACGAAATATAGAAGCTTCTTCCTCTGGTTTTGTAACTGATGATTTTTCCAATTTAAACCTTGGGGCTGGAGAACGACCGGATGCTCCACAAAATGGTATCACAGAGTGGGATTTATTATCGATACTGGCACGGGTCAATTATACCCTTATGGACAAATACCTTATCACCTTAAGTGGTAGAAGAGATGGATCTTCTAGGTTTGGTGAAGGGAATAAGTGGGCTTTTTTCCCATCTGTTGCATTGGCATGGAGAATAGGTGACGAGAGGTTTATATCTCAAACGAATCAAATATCAGACCTAAAACTTAGGTTTAGTATGGGGAAATCTGGTAATCAGGCAATTGCTCCTTACCAGTCACTTCAGAGGTTTACGGAACAACCATTAATCATTGGGGGATCAAGGGTAATCGGGTTTTCACCAGACAATCTGGGGAATAGCAATTTAAAATGGGAAACAACCGATCAAGCTAATCTTGGGCTAGACTTTGGAATGTGGAATCAAAGATTTCGTTTAAACCTGGACCTCTATCATAAAACCACAAGAGATTTATTGGCTTTGGTAGTCCTTCCTCCAACCAGTGGGTTTTCAACCGTAATACAAAATGTTGGGGTGATGGAAAATAAAGGAATAGAAGTAAATGTTGGTTATGATGTAATCGATCGTCAAAAGCTTGATTGGAGCATTAACCTCAACTTGACATCAAATAAGAATGAGGTTGAACAACTCTCTAGTGGGGCCGATGTTATTGTGAGTGCAGGTTATACCGGAGAGACTATACTTAGAGTGGGTGAACCAGTATCATCTTTTTACGGATTGATTGAAGATGGTTTGACAGATAATGGCTTAATTAACTATGTTGATCAAAATAATGACGACCAGATTAATAATGATGACAGAGTCATTATCGGCAACCCAAATCCTGATTTTGTTTTTGGGTTTACTTCAAGACTAGATTACAATAATTTCTACCTGAGTGCTTTCCTGCAAGGAGAGTTTGGAAAGGAAATTCTTAACGAAAATACTTATTGGCACGGACTTCCTTTCTTCAGAGGTAATAATGTTGTTTCCAGTGCAAATAATAGATGGTCTCAGGAAAACCAGGACCAGAATGCTAATTATCCATTAGCGAGTGTGAACCTCAATTTCATGAAATCTGATAGATTTATCGAGGACGGTTCTTATGTACGATTGAGCAATGTGCGTCTTGGGTATAATTTGCCGACAGACAGTGATTTTATTCGTTCTTTAGGTGTCTTTGTTAGTATAGATAACCTACTCACCATAACAAATTATTCATGGTATAATCCTGATGTCAATAGTTTCCAGAGTGGTGATTTAAAAGTCGGTTGGGATATGAATACTTATCCATTGGCGAGAACAATTACCATAGGCTTAAATATTGGCTTATGAGATTAAATAAAATTTATATGATCAATGTTGAGTTAGAAATCATGAAAAATATTTTAAATAATACATTTTGTCAAATATATAAGATTCTACTGATCAGTCTTATTTTGATAGGGAGTTTTGTCGTTAGTTCGTGTGAGGATTTATTAACAGAAGAGCCCAGGACATTTTTAAGTGAAGAAAATGTCTTCTCAAGTACTGATGGCATCTTAGCTGCTAATTACGGTGTTTATGAATCGTTGAGGGATATATGGTATTACGGAAGATGGTTGCAGATCTTCTTAGATCAAACTTCTGATGTCGCATTTGGAAGAGGTAGTCAGGTTCCAAATGGAAATTTTCAATGGAATAGTGTAGTGTTTGAAAGACAACAAGGTATTTGGACCAGTATTTACAGTTCAATAAACAAGGCCAATATCATGATAAAAAAAGTGCAAGAATTTGGAGGTTTGGATGAGGAACTGAAAAATCAACTTATTGGAGAATCGAGATTCATTAGAGCTCTTGGATATTATCATTTAGTGAGACTATGGGGTGACGTTCCATTGAGGTTGGAACCAGAATTAACCAATTTTGGCATTATAAGAACCTCAACCAGCCTTGTATATGATCAGATTATTGAAGACCTCCAATTTTCTGAGAGTAATTTGCCGGATGTATATCCCTTATCTGAAAATGGAAGAGTTACTAAATGGGCTGCAAAATCTTTACTAGCTGATGTTTATTTAACAACGGAGCAGTGGTCGGATGCTGCTACTAAAGCAAAGGAGGTAATAGACTCTGAATTATACAGTCTTGTTCCGGTAGACATCTCAGAGGATTTCAATACGAAAATGTTTGGGAATGATGTCCTTACTCATTCAGGGGATATTTTTTCTTTAAAGTATACAGTTGAGCTAAATAATAGTGGGTGGGTAAGGTTTTTTCACAGGTCAGGCCCAGGATATGCGCCTGGAGGACCACCATATGCTATTCATGGAAACCTGGATTCATGGATTGGACAAGGTGAATGGGCGACAGAAAATTCATTGGATTTAAGAAGGAATAATAGTTTGTATAATGGCCCGGATACTACCGTGTTAGATGATAATATTCAGATGCTCTTTAAGAAATTCCGTGGCAATGAAAATTATGTTTCTAATTCGACTCCAATTTTGCGATATGCCGAGATACTGTTAGTATTTGCGGAGGCAGAGGCTATGAGCAATAATACTGCCACAACCGAAGCTTATGAAGCTGTTAACCAAGTAAGAAGAAGGGCTTATGGTCAAACGATTAATGTTGCAAATGCTACACATGATTTAGCTGCCGGTATGTCTCTTTCTGATTTCAGGGAGGCAGTTATTATGGAACGAGCTAAAGAGTTACTTGTTGAAGGAAAACGATGGTATGATTTATTAAGGACAGGTACAGCTATCGATGTATGCAATGCAGCTGGGTTTACTGCTATAGAAGAAAAGCACCTTAAATGGGTTATTCCTCAGGCAGAGTTAGATAACAATGATGCTTTAAGCCAGTCTGATCAAAATCCTGGATGGTAACCAACCTACTATGCATTCATAGCAATGATCCTTGTCATTTTGGCATGGATCATTGCTTTAAGTCATTAATTACTATCTGAGATTTAAATTTATTGAGAGAGAGATTTATGACAATTTTAGATGACCAATCAGGGAGGTTTCTAAATAGCTTCAGGGAACGTTTCATATTGGCACTTATTCTGATTGTAGCATGTACCTTCAATAGTTTGGCTCAAGAGCCTAAGCTAAAACGATTGAAGTATAATAACGCTGGTTTGCTGGTTGATTTGGCGGTAGGTTTAAGAGGTTGGCCTTTACCAATGGATTTTACAGGAGATGGAACGACAGATTTAGTGGTCATATGCAGTGATACGCCTTATGATGGTGTTTATCTGTTTGAAAGGGCTGGTTATATGGATACCGAAACAGGTTTGCCGGTGTTTACTGCAGGAAAAAGACTTGGTGAGGCAAGGAAATTCCTCAGGCCTAATGAACGTCTGGACCGTGCTGCAAATGTGAGGATTTCGTATGTAAATAATGAATCAGTAATACTTACACCAAATAAAAGATATCCGGATTTTATCAATACTTTATTTGAAAAACCAGAAACGTTAAACATGGATCCGGTTTTTCATGGGTTTGATCGATACTTTGTTCGCGCTGATCAATGGGAGTATGTAGATTTTGACTTCAATGGCATTTACGATCTTATTGTTGGAATAGGTTATTGGGAAGATTATAAGAAAGGGAATTACAATGATTTGGGGCAATGGACAGGAGGACCACTTCATGGTTACACTTATTTTTTTCAAAATAACGGAACCAATGCAAACCCTAAATATGCAAACCCTGAGAGGTTAAAGACTATTGATGGAAATGACGTTGATGTCTATGGATGGCCTTCTCCAAGCTTTGCTGATTTCACAAATAATGGTCATATAGACCTTATCTGTGGTGAATTCAGGGATGGTTTTACTTATTTTGAAAATATAAGTACAAATGAGAGACCTTTATTTACACCAGGCCGTCCGCTTACCTTCAATGATACACTTCTAAAAGTCAGCCTTACAATGCCAGTGCCCGTAGCTTATGATTTTGATAAAAATGGCACAACAGATCTGATTATTGGAGAGGAAGCCGGTCGAATTGCATGGATGGAGAATACTGGTCAGCTAGTTGATGGGATACCTAGATTTTTACCGCCAATATTTTTCAAACAAGAAGCTGATGAGATAAATGTAGGGGCCTTGGCTACACCCGTTGGTTTTGATTGGAATGGCGATGGAATGGAAGACTTACTTTCAGGTAATTCTGAAGGTCAGATTGTATATATTGAAAAGCTGGAAAATAGTCCTTCAAAATGGAGTAAGCCGGAATTGTTGAAAGCGGGGGATGATGTGATTCGGATTAAGGCTGGCTATAACGGATCAATTCAGGGCCCCTCAGAACAGAAATGGGGTTATACCACTATTTCAGTTGCAGATTGGAACCATGATGGTTTACCAGACATAATCGCCAACTCCATATGGGGAAAGATTATCTGGTATGAAAATATTGGTTCTCGTACTCAACCAAAGCTTGCAGTTTCAAAGCCTATTGAAGTCGAATGGAAGGGGTTGATTTCTAAGCCATCCTGGAATTGGTGGGATCCTGTAGGAAAAGAGTTAGTTACACAATGGCGAACAACACCTATAGCTTTAGACTGGACTGGAAACGGCCTCACCGACCTGATTGTTCTTGACCATGAAGGATACTTGGCATTGTTTTGCCGTGAAATTAGAAATAACAGGGTGGTGCTACTTCCGGGGAAAAGAGTTTTTAAATTGGAAGGAGAGACTGGACCATTGAGACTTAATGAAGACGATAAGGGTGGGAGTGGTCGTCGTAAAATATCTATCGTTGACCTAGATCATGATGGTAAAATGGACCTGTTGGTGAATGATATAAATGCAAGATTCTACAAAAATATAGGTGAGAAAGAAGGTTTGATATTATTTAAGGACCTTGGGGATATAGATGTACTAAAACTAGCTGGTCACAATTCTAGTCCTGCTACTATTGACCTTGATGCAGATGGAATCAGAGAAGTAATCATTGGAGCAGAAGATGGTTTCATCTATTCAATGCCCAATCCATTTTTTAAATCTTTGAACTCTGAGTAAATAAATTATTGCGCTTTTGCAAAATCAACCTGGGTTTAGGGGTATAGTTGACAAAACATAGAAAGCCTGAGAATTAGATATTAAAAAAACTTGTGATAAAATGGAAAGAAGAAAAATGTTAAAGCTAATGGGGTCCGCCCCCATTGCATCAGCGATCCCTTTGTCTGGGCTAAGTGAACCTAGAAAGAAAAGAGTGAATCAACAAATAATAAATGGGAAAAACAGGTTAGTTATATACGGTGCCACGCCAGGTGGTGTAGCATGCGCCATTAGAGCGGCCCGTCAGGGAATAACTGTAACCCTCGTCAATCATAATAATCATATTGGTGGAATTTTCTCTAGTGGTCTTAGCACCATGGATACCCTTTATAACGGAGCAAGATCACCAGTTTATGATGAGTATAGGTACTTAATCTATGAATACTATAGGACAAAATATGGAACAGCCTCTGATCAGTATGAACGTACCAATCCAGGCTATCCTAAGACCCGCTATGAAGCCAGTATAGCAGAAATGTTAATGGATAAAATGGTTGAACGGGAAGAACAGATAAATCTTATAAGAGGATATTTTCCCATAAGGGTGCTGAAGGATGGAAATCGAATTCAGTCTGTTCGTTTCCAGGAAAAGGATGGTAGCAAAACAATTTCAGTTGAAGGGGAGGTATTTGCTGACTGCTCATATGAAGGAGACCTTTTGGCATTATCGGGATTGCAATATCGAGTAGGTAGAGAGTCGAGAGATGAGTTTGGTGAGGCTCATGCCGGTGTAGCCTGGGTTCATAGAAATGAAGATCCCTCACAAGATTTTTCAAAAACAGCTATCAACCTTAGTGAAAAAATGGATCTGGTGAGATATAACAATTATACGCATCTCATATACCCTGAAAGCACAGGGGAATCGGATCAATCTGTACAGGCTTTCAACCTGCGCACCGTTCTTACTGATAATCCAGATAACAGGATTATACCGGATAAACCAAAAAGCTATGATCGTGATTATATCAAAGAACTTTATTACCATCATTATGACAATGTACCTAGTATGACAGTACCTAACAGTAAGGTATGCTGGAATCACCCTGAGGTAGTAGGCGAACAAACAAATTATGTTCATGGAGATTGGGATGAACGGGAAAGAGTGACCCAGAAGCATAGAGATATCACCCTTTCTGTTCTTTATTTCATGCAAAATGACGAGTCAGTTCCGCAGAAATGGCGTAAGGAGTGGAGAAAATGGGGATTACCTAAAGATGAATTTGCAGAAAATGGTCACTTGCCATATGAAGTTTATGTCAGGGAAGCGAGAAGATTGAAGGGATCTGTGACCTTCACAGAGAATGATGCCCTACTAGCTAATGACCTTCAAAGGGCGCCAATTTATGAGGATAGCATTAGCGTTACCGAATGGTTTCTTGATTCCCATGCTTGTACGCCAAGAAAAATTAATAAAACATCTTATCAAGAAGGGGAAGTAATGTTAAAAAAAGAAACATTCCCCGGTCAGGTTTCATACCGGACCTTGTTCAATGATCAATTGGAAAATTTCATGGTTCCTGTATGCCTTTCAGCTACACATATAGGATGGGGGGCAATACGACTTGAACCCACATGGATGAGCATAGGTGAGGCTGCAGCTTATGCTGTAGAAAAGGCATTTATAGAGAAAAAACAAGTTAATGAGATTGACACAAATGAATTGCAGATATTACTTGCCTCTAAACGTATAATGCTTTCTTTTTTTAATGATGTTTCTGGAAGAGAGTATTCAGAATGGTATCCAGCCATTCAATACCTAGGGACAAAAGGGTTTTTCAGTTCGTATTATGCCAGGCCAATGGATAAATTAAACGATAAGTTGGCTGAAATTTGGGTTGAGGCTACCAGTGCGCTTGTTACTAAAACAAGCAAAAATGCTCATACATTGGCCATTAGGATCAATGAATCAGACTCAACCGAAGGAGAAGCAATCAGTATTAAAGACTTTTCTGAAAAACTGGGAGATTCTCTTACTCAAGAGCTATCAAAAAAAATCAGTCTGTTGAAGAATCGGTTTAATTTTGATGATAATAGAGAAATAACTCGAGGTGAGGCCTCAATGTTAATTTTTGGCGTTTTAAATAACTAAATGCTTAAAATCATCTGTTTAATAATAGCAGACTGGCCCTGGCTAATGCCTATTGAGATGATCAAAACTCCAGGATTAACCTGAAGTTAAGTTCAGGCAATGGCAACCTGAGGGAAAGAAATAACCTTACGGGGAGGAAATGGTGCTAATAGAGACATTGGATATACCCTAGGATGGCACAAAGAGCTGATGTTAAACTTGTAGTTGTTTATTCAATGCTAATAAGGATGATCAGAAATCATACAGATATACAGCTTATACTATTTTTGGAAACCCGTCCTAGCAGCTCTTTCCATAGATCAAACTGAATAAATTTCCACTCAAATTGATTATGGCAGTGAGCGTAGCCTACTCCATCGCCTTCTCCAATCCCCTCGGAGTGGTATAGTACTTGGTGATCATGTTAGGGACTTCCCATTCGGGTAACTGACCATCAATCAGATAATTCAGATACTTTTCAGTGACCTGTGTGCGCTTCGTGATCAACCTTGTACAGTGATTATCACATTCCAGATATGGATCAGTAGAACTTATGTTGGAGAAATCAGATCAAATAATAGCTTAAAAGAAAAAAAGCGAAATTCTTAAGAAGAGAAGGAGAAGTGGTTTGGAATTAAAATTTCTATCCTTATTAAAATCCGCTTAAGAAATAACCAGTTATCATCAAAACCCAGTAAAAGCTTTAGCCGTCACATTACCTGGCAGGTCATAGGCCTTTACCAGTATCGAACCACCTTCTGGTATATCTTGTGTGAGCACAAACTCCCACTGTATCCCATTATCAGTTAGTGTAGCTTCCCCGGAGGAAATCACCAGTTCATCTTCTGTCAGGATATCTACCACAACTTTGGCCACTTGAGGTTGTTCATAGGACTCTACTAGCAAAGTACTTCCGGAAGCTCCACTTTCCAGGAGGAGATCACCGATCTCCGGAGATTTCAGGTAATCGGTCACAGCAAGTACGTAAGGGTTACTGTATTTTGGGATGCGAGTAACGGCTGTTGAATAGATTGGTCCAAGCACATCATCTTGTATCGCATGCTTGGCAAAAACCGATGCATATTTAAACCGGGTGTTCTGCCTCTTCTGTGTCTCAGATATTTCCCTCCGCCGCATGGGGCGTGAGGATACGATGGTTTCACCATTCACGTTTCTGTAAACTAGCTGGCCGCCTAGCATGCCACTAGCCCCCTGTAAAAACAGGTTCTTTTCTAATTTTGCCATTGCCGTAAAATTTAAAGTGTGAGAAATAAAATAGAAGAGGCCTCTTGATGTTATGGGAGCAAAATTTATTCCAAAAAATGGCCTATTAATAGTTTTATGAGTATTTCTGAAAATACTTCAATTAAATTACATATCCTGATATGATATGTAACAACATGGCATAATTATACGTTTAATAGGTGTTGTCATCAAGGTGTTGTCTACTCTTCCCCAAATCAATCCCGTTACTTTCAAATCGAGAACTTCATAGTCAAAATGAGAATTAATTAACACGAGCACATAAAAAAAGCTCGTCATTGTAGCTGTCTAGAACTTGTTCGGGAAGGAACCTTTTAGTTATAGACTGATTGGTGACGGGATTAGCCATGAAATGAGCCTTCAGATTTCAGTATCATTTGCTATGAACTAATACCTCAATTTTCACCTAAGGTGAAACAGAGCGGTGGCCCGCCAGAATACCGGGCGTGGGTGGCCTTTGCGGGGGGAAGTGATTATTCTGGCTTGATTTCTTTGTTTACTTTCTTTCGGTCCGACGTATCGGTCAAGGAAGAAAGTAAATGCCTGCCCGGCATGAGGGCTAAATGGAAATGTCTAAAGATCGAATGTCTAAAATAGTAGAGTCCTGTTTTGTGTGAACCACAGACCATCATATGCCTTTAAAAATGAATGAGATTGCTGCATCAATCGTTTCTTCTTCCTCACAATGACGATTAAAGGCATCATCGCATTTGATTCCTGATTCCTGAAAACTGCACTATTCTAATATCCCTCCAATAACTTGCTCCCATACTCCACCCATACTGCTCCCCATCTTTCTATAGTCCTTTCAATTTGATAAACACAAGCCAAATATTGGATTTATTCAAGATAGGCTAGTTACAAGGTAAGCTCTGTATCCAATGCTCCTCTCTTGCTGTCAATTTAGCTTTGCGAGATGAGAAGGATATACAAGATGTACCCTATGATCAATTAAAGGAACAGCTCATTGAAAACAATCAGATAATCAAAATAGAAGATAAATAGACCTCACTCCATCGCCTTCTCCAGTCCCATCGTCGTCGTATAGTACTTGGTGATCATGTTGGGTACTTCCCACTCAGGTAACTTTCCGTCGATGAGGTACTTCAGGTATTTCTCAGTCACCTGGGCGAAGTGAGCTTCGTGGCCTACCTTGTATTTGTCAGGGATATTGATCGTCCAGAGGTTGTCTTCCAACTGCTCTAATGTCACACCCGGGAACATCCCTGCGATGGTCTCGTCAATGGCTTTTTGCAGGTTGTCACGGAGTGGACTGGATACATCACTGGACTCCACATAGACAGTTGGCTTAAATCCTTCTTCTTTACCCTGCTTGATGATGATGTTGCATTTTGAGCCTCGCATGATGCTGTAGTGGGTGTCACCAGTACCTTCCGGTGCCTGGTAGTTCCAGATCACGGATGCTTTGGCCACCTTGCCTTTCAGTTTGTAGATAATCTCGCCGTTGGCATATACCTGGAGCTTGCCATCTTTCACATCCTTCTGAAGATAATCAGGGAATGCGTCCAGTTGCGTCACTTTGGTGAATTGCTCCAATGTAAGCTCGGTAGGCCATCTGCGGGCACTGATGATCTCTACATCAGACTTACTGAGTACCACATCAGGAAAGGCTTCCCACTGGATCAGGTCCACCAGGTGGGTGTTCACGTCCACGATGCCTTCTCCCTGCTGCTCGGTGTCGAAGAACCAGGCCGGTCTTTTGATCGGGTTGCCGGAAACGTATTTGAAGAAGTGGTGAACACTTTCCTTAGTGATCGCCGGTGCGTCGGGTGTTCCCTGGGTCAGCTCTCCAAAGACCGATGGGAGCTTGGCCAGCTCACGCTGAATGATCGTTGTTATCTCGTGACGCTCGGTCATAATATCGTAAAGCAGCACCCCGTTTTCTTCTGCCACAGCAAAGGCTTTTTCCAGGTCACTGAATCCATCTTGGGTGATCACCATCGGCTTGTCTGCCAGCACGTTGATACCGGCCTGCACGGTTTTAAGGATATACTCTGTTTTCTTTTTGTTATTCCCTGCCGTCACCATGACGTTACCTTGTTTTTCGGAAAGCATTTTTTCCAGGTAGTCGGGTCCGGTATACACCACCTCATCCCACGAGGTAGGGCTTTCTGCACGGCTGTTATAGCCATTGATCATATTCAAATAATCCTGGACATCACTTCCTTCAGGGGCATATACATACACTTTGGGGTCTATCTGGTTGTACATCGACTTCTGTACCAGCCCGGCATGAAAATGACCCGGGTCAAGGTTGATGAGTTTGACTTCACCTTTGGCACCTGTAAACATATTTTCTTCGGTTTGGGTTGTGTTGTCTTTCGATTCCTGGTTTCCGCCTGTGCAGGCAGCCAATAAAAGGGCCAGGGAAAGGGCTATTCCAGATATTTTATTCATCATGATGAGCTAGGTTTTTCCATAAACTTGAAATTGCAAATTAAGCACTTTTTTGGATTGATATAGACTTCATGAAGTAAGTTCTTAATGGCTAAACTTATTTAATACACCGAAAGCTAAGAAGGAAAAATAGTAGATTTGGGCAGACCTTGTTGCATTTCAAGCTGAATAGATTTGCAACAAATAATAATTTTGTATGCCTTGACTCATTGGATTGAAGCCATAGAAAAAACAACCAGGAATTTTCAGGATTCTTTTGGTGAGCTGCATGCTGATCAATTGAATTGGAAGCCTGCTGCTGACAAATGGAGTATCGCTCAGAATATGGACCATTTGATCGTGATTAATACTTCCTACTTTCCAATCATTGAGTCCTTAAAAAAGGGTACTTATAAAGCTCCTTTCTTAGGCAAGGTGGGTTTTGTGGTTTCATTTTTCGGTAAAATGATTTTGAATTCAGTAAATCCGGATAGAAGGCGAAAAATGAGCACGTTCCCCATTTGGGAACCCACGAAAAGTGAAATTCCAGTAGGTATTCTGGATAGATTTGTTGCACACCAGGCCGAATTGAAAAAGATGATTGAAGATTCTCAGGACTTGCTGGAAAAGGGGGCCGTCATTTCATCTCCCGCCAACAGGAATATTGTTTACAAGCTGGAGAAAGCCTATGATATTATCGTTACCCATGAACAAAGACACCTGGAGCAATCAAAAGAAGTTTATTATCTAATGAAAGCAGAAGGTTAATTAATGAAACCAAGTCATAACAAAATCCTTTCATATTTTTAGATATTACACAATGAATAGAATAGCCTTTCTGATCCTCTTTTTATCCATGACCTTTTATGTAAATGGCCAAACTTTCCCCTTGAAGCTGAGGGTGGCCACTTATAATGTGGGACACTTCAACCAGGGGTGGGCCGGTGGTTTTCGTTTTATGGGAAATCCAAATGCTATGAAAGAACATAAAGCTGGGGTAGCCGAAAAACAGATAGCCGCCTGGCGTCAGTGGATCAGTGAACAAAGTCTCGACTTTTTGGGTGTTCAGGAATGGAATCGATATTTTGATGCTGATAGCTTGTTTAACGCTGAGAAGGAGTTGTTAACACCTTTTTACAACAATATGTATTTCGGGAAAGAACACACGTGGATATATAATGGTATTGCCACCAACTACACATTATCCAACCTTCGGACTAAATACACTTATGGGGATTATTATGCCTTGATCGGTGACTTAAAAATCGGTGACAAAACCATCACCATCATTTCCATGCACATTCCATGGCAGGAAGACTGGCATGTGCCGGCTCTTAATTCACTCATCGAGGACCTGAAGCAGTATGAGTACTTTATCTGCTTTGGGGATACCAACTCCTCGGACGAGGAGCAGATGCGTTTCAGAGAAGCAGGATTTAACATGGCCAATGGTGGGTATCAGGGTTGGTTTGGTACTGCAGGTGGTAAGTTGACTTTGGAGGGTCGGCAGGGCAAAGAGGATACGAACATCGATAACATTATCACGAGCCCAAATATTAAGATCATGAATGTGTCCGCACCACAAACGGGTTTGAATGATCTGGATCACCTGCCAGTCATTGCGGATGTCATTATCACGGATTGAGGTTCATAGATGACCGGTGGACCAGGTAGTCATGTACTGCTATCCAGCGAAACCCAAACAACAACGCTCACGTCATCCTGAACGAAGTGAAGGATCTTAGCAATCGTGAGAAATATTGAACTCACGGATTGGGGTTGGGCTTTAAATCCTAATTCCACTACAATTCCTTCTAGTGATGACACCAGCCGAGATGTTAATTCTTATTTTCGTGAAGTCCAAAATAGCTGGTCGGTGGCTAATAACCCCTATTTTTGACAGGTAACTTACCTATCATCTTTCCGTCTGGTAAGGACCCAATTATTGCTGGTGGTGTTTACGGAAGCAATACCATGGGGCTTGTGAGTAAATCAGCTTTTCCTATCTTTAGGAAGGTAAAATTGAATTTATCGACATTTTGATATCAAGGTTGCAAACCACCAATTATAGATTTATCAATGAAGATTCTAGCCCAATTCTTGTTAATCCTATCCGGCTTCAATGCCGTATGTCAAGAATATAATGAGCTTCATATAACTGAAGTAGATATTGATCTGCTCGATGGATCAATTATGGTTTTCTCTATACTGGGTAACCCTTTGAATGGTTATTACAAGCTAAATAACTATTCAAAAGGTGATTATACTATTGCGACTTTTATTGATGGTAAAGTTCATGGTATTTCAAAGAATTATCTTCAGAATAAACTGGTGGGATTGAATAGGTATACCAATGGCCTCGAAAATGGAGAATGCCTGGGGTATGATGAAGAGGGTAATATTTATATTCGGATAAATATGAAAGATGGGAAAATGCACGGCTTGGTCTGGCACAGGGATTCCGGTGAAAAGTATTACCTTATGGATAAAGAAGTGACAATGGATGTGTACAATGAATATCTAGCTAAACAACAAAAGAATTGACATCACCAATGATGGGAATGAAACGTATGATCATCTGCTTTTTAATTGCTTTTCCTTTTATCCTGTCAGCTCAAATTAATCCGGGAGTTTACAGACTTGACTACCGCTATAAAGAGGAGGTTAAATGGAGTATTGGTGAATACAGTATTGAAATCATAAAAAATAATGGTACTGTAGAATATATGAGCTTATCTGAAGATGGAAGTTGTCTTACTTATGAATCTAAAAGCCGTTGGACCTACACTGACAATTTCCTTCATTACAAGATCTTAAGTGAAAAGTACAGGGACGATTGTTTGGATGAGTTTGTGATCACCTCGCCTGATGAGGATCAGGAGATATTTGAAATCATTGTGATAAGAGATGACTATTTTATCGGACATAGCCAGGAAGATGAAAATTTGTTTATGAGGTGGGTGCTATTGGAAAAGAATCCAATCAAAAAATCAATGTTAAAATAAGCATACCTGTGTAATTAGCTTCCCTGTCATCAACGACTTGCCGTCGCAAAGCCTACCTTTCTATCCCAGCCTCAATCGCTGACTGTATCCCATCCAGCTCTGCGAGACCCATCAGCCGGCCAATCATCGGGTAGCCGGGGTTAGCGTTGCGGCTGTAGTCATCGAGCATCTTGATGCCATGGTCGGGACGGAAAGGGATCTGTGCGTCGCTGCGACCCGAAGCCCGACGATTCATTTGTTCTATTAGCAAGGCCTTTACGATGGGGATCATCTTCACGTCTCCATATAGGTGTCCCTGCTCATGGAAGCTGCGATCCAGCAAAAAGGTGTTGTTGCGCAGGTGGGCAAAATGGATGCGGTCACCCAAAGCTTTGACGATGCCCACCAGGTCATTGTCCCGGTTTACTGAGAGCGAACCTGTGCAGAAAGTCAGTCCATTATAAGGCGAATCCACTGCCTTACAGATCCATTCCAGGTCCTCATGGGTACTCACGATCCTGGGAAGTCCCAGCACGGGGAAGGGGGGATCGTCCGGATGGATACACATCTTTACGCCACTCTTTTCGGCCGTTGGAATAATATCCTGAAGAAATTGGGCCAGGTGTGACCGGAGCTTGTCACGGTTGATGTGTTGGTAATTATTGATCAATTCCAGGAACCGCCCTTTGTAGTCGGGCTCGGATCCGTCTACGGCACCATTAATGAATCCCTGGGTAACGATAATGGTATTGTAAGCCAGTTTTTCTTTGGTATCGTCCGTCATGCCCTCATAGAGCTTACGGGCTTTCTCCACCAGGTCAGCCGGATAATCGTCGATAGCGCCGGGCCGCTCCAGGATAAATGCATCAAATGCTATGAAGGTAGGAAAATCAAAGAGCATGACTTCACCACCACTTTCAAGCTTGTAATGCAAATCTGTTCTCACCCAATCGAGCACGGGCATGAAATTGTAGCAGATCCTGTCAATGCCACATTTCCCAAGGTTTTCAATGGACTGGATATAATTGGTGATCAGCCGGTCATAATCTTTGTTGTGGGTTTTAATGCCTTCTGACACCGGTAAACTCTCAACCACAGCCCACCGAAGCCCATGACTTTCAATCTTCTCTTTGACCTTAAGGATTTCCTCTACCGGCCATACTTCACCATTTGGGATGTGGTGTAGTGCTGTAACGACACCTTCGACCCCCATCTGTTTCAGGTCCGAAAGCGTTACTGCATCTTTTTCACCAAACCAGCGCCAGCTTTTTTCTAATCTCATTCAAGCGGTTTTAACTGATAATTGAAAAGGGCTTTTATACCCCACTGAACGCGCTGAAACCACCATCCACAGGGATGATTGTACCCGTAATAAAACTGGCAGCATCAGAGCATAGAAATTGCACCAAGCCATTCAATTCTTTGATATCCCCAAAGCGTTTCATTGGAGTCTTGGCCAACACTTTCTTGCTTCGCTCGGTATAGGACCCGTCAGGGTTGATCAATACAGCCCTGTTCTGATCTCCGATAAAAAAGCCGGGAGCAATGGCATTTACCCGGACCTTTTCCCCAAATTTCATAGCTAGCTCAGAGGCCATCCATTGGGTGAAAATGTTAACTCCGGTCTTGGCTACAGAATAGCCCATCACCCTGGTGATGGCAGAATAAGTAGCCATCGATGAAATGTTGATAATACTTCCTTCACCGGATTTGGCCATCGCTTCACCAAAGATCAGGCTAGGGATGACCGTTCCATCCAGATTCAGGTCCGTGACTTTCTTATAGTCAGAGATCTTCATGTCAAAGATGGTCTGATCTTCTGTCAACGTAGCCCCGGGAATGTTACCTCCGGCGGCATTGATCAGGATGTGGATGGCTCCCCATTTTTCAATGACCTTATCTCTGACTGCTTTCAGACTATCTTCTTCCAGCACGTTACAAGCATAGCCTTGAACTTCGCCTAAAGAGGATAATTCGTCAACCCGTGAATTAAGATTTTCCTCCCGAATATCCAGAATAGCTACTTTGGCTCCGGCTTCCAGCAGGCTTCGGGAAATACTTCCTCCCAGCACGCCGCCGCCACCTGAGACGATGGCGACTTTGCCTTCTATATTATAATCAACCATTTAGATTTTTAATGTTCCGTGTTCCATAAGGGTAGCGTTGAGTACGACTTAACATGGCATTTGCACCCTCATTGTTCGTAAATCTTTCTTTTTCCGAATCCCATTTCAATACGCCGGGTACCTTCATAGCAATATGGCTAATTAAACAAACGGTACATGCTCTATGTCCAATTTCAACAGGAGAGATTGGTGCTTTCCTTGTTTTGATACAATCCAGCCAGTTGCCATGCTGCTCCTCACTTACATATAATTTGGTTTCGTTCTCACCGATCTTAGATTGCAAGATTTTGGGATCGCTGGCATCTAAGGCGCGTTTACTTTTTTCTGCGGCTACCGGATCACTCGCCGAAGCTACATAATTTCCTCTGGAAACAAAGATCCATCCATCTGTTCCTTCATAACGAATTCCATTGTCATAGCCACCACTGGTGTATACTGTAATTCCGTTAGCGTATTCTTGTTTTACCATGAAGTCACCATGGACATCCCAAAGCCCTGATTTTGGGAATTGTGCCACAGCCTGGACAGAAGTGGGCCCCGTGAGTTCTGTATCCATCCCCCATGCTGCAGAGTCATAATGGTGCTGACCCCATCCGGTGATCATACCAGCACCATATTGCTCCAGTCTCAGCCATCCGGGTCTGCTGTATCCTTCCTGTGGGTGTACGCCTATTTCAGTATAAGGCACTTCAGGTGTGGAACCTAACCACATGTCATAGTTGAGATTCTTGGGTACGGGCATGGCAGGTGCTTCAGGCCCTGATGGGTCACCTGGCAGACCGATTTTTACCGTATGAATTTTACCGATTCTTCCGTTTCGTACAAGTTCTGCTGCGATGCGGAACTGAGGCATGGACCGCTGTTGAGTCCCTACCTGTAGAATCACACCTTTTCGCTGAACGATATCGCTGAGAAGGCGACCCTCTTCAACAGTTAAAGAGGTTGGTTTTTGCAAGTAAATATCTTTTCCTGCCAATGCAGCTTCGATGGCGGGCTGAGAATGCCAGTGATCAGGTGTGCTAATCAATACGGCATCGATGTCCTTATCCGCAAGCATTTCCTTGTAGTCGCCATACATCTTGACATCCACAGACTTCGATTTACCGGTCTTTTTAGCATAGAATTCTTCAACCAGCTTTTTACCGTCAGCCATCCGATTACTATCCAGGTCGGAGACTGCGATCATTTTAGCCTGATCGTACTTGAGCGTTTCCGCCATATCGTGGCTTCGTGCGATCCTTCCACATCCGATTTGACCAACATTAATGGTGTTACTTGGGGCGTTTTTTCCGAATACCGAGGAGGGTACGATCGTGGGTACCGCAAATGCCACAGCAGATGCCGATGCAGTCTTTTTCATAAATTGTCTTCGTTGCATAGGTTAATGTATTTTAATAGTCTCTTATTTACTTTATCAATGTTGCCTGAGGGCTAAACGCGAAAGCTTTCCAGTGTTGCTCAGCCCTTTCAGCTGTCATTTTCCCATCAAAAACAACCATTCTATATTTTAAGGTATAGTTTTTTCCTTGCTCGATGACCCAGTTATCGTGTCGTATCGGGCAGAACTCAAAAAACATGTCTCCCCGATCTCCATTGGCATTGATCGGCCATACTCGCATGGGTTCCGGGTGGGCCCGGTTACCCGGGTGACTCATGAAAAGTACCCCACTTCGGCCTGAATTAGATTCGCCTTCAACGATACACCATCGGGCACTGGTTCCATCAGCAGTAAGTCGGTCATGACCCTCAGAGGTAAGGACCGTGCAATTATCTTTATGCCATCGTTCTGTCATTCTCATGCCAATACCCCCTCCGTACCGATAGGCATCAAAAATGATCCCTGAATCTAATGGACTGTTGATCGTGGTGGTATAATCTATCATATAGGATTTGGCACCAGGGTCTGCATTCCATGCTTTTACCTGCAATAGCTCATTGATGGCCACCTGGTCGTCTCCCTTTGCGCCGAAGTCCAGATGTTCTTGCAATGCTGAAAACCCGGAGTAGATATTTCCTTCTTCAAGTGATAAAAGTTTCGAAAACCTCACTGACCCTTCGCCACTGGCCAAATTCCAGAAATCCACAGCACGTCCATTAATGTGTGTTTTGGTCCACGGTCCCCAGATACCATAATGATGATAGTGGTCCGGTGCCTGAATACGGGTAAGCACTTCTCCTGAAGGACTCCAAAGGGGATGAATAAATCCTGATTTGCGATAGATAGGGTTAACACCTTCAGGGGGATAAGTCATCGCCGTCTGATAATTGAGGATTGGTTGATCATTGGCCATTAACTGAATTCCCTGATTGTTCTTTTTTAAGGTGATAGAAGACTTGTTGGCACCCTGATCAGTCACTTTCAATAGAAATTCATTTTTCTGAGCAGGGTCTATGGTTTCATTGGCTATGAAATTTAAAATGGTCCTGCCTTGCTGATAGATCTGACTGTGCAGAGCCACCTGTTCACGCTTATTTATCCGATATAGTTGATAGGAGGTATCGTTTGGATTCATCCCAAAGGATGAGATATCTACACTGACAGGGTTTCCTTGTGCAATGGATTCGGACAACTCAAGTTTAAATTTAAACTCCTCCTGTGCAGTAAGCTGGTTGACGAAAAACATCAACAAAACAAGAAGGCTTGGGGTGTGTGGTTTCATATCAGGTATTAATGTTCTAAGCAAAAGTAATAGAGTGTGGTATTCAATTCTAGTATGTATATTGCATACATATATACTTTTATTGCATCCGCGTCATTCGTCCAATTGAGTATTATATAATAAAGGTGTAAACTGGAACATTAAAACTTGCGATCATGAAAATAATGCACGAGCAGCTCAGCTTCAATAGTACGAGCTCATTCAGGATCAAATGGGATGACTTTCCTCATTTCACTTTCCCATGGCATTTTCATTCGGAATATGAAATTGTGTACGTAATACAAAGTTTTGGAAAACGATTTGTCGGTGATCACATCAGTGAGTTTGATGCGGGTGACCTGGTACTACTTGGGAGTAACCTCCCTCATTTCTGGAAAAACGATGAGTTGTTTCATCAGAACAATCCAAAATATTGGGTCAATGCAGTTGTTATCCACTTCCCGGTAGACTTTTTTAAGGCGGAGATCAACACCTACCCGGAATTTTTTAGGATCAAGGACTTGCTGTCCCGGGCGGCCAGGGGAATCAGCTTTGATCTGAGTGTAACCAAAGAAATTGGTCCTAAGCTCAAAGACCTTTTACACCTGGAAGGGTTCAATCGAACATTAAGTTTCTTATCCATCCTGGACGAAATGGCCGTAGCTGAAAATTATGAGCTTTTGGCTAGTAAATCATTTGTACCCAATGTTGTGGATTGGTCCGGCGACAGATTGGATAAGGTCATGTATCTGGTGAATGCCAGCTATAGACAATCATTGAGATTGGAAGATGTCGCTGATCAGGTGGGAATGAATAGTTCTGCATTTAGCCGTTATTTCAAGGAGAAAACCGGCAAATCGTTCTCTGAATTTATCATTGAAATGAGAGTGAGCTATGCATGCAAGCTCTTAACAGAAGGAAAGTGGAGCATTACTCAGGTTTGCTATGAATCTGGATTCAATAACCTATCCAATTTTAACAGGCAGTTTAGAAAAATTACTGCTTATACACCTACTCAATTCCAGGATCAGTACCATCGGGCCAATGTTGTTTAGTAAGCTCTGTGATTAATTGTTTGATATACTCATAAAAAGAGTGTCAAAATCAGGTTCGGTTTTTAAATAAATGCCAATACAGTTTCTAAGTCTGCTAAAAAGTCAATAAATGCATTGATCACACTTAAAATAGCAGAATTGTCCGATTTTTAGACAGTTTTGCGTTGATTTAATTGATTTTATGCAATAAAAGTACTCATCTCTGCAATAGAAATACTAGAATTCACAATTTTCCACCACTAGCTTTATGGTAAAATTAACCCAATCGAAAAAGTGAAGGCAATTTACCCTTTTAATAAGGCCAGATTTCCGACAGCCTTAAAACGCTTTTTACTGAGTCCATTTGACAAGTGGTATCAATTGGGTTTTAGCTCTCATATACTCTCTTCAACCATTTTATCATTAATAAAGGTAGAGGGGGGGAGTTAAATGTTACTGGTACCTAATGGTATGATTATTTTTAAATTGAGTTTTAACCTAAAAATTGGATTATATGAAATAGCATAAATACAAATAGGAGGGACCAGTTTGACTGGCCCCAATCACAAATTTGCGATAGCCCTTCAAAATATCGACGCTCAAATCAAACATTAGGAGAGGCTATCAATCAGTTAAACAATATTTATTTAACCAAAAACAAAGATATGAAGAGTAAATTTACTCATACCTTTCAAATGGTATTAAAAGTGTCTGGAAAGCTGCTGGTGATGCTCTTTCTGACAACAAATCTGGCTCTGGGTAATGATGGGATGAGAAATGGGAATGTCCCGGATATTAGCAATCCCGAAAATAACAATCAATCAGAAGACTTACAGCGAAGAATTACAGGTAATGCCACTGATGAAAACGGTGAAGGGTTACCCGGAGCGACGGTCCTTGAAAAAGGGACATCGAACGGTACCATCACAGATGTAGATGGTAATTTTTCCATCACGGTGCAGGATGGAAATGCTGTATTGCAAATTTCATTTGTCGGCTATGAGTCCCAGGAAGTAGTAGTGGGTAACCAAAGCACCATAAATGTTTCTATGGTACCTGATTCAGAACAGCTCGATGAAGTTGTGGTTGTGGGATATGGTACCCAGAAAAAGAGAGATCTCACAGGGGCAGTAGGGCAGATTGATGCAACTAAAATTGCAAATCAATCGCCAAACTCTGTAACAGACATCTTGCGGGCCAATGTTCCTGGTCTGAACATAGGCTTCAACAATTCCCCTAAGGGTGTAAGTGAGATTCAGGTTCGTGGGAACAACTCATTGAATGCAGGAACACAACCGCTGATCGTACTGGATGGAACCATTTACAATGGTGATTTATCATCTATTAATCCCAATGATATCGATAAGATTGACGTGATGAAAGATGCCAGCTCTGCGGCAGTTTACGGTGCAAGAGGGGCTAATGGGGTCATTCTTATCACGACCAAAAGAGGTACGACAGAGAAACCGACCATTAATGTGGCAACATCTTATGGTATGGCATCCAAGGCTTTTGATAATCCTCCTTATGGACCGCAGGAATATGCGGCATGGAGAACAGATGTATTCAAAAGTATCAACTACGGAGTAGATGACCAGCCGGGCTTTTTTGATAACCCTGACAACCTTCCGGCAGGAGTATCACTTTCAGATTGGCTGGCTTACGATGGAGCGACAGGAGACCCTACGACGGCGTGGTTAAACAGAATTGGTTTCCAGGATGTGGAAATAGGAAACTACCTGGCTGGAAGAAGTGTGAACTGGTATGACATGATCTTTCAGAATGGTACCCGAAGTGACCTGAACTTAAGTTTGTCTGGTCAAAAGTCTGACCTGAAATATTTCTGGTCTATCAACAAAATGAGTAACGAAGGCATCGTTGTTGGAGAAAAATATGAAACCATCAGGACCCGGCTAAACCTGGACGCAAAGGTGGTCGACTGGCTTTCGGTGGGTGTGAATGCACAATTTTCCCAGGGTGATGAGAGTTCGGTACCTGCCGAATGGGAGATGTACTGGAGGGATTCTCCATGGGGATCTGAATTGAATGATGACGAAACTGGATTGAGATTCAGTCCGCAGGATGATCCGGGAACAGGAGCACGACATCCTTTTTTAAGAAGGACTTATACTGATCGAGAAATCAAGGAAAATATCCTGAATGCACGGGTTTATTCTTTGATCACATTACCACTCGGTTTTTCTTATCAGCTGGCTTTTACCAACAGGTTTGAGTGGAGTCACAATTTCACCCACCAATCTTCAGCAAGTCCGGAATGGGCCACTGGAACGGCTTTCCGTGATAATACCGAGATCCATGAGTGGCAGTTGGAAAATATCTTTAAATGGAATAAGACATTCGGAGATCATGCGATTGACGCAACTTATCTGATCTATGCTGAACAATTTGAAAGTGCAAATGCCAGGACAACCAATACACTATTCAGTCCGAACGACTTGCTTGGTTATAATAATCTTAGCTTAGGCACAGCACCCAGTCTGGGTGGAAGCGATGCTATAAGTACCGGAGATGCCATGATGGGCAGGGTAAATTATAGCTTCAGATCCAAATATCTCTTTTCTGCTTCAGCAAGAAGGGATGGATATTCGGCTTTTGGTCCTGAAAATAAAAGGGCGACTTTCCCCTCATTGAGTGGAGGTTGGGTCATTTCTGATGAATCATTTTTTGACGTAGGACCTATTGACTTTTTGAAGTTTAGAGTTTCTTGGGGTATCAATGGAAACAGGAATATTGGTAGATATGCTTACTTATCTCAGTTGTCTGATAATAAGGTTTTGATCGTTAATGGAGGATCAGTAACACCGGTTGCCACACTTGATCCTGCCACGATGCAGAATTCAGGGCTTAAATGGGAGCGAACTACTGCGACAAACTTTGGTTTAGACTTTAGTTTATTCTCGGGCATCATAGATGGATCTATGGAAGTTTATCAAATGCTCACAAATGACCTGTTGGTATCCAGGGCATTACCGGATGTGACTGGTTATACCAATGTTCTCTCGAATCTTGGTGAGGTCCAGAACAATGGTTTCGAGCTCTCGCTCAACAGCAGAAACATCAGCAATGCCAATTTCAAATGGTCATCCATGGTCAACTTTTCATTAAACCGAAATAAGATCAACAGTCTGTATGGAGATCTGGATGAAAACGGAGAAGAGCTGGATGATCCCACCAACCAGTGGTTCATTGGTCAGGATATTGATGTGTTGTGGGGACAGCGGGTACTTGGTGTCTGGCAATTAGGTCAGGAAGCTGAGGCTGATGTTTATGGTCAATTTCCTGGTGATTTCCAAATCCTTGATAAAAACGATGATGGTGTATTCACCATTGAAGACAATGAATTCCTGGGCTATGCCACACCAAGGTTCAGATGGACACTCGTCAACAGTTTCAATTTTTTCCAGCACTTTGATTTAAGCATTGAGATGTACTCATTATGGGGTATGAAGAGAGAGTTCAATGAAGCCAAGAATAGAGACAGTTTTGTTGACAGAACGAATTCCATTCAGTACCCTTACTGGACACCAGAAAATCCTCAGACAGAATGGGGGAGACTGTTCTCAAGTGAAGGTGGCGCTAATTTCAATGTTTACAGAAATAACTCCTTCATCAGGCTTCAGAATGTAACGTTATCCTATACCGTGCCACAGCAAATTCTGGATGATATCAATATTCAGAGTCTCCGGGTCTATGGAAACATCAGAAATGCAGCGGTTTGGGCTCCTGACTGGGAAATTTGGGATCCGGAAGCAGCAGATGTGGATGGTGTATCCGGAAGCGGACCATCTCCACGGTTCTTCACGCTGGGATTAAATCTGACTTTATAAGCTCAAATGAAAAATATCATGAAAAAGAATATAGAAAATTTAATGAAGGCCTTGTTGACGGCAACCCTGGTTATCGTTACCATGACAGGCTGTGATGAAGAATTTCTGGATCCTGATCCCCTTTCATTCTACACACCTGACAATGCACTGGGTGATGCAGATGGCATGTATGCATTACTCATGGGTGCAAGCAGGCGGATGAATGCAGAATGGTATGGGGATGGTGCTCCCATCATTACTGAGAATATTTTTTCTGAAGTAGCTGTTGAAGGTACTACGGATAAGACTGGGCCTGCCCAGGATCTGAATTTGTTGATCCTTCCGGATGCTCCCCTGAATAGTGCCGACAGAAATAGGATTGG
The DNA here is from genome assembly GCA_965228595.1 of Cyclobacteriaceae bacterium. GTDB lineage: Bacteria > Bacteroidota > Bacteroidia > Cytophagales > Cyclobacteriaceae > UBA7330. The sequence goes on along the minus strand of OZ245828.1, from coordinate 241,605 downwards.
ATGGTACTGGCAGGAATTTTATGAGAACATCAAGCTGGCCAATACAGTGGTGAGTAGAATTGATGTGCCTACTTACCAATCGGAAGAGGAGCGTAACGCAGTATTGGGTACAGCATACTTTCACAGGGCTTATGCTTATTATCGATTGACACAGCAATTTGGTGATGTCCCTCTTTTACTTGAAGAGCTTACCACTCCAAAGCTGGACTTTAGGTCTACTGCCAGGATGACCATCTTACAGAAAATGCAGGATGACCTGGAATTTGCTGCTCAATGGGTTCCGGCTAGTGTAGCTGTTGGAGAAGTAAGCAAAGGAGCGGTTAACCACTTACTGACAAAAGTAAGCCTGGCGCTTGCGGATTTTGATGGAGCCATTGCAGCTGCCACGGCCGTTATTGATGGACCTTATTCCCTACAGACTGCCAGGTATGGTGTAGATGCCAGTGACGCAACCAAAAATGTGATCTGGGACTTGCACAGACCTGAAAATAAGGCTTCTAACCCCGGAATGATCCTCCTGAGTGTTTCCAGGTTGGAATTTGCAGGAAATGGAAGCCAGACTTCTACCAGTGCGATGCGACAGGCTGTTCCGCTGTGGTGGAGGTTTATCAATACCCCGGATGGATTCAATGGTATGTCCGATAGTCCTGATGCTGAGATCCCGTATGTACTTCAATTTGGAAGGGGGATTGGAAGGAACAGAGGCGTACCTTACAGTACCCAATATATCTGGAATGATCCCAACGATCCCGGAGAGCTGGATCTGAGGCATGCTCCGGGCAACTGGATGGACATGGAGGATCTTACCTATAATGCCGAATCCCTGAAAACCAACGGAAGTACATTCTACAATCAGAATCTTCAGCTTAAAAATAACGCTGGTACAGTATTGTGTTCTGATACCATTCGTAACTGGTATGGTTGGCCTCACTACAAATTGTTTATTCCTGACCCTACGGCATCCCGGCCAGCAGGGGGACATTCAGACTGGTATGTTTTCCGCCTGGCAGAGACGTATCTGCTTCGTGCGGAGGCCTACTTCTGGAACAACCAACTACAACTTGCGGCTGATGACATCAATATGGTCCGTAACAGGGCTGGTGCACCTGATATGCCAGCAGGTGATGTAAATATTGGTACCATTCTGGATGAAAGAGCCAGGGAGCTGTATTATGAAGAGCCCAGGAATACGGAACTGACCAGGATAGCCTTCATTTTTGCGATGACAGGGAAGACAGCCTATAATAGCAAAACTTATAACATGTCAAATTTCCACACGGATAACTTCTGGTATGACCGGATTATGGAGACCACGGACTTTTACAACAAAGGTGTTATCACCATCCATGGTGATGAATATACCATGAGTCCGTATCACGTATTGTATCCTGTGCCGGCTTCTTCCATCAATGGAAATACACAAGGGCGAATCAATCAGAACCTGGGTTATCCAGGCTCCGAGAAAAATGTAGAGCCATTGACAACCATAGAAGAATAATTGGTTTACTTTTTTGAATCTAAGGGTGCCCTTCTCTGAGGGGTGCCTTTTTTTTATCCTTTTTTTAACTGGAATGGTGCTCAGACACGTTTGTTGGCTTATTTTTAGCCCTCAAAAATCCAAAACCCAAGACCTATAATGAAACATCTTCAAATACTGACCCTGGTTGCATTTATAACGCTTATCGGTTGCAAACCTTCTGATAAATCAACGGAAGAAAAGGCATCTGCTGAAAAACAGGAATCTGTTGCAGCATCTAATGAAGGAGGGTGGATCGCTTTATTTGATGGGACCTCTCTTGATAACTGGACAAGCTGGGAATCAGCCGAACCACCAAAGGTTTGGTCAGTCACAGAAGATGGAGCCTTGTTTTGCCGTGCGCTTGATAAAGATGATGCCAAGCCGGGTGATAAAGGCTATATCGTATCCAAAGAGCAGTTTGGTGACTTCCACCTGAAGCTGGAATGGAAAATTTCTGAAGGGGGGAACTCCGGTATCTTCTATCTTGGAGATAAGAGCCTGGGTGGAATTATCAATTCTGCTCCGGAGATGCAGGTCCTGGACAATGACAAACACCCGGATGCCAAGAAAGGCAAGGATGGCAACAGAAAAGCCGGCTCACTTTATGATCTCATTCCGGCCGATCCCCAAAACGTAAAGCCGGTAGGTGAGTGGAATACGGCAGAGGTGATTGTGAAAGACCGCCATGTCATCCACAAGCAAAATGGTGAAATTGTCGTGGAAGTAGATCTGGATACCGATGAATGGAAAGCGCTCGTAGCAGGTAGTAAATTCCCGAAATATCGGGACAATTGGTACGACATTCCTCAGAAGGGACATATCGCCTTACAGGATCATAACAATGACGTATGGTTCCGAAACATCATGATTAAGGAGTTGTAATCTTAACAACTCCTACTCAAAGGTCTGCATGGCTGTTCGACATGTTCCGCAGGGCATGTCGAACTTCAGATAAAAAGGGATTTCTAATCCCTTCATATACCCTTCGGAACACGTCTAATAAACGTAGTTCCTTCCTTCTTCCCGGGGCTGTCCCCTGACAGCCCTCATTCGGCACGTCATAAATTGGCCTGAGGGGACAGGCCATGATGAAGGAAAGTTTGGCACTGAATATTTCTCACACAGACCATCATCTTCAAAAAAGTCACTTTCAAATAATGAAAAGTCTTATCTTAGGAGGGTAATACACGCAACGCGTCCGTTTCATGCATTTATTGTAGTTTAAATACGGGTAAGTTGCTGGTATTGAAAAAAGTACCAAGAAAATAGATATAAGGAAATAACAGTAATACTGTTATTTTGATTGTTATATACAATTGCTCACCGTACAATGAAGTACCTCTATTTGTTGATTATTTTGCTGTTCATAATCTTTTCTTGTGAACAAAAGAAAGTAGACTTTGCATTTGACCCTAACAACATACCAGAAGAAATTACTGACAGAGTAATAACTCTGAACTTACAGAACGATGAAGAAAAAATACTCAGTGCTGCTTACGAGAGAACTGTATCCTTACCATCAAATGATGTCTCTGATGAAGAATTACTTCTACTGACGGACAAGAGATTTCTGAGATATTATGACTTTGAGGAAGAAGGATTTATTCAGGAGTTCGAACTTGCTAAATGTATTGACCTTGAACTGGATTTCGATTCATCAATGTTAAACTTCGAACAAGTAAAATATGATATAAAAGCCATAACAATCAATGATCTATTCTATAACGAAAAGGAAAAGAGATTGAACCTAATTCCTGACTTCAAGTACGTGCATTACAGCATAGGCAGTGAATACCAAAAAGAATTGGACACTTTAAATTCACTCATTTATAAGACTTGGAGAAGTCAGAACCTTTATGACAGTCTGCGAATTATTAACAATTCGTTCTACGACGAGAACGGTGACTGGATTGTCACTGAAGATCGAGTAATCGAAAAAGAAAAAATACAATCCTTGAAGAATCGACTTGAAGAATACCCTTTTAACATTATGGATTCGTACGGAGATTTACTTGTGGTTCGGCAGGACACACTTATGCGAATATCTTATTATTTCTATGACGACCAGTACACAATAACAACCATAAAAGCCGATCCACTTCCAACTGATGAACTAGAGATGTCCATGTTAATTGATTACTTCCTCAGTATTCAGGACACCATTGAACTACCATACGAACTGAAAAATGAGTATATCAACACAACCTACCTAAGTGCTAAAACATCTCACTTACAAGATGAGGACGAACTAATCAACAGCTATTTCAAATAACTGTATATAACAGTCGGTAAAAATGCATGTGGCTACTGCCTATCAGTCACTTTCAGTGCAACTAAACCGCGATTTCTGGCTTTTGGAAAGATCAGTGCTTTCTACTTTTCTTACTGCCACTCGGAAAAATGCTTGTGGGACGTGCTGCATCTGAACCGTTGTGAGTTGGAGCCAGAATCGCTACTTTTATCGGAATTTAAAAAGCTCGGAGGCCACAGCGCCATATCTGAGCGTTGGGCTTCATGTCCGTGAACGCAGAGTTCCCCTTTTCTGAATTTTTCTAACTTGGAATAAGTTACCTAATTAGCTAACTTTGAATGCATGAACAAAAGTGGTGATGTCAGAAAAGTTATATTCTTTGGCGAACATTTTTGGGAGTTTTACAACGAGCAAACTCCTAAGATAAAAGAGCGAATAAACTGGACAATCAAATTGATTAAGACGGTTGAACGAGTACCAACGAAATATCTCAAAAACATCACAGGGACTAACTTGTATGAGATGCGGATGATCTCGGGAACTAACATCTATCGAATATTCTGCTTTTTTGACAAGGGTAAATTAGTTGTAGTGTTGAACGGGTTTCAAAAGAAAACTCAGAAGACACCCAAGAACGAAATAAAACTGGCTGAAAAGCTGCAAAAACAATATTATGATGAGCAAGACTAAAATTATAGACTTTGACGATCACTTGAAGGCAGAATACGGTGAACGTGGAACTGAATCCAGAGAAGCCTTTGAAGAAGGATTTGAAGCTTTCAGATTGGGAGTGATGCTTCAAGAAATGCGCAAGAAGCAAGGAATGACCCAGGAACAACTAGCAAAGAAATGTGGAACAACTAAAACCTACATTTCACGAATTGAAAATAACGCAAGTGATATCCGACTATCAACTCTGATGCGAATTATCAGAGAGGGGCTCGGTGGCCACTTGAAACTAAATGTCGAAGTATAACACGAAAGCCCAACAAACGATAGCGCATGGCCTTACTTAGCCATTTGCTAAGTGTCTGCTAAACATCCCGCTTATCTGCCGCCAAGAACCTAAGTGCTTTCTACCTTCTTCTGCTCTTGGGAGATTTTAATCTGAATCCGCAGTGCGTATCTAATACTTTGAATGCACCGGCAGATTCGCTAATTTCATCGCAATTAATTAAGCTCGGAGGCCACAGCGCCGTATCTGTGCGTTGTAGTGCATACGTAACCTCATGGAAATAAAAGAAACAGGTGGAGCAAGAATTGGAATGGCGAACGCAACTTGGCCATTTGCCACACTAACAGTCAACGAAAGCAGGCTAACACTAAATGCTACGATTGTAGGAAATTTAACCTTTAAACCCTCAGACATTATTTCGATCGAACCGTACAAAGTAATTCCATTGCTAGGACAAGGAATAAGGATCAATCATCGAGTCAACAACTATAAAGAAAAAGTGATCTTTTGGACAATGAAGAGTCCTGGAGAACTTATCAAAAAGATCGAACTCACTGGATTCCTGACGAACACCCAACCCATTTCGCCTGAACAGGAACAAGAAATTGCGAAACAACAGTCAGCTGGCGGGTTTCCTATTAAGATTTGGTTCGCCGTTGCGGTTGTTGTGATTTGGAACTTGTTGTTCTTGTATGATTTCACGAATAGCAATAAAGAACAGCTACCAATTGGAATTGGAGTCAAGTCAGCACTTGGTTTCGTGTTTGGAACTGGGTTACTTCTTCTAATTTCTGAACCCTTTAGAAAACTTGTTTTGAAAGAGGGGCGGACACTAAATGACATCAAGAAATTTGTACTTTTCTTAATGCTGATAAGTGGATTAATGCTTCTCCAATTCTCTTTAATGTTCTAGAAATACGCACTACAACAATCGATAGCACGAATGCGCCAACTGCCACTTTACACACATCAGTGCAAACATCACCAGGATCTTCAGCTCGCAGGATTTTTCATCTTTCTGGACGCCCGCCTGACCGGACGGGCAGGTAGTGCCACTCTGATACTTTGTGAGCACCGGCAGATTCATTAGTTTTATCGGAACTTGCCAAGCTCGGGGCGCACTCGTGCTAGCTTGGCGATATGGGGCATCAGCTCTCCGAATCACATGAAGCATATTTTTCTACTTTTAGCTCTAACTCTTCTGACGTTGAACTCCATCGCACAGAAGGTAACCGTAGTTGGAGCAGTCAGAGACTTTGAAACAAACGAACCACTAACTGATGCAGTAGTTCTTGAGGATAAACTTGTTAATGGGGACATAATTGACTCCTTAGGCAACTTTCAATTAACTCTTGAAGGTACTAGCCGAACAATTAAGTGCAGCTATATTGGATACTATGAACTTATAATCAAGAACATCCCAACGAACATCGACACGGTAGAACTTCCAAATTTGAAGATGGCAACAAATTACTCCTCGCATCTGATTGTTGAATTTGGACCTGATGTTAAGCCGGACATGAAGAAGTTTAAAGCCATTAAATCTAGATTAGTAGAGGATTACCGCATCGAACTCCAAGGCAACACCTATCGGCCTGAACTTTCTGAACGAGCGATTAAATTCGATCTGAACAAACCAACTGGAAACGACTAAGAAAGACCCATAACAGTGTTATGGGCAATAAGGATAGATGAAAGGATTTGAATTAGCTGATAGGGGGGACAGGCCATGGTGAAGGGCACTGATTATTGCTCACACAAACCATCATCTTCAAAAAAGTCACTTTCAAATAATGAAAAGTCTTATCTTAGGAGGGTAATACACACAACGCGTCCGTTTTATGCATTTATTCTCGTTTAAAAACGGGTAAGATGCTGGTATTGAAAAAAGTACCAAGAAAATAGATATAAGGAAATAACAGTAATACTGTTATTTTGATTGTTACCTATCACAACCTGTAATTGCAATCTTCCGTGCAATTAGCCACTTTTGAATATGATCAAACGGATTTACATCGACACATCTGTATTTGGAGGTTATTTCGACCCTGAATTTGACAAACAAACCAAGTTTTTCTTCAAAGCTCTGAATACCCAGAACATTACAATTTTGGTATCCGCAATCCTGGAATTAGAAATTTACAAAGCCCCTGATCCTATCGTCGAACTATTTGAATCGTTACGTAACATTGAGAGAGTTGAATTAAACGATGAAGCAAAACAACTGGCTGAATTGTACATTTCAGAGAAAGTGGTTGGGCGTACAAGTATCGTTGACTGTCAACATATTGCCTTGGCAACAATTAACAAAGCAGATGTTCTTGCCAGTTGGAAATTTAAACATATTGTAAACCTTGAACGAATAAGAGGATATAATTCCATTAACTTTAGGGAAGGATACCAGATGACTGAAATCCGAACGCCTAACGAAATATTTAGAGATGAAAACGGCAACTAAAACAAAAACGATGGTCGAACGAATGCGAGAAATTCGTGATCAGGTCAGTCAGGACATCATGAACATGTCATTGGAAGAGGAACGTGCTTACTTATCTGAACAAATCAACAAATTGAAAGAGAAAAGAGATAAGGCGAACAGGTAACATGCGATATAGCGTATGGCTTACGTGCTTCTAGCAGCTTTTTACCTGAACTCGACCACTCATCAGCCGGTCTGCATTTGATATTGCTTTCTAAATCTTCATCACCTTTTCTATCTACTTGCTGGACTCACTGCGAACCTGCTACTTTGGAATTAACGGCAGATGAGTTATTTTAGAAGTTAATCGCTAGATGTGAGCCACACGCCATATCTGGACGCTATCAAATGGACCCCAACTACCCAACATATTCCACAAGGCATGTCAGACCTCAGATAAAAAGGGATTTCTAATCCCTTCATATACCCTTCGGAACATGCCAATAAACGTAGTTCCTTCCCCACAGAGGGGCATCTATCCGTAATTGGTCGTGTAATAATGCCTCTTTAATGCAATCTCCTCACTGCCGGATAAGCCATACCCAACAGCCATTTAAAAAGCACCTCCATCGACCAGGGATATAGCAGACAATCCGGACAAAGCAAGCCACCCCAAGTATGGTTTAATGATTATTTGTTGTGAAATGAACAGGGTTTGTTGAGAAATAGAGAAATGCTGTTGAGAATTGAACAAATCGTGTTGAAGAAAATGCATTAGCTGTTGAGGAATTGACATATTTTGGTGGGTAATAAACATAGCATAATGAGAAATGAACAAAATCTGTGAGGAAATAAACAAATCTTGTTGAGCAATAAACAACTACTCATGAGTAATAAACATTTAATGATGAGCCATAAACGTCTAATGAGTTGAAATAGACATATTCTTTGGGGAAATATGCTAAACTATTTGTATATTACATGAAACGTGTTGTAATCTTTATAACATTGTATGTAAATATCAGATATCGTAACCCAACATATCATGTTAAAACTAAATCTATCCTATCTCTTTAAGGTAAGGGGGGTAAAGCGTCCCTTCGGATTCCTCCGTAAGATTGGTTTCACTCACTATGTGGCTTATAGCTGGTCAAGTGAGAGGAGGAAGAACCTACACATTGATCATCTCACCAAACTTTGCCTTGCGCTGCATTGCACTCCAAATGATCTTTTGTGCTGGGAGGACGGAAAGCATCACCTGGCTGCCGGTCACCCGCTCCATAAGCTCAAAAGGCAGAATGATAAGGATTTCAACATTGACCTCATGAAAAGTTTCCCGCTGGATAAGGTTGACAGGCTGCAAAAGTTCATTGAGGAAGAGATGATTGAGGAAAATGAAGGAGTTGAACAACCCCGGGTAGGGGGTGAATAGCCTTTTTTTGCTTTCGTTGGTGTTTCTCCGTCATTGATATTCCTCCAACGAATGCTTCCTTCCGTGGTTGTCGGCCCGATCTAAGGAAATATTCATATTCCTTTTCTGAATGCGTACTGCTAGTGGAATGACTTTGGACAAATGGTTGTAAGTGGTAAACTGTGTCTCCTTATAGTAAGGCATAGATGACCAAACCTAAAATAGCAGCAGTAGCAATGGTTAAATAGACGATCAAAAAAGAGCCTACTTTTTCTACAACGTTAAGACGTTTTTCAGCTAAAGCATTGGCATGAATCAATTCAGCCGTTAATGTTTCAAGGTCTTTCATTCTTTGCTTAAGTCCGCCTATCAAATATAAAAAAGGTAGAAGTATTAGGTAAGTGTGTATTCTTAAGTTGCTTTTTATATTTAACAGTTATTAAAAATGCTTCTTACAAAAAGCAATTTCAAGTATTGTTTTTCGGTTTCCTGTATTGATCGATTCATCTATATTTGAAATTCCAAAAAACATGTTGACCCAAAACCCATGGATAGACGAACAGCATTAAAACAATCAGCCTTGATGGCAGGGGCATTTGCCCTGTTACCCTCCTGTAATTTCGGTCCTGACCGGGAGCTGGTGGCGCTGGATAATCTACAGATAGACCTGGAGCATCAGGATTTACTGGCAAAGGTGATCGAAACGATTATTCCCTCTACTGAAGCTGAACCCGGAGCCGAAGCACTTAATCTCTATCGGTTTGTTCTGGTGATGGTAGATGACTGTGAGAAACAGGCCCGGCAAAAACTTTTTGTAGATGGTTTGATGAAGTTTAAGGAGCTTGTAAAAGAAAAAGTAGGTCAGTCTTTTCCTCAGAAGGAACAAAAGGCGAATGAAGAGATTTTAACCGCAGTAACCTCTATCAAAGAGTTGACCAATGAGGAACAATCGGTGCAGGAGTTTCTATCCATCGCCCGACGATATACCATCCAGGGATATATGGGCTCAAAATATTATTTAACTGAAAAATTTCCTTACCAGCTGGTTCCCGGACCTTACCAGGATTGTGTGAATTCGGACGGATTAATTGTGATGTAAATGGCTAATTTTAACATAGACAGCGAGAAAGACAGAACTTACGACGCCATCGTTATTGGCTCGGGGATGAGTGGCGGTTGGGCTGCCAAAGAACTGACTGAGAAAGGATTAAAGACTTTGGTCCTTGAAAGAGGACGAAACGTAGAGCATATCAAAGATTACCCGACCACCACCATGATGCCCTGGGAATTTGAGCATAAGGGTAAGGTAGAACAAAAAGTCATTGATGAAAATCCTGTTGTCAGTAAGTGCTATGCATTCAGGGAGGACACTCAGCATTTTTTTACAAGAGATGACGTATCACCCTACGTACAGGAAAAGCCTTTTGACTGGATTCGGGCTTACCAGGTAGGAGGTAAGTCGCTCCTTTGGGCTCGACAGACCCAACGATGGAGTGATTTTGATTTTGATGGACCGGCACGAGACGGGTTTGCTACGGACTGGCCGATCAGGTATAAAGACATTGCCCCCTGGTACAGCCATGTGGAGAAATTTGTGGGTATTGCGGGTGACAAAGACGGTCTGCCCAACCTCCCGGATGGAGAATTCCTCCCGGCGTTGGAGCTTAACTGTGTCGAGAAATATTTCAAAGAAAAGCTGGAAAGCCAGTTCAAAGGAAGAAACGTAATTAGTGGTCGTTGTGCGCACCTGACCCAACCACAAGATATCCACCTGCAGCAGGGCAGAGGACAGTGCCAGAACCGGGTGCTTTGCCAAAGAGGCTGTCCTTTTGGTGGCTACTTCAGTGCCAATTCATCCACCATTCCCTGGGCGGCAAAGACAGGGAATCTTAGCTTGAGACCTGATGCGGTCGTACATTCAATCATCTATGATGAAGACAAAGATCGGGCAACAGGTGTGAGGGTCATTGATGCCAAAACAAAAGAAACCATTGAGTTTTATGCACCGGTCATTTTTGTAAATTCAGGTGCCTTAAACACCAACCAGTTATTGTTGAATTCCACTTCCAGCCGTTTTCCGGAAGGGCTGGGCAATGACAATGGTTTGCTTGGAAAGTTCGTTGCGTTCCACATCTATCGGGGTAAGATCTCCGGGAAATACGATGGTCACCTGGACAAAACAACTGTTGGCAGACGACCGACCAGCGGTTACATTCCACGATTTAGGAATGTTTATAGTCAGGAAACGGATTTTCTTAGGGGATACGCCGCTGGATTCAGTGCTCGTCGTCAGGTAGTAAGGTCTTACGATGGCATTGGTGAAGAACTCAAACAAAACATCCTGAATCCGGAATGGGGCATCTGGCATGTGGGCTCCCACATGATGGGAGAGACCATTCCAAAAGAGACAAATTATGTCAATCTCACCTCAGAGAATGATGAGTTTGGCATTCCTTTGCTCAACGTGAAAGTGGATTACGACGACAACGATGAAAAGATGATCAAGGACTTCTTTGAGCAGTTCACCGAGATGTACGAAAAGGCCGGGTTCACTGATATTAAGACTCGAGATACGCACCAGGCACCCGGCTTGGACATTCATGAGATGGGAGGAGTAAGAATGGGTAACGACCCAAAAACATCGTTACTGGATAAACATCACAGGCTGCATGCCTGTAAGAATGTATTTGTCACCGATGGCGCCTGCATGACCTCAACGAGTACTCAAAATCCTTCATTGACCTACATGGCTTTTGCTGCCCGTGCAGCGAATTTTGCGGTAGAGGAAGGGAAGAAGGGGAATGTGTAGTGGGATTGCTATTCCATAATATTCTACAAGCCACTCGATTAAAATGCTCCAAAATGTGGTATTTCATATTGGTGGTGATGTTGCAATCACTCAGTTTTCAGGGCACTGCGCAGGACAAGATACGGATCGCTTGCGTCGGCAACAGCATCACCTATGGAGCATTCATAGAAAACCGGGAGCAAAACAGCTATCCTGCCCAGCTGGCGACTATATTGGGTGAAGGATACGAAGTTGAGAACTTTGGCCGCAATGGCGCTACATTATTAAAGAGGGGAAACCTTCCATACTGGGAAATGGAACAATACCAGGGTGCCCTGGACTTCAATCCGGATTGGGTGTTTATCAAGCTGGGAACAAACGACACCAAGCCAGTTAATCGTGTATATATCAAACAAGACTTTCTGAATGACTACAGGGACCTGGTTAAGTCCTTTAAAAACCTTCCTTCAAAGCCAAAGGTAGTGTTGCTGTTGCCAGTGCCTGTTTTCAGAGAGGATACCGTTGCCATCACGGCCAGTGTGGTCAGGGAGCAGGTAATACCCCTGTCCCGGCAGCTGGCCTATGAAACTGGCTGTGAAATTATCAACCTGTACAATCTCATGATTGACAAGTCAGAATTGCTTCCGGATAAAGTTCACCCAAATGCTACAGGGGCCACCATTATTGCCAAACGGCTTGCTGAGTTCATCCGTATGGAGTCCGTTGAATTTGATATCGCATCATCTTTATCCGATGAGAAACAACCTTTCAATTTTCATGGGTTCCAGGGCTATGATTTTGAATTTATGGGTCGAAAAGCCAAAGTGGTCACTCCCAAAAAGACAGCCATCGGTCACCCCTGGGTCTGGCGGGCACGCTTTTTCGGACATGAACCCCAGGCGGATATTACTTTACTTGAAAGGGGCTTTCATATCGCATATTGTGATGTGGCTGAATTGTTTGGGAATGATGAATCAATGGAGATCTGGGATGGGTTCTATAGAATGTTGACAGATGCGGGACTCGCCCAAAAGTCTTTCATGGAAGGCATGAGCCGGGGAGGTGTTTACATCTATCGATGGGCTGCAAAATACCCGGAACGGGTGACTGGAGTCTATGCGGATGCACCGGTTTTAGATCTAAAAAGCTGGCCGGGAGGAAAAGGTGTTGGAAAAGGGAGCCCTGAAGTTTGGGAGACATTCAAAGAAGATTATAGGTTCAAATCAGATAAAAAAGCCTTGAAGTTTAAAGGCAACCCGATTGACCTGGCTGAAAAGATTACCAAAACAGGTATTCCAATGCTTCACATTGTTGGGGATGCGGATGAAGTGGTTCCTGTGGCAGAGAACACGACGATTTTTGAAGAACGGGTAAAAGCTGCAGGAGGGAAAATCCAGGTCATTCACAAACCTGGAATTGGACATCATCCACACAGCCTGGAGAATCCTCAACCAATTGTGGAGTTTGCTGTTAAATGTTGGAAGTAAAAAACCGCAGAGCTGCCACCTGTGGTTTTTCTACCTAGCTACACGTGGTATACCCACAGCTTTTACATTTTAAACAGCCTTCCTCATAGATAAGTCCGTCCTCATCATTGCAGCTTGGACATAAGTGGTCCTTGCTAACTGTACCATCAGGAATGAAGGTCTTGAGTGCCCTGTTGACACCGTTTTTCCAGGTATTGATGTAATCCTGATCCAGATTGAGGTGATCGATCAGCCGGACCACCTCAGAAATCGGCATACCATACCTGAGAATTCCGGAGATCAATTTGGCGTAGTTCCAGTATTCTTTGTCAAAGCTGCGGGACAAGCCTTCAATGGTGACATTATACCCCTGTCGATCCACATACCTGAAGTCATATCTGCTTCTTTTGTTTGATTCTTTGTGTTTGATGATCCACCCTTCGGATACCCACGTAGGCAAGGCAAACGCATCTTCTGCACGTCCGGTGAAGATTTCATAAGGCTTTTCGTCCAACAGCCCGACAAATGCCATCCAGTTTTCATGTTCATTCTGGAATCGGACCACCCTGGCCTTTATTTCTTCGGGTCTTTCAGGGGCTGGTTTATCGATTAGCTGTGTTTTTGTCTGATCATCTTTACTCACCAGCACACCTGACCTCGATCCCGCACGGTAAACGGTAATTCCTTTAAGCCCCTTCTTCCAGGCCTGTAAATAGATCTTATTCACCAGATCGACGGTTGCATCTTCTGGAAGGTTGATGGTAGAGCTGATAGAATGAGTAACATATTTTTGGATTACAGACTGAATCTCGATTCTTTTTGTCCAGTCGATCTCATTGGCAGTGGCATCGGCATAAGGACTTTGCTCAATGGATTTGTCCGGGTAGAGTTCCATCCATTGCTTGAGGCGGGGGTGAAACACATCAAATTCCTCCCAGAGGTCACCCAGATCATCTTTTACAATATTTTTCTGGTTTTTGGTGACTTTTGCGTCTGCTAATTTCCTTTTTCGCTTGTAGGAAAGCATAAATACCGGTTCGATCCCTGAAGAAGTTTGGGCCATCATACTCACCGTCCCTGTGGGAGCTACTGTGGATATGGAGATATTTCTCCGGCCATGTTCCATCATCCGCTCACAGGTCTCAGGAAGCGCCGTTTGCAGGTGCTCCACAAATTTGGAGGTTTGTTCAATTTTTGGATCAAAACCTTCGAAGGCTCCCCGCTCAATCGCCATATCTACTGAGCTGTCAAACTCCGCCTGACATTTAACCAGCATGATCTGATCGATTTTCTGGATTGCTTGTTTCGAATCAAATTTCAATCCCAAAGCTGCGATGGCATCCGCCAAACCGGTAAACCCTAAGCCAGTCCTGCGACCTTTGCTGCCATTTTCCTTGAGCAATTCCCAGGTCTTCTTTTCAGTCACCTTCACTTCATCAGGCTCCGGGTCACTATCAATTTTTTGGAGGATCTTGTCAATAGCCCTGAGCTCCAGATCCACCAGGTCGTCCATCAGGCGCTGTGCTTCATAGGTCACCTGATAAAATTTTTCCGTGTCAAAAGAAGCTTCCGACGTAAACGGTTGGTTGACAAAGCTGAAAAGATTGATCGCCATAAGCCTGCAGGAGTCATTGCCTTGCATAGCTATTTCTGAACAAGGATTGGTCGATTCATTTTCAAACCCCGGATATACGGAAGAGGTGGAGTATTCATGTTGGTGATCCCAGAAGATGATCCCGGGCTCAGCGGTTTTATGTGCTGACTGTATGATAAGCTTCCAGAGGTCAGCGGCTTTTACTGTTTTGGTTACGGATGGCTTTTGGGTGTTGATAGGCCATTGCAAAGTAAAGTCTGCATCCTTTTGAACGGCTTCCATAAAGGCATTGCTGATCCTGACAGAAATATTGGCTCCGGTAACCTTCGTGAGGTCTTGTTTGGCGGTGATAAAGCTTTCGATGTCGGGGTGAGAGACATCCATGGTGAGCATAAGCGCACCTCTTCTCCCATTTTGACTGACTTCCCTGGTGGTATTGCTGAAGCGTTCCATAAAGGAGACAACTCCGCTAGAGGAACCTGCTGCATTTTTGACCGGAGTACCCTGGGGTCTGAGCGTAGAGATGTCAAAGCCAACACCACACCTTCGCTTGCATAATTGGGCCAGCTGCTGATCTGTGTATAAAATGCCACCATACGAATCAATGGGTGCTTTGATCACTACACAATTGGAGAGCGAGGAAACAGACTCGCTATTTCCCAGCATAGCCATTACACTGCCCTGAGGGATTACGTATTTGAAGTTTTTGAAAAGCCTGTAGATAACTTCTTCACTGAGCGGTTTTCGAATTTGCCCATGTGTCGAAAGCTGATATTTATTGCTTGTGGGGGTATATGATGATTCCGCTTCATAAAAAG
Source organism: Cyclobacteriaceae bacterium (assembly GCA_965228595.1). Classification (GTDB taxonomy): domain Bacteria; phylum Bacteroidota; class Bacteroidia; order Cytophagales; family Cyclobacteriaceae; genus UBA7330. The sequence goes on along the minus strand of OZ245828.1, from coordinate 226,384 downwards.
CTTTTGCCATCCTGTGATGCATATCATCAGGTGTGCTTTCTAGATACTTTCCATCACCTGTACGCAGGCAATATTTATTGATCCAGGTAGTAGCAGCAAGCGTATCGCCTGAGAAATAATCTAGACTGGTACTCAGAACGTCATCGTATGAGTAAGTTTTTTTATCGAGGGCTTTTTCGTCTTGGGTAGGCATTTTTTTGGAACTTAAATCTATCATTCACAGAGTGGTGTTTCCATGATTTTAATCATGGAGAAATGTGGAATAAGTTATTGTTCAGGTTGATTATTTGTACCTTGTTTTTTACATCTTGCATCATATGAAAATGTAATGAAAGGGGACTTCGCTGTACCGTTGAGTGAAGATTACCAATATCTCATTAAATTAGTCAAATGAAAATGATAGGAATGAGATATATAACGCTGTTGGTTTTTTTGGGGAGTGTGAATTTCGGATTCTCACAATATGCCACTCAAATTTCACTATGGCCCAGCGAAGTTCCCGGAGAAGAGACTCCCAAAGCCAAACCTGTCGTTCAGATAGATCAAAAGGGGGTGATTGAACGCCTGCTGGTGGTGACAAACCCCATGCTGGAGGTCTATCAGCCCCAAAAGCCCAATGGATCAGCTATTCTCATCTTCCCGGGTGGAGGATATAACAGACTGGCCATAAAAAAGGAAGGATATGAAATCGCGGAGTGGCTCTCCAAACTCGGTTATACAGCATTTGTCCTCCAATATCGTGTGCCCGATAAGCAGGAAGGCGCCTTGATGGATGCCCAACGAGCCATCAGGATCGTGCGTTCCAAAGCTCAGGGCTATGGTATCGATCCTGATAAAATCGGTGTTTTGGGGTTTTCTGCCGGTGGAAGCTTGGCCGCCCGGTCTGCCACCAGGTATGAAGATCAGACCTATCCCTTAGTCGACGAGATGGATTCACTTTCCAGCAAACCAAATTTTTCGGTACTGATCTACCCGGCATATCTTGACCAGGGTGAAAACAACAGCATTACTCCCGAACTTAGAGTGACAGAGGAAACAGCCCCTATGTTTTTATTTGTTGCAGCCGATGATACCCATGCTAACAGCTCCCTGGTCATGACGCAGGAACTCAGAGCGAAAAATGTGTTGGTGGAGTTGCATGTAGTCCCAAAGGGTCAGCATGGATATGGCATGCGAAAAGGCAACCCAGCGGCGGAAACATGGCCAACTTTGGTTGAATCCTGGCTAAAGAAGTATGTCATCAATTGAAGTCTTGTAAGATCAGTACAGTCAATTGTCGCATTTTGCTGATCTTGGTTTTTTTAATCTCTTAATCTTTTGTAAATGAAATTTTTGTTAGATCGGACGTCCTTTATTTTAAAAGGGCTATTAATTGTTTGTTTGATTGTATCAGTTCAGCTGGGAATAGGTGATCCGGTAAGACCAGAAAAACAGGTAATTACCCCTGAGGAAAAAGCGGAAGGTTTTGTGTCCCTATTTAACGGCAAAGACCTGGATGGTTGGCAAGGTAATAAGACAGATTACTTTACTGAAAATGGTAATTTGGTGATTGATCCGAGTCGTGGAGGAAAGGGAAATCTGTTTACCGTGAAAGAATACAGTGACTTCATCTTCCGGTTTGAATTTCAACTCACTCCCGGAGCAAACAATGGTTTGGGAATCAGGGCTCCGTTAGAAGGCGATGCAGCCTACAAAGGCATGGAAATCCAGATCCTTGACAATACATCATCTAAATATGACGATATCAAACCCTACCAGGCACATGGTTCAGTTTATGGGATTATTCCTGCTAAGAAAGGACATCTGAAGCCTGTTGGGGAATGGAATGAAGAAGAAGTGTGGATCAAAGGCAATAAGATCAAAGTAACCCTAAATGGTGTAGTGATCGTGGAAGGAGATATCAAAAAAGCAAGCAAGAAAGGCACCCTGGATGGGAAAGAGCACCCCGGATTGTCAAATAAAAGTGGATATATTGGCTTCCTCGGTCATGGTTCGGAGCTGAAGTTTCGGAATATCCGAATCAAGGAGCTGTAAACTATTAACCATGATTCAAATAAACACAACCCCAAACAAAATAGGAATTGTCATGATGACCTTCATGATGGCATTTTCCCATTTTGCATTATCTGGCTCAAATAAAACGGAGAAACCTAATATCCTGCTGATCGCCATCGATGATCTGAACGACTGGGTGGGCTACCTGGGTGGTCATCCCCTGGTACAGACACCCAACATGGATCGATTGGCTGCTATGGGTGTTGGATTTACCAACGCACATACGCAGGCTCCTGTATGTAACCCTTCCAGAACCAGTTTTATTACGGGGTTAAGACCCACCACAACAGGAATTTATGCATTGAATGGCTGGTTTAGAGATGTGGAGGGGCTTAAAGATCATTTGACATTACCCCAATATTTTGAAAAGCATGGATATCAAACAATGACAACAGGTAAGATATTTCATGATGCTTACCCTCCCGAAGATCGCAGAAAAGATGGTCCTGAATTCACCAAATGGGGATTTAAAGGAGGATTTTTGCCAAGACCGGAACAACCAATCGTGAAAAATACCGGACATCCGCTCATCGACTGGGGTGTATATCCGGATGAAGACACTCAGCAGGATGACTGGAAAGTAGCTGACTGGGCTATTGAACAGCTCAAAAATCCTCCAAAAAAAGATCCATTCTTCTTGTCTGTAGGGTTTCGACACCCTCATGTACCTCTCTACGCCACTCAAAAGTGGTTTGACCTCTATCCGGAAGACGAGGTATTGCTACCGGTCGTTCGTGCTGACGATCGGGATGATATTCCCTTTTTCTCCTGGTATTTGCATTGGGACCTCCCCGAACCAAGGCTGGCCTGGCTGATGATGAATCAGGAATGGAAAGCTAAGGTCAGAGGCTATCTGGCCAGTATCAGTTTTGCCGATATGCTGGTCGGAAGGCTTCTGGATATATTGGAAAATCAAGGCTTGATGGATAATACCATCATCGTATTGTTTTCAGATCATGGTTACCATTTGGGAAGTAAAGCCATCTCAGGAAAGAACACCTTGTGGCACGAATCTACAAGAGTGCCACTTATTTTCTCGGGGCCTGGTGTTGGGGAATCCGGTAAGACCAGTGGAGAGCCAGTTGAGTTACTGGATATATTCCCAACATTGGTCGATTTAGCAGGACTGCCAAAAAATGAAACCATAGATGGTCACTCGCTACAACCCATTTTGAACGACATCAAAACGCAAAGAGCATGGCCAGCACATACCTGCCATGGACCAGGTAATCATAGTATAGTAACCAATCAATGGCGGTTTATTCAATATGCTGACGGGTCGGAAGAGTTATACAACATCGTTGAAGATCCCTATGAATGGAAAAACCTCGCTGGGTTGACTGGGTATGCACCGGTTTTAAACTTATTAAGAACACATATTCCGGAAAAGATCACCCCGCCAATGCCTGGTAACACGGTTCGTTTAATGGAAATGAAAGACGGAGTTCCTTATTGGGAGGGCGAGGCCATTCAGTCGATGGATCCGATACCCATGAAGTTTAAATGACCTTTTTAGCATTTGCGTTCTCCGGGATCAATCAAAATATCCATTCACCTGATCTGATTGACCCGTTCCTGATGCAAAACCATGTTTGCGAGACCATTATTGCAGATATTTAATGGTAACAAATAGATGATTTATTCTTTTAGAAAAATGACTAATATTTGATTTATGAAGACTTTATCCCCTTACATCTCTATTTGTTTTTTACTGGTTTTTTTCTCTGCAGTCAACTATTCCTGCACAGATTCAGAAGAGAAATATACCTCACTAAACCTCTCAAATCTAAGAGTAGAATATCATAAAAATCCTGAGGGCATCGATGTTGAGAACCCGAGATTTAGTTGGGAGCTGGAAGGAGAAGGCAGGAACCGGTCCCAGTCCGCGTACAGAATCATTGTTGCTTCAACACGGGAAAAACTGGACCTTGCAGAGGGAGATATTTGGGATAGCGGGAAAGTGAGATCCAACGAAACAAATCAGATCAGCTATGAAGGAAAGGACCTTGTATCCCTTAAAAAATACTTTTATAAAGTACAGGTTTGGGACGAACATGACCAGGTTTCTGATTGGTCAACACCTGGGCAATGGTCTATGGGTATTCTTAATTTTTCTGAGTGGAACGGACTGTTTATAGGTCTCGATGTGGGTCACAGGACAGGGAACAAGTATGAGTCACTGTATTTACCACCTGCCAGGTATTTGAGAAAGTCTTTTATCGTAGACAAACCGATTAAAAAAGCAATTCTCACAACAACTGCATTAGGTATCTATGAATTGAGCTTGAATGGCGCTAAGGTTGGCGATTATTTTCTGACTCCCGGATGGACCGATTATGATAAGCGGCTGTATTACCAGACTTATGATATCACGGATGACCTTGCTCAGGGAGAAAATGTAATTGGAAGCATTATTGCCGATGGATGGTATGCAGGTTATGTGGGGTATGGTTTATTGGTCAGGCTCGACAAGGTCCGGGGCTATTATGGGGAGAATCCATCTTTCATGGGGCAGCTCAACATTGAGTATGAAGATGGAACCAGCGAAATCATTGCTACAGACCAGTCCTGGAAAGTGAATACCGGGCCTATCCAGGAAGCGGATATTATCATGGGTGAGAAGTATGATGCCAGGCTGGAGATGAAAGGATGGGATGCACCGGGTTATGATGACGAAAGCTGGAAACGTCCGAAAGTTTATACCTATCCAAATGGAAAGCTGCAGGCCTATCCCGGGTCTTACATACAGGAGAGGGAGCGTATCACTCCTTTAAGCGTGAAAGAACCGAAACCAGGCGTATACGTATTCGATCTGGGAAAGAATTTTGCCGGGATCGTTTCACTTAAGGTTAAAGGCGTAGCGGGTACCGAGATACAACTCAGATATGGGGAAATCCTGAGGGCTGATGGTACGGTTATGACTGAAAACTTAAGAAAGGCAAGAGCAATAGATACCTATATTTTAAAAGGTGGGGGCGTTGAGACCTGGCAACCAAGATTCACCTATCACGGATTTCAATATGTTGAGCTCACAGGCCTGAATGAGAAACCTGATCCGGAAACAATTACCGGTATTGTCCTGAGCTCCATCGAAGCTGATGCCAGCACATTTTCGACCTCCAACCCGATGAACAACCAATTATATGACAATATCATCACTACTCAACTGGCCAACTTCTTTGAAGTACCGACTGACTGTCCGCAAAGGGATGAACGGTTAGGCTGGACCGGAGACGCACAGATCTACTGCAGGTCTGCCTCCTTCAATGCAGATGTAGCTGCTTTCTTCACCAAATTCATGATCGATCTGGATGATGCCCAAAGATGGTATGGGGCCTATCCTAATTTTGCCCCTTTTCCTTATTCCAGACCTAACCAGTATTCGCCTGCCTGGATGGATGCCGGAGTGATCATCCCTTATACCATGTATAAAGTTTATGGAGACACCAGGATGATAGAATACATGTATCCCGGGATGGAAAAGTTCATGGCCTTCCAGGCTGATGCCAGTACCGGTTTTCTGAGACCCGGCGGCGGCAATAACTGGGGAGACTGGTTATCTGTGGATGAAACGACCAGCCACGATTACATTGCTTCTGCTTTTTATGGTTATGATGCGGATCTGATGTCGAGGATGGCGGAAGCGATCGGGAAAGCATCAGATGCAGTCAGATACAGGTCTTTATTTGATCACGTCAAATCTGCTTTTGCCGAGAAATATATCAAAGCAGATGGCCATACCATTGAAGACAGCCAGACTTCCTATGCATTAGCACTCTATTTTAATTTATATCCTGAGGAATTGGCGCAGAAAGGTGCAGCGAGGCTGGCTGAGAAAATAAAAGCCAATGGGAATAAGTTTTCCAGTGGGTTTCTGGGTACAAAATATATCATGCTTGTTCTGTCGCAATATGGATATGCGGAACTGGCTTATAAACTTTTCAAGCAAACAGGATATCCCAGTTGGGGGTACTCCGTTGTCAATGGAAGCACTTCCATCTGGGAGCGATGGAACAGTTATACAAAAGATGCTGATCAAAATTCATCCATTAATGCAGCGATGAATTCATTTAGTCACTACGCCTTCGGTTCGGTGGCTGAATGGATGTTTATACATGCATTGGGAATCGACTCTGAAGGCTCGGGATATAGAAATATTATCATTGATCCGGTAGTGAGCAGGGAAATGGATCACATGAAGGGTAGTTACCACAGTATCAATGGGCTAATCACATCGGCCTGGATTTGGAAAGGAGACCGGTTTGAACTGGAAGTATCTGTTCCGGTCAATACAAGGGCGGAAATCCATATTCCCTCCACAGTGTTTAGCAGCATCAGGGAAAGTGGAAATCTTTTAAGTGAAGTCCCAGAAATTAAGGTCTTGAATTCACAAAATCACGATCCTACAGTATTGGTTGGGTCTGGTCGATATCTATTTACCTCTATGCTCAAGTAAGATCTAATTTGACTGTCTTAGAATCCCGATTTCCTTCACTAACTTTAAGTTTGGAATGATTATGATTGAAGCATGAAATTGACGAAACTGATTATTTTGCTGGGTGTCACGATCTTCATGTCATGCAGACAAGAACTTCCGGAGGAGATACAGCTCGCCTATGATAATCTACCTGAGGAACTTGATTTTGATCTTCATGTCAGGCCAATCCTTTCAGATAAATGCTTTTTATGTCACGGACCGGATCAGGCAAAACAGCAGGCCGGATTGAGGCTTGATTTTGCGGAGTTTGCCTACCAGAAGTTACCTGAAACCGGTCGCACAGCCATCGTTCCAGGAAATCTCAGGAAAAGCGAGGTGTTTCATCGGATCATATCCGATGATCATGATTATCTGATGCCCGAGCCAGAATCAAATCTTGACCTTTCTCCACAGGAAAAAGCAGTCCTTATTCGTTGGATAGAAGAAGGGGCAGAATATAAACCTCATTGGGCGTTTCAGAAACCTGAAGAGCCAGCACTTCCTGAGTTCGAAAATGAGGAATGGATCATCAATTCGATTGATCGATTCGTGCTCAAGCGACTGAAAGAAAAAGGGATGATGCCTTCCCTTGAAGCAGATAAAGCTACCCTCCTCAGAAGAGTTTCATTTGATCTTACTGGTTTACCACCTACCAAAGCTGAGATTGATCATTTTTTAGGCGATGATTCTCCTGATGCTTATGAAAAAGTAGTTGACCGGCTGCTGGCATCACCACACTACGGAGAAAAGATGGCCAGGGACTGGATAGATCTGGCAAGGTTTGCAGATACCCATGGGTATAGCCTGGACAGATATCGAGACATGAGTCCATGGCGTGATTGGGTGATCAAAACCTTTAATGAAAACATGTCATATGATCAGTTTGTCACCTGGCAGCTTGCAGGTGATCTTTTACCCAACCCTTCGCGGGATCAGATCATAGCCACTGCGTTCAATCGACTGCATCAGCAAAACATGGAAGGCGGTATTGTTCCGGAAGAATTCAGGGTAGAGTATGTGCTGGACCGAACAAACACTTTTGGGAAGGCATTTATGGCTCTTTCTCTGGAATGTGCAAGATGTCATGATCACAAATACGATCCGGTTTCCCAAAAAGAATATTATCAGTTATCTGGTTTTTTTAACAATGTCAATGAGGCTGGACAGATCTCCTTCAATGACGCCATGCCTGTCCCCACGATTTTAATGACAACAGAGGAGCAGGATAGTGTTATTGATTACCTTAAAAGTCAGATCAGGATAAGCGAGGAAAAACTGAATGAGCTGAATTCAGAACCCACAGAAAAAGAGTCTTTTGAGGGTTGGATGAGCCAGAGATCATATCAGCGATTGGCAACCATGAAATATCCCCGGGATCTGGAAGCACATTTCACCTTTGACAATTCCAGGCTTGAAAATTCGGCCAATCCTTCTCAAAGAGGGGAAATGAAAAGCTTCGGGTCTGATAAGGAGGAAAGTGTACTGGTAGAAGCAAAAAACGGCAAAGGGCTTAAGCTGGATGGCGATGCCTGGTTTGATGCAGGCAAAGTGGGCGTTTTCAGGCGCAGCAACCCATTCAGTGTTGGTATTTGGGTCAATATACCTTCCCAAATTGAAAACGGGGTCATCTTTCACAAAGGAAATGGAGCCGCACTTTACAATTTCAGAGGTTTCCATCTGGCCTTAAAAAACAACAGGCTGGAGGTTCTCATGGCTCATACCACCCCGGACAATGCCATCATAGAATACGGACCTGATTTACCAAGAGACGAATGGATTCATGTCATGATGACCTATGATGGATCAAGCAGCGCGTCAGGCCTCAAGGCTTTCCTCAATGCAGAAGAAATTGAGACCACCGTGGAAGTAGATAATCTATATAAGGATATCTTCTTTGTTGACAATCCTGATGAGAAAGATCGCGAACCAGGAATTCAGGTGGGCGCGCGGTGGAGAGGCAAGGGTATTGGAAATGCTGTGGTTGATGACCTGATGTCGTTTAAGAGCGCACTCACCCCATTGGAAATCAGGTTAATTACAGATGCTGAGAGCCTTTCCGGAATGTTGAATAAATCTCCGTCAGAATTCAATGAAGATGAGCTTTCCCTGTTGAAAGACTATTTTATTAAAAATTCAAGGAATTATAAGATTGCCTCAAAAAGCCTTGAGAAGTTGAGAACGGTGCTTGCGGATAGTGTCGAAAACATACCGGAAGTTATGGTAATGAAAGAAATGAAGGCACCCAGAAAAACTTATGTGCTGAACCGCGGATTATATCACTCGCCTTCTGAACAGGTATTTCCTAATACACCACAGACAATTTTACCAATGCCTGATGACTTGCCCAATAACAGGTTGGGCCTCGCTCAATGGCTACTGGATCCTGATCATCCTCTCACAGCCAGGGTTGCTGTGAATCGATACTGGCAGAATTATTTTGGACAGGGACTTGTAAAAACCACCGAAGATTTTGGAAACCAGGGGTCAAGGCCAAGTCATCCCAAACTATTGGATTGGTTGGCCATTGATTTCATTGAATCTGGTTGGGACATAAAAGCCCTGCAAAAAAAGATCGTCATGTCAGCCACTTATCGACAGGATTCTAAGACCACTGAGGAGTGGCGGGAAAAAGATCCTGAAAATATTTTACTTGCAAGAGGGCCGGCAGTGAGACTATCCGCTGAAATGCTCAGGGACAATGCGCTGGCAGCAAGTGGGTTACTTAATCCACAGATAGGAGGTAAAAGCATAAAGCCCTATCAGCCTGATGGCTTATGGAGAGTCAATGGAGGTAAATATGAACAGGATACCGGTGACAGCCTATATCGCAGAAGCCTGTACATTTTCTGGAAAAGGTCAGTCCCACATCCTACCTTATCCACTTTTGATGCACCCGAAAGAAGTGAGTGCACAGTCAGAAGACAAAAAACCAATACACCACTGCAGGCACTGGTGCTGCTCAATGATCCTACCTACAATGAGTGCGCAAAGGTGATGGGTGCTGACATATCAAAAAATGAAGACCCCGCCAGTGGCTTGAAGGAGGCATTTGTCAATCTTACCGGAAGATATCCCAAACCACAAGAAATGGATATTTTGCTGGAGCTGAGAGAAAGGCAATTAAAAAGATTTCGGGAAGATCCCGAAAAGGTAAAAGGCTGGATTGGTTCAGGAGCATATGAGCTTGAAAGAAAGTTTAGCAAGCAGGAGGTAGCCGCTAATGCTGTTACCGTAAGTACAATTATGAATGCTGACGCAACGATCACAAAAAGATAAATCATGTGCAATCATCACGATAAGAGATTTATTACCAAAGACAAGGAGTTGAATGCCCTGCAGGGAGCCATTGATCGCCGTAAGTTTTTGACCAAAACTTCATTGGGACTTGGCGCCCTCGCTTTCGGATCTCTCCTCGGATCAGAATCGGCCTTTGCTTCTTCGGCCAAGTCTGCTGCACATCCGGGACTTTCGGGATTGCCACACTTTGCGCCTAAGGCTAAACGAATTGTCTATCTCTTTCAGAGCGGAGGTCCTTCCCAGTTTGAGACTTTTGACTACAAGCCCATGCTGAATGGACTCTATGGTTCTGAATTGCCGGCCTCGGTCAGGAAAGGTCAGCGACTCACGGGGATGAGTGCCGACCAGACCAGTTTGCCGATTGCTCCATCCATCTTTTCATTTAAACAGTATGGTGAGTCGAGGCAGTGGGTGAGTGAACTCATGCCTCACACAGCAGAGGTAGTCGATGATCTTTGTTTTATTAAGTCTCTTTATACAGAACAAATTAACCATGACCCTGCTATCACCTTCTTTCAGACTGGTCATCAGCTGCCCGGAAGACCATCAATCGGGGCATGGATGAGCTATGGCTTAGGGTCGGAAAATCAAAATCTGCCGGCCTTTATCACCCTCGTTTCGAAAAACGGTAGCGGACAGCCACTCTATACACGTTTGTGGGGAAACGGATTTCTGCCTACGGAGCACCAGGGTGTACAGTTCAGATCAGGTAAAGATCCGGTCTTGTACCTAAATAATCCGGAAAACTATGATGGCGAGGACCGGAGAGAAATGTTGGATTACCTGCAACAGCTGAATGATATTCAACATGATGAATATGGTGATCCAGAAATCAAAGCACGCATGTCACAATATGAAATGGCTTACAGGATGCAGTCTTCTGTTCCTGAACTCACTGATATCAGCGGTGAGCCGGACCACATCTATGATATGTATGGCGAAGACAGTCGGGATCCCGGTACCTATGCAGCTAATTGCCTGTTAGCCAGAAAATTACTCGAGAAGGACGTTCGATTTGTGCAGCTATTTCACCAGGGTTGGGACCAGCATTCAGGCTTGCCTGGAGGTATTAAAAATCAATGTAAGAATACTGATCAGGCCACTGCAGCATTGATCAAAGACCTGAAGCAGCGTGGACTCCTGGAGGATACCCTCGTGATCTGGGGAGGCGAATTTGGCAGGACCGTTTATTCACAGGGGGAACTCACAAATAAAAACTATGGCAGGGATCATCACCCCAGATGCTTCACAGTATGGATGGCCGGGGCTGGGGTAAAACCCGGATTTTCATATGGACAAACGGACGATTTCAGTTATAATATTACTGAAAACCCGGTCCACATTCACGATTTTCATGCGACCATTATGCATCTGATGGGCATCGACCATGAAAGGCTTACTTTTAAGCATCAGGGCAGAAGATATCGCCTCACAGACGTCCACGGTCATGTGGTGAAGGATATTTTAGTTTGATGTGAATAAAGGAGGTTGTAGTGGCAATTGGCTTACAGTGAAGACGTTTTTAAAATATTATTTTAGGTTTTTATTTAGGAGAGCCTCCTATTTCACCAGGCTTTCAATCATTCCATTCAAACTATCCCTTTTGATAAGCGCTTCGGACATAGGTAACCCCTGAGGTACTCCGGGTCGCTTGTGTTTGGTATGAGAAAGCCAGGCGTACTTCATGAGGGCTTGCTTTTCGTTTACCAAATCCAATACCTTCTGGCCATGTGCGTAGTTAGAGAAGGCCTCCGTAGCGTATTCCATATTAACCAAATGTGATTCACCCAGCCCAATGAGGATTTCTCTTGCCATCATCCAATGTCCCTGAGCTCCGGGATGCACCCCGTCTTTGGCCAGATAGAATGTGGAATCTGTTTTCCTTCTCTCATCAAGATATCTTTTCATGGGCTCATGGATGTCGATCACCTTCCATTCATTGGTATATTTGGTGCTGATCAGCCAATCCGCATAGATATCCAACACATTGGCATAGGCTGCACCCTTGGCTTCATCATAGATCGGCGGAGTAACGAAAATGATACTTATGTTTCGTTTTCTAGCTTCCTCAACCAGCCATTGGATCCCATCACGATATTTTTGAAATCTCACCAGGTCAAAGGGTAGATAAATACCATCATTCATCCCATAGCAAGCCAGTATAAGGTCTGGCTTTACCATATCCAGCACCCGGTCCAGTCGCTCTCGTAGATCAGGACGTGGAAAGGCGCCATTGGCATGATTGGGCTCACTAAGCCCGGATACCGTCTCGCTGGCCAGACCAACATTGATAAATTTTAGGTTTTGAGCGGGGTATTTTAATGTATAATAAGTCTCAATGAAAGAGATATAGTCCCCTTGCTGGGTAATGCTATTCCCTAAAAAGAGGATTTTTTTTGTTTCAGTGCCTATGTTATAGGGTTGAGCAAAAAGATTGAGTGCTATGAATAGGGTGAGAATACTCAGGTTAAACTGTTTCATCATTAAATAGGACTGCAAAAAATTAAGTTGCAGCTATGATAAGTTAAATCAGATAATTATAAAGACCCCATCACAAAAATTTTGAGTTGGAAGCAGTGTTTTTATCCGATAATAAAAAAACAGATTTGATAGAGATCATCGACCAATCGATAAAGAAATAGGACAAAGGTTTTCTCACATCTAGACGGTGTTGGCAGGTGATTTTAAATGTTTTCAAAAGGATGAATTTATAGTGAGTTTATTGTAGGGAGGTATTGGAAAAAATCAACTAATTTTAAATATTTACAATCTTGAGAGAACAGTGTGGTTTGCTCATTATATTTATGAAATGAGATTTATTTGGGTATCGGTTTTTATTCTCTTTTCCGTTGCATTTATTTCCTGTCAGGATGGTACTTCAGACACTTCTGCTAATCTGAAAGTTCCGGAAAAAGTAGATTTCAATTTTCATGTAAGGCCTATTCTGTCAGACAAATGTTTTGCCTGCCATGGTCCGGATGCCAATGCGAGGCAAGCTGATCTTAGACTGGATACGGAAGAGGGCGCTTTCAAGCCATTAAAAGACTACGATAATCAGTTTCCCTTTGTGAAAGGAAAGCCAGAGGAGTCTATTGCCTTTCTTAAAATAACTACCAGCGATACTGCTGAGATGATGCCACCACCCGAGTTCAACGTCCACCTCAGTGACTATGAGATCAGGGTGATAGAAAAATGGATCAAACAAGGGGCCGAGTACAAGCCTCACTGGGCTTTTATCCCTCCGGAGAAAGCTAAATTGCCCAGGGTGAATGATGAAGATTGGGTGAAAAACGAAATTGATTATTTTGTGCTGGCCAGGCTTGAGGAAATGGGACTTTCTCCCAACGAGATGGCTGACAAAACTTATCTTTTAAAACGGGTATCTTTTGATTTGACGGGCTTGCCACCCACATTGGAGATGCAGGAAGCATTTTTGGCTGATAATTCCGAAGATGCCTATGAAAAAGTGGTGGATCAGCTATTGGCAAACAAGCATTATGGTGAAAAGATGGCTGTGCACTGGCTTGATCTGGCCCGATATGCAGACTCACATGGATACCAGGATGATGGTTACAGGACCATGTGGCCCTGGAGAGATTGGGTGATCCATGCTTTCAACGAGAATTACTCCTATGATAGATTGGTTACATGGCAGCTGGCCGGGGACCTTATACCAGACCAAAATATTGAAACCCAGTTAGCTACAGGATTCAACCGTAACCATAAGATCACCCAGGAAGGTGGTGTGATTGATGAAGAATACCGCATAGAGTATGTAACGGATCGGACCAATACCCTTGGAAAGACTTTCCTTGGTCTGACGATGGAATGTGCCAAGTGCCATGACCATAAATACGATCCCATTTCACAGGAAGAGTACTTCAGCACCTTTGCCTTTTTCGATAAGGTACCTGAAAAAGGGATTGTAGGCACCATTGATGCTTCTTTCGCAGACCCGCCATCTATCAGGATCACCAACGAGATGAAAGAGGAGATCCTTACCTTTATTAACAATCGCGATACCAGTGCCGTAGAAGTGATGGTGATGAAAGATTCTGTGGGTATCCGGGATACCCATGTTTTGGAACGAGGAAATTATGATGCCAAGGCCAAGGTGGTTTCGTTTGGTACCCCCGAAGCCATCATGGAATTTGATACTACCCGATTTGAACCCAATAGGTTAGGCCTGGCCAATTGGCTCCTTAGTGAGGATAATCCATTGACTGCCCGGGTGTTTGTCAATCGACTCTGGACCGAGTTTTTTACCAGAGGCATTGTGAAAACAGTTGGGGATTTTGGAATGCAGGGAGATTTGCCTACCCATCCGGAATTACTGGATTGGCTGGCAGTGGATTTCAGGGAAAATGGATGGGACATCAAACGGCTGGTAAAACAGATCGTTACCTCTGCTTCCTATACTCAGTCAGCAGTAGTCAATAAGAAACATTTGAATAAAGATCCAGAAAACATCTATCTGGCCAGAATGCACCGAAGCAGGATGAAAGCTGAAACCATCAGGGACATGGTATTGGCAAGTAGTGGCTTGCTTAACCCTGAAATTGGTGGCCCCAGTGTGAAGCCATACCAACCTGATGGTATGTGGGAGGTAGCTTCTTCCGGTCGGGGTACATTAGAAAAATATGTACAGGACCATGGTGATGAATTGTACAGGCGGGGAATCTACACATTCATCAAAAGAACAGTGCCACCTCCGGTTATGCTAACTTTCGATGCATCTTCCAGAGACCAATGCGAAGAAAAAAGACACTCTACCAATACACCGCTTCAGGCACTGGTCATGTTGAATGACCCTACGGTGCTGGAGGCCTCTAGAGTACTGGCCGAGCGGCTAAATACAGAGTTGATATCTGATGAAGAAAGGGTTAGCAAGGCATTTAAGTCAATTATTTGCAGGCCAGTGAAGGATACCGAACGTAAACTTTTGATGGATTACCTGGGAGAGCAAAAGGCAGTATTTGGAGAGAATCCACAAAAAGCATCAGCATATATTACAGTTGGGGAATACCCAATCATTGAAGACCGGGATGAAGTGGCTGTGGCAGCCCTCATGCAGGTGATACATACGATTTATAACATGGAAGAAGCCATTGTGAAAAGCTAAAACATGGAAAAAGAATTTTTAGAAAGCGGACTGAATATCAACAGAAGACATTTCCTGGGTAAGGCCGCCCTTGGAGTAGGTAGTGCGGCGCTCGGTTCATTGATGATTCCGGACCTTCTAAATGGAGGATCCGGCAGTGAAAACGAGCTACCCCTAGGATTCACCCATTTTGCGCCAAAAGCGAAAAGGATCATTTTCCTATTCCAGAATGGTGCCCCCTCCCAGTTAGAAAGCTTCGATTACAAGCCCTTACTGAATAAAATGTATGACCAGGACCTTCCTGAGTCTGTGAGAGGTAACCAGCGAGTCACCGGAATGACTGCTAACCAGGAACGATTCCCGCTTGTAGGTTCTCAGTTTGGATTCAGGCAATATGGCCAATCCGGTACCTGGGTTAGTGATATTTTCCCAAATATCGCCAAGATAACAGACGACATCTGTGTGATTAAGACCATCCATACAGAGGCTATCAATCATGACCCTGCCCTTACTTTCTTTCAAACGGGTGCTCAGGTGGGAAACAGACCGAGTATGGGTTCCTGGTTGAGCTATGGACTGGGCAGTGAAAATAAGAATTTACCAGCTTTTTGTGTCCTGCTATCCAAAGGAAGAGGAAACGGACAGGGTGTTTACTCTAAGCTATGGACAAATGGATTCCTGGACAGTGTGCACCAGGGTGTTCAATTCAGTGCGAGTGAAGATCCTATTTTATATCTAAACAATCCTGAAGGTCATAGCCCTCAAGATCGACGCAAGATGTTGGACAACCTCGCTTCCCTGAATGAAATGAGCTACCAGGACTTCGGAGATCCGGCCATTCATTCTAAAATCAAACAGTATGAGATGGCATTTCGAATGCAGACGGCTGTTCCCGATGTAACGGATATCTCCAATGAACCTGACCATATCGTGAAAATGTATGGTTCGGACTGTATGGTGCCAGGGACATATGCTTCCAACTGCCTGCTGGCCAGAAAACTTTCAGAGGCAGGCGTTCGGTTTGTTCAGCTATATCATCAGGGATGGGATCAGCACGGTAGCCTGGCACAAGAAATGCCGCTTCAGGCCCAGGATGTAGATAGAGCCTCAGCAGCTTTGATCACTGACTTGAAACAAAGAGGCTTGCTCGACGAGACCCTGGTGATTTGGGGAGGAGAATTTGGCCGAACCAACTATTGTCAGGGTAAACTGACCAAAGAAAATTATGGTCGGGATCATCATCCACGCTGCTACAGCATGTGGATGGCCGGGGGTGGTGTAAAAGCCGGTATTTCCTACGGTGAAACGGACGAATTTGGATACAATATTGTCAAAGATCCTGTGCACATCCATGACCTACATGCCACCATCCTTCACCTGATGGGGCTCGATCATGAAAAACTAACATACAAATATCTTGGAAGACGCTTCCGGCTGACTGATGTGCATGGAAAAGTGGTGCCTGGAATTATAGCTTAAGGATGGACCGTTTAGAAAGGATTGTTTCAAACAGCATTTTTTCCTTGCTGTGTTTATTGACCATACTTCTCGTCTTCGAAGAAAAGGTATTTGTTCCGGTTTGGCTGCAACCGATTGGACGGATGCACCCCATGATCCTTCATTTCCCGATTGGATTTATCGTATTGCTTGTATTTACCAACATTTTTCGAGCTCAACTGCAGGAAGAATCCTTTGAGAAGGTCAATCGGTTTTTGTTGTTGCTCACCGGGCTAACTACGGTATTAACGGCCCTCATGGGATTTTTCCTTTCCATGGAAGAAGGCTATACCTCGGAGGTGATGTCAATTCATAAGTGGATTGGGGTAGGGGTGAGCTATCTGATGTATGTGCTGATTCTTTTCTATCACAAGAAAAAGTTCTATCAATGGTCCCTATATACAAGCTTCGTTGGGATCGTTATCGCTGGTCATTTTGGGGCAGGACTTACCCATGGTATCAATTTTCTGACTGAGCCGATTTTCACCAAAGAAGAAGAGCCGTTTGACAAGAATGAACCGGTACTGACATCTCTTATTCTGCCCATTCTTGAAGCAAAATGTGCTAACTGTCATAATGCAGAAAAGCACAAAGGGGAGTTGGATATTTCAACACTGGAAAGATTGCATGCCGGCGGTAAAAATGGCCCTTTGTGGATCGCCGGAAATGTAGATTCCAGTCATCTCCTGGTGAGAGCCAACTTACCGCTCGATCATAAAAAACATATGCCTCCCAAGGGCAAGCCACAGCTTACTGATATTGAATATTCGCTGATCAGAGAATGGATCAGAAAGGGTGCAGACGAAGGGATTTCCCTGGCAGGATTGGACAAGCAGGATACCTTATTTGTTCTGGCTCAAAGACACCTGTCTGCTGAAAAACCTGCTGCGGGGCCACAGTACACTTTTGATTTTGCCGATGCAGATCTGATTGAATCACTCAATAACCCCTATAGAACAGTGGTGCAAAAGGCGCCTAATTCCCCTGCTGTAGATGTCAAGATTCTTGGGCGACAGACCTTCAAAATAGAATTGATTACGGAGTTAAAAGCGATCAAAGACCAGGTGGTGAGCCTTGATATGGCATATGCTCCGGTAGGTGATGAGGTGTTTGATCAATTGACTCAATTCCAAAACCTGGAGGATCTAAACCTGAATTTCACCAATATTTCAGGTGATAGGCTTTCAGCCTTAAATGGACTCAAAAAGCTAAAATCACTTTCATTGTCTGGTACAGCGATTACTGCATCAACGTTGGAAGCACTGAAAAATCCTGAAATAGAAGAATTGTTTGTCTGGAATACCACGTTGAGTCAGGATGAGATAAAACAAATCTCTGATAAAGGGATCAAGCTCATATCAGGTTTTGTGCCGGATGAGAGTGAGATGCTCCCCCTGACTGCGCCATTGCTGGCTGGAGGTAAAAAAATCATTACCCCTCAGGATCAGGTGGAACTCATTCATAAAATCAAAGGGGTGACCATCAGATATACGGATGACGGAACTGACCCTGACAGTACTTCCAGCATATATTCCCAGCCCTTAAATTATGATGGGGATATCACGCTAAAAGCATATGCCTACAAGGAAGGTTGGCAGGGGAGCGATACGGTTACTTTTAAGTTGGTTCAGCGAGGTGTAAAACCAAAGGATATAGAGCTATTGTATCCAACAACCGGAATTTTTAAAGGAAAAGGAAAACTCACCCTGATTGATGATGAGGTAGGTAATGTACGGGACCTCCCATACTTCTCGTGGTTGGGTTTCTTCAATACACCTTTTGGAGTGATTGCAGACCTTGGGGACGATCCACCAGCACTAAAAGTAGTTGCTTTTAATTATGGAATTGAGCAAAGAAATATGGCTGCTGTCCCGGCCATTGCAGAACTTTGGGGCGGAGATAGCAAGGACGAGCTTAAACTGTTGCAAACGAGGAAGCTGTTTTATGATAAGGAGAAGTTCAGAGACCGGACGTCACATATGTTTTCATTTGATTTAGACAACAGCAAGTATCAATATTATCAGATCATGGCATACCCTATTGAGCAACTTCCTGAATGGCACAGACACAAAGGCAAAAAAGCTGGCATACTTATTGATCAGATATTCTTCTATAAAGAACGCCCCAAGGCTGGCAGTCCCAATAGCAAAAAACTGATAGCACAGGGTACTTAAAATCCCTACCAGGATTATTTTAGAAACCCAAAGTTTAACCCAGACCAATGAAAAATCTGATTCATTCTCTTATCGTTTTTGTATTTACCATTTCAATTCTGCAAGCTCAGGAACAAGGACCTCAGAGGTTTGAAAAAACTATCCTGGAATATGAAGAAGCAGATAAAGCCAATTTTCCTCCAAAGGGAGCAAATCTGTTTGTAGGAAGCTCATCTATCCGTATATGGCAGGATATGGCAGAATATTTTCCTGAGCATGAAGTGATCAATCGTGGGTTTGGCGGGTCGATGTATTCAGACTTGTTGTATTATCTGGATAGGATTGTACTTCCTTATGAACCTGCAAAGATCTTTATCTATGAAGGAGACAATGACATCGCCAAAGGAAAGGATACCAAAACCATCATGAAAGATGTAAAGAAGATCCGTAAGATCATCGCTAAGAAGCTACCCAATACTGAAGTGGCCCTCATTGCTGCCAAACCAAGTGTAGCCAGATGGGAGCTGGGTGATAAGTACCTGGAACTGAATGAAGCATTGGAGCTTTTTGCCTGTAGGAATGAAAAAACCGAATATGTAGACGTATGGTATCCGGCACTTGATGAAGATGGAATGGTATTTACCAACATCTTCAGAGAAGATAATCTTCACATGAATGCTGAAGGCTACAAGATCTGGCAAAAAGTGATCTTACCTTACCTGGCAAAATAATCCCGTTTTGGCCAGGGAGATCATTGCTAAGACTGTCCTCAACAGGAAAAAGAAGCGTGATCCCTGGTTTTTAGACGATTATACCTTCAATCCATACTCAGGTTGTGCTTTCAACTGCCTGTATTGTTATATCCGCGGCAGCAAGTATGGCATCCATATGGAATACAACCTGGGAGTGAAGATAAACGCCATTGAGGTGCTGGAAAAGCAACTAGCCTTCAGAGTAAAAAAAGGAGACCACGGCTTCATTGTCCTTTCATCAGCCACTGACCCGTACCTGAAGATTGAAAAAGACTACCAGCTGACCAGGGAAGCGCTCAAAGTGATTCTCAAATATCGGTTTCCTGTCCATGTCATCACGAAATCAGACCTTGTCCTCAGGGATTTTGATTTGTTGGAGGAAATTGACCGGAGTGCTGTTCTTCCTGTTGATCTTAAGCATTTAAAGCGAGGGACTTTAATTACCTTTTCATTCTCCACGCTCGATGCTGAAACAGGTAAACTATTCGAGCCCGGAGCTACTACACCCTCAGATCGGCTGGAGGCTGTTAAAGCAGCGAAATCGAATGGATTTAAAACCGGTATCAGTCTGATGCCTTTGCTTCCCTACATCACAGATACAGCTGAATCACTGCGATCCATGTTTCAGATATTCAGTGCCGTCCCTGTCGACTATATATTCCCTGCAACCATCACCTTGTTTGGTGAAGGAAAGGCTGACAGTAAGACCCTGGTAATGAATGCCATTCAAAAACATTATCCGAAACTGTACCCTGAATATCTGGAACTCTTCAAATCAGATTATCTACCATACGCTTATAGAAATGA
Source organism: Cyclobacteriaceae bacterium (assembly GCA_965228595.1). Classification (GTDB taxonomy): domain Bacteria; phylum Bacteroidota; class Bacteroidia; order Cytophagales; family Cyclobacteriaceae; genus UBA7330. The sequence continues at coordinate 206,245 of OZ245828.1, read as the reverse complement.
AGTAGATCAACGTGCCAAATTGCTGTGTAAGCAATACGGTATACAGGATTTTATCTGTTGAATTTTTCATTCAGTGTTGTTGTTTCTTTTGCTATATTGACTAAATCAGATTCAATTAACACTAATTATGGAATGGATAAAATCCCCTTGGCCCTGGTATGTGGGTGGGCCATTAATTACCTTCATCATGGTGCTGATGCTGTTTTTTGGCAAAAGCTTTGGCATTTCTTCTACACTGAAAACTGTTTGTTCCATCGGAGGAGCAGGGAAATTCAGCGAATTTTTTAGGATAAACTGGAAAGAGAGAATATGGAACCTGTTTTTTGTCGTTGGTGCTTTGATTGGTGGGTATATAGCCTCACATTTTATGACTGCCCATCAGGCAATTGAGTTAAATGCAGAGACAAAAGCAGCCCTGATCTCCTCAGGTATTCCAAACCCCGGGGCTGAATACGTGCCCACAAGTATCTTTAGCTGGGACAATTTATTCACACTGCAAGGATTTGTATTTATGGTTGTTGGAGGATTCATGGTGGGTTTTGGTACCCGCTATGCCGATGGGTGTACTTCCGGTCATGCCATCAGTGGGTTAAGCAATCTTCAGTTTCCTTCCTTGATTGCGGTCATAGGTTTTTTCCTTGGAGGGTTGTTTGTTACACATTTCATCCTACCTGTATTGCTATGAAGTATTTTAAGTTTTTGATTGTTGGGGCCATCTTTGGTATCATCCTGACAAAATCAGAGGTGATCTCATGGTACCGAATCTATGAAATGTTTCGTTTTGAGTCCTTTCACATGTACGGGGTAATTGGCTCAGCAGTGGTTTTAGGAATCATATCCATACAACTCATCAAGCGGTTTAAAGTGAAGGATGTAGATGGAAACGAGATCGTCATTCAGCCTAAGGCCAAAAACAAGTGGGCTCCTTTGCTGGGAGGAACCATTTTTGGATGTGGCTGGGCCATGACAGGAGCTTGCCCGGGTCCCATCTATATTTTGATTGGTAATGGCTTTATGATGTTTATCGTGGTGTTATTAAGCGCTATTCTGGGTACATTTATCTATGGATTGCTCAATGGGAAACTACCTAAATAGACAAAAATGAACTACGCACAAGGAATGCTCAAAGAAGGATCCTTAAAAGGAAAAACCATCCTGATCACAGGTGGAGGTACCGGACTGGGGAAATCTATGGGAACCTACTTTTCGGAGCTTGGGGCTAACCTTATAATTACCAGCCGCAAGCTGGAGGTGCTTCAAAAAACTGCAGAAGAGATTCATGCTAAAACCGGAAATCAGGTACTACCACTGGAATGTGATGTCAGGGAGTATGAGCAGGTTGAAAAAGTCATCGAACTGTCAAAGAAGCAGTTCGGACAGGTAGATGTGCTATTGAACAATGCTGCAGGTAATTTCATCAGTCCGACTGAAAGGTTATCCCATAGAGCTTTCGACACAGTAGTGGATATCGTCCTCAAAGGGTCATACAATTTCACACTGGCGCTGGGCAAATCCTGGATTGAGCATAAGCATCCTGGCAATATCCTGAGTATCGTGACCACCTATGCCTGGACCGGGTCCGGGTATGTGGTACCATCAGCTGCTGCCAAAGCAGGCGTATTGGCCATGACGAGATCGCTGGCAGTGGAATGGGCCAGGTATGGCATTCGATGCAATGCGATTGCTCCGGGGCCATTTCCTACCAAGGGCGCCTGGGACAGACTACTCCCCGGTGACCTGAAAAAGAAATTTGATCCTGCCAACAAAGTGCCGGTAGGCCGGGTAGGGGAGCACCAGGAACTGGCTAACCTGGCTGCTTATCTGGTTTCGGATTATTCTGCTTACGTGAATGGTGAAGTCATTACCATAGACGGAGGAGAATGGCTCAAAGGTGCGGGTGAATTTAACCAGCTGGATCAGGTACCCGAGGAGTTGTGGGATGCCATGGAGCTGAGCAGAAAAGGAGGGACCAAAATGAAAATGATGTGGCTTTATTTTAGGGGTATGCTGAAGATGAAGAGGAAATGAGCAGGACGGGAATAGTTTAAGAAGCTTAAATTATTCGCCTGTCTTTGCCGGGGAGTTCCTGGCAAAACCTGTACGGCCACATAGATGCCTTCCTGAAGAGGCCATAAATTACATTACCTTTTTCGCCTATCAGTCCTGCAGTATATATTGGTCGGAAGTACGTGTAATTCCCCTATTGGTTTTAAGTGACAAGAGAGAGCTAATGAGCCAGGATTTATAAAATCAGTTTCTAACTACTTCCTGTAAGACTGGTACCACCTCCTCCTCAAACCATGGATTTTTCTTTTGCCAGATCCTGTTGCGGGGTGACGGATGAACCAACGGCAGATATTCAGGGAGAAACGACCTGAAATTCTGGACATTCTCTGTCAAATTTTTGTTAAATCGATCTTTCAAGTAGTACTTCTGCGCATACTGACCGATGAGGATGGTGAGCTTCACATTTTGCATTCCCGATAATAATTGATCGTGCCACTGTGGTGCGCATTCTGGTCTGGGGGGTAAATCTCCCGACTTCCCTTTACCAGGGTAGCAAAACCCCATTGGGATCAATCCAAAAAAATCCGGATCATAAAATTCTTCTTTGCTTACTCCCAGCCATCTTCTCAGTTCATTTCCGCTGGCATCATCCCAGGGGATACCACTCTCATGCACTTTGCGGCCGGGTGCCTGGCCAATGATCAGGATCTTTGAATTTTCGCTCGCCTGTAGAACGGGCCTCGGATCATTAGGAAGCAAACCCTGACATATAAGACAGCCTTTAATCTGTTGTAGAAGTTCATCCACAAATAACCAGCATTGAAGGATCAGACATTATTGAAAGTGGGGTGCTCCCACGGACTCCGGTAGCTTCTGGCTAACAATTCCGTCGCTTCTTTATCCCCCCTGACAACCCTGTTCTCCCAGTCATATTCGAGCGGTCTCCCGCCAAGTTGCATAGATAAGTTGGACATGATACAGCTGGCCGATGAGATATGTCCCTGCTCAATATCCGCAACTGGTTTGGTGCCGTTTTCGATGGCCTGGATAAAATCCTGCATGTGCCTCCTGGTAGCTGGTGCTGCAAACAGCTCAATTCTTTCCTCTGTTAGATCTTCCGGGTATTCTTCTTTTTCAAAGACGCAGTCATAATGGATGGGTTCACCTTCTAAGGGTGTGAAGTCTGCTTTCCTTACACCTGCCTGCAGTTTACCTTTATCACCATAAAGCGTGAAAGACCACCAATAATCCGGATCTGCCGGAGTGCCCCATCGCCTTTGTTGCCAGACAAAATTGAGCTCGTCAAACTCAAATATGGCATGTTGAGTATCCGGACGATTACCATAGCCATCTTTGTGAACGTACGTACCTCCAACACTGGTGATTTTCTTAGGGGCGCCCACACCCAACATCCATCGGGCAGCATCCAGCATGTGAATGCCCATGTCACCCACGATACCATTGCCATATTCCATGAAAGCCCTCCATCGGATATGAGGCAGTCCCCTATAGGGAAGCATCGGGGCTGGTCCTGTCCACATATCATAATCAAAGAAATCAGGCACCTCTTCAACAGGAGGCATCTTACCACCTCCCCCTGTATAACAGCTCACTTCTACATGAGAGACTTTTCCCAGCAACCCTTTGTCCACAATTTCTTCCTTGGCTCTTATCAGGTGTGGAGTACTCCGTCTTTGTGTTCCTACCTGTACGACTTTATTGTATTTTCTTGCAGCTCTTAACATCGCTTCACCTTCCACTACATCGGCACTGATAGGCTTTTGAACATACACATGGGCTCCGGATTTCACGGCTTCTATCATGTGCAAAGCATGCCAATGGTCTGGTGAACCAATGATAACAATATCCAAATTGTGCTTGTCGAGCATCTTGCGGTAATCTCCATATAGCTTGGGTACTTTGCCTGACTTTTGCCGTTGACTGATTAGCTGTCCGGCATGGTTGAGCATGTTTTGATCTACATCGCATACAGCTTCTACTTCTACCGGAGCCACCTGTATCAGTCGCAGGGTATCGCTCTTGCCATACCATCCTGACCCGATCAGCCCGACTTTCCATTGACGATCAATCCCTGTAAAATTCATACCTAATCCACCAAAAGCAGCCAATCCTGCAGTTGCTGATATTCCTTTGACAAACTTTCTACGGTTAATATGTGGGTTGAGCATTTCTGTTTTTTTATACGTTGTCTACTGTGGGGTGAACCCAGGGTGTGCGGTATTCGCGCTGAAGCATGGTGGTAGCCTCAGCATCTCCAACCACGATTTTCTTCTCAGGATCATAGATCAATGGCCTTCCTGCCAGCTCCATGGAGATATTAGCCAGGATACAGCTGGCCGTAGAGATGTGGCCTTCTTCGATATCGGCGACTGGTCTTGTATTGTTGTCTATTGCCTTGAGAAAGTCGAGCATATGCAGCCGTGTAGCTGGTGCGGCATTCAGCTCGATACGCTCTTCTGTTAAGTCTTCAGGATACTTTTCTTTTTCATATACCACATCGAAGTGGATGGGATCTCCCTCAATAGGAATGAAATCAGCCTGCATGGTACTTCCCTTCAATGTGCCCTTATCACCATAAATTGTGAAAGACCAGGGGTAATCAGGGTCAGCCGGGGTGCCCCAGGTACGGTGCTGCCAAATACAGTTTAGCTCATCATATTCAAAGATGGCCGACTGTGTATCAGCGATGTTGGACTTGGCTTCCTTCTGAACGAAAATACCTCCGGTGGAGGTGATGCGTTTGGGCCATCCTAATCCCAGCATCCAGCGAACCGTGTCAAGCATATGCACACACATATCTCCGGTAATGCCATTGCCATATTCCATGAAAGCGCGCCACCACCTGATGTGTGGTAAACCATCATAGGGGCGGAGCGGGGCTGGTCCGGTCCACATTTCATAATCTAGAAAATCTGGAACAGGTTGAAGGGGAGGGTTGGAGTTGTTACGCATGTGATAGTAGCAACACATTTCCACATGTGATATCTTACCTAGCAGACCTTTTTCTACAATGTTTTTCTTTACGTCGATGAGGTGTGGTGTGCTTTTTCGTTGGGTACCTACCTGAACCACCTTATTGTATTTTCTGGCAGCCTTGACCATGGCTTCACCTTCTACTACATCCACGCTGATAGGTTTTTGAACGTAAACATGAGCTCCTGCTTTCACAGCGTCTATGCATTGCAAAGCATGCCAATGGTCTGGTGAGCCAATAATGACAACGTCAAGTTTGTGTTTGTCCAACATCTTTCGGTAGTCGCCATATAGCTTGGGTACCTTACCAGAGGATTGTCTTTCACTTACCAGTTTTCCTGCTGCATTTAATATATTGCTGTCTACATCACACAATGCCACCACATCTACTGGTGCTACCTGGATCAGTCGGAAAAGATCATTCTTGCCATACCAACCCGTGCCAATCAATCCTACTTTCAGGGGTTTGGCAGTTAATGGATAGCTGACTCCGAAATTCCCAAAGGCTGTGAGAGCCATGGCGGCAGAGGTTTTTTTGATGAAATCCCGCCGGTTAAAGTTGAGGTGAGGCATTTACTTTTAGGTTTTTGTTTATCAACATAAATATGCTAAACAATCCCGCTTAAAGCAAATAATTCGAGAATCGGAAGGATAGTAAATCAGATGATTAGTTGATCCTGTTAAGGATCCTGGCTCTGAACTTTTCCTCTACTGGTATGATAAAATGGGAGGAGAAATGAAGTAAAATTTGTTGTTTTTCCCTGACTACTTCGGATACCCGGTTGATGTTGACGATATATGCCTTGTGAGCTCTGAGTAAGAACGGGATGTCTCTGAATTCCTTTTCAAAGTTGCTCAGCTTACTCGCAATCAGCTTGGAGTTGATCTCGCCATTTTCCAGGTAAAATACCCGCATAGAGATATCTTCTTCGGCCAAAAACATAACGTCCCGGGGATCAACCACCAATTCATCTTCTTTGCCGCTTGACCTTACGATGATAAACCTCAGGTCTTCATCAAAACTGTTTTTTCTGGTTTTGTGGTGTATCAGATATCCAATGAGGATGCCCGGAAAACAGCATAGCGCATATACTGAAATAAAAGCAAATAAATGCTTTGACTCCCAGGTGGGGTATCCATCAAAGTAGCTATCAATGACAAAGGATACCAGGCCTGCTGCCAAAGATTGACCCAAATGCCATGAAATCATGCCTTCGAATGAGGGTGAAAAGAAGATATGCTTAAAGGCAGCTTCAAAAACGATGAAAATGACAGCCGTGACAAGTCCAATTAAAAAGGCTCGTTCGACAAGTGTTTGACCCGAATGTGTTTCATAGATCTCACCATAAAACAATTCATATAAATAGTAGCATATGCACAGGAACAAAGCCGTGCTTGCTACAATAAAATAGTTGGGTTTTTCGGATGTATTAAATACCAGCACTACGCAATGTTAGTGAATACTGCCTGAACGTCATCATCATCCTCGATCCGATCCAACATTTTTTCGATTTCTTCCATTTGTTCTTCGGAAAATTCTACAGGACTATTTGGGATTCTTTGCAAGCTGGCTTTTTTTACATCAATCTCTTTGTCCTCCAACGCTTTTGATAAGGCACCAAAATTGGTGTAGTCCGCATACAGGTATACCCGGTCTTCATTGGTGATGATTTCTTCCAATCCGGCATCAATGAGTTCCAATTCAAGCTCTTCCAGGTCCATGCCATCCTCCTGAATAAATTCAAATACTGCTTTGCGGTCAAACATAAATTCGAGTGAGCCATTGGGGACCATGGAGCCTCCAGCCTTGCTGAAATAGGCTTTTACGTTGGCAACAGTGCGTGTGGTGTTGTCGGTAGCACATTCAACAAATACCAATACGCCATGAGGTCCTTTGCCTTCGTAAGTGACTTCTTCAAATACATCTGAATCACTACCTATGGCACGTTTGATGGCGTTTTCGATGTTGTCCTTCGGCATGTTCTCTACCTTGGCATTTTGAATGGCAGTCCGCAACTTCGCATTCATCTCAGGGTCTCCGCCACCTTCTTTGGCTGCTACTGTAATTGCCTTGGCCAGCTTAGGAAAAATTTTAGACATTTTATCCCACCTGGCTTCTTTTGCTGCCCTACGATATTCAAACGCTCTTCCCATTTTTCAGATTAAGTTTTCCTCAAAAATATCAATTTGCTGATTATTTGCCAGGGAGAATATCGAAGCTAATTTATTATCGATCGAAGAAGTCAAAGAAATTGCGTCGCTTTTCTAATTTCAGGTCTTGTAACAGGCTGGAATTGGGCTGAATAACCAGGCTGAAGGATTGATAACGACCAAAAGGAACCCAGGAAAAGTTTAATGACCAGCAATGCAGGTCACGGGCAATACCTATCCGCGTTGTTGTAAATTCCTTATTCACAAAGTCGAAGCCGGAGTTGTAAGTGATCTGGGTTTTGTCGGTCAGTGCCAGGGTTCCGTTAAATTGCATGGACTGAATGATTGTAGGGTCCTGGAAGCCGTTCTGCGTCCGGGAAATAGAATATTGTACCCTAAAAGTCCACGGTACATCAAAATTCACATATTGCTCAGGATTTTGACGGATGTATTCTTTCTCTTCTTCCGTACCATAGCCTGACTGATCAAGATCTTCCGGCACTGTTCCTGTATCAAACTGATCTTGTCTGTCGGGCTGATTTCCTTTTCCGGATTTGCTGTTGAGTGAAAATCCGATTGAGGTGCTTAACCGGCTCAGGTTTCCGAGTCCCTGGCCATTGTTCCAGGCATATCTGTCTATTTTCTCCTGGCTCACGGTCCGCACACCGGTCAAAGGGTTTACGGTTTCACTGATGAGGTTATAAACATAAGGATCTATCGTACCGCTTAAGTTCACATTTACCTTGTTCTTAAAAAGAGAGGTTCGGGTATTCCAGTTGATGTTACTGAGTTTAAATTCCTCCGCCGCCAGGTTATAACCGGTACTCAAGGAAAGATTTTCAAAGATTTTTACCTTTTTGTAAGCCTGTGTAGAATCCTTGTCATCTCTTACTTTCATCTCCAGGTTATTTTGGAGACCAAAGCTGATGGTTCTGCTTTCTCCGGATGGGGGGGAGCCATAGGCAAAACTTTCATACCTGGAAAACCGGCGGGTGTTTCCAAGGGAATCAATTTGAATTTCTTTATATACGCCACTACTTTCACTAAAATCAGGGTTGTATGAAAAACTGATAGAAGGGGTTACTACATGTCGAATCGCCTGGATTTTTCTGTCTTTTCCGGGAAATGTAACTGTTCCATAAAACCGGGTATTCATAGAAGCCCCTGAGGTCCAGTATCCTGTTCTGCTGAATCCTTCGAGTGTATCTATCCTCACACCCTGCAATTCTTCATCATAGCTGAAATCTAGTTCTCTGGTATACCATAGCTCTGTATAATTGAAGCTTGGGCTTACTGTGATATAATTAAACATATTAAAAGAAGTGGAGATTGGGATGGAGTGTTTTCCACCGATTTTCGCCCGCTTGTATAACCTGTCAAAATTATCCAGATTGAAGTCGAGGGTATCCAGGTTGCTTTCGTCTTCATTCACGATATTTAGACTACTAAGCGTGGTAACCGGGGCATTAGTTACTTCATTCTTAGCAGCGAAATTATGGCTGAGACTGATCTTCGCAAGTGGATTCTTCTGGTTTTTAACGATGTTTTTAAAGGGATAGATCCTGTTTACGTTCATGGTATAATCTGGCAAAGTCATACTCATAATGCCCGTCTGAATGTTTTGGTTGTGCCTCAGGTTGGCACTCAGGTTTACGGGAATCCGCTGAAACCTTTGGGAATAGCTTACACTGGAAGAGAACTGAGAGTTAATACTTCTGCTAAAGTCCTGGTTGACGAGGTTGTTGTTTGAATTATAGGTGGATGTACCAGCCGAAACAGATGCTCCAAAACTAGAATTTCCGCGGGTTTCCGGTCTGTGACTCCACCGAATCCAGAAGTCATTGGTCTCTACAGGGTCTTCGATATTGTCAATGATGGACTTGTTATAAGAGAAGTTGAAAGAACCGGAATAGGTATATCGTTTCTTATAGTTCATGGTGGCCTGTAGCCCATGTCCTCCCTTGGAATATATATCTCCGGTAAGTCTCAGGTCCATGTAATCACTAAAAGTAAGGTAATAACCTCCATCTCTCAGGAAAAACCCCCGTTGTTTTTCTTCCCCATAGGATGGAAAAACGATTCCCGTAGCTTTTTTTCTGGGCTGGGGAAACATCCCGAAGGGGAACCAGAAGGGAGTGGGTATCTCCCTGAATTTGAGGTTGAACGGACCGGAAACTATCTTGTTGCCAGGGATTACCTTCAGTTTTTCTGATTCGATGAAAAAGTGAGGGTCTTCCAGATTACAGGTGGAGTATTTAGCATGTTTGATAAACATCTCCTTTTCTTCATTCATTTTTACGTCTTCACCATGCATAAATGCCCCTTCCTGCTCGGTAATGACTCCTTTGATGATAGCCCGGCGGGTTTTAAAATTGTAAAGGATATTATCGGTCTCGTAGGCGTCTCCCTGCTGTGTAAAGACCGGTTTGCCAATTTTTTTTCCAGTGCTGTCTGTAGCAAATTCCGCCTGGATAGTTCTTCTGTTCCAGTCCACAGTGGTCTTGTTGGCCTCCAAAACAATGTCTCCATAGTCGATATGTGCCTCCTGATACATGAAGATCTTTTTGTTTTCCAGGTCATAGAACATGGAATCCTTGGCATTGTAGTTGATTGTAGTCTCAATATCACCTTTAGGTTTGGGTGATTTGGCTGTTTTAAGGGTATCAGAAGCGATTGTATCTGATGGGGAAGCGACAGAATCCGGTGTAGATACGGATATTATGGAGTCTGACGTTATACTTTCAATGGGCTCCGAAAGATCCTGAGCATACCCAGAAGTGAAAAATGTAATGATCAAGAAAAAAAATACAATACTCCTCAGGCCTGACACAGGTTTTAATTTCAGTGAAAAATTTACATTTTTGCGTAAAAATATCGGATTTTAGTATATAACCGGGATACCGTGAAAAATATTGCAATACCCTTTTGCTTTTGTATATTTTTTATCTTCATCTCCTTTCATCCGGTGGGGGTTATTGACTACCGTATCAATAAAATTGTAATAGATCCCGGTCATGGAGGAAAGGACCCGGGCACCCATGGGGAAATATCGAAAGAGAAAGATGTGGCCTTGAAGATTTCAATGGAATTGGCAAGGATCATCAAAGATAATATGCCTGACGTAGAGGTGATCTGCACGCGTCAGGATGATAGCTTCCCCGAGTTACACGAACGTGCTGATGTGGCCAATCAAAAAGATGCTGACCTTTTCATCTCCATCCATGCCAACTGGATATCTAATCCAAATATCCATGGCACAGAGACTTATGTGATGGGGTTACACAAGTCTGAAGCGAACTTGAAAGTAGCCCAAAGAGAAAATGCGGTGATTCTGGCTGAAGAAGGGGGAGCTAATGATTATGACGGCTTCGATCCTAATTCACCGGAGTCCTATATTTTGTTTTCTCTTTATCAAAGTGCATTTCAGCAAAACAGTCTGCGATTGGCAGATAAAATCGAAGATCAGTTCAAAAACCGGGTAGGTAGACGTAGCCGTGGTGTGAAATCTGCAGGGTTTCTTGTGTTGTGGCGAACCAGTATGCCTAGTGTTTTAGTAGAAGTAGGTTATCTTAGTAATCCTAAAGAAGAGAGAGAACTGAATGATCCATTGAACCAGGTTTATATTGCTTCTGGTATATATAGGGCATTTAGAGATTATAAATCGGAAATTGAATCCATGAATTGAGGGCAGGTCTTTGGCTCTGATTTCTAAATTCAAGAGATTTGGTTTCGGATTGGTCTTTTTCTCAAAATAAAAATTAAGTTAGTGCGGATGTCCAAGGAATTTAAAGTAGGTCTAATAGCTCTTGTATCAGGAGTGATGCTCTATTACGGGTTTAATTTTCTAAAAGGAATTGACTTTTTCTCTCCGACTAACAAATATTTTGCGATCTATGACAATGTAGATGGCCTGGTAGAAGGAAATCGGGTAATTATCAATGGGTATTCCGTAGGAAGAGTGACCGATATCAGCCTGATGAAAAACCAGGACAGCATTCTGGTCAAGTTTGACATCAATGAAAACATCCAACTGAATGACTCTTCGATGGCTTTGCTGACAAGTACCGACTTTTTGGGCACGAAAGGCATTGTTTTGACCATCGGTTCATCTTCAAACTTCATTGAGGCAGGAGATACCCTGATTTCTTATCGCGACAGAGGACTGGAGGAAATACTTGAAAATGCAACTCCTGTTGCCAACAACCTTAATGTAACCATCACCCGGGTGAACGAGATCCTCGTTGGATTAAAAGGTAGTGGTGAAAAAATCAATACCACACTGGATGACCTGCATCGAACCTTCCTGAATGTAAACAGGATCATGGAGAGCAATGAAAATAACATTGAGCAGATCGCTACAGCAACAAAATTATTGATAAGGAACCTCAATCAAAAGATTGAGCGACTGGGACCAGTGATCAAAAAAACTGATGGGGTTTTGGATACCCTGAATTCTTTGGAGTTGGCACAAACGCTATCACATATCGATTCAGTAATGATTACCCTAAACCAGACACTGATTCTGATGAAAAGTGAGAATGGATCATTGGGAAAACTGCTGTACTCTGATTCGCTTTATCAAAATGTGAATACTACCATGGAAGATCTTCAGGGTCTGGTCCACCATTTTCGCAACTATCCTAAAGATTTCGTAAAACCCTTAGGCAGAAAGCATAAAAACCTCAAGGGGATTGATGAGAAAGAAGAATAGACGAATTAAGTTTAACGCTGAATTCATTATTCTATAATAATCATCAAAAAGAATTTGGAATGTATCGGTTCTAATTCTTAAATTCAATATTGTCTTGATAAAGGAAACCGAATTAAAAGCTTTAGTGAGTTTGTTGGAGGATGAGGACGATGAAGTCGTTTCTCATGTAGAAACTAAGCTCATGGAAATAGGCACAGGAATTATCCCTTTCCTTGAGCAGGAGTGGGAAAGTAATTTCAATCCACTTATCCAGCGAAGGATTGAAGACATGATCCATGGCCTGCAATTTGAGTTGGTACAGGAGCGGCTCCTTGCCTGGAAGGAAACAGATGACAATGAACTTCTGGAGGGACTTTGGCTTGTTGCAACTTACCAGTATCCTGATCTGGACTACTCCGATCTCAAGATGGAAGTTGAACAATTATATCATGAGATCTGGCGTGAATTTAAAGCTGACTACGCACCGTTGGATCAGGTGCGGATCGTAAACAACATGTTGTTTAATAAGATAAAGTTCAGAGCCAATACCAAAAACTTTCATTCACCGGCAAACAGCATGATCAATGCGGTGCTGGAATCCAAAAAAGGAAACCCCATTACCCTTTGTTCCATCTATATGATCATCGCTCAAAAGCTGGGGATGCCCATTTATGGCGTGAATTTGCCAAATCTTTTTATCCTGACTTATCAGGGTGATGGGATGTCTTTTTATATCAATGCTTTCAACCGGGGACTGATCTTCAGCAAGGAGGATATTGATCACTACCTGGAGCACCTCAACATCCCGCCACAAGAGCTGTTTTATGAGCCTTGCTCGAATGAGGATATTATTTTGAGGTGCTTACGCAATCTTGTCGTATCCTTTGAAAAGCTGGGGGATTACCATAAGTCGGATGAGATCAAGCTCATTCTTAAAAAGCTGGATGATCAGTATACAGGATTTGAATAACTACTCTTTGATTTTAGGATTGATCCAAAGGTAGCTGTACCAGTACCAATTATTGACATTATCCTGAACGGTTAAAGTATAAAGGGTTCTCCTTCTGTATTCGATACTTTTGTTCGGCTTTGCCACAACCGCATATTCATCGGCTACTTTTTGATTGATCGAAAGATCACAAGTACCACCCTGAATAAAGCATTGCAGCTCCTTCAGTCTGAGACCCTCTTTTCGAATGATAAGGTTGAGAGATGGTTCAAAATTCTCTGAGAGGATATGTCGTTCTGGCGCTCCTTTTACTTTCAATGGGCGTGCATTGGCTTTTAGTTTAAATTCATTGATGTCACTAAAACCTGTGGCCATGGGAAATCTGGGACAAGCCATCAGTTCTGAATCATTGCTGATTACGCCAGAGTTTTGAGCCGCAGCAGCAGTAAATCCTGCATCCTTCACAATTTCAAGCATTCTTTTATCAAACTCTCCATAAGGATAGGCAAATACCTTTGGCCTGGTGCCAAGGTTTTCCTGAATCAGTTGTTGGCATTGATTGATCTCTGACTCAAAGTTCTTATATCTTTCATCCACATCCATATTTAGGAAAAAAGCATGGGAATGGGTGTGATTACCAATTTCAATTCCCCGTTCACGTGCATCCTTAATTTCTTTCCAGTCCATGTAGCTACTGCCACCAACTGTTTCCGTATTGATAAAAAGTGTTGCCGGAAATCCATGGGTCTCCAGCAAGGGTAAACCATTTTCATAAAAGCTTTTAAATCCATCGTCAATGGTGATCACAGCCACTTTCTTCAATGGCTGCTCATCTTTCAGATATTTGATGGCATCACTAAAGGTCATGACTTCAAAACCGGCTTCTTTTAAATAAATAAGTTGTGCCTTAAAATCTTCGATGGGTATGTTAGTGGAGGGATATCGACTGTCACCAAAGCGATGATAGATGAAACAGTTTACGCTTTTTTGAGGATTAATGACAATTTCTGTCACCATTTTCTCCTGGTTTTTATGCCTTGAGGATTCTCCAGGTTGAGATCCACATGCCATCAATAGTGCCAACGCTATTATTTGGGAATGTTTTATCATTCTTCCAAAGATGATGTATACTGAAGGTCTAATACGAAATGGTCGTATTGTTGGAAATTGTTTTGATTAATGATGGTCCTCAGCTGGTCTACATATTCACTGCCTCTTTCTGAATAGCTGCTCAAATGTGGTAGTAATTTATTGATGTCGCTGGTTTCATAGCTGGCTACTCTGAAATTTCGGTAAGCCCTTGCTCGTGCTATCGTTTCAAAATAGTCCATGATAGAGCCGGAAATATCTTCATATTTCCTCAGATGTACATTCATGCTTTTTGATTTTGCCGCGATCCTTGGTCGATCAGGGTTATAAGACCATATGCCAAACAGGTTATTGGCCTCACTAAAAAACCTGGAAGTGCCCCATCCACTCTCAACCACTGCCTGGGCCAGTGCGATGCTGGTTGGGTGGGTATGCATGCGAATGATGAGGTCAAAAGGGCTATCAGCATTGAATCGATCTAGTTGCGTTTGATAAAACAAGCTATCCTTCTTACTCCAATTGTCCGTCAGAACCAGGTCTTTCACCTTCCCGAGGTCTTGCCTCAACTTATGTTTCACAATGAGAATTGCCGGAAGAACAACAGCGATAAATTTTTCCTTGTTTTCCTGGACTGTAAGTGTGTCAAAACCACCCACATTGCGATAAAGGAATGGTTTTACAAGGCTATCAGTCATGGGCGCTATATCCTCAAGACTGGATATCTCAAGAAAAACAGGTTCAAAGACCTTGTCTTCTACCTCCTCTTTGCAACCCGAAAGAAAAGTGGCAAAAAAGGCCGAAACCAGTATCAATCGAAGAATAGGCCGGGGTAGACCTGTCATATCACTGATTAACCCAGGACAATGTCTTTCTGTGCGAAAGGTTGTGTATAAACTCTTTTTCCAGTAGCCTTATACAGCGCATTGGCCAGTGCACCCACTACAGGTGGTAATGCAGGTTCACCCAAGCCAGTCGGATGGATGTCGCTTTCCACAAAGAAAGTTTCTATCTCTTCAGGAGCCTCTGCATGCCTGATCAATCGGTATTTATCAAAGTTCTGTTGCTCTGCCGTTCCATCTTTAAAAGTCAGGCTGCTAAACATCCCATGTCCGATGCCGTCTACGATGCTTCCCTCTACCTGGTTTTTAGCACCTTCAGGGTTTACGACGATTCCACAATCAACGGCACACCAAACTTTTTTCACTTTGGGAGTACCATTTTCCTTGATAAGATCGACAATCTGAGCTACGTACGAATTGTGGCAGAAATAAGCTGAAACACCTCTGAACACTCCGGATGTTTCTGTCCCCCAGTTTGCTTTTTCTCTTACCAGCTTGAGCACACCAGCATATCTTGCAGCTTCATAGTCATTCTTTTCACCCACAGGGTCTTTCATATTTCGCTCAAAAAGCTTCAACCTGAAGTCAATTGGATCTACTCCTGCTTCCTCGGCGACTTCATCCAGAAATGCTGACTCTACTCCGGAGATAAAATTAGAACGTGGAGCTCTCCATGCACCCGTCGTGATGCTGGAATCTACACCAACACTTTCTGCCAGGTAATTATCTACTGCACCTGCCGGGAATCTATTGGCATAAACGGCACTTCCATGGATACCAGTTCCTTTCACATGGAATCCAATAAGATTATTGTCTTTGTCCAGCGCTGCTCTGTATTTTACGGCATATGCAGGGCGATATAAACCCTGTGTCATGTCATCTTCCCGGGTATAAACCAACTTAACAGGCGCTTTCACCTTTTGAGAGATGGCCGCAGCTTCGAGCCCAAAGTTTCCATAAAGTCTTCGGCCGAAACCACCACCCATTCGAGTCATCATCACGGAAACATTGTCTTCCGGAAGTCCAAGTAATGAAGCGGCACTCTTTCTTAGGTTTTCGGGAGTCTGGATAGGTCCGGTCAATTCAGCCTTATGCTCAGTTACATTGGCAAAGAAGTTCATAGGCTCCATGGTATTGTGTGCTAAAAAGGGAGCCGTATAGGTTCTTTCAATGACTTTTGCTGCTTCTTTAAAAGCCTTTTCAGGGTTTCCGTCAATTCTTTCTGGTTTGGAAACTGGTTCTTTTAAAGAGTCAGCTAATTTTCTCTCATGATCATATGAGCTTTCGGGAGTGGTGGCCCATTCCCATTCTATTGACAATGATTTCTTGGCCTTCATTACCTGCCATGTAGTCTTTCCAACTACGGCCACAATTTCAGTAAATGCATTGTTGTCGGACCATGTTTTTTCATCCGGTGTTGTTTTTACAGAAATCACATCTACAATGCCTGGCATCTGTTTGGCTGCTTCTGCCTCAAAACTTTTGAGTGTCATACCAAAAGCAGGCGCATGAACCAGCATAGCAATCAGCATTCCATCCTCTTTGTAATCCAATCCAAACAGTGGTTTTCCGGTGATGATTTTGTCTATGTCGACATTGCCTGTAGGCTTTCCAATGATTTTAAAGTCTTTTACATCTTTAAGTTCTACTTCTGCAGGCACTTCAATCGTAGCGGCCATTGAAGATACCTCACCATAGCCGATTGATTTGCCGGAAGAATGTTTGATCACTCCTTTTTCTGTGGTGAGCTCGCTCACGGGTACGTTCCATTCCTTGGCGGCTGCTTCAAGAAGCATTCTTCTCGCTGTTGCTCCAGCCATTCGCAAAGCATCCCAACTTGCCCTGATCGAATTACTGCCACCCGCCACCTGGCGTTTGAAGTCCACGGTGTTGAGTGGAGCTTGCTCCACTACTACATATTCCCAGTCTACATCCAGTTCTTCTGCCACAATCATGGGCATGGAAGTCTTTACATTTTGCCCTATTTCAGGGTTTGGAGAGAAGATGGTAACCACTCCATTTTCACCAATTTTGATATAAGCATTGATATCAAACCAGGAGTCTGGCATGGTAATGAGCTTTTCTTTTGATGGGCTACATGATGCAAGCCAGCTAAAGCCAAGCATCAATCCACCACCCGCAGCAGTGGAGGCTTTCAGAAATGATCTTCTGTTATAACTTGTTTTAATGAGTGTCATAGAGGATTGGCTTTAAAATTTTAATTCATTTCAGATGCGGCCGACTTGATGGCTGCTTTGATTCGAACGTAAGTTCCACACCGGCAAATATTGCCATTCATTGCTCCTTCAATTTCATCGTCTGAAGGGGCTTTATTTTGCTTCAACAATGCAGCTGCAGACATGATTTGTCCTGATTGGCAATACCCACATTGAGGTACATCGAGTTTTTTCCAGGCTTGTTGTACGGGGTGATCCCCTTTTTCGGAAAGGCCTTCTATCGTGGTGATGGATGCCCCCACAGCGGAAGAAACTGTGGTAGAACATGATCGGATAGCTACACCATTAAAATGGATAGTACACGCTCCACACTGTGCAATCCCACATCCGAATTTAGTGCCTGGTAGATCCAGATGTTCTCTTAAAATCCACAATAGGGGGGTATCAGGTTCTGCTTCTACCTGATGCTTTTTGCCATTGACTTGCAGTTGGAATGATGCCATGAATTACTGGATTTGGTTACAAATTATCAAGTTAGTCTCAATTCTGCTTTTTTCATAATATGGCAAGTCAAAAACTGCAAAAATGATCAAAATACAATCTAATCTTCGATGATCTTAACCTGCTTCTGCCGGCTTATTCAATATTTTATGATCTGCACGAAGTGGTTAGCTTACCTGGAAAGCGGAGGCCTTAAAATCGGGATTTATTCAGACCCTTTATCAGGAGATGCTGTGAGAACTTCATTGAGAGCAATCAAAGTAGTATTTGATCGGGTCTCTGTTAGGGAGTAGCTGCTTTAATCTCCTGGGCCAGTTGATAAACTGCCAATGCATAAAGCGGGCTATGGTTGTAGCGGGTGATCACATAGAAATTTTCAGTCCCAAACCAGTATTCATTTGTATTTTCAGATTCAAATTGCATCAATGCTACACTCGTTTGTGGATGCCAGTTGTTGCCTGGTCGATAGCCTTTCTCCACATAGCGAGCTAGAATGTTGTTTGCCTTTGGAGAGCTTTGTGTATGGGGTTCAGCCCCCTCTGAAACATTAGCCTGGGACGCAATTGGGACACCTCTTTTCCACCGATGCACCTTGAGATAGTTGGCTACACTGGCTATGGCATCCTCTGGTGAATGCACCAGGTCTCTACTGCCCTCATCAAAACTTACAGCATAGGCTCGGTAGCTGCTGGGCATGAATTGACAGTACCCGATCGCCCCCGCATATGACCCTTTGAGTTCATAAATGTTGAGGTTTTCTTTTTTCGTCAGTGAAATATATTCCTCGAGTTCTGATTGAAAATATTTGGCTCTTCTTGGATAGGCAAATGATAAAGTGTAGAGCGCATCCAATACGCGGTAGTTTCCTTTGATCCTTCCGAAATAAGTTTCCACACCGATGATGGCCGCAATGATTTCCTGGGGTACTCCTGTTTGTTCACTCACCTGCTCCAAAGCATACTGGTGCTTGGTCACAAATTCAATTCCTGCATCTATTCTTTCCTGAGTGATAAAAATATTCCTATACTGGTTCCAGTATAATTTTTTCTCAGCAGGCCGATCCATTTTTTCTACAATGGATGGTTGATAAGTAGCTTTAGAGAGGATCTCTTTTACTTCACTCAATGAGACATTATTCTTTGACGCATAGGCAGATGCAAATTGATCCACCAGATTTTGATCTACCTGTGAAAACAGGTGCAAAGAGGTTGAAGCAATAAAAACCGTTAAAAAGAGTCTTAATCCGATCATAGCCATCTTTCAAAATTATTCAATTTTTATTACCTGCCAGCACCGGTGATCAATACTTATTTTTATATGAGGAAAAGGGGTGTATCTTTGCGGGACTTATCAAGAAAGGTCGAGGGACAGGGCCCTGTGACACCTTGGCAACCTGATCGAAAACCAGTCGATTTCCGGTGCCAATTCCCAATTCGTCAGCTGACGGAGAAGATGAGTGAGATTATTCACCACATCCTGAATCCTTTTCTGATAAGTACGGTTTTAGAAAGAAAATAGAAAAGGATGAGTAAAATTCAAGATATACTTTCGGAAAGGATCCTTGTGCTTGATGGAGCAATGGGGACGATGATCCAGCGCCATAAGCTTGAAGAGGAGGATTTTAGAAATGATGAGCTGAAGGATCATTCTTTCACCCTGAAGGGTAACAATGATCTGCTTTCTATCACTCGGCCCGAAATCATTAAGGATATTCATAGGGCCTACCTGGAAGCGGGAGCAGATATCATTGAGACAAACACTTTTACAAGTACATCTATTGCTCAGGAGGACTATGGTTTACAGGATTGGGCCTACAGGATGAATCTGACTTCAGCCAGGATAGCCAGAGAGGTCGCCGATGAGTTCACCAAAAAAGATCCTGATAAACCACGTTTTGTTGCAGGATCTATGGGACCCACTAACAGAACTGCTTCCATTTCACCAAAGATCAGTGATCCCGGCTATCGGGCGGTTACATTTGAGGATCTAAAGCAGGCCTTTAAGGAGCAGGCTCGTGGTCTTATTGACGGTGGAGTGGATTTTTTGCTTTTCGAAACAGTCATTGATACCCTCAATGCTAAGGCGGCGTTGTTTGGCTTCAGCGAATTGTTTGAGGAAATAGGTAAGGAAATACCTGTAATGGTATCTGGAACGATCACAGATGCATCAGGTAGAATTCTTTCCGGTCAAACTACAGAAGCTTTCCTTATTTCCATCTCTCATATGCCGCTGATGAGTGTGGGACTCAACTGTGCTATGGGGGCCAGTCAACTAAGGCCATACCTCCAGATCATCTCTGAGAAGTCAGATTTTGCAACAAGTGCACACCCTAACGCCGGGCTTCCCAATGAATTTGGGGAGTACGACCAGACACCTGAAGAGATGCGTGATCAGATAGAAGAATTCCTTAAAAACGGATGGCTGAATATTATAGGAGGATGTTGTGGAACCACACCCGAACATATCAAAGAAATTGCCGAAGTAGCTAAAAAATATCAACCAAGAAAACAAAAATTGAATCATGTCAGCGAAATTGTATGAAGCTATCGATAGGGACATCCTGAAAGCGATCCCTAATCCTTCGAAAGAAGCTTATGAAATAAAAATAAAGATTCCTGAATTCACATTTTTAGGTGTGAAAGAACAACCGGACTTTGCCAATGTTTATTTGACATTTTATCCAGGTAAAAAAATCATAGAACTAAAGTCTTTGAAACAGTATGTATTCCAGCTTCGGGATATCACCGTTTCTTACGAGCGGCTTATTAATATATTCTATGATGACCTGATGGAAGTTTATAAGCCTGACAGACTTAGAATAGTAATGAACTGTAATCCTCGCGGTGGTATCAGCTCCAAACTAACCATCGACTCTGACTGGTCTGCCCGTGGTGGCGATGAAAAATATCGTGATTGGGCTTACGGTGGAGTAGATGACAACTGGCAGGTCTTAATGTAATTTGCTTCCTCTTTCCTTTTTTAAAATCATTTTTTTCAGAATCAAATCTTGAGGATGAGTTCTCAGACCAAAAATATACCCCCTTTAATGCTATCAGGATTGGAACCTCTGGTGATTACCAAAGAGACCAATTTTGTCAATATTGGTGAAAGAACCAATGTGACGGGTTCACGACGTTTTGCCCGGCTGATTCGGGAGGAAAAGTATGAGGAAGCACTGGATGTGGCTTTGGATCAGGTCCGGAATGGCGCCCAGATTCTGGATGTGAACATGGATGAAGGGATGCTGGACGGTAAGGCTGCCATGGTCAAATACCTGAACCTGATTGCCTCTGAACCGGAGATCAGTAGAATCCCCATTATGGTAGACTCGTCCAAATGGGAAATCATTGAGGCCGCCTTGCAGTGCATCCAGGGTAAGGGAGTTGTGAATTCCATTTCTCTCAAAGAAGGAGAGGAGAAATTTATTGAGCAGGCCAGGAAGCTCAAGAATTATGGAGCGGCCACCGTTATCATGGCCTTTGATGAAAATGGCCAGGCTGATTCCTATGAGCGTAGGATAGAAATTTGTGAACGTTCATACAGGATCATGGTAGATAAGGTTGGTTTCCCTCCCCAGGATATCATCTTTGATCCAAATATATTTCCTGTTGCTACCGGGATTGATGAACACAACAACTATGCTGTAGATTACTTTAATGCCACCAGGTGGATCAAAGAAAACCTGCCGGGAGCAAAAGTAAGTGGGGGAGTAAGTAATGTTTCCTTTTCATTTCGGGGCAACGAGGTCGTCCGGGAAGCGATGCATTCTGCTTTTCTTTATCATGCCATTAAAGCCGGTATGGACATGGGTATTGTAAATGCCGGGATGATTGAGGTATATGATGAGATACCCAAGGAGCTGCTGGAAAGGGTGGAAGATGTATTGCTCAATAGGCGGGATGATGCAACTGAGCGACTGTTGGAGTATGCCGAAAAAGTAAAGGGTGGTGGCAAAGTAAGGGTTAAGGATGACACCTGGAGAAAAGAATCTGTTGAATCCAGATTGACACACGCCCTGGTCAATGGCATTGTAGATTACATCGAAGAAGATACTGAAGAAGCCAGGCTTAAAATTGGAAGTCCACTGACGGTGATTGAAGGTCCGTTAATGGATGGGATGAATGTGGTTGGTGATCTGTTTGGGTCCGGTAAGATGTTTCTTCCCCAGGTAGTGAAAAGCGCCAGGGTAATGAAGAAATCCGTGGCTTATCTTATTCCGTATCTTGAGGCTGAAAAAGCCGGTAAGAGATCCAGTAAAGGAAAGATTCTCCTGGCTACGGTTAAGGGGGATGTTCATGACATAGGAAAGAATATTGTTGGGGTTGTACTTGGTTGTAACAATTATGACATTGTTGATCTGGGAGTGATGGTGCCTGCTGAAAAGATTCTTGATGAGGCAGTTAAAGAAAATGCGGACGTAATTGGCTTAAGTGGTTTGATCACCCCTTCATTAGACGAGATGGTTCATGTGGCGGATGAGATGGAAAGAAGAAAGATGACCACTCCATTATTGATTGGAGGAGCGACTACTTCAAGAATCCATACTGCAGTTAAGATTGAGCCCAGGTACTCCGGATCTGTTATCCATGTTTTGGATGCCTCTAAAAGCGTTGGCGTTGTATCCAAGTTGTTGAGTAGTATTTCAAAGGAGTATGCCAAGGAAGTCAAGGATGAGTATGTTTCATTGAGAGAAAATCATCAGGGTAGAAGAGGCGAAAAGGATTTTGTGAGTTTTGAGCATGCCCGGAAGAATAAGGTAGAGATAGACTGGGGTTCATATGATCCTCCAAAGCCAAAAGAGCTCGGAATCCAATATTTCGATGGCTATTCACTGGGAGAAATAAGAAAATATATTGACTGGACGCCATTTTTCAATACATGGATGCTCAAGGGTAAGTATCCAAAGATTTTCGACAACCCTACCATAGGGAAGGAAGCTAAGAAGCTCTTTAATGAAGCCAATGAACTGTTGGATAAAGTGATTAGCGAGAATCTGTTTCAGGCCAAAGGTGTATTCGGTTTGTTTCCTGCAAATGCCAAAGGGGATGATGTTATCTTATTTGAAGGTGATAGCAGAGACAAGCCACTGACGGAATTTCATTTTCTCAGACAGCAGGGTAAAAAAGGAGAAAACATTCATAACCTGAGTCTGGCTGATTTTATTGCCCCTGTAGACAGTGGTAAAAGGGATTATTTAGGAGGATTCGCGGTATCAACAGGTTTTGGTGTGCAGGAGATGGCAGAAAAATACGAGAAAGATCACGATGATTACATGTCTATCATGATCAAAGCCGTAGCAGATCGGCTGGCTGAGGCTTTTGCAGAGTTGATGCATCAGAAAGTTCGAACAACTTATTGGGGCTATGCGGCTGGTGAAACGTTAGATAATGAAGCCCTAATAAAGGAATCTTATCAGGGGATCAGACCTGCTCCGGGCTATCCGGCATGTCCTGACCATACCGAAAAACCCATTCTCTTCGACTTATTAGATGTGACAGCCAAAACAGGCATTGAGCTGACGGAGAGTATGGCCATGTGGCCAGCAGCTTCCGTGAGTGGTTTTTACTTTTCCCACCCTGAATCCAGATATTTTGGACTTGGCAGGATCTATGAAGATCAGGTTATGGACTATGCCCAACGTAAGGGGATGTCTGTAGAGGAAGTAGAAAAGTGGATGGCACCCGTATTGGGATATAAATAATTTCTTACAGCTTTGTAAAAACCAGTAGGGGGTGAAATCATGGGAATAGATGCAATCATAGTACTTGTGATCATTGTGGGAGCCGTTGTGCTTTTTGCCACCGAATGGTTATCCATTGATCTGGTAGCCATACTGATCATGCTTTCCCTGATAATTACCGGGATCATTACCCCCACGGAAGGTATCCAGGGATTTAGTAATCCGGCTGTTATCACCGTAGCTTTCATGTTTGTGATAAGCTACGCCTTACTCAAAACGGGTGCTTTACAACGCATTGGTCCCATGTTGGGCAGTTTATTCAAGTCTAATTTCAACCTGGGTATTTTGGTCACAATGCTGTTTATAGGTGTTGTCTCTGCGTTTGTCAACAATACGCCTATAGTAGCCATGTTTATCCCTGTGATGGTAAGTGTGGCAAATATTTCCGGCATCAGTCCTTCGAAATTGTTGATACCACTTTCTTATGCCTCCATTTTTGGTGGTACTTGTACATTAATTGGTACTTCTACAAACGTACTCGTAAGTGGCATAGCAGAAGACAGTGGTCTGGAGGGATTTCCGATGTTTTTATCTGCTCCTATTGGAATTGTTTTTCTAATTGTTGGTAGCCTTTACATTTTCTTATTCGGCAAGAGGCTTCTTCCGAACCGGATCAACGAAGAGGATCTTGAGAAGAAGTTTATGATGAGGAATTATCTCACAGAGATCGAAGTGTTGGAGGGATCGGAATTTATTGGACAGCGGATCATGGACTCCGTTATTGTGAAGGAGTTGGAAATTGACGTAATTGAAGTGAGGAGAAATGGTTCCAGCTACACTTTGCCAGCAGGTGACTTCGTGCTTCGAGGGGGAGACCAAATTAAGATTAGGTGTAATGTCGAAAAGCTGAAAGAACTAAAAGACCGGTTAAAAGTGGGGTTTAACACCAGTGCACTGCGTATCAGTGACAATGAGATTCAAAAGGGAGACACAAGTATTCTGGAATTAATCATTACTTCGGGGTCTGAGTTTGAAGGTAAAAGTCTAAGAGAAATGGACTTCCGGAGAAGGTACCGGGCAGTACCATTGGCCATTCAGCACAGGGAAGAGGTAGTTCATGAACACCTTCATGATATAGAGTTGAGGGCGGGGGACGTCATCCTTACTGAGATCAAGAATCACCGTGTGCAAAACCTGAAGAAGCAGGAGATGAATCAACAATCTCCATTTATCATTCTTTCGGAGGAAGGCATAATAGATTTTAGCAAGCGTAAGTTTTTTATTGTTCTGTCAATCATCACTGGTGTTGTACTCCTGGCTACATTCAATATTTTGCCCATCGCCATTAGTACTGTATTGGGAGGAGTGGTTCTGGTGCTGAGTCGGGTGATTGACATGAAAGAGCTATATCGGTCTATTGAATGGAAAATCGTATTCCTGCTCGCGGGATCACTTAGTTTGGGAGTGGCGTTGGAAAAAAGTGGGCTGGCATCGTTGATTGCCGGATCGTTGATAGAAAATCTCAATGTGTGGGGACCTGTTGCAGTCCTCTCCGGATTGTATTTTATGACTTCATTGCTTACCGAGGTTATGTCCAACAATGCTACTGCAGCTTTGGTTGCTCCCATTGCTATTACTACGGCAGATAAATTAGACTTGAGCCCCATACCATTTCTCATTGCAGTAATGATGGCTGCATCAGCAAGTTTCATGACACCCATTGGTTATCAAACTAACACCATGGTTTATAGTGCTGGGCAATATAAGTTTAAGGATTTCATGAAAGTAGGGCTTTGGCTCAACTTGTTGTTCTGGGTGCTGGCTTCATTCCTGATACCTTTGATCTACCCTTTTTAATAGTTGGTCTTATATTTTTTACCAGGCAAACTTTTGATGAAGCCCTGAAACTCAAGGTTTAGAAGGATAGCAGATAGTTGATTGGACGATATGTCAGTTTTCACTGAAATCATATCGATGGCTACCCCATCTTTTTCTGTGGACAGCAATTCATATACTTGTTGCTCCTGTGGTGTAAGTAGTCCAAGAAGTTTTCGTGTCTTTATCGGATTGTTTTCCGCCGTCCAGCCCAGGTGATAATCCAGGTCTTCTTTGTTTCGATAAAGGTTTGCTTTTTGACTTCTGATCAGTTGATTACACCCTTCGGAAAAGGAGTTGTTTAAGTTACCTGGGATGGCAAAAACAACACGATTGTAGGAATCTGCGATATTGGCCGTAATCAGTGCCCCACCTTTTTTTGCCGCTTCCACGACAATGGTCGCATCTGACATACCTGCAATGATTCTGTTCCTGGCTGGAAAGAAATGAGCTTCAGCCTGAACGCCAGGTGGGTTTTCTGAAATAATGGCTCCCTGCTCCAGGATCTGATCTACGACTTTTTTGTGAACTGATGGGTAAATCTTGTCCAGACCGCCGGCAAGTACCGCATACGTCTTAACACCATGCTCAAGAGCCGCTTTGTGGGCATGTATATCAATGCCATAAGCCAGTCCGCTGACAACAACCGGTTGAAGTGGTGCCAGGTCCTCAATGACCCTTTCTGTGGTACTCTTACCGTAGTCGGTGGCATTGCGAGTGCCAACCACAGCAATCATACGATCCTCATTTAGGTTGGCATTTCCCCTGGTATAGATAACATTTGGAAAGTCAGGGGTTTCCTTCAATCTGTGTGGGAAGGCATTATCCGTATAATGCAGGATTTGAATATCAAGTCTTTCGCAATCCTCAACAATCTTTTTTGCTTCATTAAATGGCTTTGAAGCTGCGATCATCTCAAATATCCTTGTGTTGACCCCAGGGATCTCACTGAGGACTTTTCTATCAGCGGTGAAAACAGAAGAGGCAGAACCGGTATAACTAATCAGCTGGCGGGCACTAATGTCTCCAATCCCGGGCATCAATTCCAGGGCCACCTGATAGATCTTCTCATCCATTTACTATGGGAGTTGTTGCTTGAGTTTTTCGAGGAAGTTACGAACAGATTTGAGTGATTCTATGAGATCCACCCTGTTAATGGCTCCATCAATGTCAGAGTTGATAAAATCCCGCGCTCCCTGAAGGGTATAACCTTTTTCCTTTACTAAGTAATAGATAAGCTTAACATTTTTGATATCCTCTTTGGTAAATTGCCTGTTTCCTTTTCTGTTCTTTTTAGGCTTTATGATATCAAATTCTCCTTCCCAGAATCGGATTAAAGAGGTGGCTACATTTAATTCATCAGCTACTTCACCGATGGTGTAGTACTTTTTTTCTATTTCCTTTTCTTTATAGGGCACGGTCGATGATTTCAGTTTTGAATATAAAAAATTCTCCCATCTTCTTCAATGAATATCTGATTTTCAGGAAAATCTTCTTCACTTAATTTTTTAATTGTTGCTGCTGCTGTCTTCCCTGAGTCTTTTAACGGTCCGTTCGTGTAAGATTGTCTGAAGGAATGAATTTGACCTGAGAGAAATTTTCCATCCATGGCTAAATTTGCCTCCAAAATGGGTGCCAGACCTGCTGCACCTTTCAAATTAAACCTTCCGTACGTCAAAAAATTTCCTAACGAATAGGCAATTATTCTTTCTTTATAGACTTCCATTGCTCTGGGTACATGGGGTCCATGACCAAGGATGACATCCGCCCCATGGTCTATCAGGGTATGGCTAAACTCATAAATATTGCCCCTGTCTTCCCCATAGTAAAATTCCCTTTTCCGGGTAATGTTTTGATTGTCTGCACCTTCGGCACCTCCATGAATGGAGACCACCACCAGGTCTGCCAATGAGTCTAATTCTTCCACAATCCCGATGGCTTGCTCCTGGTTGTGAAAAAGCAAAGTGCCTTTGTTAGGAGCAAAAGCTACAAACCCTACATACAAGCCACCGATCTTATGAATGGTGTATGGACTTTCTATACTTCCGGCTTGTCCAATCCCAAGGGAATCCAAAATTCTCTGAGTACTCTTTCTGCCTATCGGCCCAAAATCATTCGCGTGGTTATTGGCTATACTGATTAAATCAAATCCACAACTGGTAAGGTTTCCAGATAGGTAAGAAGGCATACGAAACAGGTAGCAGGCCTTTGGGTTATTACATTCCTTTGGTTCACCTTCTCCATCCAGCACGGTCCCTTCAAGGTTTCCAAAGGTGATATCGGCAGAAGAAAGCAGGTCACAGACATCATTCCACAAATAAGATCCGTCGTCGGTTGGTAAATAAGAGGTATTGGGGAAATTGGTTCCCATCATGATATCACCAACTGCCATCAGGGAGATGCTGTCAGGAAGTACTCGAAAAGTCTCAATGGATACCTCTTCATCAAGCGATAGGAGTGTATCACCTTTCTGAGTTATATAATAAACAGGAAGCTCCAGGGTAAGGGTATCTACAGCTTGTTGCAAGGTGTCTTCAGCCGTTGGGGAGCTTTGACTCAGGGATTTTTGTGAAGTTTTGCATGCATTGACGAATATCAAAATCAGCATGAGGCAAAGAATACTATATAGGCGATCACAAATTTTCACTGGCGCCAAAAATAGATATAATGAAACTCAGTATGATGTCAATTTTTCCACAAGTTATTGACAAAAGAAAACCGCTCGGGATGAGCGGTTTATAATCTCTTGGTTGAAGTGGATGTTAATCCCCATATGAGCCCAATGCCTGGTTCTCGATAGAAGCCAGTCTAAGGACTTCTTCGAATTCATCAGGAGTGAGATCTTCGTAAAAATAGTGTACCGGATTTGTTGGCTTGTTGTTGATATGTACTTCGTAGTGCAGGTGAGGTGCTGTCGATTTACCTGAATTCCCGGAATAAGCAATCAGGTCACCTCGCTTTACGTTTTCTCCAGCCTTTACTACAAACTCACTCAGGTGAGCATATTTTGTGGTGTATCCAAATCCATGATCAATTTCGATCTGGTTTCCATAACCTGTAGGGCTGGAGCGGGTAAACTTAACCCTTCCATTTCCGGTAGCATAAACAGGAGTACCTTTATCGATGGCGAAATCAACACCATTGTGAGGTTTCCTTACTTTCAGGATAGGGTCAATGCGGTAACCAAATCCGCTGGTAAGTCTTTTGAGGTCTTCATTAGATACTGGTTGAATAGCAGGCAGCGAAGCAAGTTCCAGTTCTTTATTTCTGGCCATTTCAAAAAGTTCGTCGTATGACTTGGTTTGTACATACATTCTTTTCTTGAGCTGGTCGATCTTCTTGTAATTATCCAGAATAATTTCTTCCTGTTCCAGCCCCTTGTCGATCAAATTTTTATACCTGTTTGACCCACCAAATCCAGCATTTCGGATCTCGTCAGGAATATGATCTACTCCAAAAATTGTTCTGTAAATATTATCGTCCCTTTCCTGTAATGAAGCTGTCATTTCATTGAGGTCGCTGATCTCCTTATTCAACAGGTCATAATACAGCTTCAGCTCTTCGTTTTCTTTTCTTAGAAGTGCTTCTTCCGGTGACTCAAAATAAATAGTATAAACTAAGAAGATACCTCCTGCCAGGATGAGCGCAAGGGTCAAAAAACCCAAAGCATTCCAGATAATATCCCATACAGAGACTCTGATTCGCTCGTATCTACAGGATTCTGTATCGTAGTAATACTTAATTCTAGCCATAGAATAGAGTTATGGTAATTTCAACTAGTTTTGCCTATTGGCAAGTGCATTGCTGGAAATCCCAAACAATGCGCAAATTACGCTTTTTATTGTTTCAAAAACAAATATTTTACTTTAACAAGTTAGCTATCAGATAGTTACATGAAATAAGTCTCGCATAGCAGAGGCGAATTTCATGTGTCTTAAAAGACAATTATAATTCACATGAATTCTCAGACAATACGAGAAAAATTTCTCAGTTTCTTTAATTCCAAAGGCCATCAAATAGTTCCATCAGCCCCTATAGTCGTTCAAAACGACCCTACTTTGATGTTTACCAACGCAGGGATGAACCAATTTAAGGATTATTTTCTAGGAAACAGTACTCCGGAAGTGGCGAGGGTAGCTGATACCCAGAAGTGCCTGCGTGTTTCTGGAAAGCATAATGACCTGGAAGAAGTGGGATTGGATACCTACCATCACACCATGTTTGAGATGTTGGGCAACTGGTC
Source organism: Cyclobacteriaceae bacterium (assembly GCA_965228595.1). GTDB lineage: Bacteria > Bacteroidota > Bacteroidia > Cytophagales > Cyclobacteriaceae > UBA7330. Next base: position 177,050 of record OZ245828.1, on the reverse strand, counting down.
TTTTGGAGTGGAGGGACGTGCAGAAGAGGGATATTTTAAGAAAGAAGCTATTGACTGGGCCTGGGAACTGCTGACGGAAGTGTTCTCATTAGATAAGGCAAGAATGTATGCCACCGTTTTCGAAGGAGATGCGGAAGATAATCTTGAAGCTGATGAGGAAGCCAGAAATTTGTGGAGTAAATACCTTCCCGAAGACCATGTCTTAAATGGGAATAAGAAGGACAATTTTTGGGAGATGGGCGAAACAGGTCCCTGTGGTCCATGCTCTGAGATCCATATCGATCTGAGATCTGAAGAAGAAATTAAAAAAATCCCTGGTCGGGATCTGGTCAATCAGGACCACCCCCAGGTGATTGAGATCTGGAACCTGGTTTTTATTCAATTCAACAGGATGGCTGATGGGAAACTGAAAAGCCTGCCACAAAAACATGTGGATACCGGAATGGGTTTTGAACGACTAGCCATGGTTGTTCAGGGAAAAACCTCCAACTACGATACGGATGTATTCCAGCCACTAATTACAGAAGTAGCTAACCAGGCAGGGGTGAAATATGGGAAAGAGGAAAAGACTGATATCGCACTACGGGTAATTGCTGACCATATTCGGGCGGTGTCCTTCACCATTGCCGACGGGCAATTGCCTTCTAACATGAAGGCAGGTTATGTGATTAGAAGAATTCTGAGAAGAGCCGTCAGGTATGGTTATACATTCCTGAAGTTTGAAGAGCCATTTCTTTATTCTTTGGTAAAGATCCTATCTGACCAGTACAAGAATGTATTCCCGGAATTGAAGGCCCAGGAGGAATTTGTTACCCGTGTGGTGAAAGAAGAGGAGACTGCTTTCCTCAGGACCCTGGATAAGGGATTGAAAAGAATAGACGCTATTAAGTCACAAGCTGAAGCAAAAGAAATAGATGGTAAGACAGCATTTGAATTGTATGATACCTATGGTTTCCCGTTAGACCTTACATCGTTAATAGCGAGAGAGAATGACTTTACGGTCGATGAGAAGGGTTTTGAGGCCGAAATGCAAAATCAGAAAAACCGATCTAAGACTGCAGCCAAACAATCACTGGAGGATTGGGTCATTGTATCCGACCAGAAGCAACATTCGGCATTTGTGGGATATGATGAGCTGGAGTCCACCTCTTACATTGTGCGTTATCGCGAAGTGAAGAGAAAGGACGGTGTGATTTATCAGCTTATTCTTGATAAAACTCCCTTCTATGCAGAAAGTGGAGGGCAGGTAGGTGATCATGGTATACTGACCAATGACGAGGAAACCATTCCCGTAATCGATACCAAAAAAGAAAATGACCTGATCATTCATTTCACCAGGAAGTTGCCCAGGAACCCTTCGGCTCAATTTTCGGTGAAAGTTGATGCCAAACGAAGAATAGCCACACAACGAAATCACTCGGCAACCCATTTATTACATGCAGCATTAAGAACTGTGCTTGGGGACCATGTGCAGCAGAGAGGTTCTCTGGTAAATGACGAAGTACTGCGGTTTGACTTCTCACATTTCTCTAAGATGAGCAATGAAGAAATAAGGGCTGTAGAGGACATTGTAAATCAGAAGATTCTTGAAAACATCCGACTCGAGGAGCAAAGAAGCGTTCCAATCGAAGAAGCAAAGAAAATGGGAGCGATGGCCCTGTTTGGGGAAAAGTATGGGGATCAAGTGAGAGTGATCACTTTTGACAAGGGCTTTTCGGTGGAACTTTGTGGGGGAACGCATGTTACTGCCACAGGCGCCATTGGATTGTTTAAAATAGTAGCTGAGAGTTCAGTTGCAGCTGGAGTAAGAAGGATAGAAGCACTGACCGGAGCTTCCGCCAGACAATACCTTCAACAGGAAATAGATCTTTTGGATGGCGTGCGTGCATTACTCAAAAATCCAAAAGATGTTATTAAATCAGTGTCTTCTTTGATTGAAGAGCGGGGACAGCTACAGAAGAGCATTGATGAGACTAATTTGCAAAAGGCAAAAACGATCAAGCAGGATCTAAAAGCTTCATCACTGGGTGTGAATGGGGCCAATGTGATTTTACAAAAGATTGATATCCCCAATGGAGATGCATTGAAACAACTTTCATTTGAATTAAAGCAGGAGATTGATGATTTGGTCTTAATTCTTGCAGCGAATGTTGATCAGAAGCCGTTGTTGAGTGTTATGTTTGCCGATACGATTCTTGATAAGCATGACCTCAATGCCTCAGAGATGGTGAGATTGATGGCAAAAGAAATTCAGGGGGGAGGCGGTGGCCAGCCTTTTTACGCAACAGCCGGAGGAAAGAACCTGGCCGGACTTGATAAGTCCCTGGAGATTGCTAAACAATATTTGAAGGAAAAGGCCAAAATTGAATTTTAAATGATTGCACCTGAGATCAGAGAGAAATACAAAGTTGTAATAGGACTTGAAGTACACGCACAACTTGCGACTGAAAGTAAGATTTTCTCACCTGACCCCAACGCTTTTGGAAATGACCCAAATACCAACATTCATGTGATTTCTTTGGGTCACCCGGGCGTTATGCCACTGCTCAATAAAAAGGCGGTGGAATATGCGGTGATGATGGGGATTGCCACTGGTTGTGAGATCACTCGTTTTGGCTTCTTCGACCGAAAAAATTATTTCTACCCAGATCTCCCTAAAGGATACCAGATCACACAGGACAAGACACCCATTTGCACCAAAGGCGCCTTGGAGGTAGAACAGAAAAACGGAACATTGTTTAATGTCCTGATCAACAGAATACATCTGGAAGAAGACGCGGGAAAACTGATTCATCTGAGTGGCGAAAAGGATAGCCTGGTAGATCTGAACAGGGCAGGAGTCCCCTTGATCGAGATCGTGACCGAACCTTGTATCCATTCATCCAAAGCTGCAAGTGCATTTCTAACTGAGATCCGTAAAATCGTCAGATACCTGCACATTTGTGATGGTAACATGGAGGAGGGGTCGCTGCGTTGTGATGCGAACGTATCTGTCATGCTCAAGGATGCAAAGGAATTTGGCAAGAAGGTAGAGGTGAAGAACATGAATTCCATCAAGAATGTGGTAAAAGCCATAGACCATGAGGTGGAAAGGCAGATCGAACTGCTGGAAGATGGGGAGGAAATACTTTCTGAAACCCGAACCTTTGACGTTACCACAGGTAAGACTTTTGGAATGCGTACCAAGGAGGAATTGAATGATTACCGATACTTTCCGGAACCAGATTTAAGTCCGCTTGAGATCAGCGATGAGTGGCTGGAGGAGATAAAGAGTAGGATATCCATTCTACCGAATGATTTGAGGATTGAGTTGGAAACCAAATACGGACTTGGGCCGGAGGACGCTTCCCAGCTTACGGCTCAAAAAGAATTTGCAATGTATTTTAAGGAGATCTGCGAACATACTAAAAGCTATAAATCTGTAGCCAACTGGTTTAAAGGTCCTATTAAATCCTATATCAAAGACAAAGGCATTTTGCTAGAAGATTTCCCGTTGACTCACGAGCAAATTGCGGAAGTGATTAAGATCATTGATGAAGGAAAGATCAGTTTTAGTGCAGCTAGTCAGCAGTTATTTCCTCATCTTTTGGCAAATCCAGAAGAAAGTATCCAGGAAGCTATAGCAGATTTGAATATTGCAATTGAATCAGATTCAGGATCTATTCAAACCACTATTGATGAGGTGATTGCAGCTTCTCCTGATAAGGTTAAAGCATACAACAATGGCAAGAAGGGCTTGATTGGGATGTTTATGGGGGAAGTCATGAAAAAGACAAATGGAAAAGTGGATCCAAAACTGGCTAACAAGTTATTGAGAGAAACGTTAGATAAAGCAAAATGAAAAAGTTAAATATTTGTCTGATACTGGCTACGTTGTCAGTGTTTGTGTTTTCTGGTTGTGAAGAAGAAAAAGGTGTTCCCTTAGAAGGTTCTGTGAAGAATAAAATGCAGGGAGAGCTTGTGACATTGGAAAAGTATGAAAACCAATCGGTTACGGTCATTGATACCATTGAGATAGCCGACGATGGCTCATTCGAATTTCGTATTGTGCAGGAAATCCCCAGTTTTTATCGTATGAATTTTTACCGAAGGCAATATGTAAACCTAATCTTAAATGGTGACGAAGAGGGGATTACTGTGAAGGTGGATGGCAATGATCCTCAGGATGTTCCTGAGATTACCGGATCCAGAGATACAGATTATTTTGCCAACCTCGTGGAGTTGGTAGGTTTCCAAAATCAACAGCTTCAGGAAATCAATCAGCAGGCAATACAGGCTAGGATGTCTGGTGAAACCGAAACAGTACAGGAGCTGAGCCAGGAGTATTACGAGAAATATGCTTACTACCAGCAGGAGAAGAAAGATATGATCTGGAAGATGGTCCCTTCATTGGCTGCATATTATGCATTACCTGCCCTTGATCAGGAGCAGTTCTTTAGTTTTTACGACAGTGTTTCACAGGAGTTTGAAAAGGTGAGACCGAACCATCCTACGACCGTAGAATTGTCCAAGATGGTCAATGCAGGGAGAAATTTAGCTATAGGATCTTCTGCCCCTGAAATTTCTCTACCAAACCCTGCAGGAGAGATTGTTACTTTAAGCAGTTTGAAAGGTAATTATGTGTTGATTGATTTTTGGGCTGCCTGGTGCAGACCTTGTCGTGCAGAAAATCCTAATGTCGTAAGGCTTTACAAGGAGTATCAGGATAAAAACTTTGAGATTCTTGGAGTTTCGCTGGATAGAACGAAAGAAGCCTGGGTCCAGGCTATCGAACAAGATGGGCTGATATGGAAGCACGTATCTGATTTGCAGTATTTTAACTCAGTGGCTGCAGAAACTTATAAGATCAATGCCATTCCCGCTACCTACCTGATTGACCCTAATGGTAAGATTATAGCCAAGAACTTAAGAGGACCGTCACTGGAAGCCAAGCTGAAGGAGATTTTCGGGTAAATTGACCAGGTTTACTTTGGGTCGGTGACAACACCATGTGTGGTCACCGACATGCATGCATTCTCTCCAGTCAGGGATCAATGAAACAGTTTTTTCAGCCCATTCCACAGCGCAGCTTTTTTCTTCACATCCTCATGAAGTGAGGATATCGGGTAGCTCACCAGGATGCTTTTGCTCCCCGTCTGCAGGGGCTCATTCAATATTATTTCTTTTTCAACCTTTTCTGCCAGAAAACTGGTATGTCCAAAACTTAATAGGGTTTTGAAGTTATCCGTGTACTCCTGTTCGTGGTGAATGAGGTGAACCTTACTGATATCCAACTTTACCGCTTCAAGCATCTTTGTCAGTAACATCTGATCCTTATCCGTAAGCTCATGTGTCCACACCACCACATCATGGATCTTTGGTGGAGCCGGTTTTTGGGGTTGCTCTTCCACGGATTTGAGTTGATGATCCTGAGTTTCTTCAACCAGGAAAATCTCTTCTGTGATAAAATACCTAAGGTTTTCCTGATCAATCATTTTCAAAAAGCGATTTTAATTCGTTGGCGTCCTGAGGCTTCATTCTTTTTCCAAGGATCAATCTCAGCTGTCTTCTTCTCAAAGCCCCATCATACAATTCTTTCTCGAAATCGGACTCTGGCAGGACTTCAGGGATATGGATGGGCTTTCCGTTTTTATCCACAGCAACGAATGTGAAAAAGGCGCTGTGTGACTCAATCTTTTCACCCGTGGGTATATACTCCGAAGTAACATGAATATATACCTCCATGGAAGTGTTGAATGCTCTGGTGACGAATGCATTCAATGTGACCACATTGCCTAACTGAATGGCTTTTGAAAAGGATATATTATCAACAGAAGCTGTTACCACAACACTGTTAGAATGCCTTTGTGCTGCAATAGCCGATACAATATCCATCCAGTGCATAAGTCTTCCACCCATGAGATTGTCCAAAGGGTTTGTATCATTTGGCAATACCATTTCTGTCATGGTTACCAGAGAGGCAGCACATGTTTTATGTTCTTTGTTCATTCGTCGATTCCTTTTTCTCCGCGCAAAGGTACAAAGCTGAACTGTTTGTATTCTTTCCGTGTAACTTTTGATTGGGATGTTTTTATCAGTTTGACCATGGTTTGCGTTTTACCTTTCCCAACCGGTATAATTAATATGCCATTGATTTTTAATTGTTTGATCAATTCATTGGGGATTGTGGGTGCTCCTGCTGTCACGATGATACCATCATAAGGAGCCATTTCAGGTAGGCCTTTGGACCCATCCCCGTGGTAAAAGTTCAGGTGATACCCCATCTTATTCAGCATTTTTTTACTTTGCTTGTGGAGTTTCAGGATATATTCAATGGTATGTACTTCTGCACCCAATTCAGCGAGTACGCAGGCCTGATAACCTGATCCTGTGCCTATTTCAAGGATTTTACTACCAGGTTTCACCTCCAGCAACTCACTTTGAACAGCCACAGTATATGGTTGAGAGATCGTTTGGCCTTCGCCGATAGGGAAGGCCTTATCTTCGTAGGCATGCTGGTCAAAAATAGGTTCAAAAAAGAAATGCCTGGGCACTTTCCCAATGGCCGCCAGGACACGTTCATCCCTGATGCCCTTGGTTTTAAGCTCACGAACAAGCATCTTTCGCATTCCCCTGTGTTTATAACTATCTTCTAGCTTTACCATTGCATAAAACAAATTAAATTTGCACTCATGTTTACAGGAATAGTTGAGGCGTTGGGCAAAGTAGAAGAGATCAAGCGTGTAGGAGAAAACATTGATTTAAGAATAAGTTCTAAAATTAGTCATACCCTTGAAGTAAATCAAAGCCTAAATCATGATGGTGTTTGTCTTACCATCACAAAGTTTGATAATAAGCAGCATTGGGTTACGGCAGTCAAAGAAACTTTAGATAAATCTTCACTCAAACATTTCCGGGAAGGACAGGAGGTCAACCTGGAAAGGGCCATGCCTTCATCCGGTCGCTTTGATGGTCACATTGTACAAGGGCATGTAGATGCCGTCGGAAAAGTAGAGGACATCAAAGAAGTGGAAGGGAGCTGGTTATTCTCGTTTTCTTTTAATTACCCCAATGCTTTAATAGTTGAAAAAGGCAGCATATGTATCAATGGAGTCAGTCTCACCTGTTTCGACGTGACGGATTCATCTTTCAAAGTTGCTATTATCCCACACACCTACCAGAAAACAAATTTCAATAAATTTTCAAAAGGAACACCAGTCAATTTGGAATTTGATATCATTGGAAAATATATTAGTAGATTAATCAAAAAATAAGATGGTTCCATTGAATTGTATTGTGGTTGATGATGATGAAGCATCAAGGCTGATGATCACCAAATATATTGATAAGACCGATTTTCTGGACTTATCAGGTGCATTTGATAATGCAATAGATGCATCCAACTTGTTGTTGAGTAATGACAAACACAATGTTGATCTTATTTTTTTGGATATTGAGATGCCAGACATGAGCGGCCTGGACCTGGCGCGGTCACTCAACGGGTTACAACCTGTTATTTTTATTACCTCTCAGAAAGGATATGCAGCTGAAGCCTTTGAAGGCAATACGGTAGATTACATTGTCAAGCCACCTGAGTATAGCCGGTTCTTGAAGGCCGTTCAGAAAGCCAAGGAACGCTATGAAAAGACCAGGAACTCTGAGCTGGAAAATTATATTTTCGTTAAATCCGAGTCAAGGTTTGTAAGGATACCTTTTGATGAATTGATTTATTTGGAAGCGCTTGCCGATTACGTGATTTTCCATACAATCAATTCCAAATATGTTGTCCATCATACCATGAAAGGCATTGAAAAAAGGTTGCCTGATAGTATTTTTAGCAGAGTGCACAGGTCATTTATTATCAACAGAACCAAAATCAGTCAAATTGAAGATATTCATGTCTCTATTGGTGACAACAAAATTCCAATCGGAGCCTTTTACAGGGAAAAGTTTTTGAGCAAACTGAATATCCTTTAACGACTGGCGAGACCCGGATTGATCCTATAAATCAGGGTTTTGCATAAAAGAGCTGCAGCCATACCCACCATACCACCCACGATAACATCAAAAGGGTAATGAACTCCCAGATAAATTCTGCTGTAACTAACCAATAACGCCCAAACGATCATTATTCCACTGAATTTTGACCGTTCAATAAGAAAGAAAAAAGTAGCTAAACCAAACGTATTGGCTGCGTGCGAGGATGCAAACCCGTAACGACCGCCACATCCCTTTACGAGGACGATGAGATCCGCAAGAGATTCTTCATGGCAAGGCCTTAAACGTTCAAAAAATGGTTTCATAAAGCCGCTGGTCGTTTGATCTGCTATTACAATCACTAAAATCAATGCAATAAGCGGTTGATAAAATGTCCATTTATAGTGTTGATAAAGCCTGAAGATCAGGTACCCATAGAATGGAAACCAGATATATTTATCAGAAAGCCATATCATGATGGTATCCAGAAAAGGATGTCCCAGTCCATTGAAAAACAGAAACAGGTCTTTATCAAGATCAATCAGCCACTCAAGCATAGGAGATCCAGTCAACGTCTTTTTTCAGAAGGGTAAGGGTCTTCTCTTCATCAGACCCCGCAGCAGGGTGGTAGTCATATCCCCATGAGGCATTAGCTGGCAGGCTCATCAAAATAGACTCTGTTCTCCCATCTGTATCCAGGCCAAACTTTGTGCCTTTATCCCATACCAGGTTAAATTCTACATATCTTCCACGTCTGAGTAACTGCCATTGCTTGTGTGGTTCGTCATAGGGCTTTTGTGCATATTTTTCAACGAAATATTGGTACATAGGTATGAACTGTTCACCCACATTGACAACGAAATCCCAGAGTTCCTCAAAAGAATGCTGCTCATTCATTTCATTTAGCCTGTCAAAGAAGATACCTCCAATGCCTCTGGTCTCTTTTCGGTGCCTGATATAAAAATAGTCATCCGCCCACTTCTTGAACCGATCGTAATACATTGGATCTGATTTGTCGCAAACTGTCTTTAAGGCCTGATGAAAAAAGCCGGCATCTTTAGGGTCTACATAGTGAGGTGTGAGGTCTATTCCACCACCAAACCAATAGGTGCTTTCTGCCTCCGAATCTTGTGGACTCATCTCAAAATACCGAATATTCATGTGAATGATTGGCATCCAGGGATTTTGTGGATGGAGCACAATAGAGACTCCTGTAGCATAAAAATTTGAAGGGCCAAAGCCCAGTGCATCTGTTATCTTTCTCGGTGCATTGCCATATACGGCAGAGAAGTTTACACCTCCTTTTTCAATAACCTCTCCGTCCGTTAAAACCCTGGTCAATCCACCTCCTCCCTCAGGCCGTGTCCAATGGTCTGAACGAAATGCCGATTTTCTATCTATCTTTTCCAGGGCATCACATATCTTTTGTTGTAAGGCTTTGAAGCGTTTTTCAATGTCGTTTCTTGATGTCATATTAAAATGGATACCCGATCCCGATGTTGATGTTGAAGGTATTGTCTCTAAAGTCAAACAGGTTGCCGAAGTTGAGCTCATCACCGACAAAACGCTGTCCTTTAGGGTATGCGGGATTGAACAATTTCCATGCACCATCCAGGCGAAGTATCAGAAATGAGAAATCAATTCTTACACCAATACCCGCACCCACAGCCAGCTCGTCCAGAAATGAGTTGAAACGGAAAACGCCATCGTCCTGTTGGGGGTCATCGGATTCGTTGACTGTTTCGCTTTTCAATAGCCAGACATTACCGGCATCCACAAAAATAGCCCCATCAATATACTTTAGTAATTTTCTTCTGTACTCAAAGCTGGTTTCGATAATAATGTCTCCCGGTTGCTCCCTGTCATAATTTACCTGTATTTCCGAAGTTTCGGTTTCGTAAGTGCCATATGCTCCCGGACCTAACCTCCTGGGTCTCCATGCCCTGATGCTATTGCTGCCCCCGGCGAAGTAATATTTTTCATAGGGCAATGAATTGTTGTCGTCATAAACGTAGGCAAAACCCACATGCGCTCTATATGCGACCTCCGTAAGACTGTTCATCCTGAAGGTTTGTCTCAGGTCTATCTCTGATTTAACATATTTATAGTACTCAAGCTGATCTCCAAAGGGATTTTCACCAAAAAGTACCTCAAGGTTTCCTCCTGTTTCAACATGGGCTCTGATAAAAGCTGCATCCCTATAGGTAAGGCCGTAATTGTTTATGTTGAGCTCCATGGAAAAATTAGAACTACTCACAAAGGCCGGACTAAAGGCACGTGCGTAAGATAGGTTTCCTTCCTGCTCGTATATGAGTAATATATCGCTGAATTCATCGGTAAGATCCGAATTAATATAGCTCACGTCAAAAGGCTTGAGGGTTAACTGGAAATTGTCTTTTGCCTGCCATATATAGGATAGGCTGGTATTAAATGTTTGTCGCTTATATTCTTCCTTTCTGTCCTCAAAATTGATCCCTGTTGTCAACTTGGTTTTAGGGTTATACTGTCCAATTTTTGATTTATAATATTTTCCCAAAGGAAAGAGGAATTGAGGGAACGTAAGGGAGAATTCTCCTCCGTATTGCAGTCTGGAATATTGTGTTTCGAGCGAACTCACACCGGACAATCCCTGGATTCCAGCATTGCCATTGAATTCAAGGATTTCCATTCCTTTGAAAAGATTTCTGTTCTTTAGATTAAAACTGATAAACGGACCTGGGATTTGGGCCTGGTCAGTCACACTGAGACCAACTTCAGTGGAGGTTTGATACTTATCCAGCGGACTGATGAATACGGTACCAATAAATTCACCATCAGTTGTGTCATAGTTGATATTGACAAACTTGAACATGTCGAGGTAGGACAACTGCTTTTGGGTTTGGAGCGTAGATGAACGTCTGAAAAGGCTATCAGGATAAATGAAGATCCGCCAGTCGAGGATTTTCGGGCTATACTTGTCTTCTGAGAATTCGTACGTTATTCGCCTATGGTTCCTGATTAAACTCTCCTCAGTGTTTGAAATATTGGCATCAAATATTACTGAGTCTATGGTAAAGATTTTATGTGCAGGTGCATTTGGAGGGTTGGCAATGGTTTCTTTTAAAATCAGGTGATTGTTGCCAAGGGTGGTGGAGTCAAAACCAAAGTGAATGTATTGTCTTTTGAAATCGAAATATCCATTGTTGGCAAACAATTCAAAGATGCGCTCCCGCTCTTTGGTTACAGTCTCCTGGTCGTATCTCTTGCCAAGCAAAAGGTTTCCTTCATGGTTATTCAATACCAATTTCCGGGCTTTTTCGTCTTCGATAGCATAGACTACTGAATCGATGTAATAAGCTGTATTCTGTTTGATGTTGTATTTAACAATTGTCCTGTGTTTCTTAGGGTGGGTGATTCTTGTTTCCACGGTAGTGTTGAAATAGCCCCGGGCAAAAAGATATTGTTCAATATTTTCGATTGATGTTGGGATCAGCGTGCTGTCAAAGATAGCTGGAGGACTACCCCAGCGCATCAACAGGTTGCCCTCCTTAAGTTTCCTGTTCTTTTTCTCAGTCTTGCTGATCAGCTTTGAGCGTAACCTGCTTTTCTTTTTGTCCTTGGAGGTTCCATTGATTTTTTCCGTATACTTACTTTCAATCCGGGTGAGACTTTCAGATACTCTGGTTGAATCGTAGGCACTAAAAAAAAGGAATCCGTTTTTGCCCATCTGATAGGCTTTTACCTCAAGACTTATCGGTAAACCGAGAAGCTTTTGATTAGACTTTTGAGCTACCAGGTTCAGGAGTGTTTCTTTATTTATATTTTTAGCATCAGAAAATTTCTGCTTGTATAGAAGAGTTTCTCCCTCTTTAACCAATCTGGAACTCAGACAAGAACTTAAGAAGATTATGAGGAAAAAATATATAGGGTTGAATTTCAAATCGCGCTTATCCCAATGATTTCAAAGAAACAGTCAAAATTCATCAAATCACTCAAGATAAAAAAGTATAGAGATATCGAAAATGCTTTTTTGATTGAGGGTAAGAAAAACGTATTGGAATTAATAGAGTCAGATTTTGAAATTGAGCGCATAGTTTGTACAGAATTGTTTGCTGACCAAAACCCTTTTGTCTTTAACAAAAACTTTGAGGTCATTGTTTCAACCGAACAGGAGTTGAGTCAGTTGGGTACCTTCAAAGTAAACAACGAATGTCTTGCTGTGGCACGAAAGAGGGATTATCCGTTGGATAAGGCTGATCTGAAAGGTTATACCTTTATACTTGATGACATCGGAGATCCTGGTAATTTAGGTACCATCATCAGGACACTCGATTGGTTCGGGTTCAAGCATCTTGTATGTTCGGAACATACCGCAGACTTTTATAATCCAAAAGTAATCAATGCCACAATGGGTTCTTTTACTCGCGTTAGAGTTTACTATACAGATATCATCCAACTTATCAAGCAAAGCAAAAAACCGGTTTTTGGAGGAGACATGGGAGGGAAAGACCTTGTGAAAACCAGTTTTCCGAAGCCATCATTCATCGTAATGGGCAGTGAATCAGCCGGTATTTCATCAAAAGTAAGGCCCTTGCTCACTTCTACCATTTCAATTCGTGGCTTTGGCAAAGCAGAATCCCTTAATGTAGGAATTGCTACCGGGATTATATGCCATCACCTAAGAAACTACTAGCCTCTCAGTTTTTTGAAATAATTGATCATGGCATTGGTGGATGAGTCATGGCTTGTTACTGTTTGCTCTCCTGCCAATTCTGGTAAGATCTTATTGGCCAATTGTTTTCCCAGCTCCACACCCCACTGGTCGAAGCTAAAAATATTCCAAATAATACCCTGAACAAATATTTTATGCTCATACATGGCAATGAGAGCACCAAGCGTATGCGGATCCAGGGTCTTGTAGAGGATGGAAGTAGAAGGTCTATTTCCATCAAATACCTTAAATGGCACTAAATGTTGATAGTCTTTTTCAGCAATTCCTTTGGTTTCAAATTCTTTAATGACTTCTTCACGGGATTTCCCCATCATCAGTGCTTCTGGCTGAGCAAAGAAATTGGCGATGAGTTTTTCATGATGATCTCCAAGAGGATTTTGACTCACTGCTGCTGCTAAAAAATCACAGGGAATGAGCTTGGTCCCCTGGTGGATCAGTTGATAGAACGCATGCTGCCCGTCTGTACCTGGCTCTCCCCAGATAATAGGTCCTGTCTGGTAGTCAACTTTTTTGCCGCCCCTGTCCACTGATTTACCATTACTTTCCATGTCCCCCTGTTGGAAATAGGCTGAGAAAGCATGCAGATTCTCGTCATAAGGCAAAATGGCTTGTGATTCTGCGTTATAGAAATTGTTGTACCAGATACCCAGCAAACTAAGAATCACCGGGATATTTTCAGAAGACCGTGTATTCAGAAAATGCTGATCCATGGCTTCTGCGCCCTCATGAAGTTTGATAAAGTTGTCATAGCCGATGGCACAGGCAATAGACATACCGATCGCTGACCAAAGGGAGTACCTTCCACCAACCCAGTCCCAGAACTGAAACATATTTTCTGTGTCAATACCAAATTCAGCAACAGCTTCAGTATTGGTAGATATCGCGATAAAATGGTTTTTGACAAACTTCTGATCTTTGGCTGATTTCAAAAACCAATCTTTGGCTGACCTGGCATTGGTCATCGTCTCTAAAGTTGTGAAGGTCTTGGAAGCGATCACAAAGAGGGTGGTTTCAGAATCTACAACCTTTAGTTTGGAAGCAAGGTCTGAGCTATCAATATTGGATACAAAATGAAAATTAAAGCCTTCTTTCACAAATGGTTTCAAAGCTTCTGTTACCATGTAAGGTCCCAGATTGGATCCTCCAATCCCTATATTTACGACGGTATTGATTGACTTGCCGGTATAACCCAGCAATTTACCATCGTGCAGTTTGCTTGTAAATTTTTCGATTTTGGCAAGAACCCCATTGATGTCAGGCATTACATCCTTACCTTCAAATTTGATGGGATTCCCCCTTCGATTTCTCAATGCGACATGCAAAACAGCACGGTCTTCTGTCATGTTGATCTTTTCGCCTCCAAACATTTGTTTTTTGGCCTCGTCCAGTTTCACCTCGTCTGCCAGTTGTACAAGGAGATCCATGGTCTGTTCATCAATCCGGTTTTTAGAGAAGTCCACCAGCATGTCTCCAAAAGTCAGGGAGAACTTTTTAAACCTTTCGGGATCTTTTTGAAACTGGTCCTTCAGCCGAATGTCTTTGGTTTTTTCAAAGTGAGATTTCAACTTGCTCCAGGCCGATGTTTCAGTAGGATTGATTTTTGGAAGCATGAGTAAGGCATTTAGTGTTGCAAATACACTGTAAATTAAGGGAGAATTGAGCGATTACCTGTTAAAGTCTTGTGAATAAATAGAACAAATAAGCTACAAAACCCAGCAGGTAGATCAATCCCTCTGATCTGTCAAGTTTATATTGCTTGAAGGTGAACATAAAGATGAACAGCATAAATGTACCAATCATCACTATGATCAGATCAGTATTTAAAACCGGGTTGTAAATGATCGGGTTGTGGATAATTGCGGTAACACCAATGACCAGCAGCAGGTTGAAAATGTTTGATCCCACGATATTTCCGACAGCCAGATCAGATTTCTTTTGAAAAGCTGCCACAGCCGAGGTAGCAAGCTCCGGCAGAGAGGTACCTGCAGCTAAAATGGTCAGTCCGATCAGTTTTTCACTTACATGAAATGCATTAGCAATGGAAACTGCATTGTCTACAATCATTCTGCCACCGATTGTTAGGCCTGCAATTCCAAAAACCACAAAAACTACTGTTTTCCAGACGGGCATTACTGCGATATCTTCAATCAACTCACTGTCGTCCGGGTTCCTTTTCAGGTTCAGGAATATGTACAACAGAAACAATGAAAACATGATCAGGAGCAGGACGCCATCAAATATGCCCAACTGATTCTTATCTCCCAATCCAAACATTTTATCATTGACCAATACAAAGAAAATCACTGTGGCTACCAGAGAGTAGGGAATTTCTTTCCACAAGGCATTACGCTGAACTGTCAATGGATAGATCACACTGGCAACACCCAGTATGAGAAAGATGTTGAAAATATTAGAGCCGATGATGTTTCCAAAAACCACGTCATGGGTGCCTTTTGGTGATATTACGGTTCCGGAAATAATATTCACAACCAGCTCGGGCGCTGATGTTCCCATGGCCACAATCGTAAGACCAATAGCGATATCCGAAACATTGAACCTTTTGGCAAGAGAAGAAGCCCCGTTGACCAACAGGTCAGCCCCTTTTATAAGTAAAACGAAACCGACAGTAACTAGTAATAGGTTGAGCGTGACGTTCAAGAGCGATAAAAGTTAGGTTAGAATGAACAATCGGGTA
Organism: Cyclobacteriaceae bacterium; assembly: GCA_965228595.1. Taxonomy (GTDB): domain Bacteria; phylum Bacteroidota; class Bacteroidia; order Cytophagales; family Cyclobacteriaceae; genus UBA7330. The sequence goes on along the minus strand of OZ245828.1, from coordinate 161,688 downwards.
ATTGGGGTTCAACTTTGCAAGATAACCAGTAAAGGAGATATCAACAATATAAAACCAACTTCTTAAAGTCCAAGGTCTAAAATAATGCCATTTATTTTAGCCTCAAGCTTTGTTTTGACCTCGTCTACTGACTCGCTGTCTTCCAATTTTGTATTCACCGAAAAGTAAAATTTGATTTTAGGCTCTGTGCCAGATGGCCTGATGGATACTTTTGACTCATCTGCTGTAAAAAACTGAAGTACATTGGATTTTGGGTAATCAATGGGCTTCTCTTTTCCGGTGGTCAAATCTTTTTCTGTAGAAGCTTGATAATCAATAAGTTTCACAACTTTTGATCCCCCAAGAGACGATGGGGGCTCTTTCCGGAATTTGACCATCATTTCCTGAATTTCTTCGGCACCTGCTTTGCCTTTCCTGGTGATAGATTTCAGGGATTCAAGGAAAAATCCAAATTGCCGGTAAATATTTTCCATCAGATCAAAGACGGACAGGCCTTCTGACTTTGCCCAGGCTGCCATCTCAGCAATCATGGCACATGATGCTACCGCATCTTTGTCACGGACGCTGTCACCCACCAAATACCCATAGCTTTCTTCCCCACCCGCAATGAACTTTGATTTACCTTCTAATTCTTTGATCAGTTCAGCGATGTATTTAAATCCTGTTAATGTATCGTAGCTTGTCACTTTAAAATGGTCAGCTATTCGCTTGATCAGATCAGTGGTGACAATGGTTTTCACCACAAATTGCTTTCCATCCAGCTTTTTGTTCTCCTGCCACTTTCTCAGGAGGTAATAGATGAGTAGGGTACCTGTCTGATTGCCATTGAGTAGCTGAAATTCTCCGTTTTTATTTTTGGCAGCAATACCCACCCGGTCAGCATCAGGGTCCGTAGCCATCACTAGATCTGCATCAATTTCAGCTGCTTTTTTCAAGGCCAGGCTCATGGCTTCGGCTTCCTCTGGATTTGGGTATACCACGGTCGGGAAGTTGCCATCAGGTTCGGCCTGTTCAGACACTACGATCACATTTTTGAAACCAAAGGCTTCCAACACCCTGGGAACCAGCTTAATCCCAGTACCATGAATAGAACTGAATACGATTTTGGTGTCACTTTCTTTGGCAATGGTTTCAGGAGAGAGGCTTAAGCCTTTTAAGACTTCTATATATTGTTTATCAATCTCTTCTCCTATTATTTCTATCAGGTCATTGTTTCCATTAAACTTCACATCATCGAAAGAGCTGATCTTATTGACCTCATCAATTACATTTTTGTCGTGGGGGGGTACAAGTTGGCCTCCATCATCCCAGTAGGCCTTGTAGCCATTGTATTCTTTGGGGTTGTGCGATGCAGTGATTACAACACCACTCTTACACTTGAGCTTTCTGATGCTGTATGAGAGTTCGGGGGTAGGGCGTAGCGATTCAAAAAGGTACACTTTGATACCATTGGCAGAGAACACCGCAGCAGTGGTCTCAGCAAAGAACCGGCTGTTGTTCCGGCTATCATGGGCAATCGCCACCTTTATTTTCTCATTGGGGAAACTTTGGTTCAGGTAGTTGGCCAAGCCCTGTGTAGCCATACCAATGGTATATTTATTCATGCGGTTTGAGCCAACACCCATGATCCCTCTGAGCCCTCCGGTACCAAATTCCAGATCTTTGTAAAATGCTTCTGTAAGTTCTTCCTGATTTTTGGATTGGAGCGTTTTGATTGACTCTTTGGTTTCCTGATCGATGGCCTGACTATCTAACCAACTTAATACCCTTGATTCTAGCGACATAGTAAATTTTTGAGGTTTGAATTAAAAATATTAAAATCCGAGCTTATTTCTCACTCTTTCCAATACTTCTTTTGCAATTTGGCTGGCTTTTCTTTCACCTTCTTCGAGCAGCCTTTCAATTTCTGCAGGATTGTTGATTAACTGATCATATTTTTCTCTCTGTGTTTGATAAAGCTCCATGATGAGTTCGAAAAGTGCCTGCTTGGCATGACCGTATCCATAATTACCACCGAGATACTTTTTCCTTAGCTCTTCGGTTTGATCAGACGTTGCCAGTAGCTGATAAATTGCAAATACATTGCATGTATCAGGGTTTTTGGGCTCTTCCATGGGTGTGCTATCCGTGATGATAGACATGATGTTTTTTCTGAGCTTCTTTTCGGGCTGGAAGATGTCAATAGTATTGCCGTAGGACTTGCTCATCTTCTGACCATCAGTACCGGGGATGGTCATCACATCGTCATCAATTTTGGCTTCCGGCATCACGAAAGTTTCCCCATACTGGTTATTAAAGGTGGAAGCAATATCTCGGGTCATTTCCAGGTGCTGCTTCTGATCTTTCCCCACCGGCACGAAGTTGGCATCATACAGGAGGATGTCAGCCGCCATCAAAACCGGGTAGGTAAATAGCCCGGCATTGACATCGGATAATCGCTCAGATTTGTCTTTGAATGAGTGTGCATTAGCCAGCATAGGAAAGGGTGTGAGGCAATTGAGATACCAGGCGAGTTCACAAACCTCAGTTACCTTGCTTTGTCGGTAAAACAAGTTCTTTGATGTGTCCAAACCAAATGCCAGCCAGGCAGCAGCAACAGCCATTACATTCTCTTTCCTTTGATCTGCGTCTTTAATTGTGGTTAAAGAATGAAGGTCAGCTATGAATAAGAAAGATTCATTTTTTTCGTTCTTAGAAAGTTCAATAGCTGGTGCAATGGCTCCGAGGATGTTACCCAAATGTGGTTTCCCGGAACTTTGAATTCCAGTAAGGATGCGCGACATAATATTTTTTGTGCAAACCTAAATAATTTGAATCTTTGTACCCGTTTAAGAAAAGTTTAAGAATGAGATTAATCGTCATTATCCTCGCTAGCATATTTTATAGTGTCCAGTTGCAGGCACAAGGCAAGATTGAGTTTGCAAAGACCACCCATGACTTTGGTGATGTGGATGAAAATGCGGGGCCGATCGATTTTAGTTTTCAGTTTAAAAATACAGGGGACCAACCTATCAAGATCATACAGGTAAAAGCTTCTTGTGGCTGTACTACACCGGGTTGGACCAAGGAACTTGTGATGCCTGGAGATTCGGGTTTCATCAAAGCTCAGTATAATCCCAGGAACCGACCAGGACAATTTAAAAAATCATTACAGGTCACCAGCAATGCTGCCGGAGGAAATGCAACGCTTTTCATTGAGGGCTATGTAAAGCCTTCCCCTAAAACTGTAGCTGAGGAGCTGCCATTAAAAATAGGTGGGCTACGGATTAAATATAAATCCCTAAATCTGGGACGGATGACCAATGAAAAACCAGTGGTGAAATCGTTTGATATTCACAATGATGCAGATGAGGCTATGAGTCTGGTTAAGGAAAGGGGAATGATACCTGAATTCATTTCATTAGCGTTGCAACCACAGACCCTGGAGCCCAATGAATCCGGGCAACTGGTGGTGACCTATGATCCTAAGAAAAAGGGAAGCCTGGGTTTTCATACAGACAATGTTCGGTTTTTTACCTCCGAGGCTCCTGGAGAAATGAAGGAACTCTTCGTTGTAGCTACAATAGAAGAATATTTTCCACCCATGACAGCTGAGGAGAAGGCCAACGCACCGCGTTTGGCTATTGATCGAACCAATCATGACTTTGGAAGGTTGACTGAGGGCAATACCGTGAAAACTACCTTTCAGATCTCTAATACAGGAAAAAACACCCTCAGCATAAGAGATACCAGGGGTAATTGCGGTTGTACGGTCTCCTCGTTACCTAAAACTGAGCTGAAGCCAGGGGAGTCAGTTCCAATGACTGTTACATTCAACACATCAGGAAGGCGAGGTAGGCAATATAAGACGGTCACCATATTTTCAAATGACCCCATCGGACCTACTCAAATGATCAGTATCCGTGCAGATGTGAATTAATTTAGTCTTCCCGGGGGAATACATTGTTTTTACGATCGATGTCAGCCATCCATCCGGAAGCATCCATCTCGATCTTTTTGATCTTATTGAAAGGTACGCCTATTTCCAGAGTGTATTCAGGATGCGTCCATGCCCAATCAGGAAGTGTGGTTCTTTCTACATCGAAGTCATTGGGTTTTTCGCCTCTCATTATATCTAAGGGGATATAGTACAATTGTCGATCTCCGTTCTTTGTTGTTACCCATAGATCAACAGGCATGGGCATACGTTGCAATCGTTTCAAAACAATTTTGGATGAATCCTTTGAGGATGGAGTCACTTCATGAATCTCATAATCTATTGTATGCGTTGAGTTGATCCAATAGTCATGATACCAATCTAATGTAATACCTGATTGCTTTTCCATTATGCTGAAAAAGTCTTCAGGCCAGGGGTGCTTAAACTTCCACTCGTCATAGTACTTCAACAAACCCTCATCTACATTTGCTTTCCCTATAATATATTTCAATTGTTGCAGCGTTACTTTTCCTTTTGTATAAGCTGCCACCACATACGCATTGTTGGTTGCAAAATGATCGGCATGCGTACTCATAGGCTCTTCCATTCCTGTTTTAGCCCATATAATATAGCTCACATAAGCACTGGCAACTGGATTGAAAAACTCATGGTTCCTGCCTTTACTGTCATAAATAAAGGCTTTGGTATACATTTCTGCATACTCAGTGAATCCTTCATCCATCCATGAGGAATAGCTTTCATTGTTAGCAAGTATGCCGTAGTACCATTGATGCATCAGTTCATGTATGATCACGCTCACCAATGAGCTTAAACTCCTGCCACTGGTGATCAAAGTAGCCATAGGATATTCCATTCCTCCATCACCTCCCTGGATAACCGAAAACTGGGGATAAGGGTACTCACCGAAATTTTCCTGGATATAAGGGAACGCCTTCATAGTATAATCAATGGCTTTAGACCACATTTCAGCATCCTCTTGCTTTTGGTAAAGAAAATGAACATCAAAACCATTTTCAGCTTTGCGTATCTCATGCACGTAGTCACGGTCAGCTGCCCAAACGAAATCGTGCACATTGTTGGCCTCAAATTTCCAGGTGAGTCTTTCCACAGATTCATCAGAAGGGTTTTCGGAAGCATATCCATATCCTACTGCTTCCGGATTTTTTATTACACCAGTACCTCCCAGGATGTAGTTTTTATCAATGGTGATGGAGACATTAAAGTCGCCCCAGGGTGCATAAAATTCCCTGTTTACATAAGGTGTGGTATGCCAGCCTCTGGCATCATATTCTGCCATTTTGGGGTACCACTGCGACATGGAGTAATCGATGCCTTCCGCACTGTTCCTTCCTGACCTTCTGATCTGCAGTGGAACCTGACTTTGAAATTCCATCTTAAACACGGCGGAAGACTTTGGGGGAATCGGGTCCGCCAATTTTACTTCCAATACCGTCCCCTCAGTCAGATACTCAAGGGGTTTTCCATTCTGGGATAATGAGTTGATTTTGTGATAACCAATCTCACTCGAATCAAGGTATAAAATTTTGTCAGAAATTTTTGGACTGGGGTCAGGAAGAGACCTGTTCCGCACATCCATCATGCTGTTGGGCTGAAAGGCATTAAAGTATAAATGATAAAAAACGTCATACAACGTGTCAGGAGAATTATTGTAATATTTTAAGGTTTGATTTCCTGTAAACCGGTGTGTTTTCACATCGAAATCGATGTCTATTTCATATTCCACACGCTGTTGCCAGTAGGACTGTCCCCATGAAATATTGCAAAAAATTGAAAATATCAGTGCCAGGATTGAATATTTCCAATATGAGGATGTTCTGTGGATAACTTTTTTGATAAATTTTGAACTATTCAAGGATTATTGACTTTATTTATTGGACCAACAACTATTCAATGGAGAAGTTTTTTGAACTGATATTACTTATAGTTCTGGCGTTTGGATCGGCAATCCTTTTTTCATTTGCTATCATTTGGAAGCTATTTTTAGCCATATTCCAAATGATAACAACTGCATTTAAGTAAAAGTTATCAAACGTCTACCTTCGCGTATTTTGCATTTTTCTCGATGAAATCTCGTCGAGGCCCAACTTCGTCACCCATTAACATTGAGAACAAGTGATCAGCTTCAGCTGCTGATTCTATGGTTACCTGCTTTAAACCTCGTGTTTCAGGGTCCATAGTTGTTGTCCATAATTGCTCAGGATTCATCTCTCCAAGACCTTTGTATCGTTGAACATTGACTGCATCCTCCTTACCATCGGCTAACTCCTTTACGATTTTCATCCTGTCATTTTCTGACCAGGCGTATCTTTCATTTTTACCTTTCTTAAGTAAATAAAGTGGAGGCAGGGCGATGTACAGGTATCCTTTTTCAATCAACTCTCTCATATACCGGAAGAAGAAAGTAAGGATGAGTGTACGGATATGGCTACCATCAATATCAGCATCGGTCATGATGATGATCTTGTGATACCTTAATCTCTCCATATTGAGCGCTTTTTGATCATCTTCAGTTCCGAAAGAAACACCCAATGCGGTAATGATGTTTTTGATCTCATCATTGTCATAAATCTTATGCTCCTGAGCTTTCTCCACATTCAGGATCTTTCCGCGAAGGGGGAGGATGGCCTGGAATTTTCTGTCCCTACCTTGTTTGGCAGACCCACCAGCAGAATCACCTTCTACCAGGTAGATTTCACATGAAGCAGGATCCTTGTCAGAGCAGTCGGCCAACTTACCCGGAAGTCCTGTGCCAGAAAGCACATTCTTTCTTTGAACCATTTCACGGGCTTTACGTGCTGCGTGTCTGGCTTGAGCTGCAAGAATTACCTTGGAAACGATTTGCTTGGCCTCCTTGGGATGCTCTTCCAGATATTCGTTGAGCGCTTCCGATACGGCCGTATCCACAGCGCCCATGGCATCATTGTTACCCAACTTGGTCTTGGTTTGGCCTTCAAACTGTGGCTCTGCTATCTTGACCGAAATGACCGCTGTAAGACCTTCCCTGAAGTCGTCTCCGGTGATGTCTATTTTAACTTTGTCCAGTAATCCTGATTTATCCGCATAGGATTTAAGGGTCCTTGTCAGGGCTCTCCTGAAACCGGCAACGTGTGTCCCCCCCTCAATGGTGTTGATGTTGTTTACATAAGAAACAACATTCTCATTGAATGAGGTGTTGTAGCTCATGGCAACCTGAGTTGGAACTCCGGTTCTTTCAGTATCTATATAAATGGGGTCCGGAATAAGAATTTCTCTGGTGCTATCCAGGTATTTGACGAATTCTTTCAACCCTCCTTCGGAAAAGAACTCTACCCTAATGGAATTTCCGTTCTCGTCAGTGTCCCTGTGATCAACCAAATGGATCCTGATGCCGGCATTAAGAAATGACAACTCCCTGAGCCTGCCCGCAATGGTTTCAAAGCTGTATTCAGATACAATGAAAATACTGCTGTCGGGCATAAACTTAATGACTGTCCCGGTAATGTCTGTTTTGCCGATTTCTTTCACAGGAGCCTTTGGTACTCCCAAAGAATATTCCTGCTGATAAATAGTGCCATTTCGATGAACTGTAGCTATTAGTTGAGTGGACAGTGCATTTACACAGGATACACCCACACCATGCAAACCTCCGGAAACTTTATAGGTATCTTTATCGAACTTACCTCCTGCGTGGAGCACAGTCATTACAACTTCAAGGGCTGATTTTTTTTCTTTTTCATGGAGATCAGTAGGAATTCCCCGTCCATCATCAGTAACTGTAATAGAATTGTCTTCATTGATCTCGACGGTAATGTTATTACAATATCCCGCTAGCGCTTCATCGATGGAGTTGTCCACAACCTCCCAAACCATGTGGTGAAGCCCTTTTACGCCCACATCTCCAATGTACATGGCAGGTCTTTTTCGCACGGCTTCCAGCCCCTCTAAAACCTGAATATTGCTTGCTGAATAGTTTCCTTTACCTAATGACTTATCTTGTTCCATGTAGTGTCGTTTAAAACCTCAAAAGTAAGCAAATTATGCTTCATGGAGCGGGTTGTTTGATGTCAAAACATTTACTAGTTTTGGTATAACTAAATAGTTAGTTAGATGATTAGATTTCTATTGCTCTTTTTATTCATTTCATCCCTTCCCGGATATGGACAGGAGCGGATGGCGAACATGGATAGTTTGAAGCAAATAATGGAAAACAGGCGAAGGGCACGTCAGATTTATCTTCAGAATTTAGCTGATAACCCGAAAAAAACACTCGACTCCTTGAGGCAGGCAGAATTGGAGCGGCACTCTGCTTCAGGTGAAGAGCAACTGGAATGGCTGAAAGCAAATCAAAGGTTAGATACCCTGAAAGAAATTGATTTGAGCTATGCAGGTTTGGATAGGGTACCAACCTTTGTATATCAAGCTTCAAATATCGAAAAGCTGATCCTGAATTATAACAATATTAAAAAACTGCCTGCTGAGCTTGGTCACCTCAAACATTTAAAGAGCATATTCTGGAGAAACAATGCACTTGAGGATTATTGGTGGATACGTATTCAGCGAATACCACAAATCGAAACTTTGGATCTGGGTGACAATACTTTGACGAGGGTACCTCTTGGAGTTAAAAAGCTGAAAGGGCTGAAGCATCTGATTCTGGATCATAATCTTTTAGTAGAAATCGATGTAAAAAGACTTTCCAGAGTGGATTCCCTCGAAAAGCTAAGTTTGAATAGAAATCATTTGATAGAAATTCAAGAAGATTCCTATCACAAACTATTTTTCTTAAAAGAACTTTATCTGAATCGGTGCAATATCGAGACCCTTGATCCTTCATTTTATCAACTCAGTGGCTTAGAAAAGTTGCAAATGCTTCATAATGATCTATCGGAACTGCCGGAAGGTATCTCGGCCATGCAAAACCTGTCAAAACTTTCGTTGTATAAAAATGAAGTGCGTCGCTTACCTCTTGATTTTTTCGAGCTGGAAAAACTCGAAGTAATTGATTTGTATTACAATAAACTTGAGGTGATCCCACCTGATCTGGCCAAGCTAAAAAACCTGGAAATTTTATACCTGGCCCATAATGAGGTCTATGATGTTCCGGAATCCATCGGCGAATTAAATGGACTTAAGGAGCTTTATCTTCATCACAATCGTCTGAGTGTTCTGCCTGAGGGAATCTCCAGATTAGAAAAGCTGAATGTAATACGTATCAATAATAATTACCTGGTAGACTTTCCGGATCAGGTATTATCGCTCAGTCAGCTGAAGGATATTGATATTTCGAACAATCAGATCACCAACATACCATCCGACATTTCTAAACTGATGAACCTCTCTTTATTCAGCTATAATGGGAATGAAATTGATTTTGATAACAGGGAAAATCAAAAACTTGCTGTAGAGATCCATAAGATGATTGAGCGGGGAGTGATCTGTGTGCCCAAAGTTTCTGTTGAAAGAACTCAATAAGTTCCGGCGCTCAACATGACCAGCGTACAGCTATTTAAGGTTTCAATGCCTATGCTGTTTGCTTTCGAGGCAAACCGGGGGTTTTCTGTTCCAGGATTAAAAATGATTCTTCTTGGCTTAAGACTTAGGAGGTAGTCTTCCCATTCGGCCTGATGGGTTGGGTTGATGTACATGGTAACCGTATCCACATTTTCAAGAGCCGGCCTCTTCCTAAGGTCCAAAATGTCAATGCCTTCTACCTGACCTTTTTTTATCCCCAATGGCAAGATTGGGTGATCATGGCGATTTAACTTTTGTGCAGCAAAATATGCATACCTCGTAGGGTTTGGAGTGGCTCCAATTATTACTGTGTATTTCTTTTTTTCTGTTGAGGGAGCTGAATCAGAAAGTACTTGTTGTTCTTCGTTTGGGGAAGCCATAACCTAAGTTGATACTGAATATAATGGGTAAATAAAATTCATCCCGATTTAGTTCCGAAAACAAGTCATCATTTGAGGGTGTGGATTCGTAATTATTGGCGATATGTCTTCTTCCCAGTCCTAACCCGATTCTGAAGTCAACCGAAAAGCCGTTGTCTCCCGGTCTTTCCATCCACCTTGTGCCGATAAAGAGACCATACCCATAGTTTACCTCAGAAGCATTCAGGCTACTTTCATTCCCTTGATTGTCGATCACATTTACGTAATGCTGTTGGATTTCCCCGATCACCTCATGACCAAAGTACAGTAAGCCCATCGGTGTGTCCGGATGATAAAATTTCTGTCGAATCTCTATTTTGCTACCCCTTGAATATAAATCATCCAAAAGGACATTTTCATTGGTTGAAAAGAATGGCCGACGAATGACAGTAACTTCCAACTCATAACCTATTCGCTCCTGGATGTAGTATTCAGCAGCAAGCGGTAAGCTTCCAAAAGGCATCCAAAGAGGATTTGTACCAAAAATGACCCCCCGATATTCGTTGATGCTGGGGTTGAAATATCGAATTTTTTTGTTCCGGAATTTGTATTCGGGTTTATCACTGCCTTTTTCATTGGGGTCTTTCAGATCCTTGGTTCTGAAGATTGGTTTTTCGTTTTCGTAGATGGGTTTATATACTCCAGCCACGCGACCGTCAGGGTAGTAGAGGGTCCATTCTCCCACTCGCTTGTCATCTCTTATTGTTCCTTCCATTCTGAGAGTGCCATCCGGATAGAACCCTTTGTATTCTCCCACACCATTTTTGAATTCAGCCTTACCTTCCTCAAGTCCTTCTTCCGAAAAATAAGTCCAGGTACCTTCTTTGAGACCGTCCTTGATCCGGCCACTTGATTTTTGTTTTCCATTGGCATAATATTCGGTATATGTTCCAGAGCCCTGATCATAACTTCCTTCTCCTTTGAGATCACCTGTGGGGTAATAAAGCTTCCAAAAGCCTTCCTGCTTGTCCTGCTTCATCTGGCCCTCACTACTGATCGACCCATCCGGATAATAGTACTTCCAAATGCCTGACTTCTCACCATCAAGGAACCTGCCCTCTGCTGCTACAGTTTTATTTTTATGATAGTATTTCCATAAGCCGTTGCGCAAACCACCGAAATACTCACCCTCTGCTTCCAGTTCACCGGATTCATAATAGTATCTCCATCTACCCACACTCTTTTCTTCGATGTTTTTCCCTTCATTTTTCACTGCCCCGGAAGGATAAAACTCTTTGTAATTTCCGGTCCCGCGTTCGTAAAAAGCCTGAGCTTTCACGATCCCGTCCTCATAGAAGTAATTCCAAATACCTTCTTTCTGATCCTTATAATATACTCCTGAACTCTTTTCCGATCCATTTTCGAAGTAGAATGTCCATGCTCCATGCTTGGTATCTTCTTTCATGATACCTTCTGCCCTGAGGTTACCTCGTTCGAAATAGTATCTCCATTTACCAGTTTGTTTGCCCTGGCTATATTTTCCTTCGGCCTTTTTCTGGCCATTTTCAAAATAGAATATCCAGGTGCTGTCAGAGAGATTATTTAGATAATAGCCTTCAGCTTGTAAGGATCCGCTGGTGTAATAGCTGAGAAAAGGACCGTGCAAAGATGAATCCTGCTTGCTGAGGCTGATGACTTCTTTGGGCATTTCGTGAAGATCATCGTAATAAGTGCGCTTGATGAACGTCTGTGACTGGACTTCACTTATTATGCATACCCCTATGATTAAACAGATGATTCTCATCTGTTTACAAAGGTAATCCAGTTAAAGTTTAGAACCCCAGTTTTCGATTTCTTCCTCACTCCAAAGTTCCGGATAGAAAATAATCTTCTTCCTTTTTGGTGGAAGATATTTTTGCCAGTTAGTACCTCCGGATGCTTTGATGAGTTTAGGGTCTTTTTGCAGGTATTTGACAGCCGATTTGTAATGTACAAGCGGCCAGGCAACGTTTGATTTGTGGTCCAGTTTTCTCAATTCTTCAATTACTCTTTGCTCTCCTTCAAAGAATTGATGGTATTGCTGCCGGATGTTGATGTCCTTGGCAAAAGAGGCTTTCTGTAGAAATTCTTCTGCATATTTATCCTCAAATTGCTTGAGCGTTAAAGTCTTTTTACCTGTTGCAAGCTCTGTAGCCCCTTTTTTCCAATACAGATTTTCATATATTTCTTTCAAAGGTGATTTGAAAGTAAACTTCGAATGTACTTCGTGCTCTGTTAGCAAATAAAAATCCGTTGCGCCGATCTCGAAGAGCCTGAATTGTGCAGATTGGAAACCTGAAGAAGGTAAAAGTGACATCCTGAAACTGAGAAATTGTTCCCGGTCCATTCCATCGATCATGATATCAAAGGAGCTGACCAAATGATCAAAATAGCGATTGATCCGCTCCAGCCGTTTAATGAACTGGTCAACATCTGACTTACCATAATCCTCCAGGATTTGGTTTTGTTCTACCAAAATCAATTTGAGATACAATTCTGTGATTTGATGGTATAGAATGAAGATCTTTTCGTCAGGGAAACTCGTCCGTGGAGATTGTAGGCTTAGCAGCGTATCTAGTCGAATATAATCCCAATAGGTAAGGTAATCCGAATGAAGCAATCCGTCGAGATAGGAGGAGAGATTCTGGCCCATTGCATCAAACTTTGCATCCAATTTTTCCAGTTGTGCCAGGATATCTGCACTAATCTTACGCTTTGCCATTCGGTCTGTTGCTTTGGTTGTAAATTTGAGTTAATTAAGACTTAAAACAAAAATCAGGCTATGTCAACCCCAATTAATGCTGAAAAAGACTTCGCAAATAAACGAAACTTTATTGATGATTTTGAAGCTCCTGATTTTTATCAGATAGATGACCTGCTGACAGAGGAGCATAAGATCATAAGATCCTCAGCCAGAGACTTTGTAAAGAAAGAGATCACCCCTTATATAGAGTCCTGGGCCGAAGAGAATCATTTCCCTTTGGAGATCGTAAAAAAGATGGGTGAGCACGGAATATTTGGCCCTACAATACCTCCCGAATACGGTGGAGGAGGACTGGATTATACTTCGTATGGTCTGATCATGCAGGAAGTTGAGCGTGGGGATAGCGGTATGCGTTCGACGGCTTCTGTGCAGGGATCCCTGGTGATGTTCCCGATCTATGCTTTTGGGTCTGAAGAGCAGAAGAAGAAGTTTTTGCCGAAATTGGCATCAGGAGAGTTTTTGGGATGTTTTGGATTGACAGAACCTAATCATGGATCCAACCCGGCAGGGATGGAGACTAAAATTATAGATGAAGGTGATCATTACGTACTGAATGGTGCTAAAATGTGGATTTCCAACTCTCCACATGCGGATGTGGCGGTGGTATGGGCAAGAAATGAAGATAAAAGGATCAAAGGCGTCCTTGTAGAAAGGGGCATGGAAGGTTTTACTACTCCGAAAACAACTGGTAAATGGTCTTTGAGAGCATCTGCAACGGGGGAGCTCGTTTTTAACAATGTGAAAATCCCAAAGGAAAATATTTTACCAGGAAAAGATGGACTGGGGGCACCCCTGGCTTGCCTTGACAGTGCACGGTATGGAATCTCATGGGGATCCATTGGAGCTGCGATGGATTGCTTCGAAACAGCCAGAAAATATGCGAAGGAGCGTATCCAATTCGGTAAACCTATTGGTTCATTTCAGCTGGTACAGAAAAAACTGGCCGAAATGTTTACGGAGATCACTAAGGCCCAACTTTTGAATTTTAGATTGGGTCAACTTAAAGACCAGGGCAAAGCCACTACCCAGCAAGTCTCAATGGCCAAGCGTAATAATGTTGAAGTTGCGCTGAATATTGCCAGAGAGTCACGCCAAATTTTAGGTGGTATGGGTATCACTGCAGATTTTCCGATCATGAGACATATGATGAATCTTGAGTCTGTCATCACTTATGAAGGCACACACGATATTCATCTGCTCATTCTAGGCAAGGAAATTACCGGATTGGATGCCTTTGTTTAGACCTATAGACTATTGTGAAAGGTGAATTCACTCACCTCATTTCTGCTTCGAGGATTTAGCTCTCGTTGCTTGAATTTTTCTGGAAGCTGATCTGGATTACCAAAATGACCAAGTGCTATCATAGTGTTGGGAGCCAACTCATCAGGTATGTTAAACAATTCTATAGCTTTTTCCCTTGAAAAGCCCCCCATTTGATGGACTCCAATGCCCATACTGGTAGCCTGCACGAGTAAGTTGCCCATAGCCAATCCCAGATCATGCCTGGCTGACCCGTTTGGTGATCCGTTAGGCAGATCTTTTTTAACCATCGCCAGCATTAAAACAGGAGCTTCTTTTGCCCAGGGCTTGTTGCCCTCTGCAAGAGATTCAACCAGTTTATTAAACCCCTCTTCACCTTTATGGGCATAAAGCATCCTCCATGGTTGTGCATTCATGGAGGAAGGTGCCCATCTCATCGCCTCAAATAACTGGTTTAGCTCCTCTTCATTAATATCTTTTGGATCAAAAGCCCTTGGACTCCATCGCTTGATGATCAAATCATGAACCGGGTACCGGGGATCTGATCCTTTTTTGTTAGGAATACTTTCTATTGATGCCATGAAGATATAATCGAATTTTCCTTATGATTGTTTAACGATCTGAATGTTCAGGTCAAGTTTTACTTCATCACTGACAACTACAGAACCTGCTTCTGTCACTGCATTCCATTTCAGCCCGAATTCTTTTCTATTGATTTTTCCGCCGATTTCGAATCCGGCTTTGGTGTTACCATAGGGATCAGTCACAGTACCGCCATAGACAGCTTTGAGTGATACAGCTTTGGTCACATCTCTGATGGTTAGATCTCCTTTGAGCACATATTCATCATCATTCACTTTTTCAAAAGAAGTGCTTTGGAACTTAAGCTCAGGGTGTTGATCAGCATTGAAAAAGTCATCAGATTTTAAGTGAGCATCACGGTCAGCCACACCTGTTGAGATAGAATCAACTTTTGCAGCAAAGCTGATTTTGGCATGTTCAAAATTATCATCTTCTGTTTCTACAGATCCTTCAAATTCATTGAATTTTCCATTTACGGTAGAAATCACCAGGTGCTTCACTTTAAAGCCTGCTTCAGAGTGTGTAGGGTCAATTGACCAAATTGTTTTAGTTAAAGTTTCCATATTAAAATTATGTTATTACATTAAATGTACATACATATACTATTTCCAGTGTTAGAATGTTTCACTGAAGAAGAAATATTTTTAATTTTTTTTGATGGGATGTTTTTGATAGGCCCCATTTGGTTTGGAGGATAATAACTATGGTTTTAAATTCCCACCAGTCAGCAAGCAGTAGTACATTAATGACTGAATTTTAATAAACGACATGGCAGATAAAGCAATTGGAATAGGGATGGTAGGGGCCAGGTATGGCGCCAGGATGCACCAGGTGAATTTCAGCAAACTTCCCCCCGGGCAGGTTGAAATCAGGGGCGTTTGCTCTCGTAATGGAGAAAGTGCAGAAGCTTTCGCCAGGGATTTTAATGTAGGTTTTCATACGGATAGCCTGGATGCATTACTATCCCAAAAGGATATTGATGTGATAGATGTCTGTACTCCACCAGCCTCGCATCATGAGATAGCCATTCGTGCTGCTGAAGCTGGCAAGCATGTGATTATGGAGAAGCCGCTGACGGGGTACTTTGGAGAGCCCGGAGATCCTGAACCTATCGGACTCATGGTTCCCAGAGCAAAAATGCTACAGGGTGCACGAAAAAATGCTGAAGCTGTCAGGGATGCAGTGAGGAGTAATGGGGTGAAATTTTGCTATGCTGAGAATTGGGTTTATTCACCTCCCATTGTCAAAATGCGTAACCTGATGGCAGCTTCGAAAGGTTCTGTCCTGGAACTCCGTGCAGAAGAAAATCACTCAGGTTCGAATTCATTGTATTCGAAAGAGTGGAAAAACATGGGAGGTGGTGCCTTGTTGAGAATGGGGGCGCATTCTGTGGGAGCTTGTTTGCATCTTAAGCAGTGGGAAGGGGTACAGCGATTGGGAAAACCTATCAGGCCCGTTTCTGTGATGGCTGATACGGCAGACCTCATCCATACCGAGGCGTCTGAACGAGCCAAAGCAGCAGGCGCGCACAATTGGATCAGCTCTGATCCGACCGATGTGGAAGATTGGGCCAACCTGATAATTCGTTTTGAGGATGGTTCTCGCGCTACCGTGATGATCAGTGATGTTGGGCTTGGCGGATTAAATACGCGGGTCACGGCTTATATGACCGATGGTGTGATCAAAGCAAACATGACCAGCAATGATGCCATCGAGACTTATGCTGTAGATCCTGCTGTTTTTGAGAAAGAGTATTTTATGGAAAAGCTGGAAACGAAAGCAGGGTGGAACCGACCGAGCTGCGATGAAGATTGGTTTAGAGGCTTTTCGCAAGAGATCAATGACTTTATTCAGGCCATTCGTGATGACAGAGAACCTTATTCGGGTATAGACCTGGCTGTGGATTGCGTGAAAGTAATCTATTCTGCCTATCTATCCTCTGAGGAGGGCAGGGTAGTAAGTCTGGATTGATTCAGAAATTTATTTTTAGCATTGTTCTAATGTCTGACCTCACAGGGCCTGAGATTTCTTCCGATCCGTTTCCGATACGCTGGGCGTCCTGGTACTTAAACCTTGCATATTTTATCCAGAGGTTTATGCTGCGGTTGATGGAGTATCTCATCATAATATAAGACCGGGTACCATTTCCAGCGTATGCAGGAATAGAAAATGTATACAGCAGATCTCTTTCATAGGCATAGATCCTGTTGTCATAATTGTCCGTATCAAAAATGGCAAAGCGAGCGTCAAATTTTAGTCGCCAGATTTTATATTGGATGTCCTGCATAAGTGCAAATCCCGCTGATTTGAGCTCGCCCAGGTCATAGTTAGAAGTTTGAACCCTAGTCTTCATTGATATGGAGGGAGAGACCTCATAATCCGCATTGATGATTAGATTTCTTTTTGTCCCTGATATCAATGCACTCACGTTAGAATCAGACTCAGTTTCCGAGACTTCCTTTACCTCTTCTCGATACTGAGCATAAAGCTGGATTTTCCTGGAGAGTTTATAGGTGAGTCTACCTAAATATTCCATTCCATCAGAAGGTGCATCCACACCGTACCTTAACCAGGGGAATTCAAAATGATCAAAATAAAGGGCGAGTATCAGCTTTCTGTAAGGTGTGAATTTTAGTCCCCAGTAGGCTCCTTTTTCATTGATTGTTCTGGATTGTTCACCAAAACCATTGGCGTAGAATGAGTGAAAGTTCTTGTCGTAGTTTCTGAGTGAAAAGCTAAAATCAACTTGAGGGGTAAGACTTGCGATTAAACCTGCATAGTAGGCCATACCACCTGAAGAAGATTGAGCCAATTCACCAAAAGCATTGATGTTTTGCCAGAGCAATGACCCATAGATGCTTCCGGTCCAGTTTTCAGTCCCAACAAACTCGAATTGATTGTAATTGTTTGGTTTCTTCTGTATAGGATGACTAAATCGATTGAATATGGAGGTGATCCCCAATCTAAAATACCTGGACTGGTAAGAAAGTCCACCACCATAAGTTGTTTCGCGAAGTTGGTCTTTCCTGCCAAGTTCGGACTTGTTTCTGTGGTAACCCGTTTCCTGAATGCTTGAGACATATTCTTCGAAGTCAGAAAAGGTGGTGTCGTTCAGTATGCTGGCATCCTGGTTTATTGTGGAATGAATCATGGTATATGTCCAGTGTTTATTACCAAGAGCCAATCCGGCTCCTCTAAAGAACCCGGATTCCAGCGCCGAAGTGTAGGGCCTCAGACCTATTTCATTTCTTCTGATGGTATGGATAGGTTCTGCTCCTTTACCAAAGCTAAAACCGGAACCAAAGACCAGTCCCTGACCCAGTTGAATCTGATAATCACCAAAAGCAAGTGCTTTAAGCAAGCCCTTGTCCTTTAGAAAGAAATGATAAGATTGGAAATCGGCTAAAGAGGTACTACCAGAATCATTGCGAAAAAACTGTTCACCTGCATCCTTTTCTAAGGTAAACCCAAGACTGAAATCATTGGTTCTCGAAACACGATATCTGGCATAGAAATAATTGGGATCTCCCAGATAAGGATCATTTTGATCGGATTGATAGCCTTTTTTGGATTGGAGCGTCCTGAAATGACGAAGTAAAAGGTAATTGTTCTCTTCAGCACGTATACGTTCCCAAAGGCTACGACTATCATGTCTTGCCCGTACAGTTACAAAGGGCAACAGATCCCTGATGATTTCAGGAGATAAGGATGGGATGGATTGTAGCTCATAAATGGAGATCAGGGGGCCATGATCCCGTATATGATCCATTAGGTGATTGATCTGTTCAGGTGTTAAGATATTCAGTGATAGTAATTCCTCAGTACTTGTTTTATTTAGGTTTACGGGATGCATATAATACTGCAGCAATGACTCATATATTTGTTCATAGGGTAAATCATCATCCTGGAGCTGATAAAATCTCTCTGCAAAGCTTTCCAGGTCCAAATCGCGATCCTGTCCTTTTATGAATAAAGGAAAAATCATCGTGAAAAGAAGCAGACAGAACCTCATGGCTTACCCAATGAAAAATTCAGGGAGACTTCATGGATTGATCCCAGGTCACTTTGATCGGAAAAGGCGTAATTCATTTCAAAAGGTAGAAGCGTAAATCCCAATCCGAAAGCGCTCTTGAATGGTCTGGTAGATATTCCAGATCTAAGCGCCAAAGGTTTCATGATAAAGTATTCAATCCCGGCAACGAATCTTGCATCAGTATCGAGTGATTTGTGGGTTTCCATATTGATCATGAGATCTTTTATAGGTCTGTATGAAAGTCCGGCTTTCATGATAACAGGGATGTGGTCACCTGTACTGATATTGAATATATGTGCACCAATAAATAGCTGATCTGATAATTGAGCGACTCCCCCCAGCTCAAAAACCCAATATTGCCAGGAGCCTAGTCCTTCAATACGATATTGAATCAAATTGGCTCCTGCACCTATACTTACCATCTGAATGGTATTACCTACAGCCAATCCAAGTTTTTGTTCACTAAAAAGGTCTGTCCCAAACCGGTAAAAACTCAAACCAGTGTTGAAAAGATCAAATGTTTGGATGTAGCTACCCCCCAATACCATAAATTCGGGGATGTTGTATCTGTTTTGATATGTGATGGCACCCGTAGCATTTTCTGCTCTACCTATCATTCCCACGTTATTAAGAGTGGCCCAGGCATCATTAATTGTCAGTGAGGCTCCAGACAAGGCGCTGTTTCGTGCTCCCAGGCTGTACTCTTCTTGTGCTGAGACTTTGCCAACAAGAAAGAGGACTGTTCCGTATAGCACAAAACGTAACATTATACGTAAAATATGAACAATATAACTTTAAGTCAAATTAAGCGTCTTATTTTTCTATGGTGAGAGTATTTATCGTTGTGCTTATTCTAATTCCGAGCCTCGCATTCGGTCAGGATTCTATTTACTATGAAGATGGAAAACTGAAGGCTTATGGAAAGTTAGATGAGACAGGTAAAACAGGTCTATGGACTTACTTTTACCCGGGGGGGACACTCAATGCGGAGCTATATTTTGATAATGATCTTTTGCATGGTACTCAGAAATACTACGATATAGATGAGAGTGTTTTAGGAATTGAATATTGGGAAAATGGTATAATACAGGATACTGCAAAGTATTATCATCCCAATGGGGAGTTGGAAAAACTCGGTATATTCAATGACGGTTTATATGAGGGCAAGTGGCTGTTCTATTTTGAGACTGGCAATATGAAGCGTGAAGGCTACTATACGGAAGGCACTCCCGACAGTCTATGGCATTTTTATCATGAAAATGGGGCTCTCTATCAGAAAGGATCATTTCAGCAGGGCAATGAGCACGGTGTATGGCATTACTTTGATGCGGAAGAGAACAAGACCTATGAGGGCGCCTATAAAAATGGTCAAAGAGTAGGGCAATGGTATTTCTTCAACAAGTCCGGTAAGAAGAAGAAGTGGAAAAATTTTGATGAAAAGTAAAAGGTAGTCATTCAAAATATAATCTGCATATTTTCCAATAGACCAAATTATATACTTTGAATACGGGCATTTAGCAACTAATGTAACCAATTGTATGCAACATACGTATAATCGTATAAGCAATTACATACTCCATTCTTAGGCCCGCTCAGCTTTAGAGACATCATTCATTATCCAGAAGAAGAGTTAAAAATTGTCTCCCTATTGTTTAACTCTTAAATTCTAATCACATGATAACATTTATTGGTTTTTTAGTACTTATAATGGGTATCGCGGTAATCGTTATTAGCCGAATCGATATTCAGGTAGAGACCCTGGCCTGGTTGAAGAAATTCAAGGTTGGGCAGGGGGTGGTTTTATTGTTTATTGGCGCAGTTCTAATGCTTTTGAATTCATTGTTCTTTTTTGCAGATAGGGGGTTTAATTATCTCCTGGTTTATCCCACAGGCAAGATGAGTGCGGTGATGGAGCAGGGAATCAAATGGAGAGGATTTGCAAAAATTGATAAGTGGCAAAAGTTTATTGACGTGAAGGTTGTTGGGGATGGGATTGAAGTGGATGAGAAAGAGGTAAGTGGTTTAATGCAACCTATTCCCCTGAGGTTCATCGATCAGGTGACTGCTTCGGGATATGTTTCAACGAGATTTGAACTTCCACGAGATGAAGAGAGCTTCATTGGCCTGGCGGTCAAATTCAGGACGATGAGTAACCTTGTAAATAATACGATTGTGCCAACGGTAAAGGAGCAGTTGGTGAACACTGCCTACATGTTTGCAGCCCAGGATTATATCTCCGGTGAAGCTCAAAGTTTCCGTCAGGTATTCGAAGAGCAACTTAAGGAAGGAGCTTATGCCGTGGAAAAAATAGAGAAACGAGATACTGTCTTTGCTTCCATACAGGACGAAGAAAGATCCATCAAGGAGATAAAGACAAGTTATGATGTAAAAAGGATCCTTGAGAATGGTGTACCGAAAAGGATAGACCATGAATTGAGTGAGAATAACATCATTGTCTCCCAGGTCATCGTAGACAATGTAGAACTTGAAGCTACTTTTAAACAGCGTCTTGAAGCACAGCGAGATGAATCAGCCAAAAGACAGCTGGAGCAACAAAAGGTAGAGACTGCCAAGGATGCGCAACAGCGGATCATTGCAGAAGGTGAGCGTGACAAGGCTGCAGAGCGGGTAGCACAGGAAAAAGAGCAGGTGAAAGCCCTGATTGCCATTGAGACCAAACTGAAGCAGGAGGAAACCAATAGAAAGCTTGCTGCGATTGCTCTGGAAACAGAGAGGTTGAATGCGCAAAAGAAAAAGGTCCAGGCTGATGCTGATGCATATGAAATTGCTAAAAAAGTAAGTGCCGGTATCACACCCGAGGTCAAACTTCAACTTGAACTGGACCGGGATATAAGGGTAGCTGCTGAAATCGCCAAAATCAAATTCCCTGAGACCATGATTATAGGAGGGAATGAAAAAGGTGGAACCCCACTGGAAAGTTTGATTGGTGCAGCGATGGCTAAGCAACTTCAAACATCAAAAACACCGAGCAGGTAATAGAATAAAAGTGCCGCTTTAGGGTGGCACTGTGTGTTTATCTCCCAGATAGACTAAAATGCGGCTTTAAAATTCAGGAAAAAGTTAAACTCGTTTTCCGCATTGTAAGAGTATTCAAAACGGGTCGTCAAATCATTGATCGTGATGAAATCTATACCCAATCCAACTCCATACAACAATCTATCACTTAGCCGGTTACTTTGCTCATAGTTCGGGTAATTCTTCACCCATCCCACATCGAAAAAGATGTTCCCATAAAAGATAAATGGGATTTTTTGAAACTGTTCGAGCGGCATGACGCGGCTGATGTCAGATTCAGATTTCCACAGGCGTTTCCTTAACGCATTTTTAGATAGGAAATATTGATATCCTTCTATAAGCTCCAGTTCGTATCCTCTCACAAGAGTAGGTCCAAATCCAAGACTGGTATAATTATTATACGGCTGGTTTTTTGGAGTCGCTATCATCCCTTCCATGCTATTGGCCATGTAAAACCCATTGGATAAATCAAAATATTTTGAATAATTGGCCCGAAACCTCCAGATATCTATATCATTCATGATGCCCAGACCAACTTTGTCTATTTGAAAATAATAAAAGTCCCCGGACAGCGGATAATTTCTGTTATCCCTGTAATCTCGGGTAAATGTATAGGCCAAACGGAAAGCCTGTTGTCTGGATTCTCCATCTTTGAAGTAGTTGGGGTTTAACATAGGAATCGTATCCGCTACGTGGAGAGAATAAAAGCCCAGTGAGGTGTAGTGGTAGGTATAGAAACTGGGTCTGTAGCTGTGTATCACGCTTCCCCCAACAGCCGTCCTTAGTATCTTGCTGCTGCGAGTAAATATGGGCAGATGATCTTCAGTTTGATAAGCGATGTTTTTTCGCTCAGAGTAGCCAACATCAAAGGTTAGTCCATGGCGTTGGGACGGTTCGATATAAGGTAATCGATAATTGAGTTCCACTTGGGTTTCAAAACCAAATTGAGCTACAAGCCTCAATAGTTCGTTCCTTCCTCTGAAGTTGTACTGGAACAGCTTAAAGCCATAGTTCACTCTTCTTAGGTCTCGATTTCTGTTAACCCACCAATCGTTAAAATTCCTATCCGATAGCTTAAAAAGGAGGGACGGGTAGAAATACCATCGCTCATCCACCTTGACGAGCAAATCGATAGACGTGGAATCCAACTGGAGTTGCTCTATGGAAACAGTGTTAAAGAGTTGGGTATTGTAAATCTTATTCCGGTCTTCAGCAAATAGGGCGGGCAGTCGATAGGCAGGTATAGTGTCTCCCTCCTGTATGGTTAGTTCCCGGGTAATAATAGCTCGTTTGGTTTTCTTATTTCCCAAAATATAGATCCTGTTGATCCGGATGGGAGTCATGTCCAGCGTATCAGCTAGTTGGACCTTTGCTGATCTTATCTGACCAAATGATTTGCCGGGTATAAACAGGAGACCACAGACAACAAGACCAATCCACCAAATGCTAAAAACTTTCACTAGTTGTATATTTCGCTCCCGTCACTTTAACGCTGTGCTTTTATAAAAGTGCAAACAGAACCAATTTTATTGTTAGCCACAAATTTGATGCTTAATTTTGACTAGTGAGGAATATCTTTCGTAAGCTACTTACTCTTCCGGTAATTTTTTATCAGTATAGCATCTCGCCTCTTTTTCCAAGCACCTGCAGGTTTCAACCGACCTGCTCCAATTATGCACGTGAAGCTATCATGAAACACGGGTTAAAAGGTGTAATTCTTGCTATCAAACGAATTGCAAAGTGTCATCCTTGGGGAGGGAGCGGCTATGATCCGGTTCCTTAGGCCTGATCCAGCAATTCCAGCTCCTCCTTAAAACCACTGGATAGAATAGGAAAACGACACCAGGTACGTGGATCGATATTGAAATCATCCAGGTGAAAACTAGGTGCTATACGCTCACGCTTCCACTGGTTGATCGACCAAAGTCTAAAAAACTTTTTGATATGACTTTTCAACAGGTTGCTATCCTTAAACTCATCTTTTAACGCTCGATATACCTCCATTGGAGATTTTTTTCTTCGGATCGCCAGATCTTCAATGGCTACCAGCGTGGTATAGGGCATTAAGTCATGCTCATCAGTCTGGTGCATGGCAGAGGGTCTGAGTTCTGCTGTTGGCTGCATACCATTTACCATGGCCAGCCCATTATAACCCAGCTCTTTTTCAGCATACTGAAGCCACTCCAGGATAAAACGCTTACTTACAGCAGCAATCGGGGAGATACTACCACTGGTATCCCCGTCCATAGTGGCATAGCCTACATCCCCTTCGCTTCTATTGGACGTGCTGAGTAAAAGTGCACCTGAAATATTGGCCAGCATCCAAATGACAGGCGACCGGGCACGGGCCTGTATGTTTTGTAAGGCAATGTCGTCTGAGTCCCAGGATAGTTTTCGGTTGAGTGCTTTTTCAATGGTTTTTGTGTATTCACAAACTTCATCATCTATTTCCCATTGATAGAATTTTGCTCCAATACTTTCTGCAAGAGACCTGGCTGATTCCAGTGTTTCGGCCGAAGAATTTTGTGTTCCCTGGTAAGCAGTGGCTAATAATTGATTGACCAGCTTTTTTTGGCCTCCTTCTTCCAGGGGAAGCGCAAGTCTTTCAATAAATCCTTTTTCTCCCAGCTCATCAAGTCCTCTGCGGACCATCTCTGCCACCAGGGTGGCGATGCATCCTGAGTCAGCACCACCACTGAGAGAGAGAACAAACCCTTTGCTTTTACTTTTCCTTAGATAGTCAAACAGGGCCAATGAGGCCGCCTGCCCAAATTCGTCAATGGCTTTTTTGCTGTCGGGCTGTATTTGTAGCGTTGTGTTTTCAGCATGATCGAAGTCTACGTCCGTGGCCAACAGATTAAAATTTTGGAAGGACAACCTTTTATTACGAGCTTTCAATGCTCCATTCTGGGCGATGATGATGTCACCATCGTAAATCATTCTTCCGGATTCATTCCCCAGTAGGTTGGTATATAAATACGTGCAGTTAAGCATTCCGGAGCTTTCAATGACAAGGTTTTCTCTAAAGGCAGCCTTTCCAAAAGCAAAGTGACTTGCGCTTGGATTGAGAAACAGATCCACATCTTCATTGATCAGATGACATCCCGGCCTGTCTTCTCGCCATGCATCTTCACAGATCTCAAAACCAATTTCATATCCATAGTCCTTTACCGTGAGATGCCCCAATGGGACAGATTGGTTGAGGAATTTGAAGGATGTGACTTTTTCGGAGGGCCATGCAGTGAACCATCTGGGTTCATAATGGACACCATCATTGGCTAGCTTTTGCTTAGCATAGAAGGCCAGGGGCTGTTGATCTTTAATATAGCATACGGTGTTGAATAGCTGATTTTCGAAGATCAATGGTAGTCCCACAGCCACTGAAATCCCTTGCGTCTGCTCAATGATTTCTGGAAGTTTTTCCAATGCTTTTTTGGGAACCCATTCACTGAGAAACATATCTTCACAGCCATATCCAGTCATGGCTAATTCTGGTAGGCAGAGGATTTGTACACCAAGTTCCCTGGCCTTTTCTATAGCTTTTAGAATGTTCCCTACATTGTTATCCCAATCCATAGGGATCTGGTTAAGGCATGCCCCACCGATACGCATTTTTCCCACTATTCTATTTTTAGCATGATGATGGATTTGTAAGCTGCATCCTGTTCTGCCTTTTTCTTACTGAATCCATATCCTTTTTCCAATGGCACTCCGTCTATCAAAACCTGGGCAATGAATTGCTTGGTGCGATCATTGTCATTGGAGTTGACGATCTCAAATTTGATTTCTTTGTTCTCTTTTTGCACCCATTCAATGATCTTGCTCTTGTAATTTGTGGTGACCCGAGAGAGTTCGTCAAAGTCAAAATGTGGTTTGATTAGTCTGTTAGCGATGAATTCTTTGCAGAATTTGAATCCATGGTCGATGTATACAGCTCCTACCAGTGCTTCAAGCGAATCCCCCAGTACTGACTTATGCGAAAGCTTAGATCCTTTGTGCTTTTGGTATTTGACCATGTCCTGAAGCCCGATTTTTCTTGAAAGAAGATTCAGGGATTCCCTGTTTACGATTTTTGCCCGAAGCTCGGTCAGGAATCCTTCTTCCTTATAAGGAAATCTTTTGAACAACAGTTCGGCTACTACCATGCCAATAACCGCATCCCCCAGATATTCCAGTCTTTCGTAGGAGTCTTTGATGCCTTTATCATTGATGGATGCAGCACTTACGTGCAACATGGCTCGTTTATACAGTCCGATATTCAGTGGTGTACGACCGGTGATCAGCTTGAATTTCCTGAACAGGTCCCTGTCCTGACGATTAAAGATATTAATCAGTCGACTAAACGCTACACGCACTAATGACGGCACTACCCGTTAAATTTACCCAAGATGACAGATGTGTTGTGACCGCCAAAACCAAAAGTATTACTAACGGCCACATTTACCTCTCGTTCTTGAGCCTTATTGAAAGTTAGATTCAGCTTAGGATCTACATCAGGATCATCTGTAAAATGATTAATGGTAGGAGGTATAATCCCCTTCTCAAGGCTCAGTAAGCAGGCTATAGTTTCAATCGCTCCTGCTGCACCGAGCAAGTGCCCGGTCATAGACTTAGTTGAGCTAATGTTGATGTTGTATGCATGGTCACCCAAAACAGCCTGGATGGCCTTGAGTTCACCGGTATCTCCTAATGGAGTAGAGGTGCCGTGTGTATTGATGTAATCAATTTCTTTGATTTCTATCCCTGCATCTTTTAAGGCATTCTTCAATACAAGAATAATGCCTTCACCTTCAGGATGTGGGGAAGTGATGTGGTAAGCATCGGCAGACATCCCGCAGCCCAACACTTCACCGTAGATTTTTGCTCCCCTGGCCTTGGCATGCTCAAGCTCTTCCAGCAAAAGCGCTCCGGCACCCTCACCCAGCACAAATCCATCACGATCTTTATCATATGGTCGTGATGCTGTCGCAGGATCATCATTTCTTTCCGAAAGTGCTTTCATCGCATTGAATCCGGCGATCCCAGATTCAAGCACCCCAGCTTCCGAACCACCTGTAAGAATGGCATTTGCCATACCGAGTCTAATGTAGTTGAAAGCATCGGTTAAGGAATTATTTGATGATGCGCATGCAGATACGGTGGCAAAATTTGGTCCCCTGAACCCATACTTAATGCTGATGAGCCCCGGAGTAATGTCAATGATCATCTTAGGGACAAAGAAAGGATTGAACTTTGGTGTTCCATCTCCCTCTGCATAATTGATAAGCTCGTCCTGGAAGGTTTTGAATCCTCCGATTCCACTTCCCCAAATCACACCGATTTGATCCTTATCGACTTTTTCCAGATCCAACCCGGAATCAACAATGGCTTCATCTGCAGCCACCATGGCATACTGGGTATTAGGGTCCATTTTTCTTGCTTCCTTGCGATCGATGTAGTCGAGAGGGTCAAAGTTTTTGACCTCGCATGCAAATTGTGTTCGATGTTTTATGGGATCGAATCGAGTAATAGGGGCAGCGCCACTTACACCCTTGGACAAGTTATTCCAATATTCATTCTTGTTGTTGCCTAAAGGCGTAAGTGCACCAACTCCAGTGACTACAACTCTTTTTAATTCCATAAAAGGAGGGTAGGGTAATTACTTAACGTTATCTTCTAAATAGGAGATAGCCTGGCCAACAGTTGCAATATTCTCGGCCTGATCATCAGGTATAGAGATGTTGAATTCTTTTTCGAATTCCATAATGAGCTCCACAGTATCTAAGGAGTCAGCGCCCAAGTCATTGGTAAAACTCGCTTCAGGAGTAACTTCTGATTCTTCAACACCCAACTTGTCAATAATGATTGACTTTACCTTTTGTGCTATTTCTGACATTTTTTTGAGGTTTAGTTAAAATTCTGTGCAAAGAAATACATTAAAACCAATATAATCAAACTAATTTAAATACCCTCTTGAACTATGATTAAAGGTGCTTTTGGATAATTTTGAGTCCCGAAGACCTGGTAATGAAAAAGAATAGGTTAACAGCCGCATATGACTTCGATTTTGATTTGATTGGCATTGTATCCACAGTGAAAGAATATAAATTAGCGTGGAATTTGAACCAGTTAAATCTTTTCCATCTGGTAAAAGCTGAAGACATAAAGATAGAATTTACTGATCATAGACAAATTCTTATTTCAAACCTGATTCATGAAGATGATTATTCCATGGTTCATTTGCTGAAAAATAAGCTCATTTCATCAAATAATGGTGTTAATCAATATTTGATTCAAGAACTCAGCAGGTTTGATTTTTTGTTGAAAGTGAGAAATCTCACTGAAGACAGGTGGGCTGAAAAAATTTATGAGCAAATTCGCGAACTCAGATTCGCTGATTATGTGACCAGGATCGAACTAGACAGAATCAAACAAAAGGAAAACCTGCTTTTTTAATGTAATTATTACATTCCCATTGACTAAGCTATAAAAGACTTACTTATAGATGAAGAATCAATTTTTTAAAAAATCAAAAATCGTTGCCACTATAGGTCCGGCCAGTAATAACAAGGAGACACTTACCAGGTTAATAGAGGCCGGCGCCAATGTTTTAAGATTAAATTTCTCTCATGGATCTCACAAAGTACATAAGGAGGTTATCGATATGGTCAGAGAGATCATTGATGAGAAGGGAGTGCAGGTGGCCTTGCTACAGGACCTTCAGGGACCAAAAATCCGTGTCAACGAAGTTGAGAACAATGGAGTAGAGATAGTCCCTGGTCAGCAACTGATTATTGGTATTGATGAAGTATTAGGGAATAGCCAAAGGATCAGTACCAGCTATAAGGATATCGTAAAAGATGCTAAGAAAGGTGATGTAATTCTGATTGATGATGGAAACCTGGAGCTGATCACCGAGGAAGTGAATGCGGATCATCTGGTGACAAAGGTCATTCATGGAGGAATTCTTAAGTCACGGAAAGGAATCAACTTGCCGATGTCTAAGGTTTCGGCCCCCAGCATGACTGAAAAAGATGAGGAGGATTTGCAATTCGGACTTGAACAGGAAGTAGATTGGGTAGCACTTTCATTTGTGAGGACCGCTGAAGATATCTATTCTTTAAAAAGAACCATTGAAAAGTCGGGTAAGCATACCAAAGTGGTAGCCAAAATTGAGAAGCCCGAAGCACTTCAAAATATTGATGCAATTATAGAAGCTACTGATGCGATTATGGTGGCTCGTGGAGACCTGGGGGTAGAGATACCTATGGAAAACGTACCTATTGCCCAAAAGCGAATGGTAAAAAAATGTAATGCTTTGGGTAAACCTGTGATCATCGCTACCCAGATGATGGAAAGCATGATTGAAAATCCCCGACCTACACGAGCGGAAACCAATGACGTGGCGAATGCAGTATTGGATGGAGCCGATGCGCTGATGCTTTCTGCTGAGTCAGCATCAGGAAAATTCCCGGTTGAAGCTGTAAAAGCCATGGCCACCACAATAGCTGCTGTAGAAGGTGATTCCAAAACGATATTCTTCAAGTTTTCCGAAGAGGATGAAGAGTCATCTACGCGATTAAATGACCTTTTGGTAAGAGCAGCGGCCAGATTGGCCCAGTCTACCCGTGCAAAGGCGATTATTGGTATGACAAAGTCGGGTTATACTGCTTACAGAGTAGCAATGCATCGGCCAAAGTCTAATATTTTCATTTTTACCAGTAACAAAAAGCTGCTTAGACAATTAAGCCTGGTATGGGGTGTCTTCGGATTCTACTATGAAAAATTTGAAGGCATAGATGAAACGATTAAGGAACTGGAGGACTTCCTGTGCGAAGAAGGATACCTGGAGAAAGGTGATATCTTCATCAACACTGCATCCATGCCGCTTCACTGGAAAGGACACACCAATATGTTGAGGATCAATCAGGTGGAGTGATTATTCGATCCCCATGGGGGTGACCATGATAATTTCTTCCCGTTCCACAACCATGGCGCCCGGAGGATCCCCTTTTCGTTTTCTTACAAATTTCTTGGGTGTGTAAATCACCGGGCACAATGTGTCGGTTTTTCTTTTGGAATTCCAGGCAGCAATCTGTGCAGCTCTTTCAATAACCGGGCCAGGGAAGGAGCTACCAGGATGAACTTTAACCACTACATGTGAGCCTGCCACATCTTTAGCATGAAGCCACAAATCATTTTTGGTGGCATGCTTAAGGGTCAATTCATCATTCTGTCTGGCGTTTCTACCAATCAAAATCTCATAATCCATAAATTGATACCTGATGAAAGGTTCTGGTTTTTCCTCTTGTTTTTTGATTTTGGAAGGGATTTCCTTTCTCAGGGATTTGATATCTTCCATCAATTCAATTTGCTCCCTTTTCCTGAGGAGATTTGCCAGGTCCCTTTCTTTATTTTCTATATTTGTCTTGAGAATCTCAATTTCCTTTTTCTGGTTTTTAGATTTCCGATAGTACTGCTCGGCATTTTTTTGTGGTGAAAGATTTTTGTTGAGCTTTACCTCTAATTCGCCACCCTGATAAAAGTCCTGTAGTACCACACTTTTACTACCTGTGGCTATCTGATGTAAATTGGCCATGATCAGGTTGGCAAGCTCTTCATAGGTCCTGCGGTTCTTGATTTCACTGAGCTTTTTCGATGAATTGTCCAGGTAATTTCTGAGCTTCTGTATGGATTTGTCTATTTGTTTGATCGCTTGTGATTTCTCAGAACTGAGGTAGAAACCATAAGTGTACTGTTTGTAGAACTCATTGGCTGCATATATCGGATCTAGTGTTTCCAGAAATATTTCTTTGTCTGAGGGTAATAATGAAATTTCAGGGGGAGCACCTTTATAGATCCATATGGGGTTAACTTCCAATTGAAGTAGTAGGTCCTGCATCATAAGCCATTGATCGGCCATGGGCTTTTGGGCATAGCCCAATGATTCAAGAAACTTTTTGGCTTCTTTGCCTAAAGCCGGTAAGAATTTCCGGAGATCTCCATTAACAGCATGAAAATGAGGTGCATCCAGAATAAGCTGCTTATTCAAATCGGATGGCATGATAGTCAGATCATTCTTTAGCTGTCCTTTAAAGATCTTTATTACCTGATCTTTTTGTGCTATCAGGATATTGGACCTGGATCCATGCATCTTAAAAATGATTTCAAGGTCGCTTTCAAAAATAATTTTGAATGACCTTTCGTAGGAAAATACGCTTACATGCGTAACAGTTAACCCAATCAATTCCTCATACAGGTCAATGTAGTTCTTATTGGCTTTTTTGAACTTATTCGGGAATTGCAGCAAACAGATTTCCGGTGAAAGGGATGCTCTGATATAGCATTCTTTTTGATGGTTAGCAAACCCCAGGATCAGTTCGTCCTTATTTTGGGAAAAACATGCTGAAAGTGATAACCCGACCAACTCGGTATGTAGGGCCCCGGCCAAACGCCGTAAAAAGAAGTAGTTATGAAACATTCTTTTTGATTTACAGGCAAATGTAGAGCCTTCTGTTTACAGCGTGAGCTTTAATCCATCATAGGCCAGGTGAACATTGTCAGGGAGCTCTAAAGTTACATCCCGATGTTTTCCCAGTTTATGGCTGATATGAGTAAAGTAAGTCTGCTCAGCACCTAGCTCATCGGCCATTTCCAATGCTTCCTCCAGGGTGAAATGACTAATGTGTGGCTTTATTTGCAGGGCATTCAATACGACTATTTTCGATCCTTTTATTTTTTCGATTTCTTCTTCGGTGATGGTCTTGGCATCCGTGATATAGGTGAAATCATGGATCCTAAATCCAAATACGGGGAGCTTATAATGTAAAACCTCTATTGGCTGAATGGTCGTTTTTTGAATGGAAAAAGGTTTGTTATTGATTTCGATCGGATTAACCCTGGGCACTCCCGGATATTTTTCATCCTGGAATACATAGGAAAACTCGCGACGCAGCTGTTCGAAAACTGTTGGTGTGCCATAAATGGGCATATCCATTTGTTGATGAAAGTTAAAACTGCGGATATCATCCATTCCTGCGGTATGGTCCTTATGTTGATGTGTAAATAGTATACCGTCTAGTCTTTTGATGCGTTCCCTAAGTATTTGGGTTCTAAAATCCGGTCCCGTGTCCACCACCAGACTTAATCCATCCACTTCTACATGAATTGAGCTTCTGGTCCTCTTGTCACGAAAGTCAACGGATGTACATACCTCGCAATCACATGCAATCACAGGTACTCCCTGTGAAGTTCCCGTACCCAGAAACGTTACTGTCAAAACTGTAGCTGCGTTTGATTGATTTCCCTGTGAAGCTGTTTGTTTTTCTCACTCAACTTACTGACATCAATATCAATGGATTTTAGAATTTCCAACAAGCTGTTGATCTTTCCATCCAGGGAAAAATATTTGTTCACAATAGCGATTTTTGTTTCTTTCAGAATACAATACCCTGATTGAAAATTACCTTTTTCATATCTGAGCACATAGTCTGATTCTGAAAAAATATCTTCTAGCTTATTAAGGAAATGCTTGCTGTATTTAATTTTCATTTTGTAGATACTTCTTCACTACCTCTACCAGGTTATCATAGTTTAGGGGCTTAGGCAGGTAATCGTTGATGCCTGTGTTTTTAAAGTCTTCAAGGCTGTAGTTGTTGGCATTTCCGGTGATAGCAATGATGGGGATGTTCTTTTTTGCATCTGGAAAACTCCTGATTTTCTTCGCGCATTCCATACCATCCATCACTGGCATGTGTATGTCTAGCAGCACCAGGTCATAATTGCCATTATTCAGCTTATCTATCACCTGAGCACCATTTTTCACTACCACGACTTCATATTGCTGCATAGTCAACACCCGTTTGGTCAGATTTTGTATGACCGAGCTATCTTCCGCAACAAGGATCTTTTTATTCATTTTAAGTATTAATGAAATTTGTATAACTCTCCTTGAATTCTTTCAGGCTGCGTTCTAACTGCTTTAAGTTAGGCAATATATCTTCAAATTTATTCTCTTTTAATGACTTTTCCACTGTGGCAGCTAACCCCGATAGTTGTTCAATTCCAAGAGTCCCTGCATTTCCTTTCAATGTGTGCAATTCACGCCTCATCTCTTCATATGCTTTTTTCTGGTAGTAGGATTTAGCATTCTTAATCTGTTCTGTGGCTTCCTTGTCAAAATCAATCAATACGGATTCGATCAGTTCTTTGCCACCATACTTATGCAGTTGGTGCAAGGTGTTTTGATTGATGACTAACTGTTCATTTTCTTCAGTAAATACATCAGTACTTACTTTGTTTGGCTCAAAATCAAGCCATGATTTCACCTTATCAATGAGCGCAGTGGCTTTAATGGGTTTTGAAATATAATCATCAAGGCCTTCATTGATAAAGCTTTCCCTGTCTTCTTCCATGGAATAGGCAGTCATGGCAATGATGGGTGGGAGGTCCGGTATGTTGAGCTTCTTGATCTCTTTGGTCGTCTCTACTCCATCCATGTCAGGCATTTGAATGTCCATCAATACCAGGTCAAAATGTATTTTTTTGATCTTTTTGATGGCTTCAAACCCACTGGAAGCTTCTATAACTTCACAACCTGACTTTCTAAGAATACTTGATGCCACATTTCGGTTAATATCATTATCGTCTACCAGCAGAATCTTTGGAATGGCAGAGGTAAACTGCCTGGTCAGGGTGGTTTCATCTTTGAGCGACTCCACCTTGTTGGCATCTATACTTTCGGCTGTGAAAGTAAACCAAAAAGTACTACCAAGTCCGGGTGTAGACACCACACCAATTTCTCCACCCATAGATTTCACCAGTTCCTTGGAGATGGCCAGACCAAGTCCTGTACCTCCAAAATTTTTCCGGTTGGAGTTATCAATTTGGCTAAAACTTTGAAATAGCTTTTCCCTATCCTGCTTTGAAATCCCAATACCCGAATCCTTGACTGATATTTTAAAAGTGTATTTCTTCTTCTTTTTCCTGATCACCCGGATACTCAGATTGATCGTGCCTTTTTTGGGAGAGAATTTGATGGCGTTGGAAGTAAGGTTGGAGACCACTTGCATAAACCTTGTCTCATCAGTCAAAATATATTCCGGGATTTCTTCATCGAGATGATAGAAAAGGGAATTTTTACTCATAAAGGCTTGCTGCGAGTACAGGTCGTATATTTTTAGAAATGTATCCTCGATTTTAACCGGTTCACACCTGAGGGTCATCTTTCCCGCCTCAATCTTGGAGAGGTCCAGGATATCATTGAGGATGTTTAGCAGATTTTCAGATGACTTTTTCGTTGTACGGACGTAGTTTGATTGTTCTTCATCAAGCTGGGTAGACCCTAATAAGTCGATCATACCAATGATACCATTCATGGGTGTTCGGATCTCATGGCTCATATTGGCTAAAAACCTGTCTTTGATCTTGAGTGACCGTTCTGCAATCTCTTTAGCCTCTCGGAGTTCGTCATTGGTCTTTTTGAGTTGGGTAATATCTCTTGCCACACCCTCGATTTCGTAGCTTGTGCTCTTGCGATGGATTAACCTGATATTGCTGAGAAACTGAATGGTGTTGCCGTCTTTCGTTTTTACGCTAACCTCAAAATTGCTTACCCTGTTGGATTTGTAGAGCATATTGAAAAGCTCTTCGATGGAGTCATCAGATTTGAAGAAGTCCGTAATGTTTCTATCAATTAGTTCTGAGGGTTCGTATCCGGCCACTTCAAGTATGGAAGGGCTCACCATTGAAATAACCCCTTTCATGTCACATCGGAAATAGATATCCTGAAATGATTCAAAAATATCTCTGAATTTTTCTTCACTCTCTCTGAGTGCTGTTTCGGACTGTTTTTTTTCGGTGATGTCATTGGCAATCACCGATATTTCTTCGATTTCTCCGGATGGAAGAAATATGGGATTGAGGAAGATGTCCCTCCAAACAGGGGCCCCCGAGGCCGTTTTTTGCTTCTGTTGAAAGTTGACTACGTTACCTTTAAAAGCCTCATCGTATTTGGCTTTCCAAAAATCAATAATTCTTGTATCAATGGCCTGATCTTCAAGTCGCATACCTACCTGAGGACTAATTCCATAATAATCACTGAAAGCATCGGCATAATTCTTATTGAAAGAAGTGAAAGCATAATTGACATCAATGGACCAAATTTGGTGAGTAGAGCTTTCAAAAATGGCATTTAGCCGGGCCGCCTGACTTTGAATCTTTTGTTCATTTTTCTTTCGCTCTTTGGCAAGACCAATTTGGCTGGAGATAAAGTCCAGTAGCTCCAAATCTGTATTGTTGTAAAATGAGTGCTCATCGTATGCTGAAATGGAAAGAACACCAATTTTAGTGCTGTCTAAATGGATGGGCACACCAAGCCAAATCGTAGGTAGCGGGTCTTTGAGCTTTTGCTTTTTCTGTTCTGAAATTTTGAGTATCCCATCTGCATAAATCATCATGGGTTTACCCATTTCAAAGGTGTAATCAATCAGCAATTTTTCCACATCACATGTGAGTGGGTGATCTTGTGAAGATTCATACTCATTGACTCTATACACAAAGTCATATTCCTTGGGATGGTTTCTAAGGACGATACTGAAATTCTTGACCTCCAGGATCTCTTTAAGCTCCAGAAAGATCTGCCTATACAATTCGTCCAGTCGATGCTGGGTAATGGTTAGGTTGGCAATCCTATAGAAAATATTCTGAATGCGCTCGGCGCGATATCTTTCGGTGACATCATAGCTGATAAAGTGCAGGATGGTATTGCCTTCGTTATTAGCGGTATAAATTTTACCTCTTACAAATATGCTTTTACCTCGTTTGGTTAAGAAAGCAGTTTCAAAGTCCTGATGTTGATCGCTTTTCAGGTTTTTTATCCGCCTGCTGGTATCTGCTTTGAATTCCGGGTGAAGTGTCTCATAGAAATTCAATTTTGCAATCTCTTTTTCAGAAAAACCCAACTTGTTTCTCCAGGTTTCATTGGCAAAGAGCAGGTTTCCCTGCTGATCCAAAACCTGAACAAGGTCATTGGATGAATCAAATAGTTGCCTCAGTTGATCAGGATTTTGTTTTTTGAGTTCCTCAAAAGCCTTTTCTTTGTCGGAAAGTAGACGTTTTAGTCTAAGGACTTCTTTTTCAAGAGACTTAATATCGCTATCTGCAAGATCCATGACTTTAAAATTAACCAAATAATCCCTCTTTCTGATCCATGGAGCACGCATCGAAATTATTGGTTTCAGTGGTAGGCCCCACCGCAGTGGGGAAAACATCCTTTGCGATCAAAGTAGCTAAAAAGTACAATACCGAAATCATATCGGTCGACTCGAGGCAATTTTATCGGGAAATGGAGATCGGTACAGCCAAACCATCCCGGGAAGAGCTAAATGAGGTGAGACATCATTTCATCAATTCGCATGCTATTACTGAAGATGTCAGTGCAGGCTCTTTTGAAAAACTAGCTCTTGAGCTATTGGAGAGATTATTTGCTAAGTACAATGTAGTGGTTGCAGTGGGAGGGTCAGGGCTTTACTTCCAGGCCTTATGGGAGGGCATGAACGAAATCCCACAAGTCGACCCAGGTGTACGTGATCAATTGCTTGACGATTTTCATAAACATGGCCTGGAATACTTGTTGGAAGAACTGAAGAAAACAGACCCCACATATTTTTCAAGTGTAGATAGGAGCAATCCTCAGCGTGTCATGCGGGCGCTGGAGGTGACGAGGGGGACAGGCAAAACCTACTCTTCATTTAGAGAGCCTTCAGTTCAGGTTGAAAGGCCCTTTCAAATCCTGAAAATTGGATTGAAATTGGATAGAGCAGTACTTTATGAGCGGATTGACCAACGGATGGATGCAATGATAGATGAAGGCTTGTTTGACGAGGCTAAAGGGCTCATGAAATATGGGGAACATAATGCCTTACAGACGGTGGGTTACCGGGAAATATTCCAATATCTGGATGGTGATTACGATAGGGAAGAAGCCATTCGACTGTTGAAGCGGAACAGCAGGCGGTATGCCAAGAGACAATTTACCTGGTTTAACAGGGATAGTGAAATTCATTGGATGACTCCATCTCAAGTAGAAGAAGCCATCCAAATGATCAATCAAACATTAAGTATTTAGGATCTCAGTCAATCTCATCAAATCCTCATTGATAGGTTTTGATTTGGATATGGCCAGTTTTAGGCTGGTATAAGTGATTTTATCATTGACAATACCTACCATCACATTCTTTTCTCCATTGATCAGTCCCTCTACCGCTGCAAGGCCTAATCGTGAAGCCAGAATACGGTCAAAAGATGTGGGCGCACCTCCTCTTTGGATGTGTCCTAAATTGGAAACCCTGATGTCGAGTGCCGGAAGTTCACCACCTACTTTGCCAGCAATTTCCTGTGCGTTCCCTTGTTCATCTCCCTCTGCCACTACGATTATTGAAGATGTTTTATCCTTATCTCTCCCTTTCTTCAGGGTTTCAATGACATCTTTTATTGTAGTACTGGTTTCTGGCACCATGATAAGCTCAGCTCCACCACCAATTCCGCAATGGATGGCTATATA
Source organism: Cyclobacteriaceae bacterium (assembly GCA_965228595.1). GTDB lineage: Bacteria > Bacteroidota > Bacteroidia > Cytophagales > Cyclobacteriaceae > UBA7330. The sequence continues at coordinate 124,626 of OZ245828.1, read as the reverse complement.
CCCGGAATGTCTTCCCATCACCTCCACAAAAAACACCCTATCATGTGATGCTGCCGTATCTCTGATTTTGTCGATCGCATCAAGGGCAGTATTGACCGCAGTGTCAAATCCTATGGTATAGTCTGAGCCATATAAGTCATTGTCGATTGTGCCAGGTGCACCAATTACAGGAATACCATGTTCTTCATAAAAGATGTTAGCTCCCGTAAATGTTCCGTCTCCTCCAATAGCAATCAGCCCTTCAATCCCCCGCTTTTTCAACTGTTCAGATGCCTTGGCACGACCTTCTTTGGTCATGAATTCTTTACTCCTTGCAGATTTAAGGATGGTACCTCCCCGCTGCACAATGTTGCTGACCGAATAGGATTTCATCTTGTAGATGTCCCCATCGATCATTCCATTATACCCGTATTTTATACCATAAACGTCTAACCCCAGAAAAAGTGATGACCTGACCACAGCACGGATGGCTGCGTTCATACCTGGAGCATCACCACCGGAAGTAAAAACACCAATACTTTTCATTTATACAATGTCTATTTATTATCGGTCACATGAGAATCACGTGATCATTTTAGTCAAACCAAGTCGCGAATTTGATAAAATAATCCGTTCATACCATGACAGAAACTGTTAATTGTTCATAATCACAAATCCAACTTTCGAAAACCAGACGAAAAACCTGTTAGCAAATTGAATTTGAACACTAATTTAGGGGAATGTTGTTCCTTTGACCTCTCGGCGCTCAATATTAATGAAAATTTAAAATCCATTAAAGCTATTGGTCTTTTAATAGCAGTAAGAAAATAAAACATGCAGATACCCTTTTTTGATTTGACGCGACAAAATCAAATCCTCGAGAAGGATTTTAAAGACGCTTTTGAAAAGTTTTTAAAAAGGGGAAAGGCTATTTTGGCCAATGAAGTACTGATGTTTGAAAAAAACTTTTCTACATATACTGGGTCTGAATATTGTCTGTCGTGTGCCAATGCTACAGATGCTCTTGAAATGGTACTCTCTGCGATGAAAATTGGGTATGGTGATGAGGTGATAGTTCCTGCTTTTGGTTGGGTATCTGTAGTAAGTGCTGTGTTGAGTGTGGGTGCAAAACCTGTTTTTGTGGATGTGATGCACGATGGGAACATTGATCATCAGCTCATCGATCAAAAGATATCCTCCAAAACTAAAGCAGTATTGATCATTCACCTTTATGGTCATCCCTGTGAAGTCAGGGAGATCAGGACAGTATGTAAAGCATATAATGTAAAGTTAATTGAAGATTGTGCTCAGGCTCATGGGGCCAAAGTGGATGGGACTCATGTTGGGAATTTTGGGAATATTGGAATTTTTAGCTTTTATCCAACCAAGAATCTAGGTGCCATGGGGGATGCCGGGGCTATCATCACGAATGATGATGAGGTCTATCATCAATTAAAAAAGATCCGGGATTACGGTAGAGATGAAACAGGGGAGTTTCAATTGGCAGGCCGGAATAGCCGGATGGATGAACTTCAGGCGGCTATTTTAAATGTGAAGTTGCCCTTACTTGATGATTGGATCGCAAGGCGAAGAAGTATTTCGAGCCAATTCAATAATGTGCTGGGTCCTTATATCAAAGCAGATGAATCCGTGTGGTATAAATATGTGTTTACTACGGAGCATAGGCAAGCAGCGATCAATCAACTGAAGGAGGCAGGAATTGAGACAGGAATCTATTACCCGTTTCAGTTGGATCAGTTGCCATTCTCTCAAACGGGTAAACCTCCCCTGGCGATGGCTCAAAAGTTGTCACAAACTACATTGTCACTGCCACTGTTTCCAGAGCTAACAAATGAAGAAATCTCATACATTTGTGAGGAACTCAAGCTATTAATTAAATAGATAGATTTCATAGCCCAGGAATCTAAGGCTGATTTGTTGCGTTATTTGATTATGCTAATTTGTTCAGTTAAATTTAATACCTGGATATGAGCATTATTAAAGTTAGAATTAGAGACAAGGGTAAGGTCAGGAAATTCTTGACACTTATCGAAAATTTAGATTATGTACAGGTGATGAATAAAAATACAGCTTCATCAAAAGTAGATAAGACGACTAGCAAGGATAGTATTTTTGCGATTGCCGGAATGTGGGAAGGTAGGAGTATCTCAACCCATAACATACGAGCAAAAGCGTGGCCCAAAAGAAAATAGTCCTGTGTGACACCAATATTCTCATTGAGTTAGCAAAAAATAATCAAGAGATCATTAAGGAATTAGAAGCAATTGGACAAGAAAATATTGCTATTAGTGCTATTACGGCAGGGGAGATGATTTTTGGGGCATTGAATAAAGCAGAATTATCCAAAATAAAAAAATCCCTTAATTCCGTAAGTATTATTCAGGTCAATGAAGCTATTTCAGAAATAGCATTAGAATTACAAGAGAATTATTCTCTTAGTCATAATCTAACGATACCAGATGCACTCATTGCTGCTACTGCGTTAGAGGAGGGGGTGGAGCTCTTCACGCTTAATCAAAAGGATTTTAAGTTTATTAGTCAGATCAAATTGTATCAGGGATAACCTATCCTTAATGATATGCTGGGTAATATATTGGCTACTTAAATGGCCAATCCAATGACAAATGAAGAAATCTCATACATTTGTGAGGAACTGAAAAAACTAGAATTAAGAAATTTATGAATTTGAGCAAAGGCTTCGTCTCTCATCTCATCCCAATAGCCATATTTTTTGTCCTGGTGAGCATTTTTTTTGCCCCACTTTATTCAGGTAAAACCCTGGTGCAAAGTGACAATGTACAGCTTTCCGGGTCGATGAAAGAAGTGGCGGATTACAGGGAGAAGGGAGAGATGATTGGTTGGACGAATCGGGAATTTGCTGGTCTGCCTATTCTTTCTGGGTCAGAATATAATCCATTCATATACATCAACAGATTGTTTTTTGGAGGGTTTATCCCCAAAATGATCATGATGGTATTTGCATTATTTTTTGGTTTCTATCTGCTTAGTCAGGTGGTAGGGGCAGGTAAATGGGTTTCGGCGATTGGAGCATTCGCATTTGCTTTCTCTACATTCAATATGATTAGTATAGAGGCCGGGCACGATAACAAAGTATTGGCTATGGCTTTTATGGCTCCCGTTATTGCCGGTGTAATTTTAGTTTATAAAGGAAAATACCTGGTCGGAGGACTTATAACAGTTTTCGCCGCAGGTCTTCAATTGCTTTATGGTCACATACAGATTACTTATTATTTGTTGATCATTGTTCTTGCATACTTGATTTTAGTTCTGGTAAAGACCATTAAAGCTGGTACCTGGAATGAGTTCATTAGAGGGTCGATTACCTTGTTAATTGCAACGCTGATAGCTATTCTGGGTAATTTCGGAAAACTATACAGCACACTTGAATACTCCTCATACTCTACACGTGGAGGTTCTGAGTTATCAAGTACAGATCAGCCCCGGGATGGTTTGGATAAAGAATATGCAATGGCCTGGAGTAGTGGGGTTTTGGAGACACTGACTACAGTATTTCCCTATTTTCATGGAGGGGCAACTGGTGAGCAATTATCAGATGATTCAGAGACATATAAGACTTTAAAAAGCAAAGGCGTAGATCAGCAAACAACCAACAATGTAACAGCTAGCATTCCTTTATATTGGGGGGATCAACCATTCACAGCGGGACCCATCTATTTCGGTATAACCGTTATGTTCTTTTTTATAATGGGGCTCTATTTGATTAAGGGTTCGATGAAATGGTGGATAGTGGGTCTGACCATCTTGTCCTTTGCTTTAGCGATGGGAAAAAATCTGGCATTTTTTAATGATTTTTTCTTTAACTACATACCTCTTTATAACAAGTTCAGATCTGTTACAATGAGTTTTAGTATTGGACAACTGCTGGTTCCTTTACTTGGAGTGATGGCATTGAACGAGATTGTTAAAAGAGATGTGTCTGCAGTGTTATCCAGAAAGGCATTAATGCAATCAGTGGCTATAGTAGGTGGGTTAGGTATTATTTTTCTTTTTTTTAAGGGAGCTTTTTTTGATTTTAAAGGGATAAATGATACCCAATACTTTGCTCAATTTCCAGATTGGCTGATACGAGCAATTGTGGAAGACAGAAAGTCAAAGTTTAATGGAGATGTAATTAGAAGTCTAATTTTTATTTGTTTTTTAGGAGCCGGTACCTGGTTTTTTATTAAAGAAAAATTATCATCCAGGTATTACTTAATCGGCCTGTCAGTATTGGTTTTTATAGATCTGTGGGCTGTGAATAAAAGGTATATTTCCTTAGATGATTTTGATAAAAGCAGACAGCTAAATCGGCAGGTTTTCCAACCCTCCAATGCGGATAATCAAATCTTACAAGATGATAGTTACTACAGGGTTTTTAATACCACCAGAAGGTTAGATCAGGACGGTTTGACATCCTACCATCACTTTTCAGTAGGTGGCTACAATGCAATTAAAATGCAAAGGTATCAGGAAGTCATAGAACGTTATATAAGTCAGGGTAACAGGAATGTACTAAACATGCTTAATGTTAAGTACTATATTGTTCAGAATGATCAACAGCTGATTGCTCAAAGAAATGCTGGAGCACTTGGGAATGCCTGGCCTGTACAATCTCTAATGGTAGTGGATAATGCGGATGAAGAAATATCAGCTTTGGGAGATTTTGATCCAGTCAATACGGCAATTGTTGATAATCGATTTAATGATTACCTGGAGAGTATTTCTAAATCTTATACTGGGGAAGCTTCGGTTGAGTTTCTGGATTATCATCCTGAAGAGCTAAGGTATAAATTTTCCAGTGACACTGATCAATTTCTTGCGTTCTCAGAAATTTATTATAAACCTGGCTGGAATGCATACATTGATGACCAGAAAGTAGAGCATATCCGGGTTAACTACTTACTGAGAGGTATGCATGTACCGGCAGGTGAGCACACAGTAGTATTTAAATATGAGCCTGTTTCAGAAACTATTGGCGATATTTTAGCCATTGCAAGCATCTTTTTAATACTGGTTTCCTTCGGAGCCTATGGATTTGTGCTGTTTAGGGTGAAAGAATGAAGGTCCCTGTATTATTACTGATTTATAACAGACCTGATAAGACGGCTAGAGTACTTCAGTCTATTTCAAACTACAAGCCAGATAGTCTATACATTGCTTCAGATGGACCAAAGTATAATAATGATCAATGGTTGATCGAGAAAACGAGAAAAGAAGCACTTGATATTCCATGGGATTGTAAGGTCAATAAGCTCTTCAGATCAGAAAATTTAGGATGTAAGGAGGCGGTAAGTCAGGGAATAAACTGGTTTTTTGAACATGAAGAAATGGGAATAATCATTGAGGATGATTGCCTTCCAGACGCTTCTTTTTTTCCATTCTGTGAAGAATTGCTGATAAGGTACAAAGATGATAGTAGACTAGGTATGATTTCAGGTACTAACCAGTTTGCAAATCAGATTCCTACCGGATATTCGTATTTCTTTGCTTCAAATGCGTCAATTTGGGGATGGGCAACGTGGAGGAGAGCCTGGGAAACTTATGATGTGACAATGGCTGATTGGCCAAAATTGAGGAACACGAAATTTCTAAAACATCATACCTTTAATTCTCTCGAAATGTGGAGGAGAAGATCAGTGTATGATGATGTATACAATGGAAGGATTGATACATGGGATTTCCAGTGGACTTTTTCAAGGCAAAAGTCAAATCTGATTTCAATTGTCCCGAAAAATAACCTGGTTCAAAACATCGGTATGGATGAAGAAGGGACACATTTAAATTCCAGCTATATTGATCAAATAGATACCGGCGAAGTCAAATTCCCTTTAGACCACCCACCTAAATTTGAAGTTAGCCGCCAATTCGATAGACTCCTTTCCCGACAATTGATTTCAGAGGGAATTTTACGTAACATTCTTTATCTGTTGATTAAGAGACCCCTTAAGAGGTTGGGATTACTTTAGTCAAAGTTTTATTGAAAAAATCCTGATGGATTTTCTTGTGCTCAAGCAGTTTAATGGATTGCTGATGAACATTTTCAATCTTATTCAGGATTATTGATCTGTTATGTTCTATCGAGTCATTTGTACTTATGATAGAAGATAAAAAACCCTTAACAGTGTCGGAACGAACATCATGGCTAATCATCACGCCAGGGATTCCCATGGATGCAGCTATGCCCAGTCCATGTACTCTGGATCCTATTACAAAGTCGTATTTTTTGTAAATAGATAAGTAATCTTTAGAATCAAATGAATAATGGATCTCGTGATCTTTGAATTGTTCTTTTGCTTCTGCCATCTCATCGATGTAGTGACAAATGATTTCAAATTCAAATTGACTGTTTTTGATTAAATCCAGATAGAGGTGCTTTAGGTAGGTACTGACTTTTTCAGAAACCCGATTGTCTATTGGCCCTTCGTGCGTGGCAAATATGAGTGCTATCTTATTAACTTGTTTTATTTCCCTGTTTTCGGTGGATGAAAATAGGGCAGGGCAGGGCCTGAAGATCGCATGATATTCTTTCAGGAGGTTTGAAGCCTTTTGATCCCTTACAGTTATGGTAAGTGCCTTTTTTAAAACATCCAGTTCATACTGTTTAAGCTTCTGAATATTGATATCCTGTCCCAGACCAATACCTAAAAAAATGGTGGGTAGATTATATTTGATAATGAGATCATAAAGATCTCTTGATGGCTCGCCATGCCATGAGGGAGAACCTGCAAAGACTACCAGATCTATCCATTCTCCTCTGGAATCTGGTTTTATTGAATTATCATAAAAAGTAGAGAACAGAGGAAATCTGAAAATCGATTTAAAAAGTCTGTTAATTAATTTTCTTTTCCAACCAATGACATATCTGATTTGTGGATTTTTGTTGTAGATAACTGGATTGAAATCAGTTATTTCTTTCATTAAATTTATGCAACCCATTAGAATGAATTCATCTCCTGGATTCCATTGACGAGTTGTTGAAAAGAGAATATTAAGTTTTTTAGCTTTCACAAATTCGGGAAATTTGGGCAATGATAGTTCAGTGATGCTAAATTATCACTTTCAACAGACTGATAACTTGGTCAATTTTCACCTCATTTATATCCAGAAGTGATCTAAGTCTATATTTTTTTACCAGCAACTCAGGTTTTGTGTTTGCCACCTCAATTTCAAATTCCGGAGGATAAACTGTGTGGATCTTGTCACTTATACTATTGGGATAAGGGTGGAATCTCCCATAATGGTTTCCATTCGAGATGACAATAGTTGGAATTCCAAGGGCGGCACCAATGTGAGCCGGACCGGATTCATTTCCCAGCACCAAACTTGACGCTGCAATAAATTTTATTGAATCCATGATGGTTACCTTTCCACACATATTTATAATCGCTTCATTTTTGTCTTTAATGATTTCACCAGCATCAAAATCAGCTTTACTTCCAAGTACTAAAAGTTTATAGTTTGTGTTTTTTATAAGCCAAGTTGAGATTTGGGCAAACTTTTCAGGTGCCCATCTTCGATAAGGTCTGCCAGCGCCAGGAAACACGGCAATGGTATTTTTGTCTTCTTTGTGGGTGTCTATTTCAAACTGAGGTAGTTTGAATGATCCAACTATTTGTTCGACAAAAGAGTGATTTTTCAAATATTCAAAAGGTGAAATAGTTTGAATATTGATAACCTGATCATAAAATTGATCCGTTATGCGTTTTAAATGATAGGCAATATGGTTTCCTTCATCATTTGGTGTGATCTTTAATTTGGAATTACAGGTCCTTGTAATTGCGTCTTCTACTAAAGCCCGTCGTGAAAAGGAAGCCTGAATCATGGTGGACATACCCATCTTCCTGATCTTTGAAAGGAGTTTGAACCGGTAATAGGGGTTTGTTTCCATTTTTGTAGCATCAACGGGTACTATCTCATCGACAAATTCACTATCAAGATATTTACACAGGGGAACAATCTCTTTAGATATGATCAGTGTGAGTTTTCCCCGGGACCTGTGTAATTCGGGTAAAAAATTTCTGAATAATATGTAATCACCAATCGCACCTAACTTGATTATTGCTGTTCTTTGTGTTGTTTCTTTTGGAATTGCTAGAAATACCAAACTATCAAGAGGGTAATAGGCTATGAAAGCAAACGTGTTAATAGACCTTCTAATGAAGAGCTTTAAAAAGAACCATTGCATAAAGAGGATATGTTCTGAGATGACTAAATGGTTGTGTTTTGGTAAAATTGCAAAGTTTAATCAAAGTTAGTTCGTTTACATTCCGGTAACTCATCAAAAATGCTTTATAAAATACAATTCTTCATTCAACGATTATTTGGAATCCAAAAGTTGAATAGAAACCTGAATGAGAATAAGGTCTTGGTAGGAAAATTACTTCTTAGGCAAAACCAGGAAGACGCTCAACAGATCATTCAAGATATAAAAAAAGCAGAGTTCAAAGTTTTCTCTCAATGGGGTGACGATGGCATCATTCAGTTCCTAGTACACTATTTAGATATAAAGCCCAAAACATTCATCGAGTTTGGAGTGGAGGATTATCTCGAGTCAAACACAAAGTATTTACTAATAAACAATAATTGGAGTGGCCTGGTGCTGGACGGTAGCAGCAAGAACATTCAGAAAATCAAGACTGACCCTATTTATTGGAGATATGATTTAACAGCGGAATGTGCCTTCATAACAAGAGAGAATATCAATGAAATTATCAAAAGGAATGGATTTGAAGGAAATGTAGGAATTTTGAGTATTGATATAGATGGGAATGACTATTGGGTTTGGGAAGCTATTGAATGCATTGACCCTTCAATAGTAATCATCGAGTACAATGCAGTATTCGGTGATAAAAGAGCGATTACCATTCCTTATCAACCAGATTTCTACAGGACAAAGGCACATTTTTCAAATTTATATTTCGGAGCATCCCTGCCAGCTTTTGTGGATTTAGGGATTAAAAAGGGCTATCATTTCATCGGATGTACAAGTGCAGGAAACAATGCCTATTTTGTGAGGAAAGGATTGGAAAAAGATTTAGCCATTAAATCAATAGACGAGGGATTTGTTCAATCCAAATCAAGAGAAGGAAGGAATCAATCAGGTCAATTGACCTATGTTTCAGGTAATTCAAGATTAGAACTGATCAAAGGTTTGGAGGTGATCGATATTAAAACGGGACAAACCCAATCAATTTAATCCGTACTTGAGTTATCACAGCGTTCAACAATCAATGGGTATAGAAAACCTCTAATTTGGGCCTGATACTTTCATCGGGATGATCTGATGATGCCAATAATAACATCCTGTAAGGAGTTTCTTGAGTAAGCTTAAGCAGAAAACCGTGACTTGTTTCGGGTTGTTGAATGATTTTCTCAACCAGATCTGTTACATCTATGTTTTCAAAATTTTGGGTACCTGTTTCAGCTCCGGGAACCTGAATACTGATTCCCTGATCAAATGCTGGCTGGGATTCGTAGGTCACTGTACTTTCATCCCATGAAGAGGTGATCCTATAAATATCAAAATCAGTAGAACCAGTATAACCTGCGGGACCATTATGTTCTGTGGAGTATCCAGATGAATAGTTAAAATATAGGTTGAGATAGGCACTGTCAATTGTTGCATTTACAGGTATCTCACTCAGATCAAAATCAATAAGAACCCGGTTATGATTTGGGACCCCACTTATTGTACCTCCATAAAGGTGAATGTCTTCTTCATTTCCATAATTTTTTGTTGAGTAATAATGGCTAATAACTGCATCTTTTGAGGTGGTTCCGTCTGGTCTTAAAGAAAGACTACTGCTAACAGGCGTACCTAAATAGGGTAGTCCACCCTCCAGGAAAAGTTCTAGAATTTCTTTTTCGGTCAGAACTCTATTATAAAGTTTTACATCGTCAATTCCTCCAATAAAATAGTTGTTGATATATGTCCCTCCGATACTGATGCTTGGGTTCGAAGAATTATTGTTCGACGTGGTATATGTGAAATCCTGATCGACTTTCATTCCATTTATATAGAGCTCTCCATATTCCCCATCACCGAATGAAACAAAGACTACATGCTTCCAGGTATTATCTGATTCATATGAATCAACCGTGAATAAATCACCATATGGAGGGACACTGGTTTCCCCATAATTGATTTGTATTTTACTGCCTGCTAAAGAAGTATAAAACCTTGAACCTCCATATGTTTCAATTCTAACCATTGCGCCTCCGTAAATATTCTCGTCATTTTTATGGCTGGTCTTGAACCAAAACGACATTGACTGGGGAGACGATTGGTTAAAAAGTCCAGTTTCATAGGAATCGCCAAAAGCCATCAATCCAAAGCTTCCATCAAAATAAATGGCAGCGTTTTCTTTTCCATGTCGATCAGTGATATACTGAATATTTGGACTCCCTTCAGTTGCTGAAAGATGTATTTCATGCTCCGCACTATCCAACGTGTTTTCATTGAAAAGGTATTTTGCTATCAATCCTTTTTCTAAGGTTTGAACAATATCGAAACCAAATACGGAATAACCATATTCAACTGCATCCCCGAGGTCAGCGGGAATTACTTCAAGATTTACCTGAGTTGTCTCTGATGCGCTTACCTGAAATGAATGAGGCAATGGTGTGTTTACAATATCAGCAAACTCGCTACCTTTTTTAGGGGTCAGATAGATTACTTCATTTTCAGCATTGGCAATTAAAAAGTCAACCACTTCATATTCGCCAACAAATAATTCAATCTCTTCTGATATGAAGCCGCCGTCAAGCGAAAACAATTCAAGTTTCAACATATTATACACCAGCTGATTGTTTTCAGTGTTTCTTATTGAAACAATAAGAAAATTAGGTGCAGAGCTTGAATTAAGTCTACTACTTTCGGAGCCCGATAAATCGAATGAGAAAGAGGCTTTGGCATTTTCGGGAGCCTTTTCTGGCACACAACTAGATAGAGAAATGCACAGAACAATTAGAGGGAATATATTATTAAGTTTCATTGGCGTATGATTTCAGGTAAAACTAATAAAAAGTTGTATGAGATATTGTTATTTGAAAACATTATTTATACCGCCCCCATACAAAAAACCGGGCGAAAAATCTGAAGTGAGCCAAAATGACTGCTAGCGGATCAAAATATTTCATTAAAATCATAAATCGTTCTCTCCAACACCTTCCCAACTGTGTATCGGATATACCTCCCTGTAGATAATTCGAAATGGGTTGATTTACATTAACGATTTTTTTGCTCCTGGAAATAATCTGAAGCATCCAGTCAATGTCAGCGCTGCATTGATATTTGAGGTTGTAGGGTGTTGCCAAAGATCGTTTTGGAATAAAGGACTGGTGACTTACCACCTGACCATTCAGAAAATCCTTTTTTGTTAGCTGTCCGGGAAGTTTTCGGCTGGTGAGTTCAGTTCGTGTTCCAATCACTTTTCTGTCTTTATTCAGAATATTGGTTTCCCCATAGTAGATATCGGCTTTTTGTTTGGAATCGAAAATTTCCTCAAAAACGGTTGGTTTGGATAATTCATCACCAGCATTAAGAAATAAAATGTATTCTCCATGAGCCATTTGCAGTCCCTTATTCATGGCATCATATACTCCGGAGTCTTTATCGGAGATCATCTGATCAATTTTGTCCTGATATCTTCCAATAATTTCCAGGGTACGGTCTGTAGATTCCCCATCAACGATCAAATATTCCAGATCCTTAAAGGTTTGGTTGAGCACACTTTTTATGGTTTGTTCAACATACTTTTCTGCATTATAAGTAACAGTGATGATGGAGAGTGTTACTTTAGACATTTAGTTTTTTGTTACTAAACTAGTCATTGATTTAGATATACACTCCTTTAAGAAGTTGATCATTCATGTTTAAGAGGTTATTCAGGGTTTCACGAAAATTTCTATGGGCTTTTGGTTTTGCCCCTCACCATTTATGGCTTAATATCAGTTCGGTAGGTTGGTATTTAAGAGATTATATAAAATTTAAAGGCCTTGACAAGCACAAGCAATTTCCTCTTACAATTCCCTTTCCGGTTTTTAGTGAGCGGTTCTCCACAAGCGGAAGGATTGGTGGGCATTATTTTCATCAGGATCTACTGGTAGCAAACAAGATTTTTCAAGCCAACCCTGTAAAGCATGTGGATATTGGTAGCCGGACGGATGGCTTTGTTGCCCATGTAGCTTCCTTTAGAGAGATAGAAGTCTTTGATATCAGGAAAGCTGATGTTTCTATCAGGAATATCAAATTTGTTGAAACAGATTTTATGATTCCAAATCCTAAATGGAAGCATTATACAGATTCTGTTTCTTGTCTACATGTCATTGAGCACTTTGGACTTGGTCGGTATAACGATCCTTTAGACCCCCTTGGTTATCAAAAAGGGCTTGACAATATCTATGCTATGCTTAAACCAGGTGGCAAGTTTTACTTTTCCACACCTATTGGTCCTCAGCGAATCAACTTCAATGCTCATCGGGTATTCAGTATTGATTTTCTAAAAGAGCTTTTACTGGACAAGTATGATCTTGCATCGTTTTCATACATTGATGATGCAGGTGATTTACACGAGGATGCAGACCTTTACTCCTCAGAAGCATCCCTGAATTTTAAATGTACTTTTGGATGCGGGGTTTTTGAACTCATCAAAAAATGAATTATCGTAACTCTGCCAGATAATTGACATACCCGAAAATCTCATTGTTTTCGTTATAAAATTTGATTTCTTTTAATCCGTCTTTTACAATTCGACATATTTTATATTGAGGACTTAGCAAATACCAAAAATCCCTGAAGTAAGTTTTGGAATCAATGTTAGTACCTCCGAATTCAAACTGAATAAATCTTACTTTTTTTTCGCTTAACAGGTTTTTAGCACCTTGCAATGCTGCTAACTCATGTCCCTCGATATCAAGTTTCAGAAAATCAATTTTTTGAATTTTATTTTCAGCAGTATAATTATCAAGGGTGTCGAGTTCAATTGTCTCGGAGGTATTAATTTCAAAATGGTGATGGGCAATCTGTCTTTGATACACAGAAGCCATCGAGCCTAATTCAGGATTGAAATAAATAGTAGTCTGTGTCTTTTTATCTCCAATACCTTTTCGGATCAGCTTCACTTTTGAATCGTCATTAAATTTATCCTTCAATTGGCTGAAATTTGCCTGCAAGGGTTCAAAGGCGTGAATCTCAATCTCATCAAAAACTTTCCGGAGTGCTTCTATGTAAGCACCAACGTTGGCCCCGACATCAAAGACCACGGGAGGAAGATTTAGCCTGCTTTTAATGTAATGAAGCACATTGATTTCACCATTGACCTTCAAATTACTGGAGCCCCCTATGTTCATTCCAAAAAGGCCAGCTTTATATAAAAGTTCAAAAAAAGATTGACTGAAACTTTTACCGGCTACTATGCCAGCTATTTTTTTGATCACGTTTTTCATTACCTAATCTCAATTAATTCAATACCATTGATTTCGCTGGCCATCAATGTAAAAGTGCTCAGACCTGTGCCAATGATCTTATTGGTACCAGCAAGACTATATAAATCGATCATGGCATCATGCATTCCTTTTGAGGAACTTCGTTCAGCATTTGAGGAGGAGTGGGTAATTACTTTCTCACCAAATAGCCTGGTCAACTCCGATTTTACCTCTGCAGAGTCGGAGGCCAGATAAAAATTCACCCCAGGTTCCTTTTTAAGCTGATCATCCATTGCACTGATAAACTTGTCCAGAGGTGTCTTATCAATGACCAGCTGATGATCCGTACGGCGGATATGTACACCAATGGTAGGAGTGTCGAAATCCTGAATTTCTTTTTTTATTTCATCTACAGGAATAAAGTACGTTTTATTAAAGGTCTTATGATCAAGTCGACCCCAGGAGGAGATATAGGCAGTGTCAAATCCCTTGAGTGAATGAAAATCAAATCCTTCAGCTTTCAGCTTTGCCGTTTGCGATGCGTGGATCACTTTTTTAAAGTATATCCTTTGATAGACTTTCAAGAGGGTATTGAATGCTTTCTGCCTGGGATTGTTAAGCAATCGGTCGGAATACAGAAAGGGTCTGCTTTCAAATTCAACCAGTTCTACGCTGATTTTGGCATGCTTTATCTGCTGGTATAGCTCAGTGAAGCGAGATCCCAAATCCTCATTTTTTATCCAAATGATTTTTAGATCTTTTTCAATAGTTTCGCAGATCCGTATCATTGAATCGATAGCAAACAATCGGTTGCAGAGTCCTCCAACTGGTCTTAATGTGATCTTGCCTTTGATGATTTAATGATGATTAATCCGTAAATATGTGCAAGGATACTATTTTTAGTTAATTAGGAAATGTCAGGATCGTTAAAAGAATACCTACCTACTCCAGTTAGGCAATTGGGCTTTAACATATTGTCGACTGTTCAGAAGATAAAATGGAAGCTGAACGGCAAACCCATACCACCACCCAATAAGGTAAAGCAGGAGGTGGTAGCGCAAGTAGCCAGGGAAAAGGACATTAAAACCCTCGTAGAGACAGGTACATACCTGGGAAATATGATCTTTGCTCAGCGGAAAAACTTCAATAAGATCTATTCTGTTGAATTGAGTCCAGTGTTTTACGATAAAGCTGTTAAGAGATTTAAGTCACACAATCACGTCAAAATTCTTTTTGGAGATAGTGCTGATATGCTGCCAAAAATTATTCAGGAACTTGAAAAACCCTCTCTATTTTGGCTGGATGGACATTTTTCCGGAGGAGAGACAGCAGAAAGCAACTGCCCCGTATTAAATGAATTGGAGGCCATTACTAACAGTTCCATAGTCCATGAAATTCTCATTGATGATGCAAGGTGCTTTGATGGGACCAAGGGATATCCTTCATTGGAAGAGATCGGTCAGTTATTGAGCAAAAAGGTAAAAAAACATAAAATAGAGGTGGACCTGGATATTATCAGGATATCATATTCCTTTTAGGAGCTTTATTCCTCTGGCAAAAAGTTCATTAACCTCTGTAGATACCTTCAGGAGCAGACAAAGGGTCATGTAAACACTCGCTGTAAAAATAGATCTCACCAGGATGTTTATGATCGGATCAAAACTCAAGGGCAGGAAGTAAGTCAATCCATATGCGGCAAAGGTGATAATTAGCAATACAAGATGTTGCTTCATAAATGGGGAGAAGTGGTATTTGGAATATAGAATGAGCAATTTGGCAATGTTGGACAATACACTGCTGATGAAAATGCTCAATGCAGCCCCAATGATTCCGTATTTGGGGATTAAAAGCAGGTTAAGACCAATAATTACTACCGCAGAAGCAATGGTTAGGATGATGTTTAGGCGGTAGTATGCCGAATAGGTAAGTATTTCTGATGAAATACTGCTGACCATGCTAAAGATCCTCGCAAAAGCCAGAATCACAATTACACTAAAACCGGTACTTAACACATCGCCTTTTGGGATGATCAAAAACAGATCCTCTAAATTGGTTATGATCCCAATGGAAAGTAAAAAGCTTATTAAACCAAGGTTAATTGAACTTCTCTTGTAATCACTATTGATTGCATTTAACTTATTATCATTGAAGTTTTGAGTGATAAAAGGAGAAATGATCTGGATAATTACCCTTTTTGGCAGCTCTATGATGGTACTGATAAATACAGCGATGATCAATATTCCATTTGCTTCAAGACCTACCATGGAGGAGGTGAGCAGATAGCTTACATTCATGATTATGGAACTACATGTAGCAATGAGCATGGTGTAGCTACCGAAACCAAAATTCTTTTTAATCCACTGAAAATCGAGTGTATAAAACTTCCAGTCAAATCGAAAATTATACTTGATAATGATCACCAGATACAATATGATGGTAACTGAGCAGTAAGATAAAAGCACCAGGTAGATGAATGAATCGAAATCTACGATCTTAAGCCCGTAAAGCAGAATGCATGTAAACACCAGCATTCTCAGCGCAACTTCATTCAGGAAATTAGGGATGGTGATGTTGTGCTCCGACCACATCACGGAAACCAGGTGATTGTATAATGCCTGAGCAATGAGTATAACAAGAGAAGCATATACATACTCATTATATAAAGCCGATTTTTCATCAAAAAGTAGCTTTATCTGATCTTGGAAAAGATAAATAAGCCCTGAAAAGAGGAATGAAGCAGCCAGGATCGATGTGATGTGCAGGCTAAATAGCTTATTCTTATCAGTTTGTGACGCTTTAAACTTAGGGAAATACTTGATGTAGGAACCGTTCAGTCCGAGGACCACAACAGGGAGTAATATCATGCCATTGGACTGAATGAGTCTAACCAGACCCACCTGCTCAATGTCCATGAAGTAGGGTAGGAGGATCAGGGTGTTTACATAACCGAATACCACGCCTATGTAAACCAGTCCGGAACTCCAGAAACTTTGTCGAATGACTATGCCCATAGCAAGTAAGTTATCGCGAAAATAAGGCTAATCTGATTAAGGTCGTCTACCCAAAAAACCACAGCTTCACCGCCAAAGCCAATACAGACACGATCAGAAAGATCCGAATGAGCTTGTCGTCCTTGCCAACAGACCACCTGCTGGCTACCCATGAGCCCAGAGAATTGCCGGCTGCCAGAACAAGGCCATAGTCCCAGCGTATTTTGTCTTCTATGAAGAAGATGACAAGCGCGATGAGGGTATAGCAGGAAATGACGAAAACCTTGATGCTGTTTGTCTTGGCCATATTCAGTCCATGCACGCTGGTGAGCGTGACTATGACCAAAAAGCCAATACCCGCCTGGATAAAACCTCCGTAAATTCCCAGAAAGAAGAAAATGATGATGCTCAAAGCATTCCTGGATTTCGAGAAAACCTCTCCGTCCAACGACCTGGTTTTAGGTTTATAGATGATGGTGCCGAGCACAATCACCATCACCACTGCCAGAATCTTGTTAAATAGCTCGTTCCGGATATCCGTGGCAAAATAAGCTCCGATGCCAGCTCCTACACAGGCAGAAGCAGTTACCCACCAGGAATAAGGGAAAACGGAGACTCCCTTGCTTTGAAATCCTTTTACAGCTACGAGTCCGGAAATGAAGATGGCCACCCGGTTAGTGGCATTGGCCACCGTGCCCGGTAATCCCATAAAAATCATCACCGGAAGCGTAAGCAAAGACCCGCCACCAGCGACCGTATTCAGAAATCCTGTGAAAACGCCCACAAGGAAAAGCATAGTCATTTCAAGCCAGGTCAATGTCCAGTTGGTATTTGGTTAATAAACATTCAGATTGATCCTCACAATTCTTCAAAAGCTCAGATTGGGAGCGCTTAAGCGTCGGGTGGAGTGCATCGGGAGCCAAATCATTCAACAAAATCAAAGTGAATCTTCTATCCGGAATACCCGGATGAGGAATCTTGAGGCTATCCGTCTTGATGACTTGATTATCATAATAGAGGATATCGATATCAATGATTCGAGGCCCCCACTTTTCTTTTCGCTCACGGCCCATTTTATGCTCTATGTTCTGGCAGGTCAGGAGCAAATCATGTGGTTCCATTTCAGTTTTTATGGCTATGCCGACATTGAGAAACCAGTTCTGATCCAGTATTCCCCAGGGAGCTGTCTCGTAAATCATAGAATGTTCCTGAATGTGTATTCCGTAGGCTTGCAGCAAACCAATGGCCGTATTCAAAGCCTTCATTCTATCCTCTATATTGCTCCCCAAAAGCAGATAAATTCCGTTCATCCAGAATACGATAACTTTTTCCCAACCAAACGTTTGATCTATTGGTTGTTTAGATTTGCATCGAATTTACATAAAATAGATTATGGCTTTCCTAAGAAATTTATTAGCTACCCTGGTCGGGCTCTTTCTTTTCACTTTTATTGGTTTCATGATCCTGGTGGGGATTGTATCTGTAGCCTCATCTGGGGAGGTACCCACAGTGAAGAAAAACAGTGTTTTGTATTTCAACCTGAGTGGCATCCTGGTAGAAAAAACCGTGGAGGATCCTATTCAGGAACTGATAAGCAATGCACCAGTTCCGGTGAGCTCAATGGATATCATTGAAGCAATCCAGTCAGCCAAAGAAGACGAGCGGATCAAAGGTATTTACCTGGAATCAGGTTTTTTTGTTGCCGGTCAATCCTCTTTAAAGGAAATCCGCGAGGCCTTGTTGGACTTTAAGGAGTCCGGGAAGTTTGTCTATGGCTACGGTGAATATATTTCGGAAGCCAACTATTACCTGATTTCGACGGCCGATAAGATCTATCTCAACCCGGAAGGCACGCTGGAGTTCAATGGATTGGCTGCAAATGTTACTTTCTTTAAAGGGCTCCTCGATAAACTGGAAATCGAACCTGAGATTTTCCGCGTAGGAACTTACAAAAGTGCGGTGGAGCCTTTTCTACGCAAAGACATGAGTGAGGAGAACAAAGTACAACTGACTGAACTCATAGAATCTATCCATGCTACCTACCTGAGCGATGTCAGTGACAATCTTAACACGTCTGTAGAAGACCTAAAAGCCATTTCTGATCAAATGGAGATTCGTTTTCCTGAAGATGCGGAGAAGAAAGGGTTGGTGACCAAAGTGGGCTATGAAGATGAAATTAAAAGCCTGATAAAAGAAGAGCTGGGGCTTGAAGAGGATGGGAAAATCAATTTCATGAGTGTCAACAACTATTCCAGGGCCATCAGTACTGAAAGCACTCAATATTCAGACAACAAAATTGCTGTGATCGTTGCCAATGGAGAAATTATCATGGGCAAGGGAGAAGGTGCCGTAGGTGGCGAGCAGTTTGCCAGTGAAATCAGGAAAGCCAGGGAAAGTGAATCTGTAAAAGCGATTGTGTTGCGAGTGAACTCTCCCGGCGGGAGTTTAACAGCCTCAGATATGATTTGGAGAGAAGTTGCCTTGACCAGGGGGGTGAAACCTATCATAGCAAGTATGTCTGATGTGGCTGCTTCTGGTGGATACTATATTTCTGCGCCTTGTGATACCATCGTTGCTCAGCCCAATACCATTACAGGATCGATAGGTATTTTTGGCATCTGGTTCAACTTTGGCGATTTTCTGGAAAACAAATTGGGGATTACCAATGATGGGGTGAAAACAGGCGATTTTTCAGATATTTTTAATGCCACCCGATCGCTGAGCGGACAAGAGAGACTAATTATCCAGTCCATGGTCAACGATGGCTATGAAACTTTTATCACCAAAGTGGCTGATGGACGGGGCATGAGCAGGGAAGATGTGCTGGAAGTAGCTGGCGGCAGGGTATGGACCGGAGAGCAGGCTTATGAAAGAAAACTTGTGGATGTGCTGGGATCGTTTGATGATGCCGTGAAAATAGCTGCAGAGAAAGCCGGTGTTGAAGAAGATTACAGATTAAGCTTTTATCCCAGACCACAACCATTTATCGAGCAGATCCTGGGTAAGCTGAGCGATGAAGCGGATGCCAGACTTTTCCACCGAAATAGTATCATCAACACCTATGTCAGGCAGGTTGAGTCTGTACAAAGAATGAATGGCATTCAGGCGCTACTGCCAGGGAATCTTAGCATCCAGTAATTGTCTGGAAATCCTTAACTTTATTGTATGCTAACTGCTACAATAGATAAGACAAAAGAATGGACTGTTGATGATTACATGCAGCTTGAGGAGGGCTTGTTGGCTCAACTTTTAGATGGAGCGTTAATTATGTCACCAGCACCGACCCCCCTACATCAGAGAATCCTAAGAAGGATTTACGATAACCTGAAGACTGTAGACCATAAAGGAGAATTCTTCTTTTCACCAATTGATGTTTATTTGGATAAGAAGAATGTACTTCAGCCCGATTTGATCTTTATATTAGCTGAAAATTCGAATGTCATAAGTGAAAGAGGAATTGATGGTCCCCCGGACTTAGTCGTGGAAGTAGTCTCCCCATCCAACAGCTATATCGATCGAAACTTCAAAAAGAAGAAATACCTGGAGTTTGGCGTAAAAGAGGTCTGGATATTGGATCCCGCCAATAAAACTTTGGAAATCTATGCTGATAATGTGGATAAACCTGCATTGTATCTTGCGAGTGAGGGACAAATAAGATCTGATGTTATTCACAAGCTTTCTTTCAATCTGGAAGCTATTTTCAGTACATAAATGGCAAGAAACTGGGTATTTGTGAGTTTTGAATCCACGAAAGATTTCGTTTGTGGGTTTCTGATGTATAATCTTACGTATCTTTTCACCTAAGGTAAGTACAGGTTTATATTTAAACCTTATGGTTTAATTTATACTTGCCAGGTTTAATAAAACTTAAAATAGCTTTTTGATTTAGGTTAAAAAATCATTTAATGGTTAATTTGCCTGACAAACAAATCGGTTATTCATGCAGCTACGAAACGACTGGACAAAAGAAGAAATTACAAAAATATTTAATCAACCCGTTCTTGAACTGATCTATCAGGGAGCTTCAGTACACAGAGAATTTAATGATCCTTCTGAAGTACAGGTGTGTACCTTACTTTCCATTAAGACAGGGGGATGCCCGGAAGATTGTAGCTATTGCCCACAGGCAGCCAGATACCACACTGATGTAAAAGTCCAAAAGCTGCTTGATGTTGACTTTGTGATTGATAAAGCCAAAACGGCTAAGGCAAATGGGAGTACCCGGTTCTGTATGGGTGCCGCATGGCGTGAAGTCCGTGATAACAAGGATTTTGACAAAGTCATTGAAATGGTAAAAGGTGTGAATGCCATGGATATGGAAGTCTGCTGCACACTCGGTATGCTGACTGAAGACCAAGCCAAAAAACTGAAAGATGCCGGATTGTATGCTTACAACCACAACCTGGATACCTCTGAAGATCATTACGAAGAAATCATCACCACCAGGACCTATGATGATCGGTTGGATACACTAAAAAATGTACGTGAAGCAAATATCTCGGTTTGTTCTGGCGGGATCATCGGAATGGGGGAGACCAATGAGGACAGAATAGAGATGCTTCATACGCTTGCAACACTCCCTGAGCACCCGGAATCTGTTCCGGTGAATGCTTTGGTGCCTGTTCCTGGTACTCCGTTGGAAGATCAACCAAAAGTGTCTGTTTGGGACATGGTCAGGATGATTGCCACGGCCAGGATCATCATGCCAAAAGCTATGGTAAGACTTTCTGCTGGTAGGGTAAGGATGTCTGTAGAGGAGCAAGCTTTGTGCTTTCTGGCAGGGGCCAACTCCATTTTTGCCGGTGACGAGCTATTGACCACACCAAACAATGATGTGGATGCGGACAAAGAGATGTTCCAGACACTGAACCTGAAGCCAAGAGCATCTTTCAAAGGAGCTGCGGCGGAGAAATACCTGGTGTAAGTTTATTGCAGGACCCTATTCGTAATATCCTCCCCATTGGCATACTGAATGATATTCAGTGCTGCCAGTCTGGCCATTTCATCACGGGCTTTAACCGTGGCGGAGCCGATATGGGGTAAGACACACACATTTTCCATGAAGAGGAGTGGGTTGTCTGCTTTCATGGGTTCAGGATTTGTCACATCGAGTCCTGCTCCCCAGATCTCCTGATTATTCAGTGCATCAATCAGGTCCGGTTCATTGTGAACGCCACCCCTGGCTGTATTGATGAAGATAGCGCTTGACTTCATCTTTTTGAAGGCTTCCTTATTGAAGATCCCTTTTGTTTCAGTAGTCAATGCGCAGTGGGTCGAAACAATATCACTCACCTTCAGCAGTTCCTCAAATGAGACATATTTGGCATCAAGTTCTTGCTCTGCTTCCGGGTTTCTGTTTCTGTTGTGGTAGTAAATGTCCATGCCGTACGCGCCTTTGCACCTTCTGGCCATTTCCATCCCTATCTTCCCCATCCCAAATATTCCCAATGCTTTGCCTTTGGGCTCCTGACCAAGGTTTGCCCTTGGCATCAGGATGCTCCAATTGTTTTTAGGGATCATGTTATACATATAAAACATTTTTCTGCACACAGCGATCATCAACCCAAAAGCGACATCCGCGGTTGCATCTGTCATGGCACCAGGGGCATTGCCAAAAGGGATGTCATGTTTGTTTAACAAGGCTATATTCACATTGTCATACCCGACAGAGAATGTGGAGATCATTTTGATGTTGGGACACTTCTCAATAAACTCCTCATCAATCACATAGTTGCTTGATGCCAAAAGGATGTCATAACCTTTAGCCATACTGAGCAGCTCTTCACGAGTCATCAGGCGGTCTTTATCCCATACGGTAACTTCTAATTTGGGGTGAGCTTTGAGCATGTCAATCCCCAGCTGTGGGATGTATAACGAAACAAGTACTTTCATCTAGCTATTTCTTCCAGTTCTTTGGTGATCTCTTCAGGGCTTAACCAGCGCCCCCTTACAACCACTCCAACATGACTTTTAATGGTTGACAAATCTTCCAATGGGTTATTGTTTACTAAAATCAGGTCTGCGCTGGCATTTTCCAGGATCTCACCAAACTGACCTTCCATGTTAAAATATTTGGCTGCATTGATGGTGCCAGTCTGAATAGCCTCAAGAGGGGTAAGCCCCACATCCAGCATATCTTCAAGCTCATGATGAATAGAAAATCCAGGTACATTAAATACCTGCGGCGCATCTGAGCCCAAAATAAGTCCTTTTCCTTTTCTATGAAGGGCCAGAAGACATTTTTCACGAATGTCAATATATTTTCGCCACTGTGCTTCATTGAAATTGTCAGCTTCTATCATTCTGGTCTTGCTGGCCACCCATTTTTCAATCTGGTCTTCCGGCATGTACTTCATTTCTGGTTGGGCTGCATATTCCTGGGGATCTCCGGGAGAAAACCATCGGGTAAATAGCGTTTGGGTGGGCACTACCCATACATTGTTATCTAGTGACATTTTTACCAGCTCATCAATGAGGGAAGTATCAGCTGCATCAGTATAGTTATAGCCAAAGAACCCACTTTCAGAGGTGGAGGTCACACTTTCCGGAGCCAGACCAGTCAGATATCCATCCATGTGATCGATGGAAGCATAGCCACTTTCCAGTGCATGCCTTACTCCTACATCGGCCGGAACGTGACCAGCAAAAGGAATACCCACTTCTTTGGCAGTTTTGACGATCTGGTCAAAGACTTCCAGTTTGATCCCCGGTAGTATTTTCAGCAGGTCATAACCATCAGCAGCATATTTTCTTACTTTCTCATCAGCTTCTTCTACTGTTTTCACTGTTGACCCATTTAGTGGGGGAGATGATGTGAAAATTCTTGGACTAACGATCTCCTGATTTTCGGCTTTTGATCGAAGTTCAAGGTGCAACGCATTGCCCTGCATCCCCCGGATGGTGGTCACACCCTGAGATACATATAAAAACAAGGTATTTTTTACATTACCACCCCAGGCAGTTTCAGTAGGGATATGTGCATGCATTTCTGCCAAACCCGGCATAAGATATTTACCGGTTCCGTCGATAGTATTTTCACTAGAATGGCTTAATCCTTCCTGGTCGGAAATACCCACAATGATCCCGGAATCAATGGCAACATATTGATTGTTGCTGATACTTCCGTCCCGAACATTGACAATGCTCACATTTTCTATGATAAGAGCTACTTCTTGTTGCTTTTGCTGAGCACAGGCAACAATGAAAAAGAGGGTTAACAGGTTAATGATTTTCATGGCCGTTGTAAGTTGGTTACACTAAAAATATGGAATACCCGGCCATTCACAAAATCACTTGCGCGAAGTGCTTCTTCTCTTACCTCTGAAATTTCGTTTATTATCTGGTTTTTGGTCATAGGATGGTCCTGAACCGATGTGTTCGGGCATTTTTGCCTTTGGCACAGGACTTCCAAGTAATCTTTCAATTGACTGGAATCTACCCTGGGACTTTTCATCAATAAACGTAAAAGCCATGCCTTTTCTCGCAGCTCTGGCGGTTCTACCAATTCGGTGGATGTAATCCTCATCGTCATTGGGTACATCGTAATTGATGACCAGATCAATGTCTTCCACATCAATCCCCCTCGAGAGGATGTCAGTTGCCACCAAAATCTTGAGCTTTCGGTTTTTAAAATCACCAAGAACGATCTCTCGTTGTTTTTGTTCGAGGTCTGAATGAATATCTTCAACCGAAAGGCCTAACTTTTTCAGTGCTTTGGATAATGCCTTGGCACTATCCTTTGTTGAGCAGAAAACGATCACACTTTTTAACCATTCTGCTTTTAAAATGTGCTGAGCCAAGGGTATTTTTTGAGCTTCGTAGAGGACAAATGCGGCCTGAACGATGTTTTCATTGGCTTTGGAAATAGCAATATTAATTTCTTCCGGGTCTTTTAGAATCAGCTTTGCCAATTGCCTGATTTTTGACGGCATTGTGGCCGAAAAGAGCAATGATTGTCTTTCTTTTGGGAGAAAAGACATGATCTTGGTGATATCTTCATGAAAGCCCATGTCCAGCATTCGGTCCGCCTCATCCAGTATCAGGTATTTCAATTTCTGCACTTTTACGTACTTCATATTGAAATGAGCTATTAATCGTCCCGGAGTACCGATGATGATGTCTGCACCATGTGTCATGGCTTTTTTCTCCCGTTCAAATGATTGCCCATCATTGCCACCGTAAACGGCTAATGAGCTTACAGAAGTATAATAGGAAAGCCCTTCCAGCTGCTGGTCTATTTGTGAGGCAAGCTCTCTGGTAGGAACAATGATCAAAGCCTTGATTGACTCGTGCTCTCCCTCCTGAATGATCTTGTGTAGCGTAGGTAGCAAAAAGGCAGCCGTTTTGCCGGTGCCTGTCTGAGCGGAGGCTATCACGTCCTTGCCTTGTAATATCAGTGGAATGGTTTGGTCCTGGACTGGTGTTGCTTCTTTAAATCCTATCGCTTCTATTCCTTCCAGCAATTGTGGATCCAGTCCGAATTCAGAAAATTTCAAATCTTAATGTTTTAATCAAATACAAATTTAAGTGAAGTAATGGAAGCAGAACAATTGGAATCAAGCATTTGAATGCAAAGCAATCCTATTCCCTTCAGTGTCTCTTATGACAGCCATGTGGCCATACTCCTCAGTAATCATTCTTTTTTGGATAATTATTTCACCTCCGGCTTTTTCTACATGATCAAGATATTGCTGCAGATTGGGGTTGCCATTTAAATAAAGCAGCGGGCCCTGTTCACCCGGATGGTAAAAAGATTTATTCTCTACCAATGCACCTCCTACTTTATCTTGTGAATTGGGAAACAGGGCCATTTTAGTCCCATCGCCAATATCAAGGTCCATCAGTTCAATTTCAAAAACCTGCTCATAAAAGGTTTTGGCCCTTTTAATGTCATTGACTGGTATTTCCAGCCAGTTAACCAGGTTTCCATTTAAATCCATGAGTGTAATTTACTTTAGTTAAGTCACACCTCAAAGTTCCCTAATAAAACTAAAGACCCAGCACATCAACACCTTGCTCAAAAACGATATCAACAGGAATATTTTTTTCACTTAACCTATCCAGGTCTTTTTGAAGCATTGGGCTGATGACGCCTTTTTCTTTCACCATCAGATCTGTTCCATCATAATCACCGTCTCCCTGCAAAGTCAGGATCTTTTCAGACAGGCTGCTGGAAGCCTTTGCCATCTTTTCGAAATCAATTTTATACTGTCCCGTCTCAGTCCGTTGGAATGCTTCATGTTCCTGAAAATAATTGAACCGGATCATGTTGGCAATGCCATGCGCACTGCCTGCACCAAAACGGATAGATCTGAATATCCCTGCCAGAAAAGAAGTATAATACTCCTCAATTTGTCCATCCAGCTCACCACTCTCCAGCAATTGTGTGATCATATATAACCCAAGTACATCTGCCTTGCCTTCTTCCAGGGCCGAGGAGTGTTCCTTCAAGGCTTTTCTCACGGTTCCCTTACCATCAATCATATTTTTTATTCCCAGTCCGTGGGCTACCTCGTGAAACATGATGGTCCCAAAGAAGGCGTCAAACGTAATGTATTTTCTTTGCTCCTCCACGATCAATTCATTAGCGATGGGGATAAGGATTTCATCAAATTTGGCTTTTATTGCATTCTTTAGCTGAAGTCTGCGAGACCCTTTCTCCAACTGGACCTGTTCGTCATTAGGTAAGTTGATGGCTATGGTTTTTGATCCTGCATTACAATCTCCTGCATAATAAACCACATCGTAGGCATTGAGATCTGCTTCACTTCCAGGTTGTTCACTTTTATACTCATCCGGTACGGGGAGCCCCTTTTGTAAAGCGGGCAATACACTGGCATACTTATCCAGCCTTTTGCTCCATTCTTTATCTTTTACCAGGACATATGCTTCATGTGCTGTTTTGTAGTTGTATAGCTTGTCTTCATAGTTTTCTATAGGACCAATGACCAGGTCAAGTCCATTGGTTTTCATGTCCATCCAGGCAAAATCGCTCTCCTGATATTGATCTGTAAGCAAGGCCTCGGCCCGTAATGTCAAGTATTTTTTAAGTCCGGGATCCTGAGCCAGTCCGGCACTTTGTCGGATCAGATCTGCCGCTCTGGTGATTTGTTCCTTAAACATATCACGATAGGGTATGGTGTAAAGCTTTCCATTTTCGTCCCTTCGGATAAAAGTATATTGACTTTGCTTTTCGGGATCCTGAAAAGCTTCAAATTCTTCTTTTGTGATATCAGAAGGGTAGAAATTAGCTCCCGCAGGCTTAGGACCAATGCCAGGTATAAAAGATTGAAATCCCTGTAAACGATCCCAGGGGCCATAGTTGATTTCAACATAGGTTCTAAGCTGCTCATCTTTGATGGTTGAGAGCAATGAATCTCCTTGACCATAGGATTCGTACCAAAACAGCTCGTCCATAATTTCTGCTGCTTTGATCATCAGGGGTATCATCTGTTTTTCATGATCTGCCAGCTTAGAAAGATCAGTCGTCAGTTTTACTTTTTTATATTCGATGAAATTGAATGGTGGAGCGATGTCCTCTTTAGGAGCTGGTTGAGAGCATCCCATTACAAAAAGTGTGATAATAAAAAGAACCCCGGAATTTTTTAACATAGTCGTTGGTTTTTGATCCTTGTTTTTATGGAGGATAAAGTTACTTTTAAATAAGACAATTTTTAAAAGAGAAAGTTTCTTGATGCGTACATATATGAATGAGCATGATTAGGAAACACCACTATGGATTGAATAGAATACTTAGCAAAGCATCTTTTGGTGTTGTATGGATGACATGCGAATTCCCATGCTGCGTGCTGAAATGCACAACGGCATGCAAGTATGTGTCCGATAAAAAATTAACTGTAAACACATGAAAATACTGATAAACGCACTGTTTTTCACCTTATTGTTTGGGGCTTGTCAGCCTCAAAGTGATGACAAAGAATTTACGACCGGGATTGATACACTCAGAATGGCAGCTGATGTCGAAACACTTGCTTCTGACAGGTTTCTAGGTAGGAAACCATTTACAGAAGGGGAGAAGCTGACATTGAAATTTCTGGAGGACAAATACAAAGAAATAGGCCTGGCGCCAGGAAATGGAAATAGTTATTTCCAGGAGGTGCCCCTGGTAGAAATAGATCCTTATCCGGAGGAACTGTTAACTATTGAGGGAGGATCGGGAAACAAAGTTGAGCTAAAAAAGGGTAGTGAATTCGTGGCATTCTCTGAACGTGTAGTGGAGGATGTGGCTTTGGAGTCCTCAGAACTGGTTTTTGCTGGTTTTGGGATCGTGGCACCGGAGTATAACTGGAATGATTACGAAGGTCTGGATGTAAAGGGAAAAACAGTGATTGTGCTCGTTAATGATCCTGGGTTTGGGTCTGATAATCCGGATTTCTTCAAAGGTCAAACCATGACCTACTATGGTCGCTGGACCTACAAATACGAGGAGGCGGCCCGACAGGGAGCAGCGGGTATATTAATCATTCATGATACGGCTCCGGCCGGCTATCAGTGGATGGTAGTAAAAAATAGCTGGACCGGAGCACAATTATATCTGGAGAAAGATCCGTCCGATTATCTGCCGGCTGTGCAGGGTTGGATCACCAGAGACGCTGCCATCAATATCTTTGAAAAGTCATCGGAAGACATGCGAAATTTTGTAGAACGGTCAAGGAAGCCAGGATTCAAACCAATTCCACTGGGATTAAATGCTTCCCTGGCTATAAAAAGTAAGATCAAACGTAATGTCTCACAAAATGTGATAGGTAAGATAGAAGGAAAGAAAAACCCGGATGAAGTGATCATTTATACAGCGCATTGGGATCATCTGGGTATTGGACCAGTATTAGATGGAGACAGCATTTACAACGGAGCACGTGATAATGCCACAGGAGTGGCTGCTATACTGGAGATTGCACGTGCCTTTAAAAGGGATAATCCGGACCCTGATCGAAGTGTGGTGTTTTTGGCGGTGACAGCTGAGGAGCAAGGTTTGTTAGGCTCGAAATATTATGCCGAAAACCCGATCTATCCTCCCCAAAACTCCATTGCGGTTATCAATATAGACGCCATGAGCACAGTAGGTTTTGTCAGGGATTTAACGGTGATCGGGTACGGGCAATCTGAACTGGAGGACCTCGCGAAGGATTTTGCAGAAAAGCAGGGCAGGGTGTTACAACCCAACCCGGAGCCTGAAAAGGGATACTTTTTCCGCTCAGACCACTTCCAGTTTGCGAAGATCGGTGTCCCTGCGTTCTATGCTGAAGGTGGGTCCATTGCAATGAATGGAGGAGAAGAACGAGCCAAAGCAATCAATGACGCTTATTATGCCAAAGCCTACCATCAGCCGGCAGATGAATTTGAAGCAGGAAATTCGGATTGGCTTTTTGGTGGGATACATCAGGATACGGAGCTTTTTTATTTGATGGGAAAGAAGCTTGCAAATTCCGACCTGAGGCCCAAATGGAAACCCGGATCGGAATTCAAAGCAATTCGCGAGGGTAAATAAATGGTTGGACATTTTGAGTTCACTTATTAGCTGAGCTTTCCCCTTTTGCCCAATTCAATGACCTCCATGTTGGAAATCACCCTGTCATTGATATCAAACCTAACAAGTGTCTTTACCTGATGGAAGCCATGTATACCGGCAGCGCCAGGATTGATAAACAGCAGGTTTCTGGCATGGTCCTTTTGGATTTTTAGCACATGTGAGTGTCCGCAAACAAGAATATCCGGTTGATACTTGTTCAGCATGGTTTTCACCCGTGGATTATATCCGGGCGGTTTGCCAGCAATATGGATCATATATATTTTCTTTCCCTCCCGTTCAAAATACACCGCCTCATGGGTGGCCGCCCTAACCTGATGACCATCGATGTTTCCCCACACGGCAACCAGTGGCTTGAAAGCCTCCAACTTTTCCAGAAGCTCCATATTGCCGATGTCCCCGGCATGCCATATCTCATCACAAGCAGAGAAATAGTTAAAAATATTTTCATCCAGATGAGAATGAGTGTCTGAAAGAAGGCCGATTTTCATGTAGAAGAAATGAAAGGTTTATTATTTCAATGGAAGGGTAATATTAAGGTTGAATAGGCAAAAAAGTGATTTTAAAATATTTCTTTCTTAGTTTCATGCTTTGATTTTTCAACATGGCTACTCAATCAGAAGGAAATAGAAACTTCGAAAAAGAACTAGAAGAGCTTCGGACGCAGTTGGAGGTGGAAAAACGCAGGAGGCTTGAATTGGACAAAGAATTAGCATCCTTCCGGGATTTGACAAAACCTGGTGGAGATCCTGAAAAGAAGTTCCTCGCCAACATGAGCCATGAAATCAGGAATCCCATCAATGCTATCGTGGGGTTGATCAATCTGCTTTATGATACAAAGCTCACCCCGGAACAATTTGAATATGTCAATAACATAAAATATTCGGCCGATGTGCTGATGGGGCTGATATCAGATATCCTTGATCTTTCAAGAATTGAATCAGGCAGAATAGAGCTCAACGAGAAGCTGATAGATATTACAGAGGTGATCAAAGCTGTGGTGCAAACTTTCAGTTTCAAAACCCATGATCAGGATATCCAGTTTATTATTGATCTGGAAGAAGGATTGAAAGGGCCATTCAGAATTGATCCGACTGTGGTAAACCAAATATTTCTTAATCTCTTAAGAAATGCAGTCAAGTTTACCGAGAAAGGATCAATCAAGATTATTGGTAAAATACTCGAATCCAAAGATCATGATACGCTGGTACAGTTTGAAATTACCGACACCGGAATAGGCATTCCAAAAGAGCAGCTTTCCATGATCTTTGACGTATTTAGACAAGGAAGTCTCGAGACGAAATTGAAATACGGTGGCACCGGGCTGGGATTATCTATCGTTAAAAAACTTGTTTCGATCTATAAGGGTGAAATCTTTGTGGAGAGCACGGTGGGTAAAGGGTCATCTTTCACATTCAGCCTCAGGCTCAACCGACCAGATGTCAGGGAAACAGGGGATGCCAATATAGACGAAAAAGAGTCCTCCGGAGTTGAACGTATACTTATCGTGGAGGATAATAAGATCAATCAACAATATTTAACCTGGCTCCTCGAGAAATGGGAAATTGCATATGATGTAGCCAATCATGGTGAGGAGGCTCTCTCGTTGATTGAAGACCACAAGTATGACTTGATATTGATGGACATTCGCATGCCGGTGATGGATGGCTACGAAACCACGATAAGGCTAAGAAATCATTCAATGAATCCCAATAGTAGTGTTCCGATTATTGCATTGACCGCATCTGCCCTGGTAGATGAAAAGGAAAAGGCACTTGAGGTGGGGATGAACCATCATCTGCCCAAACCGTTTTCTCCTGATCAACTAAAGCGGATCCTGCATAGTCTGGAAACAGGGGAAGCTCTTGAGGAAGATGAAAACACCCATGAAAAACCTGATATCCCAGCCACCTTTCAATTTTCCGCAAATTTGAATAGCGAGTTCCTTACCTCATTTTATGGCGATGATATTGAGCGAGCTGGTCTGATGTTCAATATCTTTCTCAAGAACATTGACCATGAACTTAGTCGGCTAGATCAGTTTTTATCAGACAAAGACATGGAGTCTTTTGTGTCTTTGGTCCATAAGATCAAACCAAATTTCGCCATGGTTGGGTTGCCTGAATATTCTGAATCGATGAAGGATTTGGAGTATATCGGGAAAAGTGATGATTTTACCAGATCAAAGGCATACCTATCCAAATTTCTTAAAGACTTTAGTAAAAAGAAGCCTGATGTAATACTAGAATTAAAGCGTATCAATGAGTTTTTGAAAAAATAGAAAGATTGTTGAACTGATGACGCTATTCTGGTAAAATACTTTGTACTTGACTGGTCTAAATGGCCAGTATTAAATAATTTAACACGCATGAAATACATTATTGTTGACGATGATGAGATGGCACGGGCGTCGCTCACTTCAATGTGTGAAAAGATTTCAGACATTGAGTTGGTTGGCACCTTTGAAAATGGTTTGTCAGCGCTAGAATGTTTAAAAAACAATGCTGTTGATCTGGTGTTTCTCGATATTCAGATGCCGGATCTCACTGGAATTGACCTGGTTAAAAGTTTTGAGAATTTACCTCAGATTATTTTCACGACAGGTCATTCGGAATATGCCCTGGAAGCTTTTGAACATCAGGTTACGGATTTTTTAGTGAAACCTGTAGAGTTTCCCCGGTTGATAAAAGCCGTAGAGCGAGCAAAGAAGCTAGGCGGGAGAACCACCGTCAGTGGTGGAGCCATGGAGGAGATCTATGTCAAGGTAGATGGCAGGTTTGTCAGGCTGGCACTTGAAGATATCCTGTATATAGAATCTTTGGGAGATTATGTGACCTTTAGGACTGACAAAGAGAAGCTCATTGTACACTCCACCCTTAAAAACATTGATGAAAAAATAAAAAATCCTGATTTTCTCAAGGTACACAGATCATATATTGTAAACCTTTCCAAGGTTGTGGATATAGAAGACACCAATCTTGTGATTAAAGACAAGATCATTCCCATTAGCAGAGCACATAAACCAGTGCTGATGAGTAGAATCAAAACAATTTGATGCCTATAAACAATTGTGGATAGGTTGAATTTTATTGTGGATAGTGACGTTGATAATGTAGGGAGAAATATTCTTTCCCGTGTGACAATTTTCGTAAGAGCGATTGCCTAGGTTTGCCAATGAATCACCTAATTTATTAGCGACCCAATATTTTTATGGAGGAATCTAAACCGGTAGTAAGACCATCAGGAAAAACAAGAAGAATAGGCCTCAGCCAACTTTCAGAGCAGCTTGGTAAGCTACCGCCTCAGGCGATAGAAGTTGAAGAAGCCATTCTTGGTGCCCTGATGCTGGAGCGGGATGCACTCACCAATGTCATTGAGATCCTTAGACCGGAGAGCTTCTATAAAGATGCCAACAGGGTCATCTTTGAGTCAATCGTGCAGCTATTTAATAATAGTGAGCCTGTTGATATCAAGACGGTTGTTCATCAGCTGAGGAAGAACGGACAGTTGGAGCTGGTTGGTGGAGCATACTACGTATCCGAGCTTACCACCAAAGTAAATTCCGCAGCTAACATTGAATACCATGCAAGGATTGTTGCAGAGCAGTCGATCAAGAGAGAACTCATTCGCATATCTTCTGAAATTCAACAGGATGCCTACGAGGATACAATAGATGTATTTAAACTTTTAGATCGGTCAGAACAGTCTCTTTTTGATATTTCAGAGTCACATATTCGCAAGAATTATGATAAGATGAGCTCCTTGCTTCACCAGGCGATTGAAGAAATTGAGCAGAAAAAGGATCGTAAAGATGGATTGACGGGCGTACCCAGTGGATTTACAGCACTGGACAGGGTTACCTCCGGATGGCAGGCCTCTGACCTTGTTATCATTGCTGCCCGTCCCGGTATGGGTAAGACAGCTTTTGTCGTTTCTGCTATGCGTAATGCCTCCGTAGAGTTTAATATGCCTGTTGCACTTTTCTCACTGGAGATGTCCTCAGTGCAATTGGTCAATCGATTGATATCTGCTGAAGCAGAGTTGGAGAGTGAAAAAATCAAGAAAGGTGACCTGGCGGATTACGAGTGGGAGCAGTTGCTGCATAAGACATCCAAGCTTTCGGAAGCCCCTATTTATATCGATGACACACCGGCATTAAGCATTCTGGAGCTTAGAGCAAAAAGCCGACGGCTCGTTGCCCAGCATGGAGTGAAGTTGATCATCATAGATTATTTGCAGTTGATGACCGGGGATTCCTCAAAAAATTCAGGGGGAAACCGCGAACAGGAAATTGCCTCCATTTCCAGGGCCTTGAAAGGTATTGCCAAGGAACTTAATGTGCCTGTAATTGCGTTGTCTCAGTTGAGTAGGGCGGTTGAAACCCGTGGTGGAGATAAGCGACCTCAACTTTCCGATTTGAGGGAATCTGGTTCTATCGAGCAGGATGCCGATATGGTAATGTTCCTTTACAGACCGGAATATTATGGCATGACTCAGGATGAAAATGGAATGCCTTTAAATGGTATCGGTGAGGTGATCATTGCCAAGCACAGGAATGGTAAGCTGGAAAATGTACAGCTCAAGTTTATCGGCAAGTTTACCAAGTTCGATGACCTGGATACTACTCCTGATACTGGAAATTATGGGCAAAAATTTCCAAGTTCAGGCAATCAGAATACAGATTTTACCATTACTTTGCCAAGTAAAGCAAACAAGCAGGAAGACTCAGAGGATGATAGCGAAGAAATGCCATTCTAGATTAATGTTCCTTGCATTTATTTTAATGGATCCGCACTCAGTGGGATCATACATCGTGTGAACAAATCCAAATTACACCAAATTTTATTGACAAAGGTTATTGCCTAAATAGCGTGTTTGGGAGTAAAAATCATTTTCCATGAAAGCAATTAAGCTTGTAGGAAACCGGGACCTACATATTGAATTATTAGATGTTGAAAAACCGGAGATCAAAGGAGGTCAGTGTTTAGTTAAAATCAAAGCTGCATCCTTAAATCGACGCGATTTTTGGATCACCGTCGGCAAGTACCCAAAGATCAAAGATGAAGTAATATTAGGATCTGATGGCAGTGGAGAGGTAATGGAAGGGCCGGAAGAATGGATAGGGAAGGAAGTAATCATCAATCCCAATGTGAACTGGGGGGACAACCCAATGGCACAGTCCAGGGAGTATGAAATACTTGGGATGCCCAGAAATGGTACGCTTGCTGAATATATTGTGGTAGATCCTGACAGACTGGTAGAGAAGCCGGATTTTTTGAGCTTCAGCCAGGCTTCATGCTTTCCCCTGGCAGGGTTAACAGCTTATCGGGCTTGTTTTCTGAAAGGTGAAGTAAAAGAAGGCATGAAGGTGTTGGTCACAGGTATTGGAGGAGGAGTGGCGCAGTTTGCCTTATCATTTTGCAGAGCGGTAAAAGCAGATGTGTACGTTACCAGTAGCAGTAAAAATAAAATCAATGATGCCGTATCTGCTGGTGCAAGAGCCGGATTTAACTATAAAAAGGATGACTGGGTGAAAACTGCCAAGCGGGAGGCCGAGGCTTTTGATGTCATAATCGATAGCTCAGGGGGCAATATGGTAGACAAATACCTAAAAGTCATTAAACCCGGTGGAAAAATTGTGATATATGGTGCTTCCGGTGGAAGAGCCGAAGCCTTCGATCTACCGAGGGTGTTTTGGCAGCAGGTAAGTATTATTGGTACATCTATGGGCAATGATGTGGAGTTTGCCGAAATGGTCGCTTTTATTGATAAGCATAAGATCAAGCCAATCATTGATAAGGAGTATCCAATGGAAGAATATCAGCATGCTTTCAGGCGATTTGTAGACAAAGATCATTACGGTAAAGTGGTTCTGATCACCTCTTGACCGAGCGGCCTGCCGCCAGATTTATTCATTTTCAAACTGAAAATTGAGGTACGCTGATTTCAGCTCCTTCAAAGCATGCTGGTCATTGAGTGATTCTGCCATGTCAATACCTGCCTGATAAATTTGTTCTGCTTTTTGAAGATCTCCCAGCTCGGAATATAGGGCAGCTGCATGGTAATAGGTCCCTATATATTTTGGGTGCTTTGAGAGCAGCAGGTCAAACAATTCTTTGGATTTATGCTTATTAATCTGAAGGTGTTCGGTGGCCAATGCATAAATAATAAAGGGGTCATCAGGGTCTTCCCGGTGAAATAATTCCAATTGTTTAATGCGTTCCTCGTTCCCCATATCTTAATTTTTTCGCTAACTTCGAAACAAAGCGTAATTGAATAATAATTCAGCTATTTTTAAATAAAAGCTATGAAAATACTTGTTTGTATTACCCATGTTCCGGATACGACGTCAAAGATTTCATTTACAGACAACAATACAAAATTTGATAAAAATGGAGTTCAATTCATTATTGGTCCTTATGATGACTATGCCCTTGCACGGGCTGTGGAACTTAAGGAGCAACATGGTGGGACTGTGACCGCACTGAATGTAGGAGAGGCTGAAACTGAGCCTACCCTGCGAAAGGCCCTGGCGATCGGAGCTGATGATGCCATTAGGGTAAATGTATTCCCCTCGGATGCCTTTTTTGTAGCTTCACAAATTGCTAAAGTCGCGAAAGAAGGAAATTATGACCTCATCATGATGGGGAGAGAGAGCATTGATTTCAATGGAGGTATAGTACATAGCCTGGTAGGCGAAATGCTTGCCTTACCATCTGAATCGCCAGTCATGAGCCTGGACATTGAGGGCAGTACAGCCCGGATGACCAGAGAGGTAGAAGGAGGTAAGGAATTCCTGGAAGTGCCATTGCCTTTGGTTGCAGGTTGTCAGGAACCCATTGCTGAGTGGAAGATCCCAAATATGCGGGGCATTATGGCTTCAAGAACCAAGCCTTTGGAGGTAATAGAGCCGGAAAAGGTAGAGGAAGGCACTACAGTCAAGACTTTTGAGCTGCCTCCACCAAAAGGTGAAGTGAAATTGTTTGAGGAGGATAAGATTGGTGAACTCGTGGATGAATTGATTAATAAAGCTAAAGTTATTTAAAAGATGAGTGTTTTAGTTTTTGTTGAGGTTGATGAAAAAGAAATTAAAAAATCATCCCTGGAGGCTATTAGTTATGGTAAAGCATTGGAAGATGATGTCTTAGCCATTTGTTTTGACAAGGTAGATCAGGGTGCGGTGGAAAGCATTGGAAAGGCCGGAGCAAAAAAGCTCATACAGGTCACAAATGAACAGCTTGCTGTTCCGAATATCATGGCATATTCATCAGCAATTGCCGAAGCCTTTGATCAGAATGGTTGTAGCGTACTTGTGCTGGCCAAATCCTCATTGGGTGATCCCGTATCTGCACGGGTAGCTATAAAAGTAGGTGCAAGTGTAGTATCCAATGTGTCAGGCTTACCTGAGGGTTCAGGAGAGTTTGTCGTTGATAGAAGTATCTACACAGGAAAAGCCCTTGCCAAAACAATTGTAAAAGGAGATAAGAAGGTCATAACAATAAAGAAGAATACTGTTCCTGTTCGGGAAGATGGAGCTGCTCCTGAAGTGGTTGATTTTCAGCCCACACTTAGTGATGGTGACTTTGTGGTTAAAGTAACGAAAACGGAGAAGACTACCGGGGAGGTTTTGTTGCCCGAAGCAGATATCGTGGTATCTGGAGGAAGAGGCATGGGAGGGCCGGAAAAATGGGGCATTCTCGAAGACCTTGCAAAGGTATTAGGTGCG
Organism: Cyclobacteriaceae bacterium; assembly: GCA_965228595.1. Classification (GTDB taxonomy): domain Bacteria; phylum Bacteroidota; class Bacteroidia; order Cytophagales; family Cyclobacteriaceae; genus UBA7330. The sequence goes on along the minus strand of OZ245828.1, from coordinate 87,917 downwards.
GCTACCGGGTGTAGTAAACCCGTTTCGGATATGAATTGGAGACCTCATCACGAACATGTTGGGCAAACTGGGATAAAAGTCAGCCCATCTCTATACATTGCGGTGGGTATTTCCGGGGCCATCCAACACCTGGCTGGGGTGAATTCATCCAAGTACATTTTGGTGATCAACAAGGATCCGGAAGCACCGTTTTTCAAAGCTGCAGATTTTGGAATTGTGGGGGATGCGTTTGATATTGTCCCTAAATTGACAGAAGCAATAAAAGCTAAAAAAGACTGATGCCGGATAAAATTAAATTAGAAATACTAGGCTTGTCATCAAGCCAATCACAATCAGGGTCGTTTGCGTTGGTGCTGGGCGAATCCGGTGGTAATAAGCGGTTGCCGATCATTATCGGTATGTTTGAAGCGCAGGCGATAGCCATCGAGATAGAGAAGATAGCCCCCAATCGTCCGATGACACATGACCTCTTTAAATCTTTTGCTTACAACTTCAATTTTGATATCAAGGAGATCATCATTTCTGATCTCAAAGAAGGTGTTTTCTTCAGCAAGATCGTTTGTTCCCACAATGGTAAGACCATCGAAATTGATGCCAGGCCATCAGATGCCATAGCCATTGGATTACGCTTCAACGTTGACATATTCACCTATGAGGCCATCCTGACAGAGGCAGGTATAGAGATGAGTGAGGAGGAGATCTCATCTACAGTAGAGAAAAAGTCTGAGCCGGCACCTCCAAGTAAAGACAAGCCCAAGAAACTCGAGGATCTTCCTTCGGATCAACTCAATAAAATGCTTGACGACTCCCTCAAGAATGAGGACTATGAGCGGGCGGCTAAGATCAGGGATGAGATCAATCGTAGAAACTGATCCGCCATGCGGGTCGCTGCTGATAGTTTACTACCACTCATAAGTCCAAAAGGAATACAGCAAGAAATCCTTTGAAGATGTCTGTAGTGAATGGTTCAATTCCCCGAGCCTGTTACTCATTGGAGACTGATCTGGCTAAAGAGCAAAAAAGCTTTCTCCTGTGGCCAAGACATATTTGACCTCTCTTAGGAAGGAAAAGAAAAACATCATCAGTAAGCATTTGACTGGGACTTAAATGATTTATCTCATTTCTGACTTAAAATTAAAAGGAAACAGGATCAAGGAAGGTTTTAGCTGATAACAAATCCATTAGCAACACTGAATGTAATTTCAAAGCACTAAATTGGTTGTTTCTTTGGATGCTTTTGACAGTGATGGCAGGAATTTGAGTTTACATATTCATTTATTGGAATGTTTGACTTTAATTTAGGTTTCATTGCTTTTACACATCGCTTAATCAACTTGAATGGATCTTTTCCGTGCTCTTTTGGGCTTGTTGTTTATCATTTTCATTGCTTTTTTATTCACTACCAATAGAAGAGCCATTGATTATCGATTGGTTCTAACCGGAATAATCCTTCAGATTGTCTTTGGTCTATTGATTACTCAGATAGCAGCTGTCAAGATTGCTTTTAATTGGGTGAGCAAGCAGTTTGTGGTGCTTCTTGATTTCTCAGGTGAAGGGGCCACCTTTCTTTTTGGTGGTCTTATGGACACCCAAAGCATGGGATTTATTTTTGCCTTACAGGTCTTGCCAACCATTATTTTCTTTTCTACGCTATCTGCAGGTCTATACTATCTGGGTGTGCTGCAATGGATCGTCAAAGGGATTGCCTGGGTGATGGCACGTACGATGCGGCTTTCAGGTGCGGAATCATTGTCAGCTGCGGGTAATATCTTTCTGGGGCAGACAGAAGCGCCCCTTCTGGTCAGACCTTTCATTCCCAAAATGACACAGTCAGAGCTCATGTGTCTGATGACTGGTGGTATGGCTACCATCGCGGGTGGCGTCCTGGCAGGTTACGTGGCTTTTTTAGGAGGTGATGACCTGGTAGAAAGAGAAAAATATGCGGCTTATTTATTAAGTGCTTCCATCATGAATGCTCCTGCTGCTGTCGTGATGTCTAAGATCATGTTGCCTGAGCTGAATCGTGATGCTATCAATAGTGACCTCAAAGTCAATACAGACTCCTTGGGGGTGAACCTTATTGATGCCCTTGCCCGTGGAGCTGCAGACGGTTTGAAGCTGGCATTGAACATCGGCGCCATGCTCCTGGCATTTATTGCATTAATTGCTGCGCTCAACTATGTGTTGGGTGCATTAGGCGATGTAGTGGGGCTGAATACATTGATCGCACAGTCGACAAATAACAATTTTGATGGCCTTTCATTGGAATACCTGCTGGGACAGGTATTTCAGATTTTTGCATTTATGATCGGAGTGGAGTGGAATGATGCACTACAGGTAGGGTCCCTCTTGGGCCAAAAGGTGGTAGTGAATGAATTTGTCGCTTATCTGGGTTTATCTGAATTTGTGCAAGAAGGCACCTTAAGCCAAAAATCCATTGTAATTGCTACCTATGCACTTTGTGGCTTTGCCAATTTTAGTTCCATAGCCATTCAGATAGGAGGTATTGGTGGGATGGCTCCCAATCAACAGGGCAATATTTCCAGGCTGGGCCTTCGCTCTCTTCTGGCCGCAACCCTGGCTACCATGATGACGGCTTCGATAGCTGGTGCACTCGTTGCTTAACCCGGGAAAATATCAACCCATTGTCTGGTCTCTGCAGACTTGAAGATGGCATTGATGATCATGCAGTGGTCATAAGCATCTTCGAGGCTAACCGGTACCTCTGTATTGTTTTCAATGGCTCTGGTAAAATCTTCCACTTCCAATACATAGTGATTGCAGGTATTGATGATGATCTTCTCTTCTTTCTTGAACAAAATATCACCTGGGTTGACTTTGATCACAGTTGGTCTGTCTTCCGGTGCATTGAAAGGGATCATGATATCCAGTATCTTTTCAGATCCCAGCACCTGCACCCTTTGGTATTTGGCTGTTTTTGTGCTTACAGAGAATTGAGCACGTTTCTCACCGGGAAACTCCAAAATGACACTGCTCAGGATATCTGTTTTAAATTCAGGGTCTTTGTGGACCGACGCAACAACGCTGACGGGATTTTCTCCAAATATATATCTGGAGGTCATCACGGTGTAGCACCCGATGTCCCACAAGGCTCCACCACCAAACTGCTCGATGTTTCTGATATTCTTCGGGTCATCATTGTAATAGTTGAAGGTGCCGATATACATGCTGGGAATGCCCAGAGCACCTGATTCCACCAGCTCACGTGCCTTTTGCCATTGTGGATGACTCTTTACCATAAAGGCTTCTCCAACCTTCACCTGATACTTATCCCTTAGTTCGATCAGCGCTTTGGCTTCTTCCGGGTGGATGAATAAAGGCTTTTCACAGAGAACATGTTTTCCTGCCCTGATGGCTTTGGCAGTCCATTCCACATGCATATGGTTAGGTAGCGGGTTGTAGATCACATCAATATCCTGGTCATTGATGATTTCATCATAGCTACCATATACCTTCGGTATCCCCATCTTTTTGGCTACTTCCTGTGCCGATGCCAGGTTTCTGGAGGCAATAGCAGACACATTAGCCACGGGGGACTCTTGCGCTGCAGGAATGAAAGACCTCTGGGCAAAGGCCGATGTACTTAGGATGCCCCAGTTTAACTTCTTCATTTAATTAATTTTCTTTAATAAGGAATCCATCATTAGACCTGCTGCAGCAGGATTGGTTGCCAGTGGTATGTTGTGCACATCACAGATGCGCATCAACATCTGCACATCCGGTTCATGTGGATGCTTGTCTAACGGGTCTCGGAAAAAGATCACCAGATCAAGTTTTTTTTCAGCCGCCTCTGCAGCAATCTGCGCATCACCACCGAGAGGGCCTGATAGATACCGGTGGACTTGTAAACCGGCCTTTTCTACGTGGGATCCAGTGGTGCCGGTAGAAACCAGGTCTACTCTTTCTAGCCATTTTTTATATTCTAAGAGGAAAGCCACCATTTCGGCTTTTTTTCCATCATGGGCAATGATTGCTATTTTCATGTATCAGTTAGTTCACTGTTGAGCGACTCCTATATCAGTTCATTTTCAGTTTGTAATGTTATAAAAATTAAGGGGTGTAAAAAAGCATTGTAAGCACAGACACGCTTTTTTAGTCGATGTACTGTATTTCTTAGCGATAAAAAGAAAGGGCAACCCACTTCAGGGTCGCCCTTTGATACAAATTGTCACATCAAAAAACTAAGGCTTTACGGTTTCAAACTTCTTGTTTTTAATGGGTTCTCCATTCAGGATTTCTTTACTAGCGTTGTCCCTGAATTTGTCAAAGTTCTTTTGAAACTTTTCAGCAAGTTCATTGGCCATTTTGTAGAATGCCTGATCGTTTTTCCAGGTTTCCCTGGGGCTTAAGATCTCATTGGGGACATTAGGGCAGGTCAATGGGATTTCAGCCCCAAAGATGGAGTGTTTCCTGTAACCTACGTTGTCCAATACTCCGGAGAGTGCCGCAGAGATCATCGCTCTGGTATATTTCAGTTTGATTCTGGATCCTACGCCATAAGGGCCTCCGGTCCATCCGGTGTTTACCAGCCAAACATTCACCTGATGTTTGTCCATTTTATCTCCGAGCATCTCAGCATAGGCCGTAGGGTGGAGCGGCATAAATGGAGCTCCGAAGCAGGCAGAGAATGCCGGTACAGGTTCTGTAATTCCGGCTTCAGTACCAGCTACCTTAGAGGTGTATCCTGAGATGAAGTGATACATGGCCTGGCCTTTAGAGAGCCTTTGTATAGGTGGTATCACACCAAAAGCATCACAGGTCAGGAAGAATATGTTATGAGGTATACCTCCGATGGAAGGCTTGGCAATATTCCTGATATGTTCGATTGGATAGGATACCCTTGTGTTTTCGGTCACTTCCTTATTGGTATAATCGACAGTGCGGGTACCCGGGATAAATCGGGTGTTTTCCAGGATAGCTCCATACTTAATTGCATTGAAGATATCCGGTTCGTTCTCTTCCTTCAGGTCTATCACTTTGGCATAGCAACCGCCTTCGAAGTTGAAAACATTTTTGTCTGTCCATCCATGTTCATCGTCGCCGATCAACAAGCGTTCCGGGTCAGCAGAAAGTGTGGTTTTACCTGTACCTGAAAGACCAAAGTAGATTGCAGTATCATGTTTTTCAATGCCCATATTGGCAGAGCAGTGCATTGGCAATACTTTGTCTTCTGTTGGGAGCAGGAAGTTTAATACGGTGAAAATACCTTTTTTCATTTCGCCTGAATACATGGTGCCACCCACCAGGATCATGCGTTTTTTCAGGTTGATGATGGCAAAGTTTTCCTGTCGGACACCATCGGTATCAGGATCGGCCTCAAACTCAGGGCAGCAGATAACTGTGAAGTTGGGAACGAAATCCTGCAGTTTATAATCCGGAACTTCGATAAACATGTTGTAGCAAAACAGGTTATGCCAGGCCATGGTATTGATCACCCGGAGTTTTAAACGATGGGTTTTGTCTGCTCCTGCATAGGCATCACGAACATAAACTCTTTTTTCTTCCAGGTATCCAATCATCTTGTTGTGGATCCTGTCAAAGCTTTCGGGACTGATTGGCTTATTGATATTGCCCCACCATACTTTATCTTTTGTGATTTCATCTTCGACGATGAACCTGTCCTGAGGTGATCTTCCGGTAAATTTTCCGGTATCACACATCAAAGCACCTGTATCGGTGAGGTGTCCCTCTTCATCATGCACAGCATCCTCAATCAACTCTGCTGGTGTCAGGTTCCAGTAGGCTTCTTTTACTTTTTTGATCCCGGCCGCTTCAAGACCGCTTTTTTCTGATTTCAATCCGTATTCCTTCATAGTTAGCAGCGTTTGTTTTATTCTTTTATTATTCGGTTCAAATGTCGAGTAGGGAGACCTACCAACCACTGATGATCGTCACAGGGGGTTCTGATTTTTATTACTACCAGATGAGGTTTCCAGCAATCTTTCATTATACTTGTTTTATATCAATTTAAGCTTATGGCGCAATACAGATCATTTTTTGGACACCCTGCAGGTTTAGCTACCCTGTTTTTTACCGAGATGTGGGAGCGATTCAGCTACTATGGAATGCGAGCGATACTGATCCTTTTTATGACTACTCCGGCGGCTCAGGAGGGTTTGGGATTGGATATTGAAACCTCAGCAGCTGTCTATGGAATGTATACAGGGGCCGTATATCTGTTGTGCTTACCTGGTGGATGGTTGGCCGATAACATATTCGGGCAACAAAAAGCCATCTGGTATGGAGGGATATTGATTATGCTTGGGCACCTGGTATTGGCCATTCCCGGATCTACTCAGATTTTCTTTGCTGGACTGGCACTTGTAGCTATGGGTACGGGCTTACTCAAACCCAATATCAGTTCAATAGTAGGAGATTTGTATACAGGCGATAAAGGTGCCCGGAGAGATGCCGGTTTCAGTATTTTTTATATGGGCATTAACCTTGGATCATTGCTAGGTCAGACTGTGGTGAGTTTTCTGGGTGAGAAGGTGGATTGGCACATGGGGTTTGGTGCTGCAGCGGTTGGTATGTTTTTGGGGTTGATACAGTATCGGTTAACAATCGGGACACTAAAAGGCGTAGGAGAGATGCAGGTGAAAACCAATGAGGTGAAAAAGGCCACCAACAATAAGTTTGCTTACCTGATGATCGTGTTTGCAGTTGTACTTGTTTTTCTGCTTCAATATTTCAATCTGGTAGACCTTGGAACAGCCCGTGGAATTGCAGAGAGTGCAGGAATACTGATTGTGGTGATTACACTCGTCTATTTTGCTAATATCTACATTTCAGGAGGGCTTACCGGCTCGGAAAGAAAGCAGGTTTTTGTGATATTCCTTTTATTTATCGGAGCCGCCTTGTTTTGGGCAGGTTTTGAGCAGGCAGGTTCCACACTTAATCTTTTTGCCAGGGACTATACTGATCGGTTTATTTTTGGATATGAGCTACCAGCAGGCATACTTCAAAATTTCAATCCACTGTTTATTATTTTACTGGCTCCCATTTTTGGCTCCTTATGGATCAGACTGGCAGCGAGGCAAATGAATCCTCATACCCCTGTCAAGTTTGCTTTTGGACTGATCATGATGGCACTTGGTTTTTTGGTGATGTACTTTGCAGCCAAAGTGGTAGTGTTGGGAAATCAGGCTGGGATGGGTTGGTTGATCGTCACCTACTTGTTTCATACTACAGGAGAACTCACTCTGAGCCCGGTCGGCTTGAGCGCGACAACCAAACTCGCCCCTCGAAAATATTACAGCCAGATGATGGGAATCTGGTTTGTTGCAACTGCCCTGGGTAACCTGATTGCTGGTCTGTTTGCAGGAGGATTCGACCCATCCAATGTTGAACAAATCCCGGATCTGTTCATGTCAGTTGTACTCTTTGGAGCTTCATTTGGTGTGTTGTTCCTGATCTTTGCCGGTCCGATCAAAAAATGGATGGGGGATGTGAAGTGAGGTTGAATTTCTGGGCCATAAAGGCATAGAGAATGAGCAGGCTCCGTAGAACGTCCTTAATTCATATTTACCCCCAAGGAGATTTCAATGCCCTGTAACAGCGTTTTGGCATCCGGATAGTCCACGAGCTCCGATTGGATAGTTCCTCCTTCAGTTCCTCCGGAAATTGTCCCCTTTAAAGGTGAATTGATGCCTCCTGATAAATACTGAATATCTGTAGTCAGGCTAAATTTTTGACTCACATGAAATTCGAAACCGACACCGGCCATCCATCCAATGCCAAGGCTATTTTCAATACTTAAATCCGCATTGGCCACATCCCAACCTTTGAAAGTTTTGATGGCCCGGTCGAAATTTCCATAGTTGATCCTGGGGTTGATATTCCAGAGGCCGAATCCTCCACCTAATACCTTAAAGGAAATAGTTTTGGACTCAATACCCAGAGAGAGCTGTAAAGGTACCAGTGTAGCAAAGCCTGGCCCTATCAGGGGCTTTTCACTGTCAAAGGGCAGGTCTTCCATAGGGAGGCCCGGCACGCTGTATAAGGTGAACCCTGTTTCAATTCCTACCAATCCAAAGTCGAGGCCTACTCCGCGCAAAGAAAACGGACTGACAGGGGCGGAGAGATACCCATTGGTAGGGAAGAGGTAGGAAAAGGAAATCCCCTGTCCTTTTGTGGTAAATGTACAAAGCAGTGTAATGAAAAGGAGAAGAGATAATTTGACTGACCTTACCATGAGCATCATTTTTTATTTTGGCCCAAAGTAAACCATTACAAATGATAACCTGAATCAATTTACCAGCTCAATCCTCAGCCCAACCCCTTTAATCTCTCTTTCACTGACCCAGGAGACTTTGGTCCGGATGGATATGTCATTGTTAAGGGCATTGTGAATCTGTTCGGCCACTTGCTTGTTCAGGTAACCGATTTGATGACCTTTGTTCGTCAATACTTTCACAGCATTTGGGTCATATGCATTGGTGGGCTCTGCTTCCAGTCGCAACAGATCATCTTCATTCACTTCTTCTGCGATAATCGATTGTCGGGAGGAGCCATCAGCATTCTGATGTGAAACACCTACAACTTTGGTGTCAATGACGTAAGCAGATGGAATCTTGATGATCTTGGCCATGTGGAATAAATATAGATAAAGATGAAAGAAGGGTGAGGGGTGCAGTACAAAAAAAATACCCTGACGAAAAATCGCCAGGGTACTGATATATATTGAGTTTTATGATATTACATCATGCCGCCCATTCCGCCACCTGGCATTCCACCACCTGGCATCGCAGGAGCTTCAGCTTCAGGGTGATCAGCCACTACAGCTTCAGTCGTCAATAGGAGCGCTGCAATAGATGCTGCATTCTCCAATGCCAACCTTGTCACTTTAGTAGGATCAATGATACCAGCTTTGAACATGTTTACATATTCACCGGTAGCAGCATTGTAACCGTAATCATCTTTTCCGTTGATCACTTCGTTTACAACAACAGATGCTTCACCACCAGCGTTTTCAACGATGGTTCTCAAAGGAGACTGAATAGCCTGGTGGATGATTTTCACACCAGTATTTTGGTCAAGGTTTTCAAGCTTCAATCCATCCAGAGACTTCATTGCTCTGATGAATGCTACACCACCACCAGCAACAATTCCTTCCTGAACAGCTGCTCTTGTAGCGTGCAATGCATCATCCACACGGTCTTTCTTCTCTTTCATTTCTACTTCAGTAGCTGCACCAATATAAAGGATAGCTACACCGCCAGAAAGCTTAGCAAGTCGCTCTTGCAATTTCTCTCTGTCGTAGTCAGAAGTCGTATTTTCGATTTGTTGCTTGATCTGGTTTACTCTTCCTTCGATCTCTTTTTTGTCACCAGCACCGTTTACAATGGTAGTATTGTCTTTGTCGATGTTGATTTTTTCAGCAGATCCAAGAGAATCAAGCGTTGCATTTTCAAGTTTATAACCTCTCTCTTCAGAGATTACAGTACCACCTGTCAATACAGCGATATCTTCAAGCATCGCTTTTCTTCTGTCACCAAAGCCTGGAGCTTTCACAGCAGCAATTTTCAGCGAACCTCTGATTTTGTTAACAACCAATGTAGCTAAGGCTTCACCTTCAACATCTTCTGAGATGATCAAAAGTGGTTTTCCTGTCTGGGCAGTTGCTTCAAGTACAGGAAGAAGCTCTTTCATGTTGGAGATTTTCTTATCGTAGATAAGGATGTAAGGATTTTCCAACTCTGCTTCCATTTTCTCCGTGTTCGTTACAAAGTAAGGAGAAAGGTAACCTCTGTCGAACTGCATACCTTCAACAGTTTTTACTTCTGTCTCAGTACCTTTTGCTTCTTCTACAGTGATTACACCATCTTTTCCAACTTTATCCATGGCATCGGCAATCATTTTACCAATTTCCTGGTCGTTGTTTGCCGAAACAGCAGCTACCTGAGAGATTTCCTCAGATGTGTTGATGGTTTTAGACTGTTTTCTTAAGTTTTCTACTACTGCAGCAACAGCCTTATCGATTCCTCTTTTAAGGTCCATTGGGTTGGCACCAGCAGCTACGTTTTTAATACCATGACTGAAGATGGATTGTGTCAATACAGTAGCTGTAGTAGTTCCGTCTCCTGCATCATCAGCAGTTTTAGAAGCTACTTCTTTTACCAACTGAGCACCCATGTTTTCGATAGGTTCTTTCAGCTCAATTTCTTTTGCCACTGAAACACCATCTTTAGTGACTGAGGGTGCACCAAATTTCTTGTCTAATATTACGTTCCTTCCTTTAGGTCCTAAGGTAACCTTTACTGCGTCGGCAAGAATGTCTACACCTCTCTTCAGGCTATCCCTTGCGTCGGTATCAAAAAATATATCTTTAGCCATTTTTGTTAAATTTTAAATTATGGGTTTTTAAATAATTCCGTAAATGTCAGCTTCTTTCATGATCAGATACTCAGTTCCATCAATTGTGATCTCTGTTCCTGAGTATTTTCCATAAAGTACCTGGTCACCAACTTTTACGTTAAGTGGTTCATCTTTCTTACCAGTACCAACAGCTACAATCGCACCTTTTTGAGGTTTCTCTTTCGCTGTGTCAGGAATGATGATTCCTGAGGCAGTTTTTTCTTCAGCTGCAGCCGGTTCAACCAGAACCCTGTCGGCTAATGGTTTGAAATTCAATTTTGACATGTGTTTAATCGTTTATTTGGTTAAGTTCTTACTCTAAACTCGAAATGTTCAACGGATGACAGTATAGCACTTTGTATGCCAGTCCTGAAAATGGCCGTATTTCAGGTGTTTTTGACAGGAAAGACTGACAAAATATCAGTATATCTTTTTTTTTGTCTGACACTCCTGACAGTTTGCCATTTACCAAATTCATGAGTATTTTAAGTTTGGATTTAAACGCAAACGAGTATGAATGAGTTGAAACATGATTGGTTAACCGACGGAATCATCGATTATGAGTTTAAAAAATATATTCTGTTGGCATATCTGAAAACCATTAGAGAGAAGTTTGATCAGACTGAACTGTATCCATTTCTTTCTGATCTGGTTTTTCACTACAAAAATTTATTAAAGGTCAAATCTAATAAGGAGCTCATTTACGAGTCTTTTCCTAAAACGATCACCAAGGCTGATTTCAGGAAGTTGAAATTCAGTTATAAAAAGCTGGTTTATGATGGGGAGGTGATGAGCGAGATAGAAGATATCATCTCTTTTGCCATACCAAAAATGGAGCAACGCATCAACGAAGGAAAAGAGTTGTATGAATTTGTAGAAGATAACCTGGAGCTAAGTCCGATAGGATTGATTCCCATATATAAAGAAGAGGGTTATCTTTTGTTGCATCAGGATGCCGGGAGGGATGTCACGGTTTTCAGGTACCAGCTCAAGATGTTTGAAAAAGCAGACGAAAATTATCGGGCCATCAGTACTGAATATCTTGGTCAGGAAATGCATTCCATTTCCCGAACCTTTGAAAGCATTAAGCTTGACCTGGTAAGGAAATATACCTATCTACCCAATCCAGCTACGTACCTGGTGGTGAGCAAGCTTAATTTCCCGGTATCACAGACTGTTTTGCCTATTGCCAAAAGACTTTTGGTCAGGCACTTATCTGTGGCTGCTTAAGGATTGTGAATTATTGTGCAGAATCAGTGGATTCAATCTGGAGTTCTTCCAGGTCTCCACTGTTCAGGTCCTCCAGACCTTCCAGTGTTTCTCCTGAGCCGTCAGTAGGCTGAAAGGATGGGGGAGGAAGTACGGATTGATCTCTTGCGTTTTCCAGGTTAGGGCTGGTTGGACCACCTGTATTTTGTGCATCTACCAGAAAGAAGTTGGTAGAAAGTGTCAATACAAGTAGCGCTATCGCAAAACCCCATGTAAGTCTCTCCAGGAGGTCTCCGGTTTTCTTTACACCCATGATTTGTGAGGTGCCCCCTCCTCCGAATTGGCTGGATAGCCCTCCTCCTTTTGGATTTTGTGCCAATACTACCAGCACCAGCAACAGAGCGACTAAGATGATTATTCCAACAATTAATGCGTACATCCCTACTTGATTTTTTTAATTCTGCCCGCAAAGTAAGCTTTTTTTTCAGGGAATCTCAACATCAGCGAATTGTATATTTTCAAAGCCTTATCTTTTTTTCCCTGATTAAGGAATATCTCTGCCAGGTATTCGGTTCCAACGTCCTCAGGAAGCGACGTGCTTGGTGCGGATAAGTCCTGCTGCTCTCCTGAATCCTGTGCCGGCTTAAATGATGGGTTTTTCTTGATGAATTCATCAATCAGCTGATGCTGATTCTCCCCGTCATGATCGTCTTTTTTAGTGGATTTAGTTGACTTCGCAGACTTTGTGGTCTTTGCTGTCTTTGAAGAACTTTTTTTAGCGGTTGTTTTTGGGGAGGTCTTTCGCGTACTGGATTTTGTTGTGGTCTTTTTTGCAGTGGCTGTCTTTGAGGTGCTTGCTTTAGGTTTGGCAACTGACTTGGTTGCTGATTTTGAAGTGGTTGCCTTTTTCGTTGTTGATTTCTTTTCACCAGTCGTTTTGGTCCTGGAAGTGGTGGTTTTCGCTTTTGTAGCAGAACCAGACGACCTGGTAGTTGATTTGGCTGTCTCTGCTTTGGGTTTGGGCTCTGCCTTCTCAGTAACTCTTGTTGCTTTTTTTACTGCTTTTTCAACCGCTTCCTCTTCCTCAATCTTTCTTGATACCTCAATGTATTTTGCGCGGGATTTCTCCAGCTCCTCCATGTCTTTGTGCAGGTTGTAGATAAGCTGATCGATGGATGAAGATCCTTCTGAAGGCTCGGGCGCCTGCGTCATTGCAGGGGAAGGAGTTTCAGAATCCTGGGGAGTCGGAGTAGGTGTCTGCTCTACTTTCGTTTCTACGGGACGGACAGTCGGTTTTGGTTTTTCCTCAATTGGCTTAGGGGATGTAACAACAGGTTTTTCTACTTTTATACCATCACTCGCCAGGTATTTCTTCAATAAAATCCTATTGGTAGAATAGACAGCAGCAGAAGCCGTTTTACGACCTGCCACTTTGGACTTGAGCAATCTATGTCCCTTAGCTTCCAACACCCGCGCAGCCTGGAAATATGGATTTTCTGCTACCAGATCATCCAGCTCATTTAGATTGACCTCTTTCAGGTCACCAGGATTGTTGAGTAACTCGATGAATTTCTGCTTATTCAAAGTATTTTGCGCTTGTGTGAAGTATCTAAATTAAAAAAAATTACCAATTCGCAACTGAAGCATTAAAGATATCAAAAATAATTTGATCGAAGATTTCCTCTACAAATTGCTGCTCGTTTGCCGATAAATCGACGCTGTTTTGATCAAAATCAACAAAAAAGGAAAATTTCCTCTCAAAATCAAATTCATCATCTTTGGTATTGACGTAACTGGCAAACACCTCAATAGTTACCCTTGTTAAACTTGCAAAGTCCCCCTGATTCTGATTTTGAGAGGCGGATGCTGTTACCGGGGTCACCCGATAATCAGCGATGTACCCTTCAATCTGTAAATCGCCATTTTCGTCAACAATGGCCAGGTTTGTATTCTGCTGGTAATAATCTTTAATCTTTTCAATGAAGGTTACACTCATCGTGGATGGACCAAGGGTGGCCTCATTGGGGAAGTTTAGGATAGATATGGTTTTTATGTCCGAAGAAATAGTGGCTCCGGAAAAAGAATAGATTCCACATCCGGTGGGGATAAGTGCAATCAACAAAGCTATACTACTCACTATCAATCTCATACTGCTTGATTTTTCTGTAAAGTGTACGTTCAGAAATACCCAGGTCCTGAGCGGCGTATTTTCGCTTGTTGTTGTTCTTCTTTAATGCCATGATAATCATTTCTTTCTCTTTCTTTTCCAGAGACAATGAATCATCTTCGGTTTCATGGGTAATGTCTTCTATTTCCTCGTCAGTGCTGTTGTCGTTTTCTACAGGGTTGATCACCAACGGCTCGTAGCTTTCATCTGACATCTCTTGCTCACTTTTGGCTGGCAATGAACCCATGTCATGAAATAAACGCTCGTGACGCGATAAAATTTCAGTGCGCGATCGGTCGTCTTTCAATATGTCATGAATGAGCTTTTTCATCTCAGTCACGTCCTGACGCATTTCAAACAAGATTTTATACAGGATGTCCCTTTCAGAGAAGCTGTCTGAGTTTTTAGACTTTTCCAGTAGTGCCGGCAGGTTTGATTCTGTTCGGGGAAGGTATTTGGCAAGCGTCTCCCTGCTGATTTCACGCTCCATCTCCAATACACTCATCTGCTCTACCAGGTTTTTCAGTTGACGGATATTACCAGGAAAACGAAAGCTTTTGATCAATGCTTTAGCTTCATCTGTGAGGGTAATTGGCTTTATGTGGTAGGTATCTGAGAAGTCGACGGCAAATTTCCTAAAAAGAAGCAGTACATCATCCCCACGATCTCTAAGTGATGGCACCATAATGGGGACTGTGTTTAGCCTGTAAAAGAGGTCTTCCCGGAACTTCCCTGATTTGACAGCATCGGAGAGGTCCACATTGGTGGCAGCAATGACCCTTACATCACTTTTGATGACTTTGGAAGATCCTACTTTAATGAATTCACCATTTTCGAGTACCCTCAGCAACCTGGCCTGGGTACTTACCGGCATCTCTCCAATTTCATCCAGGAAGATGGTGCCGCCATCAGTTACTTCAAAATAACCTTTTCTGGATTCATGAGCTCCTGTAAAGGCACCCTTTTCGTGTCCAAAGAGCTCTGAGTCGATCGTTCCTTCGGGTATGGCACCGCAGTTGATGGCGATGAATTGCCCATGTTTCCGGTGAGACAGGCTGTGGATGATCTTGGAAAAGGATTCCTTACCTGCTCCACTCTCACCAGAGATGAGTACACTCATATCCGTAGGGGCCACCTGGATCGCTACCCGGATGGCATTGTTAAGCTGTGGGGAGCTCCCAATGATCTCAAATCTTTGCTTGACTGACTGTATTTCTGAATCTACGTGATAATTCATGTTCAAATGATCTCTCCGATAAGTGTAGCAGCGGTACACTCATTCACCTTCACCTCTACGTATTGACCCTTTTTGAAATCGTTATTGTCGAAAACAATGACTTTGTTGGCCGAGTTTCTTCCCTGTAGTTGTTTGGGTGATTTTTTACTGGTCCCTTCTATCAGGACCTTAAATGTTTTTCCAATATCCTGACGATTTCGGGCGAGAGATATTTCCTGTTGTTTCCGGATGATTTCCTGGAGCCTCCTCTTTTTTACCGGGAGAGGTATGTCATCGGTATATTTCTTGGCTGCCAGTGTGCCCGGTCGCTCTGAGTAATAAAACATGTAGGAGAAGTCGTACTTCACATAATCCATCAATGATAATGTATCCTGATGCTCTTCTTCAGTCTCAGTACAAAATCCTGCGATCATGTCTGAGCTAATCCCACATTCATCCCCTAATATGGACCTGATGGCATCTACGCGATTGATGTACCATTCACGATCGTAGGTCCGGTTCATCAAATCCAGAACCCTGGAATTGCCGCTTTGAGCCGGCAGGTGGATGTAATTGCATATGTTTTCATATTGCTTCATGGTGTGCAGCACTTCATCCGTGATGTCTTTAGGATGAGAAGTGGAAAATCTTACTCTCAGGTCAGGATGCACTTTGGCTACCATTTCGAGCAAATTGGCGAAATTCACTATGCTATTTGCATGCTCGTTTTTCTCCAGTCGGGCCTTATTGTTTTCTTCGGGGGACCACTTGTAAGAGTCCACATTTTGGCCTAGCAGGGTCACTTCCCGATAACCATTGTTAAATAGCTCCTGTGCTTCGGCAACAATAGAATGTGGGTCGCGACTTCGTTCCCGACCACGGGTGAAAGGTACCACACAGAAGGAACACATGTTGTCGCATCCCCGCATGATGGAGATGAAAGCAGTCACTCCATTGGAATTGAGGCGAACGGGAGAGATGTCTGCATAGGTTTCTTCTCTTGAAAGAAAGGTGTTTACTCCCCGGTCACCTTCTTCAGCCTTTCTCACCAGGTTAGGCAGGTCTCTGTAAGCATCAGGTCCGGCTACCAGGTCCACAATTTTTTCCTCTTCCAGGAGCTTGGACTTCAGTCGTTCCGCCATACAACCCAGTACCCCAATGGTGATTTCGGGACGGTCTTTTTTGATCTGGTTAAACTGGGTCAATCGCTTTCTGACAGTCTGCTCGGCTTTATCACGGATAGAGCATGTATTTAGCAAGATGACATCTGCGGATTCGAAAGAACTGGTGGTATCAAACCCCTCTTTTTTGAGGATAGATGTGACGATCTCACTATCGGAGAAGTTCATCTGACAACCATAGCTTTCAATATAAAGCTTCTTTGCTGCGGCGATATCTCCTTCCTTAGAGATTCGAACTTCACAGTGCTCTTCTTTCTTTGTATTGTCTAAAATTCCAATGTCTTCTATCAGCTCCATAATCGACGCAAAGATAACAGGATTCAAAAAAGGAATGACATTTTGTCAGTATATTTAGTGAAGAAGATCTCTATAAAAGTTGTTGAAATTATTCTTCTCTAATGGCTTGCAGACTAAAACCAACATTCACAGTGTTATAGATAAATTTATCTTTTGCTTTATCTATCACAGATGATTCATCGTCATATTTAACGTTCCATTCAGTACGATCAATGTTGAATTTTGCTTCCGCATAGACTTTGTTATTCCTGAATAAAATTGTGGCAGGGAAAGTAATGCTTTTGGTAATGCCGCGAATGGTCAAATTTCCGGTAGCAGAATGTGTGGGTTCTTTCACCATAAACTCGCTAAGTAAAGCGGGTGAATTTTCGGAAGGAAACTCCTCTTTATCCACTATTTTGATCATAGAATCATAGGGGACAAGTGTGATGAGTTCGAACCTGGCTACCGGGAAGGAATCCGCATGAAAGAAATCCTCTGACATCAGGTGGTCTTTGAGTTTTTGGTAATTCTCCGAATCTTTTTTGAGATCCTTAATGTCGAGCGAAGGAACATCGATAAGAATTTCACCTGCTACAAGACTTGAGTCTTTTGACACCAAAAAGCCTTCTTTAATTCCAATGGTACCATTGTGTTGTCTCACAGGTCGGCTTCCAATCCAGGTAATGACCGAGCTGGATAGGTCAAGCTCATATTTAGTACCACTGTCTGTATCAGCGGTGTTTTCCTGTGGTTCGCCGACCACAGAGTCAGTTCCGGCAGGTTTTTTTGTACAGCTAATAACGAATAGGGAAAGAGAAAGGAGGAAAATATTTGTTTTGATCATTCGGATATTCAAAAGATTATTCAAAAACATTACCTTAACGAAGAAATGAAACAACTTGTTAGGCAAACCTATATTTTTTCATGGCACTAATAAAACCTGTCAGGGGTATTGAACCGAAATTTGGGAAGGATTGTTGGCTGGCTGATAATGCAACCGTCGTTGGGGAAGTGGAAATGGGGGATCAGTGTACGATATGGTTTAATGCGGTCGTGCGTGGAGATGTCCATTACATTAAGATTGGGAATAAAACCAATATTCAGGACAATGCGACCATTCATGGTACTTTTGAAAAGGCACCTACAAATATTGGCAACAATGTGTCAATTGGTCACAATGCCATTGTTCATGGATGTACCCTTAAAGACGAAGTGTTGATCGGGATGGGAGCGATCGTGATGGATAATGCGGTAGTGGAGGAGGGAGCTATTGTTGCTGCCGGAGCTGTGGTCTTACAAAATACGATTGTGGAAGCCAATACCATCTATGCAGGAGTCCCGGCCAAAAAGGTGAAGACTGTGGGACCTGAAAACAGGGAAATGCAATCCCGGATAGCAAATAACTACATCAAATATGCCGGATGGTTTAAATAATCGGGTCAATGTAAAGCGGGCATCAAAAGGTGAATACAATCCCTTTTATGCGGGGTACATCTCTATGATTTCTGAGGAGGATGTGATCGGCTATATGATCAATCAGCATCAAAGATTCATGGATTACCTGAATACACTGAGCCAGGAAGATCTGGGAATGTCCTACGCTCCTGGTAAGTGGACGGGTGCACAGGTCATTGGACATATCATAGATACGGAACGTGTGATGGCCTATCGTGCCTTGTGTATTGCTAAAGGGGAACAGGTGATGTTACCTGGTTTTGATCAGGATCAATACATGGCTGAATCCAACTTTAATGCCAGGACAAAAGAATCTATTATCCATGAGTTTGATTTTATGAGAAGGGCTAACATTGAAATGTTTTGTTCCTGGAATGAGCAAAATATCAAACACACAGGAAATGCCAATGGCTCGGTATGCTCTGTTGCCGCATTGCTTAGTATCATAGCTGGTCACCTGGAGCATCATTTTAAAATGCTCAAAGAAAGGTATATTTGAGACAGGTAAAATAAATCTATCTTTTATGAATTTTCTTATTCGTACTTTACTCTCAAGCATCGCTGTTATCATCGTGTCTTACCTGCTTCCCGGGGTGGAAGTTGACAGCTTCCTCGTTGCAGTGATCGTAGCGGTACTCCTGTCATTGCTAAATATGACGGTGAAGCCCGTGTTGATTATACTCACGATTCCGCTTACTGTATTTACCCTCGGCTTGTTTTTATTGGTAATTAATGCCCTGATCATAATGCTGGCGGATGGTGTGGTACCGGGTTTTGAGGTAGCCGGATTTTGGTGGGCCTTGTTATTTAGTTTGCTTCTTTCACTGACAAACAGCTTGTTGTCTGAGCTGAGTGGAACGGATAGGAAGAGTTGAGTACACAGGAGACAGGAGACAGAATACAGAATACAGAATGATGATGCCTAAATAAGGTTGACCGGTTTTACTCTTCTGTATTTATCTGAATAATTCACTTTCAGTCTGTTTTTAGAATAAGATTTATCCATAATCAATGCTTCTAATTGATCCGGACTGATACCACCAATTGTACTATTCCAATATAGCAGTATTCCTTCAAAATCTACACAGATTTTAGGCCAAAGTCCGCGCGGGTTTTAATCAAAACCTGCGCAGGTTTCGATCAAAGTCTGTGCGGGTTTTAAAAAAAGTCTGCGCAGACTTTTTGAGACATCACAAAATCGACCTTTAAAAGCACTGAGAGCTGTTTTTATTCAGGATACACCTCTGTTTTTCTCTCTGGTCCTTCATTATCCCCTTGAAACAATGATAGGATTATTCTAAGATTACTTCTTTCGTTTATCAGTCCCTAAGTTAACGACTATGGTCCCCCGACAGACTATTCGTTACCTACACGCTATCATTAGAAATGTGGCTTGTCAGGACAAACCGTGGAAAAGCCCGGAATGGTCTGATTGTCGTCTGACCCCTTTTCAGAAATACACCGGGCACTGAGGATCCTTCTTGTAGTTTCTCAGCTTCACCCTGTAATTGACGAGGATTTCATGGGATCCTGTGGTGTTTTGACCCAGGTCATTGGTGGCTGCATCGTAGGCATAGCCAGCTCTAAGGTTTTCGTTCAGCACAAGCTGACCGATGAATACAACCTCTAATGAGTTTCTCACACTTAATCCTACATAAGCAATATTGTCAAAGATTACGTTTCCGGTAAACTCGTAGGAAAGTCGGTTTTGCTCCTGAACCCTGATCAGTACAGAAGGGGCTAGTTTTACAAGACTTGACGCATGAAAGATCACCCCACCGGTAATATAATAGTATCTTGATTGTCTGGCATTGAATTGTTCGACAGCCTCATCGATGGTATACGTTTTGTTTTCAAGAATGTATGGAATTGAAATCCCTGCATACATATTCGGATTGGCCAGGTACAGACCCGTCCCGAAATTCGGTGTCAGCCGGTTATTGGCACCCGTCAACAAAGGGTCATTCTGATCAAAGATGGTGAGTTTTGAGAAGTCGGTTTCTCTTCGGTCTAATCCACCCTGTAAACCCATGGCAAGGATTCCAATGGGGGTTTTGATCTTATAAGCATATTGACCATAAAGAGAAAACGTCTCGGTAGCACCAATTTCATCCCTGAAAGCTGACAATCCAATGCCTACCCGGTTGGAGTAGAAAGAAGAATGTGCTGTAAGGGCCTGGTGATTGGGTGCTCCATCAATGTTAAGCCATTGCTTACGATGGACAGCGATCACAGAAAGTATATTCAAACTCCCTGCATAGGCCGGATTAAGCAAGAGTCCGTTAAAGGGGTAGGTAGAGGTTAGGGTTCGCTGCTGGGCATGAGTTACCATGCAGCACGCCAACAAGCATAACACTAAACTATACCTAAACACCTTCATACGTTGCTAATTTAACGAACTAACTCTAAATAACCCTGAATTATAGGCCTAATTGTATTGTCTTCCAAATCATCATCAGTGCCCAATTCCTGTGGACCTTTTTCGATGATGTAGAAATAGGTTCCTGCAGGGAGTTGTAAACCACCTCTACCAACATTGCTAAATCCATCGAACCTGATATCATTGTTGTTGTAGCTATCAGACTCCCACACTTTTGTTCCGTCCCTGTTAAAGATCTGAACGTTGTTGTTAGGGAAATAGTCTATACAATCAATGAAGAAGTAGTCGTTGAGCCCATCTGCATTGGCTGAAACACCATTGTAAATCTTCAACGCTGTTTGGATGCCAAACGAACCAAAATACTCGCAATCATTGTCTAATACGAACCGGACCTCCCATGTACCTGGTTGTGCATTCACCAGTTTAATGTCATTGGAGAATACAGTGCCATCAGGTGCTATCCAGTCGATTTGCTTG
Organism: Cyclobacteriaceae bacterium; assembly: GCA_965228595.1. GTDB lineage: Bacteria > Bacteroidota > Bacteroidia > Cytophagales > Cyclobacteriaceae > UBA7330. The sequence goes on along the minus strand of OZ245828.1, from coordinate 67,176 downwards.
ATCACTCCAAATTGTGAGAAGATAACCTCAGCTGTACCAGTAAACTGGTTGAAAGCGCCGTCTTCAGTTCTCAAACAAAGTGAAGTGGTTGTAGCAATTTCGAATACCGGATCTTCAATCGCATTGATGATCTCTACCGGAGTCCTTGGTGAGATACAACCGGTGGATAACCTGGTTGCCCGTACTTTGTAGTCTACGGAATCCAGGGTAAATACCTCGTGGCCAGTAAACTGTACAGTTGTAGTATCTCCGCTTGCCAGGAACCATTCGAATCTGTAACCTGCGATTGTACCGCTAATCGAAGCGACAGCATGACCATTGGCAAACATACAGTTATCACGATCAGAAACCACATTCACATCAGGCGCTGGAACAGCGTCCGTATCATCAATGATATCGAAGGTTACCAGGTTTTGACAACCTGTTCTTAAATCAGTAGACAAAACTGAGTAGGATCCTACATCCAGTGAATCCGCACGGATTCCGGTTACAAATGGAACTTGTCCGGCAGTGTCAGCAGCCGTTCCGACATACCATTCATATCTAAACTCAAAGAGCTCTCTACTTGCTTCAAGGCTTGCAGGATTGATCTTTGCTCTACCATCAGGTAATGAATCATAGCAGATAGTTACGTGATTCTGGATTTCTATCTGGAATGGAGGAGGAAGTGTTCTGTCCTGAATCGTAACCAAAGTTGGGTCTGAGGTACAGAATCCATCCGCAGCATCTACCACATACACGGTATAGTCTCCATCTGGTAAATCAGTGATCAATGTTCCGGTATAGTCCGGATTTGCGATATCCGGTACACCAGCAGTTTGATCTCCATTGAACCAGTAGAACAGATAGTCTGTAATTGGTTTGCCCAGTGCCTGAAGATTCCTGATGGTAGCACTTACTTCTCCATTTGGATTCGTACAATTGGTGTTAGGAGAAGTGGAGATGACAAGTCTGATAGGATCAGGGTAGTCATCAATGATATCGAAAGTAGCACTAGACACACATCCTGTACTATTATCAGTAGCATACAAGGTATATGCTCCAGCAGGGATATTAGACACCGTTGCGTTGTTTGGTTCTACCACCGCGTTTGATGCATCTCTCCATTCAAAATTATACAGCACATTGTCTGTAGAACCATTGATGGATGCGGAAAGCTCGCCATTTGGAATACTAGGATCACAATTGGTCTGATTCGTGAATGAAAGCAGGTTAATTGTAGGATACGTCAGGTTGTCCTCAAGCTCCACTTCGTTGAGGTTGTTGGTACAACCGTAGACATTGTGGGTGGCTTCTACATAATACGTTCCGCCGGCTCCTGCTGCAAACACAGGCCCCAGACCTGTTTGCACCTGGATTCCACCACTACCGGGATCACCCAGGTAGAACGTAAATGTATAATCTGTCAGGACGCCCGGAGTGATTGAGGTCACTTCGATAGAACCATCCGGAGGATTACATGCGGTAGGGTCTGTACGAGTAATGGACAATATTTCAACTTCTATCGGTGCATTGATCACCGTTCTTTGTGCTGTGCTTACACAACCGGTAGAGACACCCGTTACCTCAACCTCATATCTACCTGCCGCAAGACCGGTGATCGTATCATTGTTACTTAAAGATCCACTGATTCTGGCTCCTGATACCGGATCCACCTCATACCAGTCATAAGTATACAGCGTGTCGTTGGCCACACCATCAACCAAAGCACTGATGGTACCATTTGGATTCATACCATTACAGGTAGAATCTGCCGCCAGCTGAGTCAGTTGAATGACCGGGTATTGTGGTATGTCCTGAATGGTGAACTGGATCGGACCAGATGCACACTGAGAATCATTGCGTCTTACCCTGGCATAGTACGTACCTGCACTTAATCCATCCAATTGCAGAGGTGTACTTAGATCCAGATCAGCAACCGGAGTGGTTAATGCAGCATCAGAGTAATACTCAAAGGTGTAATTGGTCACCATATCTATTGAGTCGGCTGTTACACCAGCATCATAGAAGTTTCCATTCCATCGGATCTGGTTCACTTCGAATGAGCCATCCCCAGGCACATTACATATCAGGTTGTTACTTACCTCATAGGAAGAGATTCTAGGGTTCACAGGTGTTGCAGGAAGATCAAAAAGCTGAGTAGCCACACATCCGGTATTGACATTGGTTACGGATAATTCATATTGTCCTTCGGCTACATTGATCATAGTTGCAGTGTTACCACCGTTTGCTCCAGGGACAATCACGCCGCCACCAATAGTTCCTACATACCACTGGAAGATATAGTCCGGGTTGGTTTCATCAAAACCATTAGCAGTTACACCAATAGATCCAAGGGCAACAGTCCCACCACAATTAGGATTGGCAACCATGGTATCAAGCTGAATGGCAGGAGGGAACCGTTCATCCAGGATGATTATTTTGACTGGCGCTGCAGGACATTGTGTAGCTGCACGAGTAGCTGTTACATAGAAGGTACCCGGATCCAGTGAACTTACGGTAAGATCCGTATTACCACTTCCGGCAGTACTTTGTGCCACAATGGGCCCGGTGGATGTTCCAGATCTGATTTCAACATCGAAATCATCCAGAACTCCGGTGGCAAAGCTGGAGTCAGCTACTATAATTGTTCCGCTGCTTCCAACATTACAGGTAGTATCTGCTCTCACCACGATGTCACTCAACAATACTTTTGGCACATCCTTGGTCTCACTTACTGCATACGTTCCTGTGATAGAACACTCATTGATGTTGTCAAAAACTGTTACCGTATAGTATCCTGAATCCAGCGCAAGCAGGGTACTTTGATTGTCATTAGCACCAACCCCATCTGACTGAACATATGAAGTACCAGTAGCTGTACCCTGACCATCGTACCAGGTGAAGGTATATCTTCCAACACCTGTGTTAGGATTACCATCCGCAGTGGTAGCAGTCACAGTCAATTGACCATTTTTCGTTGGTCCGCAGTTGGTATTGATAGCGTCTACGGTAAAGCTCAATGCCGGCTCTGTAGGGTCATCAAGAATGATCACGTTGATGGTGTCAGTTGCACATCCGGTGACCACATTTTCACCAATGATCTTATAGGTTCCGGCAGGTAAGCCTGTAGCTATGTCATTGGGTGAGTTGATAGATCCAGGTGTACCCCCATTGTACCCATCAGGCCATGTAAATGCATAGTCAGCTCCAAAGGTCGCCAAATCTCGCACTACACCATCAACCACCACATTGGTGATCTGGATGCTACCATTCGGGGTGGTACAATTGGTATTTTGTGCGATGACTACTGAAGACGTCTGGATGGAGAAAAGAGGGATGTCTTTTCCAATCGAGAAGGTTGTTGTAGTCAGACACTGATCATTAGGTGTACCATTTTTGGTAACTACCACAGTGTATTTGCCTGAACTCAACCCTGAAAGCTGCGTTCCACTTCCTGCCACAACAGATGAACCCGGTGTAGACGCCAATGTAGTGCCCGTACCTGTTCCACGATACCATGTGATGGTGTAATCAGTAGGATTGGCAGGGTTGTTTCCTTCGTGAACAATTCGCATTTCCAGACTTCCATTACCCTGAAATCCGGTGTTGTCGCAATATTCATCAGGTTGTTTGATCACAAGCTGAACCAACGGGTTAGAGGTAACGTCATCCAGAACCACGTCTGCAGAAACTGTACATCCTGTTCTGTCATTCAATACATCTACTGTATAGATACCACCTTCAATGCCAGTTACCTGGTCATTGGCAAAATTCACCGTATTGAGTGTTGCAGTTCCAGGCAGACCTGTCCAGTTGATGGTGTAGGTATCACCCGTGGTGCTAAAATCTTCAAACACTCCATCGATACGTACTCCGTCAATGGTGATTGATCCGTTAGGGTTGCTACAATTCAGGTTGTCCTGAATAGTCATTGCTGAAAGGGGCAATGAATAAGTAGGAGCATCTCTGTTGATGGTGAAGGTCTGAGTAGTAACACATCCAAGGTTAGGCGTGTTGGTGTCAGTCACCCGGACAGTATATGTACCAGCACTTAGTCCGGTCAGCCCTGTACCATCTGGGCTAATGGTAGCTGAACCTAAAGCACCACCAGCCAGCGCTGTACCCGTACCTGTTCCACGGAACCATTCGATGGTATATAGCGCGGGATTCGCAGGATTATTGCCTTCATGCACCAGCTTGATGTTTAATGTACCATCGCCTTCATTTGGGGTAACTGTAGCACAATATTCGTCAGGTGTTTTGGTGACTAACTGTACCAAAGGATTTGTAGTGACATCTGTTATTGTGATGCTTGCTGTCACGGTACAGTTGGTTCTTTCATTGGTCACATCCACTGTATAGGTGCCACCAGGAATAGTAGTCACCTGATCATCAGCGAAATCGACAGTGTTCAGTACAGCACCTCCCGGTAAACCGGTCCAGTTGAGGGTATACGTATCAGCAGTTGCAGAGAAATCATCAAAAACTCCGTCTATAAATACGCCATCGATGGTAATTGTGCCATTTGGCGTGGAGCAGTTGAAGTTGTTTGTCTTTGTAATCGCAGCTGCTGGTAGTGAATATGTCTGAGGATCTCTGTCGATGGTGAATGTCTGTTGTACAAGACATCCGTCATTAGGAGTACCATTCTTAGACACTGTCACCGTATATGTACCGGTGCTTAAACCTGTTAAGGTTGTACCGTCAGCACTCACAGTTGCAGTACCCAAAGCTGAAGCCAATGTCGTCGCAGTACCTGTTCCACGATACCATGTAACTGCATAATCCAAAGGATTGGCAGGGTTATTACCTTCATGCACCACCTTGATCGTAAGATCCCCGTCTCCTTCATTGGGAACCAATGTAGCACAGTATTCATCAGGATTCTTAGATACCAACTGAACAACTGGGGTAGTACCAATATCATCCAGCTCAATGGTAGCATTTACTGTACAACCTGTTCTGTCATTGGTTATATCTACTTCATAGAGACCGGCTTCTAGCGCCGTTACTTCATCATTGGCAAAATTGACGGTGTTTACTACCGCGGTACCTGGTAGTCCCGTCCAAACAATGGTATACGTATCTCCTGTTGTAGAGAAATCTTCAAAGACACCATCGATGTGAATTCCATTGAGGGTGATCGTGCCATTTGGATTCACACAATTCTGGTTGTCCTGAATTGTCATGGCAGATTCTGGCAATGAATATACAGGAGCATCCCTGTTGATGGTAAAAGTTTGTTGAGTAAAACATCCGTCATTAGGAGTACCACTCTTTGAAACTGTAACCGTATAAGTACCTGTACTTAAACCTGTCAAAACGGTACGATCAGCATTAACTGTAGCAGAACCCATGGCAGAAGCCAATGTAGTAGCTGTGCCAGTTCCACGATACCATGTAATCACATAATCCAATGGATTAGCCGGGTTGTTACCTTCATGCACCACCTTGATGGTCAGATCACCATCACCTTCGTTAGGTGTTACTGTAGCGCAGTACTCATCAGGATTTTTCGTCACCAGTTGAATCACAGGGTTTGTGCCGATGTCATCCAGTTCGATGGTGGCATTTACCGTGCAATTGGTCCTGTCATTGGTGATGTCTACTTCATAAAGACCTGCTTCAAGCGCGGTAACCTCGTCATTGGCAAAGTTGACAGTGTTAACCACGGCTGTGCCAGGTAGCCCTGTCCAGACGATGGTGTAGGTATCACCAGTAGTAGAGAAATCCTCAAATACGCCATCGATATGGATACCATTTATGGTTATTGTTCCATTAGGATTCAAGCAGTTCTGATTGTCCTGAATGGTCATCGCAGACTCTGGCAATGAATACGTTGGGATATCCCTCACGATTGTGAAGGTCTTCTGCGTGCTACATCCATCATTAGGAGTTCCACTCTTCGCAACCACTACAGTATATGTTCCTGTGCTTAAGCCCGAAAGCTGTGTTCCACTACCGGCAATTACTGATGAACCTGGTGCAGACGCCAATGTAGTAGCTGTGCCAGTTCCACGATACCATGTGATGGTGTAATCAGTAGGATTGGCAGGGTTGTTTCCTTCGTGAATGATTTCTATCTCCAGTGTACCATCACCTTCATTGGCCACAGTAGTACAGTATTCATCAGGTGTTTTAGTCACCAACTGAACATTTGGAACAGTAGCTGTATTTTGGATGGTAACAGCTTTTCTTCCACCTGCAGGCATTGCGCACATGGTTTGTGTATTGCTTACACTTACATAATATGTACCTGCTGGTCTCAAGTCAAAGATGTTATCATTATCCTGCGACAAACCTCCGGAAGCAGTGAAGTACCAGTTGAAATCAAAATCGGCAAACGCAGCGTCTCCGCTATTTACCTTGTAGGTACCACCACCATATTTGGTGACTGTGACAGCGTTGACAGTAGCCGAACCATTATCAATATTACATTCCAGGTCATTTTGGATGGTAATATCGGAGGTTTGAATACTGATGACAGGAGAGAACCTGGAAACAGTGATTTGTGCAGTGATTGTACAATTGTTGCCAGGGGTCACATTGTCCACGACCTCCACAGTGTAAATTCCTGCTGGTAGCTGCTCATACATTTCTCCATTGACGGCAGCTCCATCTACAGCACCAACCGTGATAGGCGTGCCCGTTCCAACACCTTCGTACCAGGTGAAGGTATAGTCCGCCGGGTTTCCTGAACCACCACCTGGAAGGATAACAGAAGCTGTTACTTCTCCTGAAGGCACCAAAGAACCAACACATGTAGTGTCCGGTAAAGTCTGGGCCAATTGCAGGTTTGGAATGACTCTCTCATCATTGATGGTGAATGGCACTTTGTCAGATACACAATCTGTGGTCTGGTTTTCAGCCTCTACATAGTAAGTTCCGGCTGGCAGGTTTGTGACATCTTCATTGAATGCACCACCTACGGCACCCACAGAAATAGGGGTTACCTGGTCAGCATCATACCAGTTGAACAGGTAATTACCATTGGATATCGGATCAGCCACACCATCTTCGTATACATTTATTAAGGTAACTCTTCCGTTTTCACCAGGAGTACAATCCGTATTATGCTGCGTGGTGTAGTCGGTAGCAAGCACTTTCTGAATGGTTACTTCAGCAGGATCATCGATTAATACGAATGAGGCTGTGGTCTCGCATTGCTCATCATCACCATTGTTCTTGGTGACTCTTAACCAATAGGTGCCACCAGGGAGGTCATCGATGGTTACATCCACTGCTGTGGTAGTGATGTCTGCTCCAGTAACCTGACTGGCTGGGATTTCATTACCACCTGCGATGGAATTTAAGAACCATTCCACGTCATAGTCAACCGGATCCTGAACAGCACCTAGCTCATCCTGGATCTCAATGATGATCTGACCATCTGCTTCGATGGTTCCGATCGGTCCACCCACACAAATGGTGTTATCAGCAAGATTGAGCATATTGATCACAGGGTCTTCGGTTACATCGTCGATGGTGAAGTCATAAGAGACATCGCATCCTGTGATTGTACTAACGGCCGTGATTCGATAATCTCCTGCTGCCAGGTCATTCGAATGGTTTTGATCTACATTCGGTACATAAGCTGCAAAACCGCCTCCATTGTCATATTCCCAGGTAATGGTGAAGTTTCCACCTACCGTGCTCGCATCCAGATCAGCACCGTCTTCACGGACGGTGGCCAGCAAGAATTCACCAAATTCGTCAGCACCACCTGAACAATCCAATACGTTGGTTTGTGTGGTAATCGCTGCTGGTTGAATGGCCAGTTCTACAAAGTCATCAACGATCTGAACATCCAATGTGTCCGGACAGGTAGTGGCATTGACACCAGCATTGTTAGCGTCTGTATGTGTGGCGATTACTCGATACCATCCCGGACCAACACCTGATACGGTAGCAGAGAGTGAATTGGTAGTTGTGGCTCCTGTTACAAAAGATCCGGCCCCGGCTCCATTGGCACCATTCGCTACAGCTGTTTGTCCTGCGGTGAAGTCACCGTCACCATCCGAATCATAATACCAGTCAAACGTAAAAGTCGATCCTGCAAAATCAGGATGTTCGGCATCCACAGTAATCGATCCGTTGTAATCTAGTGCGCCAGATACATCACAAACGGTATTGTCAGTTTTAGTGTCCAGCGTTACATTTGGTTCGGTAGGAGGGGCGATCGTGACTGTCTCTACATTGGTTACACAACCAGATCCAGTATTAATTTCAATGATTACTGTATACGTGCCTGAATCGAGTTCAGTAATGTTAATGAAATCGGGATTGTTTGCTCCGTTGTCAGTGAATGTACCTGTACCATTTAAACCAGCAGTAACACCTCCATTATAAGTACTCGCTGCAGGATCCCATGGCGCACCAGGAGTTACATCAGTTACAGTATAAGCACCCGGATACAGGTAGTAATTGTATTGACCAGCGTTATTTCCATTGTTTGGCGTAACAGTAAGGGTTACCACACCATCATAGGTCGGAGAACATCTTGAAACTGGTGTAGATACAGCCGTCAATAAATCAGGCGCATCGATGATTGAAAGATCGACCTCCAATAGGAATTTACATCCATTGCTCAACTCAGCAACACCTGTATAGCTGACAGCAGGGAGATTTGTAACATTACCATTGATGATATCATATCCAAGAGCATTGTAGTTTGTTACATTACTAAATACGGCAGAAGGTATTCTATTCACTATTTGATCAGCCGTATTAGACGTGTCAGATCCAACATACCAGGTGATATCAACATCATCAGTGTTGCCGGGAATGGTAAGAGAGGTTCCAATGTCCAGGGTGCCATCATTACCAAAACAACCAGTCAAAGGAATATTGGCCATGTTATTCTCGTCAAAAGCAAGCGTGGCTCCCACAAAACCCACTGTTTGTAGCGAACTTGTCACCAAACATGATGTATTGTTATCAATTGCTCTGATGGTATAATCATCTGGCTGAAGGTCAGTAAATGTAACAGTCGCCTGATAGTTTGGAGCCCCAGAAACTGATGTTTCATTAATTGTTTGGATTGGCGTTTCACCTGCACCAATGGTACCTACATACAACTCAAAAGTATATCCACCTGCTCCGTCATATGGTTGGGGACTACCACCATCAGTCACTGTGATGTTTATTTCTCCGTTGCTTGGTGCACATTGATCAGCATCTGTAATGATAACACCACCACCAGGAATGGTAGGTGTCTGTGTAATCAGATCGATGGTTTCGTCAATGACGTAGAAACATCCTGATACAGGCTCGATGACTTTTAGTCTGTATGTTCCGGATGGAAGACCAGACACTCTGCTTCCATTGGTGGAAAATACAGTGGCAGTTGGAATAATCCCTCCTGTTGTAATTCTGTTGGCAGGATTGGTATTTTGGCCCTGGTACCACTCAAAGTTGTAATCTGCTACGTTGGTAGAAGGTCCGGTACCTGCTGCAGCAATAGTAGCAATCAACTCTCCGTTCGGATCAGACATCAGACATGATGACTGATCACTATAAGTGGTAATGGCAGGAGTGAAAGAGACCGGTACAAAGTTGATGGTCCTGGTGATACCATTGGACTCACACCCTGATTCATCCTTGATCACAGAAACTGTATAGGTTCCCGGAGCCAAACCTGAGAAAGTATGGTTTGTTGCCGGATGCTGAGCAGTTGTGATCAGGTTAGCAGGTACAATTGAGCTACCACTATACAAGTTGAATATCGGATTCACACCAGGATTGGTAACAGTGCTGATAGTAATTGTACCATTTTCTGAGGTACAATTGGTGTCATCGGTTTTGGTCACATTACCACTCACCAAAGTAGGTCTGTCTGGTACATTGTTGATGGTCACCTGAACCAAAGATTCACAACCTGTGTCATTGTTCAGCATCTGTACGGTATAGGTACCAGTAGCCATGTTGGCTGTACCTGAAATAGGGAAGGCTCCGGTGTAGTCATCACCAATTGTTTCCTGCACGGCTCCACCTGTTCCGATGCCACTATAGACAATGATATCGAATCCTGCAGCAGGTGCTGTGCCAGGATCATTGACCCTGATCTGGCCATTCGGAGCAATACAACTTGTTTCGTTGCTTAGTTTGGTCACACTCAGGTTAGGGTAAGTGAAGTTATCAGATACCGTCACCGAAGCAGTTGCCACTGATACACAACCAGAGGCCAATTCAACACCAATTTTATAATTGGCCGCTGCCAATCCATCAAATATTCCGTCATCTCCGCCACCGGTATCTTCAGTGGTGATCACCACATCCGCAGCATCATAGAGTGTGAACACATAAGGACCTGGTTCACTTACCGCAGCTGTGGGGTCTATGGTTCCTGTTGGTGCTCCCGCACAGTTAACATTAGGTGTAGTAACAATCAAACCGGGATCCACGACGGGATAAACCCTTTGATCCTGGATGTCATATTCTTCTTCGGTGTCGCAACCAGTATCATTATTGGTGATCAGTACGGTATAGGTGCCGTCTTCCAGTCCTGAAACAGTTGCGGTAGTTGTTCCGGCCAATGCAGTTCCATCAGTGAGGTCTGCTGCATCCAGGGTATTTCCGGTACCGGATCCATAATACCATTGATAGCTGTAACCCAGGGCTGGTTCCGGTCCGCTTGCCATGGTAGGACTTACGGTGATACTTCCATCCGGGGCATCACAATTGGTATAGTGATTGATAGCAGGGGCAGGCACATTGATGGCGATCAATACATCTTCAATTTCCACGGTTTGTTCACCACTGATACAACCACTTACATTGTCAATGGCTACGATGGTATAGAATCCAGTGTCGAGGTTGGAGATCACATTTGCTGTGATATCAATATTTACACCACTGGCAAAACCCGTTTTCTCAAATGTAATGTTGTCCCCATCACTTAATAGTTTCGCTGCATCCACTGATGGTCCCCAATAAAATTCATAGGAATAGTCTCCGGAGCCAGTGATTGAAGGCTCATCCACTTCAATGGCACCATTTGGATAGACAGCAGCACCATCGCATACTGTCATGTCTGTGATGTTGAAAGTTCCCAGGACAGGGTCTACTGTTGCATCTCCTATGGTAGCATAGATCGTAGTATCACAACCGGTCAGGTTGCTCGTAGCCACCACCGTGTAGTTACCATCAGGTGCTTCAGAAAGTATATTGTTGGTAGCTGTGTAGGTAGTAGGCGTACCTGTACCAGTGCCATCATACCATACATAAGTATAATCTGTGACATTGGTGGCATCTGTTGTGATGATTTCTACCTCGCCATCGTAAGTTCCTGAATTGTTGGTCGCGATATCACAAACAGTATTGGGCGTAATATTTTGATCCAAAGCAGGTATGGTTGGCACATTGCTAAGTGCTACATTGGCTTCTATGGATGAACAGCCTGATGCCTGGTCAATCAGCACAATGGTATAATCTCCGGCCGACAGACCCGTAATGGTGGCCGTACCATTACCATTTACGTTGACAGATGCCGCACCTGGTGTACCCGTTTGAGTAAAGATGTCAATTCCATCGGATAATAATGTGCCAGTGGCAGCGTCTGTTCCATAATAATACAAATAGTCATAAGGACCCGTTCCTGTCACAGCAGCAACAGTAATGGATCCGTTTGGATAGGCCGGTCCACCTTCACAAGCTGTCACATTCTGGGTAGTTACATTGTCGATGGTAGGGATTGTAGTAGCATCTCCAATGGTAGCATAGATTGTGGTATCACAACCGGTCAGGTTGCTGGTAGCAACCACGGTATAGTTTCCGTCAGGAGCTTCTGAGAGAATGTTATTGGTTGCAGTATAGGCAGTAGGCGTACCTGTGCCGGTGCCATCATACCATACATAGCTGTAATCCGTAACATTGGTTGCGTCCGTGGTGATGATCTCAACCTCGCCATCATAGTTACCAGAGGCTGCGAGGCCAGGATCACATATCGTGTTTGGCGTTACATTTTGATCCAGTTCAGGAATGGTTGGTACATTGATGAGTTGCACATTGGCTTCGATCGAGGTACAACCGGAAGCGGAGTCGATCAGCACAATGGTGTAATCACCCGCTGAAAGTCCCGTGATGGTAGTTGTTCCACTTCCGGATACGTTTACGGAAGCTACTCCGGGAGCACCTGTCTGTGTGAATATGTCAGAACCATCGGCCAGTAGGGTACCTGTCGTTGCATCCGTGCCATAATAATACAAATAGTCATAAGGACCTGTTCCTGTCACAGCAGCGACTGTAATGGATCCGTTTGGATAGGCGGGACCACCTTCACAAGCTGTCACATTCTGAGTAGTTACATTGTCAATGGTAGGAATGGTAGTAGCATCCCCAATGGTAGCATAGATTGTAGTATCACAACCCGTCAGGTTGCTGGTAGCAACTACGGTATAGTTTCCGTCAGGAGCTTCTGAAAGAATGTTGTTGGTTGCAGTATAGGCAGTAGGAGTACCTGTACCTGTGCCATCATACCATATATAGCTGTAATCCGTAACATTGGTTGCGTCAGTAGTGATGATTTCAACTTCCCCATCATAAACACCTGCCGCAGTCAGTGAAGGATCACATATCGTGTTTGGCGTTACATTTTGATCCAGTTCAGGGATCGTTGGTACATCGATGAGCTGCACATTGGCTTCAATCGAGGTACAACCAGAAGCTAAGTCGACCAGCACAATGGTGTAATCACCAGCTGAAAGCCCGGTGATGGTAGTTGTTCCACTTCCGGAAACGTTAACAGAAGCTACCCCGGGAGCACCTGTTTGCGTGAATATGTCAGAACCATCGGCCAGTAAGGTGCCAGTCGTTGCATCCGTGCCATAGTAATACAAATAGTCATAAGGACCTGTTCCTGTCACAGCAGCGACCGTGATGGATCCGTTTGGATAGGTGGGACCACCTTCACAGGCTGTAATGTTTTGAGTGGTTACATTATCGATAGTTGGAATTACCGTAGCATCACCAATGGTAGCGTAAATAGTGGTATCACACCCGGTTGTGGTATTTGTGGCTACGACGGTATAGTTTCCATCAGGAGCCTCAGATAGGATATTGTTTGTGACTGTCCAAGTGGTAGGTGTACCTGTGCCGGTACCATCATACCACAGATAGGTATAATCAGTCACTGCATCACTACCATCTGTAGTAATAATTTCAACTTCCCCGTCATACACGCCTGAGGCTGCCAAAGCAGGATCACAGACAGTATTTGGAGTAATGTTTTGATCCAGATTCGGGATGGTAGGTACGTCGATGATTTGAACATTGGCTTCGATGGAGGTACAACCAGAAGCTGAATCCACCACAATAATGGTATAATCCCCTGCCGAAAGACCGGTTAACATTGAAGTACCATTTCCGCTTACATTGACGGATGCAGTACCGGGAGTACCTGTTTGCGTAAAGATATCCGAAGCATCAGTCAGGAAGGTACCCGTGGTTGTGTCAGAGCCATAGTAATACCAGAATCCGAAAGGACCCGTACCAATAGCTACTGTATTGACCGTTATCGACCCGTTTGGATACGTAGCTGACCCTTCACAGGATGTTACATTCTGAATAGTCACATCGGCGTTTACATCCACGATTGCAGGATCCACAGTGACATCTACCAGTGTAGTGTCTTTGATGGCAATACATCCACCGGCTATACTCTCCACTACCACTGTGTAGTCACCACCTGGAATGTTTGAAATTGTCTGATTTGTGCTGATCGTGTCTGCCGATGGAGCAGTGCCTTCAAACCAGGCAAACAGATAATCTGCCGGGTTTTGGGCAATGTTTGCTGTTAACGACCCTGTGAAATTTCCACCAAGCGCCAGTGTGGTGTCACAAACGGTATTCGATACACCAGAGAATGAAACCGTAGCTGTATCTGTATTGTTAGGGATAGTAAATGTCACCGGAGGGCTGGAAGTACATCCTGTTCCTCCATACGTCACTACCAGGGTATAGTCACCACCCAACAGGTCGCAAAGGAATGGTCTGTCCGCTCCAACGATTTCATTAGATGGGTCAACACCCGAACCTGTATACCAGTCAAAGTCGTACTCACCGAAATACGGATCCAGTCTGACATATTGTTGGTTTCTGGCACCTCCAGTTGAGGCTGTAAATCCACCAATGGTTTTTGGGTTACCACTAAACAGGTCATTGATGAAATCCTGGGTTCTCTGTAGTCTTAATTCATCCTCAACGTACACAGAGAATGTCTGCGTACCATCAAAGTTAGGTACGATGGTAATGGTAACACGCAATTCGGTGTTTGGTCCTTCGACATCATTTTGTCCGTTAACAATCCTGGGTTGGTTGGCATTGTAGAAAACACCCACATCTCCCTGAGGTTTATCCATTTCGCCATTGATCACAAATGCGGCATGATCCCATGCTGGATCTTTGGTCGCGGCCCCATTGTTATAAGTATCAAATTCCACGGCAACAGATGGCTGAATGGCTGTTTCAGTTCCTCCAAAACAAGATTCATCACCTATACCCAGGTTACATCCGTATCTTCCCAAAGCATCTCTTCCTGCCGGATCCTGATGAAAGATGAAGGTAATTCCATCAGCTCCATTGTCTTTGTTACCCAGATACATCCAATAATCAATTCTGGTAGGTTTACTGAAATCCACCGAATCACCTAAATAGGCTTTACCAGCCTGGTTGTTTACATCAGGTGTCAGTTCAATACTTCCATCGGGCAGGATGGATGAGTTGAGGTCTGTGACGGTATTACAGTCTGTGATTATATCCCAGGTCTGGTCATTCACTGCTCCATTGATCGTCTCACCCACAAAGTTGACAGCTGCAACGACAGAGCCATTCCCGGAAGGTCCGCACAATGTATTGGCAGTTACTTTGGAGTTGGCCGCATCAATCATCGGAGGTAGTGGATCATAAGTCAAAGAGATTGTAGTCTCATTGGTACATCCTGTTAAATTATTCGTGACTTGTACTGTATAATCATAATCTCCTGTCAGTCCTTCTACTCTTGAGCTGTCCACATAGGTTGGGTTTGAGTTGTTACCCGGATCGGTAGCTTCAATGAGTGGGGTAGAGGTATCATTACCCAGGAACCACTGGAAGGAATAATCATCTGCTTCGATACATTCTACACAGTCGCTTGGGTCTGGCTCATCCACATATGCTCTTAAAATACCATCACCTACATCACAGGAGTTCTGAGGTTTAACTTCAACTGCAACAACATTTGGTAAGACGGGTTCAGGATCGATGGTAACAGTTTTCGGTGGGGTTTCACAACCTGTGATAGTGCTGGTAGCAACCACGGTGTATTTTCCAGCAGCTAACTCATCAATAAATTCCTGAGTTTCCCCGGCAATAAGCTGTCCCGGATCTACGAGTTCACCTGTATACCATTCAAAAGTAAAGTTTGACAAGGTTCCAACAGGAGCTACTGAAGCAAATCCATTTGGCGTGCCCACGCAAACTGTGTTATTATTTTCTATGGTAGAAGGATGATTCCATGTCGGGTTTACAGAGGCATCATCTACATAAACATCTACATATCCCTCACAGAGAATATCGTCGTTTGTTACGTGGATTCGGTATTCTCCTGTTGATAGCCCCGTGAAATTGAATCCTGTACTTCCATCGGCTACTGTTTCTGTTTGAAGAAGGGTAGTGTAGGTGTAGCCATCATACAACTCATAGGTATATGATGATGGTTCTGATGACACAGAAGAAGATGTGACCAGAATTTCACCATTTCCGACCGTACATCCAGTGTTGTCTGTGATAGAGGTAACAATGGAAGGCTCTTCCGGAAGTGTTGCAATAGAAAGCGTCAATGGATCTGTTTCACAATTAGTGTCCTGATCGCGTGTGACCACAGTATAAAACCCATCCGGAAGATCAGAGAAGATCCCGGACGTATTGGTTGCTAATAGTTCGGCCGGATCAACTTCCGTACCCTCATATAATGTATATTCATAATTTTCAGGTTGAGGATCTACCGCTCCAACTAGGTTGATCTCACCATTCGGATTAGCAGGGTCGCAGCTCGTATTGTTCACCATTCCTGCCAATGGACATTGGATACCACTGGTCACATACTGTACCGAACCAGGAGCTGCTCCTGGTTTGTCGAGGGTACCATCGTTTCCATTACCACTCACATCAGGTACGGTAGCACCGTTTGCGGTACTTAATACACCATTAAAATCGTAATGAGCCTGTAGTCCGGTGGTAGAACCTCCGGCAGGGTCGCATAATACGGTAAGAATCTCAGATTCGTCCAATACCCTGTTATAGATCTTCACCTCATCAATTCTACCTTCAAATTTATTGGCTCCCAGGTTTCCATCTCTGGCCAGATACATGTCTGGACCGTTGTCGATTACACCTTCCAGGATAGCCGGGTTGTCCCCAAAATAGGTTGTTTCACCAACTTTTACGCCATTGGCATAGAGCTTCATTTCTCCGGATGCTTCGTCCCATGTACCTGTCAGCTGAACCCATCCTGTTGGTTTATATAGCGTATTTATTTTACCTACGCTACCTGCGCTTTCTGCTTTCACAACAAATGAAATACCGAATACATCACTGGTCCACAGCATCACCTGAGATTCATTCTTTCCACCGCTAGAAAATATTCTATGGTCATCCAGGTAGTTCTGGGTGGAGATCTCTACCCAATAGGAGATAGTAAACGAACTTGTTCCTGAAAGGAGTTGAGGCATCCTTACATAGGCTTTGTTTGTAACCTGAAGTGCATTTCCGGCAGGTACCTGTGTCACGATGTTGTATGTAGGTATTACTTCAGCGTCTGTGATTTCAACAGTTGTAGTAGACTCACAACCGGAAGCAGTAGCCCTTACCGTATAAGTTCCACTTGCCAGCCCGCTTGCAGTAGCTCCGTCAGCAGAAATGGAAGAACCCGGCATAGCTGCAGGCAATAAGTTTCCTGGGAGTGTATTGTTTCCTACAAACCACTCGAAAGTGTACCCTGCGACTGTTCCGGCACCATCACCATCTGCAGTAGCAATCCCATTGTTGCCACCGCACTCGGAATCAGCCTGTACTTCAACAGCTGAAGGGTTTGGATCTGCCGAGGTGTCAATGATATCGAATGTTACTAGTGAGGATGGACAAGAGGATCCATTGTCGATGGCTCTTACATAATAAGTTCCTTCTAACAGTCCCGTGATTGATGATCCCGTATAATCAGGAGTGGCGTCTACACTTTCATAGAACCATTCAAAATCGTAACCGGCGGTGATTCCACCTACGCTGGCAGAAGCAGCACCTGTTGTTCCGGGTCCGGTACAGGCTATAATGTCTGTTTTTACAACAGTAGGATCCGCAGGAAATGTTAATCCTGACGACGGGGCCCCTGAGGCCGATGAAGAACAACCCGTGATGATCTGTTCCACCCTGACAGTATAGTCATCACTGCCAATGTTTGTCAGGTCAGGGCCTGTGCCAACAGGAGTGATACCCTCTGTGGAAAGTACCCAGGAGAAAGTATACCCAGCAGTTAACGTATCTGAAGGGTTTCCGCTACCATCGGTTTGTGTGTATACAAAAGATGAAAGCGCACCATCGGGGTCCGCACAATCAGTATAGGGAGCAGCTTCATATACATGTACACTGAAGGTTGGGATGGAGTCATTGATGACAATATTAACTGTATCAGAATAACAATTTCCTCCGGGGTAATAACCTACTACATCATAGCTTCCCGTTGGCATTCCTGTGTAAAGACTGCCATTGGCTACTGGTGCGGAAAAGTCCCCTGCATTGTACCAGTCAAATTCAAACCCGTCAGCATCCGTGTATTGCTGAACTACTGGAATAGAATTACCGGATACCTGAACATTGTCCAGGTATTGATACTCACCATTACCTGTGGTGTGGAAGGTTACTTTGATCTGGAGTGTGGATCCATTGAGATCCTCTTGTTCGGCAACGGCGTAAAGAAAACTACCATAGAGTTCTCCATTCACATCAAATTCCGTTTCAGCTCCGCCGTCCAGGATATAGAATGCCCGCATATAGTCTCTTCCACCACCTGATGCTTCAAGAGTATTATTGGTTAACATCTCCAGTGAAAGGTCCACATCCGTGTGACCGGAGATATCAATGACTTCTGATAGCCATGTTACTTCACTTACTTCATTGTTTAATCCCGTTTTTCTGGTGCGATAAACCTTATTTCCACTTTTGGTATTTACCCCCCAGTAAATAGGGTTGAATGTGCCTTTGGTAGATGTCCAGGCAGTTACTCCGGCATCGGATCGGTCGCCATTGGACAATCCAGCAAAATCTTCTACCCAAAAAGTCTCATAGTCACCACCCAGTGTGCCCTGGAAATAGGCCTCCGCTTCTCCATTATTTGGCTTGGAAGGGTCACACCTTCTGTTTTCTTCCAGTTTGTTGACTGTAAGGGTAAATGGGGTATAGGTGACAGAAATATTTGCAATATTGTTTGTGAAATCACATTCCGGAAAGCCACCGCTACCGGGAGTGATAGGGGGGTCTTGCCCGTTGTTGTTGATGGAAATATAGAGGTCAAAGTCTCCACCCGGGCCCTCAACAGTCATATTGATTGTTCTTGTTTCTCCTTGTAAGAAGTTATTAATTACAACAGTTTCAGTATTAAGCTTAATCGCTCCCGGAGTCTCCGGGTCTCCATCGTAAAATGTAACAGGAAGCGTTCCGAAAATATCTGTATCTCCGGTGTTTTCAATATCAAAAGAAACATCGAAAGTTGTCAGTGGGCAAAGCGAAGGAGTGGCCACTACATTTCCTGCCATGTTAAGGTCAGGTGATACGTAAGAAGGACAACCATCAGCCTCCAAAAAGGTAGATTGATTGAGGAAGCCGTTCAGGGCTCTGTTATCTTCAGGTACACCGGTGTCGCAATTAACAGTTCCAAAAATAGCTGTATGATCCTGCTGCTGTGCAGGAATTGTCAGGTCATCATTCACGTTCACATTATAGTATCCATGCTGGTTCCATACTCTACGGGACGGTTGCCAGATCTCACCACCATCAGCTTCATAGATTCTGATTTGAGAGTATCTGGTATTACTATAGGGACTAAAAGGCGTGCTGTTGCTTGTATAACAGGGCACACACAATTCACTGGACCCATCGTTGTCCACATCGGCAACCAGGGGATATTCTTCCTGTGTTCGTGATTTACAGGCTACAGTAGTTCGTGTACTACCGTCAGTTCCATCGATAATGTACAGATAGGACTCACTTCGATAAATGGTCTCCGCGGCACCGTCACCATCAAAGTCAAATACGGTGGTACCTGTAAACCCGGAAGAACCCTCATCAATACCCTTGGTCCAAAGTACATTCAGGTTTTCATCCAAAGCATATAAAATCTGATCAGAAACATAAGTGGTGTTCATTTGCCCATCACCATCGATATCCGAAACGTTCAATCTACCTGTCCCTTTGCTGTGATTTACACCGCCATCATACACCAGGTAGGCATCATTGAACACATCCCAAAAGAAGATGGTAGTCTGAGAAGAATTGCTGGACCCATATGCTCCGGGCATCAACACATCCACGTGTCCATCCTGGTTATAGTCTGCTACAGAGATCGCTGTTCTGTTTTGGTTGGTGTTGAAGTACTTTGTGTAATATCTTTTGTTATTGACAGGAATTTCGGCGGCGAAAAGGTCATTCAGGTCTTTAGCCAGGGTACGTGTACCTGCGGCTATATTGATTGCCCAGATTTGATTACCGGTGATCAATTCAAGCCCACTACAATCCGCACAGAAGCTGTCATCAAGGATATCAACTGCTATGGCACTGTGTGCATAATTCTGCACCCAGTTGTCTGCTGTTCCAGCGACAATGATATTTCCGGTAGCTGCGTCCATGATCTCGGTCTTGTAATACAACTCCGCATTGCCATCACCATTGAAGTCGGCAACACCCATGATACCCACACGGTCAGACGCATTGGTTTGCCAAAGGAAGTTGGCTTCACAATCGAGCGCGGTAATGGTAGAGCTGTTGTCTCTCGAAACATAAATATTGGCACAATCCCCACCATCAAGGTTTGCCAATACAATACCATTTTCAGGTTGATAACCCAAGTCGTAAGTAAATGCCGTTGTGCCATCTTCGCCATTCAAAATAAAAAGCCTTTCATCCAGTCTGTTGATCACCACCACCTCAGGAAGACCATCATTATCGAGGTCACCTACAGCCGGGGTAGCATGACTATCTGCAGAACGATCCTCAGAACCCCACTGGAGCTTCATGGTGAAGGTTGGGTTTTCTGTAGGTTCATCTTTACACACTATGGGATTACCATAGAAGAAATCCGCACAACTTGGGCCACCTGCACAATCTCCATCATAACAGTCGATAAACCCATCCCCATCATCGTCCACACCATTGGTACAATTCTCCTGAGCCAGGGCCGAGGATATGGACAAGAGTGTAATAGCGATATATAAAAAGATATTATTGGTCTTGTGTTTCATTAGATTAGTTGATGATAGTGAGAAAGCATCGGAGAAACCCAGGTCTGTTCAGGTCGTCTTCGAGTCGGTGATAATGATGAAATGTCAACGCTTTTTGGCATAATACATTTTATTAGTATCAATAAATACGCCAAATTTTGGCTAAGTAACCCATTCAAATCTACATAAAAAGGCAGTAAAAGCATAAGATTTAGGTATTTCCGAAACGTTTTGCAGGCTTTAAATAAATGTACTTAATTAACAAATAATTGCATAATTCAAAGATAATGATCTTTGTAAAGTGAAATAAAGAATTTGAATTATGATAAAAATCAGATGATTCAAACTGAGGATTCAGCAGTTTCTGGCTGAAAATTTGTGTCCGTTTTCGGGCAAAAAAAAGTTTAATTTTTTTATAATTTTTAACAAAAAAGCAAATGTGATGCTTCATTATAATCAATTTCAATCATTCTAACTTCCAAAGGTTTCTATATAAGATGATTTCAGCAATCACGGAATAACTGTAATTTCATCTATGGCAAATCCTTTAAGGATCACTAAGTCTTTAGTCGTAGCTGGTTTTGTAGGTGGTTTATAACTGATCTATATTCCTTACCATATGGAATACCTTATCTCGCAAGCGTGATTGTGCCATTTAAATTATTAAGCTCATCATCACACTTTAAAACAAAATAATATATGCCTTCAGGCGCTGGCTGACCTTCTGCAGTTCCATCCCAAACACAATTATTTGGAAAAGGTGAATCTGCTTCAAGCAAGTGCCTTCCACGGTTGTCGAAAATGTATACTGTACACCCATCCAGTGAAGATGTGTTTAGAATTTCCCAACAATCAAAACCCAGTCCATCTGCATTAGGAGAAAAGGTCTTTCTTGCCAGAATGGCTGGCAGTAGAACGGTTGTTGTGGTGGTTTCCTCACATCCGTTGGCGTCTGTACCTGTGACTGTTATCACTGTTGTTCTCTGTGTGGGTTGGTGCTCCAGGACTGCAGCAATGACATTACTTGGTGTGCCGTCTATGGTCCATGCATAGTCACCTACGGCATTCGATGCGGTCAATGTGATCATTTGCTCGCCTTCAGGGAGTGTGATGCTATCATTGGTAATGGTGCCTTCTTCTGCAGTCACAGGAATGCCTGAGTTAGGAAAGTTATCAATGGTCTGCTGGACGGTCACCATACAGCCGATATTGGTTTCTACATCAGCTGTGAGCGTCACACTGTTTTCACCTCGGGCGGTAAATGCCTCGGCTTCAAAGTCCGTATCTCCTGTAGACCAGGCATAGGAGACATAATTGGCTGGAAGCTGAACCAGCAAGGTATCACTGGGACATTTGTCTGTGGAACCTCCAACGACGGTGATAGGAATATCTCCCGGCACCTGATCACTTACTGTAATAGTACTGTTGGCCTGGTCACTACAACCACTAATGTCTGTGTAAGAAGTAGTTAATGTGGCTGTGTATTGCTGTGCAGTGGAGTAACTGTGACTTGTTGTGGCACCGGTGGCATTGGTGGCATCACCAAAATCCCAGTCGTAGGTGAGCGCAAAAGAACCGCTACCTGTAGAAGTTGCAGTAAAGTTAAGTGGCACGTCGATGCAGATTTCAGAAGTGTTTGCAGCAGCATAGCTGGTATTGAAGCTGGAAACGGGTGCCGGCACAGCCGTGACCGAATAGTCAGGGCTTCGGTTTTCACACGTGAAGGCATCAGTGATTATTGCTACGTATGTACCTGTTGCATTAACGCTTAATGTGTTGGTAGTACCGGCAATAGGGGCTCCATCTTTTTCCCAGGAATAGGTGAATCCATTGTAATCCGGAACCTCAAGCGTAATGCTGGATCCGTCACAGAAATTGTCCTGACCCTGATTTGTGATCGTGATAAATGGCGGTTCATTTACTACCACCTCATAAGTGGTTGGGTCGCTCACGCATCCTCCGGTTAGTTGAGTTCTCAGGGTATATACTCCTGCATCTGCCGAGGTAAGATCCGTTAAAACAAGGTCCTGTGCATCTGGTCCTGCACTTCCATCGGGCAAGATCCAATAATAATTATCTGCAGCCGAAGAGCTCAAAGTCAGATCAGTTCCTGAGCATATGGGTGATGAAGCATCACTTGGAGTAATGGTAGGTGTGGCAGGAGGGGTGCCATTTACATTAAATACCTGACTGGAGGTATTGGTACAGCTTCCACTACCATTGTTGCCGGGAGTGATGGTTACTTCTACGGTCGCACTGGCACTGGTAATGGTGACATCGGCATTGTCACCATTTGGAGTAATAGAGCCGGTACCAGATGTGAGGTTCCAGGTGTAAGTAGCATCCACGGTCTTGGTGGTATACAAAGTAAAAGGCACATTCGGACAATAGTTCAGGTCTGCCGGAGAAAAAGAGGGTAGGTAGCAGTTGCGATTCACAAATAGACCCAATTTCCCATTGGCTCCATTGGTACTGTTGTAGGTGAATGCGATGTCTGGTCGTGCGTCACCATTCAAATCCCCGACCTGAATATTTCTGGACACCTGGGTGGTTGCCAGGGTTGTCTGAGAAAATGATAAAGTTGTTCCATCAAACTCATTGATCAGGACTTTTACTCCAGCTGTACCGTTCGAAACAACCAGATCGGCCAGCCCATCGCCATTCATATCTCCTGAGTTTATGCCCCAGGTGGAGACAATACCTGTGATGTTTGTAGGTGTTGTGTTGTAGGAAATGGCGCCTCCCTTTGATGCGGTGGTATTTCTAAAGACCGAAATGGTCCCTCCAAACGAGTTTGAAGTTATTATTTCCGGATAATCATCATTTGTGAGTTCTGTTACGTGTACGAAATTCCGTTGAGCCAAAGAACTTATCAACCGTGAGGAAAATTTCACATTTCCGGGTGTGCTGTTATTTTCAAAGTATGCGAGTGGTTGATTTGCTTCATCAAAAGCAATGGCAACAAGATCCGGAAGGTTGTCATTGTTCAAATCTTTTACTTCAAGGGCTCCCAGGTCAGCCATTCCGCTCATATTAATAGCAATAGGGGCATTAAAAGCAATATTGTTTGTGGCATCGTGCAAGTAAACAAGAAGTGTGTTGTCAGTTTGACTCCCGATGATGAAGTCATTCCTTCCATCCCCATCAATATCTGCAATTCTTAGCTTTCGGGGTGTTCTCACATCACCGCTGGGCTGATTAGGTATGCGAGTACTTCCTGCAAGTGAAAACGCGATGTTGGCGCCACTGACGTTTTCATAATAATAGATATTCACAGGTAGGTTGCCATTGTTTTTTGAGACAATGAGATCGGGTAAACCATCATTATTCAGGTCGCCACAGTCAATGCCATTAAGATTGGCATCGTTTCGGCTTCCTGACTCCAGGGGGACCTGAATGGTTCCTATTTCACTGAAAGCAGTAGTGGCTGTTGTGCTTTGATTCTGAAACATATTTACGGTGGTATCATCATCATGCGTAATTCCAATGTCAGAGAGCCCGTCATTGTTAAAGTCGCAAAGGCACAGATCGTAAGCAAATTGATTTCCAGTAGCTATTTCCTGAAAGGTATCAAAACCACTCGCGGCGAATGAACCCGGGTCTCCGCCATAGCTCAATGTAAATATTTGGCTTGAAGTACCAATCAGGTTGGTAGCAATGTTTACGACAGAGACCTGATCATCGGTAGCATTCGCTGGCACAGTAACCTTAATTTGGCCGGTTGTAGAACTTAAAATGGTAGCTTCTCCGGCTCCAAAGTATACTTTAAGGTCGGCAGGGTTTGCTGAAAAGCCGCTACCGGTGATGATGACAGTTTCTCCTACAGCACCAGAAGTTTTGTCCAGACTGTTGATAAAAGGACGTTGTTGTGCCATTGAGGCTATGGACAACACTAACAAAAACAAGCTCAGAAATATCCTCATCATTCATTCACTTTTAATACCCAAACATCTGATAATCCGGACATTCTTCTTACCCTTTGCCGCTCGGTATTGGCAGGAGCAAGATTATTACTTTGGAAGATCACTACATAATAATATCCTCTGGCTGACAAATACCCTACCTTGACATCGTGAAAACCTCTATTGAATAGTCGATCACTGAAATCTTCTGCATTTTCAAAGAACTCAAAAACTCCTGCCACGACGTATGTTCCGGCAGGAAGCTCTAACATATGGCCGCCTCTGCGAACTTCCAGGTGCTGATCCGATTTAGCCAGTTCGGTAGGCGTTCTGAAGTCCTGGGTTAGCTGAGGGTCACCTCTTTCTACTTCGGCCTGATTTGGCTGGGTCGTAGTCTGTGTGATTGGATCTTTAACAGCGTCCTGCGTACGAGGGTCCGGAATCTGTTGCTGAGGTTCCTGAACTCCAGTTTGGCCTGATTGATTCGTATTTGTTACGACCGGGTCTTTGGTTACGACCGGCTCAACGGTCGAAGGTTCATCGGTTGGCGATTGTGTCTCATCAGGGGTCTGAAGGATCGTTAGCTCATCCGACTGACTTTGTTGGTTCCTGGCGTCTTCCAGGGCCTGAAGTCGTCGTTGTCTTTCCAGTTCGGCTTTTTCTGCACGTTCTTCTGCGGATAATCTGTGACTTTTGATGAATGAGGAGACATGCTCCGCATGATCCTTTTTAGCGCCAATATGATATCCTACATGCACCTCATAGGATTGCCCCAATTGGTTGGTGTAGTTGAAATTACCTACTTCGTAGGCGACTCCTATAGCGAGTGATTCTTTGATCTTTGCACCTAAAAGCCCAATAAAGCCGGCATCCTGACGATAAGTGCCGCCCAACCATACAATATGGGCCAGGTGAACGATCAGCGTTCCTTCATACTGATTGGGTAGTACTTTATTATACCTATATATGATATGTGGCTCGAAAGCGAGGTTGTCCGAGATGTGTCCACGATAATTTATTTTAAACAGGACATTCTCGTGCGCTTTGATGCTGATGGGGGAGAAACTGTTTTCGGTAAATACTTCATACCCAAATAAGGAAGGCATGGCAAAGCCCACATTAAAATGGTCAAAATGATAGGTTAAACCAAAATCCCCAACCAGGAATGAGCTGTTATTGACTATGTCTGTGAAAGCAGGGTCATTGGGCGAATCAAACTCCGAAACGTTGATCGAGTTGTTGCCAGCTCCGATAGAAAGCCCGAAGCGGATAAAGTGTTCACGGTCAATGCTAAGTAAATACCCTCCGGTCACTTTTCCGGATACGGTGTTTAATACTCCATGCGATTCGTTCTGAGCACTTGCTCCGAACGCAATACCGCCCCTGAGGGGAACGTGGAAGTTCGCATGATAAGTTTTTGGAGCACCGTCTATGTTACTATACTGATTTTTGTACATCAAAAACAGTACTGAATGGCCCTCAACCCCAGCATATGCGGGATTGTAGACATAGGGATTCATGAAAAATTGGTTATAGACAAGCGGTTGTTGCGACATTCCTGCGAACGAGGCAACCAAAAAAAGTAGAAAAAGGACAACTTTTAGATGACGAAATAACAAATTATTCAAACTACCTCTAATTATGAAAGTAAATACAAATCATTTACTTTCAAATCTAACACTTCAAATTGAAACAAAATATCTCTAAATATTGAAGATTTATAAGATTATTTTGTAATAATCAATTATTCCATTAAGAATATCTTTAGTATTATTACGTTTTGGAAATAGGTAGTATGAAAATTTTGATCTTTTGTGTTTTCCTGCTAACGGGGACTCTATCTTATGCGCAATATTGGTTTGGACCAAAGATTGGTGGGCACAGGATTGATCATGTATATCAGGATAATGAATACAAGCAAGATACAGTAAGAGTCATTCCCAATCATAATTTCCAGGGGGGATTTGTATTTCACTATTCGTCAGACGACCGGTATAGCTTCCGCACTGAAATTGTGTATGAAAGGATCGGTATAGTAGTCAAAAACAGAGATGTCACGCCTATTCATAGTAGGATGACCAATCACTTTATCTCTCTGCCACTGCAATTGCGGATGAGTTTCAATCAGGGCTCTACACATTATTATGTAAACGGTGGGCCTAAAATCAGCTATTGGGTGAGTGGTAATGGCTATATTGACCTGGATGAATTTCTGGATGACAGCATTGACCCGATCAACTATAACATTGTTTTTAAGGAAAGTAAGAAAGTCCGGGAGAATCAATTGGCGCTTCCGGGAGCCAATCGTTTTCAGTATGCATTGACAGTAGGTGCGGGATCATATGTAGACCTGGCCGTAGGCGGTCGACTGGAAATTGATTTCAGGTACAGTTTCGGACATTCAAACATGGGCTTCAATAGAAATCCTGATGTGACTTTCTCTGAATACTACGATAATCTAACCTATCGCAACTTTATGCTGTCTGTCAGTGTGGCTTACCTGATGGAGTACAATGCCCAACTCAAGCGGAAGGGAGCCAGTACCAATACCCAGGGAAAAAGCCGTCGATAAGTCGGGTGTCCTCCGATTTATCGCAGGAGGATTGACTTATTACTTTCAATATCCATCTCAAAATATTCCAACAATTAATATCAATGCGTTTTCCCGCAAAATCTTTGTTTGTAGCGGTTGAATAAGCATTCTGAGAAATGTAAACAGGTATTCAGGACACATAAGGACCAGATCCGGGATCAGCCTTCTTTAAAAAAAATACAATTTAGTTTGAAGCGGATTTGTATTCTTTCTATTTTTAAACACTGATCAAAACTGAACTGCCTTGCTTAAATCATTTATTGCCTTTTTGGGTGGTGAGCCCGGAGAAGAGAAACCTATTCTATTGCTTTTGGGGATGGGGTTCTTTATGGGCATATTTTTGGCCACATATCAGGTAGGTTCAGAGGCGCTATTCCTTACAAAGCTTGGAGAGGAATATCTTGATATCGCATTTTTTACTGCCGGAGGATTGGGTATAATAGCTACCTACGCATTTGTGTTGTTACAGCGTAAGATCAATTTTTCCACATTAGTCATATCCAATCTGTTCATCATTTTCGCCTTTATGGCGACCACACGGGCTGCATTTGAATTCACCAACTATGATGGTGATGCAGAAGGTTTTCAGATTTTACCTTTTATCATGTTTGTGATGGTAGGGCCAGTCACAGCGATCACGTTACTCAATTTCTGGGGGCTCTTCGGGCGGATTTTTGATCTGAGAGCTTCAAAAAGAATCATCGGAGGAGTAGATACCGGACAATTGATAGCCACCATCCTGGCGTTTTACTCCATTCCCTTTATTACAAGATTGCCCTTTATCAACGAAACGTATGATCTCCTGTTTGTAGCCTCTATTTCTTCGTTTGGGGTGTTGTTCTTCACCCTTTGGGTGGTGAAGGACTATCATATCAATAAAGCAACCAAAGCCAGGGAAGAGCAGGGAGAGCTGGAAACACCCGGGTTTAAAGGCATATTCAAAAGTCGTTTCTTACGACTTTTGTCTTTTTTTATCATCTTTTCAATGGCAGCTTCTGTATTCATTGAATATTCGTTTCTCACGGCAACGGAGATTTTCTACCCGGATGAGCAGGAGCTAACCGATTTTCTCTCCTTTTTTAGTGGTACAGTTATCATTGTGAGCTTTATCATCCAGAGTTTTGTCAATGATATCATTATTGGCAGGTTTGGGCTTAAAGTGGCACTCATGACCATGCCGCTCATCCTCATCCTCTTTAGTGTAGGTGGTATCGTTGCCGGACACATGTATGGGTATGAGACCAAAACAGACAACTTTATTTTCTTTTTCGTACTCATGGCTTGTGCCAGGGCATTTACAGCGAGTTTGAAAGATGCACTGGAAAGTCCGGCTTTGAAGCTCTTCTTCCTTCCTTTTGATCTCAGGATACGCTTTGATATTCAGACAAGGATAGAGGGAGTTATCAGTGAATTTGCTACCCTCGTAGCCGGTGTCATGCAGATGGCGCTGGGCTTGTTGGTATGGTTTGAACTCATTCACTATTCCTATTTCGTATTAGGACTGGCAGGTATCGTTATCTGGCTGTCCGGAAGGCTTTTTGCTCAATATAAAGCCACACTCAAGAAGACCCTGGAAGACAAAAAGGCAGAACTGCATGGCGAGGGTACTCGCAATGAAGAAAATCTGAAGAATCTCCTCATTGAGCAGACCCAATCCAAAGATCCTGAATTGATCATCAATGGGCTCAAGTTCATGGAGAAGCTGGACCCGATAGAATTTGAATTCAGGCTGTTGGATATGCTGGGAACCCGGTTTCCCGATGTTCGGCTTTTTGCCTATCAAAAACTGGAAGAATATTTGTGTTTTGAGTCCATTGAGATTGTAAAAAAGGAAGTTGAGACGGAAGGAGATGAGAAAGTATTAAGCCAGGGAAAAAAGACGCTGGCCACCTTACAGGAAGCCCTCGAACTTAAACTGACTGATGTTAATATCAGGAAATATGTGCGTTCTACTGAAGCTGATGACCGGGTGAGGGGTGCCCGTCTGCTGGCCAGATTGACTGAGGAAAAACACGTTCCATATATTCTTGAACTCCTTCGTGATATCAACCCCAGGGTGAGGGGTGCTGCCATCATCACCACGGGCAAACTGAGGAGAGCCGAACTGCATCCCATTTTGGTCGAAAACCTTCATT
Source organism: Cyclobacteriaceae bacterium (assembly GCA_965228595.1). Taxonomy (GTDB): domain Bacteria; phylum Bacteroidota; class Bacteroidia; order Cytophagales; family Cyclobacteriaceae; genus UBA7330. The sequence goes on along the minus strand of OZ245828.1, from coordinate 38,102 downwards.
TGTCCACCTATTCAAATGCTGCCATGTCAGCACTCGCTTTGAATGGGATTTCCGCATTTCACACGATTGATACAGCTTTCTATAAGACAGGTCAGTATCATTCCACCATGCTCCGAATTGTACAGTTACTTGGTAAAATCGGAGGAAAAGAGGGTGTGGATCTTTTATGGAAGAAGATTGAATTTCCGGACAGACAAATTGTTTCCGAGCTGTTGCTTTCTCTCAGCTACATTGGTTTTGAAGCACGGGAGTTTCAACGGTCGCGGATCAAGCTGATCGTAGAGTCAGAAGTAAGTGATATCGCATGGAACATCAAAGCCTTGGAGGATATTCCTGATGAGACGGAAACGGACAAGCTGATCAGAGATGCATTAAGGGAGGAGGACCAACAGAATTATTCGGATCTGTTTATGCTTCTGAGCATGATCTATGATGCACAAAGCGTCAAACTGGTTCGTGATAGCATTGAAGCTGGTACTACAGAAGGAATCACCTTTGCTGTAGAGATGTTTGATATTTTCGCTGAGGAAGAGTTTAAGCCTAAGGTAATCCCGGCTTTGGATGACCTTAAAACCAGTGAGCGACTCGAACAGATGGTTAATTTTTATCCTCCTGAAGAGTTCTCAGATTACCATGATGTGTTACTACAGATCATCAATAGAGACTATAACCGAATTAATCGGTATACCAAAGTGCTGGCCATATACAGGATCAGTCAGCTGGAAGGTGCGGAGGTATCTGATACACTGATTGCAAACCTTTTCAACCCTGACCCTTTATTGCTGCAGGTGACAGCATATACCATCTATACCCTCGACAAAAATGCCTATCACCGCCATACCAACCGGCTCAAACCTTCTGTTAAGAAAGAGCTGGACAAAGCCATTGTTCCTCCGGTATTCAGAGGGGAGGACGAAGATTACCATCAGCGGATGCTCTTGATAGAGCGGGTTCTATTACTGAAAAGCATACACTGGTTTGAAGATATTTCCGGAGAATTGGTTACCCACCTGGCGGAGGCCATGGAGGAGATCAAGGTTACCGATGGTACAGCAATCATTGAAAAAGGTGAGGCTGGAAATGCTCCTTTCTATATTATCACGAAAGGTCAGGTAAGCATTGAGCGGGAAGGAGAATCAGAGTTAAGAACTGAGAAAATGGTCATCGGCCATGAAAAACTCCTGGCTACCGAGCAATTTGATTTCACAGCCACCTCTGATGGAGACTGTACCTTGCTGGTATTGAGAAAAGAAGAGCTTTTTGATCTGGCTTCCAGATATTTACCTGTTCTGGAAGCCTTTATTGACCTGGTCAACAGGGTAGAGGTAGAGGAAGAAGAGGAAATATCCGTGGCCGATATCCTGCTCAGTAGTTAATTGGTAATGATCAGAAAATTGAGACCCCAACACACCGATAAATGAAACTAAAAAGAGAAATACTACTTTGCTACGCTAATCAGGACGATGAGCCACTGGAAGGTGATCAGCGTGGATGGGTTTCTAACTTCCATCGATTTTTTGCTTCACTCTTATCGCAAATTCATAAAGATGCGCCTGATATTAAATTGATCAATGAGGATGCTATAGCAAAAGCAGATCTGGAATCCGCTGCGGCCACAATTGTCATTGAGACCAAAACTTTGACTGCAAATGGCGCCTTTCTCAAGAAATTTAACGATTTTGGAAAGAAGGCAAAGAAAGATCAAACACTTTTTGTGGATGGTGTTTCAAGGTTATTGAAAGTGCATAAGGCACCATTTGAGGATGAGGGTGATTTGAGTGAGTTTCAAAACCAAATCTCTTATGATTTCTACATGATTGACCCACTCACCGGAGAGGCGGTGGAATTCAAGAGGTTTTTTGGAAATGACGCTGAGCGTGGCTACTGGATGAAGCTGATCGATATGGCTTACGATGTCAGCAAGATCCTGCAGGCTGCAACGAAAACAGCGAAAGCAAAAGATGCCGACATCCCCTATGAGAAGACGGTCTACCTGGCCAGTACCGGGGTTGACATCCTGATCCAACGGGATGTGGTGAAACGTGAGCTGATCCGACATGGCTATAAAGTATTGCCGGATCACACCTTACCTAAAGAAGCCAAGCTGCTCCAGTCCATGGTTAAAGAAGATCTGCACAAGTGCCGACTTTCGATCCACATGGTAGGGGAGGATTATGGCTACCGACCTACGGGTTCGGATCTGTCAGTTGTAGACATTCAAAACAGGCTGGCTTCTGAACATACCAGGGCCATGTCTGAGCACAATCAAAGTGCTAAGGAAAAGGATAAAAAGCTGTTTAGCCGGTTGGTGTGGCTTTCTCCGGACCTGACGAATGTAACAGAGCGGCAAAAGATCTTTATTGAGGATCTGAAAAGTGAAGCGGCCACCCTGGACGAAGCCGAGGTTTTACAGATTACACTGCAGGAACTGAAAGGGATTATCAGAGAAGAACTGATGACGGGTGGTAGGTTTAAAGTCGCTGAAAATCAGTCATATAAAGTTAAGGATGATGGCTCCAAGATCATTTACCTGATCCATGACAAAGAAGACAAAAAGGGTTCAAAGCCTTTGCAGGACTACCTGACCAAACAAGGCTATCGCGTGGTAGCTCCAAGCTTTGATGGTGACCTGGTAGATATCAGGTACATCCATCAGGAAAATCTACGGAAATGTGATGCTTCCATTATCTATTACGGGCAGGCCAACGAGGAGTGGATCAAGACCAAGCTGCAGGACTTATTAAAGGCACCTGGTTTTGGCAGGGAGAAGCAACTGAGGGCAAAAGCAGTTTACCTGGAGGGATCCAAGGAAACGGATCTCAACCATTTTGAAAAAAACAACACCATGGTTTTGGGTTTGAATGGAAATTTCCAGCCAGACCACCTGAAGCCTTTTCTCAACAAAATAGGCAAGTAAAATGAGTGAAAAAGACATCAAAACACAGCAGGAGCAGGAAGTCGGTGACATCACCGGACTGATCAACCCGTTTCCGGGGCTAAGGCCTTTCGGTGTGGAGGAGAGCCACCTCTTTTTCGGAAGAGAGGGGCAAAGTGACGAGGTGTTGACCAAGCTTTCTGATAACAGGTTTGTTGCCATTCTGGGATCTTCCGGTAGTGGTAAGTCATCTTTCATGTATTGCGGACTGATCCCCAGTCTGAATGGCGGATTCATGACCGATGCAGGCTCCAACTGGAAGGTGGTTGTTGCCAGACCAGGGGGAGGACCCATTGACAACCTGGCGGAATCTATCCTGATGCGTGACAAGACCTATGCTTCTTTGTCAGAAGAGGATCAGATGATCAAAAAGACCATCATAGGCACGGTATTGAGAAGTAGCTCATTGGGTCTGGTAGAGGTAATCAGGCAGCTCAAGGGAGATAAAAACCAAAATGTCCTGATTGTCATTGACCAGTTTGAAGAATTATTCAGGTTTCGTAAGATGGAATCTGCGACTTCCGATCAGGATGAATCCACAGCGTTTGTCAACCTGCTGCTGGAAGCCATCCATCAGTTTGATGAGCCTATCTATGTGACCATCACCATGCGGTCTGATTTCATTGGGGAATGTGCCAAGTTTCCTGATCTGACCCAGATGATCAATGACTCTCACTACCTGATCCCTCAGATGACCCGGGATCAGAAGCGGATGGCCATTGAAGGTCCCGTGGCAGTAGGAGGCGGAAAGATCTCCCCGAGGCTGTCGCAGCAGCTATTGAATGATGTGGGAGACAATCCGGATCAGCTGCCTATTCTGCAACATGCTTTGATGCGTACATGGTCTTACTGGACGGAAAACAGGAAGCCCGATGAACCCATTGACCTGAGGCATTACAATGCCATCGGTACCCTGAAGGAAGCACTCTCACAGCATGCCAACGAGGCATACGATAACCTGAGTAAGCGCGAAAAAGAGATTTGTGAGGTGATGTTCAAGGCCCTGACCGAGCGAGGCAGCGAAAACCAGGGAATCAGAAGACCTACGAAACTTGGAACCATTGCATCCATCGCCGGAGTGTCTGAAGATGAGGTGATCAGGGTGGTGGACAAGTTCCGGGAACCCGGGAGGTCTTTGTTGATGCCTCCACATGGAGTGCGCCTTGAGTCTGATACTGTCATTGATATTTCACATGAGAGTTTGATGCGTATCTGGGACCGGCTGAAGCGCTGGCTGGATGAAGAGAGCCGGGCCGCCGAGATGTACATGAAGCTGGCGGAAGCGGCAGAGCGGTACCAGGAAGGAAGGGCTTCCTTGTGGAAGATGCCAGATCTGCAGCTGGCTATCAACTGGAAAGAAGAAAACAATCCTACTATTGTCTGGGGACAGCGATATAATCCTGCTTTTGAGCGGAGTATGGTCTTTTTGGAGACCTCTATTCGCGCATGGGAGACCGAGCAACGGAATAAAGAGCTCTTACAGAAGCGTAAAGTCAAGTTCTTCCGGATCACAGCGATTGTGTTGGGTGGTGCGGCTTTGGTCTGTATTTTCCTGGTGGTGTTGTCTTATATTAAAGCTGTAGAGGCTGATAAGAATGCAGATGAGGCTAATCTCCAAAAAGAAGAGGCTGTGAAGCAACAGGGTATTGCAGAAGAGAAATCAGCAGAAGCATTGAGAGCACAAGCTCAAGCAGAGAAAAATCTTTTATTAGCAAATCAGGAAACAGAACGAGCAAATGCACAAACATTAATTGCGCAGCAACAGCAGAAATTGGCGGAGGCTGCGAATGCACGTACTCAAGTAGCATTGGCAGATGCCCAAATAGCCAGAGATCAGGCGGTTGAAGCCAGAGACAGCGCTGAGGTTGCACGTCAGGCGGCGGTACTTGCAAGAGAAGAAGCCGAGCGTCTTCGTTTCCAGTCCATTGCTCAGTCCATGGCCATCAAGTCACAGACCATCAAGCGTCCGGGACTGCAGGGGGCAGTAGCCAAGCAGGGCTATGACTTCCACATGGAATTCAAGGATCCGCATAAGGATTACAATGGTGATATCTATGCCGGTGTATTTTCCGGATTAGCCAATTTATTGGATCCGGAAAACGCGGGTGAGGATGTATTCAAGGGAGATTCAATCCTCAACCAATACCACGGTCATCCGCCATTGATGGATCCGCGGACCGGACGTGATAAACAGATTGCGGTTCGAGCGGTAAAGTTCTCTGAAGATGGCCAAAGAATGTATTCTGTAGGTAGCGATGGAAAGCTTGTCATGTGGGATATAAACGATGAAAAGCGTCGTCCGGAATTGTTGTACTGGGATACGGAAACCACGCATATCAACAGAACGCTGGATATCACCGAGGATGAACGCTATATCGCTATAGGAACAGACAATGAAGGAGTGATTATTGTGGACCGGGATAATCTAACGGCTGAACCTAAGGTTGTGAAAAATCACCTTGGAGGAACAGTGATAAAACTGATGTACCTGTCTGATAATGAGAGTTTTATATCAGTAGGAACAGACAAGTTAGTGATCTTAAACAAATCTACCGGACCCCAGCAGATCTTCAGGGTGGATGGGGTTCCCAGGGCGATGGCTTTGTCTCCTGATGAAAAGCGACTGGCTATTGGTACAGACAATGGGGAAGTAGTATTGATAGATCTCACAAGTGATGATTATGAATACACAAAAATTGCCCGAACCAAACAGGAGGATGCCGAGATCATTAATTCCGTGGAGTTTAACCACAAAGGCAATCTGCTGGCATTTGGTATTTTCAGGCCCCTGGAACGAAGTGGGGTCGTGAATATCTTTGATCTGGATAATAATGAAAAATACGGTCCCGACCTGGTAGGATTTGTAGGTCAGATCAATGACATCCATTTCAGTCCGGACGATAGTCTCATCGTAGCTGCCAGCTCAGACCATACCGCACAGATGTGGGATTTGCGGAATATCTATGACCTGCCTACGGTATTCCCCGCTGGTACGGACTGGGTATCCACGCTGGACTTTCATCCGGACGGCCATTACTTCATGACGGGATCCTATGATGGTATCATCCGGAAATTTGATGTGCTTCCGCATAATTATGCTTCCAGGATGTGTGACCTGATCCCGAACAACATGACTGAGACTGAGTGGGATCAGTATGTAGGAGAAGATATACCTTACAAGATTACTTGTGAAGGAAAAGAAGAGGAAGAAGGTTCTAACAACTAATGAAATTTCATACCGCCTGAATGAAACACTTTTACTTATTCTTATTGATTACCGTTCTGGGTCTGCCTGCCTTTTCTCAGAACTGTACCATCATCCTCAACAGAGCAGAGGATGATTATGAAGCAGGTCGTCTGTTAGGGATACCGGATCGAATCACTCCTTGTCTGGAAAATGAAGCCTTTTCCAAAGAGGAAGAGATCCGCGCTTTGAAGCTCATGACACTGGTCTTTATTTTTACGGACAATGACTCCAAGGCTGATGAATACCTGGTCAAGTTACTGAAAGCAGACCCGGAGCATGACCTGGATCCTGAGGTGGATTCTGCTGAACTTTATTATTTGTACAATCAATTTAGAGTAAAACCCATTTTCCGGGTTGCTTTCAGAGCGGGTGTCAACAGTTCTGATCCTCAAATAGTCAATTCTTTTACCAGCTCGGACACCAACACCTGGCCAAAATTCACGAATGGGCGAACTCCCGGGGGGTTGAAAACATATACCGTTGAGGGAAGTCAACCTGTAGCTGCCATCAACGGAATAGGTTTGGGTACTTTCCTGGAGCTGATGATCGAGCGACATCTATTGAAAGGCATTGAGGTGGCAGGAGGGCCTCAGCTAAGAATTTCCAGTTACAACGTGGATATGTATCTCAATAACTCATCGATGTATTCGGAGATCGTTGAGAAACAGACTTACCTCAGGCTTCCCGTGCTGGCCAGGTACAATCTGTGGTATGAAGATGAGCCCCGAAAGGACATCCTGCCTTATGCTTATATAGGAGGATCTTTTGATTATCTGCTGAATTCCACCGTTTCGGACGGTGCCCGTACGGGAGGGACATCTTTTTCCCTGGTAGAGAACAATGATTATAAGGCCAATGACATGGTGTACAATACCAATGTTTCAATTTTTGGTGGTCTGGGGGCGAAATTTCGGATGGCCACACATTTTTTGACATTGGAGTTTCGCTATGACAGAAGTTTCGGACTTTATCACAATCCGGAGAACCGGTGGAACAACAACCAAAACTCAACTTTTGATCTGGCTTATGTGCCCGATGATACCAAGTTGCACATGTTTTCATTTTCGGTCGGCTATACCCGGTCCATTTACAATCCTAAGAAGTTAGTGGAATGAAGATTTTGAATTATTTCGCCATATGTCTTTTCATCCTTGTGATGGCCTGTACAACGGAATCCGAAATCACTCCGGCTGACGTGTTTGTTAAGTATTACGGAACACAGGATGAGCAACGAGCAGTTGATTTTCAGGTAAATACAGCAGATGAGTATGTGATTTTTGGTACCCGGAAAGTGGATGATGAGACGGCCAATGATTTTTATATGCTCAGGGTGGACCAGCAGGGAAACCTGATCAATTCTGCAACACTTGGCATTGAGGATGATGAAGAAAATGCCAACAATGAACTGGCATATCGCATTAAGGTGATCGATCAGGGTTATCTGATCGTTGGTAGCACGGCACCATTGAATGAGGCGCTTATCCCCGGGCAGCGTTTGCTGTATTGGGCACACCTGAACCAGAGTTTTGAAGTAGTCACCCAGGTGATAGATACTGTGAATGGGGGAGTTGGTGACCTGGAGGGCACAGACATCTATTATACATCTGGAGACAGTGTGTTGATCTCAGGCTATTCCGATGCTTTTGAAAACAATCAGAGTGGCCAACCGGAAGATGGCACTTCCAAGCTCTTTGTTGGCAAGTGGAGCCTGGATGGCGAGCCAGGATGGAAAAAGACCTATGGGTTTGCCGGATCCAATGACATGGCCAAGGCAGTTTTTGAAAAACCAGATGGTAATATCATTGTTTTCGGGGTTACTGACGAAGTAGGGTCTAATGGAGAAGGAGGACAAAATGTGGTGGTATATCAGCTCAATCGGTATGGTACATCCCCGGTGGGACAGGTGCCCAGGTATGGTACGGAAGGTGATGATGAATTGAACAGGGTCATCAGGATAGCAGGAGGATATGCTGTGGTAGGGACCAGTTTTATTGGAAACGTATCTAATCCATTCATAATGATTCTGGATGATGAAGCCCGCATGGTTTCTCAGGACAACCTGGTTTTTGAGGTGGACTTCAAGGAGGATGATCCTTTTGATGGGATTGGCCTCGGAGTGACCAGAGCAGCCAACAATGATTTTGTAGTAGTAGGAAGAGTGTTGGACTATGAAGATGAAAACGACCTGGCCAAGAACAATGAGATGATGTTTATCCGGACTACCCAATCCGGACAGCAAATTTCCGGGGCGGTTAAGAACTTCGGACTGGTTGCAGGAAATGATGAAGCAATCAGCGCTCTGACGTTGAATAATGGGGCCATAGTCGTATTAGGCACCTCTGATTTTGGGAGTGGGGTCACACTCATTACCCTGATGAAAATGAACGCTGACGGATTAATAAAGAACTAAATGGTTAAAAAAATGATATTTAACCTTAGAATATTTAAAAAATTAACGAAATTTGGTGTACCGTCGCCTGAATTTATGAAGAGAATCCTATTCATTTCAGTATTTTCTCTATTTACTGTCTGGTCCGCTTTTGCTCAGTCGCTAACTATTGATACGCCCATTTCCGGGGGATTTGTAAATGCTGCTGAAGATGGTGCTTTGATCATCACAGGTACAAGTGCCGGATTAACCGATCAAACTCAAGTTACCATCACCATTTCGGATGGAGTTAATTTGGTCACTACAACAGCCCCGATTGGTGCCAGTTGGACAGCTGCTGCTGTTGATCTTACTACCGCTTTACCAATGGCCATCGGTGAAGGTACTGTCACGGTGGATGCCATAACCGATGGAACTCCAATAATTGCCACACAGGTTACTTTTGAATATGATAAAACAGCACCCACACCTGTCATAACGAGTGCGGAAAGTGATCCAACTAGTTCGGATCCCATATCATTCCAGGTAGATTTCATGGAGACCGTATCAGGTTTTACAGAAGGAGATATTACAGTCGGTAACGGAACAGTGACCGGCTCCAGCCTTTCAGGAGGAGTAGGAGGGTTATACAGTTTCACGGTAGATCCAACGGCGGATGGAACGGTCACGGTTGATATAGCAGGATCAGTGGCTACTGATGCTGCTGGTAACAACAACAATGCTGCGACACAATTTTCAATTGAATATGATGGTACTGCTCCTAATGGATATACTGTCACATTTGATCAGGATCCAGTGAATATAGCAAATGAGACCTCAATAGGATTCACTTTTGCAGGTGCTGAAACAGGAACCACCTATGATTATACCATATCCAGTTCGGGTGGAGGTACTGATGTCACCGGTAGTGGTACCATTGGTGTGGCTGCGGAGAACGTTACTGGAATAGATGTTTCCGGGCTCAATGATGGGACACTGACATTAACTGTTACACTAACCGATGATGCTGGAAATATCGGGGCTGATGCAACGGATAATGCGGCTTACGATGCCACAGCTCCTACACCCGTCATATCCAGTGCAGAAAGTGATCCAACTAATTCAGACCCCATATCATTCCAGGTAGATTTCGGAGAGAACGTATCAGGCTTTGTAGAAGGAGATATTACAGTCGGTAACGGAACAGTGACCGGCTCCAGCCTTTCAGGAGGAGTAGGAGGGTTATACAGTTTCACGGTAGATCCAACGGCTGATGGTACAGTCACGGTTGATATAGCCGGATCAGTGGCTACAGATGCTGCCGGTAACAATAACAATGCTGCGACGCAATTTTCCATTGAATATGATGGTACTGCTCCTAATGGATATACTGTCACATTTGATCAGGATCCAGTGAATATAGCAAATGAGACCTCAATAGGATTCACGTTTGCAGGAGCAGAAATAGGAACAACCTATGATTACACCATATCCAGTTCGGGTGGGGGTACTGATGTTACCGGTAGTGGTGCTATTGGTGCGGCTGCGGAGAACGTTACTGGAATAGATGTTTCCGGGCTCAATGATGGGACATTGACATTAACTGTTACACTAACCGATGATGCTGGAAACATAGGAACTGATGCAACGGATAATGCTGTTTACGATGCCACCGCACCTACACCCGTCATATCCAGTGTAGAAAGTGATCCAACTAATTCAGACCCTATTGCGTTTCAGGTTGATTTTGGTGAAGCAGTTTCCGGGTTTGTATCAGGAGATATTTCTGTTGGAAACGGTAGTGTAGCCACTTTGACCGGTGGTGCTGGTGGGCTTTATGATCTTACAATCAATCCAACGGCTGATGGCGCTGTCACCGTGGATATACCTGGTTCCGTTGCCACAGATGGGGCTGGCAATAACAACAATGCCGCCGTCCAGTTTTCTATAGATTATGACGGATCAGCTCCGGTAGTCGACGACCTGGAGATTTTTGATACGGACAACGATGGGTACATTGATGAAATCATTATTTACTTTGATGAAAATGTAGATACAGATGATGGTGCCGCTCCGGTATTGGCCGACCTGGGAACGATAACCTTGCCAGACGGTCAAACAATCACAACTGCTGCCGGGTTGAGCATCTCAGATCCGCAGGGTATAACAAATCAGATTACTATTTCTGGAATTTCGGATCAGGTGACCCCCAATACCGGAGTTGGTTCGACAAGCATTGATAATATCGACGGATTCTGGAGTGATGGTGTTGGGAATGTAACAAATACAGCCTCGGATGACTCAGAAAACATCATAGATAGTGCAGCACCTATAATTCTGGCTACAGTCACATCCGATAACGATAATAATGGGTTCCTGGATCGGTTAACATTAACATTTTCAGAAAATATTGATGATGGAAATTCCGGAGCATTTACAAGTACCACAGTGGATGTGGCTGGCTACACCGGAGAAGCTAAGGTTTCCGGCGATGATGACAATGCAGAAGTCATCATTAGCTTTACCGAAGGAGGTGCCCCAGATACGGATGCCACACCATCTGTTACGCTCTTGAGCGGTCAGGTTGAGGATGCTTTCTCAAATGCCATTGCGTCAAGTCAAATATTTTCATCCACCGAAGATGGTGCAGCTCCTGTCATTGTATCTGCCACCACAGTAGACGATGACCTCAACGGACAAATCGATGGGATTGAGCTTGTGATGTCAGAGCCGGTTGATGATTCTGGCTCCACACTTGATGGCTCCACGTTTGATCTGGAAGCACCCTATGACAACAACAGCCCTACGGCCTCAACAGGTGATTTCGGTAATGATGAACTATTGTTAATTACATTTAACGAGGAAGGATCTGCTGATACCGATGCCACTCCGGATGTTACCCTGAACAGCAACAGAGTGCAAGATCAAAGTGCTGCAAACAATCAGGTGGGGTCGAATGTACTATTCGGAAGTACCATTGATGGCGCGATTCCGATATTATTGTTGGCCACAACATCTCCTGCATCCAATGCCTCAGGAGTTTCAATAAACAGTGCCAGGACATTTTCATTTGATTTTAGTGAAAATATTGATGCAATCGCAGCAAATAATATTTCCATTTATAATACTGACGACCTGATCAATCCAATCTATTCGGCAGATGTAACTGATGCAGAAGTGGATGTAACAGGAAGTACGGTCACCTGGTCACACGATGAGTTGCTTGATAAGGGAGAAAGCTATGCTGTTGGGATTGATGCCGGAGCTTTTGAAGATCAGTCTGCAGGCAACTTGCCATCTGCAGAGCTTCTCAACACGGGAGATAATAAGTGGGAATGGAGTATGGACAATACCGGAGGACCCAGGTACGTGTATAGCCCACAGCATAATACAACAACCGTAGCACCCTATGGTCTGATTTATTTCTATTTCGATGAACCTGTTAGGTTACAGAATTCCGCAAATAAGCGGCTTAAGATGGACGAAATTACAGGTTTTGGGGGTGGAGATGTTGGGGGTGGAAATGATGTGATCAATGAAGAGATAGACTACAATGGAAATCCAGTGGTGTCATTTATCTTACCGTACCCAAGCAACACAACAAATTATACCAAATTAAAGGTTTTTGATATCTCCGAAACTTCATACAACAGTGGAGCATATATGGCTGGATCCTTCTATGAGATCACGGTAGATGCTGATGCTTTTGAAGATACAGGAGACAATGATTCAGATGGATTCGAAATTGAATTTCAGATTGATGGTAGCGATGTTGACAGACCTACAGTGAGTTCATTTATTCCGGCAGATGATCCCTCTAAACCCGCCACTATTGATGTGGATATTGAAACCACAACATCACTCACCATCAATTTCAATGAGAATATGGCGGTTGGGTTTGGTAATATCCGGATGTATGCAGACTTAAGTACAGATGTCAAGGTGCTGGATATTCCATCATCCAGTTCGTTGGTAACCATTACCGGGTCCCAGGTAGTGATCGACATCTCAGGGATTACATTAGCTGGTGGGGTAGAATACTATGTGCAGATAGACAGGTCCGCTTTTACTGATGTTGCCGGGAATACCTTCTCAGGGTTTTCCGATGAAACCACCTGGAATTTCAAAATGGAACCTGAGTTCAATGCTCCGGAAATTGATGTTCTATCTCCTGCAGATAATGCTACAGGTGTTGATGTAGATGCTGATCTGGTGATCACCTTTAATGAGCCGGTCCAGGATCAGCTTGCCGGTGGAAATCTGACCGTTCGATTGTCCTCTAATGGGTACATCGTTGAAACTGTTGCATCTTCGGATTTTATTTTTAATGGAAACGAAGTGACTGTCCCTATCGGAAGATTAGGTGGGTTGTCCGGGTACTATGTAAATATTGACAATCTTGCTGTGGAAGATCTTGGAGGAAACGCTTTTCCGGGTATTAGTGGCTCTTTCGCATGGAGTTTTACTACAGCCGCTGATGCAGATGCTCCTGTTGCCCAAACATCCACTTTTTCACCTGCTCATAGTTCTTCTGGTGCTGCAGTGGGCACCAATATTTCCTTCTACTTCGATGAGGTAGTAAGTCCAATAGCTGGCAACAACATTACCATCTACATTGATGACGGCGGTCCAACCGTATTTGAAACTTTTGATGTGACAGACCCTGCTATACTTGTGAGTGGAAACCAGGTGGTTATTAACCCATCCAGTGACCTGGATTTTGTAGAGGACTACTATATCGTGATCGATGCAGGAGCATTTGAAGATGCATCTGGTAATACTTCTGCCGCAATTGGTGGAGACGGTGTCTGGAATTTCCAGACAGGTGTGGATACCTCAAACCCGTACGTTGTTTCTACTACACCTGCAAATGGTGCTTCCGGTATTTCAAGCGGAACCCTTACCATCAACATGAATGAGACGGTAACTGCCACACCGGGGAAAAAGATCGCATTGTATGATGCAACCGTGGATACATTGATCCAGGAAATCGATGGTGCTGATGCTGAAGTGAATGTAGTTACCAATGTAGCAACCATCGACTTTAGTACTGGATTTACCACGAATGGATTGAGCTACTATATCGCCATGGATAAGGGCTTCTTCAAAGACCAGAACAGCAATGACATAGAAGACATTAACCCGGGGGAATGGACTTTTTCTGCACAGGACAATACACCACCCACGGTGGTGATTACCCGCAATGCGGTGACGAATGGTTCATTCAACAGTACAAATGACGCGACCATTTCATTTGACATTGCTTTCTCGGAACCGATTGATGCTGCCTCATTTGATGATACGGATATCACTGTTTCTTCGGGAGGCACGGCCAACCTGGGAACGGTCAATCTTAATAACGATGCCGATGATCGGTATTATACATTTTCCATCCCCGTAAACTCCGGTGATGGAGATGTAAGCATTACAATCAATGCCGCAAGTCTGACCGATCAGAATGGTCAGGTGTTTGTTGGACCAACATCTTCAGGAATTATCCATATCGACCAGGTAGTCCCGACCGTAGCTCTTACACTGGCCTCTGACAATGCCAGCCCTGCTACCTTGGCTACCACCGGTGATGTTGTGACGCTTACCATGGATTTTGACGATGATTTGAGCGGCCCACCAACCGTGGCGATGACCAGTGGGGGCGATGTGTTGAATAATGCGTTGACCATTATGGAGACAAGCGGAGCTCCAAACTTCATTTGGACTGCCAGCTTCACGGTTAGTGCTTTGGATTCGGATGGGGCCATTGCATTTGATGTCAGCTTTGAGGATGATGGTACCAATGCAGGGGTTTCAGTAGATGAGACGGATGTGGGAAATACCCTTGTAGTCGACAAAGTGGAGCCAACAACATTAACTCAAAGTGCCGCTGTGCTTGGGGCCGATGTTACACTGACAACATCACTCAATGAACCTGGCACCGTTTACTATATGTTTAGCAGTACTCCATACACTGTTCCTGCAACACTCAGGGCAGATGCCATTGGAGCTGGAAACACCATTAATATTCCTTCAGCATCTACAAATTACCAGGTGGTCGAAACATTGTCCAACAACACAACCACCACAGTTTATCTTGTTGGCGAGGATGTGCATGGCAATTTAGGCAGTGCCGTTTCCAGTTCAGCCATTCAAACAGGAGGGGTTACGATTAGTAATCCTACACTGGCAACGCTTTGTAACAGCTCACTTACAGATTATACCGTGTTAGGTGACATTACCATTGATGAAACCATCAACAATGATTTCAGGATGGGTTCAGGTGTAACCTTCCGCATTAAACTTCCGACAGGCTTTGAATTTAATACCTCTGCAGGTTCAGCTTCAGCAACAGGGGCAGACATTACCGTTCAGCCGGTATTGAGTTATCCAGCTATAAATGAATTGAGGATTACCTATACGGTAGCAGGAACTGCAACTGATGATCAGATTACGATTACAGGTCTGGAAGTAAAAGCTACCGATTCGCCTCAGACTTCAGTGACTTTATCCAGGTCTGGTGGATCGGCCGTAGTTTATGGAGCGGAAGAAAGTGATAATCCTGTTTTTGGAACATTGTCAAGTATCAATCCACCTGCCACTCCTACCATTACAAATACAGCGGTGGTAGGGAACGAATTGGTGGTAAGTACAGGCGATGATCCATCCATTCAAACTACCACATCAGGTGGGACAACTAACTGGTATAATTATAATTATTCATCAAGCCAATCCGGAAACCCCATTTTACTTAGTGCCATGCCGGCCCCTGGTGGAGGAACCGGGTTTCAGGCCAATGATGGCTTGTATACCCTTTACTTTACAGAATCGGTTGCCGGATGTGAGAGCGAGCCAGATAAGTTTAATGTTTTGGTAAGAGGGTATTCCCAGGATCCGGCCGGAAATAGCTTTGTGGATGACGCAGGAGACATAGATATAGCAATTAGTAAGCCAGCTAATCACACGGTTACTTTTGCAGGTACGGGATTGTTTGATCCAAGCACCACAGCAGATTCTGCTAAAGTGAAATTCAGTCCTTCGACAGCGGGCACAGGTGATCATGACATTCTGATCACCACCAATAATACAAATACAGGAGAGTCGCTGGGGTATACCGAGACGTTTTCCATTTCGACAACCGCACAGATTTTTAATATACCTATCGATATTGATTATTGTCAGGACGGTGGAACCATTACAATTAACCCGAGGCTGGATGATATTCCATCAAATTACAATTTTTATGGAATGTATCTGGACAATGTTTTGATTACACCACCTGTAGGATGGAATGCGGCAAATGTTTCAAACCCAACCACAGGATGGACACTTGATCTTTCTACAGTTTCTCCGGGTCAGCATAGAATACAAAGGCGGATTTGCTATAATGTGAATCCACTTTTATATCCGCCTCAAATCTACAATTATGTTTTTCTACAGGCGGACCTGGATGTTTACCGGGTTCCTAATGTTACCATTTCCAACTTACCTGAGTATATCTGTGAGGATGATTTCCCATTAGAGCTGGATGCTGACATCTTGAATATCAATTTATCTGGTTCTGCAAAAGAGCTCAATACGGTAGATGTAGGTTCTTATACCTTAAAAAAGGTAACAGGAGAAGGTACAGAAGGAGGACCTTATTCAACTGTTATTGGCTCTGATCAATTTGATCCGGCTGATCCCATGGGTGATGGAAAGGATCCTGTTGGAGAATACGAGATCACTTATACGTCATCGACAGCAGATGACCCTAATTTCCCTACAGCAAATGATGGCAAAGGGTGTAACGACGTAGATGTAAGAACCATATTTATACAGGCAGTTCCAGATCTGCCTGAGCTAACCACTGACCTGACTGGTATTGGTGGTGAAGATGGAGACAGGATCAATTTACAATTTTGTGTTGGGGAGGTCATTCCTGACCTTGTAGTTAGCGCCGATCCTGACGAACAGATCACCTGGTATACAAGTAACTTATTAAACACTACCTATAACTCCATTGGTACCCAGGGTGAGATATTAAAGGCTGAAGAGCTGTTTGGTACCGATGCGCCGAATAGTGCTTTTAATGTAAATATTTACGTCACAAAAACAGATTATATCAATGTAGGTTTTGAGGGTTGCGAATCACCACCAAAAATTATCAATATCCGGGTATATGAAGACCCTGCAGTTCCGGCGCTTGATGTCACCCAGGATGCTGCCACCAGAATAAGCTCTTCCAGTTATCTGTTTGAATATTGTGATACTTATGGGGGAGACAATGTGACTTTTAGTTCTACTTTGCCTGACTCAGAGGCTTACTATAATTTATACGATGAGGATACTGTCCTGATTTCTGACATGCAGGCAGGTTCTTTTGAGTTTGCAGACATTGGCTTTGTAGATGTACCTAATACCAGCAAAACCATTCATATCTCCAGAGTGTTGAACGACAGTACCTATATCGATGCGGCAAATGGAGAGTTCGCAGGTTGCGAAAGTGACCTGATTCAGGTAGAGTTCCGTATTTACGAAACTTCATCCGCACCAGACACCACTTTATTTGCAACAAACCGAACAGACTACTACATCTGTTCCGGTGAAGACCTGGGAACCATTACTTCCCCTGGGGAACAGGATACCCGATATGCCTGGTATGAAGATGATGGCAGTGGAAATGCTCCTGATTACGGTGCGAGGATGACAGTTGCAGCCTTTGATGACCGGTTCATTGTTCAGAACAGTCTCGCCAATGAGTTTGTCGGTTTTTCCAATGAAAATCTAACAACGAGTCCGATCACCTATACCTATTGGGTTTCCCAGTTTCAGGACTACAATGACGAGACCGGCTACATTGGATGTGAAAGTGAGCCGAGCAAAATAACCATCACGGTGTTTCCTGATCCAGGGGCACCCACTTTCGATGACCCTGGTGTGACCTACATGGATTGGGACGTTGCCAATGCCCATAGATTAGATATAGCTTATTGCGAAGGAAATATTGGACAAAGTATTGAACTTAATTTAAATGGGAATACGGATGCCGTGTTCAATTGGTATCGATCGGATGCAACAGGAACTACGATCATCGGAAACTCCGTACATGATCACTTGGCCAGTGAACCTGTGAAAACCAGTCAATTGAAAATTACTGATGCAGAAGAAGCCGATGGGCTGATCTACTTCGTGGTGACCCAAACCAACAACAGTCAGCCATTGGGAGCGGAGTTTGATGGTTGTGAAACGGAACTGGATGAGATGGCATTTGTGGTCATCAATACCTACGATATCCCAGCGATGCCGCAAACCATAGATAATGACTATACCTACTGTGAAGATGCAGTCGTAGCCAATGGCATTGAACTGACGGGTGAAGGTGGAGTTACTTTTAACTGGTACAAAGCTGATGTGGATGGCAACATGGAATCCACCCCATTTCATACAGGTAGTACAGCCAATGATACCGAGCTCGGATTACTTGGTGAGGAAGGTACCGGAAGATACCTTTTCTGGGTGACCCAGACCCAAAACATCGGGGATGGTGTGGCCACCTTCGAAGGCTGTGAGAGTGATCCCCGATTGATTACTGTTTATGAAGTGCCTCCGGAAATGGATGACATTCGGTTTTCATCAGATTATATAGGATCTTCTGAGGGTTTTTGCGTGGATGATTTGCAAGGGGCTGTTATCATCAACTATTCAGGAGTAGAAGATGCGCTGTTTACCTGGTATGATCAAGGCATGACGCCAATTGTGGAGCGTACATTGTCTGCTGAAACATTTATCAATACCGGAGCCAGTGGAGTAGGAAGCTATACTTTCTATGTTTCACAAACGATCAATAGCTGCGAGAGTGAACTGCACGAAGTCACCTTCAATATCTATGATACGCCAGCTACTCCTGAGTTTGATCTTGCCAGCAATGGCACATTGATCGATCCACAGTATGAATTTATCTATTGTAGGGATCAGGATGTTTCAAATGAAACGCTTTTTATTTCCAATGGGCAGACAGGAAACATATATGAATGGTATTTTAATGCAAACCTCACCGAGCCGATCACTCAAAACATAGATGAGAATGATCAAAGTATTGAGTTTACAAACTTAGGCGTGAGTGGCGTTGATGAAGACCAACAGGTAGAGACACCTGGAACATTCTCGAGGTATGTTAGATCCAGAGAGTCCACCCAATGCTACAGTCCGGTAAGACAATTTGATCTGGTTGTGGGAGAAGCCCCTGAGGTGGCATTTATTTGGGATGGTCTGATGGAAGGTGTGCCTGTTCAGTTTACAATGATCAATGACAATGCTGCTGTATCAGCAGATGAGATCAATGAAGTCAGGCTAATAATCGATGGCGCAAATCTATATAATCCAGTCCGGGAAAGTCCGGCAAATGATCCCTACAGCGACAATGACACCTATGATCACCTATTTGCACCAGGGCAGCATCAGGTAGAACTTTTCATGCGAACCTCTGATGTATGCAGGGATTCAGTGACCAGAACAGTTACGGTCCTTGATGTCATTGAGGTTCCTGAGGATGGATTCCTTGAAACATTTGATAACAATGACCATGGTTGGTTTGCGGAGTACCGAACCCTCGATGGTAAACTTGATACACTGGTGAATTCATGGGAGATAGGTCAACCTTCAACATCAACCCTGG
This sequence comes from Cyclobacteriaceae bacterium, assembly GCA_965228595.1. GTDB lineage: Bacteria > Bacteroidota > Bacteroidia > Cytophagales > Cyclobacteriaceae > UBA7330. Next base: position 18,904 of record OZ245828.1, on the reverse strand, counting down.
ATGGTGCATTTAGCGGTGACAATGCCTGGGTGACCAACCTGGATGGAGATTACGCACCCAATGAAATCTCCTGGGTATACTCTCCTGCATTTGATATTACCAATCTTACCATTCCTATAGTGAGCTTTTATCATCAGCATTGGTTGTTCAATAACCGGGATGCTGTTGTATTCCAGTATTCGACGGACAATGGGGCTAGTTGGCTTAAACTTGGAGACTTTAGTGAAATAGCAGGTGGAATTGTGGAAACCTCCGGGCTCAATTGGTATACGCACGCTGAAATTCCTACACAACCAGGATACTACAATGTAAATTCTGTGGAGTTCAATCAATCTTACAACCCTTCTTCGTTTGGATGGGCCTCTACACAACAAGCCGCGCAAAGCGCACAGGGCAGGGTCTCCGAATGGTTATTATCTATCAATAAGATGGACAACGCCGATACTGTCATTTTCAGGTTTGCTTTATCAAGTAGTGGGGGTGACGAAGATGAGGGGTTTGCCTTTGATGATTTCAGGGTGTACAACAGTGATAAAATCACCTTACTGGAGTCGTTCTATAATGCGACAGAGGATGGGGTTGTAGCTGCATACCAGGATTTACGTGACCAGGTGGATGACCAATCTATAGGTAGTGTGGCCTGGATCAACTATTTCACGGAGCTAGATATGACTTCCACATCGGGTCGGGATGATATCAATCGGTCAAATGGTATTGATCCAAGTGCGAGGGTTGGCTATTACGGAATTAATGAGGCACCGCGATCAGCCCTGGAGGGCGAGGTACAGAAACTTGATGGAATCGATCCTGATTCGGAACTGTATATAAGAGGATTTACGCCTTCAGCGCTAGGAGTTGCTGGACTCGAAAGCAAGAAATTTGACATCACCAATTTTCAGTTGGATACCTCGGCACCATCTGATATTCTTAGAATTTCAGCAACATTTACTGCGGTGCAGGATTTCCCTGATCCAAAGAATGAATTCTCTATCAGGTTTATGGTCATTGAAAAAGAAATTACCGGTGTGAGCATAGGGCAGTTTAGTGAAAATGATACCCTAAGAAATGTATTGAGGAAGATCTTACCATCCGCTGGTGGAATCGTTAAGCAAGGTGCTATGACGCTCGGGACTTCTTTCACAGAGACTGTAGAATGGAAGATCAACAATGTATATGATCCGACACAATTGGATGTGATTGCATTTATTCAAAATGAGAATGCTACCAATGGCAGGAGAGAGATTTTTCAGGCCGCGGTACTCAATGGAGACTTTAACAGCAAGGAACTTATCCTGGGCGTATTGGATCAACTCAGAAATGGAGATCCGTTTGTGATCTATCCAAACCCGGTAGACAACCAGTTTAAGCTGGAAATCCTAAATCCTGTGAAAGATGCCATGGACTGGAAGATGTTTGACCAGACCGGTAAGGAAGTTTTGACTGGACAGCTACCAGGAGGTGAGTTGTCAATCGATATTGAAACGAAACAACTTCCCAGTGGAGTCTTCTTGCTACAGCTCACGCATAGAGAAACGATCTATGAACCGAAAAGGATCGTAATCATTCACGAATAATTGGGAATCAGAAAGGGAATTATTCTATATGTAAATGATGCACATGTTCCCGGATGTGATCCACCCGTTTGGTGATATGGCTCACATATTTGTTTAGCTCGTTTTCCAGGACGTAGATCTGACCGTCGTAAGAATAGAAACCAATTTCATCCTTAAGGTTTTTGGCATTGTGCTCAATCTCCTTTCGTGCACTGCACTCTGTATGCAGAAAGTGGATAAAGCTCCGCATGTCATACCCCTCTTCGAATTTTTGGATTTCGTCGATCGTCTTTTTGATTTCGTGGGTACTCTTTCCAAAACGGGTAGCCTGAATCAGTCTGTCATAAAGCACGGAATCATAATGATGAATATCTTTGAGCAGATTAATGATACCCAGCCTGTACTCTTCATTGATGCAGAATTTGGCTAATCCTTCATAATTATTCAAACCCTTGGCCTCATCATCCCATTTGTATGTGAGATCATCAATGATTTTTCCAAGTGTTTTGCCTTCTTCCTGAGCATATCCGGTAGAGACAAGTGTTAAGCATATTAAAGAGCCAATGAAAAGCGTTTTCATAACCAACCATTTTTTATTTTATTGTTGCAAACATCGGACCAATCAATAAAAATCTTCAAATGGTGGTCTATAAGAAAGGGTGAAGATGTTTTATGAATGGTAAATTTACACATTTGTACCATATATACGAATAATTCCATATTTTGGTATGATTCTAATAAAAAATTTAATTATATCGTGTTTTAAATGAAATTTGGTAAGGTAGAACAGCCAGAATTGATTGATTTTTCACTACCTGAAACGCACAAAGACACCTTTCAGTTGCTTTCAACTCAGGAAAAAGAGCCGCTTGAAGTGTATGTCGGGTGTGCCAAATGGAACAAAAGAGACTTAAAAGGTTTTTACCCGCGTGGTACGAAAGATGAATTGCCCTATTACTCAGAGCAATTCAATAGCATTGAAATGAATACCACTTTTTATCATTTTCCTAAGCGGGAGCAGGTGAAAATATGGAAAGATAAAACGCCTGATGGCTTTAAATTTTTCCCGAAGATTACCAATACCATCACTCATTTCAAACAATTGAAAGAGGTGAAGGAATTGCTTTATGCTTATTGTGAGGAGATCTTACATTTTGAGGAAAAGCTGGGAATGGTTTTTCTGCAGGTTCATGGGAACTTTGGTCCCAAACGATTCGATAGGTTAGAGAAAACGCTGCAGGATTTCCCTCCGGAAGTCCCCCTGGCTGTGGAGGTAAGGCACCCTGAATGGTTTGAGAATCCGGGTAATAATGCATTATACGAATTACTCACCAACCATCATAAGTCTAACGTGATTGTGGACACAGCCGGAAGACGCGATATGTTGCATATGAGGCTGAGCACTCCGACAGCCTTTGTCAGGTGGGTTGGCGCCAATCATGAAAGTGATTATACCCGGTTGGATGAATGGGTTGAGAGGATTCAGGAATGGAAGAAAGCGGGTTTACAGCAGCTTTACTTCTTTGTCCATCAGAATATTGAAGTAGAATCACCCCTGTTGTCTGCCTATTTTATAGAGAAGCTAAACCAAAAGATTGGTACTAGCCTGAGCGTACCGCAAACGCTATGATGAAGCGAGGAACGATCTTTTGCCTGTGTCTTCTATTCACTTTTATGGTTGTAAACGCCCAATCATTCCTTGATAAAGATCAAGAGATGTTTGTTTATGAAATTAAATATGGGTGGATCAAAATAGGGGAAGCACAACTGGTTCATCAAAGGAAAGATTCAGTGATTGCTTTGGATGTGTTGGCATACACCACAGGAATTGTCAACTGGATTGCCAGGTTGCGGGATTCGATACATGCTGAAATTGACAAAATAACCTATAAACCCCGCTATTCATTTATGAACCGAAGTGAGGGTAAATATCAACGCAAGCAGGAAGACCATTATGATTTTGATATGGATTCAGTCTATATCAATGTTTATGAAATGAAAGCCGATAAGCATGGACACACGAAGCTTGAATCATATCACCTCCGGGATTCTACTTTTGATATGCTAAGCAGTTACATGTATCTAAGGTCTCAACCATGGGAAGCATTCAACCAGGGTGACTCCGTAATGCTCAATATGTTCTACGAAGACGAATACTATCCATTCGGCATTGAATATGTGGGAATTGAGGAAATAGAAACTGAGTTTGGCCCGCAAACCTGCCACAAAGCATATATCCTGTTTCCGATTAGTGGTACTTTTCCGGAGAAGTACATGGTCAAGGTTTGGGTTACGGTTGACGAACGAAAATGGCCTTTAAGGGTAGAGGCAAAAATGAAGTTCGGTAAGGCGGTCTGTGAGTTAATTGAAATCCACTAGGTCATTGATCATCCCTGTGGCAATCCGCTCATATCCTCCCGATAGCTTCACAAAATCACCTTCCAGCTGGCACTCAAAATACCCACCCCGCTTGCTCAATTGAAAGGCTTTCATTGATTTTTTGCCAAGTCGATTCGCCCAATAGGGAGTGAGGAACGCATGTGAGGAACCGGTAGCATGATCTTCTAATTGCCCGACATGAGGCACCAGTGTTCTACTGACAAAATCCGATTTGTCACCGGGTGCAGTGACTGCATATCCAAAAACATTACTTTGTCTCAGGGTATTGAAATCCGGCTTCATTGATCGTAGAAGTGTTTCATTTTCAATGACAATCAGGTGCTTATTGGTTGTTTCGTACATCTCAAGTATCGGAATACCTAAACCCTTCACAATGGGATCAGGAGGATCAATCTGCCGGACCCTTTGTATGGCCGAGAGCTTTATTGTAATTGTTGAATCTACCGTAGTCCCCTCAATGGTTCCCTGATCGTATTTCAATGCCAGGGATTGCTTCATCACACTTTCATCTTTCAGGAACGAAAAGCAGGCGAAGGCACCATGTCCACACAGGCCAATTTCCTCATCGGGGGCAAACCACCGGACGTTCCATTCACCTTTTTCTTCCCATAAGAATGAAGTAGCTGGCTGGTTGAGGTCCGCAGCAAGTGATTGCATCGATTTTTTATTTATTGGGTTGTCGAGATGTACGACGGCTGCGGTATTTCCCTTCAGTCCCCTGTCGATTGATGAGAATACCTGGTAGATAGAAAACTTTGTCATTGCTCAAATAAACAAAAGCTTTGATTCAATAATTCAGGTTGAATAAAAAAGCCCGGAAAATCTTCCGGGCTGGAGGGTTGGCGACTATAGATATTTGATTTTTCCTGAACCCGAAAAGTGAAAATCAAGTTTAGGCTTCCCTGATTTCACATAGACATTACCTGATCCGGAGCTGCTTCCGCTGAGGAGGTCGCTTACGCTGACATACACATTTCCGGAACCACTTTTTCTGATTTCACAGTTTCTGCTCTTTAGGTCTTCCATCTGCATATTTCCGGATCCACTGAGCCTGATTGACTGAGAATCAATTTCTCCACCACCAATCTTGATTCCTCCGGATCCTGAGTTGTTTATTTCAAGCTCATCTGCAAACAGGCCTTTGATTTCAATGTCTCCCGAGCCACTGTTTGTAATATCAGATTCATCACCTGCCGAAACCTTAGCCATCAATTTGACCGTACTTGATCCGCTGTTGATGATTCTTAGATCATCCGCTGCTATTAAATCTTCTTCGGCGTAGAAATTACCGGAACCACTGGATTTGATGCTAATGTCTTCGCTGTCAAGTGGCGACTCGAGCCTGATTGTACCGGAACCTGATCCATTGATCTCCCCAAGTTCTGTGAAGGTTACATAGATCTTCACATTTCTAAAGTTATTGGAGAATGACCAGGATCGTTCTTCCATTTTGATGGTCAGTTTGTCGCCGTCAACCTCAGTTAGGATCTTTTCGATAGGGCCTGAATCTGCCTCGATGATCACACGCTCAGAACTGCCCTTTTTGATGTACACATCCCAGCTGCCTGCAGAATGTATGGCATTAAAGAAGTCGACCTGACGAACATCTTTTGATTGGCTACAGGCCACTGATATGCCAATGAGAAAGATGATGGAGAAATGGATGAGTTTTTTCATGTTTGTAGTCTTTTATGGTATTTGAGTTATCCGATAGGTTCTTTAATATGATGAAATGATCATTATTTTGGTTGCATAGGGAAGGCACAAAAAATAAGCCATTCCTTATAAAGTATTGATAATAAGGTGATTAGTATTTCCGTAAGATAAATAGGTGTTCATTTTGGAACACTTTTTGTATGATATTGATACGCGATGAATATAAAGCTTTCAAGATATTATGGTGTTTTATAGGCAATTCGCTTAATTTGTGCTTCCAGCCCGCTAGGAGTTCCTTTAAATTTTATTAGTATATGTATATAGAAAGTTTGCTCAGACCAGCTTTGCTTTCATGTTTACTCTTTGTAGACTTCATGGGTTATTCACAGACCTGGACCAAGCAGTCCGGTACAGGTGCGGAAATTGGCTATGCTAAAGACGGTGGTGCAGTATGGGGGGATTATGACAATGACGGTGACCTGGATCTTCTAATAAACACAAGTTATGATAATCCAAATGGCAATACAAGACTTCTAGAAAGTGATGGTGCTGCCAATCCAAGTTTTATCGATGTAACACTTTCCAAAGCTAAGGGTATGAGGGATAATTTAGCAGACCGCTCTATCTTATGGGGAGATCTCAATAACGATGGCTATCTGGATATTATCCGAAATACGTACAACCGAATTGAAATTTATATTAATACGGGTACTGATTTTGGGTATGGTGTTAATAACACTGCAAACCTGATAATCACACAACTCAAAGTAGATGGCTGTTCTCGAGGAGATGGGATGAATGCTGAAGGAGTGGGTTTGATCGACTACAACAATGATGGCTGGCTGGACATATTGATAGAAAATGGAGAATGTGGTATTGATATATTAGAGAACAGGAAACAGGATGCTGCAGCAACCATAGATACAAGGTTCGGAGATGGGGATATGAGTACCGAGGCCGAAGCTACAGGGGGAAATTACTTCAGGCATGTTTCTGTCACAGGCAATACATTGGGGTTGCCATTGACTTCCAACAATGGGGATTTCCTGGCCACGGGAGATTACGATGCTGATGGTTATGTTGATTTTATTGTAAGAAAACCCACGGGGACCTATGACCTATGGTCAAACGATGGCGATGGAACCTTCACAGCAAATACCACCTTTTCTGACAATGCTTCAACAAATACCCAAAATGCAAACAAGGGTGGGGTGATCTTTTGTGACTTTGATATGGATGGGGACCTGGACATCTACTGGACGGATGGTGGGACCAACCAGATCTGGCTTCAGCATCCAACAGGCACTTTTACTGCGACTGGTAAACCTACGATCACAGGTGGGTCGGACATCGATGGATGTGCCTGCGCCGATGTAGATGGGGATGGTGATTTGGACTTGTTTTTGGGGAATGACGGTACTAACAGCTTTCTATTCAAGAATAACACGGCCACACCCAATAGTATAGCAGCCCTGAGTTTCACCCAGGAGAATATCAACGTGAATGCCGATGCTGAAGGGGTGAATCTGGTAGACTATGACGATGACGGCGACTATGACATTTATGTGAACGTGGATGGAGGGAATAACCAGATTTGGGAAAATGATCTGTGTGATGGTGGGGGATGCGATTACATGAAAGTATTTATCGAAGACTGTGTAGATGGTACGCCATCCAACAGACCTGTGGTGGGTGCCACGGTGATCATTAAGGACAGTGGTGGTAATATCGTTGCGTCTGCAGCAAGTGGGAGTAACTCCGCAGGGCACGGAGCTCAGAACCCACCAACATCCGTTTTTCACCTGCCTAACATGACAGGCGATTACACAATAGATATCACATTTCCTGAAAAGAACGGAACGGTAGAAATGTACTCCTATGATTTCAATGCCGGTGATATTGTAGACAATGAACTGACGCTCACTGCTGTGAATGGTACAGATGGATCTTCATGTGATTTTTCTCTGCTCCCTGTAGAGTTGATTTCTTTTGTGGGAACGGCCACGAGAGAAGGAATAGTACTTGACTGGGTAACCGCCAGCGAGCTCAACAACGAGCGGTTTGAGATAGAGCACAGTTCCGGAGATGGTAAGTTTGATGTGATTGGAATTGTCGATGGAAATGGTACAACTGATCAGGAGATTTCTTATTCTTTTACACATCTGGGTCCATTGGAAGGTGCAAATTATTACAGGTTACGACAATTTGATTTTGACGGGGCGAATGAGGTAAGCGAAACGATTGTGACGTTTTACGAGACTACCGATGACATGAGCATTTACCCTAACCCGGTCAGTGACCAGCTCAATATTTACCTGGGTCAGCGGTTTAGCCGGACAAGCATGAACATGGTCATCAGAGACATTTCAGGTAAGGTAGTTTGGAATAAATCATTTAATGCGCCTGAGCAAAAAGTGGAATTGACCATCACTCATTTGAAACCGGGCCCTTATCTGCTTGAGGTGACCAATGGCACCTACACACATGTAGAGCACATTATTTTCAGATAGGCTGAACTTATTTTCCTACTTCCGTGTCTTCCAGCCATTTAGCATGGGCGAGGACCAGTCTTACTTCGCCAAAGCTGTAGTCTTCGCCTAACTCATGCTTGATGTCGCCTCCTCGTAACATGCCTTTTTCTACGTATTCCATCACTTTTTTGACCTTTGGTTCTTCCACAAGCCTGGAGATCTCCAGTTCACCCATTTCAACATATTTAGCAAGATGACTTTCTATAGTACCCCTCACCAGGCCACGTGATTCAGCGATTTCTGCTATGCTTCTGCCATCTTTATACATCTCAAAGGAGATCTTTGCAGAAGGTATCTTGTCTTTTCTGGCAGTTCGTTTCCCTTTGTTATCAGCAGCTGTTTTAGGTAAGTCCGTAGATTGAAGTTGTTTTCGAGTAAGCACTTTATTTTGAGCAGCTTCACTGATAAACATGGAGAACTTGACCATCTGATTGATCTGATACTCAAACATGGCCTGGATCAGCTCAAGCTCATCCTTGTAGCTCTTGGTCTTTTTTTCTTTTCCTATGGTCTTTTTGTGGTCTTTTATCCTGTTGTTTAGCTCCGAGAGTTTGGGTTGAAAATACGCCCTGGCTTTGTCAACACGGTCTTCGAGAGGGTTCAGGTAATCTTCCTGCTTCAGAATACTGGCCACCTGCCTGATGAAGTTATTTCCAACAGCAACCAGTGGAGCCAATTCATTGGTCAGTTCAGTTGTCCAGGGTAAATACTGCTGCTTGATGGATCGTTTTTCATCCTTATTGAAACTCCTTTCGTGAGTTATCAATTCTTTGTGTATCCTGTCAAACCCAAAGACTTTGGTGGAAAACTGATAGATGAAAGTTTTTCTGTCGTTGGTCAGGCTGTTCACCAATTCTTCCTGACTGGGAAACGATGCTACAAATTCCCTCAGGCTGTTGTCAATCGTTGGGATGGAATCGCCAATGTGGGAGGAGAGGACCAGTCCATTCAGCGAAGTGAGCCTTGAAAGTGCTACGTACAACTGACCCGGTGCAAATGTACCAGAGAGGTCAAGAATGGCTTTTTCAAAGGTAAGCCCCTGACTTTTATGAATGGTTACTGCCCAGGCCAGCTTCAGCGGGTACTGTTCAAAGCTACCCAGTGTCTTTTCTACGATCTCATCCCTGATCTTGCTCAACGCATATCTTTTATTTTCCCATACATATTTTTCTACGGTCACTTCGCTGCCATCCTCAAACGCTACCTGGATATCATCTGACGTCAATGCCGAGACTTTGCCAATTTTTCCATTATAAAACCTGCCCTGACCGGAAGGGTCATTTTTGATAAACATCACCTGGGCGCCTTCCTTGAGTTTCAGGTCATATTCTACAGGGTACATGTTTTCCGGGAATTCTCCTTCGATGTAAGCAGAGAATGTTATCAACTTTCCCTCTAGCTGATCCAGCCTTCTCTGGTTGATCCGGTCCGCTTTGTGATTGTGGGTGGTAAGGTGAATATATCCTTCCGCAATGCTTTCATGGTCCTTGCGGTAATGCCCATTAAGCAATTGGATGTCATCTGTTGTTTGCTGATTGTTTCTCAACCTGTTGAGCAGGTCGATGAATTGTTGATCCGTTTGCCTATAGATCTTTTGTAACTCTACCCGGATAGGCGGGACCTCCTTTAATGCCTGTGCCTGGAAGAAATAAGCATTGTCATAATATGGACTGAGCAACGACTTTTCATAATCTTTGATGACCGGGGGCAGCTGGAGCAGGTCTCCGATAAACAAGACCTGGACACCACCAAATGACTCCAACCTGTTCCTTCTAAGCAATTTCAGGGTATGATCTATACAATCCAGCAAGTCTGCCCGTAACATACTTACCTCGTCGATGATCAGTAACTCTAATTCCTGTATGAGTTGTCTTTTGCTGGCACTGAATTTACGGTCCTTCAATAAGGTGCCAGGTGTGGTGATAGGAGATGAGGCCTCTTCCAGCCTGATGTTTTCCGGAATGAAAGTGCCAAAAGGAAGCTGAAACAACGAATGCAGGGTGACGCCTCCCGCATTGATTGCTGCAACCCCAGTTGGTGCAGCTACCACTGCTTTTTTAAAGGTATGCTCGGTGATATATTTTAGAAAGGTAGTTTTCCCGGTACCTGCTTTACCCGTGAGGAAGATATGTCTTCCGGTGGTATTGACATATTTAACTGCCAATTGTGCAAGTTCATGAAGGTCGGTCATACCGGTAAGTTAATGAGGATATTGAAAAAATATAAAACTAATTGAATTTAATAGTACAACATCTAAATTGAGTGGTATCATTAGTGAAGAGTTTTCATACGATTACAAGCATTTTAAATTAACCCCAAAAATAGCGAAGGAATGAACGTTCGAAATAACCTGATCCTGATAGGATACCTCATCTGTCTTAGTAGTGTGTACGGTCAGAAATCTCCATTAAAGAAAATAAAGGATATTGTCATCTATGAGGATACAGCCTTTTATTCAGCTTTTCCATCGGTGATACGGACAGACGATGATTTCCTGGTGGCTTTTCGTCGGGCACCTAACAGGATGGTTTTTGGCGAGAAGGGCAACAATCATGTGGATCCCAACAGCTACCTGGTGATGATGCGTTCAGAGGATGGGATAAAATGGGAGGGAGAGCCCTCTCTGCTCTATGCACATCCATTTGGTGGGTCGCAGGATCCTTGTATGGTGAGGTTAAGTGATGGCAGCATCCTTTGTGCTAGTTATGGCTGGGCATTTGTACGACCGGAAGGTATGCCAAATCTCAAAAAACCTTATTCTGAAAACAAAGAAGGTGTGGTATTTCTGGGTGGTTACCTGGTGAAATCAGAAGACGATGGGAAGACGTGGGAGGGACCTTACTATCCACCCAGTTTACCCATTGAAAGCCGAAATGATGCATTGGGCAGGGCATTGCCGGCATACAACAGAGGCGCAATGTGTGAAGGCAGAGATGGCAGACTCTTTTGGGTGGTAGCAGCCAGTATGGAAAATTCGAAAACCACGTCTACTCACTTAATTATTTCGGAAGACAAGGGGTTGACCTGGGAATATTCATGCCCGGTAGCGGTTGATGACAAGGTAACCTTCAATGAGACCTCTATCCATGAAACACCCAACGGAGACCTGGTGGCATTCTTAAGAACAGGCGGTTTTGATGATCAGGCATGTTTCGCCCGCTCTACTGATGGAGGCAAAAGCTTTCAGCCCTGGGAGAAAATGGGGTTTCAGGGACACCCTTTTCATGCCATTAAACTACATGATGGGCGAGTGCTTTTGACTTATGGGTATCGTCATGAACCCTATGGAATACGGGCAAAGATTTTGAATCCGGAATGTACGGATATTTCGACCGCACCTGAATTTATCATTCGGGATGATGGAGGAACGAGAGATCTGGGCTACCCCTGGTCAACTCAACTGGATGATGATCGTGTACTGGTCGTCTACTACTTCAACAAGGACGATGGGACCCGACACATCGCCGGATCGGTCTTAAGGATCACCAAATAATGATTTGGTATTAGGGAGCTAGCGTCTCTCTCCAGGTTGGATGTCTTTTCATGTAGGCGCGAACATAAGGGCAGTAGGCAATGACCTTTAAGCCATTTTCCAATGCATACTTCAATGCAAATTCGGTTAGTGCTTTGGCTATGCCAAAATTCCCAATGGGCTTTGGAACACCTGTATGCATGAGATAAATCTCATTGTCTTTGAGCCGGTAGGTGAGCTCAGCCAGGTGATCTTCTTTTAAGACTTCAAAACGCATGTTTTGCGTGTTGTGGGTGATATTAAAGTCATCTGACATCATCATGCTCATTAAATACCATAACCACCCAATATCTCCAGTGTTTGTCCCCCGGAGGGTGTCCCATCAATCAATGGAATGGCTTTAGCGATCAGTGAACGTACCTCCGGAATGGAAAGAGAGGCGTCATGGTCAGCTTTGCTATCCCAGATTTCTGTGACCCACACTGCATCGCGTAAGCTGGGATCTTTCGAGATAACATATAGCTGACAGCCTTTGGCTTTTGAAACGATCTGAGATGCTTCGATCAGGATATCTGCCAGTTCATCCGCTTTTCCTTTTTGGGTGTTGAATTTTCCGTGGAGGCCATACTTTTTCATTGCTTAAAAATACTGTGTAGTATTTCTTCGAAGAAACATAAAGAGAGAAAATACATCTGCTTTTGCTCATGCAGGCTTCAGCCTGAGCTTAGATTCTATCAGTGACAAATGCTTAATTATTCCAAGCGGATCTTCCAGATTGATTTCTTCAGGCTTGAACTGAATTTCAATGCGGTACTTATTGGAGCTCAGCCTGAATTCACGTTTTAATAATTCTTTGTATTGACTGATCACATCATTGCTGATTTCCTGTAAGATTGGAACAATAACAATGGTTTGTTTTTTGTAATCTTCCAGATCAATGATGATATCTAGGGTATATTGGAAATCGTTATGATGTATATCCAGGTAAAAACTGAGGTCTTCTGTTAGGCTACCCTGGCCAGTTGGGATGAGTTTGGAGTTTAACTGCTTGAATGCGGGTTTATTGATGATTTTGAGTTTTACACTTTGTCGGTCATAATTGATCACCAGTGCTGCCATACACAATGCAGTGGAAAACCCTGCTGTATACAGTAAAGAAGTGGGTACCCGGGTAATGATATCCTGCCAGAGGTTTCCATCACCAAAGAAAACCGGGAGGAAAGTAAAGGGAAAGCTGAGCACAAAGCATAATACCCAGCCTTTGAGTAGTGTTTTTTTCTCAAGGAGAAAGAGTTGTAGCATGCGATAAAGTTAGGAAATCAGACAACATCATAAAATTATGTCTTGCTCATCAGATCGGGCTATTTGGCAAAAATTCTGCATTCATTGAGTGGTATATTAATTATGGGTTTGCCATTAGATCAGAATGGTAGGATTTTAGTATTTGCCATTTTTTATAATACTGTTATGTGGAAATAAGTCGAAAAAGAAGTATATTCATAGTAGTTATGGGTATAGAAGTCTACTGAATTGTTTATCAATCTGGTAGCTGGCATGAGAAATGAGCCATTGAATCATTTATTTAAGAACCAGAAACCAGCTTAATGAAATCACTATGCATTATCCTTCTATTTTGCAAATAGTTTTTCTCATATTACTTGGCCTCTTGATTTTTTTCTCGCTCGGATTTCTTTTTTATAAGAATGAAATTTTATTTTTTTTATATGGATTAGATCTTAATCTAATCAAATCAGATACAGCTGATAGCTATGCGGCATTTAAAAAGATTACATTGGGTAAAAAGATCTTTTTGTGGGTAGTGTTTTTGCTTACATTAGTGGATTTTCTATTAGCATACTACTTATTAAATAATAATATGTATCTAATAAATTATAGAGTCACTGTCGTAATCATGTGGTTAATCGTAATTCTATTGCTCTTTTATTCAATAGGAATCGTCTTAGCCTTCTTAAGTCCCAACAGAATCATGTAATCTCTCTTGGCTTTATTTTAATTGTATTTTTAGCATATTTATCATCTTGTGGGGATAAAGATGATAATACTGATCCACTTACTTTAATTGTGGGCACATACGATCAGGTAAGTCTCAATGATGTAGAATGTCCTAATTCGGCAGACAATCAATCCACCGCCTGTAACCCATCAACTGAGAGTTGTGCGACGTGGCAATTCAATAGTGATGGCACTTTTTCACGAACAACAGGGTCCTTATCCCAAGGAACAAAATATGTTCTGGATACGGAAAATTCAGAAATCTATATTTATTGGACGGCAGGAACAGACTTTACCATTTATGATTACACTTATGATGGTAACTCTCTGGTAATTACCAGTCAAACCCAAAATGACTGTAAGGTGCAATACGTGCTAGAAGAAAATTGATCTTCATTTGAAAAGGCATAGTTCGCTCAGACATCAAAGGCGTGGCAATTCAAGCCACCCTAATTTATCCAGAGGCACACGTTGTCATATTCAATGAACAGCTTGTGCCTCTGGGAAATAGAAAATCTAACGGCTTTGGCTGTGAGCGTAATCTAGAATTTAATCCGATCAGATTTAGGCCTTCTCCGCACAGGCAAACATCCATTGAATACCAAACTTGTCGGTACAAGATCCGAAGTAGTCACCCCAGAACATGTCCTGCAACTCCATGGTCACTTCGCCACCAGCTGACAATGCATCAAAGAGTCGTTTGGTCTCTTTTCGGGTATCTGGCTGCAGGTTGATATACACATTGTTGCCTTTGTTGAGTTTGAATCCCATCGACTCAGGGGCGTCAGTGCCCATCAGCATGTGGCCGCCGGTAATCTCCAGCGCAACATGCATCACCAGGTTTTTATCTTCCTCTGCCAGGGGAGGATAGCCTTCCTGGGGAGGTGCTTCACCCATTCGGGAGATCCCGTCTCCAACGAATTCCCCACCAAATACTGTTCTATAGAAATTGAATGCCTGTTCTGTTTCTCTCGTGAAATTGAGGTAGGTGCTAGTACTTGCCATGGTCTTATGATTTGAGTTAACTATTATTTATGAGTTGAAAGCAGCTTCCAGTTCTGAAACGATGAGTTTTCGCATAGTCAGGAGCTTGTCCATCATTTTTTTCTTTTGGTTTTCGGTGCCCTCTGTCATCATTTGTCCCAATTGTTCGGGGATGATCTGCCAGGACAGACCGTATTTATCCTTTAGCCAACCACACATGCTTTCCTCACCACCTTCAGCTGTCAGCTTGTTCCAGTAGAGATCCACCTCCTCCTGGTCTTTACAATTTACGATAAAAGAAACAGCTTCTGAAAACTTAAATTGCGGACCGCCATTCAAGGCAGAGAATCGCTGTCCGGACAATTCAAATTCTGTGATCAGTGGTGAATGGCTCAGGATTTTTGATTCAGGAAATATAGAACAGTAAAAATTGGCTGCTTCTTTGGCCTGATTGTCAAACCAGAGCGAGGGAACGATTTTTTGAAAAGTTGCCATGATTATTCATTTAGTGAGATTTGAATTTTATTTAGTTGCCTTATTTGTTTCTTGATTTTTCCAATGCAGTCTGTGAAATAATGGTCACCTGTCTTAAAAATCTGTCCTTCGGCATGGGGGATGAGATTTAGATGTTCTTTCAGGTGACTTGCGGGAACGACCTTATCGTCCAGACAATGAAAGAAGTTTATGTTGTTGAAGTTTAATAGCTGATCAATATTCTCATTTTTTAAATGATAGCTGGATATGTTCCATCCTTGGCTACCCCAAAATGGTACAGCCAAAAGCAAAACATGCTGTATTTCGGTCTCGACAATGTTTTCTGATAAATATTTTAGTATGACGGATCCACCCAATGAATGCCCGATAAGGATGAGCGGACCAGCAGATTTATGTACATTAGCATCCAGTGCTTCCATCCAGGACTGGCAGTCAGGACTATTCGGGTTTGGCATCGAAGGAGCATGAAATAAAGAGGAATCATTGAGTTCATGTTTGATCTTTTCAAGCAGAAGTCCACTTTCCGATCCGGGTCTTTGAGCTCCGGCTCCATGAATGTATATGACAGTTTGTTGTCCCATTGATCAAATGAATTATACCAGCAATTTAGGGAGATTATGACCTTCCATTAATGTGCAAATACGACATTATGATGGGTTGATTGCGACATTCTTTTTTTGGATCTTTACATAAAAAGAATAGCCATGCAACATGTTTCGATTTTGGTTCCGAAAGGGCAATACAGCATTGTCAATATTGGGGGAGCATTCCAGATCCTTAACTGGGCCAGCGATATGTTTTTCAATCAGACCCGTAAAAAGCTGTTTGAGGTAGCGTTGGTAGGGATTGGTAATCCGTCTCCGGATGCAGCTGGTTTTTATACCATCACTCCTCAGAAAACCCTGGATCAGGTCAAGAAAACTGATCTGATCATAGTACCTGCAGTCCACGGTAACCTTGAAACAGTGATGGATGAAAATAAGCCTTTAATGGAATGGGTGACAAAACAATACCATCAGGGGGCAGAAGTGGCGAGCATGTGTATTGGCGCATTTTTACTGGCATCTGTAGGATTACTGGATGGGAAGAAGTGCTCCACACACTGGGGACATGCCCATGAACTGGCTGAATCCTTTCCCAATGTGAAGGTGGTCGCAGAAAACATTGTCATCGAAAGTGGTGGCATTTATACCTGCGGAGGTGCCTATGCTTTTACCAACCTCCTGGTATACCTGATAGAGAAGTACGGTGGGAGAGAGCTTGCTGTAATTACAGCCAAATCGTACATGATTGACATTGACCGGGGTAGTCAATCACCATTTACCATTTTTGTAGGGCAGAAAGGGCATCAGGATGAGGTTGTGCTGGATGTTCAGCAGGAAATTGAAAACAGCTTTTCAAAACCCCTGACCATCGATGAGCTGGCATCGAAAAATGCCATCACCCGGAGAACACTTGAGCGCAGGTTTAAGAAAGCAACTGGTAACTCGATTCTGGAGTATCTGCAGCGAGTGAGGATGGAAGCTGCCAAACGAAAACTGGAATCCGGCAGCTCACATGTAAATGAAGCGATGTATAGTGTAGGTTACAATGACCCCAAATCCTTCCGTGAAGTATTTAAAAAATATGTTGGTCTCACACCGGTAGAGTACAGTCAGAAATATACCAAAAGAGTAGCTTAAGGATTTCTTGTTATCATGTATTTAATCCCACGATTTCCAATCACGACTTTCTGTCTTGATGATTTTATCAATAGTCTCAAAGGGCACCTGATGTTTCTCCTGAATTGAGGTTCGGTTTTGTTTCAACCATTGGTGAAATTCCTGGTTGATCTCAGAAGTCCATTCAGATTGATATACTTGCTGACTAGTGTATTTACCTTTTGCAATCTGTTCCTGTCTGAAAGCATCTTCCAGTCTCACCACTTCACTGCCCAGGAGTACTTTTTCCATCAGGTGAGGAGGGATAAAGATCACCCCGGCCTGAGTAGCCAGGACTACATCGCCGGGTAGACATGCAGCTTCACCCATTCGGGTAATGTCGTTGATGCTTATAAGCATCCTTTCCGCACTGTGGGAGGGATGCCATCCTTTGGCCCAGATATTGATCCCATCAATATTTTTCACTCCCATGATGTCTCGTCCATGGCCATTGATGATCGCTCCTGTTCCCGAGTTGGTGTAGATGGCCTGAGCGAGGTTATCTCCGAGAAAGGCACCTTCTCTCAGTTTTCCGTAGTGATCCGCAACGATTACATCACCCTGGGTGAGCATACTCATGGGCCACTGATTCGTGCCTCCCTGAAAACCGGCTTCGTTTCCAAGCTCAATCATCCTGTCATCCAATCCGGGACGTTTGGGAAGGAAAGTAGTTGTGAATGCTCTGCCCACCATGACCCTTTCCGGATCCAGAATGTGCCATTCTGTTTCCAGTTGGTTGTTGTATCCGTTTTCCTTGAGGGTTTTCCAGGCTTCTTCCACACTGACATGACTCACCCGATCGAGCCACGCATCAGGGACCAGTGGCCTGCCATAATCATCGCGATCACCTTTCCATTCTTCCGTGAGGAAGATCACCCGTTCTTTAGGTAACAGGTGAGGTTGGCTAATCAGGAATAGGGGTGCGAAGGCCGTCAGACCAAACAAAAAGGATTTTATCAGACTCATCATTTTTAAGATTAAATGGGGTTAGCCGATTAATTTAAGCTATTCTCCAATAAGCTTTAGCCGTTGAGTCAAACAAAATTTTATCTTTTTTGCTACTTAATGACCGAAAGCCTGAGTGTACACCTCATTTCCTTCCACATCATAGTGCGTGAATACAATTTGAGGTACGTCCTTTTTTCTGAATACTTTCACTCCTAAAAAGCCACCATTGACACGCAGAAACTGATGCTGTGGTCGTTTGTCATCCGGGTCCCATCCCTGGGCATGTGCATTACTGATCGGTCCTGATCCAAATTCATGGACACCTGTACCTGGGTCAATAGAATGGTACTGCCAGTGTCGGTCTCCATTGATCACATAAAGGTTTTCTGTCTCGGAGATCAACGTTCTTATCCAATCACCTTCGGTTTGATAGACTTTGTTCGCATGGTTGTCTGACTTACGATCCCGGTCAGGACCAACGATGGGAGTGGCAGAAAAAAGGATCTTGAAAGTAGCATCAGAATTCTGAAGTGTGCTGGTCAGCCACTGCTTCTGTTTGCTACCTAAAATGGTTTTGTCTGGCCCATCCTCTTCTTTGTTGTTGGACCTGAACTCTCTACCTTCCAACAACCAGATTTGTAAATCTTTGCCCCAGCGAAACGTTCTATACGGTTCTCCCTTTAGCGGTACATTCTCTCGCCAGATCTTCAGTCCATCGGCATAAGATAGATTTCCATACAAGGCTGTTTTGTCACTGATATCATCTTTGAGCAGGTCATGGTCATCTTTGATCATGTACATGGGTGTACCCTGATGAAAATCCACCAAAGAGGGCCAGGAGTCCATGGCATGCCACTTGTGTCTGGCTGCTTCCAGGTCCTTAGACAACGGACCCGGTTTGTCGTAGTACACATAATCCCCGGTCTGAACAAAAAAATCAGGATTCATGGAATTCATCAGGTCGTAGATTTTAAAACCCCTTAAACTGTCATCGAAGCTCCAGAAATACTGACAGGTAGAGGTGGTGAATTCTATAGGAACCACCTGACTGGCTGTTGGGGCAGTGCTGAATGACCCCTGGTATGTCGTGCCGGATGCTTTAGACTCTAAGGTCACCTGGTATGTGGTACCGGGTTCAAGCGATCCAAAATA